>CAVXWU010000001.1:0-914516 GCA_963765535.1 uncultured Verrucomicrobiae bacterium
CCCAACAAATAAGTGCGAAACCGACCCCGATCGCGATTCGCCGAGGCAAAGCCGCCACTCTCGATGAATCGGGCGAAGAAGGATTGGGTCAGATCCTGGGCGTCGGCGCACGCATACCCGCGGTTTCGGACAAAGGCATAGAGCGGATACCAATAGGCGCGACACAGTGCCTCGAGGGCATTGCGCGCCCTGGTGCGGTCTGCCGGCTCGGATTGCGCCGCACCGACGAGGCTCCAATGGGTCGTATTGAACGCCTTCGGTCCTGGAGTTGGCGTTTGCATAACAGCTCCCTGTTATCACCAAGGCTGCAAATCACCAAATCCAAATCGGCCTTGAGATATCACCCAGGGGGTATGTCGGTCCCATCCAGTCGTGTTCGGATTTGAGCGTGGCAGCGTCGAACATCACTTCAGGCTCCATAAGTGCAAGCCTGCCGCGATATCCCTCAGGCTCCCGGTCTGGGTGACAAATAAGATATCTCACATTTTATTCGGCCTGTTTTTTCGAACGAGTTGGAACCGAGGCGCTCGCGGGCCGCATCATCAACTTGCATCATTTCGCAAAGTAGGACATGTTACGCCCGTTTGCTGCCCGGGTAGCCCCGGTCATCAATCGCTTAACCTTAATCCCAGGAAATTGGACTATGAAGAAACTCGTGTTATCTCTCGCCACCCTCTTGATCGCCATGGCCGTGCAGGCCGGAGAATTCCCCGAAATCAGCATCGGCGAGCTCGAAAAGGCCATTGCCGCGAAAAAGGCAACGGTCATCGACGTTAACGGCACGGAGTCGTGGAACCAGGCGCGCATCCCGGGCGCGATCAATTTCGAGGCGGACCGGGGGAAGCTGGCGAAGTTACTGCCGAAAGACAAAGATGCGCTGGTGGTTGCCTATTGTGGCGGGCCCCAGTGCTCGGCGTATCAGGCCGCCGCAAAGGCCGCCAAGGAACTCGGATACACTAACGTGAAACACCTCAAGGCCGGTATCTCCGGGTGGCTGGCCGCCGAACGGAAAGTAGAAAAGAGCTAGTCTCTCCGGTTGACAGCGCCCGGGTCGGTCCGTCCCCGGCCGGGCGCTGTCCTTCTGCCAAGACGGACGTCCAGCCTGTGCCGCCGATGATTGCGGCCGTTTTCGAAGAAGCCTGGCGCCATTCTGCGCAATGTCAGCCACGGCGTCTTGATCGATGCCACCGCGCTGATCGCGGCATTGAAGACGGGGGCGCCTTGGCGGCGTTGCGCTCGACGTCTATGAAGAGGTCGAGGGTTCCGTGCTGGCCTGAATTCACTCCGCCTCCGCTGCCGTCGTCTTAAGGCGGATGCTTCCCCCGCTGGTCCTGGCGTACAATCGAGTTCCACCCCCATTGATCGTGCCTTGGAGTGTGTCCCTTTTCTGATCGCCCTTCACGACCGTGGTAACCGGCAATTCCGTAGCGACTCCGCCGCCGGAGGTATGGGCATCGATGTCCAGGGCCGCCGTGGCTGGCAGGTAGATCGTAATGCTGCCCCCGGACGACTTCAGGCTCTGATCTCCGCCCGGCTGGCTTTCAATCACCGCCTGAATCGAACCACCTGAAGTGCTCGCCGTCACCGATCCACGAACTCCCTTGATTTCGATGCCGCCCCCGGAAGTTTCGACCTGCGCACCTCCGCGCACCCGCTCGACATGGATGGATCCGCCCGCCGTATGCGCCGTGATATCGCCCCCGATTTCTCGCAACCGAATACCGCCGCCGGAGGTGCGAATATCGACTTGTCCATTGCAGTTCGCGGCCGAAATGCTTCCACCGCTGGTCTGGCCGTTGATCGGTCCCTGGATGTCGTCAAATTCCATGCCTCCCCCCGCGGTCTTCGCGCGGATATGGCCATGCAAGCTCGCCACACTGACCTTTCCGCCGGCGGTTTGGAGCCCCACGTCATAGGAGCGCGGGACGGTGACTACGTAGCGGACTTCAAGTTGGGGCGATCTCCGGAACCAGCCCCAACCCCGCGAACCTTCGAACCTCGATTTCACCACCACGTCATTGCCTTCCTGTTGGATGGTGACCTGGTGCCGTTTGAGCCAATTGTCTACCTGCGATCGGCGCCCCTGCGCTTTGCGGTCTGCCCGCACCGGTACTTCGTTCTGATCTCCCCCGCGCACTTCGATCGATCCGCGATCGACATCCATCCGGAGCTCACCGCCGGGAGAAACCTCGAACTTCTGCTCGATCCGGTCCTCGGCCTTGCCTTGCAGGACCGGCGCGATGACCAGTCCACAACCGCTCGCCAAAACCCATAACAACGACAGCACCATCGCCTTGGTCACATTCATAGTCGCTCCTCGCGGGTCTCATCCAACCCGCCATGTGTCTCATCTTAAACACGGAAGTGCCCCGCGGAGTTTCACATTTACTCGATCGATGCTGGCACTGGACTTTTCTGCTGGACGACGCGAGGTTGCCCCCGGCGTGAACGGATGTCGAGGCCGGTCGCGCGGATTCCAGTCAATCAAGGAAGTCAGGTTAAATATGAAAACACTTCTGGTCCTTGCGCTTGGACTCTTGATGGTCGGCTGTGGCCCGAGCGCGTCTCCGGGACCACCGCCCCCGCCGAAACCTCCTGACGCCACTACCGAACATGAACTGCTCCGACGAGCCCTGGATAATATCAGGTCGTATCTTGCCGAACTGGAAGGCCACTTGAAGCTGAGCAACGCTCAGACGTGGCCCCAGGAGGCCTCTGCCGGGCTTCAAGCCCTGGGTAACATCCGAATCGAATTGGGCACTCTGAGACAAGGATTACAAAAAGTGGGAAGCCTGGAATCGTGGTTGACCGATCTCGAGGGCAAGTTGAGCGACGCCACGACCAACAACTGGAATGAGAAGGTTTCCGCCGCCCATCATATCGTCGGGAACATTCAAATCGAGCTCCAGAACCTCGACCAGGCGATGTAGCGAATCGCCTCCAAAGCACGGCATCTTGTGGCCCATCCAGGGCCCGTCAGCCAGTATCACGAATATGACTTTCGGTCCCCGCCCGTAACACCACCCGCCGATACCGCTCCCAAAACACCTCCTCCCGCGATTGGCTGCCTTCCGGTGACATGGATTCCCCACATGAATCTTCCAACTTCACGCTTGATCCTTCCTCCTTTCGGACTTATCGCCCCGACAATCGGTTCAGTACCAAACATGCCCTGATTCGTCCACTCAAATCCGCCCTCACCTTCCACATCGGGCGCCACGCCACTCCGATTCACCGCCGCGACGGGGATGGACCGGGTCGATCCCGGCGGCGATTCCGTTAACGTGAACGATTTGGCCTATCACACGAACAGCGCATGTCGCCGACTAAATATCATCGCACCAGGCCTAATACCTGTTGGCCTGTGAAGACTTCGCTCCTGCTCTCCTTGTTGATTGGTCTACCCTTGGCGCACGGTCAAGGAACGATCCGGTTCACCAATCTAGGCCTTGATGCACCCGTTCGGAACACTTTGGGTGAGTAAGTGCCTGCCGATGCCGCTTGCTATGCCGAGCTCCTTGCAGGTCCCGATCCCAGTAGCCTCGCCGCGGTGTCTGGCACGGAATCGTTCACATCTGCCGGAACTTTTGGAGGGCCGAACTCAGTGAGGGATCTCGATGGATTCCCGTCGGGCAGCCATCCCTGGTTTCAGATATGGTGCTGGCGCTTGGCCGAAGTAGTGTCGATTCCTGAGAATCCGCTACCGGCCGTGGAGATCGGGCAGTCTGATGTCTTCCAGCTCGACTTGGCGGGTCCTGGATTGGGCCAGACAGAGAGCGACGCTCCTTCCCTGCGAGGATTAGCCTCTTTTCAGCTGAAGCTGGCGTTTACGGGCTTACAGGTGTCTACGGGAGGAGAGAACGTGGTGGTTCGATGGTTTGAGGATTCCATGCTCCCGCTTTATCTTCAGCGCGCCGTGTCCGTGGAAGGTCCCTGGCAGGTGCTCTCCAACGCAGTGCCCCCCTTTGTCGAGCGCATCGGCTCAGAATCTCCGATTTTCTTTCGGATCGTCGCGATAGCAGATCGCCTCCAGGCCAATCGGGTAGCCGAGGGGATTGACCCCTCGGCCCCCACACCACCTGACATGCGGGTCCGCATCAGGCGGTTCCGGTCAGATTGACGGAGGCAGGATCCCAGTTGGGATTCCGCTTTCCGTAATGCAGTTCGATCCACTGTGCCTTCAAGTCCGGCACGCCTTGCTCCTGCAACCACGCGTTATTCAACGCGCGCTGCACAATTCCGTTGCCACTCATCCACCAGTAACCACGGCGGCAGCGGCTGGCCTTCATCACCTCCTCCGGGTGGATGCCCAGGGAGATGAGATGCCGCCGCCGGGTGCGGGGTCGCTGCCACTGTTTCCAGTAACACAAGCGCACCCGCCGCCGCAGCCATTGGTCCAGTTCCAGCACCTGACGATAGGTATGGCTGATCCCGAAGTAATTCAGCCAGCCCACCGCGTAACGCCGTAACTCTTCCAACCGTCGGGACATCGAAATGCCCCAACTGCGACTGGTGATTTCCTTGATCCGTTCCTTGAACCGCCGATACGCCTTGTCCGTCCACACCACCTGACCCCGCCGCAGGGCGAAGCCCAGGAAGGCGCATCGGGCCACTGGCGCGGCCTGACTCTTCTGGCGGTTGACCACCAATCCGAGCCGGACCTCCACAAACTGAATGACGCTCTGCATGACCCGTCGGGCGGCTCGGGCGCTTCGGACCAGAATCAGGAAATCGTCGGCATACCGTGCGAAACGGTGGCCGCGTTTCTCCAGTTCTTTGTCCAGCGGATCCAACATGATGTTGGCCAGCAACGGCGACAACGGCCCACCTTGCGGCACGCCTCGTGTCGTTGCCTCCCATTGTCCATCCGGCAGCACCACTCCAGCCCGCAGGTAGCATCCGATGAGTCGGAGCACCCGCAAGTCGGCGACGCGTCGGGCCAGCAAATTCATCAACCGCTCGTGGTTGACAGTATCGAAGAAACCTACGACAGACTTCCCCCCTCCGAGACCTTCCCAGCCAAGTTCGCGTGACACGCCCGCACCACGCCCTCGAAGGCAAGGTCCTCGGAGTGTTTGCCAAGCTACGGCATAAGGGCCGACCGCATTTCATGCTGGTCCTGCCCGACGGCAGCCGTTCTTACATTCCGGTTGCCTGGACCGATTTTGTCGCGCCGCCACCGGGCTCTGCGGCACCATGCTCGATCGTCGCCTCGGGATCGGACTTGTTGCGCCTGCGTCAGCGGGTTGACTGTTTGCTGCGCCGGATCCAAGCCGGTCCGAGCACAGAGCAAAACTCGTCAACCCAGGAGAGCCAACATGCAACGGCCGCAACTGGAGCTGTGGAGTGCAGAACCTCATCCAACTCCACCGATCTATCAACAAATCACCCCTGCGCAACGGAGCAGTCTGGTCAGGCACCTGGCCGGACTTCTCCTGAGAATGGTCCCCCAACCCCCGACCCTGCCTCTTGCCGCCACTCCACCAAAACCACATGAGCGATAACCTCAAAATCCAGGACGCGCATCTGCGGCGTTGCGCGTATATTTACATTCGTCAGTCCTCCGCCACTCAGGTGCTCCTGAATCGTGAGTCCACCGAGCGGCAATACCAATTGAGCGAGCGTGCCGCGCTGCTGGGCTGGTCCAAAGCGCAGATCAAAGTGATCGATGAAGACCTGGCTCACACCGGATCGGGCCTCGTCACTCGTCACGGCTTTGCCCATATGACCCATGAAGTGGCCATGGGCCAAGTGGGCATCATCCTCTGTTTGGAAGCTTCGCGCATCGCACGCAACAACACCGAATGGTATCGGCTCCTTGAGTTGTGTGGCGTCACCGACACGCTGATCGGCGACCTGGACGGGCTCTATCACCCAGGTTTATTCAATGACCGCCTCTTACTTGGACTCAAAGGCACCATGGCTGAGGCCGAACTTCACGTCCTGCGCATGCGTCTCAACGGCGCCATTCGTAACAAAGCTAAACGAGGGGAACTACGGCGCGGTTTGCCCGTTGGACACCTCTGGGGCGAAGGGGAAGGTCAGGTGATCTTTCATCCCGATCAATCCGTCGCCGGGGCGATTGGCACCGTCTTTGATAAATTTAAGGAGCTGGGCTCTGCTCGCCGGGTATGGCTTTGGTTTCAGACCGAAGGTTTGCTCTTTCCTCATGAGTGTCAGAATGGTCAAATCCTCTGGGTCAAGCCCACTTACATTTCCATTCACGCGGTCTTGCGCAACCCGGTCTATGCAGGCGCTTACGCCTACGGTAAAAGCCGCACGGAACGCTATGTCGATGAAACCGGACGCGTCCGCAAAAGAACCCGTCTTCTGCCTCAGGACCAATGGTCGGTCTTGATTCCAAATCATCATCCCGGCTTTATTGACTGGGCCACGTTTGAAATGAATCAAGCGCGTTTAGCCAGCAACTTTCATCCCGGTCCTCAGCAGGCCACAGGCGCTGTCCGGGAAGGTTCAGCCTTGCTGCAAGGCCTGGCGACTTGCGGCCGTTGTGGTCGTCATCTGCGAGTCTACTATCAAGGCAAGAACTCGACCCCGGGTTATTACTGTGAACAGAGTCAAGCGGCCGCTGGCCGAGGAGTCTGGTGCATGCGCGTCGGAGGAGTTCGAATCGACAAGGCCGTCGTCGAGACATTCTTGGACGCAATTTCTCCTGCGGGGTTGGAGGCCGCGATCGCCGCCCAGGACCTCGGTGAGGCTCAAGATCAAGCCTCCCTCAAGCAGTTTCGTCTGCAAGTTGAGCGAGCGCGTTATGAGGCCGAACGAGCCGAAAGCCGATTTCGCAGCGTGGAGCCCGAAAATCGTTTGGTGGCTCGTACGCTGGAAACCGAGTGGGAGCGCAAGCTCCAGGACCAGAGAACCGCCGAAGGTGAGCTCTCGCGCAAAGAGTGCGAGCAGCGCTTGCAGCTCACGGACCCGCAACGAGAACAAATCCGTGCTCTGGGCAGCGATTTGAAACGGGTGTGGGATGCGCCAACTACTACGGACCGGGATCGAAAAGAACTTCTGCGCAGTTTACTGGAGGAGGTTAAAATCAATATTTTGCCCCATGAGGCTAAAGGCCACTTGGTCCTGCGCTGGAAGACGGGCGCCATTACCGAACTGGACGTGCTCTGGCGGGTTCCCCAAAAGGCTCCCGTCCGAACCGACGAAGACACGATCGACCTCCTGCGCCGCCTCGCAATCCATCATCCTGACACCGTCATTGCCGGCGTGCTTAACAGCCAAGGCCGAAAGACGGCTCGAGGCGAAAGCTTCACCGCCAATCGTGTCTCAAGCCTCCGCACCCACTGGAAGATCGCCTGCTACCAGGCGCCGACAAAACCTCCCGAAGGCGAGTTGCTCACCGTGCAGGTCGCTGCTGATCAACTCGGCGTTGCCGCCTCCACGCTGCTTCGCTGGTTAGCTGACGGATTTGTGGGCGGCGAGCAAGTCACTCCTGGCGCTCCCTGGCGCATTCGAATGACCCAAGAACTCAAAAAACTGATCGTCCCCGACGTGCCACCGGGTTATCTTACCGTATTCCAAGCCATGCGCATTCTTGGGGTATCACGGCAAACCATCATGCAGCGTGTAAAGCGCGGAGAGCTTGATGTCGTACACGTCAGCTATGGGAAACAGAAAGGCTTGCGCATCCGCGTCTTAGAAAACCAACCGCAGCTTTTTGACCAACCTCCAGCAACCAAGGAGTAGTATGAATATGGATCCAAAAAGGACTTCAGGTCACAGTCCACCGCGTGGATATCTCCCGCCTGGTTCGCCGCCTCGACCGCCCGCACCGCTTCATGCGCCCGCTTACCGTAGCGGAACCCGTAGCTGTGCGAACTGAAGTGTGGATCAAACCGGGGCGTGAGCACTTGCGCGATGGCCTGCTGAATGACACGGTCCAGGACCGTCGGAATACCCAGGGGGCGCAAGTCCCCGTTGGGCTTGGGAATCATCACCCGGCGGACCGCCGCCGGATGATACGTGCCTGCTTTGAGGCTCGAACGGATCCGCTCCCAGTGCTGACGGGCAAAAGCGGGGAAGGCCGCGATGGCCATCCCATCGATGCCCGGTGCCCCGCCATTGGCCTTCACCCGTTTCCATGCCCGTTGCATGTTCTCCCGAGATAGGACCTGCTCCAATAGATCGTCTGAAGCGTTTCCATGCTTCCCATCCGTCACCCCCGCTTCCCCGGGGCCGGTCGGCCGTGACAGGGATGGCAGTGATGACGGGGTCGAACCGCTCCCGACCAGTTCGGGCCTTCGCTCCGAAGGTTCGGAACTACTATGCCCTCGGCTGACTTCTGTGCCCTCACGACGGACCTCTCGATCCGCCGCGCCCGGCGTCGCCGCCGTGCTGGAAGCACAGATCTCCCTGAGTAAGGACATGAACTCTCCCTGAGCAACCGGATCATTTACCTCCGGAACTGAACCCGGGGCTTGGCTGTGTGGTGCCAGCTTGCCCGTTCCGTCGGCCTTATATGACCTTTCTGTTCGTCGGCTCATCAGGTTTGACTGAGGCTTCCTTCCCACGGGACCTCGCGATCCCGCAGTTGCTTCTGTCTAGTGCTTGCGTCATCCTCCCGGCCATGAAGCCCGGGTGGACAACCGTGTTCCCGCACAGGGGACTTTCACCCCATCAGTTCACGCCCATGTCAGGCGCACACCATTCGTGCCAGCCAACGCCGGGGGAGCCGCATCGCGGAGGTGCGGACGCTCTCGGCCCGGCGTGGCTGCACTCTGCGTTAGGCGGCAGCGCACGTCTCATGAAAACTCGACTCGCAATCTGGCTGGGAGTGGAGTTGCTCGTTGCTTCAGGACTGAGCACGGCATCGTGCATTCTCCGGCGCGACGAAGTTCGCGCTTGGCGAGCGTGGCACGACACTCCGACGCTTGAGACGAGAGCAGAGTTGGATAGACAGCATCGCATCACGTTTCGACACCACGTTGTCTTTGCTGTGGTCTTGTGGGCAGGGATGGCCGTCGTTACAGTTCCGATAGTCATTGCAGTTTCACGACGCAGGAGTTTACGACATGAGAGCGAGACACCAATTGCCGCCTAACCATTCGCGTCAGGCAACCGCCGCCCCGCCTCGACATCGAGCATCATCGATAATATGAACACGCTGATTCCAGAGCGGCAGACGCTGTCGGCGGCGGTGCCTGCGCTCAATCGTTCGGCCCATGGCTAAACGAAGTCCATCTCTTAATCGATACTCAGCGGCGCTGTTGTTCCAGTATCGAGTGGTCGCCGATGGGGTCGCCAACAGGCGACGGACCTGCGAGAAGCGGATTATCCACTTTCAGGCTGCGGACGGACGAGCTGCTCTCCGCCACGCCAAGAAGCGCGGGCGTCAGGCGGAGCACAGATGGAAGAACAAAGACGGCGGCCAGGTGTTTTTTGAGTTCGTCGGAGTTCGAGATTTGATTGGATGCGATCCGGCCTGTGAACCAGACGAGGTCTGGTATCAGATTGTTGAGTTAATGACACCGATGGAGCGGCGCAGCTCATTGATTCCACCGGAGTCGGAACTATGCGCCATCCGAAACAACGAATGAAATGGCCGAACCAGGCATCTGCAGGCAACGGCGCGGTCACGCTTCGGTTTCATAGCGCACACCTCAGTCGCGCCGTGCCTGAGATGCGACGTTCGGCAAACTTTACCCCCATATGAAATCCACAGTATCGCTCATCATCATCCTATGTTTTGTTACCGGCTGCACGAGTGCGCGGCTTGCGCAGCTTCCGAAGCCGGATGGCCGGTATGCTCCGGCGATTTACGCGGCAGCATCGGTCGGCTTTTCCTCCGATCGAGCAGCTGCGCTACGGGACATCGCTACCAAGAGCGACATTACCGAAGCCGAGCAGATTTACCTTCTCCAGGTTTTACAGATTACAAGAGGCTTCAGCAGCGATCAGAAAGAAGTGCTGTTAGCGCTGTTGGGCAACAGAGCGACTACAGATGCGACGAAGAAACGGTTAGCTGAAATGCTGCCCAGGCTTAACATGTTTTCCAGTGACGCCAAAATCGTGGCTGACGCTCTGGCTGGATGAAAGAAGAGCCGAACCATTCACGCCAGCCCCTATGAGGGCTGTCAAGAGGGTCGTTGTTTAACCTACAGGTTTTTCCTTTCGTGGCCGGTCGCCGCGTGCAGCGTAACGGAGTGAAGCGGAATCGCGCGCGGTAGCGGTGGGTTCATGATTGAATCAGGAGCGTGCTGTTCTTCGCGGGCTCCCTGCCGGGGTTCTTTCATTAGAAGCGTCTTCTCGGGTGTCTTTCTGTTCCGGTGTCCGTATATCACGTCGTGAACTGTCGTCTTTGCCTGATTGGTGCCGCCGCTTTCTCTTGTGGTGGCCGCCTTGCGCCACGCACCTGCTCCTATCCGGACAGTTGGGATCAAACCCAACGCCCAATGTGTCGTTCTTGCATGACTGCGGCGACCGGGGAGTCCGTCCCATCTAAGGCACGGGTGGGCTTCCGCCACACCAGCTGGCGTCACGGACAGGACTCGCCCGATCGCAAAGGCTTTACCGAAATTCAGCACGCGTTTTTGGACGGGAATCAAAGTTCGTTGAGAGCTAAAGCGTTGAGAGTTGAGGGTTGGGCTTGCTTACGCTGCCACCCAGCCCAGTTCGGCCATCGTGCAGCGGCCCGTGCGCCAGCGCCACAGATCCACGGCCAGTTGCCGCGCCAGGGCGATGACGGTCTTCTTTCTCATCGCTGTGCCCGCGGCCAGTTTGACTTTCAGTCTTTGGGCCGCCTTCCATCCCGGCTGCCATTTCAGAAAGCGCCAGACCGCCTCGACGAGCAAACACCGGACTCGCCCGTTGCCCATGCGATCAATGCCCCCGACCAGCCGTTTGCCGCCCGCTGCTGTGTTCGCCGGGACAGCAACCGGTGTAACTGCCGACCTGTTTGCGATTGTGAAAGCGGTTCCAATCGCACATCTCCGCGTCCACGGTGGCAAGCGAGAGTTCGCTCAGTCCCTTGGGGCGCTGGCCCCTCGGCCACGCGCAACGTCAGTTCGGCCAAAAGCGCCGTGACTTGCGCTTCGAGGACCAGGATGAGGTCCCGCAGCTTCTCGAGCACCCCCAGGATCCACGCGTCCAGCGTCTGGGACAGCCGCTTCCAAATGCGTGGTCCCCACCACCCGCGGGGCAGTTTGCGGTGGCAATACTCGGCCACCTGGCCATGCCCGCGATTGGCCAGACGACGGATCTCCCCGGACAGGAACTTGCGACGTCGGACCGTCTCGCGCGAGTGCTGTTCGGCTTCGGTGGGAATGCGAATGGGGGCCAGTTCGTCCCGGTTGCCATCGACCCAGCGGGAGAGACGCAGGCACAGAGCACGCGCATCGAGCTTGTCGGTCTTGCGTTGGCCGTTCAGTGCGATGGGCGTGATCAGAAAACTCTGCGCACCGGCGGCCACAAGTTGGCGATGAAGCACGAAACCAAAGCCGCACGATTCCTCGACCGCATAGACCACGAGGCCTTCGGCGACCCACTTCCGCACCTGGAGGATCAGTTGAGCGGGTGTCATCTTGCGCGGGGCCTGGGGTGCGGCGTGATCGCGCTGGACCACGGCCATGATACACTCCAGGTGCACGTCCAGTCCGAGATTCATGGAGGACTTGTCCGGATACAGCACCGGGGTGGGCAAGGGCTGACGTGGTGGCAACGACCGAGCCGGGATCGGCGCGGCGAGGGCGATGGTGTCGGGCGAAGCGGGCGGGATGGGCACGAGGTCATCGGCAATCGCGCACGCGGCCCGGTGCTGAGGGGTATTCGGGTGTGGCCGCAGACCGGGCTTGTCCCAGGTCGACGAGGTGGATACAGTGTTCAGTGTCATGGTGGGCTTGAGGTAGTATGTTTTGATCACGCTGCTAAATGTGCCGCCGAATGGCGGTGCACTTCAACCCACCATGACATCTAAGGCCGGGAGATCGTCTCGGTTCCAATCGAGCGCCAGTGACCCGGCGTGGCTGCGTTCCGCGTTCGCTGTAATCGACCATGAGCGCGTTGGCCCAATACTCGGAGCGTCGGCACGAAGGACGGCGCGACTTCACACTGTATCTGGACCGAGTCGAGATCCGAGGTAAGGAGTATCTTGGTGCCGACTACGAAACCACGGTCCGACTGAAGACCCTGGTGCCCGAGATCGACAGAATGCGCACACGGACCAGAACGTTCGCGACGGGGCGCTGGCTGTTATTCGGATCGTCGGCTGCGGCGTTTGTCCTTATGGAAGGATTTGCCAGCTAGGCCTCGGCGGCGCGACCAGCATGCTTTGGACGCTGGCATTTTGTGGGGCGGTGGTCATGTTGGCAACCTGGCGCAAGGAGACGTATGCGATCTTCAAGACGGACTCGGGAGTGAGCGCCCTAAGCATCGCGAAGGAGGGGAAGGAGCGCGGGCGATTTGATGGCTTCGTGTCAGCGGTTCAGCGACAGATTGTTGCCGTCCGGAACGGTGAACCGCTTGAGGCAAGGCAGCCCCGCCTGGACGTTCCCGATGATCAGTGAGACATTGAACACGAATCGAGGAGCGGAGCCCGTGGCCGGGCGGCGTGCCTCACTTTGACGTTAGGCTAATCACAGCATCATCGTGAATTCGCCATCATCCAGACTTACGTTGAGAATCTTGGGAATGCTGTTGCTCGTCGTGGCGGCACTACATTTTGGGATGGATGTATTGAGGTCCGTCCATGCCTCGGTGTTCACTCCACCAGATGCCGGTTTCGTCGTCGGGTTCAGTACCGACTACATCACGTTGAGTATCGGCGTGGTCGGTGTGTTGCTGTTGGTGCTGGGTTGGCGGACACCGAGAAGTCATGTATGAAAGCTCAATGGCCCAACCACCCGGCTTCAGGCAAGGCCGGGATCACGTCTCCGTTGGCAACTGAATACCATTGCCCCCGGCCTGCGTGATCCGGGACGTTACGTGTTTACCTCTCTATGACCGGACAATTTGCAATCCCTTCACAAATTCCTGACAACATACGCAGCCAGCCAGCTGACATTTGAAGCCGTGAAGCTATTTCGACACATCATTGCCACGGTCTGCATCGTCGCCTCGTTTATCGCTAACGCAGGCGAACAACTCACCGCCAGAGCCAAAGGCGCTGCAAATCAACCCATCGCTGTAGAACTGCAACATCTCCAAGGAACATGGGAGGGAGTCATGGTGGGCGAAGAGAAAAATGGCAACATCACCATCACGATCACCACCAATTCACTCCACTTTCACCGGGACACGGACTTTTGGTTTGAGACGACATTTACACTGCCTGTGGGAACAGCCCCAAAGCAACTCCACGCCACCATCAAGGACTGTGCGGGTAAGGATAGCATCGGCAAAGTGGTCGTCGCCATCTACAAGATCGAGGACGGGATACTGACCTTGGTCGCGCTAGGTGACGAAGAGACGCCGAAAAGCTTTGAGGCTGCTGAAGAGAAAGGGCTTCCTCGCTACGAACTCCGGAAGGTTCGGCCTCTAAAGAACGATGCCGAACCACGGAAAGCCAAATGAACCGTAAACGCCGAGCCAGCCGTGCTACTCTTCGCCGGTGGAGCGCCCCCGTTGATGCGATTGCCGTCTGGTCGGCTTGTGCTGCTCGGTAATCTCGCCTGGACTGTTTGACCCGGATTTGTCCGCAACTGCGGACACCGTAGCCGGTCTGCCCGAACTTTCGCCTGCCTGGGTTGCAGGCGTCAGCTTCCTCTGCCAGCCGGGTTAAAAGCGCTCCAGCTGGGCGCTTTTTAGGGAGTGCAAACCCACAGATAGCCTCGCCAAGGGCGTGAGACCTTGCCGGACGACAGTCATGTCAGTTATCTCGGCGCATCTGCTATCCTGGATCATGACCTACAAAGTTGTCGCTGAAAACCCGCTCGGCTGTGATTGCGAGGACTGCCGCGCCGGTCGGCATCTGTACTCCCTGTTTCGCTTGCAGGACGGCAAGTGGCAATACGTCGGAACCACGCTCCAAACCTACGCCACCCCGGAAGCTTGCATCCGGGACCACTCGTGGGGCGTTCAGTTCGAGCCAGATGCGGTGTGGGAGGACGGCTGCCCCGTGGTTCAGGTGGAGTCGACTCCAGCGTCAGGGTTGGAATGCGGGGAATCTGAACCTCCAGGCATGGTGCAGATCAACAGCGCGGATTTCGCCGATCAGATGGAGACACTGCTCAAGCATCTCCGAGCGCTGCACCTGGATTGATCCCTTGGCCTGCGGCTATGCGCTCTCGAACTTCTTGCCGAGGTCGAGCCCAGACGGCAGGCTCTACCTGACCCTCGGATGGTCATAGCAGGCATCGTCGCCGGGTTGGGCGTCCGGGGTGATTCACACAATGGAACAGGTCTTTGGTTCGATTTGCGTGCTCTTGCTCGCCGGTCTGCTCATTGGTTGCGGTCGGCATTATCCTGTCACTCCGGAGGGACGCTTGAAGGAGGCAAAGGCCGAACTTGCCGACGCGAAGACGGACCGGGAGAGGTTCTACGCGCTCAACGATGCCGCCAAGGAGAGCTTCGTGGTTGGGAACGTTGAAGATGCCCGACATTACGCCACGAACTTGCTGGCCCTCGCCCAGCAGTTTCCCGGCGATTGGAACTACGGCAACGCCGTGCAGGATGGCAACCTGGTCCTTGGCAGAATCGCGGTGAAGGAGGGCCGTCTGGACGACGCCAAGCGCTATCTGCTGGAGGCCGGGAAGAGTTCCGGCTCACCGCAGATGAACAGCTTCGGTCCAAACATGAGCTTGGCCAAGGACCTCCTGGAAAAGGGTGAAAAGGAAGCCGTGCTGGAGTACTTCGGGCTTTGTCGCAGGTTCTGGCAGATGGGCGGGGCCGAGCTTGACCAATGGACCAAAGACGTTGAGGCGGGGAATACGCCTGATTTCGGGGCCAACCTCATCTACTGACGCCGTCCAGCCATCTTTCGAGACCAGCCGTGGAGCCTCACCGGCTGTCCGCTCCGATCAGCATCGGTTCAATCCACACCAGCCGCCGCTGAGCGCGGCCCGGTCCGTGGGGTTGATTGCGGACACGAACGACGCCAAGCGGTCGCCGTCCATCGCGTAGTAGTGCCAACCGACCTTCGCCTTTGGCACCGTGATGGTGGGGCAGCCGGGCAGGTCGGCGACCTTGTGGTCACCGGCGTCGATGCTGGCAGCGTAGACGTAGCAGATGTCGCGGCCCACTGCCTCCTGCATAAACCCCGCTGGCCAGCCGACCACCATGCTAGGCATTGGCCAGTGGAGATCATCGAGGGTGAAGTCGTGGGGCAGGTCGGTCGCGGCGACGGCGCGGGCGAATTCGTCTCGGACATAGAAGACGTGAAGACCTTGGTTGATCACCTGGTAGGCAATGGTGTGGGCGGTGATTTCGGTCGGGACTTGCTGAAGGTTGAGGTCGTCTTTAATCCGGCCTTGGGCGATGAGCAAAAAGAGACCGGTGGAGACGCAGTGCGTGGAATGATAGCCCGGCGGCGCTTGGATTCGACGGGGTTCGAGAAGCGGTTCCAGGAAGGTATTTTCCAGGAGTGAGTGGTGTGCCGCTAAGTGGTCTGACAGTCCACCGATACATTGGGCAACGGGTTTGATCACCCGACGATCCTGCCTGGGCGGAGGCGCAAACCGGAATGACGGCAGACGGTTTTCCCAGATGGCTTGGTGTGCCTGCGGCATTTAAGCGGCCCATCGAAGGAGCCTGTCTGCCGAAAACGACTGGGCCGCCAAGGACTCTACCAAAAACATCTGAGCCGCGCACGTAGTTAGGTCGATGCACAACGACGCCACGACACGCCAGGCGGACCCCGAGCGTGCCAGACGATTGGTGCAGGCAGTCGAAGGTTTGCCCGTTTGCAACCTCTACTTCGCCTGGAAAACTCGGGGTGAACGAGGTCTGGAAACTGAGATAGAGAACCGGAGCAGAGCACATGGAAACGAATCAACCCAGAGCGAGGGCGATCATTGACGCTGCGGTGGGATCACAGTCTGCGGCCCTGGCCACTCGCCCGGCAGGGCGCAGAACCCAGCCAAACCCGCCGACGCCTGTACCACATTCCCCACAGCCTCGACCCACGCCAATTCCTGCACTCCATGCACCATGGGAAGGTCGAGGCCGAGGTCGGCCTTTTCGTGACGGTGAACACATGGAAGACACTGCGCTGGTACTTCACCGAGAGCGAGTTGGTTTACCTGGGCTGGGACAAGGCGAAAGTCCCGATCGTGGCGCTTGAACCCGAGAATCTCTGGGAATCCGACCCGAAGGCGCCCGAGTATTACCGTGGCCGCCATCGTGATCTGCCGCCCGAGCTCGCGGCGGTGGTTCAGAAGCCACAACGCTGACCAGGATCTCCCCAATCATTATCCTCGTCGCTGCAATAATGGCGGCCTGCGGCGGCCCGCTCGATCCTCCTGCTTGTTAACTTTGCGGATCGAATCTGCCGCGAGCCTGATGTTTCCGACGCTCCCTGTTTCCGAGCAGGCGATGTCGCCGGTTCCCTCGCGGCCCGAACTGCATAATCTCATTTTCGCATTAAGGCTCTGCTCGCATGTACGACCGAATCCAGAGCGGAAACGGCAACCGACTCATCTACGGACAGCGCGGTAGAACCGACGGACGAGTCCTGTACTCTCCTCGTCGACAAACCCCGAGTGCAGATTCGTTCTCGATAGGTCACCCAGAGATGTCCACTCGGAAAGATCGCCGGAAGCCTGAAGTTCCCGTGCTTCTTCAATAGCCCCTGAAAAGGTAATCGAGAGCAAGCCTGATGGGTTCACCGTGGGTGCAAGACGAACCGTGGTAGCGCTGATGAAGTCGGATTGAAGCACGATCCCCTGTCCCACGACGACGAATGTCCCATTGCCGTAACACACCCCGAACAAGTGCGCATCTGTGTCGGATTTCCGCCCTAACCAGTTCGACCCGTCGGTCGAGGTTATAATCGCGCCGTTAATCCCCACCGTGACGAAAACCCCTTCGGCAAAAGTGCTCGACTCATGAAAGAGGTACGGTGTGGTAATGGCTTGCCAGTGAATTCCATTGGTGGACCTTAGAAACGTGTCCGTGCCCCCCATTGCAATGAATACCCCGTTGCCGAAATCAATATTCAGCAGGAAATCGCTGCCGGAGGGGTGAGGCGACCAGGAAACACTGTCCGGGGAAATCCAGATGACACCTTCAGAATCACTGGCTATGAAGTTCCCGTTTCCGAACGCAATCGACCACAACGAATTCGTTCCGGCTGCGTGAAGAGACCAGTCTTCGAGGTCCGCGGAACGAAGGGCGGCTCCATCGGCACCGATAGCGACAAAAGCACCCTCACCGTAGGCCACACTATTCAAGTGGTTGGAATTGCCCGTGGCAGAAGGCGTCCAGGTTATGCCGTCGGCCGAACTCAAGATTGTTCCATTCCACCCCACCGTAACGAACTTTCCTTGCTCATAGATCACCTTACTGAGCCAGTTGGTCGTGGGAAGGCGGCGGTAAACGCTGCCTGAATGGCGTACGCTTCAGCCGGTAGCAGCAGGAAGGCGTCCGCACCTGCGTCACGGACTCGATCGATGAAGTCGGTGCCCTGACGGCTGAAAGCCATCGCCGCCACCGGCATGGCACCCCGAGCCTGGAGCCTGGGCAGCGCGTCAAGGACCGCAGTCATGCGCGCTGCCGGTGAATTCGTGGGCACGCTGAGGTTGTCGAGAATGATAATCGCGGCGTCGAAGGCGGTGCGCGTGGCGTGGTGGATCAGCACGTCAAGGGTGGTGGCCACGGTGAAGGTGGCGTTTGGTTCTCGAAGGCTGAAGTGAGTCTGGAGGAGCACGGTGAGGGAATCTTCGTTGTTGCCCAGTAGGACCTGGTGGTGGTGGCGCATGGCCAGGTAAGTGTGGCCTGCTGAAATGGCACCGGGCAATGGCGAGTTGTTAACAGGCAGGCGAAAGCCCCCGGCTGGTGCGGCCTACCGCAAGCCAGCTCTCTAATCCAAGTGATGGTCTGTAATGGTGGAAGGACACTTGCAGGTGAACACTTCGATCATGCTTGCCGCAATGCAGATGGCCTCGACGCCCGCGCAGTATGCTGTGGGATGGTTTACCCTGTCTCTCATCAACGCCGGACTAGCCCAGGGCAAGGGCCGGAGCGGTCTGGCTTGGTGGCTCGTGTCGCTGCTGCTCGGGCCGATCGCCACATTCCTGGTCGTGGTCCTCGATCCCGTCAGGCCACAATGATCATTACCGGAATCATCGCTGGCATCGCAGACATGGTTTTGCTCCTGGTGGGGCTACCGTTTTGTTGTTTCCGACGTGACGCTTGTGTACCTCCTGCACAACCACGCTCCGGAAGGGTGCCGACTGTGGCTTCTGACCGTGCGGTTCGCGACCGATCTGAACGCCGTTTCCAAATTGCCGCTGGGCTCAACCCGTCATAGGGTCCTGATGTTGTGAGGCTGTTCAGGAACCAATTTACACGCAGCCACGCCTACATCGCTCTGGCGTTCCTGGTCGTCTTCGGGGGATTCACCTTGTTTCTGGTATACCATGTCGGCGTACTGCACAACGGCCTTAGCCGGCGAATCATTGCCACCCTGGCTGGCGAGCAGGTTCAGCAACGCACTTTCTTTACCGCCGCCGGGCTGCATACGATGATTGGCGCACAGGATTACGCATCTCTAATTGTAAGTCGAAGCCGAAGTCCGAATCATTCAATGTGGCTCCGCATCCTAACTCAGCAGATTGCGGACCCTAATGGAACACTCATGAACGTCATGAGACGCCCTGAACGTACGCAGTCGAATCCCGCTCTGGGGATTGACCTATTGAAGATGGGCTACAAATGCACCGAACACGTGACAACTCCGGCGGCACTGCACGTGGTGCTCACGAAGAAGGAGCAGACCCCTTATGACCATTAAAACGTTCATCGCAATAATTGCGACTGTGGTCGCCAGTATCGCGGCTAAAACGACAGTTCAAGCGCAGGAGAAACCAGCCATGCAAACCGAAATACCCAAGCCCAACAAAAGCGGCCATGCTCGTAGTCAACGGAGTGAACTACTATTATGCCATCTATGGCAACGGCGATCCTCTGTTGGTGCTTCACGGTGGTTTGCTCCACACCGAGATGTTCGGTGTCACCCTAACCAAACTTGCCGAACACCGGCAGGTGATCGGCGTTGACCTGCAAGGCCACGGTCGCACTCCGTTGGGCGATCGCGACATCAACCTGACTGCCATGGGCGACGACATGGCCGGCGTGCTGAAGAAGCTCGGCTACGTCAAGGTTGACGCGCTCGGCTATTCGATGGGCGGTAGCGTCGCGTTCCAATTTGCCGTTCAGCATCCTGAAAGGGTTCGTCGTCTGGTGCTGGTTTCCACTCCATTCGCGCAGGACGGGTTTTATCCAGAGATGCTGCCGCAACAGGCGGCTTTGAGCGCCGCGATGGCGGAGCAGATGAAGGAAACGCCGATTTACAAATCGTACGCCGCGGTTGCGCCGCACCCGGAAGAGTTTCCGAAGTTGCTCGACGCCATGGGCGCATACATGCGCAAGCCTTACGACTGGTCGGCGGACGTCAAGAAGCTGACCATGCCGGTGATGCTCATTTACGGGGATAGCGACATGGTCCGTCCCGAGCATGAAGTGAAGTTCTACCAGTTGCTCGGCGGCGGACTGAGGGACGCCGGCTGGCAACGCGAGCACATGTCGCAGAATCGTCTGGCGATCCTGCCGAATCTCACACATTACGAAATCGGAACTGCGCCCGAGTTGGCCAACACTGCTCTACCGTTCCTGAACGGCTATGAGCGTTCAAAGACCGGAACGAGCAAGTGAGCGAGACGAAACACTTGAAAAACGAACCATGAGAAAGATCATCGCCATAACGCAACTCACGCTCGACGGCGTCATGCAAGCGCCCGGTGATTCCAAGGAGGATGAGAGGAACGGGTTCACCCACGGAGGCTGGGCCATGCCCTTCTTTGAGGACGCCCTGAACCAGGCCGTTGACGAGACTATCGCCGGTGAGTTCGACATGCTTCTGGGCCGCCGGACCTACGAAATCTTCGCCGCCTACTGGCCGAACCAAAACAACTCAATCGCGAAGGCGTTCAACCGGGCGACGAAATTCGTCGTCACGCATAGGCCAGATCAACTCGACTGGGAAACCTCGGTGCACATCGGCGGCGACATTGTCGAGGAACTCCGCCGGCTGAAGGCATCGGATGGTCCCGAATTGCACATCTGGGGCAGCAGCCAATTGCTGCAGACGCTGATCGCCGCCGAACTCGTGGACGAGTTTCGCATGTGGATATGTCCGGTGGTGCTCGGCAAAGGAAAGCGACTGTTCGAGAACGGCCTGCCGTCGCGCGTCCTCACTCTGGTCGAGACGCGAAGCACGCCAAAGGGTGTTCTCATAAATACATACGCGAGGAAGAATATATGACCAAAGCAACAACTGCATCCACCGGCCGATTAATCCGGATGGATAACGTCCTCATCGTCGTGGATGACCTGGAGGCCGCGAAGGCGTTCTTCCTTGAGCTTGGCCTGGAGTTGGAGGGTCAGACGACAATCGAAGGAAGCTGGGTTGACCAAGTCCTCGGTCTCAAGAACGTTCGGAGCGAGATCGCGTTGCTGCGGACTCCAAATGGACATGGGAAAGTCGAGCTCTCCAAATTCCACAATCCGGCGGTGGTCAGAGGCGAGTCGAAGCACACACCCGTCAATACTCTGGGAATGCGGCGCGTCATGTTCACGGTTGAAAACCTTGATGCCGTCGTCGGGCGCCTCCGCAAGCACGGCGCTGAACTCGTGGGAGATATTGCGCAATACCAGGACGTGTACCGGCTCTGTTTCGTTCGCGGGCCGGAGGGCATCATCGTGGGCCTCGCCGAAGAACTCGGCTGACTGCTCAGGCATGACGCATCCCCTGCCATTTACGAAACGGGGTAGAACATAAGAATGACAATCACGTCCCAACAACATCAGCAACGGCGTTATCTTTCCCGCCGCGCGCGCAACGCACTGCTGACGGCGCACATTATGATTTCGGTTGGATTGCTGGGTGACTCCGCCGGGTTTCTGGCGGTTGCGATGCGTGCGGCGAATGCAGCCGACAAGGGTGCGATGACTGAAATGGTAAAGGTGCTGAGTATGTTTGCCTGGACATTTGGTGTTCCATTGAGTTTCGGCGCGCTACTCAGTGGCATCGCGCTCGGCCTTGGAACGCGCTGGGGAGTTCTGCGTTATCCGTGGGTGATGATAAAACTGCTGCTGATCGTGACCGTCATTCTGGTCGGGGCACTCGTTATCCGTTCCGCGCTGGCCGACGCGCTTCAACATGGAGGACACGGTCACGGGGCCGATGGTGGGTGCGGTGGCGCGAGAATGTCAGAGTTGCTGCCTGAACTTCTCGCTGACATTGCTGCCGTGGTCAGGAGCGTTCTTGGCGATAGGCATTCTGTTCCAGTTGGTGCCGCTGCCCTTTCATCGTTTCGCCAGGGCGGTGCGGTTGACCATGTGGTGTCTGGGCCTCCTCGGATGGTTCGGCGGCGGCGTGATCTCGTTCGGGCACGCTTTTTCCTGACCTACATCGCGGTCCAAAAAGGGTGTTTCCAACTCGACTCGCGGTCCGTCCTCGCCCACGATTGACAACCCACGGTCTGCCTGCCCGTCAACTGTTCGTCGATAATCATGATCACTCGACAATCTACGCCAGTTTCCTGCGTGGTATTTGGAAATTGTGGCATCCGTTGCCGCTTGATACAGTCGTCCGTGATGAGAAACCCGATGGCGTTCCTTGTGGTTCTCGCCGCAAGCTGCCTGCCCACTCTATCTGAGGGATTTGTCTACCTGGACTTCAACGGGCCAACTCGCCTCGTGTTTCAGGCGGATGCGATCCCCACGAATGGCGTCTGTCGACTAACACCTGCCACCAAGGACAAGGTCGGCGGGGTGTGGTATGGAGAGCAGATCGACGTCAGCCAGGGCTTCCAGACAACGTTCCAGTTCCAGATCACTGAGCGTGGTGTCTATGGCGCGGACGGACTTGCGTTCGTGTTGCAGGTGAATCGGACCCCCTCCCTCGGGAAGCCAGGCTGGCAGATGGGTTTTGGAGGCATCTCGAACAGCGTAATCGTCAAGTTCGACAACTATCACTGGAAGGATAAGGTCTACCAGCGGTATGACGAAATCGCCGTGTCAGTGTGTGGGGATTCGGGTGATTGCGACCCTGATTCGAACGCCGTTGCATCGGTGACCCGCACTGATCTCTTCTCGGACGGCAAGATACACACCGCTCGGGTCGAGTATGCGGACGGCCAGATGTCCATCTTCCTGGATGATTTCAGGCAGCCGATGCTTCGCACGCCCTTGCTACTGCCTCCTGCCTTTGATCTGTCTGGTGGGACAGCTTGGGTGGGCTTCACGGCAGCCACAGGCGGCGACTTCCAGAACCATGATGTCCTGAGTTGGACGTTTGTCGGAGGAGTTCCTGCGAACGAGCAGATGACGAGGGCAGCGCGGGACAATGGCGCTCCTGGAGGCCCCACCCAGCGACTCCTTCAACTCGTCCCCCAGGACTCGCAGGCTGCACAACCCATAGCCACGGTTCAGAGCGGCCCCATTCTCCTGGCACTTCCGCAGACGGCGGTCGGATCATGGCGGATCGAAGCGTCAACCAACCTGGTGGATTGGACCGCCACAACGAACATCTCCCTGTACTCTCTCGGACCCTGAGTCTGCGAACTTCAATCACCGTTTCTACCGAATCCTTCAACAGTGACCAGGATCTCGGGCGGCGAAGGTCGGTGCCTGTTGAACGCTGTCAGCGGGTTACACGATGTTTTCAGGGATTGTCGTGCGGGAGCAGGCTTGGGCGAATCGGCTGACGTTCTACCAAGGACGAAGGAAAAGGGGTCGTGTCTATTTATTTTGCAATTCGGCTGTCGCGCGGTCGACTTCACGGGACACTGTCCGGTCTGTTCTCCGCCGTTCGCAAAACCCTCTCACCGTCGTCGCCGCGCTCAGATACTCAATCTCCACTCGTTCGCTCAACTCCCGGGTGCTCAGGCCGCCCACCCGCCCGCCCCAAATACAACACCAGATCCCTTCCGGTGTCTCCATGCCGATCTCATACCCGCCTACGTCACGTCCCGTCAAATGAACAATAAATAGACGCGACCCCACGCCCTAAGCCCACCTCGGCAGCCCAAACAGCCGTCGCTTTGTCGAAAGGAACGACCCGCGATTCAATGACGGATTCGACGAGCGTGATTTCGTGCGGCTGGACCGGGCCGTTGAGAAACTCCGTCCACGCCAGCGCGCTGGCTGCCACTGATTCTCCAGCCGCAAGCCATTGGTCAACCCATTGCGCCTCTGGCGAACCAGCCACCGCCAGGCCAATCAGGTAATTCGTGTCGAGTTGAATCATTGACCGTTGCGTCTGCCGTCCGTGAGCCGCTCGGCGCGAACCTCGCGAAGATAGTCCTCGGCTTGGGCGGCAGTGAGTCGCGGCTGAGATTGCAGTCGGCACAACGCCTCGCGCGCGGAAAGCCCTTTCGCTGCCGCCGCGTCCAGAGACTCCGCGAGGGGCTGTAACAGCACGGTGCATTCGCCCTCGTTGATGGCGATTTGCTCTCCGCTGACTGCCCGTCGTAACCAGTCGCCTAGACTCTTGCTGGCCTCTTGCACGGTCAACGTCTTCATGCCCTGATAATATGCGCTCGCGACCCGGGCAACAAGCCCGCAAAAAGCCGCGCTACGCCGCCACGCGCCTCATCAGCGCCGTGGCGCTCGGCGCGGGCGGCGCGTACCTCGGTCACGAACTTTCCAACTGCGATCCGCTTGCCACCGCTGCCGGCGCGGCGGACGGAGTCATCGTCAGCGAGGGGCTTCACTACGCCGCCAGGAAACAGAGCGAGAAGGCCTATCAAAGGAAAAAGGGGTCACATCTGAATGGCAGTTAGTTAGCGACCTTTGGCTCGTTCTTTGTCCTGTATTGCTGTTACGCCCGCCGCTTATTCCTGGATTTCGCGCGGGACTGGAGCTCATCGACATCGGCTGCGAGAAGCGGTTTTGCGATCGGCTGTATCACTGTTCAAGTAGATCGTCAGCACCCGCCCGGGTAATGCTCCGCGAACAGATGCCGCCGGCGGATTTGCGCCACAGGCCTCCTCCGCCGACGGCATGCGGGGCAAATTCCACCGCAGGTCTCAGGGCTGATTCCGCTGAAAAACCCTCCGGCTATTTTTTGGGTCGAGGAACGGCCGGGGGTGCGTCCAAGCGGTGGAGTCGCAAGTCCGAACGGCCGAGCAATTGCCATTGGACCTGTTCGCCCGCCTGGATATCCAAGGCGGCGGCCAGGGGGATGGGGAGGTTGACGTAGAAGCGCGGAGCCTGGCCTTTGGTACGGATGACTTGAACGCGCATGGGATATTCTGCTTGCATAAGCAGATGCTACCCAATAGGCTAGCTACATGTCCACGCGAAAATCCGCTCGCCCGGGCCCTCGCCGATGAGCCTGCCCGACTTTTTCACCCAGTCGGAGCTCTTCTCCACGGCAGGGCTCTCGGCCAGTCTGTTTCCTGAAACCGACCGCTACCGGCTCTTCGCCCAAAAGGTTTATCCGCACCTGGCCCAAGCGCGGTCGAGTATGGAAGGATGCTATTGCGTGGAGAATGGACGGACGGCGCTGGAGCCGGTGTTGATGTTGGGGGTGAGTGTTTTGCAGGAATTGGACGGCGTGCCGGACCGGCAGGCGGTCGAGTTGCTCCACTATCATGCGGGTTGGAACTTCGCGTTGAACCGGCAATTGGGCGATCCGGTGTTTCATCCGACCAGCCTGGTGAATTTTCGAGGCCGGCTCGAAGAGCATGGGCAAAGCGCCTTGGGTTTCACCACGATCCTCGAGGCCCTGGAGGAGGTGGGGCTGGTGTCGCGGCAGAGCCGGCAACGCCTGGACTCGACGCAGATGTTTGGACGGGTGGCCAAAATGAGCCGGCTGGATTGTGTGCGGGAAAGCCTGCGGCTGGCGCTGCAGGAGTTGGAGGGCGTCAGGCAGGCGGAGGAGCGACCGGTCTTTTGGAAGGCGCTCTGGGAACGGTATGTGGAAAGCCAGGCCGACTACCGGGCCAGTGCCGAGACGCTGGGCCGCAAGCTCGGGGAAGCCGGGGCCGATGTGTGGCAATTGTTGGAGTGGCTGCGCGGAGCGGGACCTGCCCAATGGACGAAGGGGCCGCAAGTCCAGTTGCTGCGGCGGGTGTTTGGCGAACAGTTTGAGATCGTCGCGGGCCAGCCCGCTCCCGTGGCGCGGGAAAAGGAGAGCGTGGTGGTGGACGAGGCCGTGGCGCCGGGATCCGAGCCGATGCCCTCGGCCGGGACGCCGAGCGAGGATGCCAGCGTGACGGAACCACCGATGCCCGGGGCCCCAGAGGTGGCCGGGGAGATCACCGTTGAACCCAAGGGCAAAGGGCATCTGAGTTCGGATCGGGTGCAGAATCCGCACGATCCGGAGGCGACCTACGCGGTCAAGGGTCAGGGTCGGCAGAAGAAGGAACACGTGGGTTACAAGGTGCAGGTGGCCGAGACGGTGAGCGAGGCCAAGCTGGCTCCGGGAGAACCGACGCAGAACTTTCTAACAGGGATCGTCACGCATCCGGCCCACCAGAGCGATGAGGCGGGCGCCCTGCTGATGGAACAGGAGCAGGCGGCGATGGGATGGGCCAAGCCGCCGGTGCAGTATGTGGACGGGGCGTATGTATCGGCGCAAAAGCTGGCCCAAGCCCAGGCCGAAGGGCGCGAGCTGATGGGACCGGCACAACCGGCGCCGCGGAAGGAGGGCCGGTTCAGCGTGGAGGATTTCCAGATCGACGTGGAGCAGCGCACGGCGCTTTGTCCGGCAGGGAAACTCAACACCCAATGCAGCCGTCTGGTGGAGGAAGCCACCGGCAACGTGGACTATCGTTTCGAGTTCAGCACGCAGTGTCACGACTGTCCGCTGCGGGAGCGTTGCCTGGGCAAGGACCAACGGCACCGCACCCTGGTGGTCGGCGAGCACCACACGGTTTTGCAGGCCCGGCGGAAGGAGCAGCAGACCCAAGAGTTCAAGGAGCGGATGAAGCACCGCAACGGGATCGAAGGCACGCAGAGCGAGTTGGTCCGGGGCCACGGTTTGCGGCAGGCGCGTTATCGTGGCCTGCCCAAAGTCAAACTGCAGAACTACTTCATCGGCGCCGCCTGCAATGTGAAGCGGTGGCTCCGCCGCGAGGCGTGGCTGCTCCAGCAAGCGTCCGCGGCGAGCGGCTGAGATTGGGGCGGAGCCCTCCGCCCTCGCACCAGAGCGCGTCTGGCCGCGTCCGGGAACTCATAGGCAACCCGATTCTGGTTTTCTCGCCTGTGTTCGCGGCAGCCTGCGTATTATCGCTCCCAGCGGATACCATGACGGAAGATTTTTCGGCAGTTTCGAAGCCCCAAAATGCCCTGCTGAAAAACCCAACCCTTTTCACCGGAATCAGGGCTGTGGTGTGACCTGCTCGAGATCGACGCGGAGCCAGTGCTGTGGCGTGCGGCTCACCGGCGCCAAATCACGAACGGTCCAGAGTTCCAGTGCCCCTTCGTCCTGGGTCTGTTCGATGGTGTATTCCGGGCCGGAAAACCAGTTCGCCAGGTCAGCGGAAACGCGGCCGCCGCACTGAACATCGTGGACCCACTTATCTCGCAAGAACGCGACGCTCAGGAACAGCTCATTGGTGACGGAGACGAGGCCGGCGAGGGGGAGACGCTCCGGAGGAGCCGGCTGGTGTCCCGGCAGCCCGAGGTAATACTTCAAGAGATTCGCAACATGATCTCCATCGGGCATGGCCGGCGCGCCGCTGATGGCCGGGTCCAGCAACTGCGCAGCCGTGAAGTAACGACGGCGCCACAGGTCGAAGCTGGTCATGGAATCGGCCACGTGCAGCTCATACCAGATCGAGGTGGCGTTGGTGGTGACGGTCAGCGTGGTTGAATGGGCATCGCCGGAGAGCGGCATGGGCGCCAGGCGCTGTCCGCGTTCGTCCAGGGCCCACACCTGCACCCGGTTGGTCGGCACCGGCAGCGTGAGGGTGAACGGCACGATCTCGGTGAGCACGGGCGCGCGGCCCCAATGATTGGCCACGGAGGTCTTGCTGGAATCGGTCCACACCTGTCCGGTGTTTTCCCACCAGCCGCCCGCGATCACAAGCGCCGTGCCGTCGTTGGTAAACGTTTCGCCATGGACGAGCGTCGCCCCCAGGGTGCACCAGCCCAGTCGAGTTGTGCCTGGCTCGAAGGTCAGGCCGCCCAGCGTAACTGGTCGATGATCGGCAAACCCAAGCAATACTTTGGTGCGCGGCGTATCCATCGTGACCATGCCACGCCCGGACCGGCTCAAGTTCCATTGCAATTCTCCCGTGTCACTCTGCAGGACGTTCCCGGTTGGCGCGGATGGGGGAATCGTCAGTCCGGCAGCATTGGTTCCCACGCTGGTGCTGAGCCGGCTGGTGAAGGCGAGTTTGCCGGGCACTCCGAGTTGGCCGCCGCTGAAGATGCTCCATGGGGTGGCGCTCTGCAGCAGGTCCAATTCGTGGTCGGGCGTGAGCGCCATGGTGACTTCGTTCGTGGCCGGTCGAATATCGCCTCGCCGAAACAGGTTCGCCGCGAGCAGCAGGTTCGCCATTTTAGTAGGATGCTGGGCGGTATCGAAGTAGCCGCGCACATAGCCCATCGGCACGACGTCGTTGCCCTGTCCATAGTCGAAGAGCCAGAGTCCGTCCCAGTCCTGCAGCCCGGCGTAGGCAGCCAGGAGGAGTGGCGCTTCGGCGCTGTAATAGTTGGGCGACGGATGCTGGTATTCGGTGACGGTAAAAGGTTTACCCTGAATCCGCTGGCGCGCGAGTCCCGCCAGGGTGTTGTCATCGGCGAGCGTATTCACCATGGAGATGTTCGGCACATACCAGTTCACCGAGTCCCACGGTTGTCCGGGGAATTGCGGGTGCTGCCAATAGGCATGCCCGTCCACGACTTCCAACCGGCTCTGCACCGTGGCGGGGCTGTTGGCCATGATTGTGCCGAAGATCAACCCGGCGTAACCGATGTTTGCCCGGAGGTGCCCGACCATCGCATCGTAATAGTCGTCCTCCAACTCGCGCAGGAATCGCAGCCAGTCGCGACGGGCCTCGCGCGTCCCGGTGTAGCCGCTGCCGGAATGCACGATGTCGGAGACCGTGCGCGCGGCGAGCGACGTGGCCGGCGGGAGCACACCCAGTTGGCCGCCCGGCTGCAGCCGGACGTCCGCAAACCAGAAGGTAGCCAGTTTGTCACCCATGGCGCCGAAGTTGACTCGCGCGTTGGAATCCGAAGCCGTTGGCTGAAACGCCGTTGTCAACCACTGCCAGTTCGTTGTCAGGTTCAGTCCCTGGGCGTAACCGAGGCCGGAATAGCTGCCGTGAGCTTGCATGACCGAAGCATCGGCGTTTGTGGCCGGGGTGGACTTGGCCCAGTAGGAAATCGTGTAGACCTGGTTGGAGAGAAGTCGGAGACCGGGATAATTCAACTGGATATGCCACGAAACGGCGTCGGGATTGGTCACCGTGACCTTGGCGGACGGCTGGTTGTTTGTGAATTCGTAAGTGCGGGCGAACGTCGCGCGCGCAGTCTCATGCTGCTCCGTGTTCCAGCCGGTCAAGCCGTTGTTGAAGCTGCCGTTTACCAGGAGGTTGGCGCCCAGCGGTTGGTCGACCATGTTCCACGCCGCCAGGAGTGCAGTATCATTTATGTAACGCGCGGCCAGCCATTCGTTCCAGCGGGCCTGGAGCACCGCAGTGTATCGGGCCGGAAGCCGATCGAGACCGCCGTCCAACCATTTCTGGATGATCCCGTTCTCGTTGATGATTTCCACGAACGCGACCGCCGGATCCTTCGCGAGCGGGAGCCCGGTGAACCGGTTCGTCGTGGTCAGGATCTTCGTCGCGTAGTCCTTCTGCAGGGCCAAAGCGGGCCCGTCGAAGAAACCCAGGATGTGCGCATCCTTCCAATCCATGCCCGTGACTTCCGGGCCGAGGCCGTCGCCGGCCCGGTATTCGCGCCCGACCAGGAGGTTAATGTCCGAATAAATGCCATGCGCTTTGAGACGGGAAACGAGGTAATGGACCCGCTGCAGGTTTTCGGCGTTCACGTTGGTGCTGGTACTCGAGGTGTAGGCCAGCATTCCGCCGTTGTAAGCCCAGGACGCATCCATGTGATGAAAACGGACGGCATTCACGCCGAACTTCGCCAGGCGTGCGGCGACCGCTTCAGCCTTGTTGGTGGGCATGAACGGCGAGTCACCGGCGAAATTCAAACCGAGGAACCGGATCCGCTCGCCACCCGCCACGAAGTGGCCGTTGGGGTCTACGGCCACGCGGTCGGTCCCGATCGGCCGATTCGCAAGGGAGAAATCCGTCACCCCTGAACTCGCATCGTCCCAGGGAAGAACCCACGGGATGGCCTGACCGGCAACCCTTCCCGTGGTGAAGGACAAAACCAACATCCATATGAACCAACGAACGAACTGCTCGAACAGCATGGCTGCAAGTCTGGAGACCAATGCGGCGCCTTGTCCAGTGGCGATGCAGCGGGACGGAATCATGGAGACTGCGGCTGGCCGATGCGGGTGAGGTGTTTTTGGAAAGATCTATTTCTGAGAGTCGTGATGTTCGACGAGGAGGTCGGAGTGTTCGCGGCGTCCAATGCGCTAAAGAGTGCCAAAAACACATACAAGAAAAACCGAGTGCGGCACATCCCCCGTTGACTCATGGATAAAAGACACCGAAGGACTCTGAGTAAGCGGGGCTTGGTCAACTCATGTCCGTGTGCTGTGACGTTGTAGGTCTTGAGGTGTCCGACAGCGAGCTAAAACGAGCAGGGGGGCGCGGGGGGAGGAAAAGCGCGGATTGCTTCGGGTTAAGGAGCCTGATGCCGGTAACGGGTTTTGGTCACAGGAAGGAGCACTTTCTTCAAGCGCTTTTCCAGGTCGTCCTTGAGGTCGAAGGGATCCAGGCTGGCGTAGAGATCGCGTAGGCGGCGCCGTTGTTTGGGAGCCAAGGTGCCCAGCTCGCATAGGCGCTGATAAGCCGTCTGGGGTTTATGGTAGCGCTTGCGCCAGTGACTGCCTTGGCGCCATCGTTTCTCGAGTTTCAAGCACGGCAAGAAGAAGTTCTGCAGTGGCCCCCACACCTCTTTGTAGAGGGCGTAAATAGGGGTGACCAGTTCGGGATCTTCCAGGCGGCTATACCCCAAAAGCTGACGCGGCCACGCCCAATTCTTCTGTTCGACATGAGCATTGTCGTCGCTGTGATAGGGACGGGAACGCGTGAACTCCACCGGCACCTCTCGCTTGGCCAAATAGGTCCAGAGATGGTGATTGAGAAACTCGCCGCCGTTGTCGCAATCAAAACCCAGAAGAGCAAAAGGAAGCCCTGTTTCCACGTCTTCGGTGGCACTAAGCACTCCGGCCGCACCCTTGTTCCACACCGCTCGCCCTTCGGTCCAGCCCGTGAGAATGTCGGTGTAAGTCAGGCTCCAAATGAAGCTTCCAGCCAGGCTGGCCCCGCAGTGGGCGACACTGTCGGCCTCCAAGTAGCCCGGGCGTGTTAAATCCCATGTCCCAGTTCGAATCGGGATCTCGCTCCGGAGCAAACTGCCCGGCTTGGTCCCGCACCGGCCCTTGCCAGGAAACTGGGCCCGGGCCTCAGCCAGGAGGCGGTCCAGAGTGGCTGCGCTGATCTTGCGCACCAAGCGGCGAGATCGGGCGCTTAAGGGCTCGAAGCGTCGCTCATAGAACGGCAGCCATTGATGCAAAATGGGCACCAGGCGCTTGCCGCATGGCTGTTCGGCACTGAGCCAGATCTCCCGGACGATCGGCTCGATGGAAGCATATTGGCGCTCAGGGCCGGGGTGTTTACGTCCGGCGGGTTTTGGCAGCGAGTCACTCAAGAGTTTGATCGCATATTTGCGCTCGTACCCATGATCCTCACACAGCTCATCGAGCATCCGGCTTTTGCCCTCTCGGTTTCGCCGCGCATAGCGAATTTTCAGCTTCGGTAACAGGTCCGTTTTTATCTCGTGGCTCATGTGCATCTCCACCGATTCCCGGTGTCTTTTTTCCATGAGTCAACGACCCTTTCTGCCTCCTCTCAGATTTCGCTCCCCGGTGTCTTTTAATTTGAGTCAACTCGCAATGGGGCGTCGCCTTTTTTTGGGCTTGCCGCCTGCCCCAAAAAAGTTGAACTTGCAGCACTCGCGGAAGGTGCGGAAGGCCTGTGAAATCAAGCGGTTTGGCAGGTCTTCCGATGGTTTGCGCGGTTAGCTCAGTGGCAGAGCACTTCCTTGACACGGAAGGGGTCAGAGGTTCAAATCCTCTATCGCGCACCATCTATTGGGTTGGCTATAAGGATATTGCAAGGACGAGTGACAAGCGCGGTCGGGTTAGACAAGTTAGACGGTCTAACCCGAAGGCGTCTAACCGGCGCTTCACACGGCTAGGCAAAGGGCTCTTGCGTGACCGCAATGGGACGGTCTACGAAGTTCGCAAGCAGAAGGGCAAAGTGACTTGGAAAATCCAATGGAAGGCGACGGAATTGGAGCGAACGCCCCATGGCACGTCGACGGCCTACGTGCCAACCGTGGTACCGGACTTCTCCCCCAAATCGCCGAGCATGGAAGACAGGCTGGCGAGGATCGAGCAGGCCATTCAACCGGCCAAGTCTCAGGAATCACCCAGATCGAAACACACGCTCCAGGAGGCAATTGAACTCTGGGTCAGAGGCCGTGCCGTCTCGGACTCGACGAAGGGCAAAGATCAGAACCTCATCTCCATGCTGGCCGATGCCATGCCGCCGACGATTTTGGTCGGCGACATCGACGAGCAGGCTGTCCGGCAGCTCCAGGCCGACCTGCGCGATTCCGGTTACGCCAACAGCACCAACAACGACATACTGCGGAAAGTGCTCCTGCCAGTCCTCGACACGGCGCATCGGCAAGGCTGGATCACAGTCAATCCGGTCCGCACGGTCAAGCCGCTGAAGAAAGTGGAGCCTGACCGCCGCCAGCCTGAATGGGACACGGCGCACAAGATCGTGGCGGAAGCGGCCCGTCGCAGTCCCAAGTCAGCCGAGTTGCTCCAGGCCATGCTGCTTTTCGGGGTTGGGCAGGCCGAGATTCAAACTGTGCAGGGCGAGGACTTCGATTTCAACCGGCGGGAAATCCACTTCAAACGGATGAAAACCCGCAAGCCGTTCTCAGTCCCATTCTATGCCCACGCCCAGGATTTCATCGATGGTCTCAAGGCTTCGGATAGGTTTCATATCGGTCGACTAGTATTCCAGTGGCGCGATCCCGAACGCGCTTTTCACAGTGCTTGCGAGCGTCTCGCAGTCGAGCGTTATGAACTCAGAGCATTACGGCGCGTCCTCATCATTCGACTGTTGGAGCAGGAGGTTGACCCGCGATGCGTGGCTGAATGGCAGGGCCATCGGGACACGGCGCTGATTTTCAAAGTTTACGGTAAATGGATTTCACCTAAATGGCGGCAGGCACAAATCGCCAAGATCAAGGCCACCTGACCTCCTCGACCCGTTCAAGGCCTTCGACTACTACCACCCCGACCGGCACGGCTCAGCATCCATTAAGGCCGTCCTGCCTGCGTTAACGGGCCGGAGCTACGCCGACCTGGCGATCCAGGAGGCGACACCGCCACCCGCGAATTCGTGCGGGTTCACTTCGGCGGCGCGTCGGAGCCGGAGCACCAGCGGGTCCGGCGAGCGCTGGAGGCATATTGCGGGCAGGATACCGCAGCGATGGTGTGGATCGTGGAGGCGCTGCGTGATCTGGTGGCCCGATTCTCGTGACCTTGCTGCAACGCCACCGTCCACTTGCGGGGGTATGATCTGAGTTCTATCCTGTGTGGACTCCAATGACTGACCATCGTCCAGCGTGGACCGCGCTCCTCCCGGTGGGAGCGGTGCTGGCCATCCTGCTGTTGGTGGCCGGGTGTATGCACCCTGCGCCCCACGGTGAGAGAGTTACTGCCGAGCCTCTGCTGGAACCGCCGGTAATCGCCTCCAGGGCCGAACTCGACGAGCTCATTGTGCGACTGCACGAACCCGATACGCGTATGCAGGCGTTCGCGGACCTGCTCGCGTTCGCTGATCCGCTTGGCTACGGCAGCACCGGCGATCTGGATGCCGATATTCTCCACCACGAGGCGTACGAGGCGGCGCGGAACGGCCCCGAACTCGAAGCGACCGTGACAGCCTACGTCAGCCAGCTGGACCAACCAGAAACTCGCCTGCGAGCCATGCAGGTTCTCATGCACTTTGCCTCGTACGAGCTGTACGCCGGTGGCAGCTTCGGCTACGGCGGAACCGGGGATGCACAATTCGACGCGCTCCGGAAGCGAGCGGCAACTGCGGTGCATACGTGCGCCGATCCGGTCACCGTTGGTCGATCACTGGACTCACCAAACCGGCAACTTCAGTCCTGGGGCGTGGCGCATTTCTGCGGCTCGGGGCTGACCCAACCAGAGTCGCCGAACCCTTGGCTCCAGCTGCTGCCAAGGCTGGAGCGAGTGGCGAGCCAGGCCGACGCGGGGATTCGCAGCCTGGCGGTCGAGCGACTTAGAGACTACCCCGACTCCCGCCTGTTCTTGATCAATCGAACCGAGGCTGAGACCTCCCCAGAGGTTTTGATGCGCCTGATGCACGATCAAGTGTCCCGCGATGAATTCAATGAGCGTTTCGTAGCGAGACTCTGCTCTCTCCTCAGTCACCCGGAACCGGATGTGCGCCACGACGCTTTGCTCTTTGTGGGATTCAACAGTGGCCGAGCCGCCGTATGGCAATTCACCTTCGACGCGAGAGTCTTCGACCTGGTCCTGAATTCGACGCGCTCCCCGTTGGCTCAAGAGCGGGCGGATGCGGCTTATGCCCTTACCGATATTCGGGATCTCGACCTCGATCGCAGTCGAAAGGCGTTCCTTCGTCTGGCCAATGACCCTTCTTCCGAAGTCCGGTGGCGCGTGGCCTCGGGCCTGGTTGGACATCTTCAGCGGGAGGACGTGAAATCCGTAATTGAGGCGCTGCTGCAAGACGATGTGACTCTCGTCCGTTACATGACCATCCTTGCTGTCGGGCCTGAAAACCATGCAGAGGAGTTGCGAGTGCTGCGAAAGTGTGAGGACAGACAGGTCGCTGGTTGGGCAGCAGAGAAGCTCGAACAACTAGGGGAAACCCAAGTGCCAAGGAAAGGGCCATGAAATCTCCCGTGGAGCGCGGATCGCAGGAATCTGTGGAACAGTCTCACCCCATGAAACCCCAACCTCTCATTTGCGTCCGCGATGTTGAAGCCAGTAGCCAGTGGTACCAACGCCTGCTCGGATGCCGGAGTGCCCACGGCGGCCCGGATTACGAGCGCCTGGTCTACGGCAACGACCTCGTGCTCCAGCTCCATAGCTGGCATGTGGAACACCACCACGGCCCGATCGGCGACCCCAGCTCCAAACCCTACGGCAACGGTGTCCTGCTGTGGTTCGAGATTGATGACTTCGACGCCGCAGTCAAACGAGCCCAGGCCATAGCTGCGGAGGTTGTCATGCCCCGGCACCGCAATCCTCCCGACGGCGACGGCGGCCCCAACCACTGGGAATACTGGCTGCGCGATCCGGACGGCTACACGGTCGTTCTGGCCAGCCCAGACGGCTCCGCCGACGGAACCTGGAAGCCCGATCGATAGGCGGTGCCCCGGCCAGAGCTCGGAATCCCACTACATTTCCTCGTTCAGTCGTACAATCAGCTGCCCAGACTGTACTCGGCTTCCGAACCCGGCGGGCGGATAGTCCTATGAACTTCTCTGGCCCGGCGACGCGGTCCATGTCGTGGGGATCCGCACCTCGATAATCGTCCCGCCCCTTCTTTGCCACGCGCGGACGCATGGCCATGCGCGAGAGTAAGGGTCAATGTGCGGGACTGACCGTTATACACGGTTCAATCCCGGCCGGTTCGAACGAGTCGTTGGAACCCGTCCTGACGGCCGAGGTTTTCGCACGTGGTTGGGCTTACGTGATATAGGTGATCCGGGCGTTATTCACCGGGGGCGAGGAGCCGGTCCTCCGAGCTCGCCGCAGCCCCCGGTGAATAACCCCGGCGGCCGGTCCAACGCGTTGGACTTTCCGGGCTGCCCGCAGTAATTCATATGCTGGATTTCACGCCCCGGCGGGATAGGACTGATAACGTTCGGTCGCACGACGACTTTGCGCTTCATGGTCCGCCCGCCGGGACGCGCCTTAACCTGAAACGACTCACTCCAGAGGCCGTTCCAGATGGCTTCCATCGGAACTGTTCTATATTGGCGTCGCGGGGTCAAGGCCGCGTGAAGTCCCTCGGTCATCAACACACACATCAAACCAAAGGACTCCATATGCACATCCCCGAACCTGCCTTCGACCTGGTCCTCGGCATGGACCGCTCCGACCGCAAGGTCAACCTCTATCAACTGGATTTGCTCGCCCACCAGGAGCATGCCAGTGTGCTCTCCACCGATCCGGCCGCCCTCCAGGCCTGGGCCACCGACCTCCGACAACGCTTCCCCCGACACCGCGTGGCCATCGTCTTCGAACAGCCCGCCAACAACCTCATCGGCTTCTTCAGCCAGTATGATTGGATCACCCTCTATCCCATCAACCCGATCAGCCTCCAGAAATTCCGCGAGACCTTCGTCGTCAGTCGCGCCAACGACGATGCCAAGGACGCCTTCTACCTGGCCCATCTGCTGGCCGCCCACGGCCAGCACTTCCGGGCCTGGTCGCCGGAGGACGCCGACACTCGCCAACTTCAGCGCCTGGTCGTGGATCGCCGTCATGTGGTCGATCATCGCACCGGCCTGGGCAACCGGCTTCAGGCCCTCCTGAAGGATTACTTCCCCCAGGCCTTGGACCTCATCGGCGAAGAGGTGTTCCGCCCTCTGGCCACGGCCTTTCTCAAACGTTGGCCTACTCTGCAGCAGGCCCAGAAAGCCACACCGGAATCCCTCCGCAAGTTCTATTATGGCCAGGGTTCGCACCGGGAACCGTTGCTCCAGAAACGGCTCGAACGCATCCGCACCGCCGTCCCCCTGAGCGACGATCCGGGTGTCCTGCACAGCTACGTGTTGCGCACCCGACTCACCGTCGAGGAACTCGAACACGCCACCCGTACCGTCAAGACCTACGATCGCCAGATCGCGCTCACCTTCGAAAGTCATCCCGAGCACGCCCTCTTCGCCAACCTCCCCGGCGCTGGTCCGGCGTTCGCTCCCCGGCTCCTGGCCAGCTTCGGCACCCGGCGCGAGCGCTACGCCACCGCGGCCAACTTCCAATGTGCCAGCGGCATCGCCCCCGTCACCAAACAGAGCGGCAAGAAGCGACACGTCCACCGCCGCTACCGGTGCTCGGAGTTCTTCAAGCAGAGCCTCCACGAATGGGCGGGGGAGAGTCGTTTCTTCAGCGGCTGGGCACTGGCCTGCTACCAGATGAAGCGGGCCGGCGGCATGGGCCACCACGCCGCCGTGCGTTCCCTGGCCTACAAGTGGATTCGGGTTCTGTGGCGTTGCTGGCAGGATCGCACCGTTTACGAGAAAGCCCAATACCTGGCCGCACTCCGCAAATCCGGCAGTCCCATCATCGCCTGGATGGAACAGAATCCGGCCACCGTCCGTACCCCAAAGCCATTGAAACCGGAGAATAATTGAAGGCCTCTCCTACTCCCAGCTCCTATGCCACCATCAAACAACAAAACCCGTCCCGAGCTAATTTAGCGCGATGAATATTCCCAAAGGAGGACGGAAATCAAGAAATGAACAAAATCACTTTAAACCCTTGACGGATCACCTCAGAGGCGAGGTCAGCGACGGGAGCCAGCCGCCGATGACGTTCGACTGGACTCTGCGCGAATCGGCTGGCTCCCGTTCGCTGGACCGCTTTCGTCATGCACCGTGCGTGGTTATTCCGTGAGTGGTGCGCTGCTGATGCGTTTGAGATATAGCGTCTGTTTGGGGAAGTTGAACGTGGCGAGGTGGCGTGCCAGAAAACGCATCCCTATCAAACCTCTGAGGCGTCTGGCGGGAAAATCTCCCATGAAGAACTTGAGATCCGTATAGGGCTGCCCACACATTTCGAGGCGTGAGAACGCGTTTCCGGACGCGGAACGACCATCGGCAACGGTCATCACAAGATCGGGGCCGATCGGGGGATGCTCACGCACGAGCCATTCGAAGAGCTTCGTCGAGAGCATGCCATCAAAAGGCCCCGAACAGCCGGTGTCCAAAACAAAGCGCATCTTGCCACGACCGAATAGATCGGCATCGAAAGCGCTAATCCCAGAGGTTTCAAAGGTAATGGGGAATGACGGGCCCAGACCCTGCGTATCCAGATCGTCGGGGTCCAGGAAGCGCAGCTTGCGGGCGGTGCAATCCACCTGCACGCAGTAGTACTGCAGGCAGTCCATTCCCAGAATCCCCTTCTGCGGGGGCGAGCGGTTCGCCATGGGGAGAGTCGAAACGCGCGGGCCCATCAGCAATCTGATGTTTCCGGCGAAGAGTCTGGGCGCTGGATAGATTTGCTCGGTTTTCTGTCTGTTGTCGAAAGAGAACCGGGCGCGCCGTGAGCCGGCCCGGCGTCCCAGCTTGGGTGCCAGAGTTTCGTCCAGGTACGTCCGGCCGCTTGCTGTGTCGACCTGAAAGGGCAACTCCTCTCCGCCCTCCAGGTGGAGGTTCACCAGAATGGGTCCCTCCGCCAAGCCGGCTTCGTCGATGGTGAGTTCGACGGGTAGTTCCAGATGGGACGTGTCGGCGGCGGCCCACATTGCCGGATTTCCAGAGAAACAGAGAGTAAAGGAAACAATTAGAGTGAGGAGGTGTTGGATCGAACTCATGTCGGTTAACCGTGCATAACGCAAAAGATCATCGATGACCGCTGGAGACGAGCATTCAGCTGGAAGACGGTCACCCGGATCAAAGCGCCATCCGAACTGGTCATGCGGACGCTCATTCGGTGCATCGACGGGTGTGCGCCTGACATGGGCGTGAACTGATGGGGTGACTCGCCTTCGTCGAAAACTTCGGCGCGGCAGGGAAGTCCCCTGTGCAGGAACACGGTTGTCCGCCCGGGCCTCATGGTTGGGAGGATGACGCAAGCATTAGACAGAAGCAACAGTGGAAGGGCGAGGTCCCGCCCAAGGCCAGCGCGGCAGAGGCGAGAGTGCTGCTTCATCCTTCGGGACTGTCAGGAACCGCCGGATGCGGAGCCGCATGTCCGGTGGTGTGGGGGGCGGGGGCTAGAAACCCCCGCCTACCCGATTCGGCAAGTTCATCACGTGAGTCTAAATCGTACCACATAAGTTCTCGCAGGTCGGTGTTTCCGTTACTCGGGAGGAAACCGTGTTTTCAACATTTCCCGCCCGTCGGCGGTCATGCGGAGTGCGCCGTTCAACGCCTCGATAACAATCTGAGTCGCCGTGACCGGAAAGGCGGCCGTCATGTTATCATCGAGCACTACTCGGCCTTCCTCAACGCGTAGCTGGTGATCGCCAAAGCCGATGAGCACATGGTCATCACGCTCGACGATAGTCGCGGGGCGATCCGAGACGGCTTGGATCTCGTAACCTCTCAACCTCGCGGCGAGCACGTACCAAGTAGGAGGACTCCCATCCATGGATCTGCATCCAACCAAAGACGGCAGAAGCAGCGTAGCTGCTACGGTCGCGACGAGCATGAAACTCGCTCGTTGCGGACAGTCAGTGGCTTTTGTTGTCATCGCAGGTGTTGTTTGCAGAAATGGCCGAACTATTGAGTGGGGCAAACGCGTTAATTGAAGGGGAAGCTGTCATTTGGCATTGCCCCAACTGGCTCACCTCCCGAAGCCGCGTGCCTGCCCGTGCTCATGACAGAACGAGTTTAGCTTATCCCTGGTACAGGTGCAATACGGGCTAAGCGGAAAGCAGGTCCACAACTAGCACCAATTAAAGACGAGGATCCTGATTTCGGTCGCAGTTCATGACGGTGTTCCTCCAATTCGGGCTCAGGAACTCACGGCCCCGAAATCGGGATTTTATAGAAATACAAGTAGGTTGACGGTTCCAAGATGGCTTTCGTCCCAAGTGCGATCGTTTGGAAGCGATACCATGTGACGTGACCGTCCTCAAAAAGGAAATTACCGCCCTCGGGCACATCGCGGCTCCCGGCATGCGAGGAGTGAGGCACAAACACATCATCCCCGACCCGAAAGCGCCAACTCAAAACCCTCACGTCATCTGCGGAATTTGCTATTCCCCAACCGGCAATCCGGTCTACGACGGTCGGCGCACGAAGAAACTCCCCGCCGAACTTGGTGCGTGCATGCCAGCCCTCGATTCCGGCGATCTTGAAGTCCCAAGCCATCCGCCAACGGTCCACGTCCTGATAGGGCAGTATATGGTAACCACAGAACACTGGAACATTCTCGGAAAGTCCAGGCTGAAGGTCGGCGTCACGGTGCAACTTATCGGTCGGGCAGAACAGAACGTGGTTCCAGGCTTTCTGCTCCTTGGTCTTGTCCCAGCGCAGGAGATAATCGCGCCAAAACTTGATCATGTTCGTCCCAGCATATCCGACCCCGTTCGCGTCCCGATTATCTGGAAAAAAATCCTCATGATCGCCGGCATGCATGATCATCGCGATTCCCCACTCGCGCAGGTTGCTTTTGCACATCGTCTTGTAAGCCTGCCTCCGTGCGCCCGCCGCGGCCGGTAGCAACATGGCCGCCAGAATGGCGATGATCGCGATCACCGCCAGAAGCTCGATGAGAGTGAATCCTGGTCCAGATGTACCGACATGTGGCCCGGCACCCGATTGCTTTACATAGGAGCGGATCTTCACGTCACGCAAGCAGTTGCAGCAACTGAGAAAAGGCCGATGAACCCTAGCCCATCCCCGATGGCGCGTCTACAAGCCCCGGCAGTTTTCAACCATCCTCATTTCCCCCATTAGAGCGAGGTCATCGAGGATGGTGGCAGGCACTTCTGGTTCCAGAATTATCGCGCTGAAAACCATAACAACAATCGCGGGACTGCGTGCTGCTTCATCCTTCGGGCTGACCGGGACCGGCAGACCTTCAGGCTCATAACCTGAAGGTCCCTGGTTCAAATCCAGGCCCCGCAACCAATTTGGCGTTGATGCTCAACAGATTAAGCCGCTGGCCTCCAGCGGCTTAATCGCTTTTTTGGCACGCAAATTCACTTCGACGCTCGAACCTGTTGCACTTTGTTGCAGGATTTTGCGCTTTGTTGCGTTGCCAAATTTTTGCCAAATAACTTGGCGGTCGAGAGGCGAACGGTCTCAAGTTCAAGTCCTCGGCATCCGAAGACGGCCGCTGCGCTGAGCGGGATCCACAATGACGCGCACGAACGGAACTGCGTGCCGCCAGGCTAGAAGGAGGTACGCACATCACTTCGATTCGTCACGTCTGGCCGCCGTCAGCTGCCAATCCTTCTTTCCTTCTGCAGGGACGTCGACTTCTTGCTGGAGCTGAACGGACTGCGGAGGCAACCCTGGTCCAAACCCGGAACCCATTTGCTGTGGGGGGCCTCGCAGCGCGAGCATGATTTGACCTGTCGGCAGCTTTCCATTGAACGAACCATCCGCGGCCACCTTCGCTTCACCGTCCGTGCCGTTGCACTTCCAGTCCGGCTCGATCAGGTCCTCGAAGGTGGCGAAGAGTTCCACCGGTTCATCAGGCGGCTTTCCGCGATTGTCCCGCAGCATGCCAGAAACCTCGACCATAGGTCGCAAGCGAATGCGCAGATCCTGTGTGCCGCCCCAATCTCTCGTCGGGTGCTCGCGCGTTTCCGTTGCGGCAGTCACCCTCGCAAAACCCTCGCGATATACGTCGAAGTAAAGGACCGTCAACGCTTCGGGGATCTGCAACTCGAAACGCCCTGTATGGTCGGTGAGCCCCCGCGAACCGCTGATCGTCGTGAATAGGACGTTCCGATGGATGCCAGCGCCCGTAACCGGGTCCCCCGTGACGGAATCCACAACGCTTCCTGTCACCCTGATCGACGGTGCCAGCCCGAGGTCAACGGAGACGTTCGTTCTCATCCCCGTGCCGGGGTCGGGATCAAGCTGCAGTGTCAGCCTCGAGGTCCACAGCGGTTCATCGCTCACAGCTTCGAAAATCGCACTTGCGGCGATCGGGTTGTTGTAGTCGACGAAATCGATGCCAGGCATCGACCACACCCCGTTGCTGGCACTGTGCGCGACCCCTTCGGGAGTCGCGATCGGATAGAACGTCGTTGAATTGAACGCTATTGGATTCCAATGTTTGAAGTGAGCCGAAACAAGGGAGACAGTCGCGCCGGCAATCGGATGCCCTTGCGAGTCGAGTGTCCTGCCTTCAATCAGGAAGGGGCGACCGAGTCGAAGCACAGGCGTCCATGGTTCAGTCTTGCGTCGCCCCGACACTGCGATTTGGCACGTAGCTGCGCAGCCTTCGGCTCTGACGATGATGTATCCCCACCAGGCTGAATTACTCTGTTCACGGTCCACGGAAAAGACACCATTCGTGTCGGCGACGGCTTGGGCTTCAGGCTGGCGCTCGGGACAAGCATAACCGGTCAATACTCGGACCCTGGCACCCGCCGCCGGCTTTCCATCGAAGCGGACAAGACGACGCGATACATTGACCGTCTCCGCGTAAGCTGATTGTGCGGCGATCACCGAGAAGGTAAGCGCCATTACCACCTGAAAATGGAACAGAACCAGTGCAGTGCTCATCGAGTATGCCCGACGCGGTAATCTAAGGGAAAGCTGTGAGTGGGGGTCAGGCCCATCGGCTACCGGACACTGCTTATTCGTTTGGACACGGCTTGTCACCACAGATTCCATCATCGTTCTCGTGTGCATAGGGACCAATGCCGTCTTCGAGAATAAGCGTTCCGCTGGCGCGGTCGGTACCCTCCAGCTTTGGGTTGAGCCGCCGTAGTTTTGCGGCGGATGTTCGAAAAGCCTCGGCGACCTCCAGGATGGTGCACTCCTTTGGCAACTCCGCGGAGCGCTCGCCGGTGAGAAACCGTAGTTGCCCATTCTCGATTCGGTACCTCCACAGAGTCTGTGTCCTGGTCTCGCTCCAATAGATGGTGTTGCCTTCGTCTGTAGCCCACACGTGCATCGTGATAGGTTCAGGATCCGGCTTCTTGTCCCATGACGACAGGTCCACTTCCGTCTGTACGATAGCCAGCTCCGCCAGAGACGAATCATAGCGGATGTCCAAGCCGACGGATGAGGAACTCAGCAAGCCTGCGCTTCCGTGAGCATAAATGCTGTCGCGGAAAAGCTCCTTGAAGCTTCCGCCATTGAGCTGAAGAACCAGATGGCCTTGCTTTGAATAACGCCCCGACCCCTGCGGAAACGTTCCCCACTTCATCCAGATGAGTCTTCCTGGATCAAGCCATTGGATTTTGAGGCTCGCCGAATCGAAGCCCAGTTGTTCGAAGCCCCGATCAGCAAACGGGCGCATCGTAGCAGAACGGGCCACATCAATATCCAACTCAGACCACCGGAACCGCAGCACGTTTCGAAAAAGGTGAAACTCATGCATCCAGCCGTACAGCTCCTTGATAGCCGGCGGTATCGGGATTTCTACCGACTGAATCCGGTAGTTGGTCAACTCTTGCTCAGCAACTTTGGCCGCAGACACGGGACCGATGACGAGGTCGGTCTCGGTGACTCGATGTTTCTCATCGAAAAAGACCGTCAACGTCTGCCAGTCATCATTCGAGATGACGTGAAGCCACACCGCTATCTTAAGCTCCAGGCCGAGAAACGGGCGACCCAGCAATTGATAAACCTGGTGTTCGTTCATGCCGGGCTCCACCCTTTTCCAGAGACTCGGAGGGTCCGCGGCGGCGACCACTTCAGGAGCGAGGGGTATCGCGCATATGATCGAGACGAGGATACACCGGATAATGAGTCGAGGAAGGGGTAGGCCACCGACCACGAACGAGCGACTGCTCCTCGTCTGCCTGAACCGCATCCAACTCCGCCCAACTCCGAGAAAGAGGGCGATGCGTCGGCTGGTTGGACGGTTCCCGCTCATATTGGATGCAACTGCGCCATGCGGTTAGCAGCGCGATTCTGCTGGACTATATGCCATACCTCTCTCCACTCCTTAACACCGTCGGCAGCATTCCAACGAGTATTCATGGCGAACACAAACTCCTGATTGTGCCACAGTTCGTCCATGACCCCACCGGCGAAGGCCGCAGGCCAAAACTTACCGCGATGAAGCGAGTCCCACTGGACACGTGTAAACACCACGACCGGGATGTCCTGATAGGGCGCACTAGCTCGCCAATTCGGATGTCGAAGCGTGATCATGGGTGCACGCCCGACTAATACCTGCGTGACCTCGCCAGGCTCATAGCGCGTGAGCTCCACCTCCTGAATTGAAACTGAATGATCTTGCCAGGTGGCCGGCAGCCAAACCATGAGTCCGTATTGCTCGTTGTGATATCGAAGCGGTAATCCCGCGGGTTCGAGCGGAGCACCTAGTTCGGCCCCAAGGTCAAGCTCAGCATATTCCCTCAGGAGAAACCAATAGCAGGTAAATGCCGGTACATCGGGGGCCTCCTCGATGATGGAGAATCTCGAGCACTCAGAAAGCCTGCGGCCACCCGGAACTCGAACGCCATGGCGCCCGCACCCTCTTGAGACTTGCTTGGCACGGGTTGGCGGAGGACGGTGCACGAGGAGACGATGTTGGACGAGGAATCGCGTATGGTCAGGGAGCCGTGAAAGTCGGCAGGGTCAATCCCACGTCCAGGCCGGACAATCACCCGAAAGTGCCTGACATCGCCCTCATCCGAGTACGTGAAGGTTCTGATCCGAATGAAGTCATAGGAATTCGACGGCGACAATTTGATGAAAGCCGAGAACCCCTGCGTATGCTGGAGTGCGACAGACAGAAACCCGATAGCGAATAGAAGCGGGACTAGGCGCATGCGTGCCGAACTGTTACCAGTGAGTGTCGCAAACGCGTTATTTGACGGGAAAGCTGTCATTTGGCATTGCCCCACATTGGCTCAACTCCCGTAACACCGTGGAAAGCCCATGCCCATAATGTCTGCAGAGTAGGCTCGCGCTGTCAGCAAAGCAACTCCCGCTAAACGGTCCGAAAAAGTTAGATCCTCACCCCACCACCCCCAACCTCAGCCAGCTCCCCTTCTTGAGGGTCGGCCCCGTGGCGCCGCCGCTGACCTGGTTGGCCCATCGGAGAGCGAACGTGCCGTCAACGCCGGGCCTACGGCCCACCCTTAACGACCCCCACCGCGGCGAGCGCCCCCCGCATAGCGTGAACGAGCGTTGACAGCGCCCGGACGTCATCCGCGAGTTCCTCACACTTGTCCCTCAGGGCCTGAATCTCGGTCTGGGTCGGCGGGTCGGAGATGGTGAGCCCCCCGATTTCGCCGTCTGTGTTACCGAGCGTCACCGCCGCCTGGTCGGCCCCGGACGGCTGCGTGACAGGCGTGACGCCGTAGAATCCGATTCTGGCCGAAGCGCTGCCGGCAATCTGCGTCTCCCAGACGAGGCTGCCTGCATGGCGTTTAAAGGCCCCCTGCGTGACGTTGATGATCAGATAACCAGTCGGGATGGTCCCTGTCGCCGGATCAGCCGTTACGGCCGCCGGCAGGATCTGCTTCCAGGTTCCAGGTGTCCCCGCCAAGGTGCATTGGAACACCCCGCCGAGGGCATCCTTCCAGATCTCATCCAGGACATGAGCCCCCGTCGCTGGCGGCCCGATCGTGGTCGTGGGCACGCCGTTCACGTAGGTCGGTTCGTGCTTGAAGACCTCGGCCGTCACGATTTCAAAGTTGGTTTCGGTGAGCGCCACGAAATCGGCGGCGTTGCTCACGTCGTGCAATCGGCCAGGTGCAATCGTTCCCATATTCAGATCTTTCTCACGGTGACTTCGTCGTAGTTCAGGCTCCGGAGCCCGCTGCGGACGAACCACGCCCGCAGCTTGAAATCGGTTTCTACTCCCAGTGCGGCGACCAACTGAGCGTTGGTGATAGTCCGCGGGCCGCTTCCGCCTGAGAACGTGAACGTCCCTTTGAGGACAAGGATGCAGGGGGCCGGACGCGAAGATCGTGTTCATCGGGCGCGACGCAAACTGGCCCCGAGAGCTTGGCGACGATTCCAAGGTCAAGGACTTCATGAAAATGCTCTGGTCCTATTTCGAGAGCCCGGACGCGTGGTTCGAGAAGTACGAGGAAACACATCCGTTTCTGGTGGCCGACAAGAGCAAGGAGATGGGTGCCGCATGCGGGCTCCGAAAGCGAGGGCGTCCCGCAGGCGGCCTTCAGTTCCATCTGAAAATGGCAAGATTGATAAACGGTACGGGCATCCAGAAGGATGTAGTTCGCCGTTCAACCTTCTTCACCGAACTTTGCATCGCGGCGACCGAGAATCTATCCAGCAAAGATCCAGCGCAGTATCGCCGCCGTTTCCTGGACAAATGCAACCGGGAGCACCTTATCTTTTTGGACCGAGAGGTATTTGGGTCAAACAAACCGAAGTTTATTTTCATCCTCGGATCAACACTGTGGCGCGAAGGTTTCCTTTGGCTCGCCAACTCCTGCAACTTTGTGAAACCATTTCAGTGTCTTCGAAATGGTCATCGGGTAAACCTTGCAGTCTTTCTCAATTCTTGAGTAGGGCGCGCCATAGGCCGCCATCGCCAGAATGCCCGCAACCTTCCATTCCGCCAGCCGTGACGGCCAATCCACATTGATGAATTCATCGATGTGGAACTCGTTCGAGAGAACCTCCACTCGCGTTTCCGTCTTCGTTGGCAGCGAGGGGTTGAAGAAGTTCGCCGATGAGGCACGCAAGACGAACAACGTGATCACCGGTGAGATGGGCGTAGGCGCGGAAGAGTTCAACGTCCGCGTCATCAAACCCGTTCGGCAAATTGCTGCAACTCTCACTTCCGCCGACGCTTGCACTCGAAAATGTCTCGTTGCCCTCATTTGGGTTTGAATGGGGTTGTCGGACAAAACGAACCCCGCAACAAGGCGAGCAGCGGTCCTGCCCGGACCCAAAACTCAATCCGTGCTAAAAATCCTCGGCCAGACCGGCAAGCCGGGATCTCTCCACAGTGACATCGCCGCTGATGCTGGCAGCTGCTGGCCAAAGTCCGACTCCGACCGAGCCTGAGTGAAAAACGACCAATTGGTCGTTTTTGAATCTCCGACCAAGTTGCCAGTCAGCTTCCACGTCCCCGGTGCCCCGGCCAAAGTTGATACTCAATTCGCAAGCGTGGGCCTTGCGAGATCCAGGAACACAAGTTGTTCTTGAAAGCAGTCCTGAACGATGAATCAGGCCAGGAACAGGCGAGCAGCGGTCCTGCCCGGACCCACAACTTATCCGTGTTGAAAATCCTCGGCAAGACTCGGCAAGCCGGGATCTCTCCACAGTGACATCGCCGCTGATGCTGGCAGTCTTGAATCTCCGACCAAGTCGCCAGTCAGCTTCCACGTCCCCGGTGCTCCGGCCAGGGCTGATACTCGCTGCGCAAGCGGGGGAAAGCAGCGCGGGGGAGAAACGCAGACTCTCGGACCGGTTATCTATTTGTGGCGCTCCGACCACCTTCCCTCACCTCGAGCCTGAACTCCGCGCACCAAGATCGTAAACGCCACCCATGTTGCGCTGACCTGCACCGGCCCGCATAGTTATAGCGTATGGCGACAGAAAACCAGATTCGGGCCAATCAAATCAACGCCTGCCGAAGTACCGGACCAAAGTCGGCGCTGGGCAAGAGAATCTCCTCGCGCAACGCGACCCGACACGGGTTTTACGCGACAAGTGTATTGTTGCCGGGTGAAGATCGCGACGAGTTCATCCGGTTCAGCCGCCGCTTGGTCATGGCGTATGCCCCGTGTGGTGTACTGGAGGAGGAGCAGGTCCGGACCATCATCGAGACCCGCTGGCAATTGCGCCGCGCCAACATCGTCGACACCGAACTTTACATGATGTACTCGGTCTACGATGGCGAACAAGGAGGGGTGGGGACCGCCTTCGCCCAAGACGCCACGCAAGGCAACGCCTTCACCAAGCTCACCCGCTACCAGACCTTCTTCCTGCGAAAGTTGGCGCTGGCGGAAAGAGAGCTGGCACGGTTGCAGGCGGATCCGCGTCCTCAAGCTGGGGACACGCCTGGAGTGGCAGGACTCCTGGATGACCGGCCCCCTATGGCAACTGCCGTTCCGGATCCTCTGGCTCAGACCAGCCAATGGGAATGAAAACCAAGCCCCTCGCGCCCGCTACGGCCGTCATGCGCAAACCCAGGCAGCAATGGAAGATTCCGCCAATGCCTCGGGCAGTTGTTTGGTCTGAGGACGAAGAAGTCCAAGCCCGGCGGCGGGCGTTTCTACGGGCCACGACACCGTTGGGCCGTGAGATCTTGCGGAAGATCCTCTTCCGAGCGGAGAGACTTCTACACGACCCCGATGCATCGATCGATGACGTCGTAATGACGCTTGAAAGTGAATTTGAGACTTTTGCCGCGCTCCGGCCCGAATTTGCCGTGATGTTTGGGCAGATCTGGAGCGGGGCCGAACGGGTCGCTTCCCTGGCTTCGTCGCGGAGTCTGGCGACGTTGGTTGTGCTGCGGCTCCGGGCGTCGCAAAACCTCGACTGCCGGTCCGGCGGCAACGGTGTAGCGGCACGATCGCCTGTGAGTTGGAGGCTCCTGCTGTAATTGGCACGCGGGTCAACGCGGGAAACCTCCGAAAGGATCGGTCTGGTGTTTGGCGGCAGCGTCCGCAGCCGTGCCAGGGTAGGCGCTGGATCAGAGCACACTCATTTTGAGTTCACGCCGGCAATCCCATCCCACGCGCCGCACTTGGAATATGGGCCTAGTTGAGGATTTTCAGCCAGAGCCTGGACCTGCGGCCCGGCAGATACCGTCCATCCATCCGCTTGGCCATCACGCCTTCCAGGCGCCGCGCTTTCACCAGTTTGAACATCTCCAACCCGCGTCCCTCAACCGCTGGAGAGGCGAGCACGCCATCACCTTGGCCCACATCCAATAAATTCAGCATCCGGGTACGCCTTTCGATCAACGGCCTCGGCATCCACGAGTTAGCGTCCAGAAACAGCAGATCAAATGCGATGAACGTAGCCGGACACTGTTCGGCCAGCAGGCCGATGCGCAATGAATCCCGCACGGACATCCGGCGCAGCACCTTCGTCCGATCCGGATCCCCGTTGACCAGCACCACCAGTTCCCCATCCAACACCGTCCCTCCCGGGAATCTGGCGAGCGACTCCACGACCTCCGGGAATTGTGCGGTTATTTCCGTCATCTCCCGGCTTTGCAGGCGGACGCGGCCACTGCCCTCGATGTGAGCCAGTGCGCGAATGCCATCCCATTTTATCTCGAACAGATGGTCCGGCGAATCGAACGGACCGTTGGCAGTATGCGCCAGCATGGGCGAGATTGCCTTCATCAGTTTGCCCAATCGCCAGTGACCCCGCGTGCCGTCCGCAACGGGTCCACGGTTGGCTGGACGGTTTCGAGGAGGCGCGACCCGTAGAATCACCGCCCTGCAAGGAATCACACGAGTCGCCCAGATCAGGTTAGTCCGCCGATACAAGTCCTAACAGAGCATCACGACACTCTGTCAATACGCGACTACTCAGAGCTGCGGCGACGGCCCTCGATGGGCGGAACACTATGGCGCTCCACGTGTTCTACGAAGTCGCTGAACCGGAATCCGGGAGCGGCACAGCCCTTTGCGGCCAATGGCGGGTTGTCGCGGCGTGGGCGGCGACCTGGGTCGTCATACTGCGCGCCGAGGTAACGTCCGGCAGCCCGACGCATTGCGTGGGCAGTCGTGGGGTGCTTCCGCAGCCATTCGTTGAGCCGGACGGCAGCCCGACGATCCATCGCCTGGTCGAACGGGGGCACAAGATATACGGCACCGATTACATCATCGTACTCATCTGCGAAGACCTCCAAAGCCTTCAGGGCTTCGGGACTGGCCGGGCAGTCCTGCTCCAGGAACGTCTGCCATTGTTTACCACCACGGCCACGCCGACCGCTGACTTCATGCGTAAAGAAAGCCTCCAGCTCCTTGGGTGAGGCCGTTAGGAAATTGGGGCGCGGCGCGACGGCGCTTTTCCCGGCCTTCTCCTCGGGTCCCGACACTTTATCGCTATGATCACGCTGCACCTTCCTGGCCGCCGTGATTGTCATCCCTGGCAATGCCAACACGCTGTCGAGCAACTGTACGAAGACGCTGTTCCTAAGTGTTCTGCCATCGAACCTCCCGTCGCGGATCGATCGACGCAGAAATCCCATCTGCTCCAGCGCGCCCAGTGAACGTTCGGCGGTACGCTTTGAGAAGCCGAACCGGGCCTTGAAGAGACCGTAGCCGGTCCGCCAGGTCGATTTGTCAACACGCTCCAACTCGACGGTCGGTTTTGGTTCTTTCCCAGCCACCATGAGGGACCTCCACCGCCAAATCTCAGCCAGGATCAAAAGCGCGGAGGCAGGCATCCCCTCCTTGGTGCGGTAGACCTGGAGGAGCGGACCCGGAATATGAAGACCCTCCGGCACACTCGATGTCTCGGTGGCGGTAGGTGTCTGCTGTGTTCGGCGAGACCGGCGGCCTAGATTGGTTTTACGACGTTTCGTGAGAGACATAGCTCGATTCACAGCCGACGGTAAACGTGTTACGACAGATTGTCGATACGCCTATATGTCAGGGCAAAGTCCTTGGTTTTGGTGGTTACGGGTCTGGTCACGAAACACTCGAAGTCCATCAGTTCTCCGTCGGCAGTGAAAACCGTGTTCTTGGGGGATATGAAAATGAACACTGTGGTCTCAAACACCAGCAACGCCGCGCTCTCCCAGGCGGCCTACAATCCCTGCTTCTTAACCTTCCAGGCATCCCTTTGCCAGTGGTGCGCCAAGGCCATCGGGCAAGGCGCGCACGGCAGCCGCATGGTCTTGCTGCACGCGCTAATCTTGACGGAAGCCCTGCGCGCATCAGGCATCGCCGCAGAGCCCACGGTCGTTTTCTGGCCTAGCTTCTACGGCAACCTCGGCATCGGGACCGAGTCCGAGGTTCTCGATGCGCTGATCGGTCTGGCCAACGCAGGACTCGTGGCGGTTTCCATGGTTCGCCTCGACGACCAAGCACACGTTAATGGCCGCACACAGATCATCGTATCGATCCCTTCGGCCACCAAACAAGGACAGCACCCCGCTCCTACCGCTTCGGCGTAGGCATCAACTCACCCATCAGAATCTTTGACGTTCTACTAAGGGTATGAAGAAGAACCGCAATACTCGGACAACCAGCCCTCACGGCCCTGACGGTCTCGATGGCTGTTGCCCCTTTCATCGATACCTTCGTGCGTGGTTCCGCGCTCGCGATCCGAAAAGCGACACATGCCGACAACTCGCGCTCTTGGCCCACATCCTCCACGCCCACTTGGACGGCGCGGATGATCAAGCCATCGGCATTGTCTTTAAGCCTGGGGACCTTGAGAGCCTCGGCATCGGCTCCAGAGCCGAGGTCATGGCGGCGCTGAAACAGCTGGCCGCTGAGCGCGTGCTGGACGTGACCAGAGTCCGCGCCGACGAGCAAGGCCATGTGCGTGGCCACGAGCTCATTGTTGTCACCCTTCCATGGCTGGCGCGTCCGTAAACGAAAATGTGTGAAGACGCGAAAACGTAAATGCCACCTGGTACTCGGGACTGATCATGCCGAACCTTCCTGGGCGGCAAACTGTGATAGTCCGGTGATCTTCATCGATACGAGATAAGTGGAGCCCCAGCTCATGGACGCGCTGACCGCGCTCCCCGAGGCCAGATTGGTGGACGTGGCATTTGTCCCGCCTGACGAACAGGCGCACGCACGAGGCAACGTGACAGTGGTCGTCCCGCTTCCGTGGCTGTGCCAGTGCTAAACGTGCGCCGTTCCCCCTGAAGACACTCACGAGCCCCAAACGCACACCCAGCAACGATCCGAGTATGACAACTGCCAAAAGCGCACCACGTAGTTATACTAATTGATGATGCTGCATCTACCATCTCTTCACTGCTTCGCAAGAAATGGATGACTTTTTGTTGATTTATTGTTGACGGGCAAATGCTTGCGATTCAGGATCTTCCTCGTGAATGCCACCGAATCCACTCACAAATACGCACTGATCGCCGACTTGATTGCCGACAGTAAATGCTATGTTTGTATTAGACACACTGCGCTTGCGTTCCTTGACACGGAAGGGGTCAGAGGTTCAAATCCTCTATCGCGCACCATCTTTCTTCCTGGTTATGCGGCGTCGCGTGCCCGATCGCGAGATGCTTTTCCTTTCCCGTGTCTTGGGTGTGAAACTCGAAGATTTATTTCCCCGAAACGTCACCCTCAGCAAAGTCGGCCCGCAGTTTCAGTCGGGCGAACGTCTGGCGGTTTTTCCGACAAGGGCGGAACTGCTCGATTCTTGATCTTGCAGTCTTCTCTAAATGCTCAACTCACAAAGCGCGCCTGAATCAAATGGTGCGCGCCCTGTGAGTTGAACACAAGACGCACGGATGTGCCCTGATTATAGAAATAGCCATTATGCCGAGCTTGGCATAAGGGCTATTTTCTGGAGCGCCGGATTATGCCAAGTAACCGGGGTGATTCCTCAAAATCATTGAGGAATCACCTTCTCTTCATTTTTCAACTCGGCGCCGCTGGCTTACATCTAGCAAGGATCGTCGTCTTCGAGGACTCCCCTCCAGCCAAGGTGCCCTCCACACCTAATCGTCGCGGACATCCTTCTTGGCCGACTTGAGGAATCGGCCGAAGTCCCGGTCCTTTTTTCGCTTTTGAGCGTAAGACATGTCGTAGAACTCGGATTCGCCCCGGAGCTTCTGGTAGTTCTCGTATTGCTCCCGGCTGAGGTCGCCAGAATTCAACGCTTCGAGCACGGCGCAGCCGGGCTCGCCCGTGTGGCTGCAATCGCGGTAGCGGCAAGAGGCGGCGAGGGTGGTGATGTCTGAATAGCTGCTTTCGATGCCGCTGGCCGCACCCAGGATGCCGAATTCCCGCATGCCCGGGTTGTCGATGACCAGCGCGCCGCCGGCCAGGCGAATCAGCTCCCGGCGTACGGTGATGTGCCGTCCTTCACCGGTCGCGCTCACGTTCCCGGTTTCCTGCGCCTCACGGCCCATCAGCCAGTTGATCAGCGTGCTCTTGCCGACGCCGGAGGAGCCGACAAAGCAATAGGTCTTGCCCGGCAGCAACGATCGCTGGAGGGCATCCACGCCGTCGCCTGTGACGTTGCTCAGGGTCGTCACCGGCGCGCGGATGCCCGCGGAACGGATTTGCGTCAACTGCGCATCAAGGACCCAGTGCTCCACCAGGTCGGTTTTGGTGAGCAGAATCTGCGGATCGGCGCCGCCGTCCATCACCATGACGAGATACCGTTCCAACCGCTTCACATTGAAATCGAAGTGACATGACTGAACGATGACCACGCAGTCCACGTTGGCCGCGATCATCTGGGATTGGATGGGGCTTCCCGCCGACTTTCGGCGCAGCGAAGTCCTTCGCTCCAGTACCCCGTGAACCACCCCAAAGCCGCCGCTCGCCTCTCTTTCAAGCCGCACCCAGTCACCGACGCACGGCAGGTGATGCGGTTGGGAAAGTCGGTGCAGGTACCTGCCGGCCAGCTTGGCACGAAAGGGACCGTCCTGGTTCACCAGCAGCAACAGTTCCCGATCCACAGCGGTCACGCGGGCGATAGTTTGCGCCGGCTCGCATTGTGACCTTGCCTCGAACCACTCGCACCAGCCCAGCCCGTTCAATTCTGGATGCTCATTGTTCATCTGTTCCGCCCCATGAAAGCACAAACCCGCTGCCCTGACCATTCCTTTGAGGGCTACTACTGATGCCAGGTAACCGGGGCAGTTCCTTGAAAATACTGAAAAATCGCCCCTGGTGACTCGGCGTAATCCGGACATGACGGATCGTCGACAGCGCTGTCAAAAACCTGATAAGGCCAGAGTGTGGTGGCCATGCTTGGTGTTGGCGTTAATATGAGCATCTACAAAATCGTCCGATTCATCTGCTATGCTCTGGTTTTGTTGCGCGTTCCATTTTTGGCCACAGGAGAGGATTTCACCAATGCACTCCATGCCTATTTGCAGCAGCGCGTCGAAGCAGAACAGATTGATATTGGCATCGTGGTTGGCTTGATAGATGAAAGCGGGAGCAACATTGTCAGCTGCGGGAAATTGGATAACGGCACGGAAGTGAACGGCGATACCGTTTTCGAGATCGGATCAGTCACGAAAGCCTTTACCGCTTTACTGCTGCAAGACATGGTCGAGCGGGGGGAGATGAAGCTGGATGATCCTGTGGCAAACTATTTACCCAAATCGGTCAGGATGCCGGCCCGAAACCGCAAGGAGATGACTTTGCTCCAATTGGCCACGCATACTTCAGGCCTTCCGCGTGAACCGGATAACTGCGAGCCAGACCATTATGATCCCAGGTACGTGGATGCTCCCTGTGCTGATTATACCGTCGAAAAGTTATATGCATTCCTGTCCGGTTATCGGTTGACCCGCGATCCTGGAAGTCAGTTTGAATATTCCAACCCGGGGATGGCTCTGGTTGGACAAGCGGCAGCCCTGAAAGCGGGGACGAATTACGAATCGATCGTGGTGGACCGAATCTGCACGCCATTGCAGATGGACAGCACACGAGTTACCCTGACGCCAGAACTAAAAGGCAGGTTCGCCATCGGACACAGTCACTGCGGTTATGCGCTTCCAAGTTGCGATTTTGGCGCGTTGGCCCCCGTTTCGGCGTTGAAGTCCACGGCCAGCGACATGGTCAAATACCTTTCGGCTAACCTCGGCCTCACGCCGTCCCCGCTCGTGCAGGTCACGGAAAGGACTCATGCGGTTCGCTTCTTAAATGCGATGGCAGACTCTGATATCGGATTGGGTTGGATCATCTCGCGCGACCCGCAAGGAACAAGAACGATATGGCACAACGGAGCCACGTACGGCCACTTGGCGTTCGTGGGTTTTGAGAAGGAGCGGCGTCGCGGCGTGGTCGTGCTTTCAAATTCCAGGATGAGCAATGAGCTTCTCGGTCTGGGCGGCTTTTTACTCAAATGCGAATGGCAGTCGGATCGCCGGCCAAGGGAGAGTCAGGGCAGCGGAATGGACAATAATTCGTATGTGGGGCAATACCGGCGTTCCGGGAAGCGTTCGGATGGCGGGCCATCCGAACCCGGCGTCGGTATTCGCCGCACCGGCGACCGACTTTTCGCCCAGGTCACAGGCAAAAGTGCCTGGCCGGTAAATGCACTGTTGCCGCCCATCTCGGGCGAACTAATGCCGGAATCAGAAATCCACTTTTTCGAGAGATTAAGCGGCACCGCTATAAGCTTTTCCCAAGTTGCCAGGGGCAAGGTGACCGGTCTGACGTTGCATTACCGGGATCAGACATTTGCTTATGAGAAAATCTCTGAGGATCCGCCCAAAGCCCCCGAACCACTGCGTCGGCCCATTGCCGTAAAGCTGGAGACAAACCTTCTCGACACCTGCACCGGTCGTTACAACTTTGCACCGAATGGCGCGCTACCTTCCCCCGGAATGAAGCTGAGGATCTGGCGGGAAGGCGAGCAGTTGCTCGGGCAATTCACGGCCAAGGGTGCGACTCCCGGTCCGCTCAGCATCTGCGCGGAGTCGGAAACAAACTTCTTCATCAAGATCGATGGCGCGCAATTGACCTTCATCAAGAGTCACAAGAGGGAAGTGATTGCTGTCATCCTTCATGCGGCGGGGTTGCCGGATATCGAAGGAAAGAAAGTGTCAGCCTCGGGCGAATGAAGTGTGCGTACTGACCACGGTTTGAGATCCGATTTTCACTGGTGTTCTGTTCTGGTGGGCACCGGGATTATGCCGAGTTCAAAAATCAGGAAAGGGGCGATCCCGCAATGATTTTGAGGAACCGCCCCGGCTACTCGGCATGATCCGACGCTACAGAAAATACCCAAGACTTCGTAACGACGAGTGAATCGGATTGCCGATGATTACGTGGTCGAGAACTTCAATCTTAATCAGTTGACCACCTCGGATGACATCGCGAGTAATTTTGATGTCGGGTGCGGACGGACTCGGATCGCCGCTCGGATGATTGTGGATGAGAACAATAGCGGATGCGCTGGCAATGACGGCCAATCTGAACACTTCACGCTCAATGAAACAATATTCCATTCCTGTGGTTGAGATGGAAATTTAGCAGGTTTGACAATCGAAGCTGCCGGTTGAGGCGGGTTGCATGTTGAGGCGATGAGGTTTTCTGTCGTGTTCATGTTCTTGCGTTTCGTTTTGAAGGAGCGGGATTGCTTTCTTCGCCTCGTCCCTGAGAAAGCAATCCCGCTCCGAACGAAACGCACCCGTCCGCGCCTGCGCCGTCGGGCAGCGGAGCACGAAGCAACGGAGTGCCACGAGACGCACACAGCACACCCGCGAAGCGCATTCCTCAAACTGTGAACTGTGTCTCGTGGCGCGTCGTTGCGCGGAGCAACCAGAGGCGCGGGTGCGGACCGGGTGAACACGACAGAAATCCGCGTCGCGAACATTCGCCTCGGCTCAGTTCGCGGTGTGCATTGCCAAGAATTCAGCGATGACGTTGCGGAAAATCCAATCAGTGATTGGAGAATTTGAGATTCCTCAATCGTTGATCGACGCATTGACCGAAGAATTTTGCGCCAACTTGGAGGTTCAGCGGAGCAGAGAGGACTGTTTAGCGGAACGAAGTGGGGCATAACGTCCGTCGCCGCGCCACAGACCGGAAGCCGCGCATTAGTCACGATGGTTCGAGTTCTTTCCTGCAATCCTCAACGAACTTCAACACCCTGAGTGCCTGTTGTTTCACGCCGCTCCACATCCCATTCGGATCGAAGTCGGGTTTGCTTGTAGATTTCCGCGAGTTTTCCGATTGGCCAACCTAAATGATAGCCCCCGATCATTTGTTTGTTGATGAGGGTCGTTCGGATCAATCCCAGGTCGGATGTCAATGCCGGGCAATCGCTCCCGATGATGACAGTCGCGGTCGAATCTTCGCCGAAACTGTCTTCAAACGCGCCGGCCATGCGCTGGCCAAGGTCGCCCTCGCACTGTGGTCGGCACAGCCAGCCATCGCCAAGCCAATGCTGCATCTCGTTTGCGTCGTGACCGGCAAAACGGATTTCCAGTTCCACCTTTTGTGACTGACACAAAGCATGTGCGGTTCGCAGCGTTCGTAACACCAGCCGCCGATGCAACGCCGCCGCACCTTCAGCGCCGAGCGTGGGGATGAGCCGGGTTTTCACCTTCCCGGCGACGGGAAAGCGAGCGAACAGAATCAATCTGCGACGTTGGTCGGCCATGGGTAAATTGTAGCGCGCTCACCGTTGCCAGGCGAGCCAACGGGTCATCAGTTTCTTCACGAACGGCGTCAGGCGCGTGCGATTGTAGAGGTCCCCGGTTTTGCGGGTGGCTTCGGCCTGGGTTGGATACGGATGAATCGTCGCGCCGATGGTCTTGAGGCTGAGTTTGCCTTTCATCGCGAGTGTGAGTTCGCCAATCAAATCGCCCGCGTGTGCCGCAATCACGGTTGCGCCGAGAATTTCATCCGTGTCTTTGCGAACGTGGACGCGCACAAAGCCTTCGGTCTCGCCATCAAGAATGGCGCGGTCCACCTTGCTCAACTCCTGCGTGAACGTGTCCACTTCGATGCCCTGGGTCTTCGCGTCCTTCTCGTAAAGGCCGACGTCTGCGATTTCCGGCGAAGTGAAAGTCGCCCAAGGGATGATGAGCGAACTCGCCTTGGCGCGGCCTTTGAACAGCGCGTTCTGAATGACGATGCGCGCCATGAAGTCCGCCGCGTGTGTGAACTGATACGGCGATCAGATGTCGCCGCAAGCGTAAATGCGCGGGTTGGTGGTCTGCAACCGGTCATTGACCTTCACGCCCTTCGTGTCGAATTCGACGCCGACGGTTCCGAGTCCCAGACCCTCGACATTCGGCGCCCGCGCCGTTGGCAAACGCCACGAGGGTACGCACCACCTTGTCGGGCGACGACAGATCCCGTTTGAACTCGAGAGTCTTTCCCTCGTGCTGACGTAGGAGTTCGATCAGCTCGATCATGCTCGGAAAACTACACGGAAGCCCAGGACGATCGCATGCTTCCGTGTGTACGGAGAGTCGGCCGCGCTTCGCCCCTGCGTCGATGTTCCGTTGCCCTGGAAGGGCCCGCCCCATGATACGCCTCTACGCCGAGGTTGATGACGGTCTTGCGGCCGTTGACCATCCAGGTCCCGTACCACCATCTGCTGGATTTTCTGATTTCGAGCGCCATATGTAATTCCATGCAAGGCCATGCAAGCCTGCGCCTTAGAATCGGCGATCCTGTGCGATGTTTCCAAACATTTGCCAAATAATCCAGGCCAAATCGTCGTATGTTACTGGAGATCAAGCGCCATGGTTACCATTTGCAATGAGAAGGTCAGGGGTTCAAATCCCCTCGGCTCCACCATTTTGAAAGCGTCTGCAAGGCTGTGAAAGCCTTGCTCGCAGGAGGTTAGGTGCACTGTCTGCTCTGCCACCCCGTTTGTGCGACGCCGTGCAATTCCGGGCAATCGTAGGAACGGTTTCCAAACATTTGCCAAACTTTTGGCGGTTGTGGGCCATCCGACTTGAGTGGCGTGTGCCTCCGCAGCGCACCGTCCTGAATGACGCCGCAGCCCGAAACGTCTAACCGCTTGTGAAGCCCGCCCCCTTGATCCTCCTTGGATTGGCCTCGCTTGTGGCCGCAATCCCGCCGCCCTCCAACCGCGGATCCGGGCAGCCGATGCAGCCGAATCCTTCAACCGTCGAACACCGAGAAGCACATCAGGCTCTGGACAACCTGACGGCCTGGGCAAACCAAATCCGAACGCCACTTTGCCTTAGTCCGGCGGAAGCAAACGGGCGGCTTTTCAAATGGCGGCGGAAGGCGTAGCGTAGTCCCCATGAAGTTCGTGACCACTCTGGAGCGGGACGAGGATGGCGTTTGGGTCGCTGAATGCCCGTCGATCCCCGGTTGCGTGAGCCAGGGCAAGACCCGAGAGGAAGCTCTGGCTAATATCCGGGAGGCCATCGCGGCCTGCCTCGAAGTGCGGGCCGAGCGCGGCTTGCCGCTGACCGTCGAGACGCAACAGGTCGAGGTCACGGTCTGATGCCTCCACTGCCCACACTTAGCGGCCGGGATGTCGTCAAGGCGTTCGCCAAAGCCGGCTGGCAAATGGTGCGTCAGCGCGGTAGCCACATGATCCTGGTCAAGGACGGCCATATGGCGACACTTTCCATCCCGGACCACCGGGAGATCGCCAAGGGGACGTTGCGGAGTTTGATCCGATCAAGCGGACTGACCGTGGAGGAGTTTGTGGTGCTCGTGGGCAGATAGCCGCAACTCGATGCGCAGACTCGAACCGCCGGCCTGCCACCTGGGCGTTGAAAGAAGCATGCCGAAGAAGCAATCGGGACCCTTGGCACAGAAGAACCCGGCTGGTGGGGGGCTTGCCTCAACGGGCCGGCGGCCATGACCAACTCCAGAAACGGAAGGCAGACTTGCTCCCACGCCATGGCGACAGCGGGCAGGTGGGCCAGAATTCAGAATAGAAATGCGTGGCTCTTCGAGGTTCGCGGGAAGCCTCCGAAAAGCCGGGCCTCATGCTTGCGCAAGGAAGCGAGCATGGCATTTAATGCTGATACGGCGGCCGGCTTGGGGTGGGGTCGGCAGTATTCCACAATGCCAAAGGCCCAGAAATCGATGGCGTAGCTCACGGTGCGGCAATGCTCGTAGATCAGCGCATCGCCCTGATTCGGAGAGCTGGCGGCAAGGGAAGGCGAGTGCGGGGTTTTTACAAAGGAGCTGTGTACGGTGTCGCTGAGATCACGATAAACCACATGATACAGGAATTCCCACCTTTCACCCAGGCGCTGACAGCGGGTGAACACATCTGGAAAGCCTCCGGTAGATTGCGGCAGGCCACATTGGGTGGGGTTGCGACGATTTGCGGATCAGCATGGTCTGAGAGTCGGACAACTGCACTACTGGGTGTACGGCGGCCGGAAGCCACCGGTGTTGTCCGACTGCCACATCTGGTTGGGGGTGGCCCGTTCGAAGAAACGGGGGCGGGTAAGGTTCTTGGGCCGAGCTGGCTTGGTCGGTGGCATCAGGCCCTCGCGGTGCAACCGGGTGCGAACCGTCTCGGCACTGGCCGGCAACAGAAACAGCCGACGCAGGAACTGGGCGATCCGTTTGGCGCCCAAGGCGGGGTTGGCCTGTTTGAGTTCGACGATCTTTTCGGTAACCGCCGCCGGGAGCTTGTCCTTTCCGGCTGCGGGAGCCACGCGCAGCTCCCGCAGCGCCGCCTCCCCTTCGGCGCGATACTTTCCAATCCACGCCACCAGCGAACTGCGACAGACCCCAATCTCCTCGCTCACCAGGTTGCGGCTAAAACCGTCTTCCAAAACCAGGCGGACGGCCTTAAGCTTCTCCTCCGGTGAATACCGAATCGAGGTCGATCGGCGCGAGCCGCCCCGGGGCGGCTCCTTCCCTTTCACTTCATCTTTGCTTTCCATGTAACACTCCATTCCTTTCTTTGGAGTGTTACCCCTTTTCCCCCTTCAGAATGGGTCATCAACCGGTCGTTAGCACAGAGTTAGCCTCGCACCTCGCAGTCCATTCTACAGTCTGGAGCCGCGCGGCCACGGCACAGGGATGGTGGAGTCACTCACTTCGTATATCACCCGGGTCGCCCGCGCGCACTTCTTACCGCCTTGGGTTGTGGTTACCCGGAGCATCGCGCCGTGCTATCGGAAGGTAAAAGTCAGCAGCAACGGGCAGTGCGACCTGTTTGGCCGCGTGGCAGTAACCCTCAATGGCAACTGCACCACGGCTATGGAGGGAGCCGCCATTTTGGAAGGCCTGACCGGTCGGTCCGGGCTTTGGGATCTTACCCTGCACCAGTTGAACGGCGTAATCTCGCCGGCCGCGCTGCTTCACGAGTTCGAGCACTGGTGTCCCCTGTGCCTGAAGACCTGGAATGACGAAGGCGGTGAACCCTACGTCCCCCTTCTGTGGCAGCTACGGGTCGTCACTCTTTGTCCTTCTCATGGAGGCCAACTCGTCTCTGCCTGCCCGCACTGCGGATGACGGCATCGACCGCTGGCACGGCACGGAAATCCCGGGCACTGCCCGTGGTGTCAAGGTTGGTTGGGTGCTGCTGCTAGGACGAGGACTGAGCAAGATGCGCACTCGTTGCCGCGCGATTTCGCCCGGTTCATGGCTGAGGAAGCGCGGCGACTGATTGAGCATCGTGGGTCTATCCGAGCGGCGGAGCACCCTGTGTTCGGCCGAAACATTCAGGTGCTGCTCGAACGTTCGGGTGTCGGCTTGTGCTCATTTGCTCGGGAGGTCAGCCATCACCACAAGAGCGTGGCGTGCTGGATGGACGGCCGCCAGAAGCCACGCCTCTGCGCCGTCGCGGTTGTAGCCTTCCGATTTGGGCTTGGATACCTGGACCTGTTGAGCGGTTCGGTCGATGGAACAGCGACGTTCGGCAATCGTCCGCTACCAGAGGCTGCTGTCGCTAGCCTCAAGCCAACGCTCCACCGGCACGATCCCAGTGCGCTGCGCAGAGAACTGGAAGCCACCCTCAGTGCGAATCTTTTCCCGCCTCCTTCGCTGGTGTCGGTTGCGAAGCGACTTGAGTGTCATTCGAGCTATTTGCAGAGGAAGTTCCCCGACTTGCCTGGCCAAATCTCCGCCGCACATAGGCAGTATTGGTCCATCCATAAGACGATGCGGATCCACTTCGCCAAACTGGTCACCAAGTCCAAAACCTCGGAAATGGCCGCGCGGGGCGAGTACCCCAGCCAACGGAAGCTGACGCGGGCATTGCCGTCCAAATACTCCCTTAGGATGCCGGAGGTTAAGGAGGCGTGGTTGGAGACTCTCCGGGAGTGGGACTTGATGCCGCCGCAGTCGGGTCGCCGTCGGGAGTCGCCCGCCACGCCGCCAGCCTCTATGCAACCATCCGAGGTGCCAAGGCGGCCCACGGACACTCCAGGGGTCTTACAGGCAAAAAATGAGCGCCCTGAGCTTACAGGTAGATAATGAGCGAAGCGCTCACTTTATGGGCGCTCCGTCAGACGGCAAAGGAGGTATGCGGGGTGGGGTGGCCGACGGGACTTGAACCCGCGACAACCAGAACCACAATCTGGGGCTCTACCAACTGAGCTACGACCACCGCCCGGAGGGGAACCTAGGTCTGGCGCCGGATAGCGTCAATTCGAATTCCCCAGCCTCGCAATGGCGCGATCATTCAACTTTACGAATGAGGCCGAGTGGGTACAATGCCCGCCATCATGGGATCGTTGAATAACAGCAAGCTTTTTGGGGGTTTGCTGACCGACGAATTGCGACACCTCGAACAAACCGCCCAGATGCGGCGCTTCCAGCCGGGGACAAGCATTTTTCGCGAAGGCGACCCAGGCGACGGGTTATATGTCATCGGCGAGGGGAAGGTGCAGATCGTTTGTTGGGTCGGGCATGAAGAACGACGGGTGTTGTCTACCCTTGGGCCGGGCGAGTTTTTCGGAGAAATGGCCGTGTTGGACGAGCAGGCACGCTCGGCCACGGCATTGGCGGAGACGGAAGTGCGGGCCTATTTTGTCCCCAAAGTCGATCTGCTCCAGGCGTTGGAAAGAAACTCGCGGTTGGCGGTACGGTTGATGAAGGAATTCAGTCTTCGGCTTCGGGATTTCAACCATCAATACACTCAAGAGGTGCTGCAGGCGGAACGTTTGGCCCTGGTCGGCCGGTTCGCCCGGACAATCGTCCACGATTTCAAGAATCCGTTGAACATCATCGGGATCTCGGCCGACATGGCGGCGATGGATAACGCCTCGTTGGAAATGCGGCTGACTTCCCGGGGCCGCATCCGCCGGCAGGTGGAACGAATGAGCAATATGATCGGTGAATTGCTCGAGTTCACCCGCGGGAGCGGTTCGACGGTCGTCCTGGGGCGGGTGGATTACGCCGACTTCGTCACCCCTTTGCTTGAGGAACTGCGTTCCGAAAGCGAAGTCAAGGGGGCGAATATCGTGCTCGAATGCGATCCGCCGAAGACCCGGCTGCTCATTGATCCTGTGCGCCTGGGACATGTCTTCCATAACATCCTGAATAACGCATGCGATGCCATGCCGGAGGGAGGCACGATCTTCCTGCGATTTCGGCAGGAATCCGATTCCGTGGTTACCGAAATCGAGGACACGGGGCCTGGGATTGCGGCGGAAATTGCCCCGAGGCTGTTCGAGGCCTTCGCCACGTACGGCAAGTCCCGCGGGACCGGCCTCGGCCTCTCCATCTGCAAACGCATCATCGAGGATCACTCGGGCCGGATCGTGGCTACCAACGGGGCCCGTGGCGGCGCAATCTTCTCCATCACCCTGCCCGTCCGCCGAGAAAATGGGGCGCCGACGCTCAATGGTCAAATGCCAGCCACGGCTACGGACTGTTGACAGGTTAGACGTCCAACTCCAATTCTCGGGGATTCATTTCAACCGCGAATGAACGCGGCTACTCCCCACTCCGTAGCCGCGCTCGTGCGAGCGCGCTGACTAGCCCCGACCCCACCGCGATCTCAGAGTTGTCGGATTCGCGGTAACCCGGCATCATCGCCGACGTCTATGTCAACCGCCGCTGATGCCCGGCTCTTTGCCGACAATCGCAACCGATTAAGGCAACATCTTTCTCCCCGATCGCTGGCGGTGCTGAACGCCAACGATGTGTTGCCGACCAACGCCGATGGCACTCAACCGTTCATTCAGAATGCCGATCTCTATTACCTCACAGGCATCCGGCAGGAGGAGACAATGCTCGTGCTCGCCCCCGACGCCTTTGAGCCGGGCCACCGTGAGATTCTGTTTTTGCGTGAACCCAACGAGCTCCTGACGACCTGGGAGGGCCATAAGCTGAGCCAGGCCGAAGCCACGCGGATCTCCGGCATCCGGAACGTGCGCTGGCTTTCGCAGTTCCCCGCGATCTTCCGCCAGCTCATGTGCGAGATGGAACATGTTTATCTCAACACCAACGAACATCCGCGCGCCGTGGTCCAGGTTGAATCGCGCGACCTCCGCTTCATCCGGCAGGTCCAAAGCGAATATCCCCTCCACCAATACCATCGGCTTGCCCAACTCATGCACTCCCTTCGAGTGGTGAAGGCGCCCGCCGAAATCCAACGCATCCGCAACGCCTCCGACCTTACCGCGCGCGGGCTCGATCGCGTCCTCCGTTATGTGCGTCCGAATGTAACCGAAGCAGAAGTCCAGGCCGAATTTGCGCGTGAATTCACCCGGCACGGGGGTGATTTCGCCTACCCTCCCATCATTGCCTCGGGCGCGAACAACTGCATCCTCCACTACACGGAAAACAATCAAACCTGCCGTTCCGGCCAACTCCTGCTCCTTGACGTTGCAGCCGGGAAGGAGGGGTACATGTCCGATCTCACCCGCACTCTGCCGGTGAATGGCCGGTTTACTCGACGTCAACGCGAGGTCTACGATGCTGTGCTGCGCGTCTTCCGGGAGATGGTTAAACGCCTGATTCCCGGCAAGACCGCGCGGGATCTGCGGCGTGAATGCGAAGGCTTACTCACGGAAGAGTGCCTCGCGCTCGGCCTGCTCAAGCGTGCCCAGGTTCGACGCCAGGACCCGGAACATCCGGCCGTCGGCACTTTCTTCATGCATGGGGTGTCGCACCCGATTGGTCTCGATGTCCACGACGTGACCTACAACCATTATCTCATCCAGCCCGGTTGGGTCTTGACCTGCGAACCCGCCATCTACATCGCCGAAGAAGGGTTCGGGGTCCGTCTTGAGAATACCGTCGCCGTCACGGAAGCCGGTCCCGTTGATCTCATGGCCGGTATTCCGATCGAGGCGGACGAGATTGAATCCCTTATGAACCAAGGCCGACGAAGGCCGGCGCGCGCGCGGAAAGCCGTCGGCACGCGTGTCCGGTCGTGAGAGTTACGCCGCGGGGATGCTACGTTCAGCCGGATACCTCATGCCACCTGCGGTGATCGGCCGGATGCGATCCGGTTCAGTCTCGGGAACGGGCGTCGAATTCCAGCACCTGGCCATCCTCGAGTAACCGCTTTCGCAGGCTCGGATAATCGACATCCTGCACGGTCGTTCCTCCTTCGATTGCAAGCACCGCCGCAGTCGCCGCGGATTCCCCGAGAATCATGAACACCGGTTCCATGCGAATTGATCCGAACGCGATGTGCGAGCTCGACACGCATACCGGGACGACCAGATTATCGGCCTGACCAGGTTTGGACACCAACGCGCCATACGCGATCGAGTAAGGCCCGGGTGTCGGGACCCCGATATCTCCCTCATTCTGAACAAACCCTTCCGGGGTGATATACCGCTGCACGTTGTGAGAATCGATCGTATAGGAGCCCATTCCCACCGGGTTGGGCGTGGGCCGTCGTTGTAACAATTCATTCTCGGTCATCACGAACGCGCCCAACATTCGCCGCGCCTCGCGAACATAAATCTGGTGGGGCCAGTGGTCGTTGTCCGTGAATTCGTCCCGGGCCAGACCCCAATGGCGCATTTGCTCTCGAACGTCCGCGGGCACGCGGGGATCATAGGCGACGAAGTAGAGCCAACCTCTTTGGTAAAGCTCGTGTTCGCGGATGATCTCGCGCCGCCGTTCGTATGAACCCTCGGGATAATCATAGTTGCAGCCGATGTTGTCGGTGCTCATAGGGCCGTGGTTGTTGGTGTCCGTCTTTCGATTGGGAATGCGATCGAACTTGTCGAAGGTCTCGCGCCAGCCCGCCTCATAGATCCGCGCCAGCAATTCATATTGCCCGGGGTCATAGCCTTCCGGTCTCGAAAACTCCACGCGGTTATCCGGGTGATCGGTCAGGCAGAGCCGGAAACAATAGGCCTGGATCCGCCGGTCGCCTGCTCCGTAATCGCCAGGCGGATCGGGACTGATCCGGGGCAAAAGCCCGCTGGCGGGATCGCCCGGGGCGATATAAGGGCTGATCGGTCTGTTGAGCACACCAAAATGGTGCCGGTGATGGAGCACCCCGGTCTGTACCCCATTCCAATGTTCGCCATAAACGCTCTGGGACTCACGGCCCACCTGGTAATCCACCCCTGCCGCCGCCATAAGGTCGCCTTCGTACGTGGCATCGATGAACATCCGCCCGCAATATGTCTTGCCGCTCAGCATGGTGATCGAGACGATTCGCGGGCCATCCTTGTGGACGCCTTTGGCCCGGTCCAGCCACTGGTCCCGGTCCACCAGAATGTGATGCTCACGGATGAATTCTTCGAACACTCGCTCCGCCACATGCGGCTCGAAAATCCACATCGTCCGTTGTGCCCCGTCGATGGCGGTCGATCCCTGACCGCGGATTCCGTAATCCTGCCGCTTCTCCCATTGCCAGGCTTCCGGCCTCTCGTAATGCCGATAGACCCGGCGATAGAACTCCCGCGCCAATCCCCCGATAACGGCTTTGTTTCCGCTATCCGTCCATCCCAACCCGGCGCTTGAGAGACCTCCCAGGTGTTTGTCCGGTCCGACCACGACCACGTTTCGGCCCATGCGCTGCGCCTGGACCGCGGCCATCACTCCGGCGGATGTGCCGCCATAAACGACGACATCATAGTCCTGGGCACAAAGTAACGTTGCGCTGAAGATCAACGCAAACGACAGGATCCGTGGCGGGCATTCCATCATCGGCGTTCAATCATCGGTGCTCGATGCGCAATGTGCAATATTCGTCGCTCGGCGGGTGCCACGCGACATGAAGACGGGTGTTAGTGCGGAGACCCCGCGGACTGGCCGGGTTTGGCGGACCGCGTCGGCCGCGTATCGTTCCGGTCGGCCTTTTGCCTTGAATCCATCGTCAGGTCACGCACTCTTCCGCGGTGGGCGATCATTCCAATTCCGTTCCGCCCGATTCGCCTCCGGTCTTATCCCCGCCTCGACTTCGTGTGTACGATGCCTGGCCACCGTCGATCGCTGCGGCGTTGGGCATGCTGGGGATTTATCTCGGCTCCATGATGGTGGCCGGAGGCGTGTTCTCATTGATCGATATGCTGGCGGGTGAGTCGATCGGCCCTCTTGTTACGCAAACCGCCGCGATGACGACGGCGGCCGTATCGAGCCTGATGTGTTCCCGCCCGGTCCTGGCACTGGATTGGCGGATGGCGATACGGCGCGCGGGCGGGCGCTTGCCGAGGGCGGCGTGGGTGCCGGTGCTAATCGTCTTCGCGGCGGGTTATCCCCTGGTGATACAGATCGCTCTCTTAACTCACCGTATTCTGCCCATGCCCGAATTCATGTCGGAGCTGTTCGAAGGTTTTTTCGACACGCGCGACCAGCCGATAACCGCGCTCTTGCTGCTCACGATCATCGCGCCGCTGACTGAAGAATTCGTCTGTCGCGGCTGGTTGATGCCGGCGGCGCTCAAGAAGTGGGGATCCGTTTCGGCGGTGGTGTTCACGGCGGTGGTGTTCGGGCTGATACATCTCAATCCCTGGCAATTCTTTTACGCCGTTTATTTGGGTGGATGGCTGGGGTGGATCTATCTGCAAACCCGATCCGTTTGGCCGTGCGTGGCCGGACACGCCGTCAACAACGGCCTCGCGTGGTTATGGAGCTTGCTGGAGCAGGGAGGCGCGGAAACCAGCGGATCGCACCCGGACGCACCGCAGCTTTTATCCTGGTCGCTGGTGACCGTCTCAGGGGTTGGCGTCATTATCAGTGCGGCCTGGCTGCGTCGGATTATGATCGCAAATAGGCGTGCCGCGACCACTGCGGAATGTGTGCCGGTTCCACCCCTCGTTCAATGACCATCATCCAGATCGTCGCGATACTGATTACGCTCACGGCGTTATTCTCCTACTGCAATCACCGTTTCATCCGCTTGCCCACCGCGATCGGTGTGATGCTGATTGCGCTGGTGCTCTCCCTGATCCTGATCGGGCTCGGGCAGTTCCAACCCGGTATCATCGAGGCGGCCGGACAAATGTTGAATCAGTTCGAGTTCGACGATGCGCTGATGCAGGCCATGCTCAGTTTCCTGCTCTTCGCCGGGTCGCTTCATATCAACCTGAATGAGTTGTCGGATCAGAAAGGCGTCATTGCCTCGCTGGCCCTCGCTGGGGTCGTCGTCTCAATGCTCATCTTTGGCACTCTTATTCATTTCGCGCTCGGTTGGGTGGGGCTGGAGCTGAGCTACGCGTGGTGCCTCCTGTTTGGCGCCCTGGTCTCGCCCACGGATCCCATCGCCGTTCTGGGGATTCTCAAAGGGGCCAACGTGCCGAAAAGTCTGGAGATCAAAGTCGCCGGCGAATCCCTGTTCAACGACGGGGTGGGCGTGGTGGCCTTTATCGTCATGCATGAGATCGCTGTCGGCGGGCGCGATCCGAGCGCCGCGCATATCGCCGAGTTGTTTCTTGAAGAGGCCGTAGGCGGCGCGGTGTTGGGTCTCACGCTCGGCTGGGTGACGTATCGCCTGCTCAAGAGCGTGGATAATTATTCCGTCGAAGTCCTCCTCACCCTGGCCCTCGTGATGGGGGGATACGCGCTGGCCAGCGCCCTCCACACCAGCGGGCCCATCGCCGTGGTCGTGGCGGGATTGCTCATCGGCAATCATGGACGACGTTTCGCGATGAGCGATAACACGCGACAACACCTCGACACGTTCTGGGAGCTGATCGATGAAGTGCTCAATGCCCTGCTGTTCGTCGTGCTCGGTTTTGAGGTCCTCGTGCTCACCTTTACGCAAGGCCTGTTCGCCGCGGGATTGTTGGCGGTGCCGTTGCTCCTCCTGGCGCGGTGGATCAGCGTCAGCCTCCCGATCCTGGTGTTGCAACGCACCCGCAAGTTCTCCCGCGGAGTGATCACGATCATGACCTGGGGCGGTCTTCGCGGCGGCATCTCCGTGGCCCTGGCATTGTCCCTGCCGCCGGGCCCCCAACGCGAGATGATCCTGGCCATTACTTACATCGTTGTCGTCTTTTCCATCCTGGTCCAGGGGCTTACCGTCAAAACTGTAGTCTGTCGCGCGATGGGCCGGGATCCGGGAAGTTGAGGACCCCGCGCATCGTCGCGCGGATGCAGCAGGCGCGAAGATGGCGCCCTCTTTAACAGGAAAACGGCCCGGCCGCGATTGCGTTCGAACGGCGGAATCCAGTATGAACATACTTCACATCCGGCTGCGGGGAGATATGGTTGCCGCCCTGAAACGCCGGGCGAAGTTGGCGGAGATTTCCTCTGCCGATTACGTCGAGCGCGTGTTGTGGTACTCGGTGCTGGAATCCTCCGGGTGGGAGCGACGCGACCAGGAGCCGGTCTTTAGGGACGACGAAATCATTTACTTTTCCGCACCGCTCAGTGAGCCGCTCCGGATGCGCCTGGTTTCCCGCAGCGCGGAGGAGTCGCAGAACGTGGCCGTGCATGCCGGTGCATTGGTCGAGTGTTTTTTGGGAAAGTTCGAGCGTGATCCGGGCGATCTACGCATGCTGGCGCGACTGAGCGAGATGTTGGAACGCGGGGGCTTGCTGACGGAGCAGGATCTGCTGGAAGTTCTGCGGCTGGCGGAGGAAACACCGGTGTCGCGCATGCCGGTGGCGTTTCAGACCCGTTGGCTGCATCAACGGTTCCGCGCGTTTATGTCGCGGATCACCGTGGATGGCGCGCCGGTGGAACTGACGGTGGAATGGCTGGCTGCGCTGCGCAAGCAGGCGAAGGGGGATCCTGCAAGAGAATAAATGATGTGACACCCCGTAGAGCTCAAGCACCCGCCCACTTGCGCCACTGCTCGAACGCGGGCAACACTACTGTTAGAAGACTGAGAGCCAGCCGGAAGACAGGCGGTCTTTTCATTTGGTGCGATTGGAACTCACGTTTCCATCCAGCCGTCTTTAAGCCGGATGATGCGATGGCCGTAAGCGGCCCAATCCCGGTTGTGCGTGACCTGGACGATCGAAGTGCCTTCCTGGTTCAGGCGCTTGAACAAGTCCATGATTTCACGTCCCTGGTCGGTGTGCAGATTGCCCGTGGGTTCATCGGCGAGGATGAGCGACGGTTTGGCGATGATGGCCCGGGCCACGGCGACGAGTTGTTGTTGGCCGCCGGAGAGCTGATTGGGAAAGAGATCTTTTTTGGCGACGATCCCGAAGCGATCGAGGGTGTCGGCCACCATGGCCTGGCGTTGCGATCGTTTGACGTCCCGATAGGAGAGCGGAATATCCAGGTTCTCCGCGACGGTCAGGTCGTCCAGGAGATGAAACTGTTGGAAGACAAAACCGACATGCCGTTTGTTCAGTGCCGCCCTTTCCTTCGCGGCGAGTTTCTGGACGGCCACCCCGTCGAATTCAAACTCTCCTTCCCAGCTGTGATCGTAGAATCCCAGGATGCTCAGCAACGTCGATTTGCCCGCGCCGCTTGGCCCCATGATCGTGAGGAACTCGCCGGCGGCAATATCGAGATTGATCTGCCGCAAGACGTAGGTGAACCCGGCCTTGGTTTTGTAGCTCTTTTCGAGGTTGCGGAGTTTGATCATAGGGATTCAGACCAGTTGATCTTCCGTCACGCCCGGCTGTTCCTGTTCTTCAACCACCCGACCGTCGAACAGGTGCACCGTGCGATCGGCATGGCGGGCGAATCGCGGGTCGTGTGTCACCATGCATATCGTCGCCCCTTCGCGATGCAGTTCGCGCAGGAGTTCCATGACCGCCTCGCCATTGCGGGAGTCGAGGTTTCCGGTGGGTTCGTCCGCGAGGAGAATGGACGGTTTACCGGCAAGGGCGCGGGCGACGGCGACGCGCTGTTGCTGGCCGCCGGAGAGTTGGGAGGGGTAATGCTTGATCCGGTGGGCCATGCCCACTTTTTCCAACGCGTCATTGACGCGTTGGCGGCGTTCGGCGGCGCTCATTCCCCGATAGGTCAACGGCAATTCGACGTTCTCGTAGACCGTTAAATCGCCGATCAGGTTGAAGCTTTGAAAGATGAACCCAACCTCGCGATTGCGTATCCGGGCGCGCTCGGCGTGATTGAGGTTCGCCACCGGCCGACTATTGAGCTGGTAAGTGCCTTCGGAAGGCGAATCCAACAAACCCAGGATGGATAGCAACGTCGATTTGCCGCACCCGGAAGGGCCTGCGATGGAAACGTATTCGCCGGGCGCAAGATCGAGGTGAATACCGGAAAGGGCATGAGTCTCCACTTCGTCGGTGTAAAAGACCTTGGTGATGCCTTCCAGTTTGATGAGGGACTCATTGTTGGTGGTCATGGGTTGGGTCGTATGGTCAGCAGTGGCTTGGTGCTGAAGCAAGGTTTCAATGGCGGGTCATGCGCGGGTTAGTTGATTCGGATCCGGTCATGCGCATCCCACTGGGTCATATCCGAGAGAATCACCTGGTCGCCGACATCCAGTCCACCGAGGATTTCGACCGTGCTCACCGAGCTGCGGCCGAGCTTTACGGTGGTGCGTTCGGCCTTTCTGCCGTTATCGGTGACTTTGAAGAGGCTTATCGTGCTGTCGGCACTGCCATGGACCGGCTTTATCACATGCAGCACATTCTGCAGGAGATCCAGCTCGATGATCCCTTCCACGCTGAGATCCGGGCGCGCGCCACGAGGCAATGGACCTTCCAGGGCCACATCCACCAAAACGGTTTCGTTCTCCACTGCGGGATCGATCCGGACTACCGAACCGGGGATTACGCCATTGCGGGTGTCGATTTCCGCTCGTTGTCCCAGAACCACGTCCTTGGCCTGGGTCGCATAGATTTTGATTTCAGCCTTGAGCCGGGCGGGGTTGGCGACGCGGGCCACATTCGCGCCGGCCGGCAATTGCTGTCCGACCTGGAGCGTGGAAATGTCCCCAAGTTTTTGGAGCACGCCATCGATGCCGGCCGTGATTTTAAGGGATTGAACCTGATTCCGACGCAATTCCAATAAAGCGCGGAGCTGTTCGACTTTGGCGTTCTGGACCGCCATTTGTGACTCCGCCGCTTCGGCGCTGATCTCGAGGCGTTTTCGCTCGATATCCAGTAGCTTCGACAATTCGTCCGCCTTGGCGCGGGATTGTTTTAAGGTGAGAGCCGGCACCAGACCGTTTTTGGAAAGCTCCTCATTGACTTCGAGATCGAGTTTGGCGCTGTTGTAATTCGCGTTAACCGAGGCGACGGAGGATTCCAGGTTCAACCGATCCGTCTGCAGTTGCACCCGCAGATTGGATAGCTCCGACTCCGCCCCCTTCAACTGCCACTCCGCATCGAACGCCGTCTGTTCCACCTCCGGATTGGCCAACTCCACCAGGACCGTATCGGCCTTGACCGCCGCACCCGGCAGCACAAATATGCTCTTGACCCGTCCCGCGCTGATCGTAGGCACCCAGACAATTGTCTCCGGCACAAGGGTGCCGTTGCCACGCACTTTGAGCGGCAAATCCCCGCGCTCGACCACCCCCGTCCAAATCTGTCCCTTGTCCACTGAAGGCGCAGCCGGTTCGAGCCGGGACAGCCCGACCGTAATGACCGTCAGGACCACGAGCGCCCCACTGGCATAGAGCAGGCGTTTGCGCCGACGTTGACGAGCTGCATTTGGCCGCGGAATATCCATGATCGTGGGTCAGTCTTTGCACGGGCCGTGCCAGCGTCCTACTACGATCTCAGGCTCTTGTCTATCAGTTAGATCCGGGTAGGCGAGAGAGCATCGGTTTCGGACCCCCTTCGCGCTTGTGGGATTGACGCGTCCCATTACCGGGACGTCCCAATTCGCTTGTTTCTCACAGCTATCCCAGCACGAAAACGTGCCTGTGAATGTATCCGCTTAAGTAGATGCCCTGCCTAACCGGTCGCGGATCGCGGACCAGTCGGCTGTCTCGGGAACCGATTCGACGACAATCCATCCGGCTTCTGCCGCATCACATCGGTGGAGTTCGGCATAAAGCGCCCGCGCAAAGGCTTCGGGATCGTGAGGGATGACGCTCACCCCCCCCAATTCTTTAGCAGAAGGAATGGTGGTGTGGGCAAGAACTTGCGTGCGCGATGCGCCCATACCGCGCACCGCCAACTGGCGCAGCAAATCGGTGTCGTCCGTCCAGGTCAAGGTTCTCAATGCAGCGTGGGGCGCGTAATGCCTTGGAAATAAACCTGGGCTCATTCGATGGCCACCGCCTGTCCCGGGTGTCTCCTCCAGTCTGCCCACCACCGCTGCCAGGGAATCCTCGTGGATCATCCCCGGGCGGAGGATTCGCGGATGCGCGCGTGTGAGGTCAAGCACGGTCGATTCGATTCCGACCTGGGATTGCCCGCCGTCGATGATCAATGAAACGCCGGCACCGAGCGATCGCCACACATGCTCCGCGTTCGTTGGCGAGACCTGCTCTGATCGATTGGCACTGGGCGCGGCGAGCGGAAATCCGCATTCCAGAATCACTGCTTGAATCAGGGGATGACTCGGCCAACGCACACCCACCGTCGAACCACCCGCGGTCACGATGTCCGGCACGAGCGTGGACCGGCCCAGCACGATGGTCAAAGGGCCGGGCCAGAATGCGCGCGCAAGTGCCGCAGCCGTTTCGGGCCAATGGGCAACACACTTACGGGCCTGATCCAGGTCGGCCACATGAACAATAATGGGATTTGATGCGGGTCGGCCTTTGACTTCAAAGATCTGGTGGACCGCGTCAGAGTCGAACGCGTTGGCCGCTAAACCATATACCGTCTCGGTCGGTAACGCGACCAACCCGCCTTGTCGCAACTGGCCGGCGGCTTCATGGACGGCGGCGCGGAATAGTTCCGGCGTGTGCGTAGGAAGGATCCGGGGCGCTGTTATTGGTTCCATGGCCTGATCCACGGGGCAACCATGCTCGCTTCGCGGATCGATGGCAACCGGGGTGCGAAGGACACCCCGCCTTCGTCCGCGCATGGTCCTTTCGGAAGCCGCCATCCCGCTTTCATGTGTCCGCAAATTCTATTTGCTCTTGGGCGGCGGGGGAACATTGGGTTTGGGGACCAGCCGGGCAATCAGGAATAACAAGCCCGCCACCACAACCACCAATACCCCCCAGAATAGGACGCCGCCCTCGCCCGGCACTCGATTCTCTCCCCAAATTCCGGTGCGCAATCGCTCCGCCGCGCCAAGTCGGGCCGGAACCTTGCCCGCCGCAATCATTTGCCCGGCTACCAGACTCAGGTCGTAACTCGGGAGAGCCGCCCCCGCATTTCCGTAGTACAGGTAAAGATCCTTGCCCGGCATGGATTTGAAGAAAAGCCGTACCCTGGGGTAACCCAATTCAAAATCGGACAACTGCAGACGAGGATTGTCCGCGTTGTCCGTTTCCAGGAAGAGTGCTTCGGTGACAGGCGTCTCCCGTAGATCCAGGTTGAATGACGACCCGGTGCGGTCCGGTGCCTGCACCCAAATCGCTCGACCAAGTTCGTGCCGGTATTTTCTCCCGCGCGAGTCGGTTGCCAACTCATACAAGATCATCTCGCGACGGAAAAGGGCGGTGGACGAAACGCAGGTCAACCGCGTGACCGGCAGATTCGCGAACGGCAACTGGATCAGCCACCGGCCGATCCGGGGTTGGTCCGGATCGTCAGCAATCCCCACAATCGGGGTCAGGGGCTGCAGGACGGAGCGCCGCTCGAGGATGTAAGGCACCTGTCGATCGCCGAGCATGAGTCGCAGATCCGCCTGTCCCGGTTGCGCATGAGCCAGCACATCGAGGTCGAGCTCCAATTGTTGAATGCCGGCCGTCTCGATACTCACCGGTTTGCGAAACGACCAATCGGACAGGTCGAGTTGCCCGGCGAATTCCTCGACCTCCGGCAGGATCACGGAGGATTCATGATTGGGGTTGGCTGACGGAGGTGACAATTCCACCGGCATTACCGGCGTGCGGTTCAGTTCCAGGCCCTGGATCGGAAGCGTGTATTCCGGGGATCGGCAAACCGGATTGCCGGTGTAGATCGTGTAACGACCCGGGGGGGTGGCCCAAAACACCAGATGCACGGGCCATCGGCGCGCGCGAATTTCGGTAACTTGAAGCGGCGGGCTGTCTCCATTCCCGATGAGGAGGAGCAACTCCCGACCGGAGATGACATGATCCAACGGCAGCCGGAGCCGATTCGAGCCGGCCTCGGCGTCGGATCCACCACGAGCGATCATGCCCCGCGCCAATTCCCGTTCCTGGATTGTGATTCCCTCGACCTGTCGCGCGATCAACCGCACCGGCCGACGAAAAAAACGGTCCGGCGTTTTCAGTTCAATCTCAGCAAGCGGGATGTGAGCCGCCCCCAGATCCAATGTCAGTCTCGTTTCACCCGGGACCTCCTCGCGCGCGAGCAACCGGACCTCCACCGGTATCGCCGGCGGCGCATCCGTCGGCGCAATATGCAATTGTGCCATCGTGAACGGCACCCGGGCGGAGCCGCGGTCGTCGATGGTCAATCGCAGGTAACGCCAACTGCCGACGGGCAAGGACAGATCGAGCTGTTCCTCGCGACTCTGGGCCTGGCGAAAGAGCGGCAATCCGGTGGCCAGCAGCACCCACTCGTCGGCTTCTTGCGAGCCTTCCACCTGAACCGCCTTGATGAAGCCCCCGGCCGGAGTCAACAAAGACACGCCCTGCACGGGATCGGTCGTGCCGGTCTCAATCATCAACACCGTGGCTGCTGGTTGCAGGATCGAACGAAATGCGGCGGCGTCGCGGCGGGTCTCGCCGACAGGTCGGGGACGCTCGATGAGGTAAGGGGTTTCGTTATCGTTGTCGTCCGTGAGTCGCAGATCGCCGAAATCGGCGCGGGCGCGATCCAGAGTTATGGTGGGGAGGGGGACTTTTGCGAGGCCCGGGGACTGGATTTGGAGGGTCTGGCGATAGGCCCAATCGGCGAACTGGCCGGCGCAGAAGCCGGAGGCCGGCAAACTGATCGCCAACGCCCAACAAAGGCGCCGGCGCCAGCGCAGCGAGCGGTTATTCCGGCCGGAGGTTGCGCGGTACATTTTCATTTAGATCAGGGTTGCCCATGAAATAGCGCTGGTAGAGGAAGGAAGCCAGCATGGCGATGATGGCCACGCCAAGGAACGCGCCAATCCGATAGAGCTGGCCCAGCCGCGACAGGTCGTGGAAAAATAGCTTAAGCAAGGTCACTATGAACAGCGCCATGGCGGCGTATCGGGCTGGCACCAGGCGCCGTCGGATTCCCACCGTCAGCAAACCCAAGGCAAACGCCGCCCAGGCGATTGAATAGGTCATGTCACGGCCGAAATCGCCGGAGAATTCGAAGGTCAATGCCTGGACCCCCGCTGTGGTGAAGTAATCCGCGATCTGGATGTTGAGCAGCAGGAAAGCCAGGATGGTGCCGAGGACATTCAGGATCGACCGGGCATCGCTCTGCAACACCTTATGATAGGGCGGCGCGAGCCACCTGGCGCCCAGGTAAAGCGATGCAATAACCAACCCATAGGCATACAAATACCAGTTGAGGATCGGAATCTCGCGGCGCACATGGTAGGTCAACACCGCCGGATTGACCGCTAAACGGGCAAACGCGACGACCAGCAAACCGACGCCCGCCAGGCGTAATCCCTCATGCGGGATGCGGTGGAACAACCAGATCAAGGCCGCCCCCTCGAGCGCCCAACCCACCGTGATCCATTGGCGATCGAACTGGATCGGGAAAATCAACGTGACAAAGAAAAGTGTTGATCCTCCAAACCACGCCAGGAGCGCGCGGCGCCCCGGTGTTTCCGGAGGCATCCGGCGAGTGATAACCCATAAGGCGGCGAGCGAAGGCAGGGCGAACAGGACCGGCAGGATGCCCATGTAATCCATCGGCCACGCCACCTTGACGAGGCGATGAACGAGATAGAAATGAAGCGGTCCTGACAGCGCGGCCGCGGTCCAGGGCAAGACCTCGCCGGTCCGGTTCTTCCAGAAAAGGAACGGGAACAGCGCGAAGATCACGATGAATACGGCATACCAGGCCAGGGGTGTCACGGCGTGAGCCGGATCGAAGTGTCCGAAGTGCCAGGTATATTCGAGCGCAACGATGCAACCCAGGCCGACCATGGGCAGCCAGGTCAATCCAAATGAGCGAGTGAGCCCAAGCACCAGCACGACCAACAGCAACGCCAAACCGAAGAGCGCCGAGGGCCCGGTCAAGGGCAGCCTCTGGCTGACCAGTATGAGCAACGTAAAGGGAAGGACCACCGACAGCGCGGGAACTTGAGGAATCCACGCGCGCGGGATTTCCAGGAAGCCAAAGCCCACCGGCATTGGACCCAACGTCGTTCGCTCCGCGAAGCCTGGCCATCGGGAGATCAAAACGCCCGCCGCCATGAAGAAGATCGCGAACGCCCCGATCACAAACAATTCCGCACCCAATTGATCGAGCGCGGGTGGAACATTGACAATCCAGCACGCGGCAACGATGAGCGTTAACCCTGCCGCCCCAATCAGACCGACCAGGGATGCCCAGGCAAAGGCCAATCCAACCACGAGCAAATCCAACAACAGGATGAAGGGCCAGATCCCGAACGGAATGGGATCGAGTTGAAATACCGGAATGAGCATGAGGAAAAGGGCGATCAGTGGAAACAAATGGCCCCACCACATTGCCGACAGGCCGGGTTGGAACCGGCGCCGAATGACCGGGATCACGGCATGAATCAAGGCGAAGGCGAACACCAGTCCCAGGCCCCAGTACAAAAGCCCGGTGCTCAGTCGGCTCGCCGTCCACAGCGTCAAAAGCAAAAACACTGCTCCCCCGGCGATCGGTTCCAGGACCACCCATCTTTTCTCGGACCAGGCCAGCGACAACAGGCAAGCGTCAATCACCAGGACATAGACGAACAAGAGACCGGGCCGTTGGCCAAGCGGGTCGAATCCGAACCAGTAAGGGACAACCGCCATGCCGACAGCGGGCAACACGATCGCCGCGGCCGCAAACAAAGAATTGAACTGGTGTTGGCGCCAGCCCCACCGCCATACAACTCCAAACAGGATCGAGAAGAAGGCGAACACCGCCAGCGTGATAAGAATCTTGTTCCCCTCGAAGTAGCGCTCGCGCACGAAGAATTCCCCCATCCAGCTCAACTCAAGCAGAACGGTGCCGAGGGCGGCCATCAACGCGAGGAAATGCCAGCGGCGGTGAAGAGCCAGGGCCAGCAGCCCCAGATCGAGCAATGCAATGTAACTGAACAGGCCCAGCGGGTTGTCCTGCCCGGTCGACAACAGGGCCGGAGTGAGAAAGCCGCCGACCAACCCCAAGATCGCCACAACCAGCGCTTCCAATCGCAGCGCCAGTACGAGCGCCGCTACGGTGATCAGGGCCATCAGTAAAAAGGCCGGGACCTGTCCAAACCAGGCAAACGCATAGACCGACCGACAGGCGAAGGTTGTCCCATACAAGGTTAGAATTCCGGTCGCGCAGAGGGTCTGTGCCGGCACCTGATAATTGCGCCGATACAGTAAGGTTCCCCCCACGGCCAAACCCAGGCCAGTCAGGAAACCAAGCGTGACCCGGATTTCCGGTGAGATCCAACTGTGCTCAAAGGCATGTTTGACGAAAAACACAATGCCCAGGAAAAAAGCCAGCCCGCTCACCCAGGCAAACAGCTTCACGCCCATGAATTGCTCCCAGTTGATCGGTGCCCACTCACGCACGCCCTGCCAGCCCGATGTCCCACGCCAACCCGATCCCCAGGCCGGTTCTTTGGCGACGGGCTCCAACGGCGGGCTCACGGTGTCCGTCAACCGTGGCGGTGTCGGAATCCGGGCTATGGGTGGCGCCGGTGAGTTTGGCACTGCCTCCGTCGGGCGCGGGAGATCCGCTGGAAGCGGAGCAGGCGGCACCGCTCGGGCCGAGGAGGATACCGGCACCGGCCGTGGCGGCTCGACGGTGGCTTTCTGTTGGTGGAGGAGATCGACCCGAAGGCGCAGGCGATCCACTTCCTCGCGGAGGCCCCGCACGCGTGAGTGCAGGGTCACCATCAAAATGATGATGGCGATGGGAACGCCGATCACCAACACCAGCAGCAACAGAATTAACGGTTCCATATGGGTGACAATTCAAATTGCCCCGGCCATTCCCGAGACTATCCCGAAGCCGAACACAAGTTCAGTCTGCGCCAGGCAATGTGGTTATGGGTTTTGTGGGCGGGCGCACACACACCGGGCACCCGGAATCGCAGATCGACTGCGTCCCGGTCCCCATTCCCAGATCGAAAGCACAAGCGATGGCCTGCCGGGCCGGCCCAAGATCCAGCCCATGCAAACCCCAGTTACGCCGGCGCGCTCACCACCGGTTTCAGCGCGGCGGTGAGCAACTCGGCGGCTCGAGCCAGCTCCAGCTCGCCGCTATCACTACTCAGGGCGACCACTTGTTCCTCATGGGTGCGCTGGTCGAGAACACTCAGCCGATGGTTGTCGATGGAAAGAGACACGCCGAGGTGATCCTGGAACACCCGCCGGTGCTGAAGTTCCATCACGTTGTGATGCGTGAAGGCCTTTCCTTCCTGCTTGCCTCCGGCGTGGTGACATTCCAGCCAGAGGAACAGTCGATTCTGGGGATTGTGCACGACGCGAATTTGGTCCAGCCCGCCGATGGGCTGAGCCGGTCGCTGCGTTGCTGCCTGTTCCTCTCCAGCCCGGCTCCGACGAACCCGCGGGTCATTCAGGATCGCTTCGAGTTGCACTGCTTCCACCCGCATGTAATGGACATCCGGCAGATCGGGAATGGGTTCCTCGCCGCCGTCGGGGAGACGGTGACGGATCAACAAGTTGGGAGGCGACAGCCTCAGGATGATTCCCGGTTGGAGCATATCGCAGCGTTGTTGATCCTGGAGGATGTTCAGCCGCTCCTGGGTCAGATGCCCTTTCATCAGCAACCGGGCACCGCCCTGGGTGGTCACGAATTCGATGTCGAATCCCGTCGCCGACCCCGCGTTATCACGGATCCCAATACGCGTAGCGTCGCCGTGCCTGAGGGCGGGCGCGTACCGCTCGTTAAGGACCTTTTCGAGTTGTTGGGCTCCCGTGGCGCTGCATTCAAAGCGCATCCCGTCCAGTTCAATCGACCGTTGGAGCGGGTCCACATGCACGGTCTGCGGTTTGATCATGAAACCGCGCTGAGCCAGGGCCGGCAATCCGCGCAGACCGGTCTCGGCCCGTTCGTGGCCGCGCTTGCACCCGATCATCATATGCCCCAGATGATCCAGTTTAACCTGGAAAAGGACCTTTCCCGAGTGGGCATCCACGGATTCCTCCATCTGAAGGGGAATGACCGGCGGCTTGTGGGCTATGGACGGCGGGTGATGTTTGTTGATTTGAAATTCCAGCTTGGCTTCCCCTTCGAGATCCTCCGGCAGAATCCGCTCGGCATTGATCTCCACCGCGCCGTTTGGCAGGACCTGGTACGACTGGGGTTCCTCGATCAATCCGCGCGTGACCCACTTGAACGTATCAGTCTTGACCCAGGGCTTGCCCGGTTCCAGCGCCACCGTTTCGTCGCCGTAATTCAAGGTGTACAACTGCGCTTTTCCTTCAAAGTCCACCTGGCGTTTTGCCCGCACCTGGCCGGCCCGGGTACTCGTCGTCACAGCCACCAGCGCCACGCCGAGGGTCGCGAGCCCCAGCCACGCAGGTAAACCCCAGCCCAGATAAACCCCGGTGACACCCATCATCATACCGGCCGTCAATCGCACCCAATTTTTCATAAGCGCCAATCTCTTTGAGCCGGCGGCCACGTGCTCTTGAGCGACGCGGACCGCGGGCCACGATTGTTCCTGGGAGCTGCAGGCGGAGTCTAGGCCCAATGAACCGCGCGTTTCAAGCCGAGTTTGTCGCCCGCGCTCAGGCGTTACGTCTCTCTCCTGCCGGTGAGAGCCGTAATCCTTCCGGCCCGGAAATCCTCCCAGCCGGGAGACATTGACCGCAATCGATCCACGCCGGCCGCAATCTTTTCGGCGGCCAGGTCCATCTCCGTTTCGTTATTCTCGGGGCCAAGCGAGAACAAAACCGCGCCCTTCGCCAGGTCAGGATCGAGGCCGATTGCCGACAGGGCAGGCGGGATCTTCATGGACTTCGAGACGCAACTGGGCCCGCTGTGGGCCGATATCCCCTGCAGATCCAACCACAACACCAGGCCCTCGGCCTCCACAAACTCGAAACTGACGTTCAGGTGGTTGGGAAGTCGACGATGCCCGGGCTCGGGACCATTCAGCCGCAGGTGCTCAATCCCGCGCTTCAACCCGTCCCAGAGCCTTCGCTGCAAAATGGCGGCACGCGCGGTCCGCCGGCTCAGGTCCCGCAGTGCCAACCCGGCGGCCACACCGGCACCCACGATCGCCGGCACATTCTCGGTTCCGGCGCGGAGCCCGAATTCCTGGACCCCGCCGTGGATGAGCGGGGCTAGCCGCGCCCTCCGATGGCGATAGAGTATCCCCACTCCCTTAGGTCCCCCAAACCGATGCGGTGAAAATGAGAGGAGTTGAGCCCCCATGCTCTCCACATCAATGGGCAACCAACCCGCGCTGGCGGACGCGTCGACAAACAGAGGAATGGAGCGTTCCCTTGTCACTGCGCCAATCTCGGCGATTGGTTGGATGATCCCAAGGTCAAGGTTGGCGTGTTGGACGCACACGAGAACCGTTTGTTCGGTGATCGCGGCACGCACGTCGGCAGGGTCGATCCAGCCCATGGCGTCCACCGGCACCCGGCTGATCTGGTAACCCTGCTGTTGAAGCCACTCGGCCGAGTTCACCAGGGCAGGATGCTCAACGGCGCTCAATACGATGTGCCGGCCGTGGCGTGGGTTGGCCCAGGCCGTTCCTTTGATCGCAAGGTTCGCGGACTCGGTGGCTCCGGAGGTGAACAGAATCTGATCCGGTGATTCCCCATGAATCATCGACGCGCACCGGGCACGGGCGGTTGCCATGACCTCGCGCGCCTTCAGACCGTGCTCATGGAGCGAACCGGGGTGGCCGAAATTCTCGCGAAAACTTGGCAGCATCGCTTCCAGAACCTCCGGCAAAACGGCGGCGGTGCTTTGATGATCCAGAAAGATCCGCGGCATGCGCGACCAGCATAACCGCGTTTATCCCAACACGAAATAAATTGCTGAGCCACCGCACTCGTGAAAACGGCACGGGAAGCTTTCAACGGGTCGCGAGGCGAGGTAGGGTCCACCCCCGATGCGCTTGCTCGACCGCTACTTGCTGCGGGAGCTCCTTTTGCCGCTGGGTTATTGCCTGAGCGGTTTCTTCATCTTTTGGGCTTCGGCCGATCTGATCACCAACCTCGAGGGTTACCAGCAGGACAAACTCACCCTGTTCGACTTGATCCAGTTCTATTTCTTCCGCGCCCCGGAATTCCTGGTCGTGGTCATGCCCATGGCGCTCCTGCTCGCCTTGCTCTATGCCCTCACCAACCACGCCCGGCACCAGGAGTTGACCGCGATGCGCTCCGCCGGCTGGAGTCTCTGGCGCATCTGCCTCCCTTACATGGTGGTCGGGACCGTCCTCAGCCTGGCCGTCCATTTCATCAGCGATTTTTGGCTCGAGGAAAGCGCCCTCCGAGCCGAGCGCATCCGTGTGGAAAGTTCCGGCGACCCCGAAACTGCCGCCGCGCGGGCCTGGGAACCGAACCTGGTCTTTCGCAATGACCGCGATGACCGCGTTTGGCGCGCGCAGGCGTTTAATCTGCAGACGGGCGAGATGAAGGAGCCCTGGGTGGAATGGACTTTGCCGGATGGCGCCCGCTGTCAACTCCTCGCCCAAACGGGTATCCGCACCAATCAGATCTGGCGGTTCAAGGATGTCCGGCTATTCATTTTGGACTCGGCGAACGAGACCAATCCGCGGCAGCGCGTGATGGATCGCCTCGCCATGCCGGAGTTTACGGAAACGATTCCCCAGATCCGGAGCCAGATTAAGATCAATGGCCTCAGTCACATCAAAGCCGCCCGACAGGTCCGGCTTACGGTGGATGAAATCCGGCGTTACGAGGAGCTGCATCCCAAGATGCGCCTGCGGGATCGCGAGATGCTCGAGACCCAGTTCTACGGGAGGCTGGCCAGCTCGTGGACGTGTCTCGTGGTTGTGTTGATCGCCGTCCCCTTCGGCGCGCCCTCGGGACGGCGCAACGTGTTTGTCGGCGTCTCCGGTGGCATCGCGGTCTGCTTCCTGTATTATCTGTGCCAGCGTCTGGCCTTGACCGCCGGCACCGGTGGCTGGCTGAATCCGTTCCTGGCCGGCTGGCTGCCGAACGGCCTGTTCGCCCTGACCGGAATTATTCTGACGAACCGGGTGCGATGAACCGAAGCGATCTTAATGCGCGCTACGAGCGGTTGCGCCTGCTCTATCATGTCAGCAAGGTCATTCACGCCACTCTCGAGCCGAATCAGGTCCTTAAACTGATTGTCAACGAGGCCGTCCGAATGATGCGCGCCACCAGCGGCTCCATCGCCCTCCTGAATCCCACCACCAATCTACTCGAAATCCAGGCCTCCCGCGGCGTCCCCGCTTCCTCTGCCGAGCTACGCCTTCGACCTGGAGAGGGGATCACGGGTTGGGTGGCCCGCACCGGACGCCCGGCGCGCGTGGGCGATGTGTTATTGGATGATCGTTATGTTCCGCTCCTGCCGGAAGTCCGATCCGAACTGGCGGTGCCCCTGGAAGTCAATGGCGAAATCCGGGGGATCCTCAATGTCGACTCGAATCGAGTGGATGCCTTCACTGCCGCCGATCAGGAGTTGCTCGGCGAACTGGCGGCCCAGGCCGCGAAAGTCATCCACAATACCTGGCTCTACGAACAACTCCGGCTCAAGGCCCGTCTGTTCGAGTCCGTCGTCAGCGTCGGGCATACGATCAATTCCGCCTCCAACCTGAGCGAGGCGCTGCAGGTGATCACTCGCGAGGCGAGCCTGCTCATGGACGCCAAGATGTGCTCGCTCCTGCTGCTCGACGAAGATGGGAAATGCCTCCAGTTGAGCGCCAGCCACGGCGCCGGACCCGCCTACCTCAAGAAACCGCATGCCAGTGTCGAAGAGAGCCTGGTGGGTGTCGTTGTGCGACGCAAACGCCCGCTGCAGGAAACCGATGTCCAGACCTCCTCCCGCTTCCTCAATACGGAACTCGCCCGCAAGGAAGGACTCGTTTCGCTCCTGAGCGTTCCGCTTGTGTTCCGGAACCAAGCCATCGGCGCCATCAATGTCTACACTGGTGAACCCCATCTGTTCTCGAATGAGGAAATCCAGATCCTGACCGCGCTGGCCGATCTTTCGGCGGTTGCCATTGAGAAGGCCCGGCTCTACGAGCGCATCGTCGATGTCGAAGAACAGATGCGGCGCAACGAAAAGCTCTCCGCCCTGGGGCTGTTGGCAGCCGAGGTCGCGCATGAAATCCGCAATCCATTAACAGTGATGAAGATGCTCTATCACTCCCTGGATCTGCGGTTCCCGGAAGGCGACCCTCGCGCGAAGGACGCGGAAATCATGGGCGAGAAGATCGAGCACCTTAACCGAATCGTTGAGCAGATTCTCGTATTCGCCCGCAGCGCCGAACCCAACCTCTCCCCGGTCGACGTGAATCAATTGCTCCAGGATCTGGCGCTGATGACCCGCCACAAGCTGACGCACCAAAACGTGATCATGACCCATCAGCTCACCCCGAACTTGCCCCGGGTGATGGCGGACACCGGTCAACTTCACCAGGTCTTCCTCAACCTCATCCTGAATGCCGCCGAGGCCATGCCCGACGGTGGCCAACTCGTCATCCGCTCCCGCGTGGAATCCATGCCTCCCGAGTCCGCGGCGCGCGCCATGGTCCGGATTGACTTCAAAGATTCCGGGCAGGGCATGAGCAAAGAACAACAGGCCCGGGCCTTCACCGCCGTATTGAGTTCTTCCAAGGCGAAAGGTTCCGGCCTCGGCCTCGCCATCGTGGGCCGCATTGTCGAGGCTCATCACGGTTCCGTCCAAATCCGCTCACGGCCAAAACGCGGGACAACCATTATCGTCCGGTTTCCGGTGGCTTGACCGGATGCGACACCCGCAGAAATAATACTGATCCGCTTCGGCGCCGCTCGTGCACGTCAGTGCCGTCGTCGCGGAATGAACCACCGATTCGGTGACCCATTCGCGGCCGGGACCTCAATGCGAATGCGGCCGCCCAGTGCCGCACATCCCGCATGACCCCGGAGTGCCGGAACAACTGAGTTCAGGCTCGCCCCCGCCTCCAGCGGAAGCGAAGACGGAGAGTTTCTTGGCCAGTCTCGTCGATCCGCAATGGGGGCATCGGGTGCCCTTCCAATCCGCGGAACGGACGAGGAGTTCGCTGTCTTTCTGGCACTTCTCGCAATGAAATTCGTAGAGCGGCATAGGCGGAGCATAAAAGAGCACGGAACGGAATTCAATGAGGAGATTGGGGCTGGCAATTCTCATTATGGCGGGATCGAGGCGCCGGGTGAGGTCACCCGGCCTTCAGGCTCCTGAATCCGGATGTGTTGTAGGCCGGGTGCCCTCACCCGGCGCAAGCTGGTGACGCCATAGTGAACTGCTGGATTGGGGCTGGCATTGCTGTCGATGACCGGACACAAAAGTGTTTGACCGGGACAGGGCGAGTTTTATGGTTTGGGCATGGTCCACTCCCCAGGTTTTCTCAAAGTCGTCAATGAAGCCCGCCCCCGTGTAACGGAACTGACGGTGGAAGAGACCCGCGCTCGACTCGCCCGGAATCCGGCCGCCGTATTGATGGATGTGCGGGAAGACCACGAATGGCAGGCAGGCCATGCCGCGCAGGCCATCCATCTCGGACGCGGAATTCTCGAACGGGATATCGAGAACAAGATTCCCGATCCCACAACCGAAATCTTCATGTACTGCGGGGGAGGGTATCGATCCGTGCTGACGGCTGATGCCGTGCAACGGATGGGTTATGCCCGGGTTTACTCGATCATTGGAGGCTACAAGGCCCTGGTGTCCGATGGCTGGCCGATGAACCAGGAAAAGTAACATCACCATTATGAAGACCCCCCTGAACCGTCGTCGCTTTATCTCCACTTCCGTTTTGGCCGCCGCCGCTGTCGGTCAGGTGGGCAACGCGGCGGCGAACCCTGAACCGGGCTTGCCCGGCAAGAACGTCGTAGCCTGCAGCAAAGGACAAATGCCCACGGGCACCCTCGGTCCCCTGACCCTGAGCCGGCTGATCTCGGGCGGCAACCTGATCAGCGGCTGGGCCCATGCTCGCGATCTCCAGTACGTGCCATCTCTCATGCGCGCCTACAACACCGAAGAGAAGGTGATGGACACCCTGCAGTTACTCGAAGAACACGGCGTCAACGCGATCATCGCCGATCCGGCGAAAAAACCGATGGCAATATTCGGCCGTTACTGGAAGGAACGCGGCGGTCGGATGCAGTGGATCGCGGAAGGTCACCCGGATCTGGACGATTGGCGGACGAACATCCAGGCCTCAATCGATTTCGGCGCGGCGGCCATTTATGTGCAGGGGGTGATTGGCGACCGGTGGTACAACCAGGGTAAAATTGAATTCCTGGGGAAATGCGTCCAATTCGTTAAGGAACAGAAGGTGCCCGCCGGGATCGGCGCGCATAAACTTGAGGTCATCGTTCAGGCCGAGAAATTGGGCCTGGGCGCCGAGTTCTATGTGAAGACCCTGCATCACGGCAATTATTGGTCTGCCCGCCGGCCGGGTCAGGACACGGATGTGGTGGAGAACCGGGAGGACAATTACTGGGATATGGAACCGGAGCGAACCATCGCGTTCATGCAGGAGGTGGAAAAGCCCTGGATCGCTTTTAAGGTGCTGGCAGCCGGCGGCATTCGTCCGGAATCGGGATTCCGATACGCCTTCGAGAACGGAGCCGATTTTATCTGCGTCGGCATGTTTGATTTTCAGGTGGAAGACAACGTTGCCCTGGTGCGGAAACTGGTACCCCAGTGGGAGAACCGCCCGCGGGCATGGATGGCCTGACAGGGCGGAACCATGAACCAGAGGATATTGCGGATGCTAGGATGCTTTCTTTACTAACGTCGAAGCACGCGATCTTTACCGCAAGCGCCTTCGTTACATCGTCGCGCGTTGGAGCGCGCTTCCGAATGTGTTGGCCTGGGAATTCTTCAACGAGATTGACAACGTCTATAAGTATGTGAAGCACGAGCACGTGGTCGCGTGGCACCGCGAGCAGGGGGCGTATCTTCGATCGATCGATCCCTACGAGCACTTAACCACGTCCAGCTTCACGGGGGGCAGCGAGCGATCCGATCTGTTCGCCCTGTCGGAAATGGAGTTCTCTCAATACCACTCCTACAACGAGAAACATCCGGCCGACATGACCGCCCAGAAAGTTGCGGCCTTCTGGGCACGTTACCGCAAACCCTTTTTCGTGAGCGAATATGGCACCGACTGGAAAGGGTGGAAGCCGGAAACCGATCCGCATTTGCGGGCGCTGCACCAGGCCATCTGGAGCGCGGCCTTCACCGGCGCCGCCGGCACGGACATGACCTGGTGGTGGGAGAGTATTCACACGGCGGATCTCTATTCGCACTGGTCGGCACTGGCAAAATTCCTGGAAGGAACGGCCATCGCCTCGCCAGGAATGCATCCCGCATCCGCAGAGGGAAAGAACGGTGCGATCAAGGCGTGGGCGGTGGCGATTCCCCGGGAAGCGCTGTTGTGGGTGCTCGATCCGGCGATGGATTGGCCGGATGGGGCGAACGTCGCTTCGCCTTCCCTGGTGAGCGGGGCAGAAGTGTCGATTGAGGGACTTGAGGACGGACAGTATACCGTGGAATGGTGGCACACGATGGAGGGCAAAGTTTTGAAAGCCACAGAGGTCAAGGCCGTGGGAGGTCGAATGGCCATCGATGTTCCCGAGTTCCGTGTTGACCTCGCCGCGCGGATCAGGAAGCAGTAGCGCATCGCGGGTCAACGCGTCCGCAATGGGACACAGGGATGCAGCTCCACTCAATGACCGGACCTGCGTCCGTTTCCACACCCTCGCCAGCCGGTTCCCAAGGTTTGCGCGCAACTGCATCGGCATCACGTTCGCGTCGGGTTGTTGCGCGGCGAACACCAATCAACGTGTGCGGTGCCTTGGATCGCGGCGGGAGGAATAACGGTTGACTGTCTTCTTCCCGCAAAGCGATCAACAACTCGTGATTGCCGTGGGTGCAGTCGGGCTTCCAACCCTTACACACATCCGGCAGGTGTAAAACCCGCCGGTTCGAACGTTCGATGGCAATGGCCACCACCCCCGCCTCGCCGCGCACGGAAATCACGTTCAAAGCGTGAGTGGTCAGGAGTTCCGACCGACGTTTCAACACCTGCTCGACAGCCAGATTCGCGCTTCCTTGAAACTTCAGCAGCGTGGCGTTGGGCGGATTGCTCGAAAAGCGGATTGACCCGAGGCGCAAGTGAGACTAAACGTAGTATCACATGAAAACCGCCTTGTTGTCTCCCAAACCCAGACCCGCCGCCAAAGGCTTCCCGTGGCGGGGCATCGTTGCCAGCCACGTTCACGGCTTGAAGACCCGAGCGGCGCAAGAACACCACGCCACCGCCACCGTCATCCAGGCCGTGCAATCCGGCCTGCCGTTTGCGGAAGTCGAGGCCCTGCGCGCCGCGCTGGCTTTGCCGCTGGACCAGCTCGCTCCCAAACTCGGCCTCTCCAAGGCCACGCTGCACCGGCGCAAACTCGAAGGCCGCCTCACCCCAGCTGAATCTGACCGGGTCATGCGTTACGCCCGGTTGGTGGGCAAGGCCGTCGAGGTGATGGGGAGTGAGGAGGCGGGGCGCGAATGGCTCCGGTCGGAACAATACGGCTTGGGTATGGCCGTCCCGCTGGAATATGCGGAAACCGAGGCGGGCGCGCGCGAGGTCGAGTATCTGCTCGGGCGCATTGACCATGGGGTTTACTCCTGATGCCGGACGGCTGGCGCATTGTGCGGGTGGAGCGTGCCGCCGCCGCCTTCTCGGGCGAGGGCGCGGCGACCGGTGGCGGGCGCTGGAACACCCCCGGCACGCCCTTGGTTTATCTTAGCGAACACAAATCCCTGGCCGCCCTCGAAACCCGCGTCCATCTCTCGCGGCGCGCGGCGGTGCGGTTTGTTTTCTTTCGGGTCGGGCTGCCGGCAGAGGTGATCGAGCGTTTGCCGCGGCGGGCCCTGAGTGCCCAATGGACGCACGAACCCCCGCTGGCCGAAACGCAGGCCTTGGGCGACGTTTGGGTGCGGGAAAACCGCTCGGCCGTCCTGGCCGTGCCCAGCGTCATCATACCGGACGAATTCAACTACTTGCTCAACCCGGCGCATCCGGACTTCAAACAAATATCCATCGGCAAGCCTGAACCATTTGCGTTTGACACGCGACTGCTCACCTGAAAAACGTGAGCGCCACGCCAACATCGCTCGCCAAGCTCAAGCCCAATCCCAATTGGGCCAGGCTGCCGCTGTTCAATCGCAAGAACTGGACGCGGGTGCGGTTCGGGGACGTGGTGGAGAATGTCAACGAGCGAGTCGAGCCGGCGGATGCGGCGGAGGAGATTTACGTCGGGCTGGATGATTTGGATTCCGGCAGCTTGCATTTGCGCTCGGTCGCACCGTGGTGGTCAGCCAGGCCGTCGAGGTGGTCAAAACGACATCATCCAAATGGATCAAAACGCAGAGTGCAGGATTGGGCGGTTTCGCCTGGCAATCCGGTTACGAGGCGTTCTCCGTCAGCGAATCCAATCTGCCGGCCGTGCGCGAATATATTGCCAACCAGCGCGAACATCACCGCGCCAAATCATTTCAGGACGAATACCGTGCGTTCCTTGAAAGGCATGGCGTGGCATTCGACGAACGGTATGTGGGGGATTGAATCGGTCCTTCAGGGTTGGATACATCGTGGTGTATCCGCGCGCAAATGATGGCCCAGAGCCTGCAAACCACGCATGTCGCTTCCTTGACCGCAGCAACTATCGAAGAATGTCGTGCCCGGTTTCAACATCCCATATTCCAGGAGGGTCTTGACCGGCTTCGTCGGTAGAAATGTTTCCTTCCGATGCAAAATGGGTGGATTGTGTTTGGATCTTGTGGTCTTACAGTCTGCGATCAGGTTGGCGATGAAGTTTCCGGCCGAATCGCGAAAGTGGTCCAACCCCCAGTCGGCCGGTCATCCCCCCGACAGATCCACAACTTGCGCGGCGGGCACGCGCTCGGCCACCAGGACTCGGGTCAGGTTCAGCCACCGCTGACAGCGGTTGAGGATCACACTGTCCGAACTGGCGATGATTTCAGCGGTCTCGGCCAGATTCTTGTCGGGGCTCCAGACCAGCTCGACGCGCCAATCCCAACCGTTGATCTTCGCCAATTCGAGCATCTCCAAGCGCAGGTGTCCGCTGTTCGAGACCGGGCGATCCAACCACCATACGCAACGGCGGACGCCCGCGGTTTGCGCCCAGGCGCCGACCAACGACAGCGCTGGACGGGTTTCCTGCACCTGGTGGTGCCGGGCGTACATGCTGGCCAAATCGCGATAACAACCATCGCAACCGCCCAGGATCACGCCGCCGGATAGGGCGACTTCTAGGCCTGTGATCACATTGAACCCATCGATCCACAGATCCCGGCCTTGCACTTCCGTGACAGCTTTCTTCTGACGGCCGGCTCGGGCCGCGTCCGAACACGCGGAACGCCGGACCGCGATGATTCCTATGGTCGGGCACGCAATATCCTCGGGTTGGTGTCGCGGATGGATCTTACTCCACAATTCGAGGCGAGCAAGTTGGAGGCAGGGATCGCCAGGGTTATTACGGCCGAATGATCCGTGCTGAGCGCGGCAGGGCAATGCGGGGTGGGTGGGTGGCCCGGCGCGTGGATCTCCGGCTTGCCAAAGGCGGTCACCAGCCTAGGATTGGGGCTAATGGGAGTCTGCAGGTTCGCTAACGCTGCGTCGCGCGTCGCGCTTTCCCTGTCGTGCGGGGCCGGCGCGTGCCTGCTCGTGTTCGGCGCGACGTCTTCGCTGTCGGCCGACGCATCGGCCGTGGACTTCAACTATCAGATCCGGCCACTGCTTTCGGACCGTTGCTTTCCTTGTCATGGACCCGACGCGCGTGCGCGGAAGGCCAAGTTGCGCTTCGATACGGCGGAAGGCGCCTTTGCACCGCACGGGCCCAACGGGGATCGGCCGGTATTGATCCGGGGACACCCGGAACTGAGCGAGGTTTACCTGAAGATTACGGCAGAAGATCCGACCGATCGGATGCCGCCGCCGAAAAGCAAGCTGGTGCTCAGCGATGAGGAGAAGACCCTGATCCGCCGTTGGATTGAGCAAGGCGCCAATTATGAGCGCCACTGGGCATTCGTTCCGCCAAAGCGCGTGGAAATACCGCAACCGGCGGACGGGACGCGGATCGTCAACCCGATCGATGCGTTTGTTCTGACGCGGCTCGAGGAGGAAAGGATTGGGTTTGCGCCTGAGGCCACGAAGGAGACGTTGATTCGGAGGCTGAGCTTCGATCTCACGGGTCTGCCGCCGACGCTGGACGAGATTGACGCCTTTCTGGCCGACGAATCTGACGGCGCATATGAACGATTGGTGGATCAGTTGCTCGCCGAACCGGCGTATGGTGAGCGGCGTGCCAATGAGTGGTTGGACCTTGCCCGGTATGCGGACACCTACGGTTATCAGAACGATGTAGAATGCGAGGTTTCGCCCTGGCGAGACTGGGTGATCCGGGCGTTCAACGAGAACCTGTCGTATGACAAGTTTGTGCTGTGGCAACTCGCCGGAGATCTCTTACCCTCGCCGTCGCGCGACCAGGTCCTGGCGACGGCCTTCAACCGCTTGCATCGACAGACCAATGAAGGCGGGAGCATCGAAGAGGAGTTCCGGACCGAGTATGCGGTGGACCGCGTCCAGACAACCAGCACGGCGATCCTTGGACTCACGATGGGGTGCGCGCGATGCCATGATCATAAGTTCGATCCGATCACGCAGAAGGATTTTTACCGGATGTTCGCGTTCTTCAACAACATTGACGAGTCGGGGCTCTATTCGCACTTCACGCGCGCCACGCCGTCACCGACGCTCCTGTTATACCCGGAAGGTATCGAGGCGCGGCATCACGCGCTCCAACGCCGAATCGAAAAGCTCGAAGCGAAATGCGGCGAAACCACCGAGGTTGGGCGCGCGCGTTTCGACGATTGGCGGAACTCGGCGCCGACGATCGCGGCGGTGGCGCCGGTTGCGGCCTTTGATTTCGATCAGGTCGTGAACGATCAGGTTTATGACCGTCGGGATACGAACCGGGTTGCGACCTTGGTGGACGGGCCAATGGAGGTCGAAGGGGAATCGGGCCGGGCCCTCGAATTCAGCGGTGACAACCTGGCGGTCTGCAAAGGGATTGGCGCTTTCAACCGGATGACGCCATTCAGCTTCAGTCTCTGGGTGCATCCCGGAGAGCATCAATCACGCGCGGTGATCTTTCATCGGTCGCGGGCATGGACCGATGCCGGAAGCCGCGGTTATGAGCTGGTCCTCGATGAAATGCGGCCCACGTTTGCGTTGGTGCATTTTTGGCCCGGGAACGCAATCGCGGTGCGCGCGCGCAACCCGATCCCGGTTGGGGCCTGGTCGCACTTGACGATCACATATGATGGTTCCAGCCGCGCGGGGGGTGTGCGGCTGTATCGGGATGGCGAACCCATGGAAATGGAAACGGTGCGGGATCATCTGTTCAAGGACATCCTCTATCGAAAGGAGTGGGGCGATGCCGACGTCGGCAACATCGAACTGACCTTGGCCGGGCGCTTCCGGGATTCCGGATTCAAGCACGGCGCGATTGACGAATTCCAGGTCTTTGATCGGTGTCTGACGCCGCTGGAAGTCCGGCGGCTGTTGCCAACCTCAACCGCGGAGCCGGCGGAGCCGGAACTTTACTCCTGGTACTTGGAGCGCGTGGATCCGGTTCAACACTCTTTGGAAGAGGAACTGGCGCGGGCACGCCGTGAAGAAAACGAACTCGTGAATGACGTTCCGGAAATCATGGTCATGCAGGAATTGCCGGAACGGCGCCCGACGCATGTGCTCAAGCGCGGGGCCTACGACGCCCCCGGCGAATTGGTCGCACCCGGCATGCCCGCCAGCATTTTGCCCTACTCCGACCAATTTCCCCGGGATCGCCTGGGTCTGGCGCGGTGGATGATCGATCGACACAATCCCCTCACGGCGCGCGTGGCAGTGAATCGCGTTTGGCGGACGTGCTTTGGCCGCGGACTGGTGGCCACATCGGAGGACTTTGGAAGCCAGGGGGCGCTGCCCACGCATCCGGCGCTGCTGGATTGGCTGGCGTTGCAATTCATGGATTCCGGTTGGGACTTGAAGGCGTTGCATAAGCTGATTGTGATGTCGGCCACGTATCGACAATGCAGTCAGGCCGATCCGGAGCTTCTGGTCCGCGATCCGGAAAATCGTCTGCTCGCCCGGGGCCCGCGACATCGATTGGAAGCCGAGGAAATCCGGGACAATGCGCTGGCCATCAGCGGACTGTTATCGCGCCGGGTCGGCGGACCGAGCGTTCGCCCCTATCAACCCGACGGGTTGTGGGAGGAATCGGGGACGGGGAAGACTTATGTGCAGGATCACGGCGAGAATCTGTACCGCCGCAGTCTCTACACCTTTTGGCGCCGGACTGCCCCACCACCCAGCATGCTGACGTTTGATGCGACTTCGAGGGAGGTATGCACGGCGAGACGCGAAACCACCAGCACGCCGCTTCAAGCGTTGGTGCTGCTGAACGATCCGCAGTTTGTCGAAGCGGCCAGGGTCCTGGCGGCGCGATTGATCGAGGATGCGCCCCAGGATGTCCAGGCTCGCCAGGAAATGGCCTTTCGTCTGGCGACCGGCCGCAGTCCGGAGCCGGTCGAGCGCGACATCCTCCGCCGGCTTTACCTGGAGCAACTGGCCTTGTTCAAGGATCGGCCGGAGGAGGCCCGGAAATATCTCGAGACCGGTGAAACGCCAGTGCCGGAGGGGCTGCCGCAGGACGAGCTGGCAGCCACGACGGCGTTGGCCAGCACACTGATGAATCTTGACGAGTTTGTGATGGAACGATGAATACTGGCGCGATCCCCTTGTGCACCGGCCCCGCTTCTGTCGCGGGACTGAGCCGGCGCGATTTTCTGAACCGATTCGGGTTTGGGCTGGGGGGGATGGCGTTGGCCCATTTATTGAACCCAGCGCGATCCGTTGCGGCCCCGGCGGGTGCGTCGTGGGGGGTCTTAGCGGAGCCGCATTTCCCACCCAAGGCCAAGCGGATCATCTACTTGTTCATGGCCGGTGGGCCGTCGCAGCTCGAGACATTTGACTTCAAGCCGCTCCTGAACGAGCGGAATGGCGAGGACCTGCCGGAATCGGTTCGGATGGGGCAGCGGTTGACGGGGATGTCGGGCAACCAATCGGTGTTGCCATTGGCGGGATCGATATACCCTTTCCGGCGTTATGGGCAATCGGGCGCCTGGGTGAGCGATTTGTTGCCGCACACCGCGTCGATTGTGGACGAGTTGTGCATTGTGCGGTCGCTGTATACGGAAGCGATCAATCACGATCCCGCGATTACATTCCTGCAGACAGGGTCGCAACTGTCCGGGCGGCCGAGCATGGGCTCGTGGCTGACCTATGGACTCGGCAGCGACAATGAGAACCTGCCGGCCTTTGTTGTGTTGATCACGCCGGGGAAAGTCGATCAACCGCTGTACTCGCGATTGTGGGGCAGTGGTTTCCTGCCCTCGCGATATCAAGGGGTGCAGTTCCGCAGCGGTGGCGATCCGGTGCTTTATCTGAACGACCCGGAAGGAATGCCGAGCGGAAGCCGAAGACTGGTGTTGGATCGGCTGCGTGAATTGCACGAGTTCCAGCAGGGGCGCTGGGGCGATCCTGAGATTGAAACACGGATTGCCCAATACGAAATGGCGTTCCGCATGCAATCCTCCGTGCCCGAAGCCGTCGACGTGTCCGGGGAACCGGAGCGCATCTACGATCTCTATGGGCCGGATGCACGGAAACCGGGGACGTTCGCGAGGAACTGTTTGCTGGCCCGGCGGTTGGCGGAGCGCGGGGTCAAGTTCATCCAGCTTTATCACCAGGGCTGGGATCAGCATGGCAACCTCCCCAAAGGCATCGCCGTGCAATGTCGGGAGACGGACCAACCGGCAGCCGCCCTGGTCCGGGATCTCAAGCAGCGCGGCCTGCTCGAGGATACGCTGGTGGTTTGGGGGGGCGAATTCGGGCGCACGAATTATTCTCAAGGCAAACTCACGAAAGACGATTACGGGCGCGATCATCACCCGCGTTGTTTCACAGTTTGGATGGCCGGAGGCGGGGCGCGTCCCGGTTTGGTTTTCGGCGAGACGTGCGAGTTTGGCTATAACATCGCGCGGGACCCGGTGCATGTGCATGATTTTCACGCCACCTTGTTGCGTTTGCTGGGGATCGACCACGAACGGCTCACCTACAAATTTCAGGGTCGCCACTTTCGGCTGACGGACGTGAGCGGGCAAGTGATCCAGCCGTTAATGGCGTAAAGCGGACACGTTTTGTTTGCAGTTCCGATGATGCATCGTCGCCGTTTTCCCGGTCGCCTGGGTGGAACTCTGGCTGAGGGCTTGCCGACCAGGACGGGTACGATCCTAAGTGGCCTGTTTCATAAATACGGTTACGTTCGCGGCCAGGGGTTTTTCGGCCAGACAAGGCGCGAGCAACGAGCATACCCGCAGCGGTCTGTAAGGCGCGAGCAACGAAGCCTGGCCGAAAAAGAACGGCCGCCCGGAGGGTTGCGCCGAATTTGGCCTGGGGCGGCGTTGCTCGGTCGGTCGAGTATCGCAGGGGATACACTCTCGCCCTCGCGCCTTGCCTCAGGCCAAATTGGGCGCAACGAACGTGACCACATTTATGAAACAGACCACTAAGCGCGGCGGCGAGTTTTTCGCTTACCTGGTTTTCAAACTAATGGTGATCACGAACGCAAACGGGATCTGGCAAGGAATGCGATTTGTTCTGCGCCGACCCTAACCCAGCGCGTGCGTCCGCTTGGACCCAGCGCGATCATGAAATGCCGACCATGCCACTACTGAAAATCCAGACCAACACGGCGATTGACAACAAGACCGAGCCCCTGCTGAAAGCCGCTTCGCAGCGGATCGCGGCGGCACTCGATAAACCCGAACAGTATATGATGGTCAGCTTGGAATTCGGCCAACCCATTATATTCGCGGGCACACGCGAGCCGGCGGCCATCGCCGAATTACGAGCGATCGGACTGCCCGTGTCCAAAACCGGAGAATTGTCCCGCCTGATCTGCGAAATGATCGAGTCTGAACTCGGGATATCCCGGCAGCGCATTTATATCAACTTTGCCGACATCCCGGCCCGTCAGTGGGGCTGGAACGCGCAAACGTTCTGACCTGGGTGCGGCGCCAGCCGTATGAAACTCCGGACGCGCGGGCATCTTCGCTCGAAACTGGCGGTGTCGGGGAACCGTGCCTACGTCGCGGACCATTGGGGTGGCTTGCTCGTCTTTGAAATCGCTGAATTGCCCGCCATCACGCGAACTGAGCCCGCTGACGGCCGCCTGATTCTTGAATGGAACGAGGCCGCATTGGGTATGAGGCTCCAGCGGGCCACCATCTTTACCGGGCCGGATTGGGTTGACCTGCCAGAATCGGAGACCACCAACGGCATCACCCTGCCGATCTGGAGCGGTAATAGTACGTCGTCGGAAGGCAGTCACGTTCAACCGCACCGAGGGGAGGATGCTGTGCTCGTGTTAAAGGAGCCTTCCAAGTAGGCCTTGTGCGTATGGGCTACTGGCCTATCCTGTCCGCCAGGTGAACCGCAGCCGGACAACTCGTCGATGCCGCGCACCCACCCGGCAAATCGCGGCGCTCAGGCTGCTGGCGGTCGTCTCGGCCCACGCACAGCTGACGATCAACGTGACCGTGGGCGATCACAGCGGCGTGAGCAACCCGACCACGACCGATTTGACCCAGGCCGTCATCGACAGCGCCAGGGCCGGAATCCAGGACTGGACGCAGAATCTCAGGCTCTCGGGACCGCGCACGCTGGACGTTTCTGTGCGGTTCGACGGTCCACCGGGCACGCGGGGGTCGGGCCGGAGCCTTACCACGAGCTTCGTCCGGCAGGAGGGCGGGTTCAATATCTATGAACAGGCAGCCGCCGCCTATCTCAGGACCGGGGTCGGCTCACGGGAGGTCGAGTTTGTCTTTGAACCGGGCTACCTTGAGAGCCAGCTTTGGTTCGATCCAGATCCGTTTGCGCGCACGACTCCTGTGCCCGACAATCGGATCGACTCCGTGACGTTCTTCGCACACGAGTTCGGGCACGCACTCGTGTTCAACGGCTGGTACGACACGACGACCGCCACATTGCCCGGCGACTACATCTCCACCTACGACTACTACTGCCGGTTCTCCGGCGGGCAGTGGTTCTTCCACGGGCCGCAGACGACAAATTCGTGGGGCGGCCCCCCTGCCGCTTTCGGTCATCAACAACAACTACCATCACTACGGCAACCCATCGGGGTCCAACGCCCCCGGCACTGAGGCTGTGCTGGTCGATGGCTTAATGAACGGCGTCAGGTTCCAGTGGGGCACACGCTACTGTGTGAACCTGCTGGATCTGGCCATCGCGAAGGATTGCGGAGCCGGACTTTCCGCTCAACACACGTTCGCCGGGCCGGGGCGTGTGGTCTTCGAGCCCATGGTTGACGGAGTTCCACGCCTCAGCTGGCAGTCCATCCCCCTCGGGAACTACGCGGTGGATTACCGCGACGCGTTGACCGACTCGTGGCACACGCTCGATGCCACCCTGGTCCTGGAAAGTCCGCCGGGAACCATGCGGATTGCGGACCTGTCTGCGGCGCTGCCTTGGCAGAGGTACTATCGGGTCCGGTTTCACCCGTAACGGAGTGTGGCGGTTCTTGCTGCATCGTCCTCCGAAATCTCAAGTCAATGTCAAACGGACTCTCTGACCCGGGCGCACGACGAAAAAGTCGTGAGAAATTCTTTTGGCTCAATTCACCCGGCCCGATTCCGACCGGTTTCAACTTGAACAGCCCTCTCCGTTGCGCAATGCTTCCACCACACGAAAAAGCAGATTCCTATCCGTCGGTTTCCCCGTCTTGGCTTCTGGATCATCGGCTTGGCTTTCCTGGGTGGTTGGGGCGTTTACCTTTCCTATTTGCCGAACTGGTGGGAGCTCGAGCTGCCCATGCTTCATGGCCTGATCCTTGTGACTGCGGTGGTCTTCTGGCTCCATTGGCGGCTCGGAGAAGGTCGACTCAAGCGAGGCATCCAATGGCTCTGCCTCGGCCTCGCTCTGGCCTGCGCCGGCACGATAGTCGGGCAAAGCTACCGCGACAATGCGCGCCTGTATTTCTACTTGGGATTGATAGCCTGCGTCGCGCTGTTCTTCCTGATCAAGCAATGGCTGGGGCCATGGGCGCCGGGGCAGATCTTCCTCAATACACTGATTCTCTTTGGCTTGGCCATCACTGGAATCGACTTGGTGACCCACCCGTCTCATCGGGTGACGGAAACCTCAGTGGACCGGCGGCTTTTCTCCTACGCCGTGGCGCGACATGATCCGGCCGCTTTTGGACGGTGGTGGCAGTATTTCACGGAGGAATGGTTCAACAGCCGGGCTCAGCTTCAGATGCCCGATCCGCGGAGGATTCTCCCCTTCCGCCTGAAACCGAGCAGCGAGTCCAGACTATTCGACAGCGTCGTGCGCATTAACAGCCTGGGATTCCGCGGCCAGGAATTTGACCGAGAGAAACACGGGGCTTATCGAATTGTGGCCTTGGGGGAGTCGACTACGATGGGTTGCACGCTGCGACTGGAGGACGAACCCTGGCCGGAGGTTCTTGAACGCCTGATCAGGGAGCGCCTGCGTCCCGCCCGGCCGGTGCAGGTCATCAACGCCGGCGTCCCGGCGTATTCGTTGGTGAACAACCTCCAGCGCCTGGCGGACGATATCCTGTCGCTGCAGCCCGATCTCATCATTTCCTACCACGGCTACAATGGCTTTCCCTACCTCGACGTGACCTTGCCCCCGGTGCTCGGCCCGCCGCCTCCGCCGTTCATCGATCGACCGATCCACCTCTTCGCCCGGGTCGAGTACCAGCTCAAGCTGCGCCGGTATCTGCGCCAGACGGCCAGTTCGAGGGGAGCAATGGGCCGCTTTGTTGTCGACCCGCGCGAAGCCCTGGACACGCCCTTGGCTCAGCACTACCGACAGTTGCTGGCCGCCGCGCAAACCCATCGTTTCAAGCTGGTCCTGGCCACCTTCAGCCTGGCCGTGAATGCCTCCAGCGATCCCGAGGTGATTAACTTCTATCGCCAGGGATTCCCCTACGTCGACGATGTCATCCGATGCAACGCGGTGCACAACGAGATCGTCCAACAACTGAGCCGCGATCAGCCGGGGGTCTACCTCGCCGATGTTCGTGCCGGCCTCGACGGTTGCCACGAGAAATTCATTGACCTCGTGCATTATACCCAGGAAGGGCGCAATCAGCTCGCGGAGAATCTGCTCGCAGCCATCCAAGACATCCTGATCGAGGACCTGTCCCTGACCGCACCGACCTCTTCCAGTGAACCGGGCCACGGTCGCGTAGGCCGCTAGCCAGTCCTCCCTCCTCATATCGACACTGAAATCCAAGTACTCCAGCATGGCTCAGAATGCCAATTCCGCCTGCCTGATCCCGACTGGTCAATCATTCGCGCTGCCTATTTATGGGGCGCTGGCCATGTCACTGTTCGTCACGGAACCGGTGCTGGAGGAGCGACCGGATCGTATCTGATCGACGCAACCCTGGCGATCTTGATGTCGCCGGTGACCGGGACGGACCGGTTTCCCGCGTCGAATCAGGTCGAAAGTCTGGTGAAACCGGTCAAGGTTATCGTCGGCCAGACGGGGCCAACGACTGCCTCGTGCTCACCAGCGCTGATGCACCAGCGGTTTGATCTGCTCGTCGTAGATTTTGCCTATCCTTTTTAGTGAAGCCTGGGACAGCCATGGCAGATCGGAGGCGGCGATGTTCTCCGTCACCTGCGCCGTATGTTTCGCGCCGGGAATGGCGCAGGTGACAGCGGGATATTCCAAAATCCAGCGCAGGGCGAACTGCGCCAGCGACGCGCCGGACGAAACTCGTTTCTTCAACCGCTCCACGGCGCTCAGGCCCGTCTCGAAATCCACGCCGGAAAACGTCTCGCCCCGGTCAAACGCTTCGCCATGACGGTTGAAATTCCGGTGGTCGTCTTTGGCAAATGTGCTGGCGGGCGACATCTTTCCCGATAACAATCCGGACGCCAGCGGCACGCGGGCCAGGATTCCCACGGTCCGTTTCTGTGCCTCGGCGAAAAACCGATCCGCCGGTCGCTGGCGGAAGATGTTGAAGATAATCTGCACCGACTGGACGTTCGGATACTCGATGGACTTGAGCGCTTCCTCGACCTTCTCCACGCTGACGCCATAGTGCCGGATATTCCCTGCTTTCACGAAGTCGTCGAGAATTCCAAACACTTCGGGTCGATAATAAACCTCGGTGGGCGGGCAATGCAGTTGCAGCAGGTCAATCGTGTCCGTGTTCAGATTCTTGAGGCTGCGATTGACGAAGGCGGTCAGGTTTTTGCGGTTGTATCCCTCGGTCGTCTGCACCGGCAAGCGGCGTCCGGCCTTCGTGGCGATGTAAAAGGGTTCCTTCCGCTCCTTCTTGAGCCGCGCCAGCAACCGTTCGCTGCGGCCATCGCCATACACGTCAGCGGTGTCGAAAAAGTTCACTCCGCCGTCGAGTGCGGCGTGGAGGGTGGCCAGGGACTCTTTGTCATCTACGGTGCCCCACGCACCGCCGATGGCCCACGCCCCGAAACTGATTTCCGAAACTTTCCAGCCCGTTCGACCCAGATCGCGATATTTCATGCCGCCAGAGGTTAGGAGGCAAAAGTGCCGCAGCAAGGCGGAAATACGGGCATCGCGATTCCGCCGGTCATTAATTCGCCCGAACAAAACGGTTGTGTTGACCACTCGGAGGATCGCTCAACCGGACAGGGGCATGCAACCCCCGCGTCAAGACCGTCGCGTGCCGGAGTTCCTGACCTGAGTTTGCTATTCCCGTCGAGAGAGACCGCCATTAGGGTCAGCGCGGACATGGGGCGCGGGACACGAAAGCTCGCAGGGCGCTTTCATTCACTGGGCTCGCCTGGCACGCCTTGATCAGCGTCGGTGTGGGTTGGTATTGGCAGGCGAAGGTCTTGACCTGTGGCGACTTCCGCAGAATCGCTCTTTTCTCCACGGTCGTGGGCGTGGGATGGGGACTATGGGCGGGATGGTGGCCCGCCGAGCTTGGCGTGGAAAACACATCCTTTACCGATTTCGCCGCGCACACACTGGCATGCTCCTTCCCGCTGGTTGGCGCCTGGATGGTCCTGGGCATGGCGGGCTCGGAATGGTTTTGGCCTGCCAAATGGGAGCTGCCGATCCTGGTCGGCCTGATCGCTTTGTTCTTCGTGGGTGTTCGTGTCCCAGCCACACCACGTTCGGCGCTGATCCTGCCCCCTCTGCTTCTGGTTTGCACCTACGGTCTGTGTCGGAATCAGGGCCAGGAGCACCGGCCTGACCTGCTCGAGGGTGTGTTGGGTCACATCCAAGCCCGCTCGTGCCTGCCGCTGGTACTGATGCCCGTCACGGCCATCGCGGTTTACGCACCAGTCGCTTTGTTCGGGCTGAAGCTGCCGACAAATTGGGTTCTGTACCTGGTCACGATGCCCTTGGGATTCTTCTTCCTGATCCGGAGTCTCTGGGTTCTGCATGGTGGGAAACTCTCGTCGCAGCACGACTAAGTGGTCTGTTTCATAAATACGGTCACGTTCGTTGCGCCCAATTTGGCCTGAGGCAAGGCGCGAGGGCGAGAGTGTATCCCCTGCGATACTCGACCGACCGAGCAACGCCGCCCCAGGCCAAATTCGGCGCAACCCTCCGGGCGGCCGTTCTTTTTCGGCCAGACTTCGTTGCTCGCGCCTTACAGACCGCTGCGGGTATGCTCGTTGCTCGCGCCTCGTCTGGCCGAAAAACCCCTGGCCGCGAACGTAACCGTATTTATGAAACAGACCACTAAGCTGAGACCCTCCGCCTGTACGCATGACTGTTCCCGAAATCCTCAAAGAGCTGGAGCCCTACACCGGGCGTTTCCCAAAGAAGGCAATGCAGGCCGCCATCGAACAGCGCGAAACGATCACGCCCGAGTTGCTGAAGGTTCTGGAGACTGCCGCCGAGGACCCGGTCAAGTTCGCGGAGCGGAAGGACTACATGTTGCATATGTTCGCCATGTACCTTTTGGCCCAGTTCAGGGAAACACGAGCGTACCGGCCCCTGGTCGAGATGTTCAGCGCACCGGGTGAGACTCCGTTCGACCTGGCGGGGGACACCGCGACGGAAGGACTCAAACAGATTCTCGGTTCAGTGTACGACGGCGATCCGGCGCGCTTGGAGGGCTTGGTCGAGAACGACGACGCCAACGGTTACGTCCGGAACGCGGCTGTCGATGCCTTCGTTGTGTTGGCCGAATCCGGCCAGATGTCCCGTGAAGAAGTCGTCCATTACTTTCGGAGCCTCTTCCAAGGAAGGCTCAAGCGAACTCATTCTCATGTCTGGAACGGGTTGGTGTGCGCCGTGGCGGACTTGTCCGCCCCGGAGCTGCTGGAGGACATGAGGCGGGCGTACGAGGATGATCTCGTTGATCCTGGGTTTGCGCGCCTGGAGGGCATTGAGCGCGACCTGCGACACCCCGAGGGGCGATACCGGGAGCCTTACCACGTCATCACCGACGCGATCGCCGAGATGGAGTGGTGGGCCGCGTTTCACCCGGGGGATTCGGAGCTCAAGAAACCGGCGAAGCCCCAACTTTCGCCACCACCGGATCGGCGGTCCCCCAGCTACGACACCCTGCAACCGATTGTGCGGCAGCCCAAGATCGGTCGAAACGATCCTTGTCCCTGCGGGAGCGGCAAGAAGTACAAGAAGTGTTGCGGCAGGGGCTGAGACCAAGACCATCTCGCCATGGCCATCTCCCTCACCCAGATCGTGCCTTGGGGCCGTTCCCGTCGGGAATATGAACTGATGTTCGCCCTTTCGGAAAGTGAGTGGGCCGGAGGGAGGCTCGATTGCGGCGGTGGTCCGTCAAGTTTCACCGAAGTGTCCGAGGCGGGTCATTTCGCCATGGCTGTCGATCCTTTCTACGTCCTCGGGGCCAGTGCGATCTGGCGACGCTTTGAAGCCACCGAAGAGTCCATGATCGCCCAGGTCCGGGCAGCGCCGCGGGATTGGGTGTGGAGTTTTCACAGGGACCCGGAGAATTTGAGGGCTAACCGACCTGCCGCCACGGAAGGGTTTCTGGCAGACTACGAGGTCGGTCCACTTGCTGTTCCTTTATTCGGACATGCTTTCGGCTGACTTTCACATTCTTTCCGTGCTGGAGCTATGCCGGGTGGCTCAGGAGGTCCGGATCTTCCCACTGTTGAAATTGCGGGGCGAGGCATCCCCGCACGCCCAAGCGGTGCGACCGGATAACGCGCGGGCGGGGATTGCTATTCACTGAACATGAGGAAAGCCGAGACATTCACTCAACCGCCCGCCCCAGTTCGCGGGTTTGTTCGGTAATCAGATGGTGTTGCGGTGTGCATCCATCAGGGTCGGCGGCTGTGGCTGAGTTTCATCATGAGTCTGCTGCGCGCCGCAAGGGCTCTATACCAGGTCGACCTAAAGAGCGCCGCCTCGGAGGCTGATAACGCAAGAGTCGGCGCTGGATTCGGCTCCCCGGAAGAGAATCGCAAGGTGGAACAGGCGGCGATCAGACACGTGTGCCGTCACTTCCGCCGACTGAGCGGGGTTGGAAAGCCTATTCCAGGAAGTCGGGCTGGACGCGCCGGCTCAGACGCACGGATCGGACTATCGTCTACCTCTCGCCATATCAGGGCAGCTTTCTGGCGGCCTTTGCCTTGGGCGACCGGGTGGTTGCGGCGGCCTGTGAGATTGACCTGCCGGAGTGGGTGATGAAGATCATTGCCGAGGCCAGCCGGTATGCCGAGGGAACGGCGGTGCGGATTGAGGTGAAGCGGGCCAAGGAAGTAGGAGTCCACGAAGGACTTGGCGCTGGACGAGAGTTTGCGTCACGCCACCAACGAGGCGCTGTCGTTAGCGTGGACCACGCCGTATGTGCGTCCGACCCAATCCAGAGCGGAAACGGCAGCCGACTCACCTGCGGACAACGCGGTAGAACCGACGGACGAGTCCTGCGCTCTCCTCGTCGACAAACCCCGAGTGCAGATTCGTGCTCGATAGGTCACCCAGAGATGTCCACTCGGAAAGATCGCCGGAAGCCTGAAGTTCCCATGCTTCTTCAATAGCCCCTGAAAAGGTAATCGAGAGCAAGCCTGATGGGTTCACCGTGGGTGCAAGACGAACCGTGGTAGCGCTGATGAAGTCGGATTGAAGCACGATCCCCTGTCCCACGACGACGAATGTCTCATTGCCGTAACACACCCCGAACAAGTGCGCCTCTGTGTCGGATTTCCGCCCTAACCAGTTCGACCCGTCGGTCGAGGTCATAATCGCGCCGTTAATCCCCACCGTGACGAAAACCCCTTCGGCAAAAGTGCTCGACTCATGAAAGAGGTACGGTGTGGTAATGGCTTGCCAGTGAATTCCATTGGTGGACCTTAGAAACGTGTCCGTGCCCCCCATTGCAATGAATACCCCGTTGCCGAAATCAATATTCAGCAGGAAATTGCTGCCGGAGGGGTGAGGCGACCAGGAAACACCGTCCGGGGAAATCCAGATGACACCTTCAGAATCACTGGCTATGAAGTTCCCGTTTCCGAACGCAATCGACCACAACGAATTCGTTCCGGCTGCGTGAAGAGACCAGTCTTCGAGGTCCGCGGAACGAAGTGCGGCTCCATCGGCACCGATAGCGACAAAAGCACCCTCACCGTAGGCCACACTATTCAAGTGGTTGGAATTGCCCGTGGCAGAAGGCGTCCAGGTTATGCCGTCGGCCGAACTCAAGATTGTTCCATTCCACCCCACCGTAACGGACTTTCCTTGCTCATAGATCACCTTACTGAGCCAGTTGGTCGTGGGAATCTCAGCCTGCATCCATTCGGAACCCTTAGATGAGAAGAATACTCCTCCGTCGAATCCGGTCGCGACAAACTTGCCATTGCCGTAAGCGACGTCGGTGAAAATCGGCGGCTTAACATCGACAACCGCGCTCCACCGTACCCCGTCGGTTGAGATGAGGATGGTCCCCGAACCAGTGGCAACAAAAACCCCATTTCCGTAGGCGACACCGCCGAGCGAGGTCTCGGTCCCGGAATTGGATTCGGTCCAAGTAATGCCGTCCGGAGAACTCAAGATCCTCCCATCGAATCCCACGGTCACGAACACACCATTTCCGTAGGCAATACTGGTAAGCCCGGGAAACTCGGTTGAACGGAGGGTCCAGGTGGAGGCATTGGTGGACGTGAGAATGGTCTGTGAGCCCACGGCGACAAATGTACCATCCGCAAAACAGACATCCCATAGCACCCTCCCCATTTGAGCATCCTCCGGGTTCCAGTGGATGCCGTCGGTCGAACTGAGAATTGAAGCTGGCCAATTCCTGTAATCCCGAAGTCCGACGGCGACATAATGGCCGTTGCCGTAAGTGACACCGCTAAGCCGCTCGACATCGTCGAGCAACTGATTTGACCAGTGGAAACCATCGGGGGAGGTTGCGATCACCGCTTTCAGTGCCTTTCCATGTTCGCCCACGGCAATGAACAATCCGTTCGCGTAGGCAACATCGTCGAACAAAACGAATTCGTCCGGCGGGGTTTGGGCTACCCAATTCACGCCGTCAAACGATCCCATGATCGCGCCCCGCGATCCATCCTTGTCCGGGACATTGCCATAGCCTGCCGTTATGAAGACCCCGCCTCCCTTGGCTACACCCAAGAGGTTATGACGTGCCATCGCACTTTGGTTGATCCAGTTTACGCCGTCGGTAGAATGCAAGATAAGGCCGTCGGCGCCGCTGGCGAAGAAGGCCCCGTCAATAAAGGAAACGCTGTACAGAGGATAGCCTCTGTTCGGTTGAGGGTAGCGCCAGTGCCACTGCTCCAGCGGATCATTGCCGGCTGAGGCAAGGGGGACGAAAAGCACTGCAAAAACCAAAGTGGCAGCAAAGTTCCTCATAGGACCGAGCAATAGTGTGCGCTGAACGGTCGAAGCGCAGGGTTGATGGGTCGAGGAAAAGGGGTCGCGTCTATTTATTTTGCAATTAGGCTGTCGCGCGGTCGACTTCGGGGGACAATGTCCGGTCTGTTCTCCGCCGTCCCGAAAACCGTCTCACCGCCGTCGCCGCGCTCATATCCTCAATCTCCACTCGTTCGCTCAACTCCCGGATGCTCAGGCCGCCCACCCGCCGCCCCAAATACAACACCAGATGCCTTCCGGTATTTGCAACGGTCTGGCCATGCCTCCCTCGTACCGCTTACGTCACGCTCCATCAAATGAACAATAAATAGACGCGACCCCTCCCCTAACCTTCGATAGTCCGTCGCCCTCGGGTAGCAAAACGTTTGGCTCAATTCGCGCCAAGGACCTTTCCGCGTTCCTGATTGTGGGAATGCGTAAGTTGGGTAATAATCAGATTGCTCAATGAAGAAGCGAGTTTCGGCAGGTGATCGAGGATTCACCTTGATCGAACTCCTTGTGGTAATCGCGATTATCGCGGTTCTTGCTGGACTGCTGTTACCGGCACTGTCCAAGGCGAAACGGGAGGCTCAGTCCATCGTCTGCACGAGCAACATTGGGCAGTTGTCTATCGCGTTCCAAATGTATCTTGACGATCACGGTAATGTTTTTCCTCTTGCGAGCTCGCTGAATACGGTTCGGCGAAGCGATTGGATCTGGTGGGATCCTAAGAGCACTGAATCCATGATTTGGCGTTGGGGCGGGATCGAGAACAGTCCCATCGCTCTTTACATCGGTGGTTTTTCCACAAATCTGCTGCGCTGTCCATCGGACTCATTCCTAAGACGGCTGGATCAGAACCCGGAAATTGATCCGATGTCGGTCTTCTTCCAGCGATATCGATTCAGCTACTCGCTCAATAGTGGTGAACGACAAACGACGGCGGGAAGGCACTATGGAATGGCCTCGTCGAGCCAGCCTCTGCTCGATCATTGGTCCGCACCGGCGGGCTATCGGTTTCGGTCAGACATGATTGTCGATCCGTCGGAGAAGATCATGCTGGCCGAGGAAGCCACGACTGGTGAGAAGGAGGTACAGGAGTACTTTAGCGGCGTGTATCAACGCAGTAGCGCTTGGGAATGGTATCCACCCACGGTCCAACCTTTGGCTGTCCGGCACAGCGGCAAGAGCAGCGCGGCGTTCGCGGACGGCCACATTCAGAAGGCTAAACCCGAGATTGGGCAAATGCCGGAGCACCACGATCCGATGGAGTAAGCCTTGGATTGCCAACCCGGCTGCAAGAGGCTTCTGTATCGATGTTGAACTGCGCATCCCTATGCGCAATAGCCCATTGCTCAGGTCCGACCACGATCTAACACAACCGATCTAACAACAGCGATGGCCGTTTTGCCTGATTGGTGGCGTCGCGCTTCAACGCGGGGGCGAGCTGCGGTTCATGGTTTGTGGCTCAGAGGTCGGCTGGCGTAAGCAGTGGGATGATCCGGCGGCGATTCCGGCGATAGATGCGGAAATCCTTGTTCGTGGTCATGATGCGAGCGCGTTCGTGGTGTTCGGTCATGCGGACGAGGCCGGCGTCGGCCAATGACATGGGCACACTGGCGTAAGCCCGCTGCAACTCCGATCATTTAGGAATTGTCGATTCTGCACGGATCGACAAAGAACAACGAGCGCGGGAGATCGTCCCGAAAGACGGGGTCGATTCCGGGTTGGTGGCCCTGCTGAGCTGCGTGGAACCGTGCCGCAGCTATTTTGTCCCTGGCGTGCCTGAAGCTCAGGCCTTGGAACAATCTGCGGCCCGAGGTCACGATCAATGACTCCAAAGCCTTTCGCGTGCTTTAGGGTTTTCTTACGCCGGGCCTTTCAATCAGGGTCCGGCGCATGGCTTCGGCGGCGGCGGCAAAGAAATGGCCGCGGCTATTCCAGGTCTGTCCGGCGCCGCCGGCCAGGCGTTGCCAGGCCTTATGTACCAGGGCCGTGGGCTGCAATGTGTGGCCGGGCGTTTCTCGCCATTCAGACGCGGCCCCATTGCCTTTCCCAAGTCCGGTCCAAGGATAAGCGTCCGCCGATGGCCGCCTCAGTGGCCGGTCCAAATAAAGGCATTAGGAGTCATCGAACCACCGGCGCCGCCCGGATACGTCTGGGTCTTCGTCAAGTCACGGAATTCATCGAGGTTGATTTCGCCGCGAGCGAACCGGTCGATGTCGGCTTTCCTGGCCTGGAGCGTCATGACCGCGCGGCCGCCGGTCGTCGCATCCGACTTGAGGTGCTTGTCAATGACCACTGCGAGTTCTTGCTCGTCGTTCGTATTCTCCGTGGCGGTATGGTTTCGCATGATGCGGACGCCAGAGCTGAGTGCAGGAGCGCCCACGACGCAAAGGGTCACGGAATCGTCATCCGTCAACTGGCGGATATTGGTGGCGTTCTTCAGGGCTTCGAGAAGAGTTTGGCGGAGGCGTTCCACTTTATTGGCGTCGTAGTCCTGCTCTTCGGCGTTTTCGACATTCCATCCAATAGCCGCGTTGCCGGATCCAATGCCTCCGGTGCTGGATCCGATAGCTCCGGCGCTGGATCCCATACCCAATATGTGGTCAGGCGGGTTCGGGACCCCGTAGAGTTCCTGGCGGGTTTGTTCCCAGGTTGTTTCCGTGTCACTTTTGGTGCCTTTTGCTTCTTCGGGATCGGGTGCTGGCGGTGCGATCAGGGGGAAATTGACATTGAGCATGAACAGAGCCCCATAACCCTCCAGATAGAGACTGCGAACGGGACTGCCGCCCGAGCGAAAGAGGAGATCGATCCCCATCGCCCGAGGGCCCCGTGCCGAACCGCCGTCGGTGGCCTTATCCAAAATGCGCGACATGACATTCAGATCTTCTTCGAGATTGGACTGGGTTTCGGAGTCCAGTTCCTGGGTGCGGACGACGAGGGCCTCGTCGGCGCGATCCGCGGTCAGGTGCGGCACGATCGCGGTCCTGGTCATGAACCGGTCCCCGCTGCTGCGGGCGCGGGCTTTGGCGGCCTCGAACATTTTGTCGTTCCAGAAGACCCGATCCCCCGCTTGTGAAGGATCTTCAGTTTTTCGGTCGTTGATTTTGACTTCGATTTCCTGGACGTGCTTCTCGGGCGCCGGGCGCGGGACCGGAGTAGAGTCGGATTGTGCGAGGACAATCGCAGGGTTCAAGGCCGCCGTGACGGCGGTGAGGAAGGTTATCGCGAGGTACTGTTTCATGATGTTTCCTTTGTTTGGACGAGAACGTCGTTCTGGGGATTAGTTCGGGGGAATGCCGGGGTTGGCCTGGCTGTAATCGGCCAATCGAATGATTTGTTGTCGCGTTTGGCGCAGGCCGACGTCGCTGTTGAGGGCTACCGTTTCCAGGTCTTTTCGCAAGGAAAGCAGCCCGGCATCATAGTAATTGGCGAATTCGCGCAATGTGGCGGTGGTTTGTTCGTTGGCGGCGGTGAGTGCGGTGATGTTGAGCTGGTCGAGCCGGGCGTTGACCATGTGCGCCAATTCGCCGCGCAATTCTTCCCGCATGGCGGCGACGTCCTTCGGCGAAGCCCCGGACGATCGACCGACGGTGAAGCCGATAGCGATCATGAGCAGCGCGGCCGCGGCCCAGCGCAGCAGCCGGGGCATCGGCCAACTCACGGTGCGGACCATGGGCGTCGGCAGTCGGGGACTGTTGAGGCGGTGTTGGACGCTACTCCACTGCGCGAGTTGGTCGCGGCAGGACTCGCAGCCGGCGAGGTGTGACTTGAGGTGCGAGCGGGTGGAGGAATCGACTTCGTCGTAGAGATAAGCAACCCATTGTTCGGGATCCGGATGATTCATAGGAGGGCTTTTTGGTTGGGGTGGCTGGCCGGTTCGGACCGATCCCCGGGACTGATTTTAAGACGGACGTTGAGGCGCCGGCTGAGCTGGTTCAAAGCCTCGGCCATGCGCGACTTGACGGTGCCTTCCGGAATACCGAGGACCTCGGCGATTTCGCGGAATTTGAGGTCTTCGTAATGCCGCAGGATCAGCACCGCCCGGTAAATTTCCGGGAGCTCCGCGAGGGCCTGTTGCACGAACCGATCCTCCTCGCTCCGGACTGCATCGTGATCCGGAGCGGGGTCGGACGAGACGAGCGTCGGATCGCCCGCCTCGTCCTCCGAGCCCAACCACAGTTCTTCCCGGCGCCGGGGAGCGCGCAATTCGTCGTAACAGAGGTTGAGGGTAATGCGCCAGAGCCAGGTCGAGAATTTGCGTTTGTGCTGGTATTTCTTTCGTTGGAAGAACACGCGGGAAAAGGCGTCCTGGGTGAGCTCCTCAGCACGATGCGGATCTCCAATCATCCGGACGCAGAGGCGAAGGATGGGATTTCGCCAGCGGTTGACGATGCTCGTGAAGGCGGTTTCATCGTCGTGCACGGCGGCGCGCCACATGAGCTGTTCGTCCGTGGTGCCAAAGAGCCGTTGGAATGGAGCGAAGTGAGAGGTCCGCATACAGCTACCCCAGCTTGGGCCCGGAAGCGGTTCGAGACGCTGGACCAACGGCAGCCATGCCCTGGAATTCTTGACCACTCATCTTCGCACCCATGTCAGCAGGTAATACGGGTTGGGGGACGTTTTGGTTCGGAAAAAAGATTGAGGGTTCAGTCTCGTCCGCCAGAGAAGTATCAGCCGAGGGGATGTCCCACCGCCGCCGCGACGTCCGATCAAGGCGGACGCAGATTCGAATTGGGCAATCCCGTAAGGCGCTGGCAAGGCCCCTGGCCGGGTTATACCGGGTCCGGTTCCGGGTGAGACCAGGGACTTCGATAAGGGCGGCGGAGGAGCCGATTGGCTTCCGCGTCGCCAGTGACGGACTGGGAGGCGGGATCCCAGGCCAGCGTTCGTCCGACGTTCAAGGCGAGATTGGCGAGTATGCAGGAGGCGCTCGAAATGTGACCCTGTGCGATGTCGGCCACGGGAAGGGATCGCTGGTCGACGGCTTTGAGGAAATCAATCCAATGCCGGCGCATGGCGGGGGCCACGTGTTTTTCGAGATCTTTTTCGGTTTTATCCTCGGGGTATTCCTCGAGTTCGTACACGACGTCGCGGTGGACAGGTTCGCCTCCCTCAAGCGGGATGAAATCGTAGCTGAACACGCTGGCCTTGAGCGTGCCTTTGTCACCGTAAAAGGTGGCCCCCCATTGATACTTGGGGTCCGGTGAACCGCCCCAGGTGCGGTGGTTCCACGTCACCTGGAGATCGTCATAGTCGAACGTGGCGATTTGCGTGTCCGGGATGTTGGCCTTGCTCTCCTTGTCGACGAGGATTCCCCCGGTCGAGGAGATTCGTTTGGGCCAGCCGAGGTCGAGCATCCAACGAACCATATCGAACATGTGGATGCACATGTCGCCGAGGATGCCGTTCCCGTATTCGGTAAAGGCGCGCCAGCCACGGGGGTGCACCAGTCGATTGTAGGGGCGCATGGGCGCAGGGCCGGTCCACATCTCGTAGTCGAGGTTCGAGGGGGGAGCGGTATCGGGAGGATTCTCTCGGGCTCGCATGTGCCAATAGCAATAAATGTCGACGGCGGCGATTTTGCCGAGTTTACCCGCCTTGATGATGGTATCGCGGGCATCGATGAGATGGGGCGTGCTCCGTCGCTGAGTATTGACCTGGACGATGCGATGGTGACGACGGGCGGCATCGAGCATGGCCTGACCCTCGACGACATCAACACTGATCGGTTTCTCGACGTAGACATCGGCCCCGGCTTCGATCGCCGCAATCGTCGCCAATGCATGCCAATGATCCGGGGTCCCGACCAGCACAATATCGAGCGGATTATCGCCAAGCATTTCGCGAAAGTCGCGGTAGATTCGCGGCGCGTGCTTCGAACGTTGCCGGGCCGCCACCATCTCCGCGGCTCCGCTCAACATCCGCTCGTCGACATCGCACAACGAGACAACCTCGACCGGAGCGACCTGGAGCAGGCGGAACAGATCGCTCTTTCCATACCAGCCACACCCAATCACCCCGACGCGCCGGACCGGTTCGGCGGCAATGATGCGAGCATAAGGGGCAACTGAGAGCCAAGCGAGGCCGGCAGCGCCACGCTGGAGAAATTGGCGGCGGTTCATGGGTTTTGTCCTACCCCGGTTGGGCCGGTTTGACAAGCCCCGGTCACGGTGGGCTCGGTTCAGAGGAATGGCCGATGAAGCTTAAGCCTTATCCTCAGGAGAAGTTTTCCTTGGATTGTGATGCGGCCCATGGGATCGTTTGCCCCCGTTCAATGCAAAGATCATGACCACAATTTTCACACTTCCCCTGGGCCGTTGCCTGAACACCGCCACTCAATTCATCTTCGTCTGCGCCCTGGCCGTCACGGCCCACGACACGGGGGTCCCGGACACTCCGGAGGTCTCTCCCACGGTGAGCGTTTTGCCAACCTCGATCGAAAAGAAGGGACCGATCAAGATCAAGGCGCATTCCAGCCGCCAGCCGTCAACCGGACAGGGTTTTTGGAGGTTCGAAGCGGTGAAGGAACTCATGCCGTTGCCGGAGGAGATTCGACCGCATGTCCCCGGCGCGCATGGCACTTTGATTGTGGATGGGGAACGCGATGTGGTGTACTGGGGTCTACAGGACGTGGGCTGGGTGGCGTTCAGTGAGCGGCTCACGCGATCTGAAGTGATCACCGGGGACCCCGTATTCAGTCGAGGGAATCTTCATGGGGCGGATCTGTTAAGGCGCCACGGGAAGGCCCCACTGGTGGCGGTGGCGGACAACGTCGATGGAGAGGTGTATCTTTCGGACACTACGTTTGGGCAGGCGCAGGTGCTGGGTCTGCCGCGGCAAGGATACGAGGATGGGAAGGGGTTCAACCCAACCGATGTGGCCTTCATGGGAAAGGACTCGATCATGATCACGGACGGCTATGGAAAGGCGTATTTCATGCCGGCAACGGTGCAACCTTTCGCATATGAAGGGGACATCCACGGGGGGAAGTCCATTTCGCAGACCCCGCATGGCATCACCAGCGAGAACGGGGGGAAGACGCTTTTGTTGTCGGCGCGGCCCGAGGGCCAGATCAAACGATGGTCGCCCTCGAAAGACAAGTGGATGGAGGCCCTTGGTCTCCCGGCGGGGAGCACGGTGTGCGACGTGGATTTGTGGGGCGATTATGCGCTGGCACCGTGTCTCGATGGTCCGGACAAAACCCCGGGTCCGATTTACATCCTTAATCTTAAGAAGCGAACCATTGTGAGCGTGCTTCGGCCCAAGACGGATTTGAACTATGCGGACGCACAGCATATTCATGATGCGGCCTGGTACGTGGTCGGGCGCGGTCGGAACCGGGAGATCTATGTGTTGTTCACGAATTGGAATCCGGGCGGAGTAGGTGCGCTTCGGTGTGCTGGCGCCGAATGATGGAGCGATAACGAAATCGGACAGGTCTTCGGCGCTCGCCTTTGGCGGCGGTCTTCGAATTGGCGGGAGGGGATTGCTTAAGGATGGGTGCGGATATTTGCAGGCGGGTGGAACGGCATCAGAAGACACCCATGGCTGACGCCTGATCAAGACCATATTCCCGGCTCAAGGATCAACGGTGATCTTCAACCAATCGAGGCCATGCCTCACTGCAAACGCGGAAAAGGCTCGCTCATGTTCCTTGAGCACCGTTCGCACTACGCCCGAATCGTCTGCACGTCCAAACTCCGGATCTCGATCGGGGATCAGGTCAAACTGCCGATGGGCGTAGACCAGTGCGAATGTGGCGCCGGCAACGGCTACAAAGGATATCTCCTCATCCGCGCCTTCGGCAAAGTCCTCCAGGACATCGGCCAGGAATTCCAGCTGATCCACCAAATGCGGATATGTCGGTGCGTGGATTTGAGTAAATTCGACCTTAAGAAAAGGGAGCTTCTTGTGCACCCGTTTCATAATGCGAGGGGTGATCTGCGATGCCCCCCGGCGGACAAACATGGCCATTTCTGACATGACCGGAGTTTGGCAAAACCGCATCGATAAGACAAGCACGGTCTCCCCCGGGCATCTCGGCCTACACAATTTCGACCGGGCATTTCGGGACTGCCTGAAGGAACGCCCGGCCGTAACGCTTCGTCAGCACTCGATTGTCCAACACCACCACAATCCCATGATCGCCTCGGGTCCGGATGAGCCGCCCAATTCCCTGTCGAAACTTCAACACCGCCTCCGGCAAAGAAAACTCGGCAAAGGAATTGCCCCCCCGAGCCTCGATGGCTTCGACGCGCGCTTCGATCAGCGGATGGTCGGGTACCGCGAAGGGCAATCGGGTGACGATCACATTCGACAACGCCTCGCCCGGTACATCCACTCCCTGCCAGAAACTGTCCGTGCCGAATAGGACGGAATCGACGTCTTCCTTAAACCGTTCGAGCATGGTCGAACGGGGCATGCCCGTCCCTTGCACGAGGCATTCCAGACCTTCGCGCTCGAAAAAGGGTTCCATGCGCTGGCTTAACTCGAACATGAGTTTGAAACTCGTGAACAGCACAAATGCCTTCCCCCGCGTCTGCCGTACAAAATGACCTACCCAGTGTTCCAGGGCGTCCCCATACCCCGGCTCGCGTGGATCGGGCATCTTGGCCACCACATAAAGCTTCATTTGCTGCTCGTAATCGAACGGTGAACCCGCCTGCAGCAACCGGGCGGCTTCCGCTCCCACCCGACGCGCGAAATAGCCCATACCGGCCGCCGGTAACCTGCGCGCGGCGCTCGGCGGATTTTCCCGGCGCGGTTTCGAACTGGGATCGTCAGTTGCTGAGGGCACCAGGCTCGTCGGCTTTAGGTCCGATGACATCGACAATGTTGCGCTGGTCAGGATCACTGAGGTGTCCGCCCCAAACAATCGCTGACGAAGGAATGCCGCCACATCCACGGGAGCCGCATTCAATGTGAGGTTCCGCTGCGCCCGCCCGGCTCGCTCCACCCAGTACACCGAGCCCTCGGCGCTTTGGCTGAGAAAGAGCGCGAGATCCTCCCGCAGCTCGATCAATCGCCGGTTGCACTCGAGCAATTCCTGGCCGATGTCGTTGTCCTCGGTCGCTTTGATCAACTCACTGACCTCCTCCCGCAACCGTTGCAGCGGCAAGGTCAGTGTGTCCTTGGCAAGATCGGGGCGCCGAATTCGCAATTCGGTCCATATCCGCGCAGCCTGCTCCTTTCCACCCTCGACACTTGCCGGTTTTCGCGTTGCCGACTGTTGCCGGTACAAGTCCTCGCAGGCGGCCTCCACTACCTGGAAAAACCCGTCCGCTTCGGATAGCAAATCGGCAACGAGACGGACTGCCGATCCCCGGCGCAGGGTTGCCAACAATCCTTTCTCGGTTCGTGGATTCCACAGGCGGTGCAGGGTGTAACGCACTTGGGCGCTCGAAATACGACAACCAATATGCTTGGAAGCTACGCCCTCCAACTGGTGCGCTTCATCGAAGATGACGAAATCGTTTTTGAACAATACCCCGCCGTCGGCCGATTCCTGGGCTGCGCCCAGCAATGTGAAAAAGAGGGTGTGGTTCAAGACCAACACGTCCGCCGAGAGAATACGTTGCCTCGCGCGCTGAAAGAAGCAGGCCCCGTATTCCTTGCTGAAGGCGGACGCCGGTCCGCAGAGTTTCGGCGAACAAAGACCACGCTCGGAACAAACATGCTGCCAGACTTTCGCATCGGGCTCGGCATCGAAATCGGAGAGGCTCCCATCGGAGGTTCGCTTGGACCACTCGTATATACGGTGAAGTTCATTGGTCTCGGGTGAAGTAAAGAGACTGTCGGCTTGCTCCATCGCTTTCCGCAGGCGTCGGGTGCAAAGGTAATTTTGCCGCCCTTTGAGCATCGTGAAGGCAAATCGGACCGGCAGAATGCGTTCGAGCATTGGCAGGTCCTTTTCCGTGAGCTGCTCCTGGAGGTTGATCGTATGCGTGGAGACCACCGCCTTTTTGCGACGCTCCACCGCGTATAGGATAGCCGGAATCAAATAGGCGAGGCTCTTTCCCACACCCGTTCCGGCCTCCACTGCCAGATGGTCCCGCCGTGTCAGCGCCTCCGCCACCGCCACCGCCATATCCTGCTGCTGTGGCCGGTATTCGAAGTTGCTTGCCCGCGACAGCAGACCCTCGGCCGAGAACATCGCTCTCACTTGTCCCACGATGTCGACGGGTCCCCCGACAGCCTGTGGATCCACCTCCTGAATCATGCAAAATGGGCGGGAGATTCTCCCCGCGCCGCTGGGAATCCTGCCCGGAATGCAGCGCACATGTCAACACCGACGCCACAGGCGGCAGCAGTTCGCATTTCGCCAATTCTGGGAGCGCCGGCATGCGGATTGACTCGAAAGCAAAGAAACGGCGCCGGCAGGGATGCCGGCCTTCCCGGCACATTGAGAACCGCTGCATAGGCGAGCTCGCAACTCACGCGTCCTCCGTGGGAGGGAGGCGCTTCTCAATGACTTCGATCGAGCAGCGGTTTTTAGCAATCCTCCCGGCGGGCAGCACACCGCGCCAGTTCACATTGGGATAGATGATGGCGCCACGTCCCAGGACGCTGCCCGGATTCAATACTGCGTTACAGCCCACATCGCATTCGTCTCCGATCAGGGCTCCGAGTTTGCGCAATCCCGTGTCCAGCCGAACCCCTTCGTGTTCCACCCGCACCGTGCCTCCGCCCAGTTTTACATTCGAAATCTTCACGCCCGCTCCCAGATGGGCCCGGTGCCCAAGAATGGAATCGCCAATGTAATTGAAATGGGGAACCTGGGCTCGATTAAAGAGCAGCGCGCTCTTCAACTCACAGGAGTTACCCACCACACAACCATCGCCCACAATCACATTCTCCCGGATATACGCATTGTGCCGAATTCGACAACCGCGGCCGATGATCGCGGGACCTTTGATCATCACGCCGTCCTCCACCACCGTATCCTCGCCGATGACCACCTGTTCCCCAATCCAGGCCACCCCGTCACAGCGGTTTTGCAGCCTTGGCCGGATCCGATTTTTGAGATAGTCCTTCAGCCGGACAAGGGCCTCCCAGGCGTTTTCGCAACCATCGAACAACACGGCATGGTCGGTCTGTGTTAAATCAAATAGATCTGCCGCACTAAACATGGGCGGAAAAGTAGCGGCTGGCCGCCAATGCCGCAAGGGACGTCTGTCGGTCTGATTCGAATCCCAGGTGGTCGCGTCCGAAGCGAAAAGGGCGATCTTTCGATCGCCCTTTGGAATGGCTGCTCTTTCGGTTATCCGGGATGCCCTAGGATCCGACCGAGGCTTCTTCGGGAATCCGCATGAAGTAGAAGGAACGGTACACAAAGACCAGCGCAACGAGAAAGAAGATGGTGCCGATGCCCGTCTTCCATCCTTGGCTTTGCATCGTCACGGCAATTTCCACGGCGAGCAGGCCGAACAGGGTCGTGAACTTAATCACCGGGTTCAACGCCACCGACGAGGTATCCTTAAATGGATCGCCCACCGTGTCGCCGACCACCGTCGCCGCGTGCAAATCGGTCCCTTTCTGTCGAAGATCCACCTCCACAATCTTCTTGGCATTGTCCCAGGCACCGCCGGCATTGGCCATGAAGATCGCCTGAAACAACCCGAAGAACGCGATGGCGATGAGATATCCAATGAAAAAGTACGGATTGAAAAAAGGCAGGGCCAACGCGAAACAAAAGACGACAATGAAGATGTTCCACATCCCTTTCTGGGCGTAAACCGTGCAGATCCGCACGACCTCCTTGCTGTCCTTCTCCGATGCCGTCGTGGCGTCCAGTTTCATGTGCTCTTTGATGTACACCACCGCTCGATAGGCGCCGGTGACCACCGCTTGCGTGGAGGCGCCCGTGAACCAGTAAATCACCGAGCCGCCCATCAACAACCCGAGAATAATTTCCGGCTGTACCAGGCTCAGTTTCGTGACGATGCTGAAGGATGGATCCAGTTGTTTGCCGACCGCATCCAGCAGAATGATGATGCCAAACACCATAGTCGTTGCCCCCACCACCGCCGTCCCAATCAACACCGGTTTGGCTGTCGCTTTGAACGTATTGCCGGCACCATCGCCCTTCTCGAGCTGATACTTCGCATTCTCAAAATCCGGTTTGAATCCGAAATCCCGTTCGATTTCTTCCCGGATATCTTTCCGGGACTCGATCTGGCTCAACTCGTAAACGGATTGCGCGTTGTCCGTTACCGGACCATAACTGTCGACGGCGATCGTCACCGGCCCCATCCCAAGAAATCCAAACGCAACCAAGCCGAACGCGAATATCGGAGCGGCAAACGCGAACTCCGCGGGCATGATCGAGTGCAAGGCCGGATTCTGGGAAAAATGATAGGAAGTAAACATCAGAACCATGATCACCAGCCCCATCCAAAATGCCGAAAAATTGCCCGCCACAAATCCGGAAAGGATGTTCAGGGAGGCTCCCCCGTGTTTGGAGCAATTCGTCACTTCGCGAACATGCCGGGAGTTTGTGCTGGTGAATATTTTTGTGAACTCAGGAATCAGCGCGCCGGCGACGGTGCCGCAACTGATGATCACCGAGAGGACCCACCAAAGGTCGGGCAGTCCTTTGCCGGCTGCATCCTGAAAATCGCCCAGTAACAGCTTGCTGGCGATGAAGGTGACGAAAATGGATATTCCGGAGGTGATCCACACCAAGTGGGTCAGGGGCGCTTCAAAGTCGAAGTCCTTTTTGCCTGCGAACATCGCCTTGCTGAGCGCCTCATTGCAGAAATAGGACACTAAAGAGGTCACGATCATCAGGGAACGCATCACGAAGAGCCAGACAATCAGCGTGGCCACAATGCCCGGAGTCGCCGCCAACGCCAACGCGAGAAAAGCGATCAGCGCGACGCCGGTCACGCCATACGTCTCAAAACCGTCCGCCGTAGGGCCAACCGAATCGCCGGCATTATCTCCCGTGCAGTCGGCAATCACGCCGGGATTCTTCGGATCGTCTTCCGGCAGCTTAAATACGATTTTCATCAGGTCCGATCCGATGTCGGCAATCTTGGTGAAGATGCCACCGCAAATGCGCAAGACCGAGGCACCCAGGGATTCGCCGATCGCAAAACCGATGAAACATGGGCCCACAAGTTCGCGGGGAAGAAAAACCAGAATGCAAATCATGAAGAATAACTCGACGGCTACGAGCAGCAATCCGACACTCATACCCGAACGCAGCGGGATACCCAAAGTGGCCAGGGGATCGCCTTTCAACGCGGAGAACGAGGCCCGACTATTGGAGACCGTGTTGATGCGGATTCCAAACCACGCCACGCCGTAGGACCCCAGAATCCCCAGGACCGAGGCCGCTAAGATCACGATCACATTGAACGCGACGTGACCGCCACTCATGGCCGCTCCATCCGGCCCCCGGTGTTCCGTTAGAAAACCAAAATAGTACACCATGCACGCGGCGATCAGCGCCCACAGAATGGCGAGGAATTTCCCCTGTGTGAACAAATAGGTTTTGCAGGTCTCCCAAATCATGTGGGACACTCGCCCCATGCTCTCATGCACCGGCAAGGCCTTGGTCTGTTGATATTGCCAAAGGCCAAAACCGGCTCCCACAAAACAAATCAAGATTCCGAAATACATCAACACGGTCCCCGATATCCCACCCAATCCATCAAAGCGCACTCCTTCCAACGGCGGGATCTTAATGTCGGCCTCCCCCGCCAAGGCCGAATGGCAAAATAAAGTTAGAATCGCTAAAACGAAAAAGGACCAATAGGTGCGGGTTTTCATAGCTTGCTGTCTGAGTTCTTGCGTCATCCAGGAGGCAGAGGCTTCCGGCGACGACCGCCAGTAACCCTGAAACCGCGAGGCGGTGTCAAGCGCTTTTCAAACTGACTTGGCGCGCCGCGGGCCTCATTTATTGGCCTTTTCAGCTTTCAAGGGCCTGCGCCAGTTCCCGTGCGCTATTCGCCTTGCAAGCCAAAAATGAAAAAAAAACCGGGTCCACCGGTCAGGGGATGACCGTATGGACCCGGGGAATTTTCGGAATCAGTACATTCAGTAGGTTATCGTGGGAACATCAGCCTCAGCCTGTACTCGGCCGGAGCTGAAATCTATTTTGGCAATCAAAGAACAATTCATATTTGGCTTGCCTGCGAGAGCTAAATTCGCCGGGAAGTAACCACGCCCGAACTTTCTTGTCAAGCGAGGCAGACGATTTATTTTTCGGAGGGGCTTGCCGGCAATCCCACAAAGAGCCAGAATCAATGTCAAATCAATCACATCATGCCATGAAAAAGATCGAAGCCATTATTAAACCTTTTAAGCTCGAAGACGTTAAGGAAGCCCTGTCCAGCATCGGAATCGAAGGCATGACAGTAAGCGAGGTCAAAGGCTTCGGCCGGCAGAAAGGACACACCGAGATCTATCGCGGCAGTGAATATACCGTGGACTTCCTGCCCAAAATAAAACTCGAAATCGTCCTTCCGGATCAAACAGCGAACGAGGCTGTCCAGGCCATCTCGAAGGCGGCCAAAACCGGTAAGATCGGGGACGGGAAGATCTTTGTGTCTGTAGTCGAGAACGCCCTTCGCATTCGGACCGACGAAACGGGGGAGCAGGCGGTTTGAATCCCTGTTGACGGCCTTTTTATCGATGTGAATAACCTGTGCATAAGAGTTAATATATTCTCCTCGTCAGCCAACCGCGGTTGCCTTAGAAATTTGCGCATCGATTTTGGAGTTCACTGCCGAGCAGTGCTGTCTTCGGAACTCAATCAGAAATGCCATTGCGTTTTGCATGCAAGTATTTGGTGATTGGCACGTTACACGTGGTGCGCAGGAGGCCGTCGAGCGGCTTCGTTTCTGCCCCAATCTCAACTTTGTGCGGAGCCCAAAAGAGGAGAGCTAAGACTTTGTGAAAGGGAATGTTACATCAGTGTGTCCGGACCAGGTGAATAAACTCGGCCACCTCATTGCTGGAATTGCCCAACCCGCTATGCCCCCAAGCATAAGTCAGATATGGAAAGACGCGCAGGATCTACTCCGACAGATTCTTAATCCGGACGTCTATCACCTCTGGTTCGCGCCTGTTCGTGCCCTGTCCCTGGATGGCGATGTTTTTACCTTGGAAGTCGCCAATGATTTTTGCGAAGTCTGGCTCAAGGACAACTATCAGCAATTGATCCAGGAAGTCCTTGCCCACGCCTCCGGCCAGGAGTTGAGAGTCGTGTTCGCGATCGCCAGCACCGCGCCACACCCTTCCCGATCCAGTGCAGCGCACTCCGGGACTGACGACGCTGCACGGACGACGCCAGAACGAAACATTGAGGCCCAACCTGCCGATTCCACTCCCGGGCGCGAGCCGGCCTTTAATCCCAAAAATACCTTCGACAACTTCGTCGTAGGCAGTAACAACAATTTCGCGCACGCTGCCGCCTTCGCGGTGGCCCAGGCGCCCGGCAAATCGTATAACCCTCTCTTTGTCTATGGCGGTGTCGGCCTCGGCAAGACTCATCTCCTCCACGCCATTGGCCATTTCGTGGTCCATCATAAGCGAGGTGCAAGGGTGGCCTATTTGAGCTCCGAGAAATTCACCAACGAATATATCGACGCCATCCAGAATAGCCAACTCGTCCGATTTCGACGCAAATACCGCCAGACCGACGTCCTGCTGATCGACGATATCCAGTTTCTCGCCGGCAAAGAACGCATTCAGGAGGAGTTCTTTCATACCTTCAACGCCCTCCACGAAGCTCATAAACAAATCGTGCTCACCTGCGATCGCCCGGCCTCCGAAATTCAGAATCTCGAGCATCGCCTCGTTTCGCGGTTCGAATGGGGGCTCGTCACTGATCTGCAACCTCCTGACGTTGAAACGCGTGTCGCCATCCTCCGCAAAAAGGGGTCCTCCCTCGGGGTGCACGTGACCGACGAAGTGATCCACTTCCTGGCTCGGCGTATTCGCAGCAATATCCGACGGCTCGAAGGGGCCCTCATCCGGGTGGCGTCTTATTCGTGGCTCATGAAGACCGAGCTCAACGTTGAAGCCGTGGAAAGTTTGCTAAACGACGTCCTTCATGAAGAGGGGCGGACCACGATCACGGTCGATCTCATTCAGAAACGGGTCGCCGAACACTTCGATATTCGGCTCTCTGACATGACGAGCAAGCGTCGGCCGGAAAACATTGCCTTCCCCAGGCAGGTCGCGATGTTCCTCGCGCGCCACCTGACTGAAAGTTCTCTCAGCGCCATCGGCGAGGCCTTCGGGGGTCGGGATCACGGCACCGTCCTCCATGCCTGCCGCTCGGTGAAGGACCGCATGGAAACCGACCACGGCATTCGTCAGGTCATCCATTATCTCGAAAAGCAATTGCGGACCTGACCCCGCCGCACTGAGCGTCCGTTCGGCAGACTATGCCCCCCATAGCCCCAGCCCGCACCGGCCCGGTGGCCACCATCTCTGTCGACCGGCTCGCTAAGTCATTCCGGACCTATCGCAAAAAACCCGGTCTGCTCGGCTCCTTCAGGGGTCTCGTCCGTCGCGAATTTGAGCCGGTTCATGCCGTCAAGGAGATCAGCTTCGCCATTGAGCAGGGGGAACTTGTCGGTTTCGTAGGACCCAACGGCGCCGGCAAAACGACCACCCTCAAGATGCTCGCCGGCCTCATACACCCCTCATCCGGCGCGGCTCGCGTTCTGGGTTATGTCCCATGGGAACGCAAGGACGGGTACCGACGCCAATTTGCCTTGTTGCTGGGCCAGAAGAACCAGCTCTGGTGGGACCTGCCGGCCCGGGAATCCCTCGAACTCAACGCCCGCATTTACGGAATCGCCCGGCCTGATTTCGAACATGGCGTTGCCGAAATGACCGAACTGCTCGACGTCCGGGACAAGCTTGGCGTCATGGTCCGTGAGCTCTCACTCGGTGAACGGATGAAAATGGAGTTGATCGCCGCCCTGCTTCACCAGCCGCGCGTGCTGTTCCTGGACGAGCCCACTATCGGATTGGACGTTGTTTCTCAAAAAAATGTGCGGGAATTTCTCCGTCACCACAATGCCACCCGCAAGACCACCGTTCTACTCACCAGCCACTACATGACCGACATCGAGCAACTCTGTCGCCGCGTCATCATTATCGACCACGGCAGTCTCTTCTTCGACGGCCGGTTGACCGATGTGTTGGATCGTTTCGCCGATTTCAAATTAATCACCATCCAATGTGCTCCCGGCCAATCCTTACCCAGCCGGGGGCTCGAGCGCTATGGCGAGCTCATGGAGCATTCCCAGGCCCTTCTGAAGTTCAAAGTAAAACGCGACCGCGTGATCAGCGTCTGCAAGACGCTTCTTGATGAACTCCCGGTTCAGGACATCGATATCCAGGAGGTCCCCATCGAAGACATCATCCGCCAGATCTTTACCCGATCGCTCCCGGGATAGACGGCTCCCAAGCCGACTTATCCCACCCGTGTCTGGACAAAACGGCCAATGCGTTCGAGGGCAATCTCAATCTGATCCAACCCGGTGGCGAAGCAGCAGCGTACAAAACCCTCCCCCCCAGGACCGAACGCGTCACCCGGCACGCATGCCACTTTCTCTTCTTTCAGCAGTTGAACCGCGAATTGTTTCGAGCTCAACCCGGTCGAGTGAATCGAGGGAAAGGCATAGAATGATCCGCGAGGAAGGGTGCATTTCAGCCCCATCCCCTGGAACGCCTTGACGATCAGGTTGCGGCGCGCCCGATAATGTTCCCGCATCATCGCGGTGTCCGCATCGCCGTGCTGGATCGCCTCCAGCGCCGCCTCCTGGCTGATGATACTCGCGCATAACATCGAGTATTGATGGATCCGCATCATTGCTTCCACCAAAGCCGCCGGCCCGCAGGCGTACCCGATCCGGAATCCCGTCATCGCATAGGCCTTCGAAAAACCATGCAAAAATATTGTCCGCTCCACCAGCCCGGGCAATCCAGCAATGCTCACGTGCTCACCCTCGAAAGTCAGCTCGGAATAGATCTCATCCGTAATGACGAGCAGGTTGTGTCGTTTAACCAAAGCGGCGATCTTCTCTAACTCCTCTCGGTTCATGGTTCCCCCCGTCGGGTTGGTCGGAAAATTCAATACCAACACCTTGCTCCGGTGGGTGATAACCCTCTCAATCGCCTCCGCCCGTACCGCAAAACCGTCCTCGTACCGACACGCAACGGGCACCGGAACCCCATGCGCCAAGGCCACGCTCGGAGAATAACTCACGTAACACGGCTCATGATAAATGATCTCGTCACCGGGGTTTATCACTGCCCGAAAGGCAATGTCCATCGCCTCGCTCACCCCAACGGCCACCAGAATCTGGTTCGTCGGGTCATACCGCAAACCAAAACGAGACTCGAGATGGGTGCTGATGGCTTCACGCAACTTGAGCATTCCCAGATTTGAAGTGTAAGTCGTCCGACCACGTTCCAAGGCATAAATTGCGGCCTCCCGAATGTGCCACGGCGTCACAAAATCCGGCTCTCCCACCCCCAGCGAAACCACTCCGGGCATTCCCTGGACAAGCTCAAAGAAATCGCGAATCCCGGAGCGGGGTATTCCCCGGACATGCTGGGCAATAAAGGCATCCGTCGGGTCGGTATCGATCATGGCGGCCCCAAGGCAAATGGAAATCGCGTACCGCGGAAAGGAAAAAGTGGATACAACCGCCGTGGCATCATGGTTATTCAATAAAGACGCCCGCGTTGGGGGGCAGTTGCCAGTTAGGGCTTAAGCAACCCGCTGAAGTTGCCGATAAGAGGCCATGGATCTGGGTCTTTCAGGACTGGCCTCAGGATTTGATTGGCGCACGCTTGTTGATCAGTTGACGGAACTCGACCGACTGCCGCAGAAGAGGTTGTCGGCTGAACAGGCCACATACCAGGAGAGCCGCAACGCTTACGGCAGCGTACTCACTCAGTGCAATGTTTTGCGCGGCCGGGTTGATGCCTTGGCGTCGCCCGATCTTTTCAACCAGCGGACCGTGAGCGTTTCTGATGACACTGCAGCCATTGCGAGTGCAACGTCAGCGGCGATGGAGGGAAGTCATACTTTTCAAGTCATTCAACTCGCAAGCGCCTCGCGGCAGATCGGGACTTCGGGAGTCTCAAGACCATTGAATGCTACGACAGATGTTTCGTCACTCGTGCTGGGGTCTGCGGGGTTTGCGTCATCGATTTCAAATGGGTTCTTTACGATCAATGGCGTTCATGTGGAAGTGGATACCGGTGAGACATTGCAGGAACTATTCAATCGGATTGACTCTGCCACCGGCGGCATTGTCACCGCTGACTATGATGCGGTTAACGATCGAATTCGTCTGAATTCTGCGAATGAGATTGTTCTGGGAAGTGCCACGGATACCACCAACTTCCTGCAGGTTGCGCGGCTGACAAACAATGGAACGGGAAGCATCGTCAGTTCGACCCCGGTGGGGCGGCTGAAGACCTCGGAGACTCTGGGATCGGTTCGGTTGGAGACCCCAATTACCGATGCCGGGGCGGGAGCGGGACTTTTCCGGATCAATGGTGTCGAGATCGCGTTTGAGACGAGCGACACTATCGATCAGGTATTGCGCCGGATTCACGATTCCGCGGCCGGGGTAAACGCAACGTACGATTCTGCCAACGATCGCTTTGTGCTGGCGAATCGCAACCCGGGGGATGTGGGGATTTCATTTGAAGATGTGACCGGAAATTTCCTGGCGGCTACGGGTGTGTCGGGCGGGACATTGCAACGGGGCAATGATCTTCTGTATACGGTGGACGAAGGCGGGATCCTGCGCAGCTCATCCAACACGATTACCGAAGCCAGTTCGGGACTTGCCGGGCTCACCGTGACGGCGCTTCGCGAAGGGGTATCGACGACGGTGAATGTCCGGGCAGATGTGGACGCGATACGGACGGGGATCACGCGGTTTCTGGAAGAATTTAACAATACGCAGTCGCTGCTCGACTCGCAAACCGGGCGGTCCTTCGACAGCAATGGCAAAGTCACCTCGGGCGTACTGGCCGGAGAGTCCGAGGCGTCAGAACTTGGATCAAAGCTCCGCGGTCTGGTTTATTCGCCGCACAATGAACTATCGGGTATCATCCGCCATTTGGAGGCGTTGGGGATTGTCTCGAACGGTGATGACAATCATTTGGAATTAGCGGATTCGAGCCGACTGGATGCCGCACTGGGTGAGAGTCTGACGGGGGTGACCGATCTGTTTACCCATCCCACGAGTGGTATTGCCGTAAGACTGCAGGATTTCCTGGAACAAGTTGCCGGGGAAGATGGACGGCTGAGTGAGCGTCAGACAGCGTTGGATCGGCGATCGAGCCAGATTGACAACCAGATCACGAACTTGGAGCGTCTGGTGCAATCGAACCGTCAACAGATGATCAATTCCTTCGTATCGATGGAGACCATTCAGTCCAACCTCAACCAACAGCTCCAATTTCTTACTCGGCAGTTTGGTGCGAGTGCGTAAGCGCCGCCCGGAATAATCTCCTCAACATGTATTCATCCCCGTCCCTCGCCCACAGCGCCCGTTCTTCGCGCATTCTCATCGGGATCGTTTTCTGTGGTCTAATCCTGTCCGGGTGCGCGGTCATGCCAGCGCGGACACGAATGGCCCTCGGTCCTGCTTACGAGCCGCAGAATGTTTTTGTCACCGGGGCTACTCTACCTCCTTCGGTCCGGAGGGTGGCGGTGTTGCCGCTGACAACTAGCGGCACCGGACGCAACCTCGATGCCGGACGTGAAACGCTTGGACCGATCATTCACTCCGAGCTGGCTCGGACCGGCCGTTTCGAACTGATATCGGTTACGGGCAATCAACTGCGGAGTTGGACCGGGCGCTCGGTTTGGAGGATCACCGATCGGCTACCCGCCGAATTCCTGAGCCGGATTCGTGAGGAAACGGGATGCGATGCCGTATTGTTCAGTCAATTGAACCGTTATGATCCTTATCCCCCGCTGGCGGTGGGCTTGACGTTGCACCTGGTGGAAACCGAATTGCCTCGGATCGTCTGGGCCGTGGACGAAATGCTCGATGCCAGCGACCCGACGGTCGCTGCCGGGGCGGAGCGCTTTTCCGCTCATCATTTTGCCGCGACCAATCCCACGGCCGACAGCCATGACGTACTCCAGTCGCCCCGACGTTTTGGGCAGTACGCGGCGTACACGCTGGTGGGGACCGTCCCGGCGCGCTAATGAATTACCTCACAATGACCTGGTGTTTCTTTGCATGCATCGGCAAGAAACGGCTCAAGTTTCGAGCGAGCGTGCCGATAATCGGATGTAAGAGACCCAGTTGAAAGCCTCGAACGCCTGCCAAAACAAGATATGGAAATTCATGCCAAACAGGGTGCCGGCAGCGTCCCTCGAATTGCAGCCACACAGACCCCGAAGCCGATGGCGCGGACCGCCGCAGACGAGGTGAACTTCAGCCGATCGGCCGAATTGACGGCCGCGCTTTCGGACACTCCGGAAGTCCGCAGTCCGGAGGTGAGCCGACTGGCGCGGGTCGTAGGTCAGGCTGCCTATCCACCGGCGGAAACCCTGCTGCGCATCGCCGAATTGCTTGCGATAAAGATGAAATAGGGGCATTTCGGGGGGCGTGGGCAGCGAGGCAGGAAACGTCGTGGCGCGCCGATCGGGCTGGAGACGATGCGACATCATTTAGTAGGCCAAAGAATCCACACCATTCTCATGCAGCGATCCACACCCTGGCAATCCTATCGTGAAGTCGCGACCCGCACAGCCTCTCCCGGCCACCTCGTGCTCATGTTGTACGATGGCGCGATCCGCTTCCTCGAGCGGGCGATGAGCGGTTTCACTCTCGAGGATCCGGCCGAGTTTCACGAGACCATCAGCAACAATGTGATTCGCGCACAATCTATCCTGGCGGAATTGAATCGGAATCTGAACATGACGGCCGGGGGTGAGCTTTCGAGCCGGTTGCGCCAGATTTACCAGTATCTTGATCGCCGCCTCATGGAAAGCAATCTCAGGAAAGAGGCGGCCGGAATCCGGGAGACCATCGCTCGGATCAGTGTTTTGCGGGACGCCTGGAATGAGATGCTCCAGAAGGATGATATTGCAGCACTGCCGGCCCTGAATTCACTCAGCAGCGGGACCCTCGCATGAACCCAAGGAACGAGCTTGCGGCGTTGTACGTGGAATGGCAGCAACTCACGGTAGCGGAGACCCGCGCGATCGAGGCGTGCGCTTGGGTGCAGGCCGGTCAAATCCAGACGGCCAAATCCGCGCTGCAACCGGCCATTCTGGCGGTGACGGATCGTCTCAAATCTCATCACTCGCCTCCCGGCGAAGTCCCCGCGGAGTATCGCGATTTGCTCGCGGCGCTGATCCAACTCGAACAGCTCAATTGCGCGACGGTCGCTTCACGGCTGGCCGCAGCCCGTGCAGAACGCACGAGGCTCGGCCGGAGCGCCAGTCAGCTTCGAGATGTTCGACGCGCCTACGTCATGCCGCGTGTTTGACCGGGCGCGGGGTAAGGCAATAGGACATGAGGTCAAGGTGACCGGGGGGGACGCTCCGAGCAGTATTGGCGTCTCAAGACGCCGTCGACGCGCGTTGACTGGACGCGGGAGTTCATTACAGTCGACCCAATAGAACAAGCGCATGCCACCCCATCCCAAAGATGCATTACAAACACTCGGGACACTCTGGCCGGGGGTGTTGTTTCAGCAGCGTCCGGACTTTTCCTTTGAATATGTTTCGGCCCAGATCGAAGAGTTGACCGGGATTGCACCGGCCGATTGGGCGCTGCATCCCGGGCGCTTCTGGGAGATCGTGCACGAGGCGGACCGCGGGGAGGTCCGGCGGCAATGTGAACGTGCGGCCCTGGAGGGGCATGTGCTCTCGACCACTTATCGTCTGCGGCACTGGACCTCAGGCCGGATCCGGCATATTCAAGAGCGTCGCCAGCCGGTGGTGACGGAGGAGGGCGAACTCCTTGGATTTGATGGTGTTTGGTTGGACATCACGCGGCAAACTCTGGCAGAGCGGAGATTGGCGGCGGCAGCCTGGAAGGAAACCCTGGCCTTGATCACGATGGGATTGGCTCATGACCTGGGAAATGTCATTGCCGGTGTCCACTCATTGAGTGAGTCCTTTTTGGCGCAAACGGACGAGACGCACCCGTTTCGCGAGGGGTTGGGGTTGATTCAGCGGAACTCGCTGCACGCGGGGCAGGTACTGCAACGCATTGTCAAGCTTCATCAAGGTCTGCCTGGGGAGCGGATGCACCTGGATCTGAACGAGGCTGTGCGCGAAGTGCTCGACCTCGTGCGGAAAGTAATCCCTCGCCGGATCAGACTGGAAACCGAATTGTCCCGTGTGCCCTTGCCGGTGTTTTTGGATCCTTCGGGATTACGACAGGTATTGTTGAATCTCACAGTGAACGCGGCAGACGCCATGCCGCAGACGGGGAAGCTGATCTTGACCACATCACTATGCGAATCGGCACCCGTGGCGGAACACTATTGCGGTACGTTGCCGGGGTCACAGGCGGTTTCCGTGACGGTTGAGGATACCGGCTGTGGTATTCCCGCGCGCCATCTGGAGGCAATTTTCGATCCTTTCTTCAGCACCAAATCGACCGACAAAGGGTCAGGGTTGGGACTCTACAATGCGTGCCTGTTCGTTCGGAAGCATGCTGGCGCCCTCGCCGTGGAGTCCACCGAAGGCCACGGTTCGCGGTTCACAATCTGGCTGCCGCTGTCGGATTTCAGCGAATCGGTGGTGGCGCCCGATCCTACACCTGTTCAGCGTCGTTCGCTGATGTTAGTGGGTGGACCGGAGGGGATGCGCGCGTCGACCGCGGAATGGTTGAGGGTCAATGGCTATCATGTGGTGCAGACAAGCCTGACAGAGAACCAGACTGAATTCATCCGATCGGGTGACTATCAGTTTTCCGGCGTATTCGTACTGCTCGAGCCGGGAGAGACGCGATTGGTTGAGCGTTTGGCCGAATGGCGACGGGACCAGCCACGGTTAAAGGTGATTTTGAAACCGCTGATTGGCGAGCGCGACAGTTTGGCGCGGGAATTACTGGAGCAAAGCGACTTGGTGGTGACGGCGGACTGGCTGGAGGCCGATGTGTTGGAGCGGATACGGCGGTTGTTTGCGCCGGAGGATTAACCGATGGATTTATGACGGGTGACGAAAGTAATGGCGTTTGTCCGCAACTCCACCGTCTTTTGATCGTGGATGACGAGGAGATTGTCCTGGTGGCATTGCGGGACACGCTACGCCATGAGGGGTATGAGGTCACGGCATGCAGCAATCCGCTGGAGGCCTTGAACGCCCTGCGCAGCGCCTCCTTTTCCGTGATCATCACGGATCAACAGATGCCGCTGATTACGGGCCTTGATTTTCTTGCCCAGGCCAAAACGATTCAGCCTGATTGCACCCGGATTCTGATCACGGCCGTCCTCAATCTCAGCACGGTTATCGATGCCATCAATAAAGGGGAGATTTACCGATTCGTCATTAAACCCTGGCTTCGCGAGGAGTTGCTCACAACCATTGGCAGCGCAGTTCAGCGCTACGAATTGATCTGCAAGAACCGTGTGCTTCAAGCCACCACGCTTGCCATGAACGAGAGGTTGATAACGACGAATCGTTCGCTGGAGGAGCAAGTGGCCCGCGTGGCGGAACAAAATGTCGAGTTGGAACGGTTGAATCAGGCCTTGAAGCAGAATCTCGGGCGTTCGGTGGAACTATGCCTGAAAACGATGGAGACGTTCTATCCCACCCTGGGCACGCAGGCTCGCCGAGTGCATGTTCTCTGCCGGGCAATGGCCACATCCCTCGCGTTACCTCCCGATCAGAGCGAATCTCTCGAGACCGCTGCCTGGCTTCACGATATCGGGTTGGTGGGTGTGCCTCGCGGACTCATTCGGCGCTGGGAGCAGGAACCTGCCTCATTGAGTGAACATGAGCGCGCCCTGGTCGAACACCATCCGATCCTCGGCCAGGAATTGGCGAGTTTCGCCCACACGATGGCGGCTGTGGGTGAGGCCATCCGTGCACACCATGAACGTTACGACGGAAAGGGCTACCCCGACCAAATAGGGGGTGAGAACATCCCTTGGCTGGGCCGTTTGCTGGCGGTGGCGGTGGCGTTTGTGGATAGCGATCACGACGCCAACACGACGGCAGAATTGCTCCGGCAAAGAAGCGGGCATGCTTACGATCCGGAAGCTGTCCAAGCGTTAATTTCCTCGATCCCGCGAGTCGCAGTTCCACGCAAGCAACGTGAAGTGTCGTTGGCGGAGCTGGAACCTGGCATGGTGTTGGCCAAGGGGATTTACACGGCGAATGGCATCTTGCTCATACCCGACGGTCAGCGGCTCAGTGCGACCTACATTGATAAGCTGCATAATCATCACCGAATTAATCCCATTACCCAGTCCTTGATGGTCTACTGCTGAGGCAGCGCCATTTTAGCGGGTAAAGGAGGGTGCTCATGTCGATTTCCCGATCTCGTTAAGGGGGCACTTTTGATCCAGGCAATTCTGACCTGTATTCTCCGTCGAGAGGCAAGGAGAGTAAGGCGAGATTTGCCCAGGCCAGTGGCATGAAGGGCAGAACCTACTCTGGTCCAGGATTCCGCGTCAATTCAAACCATTCGTAATAAGGTCGTTACATTCAAGCTGGCCGCGTCTTTATGTTGCTGGCACGGACGTTGCTAAACGCCTCACTCCTGTGAGCGTTATGAACGAACTTGCCTCCTCCGACACTGAACGAATCGCTGTGCGTGAGGAAAATAAGATCCACCTTCCGCTCGGACTGCTCGGGTTCGAACAGGTCAAACACTACGTATTACTCGAGCGACCCGACGAGGCGCCTTTCATGCGCCTGCAGATGCTCGACCCGGAGGGACTGTCGTTTGTCGTGCTTTCACCGCCGTTGGTCCTTCCGAGTTACGAGCCCGAATTAAGTGCCGAGGATGTGGCATTCCTGGGGCTCAAGGAACCTTCGGATGCGTTGCTGTTGAGTATTGTCACGATACACGCACATGGGGAGGCAACGATGAACCTTCGGGGGCCCGTCGTATTGAACCGGCACACCCTGGTGGGCAAACAGGTCATCCCCCTTAACGCCGCATCGCTCGCGCTCCAACACGGCCTGCCGGCCTGCGATTGAATGAACCTGGAGAGCGCCCCATGTTAATACTATCTCGGAAAATCAACGAGAGCATCGTGATCGACGGTCAGATCGTGGTGAAAATCGTCCGCATCGATGGAGACCAGGTAAAACTGGGCATCCAGGCGCCGAGCCAGGTTCCCGTTCATCGGCATGAAGTCTATGCCGAAATTCAGAAGAACAACCAGGAAGCGCTCGACCGCAGCCAAGCCCGCTTGCCTCGACTGCAAATCACCGCCGTGACGGCAGAAGCAGGCAAGTCCTCCACCAACAACACATCCGTTAAGAACCCGTCAAGCCCCCATCCCTAACGCAAAAACGCTATGGTCATCAACACAAACATCCAGGCCCAGGCGGCCGCTGCGAATCTCTCAACCAGCAGTAACATGCTCGCCCGGTCTCTCGCGCGGCTTAGTTCAGGTTCAAAGATCGTAAACCCTTCCGACGATGCCGCTGGACTGGCGGTGGCATCCCGTTTGGACGCGCAAATTTTGCGTCTGAATGCGGCGAGATCGAACGTAGGGAATGCCGTTTCCTTTACGCAGACCCAGGACGGATATCTGAAGAATATCGCCAAGGCGCTGGATCGAATGAGTGAACTGGCGATTCTGGCCCAGGACGGCACGAAATCGGACACCGACCGCGGTCTGTATAATACCGAGTTCTCCCAGCTCCAGGAATACATCCTCAACACCTCCGACAAGGACTTTAATGGTGTCAGCCTCTTTTCGAATGTGTCGCTCCAGGTCACGATTGATTCCGAAGGCAATTCGTTCTCCATGGATGGTATCGACCTTGGGGGAACGAAGTATGCCGATGCCATTGCCGCCTCCACCAATATTTCGACCACTGCCGACGCAGGTGATGCCATTGGCTTTATCACGAATGCCATCTCCGGGCTTGCTTCGGACCGGGCAGCTATCGGTGCCTATCAAACGCGACTCAACTTCACTGCCGAGCAACTCCAGGTGAACAGTGAAAACCTCGCTGCCGCCAACTCGCGCATTCAGGACGTCGATGTCGCCGAGGAAAGCACCCAGTACGCGAGGTATCAGATCCTCGTGCAATCCGGCACGGCCATGCTCGCGCAGGCCAATGCCATGCCTCAGTCCGCCCTTCGCCTCCTGCAGTAAACCGAGAGCATCGTCCTCGGCGGTGGCTGAAGGGCAATCGCGCACAGTAGGAAGCCACCCGGCAGTGGTCATCCCTCAAGGAGGGAGATAGACAGCTAAGCCGGGCCGGATGGCGTAGCGATCACAGATCTCCCCAGCACACGGCCGGTGTCTGGCTACGCTGGGGCAGGATGCTGCCAGGGGGCGCGGTAAGGGCGGCGGAGTTGAAGATTAGCCTGGGGATCGCCTGTGACTAATCGCAACTTCGGATCGTAGGTGAGCGTTCGTTGGAGATCCATGGCGACGTTTGCGAGGATGCAACTCGCGGTCGAGATGTAACCTTGCTCGATGTCGGCGACCGGGCGGCCCCGGCTATCGATGGCCGTGAGAAAATCGAGCATATGCCGGCGAGTCGCCGGGGCGGCATTGAGTTCGATGGCATCCTCGGTCACGTCTTCGGGGTATTGTTCTTTTTCGTAAAGGCATTCAAAGTGGATGGGTTTTTCCGCTGGGTCATTGGGGATAAAATCGGCGCGCATGGTACTGGCCTTGAGCGTGCCCTTTTCCCCGTAAATGAAGAGTGCCCACGGATAGTCCGGATCGGCGGGAGGTCCCCAGGTTCTATGCTGCCAGACCACATTGAAACCATCGTACTCGAATAACGCGGTTTGGGTATCCGAGATGTTCGATTTCCCCCCCTTCTGAACATAAATGCCACCGTTGGAGCTCACGCGGGTGGGCCATCCCAGCCCCAGCATCCAGCGCGCGGTGTCGAGCATATGCACGCACATATCGCCGACAATGCCATTGCCGTATTCCATGAACGTTCGCCACCAGCGCAAATGGGGCAGGCCATCATAAGGACGCAGCGGTGCCGGGCCGGTCCACATTTCGTAATCAAAAAAATCAGGCACTGCCTGGAGGGGCGGATCGCCGTTGGCGCGCATGTGGAAATAGCAGCAGAGGTCGACATGCCCGATGGTCCCGAGGAGGCCGGCGTCGACGATCTGCTTTTTGGCATCGATCAGGTGAGGGGTGCTTTTCCGCTGGGTGCCCACCTGAACCACGCGCTGGTGTTTCCTGGCCGCGTCGAGGATAGCCTCTCCTTCACGCACGTCCGCGCTAACCGGCTTTTGGAGGTAAACGTCGGCGCCGGCCTCGATTGCGGCGATGGCGTGGAGCGCATGCCAATGATCCGGCGACCCGATCAAGACAATGTCAAAATCCTCTTCCTTGAGCATCTCGCGATAGTCACGGTGAGTTCGCGGGGCCTTCTTCGATTTCTGGCGTTGTTGGGCGATCTCAACCGCGCCCGCGAGCATTCTTTGATCGGGATCACAGAGTGCCACGACTTCCACCGGGGCAACCTGGATCAGGCGCCAAAGATCGCTCTTGCCATACCAACCCGTGCCAATCAGGCCAACGCGTCTGGGTTTGGGATTGAAACGATCGAGCGTGCCTGCGCCCCATGCCGGCAGGGCAACGCAAGCGGCGGTTGCTGAAACAGTGCGGAGAAACTTTCGCCGGCTGAAGGTGATCGGCGTTCCGGAGGCAGGAGGGGCCACATTGGAATTCATGATGCGAAAATATGAGGAAGCCCGGCTCCCGATGCAATCCCTTCGTGCTTCGGACCCGCTGGCAGTCGGCCGCAAGCGGGATGGATCAGACCTCAATGGGCAGCCGCAGGCGCCTGCAGGAGGACCCGGAAACCGATGTCCTGGTACGTCAAATTGGATTCGCCGATGAACCGAAAGTTTATCGCCAGATAGTCTTCGTGACTCTGCCATGAGCCGCCCCGCGCGACCGGGGTAGCGCACCATTCCCAGACGTTCCCACGAGTGTCATACAGCCCGAATGAATTGGGGCTCAATCCCCCGACGTTTTCGGTGGAGCGACGGTCGCCCAAATGGCTGGTGATGGCATCTTCCAGCCGGGTCTCGTCGACAAAATATTCCCATTGGGCTTCGGTGGGCAGGGCATAGGCATAGCCGGATGGAAGCAGGCCGGCATCCTTATCTTTTTGAGTAAGCCGGCTGCAGAAGTCCTGGGCGGCTTTCCAGGAGACTTGTTCCACCGGGCGTCGGGTTCCTTTGAAACGGCTCGGATTATCGCCCATGATCTGCTCGTAGTCGCCCTGGGTGACTTCATATTGGGCGACGCGGTAGCCCGCAGGCACATGGATCATGAGATTACCCAGGCTGTTGGTGATATTGGAATCACTCTGGAAGAGCTCCACCAGCGCAGCCTCTTTTTGGGCCTTGGCTTGGGCAGTTGGCGCGTCGGAATTAGCTGCTGCGGGTCCCGCCGCGAATGCCCTGAGCGTCAGCAACGCGGACAGGAGAGTCCATGCCACCAGCGGCTTTGCGTATTTGGGTGCGACCATGATGCGTTTCACGGGTTCATTCATAAGCCGGCCGCCGGAAATAGAAAAGCGCAAAGGCAGCAGGCTCCTTCACTCGCTTCGAACGTGCGGCAACGCGGGCAAGAAAATTCCGACGCGGCTTCAAGAGCCCCGGGAATCATCCAGGATCTCGCGCAGGGTCTCCCTTTCTTCGGCGGCGGGTTGGAGACGTTGAATCAAGGAACGTGCCGGTGGCTGGAAACACGGCCTGCGGCTCCAATCAAGCCAGTGCGCTTCGATACCGCTCTTGAACATAATCCCAGTGGATGATCTTGAAGAAGGCGCTGATGTAGTCCGCCCGGCGGTTTTGGTATTTGAGGTAGTAAGCGTGCTCCCAGACATCGATCCCGAGCAGCGGCGTGCGCCCCCCCGAAAGGGTAGAGTCCTGGTTGGGCGTCGATTCAATTACCAGCTTATGATTAGGTCCGATGGTGAGCCAAGCCCAACCGCTTCCGAATCTGCCCATGGCGGCCTTGGTCAACTGGTCTTGAAAGGCGTCAAAACTGCCAAAGTGAGTGTCTAACGCGGAGGCAAGCTCGCCAGTCGGCTGTCCACCACCGCGCGGGCTGAGCATGTTCCAGAACAAGGTGTGATTGTAATGCCCGCCGCCTGAATTGCGGATCGCTGACCGGACCTGCTCCGGCAATTGATTGAGGCCGGCGAGCAGATTCTCGATCGAGCGCCCGGCCAAACCTGGTGTGCTCGCAACCGCCTGGTTCAGGCCGCGCACATAACCCGCGTGGTGACGGTCATGATGAATCTGCATGGTTTGAGCGTCGATATGAGGTTCCAGAGAATCGGCCGGATACGGGAGTGGCGGCAAGGTAAATGGGCCATCTGGGGTTTGACTCTGCGCCAGGACAAGGCCGGGGCGCAGGACGGCGGCGACCGCTGCAACACCTAGGACGCCGTTCTTTAGGGCTTCACGACGGTTCATCATAGTTGAATTCCTTAGGGGACTTTCCTACGGTCCGGATTTCGGTGGTTTGATTTCGGCCTGTAACATGGCGCTGGCCCAACCCGAAATCAAGCCCCGGTCAGTAAGAGAATCGGCAAGGCAAAAAGGCTCGCGTTGTGAACCGCGGGCTGGCTAGGCTCCCAGCCTCAGCTGGAAGTTGTGAAAAAACCAATCCGAGTTCTGGTAGTGGAGGATTCCGAGTTCGACGCCCGGATCCTGATTGGGACGCTCAAGCAAGGAGGATACGATCCCATTTGGAAGCGGGTGGAAAACGCGCAAACGATGCGGGAGGCTCTTCGAAGCGAACCCTGGGAAGTTGTGTTATCGGATTATAACTTGCCGGACTTCAGCGCCCCTGACGCCCTGCGGCTTTTGCAGGAGACCGGTCTGGATCTGCCTTTCGTCATCATCTCCGGGGGGATCGGCGAGGATGTCGCGGTTGCCTCGATGAAGGCAGGCGCACACGACTATCTGATGAAAGGAAATCTGGCGCGACTGGTGCCGGCGGTGGAGCGTGAAATGCGCGAAACCGAAGTCCGGCAGGGCCGGCGACGGGCGGAAGAGGCCTTACGGGAGAGCGAACAACGTTATCGGCTGCTCTGGGAGAATTCGACCGATGCGGTCCTGCTCATGGACGCGGGAAAGACGATTCAGTTTGCCAATCCGGCAGTGGCCGACGTATTTGGCTATGAGCCGGCGGAAGTTGTGGGCCGGAAGTTCCACGAACTCCTGTTGCCGGAAGTGCGGGAGGGAGTATCGCGCTGGATGGAACAGCATCTCACGACGGAACAGGTCCGGGCCCGGCGCCAACCTATGGAAACTTTTGGCTGTCACAAGTCGGGTCGCCAGGTATTGCTCGAGATTGCCTTTAATTACGTCACCCTCAAGCAGGACCGGCTCATGGTGGCGTTCATTCGTGATATTACCGAACGCCGGCGGGCCGAAGACGAGAGCCGCCTGTTACAAACGATTTCAGTGGCGGTCAATGCCGCCCAGGATTTGGATACCGCCCTGGCCCTGGTGTTACGTACGGTGTGCGAGGCGACGGGTTGGGCGCTGGGCCAGGCCTGGTTGCCTAGCCGTGACGGCAGAACCTTGCAATGGAAGGTGGCATGGCACAAACCTGACGCGCGCCTGGTGCGTTTCCGACAGGTCAGTCAGGAACTCGAATACAAGCCTGGTCAGGGCCTGCCGGGCCGGGTTTACGCCACCCGCTCTCCTGTTTGGCTCTCAGATCTGGGTGACGCCCTCAATTCCCCGCGCGCTGGAATCGCCCGCGACGTTGGAATTCTCGGCGCCGTGGGCATTCCGGTATTAACGGACGACGCTTTGGTGGCCGTGATCGAGTTTTTCCTGCTCGAGCGTCGCGGACAGGACGAGCGAATGATCAACTTATTCGCGGCCATCGCGGCGCAATTGGGTGGAGTCATTCAGCGGAAAAGGGCCGAACAGGAATTACAAGTCCACGCCGAGCAGTTCCGAGTCGCGCGGGATATCCAGGAACGTTTATTCCCAACGGCGCCACCTAAATTGGCAGGGTTTGAAATTTCCGGCCGATCCGAGCCGGCCTTCGCGGCGGGTGGAGACTACTTTGATTACCTCCCTATGGCGGGCGAACGCTGGGGCGTGGTCATCGGGGACGTCACGGGTCACGGCATTGGACCTGCCTTGCTGATGGCGGAGACTCGGGCCTATCTCCGGGTGCTTGCAATGAGCCACGAGGACCTGGGCGAAATCCTCACGCACGCCAACCGGGTGTTGGCGGAAGATATCGGTATTGAGCGCTTCATCACCATGCTTTTGGTGAGTTTGGATCCGGCGACTCGGACCCTCTGTTACGCCAATGCCGGCCACCCCGAAGGCTACGTGCTCGGCGCCCAGGGGCAGGTGAAGGTCACGCTGAAGCGGACGGGAGTTCCGCTGGGCATCAATCCCGACACTCACTATCCGCCGGCTCAGGAAGTACAGTTGGCCCCCGGCGATACCGTCGTCCTACTCACCGATGGATTTGAGGAAGCCGTGTCACCCGACGAACAGTTGTTTGGGATCGAACGTTTGTTCGCGGTGTTGCGCGACCGCGCTTCCTCCTCCGCAACCGAACTCGTCGAGGCGCTCTATCAGTCAGTCCGACAATTTTCCGGTGATACTCCCCAACTCGACGACGCCACCGCCGTGGTGGTCAAGGTGCTTTAGCGGGTCAATTCCACACTTCGACCTGTCGAGTGCTGAACCTCCGCCTTTTCCTCTGCCGGAGACGGCTGCCGTGAGCGTCGATATCACCGGGCTTACAGGAATAGGCCGTTTCCCCATGCGGCTCGCATTCCGCAGATGATGCGGACCCAAACTGCAAATGCATCCGGATGATTGTGCGACGGCGGACCGGACTTGACCCGAAAGTTCGGCAAGGCCAAATGTTGCGAGCCGGCAATTCCGGCATGAAGGCTGCCTTGCATGCGGGAGATTCGAGGTTATCCGGTTACCGGGGTGTCCTGATTCCGGGCAGACGGGGATATCTTGGGTGGTATGTTTTTGTTCGTCATATGAAAATGCTGAACCGATTTGCAGGGTGGAGCTTTGGTTTGAAGGGGATCGGGTTGGGTTTGATTCTTCTTGCTGCGATGACCTCGACCGTCGCGCAACAGTCTTCAGTCGTTCGCGAATACCGGACAGGAAGCCCCGGTTCACTTGATCAGTTATCGGCCAGCCGCCTCCGCACTGAACTTGGTCAGCTTTCCGCCGGCCCGCGAGAACGGGCATTGGCTTGGTTGCGAGGTTTCACTTTTACCGATCAAGATCTTGTTTCGCTCCACGCGGATCGCGATGGCGGGATTTTCTATGTTTGCGAGGTGGGGCCAGTGCCCGTAAGGGGTCCAGTTCCGAGTGGATCCCCGGTATTTGGGGCGGCCGCGGTGCCCGTCAGTCCCTTCCCGCCCGGCTTGATCTTTCATAGTCTTCCGGGAGCTCCCAACGTCTTGTTCTTGAATTTCACGGGGGAAAACGTCACCGACACGATTTGGAATGACGAGACTCGGGCGGAAATCCCCGCGCTTCCTTTCAGTGCGGATGCCGACTATGGAACATTCAGCGACGCCGAGCAGTTAACCATCCGGCGGATTTGGCAACGGGTATCCGAGGACTATGCGCCTTTCGATGTTGATGTGACAACCGAACGACCGGGCACATTAGGACCGCGAACGGCTCATGCCCTGATCACGGGACGAACAGACGCGAACGGTGATCCCAACCCATTCTCGTCCGGGGGAGGGGTTGCCTATGTGAATGTGTTCGGCACCGGCACGTATCCGCACTACCGGCCGGCGTGGATTTACCACGACAATCTCGGCGACGAAGAATCCTACATTGCGGAGGCGGCATCGCACGAGGTGGGTCACAATTTCGGTCTGAGCCACGATGGCCAGACTGGGGGGAGCGATTATTATGGAGGACACGGGACCGGCGAGATCTCCTGGGGTCCGCTTATGGGCACGGGTTATAACCGCAATGTGACCCAATGGTCCCAAGGCGACTATTATCTGGCGAATAACACCCAGGACGACCTCGCGGTGATCTCCGCCAAGCTTCCCTATCGCACGGACGACCACGGCAACACTTCGAGCGCTGCCACCGCACTCGTTATCACCCAGGAAACCAACATCGTCTCCACAACGCCCGAGACCGATCCGGCCAATACGCATACGGCCAACAAGGGCGTGCTGGAACAAGGCGTTGATGTGGACGTTTTTTCCTTTTCGACCGGCACCGGCGCGGTGAGGATCAATGTCAATCCCTGGATCGTACCCGGAGGTTTTACCCGGGGTGGGAATGCTGACCTTTGGATCGCGCTCTACGACGAGGCCGGGACACCGTTGTTCAGTGACAATCCCCCCAATCAAACCGCCGCGAAGATTCAGACGAACCTCTCCGAAGGCCGCTATTACCTGCATATTCGGAATTCCGGGGCGGGCTCGCCCTTGAGCACGCCGCCGACCGGGTACACGTCTTACGGCAGTCTCGGACAGGTACTTTATCAGCGGCTACATCGTGTCACCCACAGTCCCCAACTTCCCACCCACGGCGGCGGTATCGATCACCGGAATTACACGGACGGGCGAGGGGGCGCACGCGTTCACCGTCGATTACTCCGATGATGTTGGGATCAAAGTGGCCACGATCGATTCCAATGACCTTCGAATCACGGGCCCGAATGGATATGATCGGCCCGCCACATTCCTCTCAGTGGATTCACCGAGCAATGGCATGGTCCGAATGGCCACCTATGCCGCCGAACCGCCCGCGAACGGCCATTGGGAATTCGGGGGCAACGGAACATATTACGTCTGGATGCAAGCGAACGAAGTGAGTGATACGGAGGCGGCTTGGGTCCCGGCCGGTCAACTTGGTCATTTTGATGTCGCGGTGCCTCCTTACCTTTATGACGCGGACATGAACGACGATCCGGGCTGGACTCTCGAACCGCAATGGCAGTATGGCCCTCCAACATACGCGGGCAGCGGCCCCACCGGCGGGGCCACCGGCATGAATATCATCGGCTATAATCTTGCCGGGAATTACTCGGATGGTCTTCCGGCCAAGTACGCCACGACCCCGCCCATCGATTGCACCGGCAGTTCTCCACTCATCTTGCGCTTCAGTCGTTGGCTTCGTCTGGCCGATACCGACATGGCCGCGATTCAGGTGTCTACCAATGAAACGGATTGGACAGAAATCTGGTCCGCTTCCGGTCCGGTGACAGACATCGCGTGGAGGGAAATGCTTTACGCCTTGCCGCCCGAGGTTGCCGGGAGCCCCTCGCTGCGTCTGCGGTGGGTCTTAGCCTCCAATTCGGATCAAAACGACCTCGGCTGGAATATCGACGATGTTGAACTTGTGGATACTCCGGTTGTCATGCCGGGGAAACTTACGATCGCTCCTTTGGGGGGGCTCAATGCATCAGGCTCGGTCGGGGGTCCCTTTCGGCCTGCATCCTTCGAGTACATGCTAACCAACAGCGGTGAAACACCGCTAAGTTGGATGGCCAGCAAGACACAAGCTTGGGTGGATTTGTCTGCTACGACCGGCTCTTTGGCGGCAGGTGACGCAATGTCCGTCATTGTTTCGATCAACGCCGAGGCGAATAGTCTGTTGGCGGGGGGATACGAAGATTTGGTTCGGTTCACGAACACGAGCACCGGTAATGGGGATACTACGCGCGAAGTTTTGCTGACCGTTCAAGGCCCCGGAATCCTCGAGGTCAACCCAACCGGCGATCTAGTATTCAGTGGTTACATTGGCGGGCCGTTTCTCCCGTCCGATCAGTTCTACACGCTGACGAACTCTGGCGAATCCGCCCTCGAGTGGACAGTGACCAGTGCGGCCACCTGGCTCGATCTCTCGGTTTCTGGCGGTGTTCTCCCCCCGGAATCTTCCACGAACTTGACGCTCCGGGCGAATATCAATGCCACCACGCTCGCCCCGGGTAGACACACCGATCCCATCGCATTTGCCGATACGACCGGTCAGATTTCTCTTGAACCACGCGTAGTAACGCTTGAAGTGGGTGGCCCACCCGTGTTGACCGTGGACCGTCCGGCCAACCCCCGGACGTTCATGATTACGGTGCGGGGTTTGGCGGGAACGGAAGTGGTGCTTGAATCGACCGACGGTTTCGACGCCTGGTCACCCTCGATCACGAATCTGTTGAGCGCTGACGGTACGTTTGGTTTCGACGTCGCGGAAACCAACATCGTCTCGCGACGGTTTTATCGGGCCAGGGTGAACGCGGATCCGTGAATCACGGTAGCCGAATCCGGGCTGCAGGCCGGCACCCCCCGTTTTCAGGGGGCATTCGTGGGGAGATCCAATCGGCCTTCGTCGAGGACCTCACGCACCGTCATGCTGAGCTGGCGTGAGTGAAACGGTTTTTGAAGAAACCGAACTTTGGCCGGCAGTCCCATCCCCGATTGGACCAATTCGGCGCTGTACCCGCTGGAACAAATGACCTTCAAGGACGGTTTTTCGGATCGGAGCCGTTCTGCCAATTCAATCCCCGTCACTCCTTCGGGCATGACCATGTCCGTAAGCAGGAGATCCACCTGGTCGCGGCACTCGGCCCACACGCGCAACGCGTCCGGACCGGAGCGGGCTTCATGCACGCGATATCCGCAGCTCTCGAGGGCGCATCGAACCAACGATCTCAACTCATGTTCGTCCTCGACCAGGAGGATTCCTTCGTTACCGCCCCTCAGAGCCTGGGCGGCCGATTCGGTCTCAGGAGTCACGGATCCGGGGGCCGCGGGGGGCAGGTATATCCGGAAGCAGGTCCCGCAGCCGACATCGGAGTAGACGCTGATCCAGCCTCGATGGAGCTCGACGATGCCATAGACCGTTGCCAGCCCGAGCCCCGTGCCTCGGCCGACCGGTTTGGTCGTGTAGAAGGGCTCGAACACGTGGGCCATCTGTTCGGGGGCGATCCCGCAACCGGTGTCCTCGATGGTCAGACAGATAAACTGACCGGGCCGAGCCTGGGGATGGAGTTCCAGGTAATGCTCGTCATGCGTCACCTGGCAGGAGGAGATCCGAAGTTGGCCGCCCCGGGGCATGGCATCGCGCGAATTTACAGCCAGGTTCATCAGCACCTGCTCCAACATTCCCGTATCGGCGTTGATGGGAGGCGGGTTTGGCTGGAGGTTGGCCTTGATCCGGATGTCTTCGCCCAGCAGCCGGCTCAACATCCGGGTCATGTTTTCGACCACTTCATTGAGGTTGGTGGGTTTGAGTTGCGCAACCTGTTTCCGGCTGAAGGTGAGCAATTGGCGCGTTAGGTTTGCCGCGCGTTCTGCCGCCAACGATACTTGCTCCGCCGCCTCGCGCGCATTTCCCGGCAGCCCTTCCTCGGAAAGGAGGAAATAGCTCTGCATTTGAATTACGGTCAGGATATTGTTGAAATCGTGGGCTATTCCGCCGGCCAGCCGTCCGACCGCCTCCATTTTTTGCGCTTGCCGGAGTTGCGCTTCGATCGTCTTGCGATCCGTGATGTCGGTCCACGAGGCCACAATCTCGGCGGGTTGTCCCGGCGCCACTTCGAGATAACGCATCTCATCCCGCACCCAGATCACTTCATTGGATCGGGTCAGCAGTCGATACTCCTGAATTAACTCGCCCAACTCGAATAGTTGATCCATCTCCGCCCGCACCCAGGCCTTATCTTCGGGATACACTCGCGCCGAATGCCATCCCGGCATTAGAACCTCGGTCGGGGTGAATCCCGTCATCCGGGTGACGTTTTCGCTCACCCAGGAGGGGACGATGGTTCTTCCGATCACCCGCAAATTGAAGATTACGGCCGGACTCAGGGACAGCACGCTGCCAAGTCGATCCTGTGCCGCCTGCAATGCCTTTTCCGCTTCCGCTCGCTGGCGTCGATCGCGCCGCTCGCGCAACGCCCGTTCAATCGCCGCATGCAGCCTTCCCGGATTGTCCTTCGGAATGTAGTCGGTCGCCCCCTGACGCAGTGCCGTGATGGCCCGTTCCTCGCCAATCTTGCCTGACACCAGGATGAACGGAGTATCCTGCGTCTGCTCCCGCACGATTGTTAGCGCCCTCATCCCGTCGAAACCGGGCATTGAGTAATCGCTGGTAATGAGATCCCATTCCCGCCGGTTCAGGGCGGATTGCAGGCTGTCGGCGCTGGAGACCACTTCATATTCAATCGAATAGCCGATCTCGCGGAGGAAGTTGACCAACAGACGGACGTCGTCGTCCGAGTCTTCAATAATCAATAGCCGTAGGTCCATCATGAAGCCTCTCGGATCGACTGCGGCGGTGAGACATTTGCTCCCAACCAATATCGACCGGTTTGTTGCATCAATGCGGAGAACTCATCAAAATCGACCGGTTTCACCAGATAGCTGTTTACGCCCAGGGCGTATGCGCGGCTCACATCCGACGGTTGGTTGGAGGAGGTCAGGACCACGACCGGAATGAACCTGGTGACCGGTTCCGCGCGCAGCCGACGCAGCACCTCGAGTCCATCCAGCGCGGGCAATTTCAAATCCAGCAGCACGAGTTCGGGTAGTGTTTCCCCTTCACGTTGCGCATGTCGTCCTCGGGCGAACAGGAAATCGAGTGCCTCCAATCCGTCGCCCACCCGTTCGATCACGCAGTCGAGGCCGGCCAGGGCGCGCTGTGCAAGCTCCGCCTCATCCGCATCGTCTTCCACTAACAGGATGTTCACTCGACCTTGCATGGCTCCTCAATCCGGCAGCATAAAATAGAAGGTGGCGCCGGCCCCCGGGGTCGACTCGGCCCGGACCTGGCCGCCATGCCGGTGCACGATGCGCTGTACCGTGGCCAGACCCACGCCCGTCCCTTCATATTCCTGAGCCGTGTGCATACGTTGGAACACCCCGAACAATTGGGCGGCAGATTGCGGGTCGAACCCTACGCCGTTGTCCCGGACGAAGAACTCCCACCCCGCGGGATGCGCCTGGCAACCGACCTCGATTCGAGCCACGTCGCGTTTGCGGGTGTACTTCAGGGCATTGGACAAGAGGTTCAACCAGACCTGTCTCAGCATTCCGGCATCGCCCTGGACTTCCGGCAGTTCCGCCTGCTTCACTTCGACGTGCCGGTTTTCCGTCTCGATCTGCAATTCCTCCAGGCAGACGCGCACCAGTTCTCCGGAGCAGACCGGCTGCCTCTCCAACGGCTCCCGACTTAACCGCGAGAACTCCAACAAGTCATCGATCAAATGACCCATCCGCACCGCGTTCGTCCGCACCCGCTCGAGGTGTTGACGTCCTTCCTCATTCAAGCCCTCCGCACATTCCTTCAAGACAATCTTCGAGAATCCATCGATCGCGCGCAACGGCGCCCGCAAATCGTGCGAAACCGAATATGAAAACGACTCCAATTCGCGGTTCGCCTTCTCCAATTCCAGGTTCTTCTCCCGCAGCATGCGTTCGAATTGTTTGCGCTCGCTCGCATCGCGCACCGCGCAAATGACCAGGACCCCCTCTTCCGTCGGCAACGGGCTCAAGCTGATATCGACCGGGAATTCGCCTCCCTCCTTGCGGCGCCCGAAGAGGTCGAGCCCGACGCCCATCGGCCGCGCCCGCAATTGACCGAAGAACCCGGTTCGGTGCCTTCCATGAACGGTGCGGAAACGTTCCGGCATCAACTCCTCAACGAGCCGGCCGAACATTTCGTTCTGCTGGTAGCCAAATAATCGGACGGTGTGCTGATTTGCATGCACGATACGTCCCGTGGGGTTGACGATGAGAAGCCCATCCGGCACCGATTCCATCAGATCGTGAAATCGCCCTTTGACGATTCGCGCGTCGCGCTGCAAGCGGAGGTAGGTCACATCGTGCTCGCTCGACAACAGGAAATCATGCTGACCTGCACTGGCGGGAACCGCACGCCGCGAAATGGCGACCTGCAGCAATGATCCATCCTTGCATTGTCGCAAGACCTCCCCTCGCGATATTCCCCGGGTCCGGGCCTCTTCGATCAATTGATGTTCCAGCTCGAGCTCCGACGCGGGCACGATGGTTTCCGCCAATGTCCGTTCCAACATCTCCTTCTGTTCATACCCGAACATCGACTCCGCCCCCCGGTTCCAATACAGAACACGCCCATCCATTCCCGTCGCGATTAGCGCATCCGGCGCTTCCGAAACGATGCGTTGGATGAGCCCTTCGCTCATGTGGATACCCGTCCGGCCATGGGCCTTGGGACCATCAGAATTCTCGCTTGAATCGGTGAACTCATCAATTGGCGGCGGGTCACCGGACCAATGCCCACTCCAGGTCCAGCCCGGAGGCCACCCGGCTGAACCGTTCGAAATCCACCGGCTTCACGATGTAATGTTTCACCCCCAGCTCCCGGCAGGCCACCAGGTCCTTCTGCGATCGTGAGCCCGTGAGCACGATTACCGCAATGGTACACGTCCGTGGGTCGCTCTTCAATCGCTGGAGGACCTCCAGTCCGCTCACCCTGGGCAAGCCCAGATCCAAGAGGATCACATGGGGAAGCGGTCGCAGCCTGCGCTCGCCTGGACCTGCCCGTTCTGATATCGCAAACAGGTGGTCCAAGGCTGCTTTGCCATCCGAAACGACTTGCAACCGATTGCGCAGTCTTGCTTGACGAAACGCGGAGATCGTCATCGCCACGTCCTCCGGATCGTCCTCCACCAGCAGGATCTCGACAAGTTCCCCTCGAGTCCCCCACGCCGTTCCCTGGACCGCCTCGTCTTCTCCGCCGTTCGCCATGACAAACAAGCCTGAAATTGAGACCTGCAGGGCGCGTGCAAGGCGGGTGATGCTCTCCAATGAGAGGTTTCTGGCGCCACGCTCGACATCAGCCACGTACGTTCGATGCAAACCAGCCCTTCCGCCGAGTTCCTCCTGGGACAAGCCTTGCCGACGCCTGCAATCGCGAATAGTGCAGCCGAATCGTGCTCTGAGATCGAGCTTCATCATGGCAGAGTTCTTCTGAAGGGACGTGGAATAGCACGGATTAAGCGGGACTTCAACAGACCATAAGTGACAGTCACCGCCGTCGGCCTTTACGATCGCGCGGATTCCACGCATCGACGGCTTGCGCCCCTGACGCACCGACTCATGCCGTTCGATCGGATGTTCCTTTCTTGCCTGCCAAGCCAAGTTGGGTCATACCACTCCTTCTTAAAAACACTCCAAACACACCGCTGGTTCGGCCCTCGACCTTCTCCGTCTGTGGAAGGCGTCGAACCCTCGTATATGATGCACACCCATACTCTGTCGAAACGCGCCGCGGCCTTCTTCGTCACCGCGCTCCTCGCCCTGAACGCAGTGTCGGCCGCCGGGACGGCGGATCCCTTTTCGACGTTTTACGTCGCCACGAACGGCAACGACAATTGGTCCGGAACACTCTCCGAACCCAATGCCGGAAGATCCGACGGTCCATTCGCCACCATCGCTCGCGCGGTTCAGGGGGTGCGTGGCTTGAAGGCATCGGACCGGGCGGCATCAGGAAGGTCGGCAACGGTCGTCGTGCGAGGCGGCCCTTATTATCTTGAGGAGCCCATCGTGTTTACGCCGGCGGATTCCGGCGCGCCTGGCGCGGAGGTTGAATATCAGGCCTATCCGGGCGAGGAACCGACGATCAGCGGTGGCGTCCGCATCCTGGGTTGGGAGGCAACCCAATTGGGAGGTCAATCGGTCTGGGTTGCAGGAATCCCTCGGGTGGGCGGCTCCAAGGCATCCTTTCATGAACTCTGGATCAACGGCCAACGGCGCCCGCGGGCTCGACATCCGAACACGGGTTATCTGGCGGTGGCGGGGGTTGAGGAAGCGAAGCCGAAAGCGTCGTGGAATGTCGGCCAATCGAGTTTCACGTATGCCGGGAGCGATCTAAAGGATTGGCCCACGCTAAAGCGCGCCGAGGTTTGTGTCATGAATCGATGGGTCGAATCGCACCTGCCGATCCTAAGTGTGGACGCATCGAATCACCTGGTACGGTTTGCCAGGAATAGTGTGTTTCAGCTTGAACCTGGCGATCTATACTACGTGGAGAATGCTCTTGAGGCTCTCGATCGTCCGGGGGAATGGTATCTCGATGCCGAGGCCGAGCAGCTTTATTACCTGCCGTTTCCGGGCGAGTCGATGGAAGACATTGTCGCGATTGCCCCGTTTCTTTCTCAACTCGTCCGGTTCGAAGGACACCCGGACCAGGGGGCATTCATTGAGCATCTCATCTTTGCGGGTCTCACCTTCGCCCACACGGAATGGAACTTCCCGTCCGGATTTGATCGCGACGCCGGCCAGGTTGAGGTTTGGCCGCCTCCCGCTGCCGCCATCGGTGGATTCTCGCAGGCGGCGATTGGCGTTCCGGGTGCGGTGTGGGCCGATGGACTCCGCGCCAGTCGGTTCGAGCAGTGTCGTTTTGTGCAATTGGGCACCTACGGTCTGGAGCTTGCCCGCGGCTGTCAGAGAAATCGCATCGTTCATTCCGAATTCGGCGATCTCGGTGCCGGCGGGCTCAAGTTGGGGGAGACGACGATCCGCGCGAGGGAGGGAGAGATCAGCCGAGACAACGAAGTAAGCGACTGCCACATTCATGACGGCGGTCAATTCTTTCACAGCGCAATCGGGATTTGGATCGGACAATCGCCCGACAATCGGATCGTCCACAACCACATTCATGATTTCTTTTACACCGGGATTTCCGCGGGTTGGACCTGGGGTTATGGCGCTGCGCTGGCGACAAACACGATCGTGGAATTCAACGTTGTGCATCACATCGGGAAGAAATCCGACGGCGACGGCCCGATCCTGAGCGATATGGGCGGCATCTATACCCTAGGCCTTCACACCGGCAGCGTCATCCGCAATAACATTTGGCATGACTGCGCCGGTCTGCGATATGGGGGGTGGGGAATCTACTTCGACGAAGGTACAGACCGGGATACTGGCTGAGAACAACCTCGTTTATCGCACCACGCATGGCGGATTCCATCAGCATTACGGAAAAGACAACGTCGTCCGGAACAATATCTTCGCCGATGCCCGGGACCACCAGGTCCAGCGTTCCCGGGCCGAAGACCACCGCAGCTTCACATTTGAACGGAATATTGTTTATTGGCGCCAGGGTGATTTATTCAGCGGCCAGTTCAGCGATAACCAATTCCTGTTCCAATCCAATCTGTACTGGCGGGTTGACCGCGAGCCGATCCGGTTCGGCAATGGTTCATTCGAGGACTGGCGCGCCCGAGAACAGGATACGAATTCCATCATCGCAGATCCGTTGTTTCGCGATCCCGGCCACGACGATTTTTCGCTCCTTGCCCAGTCGCCGGCATTCGGAATCGGTTTCCAGTCGTTCGATTTGGAGCAGCCCGGGATTCGATCTGCACCATAAGTTGACCGGGCATGAGAGAAGTTACGAAATATGCTGGGCGACCATCCGCCGGGCGTGATTCAATGCATCCGCGCTCCGACCAAGCCCGGGGATTCGACCGGGCGAGGGCGGCGCGGTATGAGCCATGACACGAGTGCAAATCCTGGATCTCTACTTTATCGAGGCGCGGAGCAAACTGGTCGAACTGGCCGCATTCATGGATCGGGTGGAACGGGGTTCCGGCGCGGCGGACTTTCGATGGGACGCCATCCGCCAGGCCGTGCGCGAGCTGGGATCGACGGGCGGGGATCGGGCGCGGCAGGTATTGTTGGCGTTGAGTGATCCCACGATCGAACCAATCGCCGCCGCGCCGGGCAAAGGCGCGATGGGGGCATGGGGGAGTCCCAAGCTGGAAAGCTGAAGCCTGCAGCGGCCTTGCTGAATCTGAATCATTTCGATGTTTTTCCGGGCCGTGTCCCTGTTGCCGAGTACGTTCAACCGTTGATTGCGATGCGCTACATTGAACCTCACGCACACATGGTCAGCCGGGTGACCAATGATTATATCGACATGGCCGCTGCGGGATGCGCGGCCATTTGCGAACCGGCATTCTGGGCCGGGTTTGACCGATCGTCGCCGGAGGGTTTCCGTGATTACTTCTGCCAACTGACCGAGCACGAGCCCAAACGGGCCGCGAAGTTCGGAATACCTCATTTCAGTTGGCTCTGCATCAATCCGAAGGAATCCGAGGACCTGCAGTTGGCGGAGGAAGTTATCGCGTTGATTCCGGGTTTCCTGGACCGACCGAATGTCCTGGGGATCGGGGAGATTGGTCTTAACAAGAATTCGCGCAACGAGCTGAAAGTCCTCGAATGGCATGTGAACCTCGCCGCGAGCAACGATCAACTCATCCTGGTCCACACCCCTCACCTGGAAGACAAACTCAAAGGCACCCGTCTGACGATCGATGTGCTCAAGAGTGATCGGCGCATTCGGCCGGAACGGGTGATCATTGATCACGTCGAGGAACACACTATTGGCCCGGTTTTGGATGCGGGTTTCTGGGCGGGGCTGACGCTTTACCCCGATTCGAAGTGCAGCCCGGCACGAGCGGTGGATATGTTCGAACGGTATGGTGCCGAACATCTCTGGATGAACAGTGCCTGCGATTGGGGTGTGAGCGTTCCTTTGAATGTGCCGTATACCGCGCTCGAGATGCGCCGTCGGGGGCATACCCACGAGCAGATCGACCGCTTCATCTATCAGAATCCGGTCGAGTTCCTGAGCCAAAGCCCCAAATTCACACTGAGATGAATCTGCTCAAACGAACCGCGCTTTTCCCCACTCACCAGAACCTCGGGGCGCGTCTGGTCGATTTCGGAGGTTGGGAAATGCCGGTCCAGTATACCGGGATCGTGGATGAGCACCTCGCCGTGCGCCGGGCGGCCGGGATATTCGATATCTCCCACATGGGGCAGGTAACGCTCGTCGGCGACGGGGCCGGCGCGTTTCTCAACCGGGTTCTGACGAATGATCTGGGGCGGCTCCGGCCTGGACAGGGTCATTACACATTGCTCTGCAACCCTCAGGGAGGGGTGGTGGATGATCTGTATGTCTTTCGATTAAAGGAAAACGAATATCGATTGATCCTGAACGCATCCCGGGTTGCCGCGGATCTGGCCTGGCTCCAGTCTCAGCGGCGAATCCTGCCGGTCGGCGCGGCCTTCGAACTTCACGAGTTGATGCTGAGCCATGCCGCCGTCGCTTTGCAGGGTCCCGCGGCGGCGGCGATTGTCAGCGAGTGCCTTCCGGAACACGGTGAGCGGAACGAGAGGCGATTGGTCGACCTACAGAAAAACGAGATCCTGCCAGTCGTATTCCGGGAGACTGTCGTTCACGTGGCTCGGACGGGTTATACGGGTGAGGATGGGTTCGAATTGTTCGCGCCGGCAACCCGGCTCGAGCCGCTCTGGACGCTCCTTTTGAAAACTGGTCAGGGCTGCGGCCTGAAGCCCTGTGGCTTAGGGGCACGAGATACTTTGCGAACCGAAATGGGTTACCCCTTGTATGGACACGAGTTAGACGAGACAACGACGCCTTTCGAGGCCGGGTTAGGCAGATTCGTCGCCCTCGACAAAGGGGGATTTGTGGGACGCGAGAAACTCCTTCAGCAGAAGCAGGATGGCGTCGCCAGGAAGTGCGTCGCCTTTGTGATGACCGGCTCTTCTCCGCCGCCGCGGCCGGATTATCTCATTTGGGGGGCTTCCGACCAGCCGGTGGGTCGAGTGGTAAGTGGGACCCAAAGTCCATCGTTGGGGAAGGGGATCGGCTTGGGTTACGTGCCGGTGGCCGAAGCCTCGCCCGCCACGCTCTTGGAGATCGAAATCCGGGCGAGGCGATATCCTGCGGCGGTGGTCGCCAAACCGATTTACCGTCGCGAATTATAAACTTTCTCGAAAGCGATTTGACTCAGGACGCGTGGAGGGTGTAACAGGATCGCACGTTTTATGAGTCAAGTGCTGCCCGAACTCAAGTATGCCAAGAGCCATGAGTGGGTTCGTTCCGAGGGGAACACCGTTCTGGTCGGCATCACGGACCATGCCCAGCATGAATTGACCGACGTCGTTTTCGTGGAACTGCCGGTGATCGGCCGCACGTTGAAAGCGGGAGAATCCTGCGCCGTGGTGGAGTCGGTCAAGACGGCGAGCGACATTTATGCTCCGGCGAGCGGCCAGGTCACGGCGGTCAATACCGCCCTTGGCGAGAACCCGGGCCTGGTGAACAGCGACCCGTTTGGTGAAGGCTGGTTTTTCCGGATGGAGCTGGCGGATCCTACTGAGTTGACACGGTTGCTAGACGACGTGGCCTACCGATCTCAGATCGGGGAATAACCCCGATGGCCCCATTTCTTTGGGTTTGGTCATCGATGAGCGGGACTCGCTTCGATTATTAAGCGCGCGATTTGCGGTTAATGCTATGAACACTGAAATACTAAAACTATTGGAAGGCAGCGCCAAAACCCTGCTCGAACACCATTGTCAAACCGTTCCCAAAGAGCAGCTTCATCTACCCGGCCCCGATTTCGTGGACCAGGTATTCGCACCTTCCGACCGCCCGCCCCAGGTCTTGCGCAGTCTGCAATCCATCTTCGACCATGGGCGATTGGCGGGCACCGGGTACCTCTCGATTCTGCCGGTGGACCAGGGAATTGAACACTCGGCCGGGGCGAGCTTCGCGCCGAACCCGGTTTATTTTGATCCGGAAAACATCGTGAAGCTGGCGTTGGAAGGAGGCTGCAACGCCGTGGCCTCCACCCTTGGGGTACTGGGGGCGGTATCCCGAAAATACGCCCACCGGATACCGTTTTTGGTCAAACTCAATCACAACGAGTTTCTGAGTTATCCCAACACGTATGATCAGATTTACTTCGGCCAGGTGGAGCAGGCCTGGAATATGGGGGCCGCAGCGGTGGGGGCAACGATTTACTTCGGCTCCGAGGAGTCGCACCACCAGATCATCGAGACAAGCCGGGCATTCGATCGGGCGCATGAGCTGGGAATGGCCACGGTGTTGTGGTGTTACTTGCGCAATCCGGCATTCAAGCAGGACAAGGATTACCATGTGAGCGCGGATTTAACGGGGCAAGCCAACCATCTGGGGGTCACGATCCAGGCGGACATCATTAAACAAAAACAACCGGTTAACAACGGCGGCTATCGGGCTCTGGAAAAATTTGGCAAGACCCACGAACTCGTCTATTCGAAACTCAGCTCGGATCATCCTATCGATCTCACACGGTACCAGGTCATCAATTGTTACCTGGGCCGCGCGGGCTTGATCAATTCCGGCGGCGAATCCGGCAAGAATGATTTTGCCGACGCCGCGCGCACGGCGATCATCAATAAGCGTGCCGGCGGCATGGGACTCATCTCCGGGCGGAAGGCCTTTCAGCGACCGATGGAGGAGGGGATCAAACTGCTCAACCTGATTCAAGACGTTTACCTCGATCCCGAAATCACGGTCGCTTGACGGATTCGCGTGGCCGTGACGAACGTCACGGTGCCCGCGCCGGTCCGCGGAGGACACTTATCGGCTTCATTTGTCGGCCGTTAGATTTCCCGGTTCCCGTCTTGCAGTCGACGGACGCTTTGCCTATTTTGGCATCATCGTAGGCAAAATGTGAATATGCCGTCTCCCCAAGGCAACGCATCAGCGAACGATCACAAGCAATTGATCGAGGCGTTGATTCACTCGCCACTTTACCAGGATTACGAACGGTCGTTCACGGAGGCCACCGGGATGCCGGTGGCCTTGCGTTCCGTGGAATCCTGGCAACTTCCCTACCACGGGCATCGGAATGAGAACGAGTTTTGCGCGTTAGTCGCCCAGAAAAGCCGGGCCTGTGCGAATTGCCTGCAAGTTCAGCAGCGCCTCTCGGATTTATGCCGATTTGAACCACAGACGGTGACGTGCGCGTTTGGGCTGAGCGAGACGGCGGTGCCGGTGCGAATGGGTGATCAGGTGATCGGGTTTCTACAGATCGGACAGGTTTTCCAAAAACGGCCTTCCGTGGCGCAGTTCGAACGGGTGTATCAACTGGCGCAGCGCTGGGGCATGGCCGAATCCCGCGAGGATCTCCGGCGCGTTTATCTGGAAAGCAAAATCGTGCCGCGCCGGCAACATGGTCACCTGGTGCGGCTGCTGAATATCTTCGCACAGCACCTCTCACTGATCAGCAATCAGATCTTTGTTCAGCAGCAACACACCGAACCGCCGGTGATCGTGCGGGCGAAGGAATACATCGCGGCCCATCAGGCGGAGGATCTTAGCCTGGCCCAGGTGGCCAAGGCCGTAAACACCAGCACCTTCTATTTTTGTAAGATCTTTCGACGGCTTACCGGTCTGAACTTCACGGATTACGTATCCCGAGTGCGAGTGGAGAAAGCCAAGAACCTGCTGCTCAACCGCAATCTGCGGGTGAGCGAGATTGCCTACGAGGTTGGCTTCCAGTCGCTGACGCACTTCAACCGGGTCTTCAAGCGCATCCTGGGGATGTCGCCCACCCGCTATCGGATGCGGCTGCCCTCCATGTGAGGGGCCTCACACCTTGGGGTAGTCATACCCTTTCCGGTAATCCCGACGGAGCATGCGATTGGCCTCCCGATCGCCGATCACTTCCTCCTTGTGCCCATCCCAGGCGATGCTCCGGCCCAACTTGTAGGCCAGCATACCCAGCAAACTCACATTGGTGGAGTAGTAGATTTCCTCGATGTCGCAAACCGGACGGCGCCCAAGCTGGATCGCCTGGAGAAAATCGGCCCAGAGCTCTTTGATGTTTTGTTGGTCCGGCTCGTGCAGTTGGGGATCCTCATGCAGGAGCTCTTTGCGACTGTCTTCCGGGTAAAAGGTCCAGCCCTTTTGCCAACCCAGGTGAAAGATCCCTTCGGTGCCGTAAAAGTAACACCCCACATTCTCGCCTTTCTCGGCATTGTTGCCGGCAAACTGGCGGTGTTCCCAGGTTACCGTCAGGCCGTCGAATTCGTAAAGTGCCACCTGGTGGTCCGGCGCATCCGTAGTCTGCAGAGCCTTGGTGAGAATGGGCGGCCCTTTGATCGGACGTCCCCCATAGGACGCGATCTTCCGCGGCCATTTCTGGTCCATGATCCACAGGATCTGATCCATCCAGTGGACTCCCCAGTCCCCCAGCGTGCCATTGGCGTAATCCAGGTAGTTCCGAAATCCCCGGGGATGGATCGCACCACGCCAGGGATTCGAAAGATCCGTCCCGCCGTTGAACGGCCGCAGCGGGCCCGGACCGCACCACAATTCCCAATCGAGTTCCTTCGGCGGATCGGAATTCGGCAGGGGCGTCTCGGGACCGCCGCCATAATTGACGAAGGCGCGGACCATGCCGATTTTGCCCGCCTTGCCGGAGCGCAGAAAATCGCGGCCGGAAATGTTGTGGGGTGAGACGCGGCGATGAGTGCCGACCTGGACGACGCGTCCGGTTTCACGAGCGGCCTCCACCATGGCGCGGCCTTCTTTGATGGTGTGGCTGATCGGTTTCTCGACGTAGACATGGGCCCCGGCCTTCACGGCGGCGATGGTTTGCAGCGGATGCCAATGATCAGGCGTTGCCACAATACAGATCTCGGGTTTCTCGCGATCCAGCATTTCCCGGTAATCCCGATAGCGTTGCGGGTTTTCTCCCGTGAGCTGCTTGACTTTGTCCCAAGCCGGATTGAGCAGCCGGTTGTCCACGTCGCACATCGCCACAACCTGACATTCCCCGGAAGCCATGGCTTCCCCCAATATGTTCATACCCCACCATCCCGTGCCGATGATCGCAGTCCGGTAGCGGCGCTGGTCGGCGCCCAGAATCGAGATTGAACTCAGGGCGAGACTCGCGGCGGCAGAGGTCCTCAGGAAATCGCGTCGGTTCATTTTCATAAATTTGGAATTGCGGCCCGACTCCCAACGTGCGGCCGGGACCGGAGTGTTCGTGGTTGGAGGTTTATTGAAAGCGAACGCGACAGGGATTCCGGCAGATCTTTCGTAGGCCGCCCATGGTGGTGCCATTCGGGATCCCTCGCGATCGAGTTCTCAGGGTGGTGTGAGCCAGTCCTGGAGGATCCGGAGACGGCAGCCAAGCCTGTCCGCCGCAAAACCAGCAGTCGGCATCGGTCCAATAATAGGTCCCGGGCGCGCATCTAATTGGGGAAAGTAATTCAAGAAGGCCATGGAGGCCAACTTAACAGTGAGAGTATTTGCGATCATGAATCGGGCTGTCGAAGAGCCGCCCTTCGGCAAGGCAATCACACAGCCGGGCGTAGGTGGCTTTTAATCGGGCTGAGCCCGGGTTGGGGCCTGCCGCCCTCAGGAGTCTCCGGGCCAGTGGACCCTGGCACAAGACGTGTCTCAGGATTTCGGTTGTTTTCGGCTCAAAAGAAGCCGTCGATAGTGCGGCTTCCACCAGGTGCTCCCAAAGGGCTCGGGCCGGGCAGGGGATCTGACCGTGCCAGCCGAGCAGCCGCAGGAAGTCCTGATCGTCGATCATCGATTTTTCCGCGAGTCGCATGGTCTGGATCAGGATGCGTTCGAGGGTGTCGGTGGACGCGGCCTTGAGCTTGGCGAGGGAGCTCCAGCGTTCTTCGGCCAGCAGGCGGAGGACGGCGATAACCAGACCAGCGAGCGCCAGATCTGCGTCCGGACACTCCTGGACATCGAGGAGTCGCAATTCGAGGCTGCCGCGGCTAAATCGGGCGATCGCGCCGCGGGCATTGAGGAATTCCTCGTGTAATTGACGTTCGGGATCGAATGGGCCGATGTCGCGGTGGATGACCTTGAGAATATCGCGATGGTAATCCGCCTGGGTAAAGACGGGTTCGGGAACGAGTCGCCCGGCGATGGAAGGTATTCGATCGGCGTTGTGGCGGTAGACTTCGAGCCGATAATCGAGCCAGCCGTGATGAAGTCGTTCCGCGAATGGCGAACTGGCGGCAATCGCGGGCAACAGGGGCAAAAGGACACGGGTTGCGGCATGCAACCGGCCGAACTCGGCATCATTGGCGAAGGACAAGTTGAGGTGCATGCTTTGAAGGTTGGCATAACCGTGGGATTCACAGCCGAAGATCCGGTGGTACGCCTGGTAGACTTCCGCGTAATCGTGGGGCCAGAGGCGGGTCTCGGCGGCCGGGTCCATCCAGGGATGCATGCCCGACGGCATGAGCCTGGCCCCGAAGGCAGCCAGGTAACCATTGATGACGCGAATCTGTTCCTGGAACAAGGGTCCCAACCCGGTCAATCGTGGCACGGGTCCGTTGGTCTTGATCTCGATCAGATGGAGGACAAGTTCGTTGGACCACACCATCGGGCCGCGCTCGACGTCGGACTGGAATCCGCCGGCGGCCTCCCGGATCAGGGAATCGGCGATGGGCCGCACCGAGAGCGTATCCGCATCGACGATCATGTATTCAAGTTCAAGCCCGATGCCGGCCCACAGCGGGAGGGGTGGGCTAAGGTGCGTCATGAGGGCAATCCTTGTCGCCGATGTTCCAGCCGTCGCAGGAAGACTTCCATGATGCGATCGTAGAGGGCGTCTTTGAGGATGGAATCTTCGATGCCCGACTGAAGAGTAGGATTATCGTTCACCTCTATGACATAACAGCGACGACCGATCTGCTTCAGATCGACGCCGTAGAGGCCGTCGCCAATAAGATTTGCGGCTTTGACGGCGTTGCGTACTACCTGGGTGGGGGCGAGCTCGATCGGGAGGGTCTCCACCCGTCCATAATCGACCGGCCGATCCAGGTCGCGCCGGATGATTTGCCAATGTTTGGGGGCCATGAAATAGCGGCAGGCATAGAGGGGGCGTCGATCGATCACCCCGATGCGCCAGTCAAAAGTAGTGGGCAGAAATTCCTGGGCAATGACCAGTTCGGAACCCTCAAGCATCAGCTGGGTGACGCGAACGACATCCTCCGGGGCATCCACTTTGACCACACCCTGGGAGAATGCGCCATCGGGCTTTTTGAGGATGCAGGGGAGGCCAAGCCGGGGGACGATTTCTTCAATATTGTCGCGATGGACAATCAAGCTGCGGGGGCTCAAGACCCCTTTGCGATTCAGAAGCTCTGCCAGGTAAACCTTGTTGGTGCATTTCAGCACGGATTCGGGATCATCCATGACAACCAGCCCCTCCGCCACCGCTCGGCGGGAGAAGCGAAACGTGTGATGATTCACACTTGTGGTTTCACGAATGAACAAGGCGTCGAATTCCGCGATTCGTGCGTAATCCTCCTTATCCAGGATTTCTGAATGAATGCCGATTCGGGCGGCAGCCTTCACAAATTTCTGGATGGCCGGCGCGTCCGATGCCAAATCCTCGGCGCCGGGGTCGAACAAGATGGCCAGGTCATACCTCTCGACCTGTCGCGGTGCACGTACCGGGCCTCGGCCGGCAAGATAGTGAGTGGCGGCCTCGACGACGAAACCATGATGGGCGTCCGGAATATCCCGGGTGGCAATGGGACCGATACTCTGGAGGGTCCAACGTTCACCGTGCACGAACTCGGCGCGCACAAACGGCGCCTGAAAGAGTTTAAAGAGCTGACCGCTCAGGGTGTCATATCGGCTGGCGACGTTCTTTCCGAAGTAGATGCTCAGCGTGAACCGAGGCGATCGAATCTCCGACAGGCTGCGTTGCAGCAGTTCCTCCAATTCGTCCGACATCAGCCGAACGACGGTCTGGGATTTCATGTCCTGGATGGTGGAGATGTTGGGGATGGGTTTGTGCGCGCGCGCCGCGGCGAGCAGCGATACGTAATACCCCAGGCTTTGATAACGGTACGATCGGCAGCAGTTGAAGACTTTGGCGTTGTCCATCTCCGCGTAATGCGGTTCCAACAAATAATCGCGGGCGGACACGACCTGCACATCCGGCACCCGCAAGGGCCACTCATCCGGATTGTTAACCACAATGAGAATATTCACGGGGCAAAGAGAAGATGACTGTCAACGAGGTTCGAGGATCAGCAAGTTGGCGTCGTATGTCACGATCCCCAGCAGAATCGCGCCGATAACCCGGTCGATCGGGGCATGGTAATAACCCGATTCGGAAACCGGGTTCGGCCGCAGCGGATCCGCAACCAATACCGTTCGTTCAATGCGGTCATAACCGGAGAGAACCACGAAATGCCCCATCGGCTCGCCCCGGATGGGATCGTATACCGAGCCCGGGCCGCACTCGCGCGCGCAGTGGTAAAGATAGGTCGCGCTGAGGCCCGTGAGGATTGGGTGCCCGCCCTTCAGAAAGCGCCGGAGCAGCGGTTGGGTCAGGTCTTGAAACACGACCTCACCGCCGAGGTGCAGGAATTCGAGGTAAGCGGCCGTGGCGGCGTGAAGCCGGGGATCCTTTTTGTAGTTGCGCTGGGCCTGGAGGAACCCTGCGAGCTCCGAGGCGGCAGTGCCAAACCAGGAGGGATCGAACAAGTGGAGGTTGTAGGAATAGATCTGAGCATGGAAACCGCGACGCAGCGCATGACAGGCCAGCATGACCCCGAGCGTGCCCCCGCCGGGAAGGCTGGGTACTTCCGCGATAACCTTCTCGAGTGGCAAAGGCTCGCCATAGTAGCCATAGAGGGCGTGCAGACAGGTCGGCCCGCAGGTCGCATCGTCAGGCTGCGCATGAATCTTGAGGTCGAGCTGGACTTTCATTTCCGACCGAAGCGTTCTTTCGAGTCCGCCCGGGCTGATGGGCGCAATCTCATACGCCAAGGAGTGGGGTGTGGCAAGCGGCACAATTTGGGTTCGACCAGAGAATCCTTGGCATGGGATCAAATTGGGCTTGCCTTTCCAGGTGCGGTCAGCACAGGCGAAAGGTAGTCAGGGTGGACGGCTATTGTTCCGCCTGATGCTGCAATCTGTCCCGGTGAAAGAGTTCGAACCCCTTGGAAAGCACGCCGATGCCAGTGACGAACGCCGTGAGGAAGGCGATGCTCTGGTTCCAGAGATCCTGTTGAGTGAAGAAGAAGAAGCAGGCGATGATGATGAGCGCTGTCGCCGTCGGACCCTTGAGGGATTGCCACAAGTTCGTTTGACCTTGACGGTGGAGGACTGCGGCTGTGGGCCGATAATTGACCAGAACGAAATTCCGGAATGAAGGGTTGAAAACCAGGAGCCGGGGCTCGCGCCGGAGCAGTCCGCGGCCGAGCAAGTTCCGCAGATCCGGGTTTTGGTTGTTAATCAGGCGGCGCTGGGCCACCTCCTGCAACACCTCCTGCTCGTCCGGTGAACACGTCAGCCAAAGCGCCCGATATAACACCCGCGCAAGTTGAGACGTTTCTCCGTCGTCAGTGGGGGGAACCCCGTCGGCTTCCCGGGCATCGCGGTAGATGGGTTTAAAGGTCTCCAGGACCTCCCGCCAGCCTTCGCAATCGAGCGAAGGTCCGGATCCCGGTGTCGCATGCGGGCCCGGCGGCGGGTCCATCGAGAAATGCAATGGGTGGACATTCGATACCACGACAACCGTCCGCTGCTCATCAAAGAGGAGCCGCTGAAGGAACTGGAGTTTGCGCCGGTTGAACGGCGCATCTTCCAAGTGGTATTCGAGGTGGTCCACCACGATTGACTGGTCGGGATTGCCAAGCAGTTCGTCCTGCCGGCTCGGGTCCAGAAGCTCGCGATCGGCCAGGCGGCGCAAATCAAGCCGGCGGCAGGCGCGCGCATGGAGCCCCGTGAAATGGGTACCGCTCAAAAACTCGCTCTTGCCGGTGCGCGGCGGGCCGAGGAGCAAGTATTTGCCTGGACCCCAGACCGATGGCGACACGGCGCCTGGCGGATCGAGTCCCAACAACAACACCTTTGTTCCGATGAGATAGGCCACAAAGAACGGGACGATCGACAAACTCAGCAGGCCCGCCGCCCAGGGCACGGTGGGAATCGGCAAACCGGGCAGGGCGGTACCGATGGCGAGGGTGGGAGCCTCGTGGTTCACGGGATCATAAAAATCCGCCCGATGCAGGACGAGCCAACCGTTTGACTGGATCCACCACCACCTCGAGTCGGCGGCACCATCCGAAGTCACACTGCGCGTTTGCACATCCAAATCATTGTAATGTGGCCGAAAGCGGGCCAGAAAATCATTGAAGTTGCCACGGCGCGCACGCGGTGGCGCGGTCTCGGCGGAGTGGAGGCCGTTGGTGCTGCCGAAGAAAAAGCCGGAATAAATGTCCCAGTCATTGGCGCATCGTCGTTCATAGAGGGCATTGCGTTCGGGATCCGGGTTCGCCGGAGGAGTATGCCATCCCGGCAGTAAAAGACCGTCGAGATCCCGCCAGATCCGTTGCGCGCGGGTTTCCAGATCCCTGGCGAGATCCCGTTGGGTTTGTTTGATGAGCAGGCGGAGCTCGCTTTCGAACACCAGTTTGAAAATCGCCACCGTCGGCAGCACGCTGGTCAGCGCGAGGAGTAATCCCATGCAAGCGACGTAGCCAGTGCGGTGGCGGCCCGGAAATCGCAGTTGTTGCATGAGCGCCCGCCATCTTGGGGTCGTGGGCCAACCTTGTCGCAAAGCCCGGTAGGCGAGGATGAGCGACGCCGTAGGAAACGCTGGAGTGAGCAGAAGCACCCACCATGGATTGGCCGGGGACAGGATGAACAGGAGAAAGACCGTCGACAGGACCAGATAAAGGATGGCCAGAAAACGATATGTGCCCAGGCGGTCGTGGTCCGGCCAGAGCCACTCGAGATAACTGCCGGATTGGAAGATATAGAACGCCCCAAATAGCGCTGCCAGCAAGGTGGCGTAGGATAGAAAGAGCACCAGGGAAATCGAAACCACTTCGATCTGCGCCGTGCTCAAATACTGTTCTTCCCGAAAGACGGCCAGGGACCAAGGCAATTCCGGAATAGGCGTGACGACGACGCTGTGGGGCCGTTGCGCGTATTGGGTGTCGAATGCGGCGGTGTGCCGTCCATACACCGCGGCGCGCAGCCTGGGATCCTGGTTGCATTCTTCGAAGAAGTTCTCCCTCAGGCTGCGCTGTTCATCGGAATGGAAGAGGACCCTCCCGGAGTTTTCAATGACGCAAAAGCCATAGCCGGACGGCAGAACGGGGTTGCCGAACGAGAGCAACCGCATGTCCATGGATGCGATAAGCTCGGTTTCGTCCGGGGGAAACATCGAAAAGATCGCCAGGTACTCGCCAGTATTGAGGGAGTAGACCGGTTCCAGACTGAAGGGAACCCGGCGTGCCTCGGCGTTGCCGGACCCGTCCTGCAGGCTCAATATCCAGGGCCGGTCTTCCATCAATTGCCTGAAGTAATCGCGCCGGCTGATGTTGATCAGCGGGGTGTTATTCGATTGCACGGTCCACTTGAGCAATTGTCGGCCGGCGCGATCGGTCCAGAACACCATTTGGAGATAGGGGTAAGGATCGGGGTCGTCGCCGTCGAGCCGGAGCGCCTGCGGGTTGGCAAGCAAATGGACCTGGTTCACGGCATTGTTCGGGTCGAGCACTCGCCCGTTCAGAGCGTCCAGTTGTCTCGCCGCGGCGCGCAATTCCTCTTTGAAATGCTGCACGAGATCGCCGGCCAGCGTCCGCTCCTGGGCATCGAGCTTCGCCTCCATGCGGAAATAGGCATAAAGGTCGATAACCAGTAGCGTTAGCAGGGCGCTCGTGGTCAGCGTGGAAAACGCCAGTAAAACCAAGTCGCCCGACCCCAGGCTGCCTTGTGGTCCCATCGACCACACGTTAAGCAAGGGCCAGCTCACGATGAGCAGGAGGGTGAGAAACAGAAATAGAACCACCAACGTGTAATTGACCGCCCTGGATTCCTGGCGCAGTCGATCCGCCCGGACCAGACCGCAGACGACCCATTCCACCGGTGTACCCGGCTCGGAACACATGGGCAGCAATTGCACAGGTTGAGTGAACAACGTATACGCGGCGCCCGCGAGATGGTTCAGGTTCGTTTGGCTGGATTGATCCGTCGGCACTTCCAACCGATGCAATTGCAGCCTGGTTTGCGACCGTTGAAATAATACGTTCTTGTCCGGACCGATCACCAACACATTGTCGAACTCCGGCCGACTGACAATCGGGGCGATTAACCGGTGGAGTTCACTGCGGGCCTTCAGAGTGAGAAAGAGAGGGGTTCCTTCCGGAGCCGCCCCGGAATAGGTCAGCTCCAGCCAGTTGGAATTACGCAGCGTCCGCACCCCGAGACAAACTCCGGATATCGCCTCCGCGGGTACGGCTGAAAACACATTGGTCGTCAACGGACCTACCAACTCAAGGTTTGGGACCAACTGGATCGCCGACTGGATATGCTCGATGATCTGATCCAGGCCGTTCTCGGAAGGGCTCGTCGCCGCTGAGTGGGCGGCTTTGATCGCCTGCAGGATTGGGCTCGACCCGGGTTGGAGCGTCTGAATCCAATCGCGATTGGGATTGGCGGCATGGGAAAGGGAATTGCCCAGATTATTCACCGTGGCGCTGATCTGGGCGCTCATTTCGGCCAGCAACCGAAAGTTGCGGTCAATGAAGTCGGCCCGTCGTGCCGGCACCACCAGGGCGTAATACGCGCCAAGCAATACGACCAATACGAGGATGGTGATCCCCTGGCGTTTGAACGACTTCACTTTTGCGGAAGTCCGGTCCATATCACCGTTGCGTCCAGCCGCGGACCTCCCGCAGCTCCAGTCCAACCAAGCCCGGTTCAGGGAACTTCGAAGTCCACCACCAACGGATAATGATCGGATATTTTTGCCGTCGACCGGTCGCGCACGATAGTGGCGGACCGGGCGATTCCGACGAGGTTCGGGCTGACGAACACATAGTCAATGCGCCGGTCGGTGCCCAGATCCTCATTCCGGCGCAATTCCGTGGGAAAACTTCCGGAAAACGGCGCGGTTGAGGGGTGGAACCGCGCCTCCAAATCGACATAGCCGGCATGCAGGATCTCCGCTATCCCGCCGTAATCGAGCTTGCCTGCGTTCAGGTTCTTCGAATCCGGATCCTGCTCGTCGAGCTTCCGAAAGAACGGTTCCAGTGCGGGATCGGCCTCGTAGTGAGCCCGGTCGGCGGGGGAAAACCCGTTGAAATCTCCGGCCATGACGATTCGCGGATTGGGTTCAGACAGGCGGTCAATTTCTTCGAGCAAACGCCGCGCCTCCTCGATGCGGCGGTCGTATCGGCTGGGATGAAAGTGAATGACAAAAAAATAAATCCCGCGAACCTTGCCTCGCATCAAACCATGATGCATTCCCTCCAGGATCCGTTGCACCTCGGTGATTGGAGTGCGGGATGTCAAACCCGTCGGGAAACCATTCGTTCTCAACAGAACGGAATAGGCATGACCCCAGGTGCTGGCGTCGGCGGCCAGTTTCTCGGGGGTGTAACCGTTTAACTCCTCGAGCGCCACCACATCCGGGCGCTGGTTGGCCATCCAGGCCAGCCACTCCTCCCGACGCGGCTCAGGCCTTTCCGTGAATCCATTCCAGACATTGTAGGTGACGAGCCGGAGCGGCCGCGCCGGCTCCGATGCGGAGGCGGGGATAGCGATCGCGATAAACACCGCCACCAAATTCATGAGCCGGTCTAAGGAGTCTCGTTCCATGAGTCCTAGGGTGAAGAGTAGAAGGCGCAATCTCCTGCGCAAGGGCAAAAGTGAGCCCCTGGCACTGGCCCGGTCAATGAGGAGCGCAGATGCTCGCTCGGGAAGTCTGAGAACCAGTGGAGTCTCCGGAGTTCATGTTCTCAACGAAAGACGGTGTTCAGAAAATGACGCGAACCGGACAGGTACACAAATTCTGAGGCGGTCAGCCAGTCTGATCTGAAATCAACCGCGACCTTTGCAGCGATGTCTTCGAGATCAGCCCCGGAACGCACCACCGGATTGGCCTTGGACCGGGAATTGAAATCGAGGAAACCGGAGATCTCTTTCACGTAACAAACTACGTGGATCCCTGGGGGCATAACGACAACCACCAATTTAGTATGATAGCCACACCGGCTGAGCAGTGAGCTGGCGAGACTCGCAAAATCATCACAGTCCCCTTTCTTTCGCGCGAGGAATCGTTCGGGGGGTTGGAGTTTCTGGCCCAGTTCGAAAGTAAAATCCGAAAAATGATGAATGAATATTTCGGGAGTCAAGGCGGCGGCCGTTCCGAAAACGGCCATCGGATCGGCGTGGGCCGGAACGCATAGCGAAGCCAGGATCGTGACGGCGCAAGCAGCGAGGAAGTGGCGGCGGAGGAAATCTGCAGGGCACGCGGGGTGGGAACCGGGGGTTCCCTTCGGCAAAATCCGTAAGCTTGAATCAGCGTTGGGTCCGATTGCGGTGGTTCTATACATCTGGCATTGGTGCAACGTAAGTGGAGATCATTCCACTTGCCCGGGAGGGATCGATCCCTTAACCGGCATTGAATCAACAAGCGAAACGGATACCAAAAAGCCTATGAAAATGACAAACCGATTGATTCCAACCGTTACGACGGTCCTGACGCTCGCGATAACCTCGCTGGCGTCGGCGCAAGCCGTCGATAATAACCAGGACACCAAGGACTCCCGTAGCCTGCAAAAGGCCTATCGCAGCCAGGACGCTCAAAGCCCCGATTTGGGGACGACGTCCAAGCCTCAGAAGATCAACAAGGCAAGTGAGCTCATCGGTATGAAGGTTCAGAATCCTCAGGGTGAGGATCTTGGCACAATTAAGGACATCGTGATTGATTTGAACCAGGGCAAGGTGGCTTACGCCGTCATGGATGCGGGCGGTGGATTGCTCGGCTTGGGCGAGAAATTGGTCGCAGTTCCAGTTTACATTCTGCAGGGCGCCGGGGATGCTGACTATCTCACGATGAACGCCAGCAAAGAAAAACTGAAGGCTGCCAAGGGATTCGATTCATCGACATACCCGGCGCTTCAGGAATCGGCCTGGGGGGCGCAGCCTTTTTGGGAGAATGATGGGAGTGCTCATCCGGACCAATGGCCGGCCGACAAGACCCAGCCCGACGCCGGGCAATTGCCGGGACAACACCGGGATTCGGATCGGGATCAATTGAATCCGCAGACCCCGCCCCCGACAAATCCGAATCCTTAATCAGAAATTCAATTCGCTGAATATTGCCCCGTTCATGGAGATCATCTCCTTGGGCGGGGTTTCCGTTTGTCTGGCTCATTCGGGACCGCGTTGGAAGGGGAGCGAAAGGGGGAGGTTCGAATCGAAGAAGGCAATTTGGAGTTTTTGGGTGTTGGAACGGGCAGTCCGCGGGATTAAGCTTTTCCCCCATGAAATCTATTTCCCGATGTTTACTGGTTTTGGCAGCCTCTTCGACCCTGGTTATGGGGGCGGATTCAAGCAATGGATTTGTCTCCTTAATGGATGGAAAGACATTCAATGGGTGGAAAAAGGCGACGGAGAATCCCGATACCTGGAAGATCGAGGACGGGGCATTTGTGGCGCATGGCGACCGTTGTCATTTATTCTATGTCGGGGACGAGAAGCCGTTCGTGAATTTCCACCTGAAAGTCGAGGTGATGACGGAGCCGGGATCGAACGGCGGGATTTATTTTCACACCCGGTATCAGGAGAGGGGTTGGCCGAAGTACGGTTTCGAGTGTCAGGTGAATGCCACGCACACCGACTGGATAAAAACGGGGAGTCTTTATGGCCTGGTGAACATTGGGCGTGCGGCGGCGCCGGACCGGGAATGGTGGACGCAAGAAATCATCGTGAAGGGACGGAGTGTGACAGTCATGATCAATGGCGAACGGCTTTTTGAGTATATCGAACCGAGGGGCGTGCAGGAGGGCAATGATTTCACGCGCAAGCTGAGCGAAGGGACGTTTGCCCTGCAGGGGCATGATCCAAACAGCACCATTCGCTATCGCAACATCCAGGTGAAACGGCTGGACTGAGAGTCCAGTCCGCCTGCTGCCGGGCGGATACGTGCGTTGCGCGCCTGCAATGTGGCAGAGTTCGCAGAGCAGAACTGCGGACCCAGGGATGGGGTCATTTGCGGGGGATCGGATTCAAGCCAGAGTCCAGGGACTACGCAGGGTTCGCGAACACATCGCGTCGGCGGCGGGATCGTTTTCAAACCTCTCGATTCCCGGATTCCAGTTGAGTTTCCGCCCGAGCTTGAGCGCGATGTTCGCCAGGTGGCAGATGGTGGAGACCCGATGACCGATATCGACGGGGAAATACGGGTCCTTTCGGGTCCGAACGCAATCCAGAAAATCACGGTGCTCGCCCTGGGGATTGGTGCGCAGGTGGATTTCATCGGAGCCGATGGTGGTCTTGAGGATTTCGGGTGAACTGGCCTCGATCGGGGCCAGCCATCCCGCATTTCCAAGCCAGCCGTCGGCGCCGATGAATTTGATGCTGGGGTTGCCGGGCTTGCAGGTCATCACCACTCCGTTTTCGTACCGGTAATTGAGATCATAATCCTTTACCGTGTTGTAAAGACCGCCTTCCCAGAAGTTGCCCGAACCCGAAATTTCCACCGGTCCGCTGCGTTCCGTGTCATTGGCCCATTGCGCCGTGTCGAAGAGGTGCGCACCCCAGTCGCAGAGGATCCCGCCCGAGTAATCCCAAATCCAACGGAAGTTAAAATGGACGCGGTCTTTGGTATAGGGAGCGAAAGGGGCGGGCCCGAGCCACATTTCCCAATCGAGGTCGGGCGGAACCGGTTGCGGCGTCGGATCGCCGGGTACGTTCGGTTGTTTGGGAAGGATGACCTCAATTCTCTGGAGCCGTCCGATGCGCCCATTACGTACCAGTTCGGCCATCCGATGATAAACCGGTACGGAACGATCTTCGGTGCTTGTCTGGAAGACCCGGTTATATCGTCGGACCGTATCGACGAGGATCTTACCCTCGTCGATGGTCAGGGTGGGTTTCTCGCATTGGACATCTTTGCCGGCGCGGAGGGCGAGGACGCTGATGAGGGTGTGCCAATGGTCCGGGGTGGAGATCATGACCGCGTCGATGTCATCGCGCGCGAGGACCTCCCGGAAATCCCGGGTTGTTGCGCAATCCTGGTCCCGGTATTGGGCATCGACGATTTCCTTGGCATGGCGCATTCGCCCGCCATCGACATCGCACACCACGCGCACCCGGGCATCGTTGAAATTCAGATAGCGGCGAAGGTTCCAGGTAGTGCCGTGGTCGCCGGTGCCGATGAAACCCACGGAGATTTGGTTGCTGGGGGCTTTGGCGCCGAGGAGACGGGCAGGGATGAGGGAGGGGGCAGCGAGGGCGGCAGCGGTGCGGACGAAATGGCGGCGAGAAAGTGTTTTCATGGGGCTAGCGGCTTTTGTTACTCCAATTCGCCATCAACGGGCAATGAACAATTAACCGGCCCGGTGGCCAATTATTGATTGTCACGCGTCTGCGGAGCGGTATTGCCCGGGGCGACGGAGGTGTTACCCTGAGGGCGCTATGGCGTATGAATCTTTTGCTGATTTCATCGAAGAGCTCGATACCGCAGGCGAGCTCGTTCGCATTCGCGAACCCGTGGCCACCGAGTTGGAAATCACGGCATTGGCGAATCGCGAGATGAAATCAGCGGGGGGCGGGCGTGCGTTGCTGATCGAGAAACCCAGCGTAAACGGAAGAGTCAGCCCTTTTCCCGTGGCGATCAATACCCTGGGATCGTGGAAGAGGATGGCCCTTGCATTGGATGCGGAATCGGTTGAAGCCGTGGCGACGGAGTTGGGCGCGTTGATGAAGGCCAAGCCCCCGACGTCGTTCCGGGATGCGATCCGGCTGTTGGGAACCGCTCTGGATTTGCGCTATGCGAAACCGAAACGGGTGAAGACGGGGACCTGCAAGGAAGTGCGGCATCGATTTGACGAAGCGGAATCGCGAATCGAACCCTGGCCGTCGGCGCCCGACTGGCAACAACCGTCCAGTTTTGAGGGAGATTGCCCGACGTTGCTGGAACTTCCGATCCTGCGGTGCTGGCCGCTGGATGGGGGACGGTTCATAACATTGCCGTGCGTGGTGACACGCGATCCCGACACCGGGGAACGCAACGTCGGGATGTACCGGATGCAGGTGTACGACGCTCGAAGCGCGGGGATGCATTGGCAACTGCAGAAGGTCGGCGCCCGGCATGGCCGGCAATATTATGAGAGCGGCACGCGAATGCCCGTGGCCGTGTTTCTCGGGGGCGATCCGATATATCCATTTGTAGCGACCGCACCGCTGCCGGACGGTCTGGATGAGTATCTGTTGGCGGGGTATTTACGGCGGAAATCGGTTGAGCTGGTCAAGTGCGAGACGAACGATCTTGAAGTGCCCGCCAACGCCGATTTCGTGATCGAAGGATATGTGGATCCGAAGGAGCCACTACGCGACGAAGGACCGTTCGGGGATCACACCGGATATTACACCCTCCCCGAACCGTACCCGGTTTTTCATATTACGGCGATCACCCATCGAAAGGAGGCGGTCTATCCGGCGACGATTGTTGGAATTCCGCCGATGGAAGACTTTTATATCGGCGGGGCGTCGGTGAAGCTGTTTCTGCCGATGTTCAAGATTAGTTTTCCGGAGATCGTGGACATCGCGCTGCCGGCGGAGGGGGTGTTTCACAACCTGGTTTTCGTGAGCATCAAGAAGTCTTACCCGATGCAGGCGTACAAGATCATGCACGGGCTTTGGGGCATGGGCCAGATGATGTTCACCAAGTACATCGTGGTCGTGGACGATGACGTGAACGTGCACAACACCAGCGAAGTCCTGTTCCGCCTGTGCGCCAACACCGATCCTCAACGCGATAGCCTCTTTACCAGGGGGCCGGCGGACGTGCTCGACCATGCCACTGCCGAGTTCGCGGTGGGAACAAAACTCGGGATCGACGCGACCCGGAAGCTGGCCGGGGAGGGTTTCAAGCGGCCCTGGCCGCCACTGATCAGGATGGATGCGGAGGTGCAAAAGGAAATGGATGCACGGTTCGGCGCGCAACGATGAATCGCAGCGGGTGTGGCTTCATGCCGCACGACAGCCCGCATCTTTGCGGTAATCAAAGTAATCCTGCGACCCAGTAATTCATTATGGCGGGATCGAGGCGCCGGGTGAGGGCACCCGGCCTTCAAGACGGCTGGATTCAGGAGACTGCAAAAAATACGGATTAAGCCCAGGCCTCCGGACCGCACGACTGCGGATGATCGGGATAGGGCGATCGTAGCAGGCTGGCGCTGCTGCTTCCGCGTTCGTCTTCGCGGATGAAGACGGACTCGCATTTTGTCGCCAGTTCGCGCAGTTGCGCCTGATCGGCGGTGGTGGCGGGCTGGTAGTTGTTGGCGGACGAGATCGACTTGTCGACGAGATCCACGAATGAGGGCGGTATGCCCGTAATGACATTCTTAAGCGAGAGTGAGAAACGGAGGGCAAGACTGATTTCTTCCGGTGTCTCGGTTGTGCGATACCACCAGTCTCGGGTGCGCTCGACATCCTTCGGCCAAGCGCCCATGCACAGCGGTTTGATGGCGATGACCACAGCGCCGCGCTCCGTTGCCTCCTTGATCACTTCTCGACCGAAATCACGCAGGTAATACTCCGCGAAACTGATGGGGAACATCACCGTGTCGAAGTCAAAGCCACGCATGGCTTCCATGGCGGCACGGGTGCTGTGGGCGGAGAAACCGAGCCATCGCACCTTGCCGGATTTGCGGGCGTCGACCAAGGTTTCAATGGCACCGCCGGGGCCGAGCACTCTCCGGACCTCATCGGCGGTGACGAGGTGATGGAGTTGGTAGAGGTCGAAATGGTCGGTCTTGAGTCGTTTGAGGGAGCGTTCGAGCTCGAGTCGGGCCCCTTCCTTATCGCGCGCCTTGGTTTTGCAGGCGAGGAAGTAATCTTTGCGCTCGAGTGGTTGGAGGGCCTCGCCGAGTTTGATTTCGCATTCACCGTCGCGGCCGTAGGCGGGTGCGACATCGAAATAATTGAGCCCGCGATCGAACATGCGTTTGACGGCGGCATTGGACTTTTCCTGGTCCTCGTGCACGAGGGAAAGACCCGGGAATGTAATGATCGAGACCTCCTGTTTGGTGCGGCCCAGGATGCGTCGCGGCAGGCCGGAGACCCGGCTCGAGATATCGTCGGCGGCTTTGAAATCCGCCAGGAGACGATCGATGCCGATGGTGGATGCGGTGGCGGCGCCACCCATCATACGCAGGAAGGTTCTTCGTTTCATGGTATCTGGCTGGTTGTTGAAGTTAAGGAATAGCGACTTGGCAAATAATCGCAAGCGCCAACCCGCAGTTGTTACACGCCCGCGCCGGGTGCCCTCGCCCGGCGCTTCCTCGTTGGTCTGGAACTGGAACTGCCCCAGGATTAGACTCTGGTCATGAACCGCGTTCTGATTGGCACGGCGGCAGGAGCGGCCCTCGCTGCGAGTCTCCTGGGTGCGGAGCTCGGTTCTGCGGCTGCGGAGTTGGAATTGGCGCGCGACCGAATGGTGGAGGAGTTGCGACGCGATGAGGGCGTCGAAAATGGGCGAGTGTTGGACGCGTTACGCGGCACGCCGAGGCACCTTTTCGTGCCGCGGCGGCTTCGGTCCATGGCTTATCACGACATGGCTCTGCCTATCGGACATGGACAGACCATCTCCCCACCGAGCATGGTTGGGGGCATGCTCGAACGGTTGGACCTCCGACTGCAGGATCGGGTGTTGGAGGTGGGAACCGGGACGGGATATCAGGCTGCAGTGTTGAGTCGGTTGGCGGGGGAGGTCTACACGATCGAAATTGTCAGGGCGTTGGCGCGGAGGGCGGAGGCGACGCTCAAAAGGCTGGGTCTGCACAATGTGCATGTCCGGACTGGAGATGGTTACCTGGGCTGGCCGGAGCAAGCCCCGTTCGACCGAATTATTGTGGCGTGTTCACCGGGGCAGGTGCCGCCGCCATTGATCGATCAACTCAAGGAAGGCGGCAAGATGATTATCCCGATTGGATCCGGTTATGACCAGCTGCTTTATCTCCTCACGAAGGTGAATGGAGAGCTGGTGCGAGAGGCGGTCGCGCCTACGGTTTTCGTACCGATGACGGGCCGGGCGCACCCGGACCGCGAAAGTCCGGCCACTCCGGTTGAGCCTTCCTTGATCAACGGGAGTTTCGAGAACATGCATCCGAAGATCTCGCGGCCCACCGGCTGGTATCATCAGCGGCAGATGACTCTGGTCAGCGATACCAACGCCCCGGATGGCGGGATCTTCGCGTCGTTTGAAAACATCTCACCGAGCCGGACGGCGGAAGCATCCCAAGCGTTCGGGTTGGACGGACGCCGATATCACGCGGTGGTCTTATCGGGCATGGTGGCCGGGAACGCGATTGCACGGGGGCCGGGGGCGCGTGAGCAGGCATCGATGGTTATCGCTTTTTACGGGGCCAATCGCCAGTTGCTGGATGTCGCGGCAACGGGGGATTGGTTGGGGACCTTCGGCTGGCGCCGGTTCGAAGAACGGGTATTGGTTCCAGGGGGGGCACGGGAGGCGATCTTGCGCATTGGACTGTGTGGCGCGACAGGCAGGATGACGGTGGATGGGCTGCGGCTGTCCGCGGATGAGTGAGGATAGCGGATCAAGCCGGGGCTCGTCCTTTTTCAGGCATAAGCCGGCGCGTTGCCCGGTTTCCATTTGATGTTACAGCCGATGCTTGGTTTCTGATCCGGGGCGACAGGCTTGCCGGCCAGTACGGCGTCGATGGCCTGGCGCAAATCGATGCCCGTGACGGGGATGTCGTTGCCGGGGCGGCTGCTGTCGAATTGCCCGCGGTAGACGAGCCGGTGCGCCCGATCGAACAGGAAGATGTCCGGGGTGCAAGCGGCGTGGTAGGCCTTCGCGATCTCCTGGGATTCATCGAAGAGATAGGGAAACAGGTAACCGGCGGCAGCGACTTCGGCGGCCATTTTGGCGGGGTTATCGGCGGGGTAACTGCGGGCGTCGTTGGAATTGATGCCGACGATGCCGACGTCTCGGGACGGGTAATCGCGCGCCAGCCGAGCAAGCCCGGCTCGGATATGTTGCACATAGGGGCAATGATTGCACATGAAGATCACGACCAGCGCGGCGGTCTCCTTGAAATCTTCGAGGCTGATGGTTTTGCCGTTGGTATCCGGCAGGGTGAATCCGGGTGCCGGGGTGCCGATCGGCAACATGGTAGACGGTGTCAGAGCCATGGGCGGAGTTTGATCGCGCCGGCAATGGTTGTCCAGGTTCCTTGAAATCATCGGGGGAACGTGGTGGGCGGGGAATCTTGCCTCAATGGTCCGGGTGCGCGAGACTCCGCGCGGTATGCATTCGGGCGGGGCCAGGGAATCCAGGTTGGCGTATGCGGTGGATCTGCTGGTGCAGTTGCGGCGGGATGTGGAAAGCACCGAGCCGGAGTTGCATCGGCGGGATCGTGCCTTGATGCCGCCAGGATCGTCCTCGATGGATCGGGCAAGCCTGGTGATGCGATGGCTGGATCAGTTGCGCGACGCCGGGTACTGGTTCCCCGGGGGCACGGTGGCGGTCGTCTTTCGTCTCCAATTATTGGGATTGTTTCTTGCAGGGCTCGGCGTGGGTTGGGGTGTGAGTTCCGTATTATTCGACTACGATGGGCGAAGGCCCGTGAACGTCGTTCATATTTTGGCCGTTTTGGTGGGCTTCCAGGTGTTTCTTCTTTTGCTCCTCTCAATTGCGTCGCTCCCCGGCCGTTGGTCGAGGTATGTCCCGGGCTTGGGCCTGTTGCAAGAGATCCTGTCCTGGCTTTCTCCGGGACAGATTACTCGATGGCTCGCGCGGAGGCTGCCGGAGCCGGTCCGGAGTGTCATTCCGACGAGCGCGGGGCAAGGGATGGATCGTTGGCCCAAGCGCATCCTGAAATGGGGTGCGGTGATGTCGGCCCAGACGTTTGGGGTGGGCTTTAATCTCGGGGCCTTAACCGCAGCGTTGTATCTGGTCACGTTCTCGGACCTGGCATTCTCCTGGAGCACGACGCTCACGCCTGATGTGGATCGTGGGCATCGAATCACGAATCTGATTTCGAGACCTTGGAGGGCGTGGTGGTCGGAGGCGGTCCCTTCGCGGGAATTGTTGGAGTCCACCCTGTATTATCGTCAATCGGGGGCGCCTCGCGGCATGGACCCTTTCAAGTGGGGAGGTTGGTGGCCGTTTTTGGTAGCCAGTGTGGTGGCCTATGGTCTTTTGCCCAGGTCGATTCTCCTCGTCGTTGCCGTTTGGCGGTTCCGCAGCGCGGTGAACGGAGCGCTGGCCGGATCGGCAGGTGTGGACCGCGTGGTGGACCGGCTCACGAGTGAGATGGTATCGACTCGGGCCACGGATCCGGAAGGGGCGGCCGGGGTGGTGGCCGCGAGCGAAGTGTCCGTGGAACCTTCACTGGCTGGGGGGCGGTACTGGGTGATCAACTGGAGCGGAGTGGAGCTGGATATCTCGCAAGTCAGGGAACAACTTGCGCGGCGTCCGGGATGTGAATTAGTGGAAATGCTTGCGGCTGGAGGGGCGGAAGAATTGGAGGCGGACGCAATGATTGTTAAACAAATTACGCTCCAGCCTCCGGATCTGGGTGTAATTGTCATGGTCAAGGCGTGGGAGCCGCCGATGTTGGAGTTCACGGATTTCCTGGCTGAACTGCGACGAGGCGCTGGTCCCGGGAGACGGCTGGCCGTCATCCTCTTGGGATTGAAAAGCGATGGAGGAATGGGTGCGCCACGGGCAGGAGACGTCACGATGTGGCAACGGCGGCTGGGAATGCTCGAAGATCCGGGTCTGACATTGATCCCATGGGAGGAGGCGAGGGATTGATGGAATCGCCCATTTTTGCGGTGGTCGGGCATCCAAACAAGGGCAAATCCAGCATTGTGGCCACATTGGCCGCAGATGATTCGGTGAGAATCGGTCCGGAACCGGGGACGACCCGGCATTGTCGGAGTTATCCGATGGCGGTGGACGGGCAGGTTTTGTATACACTGGTGGATACCCCGGGATTTCAGCGTGCGCGACGGGTCTGGGAATGGTTGCGTCGACACGAGACCACCGCTGATTTGCACACGGACATGGTGCGGACCTTCGTGGAAGTTCACCGACGACAGGAGGTGTTCGCGAACGAATGCGAGCTGCTTACTCCGATCTTGAATGGCGCGGGGGTTTTGTACGTCGTGGATGGATCTGTCCCCTACGGCGAGGAATACGAACCCGAAATGGAGATCCTGCGGTGGACCGGTCAGCCGAGCATGGCGTTGATCAATCCCATCGGTCCCTCGGATTATCTTGAGGCGTGGAAGCGCGCATTGGGCCAGTATTTCCGGGTCGTGCGCGTGTTCAACGCCGTGATGGCGGAATTCAATAGGCGCACGGAGTTGTTGCGCGGCTTCGGCCAATTGAAGGAGGAATGGCGGGAACCACTGGAACACGCGGTGACCAGCCTCGAACGCGATCAATCCGCCAGACGATCGAGGGCAGCCCGGGTGGTGGCGGAGACAGTCCAGACGATGTTAGCTCACCGGATCGAGTGCCGCGTAAGTCCTCAACCCAACCTGGAACTCATCCGACCCGAACTCGAAGAACGTTTTCGCACGGATTTGCGCCGGTTCGAACAGCTCGCACGCGACCGGGTGGAAGCGGCTTATGCACACCGTCGGATCGCGCGGCGCGAAGCCATGCTGGATTTGGTCGGCGAGGATCTGTTTGCCGAGCGAACCTGGCTCGCCTTTGGCCTGAGTCGGCGCGACCTGGTGGCTACCGGCGCTGTGGGAGGCGCGGCGACCGGCGCGTTTGTAGACGCACACCTCGGCGGGGCGTCCTTCTTCGCGGGCGCGGTGCTGGGGGCGGGAATTGGGGCGTCGCTGGCCTGGTGGACCGCGGGACGGCTGGTCACCGTTCGGATCATGAACCTGCCTTTGGGGGGAAAGGCAGTGGTGGCCGGTCCCACGAAGAACCCGAATTTTCCCTATGTCGTTTTGAACCGCGCGCGGTATCACCGGCTGCAGGTCGCGATGCGAAGTCATGCAATGGTGGGAGATCTGGCACTGACCGACGACCCGCATGAAGTCTTGGGCCCGTTGGGCACGGAGACACGACGCGGGTTGGAGCGGAGTTTCCGGAAGATCCGGCGAACCGGCAGCGGGTATGATGGGATTGAGGATTTGGCGGCGATGATCGACCGGTTATTCCTGGAGGACGAGCAGCGAGATCCATGGGCACGGGTAAACGGCTCCCCGGAAGCGGGGTGATGGCGGGCGGTTATTCTTCGGCGAGCCGTGCGGTGCGGGGTTTGAACTGGCGAAAGCAGTCCTCGCCGTGTATGTTTTGGCGCCAGATTCACCAAATCCCAGCCAATGAATAGGTTTCGAGCAATGAGGATGAGCAGTCTGGCCGAACTCGCCTCCCGATCTGGCCGAGGGCGAATCGTGCACCTAATGGGCCGAATGAAGTCGAGGACGTAAGTATGAAGCGCCGAATTTTGATATCCGCAGTTGGTGGTGGCCATGGCCCCCATGGTTCGAGGGCAAGCCCCAGTGATCGGGGCTGGAGACATGTTTAACGAAGCCGGCCAGTACTATCGGGCCTATGCAAATGACTTCAATGCCTTGCTGAACACCGGCAGCTATGCGGTGGGCAACCTGGTCAAAAATCCCGGGGCCGACCAGTTTTGGGACTTTTCCCAGGGACCCACCGAGCAGTTGTTTCGATTTGATTATTTGGATTCTCTGGGTCTGGCGGAAGCGACGGATTTCCCGGGAGCAACTTTGGCCGAACGAAAGACAGTGGAGGCCAGCAACGATGTCGAATGGACGTTCTTCACGCAAGTGCCGGGGGTAGGGCGCAAGGTATTTGGATTTTATTCAGAGGCGTTTAGTCCGGGCATGCCTTCGGTTCCTTTCTCTCAGCCGGTCGTCGATTTCCCGGACACGATAGCGTATCAGGACACCTGGCTGACGAGCTTTACCACCATTTCGTCATTCCCTTCGCTGGACCCCGAGTTGGGTGGTGATTTTCTTCTCCAAACGACTTGGAGCAGCACTTTCACGGCAGACGCCTGGGGGGTGGTCTTGCTGCCGGAGCTGGGGTTAGTTGACGCGCTCCGGATCAACGAAGAGCAGGTGCTGGATGTCGCCGCCGACTTGGGCGAAGGTTTTCAGCACATTGAAACGGACTACGTCCGGAATTACTACTGGTTGAGTCCCGGTCGCGGCATCGTCGCTCAGATGAGTTCACTCCAGGCGTCGGCGCCACCGCCCCTGAACTTTGATCGCGCGGCCGCTTTCGTTCGGATGTTTGAAACCAACAAGCAGGGGAATTCGGGCGGCACGGATCCACAACCGGTGGTTAATCTCCGGGTCACTGTGAGTAATGGCCGGGTATTGATTCAATGGAGCAAAGCGGCGAACGCTACGCATTATCGGGTTGAATATTCCACCAGCGGATGGGGTGCGGACAGCTGGCAAACGCTGGGTGCGGAAACCCCTGATGACTTCCTGTTCGATCCGGACGGAATCAGTGGTGCCGGTCGTTTTTATCGGGTGGTTTCATTGCGGTAAAGGGCGGCAATGCATCGTGCTCAAAGCCTGCGACTGCTGATCTGTCCGACGCCAACGGTCGTGGGCGAATGGAACGTGCGCGGGAGTAGCGGATTGACGGTGCGACAGGGCGGGACAGCGAGAGAGGACGACCGGGATGGATCGAGGCGCGCCGGTTTCACATTGATCGAATTGCTCGTAGTGATTGCCATCATTGCGATTCTGGCGTCGCTTTTGTTGCCGGCACTGAGCGCGGCCAAGGCGAAGGCGCACGATATCGTCTGCAAGAATAACTCTCGACAGCTGGGATTTGCGCTGACATTGCACGTGATGGATCACGGCTATTATCCGGTATACAACGTGGATCCCGGAATAAGTCTGGAGAACACGTTCTGGCACGAAGCGCTCCGCCCATATACGGACTCCAGTTGGACGAATGAACTCTATCGCTGTCCGGATTACCGTGGCATGACCGTGGATGGCAACGAATATGGGGCGCCGTTGGGGAGTTACGGTTACAATGCCAATGGCGTGAAATTCACGCCGAGCATTTTCGGCCTGGGTGGGGCTCTAGCCAAGGTCGCGATCGAAGGTCCTTTCGAAGATGGGCGCAATCCCATGCTGCGGATCGAAGAAAGCCGCGTTCGAGTGCCGAGCGACATGATCGCGTTGGGTGATGCGACTCTGATCTGGACGCCGGCGGCGTTGATGAAGCTGTTGTATGGCGATACGTATGACAAAGACAGTTACGATGGCATGGCGTTGTTGGACATCAATTCACGGAACGGTGTGGAGCGTCCCAATTATGTGGGCAGCCCGGGGGTGATTGCCGCTACTGTCAAACGGCATAGCGGCCGCTATAATGTCGCCTTCTGCGATGGACACATCGAAGGCATTTCTCGCGACAAGCTCTTTCGGAAAGACGACACCGAGTTGCGGCGGTGGAACAATGATCACGAGCCGCACCTCGATTTGTTGCATCCTTTTTGAAGAGGGGTTGGCGGCGCTGACGGCGTAGCCTGGCAGTTAGCGGTGGTCGCCGTTGAGGCATTCGCAGACTTCGTTGCCACGGATGCCTTCGGAATCCGTTTGCAGTGGCGCTGAACCCAACCGGCTTGCGCTTCTATTTCATTCCGGAGGACTCGGCATCCACTCTCCATGTGTATGACGTCCAGTGAAGTATCACCGTGAGAGTGCGCCGCACGCCGCCGGGTCGAAACACGGGATATCCGCGGACACAGCCCACGGCAGGTCTGGCAGGCTCGAACTGACGGAGGGGCGCCCGGCACCCGATCCACTTGCCTGACGTGCATTTCGGCCGGGCCGGGGCATAAAAGCGATTGCACCAAAGATCCGGAGGAAGTCGATGAAATTCTCTTTACCGTGAAACAGCCGTGGATCGCGTTCAAAGTCCTGGCCGCCGGTGCCATTCCGCCATCGCGCGGATTCCGGCATGGATTCGAGTGCGGCGCCGACTTTATCCTGGTGGGGATGTTCGATTGGCAGATTGCCGAGGACGTACGGGTGACGAAGCAGGTGCTCGGAAACCTTCGGAGACTTCGGCCGTGGCGAGGGTGATGGTAGCGGGATCCGATTTGCATTCGGAATTCTGCAGTGGAAATCAACCCAGGTACGGCCAATACTGTTCCATGAATCCCCTCACCAGTGTCACGACCGGCCAGGCACCCGCCGCCACCATCCTGATCCGCATCATGGTAGGTGCCGTGTTCTTGTCCGAAGGCATTCAGAAATTCCTCTTCGCCTCGGAGGCTGGCGCGGGCCGTTTCGCCAAAATCGGGCTGCCTGCGCCGGAAATTTTAGGACCTTTTGTCGGCGGTTTTGAGATCGCATGCGGAACGCTCGTTCTCTTGGGGTTGTTTACGCGCCCGGCCGCCATCCCGTTGCTGACTATTATGATCGTGGCATTTTTCAGCACCAAGCTTCCCATCTTGCTCAATTCGGGCTTTTGGAAAATGGCGCATGAAGGGCGCACGGATTTGTCGATGTTTATGGGCGCTTTGTTTTTGTTATTTGTTGGGGCGGGAAGTTGGTCCGTGGATGCCTGGCTGTCCAAACGAGCGGCACAACATTCCCAAAGCCAGCCCGGGTGGTCCTGAGGGCGGCGCGGGGGCGAGAATGAGCTGAAAACAATGCCGGCAACGCACCGACGCGGGATCGTCGGTAATTCAACCTTTTCTTTCGCGGACGAAGGAAAGAGAACAGGGGCGCAGGCGGCGTGTCCCACGGTTATCACGGTCGCTCTGACAGCTGGGTGAAAACAGGACCGCCCCATCACCACGGCCCACATCCATAAAATGGATCTGTAAGCTGCGGCTGGGCCGCCCGGACAAGCTCAACCCCTGCGTTCGACCGCCGGGGGAGCGGAGGAGACTGTTCTTTTTCATTCTGTTTAGTGATACGTTGGGATGGACGAAGATCTTTCAGAGGAAATGGATCATTCACTTTTAAGGGTTTCAGCTCGGTCCTCTGCCAATGCCACAGTCACCCTTGGATCATGAGTTTTGACCGCGAACGAATGCGGGAGCGTTCAGCAGCACTTTCAGCCCATGGCCTATACTTAGGCACCTCGAGCTGGAAATATGAAGGTTGGCTCGGTCAACTTTACACGCCCGAACGCTACGCTTACCAAGGCCGGCTAGCTCGAACCCGTTTCGAGCGAGACTGTCTGGCAGAATATTCGGAGGTGTTCAGGACGGTCTGCGTAGATGCCGCTTATTACACTTTCCCCACCGAGCACACCCTGGATCGTATGGCCGGTCTGGTGCCGGAGGATTTCCTTTTCGCTTTCAAAGTAACGGACACCGTCACCATCCGTCGATTCCCTCGGCTGGCTCGCTTTGGCGATCTGGCAGGGAAAGTTAACGAGAATTACCTCAACGCCAGTCTATTCGAGCGGGCGTTTTTGGCTCCCTGCGCGGTGATTCGGCCGAAGATCGGTTTGCTGATGTTCGAGTTTTCGAGATTCTGGCCGGGCGATTACCCGCGCGGCCGCGATTTTGTGGCTGATCTGGAGCCCTTTCTGGAATGTCTACCCGCGGGCTGGCCTTACGCCATTGAGATGCGCAATCGGGAGTGGCTGCACCCGGAGTATTTTGATTGCCTCGCCCGCCACAAAATCGCGCATGTGTTCAACTCCTGGGAAGCCATGCCCTCGGTGAAAGAACAGATGACCTTGCCCGGCAGCCAAACCCACCCCAACCGCGTCGCTGCCCGTTTCTTGCTCAAGCCTGGCCGCAAGTACGCCGATGCGGTGAATGCCTTTCGACCCTATGATCAGACACGGGAAGTGAACGTAGAGGCACGCAGGGCCGGGGCCGCGCTGATTGCCCAAGGGCTCAAGACGCCCAACCGAAAGACGTTCATTTATGTCAACAATCGACTGGAAGGGAACGCGCTTTCGACGCTTGAGGCCATGATCGACATGGCCCTTTAGCCGCCGAACGAGATCTTCGTGCGACCGTGCCTCCTCCCGGGTCGCCGCCCGCCCACCCACGGATCATTACTGTGCATTTCGATTCCATCGGCGAACTCCGCGATCATCTTGGCATTGAATGCTGGGATGTCCCGGGGCGATCGGCTCGTGACCATGCCATGATCCACAACGACCTTTTCATCCACCCACTCGGCGCCGGCATTACGCAAATCTGTCCTGATCGAGCGATAGGATGTCATCCGGCGGCCACGAACGACTCCGGCTTCGATCAACGTCCAGGAGCCATGGCAAATCGCCGCAACCGGCTTGCGAGCTTCAAAAAAGGATCGAACGAAACGCACCGCATCCTGGTCCATTCGCAACGTGTCCGGATTAACCACTCCTCCGGGCAGGAATAGCGCGTCATATTCGTTCGGGTTCGCTCTATCCAATGGGGCGTCCACTTTTACCGAGCGCCCCGGTCTTGCATCCCGGCTCCCTTTTACCCTGCCCCGACAAGGGGAGACAATATCCGTATCCGCCCCTGCGGATTCAAGAGCTTTGCGCGGTCTTACCAACTCGTCCACTTCAAAACCGTCGGCAACGAGTATCGCGATTTTCTTTCCGGTCAGATTACGGTACATATGAAATCCTCGGAAGCTGACGGCGACGGCGGGAATCGCAGGTGGGCGGGTCACGGACCACTTAGGATCCTATCTCACTGCTTTATCTCGCGCGCATGCCCCGTCATAATCTTCATGGCCGCCCTTGGAAGCCTCAGGCTTGCCAAGCTTGAATAATCGAGGAAAGCCTAAGGAAAGGCGGCATTTCTGAGATTGGTCGTGCATGCTGCAGCCGCCGCAGGCCGATCGCATGCACCCCGCATCGGTCAGTCTCAGCTATGAAAGGGGCACTGGAGGGCTCTCGTTGGCATGAGCGAGCCGATTCGCTGTCGAGAGAGCGGCGCTCACCCATTCACGCTGCAAGTTGCATTTGGATTCAGGAATACCCGTGCAAATTGTTCCGCTACTGCGGGGCCTGCCTGGGCGGAGATGTGATCAGAAGGGTTTTGCAGACTCTGAAAGCTGCGTCGGTTGCGGACCTTCCGGGGGCGTTGGCAATCGAAGGTTTTTGTTGGCATGATGGAAGCTAAGAAATTATCAACGGAAGACGGGTTTCAAAGGATGCTGGATGGCGAAGCGAAAAGGGAAACCTTAAAACGATGCCTCCGGCGAAAAGTGAAAATCCGCCTTCCGTGATCGCTTCTTTGGACCATGTTACCAAGCGAGACTAGAATTGGCGGGCGAACCCTGACGGTAACGAATGTAAACAAGGTGCTTTATCCTGCCGCCGGATTCACCAAGGGACAGGTGATCGACTATTACTTGCGGATCTCAGAGGCCTTGCTACCCCATCTGAAGGATCGAGCGTTGACATTGAAACGGTATCCCGAGGGAGTGGACCAACCGTTCTTTTACGAAAAGCAATGCCCGGCTTTCCGGCCCAAATGGATGAAGGTGGCTAACGTCTGGAGCGAACGCAAAAACCGCAACATCGCGTTCTGCCTCATTAACGATCAAGCGTCCCTGGCCTGGGCTGCAAATCTCGCGGATATCGAATTGCACACGTCCCTGGCTCGTCACCAGAATACCAAACGACCGACAGCAATGGTTTTCGACCTGGATCCCGGTCCGGGCACCAATATATTGGATTGCGCGCAGGTCGGTCTGTGGCTGCGTGTTTTGCTGTCGAAGATGAAGTTGGAATCGTTTCCCAAGACAAGCGGCTCAAAAGGATTGCAGGTCTACGTCCCTTTGAATACACCGGCGACTTTTGATCGGACGAAAGAGTTCTCTCACGCCCTCGCGTTGATAATTGCCAACGCGCATCCGGACAAAACCGTGACGCGGATGGCGAAGAATCTTCGCTCGGGCAAGGTCTTCATTGATTGGAGCCAGAACGACCACCACAAAACGACCGTATGCGTTTATTCATTGCGGGCCAGGGAACGACCGTCGGTTTCGACGCCGATGACCTGGAAAGAAGTGGAACAGGGACTCAAACAGGGGCAGGTCAATAGATTCTCGTTTTCCCCGAAGGACGTCCTGGAGCGGGTTCGTAGGCGCGGAGATCTCTTCGAGCCGGTGCTGAATCTCAAACAGAAGCTCCCGAAAGGCACTCCCGTCGCCCATTCAATCGCCCGCCGCGCCAAGGAGTAGTTTACGGGGTTTCCCGCACTACCCGCGCCGGCGACTTGTCCTCACGCAATCCCAGAAACACCGGGTGGCGGAGATAACCATCTCGAGTCCACTCATAGAATTTGACCTGGCATACGAGTTCGGGCTTTAACCAGGTGCAATCCCTCATCTCGGCCGCGGTCAGGCCTCCGCCCGAACGTCCTTTTCTCTGAACGGGGAGGTTTGCGAAAGGACACTTTGGCGCTCGGTGTTCTTGAAACAAACGGTGTAGCGACCGGAGTGCGGCCGTATTGAAGCCAGTGCCAACCGCGGACGCGAAGAGGAGTTCACGATTCCGGTAATAGCCCACCAGGACGGCGCCAAAGAATTGCCGGCTCCCTCGTTCCCTGGTGTAGCCCCCAATAACGAACTCCTGTGCTTTGTTGGCTTTGACTTTTAGCCAGGCCCCGCTGCGCCGCGCGGACTCGTACCGGCTCTCTTTGCGTTTGGCGATGATCCCTTCCAACTCGAGCCGTTGCGATTCCGCCCAAATGTGCTCCGGTTCCCCCGCCAGAACCGGCGAGAGCCGAAGGGCGGCTCGGTTCCGTGGCAGGATTTGTTCAAGGAAATTGCGCCTCACGGTCAAGGGGCGCGCGGTTAGATCGACGCCGCCCCGGTTGAGCATGTCGAAAACCACATAGAAAAGGGGCGTTCCGGCGGCATCACGGCGGAGGTTCTGGAGCAATTGGAAAGAGGAGCGACCGTGTTCATCCAGCGCCACAATCTCGCCGTCCAAGACCAGTTTCGGCACCTTGAGTGCCGCCACTGCCCGCGCAATCTGTGGGAATTCCGAGGTGATCTCGCGCGGTTTGCGGGAATAAAGCTGAACATCACGCCCTTGTTTAACCGCCACCGCACGAATACCGTCCACCTTCACTTCGTATAACCACTCTGAACCCACCGGGAGCTTTTCGGCCAGCAGTGCCAACATCGGGGCAACGAATCCGGGAGGGGCCTTTTCCATGATCGTCCTACCGGCGTTTGCGCGCCATGGCCCGGATTCGATCCTTGAAGCTGCCAGCCGAGGAGGGGCGACTTTTGCCGGCACTTTCCCACACCTTCCGACTGCGGGATATTTCGGCCAGCGTTTTGCCGGAGGAAACGGATTTTTCCGCTTCCGGTTTAGACAGCGCAGGCAGGGAATCGCCCGTCTTAATGAGCAGCCAGGAATTCTTCGGCCCGTCAGCCCGTCGCATTCGCACCAGCGTCCAGTGCCCGTGGAGTTTCCGCCCGTGGAGCACGAGATCCAATTTGCCCTTTCGCCAGCCGTCGACGGGCGGATCCGCCGATGCTTCATACTTGCCTCGGTCCCAGAGCTGAACGGTTCCTGCGCCGTAATTGCCCTCCGGAATGACTCCTTCAAATCGGCCATATTCGACAGGGTGGTCTTCCACCTCCATGGCAAGCCGCCGCTCTCCCTTGGCGATCGGAATCTCCTTTGGGACAGCCCACGACTTCAATACCCCTTCCATCTCCAGACGGAAATCATAGTGGAGATGACTCGCATCGTGTTTTTGAATGACAAACTTCATCGACGCCCGCGGCCGGCCCGAACGTTTTGCCGTTCCATCGGGCTCGCGAGTCCGGGTGAAATCGCGCTTGGCCCGATATTGCTTGAGGTTGGAAGTCATGCTGCTCGGCGCCTCTTGGGCTTGCGCTCTTTCTTTTTTCGGCTTTGCGTGGAACCGGCTTCAGTCAGGCTCTGCCGAAGCACGTCCGTCAGGTCGATCACACTCGTGGGACGGCGCTTTTTCGGTTTCTTGGCCCGATCCGGTTCACCCTTCTCGACTTTAGTTTCGATGAGTTTCATCAGAGCGGAACGGTAGTCATCGTGGTACTGGGTGGGGTCCCATTTCGTTGTCATACGGTCGATGAGTTCCCTGGCCATGCTCAGTTCGCCTTTCCGCAACTCTGATTTCGCGGGGATGCGGAACTCGGAAGGCTCCGTCAATTCGCTGGAGAAATGCATCAATTCCAGCATCAGGCACAGCTCATTGGGCTTGACCGCCGCCAGATGCTGTCGCGTTTTGATGACCACCTTCGCGATGCCTACCTTGTTGCTGGCCGCCAGGGCTTCGCGTAGCAATGCATACGCCCGTTGGCCCTGCTTTTGAGGTTCCATGAAGTAGGGTTTGTAGAAGTGCATAGGATTGATTTCCGCTACCGGCACAAAATCCATGATGTCCACCGTTTGGGTTGCTTCCACATCCACTCGCTTGAAGTCTTCGTCTTTCAACACAACGAACTTATCCTTGTCGTATTCGTAACCTTTCACGATCTGATCCCACGGCACCTCTTTTCCATCCGTCACGGCCACGCGTTTATAGTTCACCGGCGCCAAATCGCTGGCGCGCAGCAGGCGGAACTTGAGTTCCTCACGTCGGGTAGCCGGGAAAAGACCGATCGGAATATTAAACAGGCCGAAGCTGATGGAGCCTTTCCAAATGGCGCGCATAGCCCCGGAAACTGAGCTGTACTCCTGCCAACCCCGGCAGTTGGTCGCGCTGCGATGAGGTCGCCGCAGGGTCAAGAGTCCCCGGGGAATGACTTTTCTCCTTACAGATGCCTCTGGGTACGGGCCTGGTTTGTGAGAAGTGGGAAGGCGAACACCCTGTGGGCGAAAACATCCCGCAGCGTCCCTCAAGAACATGTGGCCCAATCGCATTACAAATTTATGATTCCCGGTGCATTATGCAGGCGGCCTGTCAATGATCGCCTGCAAACTGCATGAATGACTGCGTCTGAAATGTTGGCTCCCTACCAGGTCCCCCATTTGGGGATAAACAATCTGATAAGGAACAAACAGGCCAAAGTCGATGGCACAACCTCCGCTTGCATTCAGTCGAGTTAATGGTTAAATAAGGGCCGAACGAGCAAGGAAAGGGCTTATGAAGAAAAAAATGTTTTGTGCGATTGTTCCTTTGGTCGTGGGTCTCGCCGCGTGCGGACCCCAGAATGAGCCGAGCAACACTTATGGGGAGCCGGCAACAAACACTATGCCTTCCAAGGCGACAAACTCCATGTCAGCCACAAATACCCCTGCCGATAGCACGACTCCGGCGAATCCGCCTTCGTCAACTGTCCCGCCTCCATAAGCCCGCATCAGCAGGGCTAGCGGCCGTGCCCAAATTCATTCGCTAGCGCCATTCGGGCGGCGTGGTAGCCCGACATACCGTGCACTCCCCCGCCAGGGGGGGTAGAGGCGGAACAAAGGTAGGTGCCTTTAATCGGAGTCCTATAGGGGCTGACGCTCATTACGGGACGGGCTACGAGCTGCCTCAGGCTCGCAAGCCCGCCGTTGATGTCGCCACCGATAAGATTCCTGTTGTTCGCCTCGAATTGCGCCGGTGAAGTGATGTGTCGGGCAAGTATCCGCTCGTGGAAGCCAGGGGCGAAGCGTTCAATTTGCGCCTCGATGCGTTCGGTCATGTCCATGGCCGAACCATTGGGGACATGGCAATAAGCCCAGGCTGTGTGCCTGCCTGAAGGGGCGCGGGTCGTATCGAACAAGCTGTGCTGGGCGACCAGGACGAATGGCCGCTCCGGATGGCGATCGTTTGTCGTATCGCGTTCCGCCTGGGCGATCTCGGCAAAGGTTCCTCCTACATGGACAGTTCCGGCGAGGGCACATTGTGGGGCACGCCAAGGGATGGGGGCGGCCAGGGCATAGTCCACTTTGAAAACGCCAGGGCCATACCGGAAGCGCTCCAGGGCGAGAGCGTAGCGCGGAGGGAGCCGCCCTTTGGCCATTCGCAGAAACTGCCGAGGGCTGACATCGAGCAAAATCGCGCGACACCGCGGCAGTTGATCGAGGTCCTCTACGGGATGATTCGTTTGGATTTTGCCCCCGAGCGATCGAAGAAATGTCGCCAGGGCATTAGCAATCTGTTGGGCGCCCCCTTTGGGCATGGGCCAATGGACGGCGTGCCCCATGAGCGCCAGGACCAGGCCGAAGGCGGCGGAAGGGGGTTGCTCCAACGGCAGGAACGAGTGAGCAGCCAAGCCCGCAAATAACGCCTGTGCGGGCTCGTGCCGAAACTCGCCGCGGACAAACCCCCGGGCGGAACGCATCGCTTGGAAACCGAATCGTCCTAACAACAGCGGATTTCTCGGCAAATGGAGTAAAGGTCGGAGGAATTCCGCGGTGAGATCCTCCCATCGGTCCAACAGTGGTTTCATGGTCCGATCATAGGCCGCTCTGTCCTGACCCAGGCCCCGCGCGGTGGCATCGATCGACGGGTGCAGCAACACCGCGCCGCCTTGGTCCAGGGGGTGGGCCAGTGGCAACTCCGGTCGAATCCAATCCAATCCTTCCAGATGCACGGATATCTCCCGGAAGAAGGGCGAGGCGGCCGCAAACGGATAAATGGACGAACATCGATCGTGGATGTAACCCGGCAATGTCAACTCGGCGGAACGCAATCCACCGCCGATTTCGAGATTGGCCTCGAGCAGGAGAACCGAACAGCCCGCGCGAGCCATGGTAATCGCCGCGGCCAAACCATTGGGGCCTGAGCCTACGACGATCGCCTGGTCAAGGTCGCGTGGTGTCATGCCTAGCCCGGAAATTTCACCCGAAAACCGGGTGGATGGAAGTGGGCATTTCACGTGTGAAATTTCCGGGCTAGGGGTTGGCAGGATTCCTGCCCGAAAGTCGCTTGTACAGGTCGTTAAGGAAGCCATCAACATCGAGGTATTATGCCAGCAAAATCGAAAAAACAACAAATGGCGGCGGGCGCCGCTTTGTCAGCAAAGCGCGGAAAGCGCGCGAAGAAGTCGCTCAAGGGTGCTTCGCGAGAGATGTACGAATCCATGAGCGGGAAGCAGTTGCGGGACTTGGCAAAAACCAGGCGAAAAGCGCTGCCCAAGAAGAAGAAATAATCGCGACGGGTCGGTACGGTCAACAGTCCCCGGCCTGCTTACGGTCCGTACCTCTTGCGCTTCCGATAGAGCGTGACGGAATCGATTCCCAGAATCTCGGCTGCTTTCTTGCGGGTCTTAATGCGGCGTAGCACGCGGTGGATATGCTCCTTCTCGAGCTCCTGCAATGAGAAATCTCCCCCTAATTGAATGTCCATGGTCATCGAAGAATCGCGCAGTTGATTCAGTTCGTCCGGCAAGTCCAACAGCTCGATCTGGTCGCTCTCCGCAACGATTACCGCGCGTTCCACGACGTTGCGCAACTCCCGCAAATTACCCGGCCACTCGTAGCGTAGCAGGGCCTGCTCCGCCTGAGGGGAGAAGCCGACGATCCGCTTGCCACATTGGGTGGCGCAAAACGTCAAGTAACCCAGTGCAATTCTCAGAAGATCCGCCCGACGTTCCCGCAAAGCGGGCAACCGGAGCGGCACGACCTTGACCCGGTAATATAGATCCTCCCGGAAATCACCGGCTCTGACTGCCTGCTCCAAGTCGCGATTCGTCGCCACCAGGACCCGGGCATTGGCCCGACGCGGTTTGGACTCGCCGACTCGTTCGTATTCCTTCTCCTGCAACAATCGCAATAGCTTGGGTTGGATTTCCAGAGGTAAATCGCCAATCTCGTCCAGGAACAAAGTGCCGCCTTCGGCCGCCGCTACCTTGCCCCAGGTCTCGCCCACGGCTCCGGTGAAGGACCCTTTCGTATGGCCAAAGAGTTCGCTTTCCAGCAATTCGCGCGAGAGGCTGGGGCACGCCACAGTGACGAACATATTGTCCCGTTGCAGACTGTTTTCGTGAATGTATCGGGCCAGCATACTCTTGCCGGTTCCGCTCTCACCCAACAGCAGCACAGTCACGGGCATCGACGCCGCCTTCAGCGCGACATCGAAAACCTTCTGCATCCTTGGTTCGAGTGTCGTCATGTCGGGTTTGGGGATGTCCGATGATATGCGCGATTCGAGGTCCGCCACGCGTCCGCGTAATTTGCGAGCCTTGGCGATTTTACCCAGAATCTGGCGGATTTGATCCGGGGTGAAAGGTTTCGCCAGATAATCAGCCGCTCCCGATCGCATGGCTTCCACGGCAGATTCGAAGGAAGCGAAGGCGGTACAAATGACCACCTCCAGCCCCGGGCTTCGACTCTGCAAGACGCGCATCAGCTCCAGACCGTCTTTCCCGTTGAGTTTCAGATCAACGAATGCGACGTCGATTTGGCTCTTATGGAGCTGCTGAAAGGCGCTCTCGGCGTCGCTGACGGTCACCACCTCATGGCCCATTTCGGCCAGCATCATCGAAATCGTCTTTCGAGTCGCCTCTACGTCATCAATAATCAAGGCACGCATAGCTAGTAGGATATCCATTGCGTCGGCCGTTTGTCGGGCCGGTGCACTCCGCAAAAGAGAGCCAATCGTGCAAGCAGCGGATCAATCCAACCAACTCGTCGAACCTGCCTGGTTTAGTCAGATAATAGTTCGCGCCAAGGGCGTAGGCCCGGTCCGCATCGGCGCTCCGGTTGGAAGCCGTCAAAATGACCACGATCATGGACTTGAGCGCCGCTTGAGTCCGGATCCAGCCGACAACCCCAAATCCATGCTTTTGGGGCAAATCCAAATCGAGCAACAACACGTCCGGGATAGGGTGCTCCCTCCGGTTTGCGTAGGTTCCGACACCCCGCAGATAATCCATGGCCTCCGCGCCATTCCCCACAACTTGCAACGGGTTGTCAATTCCCGCCTCCCTGAAAGCACGCTGCATTATGGCGGTGCCATCATCATTGTCCTCCGTCAACAAGATGGGCCCGCCGTTTAAGCCTGGAGGCGTTTCGGGGGCCAAATCAAACATTGTGAAGGGAAAGGAATCGCTCGCTGCCTCGGTAGGCTGGCTGGATATGATTGGTGTTTTCATAAGTCTCCATGGCCCCCCAAATCCGTTTGGGAATGCCCCGTTCTGAGGTGTCCGACTAATACCCTCTTACGATCTGACCACCTTCAATGAACCGGTTGTGAGATTCTAAAAGCCTCGGGTGCTGCGCACAATGGGGCTGCCGCCTGATTCTATGTGAGGAAAAAGCTTACCGGGACGTACGGTTGGCTTGGAGCGGGAGTCAAAGGATTCTCTAATGCCGATCGTGGAGAAGCACGACCGGAACACGCATCGAAGCCTGGCGCACCTGCGTCGTCCGGCGCTGCAAAGTGCAGCCCGAATCCGGCGACGATGCTGCACCTTGCAGCGGTAATAAGGCGGTTTTCGGGCTTCCCAGGTGTTGGCACATCCTGCGCTTAAGGATGCGTGAAGGTACACTAATCGGCCGTCGGCAAACCCCATGGTCTGGTGCTCTCCGTAAAAGAGGCGCCGCGCGACGGGGAATGTCAGCCAAACTCAAGAGACGACTATGACAGCAAGCGCTTTACTTCTAATCATACTGATCATCTTGTTGATCGGAGCACTTCCGGCCTGGCCGTACAGCCGATCGTGGGGTTACTGGCCCGGGGGATTGTTGGGGACCGTGGTCATCGTGCTGTTGATTCTGTTTCTGCTGGGATACGTTTGATCTTCAGCTCCGCGGACAGCGGGTGGCGCGACGGGACCTGAGGCAGGTCGCGGAAAAATGCTTATCGGCCTTGTCGGCTGACCAGGGTATACCTGCCGGATCCCACAGTCAGGAGAGCATATTCACCTTCCATTCGCACGAAGGCAACCCGGTCCTTTGCTTTACGTAACGATCTTCCGTTCACAGTCACATGGGTTGCGTCATCGGCCGGCATGTAAACGGTGGCCGTGACATTGACCGGCACCTGGATGTCCCATTGAAAGGAATCGGAACTCCGATGCCACTCGCTGCGGATGAGGCCATAGGGCGACCGGTGGGTTGCACGGACAAACGTCAAATCGCCAACCGGGTGGGGTTTCATCAGGATGTTTTTGAATCCCGGTTGGTCCGGATCGGCCTGAATGCCGGCGAGGCATTCGTACATCCAGATCACCAGATCACCGACGAGCATGACATGATTGCCGGAATTCATGGCGGGATCGGCGGTGTTGCCATTCCACAATTCCCACACCGTGGTCGCGCCCTGGTCGACCATATAGCCCCAACTGGGATATGTGCGTTGAGAGGCCAACGTATACGCCAAATCCGCCCGGCCGCCATCGGACAGGGTGCGCATCAGGTATTGTCCCCCGATCAAACCGGTCCCGACGTGGTTCTGCGTTTCCCGCGTGATCTTATTCACCAGGTGTTCGAATACGGCTCGGCGATCGTCTTCCGGAACGAGATCAAACGCGAGCGGCAGAACGCAGGAGGTCTGGGAGCCATTGTCGTATTGGCCTGACTCGGGTTTCAGGAACTGGCGGTTGAAGGCGGTCTTCATGCGGGCGGCGAGCGTGGTGAATTGAGTGGCGTCGTCGGTACTGCCGATTATGCCGGCGTAGCGGCTCATGAGATTGAGGCAGTGGTCATAGTAGGTGGTGCCCAGGATCGTGGGATGCGTCTTGCGCGCCGGATCCTGGGAATGAATCAGCTTGGGATCTTCGGGCGGCACACACCAGTCGCCGTAGGTGTCGCGGGGCAAAAGATCATCCTTGATAAAACCGGCCATGAAATCCATCCACCGTTTCATGCTCGAGTAATGGCGGGTGATGTTCTCCCGGTCGCCAAACTGGGTGAGGAGATGGCCGGGGATGATCACAGTGCTGCTTGGCCAGGTCACGTTGTCGCTGTAAATGGGCCAATACGCCGGACAGACATCAGGCACGCTGCCGTTGTCTTTCTGGGCGTCTTCCATGTCCCGAAGCCATTTGGCATAGAGGGCGGCGGTGTTGAAAAGGAAGGTTTCGCCCTTGGATTCGGCGGAACGATCGCCGAGCCAGCCCTGGCGTTCGTCTCGTTGGGGGCAGTCGGTGGGTATACTGCGGTAATTGCCGCGCACGCCCCAACGGATGTTTTGATAGATGCGGTTGAGCAGGGGATTCGAGCATTCCCATGTGCCAGCCGATTCCAGGTCGTCGTGAACGACCGCCGCTTCGAGATTTCCAAGATCGGGGCGGCCGGGATACCCCTTCATTTCGACGTACCGGAAGCCATGATAAGTGAATCGGGGTTGGTAGGTCTCCGAGACGGCGCCCTTTAAAACGTAGGTATCGGTGACTCGGGCGCTTCGAATGTTATCAAGATAAAGCGTGCCATCAGGATTCAGGATTTCCGCGTGTCGCAGCGTAATGGTGGTATCCCTGGGGCCTGAAACCTTGAGCCGGCACCAGCCCACCAGGTTCTGACCGAAGTCATAAATGAAGACGCCACCCGCCACCTCTCGGACCGCCACAGGCTTGATCGACTCGATCACGCGGATCGGTTCGATCATTTGCGCTACCAGGGCGCCGCCGGGGGCCGACACGTCCTGTGCCATCTCCCAACCGGAGTCGTCGTAACCAGGCTCAGTCCAACCCGGGAATTCCATTCGGGCATCGTAAAACTCGCCATCGTATTCGGAATTAGCGCGGATTGGGCCATGAGCGGACAGCTTCCAGGAGTTGTCACTGATTATCTCCGAGCTGGTGCCGTCCTCGTACACGAGATGCAGGCGTAGGAGCATCTTGGGATAGCCGTAGGTTCGGGTTTGGGTTGGCACGTTGGATCGAGGCGCGAAATAGCGCCCGTTGCCCAGTATCGCGCCGACGGTATTGGCGCCGGCTTTCAACAGGGGAGTGACGTCATGCGTTACATAAAGAACGTGCCTGGTGTACTCGGTCAGCCCGGGCGAAAGGACTTCGTCCCCCACCTTGGTGCCGTTGACGTAAAGCTCGGAAAGACCGAGGCCGCTGAAATAAACCGTAGCCCGCACGACTTTTTTCGAGGTGCGAAAATCCGTGCGCAACCAGCGGGCGGGTAGTCGTCGGTCTTCCGGACCTCCAATCTCGCCCCAGGGCGGCATCCCGACCGGCCCAATCACCTGAGACATTTGCCAACCAATGTCGTCAAAGTCCGTCCGTTCCCAGCCGTCGGCTGGATGGTCGGCAGCCAGCCATTGCGAGTCGGTGGCCAGGACTTGCGGCTCTCCCTGAGCAGGGTTCAACAAGAGTCGGGCAGTGAGGGCGGCGGGATTGGGGGCATCTCCGGCGTTCTTCACGGCGACGGCCAGGACATTCCGGCCGGGCTGGAGTTTATCGAGCACTTCAAAACAGCCGGCGACTTTGAATGACGCGCCTCTCCCAAGCTCGTTGCCGTTGAGGTAGGCGATATACTCGTTGTCGGCGGCCACGATGAGTCGGGCTGAGCTCAGTCGAGACGGATCAGGAAGTTCAAATTCTCTCCGGAAATATCGTGTTCCCACGGGGACCGAGACCGTCGGCTGGCCTTCAGGAAACCATATCCAACTGATGCCGCTGAGCATCGCGGTGGGCTCGATCTCGTCACGTCCAATCCATTTTGCCCCGGCCCAATCCGCGGCCGTCAATAATCCCATGCTCCAGCGGGCTGGTTCGCTCCAGTTGGATGATGTTCCATCGCGATCCCAGGCGCGGACCTTCCAGTAACAAGACCGCTCCGAACCCAACGTCGAACCATCATAGTGGACCTGAATCGATTCCTCCGAGCGCACCCGGGTCGAATCCCAGAGATCGCCGCGATCGCGGGACAATAGTTCTTCGCTGGAAGCGACGAGGATTTGGTAGGCCGATTGGCTCTGGTCTTGGATCGTGGCCTTTGCAGGCTCAAGCACCCAGCTCAGGCGCGGTCGTGGAACATCAATTCCTTCGGGATTTCGGAGATACTCGCAGCGAAGGTCAGTCGGGTGAATCTGGGCGGCGGCGGATAGTTGCCACGGGAGCAGGAGCGAAGAAACAATGATCGTCCAATTGCCGGTCGTTTTCATGTGCGTGCACCGAGGTTCGCCTGATTCATTCGTGGCCGCAAGCTTTCAACCGCGGCCGGCGGCTCTCGGTCTTTGGGACAATCCTCCAGACTTGCACGGGCCGATCCCGGCATGCACCTTGGGTAGAGTCGCCGGTGTCATATGGAGCTGGCCTCAGGAAATGTTACGAGTTTATCCATCCGCGCGAGGTTTTATGAAACAAGCATTGACCACTACCCTGGCCCTGGCCTTTCTCATTGTTATCGCATCGATCCTCGCCCAGGACCACCCTGCCGGAATTGGCACTCAACCCAGCGCGGCATCGGGCGACTTAAAGACGGCGGATACCGATGTCCTGGAGGCCAGGTTTGCCGCCACCCTTAGTAATTCCGCGTTCAGCGGTCGCTGGTGCCTGATCCATGACGGCAAACTGGGACCCATGCAGGAGGACAAATACACCATCATTGGCGCGAGGAAAGTTGGCGGCGACACCTGGTTGATCCACACCCGGGTTCAATATGGCGATCGAAATTTTGTCGCGCCACTCCCGGTCCAAGTCAAATGGGCGGGTGACACGGCGGTGATCGTGGTGGACAACCTCGCGATGCCCGGGGGCGCCATCGCCTACTCCGCCCGGGTCGTGGTTCACAAGGACACTTACGCCGGTACGTGGGCCGGAGGTGATCACGCCGGGTTGCTGATGGGCGTAATCACTCACGAGACGGGGCAGGGGACATCCGAATCGAAATGACGATCGGGCGGGTTTGCGGTTACTCCTTAGCCGCCTGGTTCGCTGCCGCGGAACCGCCATCCGAGCCATCGGCGCCAACGGCCAGCAGATCGATTACGGTCGCAATCCCCTTCAATCGTTCCTGCGGATCCACCACCAGGACCTTGTTGGATCCGGAACGGACAAAGCACTTCATCACCTCCCCTACGGTGGTGTCCTCGGAAACAGTCGGGACTGTGGAAAGCGGCATCTCCTTGAGACAGGTATCTTGCCGGGTTTGCTCGCGCTTGAGGAAATCATAAAACTCCTCGCGCGGGATGACGCCGAGGAGGCGATCATCGGCGTCCACGACCGGGTAGGAGCTGCGCGGATGCTCGCGAGTTACCTGCACGGCTTCACCGAAGGTCATGTTGGGACGCAGCGTATAGAGCCTTCGCTCCATCAGCCGTGAGACGGGCTGAGTTGCCAGTTCGGCTGGCACTTTGCGGCCGATGGCCTCGACGATCTCCTGCGATTGATACTTGGTGGCCGATTTTTGAAAGAAAGCCCCGACGGATCCCACGCCGCGCACCAATTCGTGGAAGATGCTGGCCGGGATCGAGACGAGATTGCTGGGCTGGGCCGCACGGGCCGCAAAGCGCCAAATCCCATCCTCCAATAAAGCGCGTTCGCCGAAGTAACCTCCCGCGGCGATCCGTTGCACGGTCTGTTCGCCGTCGAGGAGCTCCACCATGCCGTGCTTGACCAGGTAAAACGAGAAGGCTGGTTCGCCCGCGTGAAAGAGTACGTCCCCGGTTTCAAGATAGATTTCTTTGACCGGTTTGGTGAACCTCGGACTCAGGTGGTTAAGATCGCGCGGGAAGAATAAGTCCAATGTCCAATCCAGGATGACGCGCAGCTTGCGGTCGATGCGCGGCAGTTTCAGCAAGTAGACCGTGCGCCAGAGCCACCAGGCCAGAAAACCGGAAAACTGGACGCCGCAAATATCGCCTACTGCGAGATGATGTCCGATGCTCGCCATTTCCCCCAGACCTTTGAAAGAGAATCTCCGAAGCGGTTGACCACGCCGCCGACGCGCGATGTTCCGTCCGACCAGCGCCCCTTGACGATAGGCGAACTGCGCCGTGTTCGGACAAAGATCGCCGCTCAGGAGCGGGAAAGCCGCACAGTCGCCTACGGCCCACAGTTGTGTCTGTCCCTTCACCTGGCCCGTGGCTTCGGTTGCCAGGCAACCCCGCACCGTCTCGAGGCCGCTGTCGGCGCCAATCTTTTGCACGAGCGGGTTCGGCGCGTTGCCGACCGTGCAGATCACGGTATTGGTCTCGATCATTTGCCCGGTATCGAGATAGACACGATTGGCAGTGAGGGATCTCACGCGCTGGTTAAGAATCAGCTTCAGGCCCGCCTGTTCGAGCTTCCGAGCGCTGTATTCCCCCAGCTTGCGACTCAACGTCGGCAATAGATGATCGCCACTGTGGATCAGCCAGACCGCGAGATCACTGGCCGCAATGTTGGGGTAGTACCGCCCGAATCACGCGAAGCTGATCCAGGATATGACCGGCGGTTTCCACGCCCGAGTAGCCGCCCCCAACCACCACAAAGCTCGTCAGGCGACGCTTGATCTCCGGACGCGGCTCGAGGTTGGCTTCCTCCATGCGCCCAAGGATCGTGGCCCGCAGATGCATCGCGTCGCCGACGTTCTTGATCAAAAAGGAATGCTCCGGCATTCCCGGAATCCGGCTCAAGTCCGTGATCGCGCCGAGTGCCAGCACCAGTTCGTCGTAAGTGACGTTCAGGTTTCCGGAGAAGGGCCCGGCATTGAGCAGCAGTTGGCGTCTCGGCCAGTCGATCGCCTCCACCCGGCCTCGAAGCACCTCCGCATGCTTGCAGAGCAGGCGCAGCGGATTGACCACATGCCGGGGCGAAATGGACGATCCCGCCACTTCCGGGAGCATCGGCTGGAAGACCATGTAGTTCTCTTCCGAGATCAAGCCCACCCTGATCCGGCGGTCGTGTTTGAGGGCCCGTTCGATGGCCTTTGCGCAATACACCCCGCCGAACCCTCCACCTAAGATCGCCACATCCAACTTAATGTTCTTTGGTTCGTTCATATTGTTCTTCTGGATTCGACCCAGCTCGCCGCCTTTTGCCCTCACACACCTTACCCCACACCTTACGACTCGACCAATGCGGGCTTGGTTCCTTGCCGGGCTGGTCATCGGGTCATGCGAAGTTTTGCCGACGCGCTTGATCCCCCGGCCGCGATCCGATATGCACCACCCCAATGCAACCCAACGAACTACGACGGCGGTTTGAGGGCGTCATCGCCTTTCCAGTCACCCCATTTAAGAACGACCTGTCGCTCGACCTCGACGGGTTGCGGCGCAATCTGCGATCCCTCTTGCAGCACCCGGTCTGCGCCGTCGTCGCGGCCGCCGGAACCGGCGAGTTCCATTCACTCGCGCCCGAGGAACACGTCGCCGTCGTAAAGGCGGTGGCGGAGGAAGTAAACGGTCGCTTGCCGGTATTGGCCGGAACGGGGTTCAACCCGCGTATTGGTGTGGAGCTTGCCCGGCAGGCTGCCGCCGTCGGCGTCGATGGAATCCTTGCGTTTCCGCCGTATTACCCGAGTCCGGACGAGGAGGGATTCATCGGTTATTACCGGGAGATTGCCGATGCGACGCCTTTGGGCTTGATCATTTACAGTCGCGATGGATTTGCCCCTTCTGCCGCGTTGGTGGAAAAGCTGGCCCAATCTATCCCGAACCTCGTCGCCTGGAAAGATGGCCAGGCCGACATGCGCCGTTACCAAATGATACGTGAGCGCGTGGGTGATCGCCTTCACTGGATTGGCGGCGCCGGCGACGACATGGTGCCGGCGTATTACTCGATCGGCATCCGCACCTACACGTCGAGCATCGCGAACGTTGTACCCCGGCTTTCGCTGCGCCTGCATGAACTGGCTTCCGCCGGTCATTCCAACGAGCTTGCGGGACTGATGAACGATCTCATCGTTCCGCTCTATGCGTTGCGCGCGCGCCGCAAGGGCTACGAAGTCTCCGCCATGAAAGCAATGATGGACCTGATCGGACTGGTGGGCGGCCCGGTGCGACCGCCCCTGGTAAACCTGGAACCTGATGAGATCGATTGGCTGCGCGCGAACCTGGACCGCTGGCGAAGCTGGATGTGAGCCGGCCGCGTGCGTTTTTCCTATTCGGCTTGTCGCGCGCGGTAGAAATGGACGGGTTCGTCCGTTGGGAGCCACAGGTCGACTGGTCGCCACGGATAACCAATGAATAGCCACTCCTTCCAGTGCTCGAGATCGAACGATGTCTCAATCCAATAGGGCACCTCCACTTCGCCGGGCATCGACAATTGCAACGGATCCGACCCTCTCAATTCGAGGTTCAATCTCCCGTGCAACGCGCCGTCCGGAGCCAGCCGGGCCAGCCGGCGCCGAGGTTCGCCATTCACCGCGTAGAAGGCACCGGCGAGGACCAACACCCCGCCCGGTTGGCGCGCGAGCCACGCGGTCGATACGGGGGCCGACGTCTCCGGGTCGGCCGAAGGATCGTCGAACCAAAACTCATCCGAATTCCTTAACTCCGAAAGGGCGCACTGCTGCATAGCGAAACCAGAGTCCCAAGCGCCATCCGGCAGCAGGCGACCGAAAACCGCAAGATTGAGAACAGGTCCTCCGGGCTGTTCCTGAGAAGGACCGTAGATTCCCGCGGCAAACAGGATCCGGCCATCGGGTTGAACCAGCAGTTGCCGCACACCGGAGGCGTCGAACGGAATCTGCGGCGCGTCGCGGATCTGGAAGCTCGGATCCGGATGACCGTTCGAGTCAAAACGCTCGATCGCAATCCAATTCGTGTTGGCGATTTCGGGCTGGCCCAACCATCCACCGTGAGGGATCCCCGCGCTTCCCACTTGGATCCTACCTTCTTCGGTCAAAGCCAGGGACCACACCGAAACGGGCCTCGGGACAGTGATAATCGCGAAATCCGCATCGATCTGCCCGTCGGGAAGCAATCGCACAACCGATACCGGGACTGAGGAAATTCCCATACGCCCGCCGGCAAGAAGTTTACCATCCGGCTGTGCGACCAGCGCGTGCACGGCAGAGGCGGCGCCCGACCGGGGAGGCAGCGGCAACGCGAGCAATCCGCCGTCCGTCAAGGCCGAAACAAATGCAGGGTCCACACGACCGTTTGCATTGAGTCGTACCAACAATCGGCTCGGCCATCCGTCGAAATGCGTGAACGCCCCGCCAATCAGCACGCTTCCATCGTCTCGCGGCAATACCACCCGAATGAACGGCGTCGCATTCGTATGTTGCGCCCCAAAACCGGGATCGAACGAAGGATCGAGAGCGCCATCCGCATCCAATCGCGCGACCCCGACCCGCTGCTCGCCGTCGACCATGGTGAAGTCACCCGCAATAACGACTTGGCCATTCGATTGCACGCCTAAGGCGGTCACCTTTCCGTTGGGACCCATCCTCGGATCGAAGCCCAGGTCCACCTCGCCGTCCGGCGACAGCCGCGCGACACGCGTGCGCGCCACCCCATGCACGCCGGTGAAGTCGCCCGCGAGATATACACCCCCTTGCGGCGCATGGGCGATGGCTTCAACAATGCCCGCCACTCCCCGGGCCGGTGAGGTGTTGAAGTCGTGATCAACGATCGCGAGTGTCGCAACTCCGCGCGGCCCCGGGATCACGTTGGCACTGCCAACGAGCTCCAACCGGAATGTCTCGGTGCCTTCAGGTTCGGCGTCCTCGGCGATGGGAATCTTAAACCAGTTGGTGCTGCGCCTGGAGTATGGGATCACGATCGAGGTCAGGCCAAGGTCTTCACTCTGCCCGGTCACCGGCACAACTTGAACCACGGCCTGCATTCCGTCCGATAACACCCCACTCCAGTTCACCGCGACCCGTGCGAATCCATCTTCCTCCACACCAGAAAAGCCGTCCGCGATGAACTCCACATTGGAATCGTCGCTCCGGATCTGAACGGTAGCCGTGAATGGGGTCACGAGCTCGGAGCCATCCGTTGGATCCGCCAGGCGCAACGTGAAATCCTCGACATCCTCCACGAGTTGGTCATCAAGCAGGGTCAGGTCCACCGTCTTGATCCATTCACCCGGCGCGAATTCCAGTCGCTCATCCAACGGGACGAAATCCTCGCCTCCCACTGCCGTGCCGTCCTCCGTCCGCAACGTCACGCTTGCCGGGCCCGAGGCATCGCCGCGTCGCCACACTTCGACACGGAGCGGCGCATTGGTTTCCTCCAGAGTAAGGTTGGCAAAGGTGAGTCGGAAGGTGGCCGGTCGCGTTGTCGTTTCCGGCAATACCTTGACCAGGTAAGGCTGGTCGAAGCCGTCGTAACCGCCAAATGAACCGCCGATCAACCAACCGCCTGATGGAAGCGCCGCCAAAGCGCTGGGAGAGAGGTAGTCATCTGGTGAAATTGCCGTCAACCCGGTTCCGGAGTCGAAGCTCCAATCGGGCGATCCGTCCGCGTGGAGCATGGCCAGCGTGGGGATGGAGCCGCCGGACATCGCGAAAACTCCCGCGATCAACACCCGGCCGTCGGCCGCCACACTCAGTAGTTCCACATCCCTGAGTGCCCCTAACGGGCCGAACGCCGGAGGTATTGAGAAACCCGTGTCCAGCGATCCATCCGGGTTGTACCGCCAAAAGAGGGGCAGTTCCGGCAATACGTCATAGGGGTCCAGTCCGCCGGCCACGGTCACCCGCCCATCGGGCAACAAACCGAGGGTGTCGGTATAAAAAGAGGCGAACTGTCGGTCCGATGGGGGAGAGAATCCGAAGTCGATCACGCCATCCGCTCCCAGTCGGACCAGCGAACCGCCGAGCCCCTCTCCGCGGACGAGTAAGCCGCCATTTGGCAAGGGAGTGAGCGCGCTTGTGGTGACTCTCGGAGGCTGACCGGCTGAGAACGCGGTATCCAGTTCGCCCCTCTCAGAAAACTTGAACAACCCGTGTCGCAGCGAGTAACCGTCCTCCGGAACACTCCCGCCACAGACGATGCTGCCGTCGGTCAACACGCATACGGCCTGCATCTCGACGGCGTAGATTAAATTGGTCGGCCATCCCTCAAACGCGGCGAAACCCTCATCCAACGCTCCATCGAGCCCGAGTCGCGCCAGGCCCGGACGCTCCACCCCGTCCACATGCCGAAATCGGCCCGCGAGCAGCAACCGCCCCTGTGCGTCCATCGCCATAGACCACAAGCGGCCATCGAGCGCTTGCGTCCGGCGGAATCCGGCATCAAGTGATCCGTCCGCCCGAAGTCGCGCCAGGTCCGGACACGGCTGGCCGTTCACGCTCTTAAACGCGCCGGCGATCATGGCGCTTCCATCGGGAAGCGGCAGAATGACGTTCACCGGCCCGTCGAGCTGCACCGCGTAATTCGTGTCCGGCGCACCCGCCGATCCCATCGGCGCATCGGTCAGAATGACGACGGTGTTCGTCAATCCGCCGAGGGTTGCCTCACCTCCGGCCTGCTGCAATCGAACCTCGAACGTCCGCAAGCCATTCACTCCGGCGCTTTGGATCAATGGGACATCGATGGATTGGCTGCGCTCCCCCCGCGCGAAATGCAGCATGCCCGTCACCGGCACGAAATCAAGCCCGCCCACGGCAGTGCCATCGCGCGTGTCGAACTCGACCGTTTGTTCGACATCTGCGCCTCCACGGCGCACCACCGGCACGACAACCCGTCCCTCATCATCACGCGCCAATACCGTAGGGACCGCCATTTCGATCACGCCAGGATCGCATCCTGTGGGCGGTATCAGCCGGATCAAGTTCGGACGCCATTCCCCCTGCAATCCTTGGAAAAGCCCGCCAACGAGAATGCTGCCGTCGGGATTGGGGACCAACGCGAGCGCCAGCAACTCCGCGCAGAATTCCACATCGAAGCAGTAATCGATAGTCCCGTCCGCTTCCAGTCGGGCAATACGTCCTCGTGGCGTGCCGTTGACGCGCAGGAAACTGCCACTCACTAAAATCTTTCCGTCCGGCTGCAACGCCAGGCAATACGCCTGACTGGCGGATGGGAACACAGGGTTGTCCAGTGTCACGAGAAAAGCAGGGTCCAGCGCGCCGTCGGACTCGAAACGGACGAGACGTCTTGGGCTGGTGGCCAGAATCGCGTTGTCATTCTCGCCACTCACCGCCGCCACCAAACGACCGTCCGGCTGAAGCACCGCCCGGAAGAGCTTTTGTTGAGGAAGCAGCCCGGACCGAAACGCAGGGTCGACGGAGCCATCCAGGCTCAATCGGACGAGCCCGTTCGCGGACACGCCCGCGACGTTGGAAAAGGAACCCGAAATCAGCGGCTTGCCGTCCGGTTGCACCGCCACGACCGAAATCGTGTTGGTCGGCGTGAACGGGGATAGGAAGTTGGGATCTACCGAACCATCGCTCATTAGCCGCGCCAGGCGATTACGCGGCTGCCCACCCAGATTCGTAAACACGCCCGTCACAAACACTGCTCCCTCCGGGCCCGGGACACCTCCCAATCCATAGACAGAATTTGGCCCCGGCGGCGGCGTGAACCCTTCGTCCAACGATCCGTCCTGATGCAAACGCGCCAAACCGGGCCGGAAGGTGCCATTGACGTTGGTAAAATAACCCGAGATGAGGATGTCCCCTCCAGCCAGCGGATAAATTCTGGCCGTGTCGTTGTCGAGCTCCGGGACAAACGAGAGATCCAGGACACCGTGCGCATCGAGTCGCGCCAAGTAACGCTGTTCCCACCCGGTCTCGTTCGTGACTGAACCTCCCACAAGTAAGCCTCCGTCCGCCTGAAGCGCCACCGCCCGTACGACGTCGCTGGGTGCGCTATCAGCCGGGAATGATGGATCGACGCCAACCCACTGCGCGATGGCGATCGCGCAAACACTATGGGTCAGCGCCACTAAGACTCCCGCGCGACGACGTCCGTTCATAATTCCGCGCACTCCCGTGGAAAATCCGGGGTTGCGCGGGGTCCAAAGTAGAACAAGGAGGAATATGCGTCAACGTATGGATAAACAATAAATACTTATGAACTCCAGCGAGCAATCTCACGTAAGTGTCGCCGCCTCCCGCTCAGCGTGCCGGGCCGCGCGGAAGCCGGCGCCGTCGCATTCCCGCTGCGCAATCGAACCTAAGTGGTCTGTTTCATAAATACGGTTACGTTCGCGGCCAGGGGTTTTTCGGCCAGACGAGGCGCGAGCAACGAGCATACCCGCAGCGGTCTGTAAGGCGCGAGCAACGAAGTCTGGCCGAAAAAGAACGGCCGCCCGGAGGGTTGCGCCGAATTTGGCCTGGGGCGGCGTTGCTCGGTCGGTCGAGTATCCCAGGGGATACACTCTCGCCCTCGCGCCTTGCCTCAGGCCAAATTGGGCGCAACGCACGTGACCGTATTTATGAAACAGACCACTTAGATCACCTTCTCCCCCGCGCTGCCGGTTAAATCCCCAAACCATTCCATCAACCGGCGGGTGGTCGGGCCGGTCTGGCGCTCCGCGATCGACCGCCCATCGAGCTCAATCACCGGCGCGAGCTCGCCCATCGTGCCGGTGCAAAACATCTCGTCCGCCCGATAAAACTCCGCCAGCGAAAGGTCCCGCTCCGCATGCGCAATCCCGTGTTCCGCGCAGAGCTCGAGCACCGTGGCCCGGGTGATTCCCTCGGGACACGCCACCAACCGGCTCGTGAGCACCATGCCGCGTTCGACAATGAACAGGTGTGTCGCGTTCGTTTCCGCCACGAAACCCCGCATGTCGAGCATGACCGCGTCGTCCGCGCCGGCGGCGTTCGCCTCGATCTTGGCGAGAATCGAGGGAAGGAGATTGCAGTGATGGATTTTGGGATCGAGCACGTCCGGTGGCGGCCGCCGCACGCTGCTCGTGATCAACCTCAATCCGCCCTTGTCGTATACCGGCGCCTTGTGCTCGGCCAACACGATCAACGTCGGCCCCGATGAATTCAAGCGCGGGTCCATTCCCGAGGTGATCTTGATGCCGCGGGTGAGCGTCAATCGGATGTGAACGCCATCGCGCATCCGGTTCGCTTCAAGTGTGCGTCGGAGCTCGGCGATGATCTGTTCATCCGGCGGAATCTCCGCGAACGCCAAAGCCAGCGCCGAACTCCGCAGCCGGGCCAGATGCTCCCGCAGCTTGAAGATTCGACCGTCATAGACGCGCAATCCTTCCCATACCGCATCGCCGCCCTGCACGGCCGAATCGAATGGACTGACACCCGCCTCCTCGCGATGGACCAGCCGGCCGTTGATGTTGACCACCAGGTCCCGGTTTTTCTCGTTGAATTGTTGGAGCATGATATGGATCTCTCGCGCGCGTCCCGCCCACGAAATGGAAGTCAGGCGACCATGCGGTGTCGGTGCATTTCCCGGTACAATCTCTCGCACTCCGCCAACAACGCGTGATGCTCCGCCGGCAATGCCCGGTCCCGAGGATGATAACGTTCGAACCCGGTCGAGCGTTCGACGTTTGCATACCAGTATTTAGCCCAGACGCCGTCGGTTTCACGGCGACCCGGCGGCCAACGCAACATGGTATCGGAGAAGTCCACTCCCAGCGCGCCGCAAAGCTTCGACAGCACGCCGCTCGGATTCTCGAGGACGTCCCGCGCATCCACCACCGGGGGCACGCGCCCCGTTTGGCGCCATACGCGTTCAAACAAATCGACCTGTTGCGGCAGGCCGGTGTCCGGCAGCGTCGGATGGGGCATCACGGCCAGCAACGAGCTGAGCATCTCGCTGGGCTCTCGAATGAGAAAGAAATGGGTGAGCGCCTCGATCCAGTCCAGCTCCAGGTGCGGCAGAAGATGATGCGTCATGTGCTTCTGATACCACACCGCCTTGCCGTTCGGAATGGGCCCGGTCAACCACTCGATCACCTTTCGCCAATCCGTTTCTCCATTCGCCACCACCTCGGCAACCCCAGGATGATCCACCGGATGCACACTCAGGTAATGCGCGTAGAGCGGCTCGTCCGTTACGTGCGTATCAGCTCGGTTCCCCCACGACCGCATCATTGCGGTCGAGATATTGCGCGGCCCGGACCACGCGGCAATCCGTGTTTGTTCTCCGTTCATGAGTTGCAAATGCATCGGGCTGACGCGTGGAAAGTTTGTATCCTGGGAACATACGAAGGCGACGGTCGGCCGACAATCAAATCCTCCACCGCGATCAGAGCGCGGCTGGGTCGCGCTCGGCAGACCAACCGTAGCAACGTTCGTCCCTCCCATGGGGTTCTCGTTCGCTCTCTTCGTACGTTTTGGTGTTTCTATCCTCGAGGTGAGAAGCCCTGGGAATAGAACATGAAAAACCATAAACTCCCACGCAGGTATGCTTATCGTGAATCTTGAAGCCACTCATCCCGGCGTGGACGAGGCGCGCCGCCGTCTCCTGGCCGAAATGAACACCTCCCGCCGTGCTGGCGTAAATCTCCTTAAGGTCATCCACGGCTGGGGATCGAGTGGCCAGGGCGGCACACTCGCACCCGCCATCCGAAAGTCCCTCCGACTCCGGGTTAAAGAGGGTAAGGCGAGGTTGGTGATCCCCGGCGAGCGCTTTTCCTCGGATACTCAAGAAGGCCGGGAATTGGCCCAGCGCCACCCTTCCGTTCGATCCGACCGTGACTGGAACCGCGCGAATCCGGGCATCACCGTTATCGAACTGAACCCCGAAACTCCGGCTCGGAATCCGGATGTGAAAACCGAAATCCGGTGACGCTAAAGACCGCGCGACGATCGAATCATCCCTCGACATCAATCCCTACCGGCTTACAATTCTCTCCGCCGACGACGGAATGATTCGGTCGGCAACGTCGATTACCAGAACCGGTTTCTCGCGGGGCAACCCTCAGTGGCCGGCTCACGAACAATACAATGTCCATGAATTCATCCCGCATCCAGCGCCGTGCGTTCCTGGCCAATCTTACTGCCGGCGCGGCCACACTTGTGGTTGCGCCGCGTTCGATCACGGCCCCAGCCCCCAGTGCCGGATCGCAAGTCAAGGCCGGCCTGGCGGAACCGTTCTTTCGGCCGTTTCCTCTGGGCGCGATCACGCCGATCGGCTGGCTCGAACGCCAGCTCCGGCTCCAGGCCGACGGCCTGAGCGGGCACGTGGACGAGTTTTGGCCGGACGTGGGCCAGAGCCAATGGTTCGGCGGCAAGGCCGAAGGTTGGGAACGCGCGCCGTACTGGCTGGACGGCGCGATTCCACTGGCTTGGTTATTGGACGACCGAACTTTGAAGACGAAAGTTGAAGGCTACATCAGGCAGATCGTTGCGGGTCAACGCTCGGACGGCTGGTATGCGCCCTATCCAGCGGATGCCAAGGCGAAGACTTACGATCTCTGGTCCATCCTCCTCGTCAATAAAGTCCTCGTTCAATACCATGAGGCCACACGTGATGATGCCGTCCTCCAGGCGGTGGTCCGCAACCTGCAGGCAACACTCGACACCCTCGATCGCACACCACTCTTCGACTGGGGCAAGTTTCGCTGGTTCGAGGGGCTCATCTCGACCTATTACGCCTATGAGCAAACGGGTGAGCCGTGGTTGCTCGATTTGGCCCGTAAACTTCGCGATCAAAGCTTCGATTACCGCCAATACTACGCCGGGAAGGACATCACCGCGCCCACGCCGCGTCGCGGGCTCTGGACCTGGCAAAAGCATGTCGTCAATACCGGGATGGCCCTCAAAGCCTACGCCCTGAGCTGGCGCTTGAGTCGTCAGCCCGATGAACTAGCCTTCCCCGCGCGCATGCTGCAAACCCTCGACCGATATCACGGGTTGCCCACCGGCATGTTCACCGGCGACGAATGTCTCGCGGGGCGGAACCCGGTCCAGGGGACGGAGCTTTGCGCCGTGGTCGAGACCCTCTATTCACTCGAGCATTTGCTGTCGTTGACTGGTGAAGCCGCTTACGGCGATCGCCTCGAGCGGATTGCATTTAATGCCTTGCCCGCGACCTTTGCCCCCAACATGTGGTCCCATCAATACGACCAGCAGGTCAACCAGGTCCAATGCACCATTAACCCCGAGTTCATGTGGAGCACCAACGGGCCGGAGTCGAACATCTACGGCCTCGAACCCAACTATGGGTGTTGCACCGCCAACATGCACCAGGGCTGGCCCAAGTTCGCCGCCCATCTCTGGATGCGCACCGCCGATGACGGCCTCGCGGCCGTGGCCTACGCCCCAAGCGAAGTTCGTTTCGCCCCCCACGATGTCCCCGTCCGGGTTCGGCTCGAGACCGATTATCCCTTCCGCGACACGCTCGAATTCACCGTGACGGCGGACAAGCCCGTTCGATTCCCCCTCGCTTTGCGCGTGCCGGATTGGTGCGGCCGGCCCTCCATCGTCCTGGATGGCGGCGCGGAAGGTGAGGTCAAGCCGGGTTCCTTCCACCGGATCGAGCGCGAGTGGAGCGGCCGAACCGTGGTCCGGCTCCAGTTACCCATGACCCCGAAAGCCTCCCGTCAATATAATCAGGCCATCACGCTCGAACGTGGACCGCTGGTGTATTCCCTCAAACTCGACGAGGCCTGGAAACGGGTGAATGCCGACAAACCCCATCGCGAGCTGCCTCACGGCGATTTCGAAGTCCGCCCCGCGAGTCCTTGGAATTACGGTCTAGTGCTCGATGAGGATCAACCCGCGAACAGCGTGCAATTCGAGGAGCAGCCCGTCGGCAAAATCCCGTTCTCCCCCGAAGGGGCCGGAATAGTCGCTAGGATCAAAGGCCGCCGTCTCCCATCCTGGAAGATCGAGCACGGCTGGGCGGCTGAAGTTTCGCCCACCGAACCGCGATCGTCAGAGCCCATCGAGGAGCTGACGCTGATTCCTTATGGTTGCACCAACATTCGCGTGACCGAATTCCCATTGCTGAAATCCTGAGGCGGCAGTCGAACATGCATCCCGGGATCAAATCAGTCCATTTCATCGGCGTTTGCGGTACGGCCATGGCATCCGTGGCGGCGGCGCTCAAAGACAAGGGGCTGCAGGTGACGGGTTCCGATCAAAGTGTGTACCCTCCGATGTCGACGTTCCTGAAGGCACGGGGGATTGAGCCAATGATCGGTTACGCGGAGTCCAACCTGGGTCACCACCCGGACCTGGTGGTGGTAGGCAACGCCCTCTCGCGCGGCAACGCGGAGGTCGAGGCCGTGTTGGATCGCAAATGGAGGTACTGCTCACTGCCCGAATTGCTGAAGGAATACTTCATCCGCGGCCGGCGCTCGATCGTCGTCACCGGAACGCATGGCAAAACAACCACAACGTCGTTGTTGGCTTGGATCTTCGAGACCAGCGGTCTGAACCCGAGTTTCCTGATCGGCGGGGTCCCGGAAAACTTTGGCGAAGGGGCGCGGTTCACGGAGAGCGAATGGTTCATCATCGAGGGCGACGAGTATGACACGGCCTTTTTCGACAAACGGAGCAAGTTTGTGCATTACCTCCCGGAAGTGGCGCTGGTGAACAACCTTGAGTTCGACCATGCCGATATTTTTGAAGACCTGGCCGCGATCCAGACTTCCTTCCGGCGTTTCATCAACCTGGTGCCAAGGAACGGGCTGTTGTTGGCGAATGGAGATGACGCGAATCTTGAGCCGCTCCTGGACGTGACGCATTGCCCGGTCAAGCGCTTCGGCCTGGGGGAGGGGAACGCCGTTCGGGCGATGAACGTGCGGCTGGGGGCGACGGCGTCAGAATTCGAGTTGCCGAGCTTCAAGTTCCATCTGAACCTGGTGGGGGAACTCAACGTGCGCAACGCGCTGGCGGCCGTGGCCTGCGCGCGGCATTGCGGGATTTCCAATCACCAGATCCAGTCCGCGTTTGCCACGTTCAAGAGTGTGCGCCGCCGCATGGAAGTGCGCGGGGTGCCGGGCGGTGTGACGGTCGTGGACGATTTCGGGCATCATCCTACGGCGATCCGCGAGACGCTGCGCGCCCTGCGGATCAAGTACGGATCGGAAAAGATCTGGGCCGTGTTCGAGCCGCGCACGAACACGACGCGCCGGAACGTGTTCCAGCGCGAATTAGCGGAGGCCTTCGCCGACGCCGACGCGGTGGTGCTGGCGCCGGTGGCGCGCGCGGAGTTGTTGGCGCCCGAAGCGCGCCTGGATGTCGGACGCTTGATTGAGGAACTCCGTACCGGAGGCAAGCAGACCGAATTGATCGACGGCGTCGAGGCCATGGTAAGCCATCTGGCCAGTGGCGCGCGCGGCGGCGACGTGATTTGCGTGTTCAGCAACGGCGGGTTTGGCGGGATCCACGAGAAACTTCTCGCCCGGCTGGGATCGCCGCGATCCAGTTGAGTTCACCCTCCGCGATCGCCTGGGGTGGCCGCAAATCGCATGGCCCAATCCACGTACGTGTGCTCCGTTCGATATGACTAATGGAGATGTCGCCGATACCACACGGTGGATCCTTCATCCACACCCGCCTGTAACACCACCCGCCGATACCGCTCCCAAAACATCTCCTCCTGCGATTGGCCGCTTTCCGATGACATGGATTCCCCACATGAATCTCCCAACATCATGCTTGCTCCTTCCTCCTTTCGGATTTATCACCCCGACAGTCCGTTGAATATCAAGCGTGCGCTGAATCGTCGACACAATTCCGCCCACAACTTCTCTCACCCCGCCACAACTCAATAACATTCGCGGCGGCACTTGGGAAGCGGGTCGAACCCGGTGGCGATTCCGTTAACGTCAACAATTTGGCCTATCACACGAACAGCGCATGTCGCCGATTAAATATCATCGCACTAGGCCTAATACCCGTTCGGAAAACGAAAATAGCATCAAACAGTCGCGATGAAGAAAATCAAAGAAAAGGTGCTGGAGATCGTAGCCATCGCCAAAGAGTGCCCTGAGAACCTCCAGCAAACCTGCTTCGAGATACTCTTGAAGCACACGCTCACTGTGCACCAACCGCCACCTCCGACGGTGCCGCCGAACGCTGAGAACGCGGAGATGGCTGAAGAGCCAAAGAAGGACCCGAAGAGTATCGTGGAGACAACAGCCAAACATCAGGACGACCTGTCAAGCGCGGACCTCCATGTGAAGGCTCGCAGGTTTCTCGAAAAGCATGACTTGAGCTTGGACCACTTGAATCAACTGTTTTACAAGGAACATGACGAGGTCCTTCCGTTGTACGATGACCTAAAAACTACGCGAACCACAGAGAACCAAGTTCGCATCACCCTTATGCAATGTCTGCGGAACGCTGTACGGAACGGAGATTTTCAGACGACGGTCGATGCCGCACGTGAAGAAGCCATTGCTAAGAAGTGCTATGACAAGAACAACTTGGGCAACAACTACACAGACAATGCCGCCCTATTTGACTTCGATAAATACACCAAGAGCGTGAGCACTATCTCGCTGTCTGACCAAGGCAAGACCGAGTTGGCTGATTTGGTAAAGGAGCTTCAGTAAACTGTGGTCGAGCGACTCAAAATGTTCGTCGAGGACTTGAAAGCTTTGCGGAAAGCGCTCAAGGCCGAGAACGGCACTCGGATCGCGAAGAAACACCTGAGAGGTTGCGCTGAGGAGCTTGGTTCTCGTTGGTTTTCAGACTTCTCTCCCACCGTCTCCCAGGACCTCGGATTATCGGCGGACGTCCTGCAGAAATACTCCGAGGGTTTTGGCCGACTGATTTCGCTGAGCTCACCAAACAATTTGAAGACCAGCTATATCGATACGCTTGATGCCCTTATCAAGCCATTTCGAGATGAGTTCATTCTCCCAGCCCAGAAAGGAGGATCGCCGTCCGCTTCGTTGGCGTTGCTGCACAACATCCTTAAGGACCTCCCTCAGCCGGAGGAAAATGACTATCTGAAGGAAGCCATTGGTTGCGCACAGAGGGGCTTTCTTCGTGCTTCTGTCGTTCTCGGCTGGTGTGCCGCGATTGACAGAATCCACCGCAGAATCGAAGATGTTGGCTTCACTAAGTTCAACGTCACGTCAGTTCAAATGGCCGGGCAGCAGAAGGGGCGGTTCAAAAAGTTCAGCTCTCCACAAAGCGTGAATTCGCTCAGCGAACTGCGTGAGGTGTTCGACACGGTGTCGCTGTGGATTATTGAGGGTATGGGAATGATCGATTTGAATCAGCACACACGACTGCGAAGCTGCTTCGACCTGCGATGCCACTGCGGTCATCCGGGTGAGGCCCCAATCACCGAATACAACCTGATTTCCTTCTATTCTGACCTTAATCAGATTGTCTTTCGAAACCCGATGTTCAAGATCTAAGTGAGCATGTGTCCGAATCGGGTAGGCGGGGGTTTCTAGCCCCCGCCCCCCACACCACCGGACATGCGGCTCCGCATCCGGCGGTTCCTGACAGTCCCGAAGGATGAAGCAGCACTCTTTCTCTGCCACGCTGGCTCGGGGCCAAGGCTCCACCGATCGGCTTCATCGCCAGCCTCCGTTCAGCTATGGTCGTGTTCTGCCTGTCAAGTTCGGCCCTTCCTCAGGTGAGTCCTCCGGGTGTGCCCGGCTCGTTTCCTTGAGTAGTATGGCCTCGGCTGACTTCTCGGCATTCACCCCGCCCATTACTGTACGGGGCGCTGCGGTGTTTCCACCGCCGCGCGTGTCCGAGATCTCCCCAGGTAAGGGCGCAGTCCTCCCCCGCACTGTCGCCGCATTTACCTCCACGACTGAACCGGTGGGCTTTGCTGTGTTGTGCCAGCTCGCCCCATCGTGTCGGCCTTGTATGCGGTTCTTGTTCATCAACTCGCGGGTTTCGCCTAGCCTTCCTTCCCACGGTCGGTCACCCTTCCGCAGTTGGCTTCGGCTGATGTTTTATCTTTACGGTTCATACACAGGGGACTTGAATCCCTTTTGGACTGCGTCCATGCTGGGCGCACACAAGACGCTGGAGACGAACCGCCGCCCCAGCTCTCCGTTCAACGCTGGGCAACGGTTCGAGAGCGCGTCGTGCGCTCTACGGTCACTGTCGGCGGCGGTCGCTCACCTGGCCTCTGAGGTGATCCGTCAAGGGTTGAAAGTGATTTTGTTCATTTCTTGATTTCCGTCCTCCTTTGGGAATATTCATCGCGCTAAATTAGCTCGGGACGGGTTTTGTTGTTTGATGGTGGCATAGGAGCTGGGAGTAGGAGAGGCCTTCAGTTATTCTCCGGTTTCAATGGCTTTGGGGTACGGACGGTGGCCGGATTCTGTTCCATCCAGGCGATGATGGGACTGCCGGATTTGCGGAGTGCGGCCAGGTATTGGGCTTTCTCGTAAACGGTGCGATCCTGCCAGCAACGCCAGATGATCCGAATCCACTTGTAGGCCAGGGCGCGGACGGCGGCGTGATGGCCCATGGCACCAGCCCGCTTCATCTGGTAGCAGGCCAGTGCCCAGCCGCTGAAGAAACGACTTTCGGAGGCCCATTCGTGGAGGCTCTGCTTGAAGAATTCCGAGCACCGGTAACGTCGGTGGACGTGGCGTTTCTTGCCGCTCTGTTTGGTGACGGGGGCGATGCCGCTGGCACATTGGAAGTTGGCCGCAGTGGGGTAGCGCTCGCGCCGGGTGCCGAAGCTGGCCAGGAGCCGGGGAGCGAACGCCGGACCAGCGCCGGGGAGGTTGGCGAAGAGGGCGTGCTCGGGATGACTTTGGAAGGTGAGCGCGATCCGGCGATCGTAGGTTTTGACGGTACGGGTGGCGTGTTCGAGTTCCTCGACGGTGAGTCGGGTGCGCAGCACGTAGCTGTGCAGGACACCCGAATCGTCGGTCAGGGGCACGGCCTGGCGGATACGCTCGAGGCGTTGTTGGAGGAGCTTTTCGCGGCGCGAACCCTGGCCATAATAGAACTTGCGGAGGGATTCCGGTGTGGCTTTCCGGGCCTGCTGCAGAGTAGGCCAGCGTTTGAGAAAGGCCGTGGCTAAAGGCCGGAACACCTCTTCGCCGATGAGGTCCAAGGCCTGGGGGAAGTAGTCTTTGAGGAGGGCTTGGAGCCGATTGCCCAGGCCGGTGCGATGATCCACGACGTGGCGGCGGTCGACGACCAGGCGCTGGAGTTGGGCGGTGGCCGGATCCTCCGGGGACCAGCAGCGGAACTCCTGGCCATGAATGGCCAGCAGATGAGCCAGATAGTAGGCGTCTTTGGCATCGTCGTTGGCGCGGCTGACGACGAAGGTCTCGCGGAATTTCTGGAGACTGATGGGATTGATGGGATAGAGGGTGATCCAGTCGTAGCGGCTCAGGAAACCGATGAGGTTGTTGGCCGGTTGTTCGAAGACGATGGCCACCCGATGGGCGGGGTAGCGTTGACGCAGGTCCGTCGCCCGGTCTGGAGGGCGGCCGGATCGGTGGAGAGCACACTGGCATGCTCCTGGTGGGCGAGCAAATCCAGTTGATAGAGGTTGACCTTGCGGTCGGAGCGGTCCATGCCGAGGACCAGGTCGAAGGCCGGTTTGGGAGCATTCATGGGAGTCCTTTCATTCTTGATGATTAACGGACGGCGGACGGCGGACTTCACGCGGCCTTGACCCGGCGACGCCAATATTAGAACAGTTCCGATGGAATCCATCTGGAACGGCCTCTGGAGTGAGTCGTTTCAGGTCAAGGCACGTCCCGGCGGGCGGACCATGAAGGTCAAAGTCGTCGAGCGACCGAACGTTATGAGTCCTATCCCGCCGAGGCGTGAAATCCAGCATATGAACTACTGCGGGCAGCCCGGAAAGTGCAGCGCGCCCGCCGGCCGCCGGGGTTATTCACCGGGGGCTGCGGCGAGCTGGGATGACCGGCTCCTCGCCCCCGGCGAATAACGCCCGGATCACCTATATCTCGCGTTGGCCCACATAGACCGTATGCGCTCATGGCTGATCCTGGCCTGGCCAGGCCTCACCCTCTCGCGGTTCGGCTTGAGTTATATACGTGGCTGATTGCGCTCGCTGTCATCGTGGTGATTCCGGCGCTTGCTCTGTCATTTGTCCGTAAGCGGATGTGGCCTGTCGTCGGACTAGGCGGAGCTGTTTTGCCCATAATTTATTGTGCTGTGGCATTCTGGTGGCTGCGGCTCTTGCCTTGCCCGGTGCCGAGTCAGACGCCTTACGACACGGATTCGGAGGACAGGGCCAGATACCTTCAGACATTTCGCGAGGTCTACATGACCGGTCTGATGGGCGTGCAGGGAACGTACTGCTTCAGCCCCGAGGCGGAGACAGCTGGGTGGTGTGCCGGGTCCTATCGCGGCTTGGTTGACTACAATCGGTTTTGGGCTCGCAGCATGCCTGATCGCCAGCGTTGCCTGTTGGAGGTTTCGGCTGGCCGGGATGGCGTCAGTGTGGACGCAGGACCGAGCCGGGCCAACAAATCCGTGGAGCGAACCGGTGCCCCGCCTGTCGGTTCGGAAGCACCGTGAGAGCATGAACCCAAACTCGAAGAGCGGGAGCACGCCGTCAGGCAACGGTCGCTCACGTCAGCGTTCGCCGGTGTGACAGTCCTTGGAGCTCGACATTAAAAAGTGCGATCGCATCAGTAATTGTCCGAGCGGGGACGCGAGTGGGGAGGCAGATTTTTTGGCGCAGCGTTTTGTGGGGTCACATCTCGATATGTGACAATTGCAGTGGCCGCTTGGCCCGGCCCGTGAAACTGGTCCCCACTTCAGTCGTGGCGGAGGGTCTGACGCCTCGCATTGCTTCGTGCTGTATCGGCCACCGGCATTTCGAGGGGCAAGCCAGTTCCACTTGCACTGACTTTCCGTCTCATTTGTCGAATATCAAGATATGACCCCAAGCAGACTGGGGCCAACACCGTACGTCACGATGTCCTGCGTCCCCGCGCTGTCTTCGGTCAGCAATTGCCCGTTCGCGTGATACTTGGTCGTGGCCGCCGCGTCCACCCGGTTCGTCACCCGCCCCTGCGCGGCCAGGTTACGGCGAACACCACTGCCCCCGTCCAATTGTCACATGTCGAGATGCGACCCCAACCAACGCCGCGGACTACCTCAAAAACAAATCCAAACTCGCCACCCAGTGCGGCACGCAGCGCCACGAATATGAAAATTTCAACCGAGTCCGAGATCTGATCCGTGACGGGGCGATTGGCCAACTGGAATCGGTCGCCGGGGCAGAGATTGAACCGAGTTCGCGGATGTTTCGCCTGGCGAACTTATCCAATCGGAAAACCCGTGCTTTTTGCGTCGGGCAGGGATAAACTGGCGACTCGATGATGCTCCAAAACCTGATTGCCGAATCACCTCGGCGGAGGCTGATCTTAGAAAGGCTCTAGCCGTGTGAAGGGAAACTTTCACGCACGGTTCTTAGGGGGGTGTGAGCGGGCGACCGCCTACCCGGTGCACTCCCACCGCATGGAATCGAGCACCTCAAATCAATCGCCCGCAAGGGTGTCAGCAAGTGTGGCCCTCGTTGCTTACGGAATGAGGCCGGATGAGGTGACCGAAAGTCTGGGTATTCAGCCTTCGTTTGCGGAGGTGAGTTATGTCGCCCGCTGCGATACTGGTCGGAAGGAAGAGTGCGGATTGTGGTCCTACGATACCGCTAAGTGTATTTCGTCGGATGATATACGGGACCATATCGAGCACTTGCTGCGGACATTCCTGCCACTGAAAAACCGGATTGATGAGACGAGGCCATTGCCCAAAGTGTTCGTACATGTGAGGTGTCAGCCCCCCAGTTTGCTCCGACCAGAACGCGCTCCTCGGATCGAGGCAAATCACATCAGCGGCCTGGCGGCCCTGAATGCTGCTTTGACTGTTGAGATCACCAGAGTGGCAAGTGCGTAACCAATCGTCCCAGCCAATGCCGGGAGGCCGGTTCGGGTTTCACCGGACACTCTCGGCCCGGTGTGCCTGCGCTCTGCGTTCGACTCTGCCATGAACACCAAGTCGCCCGTCCTTAAGATGAAACCAGCAATTGTTTTCGGCGCATCCACTGTAGGGCCCACGCGATACTGGGTGGCCATTCTGGCGGTATTGAGCCTCGCGATTCCTCTCCTCCCGTCCCTCGGTTCAACTGTGGACGATGTCGTGGTCGCGGAGATGACGAACCACAGCATCCTGGGCGTATCCGTGGCCGTTATCGAGAACAGAGAGATTAGTCAAGCGAAGGGTTACGGGTTTACCGACACAACCAAGACCATCCCCGTCACGACAAACACGCTTTTTCAGGCGGGTTCCATCAGCAAGCCGGTGGCGGCCCTCGGGGCATTGCGCTTGGTCGAGGACGGGCAATTGACGCTGGACGAGGACGTGAACCGGTGGCTGAAACAATGGCAGGTGCCGGAGAACGAGCTCACGAAGGACGAGAAGGTTACGTTGCGACGTATCCTCAGCCATAGCGCGGGACTTACCGTTCATGGCTTTCCGGGATACCGCGCCGGCTCCCGCCGCCCCACGCTTCATCAGGTATTGGATGGCGCGAAGCCTGCCAACACTGCGGCGATTCGGGTCGATGCAGTGCCCGGTAGCATCTGGCGTTACTCGGGCGGCGGTTACACGGTGATGCAGCAGATGATGATTGACCTGACTGGAAAACCATTCCCTGAGTTGATGCAGGAAACCGTGTTGACGCCTCTGAAGATGACTGCCAGCACCTACGAACAGCCGTTACCGGGAGATCGGGTGGCCTTTGCTGCGACGGGCTACTACGCGAATGGCAAAGCGGTCAAGGGTAACTGGCACATCTACCCGGAAATGGCTGCCGCCGGCCTCTGGACAACGGCGTCCGATCTGGCCCGCTTTGCGATCAGCATTCAGGAGGCGTTGGCTGGCGAGACGAACCCTGTGATCTCCAAGGCGATGACACGCGAGATGCTTACTGTGCAGAAGGAGAGTAGTGGACTCGGTTTGGGCCTTGAGGGCAGTGGGAAGTCGCTGCGTTTTTTTCACGATGGGCGCGACGAGGGTTTCGACGCTTTGATGGTGGCGTGCGCCGAATCCGGACAGGGCGTTGTCGTCATGATCAACGCAAACGACGATTCCGGAGCCTTGAAGCGAATCGTCGAAGCGGTCAGCATCGAGTATCGCTGGCCTGAAGCCCAAAGAGCCGCAAAATGAAGTCGAACAAACCAGATGCAGTGAACCCGGCGATGGCGCTCCGGTTTGCAATCGAGGATCAGTGGCGCCGGGTCACTGATCTGGAGCGTTCGGCAAGAAACTGGGTGGCCTTGCGTCTATGAGCGTTTCGAGAAACGATCCTTGTCCGTGCGGGAGCGGAAAGAGTACAAGAAGTGTTGTCTGCCAAACGCCATGCCTGGTGTCCCTCGACACAGTGGCGTGCCCAAGTTTCGCTTCGAGCATGGAAGCTACGGAGGGCCAGGGCGTGGGTTCATGCCGTCGGCCATCTGTTATGAGCAGATCGCGCCGGGCAGTTGGAGCGAGTTCTTCTGCCTGGTCGATCCAACCTGCCCTTTGAGCAGCGAGGACGAGGCATCCTCGGCCGCGGAGGCAGACCTTGCAGAAGCGTTCGCTTTAAAACGCCACGACGGATCAGACCAAGATGTCGCGGAGTGTTTGCGCGGAAAAGGATACGTCAGAGTGGGTGGATTTCGGAGAGCTAAGGAGGCTGCCGAAATCGGGTAGGCGGCTCTCTCGAATCGTCGTTCCCGCCGTGCTGGAAGCACAGATCTCCCTGAGTAAGAACGTGAACTTTTCCTGCGCACCCGCGCCATTTATCTCCGGAACTAAACACCGGAGTTTGCTGTGCTGGGCCAGCTTGTCCGTTCCGTCAACCTTATATGGCGTTTCTGTTCGTCGGCTCATCAGGTTTGAGCTGGGCTTCCTTCCCACGAGATCTCGCGATCCCGCAGTTGCCTTGCTCTAGTATTTGCGTCATCCTGCTGCCCGTGAAGGACAGCCGGACAACGGTGTTCCCATACGAAGGGACTTTCACCCTTCCAGTTCACTCCCATGTCAGACGCACCCTGTCGTTGGAGCTGACAACGGCAGTCTCCTTTGCCGTTGAAGAATCTTCCCGAACTCGTACATCCCCCTTCGATGCTCGCCCTCTCTTCCAGCCGTTGCAGCTCAACTCAACGTTCGCTGCGTTCGCTGAAGATGATTGCGGTTCGGGCAGCCTTCGTCTAGCTTTCCGTCCGTATGGACGTTGCCACAATTGAGCGAGAGGCACTTTCCCTGACGGTGGCTGAGCGGGCACTTCTCGCCGACAGGCTCCTGCGGACGCTCGACCAGGAAGACCCTGAACGCATGGAACGGTGGGGGCGAGAGGCAGATCGGCGGTTGAAGGCCTTTGAACGAGGCGATATTGCTTCGGTGGACGGACCGGAAGCCGTTGCCGCGATCCGTCGCCGGTTGGGACGAGGTACCGCTTACTCAGCGTTGCCGACAGCGAATTGACTGAGGCTGCGCAATGGCACGAGGCGCAGGCGGCAGGTCTTGGACAAGAGTTTCTGGACGAGTTCGAAGCAGTCATGAGCCGCGTCATCCGCTTCCCAGAGGCGTGGACGAGGATCGGCGCACGACATCGACGGTGTCTTTTCCGCAGATTCCCGTATGCAGTGCTTTACTCGCGCACCGAGGCTGAGATTCTAGTTGCTGGAGTGATTGATCTCCGAAGAGACCCTCAGCGCCTTGAGGAGAGGAAGGAATCAACATGACAGCGAATCGGGTAGCCGAGGGGATTGACCCCTCGGCCCCCACACCACCTGACATGCGGGTCCGCATCAGGCGGTTCCGGTCAGATTGACGGAGGCAGGATCCCAGTTGGGATTCCGCTTTCCGGAATGCAGTTCGATCCACCGTGCCTTCAAGTCCGGCACGCCTTGCTCCCGCAACCACGCGTTATTCAACGCGCGCTGCACAATTCCGTTGCCACTCATCCACCAGTAACCACGGCGGCAGCGGCTGGCCTTCATCAACTCGTCCGGGTGGATGCCCAGGGAGATGAGATGCCGCCGCCGCAGCCATTGGTCCAGAATCAGGAAATCGTCGGCATACCGTCCGAAACGGTGGCCGCGTTTCTCCAGTTCCTAGTCCAGCGGATCCAACATGATGTTGGCCAGCAACGGTGATAGCAGCCCACCTCGCGGCACGCCTCGTGTCGTTGCCTCCCGTTGTCCATCCGGCAGCATCACTCCAGCCCGCAGGTAGCGTCCAATGAGTTGGAGCACCCACCGCCGGATGATACGTGCCTGCCATGAGGCTCGAACGGATCCGCTCCCAGTGCTGACGGGCAAAAGCGGGGAAGGCCGCGATGGTCATCCCATCGATACCCGGAGTTCCGCCATTGGCCTTCACCCGTTTCCATGCCCGTTGCATGTTCTCCCGGGACAGGACCTGTTCCAATAGATCGTCTGAAGCGTTTCCATGCTTCCCATCCGTCACCCCCGCTTCCCCGGGGCCGGTCGGCCGTGACAGGGATGGCAGTGATGACGGGGTCGAACCGCTTCCGACCAGTTCGGGCCTTCGCTCCGAAGGTTCGGAACTACTATGCCCTCGGCTGACTTCTGTGCCCTCACGACGGACCTCTCGATCCGCCGCGCCCGGCGTTGCCGCCGTGCTGGAAGCACAGATCTCCCTGAGTAAGGACGCAAGCAGAGGTCACGGTGACGGAGTTGGTCTTGGAGCAGGAGACTCTGAGTGTGTCGGCCGACGTCGTGAATAAGGGAAACGTACCGATGGCGTATCACGGCAGCCCACCTTTTATGACGGTCCGATGGGAGTCTGGCGGCCGTTGGACGAGTTCGCAACCGGCCTACGTCTCGTACCAGTCCAGCTTTGGGTTCCTCTTAGCGGGGAGAGTTCTGCATTACCAGCTCAGTATTCCCGCCGATGCGCAGCAATTGCAGGTGGGTTGCTACTTCGAGTCGATGGGACCACGGGCCCGGGTTGCTGCTCGGCTCATGGACTCCGGTTGGTGGACTCGGCTGTATCCAGCATCGGAGGTTCTGGTGCAGTGTCTGCCGGAAGGTCGCACTCGTGACCTCGAGGGCTAAGGGGTCAGTCCCACATATTGACACTATTGACACGCATCCCGTGTTTGGGCATGGTTCGGCGCGTGGCGAGGAAGGTCCGGATCGAATGTCCCGGAGGGGTTTATCACGTGATGAATCGGGGCGACCGGAGGGAGGCCATCTTTGGGAATGACGCAGACCGCGAGCTGTTTCTTTCCACCCTGGGGGAGGCGTGGCAGAAGACGGACTGGCAAGCGCATGCGTACCGGCACGGCGGCCGCCCTGGCTGCGGGTGGACCGGTTGTTGGGGGAGTTGGGCATTCCCAAGGACAGCGCGGCCGGGTGTCAACAGTTGGAGCGGGTGATGGAGGAGCGGCGGCGCCAGGCGGCCCCCAAATTGTATGCCAGGATGAGGCGAGGCTGGTGCCCGCTTTCTCCGATAACGCGGTCGCCGGCGCCCCAGCCGGGTATTATCGGGCGGGTATGAGAAAAGTATGAACAACATTAAGTGCAATAAGAAGGAGTTGTCACCTGAACAACGTGAAGATCTGATCGCAACGTTGAAGGCCCGTTTCGAGAAGAACATGAGCCGCCACCAAGGTCTCGAATGGGCTAAGGTCCAAAACAAACTGGAAGCCAATACTGAAAAACTATGGCCCCTCTATGAAATGGAAAGAACCGGCGGTGAACCGGATGTGGTTGGGCGTGACAAAAAGACGGGCGAATACGTCTTTTATGATTGTTCCGCAGAAAGTCCCAAAGGCCGCACCAGTGTTTGTTACGACCGGGAAGGCCTGGAATCGAGGAAGGAACACAGACCGAAAAATACGGCGATGGATCTGGCAGTTTCGATGGGTGTTGAACTCTTGACTGAAGAACAGTATCGCGAGCTGCAGAGAATTGGAGAGTTTGACACAAAATCATCGAGCTGGGTGAAGACGCCAGATGATATGAGAAAGCTTGGCGGCGCGCTCTTTTGCGATCGCCGATTCGGCCGTGTCTTCGCGTACCACAACGGTGCGCAGTCTTACTACAGCGGCAGGGGGTTCCGTGGCTCGCTGAGGGTCTGAAAGGTACACCGGCAAAGAATGGGGATCTCCATTGAATGCCGACGGAGCCTGAAGCCCATGGCTTGCTGGCGCACATGCTGCACTGCGAGGATCGACGCGACGCGCGCTACAATTGGCAATGGAGGGTTCAGGTCTTCCGGTAGATGGCTTCGATGTTGTTGCCGTCGGGGTCGAGTAAGAGATAGCTCCGTTCAGGGTCAGATACAAAAATGCCAATATGGTCGAACATTTAGTGAATGACGTTGGCTCACTGGTGCTTCACGACGACTCCTCCATCGCCAAACTCCAGCCAAACGCTTCTGGTGCAGGCGAAACAGTGTCACGTGAACCGCGCGGAATCGTTGTCGGGGTATTCACGTGCGAACGATGCGTCGGCGTTGGGTCACGGCTTCCTCGATGATTTCGGCGGCTCGATTGAGCCCATTCACCCGCGCGATCTCGGCGGCGCACGCCTGAGCGCGTTCGCGATAAGGCGGGTTGAGGTGGATTTTCCGCAGCATAGCGGACAGTCGGGCCTGAGAAAGCCCACGGATCGCCAGCCATTCCCCAACGCCGGCGTGACGGATTCGGGCAGCGATGCCGGGTTGTTCGTTGGCGATGGGGAGCGCCACCATGGGCAACCCCTGGGCCAAGGCTTCGAGCGTCGTGTTTAGACCGGCATGTGTAATGACGAGTTCGGCGTGTTGGAGCAGCGCCAACTGCGGACCGTAGCCGAGGACTTGCGCATTAGCCGGGATCCGGGCAGGGCGGTTGCCTCCTTCACGACCGAGCGTGAGGACGAGTTGCACGGGCAGATCGGCGCAGGCGTCCAGGATGATCTGGTAGAGATGATCCAATCCATTCTGCAGCGTTCCCAGCGAGGCGTAAATCAATGGCCGTCCGTCGAGCCAGGACCAATCGAAGCCATCGCGTTGGGCGTCTTTGGGTTCGTGCCACGGACCGGTGTGATGAAAATGATCGGGGGCGTGGCGGCGGGGAAAGTCGAGGCAGGCCGGCAATTGCGCGACCTGGGCCAGGCTGGGCGGAATTTCATTGAGCTGTCGCCAAAGGTCCCACGACTGCCCTCGCGCCAGGCGCACCTCCCGGATTTTGTTTACGAAAGGGTTTGCCAGTCGGACAATCAGATGATGGACCATATGGTTACGGAGCATCGCGAGCCGGCCAGTGCTGTGCGGCCAGGTTTCGGTATGGAGCGGGATGTCCGGTTGGAGATGGACCGGAAGCGCGTTACAGGCGACCGCCAGGGGTACTTCGGCGGCCTCGGCACTGCATTCCGCCCCGTAACAGACCTGATCCATGACCAGTCCGTCCATTCGGCCTTTCCGCAAGCGCTCGGGGAGTTCAGTGAGCATGACTTGAGCGATCCGGCCCAACCATCGAATGGTAAAGTAGGCGGCGGCCATGCCCTGGAGGACCGACAATTTACGAGTGGTTTGTTCCCACCCCCCGATGGGGAAAATCGCCGAGCCGATGACCTCATGGTTTAATCCGGCCTTTCCGATCCGCTCGGCGGCGTCGGGAAATGACAGCACCGTCACGTCGTGTCTTCGGCGTTGTAGTTCTCGGCCCAAGGTGGTCATCGGGTTCAGATGACCGATCCAGACCGGAACGACCATGGCGATGCGTGCCATTTTGCTTTCGCGGCTTTATGCGATTTGCGATCGCACTATCGGATGATCAGAGCATGGGCGGATGCAGCGGACCTCACAAGATGAAAGTATCAGGATCCGTGCACGTCCAGATCTGCGACCCCTCTCCGGGCATGCGCTTGCTATTGGGATTCGATCCGGTCAAGCTCAGGCATGACGATCCCCATGGCATGCGCGTTGGCCACGGCTATTCTGGTTACCGGTTGCGGACGGCATCCGGCGACCGCGGTCGATCCGGCGGGGGCGGCAAGCAAGCCAGGCGGGAGCGGAGGTGGGACGGGGTTGGTGGATACAGCCTCGGGGTCAGATACGGCTGGCAGCGTGCCAGTGAATCAAGCCGAGCTTGATGCGGCATTGGAGGGGCTGAGTCAGGCCCTGCGGAAGTACAGTTTCGAGCACCGGCGCGTGCCAAAGAGCTTTGCAGAGCTGGTCGAGGCGGGCTACGCCAACGAGGCGATGCCGGCGCCGCCGGGCAAGGCGTTCGCCATTAATTCCGCGGCCATGCGGGTTGTGCTGGTTAATAAGTGATAACTGAGGTCCTGGCATGAGTTCGAATCGGCAAAGGACGGAATCCTCCGCAGCGCGACGGGGTTTTACGCTCATTGAGTTGCTCGTGGTCATTGCGATCATTGCGATACTGGCTTCGATGCTTCTTCCGGCGCTGGGGACGGCCAAGGCGCGGGCTCAAAGATTGAAATGCCTGGCGCAAATGAAGCAGATCGGGCTCGCGTTTGCCATTTTTGCAGGGGATCACGGCGACCAGAATCCGCCGGCGGTGTATCGGACGGGAGATTACGAGTATCAACTGACCTGGGACGACCAGCTACATTCGAGTATGGGAGGGAGCGCGCCGGAAAGCGATCTGTTGCTGGGTATCACCGATGGCGCTTATTGCCCGAAGATTCTCCAGTGCCCGGCGGACCGAAATCGAATCACGATCGAATGGGCGGTGTTTGGACAGCGACGGACCTACTCGATGAACGGCGCGGATATCGTTCCGGGGGGGGCGGCATTGCCAGTACCGCTGCACGGCGTGGGGGTTTACACTTTCAACAACAATGGTTCCGTTCCACCAACCGATCCGCCGGGCTACAAGTCAAGCATCGTCCGCGATCCCACGGGGACCATCCTGCTCGTGGAGGTTCCCAACGGTCGTAACATTGTTGGGAACGACTGGCCTTCATTCTGTGCGGGGCCCGCGTTTGGCGCCGGCAACCCGGGTGGGTTCACGCCGGATTGTTATCAGATCGCCAGCACGGAGTTCGGGTATGGCAACGCGGCATACGGCCTGCATGGCAATCGATTCAATTATCTGTTTCACGATGGCCACGTGGAAACACTGGCGATCGGGGACACGGTCGGGGGTGGAACGACGAACGCGCCGGCGGGGATGTGGACGGTAACAGAAGGTGATTGAGGTTGAATGGCTATGGCGGGATCGGTGTCACCCGTCTCGTTCTTCTCAGTCGGTGTCGTTGTTCTCTGTGTTGAAGTCCGCACCGGCGAACGCGCTCAACTCCAGCCCGATCTTGTTACTGATGTAGCTGATGGATGCGCCGGGTTCGAAGGTCCAATAATTCTTGTCCACATTGGTCAGGGATCCCCACGTCGTACTTACCGGTGGGTGCGTAAGTCCGTCCACGGGCGTGGGCACGCACTTCATTTGGGCAACGGTCGGCTATTGGGCGGGAGGAGTCGGGACGGAAGCGGACAAGGCCACGCCGAGGTCCGCGAACTCCGCGGCCAGATCACTCACTGCTTTTTTCAAAGGCACGGCATGGTCATTGGCATTCTGTGCGGCATTTTTGATCGATGCGATACCACCGGCTGTAAGGTCGGTGCTAAGGGCAGTCCGGATATCTTTGAGGTCGGACATGAACGGCTTGTAGGTGTCGCTGGCCTCCTGGTAACTCATCTTAATCTTCGTGAAGCGCTGCTGCATCTCGTTCTTGCGCTCGAGGCTGCGGTTCCTGATATCCTCGTTCTTGATCTCGGCCAATTGCTCGTCCCATCCCCGGAAATAGTCGTTTCCGTTTTCACGCATGGCGGTGACTTTGGAATCCACGTCTTTGGCGGACGATTCCAGTTCCTTGACTGCGCTGGAAAAGGCAGAGAACTGGACGGGGAGGTTGGTTGGGGTATTGACGAGATCGTTGAGCGCTCCCAGGGCGGTGTCAATCCTACCCTGTTCTTGGCCGATGCGGTCGACGGAGGCCTGCAGTCCGGCAGCCGTGGCGCCGGCGCTTTTGTAATTGCTGGTCTTGCAACCGGCCGCGATGACCAGCGCGGCGGCAAGCGTGAGGTTCGAAGTGAAAATAAACGTTTCTGTTTTCATAATTCGGGGTTGAGGGGTTTGACGGGGTTGGAATGGAATGGCGCACTCGGATTCGGCGACCGCATGCATCGAAAACCGAGATGATTGCTACCGGTTGAAATTTCGCCCTTGCCCCGAGTGCCCACCATGTAACGCGTGCAATACTCGTCGGTGCAAAGGAACGAGCCGCCGCGATGCACTCGTTTCGGTTGCATCGGTTCCGCAGGATCGAAGGGTGTCTCCGGGCCTTGCGGATTAGGCGCAACACCACCAGCCTTCGAAAGTTGGGCGTAGTAATCCGGTCGATACCAGTCGCTGCACCACTCCCAGACATTGCCGGCCATGTCGTACAGGCCGTAGCCGTTCGGCGGGAACTGCGCGATCGGGGCGATGCCCGCAAACCCATCTGCCCCCGCGTCGTGCATGAGAAAACGACCTTCGCAGCCCATGAGAAACTCGCCGCCGGGAATCCAGGTCATGCCCTCGGGTGCGGGGCCAGGGGGATGGGGCGAATCTGCGGCCAACCGATGCTCCAGTCCACCAAAGGCGTGGATCAGGAGTGCCCCAATGAACAGGGAAAGCAGGCGTATGCGAGGGGTTTTCATCGTGATCAGCGCGTGCTTCATGGATTCATACCACCTAATCCGACACAAAAGCGCTACTTCACCTGACAGGAATTGGCAAGTTTAAAGCCCGCGGGCTTCCGGCAGTTTCATAGCGTGGGGTGCAGCCGGTCGCAGGGGCGTCACGCTTGTCAGAATGCGAGGACCGAGCCGGAACCCTGGGGCCCAGATGGAAGGATTGAACCTCAGATTGTCAAAAGTTGAGATCTGACCCGAATGGCACCTACCTCGATTCGGCCGGCAACACCAGCCTGCGGAACAGGCAAGTGTCCTCAGGGGTTGGCCGGATGCTCGTTCAATTTCTTATCGAGGTTCCGGGTCAGGAGGTTCCGGGTTTCGAGATAGATCGAATTCGTCACGGCGTCGAGGTGGGCGCGGGCCTCGTCGAATTGGCCGGCATTGATTTTGATTCGGGCGAGATGGATTTGGACACCTTCACGTTGGACATCATCGTCGGCGATTTTGAGGGCATATTCCCATGCGTTGATGGCATCCTGGTTGAGTTTATCCTGGGCTTTTTGGCGTTCTTCCGGGCTGAGCGACGCCGGGGGTTTGATGCCGTAGAAGCTGATGGCGTAGTCGCTGGCGAGGACAAAGTCATCGGGTTTGAGAGCAATGGCTTTCCGGTAGAGGTCGAGTGATCGGTCGAAGACAGCGGGTTCTTCGCAGTGGTAGTACTCCATGGCATCTTTACGGAAGAGGAACACGGAGGTGGCGAAGTTCTGATAATAGATCGGCTCCTGGGGGTTGAGGGTGATGGCCTTTTCGTAATATTCGAAAGCCTTGGCGATGGGACCGCCGTGGCCGTAGAGATTGGCGAGATTATTCCAGATCGCAGGATTGTCCGGTTCCAGTTCGCGCGCCTTTTCCCACTGGTCCCGGGCGCCATCTTCATCCTGGAGATCGTTGAGGAAACTGCCGAACGCGATCCGTGCGGGGACATATTTGGGATGGTTGAAGATAAAATCCTCGTAGGCCAGGCGAACGGGTTGCAGGCGTTGTAACACGCGGGCGCGCAATGTGGCATCGCCGACGCCGCCTCCGGTCGCCCGGAATTGTTGCTCAGTGCGGATCCACTGATCGACTTCGTCCTCGGCCGCTTCATCCAGTTCGAGCACCTTACGGAGGTCCTCATATAATGGATCATCGTCGGTTTTGAGTTCGGAGGCAGGCGGAGTTGGTTTGGGGATCGCCGGTGGGGTTTGAGGAGCCGGCGCAGCGGTAAGGGCCAGTGCGCCGAAGATGAGGATAAGCAGCCGAGTCACAGCGTGAAGGTAACAGAGGCTGGGGTCCAGGCAACTGCGATGGGTTACGATTTATGAAAGGCTTGGGACCTATAGATTTGGGCCAGAACGCGCAGACTGGTCTTGATATGCCGCTGCCAATGGGCCTGGTCACGCCTGAGGGTTTGGCGGAGCGAGTTGCTCGGCGCGGGGGAATGGAGGCTCCCCACGATCTGCCGGGCGAGGGTGACATTTTGGTATTCACCCATGGCGGCCTGGGGTTCAGCCAACGCCTTGAGCAAGGCATCGTGATGGCGCTGGCGTTCCGTGAGTGCGGATTCCCGGAGGTAACGCAAGAGTCGGATCGTGCGTCGGAAAGCGTGGCGGCCCGAATCGTTCAACTCGAAGAAGTGGGGGATTTGGGAGACGACGCGGGCGTGGAGGCGTGCGAAGCGCGCGGGATAGCGCCGACGGAGGCGCTGTCGATCATGTTTGTTGGATTTGAGCCGTCGCGTGGCCGCCAGGATTCTTTGGGGTGGGGGCATGAACTTACGCCGGCCCTGGGACCAGAGCGATTGGCGCCGGGTCTGCAGCGTATCGGCGAGGGCAGGATTAGCCTTCTGGCTGGCGAGCCATTCGAGCGTCACATCGATATCACGGAGCGGGCTGGTGACATCGGAGATCTGCCGGGACCACTGTCGATAGCGGCGTGCCGCCTCGCGGTCGATGGGAGGTGAGCTGACGCGGACCATGAGGCGGAGTCGACGCAAGACCACGCGCAATTCGTGGATGTGCTCCGGCAAGCCGTGGGAGCGGGCCCGTTTCAGGAGCCGGTCCTGGCGATCGAGCAGGTGGTGGTACTGGCGCTGCCAGTGCCGATAGAATTTGTCCTTGTTCAAATGGACTCCCACTGACGGCTGGCGACCGAACGCTCCTCGGCTTCGCAGATTTCGACCGCGCCAAGGGCGTCACGGGCTGTGACGACAGTGGGCGGGCGCCGGTTGCGGATGGAATCGAGCATGTGGCTAAGTTCGCCGATGTAACCGTCTCCGGCTTCCGGTTGAACGACGATAGCGGGTTTTCCTTCCTCGAAGATTTTAAGGGCGTCCGGACCGCGGGAGAGATCGAAGTCGGCGGTGGCGCGTTCGAAGAGGAGGGTGTAGCTCATGTTAAACCCGTAACCTTCGGTCATGATCCAGGTGCCTTCGGCGGAGACGACCGCGCCATTGGCGACGTCGTATTGGGTGACAACGTGGTCGATGGCGCCACTGAAGCGGGACAAGCCGGTGGACACGACACGTCGAGGCCGACCAAAAAGATACTGGACGAAGTCGGTATCGTGAATGTGCAGATCGAGCAGGGCGCCACCGGATGCCTTGCCATCGAAGTAACTGGACCGGCTCCATCCCGGCGGCGTGGAAACGCGGCGGAATCGGGCGGCCAGGACTTCGCCATACGTCTTTTGTTCGACGGCGGATTTTAGCCAGGACCAACCCGGCCAGAAGCGCATGCACATGGCGGGCATGAAGTAGGTGGACGCGCGGTCGGCGGCGGTGACGATTTCGCGTGCCTGGGCGGCAGAGCGGGCGAGGGGTTTTTCGCAGACGACATGTTTACCGGCCTGGAGGGCGGCGACGGAGAGTGGGAGATGATCGGGGGTGGGAACACAGAGGTCGACCAGGTCGATCTCCGGATTGGCCAGAAAATCGTGAACGTCCTGGTATGCTTTGACCTGGTTCATGTCCAGGCGGACGGCCTGATCAGTCCCGACATTTCCGGTTACGGCGGCTACAACGCCGTCGACTGGGAGGCGCAAGGCGTCGCAGACCGCGACGATTTGCGCGCCTTCGATTTTCTGATAGGCCTTGAGGTGGGTGCCACCCATGAATCCGAGGCCGACGACACCGACTTTAGTGGTCATAATGTGAGCGAATGAAGGTTGCGGCCATTGGCCGGGCGAACCGGGCTGGAGAGCGGGTTCAAGCGACGCTGGTTTCGAGGTAATCACGCGCGGCAATGATGTCCGCGACGCGTTGATTTCCCGCTTCGCGTTCGATGCAGAGCTCGCCGTGGAATTGTTGTTCTTCGAGCGTGTCCAGGAACGCTCGCCAATTGACCTGTCCGGTGCCGACGACGACCTCCTGGCCCCAGGTTCCGGGGACCTGGGTGCGGATGGCGTCCTTGATGTGACACTGCTTGAGCCAGGGCCCGAGTGTGCGCAAGGCGAGTATCGGATCGCCCTTGTCATAAAGGATCATATTGGCGGGATCGAAGTTCACCCCAACATTTCGGCGCGCGAGTTTCTCGAGAAATGTCCGCAACGTCGCGGCGGCTTCCTGGCCGGTCTCGAAACCGATGGCGATGTCGAGGTTTCCAAAGAAGTCGGCGATGCGGGCGAGGCGTTCGCGCAGTTTGGGCATCGCCGGGTCCTGCTCGTCATGGGGGAGGAACCCGGCATGGAAAGCGACAAATCGCAGTCCCATGCTTTTGGCGATGGCGGCGGATTGCTGGATGTTTTTCCAGTTTTGGGGCCAGTGCTGGTCGGGAACGATACCGCCGGATTGGCGAATGGAATCGAGCGTCGAATAATCTTCGCCGATCGTGCCGAACATCCCGGAGACGATCGTGATGTTTTCCCGAGCGCAAAGATCGGCGGTGGGGCCCCAGATCGAAGGCTGCTCGCGGATCGGGTCCAACGCGATCTGTACCCGTGGGATTCCGATTGTGCGGAGCTGATCGACGAGGGCCTGGGGCGATGAGGGTTGGAGAGACCAACTACAAACGCCCAGGCGACTGAGCAAGGTCGTGTTTGCCATGGGTTCAGGGTGTGGAGGGTTTGATTTGACTTACGAAGGAAATGAAGCCCTTGGCCTGGGCTCGCAATCGCTCCACGAGTTCGGGCTGATTGAGCCGGCCCTGGTCATCGAGCAGTTCGCCAATCTTCGAGAGATAAACGTGCTCGGGGTAGAGATGAGCGCCACGGTAAATGAAGATCTGCTGCAGTTGTTCGATGGGGCGGAACGCCCCCCAGGCGCCGGCAGCCAGGCCGACAAAACAGACCGGACGGCGCACGAAACTCTCGGGGAACTTGAGCATGTCGATGAAGTCACTTCAACACGCCGGGAAAGCTGCCGTTGTATTCCGGAGTAATGATGATCAGCCCGGTAGAGTCCAAAATAGCCTGGGAAAAGGGCTGGAAACTGGCCGGTTTACGGCCATAGGAAACGGGATCAAAGATCTCGCGGGGGAGCTCCGCGAGATCCAGCCAGCGCAACTCCACGCCAAGTTCGGCATACAACCGGCGAACCTCCAGGGCGACCTTTCGCGTGTTGCTTCCAGGGCGATTAGTGCCGGCGACAAGCGTGAGCATGCCGGAGTGTACCCGGAAACGTGCGGCCGACAAGCCCGGCGTGGCGGGTTGGAGACGATGGATTATCGGGGCGACTCCGGGGTTCGCCGGCACAGAAAGATCCCTTCTTCGCCCGGGCCAGAGATCCATTGGGATTCGACGACGATATTGTTTCGGGCGAGAAGTCCGCGAAGCCCCGACGGGGTGTAGCGGTAACTGAAGAAGAGCCGGAGCCGATCGTCTCTTACGAACCGGAATTCGTCGCTGTCCAAATACAGCAGCCGGGGGCGGACGAAGACAAAATCGATGGTGATGCGGACGAGCGGATCCCAGACCGGATCAGATTCGATGTGGCACTGCATGGAGCCGTCGTCGCGATCGATGCCGAGTTCATCCAGCACCAGGAAAAGCCATTCGCGGGTCGGGGCATTGTTGTACTGGGTGAGGATATGCCGCAGATGAGTTGAGTAATCGGGCTCACGGGCGAGGTTCGCGCCAAGATAGAGTTGATCGCCGGGGCTGAGGAGGGCGGCGAATTGAGGCAAAATAATTCCGGGTTCGAAGTTTGGAATCAGACCGAAACAGGTCCAGATCCGACGACGGCCCTTGGCGGGTGAACGATTGAATTCGGGCAGGAGTTCCTTGGCGCGCGTTAGATCGCAGACCAGCGCGTCGCAGGCGGATTCGGGCAAGATGCGGGTTGCCGCCTGTCGCGCGGTCAGGACCAGGGGCCAGCTTCCGTCCACCGCAACGAAGGAAGCCTGGGCATGCGCGTTTGGGAGTCGAGCCAGGAGTTGGCATTCTTTGCGGGCGTCGCCGCAGGCCAAACCGATCACTTGGACCGATTCGTGACCGATGGCCTGGGCAGCGGTGAAGAAAGCGCGGTTATACATCTCCTGGCAATCAGGATCGCGTTGAGAGGGAGAGTAAGCCTCGTGCAGCTTCAGCCAATGTCGCGCTTGTTTCAGGCTTTCGTAGTGCAGCTTGGGATTGAACCGTCGTGACTGAAGCGACTCGCGCAGGGACAGGCGTGCCAGATCCGGCCATTGACTGGAATGAACGCCAACGCGGACAACCGATGGCGCCGGAGTGCCGGGTGTGTCGCCGGGTTCCATGGGTTGAATGCGCCGGGTCGGGATGACTTACTTTGCCGGGTACCCCCCCTTGACCCGCATTCGAACCCGATAGAATCCCTTGCTGGCTGTAATGAACAGGGATTGATGATCGACGCCCCCGAAGCAGACATTCGCAGTCCAGGATTCCGGGACATCGATGTGGTCGATTTGTTTACCATCCCGATTGAACACCGTTACGCCGCGGCCGGTCAGGTAGAGGTTGCCTTCGGCGTCGATCGTCATCCCGTCGGAGCCGAGGCCACAAAGCAGGTGTTTGCCGGACAGGGAACCGTCGGGTTGGATGTCGAACCGGTAGGTTTTTCGATCGCCGATGTCGGCCACGAACAGGTTCCTGCCGTCGGCCGTACCGATGATGCCATTGGGTTGTTTGAGGTCGTCAACGACGCGGATGGGTTGCTTCGTGCCGCGAATGAATCGATAGACGTGCTGGCCGTCCTGGGGCATTTGCGAATGTTGCCACCAGGAGCGCTGGTAGAATGGGTCGGTGAAGTAAATGGCGCCGTCGGGATGGACCCAGACATCGTTAGGGCCATTGAGACGCTTGTCCTGATAACCGGCGAGCAGAACGGTGGTCTTGCCGGTGGGTTCAATCGACCAAAGCTCGTTCTTCTCGTCCGCGCAGGCAATGATGCGGCCCTGTGGATCGAAGCACATACCGTTGGCTCGGCCGGCGGGTTGAAGAAAGGTTGTCAGTGCGCCATCGACGCTCCACTTCAGGATGCGATCATTGGGTTGATCAGTGAAGAAGACATTTCCGGCGGCGTCGGAGGTTGGGCCCTCGGTGAACTGGAAATCACCAGCGAGTTTCTCGAGTTTGGCATTGGGGGCCACAACGGTGGATTCGGCGGAGTGGAGGACGCCCGCAGCGATGAAGGCGGCCAAGCCGGGCGCCAGGAGGCGGATCATCCGGATGGAACAGGTCATGTCAGTGGAGGTTGAAGGTCAAAGCTTCTTGCAGCGCATCCCGCCTTCGCCTACGGAGAGCACCAGGTAGCTATCCCCGCCGGCCTTTTGAAATTCGGCGGTGACGTCGGTGGTTTTGGCGAAGAATTTTGTGGGCGATTCGGCGTGCATCAGGAATGTGACACCGCTGAACGTGACCGACAACAGGCCATCCGGGGCGCGTTCAACCTCGACGATATCATTGCGTTCCCGCTGATACCTGCCGGTGTAGCTGTCGAGCATGGCGTCGGGCAGGGTGAATTCGGGCTTGCCCGGTTCACCCAGGGGGCGCACCCAAATGTTCCGATAGCGAACGGGATTTCCATGGTCCTGAAGTGAGATGGGAAGTTTCTCCGGGTGCGCCTGGTAGGGCGCGCGTTGGAGCCATGCGGTTGGGCCGGTCAATTGAACATGGTTTTGGATGAGCACGCCGTTATGAAAGACCGTGACATGGGCGGGGGAAAACAATTTGCCGTCGAGATCGAAACGCGGCGCGGTCCAGACGATGTCGTACATCTGCCATTCTCCGGGCGGTCGAGAGGCATTCACCAGCGGGGGGTACTGGATATAAACGGAGCCCGCGGAGCCATCGGCGTAGGTTTTGTTGCCGTAGGAATCGAGGACCTGGATCTCGTAGCGGTCCAGGCCGAAGAAGACTCCGCTATTGCCGCGGCCCTGGCCTTCGCCCTCAGCCGGAGTGGGAGTGGCCCATTCGACGTGAAGTTGGCAGTCCCCGAAGTTTTGGAGCGTTCGGACGTAACCGCTGCCGCGGACGCATTCCATATAGCCGTCGCGCATAATCCACTGGGTGGGACTCCCGTTCATGGAGACCCATTGGGAAATGTCCGAACCGTTGAACAGCACGATGGCATCGGAAGGCGGTTGACCGGGCTGGTCCGCGGTGCTCGGTTGGCCGGCCTGGACCACTTTCGGGAGCGGCCGGTTGCGGTCGTGGCCCAGCCAATGTGGGTCAGGTTGAGCCTGGAGATATCCGGGCAGGAGAAGGCCAAAGGATAGCTGGAGGGCGCCGAGGGTCAGCGAGGGTAGGGAAAGGCGAGACAAGTTTTTCATAGCATCAAGATTTCCGGGAACACTGGTCGTGGTTGCATTTAAGCAGGTGCCGGGGTTCATTTCAACCATCGGAAGCGGAACTGCTGTGAGCCGCGTGCCGGAGACTGTCCGCAAGAGCAGGGCAACTGTTTGCCAGACCACTTCTTACTCCACCCTGATGGGGGCATTCACACCAACGCGCGAAGCCGGGCGAGGAGGCCGGAATAGCGGCGGTCGTTGCGGTTATTGCGGACGGCGGCGGCCAGGGCCTGGCGTTGGCCGATGAGGACGACGAGTTTGCGGCCACGGGTGAGCCCGGTGTAGATCAGATTGCGCTGGAGCAGGAGGTATTGCTGCATCGCGATGGGGATGACGACGGCGGGGAACTCGGATCCCTGGGATTTATGGATGGTGATGGCATAAGCGAGGGTGAGTTCGTCCAGTTCTGCGAAGCGGTAGGTAATCTCCCGTTGATCGACGCGGACGACGAGTTCCTGTGCGATGGGATCGATAGAGCGAACGACCCCGATGTCACCGTTGAACACCTCTTTATCATAGTCGTTTTCAACCTGCATGACTTTGTCGCGAAGTGAAAAGCGCCAGCCGAAGCGATCGACGTGGGGTTCATCGGGCCTGGGCGGGTTGAGGGTCTCCTGAAGCCGCGAGTTCAGTTCGCGGATTCCGAGCGAGCCGCGATGCATGGGGCTGAGGACCTGGATATCGCGGATCGGATCGAGGCCGAACCGCCGTGGAATGCGCCGGCCCACAATCTCCAGAAGCGTCGGGACAATGGTCTCCGGCGCGGCCCGGTCCACGAAATGGAAATCCGAATCCTCGTTCGATGGGCGAAGGTCGGGGAGCCGGCCCTGGTTTATGGCGTGAGCACCGGTGACGATTCTGCTTTGGCTGGCCTGGCGGAAGACTTCGGTAAGCCGCACGACCGGCAGGAGGCTGCTATCGATGAAGTCGCGCAAGACATTGCCGGGGCCAACCGAAGGGAGTTGATCGACATCGCCGACGAAGATTACCGAGGCGCGTTGAGGGAGCGCCCGCAACAACTGGTGCATTAACGAGACATCGACCATGGAACATTCATCGACGACCAACAGGTCGGCATCGAGCGGGTGGCTTTCATTGCGCACGAACCCGCCTGTGCCGGGGTTGACTTCCAGTAAACGATGAATGGTGCGCGCGGGCTGCGCCGTGGCTTCGGAAAGGCGCTTGGCGGCGCGCCCGGTCGGAGCGCACAACAGGCATTCGACTCCTTTGGCACGCAGGATAAGCAGAAGCGCCCGAACCAGGGTGGTTTTGCCGACGCCGGGCCCGCCGGTGATGACGAGCAGTCGGTGGCGCAAAGCGAGGCGGACGGCTTCCTGTTGGGCGGAAGCGAGGGGATTGCCCAGCTTGTCCTGGCACCAAACAAGGGCGCGTTCGACGTCGATCGGCGGGTAATCGGCCTTACCTTCCAGTAACCGTTTCAGATGACTGGCAATTCCGGTTTCCGCGCGCTGGAGTGCCGGGAGAAAGATGAGTTCCGTCCCTTCGATCGATTCGCGGAGGAGGTTTCGCTGAGCCAAGGTGCGATCGAGGGCCTGCGCAATGACGGCGTTGTCGACGAGCAGGAGTTTGCCGGCGGCGTCGAGCAGTTCGGCCAAGGGCAAAGCGCAATGGCCCGACTGGGTCGCTTCGAGCAGCACATGATCAAGGCCAGCCGCGGCCCGAAGCAGGGAGTCAAAGGGTACGCCAAGCTTCTGGGCGATCTGGTCGGCCGTCTTGAAGCCGATGCCCGTAATGTCGCGAGCGAGAACGTAGGGGTTGGCCCGCACCTTTTCGATGGCGTCCTCACCGTAGTTTTTGTAGATGCGAACCGCGCGGCTGGTGCTGACGCCGTGGGAGTGCAGGAAGACCATAATCGCGCGCACGATTTTCTGTTCCGCCCAGGCGGCCTTGATCTGCTGTCGGCGCTTGGGTCCGATACCTTCAACCTGCTCAAGGCGTGCGGAGGAATTTTCAATGACGTCGAAGACCGATTCGCCAAAATGTGCGACGAGTTTGCCGGCATAGACCGGACCGATGCCATGCACCATTCCGCTTCCGAGATATTTTTCAATTCCTTCGAGGGTTGTCGGAGGGGTGCTGGTCAGGAATTCTCCTTTGAACTGCAGGCCATGGTCCCGATCACGGATCCATCGTCCCTGGGCGTGCAGCCATTCACCGGGACTGACCGACGGCAACGAACCGACCACCGTGACGAGGTCCCGATGACCTTTGACTTTAAGCTTGAGCACGGCGAACCCGCTGTCTTCGCTGAAGAAGGTCACGCGCTCAATCAAGCCGCTGATGCTTTCCGGAGGTTTTGCCGGTCCGCTCCCGCCGCGCTCCGGTGTTGGGATCGATGAAGGGCCTGATCGGATCCCGCTCATGGGGCGTAAGAGATCCGAGCAAGCCATGATAGTCAAGAACGCGACGGCTTGGACACATTTGGAGCTTCGTTGCCGATGCAATGCGGCTGCAGGTCGTTTTGACCAGGCGGAAGGAGTCTTCCCCGGGCTGGACACCCTGTTTATTCGGTTTTCTCGAGCTACGATTCATTGGCATTTAAGTAGCTTAGCCTGGGGCCTCCACCCCCGAACGGCCCTATTGCCGGTTTTGTCAGAAGTTCTGGATGGGGGAGAGGTTGGCTTTGTGTTGGGGTGTTGTTCCGACTATTCTTTGGGCGTTTATGGACGTATTCTCCGAGGCTATTTGGGCGAAAACAGAAATGAATGATAATCCTCTAGAGACGCAGATTGAAGAACTGCTGCAACAGGCTTCGGACTTTGCATCGCAGTCCATCGCCAGTCTGGTGGAGCAAATGGAGGAGGACTACGGCACACCGAATAAGTTGTTTTACGATTATGTGCGGCTGATGCACGGCCTCGAGGTGCATTTCCTGTTTCCCTCGTTGACCGAACATGAGCGGGACCTGGTCGCAGCGCTGATGAACGCGCGTAGCGCCATGCTCTTGGGAGTGAATAAAGTCCTCGCCTCAACTCCAGGCCAACCGCGGCAGGAGTCTGAAGCGGTAGTGACGCATCTCCGGAATCGGTTTGATGATCTTAAAGGGCAGATCCTGCGGGGTGGCTTAATGGATCGGCTGACGTCCCTGCAACGGAGAATTATTGAGGAGCGGTTTCTAAGTCTTCCCGTTTAGGTGCGGGCACGTGGCGGCTTTCCCGGACTCCCCCGGCAACGGAGAGGCAAGCAAGGGTTTGGAGGTCCCGAACAAGCAACCGATCGCCGGCGATCGCCATGGGTCCCCAGCATTCGCGTCCTTCCAGGACTTTTGCCTGGCCGAGGAGTTCGAATCGGTCCGGCGAGGCGGAGATGAGACTGAGCAACCCCGAATCGTTCAGGACGTAGAGCAGGTCATTGACGAGGAGGAAAGGGCCAAGTCCAAAGCGCAGGTTGGGACCGCTGGACCAAAGGGGGCGCCCGTCCAGGTCGAGGCAAACGCATTCGCCTTCCGGTTCGATTCCATAAATGTGGTTTTGATACAGGACGGGGGTGTGTTGTGTGGCGCCGAAGATTTTCGGATCGAGTCGGAACAGGATGTGGGTGGCGAACTTGCCTGCTTGGTCCTGGATTTGGAGCATCAAACTGCCGGCGTTGTATCCACCGCTGAGGAAGACACGGTCGGGGCCAATCAGGAGCGGGGAGGGGACGGTGGCGATGCCGATCTTCCACTCGGTCGTATCCCAAAGTGAAACACCCTCGGGGTCGATCCCGGCAACCCCGCCGCTGGCGCAATAGACGAACGTCCGTTGACCGGCGAGATCACCGGCCATGACCGAGGAATGGGTCATTTTCCATGCGCGCGGGTTGGGGGAGGTCCACTCGATCTCGCCGGTGTGGAGGTTCACGGCGGCGAGGAGCGCCTGCGGGCCACCGGGGGCGAGGATGACACGATGCTTATCGATGAGGGGGCATTGGCCGGTGTACCAGGGGGGGATGGTGGTTCCGAAACGGCGGACCATATCGAGTCCCCATTTCAGTTCGCCCGTCCTGGCATCAAGGCATACGACACTGCACTTGGGACCGATCGCGACGACGAGATTGGATTGGATAGCAGGCACGGTGCGTGAGATGCCATGATTTCGTTTGATCTTGACCGGGTAGGAGTAACGCCAGATCTCTCGACCGTCTTCAAGCGAGAGGCAGCGCAATGCATCGCGCTGCTGGGTCTGGTCATAATCCATGAGATAAACGCGTCCCTCCCACACGACCGGGCCGGCATAACCTTCGCCAACGGGAACGGACCACAGTTGAGATGGTTGACCGGGAGCCCAGGACCGGGCAAGCGGCTCCGGCACCGTGGCCAGCCCGTTACGATCCACGCCGCGGAATTGGGGAAACGTACCCGGAAGATTTGAGGGTCGTCCGGAACCGGGTTGGAGTTGGCCGCGGAGGACAGGATTGCCGGCCCCAGCCCCGGTTCCCGAGTCGGGGCCCAGGTCGGTACCGGGGATGCGCAGGGTGAGTTCGGCATGATTCCGGGGCCAAAGCCAGTACGCCAGGACGGCAACCGCCACCGCGCCGAGCAAGGCGGGGAGCAGGCGGGAGAGTCGGTCCAAATTCATGTCACGTTGGTTGGCGTGGCAGCGTAATGAAGCGGGGGTGGAAAGACAGTCGAAACGTGCGAATATTTTCGATTGTCGCAAGTCCAATGGCAGTGTCCCATGAGGTGAACCGTCTGATTCGAAAAACTGGAATGAGATCGAGCGTGAGATTATGAAATCAAGATTGTGGAAAGGCATTGCAAGATGTGCCGGGATCATCCTGCTGGGGGCAATGGCGGGTTGCGCCTCGAAAGGCGTCAGGAATCCGTCCGGTACCGGCGTAACTGAAATGCAGGCGGATGAGAAAGGATTTGTGGCCGGGACCGGCATCGAGTCGCAGGATCTGGTGGCGGTGACGGATAAGATGGCGCGGAGTATTTTGGGCATCCCACAGATTGCGTCCTCGAGTTCTCCGCCGGTGGTGGTGCTGGATCCGGTGGTTAACGAGACCCGATTTCCGATCAACAAGGAATTGTTCCTGACCCGAATCCGGGTTCTGCTCAACAGCAAGTCGGCAGGCAAAGTCCAGTTCCTGGCTCGAGATCGGATGACAGCGCTTGAGACGGAGAGGAATCGCAAGCTTTCGGGGCAGGTCACCTCATCGACCGACGTGCGGGAGACGGAGTTCAAGGGGGGCGATTTCTTTCTGACGGGAACGCTGCAGGGATTGTCGACACGGACATCGAGCGGCACGAGTGATTACATTCTGTATTCGTTCCAATTGATCGATGCCCGGACCAGCGCGATTGTCTGGGAGGATTTTGCCGAGATCAAGAAGCAAGGCCTTGAGGATGCCTCGTACCGCTAACCTCCCAGCCTCATCGGCCAATCCGCTGGGGATTCTCGATGACTGAACCCGTAGAACAGCCGGGCCGCACGATGTGCCGGCACACGTGGTGGCTGATCGCGATAGTGCTCCTGGCGGGTTGCGCCTCGGCGCCCGAAGGGGGGCGTTGGGTCCGGACCGGCGATCCCGTGGTCGATGGAAAGACCGCCATCGAACAGGGACCGAAGCGCGACCGGGTCTTGTGGCAGTACCGGACAGCTGTGGCCGCGATGAGGTTGGGGCGTTTTGATGAGGCGCGGTCGCTCCTGGACGAGGCCCTGGCCGTGCTGGGTGGAAACTACGGGCCGAATCCCGAGGCGCGGCGGGCGCGCGGATACTTTTCGCCCGAGGCGCGGAAGGGATTTCTGGGGGAGCCCTACGAGCGGGTGATGGCGTATTACTATCGCGGCATACTCTATTGGATCGATGGTGAAGTCGACAATGCGAGGGCCTGTTTTCGCAGCGCGCAATTCATGGACAGCGACGCCGAGAAGCATGAATACGCAAGCGACTATGTGCTGCTCGATTACTTGGACGGTTTCGCCACCGTCAAATTGGGTGGTGACGGCTCCGATGCCCTGACCCGGTCGAAAGCCCTGGCGCGCCTGAACCCGCCCCCGAAATGGGATGCCAGCGCGAACGTTTTGATGTTTGTCGAGTTTGGCAAAGGCCCGACAAAGTACGCCACGGGCGAATATGGGGAGCAACTCCGGTTTTTGGCGGGTAGCTCGAAGGTAAAAGCGGTGCGCATTCATGGATCAGGGGAGGTGGTCGAGGCGCGACCGCTGGATGATTTGAGCTTCCAGGCGACCACGCGTGGCGGGCGGGTAATGGATCATGTGTTGGCGAACAAGGCGGTATTCAAAGAAAGCACCGATGCCGCCGGCACCGGTGCGATCATTGCCGGGGCCGTCATGGCAGGGCAACAAGGACACGACAGCCCGGTGGATGAGATCGGAGCCGGTTTGATCGCCGCGGGAATTCTCAGCAAGCTTGTTTCGGCGGCGACCACGCCGGCGGCCGACACTCGAACGTGGGATAACCTGCCGCAGTATTTGAGTTTTGCGAGTCTGACCGCACCCGAAGGGGAGTGCGACCTCGAATTCGAGTTTCTGGATGCAGCGGGAAATCCGATATCCGAACGAACCCGACAGGTGCGCGTGCGGGTGGAACCCGGGCGGGATACGGTGGTATTTGTGAGCGACAACAATCCTTGAAAGGACAAGAGCAATGACCGCGAGATTGACGATGATGGGGCTCCTGGTCGGGTCGATGGCGGGCGCCGGGTGCGCGCGAGTATCTGAATCGGCCGGCGGCCCGACGCACTTCGTGATTGTGAGCCCCGCCGGCGAATCGGCAGGGAGAGGCGGCACGACACAACACGATCTGGAGAACTCCGGTAAGCTGGTTTTACTCGACAAAGGCGTGGAGCAGTCGGTGAAATATCCCAGTGTATTGGAGCGGGTGCTTGATGATGGCCGACTGGAAGTGATCGTGAATGTGAAGAACCGTTTGAACCGGCGCATCGAGGTCCAAATCAGTTGCGTGTTCAAAGACGCCACCGGCTTCCCCTCCAACGACGAGGCTCCCTTTCGAACCCTGATTCTTACCGAGAATGCGGAGGAAGGCATAAGGTTCGTCTCCCTCAACGACCAGGCCCGCACGTATACAATCCGAATCCGGCAAGCGCGCTGAGGAGACCGGACGTCCATCGCACCCGTTATGCGTCCGCATGTTGTCGTTATTGGCAGTTCCAACACCGACCTGGTGGTTCGCACCGCCAAGCTCCCGCGACCGGGCGAGACCGTAGCCGGCCGGGAATTTGCCATTCATGCCGGGGGCAAAGGCGCCAATCAGGCGGTGGCGGCGGCCCGCGCCGGGGCCAAGGTGACATTGGTGGCGTCGATTGGTCGGGATCGATTTGGCGACGCGGCCGTGTCTGGGCTTGAACGGGAAAAGATCGATACGCAGTGGATTGTTCGGAGCAGCGCCAGGCCGAGCGGAGTGGCGCTCATTCTTACGGATCGGCAGGGAGAGAACATGATCAGCGTGGCCTCAGGCTCCAACGAAGATTTGGAAGCGCGGCACGTCGGAGCGGCCATTCCGGCGATTCGGGAGGCGGGCTGTGTGGTGACCCAACTGGAGGTGCCCATGGCGGCGATCCATGAAGCCGCGCGATTGGCCAGCGGTTTTGGGGTCCCCATGCTGCTGAATCCCGCGCCGGCAACTCGTTTGACCCCGGACCTGCTCGCCGCCCTGTCGCTACTCACCCCGAACAAGGGCGAGCTGGCTGCCCTGACTGGCCTTTCTGTCCGGCATCGGTCGGATATCCCGGTAGCGGCCTGTCGACTTCGACAGCAGGGGGTGAGTCACATCCTGGTGACCTGCGGTGTCGATGGGGTGTGCTGGTGTTCGGACCAGGGTCACCGGTGGTTCGACGCGCCACGAGTAAAGGCCGTCGACACCGTGGGTGCCGGCGATTGTTTCTCCGGGGTATTGGCGGCCGCGTTGGCCCGCGGCGAAGCGATGGTCGATGCCATTACTTTCGCGGTTACGGCGGCGGCCATCTGCGTCACCCGAAATGGGGCGCAACCATCCATGCCCAGGCGCAAGGAAATACTCGCTCGACTCGCGAGGGGTCCGGGGATCCGACGAGTGTTCGCCCGGCCGAGGTCCCGTTCAGGTGGGTCACCGAATGCGAGGACATCAACGGGACGGGATAACTGTTAATTGTCAAATATCGAGATGTGACCCGAATGGCAGTTTTTCCCTACCTCAAATCCCTTAAGCCGGTGGCCAGTTCCAACCTGGTCAACGGTCAGTCATCGGCTGCCGCGGAGCGAGGGCGGAAGCTCTTTGAAAGCCCCGAGGTGGGGTGCGCTCAATGTCATCCGGCGCCGTTGTTCACCGACCTGAAGCCGCACGCGGTGGGGTCCCAGAGCAACTCAAAGCCTCGGGAGCAGCGCTTTGACACTCCGACACTCGTGGAATGCTGGCGGACAGCGCCCTACCTGCACGACGGTTCGGCGGTGACTCTGAGTGAGGTGTTAACGGTTAAGAATCCAGACGATTGCCACGGCAAATCCTCGCATCTCACACCCGAAGAGATCCACGATTTAGCGACCTACGTGTTATCCCTGTAACTCCCGATCATTCCTGTTCAGACAGCAGGCCATTAGACCCGCACAGACCACTAAGAGTCGCTCGTCGACTTCCAGCCGTTTCACGGGCACGCGTCCGGAAAGTCACTCAACCGGTTCCCACCGCAGTCGGAGCAACACGGCCGGATCGCCGCGCGGGAAGCGATGTTGTCGTGGGAGCCTTCACCTTCACGCTGACTTGATGAGCAAGGTATGCTTCGCACCGTTGGGCGCGGCGGCGGTCAACTGCGCGACAAACGCCCCGTCGCGTCGCCACGGTCCTTGGACGCGATGCTTGCGCCCGTCATAGGATTTCCTGTATCATCCGGCCAAGGTTGCCTCGGTAGCTCAGTTGGTAGAGCAGTTGACTCTTAATCAATTGGTCCCAGGTTCGAGTCCTGGCCGGGGCACCAAAACATCAACTTGAGTCGAATCAAGTCGGCGTGAGGTGAAGATTCACCTGGCCAATTCCTGTCATCAGCATCTTTCAGAAAATGCATCCTTGTTTCTGTTTCGAAAGCAGAACACATATACGAAGTTCTTGCTGGGCGCGGTTTTCCAGAGCCCAGCCAGGCCAACAAAGTGAATACATCCGCGATGTCCTACCGAGCCTGGTTCCAATGCATCCATCCTGAATGTCGGGCGAGATACCCGCTCAACCAGATCATTTACCATTGTCGCCGGTGTCAGTCGCTCCTTGAAGTCCAGCATGACCTCCAACAGCTCGCCCAACGCGATGCCCGGAGTTGGAGGACGCTTTTTGAGGACCGCTCCAAGACGACCCTGTGGCCCTACGGTTCTGGGGTCTGGGGCAAGAAAGAATGGGTCCTCCCCGAAATCGACAACGACAATATCGTCTCCCTTTACGAGGGAGGCACAAATCTCTTTTGGGCCGAGCGTTTCGGCAAACTCATCGGTGTCGACGATCTTTGGGTCAAACTTTGTGGTAATACGCACAGCGGCTCGTTCAAGGATCTCGGCATGACGGTCCTCGTATCCCAGGTCAAACAAATGATTTCGGAAGGTGTCCCCATCCAGGCTGTGGCCTGCGCCTCTACCGGCGATACCTCGGCCGCGCTCGCCGTCTACTGCGCCGCCGCCGGCATCCAATCCATTGTCCTGCTCCCGAAAGGTAAAATTTCGATCGCCCAGCTGGTCCAGCCGATCGCCAACGGCGCCCTGGTGTTGTCCCTGGACACGGACTTCGATGGCTGCATGCAGGTGGTCCGGGAAATTACGCGCGACGAAACCATCTACCTTGCCAATTCGATGAATTCCCTGCGGGTGGAAGGCCAGAAGACGGTCGGGATCGAGATCCTCCAACAATTCGACTGGGAAGTGCCGGATGTCATTGTCATCCCGGGAGGCAATCTGGGGAATGTCTCGGCCCTGGGCGCAGGGCTCGAGATGATGCGGCAGCTTGGACTCATCAAGGAACTCCCGCGCATCGTGGTGGCGCAGGCCGAAAAGGCCAACCCCCTCTATCGTGCCTATATCAACGGCTTTGATACGTATCATCCCATCCAGGCCGAGCAAACCCTCGCCAGTGCCATCCAAATCGGCAACCCGGTAAGTGTGCAGAAGGCGATCCGCACACTTCGGAAGTTTGACGGCATCGTCGAGCAGGCCAGCGAGGAAGAATTAGCTGATGCCGCCGCCCTCGGTGATAAAACCGGCATGTTCAACTGCCCGCACACCGGTGTTGCCCTGGCCGCGTTGATCAAATTACTCAAAGCTGGCCGGATCGACCGATCCGAACGCGTCGTGGTCATCTCCACCGCGCATGGACTCAAGTTCCCGGATTTCAAAATCCGTTATCATGAACAGTCGTTGGGTATCCCTTCGATCCACGCCAACCCGCCCTTGGAACTTCCCCCGAATGTGGACGCCGTGAAAGAGGCCCTGCGCTTGGCCCTGGAACGGAAGGAAAACGGAGCTCGCACCTAGCCCGCATTTTCCTCAGCCCGGAAATTTCACCCGAACACCGAGTGGATGGAAGTGGGCATTTCACGTGTGACATTTCCGGGCTAGCGAGCCTTAATACCTGTCATACGTGGATGCAATTCGTTGGCTTGCGCCGCCCGATCCCACGCTTCTTGATCGCTGCCTGCGAGAGGCGCAGCCGGGGATTTCAATAGCCATCCATTCCGTCACAGGTGCAGACCGGATTGCGATCCCCATAAACATTGTCGATTCGGGCCACGGCTGGCCAGTGCTTGCAATCCCTTAAGCCGGGAGCGGGAAAGGCCGCAGTCTCCCGGGAATAAGGATGCCCCCACGTTTCAACGGCGATTTGGTCGGCCGTGTGCGGGGCATTCTTCAAAGGATTATCGCGGGCGCTCATTCGGCCGGATTCAACCGCCTGGATTTCGGAGTGAATGGCGATCATGGCGTCGCAAAAACGGTCCAACTCGGATTTTGGTTCGCTTTCAGTGGGCTCGACCATAAGGGTGCCTGGCACCGGCCAGGAAATCGTCGGCGCGTGGAACCCGTAATCCATGAGCCGCTTGGCGACATCTTCAACCGTCACCGACTTAAAGGGTCGCAGATCGAGGATGCATTCGTGGGCGACCAGGCCGTTTCGACCGCGGTAGAGGACCGGATAATAGGGATCCAGGCGGCTGGCGATATAGTTGGCATTGAGGATTGCGACACGCGTCGCCTGGGTCAATCCCTCCGGCCCCATCGCCGCAATGTACACCCATGAAATGGGCAGAATCCCGGCACTGCCCCAAGGGGACGCGGCCACCGCCCCAACCTCCGGGCCTTCCGCGGTCGCTCCCATTGCCCGCGATGGCAAGAATGGCGCAAGCTGGGCCGTGACGCAGATGGGACCGGCACCGGGCCCGCCGCCACCATGCGGGATGCAAAAGGTTTTGTGCAGGTTTAAATGGCAGACATCGGCGCCAACATCTCCGGGGCGGCACAATCCCACCATGGCGTTCATATTGGCACCGTCCAGGTAAACCAGACCACCGTGATCATGAACAACCCGGCAGATTTCCCGGATGTCCTCCTCGAAAACGCCATGCGTCGAGGGATACGTCACCATCAATGCCGCAAGGTCCTCCGAATGGTCCTTCGCCTTGCGCCGCAGATCTTCCAAATCGATGTTCCCGCGATGGTCGCATCCGACGCCGATGACGCGCAACCCCGCCATAACTGCGCTGGCCGGGTTTGTCCCATGCGCTGAAGTCGGTATCAAACAGACCTTCCGATGTTGTTGCGATCGGTGTTCATGCCAGGCACGGATAACCAGCAATCCCGAATATTCGCCCTGCGAGCCGGCGTTGGGCTGGAGTGAAACCGCGTCCAGCCCGGTAATCTCCGCCAGCCACTCTTCCAATTGCCTGAAGATCCGTTGATATCCAGCCGCCTGTTCAGGCGGCGCAAAGGGATGCAAGCGCGCAAAATCCGGCCAGGACACGGGAAGCATCTCGCAAGCGGCATTCAATTTCATGGTGCACGATCCCAGAGGAATCATCGAAGCCGTAAGCGATAAATCGCGGTTCTCAAGCCGCTTGAGGTAACGGAGCAGCTCCGTCTCGGACCGATGCTGATGGAACACCGCGTGCCGGAGATAGGCATCCGTTCGAAGAAACGCCTCCGGTATGCGCGTCCTGACATGAGGCGTCAATTCCTCGGCTGTGAACAGAGCCGGATGATCGCGGTTGAAGATTTGGAACAACAAATCCAGATCTTCCGCCTCCACCGTCTCATCGAGGCTGATGCCGACGGTGCCCGGACCCACCACGCGCAAGTTCACCCGATGAGCTTTGGCAATCTTTACCAACGCGGGCAGTCCCTGGTCAGGCTGGACCTGCAGCGTGTCAAAAAACGGGCGATTGTCCACGGTGCAGCCCAACCGGCTCAATCCCTCCGCGAGTGTGGCGGTTTGGTGATGCACCCTTTGGGCAATCGCGCGCAGCCCCTCCGGCCCGTGATACACGGCATACATCGCCGCCATATTGGCCAACAGCGCCTGGGCCGTGCAGACGTTGCTGGTCGCTTTCTCGCGACGGATGTGCTGCTCGCGCGTCTGAAGCGCCAACCGCAACGCGGGACGCCCTCGAGCATCTTTGGAAACGCCCACCAATCGACCCGGGACGTGCCGTTTGTAACTCTCGCGAGTTGCAAAATACGCCGCGTGCGGTCCGCCATAACCCAGCGCAACTCCGAACCGTTGCATGCTGCCCACGACCACGTCTGCCCCAAATCCGCCTGGGGGCTTGAGTAATGTCAAACTCAGGGGATCTGCCGCCACAACAACCAGCCCCCCCGCGGCATGAACCCGTTCGATTACCGGACACCAGTCCGTTACGACCCCGTACGTATCCGGATACTGAATCAGAACCCCCACGACCGTCGGATCGAATTCGAAGGCCTCCACGTCCCCCACCACCACCTCCACGCCAATGGGCCGTCCGCGTGTGCGGACGACGGCAATGTTTTGCGGATGGCAGCGGTCCGAGACGATGAATCGGGATCGTTCGTCGCGCTGCTTAATGCCGTAACACATCCCCATGGCTTCGGCGGCGGCTGTGGCTTCATCGAGCAGGGAGGCATTCGCGACCGGCATCCCGGTGAGCTCGGTTACCAGGGTCTGGAACGTCAATAATCCTTCCAGCCTGCCTTGAGAGATCTCTGCCTGGTACGGCGTGTATTGCGTATACCACCCGGGATTCTCCAGAAGGTTCCGCTGGATAACCGCCGGCGTGATGGAGTCGTGGTAGCCCATCCCAAGGTACGACCGCCATACCTGGTTTTCCCCTGCAATCGCTTTCAGCTCTGACAATACCCGCTGCTCGGTCCGCGCCGGCGGTAAGTTCAATGCCCGCCGAATTCGGATGGCCTCAGGCACGGTGGCTTCAATCAATTCGTCCAGCCCGGAATATCCAATCAGCCGAACCATCGCTTCGATTTCGGCCGGCTTGGGACCGATATGACGGGCGGCAAAACCCACCTCACAGAAAACGCCCGCCGGAGTTGAACCGACTCCGGCTCGATTGACAATTTCATCTGGCCCGGACTGAATCATGGGGAGGAAGTTAGAAGCGGCCGAGTTCATTGCAAGATGCATTTGGAACTGGCCGATCCTCGTTTCCTCCAAAAGATGCGCCGTCTTCAGCGGCGTGCGGCGATGTTCCGCGCCTGCGGGACCAGCCGTAACGACTGCCGCTCGTCGGCCCACGTATCGTGGCGGAAAGAATCGTAATCACCTTCTGTCCATCGAAGCCAAACCGCCTACCCTTCCGAGGAATTATTGCGCGTCCCATCCAAGTTGTAGGCCGGGTGGCCTCACCCGGCGCTCCGCGCACCTTCGCACCAGGTCAAGCCTGGTTCGCAACCGGCGCGAAGCACGGCCGGTTCGCGCGATTCTGCCTTGAGTTGAGGCGTGAAATGCGAAGAATCGATGAATCCGCATGAAACTTACTCCACGTTTTTTTGTGTATCTGATATTGGCCCTCGCAGCGCCCCGCGCAGGCTGGGCCGCGACCGGGGGCGACCGCCTTGAGGCTTTCTTTCGGGATTATCTCGAGGAATCCTTCCGATTGCGCCCCGTGGGGGCGACGCAATTGGGGGATCACCGGTTTGACCAGTTGATGGATGATTTGACGAGCGACGGACAGGAGGCCTGGGAGAGGCATCTGCGTCACACGCTCGAGGTCCTCCCAAAGGTCGTGGAATACGGGACATTGGACCGGGCGAGCCAGATTGATTACGAGATCTTCCGCCACGACCTTGAGACAGAAATCTGGCTCTTGGAGAACATGCGCCCATTCGAGCAGGATCCCAGGGTCTACAACAATTACCTCAATGAAAGCGTCTATCTTGTCTTAGCGCAATCGACCTTGCCCCCCGAGCAGAACGTGTCGAACGCCATCGCCCGGATGGGGCAGATGGGCCGGGTGCTCGAGGCCGCGCGGGCGAACCTCAAAAATCCCCCGCGAGTTGTTACGGTCACGGCCATCCGACAAAACCAGGGTGCGATCGCGTTTTATGAGAAGGCGATTTTTGAACTGGCGGGGAGGACGCGCCAATCGGCCGCGCTACGACAGGCTGCGAGCAGCGTGGTGGAGTCGTTGAAGGGTTACGCGACCTTTCTCGAATCGGACTTGTTGCCGCGGGCTGTAGGGGAATGGCGTTTGGGGCGGGATCGGTTTGTCCGGAACCTGGAGTTGGTGTTGGACGCCGGCCTAAGCGCCGACGAAGTACAGGCGGAGGCGAAGGCGGAGTTCGACTGGGTACAGAATGAGATGTACGTGATCGCACGGCAACTTTGGAGCCGTTATCAACCGGGACAGCCGCTGCCAACGGATGATGCGACCGGGCGGAGGGAAACGGTTCGGCTGGTCTTAACCGCGATAGGGAAAGATCACGGCAGGCCGGAAGATCTGACCCGGGACGTACGAAGAATCGTTGCCCGGATCAAGCCGTTTATCGAGAAGGCCGGGATTCTGACATTGCCCATGCCGGACAGGTGCCGGGTCATCGAGATGCCCGAATTCCAGCGGGGAAACTCCACGGCGTATATGAACTCTCCTCCGCCCCTGGATCCGGATGCGGCTGGTTATTTTGCGGTTAGCCCGCCGCCCAAGGATTGGGACTCGGGGCGGGTGGAGAGTTTTCTGGAGGAATACAACCGGCATATGCTGGAAATCCTCACGATCCACGAGGCCTATCCCGGACATTATGTCCAATATGAGTATGCGAATCGGAACGCGTCGTTGATTCGTCGGGTGCTGCCTTCGGGGGCCTATGTGGAAGGGTGGGCGGTCTCGATGGAGCAGACGATGCTGGATCAAGGATATGGGGATGGGGATCTGGCTTTGCGTTTGACGCAGTTGAAATTCTATTTGCGCGCGGTGGCCAACACGATTCTGGACTACCGGATGCATTGCGAGGGGATGACCGATGAGGCTGCGCTTGATCTCCTGATGGGCCAGTCCTATCAGTCCGAAGGCGAGGCCCGGTTGAAGGTGATCCGGTCAAAACAGAGCTCTGCTCAGCTATCCACTTACTTCATCGGGAGACTCGCGCACAGCCGTCTTCGGACGCAGATGCAGCGGGAATTGGGTCCGCGGTTCAACCTCGCGAAATTCCACGAGGCGGTATTGGAAGAAGGGGCGGTGCCGATGAAGTTTCTTCAGGAACTCGTCCGCGCGCGGTTGATTGGCGGACGTTAGGCCCATTCCGCCTTGACGTGGATGGCGAGTTGGCCAAGCTCAAGGCCCAGGAACGACTTAACTATGGCGATTCATGAGCGGGCAGGCAAACCGGCGTCGGCCGCGATGCTGATTGATGTGGGGCAATTGGAACGTTGCTACTATGAGCAGCGCCCGGATCCGGAGAACCCTTCGCAGTTGATCAGCTTTGGCACGAGCGGGCATCGCGGTAATGCGACCAAGGGGACTTTCAACGAGTTCCACATCGCGGCGATTGCTCAGGCGATTTGCGATTTGCGCCGGAGTCGTGGCGTGAATGGGCCTTTGTTTATGGGCAAGGACACCCATGCCCTTTCCGAGCCGGCTCAGCGAACGGCGTTGGAAGTCCTGGCCGCCAATGACGTGGAAGTATGCATTCAGGAGGGGGGCGGATATACCCCCACTCCTTCAATCTCGCATTCAATTCTCGTCCACAATCGCGCGCACCCGGAACGGCTCTCGGACGGCGTGGTGATCACGCCGTCGCACAATCCACCTTCGGATGGGGGTTTCAAATACAACCCGCCGCATGGCGGACCGGCGGACACGGATGTGACGGATTGGATCCAGGATCGGGGGAATGAACTCTTGCGCGGGGGCAATCACGCGGTGAAGCGGGTCGTTTACGAACGGGCGTTAAAGGCGGCGACAACGCGAGAGATGGACCTGGTTTCGCCTTATGTCGAGGGATTGTCGGCGGTGGTCGATCTCGAGATCATCCGAGAGGCCAGGGTGCGAATCGGGGTCGATCCCCTGGGAGGGGCTTCATTGCCCTACTGGGAGCCGATCCAGCGGCGATACCAGATCGACTTGACCGTGGTCAACACCCGGATCGATCCCCAATTTGGATTCATGACCCTGGATCGGGATGGAGTCATTCGGATGGATTGCTCGAGCCCTTACGCCATGGCGGGATTGATAGGATTGAAGGACCGCTTCGACATTGCCTTCGGCAACGACCCGGACGCCGATCGACACGGCATCGTAACGCCATCCTCAGGGCTGCTCAATCCGAACCATTATCTGGCGGTGACGATTGATTATCTATTGCGGAATCGGCCGGGTTGGTCGACTGCCGCGGCGGTGGGAAAGACGGCGGTTAGCAGCGCGATCATCGACCGTGTGGTTGCCCGATTGAGACGCAAACTGACCGAGGTGCCGGTGGGTTTCAAGTGGTTCGCGCCGGGGCTTTATGATGGCTCGATCTGTTTTGGCGGAGAAGAGAGTGCCGGCGCGAGTTTTCTGCGGTTCGATGGCACCGCCTGGAGCACGGACAAGGACGGGCTAATTCCCGGACTGCTCGCGGCCGAGATTACCGCGCGCACCGGGCTGGACCCCGGTCAGCACTATGCCGAACTGAGCAGGGAGCTGGGGTCGCCGTTCTACACGCGCGTTGACACCCCGATCTCGCGCGAACAAAAGGCGGCCTTTGGCAAACTGACTCCCGGTTCCGTGGTTGCCCTGGAATTGGCCGGCGATCCAATCACTGCTCGGCTTACCCAAGCCCCCGGCAATGGTGCGCCGCTCGGCGGGTTAAAAGTGACCACGGCGAATGGATGGATTGCCGCACGACCATCCGGGACTGAGAACCTCTACAAACTTTACGCGGAGAGTTTCCGATCTGAAGAGCACATGCGGACGTTGGTGCAGGCCGCTCAAGATTTGGTGAGTCGAGCGCTGGTGAGCTGATGCCGGGGGATGATGGTCATCAGGATCGCTTTCAATGGCGTCCTCGCCAGCGGCTGATTCGGCGGTAGAGCAAGCCGAAGAAGGCGGCCCCGCAGAGGTTGACGCCGACCGTGTATCCGAGCTTGTAGGCAATCCCATCATTGTGGACGCTGTAGATGGCAACATCATGACCGAGCAGCAGGGCAGGCAAAGTGCAGGGCATTAAGGCCCCCTGGATCATGCCACGGGCGAACCCGGCCTGTTCCCCATTTTTTTCGAGGGCGGCGGCGGTTCGATTGAGCACTCCGCCAATGAGAAAGGCGACCAGGACAACAAGGGCGAATCGGGCAAAGTCGGCGAGGGTCAGTTGTCGAAGGCGCGAGCGCTCATGGGCATGCTCAGTCATGGGTGGTGAGGATGTTTAGAGGGCGGGGCTGGAGGCAAGGAGAAACGGGGCCGGGGCAGACGTTCAGCCGATCAGGGTCTCCTGCGCCGGGGTCCTGACGACGCGGCGCGCTTCGCGACGGACGGTGCGGAACCATAGGAACCAGCGAAGGGTGTCGCGCAGCGGGTTGATCTTGCTGCGTTCGCGCTGATAGATCACCTGGACGGGCACGAATTGGATGAGAAAGCCGGCCTGGGCGAAGCGCCACAGGATTTCCGATTCGATTTCGAAATGGCCGGGGGCGATGGTGAGTTGCGCGAGGGAATCGAGGTGGATCAGTCGGAAACCATTCTGAGTATCCGGCAGGTCGCACCCGGTCAGACTGGAAAGCCGGCGGCTCATCCATCGGTTGACCTGGCGTCGGAGCGGAGGCATGCCGTTAGGATTGGCCATACGATTGCCCACGACCAGGCGGGCGCCGGTTTGTTCGGCGCAGAGGAAGAAGGCGGGGAGATCCTCCGGGGCGTGCTGGCCATCGCCATCCAGGGCGAGGGCCCAGGTGAAGCCCTGTTGACGGGCGGCGGTCCAACCCTGAACGAGGGCGGCTCCTTTTCCCTGGGGTTGGTCGTGTCGGATAGTTTGGGCGCCGGCGGATAGAGCCAACTGGGTCGTGGCATCAGTGGAACCATCATCGATGACAAGGACATGAGGGAGGACGGGCCGGATGCGTGAGATGAGGCCATGGATGGTGGCGGCCTCGTTAAGACAAGGGATGACGACGCAACAGGTCGAACTCCAATCCATGGCGGAGTGTAATGCGGATGCGCTCGCGGTTTCAACCTGGGAGGCGAAGGAGGCGAATACCGGATTTGCCAAGACGCCGCGGATTGTATAGGATTGGGACCATGCGAATGTGGGGGAAAATAAAAGCGACCGCGCCGTACCGGCCGGCCGATACGAGATGAATGAACCTCTGAAATGTCCCGCCTGTTTTAATGCACTGAGCCCGATGCAAGTGGGTGCGATGACGGTGGACGTGTGCCGGGAGTGCGGGGGGATCTGGTTTGACTCTTTCGAATTACAGCGGTTCGATGAAGAGCACGAGGTTGCGGGCCAGTGGTTGGTGCAAAGCGAACGGCGAAAGGGTATCCAGGTGGATCCGCAGCGGAAACGGGAATGCCCGCGTTGTGACGGGGTAAAGCTGAAGCGGCATTATTACAGCCCGCGCCGGTTGGTGGAGGTGGACGAGTGTCCTGGTTGCGGGGGGTACTGGCTGGACGCGGGTGAACTGGAGAAGATCCGGGAGGAGACTGAAATGGCGCGGCAAGAGACCGCGGCTCGACAGCCTGTGGTTACGGGGAAACTCATTCGATATCTTTATCAAATGCGAACCGAGAAACGGGCCGGAGACCAGAGCGGAGTGGGCTAGACCGGCAGGGCGGAGTCCGGAACGGGGGGAATGGCAACAGTGGAGGCGGGAAGGCGGCGGGGCAATTCAACCACGAATTCGGCCCCTTGGCCCGGCGAGCTCTGGACGGAGACATTGCCGGCGTGGGCTTCGACGATGGCTTTGACGAGACTGAGGCCGAGGCCGAGGCCGCGTTGGGTCCGGCTTTTGTCGCCGCGATAAAGGCGATTCCAGATCTTGGGTTGTTCGTCAGCGGGAATTCCCAAACCATCGTCTTTGAAATGGACCCGGGCATGTTCCGGGCCGCAACGGACCTGGATCAGGACGTGTCCGCCGTTCGGGGTATATTTCAGGGCATTATCGAGGAGATTGGCGAAGACCTGGCGCATTCGCGGGGGATCGACCAAGGCCGGGCAGGGAACGGGGGCATCGAGCCGGAGGTCGAGGTCACGTTCCTCGGCGACGCATTCATAGAGGTCGATGACTTCGCGGAGGAGTTGGGGGATATCGTATTTTTGGCGGTCGAGTTGCAGCATTCCAGTTTCGGCTTCGGTGACGTCCATGAGGGTCTTGAGCATGCTCAGGACACGCTCGGATTCCTCGAGGCATTCGGCGAGAGCGTCCTGCATCGATGAACCCGGATGGCCTTGGAGGGCGCTCTCCGCGGTCCCGCGAAGCCGGGTGAGCGGGGTGCGGAGATCGTGAGCAACATTGTCCAGGGCTTCGCGCATGGCGCGGATGAGGCGCTGGTTGCGTTCGAGCATGGTATTGAAGAGATGCACCATTTCATCGAGCTCATCATTGGACCGGCGGATGGGGACACGGGCATCGAGGTTGCCGGTGCGGACGATTTCGCGAGCGGTATGGACAAGATGTCGGACGGGGGCCGTGGCACGTTGCGCGAAGAAAGTTCCGGCGAGGAGTCCCGTCAGCACCATGGCGCCACCTACGATGAGAAAGTTGCGTCGGAAGGGATAGAGGATCGCGGCGCGACTGTTGGTGCTGCGTCCGACCTGGAGCAGGGAACCATCGGGGAGTCGGCGTGAGGAGAGCATGAAATCGCGTTCGGCATCGCGTGGTATTCGTAGCGGACCGACGGAATACCGCTGGCTGGTCCATCCGGGATCGACCCGGCCGAAGTTCAGCCAGTCTTCCGGGACTTTCGCGAAAGTGACATCGTCGCGCCGGTTGACGAGGCGCACAAAGAGCGGCTTTTGGGCGGCGCCTTCATCCTCGCGATAGACGACCGACTGGAGGGCAGGGAGGCCGCCGGCGGCGTAGGTGGCGGCATATTCCTTGATCTTCGCCTCGAGGACTTCGAGGTCAGTGCGTCCGACGGCCTGGGCGAGGAGATAGTAGGCCAGGGCGAAGAGCGCGACGGTGCTCAGGGAAAAGACGAGGGTGTACCACAAGCCCAGGCGGACGCTAATGCTGCGCGGGATGGAACTCAAGCGCATGGAGGAGAGCTTTGGGGGCGCAACATGTAACCCACGCCGCGGAGGGTGTGTATGCGGCTTTTTTCGGGATCCACTTTGGCCCGCAATCGATGCACGAGGACATCCACGACGTTGGTCTGGGGATCGAAGCTGTAATCAAAGATGTGCTCGAGGATCATGGTTTTGGTCACCACGCGGCCGGCGTTGCGCATGAGGAATTCGAGCAGGGAGAATTCGCGGGGCTGGAGTTCGATCAGGGCGGAATCACGACGAACGGTATGTTGGACCAGGTCCAAGCTCAAATCGCCGACGGCCAGACGCGTGGGTTCAGCCGGATTCGAGGCGCGGCGGATCAGGGCCTGGATTCGGGCCAGGAGCTCGGCGAAAGAGAAGGGCTTGGTTAGATAATCATCAGCACCTGCCTGCAGGCCGCGCACACGGTCGTCTACGGTGGCTTTGGCGCTCAGGACGATAAACGGGGTTCGGATCTTCTGTTGTCGGAGACGCCGAACAAGGCTGAGGCCGTCCAACTTGGGCAACATGAGATCGATCACGGCAGCGTCGTAGTCGATGCTGTTTGCGAAAGCCAAAGCCTCCTCGCCGTCCGGGCATTGATCCACAGCATAACCGTTTTGTTTGAGGCCCTTGGCCACGAACGAAGCGATCTTGGGGTCGTCTTCGACGATCAGGATGCGCATGCCGGCATTGATCATCGGCTCAGTTTGACAGGGAGCAAGTAAAAGATGGACGGAACCCTCTGGGATCGAGGGACAGCTTGGGCCGAGCGATGTCATGGCATTGAAATTCGTTGCGTTGCCTGTCGGAACCGGTGTGAACGCGAGGAAAGGATATCCGGGGACGAAAACGCCGATTGTCGGCAAGGCCGGCAATCGGCGGGATTCCCTGGCGTTGGCATTTAGCTGGTCGGCGCTTCATCGACCACAATGAAGCGGCTGCCGCCCTGTCGCCAGACACGGACGAGCGTCGATTTTTGTTCCGAGTTTTGAGTGAGCCGGAGGGCATCTTCGGCGTTGTTAACGGGCTGCCGGTTGATTTCCTGGATCACATCGCCGGGGCGGAGTCCGGCTTCGCTCGCGGCGGAATCCGGTTCGACCTGGGCGATGAGCGCTCCCTGAACGGACTTGGGCAATTCCAGTTCCGTCCGACTGGACGGATTGATGTCCGTGACGGCTACACCTTTCAGGCTCCCCTTGTCTTCCGGCGAGCCTTGGTCATTGTTGCTGGCAAGCGCTTTTTCGCCCGGAAGTTCTTGAACAGTGACATCGATGTTCTTTTCATCACCATTTCGGATGAGTTCGACCGGGACGGTCTTGCCGGGTGCGATCTCGGCGACGGCGAACTTCAGGTGACGGCTGTCCTGGACGGGTTTGTGATTGAACTGGACAATGACGTCACCCTCGTGAAGGCCGGCTTTGGCGGCGGGACTGTCGGGCACAACATCGGCAATCAGCGCTCCCTGTTCCTTATCGAGCTTGAAGGCCTTTGCAAGCGAAGGATCGACGTCTTGAATCCTGACGCCGAGATAGCCGCGGGTAACATGGCCGTTTTCGACGAGACTGCTCATGACGCTGCGGGCGAGATTCGATGGAATGGCGAAGCCAATCCCCTGGTTGCCGCCGCTGCGGCTGAGGATCGCTGTGTTGATCCCCACCAGACGGCCGGCCGTATCGATTAACGCACCGCCGGAGTTGCCGGGATTGATCGCAGCATCCGTTTGAATGAAATCCTCATAGTCGAGGCCCAGCGTGGCCCGGCCCGTGGCGCTGACAATTCCCATCGTCACCGTTTGGCCGATGCCGAATGGGTTGCCGATGGCGAGGACCAGGTCGCCTACTTCAAGATGGTCCGAATCGGCCATGGTCATGAAGGGCAGATCCGAGGCATCCACTTTGAGCACGGCGACGTCGGTTTCGGGGTCTTTTCCGACGATCTTGGCCTCAAGTTCGCGGCCGTCGGGGAAGGTCACTTTCACAGTGTCGGCATTTTCGACCACGTGATTATTGGTCAGAATATAGCCATCCGAGGTGACGACCACGCCCGAGCCCAGACCGCGTTGTCGAGGCGTTTCCATGCGCGGAGGCACCCCGCCATTTCCGAAAAATTGTCGGAAGAGGGGATTGTTCCAACCGGGGAATTCGGACACATCGGAGGCCGGTCTGGCTTTGGTCGTGGTATCGATTTGGACCACGCTGGGTCCGACGTTCTGAATGACTTTAGAATAGCCATTCTGTTCCGAGGGGAGCTGGCGATCGTCGATTTTCAATTCGACTTGTTTCATTCTGGGCGATTTGGCGTCGAGCGTTTCATTCACGCCCCACCCAACACCGGCCGCCAGGGTCACCAGGGCGACGGTGTAGGAAATCCGATTGCGAAATAGAGATCGATGATTGGGGTTCATAGGAATAGACCTTTCGTCTTCAGGTTCGGCAGTTATCTGTTTCGATGAGTCATTTTTCATCTGGGGATACTTTGGGGGACGGCCATGACGGGAGGCTTTCCGTCGGATTACAGGTTTGTAATGGAGAATCGGTTTGCCAAAGTGCGGGACCTTGGGCTAACCTCGATCCGTGGTTTCTGGTTGGAACAACGACACGACGATGTAGCGTTCGCGAGAGACGACCGCGAACGCCAACGCCTCAGACTGACGGTCCGAGGCGTTTTTTATTGGTGAATTCGTCTTGTAAGCGGTGGGGTATTTATGGAGTCAGAGAGTAACGGATCCGGGCGAAAGACACTCGACCAACGCGCGCAGATGACCGAGCTGGAGCGGCTCAGGCACTCGTGCGCGCACGTGATGGCGACGTCCATCCTCCGGCTCTGGCCCGATGCTCAGTTTGCCTACGGCCCGCCGGTCGAAAACGGCTTCTACTACGATCTCGAGCTGGAGCACCGGATTTCCCCCGAGGATTTTGCGGCGATCGAGGCTGAAATGAAGCAGGAGATCAAGGCGAACCATACCTTCGAGAAGACCGAAGTCACCCGGGAACAGGCCGTCGCTGATGCGTTGAGCGGCCGGCTGGGCGGTCTGACGGAGCGCCCCGGCAATCCGAGCAAATTCAAGCTGGACCTGCTGAAGCAGATCCCCGAAGGCGAGCCGATTTCCTATTACCGGAACGGCGAGTTCGTGGATTTATGCGCCGGTCCGCATGTGATGCGGACGGGAAATATCGGGGCCTACAAGCTGACGACCGTGGCGAGCGCCTACTACAAGGGCGACGAGAAGAATCCCCAACTCCAGCGGATTTACGGCACCGCATTCAAGAACAAGACTCAGCTCGACGAGTATTTCAAAATGCTCGAGGAAGCCAAGCGCCGTGATCATCGGAAGATCGGCCAGGAGATGGGACTGTTCTTCATGGACGCGGAATACACCGGGCCGGGGATGCCGCTGTGGTTGCCCAAAGGGACGGTGTTGGTCGAGGAACTCGAGAAGCTCGCGAAAGAAACCGAGTTTGCGGCCGGTTATGTGCGGGTGCGGACGCCGCATCTGGCGAAGGAGAAGATGTACCTGACTTCAGGGCATCTGCCGTATTACGCGGAGAGCATGTTTCCGCCGATGCGACTTCCACTTGAGGCATCTGACAGAGCAGCATGGAAAAACGAGGTCGCAACCTTGGTTGGCTCGATCATGGAAAAGTCGAAAAGAGCACAGAGCCTTGCTCAAGTTAATCCTGAGATGTCCAAAGAGGAATTGCAGCAAGCCGTGTTGCCGATAATGGCAGAGCTGGTGCAAAAGTCTGAGCGACTTGAGACCTTGGAGGGGGAAGATCAATTTGAAAACTACTACCTCAAGGCGATGAACTGCCCGCATCATCATCGGATCTTTGGGGCGGAACCGAGGAGTTACCGGGATCTGCCGTTGCGAATGGCCGAGTACGGCTGTTGTTATCGCTACGAGCAGAGCGGCGAGCTGCTGGGGCTGATGCGGGTGCGGTCGTTGAACATGAACGACGCGCACATCTATTGCACCGACGACCAGTTCGCCGACGAATTCCGCGCCGTGAACGAAATGTATCTCAAGTATTTCAAAATTTTCGGGCTCGACAAATACCAGATGCGGTTCAGCACGCACGCGAAGGAAGGGTTGGGGAAGAAGTATGTCAACGAGCCCGAACTCTGGCTTAAGACGGAAGATATGGTGCGGCGGGTATTGCAGGAAAGCGGGATCCAATACGTCGAGGTTGGCAACGAAGCGGCATTCTACGGACCGAAGATCGATGTGCAGGTCTGGAGCGCGATCGGACGCGAGTTCACGATTGCGACTAATCAGGTCGATTTCGCGGTTCCCGCCAAATTTGGCCTGGTTTACAAGGACCGGGACAACGTGCTGAAAACTCCGTTGTGCATTCATCGCGCGCCACTCGGGACGCACGAGAGGTTCATCGGCTTTCTCATCGAGCATTACGCCGGCAATTTTCCGCTTTGGCTCGCCCCGGACCAGGTGCGGGTGCTCACACTCAACGACGACCCGGCATTGATCGACTATGCGAAGCCGATCGTGAACGAGCTCCGCGCAAACATGGTCCGGGCGGAAGGCGATTACAGCGCCAATCCGATCAAGGCCAAGATCGCCGGCGCGGAAACCGCGCGCGTCCATACGATGCTTGTGATTGGAGCCCGGGACATGGATGCGGGAAACGTCAGTGTGCGGCTGCACGGCAAGGGACCGCAGGGAGCGAAACCGAAAGTGGAAGTGGTGGCGGATATCCTGGCCGCGATACGGGAGCGGCGGTTGTAACTGCGCCATAAAGCCGGCGGGCCGAGTTCCACGAGGCCGCAAACGGAGGGGATATTGGGGAGTCGCGGAGCTCGTCCCTCCGGGAAGTTGTCCCCCGGCGAACGAAGTCAACGGAAGGGATGTTTGTAACTGGGCGATAAGACCGGAGGGCCGAGTTCCGAAATGAAATCGTCGCGTTTGTGATCGCGATGGCATTGCTGGGTCGATCAAGGATTCTAAAGGAAACCGCCCGGCCTCAGGTACTCACCGGAGAAACCAGGGCGCGCGGATTCATGAATCCTCGAACCCAGGCCTTTTCCCAGCTTGTCGAGCGCATCCAGATTCTTGAGCCACGCTGCATGCTCATCCCACCAGATGATGACATCGGGCCGGATGCCGGGATCGGCGTCCAGGAGTCCGGCTGGGACCACGTACATCTGGCCATTTCGGCTGATCTTCGGAACGAAGCACCCGCAGTTGCGGCAAAAGGAGCGGCGGAAACCGGGATTATTGATTTCGTCGGTGTAGACCTGAATGAGCTCCTGGCCCGCCAACCAGGTCAGGTTCTCCTTCGGCAGGCCGATGTTGGAGACATGGGCGCTGCCACTGGACTTCTGGCACGACTTGCAGTGGCAGTAGGCAAAGCACAGGGCCGTCCCCCGGATTTCGAAACGAACCCCGCCACACAGGCAGGATCCCTGGGTCACCTTCAAGTCCGGCATCGGCCAATATCAAGGGCCGCCACTCCAAAATGTCAATCCCGGCGCCGGCAACGCGGCCACCCCATTTTGGGCGAGATTACTGATCATGGAGGTTTCCAACTGTGCGAGAGCTCCCGGAAGGTGTTTTGCGTATTCCTGCCCCATTCGGACGAGGTTGCGGATGCCTCGAAGGAGGTCGAGCGGGAGGTGCGATCGGCAAAAAAAGGCGTGCAAATGGCCGGCCGGCCGATACAGTCGCAGCAAATGTTCCCCCGCGTAGACACGAGGGACTCCGCCGCAACGGAAGGAGAGGTTCGGTCAACCTACCTGGAATTATATCAGGCGGGAGATCCGGCCTTTGTGGCGACGGCATTTGACTGGCTGCGGGGGGCGTTTGCGGGACGGTACAAGGATTACCAGGCCATAGACGCGGTGTATCACGATCTTGAACATACCATGCAGGGAACCTTGTGCATGGTGCGTTTGCTCGAGGGGCGGCATCGGACCGACGCCAAGCCCGTGGTCACGCAGCGGATGTTCGAGTTGGGTTTGATCGCCATGTTGTTCCATGACACCGGATATCTCAAACGGCGAGACGATACGGCAGGAACGGGCGCCAAGTACACCCTGACGCACGTGACCCGGAGCATCATGTTCGCCGAGGAATTTTTATCCGAACAGGATATGGCGATTGGGGAGATCCGGGCGGTGCAGAATATGATTCGGTGCACGGGTGTGCATGTGGATCTGACGCGGATACCTTTTCAGAACGAGGTTGAGCGGGTGGTGGGGTTCGCGTTGGGAACGGGGGATTTGCTGGGGCAGATGTCGGCGGAGGATTACGTGGATAAGCTGCCCGTGTTGTATGCGGAGTTTGAGGAATCGGCCCAATTCTATGAGGGCAAGATGATGGCCACGATCGCCTTCGAAAGTGCCCAGGATCTGGTCCGCCGGACGCCGGCGTTTTGGACCGGATATGTGATTCCGAAGCTGCAGGAGGATTTTTGGGGATTGTACCAGTTTTTGAAGCGACCCTACCCGCACGGGCCGAACGAGTACGTGGAGCGGGTGGAAGCCAACATCGAGCGGTTGCGGCGATTAACGGCTGTGGCGTAGACTTCAGCCATGTCGCGCGAGTATGTGCTGCGTCCTTTCAAGGCGCCACGGGAGCTGCAGATCAATTACGGCGGCGAATTGAATGCGCAGCAATTGGAGGCGGTCACCGCCCCGGCGGGACCGGCGCTGGTGATCGCCGGTGCCGGGTCCGGCAAGACGCGGACCTTGATTTACCGGGTGGCGTATTTGTTGGAGCAAGGGATTCCTCCCGATCGGCTGTTGTTGCTCACGTTCACGAACAAGGCTGCCCGGGAGATGATGCGGCGCGCGAGCGAGCTGCTGGGGGGAGACGTAAGCGGGCTGTGGGGAGGGACGTTTCATTCCATTGGGAACCGGATTCTGCGGCGGGAGGGGAATCGCCTGGGCTATCCCCGGGACTTCACGATACTCGATCGAGAGGACACGAGGGAATTGGTGCAGGCATGCGTGGACGAAGCGGACATCGATGTGAAAGCAACTCGGTATCCGAAGGCGGATGTTCTGGGCGACATCTTTTCGCTGGCGACCAACACGCATCGGACGGTGGCGCAGGTGATCGAGGCGCAGTTCGAGTATTTCGTTCAGTTAACGGCTTCGATTGAGGACGTGGCTCGACGTTATGCCGAGCGGAAGCGGGCGCGCGGGGTGATGGATTTCGATGATCTACTGCTGCTCTGGTTGCGATTGCTGCGGGAGCATGCGGATTTCCGGGAACGGTATCAAAACCGGTTCCAGTTCGTTCTCGTGGACGAGTATCAGGATACCAACGCGGTACAGGGGAAAGTGATCGATTTGATGGCGGAGCGCCATCACCAGGTGATGGTGGTCGGGGACGATTCACAGAGCATCTATTCGTGGCGGGGTGCGAATTTCAAAAACATCCTGAAGTTTCCCGAGCGTTATCCTGAAGCGCGGGTGTATCGGATTGAGGCCAACTACCGGAGCACACCGGAGATTCTGCGTCTGGCTAACGCGGTGATTGCGGCCAATGTGCAGCAGTTTACCAAAGCCTTGACCGCCGTGCGGCGCGCGGGGATAAAGCCGGTTTTGGCGCCCTGCGGCGATGCGAACGAGCAATCGGCATTCGTGGCGCAGCGGGTCCTCGAATTGCGCGACGAAGGGGTGCCTCTCGAAGAGATGGCGGTGTTGTATCGATCGCACTTCCATGCGTTGGAACTCCAACTGGAACTCACGCGCAGGAACATTCCATTCAGCATCACCAGCGGAATCCGGTTCTTCGAACAAGCCCATATCAAGGACGCCGCGGCATATCTTCGATTGGTCTGCAATCCCCGCGACGAACTCGCCTTTAAGCGGCTCGCCCGGATGCAGCCCGGGGTGGGAAGCAAAACCGCGGACCGGTTGTGGAAACTGTATTTTGAGAAAGTCAGCGCACCCGAGGCATCGGTGGCAGCCGGGTTGCAGTCTTGCGTCGCGCTTGTCCCCAGGAAGAGCGAAGTGGCCTGGACCGAGTTCGCACTCACGGTTTCCCAAATGGAAGATCCGGAGACGCGCCGCCGGCCCGAGCGGATGTTGACGATGGTGGTCGACGCGGGTTACAGCGACTATCTGAAATCCCAATACGCGAATTACCGGGCACGGCTGGAGGACCTCGAGCAATTGACCGGGTTCGCCCGGCAGTTTGAATCGACCGAGGAATTCCTGGCGCAATTGGCATTGCTCACGAATATCGAGGCCGAGGAGGATCGACCGGCAGGCAGGGACACGGAACAATTGCGACTATCGACGATTCACCAGGCAAAAGGGCTCGAGTTCCAAGTGGTTTTCGTGATCATGCTTTGCGACGGACTTTTCCCTTCCTCCCGGTCGCTGAATAGTGCCGAGACGGAAGAGGAAGAACGCCGGCTGTTCTACGTGGCCGTGACGCGGGCCAAGAACGAATTGTATTTGAGTTATCCTTTAATCCGGATGACCGCCCGCGGGGATGGGGCGGCGATGCAGTCCAGTTCCAGGTTTTTACGAGAGATACCCACCGAGCTGATGGATGAGTGGAATCTACGATTGGGCAGCGAATTTGGTTCGAGGGGATAGGGAAATGCCGACGTAGGCTCGATGGGCCGAGTTGGATGAGGCCAGATTGGGGGATTGGGGACGTTGGGGACTCGCGGAGCTCGTCCCTCCGGAAGTGTGTTCCGAGGACTCTTGCGCGCGCCAAAATCAGATCCATGGCGGTCTGTCGCGATAACGGCGCTACTGACCCACGACGCGATAGTATTGCAGCAGGCCCGTGACGCGCTCGGAGAATGAGCGATCCGCTGTCGGAGGGCCTGAATCCTGCCAGTCCACGGGTTCCAGCGACGATGTTCGTTGGACTTGGAAGGGCGGGGTCCCTCCGGTCCAGGTCAGGACGACATTGCCGTCAGTGATGGTCAGGGAGTTGACCTGGGCGCGCTCGGCGACGGGCGGGATGCTGTAAAGGCCGAAATCGTCGACGCCGAAATACCAACTGTCGGTGCCGGAATACGCCAGACGGAATCGGACGTGGGATTGGTTATCCGCCTGGGGAAGCCGGAAGAATTCGACGCGTTTGGATTCGACCGGGTCGTCATCGACGCGGGCACTGAGGAACGGGGCGAGAGTGGACCAGAGGCTGGGATCGACGCCGATGAGGTCGCCGTAGTTGCCGCCTCGCTGCGTGGCGGGCGGATCGAACCAGGTCGCGGTGTCGCCGTGCTCCGTTTCCAGAGTCGCCTGGGCATCGATCTCGCCGCCGTCGCCGCGGACGATGTCGGGTCCATCGATGAGATAGACGATGGGCAGCCAGGTTTGACCCTGGTCGATGGAGTATTCGACCGAGCCGAAGCTGTCCTGGTTTTGTTCGTAGAGGCTGTGGAAGGAGAGGTGAATATCGGTCTGATTGGAGAAGTCAAAGTCGGCGGTCTGGAGGAACAGCACCTGGCTTTGTCCGTTACGATAACCGGCGTTGCCGAACAGGATATTTCCCTGAGCCAGGCTCTGGATCCACTCTCCGTTGACGACGTTGGCGGGATTGACACTCAGCACGCGATGGTAGTCATCCGCCCATTCCTGGGGATTATTGGGATCGCTATAGGTCACGAATGACCCCTCGAAACGAGAGGCCGCCACGACGGTCCAGGTGTCATAGGCGGCGGAATCGAGGTTGCCAAAATCGATCTCCCGGCTGCTCTGACTCACATCGGTGAACCCGGTTGCAACCCAGCCGGCCGGCAGTTCTCCTTCGGCCAGTTCATCGAAATCTTCGAAGTACAACGGAGCGGGCAGTTGGATGTTGGTGTAGTCCACGACGCTGAAGGCGATCTGGTTGTCCAGGGCGTTGGGCGGTTCCGCCGTGTCCGAGTAACTCAGGACGAAGCGATGGTCGGACGCCGGCGGCAGGAGGCCCGGCACGGCGTAGGTCACGGTGGTCTCGTTCGCACCGGCAGTAATCACGGGCACCACCACCTGTCCATCCAAGGTCAGTTGGATCGAGTCCGGATTCAGTGTGGCCGTGCTATTGGTGATGGTCGCCTCGAAGGAGACCACGGGTGGCAGGCCCACCGCCCCCGGAGGCGGGGAGACGGAAGTCAGATAGAGGGATTCCTGGACCTCCGCGGGGATTCCATCTGCGGTAGGTGCGCCGAGCGCGGCGATGTAGCCGTCGGACACGCGCCGGTCATGCACCTGCAAGCTGTTAATGTAGCCGGGTTGGGTGTAGATGCCGTCTGCGTAACCGTCGGTGAACAGCAGGGCGAAATCGTATGGGGCGGCCTCCGTCGGCCAGAGCGAGAACCGTTCATCCAATAGCAGGGTCCCTGTTTGTTGGCCCACCTTGACGCCATTGATGAACTTCGCGACGACCGGTGGATCGACGGAAAGATCGACGGCCAGCGCCAGTCGAACCCAGGTATTGGCGGGGACATTACCGTGATACTCGCTGTTGATGCCGACCCCGTTTCCCTCGTTCAAGTAGAATTCCGCGTCATCGCTTGCCGCATTGAAGACATCCGTCTGCAGCAGGGCGCGCCATTGAGCGCTCGACTCCGTCGGGAACAGGATGTCCATGATCAGCGTCCATTGGTTGACATTGAACCCGCCTCCATTCTCCCCGATGCCGTGTCTCATGACATAGCCCATGGTGGGAAGATTCGTTGAAAACCGCATCACCTGCGCCGGGCTACCGCCGATGCCGGGAATCCCCAGCGCCGTCGTGGTGTCAAACGAGGTCGCGGCGTGGGTGGCTCCGTCCGGCCCATCGAAATACTCCAGCGGCTCTCCTATGGTCGCGGTCAAGCCAAGGGACGGGTCATCAAAGTCCCATTGACCGGTCACCGTGGCCTGAAGGAACGGCGCGGCGGCGAAGGAAGCGATGAAAGTCAAAACCCGGGCGAGCGGAGGAAGGATTGGATGCATAAAGAATGGGATGGGATTTGAGGCGTCAAGCTTAACGTTTCCGCATTCCGATTCAATCCCGGTTTGCAGCCGCGGATTCTGTTTCATGGGCCACACGTTGAGGTCAGGGTGAGGTGAGGTCGCGTCTATTCATTGTGCAATCCGCCGGCCGCGCGGTCCACTTCACGGGACAGTGAGGGAAAGTACGTCGTAAGATCGATGGGCCGAGTTAGACGGGGCATGTAGGGGGGTGTTGGGGACTCGCGGAGCTCGTCCCTCCGGGTATAAATTCTCGAAGTATGCGGTCGAGAACGACCGTGCCCAAGCGGGCGGGACGGCAAAGACTCGGCGTTGACTCGACCTCCGCAGCGGCCTATGATCCAAACGTTCCTCAAACCATACTTTGAAACGCCGAGATATGAGCGCCGAATCCAGCCTCGCCAGCCACCGCACGCATTGCCCTTCCATGCCAAATCGGCGTGAGGCCTTCACGTTGATCGAATTGTTGGTCGTCATCGCGATCATCGCCATTCTAGCGGGGATGCTTTTGCCCGCATTGAGCAAGGCGAAGGCGAAGGCGATGAACATCAAGTGCGTGAGTAATCAGAAGCAATTGACCCTGTGTTGGATCATGTACTCCAATGATTTTCAGGATCGGTTGGTGCCCAATTGGCTGGCCACGACCCAGGCCTGGATCGGAGGCGTGGTCCATGAATTGCCTGGGGCGACGAACGTCCTCGAGATTCAAAACGGCAAACTCTTCACATATAATTCGACGGTGGAGATTTATCAGTGCCCCGCCGCCCGCGACCTCCCCAATGCCCTCAAGAATAATCCGGCCATGAATGGCAAGCGATTGGTTCGCAGTCTGTCCATGAGCGGTCGGATGGGGGGTGGTGACGCCATCGATGCCAGCCGATACGGGGCAGCGGACACGAGCTGGGTGCTGGGAGTGGAGTATCCCCTGTTCAAAAAGAGTTCGGATATTATCGATCCCTCCCCCTCGCAAGCGTTGGTGTTTCTTGACGAAAGCAAGGAGACCATCGATGACGGATACTTTGCCATGAAATCGACAAGAACCGTCTGGCAAAATTCCCCCACCGTCCGCCATAACATGGGATCGACCTTCAGTTTCGCCGACGGCCATGCCGAGTATTGGAAATTCAACCGTCTGAACATCGAGCAAGGTCTCGATGCGCCGATCGTGGGTGCGAGTGGCGACACCTCGCAAGATTACCTCCGGGTCCAGGCCTCGGTCGTCACGGTGCTACAATAGGTCTCTCCACCAGCGGTATTGCTGTCCAGCCCGGGCGGATTGAATCCGCCCTTTCTTTTTGGCGCGGGCCGGGTAACTTCCGGGCCGGCCATGGTGCTGGTCATCGATAACTACGACTCGTTCACCTACAATCTCGTCCAGTATTTGGGGGAGCTGAAGGTCGAATTGCTTGTTCATCGAAATGACCAGATCACTCTGGATCAGGTTCGCGCCTTGAACCCCGACCGGATCCTGATTTCGCCGGGGCCCTGTTCTCCCCGTGAATCGGGTTTCTCGAACGAGATCATCCGGGCTTTCGGACCGTTGATTCCTTTGCTTGGGGTCTGCCTGGGGCACCAGTGCATCGGGCATACGTATGGGGCGGAAGTGATCGTGAATTACCGGATGATGCACGGCAAGGTCTCTCCCATTCGCCACAACGGACGAGATCTCTTCGCCGGAATGCCCAACCCATTCCAAGCCACCCGCTATCATTCGCTCGTGATCAAACGGGAGACACTCCCGGATTGCCTGGAGATCACCGCCGAGAGCGATGAAGGCGAAATCATGGGGGTGCGCCACAGGGAGCATCCCGTCTGGGGCGTCCAATTTCATCCGGAGAGCATTTTGACCGAGGAAGGCCGCACTATCGTCCGGAATTTCCTTGAACTGAAAGCACGTTAAGAGGCGAGGGCCCAATGTCGCGCGCAAAGGACTTGGACGTTGGATGTTGGATGTTCAGTGTTCGGCGTTCGTTCTAAATCTCCCGAACGTCCAACTTCCAACGTCCAACCTTTCCGTGTGCGGTCCGACTTTAGCCCCGGGCGGAGGTGGCGATGCCAATGCCGATGAGGACGACGCATCCGCCCATGGCCTGCAGCGAACCTAGAGATTCACCCAGAAAGATCCAGGCCAGCAAGGCCGCCACCACGGGTTGGGTGAGAAGGCTGACCGAGGAGAACGATGCCGGAAGATGGCGAAATGCGAACGCGATCAGTCCCTGCCCTATAATCTGGCTTATGACCGCCAGGCCCAGGAGTATCATCCAGCCCGACGCCGATTGAGGGACAACTTTTTCTCCGGCGAGCAGCGACACCACACCCAGGATGGGACAGGCGCACAGGCTCGACCAAAGCATGACGATCAGGGTGGGATGCTTTCGTCGAACATGTTTCACACTCAAAAGATAGGCTGCGTAGAACAGGGCCGTGGCCAACCCGAGGAGGTCTCCCATAACGTGGCGTTGCGTGAGATGCACACTGCTCCCAACGACCAGCATGGCTCCCACCGAGGCCATCAGTAGTCCTACGATGAAGACGGGCCGGATACGTTCGAGGAACAGCGCGCGAGCCGCAATAGTCACAAGGATGGGCGCGAAATTGGCGAATAACGTGGCGTTGGCGACGGAGGTCAAACGAATCGACCAATGCCAAAGGGCGAGGTCGCCGGCGAAGAAGATACCGGGTAATGCCAGTGACATGAGGTCGCGGAGGTCCGAAGGCCAGGCGGCCGCCAGTCCCGCGGGTTTAGGGAATGCCTCAGGGCAGCGATTGGAAACGGTAATCGGATCAGGGACAGTAGTCAGGGCCTGCCAGCAAGCGAGGATCGGGAGCGCCAGGAGCAATCGATAGAATGCCGTCGCACTGGGTCCCACCTCACTCCAGCGGACAAAGAGCGGGGCAAAGGCAATGCCAACCGCGCCCACGATGAGACTGGTAAAAGCAGCGCGAAATGAGATTTCGGTTCGCACGAGATGGGTCCAGCGAGGCGTCGCCTCAGACGATGCCAGGTGAGTTCTTTTCACCACACGCCGTCACCGGTTCTTCCCGACTCTCGGACGCCTCGCTGACAGAATCCTTGATCCAGGTAAACATCCAACCCAAAATTTGACCTGTCCGCAACCTGATTGAGCGATCCAGGATTCTGGCAGGAGTTGAATCTGTTTGAAACAACGCGTTGTTCTGGATTAATAACCTCATGAGACTTTACTTCGTTCGGCATGCCGATGCCTTGGCGGGGGCCGATGACGCAGCCCGTCCCCTTTCGCCGCGAGGCTGGAAGCAAGCCCGCCGACTGGGCCGGTTCATGGAAGAGGCCGGCGTGGTCTTCGACGCGGCTTACTCCAGTCCCCTGGTCCGCGCCACCGAGACCGCCGAGGCGATCATGAATTGCTGCGGGGCCGTGACCCCCAGCCAGCTCAAAAAGATCGAGGCCCTCACCAACGATGCGACTCAGAAACGATTCGAGGCCTGGTTGCGTGCGCTGCCGGATCTCGAGCACGTCCTGCTCGTGGGTCACGCGCCCACCCTGGCCGAGCGCGTGCGGGCCTTGTTGGGAATGGAAGAAGAAGGAACCCTGACCATGCCCAAGGGCGCGGTGGCGTGCGTCGAAACGGAGGATCAGCGCACCGGCGCCCTTAAGTTTTTAGTCACTCCCAAACTCCTCGGGGCCTAAGCAAAGAAATCTGCGCTCCGGGCGCGCGCCGATCACGGCTCAGTCGCGCGGCAATCCGCCGAATGCGAAGCGCACGGTTGGGGGAATGGTAGAAAGGATCGTCTTGACTGAGTAACTAACCGTATATTATGTATTTGAAGATCGTATGAGAGCCGGTATTCTACCCCGAACGCTCTTCAAGCCGATTCTTCTATGAGAGAGTATCATTCACTTCGCTGCGCGTTCGTACTCGGCTTGATGAATCTGTTTCTTATCCCGAACGCCACCCTTGGCCAATTTGTGCTCAGCCCGGTGGCCGTCATAGGAACCGATCTGGGTACGTTTTCACCGACTGCTCCGCTGGAAAGTATGATCAATCAATCGGGAATTGATGCGCCTTTCGTCAGCGGGACAACCGACTTCGACACATATTTTGCCACCCCAGGACAGCCTTTCGGGTCGCCTGGTGACGGAGGCACCAACAACTGGCAGAGTGACTTTTCGTTTGATCTGCCACTGATGGGCTACGTTGATTTCGATTTGGGTGCTTCCTACAGCCTCGACAAAATGGCTGTCTGGAATCGTTCCATTTCCAACGTCACGGTCAGAATTTCTGATGACACGAACAGTTTGGCGACGGAGCAGATCGCCGGGAGCTTTAAGCTTTCGGACCATTTGAACTATCCTTACAGCTACGAAGTGGATGTTGTACCATTCGGGGCGAGCTATGTCGGTCGCTACGTCCGCCTGCAAATCAATTCCACCTACCAATACTCGCCCTCAGACAGTTTTGCCTATGCGATTATTGGAGAAGTCGTCTTTTCAGCCCTCCCGGCGACGACCGAGCCACCCACTGTGTCCATAGGACGCGGACCAAACGGAGAGGTTCATGTTACTTTTACCGGGACTCTGCAATCCTCGACAAATGTGGTCGAGACATTCGAAGATGTGCCGGGAAATTCCAGTGGAGACGACATCATACCGAAGGCGGATCTTTCCACGATGCAATACTTCCGCGCAAAGGGCAATTGATACCGCAGGACGCAATGAGCCGGCACGTGACGTTGCCGGGCGCAGTCAACCCGCCAGTCCATTTTCTCCAACACGGTTTGTCCGATTAGCTCTTCATTTCCGAGCACCCAGCGAGGCGTCCGAAAGAAGGGGAGAACCGGTTCCAGTGGTTCGAGCGGACCTTGCAAGGGTGCACCGGAATTACTGGCACGATTGGAAGTTGACTTGCATCGGTGTCCTGAAAGCTTAGAGTCTGCGACAAAATGACACGGTGCTGTCCAGCCGGTTGGGATGGATGTTTGTGATCCAATCCTCTGCCTTTAATACCCAGGGACGCCTGCATACGAAGGACATCGAGATGTTCTTGATGCCGACATTGCTGGCGGATACCAACCTGTTCCTGTGGGTGGATCTGGAGGATCCTACGCCGGAAGAGACTAAAGCGGTCCTCGAGGACGTGTTTCACTTTCACCCGTTATCGATTGAAGACTGCGTTATGGCCACCCCGTCGCCCAAGGTGGAAGAGTATTCTCCGAAGGAGGAAGATCAATTCGCGCCCTATCTGTTCCTCGTGATCCACGCCGTGGACTACAGCCGCGCGGATGGACTGTTTGCGACCAGCGAGCTCAATTTTTTTTTGGGCCGGAATTTTTTGGTGACCTACCACGAGAAGCCGCTCAAGAGCGTGCAATGGACTTCAGAACGATGCTTGCGGAGCAACGTGCACATTGCCCGGGCGCCGGACCGGGTTGCGCACACGCTGTTGGATTCGATCGTCGACAACTACAAACCCGCCTTGGACGAGTTGGCGCTCGAGATTGCGGAGATCGAGCACAAGGCGTTGGAACAGCCCACCCGTGAGACGTTGAAGAAGATCATGGGGGTCAAGAAAGAAGTGCTGCACCTGCGGCAGATCATCGGGCTTCAGCGCGAGGTCCTGGCCAGATTCGCCCGGGGCGAGTTCAAGCTGATCCGGGCCCACCTGGTGCCTTATTACCGGGACGTGTACGACGGTTTGTTTCACATCGGGGAGTTGGCGCAGAACTACACCGATTCATTGACCGGGATCCTGCAGGTCTATTTGAACATGTCATCCAACCAAACGGGTGAGGTGGTCAAACTGCTCACCATGATCACGGTGGTCACGACCCCGGTCATGCTCATCGGGACGTGGTATGGGATGAATTTTAATTCCATGCCCGAAGTGCATTGGATGTGGGGTTACGGTCTGGCCATTGGGTTGACCATCGTGACGACGAGTCTGACCATCTGGTATTTTCATCGGAAAGGATGGCTCTAGAATCCTTGATCGCTCAATCATGTTGCGGACAGGTCAAGATTTGGGGTGGGAGTTTATCGGGATCAAGGATTCTATCAGCGAGGCGTCCGGCCGACGGGAAGAACAGGAAGCAGCATCGGGTGAATAGAAATGACCTTGCATCTTCTGAGACGACGCCTCGCTAATTTCCAAGGGTGTTCAACATTATGCCGGCGGTAAAGTCAGGTTTTCTTGACAAGGTTCTCGGCCGGATCGGCCGGTTGGATCCGGAGGGACTCCAAACCGTGGTGCAACGCTTGGCGCGCGAGCGTGTCTTTTTAGAGACCCTGTTCGATACGATCGAGGATGGCGTGCTGGTAACGGACGAGCAGGGGAGGATCCTTTATTGCAATTCGGCGGTCTCCCGGCTCATCGGGCTTAAGACCAACCAGGCGGAAGGTCAGAATGTCGTGCGGTACTTGCCTCAATTGGATTGGCAAGCGTTGGTGGCCTTCGATCAGGCCGGAGGCGAACGGGTGATGCGGCAGGAATTTGAGGTGACCTATCCCCGCCCGCGATTCATTCGATTATACGCCGCACCGTTGGACGGGGAAGCCACCGGCAGCTCCGGTGTGGCGCTCATTTTGCACGACGCGACCGAGGCGCGCAAAGAAACGTTCCAGGCAATCGAGAGCGAGCGCATCCAGACCCTGACGCTCCTGGCCGCGAGTGTGGCCCATGAAATCGGGAATCCCCTCAACGCGCTGCACATCCACCTGCAACTGATGGAAAGGGAGTCGCGCAAACTCGGGTCTCTCGGATCGGAGCTGGACGCGATCAAGCCGGATCGGTCCGCAAAATCGCGCTCGGTTTTAGGTCATCTGGCCGCCGACCTTCAGGCTTGCACCCAGCGACTGCACAAGTACCTGGGAGTGGCGAAGGGCGAGATTGGCAGATTGGATTACATCGTGACGCAATTCCTGCAGGCGATCCGGCCTTCGCCTCCGCAAAAGAAACGCGTCTCGTTGAATCCTGTGGTCGAAGAGACATTGGAACTCCTGCGGCCGGAAATCGAGAACCGGGGACAAACCATCGAGAAACAACTGGACGGCGGGCTACCTCAGGTGCCGCTCGATGCGGTGCAAATTCAGCAGGCCCTGGTAAACCTGATCAAGAACGCGATGCAGGCGATGACCAAGGGCGGTACACTGGGAGTCCAAACCGGCGTGGCCGGTCACGGAGTCTGGGTGAGTGTCTCGGATACGGGGCACGGCATTTCGACGGAGCAGCTGAACCGGATCTTCGAGCCCTTCTTCACCACCAAAAAGAAGGGGTCCGGCCTGGGATTGATGATCGTGCAGCGGATCGTCCGCGATCACGGGGGCCTGCTCAAACTTGAAAGCCAGGCCGAAAGGGGCACGACCTTCCGCATCTGGCTGCCCTTTGAAGAGCGGCATCCGCGATTGTTGGAGGCCCAATCGCATGACTAAGCCGACCGTCCTGATCGTCGACGACGAGAAGCCGAGCCGGGACGGTTTGCGTGCCGCGCTGGAGGACCGCCACGATGTGTATGTGGCAGAGGATGCCGGCGCGGCCATGGCGTTGCTGGAGCGGGAGCATTTCGATGTGCTTTTGACCGATTTTCGCCTCCCCAAGGAAGATGGGATGCGTTTGATCAGCAGGGCCAAGAGTCTTCCCCGGCCGCCGGTCTGCATTCTCATGACCGCCTACGGATCCGAGGAATTGGCGGTCGAGGCCATGAAACGCGGCGCCGACGATTACATCGCCAAGGGCCGGTTGCAGATCGACGAGCTCGAAATGCGAATCGCGCGATCCCTGCGCAACCAGAACCTCGAATCTGAAAATGAATCGCTCCGACAACAGTTGGACCGAAAGTTCGGCCTCGAGAACATGGTGGGCCAATCCGCGGCCATGGAAGAGGTCTTCGAATTGATTCAGCAGGTCGCCCCTTCGCGGGCCACCATCCTGATCCAAGGCGAAAGCGGCACGGGCAAGGAGCTGGTCGCCCGGGCGATTCATCAATTGAGCCCGCGCGCGCGGCAACCAATGGTGACCGTGCACTGTGCCGGTTTGCCCCGGGAGCTGATCGAGAGCGAATTGTTTGGTCATGAAAAGGGGGCTTTCACCGGGGCTCACGAGCGCAGGGTCGGCCGGGTGGAACAGGCCCAGGGTGGCACGTTGTTCCTGGACGAGATTGGTGAAATCGATGCCGGGATTCAAATCAAGCTGTTGCGGTTTTTGGGGGAGCGCACCTTCGAACGAGTGGGCTCGAACAAGACCCTGACCGCGGATGTCCGGATGGTTGCGGCGACCAACCGGAATCTGCAGGAGATGGTGCAGAAAGGTTCCTTTCGCGAAGACCTCTACTTCCGCTTGCAGGTCGTGCCCATCAAGCTTCCGCCGTTGCGGGAACGACCGGGAGACATCCTCCTGCTGGCCCAGCATTTCCTCCGTGAGTTCGCCACGGAAAATGAAAAGTCTATCCAGGGCATCTCAGCCGACGCCCTCGAGGCGCTCGCCGCTTACTCGTGGCCGGGAAATGTGCGCGAACTTCGGACCGCCATCGAGCACGCCGTCGTGCTTTGTCGGGGCACAAACCTGACTGTGCGGGATCTGCCCGCCAGCGTGCGCGCGGGGGTGGCCGGGACAGCTGTCACCAACGCAGGGGCGTTGCTGGAACAGCGCGGATTGACGGTGCGTGAAGCGGAGAGGCAACTGATTCTGCGGGCGCTCAAGGACTCGGGCGGTAATCGAACGCTGGCCGCAAAACGAATTGGGATGAGCCGCCGGACGCTGCATCGCAAATTACTTGCTTATCAGCTGCACGATGTCTAAGCAAAGTCCGGCAGGGATCGGAGGGTAAACGTTTCATGAGATTACAGGAGTGGATTCATCAAATGGAAGTCGGTGGCGGCACCCGCTATGTGCGGCTCGCTGTCGCGATTTTCGGCTTTCTGGCCCTTGCCCTCCTCTACGACCTCTTCGAATATCAAAACCTGTCCGCTCCAGAAGCCATGGACGCCGCACAGGTGGCTCGAAACCTGTCGCGTGGCAATGGCTTTACCACGCAATTTGTGCGGCCATTGAGCCTGCACCTGGTCGAACAACACCAGCAATCCCGCGGGGTGCTCACGAACGATTTCGGGATGCTCAACGAGGGACATCCCGATCTGGCCAATCCACCCCTCTATCCCCTGATGTTGGCCGGGGCGATGCGCGTGCTGCCCTTCCATTACGAGATCCCTCGCGGCCGCCAGTTTCGCCATTACCAACCGGACTTGATGCTCGCCCTGGTCAACCAGGCGCTGTTCCTGGTCCTGGCCTGGTTGACGTTCCTGCTCGCCCGTCGCCTGTTCGATCCATCGGTGGCATGGGGCGCTGTCATTGCCCTGGTCGTATCGGAACTTCTTTGGCGGATCAGCATCTCGGGGCTTCCCACGATGTTGTTGTCGAACATTCTGGTCCTGCTTGTGATTTGCCTGAGCACGCTCGAGCGTCGGGCGGCTGAACTCCCCGAAGCGCGCCGGCCGTTGATCCTCTTGGGGCTGGCGGCAGGCCTCCTGGTGGGATTGGGTGCGCTCACCCAGTATTCTTTTGGGTGGTTGATTTTCCTGGTGGGCCTGTTCCTTGCCGCGTATGTACCGCGCTCTCGCTGGGCGGTGACGCTCGCCGCGGTCTTCGCGTTCCTGCTCGTCTTTTCGCCATGGTTGGTGCGCAACCACAGCCTGAGCGGGGAATGGTTTGGAACCGCCGGTTACGCCTGCCTCGAAGATATTTATCCGCTCAAAGGCGACGAAATTGAGCGATCGTTGGAGGTGCCCAAAGCGGAATCCAATCCGGCTGATGCCGCATTGCGCAAAGTCATCGTGAACCTGCCCCCGCTATTACAGAACCAGGTGGTCGCGCTGGGCGCCAACTGGCTCACTCCTTTCTTCCTTGTGAGTTTGTTGGTGCCGTTCATGGACCCGGGACGGAACCGATTGCGCTGGTTTGTCGCCGCCGCGCTGCTATTGGGGCTCATCGTGCAGGCGCTGGGAAAAAGTAATCTCGCCTCCGACTCGCCGGCGAAGGACGGGCATTTGCTCGTTGTGCTGACGCCGCTGGTGTGCATCTTTGGATTTGCGTTCTTCGCCACCCTGCTGGACCAGCTGCCGCTCACGTTGTTCCGGGGCCGGGAGGTGGTTACCGCTGCGTTCCTCGTGCTCTTGGCGCTGCCCCTGATCCTGACCCTGCTCCCGCCACGCCGGATCATTCACGCGTTCCCGCCCTATCACCCGCTTTATCTGCAGATCATGAGCGATTGGTTGGATAAGGACGAAATGATGATGGGCGATCTGCCCTGGGCCAACGCGTGGTACGGGGATCGTCAATGCGTCTGGTTGCCGCTAAACCTCTCCGACCCCCAACACCAGAATGATTTTTATGCCATCAACGATCGGCGCAAACCGGTTCGCGCAATTCATTTCACCCATCGGACGCTGGATGAACCCATGCTCACCCGGTTTTACTCCGATCCAGCCGAAGGAAGCTGGGAACATTTCGTGTTTGGCTTGATACAGGCCCATTCCAGGATTCGGCAATCGCTCAGGCAGAATGCCCCCGAAGGCCCGGTTCCCGAAAAATTGCAGGCGAACATTATGGCATTTTGGGAAGCGACTTTTCATCAATTGGCACCCGAGGGTTTTCCCTTGAAACAATGCCCGCTTTCCTACGTCCAGGCCGGCCAACTGTTCCTTACGGATCGGGATCGGTGGTCGCACAAGGGTCCTTAAACCCACGATGGATTCCAAACAGGATGCGTGCAGCGCAGCATGAAATCGCATGACCAGGCACAGTTCCGTGGGAAAGACCTCCGCCCAACGCCGAATCGGAGTCCGTCGCATCTGCCAACCCGAGTTGGTGAGCCGGCTCGATTCGTCAAGGGCCGCGAAAGATATGAGCCGGGTCCAGACAACTGGTTGATTTCGTAAAGATTTATGTTTGACAATGGTTTGGTCTAAACGTAAAAAAAGCCAACTTTTCGGAGAGAGCGCTGGTACCGGGTAAACTGTGTAAAACCGTAGATTTTAGTTTTATGAGAAAAATCATCGCTTCCGCCAGTCTGGCCGCCCTTGGCGCAGCCAGTGTGCATGCCGCCTACGCGCCGGGTTTGTCGACCATGGAGCAGTCAAAGCCCTGGAGCGTCGGCTTGGCGGTTCGGGGTTTTTATGACGATAACTACACCACTTCACCCAAGGACCTGAAGCGCGACAGCTGGGGGATTTCAGTCAGCCCCTCCGCTTCGCTGAACAAGGTCTGGGATCAGACCCTGTTGGGTTTGAATTACACTTACGACATGCGCTGGTACGAAGATCGTGAGCGAAATGAAGCCGATCATATCCAGACGGCCAAGCTCCGCTTCGAGCACGGATTCAACGAGAGCATCAAACTCAAAGTCGACGATACCTTCTACTACGGTCAGGAAGGCACCGTCGAACTCGGTCCCGTGACCACGCCCACCGTGCTCATGACCGACAATGATTACGTCCATAACCGCGCCCGCGTCGAACTGACCGCCGACGTGAACGAGTCCTTTGGGGTGCGAGTGGCGTATGCGAACGAGTTTTATGATTACCAGCAGGACGGGCCTGGATCCCGATCCGCTTTGCTCGATCGGATGGAGCACCTCCCGCAGGTTGAGGGTTTATGGCATTTCCGGCCCGATACCTCCCTCTTGCTGGGGTACCAATATCATGAAGTGGACTATCGCAGCAGCGATAGCATCGTCACCGGGCCTTACGTGGATCCGGAAACCCGCAATAGCCAAAGCCACAGAATCTACGTCGGCGCGGAACATCAGGCCACCCAGAACCTGGATCTGTCCATTCGGGCGGGCGGCGAGTTCACGGACTATCCCGATGCGGATCCCCTGGTGGCCAGCGGGGTCGTAAACGACGACAACAGCACGACGCCGTTTGTCGATGCTCGTGGCACCTGGACCTACAATCCCGGCAGTTACGTGCAGATCGGCGTGGTCCACACGTTGAACGCGACGGACGTTCTGGCCCTGAATCAGGAGTCCACCGCCGTTTGGGGGGTGATCAACCACCGCATTACCCCGAAATTGACCGGGGCGGTCGTGGGCCAGTTCCAGCACTCGTCTTATACCGAGGGCCAATTCGACGGCGACACCGATTTGCTCTATCTCATCGGGGTGAATTTCAATTACGAACTGAATCCTTATCTGGCATTGGAAGCCGGATACAACTGGGACAGACTGGATTCGGATCTCTCTGGTCGCGGCTATACTCGCAATCGCGCATATGCCGGTGTTCGTGCCAGCTACTAGCCTTTGAAGAACAGAACGTGAGGGAGGCTGGAACTTAAAGTCTAGCCTCCTTTTTTTTATCATGGACGCACCGAAAACCTCCTCACCCGCGGAATCCAAACTTCACTTTCTGGATTATTGGCGAATTATCCGAATCCGGAAGACCGTGATCCTCGCAGTCTTTCTGCTGGTGCTTTTCACCACTACGGCAATCACATTCCTGCTGCCCGAGTCCTATATGAGCATGGTTCGGATCGCCGTCGAGAAGAACAGCTCCGATATCACCCCACTGGGTTTCGCCCAAACCGCCAACCAATACGATCCGTACTTTATCACCACGGAATTTGAGAAGATCAAGTCCAAGAATGTCCTCTACCGGGTGATTGAGGAGATGGGCTTGATTAAGATCTGGAGCGCGCGCTTCGGCCAGACCCTCAAGCCGGTGGAGGCTTACGAACTGCTCAAGAACCTGACCGACGTCCGCCAAACCAGGAACACCAGCCTGATTGAAATTCGCGTCTACAGCAGCGCGAAAGAGAACCCGGCCAAGGAAGCCGCCGATATTGCCAACAAGATTGCGGAAGTCTACCGGGATACCCGGCTCGAATTGCAGACCAACCGCACTGCCCTTGGCATTAAAGCGCTCTCGGAGGAGTTACTCAAACAGAACGAGACGATTAAACAGGCCCAGGCTCGCGTCGACAAGCTGAGGGAGGAACACAAGATGATCTCCGATTATACCGCCGAAGGCGCGACTGCCACGCTTCTCGAGCCGGAGACGACCCGTCGATTGGAAGCGGAGCGAGTGCCTCTCCAGGCCAGCTATGAGGGGATATCGCAGCTTTACAACAAATTGCTTGATCTCAAGAAACAGGGCGGCAGCAACCTTCGGCGGGCTATCCTCGACGCCAACCCCAATCCTGAGCTGGGCAAATTGATGCAGGATCTTTGGGCTACAGAAACTACGCTCGCCGGCATGCGTGAAACGGTCGGCATTGAACACCCGGATTATCGGGCGATGGCGGCAAGGCAGGCCGACCTCGACCAGAAAGTGGAAGAGAAGATCCAAGGCATGCTCGAAGGGTTGGCCATTCGTGTGGATGCCTTCAAAGCACAGCTGGCGAGTATGGACAAGCTGGTTGCGGATGCAAAGAAGCAGGAAGCCGACATGACGGCATCGTATCGCGATTATTTCATGGCCAAACGCGATCTCGAGAATCAACAGAAGATTCGTGATGCGATCCTGCTCCGGAAGCTCCAGGAAACCGTCGACAGTAAGATCCCCAGCTCCGGCATCGTCGAGATCACCGATCAGGCGGAACCGTCCTTGCGCCCGGTTCGCCCCAACATCCCGGTCAACATCGCGTTGGGAGTGGTCGTGGGATTGGTCGTGGGGATTGGCTTGGCCTTCTTCATTGAGTACTTGGATACCAGCGTCAAGACCATCGATGACGTGGAGCGGGCGCTGGGCGCGCCGGTGCTGGGGGTCATCCCCCAAAATGTCGGCTCCCTCCTGGAGGAAGGGCCCGAAAGCCCGCACGCTGAGGCCTACCGTGTCTTGCGCACAAATATGATCTTCAGCCGCAAGAGTGAGGACGCCACAACCCTCACGGTGGTCAGCGGCGGGGCAGGCGAAGGAAAGTCAACGACCATCTTCAATCTTGCCTCGGTGTTCGCCACGAATAATCAGCGCGTCTTGTTGGTCGACTCGGATCTCCGGCGCCCGAGCCTGCACAAGATTTTGAAAGTCTCGAACTCGATCGGATTGACCAATTATCTTTTGGGCCAGTCGAAATTGGAGGAAGTCGTGCAAACCACTTCCGTGCCCACGCTCCATTTCCTTCCGAGCGGCAAGTTGCCCAGCAGCTCCCTGGGTATCCTCAACTCCCCTCAGATGAAAGAATTCATTGAGGATGTCAAACGGCGGTACGACTTCGTGTTCTTCGATTCGCCCCCGATCATGGGTGTCAGCGACGCCTCGGTGCTCGCGAGCATGGTTGATCTGACGTTGCTCGTGATTCAATACCGGAAGTATCCGCAGGCAATGACCCTTCGCGCCAAACAAATGGTCGAGAAAGTCGGGGGAACGCTTTTGGGAATGGTCCTGAACAACATCAACATTTCACAGGATTCGTACTACTATTACTACAGCGGTTACTATTACGATTATTATTCGAAACATGATGATGACGAGGGCGCCAAGAAGAATGGCGATGCGCAAAAACAATCCTCCTCCCCCGCTCGCGGGAGCGGTGCCGAGCTCAAGAAAAAATACTAGTCCGTCTTCGATCCGGGGTTAGCTTCAAAGTGATTGGTGCGATGAATTCAATCGTGTATAAGGTCGGTGTGTCGTGCAGTTGGGCCGCAATCTTCGTCCTGCTCGGGACCGCCGGGTGCGGGCATCCGGGATTCACCTATCCGGATTCCAATGGCGCCGGCGCCAGCCTCGGCACCAACTCCACCGGCGGGCCGCAGATCTTCTCACCCGATATGCTCCGGCCCGGCGACCGGGTCGAGATTGACTTTTCCGGCAACTCCAACGCGCCGAAAGAGCCGCATCGCGAACAAATCCGTGATGATGGTTATATCCAACCTCCCTTGCTCGGCACAAATATCGTCGCCGCGGGCAAGACGATCGGACAACTGCAATCAGAGCTTCACGATCTGTATGTTCCCGGCTTTTTCACAACCCTTACCGTCACTGTCCGCGTCGAGGATCGTTATTTCTCCGTGGGCGGGCAGGTCAAGTCGCCAGGTTTGAAGATCTACCTCACCGAGATGACCGTGACCAAGGCCATTCAGGCCGCTGGGGATTTCACCGACTTTGCGAATCGCCGAAAAGTTGAGATCCGCCGCAAGGATGGGAGTCGTTTCGTTGTCGATTGTAAACGAGCGCTCCGCCATCCGAAGGAGGATCTGCAAATCTATCCGGGGGACCAGATCACGGTTCCGCAGCGGTGGTAGCGCAGACTCCCCGACATGCTCCAGTTGACCATTCTTGGTCAGGGCCCCCGAGAAACCACTGCGGTTATCCGCTACCCTTTTCGAATCGGTCGCGCGCCCGGCGATCAGTTGCGTATCGAGGCGCCGGGCGTGTGGGAGAGGCATTGCACGCTTGAATGGCGCGGGGCGGATGGCATCCAACTGGTCGGCCATCCCGAGGCGATGACCGCTGTCAATGGCCAGCGCGTCAACGAAACCCGGGTTCGAAACGGCGATGTGCTGGAAATAGGCGGCATTCGTCTCCTCATCAGCGTAAGTCCCCTTCCTCAACGAAGCTTCCGGCTTCTGGAGTGGCTTTTTTGGTCGGGCTACTCTGCGGCGGCGTTGCTTCAGGTTTATCTAATGTTGTGGGGTTTGCCTTAGTGGTCTGTTTCATAAATACGGCCACGTTCGTTGTGCCCAATTTGGCCTGAGGCAAGGCGCGAGGGCGAGAGTGTGTCCCCTGCGATACTCGACCGACCGAGCAACGCCGCCCCAGGCCAAATTCGGCGCAACCCTCCGGGCGGCCGTTCTTTTTCGGCCAGACTTCGTTGCTCGCGCCTTACAGACCGCTGCGGGTATGCTCGTTGCTCGCGCCTCGTCTGGCCGAAAAACCCCTGGCCGCGAACGTAACCGTATATATGAAACAGACCACTTAGGCCGGAATCGCGGGAGGTCGTTTTGGAGGGTGAATAGTTTCGCGTTGCATCCAGTCGGATCAACTGGAATAACAATAGATATTTAATTGCCCTATGCGCACACCTCTATCCATTCTTCTCATCGGATCCCTCGTCACCAGTTTTTCCCTCGCTCCAGCGCAGGCCGCCGGGGCGGCCGGGAAGAAGCTGCTGGTTGTGACCGTGACCAAGGGTTTTCGGCATAGTTCCATCCCGACCGCTGAAAAGGTGCTGGCACGGTTGGCGGAGGAAAGCGGCCAGTTTAAATTGGATTTTGCGCGAACGGACGACGAGTTGGCCGCCAAGATGGCCCCGAGCGCCTTGCAGAATTATGACGGGTTCATTTTTGCCAATACTACCGGACAATTGCCGATCCCCGACAAGGAGGCATTTCTCAACGCGATCCGCGGCGGCAAGGCCTTCATCGGGATGCATTCCGCGAGCGATACGTACAACAGCAAGGATGGCGTCGATCCCTACATCGAAATGCTTGGCGGCGAGTTTCAGCACCATGGTCAACAAGCGGGCGTGGAATGCCTGGTGATGGATCCCAAACATCCTGCAACGCGCGAGCTTGGAGAGTCCTATTGCATCGAGAAAGAGGAGATCTACTTGTTCAAGAATTACGACCGGCAACGCGTTCATGAGCTGTTGGTCCTGGACAAGCACCCGAATAACAAATCGGAGCCCGGTCATTTCCCGGTGAGTTGGTGCCGGCTCTACGGCCAGGGGAAGGTCTTCTACACCTCGCTGGGCCATCGTGAAGATGTCTGGGAGAATCCGACTTACGAGAAGCACATCCTCGGGGGAATAAAGTGGGCCCTGGGCCTTGAGCCGGGCGATGCCACCCCCGGGGCCAGTGGGAAATAACCATTGTAGCGGCTGCTGAATGTTGGGCCTCAGCGGCACGGGATTATACCTGATTTAAGTGAACTAAATAGCCTGCATCCGTGACGCGATAATATTGGCACCATTTCCCGACCACAGTATAGTCTGCCGACACATGAAGAACATTGATACTCCCGAGGACCTGACCCGGCGCGATTTCATCAAAGGTGGATCGGTCGCCACGTTGATGACGTTGTTGGGAGGCATCGAATTGACTGCCCAGGCCGCCGCCCCGGAGTCAACCGTGTCCGATGGGCGAAAAGTGCGTTGCGCCGTGGTCGGGTTGGGCTCCTGGGGTCGTGAGATCGTTTCGACGCTGTCAAAACTCGAGAAGGCCGAGATTGCGGCGATCTGCGATACCTATGGCGCATCGCTGAGACGCACGGCCCGTTCTGCGCCCGGCGCCGCGCAGGTCAACGATTACCGAAAGATTCTGGAAGACAAATCCATTCCGGCGGTGATCGTGGCCACACCCACGCACTTGCATCGGGATATCGTGGTGCAGGCATTGGAAGCCGGCAAGCAGGTATACTGTGAGGCGCCCCTGGCCAATACCATCGAGGATGCCCAGGCCATCGCGCTGGCCGCGCGCAAGGCTTCAACCCAACATTTTCAAGCGGGGCTTCAGTTGCGCGCCGATAAACATCGGCATTTCGTCTTGAATTTTATTCGCTCCGGCGCCCGGGGCCGGCCGGTTTCCGCCCGTTCGCAATGTCTCAAAAAGCAAAGCTGGCGGCAGGCGGCGCCGACGCCGGAACGTGAGAGTGAGCTCAACTGGAGGTTGAACAAGGACCTCTCGATCGGGATGGTCGGTGAATTGGCCATTCATCAATTGGATGCCTCGAACTGGATTCATGATGCGCTGCCCGTGGCGGTGACCGGGTTTGGTTCGACGGTGCTTTGGCGCGACGGACGTGAGATCCCGGACACGAGTCATTTGATCGTGGAGTATGGGAATGGGGTTCGGTTGGTTCAGACGTGCACCCTGGCCAATTCGTTCGAGGGAGAATACGAGGTCTATTATGGCACCGACGGCACGGTGACCTTCGTGGGGTCGAAGTCGTGGCTGTTCAAGGAGGCGGACGCGCCGCTGCTGGGGTGGGAAGTTTACGCCCGCAAGGATAGCTTCTACCAGGAGACCGGGATTGCCCTGATGATGGACGCAAGCAAACAGAAGAGTCTCACCCAGGAAGTCGCCGTGGTCACGCCCCCCCTGCAGTTTTCCCTGGAAAACTTTCTGCGCTCGGCCGGCGACGTGAGTGCGGCGGTGGAGGATTTTACGAACATGTATGGCGACGACGCGGAGGCGTTGAAGGAGCATTTGGCGACGGTGGCTCGGCAGCCGGGAGCCGGTTATTTGGAGGGTTACCAGGCGACGGTCCTGGCGATCAAGGCCCACGAGGCGATCTCGAAGAAGGAACGCATGGAACTCGCGCCGGCCCTGTTTGAATTGGCTTAGAACGGCTTTCGTCGAACAGTCAGTAGAATGCGTAAACGAAGCAACGAAATGATTATGAGAACCACACGAGCGTTATTCCTGGGCGGGTTGGCTTTCCTGGCGGCGGCGGCGGTCACTCAGGCCGCGGAAGGTTGGACCCAATATCGCGCGCGGCCCGGCACCGGCAGCAAGGTGACGATCGAGGGAACCGCCAATATGATCCATACGGAATGGGAGGTCGAGGGTCTGATCATCGGTGGCAATGTTGAAGTTGGCCCCAATTTTCCACTGGACCCGGCCACCGCCAAACCCGGCAAGGTCGATGCCAAAAGCACGGTCTACATACCCGTGCGTTCGCTCAAGAGCGTCGAGGACGGCAAGCCTTACAATACTCACATGGACGACATCATGTACGAGAAGCTCAAGATGGATGAGCACAAGAATATTGAGTTCACCTTAAGCAGCCTGACGCTGAAGGAAGTGAAGGACGGGACGTTTCTCTTTGACGGTGAAGGTCAATTGAAGATAGCCGGCGCCTCCAAGGACATTTCAATGCCGGTTGAAATGACTGTGCCCGAAGCCAATCGCCTCAAATTCTCCGCCAAAACTGAAGTCAAAATGACGGACTTTGGGGTCGAACCCCCCGCCCCCACCATCCTCGGTATCGGCACGATCAAAGCCGGCGACGAGGTGAAGCTCACGATCGAGTGGGTCGTGGGCAAACGGTAGCCGGCCTGAGTCGGGATCGGCCTTCGAATATCACTCCAGCCGCTGATGTTCCGCGGCTGGAGTGTTGTCATCAACAACCAACACCAGATCCATCTCGAGGTGAAATCCCACCGCGGTCCAATCCCTCAACCATCCTTCGACGTCTTCGCATCGTCGATCCCGCGTCCTTCAGCACCGTTGTGGACCGATCCCGCAGCGGGTGTAGTATCGTGCCGGGCTTCGAGGAACGATTTCAATTCCGCGGCAGCTTTCCCTCCAAACCCGGGAACCGCGGCGATCTCCTCGACCGTCGCCAATTGCAGCCGACGAACCGAACCGAATCGTTTCAAAAGCGCGGCCTTGCGCTGCCCTCCAATTCCGGGAAACTCGTCCAGCAAGCTCTCCGAAATCCGCTTGAGACGGAGTTGGGCGTTATACGTATTGGCGAGCCGGTGAGACTCGTCCCGCACGCGTTGGAGTAGCTTGAGCGCGCCTGAATCGTGACTCAGTCGGAGTGGTTCCTTGCTCCCGGGCAGGTAGATCTCCTCAAATTCCTTGGCCAATCCAATGATTGGGATATGGCTCAGGCCGAGTTTCGCCAGTTCCTGGCCGGCCGCGTTCAGTTGGCCTTTACCGCCGTCAATCAGAATCAAGTCCGGCAGTAACGAACGCGTTCCCGATGCGAGACGCCCGGGCGGTTCGTTGGGATTCTCTGCCTGTGCATCGATTTCGGAAAGCATCCGCGTGTAGCGCCGTCTTACCGTTTCCGCCATGCAGGCGAAATCGTCCTGCCCCGTAACCGTGCGCATTTTGAATCGCCGGTATCCGGCGCGGTCGGGCCGGCCATTTCGAAACGCAACCATGGACGCAACCGCGAATGTCCCGCTAATATTGGAGATGTCGAACCCTTCGATCCTGGCCGGAGGCGCTTCGAGTTCCAGCACCCGGGCGAGCTCGGCGAGGTCATTCTGGGGATCCACTGCGACGGGAAGAGAGTAGGGGACACGGATGAAAGGGTTGGTTTTGCGAGTGGTATCGTTGATATCGGCGATGAGATCGCGCAGTTCGGCTGCCTTTTCGAAATCGAGTTGCGCGGCGGACTTCTTCATCAACGACTCGAGTTGCTCCTGCATTTCGGCGCATTGTCCGGCCAGGAAATCACAAGCGGCATGGACCTGCATCAGATACTGTTCGCGCGTCACGTTGCCAATGCACGGTGCCGTGCAGACCTTCAAATGCGCGTAGAGACAGTGGCGGTAGTCCGGCTCCCCAGGGGTAAGCGGGCGGCATCCCCGCAGATTGAATTTGTGCCGGACCAGGTTCAGCGTGCGCCGGAGTGCGCCGGAATTCGCGAATGGTCCAAAGTAACGCGCACCGTCCTCGGTGCGGAGACGGGTCAACGAGAACCGGGGGATGGGATCGTTGAGGTTGATCTTCAGGAGCAGGAATCGCTTGTCGTCGCGGAAACTGACGTTGTATCTGGGCCGGAAATCCTTGATCAGCTTCCCCTCGAGCAAAATGGCTTCCGGCTCGTTGCGCGCGACATGGACTTCGAGATCCCGAATGGCTTCGACCAACGCCATAAATTTCGGATCCCAGGCCAGTCGGCGCGAGGGTTGGAAATACTGGCTGACCCGCCGGCGCAAGTCCCGGGCTTTGCCCACATAAATGACCGTACCGAACCGGTCTTTCATCAGATAAACGCCCGGTTTGTGCGGGAGATTGCTGACTTTACGACTGATGTCTGCCGAGACGTTCACCCTCGGAATCTACCCGATATCGCCTCATTGTTGCAGTGGAATCTGGCGGGGTCGCCAGAACGATCACGTGGGGTGGGATCCGAGGGCCGGGACCTCCATGAACGCGTAGCAGAGCATGTGGCAGATCCCCATTTGTGCGTCCTCCACCCGCCCGTAATGGGTGTCGTCGATGACGATGACCTGGTGAGCGAGTTCGGCCATCCGGCCGCGTTTCGCCCCCACGAGTGCGATCGTATGCAGGCCATTCTTCCGCGACCATTCCATGGCCCTGACCATGTTCGGCGAATTGCCACTCACGCTCATGCCAAGGATCACGTCCCCCGCACGACCGTAATTCATGAGTTGGCGGACAAAAACATCCTCGTAGGCATAGTCGTTCCCAAGCGCGGTTAACCAGCTCACGTTGTCATTCAAGGAAAGCACGCGGAACCGGCGATTCAATCGATCCGACGCGCCTTTGCCCAAATCCGTCGCGAAATGTGAGGCATTGGCCGCGCTACCTCCATTTCCAAACACGAAGATCTGGCGATCTTCCCGGAGCGCCTGTTGGAACCGTTGAATCAACGCGTCGATGACAGCGACAGGAATTGAGTCGAGGGCAGCTTTTTGGGCGGCGAGATAACCGGTAATCCACTCTTGCATCGGCGCCCATTATTCCTTCTGACGCGGTGGCATCAAGCTTTTCCCTGCCAGCAGCAGCGCCCCGACCGGCACGGCGTCCTCGCCCAGAACCGCCAAACGGACCTTGGGTCCGGGTTGAAATGCCCCCATGATAAATGAAGCCAGGTGTTGTTGGACGGCCGCACGAAGGGGCTCGCCTACCTTGGACAGTCCCCCTCCAAGGATGACCACCTCGGGGTGGAACAGGTGGGTAACGTGCGAAAGTCCAAAGGCAAGATTCCGAGCCGCCTCGTCCAATATTCGCTTGGCCAACTCATCATCCTGTTCAAAGGCCGCCGAAAGATGAATGGCTTCCGCCCCCTTCTGATTCAGGATCAACCGAGTGAGGAGGCTTTCAGGATGTGCCTGGCATAATTGACGGATCTGTTGATCCACAGCCCAGCCCGAACAACGCGATTCTACTGTAGCCCCCTCCATGTTCAGTCGGACGTGGCCGATCTCTGCCTCACCCGGGCTTGCGCCGTGGTAGATTTCACCTCCAACCACCAAACCGCCTCCCACGCCACTCCCAAGGGTCACGTAGAATATGGGATCATTACCCATACCTGCACCGCATCGCGCCTCACCGAATGCCGCGGTATTTGCATCGTTCTCGACTCGCACATCAACCTCGGCGAGGGACTCCAGCCAATCGCGCAAGGCGAAATCCGACCAGCCCTCGATTTGATGTGAGCAGCAGATCCGTCCGGAAGTTCTGTCGATGGGTCCGCCGAAACCGACGCCAACGGCCGCGAAACGCATTTCGTCTTTCAGTTCGGCCAGACACTCACTGATCCGAGATCGGATTCCGAATCCTCCTTCAACCGGGTCGACCGCGAATCGGCGCCGATTTCGGATCGCGCCGTCGCCGCTCCCCACAACGATTTGCAGCTTGCTGCCCCCGATTTCAATACCCAGGCAACATTCGATTAAGTCGCGCATCGTTGGATCTCCCGGCCTGGAAAGCATTCTCAACCTGAAAGGGAGACTGTTCGAAATCCCAGCGTCCGAACGTTAAGACGATTGGGATGGTTTTGCAGCTTTGAGCTCCAGGTATAATTCCTTCAATTGGCGCGATTCGAGCCGCCCGGGCGAGTCGGTCATCAGACAAGTTCCTCTGGCGGTTTTAGGGAAGGCAATGACATCCCGGATGCTTGGCGTGCCGCACAGAATCGCAACCAACCGATCGAAACCGAGGGCGATTCCGCCGTGAGGCGGACATCCGTATTTGAAGGCTTCGAGCATATAGCCGAAGCGCGACTTCACGATTTCGGGTGTCAACTGCAATACCTCTTCGAAGATGGTTCGTTGAACCTCAGGCTGATGGATTCGAATGCTGCCACCCCCCAACTCGACACCGTTAACGACCACGTCGTAATGTTGCCCACGAACCTTGCGGGGTTCGGTTTTCAGGAGCGGGATATCTTCCGCGACCGGCGCCGTGAAGGGATGATGGCTTGAATACCACCGGTTCTGTTCCTTGTCGAAACTCAACAAAGGAAAATCGACCACCCAGAGGAACTTAAATTCGTCCGGCGCAGTTTTGAGTTTGCCGCTCGCCTTTAAAATCTCGGCGGCGAAGAGCCGGATGCGGCCCAGAATCTCTGATGCACCCAGCCATGGGCCGGCGGCAAACAGGATGAGATCATTTTCCCGAACCGACAGTTTTTGCTCGAGCGCCTTTCTTTCAGCATCGGTAAAAAACTTAACGATCGGCGACTTCCATTCGCCGTTTTCGACCTTAATGTAGGCCAAGCCTCTGGCTCCGCCGCTTTTGGCCAAGTCGGTCATGGTTTCCATTTGTCCCTGGGTCACACCGGCAAGACCCGAGGCATTGAAAGCCTTAACCACACCGCCTGCCTCGATGGCGCCGCTAAAGACTTTGAACGCGCTGCCCCGAAAATCCTCGGTGAAATCGGCCAACTCCATTCCCAGCCGCATGTCCGGCTTGTCGATCCCGAATCGGTTGATGGCCTCCATAAATGAGATTCGAGGAAAGGGTGTGGCAATCTCGATACCCAGCGTCTCCCGCCACAATCGGGCCAATAATCCCTCGACCAGGCGGTAGATATCTTCACGCTCGATAAACGACATCTCGAGGTCGATCTGGGTGAACTCCGGCTGCCGGTCGGCGCGCAGGTCTTCATCCCGGTAACACCGAGCCAATTGAAAGTACCGTTCCACGCCGGCAACCATCAGGATTTGTTTGAATTGCTGGGGGGACTGGGGCAAGGCATAGAACAATCCGGGGTTCAACCGGCTGGGCACAACGAATTCCCGCGCCCCTTCCGGGGTGGACTTGAACAGCGTAGGGGTTTCCACGTCCAGAAAACCCTGTTCCTCCATATACCTCCGGGTCGTCATGGCAGCCTTGCCTCGCATTCGCAGATTTCGAGTCATTTCCGGCCGGCGCAAGTCCAGGTAGCGAAAGCGCAACCGGAGTTCTTCGTTCACCTTGGCTGCCGCCTCGGGATCATCCACCGGAAAAGGGAGGACCTCGGCGTGGTTCAACAGTTCCAATTCGTTGACGACCAACTCCACCGACCCCGTTGCGATCTTGGGATTTTGAGTGCCCTCCGGCCGTTGGCGCACCATCCCGGTCACGGCCACCACGCACTCGTTGCGCAGAGCCGCCGCGCGGTTGAACAGCTCTTCCGAAAGATCTGATGGGTCGTAGACGGTCTGGGTGCGCCCTTCCCGGTCGCGAATGTCGATGAAGATCACCCCGCCCAAATCCCGGCGGGAATGGACCCAGCCGGTCAAGGTGGCTCGCTGCCCGACGTGATCGAGCCGGAGTTCGTTACAGTGATGTGTGCGTTTCATGAGAAAACAACGGGGGCGGATACTGCCGCTTAATGTCCTGCTTTCAAAGCAGAATCTCACCGCGGAAAGTCCGGCGTTTGGCCGGCTGAATCCACGAGCCGCAGCCCGCAGTCCGCGACTTTCTCACACATGCCAGCTTGCCGGGTGTGTCTGCCGACTTGCTACCCGCTCGACCGGCGCGTAGGGTGGGCCTAACATCAATCGAAAGGTTCCCATGAACGGTCCGGCTGTCTCTGCGATTCGGTTCACCTCATGTCTCTTGCTCCTGGTTTTGGGTCTCCTCGATACGGGAGTGCCAAGGGCCATCGCTCAACCCGTCCGGCCTGCGGCACTCCTGGGCGAGGCCGCGGAGCTCGAACGCGATGCCTCCGAGCTCAAGGAGGCGGGTCGGATTGAAGAGGCTCGCAATCTCATGCGGCGCGTCGACGATCTTCACGAACAAGCCCGCCGGCTTCGTGCCGAAATGGAAGACAACCAGGATGAGCCCCGCGGGCCACAGGCCGAGGGACAATCGCGTCCTCAGCCGGAACCAGGCGCGCAACGCATGAACCGCGATGAACTCGAACGTCGCGCGCACCATTTGGAGGTGGCCATCGAAAACCTCCACGCCGCCGGTTTACACGAGCCCGCCGAAAGACTTGCCGAGCAATTGCGCCATATGCGAGAGCGCCTCGCACAAATGACTCAGGACCGGCCGCCGCGCCCGGAAGTCCCCGGTGAAATCATCGAGGAACTCCGCAACGAAGTGAAAGAACTTCGCCAGAACCTGCGGCAACTCCGGGCCGAACTTGAAGAACTGCGGCACGAACGGCGCTGAACCGGTGTCGGTCGAATCATTCGGGCGCGGAAGCCAGTCCGTTGCACTACCGCTGTTCAGCAGCGCGTGCGCTCCGGCCACCGGCCATCAGCTTCTCCCGCCCCACCAAAAACAAGAGCAGCATAATCGCGAGGAAAGGTATCAACGCCAACCCATCCGCCCACGCGCCGTTCCAGGCCTCGCTGGAGTAAAACGGATTGTGCGCCGATGACCATCGTTCGATCGAATTCGTCAGCTTGAGCAATACGCCACTCATAAACGCAATCAAGATGCCTGCAATCGCGCCCCCGGCGATATAGCCCGACGCCAACAGCACTCCGGGACTTCGATCGCTGTGAGCCGCAAGCTCGACTTCGTTCAGACCCCGCCCCGCATGTTCCTTTCGATGTCCACGGTCCACGATCCATCGCACCGCTCCCCCAACCAGGATCGGGCTCGTCGCCGACAAAGGCAGGTAAACTCCGACGGCGAATGCCAGCGACGGGATGCCGGCCATTTCGAGCGTCACAGCGATCATCACTCCCGATAGCACCAGTGCCCAGGGCAGTTCCCGGTCTAGAATGCCTTTGATGATGTAAGACATCAGGGTCGCCTTCGGCGCCGAAAACTTCGGAACGGTGCTTCCATCCGGCAGAGTCTGGTGCACGCCATTAATCCCCGGATCAACCAGCCAGACTGCCGTTCCCGTGTCGTCCACCAGGTACTTGCCGGCGGGCCCCCCCTCGGTATTCGTCTTGTGCCAGACTCGATAGATACGGGAATCGCTTGCAGACTGCGGACCCCGCAAGCCCGCCCTGGTTTCCAACGCGCCGGGGTCCGTCTTCAGTCCCGGCGCCACCTCTGCTGCCGGCACATAGACGGTATAACCTTCGTTCAACGCGATCAGAATCGGTCCCAGGCAGACGGCGGAGGCGAACGCGCCAATCAGAATGGCCAACTGCTGCAAACGCGGTGTGGCCCCCACGAGATATCCCGTTTTTAAGTCTTGCGAAGTGGTGCCCCCATTGGACGATGCGATGCAAACGATGCCACCGATCGACAAGGCCGTTACGTAGTAAGCCCCGCCGGTCCACCCCACCAGCAGGAATACCAGGCAGGTCAACAGCAGGGTCGCCACGGTCATCCCTGAAATCGGATTTGATGATGACCCGATCTCACCCGTCAGGCGTGAGGAGACTGTGACGAACAGAAACCCGAACGTCACAATCAAGAGCGCGCCCAGGAGATTCATGTGCAGACTCGGCGCAAAGCCGATGGCGGCCAGGAGTAATACGATCCCCACACCGACGAACTTGAGGGACAGATCATGGTCCGTGCGCGCTCCTTTGGCGGTCGTCTCACGTCCGGGTCCGACATTCGCCAATCCCATCCGCAAGCCATGCCAAATGGTCGGCAAGGATTTCACCAGGCTGATGATCCCGCCGGCCGCCACTGCCCCCGCGCCGATGTAGAGAATATAATCGTTCCGAATCTCGTTCGGCCCCATATCCCGAATCGGTATGCCACCCGGCGACAAGGCGGATTCCAAACCATTCCCGAAGAATTTTATCAAGGGAATCAGGACCAGGTAAGCCAGCACACCGCCGCCGCACATCACCGTTGCGATTCGCGGTCCAATGATGTAGCCGACGCCTAACAGCTCCGGCGTAATTTCGATCCCCACCGACGCCGCCCGGTACGGGTCCCCAAAGACGCGCTCCGGCACGTCCTTCCAGCACTTGAACGCCTTCATCAGGGTGTTGTAGATCAAGCCCAGACCGAAGCCGGTGAAGATCGTAGCCGCACCGAGATTCCGGGCCAGCCCGGCCTCCTGTGCGACACGCGCGGCTTCCCGGGCTGCCGGACCCGCTGCCGCTTTTGACTCTTCGGAGGCCCCAGCCTTAAGCACTTCCGCGCAGGCCGTCCCCTCCGGGTATTTCAGCACGCCATGCTCGCGAACGATCAGAGCTCGCCGGAGCGGGATCATCATCAGGATCCCCAACAAACCGCCGAGGACCGCCACGAGCATGATTCTTGTCAGCTCGAGGTCGAACCCGAGGATCAGGATTGCCGGCATGGTGACGCCCACGCCAAAGGCGATCGATTCCCCGGCGGACCCGGCTGTTTGGGCGATGTTGTTTTCGAGGATACTGGCGTCGCGAAAACCGAGCTTGGAGAACAACCGGAACAACGTCAGAGAAATGACCGCCACCGGGATCGACGCGCTTACGGTCAGACCGACCTTCAAGACCAGGTAAAGCGACGAGGCCCCGAAGATGACCCCCAGGATTGTCCCAAGGACGATAGCCCGCAGACTGAACTCCGGTAACTTCGTCTCCGCCGGTATGTAGGGCTCAAATCCGCCGCGCTCCATGCAATAGCCCGGAAACTACTCCGACCGCTTTGCACCTTTCAATCCACAAAACCATTTCATTTGCTGACCTTCATCATTCCAATCTCGACAAGCATCGGCTACTCCGACACTCTCCCCGGATGGCCAAGCCTGCTTTGGGACGCGGCTTGGGCGCGCTCCTCGGGACCACACCTCCCCAATCGCCGCCCGATCTCGTCGTTGCCCCGACAGCACCAGAAACTGTTGAAGCCACGCCCGCCGGCGCGGTTAACGTTCTCCTGCGTTCCGTCCGGCCTTGTCCCTTCCAACCCCGCAAAGATTTCTCCGAAGAGGCCTTGCGCGAGCTGGCCGATTCCATTCGCGAGCGGGGCATAATCCAACCGTTGGTTGTCCGCCCGATCGAGAATGGTTATGAGCTCATCGCCGGGGAACGGCGCTGGCGCGCCGCCCAGCTCCTTTCGCTGTCCGAGGTCCCGGTTGTGATTCGTCAGGCCGACGACCGCACCGCCCTTGAACTGGCGCTCATCGAGAATCTGCAGCGGGAGAACCTGAATCCCATCGAGGAGGCGCAGGGTTTCGCCCAGCTCATTGAACAATTTCAACTGACCCAGGAGGAGGCCGCCACGCGCGTCGGCAAGAGCCGGGTGGTGGTCGCCAATGCGTTGCGCCTGCTCCGGCTGTCGTCCGAGCTCCAGGCTTTTGTGCGCGACGGCCGGTTATCCGTCGGGCATGCCAAAGTCATACTCGGGCTGAACCGTCCGGAGTTGCAAGGGCTCGCGGCCGACCGCGTGTTGCGTCAGGCCTTGAACGTACGTCAAACCGAGGAACTGGTGACGCAATTGCAGTCGCAGGGCGCATCCACCGGCGCCGCAGTCAAGGCGGGCCGAGCGTCCGCCGACCCGCATGTCGATCAATTGCAGACGCGTTTGCGCGAACGGATGGGCACCAAGGTCGAGTTGCGCTATCGCCAGGGACGCGGTGTCTTGAATATTCATTTTTTCAACGACGAAGATCTCGAACGCGTGCTCGAGATTCTGGGCGTTCGGGTCGAATGATCCGTTGACGCATCGTGGACCAGTGGTAACCGGTAGATGTTATGATTGATTCGCCTGAACTCCGAGATCAATGCGCCAAACGCCTGCTTGAGGCTGCTCCCGAAGTCTCCAAACTCTCCGCCTTCGTCGGCCTCGACGGATTCGTGGATGAGATCATGCACGTGGTCGACAAACGGGAATCCGCCGAGAAATTCACCCGGATGAACACTATCGCTCAACTGGCCGATCGTCTGGCCGGTGCGGCGGGAAAAAGCACCAATCTCGAGGTCGTCCCCCGCGTGATCAAGCTGGGCGGCAATGGACCGATTATGGCCAACGCCCTCGCCAGTTTCGGCATTCGGGTCACTTACCTCGGCATCCTCGGTTACCCGAATCTTCACCCCGTGTTCAATGAGTTCGCCAAATGCGCCACGGTCCACAGCATAGCCGAACCCGGTCATACGGACGCCCTCGAGTTCGACGACGGCAAAGTCATGGTTGGCAAGCACGCCTCGTTGAAGGAAGTCACCTGGGCCAATATCGTTGCCCGGTTCGGGCGCGATAAGTTCGCGCAGGAACTCGAACAATCGCACTTTGTCGGTTTCGTGAATTGGACCATGCTCCCTTATATGAGCCAGGTCTGGGAGGCCATCCTCAAAGAAATCTGTCCCCGGCTTCCCGCTCCCCGGCGCAAGATGTTCTTCGATCTCGCCGACCCCGAGAAGCGGACCGACGACGACATCCGGCACGCTTTGGATCTGATCGGGCGGTTTCAGGAATTCTTCGACGTTATTCTTGGTTTGAATGAAAAAGAGGCCAATGAGATCGGGCATGTCCTTGGTCTGCCTGCCGCCGAAAGCAATCCCGACGAACTCGGCCGGCTCACCCATGAGATCGCCGATAAACTCCCAATCCATACCCTCGTCGTTCATCCCACCAAGTTCGCCGTCGCCGTAACCGGCGGCCAAGTCTCGAGTGCCAAGGGCCTTTACACGGCCAAACCAACACTGACCACCGGCGCCGGGGATCATTTCAATGCCGGTTTTTGCCTCGGCAAACTCCTGGACTTTCCCGACGAGCTCGCGTTGCTCGTAGGGGTGACCAACAGCGGCCATTATGTGCGGACGGCCCAAAGTCCGACCGTCCCGCAGCTGGTTGATCAACTGAAGGCCTGGCCCAACGAATGGTAGCGGGTTTTGCCATTCGCAACGGCCCGGACTGCAGCTAAATTGATCCATGGTGTTGCCGATCGTTAAATACGGAGCCCCCGTCCTCCGACGCAAGGGCGCGTCCATCGCCGAACTCACCCCGGAAATTCGCCGGCTCATCGGCGACATGCTCGAAACAATGAGGGCCGCCGCCGGCGTGGGTCTTGCCGCCCAGCAGGTGGGACATGCCTTGCAGCTCACCGTCGTTGACATCCGTGAAGTCCAGGACCGGCCTTCGTCCATGGAAATTGACGGTCAAACCGTGGACCCGGCGATGCACATGCCTCTCGTCCTCGTCAACCCCGTACTCCGAGTCTCCGGAGACTACGTCCTCGGCCCCGAAGGCTGCTTGAGTTTTCCTGAAATCTATGCGGACATCCCTCGTCCGGAAATGGTCGACGTTCGTGCCATCAACGCGCAGGGGGCGTCCGTCGAGTTCCGCGCCGCGGGGCTCCTGTCCCGCGCCATCCAGCATGAATACGATCATCTCCAAGGCATCCTTTTTATCGATCGTATGGATAGTGACACCCGGCGCCGGCTGCGACCCGAGCTCGAAGCCATGCAATCGGCGACGCGCGCAGCATTGAAATAGCACTTGCGGCCGCGCCCTCGCGCGCGGCGACAGCCCGCACTCTGTCCGCTTTTCTGAAAAAAGGTTGGCCTGGGATCGTCCACTGTGCCACAAGGCAATGCATGATACCGCGTGTGCTGATTGGACTTCGGCACCATCAGGCCTGCCTGACGGTGATGACAACTGTCCTGGTCGCGATGGCCACTCCTGCAAACCACTTCCAGCTCGATCTGCGGGCCGATACGGCACTCACTGCCGCGGATCATCCCCCGGCCAAGCTCCGGCAAACAACGCTCGGAATCCAAGGCTCCCTGTTCACCCTCAATGGCAAACCCACCTTCCTGCTCGGCATCAGTGACTACGCAGCCCTGGGGGCCGGGGATTGGATAAGCATCCAATCTGACCTGGACGACCTGCAGCGCCAAGGCTTCAATTGGCTGCGCGTATGGGCCACCTGGGCCGGGTTCGACCACGACATTTCCGCAATCACCGAGCACGGAATGCCGCGCCAGCCCTTCCTGACCCGGCTCGGTTCGCTGGTCGCGGAGTGCGACCGCCGCGGCTTGGTGGTGGACGTCACGCTCTCCCGCGGTAATGGCACAGACGGATCCCCAAGATTAGCGTCGCTCGCCGCCCATCGAAGGGCCGTTGAGACAATTGTCGGCGCATTGAAGGAACACCACAACTGGTACCTCGATTTGGGCAATGAACGGAATATCAGTGACGCGCGTTTCGTCAGCTTCGAAGACTTGAAGGAGTTGCGGGAACTGGTGAAACGCCTGGACCCGGACCGGCTGGTCACCGCGTCGCAAGGGGGAGATATCGGCCGCGATGAACTGCATGATTATCTCAACATGGCGCACGTCGATTTCATTTGTCCCCATCGCCCGCGGCAATCCGGATCTCCCGCTGAAACCGAATCAAAAACGCGGGAATACCTGTCCTGGATGAAGACCCTCGGCCGCGCCGTTCCGGTGCACTACCAGGAACCCTTCCGTCGCGGTTATCATCCGCGAGATTGGCAACCTGCGCTGGACGATTTTCTCACCGATCTCCGACAGGCGAGATTGGGTGGCGCAGCGGGCTGGTGTTTTCACAACGGCGCCCAGGCCGATGCCCCCGATCAACAACCCCGGCGCTCCTTCGATCTTCGCGAGCGCCGTTTGTTCGAACAGTTGGATGAAACCGAGCGCCAATTTGTCAGCCACGCCGAACCGGCAGTTTCGCGAGCGGCAAATCCATGAAGCGGATTCATGGCGTCTTGCGTCCTCGACTTTTGGAAACGTGGCCCGCGCCCTTCACCGGTCCCGCTAGCGGCGGTCCTTTTTCTCCTGTTCTGTTCCCCAAGGCTCTGGCTGTTTGGCGCGACTCCGCTAATACCCGGCGCCGCGCCCCCGGTTTCCACCGCGCCCTATTCGCATAGCCCGGTGATTCGCGAGATCCGTTGGGCGCCTGTGACCGAAATCCTTCGCCTCGCTCCGGGCAGCGACACCTGGCCGTCGACCTGGGGCGACGATGATGCGCTTTACACGGCCTTTGGAGACGGTCGCGGCTTCGAACCATTCGTTCCGAAAAAATTGAGCCTCGGCCTCGCCCGCGTCCGAGGCGCTCCACCCCACCTGACAACCGATAATCTGTTTGCGCCTTCCATCGAACAAACTGGTGACGGGGCGAAAGGCCGGAAGGCCAGCGGCCTGCTGATGGTGAACCGGGTGCTCTATCTCTGGGCTCGCAATGCCACGAACTCGCAGCTCGCCTTCTCGACCAACCACGGAACCGACTGGACCTGGTTGGACTGGCGATTTGCCACGAGTTTTGGCTGTCCCACCTTCCTCAATTTCGGCCCCAACTATGCCGGCGCCCGGGATGACTTCGCCTACGTTTACTCCCCGGACACCGACACCGCCTATGCCCGCGCCGACCGCATGGTGCTCGCCCGCGTGCCTCGTGATCGCATCCACCAACGGGACGCCTATGAATTCCTGGAACGACTCGACACCAATGGCCGGCCACATTGGACCCGAAATATCGAGCGACGCGGGGCGGTGTTTACTAACCCGGGCCGGTGTTATCGATCCTCCATCAGCTACTGCCCGCCACTCCGGCGTTATCTCTGGGTCCAAACCGGCCTGGGCGAAGACACGCGATTCGCCGGGGGCCTCGCCATCTACGATGCCCCCGAACCGTGGGGACCGTGGACCACCGTGTTTGCCACCGACGCCTGGGACGTCGGTCCAGGAGAAACCGCAAGTTTTCCCACGAAATGGATGAATCCTGACGGCCGGACGCTGTATCTGCTCTTCTCCGGCGATGATTATTTTTCGGTCAGGGCGGCCTTGTTGATCCGCCAGGACGACGAATGACCACATATTGGCCGTCGCCAATGATTCGCGGGACCTCGGACAGCAACGAAGGGTTTGTGGACATCCTCCAAGCCGGCCGCGCCGATGTCGACCGGAGGGACGAGCTCTGCGAGTCCCCATCCCAACCTCCTTCGGAGGGACGAGCTCTGCGAGTCCCCATTATCATCTGAGCACGTCGCTGACGATTGCTCAGCCGTAACGCACTCTGGTCAGGGACTCGTGGAACTCGTCCCTCCGGACTGCACTCTGGTCAGGGACTCGTGGAACTCGGCCCTCCGGACTGCAATCTGGTCAGGGACTCGTGGCCGATCTCTACGCGCTGGGCAAGGTCTTTACGAAGCGGCGAGTGCCGCGGTCCTCCAACACGTTCCCGTGCTCAGCGAAGATGGGCAGCGGCTTGCCCCCGTGGCGCGCCGCTTGGCCGGAGCGCGCCTGGGCGCGAAGCGCCAGCCGCAGCAATGCGCGGCGTGCTCGAGGCGTCCGTTTGTCCCGACCCGACCCGACGGGCATGGTCGAGGCCACGGAATCCTTGATCGATTACACGAACACGATCAAAACTCGAGTGGTCCGATATACCATTGGACGAAACGGGATTTCGTTCGCACCAACCATTGCTATGAACGATTCTCGAACCTATCGGGATTTGCCGGCGCTGGCCCGGATTACCTCGTTCGAAGAACGATTACGGGCGGCGCGATCTTGCGGTCTCCCTCCAGCACGATCCTGAGCCGATGGCTTGGGGCGTTGCTGACGGACTCAGAACCGTTCACCTGCACGATGGTAACTTGGTCGTGCGTCACGGGCACTTCCACCTCCGCATCGCCGTTACCTGCGAGGGCCCAGAGAACCCAGACCTGGTCATTCTCCTCGCCGTCGGGGTGGCGAAACGCCACTGCGCGCCCGTGAAGCACTTTGATTTCGGCATCTGCGGCTTTCATCGGGAATGGCCAGGGGAGCGCCCGCACATAGCTTTGTACTGCCGCACGTTCGCGTGCCGAAGCATCCATCACGCAGACCTTTCGAATGCCGGCCGCAAACGCCCGTGTGAAGAACTGGACCCGCCACGACGCGCGGCGTTCGGCGGAAAGGATTCCGAGAAAATCGTAGTTGCCTTCGGTATGCCAGTACTCTTCCTTCCGCGGGTATGTGAATCCGGTTGATCGCTGCCCCCATTTCTCAAAGACCGAGCGCACATCATCGAACACCTGGACGACCGTCCTGGGTTCCCCGGAGAAGAACGAGTCCAATCCTTCGTAGTTGTGAAAGCTTACAACATCGATAGCGGGACCGATGGAACAGGGCTTTCCTTGACTTCGAAAGATCGGCGAGCCGGCCATGCCCGCTGCATCCAAGGTTCCTTCGAGCCAACCGAGGCCGCGTTTGCCCGCGGAAAGTCCCGGGCCGATGATCCATGCCTTGGGATCCATGGCCTTGATTCTTGCGGCGGCCAGAGTGACGAATTCCGCATAATCGGCTGCCTGGCCGTTCCAGTGCGTCCGGTACATCTCGGGTTCATTGTCGAGCTCCCAGGCACGCACGCCATAGCGGTCTCCCCATCCCTGCTCGGTTGCCAGCGTCCCTCCAGGGCGATAGCGCCGGGCCAGTTTGCCGGCAAACTCAACTAGCGCGTCCATGTCTCGCGGAGCGGACTTTCCCTTCTCGCGCCTCCCGGCCCAGGCGGGCGGTCCCTGCGCATTGCCGCCCACGACCGGCGCTTGCATGAGAATGTTCAAACCGCGTTTTTGGGCTTCGATGACAAACGCGTCCAACTCCTGCCACGCTGGTGGAACCGCATGTTTCAAATCGACGGCCCCGTCTGGTTCCATCGCGCTCCAATGCACCGGCATGAACGTCCATCGCAGACCCATCTCAACTTCCTTGTCCATGTCCGGCACTTTCGAGCCTTTCCACATAGCCCCGCCTTGGCCATCCCAACTCCCGGTATGACCGAGGTAGGGCGACTCAAACCCGTCCAAACCGGCGATGGTGTAATCCTCCACAAGCGGTGGATCCAAGGGGTTCGCCGCCAACGGGTAACTCCCCGGAACCCGGTTGAGTAATAAGATAAACACGCCGATCGGGAGCGCGAGAATCAAGGTCATCCCGCCACAACCCCACAGGCAACCTTTTCGCAGACGACGGCGGAGTGATCGAAGGCGGGGATCTGCCGGATTATCCGGAGAACCACTGGGATTCCTGGCGCTCATGATGAAAGTCTAGCCGGGGGTTCTCAAAACGTCGCGCCGAAAACCCTTACCTTGGGAAATAACCCCAATTAGGGATCGGATTGGACGACAATAGAAGTGAAGGGAAGAACAATCCACGGGTTGTCTGCGTTTAAGGAGAATGTTGTCCTGATCAGCGTGGATAAAGCGTCCAAATTGGACCAACAGCGGTGAGGGATTGTGAGCTCCACTCCCTTCACCAAAGACCCCGGCCGCGTGCGGTCACGTCCATCAGGAACACCCCGCATTCCCGTTTCTCAACCCCATCCCCGCTATGGCATCCCCCTCCCGATCCGATAAACAGCTCCAGGAAATCCATCAGGCCACTGTGCGCTTCGCCGGCGATTCGGGCGACGGCATGCAATTGGTCGGAAGTCAGTTCGCTGACCTGTCGTCCATGATGGGTAACGCCATCCGCACTCTGCCTGACTTTCCCTCGGAAATCCGGGCCCCTGCCGGTTCGCTGGCCGGAGTAAGCGGTTACCAGTTGAACTTTGCGGATGAAGAGGTGACGACCCCCGGCGACGAACCCTACGTCCTGGTGGCCATGAACCCTGCCGCGCTCAAAGTGAACCTGCCCGAAGTGCAGCCCGGCGGGATCCTGGTTGTCAATCAGGACGAGTTCAGGGACGCCAATCTGGCCAAGGCACGCTACCAAACCAACCCGCTGGAAGATGGCTCCCTCGCCGGTTATCGGGTCGTCCCGGTACCCATGACGCGTCTGAACGAAGAGGCCACCCGCGTGGCCCAACTCTCAAGCCGAGAGCGCGCGCGGTGCAAAAACTTCTTCGCGCTCGGCGTGGTGCTCTGGCTTTACGACCGCCCGATTCAACCGCTGCTGGAATGGCTGATGAAGAAATTCCGCAAGACCAGGGAAGTGATGGCCGCCAACGGCGCGGCATTGCGTGCGGGTTACAACTTCGCGAATACCACCGAACTCTTCCGTGTGCACTATCACGTGGCTCCGGCGAAAATGCCCAAGGGCCGATACCGCCGCGTCAATGGTAACGAAGCCATTGCGCTGGGCCTGGTCGCCGCCGGGCACCAGGCACGGCGAACTCTGGTCTACGCGAGCTATCCCATCACGCCCGCCAGCGAAATCCTGCATGAACTCTCTCGTCACAAGGAATTCGACGTCCGCACGCTCCAATGCGAGGACGAAATCGCGGCTTGCTGCGCGGCCATTGGCGGCTCCTACGCCGGGGCGATCGGAGTTACCGGCACGAGCGGGCCTGGTTTGGCCCTTAAGACCGAGGCCATGGGGCTGGCAGTCATGACGGAATTGCCGCTCGTGATCATCGACGTTCAACGCGCCGGGCCGAGCACCGGCATGCCCACTAAAACGGAACAATCCGATCTGCTCATGGCCCTTCACGGCCGGCACGGCGAGTCGCCCCTGGCTGTGCTGGCCGCCGCCTCGCCAGCCGATTGTTTCCCGATCGCATTTGAAGCCGTCCGGCTGGCGACCAAATACATGACCCCGGTGTTGGTGCTCTCGGACAGTTTCCTGGCCAACAGTGCCGAGGCCTTTGCACTGCCGAAACCAAAGGATCTCCCCGACCTGACTATCCCATCACCCGCGCGAGATACCCCGGGATTCGCACCTTACAGCCGTGACCCGGAGACACTGGCGCGTCCGTGGGCCATCCCCGGCACCGCTGGTCTGGAGCATCGGATTGGCGGACTGGAAAAGCAGGATGGTAGTGGCGTGGTGACTTACGACGCCGAGAATCATCGTAGAATGGTCGGGCTGCGAGCGCGCAAGATCGATGGCATCGCCAGAGACATTCCGCTCGCGGAGGTGCACGGCGACGAGAACGGAGAGTTACTCATTGTGGGCTGGGGAAGCACCTACGGCGCGATCACGGCCGCCGTGCGCCAATCCCGGGACGAAGGCTTCTCGGTGTCACATCTACACCTCCGTCATCTCAATCCGTTGCCGGCCAATGTCGGCGACGTCCTTCGCAGCTTCCGTCGTGTGCTTGTTCCCGAGAATAACCTGGGCCAACTGTGCACACTGTTACGAGCCCGGTTCCTGGTGGACGCCAAACCACTGTCCAAAATTGAAGGACGTCCGTTTTTGATTCGTGAAATCCGCTGTGCCATCGAACAGGAGTTGAAAAATGCCTAACGCCATCTTGCCCGTCAATGACCCGTCCCTCGCTGATCCGGCGGACTGCCTCCGCGCACTAACCCGAAAAGATTTCCAGACCGAGCAGGAAGTCCGATGGTGTCCCGGCTGCGGAGATTATGCGATCCTGACGCAGGTGCAGAAGGTCCTCGCCGCCCAGGGCATCCCCCGGCATCAGTTTGTTTTCGTCTCCGGCATCGGATGTTCATCGCGTTTTCCCTATTACGTGAATACCTATGGATTCCACAGCATTCATGGGCGAGCCCCGGCAATTGCCATGGGGATCAAATGCGCCAATCCCGAACTCTCCGTCTGGGTGATCACGGGCGACGGCGATGGCTTGTCGATCGGAACCAATCACCTCATCCACGCCATTCGCCGCAACCTCGACATCAATATCCTCCTGTTCAATAACCGCATCTACGGCCTCACCAAAGGCCAATACTCGCCCACCTCCGAATTCGGTAAGAAGACAAAGTCCAGTCCGCTGGGCTCGATCGAGCGTCCCATCTGGCCGGTCCGCACGGCCCTCGCCGCTCAAGCCACGTTCGTAGCCCGGACCCTCTACAGTGATCCCGCCCACCTGGCACAGACGCTGGATGCCGCCGCCCGCCATCACGGGACCTCGTTTGTCGAGATCCTTCAAAACTGCAAGGTCTTCAACCAGGATGCCTTCGAGGATGTGGCTGACCGCTCGCGTGCCGAAGATCTCCGGATCAATCTCGAGCATGGCAAGCCCATTCGCTTTGGGCCGGGCGGCCGGCTGGGGCTCGCCTTGCGAAACCTCGAGCCGGCCATCGTGGACCTCGAAACTGCACGCCCGGGCGAGGAAATGCTCACGCATAATGCACAAGCCAATTCTCCCGCTCTCGCGGAAATGCTGGCGACGCTAAGCCCGCCGGATTTTCCCACGGCGTTCGGGGTGTTTCGCCAGGTGGCCCGACCGGTATACGAGGAACTCCTTATGCAGCAGGTTCGCGAGGCCACACTCAAACGCGGCCAGGGAGATCTCGCGCGGCTGTTGAAGTCGGGAACGACCTGGGGATCGGAATAATCGATCGGGGCCGCAGCATGATTCCAGGATCGAACGACCCTCCGCTGCCTACGTATCGATTGCCGCTTGAACCCTCGGTTGCGCCAGCGACGGCGATCGAGTCCGCCGAAGATGGCAATTGGAGCGAGCCGCTCCTGCACGAAAACGCCATCTGGTTCTGCAAACTTCGGTGGATCGTGGTGGCGGTTTTAACCGTCGTCGGCCTGGCCGGTTTCTTCCCTCAGACATTGGAGGCCGTCGGTCTGGTCCTCCCGCCCGGCTGGCCACTGGGCACAGCGGCTTTGTTGGCCCTGCTCAACATCGTGTTCCGGCGCCTGGCCCGAGCCAGTGAACTCCGCGGCTTTCCTTCAATGCGGCTGCTGCTCTGGACCCAGATTTTCAGTGACCTGTTGATTCTCACGGCGGTCATCCGTTGGGTGGATCGCGATCTGCCGGCGGCGCCGTTCATGTATCTCTTTCACCTGATTCTGGCGTGCATCGTTTTTCCACCCATTGAGAGCCTGATGGTGGCCGTCCTGTCCGCCGGCTTCTATTTGGCCGGGCTTCAACTCGAGGCCACCGGTTTGGCCATGCCCTTCACGATCCTGTCCGCCAGTGCGTCGAAGCAACCTTCGTTGTCGTTGCTTGTGCTGCCCATGCTGATCATCTGGGTGGTCATCTGGTACCTCGTCTCGAGGCTCGCGGAAATTGTGCGCCGCCGCGAGCGTGAACTGGCGGTCACCAACCGCCGGCTGGAAGCCAGTGGCGAGGAACGAGCCAGGCATATGCTCCAAACCACGCACCAGTTGAAGGCCCCATTCGCCGCCATCCACGCCCAAACTCAACTCCTCCTGGGAGGTTACTGCGGTGAGTTGCCCCCCGCCGCGCGTTCGGTGGCGGAAAAGATTTCCTCGCGGTGCCTCGCACTTTCGCGGCAGATCCAGGAAATGCTCCAACTCGTTAATCTGCGATCGCAGGGACAGTTGGCGCCGCCTCGGTCCGAGATCAACCTGGGTGAAGCCCTGACGGATGTGATCGCGCGCATCGAACCCACCGCGCGCCAACGCGGCATCCGGATTCAAAAGGAAATCCAACCCGTCCGCCTTAGTGTAGTGGCCGATCACCTCGTCATGCTCCTGGACAACATCGTGGTCAACGCCGTCAATTACTCTCACGATCAAGGGCTGGTCGAAGTGAATTGTCGTCCCGGCACACGAGGCGAGGCCGAGGTCGTCGTGCGCGATCACGGAATCGGCATCCCGGAAGCCAAACTGCCGCGCATCTTCGAGGACTACTACCGCACCGACGACGCGGTGAAGCATAACCGTTCCTCGACCGGTCTGGGCCTGGCCGTCGTCCGCCAGGTCGCCCAGCAACTGAAGGCCAATCTCCAAGTGGAAAGCGCCCCCGGCTGGGGCACTCGGTTTACCGTCAGGCTCCCCAGCCCGCGCCTGTCGCCCGTATCTTCCCAAACCCAACCCCATTGAAGACCCAACATTATGGCCTATCTTTTGATTGTTGACGACGACCCGGAGTTCGCCAGTTCCGTAGCCACTGTTTGCCAGGCTGACGGACACGAAGTGGTCACCGCGCACACGCCCGCCGATGCCCTCGCCTCCGTGGCGCAACGACGCCCGGACGGTATCCTCCTCGACGTAATGTTTCCCGAAGATCCCACCGCGGGCTTCGAGATCGCCCGGGAAGTCCAGCGAAAGTTCGGTCCGATTCCGATCCTCCTCCTGACCGCCGTCAATCAGGAATTCCCCCTGGGCTTCAGCCACAAGGACTATGATGCGAAATGGCTGCCCGTTGTGGATTTCCTCGAGAAGCCGGTGGACTTTGCGGTGCTTCGGGAGAAGGTCCGGCGTTTGCAGGGAGGTGATCCCGGCGCCGGCCGAGAGGATTGAGGTTCCACCTGAGAACAGCCTGGACCCAGGGCACCAGGCGAATGCTTGCTTGATCTGCCCGCAACTTGTTTGACCGATCGTCTGGGTTCCGGCCACGCCAGACTGCGAAATGTGCGGGCTAGCGCTGCGCCGCGCCGGATGACTTTCTGCCCGGTCGCGGTGAGGCGCCACCCTCGGCCAACGCCAGCTCGGTGCGAAGTAGGTCGTGGAGTGTGACCACGCCTTGCACCCCACGGTCACCTTCCTCGCACAACACGATCAACCCTGCGCGTGATTCAAGCAGCAACTGCTGCGCTTCACCCACTGTCGTGGTCGGCGCACAACCACTGGCCGGAACCAACGTCGGCGCCCGACCGGCCGCCAATGCATCCACCACTTCACGACGTACCACCACCCCGCTCAGCGCGCCGTCCGGACAGACGGGAAAACGCTCATAGGGAAAATTCTCGAGAAGTTTCCGGAGGTACCCCGCCTCCAGGCTCTGCGCAATCACCGGTTGCTGGGTCGCGATGTTGGCAATGGGCTGTTCATGCCATCCCGTCAGGCTCCTCGGAGGAACCACGTGTTCCAACCGGTGCCCGTCCTGGGTCAGAATCGCATCATAGAAATTGTGTTTTAATAATCGTCGGCTCAGCCCCTGGCTGATCAATGCCGCGACCATCAATGCCGGCACCAGCGCGAATTCGTGCGTCATCTCGAACACAATTAAAATGCTCGTCACCGGCGCCCGCACTACCGCACCCAGACAGGCGCTCATACCCACCACCGCCAGAAGAACTTGCTCCGGCGGGCCGATATGTCCAAGCGGCGCCGCCAGGCCGCCCACCACCAAGCCGCACATCCCCCCCAAAAAAAGTAAGGGCGAGAATATCCCGCCGCACCCTCCCATGCCGTAACAGGACGCTGTAGCCATTAACTTCGCCGCCAGAAGCATACCGGCAACGCGCCATGGCAACTGGTTCGCCAGCCCCGCCGACAAATCGTCATACCCAAGGCCGAATACACCAAGGAGTCCGGTCTGATAAAATACGATCACACCCAACACCCACGTCAACAAGGCCCCCAGTGCCGGCCGCAACCACGGTGGCAACCTGCTCAGCCAGCCGTTCTGGCATCGGTCACGCAGGTAAAGAGTCGACCATTGGAAAAGGACGCCCACAACCGCGGCGGCGGCGGCCACGATTGGAACCAGCAAGTAGGCCACCCAATCCCAGGAGACTGCCGGAGCAAGCGCAAACGCCGGCTGTTCCCCTACCAATGCGTGCACCACAAATGCTCCAATCACCGAAGCCAACAAGACACTCCCCAACAGCCGGCTGTTCAAGTCCTGCACAATCTCCTCCAGAACGAACGTCAACGCCGCCAGCGGCGTGTTGAACGCCGCCGCCAACCCCGCCGCTGCTCCTGCCGCCGCTCCCAACCGCCGCCCTTGCTTCGGCTCACCCAGCAACGCCGCCAGGTTCGATCCCACCACGCCTGCCAGTTGCACGCTGGGCCCTTCGCGCCCGAGGCTCGAGCCGCCACCGATGCTCAGTATTCCCGCCACGAACTTCACCCAGCCGACTCGCCAGGGGACATACCCAAAATCTTTCCAAAAGGCGGCTTTGAGTTGCGGAATCCCGCTGCCCGTAGCCGCCCGACAGAACGAGTTCAACAGCCACCCCACAATGAGCGCGCTCCCCAAAATCACGGCCAGCGTGCCCAGAAGAAAAATGTGCGTCGGTTGATGGCTCAGAGGGACAAACGTGGCGCGATATAACCACGAAACACAAAATTGGAAAACCACCGCCGCCGCGCCCGCACCCAATCCATAGATGCACGTTCGAACGATGACGCGCGCCTGCGTCGGCAACCGGGCTAGCATGGACGCGATGTTCATTGAACGGATTCGATCAACGGGTATTAGCGTTTTTGCCGGGTCTCGTCCAGCCGGCCGAGCAATCTCAACATTCCGTCTAAAATCGTCAACGGATGTGGTGGACATCCGGGAATAAACAAGTCCACCGGCACCAGTGTGCCTGCCCCGTCATTCACTTGCGCGTGTCCCACAAAAGGGCCGCCCGCAATGGCGCAAGCCCCAACCGCGATCACGATCTTCGGATCGGGCACCGCGGCATAGGTCTTCTTCAGGGCCAATTCCATGTTCCTCGGTACGGGCCCGGTGATGAGCAGGCCGTCGGCATGCCGCGGCGAAGCCACAAACTGAATCCCAAAACGGCCAAGATCCCAGCCAATCGTGGCCAGCACGTGCGTGTCGGCCTCGCAGGCATTGCAGCCGCCGGCGCTCACTTGCCGCAGCTTGAGCGACCGCCCGAAGATTCGACGCAATCGTTCATCCAGCGCCCCGGCCAATCGCAACTCTTCCTCGCCGGCATGGCCTAATCGAAGATCCTCCCGGCTGCGAACGGACATTCGATAGTCCTGGGTTTGCGTGATCGCCCCTTCCGGACAGGCTTTGACGCATTCGGCGCAAAAAATACAACGGCCGAGATCCAGCGCAACCGGCTGTCCCGCAGGCCGACGGATGGCCTCAGTGGGGCACACGGGGACGCAAGCGGCACAAGCATTGGCGCATTTCGTGCCATCCACGCGCAATGCGCCGACATAGCGATCGGACAGCACAGGAGGCGGCCCCTGCGGATAATCCATGGTCTCGCAGCGGCGCTTCAGCCGATGCAAGAGTGTGTCTCGAATGAACATAAGAATTTCACAAATCAAAACCGCAGTAACTCAAATTGAAACTCTTGTTGCACAGCGGAAAATCCGAAATGGCCTGCCCTCGCATGGCCAGGGCCAGTCCTGTCCAATTGTGGAACGATGGATCCGTGATCTTGTAACGCCGCAACCGCCCATCTTCACCCGTTAACGCCACGTGGCAAATTTCTCCTCGCCAACCTTCGACCAGGACGGCGGCGAGGCTCTCTGGCGCCAGCCCCGGGAGCGGCCACCCAGCCTCTCCCTCGGGTCCACTGCTTAACTGTTCACGCAGGAATTCGCCTGAACGCTGGATCTCCAGCCAACGCACCCGCGCCCGGGCAAACACGTCACCATCCGGCCAGACCGAGACCGGCACCTGGGCAAAGCGATGCCATCCCGTGGGATGATCGAAACGCACATCCCGAACGAGGCCGCAGGCGCGCGCGGGCGGTCCTACGAGCCCGACCTCGCGCGCCTGCTGCGCATTCAACAAACCCGTACGCTCGAAACGTGTGCGCACCGAAGCGGAATCCCACAGCCACGCCGCGGCCTGATCGACTTCGTCCAGCGCGGTTGCAAGCCGGTCATGTAACTGTTGCAATCGCTCCGGATCGGCATCCTGGAGGCATCCCCCGGGACGAATGAGCCGCCGGCCAAATCGATTGCCGCAAAGCATGGCCGTCAGATTCAGGAATTCCCCTCGAATCCTCCCACACGCCGCCGCGGTGGGGAGGAAGGCGACATCACCCGCCAACGCGCCAAGGTCGCCCGTATGGTTCGCGAGTCGCTCGAGCTCAAGGGCGAGGGCACGCAGCCATTGTCCCCGCAACGGCGCCTCGATCCCCGCCAACGCCTCCAACGCCGCGGCATGGGCCGTGGCATGCCCGATGGTGGTGTCGCCCGCCACAGTCTCCATCTGGAATATCGTGGCCCGATGCGGCCCGCCTTCAAGGCCTTGCTCGATGCCGCGATGTTGATATCCCAGTGCGATCTCCAAATGCAGCACTTCCTCGCCCGCACATTGAAATCGAAAATGCCCCGGCTCGATAATTCCGGCGTGCACTGGCCCAACCGCCACCTCGTGAATCTCCCCACCACCCACGCGAAAGTAATCACCCACGGCGGGTCCCGTTCCAGCATCGAGCCGGACTGGTTTCAACCAGGGGTGACCTGCGGGAACGACGTGGTGTTGTTCCCGGATTTCACGCTCAAACAAGTGCGCCTGAGGATGCCTCACCGTTAAGGCCGGATAACCGCCCGCAAATGGCTGGCTGCGACCAATCGCCAAAGTGTTGCCGGCATCATAGGCGAGAACCGCCACAATTCGCAGCGACTCTCCTTCCGGCACGCCAAAAAATGAGCTTAACCGGCCGCCGCGCTCCAGTTCATTTTCTACCGCCCGCACAAAATCGACAATCGGCCACTCCGGGATCTGGGCCCACCGCAGCGCGGCGCCATTCGTCAGCAGGGCGAAAGGAACCCCGGAACTCATGGGGTCGAAGTCAATTGAGTGACCGCCATCGACCAGGTCTCGCGCAGTCGTTCCGGCGTGGCCAGACCCAGCCACAGCGCCACCAGCAACAACAGCGTCGGTGGCAAGGTCAAGGCGAGGGTTTCACGAAACCGTTTTCCCGGCTCCCGAGCCGCTCGCCGCGGGCGTCCATCCACAATTCCAAGCCCAACCCGGGTCAACCCGATAAATGCCAGCAGCAGGCAGCCCAGGAATACTCCGGCTACCCAAACGTGGCCCGTCGCAAAAGTGGTCCTTAGAATGAGCAATGCGCTGAAAAACAGTCCGAACGGCGGACATGCGGTGATGGCGAACAGGCCTACCGCAAAAAGCATTGCGGAAATTGGCGTCACATAGGACATCCCGCTCACCTCGCCGGCGATGCGCGCGCCGGCTGCTCGGCGGAGATTGCCCGCGCTTAAAAAGAGCGCGCCTTTGGTCATGCTGTTGTTCCAGACGTGAAAGAATGCCGCCCACAGTCCTATACCGCCGAGCCCCGCCCCTATACTCAATATCCCCATCTGTTCCACACTCGAATAGGCCAGCATCCGTTTGAAATCGCGCGCCCCGAGCAAATAGAGGCCGGCCATCAGCATCGAGAACATTCCGATCACCAACAAGGTCCGGCTCGCAATGACGCCCGAACCCGCCGCGGCCACCACTGCTTGAACCCGCAGTACGGCCGTGAACGCCACCGTGGTCACCCCGCCGGCCAGCATGGCGCCGACGATTCCCGGGGCTTCACCATACGCATCGGGTTTCCACGTGTGCATCGGAGCGAGTCCCATCTTGGTGCCGTAACCGACGAGCAGCAGCACCCAGGCAATTAACACCCACGGTCGCGACAGCCCTGCCCCCTGCGCCATCAAGGCGGCGAATGTCAAATCCCCTTTCCCGCCTCCATGAAGCGATGCATACCCAAGGCAGAATGATCCCAGAAGCGACAACGCCATGCCGGTGCCCCCCACCAATAGATACTTCCATGTCGCCTCAAATGCGCGCGGTGTATTGTTGAAATGCAGTAAGGGCACCAACGACAAGGTCAAAGCCTCCGTCGTTATCCACAACAACCCCAAATGCCGAGACATATGCGCCGCGCTGATCAGCCCAAGCGCCGCCAGGAAACTCGCCACAAATACCCGGTTGGACCGCTCCGCGCGCAATTGCAAATACGGCACGCCATAACAGGCACAGCCGAGAAATAACAGCGAGACCGCCGGCAACATTGAGCGAGCGAGCGCATCGAAACCGAGCCACGCGTGCAGCAGTGAGTTGGGTCGCCATAGCGATCCCAATGTTAACCCCGCATGCATCAAACCCGTGCCGGGAAGCAACCACGGACGGCTGCGATCGTGCCGCCAGAACAACGCCACCAACGCAGCCCCCCAGGGCACAAGAATCAGCAACGAGGCGTTCATTCCCGGAGCACCGTCAATCTGCGGGTGTCGAGCGTGTCAAACGCCCGCTGAATCCGGTCCACGATGATCCCAATCACAAAGATCGCCACGGTCAGATCCAGGAGAATCCCGGCCTCGAACAGGAGCGGTGTGGCGTGGAGCAGCAATAACCCGAAGAGATAAATTCCATTCTCGAGCACCAGGTAGCCACAAACCTGGGAGATGGCCTTGGAACGTCCAATCAGGAGCAGCAACCCGGCGAAAATGGAGGTCAAGGCCCCCGCCACCAGCAAGGTATCCTGATGCTGCGGCAACAATGGCAACCGATGCGCCAATACTATCGCTCCAATCATACCTCCCGCCCCAACCCATAACGACGGCACAAAACCGATCAACGGCGCGAGGTCCCGATCGATGTTCGCCGCCCGCATCCCCCGCGTGATCAACGCGGGAATCAGCATGCCCTTCATGGCGACAGTTGCAATGGCGATCAACACGACCAACATGCGTAGATCGGGTTCCATCACCAGCGGCATGACGCCCAATACCACTCCCTGGAGCGCCACCACCCGAATCAATGACGGGAGTCGGCCGGTGCCCAGCGCGACAAGATTCAGGCCCATCGCCAAACCCAGCAGTAGATTCAGGGTCTCCTTCACGCTAATCCTCGCTTCCACACCATCAAAAGGGCGAACAGACACAATAAGAATGCAGTCGTCAGCAATAGCGGCACCCGCTTGAACGGATACCGCGCGAGCAGTGATTCGACCAACCCAATCCCCACCATCACCAAACCCACGCCCGCCATCAAAACCCCCGCCGTCGCCACCGGCGAAAGCGCACCCAATGGCATCACGGCCTCCACCAGGAGCACGGCAAATAACATCAGCTTCATCGCGGCCCCGTGCAGTACGGTGGCGAGGAGCGGCCCGCTATGATCCAATACCATCGCCTCATGGATCATCGTCAGCTCAAGATGCGTGTTCGGATCATCGAAGGGCACTCGGCAGTTCTCCGCCAATAATACCGTGAATAGTCCCCCAGCCAGCAATACCGTGCCGGTCCCGGCCGACGAGGCCAGCATCGTCCCCAACTGGACGGTCCCGCTCCTTAAGCTCAGAGTCAGAATCGCCGTGATCATCGCCGCCTCCGTCAACACTGCGTAACTCACCTCCCGAGCCGCGCCCATGCCTTCAAAGGCCGACCCCGTCTCCAGCGCGGCCCAAACGGTGCCGAACCGGGCCAGGGCAAGCAGGTAAATCCAGAGAATCACATCGCCCCTGAAACCGAGCGATCTCCCCATGGAGCCCAGTGGCATCAACATCGAGGCCGCCAACAACGCCACCCAGGCGATCGCCGTCCCTGCGACAAACCCCGGCGAAGCCAGCGTGCTCAAGACCACCCCCTTGCGCCACAACCGCGCCAAATCATAGTAGAGTTGCAGCACCGGCGGTCCGCGCTTCCCGGCCACCCGGGACTTCACGTTGTTGATCACACCCGGCAGGAGCGGCGCGGCCACCAGCCAAATCACAACCCGAACAGCCATTTCCAGAAAGTCAGTCATTGTTGAATCAACCACGCGGATCTTTAATCTCGGATGATCGTCATTCCGAGGCATGGCGGTTCCCCACCGCCCGGGGTGTCGGCCATCCTCAACGCCTCAACAAGTTCTTCGTCCGACGCACCACGTTCCAATTTCCCGCCGAGTGATCCCCTGGCGATGGCACGCCCCAGCCGTCCTAACGTGTCAAGATGGGCACGTGGCGAGGGCGGCACGAAGAAAAAGAGTCGCGTAACCGGCAGCCCGTCCGGCGGGTACGCCTGCGCCAACGGGCCGTTGAGCAAGAGCAACGCGATCACCCCCGATTCCCTCCCCAGGGTTACTCGACTGCTGAAATGTGGCAGCGCCGTTCCACCGCCCACCGGCGCCCAATTGACGCCCCCCGTCTTCCAAAGGCGTTGACGCAGCAATCCTCGCACGTTGACGCTCACGCCCGGCAACGAGTCAATAATGCCTTCCAGAACCTTGAGCACATGCGACGACTCGATCTCGCGCCAAATCCCGCCTCTCTCCAACATGGGCGCAAGGGCCAGGCCCGTCGTGAACGCCCCCTGCTCGGGGGTCAGAAACCCGGCTCGCGCCATCAGCCCGTGGGCAGCCGCCCAGTGCACCACCCTCGCCCGATCGAACAATAACCGGCCCCGATCGAGCACATGCGGAAGATTCTCCCGCCGAATCCAATCTTCGACAACCTTCTCCGCAACCCCAAAGGACTCCGCAATCTGGATAAGGTTCAGATACATGGTCAGGGCGCGCCGGGAGCCGGGATGTTGGCAGCGGCAGACTCTGGGTGACTCCAGGCAAGGGTTAACGCCGCCAATACCACCACCCCAAGGAGCAAATAGAGTAGATAGGCCTGAACCCTTCCCTGCTGCAACTGCCGGGCCTTTGCGGAAAGCCATAATACCTGCCGCGCTATTGGTTCGACGATCCGCTCGAGAACCGTCTCTGGCGTGTGTTCCTCGACCAATGCCATTTGCGGAAAGACCCCTTCGGGCCTTTGTGCGTGCCGCTCCGGCCGGAGCACCTGCCCAAACCACTCGGTGATCGTGCCTGAAAAAGAGCCGGCGGTGTACTGCATCCGCGCCGTGGGCGCCGCGTACCCGCAGTCCCAGGTCGGCTCTCTCACCCAGCCACCGCGATGGGAACGCCGCCAAAGCCAAAACGACCCTCCCACTGCCACCAATGCAATTAGCGCGTGAATGCACCCGAGCGTTCCCAGGGATTCCGGGGCCGAGAACTCACCTCCATTGCCTTGCCAATCACCAATTGCTGCTCGGATCGCGGGCCAAACCGCCAACGGAGCCAAGCCAATCACCACACAACCCAACGCCAGAACCAGCATGGAACCCCGCATCCAGGGACCACATTCATGGACCTGGCCGCGCACCCTCGAACGTGGTGCGCCCAGAAAAACCACACCGCACACCTTCACAAAACAGGCCAGGGCCAACCCCCCGGTCAAGGCCAGCAACACGATCGCCGGGAGCGCCGCCCAGACCGCGCTGGGAGGGTTCGCCGCATCGAAAAGCCCCAGGTAAACCAGCCACTCGCTCACGAACCCGTTTAGGGGTGGCAATCCGGAAATTGCGACCGCCCCCAGGGTGAACAAGGATGCCGTCCATGGCATCGCCCGCCATAGCCCGCCGAGTCGGCTCATTTCCTGAGTGCCGGTCGAATGCACGACCGACCCGGCCCCGAAAAACAACAACGACTTGAATAGCCCGTGGTTCCACACATGCAATAATCCTCCCGCCAACACCGGAATCCCCCAGACCGCGCCGCCCTGAGCCGCTGCCATCAAGGCGAATCCCGCCCCCAGGAGAATGATCCCGATGTTCTCCACGCTGTGGTAAGCGAGCAATCGTTTCAGGTCATGCTGTCCCAACGCAAACGCCACTCCCAGCACCGCGCTCGCCGCACCCAACACCGCCACCATCCACCCCGCCGCTCCCGGTACCGGGAGCCATCCGCTGAATCGTATGATGCCGTATATCCCCATCTTGATGGCCACACCCGACATGATGGCGGAGACGTGGCTTGGCGCATTTGCGTGGGCGGATGGCAGCCAGATGTGTAATGGAAACAAGCCGGCCTTTACCCCAAATCCAAACAATGCCAGCCAGAATAGTGGCGCCAATTCGGCCCGATCACGCATCGGCCCCAAATCCCAACTGCCTGTCCGGGCCGCCAATAAGCCGAAAAAAGCGAACAACGCCAAAGTCCCGGCATGCGAGGCCGCCAGGTAAAGCCAGCCCGCCGACCGCACCTCCGCGCGCCGTCCATCCAGAGTGATGAGGAAATACGCGGCGAGGGCAAAGCCCTCCCAGGCAACCAGAAAATGAAGGCCATTCGAACAGACCAGTAACAGCCCCATGCACAGCAATAGCACGTTCCACCATGCCCGCCCCCGGCGCGCCGATACGGAATGCTGCGCCTCCTTCCAATAATCCATCGAGTAGGCTGCCCCGGTTGCTCCGATCACCGCGACCAGCACGAAAAACAATCCACTCAGACCATCCAACCTAAGGTGAACGGCCTCGCCACCTATTCGCAATGCGCTGCGCCACTCCCAGGCTACACCCGTGCTTAATACCCAAAGGACCGCCGCGATCGCCGCAAGAGCGCTCGCAATGCAGGTCGTCAGCCACCAACGCGCACCCCGTAATGCAACACCGATTACGAGGAGACCGGCTGAGATTGCCAGGAACGTGCCCGGACTCATAACCCCGCCGCCAGTGCGCGGACGGGAAACCACAGGACCACCGGCGTTGAGAGTGTCGACCTGCGCTGGAAGATAATCGTCATTTTGCCGCCGAAGATCAGAGAATCCTCTGGCTTTTCAAGTCAATACGAATCCTTGCAACGCCGGCGTGAGTGTGCGACGGAGCTGGGCTAAAGAAACCCGCGCCTCTTGAGAGAATTGAGAGGAAAGCGGACAATGTGTTGAGCGTGGAATGACCAAGGATGAGTCGGTTGCCCAGGCTCTTCCTTCTATCCAGGGCGATCCATTCCCTTGTTTGGCGCGGGTTTCCCTAGCCCGGAAATTTCACCCGAAAACCCGGTGGATGGAAGGGGGCATTTCCGGTGTGAAATTTCCGGGCTAAAAGCCCGTTTACGGGGGTGTTGTGGTCCGTCCAGCGTCATCCTGCGACCACAACGGCGAGCCGCCGATCGGCTCCTTCACTCCGATTCCCTCTTGACCCGCCTTGGTTGAAGCCGGGGGGTGACCCTCCAGGTCAAAACATCGGCGGATCACGAGCTGATGAATCCCCGCCTCATCGAAAGTGGTTTCCACGGCATCGTCGGGAATAAAATGCCCGAACGACACAGCGCCCGAAGACGGCGGCAAGCCGCCACAGTCAGATCACCCAGGCAACTTCGTCATGGTGTAAATCAGGGCGGGAAACATCCACCCAAGCCGCCCAAAGGGGCGATCGTAGCGGATCAGAGCAAGCACGCGCCGCGTAACTCTTATGGGCCGCCCGAGTACGATGTTGACCAGACACGCAAATGCCGCGACTGCGGAAGGGAATTCACCTGGACGGCCAAAAGGCAGCAGCACTGGTTTGAGGTCCTGAAGATCCCAATTCATGTTCAGGCCGTGCGGTGCGCGGCATGCGGGCGGAAGCTGAGGCTGACCAAGGAAGCCCAGAAACGGCACAGGGCGGAAATGGCGCGGCGACCCCGGCATCCGAACGAGTCGTTCTTCAAGTCCAGGGCAGGCCGAAAAGCAAAGTCGTCCCCGTTAAAGCCATCTTGGAATCGGAACCGCCGGAAGAGCCGCTGGTGTGGCCTGAAGATTTCCCTCCGACCGATCCGGTGAAGAAGTTCTTCTGGGGGATTCGATGGCTCGGTCCTGACATCTCATTCTATATGCGGCTTCGGGAACAGCAGGCTGCCAGAACCGAGCGGCAACTGGTCGCGTGGACAGAGCCCCGCGAACGCATGATCGCCCAGGTTTTTGGGGAGTGCCTGAGCAAGGCTCTCAGATGGAATACCCCCTACTTCATTCCCTCAGACAGCGCGGTGGCCGTGGCGTACGGCTCCAAGTTCCAAAGCATGGAGGATTTCCTGTTCGAGGACGCGACCCGCGATTTCCAACAGCGACACGGCAAACAGTTCCGAAAGGGCTTCTGGGCAGGTAATATCACGGCAGGGATCAACCCGAGCACGAAATCGATGAACTGGACCACAGGCAGTGGACTGGAATTGACTTCCGGGACGGCTTCGTCACTGTAAACGCAAGTAAGCTGCACGTGGTGATGTATCTCGTCCCGCAAAAATCCAGTTAAGCTTATGCGAGGGGCCTTTCTTCTGTCGTCATTCCTGATTGCAGGTGCAGCCAACGCCGCGCTCGTACAGGAATGGGTTCAACGGTATGATGGCGAAGGTCATGGTGATGACGTGACCACTGACATGGCCCTTGGCCCGGACGGCAGCGTCTTTGTTGCCGGGTCCTCAGTCGGCACCGAGGGTTCGCCCTATGAGGATTACCTCACCATTAAGTACTCACCTTCGGGAGTGGCCTTGTGGACCAACCGCTACGATGGTCCGGCACACGGAGTAGATCGGCCCGTCGCGGTGGCTGTGGACCAGAGGGGAAACGCAATCGTCGTGGGGGCTTCTGACGGCGGCTTTGGACAGGTTATTTGCACTTTGAGCTATTCTGTCGATGGGCTGCCGATGTGGACCAACCGGTTTCACTGTGCGGGAAGCTCAGAGGAAACTGCACAAGCGATCGCTGTAGATGCCAGCGGGGACCTGATTGTGGTCGGGTGCTCATTCAGCACTGGTGACAACGATTACGTGGTTATCAAGTACCTCCGGTTCCGGCACGCCGGTGTGGACGAATCGGTTCACCGGGCCTGACACGCTGCCTAATGCAAGCTCGGCACTGGCAGTGGATCAGTACGGTGACATTTTGGTCACCGGTGCTGTTCGTTACGGTGATGCACAACTCGGTTATGCAACACTGAAATACTCCGGGTCGGGTTTGTCGTTATGGACCAATCTCTACAGTGGGCCAGGAAACTACGCAGACCTGCCGGTCGGGATTGTTGTCGACGGAGGGGGTACTGCGTATGTCACCGGGACCTCGTATGGAAGCGGCACAGGCTTCGATTACGCGACCGTCGCTTACTCGGCTTCAGGCATACCTGTCTGGACGAACCGCTACGACGGACCCGTAAATGGTTGGGACGTTGCCAGAGGAATCGCGCTTGGCGGTGGTGGCGATATCCTGGTCACCGGAGAGGCTGAGATACTCGCAGGGGCACCGCCCGTTTACGCCACGATCGCCTATTCCAACCTGGGCATCCCGCTGTGGACAAATACCTACCCCAGCGACGGTCAGGGCACCCCCGCCGGAGTCGCCGCGGACAGTAGCGGGAATGTGTTTGTGACGGGCTCTTCTCAGCGCCGGGGTGAGATTGAAAATTACGCGACGGTTGAGTACCTCGAGCGCCGGAATTCCAATTTGGACGAACCGTGTGGATGGCGGTTTTAACAGCGCCGACTACGGCACGGGTGTCGCCGTGGATCGCGAGGACAATGTCTTCATTACAGGATATTCGGTACGCCCCGAGTCATCCAGGATGGACTTCGTGACGATCAAGTACAGGTCATGGGTGCCAATTCCGCTCTCCGTCCAGCGGAGGAACGACGAATTCGTCCTGACGTGGACCAACTCGGCCTTCAGCCTGCAATCCGCTCCCACAGTCACCGGTGCATTTTCCGATACTCCAGGTGCTACCAGTCCACATACTAATCGTGCCGTTGGCACCGGAGGTTACTTCAGGCTCATCTCTCGGTGAACCCATGTGCGGAACCGGGGTTGCCATTCACTCGTCCGCCAGGTCTCGCTGTGTTTTCGCTGGAATGGAGGCTTGGCTTCCGTCAACCGAGACCTCTGCAGCGCCAACTCGTCGGACGTCCCCGTTTGAGGTAGCAAGCCAGCGCCCGGCCGACGTCGGAGGGCAAAGGCAATCGATCGACGCGTGCGCCTTTGCCCCGGATCAGCAACTCTCCCGCTTCCCAGTTGATATCCTCCAAGCTCAACTGTACGACCTCGCCCGCCCGCACATCCAGTCGAGCCAGGAGCAGCAGAACCGCGTAATCCCTCTGGCCGGCCGGATAACCGCGGTCGCAGTGTTTAAGAAGCCGCTCGACTTGCTCCGCCTCCAGAAACCGAGGGAGCCCACAGCGGCGCCTGAGGGCAACGGTGGGAACAGCAGCCGTGAGGTTGGTGGTCAGTTGGCCCGTTTGATAAAGATGCTCGAGGAAGCTCCGCAGAGCGCTGGTTGCGAGTTGGACCCGCTTCAGGCCAGTAGGCGCGAAGTACGCTGGAAGCCGCCGAGTGGCGCTCGCGAATGAGGTGATGGACCCAGTCGACCACTTCGTCGTAGGAGATCTGGTCGGGCGACCGATGATGGTATCGGGCCAGATCAGCGACGGAGCTGGCGTAGGATTGTTGGGTGCGGACGAACAGACCGCGGACGGTCATGTCACGTTGGTATTCTTCTCGTAATGGAGTCATAGGCCGGGCAGTATGCCCGACGTGAACCCCAACGGCGCGGTCTTCTTCCCACTCCGCGTAGCGGCTTCGTCCAACCAGAGCGTTGAGCCAACGGGAGGCAGCCGTTCGGCTCAGACCGCATTCGTGAGTCAGCGGCGGCTGCCTTCCGTGGCTCACGCATTTCGTTCGGCCAAATCCAACGCACACTAGAAGCAACATCATGAACTCGAACAAACAACTCATGGTCCGGCTTTTGGGAATCGGGGGGATTCTCGGTATTCTCTCTTGGTTCATCGTGGGGGCTGCAAAGAACTGGGTTGGAGGGCTTAGTCTGCTCGCGCTTGCAAGCGGGCTTGTCGTACTCCTGGCTGGAACGATTGCCAAGCGCAAGGAGTTGAGAGAGGCACAGAAGGTTGGCAAATGACAGGGCAGAAATCGGGTAGGCGGGAGGATTTGCCTCCCGCCCCCCACACCACCGGACATGCGGGTCCGCGTCCGGCGGTTCCTGATAGTCCCGAAGGATGAATCAGCACTCTCGCCTCTGCCCTGCTGACGCGGGACACGGCTCCACCATCCGGCTTCATCGGTTGTCTCCGTCCAGCAACGGGTCGTGCTGTCTGCCAAGTTCAGGCCTTCCCGGGTTGTGAGCTCCTCCGGAGTGTGCCCCGGCTCGTGACTCCCGGTACGATGGCCTCTGCTGACTTCTGTGCTCCTCCGACGGCTCTCTCGAATCGTCGTGCCCGGCGTTGCCGCCGTGCTGGAAGCACAGATCTCCCTGAGTAAGAACGTGAACTTTCCCTGCGCAAGCGCGCCATTTATCTCCGGAACTAAACACCGGACTTTCCTGTGCTGGGCCAGCTTGTCCGTTCCGTCAACCTGATATGGCGTTTCTGTTCGTCGGCCCATCAGGTTTGAGCTGCGCTTCCTTCCCACGAGACCTCGCGATCCCGCAGTTGCCTTGCTCGAGTATTTGCGTCATCCTGCTGCCCGTGAAGGACAGCCGGACAACGGTGTTCCCATACGAAGGGACTTTCACCCTTCCAGTTCACGCCCATGTCAGGCGCACCAAGCGAATCGAGCCAGTGACGAGGAGCGCGATCACGCTGCTGTTTCAATCGGACGCCATTGGCGCGCACTTCGTCATGGCTCATCCGTATCGTTCGGCAATTCAGCACCAGCATTGGTGCGTTCATCATGATTAAGAAGATTCTCTTGCTCGTCGGCGTATTCATGGTCGGTCTGATTACCGGTGCTGCTACCTTCTACCTTTTGATCGGGCGTGGCCCAGCGATGGTTTATGCCAACGCACTTGAGGTGCAAGCGGACACTGCTCTGAAAGTGAGGCTGGGGGAACAAGAGAGATTCCTACGCGACTTCGAGCGCAATCTTCCAGGGGACGTAGAAGCAGTCCGATCTTTCGGCGACCACGATTTCGTTCGCAGCGCCCTCCGCAAAGTGGAGGCATACTACGAGGTAACAGGCACTCCCATTCCAGACGGTGTCGCGGCAATCATTGCGACCCTTCCGCCTGGAAGGACCGCTGCGGAAGAATTCCGCGAGAAAGCCAGACGCCTCAAAGTTGGCGATCCCGCACCACTGCTTGCCCTGCACTCGATTGATAGTCGGACTCTTGATCTGAAGCAGAAGGTGGTTGTCCTCAATTTCTTCGCGACATGGTGCGGACCCTGCATGGAAGAGATGCCGCGCTTGGAGAAGGATGTTTGGGGACCCTTGCAGGATAAGGGAGTAGTCTTGGTTGCCATCGGCCGAGGGCACTCGGCTTCTGAGTTGGAGGTGTTCCAGAAAGTGAAGCAGTATTCGTTTCCGTTTGTCCCAGACCCGGATAGCGAGATCTATCACCAGTTCGCCAAAGACTCTATTCCGCAGTGCGTCTTGATCGGGAAGGATGGCACGATCAAGTATCAGACTGTGGGCTTTGTCCCGGAGGAGTACGCGCGGCTCTTGAAGGCGGTCGAGAATGAAATCGCGCGATGAGATTGCCGAACAATCGGAAGCATCGAGCACCAGGAGCAACCGGCGTTGCTACGCGAACCCGATCTGCCGATGTTTCCCGGTACACGACGCATCGTCCGCGCCGCCGTAATCCTCGGCCAGGGTGAACTTCTGCTGGTCCGGGAGCGTCAGGCCCTTGGCGGACGCCAATCGCTGGGCCTCAGCCCGGCTCAGTGGACGAAACTCTCGCGCCCCCACCAGGCGGCCCGGACGGACGATGGCGGGATCCAGGTGGCTGATCGGCACGTTGATCGTGGCCAGCACATGCAACTTCAAGTAATCGCCCAGGAATCCGTCGGCAATGTTGAGCAAGCTGCTGACGCGTTCCCGGCTGCCGCCGCCGCGGGGTAATAACAGGTCTTCGGCGTCTTCCAGGATAACGAATCGCAGACGGTGCTGGCGGCCGCGGGCCTGGCAAGCCCAAAACCCCAGAAACCGTGAGGAGGATAGCAGCTGAGCCTCGGAGGCGGGCAAATAGTAAAAGGCGGCCCGGTCCAGGAGCCGGTGCATCAGCGCGCGCAAGAAACTCGTCTTGCCGACCCCGGGCGGGCCGTGGAGCATCGTCAACCCCGAAGGTCGCTCCTGCACCTGCCTCAGCCAATCATCGGTCCACGCGACAAACTCCTCCCCGTAATAGAGCCTCAAGTCTTGGGTGGTGATCGGGGCGGAGCGCTCGACCTCAACGGGCTCTGCCACCGCTCCGGTTTCGGTGACGCGCACGACGAAAAAATGCGCCTTCTCCTCGCGCCATGGGCGGACATATTTGCGAAAATCCCGGGCGGCGGCATCGGCAGCCTCCGGGGAGCCCGCATAGAGAGTGAGGACCATGCCATCGAAGAAGGCGAACAGGCCACTATCCAGCACAAGAAGCAGCTGCTCGACGCTCTTGCGGCCCTTCTGATTGATCATGGTCTGGGAGCGGAACACGCGTTTCGCGTAGTCCAGAGCGAGGCGGCGGGCGTCGAACGGGCCGTGGACGATGGCCGAATGGTAGGGCCGGTGCAGCAGCCGGTCCAGCAGCGAGACCATCATGAACGGTGTCTCGTTTGGCCTGGGTGGGACCACAGCGAAATATCATTCTCTTGACCGGCTTCGAGCGCCTCGCGACCGCCGCAGAATGGGTCGGGTCGCAGTGGGCCATCCCAGGACTGGGAGTCGGGAAACGGCAATCCGTCAGCGTCGTACGTCATTGCGCCATCCTGCCAGACCGTCCTCTGGAACCGGCATGACTGCGTTTACGGTAGACCGTTGTCGGCGGTGAATGCAGGTCATCCCGCCCGGGCAGGAGCCGCATATTGCAGACAGACGGCGCTCCGTAAATCCCATCAACCTCGCTGCACCGAGCCAGTAGTTATGGCATGTGCTGGATACCTACAGATTCTCAACCGGCCAATACGCGCCACCAGCGCCTGGTCGATTGCCGTGGAGCGCGAGCTGGAGCGCGTCGACATTGATGACAACGCCACGAGCGAGAATAATTTTGGAAATCGAGGTCGGGATTCCTGCGGCTGATCTCACCGAGGTCGTCGTCCGTTTACCACCACGCAGCAGCCGCTGGATCGCGATTTACACCGGCCCCGACGGCGGCCAGGTGAGCAGGAGCACCGGCCTGCGGGACCGCGACGCGGCGCTAGAGTCATCTCGGCGATAATTTCGTTTAGGGTTGGACAAAGCGCAGAAGTTCTGGGTCTCGATTCCAGCGCAGCCGATGAGGTACTCGGCGGCATTGGGACCTGCGGAGAAGAAGGAGGGGGACCGGCGACTGGGCGGCTCGGTGGCTTGGGCTCCCCCCATGGCTGCGCCAGATACTCGATTGGGCCTTTTGACACAGGCTCCACCGACACCGACATCTCGGTGTGGCCATTGACGCCCTCAAGCTTCTTCCAGACGACCTTGGCTCCCTTGCGCTTCACTTGATAAACGGTTCCACTACGATAACGAAAGAGGCCAGGGCCAATCCGCGTCCATCGCCGGTTAGAAGAATTAGAACTGTTTGAACGCCGTTCTAACTGATACCTGCCTGATCCCGTTGATTCTGAGGCGTTTTGGCTCCAGAGGTAGGGCTCGAACCTACAACCCATCGGTTAACAGCCGATTGCTCTACCATTGAGCTACTCTGGAACTCAAATGAACGCGCACTGTACAAATGGGTCATGGGAGCGTCAACAGGGGATTTGTGATCATGGGCAAACCGGGTGCATTCCCGGTTGTCGGTAGCACTGTATCATCCGCCGTGTGGGGCACGCGGCTAACAAGGAGAACGGCTTATGCCTGCAAGCCCGGCGCCCTCACCGGGCGTCCGACAACGCCGCCAACTTGGGGATGCATTGGGACTGACCCTATGCAGCATGGCAATCTCGGGAGCGCAGGCATGCGAGGCCGACGTGTACAGCGATACGCTCAAGGTCGATACGGATCAGACGACAGAACGCCCGACCAGGACCCGTTGGCAAGCCGGGCAGAAGTAGGTACTGCGATTCGCCTGTGTGATTCGACGAATCAACGTGCGGCAGCGGGGACAAGGTTTTCCCGCCCGGTCATAAACGCGAAGTCGTTCGATGTAGCGTCGCGCGCCCTCCGAACGTCCGTAATAGAAGAACCCGTCGCGCGCACCCGATCCAGCCCAATCCAGCGGCACAGTGCTGCCCCGGCGAATGGCGGTGGTGAGCGCGCTGCGAAGGGCACGACGCAAGGCCGCCACTTGCCGGGGATCCAACTTGGCGGCGGGTATCCTCGGATTAATCTGCGCAAGGAATAAGGCTTCGCTCGCGTAAATATTTCCAATGCCGGCGACCAGCGACTGGTCCAACAAACGGACCTTAATGGACTGACGGGAGGAGCGAAGCGCGCGGGCGAATTTGGCCGTGGTGAATTGAGCGGAGAGCGGCTCCGGACCGAGGTTCAGGAGCGGCGAGAGGTCGAGCGTGAGACGGCCGAAATATCGAGTGTCCTCGAAAACGAGGAGGTGGGTATGAAGATCGATCACGACCGCAGCGTGCCGGGCGATCGGCTGTTGCCGGGATTGAAGGTAAATGCGGCCGGTCATGCCGAGATGCGCGAGGAACTTGACCGGCTTAGGGTGAGCGGGGTGGCTGAGGGTGAAGATCATGTACTTGCCGCGTCGGCGCAACCCGATGAATCGGGAGCCGAGCAACGTGCGCTGAAGCCGAACCGGCGGGGTGGGGCGTGTGAACCTCGACCGGCGCACCGCGAGTGAATGGATCTGCTGACGGCGCAAGAGTGGTCGAAGGTGCCGAACGAGGACTTCAACTTCGGGGAGTTCCGGCATTAGGGATATCGGTACGGGGGTGCGAGGGCGAAGGCATTGGGGAGGTGGCGGACCTGATGGACTTTGCCGCCGCGGAGCAGGACTTCGACGATATCGAAGCGGAATTTGACTTTCGGGTTGCGAATTGCCCGTAAGTAATCGAGGGCGGTGCGTGACAATCGACGTTGGCGACGGAGGTTGACGGCCATGGCGGGCCGAGTCCAAGCCTCGTTGGAGCGGGTCTTTACTTCCACAAAGGCGAGGCAATCGTGGTCGCGGACGATGAGATCGATCTCGCCATGGCGGGATCGGAAGTTGGCAGTGAGGAAGTCCAGTCCATGCGCTACAAGATAGGAACGGGCGGTTTGTTCGCCGAGTTGACCACGACGGAGATGTTCGGAGGCCAATGGTCCGCTACTAAAGAATCTCCTGAATGGGGACCACAGGCGCATGGGGGAACAATTCGGGCTGGGTGGGTTTGAGGGGAGAGAAGCTGCGTCGATGGATGGGACAAGGGCCAAGGCGCTGCAGGGCTTCGAGATGTGCGGGGGTAGCATAGCCCTTGTGTTCGGCAAATCCGTAGTCGGGATAGAGCCGATCGAATTGAAGCATCAGACGGTCGCGGGTGACTTTGGCGATCACGCTTGCGGCGGCGATCGAATAGCTGAGGGTGTCGCCCTGGACAATCGGTGTTTGAGGGCAATCGATCAATGGCGCTGGGAGCCCATCGAGGAGGATGTGTTGCGGCTGAGGCTGGAGTCCGGCGAGGGCGCAGCGCATGGCTTCGTGGGTTGCCCGGAGGATGTTGATGCGGTCGACGCGTTGGGCATCCAGGGAGGCGACGAGCCATTGGATTTCCGGGTTGCCGGTAATTTCGGCGAAAAAGAAATCGCGCTCCACGGGGGAAAGCTGTTTGGAGTCGTTCAGGCCCTGGAATTCCCCGGGGAGACCGTCCCTCAACCAATCCAGCGGGAGGATGACCGCGGCGGCAGTCACGGGACCGGCGAGGGGACCGCGGCCGGCTTCGTCCACGCCGGCGATGCGGTGGATACCTTGGGTGATCAACCTGCGTTCGAATTGCAGGCGATTGGGTAAAACGGAATGAGCCTGACGCGCCACCGGGCAAAGTTGTGGCTTCGGGGATGAGTTGCCAAGCGAAATAGCGATTGCGAGTTTTGCAGTGTCAACCGGAGGGGAGCCGCATATGTTTGAGATTACCTATGGCGACTGTCACACCATTTGCGGCCGTCCGACCCCGACCGGAGTTGGCCGGGAAAATCTGCGAGCTTCCATATGACGTCATGTCGACCGACGAAGCGCGGCGGATGGCGCAGGACAATCCGCTCAATTTTTTGAGGGTCAGCCGTCCGGAGATTGAGTTTGCACCGGGGACGGATGCGTACGGCGCCGAGGTCTACGCGCGGGGGGCGGAGAATTTTCGGTGGTTGCTCAAGCAAGGCGCCCTTATGCAGGACGCGGCGCCGGCATTCTACCTCTATCGCCAGGAGATGGGCGGGCACAGTCAGGCGGGGTTGGTCGGCCTGGTAAGTTGCCCCGAGTATCTTGACGGGACGGTGCGGAAACACGAGCACACCCGGCCTGATAAAGAGGAAGACCGGATGCGGCACATCGAGGCCTTGAATGCACAGACCGGCCCGGCCTTTTTGGTTTATCGGACCGGGCGGGAGTTGGCGGACCAGATTGGGCAGATATCCAGCCGATCCCCGGAGGTCGATTTTGTGGCGGTGGACGGCGTACGACACACTGCCTGGGTCATTCGCGATGCCGGACTGATGCAGCAGATCGGAGCCTTATTTGCGGACATGGGTTTGATCTACATCGCGGACGGGCATCATCGCACTGCGGCGGCAGCGCGAGTATTTCAAAAACAAAATCCAGCGACGAGAACGGGGGGAATCCTTGCGGTTTTGTTTCCGGACGACCAAGTCCGGATATTGCCTTACCACCGGGTGATCCGAGATTTGGGCGGGCTGACCATGGAAGGTCTTCTTGAGCGCCTGGGAGAGGTGGGCGAGTTAAGGACCGGCGTGGACGGGTGTCGCAAGCGGGGCGGGGTAGGGGTCTTTGTCGGTGGGGAGTGGCACTCACTTCGGTTTGATGTTGAACCGACGGGCATGCTGGAAGCAGCCGAACGCCTGGACGTGTCCGTATTGCAGCGCAGGGTGCTGGGCCCGGTGCTCGGGATTGATGATCCGCGGACGGATAAGCGGATTGGGTTTGTGGGGGGAGTTCGAGGGACGGGCGAATTGGAGCGGTTGGTGAAGAGCGGCGAATATGCGTGCGCGTTTGCGATGCATCCGACGAGCATCGCGGAGTTAATGGCGGTGGCGGAGGGGGGCGGGATCATGCCGCCAAAGAGCACGTGGTTCGAACCCAAATTGCGGGACGGCATGTTCAGCTATTTGCTCGGGTAACGGTGCGGTGATTATTCAGTGGCGCTTTTCTGCTTTGCTTGGGAGGCAGGTTTGCGTTTAGTGAGGGCTGATTTTTTTGAGACCTATGAGAATTGTGCTGGCCTATTCGGGGGGATTGGATACCTCGGTGTTGCTTTCATGGATCAAAGAACACTACGAGGCGGAGCTGATTGCGTTTTGCGCGAACATCGGTCAGGAGGAGGAACTGAAGGGATTACGCGCGAAGGCCCTGAAGACGGGGGCGAAGGCGGTCCATATCGTCGATCTTCAGGAAGAGTTCGCCCGGGATTTCATTTATCCAATGATGCAGGCGGGTGCAATCTATGAAAACCAGTATTTCCTGGGGACAAGCATTGCCCGGCCATTGATCGCCAAAGGGATGATTGAGCTTGCGCGGCGAACGAGGGCACAGGCCCTGGCCCATGGCGCCACCGGCAAGGGCAACGACCAGGTGCGCTTCGAACTCACAGCGGCTGCGCTGGCTCCCGAGCTCGAAGTCATTGCTCCCTGGCGGGACGCCAGGTTCCGGGCGGAATTCCCGGGGCGGGCGGAGATGATTCGGTATTGCGCGGCGAAAGGAATACCGGTTCAAGCGACGGCGAAGCAGCCGTATTCTATGGATCGGAACCTCCTGCACATTTCGTATGAGGCGGGCATATTGGAGGATCCGTGGTTTGACGCCTTTGCGCCGAAGAACAAGGCGATGTTTCGGCTGAGTGTGGCTCCGGAGGACGCGCCGACGCGGCCGGAATATATAACACTCGATTTTGAGCATGGGCAATGCGTGGGGGTGAACGGTCGAGCCATGGGGCCATTGGCGGTATTGAAGGCATTGAATCGACTGGGTGGAAAGCACGGAGTCGGTCGGGTGGACCTGGTGGAGAACCGATTTGTCGGCATGAAATCCCGAGGCGTTTACGAAACACCCGGCGGAACGATTTTACATTTTGCGCACCGGCAAATGGAGACCCTGACGATGGACCGGGAGGTGATGCATTTGCGGGACTCGCTGATTCCGCGTTATGCGGAGATGGTCTACTATGGTTTTTGGTTTTCGCCGGAGCGTTTTGCGCTTCAAGCGCTGGTCACGGAGAGTCAGAAGAACGTGAGCGGCACCGTGAAGATCAAGCTTTACAAGGGGAACATCATGACGGCGGGACGGAAATCGGCGGTCAGTTTGTATCAGCCGCAGATCGCGACGATGGAGGAAGATCCGACGATGGCGTATAACCAGGATGATGCGACGGGATTCATCCGTTTAAACGCGCTGAGATTGAAGCTTGCCGCCAAGGTTCGTAAGGGCGATTGGAAGGACTAAGGGACGATGAGCCGCGAGGCGGTTCACATTTCTTCAAGGATCCTGCGTTTCTTGAATTCGAAATCCTCTTCGCTGATCAGGCCGGCCATGAGAAGCTTCTTGATCTTTTGAAGTTTGACGACGGGATCCTCGTTTGAATCCAGGTCGTCCGGAGGTGATTCCATGGCGGACTGTGCACCCTTTTTGGCGAAGAGCGATTGGAGATCGAGGTTTTGAGTTGGGCTTGGTTCCTCGCCGCGTTTAGTGAACATGTCGGCGGCATCGGCCAGGTTAAGGATGGAAAGATCGATGCCCTCTTCCGGCGATCGGGTGCGAGCCACCTGGAGCTGCCGGGCGATTTGGCCGATGGCACCCATGGCATAGGTACTTGACGGCGCCGACGCTGATTTGCGCGTTGAAAATCACGACCAGAAGGCAGTGTTCGTCGACGTTGTTGACCAGGAGACTGTAATTCTCACCCTGCTGATAGACGCTGGAAAAATTGGCTTCGCCGACGAGGCTGGCAATGCCCTGAGTGGCGGCATAGGCGGCGGCGGCGAGGGCGCCGAGGGTGGTAGTATCGAAGGCCTGAGTATCTCCGCATTCACCGATGACGAAGCCGCCTTTATCGAGGATGAGGGCGGAAGTGGCCTCGCTTTTGCCGATCAGATCTTTAAGGGCGGAGTCGAGGCCCCGGACGTCCTCTTCAAGCAGTTGCGGGAGCGTGGCCATAACTAAGCGCTACGGGCCCGGCTCTCGTTGATATATTTGTGGAGCAACATGCGGGTGATCATATTGAGCGTCTCGAAAACGCCCTCGCATTGATTGGCCACGGCGGAGAAGGAGGGCACTTGGACTTCGCGATTATTGAGCAGGAACTCCATATATTCCACCGGCGCTACGTTGGGCAGGTCGCGTTTGTTATATTGAACCACGTAAGGAATTTCGGTGAGGCTAAGCTTGAGCGTCTTCAGGTTTTCTTCCAGGTTGGCGAAGCTCTCAACATTTTCCGCCATTTTGTCGTACTGGGAGTCGGCCACAAACACGATGCCATCAACCCCGCGGAGGACGAGTTGTCGGGTAGTATTGTAGATGACCTGGCCGGGGACCGTGTAGAGCTGGAATTTCGTTTTGAAGCCCTTGATGGCGACCGCTTCGATGGGGAGGAAATCAAAGAACAATGTCCGGTCGGAACTCGTCGCGAGCGAGACCATTTTGCTCTTTTCCCGGGCGGTTTGGATATTCTCATGGACCTTAAGGAGATTGGTCGTTTTGCCGCCCATGCCGGGGCCATAGTAGACGACTTTGACCTGCAGTTCCTTGGTCGCTTGATTGATGATGGCCATTGGGAGGTTACTTGCTTTGGGGTCCGAGGTGGGCGGCAATGAGCCGAAGAGGCTTGTCGGGCAGCGGTTCGCTGGCGCGACCCAAGGCAGCGAAGTAAATGGTGCCGGCGCGATAAATTCGGAGCGGTACGTTATCGATAATGAACGTGATATTGTCGCTCTCACCGAATTTCAATTCTTTGCTGTATTGCATCATGCGAGTGAACATTTGAGGGACAAATGCCGCGATGATTTCCCCGTTAAGACCGGCCGGCAGTTCCCCCGCAATGAGCAATCCATCCTGCATCGTAATCACTGCTCCGGCCACGCCGGCAAGTGTGGCGGTGCGTTGGGCGATCTCCGCCGGAGCCCAGTTCTGCCGGCCCGGTTGCCCGAAAACCTCTCCAATGTCATGCGGTTCGCCTGCCCCGGCTTTCGGCGAAGAAACGGCAGGTAATCCCGGTGCAACCGGGGCTGAGGCCAAGGCCGGGACAGGATAGGCAGACTTGTGCCCGGCGGGTTCGGTGGTTGGAGGCGCAATCGTGAGCGGCGCCGGGCCGGAAGCCTTTTCCGCGACAACCGGCAATGGTGCGGGACGGGATGGCGCGGCCGGGGTGTGAGCGGCGACCAGGCCGCGCGCAGAAAACACGTCGGGGATATCGTCACCGATCGCGTATTTTCGCTGAACTGAAGCGGGTTTACGTTGGGCCAGGAAAAGGGGCGCCACCGCGGACAATGGAAGCTCCAGTTGTTGGTCGTCCAGGGCCGGTGAGAGGGCGGTCTTGAGTGGTGGACGGACGAGTGGCTTAAGCCGCTTCCAGGGAAAGACGACCTTGCCGCGTTTGAGCGCTTGTTCGGTCTCCGCCGCGGGGAGGTTCACCATGGCATCTGCCGCATTCAAACCGGCCAGGGCTTGGCGAATGGCTTCCGGCCAACCCATGGTGACCGACGCGAGCGGCACGCTGATGTATTCCTGGGTGGAGGATGAGACTGACGGAGTAGGCGTAGGCGACAACGCAACGGGTTTGGCCGTGGAAGGCGAACTGGCCGGGACGGGTCGAGCAGCAGTCGGGATCGGTGCGGCCGGATGGGAAGGACTGGAGGGACGGGATTGCGGCGGCGCGGAATCGATTCTAAGGGAGGTCGGGGCATGATGAGTCAGCCCAGTGGGGGGAATCTTTGCTTGCGTCGGAGCGGTGCGGATGGGTTGGCTCGGGAGTTCCGATTTTGTGCGCGACGGTTCAGTGGTTTTGGCGATACGGACATTGGATTGGCCGCGCTGTTGGGAGAAGATAGGAACGACCTCGTCGGGCACCTCCACCCGTCTTTGTCGGGTGCGGCGCTGGATTTGTTCGGGTTTGAGTTGTTGAAGTATTTCCTGGAGTGGCAGATCCACCAGCGTGTGGTCCCGGTCGGAGGCATCCAAAAAAACTCCGGGCGGTGAAGTTTTACGCAGTTCACCGAACGAAATGCGGATTGAGCCCTGGGAAAGTTGAGGGAGGATTTTGACGATCGGAATGCCAATCCGTACTCCGCCGGCCGGGGGTTGTTTGACCTTTCCTTTGAGCGTTTCGGGCAATTTCAGAACCACGGCGCGTAAGCTGACCTGAATCAGGTCTTTCGCGGCATCCGACGAAGGCATGGCGACAGCCGGGGTCGGCTGTTCGTCCGCGGGACCCGAGGCAGGCAAGGCGCCGGCGAATTGCCTGCGGTCATGCGGTCGAGTCTGGAGGTCAGATTCGGATTCCAGGGGGGCACGTCTCCGGAACAGCCTCTTTAAGCTTTCAAACATGTTTCGTGGCGTGCGATTTTGACACTTGCGTCAAAAGTCGTCGATATAATTCCAGTTTGCCGGCGCTTTTCGGATTCCCTGCCGGAGTGGGTTTTGTTTGAATCGATCCTTATGCAGAAGGTCCTTGATTATCTGAGCCAGAACGAGAGGCGATTCATTGATGAACTGGAGGAGTATCTTCGGTTTCCGAGTGTGTCGGCGCAGAGCTCTTATCGGCGGGACCTGGTGGCTTGCGCGGGATGGATTGCGCATCATTGTTCCGACATGGGTTTGCGGGCGCGGGTTTGTCCCACCGCGGGACATCCCGTAGTTTTGGCCCAAACGCCTCGATCGGCGGCAGATCGCCCGCATTATCTGGTCTATGGTCATTACGACGTGCAGCCACCGGAACCGCTCGAGTTTTGGCATTCACCACCGTTTGAACCTCGGGTGGTTGGGCGGTTATTGTTCGCCCGTGGCAGCAGCGACAACAAGGGCCAGCATTTTGCGCACCTCAAGGCGGTGGAAGCGTATCTGAGGACCGGCACGGAGTTGCCATGTGACCTGACGTTTGTCATTGAGGGTGAAGAAGAAGTGGGGAGTACGGCGCTCTCGAAATTCTTGCAAAATAATCGAAAAGAGCTTGAGTGTGAGGGCGTGGTGATATCGGACACTGGGATGCCAGGGCTTAGATATCCTGCACTGACGTATGCACTTCGAGGAATCGTCGCGCTCGAGATCACCCTCCGCGGACCATCGCGCGATCTGCATTCGGGGATTTATGGAGGGTCGGTCGAGAATCCGGCAATGGCGCTTTGTCGATTGCTGGCGGAATTGCGTGATGCGGAGGGGAGGATCCGCATTCCCGGGTTTTACGGTGATGTGGTACGCCTGACGCCATTCGAGCGGCGAGAGATGAAGCGGTTGCCGCCGAAGGACGCGGCCTATCGACGATTGGTGGGAGCTCCCAAGTTGTTTGGAGAACGGGGCTATAGTTCCTGGGAACGGCGCAGTGCGCGACCGACCCTTGAGATAAACGGGCTGAAGAGTGGTTATCAGGGAGAGGGCAGCAAGACGATTGTGCCCGCAGCGGCCAGCGCAAAGCTGACCTTTCGGCTCGTGCCGGACCAGGACCCGAAGCGGACGACGCGTTTGATTGTGAACCATTTGCGGCGCATTTGTCCGGGCACCGTCCGGATGACCATTGAGGAAATGCATGGAGCGGAGCCATATTTGGTTCCGCCGACGGGGAATCTGGCACAGGCGGGGGTCCGGGCGTTGAGGTCTGCGTTTCGCCGTGAGCCAGTGCTGATCCGAGAAGGTGGATCGATCCCGATCGTCACTGGGTTCAAAAAGATCCTGGGCGCAGATTCCTTACTGCTGGGGTTGGCCCTGCCCGATGCCAATGCGCATTCGCCAAACGAGAGTCTCAACTTGGACGCATTCTTTGGCGGCATGCGGATGAGCGCGTTTCTCTGGCAGGAGCTGGCGGGTATTCGAGATTCAAATCCCGTCGCAACCCATTGAGTGAATGGGAGCGGGATATTGAGGATGAACGGCACGCTACTGATCCACGAGATTTACCTGAGTGTGCAAGGGGAAAGCACCTACGCGGGGTGGCCGTGCGTATTCATTCGGACGACGGGATGCACACTGCGATGCTCGTATTGCGACACGGCATACGCGTTCAGTGGGGGACAACGCATGGAGTTGGGCGAGATCGTGTCGGAGGTAGAACGTTGGGCGGGTCGCTACGCGGATGCAGGAACACCCCGGCTGCCGTTGGTTGAATTGACGGGGGGAGAACCGCTGATTCAACCGGGCAGCCTTCCGTTGCTGAGCGCCTTGTGCGATCGTGGGTATGTCGTGCTCCTGGAGACGAGCGGGGCGTATGACGTGAGCCAGGTGGACCGGCGGGTCCGGAGGATTGTGGATTTGAAGGGGCCGAGCAGTGGTGAATCGGCACGCAATTATTGGCCGAACGTTAAACATTTGAGAGAATCTGATGAGATCAAGTTCGTGATAGGAACGATCGAGGATTACGAATGGATGAAGGAGACCCTGGCGCAGCATCAATTGTCGGGTATTTGCCCGATCCTGGTTTCCTGGGCGACCCCTTTAGTGGAGGCCCAGCAGGACAAGTCCCTGAAAAGAAGCTCGGCAGACCAACATCCATTGGCGCGACGAGACCTGGTCGAGCGGATGATCGGGGATGGTTTGCCCGTTCGGTTTCAATTGCAGATGCACAAGTTTATCTGGCCAGCGGATCAACGAGGAGTGTGATGTGAGGTTTTCGATTTCTTTGGTGCGAGATGGGAAACTTGGCCGGGAGGAGGCGAAGGCATGCCTGACCGCGAACATGGGGTTTCCCGGTGCGGGGTCGCTGTTGGCGGGTCGTGGGGTGGGTTATGGTCAGGCAGTCGCCGCCCTGGCTGCAATGGGGCTTACTTTCGTTTTTGGAATCATGTTCATACTTTGGTTCTATCAGAACCGGGAGGCATTGCGAGCGCCGGACGCCGATCCATTCGAGACTCTGCGGGCATTATGGCTACATTTGCGGTGGGCCTTTGTGGGTTTAATTATTTATGGATGTGCGTGGATCTGGGCGCTGATCACCAGTCTTGATATCATGCAAAGGTCCCGGCGGGGATAGCGTCCACGGGAATCCCACCAAGCACCCGAGCTGGAGAGTGAGAATTGCCGTGACCGGTTGTAAGGGTTGATGTAGGAGACTCGCATGCCGAAACTGAACAGCCGAGAGATCAAGGAAGAACTCGGGAAAGTACCGGGGTGGCATCGTCGCCGACAGGTCATCCAACGGGAATATGCATTCAAGGACTTCGCGGCGGCGATGAAGTTCGTGAATGCGGTAGCCAAGGCGGCAGAGCAAGTCGGGCATCACCCGGACATCGACATTCGCTGGAATCGGGTGACCCTGGCGCTAACGACGCACGACTCGGGAGGATTGAGTGCCAAGGATTTTGCCTTGGCTCAGCGTCTGGACCGATTGATCAAATGAGGTTCGAGGCGTCATGGTCATGAGCGGGTTGGTCATGCCAGCTCTAAAATCCGCGGATGTTTTCCGGCGAGTTTTCAAGTTTCCACCCGCCCATGTGGCGCGAGCGCCGGGTCGTTTAGAGGTATTGGGAAATCACACAGATTACAACGAGGGACTCGTGATGTCCGTGGCGGTGGATCGTTATATCGAGATCGCTGCCTCGCCGCGGACGGATGGGAAGATCGAGTTGGTGAGTTCGGCATTTCCCGAGCGGGAGTCGTTTGCCGTAACGAACATCGAATCCAATCCACTGGTGCCGTGGGCTAATTACGTGAAGGGGGTGCTGCTGGAGTTGCGGCGAAAAGGCGTGCATTTCAGCGGATTCAGCGCGGCCATCGACAGCACCATACCGTTGGGCGCAGGGATGAGCAGTTCGGCGGCTTTGGAAGTGGCCACAGCGCTTATCCTGCGACGATTGTACCCTTACGCCCTGAATGATTTCGGTGCCGCCACCGAACCTCCGGCGCGGAATCGGCGAGGGGAATTGCCATCCATTGGGACGAAGGAAAGGCTGGCGATGGCCCGCCTCTGCCAGGCATCGGAGAATCGATTTGTGGGGGTGAATTGCGGGCTGATGGACCAGATCTCGTCGCTATTTGGCAAGGCGCACCACGTATTGAGCATCGATTGCCGATTTGAGACCGTTGATCATGCATTGCTGGCGGGTGAGGCCATTGTGGTTTGCAACACGGGGGTGAAACATGCGCTGGTGGCAGGGGAGTACAACGCTTTGCGTCACAATTGTGAGTCAGCGGCACGAGCGCTGAGGACCAAATCGCTGCGTTCGGTCGAGATGCCCTATCTGAAGGCGAACAAAAGCCGGCTCAGCACGCGGGAGTACGAGTGCGCCTATCATGTGATTGGAGAAATTCAACGGGTGGTTTACGCGGAACGTGCGCTACGCGAGAATGATCATCGCCAGTTTGGCCAGTATTTGTTCCAAAGCCACGAGAGCTCACGGGATTTTCTGCGTAATAGTTGCCCCGAGTTGGATATGCTCGTGGATTCGGCGCGACGGCATCCGGCCTGCCTTGGGTCGCGGTTGACGGGAGGCGGATTTGGAGGAGCGACCATCAGCCTGGTGGCTTATGACGAGGTAACGGCGTTCATCGATTATATGTCGGCTGAACATGAGAAGCGTACCGGGCGAGAGCTGAAACCAACGGTGTGCCAGGTCGTGGATGGAGCGCGATAACCCGCGAGTGGCGTGATTCCAGGTTCAGGTAATGGCCGAAGTGCGTAGCGCATTCAGTATTTCGATGAAATCGGCTGGCAGCGGGGCTTCGAGGACAATGCGTTGCCCGGTCCGCGGGTGATGAAAGGCGAGCCGGTAGGCGTGGAGTAACTGGCGTTGCGGCGACCAATGGGCCAATTCGCCCAGCCGTTGGTTCTGCCGGTTGCCATACGTGAGGTCGCCGACGATGGGATGGCCGATATGCTTCAGGTGAACTCGGACCTGATGCGTTCGGCCGGTATGCAGGGTGGCTTCGACCAGTGTAGCCAGTTCGAATCTTTCCAGGACCCGAAAGTCCGTGCGCGCTGGACGCCCGGTGCCGTCGGTGACCGCCATGCGTTTGCGGTGGGTGGGATGTCGGGCGATCGCGGCCTGGATCTGGCCGTGATCGGGGCTAAGGCGACCGCAGACGATCGCGTAATAAATTTTGTCCACTTTGCGAGAACTGAACTGAGCGGCAAGCGCGGCGTGGGTGAGGTCGTTTTTGGCCGCGACCATGCAACCGCTGGTGTCCCGGTCGAGGCGATGCACGATTCCGGGGCGCGCGATCCCACCGATGCCGCTGAGTTTGCCCCGGCAGTGATGCAACAGGGCGTTGACGAGCGTGCCTTCGACGTGACCCGGGGACGGGTGGACCACCAGGCCGGGTGGCTTATTGAGCACCAGCAAATCGGCGTCTTCGAAGAGGATGTCGAGCGGGATGTCTTGCGCTGCGGCATCGGCCGGTTGCGCTTTGGGCCAATGAATGTCGATTTGCTCACCCGCGCGGGGTGGGTGAGAAGGTTTGGCAGGGCGTCCATCGACCTGGATGTGACCGCTGGTGATGAGGCGCTGAATAGCCGCGCGTGAGACGGGAGTGAGACGTTGCCGCAGATAGGAGTCGAGACGCACCCGCGGCTGCGAATGCTCGACAATCAGGCGGGTTTTATTCTGGATTTCTGAAGCCATTGCCAGAATGCGAGGCCGACGGCGAAGATGAGCACACTCATCAGTTGGGCCGGGGTGGCCCAGCCTCCGAGATACCGGACGGGATAGTCACCGCGAAAGAACTCCACGAAGAAGCGAAGCACGGCATAACCGATGAGGTAGGCGGCGAAGACCTGGCCTTCGATCCGCCGCTTTCGGTAGAACCGCGCCAGGGCGAAGTAGAGGGTGAGATTCAGGAGCGATTCGTAAATCTGCGTAGGATGAACGGCGTTCGGATAAGTCTCATGACCGAAGGGATAGTGGATAGCCCAGGGCAAATGGCAGACTCGACCATAACAGCAACCGTTCATGAGGCAACCGAGTCGGCCAAAGGCATGTCCCAGCGGAATGCTTGGCGCCATTGTGTCGGCCACTTTCATGAGCGGAAGGCGTTTGGCGCGGATGTAAATAATACCGGCCAGGGCCGCTCCGATGAAACCGCCGTAGAAGACCAGACCCCCCTTGCGAAACATGAAGACCTCCCACCAGGGGGCTTCGCGGAATTGTTCGTTCCAGTAGGAGAGGACATAGAGGATCCTAGCCCCAACCAGCGCTCCCACGATCAACCAGGGACCCAAATCCACGACCCGTTCCGGGGAGAGACCCTGCAGGGGCGCTCGCCGAGCGGCGGTCCAGATCCCCGCCAGAAAACCGAGCGCCACGAAGACGCCATACCAGTAAATGGCGAAGTTACCGAACTGGAAGGCCACTTTTTCCACGTCGATAGCAGCTTAGTTTTCCATGAGGCAGAAAGCCACTGACAATTCGGAAAACGAGTGGAGCATGGCTGGCCTACGGCAACGGCGGCTTGGGTGGCAGAACCGGCGCCTGATTGGATCCTGGCATTGGGGGGGAGAAATGAGCGGGGGGGAGTGGTGGAAGCGGGGGAAATTGGGTAACCAAACGGCGCCAGGTTGCGCGGTCGTCGGGTGACATTTCCTTCCAGAGATCAGCGTTGCGGAGGAAACTGGCACGTTGGGCCGGCGAGAGGCTGGCGAACTTCCGGAAGGACTCAACGCAGAGATGTCGTTGGGCCGGTGCCAGTTGAGCAAAGGAATGGAGCGTGGCCTCAATCTGGCGCCGTTCGGATTCCGGGAGCGTGTTGAGGGCTTGTTGTTGTTTAGGCGGTGGGAGTTCAAAGAACTCGCGGAAGGCCTGAACGAGGTCGCGGCGTTGGCTCGGGGGCAGGGCTTTCCAACGGGCCAATTCGGTTTCGAATTGGATCCGATGCGGGAAGGGAACTTGATCTCGGAGGGCGGACGGATCGGTATCTGTATTGGCCTCGAGCCGGACGAAGTAGCGGATAGCCCACCCTTTTACGATCAGCGCCTGGCGAGTATCGGCGTCGAGGGCATCCCACTGCGACAGGTGCTCGACGACGGAGGGACGGAGTTCAAGGGGGACGGCCGCGAGGAGGCGGGGCCGGTCAGCCACCGGGGCTCTCAGGAGCGGACGCAGATAAAACTGGAGTTCCGTGGCGCGGAGTCGCTGGTCGCGCTCCACGGCATCCATGGCATCGTATTCCGCCAATTTGGAGAGGAGGATGCGCCGCACAGGTTCCGGTTTGCCTTCGAGGGCTCGGATACGGTCCTGGGAACTTAAATCCAACCACTGTCGAAACGCGCCCACCGGTGATTTCGGCAATGGCGGGAGGTCCTGCTGCGCCCTTGAATCCGGGAGGGCAGCCGCGAGGCAGGCGCCGCAAGCAAGGATGGGAAAGCAGGCGCGGATCAACCAACCTCCGAGAATCGCAGCGGAGGGTAATCGCGGGTTCATTGGAGGGCGGCCAGCAATTCTTCATCCGGCAGGGACTGAGGCTGGCTTAGGCAGTAGATCGCGTCAAAATCCCGAAGCAATTCGACAGGCGGCAAATCGGTGGCGTTCGCGGCCATTTCAATCTGCCGGGAAAAATCGGCTACCGAATTTACCCACTGTGTCTCGGCCCGCTCCTCATGCCGGAGGAAGCCCAGTGCGCCCAGCACGAGAATGAGCGCGGCGGAGGCGAGCGCAAGCGCGGGCCGGGGGAGGCGCAGCCAGCTTAAGCCGGGAAAGGGAACCGGCTTGCCGGTGTCGGTGGTGAGGGCAGCTTCAAGCACTCGAGAAGTAAAATTGGAGGAGACGGGTGGATCCGGCAGGCCGAGCAGGAGCCGAGTGAGAGCTTCTTCCTCGTTCCAGGATTCCGCGTATTCCGGCGCGCGTAACAGGAAAGCTTCGAGCTGTGACTGTTCGGCGGCGGTCAGGGGCCGCCGCCGCACCGTCTGGATCCATTGGTCGAACTCGGTGTCGTTCATGTCGCAGAGGTTTTAATCACCGCAGGTGGAACAAAGTTGCTCGGGTTTGATGATTGTGGTGTCAAGATTTCGGATGATTCTTCGGGCCCGGGTTGGATGCGGGATGCATGCCCTGCCAGTCGCCGGTTCGGAGAAAGGGCTTTAGGCGCTGCCGCAAGGACTCACGGGCGCGATGGATAAGGGATTTGGTTGCGGAGACGGAGCAGTCGAGGATTTCGGCGATCTGGTCGTAGGAGAGATCTTCCTGCCGGCAGAGGAGTATTGCGGTGCGTTGGTTTTCCGGGAGCGCGGCGAGGGCGAGTTCGATGCGTTCCTCGAGCTCGGCGAGGAGGCAGGCATCGGGCGGGCTGAGGGTGGCGGGATCTTTGATCTGGTGATGTAACGAGAAATCTTCCAGGTCCGTCGGATGAGCGTCGAGCGATTCGGCGGGATGGCGGCCGCGACGGCGCAATTCGTTCAGGCAAAGATTGCGGGCGATGGTGTAGAGCCAGGTTGAGAAACGGGCAGTGGCACGGTAGCGCCGGGCTGATTTGTGGACCTGCAGGAACACATTTTGGCATAGATCTTCGGATTCCGTGAGGTCGCCAATGATCCGATAGACGAGATTCATAACCGGTTGCTTGTACTTATCGATCAGGGCCTCGAAAGCAGCACGATCGCCGCGCTGAACACGCAGCATTAACTGGGCATCGGGATCGGGCTCGGGAGCCATCGGGAATTAGAGTAACAGACGCGCCATAGGGCCACAAAGGCGTTACCGCGATTTTTGCAGCGTGGAGAAGCCCGACGGCGCTCGTCCGGCAAACCATTCTGCGATGGGGGTGACTTGCATGCCTGGGGGCAAATCCCCTACCTTGCGCGTGATGGCGACCCTGTTGGACAAGATTGAAGCCGACGCCAGCACCCGGCTGCTGTTGCCGGACGGACGTCGGCCGGGTGACGAGTTGGGGAGATATCGAGATTATGTCGAGGCGGAGGCCGGCCGCCTGCGCAAGTTCCATCACAGGGGCGGGAGCGGGCGGGAGGTTTGCCAGGGGCGATCGGCGGTGATCGACCACTTATTGCAGCATTTGTTGCGAGCAGTTTTGCAGGATGCGGCGAAATCGGGCCAGGGAGTGACTCGTTTTGCCTTGGTGGCACTGGGAGGGTATGGCCGGTCCGAGTTGAGTCCGCACAGCGACATTGATCTGCTATTTCTGCATAACGCGGAACGGGCGATGATTGCGCGGACCAAGACGCATCCATACTTATCGGCACTGATCGACGGGATGCTGTATCCGCTTTGGGATATCAAGCTCAAGGTGGGGCATTCCGTTCGAAGCGTGGAGGATTGCGTCGAGATGGCGAACCGGGACATGCAATCAAAGACCTCGCTATTGGAGGCGAGGTTCATCGCCGGCGACCGGGAACTTTACGATCGGCTCAGTGCGGTCTTTCTGACCCGTTGCGTGCGCGGATTTGAAGATGAATACATCACGGCCCGGCTCGAGGATCAGGATGCACGCCGGACGCGGTTCGGGGGATCGGCGTGTATGCAGGAGCCCAACATCAAGAATGGCTGCGGCGGACTCCGCGACTATCAGAACTTGCTTTGGATGACTTTTTTCAAATATCGGACCCGCACGTTGGGAGAACTGGAGCGAAGAGAGCTGGTGAGTGCTGCCGAACGCAGGCAACTTGAGAGCGCATACGATTATCTGTTGCGGGTGCGCAACGCGATGCATTTCGAGGCCAACCGCGCAGCGGACGTATTGGTGCGGAGTCTGCAGCCGGTGATTGCGATCGGAATGGGTCATGGAGAGCGATCGCCGGTAAAACGCATCGAAACGTTCATGCAGGATCTATATACCCATCTGCGCAACGTTTACCTGATCACCAGAACCCTGGAGCAGCGGTTGGCGTTCTTGACTCACGCGAATCGGCGGCTCACTCGTTTCCGGGAATTGATCCGCCGGGGCCGCGGGCAGCGGCGGCAACACGTGGGCGATGGCTTCCGGTTTGTGGGTGGGGAGATTCGGGCGGCGGGCAGCCAGGTTTTCCAGGAGGATCCCGGCCGCTTGATGCGGGTTTTTTTATACGCGCAGCAGCGCGGACTCGCTTTGCATCCGGACCTGTCGCAGACCATACGCAATCAACTGGGCCTGATCGACCGTGAATTCCTCCGGAACGAGCATGTGAGCCGGACGTTCATCGAGATCTTAAACCAGCGCGGCAATGTGGCGCCGGTTCTGCGCGCGATGCACGATGCAGGATTTCTGGGCCGGTATCTGCCGGAATTTGGGCGGCTCACGTGTCTGGTGCAGCACGAGTTTTATCATCAATACACTGCCGATGAGCATACCCTGGCTTGCATCGGCCATCTGGATCAGGTTTGGGAAGCCGGGACCCCGCCGCACGCGAACTACAGCGCGATCTTCCAGAGCATCGAGCGTCCGTTCGTTTTGTATCTGGCCTTACTGTTGCACGACGCGGGGAAGGCGGAACGCTCAGGACAACACTCGGAGATCGGGGCTGAGTTCGCCCTGGATGTCGCGCGACGATTACATCTTGACGGGGCGGTGGCGCACACACTGCGTTTGATTATCGAGCACCATTTATTGATGGCCTCGGTTTCGCAACGGCGGGATTTGGACGATCCGGTGGTCATCCGACAATTCGCCGGGCAGGTTCAATCCGTGGAGAACCTGAAGTTGCTGGTGCTGCATACCGTCGCGGATTCCCTGGGCACGAGCGACAAGTTGTGGAACGGGTTCAAGGATGCGCTATTGAACCAACTTTATCGCGCGACGCACGAAGTGCTCACCGGGGCTACGCAATTCCTTCGCGCGGCCGCGAAAGAGCGCGAAGTTTTGATGGCGGAGGTGCGGCGCCTTTTGCCGCCGGAGATCCACGACGAGGAAGTGGAGGCGCATGCCGCAAAATTCCCGTCCCGTTACTACGAACTTCACTCGGCGGAAGAGATTGCCACCGATCTGAGCCTGGTCCACGAGTTCATGCAACGACAAATGGCCGAAGCCGACCAGGCGCTGGTTCCGGTGCTGGAGTGGCGCAACGAACGCGATCGAGGTTATACGGTGGTGAGGATCTGCACCTGGGACCGCGCCGGCTTGTTCAGCAAGATCAGCGGCGCCATGACGGCCGCGGGGTTGAACATCTTCAGCGCCCAGATCTTCACCCGGGATGATGGCATTATTCTCGATGTCTTTTACGTCACGGATTCCCGCACCGGGCTGCCCGCCGGCGAAGAGGCACGGGATCGGTTTGAGCGTATCCTGGTCCGCGCACTGGTTGAAGATGTCGATTTGGAAGAGCTCATTGCCAAGCGAAAACCTGCGGGGCCACTCTATCCCTTATCCGCCGACGAGAGAATCTCTCCCGCCATCCGACTGGACAACGACAGTTCGGAAGAATTCACCGTCCTGGATCTGGAGACCGAAGACCATATTGGCCTGTTGCATGCCGTTTCCGGTGTGCTCTCCGCCCTCGGTCTGGACATCGCGCTCGCCAGAATCCATACCGAAAAAGGTGCGGCGATCGACAGCTTCTACGTGCGGGAACACCCCGAGGGAAAGTTACTCAACGCCGCGCGTCAAACGGAAGTGATTCGTGAACTTAAACAAGCCATCAACGCACTGGCATAACCCGGCGAGGGCACGGGGCGTCGTGTCGCCTGCGAATGAACACCGAAGGTGAACTCATTGCGAATTGCCTCCGAGGCGATGCCAACGCGTGGGATCAACTCTTTGATCTGCATTATTCCTCAACGACCCGGTTTGTTTTTCAGTTGGCGCCGGACCTCACGGTCGAGGATATCGAGGAGATTGGCCAGGAGTGCTTCCTGTCCGTAATCCGGAATTTGAGGAAATTCGGCGGAGCCAGCCGGCTCTCAACCTGGATCTTTCGAATCGCCGCGAACAAGACCCATGATCACCGCGAACGGTTGAAGGCCGCCAAACGCGGGGGTGGACGCGCGCTGCTTTCGTTGCAGGCCACGGATCCGGTTTCGGGTAGTACCCTAGACCCGGCAAGTCCCAACCCGGGGCCTGATGCCTCGCTCTTGCGCGAGGAGGACATCCGATTGGTGCGCGAATCCCTGGACGAGTTGGAGCCGCGGTGCCGGGAGATCATCGAGTTAAGATTCTTTGCAGACCTGAGTTATGAGGAAATTGGATACGAATTACACTTGAACGCCAAAACGGTCAGTTCCCGGCTAAGCCGCTGCCTGGATCGGTTGGAGGTCATCGCCGGCAACCTGTTTTACGACCATCGGGGGAAGAAAAAGCCGACTACCGTCTAACTACGGGATACTCATGTCTGTGCAACCTAATCAATCGATGGAAGCCAAACTCCGCGCCTATGCCAGGAACCGCGGAGTTCAGCCGCAGCTCGAATTGGGATTGGACGGTGCCACCCGGGGACGATTGCAGGACGAAGTCCGGCGCGTTTATGGGAACAGAACCCTTTCCGCAGGCCCGGTGAGTTCCCGATGGGTCTGGATCCGAGTCGCTTTAGCTGGAGTGGCAACCGTCCTCGTGCTCCTGTCGGGGCTGGTCTTCTGGCCGAATGAGAAGAGCCTTGTCCTGAGCCGGAAGACCCATGAACCGCCAGTCCATCCGCTGGCCAATGCCGATCGAGAGACGGGCAATTTGCAATCCGAATCTCTGGCCCTTGCTCGGGCGAAGAGCGCGACACGCGAAAAAGAGGCAGGACGCGATTCGGCAGAGACAGATGGCAGGGCCACGCCGCAAGTCATGACTGAAGCCCCACCCACCCCAGTGGTTTTGAGGCGCTACGGTCGCGCTCCATCGGCGGTGAGGACACTTTCGAATTCTTTATCCGGCACGACCCAAAGCCCCGCAGCCCCTGAAGGCACGCTGGCAGAGCGGACGCAGACGGGCGGCGCACGCAGAGAGTTTGCCGGGAGGCTGTTCCAGGTTGGATCGACATCCGCCAGCCTGGCCCCGGCCACGAATGCATCTCAGACGTTCCAACAGATCCAGCGATATCGACTGAACCCGAACTCGCCGCCCCCACCGCAGGTATTGCAGTCCTTCCGATGGAACCAGGAAGGCGACGCGGTCCAAATAGTTGACGCCGATGGATCCGTATATTCCGGGCAAATGACACCTACGCCTGGCATGGAGCAACCTTCCGGCAAGGCTTCTGAACCATTGATCGAACCTGGCTCGACTTCAACGCCTTCGGAGGTTCGGGCGCAGCTGGGGAGTGAGGAACCCCTCGCCTCAATGAGTGGCGATCGCTTTGCGGTAACGGGGACAAATCGCAGTCTGAACGTCAAGGTCGTCTTTGAAGGAGTATTGCTCCACCAAATGGTGCCACAGCAGATCCCGCCAAGCAGGCTGGCAGGCCAAACCCACACGGAAGGAATGGAGATTCAAGGCCAGGCCAGGGTGGGCAATTCAACCCGGCTGGATATTGTTGCTTTACCTAGCACGACGGTCAAAGCCGAGTAATATTGGTGGGCGCGTGACGGGTTAAAAGGGGGCAGGTAGAAGAATGAGGTCAAGGCAGGGAATCGAGATAAGTATTGACCTTTGGTGGGGCAAAGTGTTTAGCTGTGGGGCGTCGTGGGGCGAAGGGATGGTACTGACCTTTGCTTTTGCCCGATGCAGCCAAACGATTCCATTGATCAGATTTACTACAATTCCCGCTACCGACATGGCGTGGATGGAAAGCGTCGCGTTCAGGTCCCGGCCAAATGGCGATCGCCCAAGGGTGAAATCCTCACTTTGATTCTGTGGCCGAAGAACGATTTGCCCGAGGCCTGTTTATTGGTTTTGCCCCCAGCCGAGTGGAATGGCTTGGTGCAGAAGCTCAAGGCCATGCCGTTTGCAGAGCCGAGGGCCCAGGCGCTGCGACATCTTGTGGGGATGAATTCGGATCGCGTGACGTTGGATAAAGCGGGTCGAATCTGTCTTCCGGAAGCCATGGCGAAGGCAGCTGCCATCGAGCAGGATGCCCTTCTTGTGGGATTGGTGGATCGCTTTGAGATTTGGAATCCCGATCGGTATGCAGCGGCGAGTGCGAAGGATAACGAATTATTGTCCGAGGCGTTCAAACTGATTTGAGGCTTATGAGTTTGATGCGGTTGTTGAGTGTGAGTCAGAGCTTTTGCTCCCGCGTGCCGGAGATGGGTCGTTACAAACTGTCCAAGCGAGGGTCGCTCCCGGACTTCGGGAGGGCCGTGGCGAGGGAGCACACGGCGCGAGCGAACACGCAGGAGGAACCTGCGGCGGTGAAATCGGATCGAGCACGCGCAAGACCGAGACAGGGAACATTGGCGCTCGGTCGGGTTTCCTCTGATGCGGTCGGTGCAGGGAGGGATGCGCAGAGTGCGGCGGCCCAGGTGCCGGTGCCGGGAGGGAGTGCAAAGGCGGAAACCAACGTCGGACGTTCAAGTCGATTCTGGAGCCGGATGACACGCATGTGGGGGTGGGCACAAAGGCGGCGGGTCAAATCGAGTCGCCGGCCGAAGGACAGTCCGATCCAAACGGCATTCTCGTTGGAGACGGTGCGCGTGGTCAGGAACGATCTGACCGAGAGCGATCATCACGTGGTGGTTATGAAGGCGAAGCGTGGGGAGACAGGGAATGAAGCAGGGTTGAAATCAGGGGTTGGGTCCGCAGTCGTGCAGCGGCCCCTGGCACGTATTGCCGCCAAGTTATTCACGACGGGACGTCCGGGATGAGTGATACGCGGTCAAGCGGATGCAGACATGGCGGACTTCATTCATCGGTCGGTGTTGCTGGCGGAGGCTGTTGCGGCGCTACAGCCAAGACCGGACGGGTGTTACGTGGATGCGACTTTGGGTGGCGGTGGTCATGCCGAGGCCATTCTCGAGGCGAGCCGTCCTTCAGGCTGGCTTTATGGGAGCGACCGGGACGAGAAGGCGGTAGCGGCAGCATCGGAGCGGCTCGAGCGATTCGCGGGTCGCTTCGAATTGCGGCGGGGCAGTTTTGGCGAGCTGGGGAGTTGGATTCCGGAAGGCAGTTGCGACGGGTTTTTGTTTGATCTGGGGGTCAGCTCGCCGCAATTGGACTGTGCAGAGCGCGGATTCAGTTTTCAGCGAGACGGACCGCTGGACATGCGGATGGATTGCCGGCAGCGGTTAACGGCGGCTGAGCTGGTGAACGAGGCCAGCCGGGAAGAGTTGGCGCAGATTTTTCTCGGGCTCGGAGAGGAACACGAGGCGGAGCGGCTGGCGCGGGCGATCGAAAGGGAACGGTTGAGGCAGCGTTTCGAGACGACGCGCCAGCTTGCTTCGTTGATTGAGCGGGTGAAACCGCGGCGAGGATCGCGCGTGCATCCTGCCACGAAGGCGTTCCAGGCCTTGCGGATGGCAGTGAACGACGAACTCGGGGAATTGCGGGCGGGGTTGGCGGCGGCGTTGGAGGTCGTGCGAACGGGGGGGCGGATTGCGGTGATCACGTTCCACTCGGTGGAGGATCGGGTGGTGAAAGAGTTCGGGAAGGCGCATGCGCGCGGGTATGAAGTGCCGGGTGAAGTAGACGTTCCGGAGCTGAGACGGCCCAAGATCGCGCGACTGCGGTGGATCGTTCGGAAGGCGATTTTGCCGGGAGAGGCAGAATTGGCGGAGAACGCACGGTCGCGGAGCGCGCAATTGCGGGTGATGGAGAAGTTGCATTGAGATGGCTAGGAATCGCAAGACCCAGTCGGCCGAGCTGCGTTTCGGACCGGCGGTGAAAGCCCTGTTGATTTGTTTCTTCATTGGCGGGGCGGGCATGGGTTACGTCTACCAGAAGGATCTTTTGAATAAGTTGGGCGAGGAACAGAAGAATCGCGAGCGGGAGCTTAACGGGTTGCAGATCGACAACGCGGCACTGGAGCGGCAGCACTGGCAATTGAACTCTCAGCGGGTACTGGAACGGCGAGTGGAAGAGTTGGGGTTAAACCTCCGCTTGCCCAGTCCGAGTCAGATCGTTGTGGTTGTGGATGAACCGATCGGCCCGCTGGCGCCGGTGGTGAATCGGGGGCGGGATGACGAGGGTTCGCGTCTGGCGCGCGGCGAGGGTCGCGACGGGTATTCTCCACGATGATGCATAAGCCATTAGCACGTCATACGGGCGTTCGGCCGTGTCAACATCGGCGGTTGTGGGTCTTTGCGCTGTTGGTGGTGCTGGCGTTTGGTGGATTGGGCTATCGGCTGGTCGATGTCCAAGTCCTGCGGCATGAGGAATTGCGATCCAAGGCCGAGCGCGCCTGGCAGAAGACCCAGGTGCGCTCGACGCGACGCGGGGAAATCTACGATGCGCGACGTCAATTGTTGGCCACGAGTGTGCCGGTGAAGACGGTATGCGCGAATCCCATGATTATTGGGGGGCGTGGGGGGGAATTGGCCAAGGTGCTGGCTCCCCTATTGGTGATGCCGGAATCGAATTTGGCCCGGCGGATGGAGCCGCGTAAGTGGGTCAGTGCGTCAGGAGAAACGCGCGATCTTCAGTATGCGGTATTGAAGCGCAAGGTTTCCCTGGAGGACTGGGACCGGATTCAAGAGGCGGTTCGAGGGCTGAAACTTGACCCCGGCGCGGTCTACACGGAACCGGTGGATAGCGAGAGGCGCTTATATCCGAATGGGTCGTTGGCGGCGCACGTATTGGGTTTCACCGGTCTGAGCGATGCACCGGAGAGCAAAGCGCTGGCGGAGGCGCTGGTGGGCAAGTCCGGGGTGGAGGCGAGCATGAACGAGGTGTTGAGCGGCACCCAGGGCTGGCGGCAGATGCTGTTCGATGCGCAACGCAGGCACGAGCTCGTGGCGATGCGGCCATTGGATGTGGCGCCACGGGCGGGATTGGGAGTGGTGCTCACCATTGACGCGGGGATACAGCACATCGTGGAGTCGGAGATAGAGACGGCCTTTCTGCAGCATGAACCCGTCAGCGTGACCTGTGTGATGGTCCGCCCTCAGACCGGCGAGATCGTGGCAATGGCGACCGTGCCGACTTTTGATCCCAATCAACCTGGTGCCGTGCCGCCCGGCTATCTGCGGAACCGCGCGATCACGGATGTGGCGGAACCGGGATCGACGTTTAAGGCGTTGGTGGTGGCGGCGGCACTGAATGAAGGAGTGGTGAATCTGAATACCGAGCTCTTTTGCGAGGATGGTCATTTTGTTTACAAGCGACAGGCCTTGGGCGACGACCATGCCTATGGACTGCTTCGGGTGGAGGATATCATCGCGAAATCATCAAACATTGGCGCGGCCAAGATCGGGATCCTGCTGGGGCCCGACAGGCTTTACCGTTATGTACGGGCGTTTGGCATCGGCGAACCGAGCGGCTTGCCTCTCGGTGGGGAAGTCGCGGGACTCTTCAGGCCGACGCAACAATGGAGTAAGATCTCGGTGGCCTGGATTCCCATGGGGCATGAGGTGGCTACAACGCCGCTGCAAATGGCGATGGCGATAAGCGCGCTTGCCAACGGCGGCCGGCTTATGCGACCGATGCTGGTGAAGACATTGCTGGACGAAGAAGGCCGAACGGTGGCGCAGCAGGAGCCGACGATGGTCCGGCAGGTCATCAGCGGAGAAGCGGCGCATCAGATTACCAGGGCGCTGAAATCGGCGGTTGAATACGGAACGGGCAAGCGGGCCGCCCTCGAGTTCTACGAGGTGGCAGGCAAAACGGGCACAGCGCAAAAGCTCATCGACGGACGGTACTCCAACCAAAGGCATTTCACGTCGTTCATCGGTTTTTTCCCCGCGGACGCGCCCGAATTGTGCATCTCGGTGGTCATGGATGATCCGAAAAAGGGTACGTATGGCAGCGAGACAACGGCCCCGGTATGGAGGAGGATCGCGGAACGGACTTCAGCCTACCTCGGAATTCCACCGACGCGCGGTGTGGAGTCGCCGTCGTTGACGGGTGAGGTGACAGGGCAGACGAAGGGGGAAAGGTTTTAGGGGATGTTGGGCATGGACCAGCGACCCTTAAGTTTTATGCTCGAGGCGGCCGGGGCTGAGCTGCGACAGGGCGATCCATCGACACTCATACGCCGGGTTGTGACGGATTCCCGGGCTGTGGAAGCCGGGGACTTGTTTGTGGCATTGGAAGGGCCGCGATTTGATGGTCATGAATTTGTGACCAACGCGGTGAGGGCGGGCGCTGCGGCGGTCTTGATTCGGCAGGGGCGCCCGCTGCCGTTGGGGTGTGCCGCGCTGGAAGCGAGTGACACGCGTCGCGCGTTGGGGCGATTGGCGGCACGGTATCGGGAAGAATTCGACCTCCGGGTCGTGGCCGTGGCGGGGTCGAATGGGAAGACGACGACCAAGGAGCTATTGGCCCATGTCGTGAGTCAGGGATTCTGCGCGCACTGGAGCCCGTCAAGTTACAACAACGACGTGGGGGTACCGCTGACCCTGCTCGGTTTGGAGAATCGCCACCGGGTGGCGGTGGTGGAAGCGGGAACCAATCATCCGGGGGAACTGGCAGGTTTGCTGGGGATGATCCGGCCGGACTGGGGGGTGCTGGCGAGCATTGGTCGTGAGCACTTGGAGCACTTTGGGAGCATCGAGGGCGTGGTCGCGGAAGAGGGAGAACTGGCTGATTGCCTGCCGTCGACGGGGCGATTGTTCCTGTTGGGAGACGACCCGGCGTCAGCGGCCATCGCATCGCGAACGCGGGCGCAGTTGGTCCGAGTTGGAGCCGGAGCCGAGAATGATTGGCGGATTACGCAGGCAAAATATGTTGTGGGGGGAATGTTTTTCCGGGTTGAAACGGGACAAACGGAGTTCAGCGGCGGTTACCAGGTCAACGTCGTGGGACGGCACCAAATGATGAACGCGGTGCTGGCGATGGCTGTTGGGGCCGAGTTGGGAATGCGACGGGACGCGGTGGAACGCGGATTAGCGGAGTGCAAGGGCGCGCCGCGCCGCATGGAACTCTGGGAGGGTTCGGGTATACGCGTGTTGGATGACACGTACAACGCGAATGCCGACTCGACCCTGGCGGCGCTTCAGACTTTGGCGGACCTGCCATGCCAGGGGCGGAGGATGGCGATCCTGGGAGATATGGCAGAGCTCGGGCAGGAAAGCGTCTCCGCGCATGAAGAAATTGGACGGCGTGCGGCGGAACTCGGGGTCGATCAATTGATTGCAGTGGGGGCGATGGCGTCGGCGATGGGCGCTGCGGCGCGGGGCGCGGGGTTGAACCGGGTGGTGGAATTGGCGAGCTCAGAGGCGGCGGCGCAGGCGGTCCGGCGATTGGTGCGGCCGGGTGATTTAGTTCTGGTGAAGGCGTCGCGTGCCACCCGGCTGGAATTGGTAAGCGACGCATTGCGCGGGGAAATCAGAAGCGAGGGGCTGGGATAACTCTGCGCCTTAGGCGGCAACCGTGTTTTATTACTTAACCCAGATGATCCTGGACCGGACGGCGGAAACGTCATGGGCGGAGCATCTTTCGGCCCTGCGGGTGTTTCAGTATATCACCTTCCGAAGTGCGGGAGCGGCGATCTCGTCATTATTATTGAGTTTATGGTTGGGGCCGCGAGTGATTGAGAGGTTGAAACGGCTGAAGTTTGGGCAGCACTACGCGGATCGGGCGGAGGTGGCCGGCGGTCTGGCATCGAGGGTGCTAAGCAAGAAAGGGACGCCGACAATGGGTGGGGTTTTGATCGTGGTGGTGATCGATTTGACGGTGTTGCTTTGGGCGCGTTGGAATGCGCTGATTGTTTTGACGTTGTTGTCGATGGTGGTGTTAGCGGCGTTAGGATTCTACGACGACTACGTGAAGATTACGAATCAATCGGGGTATGGCGCTAGATCGCATGTCAAACTCTGGGTGCAATCAGCGCTGGCTTTGTTCATTGGCGTTTATTTGTGGATGTTGCCGGAAACGCGGCCGTTGGTGAGCGACATCATGGTCCCGTTTTACAAGCACCCGGTGTTGAGGAATGCTTTTGCGGTTGGGTTGTTGCTGACCGTGGCGACGATTGTAGGAAGTTCCAACGCGGTGAACCTCACGGACGGGCTGGATGGTTTGGCGATCGGGTGCACGCTCATTGTCGGGATGGTGTTTGCCGTCATGACCTATGTGGCCGGGCATCTGGGGGCTGCGCGATACCTGCAGATACCGTCGGTGCCCGGAGCTGGTGAGCTCACCGTGTTTTGTTCGGCGCTGGTGGGGGCGGGTTTGGGGTTTCTGTGGTTTAACTGTCATCCTGCACAAGTGTTCATGGGTGACACGGGGTCGCTGGCGTTGGGCGGGGTGTTGGGGATCATCGCGGTATTGATCCATCAGCCGCTGGTCCTGATGATTGCCGGCGGAGTCTTCGTGGCCGAGGCGATTTCGGTTATGGCGCAGACCTTGTATTTCAAGTACACGCGGAAACGGACGGGAGTGGGCCGTAGGCTTTTGTTGATGGCCCCATTGCATCATCATTTCGAGAAGAAAGGCTGGTACGAGTCGCAAGTGGTGACGCGGTTTTACATACTCGGAGTCTTATGCGGGGTGGTTGCACTGGTTAATTTGAAGTTGCGTTAGATGCTCATGCGTTCTCTGGCGGAAAAGAGTGTGGTCGTGATCGGGCTGGATAGCTACGGCCTGGCCGCTTGCGAACTATTGAGCACGCGGGGCGTCCAGGTGCGCGCGATCGATCCTGGAACGGTGCCGCCTTCGCCGCGGGCGGAATCGGTGTTGAAGGGAATGGGATTGGATCGGGCAACTGGTTTGGCGGAGGGCGACGTCGATTTTGCCGTGATCAGTCCTGAAGTGAGCGCCGCGCTGCCGCTGGTCCGCGAATTGAGATCGCGCCGGGTGCCCGTAGTGAGCGAATTGGAGCTGGGGTATCAGCACTGTCTGTGTCTGGCCGTCGCGGTGGGAGGCACCAACGGCAAAAGCACGACTGCGGCGATGATCGCCCGGGTAATGGAGCTTGGACAACGGCGGGTCCTCGTGACTGGTGGCGCGGAGGCGCCGCTGTGCCTTGCCGCGAACGAGAGTCGCGAATTGGATTTTTTGGTGGTGGAAACGCCCTTCGAACAACTCGAGGGAACGGATCATTTCCGGCCGGTCGTGGCGGTATTGATGAACCTGGCCCCGGCGTTGCCTCGGCACGGGGCACGGCCCGAGTTGGCGCGCGCAGCCGCAAGGCTTTTTGCAAACCAACAATGTTTTGACTGGGCAGTGGTGCAAAGCGAAGCCCTGGCGGAGTTGATGGCTGCGGGCGTCGAGCCGCCCTCCAAGGTGATCACGTTCAGCGCGAAAAATCGGCGCGCGGATTTATGGTTTGACCGGGGGTTATTACAGAGCCGGTTGGGGGGATGGACGGGGCCGCTGCTGGACATCGCGAAGTGCCGGGTTCGGGGCCCGCATCAGGCAGAAAACCTGATGGCGACTCTGGCGGTTGGGCATGTATTGCGGATCCCCCTGGACGCGATGGTGGAGGCGCTCCTGGGATTCGAGGCCGGAAGCGACTGCGTGGAGCGGGTCGGGGAACATCAGGGAGTGGATTACGTGAGCGATGCGCGGTCGTCGAATCCGGAGGCATTGCGGCAGGCGTTGTTGTCGGTGGTCCCGGCGGCAGGGGGCGAACCGAACATCTGGCTTATCGCCGGCGGAGCCGACGAAGGCTACGAGTACCACGATCTTGGGCCGCTGCTTTCGAACCGGGTAAAGCGTGCTTTTTTACTGGGAGAATCGGCGAATCGGATGCGAGCGGCGTGGAGTCTTTTTACTCCTTGCACTGTGGTGTTTTCATTGTTAGAAGCAGTTCAAAGCGCGGCCGACACGGCAGAACGGGGCGATGTCGTTCTCTTTTCACCAGCGTGTTCCAGTTGCAGCGAGCCGTTGAGTGATTCCATTCGCAGCAAGGCATTCCGGGACGCGGTAAGCAAACTGGAGGGGATGGAGGCGCAGGAATCTGGAAATCGAACAACAATCACTTAAACTTGAACCGGCGAAATGGCGCCACTCTGAGTATGAACAATCCGAACCCACTGATCCCTCAAGGGTCGCTGCTGGAGCAGCAAGCCCAGGGCAGGCCGCACCTGCGTATCGCGCTTTTCATCGTGGCGGTGCATGTTGTGTTCCTGGGACTGTTGTTGATGCAGGGCTGCAAGCGCGAACCGGAATCCAATGAGTTCGCCGATTCATCGACCAACGATTTTCCATTTGGAATCCCCGACCGAAGCACGTTGTTCCCTACCAATACCGTGGTTGAGCCCGATGTCGCGTCCCCACGTGAACCGGCAACGAACATCGCGGACGCGGAGGGTGGATCCACGGAACGCACTTTCGAGAATACCATTCCGGAGCCGAGCACCAATTCCCGAACCGCCCCGCCATTTCCCACCGTGCCGGCGCCCATCCCGGCCCAGCCGCAACTCGTCACGCGCGAGCATAAGGTGGAAAGCGGCGACACATTTTATACCATCGGCAAGAAGTTCGGTGTCACTACGGCCGCAATCGCGCAGGCGAATCCGAGTGCCGACCCCAGGCGGTTGCATATCGGCCAGCGGTTGATCATCCCGCCTCCTTCGCCGACGGCACCGTCCGGGAGCGGCGAGGCGGAGGCGCCTCCCGGGGTGGAAATATACCCGGTGAAGTCCGGAGACACGCTGACGAAAATTGCACGGGCGAGGGGGACGACAGCAGCGGCGATACGACAATTGAACAACATGACGACGGACCGGATTTATGTCGGGCAGAAGCTGAAGGTGCCGGGGAGTACCCATTCGACGGCAACTCCGGTGAATCCTTAAGCCATCCCGCATGAAGCTGGCGACGACCATGCTGGTGACGTGCGTCGGAGGGTTGTTGTCGTTGGGTTTGGTCATGTTGTTCAGTGCGGGAATGACGACCGCCGGGGGGACTTACCCGGTCATGCCCACGGCCTGGTGCGGCGTGGGGTTGGTGACGGCAGTGGCGGCGGCTGCATTGGACTACCGTTATTTCAAGAGGCTTTCCTGGGGGATGCTGGTCATCGCGGTGGGCCTGCTGGTGACGGTCTTACTCACGGGCGAAGAGGTAAACGGAGCCCGGCGCTGGTTGCGAATTCCTGGGGTGAGTTGGTTGAGTTTCCAACCTTCGGAAATTGCGAAGTTGGCGTTAATTATGGCGCTGGCCTGTTACGGAGAGCGACATCAACGCCGGATGTCGGAGTTCAAGGGCGGTTTGATCTTTCCGGGAATGATCGTCGGCACGGTATTATGCCTGGTTTTCCTCGAGCCGGACTGGGGGACGACTGTTCTCTTGGGTGCGGTGAGTGGGATCCTGTTATTGGTGGCCGGGGTGCGGTGGTTACACCTGCTTCCGATTGCCGGGATGGGGTTGGCAGGATTATTATTCATGTTGATGCATAACCCCACCCGATTGCGGCGCGTGGGCGGCTGGCTGGATTTGGAGGCCAACAAGAACAGCGCGGCCGGCTATCAGACCTGGCAGTCGATTTTGGCGCTGGGCTCCGGAGGATGGACCGGGGTGGGGTTGGGAGGTGGAATGCAGAAATATGACTATGTGCCCTTCCATGAGAGTGATTTTATTTTCCCGGTCATCGGCGAGGAACTGGGCTTGGTGTGCACCCTGGCCGTCGTGCTGGCCTTTGCCGCGATCCTGATCTGCGGGGTCTACATCGCCCGGCATGCGCGGGACACCTTCGGGATGTTATTGGGAACGGGGTTGGCCTTTCTCATCGGACTGCAGGCGTTCATCAACATTGCCGTGGTCACGAACGTCCTGCCAAACAAGGGACTGCCGCTCCCGTTCATCAGTCGCGGGGGTTCGAACATGGTGGTGATGCTGCTGAGCGTTGGATTGTTGGTGAGCATTGCGCGCCGCTCCGTGAAGGAGGAGGCGATGGACCCGCCTTTGACCGACATGGAGGACCCACGCCCGAGAAGGAACGCGCGATGAGCGCGACCGTGACACGGCCGAGGATAGCGATTGCCTGTGGAGGCACCGGAGGTCATCTGTTCCCCGGGATTGCGGTGGGTGAGGTGCTGGCGGCCCACGGTTGTTCCGTGACTCTTTTGGTTTCGTCCAAGGAAATCGATCGGCGGGGAACGAACCTGGCGCCGCAATTTGAATGCGTGATCCTGCCTGCGATCGGCTGGGAACGCGGGCGCAGTCTGCAGTTCTTGCGGAGTGGCATGCGTTCTTACACGCAGGCGCGGGCGGAGTTCCGCGCGCGCCGCCCGGCCGCTGTGTTGGCGATGGGTGGATTTACTTCGGCGCCGCCGATCCTGGCTGGGCGGAAGCTGGGTACGCCAACGTTCATCCACGAATCGAACAGCATCCCCGGCCGCGCCAATCGTTGGCTGGCGGGGAGGGTGGATCGGGTATTTGTGGGTTTTCCACAGACCGCGGCGAGGCTTCGGTGCCGGGGGATTCGCGTCACGGGAACGCCGGTGCGGGCACGATTTGGCGTGACGGACCAGCGGGAGTGCCGGCTAAAGATTGGATTGGATCCAGATGATCCAGTGCTCCTGGTCATGGGCGGGAGCCAGGGAGCGTCGGCGATTAACGAGGGAGTAATTGTCGCCCTGCCGGCTTTGCAGCAGCAATTGCCGCGACTGCAGATCATTCATCTGACCGGCCCCAGGGATCATCATCGGACAAAACAGGCCTATTCGGTCTGGCACGGCAAAGCGCTCGTGAAGGATTTCGCCGGAGAAATGGAATCATTGATGGGCGCGGCGACCGTAGCGATCACGCGGGCCGGGGCATCGACATTGGCCGAGTTGGCCGCTTCAGGACTGGCGAGCGTGCTGGTGCCGTATCCACGGGCCGCCGACAATCATCAATATTTTAACGCCCGGGCTTTGGCGGACACGGGGGCAGCTCGAATCCTGGAGGAAACTTCGGCGAGTCCGGCTGCGGTGGTATCAGCGGTGCGGGGACTGGTTGTAGGGGTGGAAGAGCGACGGACGATACAAGAGGCGTTGAAGCGCTGGCATCGAGCCGAGGCGGCGGTACAGATCGCGTCTGAGATTTTGGCCTCGATCGGAGTTGGGCTCATGCGCGAGCTTGAGGGAGCGAGTCCTCCGGCGAGCACGTCAGGAAATGGTGGATTGGATGTGGCGGGATCGGGAATGGCAGGACGCGCGTTGCAGGAGAGCTGGCATGGTTGAGTGCGTGGCAAGCCTGGAGGAGGATCTGCGCCGCGTGGTGTCGGAGGTGACTCTATTGCGGCGCGATGAACCGCTGGATCGTCGGACAACACTTCGAGTGGGAGGGAAGGCGGAGGTTTATGTCGAGCCGGCGAATGAGAACGATCTGGCCGCGATCCTGGCGTGGTGTGCCCGGCGCCAGGTGCGGTTCTTTGTTCTCGGTCGAGGTTCGAATCTGCTCGTGCGGGACGGAGGCATTCGAGGACTGGTCATTTGCCTGGCCCATCCGGTCTTTAGCGGTGTGGCCTTGGAGGGGGAGCGGTTGCGATGCGGCGCGGGCGCAAGACTCAAAAAGGTGGCCACCGAGGCGCGACGCGCGGGGATCGCGGGCTTCGAATTCCTTGAGGGAATACCGGGAACGGTAGGGGGCGCGCTCCGGATGAATGCCGGGGCGATGGGCTCCGGAATGTTCGAGATCGTGGAATCGGTGCGGGTGATGGACTCGACAGGTGAGGTCGCCGAATGGGGAGGTTCTCAGATGGGGGCCGTCTATCGCCGTTGTGACTTCCTTCGAACCAGGTTGGCATTGAAGGCAGTATTGCGAGGGCAGGCCTCGGAGCGGAAAGAGATCGAGGAACGGACTCAGGCATTCAACGAGAAGCGCTGGCAGTCGCAACCTGCAGCACCGAGCGCGGGCTGTGTTTTCAAGAATCCTCCGGCCATACCGGCCGGCAGGCTGATTGAGGAATTGGGCCTGAAGGGTCTCCGGATGGGAGGCGCGGTCATCTCCGAGGTGCACGGTAATTTCATCGTAAATGAGGGAGGAGCGAAGGCGGGTGACGTTTTACGGTTGATTGCTTTGATCCAGGAACGTGCGCGGACGGAACGAGGGATCGAACTCGAGCCGGAAATGGAGATTGTGGGGGAGATGGAATGACCGCCCTGGATGTCACAGTGATGCTGGGGGGGCCATCGGCGGAGCGCGAGGTCTCGCTCGCTTCGGGAAAGGCCGTGTCACTGGCATTGCTCGGGTTGGGGCATGGCGTTTCCTGGGTGGATCCATCCCGGAAAGACTGGCGGTTGCCGGAGCGATGCGATGTCGTTTTTTTAGCGTTACATGGGACCTACGGAGAAGACGGCATGGTCCAACAGCGATTGGAAGAACTGGGCGTGCCCTTTACGGGCTGTGACGCCGCCTCCAGCCGGATCGCATTCGACAAGGTGGAGACCAAACGGCGTTGTCTCGTATTCGGGGTGCCCACCCCGAGGTTCACCGTGGTGGAGTCGCTTCGCGCGGGCTTTCCGTTGGGCTGGCTTCCGCCCGTGGTGGTCAAACCCGTCCGACAGGGATCAAGTGTGGGACTTCATTTTGTGGATCGTGTGGAAGACTGGCATGAAGCCGTGAGCGAGACTCTGAAGCACGATACCGCGGTGCTGGTGGAAGAACGGATTTGCGGGCGGGAAGTGACCGTGGGGATTCTGGCGGGTGAGACTTTGCCGGTCGTGGAGATTCGCCCCCGGCAAGGTGGGTACAGCTATGAGAACAAGTATACAACCGGGGCCACCGATTATTTGTGCCCCGCGCCATTCGACCGCTTCACAACCGAGCGGATTCAGATGAGCGGAATGAACGCATTCCAGGCGGTGGGTGGGCGCGATTATGGACGGGTGGACATCATGGTGCGGGAGGATGGCCAACCGCTGGTCCTGGAGGTCAATACCCTTCCGGGAATGACTGCGACCAGCCTGTTGCCCAAGGCGGCGGCGGCAATGGGGATTGATTTTCCCGAACTCTGCCAGCGGATGCTGGAGCTGGCGCTTGAGCGGTCGGCGGCCCGAAAGAGCTGAGTCTATGGGGATCAGGAAAGCTACGCGCAATCGGCGGCTCAGAAAACGGAACGTGCTCCACGTGAAGCTCCGGCTGCGAGGTCAGCGGCGGGCCCGTCTGCGGATGGTTTTTTTGGCGACGGTGGTGGCGTTGGGAACCGTGGTGGGCCTGCTCGTGATATGGCGGGGAGGCGAATGGGTATTGCGTGAGCTGGTCTTCGAGAACCGTGCGTTTGCGGTTCGCACCGTCGAAATCGAAGGCGAAGGCGCCATTCCGAGGGCGGAGATTCTGCGCTGGAGCGGCGTGCACGCGGGGGAGAATCTTCTGGGATTGGACCTGGCCCGGGTGAAACGGAACTTGGAGTTGGTGCCATTGATCAGGACTGCAGCGGTGGAACGTATCCCGCCCAATACCCTGCGAATTCGAGTGTCGGAACGGGAGCCGCTTGCGCGCGTGCTGGCTCCGCAGGCCGGGGGCATAGGGGAGGACACCCGGATTGTGAGTTATTTTCTGGATCGGGACGGATTCTTGTTCGGCTGGAATAGCGGTGAGGCCTGGGGATACTCGCTGGCGTCGGCGGGATTGCGCTTACCCATTGTACGGGGCATTCCAGGACGGGAATTGCGGCCCGGGCGGGAGATTACTCTGGCACCCGTGATGTCGGCCCTGGATTGGGTGGCCCGCTTCAAGGGCTCGCCCATGGCGGGATTGGTGGATATTCGGAGCATCGATGTTTCGATCCCGGAGGTGCTCCAGGTACAGACCAGCCAGGGCAGTCTGATCACATTCGGCCATGGCCGGGCGGAACAGCAGTTTCGCCGGTGGTGGCACGTCCACGAGTTGGGCCGGAAACAGGGGAAAATCATTCAGTCACTGGATTTGTCGATCACGAACAACTCGCCGGTGACCTTTCTGGACGCGGTTGGGCCGGGGGAAAGCCCGGCGTGGTCACCCTGGGTCCCGGCGCTTCAAAACAAACGCCATGTTTGAATCTTCGTCGGTGATTGTTGGATTGGAAATCGGGACCTCGAAGGTTTGTGCCGTCGTGGGCGAACTCAACGCCAACGGAGTGCTCACCATCATTGGCCTGGGCCAGGCTCGCTCGCGCGGCGTGCGAAAGGGGGAGATCGTGGACGCCGGATTGGCCGGCGAGGACATGCGGAATGCGATCGTTGAGGCCGAGCAGATGGCGGATGTCGAAATCCGGAGCGTCTATTTGGGGGTAACCGGAAATCACTTGCGGGGATTCAATAATCACGGGGTGCATCCGGTGGTTTCGGCAGACCGGGAGATCGCAGAGGACGACGTGCAGGATGTCATCAAGAACGCGAAGGCGATCAACCTGCCGGCGGAGAACCACGTCGTGCACGTCGTTCGCCAGCATTTCCGGGTGGATGGCCATGATGGAATTCAAAACCCGGTGGGGATGTTGGGGGCACGCCTCGAAGTGGACGTGCACGTGATTCACGGCAATTTCAACCGGCTGCAAAACCCAATCCGGGCAGTGAAGAATCTGCAACTGGAAGTGGAGGACATCGTGTTCATCGGGCTCTCCTCCTCCATTGCGCTGTTGAGCAACGAGCAGAAGGAAATGGGCGCACTGGTGATCGATGTGGGGGGAGGAACGACTGAATATGCCGCTTGCGTCGACGGGATCATCAAGCAGACGGGAGTGCTCGCCGTGGGGGGGGATCATGTTTCCAACGATTTGGCGTATGGACTCAAAGTGCCCTTAAGCGGCGCCGAGCGTTTGAAGATCGATTACGGAAGCGCGCTGGTGGATGAAGAAGCGCGCGGCCGGACTGTGACGCTCGGGGCCGAACGCGGTTTCATGGAACGAACGGTAAACCTGGAACACCTGCAGCGAATCATGTCGTTGAGATTGGAGGAGATATTCCAATTGATCGCCTGCGAGATCACGCAGGCAGGCCTGGCTCCGTATCTTCGGGCAGGGGCTTTTCTGTGTGGCGGATGTGCGCGCATCCCCCAGATCGAGAAACTTGCCGAGCGTGTGCTCGGTCTATCGGTCGCGATTGGCAAGACCACCTCGATCAGTGGCCTGAAGTCCGCACTGGACCAACCTGAATTTGCCGCCGCTCTGGGGTTGGTGAAGTATGGCTCTTTTCGCCACCGACGACGCAAGGAGGGTGCCGGCATGGGATTTCGTGGACGTTTGGGCGCCCTGTTCCGGCGGGAACAAGGCGGCCTGTAATCGAAGGCTGCTCATGAATGAAAACAAAGAACCCGACCGCGAAGGTCCCTTGATCGCCCAGCCGCGAATCATTGTGTTCGGAATTGGTAATGCCGGATGCAATGCAGTGGGTAACTTGGCAAGGATCGGCGTCGCCGGAGTCCGTTTCGTGGGTGTAGGCACACATGCAAGACTCATGGGACGGGCTGAGATCCCGGAGAAAATGGTATTGGCGGGCAAGTTGCGGCGGGGCTTGGGCGCCGGGGGCGACCCGGAGCAAGGTCGAGTGGCGGCTGAAATGGACAGTGGTTCATTGCGGGACTATTGCGCGGAGAGCGATGTTGTCATGCTGGTGGCAGGCTTGGGAGGCGGTACGGGAAGCGGGGCGACTCCCGTGATCGCCCAGTTGGCGAAGAAATCGGGCGCATTGGTGTTGGGGGTGCTGATGTTGCCATTCGAGTGGGAAGGTGATCGGCGCCAACAACAGGCCCAAGAGGCGCTGGAACGGATCAAGATGCAGGCGGACAGCGTGGTATGCGTTTCGAACCAGAGGATGCTGAAACTGATCGATGAGAACACCAGCGTGGTCGAGGCGTTTGACATCATTAACCGTTACGTTGAGGAGGCAGTCCGCAGCATCTGGCGATTGCTGACCTGCCCTTCTCTGATCCGCGTCGATTTTGGTGATTTGTGCGCCGTGACGCGAGGGTGCCATTCGGAAAGTTCCCTGGCGACTGCGGAGGCAGCGGGTGCAAACCGGGCCCGCGAGCTGGTGGAGCGGCTGATCCACCATCCCTTGTTGGGCGAGGGTCAAGTGCTGGCCGAGGCAGAATCCCTCCTGGTCAGCCTGGTGGGTGGGCCGAGCTTAAGCATAGCCGAAGTGAGCCGAGTTCTGGAACAGGTGCGGCGCCATGCAGAAGGGGCGCACATCATCGCTGGCACGGCCATCGAAGAAGCCGTGGCCGATCGACTTTACATCACCCTCATTGCCAGCCGGCCTTCCTCCAACCTGCCGAGGCCTGACGTCGCCGCCATTCCTCATCCCTCTGCGGAATCGACCGAGGAAAGAAACTCGATGCGAGATTTGCCCCGGGAGGCGACACGGCAACCCGCCTCCAGGACGGGGCCGCCCGTGTCGTCGTCCGTGCACCAGGAGAATCCCCCGGGTCCGTTTGCGATCCAACATTTGCCGGGCCGAAGACAACGATTGCAACAGGGAGTTTTGCCCCTCGAGATCGTGTCGCGCGGTCGCTTCGAAAAAAGTGAACCCACCATTTACCGTGGTGAGGACCTCGATGTCCCCACCTTCATCCGTCATGGCGTCGCGCTGAATTGACGGGCGCCGGTGGACGGCATGCGCGGTCCGGTCAAAACCCTCCCAGATCCGCATTTCACCTGTGAAATTTCCGGGCTGCGAACTCAGGCAGGTTTTTCTTTCGCGCCTATCGGGATGATCCTAGTCTTCCGGATGTGTGGTTGTGGTGCGTCATAGGCGGGCTGTTGATACTGGCGCTGGCGAGTTGCTTTTTTGCCCTGGCGGAGTCGGCACTATTCGCTTTGAGCAAGTGGCAGACCCGTCAATTGATCGATCGAGCGCCGGTGCAGGGGGCGCGGGTAACCCGGTTGCTGGCGGAGCCGTGGGAATTGCTGGGGACGTTGGTTTTGGGAAATGTGCTCAGCAACGGCGGATTGATCGGACTTTCCTTCTGGTTAGTGTTCGGCAGGAGCTGGTCCTGGGGTTTGAAAGCAGCCGTGGTGGTGGGCTTGTTCGTGGTGGTGTTGGTCATATGCGAGGTGGTGCCAAAGACCCTGGCGGTTCGCGCGCCGCAGCGATGGTCAGTCTGGGTGGCGACTCCCATGGTTTTGCTGCAGGCGTTGACGTGGCCCATGCGGCGGGTTGCCCAGGCGGCGAACACTCTGTTGCTGCGGATGGTCGCGGTGCGGACGGTGCAGAAGTCGCCCGAACTTTCAGACGAGGAGTATCGAGAACTGCTGGAGCTGGCGTGCCAGGAGGGTGCGATCGCCCAGGCCGAGATGGAAATTCTTCTGCAGATCATTCGGCTGGACCGGCGGACGGCGCGGGATGTGATGCAGCCGAGATCGCAGATGTCGTGCATCTCGGATGACTTGTCGATTGAGGAAATGATCGAGGCCGCCCGCCGATTTAAACATCGTCGGTTGCCGGTATATGACGAAACCCCGGACACAATCGTGGGGATCCTGAATACCCGGACGTTGCTGCTCGATCCGCAAGTGGATCTCGCGGAGGCGATCGAGTTTCCGTCCTTTGTGCCGGAGAGCATGAACTTGCTGCGATTGTTAGCCAGTTTGCAGCGGCAACGCCGGGGCATGGCCATAGTGCTCGACGAATTTGGAGGTACCGCCGGACTGGTAACCCTCGAAGATCTCCTGGAGGCCACCATCGGCGAGATCCGTGGCGAAGGACCGGAGGCGGGCTTTCTCATCGAGAAGTTGGAAGAGGGACGATGGCGGTTGAATGCCAATACGCGCATCGACGATTTCTCCCGGGAATATTCCGAGCTGGGCGAGGTGGACGAAGTGGAAACGATGGGAGGGTTGTTGACCTCCACCCTGGGGGTCGTGCCGGCCCAGGGGGAAAGCGCCGTGGTGGGGGGATTGCGATTGACGGCCACGGTGGTGGATGAGCGTCGGGTGCGCGAGTTGTTGGTGGAGGTCGTCAGCCGAAAGGGAGGTCGGTAGGATGTCGGACTGGACGCTGAGCATTCTGGTACTGGTTGGGGCGAGTCTGCTCTCATTCTTCATGTCGGGAATGGAGGCCGGGCTACTTGCCGCAAGCCGTATCCGGATTCGGCATTGGGTGCGCAAGGGCAAACCACGGGCACGGCTGCTGCAGGATTTCATGGAGAAACCGGAGGATTCGCTCTGGACGATCCTGGTGGGAAACACGGTGGCAATGTTCACTTTTGTGAGTCTCGTGGTGTGGCAGGTTCTTATTTCGTTCCCGCACCGGCCGTGGCTCGGCCTGGGGGTTTTTCTAACGGCATTGCTCCTGTATTACAGCTGGGGGGATTTATTGCCGAAAATGTTGTTTCGGACCTATCCCAATCGATTATGCCTGAGCCTGGTGCGCCTCTTTCAGATTGTGCATTCGACCTTCAGACCGGTCGTCTGGCTGGTGAGCAGTGTCGCCGGGTGGTTTCTTCGCGGCGCTCAAGGGTCGACCGCCCGCTTGATCGGGAATCGGGAGGAATTGCGGTTGATCATCCAAGAGTCGGAACGGGTATTGACCGGCGAAGAACGCCGGATGATCAATCGGGTCCTGGACTTGCCGGGATTGCGGGTCGGACAGCTGGCGACGCCGATGAGCCAGGTCGTGGCGGTGGACGTCGACACGCCCATGGCGGAGGTGTTGCGGTTATGCCGCGAAAAAGGGCTGACCCGTCTTGCGGTCTGGCGGAAAGGTGACGGAAAGAATCGTCGAGTGGCTGGGATCGTTAGTCTGAAGCGGCTACTGTATCAGGGCGACGCGGATGGGGCGCGACCGGCCGGTGATTTTCTGCAGCCGGCTTTGTACCTGAGCGAGGAAATGAACCTCGAGATGGCTTTGAAGAGAATGCAGCGCAGTGGCCAGCGTTTGGGGGTGGTGCTTGGATCCGGACAACGCGAGGTTGGGCTAGTGAGTTTGCACGATTTTCTCCAGTTCATTTTTGGCGAATTGACCCAGTGACATGGAAGCCTGGGCCGCCATCCTCCTGAAGCTGCTCGGGGTAGTGATCCTGGTGCTGCTGAACGGGTTTTTCGTAGCGGCCGAATTTGCGTTGGTCAAAGTCCGGGATACCCAGCTCGCCCCTTTGATCGCCAAAGGAAACCGAAGGGCGCGCATAGCACGACGGGTGGTGGGGAACCTGGACGCATCACTCAGTGCGTGCCAACTGGGAATTACCCTCGCGAGTCTGGGATTAGGCTGGGTGGGAGAGCCGGTGTTCGAGGCGTTGCTGCAACCTTTAATGACGTGGCTCCAGATTGAGTCCATGACGGCTCGTCAAACCATCGCGTTTGCCGTGGGCTTTTCCATCCTGACGTTTCTTCACATCTCCGCGGGGGAACAGGCGCCCAAATGGTTGGCGATTCAGAAACCTCTGCCGACGACTCTCTGGGTGGTGCTGCCACTGGAGGGATTCCACCGCGCGTCGTATCCGTTCATTTGGATTCTGAACCGGGCCTCGATCTGGTTGTTGCACCAGTTGGGTATTTCTGCTGCCGGCGAGAGCGAACATGCCCATTCCGAGGAGGAATTGCGACTGTTGTTCGCCGCGACGCACCAAAGGTCCGGCGGTTCCGCCCTGGGCAAGGAAATCCTTCTGAACGCGCTCGATCTCCGGCATCGCGTGGTGCGCGAAGTCATGCAGCCGCGGCGGGATATCGTGGCGATTTCCACCGATCAGAGTCTGACCGAGTGTCTGGATATAGCCGAAAAGACACGATATTCCCGGTTTCCGCTCTGCCAGGATGGCGATTTGGACCGCACCCAGGGCGTGGTGCACATCAAGGATCTGTACGCCATGCGGTTCAAGTCGCGCACGGCGGTGGAATTATTGCCGGTGGCGCGTAAGCTTATTTATGTTCCCGCGTCGGCGCGGCTGGAGCGTTTGCTGCAATTGTTCCTCGATCGCAAACTCCATCTCGCCATCGTTGTCGACGAATATGGCAGCACCATCGGGATGGTTACCCTGGAGGACATCCTGGAGGAGTTGGTCGGCCAGATCCAGGATGAGTTCGACCAGGAAAAACCCCAGGTGCAGCAACTCGACGATCGGACCTGGGACGTGGACGGCATTTTGCCGTTGCACGAATTGGCCGAACTGGTTGAAGAACCGCTCCACGAGGAAGGCATTACGACTACCAGCGGCTGGGTCACTCACCGGCTCGGCGGATTCCCCAAGGCCGGCGAAGAACTCCAAATAGGCCACTTCAACCTCAAGGTCGAAGAGTTGGATGGGCCCCGGGTAGCGCGCCTTCGAGTCACAAAGCGCGTAGCACCCGGCGCCGGGGATACCATGGATTGATTAAATCCCCTCCGCCACCCCGGATCCAAACTCGGGCTGATCCCCCAGTGGCCCCTCGCTCTTGGGAGGCGCCGGAATGGAAAGTTTCGAGATCAATTGGAACATATCGGATCGTCGGTCCAATCTCGGGGTGACGCTGCCGCCGCCGCGGGATTGGTGGAGATCGTCCAGATCCAGGTCGCAAACCAGGAGCGTTTCTTCATTGGAGTCGGCTTCGGCGGCGATGCCATCGCGAGCGAACGGAAAATCAGAAGGCGAAAGAACCGCGGCCTGTCCATATTGGATATCCATGTTATCCACGTCGGGTAGGTTGCCCACGTTGCCGGCGAGGGCGACATAGACTTGATTCTCGATCGCCCGGGCCTGTGAGCAATATCGGACGCGGAGGTAGCCCTGGCGCGTATCGGTGCAGAAGGGGACAAAAATAATCTCGGCGCCCTGGTCGGCCAGGTAACGGGCGGCTTCAGGAAACTCGATATCATAACAAATAAGCACGCCGATCTTCGCCTTGGGAGTTTCGATGGCGCTGAGCGTATCGCCCCCACTGATCCCCCACCAGCGCCGTTCATTGGGGGTGATGTGGAGTTTGGGTTGCAGGATGATAGACCCGTTAGGCAGGCAGATGTGCGAGACGTTCTCCAGCCGGCCATTCTGGTATTGGGGGTGACTACCGCCAATCAGCGTCAGGCCAAACCGTTGGGCCAGGCGGCTCAGGAGCTCCGCCAGTTTTGTGGTGTATTCCGAAAGGCGCTTCATCCCTTCCTGGGGAGTACGCGCGCCGGTGTGGGAAAGGAGTTGGACGGTGAAGAGCTCGGGAAAGAGGACGAAATCCGCCTGGTAATCTGCGGCGACGTCGACGAAATAAGTTGTCTGCCGGGCGAAGTCGGCAAACGATTTCACTTTCCGCATTTGATATTGCACGCAGGCGACGCGAACCTTTCGAGGGCCCGAAGGCGACGAGGTGTAGGTCGGATTCAACCATTCGAGGAGGCTCGCGTAATTGTGGCTACGCGGATCGCGCAGGTAGTGAGGCATTACACCCCGGAGGACGAACCCTTCCCGTAATTGAAAACTGAGCACCAAATCCTTGAATTCCCCGGACACGACGCGTTGAGCGTATTCCTCGGGCGATGTCGTGTCCGCATGTTCCGAATAGTTCCAAAGCCGGCCACCGGCGAGGATTCGGCGTTTATTGAGTCGTTGGCAGAGTTCGCGGCGGGCCCGATACAATGCGGCGCCGACTCCCCGACCGCGGAGGTCCGGATGCACGTAAACATCAGCTCCGTAAAGCGTGTCCGCCTGGGGGTTGTGGTTGGTGAAGTAGCCGCTGTCGGTAATGCCTGACCAGGTGTGCCAACGCAGAGGATCCGGCCCCAGATCAACCACCAGCGACGCGGCGGCACCCACAATCCGATGGTCAACCTCCGCCACCAGTTGCCCTTCCGGAAAATGCAGTAGATGACTTCTCAGGTGGGATTCGCCCCAAACCACATTCTCGTTGCTGAGGACGGGATAGGCGGCTCGGTTTAACTCGACCAGCGCCAATATATCCTGTCGCTCTGCTGTGCGGACTTTGATGGCGAGTCGTCTTTGTGCCATAGCATGCGAGTTAAGCCCATTGTGCCGCCTGATTCAAGGGCGCTCCCATACCGCTTCAATCGGCCACGCCCCCCAGCTCGCGGCCGAGAGCAATTCTCGCGTTTCAAGTGGCTATGGTCGAGAATGACCGGGTATGCGGCCGACCATGCAGGATCATTTGGAGGCGTTGTACGGACTTCGCGACGCGCCCGCCGTACACACCCGACTGGACAACCTGCTTGACCGGTATCGTTTCCTGGTTGGGAACGCGAACGTCCGCCCGCTAAGCGCCGGCGATGTCATGTTGATCACCTATGGCGATCAAATCCGTGAACCGGGGATCGCCCCCCTCAAAACCTTGGAGACCGCCGGGACTTCCTGGTGGCGCGATCTCGTCAGTGCCCTGCATCTCCTCCCTTTCTATCCCTATTCCTCCGACGACGGGTTTTCCGTTAAGGACTTTTCCGCCGTGGACCCAGCGTTGGGGGATTGGAGCGACGTCGCAAGATTGTCCGCGGAGTTCGATCTCATGTTCGACGCGGTGTTCAATCACGCCTCCGCTCAGGGCGAATGGTTCATCCGGTTTTGTGCGGGCGATCCCGAGTTCGCGGATTTTTTTGTGACGGTCGAAGGCGATCCCGATTTGAGGGCAGTCGTTCGCCCCCGAGCGCTGCCATTGATCACTCCGTTCACCTCGGAACGGGGAACCTTGAAAGTCTGGACGACATTCAGCCCGGACCAAGTGGACTTGAATCTCAAGAACCCCGAAGTGTTGCTGCGGCTGGTTGAGGTGTTATTCGGTTATGTCGCCCGCGGGGCGCGCTGGATCCGGTTGGACGCGATCGCTTATCTGTGGAAGGAGTTGGGCACCCCCTGCATTCATTTGCCTCAGACTCACCGCGTCATCCAGTTGATGCGGGCGCTCCTCGACCAAAGTGCCCCCGGAGTCCGGCTGATCACCGAGACGAACGTCCCGCACGCCGAGAATATCTCATACTTTGGCGATGGCACGAATGAGGCCCAGTTGGTTTACAATTTCGCCTTGCCACCGCTGGTCTTGCATACCCTGCGCACAGGTGATGCCACTCGCCTCGCATGCTGGGCGCAAGAACTGTCCCTCCCCTCCGACCACGTGACGTTTTTCAATTTCCTGGCATCGCATGATGGCATCGGATTGAACCCCGCACGAGGGATCCTCGCGCCCGACCAGATCGATGCCCTTGTGCGAGACGCGATCGCGCACCAGGGTCTCGTATCCTTTAAGACTAACCCGGACGGCACGCAGAGCCCTTATGAACTGAACATCAACTTTTTCGATGCTCTTTCCGACCCTGGTGGCAAGGAATCGGAAGATTTGCAAATCGCGAGATTCCTGTGCGCCCAATCGATTTTGCTGACGCTCAAAGGAGTCCCCGGCATCTACGTCCATTCACTATTGGGCTCGCGCGGGGATCGCGAAGCCGCCAAACAGAGCGGCTTGGCTCGCCGCATCAACCGGGCAAAGCTGGATTTGCGGGAACTCGAACGGGAGCTCAATCAACCTCGTTCTCTTCGGAGCCGAATATATGGCGAGTTCGGTGGCATGCTTCGAGCGCGCCGCCAGGAACCGGCGTTCGCGCCCTCCGCAGCGCAGACCGTTGCCGCACCTCAGCCGGGGATGCTGATCATCCGCCGGGGTGAACGGGATTCCCGCACCGAGGTCTGGTGCGTGCATAATCTCAAGGCAACGGGGGCACAATTAGAGTGGCCGTCGATATCTTCGGGAGTTTTGGCGGAGGCGCGCTGCGTGTTTGGCGGCCCGAAAGAGACCGATGGCCGCCTCCTTTGCTTACGGCCATACGAGGTGCTTTGGCTGAAGGGCGAGCGAACGAATTGACAAAGAACCCTCGGCGAACATAATGCAGGGGAATGAAAACTATAAAAACCTTTCTGGCTGGCTTGGCCACTGCCGCGGTCGTGATGGCCGCCCCAACGTCCCTCTACGATATCCCCTTAAAGGATATCGACGGCAATTCCACTTCCTTGAAAGAACATCAGGGGAAGATCCTCCTGGTGGTGAACGTGGCTTCCAAGTGCGGTTTGACGCCGCAATACCAGGCATTGCAGGAACTTTATCAGAAATATAAAGACCAGGGATTGGTCGTCCTGGGCTTTCCCTGCAATGACTTCGCGAACCAGGAACCGGGGAACAACGCGCAGATTAAAGAATTCTGCTCGACCCATTATGACGTCACTTTTCCCTTGTACGACAAGCTGCATGTGAAGGGGGAGCAGCAACACCCGCTGTATACCGCCCTGACCGGGACCGCTTCACCATTTCCAGGCGAAATCCAATGGAATTTTGGAAAGTTCCTGATCGGTCGAGATGGCAAAATCCTGGCTCGATTCGAGCCCAAAACAACTCCGGATTCCAAGGAAGTGATCGATGCCGTCGAGCGGGCGCTGAAGTCCAAATAACGGCCAAACCGGCCGTGGATATCCGTATCAGAACCATTGGCAGTTGCCAGGTCTGTTTTGTTGCATTGGGTCTGCTGCTTTCTCAGGAATGCCGCGGCGAATCCCGCAAAGCACTGGTATCAGAGGCCAATGTCCATGTGGGAATGTGCGATGCGTCGGCGGCGGTCGCTCTGGACCGACGAGCTTTTGTCGTCGCGAATGATGAGGACAACCAACTGCGGGTCTATCGCAAGAACGAATCGGGGCCCGCAGTTTGGGCCATGGATCTATCGCCCTTTCTCGAGGTGAACCCGGCGCATCCGGAGACGGACATTGAAGGCGCCGCCAGGGTGGGGGACGTGATTTATTGGATCACCTCGCACGGACGGAACAAGGAGGGTGAATCGCGCGAAAGCCGGCATCGTTTCTTCGCCGTGGCCATCGAACGGGACGGGGCGCAGCAGCGTTTGGTGCCGATCGGCCGTCCATACCGGCATCTGTCCGATGATTTGGCAAACGACCCTGAGTTGCGCGATCTAAACCTGTCGAAGGCGAGCCGAAAAGCTCCCAAAGCCGAGGGAGCATTGAACATCGAGGGTCTAGCTTCCGGATTGGAGGGTACATTGTGGATCGGATTTCGAAATCCTATCCCCGGTGGACGTGCAGTGTTGGTGCGGCTTCGCAATCCCTCCGAAGTGATCAAAGGACGTCCTGCACTGCTCGGAGAGGTGGAACGGTTGGATCTTGCCGGACGCGGGATCCGCGAGATTACCTGGAGTGGAACTGACTATGTGATTGTGGCCGGGTCGGCTGATGGCCGGGGCAAATCCCGGATTTACCGGTGGTCTGGCCCGGGGACGAAACCATGGCGAGTGCGGGAAATTGACCTGAAGGATTTCAATGCCGAAGCGGTCGTATACTTCCCGGGCTCTGGTGCCGACGATTTTCTATTGCTGAGCGACGACGGCGCCAAGCGCGTCGACGGTGTGCCATGCAAAGAACTGCCCGATCCTGACCAGCGGAGTTTTCGGAGCATGGAAATAAGACTCGTCCCTCACAACGGAAGATAGATTTTGGATCAGCTGTTTCTTTAAAGGGACCCGGAGGCACAAACGGCGTCATTTGATTTCGCCAAGCTTGTGCCGGACCGGAAAATAGAAGTGGCCATTCTCGTCCACCCGAATGGTCCGTTGCCGCAGCAAAGATTCGAGGAAAGGCCGGGCCCAACCGGGATTCTCTTTGTATTGGTCGCGATCGATGTGCCGCCCGACTTCTTTCACGGAATAAAGCACTCCGGGAGTCTGTTGCAGCAATTGCTGAATCTCGTATTCCATGAATGCAGACTCCGTCGGTTGTTTTCCTATTGCGACGATGTTGCCCGGCCAATAGGCCGGACCTGGCTGGCAATGCCAGGTTACAGCGTAGGGACGCCCGGCCGATCGGTCAATGACGGTTGCGGGCTTTCTACGCATCGCGGGTGGAGGCGGCTGTGCCGAATTCGCTTTTCAGAGTCTAGCGGCACCGCGACTCTGGACCCCTGCCCGAAAAGGAAAGCAGCCATGAATACGAAAGACCTGATCCGATTAGGCGTGCCGCCAGGCGAACCCACTCGGCGTGGCATTGAATTCATCTCCCGCTACATCCTCAAAGGACTCGATAAATCAACACTTGCCGGGGAGGTCGAAGCCGTGGTGCGCAAGCCCGGTCTATTCGTTGACGACGCAATGCGAGGCGAGTTTGCGAAGTCGTTGATTCGCTGCCAGCGTCAAATCCGCGAAGTTCCCGCCGACTGGCGACAGTGGGGCGAAGACCTGGAACCCGAGGCCGTCCACCAGATGGCCCGCGCTTGCCAGTTGCCAGTGGCAGTGGCAGGAGCCCTCATGCCCGACGCGCATCTGGGCTACGGCCTGCCGATTGGCGGGGTTTTAGCGACCGTCAACGCCGTAATCCCTTACGCGGTCGGAGTGGACATCGCTTGCCGGATGAAGCTTACCGTGTTGGATCTGCCGCTGCGCGAACTTGAAAGACAACGCGAGAAGTTAATCCGGGCGATCGAGATCGAGACGCGATTCGGTGTGGGTTCTTCCTTTAAGGAACGCCGTGAGCACGAAGTGCTGGAGGAGGACTGGAATATCAGCCCGATCACCCGACAGAACAAGGATCGTGCCTGGTCGCAACTTGGCACCAGCGGAAGCGGAAATCATTTTGTTGAGTTTGGCATTTTCACCTGCGACCAGAATGTTGCCGGATTGCCTGCCGGCGAATACGTGGCGTTGCTCAGCCACAGCGGCAGCCGGGGAACCGGGGCGGCCGTATGCGATCACTACAGCAAGCTCGCGCTGGCCGAGCACCCGGAGTTGGCCAAGGAACACAAGCACCTGTCGTGGTTGGCGCTTGATTCCGAGGTCGGCCTCGAATATTGGGCTGCAATGGACCTCATGGGACGATACGCGGCGGCCAATCACTCACTGATCCATCGGCATATCGCCCGCCACCTCCGGTTGAACGTGCTGTTGGATGTCGAAAACCACCACAACTTCGCCTGGAAAGAACGTCACATCATCGACGGCCGGGAACGCGCAGTGGTCGTGCATCGCAAAGGGGCGACCCCGGCCGGCGTGGGAGTCCTCGGCATCATTCCCGGCTCAATGGCATCCCCGGGATTCCTCGTCCGCGGCAAAGGAAACGAAGCTTCGCTGAAATCAGCGTCGCATGGTGCGGGCCGGTTGATGAGCCGCAGCAAAGCGAAAGAGACGTTCGAGTGGGGTAAGGTCAACCGCATCCTGAAGGATCGTGGTGTGAGACTCATCTCAGCGGGACTCGATGAAGTGCCCGGCGTTTACAAAGATATTCACCGGGTTATGGCGGCCCAGGCGGACCTGGTTGAGGTGCTCGCCCGGTTCGATCCGAAGCTGGTGAAGATGGCGCCGGCGGGGGAACGTCCGGAGGATTAGAAAGCCCTGCAGCGGGGGAGCTCAAACCTGTTCGCCCACAAGCGGGCCAAGATGGCGGAGTTGGAGGGCCGGGTCGCCGGTTTCGCGAGATTTGGACAGGTCGACGTGGAATTCGGCGACCCAATCATTGTGCTCCTCGGGATCGATGAGCATCTGTTGAATGTGCCAGGACTGGGTGGGCTCATCCTTTTGAACGTAAGTATGCCGCAAATTGCGGGCGTTGGGATCGAGGCAAAGCCGACTACGCTCGGACAGGTAAGCCTCGATCGTGGCCGATAACCTTTGCGTGGTCCAGGGCGTGCCATCGCGATCGGCCGGTGATTCGAGCAGGGCGAGCGCGGCCTCGGGATCCCCGGTCACCAAAGCGCGAAGGAACATGAAGATCCGGGTGCGGATCGTGGCAGTAAACGCGCGATGGTCCTGGGTGACATCCGAGGGAGCGACTGGTTGGACCGGCGCAGGGGCCGGCTTGGCGGCGGTGGACTGATAGCGCGGGTCCCGGAGTCGTTCCCATTCGTCAAGCAAACTGGAATCGACCTGCCGGATCATGGTGCCTAAATAAAGTTCAAGTTCGCGGACCGGATCGGTCTTGGCAGTGTCGGGCACGGTCTGGGTCAGGACTTTATGGACGCCCGAGAGATGCCGGAGGAGGAGGCCTTCGGCCCGCTGAAGATCATAATCGCGAACATAATCCGCAAACGACCGAAAGGACTCGAACATTTCGCGGGCGATGGATTTCGGGTGGATGTTCTCCTGCCCGACCCAGGGGTGCCGGTCGGCGAAGGCGTTGAACGTGGAATAGATGAACTCGCGCCGGGGTTTGGGATATTCGAGTTGCTCGAGCTGGTCCATGCGTTCGTCGTATTCGAGACCTTCGGCTTTCATCTCCGCGACGCGTTGGCCTTTGAGTTTGTCGAGTTGCCGGCGCAGGATGAGATCGGGGTCTTCAAGGATGGACTCGACGAGTGTGATCAGGTCGAGGGGGTAATCCGGGGCGGTCGGATCCAGCAACGGGACGGTTTCCAGTAAATACAACGACAAAACCTGGTCCATCGAGAAATCGTCCTGGAGTTCGACGTTGACCCGGAGATACGTGCCGTCGGCCGACGGAGGGATGAATTCGATGATTTTGCGATGGAGCAGCGATCGGAACAGTTGCCAGGCTCGACGATAATGGCCTTTCTTGGCTTTGGGTGTTTCATGGCTTCGTCGGATGATCCGGCGCATGGCTCGGCAACTGTCTCCGGGCCGGCTTAAGACGTTCAACAACATGCCGTGGGTGACCTGGAACCGGGACGTGAGACGTTCCGGGGGCGCAGCGATGAGGCGCTGAAACGTATTCCTGTCCCAAGCCAGAAAATTCCGGTCGGGTGGTTTCCGCTTCACGAACTTCTTGCCGCTTCGGGATGATTTTTCTTCGAGTTGACGATTCTCGATCACATGTTCCGGAGCTTGGACCACCACCCAACCGCGGTCATCGAATCCTTTGCGCCCGGCGCGGCCACTGATCTGGTGGAAGTCGCGGGCGCTGAGAATGACCGTCTTTTGGCCATCGAACTTACAGAGCCGGGTAAAGAGCACGGTCCGGATGGGGACATTGATGCCGACGCCGAGGGTGTCGGTTCCGCAAATGATCTTGAGGAGGCCGCGCTGGGCGAGCTGTTCGACAAGAACCCGGTATTTGGGCAGGAGTCCGGCGTGATGAACGCCGATGCCGTGTTTGAGCCACGTCCGGATGGTGGGACCGTAGGGGCTGGTGAACCGGAAGCCTTCAAGGGCGGTGGCCAGGGCGAGTTTCTCGTCCCTCGTGCAGACATTGATGCTGGTAAAGGCTTGAGCGCTTTCGGCGGCGTCGGCCTGGGTGAAGTGGACGATGTAGACGGGAGCTTTTCCCTCGGAGGCGAGCCGTTCGAGCGTCTGGGCAAGCGGCGTTTCGTTATAGTCGAATGCGAGGGGAACGGGCCGGTCCTGCGATTGGATGGTGGCGGTGTTCTGGCCATTGAGCGCCGTCAGTTCTTCCGCGAAAAACGAGGTCTCGCCCAGGGTGGCGGACATGAGTAGGAATCGCGTCCCGGGCAGGGTCAACAGTGGGACCTGCCAGGCCACGCCACGATCGCGATCCGCGTAGTAATGGAATTCGTCAAGCACCGCATCGCGAAAGGCGCACTGATCCCCTTCGCGGAGGGCAAGGTTGGCCAGGATCTCGGCGGTGCAACACAGGATCGGGGCGTCACGGTTGACCGAAGCGTCGCCGGTGCTGAGCCCGACATTGTCCGGACCGAACTCGCGGCAAAGAGCGAGCCATTTTTCGTTGACGAGCGCCTTGACGGGGCAGGTGTAAATCGAGCGATGGCCTTGAGCCAGGGCTTTGAAATGGAGCGCGGCGGCCACGAGGGATTTACCGGAGCCGGTCGGGGTATTGAGGATGACATTCTTTTCATCGAATAATTCGAGGATCGCTTCTTCCTGGGCCGGGTAGAGGGATAACCCCTGGGCTCCGACGTATTCGAGGAAGCGGTCGAAGAGCAGCGAATTGCTCTGATCCTCCCCTCGGGGCAGAAAGTCATACAAAGTTCGGCGCACGATACGAGTTTACCGGGCGCGGGCGCGGCCTTCAAGGAAGCCGGCACTGCGTCGGGTACTGAGCGTCGAGCCAACTCCCCGTCCGGCGCTGTGATTTGCGCGGGCAAAACGACAACCCGGCTGGGTATCCGGTCCTCAGAAGCCGTCGTCTTGTGGTTTGGTGAACAGGACGTTGAACGTGGTGAGTGAGCCGTAGCACCGGGTGATGTATTGCTGCATTTCAATCTTCTCACCATCGGTCAGGTTCGGATGGGCGTTGATCTTCTGCTCCAAAATCCGCAACTGATTTCGGACTCCGACGAGTTTGTGGAAGAAGACTTCCAGCGCCACCTCCTTGGTCTGGAGTGTCGGGTCCGCCGGATGCAAAACCATTTTGCCCTTGTGCCATCGCGCACCAAGACCACCGACGACGGCGTTGGGGTTCTCGTACCCGAGACGGGTCAGGAGCGTTTCAATCGAGGTTTCCACGAATTGTTGGAGCGGAATCTCCAAACCACTGATCGCCACCGAGGCTTCCGCCGGAGACAGTTCCCCCAGCACCGGGTCCATCGTTCGTGTCGCGTCATCAAACCGAATGTCCGCCGTCTGCTCACTGATGCTTTTGACCGTGCCAACACCGTACTTCGGATGCTTGACACTTACACCGATTGTCAGGTTCTGGATTTTCATTCGCGGGCTTAAACGTATCGCACGCCGGAAAGGATGGCAATCGAAGGGAAGTGGAGTCGTCCGACGCCCGAACGCTGGAATCAGCTGCTTGCGCACGGCCACCAACCGGCGGCAGTCTGCGACCTTCCGCAGCCCTTGGAAGAAAGGAAAGGGGTCGGGTCTATTTATTTTGCAATTAGGCCGTCGCGCCGTCAACTTGGCGGGACAGTGTCCGGTCTATTCTCCGCCGTTCCGAAAACCGTCTCACCGCCGTCGCCGCGCTCGTGGACTCAATCTCCACTCGTTCGCTCAACTCCCGGATGCTCAGGCCGCCGCCGCCCCAAATACAACACCAGATCCCTTCCGGTATCTCCCTGCCGATCTCGAAACACCTCCCACTTCTCTCCGCGCGTCCTTTCGGCGGCCTTTAGCCGCGCATTGCCGCGGGCCGTGATATGATACGAACATCCAATTTCCTTTATTTGCAGCGGTCTGGCCATGCCTCCCTCGTATCCGCCTACGTCACGTCCCGTCAAATGAATAATGAATAGACGCGACCCCATCCCCTACCATCCCCTACTCGACCATCAGAGCCACCTCCGGGTGTTGTGCCACCAATGACCGGTCCAGGGTCACCAGGTGTCCGCCGTGCTGGCTCGCTAAGACCGCCAGGTACGCGTCTGTCACCTGGCCGTGCGTGGCCACGCTGGACAAGGCGTGAAACAGTTCCGGATCAGTCAAGGCCCCCGGAATCTCACCCCAGAACCGATGATCGGGACGCGAAATCATTTGCTGGAGGAGCTTCGCGGCTCGCGCGGGAGTCGCAGGCGTCGCCGCGAATCGCGGATTGCAACTCACTCGGACAAAGCCCAACTGCGTCTGCAGGCACGTGGCCCATTCGGTCAGGCCAACTTTCTGCCACCAGTCGTGGACCGTGTTGTGGTGCGTATGGTGCGGCCAGGCCATCGCCAGCAGCACGTTGACGTCAATCAGGCAGGTCTTCATCAGCCAGAAGTCGCTTCACGGTCTCCGATGTCGCCGGGGGCGTTTTTGGCGCAACGGAGAAAACTGGAAAGCCATTGCGCAAGCCGTCCGCGGATTGAGTTCTCCCCGATTCCAAACCCAGTCGCGCCAGATCAGAAATCACCGCCCCGATGCTGCGCCGAGACTGCCCCGCAAGATCTTTCGCCGCACTCAGTATGACCGGATCGATATCAAGCGTCGTTCGCACGACGTCACCATATCATCCCAAGTCTTGATGTCAACGCATCAGAACTTCAGCGCCGTGCTCGAAATCGGCCTGGATGCAGTGGCATGGGTGCAGTTCAGGAGCCGCAGCCAGGCTTCATGCACCAGGGTAGTGGGTTGGAGTGTCTGACCGGGCTTCTCGTGCGCGAGTTTGGAGGCGGCAACCCGGCTAAGTTCCGCGTAGACCAAGGGGCAGCAACTCCTCCGATTCCTGCTTTCCGTCAGGGTCTGTTCGGGTGGGTTCTGGCGGCACCTGGATCATTATTAAGTATTAGTATCGAATTTGATTGTCTTGTTGAGGTTGTCTTGTTATTAGGGCGTCTACCTATGCGCCTTGATGCGCGAGCGGCCCTTTGGCAGGTCCAGGCAGAGGACCACGCCGTCCGGTTCTTTGAGCCACGTCCCGGTCTTCAGCGCTGTGATAGTAGCAACTTCGCGGAGGGGCATCGATGGGTCGGTGTCACAGACGTAGGCGCTGACATTGTCGCGCCACGGGATCCGAAAAGTGAATGAAGGCGCCGCAAAGGGGGCGTGGAACACGACGTCGTCGTGGTCAAGGTCGATCCGTGTCAACTCCTTCGCCGCCCAATATCGCGCGATCTCGGACAGCTTCATCCAGGCGAGATGGTCAAAGCGGGCCCGCAATCGACGGAGGACTTCCTGGAAGATCTTGAAACCAAGCTCCTGTCCGTTCCACCACAGGCCAGTCCAATGCGCTACGAGACAAGCCGGGTCGCCGCGCGCGATGACTTCGACGAGGCGTCCCTCTTGTCCATCTGGTGTGATGAACTTGTCGGCGCCCGCGGGCGTCGTATTATCCCAACCGCCTGTCCAGTCTGCGGTGCAGCCGATGATCGACACCACACATCGGGGATCCTCAGTGTCGAGGCCGCTGGCGTATTGCACCAGGGGCGCAACACTGCGGTCGCCCTCGTCATACAGATCGCGGAAGTAGTGCGGGATCTCGGCCCCGAAGACATCGCGCACGGACTCGAGTGTGGCTTGGGCCAGTTGCGGCCGGGCGCGGTTGCCGTAACCGCCAGGGGTGGTGATTCCTTCGCAGGTCAAGCCGACATTCTTAAGGATGCGCAGGGCGTAGGTCTGATAACCGGTAAGCTCATCGACCGACCTTCCGGTGGTCCAATCCCAGTTCTCCATAAACCTCAGGCTGCGCTCGGGATAAGGCTGCCCCGTCCGCGTGTCGATGACGCGGGTGTGGGTGACCATCTCGGGGTGGATGTCCCAGTTCGGCATCATCAGTGTGCGGACCAACTCGATGCTGGCCTCGACCTGGCGCGGGGTCCATCCCGGCAATTCCCGATCAAGCCGGCCGACGCAAGCCGGGTAGGGCACGATGCTGTACTTCCCTTTGACCCCATGTTCGCCGCACCACTCACCGAATTTGCGAACGAAATCGTCTGGGATCTCGTCGGGCCACGAGCGCCAATCGTAGCGCGCATAGTTGCCGCCATTGGGATGTACCGCCGCGAACTGCGGGATGGCGAACTTGTTCAGGTTCACCAGACAGGTTGCGTCATCAATGATGAAGCTGATCGGAATGCGCCCCCGGGGATTGAGCACCTCGATTCCGTCGAGCCGCGGCGGACGATCCCCCACGGGTTGCGCGTGGGCCAGGAACGAGCGGGAGTTGGAAATCCCCGCGCCAGCCACCGCCGCGGCAGCCGTCCGGAGAAAACTGCGACGCGACCAAGCATTCGCGGCACGCACATCGTTTGAGGTCATGGAGGCAACGTAGCAGCAGGGTTCTGCGGCGACAGTCCAAAATCGTCCGTTTCCACGAAGCGCGAATCAATGTCTCCCGTACCGTCCGATCCGAGACTGTTGCGCGGGCCCCGTTGAGCCCCAGTGTCAAAAGCATCCCGCGCCGTCTGGCAATTCTCGGTGGCGGAGTGGTGGCTTGCGAAATGGCTAACCGGCAATCCCCCAACACCCAATCGGGTAGGCGGGGGAATTTAACCCCGCCCCCCACACGGCTCCCTTGAGCCGCTTTTTGTCGCGGCTGCGGACACCTGGCCAGACCATCCGAACCCTGGTCTGGCGGACTGCGGGCGCTGGCTTTCTACGACGCTTAAACGGCGCGTAGAAGGAGCGGAGATATCGCAAACGATCGGGCCGCCGAACGCTCAGGCCCGGCATCCGGGGCAGCGAACGAAGTTAAAGTGATGCACGAACACGCCACTTCCAGGCCGACCCCGAGCACCCCGTACGGCTGATGCAGGCGGTAAGAGGACTGCCGGTCTGCAATTTGATCTTCGGATGGCATATCCAGGGGGCGGCAGGCCTGGAGGCCGAAATGAAGAACCGGAGCGACGCGCATGAAGACCAGGCAACCGCCGGTACCCGCCCCTTTGATAGGAAAAGCAATCGAACGTTAGCCCGTTTCTTGGGCCAGGGCCAACGGGCCATTAACGCACCCTTCGATTGCCCATTTCGACGAGCGCCACAGCATGCAGATCCACACGACATGGATGATAGCCGGGAAGGGCAACCGGCCCGCGTCGGTCAGGACCGCGCCGCCAAGGGGAATCGGTCCGTGCCGCGCCAAATCGCGAAATGGGCCGTATCCGGCGCGTCGCTTGATGGCTCCGGAAGCCCCCCTGTGGCACGAGTAACCACCAGGGGATAGTATTTCGGCTCCAGGCGTTGACGATGACCTCTACGTCCTGGTCCAGCAGATCACCCTCGCAGGCGTTGAGTGTCGTTATCGCGTCAGGCGGCGGCTTCCGCCCCCCATCAACTGCTCCGCAATTGGAACGGTACGTTGCTGGTGCGGTCCCAGGCCTTCGAACATTTGGATGGTCGTGGCGAAAGTCTCGAATTCCGGGTAGCTGATCGGGTACCGAAGGCGGACCAGGATGGCCTTCAGTGCGCTCCGGTCGACGTTGGGCTGGCCGGGAGGAGCGGCCTGGCGCCGGATGGTCTGACATTTGGTAAGATCAATGGGGTCGGGGATGTCACGGATCGCCATGATGCCTTCGTCCAGGAGCCGCCAGGACTTTTTGCCGCGGTAGTAATGGTCGATGACGCCGTTTGGGCCCCATCGGGCATTACTCCTACTCCCTGCTCGGCCATGAAGGCACGTCCCTTTCTGACTTTTGTTCTGACCTCTGCTGTTTTTCGGCTTGCTAGGCTTCAGGATTGGGATACCTTCCTGCCCTCGTTAAAATCGCACAAGACCATGAAAACCAACGGTTCTCAACGGTCTTCTGGGAATACACGCGCGCTTAGCTCAGTGGAAGAGCACTTCCTTCACACGGAAGGGGTCGCAGGTTCAAGCCCTGCAGCGCGCACCATCTATCTAGTTTGTCATGAAGAAGATACGCGTAGGATGGCGCGGCCAAGTCGGGTTAGACAGGTTAGACAGTCTAACCCAAAGTTGTCTAACCGTCGCTTTGAGCGTCTGGGCAAGGGGGTTTATCGGGACCGCAACGGGGCGGTGTACCGGGTGCGCAAACAGGAGGGCAAAGTGAGTTGGATCAGACAGCCGTCAGAGCTATCCGAGCCGTCAGAGCCTAGCGAACCTCTGATCAGGCCGATCGACATCTTGGTTGCTCCTGATTGCACGCCGGACATGTTTGTTCCGCTAGATCCCAGCCAGGTCCCGCAACACCCGATCGCTGTGCGGCTCGACGAAATCAGCCGCGCCGTCCAGGCGCTGCAGCCCGCCAAGGCCGACAGGTCGGTGCATACCATCGAGGATGCGATCGATCTTTGGGCACGAGGCCGCGCCGTTTCGGTGTCGACAAAGGCCAAAGACCGCTGCCTGACCGCGATGCTGGCCAGCAGGATGCCGCTCTCGACACTGGTGGCCGACATCGACGAGCAGTCCGTCCGGGAACTCCAGGCCGATTTGCGTGAGGCCGGATACGCCAACACGACAACCAATGACCTCCTGCGAAAAGTTCTGTTGCCAGCGCTCGACGCAGCGCGCCGCCAAGGCTGGATCACCGTAAATCCGGCGAACGAAGTCAAGCCCTTGAAAAAGATCGATCCGGACCGCCGCCAGCCTACCTGGGAGATGGCATCGAAGATCGTTGAGGAGGCGGCCCGTAACAGCCCAGAATCCGCCGAACTGCTGCGGGCCATGTTGCTCTTTGGTGTTGGCCAGGCCGAGATCCGCACCGTGCAGGGCGAAGATTTCGACTTTGGGCAGAAGGAAATCCGGTTCAGGCGTGTGAAGACGAACAAGCCGTTTTCGATTCCGTTTTACCAGCATGCCGCAGATTTCATCGACGGTCTCAAGGCCGCAGAACGCCTCCTTAACGGTCGTCCGGTTTTCCCGTGGCGCGACCCCGAACGTGCATTCCACAACGCCTGCGAGCGCCTTAAGGTCGAGCGTTATGAACTTCGGGCGCTCCGGCGCGTGCTGATAATTCGACTCCTCGAGCAGGAGGTCGATCCGCGTTGCGTGGCTGAGTGGCAGGGCCACAAGGACACCACGCTCATCTTCAAAGTTTACGGGAAGTGGATTTCGCCGCAGTGGCGGCAGGCTCAGATTGCTAAAATCAAGGCCACTTGATTCCATGGGTCGCACACGATGGTGCTCAAACAAGATCCGGCTTGCAGCACTGACCAGCCCATAGTCCTCTAACACCAAGACCACGAAGTCGGCCACCTGGCTGCCTGGAATCGCAACATTATCCCCTGGTGGCTGCTCTGACCGCAGGGAGTTTCTGGTGCCATTAAACGTCGCGCCGGATATGAACCATTCCTCGAGTTGGCGCGGCATGGGCCAATTCCTCTGGGCGGCGCAGTCGAAACAGGCGCTGGCAGACTTCCCTTCCGAGCCATCATTCATGGGGCGGCACTTACGCCAGACTGCCTTCCAGCAGGGCGACGCCACCAGCCTCGAAAATTCATGCGCGTTCAATTCACGGGCGCGCTGGAGGCTGAGCGCCAGCTGGTCCGGCGGCAGCTGCAAGATTTGTGCGGGTCAGGACCCCGAAGGGATGCTATGGATTGTGGAGGCAACGCGCCACGCGACATAGCTGCACCGCCAGCTGTGTTACCAGCTCCGGCGCCAGCTGCGAATGGTCGACCTTCCCGCTGGCTTCAATCCTACCATTCCGCTGGGCATGGATCGGCTTCGACCCCTGTCTTTACGGGCCGCAGCTATGCAGACCTGGCAATCCAGGACACCGCCCGATTCGTGCGCTATTGCATTTCAACGCGGTGGGTGGATGTGACGCACGCTCCCCATGAACTACCCTTTGGTGAAACGCCCGCTCCGCATTAATCGGGTGGAGGAATTTGTTCCCCGGTTGGTTGCGTTCCTGGGAGATGGTTCCTCACAAGCCGCGTGAGGTCGGCGAAGGAAAATGGCTTCATCAGAACCGCATTGGCGCCGAGAAGCATCACTCGGTCGTCGATTTCTTTAGACAGCAAGGCCGAAACTGCAATCACCGGCACGCCGTGGAGGACCGGGTCATTCCGCAAACGACGCAAGCATTCAAAACCATCCATTACGGGCATCGCGAGATCGCACAGGATCAAGTCCGGGTGATTCTGTTGCGCGCTTTCCAATCCTCGTTGCCCATCCTCTGCTTCGTCCACCAGACAATGAAGGTACTCCAGTAAAAAGCGAATGGCTATCCTGACCGAACTATCATCGTCAATTACGAGCACGCGATACATCAGAACAGCGCAGTAAAGGCTTCGGCGCTGTGAACCTACACCAAGTTCTGGAAACCGCAATCCAGTGGCCCTGGTCCGGCGAAATGCTTGAGTGAGCCGAACAAGGTATCGCTTTCAACGTTCGTGCATGCGCTGCGTGGAGCGCCGATTGCCGTGGGGTTGCTGACTGGGCTGGGTAATAATTCGCAGTCGTCGAACTGTTACCTGGATGGAATCTTTGACTAATGTGCCACTAAACCTAAATTGGCGCGGATGACGCTCTGCGGAAATCTGATGGCTATTAAGTACTCCCAGTCGTGTGGCTTCGTACTCCTATTAGCCCTGAATCTCTCCGCAGCTGATTTCAGCATATCCGATATTGGCGCGGGAACGGCCTACGACATCAATTCGTCCGGCAAAGTGGCGGCGTCCATTGAGGGCCTGCGGGCGGTGTTCGATGGTCAGGAAACGTCTCATATCGTCGTACCCGACTTCCCCTCGCTGCGCGGCTCGTGTACGGCAATCAGCGATTCAGGGTGGGTGGGATTGTACTGCCTGGACATGAACGACGAATGGGCGCGGCTGTTTGCCTGGGATCTGAATTCCGGTAGTCACGATCGATGTCCCATGTATAACGCGATATCTATCACAGTGATAAGTGCTATCAACAGCAGCGGCGCGACAGCGGGATCGATGAACTCCAGCGATTACAGTTACCTCTACCGCTTCGGTGTTTATCGCGCAGACGGAGTTTGGGGGAGCTTTGAAGGCACCGGCTCGAGCGGACTCAATGACATCAATGAATCAGGGGTGATGGCGGGCTCGCTTTCAACCACAGGCATGACCAATTCCGAAATCCACGGTGGCATTCACTCACATCCGCGTCGCGCTTGTCTGTTCGTAGAGCGGCAACCTCAGATGATCGATCAGCGGCCCAATCCCGTTTATCCATCACAAACATGGGAGCAGATCCAGCAATGGTATCGCACGGATTGGAGCGAAGCGACGTGTATCAACGGCCAGAACTGGAGTGCAGGTTGGACTCGGGAAGTGCTGAACGGCGATCGGCGTGCCTTCCTGTACCAAGGGGAAACAGTGCATGAACTGGGTACACTGGGCGGCAGTGAAAGCGTTGCTTTGGATTTGAACGATGGGGGCGTGGTGGTCGGATGGGCGAACACCCTTGCCGGATCCAAGCATGCGTTCATCTATCGAAACGGAGCCATGGCAGACTTGAATGATGCCGTCGCTCCTGGATCGGGCTGGGTGCTCCAGGAAGCCGTGGCCATTAACGGCGTTGGCCAGATCGCCGGTAACGGGACTTACCAGGGAGTCGCGCATGCCTTCCTGCTGAACCCTGATGGAATGGGGTTTGCCCCCAGCATTACGTCCCAGCCCTACGGCAGCGGGATCTACGCGATCGGGACCACGCTTACGCTCAGCGTGGCCGCCAGCGGCGATGGACCACTGGCATATCAATGGTTGCATGACGCCGAAGCGCTCGCAGGAGAAACCTCCACGAACCTGACGGTCACGAACCTTCAGAAGGCCGACGGCGGCGATTATTCGGTGCGGGTTTCCAACAGCTATGGCTCCGAAGTCAGCGTCGCCGTGACCGTGGAAGTGCCGGATGCTCTGCTGGACATCGCGGCCTACGCGGGCATCTGGATTCGGGGCGAGATCGGAGTCAGCTATCGTATTGAATACAAAGCGAACGTCAACGCCCCCTCGTGGGACGCGCTCCCCGATACCGTGACCGTCACGGCCATTCCGCAGGTTTACCTCGACATGACGCAGCCCATGTCGACTCAACGAATCTATCGCGCTGTGCGCGTCGACTGAACCTGCCGAGGCAAAAGGCCGGAATCTCTGCTGCGGTGCATCGTTCAGCCGCTGCGTGTTCAAGGCAGGAGAATCGACCTCATGGTTCCTTCTGACGTGCGGGTCCGCGTCAGCCGGTTTTGGTGAGATCGACAAGGCGGCCAGCCCCTGGGTATAAAGCCACAGTCCTCCGTTTGGAAATTCGCTTTGCAACTCTCAGATTCCTTGGACTTTCAGCCCCTCAAACCGCTCACATTTGGCAACTATTTGGAAGTGCGCGGTGGCTCCGCATGAACTCAACCCGCCAGGACATGCGATATCATACCGCCCTGCCCTCAACCAAACCGGTAGTGCTTCCGGACCGGCGCGGTCACCTTCCAGACGCACTTGAGTCCCTTTGGGAATACGACGAAATCACCCTTCCCGAACGATACGCTCTTGCCATCGCACTCGACGGTCACCTGGCCTTCGAGCAGGTAGCAAGTTTCCTTGTCGGTGTAGGTCCAGTCAAACTTGGAAACGCCGCACTCCCACGTCGGCCAGGTGAAGACACCAAGGGACTTCATCTCTTCCTCAGAAAGTTTCCGGATCTCGATCGTCATGGCTTCATTGTAGCAAAGCCGCTTGCCGGTTCCAGGCTCCGGTCATTGGTTCCCGTGAACCACTTCCTGTTCGCCCCGCGACTTCAGCCCATCCCCGAGGAACTTCATCATCCGGTCGCTATTCCTTTCGTAGTACAGGCCCAAATTGTGCGGCGTATTGGGCAGAATTGTGACCTGGTGCCTGATTCCCAGCCCGGCCATCTTCTCCGCCAGCCTGCTAAAAGCATCGGGGCTATCTTGATCTCCGTTTACTAACAGCACGGCGAAGTCGTTGGCCTTGAGCGTCCCGGCGGCTTTCTCAACTGCCGCAATCATTTCTTCCGCGCCGCGCCACATGCCACCACCCCAACTGCCAGCGACTGCGAACAAATCCGGGTGCAGCAAGGACAACCGGACCGCGCCCGCGCCACCCATCGAAAAGCCCGCTACGGCACGACCCGACGCTGACGCCCTGGTCGGATATTCACGGTCGATCAACGGGATCAGCTCCTTAACAATCATGGTTTCAACTTCGCCCTTGTAACCGCTGCGACCCCCATTAGGAAAGACACAGATCGTTGCTGGTACGATCCCACTCTCAATCGCCTTCGCAACATGGCCAGAGAACCCGGCGGCGTCGGCGCTCTCATTGCCTCCGATGCCATGCAGGAAGTAAATTACGGCGTAGCGCGTCTTGCCCTTTAAATCAAAGCCAGCCGGGGTCCACACGGCGTAGCCCACGTCATGCCCCAGCGCCTTGCTCGACAGAATATGATGAGACAAGCCCGGACCCTCAGGCAACTTGGGATTGACCCAGGAAACGGGCGGGCGCTCCCCGCGCCCTCCTGGCCCAGAGCCACCCCAGCGGTGACAAGGAACAGCCTTGAGAGCCGTGAACCGAAGCCGAAGATACCGTGACAGGTGATCATGTTAGGGGAACCTGACATATTCCCATTCTTGCTTGCGAGCGGATTTGACCAGCCCATTGTGAACAACTCCAGGTTGCCCAGCCCCGCAGGAGCGGGCCACACTTTACCTGACATGAGCTACCGCCAACGCATCCTCCTGGGAAACAGTGAATCGTCGTTGACCGTGGTCCTTGAGAACCTGTTGGGCCACCACGGCCACGCCACCTTCACCGTCGCCGCCAGCCTCGACCAACTGCTCCAGCGCGCCACCCGCACGGCATTCGACGCCGCCATCGTCATCCTTGACCAGGTCACGGTTCCAACAAACTCAGCCGCTACGCGCATAAACGCGGTGCTGGATGTGCTGCCCCGGCTCCAGGACCGTGGCGCTATGCCGATAACCGCAATGTCAGTCTATTGCCCAAACACCGGTTTTATCGACCGGGTGCACGACGCGGGAGCTGATGCCTTCCTGCGCCTGCCCGCTGAGCCGTGGGCAATCCGGGCCGCCGTCACCGCCGCGTTCGATAACTTCGTTCGCCGCGAAAGTTCCGGCATGGCCCCCATCAATCGTCTGGCGGCGGTCCTGGTGGATCGCGGCTACACGGACGTTGAACTGAAGATGGCAGAAGACCGCAACTGCATCGACTTTCGCGTCAGGCGTAAATCGGAGGAGTTGGGCCGCTATTTAAAACAGTACGACCGCGCCTACGCCAGAATGCTGGGTGCGATCCGGGCCGCAGGATTCACCCGCGTAGGGTTTGAGGAATTGGGGCTGGAGGCCAAGGGCGATGTCGTGGAGGGAGGTTTCTGGGTACGCCCGATTCAGGAGGTCTTTGATGACAGCCCCGAGCCATCGGAAGAAGACCAGCACTGGCTGGAGTAATCCTTCCTTTAACGCCAGGCACTGCGATGTGCCCCTGCGCCACCCTTCCCGGCCCGCTCATGCGGGCTCATCTGGTGGATAGCGCCAGGGAAGCCAGGACGGCAGCACACGCGCCCTGGCTGAACCACGCCTGCCGCTGCGCCGCGCAATTGCCCGGCCTGAGTTCCGCCAAACCTGCGTCCAACTCGTAACTCTGCAGGCAGGCGATCAGGGCCGCCCCGCTTCACCCATACCCGCCTTGCGACCGGCGCTGGCCAATTTGATTAAGCACTTTCCACAGCAGGTCGCGCTCAAGACTTGTGTTGGCCAGCCCCAAAAGCGCTTCAACCTCCTCCGGAGTCAAGGGGTCTGGATCGTTGAACCAAGAATTGCTTTCCGAGTATTCCCGCCAAATGGCCTTGAGCAACGGATGACGGCAGAGCTTTATCATGGCGCGCCGTTCGATGTTCCGAACAGCCCGCTCTGAAATGTCCATCAGCACGGCGACCTCACGCTGCGTCAGCGCGAGAGACAACTTGCCGGTTACCAGAGTCGCGCTGCCCGCTGCTCTGGCCGCTTCCCGCGCCCGGCGGGCCTGCCGTTCCCATTCCCTGGCCAGCGCCAACGCCTGATCGCGGTCGCGCAAGCCTGTCGATCTGGCAACCTGGCCGCCGTTGGGGCCGGTATAAACGGCGACGTAATTATGGCTTCGGGGCGGAAGCCTGACCGTCGCTTCCGTCATGGCTGCCGCATGCTTGGCCACAACCGCCTCAAGGATCTGCTTTGCCGTTTGTCTCGTCGTCATCATTAGCGTCTTCCCTTGTAAGTAGTTCAGCCTCCAATCCCGGCAGTCCATGGATTTTCCAAACATGGTAAACACGGCAGGCCGGGAGACCGATCACCGCCTGCACCAGGCGCCAGTCGTGATCGGTATTCGCCTGGGGTATCGTAACAGTATGCCGGTCCATCGGAATAAATACAGTTGTCGCCAAGTCGACGACGTGTGGTTTCACCGAAGGGCCTGACGTTTACAGAAACTTGCCCGCGACTGCCGGTCTTAAGCGCCCGCTATCGACTCTGTAAACCGGCAGTACGGTGCAGGTGCAGTCATGCCAGATTGAGGCTTAGATCCGGCAGGATTCGCCGGATGATTGAGTGTATTGCGCCCCGCTCCAGCGGTCTTTCTGAGGTCCTGGCGGCCCAGCATTCAGCACTTCTGAGCACGCCGCTGGAGCCAATCCTGGAACCTCGCCGCATCGAGGCACCGCCGGGCTACCATTCCACCAAGTGCGTTTCGACCGGCCTCTTCCTGCTTATCGCCCAGGGCCGGATTAAAGACACCCTGGGCCAAGAGCAAGTGCCCACCGAAATCACCGCGCACACCATCGCCTACCAGGTGATCCGGCACGGCCTCCATCTCTTCTTCATCCATGAGGCATTCGCCCGCGCCGTGGTCGCTACCGACCTGCCCCATGACTTCACCCTGGACGACCTGCATTGGCCAATGCCCGGCATGGTGGTCGCCTGGCCCGCGAAATTCATGCTGGAGGCTGTGGGCCGGGACCTCTGTTACGTCTACGCCGCCAATCTGGACGCTGGAGATTATTCGGTGGCTGCGATGCCGGGTTGCCCCACGATCAGCGTGCCCAAGGCCAAAGTCGGCTGGCACTACTACGCTCATGACGGCGAGCATTTGGAATCATTCGTCACAGCCTTTCACCGGGACAACCCAGTTGATGAGGCGATCCTGCGCTACGGCTATACCGACTACACCGGCATCCGGGACGAGGCAGGGGTTGAGGCCGACAAGGCGATGACCGATCGGGTATCGGTATTGATGCTCAAATTGCTGGTGGTGCTGAATACCAGACCGAACCTGGTGGAACGTGGACAGTGCGTGCGGCCACAGCGCATCAAGCATGGGCGAATCAAACATCGGGAACTCTGGTCTCCGAACTTGATCGGCTGGCAATACCGGCCCGCTCAGGCGGTGGACGCGCCTGGAACCCACGCCAGCCCGCGTATGCACTGGCGGCGCGGTCATGTCCGCAACCAGCCCCACGGCCAGGGCCGCAGCCAACGACGCCTGGTGTGGATTGAGCCCATGTTGATGGGAGTGACAGATGGACAGCAAACCACCCGCGAATCCTGAATGTTGTGGTGGCGTGATCCGCCGGTAACACCGGCCCGATGCCCGCTTCAATCAAAGCGCAACGCCCGGATATGCTTCAACAATGTTTCCATCTGCTTGCCGAACTCTACGCCGTCAACCTGAACCATGCGTTTGGGGCCGCACACCGCGCCATCCGACTCACTCACCGGAGTCGGTTTTGGCTGAACCACCGGGCTGCCATCCTCCCAAACCGCATCCGGCTCGAATTGAATCCCCCACAAGTGATTCCGCATGCAGTCCTGGGGGCTGGCGTAGGTCTTAAGGCTGAATCCAATGTGCAGCCATTGGCCGTCCCGCCACCGGAAAAGCGAATAGAGATGCCGACCGGCGCGACAGTCTTCGCAATCGCAGTCGGGAATGAGGTCGGCGACAACTTTGTAGGTCATGTGGTCAATATAGCCGCGCCATGGTTTATACCGGAATGGCTGCACCACGGACAGCTTCGGCACGGCGCTGATAATGGCCAACGGTCGCTTGGGATTTGCTGAAATGTTCGGCACACGCCCTAACTACCACGTGCCACTTTTCGGAGCGCCGCCATCGGCCAACCCTGGAGCGCTTATGGATGGCGCATCTCAGGCCACCGGCGGCGGCGGTCAGCGCGCTTCTTGGGCAGGCAGACCGCACATTGTAGACTGATCCGTGAACGATCTGTCCTGGTTTACGGATCTCGATCGCGACGTTTTGCGTTTACTTTTGGGCCGCTGAATGAAACCACCTGGCAGCCTGGGCGTGAGCATCAGCCTCCGGCGCTGGTGCAGTCATACCCACCCTGCTTGCATCCCTGGTAGGCACCCATGGCAGCCCGCGTATGCGCTGGCGGCGCGGCCACGTGCGCAATCAACCGCACGGCCAGGGCCGCGCACAACGGCGGTTGGTGTGGGTTGAACCGATGCTGATCGGTGCGAAGGATCGGTAAACGACCCCACAGCAGCCGGTCCCAGATAGCGAACGCCCTGGCGCCAGCGGCGACTCGTAGGTTCCAGCGAAGTTTACGGCAGTACAATCAATCGGTACCCCGTGCTGGCGGTGCAAAAGAAAACCGCGCTCCAGGCGCTATTGCAGTCATGCCGCTGGATCGAGCGCCTCTGGCAAGTTGTCCAAATGGACATCACCAACGACCACGACCACCCGCTCGAAGCCCATGCCAGTGAACCCGGCGGCTTCGGCGACCTGTTCACCGCTGGCAGCGACCCGCTGGAAGAGGCCGAAGGCGAAACCTCGTTATGGAGCCGGTTCTTTCCACGGGACGTTTGCTACATGAAAATGCCCGTGATGGACGCGCTGATCCGGCGCCCATACCATGCCGTCATCCTCGAGGGCAAAATCGACCTCCGGCGTCTTTGCCGTGAGCACGCCAACTCCCTGTTCCGCACGGAAACCACGATCGATGCCCATGGCAAGCCGTCGATTGCCCGGCTCCTGCTCGTCCTGGAAGGCGGCGCATTCGGGTTTTACGACGAGGATGGACTTAAGTTATATGCCCCGACACGGGACGTTGCCGCCACTTTGGCCAAGGATTTCCGCCGGTATGTCCGGCACCCGCGTGAGGACAAGCCTCAGTTTTACGTGGTGAGCATTGCCGAGCACGGGCCAGTCGCCGAGGCTGTAAAGATCGACCGGCCGGCTCCGGTAAACGATGTCGACCTATTGCTAAATTATGGCGGCGACTGTGTTGGCTGGGTAGACAAGTGGCTGGCTTGCGTATCCTCGCATCCATCCGGGCTGACCGTGTTGCATGGGCCGCCAGGCACCGGCAAGACCAGTTTTCTGCGGGCGTTGATGGGCCGCCTGCTGGGCACGGCGAGATTCTTCTACGTGCCAGTATCCGAGGCTCAGATGCTGTCCTCACCCCGGTTCGTCAATTTCTGGATCAGTCAAACCCGGCGCCACAAGGGTAAAATCAAATTCGCGATTCTGGAGGATGCTGAGGAAATGTTGGTGCCCCGTGAACCAGGGACCAGCGACAAGGTGAGCAACCTGCTCAACATCTCAGACGGCTTACTGGGTGATCATCTCCGGCTCCACGTCATGGCCACTACGAACGTTCCGGTCAGTCAACTCGATCCGGCCATCATCCGGCCAGGGCGGCTGGTTGGGGCTCGGGAGTTCCGGCGGTTGACGCGGGCCGAGGCTGAGCGCCTGGCGGTGGCCAAGGGGCTGGCGTTGCCGGAGAAGGAGAAGTTTACGCTGGCCGAGATTTACGGTGGCGGTGGAGGACAGTGGGCGTCAGGGAATGGGCGGAAGATCGGATTCACGTAAGCGCAGGAACGGAACCCTCATGTCAGGTGGGTGTGGGGGTCGGGAGGGCAATCCCCCAGGCTACCCGATTCGGCTTCGGTTGCAGTGTCTTGAACGGTTTCAAAGAGATGCTTGAAGAACCGCTCCGGTGAGTTGAGAAAGTCGCGAGTGATCAGAAAGTGCTTGGTCTCGCGATAGTCAATTTCCCCAATCCGGTCGCCGTCGAGGCTGAACAGGATCGCACCTGGGTAGCTTAGAATGATGGGCGAATGAGTCGCGATGAGGAATTGCGCGTGGCCCAGTGTGGCGAGGTCGTGGATGATCTTGAGGAACGTCAGTTGTCGCTGTGGAGAAAGCGCTGCCTCTGGCTCGTCCAGGATGTAGATACCCTGCTCGAAGCGGTTGGCGAACAGCGAGATGAAGGATTCGCCATGCGACTGCTCGTGCAGCGATTTACCCCCGTACGCCCGCAAGTCCGACACGTCCTGAATGTAGGTCGCGAAGTTGTAAAAGCTCTCGGCCCGCATGAAGAAGCCCTCAGTGACCTTCGGCATCCATGATAACCTGAGGGCCTGGGCCAAGGGGGAACGGTCAGCAAAGACGGCGCGGTGATGATCGCGGTTGCCGCCTTCTGGATTGAAGCCGCAGCACTCGGCGAGTGCTTCAAGCAGGGTAGACTTTCCGCTCCCGTTCTCACCGACGAAGAAGGTGACTTTGCTGCGAAGCTCTAAGTCGATCCCGTGAGCGAAGGCGCGAATGTTGAATGGGAATTTGCCTGGATCGATCTTCCCAGGCAGGATCGCGACTCGACGTAGGAATGGCGCGCTCGCGACTCGTCTCAACGCACCGATCTTTCGTCTTGATTTCATTGATCAGAATATGACTCGCGGTGTGCCAAGCCAATGGCGTTCGGTCGTGAACCGTGAATGTTCATATCACCGAGACCGATCGAAAGCGAGACGGCTGGCGGCGGTTGCCTGACTCGAATGGTTAGCCGGGAAACTTGCTCAGCTTGATCGTCCAATTCAGGACACCGCTGAAGGCATTTGTGGTTTTCAGCGAAACAGCACCCCCCGCCTTCACGCTGCCTGACGAAAACAGCCCGTAAGTTGTGACCGCCATGTTCCGCACTGCGTCGGTTGTCCTTTCATCGCCCGCCTCACGGACCACCAGGTGTGTGCGGAAACGAATCGAGTCACCGTCGATAGTCGGCGTAACATCCAAAACACTGCCGGTCTGGACCGGCTCATCGGAGCCTCCTACTGAGTCTGGAACCTTGAGGGCGCGTGTGACTGAAAGCGTAGCTCGCGATCCGTCCGACGTCACGACGCGAGGACTTGCGATGACCTCCTCCTTGCCGTTCGTGCCAAGTCGGATCGCTTTGGCCTCGACCAGAATCTGGTCGGCAGCAAAGGTCACATTCGGGAGCAAGAAGGCTACGCTGATGGATGCTATGATCAAAGTTTTCATGGGGGCGCGTGGTTCTTTTCGGGCTAACGACCCGGATCACCGATCCCGCGCCCACGGCGCGATCGCGGGATTCGGTGCCATCCGGCTTGTTAGATCTTCCTGTCAAATAGGGCAATGGTCATGGGAATCAAGAAAAACCCAGTGGTCACAAGGGCCATGACAACGCCCGGCACGAGCATCCAAAGGAGGCTAGAGCGGGACAGGGCCTTACGGCAGACGATTCCAAGGATCGCGGCTACCCCCAGAGCGGCTGTCGGCGCAAGAATGGCGAGCACAAAGCCGATCATGTACTCATGGCGAACGGGATTGTCGGTGTCAGTCCAATACTGGATCAGGAAGTCCACCGGAGGCACGAGCAGGACAACCCCGGCAATCTCGGCGAGTATTCCGAGTGCGATGCCGAATGCACGAGCAGTGTTCACAGCGGCAGAAGATCTAACGTAGAACGCAGCCCTGCCGAGCCACTCGTGCCCGACGAAACCCGAGGCGGCATCCCGGCATTGGCTGCCGTGAATGGTCGGACTGGATCAGCTCGTGGCCTGGTTTGTGATTGCCCTGACCATGATATTGCTTAAAAAGGGACGTTGGTGCCGTTCATGGTGGCCGGCGCCCAAGGTTCGGGTGGTGCCTGCCGTCAGAAACCGTTTTGGACTCTGCCGGACCTGACTGAGCAGACCGGGTTTCATGTTTGCAGCCAAAGACTGATATCAGGAGAGTGCATCCAATTATATGTACGAGTCCCTTCATGTGCGTGCGATCTGTGTGTAGCAACTGGAAAGTGCGAACCGAGCCGGGCTGCTGGCGCAGCGGCAGCTTATGCAGGCGCCACCCTTCCTCAACTGTAAAAACTCTCAGTTCGCTTCCGGGACCCTGGGCACGAGCGGGAGCGCAGCAATTATAACCACCGGCGCCGGGCCGCAACCTGGCCTTGCCCAGGGCTTGGCAGGCGGGAGGTCATCCTGGACCGTAATGTGAATCCGCCGGGCCGCACGGGGCAGTTGGCTGGGCCGGTGCCGGTCAGCCGTCTTATTGTCCGATCACTGACGATGACCTGGTGCTTCATTAAGGGCATGATTTTGGCGGCTGGCTCGACTGCCCATCGCGGTTGGTCACGCTGTCCGGAATCGCCACCTGGGGTGGCCATACTGCCATGGCGCTTGCCACCTCCGGACCGAGGTGGGTGCCTCCTGGCGTCCATCCCAGGCCAATCCCAAAGCCTCGAAGACTCCCTTACCACAAGGCAAACCCGCCCGGATCTCCGCGTCGGATAAACTCTCCTCCTCGATCAGCCGCCCCGCTTGGCTACTTTTCCCGTAAGCCCGCCTCAATCGGGCTTCGTCCAACAGTCGAGTAAGTCTCGCGATCGCCCCCTCAAGCTCATTCCTCCGTCCCCCGGCGCGCAGACCTACTCAACTCGGATGCGCGTCTCCAGGCACGACATTGGAATCCGAGGACAACGAAAACACCTGCGAGAAACAGCGTCTGAACGCAGGCTGAAAATAGCTTGGCCTCGGCAAACTCCAGTGATGGAAGCCGGAGAAAGCCGAACACCAGCACTAGTCCGGCGACGGCGGCGCAAACAATCTGACAGAAGTGTGCCAATGCTTCGTCGGAGGCGACTCTCCGCTTGAGCAACTGAGTAATCATAGACTGACCGTTCTTTTTGACGTTGACCGACGACCAACAACACATCTGACCGAACAATCATGCAAACCTCACGCGACCTGAGCGGCCTAACGCAGAGGGCAGCCACGGCTGGTCCATGTCTGCCGATTGGAATGGAGGTGCTCGCCCGCCGTTCACTGACCCGACTGGTTCGGCATTTCGCTCATGGTTGAGGCAGGGTTATTGTGATGCGGACTGGCGGCGTTGACGCAGTGCCCGGCGCGTAAAAGGGCTGCATGCTCGTCCCGGTGTACTTGCGAAACTGTCGTGTTCCAGGATGAACTCCCAGTCCGTCCTCCGCTGGTTCTGGGGGATGGATGCGATATTACTGGGATGAGAGAAAACGACCAGAGCCTCTTTGGTAGTCTTCGCTGAACCTCAAGTCCTTAATCCTGTATCCCAAATCTCGTACAGGGATGCTTTGAGCAGCTCCTCTCTGAACTCGGTCTGGTGCCGGTAGGCCGGTCCTTTGCTTGCGATGACCTGTCCTGAGTCGACTTCAACACTGTGACCATTGCCACGCTTTGGCGAGGCACAGCCGACAAATAGAGCGAGGGTTACCGCAATGATAGAAGGGGTCCTCAGTCTGGTCATTGATTCCCTGACAGGTGGTGTGGTCTTCATAATGCCGAACGCAAAGTGCACCCACGCCGGGCCGACGGCAACCGCATTCACGGACGCGCTCGACCGGCGTTGGCTGGCACGCTTGGTTCGGCCTCGTGTGCATCACGTCAACGTTCCTGCTGCCGCAAAGCCGACTCGATCTCCTTCATCATGACGGACGCTTCAGGTCGAAGGTCCCCGCCGAATAGACGGCCTCTGAGCGCCCATTCGCTGGGGCCGCGAACATAACCGACAATCCGGGTCTGCACCTGGCGAGACGCGGCCACTCCCACGAACACTCGGTCAAAAGACTCAAAACCCTCGACCTTGCCTTCCAGGATGCGATCCGACGTAAACCAGACCACTCCGCTTTGGCCACGAGTTATGATCGATGGCCGATAGAAGTGATGCGCCATAAAAGCCTTTTCCACCGCAGTCCAGACATCCTTGTCAGCCTCGTAAGGCTCCAAGAATGGACTGTCCTCGGGTGTCTGGTTACCGCTGCCGTTCCTCCTGAGGAGGCGCATCCGGCTTTGGAGTGCCGGTCGGTGGGGACGCCGCTGCCATCAACAGGCTTGCCACGACTGGTCCGACGAGTTTCCTAGCCTTCATGATGCGCTCTGTGGTGTTGAGGCCCAACGCGGAGCGCCGCCACGCGTGGTCAGTGATACTCGGCACGCAACCGGACGGACTCCCCGCGTTGGCTGACGCGATTGGTTGGGCAAAATGCTGCTCATGCGTTAAACGATGAACAACTGGCGGCCTTTGTTCAGTTCGCGAGGCAAAAAGCCCCAAACGGATAGGGCGTGCCCGGTTTGATGAAAGTGATCTCAAAGCCTACGCGGGAGCCGTTGCTGACCAGTTCAAAAACGGGAAAAGTGCCGTCTCCGAAACCAGAACGCACGAACGGCATCACCGCTCCGGCCTCCTCGTCGAGCACTGCGATGCCGAGGATTTCGGCTTCTTCAATTGCCGGACTGATGATCTCCCAAGATGCCTCATGGTCGCCACCACAGGCGCGTGCGAACACATCGAAATCACACAGGCCGACGTTGGCTGTGTCCGTGCCTGTACCCACCAATTTGAGAACCAACAGAGGGGGCTGCACCAGGGGGCACCATACGCAGTCGAGAAATACGAACGTCACTACCGTAGCGAGCGACCTTGACCTGTATTTCGTACACACCTGGTGGTAGCGTCACCATGCAACCCTCCCGTTCGTCAGCAACATGACTGGCGTCCACAACTTGGATTCTTGTGCCTCGGAGCACCAGGTCGCAAAAGTCTAACCAGTCACTTCCTTCAGCAGGGTCACCGTGCTGAGCCGGGGCTCGGGTTTGTCCTTCGAGGTAATCGTAGAGTTTCATACGCGGAGGAGCCGCCGCATTGCTCAGCGACAGAATGCACCACGCCTGGCCACGCGCAACCGCATTCATGCAGGCGCCGCCCTTCGTCAACTATAAATACCTTCATTTCGCGCCGGACCCTGGCCACCAGCGGGAGCGCAGCAATTATAACCACCGGCGCCGGGCCGCAACGTGGCCTTGGCCAGGGCTTGGCGCTCCCCAAGCACGCTGCGGTCACGGATCTCGGAATCGGCCTGCCAGATCCGCGCAACCAATTCAATCAGTTCTCCAAGCATTTGGATTTGGGGTTATGGGTTACGCGAGATTGCCAATGTAAACAATTGTTTACATCCTGGTTGATCGTGCAGATGCCATTGGACCTGACTCAACCCGTCCAGAATCCCTTGCGGTGCGACACGCCCAGCACCTTCCGGCAATCGCAACAATAGTACAGGTAGCGGACGCCCAAGGCGAATTCCACCTGACGCGTTGCGATCTCATGAATCTCCTGGCCGCAGTGTGGGCAGACCGGTGCGGAAGGGAAATTCTCCCGAATTCTGATCTTGGGATTCGTCACGCGCTGAATCTGGCGCTTCGCAGGTCCGGGGGCGACTACAGCCGGAGCGTGAAGTTGGAACCAGGGTGCCCGGCAGCGATTGCGGTACGCTCGCCCGACGTGCTTCCGCGAAAATCGGGTTGGGCGCGCTAATTGGAGAGCGCATACACCACGATGTTGATCCCCATGGGATACGCCTTCTTAAGAGAAAACGCACGATAATATCGTTCGTCAACGTTCTCCCGCTCCCAGCCATCCCCGAGGTCGGTATTGTGGCAGAAGACGACCATCAGTCGCCCGCGATCGTCAAACAACCCACGGTAGTGTGCCTCGCGGGCATCCGGTAGTTCCCAGGTTTGACCGTACATGGGACTTTCAGGGTCGAGGCTCATCAGACCCAGGCCGACATTCGGAACCTGAGGCTTCTCAGTCAGGTCATAGAAACGGTGAAACAGCGGGTGGGTGATTGGGAGATCAACCGGGTCACGGTCTGAAAACACCCGTTTCATCTGGGCGCGAACATTGTCCCATTCCCGCTCGCCCCAAAAATCATCAACCATCAGGAAGCCTCCTCCGAGCAGATACTCTCTGAGTTTCTCCACTTCCTCCACCTGCAGATCCATCTCCCCGCCCTCGACCATGTAAATGAACGGATGCTCCTTCAACCTTGCGTCGGTCAGAGTGAGCACCAGCCCGTTCGTATCCACCATCAACCCGGTCTCCGTCTGAAAACGCAAGGCGAAGTTCAAATCCGCATCTGGATAATCTGTCGCCCAAGCCCAAGACGCTGACGACCGTGATTTGGATCGAATATCCGAATACTTGATCCGCACGAAAGTGAAAGATGGATGCTTGAACCTGATCTGATCGGCGGTGGGTATTCTTTCAGGGAAACCAAGACTTCCGGCCTCCTGTGCGTGGCAGCGGAAGCCCATGGCCGTTACGGGCAGAGCCAGGCAACCGAAAAGAATGACACGCGCTTTGATTGTCACCCAATGACGCGCCCAACCGCCGGAACCGGGACGATGTGCGTTCATACGCATCTTCATATCCCCTCCACCGGGGCGAATGCAAGACCCTGGGGCTGCGCTGGGCTGGCGCGCACCGACTAGATCTTTGTGTCTTCAAGCGCCCTGGTCAATTTCAGGCAATAGAAAAGCGGGACGGCACCGAGCACACCGAACGAACAGTCAATCAAACGCCAGCCAATCGGAATCTGGCGTACGGCTCCGCAAATGAGCGCCAAAGGGATGATCAGCGCGCAAGCGATGATACCGGCCTGCAAGACCCAGATATTGCGCACCGGATCAATGAATGCCCCGAGGAAGAAAACAGCGATGACGATGTGTGCAAATGCCAGCCAGTCGGTGCCGTAAGCCAGCCATGGATACTTATCGTAACTCTCGCGGAGACCATCTCGAACGGTGAGAATCCAACGGTCAAAGCCGGTTCCCGCATCCGTCGGTGCAACGTGCTCGATGCCACGAATCGCTGCGATCTGCTCAATCTCACGCTGGAGCGGAAACGCGGTGATGCCGCTTAAGAGGAGTGCGAAGATGAATAGCCCGAGGGTCCAGCGAAACCTGCCAAGAATGGTTGCTCGGTCTGATGGTGAATTAGGTGGCATCTGGTCTCCTTGCTGGCCAATTCCGGTGGTTTGGAGGGTGCCTATTATGAGATGCGTTCGGCATGGATTCCACGCTTCTTGACTGCGATGTCGAAATCCACCGTATCTGCCACCGTTTGAAGTAGCTCGGGAATTCCGACGGCTGCGTGGCACACCGTCTCACCCATGGATCGATCTCTTCATTCGTCCGGGGATTGGAAGCCCCCGGTCGTGAAGATGAACGCCCCACCCGAGGCTGGCGTGACTGGTTCGGCGATCTCACTTTTCCCCGTCTTGGGACGAAAACCGTCCCTGCCGCAAGAACTGAATCGTCTCTCGAATTGCTACATTGTTCTGCATGATGAAGGGGTGAGTCGCGTGGATCACAAGATGATCCTGCATCCCAGTCACCTTCGTGCTCTCGACTGATACCTTACCGTCATCCGGCCCTTCGATAATCTCACTGTTGATCAAGCTGATCGACCTGTCGCCCGCAATCACCCCTAGTTCGAAGGCCACCGAACCTAATTGATTGGGTACACGAGTTGGTTCCCGTGCCAAGTTGGTTGCCCGCTGGCCCGTTGATCAACTCAAAGAGCGCAAGGTCACCGAGCTTGTCCACCAGTTCAGTCCCTTGATTGGGTGGCGCAAGCATGACGACCCTGCCCAATCGGTCGATCGTCGCATGTTTGAGGTATTGTCGAACCAGGATGCCACCCATCGAATGGGTCACGAAGTGGACCTTGTCAGTCTGCGCCAACTTCGGGTCGCGCAGAGCGGTGCTGATCGCCTCCTCGGCGAGCGTCTCAATCGCCGCCGTGCGCGACGGATAATCCACATTCACCACCACAAAGCCTTCCTTCTCAAGCCTCGCTGCCATCTTGGCCATCGACTGGTCGGTGCGGCACAATCCGTGGAGCAAAATCACCCCTTCGGACGCAAAGGCCGCATCACCGGCGGTCGCAATTAGAATCGAAAGCGTTAGGATTCGGTTCATTCAGGGAAGCCCACGCTTTTCGCTGGCCGGGCTGATTTGTTAGCCGCCATCATCGTGACCTCTCTTTGACTCTCTGGCGCATGAAATCCTCCTGCCTGCGAGTGCGATCCGCAAGGTGCTGCGAAACTTCGTCCAATTTCCCCTCGTTCTCAACGTCGAAGTCCTCCGGTATGGCGTTCTCCGGGCGCTTGGCGAACTCGGCTAATTCCAACTGACACTGCTCGCACCAAAGATCAGGCGGCTGCCCCATAACGCCCGGAATGCTCAGTCCACCGCTGCCAGCAACAGCCGGTGCTCCACAGTACTTGCACCTGCCGCTGCTAACGATCCTCTGGAATGTTCGGAGCGACTCAAACTCGCCGGGTGATGCCGCCTCCTCAAAGCATGTCACGCAAAGATTCCTGGTCTCACCAGTATGACCGAAGCAAGTGTGATGAGTGGCAGGCCGTTCGAGGCAAACGTCGCAGAGTGTCTGTTGAGGCTCGCTCATGTCGCAAGAGACGCACGATTTCAGGATAACGATCAGCTCAGGCACAGCCGCCGGAGCGAGACGTGGCTTGCAAGGATGATGTTCGAGTTTCATAAACCGGTCAACTGCTCGGCGCGGCGGCTGTTGCCTGAGGCGCCTGGTTGGGTTCAAGGTTTGCCATGGCTCCTTCACGTCCCAGGGTTCGCCACTGCCCACGACTCCTACGAAAAAGGAAGCGGCGTTGCCAAGCTCCGAAAACTCCAGCGCACGCATCCAACCCACCGGGGCGTAATGGTCCTGCTGATATGGGCCGAATGCTGCCACCAGGCGGATCACAATAGCGTCGAACACCATAACGCCCCCCTCAAGAATCGGAAGCGGCACTGCACCGCGCTCCTCCGCCGGAAAGAAAGAAACACGAAGACCCCAAGATTCAGCAACATAAACACCATCGCCGCCGTCCGTGCTGCATCCGGAACGGCGAGAACCTAGTGATGCTTCTTGATGGTTGTCATGCGCGCTCCAGCCCATTCATTCGGGACTTCCTTCGGCATCACGGCGGGCCGTGCCCTGCTCCCTTACTCCATCGGTCAGGTCATCCGGGCCAAATTCCGGGCAGCACGAACTTCGGGCCTGATAGCAGGACTCGCAGATCCAGGTGTCACCGACCTGGAAATCAGTCTCCGCGCCGCAGCGTATGCACTTACCGGTCATATCAATTCCACTATACCGCAGGAGGCCTGGTTTGCCCAAAATGGACATCCCCGGCCTCCGGCAGCAGGTCTGCGCCGATGGAGTCCGAATAAACCGGGCGACTGGAGAGCCGAACGGGAGTCTCGCGTCCACGACCGCCTTCATGACCTCCATGGCCACCGAGGGCGGGTCCTGATCGCCACCCTCGCGGTAATACCAGACGGCGCCCTTCTGCTCTTTCACCCGGTCAATCTGCGCCTCATGCGGTAATGAAGCCGCAGAAATCTCGCGCCGAAATAGCTCATGACATGGTCCGCCCTGGCTGATCCCCCCTCGGACGGATACACGTGGATGCTCTCCCGGAGCGAACGGACGTACCGAGCCGTGCCTACCCGCTTCCCGGCCGCGAAGAGCCCGCTTCGCCCTTTGTTCCCGAGAAATGCCGTTCTTTCGCGACCACGCACTGGAGCGCGGTACTGGCCACCCGCGATGCCGAACCCGACCAGGCCCGCCAGGCTCTCGAACGGCTCTGCGCGACGTATTGGTATCCGGTCTATGCCTGCGTTCGACGCTTCGGCAGAGACCACGCCGAGGCGGAAGACATTACCCAGGGATTCTTCGAACGACTCCTCTCCCGCAAGGCCTTCCAGCATCTTGAACCAGCGAAGACCCGGCTGCGGTCGTTTCTCTGGGTCGCCCTCCGGAATTACCTGCTCGACGTCCACGACCATCAGCATCGCCAAAAACGAGCCGGAGATTTTCGACCTCTCTCGCTGGATGCGTTGTCCGCACGTCAACGTTACCAGTGTGACCCGGTCGAACGTTGGACTCCCGAACAGCCGCCTAGTGCTGGGATCGAAAGCGCTATGGCGATGCTGCGGTGCAGATTGACTGTAAGATGTTACTCGGAAGAGTGTTACAACAGGCACGCTGGACAAAACAAAGTGAGACAACCATGAACTCAACCAAACCGAGGGGAACATCGCGGATTGCCGACCGGCGAAGGGGGAATTACTCCAAGGTCGAGGCTTCCCCTGGCACCCGCGGGCTCAACGGCTCACGGAAGATCTCCTGTTACTCATTGACCCAGCACGCGCAGCAGGTGGTTGAGTTCATCCTCGACCTCCCCGGGATCATCGACGGTATGGGCGACTTCCTCGCGTCGCAATCCCTGGCAGCCTTCGCAAGCTTCGGAGACTATGCATTCTCACAGTGCACTGGCCTGACAAGCGTGCTGCCCGGAGCAGGCGGGGCGGAGCGAGGGACGAGCGACGGCTGCCTGCGGAGTGGCAGCGTAGCCGGGTGATTGACTGGCGTGAGCGAGTATGAAGAGGAGAAGGCTCCGCGCAGCGGTCGCGATTTTTTCTTAGGTTGAGGCCCGGTGTAAGTGGCGGAGTGGAGTCTTCGCGAAAGCTCCGGGCCTGGCGCTTTTCCTGAAGGACAACGTTCCCGCTTGGGTGTGACGGCACGTCCACGGCTCGAAGTCCGGATGCTGGCCCGGGCGCTCAAACTGCAACTGACCGGCGGGGAGAATCTTGTCGGCGCCGCACGGGGTGTTCGGGCAATGGAGTCTGCCCAAGCAGACGGGGCGGGATTACGTCGAGCAGATGACGGCCGAGGTCCGAGAGGAACGGGAGGACTCACGCGGCCGGATCAAGGTGCTGTGGGTGCAGAAACGCCGGGACAACCATTACCTGGATTGCGAGTTGATGATCGATGTGGCGGCGGTCATTTCGGGGTTTCACAAAGCGGGAAACGCGGCTACTTGATGGCCCGCCTATTGGAAGAGATCTGCGCTGCCGGTTTCAATCCCAGGACTTACTCGTTGGGCCGTTACCCTCTTTTGTCGGACAAGCGTCATCATGGCGGCAAGTGCTGACTTAGTACTTGCACGGGTTTCCAAACGGGATGCGGGCAAGGATTCGGCAACAATTTTGTTCAACAACGGCCAAAACGGAAAGCCCTGCCGCCAATTTTGTCGAAGGTAGCAAAGTATAGCGTCCGTCCACATTTGCTGGCGGGCCATATCTTGCCAGTCAAGGGGCGCTCTGGTCTGCGAAGTCGTTCGCGGTGGCGATGGAGTGGGCAACCACTTAGGATTTGTCGGTGTCGGCGCGATTAAAACTGAGATGCTCATGAGATTACATACATCACTGGGTGCCGAAGTCTTGGCAGACGCTGTCCCTGAGCGTTCGCTTCCGCGAGCCGGGGCCTGGAATCTTTACGGCAAAATGACCACCGGTCGCGTCCTCGCAAACTGGACAATGCGCTCGCAAGCCATTGGCGTTTCTGGCATTTGAGGGCGGCGGCTCAATTTGTGGAAATCTGGAACTGGTCGATATCCTGCTGCCCATAATGGCGACGCCGATGATTGCCGTGTGACATCGAATTTCCAGGATCACCTAAGATACGAAATCTGCCAGCCGCGTTGGGGCTTCCACCGAAAGTGGTCGCTGCTTGTCGCCTCGGGGATCTTTCTCCACTTTCGTCCACCCGGTAAACCAGCGAGTTTGCGGTCCGATGCCTTTGCAGGTCACGCCGCTCAAGGCAAGCGAGGCGCTTGTTCCGAACTGGCATCAGGGGCGCCTTCAGTGCCCTGGTCTGCTGCAATCCGCATCTGCCGAAACCACCAGGCCGCGCCGGATCGTCGATACTTGGCGGTGGCCAAGGTAGGTTGACGCCGACGTGGTCGCTGCCCGCAAAAGTCCTCGGATTGTGGGAACAATTCGCGTTGAAGTGGTGTCGCGGGTATGTCGTGTTTAGCCATGAGCCGACGGTAGCCAAAGCCGTCGATTGACCGGCATGACTGCAACGTTGTTGGCCTGTGGCATTGGTTTAGGCGCTGGGCTCGGTAACTGGACCGTTCGATGGTGCGCGGTTTTGGCACGACAGCGCTGGCCTGCTGGGGTATGGATGGAGCCATCTTGAAGCGCTGGATTAAGCGATTGGGCATCGCAGGGGCCGTCATTCTCGGGCTGTTGCTCATCTTCCTGTGCGTGGAACACGTTCGTGGCCAGTGGGGGTTGAACCATTATGTTGCCGCCCTTGAGGGCAAGGGAGAGACTCTTTCGGTCAGCCCCTTGAAGCCCAAGCGTCCGCCCGATGAGGACAATGTGGCGATAGCCCTGATGGCACTGTCCGAACGCTTGAAGGCCAGCTCGACGAACGCGGCGATTTTCCCGCCGGGGATACGATTTGCCGCACCCGGCAGGGCGGTGGTGATCTGGAAGATGCAACAATGGCTTTCCGGGGAAGAAGCCATCACCTGGGAGAGGCTAGTCCAGGACCAGGTTTTCGAAGGCACGAGCGCGACGGTCTACTACAACCCGCGAACCGCCGGATGGGCCGACACTTATGGTGGGCTTCCAACGTTTGCGGTGGACAAGGAATTGGTCTTCGCCGGTCTGACGATCCGAGGCGAAGTGGGGAGGGTGACCCTCACGGACCGCTTTCTCCGGTACCGTTTTTGTCTCTGGGCCACGAATGGACTGGTCCGCGATCTCGGTGAAACCGATCACCGGTTCAACCAGACCGTGGTATTCAGCCCGGACGGGAGCCTCCTCTGCATGAGCGGGAATCTGGCCCGAGCTTCCGTGCGCGATATGGCCTCCGGTGAAATTGTATTCCCGATACCAGTGAGAGTGAGTTGGGATGATGCGACAGCGTATGTGCGGCGCTGACGGAGCGGGAGCGGTTGGCGGGGCGGATTGCGCCCAATGCGGTGTATCGGCTGCCTGACGAGCAGCGGGGTGAACTACCCCTGACGAGGGCCATTGAGGCCGTTTACACACAGTTGGATTGCAGGAAACTGAAAATATCACGTCGAAGGGTGCGGGATTTTCTCAAGAGCCATTGTTGCGAGGGATATCATCATGTCGCCGGATACAATGCCGTTCGCATGATCGATTACTACCGGACCGAATTGAGCGAAAAGGATGTCATGCTTCTGAAAGAACCTGTTAAGAAGGTGAAAGAAACAGAGGCTGTGAACCCTGATGGTCCAGCCCTGAAGGCTCGTTCGAGGCTTGCCTCGAATGAACCTGGATGTTGAGCAAGCCCGCCGGTGATTCGATTCCGATGTGAGTTCGATCCGGATGAAGGCAGCAGCGAAATAATCATCGAGAGCAATCTGGCTATCGGTGCAGTTCGGCACCTTTCTTTGCCCACATGAACCGGGATCTCACAGGACAGAACAACATCTTCGTGAAACGAAAGGTGACCATGAAGCTAATGCGGATTGGCGTAATGATCCTGGCGGCAGGGGCGACGGGGCTGGCGGCACGCGCCCAGACCAACCATCCCTGGGAGGTGGTCGAGATCAAACTGGAGGCGCGCGAGGAATATGCGAATTCTTACGTGGACGGTCTGCCGGATCGCAACACCCCATTGGCGCAGGCTGCTTTTAAGGGCGCCAGCGGGCCCGCTCGCGGGATGCGCCACACCATGGGAGTGTTCTGGGACGGCGGCCAGACTTGGAAAGTCCGTTTTGCCCCGCCGACGGCTGGGGAATGGACCTGGTCCACCACCTCGAAAGATCCGGGGCTGGACGCGGCCACGGGCAAGCTACAAGTGATAGAGTGGACCGAAGCCGAGAAGCAGGCGAACTCCGCCCGTCGGGGTTTCCTCCGTGTTTGCCGGCAAGGCGCGCGGGCCGGGCGGCACTTCGAGCATGCGGACGGCACTCCGTTCCTGTGGATCGGCGACACGTGGTGGAACTGGACCAAGCGGGGGATTCACTTCAGCAGCTTCCAGAAACTGGCCGATGACCGCGCGGCCAAAGGCTTTACGGTCGGGCAGCTTTTCCTCTCGCCCAACGGACTGCTCAACCGGGCCTCTGACTCGCCCAACCTGGAGCAAATCCGCAACGTGGAAGCCATGATCGCTTACGCCAACAGCAAGGGAATCACCGTCTGGGTGCATCCCTGGTGGAGCCGCGAGCGTCTGAACGAACGGGTGAGCGAGGAAAAGATGCGCCGGTGGTGGCGGTATGTCATCGCCCGGTTGGGCGCTTATAACGTCATCTGGGTGCTGGCCGGCGAGTATAACATGAACAATTATGGGGGCTTCGGCCTTCCCTTTTGGAAGGACCTGGGCGCGATGATCAAGCGGGAGGACCCTTACGGGCGCATTGTTTCGACGCATCCGACTCCCCCAGGCTGGGACGGCGGCGCGGAGGCCCCCCAATGGTCCACCGGGGAGGTGCTTCACAACGAAACGTGGCTTGACTACAACCAAAGTCAGGTCGGCCATGGACGCTGGCGCAACGAGATGATCCCGCTCGTGGTCGCGGCCGATTACGCGCGCCAACCGGCCAAACCGACGGTCGTCACTGAGCCCTGGTACGAGTTTATCGAGGGCAACCCCACCGGCATGGAAATCCGGTATGGGGCGTGGAGCGCCGTGCTGTCCGGCGCGGCGGGGCACTCCTATGGAGGCGGGCACGTTTGGTGGGCCCATTTGCCGGAGTCGCCCGCCAGTCAGGGTTCCTGGCCGTTGGAAGAATCGTTTCAAACCAACACGCTCAATTATGCCGGCGCCCGAGCCATGGGCTATATGGCAAAGTTCCTTGGGGGCATTGCGTGGTGGAAACTGGACCCGCATCCGGAGCTGGTGTCGGAATACCCCAGCCCATTCTGCGGGGCCGTCCCCGGCAATCTCTACGTCGTTTATCTCAGATACGGAGGCGCGTTGAAGGTGGATCTGCGCCCCAGCATGGCGACCGACCGTTTTGAATTCACTTGGATCGACCTGGAACAGGGCAAGGAGCGCGCCCGCGGAAGAGTCAACGGCGGCGCCCTGCGCGAGTTTCACGCGCCGGAAGACTATCCCGGCAGCTTGCGTTTCAAGGACTGGCTGTTGCACGTCCAACGGGGGGAGTTGGGCGGAGATTGACACTGTGAGAACATTCGCATTGCTCCACAATCGGTATTCAAGAGGTCCCGTGACACCTCCAGTTCCCCGAACACGTATTTGGCTTTCGTGCATATCCCATCTCAGCGGGTTGATCGCGATCCATCGCTCCAATGCCGCGGTCGGTGTTGCCGAACGTCACCGCCACCTGATCGGCTTCGCCGAATTTGAAAGCACTCGGTGAGGTTCGTTCCGGTTTGCAGCCAGCCGCAATCGGGTTTGCCCGAAATCGACAAATCCCCGCAAGCCGCTGCAGATCTCACTTCCTCATGCGCTTGTGCGTGGAAGTTGTGCGGGCACATCTTTTGGGTTCGATCTGGGCCGACGGACAAAACAAACCCGGCAAGAATCGGCGGTGAGCATCAGGCCCGGGCTAACGGTCTTCCTTGGATGCCGAGACTCGCGCTGACGAAAACTGCCCTCAATTGACCTCAGATCAAATTCGACCAATTGGTCGAATTTAAGGTTTGATCCGTGTGCGGCGTTAGTCGGCACGGAAGCTTCGGTATGCGGGCGCAGGTGCTGGAACATTTTCGCCGGATTGCTGAACCCAACGTGCAATACCAGCTTGCGTTGCAGCGGCAGCAGATGATGAGGAAGCAGGATGAGGAATCCCGGGCGGCGGCGAAGCAATAGTCGCGACGGTTTGATTTATCCTCGCACGGATTGGTCGCGATTCTGGGAGGACATTGAAAGCATTCCGATCCCACCAGTGATCCATCAATCAATCCGGATATTTGAATTCAAGATTGCTCACCCCCGCGAAGTATAAGTGGACTGTAACCATGTCGTGTGATATTCGTCTTGCACGTTCGATGAAAACTTGCATGAACATATCAGCCACGATTTGGCCGACGATGTCGGTCGCGAAAGCGACACGTCATAGCCGGTTAAGCCAGGGTTGTGTGTTTAGCCTTGGCCTATCCAGGTCGTATCGCGGGCAACGCCCCGAAGCGAATTTGGATAATCTGGAGGTAAGCAGGTAAAGAATCGAACAGAGGATTTCTCCACCCTGCTTACCGGAATGTAAGCAGGGTTTTTTGTTTCCCTGGAACTGACGGTGAATGACGACAACGAAAGGTGAACAATCTGTGAACGAAACGAAAGCGACATCTCGATGATGTCAGACCGGCACAAAACTGAAACAGGCGCAGGAGAGCCGAGGCTTTCCACCGGTGGGGTCTGCCCATCGCGTCGCGAAGACGCGCGCCGAGATGGTTTGAAACGCTTTTACATTTTAAGGGCTTCGGAGGAGGTGTGCCCCTAAACACCGAAACAGCCGCCGTGAAACCGCGGGTTGGGATCGAATAGATCACCAAGAGGTGTTTGTTCTTTGTTGAAATGGCATGGGCCGGGAGCAGCGAATGCTCCCGGCCCTTTTAATTTCCGCGGTTGTGATTTAACAGCCAGAATGCCTCCCCGCCACGGAGGTGCTGGCGCACCGCCATCTCCGGGTGCGATTCCCGGCAGCCGCACCAATTCTTCACATAGGCTGCGCGCCAGCTTGCGCAGCCGAGTCTCCAAAACTCAGCTTGCTCGGGGCAGCACCGAGGCGGCCTGCCAATTTCATTCTGGGGTCGTGGCAGACAAGTAATGCACCTGCCTTGCAAGCAGGTTGATGTGGGAGCGTTACCCACCGACTCCACCATTTCACTGCGGGGAGAATGAGATTCAGGCGAGCCTCATAAACTCTGCCTCCGTGGGTGCGACTCCCACCCCCGCTACCAATATTCAGGGAGGTGATCCGGCTGCCGGACTGTAAATCCGGTGTCACAAAACAAAGCCGGAAGTGACGACTGGAGCATTACCAGCACTTCCCACCATTTCTGGATCCGTAGCTCAATCAGCAGGAGCAACCCGTTGTCTGCGGGAAGGCTGAGGGTGCAAGTCCCTTCGGGTCCGCCATTTTCTCGGAGCGTAGCTCAGTCTTTAGAGCGCCCGGCTTGGGACCGGGAGGCCGCAGGTGGAAATCCTGCCGTTCCGACCATTTCAAATTGCTGCCGTGGTCGAATACATCAGGCATCCGTCTTCTAAGCGGAACGATGCAGGTGGGAATCCTGCCGGCAGCGCCATTGCCAGGTAGTGTCAAAGTAGCACGGCGGCCTGTTAAGCCGTTCGGTGTTGGTGCGAGTCCAACCCTGGCAGCCATTTTCAGGGTGTAATGTCAGCAGCAGACGGCCTGGTTCGGAACCAGGAGGCCGCAGGTGCAACTCCTGCCACCCTGACCATTTTTGGAAGGCAGGCAGATATAAGCTGGCTGCACCTGTCTCGAAAACAGGATCGGCATCGCCGAGGTCGGAGCATTACCGACGCCTTCCGCCATCGTCCTGTAGCTCAATAGCAGAGCACCCGGCTGATAACCGGACGACCGCGGAGCGTTACCGCGCGGGACGACCATTTCCTCCACCGAGATAGCTGAGTCAGATCAGACGCCGGTCTGAAAAGCCGGAGATGTTGGCGCAATCCCGACTCCAGTGGCCACTCTCGAAACATCAAACCCCGCTTTGGCGGGCACGAAAGGAAACATGAACACCTTGACTGAAACTCAGGTGCGCCTTTTCGCCTCGGCCCAAAGCTGGATCGAAGGCGAAGCGGTGCGCCAACTCTATGCCACCGCGAAACTTGATGGCGTGCGCCTCGCCGTGGGCTTCCCGGATTTGCACCCGGGCAAAGGCACGCCGGTCGGCGCGGCTTTCGTGACCGAAGGCGTGATCTACCCGCACCTCATCGGTGGCGACATCGGTTGCGGCATGGCATTGTTCAAGACGGACCTGGTTCGCCGCGACGCCAAGCTCGACCGCTGGGCAGAGTTGCGCTTCAACCTCGAACACCCGTGGGACGAGTTCGTCGGATGGCTTCCTCGCCGAAAACGATCTGGAGTCCACGGAGTTCGATGCGGCGCTCGGCACCATCGGTGGTGGCAATCACTTCGCCGAGCTGCAGGCCGTTGAGGAGATCCTCGACGCCAGCGCGTTCAAGCAAGGTCGGCCTGGGCAAGCAGCAACTGGTCGTGCTGGTCCACAGCGGCTCGCGTGGATTGGGTGAATCCATCCTGCGCGACTCATGTGGATCAGCACTTCGGTGACGGCGTGGAAGCCGAATCGTTCGCCGCAGAGGCATACCTCCGCGGCCACGACTTTGCCTGCGCTGGGCCAAGGCAAACCGGGAACTCATCGCCCGCCGCTTCGTAGCGACGCTCGGTGCGGAAGCCGAATGCCTCTGGGACGGATGCCACAACAGCATCACCGCTCGCGAAAGCGAGGGTGAGTACTGTCTGGGTCCACCGCAAGGGCGCGGTCGACCGCCGAGAGCGACTTCGTGGTCATCCCCGGTTCGCGCGGCTCGTTGAGCTACCTCGTGAAACCGATCGGGCGATGGTGAAAGCCACGCCTGGTCGCTGGCTCACGGTGCGGGTCGCAAGTGGGCGCGCAGCGAAGCCCGTCTCCGCATGCGCGAACGGTTCGGCAGTGCATCAGTTGGTGCAGACGCCGCTCGGTGGCCGGGTGATCTGCGAAGAGCGCGACCTGCTCTACGAAGAAGCGCCGGCCGCCTACAAGAACATCGAGGCGGTGATTCAGGACCTCGTTGATGCCGGACTGGTGTCCGTCATCGCGACGTTGCGACCGCTCCTCACTTACAAGACGCGCAAGCTTCGCCGCTAGCGCGTCCACAATCGCCACGGAGGAATCGAGTCCACAGAGTTAATGCCTGCCCGCGAGCAGCGACTCTGTGTTCTCATCCCTCTGCGGCACCTCATTTTCGTCCGTGAATGCAAAGCAGCTCGAGCAGTCGGCCTTTCAAGCCGGTCCTAGCCGGTGCGAGTCCGGCCACGGATGCCATTTGCTCTCAAGGTGTAATTAGTTCTGCACGCCGCTCTGCGAAGGCGGAGGTTCGTGGTGCAAGTCCACGTGAGAGCGCCACTTTCATGCCCCTGTGCCTCAGCAGCCACAGGGCGGGTTTCGTAAACCCGTATTCGTCGGTGCGAGTCCGACCAGGGGCTCCATTTCAATGGTGATCATGATGTAACAGCAGCATCACGCCCCGTGAAGGCGTTTGTGCCGGTGCGAATCCGGTTGGTCACCCCAATTTCGATGGGCCGAAGTTGATCGGTTATCCTCCACCATAAGGAGGGCGTAGCGTCCGTGGAGAAACGCCAGCGGCTCCGGGTTCGATTCCCGGCATGGAGTGCCTCCGTTCGATCACGCCACTTGTCCATCGTGACTTGTCGAGCACCGCGTTTGCGCTGTGCTCGGCTCAGAACCGCATCCGGAAGTGGCGCAATGCTTGTGCTGCCTCGCGGACAGTCCCGTAGTTCAACTGCGATAGAACACCCGAAGCAATTCGGGAGATGTGGGTTCGATTCCCATCGGGCGCGCCAATTTCGACGGGCCGTTGAGTTTGGGTTATCGGTGAAGTCCGCAAGGATGAGCGGGTTCAAACCCCGCCCCAGCCGCCAGATGGCTGGGTTCCCAACTCGCCTCTTGTCCGTCGTATTGGTCGTGCGCCAGCACTTTTCGACGGGTCGCAGGATTGGGTTATCGCTCATAACGACGTGGTCGCCGGTTCGAGTCCGGCCTCCGGCACCAGATGCCGGAGTAGCTCAGTGGTAGAGCACGTAAATTCCCAGTTCGTTTCTTATCCGTCGGTTCTTTCAGCGGGCCGTAGATTGTGGGTTATCTGGACCCGGTAGTGGCGGTTCAAATCCGCCCCGCGGAGCAGTCCGAGGTGGTGCAATGCATAGCACACCGGGCAATTCCACAGTCGTCTTCTTGTCCGCTGCTTTTGCTGGCCGTAAGCCATCACATTGATGGGCCGAAGATGTGGGTTATCGCGTGTTATTGGTTCGACTCCAATCCCCGGAGGAATTCGGCGGTAGCTCAATGGTAGAGCAGCCTCCGCGAGGAGTAATTCCACGGCGTCCCTTGCCCATCCAGCTTTCTGCGGGCCGAAGAACATGGGTTATCACTTCAAATGACCAACCCCACGTTCACCAACTTGTCCGCAGTTCCAAACAACACAATCGTGCCGAGAGTTGGCGGCGCACACAGATGAAAGGAGGCCAACATGGCTATCAACTACGCAAAACTCTTCAACCGCCGCGTCACGCCGCAGTCGCAGCCGATCCCGGGTTCGACCCAGGTCCGCAACTCGGGCGGCGGCTACTCGTGGCAGGTGGATGACTGGACGCGACTCGACCGCTTCCTGATCCTCGGCGCCGAAGGCGGCACGTATTACATCGGCGAACGCGAACTCGTGAAGCAGAACCACGACGCGCTTGTCCGCTGCATCAAGGCGGACGGCATTCGTGCCGTGAACCGCATCGTTGAGATCAGCGACAGCGGTCGCGCGCCGAAGAACGATCCGGCCATCTTTGCGCTGGCGCTGGTGGCGACTCACGGCGACGCGCGAAGCCAAGGCTCTGGCCTTCCAGAACCTGGGCAAGGTCTGCCGCATCGGCACGCACCTGTTCCACTTCGCGGAGTACGTGAACGCTATGCGCGGTTGGGGTCGCGGTCTGCGCAACGCCGTTGGCCGCTGGTATGTCGGACCGCGAAGCTGACGAGCTGGCGCACCAGGCGGTGAAGTATCAGCAGCGCGATGGCTGGTCGCACAGCGACCTGCTCCGCCTCGCTCACCCGAAGGCTCCTTCGCCTGAGCACGAGGCGGTGTTCCGCTGGATGCTCGACCGGCGCGGACTCGCTCGGTGAACGCGAAGTGAAGCGCAAGGTTCGCGGTGAAGACCGCGTGGCGAAGTATGCCGCAGTCGGCGAACTGCCGAAGTTCATCGAAGCCTTCGAGCAGGCGAAGAAGGCAGCGAGCAAGGACGAGATCGTGAAGCTCGATCACGAGCTTCGACCTGCCGCGTGAAGCAATCCCGACGCAGTGGCTCAACGAGGTCGCGGTGTGGGAAGCGTTGCTCCAGCGCATGCCGATGACGGCGATGATCCGCAACCTCGGCAAGATGACGAGCATCGGCCTCGTTCAAGCCGTTCAGCGACGCGGCCAAGCTCGATCGTCCGCAAGCTGGGCGACGAAACGGCGCTCAAGCGTGCGCGCATCCACCCGCTGGCGGTCTTGATCGCCGCAGAAGATGTATGCCCAGGGCAGCGGCGAGAAGGGTTCGCTCACCTGGAAGCCGGTGCCGAGGATCGTCGATGCTCTGGACGCGGCGTTCTACGCGACGTTCCAGAACGTCGAACCGTGCGGCAAGCCGGTGCTCCTGGCGCTGGACGTCAGCGGTTCGATGGGCGGCGGTCGAGATGGCAGGTTCGTGCCTGACTCCGCGTGAAGCCAGCGCGGCGATGGCGTTGGTGACGGCGGCAACCGAGCCGAGCGAAATCACCGCATTCACGCTGCGGCAGTGGTTACGGCGGCAATGGCGGTGGTGAACGGGATCACCCGCGTGAACATCTCGCCACGCATGCGTCTGGACGACGTGGTGAAGCGCATCAGAAACCATGCCGATCGAGGCACGGACTGCGCCCTGCCGATGCTCTGGGCTCGTCGAAAACAAGCTGAACGTGTCGGCGTTCATCACCTACACGGACAGCGAAACGTGGGCGGGCAACATTCATCCCGCGCAGGCGCTGCGTCAGTATCGCAGCGAGTTCGTCGGTGACGCGAAGGCGGTCGTTGTGGGCATGACCTCCAACGGCTTCACCCTCGCCGACCCGAACGACCGCGGCATGCTCGACGTGGTCGGTTTCGACACGACGGCGCCCGCCGTGATCGCGGACTTTGTCCGCAACGAGCTTAAACAATCGCGGGCGGAGGCGAAAGCTTCCGTCCGCGCTTTCAATTTCGATCCCGTTGGCCGAGCAGCCAGGCAGCGGTCTGCAAAACCACGCAGGCGGGTGCGACTCCCGCACGGGATTCCATTTTTACCGGGCATAGGTGTTGAGAGACACACGCCGGTCTTCCAAACCGGAGTAGAGGGCGCGCTACCCTCATGCCCGTCCATTTCCCAAGTGAATTCGGTCTGCCGGCAGAGGCCACGCACGGTCGAAGTAATGGCCGGGCTCCGGATTCAGTGCGCTTGGGATTCCATTTTACGCGACGCGAAAACCGGTGCCGGTCATGACGGCTTGACTGCGGCGGTTCAACTCCGCCTTCGCGTCGCGTCTGGGTTGCAAACTTTGACAGTGAAGTCCCGGCTCTTAACCGGCGAGAACTCGGTGCGAATCCGAGGCAACCCACCATTTCCGCATCCGTGGTGAAATTATTATCATCCTCCGCTTCGAACGGAGAGTTTGCAGGTGGGAGTCCTGCCGGATGCACCAATTCCTGCCGCGTTAGCCCAACTACCAGAGGCGCTCCGCTCAGAACGGAGAGGTTGGGGGTGGAAATCCCTCACGCGGCACCATTTCGCCCACGTAGTCCAACGCAGAGACGGCGCACTTAAAATGCGCACAGTGCCGGTGCAAATCCGGCCGTGGGCACCATCCGCGTGTAGCCCAATGCAGAGGCGTTCCGCTCAAGACGGAAAGGTTGCAGGTGCAAGTCCTGCCACGCGGACCAATTTGGAATGTCAACCGGTCAAGCGTGCCGGGCCTGTTTGCTAAACAGTGCGTGCCTTCGGGCAAGTGGTGCAAGTCCACGGCATTCCGCCATTCATGCGCGCGTAGCTCAAAGAGAACCGGCGGCTTTATACCCCGCATCGCACTAGATCAGTGCCGGGATCCGGAGCGTTACCGGACGCGCGCACCATTTCGTCCCCATAGCTCAAAGCACAGAGCGGGCGCGTCCTAAGCGTCAGGTTGCTGGTGAGAGTCCGGCTGGGGACACCATTTTGCGGGTGTGGTTCAACAGCAGAATGCGGCCGTGCCAAGGCCGAGACGACGGTGCGACTCCGTTCACCCGCTCCATTATTGGGGGCGTAGCTCATCAGCAGAGCGCTCGTTTGACATGCGAGAGGCAAAGAGGGCAGCACTCTTCGCTCCCACCATTTTCCGAGGGCATAGCTCAGCCAGTCAGAGCGGATGCTTCACATGCATCAGGTCGAAGGCGCGAATCCTTCTGCCCTCACCATTTCTGTCCCTGTGGTGTAGTCCAGCCAACATGCCTGCCTCTCATGCAGGAGATCACCGGAGCGAAGCCGGTCAGGGACGCCAGTTTCATCGCCCTCAAAGCATTGTCAGCGATGCATTCGCTCGGTAAGCGAAACAGCCCGGTGCAACTCCGGGTGGGGGCTCCACGCTTCGCAGTCGAGCCAGCGCTCAAGTGGGTTTCATAAGCCCGCTGGGTCCGGGGCAGCACCGGAGACTGCGACCATTTTCGCCTCCATGCAGCAGCCTGCGGATTTCTTTTGTAAAGAATTCCTGCCGGAGCATCACCGGCTGGAGGCTCCATCCACTTTGCTCGCGTAGCCCAATGCAGAGGCACGACGTCGAGAACGTCGCCAGTGCAGGTGCAAGTCCTGCCGCGAGCACCATTATCGGCCTGCAAGCATTAAAGTGATGCAACGGACTTTTAATCCGTGGAACAGGGCGCGTTACCCTGGCGGGCCACCAATGTCATTGCCTCGTGGTGTAACAGCAGCATACCGGGTTTTGACCCCGACGGTCTTGGTGCGAATCCAAGCGAGGCAGCCAATTCTTGCAGGTCGAGCTTCGACCGCCCGGTGGTGAAATAGCATCACGTCTGGCCTACACCCAGAAATCGAGGGGGCAGAACCTTCCCGGGCGACCACTTTCAAATGCCTCGTGGCGTAATCAGGAGCGCGCCGGTCTCTGACACCGGAGGACCTGGAGCAAAACCAGGCGAGGCAGCCAATCGCCGCCGTTTCAACAAAGAACAAACACCTCAACCGCGCGAATCGCAGAAGCGGTGTCCGAACATTTTATGAGCGACATACTGAACAAGACGATTGTGCTGGTGCTCAACCGCAACTGGCAGGCGATCAACATTCGCACGCCGCAGGACGCGTTCTGCCAGATGGCTACGAACGTGGCCACCGGCCTGGATATCGAAGGCGAGAACCACATCCGCCCGGTCACCTGGGACGAATGGATCACGCTGCCGATTCGCGAAGGCGACAATGCTGTGCGTACCGCGCGCGGCGCGATCCGCGTGCCGACGGTCATTGTGGCGGTGAACTTCGCCAAGGTGCCGAAGAAGCGCCCGAAGCTCTGCGCCCGCACCATCCGCGAGCGCGACGGCAATCGCTGCCAATACACGGGCAGCTTGCTGCAGCCGGACGAGGGCAGCCTCGACCACGTCGTGCCCCGCTCGCGCGGCGGCGCGGACACGTGGGAGAACCTGGTCTGGTCCGCAAAGGACGTGAACCAGCGCAAGGCCAACCGCCTGCCGCACGAGGCCGGCCTGAAGCTGCTCACCGTCCCGCGTGCGCCAAAGGAACTGCCGGTGACGGCCCTCCTGCGCAACGCCCACGGCCTCGCCGAGTGGAAGCTGTTCCTGAAGGGATGAATCGCTGGGAGAGCGGGCCTCAAAGCTCGCCCTCCCATTTTGAAGAAGACAACATGGATGAAATCGTTGAGCCTGCTGCTCTGCAGGAACTGCAAATGAAACTCAGTTTGGAAAAATGGCTTCTAGGCCAATCTCATCGTGAAGATGCGGTCGGAGAACTGACGCGCAAATGGGTCCCTAAAGTGAAAACGCAGACAGACACGAGAGAATGGCTTGCGGATATCGGTGATTATTCGAACTGGCGATCCACAGTTGAACAAATCGAAAGTGAATATGCCGCGGCCGTCGAGTGCCTGAGTCGCAGCGAGAGTGCGCCAACGTTCCCTAAACTGTTTGCATCGGAGGATTACGAGCGAAAACTCCAGCAATCTTGCGACAAACACAAAGCTCAGCCCGAACTATCCTCCGATGCGTATCTACGTCGGAAACATTTCGGCCTCCAGAAGGCGATCGAGGGACGCACTTTGATTTACCTTGATACGAACCACTGGATCAACCTGCGCCATATCCTTTTAGATTGCCGCCACGCTCGGAAGGAATACGCTGAGATTCTGCTTCTCCTCGATCAGCTCGCCGCCAAGCGACGCGTGCTTTGTCCAATCAGCTTTCCATTGTTTCTCGAACTTATGAAACAGAGCGATATGGAGACGCGGAAGGCAACCGCAGAGTTGATGCAACATCTTAGCGGAGGAGTGTGTATTCAAATTCCGGACTGGTTGGAAAAAGTGGAACTGCGGCAGCGCACAATGAAGGTATTGTTGGGATCGGAAGCCCCTGACCTCAACGAATGGATTTGGACAAAGGTGGGCTATGTGGCGGGGGAGATATTGCCGCATAACGAAGTCTGGCCCGAGGGCGACGGCAATTTCATTCGCAAGCTCTCGATTGATGCGATGTGGGAATTACCATTGGAGTATTTCATCGAGAACGACTCTGAGCAACTCCCGCATGACGCTGAGCACTTACTTGCTGAGGCGACGAATCAGGACGCAGCTTGGTATCGAGGCGCGAAGCTCCCGTATCCAGAAGTACTTGCTCGTGAAAAGGCATACCGCGTGCGCCGGTTGCTATATGAGCTAAAACAATTATTGCATGATCTCTGGAACGAATATCCAAACCACCGCGACGTGAGCAACATGACGCCACCGAACGATGGCGATGTTGACCCGTGGGCACTGCCTTCTTCGCAGGTGCTCGCGGGCATAAATGCGGCATTGATCCATTCTGGTAAGAGGTTTTCCGCGAACGACATTCTGGATTTTCAGCATGCTGCGCTTGCGGTGCCGTACTTCGATGCGCTGTTCTGCGACAGACGTATGGCCAACACCCTCATTAGCAAGCCACTGGAGTTTGGCTCAACGTACGACACGAAGATATATGGTCGTGCCGACGAAATTAGCGCGTATCTCCGGAATCTTTTGTGACCGGAAATCGTATTTAGGAAATGAGCGACGCCAACCCAACCCAGATCCACGTCACGGGTGAGGAGCCGGCTGCCATCCCCCTCATCTCAATTGTTTTCGCACCACCACGACTCGATTGGTATTCATTCCCTTGTCGTTGTTGTCCACGCCCCAGCAGTTGGCGGTTTTCGTGAATTCCTGGTCGTTGATAAGCACCAGCACGGGCTCGAACCCCGACGCGATGGCGCAGGGCAACACCGTTTCCTCCAACTTGACCTTGCCGCCATGAACTTCACCGACTTCAAACGCCACGTGACCGCCGGGTTTGAGGACACGGTGGAGTTCTTGGAAGACCCTCGTCATAGCAGCGGACCAAGCGTCGAGCTTCCGCGGTACGGTCAACTTAACCGACGTGGGATCAATGCCCGCGAACCAACAACGCAGCCAGTTGTCTTGAGCGTAGTCCACGACGTCCAGGAACGGGGGTGAGGTGACCACGAGCGAAACCGAGTCGGACGGAATCTGTGGCGTGGCGTCGGCGTGCATGTTCAGCAGGCGGGCGTAAGGTGATAGGCGGCCCAGCGTCCGGCGAACGGTTGGCGTCACGTCGCCAAGCAGTTGCTTCGATTTCTTCAAGATCAGGTCGGCGACCACCCGACGCGGCGGCGTCTGGTTGCGCGTGGCGTTGATCTTGCGCTGCCGATCCACCGATACCGCCTGATTCGGCGGCAGGGAATAGACGGAGAAGAAGCCGGGCAAGTGTCCGGTGAGCCGGTTCATCGCCACCATGCGCAGCCAGACATCCGTGACATCCATTTGCCCGGCCGAAATACGTTTGAGGAAGTACTTTTTGAGTGCGCAGATCTCGCGGAGCGTTTCCGGGTGGTAAAATACCAGGAGTTCCTCCGGCAGTTCCTCGTGGTCGCTCAATTGTATCCGAGTTACTAACCCCGTCTAGTGGGATGATGGGCGGGCATGCCAGAGTGTGGAATGCCGATCACATCACGAGTTCGTAAGGGCCTGACCGAGGCGCAACGAAAGAGGATTCTCAACGAATACCGGGGCAGCCAACTCTGCCAACGCGAGTTCGCGACCCGGGCGGGAATCGGGTTATCCACGCTTCAGCTCTGGCTTAGAAAGGCAGCGGCCAGTCCCCCGGTGAGCGGCGCCGGTTTTGTCGAAGTTCCCAATCCCCTGGCTCAAGCATTTAGCGCCGCGGCGTATCGCTTGCGTTTGACGGGCGGCATCGATTTGGAAGTGGCTCCAGGTTTTCGGCCCGAGGAATTGACCTCACTGCTGCGGGTGCTCCGGCAGCTATGATCCCGCTCACTCCGGCCACGCGGATCTACCTGGCGGCCGGCGCCACCGATCTGCGCAAGAGTTTCGAAGGCCTCAGCGACCTGGTTACCCACCAATTCCAAGGCGATCCGCTCAGCGGCCATCTTTATGTCTTCGCCAATCGGAAACGTAACCGGATTAAGTTGCTTTACCACGACGGCACCGGAACGTGGGTTTGTGCCAAGCGGTTAGGGGCGGGTTGCTTTGCCTGGCCCAAAACCACCGAACCTGGAGCCCTGCGGATTCTAGCCGAGGAACTGACGCTGTTATTGAGCGGGATCGATTTAGAAAAGACCCGCCCGCGAGCCTGGTGGCGCAAGGTGGCTTGAACTCACCCTAAAATGGGAAAAATGCAAAATAAGTATTTACAACTTATATAATGTAAGATATAAGATGCACACATAGATGACAGCGCCCCTTTCCAGCTCTTCGGACCTGCGCCAGGCGCTGGAACTGGCGCACTCTGAAACGGCCCGCCTGCACCGAATCATTGCCCTCAAGGACGAACAAATCCGCCTGCTGAATTTCCGTCTCTTTGGCCCCAAGAGCGAGAAACTCTCCTCCGCGCAAATCCCGCTCTTGCTCGCGGAAATCAGTGTGATGGCGGGGGAAGTCGAGCAGGAAGCGCAGCGGCCCGAGGCGCAAAAGCAATGGCCACCCTCCCCCACCAGGAATCCACGCAATCACCATCCGGGCCGTGAGCCTCTGTCCGGGCACCTGGAGCGCCGGGAAGAGATCCTGCCCTGCTGCCCGGAAGATTGCCGCTGTGCCAAATGTGGCGCCGAGCGCCCGGTCATTGGCTATGAAACCCGCGAAGAACTGGCCTGTGAACCGGCCAGGTTTTGGGTGCGCGTCATCAAGCGGGAAAAGCGCGGCTCGCATTGTGAGGAGGAGCAAGGGGTAGCCACGGCTCCCGCTCCTGCGCAGATCGTTCCCAAGGGCAAGCTTTCCAACGAGTTCATTATTGAAGTGCTGGTGCGCAAATTCCAACTGCACCTTCCGGTCTATCGTCAGTGCGCGGCCTTGGCTGAAGATCACGGGATCGAACTGAGCCGCAAGACTCTCAACGATGGAATCTTGGCCGCCGCCAGCCTGCTCCGCCCAGTGGTCGGAGCGCTGCGCCTGGAGTTGCTCGGCGGAGGCTACATCCAGGCCGACGAGACGACCATGCCCTGCCAAACCGGTGAGCGCACCGGCCGTAATCACCGGGCGTTTGTTTGGGAGTTCGGCCGTCCCGGGGGGATCGTGGTTTTTGAGTTCCAGATGGGTCGCGGAAGGGAGGGTCCACGGGAGTTTTTGAAAGGCTTTCGCGGCAAACTCCAGTCCGACGGCTACGCGGCCTATGACAAGCTGGGTGAGGGCATTGTGTATGTGGGGTGCGCGGCGCACGTGCGGCGGGGTTTTGTGGATGCGGCCAAAGTCTCGCCGCTGGATCCGCGGGCCCCGGAGATCATGGCCCGATTTGCGGAGTTGTATGCCGTGGAGAAAGAGGCTCGCCAGGAGCATCTCGGCCCGGAGGCCCGCAGGACATTGCGGCAAGCCAAGAGCGTGCCGGTGATGAACGCGCTCAAAGCCCGACTGATCGCGATCCGGCAGCAAATCACCCCTGGCGGCAAATTGGCTCAGGCGTGCGACTACGCCTTGGGACAGTGGAGCCGCCTGGAAGAGCCGATGCACGATGGCCTGCTGGAGCTGGATAATAATTGGTGCGAAGGTTCGATGCGTCCCCTGGCCCTCGGTCGCAAAAACTGGCTGCATGTCGGCAGCCCGGAGGCCGGACCGAAGATCGCTGCGGTTGCCTCGATCGTAGAAACGTGTCGCCGTCTGGATATCAATCTGCGGGAATATCTGCGCGACGTCCTTCCCAAGCTTGGTGAGTGGCCCATCCACCGCGTCGGCGAATTGACGCCCACTGCGTGGAAAGCCAATCAAACCAGGAACTCCTGACATCCTCCCAGTCTACTTGCCTCGCTCACGCCCAACTAGGCGGCCTTAGCCACCCGGATACGCTCAATTCGATTTCCCGCAAACGGGCAGCCACCGCTTCCAGCGTCGGCGGTCGAAGCCGAGATATTGAGGACGACAGGGGAGCGCAACGGTACCAACTCCTGGCCACAAGCTCAAACCACCTTGTTCCCTGAAATCATGACCCACCGATGCACCGCTCTACCAGCGGCAAACCCGGTAATAACGCTGGACTCCACCCGCGGTTGCATCTGTAAGCGTCAGCACACGGCCGTTCCCAGCATGAAGCGGCAGCAACTTCCAATCGGATTCCGCAAGCGATTCTTTGTATTCCATGGCAAACACTCTGCCACTTTGCGTGGACAGCGAAAGGGAAAACTGGCTGTCGACCCAACTGGGCCTAATGATTGGCACTCCAGACTCGGGCGGCCCGTTGGCGACGAGAGCCAAATCATGAGAGGAGCCGGCCGCAATAGCGACAACGTTGACGAGACCCTTAGGCACGTTATCTAAAAACACCGGACTGCCTCCGTGAGCCGATTCGACCCATGCAGCCACAGTTCCGTCCGCCCTAAGCGCAAGGCTGTGGAAATCTCCGGCGGCCACCGCGATCACATCGCGTAGTCCCTCAACGATCCCGCTCCTGCCTCCCCCGAAACTGAGCACCGTTCCGTCGGCGCGCAGTGCAAGCGAATGCAGGCCTCCACCTGCGATCGCAATCACGTTTCCGAGCCCCTCGGGTACAGGAACACGGCCCCAGCCGCTGACGTTTCCATTCACATCAAGAGCAAGGCTGTGGAAATTTCCAGCAGCGACCGCCACCGCATTGGTTAGCCCTTCCGGAACGCTTGCCTGACCGCTATCATTCAATCCCCAACACACAACTGATCCGTTTGATCGGAGGATAACGCTATGAAACGCTCCCGCCGCTACGCCTACAGCATCGGTAAGACCGGGTGGTACGTCTGTCTGCCCATGTCGGTTATCACCCCACGCGGCCACCGAACCGTCGGCCTTCAAAGCGAGAACGTGCTGACCACTTCTGGAAGAGATGGCGATAATATTCGTGAGGTCCGGCGGGACGTTCGTCTGGCCGCTGCTACCGAGACCCCACGCTGATACTGAGCCGCTCGCAGTCAATGCAACGCTGTGGTGAAATCCTGCGCCAATTCCGCTCACATTCGCCACGCCTGCCGGGACCTCGCTTGCTCCATACTCGTTGTCCCCCCACGCTATGACTTCCGCAAGCCTCAAGGTCGCAGCAGTGCTATTTGTTGAGCCCGCAGAGTTCGTGATCCTTACGCGATAACTTCCAGCATCTTTCGCCTGAAGGTTCGCGAGGTCCACAACTGAGTTCGTCGCGCCAGGAATATCGGCCTCGTCAATCTGCCATTGGTAAAACAGGGGAGGGGTCCCGGCAGCTGTCACCGAGAACGTAGCGCCCATACCCAGCGCTCGCACCTGATTCGCGGGATGCTGCGATATTGTTGGCAACGTACTCTGCACCGTGATACTGACCAGGTCTAGCCAGCCAGCATCCTGCCACCAGCTGGCGGGATTCGCATCCTTCGAGTAAACCCATTGCAGCGTCTGGACTCCTGAATCAAGATAAACAGTCTCGGGCTGCCAATCCAAATACCCGGAGATGCTCTTCTTGGTGACGCCATTCACTATGAAATGTAAGAAGTCGCGATCAGCCTCAGACGAGACCTTCCACCAGAATGTCAAAGTTGCCGGGCCCTCAACAGCGGTCTGCAAACGAGACGCATGACTATCCGGGATCGCGCCGCTTTGCAGGGCGGCAACGCCATCCCGAGTTATCGTGTTCTGGACGTACCACCCGGAAACCTCATCTGTTGTCCAGTTCACATTGGCTGCGTTCAGCCCCGGACCAAGGTCGGCAGTTGTAAGGACAGTGATCTCAAATGAACATTCAAGGAGGTTCGTCTCATAGAGGGCAGTAACGCTGACCTGTGTATCCCCCGCGGGAAAGACCAATCCAGACTCGGGAGCGGTGGCGAGTTCCGCACCTGGAGTGGCAAACGGTCGGGGATATGTAACAGCTAAAGAGTTCTCGCCGGGAGCCGCGATGACCACAATATTTGTGGGGCAGTACAGAAACAGGCAGGCACTGGGAGGGGTAGATGGATCAAATTCAAACGCACCCATTTCCACAAGCGCGGGACCATTCATATCGCCAGGTTGAATCCGAACTCGACCTTCAATGTCCTGCGCTGGCAGAAGGGAGGTTTCCAGGGTGCCTGAGTCGATGCATCCTGAGCTCGCCATGAGATTAAAGTCGTCCTCCGGTTGGCATGCAAAAAATGGATCGATAGATATGTTCCCTGCAATTCCGGTCAAGTTCGTAACGGAACCTGAGAACGCCTCACCAGCCGGAGAGTAAAAGTCGTTGAATTCAATGCGCGGAAGGTTGTTATCGGTCAAGGTATCGATCCAGATTGCCGGGTTGCCGACCACAATGTTGTTAATGATGGCAGAGCCGTCGTATCTGGCTCTCGCAATCCCAGCGCCCCCATTGTCTACTATGGTATTGTTCACCAACCAAGGTCCTCTGGTGCCTACGGGCACTGACCATGTGACACCATTCCCTGCATTGCCGTTGATCACATTCTGAATGATGTCGGCGTCCGAAAGATTGGCCATGGCAATGCCATCACCCCGATTGCGTCGGATAATGTTATTGCTAATGACGGGTGTTCCGGCCGACCATAATTCGATTCCTGTTCCGTTATCCTGTATGAGGTTCCTTTCCACCAATGGCCAGGCGCCAAATGCCAACGATATCCCGCGACCTGAGCAACCGATAACGGAATTCCCGAGGAGAACTGGTGAGCCCAAAAGGACGCCGGTGCCGGAGTCATACACAATTCCCTCTCCGCATGCTGTGATGAAGTTTGAGGAAATGGTCGGTGATCCGCCTGCCGAAATCGACACGCCTCTGGCTGCATCCCTGATCGTGAAGCCCGAAACGAGTGCCTCGGATGGGGCCCCTAAAATGTTAACCGCGACGGAACCCGGAGGGGCAACGATCGTCGTGAGCGATGGCCCCTCAGCAGCTATCAGTCTGGCACGCTTTGCGCCGAACTGGACAGCCTCATTGTAAACACCAGGAGCAACAAGTACGGTGTCAACGGTCAAAGGGTCCGTATTGTCTAAGGCTGCTTGAATGGTTGGATACTCCGCAGGCACTCGCAAAATCTTCGGAAGCGAGGCGGGCGGGGCGAGCAACGAATTATATCTTACTTCCCCAATCAACGGCGCCACGCTGCTGCCACATCCGTGTGATAAAGTCGCCCAGAACCGAGTGACCTGCCCCATACTGTCCGCTTCGAGTTCCTTTATCTCAAAAGCACCACCGGATGTGTTTACGCATGATCGGCCGTTGCCCATAACCGTCAGACCAGGGAGATTTCCTGGGATGATCAGATTGCGAGGGTATGAGACAGCGCCCAAGTAGTTCCCGACCTCGAGTCTGTCGTCACCGCACGCATCGAAAGTGATGGTGAATCCAAAGGCGAAGATCCTGAGGGTGTTGACCGATCCATCGAGGCCGGGCCGCTCCGTTGTAAAATAGCTGGCGCCCCCTCCGATATATTCTCCCGGTGGACTTGTGAGCTGCACCAGATCCGACTGAGCACGTGCCAACCCTGAAGAGAACAACGGGACCAGAACGCAAGAGAGGAGGACCCCCAAGAAACGCCGCCGCACTATCATAAGTATAGGCTATTTGTATGTTTTGAGATTGTCAAAGATGCTAATTGTCATGGGAGTTGGTTACAAATTGGATTAGATTGGCTCAAGACACGGAAGTTGGGCCGGCAATCCCCATCGCGTAAACCCCACGGAGAATAGGGCAGAGTTACTCCACATGGGCAGCCTATGTCCGACCAGAGGCGGCAGACTCTGTGCCTGCCTCTCGGTGGTCACCTCGAAGCGGACAGACGAAATCGCCGGGACGATCGAGTATCTTTCGATCTGAGGCATTTGGGAAGTTATTCACATTGTTCACATGGACAGTCTATGTCCAACCCTCTCCAGCAGACTCTCGCCCGATCTTGGTGACAACCTTGAGGCAGAGGGCCGAAGCCACCGAGGAATCGGGGAATGTGTTCGGTATGAAGGATCGATCAGTTGGTCGGCGTGTCACCCTTGAGCCCGCTTTGGAGAAGATTTCGGCCCTTTGGACCGAAGAGAAGGCTTTGCGGATGGCTTCGGTCTTTGAGCGCTGGGCCCGCCAACTGCGCGTGAAGGTACGGATTGCGCGAGCTGATCGAAAGGCTCATGAGCTCCAGGAGCTCCAGCTTGAGGGAGGTGAACTTGCGGGATTTGCTCTCGCGGTAAGTCCACAACAGCTTCCCTTCGGGCAGGAGTTGCACGGGGCGATTGGAGGTGGCGGTCTTGAAGATGTAGCGGGAGAGATAACGCAGGGCGTCCTGGCCGGAACCGGCGGCCTGAGCGCCGACGTTCCACGGGGTTTTCCAGACCGCGGGAAGAACCTGCGCCCAGAGCTCGGGATGTTCCTTGCGCAGTCGCTGGTTGAAGAGCGTGCGCACGTGAGCGCCCAAGGCTTTATGATGAAGCAGGAACTGCTTGCGGGCGGCCACCCAGGTGCGTCCGTCCAGGCTGAGGCCGCCGCCGGGAATCAGGTAATGAATGTGCATAGGTGTCGGTTGTCGTGACCGTGTTACCTCGAACGTGACAACCTTCGATAAATGCTGCCACCGATAGTTCCATGATTGTGGCATAAACCCCACCGCCTGATGCGTAATTGAGCGCGACAGCCGAATTGCCCGCGACCTGGCTTTGTCGCAGTTCTCCACCGACCAGGAAGATACCACCGCCATCCGCGTAATCGGCCGCGCACTCATTGTTGGAGACGACACAGCTCTGCATGATGCTGCCGTAGCAATAGACGCCTCCGCCCCGGGCGGTGCCGTAGGAATTCGTGGACGTGGCACTGTTGGCATCGACGACGCAATTGCTCACGGATCCATAGGCCACATAAGCACCCCCACCCAGACTGTCGTTGAAGTCATTGCCGACAGCTTGGTTGCCGGAGAGTATGCAGTTCTGGATTGTCCCGCCGTTGCAGTACACCCCGCCACCGATTGCCGCCCTCCCGTTGCGCATGGTGAAACCGCTAACGGTCGCCGCGCAGCCGTTGATCGTCACGCACCGCCCGGCCTGCTGGCCATCCAGAATTGTCGCGTTCGGTCCGTTTACGCTGGTCAGAGTGATGGCTTTGGCGATATTGACCGAACTCGTCAAGGCATATACCCCGTTCGTGACCAACACCGTGTCGCCCTCGGCGGCCTCATTCACCGCCGCTTGCACCGTCTCTTTGGCGACCGACCAACTCGTCCCGGCATTCACGTCACTTCCGTTTGGGCTGACATACCACTGAACCTCGAGAGTTTGGGCGTGGGAACAATTGGGAAGCAGAAAGAACTTGCTGCCAGAGATGAGCAGCAACACTATCCCCATCCTGATCTGCAGCAGCAGTGTCAGCAAATCGACGACGCGGAGCCGGAATGGTCTCATCCGTTGCTTCCTTTGGTTAAGTTGCTCAAAGGGTAAACATTGTGTGTGCCCCTCTTTGCATTAGTCATGCGTCAGACTGCCGTCGGCCCGACGGGCGGGAAGATCGGGCTCTACGGCGCCACGCCCGTTCACTTGGCAACACGAACGGTGCGATCGGCGGGTTGACGATCTCCGATCCCCCGACGCAGGCGGAGGAGGTTCAGGCCCTGCGCGAAAAGTGCGAGGAACTGGTCCCAGCTCCCTCAGTTGCCGGTCGATCTTCGCGAAGTCCCAGAGGGCGATGTCGCCGTTGTCGCGCTCGATGGCGAGGCGCGGTCCCTTGGGGTGCCACGCCAACTAATAGAGGGTGCCTTCGCGGTTGGGTAACGCGTAGCGGAACTCACCCGTGGCGAAATCATATGTCCAGGGGGTGAAGCGATAGCGCTGAGAGTGAGGAAGACGTTCGATGATACGGTGGAGCGAAGGCTTAGCGCGTCTGCCGCAGCACGCGCTCTCGGGTGAGCACTTCGAGGCGCTTATCGGCGGCAGCTTCCTCCTGCTGCCATGCAGCCAATTGCCCTGGCGCGGCTGCCGTCCATACCCTCACAGTTCCATCCATGCTGCCGCTGGCGACGTGCCGTCCGTTGGGCGAAAACGTGACGGATGTCACTTCACGGGTATGGCCTCGCAGGGTCAACACCTCCCGCCCGGTGGTTGTCTCGAACACCTTGACGAGATTGTCCAGGCCGCCGCTGATTAGACGCCTGCTGTCGGGCGAGAACGCCACTGATGCCACGGGACGGGTATGTCCGCGCAGGTCGAGCAAGTGTTTCCCAGTTGTGGCATCCCAAAGACGAACGTTGCTCCATTGCCCTCCAACAATCAGTTGATCATCCGGCGAGATCGCCAGGCAAAAGATCCCTGAAAAAGTCGCTTTGCCTCCGAAGGTGAACTCGGGCTTGGCGAGAGTGAACTGGAGGCCCTCCCGCCCTGTTGTTGGACGCCACTGCCGCGGCACAGCATGGATCGACTCGGCGGTGAAAACCCAATCACTCCCCGGTGAGAAAACGACCGAATGGACCGGACCTCTGTGAGGAGCGAGGCTCGGCCCGGATTTCATCGCCGACAACTCCCACAGACGAACTGTTCTGTCGCTGCTCGCCGTCGCAAGCCATTTCCCATCTTGAGACACAGCGACCGAGGTAATCGCATCCTCGTGCGCTTTGATCACCAGCGGCTCCCGCTCAATCGTCGCATCCCAGATTCTGACGGTGCCGTCATAGCTCCCGGTCACCAACATGCCGTTCTCGGAATAGGAGATCGAAGAGATCACAGCACTGTGGCCGGTCAGCTTGCGCTCCAGAAATCCTGTCGTGACGTTCCAAATTGAGGCCGTTCCGTTGCCTCCCGCAACGGCCAGCCTCAGGCTGTCGGGAGAGAACGCAATCGACCAGACTCCCGGGGCGCGAAGAGACATGCTTGCGGGACCCGCGCTGCTAATAACCCTGGAAAGAATCTGTCCGCCGGTGGAGGTTTCCTCATGCTTCAAGACAAGGGGCCTCGGAGGAGTCGCAAGCCTCCAAACCTTCGCGGTGTTGTCGGGTTCGGCGCCGCTGGTGACTAAAGTGCGCCCATCCGGGGCAAAGGAGACGGAATTGGCAGGACCCCGGTGCCCTTTGAATTCCTGCAACAATTCCCCAGTTTGAGTGGACCAGACACGGACAACTCCGTCCTCACTGCCGGTGACGATATCCTCGCCGCCTGGAGAGAAATCGGCATCAAAGACCCAGCGGGCCGACACCGGAATGGTCCGGAGCCACTCGCCCGTGGCGACATTCCACAGTTTAATTGTTCCGTCCAGCCCGGCTGACACAAAGATTTTTTCGTCCGGCGAAAAGGCCACGGACCACACTCTGGAGTTCTCTGGCTGCGGGTTGTGAGCGAGTCGGTAGACGGGTGCTTCATTTTGGCGAAAGTCCCAGACGGCCATTCCGCGATAGGCGGATCCTGCGATGACGCGCTGGGCGTTGGTTGAGATCGCCACTCCCCAAACACCGTCGTTTCCGGGCGCCTCAAGGTCTTTGAGGGTGCGCAGTAGCTTGCCGGTCTCACCGTCCCAGACCTGAACGGTGCCGGCACCGTGGCCGGTGACGATGTGCACCGGATCGAGCGAAATGGCGAGGTCGTAGACCTCACCCGCCTCCTGAACGTCCCACAGATCGCGCCCCGTCCTGGCCTCCCAAACCCGAATAGCGCCGTCGTCGCCGCAGGATGCAATGCGCTCGTTATCCGGGAAAAAGGCGACGCAACGCACCCAATCCGCGTGCTCGGATACGTCAGGAGCTCGCGCCCGGTTGAAAGGTCCCAAACTACCACTGTTCCATCGTTGGAAGCGGTGGCGATGCAGCGGCCGTTCCGCGAAACAGCCACGTGCCCGACCCGGTCCAGGTGCCCGCGGAAGGTTCGGACTTCGCGATGCATCTCGGCTTGCCAGTACTCCCATTCAAAACTACGCCCGCCATAGGCCCGCGTCTCCTCGAGTGATTCCCTTACCCGCGCGAGATTGTTTTGACTCCAGTCATGCTGGGTTTGGTTCATCAGGGCAATGTAACGGCCGAGTTCGGCGCTCTTGGCTGCTGCTTCCGCGTCTGCGCGTGCCTCGACCGCGGAGCGCTTTTGTTCAGCTTCCCTATCGCGTGCCTCGGTTTCCCTCAGGTAAGACCGGATGGAAACGACCAAGCCAATCACCAGCGCGGCCGTAACCGCTCCGGCCGATGCAAAAACCAGTTTGTTTCTCCGAACAAGTTTCCGAAAGCGGTACGCGGCGCTGGGGGGACGTGCCAGCACCGGTTCATTGTTGAGGTGCCGCTGAATGTCCATTGCCAGGCCGTTCGCCGTTTCATAGCGGCGGGTGCGATCTTTCTCCATCGCCTTCATTACGATCCAATCCAAGTCGCCGCGGAGGATGACAATGAGCTTGTGCGGTTCACTCGCGTGCGTCCTGGCGATCGTGGTTAAATCCCCGTGAGCGAGCGTGCTCATCCGGGTGCTGGGGCGCGGCGGTTCCACCTCGCGAAGGGTCCGGCGCATCTCGTCCGGACCAGCTTCGAGCAGTTCTTTGGGATCGAATGGGGTGCGCCCGGTCAACAGCTCGTACAAGAGCACTCCCAGGGAATAGATGTCGCTGCGCGTGTCGATATCCAACCCGCTCATCTCCGGCCTGCTCCGGACTCATGTAGGCCGGCGTGCCGATGAACTGATGGAACTGCGTATAAACGGTCGCGTCGGTCAGCCGCCCTTCCGTGGCCTTGGCGATGCCGAAGTCGATCACCTTGGGCACCGGCACCCCGTCGTGCAGAGTCACCAGGATGTTGGACGGCTTGATGTCGCGGTGAATGATTCCCTTCTGGTGCGCGTGCTGCATGGCATGGCAAACCTGGATGAACAGATCGAGCCGCTGCCTTGGTGGGGAGATTGTTCTGGTCGCAAAAATCGGTGATCCGAATTCCGCGCACCAGTTCCATCACGAAGTAGGGCCGGCCCAGGTTTCCGTCGCGCCCGCGTCCAGCACCTTGGCAATGTTGGGATGGTCCATCATCGCCAGCGCCTGGCGCTCGGCCTCGAAACGGGCGACGACCTGCTTGGTGTCCATGCCCAGCTTGATCACTTTCAGCGCGACCCGCCGCCGGACCGGTTCGGTCTGCTCGGCGACATACACCACGCCGCAGCCGCCTTCGCCGACGCGTTCCAGCAGCTTGTAGCGACCGAGCGTCTGGCCGACGGCTTCGTCGGGCGCATCGGCGGGATCGAGCTTGATCGTGGGCCGGGCTTGTCGCGCCGAAGCATCTTCGCGCAGGCGGACGGCTTCGGCTTGTGTGGGCACAAGGTTGTCTGGCTGGTCGTGCGCGGCGAGCAGGGCTTCGAGCCGTTGGCGCAGGACATTGTCCTTTCCGCAGACAGCCTGCAAAAATGCTGACCGCTCCGTCAGCGGCTTCTCAAGGGCCAGCGCGAACAGCGCGGACTCACGTTCCTGGGTAGATGGCATGGGTGAAGGGTTCATCCAGTCTTACATGCGCAACCGGCGGACAGAAAGTATTTAACATCTTTTTCCAGACATACTTTTGGCCGTCGGTTTGCGCATGAAGAGGTGAAGACGATGAGCAACTCCGAATTCAAATTCTATTGTTCCCACTGCGACCAGCCTTTGAAGTGCGATCACTGCCACGCGGGCCGGCAGATTCAATGCCCCAAATGCAATCATCTCATCCGCATTCCCAATCCGCCGGCGGGCACCGGCTTCACCCATGTCCACCCGGAATGCGGCCAGACTTGGGCGACGCATGTTCCGAAGGGCAACAAAGCCTGATGGGTTCGAGGATCGAAACGTCAGCGAGGCGCCGCACCCCGAATCTCGACTGTGAGCCAGGACCGCGCGTAAGCCCACCACTGCTTGGCGGTGGGCACGGCAATGCCGAGCGCGGCGGCGGCCTCCTCGAAATTCAGGCCGACGAAGTAACGCAACTTGACCAGTTCCGCCTTGCGTTCATCCACGGCGGCAAATTTTTCCAGCGCCTCATTCACGGCGAGCAAGTGATCGTCGTCCGCCAGGGGAGAAGAGATTTCGAGTCCATCCAGTTCAAGGACCTCGACGCCCGCGCCGCGTTTTACCGCCAGTCTTCGCCGGGCGTGTTCGATCAGGATGCGACGCATCGCCTCGGCCGCCGCACCGAAGAAATGCGCGCGATTTTGAAAGGTCGGGGCATCAGCGCCACCCAGCCGCATCCAAGCCTCGTGGACCAGGGCGGTGGGCTGGAGCGTATGGCCGGCAGCTTCGTTGGTCATCTTCCGCGCCGCCAGTCGGCGGAGTTCTTCGTAAACGATGGGGAGAAGTTCGGCGGCGGCTTTTGGATCACCGTGTTCCACCCGTTCCAAAATATGCGTGAACTCGCTCAAGTCTTCAGAATAGAGAAGCGACGATGGGTGACAACCTTGAACGCACCAACGTTTTGACCAAAAAGTCCGCGGTAATTCTTTAAGCCGCGGCATCGTCACTCTGCGGATTTTGAGATGCGGCCCGTCATGTCGCCTGACGACCTCAAGCGGGCGGGGCTGGACGAATTAGGCAAGAACTGGATCTGATTGGCAGCCCGGCTGCCGACGTTCCTGGGCTTGGCCATGAGTTAAATCATCCAGACTGCACAGCGCGATGGATCTGGAACGAATTCTTGCGGGACTGGCACCGGGACGACCTCGATCTGTGCCGTGGACGTTTCTCTCCTTCAGCCCTCGTTGTGGACTCCAACCGAATCATCAGTGCGAAATACTTCTGAAGGACCAGATACATAGCGCGGCCAACGCAATATTCGTTCAGCCACGCGGCGATCTGGCGCAATACCGGGCTCAAGTTGGATCAACGCAAGCGTTTTGCTCGGGGGGAAGCGCGCTGACCGCTGCGCTTCGGGAATCCAGCAATCTGTGATCCGGCGGAACTGGCCGTGGAAGGTCCTGGACAAGGAGGGTTCCACGGTGACCGCGCCGAAGCAGATCATCGAGTGGTCGCCGGGGATCGGCCCGCCGGATTCCAATCGGCCATCGCGTGACTCATCGCGCCCGAGGATTGCGTGACCCAGCGGTTTGGGCAATCCTCCACTGTCGTCCACAAACCCGCAACCTGTGATCAAGGCCATCATCTTCGACTTGGATAACTGCCTCAGCCCGGCGGTCGAGGTCAGCACGTGCCCAGACGAAATCACGTTTCATCTGCTACGAACTGCTTTATGGCTGCGATCGCTTCGTCGCCGAGGATGGAAGCAAGTCGAGTGACCCATTCTGCTGCTGTGCCTTCAACCCGTCCGTTCAGGATGATGGTATCCCCGGGTCGGTATGCTTGCCCGGTTGGCTGATGGACGAGCACTAACTGGCCGCAAGACGACGATGGGTGGTTAGTCGTTAATACCCATGATGGCACAATGTGGAGGTTCATGGCGCGACGCCAAAATATTCCGTGAGCATATATCAACATCAGCGGATCGCGGCAAGGTCGTTCTAAACGTCTCCAGACTGATGGGACCGGGGCGTGCGGCACTAACGCTCAGCTAGGAGTGCTCATGCCCAGTCCACCTGTTCAGTGCTCAGCCGACCGCGTTTCCTTTTCCACGGATGCCGGAGCTATTCAACGCCACTGGCTGCTTGACGCCCCTTGGAGGCCCGATAATCTGGATCTGATGTATCCCAATCGAGGCCGTTCCAGCCAGAATTCATGCGGTGTAATCGGAGCATGAACGCAGGGGAATTCCGATTGGGTGGAAAGTGACGTACTATGCGCGAGGTAGCAATTTACTCGGCTGTTGGTCTGTGGCTGTTGGCTTTTCTGGCTTTGTCACTGGTTACGATTCGATACAGAATCACCCCCCGACAGCTCGTGATCACCTGGTTAGGCTTGCCAGTTCGGTGGGTTCGACTGCACAACATTCGGCGAATCAGGCTCCACCCCGTTCCGTGGGCGGAGCGGTGGTACAACCGGCTGACGCCGGGTACTCGGTTCCTGCTCATCGAAAAGCGTTCTGGAGTCTTCTGTCGTCATTTAGCGATCACCCCCAAGAATCATCTGGTTTTCAAAGCAGATTTGGAACAGGCCCGCGAACGGGCTTTGCTGTCGTAAGAAGCCCCCCCCGATGCTGGAGGATGGTAATCAATCTGACCTTGATCAGATTAAAACGGCATTCGCTTCCGAACGCCAATCCGCTCATCCGATTCGCCCTTAAGGGCAGCCAATCGAACTTACAGTGCATGCAGTTCCAGCGGGGGCTGAACGATCTCATGGCTGTAGTATTTTATCAGGGGGCCAAGAGGCCAGGCGAGGCGCTGAGCGATCCTGAATCTTTCGAGGTCGCAGGTTGCGCTGCCCAGGCTAAACGTCAATCAAAGCGGAGGGATAACCAGGTTAGCGTGGGTACGTTATCTGCTCTTCACAATTCTGCTGTTCGCTGTTCGATAGTGGTGTGGTTTTGTCGAACGGTTCATCCTTGGCGCGAGGGGCGGGCTTATCTGGTTGGCCCGCCCCTTTTGTTTGGTGTAAGGCCCCAACTTCCAGATTTTTTCCTCTACGCACGCAGCCGGTAGACGCAGATAATCGTGCCACGCTGAATTGCCTCACTCGTCGATGCCGGATCTCGCCCGGATTCACCCCTGGAAGAAGCCTCCAGATAGGCTGGCCCACAGGCTCCGCCTTGCTCCGGCTCATTCCAGATCGCCCCAATCCGCCCTCGGCCCTGCGCTACGGAGCAGGCTCGGCCGCCCGACCGCCGCTCGTGGCGCTCATGATCTTGGTTGCTTCCTCCAAGAGCCGACTTAGCTGGAATGGTTTCGCTAGGAACGCGGTATCCCCGCCCTCAAGCCCTTCGCCAACGGTTGGGTCGCCAGAGATCAGGATGGCAGGGGTGTTGCCTTTGGACTTTCTGAGAGCGGCCAGCAACTCAAGACCATCCATGCCGGGAAGAAACCGATCCACAATCAGCAGATCGTAAGGTTGCCGCTGAAAAACTTCCAGCGCCGCTGCCGGGTCTTCAGTGTGTTCGACGCGAAAACCGCCCGTGGCCTCAAGAAAATCGCTGATCAGCGACGCGATCTCGGCGTTATCATCAACCACGAGCACCCGATTCCGTAATTGCTTTTTCTGAGTCATGATCGTCATGGTCCGAGTCGCCTCAGATTCGAGCAGGACGAGGGCCATCCCACTAATGCGAATCATTAGGTGGACCAAGAACATGCGAAGGGTGGGGGTGGCGCTGGCGGGCGCGGTCAGCGCTTTGGTTCGATTCTTCGCGGCGATAACCGTTGAGGCTTGAACGTGGGGCAGAAACCCAGCGACTTCAGCGGAGCAAAAGGCGAAGATGATCCACAATCCAGATCATTCCCTCGGTGTCCCGTCCGCAGTATTCTTCGAGTTGCCGCCGAACCCGTTGGCGTTCATCATGGCTCACATCCCCGAACGTGACGCGCAGGAATTCCAGACTGGCAGTGCCACCTTCCTGAATCTCCAATCCCTGCGTACCCGCGCCCCGTCAGGGCCGGTAAAACTGCCTTCATGGAGGCACTGCCGAATTGGGCCGGGTGGTAGTACCGGAACTCACGGAAAGGCAGGAGCAGGTCCACGATCCTATTCTTGATCTGCTCATACCAGGATTTGTATTCGGTCAGGAGGTCGCAGCATTCCTTCAGGCGAGATTCCTCGAATGGAGCGTTGTAGGCAATTATGCTGCCGGAGGAACTGATAACGCCCTTCAGTTCCCGCATGAACTCGTGCCGGGGATCTTCCCTGCCGTTGGCTATAAAACTGAAGTGCTCGGGCATCGCACCCGGCGAACTGACGACATGGAGCGAGAACTGAAACGGAATCTGCTGGTACGGCCGCACGCCATCGAAAAGTGGGATTGCCGTGCCGAGGGTTTCAAAGTCCAGAAACTGGAGCGGGTATTCCAACTGGTTAAGGAACGCGGTGAGGGCCGGAGGCAAATTCCCCGAGGTACACCTCGAGTCTGCTCGCGGTAGTCCTGAACAATCGGATACGGGATGCTTTGGCCGGCAAAATCACCTTCCCGCCGATCTGTGAGCACGATCCCCAAAAGTGTTTCGGGATCCTTCACCGGCAGCGGTCGAAGCAGCAGCTCATTGATTACTCCAAAGATGGCCGTGTTCGCCCCAATGCCCAGCGCAAGAGTGAGCACGGCCACGGCGGTGAAGCCGGGGTTCTTCAGCAGTTGGCGGAAGGCGAATTTGAGATTATTCATGACGCAGTGCCTCCAGTGGATCGACGGTGGAAGCGCGGAGAGCCGGACCAAGGCACGCCAGGATTGCTGCCAGCAGCATCAAGACAGAGCAGCCGGCGAAGATCACCGGGCTCGCCCCTTCGACTCCAAACAGATGACTGGCAAGGAAGTGACCAAGGCTGAATGAAACCAAGGCTCCGCAACCGATTCCGACAAACACCGGGACCATGCCCTGCCTGAGAACCAACGACATGACGTTCGCCCGCGATGCTCCCAATGCGATACGGATTCCGACCTCGCGCGTTCGTCTGGCCATAAGACAGCTCACAACCCCGTAAATTCCAATGGTTGCCAACAGAAGGGAGATGCCTGCGAATCCGCCCAGAAGGACCAGCAGCCGATACCTGGCACGCAGGACGCCGCCCAAGACGTCGTTCATGGTTCGGACATCGCGGTTGGTTTGATCCGGATCAAAACGGCCGATGATTTGGAGCGCGCTCGAAGCAGCGGAGGTGGACGAGGTGTCAGCTTTCAGAAACAATTGAACTCCTTCGAGAAAACTTCCCCGGTAGCTGCTGAAGAAAAGAGGTCGCGCTTCGCGGTCACGCGACAATTGGAAATCCCGCACAACACCCACGACAGTGATCCACATTGCACCCGGGACTGTGGGCTTGAAACGCTTCCCAAGAGGGTTCTCTCCCGGCCAGCAGCGTTGGGCGAACGTCTCGTTGATCACTACCTCGACCGGGTCCCCCTTTTTCCAGACCTCGGGAAAGAGGCGTCCACGGAGCAACGGCACGCCCAGGGTCAGGAACAGGTTGGTGGAACATCCCGCGCCGAAGAGCTGCATCGACTCGAGCCGTCCTTCCGTCACGCAATCGCACCAGCCATCATCCCGGAAGATCGCGGCGGCGGCGATTCCTGCACCCCGAGACAACTCCGCCTGCAACTGTTCATAGTAGAGCACCTTTTGGGGAGAATAGTCGGGCTCAGCCTTGCTCCAGTTCGGGTTCACTTCAGCCATCAATACAAGTCCGGGATCGAATCCGAGGCTGGTTTTCGTCAGTCGAACCAGGGTGAGCACCATCAGCCCGGCTCCCATCGTGAGCGTCACCGCGCAGGTGACCTCACAGACGACCCAGCGGTTCAGCCACCTTCCGGACCCTGCGGAGTTTTTGGAAATGCCGGCCGATTGGGTGAGGAGCACGCCGGGATTGGATTGCGCGAGCAGCCAGGCCGGAATGGTCCCAAAGGCAAGACAGGCGACGACGCAGAGGGCAAGGGTGAAGATCAGGACGCGCCCGTCAAAAGCCGGGCGAATCCCACCGAGTGTGTATCCGGGGATCAGAGCGCTGATCGCCGACGAAAGCCAGAACGCGAGCAGCAGGCCCATGGCAGTGCCCAGCACCGAAAGCATCAGGCTTTCCGCCAGCACCTGGCGAACGATCCGGCCCCGTCGCGCACCAAGGCTCAGGCGGATGGCGACCTCTTTCTGTCTGGTTTCAAATCGGGCGAGGAGAAGGTTGGCGATGTTGGCGCACGCCGCGAGGAGAACGAAGGCGGCGGCCCCGAGCAGCACGGAAAACGTCCGGCGCAGATCCCCTCCGACATACAGGACCCGCAGAGGTTCCAGGGTGCCGCCCCATCCCCGGTTCGTCGAAGGAAAGCGCCCGGCGATCCGGGCCGTGATCCCGCTCAATTCAGCCTGCGCCGTGCCCAGGGCTGCATTCGGCTTTAAGCGGCCCACTACTCTCAGCGAACGACGGTCGCGTCGGGCCAGTTCGTGCGGACTAAAGGACAGCGGCGTCCATATCTCCGTGTCGTAGGGAAAGTGAAAACCATCGGGCATCACGCCGATGACCGTGAAGGAAGCCCCGTTCAGTTCCAGCGACGTGCCGATGATGTCGGATCGGCTTCCAAACCGGCCTTGCCACAAGTCGTGGCTCAGAATGACAAGTCGGTCCTGGCCGGGCCGGCCATCCTCCGGAAGAAATCCACGGCCCAGCGCGGGATGAACCTTCAGGACCTCGAAGAGCGAGATGGTAGCCCGCAGGTTTCTCAGCTTCACCTCGCTCTGATCGGACCGCATCCGAAACGACGCTTCCTCGAACGCGGCCATCGAATCGAAGGAAGTCGCCTGCTCCCGCCAGTCTTCAAACGTCCCTGCGCTGACGTCGGAGCGCCCCCAACCTTTCTCGATCCACGATTCCGACATCAGCACCAGACGGTCCGCATCCGGGAACGGCAGCGGGCCGAGGAGCATCGCATTCAACCAGCAGAAAATCGCTGTCGAGGCCCCGATGCCAAGCGCCAGAGTGAAAACGGCCACCGCGGCAAAGCCGGGGTTCTTCAGCAGTTGGCGGATGGCGAATTTGAGGTCGAGAAGTGGAGTTTGCATAGTTCGGACCATCTCTGTAGGAATAGGCGCTGGTCGCGGAGACAAATCTCATGAAGTCCGTCTATTTCAGCCATCATGTTTTGCAGAAGTTTTGGCGGCGATGTCGAACCGTCCAACTCAAGGCATCGCAGGCAGGTGCTTTCGTCGAGACTGCAAACGAGGCGATGGCCTGCGATAATGTCGCGGTGTCCGGCGTCGGAAAACTCTTGGACGTAATCTTTGTGCGATGGCCCGGCGATTTTGTCTGTCCGACCACGAAGGCGAGCCACGATGCTTTTGAAGGGATTCACAGGGCAAGGGATAATTCCGCTGTTCTCAACTTGTCAACGCATCCATCCGCCGTCATCCGGGGGCTCAGCCTCAGCAATCCGGTTGGTGGCCTGCAACAATTGGGCGAGGTTATTGAGTGCGGTTACATTCGGATCACTGTGGCTAAGGGTCTTCTCCCAAATCGCTAACACGGGTCGCATGAGTGGCGCGGCCTCTGCCAGCCGCGTGGTGGCGAGGACGTGCAGCCAGTCACCGGCATTGAGGCGCGCGACCTGCGTGGGGTCGAGGAGTTGCGGCTGGTCCACGTTGTCGAGAATGAGCAGGCAGCGACTTTCCGAAAAGCCGTCCCATCCACTGCTCACTCGTTAATTCCCCAACGGGAGGGCAACGGGGACCGAAGCCTTTCTTCCATGACGGGCATTAGGGTCAACTCGCGGATGCGAATCGCTTCCCAAATCGCGGTCGAGTTTAGGTCAGTACTTACGGACTCAGCCCCTTTCGCCGCATCAGGCATGAGTTTCAGTTCGGCTGCGTCGGGAATCAAATTTCTCATAAGACAGGATCAAGTGTAAGCACGAGTATTGACCGATTTTAACAAACAAGCGCCTGCTTTATTCGAGTATATTCTCAGGTTTCCGCAACGATGGCATAGATGGTGTCGCCCAGACTTCGTTGTTCCCGGCGTAACTGGCGGACGGTCCATCCAGCTACACCGGGAGCCTTGCGCAGACCGATGCAGAGGTGGACGCCAAGATTGCTTACATCTTGCAGAAGGCAAAACAGGAGCACCCGAAATGATGCAGGCTAACAATAAAGGGTATAGCGGAGGCGAGGAACGAGACTCCGACTATGCCCCCTGGTTGAACAAGCCCGGTCGATGAGCGCGGGTTTGCTTATGCGTTTTGCGATTGAGCGGGAAGGATCAAAAGGCGCGGTGAGACGGTGACGGGGAAGGGACTGGCTGAGGATGGAAGGGGCAAGGCCGCGGACGGGAGATCTGAGTGGGGGCGGGCGGAGGGTTTTGCGCTGGGATTTGAACGCCAACGGGCGTGTGGTCCGGCAATCAAGGTTCACAAAGTCCACGTCCACGCATGTATACAGAAAGCCTTCCGGCCTGCCCGGCACCGTCCTCATCAGTTCCGAAGCCAATTCGAGTGCCTCTTCCCACTTATCCAGGTTCGCGTACACCTGCCAGCGGGCTTCCAGGACATCGGGGTGGGCGCGGTTTTCCGGTTTGACCTGGTCCAGTTCCGCGTTGGCTTCCAGGAAGGAATGCAGTTCACACCATCCTTGGGCAGCTTCGACGTGCCTGCGGTCGTCATGGTCGAGTGGCTTCATTTTCAAACTGACTCGTGGCACGAAGATAGCAGCCGGGAGGATTTGTATGGGTTACTGGTCGAGACTTCATTTGGTGGACGTTCGGATCAAGGACGAATTGATTCCGAAGTTCAGAAAGCTGATCGACAAGCGGACTCACCACCGCAATGAGGATCTGGAGTGTTTCTTCAGGTCGGTCATGATCGACTGCGACGGCTTTCTACAATTCAGCCCGGGCAAGGACGGCGGTGACGCGTATGTTCCCGATGAGGATGACGGGAGCGTACCGGCTCTCGACGGCAAGTGGTACAATGACGAAAGTATTGCCAAGCGTCTGCGCAAATTCTGTGAAAAGGGTGGCCGAATCATCCTTCACAGCATTGAGGCCGACGGCTGTGCCTGGGGTTGGGAATTTGATGGCCGGGGCCGGATGCGGGAGCTGGCCCTGGTGTCGGTCGGCAGGTGGATGGCAGCGGGTCGACGGCAATAGATCAGTCGCGTGCATCCGCTCGTTGTTCAATCTGCCTCCTAAAGCGATTAGGCAATCCTGCCGATAATCGAGCAGGGACCACCGACCAGACTTTGATCTGCCCCTGATCCCGTTGCCGCATGGGAACTATTGCCCGACTTAACACGACGCATCGGCCGCTGGACCTTCCAAGGCCCGTGGCCGACCGAGTCTTTCGTAGCTCTGAAGAGCCGGTGGCCTTCAAGAAATCACGAGCCCTGGAAGCGGCCCTGCAAAACACCCTGGATGCCCGGCCTGAACCCATCCAGCAGTTCAGGCAAAGCGTGGGTACCCCCTCCTATCCACCGCAGGAGATCATCGAGCAGGTCAGCCTGCTCTTGGCGATGAATATGGCCAGTAATCTTGCACCGGGGTTTTGACGGTTTGCGTTTGTAGCTACCTTACGATCGTCCTGTCAATCGCGTGTTGCGGCGAGTGTTAGCCAACGGATCTTGCCGGGCAGCATGAATTGAATCTCATCAACGGGAGCTGGCAGTGCTCGCGATCTATGTCGTGCGGGAGCTGCTTAATCCTACAACTGGTGCAGCTTTTTGCGATAGCCGCGGCTGAGGCTTAACAGATCGCCGTTTTTAAGGACTACCGCATAACCGTTATTGGGAAGTCGTTGAAGTTCCCGAATCCGTTCGAGATTCACGATCCCAGACCGGCTGATGCGCAGAAAACGACCCGGCGGCAGCCGCCCTTCGACATTAGCCATGGTCTCCCGCATGAGATGCGTCACCCCGGCGACATGCAGCTTCACGTAGTTGTTGGCCGTTTCGATCCAGTCGATCTCCGCGGTGCGAACAAAAGTGATGCGGCCCCTGGACTTCGCCACGAAGCAACTCATTGATCGAGGTTCAGGAACGCCTTCTCCAACGCCACCGACCATCGCTGCCATGTGGCTGCTCAGGGATCGCGGTCTGCCAGGCGAAACGGGGTTGAGATCAGGGCCGAATCCCGACCGACCGCGATCCTGATTGGTCGGTTTGGTTAGGGAATCGTTTGTTGGCATCAGAGGGGTGAACTCAGAGTGAATGTTAAACCTGAGCGCCGCGAGGTCGATCTCAACCCCACTCGGATTCATGCTCGGACTTTATCAGGAGACGAGCTTTGCGCACTATGGGGTGTTTACCCCATGGACAAGTGGCCATCCACGGACTTGGGAATCCGCAATGACGGCGAGCACTTCTTCGGCTGAACGGGTATGCTGTTGTTGTTCGTTTGTCATAGTGATCTCCTGCATTTATCTGGATATTCGGGTAATTTCGTGGCTAAGCGGGATGGGGAAACGTGATAGTGGAACGAGGGAGGAGGGGTTGATGGAGGGCCGGGCAACCTTCAGTTGCTTGCGAATTTCCTCCAGTTCGGACGTGGTGTTGCAGCGACCGTAGGCGACGAACCGACTTGCCCCGCATGGTCCGAACGTCCGGCAGACCCAGAAGGAAATTCGCAAGCAACTGAAGGTTCCGCTGGTCAACGCCATGATCGACACCGGCTTCAAGGCCTCCGAGGTCTACCTTCTGCGTGGCCGCTGGTTGGAAGGCGATGAAGGGAGACGACGCCGAGTGGTTCCTCGATAGCGACCAACGGACGGGCAAGACGATCCGGAGGGTCTGGCGTCGAGTCTTGGTCGATCCGAGCCTGGGCGCCCGGAAGGGTCGCGTGCGTCGGCATCTGCCGCTGTTCCAATTGTCGAATCCCAGCATCAAGGATCATCTGGCGCTCTTCACACACGGGGTCGTCGGTCAGTGGAGCGTGCCTGAGAAGATCGGTCGGGATTACGTCGATCAGATGACGGCGGAGGTGCGGGAAGAGCGCGAAGACTCGCGCGGGCGTGTCAAGGTCCTGTGGATCCAGAAACGGCGGGATAACCACTACTTGGACTGCCCTCGACGTGCCTCGCTACAACCGCCTGCATCCGACCTTCCACAAAGCTGTCCTATGATCCGCGCCCTACGACGCCTGCTCAGCTTCGGCACCCCACAGCCACCCCACCCCCGCAATCTCAAGTTGAACGTTCGGCCATCGCAATCCGCTTCTGTGGCCGCCCCGGTGACCCCCGTCCGGAACTATTTCGAGTTCCTCCTTATAATGATCGAGATACCAGTTTTCGCTGATCTCGCGCGCGAATGCTTCAACATCATCCTGAGTTGCAACAACGTGGGTTTTCCCCGGCATGATTGGAACCGGTGAAGAACAAGGCCACGCGCAGTGCACCCACTTTGGAGACGATGCCGATAGTGAAGATGCCGGTGCGTTGGCTGGCGGCCTCCGACTGGGGGTCAGCTCACGCTCGATCCGAACTGTAAACAGGCTACATTTGCCGTACTCATGGGGTAAACACCCCATATCGTCGGAATGGAGCGTAGGTTATGATGCGGATAATGGATACTAAAACAAGTAGTATCCCCCCCCCCCCGGCTTTGCCGAGTGCATCACAACCGCGGCGCACGATGCATCCTGCTGTCCCAAGGGTTCTGGGCCATCTAACGAGAACACCGACTAAACAATGAAATCGAAATCCTACAAAGCTGAATCGGCCAGCTCCGTCCGCAGTCGTGGGTTGCGGACGAACCGAACACTTGACCTCCGGCTCGACGTCACTGCCGACGATCCACACAGCGAAGTCGCAAAAATGTTCGCGCTGGCGAGGAGCTCGGGCAAGGAGCTGAACATAACTTTCGGGCTCGGCGTATGTTCGGGATGACCGTGAGCCCAATCTTGATATTACAAATGTTCTGGCCGCTGCCGCGCTTGTTGAGCGTGTTCTCATTGTGGAAAAGCTCCACAATGCGAATGTTCTCACAGTGTCAATCTCCGCCCAACTCCCCCCGTTGGACGTGCAACAGCCAGTCCTTGAAACGCAAGCTGCCGGGATAGTCTTCCGGCGCGTGAAACTCGCGCAGGGCGCCGCCGTTGACTCTTCCGCGGGCGCGCTCCTTGCCCTGTTCCAGGTCGATCCAGGTGAATTCAAAACGGTCGGTCGCCAGGCTGGGGCGCAGATCCACCTTCAATGCGCCTCCGTATCTGAGATAAACGACGTAGAGATTGCCGGGGACGGCCCCGCAGAATGGTGTGGGGTATTCCGACACCAGCTCCGGATGCGGATCCAGTTTCCACCACGCAATGCCCCCAAGGAACTTTGCCATATAGCCCATGGCTCGGGCGCCGGCATAATTGAGCGTGTTGGTTTCAAACGATTCTTCCAACGGCCAGGAACCCTGACTGGCGGGCGACTCCGGCAAATGGGCCCACCAAACGTGCCCGCCTCCGTAGGAGTGCCCCGCCGCGCCGGACAGCACGGCGCTCCACGCCCCATACCGGATTTCCATGCTGGTGGGGTTGCCCTCGATAAACTCGTACCAGGGCTCAGTGACGACCGTCGGTTTGGCCGGTTGGCGCGCGTAATCGGCCGCGACCACGAGCGGGATCATCTCGTTGCGCCAGCGTCCATGGCCGACCTGACTTTGGTTGTAGTCAAGCCACGTTTCGTTGTGAAGCACCTCCCCGGTGGACCATTGGGGGGCCTCCGCGCCGCCGTCCCAGCCTGGGGGAGTCGGATGCGTCGAAACAATGCGCCCGTAAGGGTCCTCCCGCTTGATCATCGCGCCCAGGTCCTTCCAAAAGGGAAGGCCGAAGCCCCCATAATTGTTCATGTTATACTCGCCGGCCAGCACCCAGATGACGTTATAAGCGCCCAACCGGGCGATGACATACCGCCACCACCGGCGCATCTTTTCCTCGCTCACCCGTTCGTTCAGACGCTCGCGGCTCCACCAGGGATGCACCCAGACGGTGATTCCCTTGCTGTTGGCGTAAGCGATCATGGCTTCCACGTTGCGGATTTGCTCCAGGTTGGGCGAGTCAGAGGCCCGGTTGAGCAGTCCGTTGGGCGAGAGGAAAAGCTGCCCGACCGTAAAGCCTTTGGCCGCGCGGTCATCGGCCAGTTTCTGGAAGCTGCTGAAGTGAATCCCCCGCTTGGTCCAGTTCCACCACGTGTCGCCGATCCACAGGAACGGAGTGCCGTCCGCATGCTCGAAGTGCCGCCCGGCCCGCGCGCCTTGCCGGCAAACACGGAGGAAACCCCGACGGGCGGAGTTCGCCTGCTTCTCGGCTTCGGTCCACTCTATCACTTGTAGCTTGCCCGTGGCCGCGTCCAGCCCCGGATCTTTCGAGGTGGTGGACCAGGTCCATTCCCCAGCCGTCGGCGGGGCAAAACGGACTTTCCAAGTCTGGCCGCCGTCCCAGAACACTCCCATGGTGTGGCGCATCCCGCGAGCGGGCCCGCTGGCGCCCTTAAAAGCAGCCTGCGCCAATGGGGTGTTGCGATCCGGCAGACCGTCCACGTAAGAATTCGCATATTCCTCGCGCGCCTCCAGTTTGATCTCGACCACCTCCCAGGGATGGTTGGTCTGGGCGCGTGCCGCCAGCCCCGTCGCCCCTGCCGCCAGGATCATTACGCCAATCCGCATTAGCTTCATGGTCACCTTTCGTCACTATGTACTTTCACGAAGATCTTGTTCTGTACCGTGATATTCCGGTTCATTTGGGCAAAGAAGCCGAACTGCACCGATAGACCAGGTTGCTCTCGATGATTATCTCGCTGCTGCCTTCATCCGGATCGAACTCACATCGGAATCGAATCACCGCCGGGCTTGCTCAACATCCGGGTTCATTCGAGGCAAGACTCGAACGAGCCTTCAGGGCTGGACCTTCAGGGTTCACGGCCTCTGTTTTCTTAACAGATGCTTTCAGAAGCATGACATCCTTTTCGCTCAGTTCGGTCCGGTAGTAATCAATCACACGAACGGCATTGTATCCGGCGACATGATGATATCCCTCGCAACAATGGCTCTTGAGAAAATCCCGCACCCTGCGACGTGATATTCTCAGTTTTTTGCAATCCAACTGTTTGTAAACGGCCTCAATGGCCCTTGTCAGGGGTAGTTCACCCCGCTGCTCGGCTTCCATCGCGTTCCAGGAATGGGTTTTTCCATGAACGGTTTTCCAACGTTTTGCCATCGTAGGATCTTTCTGGTTTATGGGGGACTGCGGGAGCACGGACGCGCTCAGGACCGATCGTGCCGGAATTCGCTGGGATTGCGCCCGGCCAGACAGGCAAGATCTCGGAGGGCTCGATCCCCGGCGATTCGGCAACGAGCAACTGCCCAGCGGGTCCGTGTGCGTCGTGAGTGCGAGTCCCCAGCATGGCGACCGACCGGCCCGTCACCGTGCGCCTTTAACAAATCGCTCATCTCATCGGACCTTTGGGTTCTGCGTTTTCAACTTCGGCTCTTCGTCCGCCGGGAGCGGCTTCCCGCAAGCGAAGCGGTACTCCACCCCGCAGCTGTGACAGGTCACGACGTCCTGCGTCCCCAACGCGTCGTCGCCTTCGTCCGTCGGGAAATTCGTGTCGCTGCTGCCGCAGGCTGGGCATTTGAGCGAGGAGATCGTGACAACGTCCTTCTCGAAGGCCTGCCCACAGTCGGTGCAGAAGATCTTGCCGCATTCGATGCAGCGGCCGACCATGATGTTCTCGATCCCCAGGACATCCTCGCAGGTCTCGCTTTTCTTGCTGCCGCAGGCCGGACAGCCAGTCGAGAAGATGGCGTTCGCGAAGTCCTCGGCAGTTTCACAGCACTCCGCCATTGCCAGAAGCTGGTCGACGAGTCCGGGTTCCGCCTTGTCGATGGCCTCCAGCACTTCTTCGAGGGCTTCGGGCTCCACAGATTCCCGGTCCTGCATTTTTTCACAGTAGGAGCACGACTTAGCCCCGTCGGGGATTTCGTTGTGGCAGTTCCAGCATTTCATATTCAATTGATGGCTTTGTGAAGCGGGTAAGCGAGACGGTGGCGGGCGTGGAGTTTGTTCGTCGCTATCTGCGCCACGGGTTACCCGCCGGACTCAAGGCCGTCCGCCATTACGGGTTCTGCCATCCCGCCGCCAAAGCCAAACGGGAACGCATCGCCTTTCACACCGGCGTTCCGCTGCTTGCTGCGGCCGCCCAACTCACACTGGTACCGCCCCCCTCCGCCGGCGTTCCCACCTGTCCGGGTTGTGGCCAGCCCATGAAGTGTGTGCTCAGGGTGCCACCGACCTGGCGCAGTCCCAGAGGGCCGCCCTTGATCGGGATCATCGCCTCCGCCGTATGATCACGAATCCCATCATCACCAGTTCAACCCACCGCTTTGTTTGTTTCGGCAATCAAGGTTCACAAAGTCCACGTCCACGCATCGGACCACACGCCCGTTGGCGTTCAAATCCCAGCGCAAAACCCTCCGCCCGCCCCCACTCAGATCTCCCGTCCGCGACCTTGCCCCTTCCATCCTCAGCCAGTCCCTTCCCCCTCACCCTCTCACCGCTGCTTCCGTTCCTTCCCGCTCAATCGCAAAACGCATAAGAGAATTCGCGCTCATCGGCCCGTCCACCTTTGCAATGGATTGGCTGACATATCAGCCGAGTTCTTTTGACACACAGGGTCGATGCTACACAAATAGACAAGCCAAGAGTTTTGTCCAACAGGCGCGAGAGTTTCAGAGCACGCAGTCGCCAATCACGGTCCAGTCTGGACCGCGCGGTAAAACCGACGGGGCGCCCCGCGCGCAAAAGTATCGTGTACAACAAGCCGGTAGCTCGTCGTGGTCGAAATGGCAAATTGGGTCCAATCGATCAAATTGGTGGATGCTTGTATGGCGTAAGTGCGACCGGGAATGATGTCGAGGTCCAGTACCAACATCTCCTGTCCCGACGCCAACGAGTGAGTGGAAGTGCGGACGGCTGCTCGCAAGCACATCATCTCCGTTCAATCGCACCAGACTGGTGCAGGAATTTCCATTCACCGATGTGAAATTGCCAGCAACCCAAATGCGGCCGTCAGGCTGCACGATCAGGTCGAAAATGGTTCCTGCTGAGCTACCCCGCTTGAATCCGCCCGCGGCAATGTCGAACGCCGAATCCCGAGAGCCATCCGCATTCAATCGAAAGAGCGAGCCGTCTCCCGTCGCGACCAGGATTTGGCCGTCGGCTCGCGCACCAACAACCTGTATTCCGAAATAAGCCTCTTCGTTTGAGGGAGCGAAGCTTGTGTCGGTGGAGCCATCGGCGTTCAAGCGGGCGAGTCCTTGACGCTCGAGGCCGTTAACCTGGCTAAAGCCGCCCGCGATTACGATTTTGCCGTCGGGTTGCACTGCTGCTGCATTCATGTGAATGCTGTCCATCATCGGCTTGAAACTCTCATCGATGCTCCCGTCCAGGTTTAGCCGCGTCATGCCCCTTCGCGGAACGCCGGTCATCACAGGCGGGTCCACGTTCCCTTCAAACAACACCCTGCCGTCGTTCTCGACAACCATAAGATTGAACGCTGAACCCCAACCAGCCACTCCGGATACTTCCACGGCCTTAAAGGTCGCATCCGCCGCCCCACTGCTTTCCAGCCGTGCGAGACTGATGTCTTCAGCCAACAGGATTTTGCCACCCGATTGGACCGCCATGGCCGCGCTATCAGGACCAGCCTGTTGCGCGGCGGTGTCCGGCACGAACTGCAGGTCCTGCGAACCATCGACGTTATAGCGGATGATAGTCGTGGCTGATGAGGTTCTGTTGAGAGAAATGAAATTACCTCGCACGAGAATCTTGCCGTCGGGCTGAAGCGCCAGCGAATAGACCGAGCTCGGAAATAATTGTTGATCGGGTGGGAGCGTCATCGCAGGGCCCGAATCGAATGAGAGGTCCAGCGAACCGTCCGGATCCAACCGGCAAATGCCTCTGCGCGCCACGCCGTCCACGAGGTCAAAATCTCCTGCCACGATCACCTTGCTGTCGGGCTGCCGCGCGATTCGCACGCTATCGGGAGGAGTGCCGTCGGTCTTCCCGATGACCGGGCTGAAGCTGAGATCGATACTGCCGGGCCGTCGGCTGTTTGCGATCGTCACAACGATAGTCTTCCCCCCCCCCACCGATGAACGCGCCTGCACTGGGTTCACTCAAGAGGACAGAGAACGTCCGGTCCACACCCGGCACACCGTCATCGAACGTTGGAATGATAATTGTCTTCTCGGTTTCCAGGGGTGCAAACTCAAGTAGACCGCTCGTCGGGAAATAGTCCCAGTTTGCCAGCGCGGTGCCGTCCTGGGTGGAGAAATGCACCGATGCCGCATGGCTGGTGTCGCCAAGCCGTTGGAGCGTGACAATAGCCAGACCCGCATCAGTGCTGGCGAGAGGGCGCACAGCCGCGAACGAAATCGTCGGCGGTCCATTAAAGTTCCCAAACACTCGCACCAGGCCAGCGCGGGGTATCCCATTTACTGTAGTGAAATCTCCGGCGATGAGGATGTTTCCGTCCGGCTGAATGGCAAATGCGCTAGGGGCTACAGGGTTGTTGTTCGCGTCACGCAAATCCACGAGCGGAAGGCTCCTGTCGAGCGAGCCGTCAGCATGCAACCGGAACAGGCCACTGCGCGAAATGCCATTATCCACAAACGACCCAAACAACAAGATTGTGCCGTCAGTTTGCAGTGCGATTAGATAAGCAAATCTTGGGTCGATTCCATACCGATAGTAGGAGGTGGAGACATGCGCATCCGGCGCGCTGAAACTGGAATCTCTGGAACCGTCAGTATTCAACCGCAGGATTTCGCTTTCTTGAACAAGGATCTTGCCATCCGATTGCACCCCGAGCAGCGCGCTGGTGTAGGGATAGTATGGATTATCGGGCAACGAAAAACCCGGTTGCAGGGTGCCGTTCGCATCAAGTCGGGCGTAGCCATTCGCGGAAGTTCCGTTGACAGAGGTGAAATCACCGGCAATGAGAATCTTCCCGTCCGGTTGAACTAGGACGGTTTGGACCTCACCCTTCTCGTATCCGATGCCAGACGGCGATTTGACAACGCTGACTTCGAAGGAAGTATCCAGTGTGCCGTCCGCATTTAATCGCGCCAGGTTCGTTTGCGCGACGCCCCTGGCGCGGTCGAATCTGCCGCCGACGAGCATTTTGCCATCGGGCTGCAGCACAAATGCCTGCACAGTGTCTGCGTAATTCTGAGGCACCGATTCAAAAAGCGTCGAGTGGAAGATCGAGTCTGTCGTTCCATTACTGTTCAGACGCGTGACGAACTTTCCGGACCCCGCGGCGCCGGGCGGCGCATAATAGCAGAGAACCTTGCCGTCGGGTTGAAGAAACACCCGACCGAAAACCGCAAAGCCAGGAATCGGAGAGTGGAAGCCGTTGTCCAGCGTTCCGTCGGCGTTTAGCCTGGCTACCCCTATCGCGGACACACCGTTCCAGTAGCTGAAATTGCCTCCTGCCACGATTTTCCCATCCGGCTGCAGAGCGATGGAACCTGGATAAGCGCTACCTCCGGAATAGGCGATCGCCCCTCGTCCAGGATCAAACGTCGGATCGACGACGGTGGGGATCTCGTTATCGACGATGACGAGCGTAACATTGGTGCGCGCGCCAAGCATTGCGCCGGCCCTCGGATTCATCAGAGCGAGGCGAATGGTTGCATCCCATTCAACAAGGCCATCATCGATGATCGGGACTTGAAATGTCTTGCTCGTCTCGCCCGGCGCGAACGTGATTGTGCCGTGGCGCGCCAGATAATCCGCGCCAGCGGTCGCGGTTCCATCGCTCAACACATAATCCACCGCGGCGCCGCCGAGACCGTCACCGTTACGCTGCACGACCACCTCCGCGAATCCCGCGGCTTCATTGACCGTGAACGTGTCACTGGCAAACTCGATTCCGCCGTCGTTGTTTTGGATCGTCACCACGGCGGTGTCATGAGACATCAGAACTGCTGGGCCGGACGGATCATGCAGGTGAACCTGGAAACTGCGGTCACCATCCACTAGCACGTTGTTCAGGATGGGGATGGCGATCACGTTCGTGACTTGCAGTGGTGCGAATTGCAGTGTCCCGCTTTGCGCCACATAGTCGATTCCAGCTTTCGCCGTAACGTCCGAGGTTGAGTATTTCACGGTGAATGCCTGGCTGCTGTCTCCCAAGCGTTGCACAACGAGCTTTGCAGTTCCCTCAGATTCGACAATGGTGATTGCGTCCGTGGCAAATTCCGGGCCACCCGCCTGGTTCTGCTCGATGAACAGTTCATTGTCCACAATCGTCAACAAGGCGCTGTCGTGGCCACTGATGATCGCGCCGGGGCTGGGTTCGCTCAGTGCCAGCAGCACGGTTTCATCCCCTTCCACGATGGGATCGTCCAGGATTGGGATTTGAAACGAGTGTGTTTCTTCGCCAGCGGCGAATTGAAGCACCTCGTTTTTCGCGACGTAATCGGTCCCGGCTCCGGCGGTTCCATCTTGTGTTGCGACGCGCACGGATAGAGGCAGGGTGATGTCCCCGCTGCGTCTGAGCGTAATCATCGCGGCAGGCGCATCCTCGCGTACGTTGTATCTCGCCTGCGCGAACTCGACGCCCGGGATCGTGCCGTTAGTCAGGAAGCGGGCTAAGAATGGAGCGTTCCATTCCGGGCTTGGCAGGAGTCCGACCACCCGATCCTTTGGATCGAGCACGGCTGAACTTACGCTTCCGAGCGAACCTGCGACCGCAGTGAGATTCAGGTCCAATCCGCCGTCGCGTTTCAGCTTGAGCGAGTAGCCGGAAAAAAACAGATCTGGCGCGATCATAATTGTATCATCCGCTCTCACGGCGAGGGCATTGATGACAGAGTAATGGTACGTTTCCCCAGCCGGGATGAAGCTGGGGTCGGGCTGGCCGTCGGGCAGTAAGCGTGCCAGGACGGCCTTGTCTGGTGACGAATCGTCTGGTGATGTGCTCGCAGCCAAGGCGATCACAATTCTGCCATCGGATTGCACGGCCACTGCACTGACCTGATCCCACCCCCCGGGCACCTGAGGCTTGAAACTGAGGTCTAGCGTCCCATCAACCTTAAGCCTGATCAAATTGACCCCGGGGTTCACGAACTGACCGGCGACCAGCAGCTTGCCATCTGGCGCCAGTGCCACTGAGGCGATGAACCGGCCGCACTCCCTATTGATAATCGGTGTACGGGTGAACTGAGGATCCTGAGCGCCAGTTGCCGTGAGTACTGTCCCACCGTTATGCAGGTACCACCTGCCTTCTGCGTCGTTGTGACACCCGCCTGGATTATCAGCTACGAACACTCTTCCGTCGGCTAGAGAGTAGAGGTAGTCAATATGAACGGGTGCGTTTCCGGGAATGAACGCAGGATTGAACGTCTGATCCAACGAGCCATCAGCGTTAATTCGGACCAACCGGTTCTTATAGTTGTATTCGCCGTTGGGGCCGGACCAGGTAGCCCATTCGGCCGCGACGACCCCACCGCCCGGGAGCGCAGCAAGAGCTTCGACATTTCCATTTCCGCCAACCGGCCACCACTGTGTAAACAGCGGGTCCAAACTGAAGCTTATGTCTTTCGATCCGTCCTCGTTCAGTCGGGCGACTACGGGCACGCTGTTGCTCCACACGGCAACCACGAGCTTGCCATCTTCCTGAGCCACCGTTCGGATGGACCACGGATTCCAGCCGAGGAGATCCGGTTTGAAGCTATTATCGATAACCGACGGTCGCGGAGCCGCCGCAGCCGGATCGCCGATGAACAGTGCGTAGAGAGAAATCGAAGTGCAGAGCGACGCACTTAAGACGGCACGGAGCCGCTCGATGGAGGTAGGGGCGGATAGGGTGCCGTTAGGCACAGTCTTCATGGCAATCAGTTTTCAATACCTATTCGGCTTTCTTCGCCGTTGGCCACCTGACGGTTCGACCTTTCACTTCATCAGTGCGCATTTGGCGGGGAAAAAGTGTCACAATTGTTCAGGACACCTTCACCTCAACAACATTCCAGCCAGGAATTGCGCGCGATTTTCCCGGGTCCCATGCCCCTCCGACGTCCAACGCAACCAAGCCTAATGCACCAAACCCGTCGCCTGTCAAGGTTTTGGCGGCCCACCAGACATTCGTGTACGGTGCGTCTATCTGGCATTCCAAGCCTTTGGGTTGATGGAAGTGGCGAGATCGGACGCACGGCGTTTATTGTTTTCCCGAAGTTGCTCCTGGAAATCGCGAGTGGATTTCTTTTGCCGGATTGATCGCCAACAGATCAAGCATGCCTTTCTCTCGGCGCAACAACCGAAGGATCCGCCACTGCTCATGCGGGATCCGTCCTACGCCCCCGGATAACTCCGGTGGAAACGAATGTCGGAATTGAAGCAGCGCACGACGTCGTTCGCCTGCCAATCTCAGTTTCTCTCGGGCTTCGGGTAATGCTGATGCCGGCAATGGGCTGCTGGCCTCGCGCAATTCCTCGGCTGCAATTTGGCGGAGAGACGGTAAGACCCGGAACTCAGGAACGAAATGGATCCAACGTCGGTCTCGATCCGTCTGGAACACGGCCTCGAGCAACGGCCAGCCATGAACCACCCATCGTTTGTGAGCGGCGAAGATGCAAAGTCGCCCGGCGGAACAGGCATATCCTGGACGGTGGGTCTGCACGAGCCGATTGAAACATGGTCTGCGGGCTTAATCGATGGTCGCCTTACCGAACCGAGCACACCGTCAAGGGCAGAACGAACGGCGGGGGCACCTGCCTGTCCTTCCTTTCGGCCGAATGAGAGCCACCCTTAAACCGGCCGCGAACCCAGCCAGGAGGGCGAGGCCGAGTAACCCGGCAATGACAGATTTATCCCAGAAGCCTGTGCCCTGAAGTATTGAACCCCGTATGGGGTTGGTATCGTCACCTCGCCACTGCCGGTGATTTCCCCAACTTCCACCCAGGTCGTCAGATCCTCGGCCCCGTGAACCTTGACCGTCTGGCCGGGGTCAGCGTTGACGGTGAGCACAAATGCGCCGTCCGATTGCCGGATCGAGCCACTCAACATAATCCGACCCGGTTCGGTCACATTCAGGTTCTGCTTCGTTGCCACGTTCTTAAGCTCCTGCACGATCCCCGAGGGCCATCTGATCTCTGCGCGGAGGCCAAAACAACCTACTTGAATGAATCACCCGTAAAGCCTCTTGCTATTGAAAGCCATCGGTTTAATGGTTAGAAAAATCCAAGAAAGATAAACTACTATGCCTGGTTCGCCTTGGGTGGTTTTTGGGAAGTGGATAAATTCTGACATCGGAAGCCCGATCATTTCCTTTCGGGCAACATGGACTGTTCCTCCCGCACCGCGGACTAACTCCGTAGGAAAAGTGATTGCTTTATGGCACGGAATTCAGAGTCAACAGCCCGGAAAAACGTTCGTCTTGCAGGCCGTTCTTCAATGGGAGCAACAAAGTGCAGACCGCTGGCACTGGTTTGTAGCGAGTTACTACGTTTTTAACGACGACGTTCTCAAGACCAGCCAGATAAGAAAAGTGTCCCACCAGACCGAGGTTAATCCGGGCGATGTGCTCGTGGGAATCATCTCGCGCACATCTCAATCGGGAACGTTGTTCAGCTACAACTGCCAGTTCGAAGGCTATCCGCATAGTTCGATCGACATCGACGGCGAACAGCTGACGCACTGCGAGGTGGTCCTTGAAGCGCGGCATATTAATAAATGCTCGGACTACCCAGACGTTGACTTGACGACCTTTCACTCGATCAGTCTTCAGACGACTGCAGGAACTCCAGCAATAGATTGGAAGCCGGAAATTGTTCCTGAGAATATTAGGTGCGACGAGCATGCGGACGTGGTCAATGGTACGGCGAATCCGGGTGCGATAGTGGACATCTACTATACCCGGTTTCCGATCACCGACTTTGGTCCAGTTTACCCCCAAGGAAGTCCTGGACAGGGGATTGGTGGATACGATCTTAAATCAACAGCCGACGAAGTCTTCCCTTTTGATTTCGATGGGAGCGGTCAGCAAGATCACCTTGTGGTTTACCGTCCGGGAACTGGGACAATCTGGATTTTGAAAAACACTAAAGGCACTTTCACGCCTGTCTATCAACAAGGTGATCCCGGAAGTGGTATTGGTGGATTCGATCTTACATCGGCAGATGATCGAGTGTTTGCATTCGATTATGACGGCAGTGGAAAAGTGGACCACCTTGTGCTTTACCGTCCGGGAACTGGCATCATTTCTATTTTGAAAAACACTGGTGAAATTCCTGTGCGCGCCGCGCGTGGGCCGCGTTTCTTGCCTGTGTATCCGCATGGTGATCCCGGAAGCGGTATTGGTGGATTCGATCTGAAATCGCGAGATGATCGAATGTTCGCATACGATTATAATAGCAGTGGGAAACTCGATCACCTGGTGGTTTACCGACCGGGAACGGGCACCATTTGGATCCTCCAGAATAACGCGGGCTCCTTTTCCCCAGTGTATCAACAAGGTGATCCCGGAAGCGGTATCGGTGGGTTCGATCTCAAAACGCGAGATGATCGAGTGTTCGCATTCGATTTTGAAAGCACTGGAAAATTGGACCACCTTGTGCTTTACCGTCCGGGAACTGGGATGATACGGATTTTGAAAAAGACTGGTGGACTAAGCTCGGTGCAAGAGCCCAGCCCGCATGCGGGTTTCTCGGCGGTGTATCCACATGGTGATCCCGGCAGTGGTATTGGTGGCTACGACCTTCTTTCGGACAAGGATAAGCTATTCCCCTTCGATTTTGATAACGTCGGGAGTCAAGACCATTTAGTGCTCTATCGGCCAGGAACCGGGACCATTTGGATTCTACAAAACGATAAAGGTGTATTCTCGCCGGTTTACGCGCAGGGTGACCCAGGGCGCGGCATTGGTGGATTCGATTTGGCGGACATTGTTGATAGGGCATTCGCATTCGATTATGACGGCATAAGGAACCTGAATTATCTAACCCTGTATCGACCAGGCACTGGCACAATTTCGATTCTGAAAAATCGCAAATTGTCCGCTCGGGGAGTTCGGGCTCAGATGTTGGGAAAGAGGGTTCAACCACACTCAGTGCCAGTGTCGGTTCTCACAACGCGCGTCACCCCGTAGCGATTTATGGAATGGGCTCAGGAAAACTCTATGACATCCGAATTTGCCTGAAGGCCCTGATGTAGGAGTACACCTGGGGTGGCCTGCCGTGCTCCACAAAGACCATGCCAATCATTTGCACTAGACTGGTCCGAGGGAATCTAGGGGTTTGGGTTAGTGTAGGATACGCCCTCCAAGACTGGTTCGACGGAAGCGGATCACACTATCTCCCAAGCGCTTTCAAGCAACTTGCTGAGCCATTCGGAATTTTCCCAAAGACACTGAATGAAGAATTCTCAAGAAAACCATTCAGGCGAATTCCGCCTGAATTTACTGCACTTTTACTGCACTCATTCGTAAGTGCTTGATTATCAATGGAGCGGGTGAAGGGAATCGAAACCGCTCGGGCTGTTTCGCAGGTTTTCCGCCAAACCAGCGATTGTCAGCATGTTGCAAGAGGTTACATCGACCGACCTTGATTGCCAATGCGAAATACCACCCCCATTCCGCGAAACGTTTTTGTCATACAACGTCATACAAGCGGACCTCCCAAACCCCAATAGTGCCACCACCCGCACTGACATTCTGAATCCGTCGGGCGGCAACGAATCCAAAAGTGGCAGGGTCCTGTTTACGATTGAAGCCAACAAAGCAGAAGTTAAGGGATCTGGGCTTTCAAACGATTTTCGATTCCGTAGCGGTCCGGATGGCATCCTCGCGATCCGTGAGATGCCAGCTACCGTCGGGATTCTCCTACTCGCGGGAGTGGTGCTCGCGTTTCGACAGCGGCAGCAGGCACGCTTTCCATGATCGCAGGCAAAGAACAGATGAGATCATGATTAGATTGCTCAAAAGTCGAGTGCAATCTGCGGTAGCACAATCAGCCCAGATCTTGCCACTCCAACCTCGCGAAGATGATGCCGTCATTGGACAGAGCTGGAAGTTGAGATTCGAAGCATGGCCGAACTCGCACATCGCCGAGGCCGATATTGGACTTGAGTCGCCTCGGCGCTTCAGCGGCAGGGGCTCATGATCCCATGGGACGGGGAAAGAATGACGCCGATCCACGTTGAGATGGACTGGAAGAAACGACGTTCACAGGGTTTCTGACACATAGGCCCGGATCTGACTCGTGGGTCCATCTCCGCTGTGTATCCAGATTCGCTGACTTCATCCATCAGATCGATCTTGCTCTAACGAACAGGCTTCGACCCCAAAGCCTTAACTCGGAACGCGCAAGGCTTTCGTTGCTTCATCCAACAGCTGACTCATCCGGAAAGGTTTGGCAAGGAACGCAGTCGCCCCGGTCTCAATCGAATCGGCGATGGCTGGATCGCCAGACATCATGATGGCAGGAGTGTTGCCGTAAGATTTCCTCAGAGCGGCCAGCAACTGAATCCCACCCATGCCGGGAATTCGGTGGTCCACGATCAGTAGGTCGTAAGGATGCCGCTGACAGACGTTCAGTGCCGCTGGGGCATCGGCAACGTGGTCGGCTCGAAAATCGCCCGTGGCGTCGAGAAAATCACAGATGAGCATCCCCATGTCTGGGTTATCCTCAACGACGAGGACCCGATTCGGTGAGTCATTTGGCTGAGTCATAATATCAGGGGTGCGGCAGATATGAATCAGCAGGCTGGGGACCGATCCAAGGAATGAGAATCATAAGGCGGGTCAAGGAGATACGAAGGAGTGGCTCTCCGCTCTTTCCGATCGCGTAATCGACCCAGCACTGTAATCCAGCACCAAACCCAATCGGTCAGAGAGCTGATCGAATTGGTTGCGCGCATCGGACACGCGGATTCAACCACACGTGCCGGTCGATTCGGAGTTGGAGCGCCAGTCACATCGTTTCGTTCCGGGGCTCTGTGGTGGAACCATTGCCTTTCTGGTTCTTGCGGGAATTGCGTGGTGGTGGTTCATTCTGGGTGATTCCGCTGTCAACACTCAGTGCAACAGGACGAAGAAAAGAACGCCTATGAGAATGTTACTGAACGTCAGTTTACCGCATCAGCCATTCAATGCCGCCGTGAAAGATGGCACGGCGGGTCCAAAGTTGAATCGAATTCTGGAGGCGACCAAGCCAGAATCTGTTTATTTCACCGAGCAGAACGGGCGGCGCGGAGCAGTGCTCATCCTTGATTTGCCTGACCCCTCGAAGCTTCCGGCGTTGGTCGAGCCATGGATGCTGATTTTTGAGGCTGACATTGAGATGCGGCCAGTCATGTCGCCTGACGACCTCAAGCGGGCGGGTCTGGACGAATTAGGCAAGAACTGGATCTGATTGGCAGCCCGGCTGCCGACGTTCCTGGGCTTGGCCATGAGTTAAATCATCCAGACTGCACAGCGCGATGGATCTGGAACGAATTCTTGCGGCACTGGCACCGGGACGACCTCGATCTGTGCCGTGGACGTTTCTCTCCTTCAGCCCTCGTTGTGGACTCCAACCGAATCATCAGTGCGAAATACTTCTGAAGGACCAGATACATAGCGCGGCCAACGCAATGTTCGTTCAGCCACGCGGCGATCTGGCGCAATACCGGGCTCAAGTTGGATCAACGCAAGCGTTCTGCTCGGGGAATCGCGCTGACCGCTGCGCTTCGGGAATCCAGCGATCTGAGATCCGGCGGAACTGGCCGTGGAAGGTCTTGAACAAGGAGGGTTCCACGGTGACCGCGCCGAAGCAGATCATCGAGCGGTCGCCGGGGATCGGCCCGCCGGATTCCAAATCGACCATCATGTAACTCATCGCGCCCGAGGATTGCGTGACCCAGCGGTTTGGACAATCCTCCTCTTTCGTCTACAAACCCCTGACCTGTGATCAAGGCCATCATCTTCGACTTGGATAACTGCCTCAGCCCGGCGGTCGAGGTCGGGGCACAAGTTTTCGAGCCCGCATTCGCTGCCATCCGGCGCGCCAATCGCGGCACCTTAACGGACGCGGAGCTGAAAGAGGCATTCTCCGATTGCTGGCGGCATCCGTTGGACTTCGTGGCCACCAAGCACAGGTTTTCCAAGGAAATGCTCGCGGCAGGCTGGGAGGTCTTTACCCAGATGCAGGTTGAAGTTCCGATGCGCGGTTATCCCGATCTGGCCATCCTGGCCGAACTTCCAGTGGAACTCTTTCTGGTCACCTCCGGATTCCGCCGCCTGCAGGAGAGCAAAGTCAAAGCACTGGAAATCGCGCATCGGTTTGCAGAGATCCACATCGACGCGATTGACGAACCCGATCGGGTGGGCAAGCTGCGGATTTTTGAGACGATTCTGGAGCGACACGGCTTGAGGCCGGAAGAAGTGCTGGTGCTGGGCGACAGTGCGGATTCGGAGATCGAAGCAGGGAACCAGCTGGGAATCGCAACCGTGCAGGTGCTACGACCGGGAGTGTCCCGTGCGTCCAAGGCAGCGCAGCACGTCCATGGTCTGGTCGAGTTAATGGAACTTACGCAGCGCCCGGACGGCTGAGTCTCATGGATCGACCCGGCCATTGGATAATTCGATTGTGCCCGCCCGAATGGATTCGGACCTTCCTATGAAATTGAGCGCCAGATAGCGACTTGAGAAGGATGCGGGGATGGGACACCGTGGCTGAGGTTGCTGGGAGGGCGAATCGATGCGCCCGGTGGATTGTGGAACGTCGTTTCTGGGATTTGTCCGATGAACGTACCGCGCTTCAAATTGCTATATGACGGCGAGTGCCCGTTCTGCCGACGTGAAATGCACTGGCTCCAGCGCCGGGACCGCCAAGGGCATCTGGCTTTCGAGGATGTCACCGCACCCGACTTCGATCCCGCTCGTTATGGCACGACCCGCGAAGAACTTCTGGGTGTCATCCACGGGGTCTTCCCCGACGGACGGGTTGTGCGCAAACTCGAAGTCTTCCGGCAGGCATACCGGGCGGTGGGTCTGGGATGGCTTGTTGCTCCGACCGGTTGGCCGGTATTTGGCTGGGTATTCGACCGCCTGTATGTGCTCTTTGCCCGCTACCGGGTGCCACTGGGACGAATGTTTGGTCGCTCCTGCGACTCGGGGATTTGCCGTGGTCCCCACGGAAAACCAGATCAGGCATGAGCATTTTCGCATTGCTCCTTTTCGGTTCAGGCATGTTCGCCTCGCCGTTTCTGAGTTCGTGACCTCAAAGGAAAGTTTCAATACGCTACAAGGTGGAGCGGGAGCGCATGGCGAAGAGAGCCCCTAGGTCGACCGGAACCAGGCCGTCCGTGACGGGTGCGTCGAGTGCTAGTACGAATGGGTGGCTACGGGACATGGCAAAGCCAAGACGGTTGCCTCGACGCACGCCTGCACCAAGTGCCTGTGACTCCACGCTCAGGGTGGGCGCTTCCTGTCGCCAGTGAGACTTGCCCTGGGTCGCATTAATTCGATCCTCAAATGTGCGCTGTAGACAACGACGGTCACCGATGCAGGTGTGTTGGTTCAGGCATTCCAATCGTGGTTCAAGCAACAATCGGCCTGAATTGAATGTTACTCCGGGGCCGCACTTAGGCGTGGTTATCCGGCTGACGACGGACACCACATGGTTTACGGCCTCCATCGGTTTCTGGCCTCTGCCCAATCGCTTGAGAACTCGATAGCGGCAGGCGGTTTGGGTTCGCGCACCGGCACACCATGATCACGGAACCAGATCGCGACCCGCCTTGCCCGCGTGCGGAGGTTGGGCGGGCCAATGCCGTAGGAGTCGCCGCTCAGTCGTTCACAGGTCACGGTCATCTTCCAGCGTGTGCCGTTGGGAACCGGCTCGGTTAGAATCTGCTCGCGTTCTCCAGGCGCAAGCACCCTGAAGCCAGTGGGGGCGAAGCCAAGTGAACCGGCGGGAGAGTCGGAGACCACCACCGGACTGCGCCCGCGAACGACAGCGAATGGGCTGGCGTTAGACACTTCCACCACCCCAATGCGGTCACTTAAAAGAGCGTTTGTATAACCAAGAAACCGGACCACAACCTTCGGCCTGCCAGGCCGGGCGAGGAACCCTGCCACGCCGACGGCCACTACCACCGCAGCAGCGAAGATTCCAAGCAGGAGGCCACGCCCGAAGCACTGGCTGCCCCCGCGCTCATTGATGGAAATCAACGTACCGATCGCAGTAGTGGCAGGGCAGTGGGTACCGTCCAAACCGGAACGGGAACTAGTGATAGTAGAACGCATACCAAGTGGAAATCGGCAGTCGTAGGGCGGGGCTCCTATAAACGACCTTCGCAATGGTGCCGTGCGTGAACGTGTGTTCAGTGGGCATGTTTCCTGAATAATCGTCCGAAGTAGCCGAAACCTGCTGGAGGATGACGGTCGCGATCTTCTCCTCTCTTCCATTCTCGACCACGTAGTAGATGTCGCAAGTGACGGTCCTCTTCATCCGGTTCCGGGCGGCGAAATCACGGACTCGAATTAGGAATTCATTTGTGAGCGTGGGCTGCTCCACTTCCAATCGGACCGCTTCGACTTCTGCGACCGAAACTCTGGGTGCCGGATTGGTGGTGCCCCGTGCTCCTGCGGACATGAGGACCAGAAACAAGAAAAGGATTAGTGGGATGGGTGTCTTCATGGGTGAACCTCCGCGCTTGGGCGTCTGTGGCCCTATCTGCGCTGCTCCAGCTGTTTCAGTTTCTCGGTCGCCCAGCCAGCGATTTGCCTGTCCGGGCATCGTGCCAGCTCCTGCAATTCCGTGATGTGCTTCTCCGCGCCCACCGCCAGAACCGTCATGTAGCGGACGACGGGAACTTCGTCTTGCAGCAATGCCGCGATCACAGATTTCACGTCTTCGCGGTCAAACTGGTCGGACAGGCCGAATCCCACCCGCCAACGCACATCACTGGAAGTATCCTTCGCCAATCGGATAAACGCCTCGCGGCTGCGATCCAGATCGAGACGCCGGGTCTCAGTCAGCGCGTAGGTTGCAGCGGATCGTTCCTGCGCCGACGGCGAGCGCGTTGATTCCAAAACGCGGTCAAGCACCGCCTCGTCGAAATTGAATTGCCACACGGGGGCGCGGCCACTGTTGAATCCGATGAAGAGAAGAGCGTCACGCCGCACCCGTTCGTCCGCGTGGCAGAGCAGGGCACAAAGCCGATCCACGAAGACTTTATTGAACTGGTCGAGCGGCTCTCGATCCCGCATCAGCCGCATCAGCACCTCCGGGGATGTCTCAAGCTCGACCCGACGCGTAATAAAGTCGTGGGCCGTCGGGTAGTCCTTCAGCCGTTCATGCGCCATACTGCGGATGTTCGCGTCCGCCTCCACTGCCAGCCTTTCAAGTTTCGGCAGAAGTGGCACCCAAGGGTTCTGCTCGGTTTCGGTCGATTCTGCGCTTCCGAAGTGGGTCACACCCCAGAACTGGAGACTCCTATCAGGCGAATCCAGAGCCTGGCCGACGGTATCTACATCGGCGCATTGATGAACGGCGGCTGCGGCTCGCTTCCGCAGCCCATCGAATTTGGCATCCCCCGTTCCGCCGAAGACCACACTGCCTTGTTGATAGAGTTCCGGTCCGGCAAACTGTATCAGCACCAGCATTGCCTGCATCCGCGATTCTTTGCGCTCCAGCTGGCCGATGAAACCGGTCACCGTAGCTTCGAGGTCGGGACAATTCCTGACCGCCTCATTGGCCTTCTCGTGCAGGCCGTCGGCCTCCAGATTGCCGGTTCGCACGTAGCCCATCGGATCGGCGAATGCGAGCAGATCCGCAAACGCCTGTATGCGCTCTTTTGGTTGGTTCAATTTTGCAATGACGCGGGCGAGGTCGGCTTCCGATGCGATGGCCGGTCGATCCGGCAGACATTCACCGGCGTTCGGGTCGCGGTCGGGATGGTGATTACACGCCGCCAATAAAGTCACGAAGAGCAGCAAGCGACCCACGTGTGCGGGAACGTTCCGAGATGTGGAATTGTCAGTCATCTCATCTGCAGCCAAGGGTAGATCCAGGAAGGTGTTCGGCGCAAGGTGGCGCTCGCGGCTGCCGACGAATGCAGTAACAATCCACGAAGATGGTAAGCGGCCTGCAACTCAAGTTTTTCGATCCGTGAGGAGATTGACAATCTGCAGATTGTTTTCCGCAGGCACTTTTCCTTGAGGTCACAAAGTCTAATCGATATGCTCAATCATCATGAAAACCACTTCCGTCACCCTTCGACGCGTTTTGGTATGCTGCGCTTTGATGGTTCTTGGAACAGGGTGCACCACTTCCCATTCCCAACATTCTGGAGTCAGGATGCCTGACCTCCCCGACTTACCCGACCTGTCGGACACAGCGGGCAGTTACTACAAAATCTCCTACCGTAGGGGTGCGGATACCGGGAGCTTTTACGCAACGGCTGTTGACCGTCAGGGCGATTGGATTGTCATGAAAACCTATCCTTTCGGTGGTGATGGACCTCGCTGGGACATCGAAGCAGCGCCAACATGGCTTCTTAGAAGTGAGGTGGTATCTATTCAGAAGCTGAAACAGATACGCTCCCGGCGTGGAAATATTCCCGGCGAACAACCTTTGGGTGAACGTTGACGTATTCTGTGAATGTGTTCCTCTGCTTGGGCAGGATCTCCGAAAGACGCGGCGCCACGCCAAGGATTAATAATCTCCGGTGGGCGGAAAGCGTTTGTCCAGCGTCGGAAAATGTGACCAGGAGATACCATTGAGGCACTGCAACGCGGCATCACCATGGACGCATGGATGAGGAAACGGCGGGCGGATGTCAGCATGGCTGGAAGCAAAACGCTTTAGTGGTTCATCGAATTGCGGGATGTCGATCGACCTGATGGCTTGTATTCTCCGGCGGAGATTGGTCTGCTCGGTTCCGGGCACAAATGAAATCCATCCTCCGTACTCCTCTTTTTGGTGTCTGCGCAGGTCTGGCTTTGGCAACCGCTCTGGTGGCATCAACCTACCTGCTCAGTCGAACGTGGCTTTCAATCTCCAGCGCCAACGTGATCACGGTCACCGGGTCGGCCCGGAAAAGCGTCGCATCGGATTTGGTAATCTGGCGTGGTTCCTTTTCGATCGAAAACCCTGAGCTTTCTGAAGCCCAGCGCCGTCTCAAAGAAGATCGCTTGAAGGTGGAAGCCTTTCTCAACGCCCGCGACATATCGCCTTTTGTCATTCAGCCGATCCAGATCGAGGAAATTCGCAGTCGCGGCAACGATCAAGAAAACCGGGTTGTGGCCTATCGGCTCCGGCAAACGGTGGAAATCCAATCCGATGCGGTTGATAAATTGAACTCACTGGGGACTGAAGCCGGAGAACTTGTGGAACTGGGTGTGGCCTTTGTTCCGCAACCACCCGAGTTCATTTTCACCAAGATTGCCGATGCGAAACTGGAAATGCTGGCCGAAGCGACTGCCGACGCAAAGGCGAGAGCCGAACAGATGGCAAAGCAGGGGGGACGAAGCATTAAGCAGTTGAGGTCGGCCAAAATGGGTGTGTTCCAAATCACCCCGCCCCACTCCACGGAGACTAGCTGGGAAGGAATCAATGATAAGACCACCATCGAGAAATCAATTACGGCCACGGTCTCTGCGAGTTTCCTTTTGGAATAGCCACTGACCGCCTGCGGTTCGGAGCCGGGAACTTGAATTCCATCTCCAATCCCATCGCGAAGATGGCACGGCGGGCTCTGACCTTGACCATGGCATTGGTGGTGGTCACCAGCGCCGCCGCAGTCCAGGGCTCGCGGCTCGCCGCCACCTGCTGAGGAGGTTTCGGATGGGAACACTTTGGAGAAGCCAACCCAGATGGGTGATGATCTTGGGTGTGGTGGTTGCCGTGATGGTCGGCGTCGGCTCCTGCTGTGGGCCTGCAGGTCCCAACCGTGCTGGAGCCTGCGCGAAGGTCGAGATAGACTTGACCCAGTTGGACGAGGCTGGGTTACGCGGCCCGCCGGACGGGAAGGTGGCCGTCGCCTACGAATTTGTCATCCCCAACGCCGACACGTGTCGGGCTAAGGTTGCCGCCATCGATCCCACGGGTCCGGTTCATGCCAGGTTCGCGGGGACGGATCGGCGTGGACAGGCGGAATGTTAAATTGGGTTTCTTGGGTTTGGAGCATCGCTCCGGCTCAAAGGATCAGGTTCAGGCCCTCGCATGATCTTGGTTGCTTCCTCCAAGAGCCGACTTAGCTGGAATGGTTTCGCCAGGAACGCGGTATCCCCGCCCTCAAGCCCTTCGCCAACGGTTGGGTCGCCAGAGATCAGGATGGCAGGGGTGTTGCCTCTGGACTTTCTGAGAGCTGCCAGCAATTCCAAGCCATCCATGCCGGGAAGAAACCGATCCACAATAAGCAAATCGTAAGGTTGCCGCTGAAAAACTTCCAGCGCCGCTGCCGGGTCTTCAGTGTGTTCGACGCGAAAACCGCCCGTGGCCTCAAGAAAATCGCTGATGAGCGACGCGATCTCTGCGTTATCATCAACCACGAGCACCCGATTCCGTAACTGCTTTTTCCTAGTTATGATTGTCATCGTCCGAGCCGCCTCAGATTCGAGCAGGACCAGGGCCATCCCGCTAATGAGAATCATTAGGTGGACCAAGAACATGCGAAGGGTGGGGTGGCACTGACGGGCTTGGTTCGATTCTTCGCGGCGAAGACCGTTGAGGCTTGAACGTGTGGCAGAAACCCAGCGACTTTCAGCGGACCAAAAGGCGAAGGCAATCCACGATCCAGATCATGCCCTCGGTGTCCCGTCCGCAGTATTCTTCGAGTTGCCGCCGCACCCGCTGGCGTTCATCCTGGCTTACATCGCCGAACGTGACGCGCAGTTTCTCTACGCAGAACAGCCGCACCGGGGCTGAGGGCATCGAGCTAGGAGACGAAGTCTGCTAAGCGATTTTCTCACTCATACAGAGTCAACCCGTAGGCAGGCGCCAACCAGTCAGTCTGGGATGCGCCTGCGCCGACAAGTCACTGGAACTGCTTTTCCCCAGGTCCTCCAAACAAATACCTGCTTGACGGATATAGCGTCAGTGGATATATAGGGGTTACGTGAATGTTTCTTCTGGTGACGAGAATGATCTGCTGCCGCTGACCCCGGCTGTGTTTTATGTTCTCCTCGCCCTGGCCCAAGGAGACAAACACGGTTACGCGATCATGCAAGATGTCGCCACCACCACCGGTGGCCGAATAACATTGGGGCCGGGGACCCTTTACGGGACGATTAAGAGGTTGCTGCAGGCGGGGTTGATCGTGGAAACCGACGAGCGCCCAGATCCTGAAATGGATGATGAACGCCGTCGATACTACCGGTTGACTGGTCTGGGATCAAGAGCGGCAAATGCAGAGGCCGGGCGCTTATCCAGTTTGGTTATGGTAGCAAAGCGTCGCGGTCTTGCCGTCGCAGGATGACTGGAGGACACCGAGTGAAAATGCGCACGCACATGAATGCTAAGAACCGCAGGTCGTCCAACGCAGAGCGGCATTACCGGCGGCTCCTGCTGCTTTATCCAGCCCGATTCCGCTTGAAGTTTGGCGATGAAATGCTGCAACTGTTCAGAGATCAGTGGCGCGAAGTTCAGGGCAGCTCGGGGCTTCGGCGACTGCGCTTCTGGCTGTGGCTCTGCGCGGACACAGGCTGGGCGGTCGGCCACGAACACCTGAACAAAACGTGCGGGGTAAGGAGCCACGCAGTTGCTCTGGCCTTCACGATCGGCGGGCTCCTCGCGGTCTACTTGGTTTCTTTCGGCCCTGCCGTTTATTGCCTTAATAAGCGCGATTTGCTTTCGCCGACGATTTGGAACGTCGTTGACTCTGCCTACCGTCCAGCTGGAATGTTGGTCTATGAATACTCTGGGGCTTATCGCGCCTACGTCAATTGGTTTGGCAGAAAGGCAAAGGGACTTTAGCTCTGCAACATGATACGCATATCTTTACACTTGGGATCTCATCTCTATTGGAAGAACATATGGGAAATTGCACCATGTGGCGGAAGATCCTTGCAGAGAATCACTTCAGCAGATCTGAACGGCTAGTTCTTTGTCGGCGGTTCGGTAAGCGGTGCGGAGGCTTTCGGTCACCGATGGCGCACGAACTCAGTATTGGTTTACGATGGCACGGCATACTCTGCCGCCTCTCCAGTGACCGCAGTAAGGTCTACGCGCTCGAAATCGCAAGCCAAGATCTCCGAAGGGCTCGATTTCGATTCAAGGTCTTCCGAGTCCGACATTAAAAACCGTGGCCATGAACGCAACAACTACTGATTATGAAAAGGCGAGTGCTCCGTATCACGGCGATTATCTTGGTGTCTATCGTTAGCGTGTCTCTGGCGTATATAGGTTACGGGGAGTTGGTGCTGCGACCGAAGGGTCGCCAAGTGTGGACCAAGCTGACCTTGGAGAGTCTTGGCCGGGCGTGTGAATTGTATCACACGCATCAGGGCCAACCGCCCGAGTCACTGACTGACCTCTTTCATAACAGCAGCAATATAGTCTATAACAGCGTGGAAGACGAGCACAGAGCCACCAACGATGCATGGGGGCGTCCACTCTATTTCGGAAGGTTCGATCCGGCACGTGGATATGGATTCGTAGCCAGCCATGGGCGCGATGGTTATCCCGGGGGCGAGGGACTGGACGCCGACATCGAGGTTCATTTCGGAAGTGGAAGGCGGTGAAGGGTCGGCGATACGTCGAGCCAGCAGATTCATCAACCGCTCGTGGTTGACGGTGTCAATCAGCTTTACACCAACGGAAATGCGGCTGCCTCGACCAACCTTACGGCGGGCGGCACCATGCCCTTGAACGGACTCACAGTACGTCAGACAACCTTTCCTCTGAACCTCGGTGGGCAGCCCCATATATCGGGTCAGCAATATGCGGGAGGATTCGCCGACGGTTCTATGGATGAGATTCGCATCTGGACGATGGCACGCACCGCCCAGGAGATTCAGGCGAACATGTCTTGCAGGCTCACTGGCGATGAGGCAGGTCTGGCGGCCTACTGGAATTTCGACACCGGTTCCCCGGTTGACCTCACAACCAGCGGTCACGATGGAAGCCTGGCCGGAGGCGCAGCGATCGCAATAGTCCCTGGGACCGACGTGATCCACGCCGGTTGCGGGGAGTGCATCCCTCGGGGTGCCCAGGCCACGGCGGTCGTGGTCAACGGGTTTGTCGTCGGAATTGAACTTGTGGACGGCGGCTGCGGGTACGAGACGGTGCCTACATTGAGGATCGTCGGGGGCGGGGGAGACGGCGCCACGGCCACGGCAGTCATCAGCAATGGGGCGGTAGTCGCGGTCAACGTCACCAATGCCGGGTCCGGATACACTTCCAGCCCCAGGGTCTTGATCGAGTCGCCGCCGACAGTGCCGTCACTGGAAATCGCTGTTAGCCGGGTGTCGGTGACGCTTCATGTGCGGGTTAACCATAACTATGTGGTGCAGTCCTCCTTCGATTTCCAGACCTGGACGCAGGTTGGGGATCAATTCACGGCGGACGCGGAGACCGTCACCATGGAATTCGAGGTTCTGGATACGGGCCGGTATTTCCGGATTCAAGAGGTTCCCTGATCGAGGGCCTGACCATCCCCTGCGAAACGGGCAGCCGACACCGCAGAATCGCTATAAATCCCAGGCCCCTCCAAACAATACGGCGCGGGCATCGCACCCGCGCCACGAAACTGCCACAGCGGCCCACGAATTGCCTCGCAGACCGGGAAAGTCCGCTGAAAGTTTGCGGCCACTGTCGCCGAAGGGAGTCTACTCCACTTCGCTTTCTTTTGCCAGGTTTTCCCAGCGCTTAAAGCGCGCCGTCCGTGAGCGCTGGTTGGAGTTGTCCAACAGGCCGTTCATGGATCGGGGGACGTTACCAGCCTGCGCATCGCCGCCATCAGGACAGCCTCGACCTCCGGGGCGACATTGGAAGCCTCCAGCCCAGTCTCGTAGCCGCCCTGGCCGTAGGCGACTTCAGTGCCAATATACCAGGGTGCGTAATCACCATACGCCGCTAACGCGACAAACAGGTCTGGCCGCATGGCTTTGGCGGCCAGCTGGTAATCCACAAAGAGTTCGCCGGGCAGGTGCAGGGTACACGCCCGACCCAGCGCCAAACAAGATACGTCGATCTTGTGTCCGGCCTGGCAACGGCGCAGCCAGGCAAGCCTGGACGCGCCACCTGCCGCCACGAAGGCCCCGGTTTTCTCCTTCAGTTCAGATTCAAAGTGCTCGGCGGTGAGATGCTTCGCGGGAGGCAATGCCACGGATTCGACTTTCCAGCTTACGTCGGCGGCGCTGATCGGCAGGCGCTTCGTGCTTTCCCAGGCCCGGCGCATTCCATCCGCCAGTCGCTCAGCCAGAACCAGCCGGTTCTCCGGCGAGCCATCGTTGTACTTCCCCGCGCCGATGTTGCCGCCCGCGCCCGTAAAATGAACGTGCAGTGCGGCGGGGACAGCCAGTTGACGGAAGAAGCGGGCCAGCCCCGGAAAGTCGGGATTGGGGAATCCGGTTCGGTAATAACTCTGAGGATGGGTGGCGTAGTAGCTCAAGACGGCTATCGGCTGCTCACCGTTCCACAGGCTGACGAGCGAAACGATCGGGTCAATCGTGCCCTCGGGCTCAGCCTGGATCACCGCGTCTCGCGTCGCCGTCCAGCGAGTCGCCCGGACTTTGCCGTCCGGCCCCAGGATGCGCCGGTTGGAAGCGACCCTATCCACGCGAGCTTCACCCAGACCCAGGTGCGTCACGGGTTGAGCCCGTGGCAGGGATTCGCGCACAGCGCGTTCCAGTTCCGAAATCAACTGGCGCTGGAACGTGCCCTCATATTGGCCCGGATCGACACCAGCCTCCTTCAGGATACGTTCCGCCGAAAAGTCACAATCCGGCGCGTCGTGCTGGTGCAGAGAATGCACGGCCACCCGCTGAGGGGACGTGGCGGCGGCGCGGGCGAGCGCGTTGCGAAAGGCATCGTGGCCTTCGTTGGAGATGCCGATCCAGTCCACGGCACACAGCACAATCGGTTCCTCCACGCCCAGCAGCACGATACCCCGCGCCCGCAGTCCTAATTCCCAAAGATTGGTGACGTGGTCGTAGGCCATCATCGAACCCACGGGCGGGGTCGCGTCCACATCGAAAACAGCCAGCCGCAGGGCCACTACGGGCGAGTTTGTCGGAGCCGACAACTCCGCAGCGAGCGCGACTACGCCCGAGCACCAGAGGCCAGCGGCAAGGATAAGCCGAATGAGCATGTCGGCAGGTTAGACCAGGAACGGCGCAATGGCTACTTCACAGCCGGGGGTGGTGGGTCCCAGGCGAACGCGATCCCGCAAAAGTCGATTTCCGATCGTGCCCAAGACGAGCGCGGTATGTTCAGCATAAAGTCTATCAAGGTTCGGCCCGCCACTTACTTCCCGCAATATCGCGGCGGAAAGTTATTCCACGAAGGGCTGGGCATTCGTGCTTCCGCTGATGCGTCGACGACCTCGATGGTGACCGTGGTGCCGGTGGCGAGCGCTGACCTGCGATTCACGGACGGCTGAAAAGGGTGAAATCGGTGGGTAAAGTTGTTAGGCTTTCACGCGTGCATCCAGAAGCAGCAACGAGCGCACGTGCCGCGACGAGTCCCTCAGAACGCCCCATCACAATCTGTCTGGGCCTGAAGCCATTCGAGGTTGGTACAATGTTGGCCGTCTCCGTTATTCTGTTGCTGGGATCTTATCGCGCCTGGTGGGCAATCAGCGTCACGGAGGCGTGGGGATTTGTAACCGGCGGGATCTGCGTCTGGCTGGTGGTGCGCGAACACCTGTGGAACTGGCCCGTCGGTCTCGCCAACAATGCCTTCTTCTTCGTGCTTTTTCTGCAAAGCCGACTATTCGCCGACATGGGGCTGCAGGTGGTTTACTTTGGGCTTGGAGTCTACGGATGGTTAAACTGGCTGTTCGGTGGCGAAAACCGAACGGTGTTAAAGATCAGTCGCACCACGCGAGGCGAATGGCTGGTTCTGCTGAGTGCAATTCCTTTCGTGACTTGGGGACTTCGCGAAATCCTGCTCGCGGTAAACGGCGCTGCGCCCTTCTGGGATTCGCTCACCACGGTGCTCAGCCTGGCCGCACAATACCTCCTTTGCCGCAAGCGCTTTGAAAATTGGTTCTTCTGGATTGCCGCCGACATCATCTACCTCCCCCTATACCTGAGTAGGCATCTGCCGCTGACCTCAGTGCTCTACGCCGTGTTCCTGGCGATGTGTCTCATCGGCGTTCGCGAATGGCATCACAGTTTGCGGAAAGGAGCGCTTGCCTGATGAAGCACGGGCTCGGGCTAGTCATCGGCAAATTCTATCCGCCGCATGGCGGTCACAAACTGCTCATTGACGCAGCCACGGCGCAATCGGAGCAAACCGTCGTCATTATCTGCGCAAAACCAACCGATGGGATTCCCGGCGAGTTGCGCGGACGATGGTTACAGGAGATCCACCCAGACGCCCGTGTGATGGTTATTGAGGATCGCTATGACGAAAACGATTCCCAGGTGTGGGCGGAGAACACGATTCGCTGGCTGGGGCGCGCACCGGATGCGGTCTTTACCTCGGAAGACTACGGAGACCGTTACGCGACCTTAATGGGCTCCAAGCACATCTCCGTGGACAAGCCACGCGGACAGGTCCCGATTTCGGGAACGGCGGTGCGCCATGATCCGTATGCGCACTGGCAGTTTCTGGAACCGCCCGTGCGCAGCTGGTTCGCAAAGCGAGTCTGCGTCCTCGGCGCGGAGTCTACCGGGACCACGACGCTGGCCAAGGGGCTGGCCGATCGGCTTCAAACCGCCTGGGTCGAGGAATACGGTCGGGAGTATTCCCAGGTGAAGATCGCGCAGAATGATCCTGACTGGCGCACCGAGGAGTTCACCAGGATTGCCGAGGAACAATCGCGGCGCGAGGACGAAGCCGCCCGTCGGGCGAATCGCGTGCTAATCTGTGACACCAACGCCTTCGCGACCAACATCTGGCATCGCCGCTACGTGGGTGGCCACAGTCAGGAGGTCGGGGAGATCGCCAGCCGTGGACGCTGCGACCTTTACCTCCTCACCGTAGACGAGATCCCATTTGTCCAAGATGGCTTGCGGGACGGGGAACACATCCGTCATCAGATGCACGGCTGGTTTGAAGAGACACTTGCAACACAAGCTGCACCCTGGCATGTCCTGCGCGGTTCCCACGAACGACGAATGGAGGAAGGCGTTCGTCTGATTCGGTCGTTGTTCAAGGATTCATCGTGGTCCCCAATTTCGTAGCGTACAGTGATAATTCCATACCTGCTCCTGGGCCAGTTGGTCGGGAATCCACTCTCAATCGGCCACGAGTTTGTACTCATACCGGCCAGGTGCCAATGCAAGGTTCGTTTCCCAATGCTCGGCGTGATCTCGTTTCATCGGTGCAGCATCGATTGCCCTGGCGTTGCAATCGCCGCATAGCGACCCTGCTTTCGCCGAGGTCGGCGCCAGCAACGGAATTGGGAACGGCGTGATATTCGACCGCGCCCTGCATAATGAAAGAGGGCACCCTGCGTGAAACAGAATGCCCTGGAGAAAAGGGGAAGCCGGATTTAATTAGTGCCCAGGATGGCGTCCTTGGCAGCCTTGGCCACGCGAAACTTCACCACGCGCTTGGCCTTGATCTTGATCGCTTCGCCGGTGGCCGGGTTGCGGCCCATCCGCGCCTTTCGGTTGACTAGAACCAACTTGCCCAAGCCAGGAAGGGTGAAGGTGTTCTTCGCATTCTATTACGCCAACTCGGCGATGAACGCCAGAAGCTCGGTCGCGGTCTTCTTGCTGACGGTGATCTTGGTGGCGATTTCGGCGGCGATTTGGGATTTGCTCAGGGCTTTTGCCATAATGGGATCTCTGGTTCTCGATTGTTGAACGGGTTTGTTGCCTGGCAACTTAGGGCTGTCGGGGACATTAATCCAAGAGAAAACCGCGTCTTTATTGGGGATTGTGCGTCTTTTGGATCAGTAAGTCACCGGTGTGCAGGAACGGTGACCATAGCGGCACGCTGATCATGCCTGGCGCCGCTCACCAGTATCATGAGGCACGCAAAATGGACCTGGTCGGCCTCGTGCTGGGTACCGGACGCCTGCGGTGAGCACGTTTAACGGCCACATCGGCGACGAGAATCGCATTGCCGCCCAATAGAAATTTCCGCAATTCCGATTTTGAACTCAGGATGGTAGGAACCCCTTTGGACTGCGTTGTATATCGTTTGTGATGCACCAATGTCTTGCCAACTGAGACGACGGCCAGATTCAAATCGCCCATCCGCCAGATCTGCCCCTTTTGAAAGGGTGGGAGATTATCTGCATCAGATGCCGCTGGAGTTGGGGACTTCATTGACGAATCGTGCCGACGATGCACCCCCGCTACAAGCGTGGGTTTCAGCCGATTGGGGACTGCCGACTGGAATTGCCAGCAGCGATCCTGGATTTTCGTTTGCTCAATTCCCGAGGCTGACCTACTGATGGAATGGCATGATCGCGGTCATCTCCAGCGGCGTACTGACCGTCGCATTGCTCGTCGGTGGCGTAGCGCTGGTCCTCAGAATTGTGATGTTTGCTGTGTGTTCGGGATCGCCGTGCCTGTTTAATTCCGAAGAGTTACCCCTGCCTCGGCGATACTTCATAACCGCTAAGCCTCCGCTACATCGCCGGTGAGTCAATAGTCAAGCCGGTGGCAACGGCACTTTGAACCATTGCTGATGCGTAGGATTACCGGTGTCGATACCCACGGTTGTCCGAGAAGGGCAGCAATAACGTTGCAGGCTTCTAACAACGAACGTTTCTTCAGAAATATTGGAATGTGACCTTGGACAAGTACGGATGCTGCATACCTCGTTTGCGCGAAAGGAGCGCTCAATCGCGTTCATTTGTACTCCCGTATGCACCGTATTCTCGTAATTGATGATGACAGCTCCGTGAGGGTGGCGCTCCGGGCTGCGCTGGAGTATTCGGGCTTCCGTGTCGAGGAAGCGGAAAATGGGGAGGAAGGTTTGTGGAAGGCGCGTGAAAATATTCCAGACCTGATCCTTTGTGATTTTGAAATGCCCGTCATGGACGGTCTCGAAACCGTGGTGCAATTACGTAAAGACCCTGTCCTTGGCCAGGTGCCGGTGATCGTGATCTCCGGCAGGATGTCTCAAGAAAGCGAGCGCCGGGTGTTGAGCGCGGGAGCCAACGCCGTCTTGCCTAAACCCTTTTCATTTGCCGATCTTAGCAACCTTATCAGGCGGTACCTCACCACCGGCGAGGCTGGACCCATTCATTAGCCTGGGGGCGCACCGCTATCGCGCCACCAAAGGCAGCTGAGTACCTCAGGCGACGAAGGCCAGGAACACGATGTCTGCAAATGCAGACAAAGCGCCATTCCGGATGAAGGATAACAGCGGGGTTCAAGGGATGGCGGATAATCTTGATCTGCCCCGTAGATAGGAGAAGATGCGATGGATCGAGAACCCCCTAAAAAAAGGATTTATATGGCGAGATACATCAGTCTCCTGCGATTCACGGAACAGGGAGCCAAGGACATCAAGAAATCCATCAACCGTGCCCACGAGTTTGGCAAATCTGCCGCCAAGGACGGTGTGACGATCGAAGGCCAGGTACTGGACCCTGGGAGCTTACGACGGTGTCCTGATCATTACCGCCGATACCGAGGAGAAAGCCCTGCATTGTCTGGCGGATCTGGCTTCCCATGGATATGTGCGAACCGAGACCTTGCAGGCGTTCACCGACCAGGGATTCAGCGGGATTGTGAAGAAGTAGACGCTCGAAAGACTGTATTTGAGAGTGCCAGGATTGGATTCATTCCAGCATACCACTTCACTGGAAATGCGGAGATGTCCGAATTGTCAGCTATGAGCGAACCGTATCATTTTACAATGCCATCGCTTAATTCCGATCCGAAAGAGACCTCTTGGGACATGACCTTATCGTAATGGGTGCTTCGGCTGGCGGGGTGCAGGCATTCCGGCAGTTGCTCGCGGATTTACCCTCTGACCTTCCCGCTGCGGTATTGATCGTTCAGCATACTTCGTCCCAGGGGACCGGGAAGTTGCCCCGAGTCCTCGGAGGAGGCGCTTCTCTCCCGGTCGAGAATGCGATCGATGGAGAGGAGATTCGGCCCAGCCGGGTCTATCTGGCTCCGCCCGACCATCACCTGGTGGTTCGCGGTCCACTGCTCCATCTGTCCCGAGGACCGCACGAAAACCGGCAGCGTCGCGCCATCGACGCTTTGTTTCGCAGCGCCGCTGAGTCCTATGGTTCGCGGTACTGTCGGCGTCGTGCTCACCGGTTATCTCGATGACGGCACAGCGGGACTGGCGGCAATCAAGATCCATGGCGGAGTTGCCGTCGTGCAGGACCCCGACGATGCGGAGGCTGCGGACATGCCCCGCAGCGTATTGCGGTATGTGCCGGTAGATCATCGCTTATCTTTGCCCGAAATTGGCCCGCTTCTGGCGCGGCTGGCAGTCGAGCCAACTATCACTGACAAGGAGCCACTTGGAACGTAGCGGGGAAAGCCGTTTATGAGCCCGGAAGAAATGACCGCGAAATTCGGTCCACCACCGGCGTTGCCGGTCGGGAATGCCGGGGTTCGTTATGGCAATCAAATACCGGGCGGGCGCTCCAATTCCACTGCTACGTAGGACATCAGTATTCCCCCCAAAAGTCTGGTGGCGGAGCAGTCCGAGAGATTGGAAGGCGTGCTCTCTTCGGTCGTTCGAGCCCTTAACGACCAGGCAGCGTTAATGCGGCGTTTGGCCGAGCGCGAAGACCAGCCGCCAGATCTTTGGAGCGAACTCCAAACCCAGGCCAGCCGTTGTCAAAAGCGTGCCGATTCAGTTCGGGCTCTCCTTTCATCAGATTGATCCACGCAGGCGCAGGCACCGGCATTCATCTGGCCATAACCAAGGGCACCCCATTGGCGGATTTGATCTCATCTCAACACGACTCCCATCTGCAGGGCGGGGTTGCCCCTGGCCATCCGGGTGAGGAATTGATAGTTCCTATCTTCCGTGCGGCTCACTTCCCCATCTTCTTTCCTCATCCGCGACCAGGCAAACAAACGCTGCAGAAGGCGCACCACGCGGGGCTTGGCCAGCCATCGCCGCCGGTATTCCTGGAGAACTTTGAGCGCGTCGCCGTAAAAATCGCTCAGCCCATGCTTGCAGACCAGATGGGCGTAGAACGGAACGTGATTTCCCGGAGAAATTGAAGAGGCATGACGGTAAAGCATGGCGGCTTCGTGAAGGCTTTCTTCCCTGCGATATGCGTCAGCGGTGAGCGCGAAAATCTGGCTTCGCATTTTCTCTTCCTGCCGCTGGCTTCGTGTTCCCTCAATACCGGTGCAATTATAGAAGGGCTTCAACACCTCCACGATTTCAGCAGCGGGTCGGACCGGACCGCTCAGAAGTGCGCATGCCTCGTGCAACGCCTCACGGACCTGATATTCTTTAAAGCGCATACATCCATCTAAAACTTCGGCACGCCAGGCCAAATCAAGTCTGGCCCAAAGACGCTTTTTCCAACGTGTCGAATGCTTTGATCGGCAGGTTCCGTTCCGAATGTCCAAGGGGTCGCAGTTTCGAGGGCCACGAATCCATTAAACCCTTCACCTCATTGTACTTCCCGCAGATCTCCGGCGCGCAGTTTTGTCTGGGCTACCCGCTTTTGACTTGAATGCCGACAAAAGATGCAGGATGGGGGCATTGCGTCCGCGTTGCACTACCCTGCTGCGGATTTCCGTGCGCCATCACTGCGGACGCTCAAGCTGGAGGCTGGATGGGGGTGGCCTGGGGGAGCGGTGCAGTTTGTTGAGAATCGCACGATTTAATCTGAGAACGCTTGATCCTTAATCGAGCTGCGTGAGCTGTCGCTCGGAACAATCTGGTTGCGAATTCCGGTGAGATCAAATGCAGGCGGAGCTTTGCCGTTCCAAATGCTGGCCGCTGATTTCCAGCAATTCTCCTTCGATGCTGTATTGGCGACCACACTTACAAAGATTGGTCTCGTTATCGAGGATGATCCGTTTGCCACAGTCGCATTAGCCCACCGCGTAGTGCGTGAGGATGTGTTCACGCTGAATGATTACGGGCTGGACTGTGGCCGGGATAGCCCAATGTTTCCCCTGACGCAAGGCGACCAGGTCACGCAGTGCGCCGGTAGTCAATAAATTCTGGTCAACTTCGCCATTTCGATCGCAGGGAAACACGTATCCGATGAGACCATATTCCCATGCCAGGAAGAGTCTGATGCTATGCTCCTGGCTTGCCTGTTGCAGAACTTTCATCGGTTCCTGCCATTGTGGCGTTCGGATCGCCTCACCCTTTACTCACCGGCATTTTGGCGAGCGATGTGATTCATCATCGGAGTGCTCCACTTAGGCTTCGATGGGAAAGCCCGCCCGACCCGGCGTCGAGCGGCTCGAGTTCCCCTCCACACTGGCGTCTGCTTGAAATTACACAATTTCGTCCGAACCGAAGCCCAGCCTCGAAACCCTTGCGGGCTTCCTCGCCATGGGCACAAGCGGTGAGCTGTTTTGACAACCAAGAACCGGGTTGCGCCGCCCAGCCAAATTCGATTTCTGCTGCCTCTGCAAAATTGTCCAGGAAAACTATTACCCGTTCCGTCACATGCAGGGCTCGTGTCAAGATGCGAAAGTTTATCCACGAATTCTGACCAGCGTCTATCATGGCTTCCCCCTGAGATGGTCCTCAGCCAACGGATGAGGTCGGGCATCGGCTAGAGATCGTGGCTGGTCATGGACATGCCAAGTGCCGTTGTTGACCTTCGATGCCGGTGTGGATTCGGCGAATGCGCTGAGGATATGAGCGCATACCGGCCAGACCAAGGTCGGCGCATTTTGTCTGCAATCGCAGACACGTTCGACCAGGCACCACGATTTGGTGTCGGCGACCATCAGGGGCCGGAGCAAGACGCGCACGGTTTCGACTGCCGAGGGAACCGAGACTTCCTTGGGTTCAGCGTTGGCGAGCACGGGAAAGGCGGTTTTGGACAACTTCCTATTTTGCATATACGTTCTGCGCCAAAGGAGCGCCATCCGCGTCTCATTTGTAAGGCTGTATGCACCGCGTACTCGTGATTGATGATCAATGTTCAGTAAGGGCCATGCTCCGGCTTGCGTTGGAGCACTTGGGACTCAACGTCGAGGAGGCTGAGAATGGTGAGGAAGGTTTGCGGATGGCACGTGAAAATATTCCAGACCTGATTCTTTGTGATTTTGATATGCCGGTCATGGACGGCCTTGAAACCGTGGTGCAAGTGCGCAAGGACCCTGTCCTTGGGAGGGTGCCACTGATCATCGTCTCTGGGATGTTGTCTGAAGAAAGCGAGCGGCGGTTGATGAGGGCGGGAGCCTGCGCCGTTTTGCCGAAACCATTTACAATGGCTGATCTCACCAGTCTTGTGCGGCGTTATTGTGAGATCTGAAGCTGCTCGTTCGGGGCTTCCGCGTGGCAGCTAATCAGGACCGAGCGAAGGCCTACCCTTGCGAAATTGATCGTGGCTGAATGAGAGGTTCAACTCACGTCCCGCGCTTTTCGCCAAGTCGAATGCTCGCCGGACTTCTCTTCCCAAATCAGGGTGTGTTGAGGAAAGCCACACATCGAGGGTTTTTACCCTGGGCGTATCCTGGGTAACCGGCGCAGATCTGCAATTTCCGGCTTCGGTACTCATAACTCATTTTGTTTCAGTTGCAGGGTGGATAGGCCCTGTTTGGCGAGGGCCTTTTTTGAAACAGAAGTGGCGCTTCCAGCCGGGACACCTGCGCAGCGGTCGGGAAAAGCCTCATTAACCCTAGGCTGCTCTGGATCGGCTGGGAGTCAACTCGTAAGGCGTCCGGCCAGCACATTGCATCCTGGCTGATGGAAGGAATTATGGCTTCCCATGCGATGCGCCCACGATCCTGGGGGTGGAAGTGCGTGACTTGATCGTAGTGGCGTATTGGTCTGGACAATTCCTGGCAAGATCGTTCGACTTCGGACGGCTGCTATGCGGTAGAACGCACCGGCCAATATGTCCCTCACAACTTCCTGCTCAAACATCGCTGCACTTTCCGTCGTCTGTGCGGCCCTGGCGCAGGCCACGCCCGCTGGCAACTTGATCGCTACTTTCACCAATGCGGCGCCAACTGACTTCGCGTGGCTCGGTTGGTCAGTCGCCACGCTCGGAAGCAACCGGATCTTGGTGGGGGTGCCGGGTTACAAAGGCGGCCTCGACCATTCAGGTGCCGTGTTTCTGTTCGATACGAACAGCACACAACTGCTGAGCGTCACGAATCCCGTGCCGAAAGCCGGAGCAGCCTTCGGGGAGACGGTGTGCGCATTGGGTGAAGATCGGATAGTAATTGGTGATCGCTTCGCCGACCTGGGTGGTGCCGCTTACCTGTTCAACGCGAGTGGCAATCTGCTTTCGACTTTCACCAACCCTGCTCCGGCGTCTGTTCTGGGGTTTGGTTCAACCATCGCCACCCTGGGTGAGTCGATAGTGATGATCACCGGCTATGATGGTTATGAATCCGATTTTACTAACAGCGGCGGGGTCTACTTGTTCAACACGAACGGCTCACTAACAGGCACGCTGACCAATCCCCACTCCGGCAATAACTTCTTTGGTTGGTCTGTGGCCGCAGTCCTGGGCGACAAGGTAATTGTTGGCGCGCCGTGGGACGATACCGGCGCGGTTCATGCCGGGGCGGCCTGGGTATTCAGCACCAACGGCACCTTGCTTACGACCATCACCAATCCGACTCCAAGTACGGATGAGATGTTCGGATACAGCATCGCGGCGGTAGGTGTCGATCGGGTGCTCGTGACCGCGCTCTGGGATGACCTGGCCGGGGAAAATTCCGGGGCTGCATATCTATTCACAACTGAAGGAGAACTCCTTGCGAGATTTCTGAATCCCTTCCCGGTCGCGAACTCTCAGTTCGGTTCTTCCGTGGCCGTCGTCGACGGTGAAAGCGTGATTATTGGAGCGCTGGAAGGACCACTGGCGGGGACGTATACCGGCGCGGCATACCTCTTCAACACCAATGGCGTCCTCCAAGGGACCTTCACCAATCCATTGGCGGCGCTTTAACTCGACAATCATCATACTATATTCGGTGCAACGCTCCCGGACGAGCCGAATTTGGGAGGGAATGTGAACTGGTGTCTCCTTCAGGACGGAGTCAGTTCTGCGAATGACTTGTGGCTTTGAGGGAAATCGGGCTTGTCGGATGGCGAGGTCAGGATAGTCTCGGAAGCAAGCCATGAAAACTTACACGGCGACGGCTTTTTTCGGAACGCTTGCAGTCTTCCTCGCCTCCTGCTCTTCGTTGGTTACCGACACGAAGTTCAAGGAGTACCATGGGGGTGGGGATATCCACGGTGCAGGCGGTACGAAGCGTACCGTCGCAGGCGTTGATGTTTGGGAAAATGGCACCCCAAACCGAAGATTCAGGGTGCTTGGCGTTTTAGAGGATTCCACACTGGAAAACACTGGTGCTGCTCCGTACACTCTAAACGTTCTGAGCGTAATGAGCGCCAATTCCTTGGCGACTCGTGACAAAAGGTTGGCGAAGAAGGCCAAAGAGCACGGTGCAGACGCAATCGTCTTTGTCGCTAGGAGTCGTGATTTCTTGAGCATGGGACAATACGAAACCAACTTCCGAAACCAAGTTAAGGTGATTGCCGTCAAGTACGTCGGAGAGGAGATTGCTGCCTGTCCACAACTTGGTGAAAGCCGTGATAACCTTGAGAGCCGATTGGGCACAGGGGAACAAGCGCAGGCCGATTGGAGTGCAATCGGGGTCCCGGAGACGGAAGCATCCGGACTCAAGGCAGTACGCTACGGTTGGCTGGATTACACTGTTCTGGCGCTTTTCTACATGGACGCTGCTCGCATGATTGTCATTGCTTCACCGGAGAAGGGATTCAATGAGGCTGAAATCGCAAGCCTCTTGTTGTCCTCCGCCCAGAATCAACAGTGGAATGCAACTGTGCCTTCTGATTCCCGTTGGCCGCTGAAGTGGACCCGAACCGATGGTGCCGTGACCATGTGTTCACAAACAGATGGGATATTCATCGTTGCCGCAAGCTGGCCCTTATTACTCGAATAACCCTCAAGGAGCAAAATCAAAACGTAGGGGCTATCTGAAAAAATAACCGGCATTGCCAGACCGCCTGCCGGTTTCCGCTCATCGCCCGGTGCCTGAATGGGTGGACTGGCACGGTCGGATTACGCAGGATGGGGTTTGGAAACCTTGGCCACGCGGAACTTCACCACACGCTTGGGGATGCGGCCCACCAACCGGGCGGTCACGGTGGAATCGCTGTTCCGCGAATTGAAGGTTTTCTATGACAAACCCATTCGTTATAGTACCAGCTCAAATCCAGAAACCGATGGTCTGCCAACGCTGCCAGATAGCCACCGCCACCGTCCACGTGACCATGAGCATCGGGGGAGGACAGGGCACACGCGATCTTTGCCCCGCCTGCTACAATTCAACCGTGTCCGATTCTGCCCAAATAGCGGAGATGGTCGGGCGTCCCGGTACCGCCAATTCCGGTGGTCAAGGATCGGAGATTGAAACTCAGGCCTCATACGTTGGCACGAACGACCCCAAACCGGGAACTGCGCGCATCGCACTGGTCGGTGATTTTAACCGAACAGTCACCGCCCATCGGGCCATCGATTTTTGCTTCGGATTGGCCCGGTCTCAGGTTGACCTGCAGGTTGAAGGATTCTGGCTCCCGACTGAGACCATCATGGCCGGTGACCCGAGCATTTTCACTAATTACCACGGCATCTGGGCCGTGCCTTCAAGCCCTTATCGCAATACAGAAGGCGCACTGTGGGCCATCGAATATGCGCGGACAAAGAAATTGCCGTTTCTGGGAACCTGCGGCGGTTTTCAGCACGCGCTCTTGGAATATGCCAGGAATGTAATCGGATTGAAGGACGCGGAACACGCCGAACTCGACCCAGAAACCAGATTACCGCTGCTGCAGCGAATGCAGTGTTCGCTGGTTGAACAGCGGCAGAAGGTGACCGTGATAGGCGGGACGAGATTCAGGGCTGCGTACGGCGCGGATTCTGGGCTGGAGGATTTCCACTGCAGTTTCGGATTTAACCCGGAATATGAGCATCTACTGGCCGGTGGAGAATTGGATATCGTGGCCCGATCCGAAGACGGGAAGGTCAGAGCGGTTGAGTTGCGCGGGCACCCATTCTTTATCGCGACACTGTTTCAGCCGGAGCGGCGGGCGCTGGAGGGTGCACTGCATCCCCTGGTCGATGGATTCTTCCGGGCCTGTCTGCCCAGCAAATAGCATCTTGAATCGAAGAATCTTGCTCCCGGATTGGAATCACCCGAGCCTCGTGCCATGAAAGGCTGGATGGTTCGCCTGACCGGTGATGCTTTTGATCTTGCCGAGATGGCAAAACTGTTCGCCACAACAGATGCAACGGTGATCCGGGACGGAGCCCACTATTACCTCACGTCGCTGGACTTTGAAGCGACAGCGCAAGCCGCAAATGTATACGGAAGAGCCAAAGTCCTGCTGGCAAGGCTCAACGACATTGCCACTTTTTGTGAACCGATATTTAGAGAGGTTCACGTCGAAGGCGTTGCGCGGGTGATGCCAGACGGCTCCCGTCCCATCGCCTTTTTCGAGTCGGGCCGCTTGGAATGCAGATCGAAGCTATCTGGCACTCCGACTTTCATGGACAGCACGGACAAGCCGGTCAGAACAAAGACAGCCGATCCCATGAGAGATCTCAAACGGGCGGCGAATCAGCACCAAGCCGTGGCCAGTGCCCTGCACTTTTTCAGGATCGGTGACTGGATCAGCCTGTACAAAGTATACGAAATCGTCAAAGACGACGTTGGTGGAAAAAAGGCACTGACATCGACGGCTTGGGTGACCAAGGATAAACTTAACCTTTTCAGCCAGACCGCGCAAAGCCGCGATGCCGTGGGTGATGTGGCAAGACATGGGAGCCAGCGATATCGTGCGCCTGCTAAACCAATGGACCTCAGCCGGGCGAAGACACTGATCCGAAACCTCATCAATAAATGGGTGACCACGAAGTGATATGGGATGCCGCCCGCGCTGGCTGCTTAGTCGAATCTATCTCGCTTCATTGAGCGCCGCCGCGATCTTGTGCAGTATCCAACGCCGCGCTGGAAAGCGCACGAACAAGGCAAGCATCCGGTTGAGCAAGCCGGTAACGGCCACGGAGCGACTTGGCGAAACATTTTATCCGCACGGGGCAACGAATACATCAACCGGCGGAAAAGTGGCGTAAGACAAACGATCACCAAGCACAAGGTCTGTTGCGTACATCCGCTGGTGCCGACCGGCGGACAGGCGTTTCTTTACAGCGGCGGCACCGCGACCGTGTTCAGCACCGCTACCATCCGCACCGGGTACTGACTACCTGCTTGGCCCGCGAACCGGTTCTGGCCAGACTCCGGCGATATGATCCTGGACCTATTTCTCCATCGTGCGCTCACCGCGAGCTTCGTGTTTGTGATGCTCCTGATGCCCTCCGTGCTCAGCCAAACCGCGTCCGATCCAGCCACACCAGCGGAAACGAACACGGTGCGCGTACTGGTGGCCTACGATTCCCTGACCGGCAACACTGAGAAGATGGCCGAGGGTGTCGCCGCCGGGGCCAAGCCGGTGCCGGGGGCGGTCGTCGTGCTCAAGCCGGTGGACCAGGTTACGAAGGAGGATTTGACCACGGCGGACGGGATCATCCTCGGGTGCCCGACATACTACGGAACGATGCCGGGCCGGATGAAGGTGGTGATTGACGATTGGTCGTGGAAGCTGAAGGTGGACTTCACTGACAAGGTGGGAGGCGCGTTTGCGACCGGGGGCGGGCAGGCGGGCGGCAAAGAGTTTGTTTTGGTGTCGCTGGTGATGTTCATGCTCAACAACCGCATGGTGGTCGCGGGGCCTTTGTACCAGAATGACAAGACCGGGAGCGTCTGGGCTGAGATCGGGGCTGCGGCCATGACCGGGCCGCTGGATGCGGGAATTGGCGAGGGCGAACTGGATAGCGCCCGTCGGCTGGGAGAGCGCGTGGCCCGCTTGGCGATAAATCTGAAACGGGCCGATACGACAGCCGACGTGCAGCGATAGCTGCCGGATGAGTGGGAGTTCATCTCTGGCGCAAGTGTGGTCGGGCAGTCAATTTTCGATATCGGTAGGCAACCCAGCATCAATTAAGTGATCGGCAAGACCGATCAGCCTGGGATGCTGTGAGGCAACTGGCCAAGTAGAGGCCGTAGATGGTCATCGCTAACTGGCTATCCTTTCGGCTCAAGGTGGCGTGCTTCCGAATGTCGCCCCGCGTAGCTCCAGCAACGCATCTTCCCAGCCAATCGGTCGCTCAAGAGTTTTCTGGCCACGATTTTCGGCAGTGTCCTCTCCAGGCTTGTATTGGCCCGTCAGCGGATTGAACCAACGCCACGACATTGGCGTGCTGAACGCGGACATCTCCAAAGTGATCGCGGGGTTGTCCGGCAGGTACGCCACAGCCAAATCCCCTTTGCCGGACTTCGCCAACACCATTCTTTTGGTCCAGTCCTCGGACTGGTTGAGAATGACCTCGTGGTGCGGCTCCAGTTCCCACCAATTCAATCCCAGGAAGAACGCCGCCAGATACTTCATCTCGCTGGACGACGGGCGATTCATGCCGATCCGCCAGTCCCAAAGGCTCGCCTGCGGGTCATCGTGGGTGACCTTCAGCCCCCAGTTCCAAACTCCTGCGCAACCGTAGGTGTAGCCGACAGCCCCCGACAGCAGTGTCCAGTACCCGCAACTTCGCGGCAGCCGAGCCAGCTGCTTCCCGCCAAACTCGCTGTCGTACCGGCATTCGAGATTGATGACAGGTTTGTTGGGCTGGCGGTGGTAGAGATCGAGGGTCCATTCGACCGCGTTCTTTGCCACAATCTCAGCACTCAACGGGTTGCCGCCCCAGCCAGCGCCGCTCTGGAGCCCACAGATATCGAGATACGGTTTGGAATGGTAGGTCTGCGCGGCAGGCAGATCGGTGCCGGGATGCTGTAAGACGAGATGCAATGACGAGGATTCACGGATGGCCTGGCCAACGGCGTCGCCCAGTTCTTGGTACGGGCTGTCGAAGCTCGGCGAAAAGATCACGAAGTTGCCCATCAATCGGGCGACCAGGTACCGGGCGAATCGTTGAGCTGAAGCCGTGTCCGGGTAGCGTTTGACCGGCTCCATCAAGCCCACCACCAGGACCACGAAGCCTTCCTCGTTGGCGAGCTGGAGTTTCCGTTCATACTGCCGCCAATATGCTGGGTTGGGCCGCGCCAGCCCCTCGCCGAGGAACGGAGGATTGCCTTCGGTATCCTGGGTGCCCGCCCAGTCGCTGGCGCAGAATACCTGCAATCCCGTGAACCCTTTCTCGCGCCGGTCGCGCAGGTAAATCTGCCAATCCTCCAACGCCGCGTTCATGGGGGCGGCCCAGGTTGTGTCTCCAATCCAAAGGAACGGCTTTCCATCGGCCTGCTCCAGGTATCGCCGGTTTGCGCTGACTTGGACGTAGCCGTGCCGGTACAGCGGGTTGGAGCCGGAGTAAGGATGGACCTCAACGGTGCCGGATTGGTGGTGCAAACCAGTGTCGCTTGAGTCCGAGCACTCGGTCTTCCACGTCCAGGTGCCCGGTTTCGGGAACAGGCAACGGATTTTGAAAGTACGGTCGCCGTCCCAGAACCCCAGGCCGATGATGCGTTCCTGGTTTGGGCCGGAATAGTTGACGCGCAGAGTCACATCACCGTCGCCTTCACCGTCCGGCTTGGCGCTCGTCAGAGACTGTTCCCAACGCTTCCAGGTCTCTACGGCGGAACGGCAGGCAACCGGCTGGAGGATCGCGGCGAAAAAGATCGCCGTGAGTGCGATTGAGATTCGCTTGCTCATGGGTAACGTTTGGTTGATTCGCGGTCTGCAGTCTCCCGATTCAGCCGCCCGAGGCTTCCAAGACCAACAACGCGTCCTCCCAATCGTCTGGGGTCGTGAACGCTTTTACCACCTTCGTCTCGCAACTGCCGATGGGCACCTTTTTGCCGTTTCGGGGATCAATCCAGAACGCCTTGGCCGTGACCGCGCCCTTGATCTTGTCCAGGTTTACGGAAATCGACGCCTTGCTGGCCAGGTACACCATGACCCATTTGCCATCATGGTGTCGGGACGCGAGGTTCAGCACCGTGCCGTTGGTGTTGCCGCCGCCTGCAAAAATGCTCTGATCGGGCACCAGATTCCACCATTCCTTCCGATCCAGGAACACTTTTTTCATAATGCCCAACTGGATCGCGCCGGGGGCATCGAGTGCCTGTTTCCAGGTCGGGAGCACCCGCCAGCTGTCGTTATGGCCGTAAGTGTGATGCGCGCCCGCCATGAACGAGTAGTACGCCTGACGACGAATCCGACCTGCCGGTAAGAACTCCTGAATCGCCTGAGATTAATACCACAACCAACACCGACACAATCTTTCATTATAGCGCTGCCAATGCGATCATCCTTGGAGGTCTGATCGAACGCGTTGCTCGGACGTCCGTTCCGGATTTCGCGAACCGGACTGTTTGGTCCGCTCGGAATCGACAAAGCCGAATGGCAAATCACGCCGTCGGGACTGGCGATGACCGCAGGCAGCCTTCGGCTCCGAAGCCGCGACTGGCTCAAACTCGGGCAACTTGCCAACGGCGGCGTTTGGACCGTGGTGTCGAAGGAATGGGTCAAAACGTCCACTGCCCCCAAGGTCCGAGTCAACGCTCAGACGCGCTACGGTTACCTGTGGTGGATCCGCGAAATCCCGGCCCGGGACAAGAATCTGCCCATATACGCCATGCTCGGCAATGGCGGGAATATCGTCGCGGTCCTTCCGACGATCCAAGCGGTTGTGGTCATCTCGACCACCAACTACAAAGTCCCTCGCGCTCAGGAAATGACGAATCGTTTGCTCAGTGAGTTCATCCTGCCATCGGTGGAGTCGCTGCAATAGCGTTGCCGGTGGTGGTTTGAATTTCCTTGTCTGCTCACGGCATCTCCAGTTATTCGGCCTTGTAGAATCGCGTGGCCGGACGGGGCTCGGTGGGATCGTGGAACATGTAAGTACCAGTGAGATTGGTCACGGTCGTCAACAGGTTCCAGGCTTGGAGATCCGACGAGAAATAAATGCGAAAGACTCGATTGGTTTCGCCGCTGAGGGAAAACTGTAAGCCCAGTTGCTCGTCCCACCTTATTGCGTCGATTGTCAAGGTGCTGACGATGACCTCCGTCTCGTGGGTGGCACTGCCCAGCCCGTTGTCCACCACCAGGCGGTAAACCCCTGCGTCTCCCGCTTGCAGGTTCGTCACCGTCAGCTCCGGGGAGGTCGCCCCTGGGAGGATGGCGCCCTGGTGGTACCACTGGCAATCGAGGGGGGTGCTTCCTTCTGCCTCAGCGCGCAAGGTCAAGGTGGTCCCCGTGGCTCTCTCCACCCGCGACGGCGGAGTCGAGGTAAAATGCGGTGAGATTCCCTGACCCGGCGCAAAAACCGCAAAGAGCGTGGTATTGGACTGGACCGAAATGGTGCGGGGATTGGAGAGGTTGTTGTCGAGCCAAACCTGGAAGACATAGCCGGGCACGGGCCGGGCGCTCAAGTGCACGACGGTGTCGCGGAGGTAATCCGGACCCTCCGGCTGCATCACTACTGCGCCGCCCTCTCCGCCAAGCACGGAGGCCGTGACGGTATACCGTGGCAGGGCTGAGAAGATGGGGAACCATGTGACGGGATCGTTGACGTTGAACTCGCGCACGGCATTGGTCGAACCATCGGACCATCGGACGAACTCAAAACCTTCGTCAGGCTGTGCCGTGAGTTTGAGGCGATCCCGGTAGTGATAGAACTCCTGGTCCGGTTCGCGCAACACCAGGCCATTGGTGGACGGGGTTCGGCCTGTGGTGACGAAGATAGGCTTTAGCGTGAGGTGATTGGTCATCACGATGTCCAGCTCGGGCGTCGTATCGGATCGATCACCTTCCCAGGTCAGAAAGGTCCATCCTTCCGAAGGCTGGGCGGTCACATGGACGGTTGTGCCAGGGAGCATGAGCGGTCCAGGCGGGTTTGCGCTGGCGGTGCCACCGCCGGCCTCTGTCCTATAATAAGGTATTGTCGCACCGTCGGTCACCAGTGCCAACGCATAGCCCGCGGTTGCGTCGAGCTGAATCAGACGGTTGCCCTCCATGGTATAAATGGTCCCGCTATCACTCACCGCCAGCTTCCCCAGGGCCGGGTTTCGGTAGACCAAAGTGGGATCTTTCACTGGGCTGAGCTGCAGAACGATAGCGCTCACCTAAATTGCCCCCTTGATGCTCAGTTAAATTGATCCACCTGCTGGCGGCGTGAGGGTTCTGTTTTCTTCTTTCCAGGGAGTTGATACTGGACTTCCAAGTAGCTGCAGTGGATGGAACCTTTGGATCTCTCAGCTGGGTCTGAGGAGGTCGTTCCAGTCTTTTTTGCGAGGGCGCAGGCGTTGGATGGAGGGATGACACTGGACCATTGCATGCGCCATGGCGTCACCGGTGGAGTCGGCATCATAGCCGCAGTAAATCTGGATGCCCCGGTTGATTAATACGCAGAGCCATCGCGGATTGGGTCTGGCTCCAGATGTGGAGAGACATCGATATTCGGGATGAAGCGCGCAGCAACTGATGGCATCGATCGCCGATTCGCAGAGGACCACGGACTTGGCCTGCGCGGAGCCGACGGCAAAGAACCCCAGATCTTTTTGAGAGCCCGGCACCATCCCCCGCCAGGAACGATGTGTCGTGCCCCGCAGTTCAGCGCCCACCGGATGGAGGCTTTGATCCCACAGCACAAAAACGGCATTGGCCTTGGAGTCGGCATAGATCTGACTCGATGCGAACAGCGGTTCCATTAAGGCAAAGGGGAGACGGCGTTCGTTGTTCAGATAACCTTGGACGCGCCAAAGGTTCTGGACCTGTGGGGTTGGAAGCTGGAGTGGGGTTTTATGGCAAAGCTCGGAGGACGGTACGGGGGCACCGGCCGGAAAGTGATGCTCCAGCCATTGCAGCGCTTCCATAAATCCCCGATTGTTCAAATGCATCACCAGATCAATGGCCCCTCCGCCACCCATGGCCCGGCTCCAGTTCATGAACTTGGAGCCCGTGACTGAGAGGATCGCCTCGGTCGTATGCCACTTGTGGGGGTCGTGGCGGTCGGGTTGGGCGCCCGCCAGGCGGAGCACCGACTCCAAGGCAATGCCCCGGACTCGATCAGCCCGCCTTTGGATCGAGTTCATCGGCATCCAGGGCTGGCCGCAGCCCGACGCACTGTTTCATGTTAATGACATGACTGCTCTCGGTGAGGCGGTCGATGAGGGCGGCGGTCAGATGATCGTTCTTGAGGAACGAACCCCATTCACTGAAGCCCAGGTTGGAGGTGATGAGAGTCGGTTTTTTCTTGTGCCGCTTTTGCATGAGAGTGAAGAAGAGCCCGACCTGGACCGGTTCGACCTCCACGTAGCCAATCTCATCAATACACAAAATGTCGCAGGCCAGGTATTTTTTTAAGACCTCCTGCTGGGAATGATCGGCGACGGAGCGATAGAGTTCGGCCACCAGTTCGGCAAAGAGAACGTAACGGGCGGTGTAACCCTGGTTGATGGCGTGGATTAAGAAGCTGGTGGCCAGACCGGTCTTGCCGCAGCCCGTTCGTCCCAGCCAGATAATGTTCTGATTGTTTTGCATGAAGCCCAGGGAGTCGTAGAGGGCCAGGATCTTCTTTTTGTTGAGCTTGGGCTGGCGCTCGAAGGGGAAGGTCTCGATCACCCACGGTTCGGGAATGCGGGCGCATTTGAGTCGGAACAGACGGGCTTTGTCGCGTCGTATCCGGTATTCCTCCTCCACGACGTGGGAAAGGAGCCGGGCATGAGAGAGCCGCTTGCCGGCGGCCATTTCGAGGTAATCCTCCCAATGGGCGAGCAGTCCGCCCAGCCGGAGGTATTTGAGTTTTTGAGCCAGTTCTTCATTCATGATCGGATGGGGTTTGGTAGATCGACAGGTCGGGGGTTTCGGTGAGGCAACCCTCCAGGTAAGCCTCGCGCTCTCGGAAGGTTTCATCGATCGGGGCGAAGGGCAGTTGTCCGGTTCCTTGTTCCAGGTGAAGATGGGCGATGCGTTCGAGCGTGGGCAGGTCGAAAATCCGGTATTTGTGAGCGCGCTCGACGCTCTGGATGAAGAGATCCGCCGTCATTTTCCGGCTGAAGGCCAGGAGTCTTCGAAGATGCTCATGCCGATAGATGCCGGGGGTCTTGAGGATGAAGTCAACGTAGCCGCTGACCGAGGGGGCGATAGCACGCAGCCGCTTTTCCTCCTCATGGGCGGGCTGATGGCGTTGACGTGGCTTCTGGGCTGGCGTGGGAAGCCCCTCCGGGCTGAAGGGTTTGTTTTTGACTCCATCGGGCGGCAGCCGATATTCGGCCAGACACTCCCGTGCGCGGCAGAGTTTGATCCGATCGGCGTACTCGATCACCGTGATCGCATCGCGTCCGGTTCCCGGCACCCAATAAAAATTGCCATCAAAGGAGGCATAACCGTATTCATCGGTGCCGCGTGCGTGAACGCGATAGGGAGCGGGCAAGTGGGCGGGCAGCCGGGTCAGATAAGTCTGTTCGTGTTCAAAGGCCTTGGCCGGGATTAAACCCGCCTTGCCCTGGGGCCGGTTTTCCAGCCGAACGGTGGACCATTCCAGGGCTTGCTGGTTGAGATCATCCAGGTGCTGGAAGGAGCGCCCGGGCAGGAAGTTTGTTTCCACAGTCCAGAAACTCCGTTCTTCTCCGGCCTTTCGATTGGCGTGTTTGAGAGCGTGGCAGATAAACCGGAAGCCATATTGTTTGGCGAAGGCTTCCATCTCCGGATGAATCACCGCCAACCGGCCCGCCCCTCGCAGACGGGCCAGGTTGGTGTTGTCGATGACGCACTGGGTGGCTGAAAAGCCCCAGTGCATCAAGGCCTGGTGAAAGAAGCACTTCAGCTTGAAGCGATCGAAGCAACGGGAGAACTGCAGGTACCGTCTTTTGGAGTAACGCAGGTAGATGAGACTGGCGACCAGGCGCGTCGATTGTTCTCCCAGTTTCATCTGGTAAAGGGTCGTGTCATGCTGCATCTCCACTCCCGGTTCATCGGGCACATGATCGCACCGGGTTTTTTGTGGCGTGCTGATCCCCAGGTTGCGGAGCATCCGGGTGAGCGTGGAATAAGTCACCTGGACCCCATGCTCCTCCACCAGTTTTTCATGCATCCGTTGCACGCGGCCCCCGCATTCCTGGTGGAGTCGGCGAAGAAGTTCCTCATCAATGCGTTGTTTGTCGGCCCGCACTGCCTTGGGCATCGCCCCTTGCTGTTCAATGATCGAGCGCACGGTGTTGCGGCTAACCCCAAATTGCCGGGCGATCTGGCGTGCACCGGCTCCCTGGTCGTGGAGCAGGAAAATGGCTTTACGCTTGTCCGCTTCGATCATGGAGTTGCCTGATGCTGTGGAGGAATGCGTGGTTGCGGCTCAAGATCCCCCCGGCCAGAAGATGACATTGGGCATGAAAGTTACGGCTCTTGATCCGTGGATCCTGGCCCTTGCCCATGACACGGATCATATATTTTTGAACGATCTCCAGATCCTTGAGCAGCACCCGCTCGGGCTCGCTGCATCCGTCGGGATCGGCGGGCGCCTCTTGCAAGCGCTGAAGCGGCAGAGCCAGGTTCCCCTTGAGGATCTCAGTCCGAAAAGAGTCCGGGCCGCGAAAAAAGCCGTGAGCCAGTTGCTCAATCTCTCGCACGCTCAGGCTTTTGCCGCTGACCGCGGCAACGAACTCTTCAACCTCGGCCCGCTTTACCCCGTTCATGCGCATGAACGGGCGCAGAGTGTACATGTAGGAGTAAACGGGAAAGGCGCCGGCAAAAAGCTTTTCCCGGATCGCCGGGGGCATCTCCGACATCAGCCCCAGGCGCATGCTCACCCACCCTTTGCTCCGGGAAAGATCCGCGGCAATCTGCGCCACACTCAGCTTCTGAACTGATTTGAGCTCGTCGATGAATCGCGCCTGTTCCAGAAGGCTCAAGGCTCGGTTGTTGGAAAGGCGCAATAATCCCAGGATCCCGATCACCTCGTCCTCTCCCATCGAGGCATAGGGCACGCGCCCGATCCGCAAGCGGCGGGCGCATCGTTGGCGCTTGAATCCATTGAGCAGGACACTCACCGCACCCACCTCCACCCCTTCGAGCGGCTCTTCGATGCCTCGGTGGGCGATCGAGCCCAATAGCCTTTCCTCCAGGCCCGGATTTTTCATCCGAAAGCCCTCATAACGCAGATCCAATTGGGATAGTTCGATCTCCTGAGTCATCCAGCAGTGGCTATGGAGGGTTTGCGTTCAACCAGTCCACAGCCTGATCGATCCGGCGGCGGCGGGCCATGCTGTGTTGTCTCAACACCCGGGCCAGCATCTCCTCAATCTCCCGGCGAACGACCCGCCGCCCCTCGATCAGGCTCACCACCGTCCGCACATGCTCCAGGACCGGTTCGGGGCAGGGAAGCGGCCGGGCTGCGGGGTCAAGTCCTGGTTTAAATTTGTCACCTTGCGCGCCAGCGGAAGTGACTACTTGACTTCCCGCGCAGCGGCTCGACGGGATGGTCGGCGACTGGGATAACGCCGACATGAGCCGGGTGTTCGAGCTCCACCTCGCGGCTCATGTCGTGCGCGTAGGGGCCCAGTCGCCGGTCATCCCGCAGGGGGGGGTGGGGGGGGAGCCCTTCCGCATAAACCAGCGCGGGAAACCGATTGCCCAAAGCGGTGTGCGGCCGCCGTGTGCCATACAAGTGGATGGCTTGCTCCACGGCCGTCCGTGACTGCGCCTTGGTCGCGAAGATGCCATCCAATCCATACTCGGATTTCAGGATTCCATTCATCCGTTCCGCCATCGCATTTTCCGCACAGTGATCGACCTCGGTCATGCTCATCTCCATCCCCGCTCCCAAGGCCAGTTGGACGTAGGCATGGCAGCAGTACTGCGAGCCGCAGTCCGTGTGATGAATGGTCCCTGAATTCCTGGGCAACCGCTTCAAGGCCATTTGCAGGGCCAGCTGGCAACCAATGGACTCCAGACTGTCACCAAAGTGGTGGCCCACAATATGACGGGATTTCACGTCCGTCAGGAGCGCCAGGAACATGAACCCCTCGTCAGTGCGCAAGTAGGTCAGATCTCCCACCCACACTTGATTGACCCGGCCGACCGGGAGCCCCTTCACCAGGTTCCTGAAGACCGGCAAACGATGATAGGACTGCGTCGTACGTGGGGTTTTCGAGCGTCTGGGCGCCAACAGCAGGTCGTGCCTGCGCAGCACTCCAAAGAAGCGGTCCCTCCCGATCCGCACCCCCGCCTGGGCCAGCTCCCTTTCCAGCAGCACCCGCATTTTGCGCAGGCCTAGCCGTGGCTGTAACGAGCGCTCCAAGCGCACCAAACCCACCAGCAGTTCCTCATCCACTTCTCGGCGCTGCCGCAACTTGCGCCGGGCGTAATAGTTCTGGCGGGTCATGCCCAGCTTGCCGCACACCCTCCGCACCGTAACCCCGGCCAGCAATCCGTCTTGCGCTATCGCTCCGTGCGCTGCTTCCCAACTGCTTTTTTTTTGAACTCCTCCACGTCCTCAATCCCCGCCCGCTCACAGGCTAAACGGGTAAACTGACGCTCCAGCGCCAAGTCGAGGTTCGTGTCGGCCAAAAGCGATTCCAAGCGCTTGACCCGCTCCTTGAGCTTCTTGAACTCGTCCACGTCTTTGGTGGTTTCCACGCGAATGACCTTTCCCACAAGTCCCTTGCCGTACTGCTCAGCCCATCGCTTCACCGTTTCGGCGCCGCGAATCCCATACTTTTCCCGCACCTGTTGGCAGTTGAATCCCTGAGCGCTCATCTCCCGAACGATCTCCATTTTAAAGGCCTCACTGTAGCGAATATTCTGCTTCATAAACACCTGATTTCCTCGGTTCAGGTGTCAACCTATTTCAGGACGGGACCGGCCTTCTTCCTTCTTCCTTCTGCCTTCTGCCTTCATCCTTTGGAATTGACGCCTCGAGGCAGCTCTCTCCATGGTTGAGCGTTCTACATGCCGGCTCAACCCGATCCTAAACGCGAAAGCCGTTTTCAACGCTTTTGCGCTCGACTCGGCCGATCCCTGCGCAAGCGGATCTACCGGCCACATCTGCAACGCAAATATGCCGAGCAATGGACGCCCTCATCCCAATCCGGCGATTTCGTCCAGCGCCAGTACAGTTCCTACGATGACTACGTGCATCATCAGCAAGCCAAGCTGAAAATCCACGACCTGGAATCGTACGACGTCCGGTTCCGCGATGCCTTGCGCGACCGGTTGAAGCAAGCCGGCCTGGATTGGCAAGGCCGTTCCGTCCTCTGCCTGGCCGCCCGCATCGGCACGGAAGTGCGCGCTTTCCTCGACCTGGGCGCGTTCGCAGTCGGGCTGGATCTCAACCCGGGCAAGGAGAATCGATACGTGGTGCAAGGCGATTTCCATGACATCCAGTTCGCCGCCGGATCGGTGGATGTCGTTTTCACCAATTCCCTCGATCACGCTTTCGACATCGAACGCATCGCCCAGGGAATGCACCGCGTGCTCAAACCCGAAGGCGTTCTGATCGTCGAAGCCGTCAGCGGCAAGGAAGAAGGCGGTAAACCCGGGTTCTTCGAAAGTTTCTATTGGTCGAGCATCGATCAACTCATCGGCCGACTTGAACGTTCCCGGTTCCAATTAGTGAGCCGCCGGCCGTTCACGTATCCGTGGACCGGCGAACATCTGTGGCTCCGGAAGTAAAGGCAGAAGGAAGAAGGCAGAATGCAGAAGGAAGGGCGGTAGGCGGTGGGCGGTGGGTCAGTGGGCCCGGAATCGAAGGTTATGCCACTCGTGGCCCCGATGGAGGAAGCTGTTCCATCTAGCCCGCACATTTCATGGATTTTTGCAGAAAGCGAAGCTATGGAAGCTGCAATACAACCGAGGTGCGGGCTAGATGGAAAACCGCGTCTTCTGAGAAGCACTTCCCAGACAGCACAGGCTGCAGAAAGGCTGCCGGATCGAAAATCGTTCCTGAGCACAGGCTCAAAGCGGTTTGACGCCTTCCCCAGGGCTACGGGGCGCGGTTTTCTTGAGCCCGGATTTTTCATACCCTTAAAAGGTTTCTTCAAGAATCCACGAATCCATGAAAAATCCGGGCTAGGGGTCAGTTATCGGAGCTTTCAAAGCTCGAAGATAAGTCTCAGCGGCCACGCTGCGCAAATGACCTGCCGGCAATGCATTAAGCCACTCACCTGCGGCGACTGCGTCGCTCGGCGTCCAAATCGCCAAAAGGTTTTCAACCGCACTGTCTCGCGACGCGATCTCTGGAAATGCGGCGACCCAGGCGGCGGCCGCGTCGGGTGAACTTTGTGCCCATCGCTGGACGATGGCGACCGCAGTCCGATCCTGCTCGACTCCTTCCTCAAGGCTGTCGGCAGCGAGGGATGCCGCGGCTTCAGGGTCCAGCTCGGCAAGTCCAATGGCGGCAGCGGCGACCATGCGTTCTCGAAGAGCGGGTTCGGGAATCTGTAACGCCCAATCACAGACGGCTTGGGCGTCAATCCCCGCCCACTGGCTCAGAGCGTGTATGAGCAAATCATCGCGTGCTGCGGACGGGGCAAGGTGAGAGGCGATTTCAAGAGCGACAACTGGGTCGGTTCTCGCCACTTCGTAGCCTGCCGCGCATGTCGCCCTTTCCCTGTCCTCGCTTTCGGCGATCCCGTCGATCCAGTCCAAGGCTGAGGCCAAGTCAAGGTTTGCCCAGGTGACCGCGACTTGCTGCAGCGCGGCCTCGCGCGAAGGACCTTCTTCCAGGCTCAGGGACCAAGCCGCCGCGGCGGCTGGATCCGCTTCGGCCCAGCGGCGCACCATCAACTCCGCCTGCTCCTGCGGAACAGGATCGCCGTCTACAGTCCACGTGATAGCCGAGGGAAAGACGCCCGAGTCGATTTCGTCAACGCTGTTCGGCGCGCTTGCATCGGCGGTCCCCGTCTCATGAGGGGAGGCCGGATGCGATGCCTCGGCCGCCGCGTCCGCCGCCGGCCATCGACCAGGTTCAGTGTGCGGCTTTTGTCGGACGGCCTCTGGTGGCTCCATGAGGACGGAGTCCGGCTGAGGAGCGTGAGGAAACACCCATTGACTGAACAGGATGACGGCGCCCAGGACTCCAAGCCATGTGAGGATCTTCATCGCGCTCATTTGTCCTTCGCCGCGGTCGCTGGGTTCTACGGAACGACCGTCACACTCGAGAACGTCGCCGTGTTCAGCGTCGTCGAACTGCCTGAGGCGACGGCGAAGCCGATGTAGAGTACTGTTTGCCATCGTGATTCTTGGGACGGCAAGGCGGGTCCATTTCACGCCATCGACGGATTGATAGCCTGAGAACGAACTCCCTTCCCTGACCAGCCGCAGCCAGATATTGGGAAGCGTTCCGACCGTGGAACTCGAAATCGTGGTCGTGGATCCGCTTGTGGCACTACGGTATTGGTAGCGAAACCGTCCGCCGGGCGAAATGCCAATGAAAGCATAGCGGGAACCCGGAGTCAGACTTTCCCGAATCATGATCCCCCCGCGCGCACTGCTGCTGGTATTTGCGAACGTATTCATACGCACCCGGATCTCACCACCTCTGGTCAGGGTCTGGTAGGCAAAGCGTAAATTGTCAGCTGTGCCGCTCAAGTTGCCCGCTCCTCGAATCGTGTAAACGCCGCCGGATGCAGATGCGCTTCCCGCGGATCCAACGGTGCCGAGATCGACCGATCGCCAAGGCGCCGGCAGGGACGTGGACGTGGACGTGACCGTGATCGACCGGGACGCCGAATTAAGCGTGCTGCTGCCGTCGTAGACCAGCCGTGCCATCAGGGTGTAGCTGCCCGCGGAGACGTTGGACCAGGTATAGTTGTACGGCGATGAGGTATCTTCGCCCAGCACCGTGCTGCCATTCAGGAATTGGACCTTGTTGATGGACCTCCCATTGGCGGTAACACTGGCTGCCAGGCTCACACTTGCGGGTGCCGTGTAGCTTGCACCTGCGGCCGGCGATGTCAGGCTGATTGCCGGCAGACTTCCCACGGTGATGCTGCGTGCGGCTGAATTGAGCGTGACGCTGCCGTCGTAGACCAGCCTGGCCGTCAGGCTGTAGCTGCCCGCGGGGACGTTGGACCACGTATACGTGTACGGCGATGAGGTATCTTCGCCCAGCACCGTGCTGCCATTCAGGAATTGGACCTTGTTGATCAAATGGCCGTTTGCGGTAACACTGGCTGCCAGGCTCACACTTGCGGGCGCCGAGTAGCTTGCACCTGCGGCCGGCGATGTCAGGCTGATTGCCGGCAGACTTCCCACGGTGATGCTGCGTGCGGCTGAATTGAGCGTGACGCTGCCGTCGTAAACCAGCCTGGCCGTCAGGCTGTAGCTGCCCGCGGGGACGTTGGACCACGTATACGCGTACGGCGATGAGGTATCTTCGCCCAGTACCGCGCTGCCGTTCATGAATTGGACCTTGTTGATCGTGTGGCCGTTTGCGGTAACACTGGCTGCCAGGCTCACACTTGCGGGCGCCGAGTAGCTTGCCCCCGCGGCCGGGGATGTCAAACTGATGGCAGGCGCAGTGCCCACGGCGGGAATCGTATAGCGAAGTTCCGTCGAGAAATCACTATTCAGCCCCGCCGCATTATACGCGGTAACCGCGAAGTAATAGGTCGCGCCCGCCACCACATTCAAGACGGTGCGGCTGGTCACTTGTCCTACGTCAATAACGTTGGTGTAGGCCCGCGTGGCGCCACCATAGTGAAGGCGGTATCCCGTCACCGAGGTATCCGGACTGGCGTCCCATGCCAGCGTCACTTGTGCGCCATAGCCGGCAACCATGCCCTCGATGGCAAACGCCAGCAGGCAAATCAGTCGTCCGAAGGCGCGCATCCTTCCATAGGCAACCCTGGAAAAGGGCTGATCCGCTAGCTGGTGTTCGAGCCGGCGCTGCGGCCCGTCGAAAACCTTCCCTCGGCAACAAAATGAAATACGCATAGGCTCAATTCCACACGACCAGGCTAATTTCTCCACTCGTTACGGCCCCGACAGGGCCGTTCCTTGGTACTACACGGATCCTGGCTGCTTGTTTATACGCCGAGAGCCAGGTTCGAAAAGCAATCCGCCATCGCTATGACTGGCACCCAGGCGTTATGCCTCCCCCCGCGGACGCTTTGATCAACTCTGGCGCTAAACTAAGCCAAGCTTCCGGGGGTTGTCTAGCCCAGATTTTTCATGGATTCACGGGTCATTGAACCATTCCCTCTTGAATCCAGATTGCACATCGCCGGGTGGGGCACCCGGCCTACAGGAACGATCGAAGAGCCAGTTTGTAGGCCGTGTGCCCTGAACGCCACACATGCCTCTTCAGCGAATGTTACGGACGCGCAGGCTTGACTCGGCGAAGCGCAGCGGCGACGGGAGCGCATCCCCATGGGTCACCGTCGAAAATGATTCGCTTCAACCATCCTCCCACCACGATGCGAGTTCAGCGGGACCCCTTCTTCCTTCTTCCTTCTTCCTTACAGGTGAAACGTCTTAACGGGCACGTGCACGATGTCGAATGGTTGAAGATAGAATGCGTCGGCCAGTTCACCGGCCAACGCGCGTTTGAGATCCACCCGCAGGGTTACCTGCCGGCCCTTTTCGTAACGGATCACCAAAGTTTGGCTCAGCCGCGCCCGATTTGGATCGAAGCCGCCCGCTTCCATCACCGCTTCCAGGGCGGTCAGTGGACGTTCCATCGGGATGGGGCCGGGTCGCAGCACGGCTCCCGACACGTATATCGTCGCGGCCGGCGTAGTCACTGTCACCGTAACTTCCTTGTGTTCCAGCTGATCTGCGTAGCTTTTCAGGATCAATTCCTGAAACTCGGCCGTGGTTTTTCCCGCCGCGGGAATTGGTTCGGCGAACGGCAGATGAATCATCCCGTCCAGCGGGATCTTCTGCACCGTGTTCAGGTTGGTTGCGCCGGGAAAGACAATCTGCAAGACATCCCCTTCGTTGAGCAGATTCGGAGCCGCCGGCACTTCGAAAGCCTGCATTGGCGCATTCTTATTGGTCGTGGAGCACCCAGTCAGCAGTGCCATCACGGACAGGAAACACGCGCACACCGTTGCACCGAAGTTTTGAACAAGGCAGGATCTTACGAACGAAGCGGGTACAAATTTCATAACGTCGAATGGGCGTATATGACACCCCGGCCTCGCCAAAGTCAAACTGCGCCTGAATTCCATTGCTTTTCGGCCGCGCCCCGTATCTATTCCCGTTTCGTCGTATGTTGGTTTTTAGATTTCGCCGGAGTGCCGTCCTTCCTCTTGGGTCTCTCACACTGCTGGCACTTCCCTTGATGCCCGCGAGGCTGGGCGCCCAGGAAGCCCTCCAGACGGCCGTCCAGGGCGATCGAGCCTACGAAGCGCGGCAACCGTCGCCCACCGACCGTGAGCCCGAGCTGCGCGCCGGCCCGGTTGAACTGGAGATCGGCGCCTCCTTCGCCACGGAATGGACCGATAACATCAATCTCTCGGATGACGACCCCCTTTCCGAACTCAGTCTTCGACCCCAAGTCGATCTGCGCGCCCTGTGGGCCATCACCGACCGGGCGAGCCTGGATGTGGCCACGGGATTGGGCTACACCTTTTATCTCGAAGGGCATCGCAAAGACCGCCTGTTCCTCGACCCGAATTCCGAAATCGCACTCGACATCGGGATCAAAGATCTCCTGGTCACCGCCTACGAACATCTCGCTTACTCCGATGATCCGACCTCGGAAGGCGGCCTCCCCGGTGGTGAGGAAGATTACGCGAAGATCGAGAATACCGCCGGCCTTCGCGGCACCTGGTTTCTCGACGACTGGCAGGCCCAGGCCGGGTACGCACACTACAATTACTGGTCGTTGGCCGACGAGTTTTCGGAGATGGACCGGGCGTCGGAACAGGTTTTTGCACGAGGCGCCTATGCGGTCGCGGCTGAGTCCCGCGCCGGACTGGAATTCAGCGGGTCCTTCACCGATTACAGCGAGGCCGTCCGCGACGATTACCAAAGCCTGAGCGCCGGCCCTTTTTTCGAATGGAAGGTCACCGAGTATTTCCAACTGGCCCTGCGTGGCGGCCTGGTCCGTTACGACTTCGACGAGCCGGCGACCGGCCCGGGGTTGGGCACCTTCGATTCCTGGTATGCCGGCATCAACGCAAGCCACCATCTGACGGAGAATATTTCCCATTCACTCGGCGTCAGCCGCGAAGCCCAGGTCAGCCTCAGCAATGTGTACGAGGAGATTTACCGGGCGGACTACTCGGTACGATGGAGCCCGGTCGATCCGGCCACTTGGTCCATGTCCCTCTTTTACGAACACAGCACCGGTCCGGGCGACGTCGTGCAGGAACAGCACGATCAGTTTGGGGTCACCACGGGTTTGAGTTATCAATTTAGCCGGAGGTTTATCGGTGACGTCTCTTATCGCTTCACAAGGAGAACGTCAGAGATCCCGGGACAGGATTACCTGCAAAACCTCGTCGCCGTGGGAATCTCTTACAGGCTTTAAGCCCCACATTTCGCAGGCCGGGGTAGCCAGAGCCCAAGGTCGGGTTAGTTAGCGCGGTCTCACGACCGCGGCTACGGCGGATTGGATAGCCGCCGCGTCGGGGGACACGGCCTACAAGCTGGTTCTTAAATCGTTCGTGTAGGCCGAGCGCCCCCACCCGGCGTCGAGCCATCTATACCCAATGTCTCATCTCAACCGCGTCGGCGCTGGAATCGTATTTCGAACTGGATTGGCCGTACTCCTACCTGGAGGGAACGGGGCTGCGAACGGTGGGATTGTGAGCAACGAGGCTGGCAGGCTCAGGGACATGGCGGCGCGGACGTTGCTTCTTAAGCCGTCCCAAATTACCCCGGACCTGACTGCTTCCCGTTCGCAGAGCCGGACTTGATGAGTTTCGCCCGCATGGCGGCGAACTGCTGCTTGATTTCTTGATTAACCCAATCTCTCCCCATGACCCAATCTGCCCCGTCGAGAAGAGATGCGCGGTCCAGCGTTGTCTCGCCACATCGGCACAGGCCGACCATCAGGCTCGCGTAGTAGATCACTCGGGCGACGTCGACTGGAAGTGTTCCGACGCCGGATTTGAGCTGCGACTCCGCGAAACTTCTGGTTGCCAGGACCAATTGTTGGGGTGGAGATGGATCCAGCATCAAATCCCGCAACGAATAGGATTGGCCGGGTTCATCGGGGCGCGAAGGTCGATCGGCCAGGTCGTGCAGGAGAATGGAAGTCCACTGATGATCCATGATCGCCACCAACTCCGGTGGGTACCAGTTTTCCTTTTTGTCCCAATCTTTACCGAACACGCGCGCCAGCTTCTGGGTGTCGGCCTCGAACAATTCCACTTCCGGACGATAATGCGCCCAATCAAATGCTGGTTTATGCGTCGTCGGTGGACGAGGGGACTTCATTGGGCAGCCTTGCAGCAAGTTTTGCGCATTATTCGCACAACGAGTGGTCAGTCCATATACAACGTATTCATTATGAGCCGGTTAAAACATCTCCGTCTGCCCGCGGGCTGGGCTTGCACCTGTCGGCTGCCCGCACAAAGTGTAAAGACAACCATAAAATATCAGGACAATCCTCAAACTGCAACGATCGGATTACAGCATTTGCAGAAACCTGAACTTTGATCGCCGATTTCACTCGAAGCGGCGGACTGATGAACCGGCCGTTTTGCTTAAAGTGCCTTATTCTGTGATCGACAGCTGCCAGGCATCGATTATTCTCCCCGGCAAATGATCCTTTCGACATGGATGACGGCCTGTGTGCACTACCTGCATAATTCCGCATGAGTGAAGCAAACCGCAGTGGTGCCGCCGACGAATTTTCGACCGATTGGATCGAGGTCCGGAAGGCGGGAAACAGTGCGACCGAGGATGGTAAGGCCGCCCTGGTGAGGCTCATCGAACGTTATCGCCCCAGCCTCAAAGCTTACCTCTGCGGCCGGTTTCGCTTCGAGTTCCAGGAGGTTGACGACCTTTTTCAGACCTTTATCGAAAAGCGGATCCTCGAGGACGGGTTGATTTCGCGGGCCGACGAGAAGCGCGGAAGCTTCAGAGCTTATCTCCTGAAGGCCCTGCATCGGTTTGCGCTGATTGAGATCCGGCAACGGAAATGCCAGAAGCGTTTGCCCAGGGATAAGATGGTTCATCTCCAGGACGTCTCTCCGGACGATCTCCCGACCCATATCCCCGAGCTGAAAAACATGGCAGAGATTGCATGGGCGCAGGCTGTGATCGCTGGGGCTCTCCTGGACATGCACAACGAGCTCAAGCTGACCGGCCGAGTTCAAATCTGGGAGGTCTTCGTCGGCAGGATCCTGGGTCCACTGCTGCGTGACGATCCGCCTCTCGAATACGCCTCTCTCATCAAGCACTTCGGATTCAAGTCCCCCGCCCAGGCACTGAACACCCTGGTGACGGCCAAGCGAATCTTCCGGCGTCATCTCACCGCGGTGATCGCCTTGTATACGGGTGATGGTTCCGTGGTTGACGAGGAACTCGCCCATCTTCAACGGGTAATGAGCAGGAAACCTGGTCGGAAACCCAAGATAACCTGAGCGGCACGCGAGGGTTCTCCGGCGCCCAGAAGCAAAGCTCCTTCTTTGCGACGCCACTAGGCTTCCTCCCGCTTCCTCTTCCGTTGATTCACGCGCCAAGCCCTTCGACCCATTAACTTTAGCATCTTTCCAGTGCTCGGTTAGGGCGGGCTGCGGAGTGACGAATGGTCCATTTTCCGGGGTCATCGGCAACGGCCTGGCTATTAATAGTAAAAAATTACCTATTGACACCATCAGCCAGCCTGAAATCTCTCCAAGCCCGCAGTACCGCCACCAGAATTGCATATGTACTTGTGGGTAACAAATCCACTAGTGAGCTCTGTCCAGTCGAGGCCAGCCACCGGTGGAACCTCCAGTCACCTTCGGGTGATCTCCGACAATTAGTTGGAAGTGCCAGTATAAATTTGGCAATGGTCGCCTCCACGCGACCATTGGCGGCAGCTTAGAGTGAGGGTTTCTGTGCACAAACTTGCCCCGGGCGAGACGGGCGAGACTACAACCGGTCTGCCGGTTGCGACGGATTCTATTCCACTGGCCAAGCGGCTGCTGGATTGGGTGGTCATTTGCGCCGGATCTCCGCTACTCCTGCTCGCCATGCTGCTGATCGCCCTTTACATCAAGCTGGTTTCTCGTGGTCCGGTCTTTTTTCGTCAGCATCGGATCGGTCATCGCGAGCGACATTTTGAGATGCTCAAATTCCGCAGCATGCACGTGAACGCAGACCCTTCGCTGCATGAGGATCACACCACCATGCTCCTGTTGAACAACCTTCCTCTGACGAAGATGGACGCTCAAGGAGACCGGCGATTGATCCCGTTGGGCTGGTTGCTTCGGTCATCCGGGCTCGATGAATTGCCCCAGATTCTAAATATCCTGCGGGGCGATATGAGCCTCGTCGGACCGCGTCCATGCACAGATTACGAACTCGAGCGGCTGGCGCCCGAGCATCGCGGCCGGTTTGCTGTTTTGCCCGGAATGACAGGACTCTGGCAGGTGAGCGGAAAGAACCGCACCACGTATCCGGAGATGATTGCCCTCGACGAGCGCTACGCCAGGGACTGGGCCATCGGGCTGGATCTGAAGATCATCGTTCGAACGTTGCCTGTCCTGATCGGACAGATCATCGAAATGCTGCAAAGCCGATTCCAAAAAGCAAAACCATGAAAACTCCAGTAAAAGTTGGTGTGGTGGGTTGCGGCTATTGGGGCCCCAACCTGATACGCAACCTTCGCGGCCTGCCCGACTGCGACCTGAGAATGATGTGCGACCAGAACGAGGCCCGGCTTCGTCACCTGAAATCCGTTTATCCGGAGGTCGAGGGCAGTATGGAATATGCCGCCATGTTAAACGGCGCAGGTCTGGACGCCGTGGTCATCGCCACCCCGGTCAAGTTCCATCACGCCATGGCCCGCGAGGCGCTGCTCGCCGGCAAACACGTCTTCATCGAAAAACCGATGGCCCGCTCCTCGGCGGAATGCGAAGAGCTCGTCGAAATCGCCGAGCTCAACGGCCTGGTCCTCATGGTCGGCCATACCTTTCTCTATTCGGCACCCGTCCGGCGGATCAAGCAGATCGTGGACGCCGGCGATATCGGCCAGCTTCGGTATATCAGCTCCCGTCGGCTGAACCTCGGTTTGTTCCAGAAAGACATCAACGTGACGTGGGACCTGGCGCCTCATGATATCTCGATCATCCTCCACATCATGGAAGACCTGCCGATCCTGGTAAACTGCCAGGGCAACGCCAACGTGACCCCCGGGGTCGAAGATATTACGAATCTCTCGCTCACGTTCCCCAAGGGCCGTTTCGCCACGATCTCCAGCAGCTGGCATGACCCGCGCAAAGTCCGCGAGATCACCATCGTCGGCACACAGCGCATGATCGTCTATGACGACATCGAGCCGATCGAGAAACTCAAGATCTACGATGCCCGCGTGGAGCGACCGCCCCACTACGATACCTTCGCGGAGTTCCAATATTCCTATCATTACGGCGATATGTACGTCCCCTACATCAAGCAGGAGGAACCGCTCAAGACCGAGTGCCAGCATTTCCTCGATTGCATTACCGGCGGACGAACTCCCTTCACCGATGGCCGCGCCGGCCTCGAATTGGTGCGCATCCTCGAAGCATCCACCACCTCGTTGCGAAACGGCGGGTCGGCCGTCGAGTTGACGCGACCCCACGCGGATACTCTCTCCCAACGCCGCCTGCAGTTTCATCCGGTGGTGCCGGTCCCGCAGGTGGCCGTTGCCTCCGCCTGATCTGAGACTAACCCGCCCATGCCTCTCCACCAACAAATCGCCGCCGACGTCAAGCTCGGCAAAAACGTTCGCATCTTCGGTTTCGCCAATCTCTATGGGTGCGAGGTCGGTGATGATACGAAGATCGGCACATTCGTCGAAATCCAGAAGAACGCGCGGATCGGCTGCCGCTGCAAGATCTCGAGCCACACCTTTATTTGCGAGGGCGTCACGATCGAGGACGAGGTATTCGTCGGTCACAACGTGACGTTCATCAACGATCTTCTGCCCCGTGCGACCGCGGGGAACGGCGAACTGCAAACCGAAGCCGACTGGGCCTGCGTCCCAACGCTGGTAAAACGAGGCGCCTCCATCGGCTCCAGCGCGACGCTTCTTTGCGGCATAACAATCGGCGAAGGCGCGATGGTTGGCGCGGGTTCAGTCGTGACCAAAGACGTGCCGCCCTACACCGTCGTCGCCGGCAACCCCGCCCGCGTTCTCCGAAAAGTTGATGTCACTCACCCGCAACCCGTCGCCGTCCTGACTCCTGACTCCTGATTACTGACTACTGACCCCTGACTCCTGACCCCTGACTCCTGACCTCTGACTACTGACCTCTGACTACTGACCACCGCCTCACCCGCCTTCGCCAAGCCTACGGCGGGCAGGCTGCCTGCTGACTGCTGCCTCCTGACCCCTGCCCCCTGACCTCTGACTACCGCCCACTGCCCTCCCCACTTATGCGCATCCCATTCCTCGACCTCGCCGCCCATCACGCGCCGCATCGTGCCGAGTTCGCTGCCGCCATCCAGGCAGTGATCGACGCGGGCGCTTTCGCGGGCGGGCCCTTTGTTGCACAGTTCGAAGAAGCGTTCGCCGCCTACTGCGGGACGCGTTTTGCCGTGGGAGTCGGCAACGGCACGGACGCCCTCTGGCTGGCGCTCCTGGCCCTGGGGATTAGCGCCGGCGACGACGTGGTGACAGTGCCGATGACTTTTATGGCGACCGCCGAAGCCATCACCTACTCCGGTGCGCGACCTGTATTCGTGGACATTGACCCGGAGACCTACACGATGGACCCTCAGCTCCTCGAGCAGGCGCTGACGCCCCGCACCCGGGCGATCATTCCCGTGCATCTCCTGGGCCAATGCGCCGATATGGATCCGATCCTGGAAATTGCCAGTCGCCGGGGCATCGCGGTGATCGAGGACGCCTGCCAGGCGCATGGCGCCAATTATAAAGGTCGACCGGCTGGGTCATTGGGCGCGGCCGGCTGTTTCAGTTTTTACCCGGGTAAAAACCTCGGCGCCTTCGGAGAAGCGGGTGCGATCACCACCAGCGATCCCAATCTCGCCGCCCGGATGCGAATGTTCCGCGACCACGGCCAGGCACGCAAATATCAGCATAGCGTCGTGGGTTGGAATGCCCGCATGGATGGTATTCAGGGCGCCGTCCTTAGCCTGAAACTCCCGCGCCTGGATCGATGCAACGACGCCCGCCGGGCCCATGCCCGGCAATATGGGGAGCTCTTGAGGGATGTCCCCGGAGTGACGATTCCGTCGGAGGCCGCTTACGGCCGGCACGTCTACCACGTCTACGCCGTCCGGGCCGCCAACCGTGATCGGATCATGGAGGGTCTCCAACAGCGCGAAATTGGCTGCGGCATCCATTACCCGATCCCGGTGCATCTCCAATCGGCTTACGCCGCACTCGGCTTAAGTCGCGGCGCGTTCCCGGTTACCGAACGTTGCGCCAACGAGTTCCTGTCGCTGCCCATGTTCCCGGAGCTGACGCAAGAGCAGGTGAAACTCGTGGCCGAAACCGTGAGCGATCTTGTCTGCGCAGCCGAGCCAGCCGCCGTCTGACCCTCGCCACGACCTTGGGAATTCTCGCAAAGCAAAAACACCCCTCCGAAGATTGCCCGCTGCCCATTTCATGTCAGCCGTCGCCACCGCGGCGTCGCGTCCCGATCACTCACCCGGAAGTCTGCTATTCGTCGATCCGACCACGGATCCGCGTTGGGACCGGGCCCTGGACGATTGTCCCGACGCGACGTTCTTTCACTCGGGAAGTTGGGCCCGCGTTCTCAAGCAGACCTATGGTCACGAACCGATCTACCTCGCGCTCGCGAAAGGGCGTGAGTTTTTACCCGTGCTGCCGTTGATGGAGGTTCGCAGCGCATTCACCGGCCGCCGTGGAGTATCATTGCCCTTCAGCGATGCGTGTCCTGCGCTCTCGGCGGCAGAGAGGGTGGAGGGTACACTCGTCCTCGACCGGCTGCTGGCGGAGGGCCGGCGCCGGTGCTGGCGCACTTACGAGAGCCGAGGGGCCCACGCCAAGGCGCCTATTGCGAAGCCATCCCGCCGCGGCTTTCTCCATCGGTTGGACCTGCTGCCGGACGCAGCCCGGCAGTTTTCGCAGTGTAGCGGCGCGGCGCGGCGAGCCGTTCGCAAGGCTGAGCAAGCCGGGGTGCGAATCGACTTTCGGCGGGATTGGCCCGCCCTCGAGATGTACTACGCACTGCATTGCCGCACGCGGCGGCGTTTTGGCTTGCCGCCCCAATCGCTTGACTTCTTCCGGCAATTGCATCGCGAGGCGATCTCGCGCGGCGCCGGGCTCGTTGCGCTGGCGGAGAGAGCCGGTCAATCGATCGCAGGCGCGGTCTTTCTCTGCCAGGGGAAGAATGCCATCTACAAATTTGCGTCCTCGGATGCTCGTGACCTGAGATACCGGGGCAACAACCTGGTGCTCTGGTCCGCAATCCGGTGGCTCGCGGAACACGGGTTCGAGCGGCTGGACCTGGGCCGCACCGTCGCGCATCATCATGGGCTCCGTCGATTCAAACAGGCCTGGGGAACTGTCGAAACTCCGATCGACTATGCCAAGTACGACCTGCGGCGGAATTGTTTTCTGGCCGATCCCGAACAGACGTCCGGCTTCCACACCCGTCTGTTCCGATGGCTGCCCGTAAGTGTGAACCGGTGGTTAGGGCGTCTGCTCTACCCCCACCTCGATTAATCGGTCCGTTCTCTTTCCATGTCCGCACCAAACTCCAACGCAGCTGAACCCCCGGCGGGAATCAAGCTCGAGGACGTCCTCTTCACCCTGTTCCGGCACAAGGGAAAGATCGTCCTCTTCTTTTGCCTGGGCCTGTTGGCGGCGGGGATCCAGTACTTCGTCACTCCCACCTCCTACCAATCGACCGCCAAGCTCCTGGTCCGTTATGTCCTCGATCCGAGCGGCGCCGAAGCCATCGGTTCCCAGGAGAACATCCGGCGGCCGGACGCCAGGGGTGACAGCATCATGGCCGCTGAAATCGAAATCCTGACCAGCTGGGACATGCTGGAAGATGTCGCGCGCACGGTTGGACCGGATCGCATCCTGGGTCTACCCTCGTCTCCTGACGCCGCCGTGTCGAAAAGCATCCCCGGACCCGTTCAGCCACCGCCCATGGTCGTCACGAGCAACGTTCTGCAGGCGACGAAACAATTGTCCAAAGGCCTGACTGCCACCGCGCCGAACCACGGGTATGTCCTGGTCCTCAGCTATCAGAACTCGCAGCCGGAGACTGCCTTCCTGGTCCTTAACGAAATCGTCACCCGTTACCTCGAGAAACATCACACGGTCCATAGCGCCGCTGGCACCTATGAATTCCTCCTTCGCCAGACCGACCAGCTTCGATCCCGCCTCAACCAGACCGAGGCCGAACTGTTGAAACTCAAAAGCGAACTGAAGATCGACAACGTGGAACAGGCCAAGTCCGAGAACAACTCGGTCATCGCGCGCCTGACCCAATCCATTCGCGATGCCGAAACCGAGTTGGCCGGATACCAGGCGCGGTTGGAAGAAGTCCACCGGCTCAGCGGCGCGGTTCCTTCCCAGCTAATCTCCAACCAGGCACCGGTCGACCCCGCCATCCTCCGAAAGTACAAAACCCTCAATGATCGGCTGGCCGCGTGGCGCGCTCAGGAGACCTCGTGGCTTAACCAGGGATTCACCGCCGCTTACCCGCTGCTGGACGCCGTGATCCAGCACCTGACCGAGGCCGAAGACCAGAAAAACCAACTCGAATCCGAGCATCCCGGGTTGCTCGCCAGCGCACCCTCCGGCGGCGGCGACCAACGGGATGCCGCGCCCGACGCCGCGTCCGAGCGCATGCAGATCGCCGCGATCCAGGCGCGGATGGCCATCCTGAGAACGCAGCTTCAGGAGGCCGAAGGCCGCGGCACGGCGATCGAATCATCCGAAGGGCAGATCGCCCAGCTCGAACGCCGGCGCGAACTCGAACGCACGAACTACATCTATTTTGCCGAAAGCCTGGAACGCGCCACGGTCGATTCCAGTATCGATCCCAAACAGATTCCAAACATCATCCCGGTGCAGAAACCGTCGGCGCCCCTGCGGATTTCCCGCGAGATGCCGAAAAAGTTGGCGATGACCGTCGCCATCGCGATCGGGCTCGGTGTCGGTCTCGCCTTCCTCCTGGACCTGGTGCTGGATCCATCCATCAAGCGGCCCACCGAGATTGAGTCCAGGCTGCGGATTCCACTGATGCTTTCCATCCCCCGGATCGGACGCAACGGGGCTTCCCGCAAACTGCTTCATCGGGGGAATCGCCACAAAGCATTCCGGCACCGCAAACTTGCTTCCGGCTTCGCGCCGGACGTTGCGGCGGAGATGCCGTCCGCCTCGCTATCCGCTATCCCGCTATCCTCGCACGCCGCGCGCCCCGAACGCGCTCCCTGGGAGATCAGCCATTTCGTCCGGCCCTTTTGCGACGCGCTGCGTGACCGTTTGATTCTCCTTTTTCAGCTGAAGGACATGCATCACAAGCCCAAGCTCGTGGCGTTGACCGGCTGTTCCGAAGGAGCCGGCGTTACCACCCTGTCAGCCGGCCTCGCGGCTTCCCTGTCCGAAACCGGCGCCGGCAAAGTCCTCCTGGTGGACATGAACTTCGGCCTGACACGGGTTCATCCGTTTCTTAAAGGAGAGCTCGCATCCAGTCTATCGCAGATGATCCAGCCGGGTGCGTCACGGGTCACCGGCGTGGCGGACAATCTTTACCTGGCAGCCGGCACGGATCCCGATGGCAAACCGGCGGCGTTGATACCCAAAAAATTCTACGATCTCATGCCCCAGCTCAAAGCGAGCGACTTTGACTACATCATCTTCGACATGCCGCCGCTGACCGAAACCAGCGCCACCATGGCCCTCGCGCCGTTCATGGACCAGGTGTTGCTCGTTATCCAGGCCGAAAAAGACAGCCGCGACCAGGTCAAACGCGCCCATTCCGTCCTGTCCAATTCCCGCGCGAACGTCGTCGGTGTTTTTAATAAATCACGTGCCCAGGGACCGGCGTGGCTGGGGAGGGATTCGTGAGGGGGGAAGACAGAAGTCAGTGGTCAGTAGTCAGTGGTCAGAAGCCAGAAGTCAGATGTCAGGGGTCAGGGGTCAGGGGTCAGGGATCGGAAGTCAGGGGTCAGCGGGTGGTTTCAGCAAGAACAAATGAGGGGAGCGCATCATTGATCCAAGCATGGCGCCAACTTCGGTGCAAAGCCCGGCCAGCTGCTGATGACGTTTCACCGTCAAATAGCCGCAATCCCTGGCAAAATCCAACCAACAATCGGTCTCGCTATTCTCAGCATCGGCATCGGTGAGTTTGCTCAGGAAATGCGCTGGATATCGGCGCTTGGCCCACGCTTCCCGCAAGTTCGCACACACCGACCGCGATGAGCGTCGACACTGGTCGGTCAATGCGAACCGCTCCGAATTTGGAAACTGCTTGCTCGCCAGGAACACTTGCATCGCCAGTTCGTACCCTTTCCTATAGACAATTAACTCCTTGGCGGACCTCACCAGCGCAGCTCTTTGCATCCGTGCCTCCTTTCCTGATCTCTGACATCTGATCTCTGCTCTGCCGTCTTACCGCTGACCTCTGATCTCTGCCGCCTGATTACTGATTACTGATTACTGACGATTGCCCACTGCCCTCTGCCGCCTGATTACTGACTACTGACTGCTGCCCCCTGCCCCCCCCCGACCCATGCTGCTAAACCGGTTCTACTACACCGTCAAGCCTTGGATGCCCGACAGGATGCGCCTCGCCCTCCGTCGGCTCCACGCCCGACGTATCCTGCGGCGTTCCGCGGGCGTCTGGCCGATCCTCGAATCCGCCGGCCGCAAACCGGAAGGCTGGCCCGGTTGGCCCGATGGCAAACAGTTCGCCCTCGTCCTCACCCACGACGTCGAATCCCAACGCGGCCTCGACAATGTCAAACCGCTGGCCGAACTCGAAATGTCACTCGGCTTTCGTTCCGCCTTCTATTTCATTCCTGAAGGTCCCTACACTGTGCCTGCTGCCCTTCGCGCCTGGCTTACCGACCACGGATTCGAGGTCGGCGTCCACGACCTGCACCACGACGGCAAGCTCTACCGCAACCGTAAACATTTCCGTCGTTGCGCCGATAAGATCAACCGTTACCTCGAAGACTGGAACGCCGTCGGGTTTCGTTCCGCCTTCATGCATCACAACCTCGATTGGATTCGCGATCTCAATATCCAATACGATTCCTCCACGTTCGATACCGATCCCTTCGAACCCCAGCCGGATGGCGTCGGGACCATCTTCCCGTTTTGGGTGTCGGCGGGCAATGTTTGCAGAGGTCAGAGGTCAGAGGTCGGAAGTCAGAGGTCAGGGGCCAGAGTTCAGGGGTCGGCGGTCAGGGATCAGCGATCTGACATCCTGACTCCTGACACCCTGACTCCTGACTCCTCCCTCCTGCCCGCACCCTCCGGCTACCTCGAGCTCCCCTACACGCTTCCCCAGGACTCAACGCTTTTCGGCGTCCTCAGCCACACCTCCATCGATACCTGGCAACAAAAACTCGACTGGATCGCGCAACAGGGTGGTATGGCACTGCTCAATACACACCCGGATTATATGGCATTCGGGGATCGCATCTCGATGGAGAGAGCATCCATGCAGCACTATTACGAGTTCCTGGCCGTTGCACGGGAAAAGTACGGCACGAGACTTTGGTGCCGCCTGCCTGCAACGGTTGCATGTAAAATCGAGATTAAGGAAGAAGTGCCACAAACCCTGACGGTCAGAGCAGGCGGAACTTCTCCTGGATCGCTCAGCGGCAATCTTGCTGGCAAACGTGCCGCGGTTCTTCTGTTCTCCTACTATGCGAGTGACCCTCGTCCTCGACGCGCAGCCGAAGCCATGCGCGAACAAGGGATGACCGTCGACGTCATCTGCCTGCGTGAAAACTCCGGTGAAGCTGCCCATGAAGTCTTTAATGGAGTGAACGTAAGGCGTGTTCCCTTGAGCCGTCGCCGTGGAGGGAAGGTTTCATACCTCCTCCAGTATTCCAGTTTCATCGCAATCTGCTTCGGGCTGCTAGCCGCGCGGTCGATCCGCCGCCGTTATCACCTGGTGCATGTGCATAACATGCCGGACATCCTTGTCTTCAGCGTATTGATTCCAAAGCTCCTGGGCGCAAGAGTCATCCTCGATCTGCATGATCCCATGCCCGAGTTGATGATGACCATCTTCAACCTGGGCGAACACAGCCGGGCCGTCGCTTTGTTAAAGCGGTTTGAGCGGTGGAGTATCCGAATGGCTAACCTGGTATTCACCGTAAACGAGGCATGCAAACGGATCTTCAGTAGCAGGAGTTGTTCCGCCGAGAAGGTCTGCGTGATTATGAATTCCCCCGATGAGGGGCTCTTTGGCCTGAAGTCTCCGCTCAACGGAGCCGGCGAAAAACGCGAACCCTCGAAGCCCTTTACGGTCATGTATCATGGTTCGCTGGTCGAGCGACATGGCCTGGACATCGCCGCCGAAGCTTTGGATATCGTGAGAAAAGCGATTCCGGGCGCTCAATTGCTGGTCTACGGAGCGAGGACACCGTTTCTGGAGGGGGTGCTTGGGTCCGCGGTTGCCAAACGCCTCGGCAACGCGCTGCGGTACCTCGGACCAAAACGCATCGAGGAGGTCGCCGAAGCGATTCTGGAATGTAACCTGGGCATCATACCCAACCGCCGCAGTATTTTCACAGAGATCAACACCCCTACCCGAATCTTCGAGTACCTTGCGTGTGGCAAACCAGTGATCGCCCCTGCTGCACCGGGCATCACCGACTATTTTGCACCAGACGAAATCATTTTTTTTCAGTTAGGGGATGCCGCCGACCTCGCGCGAAAGATCGAGTTTGTTTTTCACAATCCGCAAGCCGTTCTGGACATCATTCGACGAGGCCAGAACGTTTATCAGGCGCATCGATGGAGCCAGGAGCGGCAGGTCCTGATAGGCCACGTAACTCATCTGCTGCAGAAGCGCTCCCGCACTCCCGGACGCGCTTTGCTCCCCTCCCTTCTCACGCGGAATAGCCAATGATCGGGGTTCGCACAGCGGAAGAGCATCACGAGATCGTTCGTGAGTTCTTTGAGTTGTTCAAAACGCCTTGGGAGTTTTACCGGCCTGGCGGGAAGTACGATGCCCTCATCGACTGCCTTCATAGTCCGGTCGAAACGCCTTCGCCGGTAACTCTAATTTACGGTGCCCTCAATGGAGAAAGCCGCGAGGTTCATCGCGCGAATGACGAGAGCACTGTGCCGGAGATTGATTGGGACGGCCGCAGCATTCCTATTTATTGTGGCTGCCTCACATTTCCGGATTCCGCGACTTCTGGATTCACTCTCAAGTCCAATGGCGCGTCGGCAGCATCGGTATCTGAGACTGGTGGGCGCATCACCTTACAGATCGGGTACAATCTCTTCCAGGAGGTTGAGTTTCTCCTCGGAACAGGCCAGCCCGTCCGCTATGCGGCGACGCCGACGCTCGAACTCCATATCAACCTACTGCGGCACTTGATCCTCAGCTGCGGCATCGGGCTTGTCGAGATCCCACCGGTCCCAGCCGGGCATCCGTTCATTGTATGTCTCACCCATGATGTGGATCACCCTGGGGTTCGATTCCACCAATTCGATCACACGATGTGCGGATTCCTTTACCGGGCGTTGATCGGTAACACTCTGCGTGCCTGGAAAAAAGCCATTTCCCTAAGAGAGCTCTGGAAGAGCTGGAGCGCCGCTTTCACACTTCCCCTCGTCTACCTCGGACTCAAGGGTGACTTCTGGGATACTTTCACGACTTACGCCGACCTGGAAGCGGGACTGGGGGTCACGTTCTTCGTCATTCCCCACTCCCACGATGCGGGACACGCGCAGGATGGCGGGCCGGCACCTGGCCTCCGGGCGAGCCGATACGGAGCCAGTGACATAGCGCCACAAATTAAGGCGATCATCGCCAGGGGATCTGAAGTTGGCACCCACGGCATCGACGCATGGACTAACTCCCAGCGCGCTATCAAGGAACGCGACGAGGTTTCACGGGTTGCGGGCCATCCTCCCACTGGGGTACGCATGCATTGGCTGTTCTGCGACAAACATTCCTCCGCCGTCCTTGAGAGCGCCAGGTTCGATTATGACTCGAGCTTCGGCTATAACGAAACCATCGGTTTTCGCGCCGGGACGACTCAGCCCTTCAAGCCGATCGGGGCCCGGAGTCTGATTGAGCTGCCCCTGAACGTGATGGACACGGCTCTTTTCTATCCTTCCTTTCTGAATATGACCCCAGAAGCAGCACGAGAAGCGGTGGGGCGAGTGATCGATGGGGCCCGGCAGTTCGGCGGCGTTATCACAATCAATTGGCACGACCGCAGTGTCGCCCCGGAACGGCTCTGGGGTGGTTTTTACCGCAATCTGCTGAGTTCACTCGAGGAGATGAGCCCTTGGTTTCCAACTGCGCAGGGCGCCGTGGATTGGTTCCGCCGGCGCCGATCCGCCTCCTTCGCCGAAAGCAACCGGACCGAGGAAAGAGTTGAAATAAGAATAACGGTGGAGGCTGGCGAAAAGGCTCCCGGACTCGTGGCTCGGATTCATCAACCAGGCCAACGCTCAGCCGAAACGTTCTTCGCGACAGTGAAGCCGCACGGTTTCAAGGATATCACCTTCGCTGAGGACCTTTGGATCACAGTCCCACTCATCGAAAGCGCCGCTGGCCACTCGGTTGCTTTCGCCGCGGCTAATGACTCTTAGAGGACTGACAATGACGACGCCTATGCCCACATCTCAACTGGTATTTGCCCAACTCGGTTGCGGCTATTGGGGCCCAAACCTTCTGCGCAATTTCTCGGCGTTGAAAGACTGCCATGTCAAGTACGTCGTGGATTCGAGTCCTGAACGACGAAGTTTTGTTGAGACCCACTATCCCCGGACCCGTGCGATCGAATCAATCAAGACTGTGCTTGATGATCCCGAAGTTCAGGCCGTGATCATTGCCACGCCGGCTGGCACTCATTTCAGCCTGGCAAAGGCGGCCCTGTTGGCCGGCAAACACGTGTTCGTCGAGAAGCCGCTGGCGACGAAGGTCTCGGACGTCGACGAACTTTCGCGTTGCGCCGACATTCATTCCAGAATCGTGATGGCGGGTCACACGTTCATCTACAATACCGCTGTTCGTTACGTGAAGAAGCTGATCGACAGCGGCGAGCTCGGCCAGATCCGCTATATTTACAGTCAACGGCTGAACCTGGGCCGCATTCGATCGGATGTCGATGCGCTATGGAACTTCGCCCCGCATGACATCAGCATCATCCAGTATTGGCTGGGCGATCCCGACCCCATTGCTGTTTCACGACTCGGCATGGATTACATGCAAGCCGGCATTGAGGACGTGGTCTTCCTCGGCCTTCAGTATCCGGGCAAGGTGATGGCCAATGTTCACGTCAGCTGGCTGGACCCCCAGAAGGTTCGCAAAATGATCGTCGTTGGGTCGCAGAAGATGGTGGTGTACGACGATGTCGCCGACGACAAAATCGCTATATACGACAAGGGAATTGATAAGCGCGCCATTCTTGGCGAGAACATGGATTTCGACAGTCCGCAACCCGCACAGTTCAACTACCGCAGCGGCGACATTGTGTTACCCCAAATTCGGTTTGTGGAGCCGATCAAAGTGGAGGCCGAGCACTTTGCCGACTGCATCAGAACGGGCAAGGCGCCCATCACCGGTATCCCTCATGCCCGGATTGTAGTGTCGATTCTTGAGCAGGCGGACCGGCGAGACCAGTAGGTTACAAGTCCCTCTTTTCCATGCAAGCTGCAAGACTGAAAAGCGTTGCCATCACCGAAGTTACGTTTGGCGAAAACGTCACTGTCATTCAACCTGTAAATCTATATGGTTGCGTTATCGGCGATGACTCGTTCATCGGACCATTCGTTGAAATTCAGCGTGGCGTGCGCATCGGCGCGCGCTGCAGAATCCAGTCGCACGCATTCATCTGTGAGCTCGTCGAGATCGGCAACGATTGCTTCATCTCCCACGGAGCAATGTTCATCAACGACACCTTTTCTACGGGCGGCCCGGCAAACCGTCGTCGTGAACTCTGGGGCTCAACCCGTATTGGAAATCATGTCAGCATTGGATCGAACGCCACCATCCTCCCCGTTTCCATTTGTGATCGAGTTGTGATCGGAGCGGGGGCTGTCATTACTAAAGACATCACGCAACCAGGCATTTACGCTGGAAACCCCGCGCGGATGTTGCGTTCTCTCTGACCTCTGACTCTGCCTTCTATTATGAAAGTCCCCTTCGTCGACCTCCACGCCCAGTATCTCACCATCAAGGACGAGATAGATGCCGCGATTGCCGAGGTTATTGCCAAATCGGCATTCATCCGTGGACCACACGTCGATGCTTTCGAGCAGGCGTGGGCCAAGACCCTCGGGATCAAGCATTGTGTTTCCTGCGCCAACGGCACGGATGCCCTGTATATTGCGATGCGAGGCATGGGGGTGCAACCTGGCGACGAAGTAATCACCACTGCGCACTCATGGATCTCCACTTCCGAGACCATAACGCAGGCCGGCGGCAGAGTCGTCTTCATCGACACCGACGAAGTCACATTTAACCTCAACCCGGCTCTGATTGAGGAGAAGATTACGCCTCGGACGGTCGGAATCATACCGGTCCATCTTTATGGCCAACCGGCTGACATGGACCCCATAATGGCGATCGCCCGCAAGCACAAGCTCTGGGTCATCGAAGACTGCGCTCAGGCGCATCTTGCCCGATATCGGGGGCGACTGGTAGGCACGTTCGGCAATGCCGCCACGTTCTCCTTTTACCCGGGCAAGAATCTCGGCGCCTACGGCGACGCAGGCTGTCTAGTCACCAATGACGATCAATTGGCCGACTGGACGGCCACCTTCGCCCGTCACGGGGGCAAAGGCGAACATGTCATGGAAGGCATCAACAGCCGCATGGACGGCCTCCAGGCCGCCATCCTGAATGTCAAGTTGCCGCATCTTCAGGCATGGACCGATGCGCGGCGTCGAGTGGCAGCGCGTTACAACGAGCTGCTCCAAGGAATCCACGGCTTGGTGACACCCGCGGTTGCCCCTGACCGCGATCATGTCTACCATCTCTATGTCCTCCGATCCCCCCAACGAGACGCGCTCCGGGAACACCTCGCCAAGTCCGGAGTTGCCACGGTGCTCAATTATCCTAAAGCTCTGCCACTTTACCCAGCATATGCCTACATTGGTGCTACGCGGCAACAGTTCCCCTCGGCTTATATCAATCAGACGCGCATTTTATCGTTACCAATCTACGCAGAAATGGACGACCGCATGATTCTCCTGGTTGCCGCATCCATAGAGTCGTTCCCGATTGGAGAGCGGACATCAAGGCACTGAGCGCGGGCTTCTTTTCAAGGCACCCGATCGGACCTCTCTGGAGCATTTCGTCTTGAATTACGTTGTCATCTCGCCGGTCAGGGACGAAGAACGCTTTGTGTCCCATACGCTGGAATCCATGGCTGCCCAGCTTCTCAAGCCGACTCATTGGATTATCGTGGATGACGGATCCACGGACACAACTCCAGATATCCTTAGAAGATTCTCTCAAAAGCATAAGTTCATCGAAGTTGTCAGGCGCCCAGCCGGACAGCCTCGGCAACCAGGACCCGCTGTAGTTCGAGCTTTCAATGAAGGGTATGGTAGGGTCAAGCACTTGACCCATGATCTTGTCGTCAAGCTGGACTGTGACCTCAGCTTCGAACCTGATTATTTCTCGCAGTTGATATCGCGCCTGGAAACAAATCCAACGCTTGGAATTGCGTCGGGTGTGTATTTAGAAGCTGCGGATGGGTTGAATTGGAAGAAGGTGGCGATGCCTCCTTATCACGCTGCTGGTGCGTCGAAGGTTATCCGCAGACAATGTTTTGAACAGATAGGAGGATTTGTGCCGTCACGTGGGTGGGATACAATCGATGAGATTCGCGCGATGGCATATGGATGGCAAACGCGCCATTTTGACGATTTAGCAATGAAGCACTGGAAGCGCGAGGGAGTAGGCATTGGTACTGTTCGAACGCATTGCATGCACGGAGAAATTTACTATTTGGTTGGGGGAAGTCCCAGTTTCTTTATGCTCAAAGCGCTTCACCGATTCACTTGCCGTCCTATTGTTATTGGAGGCTTGGCGCTGGTGTGGGGATACTTGCGTGCAATCGCGACAGGAAAGAAAAGGTTGGCAACGGAAGAAGAAGCTCACCTTTATCGATCTTTGTTACGAAGGCGTCTTGGCTATGGAACCTGACCGTACCGTGAACCATCCAGTAAGGCGTATCTTATATGTGCGGGATTTGTGGAATCTTTGATTTTGCTGGCTACCCAGTAGACGGTGAGATCCTAAAAAGCATGAATTCTGTGCTGCAACACAGGGGACCGGACGGAGAGGGGACGTGGCTAGATCGAGAGATCGGTTTGGGTCATCGACGGCTGAGCATCATTGATGTCGAAGGAGGCGCTCAACCCATTGGTAATGAAGATGGAACGCTCCAGGTTGTGTTCAATGGGGAAATCTATAACTTCGTCGAGTTACGCCAAGAATTGACCAGGCGCGGTCATTTGCTGAAGACCCATTCGGACACTGAAGTCATAGTTCACGCGTATGAAGAGTGGGGTGTTGATTGCGTGAACAAGTTCAATGGCATGTTCGCGTTTGCGGTATGGGACTCGCGACGCCGAGAGCTGTTCATTGCTCGAGATCACCTTGGCATAAAGCCACTTTACTATGCCGTTGTGGGACAGCAGCTAATATTCGCATCCGAACTGAAGTCCCTCCTGCGGCATCCTGGTTGCCCTCGACAGCTTGATTTCGAGTCTTTAGCGCAACTCTTCACGTTTCGTTATGTGCCGAGCCCGCGTACTCTGTTCAATACAATAATGAAGTTGCCAGCGGCTCATTACATGACGGTGTCAAGAAAAGGTCTGCAAACAGAGCGTTTTTGGAGGTGGATACCTCAAATCCGTCAAAACGCGCAAGAAGCAGACTTAATCGAGGAATATCGCTTTCTTCTCGAAGACGCCGTACGACTGCAATTGCGGAGCGACGTGCCACTGGGTCTGTTTCTTAGCGCCGGTGTTGACTCTGGCGCCTTGCTTGCGATTATGAGCAACTATTCCAGCAAGCCAGTTCAGACATTTACCATCGGATTTGAAGGAGGCGAGAGGACAAACGAAGTTGACGGTGCGAAGGGATTGGCCAGAACGTTTGGCGCGGATCATCATGTTCACATCTTGTCTCCCACTGACTACCAGCAGTATTATGACCGATACATGTGGGACTTGGAAGAACCCGTCGGCAATGAAACGGCAGCCGCGTTCTATTTTGTCGCTCGCCTCGCAAAGGGCCACGTAAAAGTTGTTCTCACTGGGCAAGGTGCCGATGAACCATGGGCAGGATACGATCGCTACAAGGGGATCAAATTGTCTCAATTCTACAGTCGGATGCCTCGCTTTCTGACTTCCTGCGCTGAGAGGTTCGTATCTGCCCTGCCCGGCCGAATGGAACGTCTGAAGAGAGGGGTAGCCTCTTTGGGGGAGCCGGATGCACTCACGCGCTTCACAAAGGTCTATTCATTTTTCAGCCCAGCCATGAAATCCCAGCTGTACCGGTCTCCTTTGCTGGAAATGTTTAATTCAGATCCCTATGGAGGGCGCACTGCGATAAGTCGTCTGCAAAAGGACGTTTCTCACTTGGACTCTCTTGCGCAGATGCTCTACATCGACACTCGAGCCAATCTACCCGACGACCTTCTCATGGTAGCAGACAAGACCTCGATGGCTAATTCACTCGAATCCAGAGTGCCTTTTCTGGACTACCGACTTATCGAATTTGTGGAAAGCCTCCCGTCGAAGCTGAAGCTAAAGGGTTTCACCGCCAAATACCTCCATAAGAAAGCACTAGAGAAATGGCTTCCTCGGAAGGTCGTCTACCAGGTGAAAAAGGGATTCGCCAACCCAGTGGAAAACTGGTGCCGTCGCGGCATGAGCTCATATGTGGAAGACTTGCTCTTAGGCCGCGATTCGTCCATTCCTAAGCACTTCAACAAGAACTATGTACGGAGGATACTGAATCAAGATCGGAGCGGGACTCAGCAATTTCGACGCCATATTAACTTGTTAGTGGCATTTGAGCTTTGGCATCGCACGTTCATAAGCAATTAGCATCTCACGAATCGGTTTTGGGTCGTATCGTTTGTTGATCGGAGTGGTCGTCTATTCTTAAACTGGGTGCAAGGTTCATTTTCGAGTTAACGTGTCAACTTGGGCCATTCTTTTCACCATTGTTACCGGGGCGTTTCTTCTAAAGTTGCCAAGGCACAAGGCGGCACTCCCTTTAGTAATCGGGGCAACGTACATTACGCTTGGCCCGAGTCTGGATCTGGGCCCATTTCATTTTACCGTTATCAGGGTATTGATCGCAGTCGGCGTTTTGCGAGTTGTGGTGAATGGTGAGCGGCTAAAGCGAGGTTGGACGCAGTTGGATGTCCTTATCGTTATCTGGTCATTTTGGGCGGTGGTTTCTAGCGTCTGCCACAAGGATATCGTGAGCACGCTGGTATTCCGGCTCGGTCTGGCGTACAACGCATTAGGTCTATATTTTCTCATTAGGATCTTCATTCAGGACTGGAATGATGTTATCGGCATTTGCGGTTTTGTGATTGTTGCCCTGGTCCCAATAGCTGCAGAAATGATGATTGAAGCCACAACAGGTCGGAATTTGTTTTCCTGCTTCGGAGGCGTTGCCGATCTGAGCGAGATTCGCGGTGGAAAAATCAGAGCCCAAGGTCCGTTTGCGCACTCAATTCTGGCAGGGACCGTGGGGGCTGTAAGTTTTCCAATGGGTGTTCTCTTTTGGAGGACGAACCGAAGGCTAGCGTGGATCGGTTTTGCTTCGACCCTGCTCATTGTAGCCCTCAGTCGATCGAGCGGCCCGATACTCACCCTACTGTCAGCGATCATTGCGATTTCAGCGTGGCTAATTCGAAGTCATATGCGGGCGATTCAGTGGACTGCATGCTTCGTTTTCATTGCTCTTGCCCTTGTCATGAAGGCGCCCATTTATTACCTGTTGTCGAGAGTCGACTTAACAGGGAGCAGTACCGGTTATCACCGCGCGATTCTGATTGAAGCTGCAATAGAGCATCTCGACGAATGGTGGCTTTACGGTACGGACTACACGCAGCACTGGACCCCTAACGCGGGTTTCGGTGACGACACCGATGTCACGAATCACTATATCAGGCTTGGAATCTGGGGAGGCCTGCCACTCGTCGGTCTGTTTGTATGGATCTTGGCGTTGGGCTTTAGATCGGTGGGTGCCGTATTACGCCAACGCTCTAATTTCCTGCTGCAAGAGCAATTCGTGACTTGGAGCCTTGGCTGCATGCTGTTTGCCCACGCATCAACAATGATCTCAGTATCATATTTTGACCAGTCGATCTTCTTCCTCTACCTGGTACATCGCGGCCATAGCCTCACTATCACAATTACCTGTCTCGGAGTCGAAGGATCTGAGCCGGCAGTCGTCAAGATATGAAACGGATTTCGGTCATTATTGTCAGCTGGAACGCCTGCAAACACCTACGCAACTGCCTTGATTCTGTCCGGGAGTCAGGCGCAGAGTCAGTCCTAGAGGTGATTGTGGTCGACAACGCGTCGCGCGATGGATCCCAAGACATGGTTCGAAAGGAGTTTCCCGAGATCACTTTGATCTGCTCGGACGAGAATCTCGGGTTTGCCCGCGCAAATAATCTCGGGATACGGCGCGCTTCCGGCTCTTACTTGGCTCTCGTCAACTCGGACGTCCTCGTCCACCGCGGATGTTTTGAGACGCTTGTGGAATACATGGGAGCAAATCCCAGCGTTGGCTTGGTGGGACCTAAGGTGTTCGGTGCGGACGGCAGCTTGCAGCGAACATGCGGTCGGCTGCCAACAGTGTGGAACACGTTCTGCCGGGCTGTCGCTCTGGACAGCCTACTACCGCACTGGAGGCTCTTTTCTGGTCGTGAGATGAGACACTGGACGCAGGATAACTTGAGCGAAGTCGAGGTCCTGAGCGGCTGCTTCTGGATGGCAAACCGAGACGCGGTAGCCTTGCTCGGAGGATTGGATGAGCGCTTCTTTTTTTACGCCGAGGATGTGGACTGGTGCAAGCGGTTTCGGGATGCAGGCTGGAAGGTGGTCTTCTTTCCTGCGGCCACGGCAACCCACTTCGGCGGTGGGAGTTCGGCGAACGCGCCGATGCATTTCAGTGTCCAGATGCTGAGAGCGAATCTCCAATACTGGCGCAAGCATTACCAGATCCCTGGACAAATCTTCTTCGTCCTGGTGTCCATCCTTCACCACACAGTGCGCGCCGTCGCATTCCGCCTCATCGAAGTCTTCGGGGCTCGAGCTGACGCCAACGTACTGCAAAAGCGCATGACGAGCTTCGCCTGTTTGACATGGCTACTTACTGGAAGAAGCGCGAGTCGACAAAGCGCTTACGTCCGCGCTGGGGTCGACAACGACAAATGAACTCGTGAGTTCACGGCCAACCATGACGGATCTGGAATTCTTTGGCCCGCTGTCGCGCATTGGTTCATTCGCTGCCATATCGCGGGACATCCCCCGCCAGGGGCCCCTGCATTCAGTCTCAGGCGGAATGGCTGAGCCGTCGACCTTGGCGCTGAAGCATGGAGGGGAGACATGACCTCGCCAAACTGGTAGACGTCCTCGCCGACTGTCCAGATCGTCCCAAGGTCGCGAACCCTTTCGTTGTAAGCGCCTTTCATTGCCCGAATGAGGTTGGCCGGCGTGCGTAAGGGGAATCGCGCGCTTTGCCACTGCCCCAGTTTGTCCATCTGAGGCTCTAATTACCCTGGGAAAAACAGCATCGTCGGCTGGCGTCATATATGCTCGCCACAAGATTCGTGATGAGGCCTCGTGCAACTAGTATTAGTTTTGAGCGTTCCGGCTCTTGCGCACTGCCCAGAAATGGCCTATTTTCCGCGACACAGTGAGAGTGAACGGGGATGGCAGCGGCCTTCCAGGGACGTGATGAACACTACAAGGGATTTATAATGAAGATTTTGAGCCTTATCGTACTGATCGGACTTCAGGCGAGCGCGGGGATTGTTTGCGTGGGCCCGTCCGCCACAGGAAACGGCGCTGGAACAGATTGGAACAATCTAAAGGCGTGGACTTCTAGCCCAGCACGCGGAGACACGTGGTACTTCATCGACGGCACTTATGCTGGCAAAACCTTTAGCACAGCAAATTCTGGAACCACTTTGATCACCGTCAAGAAAGCCACGATTTCTAATCATGGGGGGATTTCCCCTGGTTGGCTAAACACCATGGGCGACGGCCAGGCCAGTTTCACGGGAACGCTCGTTGTTCAGACTAGTTATTGGCTGTTTGATGGCCAGACCGGAGATGGAGCTTCAGTCGTGCCGGCGGATACGACGCCCAGCCATTACGGGTTCAATTTCAGTGATGGCGAGAATGCTATATACCTCGGTAATACTTCGTCCACCACCACCGACACAGAATTTCGTCACATTTACTCAAAGGCGACCTCAAGTGATGTCGAAAAAATGTTTTGCCAAGGGCAACAGCAGACTAGTTATGTTCGGAACAATGTAACGATCTCACATTGCCTCTTGGATGGGTGGCAGGGCGGGTTCATGACTCGGGGTGGCTATTCTTCATCCTATCAGAATCTCCTGTGGCAATACAATGTGTGCCTGAATGGCTCCAGCTCACCGGCTAACCATGGAGAATGGATTAACCCAAACGAAAGCGCACTTCTGAATGCTGTCATTCGATATAACGTATTCAAGGGTGGCACTGACTACCAAACAGGAACGATAGTTGCAAATAATCAGAACAATACTGGAGCGACAATCTACGGGAATGTGTTTGATGGAGTACAGGTAGGGAATGGAATAATCACGGGCACTTCCGCGGGCGACATGAACAGTGTTGTGGTCTACAACAACACATTCCTGAATTGTTCTATGCTTACGGACCTTTGGGTCAGTGGACCCGGCAGCGGCAATAATGCACGAAACAATCTGCTCTACAACATGCCTGCGGCTGTGGGTGGCTGGACCCATGATTACAATGCTTTCTATTCAACCACAGGAACGCCACCCGAGTCCAACCGCCAGCTCGCTACAGGAAATCCTTTTAACAATTCGGCCGGGATGGACTACACTCTCAAGACCAACACGCTGCCGGGTAGTGCATTGCCATCACCCTACGATCTCGACCCAACTGGAAAGCCGCGCTCGAACTGGACGCGAGGAGCATTCGAGTTCGGGTCTGCGAGCGCTAATCCATTGATTTCGATCACTCCAATCAGTGCTGAGTTCGGGGCGGTTGTTGTCGGTACCACACGCGACCAGGATTTTACCGTGAAAAACAACGGGGCCGGCACCCTCGCTGGGACAGCGAGCGTCACAGTACCCTATTCAGTCGTATCAGGGGCCAGTTACAGTCTGCAAGCTAACCAAAGTCAGACGGTAACTGTCCGCTTCAGTCCGACTTCAGCAGGAACCTTTTCGCGGACGGTCACGTTCACGGGTGGTGGGGGCGCCACTGTAAGTGTGAGCGGGACGGGAACCAGTGTCGCGTCCAACTCCCCACCCATTGTTTCGGTGATTAGCCAGAATGCAAGCGACGTTGATCCAAACACACCAGGGGCGCAAGTCTACGAGGGAACAGCCGTGCAGTATTCAGGATCTGCGTCGGACCCGAATGGAGATGCGCTCACGTGGCAGTGGATTTACACAGTCAACGGTGGTGCTGAAGTTGTTGCGAAGAGCGGGAGTGGGTCGGTGACTGCGGTCAGCTACAGCTACGCTCCTGGCACGGGAGGGAGCACGTATGTGTGGAAGCTTCGCGTAAGCGACGGCTTGACGACTTCGGAACGCACCCTCACTGTCGGTGTCGAGGCACCTCCAACGCCGCCAGGAACGCTTTCTTTCTCCGCCACGTCCGGCACGATCTCTGGCCCGTTTGAAGTGAGCAATGGGGCAATCTATCAGGCCGTGACCACAGGAGTCGCGGAAGGTGGTCGGGCGGTTTACGGGTTTACGCTCACTACCAGTGGAAGGTATGCTATTCAAGCACTCGTCAGCGCTACAAGTATGACGGGCAATTCGTTCTACGTTAACATCGACGCCGAACCCACCGATCCCGCGATGGCTTGGGACATCATTCCGGTCACTTCCGGATTCCAACAGCGATTGATCAGTTGGCGCGGTTCCGGCACCGCTGAGGCCGACGAATTTGTCCCCAAGATATTTAACCTTGCGAGCGGACCTCACCAGTTGATCATTCGCGGACGCGAAGCCGATACCTACCTGCAGTCGCTGTCAATACTGCAGCTACCGAATCCACCACAGAACCTTCGCATTACAGTCGGACCATAGTTCGAATGGCCCCTAATCGGGGTTTTGCTTGCAAGGTGCAAGGTGCCTAATTGCTCTTCTTTGCGGGCACACTGTACCAATGACCATTTCTGACGTGATGACATGTCCCTGCTAAAGCCAACTATCCTGAGCCCAGCATCTAAGGCTGATACGGATATCCATGACACTCGCCTCAGAGTCCTCGTTGCTATAGCTAGTTTCGGGAATCGTAACATTGAGTGCCTGCGCCGAATCATTAGCAACTATTTCAGTATGCGGTTCGCGCTCGATGTCGTAGTTGTCTCGGAAGCCCCAAAGGAACTTGATCGGAGGGTGAACGTAGTCGTAGGCTTGCCTTCCAGCAACCCATGGTCCTTACCGTTTGCTCACAAGCGAGTTTTCCTGGAGAGAATGGATCAATACGATCTCTTCATTTATTCAGAGGATGACATGGAAGTGTCCGAGGATGGCATTCTAGCTTTTCGGACATTGTCCAGCCAGCTTCGGGATGATGAGATTGCCGGATACCTTCGATACGAGGTAGATGAAGTCGGAAATCGGTTTCTACCGGACTTCCATGGATCGTTTCGCTGGAAAGTCTCCTCAGTAAGACGCCGGGGTGAACATATCATTGCTGAGTTTAGTAACGAGCATTCTGCATTCTATGTGTTAAACCGCCAGCAACTGCGGCAAGCCATCAAGTCAGGGGGATTCCTGCGAGAGCCTTACGAGGGGCGTTATGACATGTTGTGCACCGCGGCAACGGATCCGTACACAAGTTGTGGGTTTAAGAAGGTGCTCAACGTGTCGTCGATAAATAGTTGTCTTGTCCACCACGTCACAAACCGGTATGCAGGAAGAACTGGCTTAGCATTCGACGACTTCGAAGACCAGTTGAGTACTTTGCGAGCAATAGCGGAAGGTGGGCACCCGGCACACGAAGATGTGTTTGATGTGGGGGAACAAGGCAGGGAAAGCAGCGTCGACCATTATAGCCCACCTTGGGAGGATTTACAGGAGCTGCTTCCAGAGGATACTTCAACCATTCTGACGCTGGGTTGTGGGAGCGGAAAGATGGAAAGGGCTCTTGTCAACGGGGGATTTCGCGTTACATCAATTCCGGTGGATTCCGTAATGGCAGCATCTGCCGCCAAGGAAGGTGTAGAAATCGTTCATGCAAACCGTGTAGGGGAAGCATGGCTTCAGTTGGCCGGACGCAGATTCGATGCAATAATTCATCATGAAATCGCTGCCGATCAGGCGCGGTGCTCGGGACCTCTGTTATCTAATGGAGGTATTTTATTGGTAAAGGCGCCTAACTCAGCGTACTTGCCTGACAGGTTTCGCGGATGGTTCGCAGCGATTCCTGCAGCCTCTAAGCGGCGCAGGGTGCAACGGCCTGTGGGATTCGAGGAGATTGACGGGTTCCTGCAACGGAATGGTTTCGTGTTGGAAAGGGTTATCTGGAGCGCAGGGAGGAAGCCAGGCCCTGCGAGTGGGGCGTTCGGAAACGTGACTCGCCTGCTCCGTTGGATGGCTCAGCAATGGCATTGGACGAAATGGATGATCGTGCGGCTGCCGTTTGGCAATCTGCTGGCTCGCGCCTGGACGGCTCGTTGGAGAAAGGTCCACCAAGGAGAGGGAGCAGGCACAGCTTAGACGGGTGCCTGCCAACTCGAAGTTCCAGAAGCCGGAGAGATGATGCGTATACTCGTTTACCCACACGATTTGTCGATTGGCGGCAGCCAGATTAATGCAATCGACCTCGCTAGCGGTATCTCCAAGAATGGGCATGACGTCTTTGTATATGGGATTCCGGGTCCTTTGATTGATTATATCCGCCAGCGCGGGTTGCGGTTCATCCCGGCGAGGCGCCTCAGGTATAGGCCGGCCCCGTCTCGTATTGCCCAACTGGCTCTGCTTGCGAGGCGTGAACGAATCGATTTGATCCACGCTTACGAATGGCCACCTTGCCTAGACGCATACTTTGGAGCAGGCCTTTTCTTCGGGGTGCGGATACTTTGTACTGTTCTCAGTATGAGCGTGATGCCTCTCGTCCCAGCATCCGTCCCGCTCATAATGGGGACAGAGGAACTTGGAACTGCGGCGCGCAAAACTCAAATTAGCGATGTGTGGGTACTTGAACCACCAATTGACACGATTACTGATCATCCAGGGATCGACGGCAGCGCGTTCCGCGAGAAACACGGAGTTGCGAAATCCGAGTTTTTGATCGTGAGCGTCTCACGCCTTGCACTCGATCTGAAGCTTGATGCACTCGTTCGATCTGTTGAAGCTGCGGGACTGCTGGCACAGCGGTATTCCATTCGGCTTGTGCTCGTCGGAGGTGGCCCGGCGTACGACGCGCTTATGGCACGATCGTCGGCAATCAACGCACGCTTTGGTCGCAGCGTGGTAACTCTCACAGGCCCTATGCTGGATCCACGTGAAGCATACGCTGCCGCGGACGCCGTGGTAGGGATGGGTAGTTCTGCACTTCGTGCCCTTGCCATCGGCAAGCCTGTTGTGGTCCAAGGAGAGTTGGCGTTTTCAGAAGTATTCTGTCCTGAAACAGCAGGGCAGTTTATGAGGCAGGGCTTCTATGGACTAGGCACAAACGAGCGCGGATCCCATCGACTTGCGTGTCAACTTGAAATGCTGGTGGTCGATTCTGAGCGCAGAAAGGCATTGGCTCAATACGGCCGCGAGATGGTCGTGAAGAGATTCAGTCTTGAGCGTGGAGTCAATTGCCTCCTGGACATTTACACGAAGGTGGTTCGCGATTCGCCGGTATACTCCTTGCCTGATACCTTCCGAACAACTCTTCGGGCCCTCTCACAAGAGTTGGCCAACCACAATCCTCGGCTGAAGCGCAACGCATATCTCCGTCAACAAGAGTTGATCGCTGCCGCACGGCATGGGACGTGGCCTCCTGCAGCGATGGATGTAGCATAGCTCTGCTTCGGGTCTCTGCTATCTTTGCTTCCTTCTGTGAACCTCGGGGGGCGCGGGGATGAAGAAGGAAGAAGGAAGAATGAAGAGCGACGCCCGACTCTATCTCTGCGAGCTCCTGTTAATTCCGGGACAGACCGGCGTTGCGCTTTTACAGAAGGAAGCAGAGGCAGCAGAGGGGCGCCGCAGAGAAGAAAGAGCCGAAAAAGGGGCTCTGTCACCTGGGATGTCCCCTTTTCCCTTTGCTTCGGATCTTTGCTGCCTTTGCTTCCTTCTGTAAAACTCGGGAGGCGGGGAATCCACCGAAGACAGCAAAGCTAGCAAAGGAAGAAAAGCAAAGAACTCGAGCCCCGAACCAACAACGAACTCCTTCGACGCAAGTGTGACCTGGCGTTCTCTGCTTCGGATCTCTGCGTTCTCTGCGAGCTCCTGTTAATTCCGGGGCAGACTGGCTTTGCGCTTCACAGAAGGAAGCAGAGAGGCGCAGCAGAGGACGGAGTGAAAGAATGAACGTGTGCGACAGGAGTGTGACTTGGTCTTCTCTGCTTCGGGCCTCTGCTATCTCTGCGAGCTCCTGTTAATTCCGGGACAGGACGTGTGTTGCGCTTCACAGAAGGAAGCAGAGGAAGCAGAGGTGCGCCGCAGAGAACTGAAAGCATGAACAAATGTGTCACAACCTTCCACCTGGCTTTCTCTGCTTCGGGTCTCTGTTAAGCCAGGCCAACTATGCTGCGCCCGATGATTCCATAACCCGCTTATCCTTAATTCATTCCCCGTTCGCTGCATTGACACCCCATCCGTCTCAAGTCCATTTGCACACCCCAGCCTCAGCCGCCTCTCCCCGATGTGTGCCCGTCGAACGGCCCCGCAGTTCGCACGTTGCGGCGCTGAAATCGTCGTCGATCATTGGAGGATCGACGGCGGTGGTGATGTTGATTCGGATGGTGCGGACGAAAGTGTTGGCGCTGTTGTTGGGACCGGCGGGGATTGGGCTGGAAGCGATGTATGACTCGGTCGTGAGCCTGAGCCGGACGTTGTTCGACTTGGGGATCAGCAGTTCGGGCGTGCGCCAGATCGCATCGGCAGTGGGTTCAGGCGATGAACGATTGATCTCCACAACCGTGTTCAGTCTGCGTCGCGCGTGCCTGGTGCTGGGATTGCTGGGCGGCGCGGCCCTGTTCCTGGCGCGGGGAACGGTCAGCCGATTGGCTTTTGGCAATACCGATTACGCCACCGAGATCGGTTGGCTTTCGGTGATGCTGCCTCTGGGCATCGTGACGGCCGGGCAAGGGACGCTGTTGCAAGGCATGCGCCGGATCGGCGACCTGGCCCGGATGAACATCCTGGGAACGTTGCTCGGGGCTGCCGTCAGCATCCCGGTGGTGTATGTGTGGGGCAAGGAAGGCATCCCTGCCTACATGATTGTCGGCGCGGCTGTTGGATGTCTGGTGTCGTGGTTGTATGCGCGCCGGATCGATATCGCGAGAGTAACGCTCACCGGCAGCGGGATTCTGAAGGAAGCCGGCGGCCTGCTTCAGCTCGGTCTCGCGTTCCTGGCATCGACCCTCATGTCCACCGGGACGTTGTTCCTGTTGCGGGTGCTGGTGACGCGAACGCAGGGCGTCGAAGGCGCAGGCGAGTTCCAGGCCGCCAGTTCGCTTTCAGTGGTCTATGTCGGGTTCATTCTGCAGGCGATGGGAACCGATTTCTATCCGCGACTGACCGCGGTGGCAGCGGACAACCAACATTGCAACCAGATGGTGAACGAACAGGCGGAGATTTCCTTTCTACTGGCGTTGCCGGGCGTGCTGGGCACCATGGCGTTTGCTCCGTGGGTGATCCTGGTGTTTTACTCGGGCAAATTCGGCGTCGCCGCCGACATTCTCACGTGGCAGATGGCGGGCATGTTCCTGCGGCTCGTCTCGTGGCCGATGGGTTACATCCTGCTGGCGAAAGGCCGTGGCACCTTGTTTGTCCTGACCGACGCGGCGGCGTGGACGGTTTACCTGGGCCTGTCGTGGGTCGGGTTGCAGCATTTTGGATTGCCTGGGATCGGCATGGCGTTTCTTGGTCTTTACTTGTTTCATGCGGGGCTGATTTACATGGTGGTGCGAAAAGCGACTGGATTCCGGTGGTCGAGCGCGAACATCCAGCTCGGTGCGATCGGGATCGGGTCGGTGGGGGCTGCCTTGTATGCGCGGCTTGCTTTGTCGGAGCCGTGGGGGACAGGAGTTGGCTTGGTCCTTGCCTTGGCGACAGGGATTTACTGCCTGAAAATCCTGGTCCGCCTGACCGGCGTCGATAGGATAGAGCTGGTTCTTCGCAAACTGCGATTGCCGGTACCATGGGCCTTCCGACGGCGTTGACAACAGGCGGACGCAGAGTGCCCTGACCCCTGACCCCTGACCCCTGACCCCTGACCCCTGACCCCTGACCCCTGATCCCTGACCCCTGATCCCTGATCCCTGATCCCTGATCCCTGATCCCTGATCCCTGATCCCTGATCCCCCATTCCTCATCTCTATGATCTCTCAGAAAAAATTCATCCCCGTCTACCGTCCCTGGGTCGACGAAGCCGAAGCGCTGGCAGCGCGGCGGCCGATCATGTCCGGCTGGCTGACAATGGGCCCGGAGGTGCAGGCGTTTGAAGAGGAATTCGCCGCGTTCGTGGGAGCAAAGCATGGCTGCGCGGTGTCGAGCTGCACGACCGCCCTGCACCTGGCTTTGCTCGGCGTGGGCGTGACGCCGGACAGTGAAGTCATCACAGTCAGTCATACCTTTATTGCCACGGCCAATGCCGTCCGGTTCTGCCGCGCGACGCCGGTGTTCATCGATATCAGCCGCGACACGTTCAACCTGGACGCGAGCCTGATCGAACGAGCGATCACGCCGCGCACCCGGGCGATCCTCTGCGTTCATCAGATCGGCATGCCGTGCGACCTGCCCGCGATCCTCGAGGTCGCTCGACGTCATCAGCTCCCGGTCATCGAAGATGCCGCGTGCGCGGTCGGCAGCGAGATCTGTGTCGATGGCAAATGGGAGAAGATCGGTAAACCGCATGCCGACATCAGCTGCTTCTCGTTTCATCCTCGGAAACTGCTCACCACGGGCGATGGCGGAATGATCACCACGTCCAACCCGGAATGGGATCAGAAGTTTCGTCGCATGCGACATCACGGCATGAGTGTCAGTGCCAGCGCGCGACACGCCGCGAACCAGGTGATCTTCGAATCCTACCCCGAAACCGCGTTTAACTACCGGATGACCGATATCCAGGCCGCCGTCGGACGCGAGCAACTCAAGCGCCTGCCGGAGCTGATTCAACGGCGACGTGAGATGGCCGAAGCGTATCGAACGAAGCTGGCCGGCATTCCAGGAATCGAATCGCCGCCCGAACCCGCCTGGGCACGGACCAACTGGCAGAGCTACTGCATCCGCCTGGCCGATCACCTTGATCAGGTTCGGTTCATGCAGGACTTGCTCGAACGCGGTGTCGCCACCCGACGCGGCATCATGTGCATCCATCGCGAACCGGCTTATGCCGACCTGACTTGTCCCTGGCCTTTGCTCGAGTCCGAACGCGCCCAGGACCGCGGCGTGCTCCTCCCGTTGTTCCACCAGATGCCCGACGCCGACCTGGATTACGTGGTCGAACAGATCCAGGACGTGCTCTGGCAAAGAGGGGAAATCGGAGAGCGAATAGCGAATAGGGGATCGCCGGTGTCGAACGTGGATTCCTGTCGCAAATCCGATACCCCCTCTCCTTCGTCACTGATCACTGATCACTGATCACTGATCACTGATGACTGATCACTGATGACTGATCACTGATGACTGATCACTGATGACTGATCACTGATTACTGATCACTGATGACTGATCCCTGATCCCTGATCCCTGGTTACTGATCACTGTTCACTACTCACTCATCACTACCCAATGCGTCCGCTCATCATCCTCGGTACCGGCGGAAGCGCCTACGACGTGCTGGATATCGTCTCCGCCATCAACGCGTTGACGCCGACGTGGGAGCTTCGCGGTTTTCTTGACGACGCCCGGCCGGCTGGGAGTTCCTTCCTCAACCTGCCAATTCTGGGCGGACTGCGGGATGCCGGTCGATTCGCTGATTCCGCTTTTATCAATGTGATTGGCAGCGATGCCAGCTACGCGCGGCGTCCGCACATCCTCGAAAGCACCAGCCTCCGACGCGAACAATTTGCGACGCTGATACATCCGAACGCGTCGGTATCGTCCTGGGCCAAGCTGGGTGCCGATGTCTACGTCGCATACGGCGTGAGCATTGGGGGCGCAGTGACTGTGGGCGATCATGTCTCTTTCAGTCCGTGCGCCGTGGTCGGTCACGATTCGCAGATTGGCGACTATTCGATGATCGCGCCGCGGGCGGTGCTGAGCGGTTTTGTCGGAATTGGCCGGGCGTGTTACATCGGCGCCGGTGCGATGATCCGACAACGAGTTCAGATTGGCGATGGGGCCCTGGTTGGATTGGGAGCTGTCGTGACGCGCGATGTGTCGCCGGGTCTCGTGGTGGTGGGTAATCCCTCACGGGAGCTCAAGCGCTAGCGAGGCGGCGCCTCAGACCTCGGAGCGGTTGGGTCAATGGAGCGCCTTGGGGTTCCCGGGCCCACTCGTCCCCGCCTCGCTTTGCAAACCGCTGCGCGGTTGACCGGATTCTACGCCTGGACCGAGATGGGGCTCGCCTTCCACGGCAGCGCCACTCCCGCGCGTTCGTGACATTCTTCATTTATTTGAACGGCGGATTGGGCGCAACGGGACTGGCCCGGCACGGGACAATGCGGCCCGGACGTTGCCTTTAAGGCAAATCTTGTCGAAATAGTCAGACTTTGACTCCTGATAATACAGATTCTCGCGGCAAGCGAAGCTAGGGGATCAGAATTACAGGGGATGTAAGGGGGAGAGGGGGCCGCAGGGGTGCGGAGGGAGCCAACAACGAACGCGTTCGACACAAGTGTGACTGGGGTTTTCTCTGCTTCGGGTCTCTGCGCTCTCTGCGAGCTCCTGTTAATTCCGTGACAGACTGGCTTTGCGCTTTACAGGAGGACGCAGAGGCAGCAGAGGCGCGCCGCAGAGAACTGAGTGAACGAACGAACGAGTCTGACAAGTTTGAGCCAGACATAATGCGCGGCCACCTGGGATCGCAATGTAGTGTCCTTCGCTCTCGTCCCTCCACATGGAAACACGCAGTGCTTGTGGGCTTCTGTCGAGCCATTCCCCAGATTCTTAAAACACCGTGCATGCCAAGTTTCAGCAGGCAGCCAATTGGACAGGGAAGGTTATCGGAGCCGCCATTGAGGTGCACCGGTTGAAGGGGCCCGGCTTGCTCGAACCGATTTACGAGAAGTGTTTAATGCGCGAGCTATACCTTCAAGGCATTCCGTCGCGGCAACAGGTGATTGTCCCTATCGAGTACAAAGGGTTCGTATTCGATGAGCCACTTCGACTGGATGTTGTGGTGGACGACTGCCTGATCATAGAACTGAAATCCGTGGAGCAGGTGCTGCCAATCCACAAGGCGCAACTGCTGAGTTACATGAGGTTGTTGGATCATCCTCTTGGCTTACTCATCAATTTCCACGAGTTGAAACTCATCGAAGGAATTCATCGGATGATCCTCCCCGGTGCTGATGCATCCGCGTTTTCGGTGTGAGGAATTGAGCATGTTCGCGAAGAGGCAATCGACACGGCAGGCTACAAGTGATTGGAGCATATGCGCGTGTGTTTGCCTGAAGTATCCTCACTTTCATGAATAGCTCGACCCGTCTTTCTCTGCTTCGGGACTCTGCGATCTCTGCGAACTCCTGTTAATTCCGGGATAACACTCGTGTTGCGCTTCACAGGAGGACGCAGAGGCAGCAGAGGCGCGCCGCAGAGAACTGAACGAATGAACGTGTCCGACAAGCGTGGGACCTGGCTTTCTCTGCTCCGGATCTCTGCGTTCTCTGCGAGCTCCTGTTAATTCCGGGAAAGATTTGTGTTGCGCTTCACAGGAGGACGCAGAGGCAGCAGAGAGGCGCCGCAGAGAACTGAACAAACGAACGTGTCCGACAAGCGTGTGACCTGGCCATCTCTGCTCCGGATCTCTGCGTTCTCTGCGAGCTTCTGTTGCCACCATAATAATCGTCGCCGTCCCCTTCCATTTATCATTGCTCATCAACTAACAAGTAAAGGAAACAGTATGCATCTCCGGGGTTCGAGTCGTAACGGGTTCTTTTTCTTCCTTGTGCTGCTGGCTGTCGGCCAGCTGCCCTATCCGGCAGCCTTCGCAGCCACCATCTGGCCCGCCGCCACCGTTCCAGGCTTAGTCGACGGCGGACCGGATAGCGCCGTCGAGCTCGGTGTGAAGTTCCGGTCGGACGTTGCCGGCACCGTTACCGGCATACGATTCTACAAGGCGACGGCGAACACAGGAACCCACATAGCCAACCTGTGGTCGAGCACCGGCACGCGCCTCGCCACGGCCAACTTCACAGGCGAAACAGCATCGGGCTGGCAGCAGGTGAGTTTTGCGACGCCCGTGGCAATCGCAGCGAACACGGTTTATGTGGCGTCCTATCGATGTCCGAACGGACATTACAGCGCGGATATTAACTATTTTCAGAGCCAGGGCGTCGACAACGCCCCGTTGCATGCCCTGGCAACGGGTGTGTCCGGCGGCAACGGCGTCTACGCCTACGGCTCGACCAGCGCATTTCCGAATCAGACCTGGAACGCCGCGAATTATTGGGTCGATGTGGTGTTCAGCGCCGGCCCGGCACCAACCCTCTCCTCCATCGCGGTAACCCCAGCGACTACCACTATTATCGTTGGTGCCACGCAGCAGTATACGGCGACAGGGACATACTCGGATAGCAGCACGCAGAACCTGAACAGCCAGGTTGCGTGGACATCATCGCCGTCCGGCGTGGTTACTGTCAGCGCCGGCGGCCTTGCGACTGGTGTGTCGGCCGGCACAACGACAATCTCCGCGACGCTGGGCTCGGTGAGCGGCGGGACATCGCTCACCGTCCAGGCAGCGCCGCTGTCGCTAGTGACCAGTTCGTTGCCGTCGGCAACGCTCGGGGTTGCCTATGCCGCGACAATCGTCGCCAACGGCGGGACGCTGCCCTACACTTGGTCGATCACCACTGGCACCCTGCCGGCCGGCCTGGCACTTAACCCAATCACGGGCGTGATTAGCGGCACACCCACTGCCTCCGGTTCATCCAGTTTCACCGCACAGGTCGCTGACAGTTCAATCCCGGTGCAAACGATCAACCGGTCTTTGAATCTTAGCGTCAACGCGGCTCTGCCGCTCACGATCTGGCCGGCGTCGACCGTTCCCGGATTAGTCGACGGCGGTGCGGACAATGCCGTTGAACTGGGTGTTAAGTTCCGATCTGACGTTGCCGGAACGATCACCGGCATACGCTTTTACAAATCAACTGCCAACACCGGCACGCACGTCGGTAATCTGTGGAATATTGCCGGCACCCGCCTGGCCACAGCTACGTTCTCGGGTGAAACGGCATCCGGCTGGCAGCAGGTGAACTTCGCGACGCCGGTCGCCATCACGGCGAACACGGTGTATGTCGCGTCGTATCGTTGTCCGGGCGGCCATTACAGCGCTGATATCAATTATTTCCAGAGCCAGGGCGTCGACAGGGCTTCGCTGCACGCGCTTGCCAATGGCGTATCGGGCGGCAACGGCGTCTTTGCATACGGTTCGACCAGCACGTTCCCGAACCAGACCTGGAACGCGGCGAACTACTGGGTGGATGTGGTATTCCTGGGTGGACCGGCGCCGACATTGTCGTCAATTGCAGTCACTCCGGCCAATGTCAGTATCGCGATTGCGGCGACCCAGCAGTTCACTGCCACCGGCACCTATTCAGACGGCAGCACGGCGAACCTTACCACCCAGGTCACGTGGGCATCGTCGCTTACAGCGATCGCTACAATCAATGCCTCAGGCCTTGCCACCGCGGTGAGCGCGGGCAATACCACCATCTCGGCCACGCTCGGGGCCGTGAGTGGCAATACAACCCTTGCTGTGCAAGCGCCAACGCTAACGACGATCGCAGTCACTCCGGCCAATCCCTCGACCCAGGTCGGCACCTCCCGACAGTTCACGGCCACCGGGACCTATTCTGACGGCAGCACCGCGAACCTGACAACCCAGGTCACGTGGGCATCGTCACTTACAGCGATCGCCACAATCAATGCCTCAGGCCTTGCCACCGCGGTGAGCGCGGGCAATACCACCATCTCGGCCACGCTCGGGGCCGTGAGTGGCAATACAACCCTTGCTGTGCAAGCGCCAACGCTCACGACGATCGCAGTCACTCCGGCCAATCCCTCGACCCAGGTCGGCACCTCCCGACAGTTCACGGCCACCGGGACCTATTCTGACGGTAGCACCGCGAACCTGACAACCCAGGTCACGTGGGCATCGTCGCTTACAGCGATCGCCACAATCAATGCCTCAGGCCTTGCGACCGCCGTGAGCGCGGGCAATACCACCGTCTCGGCCACGCTCGGCAGCGTGAGCGGGAGCACCGTGTTAACCGTCCAGGCTGCGACGCCAACGCTTACGATCACTACGTCGAGTCTCCCGGGCGCCACTGCGGGCGTGGCTTACTCGACCGCGCTCAGCGCCAGCGGCGGCACGACGCCATATACATGGTCCATCGCCAATGGATCGTTGCCCGCAGGTCTCACGCTGAATGCCTCGAGCGGCCTGATCTCCGGTACGCCCACCACCGCAGGCTCCTCAAGTTTCACCGCGCGGGTTACTGACTCCTCCAATCCGGTCCAGACGGTCACTCGCTCTTTCAGCATCACCGTCGACACCGGCAGGAGTGACACCCGCAGGCTGGTTTCCTGGCGATCATGCATGTGCACCGGAGCTGCGGCGGCGCGCCGATCAGCGAGTCGGCCATCTATGACATGATGGTTCAAAAAGGAATCAATGTGGTGTCGCTGCTCGCTGATATGGGCAATGGCGAAGTCCAGGATCCAGTGACCGACTTGCCCAAGGTGACTGGCATTGACGCGGCAGTCTCGACTCCGGGCCGAATTGTTCGTTGGGACACGGAATGGCATTGGGATGCCACATACACCCAGTTTGCGCATCAGTCGCTGGCGGGCCATCTGGTGGCGCTCGGACTTCAGGAAGGCCACCAGATCTGGGAGGAAACCTCTTACCCGATCTTCCAATGGGCGCATAACCAGGGGGCCATTGCCGGGTTCGCGCACCTGCATTATCTCGGCAGCGGCTTCCCGGATACGTTGAACTGCTGTCTTCCACTCGAATACCCGGTCGAAGTCGCCCTCGGCGCCTGCGACTTTATCTCGGAAGACGTGAACGGCAGCGATACCGCACTGGAAGCTTATTATCGCCTCTTGAATTGCGGGTTCCGACCGGGTCTTGCGGGTGGTTCCGATCATCCGTGCGGTGCCGAAGTGGCGTCGGTGCTGACCTACGTGCAGATCCCCGGCGGCGTGTTGACGTATGATGATTGGATCGAAGGTATCGCGGCCGGGCGCACCGTTCTTTCCCGAAACGGCATCGTCGAATTCCTGGATCTCAAGGTCAATGGAAACGCCATACCGGGCGATGAGCTCAACCTGACCTCCGCGGGGTCGCTGCCATTCTCGGTGCAATGGACTGCCCAACAGAGTCTTTCCGGCACCATCGAGCTGATTCACAACGGCCTGGTTGTCGCCAGCCAGGCGGCATCGGCTGGTCCGGGCGCACCCGCCACGCTCACCGGCAATGTGAATTTCCCGAAGAGCGGCTGGGTCGCGGCTCGTCTGATGGACGCCAGCGGACATCGCCTGCACACCGCCGCGGTGTTCGTCTATGTGAACAGCGCCCCGATCCGCGCGAGCGTCGCGGATGCCCAATTCTACGTGGACTGGACGGATCAACTGATCAGCCGCACCTCGGTGGGCGGCGTTTGGGCGTCCTATCTGGCAAACACCCGGGCTGCCGCACATGCGCGTTACCAGGCCGCGCGCAATGTTTTCCAGCAGGTCGCGTCTGAAGCCGGCGCGGGAACCGATCCGACGATCAGCACGACCTCACTGCCGACCGGCACTCTTGGCGTTGCCTATTCGGCAACGCTTTCCGCAAGTGGGGGCACGACTCCTTACACCTGGTCGCTCGCCGCCGGTGCCTTGCCGTCCGGGCTGACGTTGAATGCATCCAGTGGCACGATCGCAGGTACGCCATCGGCCGTGGGCACTGTGAACTTCACCGTCCGGGTTACCGATAGTTCCAACCCTGCACGCATCGCGACGCAACCGCTCAGCATCACCGTGACCAGCGTCCAGGTGAACAGCATCTGGACGACATCAACCGTGCCTGGACTTGCGGATGGCGGACCAGACAGCGCCGTCGAGCTCGGCGTCAAGTTCCAGTCCGATGTGGCCGGCACGATCACCGGCATTCGATTCTACAAGCATGCAAGCAACACCGGTACGCACGTCGGTAATCTCTGGTCCAGCACCGGCACACGGCTCGCCACCGCCACGTTCACAGGAGAATCTGCGTCCGGCTGGCAGCAGGTGAGCTTCGCCGCACCGGTCGCCATTGCGGCAAACACGGTTTACGTCGCCTCCTATCGCTGTCCGAACGGCCATTATAGCGCCGATCTCAACTATTTCCTCAACCAGGGCGTGGATCATCCGCCGCTGCATGCGCTCCGGACGGGCGTGAGCGGCGCCAACGGCGTCTACGCCTACGGATCGACCAGCGTCTTTCCGAACCAGACCTGGAACGCAGCCAATTATTGGGTCGACGTGATGTTCCAGTCCGGACCGGCCCCGACCTTGAGTTCCATCGCCGTGACCCCTGCGAGTCCGACGATCTTGGTGGGCGCAACGCAACAGTTCACGGCGACTGGAACCTACTCCGATGGCAGCACGCAGAATCTGACCAGCCAGGCGACGTGGAGTTCGACCAGCACGGCAACGGCGACGATCAATGCCTCCGGCCTGGCCACCGGCGTTGCCGCCGGCACGACCACCATCCGCGCCACGCTCGGCTCAGTCTCCGGCAGCACGGCGTTGACCATACAGAGCACGCCGCTCACCATCGCCACCACCTCCCTGCCGATTGCCATTCGCGGCACGGCCTACTCCGGCCCCATCACCGCCAACGGCGGAACCTTGCCTTACAGTTGGTCGATCGCGAGCGGGACCTTGCCGCCCGGCCTCACCCTCAGTCCGTCCACCGGAAACCTGGGTGGGATGCCGACCACGGCGGGCGCCTATAATTTCGTCGTGCGAGTCACGGATGGCACGTCTCAATCGACCACGCGTTCGTTCAGCCTCACCGTGAACGAACCTTCCTCGACCGGAACGGCGATCTCCATCTGGCCAATCACCGCCGTGCCCGCCGGTTTGGATGGCGGCCCGGACAGCTCGGTCGAGCTGGGCGTGAAGTTCATTTCGGATGCGCCGGGCACGATCCAGGGCATCAGGTTCTATAAAGGCCCGGGCAACACGGGAACGCATGCAGGCAGCCTCTGGACCAGCACAGGCACGTTGCTCGCCTCGGCCACGTTCACCGCGGAAACTGCATCGGGCTGGCAGGAAGTGAGTTTTTCGACGCCGGTGCAGATTGCGGCGAACACGGTTTATGTGGCGTCCTATCATGCCCACAACGGCCACTACTCGCAGGACGTCGACTATTTCGTGAGCGCGGGTGTCGATAATCCGCCGCTGCACGCGCTGCGCGAAGGCCTGAGCGGAGCCAACGGCGTTTACCGCTACGGATCAGCCACCGTCTTTCCGAACCTGCAATGGCGCGCCGCCAATTATTGGGTCGACGTGGTCTTTGTGGCCGGAAGGTTCCGGAGTTGTGCCACCCAATGTCACCTCCGTCACACCCGCGCCGCAGGCCACCGGCATAAGCCTCTCCACCGCGGTGACCGCAACCTTCAGCCGGGATATGGATTCGACGAGCATCAACTCGAGCACGTTCTTCATGCTCGATCCCGATCAGAATGTCGTGCCTGCCACGGTCAGTTACAACACGACCACGCGCGTGGCCACGCTGGTGCTGGCTTCTCCGTTATCGACCGTGACCAGCTACAAGGTCGCTCTTCTCGGCGGTGAAGATGGAGTCCGTGATGCCTCAGGAATCGAGCTGTTGTTCGATATCACCTGGACGTTCACCACCGCCGTGACCGATCCTTACGGTGACGGTCCCGGAGGCCCCATCCTGGTCCTCACCGACGATGCGGAACCATTCAGCCGTTACTATGCGGAGATCCTGTTGACTGAAGGGTTGAACACGTTTGCCATACGCGACGTTGCGACCCTGACACCTTCGCTCCTGGGTAGCTACGAAGTGGTCGTCCTCGGTGCTGTTCCGCTTACGACCGCCCAGGCAACTTTGCTTGCCGATTGGGTGAACGCGGGCGGCAACCTGATCGCCATGCGTCCGGATCCGGACCTTGCCGGGCTTCTCGGCCTGGTGAACACCGGCGCCACGCTGTCCGAAGGCTACCTCCTGGTGAACACGACCGATCGGACCCGGCGCTGGGGATCGTCGACGAGACCGTTCAGTCCCATGGCACCGCCGATCTCTATACCGTTGACCGACGCAGAGACACTGGCAACCGTGTTCAGGCAACGCCACCACGGCGACTCCTTATCCAGCTGTCACCCTCCGCAATGTCGGTTCGAACGGCGGCAAGGCTGCCGCATTCGCGTTCGATCTCGCGCGATCGATTGTTTACACGCGCCAGGGCAACCCCGCCTGGATCGGTCAGGAACGCGACGGCATCCCGCCGCTGCGGTCCAACGACCTGTTCTATGGCCCGGCCAGCTTCGATCCGCAGCCGAACTGGATCGATTTCTCAAAGGTCGCCATCCCACAGGCCGACGAACAACAACGTCTGCTCGCGAACATGATAATCTTCATGAACGCGGATCGCACGCTGCTGCCGCGCTTCTGGTACCTGCCGCGCGGGTTAAAGGCCGCTGTCGTCATGACCGGCGATGACCACGGCAGCGACGGCACCGAAGGACGCTTCGCCGATTATATCAGCCTGGACCAGCCCGGCGCTTCCGTGGACGCATGGGAAACCGTTCGAAGCAGTTCCTACATTTATCCCGATTCCGATGGTGCGATAACCGATACCGAGCGGCGTTCTACCATTCACGGGGCTTTGAGTTGGGCCTGCATATTAACACGGGTTGTGCCGACTACACGACGGAAACGCTGGACGCCTTTTTCAGGGATCAATTGGGAACCTGGAGATTGCTGTATCCCAGTCTGCCGTCGCCGGTTACTCACCGGGTCCATTGCATTGCCTGGAGCGGATACACGACCATGGCGGAAATCGAACTGAATTACGGAGTTCGACTCGACGTGAATTACTATTATTGGCCGCCGAAATGGGTGCTCAATGAGCCCGGCGTCTTCACCGGGTCAGGCATGCCCATGCGGTTCACGACGGTTCAAGGACAAGTCATCGACGTTTACCAGGCTACCAGCCAGATGACCGATGAATCCGGACAGAGCTACCCGTTTACCATCGACACCCTGCTCGATCGCGCACTCGGGCCGGAAGGCTATTACGGGGCATTTGTGGCTAATATCCATACCGACTCCAGCGGCGCGCCTGAATCCGACGAAATCGTTGCCTCGGCCCTCAGCCGTGGCGTGCCGGTCATCTCCGCGCGGCAGTTGCTGACCTGGCTCGATGCGAGGAACGCCTCGGCGATCTCCGCCATTCAATGGAATGCGAACACGCAATCCTTCACGGTGAGTGCCCATGCGCAGGCTTTAGGACTTGAAGTTATGGTTCCCGTTCCGGATGGTGCCTCGGTCCTGTCGGCCAGACGGAATGGCGCCGATCTCAGCTACGACCTGAGATTTATCAAAGGCATCTGGTACGCCGTTTTGCCGGCAATCACCGGAAATTACGAAGTGGTCTACTCTTTCAACTAAACACCCTCCCCCCTCGGAGGTTAATAGACGGCCTGCTCCCCCCGACGAGAGAGGGCAGGGTGAGGGGGGGGGGTGGCCGTCCGTGAACTCAATTCCTTAACGAAGTAAACTGATTATGAACTACAAGAAAGCATTGATCACCGGCGGAGCGGGACTCATCGGATCACATATCGTGGATCTTCTGGTGGCCGAAGGCCTCGAGGAAATTGTCGTCCTGGACAACATGTGCCGCGGCCGGCATCAAAACCTGGAACCGGCCATGGTGAGCGGCCGGGTCACCCTCGTGGAAGGAGATATTCGCGACCGGTCGATGGTGCGCGATGTGATGCAGGGTGTGGACCTTGTCTTCCATGAAGCCGCAATCCGGATCACGCAATGCGCCGAGGACCCGCGCCTGGCTCATGATGTCCTTGCTACTGGGACGCTCAATGTCGTCGAAGCCGCCGTCGAAGCCAAAGTCAAGAAGCTCGTCGCCGCCTCCTCCGCCTCGATCTACGGGTATGCCGACGAATTCCCGACCTTTGAGACGCATCATGCCTACAATAACCGCACGATGTACGGCGCGATCAAGCTGTATACCGAAGGCATCTTTCGAAGCTTCCATGAAATGCACGGCCTCAACTATGTCGCGTTGCGCCCATTCAACGTCTATGGCCCGCGTATGGATGCCTTCGGCGCTTACACGGAAGTCATGATCCGCTGGATGGAACGGTTGTCCAGGCATCAGCCCTGCCTGATCCTCGGTGACCCCAGTCAAACGATGGACTTTGTCTTTGTAGAAGACGTGGCGCGGGCGAAGATCCTCGCCGCCAAAGCCGATGTCACCGACGAAGTGTTTAACGTGGCTAGCGGCACCGAAACCAGCCTGCAGGAACTTGCGACCACGTTGTCACGGGTCATGGGAGTATCCATTCCGCCGGAATTCGGTCCTGCACGAAAAGTGAATTCCATGCCCCGCCGCCTTGCCGGGATCGAGAAAGCGGAACGTCTGCTTGGATTCAAGGCGCAGGTGAGTTTGGAAGATGGCTTGAGTAAGCTGGTGCATTGGTGGCGTCAGCAACGCCAGGCTCACGAGCCGGCCAGCGCTGCCGAAACGGCTCGGCCCTGAGAGCGTCCACCGGGCGGGTACGTTGCGCGGCAACTGGTTCCTGCCTTTGCGATTGACGCCGCGAAATATGGATGGCTTCGTTGAACGGATCGCGACGGTGAACGATGGGGACGCGCGAGGAGCGCATCTCTGCCTGGAAGGATAAGCGCTGCGCGCGTTGGATGGTTGATTGCATGAGACCGGCGAAATGGCCATCCAGAGAGACTTTCGGAAATGGTAGGGATGCGCTCGAGCGCAGTAGTGTACAGACATTACTCATTGGGCCAGAGTAAGTTCTGAACATGGCGTTCACCAACAATTTGCTCCTGAAGCGCGAGCGTTGGTGCAAGCAGCTCTGGCAGAGTGGTTTGCTCGAAAATGTTGACGCTCACGATTTGCAGAATTTCGTTCAGACTTTTCTGTAGATTAAGCTGCTTGCGAAGGATGGCCACCATCAGGTACAGCGCAGATGGCCGACCAGATTTGAACGCGCACTGCGTGCTCGCTGCGACCGTAGAAACTGCGAATCCGCAGATGTATTTTGATCCATTTGAAGAACAGTTCGACCTGCCAACGCTTGCGGTAGAGTTCGAGCGATCACCGCTGCGGCCACGTCAAACTGGTTGGTCAATAGAACCAAGGTGACTTGGTTTCCGCATCGAGACCCGAATTCTTCTTAGCGATATGGGGTAGGACTTTCGCGACCACCGACTGGTGAGCTGAATGGTTCGATCACAATGTAACCCGTTGGTCTTGTCGACTGGCCGTGAAGCGAGCACTCGGAATTTAACGTGGTGTTTATTGCGGCTACGAAGAAGCCGCCCGCCGGGCGTAGTGGATAAAGGCGGATGAATCCGATAGCCACGGTCCATGACATAGTAGGCGCCCCGGAGCACGGGGAGGCGATTGAGGATCGTCATGTCCGGGAACTCGGCTTGGGCGAGGGCGCGCCAGGCGGGCAGATTGCCCTGTAGAGACAGCATCATATGCAGTTTGAGAGCAGCCTGCCGGGAGCGGGCGTAGTAGCCCCAGGGGAACAAGTTCAAGCTCAGTGAAATGATGGAAGAATCCAGCGCGAAGGCCACTTGGGGCATTTCAAATACGCTCTAAGAGCCTGATTGATAACTCATGCCCCGCGCCGCGTGAGGGCACGCGGCCTACAGAGTCAATCGCGATGGCGTGCGGCATACGCCAGGTTGGTGGCGAAATGGTGATCGGAAACAGTCATGAGTTGTAGGCCCGGGGCCCTGGGCCACCGGGCGGGTTTTCAAGAGCGAGGAGTGGTCGTAACTGGTTAGATCGCGCGTAGGGCGGGTAGTGGGGAATTGCGCAGCGCTCGGGGAGACTCAGCTGTAATAATGCGCTGGTGATTAGAGAGAAGATTGTTGCAGAAGCTTGCATCGGCTCAGTGTGAGCCCGGCGCGAGAGTTCTCGAGCCTATAACGCCAGCGCATAGTTGCGCGCAGAACATCTTAAAATGGGCTCCTGAGCTGCATGTCGATAACAGGGGGTGCAATCAAAATACCTAATGTTTTAAAGGCTCCAGGTCAAGGGTCTCGCCAAATTAGCTGGACACGAGTGCGCTCCCGCGTGTTAGTGATATTCTTGATTTATTTGAACGGTGGAATTGATGGTTGGATGGAAGTATTGTCAACTGAACACTGACGGGGACATTCGTCCGGGTGGAGAGATTCGATGGCCTCTCCAGTCCATTGTCTGTTCTCCACATCTGCTCCCTCCCCCTGTCCGACGTATGCCTAAACGGACGCCAACATGGCTGGTGAGTGCGGGTGTGATGGCCGCATGGATCGCACAAGCGAGCCAACCCCCTGTTCTGACGTGGGATCCAAGCTCATCTCCGGATATTGCCGGTTATCGCTTGTACGCGGGCGTAAGGTCGGGGAGTTACGATGCAACCTACGAAGTGGGTAATACGAACCTGGCCGCAATTCCAGCTCTCCAATTCGGGCGGACCAATTACCTGGCTGTCACGGCATACAGCACGGCCTGCCTGGAAAGCGATTACTCCAAGGAACTCCCCCTGAAACCAGAGCCGCCGGCGGCGTGGCACCCGATGATCGCCACGCTCGAAGATACGCCAGTTCAGATCGATTTGACGATCGCCTCATTGAATCCAGCGAATTACGCAGTACCGGATCACCGCTTCACCCAGGTTCGGCCAATTCGAAGGTGAACCTCCGATGGTCATCTATGTCCCGCAGACCAATTCCATCGGGGTGGATGAGTTCAGTTTTATCATTGTGGGTCCGGAAGACTTTGCTGTCGATTTGGCCGGGATGATTGAAGTAATACCCGTCAATGATCCGCCGACTGCGGGGGCTTTCAGCGCTGTTACGGAAGCCAACACGCCGGTGATCATCGATCTCATTGCGGACGATCCGGACACTGATGTGCTGCATTTCGGACTGGTTGAATGGCCCATCCACGGCACCTTGTCCGGTGATCCACCCAACCTGGTTTATCATCCTGCTCCGGATTTTGAAGGCGCCGATCAGTTTTCTTATCGGGCTGATGACGGCGAGTTGCAATCGGCCGAGGTCAACGTTGGCTTGACGATTGTGCCGCTGCAGGTCGAGGACGCCTTGAGACCTGTGCTTGCCAACGTGACCGTGTCGATGGCCGGTTTAACCCTCACGTGGAGTGCGATTCCCGGATTTACCTATCGCGTCATCCACCGGGCGGATCCGGCCGTCGGCGAGTGGATGAATGCGAGCCTAGATCTGCTCGCGGAATCGTCAGTTCTCACCTGTTCGGTCGAGGTCCCGATAAACCCGTGTTTCTATGCCATCCGGGTCATCCGAAAGTGATGCCGACATGCGCACAACTAGCCCGCACATCGATTTTAGCGCCGACGCGGTTTAGATGAGACGTGGGACATAGATGGCTCGACGCCGGGTGGGGGCACCCGGCCTACACGAACGATTGAAGAACCGGCTTGGTGGCTCGACGCCAGGTGCGGGCACCCGGCCTACACGAACGATTGAAGAACCGGCTTAACGATTGAAGAACCGGCTTGTAGGCCGCGTCCCCCGACGCGGCGGCTGTCCAAACCGCCGTAGCCACAGTCCCCGACAGCACAGGCTGTAGCGAGGCTTCCGGATCGAGAATCGTTCCTGAGCACAGGCTCATAGCGGTTTGACGCCTTCCTCAGGGTTACGGGACGCGGTTTTCTTGACCCCGGATTGTTCATGCCCTTAAAAAGTTGCTTCAAGAATCCATGAATGCCCGAAAAATCCGGGCTAGGGCGTGACCTGCGTGATGGCGTAGAATCGTTGAGTGCCGGGCTCGGCGGGTATCAGCTCCGTGAAAGTCGTTTCCGTGGAGCTTCCGGTAAGGTCATCGCCCAGCGTTTGCCAGTCGGGATCAGCGATGTCCGTCTTATAGACTACACGGTAGGTTGCGCCGGCGACTGAGGACCACGTGATCACGATGTTATTGTCATCGATGCGGCTTTGCGTAATCCGCACTTCCGATATCGGCAGAGCTGGCACGGTATAATCGATCGTATTCGACGGTTCGCTTTCCAATCCTACCGTGTTATAGCACGTGACGTAAAATGCGTAGGTCTCGCCTTCAACCAGATCCGGGATGGTGAAAGCTGTTTCACCACCCACTTCGAAGACCTGGAACTCGGTTTCGGGCAAATGTGCGCAGTAAAGCCGATAGCCGGTGACTTCCGGGTCGGTGCTTGGATCCCACGCCAGGGTTACCGTGGCGGCTTGGGAAGACTGGCACATGACCAGGATCAATGCTGCGAAGAGTGCACAGATTGTGAGGCACCGTTGAACCCCGCGATTCGAACCGTCGGTGAGCTTGTTCATCCTGCAGGTGCCTTAGCACCGGTGATACCATGGGGTTTCACACCCTCCACAAAGTTGCGATAACTGCTTTATGTCTCTTGGCGGGCGCAACTGTAGCATGGCGGCAATCGAGCAGTAAATGTTTCCAGCTGAGCCACTTGGACTTAGTGCTTCGCGCGCTCCGATCCGATTTTGGCCCGGCTCGCGCATGAGCTGCGCCCGTGAAATGCTTTGCCCCGGCGTTCGATCAGCAGACAGTCTTTCGATGGCGTCACCTGAATAATGGACAGTATGATCTGGCGCAATGGCCCGCTCAAGCAGTTGATTGGGTTCTCTCATCTGTCATGAACCGCTTCAGTTTTCACCTTGCACAACCAATTCAGCGCCAGGACTTGCTCTCTTCCTATTCAATAACCGCGGGCCCCGAACCCCGTTGAACGATTAACACCAATGAAAGCCATTATTCTTGCCGGCGGGTCCGGAACGCGCCTCTACCCGGTGACCATGGTCACGAGCAAACAGCTGTTGCCGGTTTACAACAAGCCGATGATCTATTATCCGCTTTCGACATTGATGCTCGCGGGTATTCGGGATGTCCTGGTGATCTCCACGCCGCACGATTTGCCCGCCTTTGAAAAATTGTTGGGAGACGGCCGGCAATGGGGGATTCAATTGAGTTTTGCGGTGCAGCCGAACCCCGGCGGGCTGGCCCAGGCGTTCATCGTCGGACGCGAGTTTGTTGGCGATTCCTCCGTCTGCCTGATCCTCGGCGACAATATCTTCTACGGACACGGTCTGCCGGAGCGGTTGCGGCGGGCAGCCGAGCGCGAGGAAGGGGCCACGGTATTTGCCTATTATGTGCGCGATCCCCAGCGCTATGGCGTGATCGAGTTGGATCCCGACGGCCGCCCGGTCTCGATTTCCGAGAAGCCGATCAATCCGAAATCCAACCTGGCAGTGACGGGCATATACTTCTATGACAATCGCGTGATCCGGATTGCCTCCTCGTTGAAACCGTCCGCCCGCGGCGAGTTGGAGATCACCGATGTCAACCGCGCCTATCTTGATGCCGGCACGTTGCACGTCGAACAGTTGGGTCGGGGATTCGCGTGGCTTGACACCGGCACGCACGAATCGCTATTGCAGGCTGCGAACTATGTCCAGGCCCTGGAGGAACGACAGGGATTGCGCATCGCCTGCCCGGAGGAGATCGCCTTTCGGAATGGATGGATTGACGCCGAAGCCATGCTCAAGCTCGCCCAACCTCTCTCCAAGAGCGATTACGGGCAATATCTCGAACAAATCGTTAAGGAAAAGATCTGACTGCTCGGGAAAACCCGGCAGCAGTCCTAAAAGTGCGGTGGAAGGCGTCCCAAGCATAGTTTTCCGAACTTTGACGAGGCGCAGAACAAATCTTCGTGGCCGCGAAACCCCAATCTCCAATCTCAATGAAAGTCACTCCTGGTAATCTTGCTGGTTTGATGCTGGTAGACCCCGATGTTTATGGGGATGCCCGTGGTTACTTCCTGGAAACCTGGAATCAGCGGCGCTACGCGGATCTCGGGTTGCATGCTGATTTCGTCCAGGACAACATCTCCTTCTCGCGTCGGGGGATCCTGCGTGGGCTGCATTTTCAGAACCCATTGCCCCAGGGGAAACTGGTGATGGTACTGGAAGGCGAGGTGTTTGACGTTGCGGTGGATCTACGCCTCGCATCCCCCACCTTTGGCCGGTGGCAAAGCGTAGTGCTGTCGTCGGAGAACCGGCGGCAATGCTATATCCCGCCGGGATTCGCACACGGTTTTCAGGTTACCTCTGAAGCCGCACTGTTCTCCTACAAATGCACGGAGTTCTATGCTCCAGGTTCGGAGACCATCTTGCGTTGGGACGATCCCGACCTCGGGATCCCATGGCCGTTGCCTGACCCGATCATCTCGGCTAAGGATAGCGCCGGGGTGAGACTGGCCGATTTGCCACGTGGCAAACTTTACCTAAATAAACCAGCGCACGCGGGGCTAATGCACTGCGTCCCCTGAACCAAAGCGATTGCGATTTCGGCATGAACTTTACCCCCCCCCCGCGGCTGCTTGTGATTGGCAGGAACGGACAGGTCGGCTTCGAATTAATGCGGGCCCTCGCCCCGCTTGGCCACGTCTTCGGCGTGGATTACCCCGAGATCGACCTGGCCAGCGTGGACTCGATTCGTGGCACCATTCGTGACCTCAGTCCTACTGTGATCATCAATGCCGCCGCTTACACAGCGGTCGACAAGGCCGAGGCCGAGGCCGATCGAGCTCTACTAATCAATGCGACGGCACCGGGCATCCTCGCCGAGGAGGCGAGCCGCCGCGACGCCTTGCTGGTACATTACTCCACGGACTACGTCTTCGACGGCATGAAATCCTGTCCCTATCTCGAAACGGACGAACCGCGGCCGCTGAACGTCTACGGCCGCAGCAAGCTGGAAGGCGACAACATCATTCAGATGATGGGCGGCGGGCACTTGATTTTTCGGCTCTGCTGGGTTTATGGAGGCCGGGGCCAGAATTTCCTGCGGACCATGTACCGGTTGGCAACGACGCGGGACGAGTTGCGAGTGGTGAACGATCAGCGCGGATCTCCGACCTGGTGTCGCTGGATCGCCGAAGTGACGGCGCACGCGGTGATTCGCGTCCTGCAGGCAAGTGAACCCGAATCCTACTACGGAACCTATAACCTGTCCGCCGGGGGTGAAACGACCTGGCACCATTTCGCCGAATCGATCGTCGAACGCGTCCCCGCCTCCATCCGCCGATGCCAAAGGGTCGTTCCCATTTCGACGTCCGAATACCCTTTGCCTGCTCGCCGGCCCGCCTATTCCGTCCTGGACGGATCGCGATTGCGGCAGACATTCGGACTGGCGCTGCCGGATTGGGAACTGGGATTGGGGCAGGCGTTCGAGTCCGGCATTCGACTGGATGAATCAAAGACCGATTGATCGACTGATCACCGCATGGGCTCTCCTCGGGCTTTAAGCTTGGCGCGGGTTTGAAAGCCGCCCGGTGAGGGCAGTCCGTTAGCGGTATCCGGTCAAACCACTATGAACCTACTCGTCACTGGAGGCGCCGGCTTCATCGGATGCAACCTCATTCGCCAGGTCATCGGCTTCCATGCGATCGAGCGCCTGGTTAACCTGGATTCCCTCACCTATGCGGGACACTTGGAGAACCTGGACGACGTGCGCCGGGATCCGAAGTATTTCTTCGAACACGTGGACCTCCGGCAGCCTGCGGAGGTCCATCGCGTCCTGCGCGAGCACCGGGTCACCCACGTGATGCACCTGGCGGCCGAGTCGCATGTGGACCGGTCGATCGCGGGACCGGGGGCGTTCATTCACACCAACGTGGTGGGAACATTCAACTTGCTGGAGGCCTGCCGTTCCGTCTGGGCCGGGGAAAGTCAGGGTTGCAGGTTCCTGCACGTGTCCACGGACGAGGTTTTTGGCAGCCTGGGAGCGGCCGGCCAGTTTACGGAGCAGACGCCATACGCTCCCAACTCCCCGTACTCGGCGAGCAAAGCGGCCAGCGATTTTCTCGCGCGTTCCTATCACCATACGTACGGCCTGCCGGTATTGATCACCAACTGTTCCAACAACTATGGACCTTACCAGTTTCCTGAAAAGCTGATCCCGGTGGTGATCCAGAAAATCCTCGCGCGACAGCCAATCCCGGTCTACGGGCATGGTCTTAATGTCCGCGACTGGCTTTACGTGGGCGATCACGCGGAGGCTCTCTGGACGGTCTTGAACCGGGGTGAACCGGGTGAGACCTACGTGGTGGGCGGCAACAACGAGAAGGCGAACCTCGAGATTGTCCGGCATATCTGCGACCTGATCGATGAGATTCGGCCCGAGCTGGGCGGCAACTCTCGCGCGTTGATTGCGTCGGTGACCGACCGGGCGGGACACGATTTTCGATACGCGATCGATGCCACGAAAATCCGGCGAGAACTGAAATGGGAACCGGCGCATACGTTCGAGCGAGGCATTCGCCGTACGGTCGAGTGGTATCTCAGTCACCAGGATTGGGTGACGGCGGTGTGCCTACCGTCCACGGGAACCGCGAAGAAACCATGAGGACGGTCGACCCGGCCTACAAACCGGCTCTTCAATACTTCTTGTAGGCCGGGTGCCCTCACCCGGCGACGTACCATTCGGATACTAGTCATCAGCGCGATCCATGACCTGCAGGAACACCGCGTGCCTGGGACTGTTGCGGCGCAAGGAGCGATGGTCCTTGTCGCTCCGCGGGTGGCTCATCCTGTTTGGCCTGGGCGGATTGCTAATTGCCGGCGGCGGTCTTGCCGTCCATCCGTTCCTGGCGCTGAACGCTCCGGTGGAAGCCGATACACTGGTCGTGGAGGGATGGGTATCGGATGTCTCGCTGGAGGCCGCCATCCGCGAGTTTGGTCAGCTGCCGGACCAGGCGCTCTACATCACCGGCGGGCCGATCACCAGGGGTTCCCATTTGTCAGAATTTAAGACGTATGCCGAACTGGGCGCTGCCCAGTTTCGAAAACTGGGCCTTGATCCCGCTCGGCTCGTGGCCGTGCCCGCGCCGGAAAGCTACGGTAACCGAACTTTTCAATCGGCGTTGGCGCTTCAACGATTCCTGCAGACCCGGGACGTCAATCCAACGGGCGTGAATGTGCTTACCGAGGGCGCGCACGCGCGTCGGACGCGCCTGCTGTTTCAGCGGGCTTTGGGGAATGCGACGCGCGTCGGGGTCATCTGCGTCCCCAAGCCGGATTATGATCAGCGTCGGTGGTGGTTGTATAGCGAGGGGTGGCGCAGTGTCATTGGAGAATCCGCGGGTTACCTGTTTGCGAAAGTGGCGGTGAAGAGCCGTCGTTGATCTTGTGCTTCTGTTTCCTATCATCGCGGCCCTGGCGGGGTTGCCCCTGGTGATTGCTGCCCTGCGACGCGACCGTCGCGGTTCTGCCGATTACGCCTTCGCTCTCGGCCTGTCGCTGCTCGCGCTGGAGGCGCTGTCGATCGGAATGCTGGCGAACCCGTCTCACGCCGGGATCCACCTCTGGGCCCGTTTTCGGCTTGGACTGCTCGCCTTGATCCCCGCGCCCTGGCTCTGGTTCAGCCTCGCCTATTCCCGGGGCAACGCCGGCGAGTATTTGAAGCGCTGGCGCTGGCCGCTGTGGGGGGCCTTGCTGCTGCCGGTCGCGTTGTTCACTGGGGGTCATGCTTTCCTCGTCGAAGAGCAGCTCCGGGCGACGACCACAGAAGCGGCGGTTCCTGTGCTTGGGCTGGCCGGGTTCGGTCTTTACCTGGTCGATCTCGTGGGCGCGGTGCTGGTGCTTTCCAACCTGGAACGGACCTTTCGATCGGCCACCGGCACCCTGCGCTGGCGGATCAAGCTGACGATCCTTGGATTGACGGTGCTGTTCGGCTGCCGATTTTACACCGGTAGCCAGGCGCTGCTGGATCGTTCGATCCAGCCCCCGCTCGAGCTCCTCAACAGTGGCGCGCTGATCCTCGCCTGTGCCCTGGTCGCGTGGTCCTGGTTTCGCACTCGAGTGTTTGCCATCGATATTTATCCTTCTCCGGCGGTTCTGCGTCATTCGATTGCCCTGGTGCTGGCCGGCGCTTACCTGCTGGTGGTGGGAGCGTTGGCCCGCCGCGTCGATCTCCTGGGCGCGAGCAGTCCCCTGCCCGCGCAGGCCATGGTTGTCCTGGTTGCCCTGGTCATCCTGGCCCTGGTGTTAGGGTCCGATCGGCTCCGGCAGTACCTGCGAAGTTTCGTCAGCAACCATCTCCACCGTCCGCGCTACGACTATCGCCGTATTTGGCAGACTTTGAGCCAGCGCCTCTCACCCCAATTCACGGTCCCTGACCTCTGCACCGCCCTCGTTCGCTGGACTTCCGACAACCTCGAAGCGCTTTCAGTCACCGCCTGGGTGGTCGACACGAATTATCCGCGCATCGATATTGGCGGTTCCACGTCGTTGTCGAGGGATCAGCGTCCGGAACCGTTGCTCGCCGATTCAGATTTCGCGGCATTCGAGGCCGAGGTGCTGAAGCAACACGTCCCACTCGATCTGGAGCGAGCTGCAGGATCCTGGGCCGAATCGGTGCAGCGGAGAAACCCGTCCCAGTTTCCCGATCGTGGCGGTCACCGCTGGCTGATCCCGTTGGTGACGGCGAACCGCCTGCTCGGGCTGCTGGTCATTGGAGACCGGGTCAACGGGATGTCGTTCACGCTGGAAGATTTGGATTTATTAAAGTGCGTGGGTGAACAGGCGGCCGGCAGCCTGCTCACGCTGCGACTCTCTCAGGACCTTGGGAAGGCGATGGAACTTGGAGCGTTCCAGACTATGGCGGCGTTCTTCGTGCATGATCTCAAGAACACGGCGACCACTTTGTCGCTCATGCTGCAGAACCTTCCCCGGCACTTCGACAATCCGGAGTTCCGGGTCGATGCCCTGACTTCGTTGCGCGCGTGCGTGCAGCGCATCGACCACCATGTCGCCCGGCTGTCATTTCTCAGGAAAGGTCTGGACCTCAACCCGCAACAGGCGGATCTAAACCGTTTGGTTGAGACGGCGCTTGACCCGCTGCTGCATACCGCCGGCTCTCGCATTACTCGGGACCTTCATCCCCTGCCCGAGATCCAAATCGATCCGGATCACGCCCTGAGCGTCATTACGAACCTGGTGTTGAACGCACTGGAGGCGACTCATGGTGATGGCACCGTCCACGTTGCCACGGCGCCGAAGACCAGCGGCGTGGAGCTCAAGGTGACCGATACCGGTTGCGGGATGACAACCGAGTTCATTGCGCATTCCCTCTTCCGCCCTTTCCAGACCACGAAGAAGAAGGGTACCGGCCTGGGCCTGTACCAGTGCAAGATGATTATGGAAGCGCACGGGGGGCGGATCGACGTGGAAAGCCGGCTGGGGATGGGAAGTACCGTGCGCGTCTTGTTCCCGCGCCCCGCGTAACGGCGATTTGGTCCGTAACATTCGCTGAAGAGGCATCGGTTGGCCTCGCGTTCACCCCGCGTCAGCGCTACCCGATCGGGATCGAGTTGATTCGGATTAGAGTTTATTCGCGTTCATTGGCGGTTGGCTATCCTGGTCTGAGACATGGCGGGTCGCGGTGTTCTTAAGCCCGAATTCTCATGCCTCTAAGGGATTGGTTCAAGGACTCGATAAGCGAGGCTGCCGGGAATGGGGAATCGGGAGTGGCTCCGCATCGCTGCCGAGGAGGAGAGCCCATCCCGGTCCCAGGCCTGCAAGCCGGACCGGCGCAAACCGTGCAGCTTCGGCTTGTAGGCCGCGTCCCCTGACGCGGCGGATGTGAGTGAGATGTTGTAGTCAAATTGCACCTCGCCGGGTGGGGGCACTTGCCCTCCGCGTTGGCGTTCGTCGGCCGACTGTTTGGAGTCGGAACTGCACATCCGGGGACAGCGCTGGTGGGAGGGTTGCTTTACTCGCCTTGCTACCTCGGCTGCTTTGCGCTCGCAGCGGTGGTTGTTTGGCTCGCCCCCCAAAGTTGGGATTGGACACGGAGGTTGTCCTGGCAACGAGCCGTTGTCTGCACAGGCCTGTTGTGGGCATCCCTGGCGGCTATGGTGACGCAATCCTACAACCCATTCATATATTTTATTTTTTGAACAACTTCGTTCCGGTTTGCAGCCAGCCGCAATCGGGTTTGCCGGAAATTGACAAATCCCGGCAAGCCGCTGCAAATCTCACTTCCTCATGCGCTTGTGCGTGGAAGTTGTGCGGGCACATCTTTTGGGTTCGATCTGGGCCGACGGACAAAACAAACCCGGCAAGAATCGGCGGTGAGCATCAGGGCTGGGCCAACAAATCTCCCGTACAGAAGATCACCGGCAGATTTGCCAAATATGCGTAATGAACGATTACAGCCGTGGCCGGCGCCGATGCTCGAACCTCAAATTCGACCAATTGGTCGAATTTGATCTGAGGTTAACTGAGGGCAGCCCGAGTCTCAGCATCGGTGATCTTCTGCACGCACTCTACGCGCCGAACGCTTATCCGCCGCGCACGCACGCGCGTGCCGTCGTCGTCAGCCAATCCCATACGACTCGCGCATCGCCCGGCGTGAAGTGCGGCTCGCCGGAAAACACGATGAACTCGGCGAATGTGCCTCCGGTCACTGGACTCAACCCCTCCGCCGGGTCGTTGGTGTACATGATGTTTTCGAGGCCGCTATGACCAGCGTGATCGAGGCCGAAGTAGTGGCCAAGTTCGTGGATAAGCACCCAGCGAAATACATATTCAGGAGTGCGGTCGCGGAGCGAAACGCCGCTCGGGCCGGTGTCGACCGGTGGCCGGAACCAGCTCGTTAGGCCGTTGCCCGTCGGACGATCCAAGTAGCGATGAATTGCTAGTGCGGGCACTTGGCAGAGATTGTCGGCACCGCCGCCACTGCGCCCAATCCGGGTGAGTATTGTCGTTTGGGCGCCTTCTGCGAAAGGAAACTCGTCGGCGTTGCGCACCTCGTAGTTTTGAATACGGCTCCATGTGAATTCGAGCCCGAGCTCGTAGCCTTTGCGCCGCGCCACCTCGAGATGGCGCTCGAAGAGCGCCTGCTTAATGGCGTACACCCGGAACGGCGGAACCGCCATCGGACCGTCGCTCAGAAAGAGGTCAATATCGCGGCGCGTCACCGAGACGCCCGTGTCGCCATAAACGGTTTCCCAATGCGCGAAGTCGAGCACGGTGCGGCCGTCGCAAACATTCGGGCCGCCGATGGCGGTGTACAGGTTTAACAGCCCATTGTTGTGCAGCGCTCGCAGATCGACAGCTGTCGAGCGTGAATTGAGATAGAACCGCGACGGCATAAGCAGAATGGGCAATCCCATCGGGCGCGATAGCAGGCGCACGCGCGCCCGCGCCCGCCGCAAACCCTGCGGATCGCCGTCGAACAGGCGAACCAGCCGCGTATCGATAATGCGCGTGAGATTGTCGTCATCCGGCGGATTGCTGCTGAGACTGCCGGCAACGTACGAATCGCGTATTCCCCCGAGCCAGCCGAGCGGAAGGTTGAGACCCAGTAAACCAACTTGGAGTATATCGGTGCCGAGTCCCATGCCGCCGGTTGCGATCCTGCACCCATCCAAACGCGAGATTCCAAGGACGATATCCTGCGCGTGATCGATCACGTCGCGCACGATCTCGACCGCCCGTCGGACGATCCCGAACACGAAGCGGATCAAGCCCGCGAGCGCGCGGCCGAGAAGCTCCCCGAAAAACGGGATGATCGACACAACCGCGATTACCAGGTTCTCCAGCAGGTTGCCGAGGCTTTCGATAATCCCAAGCACTGCATCGAGAAGCGAGCCGACCAGGTCGATGACGCTTTCCGCGAGGTCGAGTATTCCCAGGTGCAGCTCGTAAAAGGCGTTAAGCCAGCCTTCAAAGTCGGTAAAAAGACAGACGAAGAAGGAAACGACAAACTCGACGATGATCGAAATTATTCGAAGCACGATCTGCACGACGACGGCCAGCACCTCGCATACGATGGATACCACCCACTCGACGATGATCTCGATCACCCACACCACGATCCGGATCACGGTGACGACCATGGTGCAAAGCCAGCTGAACGGCCACGGCCAACTGCTGCACACTTGCTGCGCCTGCGAAACCCACTGCTCCATCGGGCGGCTAACTTCGCGGCGAACCATCTGACGGTATTCGTGGCACGCTTGCACCCAACTCGTCATCGCCCCCATGACGGGAATAAGGATGTTCTCACGCCACCACTTCTGAAACTCACGACATGCGCTCATTGAGTTCTCCTTCATTGTTGTGCACCGCGAAGGCGCTCTCCAATTCGCGCAGCGTGCTCGCAAGGGCAAAATGCGCGCGCACCATCGCCAACACCTTGCCCCCGGCCCCCGCCAGCAACGCTATGACTACGTCGAGCGCGAAGTCGTCCCAGGCATACCCCGGCTGCGTGGAATATCCGACGTTCCAAATAACCAAGGCGGCGACGGTCAGCAGAACGGCGATTGCGCTCTCGAAACATCCGCAGGCGCGGTAGCGTGCGTTGATTCGACGCTCAAAGCGCTCGCGCTGCGCTACCGGCAACGCGACTTCGATGTGTCGATACGCACCGCGACCCAGAAAATACGCGGTGTGGCGCCTGATGCACGCGAGGGTGTCCGCGTCGGAAATGACGAATGTGCCAGGGTTGCCGCTATCCTGTGGGATCATTCGCGCTTCATCTTCCTGCTTTAGGTTGGCCACGGGCTGGAGAACGGGTTCGGGACGGCCCATCGGAACACTCTGGCCACATCCGCCGGGCCCGTCAACGTGGTTAACCGGGTCTCTGCTGTGTCGATCGTCCGAACAGCGCCGTGGCGACCCATCTCCGCCCGTTTACATGCCTTGCAGGTCGTCAGTATTATTTGTAGTCTCGCGAACCGAAACGCTTTGCCCGGCCAGAACGGCGCGGCTTTTCAAGTTTCATGAAAGCAACGAGACAAGCAGGCACCGGAAACGCGGCTCCCAACTCCAATTTGCGCCGGACCCGCGACGATGGAGGTTGAAACATCGGCAATGTGATGACCACTTGCCAAAAGGGCGGATTTGGAACGCTTTCTTGCAGACCCCAGCGGCTCGGTCTTGCGCATTGTTCGAATCTGGGTTGCATGCCCGGAGGCACGTCTGCCCACGATTCGGCAGTACGTGGGAAGTGTTCGACGCTGCCAATGCGGCGGTTGGATGTCACACCGCGAGTTGCTGCGCCTGTTTCGGCGGGCCACCGTCACGGCCTGGCATGTTGGAGAGAGCAGGCACATTTCGAACTCGTTTGAGCGGATTCCTGCGGGAGTAATTCGATGAGTAGATGCAGCGGGCCGAACCACACAGTGCACCGAACCGGAGCCCAGCGTCTCAGGTGGAGGTTGGCGTAGCCACCCTCGCCGACCGCTACGATACGCTCTGCGCAAAATGAAGGGTTCTTCACCGCGACGATCTCATTCGGTTCTGAGTCTCAAACTCAAGTCGCATACACTGACTCACACGACCGCACACCGGGGAAGGCGCGCATCGCACTGGTTGGCGATTTCAACCGGGATGTGCTCGCACATAGGGCCATCGACCTTTGCTTTGGATTGGCGCGGTCCAAGGTTGACCTTCGGCTTGAAGGATTCTGGCTCCCTTCCGAGAACATCGTGGCGGGTGACCCGGGTATCTTCACCAGTTTCCATGGCATCTGGGTCGTGCCAGCCAGCCCGTACCGCAATACGGCTGGAGCATTGTGGGCTATCGAATACGCGAGGACCAAGGGTATACCTTTTCTGGGAACCTGCGGCGTACAATCAGGCCCGGATTCAGAAGCCGATGCTTTGCGAAAACTGCCAGAAACAGATCGCCACCGTCCACCTTACGGTCATCGTCGAGGGACGGCAGATCACGCGGAATTATTGCCCTGCCTGCTACAATGCCGCAAAATCTGACCCTGTTGCATTGGCGGAGATGGTGAGGAAGGCCGCCACGGGCGATTCCGGCAGCCTTTCAAAGACAAGTTCGACCAGCCCATCCGGATGACTGGTGTGAACATTGACATCACCGAACGCAAGACCGCGGAGAAATCGCAGCGTCGTGTCGTCGTGCTCGCCGAATCGAACCGGAAGCTGCAAAAGGAAATTTTCCACCGGCAAGCCGTGGAAAAATGCCTCAAGCAAAGTGAGCAACACCAAAGGCGGCTATTGGAGCAATCGCGTCAGTTGCATGAACAGTTGCGGCAATTGACCCACCAGGTTCTCGACGCGCAGGAGGATGAGCGGAAAAGAATCAGCCGCGAACTCCATGATGTCATCGCGCAGACTTTGAGCGGTATCAACCTCCGCTTGGCTACCTTGCGAAAGGAGGCCGCGCTCAAAACCGAGGGACTTGAGCGCAGCATCGCGCACACCCAAACACTCGTCGAAAAGTCGGTGGATGTCGTGCATGAGTTCGCGCGCGAACTCCGTCCGCCAGTGCTCGACGACCTCGGGTTAATACCCGCTCTGCATTCGTTCGTAAAATTGTTTTCCAACCGGACACGCATCACTGTTCACATCGAGGCCGTTGCGGCAGTTGAACAACTGGATATCGCCAAACGCACGGTCTTTTATCGCGTGGCGCAGGAATCGCTTTCCAACGTCGCCCGCCACGCTCAAGCCAGCCGCGCGGAAGTGAACATCCTGAAACTGCCGGACTGCATCTGCATGAAAATAGTCGACAACGGCAAATCCTTTAACCCGGAGCGCGTCTTGAATGCCAAAACAAGAGGCCGTCTCGGACTGCTCGGTATGAGAGAACGAATGGAAATGGTCGGCGGAAGTTTCGACATCACATCCGCAAAGGGCAAAGGCACTACCGTTATAGCCCAGATTCCGCTCGGCAAATCGCGAGGGCGAGGGCGCTGACAGCGGTCGTCGACACCAAACCCAGAGCTTTTTTGGGAGCAGTCAATGTTCTGCTGGTGAAGGACAGCGGCATCGAGCGGTGACGCTGGGGAATACGGACGGCGAGATTGCACCGTTGGGCCGCCCACAACCGGGTCGCATTTCCTGAAGGCATCCAGGGCTGAGCAGGCTGCGCCCGATGAGGAAGCAGTGGGCGAAGGCCAAGACCGCCAATGCGCTTTAGCCGCAGGATGGCACTCTTTAGTCATTCCCCATTTGCTGCGCCTGGTTTTCGGTTCGGAGGCCGGTGCCGCCAGCATCGGTGTGTGGGGCTGGTGGACTTCGGTGGTGTCAAATATCTGAAACCGCAAGTTGTAAGGTGTAACGCCCAATACTGCGTCCCGGGAGTGGTTTCAGGACCAGGCGCTCTTCGCGGAAAGTCACGGCGCAACCTATCTGATTAGCTTGCACCAAATGGGCCTTCCAGCGCATGCGTCTACTTGAACATGATCCAACGGCATTTCGACCTCGTAAGGTCAAAATGCTCGAACGCACCAATCCACAATCACTTGTGAGTCCATCGGACGGTTGAACAGCGGCCTGATGGCTGGTTCACTCTGCCCCGATGAACTGGAAGAAACTGCTCGCCCACATCACCGGCTCCGTTGATCAGGAGCTCCTTGTTTGCAACGAGTATCTGGCCACTGAGAATCGCATCCTCCGAAACCAGCTCAAGGGACGTCTGCGGCTGACAGACCCCGAGCGCATGAGCTTGGCCGAGATCGGCAAGCGCCTGGGTCGAAGAGCCCTGGAGGAGGTGGCTCAGATCGTCCGGCCTGAAACTATTCTTGGGTGGCACCGAAGGTTGGTCGCCAGGAAGTTCGATGGTTCAAAGAGCCGGTCGATGCTGGTCCATGAGACGACAGGGCCGACGATCGAGGATATGGTGAACCACCAAGGGAAAGGCAACGTGATCCTGTTTCCGGCACCGGTGGATCGGATTGGAGAGTCGTCCGGGGAGATCCACAGCCGGGAAGGTCTGGGAGGCCTGCTTCGGTTCTACTTCCGAGAGGCCGCATTAGCGTTTTGACCATACGGGTGATTACCTACTCTCCCGATGCCCTCACCACCTATCCCCGATCGCGAAATCTGCGGCGCTTCCGACGTTCACTTCAGGGCCAAGTACCGATACAACGTCGGCCTTGAAATCCTGAGCGTGCAGCAGATGTCCGCCACCGGCATGGTTTTGTTGGCGTGCATCTTCTTGGCTGTCACGACCGACGGATGATCCACAGGAATCGGTGTCCGTCCCCCATTCCGACTCCGTGCCCGCGACGCTGTCAGACCGGCCTTCGTCCGTTCCTGGATCAGGCGGCGCTCGAATTGGGCCAGGCTGGCGAATACGTTAAAGATAAGTTCGCCGCTGGCCGTGGTGGTGTCGATAGCGTCATCGCAGATCGACTTGAAACCGATCCCACGCTGGCGGAGGTCTTCGACCAGATCGACCAGGTGCCGCAGGCTGCGGCCCAGCCGGTCGAGCCGCCAAACCGGCAGGTTGTCGCCGGGGTTGGAGGGCCTGTCCGTATGTCACGCCGTGACTGGTCGTCTTTGCCTGATCGGTGCCGCCGCTTTCACTTGTGTTGGCCGACTTGCGCCACGCACCTACTCCTATCCGGACAGTTGGGATCAAACCCAACGCCCATGGTGTCGTTCTTGGATGACAGCGGCGACCGGGGAGTCCGTCCCATCTGACAGACGGGTGGGCTTGCGCCACACCAGCTGAGACTACGGACAGGACTCGCCCGATCGCAAAGGCTTTACCGACATTCACTACGCGTTTTGGGACGGGAATCAAAGTGGGTTAAAGGTTCAAAATGGAGGGTTGAGGGTTGGGCATTCTTACGCTGCCACCCAGCCCAGTTCCGCCATCGTGCAACGACCCGTGCGCCAGCGCCACAGGTCCACGGCCAGTTGCCGCGCCAGGGCGATCACGGTCTTCTTTCTCATCGCCGTGCCGGCGGCCAGTTTAACTTTCAGTCTTTGCGCCGCCTTCCAGCACGGCTGTAGACCTCCTCCACGAGCAAACATCGGATCCGCCCATTACCCATGCGATCGATGCACCCGACCAGACATTTACCCCCACTGCTGTGTTCACCGGGACAGCAACCGCTGTGGAGGGTCTGGGTTTTCATAGTTGCTTTGGACGGCCGCCCCGCGCTTCCGCTTACCTGCAAGGTCCTTTTGGGAGACTAGCAGTTGGCATTCTAACGAGTGGATTCATTACAACTGCTGGAACACCATAAACGGAATGTACACCAATAGATCCGAATTTGATCGACTCACGAAGCGCCCAAAAAATGTGTCAGACGTTGTCGCGTCTCCCCATGTGCTTACCCAGACCCATACAAAGTAGTGGCGCTCACTTGACGCTACGAGTATGGCTTCATTTTGCGGATTGCGTAAGAGAGCACTATTAGAGTCAGAATGTTCCTCCAGCCAACTTACACCATCGCTCCAAAGTGGTGTTCTGCCATCGAAATCAACACGAGGATCTTGGCCCCTAAGGTTAACGCTCGAAATATAGAAGCCGATGGTCGCATGATTATGCGCGGTCAAAAAATCGGCCGAATCGAACCACGAATAGTTGTAAGTCACAAATGCGGTGAATCTTACATAACACAGTATCGATAAAGGACGAAAATAGGCACCAAGACCGACTGAAATGCTCGTCGCCCCATTTGACAATTTAAAGCCGGCGCTGAGTCGTCCTTTTTCTTTAGAAAAGTCTCCAAAAACGGCTCCCTCATCGACAGTTAGGCCAGGACCCCCAGTTAACCACCCATAGTTGTAGGGTGGTGCTACAACCGTAGTGATCGAGCCGCTCTTAATCTGAGTCTCTACTTCAGGCAACTCCGGTAGAAAGAGCTTTACCTGGCGATTCTGCGCGATTCGTCGCTGGCGGGCGCGAAACGCGGATACAGCGGACTTGTCTTGGCCCACCAGTTGAATAATCGGCCCCAAAATCTTTCGATAGTCTTTATTAGCTTGACCTTGCTGCGCCTTCTGTTGCTCAAACTGTCGGGCGAGGTCGCGTTCGAGACTCTTTTGACCCAGAAGGGCGGTAGCTTGGGGTAAAGGTTTGCCATGTATGCCCAAGACGCGGCTACGCAAGTCGCCACTATTAGAAGGCTGTTTGTTGACGCTTAGCGGACGACTGCCTTTTTCATGAGTTTTCATTGAACTCCTAGAGAATTCACCTTTTCGCATGGTGGGAGCATGGCCGAACGGATTGGGGTGTTCAAGGTGAAACCGGCCGGCTCTTATTACAGCATCATCCGTAACGCGGCGGAGCCAGGATTCGCCAGCCCGACGCCAAGGACGGCGCAGGTGGCCTCCGTTGGGGATGGTTCCGGCCGACGGATCTGCGGTCATGGCCGCCGGCAGCATCTGCTTCCAAGTTCCGGGCGTCCCCGCCACCGTGCATTTGAATACGCCGCCGAGCGCGTCCTTCCAGATTGCGTCGAGTTCGTATTTAAGCCGGAACAATTGAACCGCTTCGGTGGTCGGCAACGTCACGACGTTCTGGCCGTTGGATAGTGTGGCGGGAGCGGTGGCGTCCTCCCACCTGGTTCCCGCAGCAAAGGCGGCGAGGGACTGGAGGCTGAAACCGCCTGGCGATGTCGGCCAAGAGAGCACGATATGGCCCGCCACGCGCGTCACGGAAAGCCGCGGCGGTGCCGTAATGTTCAAGGTGGCAACTTTGCTCACGACCGAATCGCCGCCCGGTACCGACAATGACGGAGTAAGGCGCCGCATCCGCGGGTTGTGCGGAGGGGAGCGTGAAGGCAGGGTCGGTTGCTCCGCCGATCGGGAGGCCATCACGCAGCCATTGGTAGGCGAGCCCGGCGGCACCTTCAGCTTGCACGGTAAACATTGCGGCCGTCTTCGTCGCCACGATTTGGTTTTCCAGGTATTGCGACATCGAATCGGAGAGCGCACTCCCCCGCACGAGCATCGTGACCTTGCGAGCGAACTTGGAAAAATACATTGCGGCTTGCCCGGCGGAGTTCGCGCCGCCAACTATGTAAATGTCGCCGTCGCGATAGGAGAACGCCTCGGACATCGGCGGATGGTGATCACTATTACCTCACGTCCCAGGACTTTGAAGCGACAGCGGAAGCCGCAGATGTGTACGAAAGAGCCAAAGTCCTGCTGGCAAGGCTCAACGACATTGCCGCTTTTTGTGAACCGATATTCAGAGAAGTCCATGTCGAAGGTGTTGCGCGAGTGATGTCAGACGGCTTCCGTCCCATCGCCTTTTTCGAGTCGGGCCGCTTGGAATGCAGATCGAGGCTATCTGGCAGTCCGACTGTGATCGACAGCATGGGCAAGCCAGTCGAAACGAAAACAGTCAATGGGATGGATCAGATGAGGCGGGCGGCAATTCGGTGCCAACCCGTGGCCGAGGCCCTGCATTTTTTCAAAATCGGCGACTGGAACAGCCTATGCAAGGTGTACGAAATAATAAAAGCCGACATTGGTGGGGAGCGGGCACTTGCAGGGAAGGCTTGGCTGACCAATGGTATGCTTAAGATTTTCACCCAGACCGCGCAAAGCCGCGATGCCCTGGGCGATGCAGCAAGACATGCGTCCCGAAGTTATCCTGCACCTGCCAAACCGATGAGCCTTGTTCAGGCAAAGGCGGCGCTTCGATGCTGCGACGAGGGCCGCCGTCGAGAAGGAGGCTGCTGCTGCTGCTGAACCAACTTTTCAGCGCCCGGTCAGCATGAATGCGAAACCGACCAAGCCCGGCAACGGCGTGGCTTTCACGATGCCGGAAATTGAATGCAAGCCTCCGCTGCCGCAGCGGCCCAGCAGCCGGGATTGGAGGTCGCAGTGAGAAACGCCACCCTCGACAACTCCTCATTGTCTAATCCCGGCCTGAAGACTTTCGTCGATTCAGCCATGCCGTGGGGAGGCTGCAGTATCCGATGTCCAAAGCATTGACCTTGGGCCCAATATTGAGGTGATCACATCGAGCCTGAAAAAGGTTGGCACGCGCGAAGCCACTATAAAGAAGGCCGTGGAAGTTATAAGCGCATGCATTACGATGCGGCGATAGCGGAGATCACATATGCCTGGAAAAAACGGTCGGATTGCTTGAGGACCGTTCTCATTGGCGGTTTGCCCAGCGGATTCCCGCACGATCGGTCCTGAGCGCGTCCGTGCTTCCGCAGTCCCCCATAAACCAGAAGGATCCTACGATGGCAAAGCGTTGGAAAACCGTACATGGAAAAACCCATTCCTGGAACGCGATGGAAGCCGAGCAGCGGGGTGAACTACCCCTGACAAGGGCCATTGAGGCCGTTTACAAACAGTTGGATTGCAGGAAACTGAAAATATCACGTCGAAGGGTGCGGGATTTTCTCAAGAGCCATTGCTGCGAGGGATATCATCATGTCGCCGGATACAATGCCGTTCGTGTGGTTGATTACTACCGGACCGAATTGAGCGAAAAGGATGTCATGCTTCTGAAAGAACCTGTTAAGAGGGTGAAAGAAACAGAGGCCGTGAACCCTGAAGGTCCAGCCCTGAAGGCTCGTTCGAGTCTTGCCTCGAATGAACCCGGATGTTGAGCAAGCCCGCCGCACGGGGGCCGTCCGGCAGCGGCGGTTTGTCTGGCTTCTTGTTAACACCCGGCCGGAAGTATGACGATGCCGTTAAAACCTTTCAGCCCTACGACCAGACGAAGGAAGTGAACGCGGAGGCGCGCGAAGCAGGTGCGGAGCTCATCAAAGTGGGTAGGACGGGCGGCACCAAGAAGAAGACGCTAATCTTCGTAAACAATCGATTGGAAGGTAACGCGCTCAATACGATCGCCGCGATGATTGAGGGATCGTCATAAACCCTGCCCCAGAGTTGGCTGACAGATTCGTCCCGCCGCCTCAAGTTCCGAACCCTCCCGGAACCCCCGCCTGAACAAAGAAAGCGCAAACTGCCATCAATGGTCTATCGTGTTCCCACCAATTGAAATCGACCAACGCCAACCTTACCTCTGAGCACGGGGCCACTGCTGAGATCATCGCCTATCACGAACGGACCAAGCATCAGCCCGAGCGTTATGCCAACGGTCCGGGCGGCTTGGACTGGGCGACCCAGCCAAACCCATTCCGCCGCTTCACCGGCGCCCCGCGTTCCGGCTGCCGTTGACCGGTCGGGACGAAACGCCCCCTGCGGCCTCGCTTGTTCGGCGCGGCGCCGGTGACGCCGCGACCGCTCACGCTCGGAGCGTTGAGTTTGTTCTTTGAATTGTCTCTGGGGCTTTCCGCACGCAAGGAGATTGCCGATTCGAGCTGGTATCTGCGGATGAACCCGTCCAGCGGCAACCTGCATCCAACGGAAGCCTATGCCGTCCTGCCCGGGCTCGATGGCTTCCAGGTGGCGCGGGTGTCTATCACTACGCGCCCTTGGAACACGCCTTGGAACAACGGGCGCGCTGGCCGCCAGGTCGCTGCGTCCGACAGTGGACGGATTCCACGTGGGGCTGACCTCCATTACCTGGCGCGAGGCCTGGAAATACGGCGAACGGGCGTTCCGCTATTGCCAGCATGACGTGGGACATGCGCTCGCGGCGCTTCGTTTCGCTGCCAGCACGTTGGGCTGGCGCGTGCAGCTCCTGCCGGAGTGGGACGACGCGCGCCTCGCCGCAGTTGCTCGGTTTGGATCGCGCCGCAAGATTTTGCTGGACGCGGAACCGGAAACTCCGGAATTGCTCGTCCGGGTGAGCGTCAACGAAGCCGCCGCGAAACCTCTGTCGCCCGCGGCGGACCCGGGAATCGAATGGTTCGGAAGCGCCAATCGGTTGAGCGATTCCCAAGTCGAGTGGCCGGTGATTGATGAAGCCATTAGAGCCTCGGAACGAAAGTTTCCGAGAGCGCGAAACCATTGAGAGACGGAGACTGGCCGGCGTGGTCTCCGCCGTCGCCCCCCACCTGTGGCCACACCGCCGGTCAGATTGATTCGCCAGCGACGCAGTGCGGTTGATTTCGACGGGGTCACCCACCTCTCGCGGGATAACTTCCTGGCCATTCTCGATACCACGCTGCCCCGCACGCTCCGCGCCGCCCTTCGATGGCTGGCCCTTTCCGCCGCGTTTGCATCTGGTGTTGTTCGTGCATCGCGTCACTGGACTGGAGCCTGGATTGTATCTTTGGCTGCGTGCTCCGGCGGATGCGGAGGTTTTGCGACAGGCTTTCCACGCAAAACTCATATGGGAAGCGGTGACGGATTCAGTCACCTCGTCACCGCTGTACCGGTTGGGCCGGGGCGATTTGCGTGATTTCGCGCGCACGCTGTCCTGCCATCAGGATATTGCCGCCGATGGAGCGTTCAGCCTGGGAATGCTGGCGCGGTTCGAACCGGTCTTGCGGGAGCACGGCGCGGCGGCTTACCGGGAAATGTTCTGGGAAGCCGGAATGATCGGTCAGGCGCTCTATCTGGCAGCCGAGGCTGCCGGGGTTCGCGGCACCGGCATCGGTTGTTACTTCGACGACGTGCTGCACCGCGCGCTCGGCCTGACGGGACACGATTGGCAAAGCCTTTACCATTTCACCATCGGCGGTCCCGTGGAGGATTTGCGATTGCGCACTGCTCCACCGTATGCGCACCTCACGGGAGCCGTTTAAGTAAAATCACAGCCATCCCATAGGAATGTGAAAAAAGCTGGAACGTTTCGTGTGGCCCTGCCACACGGCAGGGATGAAAAAACACAACCAGAACGTTCCAGCCGGCTTCAAAGCTCAATCTCCTGCGGCAGATTTGCAATCTCATTCCCGAGTTCCTGGTGTCCAAGTTGGCCCGGGAGACGGGAGTGGATAAGAAGGTGCGCACCTTCAGTGCCTGGAGCCACGTCGTTGTCGTTGCTCTTCGCGCAACTGACCCATAGCATCGGGTTCAACGATGTCTGCGACGCGTTGCGACTGCACTCCGGCCCGCTGTCCAGCATTCGGGGCGCGACACCGCCCACCCGCAACAATCTGTCGCACGCCAACAAGGTCCGACTCGGCGGAGATGGCCGAGAAGCTCTTCTGGGCGGTGTTCGAGCATTTGGGAAACCTCTCGCCGCGATTTGTCAGCGGCAAGGCCGGCAAGCGCTTTGCCCGCAAATTCAAGCGCGCCATTCACGTGGTGGACTCGACCACGATTCAGCTGATCGCCTCGTGCATGGACTGGGCGAGACATCGCCGGCGCAAGGCCGCCGCCAAGTGCCATCTGCGGCTGGACCTGCAAAGTTTTCTGCCGCGCTTTGCCATCGTCGACACCGCCCGGCACAACGACGCCAAGCGCGCCCGGGAACTCTGCGCGGGCATCAAGGCCGGCGAAATCGTCATATTTGACAAGGCTTACGTGGACTTCGCCCATTTGGCCGACCTGTGCGTGCGAAGGGTGTTTTGGGTGACGCGAGCCAAGGACAATCTGCGATTCAAGGTGGTGCGCCGCTACCAGCGTGAAGCCGACGGGCAAGATCCTGCGCGACGAGTCTGATCCGGCTCACGACCCCGGCTTCGCGCAAGGACTTATCCGGAACTGATGCGCCGGATCGTGGCGCTGGTGGAGGTGGATGGGCAAGGAAGTGGAGATGGTCTTCCTGACCAACAATCTGGAATGGAGCGCGGACAGCATCGTCGAACTCTACCGCTGCCGCTGGCAGATCGAAGTGTTCTTCAAGCAGATCAAGCAGACCCTTGCAGTTGGCCGACTTTCTGGGCACCAGCGCCAACGCCGTGCGCTGGCAGGTGTGGACGGCGCTGCTGGTCTATCTGCTGCTGCGCTATCTGGCGTTCTCTCTCGAACTGGGCTCATAGCTTCAGTCGGCTCTTCACCCTCGTGCGAGCTGCGCTGTGGCAGAAATGGGATGCGTTGAGATCTGCTGCAGCGCTATGGGACAGCCGAGGGTCAGCTTCCGATACTTAGCGCGGCCAGAGCAGGCATATTTGCCGGGCATGGGATGAATTATCCTGTGGGACAGCAGCCGTTAGATTGAACACCAGAATTATCCGCCCAGGAAAACATACCCAAAACTCTCAACGCACTCCGGGTGGTAATGCCCTCCGATTTCGAGGAAATCGGCACCTTTTTCCCAAGATCAGTCAGCCTGTGGGATGGCTGTGCAAACTTTTGCCAAATAGTTGGCGCAAGCGCACCCCGGTCGCACTCACTTGAACGCCAATCCTGAACCCCCGTCGTTGCCAACTTCACCGAGCCAACGTAGCCTGTCGGGCGCTCGGCGGCGGTGATCGGTGGCCATGTCCTCTCGAAAGCTCTCGTTGTGGTAATTGGTGCGTTTGTGAATGTTTATAATTGATTTAATAATTCTCGTAAGTGGCTTGCTGCTTCTGCTGGGCATTGTTTCCAGCAAACTGGGCACCCGGTTGGGGATGCCGGTGCTTGTCTTGTTCCTCCTGGTAGGAATGTTGGCCGGTTCGGAGGGGATCGGTGGCCTGGAGTTCGAGGATTACCGTCTGGCTCATGCAATCGGCACACTTGCGCTGGTTATGATCCTCTTTGACGGAGGCCTTGGCACGTCTCTGGCGGCCATCCGTGTGGCATGGAAGCCTTCCGTTCTGTTGGCCACTGTTGGCGTTCTGGTAACCGCGTTGATCACGGGCGTTGCGGCTTCCTGGATTCTGAATATATCCCTGTTAGAAGGGCTCCTGCTTGGAGGTATTGTTGGCTCCACCGATGCTTCTGCGGTGTTCGCGATTCTCCGTGGAGGGGGCGTTGGGCTGCCGAAGCGGATATCAGCCGTTCTTGAGGTTGAGAGTGCTTCCAACGATCCCATGGCGATCTTTCTGACGATTGGCTGCATTGAACTCTTATTGGGGCACGTGACATTCGGCCCAGGGCTGCTATGGCTGTTTGCCAAGCAGATGTTCGTCGGCACCGCCTTGGGGCTGTTGGGAGGCTACGCGGCCGTCTGGGTGGTCAACCGTATCGAACTGGGTGCGACGGGAATGTATCCGGTGCTCGTCAGCGCGTGTTGCCTTTTGACCTATGGACTCGCGGTTCAGTTGGGTGGCAGCGGTTTCCTGGCCGTGTATCTCGCGGGCGTGGTGGTCGGAAACAAACAGCTGATGTTCCAGCAGGGGATTCGACGTTTTCATGACGCGATCGCCTGGCTCGCCCAGATTGTCATGTTCGTAACCCTGGGACTTTTGTGTTTTCCGAGCCGGCTGTGGGACGTCAGCGCAAAGGCAATTTTGATTGGCCTCGTGCTACTCTTTATAGCCCGTCCGGTTGCAGTCATGCTGTCCGCGCTTCCGTTTCGGTTCACTTGGAGAGAGTTCAGCTTTCTGTCGTGGGTCGGCCTCAAGGGAGCCGTTCCAATTACCCTGGCGACCTTTCCGCTGATGTTTGCCACTCCGGAGATCTCAATGCAGGCGTCCTTGCTGTTTGACGTGGTGTTTTTCATCGTGGTGGTTTCGGCAATCATCCAGGGAATTAGTCTCGCGCCGGCGGCTCGATGGCTTGGGCTGGAGCAACCTCGCGAGCCGGAACCCCCGGTTACTCTGGAGATCAGTTCTCTTCGCCATGTAGATGGAAAAGTGCTGGATTACCCGGTCACCGAGGACTCTCGAGCAGCCGGTCGCCTCGTCAAGGAGTTGGCTCTTCCCGGGGGAGTTGTCATCGCGATGATTGCTCGCGGGGAGAAAGTCATCCCGCCCCAGGGCATCACGCGAATTCACGCGGGCGACCATGTTATCCTCGTGTTGAAGCCGGGCACGGAGCCGCTGGTCGATCAAGTGTTTGGGCGAAACCCCGAGGAACGAACCACAGTGCCAACCGAGGTCGAATTTCCGTTTCGTGGGTCGACCACAGTCGGCGAATTGGTGGAGTTCTACTCCATTCACATCCAGGCTCCTCCGGAGACGAGCCTGGATGTGATTATGCGTCGCGAACTCGGTTCCGACCGAACAGAATTGGATGCAGTAGTTGAGTTTGGCTCGCTGAGATTTCGTGTTCAGCGTCTCTCGGACGATGGTCGTATTGAATTGGTGGGTATGTCTGTCCTGTCCGAATCCGATACCGATGGCGCAGAACCGACTGCACCCTAAACGTGAGGCAAGGTCGCTGCACGAGAGCTTAAGCCCCACCCTTAATCAGCCCAGAGCCCACCAGCGCGGTGCGGAGCGCGTGAACGAGCGGCGAAAGCGCATGCACGTCATCGGCCAGTTCCTCGCACTTATCTCGCAATGCCTGGACCTCGACTTGCGTCGGTGGATCGGAAACGGTGAGTCCTCCAATCGTGCCGTCGGTGTTAACGAGTGCCACGGCCGCCTGTCCCGCGCCTGCTGGTTGCGTGATCGGCGCCACGCCCCAGAAACCAATCTTTCCACCTGCGGTGCCGACAATGGTTTCCCACGAATAGCCCCCGGCGTGGCGCTTCAGCGTCCCCTGCGTGACGTTCAGGATGAGGTAGCCGACGGGAATCGTTCCGCTGGACGGGCCGGAGGTCACTGCGGCCGGAAGCATCTGCTTCCACGTTCCTGGCGTCCCGGCTGCCGTGCATTTGAACACCGCGCCAAGGGCATCCTTCCAAATCTCGTCGAGAACATGCGACCCGGTCGCGGGCGGCCCAATCGTGGTCGCGGGCACGCCGCTGACGTAGGTCGGCCCTTGCTTGAAGACCTCGGCAGTCAGGATTTCGAAATTGGTTTCGGTCAACGCCACAAAATCGGCGGCGTTGCTCACGTCGTGTAATCTGCCTGGGGGTAGTGTTGCCATATCAAACCTTTCTCACAGTCACTTCGTCGTAATTGAGGCTTCGGAGTCCGCTGCGAACGAACCAGGTCCGCAGCTTGAAATCGGTTTCGCTTCCCAGCGCTGCGATCAGCTGAGCATTGGTGATCGTCCGCGGTCCGCTGCCAGCGCTGAATTCGAACGTCCCTTTGAGCACGTCACCGGTCGTCAGAACTTCCAGCGTCGTCTGATCGATATCGGTTCCCACCACCTTGGTAACCGGCGTCTCGGCAGACCGGTACCACGACACATCCCAGTCGGCGGCGATGTCGGCGCCAGTGGCATATGTCGGGTTGTAGCCATCGCCGTTCACCCGGAGGTTCAACGGTGCCAGTGGTCGATACGCCCGGCTCTCGAGTGTAATGGATACTGGATCCACCAGCGCCAGGTCGTATTCGCTTTGGAGGAGAAAGGGCTGGAGCTTGAAGATTGAAGGGGACGGTTTCAGTCCGTTCACGCGCGGTGCCAGGTCTTCCTGCGCGACGACCCAGGCCTCGGCGTTGGAGTCATGGGTCTGGCGCTTCGTGTCGTAGCGGCCGCGGATGGTCCAAAGTAGATAGCGCCCGGCGGCAATTAACTGCGCTCCCCAGACGCTCAGGATCTCATCGCCGACGATGACCAAGAGCCGGTTCTCCTGGGCATCAAGGAACGTGAACTCATCCAGGTCGTGGTCGAGCGAATCGAATTGGATCTCGATCCCCAGGGTGTCGTCGATTAGAAGCGTGCTGGCGGGGTGAGCGGTAACCACGTGGCCACGCTTGGCGAAAGTATCGAAGGTGGCGATCTGGCGATAGGAAGCATCGCTCTTCGCATACCAGAGGTTGAATCCGTTGCTAACGAGATCGCCGCGGGCGGCCAGGAAGAGCACGTGCGGCGTGCTGGTTTCCTTCAATCCCCACGGCGTTTCGATCAGCTTCTCGTAAGCCAGGGCCTGAACTTCGAAGACGTTCGCCACAGGCACGTCATCCGCCCCGGCGGCGTAATGGTCCGCGTTGAAGAATCTCGTGTCCTCGCTGAACTGGACGGTAGCGGCCGCCTGGCCGGGGGCGGGCGGCGTCAACCGTTCGACCCGGCACAATACGCCGTTGACACCGCTCTGAGGGAATTGGAGACTGAACAAGTCACCCGCGGTCAGCAAAGACGCCTTGGACTTACGGAGCTGTAGCGTGCCGGCAAGGAGCGGTTGCGCTGCTACCCGACCTGCAGCATTAGCGATCTTCTGAGCCACTCCCTGCCGAGTGATCCAGAGGCGGCTCAAGGTTTGCGACAGGACCGCCTGCGTGACCTGGAATTGCCCCGATCCCGGTAAGCAACAGAGTCTTCCTGAAATCGTTTATCGCGGTTGGTGAACCGCACGAATGTCTCGTTGAACGTGTCCGGCCAGCCCTGCGGGTTGAGCGTAGGCGCATCGATGAGGTCGGCGGGCTCGACCGCGACCGGCGCGGCTGCGGACTCCCGGACCAGGGCCAATCCCAGACGTCCCAGCGAGTCGTAGGTCGGGTACGCGTCGAAGCACTCGCACAGCTCGACCAGGAACTGCCGGAAGTTGAAGGCCCGGGTGATGACGGGCGACACGCCGATCCCCTCGGCGTTCAACTGCTCACCCACCGCGGCCAGTGACGCCATGTCAAGACGGCTTTCCGGTAACCCGAGGCCGTAGCGCGGATTGGTCCACAGATCCCAGAGCGGGATCACCGGGTTGACGTCATCCCCGATCGAATTGGAGGTCGCAAGCCATGGCGCATTCGGCCACCGAGTCACCAGCACCTCGATGTTCGGCGCATTGGTCCGGTCCCGGCCAAAGTAGAGTTGATTGAACACCAGGTAAGCCTGGCCACGATAAGCGGGGTGAGCGGTACCGCTCGTTGCCAGCCGGGGATCCTGGCCTTGAGTCTCAGTCCCCCAGTAAAGCCGGACGTTGACTCTGGTCTCGATCGTGATGTCGGCGTAATCGCCGCTGCGGGTGAGCGGACCATCCCACACCAGTTCATCGTCCATCCAAATGGCGTCGAGCCGATCCAGGGGACCCTGGGCGATCAGAGCGGCGAAGCTGGCGAAGCAATAATTTTCTTAGAAACGCGGGAAAGTCAGCAGTGCGATCCGCTCCGACGTCAGCTGGATAGATCGAACAGCGATTGGCAGAGCAGCGACCGATCGCGCAACTATTGCGAGGGTTGAACATACGCTGCAGTCGCAATTCACGGTGGACGATCCTTCGCATGCAACGGCAATGACGACCGTCCAGAATTCATCAGGGGTTGCGCGATGAGTCGTGCTGCTCCGCTCGCGAACCGGACGAATTCTTCGCGCGCATCATTGCCGCGAGTCCTGTAAACAGGCCCCAGCAGCAGATTCCCGCGCCAGCGAAGAAGAAGGCGAGGCCAATGGGGGATCCCCAGTGCCGGACTTGAGAGGTCCATGCGTTTCCTTTGTCGTTGGGTTGCGATTGATGTTCGGAGGTAAGCGACTTTTGTCGGATAACGAGGTCACCGATGAGGGCCGGAGGTAAAGCTGCCAGGGTCAGCACCGGCTCGAGTCTCGAAGCTCCGGCAGGCGTTGTTGCGATGAGGCAGTCGCGGGCGCGACCGCTTGAAAACAACCGCCAGCACGCGTTCGCGGCGACGGCCATTCAGCACCAGGCCAATGAAAGTCGAGCGCACGAAGAGGTCATAGGTGAACAACGCGATGGCGATCGTGGCGGCGGAGACGAAGGCGAGCTTGAGCAACCAGTGCAATGGCAGTTCGGCAACCGCCACCTGCAGCCAGACCACAATTGGCAGATGGATCAGGTACATCCAGTAGGACGAGTCGGCGACATAGCGAACGCAGGCATTGGGCCGCTGACACAGTTTCTGGAAGAGGCCGATGGTGAGAAACACGAGCGACCACATCGTCAGAGCATATCCAAAAGCGTAGGCAACATGCGCGGCCATGTAGTGCCGATGGGCCGGATCACCTTCAATCCCGCCCAACCCGAGGATGACGGCAACGCCCATGCCGGCGAGCGTCCAGCGCGCAGGGGTCAACCGCGCGAATGGGGTGATCAACTCGCGTTGCCGGCTCAACATCCATCCGAGGACGAAGAAGCCCCCGTAGATGGCGAGCGCCGGGAGGTGCGGGCGCAGCGATTTGTCGGGTGTATCCATGCCCCAGATCTTCATGAACCAAAGCACGGCTGCCGTCGGTATCGCGAGGAGCACCAGCGAGAACGGAGAGGCTGCGAGCCACGCGACGACGGCGTCACCGCATCGGCGCGATGCAAAACCCAACGAACCGGTGGCAGCGAACAATCGACGCACCGCCAGCGTCAGTGCGGTAATCATCGCCAGGTAATACAGAAACCAGAGGTGCGTGCCGGTGAACATTCCGGCCGGCAGCGTCGAGAGGGATTGGATGCCTCCCAGCAGACCGGCCCAGACATTGACCTCCCCACGCAGACTGGCATTGCCCATGATCCAGCCGGAGATCAGCAATGGCCGCAGGAGAAACCAGCCGACGACAAACGGCACCACGATCCGGATCACCCGCGAGCGTACGAAGTCGCAGGTGCCCTTGCGATGAAAAGTCAGGTGACCGAAGAAACCCGCAAGCAGAAAGAACGTTTCCATGCGGAACGTATGACTGACGGCCATGAACATCCCGACCACCGGACTGGTCGAGATATCCTGCACGGCCCAGCCTATGAAGACGGGCATGAACGACAGACACGCATGGAATACGATGCCGAGCAGGAGCGCAGATGCCCGGGTCGCGTCGAGAAAATCCAGACGGCTGCCGGCCTCCTGGGCGGGCCGATCAACAGTGGTCGAAAGAGAGGCTGATGTCATGGCGGCTTGTCCGTTGATGTTGGGCTGGAAGGTTGGTTCAATAGAAACCGATTTCATCCACTTCGTAGGCAAACGCGTCCCGGGACAACCCGAAGGAGACTAGATTGACGCTGGTGACGGCTTTCGGATCGAGGTCGGTCAGCTCCGACCAGGCGCGTTTCATGTCTTTGAAGGGAATCCGCACCTCCTGAAAGTCGCCACCCTTGTTGGCGATGGGGGCACTGGAGTGATAATCAAAGTTGGTGACTGTCGAAGTGGCGACCTGAACACAGAGGATGCCCTTGATGACTTTCGCCCGAAGCCGGACACCTTGGTAGTCGGACATGTCCTTCGGCTTTCCTTCGGCCGAAAGTGGTGACACCGCGCTGATGAAGGCAGGGACCCCGCGACCAGGAACCAGATCGCCGTTGACGGAGAGCACGCCGTCTTCGCATTTCACGGTCGCCCGGGATTGGCTGCCAGCGGACTGGTCGTCAATCAGCAGTCGTTCAGCACCGTTCATGTTTCGCTTGGGGTCCGAATAGTCATCCAGCAATAACGGAGTGGCGGCCGCCCGGGCCGATGAGTTTGTCATGTCCGTAGGTAAGCGTTGTTCGCGATCGCACCCGCTGGCACCAAGCACCAGAAGAGTCGTAAGCAGTGTCGTGTAAGGTCGTTGATTCGATTTGATGGATTTCATGATGCGGAGTTCGTTATGTCCGTTGATGACGTTCAATGTGATGGTTCATCCTCCTTGTCCTGAAAGAACTGGCGGCGCTGGTTACAGGACCGCCAGGTGAAGTTCGGCGGCAGGGGAAAATCTCCAACCAGAAAGACGCCTGGAGCCGGGGAAGCCGGCCGATGCGGTTGAGATTGCGGATGACAGGGACCCGCGGCAGCGGAGTCCCTACCAGGTCAAGGTCCGGAGGCGCTGTCGCGCCTGCTGGGCGAGGTATTAAGTAAGCGCGTTCCCTGCGATCCCTCTGTGAATGGGGCTATCGGTTATGTTTTGGGTGGGGATGCGCTCAGCGCCGGACAACTCGAGTGCGCGCCAGCCAGTCCTGCAGGCCGCGGTGCGGGTGAAATGCCGCGTAAACCGCGGCCGCTATCCACGACAGGAGCAGCACGAGTTCGACGCCAGGATGCGTCGGAGGTTCCGCTCTCCTGGCCCACAGGCCCAGCAACACTGGAACCAGTGGCAGCCAAACGATGGCCCACCGGAGCAGGAGCCGCCCGCGGTCCGCAGGTGATCCTTTCGTGTCGACGACCACCAACCGGAAGATGGCATGGCTGCAGGTCGTGCGAAACGGGATTTCGAACAACTGAATCACCATGCGTGCACTCAGAACCACGGTGAGGGCAGTCAAGGCAGCCCTGAACAGCGCCCCCACCCCCTGGTCGGCCCCCTGGGGCTGATAGCTTCCGAGGAACACCATAATGGAGACATACACCGGCAGCATGAACACCGATCCAGCTCGAATTCCCTTGCTGATCTCGACCGGCTTCTCCAGGAGGCCTCGCAGGACGCCGGTCAGATAACTGAGCTTTTCCAATTTACCGGCCGCCAAATTCTGTAACACGCGTCGCGCGTGTAGCGGCAGTGTCGTTGAATCCACGCATTCGGCCACCGCGTTCAGGAAGCGCTGTTGGCCATCGAGATGCCGCACTGAAATGCGCCCGGCGGGGGACTTGGCGAGAGGCCACGGTTGGTCCAGCAGGACGGCCTGCCCCTGAGCGGTGATCCACACATGATCGAGGCTCAGCTCATCCGGCAGCGTCTGGTCCGTGGCTGCCTGCCAAAGTTCCGAAGCAAGGTCGCAGAGCCAGTGCCGCAGGTTTGCCCAGGGCACAACCTTTCCATCGTCGAGCCAACGGGCGAATGACATCCCATGAGGAGCATCGAAGGCGTCCCAGATCGAGCCCGCAGCTTCCACCTTTTGGAGCCACCGGAGTCGGCCTGGACGGGCGACGCTGCGACGAGCGGCCGAAGGACCGGTTGATTCTCGCCTTCGCAGCCAGACCTGTCGATGCAGGACGGGGTCCGTTGCCACGATCCACTTGCCCGATGCGATTTCGCCAGTAATGCGATAGGGGCCGAGTGTTCCGGTCGCGCGAGCAGGCGCGGGGATTGAAGTAGCTGTGAGTATCGCAGGTTTTGGGGTTCCTTTGGGCTTTAACACAACACGGGTGCCGGAGAGGCGATCCCAGGCGGTGGCGAACCCGTTCTCGCGGCGTGCTTTCAGGGCGAGCAGGACCGGCAGCCAGGGGCAGACGTTGCTAGCGCCGAGATACAGCAAGGCGTGAGCGCCGGTGACGCTGTCGGCATCAGCGGGGGCGACGGTGGCCAGCAGGAATGGCACGCGGAACAGTTCGATGAACCCGATTGGGACCAGGACCCTCAAGAAGGCCCGCCCCACGCCCGGCACTCGTCCTCTGGATCGAACCACGCGCAAGCCCATCAGGTTTTTGCCGAGCCCCGCGCCCCAGAGGCCCTCGGTGAACGCGAAATAGAGAAGCCCGAAGGCGAGGAACGCCAGGTAGTACCTCGCCGAATAGAGCGTGCGTTCGATCAGGGGCCCGAAATGGAATTGCCCCGCGCCGATCGAAAGCATCAGCACCACATACGGGACCAGGAATGCGAGGAGGAAGTCGATCCAGCCCGCCGCGGCGCGCACATTCATTGATGCGGGTTCAGGTTCCCGCGAGCTGAAAGGCAGCAGCGCATCCCGCAACGCCGGATAGTCGGTGAAACGTTCGGCAGGTTCTTTGGCGAGGCACTTGGCCACGACGTGTTCCAAGCCCTGGGGCACGTCGCCGCGGAAAGTGCGGAGAGGTTTGGGCTCTTGGTTGACGGCATTGGCGACCACCTGGACTGCGTTGTCCCCCTCGAACGGCGCATGGTCCGTGAGCAAGGTATACAGGGTCGCTCCGACCGAGTAGATATCGGCGCGAACATCCACCGTATCTCCACGCAACTGCTCCGGTGCCGCGTAAGCGGGTGTCCCCAGAATCTTGCCGTGAGCGGTGATGAACGTATCGGTTCGGGCCAGCGTGGAGACCGAGAGCCCGAAATCACCCACTTTGACCGAACCTTCCGGGGTGACAAAGCAGTTCGACGGCTTGATGTCCCGGTGCAATACCCCGCATGCCGAAGCGGCTTCCAAGCCGGAAACGACATCGAGCATGGCGTCCACGGCCTCCGCGACCGGCAATGGCCCGCGGCGCTTCAGTTCGTCTTTGAGCGTTCCGCCACCGGCGATCTCCATGGTGATCACCGGAATGCCCTCGATCTGTTCACTGCCGAAGACGTACAGGCTGTTCGGATGATTAACGCGCGCGGCGAGCCGGCCTTCGCGAAGAAATCGCTGCCGCAGTTCCGGCGAATCAAGCTCTTGCTCAAGCATCTTGAGGGCAACGCGACGCCCGCTGGCAACGTGTTCGGCTTCGTAGACCGTGCCCATGCCGCCTCGGCCGAGGAACCCGAGCAAACGGTAAGCGCCGAGTTCACAAGGGAACTCGGCAGGTCGGCCGCGCGAACCCGGCGCCTGCCCTGGGGACACCGGCACAGTTTCGTCGAGGTCGGTCTCGATTGCGGCCGAAAGCAGGCATGCGGGGCAAACTCTCTCCTGAGCGCCAGCCGGTATCGCCGCGCCGCAACGGGAGCATGTGGAGGAATTGGCAAAGTTCATGAGTTAGATATCCACGCGATCATCACTGTTGTCCTGAACGAAAACCAAAGGCAGGTTACAGCCCGGCGGTTCAGTCCCCGCGCAGCACGGTTACGAGATAACGCATTTCGTCATCGATTCCCGAAGGATCGTCCACGGTTTCCGCCACTTCCGCGCGGAGCAACTCCCGATAGCGTTTTCGGAATCGGTGCACCGCCACCTTGATAGCTCCTTCGGTCATGCCGAGTCGATTAGCCGTCTCACCCCGCGGTGGTTCCTCGCCAGTCAGGCTGCCCTGCAAAGCCACGAACAGGGTGCCTTTGCCGTCAGCCTCCGATTCCGCTCGCAATCGCGCGAGCGCAATCTCAGTCAGCCGCAAGGCCCATTCGCGGTCGAAGCAGACATCCGGATTGCTTGAAGCTTGTGGTTCGACCGCGTAACGAGCCTCGGGGTCCAGCGCGTCCCACTCTAGAGTGGCCACGCCCCCGCCACGCTTGATTCGCCTTGCCCGGTGCCATTCGTTGGCCAGAAAATGTTTCATGGAGCCCAACAAATAGGTGCGAAAGCGACCCCGATCGCGATTCGCCGAGGCAAATCCCCCGCTTTCAATAAAGCGGGCGAAGAAAGATTGGGTCAGGTCCTGGGCGTCGGCGGATGCATACCCGCGGTTTCGCACAAAGGCGTAGAGCGGATACCAATAGGCGTGACAAAGCTCCTCGAGAGCTTTGCGGGCCCTGGTGCGGTCGGCCGGGTCGGCCTGCGCCGCGCCGACGAGGCTCCAATGGGTCGTATTGAACGCCTTGGGTCCTGGAGTTGGCGTCTGCATCACACTCCTGTTATCACCAAGCCTCCGAATCACCAAATCCAAATTGCCAAATTGACCGCCGGGGCCGCAGTCGCCGACGTTGGATGCGGCCATGGACATTCAACGGTTCTGATGGCCCAAGCCTTTCCGGACTCGCGTTTTCACGGTTTCGATCCACATGAGGAATCGATTGCCGCGGCGCGTGAGAACGCACTGGGAGCCGGTGTCCAGGACAGGGTGCAGTTTGCCATCGGCACCGCTAAGACATTGGCCGAACAAGGGCTGGATCTGATCTGTTGTTTTGATTGTTTGCATGACATGGGCGATCCAGTGGGCGCAGCTCGCCACGTGCGGAAGGCTTTGGCCAACGACGGCATCGTGATGGTGGTTGAACCGCTGGGCCGGGACTACGTCGAGGACAACATCAATCCCGTTTCGCGGATCTATTACTCGGCGTCCACAACCCTGTGCTGTGCACACTCCCTGTCCGAGGAGGCGGGATTAGCGCTGGGCGCACAGGCCGGTGAGTCACGCCTGAAGAGGGTCTTTCTGGAAGCGGGTTTCCGTCGATTCCGCAAGGCGAAGGAAACTCCTTTCAACCTGATCCTCGAAGTGAGGCCCTGAAACCTTGCAGCACAACGACGAAAGAGATTCCGCCGCCATGGATGGCAAAATCAGCCTACATTGAAGTGAGCTATAGCGGTCAAAAAACAGCGTAGCCGCCAACCCCTGCCAGATCAGGCTTTACCGCAAGGTGGTCTTCGCCATAATCGGTGCCACACGGCACTTTGAGAATACAGCAATGGGTCAATCATGATCAACGCGGACAGCTTAAGAGTTTACCTGGCGATCAAGAAGCGGGAAGCACGATCTCAGATGGAAGACACGTTGGTGCTGGATGGTTTTAACGTGAGAACATTTGCCACGGCCGCCGACTTGTGGGACGCCTTTCAGCAAACACGGGCACGAATTGTCATCACAGAACGCCGTTTCGATGGAGAGTTCACCGGGCTGGACCTGGCTCGTCGGATTCGCAAGCGCCACATGCTGCCCTATGTATACGTCGTTGTGCTCAGTGCCATGAACCGGCTGAAAGAAATCAAGGAAGCGCTTGCCGTTGGCGTGGATGATTACCTGATCAAACCACCCAACCGTTTTCAACTTCGCTCTCGTGTCTTGGTAGGCATGCGCTGGCTTGACTACGTTGATTCTCTTTACGAAGCGAAGTCCGAAAAAAGTGAATCAGACGTATCCCAAAGAACGAAGGGCTGAAAGGTGACAGATTGGCTTGCGACCGACTACCCGCCACCGCCTGACCGGAATTGCATTCGACCTTGCCACACTCAAACAGCCCGCGAATCAAGCAGCCATAACTATCCGCCGTGAAATACCCCCGCCAATACAGATTTCCGAAGTCCCCGGATGCTGTTAAGGTCCACTCAGGTGCGGTGCTCAGAACTGCCAGAACCTCGGAATAAAGTAAACGGCGACCGCAAGGAAGATGAGGTTTAGCGGTACGCCGACCTTCACGAAATCGGTAAAGCGGTAACCGCCGGCGTTGTAAACCATCGTGTTGGTCTGGTATCCAACCGGCGTGGCAAAACTCGTCGACGCCGCGAACGTGACCGCGACCAGGAACGGCCGCGGATCCACGCCCAATTGAACTGCGATGGAAATCGCGACCGGGGCAAGCAGCACCGCGGCGGCATTGTTGCTCATGAATTCGGTGAGCACCGCTGTCAACAAGTAAAGCGCGGCGAGCATGATGGTCGGTCCGGCCCCGCCAAAGGCATTCAGCGCGCGGTCAACGAGTAATTGAGCGGCCCCGGATTGCTCCAGGGCTCGACCCAGGGGCAGCAATCCGGCTATGAGCATCACCACCTTCCAGTCAATGGCACGGTAGGCGTCCTCCGCGCGTAAGCAGCGCGTCAACACCATCGCAACGCAGCCCAGTATGGCGGTGGCCACGATGGGCAATACATTGAGCGCCGCCAGGGCAACCACCAACACCACGATGCCCAATGCCAAAGGTCCTCGGCGCCGGTCCAGCACCACGTCGCGTCGCGGGTCGAGGACGACGAAGTTATCGTCTTCGCGCAGTCGTGCGATCTCGGGCTTGGGACCGAGCAGGAGCAGGGCGTCCCCCAGACGGAGGCGAACACCGGCCAGTTTCTCTCGTAGGGTCTGACCTCGGCGATGCAGGGCCAGCACGATGGCTTTGAAGCGCCAGTGAAAATCCAACTCCTTGAGGGTGCGACCGGCCAGGCGCGAATGGGGCGGTAGCAACGCTTCAACGAGCACCAGGTCTTCGGCCTGGAGCTCTTCATCCTGCAGTCTGAACCGGGGTTCGAGTTCCAATCCCAGACTATTCTTGAGTTTGAAGATTTCGTCGACCGCACCGCGCACCAACAGGACGTCGTCCTTGCGAAGCGGCTCGTTCAAGGGCGACCAGATGGTTTGCTGACCCCGAAGGATCTCAAGCACCGTGATGTCGTGAAGTTCGCCGAGCCGGGCTCCAATAACGGTTTGCCCGATGAGTTTGGATTCCGACAGCAGGCACAGTTCGGAGATGTAATCGCCCAGCCCGTAAGTTTCGGTAAGTTGGGCGGCGCGGCGGTGGGGCAGGAGCCACCGCCCGGCCAGCATAAAGTAGAGCACCCCCACAGCCGTCATGATTAGTCCCAACTTCGTGAACTCAAACATGCCGAATCCGCCCAGGCCTTCTCGCGCGGCGATGGAGCTGACCAGAAGGTTTGTCGAGGTGCCGATCAAGGTGCAAACGCCGCCGAACTGCGAAGCGAACGAGAGGGGAATGAGCAGGCGCGAAGCGGAGATCTTTCGCGCCGCGGCGGCACTCATGACCAAGGGGAGGAAAACGGCCACCGCCGCGGTGTTGTTAATGAAAGGGGATACCGCTACCGCACCCACCATCACGAGCATCAGGAGAATGGTTTCGTTGTGTCCGTGGCGGATGAGCGCCTGGCCAAGCACGGCGAGGGCACCGGTCTTGGTCAATCCCGCGCTCAACACGAACATGGCTGCAACGGCGACGGTGGCCGGATTGCTGAACCCGGAGATAGCCTCGGTGGGCGACACGAGGCCGGTTACGAGCAGGGCGCTCAGGACCAGCAGCGCCACCACATCGACAGTGAGCTTCTCAGTGGCGAACAGAAACACTGCTCCGAGCGCGATCAATAGAACGAGTGCGATTTCCATCGATTCATTTGTGATCAGCTGCGTCCGGTTGAACACCTGCTCGTCCGCCCCGTCGGCGAGACTCGACGACGCCCCCATTGCGCGATTTCCAGGTTTCGAAGGGGAATTCGCTGGTCAGAGTGGTCCGCCGCAGCACCGCGCCAAGTTCGAGCCGGGCGGAGAGGTCGGCCAGGAAAACGTCCGTACCAAACAGCAGCCGACCATACGGTTCGAGCTCGGTGTTCTCGCCGCCCTGAGTATGCACCTGAACCTGGTAGACCTCGGACCGTGTGTTCGCTCATAGATTTCCCCGCTCAAAGATTCGATGAAAATCCAACTCCTCCGTCGCCATCGTGAGGAGGGTGGCGGACAGGGGTTCGGTCTCGCGTAACAGCCATTGGTAGTAGGCGCCATAGCTCTCCAGCGTTTCCTCCGCCTCCGGCGGCCGGATCCCCAGGACCACGAAATCGGCGTCGGCGGACGATTCCCGAATGACCTGGAAAGGAGAACGGCCTTCCTGCAGCAGGACTTCTGTCCGGGCTCGGAGTCGGGCGCCCTGCACGAAAGACAGCAGTTCCTTGGTGACGCCGGGTTCCTCGTCGGCCGACTCGACAATCCGTTTCAACACCAACTCCGTGCCGCGCCAGCGGTCGTTCTGTCGGAGCAGGAACACCAGGGCGAGCATGAAACCCATGTTTCGCGACCGGCCTCGCCACCAGACATCGATGCGATTCGCCGGCTCTGGTGGGGTAATGTTGGCCTCGGCGATTCCGTCAGCCGTTGTCGTGGTCGCGCCAGTTGGCGCGGCTTCCCGGAGGATCAGCAGGTTCTTATGGGTCTGCGCCACCAACCGCACCAGTCGGGCGAACTCGATTACGTTGGCCGCCTCTTCGGTCTCTCCAAGCAAGACCGTGTTGGGCACCAGGGGACCAAATCCGTAAGCCCGGATCAGATCCTGGGCGCTTGCCAGCGGGTCGTCGCCTGGAACGATGCGCACGAAAGCATTGACCTCTCGTTGCCGCAGATAGTCCCGCATCGATACCCGGAGGTTCTCTGCCCGTTCGGGTGTCCAGTGGGCTTCCGGGATAATACTGGCGAGAGTGACGAAATTCCGATCGCGGGAGATTGCCTGGGCGAGCTCAATCAGATACCAGCGGGTGGTGGGCGCTCCACTAAACACGAGGAGATTGGGACACCACGTTCGCGCGTCGGGCTTCCGGTTCGCCACGCGGTGGAGAATCTGCCGCGCGCCAAACATCAACAAACCCAGACGCATGTCACCCCACCGGGCTCGCAGGCTGCGGCGTTTCATGACGGAGTAGATGGCTCCCGAAACCAGGCTGGCCACCAATGTGGCGCCCGGGCTCACCATCAACATCACCACGAGACAAAGGGCAAATCCGCCCAGCGAGATCACCGCAGGCACCCTGAATGTGGGCCGCCAGGAAGGGTTCGCGATCAGCTGTTCCAACCCGGCGGACAGGTTCAGGATGCCATAGGAGGTAAGGAAGAACATCGAGAGCAGCGGCGCGATCAGGTTGAGGTCGCCCAGAAGAATACCGGCGAGTGCCAGCCCGAACGAAACCACCGAGGCAATCCGCGGATCGTTGCCGCGACCGTATCCCCTTCCCAGAAAGGCCGGCACGACACGGTCTCGAGCCAGCGCCTGCAACGTCCGCGGTGCTCCCAGCAACGAGCCCATCGCGCTGGAGAGCGACGCAGCCCAGATCCCAGCGAGCACCAGCTCACCCCAACGGGCGACCCGCTGCATCACCAGCGGATCAGCGCGCAGCATACTGGCGTCTGGAATTGCACGATGCAGGAAAATCGGGATGACAAGGTAGACGCATAGCCCCGTGAGAACTGCCGAGATGGTCCCGATCGGCAATGATTGGGCCGGACGCTTCAAATCTCCGGACATCGCGATGCCGGACTCAATTCCAGTCACCGCCGGGAAAAAAACCGCGAACACCAACCAAAATCCCAGGGGCGCCGGCACCACGTCCGGGAGGACCGCGGGGGTCGTCGCTGGCGGCTTCCCTGCGAAGAAGGAGGCCAGCGAAGCGACGATGAGCAACAAAATGACCATCTGTGATTTCAGGGCGAGATCGGCGGAAACTGCGGCCAGCAGCGCCATCGTGACGAGTGTGACGACTCCAACGAGTTTGGGATCCAGCTCGGGGACCACGGCGACCACGGATTCCGCGAATCCGGACACGTAAAAGGCGATACCCAGCGCCTGGGCCAGATACAACGGCAACCCGATAGCGGCCCCAGGCTCCAACCCCAGCGACCGTGAAATGATGAAGTACACCCCCCCGCCGCCCACCGTCATGTTGGTCGCCAGGGCCGCCAGCGAAAGTCCGGTGACGAATGTGATCGAGCTGGCCAGGGAGACGATAAGCAAGGTTTCCGGCAACCCGACGTTGCCCAGCACCCAGCCGAGGCGCAGATACATGATCACGCCAAGGATCGTCAAGACACTCGGCAGGAACACTCCTTGGAAAGTGCCGAACTGGTATCCGGTCTTGCGTGGAGCGCGCATCTTGATCTGGCGGTCGCGACAATAGGTGCGCGGGGTTCAGAAGTCCATTCCAAGTCTGCTCGGATCTGGGCTGGGGAATTCGTGATATTCCTGTTCGATGGCTCCGCAACTGCGTGGTGTCAACTGCGTGGTTGGCTAGATCCACCCGATGGACTATCCTCACGGCTGCGGCAATCGCATTATTATGAATGAATTCAAGTTCGTATGCCCCTCATGCGGCCAGAAGATTAAGGTGGATAGTGCGGCGGGCGGCCGTCCATGCGCCTGTCCCGGCTGCCAGACGGAGTTGTTGATCCCGGTCGCTCCGAAACGGGTCGGTGAGGTTCCGGCAGCAACCGTGGTTCGACCGAAGAAGCCGGCGTCCAAAGCCAAGATTTCCGCTGGACCTGGCAGGGCCCAATCGATACTCGCGAAAACTGCGAAGCTTCCGTCGACAACTGCAGCGCTCCCACTAGCCCGTACCATCACGTCAGTCTCCGTGCATTCCGAAGGTCCGCCGAAATCAAGTGCACCTAGGACATCCAAGAAGCCGAATTCGAACTCGGCGGTTGGGCTCGTCAAAGCGGAAGCCGGAGAACCACTCAAGGCCGGTTCGACCACGAGCCCAGAGGCGCCGCTCGCTGCAGCCAGTTCCGGTTCCGAATTGCCCCGTGGGGCGTCACTCAAAGTGAGGCTGGCAGCATACAAGGAGAAGAAGCCAATAGTGGCAAAGGCGACCGTTACAATTGCCACTGAAGCGGCAGTGGCGCAGGAGAGGCAGACGCATGTCGCCTCGCTCACACCGGCCATCAAGCTTGAACTTGTCCGATCTGTTCGCCAACGTATTGCCAACCAGGCGCACTGGATGCCCAGGATCACTCCGGCGGGCAAGTACGCCTACGCCGTCAGAGAGGTGGATGGCAAGTCAGAACCTATCAAAGTGACCAGTCCGGAAGCCACGCGATTTAGCATCCTGGGGGCGGCTCTCCTGGAATTGCACCTTCGCAAGGTTACCCGGACCGCCACCGGTCGAGCGGAGTTTCTAGATCAGGAACTTCTGGATGCCATCCGACAGGTTGCAGGAAACGAAACCGGCACACAGGAAGCCGGATCCGGTGAGTCGCCAAGCCAGGGCAAGCAAGTGCCGCCTATTTCTCACGCACAAAGCCTGCAAGCGTTGGATCTCCTCGAGGAGCAGTATAAGCGCAAAATCGAAGAATCCGCGGTTAGTTCCCTAAGACTCGAGGACCTGCGTATCACGCATCTGGCGCATAAGATCAAGTTGAAAGTGCCGATTGCCGTTGAAGAGATTTACGCCGCCCTCGCGAATGAACTGAACGAAATCCACAGACGTTTGACAACGTTGGAACGTCTTGCTGGCAAGAGCGGTTGACAATCGCCACATCTTGCGTGTGATACTTGGGGATGCGCACCGTAAGTCGATCCCGACCTTGAGAGGGAGTCCATGCGAAAACAGATCATCAGCTCGACAGCCGGACCTGACCAGCCAGCCGCATTGGAGGCGTTGAATGTGGCTGCGATTGCCACCGCGTTCATCACTTCCGAAGCGCTTGAACATCCGATCGAACACGCTTTTGATGGAGAGCGTGGGCCTGGCAGTAGCTGTTGGATGGCCGGAAGTGATGGTGAGCAAACCGTTATACTTGTGTTTGACCAGCCTCAGACCATTCGGCGACTGGGCGGGGTAACCCGAAGGAGACTGCCCCCACCTGGCACCGAGCTCAGATCCCGAGTTACGGGATGCGCGATCAGCCAATTGGAAGTCCAACCGCAAGGCCCGCGTGGGACGCAACCCGGCCACCGGTGAGACTATCAAGATCAAGGCCAAGCGCGTGGTGAAGTTCCGCGTGGCCAAGGCTGCCAAGGACGCCATCCTCGGCACGAAGTAAATTCCGGCTTCCCTTTCCAAGGCACTCTGTATAACCGCAGGGGCCTTTTGATTTACGGATGGCGTGGTCGTACATCACGTGGTAACCAATGCCCTCGCGTGATCCCCGACAATGCCCCTTGGGGGCGCCGGAGGGGGCCACGGCCTGCAGTCACCGGATGGCCCTGCCCAACCCAGTATTGGGGTTCGTTCCGGTTTGCCGCCAGCCTGAATCGGGGTCGCCGATCCTGACACTCCCCGGCCAATGCAGCTCTCGGTTAACCTCGAACCAAAATCGACCAATTGGTCGAATTTGAGGTTCGATCCGTGTGCGCAGTTCGTCGACATGAGGCGGCTCAGACTTGGCCGCCCGTCAGTTTGCTCTATTAGCCCGAGTGTGGATTCCGCCCGACCGGAACCGTAAACGTTGACCACGTTGCGCTCCTCCACACCGGCCGGCATAGTTATAGTGTATGTCGACCGCGAACCAGATCCGTGCGAACCAACTTAATGCCGGCCGCAGTACCGGGCCCAAGACGGCGCTGGGCAAGCGCATTTCCTCCCGCAACGCCACCCGTCACGGATTCTACGCGACGAGTGTCCTGCTGCCGGATGAAGACCGCGATGAGTTCGTGCGGTTCAGCCGCCGCCTGGTCCTGGCGTACGCCCCGTGCGGTGTGTTGGAGGAGGAACAGGTGCGCACAATCATCGAGACTCGTTGGCAACTGCGCCGGGCGAACGTCGTCGATACCGAACTATTCATGATGTACTCCGTCTACGACGGCGAGCAACGTGGCGTCGGGACCGCCTTCGCCCAGGATGCCACGCAAGGCAACGCCTTCACAAAGCTCACTCGCTACCAGACTTTCCTCCTGCGGAAGCTGGCGCTGGCGGAGCGGGAACTGGCGCGGTTGCAGGCAGAGGCTCGTCCTCAACCTGTGACTAGCCCTGCGGTGGCGGGACTCCTGGATAAGCCACGCCTCGGGGCAGTTGCCGGTCCGGTCCTGCCGGGCCAAGCCCCAATTCGACAGTGAGTGAAAGCGCCGATCTCTCCCTCCTCACGGCTGTGACTCGGAAGCCGCGGCGGCAATGGAGCATTCCCCGGATCCCGCGAGCCGCCATCGCGTATGATAATGCGGCGGTTGAAGCCCAGCGGCGGGCTTTTCTTCGGGCCACGACACCTTTGGGCCGTGAGATTCTGCGCAAGATCCTTTTCCGGGCTGAGGCACTGCTGGAAGATCCCATGGCGTCGATCGACAGGGCGGTAAGGACGATTGAAACTGAATTCGAGAGGTTTGCCGCGCTGCGGCCCGAGTTTGCCGTGATGTTTGGACAGATCTGGAGCGGTGCCGAAGGGGTCGCTTCCCTGGCTTCGCCGCGCAGCCTGGCGACTTTGGTTGTGTTGCGGGTCCGGGCTGCACAGAAACTCCACCAGTCGTCGGGCGGCAACGGTGCAGCAGCCGGATCACATGTGAATTGGCGGCGCTTGCTGTAGACTTTATAGCCCATGACTCAACACCGGTGATGGTCAACGAAGGGATCGTGCTGACTCGTGGATGCCGGCGCATCCCGCCTGAGGCCGACTGTCAGTTTTGCGGTCGCCCGCGTGTGCCGCGCCACCGGACAGCGGGACATAACAACTGGGTGATGAGAGGTTCGCGAGGTTTTCTCTAACCGGCACGAACTTGTGTCCCAGATTGCTTCTGTCGGGATCGACCACCCGGTTATTGTTGTTCTTGTTGTGATGCGGCGCCGTCATAGCACGCGGTCATGATTCGGCGTCGCAGCGGGCTTTTTAAGATCACTAAGGATTCGGTTTGTGGAGTCGGTCCTCGGCGTCGGCGAGTTCACAGGCGAGCTGGTACCGCCGGCAGGCATCCGTGACGGCTTGCTCGATCATCCAGCCGGGGCCTTTGTCATTGCTGAGCAGAGCGTCGGCGATCCGTTGCCTCAGCCAGCGAGCGAATTGGTCCGGAGTCAATTCAGCCGTCCGCGCGCGATCGTCGTCGAAAACCTGGTCCAGAAAACGCGTGAAGTACGTCGACAGATGACCGACGATCGCGGCGATCAGCTCGGCGGTTATGATGTCGTCGAGCTCCCAGGTTTCGTCGTCAGGCTGAGGTTGCAGTGATTTGGTAGCCATATACAGTCTAGGTTTGGTTTGATTCTTTCGTTCGATGCGAGTCGTTCGCCATCCGCGTCGAGCTGGACGATCGGTCGTCCTGCTTAACTACTCACCTAGAACTGGATTTCTGCGGAGCCCCAACCGAATGATGAGGAAGCTGTGGCGGGATGGGCGCGAACCGGTGTGCCGTTTACGAAAGAGCCCCCGACATGACACGCCGGAGGCCCGCCGGTAGTGTCCGCAAGCGGTGTATGCCCGCTTGCGCACAGCACCTGCCTCCAATCTACGCCGGCAGGGTTACCCCACTCAACGCACTCGGAATACGGGCCTGATTGAGGACTTTTAGCCATAGCCTCGACCTCCTGCCCGGCAGATACCGTCCATTTATCCGCTTGGCCATCACGCCCTCCAGGCGCCGCGCTTTCACCATCTTGAACATGTCCATCCCGCATCCCTCGACTGCTGGCGAAGCGATCACGCCACCACCCTGGACACCATCCAAAAACTCCAGCAACCGGGCCCGCCGCTCAATCAACGCCCTCGGCATCCACGAATGTCCCTGCACGTACAGCAGATCAAAAGCGACGAACGTGGCCGGACATTGTTCCGCCAGCAGGCCGATGCGCAGCGAATCTCGCACTGACATCCGGCGCAGCACCTTCCTCCGATCCGGATCACCGTTGACCAGCACGACCAACTCCCCATCCAGCACCGTCCCTTCCGGAAATCCCGCCAATGACTCCACGATCTCTGGAAATTGTGCGGTGATGTCAGTCATCTCCCGGCTCTGAAGCCGCACACGGCCAATGCCCTCGATGTGAGCCAGAGCGCGAATGCCATCCCATTTTATCTCGAAGAGATAATCCGGTGAATCGAACGGATCATCGGCGGTGTGCGCCAGCATGGGAGAGATCGCTTTCATCTATTGGCCGTGTCGCCAAGCACACCACGCGCTGTCCGCAACGGCTCCGCGGTTGGACGGGGCGGAGTCCAGAACCCCGGCTGGCCACGTGGCCAGAGAAACACGATCCAGAGATACGGCCCCGATTTCCTGATCATGGATATTTCGCGCTTGGGAACCGGCGGACCAAATTCGGCCAGGAATCGACTGAGCCGATGGCGGATCTGGTGCCCGAGCGGGTCGTGGGGAATGTCGCCACCCTGATTCCTGGTGCCTGGTGAGGGCAATTCCAGCAGCAGGTGCAACTCCGCCTCGGGGCCGGCCCGGAGCCGAATCGTCCAGAGCGGGTGGGTGTCCAGACGTTCGACTGAGAGCACGTGCAATCCCAAGTTCAATAGGAAATCAGACATCGCCCGATGGAAAAACTGCCATGCCGGTACGATGAGCGAACTTCCGGATGTTTTAGTCTGCATCGTAGGCCAGTTCGAAATAGCGAAAGATGTCACGGGTCCTCTGCTCGATCTCCGCTTCGGAACATCCCGCCCAAATGCACGCGGCGTTCATACCCGGCAAGCCACCGGCGACGAAGCTCGCCAGTTCCAATGGGTCATATTCCACTCCGGAGAGCGGAGAGCCTTCACGGCTGACACCGGCCAGGGAATTCAGCCAGCAAAGCGCGATGCTGCGCAGGGTGTCGTTCTGAAGATTGCAGTGGAAGAACCAGAAGGGCCACGCCTTGGCGACTTTACGGTAAAAATCACGAATCTCCGGGATGAAGTAAATTTCGCGCGGGTCGTGGTCAAAGCCCTCCACGCAGAATAGAAACCGGTTCATCAGCACGCGCAACGCGGGGTCCTGCGCGGGCGAACCGTACCGGGCCATGAAGTGGCTACAGTCCAGCCGCTCGATGGCCGAACGGCTGAACTGATACACGATGAGATCGGGCTGAAGCTGGGTAACCATAGCAATCTCGATCAGGCCGCCAGCGCGACCTTTTTGCGGGTAGGCTGCTTGGTGGTGGAGGTCTGCGCCACGCTTTGCTGTAGGGCGGCCACCAGATCGATGACTGGCGCGGCAGCCTGGGGCAGGACCTGAATGGGAGCAGTTCCCTGGAGCTTGGCGGTGATCAACTCTTTCACCGCCGTCTGATAACGATCAGCAAAGGCGGAGGGATCGAATGCGTAGACTTTGTTCTCGATCAACTGCTCGGCAAGCTTGAGCTGCGCCGGATCGGGCTTCAGTCCGTTCACGTGCTCGAAAATCTGGTCTGCCGCCCGGACCTCGCTCGGATGCCGGAGCGAGGTTAGGACCATGCCTTTGCCTTCAGGCCGCAGCGCCACCACACGCTCGCGCCCACCGACCACGACCTGGCCAATACCAACCCGCTTGCGCCGGCGCATGGCTTCACGCAGGACAGCGAACGCATTTTCGGAAACCGGGCCGTCCGGTCCCAGATAATTGGGCGAGTCCAGAAGCATCGGATCGAGATCGGCGGCAGCGACGAACTGGATCAATTCGATGCAGTGGGTGCTTTCCAGTTTGATCGCGTCAAGGTCGGCGGGATCGATCACCACATACCGGTCGGGCTCGACCTCGTAGCCTTTGACGATCTCGGTGCGTTCAATTTCGCCGTGAACCGGGCAAACCAGTTTCTGGCGCAGTCGCTGGTTGCAGTCTTTGTGCAGTTGGTGAAACGAGACTTTGTCGACGTCGTTGAGCGCCGTGTACATGCGAACTGGCAATGTGATCAGTTCGAGTTTCAGGTGACCTTTCCAGATGGATCGCGGTTTCATGCGGGCGATTCTCTCCGAATTCAGGTTTGCACCGGCATGACTGCAAAGCACCTTTCTGAGGTCTATGGATTGGGCCAATGGGCAGCGGCGAGATCCTGGGCCCGGGTACCGGAAAGCTCGGCGTCGAGCGGGGAACGGTGGGCGCTGAGATCCGGCGGGATGGTGGGTTTACTCCACTACAACGCCAACCAGCCTGAATACCATTCGCAGTGCTTCGATTTCGGTTTGGTTTTTGGCCAGGGCCAGCAGGGCATGAGCTTCTTCCGGCGTGAGGGAGTCCAAAGACTCATCCAAATCGTCAGGATGATTGGACGACAACTCCCGCCAGATTTCTCTAAGCAATGGATGAGCGCGCAGTTTCCGCATAGCCCGTTTCTCAGTTTCACGGACCGCGCGCTCCGAGATCCGAAGAATCGCGGCCACCTGGGCCTGAGAGAGTACCCCGCCGGTTCGCAGGGGGATGGGAGGCTGGACTCGGCGCTGGCGAATCTGGCGGGCCTCAGCCTCCCACTGCCGTGCAATCTCCAGGGCCGCTTGATAATCGGTTTGGCCGGTCGAACGGGAGACTTGCCCTCCATCGGGCCCTGTGAAAACGGCGACGTAAACGTGACTGCGTGGCGGCAGTCGCACGCTCGCCTCATTGATGCGGCTGTCTGAGTCCAACACTCGACAGGCCAGCAGGCGGGCCGCCCGGGATGCTGGAACCGGAGGATTCATCATTGAGCGTTTCATACCTTAAATACACTGGCCGACCGGATTATCGCCTGTTTCTGAATGGCAGCGAAAATCGGCGGATCAACGGCGAAACCGAACCAGCAACCGCTGCCAACCGCTGATCGCCAGCGGCACCGGCAAAGATCATTGGATGAACGGGCTCCCGAAAATATGCCAGCACGGCCTTCCGCCGCAGGAACAGATGCCGTCCCATGCCACGCGTATGCGCGCAACAATCCAGCGTGCGTTGGAAATCGTGACTCGATAAACGCGTCCAGTTCGTCCCGGTCATAAAATACCGCCCCATTGTCCTGCCCCGGAATGGCGAGCAGGTGAAAGCTCTTCAGGCAGCCAAGGGTCATGACTCGGAGATCCTGCTGGCCGAGATCCAGAAAGAGTGTCCAGTGCGGCCAGCATTCGTGAAACACGCGCCAGAACCGGCGCAGATCCGGATGGAATGACCAGTTTAGTTCAAATCCCTCGTATGATAAACAGAGCCGCCCGAAAAGCTGTGGTAGATAATGCCATGCTTCAGGCCGGTAGAGGTCGAACCGGTGGAGGAACTCGGTGAGGTTATTCTGACGGATCATTTTGGTCGTGAACCGGTGGACCGTGAACCCACTCATCGGGGCTGCCCCCCGCCTGCTATACGAACTGAATCTCATGGGGGTGAGCATGACATCCGTTCGCGTTGGACCGGCACGACTGCGGCTCGGGCCGTTATCAATCAACTCCATCAGGCTCGGATTAAGTTGCTGCCGCCGCATTGTCGTTACGGGGATTAAACCGGCCTGGATGGAACAGTTGGAGCCTTGAATGTAAACCTGACCTCTCCGCAGTTCTCTACCGTGGCACAAAAGCCCGAAGGAACCCCAGACCCGGCGCACGCCAGGATTCGCGCACCGGGATCAGGGATCGAGGTCATCACACTGCCTTCACTGACGCACGCAAGCCATCAATGGCGGCAACCATCTCATCCAGAAAGTCGTCCCGATGCTTCTCGCCGGCGGCTTCAATGGCTTTATTGATGGGTTTGAGGCAGCGGGCGACGGCTTTGGCCGCGTCGAACACAGGAGGCTCGGTGGAAACCGACTTGCGATCTTCGGTGCCCATCACCTCGGCCACAACCTCCTCGGCCTGGTGGATCGTAGTCGTGGGTTTGACCTTCTGCTCTTCAATGGCAATCTCCAGGTCCGTGGGTGAAAGACGGCTGAGCGCCAGAAGGGCCTGCTGGGCACCCGGCAAATTCGACCAATTCGCCGAATTTGAAAGCACTGGGTGTCCGGCGATCTTCATGAGTTTTTCAGCCTCGCGCAGCGACAGGCTAGTCAACCCATTCTCAAAGAGCGCCAGCCACCCACCGTGCGGGATGGCATCCTTTGCCTCGAGGAGCACGCGGCCCAGTTCTACGAATGCACCCACAGTACGCCCGGTCAATTGCGCTATTTTTTGAGCCCAAAATTCCAGCTTGCTCCTCTCCGGGCCGCCTGCGGACGCGCGGTTCACCGATTTCTTTTCCGCTGGCAACTTGCTCTTGCTAGCCGACGGCGGGCGAGGGTCCTCCTCGGGATCGGGATTGGATAGCGGACCAGCGGTTCGGTCCGCCTGCGAAGAGGTCGTTGTGCGAATGCTCGGTGTTTGTGCTCCGGTCGAAGCGGACCCACCGGTCCGCCGGCTGTTGCTATCGGTAGCCACTGGGGTTTTGGAAGCACCCGCCACAGGCTCCGGCGCCTCCTGCGTCTCGGCCGCATTGCGAGCCACCTTGCCGCCCGCCGACAGTTTTTTGCCCTTGGCCTTTGCCGACGGAATCGCCGACGGCGTGGTATGGCCTGTCACCAGCGCGAGCTTTTTCGTGAGCTTAGATTGCTGACCAGTAGTGCCGTCTTTGGCCTTGCTCTGGCCCGTCGGACTGGTGGCCTCGCCATCATTGACCTTGTCACGCGTTGCGGAACTTGTGTCGCCATTGCCGTCTCTACCACCCACGTCCAGGCCGACGAACTCCATGAATTCTTCCCAGGTCGCCGCGACCGCGAGGTAACGCCGATCCCGCTTCAATTCGTGCACGATCTTCCGGTAATCTTCAGAGTTGGCTTCGGCTTGCTGAAGGTCCAGCGTCAAGGTGAAGATCTCGTCCTGTTCGATCTCGCTCCGTCGCTGTCCGGTGTGCTCACGCTCGTCCATCCGGACATTGAGCTTGTTCTCAAATGCCTCATCGCTCTGTCCGACTTGTGTGTCACCGCCAGGTATACTGGTCGCCGTCGAATCTTTCATAATCTGTTTCCTTTCCATTCTGCTCGTTCATTCCGTTGCCCAGCCCCGTCCGCGGGCCGCCGTTGTTACTGTAACTACGCCGCCTGTCAGTACGCCTGAGGGCGGTGGGATCGCGGCTGCGGCCCGAAAGCCACGGCGCTTGCCCACAGAGGAAGAACGGCAAGAAAACAACCGCGACGCATCGAAGTGGAAAATTAAGTATTGGGTTCCGGAAAAGGCCCATTCTGGCCAAATACTGAGATTATTCGCCGCATGGTTTCGCCGTTGAAGGGGCCATAGCCTGGCCCGGCATTGTCGCCTTGAATTGATTGTCGTTTACGAAATGGGTTTGCTCCGAGCCTTGGGTGCCTGGCTTATCAGGCGAAACTTCCACCTTCAACGCGCCGTGCTCGCCAAGCGTGCGGCGTATCGCCTTAAGCGCACCCGGCAGATCCAGGCGATCGGTGGCGTTTGCCTTATCCAGCAGCGCGTCGGGAACATATCGGTCATATTTCTCGAAGCGCTTCTGCTCCATAAGCGATGCCAACTGCACCGGGTCAATCTCCCCGGACTCGATGGCCTTGAAGTGTTTGATCAGCGCCTCGGGATCGGCGTCGTCGAACGCCAGGGCGATCCCGGCCTTCGTACACGGGAGCAGTAGCTGAAGGGTCATGAAAGTGCGGGTGCCAACCCACGGAAACCAGAGCACCCCACCCTCATCTTCACTAATATCCGACCGGTCAAGTCCAGCGGCGGCAGCTGCGGCCCGTGCCGACCGCAACGCGTCGAGGCTTGTGTCATCCAGCCATTCCGGCTCATCGGTGCCCCGCAGCACACGACGCATTTCCATGAAAATCTCGTCGTGGACATCGCCAACGCCACCCAGGAACACCGTGGGTTTCTTGCGGTTGGTCGGTGACACCCAGATCGTTTTAGCCACCCAGTCAATTCGATCAATCAGCCATCGGTGGCCATTGAGCATCAGGCAATCATCCTTCTTTAAACCGGCCGTCACGGGAATCCGTCCCAGGTCCTTGCCCTTGGATCGTACGTTCAGCTCGATCGGCGTGGTAAACGCTGCGTAAAAGCCGGGGCCGCTTGAGATACGCTCTCCCTCCATGCCGAGCAGCAGCACGCCTTCGGCGTCCTGATCGACGAGACCATGCGCGTGAAGACCCCGCAATAGAATCTTGAAATCATCCGGGCCGACCCGACGGAACGGGCCGCGTTGGCAAAGGGACCGGTATACTTCAAGGACCCGCTGGCCGCCGGTTTCTTTTAATACGCTCAGGATTTGATGGACGAGCGTGCTCAAATGCATACGGTCAGGCTGCAATGGCTCCAGCCAACCGCGCAAAAGAAGGCTCACCATGGCGATGCCCTGGAGTAGCCGGGGACGGATTAGGTCAACAATGGTTGCGTCCTTAGCCGGAGTTGAGCACCGGACGTAAAGCCGCAATTTACTCGTCGATCCCTCGCGGCGCCCCGACCGCCCGAGGCGCTGCGCCAGCGACGACACGCTCCAGGGAGCGTCCACCTGCGCAACGGCATCCACGTACCCGATGTCGATCCCCAGTTCGAGTGAACTCGTGCAGATGGCGCGAGTCGGCGTGCCGCTTTTGAGCTGTCGCTCGGTGTTTTTCCGGACTTTGGCCGACAGCGACCCATGGTGGAGCGCGAGCATCGGTTCGTCGTTCAATTCGACGGCGCCGCCTCCTCGGCGCAAAAGATCTCCCAGTTCCTCAACCGTCCGGCGGCTGTTCGCAAAAACGAGGTAGGATCCACCATTGAGCGTGGCGGAGATGTCGGAGGCTATGACCCCAAGGGCTCCGGCATGCTTCCGGACAGGGGAATTCTCAGCCGAGGCCACGGAGTCCGGCAACGCGACTTTGGTCTCGGCCACGCCGATAACCGTGACATCGATAGGTCGCGCCGTAGACCGGTCCTCGATAACCATCACGGAATCCGGATGGTCAACATTGAGGAAACCACGTGCCGCCTCCGGATGTCCGAGGGTTGCAGAAAGCGCGATCAATCGGGGTCGTCGCTCGATCGCTTGAAATAGTCGGGACAATAGGCTCCGCACGTGCGCGCCGCGTTCGCTCTCCAGGAGCACATGAAGTTCGTCGATGACGACGAAGTCCAGCTGACGATAGAGTTCCCGAACCCGGTGGGAGTGATTGACGAACCCGGACTCGATGCTTTCTGGGGTGGTGAACAGGATGCCCCGAGGACGAAGACGCAGCCGTTTCTTTGCGGCGTCGTCCACGTCCCCGTGCCACCGGTGGACCGGAATTCCCAGGGACTGGCACAGTCTCGAAAGCCGCTCGAACTGATCGTTGATGAGGGCCTTCAAGGGGGACACGCACAACACCTGGATGCTCTGGCCGGGCCGATCAAGGACCCGGGATACGATAGGCAGGAAGGCGCCTTCTGTTTTTCCACCCGAGGTCGGCGCCGATAAGATCAGATCCTGGTCGCCGTCCGAGAATTCACGGATCGCTCGCTCTTGGATCGGATACAAGCGGCTCCACTCCATAGCCAGGGTAACATCCTGGACTTTGGGGTGAAGCAGCTCGAATGCGGACACGTCCATAGGCTATGCCACTCGGAAGTTGGCCAGGCCAACCTCGGCGGTGTTGTCGGCGTGCTCCCCCCGAACCATGGCAGCCCGGACGATATCCTTCCAGTTTGAGCCCGGGTCCTGTTCGAGGAGATTCAGGATGGAAATGAATGAACGGAGTACGTCGCGGGGATTGGGCTTGGCCTTCTGACCGAATCGGGCCAACCATCGTTCCAGGAATTCCGTGATGCCTTCCTCCGGCAACCGCGATTTGGTTTCGTCGCCGCGAGCATGGATGCGGCGCACATTATGGAGGAGCACGACCAACTCCTCCGGCCCCAAAGGTTCAAGTCGCAAAACCGGACTGGCGTAATCAACATATCCGGAAGGCGCGCAATCCTGCAAACGTGACCGCAGGGCCGGCACCGTGAACAATCCACGGTCCGGGTCCTCCAGGGCGTCGGGTGTCCCGGCAAATACGAACCCGAGCCCGGACACTCCGCCCTGCAGACATTCATTGATGATTGTTAGGAGGACCTGGACATTCGCCTGCCGGGCGCGGGCATGCGGTAGCCGGTGAGTCAATGCCGACAGCTCGTCCAAAGTGACGAGGACGCCGTTGTAGCCGGCGATCCGGCAAAATGCTGCGAACAGTTTGAGGCTGCCGTAGAGATCCTCGTCGGAAATAATTCGGCGAACACCCAATTCCTGGCGCGCTTCGGTTTTGATCGGATATTCGGCTCGGAGCCAGCGGAGCGCAGCATCCTGTAGAGCCGGGTTATCCTCGATGTGGGCCTTGTAGTAGAGTGCAAGGACCTGGGCAAATTCGTATCCGCCCACATGATCTTTGAGCGGCCTGAGCTGCGCCATGATGCGCTTGCTCATCTCCTCTGGGGAAACGCTCTCGCCGTCGATGGCGAGGCCCGAAATCCAGGAGTCTAGCAACGGACGCAGGCCGTTACCCATCGGACACGTCTTGGTGTAAACGCCAGCCATCGCTGATGCGTGCAAAGCCCGCGCCCTTCCGGAGCTGTCGTGCAGCCGGTGGTTGACGGTCAAGTCGGCGGACAGGACTACAATATCCTCCTGGATGGCCAGGCCGCGATATAGACGAAGCATGAACGTTTTTCCGTCGCCGTTATGGCCGGTCAGGAACCGGAGGGACGCACTGCCGTCACGCAGCGCATCAAGGTCCGCGGTCAACGCTTTAATCTCAACGGTCCGGCCCACGACCAACTGGTCAAGTCCGCTCTCAGGCGTCACCCCTGCAGCTAGGGCTTTGAGGATGGCGGTCCGGCGGGCTTCGCTGGGCAGAGGTATTGCCGGCTGTTGAGTAGGTTGCTTCGGGATGGTGCTTTCGGTTTTGTTTTTCATATTTCGATTAGTGCTTTGAGTTCCGCGTTTACGGAAATGTCTACGGAGATGGTCCCGTCCGGTTCTACCTTCAGAACACATTGGCCGAACTGGGCCAGTGACCATTCGTTTACGTGCTTCACAACCGCGAACGGCATCAGGCTGGACCTCGACGCCAGAATGCGGAATTCTGCCGCCGGCCAATTAGGCCGCTCGATCAAGGCCCGCAGTGCCGACCGGAGCCCATCATCGAGCGTCGCATTCGTCTTCGATCGGGGCGGCGCGGACACCGGCCCAGGTTGTTGCCCAGGGGCAGAAATATGGTCAGGGCGTTTGCGCTCGGCCAGGAAAGCATGGGTGGCGGCGGTTTCGGCCATAAGTGTCTTAATTCTGGTGGCGTCGAAAGGAGGCCCCCCGTTGGGGGCGCTCCTGTGGTGGGGTGTGCGTCGACGAGCGTGAATCATACTGACGGGGTTCCTCGGGCAGTCCCTCTTCCTTGTCGCCCGCATCCGTGTTGGGTTGCACGTCATCTTTGCCCCGGCCATCTTCAGTCTTCACTGCCCGGCTATGATCGTTGATTGCAGCATCGAATTCGGCCGGGTTGGATTCTGGCTTCTCGTCGCCGGCGACTTCGTCACTTGGTACGACAAGGGCCACAAAATCGTCCATCGTATCAGCCACCATCCGGAAGCTGCCGGTATCATGGATTAAATTGGCGGCTTCCTCGGCCTCCTTCGATTCAGGGGCTTTGCACAAACAGGCTGTGTCGTCGATAAACCAATAGATTTGCTCGACGGTGAAAGTGTCGACGTGGCGGCGGCGCTCCTGCATGAGTGTGAAGAGCTGCCTGCGGATGAGAGACCAGGGCTTAGTTGTATTCCTTTTCATAGTGGTAGATGGGGCCTGCTCCAGTTGGATTCGGGGCCGAACGGTATGAATGCCCCGCTGCCCCGCAGGGCACCGGAGCAGGCCAAGGTTGTTGTCATACCGTTCGGTTTCATGTTTCTTCGGCGCACCGGTTGTCATCCAAGATCCGGATCGCCATTTGTAACTACGACCTAAGAACAGGATTCCTTGGTTCCACCCGCAACGATTTTTGTTTTGTGCTCCTGAACGTTGTTGAACCCTCCTGCCGTTTACGAAAAAGGGCCGATGACACACAGGAAAAGGGCTGCTCAATGATCGACTAAAGGCCCGCCAACTGGGTACTTTAACGAGGTTTGCGCGCTAGGTTGCCAACTCTGGTTGGCAGGCTGTCGACGACTGTCGATTGAGATTTTGACTCAACGCGGCCGCGTTAACTTTTTTGAATTGCCCGCATACTGACCACCGCATCGACCGTCGCCATTGCGGCATGGCAGGGGTCTGAAAGTGCGTTTGAGAGTTGCAGACGACTTTGGCCACAGCTGGATTAAACGCCTCAGTGACAGCAGCGACGACACCGGCTCTGCCGGGCAGATGGCATTAAAATACTTTCGGTGGGCTCGCTTGTAGGCTCTTACGACTTTGGATCGGCGTTTACGTTTTGATCTGCGTTCACAACTTTTGACCGAGGCTTAACCTGGCCCCAATCCCAGCGTCATCAAGCCGATCATGTCCGAGTGCAGAGTGGATCGATAATTATCCCCCAGCCTGCTTTCGGCAAACGCTCGCAGTCATGTAAGTTTTGCAGGCATAATCTGCGCAATTCTCCAACGCGGTGCGTTGTCATATCGCGTGTGCAAGCGCAGCGGCCCGGGCTTGTGGGCAAAGGATCAATGACCGGAACCACGCTGATTCATTTAGGACCGATCCGGCCGCCTCCCAAAAGCCCGGCAGGCTTGCTAGGTCCTCAATGCGGAGTCTCGATAGCAAGTAGTATCGCCCGGTAATCGGATCCCGCATAACAGCCTCCGGCTTCGCCTCCTTGATCCAGGCCATGAACCTGATACTATTGCGATAAAACAAGTCTTCTTCGGGCAAGACGGGATGATCCTTCGCTTCGATGATCTCTCCGCGAACGCGCATGTCCTCCATCCGAAAGTGGACATCCAACTCCGCATCGGTGAACCGTGCGTAGGTCTCCGGCAGATCGGGACCGTAAAGCTCTATCAACCGTTTTTGCCGGGCGATTCGTTCAGCCCGTTCACGCCGAATATCCCGGCGCGGTAGGGCGGACAGGTCTGCCACCAGGTAGTAATACCCCTGAAGAAGTCTTTCATCCCTGGTAACGGCATCAAGCGTAAGGATCCGGTACTTTGCAAGTGTGGCGTTGAGTTGGTAGTTCCGGGCCGCTTTAACGGCAGGAAGAAGAAAATTTTTCACCAAATGTTCCGGACACAGTAACTGGGCCTTGCCATGAACGGTCTCGGAAAGGAATTGCAATGGACACTTGAGCCGGTCGATCGCTACGTGGTCCCAGGTAAGCAAGACCTTCTCAGCACCGGAGACAGGTTTCAAGCAACCACCACCAAAATGTACGAGGTCACACTTGGGCAAACCGATAGTTGATAACGTAACCAGCATCCCGGCAGCGAGGGCAATAACGTGGGTTGAGGATCAGGGCACCCTGCTCCAGCAAGATCCTTATCATCCGGCGCGTATGCTTCCGTTTTTGCGTGAGCACGGCACGAATTAGAGATTTAGCTCTCCGCACCGCGAGCGGGTCTCGGGAGATTGGATTGTCTAATATCCGTGACAGGTCACTATTTGGATTGCCAGCTTCAACGGCATCGCGATTAGCCCTCCACCGCTTGTAGGCAGTCCCACAATAGCCGCGTTTCTGAAAGAATAACCGTTCTGCCTCCCTACCGGCCAAAATCTGGCAGTAGTCCGCAAAATCACGATTCCTCGCAAGTTCGACCGAAACACAACATCCGCTCACGTTGTTTTCCTGGAGATAAGCCCAGATTGCAGGATAGTTTTGCTGGCACTGTCGGGTAGCAAGGGCGATCCAAATTCCCATAAAGTCAAAGTTCTCGCCTAGCCAGTAGTGTGCTAATTCATGTCCGGCTCTTACCAAGTCCGCGTTTTGATAGGCGAATGTTTCGATTTCAAGACGTGCTGGTTTTTTGCTCATATTTTGTATGACCTATTTTTGCGATTACTTTTGAGGACGCTTTTTCCCGGCAATCAGTAGCCGGAACGACCCGCTACTTGGTAAGAACCGGAAAATTCCCGCCTCATCGAAAAAATATTTTGGCTACGTCTGGCGGAGAAAAACCCAATGAAATTAGGGCAAATTCGCTGGCACAGTTTACGCGGACGAGCCCAACGTCACTTTCCAACCATTGGCGTGGTGACGTTCATGAGCGGCTGGGCGCGGCCCGTAACTTTGGGTAGCTCGTTGAAGCCGTTGGATGGCACAATCAAAAGGCGGGAAAGGTCGCCCTGTGGCACGTGCGCGATCCGTAGTATCGGCGTCCTGCCAGGCGCGGCCCGCAATTCGTGCTCAATGTCTGGCACCGTGAGAATGACCTGGACTTAGCGAACCTGACAAACTGAGCGCCGTACCAATCCGTTGGTGACAACATAGTCCTACGGATCGCGCCCCCTACACAGGACGGTGGTCATTTTATATCCGACGAAAATCGCCAGGGCTTACCCTCAGCGATCCGTCACACCGAATAGTCGCTTGCCCCAGCCCCGCCCTGGTGCGAAGCCCACTGGAATCATGGATCGCGTTTAAGGCCGAGCGCGGCCCCTAATCCAGTTGGTGATCATCTTGCCAGCGGTGGCCTGCTAAGCCCTGGCGTCGCCAGCGGCGGTTGCCTGACAACAAGCGCCAGTCCCGGAGCACAGGCTGGGCAACGAGGGCGCAGCGGCCCACGCGGTGGGGCCTGTAGGCGCGTGGCCAAAGGTGTCGTGGCGAGGAGCGCGGTCTGCGGTCAGATCCCTGGACCGTGGGCGCAGAGCGCCTGGCCACGGAAAACCTTATGCCCACGGCGCGGCTCCTAATCGTTGATCTCATGCGACGCGCTTTCCTCATTTTTGGAGGCGCTTTTTGAGATTCGCCAACCGACTCTTGGCGTCGCCAGGCGTCCAGTCCAGCGGGATGCCGGATTCCATGGCCATCCAATAAGTGCCGTGCGCCAGCGCGAACACTTCCGGTTGATCTGCGTAACGGGCCGCATGGTATCGGACAACCTGGTCCACGATTGCGGGGGTCAGGTTCCTGGCGGTCACCGTTTCCTTTACCCACAATCCCATCATGTACTGCGGCGAGCCTCCGTTGCAGGGGATAGCCCGCCAGCAACCCAGGACGAGCTGGGTCTGCAGATCGTCCAAAATCAGTTTTTCCGCGCCAGCCGAAAGTTTTTCACGGGCCTTGGCCAGCAGGGCGGCCAGCTCAGTCTGAGTTCGGCACTCCCTGCCTGGATCTTGGGCCTGGGTTCCGCTTGAGTCCTTGCCTGGACATTGAGCCTGCGTTCCGCCTAACTCCATGCCCGGACCTTCGGAAAGAGCCGGTGCCTCTATTTCTGCGACAAGGCGAAAAAAGTGAATGAGGTATTCGTTGCCATTCTCGGTGGTGCCAAATCGGCGGATGTAGCACCGCATCACACCACGGATTTGAAAGTGCTGGGCGAGCATCTCCAAGGACAGTTCGACACGTGATCCGCTCCAACAAAACCCCTCGAACTCCTCCCATGCCTTCACCCGCAGATCGGCTCCGTGTTCGGTTCGATATTCCTCAGCAAAGATCCGGCGAAGCGCTTGGTGTGGCTGGCCCCAGTCGATTTCAGTATCGCGAGATTTTGCCAACGCCTGGACATCGCCGATGAACGCCTTTATCTGTGCGCCCGCTCGATCAGCCTCCAATTTCTTGCTCCACATCGGCTTTCCAAAAAATCCCCGCGTGATCTCCTCCAAGACCTGGATCGTCAGCGCTCGGGCTTGCTCGACTTCCTTGCCCGTGACTTCCCCCATTCGCTGGATGAGTCCATCCTCGCCACCTTTGCTGTTGGTCGCCGACCAGTTCTTTTTCAGGCTGGCAAGATTGCAGGTGGCCATACTTCTGGCCCACGGATCGTAGCCAGCACCGGAGGTAGTCTTCCCCAAACCTGCATGCGTCCATGAGATTGCCACAACCCGGATCAGATCCTTGTTGATCCTGACCGTATGATCGTCCTCGTCCAGGACCAGGTCGGCCTCCTGGGTCATCCTGGCATACAGCTCCGGCAGACTGTCCCAGCCACAGAGTTTCCCACGATAGAGTCCAAGGTCTTTGCCACGCTGATGGAGCGTCTGGAGGATGTGTCCGAGAAACTCCTGCTCCTTGCTGGTAGCATACAATCGGATCAGATCGTTCCCTGGCTCCTGGCATGCTGGCTTCTCGGCTCCTGGCTTCCTGGCATGCACGGCGGGGGTTTGGGGGCGGCAGCCCCCACCCTGTCCCGAAGGGACGTGGCATCGCATCGCATCTTCCGGCGGATTCGATGCGATATTTTCGCTACGCTCTGGAAGTCTATGCGATACTCTCTTATTAGGGGTGATTTGCGGATCATTCCTGGATGATCCGTGGATAACTCGCCGCTGATCCATGGGTAACTCTCCGGTGACCCGTGGATCACTCTCCGGTGACCCGTGGGTCACTCTCTCCAAAGGATCGGTGGACGCTGCATGGATATCTTCAGGCACCTGCCGACCTGCTACGGATCGCGGTTCGGTCGGCACCGATGCCCTGATGAGACCCTGCAGACTCGGGACCTTTGGCCGAGCGTAAATCTTTCCATGGTGCACCCAAGTCACGATCAGTTGGGCCTCCTTCAACCTCCCAAACATCTCCGAAATGGCATGCACCGTTACGGCATAACGGGCAGCCAGCTCCGACCGAATGAAATACGGCGCTGGCCCTCTGAAGCGCATCTTACCCTCAGCGTTGGGCCGCCACCAGTACAAGAGGTCGCTGACAAACAAGCAGGCCAGGATATCAATCGTGCCACGATGGAAACGCAAGACCCGCCAAAGGCCCCCAGGCATGACAACCATGTCGGCCTGGTGCTTGGCCTTTGGGCCGAAGGTCTCCTGCCAAGTCTGCTCGATAACCTCAGAGATCTGCTGCGGAGTCAGGGGATTGGGCTTGCCATTACCTTCCGGGGCCAGGCGCGGCGCGTGCTGAACGCGGCGCAGCTGATCTTTGGTTAGGGCGGATTCGGGCTTGCACCCGACGGCGCACTGTGATGTCGTGCTCATGTCCTAGTTTATTTGCGGCCCGGAGTTGATTTGCGTTGGCTCCGGGCCGCTTCTTTTATGCGCCGTTGGGCGCGACCAGGCAAGCGTTTCGTGTCATGTTTTCTTATCCTTCTGCACCCCATGAAGTTTGGCGTAGTCAACGCAAAACACGCCCATAGTCCAGAACCTTTTTTGTGCATTTTCTGTTGACGGACAAGTGCTTAAGAATCAACATCGCGCTCATGTTCACTTCCGCAAATTCGAGTAATCCGCCCCTCATTGTGGACCTCTCTATCGGTAGCGGTGGCCTTGTAATTATTAGAGAACCTGCGGATGACATCCTTCACACGGAAGGGGTCGCAGGTTCAAGTCCTGCAGCGCGCACCATTCTTTCGGTTTGCCTGAAAGCAGCTAGAAGGAGCAAGGCGCGGCGGAGTCTGGTTACACAGTTTAGACGGCCTCCTGCCCTTACGGGACACAGATACTCCGCCGGCAGAGACTTCGTCCGCGTTCATTTCCTTGACGCGTCAAAGCAGGAGTGCCAGCAGGTCCGGCGGCAACCGGAGAAACACTGCGAGTTGGATGCGAACAGGGATGGCGTGGAAAGTGGAGGCGTTGCGACGCCTGACCGGTTAGAATCCAGCGGGCTATCCAAACCAACCACGATATGACGAGCAAACCCAAATACATCGACGAATACCTGGCGGCCCTGGGCGACGAACAGCGCGCCGCACTCGAAAAACTGCGCAAGTCAATTCGTGCAGCGGCCCCCAAGGCTCAAGAGTGCATCAGCTATGGACTACCTGCATTTCGGCTCGACCAAAAGCCCCTGGTCGCCTTCGGCGCGACCGCCAACCACTGCGCGTTCTACCTGATGAACGGCTCAACCGTGGAACGGCATCAGGACGAACTGAAGAATTACGACACCAGCAAGGGCACGATCCGTTTTCGGTCGGACAAACCGCTGCCAACCGCCCTGGTCCGAAAGCTGGTCCTGGCCAGGATTGCCCAGAATCGCCAGACCTCCCAAAAACAGTCGACGGAAGATCACATTCACTACCACAAGGACGGCACCGTGTGGGCGAAGGGACGGACTGCTCAGGGCGTCCCCACCGGTTACTGGGAATGGTTCAGGAAGGATGGGACAAAGCTGCGTTCTGGCCATTTCGAGAACGGCGAACAGGTTGGCGAGTGGATCACCTACGACACGCAGGGCCGGAAATACAAGGTGACACAGATCAAACCGAAGCTGGAGAAAGCCTGACACAGGCGTCGAGTCGGTCGTGCCGCCATGGCAACACTGCGGTCGGAGGTGAACCGGCACCTCGACGATCTGAACGCTGCCACCATCAATGCCCACCCGTAACTGTGTATCCGGCCCGGCGCAAATTTTCCGTCAGATCCCGCTCCATCTCCGCCGCCTCGAACGCAATGACCAACAATGGATTCGATGGGTAGCAGGAGCATGACGCTGATCAAATAGATCGCGGTAACACCTGCTGCCACCGCAATCACCGTTTCAAAATCCAACCAATGCCGTTTCATATATTCACGAGGGCGCACCATTTCCCGATTCACAGATTCACAAAGGCGCATCGACTTGCACTATTCAAGAAATCCGACCGTCGCCACGGGACGCCGGACCGCCCCCTCAAAGGAACTCCGGATTCCCCCGTGTTTCCGAGGCTGAACTCCTTGTCATGCGCGTGCTTTGGTCTCGATCCTCCGCAACGGGCGATGCCGTCGTGGAAGCATTGAGCTCCCGCATGAGCTGGAAGCCCAGAACCATCCAGACACAGTTGCGCCGTTTGGTAGACAAGAACGCGGCTCGACTCGAGAAACACGAACGCGACCCGAAGATATCGCCGAGCTCCGGAGACTGCTGAAGGAATCCGACCGATGAACGTAACCATAATCCACAGTTGCAACTGAAACCGATTCTGACACGTTGGAGACAATGGATTGCCCAACGGCCACGCGGCTCATTCGCATGGACTGCTCCAGCGTCTGAGCAGACGGTAATCAGTATTCCCCCTGGCCTACGCTTGGGCGAATGGAATGATGCTTCGGACGAGATATTCCTGCTCGCTTTCGGCATTTGCTAACCCCTGATATGCTCGATGAGCCAGGACTGCTTTGATGCCACAACCCTTTGGGAGTTTGCTTCACGGCCGGCGATTCACTTGGTGGGGTCAAAGTCCCGCTCTCCCTGGACGCCGATGACCGAGCGAATAAAAGGCGCGTGGTCTTGAGGGGACAGCAGGCCCGACCAAATCCAGGAATCGATGCCGGCCCACTTGTTGCCATCGCTCAACCTTTGCTGCCATTGTCCGTCCGAAGCACTCCGGATGAGCGCTGTGTCATCTTCGCTGCCTGAGGCAATGCGGCGTCCGTCGGGAGAAAAGCTCACGCAGCAGACTCATCCGATTGGTTGAAGTCCTGCGCGTGGCGGAACCGGTCTTCCACCAATCGAGGTCGGTGCGGCGCTTCAAGCATCGCTTTGGTGCCACGAATGCCCTCAGCGACACCGAACATTTCCGCACGCAGCGCGTTCAGCCAAGGTCGAAGCCGCCGAAGGCAATGACGACACAATTGACCAAAATGTCCAACTGTCCCCTTTCGGCGGCTTTGAATTACCTGGCCAAAAGGAAATCGAGCGCAGCGCGATCAGGCAGGGGACTGGCGTTTACGTCTTTACCCAGGAACATCACCGATCGCTCATCGAGATCGTACGCGGGCCAACGTGGCAAGGCTTCACCGTTCGGATCACCTTTCCGGATGAAGTTGGACCAGTAAGTGGACATGGTGCCTGCCAATTCGTGATCGATCGGTTCCCAAGGGCGGTCCACGAACTTCAGGTTGTCATACGCATAGGGCACTTCGCCGGTGTGAAAGGCTCCGTATTTCGCATACTCACCCGTGCCCGGTACTTTGCGCGTGAACCGATACACGTAGACGCGATTTCCGCCCTCGGCGGCCTGGGCGTTGGCCCAAGCGTAGTTCTGGGTTCCGAAGATCGTGTCGCGCGAGGCATTGAGTTGGGACCGCGCGGCCTCGGCATCGTCGGATGCCGGATAATACGAGAGATACTGTTCCGCGTGCTCGCCGTATTGTCGCTTGACCTGTTCCATGTATTCCTGCGCCTTGCGGACGGGACCGAACATCAGGCCTTCTTCCTGATTCCAACCGGTAAGCAGATCAACCCGATTCTGCCGGCCGGCGGCGAAGATATCGGCGATCGACTCTGGCAGGACATAACCGTCGATGATCGGACCGCCATGCCATTGCATTCCCAGGATCTCTTCGGACGATTTTGCCCGAAGCTCGCTCAGCGTCGAGGCGTTCAGTCGGCCGGCCGCTTCGGTGCCGACTTTCTCCGCCGCCTCGAGCAACATCGGGTTGCGGGAGAAGCTGGCGCCACTTTCAGCGATGGCTCGCTGGAAAAGCCCTTTGGCCAGCGGCGAGGCGACCAGACAATTGACGCTCATGGAACCGGCCGACTGGCCCGCGATGGTCACGTTGTTCCGATCGCCCCCAAATCCGGCGATGTCTTCATGAACCCATTTCAAGGCGGCGATCTGGTCCAGCAGCCCGTAATTGCCCGAGGCATGATAATTCGCCTCCCTGGTCAGTTCGGGATGCGCAAAGAACCCGAAGGGGCCGACGCGGTAATTGATGCTCACGAAGACGATACCCTTGCGGGCCAGCCCTTCCCCGTCGTAAATCGGGCAACCGCTGCCGCCGCTGTTGAATCCGCCGCCGTAAATCCAAACCAGCACCGGGCGTTTTTCATTGGGGGATCGGGCGCCGGTCCAGACATTCAGGTAAAGGCAGTCTTCGCTGATCGGCTGCTCCGGGATCAGGAATTCGCGGCTCCACATGCTGAAGGGCACCGGCGTGGGCTGCATGGGACTCGGACCAAGTTCCTGGCATTCGCGCACGCCCTCCCATGCCGTGACCGGTTGCGGTGCCTTCCAACGAAGGTCACCCACGGGAGGCGCACCGAACGGGATGCCTTTGTAGCTCGTGATCGAACCATCGGCGGTGGTCGTTCCCGATACCTTGCCGGATTTGGTGAGCACGACCTCCAGTGCCTGGGCGGCGGACAACGACAATAAGACACACGCGAGGGAATAGATGGACATTTTCATGGGTTAGAACGTGAGCAGATCGAGGAACAACTCTCCCGCGGTGGTCAACTGCCAGCGGCCGCCCCGCTGTTGGACCAGTTTCTGGCAAGGGTAGGTCCGGGCAACGACGCCATTGACTTCGAGGAGTTGGAACGTTGCCCAACCCTTTGCGTCATCGGCAGATTTGGGAATAATCTGGAGCGGCATCCCCTGGAAACTGAGGTTAAGCTCGTAAGCCACGATTTTGGTCTGATTGGTCATGAAACCGGATTGGACGGTCGCGGGGTAACGGTCCAGCCAGGAGAATCCGTCGCGGCGCACGAGAACACGGCAGAGGATCGGTTGCTGCAGGAGGAGAGTGCGAAAATCGAATGAAGCGGGATCCTGGTATTGTTGGAGGAAGACGGCGCGGGGATCGATTCCAAGGAGATTGCGGCCATTCCAGACTCCGTGGTCGTTGCGCTGGCCCGGGTAGTGTCTCTTTTGCCAATCGGGAAACCGATCATTAATGAGAAGGCCAATTTCGAAGTGGAGATGAGAGCGGTCCGCGGAAATTCGCGACCGGGTATTGGAGGTTCGGCCCATGACGCCGATGGCCTGTCCGCATTGGACTTTGCGGCCGGGGACCGTTCCCGGATCGACACGAGCCATGTGGGCATAGAGGGTGAACAGTTCCCACCCCTGAAACTTATGGCGCAGGATTACGTAGATTCCATAGTTGGAGAGGGACGGTTTAGAGTTCACATACACGACCGTGCCGTCGGCCGCGGCCGTGATGGAATCGGTGGCCTCGCCATGAGCGTCACGGTTGACCCAGCGAATATCGAGGCCTTCGTGCAGTTGGTAACCTTCGGAGCGCACGCATCCGAACATCCCGCTGGTCCATGAGCGACCGGGAGTGCCCACGAAATAATGATCCTCGGTGTCCGGGTCCAAGAGCGCGAGATTGGGAGTCGGAAGGCGGAAAAACCGGGAAGGCTCGGCAGCGGCGGGGACGGGTGTGCGAGCCTTAGCCAGGGACTCGGGCAGGGGAGCGGTTTCGGGGGGCTCGCGAGTGCATGAGCAGAGGAACAGCAGCGCGATATGCGAGAGCGAGATGGTGATGAGGCCGACCCGAAAGGATCGGCGTCTGCGGGCGGCGTATTGGTCTGCCCCTACCAATTCGAGAGGAGTTTCTTCTGTTTGGTTGCGACATTCTCCAGGCCGAGCACAATTTCCTCGGCCACTTCGCGAGTCACGCCGGGGGTGAAGACAATCACCCCATCGCTGATGCGGTGGGGGATCCTCGGCGCGCCCAGCCAGGAACCCCGATCCAGTTTCTCGGCGCCGAACTGGGTGAATATGGCGATCAGCCGGCCGGGATTGCTTGCGGTAATACTCTCGAGCGTCATGCGTCCATGATCATTGAACTCGAGGCGAATCGAGAAACCACCGCTGGGGGAATCGACGAGGCTGGCGCGTTCGAGGCTGCGTTCATCCAGGAAGAAAGCCTTCTCGACATAGACCGTTGTGCCGGCGATTTGGACGGGTTCACGCAATTCAGTTTCGGTTGGTCGAGCGGAGAGATGCATGCGCAGCGTTGCCTGCATTTTGCGTTGACGTCGTTCTTCGGGGGTGCGGCAGCCGGAAGCGAGCAGGAGGCCGGCGGTCAAGGCCAGGAAGAAATAGAGGTTGAAGCACCGATCGGGCATCCGCATACTCCGCAACAGAAACGAATCAGCAGGACAAAGTAAAGTTTTATGGGCAAGCAATTCAATAAGGTGGAAAAGAGAATTCGACGCAAGGCCTGGATAAAGCGCAAACGGTTGAGCGCCAAGGCCAAGGCTTAGCGAGGCCAGGGAGGATTGGGGGCGGGTCGGAAAAGACTTGCTCCCAGGCAATCTAATTTACAGTATCGGTGCGGGTTGATATTGCCGGCTGAATCACGCATATCGAACGGTTCATTTATGGGTAGAATCTACAATAGCATCGTCGAAACGGTCGGACGGACTCCCCTGGTGCGATTGAACCGCGTAACTGCGGGCCTCCGCGCCACCATCCTGCTGAAATGCGAGTTCTTCAACCCGTTGGGGAGTGTGAAGGATCGGATCGGGATGGCCATGATCGAAGATGCGGAACGGAAGGGGATTCTGACCCAGGACACCACGATCATAGAACCGACCAGCGGGAACACCGGGATCGCTTTGGCCTTTGTGGCGGCCGCGAAGGGTTACAAGTTGGTGCTGACCATGCCAGAGACGATGTCGCTGGAGAGGCGGACGCTCCTGGCAATGTTGGGAGCGAAACTGGTCTTGACACCGGGGACAGAAGGGATGAAGGGGGCCATTGCCCGCGCGGAACAATTGGCGAAAGAAACGCCGAACGCGTGGATACCTCAGCAGTTCGAGAATGCGGCGAATCCGGAGATTCATCGACGGACGACGGCGGAAGAGATATGGGAGGACACGGAAGGGAAGGTGGACATTTTGATTTCGGCGGTGGGGACGGGCGGTACGGCTACGGGTTGCTGCGAATTGATCAAACCCCGGAAACCGACCTTTCAGACCATCGTAGTGGAGCCGAAAGATTCGCCGGTGATCAGCCAGACCTTGACGGGGCAACCGATCAAGCCCGGACCGCACAAGATCCAGGGGACCGGGGCGGGGTTCGTTCCGAAGAACCTGCATCTAAAAGATGCGGCAGGCCAGCCACAGATCATGGAGAGCATCCTGGTGAGCAACGATGATGCATTTGCGATGGCGCGGAGGCTTGCACGGGAAGAGGGAATTCTGGCGGGTATTTCCACCGGTGCGAACGTGTGGGCGGCGATTGAGGTGGCGAAACGACCCGAAAATGAGGGGAAGATGATCGTGACGGTGGCGTGTTCGACCGGCGAACGTTACTTGAGCACGCCGTTGGCGGCGGAAGCGCGGGCGGAAGTGGGGGGATAATGCATGGCCGGCATTTGAGGAATCGCTCCGGCCGATTCGAGGAAAATAATTATTGCCTTTGAAAGGGGTTGCGGCAATAGTCCAGTTGTCTCAGGTCCAACCGGCAGGGTCCAGTTAGCGAGGTTCGTGATCCCGTTTTCAGTCCCTGCGGTTCTCCCAGAATTCAAATTCTCGAAGCGGGTCATGCGCCCCGGATGAGGATGGACCTTTCGGACAGCACACAAAGATATGAGCAACAAGTCGAATGGCATGCCGGATTACGGCATGGGTTACCTGGAAATTGCGGAGAAGGGTTTTGGTTTTCTGCGTTCGCCGGAGAACCATTTTCAGCCGAAGCCGACTGACATTTTTGTTACGCCGGACACGATTAAGAAGAATTTTTTGCGTGAAGGGTGCCAGGTAGCCGGGACGCTGCAGCCGCCGCATCGGGGAAACAGTCCGCAGTTGCGGGAGGTGGAGAAGGTCAATGACATGCCTTTTCAGCAGTATACCAAGGCGATGCGCTTCGAGAACCTGACCACGATTGACCCGGTGGAGAAATTCGCACTGGAGACTACGCCGGATTTGATCGAGACGCGAATTATCGACCTCGTGACGCCGATCGGTAAAGGCACGCGCGGGTTGATCGTGGCCCCGCCGCGGACCGGCAAGACGACAATCCTGAAGCAGATCGCCAACGCAGTGACGGCGAACCACCCCGAAGTGCATGTCATGGTATTGTTGATTGACGAACGCCCCGAGGAAGTCACCGACTTCCAGCGGTCGGTCAAGGCAGAGGTTGTGGCCTCCTCGAACGACCAGGACCTGGAGACTCACGTCCGGCTTTCCCGGTTCATGATCGAACGCTGTCGGCGGATGGTGGAGGCGGGAAAGGATGTCTTCGTGTTACTGGACTCCATCACGCGCGTGGCCCGGGCCTACAACAGCGTGCATGGCGGCAGCGGCCGCACCATGACGGGCGGCGTAGATGCCCGGGCACTGGAGATCCCGCGAAAGATGTTTGCCTCAGCGCGCAAGATTGAGGAAGGCGGATCGTTGACCATTCTGGCGACGGCTCTGGTGGATACGGGGTCGCGAATGGATGAGCTCATTTTTCAGGAGTTCAAAGGCACGGGGAATATGGAGTTGATCCTGGAACGGAAACTCTCCGATCGACGGTTGTTTCCCTCGATCGACATCCCGAAGAGCGGAACGCGTAAGGAAGAAAAATTATTTCCGCCGAAGCATATCGAGGCGGTGCGGAAATTGCGCCGGATGATGGTCGATCTGAACCCGGTCGAAGCGATGGAGACATTGATTGGAGCGCTGAAGAAGCACAAGACCAACGAGGAGCTGTTGGCCAAGCTGCTTTGATCCGGCGCCGGGGTTGAACACGAGTCGAGCTCACCATGGCCGGCCGGTGAATAAACCGGTGCAGAGACGAAGGAAGGAGGCCGGGGGACAACCGCATGCCCGTCCGCCGCTGGAGCGGATGATGCGGATTCATCAATCGCTCCAGTCCGGGCGATATCCGAACGCAAACCGGTTGGCGGCGGAAATGGAGGTCAGCAGCAAGTCCATCCACCGGGACCTGGAGTTTATGCGGGATCGCCTGGGGCTGCCGGTGGAATATGACGGGACACGCCACGGCTATCGTTATATCGGTGAAGTCGCCAGCTTTCCCACCCTGCAAATCAGCGAAGGCGAGTTGTTCGCGTTGCTGGTCGCGGAACGGGCTTTACAGCAATATCGCGGGACCCATTTCGAACGTCCACTGGCAAGCGCATTCAAAAAGCTTGCTGCATCGTTGCCCGACACCGTCTCGATCAATCTCGCGGATTTGGAGGAGAGCATTTCCTTTCGGACGAGCGCGGAACCCATTTTGGATCTTGGCCGGTTCGACCTGTTGGCGAAGGCAACTTCGCAACGACGCCAGGTCCGGCTCGAGTATCGAAAGGCGGGACAGCGCAAGCTCGAGCCGCGGGTGGTGGATCCCTACCATCTGGCGAACATCAACGGGGAGTGGTTCTTGTTCGGTTATTGTCACTTGCGGAAAGACGTGCGGACCTTTGTGCCTGCGCGGATCCAGCAGGTGGAGTTGACGGGGAAGAGATTTATCCGGGATCGCCGGTTCTCGCTGACGCGTCGGTTGCGCGACAGTTTTGGGGTGATCGCGGGTTCGGGGGAGTATCAGGTGGTGGTGCGTTTTGCCGAAGGGGTGGCGGATTATTTGCGCGAGAAACGGTGGCACCATTCTCAGGAGCTGCGGGAAATGGGCGACGGCCAGGTGGAATTGCGATTTCGGCTCTCGAGTCTCACGGAGGTACAGCGATGGATTCTCAGTTGGGGCGGACGCGCGCGCGTGGTCGGCCCTCCCGAACTGATCGATTCCATTTGTCGCGAAGTGGAACAGTTGAGCGCGGCCTATCGTGGATGTTCGCGGGAATCCCCGGTGGCAGAACGAGGGATCTAAGCCTTCGCTCAGCGGCCGCTCCGCACGCCAGAACCGATATTGTGGATGGTCCGGTTGAAAATGGACGGAAGGCTATTACTTTGGAGGCATGGCTGAGTCGAAGAAGAAGTCGGGCGCGGCGCAATCGTCGGAGGCGAAACCGGGTCCTGAGCTCGCTTCGGGTATTGGGATGGGCGGCGCGATGCCTCGGGAGGAACTGGATGCGCTCTCGGTTTTGCAGTTGGTCGATTTAGTGGCGAGGGCGTTGCCACCGCGGCACGCGGCGTTGCTGGATTTGGCGTACCTGCGCGATCGGGTATTGGAACTGGAGGAGGTCAACGAGCAGGCGCGGACGGCGTTGGAAAAATTGAACGCGATCGTGGAGAAGCTGCGTTCGCCGGCATTTCGGGTGGCCACTTTTCTCAAGGTGGTCGAGCCGGACCAGGTGCATGTGTCCATGGCGGGGAGCGATTACGTATGTCGCGTCGATCCCCAGGTTCCGTTGGTGAGCCTGCAGACGGGTCAGCGGGTACTGCTCAACGAGGCGTTTGCGGTGGTCAAGGGTTTGGGCTTCGAATTGGGAGGCCCGGTCGCGCGCATTGAAGAGCTGCTGTCGGACGGGCGTTTGCGGATCGGCCAGGAATCCGGCATTCAGCCCGTCGTATTGCAGCGGTCCTCCCTGCTGAGCAAGGAGAAGCTTCGGGCGGGGATGGATGTTCGGCTGGATTTCAACCAGCGGGTCGCCTTGGAGGTGGTGGGCGGCGGAAAACGGATCGAGCGATTATTATCGACGGTGACCGAGCTGCCCTGGTCCGCCATTGGCGGGCAGGAGGAAGCGGTGCTGGCCATCCGGGACACGATTGAGCTGCCGATTCTGCATCGGGATTTATTCAAACGATTTGAGTATACGATTCCGAAGGGGTTCCTGCTGTACGGTCCGCCGGGTTGCGGCAAGACGATGCTGGGCAAAGCGACGGCGTACAATTTGCGGCGGCAGATCCAGGAACAGACCGGGGTCGATCGGCCCGAATTCTTCCTGCACGTGAAGGGGCCGGAGATTTTGAATATGTGGGTTGGCGAATCGGAGCGGCAGGTGCGGGATTTGTTCTCGCAGTGCCGCGAGCGGGCACAGAACGGGGCGCTGGCCTTCTTATTCATTGATGAGGCGGAATCCATATTGGGCACGCGGCACGGCGGCCGCTTTCACAGCATGGTCAGCACCCTGGTCCCGATGTTCTGCACCGAGATGGATGGATTGGAGCCGCTGCAAAATGTCGTAGTGATCCTGGCGTCCAATCGCGCCGACCTCATCGACCCCGCGATCCTGCGGCCCGGAAGGATTGATCGGAAGATCAAAGTAAAGCGGCCGGATTTGACTGGGGCGCAGAATATTTACGAGATCTACCTGCGCGAAACACTGCCGTTGTCCGAACCGCGAAAGGAGATGGCGGAGGCCGTGGCGGGCGAGCATTTCGCGCGACGCGAAGACAACCAGTTTTTGGAGGTATTGTACCGGAGCGGTCGGCGGGACATCCTGTATCGGGGAGATTTGGCGAGCGGGGCCATTATTGCCGCAGTGGTTGAGCGGGCGAAGGGTTTGGCGATCAAGCGAACGATCGAATCGGGGTTGGAGACGCAACTGACCCGGGAAGATCTGTTAACGTCGCTGCGCATCGAGCACCGTGAGAACGATCTGTTCCCCTCGACCGATCTGACGGAGGATTGGCTTAAACTGACCGATTTCGATCCGGAGAATGTCGTTCGATTGGGCCCGATACGATCGCGTCATTTGGCATCGGGAGGCGCAGTGTGAGCAATATCGAAGCGGGAAGCGCCAGTCCGGGGGGATCCCACTTTCCGGCGGTGCATTTCGGATTGGAGACGGAGATCGGGGTCCAAATTGGGAATGGTGAGGAGCGCGATCTGGTGGCCGACTCGATTGCGGTTGTGCAGAGCGCGAGGGAACCGGGGGTATGGATGCGGTGGGACTATGCGGAGGAAGATCCTCACCTGGATATGCGGGGATTCCGTGTTCGGGAGTTGCGCCAGGACACCGATGAATCCGGATACGCGACCCAGGATTCGGAGCGCGGGTTGAGCTATGTGGAGGTCAAGAGCGACCTGGTGCTCGGCAATGGGGCGCGTTTTTATAATGATCATGCCCATCCTGAGTACCTGCACTCCGGAATGTCGATCAGTGGCGGACATTGTGTTGCAGGACCGAGCCGGGGAGCGAATTCTGATGGCCTGCGCCCGAGAATTGGCGGCCAAGGAGGGAGTCCCCGTTCGGCTTTACAAGAATAATACGGACTTTTTCGGCCACAGCTACGGCTGCCATGAGAATTATCTCATCCCGCGGCAACTGGCCTGGGATGACCTCGTCCGGGCCGTGACCGCCTTTCTGGTGACCCGGCAGATTATTGCGGGGGCGGGGAAATTCGCGTTGGAGAGTGAGGATCGTTTTGAGGGTGCGGGGTTTCAACTTTCGCAGCGCAGTGATTTCTTCAGTGATTTGCAGAGCGTGGACACCATGCAACGCCGGCCGCTCATCAACACCCGCGACGAGCCTCATGCCAATCCGGACTGGTATCGCCGGTTTCATGTCATACTGGGCGATGCGAACATGTCGGCGTTTGCGACGCGGCTCAAGGTGGGATCGACGGCCCTGGTGCTCGAGGCCATCGCCCACGCGCCGGGGGCCGCTTTCCCGCAATTAGCCGATCCATTGGGCGCTTTGAAGTCCATCTCTCGTGACCACCGTTTTCATTGGGAAATCCCACTGCAGGACAAACGGATGACCACAGCCTTGGAAATCCAGCGATGGTACGCGCATTTTACGCAGAAGCATGCCGATCCAGCCCATGCCGAAGTGGGGAGATTGATTGGTGATTGGGAAGATGTGCTTGATGATTTGGGATCGGATTACCGGCGATGCCGGGACCGGTTGGATTGGGTGGCCAAGCTCATCTTGATTCAGGGATTCCAGCAGGCGCAAGGGTTGCAGGACGACGACCCCTGGCTGCGGAGTTTGGATCTGGAATACCACCGGTTGGACATGAACGAGGGTCTCTACTACGGCCTGGAACGTGCCGGTTCCATGCGGGGCTCGCCGCCGGAGTCGGAGGTTTTCCGGGCCGTGGGCAAGGCGCCACCCACTCGGGCGGAAGTTCGAGGTCGCCTGGTTCGCAAATTCGGCGGGGCAATCACGGCGGCGCAGTGGGATCACGTGACCTTGCGAACGGAAAATGGCGCAGTTCGAATCTCACTATTGGATCTATTCGCGCCGGCCGCGATCCTGCGTTATTGTGACGCGATCGATCGGGCCCGAACACCCGACGATTTGCGAAGTTTGGTTTGACGTGCCATGATAAAACCGCTGGGTGCGGCGTCGTGCGAAATGGGATCCGGGACGCCGTGATCAGCTTCGATTCAAAACTTATGCCCGACCAACATCGAAAACCCCGACCCATGCCTCCGGCCGGTCCGAGCGGCGGGGGCGACGGCCCGAGCTCGCCTCAAGTCGACAAACCGAATGTGGAGGATTTATTGAAGCGCATGCGCAAGGTGGATCCTGATCAGGCAAGGCGTTACCGGCAGCGCACCGGCCAATGAACGGGTCGCCGCCCATTGCCGGGGATTTTCAGGCGGTGCTCGGCCGTCACGGAATGGCGGCCCCGACCATCGGAGTGTCGAGTGGCACAGTGACGCAGACGGAGGCCACCACTGTATTTGCTTTTCAATTCACCGAGGGGGTGATGATGGTGGGGGACCGTCGCGCGACGGCGGGTAATGTGATTGTCACGGACGAGGTGGAGAAGGTGGTTGAGTTGGATGATTCAACGCTGTTGGCGATCGCGGGCGTTCCGGCGATGGCCTTCGAAATGGCCCGTGTGCTCCAAAGTTCCTTTGAGTATTATCGGCGCAGCCAGTTGCAACCGCTCAGCCTGCCCGCAAAAGTCCGGGCCCTGGCGCGGCTTTTGCGAGAGAATCTGCCATTAACCATGCAGGGTGTGGGCGTGGTGATGCCTCTGTTCGCGGGACTTGACACCCATCCGACTCCGGCGCAGCCCCGGATCTACTTTTATGACCCGCTCGGCGCACAGTTTCATGCCGTGAAATTCGCCGCTTCGGGTTCGGGTGCGGGGACGATTCGGAGCATCCTGAGTTTTCAGGATCATTATGGCGATCCGCGGCCGGGGCTGATGCCATTGGACCGTGCGATTCGGTTTGCACTGCAATTATTGACGACGGCAGCGGAGTTTGATTCGGCGACTGGCGGGATCCAACCCGACGCAGGATTTTTTGCCACGATCAAGGTTTTGCGTTCCGGAGGTGTGGAGTCGATAGAGGCGGAACGTCAGCGCGCGTTGTTGCCATTATGATGGAGGAACCCTATCGCTGGCTGGAAGCCATCGGTCATCGGCGGGAGTATGTCCGTGAGCAGCTCAAAGGGGGTTCCCCGGTATTGGCGGCGAGCCTGTCGGAGGGCGTGCTCCTGGTCGGCATGGGGACCAGCCAATCCAAGGTCTTTGAACTGTTCGACCGCCAGGCCTTGGCCGGTCTGGGGCATCCCGCCGATCTGGAAAAGGTGCGGCAGGCGGCGATCGACATGGCGCATGTTGAGGCGTTTACACGGGATCCTGAGGATGTTTCGCTTCGGCGGTTGGTGTCCTTCGGACTGAGCCCGCGGCTCAAGACCCACTTCGAGGAGATATTTGGCGCACCGGTGCTGGGTGAGTTTCTCCTGGCCGAAGTGGGGACCGAACCGGCGCAGGATCTTCTGATGCGGCTGCATTTTGATGGTACCTATGAGATTGCGGGCGGGCGGGTGGCGATTGCCGCCAGCGTACCGGAATCGGAGGCGGCCGCCTGGAACTGGCTGCAATCGCAGTTGCATGCGGACGCGGATCGGGCGGACGCGGCGGAGTTGCTCCTGCAGACGCTGGGATTGCTCGAGGGGCAATCGCGGTTCGACGACCAGATTCCTTCCGAAGACGAACGCCGCGAAGGCTGGCGCAAGCGCGCCGAGGGCCGTCAACTTGAATTGGGGTGGCTGAGCCGAAACGATCGTCGGCGGGCGCGGTTCGAGCGACTTGCTCGCGAGCAGCTTGGCGTATGAACCGGATCATGGGACTCGAGACAGAGTATGGCTGCCTGGCTCAGGATCCCCTGGGGCCGACGCATACGGTGGCGCGGGTGCGGAACTGGATTTTCGAGAAACACCGGTTTGGCCTGCCCGACATTCATCAGCGCGATTGGGATGAACCCGCAGGCAACGGCGGGTTCTTGTTCAACGGGGGCCGGGCTTATGTGGATATGGGGCATTTGGAGTACTGCACACCGGAGTGCCGACAGTTGCGAGATTTGTTGGATTATGATCGGGCGGGCGACGCCATCCTGCTGCAGGCCCTGCGGGAAATGCGCCTGGCGGACCAGGTGGGCTTTGTGCGCAATAATGTCGACCATTACTCTGGCGCGACCTTCGGTTGCCACGAGAATTATTTGGTCCGGCGGGTGGCGCCGTTGAGCGAAACCAACGTGCTCTCGCTGCTCGGCTTCCTGACGTTGCGGCTGCTTTACACCGGAGCCGGTCGCGTGGGAGCAACTCCCGGTGCAGAGTTGCGGGGGGATCTGCTGCATCCGGGACTCGATGCCCCTTTTCAAATCAGCCAGCGCGCCGACTATATCAACAACGAGCTGTTTGAATGGGTCCAATTCAATCGCGCGATCATCAACACTCGGGACGAACCGCTGGCGGATCCTCGCCGGTTCCGTCGCCTGCATCTGCTCCATGGGGACACGAACGTGCTGCCGGCGAGCCTGGCCCTCAAAGCCGGCACGACTTCGCTGGTGCTTGACCTGCTGGAGGCCAATGCCATTCCGAAGATCTTTTTGGCCGATTCCGTGCAGACGTTCCACGCGTTGTCTCATCAGCCGGTTGGTCCCTGGCGTGTGCCGCTGGCGCAAGGAGGGAAGGCGGACGCGGTCGAGTTGCTCGTGCGCTACCACGACGCGGCAGCCGCCGAGTTCGGGGGGCGGGATGTCGAGACCGATCAGCTATTGCGGATTTGGATGGAAACCCTGGAGGCCCTGGCGACTAACCCGGATAAATTGGTCGGGAAAGTGGATTGGATTACAAAACGCTGGTTGCTTGCCCAGTTCATCGCGCGAGAAGATCTCACCTGGGAGGACCCCTGGCTCAAGGCGCAAGACCTGGAGTATCATCATGTCGAGCCCCAACGCGGACTGGGGATGCCGCTTGCCCAGACGCCGCCGGAATGGGTCACTGGCCCTGAGCGTTTGATCGAGGCGATGCGGGTTGCCCCCTTGGACACCCGCGCCCACGCGCGGTCGCGGGTTATGCGGATCTTGAAAGGCCAGCCGCTCCGTTATTCGCTGGACTGGGAACTGGTGGAGGTGGAGGGCGCGGCTCCGCTGCATTTATTGGATCCATTCGATCCTGAACCGGACGAAGTGGAACACTGGCGGCGCGACGTATCGCTGGAGGGGGATGATGCCAGAAACGAGTGATCGTGGCCTGGGATCCCACTTTAATGTTCCCCCGATTTCGGTGGCCCTCGATCTCCCATGAAACGAACTGCAGTCATCACCGGCGCAGGGAGCGGTGTTGGACAAGCTATCGCTTTGGCCCTGACTCGCCTGGAATGGAAGGTGGCTTTAGTGGGGCGGCGGACGGAGGCTCTGGCCGAAACCGTGCGGCTGGCGGGTCCCGCCGGACCGAAATGTCTGGCCTGGCCCTGTGATATTGGCGATCCCGCAGCGGTCGAGCAAATGGGGAAAGGGGTTTTGGCCGCATTCGGACAAGTTGAGGTATTGATCAACGCGGCGGGGACCAACGCCCCGGAACGTGCCCTTTCAGTGCTGTCCGCGAAGGATTATCGCGCGATGATCGACACCAACCTGAACGGCGCCTACTACTGCGTTCAGTCCTTTCTACCACACATGCGCCAACGCGCCTCGGGCACCATCATCAACGTCGTTTCGGACGCGGGCAAAGCGGCATCGCCCAAGGCGGGGCCGGCCTACGTGATGAGCAAGTTCGGTCTCGCGGGGCTGACCCAGAGCATTAACGCTGAGGAACGGGACCACGGCATCCGCGCGTGCGCAATTTTCCCGGGAGACATCGATACTCCGCTCTTGGACAAGCGTCCGCAGCCACCGGATGCCGTCGCGCGTTCGCGTATGTTGCGGGCTGAAGATGTGGCCGAGTGTGCACTGTTCTGCATCAATCTGCCGCCGCGCGCAATTGTTGAGGAACTGATCATCCGGCCGAGATGAGACCGAGGGCCAGATATTGCTGTCGGGATTGGGAAAGCAGGGTATCGTGACCGGGTCATGAATCCAATGGCTCCATTCGCGATGCTGGGCTTGGCCAAGTTGTTCCTCTTCCTGATGTTCATCGGAACGGGGATTGTTATTGTCGGAGGCGTGGTATTCCTGGCCATCCGCTCCGAGTCAAATTCCATCCGACTCCAACGGCGCATCGAGGAACTCGAACGCCAGATCCGGGAGTTGCGCCGTCCGAGGAGTTAGACTGTCGAACGAGCGATGCGATTCGTCGCATACTTCGTCACTCATTCCGCAGCGATTCCATAGGGTCCAGCTTCGCGGCATGACGCGCCGGGCCAAGACACGCCAGGCTGGCCGCCAGCAGCATCAGGAGGGAGCAGCCGGCGAAGATCGCCGGGCCGGCCTTTTCCACACCAAACAACTGGCTGTCAATCAAGTGCTCCAACTCCAAGGAAATCAGGGCGCCGCAGCCGATCCCGACCGCCACCGGCAGGATGCCTTGTCGGATAACGAGCGCCATGACCTGCGCGGGCAATGCCCCCAACGCGATTCGGATTCCGATCTCGCGCTTTCGTCGCGCCGTCAGACAGCTCACGACTCCATAAATACCGATGGTGGCGAGGAGGAGGGCGATCCCGGCAAATCCTCCCAGCAGAAGGAGCAGTCGGAACCGGGCGTGCAGGACGTCGCCCAACACATCGTTCATGGTCCGGAGTTCGGCCTGTGCCTGAGACGGATCAAGGCCGGCGATGATCTGACGCGCGCTGGCGAAGGCGGTGTCCGCCGTGGTGCTGGTCCTCAAAATCAACTGAACCCCTTCGAGGTAACTCCATTGGTAACTGGTGAAGTAGAGCGGACGTGCCTCACGGTCTCGCGTCAGCCGAAAGCTTGGGACAACTCCCACGACCGTGACCCACATGGCTCCCGTTACTTCCGGTTTGAACCGTTTCCCGATCGGATCCGCTCCCGGCCAGCAGCGTTGTGCCAGGGTCTCATTGACCACAACCTCGATCGGGTCTCCCTTTTGCCAAACCTCGGGAAAGAGCCTTCCGCGAACCAACGGCACTCCCAGGGTTTCGAACAGGTTGGTGGAACAACCCACACCATAAAGCTGCATCGAATCCTGCCCGCCTTCCGTGACGAAGTCCGACCATCCATTATCCCGATAAATTGCGGCATCGACGATTCCCGAGCCTTGGGACAGCGCCGCGGCCAACTGCTGGTAATAGAGCGCCTTTCGGGGGGAATAATCGGCCTCGCCGGCATTCCAACTCGGATTCACGTTGCCAACCAGCAGGTGATCGGGATTGAATCCGAGTTTGGTTTGCGTGAGTCGAACCAGGGTAAGGACCATCAACCCGGCGCCCATCATCAGGGTCACCGCGCAGGTGACCTCACAAACGACCCAACGATTCAGCCATCTGCCAGGTGCGGCGGCCGAATTGGAGACTCCGGCCGAAGGAGTGAGCAGCACACTGGGACTCGATCGGGCCAGCAGCCAGGCGGGAATCGTTCCAAAGGCAAGACAGGCGGCGACGCAGAGGCCAAGGCTGAAGAGCAAGACGCGCCCGTCAAAGGCCGGGCCAATTCCACCGAGCGTGTATCCGGGGATCAGGGCACGGATCGCCGACGAAAGCCATCCGCTCATCAGCAGACCGATGGCCGTTCCGATGACCGAAAGCAGCAGGCTCTCCGCGAGCACCTGCCGAACAATCCGGCTGCGCCGCGCCCCCAGGCTCAACCGAACGGCCACTTCCTTTCGCCGCGACTCCAACCGGGCGAGGAGCAAGTTGGCGATATTGGCGCAGGCCACGAGCAATACCGAAGCGGCGGCCCCGAGCAACAAGGCGAATGTCCGTCGCACTTCACCGCCAACATAGAGAACTTGGAGCGGTTCAAGGATGCCACCCCATCCCCGGTTCGTCGCGGCAAAGCGCCCGGCAATCCTGGCGGTGATCCCGCTCAATTCCGCCTGAGCCGTGGGCAAGGCGACGTTCGCCTTCAGCCGCCCCACCACCATGAGCGAGCGATGATCCCTATGCGCCATTTCCCCCGGACTCAGGGTCAAAGGCGTCCACACCTCGGTGTCGTACGGAAAGTGAAATCCCGGCGGCATTACACCGACGATCGTGAACGGCGCACCGTTCAGTTCGATCGACTTCCCGATAACATCGGGGCGACCGCCAAACCGGTCCTGCCAGAACTCATGACTCAGGATGACCCGATGATCCCGGCCGGGCTGATCTTCCTCGTCAAGAAACTCCCGGCCCAACGACGGATGAACCATCAAGACTCGGAAGAGATCGGGGGAAGCCCGCAGAGTTCGCAGCATCGGTTCGTCATGATCGGACCCCATCCGGAGCGGCATCTCTTGGAAGGCAGCCAGTGAATCAAAAGAGGCGGCCTGGTCCTGCCAGTCGTCAAACGTCCCCGCGCTTACGCCGGATCGCCCCCAGCCTTTCTCGATCCACGATTCTGACAGCAGGACGAGCCGGTCGGCGTTCTGGAACCGGAGCGGACTCAGGATCATGGCATCCAACCAGCCGAAGATTGCGGTCGACGCGCCGATGCCGAGCGCGAGCGTGAGGACGGACACGGAGGTGAAGCCGGGGTTCTTCCGCAACAACCGCGCGCCATGGCGCAGGTCTTGCCAGAGCCCTTCCAAAATTCCTGGTTGGGTTGGGTTCAATACCTGGAGTGCGGACCGGCGTCAGGATTTCGTGGATTGCCTCATGTTCAACGCGTGGCGGCACGGGCCATCTGCGCCGGCTTTCCTCGATTCGCGCTCGTGAATGGAAGGGAGTCTATAGCGCACGGCCACATATTCACTGAGGACTCACGAACGGTCAACCACGCCGTCCACCCCCGATGGCAACTCCGTCATCACCGTGTCATCATGTTCATAGGCCGGCGCGCAACAACAGAGAAGTCGCAACGGTTCACTACCCGTATTCCAGAGTTTGTGTCGTTGCCCCGGCGGGATGGCAATCGCATCACCGACCCGCACATCTCGATCTTCGCTTTCGATCCGGAGGCGGCCGGTTCCGTGAGTGATGTAATAAATCTCTTCGGTGCGGACGTGATAGTGCTCCAGGATGGCACCCCCCGACGGCAATTGCGCTTCCGCGAGGCTCTGGTTCCGAATGGTCGAATTCCGAAAGGACAGCAGTTCGCGGATGACAGACCCGTCCTTCGTAATGAAAGCCGGTATTTGGTCGAGATTTTGGATGTTCATGCTCGTCGCGCCTGATACGGAAGGGACCATTACCGGTTGCTCGCCTTCTTTACGGAAATCTTCCTGCCTGACTGCAAAGCGGCGCCACCGCGCCGCACTCGTGGGCTTGGAGAGCTGGAGACACAGCAGGGTGAGAGTCCCTGTCAGGCGGCACGTTCATCGGCTTGTAAAGTGAACCCGATTCAGGCCAGGCCGACCAGCGAGCCTGCGAGTGATGAGTGAAGCCCGGACCCAAACCCAGGTGGAAAGTATCCCTCTGTGGCCCCACGGTCACAGGGTCGATGGGTACGCCCTTCCAGCCAGAAGGAACCAGTGAACGGACAGAAATGCTGGGACGGAGGCCGTCGGGTGGCCCTTCATTCCTGGTCGCGGGTATCGATGTCTTCGAGGCCGTGCAGGTGTTCGACGGATTGCCGGCCACTCAAGACCCGGAATATGCACCAAATAAAAAGGGTGGTGACGAAACCGACCGACAAGGTGAGCGTGATCCAGCCGCCGACAGTCATGAGTGGGGTTCCTTTCCGGGTTGTTCCCGAGCTCGATCCCAGCGTCGCCCGGCAGCGGCGGCCAGGATCATGAAGAAACCCGTCACCACCAGGATCAGGAGAACGCCAAGTCGAGCGACGTTGTTCGGCTGAGCCCCGACGAGATCGGTGACATGTTCGGTGGGAGTGAATGTTCCGGTCTCGAGGTTCCAGCCCAGCAAGTTGAAGAGGACCCAAAAGACGAAGATCGTCAGGAGATAAAGTGGAGAGACATATTTGAAGATCGGCTTGAAGAATTTCGGTAGCCGGAGTTCCGCGCCTTTGTGGGCCTCGATCCATCCCTGATCGACGCCCACTACCCAGCCGAAGCAGATCAGGATGATTGCGGCCATGATGAAGATGAGAAACGTGCCGACCCAGAAATCCATCGTGTCGAGGGCCTTGAGATCCTTGCTGAAATAGACCACGAAGAGGGAACCGAGGGCGGTGAGGAGACCCAGCATGGTGACCGATTGTTTGCGGTTCAAGCCGAGCCCTTCCTCGAGATAGGCGATCCCGGGTTGAAGCATCGAGAGGGAACTGGTGACGGCGGCGAGGAAAAGCAGGGTGAAGAACATCCCACCGAACAACCACGGGAGTGGCATTTTCGAGAAGACCAGGGGTAATACATTGAATCCGAGGGCGAATGTTCCCTGGCCCATAACCCCCGCCGCGCCCAGGAATACGAAAGCAGCCGGGACGGTGATCATACCGCCGAGGGCGACTTCGCAGAATTCATTGGCACTGGAGGCGGTCAACCCGCTCAACACGACGTCGTCCTTTTCACTAAGGTAGCTGGCGTAAGTGACGATCACGCCGAACCCGACCGACAAGGAAAAGAAGATCTGGCCGGCGGCGGCGAGCCACAACTCGGGATTCCGGAGTTGTTGGGTCATTTCTCCGGGATTCCACATATACCCCAAACCGTTCAGCAGGCTTTGATCGGGGTGAGCAGGATCAGGAGTCCCCAGGGTCAGCACGCGGGCGACGATGACGAGGGCGAGGGCAATCAGTGCGGGCATGGCGAACTTGCAGAAGAATTCGATGCCCTTGGCGATGCCGCGGTAAATGACGATGAAATTAATGGCAAACGCGGCCACTAGAAAGATGATGACCTGGTTGTGGCCGCGACCGAGGGTGAGCCCGTCTTCGATCTTCCCAACGAACCGGGCGAAGAAATCGCCGTAGGCGCTGACCTCGGTACCGAGATTCATGTGTCCGGTCAGGTAATAGCAGGCATACCCGAGGCACCAGGCCTCGATGTAGACGTAGTACATATAAATCACGACGGGAATGACTGCGCCGAGAACACCGATGTACTTGCCGACGGGATGCCGGATCAGGGCGTAAAAGATCCCGGGACTCGAGTTGAAACCGCGTTGGCCCGCATAACGTCCCAGCGTCCATTCCGCCCAGCAGATAGGGATGCCCAGGAGAATCAGCGAAATGAAGTAGGCGATCATGAACGCCCCGCTCCCATACTGCGCCGCCAACCCGGGAAACCGCAGGAAATTGCCGAGTCCTACCGCGCTTCCAGCAACGGCCATGATCACCCCAAGCCGAGAAGTCCAGGTTTCGGCGATCCTGCTACCCTTCATCCGCTGAGGTTGTAGGGCGGCGGAAACCGCAGGGCGAGCGAAAAATCCCGGTTGTTCGAAGTTACGGGAAAAACAACGAGCGGTAAGCGCCGTCGTTCGTCCACTGAGCGAGGCTTGAGGCGGGCGTATTTCTGAGGGCCGCAAGGTACAGCAACAAAAAAAGGTTAAACATGAACAATCATAGGTTAGTGAAACTTACTGAGTCGACCTAGGTACGTCTCTGAATGGAATTTCGACAAAAGTCCTGGGGAAAATGGACGGGAAGGGAAGGCCGTGGGATGTCCGCCCGAGACTCCCGCGGCGATTCGCCTAAGGCTTTAATAAAAGGCATGTTATGATGAAGATGGCCCGCACAATCAAATACGAGTCCGATCGTGTTGTCGGCTTCGGTCGAGAGGTGATGAGTGTGCCCGGGTGCGAGGAGTTGAAGAGCTGCATTCAGTGCGGGACCTGCTCGGGCGTGTGTCCGTTGAGCGTTTACATGGACTATACACCGAGGCAGGTCATGGAGTTGACGCGGTCGGATTTCAAGAACGAGGTGTTGCGGAGTCACACCATCTGGCTCTGCGCCTCGTGTTATGCCTGCACGGTGGAATGCCCGCGCGAGATCCGGATCACGGATATCATGTACGAGTTGAAGCAGCGGGCGATCAAAGAGGGCGTTTACCCGCGGCGATTTCCCATTCCGGTTTTGGCGCGGGAGTTTACGGAGATGGTCCGCAAGAACGGACGGATCACGGAGATGCTTTTGGTGATGAGATTATTTTTGAAGACCAGCTGGCTTGCCGCGATGCGGAACTGGCGGATGGGTTTTGATTTGATGAAGACGGGGCGTCTGTCGCTGGCCACGGAGAAGATCGAGCAACGGGCGGACATCGGACGGATGCTGGCAAGCGTGGACACCCATAAAGAGAATTGAGTCATGAAATACTCCTATTTTCCGGGTTGTTCGCTGAAGGGTTTGGGCCGGGCTTATGAGGAGTCGCTCTTACCCGTAATGAAGCACTTGGGGGTCGAGCTTGAGGAATTGAGCGATTGGAATTGTTGTGGGGCGACCGCCTACATGGCGGTGGACGAAGGGAAGGCCTGCGTGCTGGCGGCGCGAAACCTGGCCTTGGCGGAGCAGCGCGGGGGACATCCATTGATGGCGCCGTGCAGCGCCTGTTACATGGTGCTGAACAAGACCCAGCATTATTGTCAGGATTACCCGCAGATGAAGGAGACGGTGGATCGGGCACTGAATTTGGTGAACCTGAAGTACCACGGCGAACTCAAGGTCCGGCATCCGCTCGACATCCTGACCAATGATGTGGGGCTGGAGGCGGTCCGGGCGAAGGTCGTTCGGCCTTTGAAGGGGTTGAAGATTGCCCCCTACTACGGCTGTCAGATTGTCCGGCCTTACGCCACTTTTGACGACCAGTTCAACCCGGTGACGATGGACCGATTACTGGAGGCCCTGGGGGCGGAGGTCGTGCGTTATCCCCTGAAGACCAAGTGTTGCGGCGGCAGCCTGACGGGGACCTTACCGGAGGCGGGGATTCGGATGGTGTATGTGCTGCTCAACGAGGCCCGAAAACGCGGTGCTCATTGCCTGGCGACGGTGTGTCCCCTTTGTCAGTTCAATCTGGACGGATACCACGCCCAGCTCCGATCGCAATATGGCGACGCGGTTTTGATTCCTACTGTTTATTTCTCCCAACTCATGGGACTCGCGTTCGGTTTGCCCGAGCAGGAGCTGGGGCTTCGCCGCGCGGCGATCTCATTTGACTGGCGGCCGGCGGCACAGTCTGCGGCCTCGCGTGTCCCGGTGGCGGTGGCATAATCATGCGTTCATAATCTGCAATAACCCTTCGATTCCATGGTCAAGGTTAAAGAAGAAATCCGGATTGGCTTCTACGTCTGCCACTGTGGCCACAACATCGCGGCCATGGTCGATTGTCCCGATGTGGCCAGGTATGTCGGGACATTGCCGGGCGTGGTGTTGTCGCGCGATTACAAGTACATGTGTTCGGACCCGGGTCAGGAAATGATCCAGATGGACATCCGCGAGCACCGGTTGAACCGGGTGGTGGTGGCATCCTGCTCGCCGTTGCTCCATGAAAAGACCTTTCGAAGCGCCACGGCTGCGGGCGGCCTGAATCCGTTCTTTTTTCACATGGTGAATATTCGGGAACACGATTCCTGGGTGCACACGGACCGGCGGGAGGCAACGGCCAAGGCCAAGGAGCTCGCGCAGGCGGCGGTATTAAGGGTCGGCAAGCACAAATCGCTCGAGGTGAAGCGGGTGCCGGTGAATCCGACGGCGCTGGTGGTGGGAGGCGGCATCGCGGGCATCAGTGCCGCGATGGCGTTGGCGAAGGCCGGTAAGAAGGTTTACCTGGTGGAACGGGAACCGTCGATCGGCGGGCACATGGCCAAGTTCGACAAGACTTTTCCGACGTTGGACTGTGCGGCGTGCATCCTGACGCCGAAGATGTCTGAGGTGGGATCCCATCCGAACATTACGCTCTGGAGCTATTCGGAGGTGACGAAGGTGGATGGTTATGTGGGGAATTACACTGTCCGGGTGAAACGCAAGGCGCGTTATGTGGACGAGGATCTTTGCACGGGTTGTCAGGATTGCATCAGCCATTGTGTATTCAAGGAACCGAAATTTCCGGATGACTTCAATGAAGGCCTCGGCAAGCGCAAACCCGTTTACATTCCGTTCCCGCAGGCGACCCCCCAGATGGTACTGATCGATCCCGAGGTTTGCCTGAACTTCAAACGAGGCACGCCAGCGGGCGGGGAACCGGTGTTGAGCGACAAGTGCAAGAAGACCTGCGTTGAAGCGTGCGGGGAAAAGAAGGCCATCGATTTCACGCAAAAAGACGAGATCGAGGAGATTCAGGTCGGCACCATCATCGTGGCCACGGGGTTTAAGACCTTCGATGCCGAACGCGTGCCGCAGTACGGGTATGGCCTCTATCCCAACGTCTACACGGCGTTGGAGATCGAGCGGTTGGTCAACGCCTCCGGACCCACCGGCGGCGACGTCATCATGCGCGACGGTAAAAAGCCGAATACCATCGGCATTATTCATTGCGTGGGTTCACGCGACAAGAAGACGAACGTCTGGTGTTCGCGCGTCTGCTGCATGTATTCGCTTAAGCTGGCCCATCTGCTCAAGGAACATTCGGGAGCGGAGATTTACAACTTCTACATTGACATGCGGACTCCAGGCAAAGGCTACGAGGAGTTCTACAACCAGTTGCTCGAGGAAGGGAACCATTTCATTCGCGGTCGCGTGGGTGAAGTCACAGATTGGGCTGTTACCCGGGAGGAGGAGGGCAAGCTGGTCATCCGGGTCGAGGACACGTTGGCCGGGGTGGTTCGCAGGATCCCGGTGGACATGGTGGTATTGGCGACCGGGCTTGAGCCGCAATCCGATGCGCAGGACGTGCGGCGGTTGTTCAATATGAGTTGCGGCAGCGAGGGTTTCTTCCTGGAGCGACATCCGAAGCTGGCGCCGGTCAACACGTTCAACGACGGGGTCTACATCGCGGGGGCCTGTCAGGGTCCGCGGGACATCCCGGATACGGTCGCACAAGCGGGTGCGGCGGCGGCGGAGGCCCTGGCGTTGATCGACACGGGGTTTGTGGAGCAGGAGCCGAACACGGCGCACATCCTGACAGATTGCTGTGGGTGCAAGTCCTGTATCCCGCTGTGTCCCTATACGGCGATCACCTACGACGAGGCGACGCTCAAGGCGGTGATCAATGAGGCGCTGTGCAAAGGCTGCGGCACTTGCGTCGGCTCATGTCCATCCGGTTCGATAGTGCAGAACCTGTTCGAAGACGACGAGATTTTCAGCGAGATCGAGGGCTTGCTTGCGATATCGAAGATCTGAGAATGAGAATTAAGATTTGAGATTTCTATGACTGAACCCATCAAATCCCCCAATGGCGGTTGGACACCGCGGATCGTGGCTTTTTTCTGCAACTGGTGCACCTATACCGCGGCCGATTTGGCGGGTGTATCGCGGCTTAAGTACGCCTCGAACATCCGCGTCATCCGGTTGATGTGTTCCGGGCGCGTGGATCCGCAGTTTGTGCTCGACGCATTTGCGCGCGGGGCGGATGGGGTGCTGATTGGGGGGTGTCATCCGGGGGACTGTCATTATGTGGAGGGGAACTACAAGATGCTGCGTCGTTTTCGGCTGTTGAAGCGGATGCTGGCTGACCTCGGCATCGAGGAAACCCGGATCCGGCTCGAATGGATCTCCGCCGCCGAGGGGACGAAAGTCAAGTCGGTCGTAAACGAGATGACCGACCAGATCCGGGCGCTGGGTCCCCTGGGAATGCCCGGGAAGGTCGAGGAATGGGACCGGGAAATCATCGAACTGGCTCGCCGGGCGCGGGAAGCCGCGGCTGGGGGTCGTCGGGGTGGGGCGGAAATCACCGGGAAAGAAGAGGTGGTTCATGGCTAAGCCGAAAGTAGCCTTTTATTGGTGCGCCTCATGTGGCGGGTGTGAAGAGACGATCGTCGACCTGGCGGAAGATATTTTGGGGGTCGTGGAGAAGGTGGACATCGTGCTTTGGCCGGTCGCGATGGATTTCAAGTACCAGGACATCGCGTCGATGCCGGACCGATCGATTGTGGCGACCCTGTTGAACGGAGCGATCCGGACCTCGGAACAGGAAGAGATGGCCGTGATGCTGCGGCGTAAGAGCCAGTATTTGATCGCTTACGGCGCCTGTGCGCAACTGGGCGGCATCCCCGCGCTGGCCAACCAATTTTCGCGCGAGCAGATCCTCAAGTTTAACTATGAGGATTGCCCCGGGTTGGTCAACGAGCGCAAGACGCGTCCGCAGATCCGGGTTGAAGAGAACGGTCACACTCCGCATCTACCCGAGTTCCGGAATGTGGTGCGGACCTTGGACCAGGTGGTGGATGTGGATTTTTACATTCCCGGATGTCCGCCGACGCCGAACCTGACGAAGGCGGCGTTTGAGGCCCTGTTGAGTGGAAAGCTGCCGCCGAAGGGTTCCGTGCTGGCTCCGGACTCGGCGCTGTGTGAGGAGTGCGAACGCAAGGCGTCCAAACCGTCGGACGTGGTGTTTCAGGAGTTCAAGCGTCCGCATCAGGCGCTGTTCGATTCGACGAAATGTTTCCTGGCCCAGGGGGTGGTGTGCATGGGGCCGGCGACGCGCAGTGGTTGCGGTGCGCAATGCACCAGCGGCAACATGCCCTGCACGGGTTGCTTTGGTCCGACTTCGAGGGTGCGGGACCAGGGGGCGAAGATTCTATCGTCCATCTGCGCGAATATTGGACCGCGCGACGAGGAAGGAATCGACAAGGTGCTCGAAGGAATCCCGGATCCGGTGGGCACATTTTACCGGTACGGCCTGGCCAAGAGCCTTCTTCGACGCAAGGTCAATCTGCCGACATCCGCCAACGGTCATTAAAGATTTAAGTTATGGAAGACGCAGCCAAGGATCTATTCAACCGGGGCAACGCCCAGGCCAATGCCGCATACCAGGCCCGCAAACGCAACATCACCGTCGATCCGATCACCCGGCTCGAGGGCCACGGGAAGATTGACATTTACCTGAATGATGAGGGCGACGTCGAACGGGCTTACATGCAAGTGCCCGAATTGCGCGGGTTCGAAGTATTCAGCCTGGGTCGGCCGGCGGAGGACATGCCGCAGATCACCAGCCGGATTTGTGGGGTATGCCCGACGGCGCATCACATGGCGGCCACGAAGAGCCTGGACGATTTGTACCAGACGCCACCCACGTCGGCCGGGCGAAAGCTGCGCGAGTTGGTTTACCACAACTTCATGCTTGAAGATCACGCCCTGCATTTCTACGTGCTGGGCGGACCGGATTTCATTGTCGGACCGGAGGCCCCGCCGGAGCAGCGCAACATTGTGGGGGTGATTCAGAAGGTGGGATTGGACGCGGGCAAGAAGGTGATCGGCATGCGGCGGAGATTGCGGGAGCTTACGAGTTATCTGGGGGGCAAAGCGGTGCATCCGGTAATGGGATTACCCGGGGGAGTGGCCAAGGCGATGAAGCCGGAGGTGTTGCCGAAGTTCAAGGAATTGTGCCGCGACGCGGTTGAGTTTGCGGAATGGACTTTAGGGATCTTTAAGCAGGTGGTGCTGGCCAACCCGGAATACGTGACCATGATCCAGTCCGATGCCTTCACGCACAAGACCTGTTACATGGGGATGGTGGACGATCAGAACCGGGTGAGTTTTTACGACGGAAAACTGCGGGTGGTGGATTGTTACGGCAAAGAAGTCTGCAAGTTCACCGCGCAACAGTACCGCGATCATGTGGCGGAACATGTCGAGCCATGGAGCTACATGAAGTTCACGTTTCTGAAGCAGCGTGGATGGATGGACTTTGTTGAAGGACCGGATACGAGCATCTACGCGGTGGGTCCCCTGGCCCGGTTGAATGCTTCCGATGGGATGGCCACGCCGAAGGCCCAGGCGGCCTTCGAGGAGTTTTATTCGATCCTGGGCGGCAAACCCGTGCATCACACGCTCGCGACCCATTGGGCGAGGGTGATCGAAATGATCCAAGCCGCGGAGCGCATGGAGCAATTGATCAACGACCCGGAGATCACCAGCCCGGACGTGCGCCAAGTGCCGACCAACGTCCCAAAGGAAGGGATGGGCGTTGTCGAGGCGCCGCGCGGGACTTTGTTTCACCATTATCGGACCGACGAACGCGGTCTGATCACGATGGCGAACATGATTGTGGCGACGGGCAACAATGCGGCGCGGATTGCCATGAGCGTGGATCGGGCGGCGAAGAATCTGATCCGGAAAGGGGAAGTCCACGAAGGCCTGCTCAACAAGATCGAGATGGCATTCCGGGCGTATGATCCCTGCCTGGGTTGCGCGACACATGCGTTGCCCGGGCACATGCCGATCAAGGTCAATATTTACAACACCGCGCGACAACTCGTGCGCCAGTTGGTCCAGGAATGATGAGTGCCGCCGCGGGCTCAGTGCTCGTGCTCGGGTTGGGAAACGACATCCTGACCGACGACGCGGTGGGCCTGGAGGTCGTTCGCGAAGTCGGTGATCGGCTGCACGGAGAGGAAGGCATTGACGTGCGGTGCACGATGGAGATGGGGCTTGCCCTGCTGGACGAGATCACCGGTTACGCGGCACTGGTGTTGGTCGATGCCGTGAAGACGGGACGCGCCACTCCGGGGCACCTCCACGAAATGGCAGTGCGCGATCTGGAGGTTTTGCGTTCCGTGACCCCGCATTTTTTGGGCATCGGCGAGACCCTGGCGTTGGGGCGACTGCTCCATCTGCCGATGCCCGGCGAGGTGCGCATTTTCGGCATTGAGGTTCAGGACACGCGCACCCTCGGCACGGCCCTCACCGCGGGTGTATCGGCGGCAGTGCCGGGGATTATTGACTCGGTAGTCACGGCCGCTCGGGCTGAGCGGGCGCGACTCGATTCGGAAGCCAGGACCTGGCCCAGTGGCGGAGTTCGGAAGTGCACGGATGTGGCGATGGTTTGAGTTCTCACCCTTTACCCAGCTTCGAGTTGTCCGGCGACACGAGATGGTGTATCTGGCACCGATGACTTTGGGTGATGCCACTTCGCGATCCGAGGGGATTCGGCAGTCGGGGAGGGCTTTATCCCGATCAGGGAAGAACCAGGGCGCATATCACGGTGAACCCATCGATATCGCGGGGGTGCTGAGAGACGACATGGAAGCAGCCGTGGCCCATGGTTGGAGCATTGAATCGCTGTTGCCGAATAAGCATCCGCCACTGGTTGCCTTTTCCCGGCGAAGTTCCGGAGCCCGCCGAGGGATCTATTTTTCGACGGGCATCCATGGAGATGAGCCGGCGGGGCCATTGGCGATTCGGCAATTTTTGCGGGAAGACAGGTGGCCGGCGGATGCGGATTTGTGGGTGATGCCCTGTCTGAATCCCGAGGGCTTTGTCCTGCGCCGGCGCACGAATGGCGAAGGCATCGATTTGAATCGGGATTATCGTCAGCCCCGGAGTGCCGCCATACAGGCGCATGTTCGTTGGCTCGGCCAGCAGCCTCGCTTTGATTTTGCGGTTTGTTTGCATGAAGACTGGGAAGCTCAAGGCTTTTACCTTTACGAACTTAATCCGGACCGCCAGCCCAGCCTGGCGGAATCGGTGATTGAGGCGGTTTCAGCTGTTTGTCCAATCGACCGATCCAACACCATCGACGGTTGGCCGGCGTATGACGGGATCATCCGACCCCAGATCGAGCCAAAGGATCGACCGGAATGGCCGGAAGCCATTCACCTGGTCGTTCACCGAACCCGGCACAGCTATACCTTCGAAGCGCCCTCGGATTTTGATTTGCCGGTTCGGGTGCGGGCCTTGGCGACGGCCGTTCAAGCCTTGGTCTTGTGTTGCCCCGGATAGCGCGTAGATTGAAGCCCACGCGGCCGCTGGTTTGAGCGCCACCCTTGTTTATGCGAAGAATCAATCTGTTATGGTTAGGATTATTCCTCGGGCTGGCCTCGGTGATGGCCGAGGCTCCCGCGCGGACGAACGATGTCCTGGGCTCATTTATCCGCTACCAGGGTGAAGGGCCGGATGAGGGGCATGTCGATACGGCGGTCAAGACTTACGTTCGGGACGATGGCGTCGCTGTCACACTCTTTGCCGCGTTGCACATTGCGGATCGGCAATACTATGCCCGGATGCAGGAGCTGTTCGATCACTGTGACGTCGTGCTTTACGAGATGGTCCGTGACAGCGATGCACAGATCACCGGAGAGGTTGGAACGGACAATCCCTTAAGCCAGCTCCAGATCGGGATGAAACGCATGCTCGGGCTCGAGTTTCAGTTGGAGGCGATTGATTACAGCCGAACGAACTTCGTGCATGCGGACCTGGATCCGGAAACATTCTTTCGGCTGCAGGAAGAGCGGGGGGAATCGATCCTCGGGTTGATGCTTCAGGCGATCCTTGCCGAGCAGGCCCGGCAGGCCAACGATCCACAGGCGACGGTGAGCGGGCTACAGTTGATCATGGCCTTTTTGAGTTCCGATCGTGCCCATGCCCTGAAACTCCTGCTCGGCCAGCAGATGGGACAAATGGAGGCCATGCTGGCCGGTATCGATCAAGGTGCGGATGGTCAGGGATCGGTTTTGGTCCAGGGCCGAAACGAATATGCCCTGCGGGTACTTGATCGGGAGATCAAACAGGGACGGCACAAAATCGGAATATTCTATGGGGCCGCGCACATGCCGGATTTTGAGCGTCGCCTGGAGGCCATGGGATTCAAGAAGTCACGGGAGCGATGGCTGGTGGCGTGGGATATTCGGCGGAAACGGGGAGCTTAGCCCTCATGTTTTATGAATGTTCGGAGAACAGATCGCAATGCGCCTTGGACCATGATGAATCCGGGTTAGGAAGCCGCCATTGAAGCGAGAACTGCCATTGGCGGGATCGCCTGGTTCAACTCGTCCGAGGGTCCAAGCATCGAAACGCCGATTCTGGGTATTTCGGTTTGTCGCGGTCTTTCTGCTCCCGCTGGCGGTCTTGGGTTTGCTTGAGGCGGGCCTTCGGCTGGTGGGATATGGCTATCCGACCTCCTTTTTTGTTCCGAGCCAAATTCGCGGGGCCGAGGTCATGGTGGAAAACGCCTGGTTTGGTCGGCGCTTTTTTCCTCCGGCTCTACTCCGCAGCCCTTATCCGGTGGTGATGCGGAAGCAGAAACCGCCTGGCGTTTATCGCATCTTTCTGTTTGGCGGATCGGCTGCCCTTGGGGATCCGCGTCCTGCGTACGGGTGGGCCGGTACCTTGAGGTCTTGTTGGAGGCTCGTTTTCCAGGGACCGATTTTGAGGTTTTATGCACGGCAATGACGGCGATCAATTCGCACGCCATCCTTCCGATTGTCCAGGAATGTTCCCAGTACCAAGGCGACCTCTGGCTGATTTACATGGGGAACAACGAGCAGATGGGGCCGTTTGGAGCGACGACGGCCTTTGGCGCGCAAGCGCCGCCTGCCACGATTGTGCGTGCCGGGTTGGCCTTCCAGCGACTGCGCGTTGGGCAGGGTTTAGTCTCGGTGCTCCGTGGGTTGCATTCAGGTGATGGCATTCCGACTGCCTGGGAGGGCATGAAAATGTTCCGGGATCGCCAGGTCCCACCCCTGGACCCACGCAAAGACCGGGTTTATGAGAATTTTTGCCACAACCTGGAAGGCATAATCCGGGCGGGGCGGCGAGCGGGTGTGCCCATAATACTCAGCGATGTGGCAGTCAATCTCAAGGATTGCGCCCCTTTTGGTTCGATGCATTCCCCCAGCCTCAGCGGGTCGGCCCTGACCGAATGGGACGGACTTTATCAAAAGGGAATCGCGGAAGCCACGGCGGGAAAGCCGGCCCAGGCGGTCAAAATGTTCCGGGCGGCCGCGGAACGAAGCCCGCGGTTTGCCGAGCTTTATTTCCGGATGGGACAATGTCTTTTATCGATGACGAATCTTGTGGAGGCCAACCGCAGTTTCAGCATGGCGCGGGACCTGGACACTTTGCCGTTTCGCGCCGATTCGCGCATTAACGCGTTGATCCGGTCGGCAGCGCAGACCCATGCGGGAGAGAACGTGTTCTTCCTGGACATGGAGAAGGTGCTGGAGATTCTCAATTCCGACCGGGCGCCGGGCCGGGAATACTTTCTTGAGCATGTGCATTTAAATTTCGAGGGGAATTATTGTCTGGCTCGCGCATTCGCAGAAAGTGCGGTGGCTCATTTTCCGGAAAAGGTGGCCCGGCAGAGGGTGGCGGACTGGTTGGGGCCGGCGGAGTGTGCGCGGCGCCTGGGCCTGACCGATTGGAACCGAATCCCGGTGTTCGAGGAGATTGCGCGCAGGGTATCCGAGGCGCCGTTTACCGATCAATGCGATCATGTGGTCCAAACGAGGGATATCGCCGGCCAAATTGCCGCCATCCGCCGCCGGCTTCAACCCGCCGGATTCGGCAATGCTCGTGCCGTATACGAGGAAGCGATTCAAAAGCGCCCGGGTGATTTCTGGATTCACCATAATTATGCGGAGTACCTGGTTGCGGCGGGCGACTTGGACCAGGCAGCCGTGCAAATGCGAGAGGTCCTGCAATGGACACCACGGAATTCCACAGGAGCTCTGCAACTCGGGCGTTTGCTGGCGCGCCAGTCGAAATGGAAAGAAGCCCGTCAATCACTCGATCAGGCGCTTCGGCTGCGTCCGGATCTGGCGGAGGCGCAGCGGGAATTGGGACAGACCTACCGAGCGGAGGGTCGGTGGGAAGAAGCGCTCGCTCATTATACGGCCGCCCAACGCCTGCAGCCGGACGATGCCACGGTGCGGATTCGCTGCGCCGAGGTTTTGCTGAAATTGCAGCGCCGCACAGAAGCCGTTCAAGCGTTGCGCGAGGCCATCCGGCTTCGGCCCTCGCAAGCGGAAGCGCATTTTCTGCTTGGGATTGAATTGGCCAGGGATGGGAAAGACACCGAGGCGCTGGAGGAGTTCGAGCGCGTGCTTCGAATCGAGCCCGATCATGTGCTCAGCCATTTGAATCTCGGTATTCTGCTGGCCCGGCAGACCCGTTTCGAAGCGGCGCTTCGCCGATTCCACGAGACACTGGAACTTGATCCTGGCAATCCTCAGGCGCTTGAGCACCTGGAGCAGATCGAGTCAATGACCGCGGACCGGACTCGGCTTCAATCGCAACCCTGAGACCTGTCTGGGATCGTCCCTCGCCTCGTTCAGACAGTGCTGGACTCGGGACGGCGAGCGATCCATCCGCCGCCCAGAACCAGATCCTCCCGGTAAAAGACACAGGCCTGGCCCGGGGTTACGGCGCGTTGTGGCTGGTGGAAGCGTACTTGGGAGCGGCCATCGTTGAGGGGGGTAACCGTGGCGGGGGCGCCGGCATGTTTATAGCGGATTTGCACGTTGACTTCGAGGGGATCCCCGGGCTGATCGAAGGGGATCCAATTGCAACGTTCGGCGAGGAATTCCTCGCACTGCAAGGCGGATTCATCACCGACAATCACCCGGTTTCGGCGGGGATCGAGGTGGACGACATAGAGCGGGCGTGAGGCGCTCACGCGCAGGCCACGGCGCTGGCCGATCGTGTAGAATTCCACTCCTCGGTGGCGACCCAGGACATGCCCATCAAGATCCACAATATCGCCGTCGTGGCGCTCGACGAGGCGGGATTGCTCGAGAAATCGACCGTAATCGTTGTCCGGGACGAAACAGATTTCCATGCTTTCCTGTTTTTCAGCGGTCTTGAGTTGGGCCTGGCGGGCAGTTTCCCTGGTCTCTTGTTTGCACAGTTCACCCAGGGGAAAGAGCGTGTGCTCCAACTGCGACTGTTGGAGCGTAAACAGAAAATAGCTCTGATCCTTGCTCGTGTCCCGTCCCCGCCGGAGCAAGTAACGACCGTCCGGGCGCTTTTCCACGCGTGCATAATGGCCGGTGGAGACATAGTTGGCGCCGAGTTGCCGCGCGCGGTGAAGGAGGGTGCCGAATTTGAGCCGGTCATTGCACATGACACAGGGGTTGGGAGTGCGGCCCGCGCGATATTCCTCCGCGAAATACTGGATCACCTGTTTTTGGAAGGCGTCGGCTTCGTCCACAAGATAGAACGGGATTCCGAGCCGATGGCAGACCGCACGGGCGTCGTTGACGGCCTGGGGGCCACAGCATTTGTCTTCGGCTCGGGAAAGGCAATCTTGCGGCCAGAGTTTCAAGGTGATCCCAATCACGTCGTAGCCCTGCTGTTGGAGCAGGGACGCCGCGGCGGATGAATCCACGCCGCCACTCATTCCCACGACCACCCGGAACTTGCCGTTTTCGTCCATCGATCGCGGAACATACGGGGATGGGGATCACGTGTAAAGGCGGGGTCCAAATCCTGGTTCCGGCTTGTCGGCTGACCCCGTCTCACGTTACGGTGCGCGATCTACCGAAATGCTCCCGACACGCTCTTGCTTTTCATCTCTAGTGCTGATCCTGGGGACGGTGTGGAGTTCCTTCCCGCTCATGGGTGAGGAAAGCGCCGCTCTCAGGATTTCCTTTGGACACACCAGAGAGAAGCGCGCGGAGTATGTTGTGCATCTGCTGGCCGGTTCGGAGGGGTTGAAGATTGCGAGATTGCGCGGTTGGAACCTGGAGGCGGACGATCGGCTATCAGATTGGGCAGTGCTTCACGCCGGGGCTCGCGACATCGACGGCCTGGAGTTCACTGTCCAGTGGCCGGCGATCCTCCCGACTCCACCGGCGTCTTTCCCATTTCACTACAATGGTGACGCCATGTGGAAGTATCTCTTCGAAAATGGCACGCCGGATCAGGTCCGGCGGCTTCGGGACGACCCCGCCTTGACGCCGGGTTCGGCGGTGCTGACGGTGGAAACGGCGAGCGACGGAACCCGGGGGTTTTCGATTGGCTTGAGCCAACTGCTGCGGCATGGGGCATTATGGCTGCCGGGACACGATGCCTACATCACGCTGGTGGATGCGCCGGTCGAGTTCGCCGCCCATCTGGCGTCACTTGAAGGTGAGCGGACCCTCGATCGGGTGCGGCGCGAACCCGAATCGACGCTCCCCGACTTCACGAACCGCTGGGTGGATATGGGCAATCCTGATGCCTGGAGCCCGCCCTGGGAAACGACATGGCTGGGTGCGCGTGGGCATATCATTCCGGTCGCGGGAAAGGTGGGATCGATCTACAAGTTCGGGGTCGATCGGTGGGGCAATGTCCGGCCGGACCATGCCTCGCCGCACAAGTTTCGTCTTGATGTCTTTTGGCCGGGATGCCGTTGGGAGGGACAACAGCTCACGGATGGTTTGCCAGTGATCGTGACACGCTGCGAACGGAATGGACAACAATGCGAGATTGAGCAATTTGCGGGGCCGCGGGAACGGAATGTTCCTTACGGTCGGGGCGCGGATCCCATGTTGATGTATACGCGCGTCGCACTTTCGGGTGCGGCCGGTTCGGTCCAAATTGGGTTCAGCTACAATGCGGGATCGCCCGATGGAGGCGTAGAGCTGCGGGAGGTGAAGGGTCACTGGTGCGTGGTGGATGCGGGAGAAATCGCGATGACGATCGAACCCGGGCGTGAATTCAGAGTTGAACCGTCGCCGGTCGTCAACGGTGGCGCACAGTCCCGAGTGGAATTCCAAGTGACCGGGACGCTCGCGTCGGGTGAGATCTGCCAGGTCATACTGAAGCTCGCTTCGCCGGGCGCGCCGGTCTCGGATTTGCAGTCGATGGCCGGGCTGGATTTCGATCGGGAGCGCGCATGGGTGCTGGATTACTGGGAGAAATGGCTGGCGCAGGGCGCTGCATTCGAAGTGCCGGAGGCGAAGGTGAACGAACTCTTCCGTGCCAATCTCTGGCATGCGCTGCGCCTGCCACGGTTTCGCGTGGAAGACGGTCAGGATCGGATCGACCTGCCCTATTCAAACTTTGCCTATGGTCAACTTCAGGCCGACTGGCCCATCAACCAGGCGGTTTACGTGGATTACATGCTGTATGGGTTGCGCGGCCATTACGCTGTGGCGCAACAGGAGTTCGCGGCCATCTACCAAACGCAACAGCGCGAGGACGGCCGCGTCAGTGGGTATGCGGATTGGGGGGTGTATACGCCGTCGATGCTCTATGCCATTGGCCGCACCTTTCTGCTTTCGCGCGACCGCGTATCGTTCGACCAATTGCTGCCGGCATCGCTGCGATCGATGGACTGGTGCCTGGCCCAGATCGCACGGGCGCGATCGTCGCCGGAGGCGCCCGGTCTCATTGTTGCCCCGCTGAACGATCTGACACACGACTCGGAGGCGTGGGGTTTTCCCAATGCCTATTTCGTCGCCGGTCTCTCCGTGTTCGGACGCGCGCTCCAGGAATACGGCCATCCCCGGGGAGCGGAGTGTGTCGCGGCGTCGGAGGCGATGCGCCGGGCGGTGGAGCGTGAATTCGCGCGGGCAAGTGTCCACGCTCCGGTGGTGCAACTGGGGGATGGGACATGGAACAATTATGTGCCGTGCGCGGCGACGCTGCCTCATCGATTATTTGAGCAGTGGTATCCGACTGATGTGGATACCGGGCCGATGCATCTGGCGCGTCTTGGCGTCCTGGACCCGCGCGGGTGGCTGACGGAGGCCATGCTTCTTGACCACGAGGACAATCTCTATCTGAAACAATGGGGAGCCGCGAATGAACCGGTTTACAATCCGCAGGGAACGGTTTATCTGCTCCGGGACGAACCCGCGGCCGCGATCCGCACATTTTACAGCACGTTGGCGTGCGCCTTTTCTCAAGGCCAACTTGAACCGGTGGAGCACCGGTGGGCTTGGGGTCAATACTTTGGACCGCCGAGCACCGACGGCGCATGGTTTGAACTCTACCGGAATCTGCTGATTTTCGAATCCAGCGACGGCTCGCTGAGGTTGGGACAGGCCACACCCCGACGATGGCTCGAGGATGGCCAACGCATCCGAATTGATCGTGCGCCGACGTATTATGGCCCGGTGAACCTAGAGATCGAAAGCCGGGCCGCGCGCGGCGAAATTCGCGCCATCATCGAGCTGTCGGGACGAAATCCGCCGGCGGTGGTACTACTGCGGCTACGTCACCCCGAGGGGCGCCCGATGCGCTCGGTCGAAGTGAACGGTGGGGATTGGAACGGATTCGACCGCGAAAAGGAGTGGATTCGACTGGGCGTCCCGGGAGCGGTCCGGTACGTGGTTCAGGCCCGTTACTAGCCCTGCAACAAGCCGGTCAACGCGTTCGCACGAGCGCGGCTGGGAGTGGGGTAGCTCGGAGGTCAATCGTCAACAGCCTCGAACTCTCGCTGTGTACGTTCGGTCGTGAGGCGTTCGGAATCGGCGATGGTACGGTAGAAAGGACCTAAAACAGGGTCGTCACGATATCGATTCGCCAGGGCCTCCCCTTGCTCGAGAATGTAGCGGTACTCGGGGTCGGGTCTGCCATCCGTAAATCCGCGAGATCCGCCCAGAGCGGACAGCCACAGTATCTCGCGCACTGCCATGGTGGCATCAAGAGACGCCGCACGGTCCAGCAGCAATCGAACAAGCTCCGGTCGGTCGAAGGCAAACCGCGCTCCCTGGATCGCGGCAAGTTTTGCGGCGAGTCTGAGCTCCTCGCCATCCCGGCATGCCGCGATAAGTGCTTCGAGCCGTTCGAACGCCCGCTCGGAATCCGACCAGAGCAGCGAACGGATCAGAGCCAATCGCGGAGCCGGCTCGTCGCGCTCCACCAACACCTTGATCCATTGCTCGCGCATCTCGGCGGCCAGATCGATCTCGTCCTTCACCGAACCAAGCGGCACCACTTCCCTGACCCCCAGTCGTCCCCGGCCGACGGACTCGGGGTCATCGACAATGTCACGCAGACGCTCATAGACAATCCGAGGAAATGCCCGGGCGATTGTGTGAAACCAACGGTCACCACCGCGCCCATGGGCTAGAAGATGTTCTTTTGATCGAGCCAGACACCCGGCTACTTTCGAGTGATCCAACGCCGGTCCGCATGCCTCCGCAAGCCGGGCCAGTGATTCCAGGATATCCGTGGCGGTCGTCTCATCAGATGGATACAGACGACCGAGCACTTCCATCGCGCATGCTGGTTCATTATGGAAATGAAGCCCGGCAACCCATGCCAGAGTGGAAACCACGGTCGGTTCGGTCCGCTCCGCGACCTGCAACAGCGCCTGCCGCTCGAAGGTCTCGAGCCCTCCACCGTGAATGTGCTTCCACCCAAGATAGGAGATCAAAACCCGAACTTGCTCGGGACGACCCTCCGCAGGCAGCCACTCCACGGCGCGTCGGTACGCCGTCGGAGTCTCAACCGCCGCACGCTCAAGAACGGGTCTCAGCGAATCATCCAAAATAGGCTCGGATGTCCGTACCAGTTCTTCCAACATGCCCGTGCACCAACCCTTCGATATCGACGCCACCTCGCCTAGCAAAACTCCAGCGAGGACTGTTGAACGCCCTCCCTCCAGCTCGTGTGCAAGCTGGCCGATGTATCCGCACAACTCGCTCGCATCGCGAAACCGTTCCGCAGACTCGCGCGCCACTTCGCCGCAGTATGCTGTCCATCGTCGATCGACCTCTTCGAAGCTCGATTCTATGTCGGATCCTGAGACGACATCGAACTCCTCATGCGCAGTCGAGCTTAGCGCGATGGCAGCCCGCAGTTCGAACGTGTCTGGCAATTCGTCGCGAACACGCTCGCACTCCCTGAGCACCTCGACGTCCGGATCATGCCGGCACCGCTCACGAACGATCCGGCGGAGCGGGATCAGGAAGGCCGGGGAGTCGTGGTGCGTCTTGACCGCACATTCCAACCTTCGCACCGACTCCAATCGGTCCGGACGCCACGCCGCGTGCACCTTCACGGACTGGTCCGATGCGACGAACGTCGGGCTGAGCGGTTGAATGGCTTCATTGAGCACTGGTATAACCGCGTGGACCAGGGCTGCGTCATTCGAGTTCAGAAACTCATCCATGATTTCCAGAGCCTGCTGCCGCAGGGGTCGCGTCCGCTCGGCAGACACGACACGGCTTGCCATGTGCATTGTGCGACCGGTCGTCCACGAATGCTCGACCTCGCGTCCGAAGAACGGCTTTAACAATGCGCTCAGGATCCAAGGCTGGCGCCGGAATCGTTCCACTGTTGCAGCTTCGCGAACCTTGGTGCTGAGCCAGTCAGCAACTGCCCGTGAAGCCTCCAAGGGCCGATACCATGCGAAGCTTGCCGCTTCCGCAATGGCGTTGATCCCCTCGGACGGGATCGACGCATCCGCGTCCGGCTCCTGCCCTTCCAAGGCCCACAGGATATCTAACGCGTTTGCCGTGTGAAGCGGATGCCAGAGAAGAACCGGCTTTAGCATGGCCGGGAGAAACTCTCGAATGATGCCCCAGTCCATCGCCTCGATTGCACGCTCCCGTGCCAACCGCGCCAATTCCAGGGTTCGTTCCGGAAGGAAGACCGCGAAATCCGACCAATTGCGCAGCATCTCCCCGCGATCCGAAGGGCGGAGGGAAGTATCGTCGCGAAGGTACCGCCAGCCCACGTCGGGCTCCCGCCATTCGCCGTCAATAAATCTTCGGACAAACTCATCCCAGATCGGATCGAACAGCGAGTGCGCTACGCCTGCTCTGACTCGGGCCTCCCAGTCGGCTTGCGCCACATTGCGCAGAAGCGAGGGAAAATCCTCGATTGGCAGATTCGCCAGCACGGTCCGGTGCAGGAATGACGGCTGACCGCCTCGATCGAGCGAGGCATCGAGCAGGACAGAGTCGGCGAAAAGATCGGGGTACAACCGCAGCCCTTCGCGGTTCTCAACGACCAAACGCGCGCCTTCCAGCAAACCCAAGTCAGCGTCCACCTCCAAAGGACCACAGCCCAGGATCTCGGCGGCCTTCGTCAGCAACCGATCACTCCTTGGTGTCGGGGAGACAAAGGCGAGGAATTGCATGAGCCGGTCGAGCCGATGGCGTCCGCCCTCCGGCTGCAGTCGAAGGAAATCTTCCTTGAAGCCTTTGAAGACACGTTCGCGGAAATCCGAGTCATCCGTCAAATCCCCCGCTAAACCACCGGTGTTGATGAGTTCGCCACCCAGGACAAGCAGAAGCGGACACCGATCCGCGAGGTGGGCTAAACGGGGAGCCTGCCACCGATGCGCCGGATCAAGTACCCGCTCCGCCAGCGCCTGCATCTCCGACCTCTTCCATTCTGGCAGGTGCAAGACCGTCTCCAGGCGTTCGGCGTAACCATGCCGATAGAGCTGACTGCGGATGGACTCCTCTGCTTGAGGTCGTGTGACCACCACGATTCGAATGGACTTCGCTTTTGCCGCCGCCCGTGCCACGTCTCCCAGGACCTCTACCAGACGGTGCGCATCGTCCACGACCAACACGAGGTTTCCTTCTCGACCCAACAAATCCGCCTGGTCCTCGGTCAATCCTCGTGGAGTCAGGTTGAGGAATCGAACGCGCGGTGCCCCAGGCGCTTGTTCCAACGTGCGGGCAAGTTCCAGCAACAATCGGCTCTTTCCCTGGCCGCCTGCAGCGCTGAGGATCAATGCCCGGCCGGCACCATCGCGCGCAAAGGCTTCGATCCGCTTGATCGGCTCGCTTCGCAGCTGGTTACTCGTGCGATGATGGAAATGCCGGCGGTTCAGAGAAAGATCATCTGCGAAGAATTCCTCCCAGGTCAGGAACGGTTGGTCTCCCCACACAAAAAGCCGCTTGACCCATTCCTTACCGAACTTCTGAAATCCCTGAATCAAGTTTATGCCACGTTCGCGCGGTTCGAGTTTCTGGACTTCCGAGGTAATGCGCGATGCGTCCCACCACAGCCACTTCGGACGTTTATCGATCGGCGCCTGGGCCGCCAAACTCAAACCGCATGTCGTCAGGAGCACATACTGATCGGCATGCGGATGTCCCCGCTCGAACTCCTCGACGGCTGACACTATCTGGGCGCGGCTAAAACTCTTCACTTGCTTGCACTGAAACATCCACACCTCGCCAGCCTCGGCATCGGCGCGAATGTCCGCGCCGCCCTGGGACGTCCCGGAGAGGAGTCTCTGGGCGCCAACGATGCGCCGTGTCACGAGCGCGCTGCCGCGGTTACACCAGATTACGGGGTGGAGGTTGAGTAAGTCGGTGCAGAATTGTTCGAACTCGCCGTCGTCCAATTCGTAGAGGGGTAGGGCAGAGGGGTCGAAGCCGGTCGGCCGGCTTAGGGTTGAACTATTCACAGCTGCAAACTAGTTCTTGCACATAAGGACTTCAACTCCTATTATGCATGCGTGTATTACGAGCGACGTAACTTGCTCGAACGGATCGAACAAGGCTTCGGGCAACGGCCCGTCACACTCATCCTCGGTCCGCGCCAGTGTGGCAAAACCACCCTCGCGCGGCACTACCTCGGCCGTCCCAACGTCCACTGGTTCGATTTGGAGAACTTCCTGCACCGCAGTCGGCTCGAGGACAACCCCATGGCGACCCTCGAGCCTCTTCGCGGGCGCGTGGTTATCGATGAAGTCCAAGTTCTGCCCCAGCTTTTCCCCTTGTTGCGCGTATTGGCCGACCGGCCCGACATGCCCGCACGATTCCTTCTCCTCGGAAGCGCCTCCCCCCATTTGACCCGGCACACCGGTGAAACACTCGCGGGTCGCTGCTTCCACATTCAGATGGGTGGCTTCGTCTCGAGTGAGGTCGGGGCGCATCACCAGGAAGCCTTGTGGTTGCGGGGCGGCCTTCCCATTTCGTTCAACGCCTCGAGTGACATCGACTCAATCAAGTGGCGGCGTGATTTCATCAGTGATTTTCTCCAGCGCGATCTGCCGATGTTGGCCGGCACCCGCCTGACCCCGCAGCAGTTGCGCAGGCTGTTGCTGCTCGTGGCGAGTCACAACGGCCAAGCCGTCAATGCCTCCTCGCTCGGCCGTGACGTGGGTGTCGACTTTAAGACCGTCCAACGGTACCTCGACGTTCTGCAAGGAGCTTATCTCCTGCGCGTGATATCGCCGCACTTTGCCAATGTGGCGAAACGCGTTCGAAAAGCCCCCAAGCTTTACTTCCGTGACACCGGGATACTTCACGCACTGTTGGGTCTGGAAACGCCCGAGCAGGTTCAGACCTCCGGGCGCATGGGTTTCTCATGGGAGAGCTTCTGCCTGGAACATTTGATTCTCGAAGCCGGTCTGCCAGAAGAGGACTGTTCTCATTACACAGTCCAGAGCGGTGCGGAATTGGATCTCGTTGCGATGCTCGCAGGGAAACGCATGGGATTCGAGTTCAAGCGCTCCGACACGCCGCAAATCACGCGGTCGATGCGTGACGCCGCTGAAGACCTGGAGATCCGCCATCTCTTCGTCGTGTATCCCGGACCGGACACATTCCCGCTCGACGAGATCGGACGATTCACGGCGCTTGCTTGGAAAGACCTCTCCACACTGCGCATGAGGTGCCAGTGAACAATGACACGAACGGGGTAGATACACATAACGGGCAAGCTGACACCGCCGGGATATCTTACTCCGCGGGCCTCAAGGGGTCGATCCCAAACATTGACACTACTTCCATTCTCGGCGCCGGCTCGACAACAGGCTGGACCGGCTTGCTCCGTCTCCATTCGGAGCGGCTCCGCCATCCATTTCAATGTCCTCACGGTTTCCCCAATCCTACGATAATTAGTTCTACAGTTCTCATCGCCTTGCCCCTCCGGTTCAGTCGGCACGAACACAGAACTCGATCTCGGCTGCAGTGAACTCGAAGTTGTCCACCCGAAAGAGGTAATGATGGGGTTCGCTGAGCTCGAGCGGGAGCTCGACAATGCTGAGCCGCCCACAAAATTCCCGATCCAGATCGCAAAGTTTTAGGCGGACGTTTCGTCCGATGGGCAACCCGCATTCCTTCCGCAGGCGGGCAAGCCAATCCTCCCGTTCCTGCTGCCAGCGGTCGTAGCCCGCCGTGTTATCAGGGCCGAAGTCAAGTTCGCCCTGTTCATGTTTCGAGCCGGCACGTTCAGAAGGACGCGGTTCCCATTTGGTCACCTTCAGATCCGCCGCGCCGCCCAGGCCGGATTGGGGATCTCGCGGTTCGTTTTCCATCCGGCGGATGACCGGTCGCAAACGCAGCTTGCCCCCACCGCACGAAGGACTAAGATATCCAACAAATCCCAGGCGAACATGAGGGTGGACTTGTGGAAAGCGTGATCAATAAACGGGCAGTCGTATATTGAATCATCGCGTCCTGTGTGAACTGGTTCAAGTCATTCTGGAAAGCACTGAGAGAACCTGCCGTGGCCGTGGGAATGAGTCTTCCCGAACTTGCGGCCAATTTCAGTCCGCGGGCGCAGCAGGCTCTGGCTCTGGCGCGCAGGGAGACGGAACGCTTCAACCACAACTTCGTCGGGACCGAGCACGTTCTTCTTGGCCTGATCAGACTGCGTCAGGGTATCGCCGTCAACGTGCTGCAGAAGATGGGAGTGGACCTGGAGACGGTGCGGAAGGAGGTCGAGAACCAGGTGGGGCGGGGCCCAGGTCAGGAAGCGATCGGTACCATCCCCTACACGCCGCGCGTCAAGAAAGTCCTGGTTCTGGCCGCTAAGGAAGCCCAGGGCCTCAATCACACCTATGTGGGGACTGAACATCTTCTCCTCGGATTGCTTCGTGAGGGGGACGGTGTGGCGGCTCGGGTGTTGAGCAACCTGGGTGTCGGCATGGAGCAGACGCGGCGGGAGATCCTGAAGGAACTCGATCCCAACCTCACCGAGGCAGCCGAGGAGAGTTTGGTTGTTCGGAAATGCAGCGCTATGCCTACGAATCCGACAATCAATCGTGCGACGCACATCCTGCAAGGCTATTACCGGAGACTCGCTGAGGAGATCGCGCAGGATATCATCCACCATGAGAGTGATTTCGTTTCGTCCGGATTCTCGGAAGCTGACAGCATTCTCGACCGGCATTCGCGCCGGTTGTGCGATTTGAGCCAGGTGTTTCATCATTTGGCGCGGTACACACGGGGTCCCAAACCCGAGGCTAGAGGACCGCTTCAGAGTCACGAATTCCGGTGCTTCGGATGTGGCGGAGTGATCCGTCCGGAGGATGAGGCTTGCCCAAGCTGCGGCTGGACGTGGAGGCTCTTATGATGCCATTGCCGAACCAGTCGTGTAACCCAACGCCGGGCGAACACGGTGGCGACTGCGGTTGGCTTTGGTCCGGCGTGGGTGCACTTATTCGTTGGCCGCTGATGGCACCCCTCAGATCCATCGGATTCGTCACCGCGAGCATGCAGTTAGTGACGACGGCTTCTCAAGGCGAAGTGGTCAGTTACGAGTTTGCCGGAAGAGTGAAGCTCGTTTTCGGCGCGCCTTTCTATGGCATCACGCCGGCAGTCGATGATCCTGTCAACGGGAGATTCAGATACGAGTCCAGCATCGTCGGCGCTCAGCGGGATGGTGTCACGTATTTCGATCAGCCGCAATCGAGTCAGCTTGGAGTAACATTGCGTGGCCTCACTATCATGAGCGACCGGGGCTACACGATTTCGCTTCTTAATAACGTCGGCTATGATTCCATCCAGATGTTCGACAACGACGATCGAGTCGACGTCGGCGAGTTTGGCACCCGAGAGGGCGTTATTGAGCTTTGCCTCACTGATTGGACAGAGACAGCCCTAGGGACCCAGCACGTGCTGCCGATCAAGGTTGATCTGTCGAGCTTCAGCGGACCGGATACTTTTGGCGAAGTGAATACCGTAAGTTTTGGTTTGTTTTCGGGCGTTGTCTTTTCTATCGACAGTGTGACAGCCGTCCCCGAACCGGCCGTATCGCTGTCCGTGGAGGTGCGGGGCGGGAGCGTGGTGGTCCGCTGGGTATTATCGGGAGGTGAAGTCGAGCTCGCGCTTTATCTTGAGCGAGCTACGGACCTGGATGGTTCCTGGCAGGTGTTGTCCAATGCGGTTTCACCTTATGTAGAGCCGATGGGTTCGGAATCTTCCGCATTCTTCAGGATCGTGGCGCAAGCCGACCCACCACAGGCCAATCAAGCCAGTGGAGGCAACACATCCTCCCTGGACGCGTCGCATGATCAGTGAGAACTTGAGCGCGAGTCGAAGTTCGCAGGCGGTAAGGGGAAATAGACATCGTCAATCGCGCCTGCACCTCATGAGCGCTGACCGAGATTCGAAAGTGATCGGCTATTTCGCATATGCTTCGCCCGTCGAGGTGGTGTGCACGGGCGCTGCCTGTGTGATCGCCGGGTCGGAAGCAGCCATGCGAGAGTTTCTTGCCGAGTTGCATCCGACAGGAGCGGGGCGTCACACGATTCGCAAGACTCGCTTTGCGGAGATCCTATCGGGCATGAGACTCGGCGCGTCCTACGCGTTTGACGAAGAGGCCTACGGACGCTTTCTGCCGTTGGCGCAGGGGGCAGGGGTTCCGGCCGTACAGGTGGATTTTGCCGCGGCACGTGAGCGCGGAGACAGGTTCATCAAGTTACAGCCTTATGGCGCATAACCAATCGTCCCAGCCCATGCCGGGAGGCCGTCTCCGTTCCAGTACCAGTTCATCGGATGCTGCGGTGTGGCTGTTGCGCGGAGAGTTTCAGGTTATACTGCGCGGAGGACGGAGTGGAGATCGACGGGGTCAGTGGAGCGATCGAGGATTGGCGGGAGATTCTATTGCCATCGCTGGTGCAGGTGTTGACGCTTCGCCCGCCGCGATCCAATTGAGGTATGTGGCCGGTGTCGGATCGCCGGCCGGCGAGGCATTCGACTGACGGGAAGAAGCGCCTCGCTAAAAGAAGAGCGTCACACCGAGCATTCCGACTAAAGAATTCAAGCCGGAATTCCGATCGCTGATTCCGGCGCTCGATAAGTGGATGTAGCGGGCTTCGGCGGTCAACGCCAGGTCGTCGCGCAGGCGCCAATGGAAGCCCGCGCATCCTTGAATATTGAACTCGAAGATACTTCCCAGGTCCGGCGGTCCGATATCCGTCAGGCTCGTTCCGAGGCCGATGTCGAGGAAGGGAGTCCAGCGACTGCCCGTGGCAAAAGAATAACGAACGTGGGGGGTAAGCCCCACGAGCCACTCGTTATCGGGGATGTACTGTATCCCGCCAAAGAGTTCAACGCGTAGCTCGAAATTGCCGCGCCAGAAACGATCCTCGCCGAGGACAGGCCCGAGCATATGCCCATAACTGAGACTGAGGAGAGCCAAGTAATGGTGGTCCTGACTGCCCAGGATCCTCGGGCCATAGGCGCCACCGGCCTCGATGCTGATAGTCTGGGTTGAGGCACGATAACCTTCCCCCACGCCATCGACCCAGATGCCCGGTGACGGGGGATCCAAGAGGAAAGCAGACTCCACAGCGGCATTGAAGTCCGACGTTGGGGCCGCCGGGACCTCTGCTTTGGAGAGAACCGCCGAAGCGATGGAAAGCATCATGGCGAGCGCAAACCTCCGGAGTCGTTGGAGGAGGGGCCTGTGGGAGGGAATGGGCGGGGGTGAATTGAATCGTGATAACCTTTTTGCGGAGGAGCGAATGTTTTTCGGGACGGGTTTCAGCCGACGGATCAACGCCTGGGAGTCGGGGAGAAACCCTGGGGAAGGATTAAGCAATGTGGGTTGGACCAGCCATCGGTCCGGCTGCTGTTTTTGAATAAGCTGAGCCGTGGCGCCCTGGAGCTCCGGGTTCTCCAATCGAGCGATCCAAAGCCGGTGCTCGCTGAACGTCAGCAGGGCATGGTCGCCAGCGCTGTCGCCAGCGGCCAGGAAGGGTTGCCGGCCAAGGGCATCCCAGACGGCGCCGACCTTGCCCGAGTAAATGGGGATCGGGAACTGAAGGCGGCCGGTAAGCGTGACCCGCGAGAGGCAGGCGGCATCGAGCCGGGAATAGGGGGCGGATTCGCGGATGAGAAGGGAATCTTTAAACAGCTCCCGGCGGGAGTTGGTGAGGAGGGTGGAAACCCCCAGGACCCTTTCGGGCCGGATGCCATTCCGGGCACCGTGTTGGCGCAACAACGGATTGAGGAATTTGAGGGTGAGGTAACGGACGCTCCAGACGTTGCTGGCGGACACGATCCAGACATCAAAATCATGTCGTAACAACTCCCCAATCAATTCGACCATCTCGGGATAAAAATAGGGAACCGGGTATGCCATGTGGCCCGGGGAGATCGGGATGGGGCGGAGCTCGCCAACCCGGGAGTCAGCAAACGCTTCGGCGGTGGCATCGACAACTTCGGACACGCGGAGGCCCTGCATGATTTCCACGGCCCAGGCGTAGGCATTGGCCGGTGAAGCCGGGTCGGTGGAGCCATGCACGGTTGGCGTCAGGAACGCCTCGTAGTACCGAGCCAAACCGGCGGCCTGCTTCGGTTTTCTCACGGCGCCACTCGCTTGTCTGAAGCTTGGACTAAGGGTTGGTGGGATGCGGACCGGATCGATACGCCTCTTCGGATCAGAATAGCGAGGGTTGCCTCGCCGATATCGCCGCAGAGGATCGTATTATCAAAGTCCAGCGTCACCGGAAAATGATGACCGGCCCCGCCGCGGATAAGGGATTCGAGACGTTCCCGGACCGCCATGTTCCAGCCGGGGGAGCGCAGTTGCGGGGGAGAGATGGAAGCAACGCGTTGCCGAGGGGTGGTTGGACCTGGGCGGGATTTACGAGGATGTGCCATCTAAACGTCCGGGGGCTAGATGCGTTCGAAGTAGCGGCGCTTTTCCCAGTCGGTCACGGCGTTATCGAAGGCCTGCTGCTCCACGCGGGCGTGCCGGATCATGAACTCGGTCACTTCCCGTCCGAATGCGGTCTGGGCCAGCGGGGATTTTTCGAATCGATCGGTGGCGTCGCGGAGGGTGGCCGGGAGTTGCTCGAGATTCGAATCGAGATAGGCGTTTCCGAGGTATTCCGCGCCCGGCTCGAGGTTTTCGCGTATTCCGGCCAGGCCGGCCGCGAGCATGGCGGCGAACGCGAGATAGGGGTTGGCATCGGCGCCGGGCATGCGGTTTTCGATTCGGAACGAGGCATCATGTCCGACGACGCGGAAGCCAGTGGTACGATTATCGGTGGCCCAGGCGAGCCGGGTGGGGGCCCAACTGCCGGGTTGGAAGCGTTTGTAGCTGTTGATGGTGGGCGCGAAGAAGAGGCAAAGCTCGGAGGAGTAACGCATCAGGCCGCCCAGGAACTGTCGGAACAATTTCGAGCCGGCACGCCGGCGGGAATCCCAAAACAGATTTCGGCTCCCCTCCCACAAGCTGAGGTGCAGGTGGCACGAGCTACCTGCTTCAGTGGGGGCATACTTGGCCATGAACGACACTGCCTTTTCGTGTTGTGCGGCCATTTCCTTGACGCCGTGTTTGAACACGGTGTGCATGTCGGCCATGGCGAGGGGATGGCTGTGACTGAAATTGATCTCGTGTTGACCACGGCTCCACTCGCCTTTGCTGCTCTCGACCGGGACGCGGGCGGCGGTCATGCCGTTGCGGATGGCGCGCATCAGCGTTTCATCGCGGGTGGGTTGGGCGAGATGATAATCGATGCGGTAATCGCTGGAAGGGCGGAGATCGCGATAGTCGTTTGCGGCCAGCGTCGGATAGGACTGATTAAACAGGAAGAACTCCAATTCACTGGCGCAGGCGCAGTTCCAGCCACGTTCTCCAAGCCGTTCGATTTGGCGACGCAAGATGGACCGGGGCACTTCGGCGACCGGCCTGCCATCGTGCCGGAGGCAATCGCAAAGGACCAGCGCTGTTCCGGGTTGCCAGGGCAGGAGGCGGATTGTGTCGGCATCCGGAACGAAGTTGAAATCGCCAAACCCGGTTTCCCAATTAGCGACCTTGAATCCATCGAGCGGATCCATCTCGAGATTCACGGTGAGGAGGTAACTGCAGGCATGGGTGCCATAGCGAACGACGGAATCCAGGAAATGATCCGCGCGAAATCGTTTCCCGACCAATCGACCGAACAGGTCCGGCAACGCGACAATGACGGTATCCACCTGTCCGGCACGGATCACAGTGCGGAGTTGGGCGAGCTTCATAAGTCAGTCGGCCACGTAGATGTTTTTCAGTTCGGTGTAACCTTCCATTGCGGCCATGCCGAGGTCGCGGCCCAGCCCGCTTTGCTTAAAGCCACCGAACGGCGCCTCCACATGTACGCTGCTGTGGGAGTTGACACTGAGCACGCCGCTCTCGACGGCTCTGGCCACGCGCAAGGCACGACGCAGATCGTTGGTCCAGAGCGAGCCGCTGAGTCCGTACGGCGAAGCATTGACCTCCCGCAACATCCGCGTTTCGTCGTCGAATGGGACGATCGCCACCACCGGGCCGAAAATTTCCTCGCGCCAGCACCGGTCATTCTCGCCCACTCCGATGAGAACCGTCGGTTCAAGAAAAAAACCACGCGCAAGTGGTCGACCGCCGCCACAGGCGAATCGGCTTCCACAAGTGCGGGCGTCATTGAGGTAATCCTCCACGCTGGCGCGTTGTCCGGCAGAGACCAGCGGTCCCAACTGGGTCTTGGGATCAGCCGGATCACCCACAACAAGTTGCCGCGTCGCGGCGACGAATCGCTCCACGAAGGGGTCGAAGATGCCGCGCTCGACGAATACCCGGCTGCGAGCACAGCAATCCTGGCCCGTGTTCGCGAATACACTCATCGGGGACGTATCCGCGGCGCGTTTCCAGTCGGCGTCGGCAAAGACGATGTTCGGCGATTTTCCGCCGAGTTCGAGGGAGACACGTTTGAGATCCTGGGCTGCCAGTTCCATAATCCGGCGGCCGACCTCGGTGGATCCGGTGAAGGAGACCTTTCGGACCGTCGGATGCGTAACCAGGGCGTCGCCGATGATCGAGCCGGATCCTGGGACTACCTGGAGAACGCCGGCAGGCAGGCCGGCGGCCTGGGCGAGTTCGCCGAGTTTCAACGCCGTGAGGGGCGAGATCGAGGCCGGTTTGAGGATCACCGCATTGCCGGCGGCCAACGCGGGAGCGGCCTTCCAACAGGCAATCGGAAAGGGAAAATTCCAGGGCACGATGCAGGCCACCACGCCCATAGGCTGTCGGAGGGTAAAGTCAAAACCGCCCCGGGCAATCGGCAGTGTCTGCCCCCCGAATTGGGAGATGGCTCCGGCATAATATTCGAAAACGCGGGCGCCGAGTGCGGCTTCGTCGCGAGCATCGCTGACGGGTTTGCCAATCTGAAGGGTTTCGAGTTGGGCGATCTCTTCGGCGTGCTCCCGCAATTTTTGGGCGATGTTGAAGAGCATCGTCGCGCGTCGGCCCGGGGTGAGGTCGCGCCAGCCCGTTTCCCATGACTGCTGTGCGGACGCGATGGCCATGGCCAGATCGGCCGGATCGGCGGCGCTGACTTCGGCGAAGGCGCTTTCCGTGGCGGGATTGACCAGAGTGGTGCGACGGTCCGAGGCTGCGGCGCGGTAGGCGCCATTGATGAACAGTTGACTCGGATAGTTCATAACACCTCGAGGTAAAGTTGGCGAAAATCCGCTTCCGATACAGGAACGGCGTTGGTTTTGTGGCAGGGATCGTCGACGGCTTGCGCGATCAACGCCTCCAACTGCGTCGGTTGGACGCCGAAGGCGCCGAGCCGTGCGTCAAGCCCCAGACCGGCGAGCAACCGCTCGAGGAACGCGATCGTGAGTCGATCGGCCTCGGCATCCGTAGCGCGCATGATTTCCAAACCGCAGGCCACCCCGATACGACGGTAGAGACCCGGTTTGCGGGCGGCGCAGAATTTCAGGCCGGCAATAAGGCAGAGGGCGTTGGCAAGGCCGTGATGCATGCCGCATAACGTGGAGAGCGGATGGGCCATGGAATGGACGACGCCCAGGTCTTTCTGAAAAGCTACGGCGCCCATGGCCGCGGCAACGAGCATCCTCCCCCGGGCATCCAGATCGGTTCCATCATGAAATGATCGGGGCAAAGCATCCACGATGAGTCCGATGCCCTCGAGGGCAATGCCGTCGCACATGGGGTGGAAAGTGGGACAGGTGAAGCTTTCGATGCAATGCGTGAGCGCGTCCGCGCCGGTTGCGGCGGTAAGGTTGGGTGGCAATCCTCGGGTCAGCTCGGGATCCAGAATCACTTGCCTTGCCAGCAGCGCGGGATGGAACAACACCTTTTTGCGGCCGGTGGACTGCAGGGTGATCACGGAGCTGCGTCCCACTTCGCTCCCCGTTCCTGCGGTCGTCGGAATCGCGATACAGGGGGCCAGTCCCGACCAATCCGGTTCATCGTAAAAACACGACAAATCGAAGCCGGGCCGGCGCACGAGAAGACGGGCAGCCTTGCCAACGTCGAGCGGGCTGCCACCGCCAAAGGCAATCACGCCGTCGCATTCCTCCGCGTGGTAATGCCCCGCCGCCTCGCGCACGTCTGTGTCGATCGGGTTGGGATGCACTCCGGAGAAAAGGGTCCAGGACCGACCGGCAGAGCTTCCACCGAGGACGATCGTGAGGGCGTCGAAGGTTGGTGTTTTTGACAGGCCGGCATCGGTGACCACGAGAGGGTGGCGGATCCCCAGGCGGCTGAGGTGCTGCGGTAATTCGGCCAGGGCTCCTGGTCCGAACGAAGTGGGTGTGGGAAATGAAAAGTTCGTTAACGCCATAAGAATACGGCCAGTGCGGGGTTGAAAAAGTTTTCCAAGGCCATGAAACCCGGGTGGAGAGTAGCCATCACGATGTTTCGGTCAAACGGATTTTATGAGGCCGAATAGGCCCGGTGAAGTTATGGGATTAAGGCAGGCGGATACGATAGAAGCGCCGGCCGCCGGAAACGGTCCCGGCTTCGGAGTCTTCGGCTTCTCCAATGCCATTGGCGTCAGTGGATGCCTCGCCGAGGGAGACCCAGCCGGTGAAATTGGTAGTGAATTCCAGACGATACGTTTGATTGGGGATCCCGGTGAAGTCCAAGCCGACGGCACCGTTGGGTTCGATCCGGAGGGGACGATATTCGGGCGCGAGGCTGCTGGAAATCCAGGCGGTGAGCAGATCGATGGCAGGCTGATTGACCATGTGGGTGGCCAGGGGAGGCATGTGGCCCGGGCCTAACCGGCTGATTCGGTTCAGGAGCATGGACGTTTCCATGATGCCCGGCGTGACGACCCGCTGGCTGGGGTCGCCTTGCACGTCGACCAAGGGTCCATCGATGATGTTGGCTTGGGCAAGTGGCGTAGTGAAGCGAGCGTCCCAATAGCCGCGAGCGGTTCCTGCAGGTTGGTGGCATTGGGCGCAATTGACGGCGAGATACGATCGCACGCGGTCCTGGACCGTGGCGGAGCGAGCATCGAGATTTGCGAGACGTTTCAGGTTGGCAATGTTGGTGATCGATTCCTGGGAAAAGCCCATCCGATAGAAACCAAGGATCTGATTGGTGACGACATTGCCGAAGAGATGGCTGCGATTCAGTTGAAGGGCATTGAACCCGAGGGCGTATCCGGCCGAGGCGGTGTGGCACGCGAGGCATTCGCTGCGGGAGGGGAACCGCCACTCCTGGGTCCGGACGACGCCGCCATCGAAAATCGGTATGGCCGCCTCGAGGCCCGTTTCGGGCACTAACACGGCGTCGGAGGAGTCGTCCGTCCAACGGTAACTCATTCCGTAGACACCGTCCGCATTGCGAACCAGGAACCGCGTCTCGATGGGTTTGGCGGACTCGGGCATGTCATTGGTGATTTCGAGGTCAAAGTGTTGGATCCAGACTGTTCCGGTGGGGAAGAACCAGGCGCCGGTGGCATTAAAGGTCAGGAACTGATTGGTGTCGGGCACGGAAAACCAGCGACTGGAATGTGCGCCGTCGGCCCAGGCCGGCACATTCACATCGTAGGGGACAATGCCCGGGTGAGGGGTTAAGGAGGTCAGATCAGAAAACGCGCCAGTCTGAGAAAGGGTTGGTGGTAAGGGTGAGCCGGTGGAGGTGGTGTTGTAGATCAAGCGAGCGATCCGGCCGGTGTCGATTTCGGCGATCAGGATATCGCCATTGGAAGGGTCGGTCCCGAAGGCGACGATGCCGTTGCCGGAGGTCAACCTTCGCCAACGGGTTGTTTGCGTGCCGTCATAGTGCAAGGCCCAGATGTTGCCGCTGCCATAATCGGCAAACACATAATCGCCGTAGAGTTGCGAGAGGCGGTTGCCACGGTAGACCACGCCGCCAGTGACAGAGTTGCCGCGGAACGTGGAAGAGCCCGAGTGCGAATATTCCAGGATGGGGGGGATGAAAGAGATTCCGGCGGGCGGTGTGCCACTGTAGGGATGAGTGCCCTCAAGATAATTCCATCCGTAATTCCCGCCTCCATGGATGATATCGATCTCCTCCCAAGCGCCCTGGCCGACATCGCCACAGTAGAGCCAGCCGGTGAGCGGGTCGAAGCTGAACCGCCACGGGTTGCGCAGCCCGACGGCCCAGAACTCGGTGCGCACGGCGTCCGGATCGATCTGGAGTCCATTGAACTCGGTTGCACCAATGAACGGATTGTCCGGCGGGATCGCGTAGTTCGTGGTTGCGGCGGGGTGAGGATTGGGCGGGAGGCTTCCTGGTCGATGATCCACATCCAGACGCAGAATGGCACAGAAGAAATCGCGATCGATGAACTTGCTGTTGTGGTATTGGTCCCCTGCGCCTCCCTCGTCGCCCAGAGAAACATAGAGTAAACCCTCCGGACCGAAATGGAGATCGCCACCGTTGTGATTGCCCGCCTGATCGAATTGAGTGATGAGCGGCACTTCGGAGTCGGGCAGCGCGCGATTGGGGTTATCCGGATCGATCTGGAACCGGGCGATGCGTTCATGAAAACCGTTCCCGGCGGCGGTTGTGGTGTTGAGGGTATAAAAGACGAAGAACAGGCGGTTGGTTTTCCAGCCCGGATGAAAGGCCAGGCCGAGCAATCCTCCTTCGCTCATGGGGTTGACCTGGTCCTGAATGTCCAGAAACAGCGTGAGGTTGGGGGCGGCGAGATTGGTGATCACCTGGATTTGGCCGGCCTTTTCCAAAACGAAAAGTCGATTCGTTTCATTTGGCGGGGAGACGATGGCCAGAGGCGCGTTAAACGTCAGCCCGGGAAAGGCGTTGGTGGTGGTGTAACCCTGGGCGGCGGGCTGCAGGGGAAGCTGGAGGGTTGTGTTGGGGACGCGAACGGGGAAGTCCGCCAAAAGAGTCATTCCGCAAACCAAACCCGCGAGGAGAGGGGTTGCTTTGAGTGCAAGCATTGTGGCCGGAACCTTCCGCATGCCCTCATCCATGTCAAAGAAATGTCCGGATCGGTCCCTGGCGCGGGGCAGGATCGATCTGCGGCAGAGGCAGCCTCAAGCTCACACCGTGCGGCGGAAGGTCAGGGCCGGCGGTTTTCGATGGCCTGGACGAATGCCCGGGCCAACCGGGTCAGTTCCATCCAATCCTGGTTGTGAAGAATCTTACGGGAGACGAGGCAAGAGCCAACGCCAAGAGCGACAGCGCCCGCACTCATGAATTCAGCGGCGTTCTGCAAATCGATTCCCCCCGTGGGAACAAATCGCAGGTGGGGCAATGGAGCAAGCAGGGATCGGATGTAGCCTGGGCCCAGGCTGTCGGCCGGGAATAGTTTGACAAAATCCGCGCCGGCTTCGTGGGCGAGTTGCGCATCGGTGGGGGAGAAGGCGCCAAGCATGATGGGCCGATCGGCCTCGCGCGTCAGGGGCACGAGTTCGGGACGGAGCACCGGTGACACGACAAACTGAGCGCCGGCATCCATGGCGGAGGAACACTCCGAGCGGGTAAGGACAGTGCCGACGCCGATCAAGGCGCGATGGGAGAAGATGCGGGTGGCGTCGCGGATGGCATCAAGTGCGTCCGGCGTTGAGAGCGTGATTTCGATGGCGACGACGCCTCCCTCAATCAGGGCTTCGGACACGGGACGGACCAGGTCGGGGCTGGGGGAGCGGACGACAGCGATGATGCCGGGATGGACGAGGCGGGCGATGGTTTCAGCTTTTGAGGACATTACCGTTTGGCTGAAGGCTCAAATGGATTCCCGGCGATAGGCTTGGGCGAGCAGGCTGATCGGATGGACGATGTGATGCGCCATATGGCGGCCGCGGGCGCCATTGATGAGCTGCAGGAGGCAACCGGAGTTTGCGGTGGCCACGATTGGCGCGTGAGTGGCTTGGATCCGATCCATTTTGCGCGCGAGGAGTTGGGCGGCCATTTCGGGTTGAGTGATATTGTAGATACCCGCGCTGCCGCAGCACCAATTGCTCTCGGCCAGCTCCACGAGCGTAAGGTTCGGAATCAGTCGGAGGATTTGTCGAGGCTGGACGGTGATCTTCTGACCATGGCTGAGGTGACAGGACTCGTGGTAGGTAACCGTTTGCGCGGGTTGCTGTCCGGCGGCGGGCGGCCGTACGCCGATCTGCACGAGCCACTCATGGATATCCTTCGCCTTTCCATCCCACTCCCGGGCACGGTCCAGATACGCCGGATCGTCGTGAAGGAGCCGGGAGTAGAACTTGAGGTGGGAACCGCAACCGCCCGCGTTGGAAATGATGGCATCGAACCGGGCCGGAGGGAACAGATCCAGGTTTTTACGAGCGAGCTGCCGCGCCAGTTCCGATTCGCCATTGTGGCCGTGCAACGAACCACAGCAGAATTGCGCAGATGGAGTAAAGACTTCGCAGCCGTTCTGGGCGAGCACCTCGACGGTGTCGCGATTGACATCGCTGAAGACCAGGTCCTGGACGCAGCCGGTGAGCATCGCGACGCGGAAACGCCTGGGACCGACCGGCGCCGTAACAGGCGGGATGAGGTCGGCGGAGAAGCGGTCTTGTATCGTGGGGGTCATCGCTTCCATCTCGCGTAATCGGGCCGGCAGGAGTTTGAGGAGACCCGAGACGCGGAGGAGTTTTTGCAGCCCCAGTTTCTGGTAGATGCGGAGCATTCGGCCGGCGAATCGCAGCCGTTTGAGGTCCATAAACAGCCAGGCGATCGTCAGCCGGCGAACGAGATTGCGTTTGCGTGACTGCAGCACTTTGGTTCGTTCAACTTCAGCCCGGGCGTGCTCGAAGAGCTCGGCATAATTGACGCCAGCCGGGCAGGCGGACATGCAGGCCAGGCAACCGAGACAGAAATACATTTCCTCGCCGAAAGTCCGGGTGACTTCGAGCTGGTCGTCGGCGATGGCGCGCATGAGGGCAATCCGGCCCCGAGGGCTGTTTCGTTCCAGGTGAGTGGCATCGTAGGTGGGGCACGTCGGAAGGCATAACCCGCAGTGCATGCATTGTTGCACGACGGAATAATCGAGGTTCTTGAGATGGGACCCGGCGTCGCTCATGCAGGATCAAACATCTTTCCCGGATTCAGGATCTGTTGGGGATCCAGAGTTTGGCGGAGGAGCCGCAGCATGCGCATTTGGGTGTCGCCGGCGAACGCGGGAAGGAAAGATTTCTTTGCCGCTCCGATGCCATGTTCGCCGGTGATGGTGCCGCCGAGGCGGACGGCCTCTTCAAAGATTTCTTTGAAGGCTTGTTCGACCCGGTGCATTTCCTCGGGATTGCGTTCGTCGGTGAGGCAGGTGGGATGGAGATTGCCGTCGCCCATGTGACCGAAAGTGCCGATCCGCAATTTGTATTTGCCGGCGACGGTCTGGATGAATCGGATCATACGGGCCAATTCACTCCTCGGCACCGTGGCGTCCTCGAGAATCGTGGTGGGGGCCACGCGCGCGAGGGCCGAGAAAGCGGTTCGCCGGGCGCTGGCCAGTTTCGTGGCTTCAGTTTCATCGCGTGCGACGCGGACATCGGTGGAGCACTTGGCGCGGCAGATCGCTTCCATTTGCGCGGACTCTTCGGCGACCACGGCGGGGTGCCCATCGGTTTCCATGAGGAGCAGGGCTTCGCAATCCAGGGGAAGGCCGATGTGGGCGTAGTCTTCCACGCAGGCAATGGTCGTGCGATCCAGAAACTCGAGGGTGCAGGGGATAATCGGTGCGGCGATGATTGCCGACACGGCCTCGGCGGCCTGATCCATCTCGGCGAACGTGGCGACCATGGTTATTTTTGCGGCCGGTTTGGGGATCAGGCGGAGCAAGACTTTGGTGATGACACCCAGGGTTCCCTCGGACCCGATGAAGAGGTCTTTGAGCGAATACCCGGCGACGTCTTTGACACATTTATTGCCCATCCAAAGCACTTCTCCCTGGGGGAGGACCACTTCGAGCCCCATGACGTAGTTCCGAGTTACGCCGTATTTGAGGCCGCGAAGTCCGCCTGAGTTTTCGGCCACGTTGCCTCCAATGGTGGAGATCTTCATCGAACCGGGATCGGGGGGATAGAAGAGGCCGGCGGCCGCAGCGGCGTCGCTTACCATTTGGGTGGTGGCGCCGGCTTCAGCGAGGAGGGTGAGATTGGCCTGATCGAGCTCGAGGACACGATGCATGTGGACCAGGCAGAGCACAATACAATGGGGACTGGGCAGGCTGCCGCCACTCAAACCGGTGCCGGAGCCGCGAGTCACCAGGGGCACCTTGAACTGATTGGCGAGTTTGATGATTTGAACGACTTGCTCGGTGGTGATGGGGAGCACGACCGCCGCCGGCATCTGACGCAGGGCCGCCGTCCCATCAAAAGAATAGGGGATAAGATCTTCCCTTGCGGTGAGGACCCGGTCCCGTCCGAGGAGTTGGGAGAGTTCCTTGAGGATCGGTTCAGCCACAGGCATGTCCGAAGATGGGGTGCGCAACAGTGAGGGTCAAGCAAACTGGCGGAGAGAGGGAGATTCGAACTCCCGGTGGGGTATAAGCCCACTCACGCTTTCCAGGCGTGCGCTTTAAACCGCTCAGCCATCTCTCCGCCGGGACGGAAGATTGGTCCAGCCAGGAGGTTGATGCAACTTTTTTGCGGGGAGCGCCTTTGACAATCTGCGGTGGCCGCGTACCGTCTTCTCACCGCAGGAGTGGAGGTGGGTCCGCTCATGAATAGTGTCTGGTAAGGTTCAGTCTAAGCCTTCAGATGAAAGAGCATGAAGCTCAACCGGCTCAAGCCGATGCACCGCGTGAATCAAACGGTGAAAGGTGCGTTATGAAAATTTGCGTATTTAACTTATGGAAATCCGTGTTGGCGGTGGGACTGTTGATGGTCCTTCCAGATTACCTCGGCGGCGCCAGTCCCGAGGGCAGCCCGTCCCTTGGGGATAGCCCATTGCCCGAGTCCGGGCCGTTCCTGGCCATGGTGGAGGAAAACCTGTCCCCGCCGATGACCAACACGGAGGAGAGCATCCTGGAAGAAGACTCCACACCCCCGGCCCCGGGGGCGGAGGCCGCTGACGCGGAAGGATCGGAGGAGCCGGTCATGGCCCTCCCGGGCGAAATGCCATCCCCACCCAAGGTCTCGCCCGGGGTGGAGGAAGTCGTGCAATTGGCACGGGCGCAAGTGGGCGACGACGTCCTCCTGGCCTATGTGGAGAATTCGCCCATGCGATTCAACATGGGGGGAAGTGAAATCCTTTATTTGCACGATCTCGGTCTCTCCGCCCAATTGATCGCCGCGATGATCCGTCATGATCGGGATTTGCCCGCGCCCGCCTGGAATGCGGCGAATACGGAACAGCCTGGACCGCCGGCCGACAATGCCGAACCTCCACCGGCGGAGCCGTCAGAGGACGGAGCGGAGCCATCGACGGCGGCGGCGGTGAGCACGGCGCCTGTGACGGAGGGTCCGGCGGTGGTTAATCAGGATTATTTCTACAACTCGTTAGCGCCCTATGGGACCTGGATGGATGTGCCGGGTTACGGGTGGTGCTGGAGGCCGACAGTGGCGGTGCTTGACGGGAATTGGCAGCCGTATGCGCAAGGGGGGCGATGGATGTATACGGATTACGGTTGGTATTGGCATTCGTACTACTCCTGGGGATGGGCTCCGTTCCACTATGGGCGTTGGCACTTGAGCGGTCCGCACGGATGGGTATGGGTTCCGGACACGTGTTGGGGGCCGGCTTGGGTGACCTGGCGGCATTGTGACGGGTACTATGGTTGGGCTCCGCTGCCGCCGGGGGCGGTCTATCGGTCAGGGTTTGGTATGACCTATTACGGAAGCAGGGTGGGGTTCAGTTTCGGATTTGGGTTTTCGTCGGCTTGTTACACTTTCGTGCCGGTGCATTCATTCTACTCGAGTCGGCTGTGGAGCCACTGTGTGCCGCGTTCGCGGGTGGGACCGATCTATCGAAATTCGACGGTGATCAACAATTATGGCAACGGCAACCACACTGTGATCAACGTCGGTCCGGGCAGAGATACCATTGCAGCGGCAACGCGCAGTGAGATTCCGAAAGTTCGCGTCCGGGAAGCAAGCTCGCGTGACGTGCGATTGGTGCGAGCCGAATCACTGTCGAGGGACGGTAATTCGCTGCATGTGTATCGTCCACACCTGCCGGAACAATCCGCTCAGCCCCCGAAAGATATCACGCGCCATCAACAGGAGTTGCAGAGCCGGACGCAACAGTTGGCGAGCTCGGAAGCTGCACACGCCGCGGTGATTCGGGCGCGCACGCCCGAGTCCGCGCGTTCGGTGAATCGGGTGCAGGGCACGAGGTTGGGGTCGGGGCCTTCGGCGGCGCCGCAAAGGGCGGGAAGCAATGTGCAGGGCGCACGGTCGGCGAGCGAGTCGTTGAGGCAACCCAGCGCGAACCCACGGGGCATTGCGGAGCAACGGACTGTCCTGCCGAGTAACCAGGTGAGTCCGCGGACCCGGGGTGAACCACAGCGGTCGCCACGAGCGATCGAGCCGTCAAGGTCACCGGTCCAACCGCGATCCACCATCCCGACGCCGTCGAATCGAATGGAGGCGCCGCGTCAACCTGCGTTGCAACCCGGAACGCCAAGCCCGGGATGGTCCAGCCCGACACCGCGCATTGAGCCGGTCCGTCCGCCTCAAGTGGATCTCTCACCGGGCCGCTCGGTCAATCCGGCATACTCGGTGACGCCGCGTCCCAGTATGCAACTCACACCGCGTCCGAGTTCGCCGGCGCCATCTCTCGTTCCGAGTGCCTCGCGCTATGAGTATCGGAATACGCCGAGCAGGAGTTTTTCCACACCGGCGCCCGCCCGATCGCAGGCGCCGATGGCCGTGCCCTCACGGCCGAGTGGTCAGAGCACGGCACGGCCGGCGCCGAGCCCTGCTCGTTCTCCTTCAGCGCCGCGGTCTGGCGGTCGGCGGAATCGTTAAGGCAGGGGTGACCGATGAACCGATATGAGAAACAAAGCACGACGAGGTATGGTGTCGCATTTAGAGGGAATGGCGCTGGTGGCGGGGGGCTTGATGTTCTGGGTGGCGCCTCAGGCGGCGACTGGACCGGTCGAGATCTTTGGGACCGGTTTTGAGCCACCGGAGTATGAGGTTGGATTCACGCTTGCCGAACAGGATGGTTGGGTGAGCGATTCCATCGGGGGCAACCAGGTCTTTGAGGGCTATTTCCCCAGCCTGGGACAGCACGGTTTGGTGGGGTTTTCAAAACCCGAGGGCACCAACGCCACGGTGAGTGTGTGGCAGCCATTGAATGTCGATCCCATGGCGAGCGGGAACCCGATTGTCAGCTTCACCGTGGTGATGTCCATTGCCGATTCGACCGACACCTCGCGAAGGGATTCCTTTCGTTGGAGTGTATACAACACCAATAGCTCGGCCACTCGGTTGTTCAGCCTCGATTTCGACAATGCCACACTCGCGATAGCCTACTTGCTGGACGACGACCAGGGATTTGTGGAGGTTCCTTTCTCGTTCGAGCGCGACGGCCTTTACGATCTCGCGATCACGATGGATTTTGCCGCCAATCAATGGAGCGCGCAATTGAACGATGCCTACATCCTGACAAACCAGCCCATCACCACTGTCGGATCCGCCCTGCAATTGGGGGACATCGATGCGGTGTGGGTGCGGGCGGCAGCGAACGCCGAGTATGGCGATAATTTCATGGTATTCGACGAATACCGGGTGCGGGCTGCGCCGGTGCCCGCGCCGCACTTGGGATTGGTGGAAAGGCGAGGGGATGGGACAGTCGTCGTGCGGGTGGAAGGGATGGAAGGGCAGCAGGTCGTTCTGGAGGCAAGCGCGGACCTGGTGACATACACCCCTTTGTTCACAAATACGATCCCCAGTTCCGGAAGCTTCACCCGGGACGATGCGACGGCCGCAGGAATGACTGCGCGCTTCTACCGTGGTCGAACCGTCCCTTAAATGTCGCTCAATCAGGTCACGGCAGAACGTGCTTTGACTCGGGGGCCGGCTTCCCCGCCCACCGTCGGCGGGGGACCGCAGCGCGTCACCGTGAGGGGGAAATTTTTCCGGCGCGGCCGGGAGAAATTCTGGTTCAAAGGAGTCACCTACGGATCATTCGAACCGGGAACAGATGGCGAGCCCTTTCCGGCTCCCTCGCGAGTGGCGACGGATTTTGGATTGATCCGGGAGTTGGGTGCGAATGGTCTGAGGGTTTATCATGTTCCTCCGCTATGGTTGTTGGATCTGGCGGCGGCGCACGGTCTTCAGGTGTTGGTGGATATCCCATGGCCCAAGCACATCTGTTTCCTCGATCGTCGTGAGACCCGTCGCACCGCTGAGGAAGCCGTGCGGAAGGCGGTATCGACTTGTGGACGGCACCCGGCCGTTTTCGCATTCAGCGTCGCGAATGAAATCCCGGCCGACGTTGTCCGCTGGAGCGGGGCGTGGCGGGTGGCGGGATTTCTGGACCGACTGATTGAGATCGCGCGCGAGATTGAACCGGGGCAACTCTACACGTATGCGTCGTTTCCGCCTACGGAGTTTCTCCAACCGGAGGGGACGGACTTTGTCAGTTTCAATGTCTTCCTGCATGAGCGCAAACCGTTCGAACAGTACCTGGCCCGGCTCCAATTGCATGCCGAAGCCAAACCTCTGATGCTGGCGGAATTTGGCGTTGATAGTGTTCGCCAGGGAGAGGCCTTTCAGGCGGAGACGCTGAAGTGGCAGACCGAGGTTGCCTTCCGCCTGGGTCTGAGTGGCGCGGTTGTTTTTGGATTTACGGATGATTGGTTCCGCGGCGGTAAGGCGATCGAGGATTGGGCGTTCGGGGTGACGCGGCGCAATCGGGAAACCAAGCCCGCGTTCGAAACCGTGCGGGTTGCGTTTCAGAGAGCGACGGAGTTTGTGCCGCCTCGATGTCCCAGGGTTTCCGTGGTGGTGGCGTGTCACAATGGCGGGCGGACGCTGGAGGCGTGCCTCGAATCGCTGGTTAGTCTGAATTACCCGAATTATGAAGTCGTTCTGGTGGACGATGGATCGACAGATCCCACTCCCCGTATCGCGGAAGGCTTTACTGACGTCCAATACGTGCGACAACCGCATGCGGGGTTGTCGGTGGCAAGGAACACGGGAATCGCGGCTTCGACCGGCGAGGTGATTGCATTTACGGATGCGGACTGTCGCGCGGATGAGGATTGGCTGCGGTTCCTGGTCGCGGATTTATTGGCAAGCGAGTACGCCGGGATGGGTGGGCCGAATTTGCTGCCTCTGGAGGATTCGCGGGTCGCGGCGGCCGTGATGGTCTCACCCGGTGGGCCGACCCACGTGATGCTGACCGATCGGGAGGCGGAGCATGTTCCTGGCTGCAACATGGCCTTTTACCGGTGGGCCTTGGACGACATTGGCGGATTTGACCCGCTCTTTACACGGGCGGGAGATGATGTGGATCTTTGTTGGCGGCTCCAGGAGCATGGACACCGGATTGGATTCAGCCCGGCCGGATTCGTATGGCATTATCGACGATCAACGCCGCTGGCATATCTACGCCAGCAAATCGGATACGGCGAGGCTGAAGCCCTCCTGGCGAGGAAGCATCCCGAGTACTTCAACATTTTGGGCGGGGGACTGTGGCGGGGGCGAATCTATGGGATGGCCCAGGCAGTCGTTCGCTTGCGGCGTCCGGTAATCTATCATGGTCTGTTTGGCGGAGGATTGTTTCAGAAGCTTTACGCCCCCGCGCCGGATCATCTCATCATGGTGACGGCGTCACTCGAATACCACGTGTTGGTGAATCTACCGTTGCTGGCTTTGGCGATGGCGTTTCCCTTTCTGTGGCCGGTGTCCGCCACGAGCCTCGCCATGTCGCTGGGGGTCTCCACTCTTGCAGGGTGGCAGGCCTCCTTGCCGCGCGGCAAGCAGGCTCTGTGGTCGCGTCCTCTCATTGTCACCTTGTTCTTCCTGCAGCCCCTGGTTCGCGGGTGGGCGAGATACGGCTGGCGATTCACGCTTCGCTCAATCCGGCCAACGACTTTTCACCAGGCTTTGCCCCCCGATCCGTGGCGTCCCTTTCGATCGCGACAAGTCATCTCATTTTGGTCTGAGAGTGGCGTGAATCGATATCAATTGTTGCAGCGGATTCTGCAGCGATGGGAAAGCGAAGGATGGCAATGGAAACCGGACACCGGTTGGGGCGATTACGACGCCGAGGTGTATGGGCCGCGGTGGAGCCGAATCCGACTGACCACCGTGGGGGAAGAAGCGGATGGCGGACGAAAGCTTTTCCGCTGCCGAATTGCCGCCTATTCTTCCCTGCGTGCGCGTCTCGTCCTGGGCTCGATCATGGGCGGACTTTTGTTGGTTTTCGAATCCTGGCTCAGGGCTGAGCCATGGGTTGCGGTGTTGGGGGCATTGATACCTTTGTGGATCTGGTGCGTGGAATCCGAAAAGCACCTGGTGAAACGCCTGGTCACGCAGTCCATTCAGGCCGCGGCCGGCGACATCGGGTTGACCTCAGTAACAACGACCGGCGCCAGGTCAACCGGGGTTTAAACCAATGGGCCAAGCCGCCTCATCCGACGGCTTGAAGAAGCGACCATGAGCAAGGCGCGACAATGGTACGTTCGTAGGATTGTGGTGTGGGCCGTGCTTTGAGTCATTGTTTTCGCCGTTATGCTGCGATGGTTCGAATATCGACAAGTGTTTCACCCAAGCCGCTCGTTTGAAGCCTCCGGCCGGGAATTAGGGCGAGCGATGGAGGAGGTCTTTATCATGACCTCCGATGGCGTGACTTTGAATGCCTGGTTCTTTCCCGCCGACGACGTGTCCCGGGCGGGTTTGGTTTGGCTTTTATGCCACGGCAATGCCGGCAACATCAGTCACCGATTGCGGCACGCTTCTGTTTTGCTCCGGACGGGGGCGGCGGTAATGCTTTTTGATTATCGCGGCTACGGACGCAGCGAGGGGCGGCCGACAGAGGCGGGGACCTATCTTGATGCGCAAGCGGCGCATGGGTGGCTGTGTCGACGCGGGTTTGAACCCGGCCACATCCTGGTCCTGGGTGAATCGCTGGGTGGCGCAGTGGCAGCCGAACTGGCGTTGCGTGAGAAGGTGGCGGGGTTAACCCTGGTCTCGGCGTTCACGAGTGTGCCGGACTTGGGTGTGGAATTATATCCCTGGTTGCCGGTTCGTTGGCTGAGCACGATCGGGTATCGCACGAAGGAAAAGCTGGCCAGCGTGCAGGTCCCGGTCATGGTAATGCACGCTCCGGCGGATACCCTGGTTCCCTTCCGGCATGCCGAGGCGAATTTCGCGGCGATACGCGGCCCAAAGCAACTTTGGACCATTCCGGGAGACCACAAGGATTACCTGGATGGGGACGTCTCGCGTTACACTGAAGGGCTGCGGCGGTTCCTTGAACTTCTGGAATCGGCGCGCTGACGATTCGCAGCAATTCTCATTATGGCGGCATCGAGGCGCCGCGTGAGGGCACCCGGCATACAGGCTCCTGAATCCAGATGTCTTGTGGGCCGGGTGCCCTCACCCGGCGCAGGCTGGTGACGCCATCGTGAGAACTGCTGGATGATACTCGGAAGGCCTTGCAATCCTCCGCCTGGCGATTCATGCTGCCCGCCCGTTATGGATCTGGAATGAGGGTAGTCTCGCCCTCTTCGTCATTGCATGAGTAATTCGCCTGATTCGGGTTTGGATTTGGAAGATCTGGAGTTGCAGCTGCTGCCGTCGTGGGCCAAGCAATCGGCGGGGGCAAATCAATACTCGGGATTCGAGGGTGCGTCGGACGTTCGCCCGGAACGACAACGGGATCGGCGACGTCCCCCCGGCCGTTCATTCGATCGCCCTCCAGGGGGGCGTCCCCCGGGACCTGCATCGCGGCGCAGGGACGATCGCGACCGCGGCAGGCCCTCCCCGGGGCCGGGATCGTCGCGCGGTGGGCAGCCGGGATGGGAGCCCAAGCCTCCAGTTCCACTGCCCGAGCTTGGGGTGGCGTTGATACCAGAGGCCAAGGGGGTGGAGTCACTGGCACGCCAGATTCGGCTGACAGGCCGAGCCTATCCGGTATTTGAAATTGCCCAACTTATTCTTCGGAAGCCGGAGCGATACGAGGTGTGCCTGGAGAAGTTGAAACAGGGCGATCGGGTTCCTCAGCAATTGTGGTTGTGCAATATCGACGACACGCCCTGGTTGTCCGAGGCGGACGCCGTCCAGCATGTCTTGCAACGGCATTTCGGCACGTTTTATCAGTCGGAGAAGACACCAACCGCTCCTCCGAAGGGGACTTACACGTTTGTGGCCCAATGCGGACTCAGCGGCACCATATTGGGACCACCGAATTTTCATGATTACCAGGCGAAACTGCTGCGGCTGCACGCCTCACGATTTAGTCGAATGCCCTTCGAGGCGTACAAGTCCAAGGTGCGCATCGTGCGCGATGAGGCGATCGTGAAGAAATGGGTTGAGGATCAAAGTTACAAGACCGAATTCGTCGCTCTGAACATTCCTGAACCGGTGCGGCTGGCGAGTTTGGAAGAGGTGGAGAAGCACTTCCGCGAAGTGCATCTTGCGAACATCATCGTGCCGGTGGACAGTTGGCGGGCGTTGGGGCCTGTAGCGCAGAATCTCGCGGCTTTGCCTTTGCGACAATTGGTGCGGCGCACATGGGAAGATCAACGCCGCTTTCCGCTCAAACTGGTTGGGGTCCTGAGCCAACAACTGGCTTCCCATGGCCTGCAGTTCTTTAAAGTCAACCGAACGGTCACTCACGTCGCCGTTGCCCGACCTCATTACCTGGATCTTGAGTTGACCCCCGTTTCCGATGGCATTCGCCGGATCGTTGATTTTATCAATGGTCATGCCGGATGCACGCGCCGACAAATGACGGAAGCGCTGGCACCCGCGCCTCCGGCGGTTCTCATTCCCATCGCGCCCGTTGAAGCCGGGCCGATTGATCAAGCCGCCGCGACGCAAACCGCCCCGGCCGAGCCGCCAACAGTCGACGGTCCGCCCAGACTTACGCCCGAACAGACGGCCATTACCGCCGATCTTCACTGGCTGATCCACCAGGGGCATGTCATTGAATTCGCAAACGGCCGGCTTGAGACGGCGAAGAAACCAAAACCCAAACCCGTCCGTTCAGAAAGGCCCAACCCGGATCGGGCGCAGGGACAATCCGCGGAAGCTGGAACCCCGGAAGGCGGGGAAGGTAATGCCGAGTCTGACGCACCTGATGAGGGGGCGGTGATTGCGACAGAAGGCGACGTTGAATCCGCCCCGGGGACGCCACCCGCCGGGGAGGTCTTCCCGAAAATCGATCCCGCTTCGAACACGCCGGGAACAGCTGCCGCTCAAAATCCCGCTCCAGCGGAGGCGATTTCCGATGGCCTGGAGGGGCCTGCGGAAGCTGAGGGGAAACCACAGTCTGCCGAGGCGACGCTGCCTGAAGTTGCCGACGACGCGAGGGCTGTGACAGATGACCCGCCAACACCGACGGCCGCGCCGGCAGACGAACCGAAGGCATGAAGTCACCCAGGGCCTACGCGGCCGCCGGGGTCGATATTGGAATGGGGAACCGGGTCAAGGCGGGGCTTCCTCAGTTGCTGGCCGCGACTCATCGAAAGGAGGTACTGGGCAAAGTAGGCGGCTTCGGCGGGTTGTTCGCCCTGGACACCCGGAAGTACCGGGAACCGGTATTGGTTTCGAGCGTCGATGGCGTGGGAACCAAGCTCAAGATCGCCTTCGCGATGGATCGACACGATACGATTGGCCAGGACCTCGTCAATCATTGTGTCAACGACATCGCGGTTCTCGGCGCCGAACCTTTGTTTTTCCTGGATTACCTGGGCACCGGCAAGCTCGAGCCTCGCGTGTTCCGGCAGATCATGAAGGGATTTGCCAAGGCCTGTGCGGAAAACGGCTGCGCTTTGATCGGAGGCGAGACGGCACAAATGCCTGGATTCTACCTGCTGGGGGAATATGACGTCAGCGGGACGATTGTTGGCGTGGTCGAACGGGATCGGATGCTGGACGGGAAAGGCATTCGCCCAGGCGATGCCGTGATTGGGGTGGCTTCAAGCGGGCTGCACACGAATGGTTATTCGCTCGCCCGAAAGATTTTTTTCGAGGATCTCGGTCTCAAGGCGGCCAGTTATGTGCCTGAGCTCAAGAACACCATTGGCGACGAACTGCTCAAGGTGCATGTCAGTTACGGTCCCCTGGTCCAGGCGCTCTTGCGCCGGTTCAATCGCGGCTCGTCTGCACGGCCGGCATCCCGAGTTTCGCATTCCGCCTTTCCCATCCGCGCACTCGCCCACATTACCGGAGGCGGGTTTACTGACAACATTCCGCGCGTGCTACCGGGTCAATGTGATGCCGTTATTCGCAAATGGAGCTGGGATGTTCCACCCATCTTTGAACTGATCCGAAATCGGGGTGGAGTAATTGAACGCGAGCTTTTCGAAGTGTTCAACATGGGCATCGGCATGACGGTGATCGTCGACGGAGCACAGTCCGAAGCAATCTCGCGGTTCATTCAGCGGCATGGGCATTCCGCGTGGCGCATTGGTGAAGTCGTTGCCGGCCGCGGCCGGGTTCGATTGGTCTGAGTTCGTGAGCGCTCTTGAGCGCGGTGAGGTCTGGCTGGCGGATCGGTTAGCGGAAGTCGCCCGGGGCTTGCCGCCATCACGATGTCGGTCTATCGTCCACCCATGGTGAAATCCGTGGAAACGATTGTGCCATCCGATGAGGACGCTTCAGTTTCCGCGGAGCCTTTGCTGGAACCTGGGGATCGGCTGTCCCGCGTCGAATTCGAACGGCGCTATGACCGCATGCCGCACCTGAAGGAGGCCGAACTCGTCGAAGGTGTTGTCTACATGCACGTTTGACCTTACCGGTCGCGTTTCAGGTGGCGCAGTAGTTCGTAGGCCTCTTTTGCCTTGAGATCGCCCGACTGCATGGACCGGATCAACGCGGCTTCCATCGTGATCATGGAATTATGAATCGCGAGGCCTTGCTGCAGGGTGATCGCCTCCTGGTTTCTGGCCGTTTGAAGGGAAACCACCGCCTGTTCATAATCGCCTTTTCGCATGGCCTCCGAAGCTTGAGTGGCGGCTTCACGGACTTGCGGGGTGGCATCCTTAAAGGCCTGTTCGACCTGGGTGGCCGCCTCCTTGGGGTCGCGGGGGACCGCCGTCAAAGAAGTCGATTCCGAATTGCCGCATGCCACAAGCAGTGCCGCGGCAGCGCCGGCCGTAATACCCAAGGGGTGGAATATACTGCGAGGTTTCCTCGGTTTCATGTTTGAGGGATCCAGGATTCTAGTCGCCTGTGGCGCTGCCCGGGTTGCACCAAAAGCGTCCAGGCCGAACGCCGGGATAACCGCCGATACCGGCTTCTTCGACATAATTCTGGAATTTCATGAATTCGGTTTGGCCTCCGAACATGCCCATGACGCTGCCGTCGCCGTGGCGTTGGGTGACGCCTTCATCGGGGCGGCTGGCGGCATTGTCATAGTTGGACGGAAGGCGTTCATTGGCCTCCCAGTAGAGCATGGCGTCGGGCCTGAACTGGCTCAGTTTGTAAGTCGTCCAAGGGCCGGTGGGGCCAGTGGTATAGGCGGAGACGGCGGCGTTCATCATGTAGCTGCCGGCTTTCATTTCGCGTTGGTCGAAGAAGAAGGTATTGGTCCGATCGAGCGGGCACCAATAGAGTTTGCGTTCGTTGTGGAGGGGCCAGAGCTGGCCGAGTTCGACCGTGTGCTGGGGATTATTGGTCCGGACCCGGGTATACATCCAGTTGGGGACATCAAACGTGCCAGAACTCCAGGAGGTATAGGGAAGGTAATCGTTGTTATCCCCGGCATACATGATGGTGCACAGCAGGATCTGCTTAAAATTGCCGATGCAGCGCGTGCGGCTGGCTTGCTCCTTGGCCTTGCTGACGGCGGGAAGAAGCATGCTTGCCAAAATAGCAATGATTGCAATCACCACGAGAAGCTCGATCAGTGTAAAACCGGGCCCCGATCGGGCCGGCTGCATGTCCCCGGAATGGTATGGTTTCATGGCTGAGGGCATTGGGAGTTTATGTGGATCTTACCCCCGGGAGATGATATGTCACCCGCGAATTCTGCACCCGCATCCGTTCCACCTGGAAAAGTGATTCCGTTGCCCAGCGCTTCCTGATTGAATCACTTTCCATGAAGCTGCTCGTGATTGGATCGGGCGGGCGGGAGCATGCCTTGGTCTGGAAGCTTGCCCAATCGCCCCGGGTCACCCAACTGTGGTGTTTGCCGGGCAATGCCGGAATCGCCCGCGAGCGAATCCCGGGGACTGGGCGACGGGTGGAGTGCGTCAAGATCGGCGCAGAGGATATCGCCAGTCAACTGCAGTTCGCGCAAGACCGCCATCCGGACCTCACGGTGGTGGGGCCGGATAATCCGTTGGCCCTTGGAGTGGTCGATGAATTTCAGCGCCATGGCCTGCGGATCTGGGGCCCCAATCAGGCGGCGGCACGCTTTGAATCATCGAAGGCCTTTACTCAGCAATTCATGGAGAAGTATGGGATCCCGACGGCACATTCCGCTGTGTTCGATGATCCCGTGCCGGCCTCGAGATTCGCAGCTTCTCTGGGTGGACGCTGCGCGGTGAAGGTGGACGGTTTGGCTTTGGGCAAAGGGGTCCTTATCTGCCGGGACATGGCCGAGGCCGACGCCGCGATTGAAAGCACGCTGGTGAAGCGCAATTTCGGCGCGGCCGGCGAGCGGGTCGTGATTCAGGAACTGCTGGAAGGTATGGAAATCTCGATGCACGCGATCTGTGATGGAGAACGCGCCCTCGTCTTTCCGACTTCGCAGGATCACAAGCGAGCCCTGGAGGGTGACCAGGGGCCGAACACGGGAGGGATGGGCGCCTTCTCACCCACGCCATTCTTGAGCGAGGCGGAACTCGAAAAGGTGCGTCGAGTCGTGATCGAACCTTGGTTGTGGGGATGCCGGGAAGAGCGGATCGACTACCGCGGGGTACTTTACCCGGGGGTAATGCTGACGGCGATGGGGCCGCGGGTGCTTGAGTTCAACTCGCGGTTTGGAGATCCCGAAACAGAAGTTTACCTGCCCAGGCTGGAGAATGATCTGGTCGAGGTGTTGGAGGCGAGCGTCGAGGGCCGGCTCGATCAAGTCCAACTGCGCTGGAGCCCGTTGGATTGCGTCGGAGTGGTGATGGCCTCGCGGGGATACCCGGGGCCTTACACAAAAGGGCGGAAGATTTCCGGGCTGGCAGAGGCCGGCGAGGTTGCAAACACCAAGGTTTTTCATGCGGGCACCGCAGAAGCCGGCGACGAACTGATCACCCATGGCGGCCGGGTGCTGGTCGTGACGGCCTGGGCTCGAGGGCTGGAGGAAGCTCGCGCCACGGCTTACGCGGCGGTGGATCGGATTAAGTTCGACGGCGCGCATTTCCGACGTGATATTGGCGCCAAGGCGCTTGATCGGCGAAAGTTTGCCGCTGCGGTTGCGGGCCAACAACAGAATACCAACACGAACGATGAATGAGTTCATGCGAAGGATAGCTGCCAGCATCTGCCTGGTGTGGCTCGCTCCAGGATGGAGTCTGGGGGAAGATGCGAAGCAACCGGATTGGCCTCCTTTTCAGGAGGTGCTCCAAGTGATCCGGACCAACCTGCCGGACGTAAGCGAATCCGAGCTGAATGCCGCGATGGTCCGCGGACTGATCGCGCGACTTCAGCCCCGGGTGGAACTGGTCTCCCCCGACGAAAGTGTCCCGGTGCAGAATTCGAAGCCCTGGGTCTCTCGAGCGGAAGTATTCGAGGACTCGGTCGGTTATTTGCGAGTGGCGGGAATCGGAGCCGGATTACCGGAGGAATTGTCAACTCAGTGGGAAGCACTGCGCGGCACCAATAAATTGAATGCCCTCATTTTGGATCTCCGGTTCGCCGAGGGACACGACTATCCCGCGGCAGCCCACGCTGCCGACCTCTTTGTCCAGGGCGAAAAACAGCTGTTGGCTTGGGACGAGACGGTAATCCGCTCGACGGGTAAAGCAGGCGCCTCGCTGCCCCTGGCCATTCTGGCCAACGGGGAGACCCGTGGCGCGGCCGAAGCCCTGGTGGCGGCGTTGCGGGAGACCGGGACGGCATTGATCATTGGCAGTCGGACGGCCGGACAGGCCTACGTGTTTCGCGAATTTGCCTTGAACGGTCGGATTCTTCGGATCGCGTCAATGCCGGTGGAGGCGGGCAAGGACCGAACCTTGAAGGAAGGCGTGCCTCCGGACATTGAGACGCGCGTTCCCGTGGATCAGGAACGGATACATTATTCCGATCCATACGCGACGCTGCCAGGAGAGGTGGAGGTGGCGCGCTCGACGCGTCCGCGAATCACCGAAGCGGAATTGGTGCGCCGGCGCAGAGAGGGAGAACTCAATTTTCTGTCCGGGGCTCCGGCGGCCGAGTCAGTCGGCTCGCCCGTTGCGGAGAAGGAGTTGCGGGATCCGGCGCTGATTCAAGCGCTTGATGTACTAAAGGGCATCGTAATCGTCGGCGCCTCCCCCTCCGCTTCCGCAAAGTGACGGTTCTTGACTTTTCACGGACGGAATCCAACTTGATCGTTCGCAGTTGGCATGAAGACCATTTTGTTTGTATGCACGGGTAATGTGTGTCGCAGTCCCATGGCTGAAGGGTTGACGCGACGCGCATTTGCGGGTCGGCAGGGCATCCGGATCACATCGGCAGGTGTGGGCGCCATGGACGGTCAGGCGCCGAGCTCGAATGCAATTCGAGTGATGGAGGAGTTGGGTGTCGACATCGCCCATATCCGCAGCCAGATGCTGACGGCGGAATTGGTCCGGGAAGCGACCTTAATCTTCGGAATGACGCGCGGTCACGTCGACGCGATCATCCTGTTGTATCCACAGGCGGCGGAGAAGACTTTCCTGTTGAGAGAATTTGACGACACGCTGGAACCGTATGAAAAGGACATCCCGGATCCGATCGGCGGTTCGTACGATGTTTACCGCGATTGCCGTGACCAGATCGAACAGGGGATCGCCTCGCTCCTGCGGTTTGTCGAGCAAACCGCGGAAAAGCTGGAGGAGTCGCACGGGAGCGGTCATCTCCGCATCGTCATCGCAGCCGACCACGCCGGATATGAGATGAAGGAGGCCTTGAAGGAGCATCTGACCCGACAGGGCCTCATGGTCAATGATCTTGGTGTGCATTCGGTCGATCCCGCGGATTATCCGGATTATGCCCTGCAGGCGGGCAGAAGTGTGGCGGCCGGGGAGCAGGATTACGGTATCCTCGTTTGCGGGACGGGCATCGGGATGAGCATCGCCGCCAACAAGATTCCCGGGATCCGCGCTTCATTGGCGATCGATCCGAACATGGCATCGCTGGCGCGCCAACATAACAACGCAAACGTGCTCTGTTTGGGAGGCCGGACCTTGGGCATTGGCCAGGCATACGAGGTGGTGGACGCCTTTCTTCAGGCGACATTTGAAGGTGGGCGTCATCAGCACCGGGTGGCCAAGATTGAAGTCCTGCCATTGGGGCACCGGTCATTGCCGGCGACGGATCCGGAGATCTCGGAGGCGATCTCGCGAGAACGCGGGCGACAGCAGGAGCACCTGGAATTGATCGCCAGCGAAAACTTTACGAGTAACGCCGTGATGCAGGCCCAGGGCTCCATCCTGACCAACAAATACGCCGAGGGGTATCCGCGTAAGCGCTGGTATGGCGGTTGTGAGCACGTGGATGTCGTCGAGCAATTGGCCATCGAACGCGCGAATCGATTGTTTGGCTCGGAGCATGCCAATGTGCAACCGCACTCGGGAAGCGGCGCCAACATGGCCGTCTATTTTGCGTTCCTGAAACCCGGGGACCGCATGTTGACCATGGACCTGAGTCATGGCGGGCATTTGACTCACGGGAATCGAGTGAATTTTTCCGGTCGGTTTTTCGAAATCACCCACTACGGCGTCCGCCGCGAAGATGAGCGGATCGATTACGATGATCTGGGTCGGCTTGCGCGGGAACATCGCCCCCGGATGATCACGGTCGGCGCCAGCGCTTATCCGCGGATCATCGACTTCCAGCGACTGGGCGAGATAGCGCGGGAAGTGGGCGCGCTGCTGCTCGCTGATATTGCCCATATCGCGGGGTTGGTGGCCGCGGGTTTGCATCCGAGCCCGGTCGAACATGCGGACTTCGTCACCACGACAACCCACAAGACACTGCGCGGGCCGCGGGGCGGTTTGATCCTCTGCAAGGAGAAATACGCGAAGGAAATCGACTCCCAGGTTTTTCCCGGCATCCAGGGGGGGCCTCTCATGCATGTGATAGCGGCGAAGGCGGTTTGTTTCCAAGAGGCGCTGCAGACGTCGTTTCGAAGCTACCAACAGCAGGTGATCCGCAACGCCGCTGCACTGGCGGGGGGATTGAAACGGAACAGTTACCGATTAGTCAGCGGCGGCACCGACAATCATCTCCTCCTGGTCGATGTCGGTGCACGCGGGTTGACCGGCAAGGATTGTCAAATCGCGTTGGATCAGGCAGGGCTGACAGTGAATAAGAACACCATCCCATTCGAAACGCGTTCACCCTTTCAAGCCAGCGGGATACGGTTGGGCACCCCTGCCGTGACCACCCGGGGCATGGGTGAGACGGACATGGCGGCGATTGCGGACATGATCAGTGAAGTGCTTCTGGACATTAAAAATGTTGACGCAGTGAAGGTCGTGCGCCAACGTGTGCGGGAATTAACCGCTAGATTCCCTTTGCCGTATTGACCGCCGTGGTCGGACCCCGGCGGGCCCATTGTGGATGACCGATTCACAGCGTATTGACATGGGTAGGAGTCCGTGTGTTTGACGATCCGGCCCGGAAGGCCCACTATACTTTTTATCCCTGGGGGAGGCTGGTGCGCGAACTTAACCCCTGATTATGCCTAGAGCTGCCAAGAAATCTCCTAAGCTAAAGAATAAGCTCCACAAGGGCGGCGGCCCCGACCTGTTTGCGGGCTCACGTCGTATCGCCAATGCCACCACGGTCCCTCCGGCCGGCCTGCCAATGGAGGAGGATGCCCCGCTATCGAGCCGGACGGACGAAGCCCCTGCCTCCGACGTGGGCACGAAATCCGATGCCACGCTTCCATCGGTGAATATCAGCCAGTTGCAGGCGATGACCATGGCCGAGTTGAACTTGATGGCCAAGGAAATGGGGATTGAGAATTTCGGCACGATGCGCAAGCAGGAGGTGATCTTCCAAATCCTCCAGAACAACGCCCAACGCAGCGGCATTCTCTTCGCCGAGGGCGTGCTGGAAATCCTCCCGGAAGGCTTCGGCTTCCTCCGCTCCCAAAGTTTTAATTATCTGCCCTGCCCGGAAGATATTTACGTTTCCCCATCCCAAATCCGGCGGTTCGACCTTCAGACCGGCGATGTGGTTTCAGGCCAGATTCGGCCACCCAAGGAAAAGGAGCGATTCTTCGCCTTGCTTAAGGTGGAGGCCGTGGGGCACGAGGATCCCGACCGAGCCAAGGACAAGACCCACTTCGATAATCTCACCCCGCTTTTTCCTGATCGGCGGTTCCTGCTTGAAACTGCGCCCACCGAGTTATCGGCACGGGTGCTGGATTTGGTCTGTCCGATCGGCAAAGGAAGCCGTGGCTTGATCGTGGCCCCTCCACGAACCGGAAAGACCGTTCTTTTGCAGAACGTGGCCAATGCCGTCATCCGGAATAATCCCGAGGTTTATCTGTTCATTCTCCTCATCGATGAGCGTCCGGAAGAGGTTACGGACATGGAACGGACTTGCCGCCCGGCGGAGGTGGTCAGTTCGACTTTTGATGAGCCGCCCGAACGCCACGTGCAGGTCGCGGAAATGGTGATCGAAAAAGCGCGACGCATGGTCGAACACAAAAAAGATGTCGTGATTCTCCTCGACTCCATCACTCGCCTCGCTCGCGCCTACAACACCGTCCAACCGCACTCGGGCAAAATCCTCTCCGGCGGCGTCGACGCCAACGCACTGCACAAACCGAAGCGCTTCTTTGGCGCGGCGCGCAATATCGAGGAAGGAGGATCGCTCACCATTCTTGCCACCGCGCTCGTCGATACCGGGTCGCGGATGGACGAGGTCATTTTCGAGGAGTTCAAAGGCACCGGTAATATGGAGGTCCATCTCGATCGCGCCCTGGTCGACCGCCGGATTTTTCCGTCGATCAACATCGAGCGCTCCGGCACGCGCAAGGAGGAGTTGCTTTATCATCCGGACGAGTTTTCGCGGGTCGTCATGCTCCGGCGCGCTCTCACCGGTGTTCCGCCGGTCGAGGCGATGGAACTGCTGCTCGGCAAACTCAAAAAGACCGGGAGCAACATCGAATTCCTCCTTTCCATGGCGGTCTCGTAACCCTTCGGGGAGATTCGACCGCGCACACGAACGCGTCCGTTCAAGCGACGACCCGTGCCGTGATCAACCGAAAAAGGGAGCCAGTTCGATCGCTTCGTGCTTGCCTAAGTGGTCTGTTTCATAAATACGGTTACGTTCGCGGCCAGGGGTTTTTCGGCCAGACGAGGCGCGAGCAACGAGCATACCCGCAGCGGTCTGTAAGGCGCGAGCAACGAAGTCTGGCCGAAAAAGAACGGCCGCCCGGAGGGTTGCGCCGAATTTGGCCTGGGGCGGCGTTGCTCGGTCGGTCGAGTATCGCAGGGGATACACTCTCGCCCTCGCGCCTTGCCTCAGGCCAAATTGGGCGCAACGAACGTGACCGTATTTATGAAACAGACCACTAAGACCACCCGGACGAACACGTCGTTGAGAACATCGCGCGTTTAGGCAATGGCCGCAGTAGAACTTCCCCAGTCGAGGCGGTGCGAAGCGCACGGCAGGACTCGAACCCGCTGACACATTCGCTGCTCGCTGCCGCTGGTCTGCGACCCAGCCCCGCCCCGGACGACGACTCGGGGACGCTTAAACAGGATCGCCTCAAATGGGGATGGACGACCGACCGAGGCATGGTATCGTTTTCCATTGATTGTCCAGTTATTGCCAAGTTAGGGTGATCTTCTATGTTTTCAGAGCCTGTTTGCGCCGTGGGTTACCTTCGTTTTGGGCGAGGAATAGCGGCAGTCCTGGTCGCTTGTTCGGCGGGTCTGTTCGTCGGATGCGATCGCCCGGAAGTCTCGGTCTATCAAGCGCCTAAAGACACTTCGCCACCCCCTTCCACGGCGGTCGCTGATGCCCAGGGACAGCCTGGGGTAGATCCCCACCGGGGGATGGAGATGCCTGTGAAACTCGAGTGGGTGACTCCGGAGGGATGGCAGACCCAACCGGCTGGAGGAATGCGTTTGGCCAATTATCTGGTCCCCGCCAGCGATCAAACCGGCCAGGTGTCTGTGGTGGTTCTGCCGCAGGTGGTTGGGCGTGAACTGGAGGTGCTGAACATATTCCGGGAACGGTTGGGTGTGCCTCCGCTCGAGCAAGCTGAACTCGCGGACCTGGGTAAAGGCGTTCCAATCGGTTCGGAGGAGGGCAAACTTTTTGATATGCTCGGAGAGAAACCCGAAGATAACTCGAACCCGAACCGGCTGCTGGTCGCGGTGTTTCAGAACGGTCCCGCGAGTTATTTCTTCAATTTCTTCGGTCCCTCGCCGTTGGTGGAGTCGGAGAAACCCAAGTTCCTGGCGCTCTTGAAATCGGTCACGAAGCCCGCCGGATCTACCATGGATGCGGCCGCCAATGTCCCGATGGCGCCCCCGATGGCAGCGGCACCCGGTTCGGCCTCCGGGCTTCCGGCATGGACAGTGCCGGAAGGGTGGCAGGAACTTCCCCCAAAACAGATGTTACTGGCCCGGTTCGGGGCGAAGGGCGAGGGTGGCGAGGCGGAGATCACCGTGAGCCGGTTCCCGGGCGATGTGGGTGGGATGGTGGCCAATATCAATCGGTGGCGGGGACAACTCGGATTGACACCGCAAACCGAAGATGAGGTAAACGCGGCCCTGACTCCGCTGAAGGTCGAGGGCGGCTCAGGTATGCTGGTGGAAATGGCCAACGGCGAGGCCGGAAATGGGAAGCGCCTGATCGGCGTGATTTGGCCGCGGGAAGGCCAAACCTGGTTTTATAAGATGGTGGGCGACGACTCGCGGGTTGCGCGTGAGAAGGAGTCCTTTATTCGTTTCGTTCAATCTGTTCGTCACTCCGATGCTTAGGAAGCTTTTTCAGTTCTTTACCTCTTTGCGATTGACCGTGGTTTGCCTGGGACTGGCCACGATCCTCGTTTTTGTCGGCACGATCGCGCAGGTCCAGATGGGTCTTTATCAGGCGCAGGCGCAGTACTTTCGTAGTTTCTTCGTTCATTGGTCGCCCCCGGGTGCGGATTGGAGCATCCCGGTATACCCGGGTGGATATCTCCTTGGAGGTTTGCTGACGCTCAACCTGATCGCAAATTACATTCGGCGTTATAAGTTCAGTTGGGCCAACATGGGACTCCTCGCCGTGCATCTGGGGTTGGTCCTGTTGCTGGTGGGGCAGTTGCTGACGGATCTGCTCTCGACCGAGAGCGCCATGAACCTCCAACTGCAGGAGACGAAGAATTATTCGGAGGATTTCTTTGCCAACGAACTGGTTCTGGTTGATACCACAGATCCGGATACTTCTCGGGTCGTCGCGATCCCCGATCGGCTGTTGACCGATCATTCCGGGGTCCCTTTGCCTCAGAAGCCTTTCGATCTGCAAGTCCATCACTACTGGCCGAATGCCGAACTCCTCGAGAAACCGGGCCCGGGCGCGGTGGAAAGCGGCGCCACGGTGGGTGCGGGGAAGACGCTCTGGGTCCAGGGCCGAGCGCCAACGGTCAAGATGGATGAACGCAACCTGCCCGCTGCGACCGTGACATTGTCGGATTCGGGCAAGCCGGTCGGGACGTGGCTGGTTTCGGGATTGCTCCGGCCTCAAAGTTTCACGCACGATGGACGCAATTACGAGATCGCACTGCGGCCGCGGCGGCATTACACCCCTTACAGCATCACCCTGCTGGACTTGCGACACGATGTATACCCCGGCACGGAAATCCCGAAAAACTTCTCGAGCCGAGTTCGGATCGAGAATCCAAAAAGCGGTGAGAATCGTGAAGTGCTGGTTTACATGAACAACCCTCTTCGCTACCAGGGTTTGACTTACTATCAATACCAGATGAACGATCGCGGGCCCGTCCGAACCTCCACGCTCCAGGTCGTGCGCAACCCCGGCTGGCTGACGCCGTATCTGGCCTGTGTGCTGGTGGGGGTGGGGCTGGCCTGGCAGTTTCTTACGCATCTTGTCGGATTTCTCAAACAGCGCTCTGCATGAAGAACTATACTCGTTGGTTTCCCTGGGGCGTCGCCGGTTTAGCTTTGCTGTGGGGGGTTATGGGTGCCTTGCCCCATTCCCGTTCGGGTTTCGAAGTCGCCAAGTTCGGTCAACTCCCGGTGGTGCTGAATGGCCGGGTCCAGCCGCTGGATTCGGTGGCGCGTAATGCCCTGCGGCAATTGCGCAACAAACAAACCGCCTTGCGCGATCGACGAACCACCGTGCCGGCGATCGAGTGGTTACTGGAAATGTTCAATCGGCCGGGGAGCGCAGATGAACTCAAGTCCTTCCGGATTGATAATCCGGAATTGCTCGGGCTGTTGAAGCTGCCCGAGAACGAAAAGCACTTTTCGTTCAATGAAGTCCAGCCTTCGCTGGCCGAACTGGAACGTCAGGCCAAGCGCGTAGATGAGGTTCCCGCCCAAACCCGCACCGCCTTCGAGAAACAGACCATGAAGTTGTATTTGTCGTTGGTGCTGTACCAGCGTTTGAAGAACAGTCTCAGCCCAGAGAGTTCGACCAATTTTCAAGCTGAGCTGGGAGAATATGAAAAAACCCTGCCCCTCGCCGCCGCCGCCGCCGAAGCTCACCAGCAGGGCAGGGAATCCGATCCCGCCAATCTCAACCGGGTCATGGGATATTTGCGGCGTTACAATCAGTTGGCGGACCTGGCCTACCCGTTGATCGTGCCTCCCGCCGACCCGCGGGCGTCCGATCAGGACTGGCAGAATGTCGGGACCAGCCTGCTCGCGGCCGTCCAACGGGGTTCGCTTCATCCAGCGGTAAAGTGGTATGCGGCGATGGGCCGGGCGTATCAGCAGGGGGATGTCGAGGGGTTCAATCGGGCGCTGGCGGATTACCGGGCCTGGTTGGGCGCCCATTTTCCGCGGCCCGAAATCAAGGGCCGATGGGAATCGATATTCAACCGGGCGGAGCTTTTTTACAAAGCCACAGCGCTTTACACGATTGCGTTTCTGCTCATCTGCTTTAGTTGGATTCGTGAATCCGCGACGTTGCGCCGCGTGGCTTATTCGCTGGTCGTGGTCGGCCTGGCATTACACACCGTCGGTCTTTTTTCCCGGATGGCCCTCGAAGGCCGGCCTCCGGTGACCAATCTCTATTCCTCGGCGATTTTCATCGGGTGGGGCGCGGCCATTTTCGGCCTGGTGCTCGAAAGGTTTTCGAAGGCCAAACTGGGTGGACTGGGTTTGGCGACCGCGGCCTTCATCGGTCTGGTCACGGGCATTATCGCACACAACCTCGCCTTGGGCGGCGATACCATGGAAATGATGCGCGCGGTATTGGACACGAACTTCTGGCTCGCCACTCACGTTGTCGCCGTCACGATCGGTTACGTGGCCACGTTCGTGGCCGGGTTCCTTGGTATTGTCTTCATCTTGTTCCGCATCGTGAACCGCAATTTCGACCGGCCAAGCGCAGTGGGTCTCGAACGGCTGATCTACGGGACGATCTGTTTCGCGACGCTGTTCAGTTTTGTGGGCACCGTCCTGGGCGGGATCTGGGCGGATCAATCGTGGGGCCGGTTCTGGGGATGGGACCCTAAGGAGAACGGTGCGCTGATCATCGTATTGTGGAACGCGCTCATTCTTCATGCCCGGTGGGGCAACATGGTCAAGGAACGCGGCATGGCGGTGATGGCCGTGTTCGGCAATATCGTGACGAGTTACTCCTGGTTTGGGGTCAATATGCTTGGGGTGGGATTGCATTCCTACGGGTTCATGGATGCCGCATTTAGATGGCTCCTGCTTTTTGTCGCCGGCCAGTTGATCCTGATGGGCCTCGCCTTTCTGCCCGCTGAATTCTGCCGCAGTTCGTACTTCTGTATGCCAAGAACAGCCCCAGCCTTAAGCCGCCGGCGGCAGGTCGACAAGGGCCACGCCACCCAGCAGGCTTAGTGTGGTGTCTCTCAATTGGCTGGTGTTTCGCCGCAAGGGGTTTTCGCGTCCCGCGAGGCGCGAGCGACGCGCATACCCTCTGCGCTCTGTAAGGAGCGAGCAACAAGGCGGGAGGCGAAAAGGACTGCGGCCCGAAGGGTTGCGCCGAAAATGGCCTGGGGCTTTGTTGCTCGTCAGTCACAGCCCGCGGAGGGGATGCTCCTTCCTCGCGCCTCGCCCCAAGCCATTTTGGGCGCAACGAACCACCAGCCAATTGAGAGACACCACACTAGTCAATTACTTTGACGGTTTCTTTCACTTTCCTTAGCCTTTCGCCTGCTTTAAGGCAGGACATTTATGATCGGGTTTATCATCAAGAAGATCATTGGCTCCCGGAACGACCGCGAACTTCGGCGGATGCGTCCACTGGGGGCACGGATCAACGAAATTGAAGTTTCTTACCAGTCGCTCTCCGAAGAGGCGCTGCGTGACAAAACGGCCGAGTGGAAAGCCCGCCTGTCCGCCATCCAGGACAACGAAGAACTCAAGGTCGCGCTCGCTGAAGTCATGCCCGAGGCATTCGCGGCGGTGAAGAACGCCTGCCGTCGGCTCGTCGGCCGCGATATCACCGTGCGAGGTCATCCGTTGCGGTGGGAGATGATCCCTTTCGATGTCCAGTTGATCGGTGGCATGGCTTTGCACTCTGGCAAGATCGCGGAGATGGCGACGGGTGAGGGCAAGACCCTCGTTGCCACAATGCCGGTTTACCTCAATGCGCTCACGGGTCGGGGCGTGCACGTCGTAACCGTCAACGATTACCTGGCTTCGCGCGATAGCGAATGGATGGGAGCGGTTTACCGACTCCTGGGTTTGACGGTCGGCTGCATCCTGCACGATCAATCCCCGTCCATCCGCCGGCAACAGTACCATTGCGACATCACCTACGGCACCAATGCGGAATTTGGCTTTGATTATCTCCGCGACAACGGGATGGCGAGCACCCGGGAGGAACAGGTCCAACGCGGTCATTATTATGCCATCGTCGATGAAGTCGATTCCATCCTCATCGATGAAGCCCGAACCCCGCTCATCATCAGCGGTCCCTCGGTCGTGCACGTCGATAACCAATACGGCAAATTCAAGGGCCAGGTCGAAGCCCTCGTCCGTGCCCAGGAACGACTCTGCAACCGGTTCCTGGACGATGCCGAAATCATGTTGAAAAAGAAGGCCGTGGATTCTTCAAATCCCGATGGTGTGTCGGACCGGGACCTCGGCTTGCTCCTTTACCGGGTGAAGCTGGGCATGCCGAAATCCGAACGGCTCCTCCGCATCCTCGAGGATCCCGACAATATCCGGCGGATGCAAAAAGCTGAAATGGAGCTCCACCTCGATCAGTCCAAGAAAACCCTTTACGCAGAAAAAGAGGAACTCCTTTTTGCCATCGAGGAGAAATCACACGATGCCGATTTGACCGAGAAAGGGCGGTCGTTCCTGGGGCCGCAGGATCCGGAGGCGTTTGTGTTGCCGGACCTGACGGTGCTATTTCATGAGATCGACACCGGCCCGGAGCCGGACGTGCGCAAGCGACTGGAACAAAAAGCCAGGATTCAGGCGGAATTCGAGGGCAAGGCGCAACAGATCCACTGCATTTCTCAGTTGCTCAAGGCGTATTGTCTCTACGAAAAAGATGTCCAGTACGTCGTTCAAGATAACAAGGTTATCATTGTCGATGAGAATACCGGCCGCCTGATGACCGGCCGCCGATGGAGCGATGGCTTGCACCAGGCCGTTGAGGCCAAGGAAGGGGTCCAGATCGAACGCGAAACCCAGACGCTCGCCACGATCACGATCCAGAATTATTTCCGGCTTTACCTCAAATTGTCCGGCATGACCGGCACGGCCGAGACGGAAGCCCAGGAGTTCCTCGACATCTACAAGCTTGGGGTGTTGGTGATCCCCACCAATAAACCGGTTGCTCGGACCGACGCCAATGATTCGGTTTACAAGACCAAGCGGGAAAAATACGACGCCGTCCTGAGAGAGATCCAGGACGATCCATGGCCAGGGCCGTCCCATCCTCGTGGGCACAATCTCCGTTGAGGTCAGCGAGCATCTCTCGCGCATGCTCAAACGGGTGGGCATCATCCACTCCGTTCTCAACGCCAAGTACCACCAGCAAGAGGCCGAAATCGTCACCCGCGCCGGACAGCGTGGCGGCTTGACGATTGCCACGAACATGGCCGGACGCGGCACGGATATTAAACTGGGCCCCGGCGTGCCCGACCTCGGTGGCCTCCACGTCATCGGCACGGAACGCCACGAGGCGCGCCGGATCGACCGCCAGTTGCGCGGTCGTTGCGCACGGCAGGGCGATCCCGGTTCATCGCACTTTTTCATTTCACTCGAGGATGATCTCATGCGTTTGTTCGGCTCGGACCGGATCGTCAAAGTGATGGAACGTGTGGGACTGGAGGAGGGTCAGGAGCTCGAACATCCGTTCTTGAATCGTTCGATCGAACAGGCTCAAAAGCGGGTGGAACAACACAACTTCCAGATTCGCAAGCGGACGCTGGAATACGACGACGTGATGAACAAACAGCGCGAGGTCGTTTACGGCTTCCGCAACAAGATCATTCAGGGCGAAGATGTCCGGGATCGGCTGATGGATATCATGGAGGAAGTGGTGGTTCAAAAAGTCGAGGAACTCACCGGCCGCGATGAGGATCCCGAGCGCCTGGAACCTGCGTCCCCTGGCGGATTGGGTCAATCTCACATTCCCGCTGGGGGTTCAGGAGGCCGAGTTGCTGAAGGCCGCCGAGGCAGGAAGCGAACCGCCCGTGCCCGGTTCCTTGTTCGACGGGCTCAGTCCCGCGCAATTTGCCGCCAGTCTGTGCATTGCCGAAAAGGTGCGGCATGCCTACGAGTTGAAGATCAGTTTCGAACAGGCAGAATCGCTCAAGGCGGTCGAACGCTATACCATCCTCAGTGCGATCGACCGGCTCTGGCAGGAACATCTATACGGAATGGACAGCCTGCGAAACAGCATCGGCCTGCGCGCCTATGGCCAGCGCGACCCGCTCATCGAATACAAGGCCGAAGCGTTCAAGGTCTTCGAGGATCTCATGGTCAATATCAAGACCGAGATCTGTCATAACATCTTCCGCAGCGCCTCCAGCCTCATGGCGTTCGAACGATTTATCCACAACCTTCCCCAACGCACCGTCCACCATTCCACCAGCGCCTTCGGACAATCGGGCGGCGGCCCCGGAGCGCAACCCGCCCGCAACCAGAGCAGCGACATCGTCAACGAAGCCGCCGCTGCCCTCGACAAAACCAAACCGGTGCGGGCAGGTCCGAAAGTCGGTCGCAACGACCCCTGCCCCTGCGGCAGTGGCAAGAAGTATAAGCACTGCTGCGGTCGTTGAGGGTCACGCAGTCCTTGCGGGAACCGGGACAGAACTCGATGACATTCTGGATGCTTTGCCGTGTCTGCCAGGCGGCCGAAGGCGCAGTGGTCCTGGCATTGGCGATGGCAGATCCGGGGATCCAGGCCGCTGCGACAACTCTCCCGTGGATTCAGTGTCCCGCCGGCCGCGTCGCTGTCCTGCCGCAATTGGAATCGGGCGCGACCGGTTTCAGCCTCATGGACAGCCGTTCCATCGGGGTCGGGTTCACCAACCAGCTCCCGCCTGCCCGTTATCTTACCAACCAGGTCCTGCCGAATGGGGCCGGGGTGGCGGCGGGGGATATCGATGGCGACGGGTGGTGCGATCTCTTCTTCTGTGGCTTGAACTCCGCAAACCGGCTCTATCGCAACCTGGGGGACTGGCGGTTCCAAGACATCACCGAGGCTTCCGGACTCGGGACGCCGAATATCGACACGACCGGCGCCACCTTCGCTGACCTCGACGGCGACGGCAGCCTCGACCTGGTCTTTAATACCGTCGGTTCGGGCACGCATCTCTGGTTCAACAACGGCACCGGACGGTTCACCGAATCCCCGATGGTCCTGAACAGAGAACGGGCGGGAACGACGGCGGCTTTGGCCGATATTGACGGCGACGGCGATCTTGATCTTTACCTCGCCAACTACCGGATCTCCTCAATCATGGACCGGCCTCAAACCCGGTTTAGCATTCGCATGATCGACGGCAAACCGGTGGTGACCATGGTTGACGGTCGTTCAATCACTGAACCGGATCTGACGAATCGGTTCAATTTCCAGATCCATATGGAAGCTGGTCGCGGACGGCTTGCCTACGAGGAGAACGGAGAGCCGGATGCCCTCTATCGGAATCAAGGCCAAGGCAAATTCGAGTTGATCCCGTTCACCGGTGGAGATTTTCTGGATGAGCAAGGGTTGCCGCTCAAGCAGGATCCCTATGATTGGGGGCTCACGGCGATGTTCCGTGATCTCAACGGCGACGGCCGTCCCGATCTTTACGTCTGCAATGACTTCGCCGCGCCGGACCGGGTTTGGATAAACGATGGCGCCGGCCGTTTCCGTGCGATCGCGCCGCTGGCCATTCGCCAGACCAGCCTGGCCTCTATGGCGATAGATGTTGCCGACGTTAATGGCGATGGATTCGACGATCTCTTCAGCACCGATATGCTCAGTCGTGAACACTCACACCGGCTCACCCAGCGAAATATTCTGCGCGCGGACCTGGCCCCCGCCAGCCGGATGGAGGCGCGACCACAATATCCCCGAAACGTCCTGCAATTGAATCGCGGCGATGGCACCTATGCCGAAATCGCCCAGTTCGCCGGAATCGAAGCCTCGGAATGGTCCTGGGCGCCGGCGTTCCTGGACGTCGACCTGGATGGTTCCATGGATTTGTTGGTTCCCAATGGTTTCGTCCGCGACAATATGAATCTGGATGCGATCGCGCGCATGGCGGCCGGCAAGGCCGGTCGCCGGCTCACTCCGCTCGAAGAACTCGAGCTCCGACACGTGTTTCCCATCTTGAACACACGCAACCTCGCCTTTCGCAACCTGGGCGGACTGCGTTTCGAAGAGATCAGCAGCCAGTGGCGGTTCAACGCCGACACGATTTCACAAGGGCTGTGCCTGGCCGATCTCGACAACGACGGCGACCTCGACGTCGTCGTCAACAATCTGAATGCCGCCGCCGGACTTTATCGGAATGACAGTCCGGCGCGGCGCGTGGCGGTCCGCCTCAAGGGGGAACCGCCGAACACCCGGGGGATCGGCGCGCGGCTCATTCTGCATTCCACTTCGTTGCCGCTGCAATCGCAGGAGATGATTTGCGGCGGTCGCTACTTATCGGGCGATGACACCCTGCGTGTCTTTGCCGCAGGCGACCCCACGAACATCATGCAGCTCGAAGTCCGGTGGCGGAGTGGGAAACGCAGCCTGGTCGATTCTGTTGAAGCCAATCGCCTCTACGAGATCGACGAGTCCGCCGCGGTCCTGGCGCCAGCACCGACCCCGTCTTCGCCCCCTCCCGTTTTCGAGGAAGTGAGCGTGTTATTGGACCATCGGCATGTCGACCGCCCCTTCAACGATTTCGAGCGTCAACCACTGCTCTCCAAACGCCTGAGTCAGTTGGGCCCGGGAATCGCCTGGTTCGATCTCGATCTTGACGGCTGGGAAGACCTCGCCGTCGGCAGCGGCGCTGGTGGACATTTGGCGGTGTTCCTCAACGACGGCCGGGGCCGTTTCGAGCCCGCCCCAAAACCGCCGTACACCGAGATCGCCCCGCGCGACCAGTCCACCGTGCTCGCCTGGCGGCCGACGCCGGGCCAGGTTCAGTTGCTTGTCGGCTCGGCCAATTATGAGTATTCGGACTCGAAAGCGGGAGCCGTCATCACATTTGAAGATATGATCCCGCAGCCGAAGGAAATCATTCCACCCCAACCGTGGAGTTGCGGTCCGATGGCCCTTGCCGATGTGGACGGCGATGGCGACCTCGACTTGTTTGTGGGCGGTCGCGTCACCGGCGGACATTATCCCGAGCCGGTGTCTTCGCTGCTTTTCCGCAATGTTGGCGGCCAGTTTGAAGTCGACGAATCCAACCGGAAAGTACTCCAGGACATCGGGCTCGTCAGTGGCGCGGTGTTCGCCGATTTGACCGGAGAAGGTCTCCCCGATCTGGTGCTGGCGTGCGAATGGGGCCCGCTGCGGGTCCTCGCGAATGTCCACGGCCAATTCCACGATGTCACCCGAGAGATGGGGCTCGACGCTTACACGGGCTGGTGGAACGGCGTGAGTGCCGGAGATTTCGACGGTGATGGCCGACTCGATCTCGTCGCGAGCAACTGGGGCCGGAACACCCAATACGAGCGGCGCCGGGCACATCCCCTGCGGATTTATTACGGCGACCTGGACGGTGACGGCGCGGTCGATCTCATCACGTCGCATTACGAGCCGGGACTGAATGACTGGGTGCCGAATCGGATGCTCGACACGCTCTCCAAAGCCGTGCCTTTTCTCTCGGAGCGCTTCACCACGCATCAGGACTATGCCCGGGCCAGCATCAGCCAGGTGCTCGGTGATCGCCAGGATCGGGCGCAATTCCTCGAAGCCGCCTGGCTGGAGTCGACGGTGTTCCTCAACCGCGGGGATCGCTGGGAACCCCGAGTCCTGCCCATGGAAGCGCAGTTCGCACCCGCCTTTGCCGTTTGTGTGGCGGACTACGATGGCGACGGTTGCGAAGACATCTTCCTGAGCCAGAATTTCTTCGGCGTCGAGCTCGATACCTCCCGTTACGATGCCGGCCGCGGTCTCTGGCTTCAAGGGGATGGCCAGGGCGGGTTCCGTTCCGTGCCCGGCCAGGAAAGCGGTGTGAAGATCTATGGCGAACAACGCGGCGCCGCAGTCTGTGACTACGACGGTGACGGACGCGTGGACCTCGCGGTCAGCCAAAACTCCGAACAAACCTGCCTGTTCCGCAACGTCCGCGGCCAACCCGGTTTGCTTATGCGATTGCGCGGCCCGCCGGGCAATCCCACCGGAGTCGGAGCCGTCGTTCGCCTGAACTTCGGCGCACGGTTGGGACCGGCCCGCGAAATCCACGCGGGCTCGGGATATTGGTCGCAGGACAGCGCGGTCCTGGTTCTCGGTTACGGGACGGAGTTTCCCACGGGGGTATCGGTCCGCTGGCCCGGCGGCAAGATCACCACGCACCCGGTCCCAAGCGGGTGCCGGGAAATGATGATAACCTGTGAGTGACCTTTCATCCTCCGTTGGTTTGACGATGTCCCGCAGACTTTGGGTCGTGACTGCCCACTCCCAAAAGGGACTGCGTAAACACTCTTGGGTGCGATCAACCCCGCGCGGCCCATTGCAGGACTTGTCGAAACTTCGGCAGCTTGCCTTGGAAGAGAATCCCCATGCGGAAGACCCTGCCGCCTACCCAGACCGCAAGCGCCGCACAAGTGATCACGCCGCAAAGCCCCACCCACGCCTGCCAGGCAGGCACGCCGGAAGGTGAACTGAGCCGCGCCAGCATCAGCGGCGGCGTGAACGGCGGGAATAGTGACAGCCAGGTGGCAAAAGTGCCGCCAGGGTCTTTGAGGACTGGGACAATCACCCACATGGGGATCAGGACCGGGATCATGGCCGGCAAGGTGAGATTCTGGACATCTCGCGGATCGCTGCAGATCGAGCCCAAAGCCGCCAGCATACTACCGAGCATGACCGTATTCAGGATCATGAATGCGAAGAACCAGCACACCAGGCTGGCCGAAAGAAAGCCAGTCAGCCCCATGCTGATCATCAGGATGCCGCCACCGAGCCAATAGACCATCGAGCCGGTCATGGAAACGCCCAACCCGCCGAGCACCTTGCCCATCATGAACTCGAAGGGCTTGACTGATGACAGCAGCACTTCGGCAATCCGCTGGCTCTTTTCTTCCATGACCGCACCCATGAGCGGGATCGCCCCCATCATGGCCATGAGGAACATCAGCACAAGCATGAGGAGCGGGACCAATACCGCTTCCGCCTCGCCACGCCGGCGCGCATCGGTCACTGTGCCGGTGGCCGGATCCACCGAGACCAAGCCCATCGATTGGACCGGCCGCCAATCGTTCAGGTCTTTAACCTGGTTTTCATCAATGCCCACTTCGGCCAACCGCGCTTTTCGAAGCTGGTTATTGAGAGGCGTGTTGAGCCATTGGCGAACTTCGTCCAGTGCCGCGTTCTTCGCGTAGTACCGCACCTGGGACAGGCTGGCATTCGTAGTGGGATGCAACACGTCCGGGCCCAACTCGAGAAACGCATGTAGCTCTCCCTTCCGGACCCGATTCGACAGCTCGAGCCGTTGCCCCATTGGATCGGTGTCATCCGGCATCTCGGATTCGAAAAGATAGGCGGGCTGCAGTTGCCGTCCGGTCTTCGCGTCGAAGGCGGTGTCGGTATCGCGCTGGCGCCCGGCAAGCACCAGGGCATCCGCCACGACACCGGAGCGATCCAAAATCGCAATGCGTTTATCCGTCAGGTCGACCTTCCCTTTAATCAAGTTCAGACCGATGGCGCCGCCGCCCATCAAGACCGGGGCAAGGACCAGACCGATGATGAAACCTTTGGTTTTGACGGCGGCCCGATACTCTCTGAACGCGATCCGCAGTACTCGGCGCATGTCATTCCTCCTTGGTGTTCGGGCCGGCGATGCGAACAAAAATGTCGTGCAACGACGGCTTGGTGATTTCGAAACTCCGGATGCGTGCGCGTTGCATGAGCATCGCCAGGACGCATTGCGCGTCCGCGCCGCGGTCCATTTGCAACTCCTGGAGTTGGCCCAGGTCGCGGACCTGCACTACGCCGGGAAGGCTCGCGGTCGCCTCAATTCCGCGGTCGGTGCGCACCCTCAGGGTATCGCTCCCGTACCGCTCCTGGATGGCACTCAGGGTTCCATCCAATACCTTGCGTCCACGGTGGATCATCAGGATGAAATCGCAGAGCGATTCAGCCAGGTTCATGTCGTGAGTGCTGAGGATCACGGTGGTTCCCTGGCGACGCAGTTCGAGCACGGTGCTGCGAATCAGTTCGGCATTGATCGGGTCCAGCCCGCTGAACGGTTCGTCCAGGATCAACAGTTCCGGACTCGCCACCACCGCAGCCAGGAATTGGACCTTTTGGCTCATGCCCTTGCTCAGGGCTTCCACTTTCTTCTGGGCCGCGTCGGCTAGTCCCAGGCGCTCCAGCCAGCCGTCGACTTCGGCACTCATGTTGCCCCCACGTTTCAATTCGCCATGAAAACGCAGCAGCTCCCGAACTCGCATTTTCTTGTAGAGCCCGCGCTCCTCGGGCAGATACCCGATTCGATCCGAACTCCGCCCCGGTTTCCCATCCGTCAAAACACTCACACCACCGTGGTCCGGGTAAAGGATCCCCATGATGATCCGGAGCGTGGTGGTTTTGCCCGAACCGTTCGGGCCGATGAATCCATAGATGCTGCCGGCGGGCACACCGAGCGAGAGCCCATCCACCGCGCGGGTCTTCCCAAAGGTCTTCGTAATGTGGTCGAGTTCGATGATGTGCATGGGCGGTTCGTGTGACTGGCGGCAGTATAGCCCGCCTCGGAATCGTCACAACTACAACGCGGTGCTCATCTTCGTAACCGCCGGGGATTGAATCCAATTCCCGGGCATGCTAACCGATTGAACATGACGAAACCCGGGAAGATCTGGCGCGTCGTGGGCATGAACTTCGATCACATGCACATGGGCGATCTGCTACGTATGGTGTCGACCCATCCGCGCGCCGAGATCGCCGGGATCTGCGATCTCCAACGAGATCGAATGGCCGAGGCCATCCGCAATTTCGAAATCCCGGAGGACCGGGTCTTCATTCATCCGGAACCATGCCTGGAAACGGCGCGACCCGACTTGATCATTTTATGTCCAGCAACCGCCGAACACGCCGACTGGGTCGAGCGCGTAACACCATATTCATTGCCCGTTCTGCTCGAGAAACCGTTCGCTGCTTCCCTGGCTGAAGCAGACCGGATCCTGGCCGCTATGAAACGTCATAACCAACCCCTGGCCATAAACTGGCCGTTGCGTTGGTACCCGAGCCATGCCACCGCCAAACGCGTGTTGGACGAAGGCCAAATCGGCGACCCGCTCGAAGTCCACTTCTACGATGGCAACCGCGGCCCACTCTATCATGGCGCCGACAAACTCGAAAAAGAACCCACGGTGACCGAGAAAGCTTCGAGTTGGTTTTATCGACGGGCGCGCGGGGGCGGTTCGTTGCTCGATTACCTGGGCTATGGCGCCACGCTCGGAACATGGTTCCTGAACGGCGAGGTTCCATTGGAGGTCACCGCGATTGTGGACGAGACCCCCGGCCTCGAAGTGGACCAGCATAGCCTGACCGTCGCTCGTTACGCCCATGGACTCTCAAAATTCGAAACGCGCTGGGGCACCTTCACCGATCCCTGGGCCCATCAGCCCCAGCCTAAGTGCGGTTTCGTGATCGTCGGCCGCGAAGGGACGCTCAGCAGCTACGACCTCGAACCGACCATCCGACTGCAGACGCGCGCGCACCCGGCCGGGATCGATTTGCCAGTGGACACCTTGCGCTCGCCGAACTCGAACCCGGTCGAGTACCTTCATCGACCGGCTCGAGCGTGGCCAACCGGTCGATGGCCCATTGGCTCCGGGCATATCGCGGATCGGCCAGCAGATTGTCGACACCGCCGTCGAAAGCGCGCGCGTGAAACGGACGCTGCCCTTGCGCGCTTAGCCGGCCGTGCCGCGACGTGCACCTCAGCCCATCGGCGAATGCCTCGATCGATCCGTCGATCCCTATTGCATCCCCAAGTTGGCGACGCTGGCGGTCGCCCGTTGAGGGCACCGGGGCTCCAGGCAGAAACCGTTCTCCTTTTAGCTCGCGTGCCCTCACGCGGCGGATGATGCCGAGCCACTGACAACCTGGGAAAGCACCCCTCCATCCCGTCCACCCGAGATAACCCTTGCCAAAGGGCACATCACTCAGTTGAATTCAGCTCCTGTGGTTTGGCTGGGTAGCTCAGTCGGTAGAGCAGAGGACTGAAAATCCTTGTGTCGCCAGTTCAATTCTGGCCCCAGCCACCACCTTGCATGCTTGGCTGGCGAGCCCGCGAACTGAAGACACCTGCCGCAATCAACTTGGGGAGTCGGTAAGATCACCGAGCAACACATCATCCAACGCTTAAGCAGCAACTCATTCGACACTTCCGGACGTAGAGTCATCGGCACGACCGAAGTCACGCCGTCGAATCGCTGCCGAGCCGCCTCATTCAACTGGAACGGCGTTTCGATGACGAACCGGCATAGGAAGCGACCAATGACCTTGTAGGCCGCGTGCCCTCACGCGGCGATTCCGGGCAGGATTTGCCCGTCGTCACCAAGGATGCGCTGGCTCGCGCGCTCTTTTCTGCCGATGCCTTGCCGGCAGAATAGAACTGCGGCAGTCGGGCGAAACCATACGAAGCAATTCTGGCGGACTCCACCCCAGTGAGGAGCCACAATAATTCGCCAAACACCCTGGCGCCTGCCTTACCCACGGACGCATTCCGAGATGCTGGCACTGGCTTGCATGAGAAAGTTACCATTGAGTCGAAGGCGGTCGGTGCCACTTCATGTGCGCCAAACGAGCATCCGTCCCAAGCTCAGAGATTCTGGAGACTAACTGATGTCAGAATTCGCGTGTCGAATGTCACTGGCAGCCTGCCTCTTTGAATCCTGGTTCCACCTGTTTGCGGACAGTATGCAGTTCGAGCATTGCGTCGTCCTGAAAACATGGAAAGGGTGTCGGGGAAACTTCGCGATGACCGGGTGACCGGCGTTCGCAGACCGCCTCGGGGTTGCTCATGGGCATCAATCGACTGCGGGCCTCCTCGGCGCACAGTTGGGGAGGGGTCGCGTCTATTCATTGTGCAATTCGGTTGCCCCGTGCTCCACTTCACGGGACAGTGCCTGGTCTGTTCTCAGCCGTTGCGAAAACCGTCCCATCGCAGATACCCGGCTGCGTCACGTCACGCCAAATGCAAAATGACTAGACGCGACCCCAATCCCGCCGCCTAAGGTAACGGATTTCCTTCACTTGCCTTCCTGCATGTGAGAAACGTGGTCCACTCAAGCCAGTGTGCTCGCTTCCTCACAACTCCGTCATCGCCTTTGTGACCCCGGATGCGACGGCCAGGCTTGTTGCCCTGCTGGACGAAGCTCGCCTTGCACAAGTCGGTGAGGCAGATCCGCGAAGGGAGAACACCCGCGTGGCCGAGAAGGCGCTTGAGAATTGAACCGTAATAGATGGGTGTGTCCGGCTCCATGATCCGTCGCTCGAATTTCCGAAGTAACGAAAGTCCGAACTCAACAGCACACGTGCATTCCGATATCCCGGCGCGGTGCCAACATCCTTCGCCTTGTTCCCCGGGTCTTGATGGTAGGCTGCGGTCTTCTTGCGGATCAGTTCGCCCTCCCGGAAGTGGTAAATGCAATCAGGCCGACGGGCGTAGCGGCGTTCGGTGTAATACTTCAGACCCACTGTGTCCGTCACCCGGGCGATGTAGATGATGCCTTCGCCGAGGGCTTTTCCGCCCAAGCCAATAATCCAGTCCCTTCTTTCGTTCTCATTTGCTTTGCGCCGAATTGTGGGTTTGCAGATGGCCAGACTGAGCAAGCCGCCCTGCACGCACGGCGCTCCACCGTTGTCGGTGGTTATCTTGTAAACGAAGATAGGTGGATCGGATTTCATAGAAATCAATTGTTCCTGGGCAGCAGTTTCGGTTTTTGGCGTTGGAACCATTTGTAGAATCGCGCCGCATCGTTGAACTCAGGCAAGCGGGCACTCCGCTGGAGGTAGCCGTCGTTGACGGTGATGCCGCCCCATTCTTTGAGCAAGGGTTTGGTGACACGATACGCCCTGTCGCGGAATTCAGCGATGGGGATGCATCGGGCGAGTCGGCCCGAGTCGACACGTCGGTCGTCGGACCACAGCAAGGTCCTAGCCTCGAAGTGGATGGGGAAACTGGATCGCCTGAAATGGCCGTATGGCGCGATTTTTAGCCCCAAATACTGCGCCATATTCAGATTCGCATTTCTCTCGCAACACCCAATCCTCCGATTCTTCCACTGTCTCCATGCCCTGTCGATTTCGGACCCGTGCCTCCATGTCGCGGCGATGAGTTAAGTGATAGTCGTATCCAGGGAGAATGTAACGATTGGCCCTTGGCACGGCTGGGATCTTAGCCGCCGGGCGGCTGCGAAATACAGGACGAAAAACGAGGGCAAAAAGCGAGCCATACAATCCTTTTGCAGGGGTTGATCATACTCATCTATCTCCACAGCACTAAGTTGCTGTGGTCCGACCACGATAGCCAACCGACCACGATAGCCAGCCACGATAGCCAGCACGACTGTTCCTGGATTTCGCCGACAAACACCTCGGCCGGCCATGAAATGAAGCGTGTGTGGTCCGGCAGAGTGAACCGGTGCTGTTGGCCCGTCTTAATCGGCCGGGGTCGGCAAGTCGGCAGCGTCTTCGAGTTTCTGGCTGAGGCACAGGATGTACCCCTCGGGGTCGGTGACTTCGAACTCAGCCAAGCCGTAGGGCATGCGCTCCAAGCGACGCGTCACGATCCCGCGGGCGTTGAATGCGGCGAAAATCTCTCGGAAGCGAGCGCCTTCGCGCCTGAGATAAACATCCCAGTCGTATTGGCGGGGTTGGGATCTAGCGGGAGGCGACCCACGCCGAAGCATCAGCTCGACGTGCCCTTGCCGCAGGATGGCAAATTCGTAGGGTGGGCTGGCCGGGAACGGAGCGGCCACAAAGCCGAGTGTGGCTCGATACCATTCGATTGAGCTAGCGACGTCTGTCACGCGTAGAACAGGGACTGCTTGGCTAATTGGCATAATACAATGGCTGAAGCGCGAATAGCGTCGGAACGGTGAGTTCCGGGGAAGTTGCTGCGTCGCCTTCCGCCGCACCGGTCAGGCAAACCAACCCGAACGCCGCCAAGAACAATATCCATGTTCTCATTTCCTGAGATACAAAAGGGCGTCCTTCCATCCGGATGGCACGATTATCTTCGCAGGCTCTCCCGAAAAGCTCTCAACCTGCTGTTCCTCGCCAGTGGCGGGGTTCACCCATTTGGCCGAGAGGCTTGAAGACCCGATTGGCGAGCCCAGCGAGAGCGTGATTTGGTTGGTGATCGTGAGGTAGAAAATGAATGCGTCGTTCTGAGGGGTGCGCATCGCGCAGTTCCGGTCTACGCCGCTGCCTTCAAAGCCTGCCAGCAGGTGCTGATCTGGAATGAACCTCGACCAGTCGACCTTATCCAAGAACTTTCGCAGCAGGATCAGATTGCGGGCGCCGGCCGAGTAGAGCGCCTCTTTCCAAGGCTGAGTCGATTCTCCTTTGAAGATGTTGAAGTGCCAGACATTGCCGTTGCCATAGGTGTGATAACCGCCGGCAAAGTAAGACCAATAAGCCTGTTTGCGAATCACCAGGTCGTTGATCGGTTTGGTGGGATACTGAGGGCCGTCTTCATACGCGCCCTCGCCCAGACCGCACGGTTTGGGTGGATTCTTGAAGTAATCCGTTTGGATTGTCAGGTAAATGTCCTTGTACTCGCTCCAGGTCTGCGCCATATTGAAGTCGAGCCAGGGCGAATCGTGCCAGATCTGCGACGAGGAGGCCCCGCCGTTGATGTGGTAGGTCATCAACGTCTGCGTGTAATCCTCTTTTCCACACGTCCCTTCGGTGATGCCTTTGGCCACTAGGTTCCAAACTTCCTTCTTGTCCTGCGTATCCGGCGTGTTATCGCCGCCGAGAATCCAGATGATTTGCGGCTTTGAGCGGTAGCGCTCACCCAGAAACCGGCCATAATGCAAGGCGTTTTCCTTCTTTAATTGCTTGTAACCGTCTCCGCGCCAGCCGACGAACATGGCAACCACGGCTGCCCGGAAGCCATGTGCATGCACGCGTTCCAGGACATAATCCAGATGGTCCCAGTAATCGTACTGGGCGGGATCGTGAGGGTCGTCGCCAGGAGTGACAGCGGGAGTGGCTGGATCATCATTCAGAAAAGGTTTTTGCCCGAAAATATTGGTACGGGTGCCGCCCCACACTCGTTCCTCACTCATGACCGCGGTAAGCTGAATGACGGTAAAGCCCTGCTTTTCACGCGCATCCAGATAGACCTCCAACTCTTCGCGGGAGGGCAATTGAGCCAGCAACCAAACGGTGTCCGCCAGCCAGAAAAACGGTTTCCCTTTGAGCAGCAGATGATGCCCCGAGGGATCGACGTTGAACTCCGAGCCTTGTCCCCGCCAGTTCAGGGTCAAAGTGATGAGCAGCAAGACGGTTGCGCGCAGATTCTTCATAGTTCAGACGATTTCTATTTCTGTCCCCGCATCACTTCGTTCGTGAAGGTTGCGACGAGGGTTTTGGGGTTGAATTGCTGTCTTCATGGTCCATGCGGTCTGTGACGTTCTCCTTCAGAATCGCGGAGGCTCGACATTCCGGTTCGGCGTCCAGGTGGTCGCAAATCGTTTGGGCGCGAGGAAGATTCTGGCAGCTCAAGAGCCCGTTATCCAACGCCTCGAATGGGATCCCCTCCTGGGTTAATTGGGATTTGAGATACTCATGACCGTTGATGCAGATTTTGGCGAAATACGGAAAATACGAGCAGAACTTGATAAAAAAGGGTCCGAAGTTCTCATCGACGCAGTAGAAATAATAGAAATTGACCATGGCGGTGGTGTAATCGATCCAGGGGATTGAGCCGCCTTCACCGAAACGCTTGCGAATCGTCCGAGGCACACGAGTCTTCTCCTGAGCGACGCCAACGAAGACGACGCCTTGGAAGCGCTTAAACCGTTTCAAACGCTTTTTGAAAAAGTTGTCTTTGCGCTGGCCCTTCTTGAAGGGAACCAACGGCACTTCGTTGTCGTGCAGGAATTGTCGAATGCGGCGAATGAACGCGTCGGTCATTGCGCCGGCCTGCTTGGTTGAGGCAAAACAATAGCCCAAGTGGCCGCGCAGAAAACCGGCGATGCTCGCCTCCCTGGTGAGCTTGGGGATGTAGGCGTTGAGGTACATGCGATCGATGCACTCCAGTTCCATGACGACGTGTTCGCGCTGGAGTTGGGCGACGGATGGCGATACATTCATAGCGGTGTCCGGCTGGGCTTTTGTTACTCCTTAACGGAGATACCGCCGCTTGTCGGCTAAAATCCGTCGCCTCGTGCGCCGCGCTCGCCCAGCCGGCACCAATTGACCCTGCGGCAGAGAGAATTGCGGAGCAATTTACCTAACGAGGCGGGGCCTCAGATCGACGAGACCGCCGCTGCGGAGACGTCCAATGATCCACGCAGGATTGAAATCGACCGGCCGCGTCCTCCAGCCCCTCATGTCTCGTCGGTCTGAGGCCCCGCCTCGTTAGAGTTTGTGGACGGTTGATTTGTCGCTCGGAACGATTCAGCTACGGAATCGCCGCCTTTGCCGCGCAGTTCTGGATCGCACCTTTTTGCGCGCCGGTGAGGACTCCGGCATTCTTCATCTCATTCAAATAATCGGTTACGGCGCGGACGAACTTGGCATGGTTTTTGGCTGCCAGGGCGATCATCCCGACGTGGTCTGCGATGGTGGCGCCATCAGGAAACAAGGTATTCGGCGCTCCTGAATCCAATCTGCCGACGAGCACCGTGGCCCTCAGATCTGACAAGGGACAGAAGTCCTCGCTATCTGGGATGCCGTCGCCATCGGTGTCCGGCACAATCGCCATCGTCGGGCGACCTCCAAAAGTCGGACCCCAACCTAAAGTTCCCTCCAAATAGTAGATGCTCGCGCTGGTGCCCGAGAAGGGCGGATAGTACGAACTAAAAGTCTCCGGGGCGTCGCCCCCGAAATACACGCTGGTCAGGCTGATGCAGTAAGCAAACGCCAAGTTACCGATGCTGGTGACGCTGTCTGGGATAAGGTAGCTTCCAGCTTTGCGACCAGGGCAAGCGATCAGCGTATCCAGGCTCTTATTGAGCAAGACCCCCTCCAGACTGCTGTAGGCCTGGTTCAGTCCATCAACCTCGATGGCCGTCAGACCGGTACACCCCGCGAACGCCCCAATCCCGATGCTGGTGACACTGTCGGGAATCGTGATTGTGGTTAGGCTGGAGCAGCCAGCGAACGCATAACCGCCGAGGGTAGCGACACAGTCAGGAATCGTCACGCTGGCCAGGCGGACGCACCACTCGAATGCGCGATACCCGATTAAGGTGACGCTCTTTCCGATCGTGACGCTGGGGTCGGTGAACACGCCGGTCGTCGGACCACAGCAAGGTCCTAGCCTCGAAGTGGATGGGGAAACTGGATCGCCTGAAATGGCCGTATGGCGCGATTTTTAGCCCCAAATACTGCGCCATATTCAGATTCGCATTTCTCTCGCAACACCCAATCCTCCGATTCTTCCACTGTCTCCATGCCCTGTCGATTTCGGACCGTGCCTCCATGTCGCGGCGATGAGTTAAGTGATAGTCGTATCCAGGGAGAATGTAACGATTGGCCCTTGGCACGGCTGGGAGCTTTACCGCCGGGCGGCTGCGAAATACAGGACGAAAAACGAGGGCAAAAAGCGAGCCATACAACCCTTTTGCAGGGGTTGATCATACTCATCTATCTCCACAGCACTAAGTTGCTGTGGTCCGACCACGATAGCCAGCACGACATGTTGGCGGCAATCAGTGCGCCGTGTTCGGTGATCTGCTTCGAGAACTCGCGCAGGTCGTCGGCCACCTCCATGAGCTTGTCCACTTCCTTCAACCGACTTCGGTTGTTGCCGGCGGAGCGACGCTTGCCGGGAATCTCCCGGTCGAGCAGGCGGAGGCGTTCCTCGATCAGGTTGCGGACGGTGAAGAGGGTGTTCTGGTTGAATCTCTCGTGGAAGACCCAGACGTTGTATTTCTTTCGGGGCGATTAAAGCGGCCAATAGACCGGGCGCGTGCGGTAAAGCTGGACCTCGCCGCAGTCCGTTTTCATGGTTCGACGAGTCTAAGTGGTCTGTTTCATAAATACGGTCACGTTCGTTGCGCCCAATTTGGCCTGAGGCAAGGCGCGAGGGCGAGAGTGTATCCCCTGCGATACTCGACCGACCGAGCAACGCCGCCCCAGGCCAAATTCGGCGCAACCCTCCGGGCGGCCGTTCTTTTTCGGCCAGACTTCGTTGCTCGCGCCTTCCAGACCGCTGCGGGTATGCTCGTTGCTCGCGCCTCGTCTGGCCGAAAAACCCCTGGCCGCGAACGTAACCGTATTTATGAAACAGACCACTAAGGTGCCGAGGCGCGCGACGCCGGCACGGCGTGAACATGGAGCCGTGATGGACGTGCAGTCACGCAGTCTAAAGCCTGTATGCGCTCTGGAAGGCATCACCGTACAGGCTTTACGCTGCTCGAACTGCTCTGCGTCATCGCCATCATAACGATCCTGGCGGGGCTGCTGTTGGGGCCGGTAAGCCGGGCACTGCAAAAGGCCCGCGCCATGAAATGGGGAAACGAAGCCCCAGTCCTGCTGGATGCCACGGTTACGGAACTCCGAAGGCACTTCCGGGGAATGCGCGACTTTCCGCCGGTGACGCTGGAACTTCTGGAAACCGGTCGTCTGCTGGAAGAGGCCCAGTTGCGGTTCCTGAAGGATCGTCGCGTCAGGTTCTTTCCTTTTACAGGGGCCGACGCGGACGACCGCGTTGTGATCGAGGTGCGGATCGACGCCGGCGTCCTTGTGGCGGCGGGCACACTGAGGGCGACCAAGGGTGAAATCACTAGGCCGCCGGAATGACCGCGCTCCTAGCGGTTCCACGTGGGCGCCGCTGCGCCCAGGTCAGAACGTCTGACCGTTCCAGCCCCACTGACTGGCGGAGAGGTCGGCAAAGCGCGCAAAACGCCAGCATTTCAGCAAGGGGGCTTGAACCGCCACGCCCGATCGTCGATAATGCACGATACTGAAATCTCCAACCAAAAGGAATCACATGGCCAGATACATCAGCCTCCTTCGTTTCACTGAACAGGGGGCCAGGGATATCAAGCAATCCATCAATCGTGCTCACGAATTTGCCCAGTCCGCCGCCGGAGCCGGGGTTCAGATTGAAGGACAATACTGGACACTGGGAGCGTACGACGGCGTCCTGATCATCAGCGCCGATGCGGACGAGAAAGCCCTGCACTGTCTGGCCGATCTGGCGTCACACGGATATGTGCGAACGGAGACGTTGCAGGCTTTCGGCGACGAAGATTTTGAAGGGATCGCCGGGAAGTGAAACAATGCAACCATGGCTGATTCTGCCGAAATGGCGGAGTTGGTCGGGCAGGCCGGTACCCGCAATTCCAGCGGTCAGAGGTTTCAGCACGCCCTCCTGGAATATGTAAGGAATGCAGTCGGATTCAAGGACGCCGAACATGCCGAACTCAACCCGGCGACCCAATTCCTGCTGCTCCAGCGCATGCAGTGTTCGCTGGTCGAACAGAATCAGAAGGGTCAGTTGAGAAGAGGTTGAAGAAGGGGGGGGATGAGAAGGGTCGCGTCTATTCATTGTGCAAGTGGCCGTTGCGCTCCGCTTCACGGAACAGTGCCCAGTTTGTCCTCAGCCGTTGCGAATACCGTCTCACCGCGGACACCCGGCTGCGTCACATCACGCCAAATGCAAAATAAATAGACGCGACCCCTATTCCCGACTATTCCACGAGAGCACGACTGCAGAACGATTGCCTCCGTTACTGAGGTTGTGCCCAGGCCAGTCCGTCAGTCCCGCGTCCGGTCTCGATCAGCCCATCCACCTTCCAAGTTCCAATTTCGATAATCGCCACTTGATGACTGCTGTCACAGGAGACGTAGGCCACTTTTCCATCCGGCCGGACCAGGACCTCCTGCGGGCTTTTCGGCACGGCGAGCTTTTTAACCAGTCTCATCTGGCCGAGATCGATCAGCCCGACCTCGGAGGAACCGGGCATGGCTACGACCAGCCAACGGCCATCCGGCGTTGGCGCCGTGCCGTATCCCGCCGAGGGCAATGGGATCCATTGCTTGACCTCATTCGATTTGGTATCGACGACCGCCAACTGCGGTTTGATCTGGTCGGCAGTGAACGCCCACCGATCATCCGGTGAAAGGGCAATCCTCTGGGTGTGCTGGCAAACCGGGATGACCTTCACCAACTTTCGAGCTTCCAAGTCCAGCACGGAGACTGTTCCCGGCCCGACATTGGCCGTGTACCCGCGCCGGCCGTTCTGTGTGATGGCCAGCATGTGCGATTCTGCCTGGCCGGTCGGCACTGAACCCACGATTGTCAACGTCTTGGGATCAATCACGGTCACTGAATTGCCGAGTTCCGTGGTGACGTAGAGCAGCCCGTCCCGGGAGTTCATCACTGCACAATGCGGCCGCACGCCTTTGCCGAAATCCACCGTGCCGATGATCCGGTGTGCATCCAGGTCGATCACTCGCATCAGTTGCCCGTCCGTCCCGGGACCGCCGACGCCGGAATTGCCATAAATCGGCACGAAGGCCCGCTTCCCGTCCAGCGAGGCTGCCACTTCATGTCCGGTGACGCCGTCTTCAGCCACAGTCGCCAGCTCCTTTTTTTGGTCCGGATCCACGATCGACAATGTGCGATCTCCCTTATTGCAGACCAGGAGCAATGCCCCGGCTGCCGCGGCCGGGCTATGATCGGCCGCGGAGGCCGGTCCGGTCTGGCAAGCGCCGAGGCCAAGCAGAACCGCCAGCCAAGCCGCCTGACGGCGGTTTTCATTCAGAGGCTGGCCCAACCGAGGGATTCGTAGAGCATTCATTGATGCCCATTATTCTAGCCCAAGGCGCCACGAATGCCAGAGCCGGTCCTTCCGGCACTCTTCTCATCATGGGATTCCTGATCGATCAAACACGGTTGGTGCGGCGAGATGTCGCAGAACGCAAAGGGAAGCAGCGGAATGGACTTGGAAAGTCCCGGCGCGGGCGTAGGCTCCCACCATGAAGATATGGATGGCGTTGGCGATTGTGACGGTCGCATCGGTGGCATGGGTGGGTTGCGGCAAGGAACCGAGCCCACCCGCAAAATCCACGAACACGACGGCGAACAGCACGACTTCGGGCAACCCGATCACTGCTCCCGTCGATTATCTGGGCGCCGTGGCGAAGGCGAAAAAGTCGTCGGAGAAAACGATCGAACTGGTTTCGATCAACCAGGCCATCCAGATGTTCCAGGCCCAGGAGGGGAGATTTCCGAAAGACCTGAACGAGTTGGTTACCCAGAAGTATCTCCCGAAGCTGCCCGAGGCGCCTTACGGGATGAAGATCGTCTACGACGCCGACCGAGGAGAAGTCAAGATTGTCGCGAAGTAACGGCTCGTTACGCCTGAGGTTCGTCTCGGGGAGCGCGTCCGTCAGGCGGGTGCGCGGGACGGTACTGGTTTTGACGAAAGCCCCGGGCAGTCGTGCGGATTGCCTGGGGGGCAGGGAATGAGGGTGTTGGAGAAAAGGCTTAGTGGTCTGTTTCATAAATACGGTCACGTGCGTTGCGCCCAATTTGGCCTGAGGCAAGGCGCGAGGGCGAGAGTGTATCCCCTGCGATACTCGACCGACCGAGCAACGCCGCCCCAGGCCAAATTCGGCGCAACCCTCCGGGCGGCCGTTGTTTTTCGGCCAGACTTCGTTGCTCGCGCCTCGTCTGGCCGAAAAGCCCCTGGCCGCGAACGTAACCGTATTTATGAAACAGACCACTTAGAGCGCGCGCCGATCGATTACACGTATGGCTTTGCCTTCGCTGATTGGGAGGCTGCCTGGAGCGGCCAATTGGATCTTCGGCTTCGTCAGGATCTCGGCGCGCAGCTTGTCGACGAGGAGGGTTTGGAGCCGGGCGTGGTGTTCCGGGTGGCCATCACCATGGGCGGGAGACAATTCGACTTTGACGGTCAGTTCGTCGAGGCCATCGAGTTCGATCAGGTAGTTTCTGCCCAAACCCGGTACGTCCATCAGGATGCGTTCGATCTGCTGGGGATAGATATTGACGCCCCGCACGACGAGCATGTCGTCGGAACGGCCAGTGATACGACCAATGCGGCGGTGGGTGCGGCCGCAGGCGCAAGGCTCGGAAACGATCATCGTGATATCGCGCGTGCGGTAGCGGAGGAGCGGCATGGCCTCGCGGCGGAGGGTTGTGAGCACCAGCTCGCCGGGTTCACCCTCCGGGACGGGTTCCATCGTTTCCGGGTGGATGATTTCCGGGAGGTAGTGGTCTTCCCAGAGGTGCATGCCATTTTGATATTCGCATTCGAAGGCGACGCCGGGACCATTCATCTCGGAGAGGCCATAGGAGTTGTAGGCATTCACCCCCAGGCTCGCTTCAATCTTCGCGCGGGTCCCTTCGGTATGTGCTTCGGCTCCGATCAGGGCCTTGCGCAGACGCAGGTCACGACAATCGACGCCGCGGGTTTCCATGAAATCGGCGAGGTAGAGCGCGTAGCTCGGCGTGCAATGGAAGAGCGTGGTGCCGAAGTCGCGCATCAGCAGCAGTTGCCTCTCGGAGTTTCCCGGCCCGGAAGGGATCACGAGCATGCCGATCTTTTCCGCCCCATAATGGACGACCAGGGCGCCGGTGAACAGCCCGTAGCTCATCATGTTCTGAAGCACATCGTCCGCGGTGGCGCCGACCATGATCAGGCATCGGGCGACCAGGTCCGCGGCCTGGTCGACGTCGCGTCGGGAAAAGAAGATGGCCTTGGGTTTGCCGGTGGTGCCGCTCGAAGTGTGAAGGCGGCTGAGCCGATTGGAGGGCACGGCCAATAAACCGTAGGGGTACTCGTCGCGCAAATCCCCGTTCGTCGTGAACGGCAGACGCCGGACATCGTCCAGGGCGCGGATGTCGTTCACGTTCAAGCCGGTTTTCGTGAACTGCCGCTGGTAAAAGGGAACGGCGGCTTGCAGCCGATGCACGATATCTTTCAGACGGCGGAGCTGGAGTGCCTGGAGCGAATCCCGCGGCATCGTTTCGAGGTCTGGTTGCCAATACATGAAGTCAATCCCACATCACGTGTTCCTGGTCCGGGCCGAACGGGACGAAGACAAGCTCGACTCGATCGGCGGGCGCAGGTCAGATCAGGGTCCGGGCATGATGACCCTGTGAGACGCGGGAGGCAATGTGATTTGTGCGATTCGAGATTGCCAGCGCGATACCTTTCGCTTTTCCTCTGGAACCATTATGACCGATCGATTTCTTCCGGGTTACCGTCCTCCTGGCTTGCCCCTGCCGTGGCTTGGGCTGAGGATCCTGACTTGCCTGATGGGAGGGGTGGCTGTTTGGGGACAGTTCGTGGTTTCGCCGGTGAAGAACCTGGGTGTGGCTGACCAGGTGGGCGCTCAAGCTTCGTCAACGGTGATACGGGGGAGCGATGGCGCGTTTTATGGAACGACCTACTCCGGCGGCGGTTCCATCCGAGGCACGGTGTTCAAGGTGAGCGGCGATGTTACCCATATCGAGGTGCTGCACCGGTTCACCGGACGAAACGGCGACGGGGCGGGGGTCTATGCCGCGGTAATCGAAGCGCGCGATGGTTTCCTCTATGGCACCACCGGACTTGGCGGCGACACAAATCAAGGCACGGTATTTCGGCTCAGCCGGGATGGTGGTGGCTATGAGGTGCTCCGCAGTTTTACCGGCATCGACGGAGATGGAGCGCAACCCTTTGGTGGATTGTGCGAAGGCAGCGACGGTGGGCTTTACGGCACCACCCGCTTCGGTGGCAACTCTAATAAGGGAACGGTGTTCCGGCTGGATCCCGATGGAGCCCATTACCAGGTCATCCACAGTTTTTCCGGCACGCATGCCGGCGGGGCGGAACCCACGGCGCGGCTGGTGGAAGGCCTGGACGGCAGGCTTTACGGAACTACCTACGGCGCGACCGTCGAAGGCGGCGTCACGAATCAGGGGACGCTGTTCAGCCTGAACCGCGATGGCAGCGGCGACACGGTATTGCGGCAGTTTACCGGCATCGGCGACGATGGGGCGAATCCCTATGCGGAACTGTCCCTGAATGAGGATGGATGGCTATACGGGACGACGCAGAAAGGGGAAACGCGAACCACGGAACCCTGTTTCGCCTGCACCCGGATGGGAGCGACTACCACGTGCTGCATCATTTCGAGGGCGCGACTGCCGACGGCGATTCTCCCTTCGGACCGGTGTTTGAAAGCGAACCCGGAGTTCTGCACGGCATGGCTTCATATGGCGGGACGAACTCGGTGGGTGCGATTTATACGCTCCACAGCGACGGAACGGGCTATCAGTTGTTGCGCTCGTTCACCGGGGATGTCACGGACGGGGCCGTGCCGTTCGGGGGGCTTTCGAAAGGCGCTGATGGTGCACTCTACGGAACGACATGGTACGGAGGGCCGGCAGATAAAGGCACTTTTTTCCGACTGCACCCGGACGGCAGCGGTTACGAGGTCCTGCATTACTTTACCGGTGCGGGTGGCGGTGCCTCGGAGCCGTATGCCGGTGTTACCCTGGGCAGCAACGGTGATCTTTACGGGACGAGTTGGGGGGGCGGGAATGCCTACAAAGGCACTGTTTATCGCATCGACCCGGAGACTCGTGAAATCGAAGTGCTGCATCATTTTGTGGGAGGGGCGGTTGACGGACAGAATCCCTACGGAAATGTAATCGAGGGTACGGACGGTGTCTTGTACGGCACCACTGTTCAGGGAGGGACGGCCAACTACGGCACCTTGTACAAACTCAATCCCGATGGCACCGGCTTCGCCATTCTCCGCAGCTTTGTGAGTACGAGCGGGGGAGGATACTTCCCTTACGGTGGCCTGATACAAGGGAGCGATGGGGTTCTCTACGGCACCACAGCAGTGGGTGGAACCGCGGGATTCGGCCTCGTGTTCCAGATCAACCGGAATGGCGGCAGCTACAAAGTCCTGCGGAATTTTCTGGGTGGTAACGACGGGGCTCAACCCTATGCCGGGGTGGTGGAAGCCAGCGATGGCTTGCTTTACGGTGTGACCGCCTATGGCGGCGGCTCCGACCGAGGCACGGTCTTCCGCGTCAAACGCGGGGGCGGCGATTATTCCGTGTTGTGGCGCTTTTCCGCCAACGACGATCCCAAGAATCCTTTTTCCCGACTCCTGGAAGGCGCCGACGGAAATTTGTATGGGGCGACAAGCACCGGCGGCGGATCGGATTCGGGAACGGTCTTCCGGCTCGCCCGTAATGGAGACGATCAGCGACTGCTTTACGCCTTTAATGGAACGGCGGCCGAAGGTATCAGCGCCCTGGGCGGTCTCAGCGCGGGGGCCGACGGTTTGCTTTACGGAACTACCGCATTGGGTGGTCAGTGGGGTTTGGGCACGCTGTTCAGCATTGAGATGGACGGAAATGCGTTCACGGTTCGACACCATTTCGCGGGGGAACCGACTGATGGTGGAAATCCGAGCGGCGAACTGATCCGAGTGAACGATGGGATGTATTATGGGACATGCCGGCTCGGGGGCTTCGGTTGCGGTACCGTGTATCGATTGGCGCCGCAAGTTTCGCTGGCGTTGGCGGCGGATGGGCTCGTGCGTTGGGCTGGGCCGACGGGCTTTGTATACCAGGTCCAAGCTTCACCGGAAACTCTGACGTCCACCTCCTGGCAAATCCTCACCAACGTCAGCGGCGCTTCCGGACAGTTTCCTCTTCCGGGGTTTGCTGAGGGGACGAAGCAATTTATCCGGGCGCGAGTTGGACCGGAGCCTTAAAGCTCACGACGCTTACCGGCATCTGGTGGATACGGATCCCAGCGCGTTGCTTGCCCGCGCGGGAGTTTCGGGCGCGCCTGACGAACGCCTCTTGCGGCTCTACCACCGAACGTTGTTCTTGGTTTTCGGGCTGACCGCGGACGGGAAGATCGCATTGCAGCACCAATCCCGCTCAAGGCGCTTCGCTTACCTTCAGATACAATTGTTCCCGACCGTAGTACCCGCTGTTGTAGAACAGCGCGGCGCGACCATCCGGCAGGACATGGATGAACTGCCGCCATAGGTTGTACCCCTCGCCCGCAGCCAATGCCTCCTTCGGGATCTCCTTCACCCACTCGATCGGTGCAGGGAGAAAATGCCATCCCCGAACCGGCCATTCTTCGTCGCACCAGGCAAACCCGCCCAGGCTTGGCGGAGGTTCTTCGGTCCAGACCGCTTTCCGTTCCGGGTCCGGCGCGGTCGGAGAAGCGTTCACTACGGCCACCCATCGATGTTCGGCGCCACGCAGGAGCTGCAGTCCTCCGACCCAGCCCGACGCCCAGTGGCCGGGCATCTGGCAGGGTTCAAGGATCACGCCGAGTTTGGTGGCGCGTTTCTCCCCCAGCTTCTGGGTCGCGACTGCCTGCGCGGATCCGTAGGGACTGATCTTCCGCGGTTGCGCTTTTGCCGGATAGCCCATGTAGAAATAGAGAAACTCCTCCCGGTCGGGGAAATAATAGCCCGTCACCGCGTCCGTATGCTTCGCGTCGAAATCGTCCAACGCACCCGGAGGAATGATGGCCTCGGGATCGAACGTCCACGGTCCGGCAAGTCTTTCGGCCCACGCACGCCGGACCTGCTTGTGATTGTCCTTGAAGCTGACCACGAGCAGACAGTAGCGGCCATTGATCATTGCGGCCCGGTTCGGGTGGTTGGGATCCATCACGATAAACGGCTTGTGAAATGCCCCCACCGCCTCCGGGTTCGTGACCGGCAGCGGCCCTTCGAACTTCCATTGTCCGGGCCCAATGTCATCGCGGTTCGGGCAAATCGCCTGCGCATGCCCCGGCGGACTGTAGAACAGGACCATGCGCCAACCCGGGATCGCCTCGTCCCACACGATGCAGGGATCGCCGCTGACGCTCGTGCCCTCTTCGTCTTTACGTCGTTCGAGGACCAGTCCGCGGCGGACCCAGGCGCGTGGGATGGTGAAACCCTTGGACTGTTCCGGGGTTTCCCGGGGAGCTTGAAGGTCCGGCGCCAGGGGGGCGCTCATTGCGGCCCAGCCGGCGAGGCAGAAGCCGAGGAACATGGAGGGTTTCGATTTCACGGAGTGCGGGATCGGATGTGTTCCGTCAACGATAGGCCGCGGCTTGAATGTCGTAAAGCTCGGCATAATGGCCGCCCTTCGCCTTGAGTTCCGCGTGCGTTCCGACCTCGACCAGGCGCGCGCCTTCGAGCACGACGATGAGATCGGCCATGCGCACGGTTGAGAACCGGTGGGAGATAAGGAGCGTGATATGGCCGGCATTGCGGTGGCTCCGCGCGGCCGCGGCGTATTTCTCGAACAAGGCATGCTCCGTCTCCGCGTCGAGCGCCGCTGTGGGTTCATCGAGCACGAGCAACAGCGGTTGATCGCGCATGAACCCCCGAGCAAGCGCCAGTTTCTGCCATTGCCCGAATGAGACTTCGACGCCACCGGGCCAGGTCGGGCCCAACTGCGTTTCGATGCCGGACGCCAGGCGGGAAACGACATCCCCGGCACCGGCGCGTTCAATGGCCGTCATCGTGGCCCGGTCGTCGTCCAGCCGGGGAAGGTCTCCCAGGCCAACCGTCTGACGGGCGCGAAGCTCAAATCGAAAAAAGTCCTGAAAGGCGCCGGACATTCGGGCGCGCCAGGCGTCAGCCGGCAGTCGCGCGAGGGGGAGGTCATCTACCAGGATAGCGCCGGACGTGGGCTCGTACATTTTTCCGAGCAGTTTTACCAGGGTCGTCTTCCCCGCCCCATTTTCACCGACGATGGCGACCACCGCGCCCGCCGGCAACATGAGGGAAATGTCGTCGAGGACGAGGCGCGACGTGCCCGGATAGGCGAACGAGACATGCTCGAAACGAATCCCTCGGCGCAAGACATCCGGCGCCGGAAGATCGGCCGCCGCAGTCAATGACGCCGCATAGTTCTCCAGCCACGCCAGGCGCCGGGAACCGTCCATCCAGAATCCCCGCAAAAATCCCAGCTCGCCGACGGTTGCGCCAATGTAGGCCGATAGCCGTGCGCCCGCGGCCAACACGAGAACCACGTTGCCGGGTGGCGCGCGCAGGCCCGACGCTACAAACACCACGGCGCCGACATAGCCGCAGCCAAACACCGCCCATGCCACGGAATGCCAGGAGGCCGAGGCCCAGCGGGCGTCCGACAGCGGCGCGTGCCCACGCGCCCAGGCATCCCGGCGTCGGGTCACCAGTTGCGAGCCGATGCCGGTGACTCGCACCTCTTTGCCCGGGGGCGCCGTGGTTGCGGTTGTGAAGAGATGACGGGCAAGACGATTGGGTTGGGCGCCGCGTTGTTGGGCCGCGCGCTCGATTGCGGGTCGCCAGGTCGAGGTGAAGACGGCCGGGAGGGCGAATACCGCGAGCAACACAAGCGCGAGATGGATCGATGCCAGCAACGCGACCGTTACCCCCAACCGTAAAATCCACCCGCAGGTGGAGAACACAGACATGTACATGTGATCGAGCACAAAGACCTGGTCGCGCAGCATGGCGAGCCGGTCGAGATAATCGGGGCGCTCGTGGTGCGCGATGGTCACCAGCGAGGCCTGAAGACGGGCAACGTGCGATTCCAACGCGATGGTCACCTTGTCACGAAAGCGGCGCTGGACCCGGGTGCTGACGGTGCCGAGAAACCACGTGGCGGCGGCTGAAACCCCGAGCCCAATGGCCGCCGCCCGCGCCAGCCCGGGCTGGTGTCCCAGCACCCCTTCCCCGAGGAGTTTGAGCCACAACGCCAGCAACGCGTCGGGCAAAACCGCAATTTGCGAGAGCACAAACGCGACGAGCATCAACCGGGGCTCGTGACGGTAGCCCAACTTGCACAAGTTCCACATCGACGACAGTGCCGGCGGCAGCTCGTCCACCGCGAGGCGCGCTGTTTTCGGATCCTTGGATTCAGGTGAGCGGGTCATAGACCGATCCGTCCTCGTCCTCCGACGCCGTGAACCGTTTGGCCTGCAGGTCGAACATCGTGCGGTATCGCCCGCCGACGGCCATCAACTCCTGGTGCGTGCCCAACTCGATCACCCGGCCGTGTTCGAGCACGCAAATGCGGTCGGCGTGACGCACGGTGGAAAAGCGGTGGGAAATGAGGATGGTGGTGCAGTGCCGCGTGGCGGCCAGGATGCGGTCGAAGATCTCCGCTTCGCCGCGGACGTCGAGGTGCGCCGTGGGTTCATCCAGCAGCACCACGCCAGCCCCGAGTCGCACGGCGCACAACGCTCGCGCGAGCGCAATCCGCTGCCACTGACCGCCCGAGAGGTCAGTACCACCCTCGTAACCACGAGCCAGGATGGTGTCGAGTTCAGCCAGGTCGCCGCCGCCGGCGGCTTCGAGGGCCGTGCGCACGATTTCATCCGGCGCACCCGCCGGAGCCACGTTTTCGCGCAGGGAAAGCTCGAAGCGGATGAAATCCTGGAATACGGCGGCGACCCTGGTGCGCCATGATTCGAGGGAGCATTCACGGAGGTCGAGGCCGTCCACCTCGATGCCGCCCGATTGGGGATCGTATAATCGGCACAGCAACTTGGCGAGCGTGGTCTTGCCGGCGCCGTTCTGTCCGACGATGGCGAGTGAAGTTCCGGAGGGAATCGTAAGATCAAAGTGCTCCAGCACGGCCGGGCCACTCGGATAGCCAAAGGTGAGATCGCGGAAGCGAATCTCCCGTGCCGGCATTCTCTCCGCCGTCCGGGTGCCCGAACGCAGCGCGCCCGTGCGAGCCATTGCCGGTTCGAGGCGCAACACCGCCGCCACCGGCGCGGAGGATCCGTCGAGGGCCCAGTTGAACCCGCCAAATGCGATCATCGAAGTGCCAAGTGCGCACTGAGCGAACACGATGGCCTTGCCGAGGCTCACGCTTCCATCGGCGGCGGCCGCGGAAAGAGTCCAGAACACCACCACGTTCGCGCCGACCACGAGGAGCAGACTCCAAATTACCGGTTTCTCGCGAAGCCGGGTCGCTTCGTACTGCAACGCGTGAAGACGGGTGCGGCAATCGACGAAACGATGGATGATCCAGTCCGCCAGGCCGAAAAGGCGGAGCTCCTTCGCGGGTGCCGGATCGACGGCGAGCTGATAGGCGTAATCGGCGTTGCGCTGTGCGCTTCGAACCACGTCGGTGTTGCGGTCGCGCCAAACCCCGCTCTCGCGCAGCAGCCAGTGCGTGGCCAGCCACGCGCCACCGAGCATGAGTGGCGCCCACCACGTATACGCAAAGAGCACCACGGCGCTCGCGAATCCGCCTATCAGCTCGACCATCCCGCCGGCGATGAAATCCATGGAGATGAAGAGCGGCGGGCCGGTCATACCCAGGTCGAAGTCGCGGGCAACGGTCAGGTCGGTCCCCAACTGCGGATCCTCGAGATGCCCCATGCCCGGTGGGCGGACACAAGCCTCGGTCAGCCGGTCATGCAACCAGGCAGAGGTGCGATCACCAAGATTTGCGCCTATGGCTCGATGAATGGGCGGGATCACCTGGAGCAACACGAATGTCCCACCCACCAGGGTAAGGGGTCCAACAAGGCTGGCACCGTCCTGTACCGCGGCGACCAGGTAACCCATGGCAAAGGCGAATACCGCCGGCAGCACGCCCCGTAGGACCACCGCCATCCACCACGTCGTGGCAAGTTTACTGTCCGCCTTCGGCAGGACGCCGAAGAACTTCCATTCGTTGCGTTGACGCAGACGCCCAAACACCGGTCATGCCTCCGTGCTCATGTTGCGCGGGCCGGGTCGTGCGGACGTATGGCGGAACCCGGCCTGATCATCCATTCGGACGCGCACCATGCCACGTTGCGTAACTGAAATCAACGAGCCGTCGCGAACGTGTCGGGGTTCGATGAAAATCCCCTCATCCTGACGCAGGAGAAGATCTCCCCTGTGAGTTGATCTGAGATTTCAAAATTGAGCTTTCAAACCGGAGGGCCGAGTTCCACGAGGCCGTGACTTGCCGAGGCATCATCCAGGGACTCGCAGAGCTCGATTCCTGATTCACCCCTGTCTGAAGTCGGACGTTGCTGCGCGCCGGGTGAAACCATCGTCACTCCATGCCTCACTGCCTACGCCGTGGTGAACAAAGAATAACCCCTTCGGATCATATTTCTTCTTAACCGCCGCAAGTTTTGGATAATTCGTTCCCCAGAAGGACCGCGCCCAGGCGCGCTCGAAGAAATCGCTTTCCGACACGTACGACCCCGCATTCGGAACGACGCTCAGCAGTTCGTCCATCGCTTCGCCGACCTCGCCGGATCGGCGGCGGGCGGTCACAATGTCCGGTTCATGACCGGGTATGCCCGGAAAGGCCGGGGGACCGCCGGCAGCAATGATCGCGAGCGCAAAGGCATCGAGGACGGCAGGATTCATCGCGGTGTCCCTGGCCGCCACAAGTTCTTCGGGTGGCGCCCCCGCGAGTCCTTTGTTGAAATGGAGCGACACGCTCCAATGCCGGCTGCAAGCGACCAGCGTTTCCACCAGGCGAGTCCGGTGGGGGTCCTGTAACAGCGAGGCCGGCAGCCAGGCGGATTTGTAAGCATGGAGGACCTGCCCCACCTGGTCGCCATCACCCGCCCAGAAAAAATCGGCCGCAGATGCGCCTGGCCGATCGTCGGCGACGATGGCCGTGGGCACGATGCTTCTGATGGCTTGCGCGTTCCAGAATTCTCGCGCGGGCACAGCCAGAACTGTCAGGGGCTGCTCGATCGAAACGTCACGGGATCGAGCGGTCAATTCGGCAAAAAAGGGTCGCCATAGCCTTTCGGCCTGTTGGCGATCCAACCCCTGGAACACCATGGAAAGTATAATCCGATTACCCGGACTGAATCGTATTTGTTCGCCCCAATGACGATTGAACAGTTGGTCACCGTAGAAGCCAATGATGCGAGCCACGAGGTCCCGGTATGTGGCGTCGGACTTTGCCCTGATCGTCCCGAATACCCCGCCAAAAAACGCCGGAAGCTCCCGTGTCCTCAGGGTGACGCGGGTGACCACGCCAAGGCTCCCGCCGCCGCCGCCCTTGATTCCCCAGAACAAATCCGGATTCGTACCGGCATTGGCGAGCCGCAGCGCACCATCGGCTGTGACCACCTCGGCTTCCAACAGCCCGGCTGCGGCCAGCCCATAGTTCTTCGAGAAACTGCCAAAGCCACCGCTCTGGATCAGCCCCGCAACCCCGACGGTTGTGCAACCGCCGCCCTGGACGTAGCGGCCCGCCCCGGTCGTGACAGCATCATAAGCCTGCATCCAAATCGTGCCGGCACCGACACTGACCGCCGGCTGCGGGGCTTGCATCTCCGTGCAGCCTTCAGCCACAAAAGCATCGTGCAGGTCGATGCGATTCATCGACCGCGTCCAGATCAATAGCGAATCCGCCGCATTCGAGGTCCCCTGATAACTGTGACCGCCGCCTTTGACAACCAGGCGCAGGTTGTTCTCCTGCGCGAACCGAACCGCCGCGACGACATCCCGTGCCGTCTCGGCAGCGACGGCATACACACTCGGCGCCGATGTCCAGGCGTCGACCCAACCCAACGTTTGCGTCAGGCCCGGTTCGTTCCCGATGTAGTAGGGATTCTTCAGCTTCTGGAAAAGCTCGCGGCACTCTTCGCTGTTGGGTGCCTTTTTGCATTCCACGATGGGAGATTGCACGCCGATGAGGCGCCCTCCGACCGCCCGATTCAAGCCTTCCCAACTCGCCGCGGATGGCCAACCTGGATCACCGGGCCGGACACGGCGCACGTCCGGGTCAATCGCCGAACGTCTCGCCGGAGATAGGGGGAGTTTCGAGCAACCTGCGGTCAGCACGGAAGCAGCGGCTGCGCTCTTTAGAAAGTGCCTTCTATTCATAGGAGCATGTGGGTTCGCCGGGCACTCCAGACATTGATGTCTTGGACTGGACCGGGAAACCCGATCGTTTCGATTCGGTCAAACACTTCATTGCGAACATTATCCCGGATTTCAACTTTCTCCTCCATACCCCAAATAGGCGCACAGTGAAGTTCATAACATTTCTTTTTCCCTGGCCTAACCCCGCGCCGTCGGACCGCTTCCCAATATCGCTGCCAAAAACGACTCTCCTCCGGCCGCTCACCCGGTGACGGTACACGATCACACCTCTCGTTACCCATGCTTGATTCCTCCTCTGCTCAACCTTATCTTGAGCGGCGTGATCCTTACCGTAATAGACCGCTGCGGTCTAGTCCAATATCGACCGCTGCTGCCTAATACCTGTTGGCTGAAAGGACATCATGCCTTGTTGTGATTGCGGTTTCGACTTCGTGAAGGCGCAGTTGAAGAAGCGTCGGTTGGTATCGTATGCCTTGTTGCCGCAGCAGACGTATCGAACAGCGATTCGGAGAGAGTATGCGATCGTCACCGAGAAGAATGCCGAGAGGAAGCATCGGATGATCGCGAGTGCTTCGCGGTTCGTTGGCAGCCTGACGCAGTGTCCGCGATGTGGCGCTTGGCTTCTGGATGAGCCCAGACCACGAGGACGCACTGGATTTCAGGTGTTGCGGAAGACGGCAAAATCAGCCAACAAGGCGCTGCACGCAACAGCCGCTGCGCCGGGCAGTTGACCGGTTTATGAAACTCAACCATCATCATTACAGGCCACGTCACTCTCCGGCGGCTGTGCGTGAGCTTCATCGTTGATATGGCTGATAGAATGTCAAGGGGCGACATGATTCTGTTTCGAGTTTTTCATCGATCTGAGCGGGCATCGAGAGTGGACAGGAGGTGAAGCGGCGGCGGCGGGTGATGTTATCTTCCCGGCGGTTGGTAGGCTGATATTCGCGAGTTGCCCGGAGTATTCGCTCCAGACCGGTTCGCATGGTTTTGATTCACCGCGGCCCTGTCCTCAGTCTAGGCTCGGGAGTCGTCCCACCCGAAGGTGGGCGTCCCATAACGACCTCGAGGGTTGGCCACCGCACCCAATCCGCTTCACCTCGTGTCAACTCTGGCTGTTACTTTTTGTCGTGGTAGTAGCTATCTATGTGTCATGGATATGGTTCCCATGATCGGCGTTTTAGTTCCCGTCTTCCCCCTGGGAAACCCGCTAAGAAATGACCGCCCCAGCAGACGCCAAGGAGGTGGGTCGTTCCCCCTGTGGGCCGTGGGGACAGCTGACGAGCGGAGCGAGGAAGCTGCGGCCCACAGCACTTTTCTCTTCGCAGGGTCCGCCGGGGCGTGTGCGCGTTGTGGTTTGCATCGGGTTTCCTCCTCTCGCTATGCGGCACAGGCTGGACGGCTGTTGTTTTCCTCCTGCCTATAACAGCTCAGGCTGCGGAGAAGGGCCCAGATGAACCCGCACAGCTCGCGGGCCACAGCGACCTTGGCTTTGTTGCGCTGGAGGCGGCGGGCCAATAGCCGGGTGAAACGCAGGTGCAGACGGTTCTGCGCCTTCCAACTCAAGGCCAGGATCTCGCGAGGCTGGCCTTCGTGGCGGCGGGAGAGTTCTTTGCTGATCTTGGGAGGCAGCACGTAGTGTTCGGCGCATTCCACGAGCAGCCAGCGGGCATGACCGTTGCCGCAACGGGAGATGCCTCCCAGACGCTGGCGCGGGCCGCTGGAGTCCTCCATGCTCACCAGACCCAGGTAAGTCATGAGCTGGCGCGGATGAGCGAAGCGATGGATGTCGCCCAGTTCGCTGACGGTGATCATGGCGGCGACCAGCTGAAAACCGCGGAAGCTCATGAGGGCCTGGACGGCGGGTTTGAGCCGCCAGGCTTCCAGGAGGGTGGTCATAGAGGCCTCGATGCGTTCAACCCGCTGGTGGGCGGCGTCAATGCCCTGCAGGTATTCTTCCAGGATGGCCTTCATCGCGGGGTGCGGCAGGACCAGCTCCCGCAAGTAGCGCAGGTGCGCCTGGCTCCAGTTGGCTTTGCCCTGGTAACGGAAGCCGTGACGCAGGAGAAAGCCTTTGAGGCGCTGACGGCAGCGGCGCAGATCATCGACCGCATCGGTGCGGGCGCGGCAGAGGTCGCGGATGGCCTCATCAGTGGGCTCGGGCACGTAAACAGCGGTCAACTCGCCCGCCCGGAGCAGACGGGCCAGGTTGCGTGCGTCGCGCTTGTCGGTCTTGAAGGGGGCGCCGGGCTGCCTGGGGATCAGCGAGGGAGCCGCCACCAGGCAGGGGATGCCCAGTTGCTGGAGACGTCGAGCAATCCCGAACCCGCAGGGACCAGCCTCGTAGGCAACCTCCAACCGGGCGCCGGGATGAGCCTTGCGGATGCGGGCCAGCGCCCTTTCCAGGGCATGCAGATCGTTGGTGATAGTTCCGAAGAGGCGGATCTCTCCTTTGGGACCAAATTCCGCGATGGCAATGGTGATGGAGTCCATGTGGACATCCAGACCGAGATAGAGTGTAATGGACTTCATGATGGTGTGGTTGTCAGTTCACGTTCACACGATGAATCAGAACATGTCTCCCGCCACGAGCGGGCTGTTCTTGCGGCTCTGCCCACCCGGGCAATCCGCGACCTAAATAAATGGCAACCACACCGCCCTTTTCAACTCCGGAACGACCAACGGCTCCAGATCGGCGTGACACCATCAGCCATAAGGTCTAGCCAGCAGAGCATCATGCCACTCTACTTCCCTCGCTCACAAAAGAAGATCGTGGTGATGATTCTTGCGACCGTTGCTGTTCTTTCGCTCATCTTCGTCACCTGGGCGATGTCGCGGGTTTCCGCTTGGGTCGTCTATCATGACCCGGTTTGGATGCAGATGGAGAAGGAGGGAGCGGGGTTGGAGCACCTCCTTGCGGAGGCGTTTCTGGCAGCGAAGGATTGGCTCTTCTTCACCATCGAGCTAATTTGCTGTGCGACATTTCTCGGGTTGCTGTGGCACACTCTTTATCGAGATGATGGCAAAGATGGTTCATCTAAAAAGGCAGGCTAATCGGGTAGGCGGGGGTTTCTAGCCCCCGCCCCCCACACCACCGGACATGCGGCTCCGCATCCGGCGGTTCCTGACAGTCCCGAAGGATGAAGCAGCACTCTTTCTCTGCCACGCTGACTCGGGGCCAAGGCTCCACCGATCGGCTTCATCGCCAGCCTCCGTTCAGCTATGGTCGTGTTCTGCCTGTCAAGTTCGGCCCTTCCTCAGGTGAGTCCTCCGGGTGTGCCCGGCTCGTTTCCTTGAGTAGTATGGCCTCGGCTGACTTCTCGGCATTCACCCCGCCCATTACTGTACGGGGCGCTGGGGTGTTTCCACCGCCGCGCGTGTCCGAGATCTCCCCAGGTAAGGGCGCAGTCCTCCCCCGCACTGTCGCCGCATTTACCTCCACGACTGAACCGGTGGGCTTTGCTGTGTTGTGCCAGCTCGCCCCATCGTGTCGGCCTTGTATGCGGTTCTTGTTCATCAACTCGCGGGTTTCGCCTAGCCTTCCTTCCCACGGTCGGTCACCCTTCCGCAGTTGGCTTCGGCTGATGTTTTATCTTTACGGTTCATACACAGGGGACTTGAACCCCTTTTGGACTGCGTCCATGCTGGGCGCACACAAGACGGTGGAGACGAACCGCCGCCCCGCCTCTCCGCTCGACACTGGGCGGCAATTCGGACGGGCATCGTGCGCTCCATCGCCCCTCCCGCCGGCGGTCGCTCACCTTGATCGTTTGCCGGAATAGACGCCATGAGCAAGCCTCGGCGAAGAAGCGAAAGTCACGTGCCACCGCAGCTCGTTGGGATTTTAGCGGACGCGGTCGCCATAGGAGCGACTGCCTTCCGCCTTGAGCCCAATCCGCCGCACACCATGGCCTCCTTTGCGGCAGGCTCTCAGGCTTCGGAGATTGACTTTGAGGCATGGTCCGGGCGCGAGATCATGAAGTTTCTTGCCGACCGAGTGACCGATGTGAAGAAGAAGGCGGGCCAGTTTGAGATGGAATGCGATGGGAAGAAGGTACGCGTGCCGCGTCGTATTGGACCGGTCGCGCAGCCCGACGCAGGCAGAGATCACATGGACCTGATCCTCCCAGAAACGGCCAACCAGGCACTTGAGCCAACGGAGACCCGCGGAGCCGTTCCGGACATGGCTGCGCCGGTATCTCGGGTTTCATCAGGTCTCCGTGGCTCAGTTCTGCGTTCGCCAGAAGGCAGTTGCGCGGGCACCTGATCAGCGTATCGTTTGCATATGAGCGGCTTGGATCTTCAGCAAATGACTCGGGATGAGAAGCTTAGGGTGATGCACACGCTTTGGGAGGACTTGGCGAGAGACGAGGATGCGGTCGAGTCCCCGCAGTGGCACTCAGATGCCCTCCGGGAGACTGAGCGGCGGGTCCATGACGGGGTCGAGCATGCGCACGATTGGGAAGACGCTAAGAAGCGACTGCGGGCCCGATCGGAATGAGGATTCGCATACTGGATTCGGCGCGCGATGACCTCGATCGAGGCAGACGGTTCTACGAGCGACAGCGGCAGGGACTCGGAGCGTACTTTCTGGACAGCCTGTTTTCTGAGATCGACTCCTTGGTTTTGTATGCTGGCATCCACTCCAAGGTTTCGGATATCACCGATTGATCGCCCATCGCTTTCCCTACGCGGTGTACTACAAGATTGAGGACGGAGGCCTGATCGTCGTGTGGCGTGTCCTGGACCTTCGGCGGTCTCCGTCGCGGATACGGAAAGCACTCGGCTGATGGCGAACCGGTCGCTCCACACGAACCGCCGCCCCGCGCCTCCGTTTCGGATGCCCCGGATAGTCGCACGCTGGATTCGCAGCAAGCACCCTCTTCCGGCGGCGGTCGCTGAGCTCGCCTCTGAGGTGATCCGCCAAGGGCTGGGAGTGATTTTTTCGCTTTTAAATTTCGGACTTCGATTTGGAAAATCCCGCGCGATCAAATTGACCCGGGACACGTGCGATTGGGTGGTGGAAAGATAGGAGATGCGCGCACGGCGGCGTGAAGGCCCATCCCACCAGCCCGCCTCATCTGGTAGCAGGCCGGTGCCCAGCCGCTGAAGAAACGACTTTCGGCGGCCCATTCGTGGAGGCTCTGCTTGAAGAACTCCGAACAACGGTAGCGTCGGTGGACGTGGCGTTTCTTGCCGCTCTGTTTGGTGACGGGGGCGATGCAACAAACATCCGGACCCCCCGGATTACAACGCAAAAATCCGGTCCATCCGCTGCGCCAGGTCGCTGGCCGTTCCCACGTCCGCGGACTGGTTGGCAGGCTGTTCAGAGATCGCCCAACCGGTGTAGCCGGCTTTATCCAGGGCCTTCATCACTGCGGGCCAGTTGGTATCGCCGTCGAGCAGTTTAGGGCGCGCGTTTTCCTTTGCCGCCGGGTCCGCGGGTTTTGCGCGGTAGTCCTTGACGTGAATCCGGATGATGCGTTGGCCAATCATCTGGATCCAGCGTTCGGCCGGCCCGACGCGGCCCGCGTTGCCGATGTCGAAATGCCAACCCACCCATTCGCTGTTGATGGCGTCGAGGTATTCGACGGCCTGCTCGGGTGACATGATGAAATCGTTGCCGACATTCTCGATGGCGATCCGCACATTGTTGTCCTTTGCGATGGGGATCGCCTTCCTGATCTCGACGATGGAACGATCGAAACATTCCTGATAAGTCACGCCGTTGCGGGCGACGCCCGGCACGAGCAGGACGCTCGTCGCACCGTAGACGCGGGCGTCATGCAGAGTTTGCAACAAACCGTCGAGGCCGATTTTGCGGGTCGCCTCGTCCGGCGCCGAGAGCGGCTTCTCCCAGTGGGTGTGGCAACAGACGCTGGCGGCTTTCAGGTGGGTGTCCTTCAAGGCGGCGAGCACTTCGTCGTGATTCATGCCGCCCATCGGCTCCACGCCTTCGAATCCCGCTTCCTTCATCGCGCGGAATTTCTCGAGGACAGTGCCCTTCATACCGATGGTCGCATACATGATCGCCTTGTGGAGGTCACGTTTCGATGCGGCAGCGTGGGCGAGCGGGAGAAAAGCGGCGGTGGCAGCGGCGCCCGCGGTGGTTTTCAGGAAGGAGCGGCGATTCATGTTTTGTCTTTTTATTGGGCCACCGCGGTTACGGAGGCCCTGGGGGAATTCCTCAAAGCTCTACACTTTCAATATCCCTTCCCAGCCCTGGCGATATTCAGGCCGCTTGATGAACGGGGCCGCTTCGGGCGCGTTGGTCGCGCGCAGACCTGCATAGTCCCACTCGATCTTCCTGCCGGTCCGGTAGGCCACGTTGCCGAGGTGGTTCGCTTCGGTCGTCCAGCCGGAGTACTGGAAATTGGATCCCGGCGCCGGACCGTTCCCCTTGGCGTAGTCGACCCACTCCACCCAGTGACCGGGAGAGCGGGGCAGGGTCTCGGGCGGGCGCTGGAAATCCTTGAAGCGCTCTTCGGGCAGGAGTTTTCCGTTGCCGAGGAGCATGCCCTTTTCGCCGATGAAGAGGCAGGAGCGGCCGCCCCAGGCGGGTATCCACCCTGGCGGTTTGCTGTCGCCCTGGCGCCACACCAGCTTGAGGGCGGGCTGGTCACCCACTGCGGCGAATTGATAAGTCGCCATCAGCGTTGCCGGCGCGAGTTCCTTGTGGGCCACCGGCACATTCGGTGAGATGGCTTCGATTGTCAGCGGCGCCAGAACGCGCCTGCCCGTGTCGTCCGGCCGCCAGAGATCGAGGACCGTGTACGGCACGTCGTTATCATGGCTGCCGAGATCGCTCATCGTGCCGTTGCCAAAATCCCACCAGCGGTACCACCGCGGCCCCGGGAAGTAAGTGGCATGGAACGGTCGCGCCGGCGCCGGTCCCAGCCAGAGATCGAAGTGATTGCTCGGCGGGATGGGCATCACTTCCTTGAATCGGTCAACGATCTGGATCCCGTTGTAGAAACCGTGCGGCTTATCGAACTTCTCCGCCGACGCCGCGTCCTGGAGTCCCCATGCGCGGTCGGCCCAGACGTGGACTTCGCGTACCGGGCCGATGACGCCGGTCATGAGGATTTCTTTGATCATGCGTCGCGCGGGCGAGGCATGTCCCTGGTTGCCCATTTGGGTGGACAGGTGGGGGTATTTTGCGGCGGTTTCGCGGATGAGGCGGGTTTCCCAAATGTTGTAGGCGAGTGGCTTCTCACAATAGACGTGTTTGCCATGGGTCAGGGCCAGGTAGGTGGCGAACGCATGCGTGTGTTCGGCTGTGGAGACCACGACAGCGTCGAAGTCATTGGGGCTATCGAACACGCGTCGAAGGTCGTTGAAGCGCTTCGCTTTCGGGTATCGTTGGGACGCCGAATCCAGCGCCAACTGGTTCACGTCGCAAAGCACCGCGACGTTCTCGTCGGGGTGCGGCCCGGCCGAGCTGTCGGCAGCCGTGCGACGGTTGGCTCCCGGCGTGAGAGTGAGTTCGCCCAGGCTTGCGTTGGCGCGGCCGCCGCAGGCGATGAACGCAATGTTGAGCTTGTTATTCAGGTTCTGGCCACGCAGGAACGCGGGCGCACCGGCAATGAAGGCGGTTGTCGCCATGGTCCGGCTGATAAATTCGCGTCGCGTCGTTGGACGCGTTGGCGTCATCTTTGCAGAAGGCTTCATAGGGCTTATCCAGGAAGAATATCAACCTTTCAGGAAGGAGTCCAATATCAACTCCGGCAGCGATCGAATCGCCTCGGGATTCGCTTGCAGAAATCAAGTCCGCGAGGATAGATTTGCGTCCACACTGCGAAAATCTACCCATGCATTGAGGAATGTCGTCTTTTCCTCACCCTGTAAGAACGGAACGATGTCACACGTTTTTCAAGTCGGGATAGTCATGGCAATGCTCGCGGAGTGGATATCGATGGCCCCTCCGGCTGCGATCGCTGCCGGCGCGCAGCTGGCGCCTCAGTCTGAACTGAGATTCCAATACGTCGTCATCGATGAACAACCGCCCAACAATCCTTGGACGAAAATGACCGGCGACATTAACGGCGATGGCAAGCTCGACATAGCGATTGCGGGTCAAAACGGGCCGCTGGTCTGGTATGTCAATCCAGGCTGGCAGAAGATCCGCGTGGCCGAGGGCGGATGGAACACCGTCGGCGGCGCCGTGGGTGACGTCGACGGCGATGGCGATGCGGATCTAATTCCCGGCGCCCAAGTCTGGTTCGAGAATCCGCAGCCCGAGGGTGATCCCGCCAAGGGTGCGTGGCGACTCCACCGGATCAGCGATGTCGGCACTCACGATGTAGCCCTGGTGGACCTCGATAGGGATGGGAAGCCGGACCTCGTCGCGCGCGACCAGTCCAGTTTCGGGCACCAGACCGGAAACAAGATCCACTTTTGGCGCCAGGCAGGTCGCGACCAGTGGAACCATCACTCGCTGGATTGTCCGCACGGCGAAGGATTGGCCGTAGCCGACCTTGATCGGGATGGTGGCGCCGACGTGGTGACAGGCGGGCGATGGTTTGAAAACGACGGCCGCGTGGATGGCACGTGGCGTGAGCACACCTTTACGACCAACTGGACCTGGGCCGACACGAAAGTCGCCTTGGGCGATCTCAATGGCGACGGCTACTTGGATGTGGTCCTGGCGCCCGCGGAGCTCCAGGGACAACACTATCGCCTGGCCTGGTATGAAGCCCCCCGCCAGACCAACCAGTCCGACTGGCAGGAACACATTGTGGACGCACCCGTCGAGGCCGTGATGCATGGCCTGGCGGTGGCCGACATGGATGGCGACGGACGTCCGGACATTGTGGCCTCCCGCATGCACCAGGGCGCCGCGCCGCAGGAAGTCAGTGTCTATCTCAATGGGGGGCAGGGAAAGAGCTGGCGGAAACTCGTCGTTTCCGAGCGCGGATCGCACGACATTCTCATTGGCGATTTCAACGGTGATGGGCGCCCCGACATTGCGGGCGCCAACCACGGCGGGCCACGTCAGCCGGTGGAGCTTTGGCTGAACCATGCTTCGAATTCAACGCCATGACAGGCGCGGTTCCCCCATCCTTAATCTCAGCTCAATCCCACTCATGAACCTCGCAGGAATGCTATTAGGCTCTTGCTGCTGCGCCGCGCTGATGCGCGCGCAATCGCTGCCGGTAACCAACCCCTCGAGCGCGCCTTACCCGCCAGCCGCCGGCAAGTCGGCGACGATGCGCGTAGCAGCCGCTCAACCGCGGAACCGCACGGTTGATTGGAGGATTGCCGAGCCGGCCGAGGTGCTCCACCAGGTGGACCAGTCGCTCGGCCAGCTTATGCTGCTGGTCCAAAAAGCCGCTCAGGCCAGGTGCGATGCCCTGGCTTTCCCGGAAGATACCCTCGGTCTGCTCAAGTGGGAGTTGGCACACCGCGACCAGTTGCCCGAAGTACTGCCGACGGCCGTTGGGCACATGCTGGACCGACTGGGTCAGGCCGCAGCCCGGCACCGGATTTATCTCATCGTGTGCAATGACACGATCGCAACCGACGGTATCACGCGTAACACGGCTTTTCTGCTCGGCCGCGATGGGCGGGAGTTGGGCCGTTATCACAAAGTCAATCTACCGCTCGCCGAACAGGCGCATGCGCGCGGCGATCGTTTCCCGGTATTCCCGACGTCTGATCTGGGCGCGGTCGGCATGTTGATCTGCTATGACATGGTCTTTCCGGAGTCCACGCGGTGTCTGGCTCTGGCCGGGGCCGACATCATTTTCGTCTCGACACTGGGGGGCGCTGCGATTGGCGATGAGGACATCAGCCGGGCAGCGTTCCGCACCCGCGCGGTGGATAACTTCGTCTGGCTCGTCGTGGCCAGGCGCGGCGAGGGAAGCATGATCGTTTCTCCGCAAGGCAAGATCGTAGCCGAGGCCGACGGCGCCGACGGATTGGCCATTGCGGACATCGAGCCCTCGGGTGGACGTGAAGGGGGAGACGCATTCAACATGCAACACGACATGCGGGGTCGGCTCTTCCGTGAGCGAGTGCCGCAAGCCTATGGCATCCTCACCGACCCGAATCCGCCCATGCTGCAGAAGGTGCGCTCGAATGTAACCAAGGATGAAGCCATCCAAATCGCCACCACGGTGCTCACGAGCGGCGAGCAACGGTTCGAAGAGGCCGAAGCGCTGGCCCGCGCCGGGAAGACGGAGGAGGCGATCCGGTTGTTTGAACAACTGTGCGAGGAATGCCCGACCTCGTGGATCGACCGCGCCGGGCATGAAAGGATCTCGGAACTGCGGGCGCGCCCGGCGATGGCAAGGCCGCAGCCGTAATCGCCGGCACGTGTGTTTCAGATTTGGATTTCGCCTCAGAGTATTCTCCGATACGAGCCTTCCCGGAGGGCCGAGTTCCACGAGGCCCTGATCTGGTCAACCCACCTCTGCCCATCGCATGCGAAGGTTCATCATCGACTCCGCTTCAAGCGAATGGCTCAAGCGTGTGCGGGTTGAGGAACCAGTTGCCAACGACCGGCCTGTGCCGCCATACTCTGATCTGGCGTGACCATTTAAAATCTGAGCGTTCCATGAAAACGAAAGATCCCCTACCCGAGAATCCATCGTCTCCCCGAAACCCATCGGATTCGCGCAGCCTTTCGCGTCGGCGTTTCATCGTGACTGGCGGTGTGGGGGCCACCGCCTTCGCCATAGTGCCGCGACACGTGCTGGGCGGGGCCGGATTCGTTGCGCCCAGCGAAAAGATTACGCTGGCGTGCATCGGTTTTGGAACCCAGGCGATCCGGGAGATCGGCGGAATACTCGCCAGCCCGGACGTTCAGATTGTCGCCGTCTGCGACGTCGAGAAGGACGGGGTTCATTACCTGGAATGGGGCAAGAACGAGATCCGCGACCAGATCCGGCGGCTGGTGGATAATCCGACCTGGAGAGAAGGATTCGACCACGTGCCCGGCGGCCGCGATGTCGGCAAGGAAGTCGTTGAAACCTACTACGCGAAGCAGCGCGGCAAAGAGCAGTTCAAGGGATGCGCCACTTACGAGGATTTCCGCGAGTTATTGGAAAAGGAGAAGGATGTGACGGCGGTGAAAGTGATGACACCGGATCACACCCACGCGGCCATTTCGATCGCGGCGCTGAAAAAGGGAAAGAACGTGATCGTGCACAAGCCGCTGGCGAATCGTCTGCTGGAGGCCAAGGCGGTTATCGGGACGGCCCGCGCGCAAAAGATCGCCACCCATTTCCTGCCGGCCAGTGAAGGCGCCAGTCAGAAACAGGCCCTGGAGATGGTCAAGAACGGCGCCATTGGAACGTTGCGCGAGATTCACAACTGGTCGATGCGACCGATGTGGCCGCAGTTCCCGACTCTCCCAAAAGACACGCCTCCCATCCCCTCGGGTTTTAATTGGACGCTGTGGCTCGGCCCATCATTGGATCGCCCGTATCACCCCGACTACACGCACACCAATTTCCGCGGCTGGTACGAGTTCGGCGGCGGATCGATCGCGGACATGGGGCATTACAGTCTCTGGCCGATCTTCCAGTTGTTGGACCTGGATTCTCCGATCAGCGTCGAATCCACTCCCAGTCATGTCTGCACCGTCTCCGACACGGTTTGCCGGCGGATCAACAACGACTATTCATTCCCGGCCGCCTGCACCATTCGCATGCGATTCGCCCCCAAGGGAACGCGGCCGGCCCTGGACATCTTTTGGTATGACGGCGGCATTCGACCGGGCGTGCCCGAGGAGCTCATGGCGGAGAATCAGGAACTGGAGGAAGAAGGCATGTTGTTCGTCGGTGACCGGGGAAAAATACTGGCGGGCTTCCGAGGCGAAAATCCCCAGTTGATTCCCGAGGCGAAAATGCGCGCTTATCGCACGGCCCACAACGTGGCCGAGGCGAACCCGCGCGAATCCAGCCGCCGGAGGAGCGGCAGCCCTTCGGCGCGTGATGCCGCCTGGATCGCCGCCTTCAAAGGCGGGCCGGCGAGCTATGGCGATTTCCAACTGGCCGGCCCGATTTGCGACGCTGTCAACCTGGCCTCCATTTCACTGCGGCTCGGTGGCCGGAGACTTCTGTGGGATTCGGCGGCGGCAAAGATCACGAACATTCCCGACGCGAACACATTCCTGACGCGTGAGTATCGCCCGGGCTGGGAACTGTAAACGGACGAAAAGCATATGAATAACATGTCGAGACGAGAGTTCATGGAAAAGGCGGCGGGATGTTCCGGGGTTGCCGGCTTCCTGGTCGGGAGTTCAACCAGGCTTGCCGCAAATCCGCTGGGCCTGCCGATCGGCAGCCAGGTCTGGCCCATGCGTTCGATGCTCAAGGACTTTCCCGGGTTCGTGAAAATGCTCGCCGGAATAGGCGTGACCCGGCTCGAGCTCTGTTCGCCGATCGGTTACGGCGCAGAATTCGCGACCCTCGCGGACGGGAAAGAAGTCAAAAAGATCCTGGCCGATCACGGCATGCGATCCGAGAGCTCGCACTTTACCATGGATGAACTGCGGCACAGCCAGGAGAAGAGCATCGCGTGGGCGAAAGAAATCGGCATTACCCAGATGATCACGGCCAGCCTCGGTGATGGGAACGGCGGCAACAACCCGACGCTTGAGCAGGTGAAGCGGGCGGCCGCCGAGTACAACCAGATCGCGGCGGTCGCGGCGAAGGCCGGCCTTCAGCAGGGCCTCCACAACGAGGGATTCGAGATCTCCGAAGTCGATGGCCGGCGGACGTACGACATGTTGTTCGACCTGCTCGATCCGAAGTTGGTCAAGTTCCAGTTCCAGATGTCGACCATCACGGCCGGATTCGTGGGCGCCGACTATTTTCTGAAGTATCCCGGCCGCTTCTACTCGATGCACCTGCAGGATGTGGACATGAAGGCGCCGGTCCCGGAAAGTGCGCCCGGCCGGCGACGCGAACGCCCTCGGCCTCAGGTCGCCCTCGGCCAGGGCAGCATCGATTGGGAGAAGACGTTCGCGGCCGCGAAGGCAGGTGGCGTCAAAAACTACTTTGTCGAGCAAACCTGGGAACTCACGCAACAGAGTGTCGCCTATCTCAAAACTCTAAAGGTGTGATCCCTGTCGGGCTGCCGGATCACACCGTCGCCGGCGTGATCTCGCCTGCCTCCGTTTTGCGCCGCCCCAGGAATTTGCGTCGAAACCATTGTTGGAAGGATTCGAGATAGAGGTAAATGACCGGCGTGATGAAGAGTGTCAGCAGTTGCGACACAATCAATCCGCCCACGACCGCCAGGCCCAACGGTCGGCGGGATTCGCCGCCGGCGCCAAAGCCCAGCGCGATCGGCAGCGTGCCCATGAGCGCGGCCATGGTGGTCATCATGATCGGCCGGAACCGGAGCAGGCAGCCCTGATAAATCGCCTCTTGCGGCGCCTGGCCCCGGCGTTGCGCATCGATGGCAAAGTCAATCATCATGATCGCGTTCTTTTTTACAATGCCCACGAGCATGATGAGACCGACGAAGGCGTAAATGTTGAGGTCCATGCCAAACAACCGCAGTGTGAGCAGGGCGCCGAATCCGGCCGAAGGGAGTCCGGAGAGAATAGTGATGGGGTGAACAAAGCTTTCGTAGAGGATTCCCAGGATCAGGTAAATGACCAGGATGGACATGAGCAGGAGAATGCCGAGGCCTTTGACCGACGATTGGAAGACCTGGGCGGAACCCTGAAAACTCGCATTGATGGTCGCCGGCATGTGCAGGTCGCGCTCCAGGCTTTGCACCTGTTCGACAGCCGTCCCCAGCGAATAACCGGGCGCAAGATTGAATGAGATGGTCACGGCCGGGAGCTGGCCAACGTGGGAAATGGAGGTGGGCCCCACCCCCCGCGACAACGTCGCCACCGCGCTCAGCGGAATGAGTTTGCCCGTGTTGGCCCGAATATAGAGTTGGGACAAGGCTGCGGGATCGCGCTGATACTGTGGCTCGACTTCGAGGATCACCCAATACTCATTGGCATCGGTGTAGATCGTGGAGACTTGCCGGCTGCCGTAAGCGTTGTTCAGCGTGTTCTCAATGCGCGCCGCCGTCAGGCCCAGGGCGGAGGCCTTGTCGCGATCGATGTCCACCCGAACCTGCGGGCTCGCAATCAACAGGTCGCTCGTCACATCCTGCAGTCCCGGCAACTCCGCCATCTTCGCCATCAGGATCGGCGTCCAATGATAAAGCTCATCCGTGTCCGTATCCTGCAGGCTGAATTGGTAGAGGGCCTTGCTCAGTGAGCCGCCGATGCGAATGAGCGGCGGGTTCTGCAGATACACGTTGATGCCGGGCACGGCCGCCAATTTCTCGCGCAATTGTTGGATGATCTGATCCGAGCTGAATCGACGTTGCGAACGCGGCTTCAAATGCATGAACAGGCGGCCATTGTTCCCGCTCAAGGTCGGCCCACCCGCGCCAATGGCGGACATGAAGCTGCTGATGTTGGTATCCGCGGCCACAATCTTCGCCAGCGCCAACTGATGCGCCCGCATGGCGTCAAAGGAAACATCCTGCGCCGCCTCGGTATTGCCGAAAATCTGCCCCGTATCTTCATTGGGAAAAAAGCCTTTGGGGATGATGATGAACAGATAGGCCGTGGCCACGAGGACGATCAGAGATAGCGCCAGGGTCGCCCGCTGATGCCGCATCACCCGCTGCAACGTCCGGTCATAGGAGCCGCGCATCCCTTCGAAGAACCGCTCAATCGCATGGTAGAGCCGGCTGTGCTTCCGCGCGCGGGTTGAAGAGACGAAGCGGCTGCACATCATCGGCGTGAGCGTCAGCGAGACGAACCCGGAGATTAGCACGGCACAAACAATCGTTACGGCAAACTCGTGGAGGAGCCGGCCCAGGATGCCGTGCATGAACAGCACCGGTATGAAGACCGCCGCCAGCGAAAGCGTCATCGAGATGATGGTGAAACCGATTTCGCGCGAGCCGGTCAAGGCCGCCGACCAGGGTGGCTCGCCATTCTCGATGTGGCGCACGATGTTCTCCAGCATCACGATCGCGTCGTCCACCACGAATCCCACCGAGAGCGTCAGAGCCATGAGCGACAGGTTGTCCAGGCTGTAGCCCAGCAGGCCCATGGCGGCGAACGTGCCGATGATGGACATCGGCAGCGCGAGGCTCGGGATGATCGTGGCGGAGATGTTTCGCAGGAACAGGAAGATCACCAATACGACCAGGGCCACCGTCAATTTGAGCGTGAATTTGACATCGGCCACCGAATCCCGAATCGACTCCGAACGATCGTAAAGGATATCCATGTTCACCGAAGCCGGGATCTTGTCCCGAAACTGCGGCAGCAACCGTCTGATCGCATCCACCGTTTCGACCGTGTTCACGCCCGGCTGGCGTTGGATCGCCAGGACAATGGCGCGCACGTTGTTGAACCAGCTGGCGACCTTGTCGTTTTGCACGCTGTCCACCACGCGTCCCAGTTCCTGCAGCCGGATCGGCCTGCCTCCACGATAAGCGACGATCAAAGGACGATAATCCTCCGCCTTTTGCAGTTGCCCGTTGGCCTGCACGGTGAAGGCCTGATGCTCGCCGTAAAGCGTGCCGGTCGGCAGGTTCACGTTTCCCTGGTCCAGCGCCGAGGCTACTTCGTCGATGCCGATATCGAGCGCGGCCAGCTTGTCGGGGTCGAGTTGCACGCGCACGGCGTATTGCTGCGAACCGTAGACCGAGACCTGTGCGACGCCGCTCACCATCGAGACGCGCTGGGCGATCATCGTCTCGGCATAATCGTCCACCGCCGAAAGCGGCAGCGTGGGTGATGACAACGCAACGTAAAGGATGGGGGAGTCGGCAGGGTTGACCTTGTTGTAGGTCGGCGGCGTGGGCATTTCCGCCGGCAATTGCCGCACGGCGCGCGCAATGGCCGCCTGCACATCCTGGGCCGCCGCGTCGATGTCCCGGTCCAGCGAGAACTGAATCGTAATGCGCGTGAGCCCCAGTGCGCTGACCGAGGTCATCGAGTCAATGCCCGCAATCGTGGAAAACTGTTTCTCCAGCGGGGTGGCCACGGATGAGGCCATGGTGTCCGGGTTCGCGCCCGGCACATTGGCCGAGACCTGGATGGTCGGATAATCCACGTTGGGGAGGTCGCTGACCGGGAGCTGGCGGTAGCTGATGACGCCAAACAACAGGATGCCCGACATGACCAACGTGGTCATCACCGGCCGGCGGATGAACAGTTCCGGGACGTTCATGGCTGCTCCATAGGCGCCTGGGTTGACGCACCCGCCGCGGGCGCGGGTTTGACGCCGACTTTCGTGCCGTTCACGAGATTCAACTGCCCGTCCGTAACCACTGTTTCACCCGCCTGCAGCCCGTCCGCGACCACCGTTTCCCCGGCAAAGCTCTCGCCGATTTTCACGCCCCGCAACTCGACGGTCTGGTCCGGCTTGACCACGAAGACATACTCTCCCTGCTGGCCCGTTTGGACGGCCTGGCTGGGCACGACCGTCGCGTTCGGCAATTCGGCCAGGTCCATGCCAACCTGGACGAACTGCCCGGGCCACAGCGCGCGGTCTTGATTTGCAAAAGTCGCCTTCAGGAGAATCGTCCCGGTCGTCATGTCCACCGCGTTGTCCACGAAGGTGAGCTCTCCCTCGGGCGCCGTTCCCCGGAGGCCCGTGAAACTGGCGGTTACCTTCAGCGGCTTCCCGCTCATCTCGCGCCGGATTTCCGGGAGATATCGTTCCGGAACGGCAAACGAAACGTAGATCGGATGGATCTGGTGAATGGTCAGCATCGCGTCGTCCGGGGACTTGACGACATTGCCGGCGAAGACCAGTTGGGCGCCCGCGACGCCATCCACCGGCGAGCGTATGGTCGTATACGCCAAATTCAAAGTGGCGTTGGTGATGGCCGCCTGGTCCGCGAGCACCGTTCCCTGCAAGGCCTCCTGCGACGTCCGGGCGTCGTCAAAGTCCTCCTGCGAGGTCAGCTTCGAATCGAAGAGACTTCGCGTGCGCTCGAACGCGATTTTGGCATTCTCGAGTTGGGCCTCATCGCGGGCCAGGTTGGCCCGGGCCTGCTCCAACGTAGCCCGCGCCGGACGCGGGTCCATCGTGAACAGCACCTCGCCCCGTTTGACTTCCTGTCCTTCCTTGAAATGCACCGCCTGCAACTGCGCGGTAATCTGCGAGCGGATCGTGACCCTCGAAGGCGTCATCACGTTGCCAATCGCCCGAATCTGCACCGGCACGTCTTTCGCCGAGACTCCGGCCGCCACCACCGGCACGCTGCCTCCTCCCGGCCGCGCCGGAGCACGCCGGGCCTCCCGCCGGCAACCGGCGGACAGCGCCACGCTCAATGCCGCGACCGCGATGATGCCGGCGGTTTGGGACCCGGAAAACTTCGGTATCGTATTTTGTCTCTTCATGCCGAGTTCAATGATTAAGGTGAAAATGCCGCGGCAAACTTGCGCAGAAACTCACGCCGTTCCCGTTGGAATTTCGAGTCCGAGACCTGCCGGCCGGTGATCAACCTCGTGAGTTGGGGAAACGCCACCGGGTAGGTCGTCAAACCGATCATGGCCAGCAGCACATGCCGCGGGTCGAACTGGCTCGACACGTGCCCGCTGCGCTGCCGCCCGCGGATACGTTCCACCGCCCGTGCCGCCGCCTCGCTCCGTTCCGCCTCGTCCACCACGGATCTTTCCCCGGCGCCCAATGCCTCCCATTCGAGCAGCCGTATCCAATCCTTGTCTTTGCACGCGAGATCGAACCAAAGCGGAAGACTGGCGGCCGGCTCCTCAGGCGTGGCTTTGCCCCATGCCTGGCGCTCGGCGATTTTGCGGCGCAGCACGGCGCGGAACAAATCCTCCTTATTTCCGAAGTAATGGTAGAGCATTCGTTTATTGGTTGCCGCCCGGCGGGCGATGACGTCGACGCGCGCCCCGGCAAAGCCTTTGGCGGAGAATTCACGCAAGGCCGCGGTGAGGATGCGCTGCCGGGTCCGTTCGGGGTCGCGGGGTGGCGCGGGGGACTTGGGGCTAGTCATAACCTGGGGAGAAGTAACCACATGGTTACTTGCGGCACAAGCCCGGATCCGGTCCCGCCCGCAGTTCTCACCAGAGCGTCACAAGTCTGCGCCGGGTGAGGGCACCCAGCCTACAGGCTCCTGCATCCAGCCGTCTTGCTCAGGCTCTTTCTTCTACCCGGGGGATCCATTCCCTTGTCTGGCGCGGGTTCGAAAACCGGGGTCGGGCTAGGCAGGCGGACGGGACTGTGCTATAGAGTGTCCCGCCGCAACCCGTGCAGGCCATGTTGAAGCAAGGCGCTTCTCGGGCGAATCGTTCCGGGCCGGCCATGACCCAGACGATGACCCGCCGGCCGGCTTCAGGCCATGCGGCCCAGGCAAACCAGTTCATGAAGATCGAACGCATTGATCTGTTCCCGCTCTGGTACCCGATGACCGGCTATTTCAAGTTCTTTGCCGGGCCTCACGGCACGACGGGGCGCGCCGCCGTCCTCGTTAAGATTACGACTGACGACGGGGCGACAGGGTGGGGGCAATCCGTGCCGATCGCGCGCTGGAGCGACGAAACCCTCGAAACCGCGACCGTCGCGTTGCGGGATTATTTCGCGCCGGCACTGATCGGCCGCGACCCGCTCGACATCGATGGGGCCCATCATTTGATGGACGATGCGATTTCGCCCGGTTTCTCGACCGGCATGCCAATCGCGCGATCGGGGATCGACCTCGCCCTGTGGGACCTGGCCAGCCGCGCGCAGCGCAAACCTTTGCATGAACTCTGGGGTCGGCCGCGCGGCGGCGCGATTACCTTGAGTTGGACCGTCAACGTGCGCGAACTACGCGACATCGAGCCGTCCGTCCACGAGGGGCGGGAACGCGGTTATCGCCATTTCAATCTCAAGGTCGCCCCCAATCCGGATTTCGACGTCGCTCTCGCGCGGGAAGTGCGCCGTCTAGCGCCGGACGCCTTTCTCTGGGCCGATGCCAACGGCGGGTATGAACCCGAAGCGGCGTTGGCGGTTGCGCGGCGGCTGGCTGACGCCGGAGTGGATGTGTTCGAAGCGCCACTTCGCCCCAACCGCATTCGCGGTTACCAGGCATTGAAACGATTGAAAGCCCTGCCGATCCTCATGGATGAAGGAGTGGTGTCGCCGATCGAACTTGAAGAGTTCATTCATCTCGAGATGCTGGACGGCGTGGCCATGAAACCGGCGAGGTGCGGTGGCCTGACCAACAACAAACGCCAGATCGAGCTGATTGAAAAGCACGGGCTCATGTGGCTCGGCAGTGGGCTGACGGACCCGGACATCTCCCTTGCGGCCACCCTTCACCTGTACGCTGCCTATGGCCTCCAAAAACCGGCCGCGCTCAACGGACCTCAATTCCTCACCGCGGATCTCCTCAAAGAACCGCTGCGGGTGGAGCGCGGCGAATTGCGGGCGCCCGAGGGCCTGGGCCTGGGTGTTGAGGTTGATGAGGAGCGGGTGGTTGCACTCATGCGGCGGACCGGCGGTGATCGATGGCTCAAGTGCTGAGGCACGGTGGATCATGTGCCCGGCCTGCTGACGCGCCGGTGTTTTCTGTTGTTATTCTTGCATTATCATTTCGGCCAGTTTAGCGTCCAAACTGGCCTGAAAAAGCAAACCCATGTCAGTGCAATTAAAGCGCGGAGCGGACCACGGTGTCTCCGTGTGATCATCGCCTGTTTCGTCCTGACCATCGCCGGGTTGACCGCCCAGATCGCTCCGCAGTTCACTTTCATCCAACGCCTCACCAACCAGGAAATACGTCTGCAGATCAATGCTCCGATGGGCTCGAATTACCTGATTCAGTCTTCATCACGGCTTCCGGACTGGGAGGATTTGCTCACGTTGCGAAGCGTCGGCGCGAATGTGTACACGGATTCCGTCGCCCCGTATCTCGCGACCCGCTTTTATCGGGCCGCCGAAGTTCCCGGCGCCAATGTCCTCACCGGCGAGCATCTGTTGACCACGAACGGAGACGCGGTCATACATACCGTTAATCACGCCGGTTTTGTCCTCGGCTGGAACGGCAAATGGATTTACTGCGATCCAGTGGGGGGTTCTTTCACCGGGATTCCCAAGGCCGACCTGGTGTTGATCACTCACAGCCATAGCGACCATTTCAATGCGTCGGTCCTCGGGACGATTTGGGAGAGCGGCAGGACGATCTTCGTGGTTCCTCAAGCGGTCTATAACAGCCTGTCCGCAGCCTTCAAAAACTCAGCCATCGTGCTGGCCAACGGCGCGTCCACAAACGTGATGGAAATGACGATCGACGCGCTCCCGGCCTACAATGCGAATCATCCCTTGGGGATGGGTAATGGTTACATCCTCACCCTCGGCGGCCGGCGGGTTTACATCAGCGGCGACACTGGCAACATCCCGGAGATGCAGGCGCTCACGGACGTCGACCTGGCCTTTGTTTGCATGAATGTGCCGTACACCATGACGGTCAATGAAGCCGCCACTGCCGTCCGAGCCTTTGCCCCTCGAGTCGTCTATCCTTATCACTATCGGAACCAGGACGGTTCCTACGCGAACCTCGGTTTGTTCAAGCAACTCGTCGGCACGGATCTGGGCATCGAAGTCCGATTGCGGAGCTGGTATTGAGAGCCTGGACTCAACCGAAGTTGCTGGCGCAGGAGAAACCTCGCCACGTCCTACCGGCACAGATCGAGAATATGCGGGCGGCATTGAAACAAATTCCGACGAATTCGATGCTTTATACGATGCTCGTGGCCATCGCTCGGCGCTTTGCCGGCGAACGTCAAAAGGAATTGGCCACAGAAATCAAGGATGCGCCCGCGGGAGCAAAAACCCTGGCGAATCATATTCTGAAGGGGACAAAACCGTACCCGATCGGCGAGCCCATCGACATTCATTTCGCCGCATCCCGACCCTGTGGCTGGTGGACAAGCGCGGCAAATTGCGCGACACGACCGCCCGCTTTGACCTTGAGCGGCGCGTGGCGTCATTGCTGGATGAAACTCCAGTCCTTTGAGAGCCCCTCCACTTACCCGTCTTAAATGCGCGATACCATTCGACACTTCTGCGCCGTAAGTCTCGTTCTGACGGTCGGCTGTATTACCAGCTACGCTGAACCGCCCATTGGACTCTTGCCGGTCGATCCGCCTGCCCCTATCCGGCGGGCGCCGCCGATTCCACCGCCCATCGAGGTCCGCGATCTCGACGGCTTCCGTCCGGCGCCACGGCCTCACGGTCCGGGAGATGCCCTGTATTCGATCGGGCAACCGACGGATGAAGAACAACTCTACCTGGAGTACATCAACCGGGCCCGCGCTGATCCGGCTGCGGAGGGCACGCGACTGCGCACCACCACCGATCCTGACGTCCTCTCGGCCTATAACTCTTTCGGCGTCGATCTCGACTTGATGGAATCCCAATTTGCGGCCATTGCGCCGGCGGCGCCGCTCGCCATGAACGCCCAACTTACCGCCGCCGCGCGACTCCACAGCGAGGATATGTTCACCAACGAATTCCAGCAGCATATCGGATCCGATGGCTCGAGTCCCGGGCAGCGCGTCACCGCACAGGGTTACTCCTGGATCACGGTCGGTGAGAACATCTTCGCTTACGCCGAAGGGGTGTTCTACGGGCATGCGGGTTTCGAAGTGGATTGGGGCCCCGGCCCGGGTGGCATGCAAACCCCGCCGGGACATCGTACCAGCATCCACAGCGCGGACTTTCGGGAAGTGGGTGTCGGAGTAGTGATCGGGTCGAACGGCTCGGTCGGACCGCAATTGGTCACCGAGGATTTCGCGACGCGCCAGTCCGCAACGCCACTCGTGTCCGGGGTCGTTTATTACGATCTCAACGGAAACAGCTTTTACGATCTCGGAGAAGGGATCGGCGGAGTGAACGTGGATGTCGAACCCGGCACGTTCTACGCCGTCACGGCGAATTCGGGGGGTTACGCCGTGCCGGTTCTCGGCAACGGGACGTACACCGTGACCTTCACCGCGGCCGGTCTGGCCACCGAGCAACAATTTATCACCGTCACCGGCGCGAAAAACGTCAAGGTCGATTACCTTCCGGTTTATTCACCGCCAATGATCTCCGGGCCTGATCCTGCGATTGCCCGGCAGGCCAACACGTATACCTTCACCGCGGTTGGTGGCGCGTCCGGGTACGACTGGGGACAAGCAGCCGCAGGCCCGTTCACCGAGGTGGAAGGAGCGGAAAACGGGCTAACGGATTTCACCGTCAGCACCTCTTCGGGCTACAATGTTGTGGTCGACAATCCCAACGGCGCCGGCCATGTCTTTCATCTCGCGCATCCGAATCCCGCCACGGATCAGATCCTGAGCTATAATCGGATTCTGCTGCCCGGAATCAACGCCGAGGTCCAATTCAAGAGCCGGCTTGGAACCGCCACCGCAGGTCAGGTCGCCCGGGTCCAGGTTTCCTCCGACTCCGGCGCCACATGGGTGGATGTGTTCAGCCAGGCGGGGAATGGACAACCGGGTGAAGCCGTTTTCACTGATCATGCTGCCTCCCTGGCGAGTTTCGCAGGCGCGCCGATCCTGGTCCGATTCGTCTATGATTACACGGGGGGGTCATTCTTCCCGCAGACCAGCACGACTCCTTTGGCGGGCTGGGCCATCGACGACCTCTCCTTCAGCAATACCGAAGAGTTGACGGGAATGGTGACCATGTCTATTCCGGAGGGCGCCTCGTTTGTCTTCGAGCCGCCGGACGTCGGGGATTATCTGTTGCGGGTCCGCGCGACAATTGGCACCCGCGTTCTCGGGTGGGGACCGGCAAAGCGTGTCACCGCTTCGGACGCCTTGCCTCCCCCGATCGTTACTGTCACGGAACAGACGGTATCCGGGGGTGAGTTGCTGATAGACTTTGAAGTCACCAACTACAGCCCGAGCCTGGCGTTCCAGTTGGTAACATCTCAGGATCTGGCCGGTAACTGGAATCCCGAACTCTCCGCCATCCTTGAGACGTTAATTTCCGACTCGAAATTCCGGTTTACCACTTCCCTCGGCACGGCGCCGCAGCGTTTCTATCGAGTGCAGGCGACTCCCCACTCCTCACTCCCCCAGCAGCGGCCAGGTCCGATCGCGTTCTGAGATGACCGACACGGAAAGCGGCCAGCGTATCTCGAGCCGGGGATCGTCATGCCTCATTCCGGTCGCCAGTCCGGGCGAGTGGAACTCGGTCATCTGATAAAAGGCCTCCGTCTCGTCCTCCAGGGTTTGAAAGCCGTGAGCGAACATGGCGGGGACATACAGAGCGCGGTGATTCTGCGCGGTCAATTCCATGCCGATGTGTTGCAGGTAGGTCGGCGAGTCCGGGCGCAGATCAACAATGACATCGAAAAGCGAACCTTGCGTACAACGGACCAATTTCACCTCGCACGCGGGTGATCGCTGGAAATGGAGTCCGCGGAGCGTGCCTTTGAATCGCGTCAGAGAGACATTGCACTGGACGAACGCGTTGACGAGGTTGTGCTCCGTGAATTCCCGCTCGCAAAAAGTGCGGGCGAAGAAGCCGCGATCGTCCTTATGGGGCGCGATGTCGATGACGTAAGCGCCGGGGAGTTTAGTTTCGGTGAAAAGCATGGCGAACCTCTAGAATCGGGGAACGACGTAACAGACTCGAAACACGGATGCAATACGGAACGACCAAAGGCGTTTAGTCCTTCAATCAGACGCCGGTCGTCCGCCTGGCCCGAAAACTTCATCCGAACGGGAAGATTCTCAAATCGCCCCGTCGGCTGATGTGACGCCCACTCTCAAGGGATCGTAAATAGAGCGATGGCCGATCAGTCCGGCCGGGATCGCTCCATGACAAAGTCGATGATGAGCGGGTAATGATCGGATCCAAACTTGGGTCCCACTTTCTTGCCGGTCACCTGGATTCCTGCCCCATACAGGCAATGGTCGATGGGTATCCAGAACAGCGGCATGAAGGTTGGCCAGGAAGGCTGGAGGCCTCGGCCCCGCGAACTGTCCCGCAAGCCCGAATCCCGCACCAACCGTCGAAACGCAAAAGACCAGGGTGTGGCGTTAAGATCGCCGAGCAAGAGCACCGGTGAGCTCGCGCTCTTAACCAAAGCGGGAAGTTGGCCCAGTTGCCCATCGCGTAACCGGCTGTTCTCGGCGCTGGCAGGAGGCACGGGGTGGGTCCCGATCACCGTGAATGTGCCCCCGGGTGACTCGATCTCCGCAAAGACGGAAGGCACTTCCGCCTCCCCGATATACCGGATTTTGCCGCGCTTGATGGGATACCTGCTGTAGAGTGCGATTCCGAAATTATCGGCGCGAGGCAGTGTCTGAGCGTGGGGATACGCAGACAACACCGGGGTAAGCGCCGACAACCAACCTTCGTCCACTTCCTCGAGCAGGATGAGATCCGGTTTGAACTGCTCAATCACCCGAGCGAGCAACTCCGGCTTGCCGGTTCGGGTACTTACGTTGGCCAACAGCGCCCGGCATGGAAGGGAACCGGCCGACACCAACGGATCAGGACCCAGGTAGAGCGGGACGAGGGTGCCGAGGTTGACTCCCGCAAATAGAGCCAGGACAATGGACGATCTGATCCGGCGTCGGACCAGTTGCAAGGCCGACATCAGGATCAGCCCAGCCAGCAGTTGCACGCGGAAATGGGAGAGTAGATCGAAGATCCACCAGACCTGTCCGAAAAACCCCAGCACAGTGACCGCCGACGCGACCCCTCCAAACGCGGCTATCAGTCTCCACGGCGAGACGCGCAGCTCAAGAATTCCAGGCCGTGGATCGGACGAGATGGGATGTGAACGAGTCATTCTCTATGCCCCAGCCCCGGACTTGGCCCACACCAACGGCTTGTCGTAACAGTCGAGCGCCGGGGTGGGATTCACAAACCTGGCTCGGGGGACCGGTTTATGTGCGCCGATCATGGGCGCAGTCCAAAATGGGTTCAAGTCCCCTGTGCATGAACCATGACACCCAAGATTGCTAAAGATGGCCATGACCGTATGCTCATCGGCAGTGAAAACCACTCAAGCCCTCAACGTCAATCTGACCGCTGAACTGCACCGTTACGTCAATGAGCAAGTGAGTTCCGGCCGATACCAAAACGAGAATGAAGTGGCGCGCGATGCCATGAAAATGTCCATTCTCCTCCTGATCGGATTCCTCGGTTTAGCGGCGGGAACATTACGTTCCGAACCCGCGCCGGTTCGCTTCGCCATCGTCGGTCTGGTCCACGATCACGCCCGGGGCTTTATTCCCACAACCCACGCCCGGCACGACATCAAGTTGGTCGCGGTCGTGGAACCAAACCGGGAGTTGGCCGCGCACTATGCCAAGGAATATAAACTCGGAGATAGCCTGTTCTATACGAATTTGGAGGCCATGCTCGACCAGGTGAAGCCGCAAGCGGTCGCCACCTTCACCAGCACTTTCGACCACCGCAGAGTCGTCGAAACCTGCGCGGCCAAAGGTGTCCATGTGATGATGGAAAAGCCGCTGGCGGTCAATCTCGAGCACGCCCGCGCCATCGCTGCCGCCGCCAAAGCGGCCGGGATTCAGGTGGTCGTGAACTACGAGACCACCTGGTACCCGGCGAACCACGAGGCTTACGCGTTGATCCACGAGCGGAATGGGATTGGCGACCTGCGCAAGATCGTCGTGCACGACGGTCATCAAGGACCGAAGGAGATCGGATGCTCGCCGGAATTCCTGGAATGGCTGACCGACCCTGTGCTCAACGGGGGAGGGGCGCTGACCGATTTTGGGTGTTACGGAGCCGACTTGATCACCTGGCTGATGAAAGGCGAGCGCCCCACATCGGTCTTCGCAGTGACTCAACAGATCAAACCGCAGGTCTATCCCAAAGTCGATGACGAGGCGACGATCGTCCTGACTTATCCCCAGACCCAGGGGATCATCCAAGCCTCCTGGAACTGGCCTTTCAACCGAAAGGACATGGAGATTTATGGCCGAACCGGATACGTGCTCGTGCCCGATCCAAACCGGCTTCGGGTGCGCATCGCCAACGGTCTGGAGAAGGATTCAACGGTTTCAGCCCTCGCGCCCCCAAACAACGATCCACTTTCGTACCTGGCAGCGGTCGTGCGCGGCGAACTGCGCCCGGCAGGTCTGTCGTCACTGGAAATAAATCTGATCGCAACCGAGATTCTCGATGCGGCCCGCGAGTCGGCGCGAACTGGCAACCGCGTGAGCTTTTCGGCCGAATCGGCTCACCCATGAAACCGACCGTTTATCTGATCCTCTTCCGCGGGGTGGGAGGGAAGACGCAACTCCCCACCAAGGTGCTTCGAGAGAAACTCACGGACTCAGGTTTTGAAAACGTCGCGACCTACATCAATAGCGGTAATGCCATTGTCCGAAGCCGCATGAGCCGGAATCGGGTCATCGCCACGATCGCGGAGATTTGTGCCGCACACTTTGATTTCGACAAGGCGATCTTCGCGCCGACGCTGGCCGAGTGGGATGAGCTGATCGCACGGAATCCGTTCACGGATGCCGCGGCAACCGCTCCGACAACCGTGCACGCCGCACTGCTCGAAACCGTGCCGAAATCGGCGGATATCGGACGCGTGCGCGCCTGCGCCGCGGGTGGCGAGGGAATCGAGGTCATCGGACACGTCGCATACCTCCACACGCCGCACGGTTTTGGGAGGAGCAACATGGCCGAGAAATTCGACAAATGGATTGGCGTGACGAACACCGCGCGGAACTGGAACACCGTGCTCAAGCTGGCTGAACTTGCGCGCGCGGCGGAGCCGTAGCCGTCACGAAAAGCAACGGGTTACTTGTCTCTTTCACCTCGCATGCACGACATGCAATGCCGACGGCCCCGCCATGTGCTGCGTGCACTTGAACTAATGAAAATAATCCTCATTCCTCCTTTGCTTGGGGTGTGCGCGCTTTGGACCTCGGTTGCGCTCGACGCGGTGCCGACCGAAGTGGTGACCGAACCGACCGGAATCGCGATCCAAAGCGCTATCGATGCGAGCGCTGCCCGGGGAGGCGGCGTGGCTTATCTGCCCCCCGGACGGTACGTCACCGGCCCGTTGTGGTTGAAAGACAACGTCGAACTCCGGTTGGAGGCGGGTGCGACAGTCGTCTTGAGCCCTGACAAGAAGGATTGGCCTGCGGGGGTTCGTGCTTTGGTCAACGCCAAAGGCGCCAAACACATCGCAATTACGGGGCGCGGCGCGTTCGACGGCAACGCCCAATGGGAATACGCACCGGTTCGGGGCCAGGACCCGGAGATCGCTGAAGAACAGGAAAACGCTCGCCGCTCTGGAGTGGAAATGAGGCGTTACTACCGGAAAGGGGAAGTGCAAAAGTACCTCTTTGTGCTCCAGGACTCGCAAGACGTGCGCCTGGAAGGAGTCACGATCCAAAACGCGCCCCTGTGGAACGTTCGCTTGCAGGACTGCTCCCGGGTGTGGATTCGGGACCTCCATCTTTATTCCGATCTCGAAAAAGGGGTGAACTCCGATGGGATCGACATCGTCTCCTCTTCGGACGTAATCATCACCGATTCGATCATCTCCACTGCCGACGACGCGATCTGTCTTAAGACGGTGGACCTTGGAGGACGTGGACGAGGGACGATTCGCCCGACCGAGAATGTGATCGTCAACAACTGCATCCTGGCCTCCTCTTCGGCAGCGATGATGATTGGAACTGAAACTCATGCCGACATCCGCCATGTTCTCTTCTCCAATATCATCGTCCGCAATTCCAACAAGGTCTTCGGTATTAATGTCCAGGACGGCGCCACGGTAAGCGACGTGCGTTTTGCGAACATCACTTTCGAGACGAATCGGCGTCATTGGAATTGGTGGGGCAGCGCCGAGGTGATGAAGTTCGTGCTGAAAATGCGAACCCCGGAGTCCCGCCTGGGCCGCATTGAAAACATCACTATCGATGGCGCGCAGGGTACCGCCCGCGGAACTTCGCTGGTTGCCGGCCATGCCGAGCGCCAGCTCGAGAACATTACGATCGCCAATCTGCGGCTGAAGATGCTGGCCGAAGACCAACCAGATAAGCGGGCAACCCATGCTCTGGTTTTTCAGGGCATCGACGGGCTCATACTCCGCGGCGTGGAAGTCGACTGGGACCGGGAGAAGCCCGAGCCCAAATGGGGAAGCGCGCTTGTGCTCCGCGACATTTCCGACCTCGTGCTTCAGGATTTTCACGGCCAACCCGCTCAACAGGGAGGCTCAGTCCCTGCGATTCTGAGGGAAAATGTCACCGACCGCCCTGGGCCATGAAGCCCGGGATGCAGCTCCGCGTTCATCCCTGTTCATCCGCGGCCAATTCAGTCCGGATGGCGGCCAGTTCCGCGCGCGGTTCATTTTCGATGCGGTCGAGCCGGTTGGCGCGACGATACCAATAGCGGCTGTTGCCGAGGTCGCCCTCGATCTTGTGCAGCACGCCGTGAATCCACGCAGCGGTGGCGTCCTCTTCGTGTTGCTGGACGATTTGATGGGCCGGTTCCCACTTGCCGGCCAACGCCAATTCGATGGCTTGGAGCAATTCGTCGTTTTTCGCGCTCATGGTCGGGTTGATCAATAAACCGGGCTGCAGGCAGTATTGATCATACGGAATGCCAATGCGACAGAAGCCGGGCCGGTTACCCCCCCCTGAGGCCCGTCACAATGTAAGAAGAAACGCGATAAGCGCCCGCCGTTCCGCTTCGTCCAAATCGAGACCGTATCGATGTCCGGGCACCGCGCGCTGCTTGACACCGGGCCCCTTCCAACCGGTCGGCTCGTAGTCGGTCTGCAGGCGCCTGGGATCGAACCAATCTTCCAGGGACGCCACCGATCCACTGTGCCCGAACAGGCCGCGGCACCAGAGCCCCCGCAGACTGGGGATTTTGTAAAACCCGGTACCTTTGCGGGTGTTCAACGCCAGCCCGGGATCCGTGTCAAGATGGGTCGGGTAGATCAGGTTCTTAAACGGGTGCTCCTTGTCCACATCGAAGCCTTCGACCGGCAGGAGTTTGCTGCCGCTGTAATCGGGTGGTTCGTGGCATCGCCTGCAATCCTCCCGCTCGAATACCTCGCGTCCGCGCGCCACGAGCGCCGGGTTCAAGGTCTCCCGCATCGGATTCTCCGCGGGTTCGAGGGAGTACAAGAACATCGCGAGCGCGAACAGGACATCGTCGTCAAAGTGAAAGAGCGGCCGCGGGGCATCGTCTGGAAGGAATCGGTACCCGCCAAAACCGGCGACTCCGGCGTAAGCGACCTTGGCGGCGTAGCGGGCCACATCCGTCACATCACGATTCAGGTGAGTGGCGGTGGCATCAAGAAATCGGCGCTGCCTGATGCCGCGCAGGTCCGGCATTTTGTTGATCCAAAAAGGACTGCCGTTTAGCCGGGCAAAGGTTCCGGGAACTTCCACGGCAGTTGACACTCGTTTCAAGGCTGCGGGAGGCATCCCTTGGAACAGAGCGTGACGGTCGTTGGTCAGCCACGGGACCCCAAACAACGTATAGAGGATTTGTCCCTGGGCCATGTCGACTGCTGACGGTCCAAGGAAGCGCGCGATTTGCTTTCGGAACGTCGGGCTGACCGGCCCGGCAATTCGTTGGTTGCCCGGGGCGCCGCGCAATCCGGATCCGTCCGCGAGGATTCGCTCATGGCATCCGGCACAGGCGGAGGCGCCGAGCACAACATGCCCCTTGGATTCCACCACCCAGCGATAGAGGGGAAATGTTCCGGCGGCGGTCATCGTGGTATTCTCGGGTGTGAGCCGTTTGGGGTCGCGCACGAGGTTGATGATCTCGGTATCATCCACTCTGAAGGCCACTTGATCCAACTGATCGAACACCTCACGCCCCGCACGCTCCCATTCATCCTGGGTTCGGGCCTTGGGAGCCTCGATGAGGGGCTCCGGATCCAGCGTGTGCAACCACTCCCAGTACCCTTGCGGTTCCTGTTGTGGATCGTACACCGGGTAGGTTCGCGTGTTGTAACCCGGCGATGAGTAGTAGTCTTCCTCCGAGATATAGTTCTCGCGCAGGCCGTCGTGAGCCCGTGGCATATCCCAGCCCGCGAGTTTCGCCGGATCCCAGATTCTTGGAGCAATGAAAGCTTCCTGTGCCGGCAGTTCCCCGGCAAGGCCCGTGGCTGACCAGCCAAGGACGAGAGCGATCATGATGTCCGAAAAGGGTAGTCTTCGCATCGGTATTCCTTTCACTTGAACTGGGTCGGGCATCGAGCGCCCGCGCCTCGCTGGGATCAGGGTGTTGATTTGTTCCTATGGAGGACCGGACAAGTCGCGCAGCCACGGGTCGACGGCCCGCATAACGTCGTCGGTCGGCGGGTTGTGGCCGCAGTCGAGTTCGACGAACTTCTTGTTCTTCGAACCGAGGTCCTCGAAGAAGGGGAGTTGCACCGATTGATGGGGGAGCAAGCTATCCAGCCCGCCGGTAATCATGAGCACAGGCAGGGTGACGCGCGGCGTGAAGTGGAATGGGTTGTAGACCTGCTGGACTTCGTTCAGTTCCTTGGGCGGGTAACCTCCCGACACCAGGATTGCTCCTCGGAGCCCTGGCTTGAATGTCAGGACCGGCATGCCAATCATCGTGCCCAAACTGTAGCCGAGGTAGAAGATCCGGTCGGGATCGATGTCCTCCCGCGTACGGAGGTAATCCAGAGTGCGTGCGACATCCTTGACTGCCCACACCACGGCATCGCGGCTCTGGACAGTTCCCTGAGGTATGGAAAACTGGCCGCTCCCACGCTCATACATCCCCTTGCAGACCGGGAAACACACCAGTCGGCCCTCCTGTGTGAGCCGTGGAAGCAACTCCCAATCGATGCCGGTGGGCGCAAACCGACGGGTCAACCAAGACACAGCCCCTGGGACGAACAGAATGGTCTCGTAGCGCTTCTTTGGTTCGCGGGGGAAGTAGAGATGCACGTCGAATCGTTCTTCGTTGTATGCCGCCGCGATGCTTACAATTTCGTGCCGATAATCCGGCGAGGGCTCGTCCTTGGCTTCGACGGGCTGAGGCGCCAGCGCCAGGTTCGTTTCATAGACATACCAGGACGCCAATGACTCGATCGGAACACGTCGACTGGCGTCAAGGTGCGGGAGCTTGGGTTTCCACGGGGCGGCAGCGACCGCCGCCGGAGCCCCCTCGCCGAGGTAGCGCACACAGCGAAAACCGTAGGTCTCCGCTCGATTCCAGGGCGACGCGACACCCACTTGGAGTAACTGATAACCGGCGTCGTTCCACGCTCCGCCGCGCAGACACCGCCGGGCCGCCCCATCGGAGTTCCAACACCACTCCTCGACATTGCCACCCAAATCATAGACATCGAAGCGGCCGATGCCCTGATGGGCGCCCCGGGGGGCGGGACCGTGACCGGAGAAGTTGCTCAACGCGATGGTGTGGCCGGCTGCTCCGTCGGCAGCCCACCGCCAGTGATAGATCGTGGGCAGGCTCTTGCCGACAAACCTTGCATACGCCGCTGCCTCGAACCAACTGACACCTCGAACAGGGTAATCCTGGCGGCTTTCAGGAAAGTGCCCGTCGCGCCACGCCGCCGGGCCAGCTGCGCCGGTTACGTCACGGAATTGTTGCATCGCCTCCTCCCACGAGAGCCGTCTGCCTTCGAGATGGAAGTCCAGGTGGCCCCAGAACTTCGGATCCTCATAGCCGCCGGCGTCGACGAATTTCTGGAACTCGCCGTTGCTCACCTCATAGCGGTCGATCAAGAAGTCTCCCAGGTCGGTGGGAAGGTCGTTCCATCCCGACGCTTGGACGGAGTCGATGAACACCATGTCACGCGGCAGGCCTGGATCCGGTTTCATGGAGATCGCTCCATCCCATCGAAGAAAGTCGGGAAACGTGCGGTCGAACTCACGCGCGAGGTAACCCTCTTTCACGTAGCGAAAACGCATGCCGCCATTCGGCAATGTGATGTCCACGAGCGGCGTTTCCCCGACTTCAAACCAAGCCTCGTCGGTGGCGTCCCAATCCCGGATCAGGACCCTGGTGCCCTCGGGTTTGAGGTCAAACGAAACGGTGACGGTGAAGCTATCCCACAATTCCTGAAACGCCGGGTCGCTCGGCAGCACCTGCCTGACCTCTCGCGCCAGGAGAAACGCGCGCACCCAATGCTCATCCTCAATCAATTGCTTGATGGCCGGCATCGCGGTCTGTCGCGCCCAGGTTTCCCTTGCCTCTTGCGTGTGCTTTTGTTCCAGAAGGAGAGCCTGTTCGCGCTGATCCAGCTTGCCCAGATAAGCGACGACCCCGAGCAAAGCGGCGACCAGGCCGGCGAGGGCCGCCACCACAGTCAAGCCCACGGGCATCTTGTTGCGCCGAACGAATCGTCGAACCCGGCCGACCACGGAGGGTCGACGGGCGGCAATGGGCCGATCCTGCAGGTGACGTTCGACGTCCGCGGCGAGTGTCTCTGCGGTCTGATAGCGGTCGCTGCGTTCCTTGGAGATGGCCTTCATCACGATCCAATCGAGATCGCCACGAACGATTCCCGGCAGCTTTCTGGGCTCGGTGTTGCGGCTGGCGGCGAGGGCGGTCAGCGTCGTGCTCTCGTGCAGTCGCGTGCTCGGTCTGGGCGGGTCCTTTTCGACGATGACCTTCTGCATCTCACGATAGCCGAGATCCCGCAGCTCATGGGACGAAAAGGGCGTTGTGCCGGTCAGCAATTCATAGAGCAGAACCCCGAGAGAGTATACGTCCGTTCGCGTATCGACATCGAGTTTGCTCATTTCGGCCTGTTCCGGACTCATGTAGGCCGGTGTGCCGATCATTTGGGTGTAGTTGGTGAACAGCGTCTTCTCGGTCAGCTTCTGGTGGGTGGCCTTGGCAATGCCGAAGTCGATCACCATCGGATGGGGAGCTCCATCATTGAGGGTGACCATGACGTTGCTGGGTTTGATATCGCGATGGATCACCCCCTTCTGGTGGGCATGCTGGATCGCCTGGCACACCTTCACGAACAGGCCCAGTCGTTCGCAAGTGGAGAGCCGCGCGTGATCGCAGTACTCCGTGATCGGCACGCCGCGGACCAGTTCCATCACGAAGTAGGGCCGGCCGGTTTCGGTGGCGCCGGCATCGAGCACCTTGGCGATGTTCGGGTGATCCATCATGGCCAGGGCCTGCCGCTCCGCCTCGAAACGGGCTACGACCTGCCGGGTGTCCATCCCCAACTTGATTATCTTCAGGGCGACCTTGCGAGTGACCGGTTCGGTCTGCTCGGCCATATACACCACCCCCATCCCGCCTTCGCCGATTTTCTGCAGCAGTTTGTAGCGGCCGATGACGGTGCCAGGGCCTTCGGACAGGGGTGCCGGCGGTACCAATGTGGCTCCGGGTTCGACCGCCGGGTGTTCCAGAAAGCTGTCGTCTCTCTTCTCGCGCAAAAGTGCCTCAAGCTGCTGACGCAGGGCTGGCCTGTCCTCGCACACCCGATCAAGAAAGGCGGCGCGTTCCTCGGCCGATTGCTTTTCCGCCGCCTGGAAATAGAGGTCGCGCAACGAAATCGAACTAGACTGGGCTTCGGATTTCATATTCTCGCTTCTGTCCTTAACTGCGAGTGAACTCAAGAATCCCCGCCAAAGAATCTGCGGAAGTAGCCGGCCCCCCGGAACGGCCCCGCCCGATCAGCCGTCCATTTGCGACTTCAGGAATACCTTGCCAAACGACCAGAGACGTTCGGCCGATCGTAGCGATAGGTCCATGGCTTCCGCCGCTTCGGCCATGGTCATGCCAACGAAGTAACGAAGCTTCACAAGCCGGGCGGCCTGGGAGTCTTCGTTTTCCAAAGCAACCAGCGCCTCGTTCACCGCCAGCAGTTCGTCGGACGGTGCTTGCACCACTATCGACGATTCGTCAAGTTCCTCACGATGTTCCAGACCGGCTTTTCTGGCCGTGATCCGGCGCCGCGCTTTTTCAATGAGGATGCGGCGCATTGCCTCGGCGGCCGCGGCGAAAAAATAGACGCGGCCCGGCCAGTCCTGTTGCCTATCGCCTTTGATTCGCAACCAGGATTCATGGACCAAGGCTGTCGCTTGCAGGGTTTGCCCAGGTGATTCCTGCGCCAGCTTACGCGCCGCGAGCCGGCGTAGCTCCCCGTATACCAGCGGCAACAGTTCCCCGGCAGCCTTGGGATCGCCTGAATCCATGGCGTCCAGCAGTTGGGTCACGTCTCCGGGCATACCCCACAGGATAAGATGGTTGTTGGCGTCGGGCTAGTGTCGATTTGGCCGTCGCCCCACCGCATTACCCTCCTGAATGACCCACCCGCCCGGCCATCGGTCCACCCTCCGCAACGGTCAGCGAATCAGGGCCAATCTGTCGCTGTTGCGGGGACGGGTTCGCCGGGCGGCGAGGACTTGAAACGCCGGGAGCGCCAGACGAAGAAGATCGCCGGATAGACCATCAATTCCATCATGGTCGAGGTGACGACGCCGCCGATCATCGGCGTGGCGATGCGTTTCATCACGTCCGCGCCGGCGCCGTGGCTCCAGAGAATGGGCGCCAGGCCGGCGATGATGACCGCAGGCGGTCATGGCTTTTGGGCGCACGCGCTTCACGGCGCCGTGATAGATGGCGTCGCGCAGGTCGGAGGCGTTTCGCATCCGACCCTTCCTGCTCCAATCGTCGTAGGCGAGATCGAGGTAGAGCAGCATGACCACGCCGGTTTCGGCATCCAGGCCGGCCAGCGCGATGATGCCGACCCACACGGCGACGCTCAGGTTGTAGCCGAGCCAGTGGATGGCAGCCAGAACGCGCCGACCAGCGAGAACGGCACGGCCAGCATCACGATGGCGGTTTTGATGGCCGAGCGGGTGTTGAGATAGATGATGAGCATGATGATGAGCAGCGTCAGCGGCACGACGAGCATCAGGCGCTGCTTGGCGCGCAGCATGTATTCGTACTGGCCGCTCCAGAAGATGTTGTAGCCCGGGGGCAGTTGGATCGTGCCGTTGGCATCGGCCTCGTTGACGGCGCGCATGGCCATCTGCACGTAGGTGCCGACGTCAATGCCCTTGACGTCGACGTAAATCCAGGCATTGGGCACGGCCGCCTTCGCTCTTGATGCCCATCGGCGCCGTCCACGACTTTGAGCGTGGCGAGTTGGCCCAGCGGCACCTGCGCGCCGGTGGGCGCGGACACGATCAACTCGCGCAGCGCCTCGAGGTTCTGGCGGAAATCGCGGTCGTAGCGAAGGTTGATGGTGTAACGCTCCAAGCCCTCGACGGTGGTGGTGATCGGCATGCCGCCCAGCGCCACTGCCAGCACGTCCTGAACGTCGCCCATGGGTAAGGCCGTAACGGGCGATGGCGTCGCGGTTGATCTCGAACTCGATGTAGTGCCCGCCCATGACGCGCTCGGCATAGGCGCTGGCCGTGCCGGGCACCGCGCGGACGACGGCTTCGATCTCCGAGCCGATGCGTTCCAGCGTCGTCCAGGTCGGGCCCGGCGACCTTGATGCCGACGGGCGTTTTGATGCCGGTGGAGAGCATGTCGATGCGGGTCTTGATCGGCATGGTCCAGGCATTGGTGAGGCCGGGAAACTGAATGGCGCTGTTCATCGCGTCCACCAATTCATCGGGCGTGCGGCGGCGATGCGCGATGACGTTGCCGTTCGCGTCTGACGATGTCCACCGCCGGCCATTCCTCCTCGTGCTTGAGCATGATCGTGGTTTCGATCATGTCGAACGGCGCGGGATCGGTGGCGGTTTCGGCGCGGCCGACTTTGCCGAAAACGTGGTGCACTTCGGGAAAGGAGCGGATGATCTTGTCGGTCTGCTGCAGGAGTTCGCGCGCTTTGGTGGGGGAAATGCCGGGAAAAGTCGTGGGCATGTAAAGCAAGTCGCCTTCGTAGAGCGGCGGCATGAATTCCGAGCCGATGTTTTGATAAGGAAAGAGCTTGCCGATCTGTTGCGCCAGCGCCTTCGTGCTTTCCGTCCGGGCAGGTGGTTCGTGACCAGCGGCAGTTCCAGGGAAAGAAGACCCAGGCGACGACGGCTGCGGCAGCGCAGATCACCGCCCAGCGCCAGTTGATGACGAAATCAATCAGCGGGATGATAGAGCCAGATCAGGAAGCGGTTGATGGGATTCTTTTCCTCTTTGGGAATTTTGCCGCGGATGAAGAAGCCCATCAGGATCGGCGCGAGCGTGATGGAGAGCAGCGCGGCGGCGGCCATGGAATAGGTCTTGGTGAAGGCCAGCGGTTTGAACAGCCGTCCCTCCTGCGCCTGCAGCGTGAACACGGGAATGAACGACACCGTGATGACCAGCAGCGAGTAGAACAGCGTCGGGCCCGACCTCGATCGACGGCGTCGCGGATGATCTGCCAATGCGGTTTCTTGCCCTGGTCGTGTTCGAGATGTTTGTGGGCGTTCTCGATCATGATGATGACCGCGTCCACCATCGCGCCGATGGCGATGGCGATGCCGCCCAGCGACATGATGTTCGAGCTGAGGCCCTGGCCGAACATGACGAGGAACGACATCAGCACCGCGATGGGCAGAATGACGATGGCCACCAGCGCGCTGCGCAAGTGCATCAGGAACGCGAGGCACACCAGCGCCACGACGAGGCTTTCCTCGAGGAGCTTTTCCTCGAGCGTCTTGACCGCGCGTTCAATCAGCGCGCTGCGGTCGTAGGCGATGCGTGTAGTGCACGTCCGGCGGCAGCGCCTTCATCGCCTGGTCGAGCCGCTGCTTCACGTCCTGGATGACCTGTGCGCGCATTCGCGCCGTAACGCACCACGACGATGCCGCCGACGGTTTCGCCCTTCGCCGTTGAGTTCGGCGATGCCGCGCCGCATGTCGGGCCCGAATTGGACGGTCGCCACGTCCCGCAGCAGGATGGGCACGCCGTCGTCGCCCGACGCCGACGGCGACCTTGCGCAGGTCGTCCAGGCTCTGGATGTAGCCCTTGACGCGCAGGATGAATTCGCGTTCGGCCATTTCGATGGAACGCCCGCCGACTTCGCCGTTGCTGCGCTCGATGGCCATGCTGACTTGCGCGAGCGGCAGGTTGTAGGCGCGCAGTTTCACCGGGTCCACCGTCACCTGATATTGCTTCTGACGAAGCCGCCGACCGAGGCGACCTCCGACACGCCATCCACGGCGCGTGAGTTGGTATTTCAAATACCAGTCCTGCATGGAGCGCAGTTCCGCACAGATCGCGGTTGGTCGAGTTGAGGGAATACATGAACGCCCAGCCGACGCCGGTCGCGTCCGGGCCGAGGGTCGGGGTGACCGCCTTGGGCAATTCGCCGGCTCAGACTGCTCAGGTATTCCAGCACCCGGCTGCGCGCCCAATAGGGATCGGTGCCGTCCTCGAAGATCACATACACGAACGAGAAGCCGTAAAACGAGTAGCCGCGCACGACCTTGCTTGCAGGGCACCGAAAGCATCTTGGTGGTGATCGGATAGGTGACCTGGTCCTGCGACGATCTGCGGCGCCTGGCCGGGCCATTCGGTGTAGATGATGACCTGCGTGTCCGAAAGGTCGGGAATGGCGTCGAGCGGGATGTTCCGCACGGCATAAACGCCGCCGAGCACCAGCCCCAGCGTGCCGAGGAGCACGACGAATTTGTTCCTCAGCGAAAAATCAATGATGGCGTTGAGCATGACGCACCTTTCGGCTCAGGGCTGATCTGCCTCTCCGCCGGGGACGCCTTCCGTGGGGTGCTGCTTGCGCCAGTTTTCCTCGGCCAGCTTGCCGTGCTGGACCGTGCTGGTTTTCACCAAATCCACTCCGCACTTGGGACATTTTCCGGGATGGTCGGACACGACATCGGCGTGAATCTCCATCGGGCACGTGTAGAGCGTGGGGAGCTTTGGTTGGGTAGCCGTACTCGCGGATGGATCGGCGATCGGCCGGGTCATCACCGGGATCAGGGTCATCCCGCATTTCGGGCATTTGCCGGGCTTGTCGGACCGCACATCGCTGTGCTCCGGCATCGGGCAGGTGTAGATTCAACAACTTGCCGCCCGGTTGAATCCTGGCGAGCAACTCGGGGGAGACTGGCACGAGCGTCATGCCGCACAAGGGGCACTTTCCCGGATGGTCGTATTCGATCGAAACGTGCTCCGGCATTGGGCAGATGTATTTCAGGGCCCGCGATTCGGAGGTCGTATCGGCACCACTCGGGCCGGCGCCGGCATTGGTTTGCGCGCTGGCGGCGGCTTCCCCGTGCCATTCCGATTCGGCAACCGGCTGATCGGGCTCGAGCATTTTCTGGATCGCCTCGCGCAACTGGCTTTCGGAATCGAGCATGAACTGGCCGGAGGTCACGACGCGCTCGCCTTCCTCTAATCCGCTTAACACTTGATAACGATCTTGCTCCGCGCGCGGGCCGAGCGTGACCGTGCGCGGTTCGAATTTGCCGCCCTCCAATGCCACGAAGACGGTATCTCTCTCGCCGCTGCGCAACACGGCCGAATCCGGCACCAGCAGCGCCGCCGGCTCCAGTTCGGCAGATACTTCGACCGAAGCAAACATGCCCGGCTTCAGGAAATAGCCCGGATTGTGAAACTCCATGCGCACGCGGGCCGTGCGGGTCTTTTCGTCCACATTCGGATAGATGTAAGTGACCCGTCCTCTGAACTTACGTCCGGGCAGGTAGGAGAGACTCATGGTTGCCTCCTGTCCCAACTGGATGTAAGGCAGGTCCTGCTCGTAAACCTGCGCATAGACCCAGACGATGCCGAGATCCGCCAGTCGATACAATTTCATGCCCGCTTCGGTCATCATCCCTTCGACCACCATTTTCTCCATCACGAACCCATCGATGGGTGCGCCGACCTGCAGGGTCTTTTTCGGTACGCCAGTCTTTTCCAGTTCGGCGATCTGTTCGTCGGAGATATCGAAAAACTTCAGTTTTTGACGCGCGCTTTGGAGCAGGGTAACGCGGCCCGGTTCGTTTGTGTGGGAATCGTTGCCGATAGCCATCAGGTATTCCATCTGGGCGCTGTAAAGTTCGGGCGAGTAAATCTCGAACAACGGCTCCCCGCGATGGACTTGCTTGCCGGTGGCGTCCACATAGAGCTTTTCAATCCAGCCGTTGAACTTCGTGGTCACGTCCGCCAGCATCGTTTCGTCGTAATCAATCACACCGACGGTGCGGACCCGATGCCGTAATGGCCCGCGAGTGACCTCGGTGCTGCGGATGCCCATGTTCTGCATGGTGACCGGATCAATGCTGATGGTGGAAAGCTCAGCCGGAGCGGCTTCTTCATAAACCGGCACCATGTCCATACCCATGCTGTCTTTCCCCGGCTGGTCGCTGATTTCGCCAGGATTCATCGTCGATTTATAGAATTTGATTTTGCGTTCGCCGGTGGCGCTGCCCGCGTTGCCGCCCGAAGCGCGTTTCAGAAGAGTCAGTTTCATCCCGCATATTGGGCAGTTGCCGGGATGGTCCTGAATCACCTGGGGGTGCATGCCGCAGGTGTAAATCTTCTTTTCCTGCGCGGCGCCGTCATGGTGGCCGCCCGCGGAAGGACCCAAGGCGAAGAAAAGTCCCAGTCCGGTCGCGGCAATGACCGCGACGACAAGTAGCAGCGTCCTGGCTCTGGGAGTCATGGTGTGGACGAGTGGACAGAGTTCGCGCGCAGGGGAATGACGCCGTCGTGATTGCTGACGAAGCACATGGTCAGTGTTGAGTTGAATGATTCCTGGCTTGTTCCATTCGCCTGGGGATTAACGCCATCAGCCCCACACCGTTGTGCTACGCCACGCGCCAGGAAATCCCTCACACCTTCCGGCAACATGCGCAGCGTCCCCATCGCCACGGTGAATCCAGGGCACAAGTTGCACGATTCATTGTTCCGGGTTGGGCGACACACGGCAAGCCTGTTGACAAGTCGCCAAACATTGACCGCCGCTTCTGCGGGCATTATACCGTCATCGGAATGAAAATTGTGCCCTGGATCGCTGCAACTGCCGGAGGAGTTCTTCTCTTTTGCATTGTCAGCAGTGCCACCCGCGCCGCTGATCCGGCGAAGGTCACGCTCGTCCGCACCCCCGACGGAGGCATCCAACCGCAGGCTGCAATGGGTCGTAATGGCGAGGTTCACCTGATTTACTATCGGGGCGACGCCATGAGCGGGGATCTGTTCTATGTTCGGTTGCGGCCGGGTCAGGAGGGCTTTTCCAAACCCATTCCGGTCAATCATCGCCCTGGAAGTGCAATGGCCGCCGGCACGATTCGCGGCGCGCAACTGGCACTGGGTCGCAACGGCCGTGTGCACGTGGTTTGGAATGGTCATGCCCCGGAGAATGGAGACTACCTGGAAGCGCCGATGCTCTACACGCGGGTCAATGACGACGGCAGCGCATTTGAACCCGAACGCGATGTCATCACCTTCGCGCGTGGTTTGGACGGAGGAGGGTCCGTGGCGGCGGACAATCAGGGAAACGTATATGTCTTTTGGCATGCGCCCAAGCCGGGCAACACCCAGGGGGAAGCGGGACGCGCGGTATTCTTGGCGCGCTCGACAGACGATGGCCAAACGTTTGCCCCAGAGCATCTTGCCACGCCCAAACCAACCGGCGCATGCGGCTGCTGCGGCATGAAGGCCTTTGCCGATTCGGAAGGCCGAGTGTTCGCGTTATTTCGCGCCGCGGGAGAGGGGGTGAATCGCGACGAAACCCTGCTCGTTTCGCGCAATCGTGGCGCGGACTTCGAGATCGCCTACAGGCATGGTTGGAAGATTGCCACCTGCCCGATGAGCAGCGCGTTTTTGTCGGAGACCCGGGCGGGGGTGGTAGCGGCCGCGGAAACGCATGAGCGGGTGTTTTACGTGCGCGTCGATTCGCGAACTGGGCAAGTGTCCGCGCCGGTTTCACCCGAGGTCAAGGGCAAGCATCCTGTTGCCGTCGCCAATGCCGAAGGGGAGGTGCTGTTGGTCTGGGCCGAAGGCACGGGATGGGGGAAAGGGGGGGCAGTGGCCTGGCAACTTTACGATGCCGCCGATCAGCCTTTGTCTGAAAAAGGCCGGTCCGAGGGCATCCCGATATGGAGCCTGGCGGCGGCGGTGGCCAAACCGGACGGTCATTTTCTCATCGTCTACTGAACCTGGGAACAAGCCTTCGAGTTCGAGTGGCGGCAAGTTCCTTTGCTGAAGCGCGCATCATTCGACCCGGCCAGACCATCGCCTGGTCGAACTTCCGGCGGTCAGACCTGCTGCAGCAAACTCGCGAGGGCGGAGCGCAATCGCTTGCGCGCCCGGTAAATCCGAGTCTCGACCGCCTTGACCGTGCAATCGAGGATTCCTGCGATTTCCGCCTGGGACTTCTCCTCGTATTCGGCCAGAACCAGCGGCAGGCGAAGGTCCTCCGGCAGGTCGGCGACGGCTTGGCGAACGAGTTCGGCACGTTCGCTGGTTTCCAGCGACGAGCCGGGTGTGCCGGTCGCATCGGCGAGTTGTTCGCCAAGCTCGATTCCTGTCAACGGATTCGGGGCGTCGAGCGACACTTGCGGATGCCGCGTGCGCCAGCGGTAGCGGCTGCGAACCAAATTGCTCGCGATCGCGTAGAGCCACGACGAGAATTTTTGGCGGGGATTGAAGCGAGCGCGGTGATGGTAGACTTTCGCGAACGTTTCCTGCGCCAAATCCGCGGCGTCGGAATCGTCCTGAAGAGAGCGCACCAGGTAACGAAATAAAGGTCTGGCGTGCCGTTCCATCAGGTCGTTGAGCGCCGAGTCCTGGCCGCCCGCGAGGCGGCTCATGTCGCGGGCATCCAGAGCGTCGGAGTCAGAATCGTTCATGGCCGGCGGTCAGTGGTGCTTCAGTCCGCTCGGTTCGGCGTGATCGACCATGGCTGGCTCCTGGAGGGCCGTGTGACGTTGCACCCAGTCCAAGTAACGCCGCCCCTGTTCGGGCGGCATGGTGCGGCTGACCTGAAAAAAATGGTCCAACATTTCGGCCTGACAATCGGCCCTTTCCTCCGCTCGCTCGGCGAGCAGCGTTTTGATTTCCGGTGTCACTGTGGACGCTTCCGACAGGGCGCGTTCGAGGTTCTGGTTCAGCTCATCGATGCGACGGCAATGCGCCGCGCATTTGGGCAGGTAGGCATTGTGCAATTGCGAGATCCGGGCGAAATCCGCATCGCTCAACTGGTAGGCCTTTTTGAGCCAGGCCAACTCCGGCTGCGGACTGTGCAACAACTGGCGTGTCTCGGCCGTGCCGGCAAGGTAGCTGATGGCGTAAGCCATGGCAGCCAGGACAAGCCCCAGGGCCAGGATCTGAAATCCTCGATGCATGGGATCAATGTGAGACTTGAGCGGGGTCAACGGACTTTACGTAACGCAGGCTCAAGACCTCGCTGACGTGCGAGGTCTCACGTTGAGCCTGGGTCCAACCCATCCCCGCTCCGGTCGCAAGCAGGACGACGATATAGGCTACGGCCAGGGCGGGTCTCGGCAAAACGCTGTCGATCCAATTCTGCAGGCGGCTCCATGGCGAAGGCGCAGCGATGGCGTCGGCGCCCTCGCTTTCTATCCGTCGCCACACCTGCTCCTGAAAGCGGGGCGGAAGCGGCGTTGCCACCTTCCATTCGCGGAGCAGCCCTCGCAGGGCTTCGTCATCTCTAGATGGAATACTCGGCTTCATTTTAATTGCTCTGGCGTGAGGTCCCGCCGAACGGTCCATTCAATGCCGCTGACGAAAGTCCATTCCGGAAGGTTCCGGGCGGCTGGACCACTATTGGCGAGAATACGCCACCGCAAAGCAAATCACTCTAATAATTTTTGGGGACGACTGCGATTTGCAGGGTCCGCACGGTTTACGATTGCAGCTTGCAGCGAATTCCGGGAGCTGACGCAGGTTTCACTAACGGCACAGGCGGCTCGAGACGCGTGGCTCAATTGGCAAGCATCCGGCTGAGTGTTTACCACTATGGGCACATGCAGTGATTTCCTCATCGAACGGCTCGCGGCATGGGGGGTGAACCGCATCTACGGTTTTCCCGGCGATGGCATCAACGGAATTCTGGGCGCACTGGATCGGGCGAGCGACAAGATGGACTTCATTCAGGTCGCGCACGAGGAAATGGCGGCGTTCATGGCTTGCGGGCATGCCAAGTTCACCGGGGAGGTGGGCGTGTGTCTGGCCACTTCCGGACCGGGCGCGATACATTTGCTGAACGGGCTTTACGATGCGCAGATGGACCATGCCCCGGTCGTCGCTATCGTCGGACAGCAAGGCCGAGCGGCGCTGGGCGGGAGCTATCAGCAGGAGGTGGATCTGGTCTCGCTCTTCAAGGATGTCGCGCGGGAATATGTCCAAATGGCTTCGGATGCCGCCCAATTGCGCCACTTGATCGACCGCGCCGTACGGATCGCGAAGTCGGAGCGGACGGTCACCTGTATCATCATCCCCAACGATCTGCAGGAGGAAAAAGCGGTGGAAGAGCCGCCGCACGCGCATTCGACGATTCATTCCGGGATCGGCTATTCTGCCGCGCGGGTGGTTCCGACCGAGGCGGATTTGAAGCGGGCAGCGGAGGTCCTGAATGCGGGAGAGCGGGTCGCCATTCTGGTCGGGGCAGGGGCCTTGCACGCCACGCGAGAAGTTGTGGAATGTGCCGAGGTGCTGGGCGCGGGTGTCGCCAAGGCATTGTTGGGCCGGGCCGCGCTGCCGGATGAGCTTCCATTCGTGACCGGCTCGATCGGTTTGCTCGGAACCAAGCCGAGTTGGGACCTGATGATGGGTTGCGACACGTTGCTGATGATCGGCAGCAGCTTCCCCTATCCGGAATTTTTGCCCAAAGAAGGTGACGCCCGCGGGGTGCAGATTGATATCGATGGGCGAATGCTGAGTATTCGTTACCCGATGGAAGTCAATCTCGTCGGCGACAGCTGCGCAACTCTGCGCGCGCTCCTGCCGCATCTGCGGCGCAAAAAGGACCGCTCCTGGCGCGAACAGCTGGAGAAGGGGATCGCGTCCTGGTGGAAAATAATGGAGGCGCGGGCGATGTCGAATGGCGGCGCACAACTCAATCCGCAGCGCGTTTTTTGGGAGCTGTCACCGCGTCTGCCGGACTCGTGCATTGTGGCGGCGGATTCCGGGTCGTCGGCGAATTGGTTCGCGCGTGATTTGAAGATGCGCACCGGCATGAAAGCGAGTTTGTCGGGAAACCTGGCCACGATGGGGCCAGGCGTTCCCTACGCGATTGCTGCCAAGTTCGCCTTCCCGGAGCGCGTGGCGATTGCGCTCGTAGGCGATGGCGCGATGCAGATGAACGGCAACAACTGTCTGATTACGATTTCGAAGTATTGGCGGAAATGGAAAGACCCGCGCCTGATCGTGCTGGTTTTGAACAACCGGGACTTGAATCAGGTGACTTGGGAGCAGCGGGTGCTTTCCGGCGATCCCAAGTTTCCGGGTTCACAGGAATTGATGTCATTTTCGTACGCCGATTACGCGGAACTCTGCGGGCTCCGCGGGCTGAGAATGGACCAGGAGCACGACGTCGGCGCGGTCTGGGATGAGGCTTTTGCGTCAGACCGTCCGGTGGTGATCGATGCCTACACGAACCCGGCAATTGCCTGCCTGCCCCCGCACATCACCCTGGAGCAAGCCAGGCATTACTGGCAGGCGATATTTAAAGGCGATCCGAACTCGCGCCAAATGATCCGTGAATCACTCCGCCAGCTGATTGAAACCTGGAAACCCCATTAATGTTCACGAAAGGAAACAGATGAACGCGATGCTCACCGGTAAAAAGGTGGCGATCCTCGTCGCCGACGGTTTCGAACAAGATGAGTTATTCAAACCCCGCGAGGCCCTCGACCATGCGGGGGCCGAAACGCAGGTGGTCTCGCCCTGCCCGCGTCGGGTGAAAGGTAAACAACACACCAAGGCCGGACGTTCGGTCCGAGTGGATGTGCCGCTGAACGAAGCCGATCCCAACCAGTACGACGCGTTGCTGCTGCCGGGCGGCGTGCAGAACCCGGATACGCTCCGCATGGATTCACGCGCCGTACAATTCGTAAAATCCTTCTTTGAGGCGCATAAACCTGTGGCGGCGATCTGCCACGGTCCCTGGACTTTGGTCGAAGCGGATGTGGTTCGAGGTCGCCGCATGACCTCGTATCCATCCATTAAAACTGATCTCCGCAACGCCGGCGCGGAATGGGTGGACGAAGAAGTCGTCGTCAACTGCGGGCTCGTGACCAGCCGAAATCCCGATGACCTGCCCGCGTTCAACCGAAAGATGCTTGAGGAATTTGCGGAGGGCCGGCATGACGAGCCGAAGACCTCGAAGTTCGCCTCGCCTGCGATGGCGAGAAGCGGTGTGGATTGAAAGGGGTCCGGGTTTGGATGCCGCCATCGATCGAGTGCAGGTCTCCGCATATCGGGTTCCGACCGACTTCCCGGAATCGGATGGCACATTCGAATGGGATGCAACCACGCTCGTGCTCGTGGAATTGAGCGGGGGTGACAAGGAAGGAATGGGTTACAGCTATACGAGCGCAACCGCGGCGGAGCTCATCCGCCGGGAACTCGCGCACCTGGTTGTTGGGGCCAGGGCCATGGAAATCGGTCGACTGTGGAACGCGATGAGACGAACCGTCAGAAACATCGGCGCGCCTGGCATTGCCTCATCGGCCATCGCCGCGGTGGACATTGCGCTGTGGGATTTGAAGGCGCGGTTGTTGGATCTGCCGCTCGTCACGTTGCTGGGCCAGGCGCGCGATTCGGTTCCGGCGTACGGGAGTGGCGGCTTCACATCGTATCCGATCGACCAGCTTTGTGCGCAGTTGCAGGGATGGGTGCGCGAGGGCTTCAGCATGGTAAAAATGAAGATCGGGCGACAGCCGGAGGCGGATGCCGACCGGGTGCGCGCCGTGCGCGCGGCCATGGGGGGCGAGCCCCGGATTTTCGTGGATGCGAACGGCGCTTATGGTCGCAAGCAGGCGCTGGCGCAAACCGCGATCTTGGCCGAATGGGATGTGTCGTGGTTCGAGGAGCCGGTCAGCTCGGAGGACCTGGAAGGTCTTCGGTTTCTCCGCGACCGCGCGCCGCCAGGGATGGAGATCGCGGCCGGCGAATACGGTTATGATGGGGCCTATTTTCGCCGAATGCTTGCGGCTGGCGCGGTGGATGTCCTGCAGGCCGACGCGACGCGGTGCGCGGGCATAACGGGCTTTCTCCAAGCCGGAGCGCTATGCGAGGCATTTCAGATTCCGCTATCCGCCCATACCGCGCCCTCTGTTCATCAACATCCCTGTTGTGCCCTCGAAACCGCCCGGCACGTGGAATATTTCCACGATCACGTTCGCATTGAGCACATGTTCTTCGAGGGCGCGGCCCATGCACGCGGGGGGAGATTGCAGCCCGAATTGTCGCGTCCCGGGCTCGGCCTGGAGTTCCGACATGCCGAAGCGCGTCCATTTATGATCTCGGATCCGGCCATTCGCCATAACACTTGAATTAAATCATTGAACCATCGATTGGAGAGGCATCAACCCCGGCAGGGGCTTCGCGGGAGGCCTGGCATCACTCCATCGCGACGCGGCGAACGCTGGTCCGGGGACAGCCACCGCCCTGGAGCGCGGATTGAAGTCGCGTATCGAAGGTGAAGTCCGTTTCGATCCCGGCGCGCGCGCGCTCTACGCGGCGGACGCCTCCAATTATCGTCAAGTCCCCATTGGCGTCGTAATGCCCCGCAGTGCGGAGGACATCGTTCAAACGATTGCGCTTTGCCGGGAACACGGCGCCCCGATCCTCTCCCGGGGAGGAGGCACCAGTCTGGCGGGGCAATGCTGCAACGTCGCGGTGACGATGGACATGTCGAAACACTTCAACCGCGTGGTGGAGCTGAACTCGGCCCAGGCCCTTGCGCGCGTCGAGCCAGGCCTGGTGCTTGACGAATTACAGAAGGCCATCAAATCGCACGGCTTTATTTTTGCCCCCGATCCTGCCACCCACAATCACTGCACGCTTGGCGGAATGATCGGCAATAATTCCTGTGGGATCCATTCGGTGATGGCTCAATTCCGTGGCGGCGGTCCGCGGATGTCGGACAACGTTCACGAGTTGGAGATTTTAACTTATCGCGGCCTGAGGATGAAGGTGGGGCGCGTGAGCGAGGAGGAATGCGCCGCCGTCATCCGAAATGGCGGCGCGCCCGGCGAGATTTACTCCCGGCTCAAATCGCTGCGTGACCGCTATGCCGGCTTGATTCGTGCCCGGTTTCCGCAGATCCCGCGTCGGGTATCGGGTTACAACCTGGACGAACTCCTGCCGGAAAACGGTTTCAATGTCGGACGCGCGCTGGTTGGCACCGAATCCACCTGCGTCACCGTGCTGGGCGCCACGGTCCAATTGATGCCCGAACCTGCCGCCCGCAGCCTCCTGATCCTCGGTTATGCTGACGCCTGCCACGCCGGCGACCACGTGACCGAAATCATGGAATACCAGCCCATCGGCCTGGAGGGGATTGACAAAGAGTTGGTCGATTACATGCGCAAGCGCGGAATGCATCCGCGGGACGTGGCCATCCTGCCGGAGGGGGGCGGTTGGCTCTTCCTCGAGTTTGGCGGGGAAAGCAAGGCCGACGCGGACGACCAGGCGCGCAAGTTGATGGCGGTTCTCAAGCGAAGCCCGCATCCACCTGCGATGAAGCTGTTCGATGATAAGGAGGAAGAGGCAAAGATGTGGGAGGTGCGCGAATCGGGGTTGGGGGCGACCGCTTTCGTGCCTGGCATGAAGGACGCCTGGCCGGGTTGGGAGGACTCCGCGGTGCCTCCGGAGCACGTGGGCAAGTATTTGAGAACACTCCGCGGTCTGTTCGACAAGTATGGCTATCACGCCGCGCTCTACGGGCATTATGGCCAGGGTTGCATCCATTGCCGGATCGATTTCGATCTGGTCACCCACGCCGGCCTGGCGAAATACCGCGCGTTTGTCGAGGAAGCGGCGGATCTCGTGCTGAGCCTGGGCGGTTCGCTTTCGGGTGAGCACGGCGACGGCCAGGCCCGGGGGGAATTGCTTCAGAAGATGTACGGTGCGGAGCTCGTCGATGCGTTTCGCGAGTTCAAATCCATTTGGGATCCGGACGGCAAGATGAATCCCGGCAAAGTTGTGGACGCGCGAGCCGATCCTTTCGGAGCTGCGCCTCGGCACCGAGTATCGGCCCTGGGAACCGGAGACGCATTTGCAAGTTTCCGGACGATGGCGGGAGTTTTTCCCGGGCGACCTTGCGTTGCGTTGGCGTGGGCAAATGTCGCCGGCACGAGGGCGGCACCATGTGCCCCAGTTACATGGTCACGCGCGAGGAAGAACACACGACCCGGGGCCGGGCGCATCTGCTGTTTGAGATGCTGGAAGGGGAAGTGATTACTGGCGGTTGGAGAAGCGAAGGTGTCAAGGAAGCGCTCAATCTCTGTCTGGCATGCAAAGGATGCAAAGCGGACTGCCCGGTGAACGTGGACATGGCGACCTACAAAGCCGAGTTCCTGTCCCACTATTACGCGGGACGCCTGCGGCCGCGCGCCGCCTATTCTATGGGCTTGATTTATTGGTGGGCCCGGGTGGCTTCCCGGATGCCGCGCCTGGTAAATTACTTCACCCACGCACCGTTGTTTGCGCCGCTCGGGAAATGGCTGGCAGGAGTCTCGACGCATCGGGAGATGCCCCCCTTCGCCGCGCGCACTTTCAAGGACTGGTTCTTCAGACGCGGGGTCCCTCCACCCGGACGGACCGCGGGTGTTACTTTGGGCGGACACGTTCAACAACTACTTTCATCCGCATATTGCTCAGGCCGTTGTGGAAGTGCTGGAAGACGCGGGCATGCAGGTTGTCGTGCCACGGCGGTCGTTGTGTTGTGGACGACCGCTTTACGATTACGGGATGCTGAAAACCGCGAAGAAACTCTTGGAAGAGACCCTTGAGGCCCTGCAGCCGGAAATCGCTGCCGGCACGCCGTTGGTCGGAATCGAACCGAGCTGCCTCGCGGTGTTCCGAGACGAGCTCCACGGGCTCTTTCCTCACGACACCGCCGCGAAAAGACTGCGTGAACAGTCCTACACCCTCGCCGAGTTCCTCGAGAAGAAAGTGCAGGATTACGAGCCACCCCCGCTGGCGCGAAAGGCCATCGTCCACGGCCACTGCCATCACAAGGCAATCATGAAGATGCAGGCCGACATGCGGTTGCTCCGGAAAATGAAACTGGATGCGCGCTTCCCGGATTCAGGTTGCTGCGGCATGGCCGGGTCATTCGGATTTGAAGCGGAAAAATATGAGCTCTCGGCGAAATGTGGCGAGCGGGTGCTGTTGCCCGCCGTCCGTGGCGGTGCCGCGGATACGCTCATCATCGCCGATGGTTTCAGTTGCCGGGAACAGATCCGGCAGCTTGCGAAGCGTGAACCGCTTCACCTCGCGCAGGTCATTCAAACCGCGCTGCATTCCGGGGGCAAGTCCTGCTCGTCGCGCAAGCTCAAGCCATTCGTCAAAGCCGAGGAAAGCGTGCCGCCGGGGGTGAAATTGAAAGATACGGCGCAACCTCACTCGGCAGCGACGGGCGCGTCGGATTGATGGGAAACGTAACTCCGATACCGCGATGAAATCCAAGTTGATCAATTCCTCACCAAAAACTTTCGCCGTCATCTTCGATACCGGCGATGAAGTGGTCGCCGGTCTCACCACGTTCGCGGAACAACAGCAATTGGCCGCCAGCCAGTTCACCGCCATTGGTGCTTTCTCGAAGGTGCTGCTCGGTTATTTCAAGTTGGATGCGCGGGATTACCAGCACATCCCAATCCATGAGCAGGTCGAGGTCCTGTCGCTCATGGGCGACATCGCCTTAAAAGATGGCCGGCCGCGGTTGCATGCGCATGTCGTGGTCGGGAAGTCCGATGGCACGGCACATGGCGGGCACTTGTTGTCCGCCACGGTTCGTCCCACATTGGAAGTTGTGTTGGTGGAATCGCCGGCCCACCTTCGCCGGGAAACGGATGAAGCCACGGGCCTGGCCTTGATCCGAATCTGACATTCGAGGTGACGCACGCCGGGATGGTTGGGTACTTCTACGCATGACCCTGGTATTTGTCTTTGCGCTGACGCTGCTGCTCGCTGTCCTGCTGTCGGAACTGTCCGATCGCAGCGTACTGTCGGCCGCCGCGCTTTTTTTGGTGGCCGGTTTCGTTGTCGGAGACGGCGTGCTCAAAATCGTATCCATTCGCGCCGACGATCCGGTGGTGTCGCGCCTGGCGGAGCTGGCCCTGTTCAGTGTGCTGTTCACGGAGGGCATGCGGGTGAGCAGCCGGGAATTACGCGCGGCGTGGCGGCTGCCGGGGCGGGCGTTGGTGTTGGGTATGCCCTTAACATGCGGGATGGGAGCGCTGCTGGCCCACTGGCTGATCGGGCTGGATTGGGCTCGGGCTTTTCTCGTGGCCGCAGTGCTCTCGCCAACCGATCCGGTGTTTGCCGCGGCAATCGTTGGGCGCGAGGAGATACCGGCCCGACTGCGCCATTTGCTGAATGTGGAGAGCGGACTGAACGATGGACTGGCTTTGCCGTTGGTGCTGGGATTGCTGGCCGTGGTTGGCCGGGGAGAGATCCGGATGTCGGCGCTCATTGGAGAGTTGGCATTGGGAGTCGTGGTGGGCGTGGTCTTGCCCATTGTGATCCTGTTCATCGAAAAACAGCGGTTCTTTTCCATCACCCGGCATTATCGGGCGCTCTTTGTTTTTGCGATTGGACTGCTGGTGCTCAGCGTCTGCTGGCTCATCCAGGCCAATGAATTCCTCGCGGCGTTTGCCGCCGGGGCGACCATGGCGTCGGTCCGCCCCGAACGGGTCGAACAGTTTGAACGATTCGGCGCCCAAATCGCCGAGCTCCTCAAGCTGTCGGCGGTGTTGGTCTTTGCGTGCCTGATTTCACGCGAATTCCTCGCCGAGATCCCTTGGACCGGTTACGCCTTTGCGCTGCTGGCCCTGATCCTGATCCGGCCGGCGGCGATTGGGCTGTCGCTTTTTGGCAGCGATCTGCCGTTGCCGGAAAAGGCGGCGGCGGCCTGGTTCGGGCCGAAGGGATTTGCTTCAGTAGTCTATGGCCTGATGGTGTTGGAAGCCGACATGGCGATGGGACACCAGTTGTTTCATCTCATCGCGCTCGTCGTCGTCGGTTCGATACTATCGCATTCTTCCACAGACGTGATGATCGCCCGTTACTTTCGCCGGGCGGAGAGCGATGCCGACGCCGCGCAGGTCGGGAACGACTCGTCCTCAATGACCCCAGAGAAGTCAACGTCCGAGGTCGGGAATTGACGGGCGCTAAGTGGTCTGTTTCATAAATACGGTCACGTTCGTTGCGCCCAATTTGGCCTGAGGCAAGGCGCGAGGGCGAGAGTGTATCCCCTGGGATACTCGACCGACCGAGCAACGCCGCCCCAGGCCAAATTCGGCGCAACCCTCCGGGCGGCCGTTCTTTTTCGGCCAGACTTCGTTGCTCGCGCCTTACAGACCGCTGCGGGTATGCTCGTTGCTCGCGCCTCGTCTGGCCGAAAAACCCCTGGCCGCGAACGTAACCGTATTTATGAAACAGACCACTAAGCCACCGGATGCGCGGGCTAGTTGGCAAACCGCGCCCCTGCAAAACAGAGGTGAAAGACTGGCAGACTGTGCGAGTCACTTCCCGAGGAGAGTCATCATGACTTCAACCTCTGTGATCGAGGAATTCGACCCAATTCATGGCTGGGCGCGGTTTTCTATAGCCCGGATTTTTCATGCCCTTCAGACAACGCATCGCAAAGTTACTTGGACCATGAAAAATCCGGGTTAGGGTTTTGAAGCCGCGCTTTGGTCACGGCGATTCCGTGTCACGGGACCGAGCGATGCCGGTACTTCTCCGATGTCCCATCCGCCGCCAAGGGCTTTGATGAGTTGAACGGCGGCGATTTGTCGCTGACCGGCCGAGTTGCGCGTTGGCCCGTTCGGCCTGAAGCGCTTCACGATCGGCGTCCACGACTTCAAGGTAGCTCACGATACCGGCACGATAGCGGTCAGTCGGCGAGGTCGGCGGCGCGTTGGGCGTTGTCCACGGCGCGTTGTTGCGCGGCGGATTGGTCGGCCAGATGGCGAATGGCCGAGAGACTGTTCTCGATTTCCCCGAATGCGACCAGCACTTGCTGCCGATAATGCGCGACGGCTTCCTCATAGGCCGCCTGCGAACGCCGGTAATTCGCCAGATTTCGGCCCCCGGCGAAGATGGGCAGTGAAAGGCTTGGGCCGATGGACCAAACCCGGCTATCCCACTTGAACAGCGTGTCCACATCGCCACTCAGGTACCCTCCCGAGCCCGTGAGCCTCAGCACGGGAAAGAACGCGGCCTTGGCGACGCCGATGCGCGCGTTGGCGGCGGCAAGTTGCCGTTCGGCCTCGGCCACGTCCGGGCGGCGCTCCAGCAAATCCGCGGGGAGACCGGCGGGAATCTCCGGCGGCTGGCGGATTCCATTCAACCGGGAACGACTTCCCGCCGACGCGGGTCCTTCCACCAACCGCGGGAGAAGGGCCGGCCGAAGGCCGCGAGAGATTCAGGGCGGCGAGTTTGAAGAGCGAAGGGTTTTCACCCACGAGAATAGCGATGGCGTTCTCCAGTTCCGCCCGCCGTTGTGCGAGCCCGGCGGCTTCGGCTTCGGCGCTGGCAAGTTCAGTTTCGGCGCGGGCGACATCCAGGTCGCTGCCGATGCCGCCATCGAAACGGCTGCGCACCAGCCGAACCTGTTCTTTGCGCAAATCCACCGTCCCCACAACCGTGGCGATCTCCGCATCGAGCGCCCGCAATGCGAAATAATTTTGCGCGATTTCGGCATGGAGCGTGAGCAGGACATTCTGAAACATGGCAAGCGAGGCTTGTGCGTCGGCGCGGGCGCCTTCGAACCCGCGCCGGACGCGTCCCCACAAATCAATTTCGTAGCTCAGGTCGAGCGGGGTGCTGAACGTATTCGCCGTGCCGCCGCCGAAGCCCGGCTCCTGGTTTGGCGAAAAACGTTGCCGGACCCAGTAAGGATTGGCGTCGAGACTGGGAAGCAATTCGCTGCGCGCGACCCGGGCAACGGCTCGCGCCTGGTCGACCCGGGCGACGGCCGCTTTTAGTTGCTGATTTGCCTCGGTCGCGCGCGTCTCGAGATTGTTCAATGCGGCATCGTCGAACACCTCCCACCAGGCGCCTTTGGGACACCTCGTCGAGGGGCCGACCTTCCTTCCACGAACCGAGCGATTCCGCTTTGTATTGTGCCGGCACGGCGGTGGTGGCTGGGCGGTGGTAGTCCGGCCCCACAGCACAACCGGCCAGCACGATCGCCGGGATGATGGACAGGTTCAGAACGGATCTTTTCATGAGGGAGATGGTTTAGTGGGTGGCCGATTCGATGCCGCCGGCGGGCAAGCTTCTTTCTGATTTGGGCGCAGCGGCGGGCTTCCGGCGCCAGCCCAGTCTCATCAGCACCACGTAGAAGACCGGGGTCAGGAACAGGCCGAACAGCGTCACGCCGATCATGCCGGAGAAGACGGCGATGCCCATGGCCTGACGCATCTCCGCGCCCGCGCCGTGCGATTTGACGAGCGGGAAGACGCCCGCGATGAAGGCGATGGAGGTCATCAGGATCGGGCGCAAGCCGCAGCTTGCACGCTTCGATGGCGGCGTCGACGGGCGACAGCCCCTTCGTCCTGTTTGTGTTTGGCGAACTCGACGATGAGGATGGCGTTCTTGCAGGCCAGCCCGACGAGCACGATCAGACCGATCTGGGTGAAGATGTTGTTGTCGCCGCCCTTGAGCCAGACGCCCGCGATGGCGAACAGCAGACACATCGGCACGATGAGAATGATCGCCAGCGGCAGGCGGAAGCTTTCGTATTGCGCGGCGAGCACCAGGAACACCAGCAGGATGCAAAGCGGATAAACATAGACCGCGGTGTTGCCCGCGAGGATGCGCTGATACGTCAATTCCGTCCACTCGAGCGCCATGCCCTCTGGGCAGAGTGCGCGTTCGCGAGTTTGGCGATGAGCGCCTCGGCCTGTCCGGAACTGAAACCGGGCGCCGGGCCGCCGTTGATTTCGGCCGCCGGATACCCGTTGTAGCGCATCGCGCGGTCGGGGCCGTGCGTCTCCGTCACTTTGACCAACGCGCCGAGCGGCACCATCTGGCCTGCGGCGTTGCGCGTCTTGAGCCGGGTGACGTCTTCGGGCTGATCGCGGAACGGCGCGTCGGCCTGGGCAATGACCTGATACGTGCGGCCGAACCGGTTGAAGTCATTCACGTAAAGCGAGCCGAGATAAATCTGCATCGTCTCGAAAAGATTCTGCAGCGGCACGCCCTGTTGCTTGGCTTTGACGCGGTCGATGTCCGCGTCCAGTTGCGGCACGTTTACGGTGAAGGTGGAGAACACGTCCGGCCAGGCCGGGCGTCTGGTAGCTCTTGCCGACGATCTGCTGCACGTTCTGATAGAGCGCGTCGTAGCCGAGGTCGGCGCGGTCTTCGACGTAGAGCTTGAAACCCGCCGATGGTGCCCAGCCCCTGCACCGGCGGTGGCGGCACGGTCAGAATGAACGCGTCCTGGATCGCAGCGAACTGCTGGTTCAACGCGTCGGCGATGGCCGGGCCGCTCAGGTCCTTGCGTCTCGCCGTTCTTCAAACGGTTTCAAAGTGAAGAAGACGATGCCCGCATTGGGCGCGACGCTGAATCCACTGATGCTCAAGCCCGGGAAATGCCACCGCGCTCTGCCACGCCGGGCTGTTTCAACCCGATGTCCGACATGCGGCGAATCACCGCTTCCGTGCGATCCAGCGATGCGCCATCGGGCAATTGCGCAAAAGCGACCAGGTATTGTTTGTCCTGCGTCGGCACAAAACCGGTCGGGACTTTGTTGAAGCTCCAGCCCGTCAGCAAGCACCAGCCCGCCATAGACGACCAGGGCCACGGCGCTCTTGCGCAACACCGATGCCGACGCCGGCGGAATATTGATGGCCCGACCACGCGAACACGCGGTTGAACGGGCGGAAGAACCAGCCGAGCGACTTGTCCATGAACCGCGCGAACCGGTCCTTCGGCGCGTGATGGTCCTTGAGCAGCACGGCGCACAACGCCGGCGAAAGCGTTAGCGAGTTGAACGCGGAAATGACGGTCGAGATGGCGATGGTGATCGCGAACTGCTTGTAGAACTGGCCGGTCAGTCCGCTGATGAACGCCGTCGGCACAAACACCGCGCAAAGCACCAGCGCCGTGGCGATGATCGGGCTGGTGACTTCACTCATGGCGCGTCCTGGCCGCGTCCACCGGCGGGCAGGCCCAGCGCGATGTTGCGCTCCACGTTTTCGACGACGACGATGGCGTCGTCCACCACAATGCCGATGGCCAGCACCAGGCCGAACAGCGAGAGGTTGTTGATCGAGAATCCCAGCGCCAGCATGACGGCGAACGTGCCGACCAGCGAGACGGGCACCGCGGCCAGCGGAATGATCGAAGCCCGCCAGGTCTGGAGAAAGACGATGACGACGATCACGACCAGCAGCACCGCTTCAAGCAGCGTGTGAACCACCGCCTCGATCGAATGCCGCACGAAAACCGTCGGGTCATACACCACCGAGTAATCCAGCCCGTCGGGAAAGTTCTGCTTCAACTCCTCCATCGTGCGCCGGACGTCGGCGGAGAGTTGCAGCGCGTTGGCGCCGGGCGTTTGGAAGATGGGCAAGCGCGACGGCCGTCTTGTTGTTCAGCAGCGAGCGCAATGCGTAGCTGTCGGCGCTGAGTTCGATGCGCGCCACATCCTTGAGCAGCGTCTTTTCGCCGTTGGGCGCCGGTCTTCACAATGATTTGGCCGAATTCTTCGGGCGAAACCAGCCGGCCCTTTGCGTTGATCTGCATCTCGAAATTCACCGGCCGGCTGACCGGCTGCTGGCCGACCGCGCCGGCGGCCACTTGCACGTTCTGTTCGCGGATGGCGCCGACGATGTCGCTGGCGGTCAGATTGCGCGCGGCGATTTTGTCCGGGTTGAGCCAGACCCGCATGGCGTAATCGCCGGAACCGAACACCCGCACCTCGCCCGCGCCGGGAATGCGCGCCAGCACATCCTTGACCTGGAGCGTCGCGTAGTTGCGCAGGTAAACCTCGTCATAGCGACCATTGGGTGAGAACAGATGCACCACCATGGTCAGGTCGGGCGATTGTTTCGTCGTGGTCACACCCAATCGCCGGACTTCCTCGGGCAATTTCGGCAGCGCCTGCGAGACCCGGTTTTGCACCTGCACCTGGGCCTTGTCCACGTCCGTGCCCAGCTTGAAGGTCACGGTCAGCGTCATGACTCCGTCGCCCGTGGATTGCGAGAACATGTAGAGCGAGTCCTCAACGCCGTTGATGGCCTGTTCGAGCGGCGAGGCAACGGTTTCGGCGATGGTCTTCGGGTTCGCCCCCGGATACGAGGCCCGGACGACGACGGTCGGCGGGACAACTTCGGGATATTCGCTGATGGGCAGCCGGCCACATCGCGATCAATCCGACCAGTAAGATCACCGTCGAGAGCACACCCGCAAAAATCGGGCGGCGGATGAAGAAATGGGAAAAATTCATAGTGCCTGTGTTTGGGTTATCCGGACAACTCCGCGGATTTCGTCGCGACCGTCCAGGGCTTAGCGCTTCACGAGTTCCGGATTCTGTCCCGGGAGTTGAGCCAGCGATGTCTCCGGCGTCACCGGTGATCCCGGGCGAACACGCTGCAGTCCGTTGACCACCACGGCCTCCCCCGCCCGCAATCCGGAACGGACCACGCGTTTCCCATCGATCAACGGCCCCAGCTCCACAGATTGATACGCCACCGTGTTGGTCGGCGTGAGTGTGAGCACGAATTTCTCCGCCTGGTCGGTGCCAATGGCCCGCTCGTCGATCAGCAAGGCTGCATGACGCGCGCTCAGCGGAACGCGAATCCGCGCGAACAACCCGGGCACGATCCGGCCGTCATCGTTCGGAAACACGGCGCGTATGAGGATACTGCCCGTGTCCGGGTTGAGTTGGTTGTCGAAAGACTCGATGTAACCCCGGTGCGGGAACGACTCTTCGTCGGCCAATTGCAGTTCGACCGGGATATGGCCTTCGCCGTTGGTTTCCAGTTTCTGGTCGCGCGCCAACGCATTGAACCTGAGCAGAGAATCCTCATCCATGTCCGCATACACATACACGGGATCCACTGAAACAATCGTGGTCAGCAGCGATGCCGCGCCCGCAACTCCGCTGACATAATTGCCCGCCGTCAACAAGGCCCGGCTCACTCGGCCATCGATCGGGGCGCGCACCTCCGTGTATTCGAGATCCAGCTTCGCCGAGTCGCGCGCGGCCTCCGCGGCGAGCAAGGCGGCCTTGGCCTCGTTGTAGTGCGCGATGCGCGCGTCACCTTCCTCCCTGGAAATGGCCTTGGTGGCCAGCAGTTGCGCGCTCCGGTCCGCCTCGCGCTTGGCATTGTCCAACTGCACGCGGGCTCGTTCCGCTTCCGCCTCACGTTGGTCGAACTCCGCCTGGTGCCAGCGGGGATCAATCACGAAGAGCACCTCGCCCTTCTTCACCCAGTTGCCCGGACTGGAATCCCACTTCCTGGATGTAACCGGAGACACGCGGGCGCACTTCCACTGATTCCACCGGCTCAGTCCGGCCGGTAAACTCCTCCCATTCGACGATCGCGCGTTCCTCCACCGGGGCGACGGTCACCGAAGGTGCGGGAACCGGCGGTGGAGCGGCTGGGGCTGGGCCGCGTCCGGCCACGAGGAGGACGGCGCCCAGTGCAAGTACTGCGACGGCAACGACAGCAATTTGTTTGGAACTCATGATTCCTGGTGTTTGAAGGTTTTTAACGCGTGAGAGCATCTCAGGCCGCAAGCGAAAGGGGCGATTGTTTCAACTGCTCTTGGTGTGTGCGCCAATTTGCAATGGTCTGTGCTTTCTCCGCGGCGAGTGCCGGGAAAAGGAGATGCGGATAGTCGGTTTGCCAGGCGAGGGCCTCGGCCTCGATAAGGGCAAGGCGGAGGAGTTGTGGGTATTCGGCGAGGTCAGCCTGGAATTCGGAGAGAATATCGGACTTCACATGATTGATGAGAGCGGCGGTGGAAACAGCACGGGCAGGGGAAGCGTGGGCGCGAGCGGTTGGCGGACGGGAAGAGGACTGATAGATAAGATTCGATTTCATGATAAGAGCAGGGTGTAATTTGTAGTTGTCTATTTAGTCAAATGTGTGATCAAAAAAAAACCGCTATCCCGGCTGTGTTACCGGTGCTTCGATACCCAACAGATCATAGGTCCCTCTGACCGCGTCTTTCAAAACCTCCAACCGATTCTCAATACGCGCATTCGTTACCAGGCCCTGATAATAGGCGAAGAGCACCCGCGCTTTTTGAGCCGCATCGGTGGCCTGGATGAGGCCTGCCGCATGCGCGTCCCGGATCGCCGATTCCAGGTACTTGCGCTTCTGATCCAGGATCTGTTGGACTTTCTTCTGGAGTTTGTCCTCTCGTGTGCTGATTTCAGAGCCCAGCGAGAACAGCGGACAACCCAACACGCAGCCGCATTTGCTGAGGATTTCCGCCTGAAACCGGTAATTGTAGTCACAATACCGCCTTAACCTTTCCAGCGGCGCGACCGTGGGCGAAAAGATGGCGTCCAGTTCCGGGCGTCGGCATTCCCACTCCTGGTCCAGCGCGACTTCTGCGAGATCCGCCTTGGAATCGAAGAAGTAGTAGAAGCTACCTTTCTTGACGCCGGCCTTCTCGCAGATCTGGTCGATGGTCGTGCTGCCATAAGACCCCGTCCAGATCAGTTGGCGGACGGCATCCATCAGTCTCTCTTTGGCATTGCTGACACGGCCCATAATTCCATCTTTGTCGATATCGATTCAGCCCTACGCCGAATCACGGAGGTAAGCTACGGATCTGGACCATATAGTCAACTATTATTTTTCAGCTGTATGCCGCCGACTGCGAAAGGCCCTCGCATTGGATTGCGCGACGTTCGTCGTCAGCCCTCGTTTGCTCCCCAGCGTTGCCGGTATTGGTCCACAATCACGGCCGCCACGATCACCAGCCCAGTCACCAGACGTTTCATTTCGTCGCGCGCGCCCACCGCCGCCAGGCCATGATTCAACACGGCGATGATCAAGACCCCAAATAACGAGCTCACCACCGAGCCGCGCCCGCCCATGAGGCTGGTTCCACCAATCACCACCGCCGCGATCGCCTGAAGTTCGAAACCGGATCCGGCGTTGGGATTGGCTGATTGAAATCGTGAAGTGTCGATCACGGCGGCCATTCCCACGAGCAACCCGCTGGACATAAACACCGCCAATCGATAGGGCCGCGGGTCGATCCCAGAGAGCCGCACCGCTTCCTCGTTCGTGCCGATGGCGATGAGATAACGGCCGAATAGGGTTCGGGTAAGGATCAATTGTCCGAACACGACGACCCCGATCGCCAATAAGAAGGGGAGCGACAGCCCGGCAATCGACGTCCCGGCCAACCCCGCCACGCTCAACCCCAGGTATTGCGTCTGTGAACGAGTCAGCCAATGTGCCCCACCCCGGGCCATCTCGAGCATGCCCAGAGTGACGATGAAGGATGGCAAGCGCCAACGGATCGAGACGCAACCATTGAACGCCCCGCAGACCAGGCCGGCAGTGAGCGCAGCCAGCACAGCCAGCCAGAGCGGCCAACCCTGCTGCGCCATCGCGACACCCAAAACCGCGCTCGCCAATCCCAAGACGGAACCCACCGAGAGATCAATCTCGGCGATGATCAGGACCAGTGTCATTCCGGTCGCCACCAGGATCGCAGCGGGGATCTGATTGGCGATGCTTCGGAAGGTGGTCAGGCTGAAGAAGTGATCCGTAGTGAGGCTGAAGATGGCGATCAACGCCACCAGCGCCGAGGCCAGTCCCGCATACTCGGCCGCGAGGCGGCGCCATTCGCCGAATCGCCCCGCGACGCTGTTGGAATCCGTGTAGCCCATCGCGATGGTCGCGGACGGGTCGTATTACATCGCACGGCAGCGCATTGCGCTCAAGCCGTGACGAGGGTGCCCACTTTTTCACCGAGGACGACCCGGCGGAGATTGCCGGGTTTGAACAGGTCGAACACGATGATGGGCATTCGATTATCCATGCAAAGGGAGAACGCGGTGGAATCCATGACTTTGAGTTGTCTTTGGAGGGCCTCGAGATAGGTGATCTGGGAATAACGCATCGCCTTCGCGTTCTTGAGCGGATCACTGTCGTATATGCCATCCACTTTCGTGGCCTTCAGAATAACCTCAACGCCGATTTCATTCGCGCGCAGAGCCGCCGCCGTGTCGGTCGAGAAATAGGGATTCCCGGTCCCCCCACCGAAGATGACCACCCGCCCTTTCTCCAAATGGCGGACCGCGCGCCGACGAATAAACGGCTCGGCCAGCTGTGCCATGGTGATCGCCGTCTGAACGCGGGTGCCAACCCCGATCTTCTCGAGGGCATCCTGCAGCGCGAGGGCGTTGATGACCGTGGCCAGCATTCCCATGTAATCGCCCGTGGCGCGTTCGATGCCGCGTTCGCTTCCGCGCTGGCCGCGATAGATGTTCCCGCCGCCGACGACAATCACGATCTGCACGCCAAGCGTTCGCACCTGCGCGATTTGCTTGGCGATGTCATGAATGGCCTCGGGACAAATGCCCACTCCTTCCGTGCCGCCCAGTGCTTCGCCACTCAGTTTGATGAGGATTCGACGGTGCTTGGGGGTGGGCTTTTTCATGTGGGGAAGCAGGCGTCCGGTCGGGGTTGGAACCGATGAGCGTGCGAAGTCACGGCGGAGGGTTGTAACACCTGGCAAGGGATGCGTCAAACTCCGTGGATCGGTCGGTCCGCCCGATCGCGCCGCTCGCCAAAACGCGCGACGATTCATCGGCAGGCGCACTGGTTTGGAACGCTCGGCCGGCAATCGGATGCGCCGCAGGGATGCCGGCGCTCCCAGGAATGGCAAAATGAGAACGGCCGCCGGAAATTCGACGACTCTCGACACTCCCGATACCGGCGGCTAAGCTCCCTCGCAATTCCCGCAGGGAATGACCCATGCATCAGGCTGTCCAACTTCTCCGTGAACTGATCGCGCTTCCGAGCGTAAATCCCGCGTTTTTGCCGCCAAACGATCCGCGCGGCGGGGAACAGCGTGTCGCTGAATTCCTGCTGTCTATTGCCGCTCGAGCCGGGCTGGAGGTCGAAATACAGGAGGTCGCCCCGAATCGCGCTAATGTGCTCGCGCGCCTGCCACCCAACGGCGCGATCAAACAGTGCGTCGTCCTCGCTCCGCACATGGATACGGTGGGCGGCGATGCATCGTCCCTGTTTGAACCGGATCTGCGGAAGGGCCGGGTCTATGGCCGAGGCGCTTGCGATACCAAAGGCAGCATTGCGTGCATGGTCACCGCGCTCTTGAACGTGGCTCGATCGGGCACTCGCCCGCGGCACAGCGAAATTATGCTCGCTGCACTGGTGGACGAGGAGAATGCGCAGGCCGGTTCCCGGTTCCTGGCGCGTTCCGGGTTCAAGGCCAATCTGGCGATCGTAGGTGAACCCACGAAGCTCCGGGTGGTTACGGCGCACAAGGGTGACGTGTGGTTGCGAATGCTCGCTCGCGGCAAAGCGGCACATGGTGCGCGGCCGGACCTTGGCAGGAACGCGGTGCACCTCATGGCTCGCGTTGTCGATTTACTGGAGTCCGCTTACGGCGATCAACTTCGACGCAGGCGTCATCCCCTCCTTGGTCCGCCCACGATAAACGTCGGCGTCATCGCCGGCGGTTCACAACCCAACATTGTGCCGGACCGATGCACCATCGACGTCGACCGTCGAACCCTGCCCGGCGAAAGCGAAAATACCGTCCGCAAAGAACTCCGCGCGCTGCTTGCGCAACACGGACTCCATACCTCGGTCGACTTCATTCGGGGCGGACCTTGTCCCGCCCTCGAAACCGATGCACGCCTGCCGCTGGTGGAAGCATTCATGCGCCTCGCCGGGCAGGCGAGTCCGCTGGGCGTCGATTACTTCTGCGACGCGGCGGTGCTTGCCGATGGCGGCATCCCCAGCGTGGTGTTTGGTCCCGGTGATATCGCCCAGGCCCACACCCCCAATGAATGGATCGCCACCCGCCAGTTGGAAGCGGGGACCGCTCTCCTGCAAAAGTTCCTTCAGTCCCTGCCATGAGCGATGTACCAGCGGCAGTTACTGTGGTCATCCCCGCGCGGGCAGGTCAGACGAATGTCGAAGCCGTGCCCGCCGCCCTCGACCTGGAATGCCCGCTCGGCCCGATCGAGATTCTCGTCGCCCGCGGCCGGCAACCTTCGGTGCAACGAAACCTCGCGGTCCGTCACGCGCAAGGCGAATGGATCTATTTCCTCGACGACGATTCCCGTCCGGCTCGAGACAACCTTCGCCGTGCCATCGCCCACTTTGAACAACCGGAAATCGTCATGGTGGGTGGGCCCACCCTTTGCCCGCCGAACGCACCGTGGCTGGAGCGGGCTTTTCAGGCCGTCATGGGTAGCCCTTTGGCCTTTGGACCCAGTTGCGCCCGCTACCGCGCCTTTGGCCAGGGCCGGCCCTCCAGCGAAAAGGAACTAATCCTATGCAATCTGCTCACCCGAAAGAGCGCATTTCTCGCCGCTGGCGGTTTCGACGAAGCCCTCTATCCCAATGAAGAGAATGCCCTGATGGACACTCTACAAAGCCAGGGCGGACTCCTCTGGTACGACCCGGATCTCAAGATTCACCGCCGTCCGCGTTCCAGCCTGTCCGCATTTACTCGGATGCTCTTCAACTACGGCCGTGGTCGCGCCGAACAATTCCGGCTTCACCCCACCGCCGGTTCGATATTGAATTTTGCCCCTCCGCTCTTCTGGTTCGTCGTCCTGGCGACAACGTGGTTGCCTGCGGAATGCGTGTGGGTTTGGATCACCTATGGATTGGCCCTGATCCTTCAGGCTGTCCTTTACCCCGGGCTCTCATCCGGTCAGCGAATCGCGCTTCCACCCCTGATTCTGCTCAGTCACCTGAGCTACGGCGCCGGCTTCTGGCGCGGCCTTTTTACAACGCTCAAAAGGAAACCGGATTCCGCTCCGATCGAAGTGGAATTGGAACGGATCAAGGCGAGGAGCGGTACCGTCACGCCATAGTCCGCCATGGAATCGCGTCTAACATTCTTTCGACAGAGCGGATGGTTAGTCGTTGCCACGGTTGCCAGCGGTGTCTTCATGACCGCCACCCATGTTGTGGTCTCCCAGTGGTTGGACCCGGCGGAGTATGGTTTGTGGCTTACGCTGCTGCGGGTCTATCTCTTCATGAGCATTCCTTCCGCGGGTTTGCAGATCATCTTTGCCCAACAAACCGCGGCGGCGATCTCACCCCGGCACCACCATGAACTGGCGCACACCGTTCGAACGACGCTGAAGATCACCTTTATTTTCTGGCTCTCGGTTGCGGTGGTGGCCTGGGCTGGCAGCCATTACTGGATGAGCCTGTTTAAGATCACCCAGCCGGGCGCGTGGTACTGCACGCTGCTCATCGGCCTTGCCTCGTTGTGGGCCCCGCTCGTGCGCGGCGTGCTCCAGGGCCAACAACACTTCCTCGGCCTCGGCTGGGTCCTGATCCTCGATGGCATCGGACGATTTGTTCTGGTCTGGATCATTCTGGCCCTGGGCGGCCAGGCCGCCGGAGGCATGGCGGGTGCCTTGCTCGGCACGGGCCTCTCCATCGCACTGGGGGGATGGTTGTTCCGCAAACTGTTGCTGGAGCCTGGCGAGTTCATGCGCTGGCGTCCCTGGTTGCGGAAAACCGTGCCCCTCACCATTGCGATAGGGGCCGTCCAGTTCATGATGATCTTCGATGTTCCCTACGTCCGCGGCGTTTTCCCGCCGGACCAATCCGCCACTGGCTACATGCCTGCCGCCATGATCGGCCTGGCGTTAATCACGTTCCTGCTGCCGATGTCGGCCGTGATGTTTCCCAAAATCGTGCGCAGCGCGGCGCTCACCCGGAATACCCGGGTTCTGCAGCATGCCTTCATGGCCACGGCATTGATGGGCGCCGCCGCGGCCTCGGCTTGTGTCCTTTTCCCGAAACTGCCGCTCCAGATCATCTACTTCCGGAATCCGGAGTATTGGGCCGCCGCGCCATTGGTTCCGTGGTTTACCTGGTGCCTGCTGCCTCTGATGCTGGCAAATGTGCTCGTAGCCAATTTACTCGCGCTCGAACGGTTCACCGTCGCTTATCCCGCCGCCGCGATCGCCCTCGCCTATGGCACGACGTTGCTCGTCGCCCGTCCGCTGTTGCTATCTCTTGAACCGGCCGCTGCGTTTCGGGCAATCCTGCAGACGCTTGGAGGGTTTAGTATTCTCCAGTTGCTCTGCGCCGGTTGGTTCACGATTCGGAGCCTGGACCGGTTCGAGGCGCGGGGGCCCTGAGTTTCCCGTAAACCCAGACTTCGAGCGGCCTGAACGGCCTCAACCAGTGGTAAAACGGCGAGTAAATCAGCCGCAACCGCACCACGGAAAGAAACATCGTCAACGACGAGCGGAAGAAACTGCGCGTCACTTGCGAGCCGAGCTTGTCGGTCCATTCGATCGGAACCTCCATGATCCGGAAACCCGCCCGTTTCAAGGCATAGAGCAAATTCACGTCGAAGGCCAAATCCGCAATGCTCAGCGCCGAATGTACCCGCTCAACCGCGGCCCGTTGCACGACTTTGGCCGGGCATTGCGTGTCTTTGATATGCATTCCAAAGAGGAGTTGGACAATCGCGTGAAAGATCCGGCTCGCGAATCGACGGAATCGTGGTTGGGTCTGGTGCAGAACTGAGCCGGGCAGCCAGCGGGATCCGATCACGCACTCCGCCTGAGCCGCCAAATGCACCAAACGCAATAAGGCCCCCGGTCCGGTTGCACCATCGGCGTCCACATACCCCACAAGATCGGCGCCGGGCGCCAGCTTCAGTCCCTCGATCAGCGCGCCTCCTTTCCCAATCGGCGCCGCGAAATTCAGGAACCGGATCTCGGGGAACTCGGCCGCCGCGTCTTGCACCACCGCCAGGGTATTGTCCCGGCATCCATTCAGCACCACCACGATTTGGAATATGCCCGGGTAATGCCCGCGGAAATGCCCGGCGAACTCTCGCAACACGGGGCCGATGCGTTGCTCTTCGTTATGCGCCGGGATCAAAAGCAGCAAACTCGGCGTGGTTCCGGTCACCAAGTCTCCATAACAGAGCGCCGATCGATAACGCAAAGTAAAAAATCCCGCCTTCAGGTGGCCGGCACAAATCGTTGCCCGATTAACGCCACCGCGAACAACGACAGGAAGGCCACACTCACCCAAACGGTCTCTCCGCCCGCAACCGCCAGCAAATCCACCAGGACAATGCCGGCCAGCAGACCGCCGATGGCCAGCGGCACATTGGGGCTCACGGGCCGCAAGGCCGCATGCAGCGAACGGACCAGCCAAACGGCGACCAGCAGTTCGAAAAGCATCGCGCGCGCGCTGTACCCGCCACTATTGGTGGCCCACGCCAGGATCAGCGGGACGGCCAATAACCCAGCCGGCCAGAAGGGCAATCCTCGTTTGCTTCGTTCGTGGACGGCATAGACGCTCAGTCCGGTCACATAACTTCCCAGGGCCAGGCTGCTCCACAAGGTCAGCCCCGTGATTCCCTCCGTTGCGCAAGCCGCCGCCAGCCAATACAACAGAACCCGGCACGTGGCCATCAACAGCGGCGCGAAGGCGACCAACTTATGCAGCGCATCATAAAGCAGGATCGCCCCCGCCAAAAGAACCCCCAGCAACGCCGGCGCCCACCCCACAAACAACAACATGAGGATCCCCCCACCCAACCACCCGAAACCCCAACGCCATACCTCGGTCACCTCAATTTGATCTGAAGGAATGGGTCGTTCGCGGCGGTTGGCACGATCGAATTCCTGGTCGAAAGCGTCGTTCAAAAACATCCCACCCAGATAGAGGAACGATGCTCCCAGCCCCAGGAATAGAAAGTCCAGCCAAGCTCCACCTCCGCCCAGCAACCAGCCCGCCAGACAGTTCGACCAAACCGTCGGCAGATTCGATACCCTCCCCAGCACCAGCAATGTTTGCCAATGGGGACGGCGATGGCGTGTCACCAACAACATCGACGCCGTCTAGAAAAGCAGGCCCCGGCGAAAAAGCAACTGCGCCGCTGCAACCTCGGTCCGTAGTCGCGCTCGTGCGAGCGCGCTGACAGGGATTGCGCGATGGGCTTGCGCGGGAAAGAAGTGAGCGCCGACTTACGTCGGCGGCTACGCCCGGGTCCGTAGTCGCGCTCGTGCGAGCGCGCTGACAGGGATTGCGCGATGGGCTTGCGCGGGGAAAGTCAGCGCCGACTTACGTCGGCGGTTACGCCCGGGTCCGTAGTCGCGCTCGTGAGAGCGCGCTGACAGGGATTGCGCAATGGGCTTGCGCGGGGAAAGTCAGCGCCGACTTACGTCGGCGGCTACGCCCGGGTCGTAGTCGCGCTCGTGCGAGCGCGCTGACAGGGATTGCGCGATGGGCTTGCGCAGGAAAGATCAGCGCCGACTTACGTCGGCGGTTACGCCCGGGTTCGTAGTCGCGCTCGTGAGAGCGAGCAGCAGCGTGACTAAGGACAGGGAGGCCGTCTGACCGCTTGGCGCCACTTCGGTAGGGGCTCGTAGAGTTCCCTCTCTGGTTTATTCGTGTGATCCGGGTCATTCGTGGTTCGACCGCAGGTCGTCGCCTGGCGGCACCACGGATCACTCAGCGCGGCGGAGCCGCAACCGAAACGGAGCGCGCCGTGTGTCCTTCTGCAATTCTCGCGACGGCGGACAAGCTGCGCTTGCTTGGGATGCGGAGCAAGCCTGACCCGGGAAGGCGACGGAGTCACCACGCCTGCAACTGATTCATGGTACGCGGGGTCATGTCGCCAAGATTGCGCGCCACTTGTCGGATCCGGCGTTTGATGCGGTGCCTCGCGAGATAAATCCTGGCTCGGTTTATCTTGAGCGTTTGCACGATTCGACGGACTGGCCAGTTCTGACGTGCCCGCAGATCGAAAATTTGGAACTCGAGGGCATCGGCCTCAAGCCGGACACGTTCGGTTGCTTCCGAAACGAGATGTTTCTCCCATTCGCGATTCCAGCGTTCTTCCGCGTCGGCGGGCGCCTCGGGGAGTTCGGTGGTCAACTGGCCACTGCCGGTCACAGAATCGCTCGACTGGCCCGATGGGCGTCGGTGTTGGAGGTGATGGAGGGCGATGCACCAATGGGTAAGACGGAGGAGCCAGTTTTTGAATGAACCCGTCCCAGCCTGGTATTGGAAGGAGGGCATCTTTTTGCATACGGCGATGATCGTTTCCTGGACGACATCCTGGGCTTCGGCATCATTCAGGCCGGCGGCGAGGGCGGTCTGATAGATGAGTCTCCAGTGGACATTGAAGACGGGCTGCCAGTGAAACTCATGGCCCCATCCCTTGAGCCGCTCGAAGAGGGAGGTTCGTGTTGGGATAAGTTTTTCCTTCGCGGTCATGTTGATCGTAGCGATGAGTCTCTTACGCTTCTACGGGTAATACGCGGGGGGAATGCGCGATCTTTCAAAAGACTTCAGCCGAGTGAAAAAGACCGCTTCGGCGAGACTCGCTGATTCAGCGATCGGGGCTCTTAGTGGTCGGTTTCATAAATACGGTTACGTTCGCGGCTAGGGGTTTTTCGGCCAGACGAGGCGCGAGCAACGAGCATACCCGCAGCGGTCTGTAAGGCGCGAGCAACGAAGTCAGGCCGAAAAAGAACGGCCGCCCGGAGGGTTGCGCCGAATTTGGCCTGGGGCGGCGTTGCTCGGTCGGTCGAGTATCGCAGGGGATACACTCTCGCCCTCGCGCCTTGCCTCAGGCCAAATTGGGCGCAACGAACGTGACCGTATTTATGAAACAGACCACTTAGAGAAACAGAAGGCGGCCTTCCAGGAGCAGGGACCACAAGGAGCCCAGCAACAACCCGCCGCGCAAGAACAGAAATGCCCCAGCCAAGCCGAGTAATGCGCTGCGCCCGAAAAGCATCAGGGTGAAGGGGAGGTCGGCTTCGAAAGGGGTGCTCTCCAACTGAAGCCCGAGCAAAAACTGGCCGAACAGGACCGTGAGGAGGATTGCCACCGCGGGGTGACGGAACAGCCGCAGGAACAGGGCGAGGGGCGCATAACAGAGAAAGAGCTGGCCGAGAGTGAGGCTGAAGAGCGTGCCGGCGAGCCAATCGGCGAGTGATTTCGGGTAATCATCGGGGCTCAGCAGGCGCAATCGGGGGTCCACCGCAAGGGCGACCACGGTTGCACTGGCGATTCCCAAGGCTGAGGCAGCGAGCCAGGCCCGGCGCGAGAGGTGGAGGCGAAACACGCGCCTGCCGGTGTACGGGGGATACCAGCCGAAGACAAAGGACCAGAGGATGAAGGAGGTCAGGAGGAGGAGGGTGACCATAAACCAGAGCGCATTTGGTCGCTCGGTCCAGAGCCAAAGCCGGGGGAAGCAGGACAGCCCGGTCACACCCGCAGCCAGGGCCGCGGATTGCATTGTGTCGGGTTGAGCCAGGAATCGCATGAGGTCAGTTTAGGAGGCCGAACCCGGGAAGGCGATACCGATGAGTCGATTCTCTTGCTAGGGAGAGACCTCTCGGGCAGTGTTGAGCGTCGTTCGAGCGCGGGTTCCAACTACGAATATGTTTGCTGCACTGACAGGTTTTTTCGCCGGTTCGATCCATGTCTGGTCGGGCCCGGATCATTTGGCGGCGATTGCGCCATTGGCGGCGCGAGGACAACGTGGTTCGTGGCGGGCCGGGGTTCGCTGGGGGATTGGGCATTCGGCCGGGGTTGGGGTGGTGGGATTGCTATCGCTCTGGCTCAGAGATTTGGTGCCGGTGGAATTCCTGTCGTCCTGGGGAGAACGGCTCGTGGGGGTGATGCTGGTTGGGATCGGCGTGTGGGGAATGCGCAAGGTGTTGCGGCATCGCGTTCATTTGCATCAGCACGAACACGATGGCGAAGCGCATGTGCACGTGCATGTGCACTCGGCCAGGACGGAACATGAGCATCCGAAGGCGCACCTCCATCAGCATGCCGCTTTTGGGATTGGCATTCTTCACGGCCTCGCTGGCAGCTCGCATTTTTTGGGGGTGTTGCCGGTGTTGGCGCTTCCGACGGCGGGACAGGCGGCGGCATACCTGATTGCGTTTGGTGTGGGCACCGTCGCGTCGATGGCGTTGTTTGCGCTTGCCGTAGGCCAGATGGCGACGCGGTTGGCCATCTCGGGCGAACGCGCCTATCGACAGTTGATGATTGTTTGTTCGACCGCCGCGATGGCAGTGGGTCTTGTGTGGTTGGTGATTTGAAGACGCACATGGACGCGAATGCATGCCAGTGCCTGGCAAGGCCGGGGTGGTCCCGGGCGCGTCGATGACACAAAACCGGCTGAAGGCAGGTTATTACACGCTGGAAGGCATCAATGCCTTCGCCACTGCGTTCTATTTCTATTACCTGTTTTTCTTCATGCGGGACCGGTTCGGCTATGGAAACCTGGAGAACCTCCTGCTGTCCGCCGCCAACGGTTTTACCTACATGTTCGCCGCGTTGTACGGCGGGCGGTTCGCGCAGCGCTTCGGTTATTTCCGATCCTTGCGGCTTGGTTTTGGCACAATGGGGGCAGCCTTGGCAGTCGGGGCGGGGGTTGGGAGTCTGGTGGGGCAATGGGCGGTGATGGTGATCTGGACCATCGGGATGTGTTTCACGTGGCCGACGCTCGAGGCGCTGGTGAGCGAGGGAGAGACAAGGCGCACGCTGCCGCGCCGGATTGGGATTTATAACCTGACCTGGGCGGGAGGCAGCGCTCTGGCCTATTTCACCGGGGGCGCATTGCTGGAATCGCTTGGGGCCCTCAGTCTCTTCCTGATCCCGGCAAGCCTGCACATGCTCCAATTGTTCCTTGTGGGATGGGTCGAACGGGCGAGTCAAAAGTCGATCCTTTCCGCACCGGTGAAGGATCTGGGCGCGCCGCTGGAGGCGCCGACGGGGAAGTGTGGCCGGAGTCGGGCCCGGAGTTTTTTGTTGCTGGCCTGGCTGGCGAATCCGTTCGCTTATGTGGCGATCAACACCATCATCGCGGTGATACCGGGTCTGGCCAGGCGGCATGACCTGACGCCGATGTGGGCGGGTTTTTTTTGTTCTCTCTGGTTCTTTGCGCGGTTCGGCGCATTCGCGGCGTTGTGGTTATGGCCCGGCTGGCATTACCGGTTCCGCTGGTTTGTCAGCGCCTATGTTTTATTGTTGGCCAGCTTTGCGATCATTCTCCTGTCGCGCGCGTTGTGGCCGGTATTGCTGGCGCAGATCGCGTTCGGAGCGGCCGTTGGACTGGTCTATTACTCGTCGCTCTTTTACTCCATGGATGTGGGAGAGACCAAGGGTGAGCACGGCGGCATTCATGAGGCGGCGATTGGCGTGGGTATCTTTTGCGGGCCGGCGATCGGTGCGGCGGCCCTGGCTTCGTTTCCGACGTATGCGTCGGCGGGTGCATGGGCGGTGTCGGGATTGCTGTTTGCCGGCGGGGTGGCGATTGTGGGGCTGCGTTGGCGGGGGTGGCGGCGAGAAGGGTTGCTGGATTCTCCCTTGCCTTCCGGGGGGGATTTCCCTACTGCTACCTCCGTTCAATGAATGAGAGGTCCAAAGGCGCGTTGACGGGCAAGATCGGTCTCGTGTTTGGCGTGGCCAACCGACGGTCCATTGCCTGGGCGATCGCCCAGGCCTGGCATGGCGCCGGGGCCCGACTGGCGTTCACCTATCAAGGGCATCGGGTGAAGGAGAACGTGGAGGAATTGGCGGCGACGTTCGGGGCCGACACACTGATCCTCCCGTGCGATGTCACGCGGGAAGAGGAGATCGCGCGGGTGTTCAGCGAAGTGGGCGGCAAGCTGGGAAAGCTGCATTTGCTGTTGCATTCGGTGGCCTTCGCGCCGAAGGAGGCGCTCGAGGGAAAATTTATTGAGACGGGCCGAGAGGCGTTTCGAATTGCGCTGGACGTCAGCGCGTATTCCCTGGTGGCCCTGGCGCGATCGGCCGCTCCGCTGATGTCGAATGGCGGCAGCATCATCGGCATGAGTTACTATGGCGCCGAGAAGGTCGTGCCCCATTACAACGTGATGGGAGTGGCCAAGGCCGCTTTGGAGGCCTGTACCCGTTACCTCGCGTATGACTTGGGTCCGCAGGGTATCCGAGTCAATTGCATCAGCGCCGGTCCCGTTAATACGTTGGCGGCGCGCGGTATCTCGGGATTCAATGAGATGCTGAAGCATTATGAGGCGCGAGCGCCATTGAAGCGCAATGTGACCCCGGATGAGCTGGGGGCCACGGGCGTTTTTCTGGCCAGTGATGGCGCCGCCGCGATGACGGGGCAGGTCCTTTACGTTGACTGCGGTTATCAGATCATGGGGATGTAGTCTTGTGCGACGAACGACCCGAGTGGTCACGCTGAACCAGCGGATTCCTCGAACGGGAGTGGGACCCTGAAAACAAGGATTTGAACGCCATGCCCCCTGCAGCATCCAACATCGAGCGCGGCTACCGGTTCGCCCGCGAGCGCTATGCCGCCCTTGGAGTAAACACCGACCGGGCGCTCAACCGCCTGCGACGGATCACCATCTCGCTTCAGTGCTGGCAGGGAGATGATGTGGGCGGATTTGAAAACGCCGGCATGGACCTGGGCGGCGGGTTGGCCGTCACCGGGCATTATCCAGGGAAGGCGCGGACCGCGGACGAGTTGCGCGCCGATATTGAGCAGGCACTGGCGTTGATACCGGGGCGTCATCGATTCAACTTGCATGCCTCGTATGCCGAGACGGGAGGGCGGAAGGTGGACCGGGATCAAGTCGAGCCCCGGCATTTCAAGGCATGGATCGATTGGGCGAAGTCCCATCGGCTGGGACTGGATTTTAATCCCACGTTTTTTGCGCATCCCAAGGCGGCCGATGGCTTCACATTGTCGCACCGGGACAAGGGGATTCGCCGGTTTTGGATCGATCACGGCATTGCCTGCCGTCGGATTGGAGCGGCGATGGGTCGCGCCCTGGGGACCCCGTGTGTGACGAACGTCTGGATCCCGGACGGTTACAAAGACACGCCGGTGGATCGAAAGGGACCGCGGGAGAGATTGGCGGAATCGTTGGATGAAGTATTTGCCGCGCCGCTTCGGGCGTCGGACAACCTCGATGCGGTAGAACCGAAGTTGTTCGGCTTGGGCTCTGAAAGCTACGTAGTCGGTTCGCACGAGTTCTACCTGGGGTACGCGCTCCAACGACGGAAGCTCCTTTGTATGGACGCCGGGCATTATCATCCGACGGAGAGCCTGGCAGACAAATTGAGCGCGGTGCTGACCTGGCTGCCGGAGATCCTGCTGCACGTCAGCCGCGGCGTGCGGTGGGACAGCGATCACGTGGTGACGCTCACGGACGAACTTGAGGCGATTGCGCAGGAGTTGGTGCGTGGGGATTACCTCGGGCGGGTACACCTTGGTTTGGATTACTTCGATGCCAGCATCAACCGCGTGGCGGCTTGGGTGATCGGTGCCCGTTCACTTCTCAAGGCGCTTTTGCTGGCGTTGCTCGAGCCTTTGCCGGGGCTCCGTCAACTTGAGGTCTCCGGCGATTACACCGCCCGCCTCGCCCAACTCGAGGAAATCAAGACCGGCCCGGCGGGGGCCGTGTGGGACTATTATTGCACGGTATCGGATGTGCCGGCCGGCATGGCCTGGATCGACGAGGTGCGGCGATACGAACGCGATGTACTCGCCAGGCGGGATTGAAACGGACCGGCCTGCGCGGCGCGTGGGAATTGTCGCTGAACCGGCCTTTTTGAATCAGGCTGGTCGCGGTGAGCGGGACATCCTGCGGCAGGCAAGCAGATCTCGATCAGAGCTTTCGCATCCTCCACCAACCGGCGAGTATGCTGCCGATGACGGAGTGGAGGGTGGCGGAGATGGCGCACGGCAAGGCGGTCAATGGATCGGCGAAATGTTGTCGGGCCAGGACCGCTCCCAGCCCGGAGTTCTGCATGCCCACCTCGATCGAGATCGTGCGGCGGATGAGTTCCTGGTAATCGAGGAGCCACGCGAAGAGGTAACCCAAACCAAAGCCGCCGGCATGCAACAAACCGACTGCAGCCAACAGAACCGGCGCCGACTCTTTCAAAGCATTGGCGCTCTGTCCAATGATGCTGGCGCAGATCAATGCGATTGTGATCACCGACACGAGCGGTGCCACGGGCAGGATCGTCCGCACCAACCGGGGCACGGCATGATGAAGTCCCACCCCCAGCAACACCGGGAACAGCACAACTTGCAGGGTGCTCAGGAAGAGCCCCCAGGCATCCACCGGCACCAGGGTTCCCGCCAGCCATTTGGTCAGTAAGGGCGTCATCACGATCGCGCCGAGGGTCGAACTCATGGTCATCAGGACCGAGAGCGCGACGTTCGCCCGCGCAATATAAGTCACCACGTTGGAAGCCGTGCCGCCCGGGCAGCATGAAACCAGGATCAAACCCACGGCGAGCGGCGTGGCCAGGTTTAACAAATGCGCAATGCTCCAGCCCAGGAACGGCATGATCAGGTACTGAGCGCAGAACCCCGTCGCCACCGCCCTCGGCATTTGGCAGACTCGGCGAAAATCTTCGATACTGAGGGTGAGGCCCATGCCGAGCATGATCACCGCCAGACCCCAAACGATCATCGGCCCACGAAACCAGGTCACCCAGGACGGATGAACCAGGGCGATCGCGCCGCCCAGCAACACCCAGAGCGGAAAGGAGTTGGTCAGCAGGTCGAAGATCCGGCGCATGGCCGGCTGAATAACTCAGGACAGATCGAATGTCGAAGCGAGAGTTCAAGGCCTGGCGTGTGCCTGGTCCCAGTCCCGCCGGCACTTGGAAAGCTTTACCGCCGGAATACTCTGTGGCACGTTGTCCTTCGCGGATCTGGCAATGAGATTGCCTCAGCCGGAGTTGATGAAGATGGAAGTAGATATGTTTCTTACGCGGCCAGGCCGTCGGGAGAGGAGACTGCCGGTTCCCGTCGTCGCGCGTCACCGGGTTCCCGCGCCTTTGTTTTCGCCATGCCCTTTCCTTTAGCTCACACGGCGGTCGTGTTGCCGCTGCGCAAGTTCAAATGGCTCAGTTTATCGGCGATGATGCTGGGGTGCCTGACCCCGGACGTCGGTTATGGCCTGAACTTCGAAGGCAGTTCACGCTTCGCCCACAGCGCCATGGGCAGCGTATTATTCTGCCTGCCTGTCGGGCTGGCGGCATACTGGATTTTCCGGATGATTCGCGAACCGTTGGCGACCCGATTGCCCGCTCCCCATCGCGAGGTGCTCTTGCCGCTCTGCCGGGGCCGCGTGCATTCCTGGAGCTCCATTGCGGTTTCCGTTTGGATCGGCGCCTGCAGCCATATCCTGCTCGATGGCCTGACGCATGAATCGCAGATGCTCGTGCCCCATCTTATCGGACTGAGGAGCGAAATCGCCGCGTTCGAGCGCGAAAGGTTTTACTTCTCTCGGGTGCTCTGGGTGGCTCTTTCCGGGCTTGGCATGGGCGTATTGGCTTTCTCGTATGCCTGGTTGATTCGCAAACGGACCGGTCGCTGGGCCTGGTTTGATCGCCGGGAGACGGGCCGTTATGCTGCCTGGTTTGCCCTGATTCTATTGCCGTTCTTCGTCGTCGCTTTCGGCACAGAGAACCCGGTGCGACACTGGCCGTGGCGCTACCAGGTCGAGCATTTTGTCTATGACACCATGGCGCTGTACCTGGTGGTCATTTCGGTTCTGATGATTCTTTTCGGGTTCGCCCTGCGTCTCAGGCGGGTCTTCGCGTTTCGGAACCCGGCTCGGGAATAGTGATGCATACCCAGTCCGGTGAAGACGCAATTCGACAGCAATGCCATCCGTGATCCAGGATTCCAGAGCCCGGCCTATGGATGCAGATCGAAGTTCGATCCACGGAACGCTTGTGCGCACAAATAATCCGGGCTAGGAAACGCCATGCGCATTTGCGTCGTTTTCAACCCCGCCGCCAAAGGCGACCAAGCCCGCCATTTTCGGCAGGAACTCCGCGAGTTGGGCGCAAATTGCCTGCACCGGCCCACGACTTGCCTGGGCGATGGCCGCCGGCTCGCGGCCGAGGCGGTCCGCGAAGGGATGGAAGTCATCGTCGCCGCCGGCGGCGATGGGACGATCAACGAGGTGCTCAACGGGATCGCTGACGTGCCCGGCGGCCTGACCCGGACTTGTTTGGGCCTGGTCCCGTTAGGCACCGCCAACGTCTTTGCCCGCGAACTCGGCATCCCTCTGGACTGTCACCGGGCGTGGCGGATCATTCAGGCTGGCCGTGAGCGGGCGGTCGATGTTCTCCGGGCTCGGCTGGCGACCAATTCCCAGACCACATGCCGCCATTCAGTCCAGTTGGCCGGCGCCGGTCTTGACGCCCGGGCAACCGAGTTGGTTGATTTGCAATGGAAGAAGCGCGTGAGTTACTTCGCTTACATCACGGCCGCGTTGCGCGCCTTGCGTGAACGCCAGGCGCCGATCACGGTGGAGGCCGACGGTCAAACGTTCATGGGCGAACTCGTGCTTATCGGCAACGGCAGATTCTACGGCGGACCGTTCACCGTATTCCCGGCGGCATCGCTCGAAGACGGCCTGCTGGATGTGCGGGTCTTCCCGAAGGCCAATCCGCGGCTTGCGATTGCTTGTCTGTTCGGGCTTTGTGCCGGTCGTATCGGGAGCGTGGGACGATCGCGCGACTTCCGGGTTCAGCGGTTGCGCCTGTCTTCAACCTCGCGCGTGCCACTCCAACTCGATGGCGAATGCGTCGGGGATTTGCCGGCAGAACTTGAGGTCGCCCCTCGCGCTTTACGTGTGCTTGTGCCCGATAGACACGGCTAAGTGGTCTGTTTCATAAATACGGTCACGTTCGTTGCGCCCAATTTGGCCTGAGGCAAGGCGCGAGGGCGAGAGTGTATCCCCTGCGATACTCGACCGACCGAGCAACGCCGCCCCAGGCCAAATTCGGCGCAACCCTCCGGGCGGCCGTTCTTTTTCGGCCAGACTTCGTTGCTCGCGCCTTACAGACCGCTGCGGGTATGCTCGTTGCTCGCGCCTCGTCTGGCCGAAAAACCCCTGGCCGCGAACGTAACCGTATTTATGAAACAGACCACTAAGGGTCGATCCGCCGGAGCGAAGCACTGACCCGAGTTCAAGGGCGCCTGGCGGACGGACGCATTTCACGATTGCCCTTGCCGATCCGTTCGAGCATAAACCTGTTGTCATGCTCGCCAAGGTGGGTAGCGCCGCAGTTAACGGGATAGATGCATTCCCGGTCGAGGTCGAAGTCGATTCCGGTTATGGGCAAACCTTGATCATCATCGTCGGCCTCCCGGACACCGCGGTCAAAGAAGCGCGTGACCGGGTCACCACCGCTCTCAACAATTCCGGCTTCAAATTTCCCATGGGCCGGACCACGATCAACCTCGCCCCCGCTGATGTGAAAAAGGAAGGACCCAGCTTCGATTTGCCTATCGCCGTCGGAATTCTTGCCGCCAGCGAACAATTCCTCTCCGATCAACTCGATAATTTCGTCATGGTCGGCGAACTCGCGCTCACCGGTGCGGTGCGCTCGGTCAAGGGTGTGCTGCCGATCGCGCTGCATGCCAAAGCGGCGGGCAAATTGGGTGTGCTGGTGCCCGTCGACAATGCCGCCGAGGCCGCCGCGGTCCAGGATCTGCAGGTCATCCCCATCCGGAATCTGCGCGAGGCGGTTTCCTTCCTTGAGGGCGCAACAACCATCGACCCGCTGCGCATTGATCTGGGCGAACTGTTCGCCCGGCCCCACGAAGATGACCTGGATTTCGCGGAGGTCAAAGGCCAGGAATCGGTCAAACGCGCCCTCGAAATCGCCTCGGCCGGGGCGCATAATGTTCTGCTCATTGGCCCGCCTGGCACCGGCAAGTCGATGCTCGCCAAACGGCTGCCGACGATCCTGCCGCCGTTGACGTTGGACGAGGCCCTGGAGACGACCAAGATCCACAGCATCCTGGGCCTGCTCGAACCCGGCCAGGCCCTGATTACCCGGCGTCCGTTCAGAGCCCCGCACCATACCGCTTCCGACGCCGGGTTGCTCGGTGGCAATGCCAATCCCACCCCCGGGGAGATCTCCCTGGCCCATCACGGGGTGTTGTTCATGGATGAACTGCCCGAGTTCAAACGCAACGTCCTGGAAACGCTCCGGCAACCGCTCGAAGAAGGACGGGTGACCATCTCCCGCGCCGCCGGCACGGTCACGTTTCCCTCGCAATTCATGTTGGTGGCCGCGATGAACCCGACCCCCGACGGCAAAATGCCCGGCGAATCGCATTGTTCGCCGCGCGAGATCCAGAATTATCTTAACCGCGTCTCCGGTCCTCTGCTGGATCGGATCGATCTGCACGTCGAAGTGCCGGCCGTGAAGTTCCAGGACATCACCAGCCAGAGAAACGGCGAACCCTCGGCCACCATCCGGGAACGGGTCATCGCCGCGCGCCGGGTCCAACAGGATAGGTTCAAGCATCGTCCGCGGGTCACCTGCAACGCGCGGATGGGGACACGCGAGTTGAAGGCCTATTGCGCATTGGACGAAGCGACATTGGCCCTGCTCCAGTCGGCCATGGCGGAATACCACCTCAGCGCCCGCGCCTACGATCGCATCCTCAAAGTCTCCCGCACGATCGCGGATCTCGAAGGTGCCGACCGCATCACCGCTGATCACGTGGGCGAAGCGGTGGGGATGCGTTCCCTCGACCGGCAGTTGTGGCGTTGAAGCGAGTGCGGCGCTGGGCCCTGGATGTACTGTAATCCTTGCGGCGTTAGCCAGGCCTGACCCGCAGTTACGTATGAAGGACGATGGCACACCGCCCAACGGCCGACCTGCTGACCGGGCCATGCCGGATTGAGGCGAGGCAGCTCAGCGGCTATTCACGCATCGACGTTGCTTGTCTTCGCGCGTGACAACCTCAGGGATGGATGTGGAAATCACTTTCGAGCCTGTCCGACCGTTGTTAGGCTGCCGACCATGAACTTCCTGGTCACCGGCGGAGCGGGCTTCATCGGATCGCATGTATGCGATCGATTGCTCAGGGACGGGCATTCGGTTTGGGCCTATGACGATCTCGATGACTTCTATGATCCCAACCTCAAGCGCGCCGCGCTTCGGGATCTGCAGGCTTTGGCGCGACCCTTTACCTTCGTATTTGGAGATTTGACGGACCGGGCTGGCCTGGACGAGCTGTTCGCGGGCGCCAGATTCGATCAGATCATCCATCTCGCCGGGAGGGCCGGTGTTCGTCCCAGTCTCCATGAGCCGGCGCTGTATCAGCGTGTGAATGTCGAAGGCACCGTTAACCTATTCGAGGCTGCCCGCGCACGCGGGATCAAGAAGATCACCCTCGCATCTTCTTCGTCGGTGTATGGAGTGAACGCGAAGGTGCCTTTTTCCGAGAATGATCCGATCTTCAATGCCATCTCGCCGTATGCAGCCAGCAAACTCGCGTGCGAAGCGCTCGGCCACGTCTATCATCACGTCTATGGCATGGATATCGCCATGCTCCGTTTTTTTACCGTATATGGTCCCCGCCAGCGTCCGGACCTTGCCATCCACAAGTTCGCCAGGCTCATCAGCGACGGCAAATCCATTCCGGTTTTCGGCGATGGCTCGAGTGCGCGCGATTATACGTATGTGAGCGATACCGTCGATGGCGTGATCGCGTGCACTCTGCAGGAATTCGGATACGAGATCTTTAATCTGGGTGAATCTCAAACCGTCACCCTTACTCGACTCATCGAACTCCTGGAAGAAGGTCTCGGGCGAAAAGCCATCATCGACCGGCAACCGGTTCAACCAGGCGATGTCCCGATCACCTATGCCGATATTACCAAGGCTCGGAAAAGGCTCGGCTATCAGCCGAGCGTCAAAATCGAGGAAGGCATTCCCCGATTTATCGACTGGTTCCGCAGGCAGAACCGCAGCTGATCCATTGCCGGGCCGCCGACGTGGGTCGGCGCGGACATGGGGTAAGCGGACGTGGTTCGGCGGAGCGGGTCAGCGCGCTCTCACGAGCGCGGCTACGGAGTGGGTAGCCGCCGACGTGAGTCGGCGCGGACTTGGGGTAAGCGGACTGATCGGCGGAGCGGGTCAGCGCGCTCTCACGAGCGCGGCTACGGAATGGGTAGCCGCCGACGTGGGTCGGCGCGGACATGGGGTAAGCGGACGTGGTTCGGCGGAGCGGGTCAGCGCGCGCTCTGACGAGCGCGGCTACGGAGTGGGTAGCCGCCGACGTGAGTCGGCGCGGACATGGGGTAAGCGGACGTGGTTCGGCGGAGCGGGTCAGCGCGCGCTCTGACGAGCGCGGCTACGGAGTGGGTAGCCGCCGACGTGAGTCGGCGCTGACATGGGGTAAGCGGACGTGGTCCGGCGCTTCAAGAGTGTCCAGAACCGGCTCGTAGCGCCCGTGGCGATGCGGCCTTGAGGGTTTCATTGTGATACCTGTGATGGCTCGGCCCTGTTGAAGGCCCAATGAATCTCGCCTGCTCTCGACCCAGGCCGTGCCGGACCCACAGCAAACCGGGTCTTTCCGTTCAAGCCCTTGACAGGCTGGACCTGCAGAGGACGATAGACCCCTATGAACACCGGCCAGTCCAGTCCTCTTTCCCTATGGCGTATTGCGTGCATCGGACTGAGCGTGGTCGTCCGACTGCATGGGGTGGCGCCCGGGCCAGACGACTTTTCCTTGCGGGACAGCTATCTCAATCCGTTGTGGGGGAGTATGCCGGTTCCAACTTTACCGCACCTGGAGATCGTGTCCCAGGACGTTGATGACGGGCTTTCCCGCGGGCAATCGTGGCGAGGGACGCCGTTCCAAATCGGGGATCGAATCTACCGACACGGGGTCGCCTTCAACTCGAATAAGCGACTGCGAGTGCAACTGAGTGCCGCGGGAGAAAAATTCCAGGCGGATGTCGGTCTTGAGAACAACGACGATACCCGGCGCGGCGCGCTCAATGGGAACGGCTCGGTAACCTTTCACGTCATGGTCGGCGGCCGCGAAGTTTTTGTCTCCGGCGTCCGACGCCTGGCCGATGGTCCACTTTCCATCGACGTGCCTTTGGATGGGGCGTCGGATTTCGAGATCGCGGTAGGGGATGCTGGCGACGGTCGGAGTTGGGATCAGGCGATCTGGGGAGAAGCGACCATCCGGCTGCGTGGCGGCGCGGAAATCCGGCTCCAGGACCTGCCGCTGGAAGCGTCTCCCGATCAGGCCTGGTCACCCGGAACGCCCCCGTTTTCCTTGCTCTATCGCGGTCGCCCCTCCTCCGGGTTGTTCCCTCAGTGGCCTATTTCGACGAAAACGCGCCGACTTGACGACCAACGTACGGAGCGCGTCCTGGCCTACGCGGATCCGGCGACTGGCCTGGAAGTGCGATGCGTGGCAGTCGAGTATCATGATTTTCCGGTAACCGAGTGGACGTTGTATTTCCGCAATACCGCTAAGACGAATACGCCGATCCTCGAAAGGATCCGGGCATTGGACATGGTCTTGAGCGGGGACAAGAGCACCAGGTTCCGGCTTCACCACAACGTGGGGTCGCCGGCAAATGGGAATGATTACGGCCCGCGGGAGACGGTATTGGGCGCGGGAGTGACGCAACGGCTCGGCGGTGGCGGCGGCCGGCCGACGAGCACTGATTGGTCCTATTACAACCTGGAATGGAATGGCCACGGCGTGATCACGGCCATCGGCTGGCCGGGCCAGTGGTTCTCGACATTCACGCGCGACGCCGGAACGCTGCATGTCGAAGCGGGCCAGGAACAGACCCGTTTCACGCTGTTGCCGGGTGAAGAGGTCCGGAGCCCGCTCATCGTCCTGCTGTTTTGGAAGGGCGACTGGATTCGGAGTCAGAACTTGTGGCGTCGGTGGATGATGGCGCATTCCATGCCGCGCCCTGGAGGTAAGCTGCCCCAGCCCCAGTTGATGGCGTCGAGTTCGCGCCAGTATGATGAAATGATCAAGGCCAACGAGACAAACCAGGTGTGGTTCATCGACCGTTACGCGGCGGAAGGGATACGGTTGGATTATTGGTGGATGGACGCCGGTTGGTATGTGAATCACGGCGGCGGATGGCCGCGGGTGGGGACATGGGAAGTGGACACGAATCGATTCCCGCACGGGCTGCGGGCCGTGAGCGATCACGCCCACCGCCTCGGCTTGAAGACTCTGCTTTGGTTCGAACCGGAGCGGGTCGCGTCCGGCACCTGGCTCGCGCAGAATCATCCGGAATGGATCCTCGGCGGGGCCCAAGGCGGATTGCTGAACCTCGGCGACAACGACGCCCGGGAGTGGCTCACCGAACACGTTGACGGCCTTTTGACCAGCCAGGGGATTGATCTCTACCGTCAGGATTTCAACATGGACCCGCTCAAGTACTGGCGAGGCGCCGACCGCGACGATCGGCAAGGCATCACCGAGATCGGGCATATCATGGGCTACCTGGCCTACTGGGACGAGTTAAGACGGCGGCATCCGGACATGCTCATTGATTCCTGTGCGAGTGGCGGTCGACGGAATGACGTCGAAACCATGCGCCGCTCGGTGCCGCTTTGGCGGAGCGACTATGCTTTTGAAGCGGTGGGTCATCAGTGCATGACCTACGGGATATCGCTCTGGCTGCCCTATCACGGCACGGGGACCGTCGCCACGCGCAACGCGTCCTATTACGGCAGTGGACCAACCCCCGTGGAACCGTATGCGTTCTGGAGCAACGTGGCTCCCAGTCTGGGCTTGGGCATCGACGTGCGTCTTCACGAACTCGACTACGTGACGTTGCGCCGTCTGATCGCCGCATGGCGGACGATCGCGCCGGATTTTTACGGGGACTTTTATCCGCTCACACCCTGGACGAGGGATGACACCGCTTGGATGGCCTGGCAGTTCGATCGTCCGGAGTCGGGAGAAGGCGTGGTCGAAGTATTCCGGCGGCCCCAGAGCTTTTACGAATCCGCCCGTTTCCCGCTTCGGGGACTGGACCTTGCCGCGAGCTATACATTGACGGAGCTTGGGTCCGGCGCCACGGCGAAGCTTGCGGGGAAGACGTTGTTGAACGATGGATTGCCGGTTGCCATTTCTGAACAACCCGGAGTCGCGGTATGGCGTTATGTCTTGGACGGGCGGTGAAATGGGGACGCCGTCGTTGCCGAGCGTAACACCACTAGCGGCGGACGATCAATCGCAAGCCATAGCAGTGACAGCGAAAGCCCGGATCGCTCATGTACCGCACGGCCACGCGACAATATTTATCACTGCTGATCCAGCTTCCGCCTCGAATTACTCGGCCCGGACCGTGCGGAGGACCGCGCGAGTCGGGTATGCGCGCTTGCGGTTGGGATACCATTGGTCGTCATACCAATCCCAGCACCATTCCGCCGCGTTTCCCGCCATGTCATAGAGCCCATAACCGTTGGCCATATCCGCCCCAGGAGGTTGCTGGTCGCCGCGGTAATAGGCCACCGGCGTGCTCGCGCAGACCGGGGCGTCGTCATAGGGATCGCCGCTCTTCCAATAGTTGGCCCGGCTTCCATCGATCAGCGGCTCAAAACTCTTCCCCGGGCTGGGCCAGGGGTAGTGTTGAGACTGCAACCCACCGCGCGCGGCCCATTCCCATTCCGCTTCCGTGGGCAGTCGAAAACCATCCGCCTCCCAATCCACCGCTGCCGAGGGTATGCGGTGTTCTCCGGCCCGATATACTGTCGAGTGGCTCGGATCGATGTAATAGACCGGCTTGCGGCCGGTCATCTCCGAACGCGCGTTCGCCCATTTCACCGCGTCATACCAGGTGACATTGGAGACTGGATGGTCCGCCGCCGGGGGGCGATCGATCAATCCCGCATTATTGAATACGTAGCCCGCGGTCAAGGCCCACGCGTAGACTTCCTGCCACAGCGCCCAAGTGACCTCCGTCCGATCCATGAAAAATCCGCTCACCGGCACGGGGTGGACCGGGCGTTCGTCGGGATAGCCTGCGCCGGAATGATCGCCCATTTGCAGCAGGCCGCCGGGAATGTAGGCTAATCCGCTCGTCGGCTCAGTGTCGGCTGTGGCCTCCTTATCTCCCGGCGCAATTTCCCGTGGGACGTCGGCGGCGCATGCCAGGATGAGGGCCACCGTCATGGCGGTAAACTGAGGCGGACCGTGGGATGCCATGTTATTTCCCAATGCAAAACTGACTGAAGATCGAATCCAGCAAATCTTCGGTGGATGTCTGTCCGACCACTTCTCCCACCGCGTTGACCGCGATGCGCAGATCCAGCGCGACGAGTTCCAGGCTCAGATCCTGGCGCATGGCTGAGATCGCGCGATCCATTGCGATTCGAGCGCGGTCCAGAGCGTTCTGATGGCGGGCATTAATCATCGCGGGCAACATTTCGGCGCGAAGTTCACCGCCCCAGACCATCTGTTGAATCGCATCTTTCAATGCCTCCAGGCCCGACCCGGTCAACGCACAAACGGGCAACGCACTGAACTCGAGATCGTGAGGCAATACCAGTTTTTGCGCCTGGTCGATCTTGTTCCGGATCACAATGCGTTTCTTGCCGGCGAAAAGTTCCAGGTAACGTTCATCATCCGCAACCCATGGTTCCGCGCCGTCCAGGACATGAATGATCAAATCCGCTCGAGCCATACTGTCGTGACTTCGGCGAATTCCCTCTTCTTCGATCGCGTCCCCGGCGTTCCTTAAACCGGCCGTATCGATAAACACCACGGGTAATCCACGAATGTTCGCCGTTTCTTCAATCGTGTCCCGGGTCGTTCCCGGAATGGGCGATACAATCGCCCGTTCATTTCCTAACAACTGGTTCAACAAGCTGGATTTTCCCACGTTCGGGCGCCCGACAATCGCCGCGCGAATTCCCCGGCGTAGAATTCGTCCCTCATCCGCTGTCCGCAACAGTTCGCCGATGAAATCCAGACTGCGGGCGAGCTGCTGCAGGAGCGCCCCCCGCGTGTCCGGGTCGATATCTTCTTCCGGAAAATCGATATGTGCTTCGATGTGCGACAACGAGCGCATCAGGCCACCCCGCAAATCCCCGATGCGGCGCGATAGCTTGCCGCTCAATTGTTCGTTCGCTGCCGCCAATGCCAACTCGGTCCGCGCGTGAATGACATCGGCCACCGCCTCGGCCTGTGCCAGATCCAGGCGCCCGTTTAGAAATGCGCGTTTGGTAAACTCGCCCGGCTCGGCCAGGCGCGCGCCTCCAGCCAGGACCGTGTCCAACACTGCTTTCGCCGCAATGATTCCACCATGACAACTGATCTCGACGACGTCTTCGCGGGTGAAGGTGCGTGGAGCACGCATCACGCTGAGCAGGACTTCGTCGACCGACCTGCCATCCCGCACGACCCGGCCGTAATGGATCGTATGAGTAGTGGCCGACGAGAGGTTGCCCTTCTTGTTGGCGGGGACGAAGCAGCCGTCGGCGACGGCCAGGGCCTCTGGCCCGGACAAGCGGATAATGGCCAGGCCGCCTTCGCCCAGCGGGGTCGCGATGGCAGCGATGGTATCTTCGGGACTATTCATGCGCCTGGAGGTTTACGACCTCGCCGGATTACCCGATTGGCCGCACGACCTGGACGCGCCCCGCGCGTCCTTGGACTTGCCGGCTCACACCCTCCGCATTCGTTCATCCAACCACTCCCGTGCTTTGGCGTAACTCTTCCGATGCAAGAAATGGAGGAGCTCGCGATCGGTGTCCGGTGGCAAGGCGGAGGTCAGCGTCTCGATCCGCTCAAACAGCGGCAACAATTGCTTTCGGGCCGTCCCATCCGCCGGCGATTTCGCCGCCGCGTCCAGTTCCGACAGTGTCGTGTGCAGCGCCTTTTCAGTCTCGGTCATGTCTCCACTACATACGCCAATCGCCAGCCAATTCCAAGCGGGGACGCTTGCAAACCGTGCCAGAGTGAAAATACTCCGGTCATGGCCATAGCGTCCGCCGGTGCTCATCCCAGGCTTCTTCTCGGAATCGAAGGAGGTGCGACCCACACGCGGGCGGTCTTGGCCAATGCCGCCGGCGAACTTGTCGGCGAGTCCGAGGGAGGCCCCGCCAACATTCGCCTTTTGAGTGACGCACAACTGGCAAGCTTGTTGGACGCATTCCGCCGCGCCTTGTCTGGACCCGATGGCATCGCCATCGGCTTGGCTGGCGCGCGAACCGAAGTCGACCGTCAACGGATTCGCCAGGCCTCGGCTAAGACCTGGCCGGGAGTCCCTTGTTACGCCACAAACGACCTCGAAACGGCGCTCATGGCGGCCGGCCCCAAACCGCACGAGCCTGGAATGGAATACCTGGCCCGCGTCCTGATTCTGAGTGGGACCGGCTCCTGTTGTTATGGGCGAAGTCCCGCAGGGAATTTCGTAAAACTGGGCGGGTGGGGTCATCTGCTGGGCGATCGCGGTAGCGCCTACAGTATTGGTCTTTTCGGCCTCCAGGACACGCTCCGGCACTTCGACCGGACGCATCGGCTCTCAGCCCTTGGCCTGCGCCTCCTCCAAAAACTCGGATCCAACTCCCCGGAGGAATGGGTGGACTGGATTCAACACGCCGGCAAACCGGAGATTGCCGCCCTCGCTGTTGAAGTGTTTGCCGCTTATCCCGCGGATCCCATTGCGCGCCGGATTGTCCGCGCTGCGGCGGTGGAACTCGCCGACGATGCCTTTGCCTGCGCGAAACAGGTGCGGAATAAGGGCACACCTGTTGAGATTATCCTCGCCGGGGGTGCCCTGCTTAAACAACCTCTTTACGCCAACCTTATTCGCCGACGCATTTGTGCGTTGCTGCCCGGCGCCATCGTGCGCCGACTCCCCCGGGCCGGGGTTTGGGGGGCGATCGAACTCGCCCGAATCCACTCTTCGGATGCGATGGGTGATGGCTCAACCCCACGGTTAACGCACCCCCCAACCCTTTCCGCTCCGAACTTGATTCGATGGCCGGAACTCGATGCGCTTGCCCTCTCTCCCACCGAGCAGCGAAACCGGCGCTCGATGCGGTTGAGCGCATTGCCGCTGGATAAGGCGATCCGGCTGATGTTGCAGGAAGACCGTCGAATCATCCCCGCCTTATTGCGCGAGCGCGTCAAGCTTGAACGCGCCATCAAGTGGATCGTTCGCTCCTTTCACCGCGGTGGGCGACTGTTCTATGTCGGTGCCGGCACGAGCGGGCGTCTCGGGGTGCTCGACGCCAGTGAATGCCCGCCTACATTCCGCAGTTCACCCGACCAGGTCCAGGGGATCATCGCGGGTGGTGCTCCAGCACTTCGTCAATCGGTCGAAGGCGCCGAAGACGATCCTCAATCCGGCGCCGAATCAATCCGGTTGCGGGGCGTGACGGATCGGGATGTCGTTGTTGGCATCGCTGCCAGCGGCCGCACCCCTTTCGTCTGGGGCGCCCTCTGGCAGGCCGGAAGGCAAGGTGCGAAAACTATCCTTCTTTGCTTTAATCCGCTCACTGTGGCGCCCCGTGGCAATCGTCCCGATCTCATCATTGCACCGGATGTCGGTCCGGAAATCCTGACCGGCTCGACGCGATTGAAATCCGGCACGGCGACGAAACTCATTTTGAACTTGTTCACCACACTCGCCATGGTCCGGCTCGGCAAGGTCGTCAGCAACTTGATGGTTGACTTGGACCCGTCGAACGCGAAGCTCCGTGAGCGCGCCATCCGCGTCGTCCGGCAATTGAGCGGTGCAACCGAGTCGGCGGCCCGTGGCGCCCTCGAACATGCCCACTGGATCATCAAGGATGCGGTTCGTCATTGCAGGCGTAAGCGTCGGACCCTGCGGCTCTAAAACCCCCGATCGCCTTCACATCAGAGCATTGGCGGCGATGGGGTTCGCCCTCGTCGCGATCCCGGCAGCTTTGCCGGCTGAGAGTTCGGAGTTTCCCACGGCGGAATGGGTGGTGGATCAGATCCTTGATCGCGCCGTTCGGGTGGCCCAAGATACCGAAGGGTGTTCTTACATTTACGAGCAACGCGCGCGAGTTGAGGAACTGGATGCGAAGAACCAGGTGCTCCATGCCACCGAAAAGACCTATCGCGTTTTCCTGATCCAGGGCTTCCCGTTCTCCCGATTGATCGGGATCGAAGGCCAATCCTTGTCCGCGTCCGAACTGCGCAAGGAAGATCTCCGGGAGCGGGAATTCCGGCGGCGCATCACCGATCGCGATTTCGAGTCGATGGCAGAGCGAAAGGAGACCTGGGTAAACCGCGAACTGATGGCTCGTTACCATTTCACCGTAGAACGGCGGGAGGTTTATGAGGATCGAACGATGCTGGTCCTGGACTTTGCGCCCCGCGCTGGCCTGCCGCCCGCCCAAAGGATCCAGGACCAGATTCTGAATCGCCTGGCCGGCAGGCTTTGGGTCGACGAGGCGGATTTCGAAGTGGGGAAGATGGAGGTTCGGCTGATTGAGGGGTTCTCCCTGGGGTGGCTTGGAATCTTGGGGTCCATTCAAGAATGTGACATTGAGTTCAAGCGGCTTCGAATGCCGGATGGCTGTTGGGTGAATCGCGGTTATTCGGTATTCCTAACTGGCCGTAAGCTGTTCATGCCAATGCGATTGCGCATGACGGAGAAGTGTTCGGGGTTTCGGGAAAATAGGGCGGCTCACCCGGGATTACGCCCTCCCGCCGAACCGCCGCCGACGCCGCGCAACCCGGGGATGTAACTTTTTTATCGCTTGGTGTGTATATATGGGCATCCTGAACTCGAATCCGAAAAATCATGAATTCCTCGTCTTCATTCCAGACCATGAAGCGTTTGATGGGGCTCTTGCCGGCCTTGCTGGCACTCGCCTGGATCAACTCCGGCTGTGTCATGTACCCGGCCATCCCCGGGAGCGGGAACATCATCTCCGAATCTCGGGAAGTGAGCGGATTTCACGCGGTGTCATTTGGTGGGGCTGGGAGTGTGCGAATCACGCAGGGCGCCACTGAGAGTTTACGCGTTGAAGCGGACGATAATCTACTGCCCTACTTGCGCACGGAAGTCTCCGGCGGTGAACTGAGGGTTGACTGGAAGCAGGGCAATCTCCGTTTCACCAAACCGCCGGTTTATACCCTGGAGGTGAAGGAGCTGGATGCACTGCACCTGTCCGGTTCGCTTCATGCCAAGATGGACCGCTTGAACACGGAGCGTTTCGAAAGCCGGATCAGCGGGTCGGGGAAAATTGTGCTCGGCACGCTGACCGCTAGGGAGGTGAGCTTCCAGGTGAGCGGTTCGGGCGACCTCGACATTGCCGGCGGCCAAGCCGATTCCCTGGATATTGGCATTAGCGGGTCGGGCAACGCGCAGTTGTCCGGGTTCGAGGTCAAAGAAGCCAAGGTCTCGATCTCTGGATCGGGGAATGCCGAACTCCAGGTGGCCGGTCAACTCGATGCCCGGGTGAGCGGAAGCGGCGATGTGACCTACTACGGATCACCCACCGTTAATTCTTCGATCTCCGGATCGGGTCGGGTGCATCGTGGCGAACGCTAGAATCCTTGATCGCGCGAAGTTTTCGAGGCCCTCACCACGGTCGAAAAGAAAGGAAAACAAACCGACGAAGCGATCCAATCAATCGAGGAACGCTATGTTACCCGGCGACACATCCAGCAAATAGACTCCGAGTCCTTCAAATGCCGCCATAGCTTCTTCCACCGCTGGTTTTCGTTCATGATTGCGGAACAGAATTACGGCGCACACTCGGCCAAAGCCGAGATGCGGCTTTTGATCAACGGTGCGTCCTTCCCCATCACGCACATGGGCCGCGATTTTGTTGTCGTCGCATCACCCGCCGACTATCCACCGTGCGAAGCATCCCTCTTTCTGAAGATGGACGATAGCGAAAGCCGTTGGCAGGTCCGATTGCCCGAAGGCCTCTCCAAGGCGTCCAATCGCGTGGCGCTTGCGCTCGCCGACTGAGCCGGCCGCGTCACCGATTCATTTCAACGGGACCACACCAAGACCACCGCCCGGAAACCCTCCAGGACGGAGTGAAAAAAGTGTGGCTTGGACAGCTTTTGTCCAATCCCCATCGATAGACTCGGAGCCCGTTGCATGAACTTTAACGACTTTTTCACCGCCGCCACCGGCAACTCGGTTTACGACTACCAACGCCGCCTGGCGGGGGGCGATGCTGGCATCGAATGTCGGTCGCAACTCATCAACATCCCCACCGGCCTCGGCAAAACCGTCGCCGTGAATTGTCTGGCCAACTCTGCCACGTCGCCGCCCGCCATTACTGGCATCGTCTCGACAGCGGCTGGATCGATCAATTCGCCGGGCTCCAGCGGCAATTCGGCTGTCACGGCCTCGCCTGGCTTGAAGCCATCGTCCGCCTCGCCGATCACGTCGCTTCCGCCCGCTAGGAATCACCATGAGCACCGAGAATCGCAACGCGCATCTACAACCCGGCGCTGGCCCCGACGGCGGCACACTCCTCGGCTTTCTTGCCTCCCTCGGCGCACTCGCTGCCTTCACCCGATTCAATGCTAACAAACGCGTGACGCTGCATTGGGAGCAGTCATTAGGATGGCGGAGGCGCATTCTCATTGACGGCCAACCTCTGAGTCGCGCGCAAATTCAAACACTCCATTCCAACCTGACCGAGCCGGTCGTCCGTGATTCGTTCACTTTGCGGAAGGGCACAAACAATGAACCATACCCAACAATCACGAAGATCGAGGTTAGCGACGCAACCCGTTTTTTGGCCGCTGCTTTACAGGCGGACGTAGGTGTCCGCCGACGGTCTTGTGCCACGCTCGTCGGTTGGTTCATCGATCAAGTGGACGATGAAGTAGCAAGTGCCTCGCGGCTGTGCGCGTTGACTGGCGGCAGCCAACAAAATTTCCCAGTTCTCGTCGTGCCGAAACTGCTGGCTTTCGATACGATAAGCAGGAGGGTCGCCATCAGTTAAAGCCGTCGGACGCAACCTGGAAAGATTTCCCGAAGACTTCACCTTCATTCTGTCACCAGGTGAGTTCGAGGCTTTGATATTCCAAATTGGAACATCAAAGGGACGTGGCGGACGGCGGAAACTGCCGAGGGTTTTCACCGAGCACGGCGCTATCATGGCCGCGACCATTCTCAACAGTTCGAGGACTGTGGCCATGAGTGTTTACGTCGTGCGCGCGTTTGTGCGCCTGCGCAACGAATTGGTCGCCAACACGGCCTTGGAGAAGCGCCTCGCGCACATTGAAAAGACCCTGCTCGCGCACGACGGGGCTTTGCGCGACATCTACGAGAAAATCCGGCCGTTGCTGCTTCCACCGCCCGAACCGCTGAAACGGCGGATTGGCTTTCACGCTGGGCCTGGGTAATCTCGGGACCGCCAAACTCGAATAAAACCGTGGATAGCACGACAATGTCCCGGCCGGGTCGCGGCATTGGAAACGACCTTGAGCCGGTGGGCGGAGCGAACTATCTTATGACCAATGAAACTGCGCCTGGACCTGCTGGAGCACCTGACGGCAGATGACATTCGCCGGGCGGCGGAGGAGTCCGTTCACCGCTTCAAACCCGAGCCGCTTTTGTCAAAAACTGGGACTGGCAGTCTGTCGTCGGCATCAACCGAGGAGCGTGCGCAAGAGGTCGAGCACAGCATGGAATTAACTCGGAAACTGGAAGCGCGCGCGCGCAAGAGTGGGAAACGCTCCGCGCGGAAGTCCTGAGCCTGGCCGAAACGTTGGAGCGTTTCCGCGGGTTTCATCGAAAAGCTCCTTTCCTTTTCTTCAACGGCAATACGTTTGCGACCATCGGGCGCGAACTGTCATTCGCTCTCTTCAGCGACCTTGTGCCGGGCCGCAAACGTGAGGTTGGTTCTGCCGTCGCCCATTACATTGCGGGCGTGCTGGACAAGGATTTCGTGCGCGCCGGCCAGGCAGTAAATCTCACCGCGTCCGGACGAAAGCGATTTTTCCAGCCGTATGAACAGCGCATGAGTTCACTGATCACCCACCCGTTGTTCGACTACAAAGTCAGCTACCGCCGTGCGCTGGAATTGCAGGCACGCCTGCTGGCCAAGACTCTCACCGGGGAGCTCAGGGAATACGTTCCCATGGTGACACGGTAAGGAAATGGAGAATGAAAATGGAGAATGGAAAATGGCGCGCTGACTGGTCATTCCTCCCTGGCACGGCGCAGGATGGTGGTGAGGATGGCTACTAGTTGGCCGGCTTCGTCAATCAAATCGGATGTTTGGCGGTTAGAGCCACAGCTTCCACGGCCATGAGCTCGAGCCAATACGCCGTCTCATCCGCTTCTTTGAGACAATCGCCAATCTTCGCAACAAACTCCGCCTTCGAGCGTGCTTGATCAGCCTCGCGGTAATTGGCGCCAACGGATGTTCCCGCCCGCAGCAATTGTCTGCCGAGGGTTTGCGCCAATACACCACGATCAAGCGTCACGTAAAGCCCTATGATGCGACGCGCGAACTTAAACGTGCGCTCTCGCAGGTCACGGCGACGCGGCCGGGTTCCTGTGTCCATTGTTCGATACCTCCTTGGTGCACTGACCCTACATATGCCCGGGGCTAAAGAAAAGTTGAAAAGTGCCGTTTGTTTTCCATTCTCCATTCTCCATTTTCCATTTCTATGCGCACGACCTACATCGTTTGCTACGACATTGCCAACGACAAGCGGCTCCGAAGGGTGTTCAAGACCTGCGGCAATTTCGGCGATCACCTGCAATTTTCCGTGTTCGAGTGCGACCTGAACCCGTCGGAAAAGATTGAATTGGAGACCGAATTGAGTGAGATCATGAATCACGATGAAGACCAGGTGATCTTCATCGCGCTGGGACCGGCGGAAGGCCGAGGCGACCGCGTGATCACTGCGCTCGGCATTCCGTACGTGAAACTTGATGCGCCGTGTTACGTGGTTTGAGACGTTGACGATCTTTGACAATTCAAACCGCGAGCGGCGAGGTGGTGGGCAAACCCCGCCCTGCGCTCGCATGACGTAAGCACTTTATACAAAGCTCATTTTGAAATGGTGGCACGAAGCCTGAAGCCTGGATGCCATGAAGACAGCGCAGGTGCTCGCACTCAAAGGATTGGAGACCTGCGCCAGAGGGAGTAACGGAAGAGCCATCTCCGCGCTCAGGTGAGCGCGGCAGTGGGCCGCTCATTCCGCACGCGACAATGTCCAGGGTCCCACCCAGCGGGTATTGTATTTTTTGATCCAGTGGTCGCCATTGATGACCGGACGGGGGTCCTGGCCATAGCGTTGATCATCCATACCATGCCAGGGAATTGGATCGACGAGCCAACCTTTGGCGCAGTGGAAGTCCGAATCCTTGTCCCAGCCCGAGGAACAGAAGAAGAACGTGCGAAGGGCGCCGCTGGGTTTGGGTGGCAATTGATCGTCTTTGAAGCTCAGGGCAAGCGCGTCGCCTCCATTCAATAGCGCGAGGGCATCGTCACGGCGGGCAATCAACTCGCGAACATCTCCATACCGGGTGCACCAGCCCTTGGGTGTAATACGCCAGAGCGGGGCAGGGTGGACCTGATCGAATAGGGGCGTTAGCGGGAGGTACCAGGGCAGATCGTCGAAGGCGCTGAACCCCCGCCAGTAGAGATGCGCGGTCTCGGGATCCACCCGAACAACACGCGTGGTTGAAGGATCGGCTTTTTCGAAAAGCGCGATTTGATCCCAATGCATTTCGTAGGCGGTTTTGATGCGGAGGCGCCGGCTGTTGGCCGGCAGCTTTCCCGTGAGATCCACCACCATCCGCTTGGTCTTCCCCGCGGGAGTGCCCACCGTCACGGCGACCGGCTCAAAATGGTCCGGGGCGGTTTCGACTTCGAGGGTGGGAAAGGGGAAAGGAAGATCCGGGTCCAGAGACGCGGCGACGTTGGCCAACCCGCCTCCAAAGCGAAGCCAGGCCGTGATACCGAGCACCAATGGGCGTTGGTCATCGAGCGGGCCGAAATCGAGAGTGATGGAGTAGGGTTCAGCCAGGCCGCGCAAGGGTTCGGGGCGAAGCTGGACCGGGGAGACGAAATGGTTATCGGCTTGAAGGAGTCGATCGGTGACGTCAAGGCCATCGCTGCGGACTGCGGAACGAAGGGGGATGGGCCGCTGTAACGTCACGATTTCGTGGGGAGGAAAGGGCCGGCCCGGGACCATCTTGCTGGTCGGGTAAACCTCGGTGCCCGCGGGATGATCCACGACTACGAGTTGCGCCGCGTCGAGGTAAAGCACCTCGCGCAGTTCCTCCGTAATCTGCAGCGCTCGCGCGCCGTCACGGGATGGGAACTGCTGCTCGTCACCCAACCAGATCAGTTCATCCGGATCGGCTTCGACGAAATGATCATCGGAGACATGAAGACCGGCAGGGGCGGCGCCGAGGATGTCGGTGACAAAACCGAACTTGTGACCATCCCAGGCATAGAGGTAAGGGCATGAACCTTCGGGAATGGAGAGTTCGAGGAGTGGGATGGTGGATCGGGGATCGACCTGGACGTCGACATTGTTCAGGCTGAGATTCAACCAGCGGGCATTGAGGGATTCCAGTTGCTCGTGTTGGCCCACTCCAATCTCAATCGGGAGCCGCATGACCCGCCGTCCGATCCGCAATCCACCGGCCATGATCTCCACGCGGGTGCCGATGCCGCTCGCATTGGAGCGGTTCCCCAGGAGACGGACTTTGACCTGCAGATTGGCGTTTCCTCCGTCATTGCGGAATATCTTTACTCCGGTGCCTTCGATATCCGCCGCGAGGTCGGTATCGCCATCCAAATCGAAATCCGCTGAGGTCAGGGAAACGATACGGCCGTGAAGGGAATCCAGACCCAGGGTGGCCGTCACATTCTTAAACCCGGCGCGACCGAGGTTGCGCCACACCTGGAGTCCGTCGCCATAAGCGATGATATCGAGCCATCCGTCGTTGTCGTAATCCAACGCGAACAAACCGCGGACCGTCTCGCCACGAATCGGCAAGGTCGCATGGTTGGTGAGGCTATTGAAAATGACAACCAACTGCTGGGTTGTGACCAGCGCGAGATCGGACCGGAGATCATTATTGAAATCGCCAAACGCGAGCGCATGGGCCACCGGCCAATCCGAGGGCGTGTCCACGGGAACCAGCAGGCCACCGCGTTCCTTGAGGAGGAGCAGGGGCGGTTGGGTTTCGCGGGCGACCACCACATCCAGGAGATCGTCGTTGTCCCAATCGTCGATCGCCACCTGGGTGGCGCCCGTGACGGTGGCGGGGACGCCCGAAGTGGCGGTGGTATTACTGAAGAAGAGCCGGCCACGGTTGCGCATCACCGTCAGGCCCTCGTGGTCTTCATTGACCGCAACCAGGTCCAGATTGCCCGTGAAATCGATGTCGACGAGCGCGCCGTCGACCGCCTTGACCTGAGCCATGCGAGAGAAGGCGCTGGAATCAAAGGCCTGGGCGTTCGTCGCCATGCGGAACAGTTGCGAACCGTGATCTCCCAGGACCAGGATATCCTCGTAGCGATCGTTTTGAAGATCGGCCACCAGGCACTGGTGATAGACGGCGTCAGCGATTCTTGGGAGGAGTTGTGAGTGTGGCCGGAAGGTGCCATTCGAATTGATGAGCAGACGAAAACCCTCCTGCCCGTCCGAGACAAACAGGCTGTTGCGACCGTCTCGATGATAATCGATCACACCGAGAGGTCCATGGTACCGCTCCGAATTGGGTAACGTGCCGGCGGTGGCGTCGGCAAAGGAAACGCGAATGCCGGAAACAGCCGGTTGCTCCAGAATGAACGGCGCCTGGGCCTCGGTGTAAACGCATCGTTCGAGCTTTGCCTCGTCGATGGTCCCGGATCGTTCGGCCTGCAATTGCCGATGACGTTCGAGTTCTGCGGCGCCCTCGTCCTGGCGGTCTGCACGGATCAAGGCCTGGCCCAGTACGTAATGCGCCGCGGGATGCTCGGGTTCAAACGAAACCAGTTCTTGGAACAAGGCAATGGCCTCGTCGTATTGGCCCAGTTCCTGATGAGCCCGGCCGAGTTGAAAGGTCACCGCCCCGATCTTCGGATCCAGGTCACGCGATGTCTGCAGGGCTTTCACCGCCGCTTCGAACTCGCGCAGGTGCATATGTCCGCATCCGAGGAGGTAATACCCGGCGGCCGAGTTGTGATCCAGGTTAACCGCCTCAGTGGCCTGCAACACGGTATTCGTCGCGTCACCCGTCAGGAGATAAGCATTCGCAAGGTTCAATCGCGCGTCCCGGTCGACGGGGTTGATGGCCACCGCCTCAGAAAACGGCGCGATCGCCCGTTGTGCTTCCCCTTTGTCGTAGTAGTTTTTGCCCACATTCATCAACCGGGCGAATTCGTCCTCAGATGGTCGAGCGGGCTTGGAGCCGCATCCGGCAAATGTGAGGCTTAAAAGGATCACCAGCCCCAGGGACATCCGCGTGACCAGGGCGGGGTTGAACCATCCCTCTGCTTTTCCAGGAGTCGGGTGCATGTCGGCAGGTTAACCCAAGCCATCACTTCGGCAAGGCAAACTCCTGCGAGCGTCGGACGGCAACGCTCGTGGGCGCCGGGCTAAACCGACTCACGTCGGCGGCTACCCATTCCGTAGCCGCGCTCGTGAGAGCGCGCTGACCCGCTCCACCGATCAGTCCGCTTACCCCAAGTCCGCGCCGACTCACGTCGGCGGCTACCCATTCCGTAGCCGCGCTCGTGAGAGCGCGCTAACCCGCTTCGCCGGACCACGTCCGCTTACCCCATGTCCGCGCCGACTCACGTCGGCGGCTACCCATTCCGTAGCCGCGCTCGTGAGAGCGCGCTGACCCGCTTCGCCGGACCACGTCCGCTTACCCCAAGTCCGCGCCGACTCACGTCGGCGGCTACCCATTCCGTAGCCGCGCTCGTGAGAGCGCGCTGACCCGCTCCGCCGATCAGTCCGCTTACCCCAAGTCCGCGCCGACTCACGTCGGCGGCTACCCATTCCGTAGCCGCGCTCGTGAGAGCGCGCTGACCCGCTCCACCGGACCACGTCCGCTTACCCCATGTCCGCGCCGACTCACGTCGGCGGCTACCCATTCCGTAGCCGCGCTCGTGAGAGCGCGCTAACCCGCTTCGCCGGACCACGTCCGCTTACCCCAAGTCCGCGCCGACTCACGTCGGCGGCTACCCATTCCGTAGCCGCGCTCGTGAGAGCGCGCTGACCCGCTTCGCCGGACCACGTCCGCTTACCCCAAGTCCGCGCCGACTCACGTCGGCGGCTACCCATTCCGTAGCCGCGCTCGTGAGAGCGCGCTAACCCGCTTCGCCGGACCACGTCCGCTTACCCCAAGTCCGCGCCGACTCACGTCGGCGGCTACCCATTCCGTAGCCGCGCTCGTGAGAGCGCGCTGACCCGCTCCACCGATCAGTCCGCTTACCCCAAGTCCGCGCCGACTCACGTCGGCGGCTACCCATTCCGTAGCCGCGCTCGTGAGAGCGCGCTGACCCGCTCCACCGATCAGTCCGCTTACCCCATGTCCGCGCCGGCGATTCCGCGCGGGCCGGGTCGGTCGCGGTTTCGAATCCGATCAGACCTTGCCCGGATGCTGCCAGGGCGGGCGGTATTCGCGTCGTAGCAATGCCGCGGCGGTGGGGTTTTGCCCTATCTGTTCGGTTGCGCCGTCCCACAAAATCCGGCTGCCCGTCTCATAGGCGATCGCGGCCAGTTGGACCGTTGCCGTGGACCGATACGCCTCCTCCGGAGGACAACCGGGCTGGGAACGGTTGCGCACGGCTTCCAAAAACTCGGTCATGTGAAGGACCCCAAGATCGGCTTTAGTCTCGTGGATCCGGCGTTCCTGGCCTTTGCCGCGTGGAATCGCGATCCAACGGTCATCCGTCACAAAAACTGTTTCCTGCTCGCCATAGAAAAACACGCCGTTGTTCACCTCCGGGGTGAATTCCTCGGCGCCCCAAATGCGGTGGCGCCACAGGATCGGACACTCGGGAAAATCCCAATGGGCGGTGAGGGTATCCGGTGTCGTGATCTGGTCCTTGAAAAGATAATTGCCGCCGCTGGCCTGAATCGATCGCGGCGCAGTGGCGTTCATTACCCAGCGGGCGGCATCAATCAGGTGAATGCCCCAATCGACCAGGTGGCCATGGCCGTATGCCTTCTCGAGGCGCCAGGCGATATGCCCGACTTGTGGGGAGTAGGGGAGCTTCGGAGCGGGACCGCACCACAAGTCCCAATCGAGCGAGGCCGGTGGGGGTTGAGGAGTGGGGTCGCGCAGCCCGGCCTGATAATTGATCTGCGCCTCGACCTGCACGATTCGGCCGGCGTGGCCGTCCTCGAGATACGATTTTACCTGGCGGATCGCCGGGCTTTGCCTGCGCTGGAATCCCATTTGCACAATCCGGCCGGCCTGCCGCGCTGCCTCGACCATCGCCCGGCCTTCGCGGAGGTCATAAGCCATGGGCTTCTCGCAATAGATGTCCAGCCCGCGTTTGAGGGCGGCGATGAACTGGAGGGCATGCCAATGGGGCGGCGTCGCGATGATCACGGCCTCGAGTTCCGGCACGGCCAGCAACTCCTCGTAGCGCTTGAACATCCGCGGCCGTTTGCCCTGATGCTGTTCGACCTTGGCCGCGCTCTCTTCCAGGTGCTGGCGGTCCACATCACTGAGCGCGATGACCTCGACGCCGCCCGCCTGGAACGCCGCCTCCACGTCCACCATGCCGTACCAGCCGCTCCCAATCAGCCCTAATTTCAATGGCGCCTGGGTCGCATTCCCGGCCCGGACGACCCAAGCGGACCCAGCCAGGGCGCCCGTCAGGGCCGTTCCCAGGAACTGCCGGCGGGTGCATGAAGCATTCACGATGCGCCTCCTTCGTGTTTGAGCCGGCCGAAGATCCGGTCGGCTTCCTCGAGGGTCTCTTTGGATCCGATATCGAACCAGAGACCGGGCACGACCCAGGTGTAAAATGGCACGCGGGTGTAAAGCCACTGGACAAGACGTCCGGGCTGATCAGTGTTGTTCCCTTCGGCGACATATTTTCGTATGAGTGGCAGAATCGCCTTCGGATAATAATAGAGGGCGATGCCTGTCAACGTGCTGGAGGGGTTTTGCGGTTTTTCCTCAAAGAACGTGATGCGATGTTGGTTATCGACGGTAATCGCGTTGTATTTCCGGATTTCGTCGAGATTGCCGACGTCGTAGAGCGCGAGCACCGGCGCCCGTGTTTCCCGGCAATACCGGCCAAAATCGGTGAGCGCATTGCTGAAGAGGTTGTCGCCCGCCACGACCAGCAGGTCGTCGTCAATGTGCTCCCGTTCGAGCACGAAATGCAGATCCCCGATGGCGCCGAGTTTGTTCGTGTCGTCGGTTGATCCATCGTTAACAATCGTGAAACCCGGTTTGGGTTCAATTTGTGCCCGGCGATCGGCCCATTCCTGGAATTGTTCGGCGAACTTGGCATTGGTGACCACATACACGTGTTCGATGCCTTCCACCGCGGAAAGGTTGTCGAGCACGTGATCGATCATCGGTTTACCCGCCACTTTCAAGAGCGGTTTGGCCCGAGTCTGGGTTAATGGATAGAGGCGGGTTGCGTATCCGGCTGCCAATATGATTACTTTCATGTCAGTTCTCCACCAGACTGGGCGCGATCCTGCCAATTAATTCCTGGCAACGCGCCAGGATCTCCGACCCGGACTCGCACTTCAACGCGAACTCCGCCAACTCCCGGGCCTCGGTCACTTTCAAGCGACGGATGAGGAATTTGATTCTCGGGACGACCATTACGGCTGCGCTCAGTTCGTCCACCCCCAACCCTATCAAGAGCGGCACCAACACGGGATCGCCCGCCATTTCGCCGCATACGCCCACCCAGATGCCCCGGTGATGGGCGGCGTCGACCGTGGCCTTAATCAGCCGCAAAATCGCGGGGTGCGTCGGCTCGTAAAGATGGGTGATCTTTTCATTCAACCGATCCACGGCGAGCGAATACTGGATCAGGTCGTTCGTGCCAATGCTGAAAAAATTTGTCTGCCGGGCGAGCGCGTCGGCCACGAGCACAGCCGACGGCACCTCGATCATCGCCCCCACTTCCATGGCTGGATCGAAAGGGATGTTGGCCGACCGCAATTCGTTTCGGCATTGGTCGAGGAGTTGATTCGCCTGCTTGAGTTCGTCCAAGCCGGAAATCATCGGATACATGAGTTTGATATTGCCCTCGGCGCTGGCCCGCAGGATCGCCCGCAACTGTGCGCGAAAGATTTCCGACTCCTGCAGGCAGAACCGGATCGCGCGCCATCCCAGGAACGGGTTGATTTCCTGGGGCATATTGAGGTGCGACATGAACTTGTCGCCTCCCAAGTCCAGCGTTCGGATCACCACGGGCTGGTTCTTCAATCCCGAAGCCACTTCGCGGTAAACTTCGTATTGCTCATCTTCCGTGGGCAGGGTGCCGCGATTGAGGAAGAGAAATTCGGTCCGAAACAACCCCACCCCTTCCGCGCCGCAATTCTGGACCACCCCGACGTCGCTCGCCCGCTCCATATTCGCCGATAACATCACTTGCACGCCGTCCAGTGTCACCGCCGGTTCCGTGCGTAATTCCTGGAGTTTCTGGTCGAGGTTGACGTGCTTCTGCGCCAGTTCGCCATATTCGAAAAGTGTCTGATCCGTTGGATTCAGAATCAACAGGCCGTGAAAACCGTCCAGGAGAACTTCTTGTCCGGATTCGATCTGTTCGGTGGCGGCGCGCAAGCCGACCACTGCCGGGATCTGAAGCGATCGAGCCATGATCGCCGTATGCGAAGTCCGGCTGCCGATGTCCGTTGCGAAGCCGAGCACCAATTCCGGGTCCAACAATGCCGTCGTTGAAGGGGAGAGATCATGGCTCACGATGACGCAAGGCCCCTTGAGATGCCGCAGGTCAAGCGCATCGTCCTGGCGATCCATCAAATTGTGCATCACCCGCGTCGTGACATCCCGAAGATCGGCCACCCGTTCCCTCAAATACTCATCGTCCACCTTACCCAGGCTTTCAGCATAACGCTCCGCCACCCGATGAAAGGCGGACTCGGCCGCCAGGAGATCGTCCGCGATCACCCGGCTGACTTCCTCGATCAACATGGGATCTTCCAAAACCATCAGGTGCGCCTCGAAGATGCTCGCGTCCTGCGCCCCCATTGCCGTGCTCACCCGCCGTTGAATCTCCTGAATCTGCTGCCGCGTCCGCACCAGCGAATGCTCGAATCGCCCGACCTCGGCAGGAACCTCCACATCGCTGATCCCCCGGTCCGGCACTCCTTCATGGCCTTGTCCCAGGACGAGCACTTTCCCTCGGGCGATTCCGGCCGAAACCGGTATGCCGCGGAGGATGAGTTCCCCTTTCCTGGAAGGCTCGATCATGTCACACAGTTACTCTGTCCGCCACGTTTTGAAAACGAAAATCCATCCGGCGGCGCGGAGCTGCGCCCCGGGCGGGCCGGCTAAAAAGAGTCGTGTCCCCACCCGCCGCACCTGATTAAATGTTGGCGATGGAGCGAACGCGCGCCTTTCGTAACCTCGCCCTGGTGGGTTTCATGGGAACCGGTAAGACCTCTGTGGGTCGGCTGGCGTCCGAGCGGCTGCGGTTTGATTTCGTGGATACCGACGATGCTATCGAGGCCAAGGCCGGGAAACCCGTCAGCCAGATTTTTGCTGAGGATGGTGAAGCCGCCTTCCGTCAATATGAAGCCGATCTGGTCCGATCCCTCGAAAGCATGGAGAATCTCGTCATCGCCACCGGCGGGGGATTGGTGGCCAACCCCGGTTGTTTCGCCAGCCTCGCCGCTCATTCCCTCATCGTCTGTCTTTGGGCCTCACCGGAGACCATCTGGCAACGAGTCCGTCATCAGTGTCATCGGCCGTTGCTCCAAACCGCCGATCCGGAGTTGCGGATTCGCCAGCTTTTGGCGGAACGCACCCCTTTGTACCGCCAAGCCGACGTCCTGCTGAATACCGAGTGGCGGTCACCCCGGCAAATGGCCCAAATTGTTGTGAACCAATTTCGCTCGAGTGCCTCCCTCGCTGCCGGTCAATGAAGGAAGCCATCCGCCAACGCGCCCTTGCACTGGGATTCGACGATTGCCGGGTCACGTCCGCTCAAGCCCCGGATCATCTCAACCACTTCCGGGACTGGCTCCATTCCGGACAGCACGGGGAAATGAATTATCTCGCCCGCGGGTTGCCCAAACGCGCCGACCTCGGAACCGTGCTTCCAGGCGTGCGCTCCGTCATTGTCCTCGCTGCCCGATATCATCCTTCCAGTCCGGACCCGAGTTCCCCCTCGAGTCCCGCCGGAGCGGCCCCAGGAGAGAAAGTCCCTCGCGGGATTATTGCCCGCTACGCGCGGCGACGCGATTATCATGATCTGCTCGCGCGGCCGCTCGAAAAGCTTTCCGAATATGTGACCGCGCTCGGCGGTGCCGGCACCTGTTCGCGGGCCTACGTCGATACTGGTCCCATTCTGGAACGCGACCTGGCTCAGCGCGCCGGTCTGGGGTTTATCGGCAAACACACCAATCTCATTCAACGCCGCGGCGGCAATTGGTTTTTCCTTGCCGAAATTCTCACGACCCTCGAATTGGACCCCGATCCCCCTGAGCAGAATCGGTGTGGCCATTGCACGCGCTGCATTGCTGCCTGCCCCACCCGGGCCATCACGGCGCCCTTTCAACTTGACGCCCGACGTTGCATTTCCTACCTCACAATCGAGTTGCGCGGCCCTATCCCGCTCGAATTGCGGGCTGCGATCGGCAACCGCATTTTCGGATGCGACGACTGCCTCGAAGTCTGTCCCTGGAACCGGTTCGCACGTGCGGGGCGACTCCTCGGCGAATCGGTTCGTAACGACCTAGAACAGCCCGGATTGTTGGATCTCCTCCGCTTGGACGAAGCATCGTTCCGCAGCCGATTTCGTGACACCCCACTCTGGCGCGCCAAACGGCGTGGGTTGCGACGTAACGTCTGCATCGCACTTGGCAATTGCGGCGACGAACGCGCCGTTCCTGCGCTGCAGTTGGCCTCGCTCGATCCCGAGCCCGTCGTTGCCGAATCGGCGCAATGGGCCCTCGATCGGCTTCTGGCGCAGTGACCGATTGGGGCAAATCGAAGGTGTCATGCTCAGGCAAACACTTCCGAGATCGATTTCCCTTTGCCGTCGCGAGTCACGTAGAACGGCCGTTTTTCAATGTCGTAGGCGAGGTTGGGCTGGATCCCCATCGCCCGGTAGATCGTGGCGTGCAGGTCCTCGATCACCACCCGCCCTTCCAATGTTCGACATGGCCGTTCGTCGGCGGTGCGCCCGTGCAGGAATCCTTGTTTGACCCCGCCACCATAGAGCAGGACGCAGCCCGCGTCGGTGAAATGCCGGTGCATCCCGTAGTATTTTGGGGCTTCGATGGTCGTGGGGACTTCCACCTGGTCTTTTACTTTACGATCAGGCTTGCCTTCGATCAGCGCATCGCGGCTGAACTCACTGGCCACAACGATCAGGGTGCGCTCGAGTAAGCCGCGTTCTTCGAGGTCGAGCACGAGTTGCGCAATGGGCGCGTCGATTTGCCGTTTCATCGCCACCAGCCGCTCATGGCCGTTCTCGTGGGTGTCCCAGTTCAGAAACGGGATGTATTCCGTGGTCACTTCAATGAAGCGGGCGCCGACTTCGGTCAAACGGCGGGCGAGGAGACAGCCCAGTCCGAATCGGCCGATGGTCTGGGCCTCGTAATTGCCAAACCGTTCCCGGGCGACATTGAACGTCTGGCTCGGATTGTAGTCCGGCACGTATTTCCGGATATTCTCGAGGGGTTCAAGCGCCAGGTCGAAGGCCTTGGCCGCTGGCGAACTAAGCAGCCGATGCGCGTTGTCGAGTGAGCGGAGGAGCGATTCCTTCTGATGATCGGAGCCGAACTCACCCACCGGGCTTTGCGCCAACAACCGCTTGAAAAAGCGATTGCGATTCTCGAACCGCGCCGGGCTCATCCCCTCCGGCGGGCGCACCGCCGCCGAGGCCTGGTCCGGGAAAGGGATCGTGAAGGGGCCGTATTCGCTCCCGAGGAAACCCGCGGTATGAAACGCCTTGAGTTCTTCCCCTTCACCCACGTCGAAGCGTTGGCCAATATCGATGAAGGCCGGCACCGCCGGATCACGCTGACCCAGCGTGCGGGCAATCACCGAGCCGAGATGGGGTGCGGCGACCGTTTGGGGCGGGGCGTAGCCCGTGTGCCATTGGTATTGGTGGCGCGAGTGCAGGATGAAGCCGAGGTCGCCGGCCGTGTAACTGCGGATCAATGTTCCCCGGTCCATGACCGCCGCCATATGTTCCAGCCCTTCGGTGAATTTGATGTGGTCCACCGCCGTATCGATCGACGGAAAGGTGCTCAGCATCTTGTCGGGCGACATCCCCTGTTCATACGGGGCATGACGTTTGGGATCGAAGGTCTCCGTGTGCGCCATGCCCCCGGCCATCCAAAGCAGCACCACCGTGTCGGCCGTGGGTTCGAGTTTCGCCAGGCTTGACTCGGCGCACAGGGCGCGGGGATAACCCGCTGCCAATGCGGATAAGGTCGCCGCACTGGCGGTCTTCAGGAAATCGCGGCGATTGAAGGAAGGGTTCATGGTTCGGAATGCCATACCTCAATAGATCAGTTGAAACTCGGGGAGCATGAACATGGCCCAGAGCAAGTCTTCCACCCCCGATGGATTCAGATCAGGTCCCACTAGCCCCGTGGCAAGGTGCGACTCCTCCGGCGTCGGCTCCCGGCCTAACCCCCGCCAATACAACTCCGCGATCAGCCGGTCAGACGATCCCGGAGCGCTTTGCAGAAGATGCTCCACGCCGAGCCGCAAAGCATGCGCGAGCGTCTCGCCATTCGTCAGTTCGAGCGCCTGCAGTGTGGTCGCGGCCGTCAGCCGGCGCGTGACAACCTGCTCACGATTTGGCCGCCCCAACGCCGTCATCAGAGGATCGCTTGCCATCAGCGCCGCTCGCGTCCGGCCTACCCATCCCGCGGTCGATACCGCTGCCCGCCAACTCTCGCCCATATTCCATGGACTGCTATCGGTACGGTCCCAGTTCCACGGCTGCCGCCCATGCCGAATCCTTGAACCCGGCCTCCTGCCAGCCCTCGGGCGCGTTCAGCGACCATCGCCAGGTAGGATCGGTGCCCATACGAAATGCCTCCTCACGGTCCGACTCGGCCGAAGATTCCAGTTCCCGGCGAAAAATAAATTCCGCCAGCAGCCCAGCCGGGTTGGCCGCGCTTTCCGGCGTGGACTTGTTGCCGGTCGATTCATTCTTCGCCTCAATCGCAATCGCATTCGCCCCCTTAACTAATGCCTCGCCCACATCCACCACCTGAGGCCCGCCACCACTCCCGCCGGAGGCGAGCTCACGGCCGTTGACGAACAACTTGAATGAGTTGTCGCACACCAGGACGATTGCCCCCGCCGAAACCGCCGGCAAATCCACCATCTTCCGCCAGTAGACGGTTTCTGCGGCGGCGGTCTTTCGGGCATCGGGATCTTTCCAGATCCAGTGGGCGCTATCAGGAGGCTGTTGTTCGTCTTCCAGGTCGAAATTCAGTCGGGCGGCGGGGAGGCTGTTCCATACCCCGGTGACTTCCGAGACGGCATCGAGGTACTGCTCGGCCGAGAGACGCCGGATGGCCGGCCCGCGAAAGACAAACCCTTCGGCCGCCTGCTCGGCTGCGGGCACGGCGGGCAACTGATACGCCTGCGACGTCAGGATCAGTTCCAGGGTTCGTTTGAGGTCATAGGCGTGATCTGTCAAGTCGGCCGCCAGCCAATCCAACAAATCCGGCGCCCACGCGAGTTGCTCCATGTCATCCACCGGTTCGACCAGGCCTCGCCCCAGGAGGCGCGCCCAAAACCGATTGACGATGGTTCGGGATAGTCGCCCGTTCTGTTGCTCGGTCAGGAGGTTTGCCAGTTCTTTCAACCGCTCTTTGCGCGGCAAACGCGCGTCGATCTCTCCCAATTCCGGGTACAAGAAACGCAGGGGCGCCACCTGCCCGGTAGGCTTGTCACAGTGGACCATCTCGAGCGGCTCCAGCGAATAGACACCTGCCAACCCATACGCGTCCGAGAGTGTCCAGTCATTGATGAAGCTGTCGTGGCACGACGCGCACTTGAGATTCACGCCCATGAAAATCTGCGAGACATTTTGGGCCGCCTGCATCTCCGGTGTCTGACTGGCATTCACCACGCCGCGCCAGACAATGCCATTGATGAATCCCTCCGACTCCGCCCCGGGATCGACCAACTCCCGAACAAATCGGTCAAAGGGCATATTCTCCGCCAAAGCGCGGTAGAGCCACTGCGTAATCGGCCGACGGCCGCCATCAATGTAACCCGTGCCCTGATAGTCGTTGCGCAGGGCGTCATTCCAAAACGTGAGCCAGTGCACCGCATATCCCGCTCGATCCGCCAACAACCGACGCACCAGGTTCCCTCGCTTTCCGATCGTGGAATCCGAGCAGAATCTTTCCACCTCCTCCGGAGGCGGGATTAACCCCACAGCGTCCAGATAAACCCTCCGGATATACACGGCATCGTCTACTACCGAAGGAACCGTCACCCCCTCGGACTCGAAATACGACCGCGTGAACCGATCGATCGGATGGGTCGAACCGGCTCCGGCCGGCGGCAATTCCGGCCGGCGTGGCATGAGGTTCCGCGCCGGTGGGCGGCCAAAACCCACTCCGGCATCCCAGGCAACTCCTTGATCAATCCAGGCCCGGAGCATCCCAACCTCATTTGTTGTAAGACGGGTTCCCTTCGCCGGCATCACATTATCCGGATCCAGTCCCGAGACCAGCTCGATCAGATAGCTCTCTTCGCTGTGTCCAGGGATGATCACGGCGCCCGAACTCCCGCCCTTGAGCGCCGTGGAACTATCCTGCAAACTGAACCCGCCCTTGGCTTTACCGCGCCCGTGGCATTGCACACAGCGCGCCTCCAATAAGGGCCGGATGTCTCGCCCGAACTCCACCTTGTCCGACGCCGGCGGGGGGAGTTGTGCAATCTGGACCGGGGACAAACCGGCGAGGAGCGAACTCGCGCAGGCCAGGCAACCGACCGCGGATGCTATAAGACAATCTGTACGCATCGAACATGCATACTTACATCGACAAGCCCCGGGACGACAGCAAAAAGATTCGGGGAAAAACGCATTGCGTGTCGACCGGGATGGCCTTAAATGAAGGCGCCTTTCAAACCAGAATAGAATTGTCTATCGTTCGAATGACATGAGCCAAAATCCGGCGGACCTCGTTCCCCATAGCGCAGACCTCTTCAAAAATGGTGACGGCACCATCCTCCTTCTGATCATCGGCGCCGTTTGCCTGGGTTTCGTCGCCTATCTCGTGTTCGACCATTTTCAGGTTCGACGCCGCGCCCGAAAGTTCGAGGCCCGCCGCGCAAAAATGGGCTCGAGTCCGGTCCGGAAGTAATCCCACCCCCGCGCCTTTACTCCAATTGGCAAACGCGCCCTGACTCACGGAGGAACGCATGTCCAACTCCCGATACGAACTTGAGGCCATTGACTGCGTGGAAGGCATGAGGCGGATGCCCGATGAGTCGGTTGACCTGGTCGTCACTTCCCCTCCCTACAATCTTGGAATTCAGTACCGCAACTACCACGACACCCGGACCAGCGATGAGTATCTGAACTGGTCGGCGCAGTGGGCCGCCGAGATCCGCCGCATATTGAAGAATGACGGTTCTTTTTTTCTGAACCTGGGCTCATGCCCATCCAATCCCCTGATCCCGCATGAGTTGATTGTGCGGATGAAGGGCAGTCTATTCGTGCTTCAAAACACCTTTCATTGGATCAAATCCATCTCCATTCAGACCAAGGATGGCGAGTTGCTTTCGGCCGGTCACTTCAAGCCATTGCAGTCGGAGCGATTCGTGACGGACTGTCATGAGTACGTCTTTCATCTGACCAAGACCGGCAAAACGCCGCTGCACCGACGGGCCATCGGGGTCCCCTATTCCGACAAATCGAACATCAAACGCTGGGCGCACACGGGCGGCAATGATCTCCGTTGTCGCGGCAACAATTGGTTCATCCCCTACCAAACCATTGTCAGCCGCTCGAAACAACGCCCGCATCCGGCGACGTTTCCGACCGAACTGGCGGTCTTCTGCATCAAGATCCACGGCTGCCGGCCCGATCTGGTCATGCTCGACCCGTTCCTGGGGATCGGCCATTCCGCCATTGCCGCGAAGCGGTGCGGCATCGAGCGATTCTTTGGCTTTGATCTCGATCGCGAATACGTGGAGGTGGCGCGCAACGCCCTTCAAAAGAGCCTGATGGAACCCACCATTGAACTCCTCAAACAAGCTCGGAAACCGGAAGGGCGCTGACAAGAAGCTCTTTGAATTGCCAGACTTGGATTAGCTCTTATCACGGCCAAGCTCCTGGCCCAGCGTCCGGCCAAAGATCTTTCGTAGCCGGCCTTGCCAGCCACCACCCCTGTAATCGTGAGCGTACCTGGCAATCCGTTCACGGTCGGAAATCGTAAGATCCAAACGGTTCTCTTCCTGGACCGTTTTACCCTGAAGCGCCACCAAAAATGCCTGGAATCCACCACCACTCTTGCTCTTTGGATTCTGCTTGAATAACGCGGAGTTTTCACTGCGAGCGCCTCTTGCACGAACAGCGCGGTTCTGAGCGCCTTGTCCGGATCTGGAAAAGCCAGCAAGAAACTGTCCTCATTCGACATCGCCAGTGCTCCGCTTTCCCGTTCTGTGCCATCTGCGACTATAGATTGGTACAGGTTCGGGATCTTGCTCTGAACTTCCAGCGGCATGGCCTTTAGGACGCTCGCCCCGACCAGATCGACGAACAGGACTGAAGTCCAAGGCAGTTCGCGCAACGATGTTTTGGGAAGCCGACTGCGACAGCGAGCAAGCCGAACAAACTCATCGCGGTTTGCCATCAGGGTTTCGGCGTGCTGAAGATCGTTCGCAATGAGTGCTGCCACCGTTTCGTACGCATACCCTAAACCTGCTGAATCGGTGGTGCCCTGCTCGACGACCGGCAGCCTCTCCGAAACTGTAATACGGAACATATGGAATTTTCGTGCGTTCAAGGAATTTTCGACGGTCAATCGTATTTGGCAGCCACTGCCCATAAAGCGGCGCAAGTGCGGTCTCGAAGCGCTCCAGCCAGCATTGCGAGATCTCCCGTTCGGTCTGGGTGTCAAAGCGGCTCGGGATGGGCACCGCCGGGACGATGGAGCGGTCGAACGGGAGTTTCTGACGCTCACTTGCGGCTTTCTTCGCCACATCCACGGCGCCCTCGAGACTTTGCTCGGTAGCCGTGAATACGAGAGCAAGGATGTCCGGCAATTGAATCGTGCAGATTCCTCCGATATCAGTGATGCCAGTCCGGCTATCGACGAGTACGAATTCAAAATGCGACCTCCAGGCGCTACGCAGCCCTTGGATGAGATGTCCTCCGTTCCGATCCTCGTAAAACGATTTCATGTCAAGCTTCCGAACATTCTTGAAATAGCCGTGGGAGCGCGCTCCCGCAGTCAACAGAAAGAGCGGAGTCTCAACTTCTGGAACACTGATTCGCTGAAGAAGAGGTCTCCAAACGTCATCTGAAACACCGGTCCCTTCCGACAACTCCGTCAGGAGTTCAATCAGGCCCTTCCCTTGTTGAATGGAAGCGAGTTCGGCACGTTCAGCCAGGAAATGCTCGACGCCAGGTGCCTCCAGGTCCCAGTCAACAACGAGCACTCTTTTCCCCCACGCCGTCATTAAGACCGCGATGTTGGCGAGCGCCATGGTGCGCCCAACACCACCTTTGTACGAATAGAAAGTAACAAGGATACCCATATTCTGGGAGAGTAGTGGTTGGGCAACTATTGGAACGAGCGGCTGCTGCATGCGCCGAATCACTTCGACTGTCCAAGCAGGTTCTAGCTATGCAGGAGACCACGGAGGGGCGTTGCCCACGACTCGAGCGACATCGACGGTGAGAGGTACGATGGCCCTCTGAAAATCAACATGCAGCGGATGCTGCGTGAATCCAGAACCGTCACAGAAGAAATCATCGAAACAAGCGTATTGGCTATTCCGAGCAAACTCTGGGAAGTGAATGCCGTCGTTTACCTTTATCCCCACGATCAGGCCATCAGGTTTCGGAGTCCTTCCAAACCCGAACTGCGACTCGCGATGCCGCATGATGGCATCTTCCGCCAGGCACCAAGGCGATCGAAAGTACATTAGACTCCAAATCCTGGCCAAGCACCTTGAATCTGCCAGCGCTTGCTTGAGGCGTTCCGGCCATTTCTGGCCCGAGTAGATGCCCGCGCGGTCAAAAAAGATTGATGCGCTTCGGGCGATGGCATTCGAAAGTTGCGGCCGAAAGTACGGCAAGAAGTGCTCAATTACCCACGTACGGCACGGTTTTTCGTGAAGGTAGCTCAGGAACACGTCGTACTGATAGTCAGTCATGGTCAGCAGATACTTGAGTTCGGGTTGAGACTGCACCTTCCGTCAGGACCGCCGGAGTGAGTCTCCCGTTTTGGGGAGACTCGAATAACCCGGTAAACGTGTCGTTGCCTGCTTCCCCTTCGGCTTCAAGCTTGGGCATACATCTCCGAGATTAATTGCCGGAGCTTTTCGGCATCTGCGGCAGAGAGTTTGCCGATCTTTCGTGTCAGGCGAGTCCGGCTGATAACCCGGATTTGATCCACGGCAACTTCAGCGGATCGCCCGGCGCAGCGGACCTGGAGCCGGCTTCGCCAATGCGGGTGCAACTGGCTGGTCAGCGGACAGACGACCACCGTTTGCAGTAGTTGGTTGCGCAGGTCGTCGCTTACAATCACCACCGGCCGCGTCTTGCCCATTTACTACCGTGCACGGGGTCGAGGCAAGCGGTGTGGATATCGTTAACGTTTCACTTGCCGGTCTCTCCCGGGACCGCGGCCAACCCTTCCGGGAGGCTTTCCCAATCGGACCAGTCTTCGTCGCACTCGGCCATGTGCTGGTAGGTTTCCGCCCAGGTCAGCTTTTGCTGGCGGGTCCGCTTGGGACGCAAGACAATTTCGTCCGGGCGTTGCTCCATGATCAGGGTATCACCAATATTGTAGCGGCGGAGGACCTCGGCCGGCAGCCGCACGCCGCGCGAATTGCCAACGCGCGTCACCGTGAGTTCGCGGGTCTTCATGATGTGGTTACGGTAATCACGTGGCCCGACCACAGCAAGCCGGTTCCTCGACCGATTCTCTGTTGCGAACCGCTCAGGGGCTGCATGCGGAGGTCAACCTTTTGTCGCGGCCCGCACCGCCTCGCCTGCCGCCGACAGGTTGGCCAGGCGCATCTCGGAGTACTTCCGCGAAAAGATGACTCCGTCCGCCCCCGCCTTGAGCGCCGCGGCAACGGCCGCGTAGGTATCCTCGGGCGACGCTTTGCGCGACTTCGCACCCGTGGGAATCCCGATGTCGATGCCGGGAAATATCCGGCATTTCCCGTTCACGCCGGCCAAGGCGCGTTTTGTTTCGCGTGAAATGTAGTCGGGCGACAGACCGGCCTGGGGGAGTTCATCGAGTGCGGGTTCATCGCCATAATTCAGGAGGTGGTTGTTGAATCGCAGCAATTCCTCCGGGGGCACATCCCGAAAGACGGTCGAGCCGATGTTATGGATGAAGTTGGCGTAACGTTCGCCGCCGCAGTTGTTATAGACCACCACCTTGAGGAAATCCGCCTTTCCCGCAAGATCCGCATAACTGCGGGTTGCCCGAAAGATGGGGTTGAACGAGTTGACGTGTTCGATATGAAAGCCCACCTGTAATCCCGGTCTGACGGTCTTCACCGCGGCGTTGACCTCCGCGAGGACCTGGTGCTTGGTGGCATCAAACAACCGGTCCCATGCGACGATCTCAGGCCACTCGACCAGCAATCGCCAGAACTCGACGAAATAACCGTCGCCGGGCCGCTCGCCCTGGAGGGCGGCCTGAACGAAACGATCCAGTTGCCGATATCCCTGCCGGGCGCGTTCGAAGTCGATGCCGCGTTCCTTCGCTGCCCGCTGGTGATGCTCGCAAAAGCAGGTGACCCGCGAGGACGCGATGCTCTGGGCATGGCTCGCCCCGAGCGCGTTCAACAGCGGTCCATTCCGCTCATTGAAGAAAAGGATGCCATCGATGTCGTAGGACGCGCAAAGATCCGTCGCCAGCCCGGTCCAAAACGCGCGCACATCCGGATGACATAGGCAGAGGGTGCCTGCTTTGCGGCCTTGCAGATCCACTTCAGCGGCCTCTTGAACCCCGTGGACCGTCACGCGAAACACATCCTCGATCGAACAGATGATCCGCATTCCACGGTTCCGAACGGCCGGCGCCACCCTCGCGACAATGTCCAAATCGCCGTGGTCCGGGGCATGGACGGGTTTCAGTTCGGTGCCCCGATAAAACTGCGGATGCGGCGAGGCGTAGTCGCCGCCCCTGAAGATTTGTTGGTCCGACTCCTGGACGCCGTGATCGGGAAACGGGTGGCCCGGGATCTGCCTTCCTGCCAGGCCACGGCCGTATGTGAAGGTGGTGAGGAATATGGTGTTCACCGCTCCCTCCCGTTGCAGGAGATCGAGCAGTTGATCAGTGCCCTCGTCCACAAAGGAGACGGCACCCACCTGAATGCCAATGGTGCGATGAGTTGGAGAGAGATCCGCCGCAAGAGGCCGCGCGACTTTCGCCCACGGACCGGTCGCGGCAATGGCAGTCAAGCTCGCCGAATTTCGGATAAAATGCCGACGGGAAATTTTTGGTCCGGATAACTGTGCATGCATGGCTCGGCAGTTAACACCCCCGCGCGCGGTACCGCAATTCCTGGTATGGGCCATCGGCGCGGCATTTGCAAATCCGTGCGTAACCTCGGCTCACTTCGCGACGTCTCCCTCAAGGATCGGCCTTGCAGGACCGATTCATTCGACACGGAATAGCGATTGAGCGCGGAAGAACTGGACAAGGATCTGATTTAATCATGAGCATACTCTCATTCGTTCGGCCCAAGTGTAACTGCATCAACCCGGTTCTGCTGGCGATGACGCTGTGGGGAGGGGCGGCCGCCACTGCCGAAAACTGGCCGCAGTGGCGCGGCCCTCACCTCAACGGCACCGCCCAAGCCACCAACCTTCCCGTGGAATGGTCGGAAACGGAGAATGTCCGATGGAAAACGGAGCTGCCCGGTTGGAGCGGCTCAACGCCCATTGTCTGGGAAGACAGGATTTTTGTCATGTCACCTGGCAGGAGCGGGTCGACTCCGGCAGGCGCCTCCGCTCCTGCCGACAATCCTGCGCCGCCTGACGGACCGCGTGGTTTACGTGGCCGCCGGGCTGGGATCGAGCCGGGCGGTCAGGCCTTGCTCTTATTCTGTATTAGCAGAAAAGACGGAGGCGTACTGTGGCAGCAAGAGGTCGATCAAGGCAACCAAACGCATCGCAAACAGAATAATACCTCGCCCTCACCCGTAACGGACGGTTCCCGGGTTTGGGCTTACACCGGCAACGGAGTGCTCACCTGTTTCGACATGATGGGCGGGCAAAAATGGGAGCGGAATATCCAAAAGGATTACGGTCAGTTCGGACTGAATTGGGGATATGCCTCATCGCCCCTCCTGGTCGACGATCGATTGGTGATTCCCGTGCTTCAAGGCAACAACACTGACGATCCCTCATATGTGCTCGCGATTGACAAGCTGACGGGAAAGACATTGTGGCATACGGAGCGCCCCACCGATGCCCAACGCGAATCGCCCGACGCTTACGTGACGCCCCAATTGCTTCGGCGCCCGGATCATTCCGAGGTGATCCTGAACGGGGGCGATCTCGTGACTGGCCACGACCTCGCGACGGGCAAGGAGCTCTGGCGTGCGGATGTGCTTAACCCTATGAAAAACGGCAATTACCGAATCATCCCCTCCTGCCTGGTCATTGGAGATCTGATCATCGCCCCGAGCCGCATCAATCCGATGGTCGCCCTCAGGGCGGGTGGGAAAGGTGATGTAAGCACCACCCATGTGGTCTGGTCTTCTCCAAACGGCCCGGATGTGCCAACCCCCGTCAGCGATGGCCATTATCTCTGGATGGTTACTGGCGATCGCTCGTTGTTTTCTTGCCTGGACTTGAAAACCGGTGAACCCCTTTACGATCGCGAGCGCCTCCCTTCCGGCACCTATAGCGCTTCCCCCGTGCTCGCGGACGGCAAGATCTATTTAATGAATGAAAGTTGCGAGACGGTCGTCCTCCCGGCCGGACCGGAGTTCAAAATCCTGGCGACGAACAAATTGGACGGTTCCAACGGGCTGTCTTCCCCGGCGGTTTCCGAACGTGAGATTTTTCTCCGGACCTCCGGCGCGATCTATTGCCTCGCACGAGGGGGAGACTAGTGGCAGTGCCTGGGCTGGAGAAACAGCTCCATTAGGCAGGAAGGACTATCGAGTATTTCAAGGCGGCGAGAACGACCTCCGACGGAGGGAGTTCCATGATTTGTGAAATCTCGCGGCGGCCCTTTCCCTCAACGGCGAGGATCAGGAACAATTTCAGTTGTTCTTTGGACCAAACTTCCGTGGGGGCATAAGTTTCTACTGAAAGCTGCATAAGCATCGTATGATCAAGCGCATCTGCAATAAAAGCACCTTGTGTACCTCGAGCCGCTGGCGTGATCTCCATCCACTCGCCGCACGAATCGTTGAGTTCAATGGACTCAAAAAAAGTATCGTGTTGAACGTCACTTCCCCTTAGATTTCGCATCCGTTCCCATGGGACCGGTTCGGTGCCGGTTTCGCATTCGGGAAAGAAGCCATCATAAAGACTCAACTCCATGAAGACTCGACATCTGTTCCTTGTGTTCGCGGTATGCCTGATCAGTTCACTCGTCCAGGCGCAACAAACCCTTTCCGACCTCGTCCAGGAAGCCAACGCCAACTGGATAATAGGATCATGGAAAGCCAGTACCGACACGGGCGGCACCTTCAGGTTGGATATCACCTGGGATTTGGACAAACATGCCGTCGTCCTGCACGGCAAGGGCGATGACATCGAGTTCAAAGGCTTTTCCGTCCTCGAGCCAGGATCCGACCAGGTCAGTTATTTTGGTTTTGACAACCATGGCGTCGTCTCCAAGGGCATGTGGTCCAAGGAAAATGATGAACTCGTGTTGCGTGTCGAGAGCCGCACGGATGAAGGCGCCAGGAAAATGGCGGCCGTTTTTACCTCCACCGTTGGCGGGTTGGATTTACGCCTGCATCGGCTCGATGATTCAGGGAACCTGGTCGCGCCGGAACACGTCCTCATGCAGTTCAAGAAATCGTAGTCAGGCGTCGCGGCAGACCATCCAGAATCCGTTCAATTTTCTCGACGCGATTAGCCGGTTGTGTCGTTTCGACGGGGTGGGTGGCTTAGAGATTCCTTGATCCAGGTAGATATCCAAACCGGAGCTTGACCTGTCTCGTAATCTCCTTTGAGCGATCCACTCCGTAGTCGCGCTCGTGAGAGCGCGCTGACAGGGATTGCGCGATGGGCTTGCGCCGGGAAAAGTCAGCGCCGACTCACGTCGGCGGCTACGCCCGGGTTCGTAGTCGCGCTCGTGAGAGCGCGCTGACAGGGATTGCGCGATGGGCTTGCGCAGGAAAGATCAGCGCCGACTGACGTCGGCGGCTACGCCCGGGTTCGTAGTCGCGCTCGTGAGAGCGCGCTGACAGGGATTGCGCGATGGGCTTGCGCCGAGAAAAGTCAGCGCCGACTCACGTCGGTGGCTACGCCCGGGTTCGTAGTCGCGCTCGTGAGAGCGCGCTGACAGGGATTGCGCGATGGGCTTGCGCCGGGAAAAGTCAGCGCCGACTCACGTCGGCGGCTACGCCCGGGTTCGTAGTCGCGCTCGTGAGAGCGCGCTGACAGGGATTGCGCGATGGGCTTGCGCCGGGAAAAGTCAGCGCCGACTCACGTCGGCGGCTACGCCCGGGTTCGTAGTAGCGCTCGTGAGAGCGCGCTGAGTGGGATTGCGCGATGGGCTTTCGCAGGGAAAAGTCAGCGCCGACTGACGTCGGCGGCTAGTGTGCCTGGCAGGTGCCGGCACTCTTGGGGTGAAAGGTTCCCGACGGGGCCCCCGATACCCGACCTGATCCCCCCAGGATTCCAGCCCGTTCATATCGCAATATCGCAGAAGGCGCAGTTGGAACCGCATTAATCCAGGGTAATCGCGAGCAGAAACGGCGCTGAATTGGCCATGGTGGAGTGATAATCGATCGATACGATCTCTTGCTCCGGCAGTGGATTCTCCCACGTGGTCAGGTAAACCCCGACCGCGGGGCCGTCTGTCGTCGCATGATTCTCGCCCCGCCAGATCACGTTTAGTCCGCTATCCTCCGCCACCGGCTCGCTCAGCCACCAGTCTTGAACCGCGGACCCGTACACGATCGGCACCTCGCGGGTCTCGCCATTGCGGTAGTGAACGCGATACTCGCCGATGGTGGTGCCCCTGGGTGATTGCCAACCACAGGCATGCAGAAAATGGAGGCGTGCCCCGGCCCGGCCAACGGCAATACCCTCGACTTCCTGGGGGAATTTGACGCGCAATGCGCTGGTGGCCTGTTGCCCGGAGAGTTGAACGATCCCCCGGACGTCAAAAGTGATTCCGCCGAACTGTTGGAGTCCGCACGGGATGTCCTTGAGCGTGTTGTTCTCAAGACCACCCTGGTGCCAGCATTCATCCAGAAGCGCGTTGTAATAGTCCGTCAGATCTACCTGGTTCGGCCCCGCATTGGGGCTGCGTTGGGGGATGGCTTTCGTGGGCCTGGCCTCGGTTTTGGGCTGCGGCTGGGGGATAAAACGCCAGTTCGGATTCCGGGCGATGACCTCGTCGAAAACGCTGGAATCCATGTCGCGCGGGTTGGTCAGTTTCTCCTGGAGCACCTGTTGGCGCTGGGGCGAGGATAAGTACTCATCGGCAATGCTGTTGCCCAATGTCCGTGTCAATGTCGCCACAGCCTCCCAGCTCTGCATCATGGTGAATTCAGACGATCCTCCGCCATTGCGCGTGTAAGTCACCGAGCCGCCCAGCTCGTCTGCTTTTTCGGCATAGCCGGCGAGAAGATTTCGAACCAACGGAATCAGTGGCGCGCGAGGCAGCGTTAAGGCCGCGTCACCGGTCGGGAGTAAGCCATAGACCTTACCGGTTGCCGGGTTGAGATTGACGCTGCCGATCATCAGCGGCATCTGCATTCCTTTGATCTTGCGCCGGGCCTGATCGAGGTCCGGATTCGAATCCACGATCGATTGCACCTCGGCCAGGTAATTGCGCGCGTCTTTGTGCAGCCGGGCTTCCAGTCCCCCCAGCCATTCCACCACGTCGGGCAAACCAGCCAGCACCCGATTTACGCTGATCGTGCTCGCGTCCTGCGGCACGCGATCCAGCAGCCGGCGGACACCCGTCACTATCTCGCCCGGTTTGTTGCCTTTCAGTTCGGCGAGCCAGGCCGACGACATGGCGCCGCGATGATAAACCAGGTAATCGTCCAATTGCCGGGCCCAAATGATTTTGCGGTTGATGAGCTCGTGTTGGTCATAGCCGAAAAGACCACCGCGTGTGATCCAGGCGCTTTCCCGAACATACCGGGTCACGCCCTGGTCCAATTCGGTGGCGTCGAACCGATTCACCTGTGACAAAAGCGGTCGTTGTTTCCGGAACGTGCCGAAGAAGTCCACCACTAACTGTTGATTCCGATTCAATGCCTCCGTCTCAGCCTGGAAGAAGGATTCCAAATAGGATTTGTCCTTTCCGGGGATGACCCAGACAGGACGCCGAACGGGTAGATCCAAAGAGGCAAAATAATCCTCCAGCGAAGGCGCATCTTCAATGGATGGGAGCGGTCGCAGTGGGGCATTGACGGTGAGTGTCCATGGCGCCCGGCTTTCGAGCGTGGGAACCGGCGACCGGTCCTCGAGCAGCTTGGCCAGGCGACCCAGGCATGCGGACTGGAGTCCGCGGGCTTCGCATTTGGCTCGAACCCGCTGAACCCAGGCGGACAACACGGGCAGGTCCTTCGGCGCCGGTGTTCGTCCCGTGACGGAGAACGATTGAAAGTCGGGGCCGAGCCAGGCGAGGGCCTTTCGGATTTCGCCGATGGGGATGGGCGCCGTGCCGTGACCGGCCTCGAACTTTTGCGAATGCAATTTGAAGCTGATTTGTTCAAACTTGGCTTTTAGATTGGCGGTCACGGTCACGCCTTCGAAAGAGGCGGCGTTGCTGGTTATGAAGTCGGTGAACTGTTCGAGCGACGCAAGCACCACGCACTCGGCGTAGTCGGCAAACTGATCAAGGTCGCGCAAGCCCAATTGCGATTGCACCTGAATTTCGAGTTGTTCGCGGGCTTCCGCCGGCAGGTCGGCGAGCAGGCGCTGTCGTTGTTGGGGGATCAACATATTCGCGATCCCGGTCAATCCCTGGAGCTGCATTGCGAAGGGCTTGATCGAGGCCGGATTCAACACCAACCGGATCTGCTGATCTTCCACCGCCGGCAATTCACGGGCCATGAAGGCATCCTGTCCCATTCGCTCCGCCGCCGGGGTGTTGTAGAGCGCAATCGCCAGGCTGCGATCGCCACACAAATAGACCGTCTCTTCCGACGCGACCAAATACCATTCCGGCACGTAGGGAACTGCCGGAGAAACGACGCGAAGCGCTGCTTTTCCCGAGAGGTTCACTTCTTCCACAAGCGACGGGCGCAACGCGGTCGTGAGCGTTCTTGCCAGAGACTCGCGAGATCCGGCTGGAAGACTGAGAATGAACATGCGCCTGAAATCCCCCAGGTAAAGGGTCAGAGTGGCCGTCCCGCGCGGGTCCAATCCGGAGAATTGTTCGAACACCTCCGGGGTCAGGGGTTGCTGGAACGCTTGATAACCCAACATCGTCAACAGGGGATGTTCACTTCGGAAGAGATCTTGCAGATCGGACGGCAACAGCTTCTCCGGTACTCCGCTCACGACGATCTCTTCCATGCCCTCCAATACACTCATGACGTCGTGCACCTGCAAATGGATCAATGCGCCACTTGCCGGCAGTACTTCCCGGGCCGGCCCCGGCGCAAGATCGTGAGCGGCGATTTGACCGGCTTCGATCATCTGGACTTCGTCGGCACGCAGCCCAGTCGCAGCCATTCCGCAGCATACCAGGGCCATCACCAATCTCGTCTTTAACATAAACTTCCTTCTCATTGCTTTCGGGTTTACCCACGGAATTTCACGGCTCGTCCGCCCGGTTTGGCAGCCGGTTGCGAGTCGGTGTTTGTTCTTCTAACACCCATACAACCACAGTGCAGTTACAAAAATCCGCCGGATTTGGCATCCCCCGAATCGGTCGACGCGAAAAAGATGTGCAATCTCACAGCTTTTTGGTTCACTCCATGGCGTTGAACCATCACCGAATTGCCTTTTGAACATCATGCGCTCATGAAACCGCACGGCATCGCCAATCCATCCGACTTGCTGCGGGCACCCCTGGTCCTCGCAATCATCCTTGGTGCCTTCCTCTGCCCTTTCTCCCTCTCCGGCGCTGATACCGCCTTCCGTTATCAGGGCATCCTCGCCACCGACGGGCAACCCGCCGAGGGCATCTTCGATTTTCGCTTTAGCCTGTTCCCGACTGAAACCGAAGGGGATCAATTGGGCGAGAATGCCCTGGTCCTCTCGGTCGCCGTCACGAACGGGTTGGTGACCGCCGATGTCGATTTCGGCCCCGGCCTCTTCAACGGGGACAGTCGATGGCTGGCCATCGCAGTGCGGCCCAGCGGCGTTCCCAGTGGTTTCGTGACGCTTTCGCCACGTCAAGCCGTTCGAGCCGCGCCTTATTCCCAGTTCTCCACGGAGTCCGCCACCGCGGTGTCTGCGAGCGAAGTCCCCTGGCAGGGACTTACCGCGATCCCTGAAGGGTTCGCGGATGGCATCGATAATGACACTCAGTATACCGCCGGAACGGGACTCGGATTGGCAGAGACGAACTTCAGCGTCCTGTTTGCAGGTTCCGGCGTAGCCGATACCGCCGCCCGCAGCGATCATGTCCATCCCTTTTCCGAGATCGCAGGTCAGATCGACGATACCCAACTCGGCGCCAATGTCGCCCGGCTCGATGTCGATCAGGTCTTCCGCGGCACGAATCAATTCGACGGAGTCGTCCTGCTCAACAACAGCACCAATACCCTGACTGGCAGCTTTAACGGCGACGGCGCCGGCATTACCAACCTCCAGGGAACCCTGCTCGTCCCCGGTTCCGTCGGCTCCGACATCCTCGCACCCGGCAGCGTGATTCCCGGCAAAATCGCCCCCGCCTCCGTGGGAGGCCCGGAGATCGCCGCTGGCGCGGTGGACAGCAGCCATATCGCCGACGCAACGATTCAACCGGCTGACCTTGCTCTCAGCCAATTCGACGCGAGTTTTTGGAAGGTCAATGGGAACAACGCGGTCCCGATGGGTTTCCTGGGCACCATCGATGATCAACCGCTGGAACTGCGCGTAATGGCCACTCGAGCCCTTCGTCTCGAGCCCAACGGAACCAACAGCGTGAATGTCCTCGCCGGTTCCGCCGCCAATGTGATCGATGCCAATATCCTGGGCGCCACCATCGCCGGTGGCGGTTCTTCCAGTTACCTGGGCGCGCCGCACATCAACCGCGTGGCAGGAGATTTCAGTGCCATCGGAGGCGGCAGTCGCAATGTTATCGAACCTACCGCCCAGTGGAGCACCGTAAGCGGCGGCCTGGCCAATGCCATCCGGCTTAATTCCCAATGGAGCACCATTGCCGGCGGCAATCGTAACCAGGTCGATGTCGACGCCGATGGCGCCTCGATCCTCGGTGGGCGCACGAACACGATCAACCCAGGGGCCATCGGTGGTTTCATCGGCGGTGGGGCGTTCAACCGCATTTTGACCAACGCCGGCTATGCCTCCATTCCCGGAGGCGAGGGAAACAGTGCCTCCGGCAGTTACTCATTCGCCGCCGGCCGACAAGCCGCTGCCCTGCATAATGGCGCATTCGTTTGGGCTGATGCCTCCGCATTGGAACAAACCTCGACCGCCGACAACCAATTCACCGTCCGTGCCGCGGGCGGCGTGCGCATTTTTTCGGACACCAATTCCACCTCCGGAGTTCGGCTATCCCCCGGCTCGGGCTCATGGTCAACCCTCAGTGATCGCGACGCAAAAGAGGGATTTGCGGCGGTGGATGTGCGGTCTGTGCTTGACCGACTTGCGGATCTGCCGCTCCAAACCTGGAAATATCGGACCGAACCTTCCGGCAACGTGCACATGGGCCCGACGGCCCAGGATTTCCGATCTCAGTTTAGCCTCGGTAATGATGATCGGCATATTTCCACCGTCGATGCCGACGGAGTTGCCCTTGCGGGGATACAAGGGTTGAATCTGAAATTGGAGGAGGCTCTGCGTCTCAAGGAAGAGGAGATCAAGGAATTGCGTAGTCGGGTGGACCGATTGAGCGCGCAATTGGAGGCCATGATGGCTTTGAGATCAACTAATCCTTGACGTTAGGCTCTTCCACCAGTTAAATCGCCTGCGAAGTGTTTAGACGTATGAAGTCGTCCGTCGTTTGACAGGGAACGCCAATCAGTGGGCAACACTGAGGCGGTCCTTTTTTTTATTGCGGTCCCAACATCAGGAGACTGTTTATGGCCAGTGGCAAGGTCAAGTGGTTCGATAACAAGAAAGGCTTCGGTTTCATCATCGAGGAAACCGGACAAGATGTCTTTGTGCATCACTCCGCAATCCTCGGCCAGGGTTTTAAGACCTTGAATGAAGGTGAGGTCGTCCAGTTTGACGTTGTCGAGAGCAACAAGGGACTTAAAGCTCAGAACGTCCAGCGGACGACCGACCACTAGCCCTTTCCTGCGGATTCCACCGTTCTCCGCCTCGAGTGGTTGAACTCCGAGCCGGAGACCACCGGTGGTATTCTCGCCATGCCTTCCGCCTCCCCCGATCGGCCCCGAAACCTTTACGTGCACGTGCCCTTTTGTGGCCGGAAGTGCGATTATTGCGCTTTCTATTCTGAAACGGGGAGCCGGGAATTGATGGCGCGCTACGTCGGCGCCCTCAACCGTGAGATGGAGGCCATTGCTCCGTTCATAACTCACCCTCCGACGACCTTGTTCTTCGGAGGGGGAACCCCGTCCCTGCTTCCTGTCCCGCTTTGGGAGAAGCTCATCGGTCAGGCACGACTCATCGGCCTCGCCCCGGCGGAGGAATGGACCGTCGAATGCAACCCGGCTACGCTTTCCTGGGAAAAGGCGCGTTACCTCCGCGATCAAGGTGTGAACCGAATCTCGCTCGGGGTCCAGGCCCTGGATGATGACCTGTTGGATCGTCTGGGGCGCATCCATAGCCGCCAGGCCGTGTTCGATTCGTATGATCTTCTGCGCCGGGCGGGCTTCGATAACATCAATCTCGACCTGATGTTCGCCATCCCCGGCCAATCCATGGCCCTGTGGAAACAGACCCTCAACCAGGCCCTCGCTCTCCAGCCCGAGCACCTCGCCTGTTACGAGTTGATTTACGAGGAGGATACCCCGCTCACCCTCCAGCTCGCCGCCGGGGCCGTTCGTCCCGATGAAGATCTCGCGGCCGCAATGTTCGAGCTCCTCCTCGATCGGACCGCTGAACACGGCCTGATCCAGTACCAAATCGCCAATTTCGCCCGTCACACCGGCTCCGGATCGTCGGGAATTCCCGACCGCGCCTGCCGCCACAATATCAATTACTGGCGGGGAGGTCCTTTCCTTGGCCTGGGACCCAGCGCCAGCAGTTTTGTCCAGGGCATGCGATTCCAAAACTGCGCCAATACGGAGCGCTATTGCGCCCGACTGGAAAATGGTGAACGCCCCATTGAGAGCCAGGACCCGCTCAATCCCCTCGCCCGGGCTGGAGAAATTGCCGCGTTTGGGCTTCGAATGAATCGCGGCTGGGGCTTTGATGAATTCATCGAGGCGACGAATTTCGACTTGCGCGGGCCCTGGGCCGATGACATGGCCGAACTTGTGGAGCACAACCTCGCTCATTGGGATGCCGGCGGCTTTCGCCTTAGTGCCCGGGGCATGCGCTTTGCCGATGCGGCGGCGCAGGCCTTTTTGCGCTAAATCGTTGATCGCACAAACAGGTTGCGGACGGGCGGGATCACGCGCCGGGCCGGAAGCCGGCGCACCTATCCATGTCGTGGTGGAGATATTTGAAGCGGCGCAGCGCCAGGAGATATCCTGAGGGGACCGGTGAAGGGCGGAAATGGCACTTGTCAAAGTTCCTGATGCGGACGAATACTATTCCTTATGCGTATTGCCGACGGTGACGTTTTGGCCTCGGAGCGGCGGACTTCGTTCCCGGTGACTTCGTGGGGGGTGGTTTTAGCGGCGGGAGGAGGTGACGCGAATCGACGGTTGGAGGCGTTGGAGCGGCTTTGTTCCACGTATTGGTATCCCCTTTATGCTTATATCCGGCGAAGGGGCCATGGGCCTGAGGAGGCACAGGATCTGACGCAGGAATTCTTTGCGCGGATGCTTGAGAAAGGGTGGTTGTGCGGCGTTGAGGAGGATACGGGCCCATTCCGATGTTTCCTATTGACGGCGGTGAAGTGTTTTCTAGCGAACGAGTATGACCGGTCGCGGGCCCTGAAGCGCGGGGGCGGTCATGTGATTTTGCCGCTTGATACCGCACTGGCAGAGGAATGGTATCGACGCGAACCGCGCACGGAAGAGACACCGGAGAGCATCTATGATCGGCGGTGTGCGCTGGCGATTTTGGATCAGGCGCTCAAACGGTTACAAGCGGAGGCACGGACGTCGGGCAAATCGCGTCAGTTCGAGCTCCTCAGCCCGTTTCTCTCATGCGAGGCCGAAGTGGGAGATTACGCCCGGTTGGGGATGCAGCTCGGGATGGGGACGGGTGCGGTTGGGGTGGCAGTGCATCGATTACGGCATCGGTATCGGGAGGTTGTTCGCGAGGAAGTGGCGGGCACGGTGACATCATTGTTGCAGGTGGACGAGGAGTTGAGGCAACTGCTCACCGCATTGCGCAGCCGGGACTTGCCGTAGTTGGCGGTGGATTATGGAGTTCTGCAGGCGATGTGGTTCGGGATTATCCGAGCACGACCAGCTATCGGGTCATTGTCCGGAGTGCCTGGTCCAGATCTCACTGGGGATTGGGTTAGGAATGGACGGCGAATCCACGGGCGAAGAGTTCCCCCGTTTGTTTGGCGATTACGAACTGGTCGGAGAAGTGGCGCGGGGAGGAATGGGTGTTGTGTACCGGGCGCGGCAGCTCAGTCTCGGCCGCGAGGTGGCTTTAAAAGTGACGCTTTCAGGTCCGTTTGCCGGCACTGCCGCCGTCAATCGGTTTCGCGCCGAGGCCCAAACCGTCGCCGGGCTCCGGCATCCGAACATCGTGGTATTGCACGAGGCGGGCGAGGCGGAAGGTCAGCCGTATTTCACGATGGATTTTGTGGAGGGAAAGGACCTGGGCGAGTTAGTGCGCGCGGGGCCGCTACCGGCGCATCGGGCGGCGCGGTACGCTGAACAGATCGCCCGGGCGATTCATCATGCGCACGAGCAGGGCGTTTTGCACCGGGATTTGAAACCATCCAATGTACTGATTGATGCCTCGGATCAACCGCGGATCACCGATTTCGGTTTGGCGAAGCGGGTGGTTGGCGATCCGCAATTGACGGTAACCGGCCAGACGCTGGGCTCGCCGAATTACATGGCGCCGGAACAGGTGTCTGGCCGCTTGGGAACGGCGGGCGTTCGAAGCGATGTTTATTCCCTGGGCGCTCTGATCTATCACCTGGTAACGGGGCGCGCGCCGTTTGCTTCCGGGACTGTCGCGGAGACGCTGCAGCAGGTCCTGCATGACGATCCCCTCCCGCCAAGGGTGCTCAACCCGACCCTGCCGGTCGATCTGGAGACCCTTTGTCTGAAATGCCTGCAGAAGGATCCCGGACGCCGTTACCCAACCGCGCTGGCCGTCGCCGAGGAATTGGCCAGGTTTTTGGACGACCGCCAGATTCTGGCGCGGCCGGTGGGCCGGACCGAGAAGTTGTGGCGGTGGTGCCGGCGTAATCGCGCACTGGCGGCGACCTTATTTGTATCGGGGATGCTGATGAGCATGGCCGCGGGCGCGGTGCTCACACAATGGCATCGGGCCGAGGTGAGCGAGCATCTGACCCGCCTGAATCTTTATGCCGCAGATATGAGGGCCGCGTCCTACGCCATTGCGCGCGGCGATCTGGGCCTTGGACGGCGATTGCTCGAAGCGCATCTGCCCCGCGCGGGCGAAGCGGATTTGCGCGGGTTCGAATGGCGTTATCTTTGGCCCCGATGCCAGGGGGAACAACGGGCGATCCTGACGGGACACAAATGGATCGTCACCTGCACGGCGTTTTCGCCCGATGGTCGTGAGCTCGTTTCGGGAGGCCAGGATGGGACCGTCCGGATCTGGGATCCGCAAGCCGCGCGGCAGATTGGAATACTTCAGGCCCACGAGGGGGCGGTTTGGACCGCGCAGTTCACACCGGGCGGTGATCGATTGGTCACGGCGGGATCAGACGGGAATGTTTTTGTATGGGATTGTAACACCAGAAAAAAGACCAGGACCTTTAAAGGCCGGATGGCTTTCCTATCCCCAACTGCGCCGCTCATGGTCGTTGTCGACTCGAACCTACTGAGTTGGGAACCGGAAGGTGAGATCGCGATTTGGAATTATGAAAACGGTCAAAAGCTTGGCCAATTTCCCGATACCGGCAAGAGTGCGGCGATCTCCCCGGACGGTCGCTTGCTCGCTGTGGCTCAAGGGGAGCACGATGTTCGGTTATGGGACCTGGCGTCGGGTGAGCTGCTGCGGACCCTTCCGACGGATGAACAAGTCTGGTCGCCGGCGTTTTCCCCGGACAGTCGGCAATTAGCCGTTGGCAGTTCCCGGGCGGCCTGCGTCTGGGATCTGGCCGCGGGGGGAGCGCCGGCAAGACTGGAACACCCGTTGAGAGTCTGGGCTGCGGCATTTTCGCCCGACGGAACGATGCTGGTGACAGTCGCGAGTGACCGGGCGGTCCGTTATTTCGATACAGGGCAATTCAAACTTGATCGGATTGCGCGCGGGCATACGGATGAAGTCTGGTGCCTGGCTTTCAGCCCGGACGGCGGCACGCTGGCCACTGGCGGCAAGGACGAATCCGTCCGACTTTGGGGTGATGCGCGAAGATCGGTAACGGCCCGCATGCGGCACACCTTGTTTGAGCGCCCGCAGTTTTCGTCGAATGGCCGGTATCTTTTGACGCAGGTTTACACCAACGAGCAGGTCGAATCCATCCTCTGGGACATGCGAGGCGCACGGAACGGCACGCTCAGGCCCGGTCCGCCCGTGATTGGCTTCACTCCGGACTGTCGCCAGCTCGTCGGCTTCACAGGCGCGCCCACCGCCATGATCCTGCAGGCCATTGATGATCCCACAAGCACGGGATCGATCCCCTTGGATCTGGGCGGCGACGACGGTCCATTTCTGCGCGCGGGACTCTCACCGGGGGGCGGCCATATGTTTATCGTTTCAGGGACGGGCCGGGCTTGGATCTTCGAGGTCCCCACGGGTCGAGCCGACGGTTCATTTCATTGGCGGAAATCGAAGGGACCGAAGAAGACGACGATTCGCTCGGTCGTTCTGTCGCCGGGCGGGAGGCGATTGGCGATCAGCACCGAGGAATCTGATGTCGTGGGACTTTTCGATTTAGAATCCGGCAAGGAATTCCCATTAACCGGCCACCAGGATTTTGTGAGCGGCCTCGCATTTTCGCCGGATGGAAAGCTGTTGGCCACAGGGAGCGTCGACGCGACCATAAAACTCTGGGAGGTGGAGACGGGTCGCAATCTCTATACCCTGACCGGGCACATGGAAGAGGCGACCGATGTCGGATTCTCTCCCGACGGTCGCACTCTGGCGTCGATCGGCACGCACAGCACGGTCAAGTTATGGCATGTGGCCACGCGTCGGGAGTTGGCGTCGATGGATTATCCTCAAGCCGGATTTCATCTCGTCTTTTCGCCGGATGGCGGGGTGTTGGCGATCACGGTGGGGTCCACTTACAACGAGGCCGTTGAACTTCTGAGCGCTCCGCCCGTCCCGCCGACCTCCGTGGTGGCGAACTGGCCGGTGCCCGAACCGTAAGGGCACCCGCGCGTCCCGGGCCGGCGAGGGCAGCAAAATCTTTGTAATCCCGGCCCCACTTTGCTTAGGAGCACTGGAGGAAGGGATCGTCGGCGACCGCAATACGCCACGCCCAATCCGAATCGTGGAAAGCTGTATGTCCATGTGCCGCGCATTTCAAAGTGATTCATCGGGGCAGGAGATGGTGATCGGGGCCGAGGCGGCGCCCAATTTGCCGGGGCGTGCCAGGTTATGGGCCATTTTGCTGGTGGGCACCGGTTGGCTGGCGGCGGGGGTGTTGGGACAGGGCATCCCGGAACCGGACCTGGTGATGTATGGCGTCGTGCGGAACATCAGTGACGGTTTGAACGCGCGAGTGACGGTGGGGGATTTGTCGTGGACCTTCCAGCCGGTGGGTGGGGGAGCGCCGATCGTGGTATCCGCGGCGCTCGAGAATGTGAATGATCAATTCTCGTACATCCTGCGGATTCCATGCGAGACGCTGGCCGGGGTTGTGCCTTCTTCGGGTGTCCTGGGTTTGGGAGGCAGCTTCAATCGCCGTCAGGTCCGCGTGACCGGTGTGGAAGCCGCGCTCACCGATGCGGCCCAGGAGACGTTGTCCCTGGCATCCACCGATCGTGGGCGAATCGATCGCGTCGACCTGGTCGTCTCGCTCGGCCAGACCGGTTTGCTGCCGGAGGACTGGCAGATGAAATATTTCGGACGGACTGGGATTGATCCCTTCGACGACGCGGACCATGACGGGGTGAACAATTTCGATGAGTATCGGGCCGGGACGAATCCCATCGATCCCGCGTCGTTGTTCGAGGTCAAGGTCTCTGATGACGCTTCGGGCGGGCCGCAGCTCGAATGGATCAGCGCGCCGGGGAAAAGTTATACCATCGAACGATCCCGGGATTTGACGAGCGGCTTTGAGGTATTGGCGGCGGGCGTTCCGGCCACGCCGCCCACAAACGTTTTTCGCGATGGAGCCGGAGGGGGTGGAACATCCTTCTATCGGGTACGGGTGGAGAGTGAGGGCCCTTAATGAGGATCCGATGAAGCAACGGCTTGTACTGGTGGTGTGGGTTTGGATTGTCGCCTCGGGTGGGATGACGGCCTGGGCACAATGGACGACTCAAACCATCCCGCTGCGGTCGGGATGGAACGCGATTTATTTGGAGGTCCAACCTCAGCCCGAAGAATGCGACCAGATATTTGCGGGGTTACCCGTGGAGAGCGTTTGGGCCTGGAACCGCCGATTCTCGACGGTCCAGTTCATTCAAGACGTCAATGAACTTGTAGCCGGGCAGCCGGACTGGCTGGTCTATTTGCCTCCCGGGCATGCCGGCCGTGACGCCCGAAACCTGTTCACCCTTCAGGGGGGACGCGCTTATCTGGTCAAGCTGGCAAATGGCGCCGGGCCGGTGAGCTGGACGATCAAGGGCCAACCGGTAATACCGGTGACGGATTGGCTGGCGAATTCATTGAACTTCGTGGGATTTCCTTTGGCGCCGGGGGGATCGCCAACCTTTCAAACATTCTTCGCGGGATCTCCGGCTCACAGCGGCCAGCCGGTTTACCGATTAAACGCGGCGGGGGTCTGGGAACGGCTCACCAGCCCGGCGGCGAGTTCCCTGCGGTCGGGTGAGGCCTACTGGATTTATTCCTCCGGCCCTTCAACCTTCTCAGGATCGTTGGATGTGGTGTCTGAACAGCGGGATGGATTGATCTATGGACGACTCGTCAACGAACAGACCGTGCGGATAAAGAACCGGTCGGCTGCTCCCACCACGGTCACACTGAAATCGACGGCGTCGCAAGCTCCGCCCGCCATGACCTTTCCGTGGCTGGCGGGAGAAGTCCCACTTTCCTATTTCCGAATCAACGCCGCCGCCAACGAATTTGGATGGAGCCCGTTGGCCGGCACGCTGGCGCGGACCAACCTGGCCCCGGGAGGGGAATGGGTCTTGCGCCTCGAAGTCAATCGAACGCAGATGGCGGTGGTCACGCCTCCGCCGAATAACCAGGGGGTGCTCTATCAAAGCGTGCTCGAAATCTCCGAGCCGGGCGGATCGCGGTACCAGCTCGGCGTGAGCGCGGAAGGGATCCCGACTTACGCCCCGGCCGCAACGCGCTCCTTCCAGGGTTCGGCCCAACCCAACGCCGTCCTTGAACCCGACCCGCGCGCCGGCTTGTGGGTGGGCTCGGTATCGGTGGATCATGTCAACCAGCCAGCCGCCATTTCCGATCCGGATACTCCGACGCCGACGGCCGCCCCGTTCCAATTCCGAATCATTCTGCATGTGGACGACTCGGGCCAGGTCCGGCTGCTGCAAAAGGTCTTGCAGATGTTCAAGACCGGCACGCTCAAGCCAAGTCCGGACGATCCCGCGGTTCAGATCGTCGATCAACCCGGGCGTTACGTGCTCGTCACGGACGACGCACTCATCCCGCGGTTCAGTGGATCCACTCTGCGGGATGGGCAGTTGGTGGCGCGACGGTTCAGTTCACCAGCCTTTGGTTTTTCCTCACCCATACCCATGAGCGGCGTCGGCGCATTTGGGGCGGGAACATTCACTGGCCAGGTGGTCATCAACTACGATGATCCTTTGAATCCCTTCAAACACGCCTTTCATCCCGATCACGACAATCTGGACGAGCGATTCGAGCAAAAATTCCCCGAAGGCCTGGAGTCCTTCTCGATCACGCGCCGGATCGAATTGGAGTTCACCACTGAAGACCCGGACCATTTGGCGATCGCGGGTTGGGGAGACAACCAGCTTGGCGGGATTTACCGGGAGACGGTCATCGGGTTGCATGCGAAGACCATTCATGCTTCCGGCACATTCCGCCTGGTGCAGGCATCACAGATTGGGGTTTTGAATGACGGACTTTAGAGCAAATTGTATGAAAACAACCATTCGTTTCCTGGCCGTGACACTGGGATTCACGGTCAGCTTCAGTCTGTGGGCGCAGGCCGTCCCGTCACTGATCAACTACCAGGGACAGCTCCTGGCCCCGAACGGCACTCCGATTGCCACCGGTGATTACGACGTCGAGATCAGCCTGTACCCGGTGGAATCGGGCGGGGCGTTGATCTGGGGCCCGGAAGTTTTCAACGGCGAGAGCGGCACCGGGCATCGTCCCAAGGTCTCGGCCTTCGAAGGGCGGTTCAACCTGGTCTTGGGACCCGAGGACACGGAGGACCGCGATTTGGCGGAGATAGTGGCGGCGAACCCGAGCCTGTTTCTCGAGATCAAGGTTGGGAGCGGCAATCCCATTGCGCCGCGCCAGCAATTGCTCACCGCGCCTTACGCGCTAAGTGCCGCCAGCGCCGTCAATGCCACCAAGCTCAACGGACAAGATTGGGGCGCGCTTTTCGCCAACGGCGATCCGGCGAATGGCAATCTGGGTGTGGGTGTCGCCCCCAGTGAGGTACGGGCCGACTTCAACGGGCGTATGCGGGTGCGGCAGGCCAACGATGGTTCCTCGGGGATTTGGTTTCAACAGAATGGGGTGGGGGATCGGGCGTTTGTCGGGATGCTGGACAACAACATCGTCGGCTTTTACACCGTGGCGGGCGCGGGTTGGGCGTTACGGGTGGATAACATTACGGGTGATACGACGGTCCTGGGTCTGAACATCGGTCCTGCGCATCTGAGTGCCTATGAAGGAACATTGTTTGGAGAGAGGTTCAACTCGTTTTTCGTCAGCAATGTGGACAACAGTTATTTCGAGGGAGACGTCTGGGCTAATGGGATTAAGCTCACCTCGGACGAACGCCTCAAGGAAAACATCGAGACGATCGATGATCCACTCTCGAAGATTCGCGCAATCCGTGGTGTCCGTTTCAATTTCAAGGCCGGCGCACCGCGCTCGCATCTGGATCCGCATCGACGCCGGGCCGGGGTATTGGCCCAGGAAGTCCAGCAGGTCCTGCCGGAGGTCGTCACCGCCGCGCCGGATGGTTATCTCGCAGTCGATTATGAGGGCTTGGTTCCGGTCCTCATCGAGGCCGTGAAGGAACAGCAACGGCAAATCGAGGCCCTCAAAGCCGAGATGGCCTCGCTCAAGGCAGACCATTTCTGAGCTCGGAGATTCTATCCATAACCGCCTTTTGAAAGCCGCGCGATGAAACCTTCCGCACCCAGAGGAGCCCAGCCGCGCGGCCGGTCTCGACGGGTCATTGCCGGTATCTTGATGGCGGGCTGTTTCTCGGCACTGACGACGCACGGGCAGCCAGCCGATTCCCTGGCGCCGTATCCCTATCAGAACCGGGTATATAACCCGGCGCCGTCGGCGGTGCCCGGGCTGAGCGGTACAACGCAGCCCAAGGGGATTGCCGTATTCAGCGGCAATGTGGGTGATCCGGCTGCGGCATCGACGCCCAACGATGGCAGCTACGCCCTGGTGCAGTCCGGGTTTGGCCAGCCCATGGCGGAACCGCGGCGTCCGGATTTCAGCATCGGTGAAGTGATCGTGCCGGACCCGGTGTTGCAGGTGGATCGCACCAAAGAACCGTTGATCAATCCGCCGATCAAGGCCTTCTATCTTGCCGACGTCGATAATGGCACCGTCTTCGCCAACGAAGCGGGGTTTGTCGAAATCACCTGGAAACGTTCGGATAACAGTACGGCCGGCCCCATCCGGTACTTGATCGATCGGCGCCCGGTACATCCGCCGGTTGCCGCGTATCACACGCATCTGCCGACGGCGGATTTCAAGGCCAGTCCATTGCCGATTCCCCAAACTAAAGCGCCGATTGTGGATGTCTCGGGGGTGGATGAAATAATTTTCCATTGGAACACGGCCCTGCCGGAAGATGTGGTGACGCCTTATTTGGTCCTCACCACCGTGGGCCAGTTGCGCCAGCTTTACGCAAAGCTCAAGACGGGATTCATCCTGCTGGAATACCGGCAGGCCGGCCAATTCCTGGGCATCGAGATCGTCGAGCTGCGTTCGCCCCTGGCGCCCGACGGCCCGCCCAGCCGCGCGGATTTGGGTTTCCAATTTCAGCCCTACGTCTCCACAACGCAACCGGAGCCGCCGATCGTAGTGGCCGGATTGGGGACGGGCGATCCGGCCAGTCAATTCGTATATCAGCACGTCCGGCCATCGTCGGTTCAGAACGGCCAAATTTACGCCATCCGGAAGAACGCCGATCCGGAGGCGATCGAGGTTTATTGGATGACGCGCGGCCTGAAGAACGTCGTCTGGCCCTATGAGCTGCATCGCTACACCGCCGATTGGCCGACCGTCCGCGACCGCTACCAGATCTACGTCCGGGGGCCTGCTCAGGATCTCGGGCCCGACGTGCAGATCCCGGCGTCGAAGTCGGCAACGCTGATGCCGTTTCAGGAACCGGCCAACCACGCCCAACCGGTGGTCGGCAACGCCTTCAACACGTCGCTACCCGGCTGGTCGCTGCTGAAGTACGAAGAAGGGGATACGGTGAGTTTCCAGGTGGTTCGTTCGGTGTTGCATAATGATCCCACACTGGCCGGGGCGGCGCCGGTCCAACCGGGCGGGGAGGTCATCCCATTGGACATCCCGGAGATCACCGTTCCGATCGGCCAGGAAATCACCGAGTCCACCCATGAAGGCCCGCGCCCCGGTTACATTCACCTGCTCGAAGGCAACCGGTATGACTGGGAGATCTACGATGGCAAGCCGGGCGACCCGGCGGATTACCAGACCCAACAGATCTTTGCCGTGAACACCGGGTTGCTCGAAGTATGGTGGTCAAACGTCAACCAGGGCGTGCAGTGGCCCTCCTCGGTCAAACGTTACCGCGCAGTCTGGCCGCAGAACCCGGGCAAGATCATCATTGCCAGCCTGAAGGGTGGGGGTGCGATCGATCCGGTGAACCAGGAGGATTACCGGGTTTATTTTCAGAATGATCCCGCTCAACCGGGTTTTAATCCGAACGACGAGCACGCGTTGATCCGTGACAACGGCGAAGGCGATTCCGTGTTTGCCTTGAGGGACGACCTGGGCTCGGCCGCGACTTCGCTCCCTTATGCCCTGCTGAAGTATCGCGATCCCAACGATGAGCTGAAGTGGAGATATACCGTCTACCATGTCGTCGCGGAAGAGGCGCCTTACTTCTTCAGCTACCCCGGCACCGCCGGCACGTTGATCCAACCGCCGTTTCCACTCAGCTTGTTCCAGGTCGCTCCGGAAACCCTGGGTGTCTCGGGTCCCTTCTGGCGTGATCGCAAGCAAAACTTTTGGGCTCGGGCCGCCGGCGACGACGATGGGCCGGCCGGGATTGTGATGCGGTATTTCTATCCGGTGCAGCCCGGATTCTACTTCCCGGGCGCGGCGGCGCCGGCGGTTGGCACGGATGTTCCCTGGCTCGATCGCCGACCGGGCGGGACCCCGGGTGTTCCGACCGACATTCATTACACCGTCAATTGGCCGGAGGCCCCGGAGTTGCGCATCGGCGAAACCCTGGTCAAGGCCAAGTTCGGGTTACCCGACATCAGTCTTCAGACCAGTGTTGAAATCATCTATCAACAATCCGAGGCGCTGGACCAGGGGCCCAGCGTGGAATTGATTGATCCCACGCGCGAATACCAGGTTGATCTGGCGCAGCTCCCCACCGATTTGGGCACGGAGACCTCGAAAGGTTTCAAGTACTTCCCGACCCTGCCGCCGCACCTGCGGACCCGGCTGTTCTATGATCCGACCAATCACAAGCTGAAGTTCAAGGGCGATTTCATCGAGCCGGCGGCGGGCGAATATTATCTCCTGCTAAATGTGATCTCCGCCCGGGACAAAGCGATCTTGTCGGGGCTCAGCGCCAACCCCGCCTTTCAAAGCGCGGTGAACGCGCTGAGCACGCTCACCGCCAATGTCACCAGCGTTCCTCTCGACGCCATCGGTTTCGATTCGCTGGCGTTGACCGCGGGCCGGGCGCGGAGCACCGGCCACGTCACGCTCGCGTTCGCCAATAGTTCGATCCTCAGCGCTCCCGAGGAGCCGATCAGCCTGGCCATCATCCGCGTCACGTGTCCGACGTACCAGGGCGAGATCAAGGTCATCGAGTCCGACAATCCGTTCGATGAAAAGCTGACCCTGCGGCACAGCGGCGATTTCGCGGGCAAGGCCGACGGCTACATCTTCGAGTGGCGCACGGAGCCACCGGTCGATGGCCTCCCGCCCGTCCGGCCACCGGACCAATGGGCGGTCTTCAGTCCCAAGCCGGCGACCGGGGCGGGCGCGCTGGACATCACCATTGAAGGTCCGGGCTTGTTCACCTTGACCGACAATTATTTCATCTGCCGGTACCGGCCGGTGTCGGCGCCGTTGTGCACTTCGGCCGATAATCCTCAAGGATGGAGCGATTGGACCGCGCCGATGCTGGCGGAGGGTTGGATCAAGCGGGTATTACGCGGGATCAATCCCTTCGAGCAGAAGTTCAAGTCATATGAGGCCCAGCAGGTCAACACGATCGTCAGCATGATCAGCCAGGCCGGCCCGCCCTTCGTGGGGGCCGTGCCGTTGAATCAGGAGTCCGCCAACCAACTGGGTTTGATCGAAGTCTACGAGACCGTGCTTCGACGGGGAATGAGCCTGAGCGTCAATGGCCTGCCGGCGGTCAATTACGGGCCGGCGAACGACGCCTTGCTTTTGGCGGCCGGCCGGCTGGCCGATCTCTACATGCTGTTGGGGAACGAGGCCTATGCCGACGCGGCCGATCCGACCATTGCCTTCGGGACCGACGGGGTTTATGGCGCCGAGGCGACCTCGATCCACTGTTTCATGAATCAAACGGCCTCGTTGATGGAGGAAGAGCTCGCATTGCTCCGGGGCCGGAACAGCGATTTGCAGCCGCCGGTGACAACGTACCCGTTCTACAACCGCCTGATTTGGAATTTCACAAGCGACATCAACGGGGGCGAGGTGGCCTATGCCCTCAACTACAATATCCGAAATGAAAGCGGCGATGTCTCCGGAACGATCGACGAGGCCGATGCCCGGCGGCTCTATCCGCAAGGCCATGGCGATGCCTGGGGTCACTACCTCAGCGCGATCAAGAATTATTATCGGCTCCTGCGCAATCCCAACTTCACCTGGGTGCCGCGTATCGAGGCCGTTCTCGTCGGCGGTGTCCCCGTCTCGGTGGATTACCTCGATGAGCGGAAGTTCGCCGCCGCCGCCGCCGCCCGTGCGCGGACCGGGGCGGAGATTGTGAATCTGACCTATCGCGACGCGTACGTGGAAGATCCGGAAGGCCAATGGCAAGGCTACGAGGATGCGAAGGCGGACCGGGCGTGGGGCTTGGCGGATTGGGGCAGCCGCGCGGGGCAGGGGGCGTATCTCGACTGGCTGACGGCCAACGCGGTCTTGCCATCCAAGGATGCTAATCCAGCGCATACCGGCATCCAAAAGGTCGACCGCACGACCGTCACCGAATTGCGCGATGTGGCCTCCGCCTATGTCGACATCCAGAGCAAAGTGGACATGGCCGATTCGGGATTGAATCCATTGGGCCTCGCCAAGAACGTCATGCCATTCGACATTGACCCCGCCCAGGTCGCCGCGGGCAAGACTCATTTCGAACAGATTTACGAACGGGCCGTTCGTGCCATGAATAATGCGATCTCGGTGTTCGAGCACGCAAACAACTCAACACAACTACTGCGTCGTCAGGCCGATGATGTCTCGACTTTTCAGAAGGCGGTGGTGGACGGCGAAGCGGACTTCAACAACCGATTGATCGAGCTCTTCGGTTATCCGTACCCGGAAGACATCGGCCCGACCGGGAGTTATCCCAGCGGTTATGACGGACCTGATCTTTATCATTTCGAATACGTGGATGCCTCGGAACTCCTCGGTGAAACACCGCCTCCCACCCAAACCGTTTCCCTGACCCTGAATGACTTCACCGTATCGGCTGAGGGTGAATTGATAACTGTCGGACATCCGGTCGCATTCAACATCTCGTCTCAGGAACTCGGGTTGGTCAAACCGGCGGCGTGGACCCAAAAGCGCCGGGCGCCTGGTGAGATTCAGCTCGCGCGTTCGGAGCTGTTGCAGACGCGCGCCCGGTTCCAGAAGGCGATCCTGGAGTACGCCGATTTGACGAGCCAGATCAGTGACCGGGCGAGACTGCTTCAGGCGCAATTCAACATCGATGCCCGGGAGATCCAGATTTACAACGAAAACCTTGACAGCCAGCAGTCTTTGAATGATCAAATCAAGCGGTCGGCGGAATTGCAGCGAAACTTCAGCCAGGCCAGCCGGTCCGCCATCAACCTCGCCGATGCCGTCGCGGAGGCGATTCCCACCGCTGTCGGCCTGTCGACCGATGTCGGCGCGCCGCTCCGTGGTGCAATCAAGCTGATCGGGGCGACGACGGCGCAGGTGATCGATGTCAAGGCCTCCGAAGAGACCGCGGCAGAATTGGGATACAAGGATGCCAAAGAGATCGCGTCCCTCCAGCAGCAGATCGAACTGACGACCTTGAGCAACCAGGAAAATGCACTGCGCGAAATCCAGGAACTCGAGCTGCTCGTGCGCCAGGAAGCATTGTCACGGCTGGAGCTCTTCACGCTCCAGGAAACTTTGTCCCAGGTGGGCGGCCGGTATTTGTCCACCCTCACGCGCGGTCAGCGATTGCTCGAAGACCGTCTCCGTTTCCGCGCTCAGACGGCCGCCCGGGTCCAGGAATATCGCTACAAGGACATGGCGTTCCGCGTCTTTCGCAACGATGCCCTGCAGAAATACCGGGCTCAGTTCGATCTCGCTGCGATGTACGTCTATCTCGCCGCGCGCGCGTATGACTTCGAAACGAACCTGAGCGACGATGATCCGCGCGGCCCCGGTCTGAAGTTCATGACTGATATCGTGCGCTCGCGGTCGCTGGGCCTCATTCAAAACGGTCAACCGCAGACCGGGAGTGGGCAGGGCGATCCTGGCCTGGCCGACCCCATTGCCCGTATGATTACCAACTGGGAGCTCGTGCTCAAAGGACAACTCGGCTTCAACAATCCCCAAACCGAGACCGGCCGATTCTCGCTGCGGTCGGAATTGTTCCGCATTCAACCCGATGCGGCCGGCAGCCAGGTCTGGCGCGAGACGCTCGAACGTCACATCGTTCCGAACCTGCTCGATTACCCCGAGTTCAAACGCTACTGCATCCCATTCCAGCCGCAGCAGGCGGTCGAGCCGGCCATCGTCATTCCCTTCTCGACCACGGTGAACTTCGGCCAAAACTTCTTTGGCTGGCCGGCCGGCGGCGGCGATAACGACTACGATTCGACCCATTTCGCCACGAAAGTCCGGAGCGTCGGGGTTTGGTTTGCCAATTACAACAACCTGGGTGGTGGCATGATCAACACCCCGCGCGTCTACCTGGTGCCCGTGGGCGACGACGTGATGCGATCCCCCACCGGCAACCGCGGAGAAATCCGCGAGTGGAAGATCCTGGATCAAAAGCTTCCGGTTCCATTCCCGCTGAACGCCGGGGCGTTGAACGATCCGTCCTGGATCCCGCAAAACGACACGCTTGCCGATGAACTGGGCGGCATTCGTCAGTTTGCCCGGTTCCGGGCCTATCACGACAGCGGCACATTCGATCCCGCCCAAACAATCACCGACACGCGCCTGATTGGACGCTCGGTCTGGAACACGCGCTGGTTGTTGATCATTCCCGGAGGCACACTTCACAACGATCGCAACGAGGGCATCCAACGGTTCATCAACGGGGGCTTGCGAACCAACGGCGAGCGTGACGGCAATGGCGTGCTGGATATCAAGATATTCTTCCAGACCTACGCGTATGCGGGAAACTAGCGGCGTTCGCTGCGTTCTCCTGGGGTTGGTTCTCGCGCACTGGACCGCCTTTGCCGCCGATAAGAACGGCGTGTCACCCACCGCCATTTCGCTCCCCAAAGGCCCCGGCTCGATCGAGGGGCTCGGTGAATCTTTTCAGCCGACTTTGAACACCGGCACCTCCAAGTACGGCATGGCGCTCGTGCTGCCTCCCGGAACCGCCGGCCATCAACCCGCCTTGCGGCTGAGCTACGAAGGCGGCAGCGGCAACGGCGTGCTCGGCTATGGCTGGCGGTTGCCTCAGCCCATGATCCAACGACGATCGGACCAGGGCATCCCACTTTATGGCGAGGATCTGGGTCTCGAACGCACGGACCATTTCATCGACGAAATGAAAGAGGAACTCGTCCCGTTCCCCGACGGCGTTTACTTCTCAGAACACGAAGAGGCGTTCGTCCGCTATCATTTCCTCGGCGATCATTGGGAAGGCACGCGGCCGGACGGCACCCAACTCCGGTTTGGCCTGACCGAGAATGCTCGCATCCAGGATTCCGACACCGGCCGGGTTTTCGCCTGGCTATTGGAAGAGGAAACCGACTTGCACGGCAACACGATTGTCTATACCTATCGCTCCTTCGACGGGGAACAGAACCGGAACCAGAAATTCCTCAGCACTGTCAGTTACGGCCCCGGGGCGCCTCCGTGGGACCACTTTCACTTCGCCGCCTTCGAGTACGAGGATCGGCCGGATTGGTTCGAAGACTGCCGCCCGGGTTTTGTCGTGCGGTCGGGCCGCCGGTTGAAGGCCATTGCCATTGGCACGCAAGGCGTCGAGTTGCCCGGACACCTCGTCGGCGATTGGAATGGCGATGGCCAACCCGATGTCCTCAATCGCCGTTACGAGTTCAGTTATCTCAATTACGCGGGCGCCGACAGCCATTGGTCGCTCCTGGCCGGCGTGCAGACCGTCGGCGCCGACGGCGCCAGCCGATTACCGCCCACCTCCTTCGGCTATGCCTTCTGCAATCCGCCGGACCAACTCTCCGCCGCCGGCGCCGTTCTTGGCGGATTGGATGAACCTCCCGCGGTCATGGACAATGCGCTCGTGGAGTTGGCGGACCTCAACGGCGACGGGCTCCCAGACATCCTCCAGACGTTTGCCGGCGATTTGCCTCACCGGGCGTTCCTTAATCACGGCGTCGACGCCGCGTCCCGGTCGGTCATGTGGCTGGCGCCGCGCGAGTTGAGCGGCGACGGCCGGGCCTGGAACGTCAACCTCGCCTCCACGCTCGGAGTGGCGCACCTGGCCGACATGAACGGTGATGGGCTGGCTGATTTGGTGACCAAAACCGCCACCGGTGACGTCTTTTACTTCGCCAATTCCGGCGGCCTGAAGTGGGATGACCGGCAATCCATGTCAATCGCCGATGTCGCGCCTCCGAGTCCCTTTGGGCAACCGGGGGTTCGCTCCGCCGACCTGGATTTCGACAAGCGGATGGACATCATCCAGAGCCTGGACCTGGGGGGCGGGATCGCCTACCGAATCTGGTTCAACCTCGGCAACCAACGGTACGCCCCCAGTCTCACCGTCGAATCCGCCGACGTCTTTGACCTGGCGGATCCCACGGTCCAAATCGCCGATTTCAATGGCGACCGGGTTCCCGATCTTGTGCGGCTACAGCCCCAACGGCTCCTGGTCAAGGCGGGCCTGGGTTATGGCCGCTTCACCGAGCCAACTATCGTCGAGCTGCCGGATACCACGCTGAGCCCGGAGCAAATCCGTCAAGCCAAGCTTACAGATGTCACCGGCGACGGCATGGCTGATCTTGTCCTCGAACGTGCCGCCCCCGGCGAACTCTGGTATTGGATCAATCTCGGGAATGACCAACTGAGTCCCCGGAAACGGATTACCGACATGCCCCTGGTCTCCGGAACGGGAGCGGTAGTTCGTTGGGCGGACATGAACGGGAACGGCACGACCGACCTGGTTTATGCCGACGGCGCTTCTCTCCCGCGCCTCCAGACCGTGGACATCGGTGAACTGATCAACTGCGGGGCGATCCCGAATATCCTCACCTCCATCGCCAATGGGCTGGGGCGAACGACCCAAATTGAATACCGGAGCTCCATCGAATTCCGGTTGGCCGATGAGGCCGCGGGAAGTCCGTGGCCGAACGTCGTGCCCATTTCCGTTCCCGTCGTGGCCAGTGTCACCCTCGACGATTCCCTGGGTCATGCCTACCGGACCGAATATCGCTACCACGACGGTTATTACGATCCCGAGGAGAAACAGTTTCGTGGATTTGCGCGGGTGGAACAATTCGAAGTAGGCGATGCCACCGCCCCGACCCTGGTGACGCGTCATCATTTCGACACCGGCGCACAGGTGGAAGCGATGAAGGGCAAGCTGCTCCAACAGAGCGCCGAGGAGGAGGACGGCCGGGTCTATTGGGATGAAACCCTCGCGTGGACAGTTCCTCCGCAGACCCTCGGCACCGGCACGAACGGTCAGACCGTCCAGTTCGTTCATCCGATTGGCCGCAGCCGGGTCGTGAAAGAACTGGGCCAGGGGACAGAACGTCAGACGGAATCGGAGATGGACTACGACAACTATGGCAACCAGACGCTCGAGGCCAATTATGGGGTGGTGGAAGACGGAGACCGAAGCGCATTCCACGACGAACGCATCACCGCCACCGACTATGCCTTGAATCTGGAACAGTGGATCGTGCGCCTGCCCCAGCGCCGGGAAACCCGGGATCTCGAAGGAAAAGTCATCTCCCGAACGGAGTATTTCTACGATGATGAGACCTTTACCGGAAATAACCCGGGCCAGGTGAGCCTTGGCAATCTCACCCTACAGCGGGAGTGGACCGATCCGGCGAATCCAGCCGCGTTCCTGCCGGCCGCCCGCAGCCAGTATGACGAGTATGGGAATGCGAATGTCGTGCTTGATCCACTGGCGGTGGCGCCGAACGGAGTGGTGGATGTGAGCCAAGGCCACGTCCGCACCATCACCCGCGATCCACAATTCCACGCCTATGCCGATTCCGAGACCGTCCACCTCGGGGCCGGGAAGGCGCCCCTGGTTTTTCGCGCACTCCACGACCAGGGCTTTGGCACCGTCCTGACCGCGATCGATTTCAACACCCACGTCACGACACACACCTACGATGCATTCGCCCGGTTGACCGCGATCGCCAAACCGGGAGATGCCCCCGATTACCCGACCTCGGAATACCGCTACGGCCTGGCCGTGCCGGTCGGGGCTCACGGCCTCATCAATTATGTGGAGACCCGCCTCCTCGACCAACCACCCGATTCGCGGCCCACCCGGCTGGATCATTATATGATCTCCCGCGACTTCACCGATGGTCTCGGGCGGAAGCTGATGACCAAGCGCGAAGCGGAGCCGCAGGAGGAAAACCGCGCCGCTGTAGTGGTCAGCAGCGCCACGATCTTCAATTCCCGCCGGACATCGATGGCCGTCCTCAACCCGTTCTTTTCAAATTCCGGTGTGACCCTCGATGACCTCCTGGCCTATGAGGAGATCGAGGAGCCGGGATGGACCGGGCGGTTCCACGAGGCCGGCGCCCTGGTGAATCTGGCGCTGTCGGAAGCCCATAAGACGACAACGTGGTACGATGCCACGCTTCGTGAGATCCGGAGCATCAACCCCGATGCCACGTTCGAAACCACCGGGTACGAGCCGTTGGTGATGCGCCTCTACGATGCCAATCAAAGCGATCCCGGTTCGCCCCATTTCGGCGCCTCGATGGCCCATTTTGAGGACGGTCTGGGCCGGCTGATGCGCGTGGATGAAATCGTCCGGCTCAACGACGACGGATCACTCGCGGACGCGCCCGCCACCTGGACCACCCGCTACGCATACGACCCGAACGATCAATTGACCCGGATTACCGACTCCCAAGACAACGTCAAGGAGATGACCTACGATGGATTGAACCGGAAGACCGAGATGAACGATCCGGACCGCGGACTCATGCGCTATGCCTACGACGATGCCGGGAACCTGATCGAAACCACGGACGCCAAAGACCAGAGGATTACCTTCACCTACGACGGCGCTAATCGGATCCTCAGCAAGGATTATCACGACACCAACCCGCGATTCGCCGAGTTCGAGCCCGCCCGGCCCATCACCCCGACCAACCGTCCTGATGTCGCCTATTTCTACGATACCCCGGAGACCCATTTGGATGTCGGCGACGGCACAACTATGACCACCCACAACACCGTCGGGTTCCTCGCCACGATCTGGGATCTGACGGGGGAGGAACATTTTGACTATGACGAGCGGGAAACGACCACCGCGGTGGTCAAACGTGTGTTGGATCCGCGGCACGGCCGGCTGGTCTCCTACCGGACGGGCTACCGGAGTGATCCGCTGAACCGGGTGACCCGCGTCACTTACCCCGACGATGACTTCATTGAATACGAATACAACGAACGCGGCCTGGGTCAGAGCATCAGCGGCGGTCCCACCGGCAGCATCATCTCCGGGATGCGGTATTCCCCCGCCGGACAACTCACCCGGATCGACTACGGCAACGGCGTCCAAACCACCAGCGCTTACGATGCGAACCTGCGCTTGAAAGAAATCCGGACCCGACAGCCCCAACTTGGCCTCGAGCACATCGCCTTCTCCTACACGTTCGATCCTGCCTCCAACGTCAAATCAATCGCCGATCTGCGTTCGAGTGCGCAGATCCCTGACAGCAGTCCGCTCCGAAACAGCCAGTCGATCGACTACGACGACCTCTACCGGATGATCCGGTTCCGCTACTCGACCGGCATCCCGGACGCCCCGTTCCGAGACGATGGCGAGATTCAATACCGCTACGATCGAATCGGTAACATGCTCGCGCAGTCCTCCAATATCCCTCAGTTCGACCAGGGCTTCTCCGTGACGGATCTTGGGACAATGGCTTTTGGCGGCCTGGCTGGTCGCACCGGCCGGACCGGCCGTGCACCAACCGACCCGCCGGGCCCGCACGCCCTCACCCAAATCCAAACGCCGAATCTCGAAACGCGAGAGTATCCGTATGACGCGAATGGCAACATGCTGAACATCGATGGCCTCGCGGCAACCTGGGATTTCGATGATCGCCTCACCTCTTTGGAGAACGCGAACGTTCGGGCCGATTATGCCTACGACCATCGGGACGGTCGAATCATCAAGAAAGTCACCGCCAAATCCGCCACCGACGGCAACGCCGGGCAAATCGACAGCGTGATCTACGTCAACCAATACTTCGAGATCCGCCCGAATAATGTGGCAATCAAATACGTCTGGTGCGGCAACACGCGGGTTGCACGGGTCACGACGACGCTCTCGACGAATCTTCGGCTTCAACGTATCCGGCTCTGGAACGGGTGGAATCTATGCGCCCTCGGCCTGACGGCGGAGGACGCGCTGGCGCAGTTCGCCGCCACGCCCGATGTGACTGCCCTCTTCCGCTGGGATGCCGCCGAACAGCGCTTTAAACCCATCGATCCGACCGAGACCCTCCCCGCGGGAACGGTTTTGTGGATCCATTCCCTGGCCGACACGACGATCGTTGTGCGCGGTCAATATGACGATAATGCCTCGCCTTCCATCGCCCCAGCCGGTGGGTTGTTTCACCCGGGTGCCCCCCCGGAATCGCTCGATTTGCAGCGATTCGTCTCGGACGACGCGGACCTGTGGCGCTTTGACGCCGCAAACCAGCGCTGGCAGGCGCGCCTGTCTGACACGATCGCCGGCCTCGACGAACTGCCGTCGGCGCTGGCGCCCGGCGAAGGGCTTTTTGTGCATGCCGATCATGAAGTGTCGCTGTCGCTGCCGGATCCAGCCGTGAGCATTCGCTACTATCACCAGGACCACCTCGGTTCCTCGGCGGTCATGACCGACCGGAACGGCGTGGCCATCGAGGAGACCAGTTTTTATCCGTTCGGCCTGCCGCGGCACAACGAGCGAACGATTCAGAACAGTGATCCCTACCAATTCACTCAGAAGGAAAGGGACCAGGAGAGCGGGCTGAACTGTCTCGAAGCGCGCTACCAGTCGCCTGTCCTCGGCCGGTTCCTCCGCGTCGATCCCCTGGCGGGGGCGATGAAGACAAGCTGGCTGAGTGAACCTCAACGCCTCAATCTCTATGCCTACTGTGCCAACTCGCCTTTGGGGAATTCCGATCCCAGTGGCACCGATCTGCTCGGCGCTTTCAAAGGCTTCGGCATGGGTGTGGCCGAGGGCGCGTGGGAATGCGTCCCCAAAGATCTGAATCCGGTGACCATGACCATCTCGGCAACGGTCGGCCTGGTGGAGGTGGCCAAACACAAGGCGGTGCAGTTCGGTGGCGTCGTCGTCGAAACCTACAACGGCAACTACAAGAAAGCGGCCATCCTCGCCATCACCGACGAACGCGTGGTCAAAATGATGGATCCGACAACCTCTGATGAAGAGACCGGAAGGATCATTGGCAAAGAGACCGGCAAAGCCCTCGTGATCATCGCCACCGCGAAGCTTGGCGCCGGCGGCCCCAAAGAACCGTTACCGCCTCCGCCGGAACCGCCGGTGCCGCCTCCGGCCAGAGTGGCCGTTGGACCGCCAATGAACCCCAGCGGACAAGTGGCCACCACGCAACCGGCGATCCCCAAAGGCCCAACCACCCAGGTTGCCCAACCGGCGGAGAATCTTACCCAGCCGGGCGGTCAGGGCCACGCCCGCGACGTTGCACGCGAAGCCCGGATCGCCGAGGGCAACAAACGCGCCCAGGGTTCCGCCGACCGCATGAACCGACGTATGCGGGAGACCCAGGACTTCCGGGACTGGCTCACCAGCGAAGGTCAGCAAGAGCTCGTCCGCAAGTACGTTGGGGACATCCTCAACGAGTAAGTGCCAAGTCCGATCCGAGCGCGCCATCGGTGCGCCACAAGCCGTTCATTCGGTCGCCATCTCCAACACCGCCGTTCCGTGGAGCGTGCCTTGCCTCAGCCCATCGAGCGCCGCATTCGCCTCAAACAGTGAAAAGCCCTGGATCTGCGGGCGCACCGGAACCCGCGACACCAGGTCGAAAAATTCCCTGCCATCCTGCCGGGTCAGATTCGCCACCGAACAAATCGTCCGCTCGCCCCATAGGAGCTCGTACGGAAACGAGGGTAGATCGGACATGTGAATGCCGCCGCACACGACTGTGCCGCCTTTGGCTACGGATCGAAGAGCCCTCGGCACCAGGCCGCCAATAGGCGCGAAAATGATCGCCGCGTCCAACGGCTCCGGCGGTGCCTCTTCGGAAGCCCCGGCCCACGCCGCCCCCAGATCAAGCGCACTGCGCTGGCCTGCGTTATCTCCTTGCCGGGTGAAAGCGAAAACCTGGCGGCCCTGGTGTCGCGCGACCTGGGTGACCAGATGCCCGGCCGCGCCAAAACCGTAGATACCCAAACGCGATGCATCCCCGGCCTTGACCAGGGAACGATAGCCAATCAGTCCCGCGCACAGGAGCGGTGCCGCTTCGGCGTCGCGGTAGCTCTTGGGGATCGGAAAACAGAAGCGGGCATCGGCCACGGTGTACTCGGCATAACCCCCGTCCACGGTGTACCCGGTGAACTTCGCCCGATCACACAGGTTCTCCCGATCGGACCGGCAATAAGAACACTCGCCACATGTCCACCCGAGCCAGGGCACGCCCACACGGTCGCCGGTTTTGAATCCTTCCACCCCGCCCCCCATTTCGGTAACGATCCCGACAATCTCGTGTCCTGGCACCAGAGGGAGCTTGGGATCCGGCAGTTCGCCATCGACGACGTGCAGGTCGGTTCGGCATACCGCACAGGCGCGGACGCGGAGCAAGAGTTGTCCCGGCGCGGGCCTGGGCTCAGGGCGTACCGTCCGGCGCAGCGGCTGTCCAGGTCGATCGACTACCATCGCGTGCATCGATGCACAGTAGCACCCGGGCCGCTCGGCTCAACCATGGGGACAAAGCGCCAACGGCAATGCCGCCCTCCGCGAATGGAAGTGGCTTAAAAGAGTCAGTGGTGGCATTTGCGCGCTTTGGCGATATGTGCGGTCCAATCCCGGAGCGGACACTCGATGCAACCGTCACCGAAAGGGAAGTCAACCGCCCATAGCGCCCAATCACGCAATTGATCGGGCAGTGGTGGGTTTGACATGGGACGGTATTATTAGTAGTGTGCTCATCATCACGCACAGAAAATCAACCGGACCTATTGTGTGGAAACACTCAAAATTTGGATCGCGTGTCCCGAAAAAGAGTGGACTCCGGCTTTATTGTCGAAGGTTGAAAACACCATACTGATCGGCTGGATATGAAGACCCGCAGCACTCCAACACCGACGGCTCGTCACGACGAACAGGAGTTGGAAATCTGCATTTCCTGCCTCAAGCCCAACACCCCCGGCACACATTTCTGCGAGCATTGTGGCACACCCTTGACTTCTTATGCCGCGACCGCTCCGTTCGAGAGCATTTTCGCCGAGGGCGACATGTGGCGGAAGGCGGTAAGCCGAGGCCGTTACCGCAGACTCGCAAGATTCCTGATCATTGCGTTTCTGGTCTGCATGCTCTTGAGCATTATCCTCGGCGTAATCCTGCCAAGATAGAATGCCGGGGAGCGATCGCAACCTACCGAAGGATCGGGGCTCAGGTCGCGGCGGGCGAGCCTCTTCAGATCGCAGGCATCACTCTGGGCGCCTCGCCTGGCCAGGTTGAGGCCGCTCTTTGGGTGGTTGGGTTGCTGGGTGGCCTGCTCATCATACTTGGTGTCGTCACGGTCGCTCGGAGGCGAAAATGACGGACCTGCGGAGGCCGTATCCAGGTCGTGAAATTGAACTCACTTCGCGTGCCTCGCACCTTATTGCGGCTGCTGGTGCATATACTCCAGGCGGTTACGAGCGGCAAATGCGCTTCTGGGGAATCATCCTGCCCAAGAATCATTCTGCCACTCCCGGAGCGCGGCTGTGTCGAAGACCAGCCGCAGCAACGTCCGATTGTCGCACGGCGTTAGATTGTTTTCAGCGTCTGCGAATGTCTGCGGCGGGCGGTTCGGATCGCATCGCGTCGGTTTGGGATATTCGCACGCCTCGAATCCCGCGCGCGCTGCTGCGACTGGCGCTTCGCGCACAGTCGCGCTCCGGCCAAGCTGCGCACCTGATGGCGGAGCGCGGCTTATAGCCCGCCTGCGGGATCAGCCGAAGGAACGCGCGACAGTCGCATTGCCATGGACCGTCCAAGCGCATGTGCATGATTTCGGAGAGACGTTTACGCAGACAAGCTGCGAAGGGACGGACCGCGAAAGGAGAGAGCGGACGAAAACAATCCCCAGCATCAAATGCAGTCGGAGGACGAGAACGAGAACGAGGACGAATGCTGCCGCTCCTTGCGGGAATCATTGGCCGTGTGTGGGCGGCGAAAGGGATGATCGACCCTCCGCGGATCGGGAATCCACCACCTGGATCTCGATGTCCCGATAGGTCTCGCCGGTGCAAGGGCACAGCTCGAGCCGATAACGAATTTCGCCTTCGAGTTTTCGGATTGCTTCGGCGCGCGTTGCTGCGGTCACCCGGACCGGATCGATGTCCGGGCCGGTGTATTCACCGGTCCAAGTTCCGCCGTTGCCGGTCAGTTGGCAGAGAAATCTCATATGGAACATTCTACGATACGTTCTAGGTTGTCCAATGGCCGGCGGCTTCATGCGGCCTGACGCCATCCGTTTGCGGTTTACTGCACATTCCCGGCCCGCAGCATGGCCAGCGGATAAAAGGTATCGCGCCAGCGGATGCCACCCTGACGCAACGTTACCAAAGTCGAGTTCAGAAAGGCATAAAGCATCACGGGAAACATGAATGGCATGCACGCCGCGCATGGCCAGGTCCAACCCAAACGCCGGGCCATGATCCCGCCGGCACGATGAGCAAGAGAGGCGATAATCCGGCTGCGAGGCCCACCACCGTCCCATTCAGCAGTCCGGCAATTAAATGCGGAGAAAGATCAGCATGACCCCGCTGGCGCCGAGGGCAAGTCCCAGCCTGAAGTCCACGGCCGCGAAGTAATTCTTTTCCATGATCCGGATCACGCCGCCCATCGTATCACCCCAATGACATTCCACGTCGCCCACACCCAGGTAAGCCCGCGACCGCAACCCTGACCGGCGGAGAATCAGCCCGAGCTTCATGTCATCCAGGACCGTCAGTCGGAGGGCCTCGTAGCCGCCGCATTGCCGATACGACTGACGCCGCACGAGGTTGAAGGCGCCGATGCCGAGATAGGCGCCCGGACGATCTCGATTAACGCCGGAAAACCAATTCAACAGGCTCGTTAGAAAGAGGAGATGCCAGGCACGAGCCGCAATTCCCTCCGCCACCGTTCCCGGTGTGAGCGTCAGATGGTCGGCCTGTTCCCGTTCCGCCGTCCGCAATGCGCGCAGGATCGCGGTGGGTTCCAACCAGCAGTCGGCGTCCGTGAACAGAATCCAATCAGTCGTAGCCGATTTGGCGCCGATGTAGCAGGCGTGGCATTTCCCCAGCCAATCGGCGGGCAACACATCCACCCGCATCACCCGCAACCGGGAATCCTCCCCCGCCATCCGCCGCAGGACCTCGCCAGTTCCGTCGCTTGAGCGGTCATCCACCACGATAATCTCGAGGTCCACGCCGACCTGTGCGAGCAAATGCCGGATTGCCCCTTCGACACGATCGGCTTCATCGCGCGCGGCAATCACCACCGAGCAATGAGGATTGGCGCGTTGGATTGGCGGCGGCGCTGGTCCCGGTTCTCCGGGGATTGATTCCAGGGCGGGCAGTCGTCGCACCCAGCGCAGGTGCCAGAGCGACGCCAGCGACAGACCCACGAACAGCACAGCCGTTCCACCAAAGATGATATTCGGCCACATAGTTCGACGGTGGCGGATCATGAGGCTATTCCGGCGCCAATGCAATGCGCCACCGGCCATTTGCCGAATCGATCCGATACATGTGACAACCCGCATTGCGAGAAAGATTAAGGGATTGTACGAAAGTTGGAGTATAAGGACGGACGAACAACGGGCATGAATTGGTGGCATCGAACCCTCAGACTGCGCGGACTCGCCGGCATCGCTCTCACCGGGGCGCTCCTCGCGGGCTGCAAGGGCATTCCCACTCCAGGAGAACGCGCGGCGCGAGCGGACTTGCGGAGTGTGAGTGCCATGCTGCGCCCGCCCGGACAGGAACGTGGTCTCGCGCTGCTCACCAACAGCCCCGCCTTGAGCGATTATCTTCAGTTCGCAATGCTCAATCAGCCGTCGGTCGAGGCTGCCTACTTCGATTGGGCCGCCGCAGTCGAGCGCATTACCATCGAACGGTCCATGCCCGATCCTCGGCTCACGTTCGAGTCGGACATCGCCGACATTGTCATGACGGTAATGCCGGGACTCATGCAGGAATTTCCTGGCCCGGGCAAGCTGAGAGCAGCGGCCCGCGCGGCGACCGCGGAGAGCGAGTCGCGTTATTTTTCATTCGAGACCGCCGTGCTTCAGTCGGCTTTTGACCTGAAACGCGCCTATTATCAACTATGGTTCCTCGACGAGAACCTTCGCATCAACCGACAGACGCTCGATCTGCTTGCGGGATTGGAGCGGATCGCACTGGCGCAAAACTCGGCGGGCAAAGTGACGCTTCAGGATGTCTATCGCGCCCAAATCGAGGAAGATCAACTGGCGACGGTGATCGCCAATCTCGAAGACTCGCGCCTTCCCTTGGTTGCGCAATTCAAAGCGGCGCTGGGGTTGAAACGCGACCAACCGGACCCGGCCCCGCCCACGCGATTTGAGACCACCCCGCTCGACGTGGCAGGGGATGCCTTGCTCGACACGGCGTTTGCCCGAAATCCCCGTCTCCGGAGAATGGCGGCGGAGGTGCGAATGGCGGAAATGGCGATCACCGTGGCACACAAGGCGAAGGTGCCGGATTTCAACCTGGGGTTGATGGCGGATGTCAAAGCCTCGCCGACGATGTTACGTCCGCAGGCCGGCATGACCTTGCCGATCTGGCGTGACAAGATCGCGGCGCAAATCGCGCAGGCCGAGGCCAGTCAACATGCCGCGGAAGCCCGGCTCACGTCCGAGCAGATTATGGTTACGGTGGATTTCGCAATGAAGAGTTACGACTACCGCGAGATCACTCGCAACCTGGCTTTACTCCAGGACAAGTTGCTCCCCAAGGCCCGGCAGTCGCTCGAGATCGCCCGCGCCGGTTACCTTGCGGGGCAGATCGATTTTTTCAACCTGATCGATGCCGAACGCACGTTGTTGAATTTCCAGTTGCAGGAGGTGGAGGCGCGCACCCGCCGCGAGATTGTCCTCGCCGATTTGTCGTTGTCCATTGCCGGGATCACTCCGGAAGGGGCGCCGCTGCTTCCTTCCGGTCCGGATTTGGATCAAGGTGGTCGTTCCTCTTTTCCTGAATAAGAGACTTGCGGTCTCCGCCGACCGTTCCTGCCGCCCCGCTTTGCGGAAGGTTAGCGCGCTCTGACGAGTGCGGCTACGGAGATGGGGGTAGCCGCCGACGTCAGTCGGCGCTGACATGGAGTAAGCGGACTGGTTTGGCGGAGCGGGTCAGCGCGCTCTGACGAGCGCGGCTACGGAGATGGGGGTAGCCGCCGGCGTCAGTCGGCGCTGACCTGGGGTAGGCGGACGTGATTTGGCGGAGCGGGTCAGCGCGCTCTGACGAGCGCGGCTACGGAGACGGGGGGTAGCCGCCGACGTCAGTCGGCGCTGACATGGGGTAAGCGGACGTGATTCGGAGGAGCGGGTCAGCGCGCTCTGACGAGCGCGGCTACGGAGACGGAGGGTAGCCGCCGGCGTCAGTCGGCGCTGACCTGGGGTAGGCGGACGTGATTCGGCGGAGCGGGTCAGCGCGCTCTGACGAGCGCGGCTACGGAGACGGGGGGTAGCCGCCGACGTCAGTCGGCGCTGACATGGAGTAAGCGGACTGGTTTGGCGGAGCGGGTCAGCGCGCTCTCACGAGCGCGGCTACGGAGATGGGGTAGCCGCCGGCGTCAGTCGGCGCTGACATGGAGTAAGCGGACTGGTTTGGCGGAGCGGGTCAGCGCGCTCTGACGAGCGCGGCTACGGAGACGGGGGTAGCCGCCGACGTCAGTCGGCGCTGACATGGAGTAAGCGGACGTGATTCGGCGGAGCGGGTCAGCGCGCTCTGACGAGCGCGGCTACGGAGACGGGGGGTAGCCGCCGGCGTCAGTCGGCGCTGACATGGAGTAAGCGGACTGGTTTGGCGGAGCGGGTCAGCGCGCTCTGACGAGCGCGGCTACGGAGATGGGGGTAGCCGCCGACGTCAGTCGGCGCTGACATGGAGTAAGCGGACTGGTTTGGCGGAGCGGGTCAGCGCGCTCTGACGAGCGCGGCTACGGAGACGGGGGTAGCCGCCGACGTCAGTCGGCGCTGACATGGAGTAAGCGGACGTGATTCGGCGGAGCGGGTCAGCGCGCTCTGACGAGCGCGGCTACGGAGACGGGGGGTAGCCGCCGGCGTCAGTCGGCGCTGACATGGAGTAAGCGGACTGGTTTGGCGGAGCGGGTCAGCGCGCTCTGACGAGCGCGGCTACGGAGATGGGGGTAGCCGCCGACGTCAGTCGGCGCTGACATGGAGTAAGCGGACTGGTTTGGCGGAGCGGGTCAGCGCGCTCTGACGAGCGCGGCTACGGAGACGGGGGTAGCCGCCGACTTCAGTCGGCGCTGACTCTTCCCAGCGCGATTCTTGGGAGTGGCAAATCAGCTCGAATCCGAAGGTAGCGCCGCGATGCCCCAGCGTGTTCGAGCGTCCGGGTGGTGGTCGCGCCCGGGTCTGGTGGGATCGACTCGCTCTCAATCCAGGGAGAGGACAGGCCGAGATCGAGTTGCTGTTGCACCCGATAAACACGTGTGGGCCGCGATCTCCATGAAATGATGGTCCGGGTGCTGTCGGTCGAGGGAGAGAGATCGGTAATGCGCAATTCATCGCCGGCGGCGAGAGGATCGGTATCGGCGAGGTATTCCTCGCGATCGTTGGCGGCATCGTCGTCGGAATTGGAGGTGTCGCTCATGCGGGCGAGGTTGCCGACCCAGCTCAACTCCCAGGCATCGGCTATTCCGTCATGGTCGGAATCGGCGCCGGAGACAAGGGAATCCGTTTTGACGTGCGCGAAGAGGTTGCTGAGGGTGATCCAGCCGATGTTTGGGGCGTAGGCGAAGCCGCTAAGCCGGCCGGTGAACAGGTCCAGCTTGGGCGAATCGAAAGTGGCGCCAGTGGCCGTGCGGTTCGTGAAGATCACCCAACCGATATTCGCGCCCCAGGCGCAGCCGGTGAGTTGGCCGAGCGGATCAAGGTTAACCCCGAAATCGGCCGGGGAGTCGTTCTGGTAATCGACGCCATTGATCGGTACGCCGCTGCCGAGATTGATCCAGCCGAGGTTCGCCGAGTAGAGAAAACCCGAGCAAATGAACTCGCCAATGCTCGCGCCGTGATCGCTATCGGGCCGGGCATCGAGCCAACCGACGTTGGCACCAAAGGCAAAGCGGTCGATGGGATTAATTGTCGAGGCGGCACGGATGGCCGGCAGACCTGGGCAAATCAGCGCCACGATGAGACCGAGGTAATGGATCAGCCACCAGATCTTTGGAGCCGGTCGGCCAAGTCGCGCGGCGGTCATTTCAAGTCTCGTAACATGGAAGGTCAAAAGCGACATGCGCGGATCAGAAGGCAAAGTTCGCCCAGGGTTGTGCCGCCGCCGCGGCATCGTCGAGGCTGGTGAGGACGGGGCCCATCGTCTGGGTCTGGGTGCGTCGATAATTGAGCGTGTTATTGCTTGCGAGATTGCGGGCCACAAAATTGCCATCCGCGTCCAGGCTCACTCCGCGAACGTTGGAGGTGACGCTGTTGTCGCGGATCTGGTTCTTGTTGCCGGTGGCGTGAATCCCGGCGGCATCGATCACATTATCATTGCCATGGCAATTGTTGTCCCGGACGAGACATTCCGCCGAAACGCGAATGCCATCGCCGCCATTATGCTGAACCGTGCAGTGGCTCACCGTGCTGCCCTTGCCCACGAAAATCCCACCCTGCGCATTTCCCTGCGCCTGCGATTCACTCACGCTAGAGCTGTCTCCCGCCTCAACGCCGGTCCCGGCGTTTCCAGCGCACATGCAATGGGCGACATTGGACCGGTCTCCCAGGGAGATTCCGCCGCCCAGATTTTCCTGTGCTGTGCATCTGGAGAGGAGGATTTGCGTCGTACCCGAGAATCCATGACCGCCATTGTTCCGGGAAACCGAATCCGTGATCCGGCCACTGGACTCAGAGGAGATGCCGTCGAGTTGATTGCCTTCCGTCGTGCAACCGATCACATTGCCGCCGGCCAGGGCGAGTATTCCGTGGCCACGGTTCTGAGAGGAGTTGCAGTGAACGACGGTGGAGGAGATACCGGTGTGGACGCCCGCGTCCGCATTGCCCAGGGCCAGGCAGGAATCGATGATCGCCCAGCCGCCGGCGGTGATGCCGCTGCCACCGTTGGTGCTCACATTAAGGCGTTCGAAGCGACAGTGCTCGATGGCGCCGGCAGCGATTCCGTGGGCGCCCCAACTCCGAATCGCGCCGTTGCGGACGGTAAGGTTTCGACAGGGCAAAGGAGAGGTGATGCCGTTGGAGGAACCGGGGCGGCCAAGGAGCAAGAAGCCATTGAGATCGAGCGTGACGTCATCGGCCTGCACGACAATGCCACTTTGAGCCGCGGCCGCCGAAAGGTTGGTCGTGAGATAATACGAGCCGGCGGCGGTAATCGTGAAGGGCAAGGCGGAGATCGGCGTCCGCGGTTCGATCTGTTCGAGGGTTTTCATCGAAGGGGCCGGCGGACCATCCGGCACCAGGCTTCCCTGAGCTTGATCTTCCGCAGTCCCGGAAAGCAAACCCCATACGATGATGAACCCGAGTGCCGGAGATGGGAGCGTCCTGATAGTTGTCATGGTCTGTTGTTACGATCGGAGCCGATGATGAATGCTGCCGGACGCTCGATAGATAGCCATTGGATCGCGCCAATTCAAGGGTTATGGCAACGTCGGACGGCGAACGAGACGAATCGCACTTGCGCAGGGATCGAAGATGGGCTTCTAGTATGCGGGGCCAGGTGCGACCGCCAGGAGCCGGGCCTCCGGGAAACCCCAGCAACGGCCATGATGTTCTCGAAATACCGGTCATTCTTGCGCTGCCGCAACCAGCGGGTCGGGGGCTTCACTTTGATCGAACTCCTGGTGGTCATTGCCATCATCGCCATTCTGGCCGGGATGCTTCTCCCGGCGTTGGCCAAGGCGAAAGTGAAGGCCCAGCAAGCGGCTTGCCTGAACAATACCCGGCAACTGATTCTTTGCTGGCTGATGTACATCGATGATCACGGGCGGCTCCCGGATAATTATTTTTTTGACGCCGACGGAACTCCGAGTTCCGACATGTGGGTGCGCGGCAGCGTCGATGACGATCCCGCGTTCGGCCGGGTGGACGAAGGCGTGCTCGACTCCACCAACGCCAACACCATCGCCTCCGGCAAGCTGTATCCCTACAATCAATCCGGGGGAATTTACCGTTGTCCGAGCGATCGGAGCACGACCGCCGGAATGCCCCGCGTCCGCAGCTATTCCATGAATGGATGGATGGGTGGACGGCCGCTCGCCGGGCAGGATCATTTCCGAATTTTTCTCAAGGAGGGTGACATCGTCGATCCCACACCTTCGCGGGCCTGGGTGCTGATCGATGAGCACGAAAGGAGCATCAACGACGGCTGGTTCGCCTTCGATATGGAAGGCGATCGCGGTTTCATCGACGTCCCCGCCTCGCGTCATGACCGGCGGTTTAGCTTGTCCTTCGCGGACGGCCATGCCGAGGTCTGGGAGTTGCGCGACGAACGCACGATCCGGTGGGAATCATTGCCCATACCAAACAATCCTCCGAACCCGGATTGGGCCCGAATGCAGCCGGCGACTTCAAGTCTGAGACAATCGTACCGGGTTGCGCACCTGGCGTGAATTCCATCACCAGGTTGAGTTGCGCCGAGCGCCCGCCCGCGCGCGATACCGGCATTGACAGGAAGTCCACCAACATCGATTCGCGCCCGCGGGTCACGAGCTCTCCGGTGGGTGGGATGCGCCAGGGGGATTCCAGGCCCGCGCCATGGTCACCGCTCAAACCACAAAGCAATTTCACGCGCCGCGGCCTCGGGCGAATCGGCGGCATGGATCAAATTGTGCAGGCCCCGATCCTGGGCATCCGTGATCGCAATCGTGTCGGAACTGAAATCGCCGCGAATGGTGCCGGGAGGAGCGAAATTCGGTTCGGTAGGACCCACCAGCAGCCGCACCTTCGCGATAACATGAATTCCGGCCAGGATGGCGGCGATTCCCATCTCGCCGGCGAGATAGCGCGCGTTGCGGTCGTAAGCGCGAGCGTCCTTTTCCCGTAATTCCGCGTAATGTTCGGCCAACCGTTCCGCCGTGAGATCGACGCGCCGGATATCTCGAATCTGGAGTCCCGCCCGCTCGAAGCGTTGGAGGATCTCGCCGACCAATCCCCGGCGCAGCGCATCGGGCTTAAGCAGGATCAGGGTGAGTTCGAGGTCATTCATAAGTGTGGAGTCGTGGTGCAATTGCCCGGTCGGGGCCGCGGTACGGTTATTGGCGGTCTGGGATTAGCCCGAAATCTGGAGGCGCTGGTTCATGTGGGTGGGAGCATAGGTCAGCGCTCGAGGAAAATTCAAGCAGGCTTGCGCAATGACAGAACTTGCGTCGCTGGCGGCCATCCCTTATACAGGCCGCATGGAGGTTCGAGAAGCGTTGGTGGCCCTCAACATGGTGGATCAGGTTGGGCCGGTTCGCATGCGGCAGTTGCTGGAGCATTTTGGGGACGCCCCGGCCATATTGGCGGCGTCGCGACCGGAACTCCTGCGGGTGCGGGGGATTGGCGAAGAGACAGCGACGGCAATTGCGGCCTGGGAAGAGGGGATCGATTTACAGGCGGAACTGAAACGCGTGGACGAGTTTGGTTGCCGGGTGATCATCCAGTCGGATGCCGACTATCCCGCGCTGCTGCGAGAGATTTATGATCCCCCAATCGTGTTGTATGTGAAAGGCGGCTTGACGACGAAAGACAAGAACGCCATGGCCATCGTGGGGTCGCGGTTAACCACGCCGTACGGACAGCAGACCGCGCGCCGGCTCGCCTATCAACTGGCCTATGTGGGAGTCACGGTTGTAAGCGGCGGCGCCCGGGGGATCGATACCGCGGCACACCAGGGCGCCCTGAGCGCCAAAGGCCGGACCATCGCGGTTTTGGGTAATGGAATCAACCTGGTATTCCCGCCTGAGAATGTGGACTTGTTCGAGCGGATGACGGGACAGGGCGCGGTGATCACCCAGTTTCCATTTAATCGACGGGCGGACAAACAATCGTTCCCGATCCGAAATCGGATTGTGGCGGGGATGACCATGGGAACGGTGGTTGTGGAAGCGAATCTATCGAGTGGCGCGTTAATCACAGCGAACATGGCGGTGGAGAACGGCCGGCAGGTTTTTGCCGTGCCCGGGAGGGTGGACTCGCCTCAGAGCAAAGGATGCCATGAGCTCATCAAGAAAGGGGCAAAACTCTGCGAAGGCGCGGAGGATATCCTGAGCGAGTTCGAGTACCTGTTTCCGCCGTCGAATCGGGAAGCCCGTGACCCAGCCGGCACCTTGCCGGCAATCGAGTTGTCGGAGCACGAGCGGCGCGTGTACGAGGCGTTGGGTCCCACCGAAGATTCGATCGACGAAATCATTCATCACAGCGGATTGCCCGCCTCCACCGTATCCGTGGCCTTGCTCGGTCTCGAGATGAAGCGTTTGCTCGTGCAGTCGCCCGGCCGTCGATACAGCCGGAACCGGGAATCGCGCCCGGTGGCCGGCCAAACATCATAATTTCGGATTCATGCCCGGCACACGCATTCTCCCCCATTTCGTGGCGGCCCTGCTGATCACCGTGCTTCTGTATGCCGCCGGGTTCTGGCTCGACCAGCATTTGCGCAATCGGAGGGGGCCGTGGGCCGTTGAGTTTGCGCGCGCTCGGGATGGGGCGCCCCTGCTCGTGATCCGGCAGGATCAATTGGACATCCACAATGTCCAAATCCGGTTCCGCGGAGAAAATGCCCCGGAGAAAGCAACGACCGTTCGGTTCGACGCGCCCGATCGCCCCGTGCCCTGGGGACGCGTCAAGTATGAGGATCTGACTTACCTCCCTGGCGTCGTTACTCTCGAGGTCTTTGGCCACGAGATCGAGTTGCTGCCGCGGACGCTATATGTGAACCGCCATGCTGTGGGCTGGAACTCGGGGACGAATATCACGCTCACGGCGAGCGAGCGACCGGCAACGTGGAACGAGCCGCGTACGGGTAAGCCGGAGGCGCAAGAGCAAACGCCGGATGGCGGCGGATCGTAAGATGTGTCAGGCACGAGGCGCGAATCCAGTGCATCCTCTAGTTGGCGGTGCTGGCAGACGCCCGGTGAGGGCACCGGGCCTACAGGCGGCAACCGTTCTACTTGTAGGCCGCGTGTCCCCACGCGGCGGATAATGCAGGACCACCGACAACCTGGGGATGCAGGAGGCGCGAATCGAACCCGGGAATGCCCGCCACCCGGCGGGATTGGCGGATCGCAACCAAGGCTTGCGCGAGGGCGGCTTTTGAGGAGAATCGGTGGGACTGCCTTGCCGTGAGCGATGTTTGGTCGTTCCCGACCGCAGGTTTGACCTATGTATTGCCTTCCTCGACTCCTTCGACTCGGCCCCATTTCGCTATGTCTCCTCGGGTATGCGTGCGAATCCACCGGACACGCGTCGTTATGGGACATCGCCCAACAGAACATTGCGGCGCACCGGTTTTCGACGCTGTTGACGGCGCAGGATGTCCGGGATCGGTTGAAAGACGAGGTGGGGATTGATGCCGCGCTGGATTGGTGCAAACGCACGGCGGTGACCAAAGTTTACCTCGAGTCTTTCCGGGACGGATACCAGGCGGAGCGGACTGCGTTGGAGCATATCCGCGATCGGTTCCGCGCGGCGGAGATCGAAGTCAGCGGGTGTGTGACCCCGACCCAGGTGGGCAAGCGCTCGACGGGCTGGAATGCGATTTCCTGTTACACCGATAAAGCCACCCAGGAAAAAGTGGGTGAGATCTTTCGCTATGCTGCGTCGATGTTCGACGAAATCATGATTGATGACTTCTGGTTTACCGATTGCACGTGCCCGGAGTGCGACCGTGCCCGCCAGGATCGGCGCGTGAGCATTGGCGAGCACCTTTATCCCGTCGACGGTAATGGCTGGGAAGACTATCGGGGCGAGTTGATGCTGCGCCTTTCCCAGGAACGCGTCCTCGGTCCAGCGCAAGGCGCCAATCCCAGTGTCCGGGTCATCCTGAAGTATCCCCAGTGGTACGACCGATTCCATGAGCGCGGCTACCAGGTCATCCGGGAGACGGCGGACTTCGACCGGATCTGGGTGGGAACCGAGACGCGGGATTATGTGGATTCACACTGGGGCGGGACGGTGCAATATGAGGGCTATTTCATCATGCGCTGGCTGGGCGGCATCGGCGGCGATAAATGCGGCGGAGGCTGGTACGATTGGCTGGGCACAACCGAACAAACCTATCTCGAACAGGCGCGGCAGACGATCCTGGGGGGCGGCCGGGAGTCCATGCTGTTCTGTTACGGCGGCCTGCAATCGGGCACGGGACCGAAGAATATTGAAGCCCTGCGGCGGCATATCCCGGAGTTGTTCGAGATGGCTGGCGATGTGGGCCGACGTCAAATTGTGGGCATCGCGGCCTATAAACCGGCCAACAGCCATCCGGGAGACGAACCGTACGTCTTCGACTTCGTGGGAATGCTGGGGCTGCCGCTGGTGCCCGTCCACGAATTCCCGGCAGATGCGCCGGCGGCGTTCTTCTCGATCCACGCTTTGAAAGACGAAACCTTCGTGGAACGGCTGAAGACGTTTGTTGCGGCCGGGAAGCCGGTCCTGTTGACCGATGGGCTGGTGTCCGCGCTGAGGGACAAGATGGAGTTGGACCGACCCAACATTCAGGTGCTGCCGGTGAAGGGAGATCCGAAATCATTATTGGGATTGGATGAGCCCACTTTGGATCGCCTGAGAGCGCAACTGTTGAAGCCGTTCGCCGTCGAGCTCAAGGCGCCGAACAAAGTTGCGTTTTATCTCTTCGCGGACGGCGGTTGGGTGTTGTCGAACTTCAACAATACCTCGGTCTCGATCCGTTTGAACGGGATCGAAAAGGTCGTGGATGGACGCGGATGGGGCAGGGGGCCGTAAAGCCGCCGGATTGCGGGCTGGACCGCGGTTGTCCGCTTAACCCTGGGAATAGAACTTGTCGATCTTCCGCGACACGTCCCGGTATCCGATATCGACCTCGTAGATCAGCTTGAACTGTTCGATGGCTTCGGTGGCCTTGCCCGCCTTCTCCAGGGCGTCGCCCAATTCATAGATCAACTCTTTCTTTTCCTCGTCAAAAATCTCCTTCTCGCGAATGGCGGTTTGAAAGGCGCGGATCGCGAGGTCGTGGAGGCCGCGGCGGGTGAAACATTGGCCCAAATAATTGAGGGACGGGATGCGTTTATGGGGACTGGCCTGGGCTTTTTGAAATTCCTGGATCGCCTCGCTCCAGCGGCCATTCTTGAAGTAAATCAAACCGACCTCGAACCGGAGTTGGAGATCATTCGAGTACTGGTCGGAGAGTTGGCGGGCGCGGCTTAATTCGTAATCCTGTCGTTCAGCCTGGAGTTTGGTCCGCTGTTCATCCGTGTCGGGGGCGTCCGGGTCGAGTTGGGCGATTTGTTCATCGAAACGCCTCAAGGTGGTCTGGGTAATGGCGCGTTCGAGTCCCGGCTCGGCCGTGCCTTCCATGCTGCTGATCCGGTGGTAGTATTCGAGAGCGCGATCGAACTCTTTCCGTTGGTTATGGAGTTCAGCGATGGCGCGCAGGATGCGGACATTACCGGGCTCCGTCTCGAGCCGATGCAAATGTTCACGAAGCAGCGCTGAGGTGGCATCTTCGTCTTTGATCTCGCGCTGCTCTTGTTCGAGCGCAACGGCTCGATCCTTGTCCTTGAGAATATCGCGATAGGACCCCGCGCCACCTTCGAGGGATTCATATCCTTCGCTCAAGGTGCGTCTTGCGGAAAAGTCCTTAAGGGCCTGGGCGATTGTCTGATCGCCCGGAAAGGTCCTCGCCAGATCGCTGAGTACCCGACTCGGCCCGTTCGACCTGCCCGGCGAGGGCGAGGGCCTTTCCCAATTTCAAGGCGGCGTCACGATCGGGGGCATTCTTAAAGACGATCTCAAGCGACAGCACCGCGGTTTTCGGAAGATCCAACGCCAACGCCGCGTCCGCGAGGAGCCGATGCGCGGCCAGGCTGTGAGGGTCGCCATTGAGGATTTGTTCGGCTGTAACGAGGGCATCGCGCGGATTCGTGCGGAGCTCGTATTGGCCCTTGGCGAACTGGGGGGAATGGCTTGCCGCGCCGAACATTTTTTTGAAGAACCCGCCTTTCTTGCCAGCGCGTCCGAACTGGGCCACGCGGAGGGCCTCGCGACATTTGTAGAACCCCGGTTCCTGCCGCAGCACGGCGTCGAGCAAGGTGATGGCGTAATCCAGATTCTGGCGTTCGATCGCCACGAGCCCTTTTTCGTATTGCTCGCGCAACGGCCGGGCAATCGCCTGAAGAACCTTTTCGGGCATGGGCCGATCTTAGCCCATCGGCGCGGGAGTTCCATCTGAAACTCGGATCGGGCGCTGCTGGTATGCCGGATGTCGAATGGGGACGGCCGGCGGATGCGCGGGTTAGTCATTCGCATTATGTCGGGATCCAAGCGCCGGGTGAGGGCACCCAGCCTTCAAGACGGCTGGATTCAGGGGCCTGTAGGCAGGGTGCCCTCACCCGGCGCAGGCTTGTAACGCCATAGTGAGAACTGCTGTGCGCGGGTTTACTCCCCTTGCAATCGCCGGATTGACCGGGCAAAATATCCGGCACCAGCGAATGAACTGATGAAAAAAATAGAAGCAATTATCCGCCCGAGCCGAGTAGGCGCGGTGCTGCAGGCCCTGGCCAAGTGGGGTGCGACGGGAGTGACGGTCACTGAAACCGTGGGCTTTGGCCAGCAGGGAGGGCACTCCGAAGTCTACTCGGAGATTTATGCGGGAACTGAACAAGTGGCCGGTCTCGTGCCAAAGCGGCTCTTGCTCTGTTATGTCAATGACGAACAGGTGTCTGAGGTCATCGAGTGCATTTGCGATAAGGCGCGGACCGGCAAGTACGGCGACGGCAAGATCGCGGTTTCATCCTTGGATGAAGTCGTGCGGATTCGCACCGGAGAGAAGGGCAGGATCGCGCTTTGAGGCACGTTTACCGCGTCGCGAGAGGATTGCTGGCCGCAGTAATCGTCGTCTGCGGCGCGAGGGACGGGATCGCGGCGGCCCCCGCTCAGGAGGAACGGGTGCCGCCCCGTTTCATCATCGATAACTGGGACACGGACGATGGTTTGCCGCAGCGTTCCGTGTTTGCCCTGGTCCAGACCCAGGACGGGTATCTCTGGTTTGGGACGTTGAACGGGCTAGTGCGATTTGATGGGATTCGTTTCACCGTTTTCGATGAGAACAACACCCCCGGCCTGCCCAGCAGCCGGATCATTCATCTCTACGAAGACCAACAACAGAATCTCTGGATTGGAACGGAGACCGGCGGGGCCGCGTTGGTGAAAGGGAGCCAGGTCCAGGCGCTGAATCTTGGGAGGGGCTCGCGGGAAGGGCGGTTGGTCTCCACTTGCGAAGATTTGTCCGGCGATGTCTGGCTGTGCACGGCGAAAGGCGAATTGGCGCGGTACGCCGGTCAGAAGATCGACGTCTGGAACATGGGCGGTTCGGCCTTCAGCCGGTATCGTACGCTCATTGCCGAAGATTCCGGCGCCTTGTGGCTGGGAACGGATTGGCGCATGTCCGCATTCGACCCGAAGAGAGCAGTGGAAGGGACTGAGCTGACCCCGGAAAAGACAATCAGTTTGAACAAACTGGATTTCCTTCTGGCAAGTCGAGGGGGGGGATACTGGCGCCTGAGTGGCGGTCGAGTCCAGAAATGGCGGGGAGACGAACTCGAACACGACTACGGCCCCTACCCCTGGAGCAATGTTACCGTGTCATCCGCGTGCGAGGACGGTGCGGGCAACCTGGTGGTGGGGACTTTGGGTCTGGGATTGTATTGGTACGACGCGCAGGGCGAGGCGGTTCACCTGACAACGGACGAGGGGCTCTCCTACAATTATGTGCTTTCTTTGTGTGTGGATCGGGAAGGCAGCTTGTGGGTCGGCACCGACGGCCGCGGACTGAATCGTGTTCGGCGCCCCTTCTTCGGGGTGCTTGGGGAATCCCAGGGACTTGTGGTCCAAGCCGTGGCGGAAGACACGGATGGGGGTGTCTGGGTGGGATACAACGGAGGAGGGATCGATTATTGGCGGGATGGCAAGCGCGTGCATTACGGGTTTAATGAAGGCTTGGGCAATCTCCCTATTCGCGCCTTGCTTGTGGACCGTGAGGGGGGCGTTTGGGCGGGCACATGGGGAGGAGGGTTGTTGCGATTGCGCGACGGCAGGTTCGAGCGGGTCCCCGGCTCGGAACAACTTCATCCGGCGGTCCTCGCGTTGTTGGAGGATCGTGATGGCGGGATATGGGCCGGGACGGAAGCCGGCCTGGCGCGGGAAGAGGCCGGCAAATGGCATCTGTACCCATTGGGCGAGGCACACACGGCCCCGGGGGTTCGGGCCCTGGCACAGGGAACCAATGGCGTGCTATGGGTGGGCACCTGGGGGAGCGGCCTCTACCGCCTGGAGAAGGGCGAATTCCGCGCTTATCGAAAGCAAAACGGATTTCCCGGAGACGAGATCACTTCGCTGTACATGGATGAAGCGGGTGTTCTCTGGGCGGGGACTTCGGGTCAGGGGTTGGTGCGATTTCATGACGGGAAGTGGGACCAATACACCACCCGCGATGGTCTCGCCGGCAATGGCATCGGCTACCTGATCGAGGATGCCGTCGCCGATCTTTGGATTGGCTCAAATGCCGGCCTGATGCGGGTCTTAAAACGGGATTTGACTGAATGGGCCTCCGGTGGCGCCCAATCGATCACTTGCCGCACGTTCCGCCGGGCCGATGGTTTGCCGACGAGCGAATGCACCGCCGGGGCGCAGCCCATTCCGGCGCGAAAACAGGAAGGCACGCTCTGGTTCCCGACGAGTGAAGGGCTCGCGTTCGTTAATCCGGCGTCGCTGCAACCCAACCTTCATCAACCGCCCGTGGCGATTGAGTCGGTGTTGATCGATGGTCATCCCGCAGGCACGAATCGTCTTCGGCCGGACTGGACGGAACCGGTTGTCATCAAAGCCGGTCAGGAACGGCTGGAGATCCATTACACGAGCCTGAATCTGGCGGCCTCGGAACGGGCCAGGTTCAGGTATCGCATGGTGGGACATGAATCGGCTTGGATCCCCGCGGGGGAGGATCGCGTGGCGCGTTACAGCAAGCTCCCCCCGGGCCAGTATCGTTTTGAGGTGACCGCAGCCAACGAGGACGGAGTCTGGAATGAGACGGGGAAGGCGTTGAGCATTTTGGTGCGGCCGCCGTTTTGGCAGACGTGGTGGTTTATGGGGTGTGCAATCCTGGTTTTGTTGGGCGGGATGGTGGGTGCCGTTTACTACCTTTCAACTCAACAATTGCAGCGACAGGTGGAACGACTCCGCCAACAGCAGGCCCTCGATAATGAACGGGGCCGCATCGCCCGCGACTTGCATGATCAGTTGGGCGCAAGTCTCACACAGGTGGCCTTGCTCGGCGAGTTGGCCGAGAGCGACAAGGATTTGCCGGATGAGGTGGAAGCCCATGCGCGACAAATTGCCCTGACCGCGCGCGAAACCACCCAGACATTGGACGAAATTGTCTGGGCCGTGAACCCCTCCAACGACACCTTGGACGGGCTGGTTAGTTACTTCTGCAAATATGCGCAGGAATACCTCTCGGTGGCGGGCATCCGCTACCGCCTCGATGTGCCCGCCCAATTGCCGACCACGCCGCTCCCGCCCGAAGTGCGCCATAACTTGTTTCTTGCCGCCAAGGAGGCTGTAACGAATGTGGTCCGCCACGCCGGCGCGACCGCGGTTCAGATCCGACTTCGAATCGAGCACTCCACGTGTATCCTGGAGATTGAGGATAATGGGCGCGGAGTGGCCGGGATGGACCAGAAGCGCGCACAGACGCGCAATGGTCTGCGGAATATGCGGAAACGAATGGCGGAGATCGGGGGCGCATTTGCAATGGCGCCTGCGCCGGAGAACGGGACGGTGGTTATCCTCAAGGCCCCATTGATCGCGTCATAAAGCGCGATCGCCATCCGCGTCGCTCAACGCTGAAGTCGATTGCACCCCCCCGCCTCAAATTCAGGGCAGCGCCGACAATTCCGCCTGGAACAATTCGCGGCCTTTCGATTTCAAATCGTCGACCGTCAGTTCGCCGGCGTCCACTTTTCGAAGTAGCGACCTCTGAGCGAGGTAATCCTTGTTCACGATGCCGGCCTTGCTTTGGAGCATCCGCCAGGCCTTGCGACGCTCTACCGCAAAGAGCACCAATTGCCGCGAAAGGGTGTAGTAACGAAGCGCGCCGTTCCGTTCGGTCCGGATGAACACCCCAAAGTCCGGGACATACGAACGATGATGCGAATCAAACACCCGGCGTTGGACGACGTCGTCCTGAGTGACCCGCATCAGGACGTCGTCCAGCGCGGTCAGTTGTTGGGCTTGCTCCTCGGTGGCCGACCGAAGGTGCTTGCGGAATCGTCCCTCGGTGAGCGCCCAGTGCGCCACGGTGAAGTTGTATTTCTCGTCCGACGTCTTGAACTGGGCCTCCCACCAGTCCCGGTTCACCGATGGATTCCCCCGAAGATCAAACGCGTCCTGCGCCGTCTCCCCCTGGCGGGGATTAAAGACGAATTCGGGCACGCCCCGGGCGTCACGGACCAGTTTGGCCTGCTCGGCGGACATGTGATCCGCCACGCCATGCTCGGGCTGGCAGGTGGTGTAACATTGGAAAAATGCGGTGCCCCGGTACTCCAGGCCATCCAGCACTGCGCGATATAGCCGGGCGGCGTTCGCCATGCTCACCTGGGCGACAAACGGCGATCCATGCCCGGAAGTGAACGCCTCGGCGACGCTCTTCTTTTCAATCAATTTACCCTGGGACGCGATGCCGAACTGATTCATGTCGTAGCCGCCGAGCATGGTCGAGGAATCCGAGTTTTGCCCGCCGGTATTGGAATAAACCTGCGTGTCGAGCATGAGGATTTTGACGTTGGGTCGGTTCTGCAGGACAACTTTCGAAGCGTTTTGAAACCCGATGTCTCCCAGGGCGCCATCGCCACCCACGATCCAGACTTTCGGCAGTTCCCGGATTTCCTGATCGGTCATCAGCGTATCGTCCAGGTGAGTCCAGGTGAAGTAATCCGATGGAGTGGCAACGTCCCCGGGGCGATCCAGCAAGGCATCACAGAGTCGTTCGGGAACGACCGACCGGCGCGCATGTTGCATGATCAGGGATTCGCCCAACAACCAGCCAATGGTCGGGCCGTCCTGGAACAACGAATTCATCCACGGATACGGATGCGGATTCGAAGGTGGCGTCGATCCGTAGACGGTATTGCAACCGGTACTGGCCCCCATGAACATCACCGACATCCCCCGCGCGAACCGGCCGTCCACCGCCTGGAGGCGTTTGTGATTGAATGCATCCTGCCTCAGGACCGCCGCGATCGCTTCGATGATCTCGGTATCCTCAATCGGCCCATGCATGTCGATCCGGCTCCGCGTGTCGTCTTCATCCTCGCCCCCCAACCCAAGAAGGATGTGGGCAATGGCCTGACGGAACCGATGATACTGCGCCTCGTCTCGCGCGCGAAGTTGTTGCAGCCGGTCGAGCCCTTCACGCGCCAACCGGTCCGCCTTGGCCTCCAATCGATCCGCCTTCGCATGAAAGAGCGGCCGCATGTAGGCTTCGGTCACCGAGGCGCATGTCCTCAGGATGCTCTTTTCGCCGCAACCGGCACACGCGCCATCGCCGGACACGAGTGCCTCATAATTACGCCGGACCATGAGATGATTGCGCAACGCCGCCTCGCGCGAATTCTGCGGGGCGCCGTCCTGATACAAACCAAGGTACTTCTGGGGCGTGTCCGGCAGGAGACGTGAGAAGATCTGGGCCGTGGTGTGGCGGGCATTCAGGTCCTCGGTCTCGGCCGTCATCCTCAGGGCATCATGGTCGCCGCACGCCTGGACGCACTCACCGCATCCTTTGCACAGGTCCGATACAAAGATGGAGAAGAGCCCGCCTGATCCCGGACTTTTCTTCTCAAGGTTCCGGAAAATCGCCGGGACATTGCCATACGCAATGGGAAGCTCCTCGATGATCGACAGAAACTCGGCCCGTGCCGCTTCCGGTACTGAGTTCAGTGCGGATATTTCTTCGCGGACCACATCTTTAAACGCGATCTTTTCCCGGCGCTCAACCGAGCCGACCATCCGCGTCCGGGCGCGAGCTTCGACGCCTTTGAGTTCGTCCAGGAGCTGCCGACGGGAGGTGGGATCGGAGACATAATGCCGGGCGGCGGTGGTGAGAATCACCCCGACATCCTGGGCCGTATTGGGAAGCGCGGTGTCTGGACAGACGCTGATGCATTCCATGCACTGCGTGCAATTCTCCGCGATGAAGACGGGCGTCTCGCGCCGCGCGACATACTTCGATTGCGTGGCGCCCGTTCCGGCCGCCATCGCCCCCAGCGACGCCAGCGCGCTCGCCGGCTGATGATAACCCAATTGACTTCGATATTCGCCGTCGAACTTGGCCTGCGTTTGAAACGGCGACCGCGCCACCTGCGCGAGCGGAAACGGCACGCCGCATCCCCCGTTCGATCCACACCCGGCCGTGGGTGGGCTAAATGGCGCGTCGAGCGGCTCCCGGGGAGCGTTCCGCATCGACGAACGGTCGGCGGCTTCGAGTTCGGCATAGGGGATTTCCCGCACGCGACCAAATCCCTCCGCCATGACTTTCATATTCGAGTCCACCACGGCTTCGCCCAACCGCCCGAATTTCTTCTGATACTGGCTCCGCACGATGCGGTAGAAGGTCTCCTCGCTCACCTCGTTGTCCCGAAGAAACGAAGACACGCGGAAGAAGGCGCCGAGAAATGCGTTTCCTTGCATCCGCAATTGCAAATCCGCGCGCTCAGTCGCCGCCCGAGCGATTTCGAAACCCGGCAACAAAAAGATACGGATGCCTTGTTCGCGGACGAACTGTCGGTGTCTTTTCGGGATCCGTTGCCAAGCCAGTTCCGGCGATTCGCTGGATTCCCAAACGAGGCACCCTCCCGGATTGAGCCCTTCCAAGGGATTCGTGTGCGTGAATGCCTTGGGATCGCAACATAACACCACATCCACGTGGTTCAGTTCGCAGTTGACGCGAATGCGCTCCGGCGCCACGACGAGATAATAATTGGTGGGGGCGCCCTTCTTCTCGGACCCGTATTTCGGGTTGGCCATGACATGGAGTTCTCGGGGCGATGCGCCGTTTCCATCCCCGCCGGCAGCAGGTTGATGCGCGAATACCTGGCTGAACTCGCCGAGGATGGCACCCAGATTCTTGCCGGTGGTGATCATTCCCCATCCCCCGATCGAATGAAATCGGACGGCGATGGCCTTGGCCGGCAGAAGCGAGGGACGCTCACGTGAGATCACGGCGTAAGGATGATCCACTCCCAACACGAAGTAAGTGGCTCCGTCCTCTGCCGATTGTCCATCCTGCCGCCGATTCTGCCCAACCGCATATTCATACGCCCCCAGGACGTGCTCCGGGCGAAAATCCCGCGAACCGATCCCGTAAACCCCCCGAAACAGGCGCGGCAATTGGTCGGCGCGCATCGAAGGGAGCTCGCCTCCATGACGATCGCATTCAATCGCCTTGCCCAGGGCGGCCCGAATGTCCCGCGCGAGCGGATTCTCCCCCGCCATCCCCTCGTCGGTGCGCTCAAGGATGATCACCCGTTCCTTGCCTCGAAGCGCCTCAATAATCGCCGCCTCGGGGAACGGACGAATGACGTTGACATGGATGGAGCCCACCCGCGAACCACTCTTCTTCCGCAGTTCGTCCACCGCCGCCTCGATGTTTTCCGCCGCGCATCCGAGCGACACAAATACCGTCTCCGCGTCGGACGTCAGATACTCCGATAGTAATCCATAGTGCCGGCCCGTCAGCCGGCCAAACTCGGTATAGGCCCTTTCCAAAATCCCCAAAATCGGCTCGTTGAAATTGTTCCTTCTCGCGACCACGCCATTCATGTGGTGCTCTTGATTCTGAACTGGCCCCAGAAGAAGGGGATTCTTCAAATCCATCATGGCCGGCACACGCCGCCGCATCGGTCCAAATAACTCTCGCTGGGCCGGTGTGGGACATTCAATCGAATCCTCTGCCGCCCCCAGGAATTCTCGCAGAAACTCCGCTTCGGGCGCCCGGTAGGTGCGCTCCGAGTGGGTGGTGAGCATTCCGTCCTGGATGTTCATCCCCGGATTGAGCGTGAGCTCATTGACCTTCCGCAGGATGATCGCCTGGTCCGCTGCCTGTTGAGCGTCCTTTGCCATCAGCATCGTCCAACCCGTATCCAACGCCGCGTAAAAATCGTCATGCCCGCAATGGACGTTCAAGGCATGCTTGGTCAACGCGCGCGCGCCCACTTCCAGCACCATCGTGCTGAACTTCCCCGGGGCGTGGTAATACTGCTCCATCGCGTAAACAATTCCCTGCCCCGACGTAAAGTTGACCGTCCGCCGTCCCGCAACCGCAAACGCCGTAGCCCCTCCCTGGGCCGCGTGTTCCCCCTCGCATTCGATCGCGATCTTCGGCTGACCGAACACGTTCAAGTCACCTTGGGCGTACGACTGCTGGTAGATCTCCCCTCCTTCGGTCGAGGGGGTGATGGGGTAAAAGACGCCGCCTTCCGTGATGCGAGTCTCGACGTGCTGAGCCACCAACTGATTCCCGCTGCAGGTGACCGCAATCCCGGGATATTTCGGGGGTACGCCGCGGGTGGGATGAATATGCCGGGTTTCGACCGGCACGGGGAGTTCTGTGACGCTGGCCATAATCTCGATGCCTCAATTCAATGCGTTACCCGGTAAAACGGGTGAAAACACCATACTCCGTTGTGACAGCTTGTGAAATACTTTTCATGGCTGCCGCTAATTTCGCGGAACGCATCTCCTTCCTCACTCCGCGTCGGTAGGAAGGTTTTGTATCGGACGCACTTAACGCGAATCCGGCCCGGCCTGCTTGAATCGCGACCGGCGCTTTGGACACCGGCGGGGCTTCGGCCAGGCTCGGTTCGCAATGCGTCTTCAAAGCCGCTCGACGATCGACGAACCGCCGATGCCGTCCCCATGGACCGGGCGAATTATCCACAAAGCTGCTCGGGAGACAAAACGAAGTCGGCTCACCTCGAGTAAGGGATTTTCTTGCTGACAGTTGGAGGTGGTTTTCTTAGCGTCGATCGCCGAGAGATATCGAATCATGGATGTCAAACTTCCCAAGCTGGGCGAGGGCGCCGATTCCGGAATCGTGGTCAGCATCCTGGTCAAGGAAGGTGACGCGGTGAAGGAGGGGCAGACGATCATTGAGCTGGAAAACGAAAAGGCGGTTGCGCCGGTGCCCTCCAGTGTTGCCGGCACCGTCTCGAGAATCCGGGTCAAGGAAGGGGACAAGGTCACGGTCGGTCAGGTTATCTTGAGTGTTGGCGGCGAATCCAAGGAACGGCCTTCGGAGGATGCCGGGCCAGCCCCTCATCCTGATGATACGGAGCCAGTCGAGCGCGAGCGCGGGGAGAAGCGAGGAAGGCGGGAAGGATCAGGCCGCATGGCCGATCCCCATTCGGTGCGAGTGGAGGAGATCCTTGATCCGCCGGCGACGAAGCCTGCTGCATCGCCGGCAGTTCGGCGGATGAGCGGGGAACTCGGCATCGATCTGGCGCGGGTGCGTGGCACGGAGCGTGGCGGGCGAGTGGGGCTGGCGGATGTTCGTCGTTATATTGAGGCTCTGCAGCGGCTGGCATTCAAGCCACAACCCGCCCCGGACAACGCGGCAGAAAAACCGGCGGCTGAGCGGGTTGATTTTTCGAAATGGGGACCGGTCGAACGCGAACCGATGTCCCAGCTTCGCCAGGTTATTGCTGCGCGGATGGCGGAGAGCTGGAACAGCATCCCGCACGTAACGCAATTCGACGATGCTGACATCACGGACCTATTGGCCTTGCGGAAGAAGCATTCGCCCGCATTTGAGGCCCAGGGGGCGAAACTCACACTCACGGGTTTCGTAATTCGTGCCGTGGTGCGGACTTTGAAGCAGCACCCGATCTTCAACAGCAGCTTGGACGATTCGTCCGGTGAGTTGGTATTGAAAAGGTATTATCACATTGGGCTCGCGGTGGACACTGAGGCCGGCCTGATCGTGCCCGTGATCCGTGACGCCGACCGAAAAAGCCTGCTCGAAATTTCGCGCGAAATTGAGTCGCTTGCCGGCAAGGCCCGCGATCGCAAAATATCGCTGGAGGAGCTCAAAGGAGGCTCGTTCACGATTTCGAACCAGGGGGGAATCGGCGGGGCGCATTTTACGCCGATTGTGAACAAACCGGAGGTGGCCATTTTGGGATTGGGTCGTGGTATTCTCCAGCCGGTTATTCGCGATAAGAAGGTGGAACCGCGTTGGATGTTGCCGCTGGGTTTATCCTATGATCACCGGGTGATTGATGGCGGCAGTGCCGCCCGATTCATTGTGGACCTGACAAAAGCCCTGGCCGAATTTCCGGAGAATGAGTTGGAATCATAGCCCATGGAACGAACGCAAACGCAGGTTGTGGTGGTTGGTGCAGGGCCGGGGGGATACGCCGCCGCATTTTATGCGGCGGATCTCGGCAAACGGGTGATCCTGGTGGAAAAAGACCGACGGCCCGGCGGGGTCTGCCTGAATCGAGGGTGTATCCCATCGAAGGCGTTGCTGCACGCCACGCATGCTGTTTCGGGGGCCCGTGAATCCGCCCACCGGGGGGTCACGTTTGAACCGCCCAAGGTGGACCTGGCCAAACTACGGGGCTGGAAGGATTCGATTATCGACCGGTTATCGGGGGGGATTGCGGTCCTGGCGAAGCAACGTGGCGTAGAGATCTGGCACGGCCGAGGGTATTTCGAGGACTCGGAAACCCTGCGGGTGGAGTCCGAGCAAGGGCAACGATTCATTGGGTTCGAACAGGCGATTATCGCGGTGGGTTCGCGGGCGGCAATGCCCAAGGCCTTCGATTTGGGAAACCCTCGGATCATGACCTCGGACGAGGCCCTCGAAGTCGAAGAGGTTCCGGAACGGATGCTCGTGGTGGGTGGGGGATATATCGGGCTGGAGTTGGGTACGGTATACGCCACGCTGGGCAGCCAGGTCGTGATCGTCGAGCTGCTCGAGTCGCTGTTGTATGGGGCGGATGCCGATCTGGTCCGCCCGGTCTTCAATTACGCCAAGAACAACTTTAGCGAAGTCCGGCTCAAGGCCAAAGTCCAGGGGATGGCCACGAGCGGCAGGCAGATCCAGGTCAAAATGGAGGTCGAAGGACGGACGCTCGAAGAGTTGTTTGATCGAGTGCTCGTGGCGGTTGGCCGCCTGCCTAACGCCCATAACATCGGGCTGGAGAATACCAAGGTCGCCTGCGACGAAAAGGGCTTCATCAAGGTCAACGAAAGACAACAGACCGACGATCCGAGAATATATGCCATCGGCGACATTGTGGGTGGTATCATGCTTGCCCACAAAGCCTCGCGCGAAGGCCGGATTGCGGTCGAAGCCATCACCGGCGATTACAGTGGTCCGGACAAATTTATTATTCCGGCCGTCGTTTTCACGGATCCCGAAGTGGCCTGGTGCGGTTTAACCGAAAACGAAGCTAGAGATCGCAATCTCACGGTCCAAGTCGCCAGGTTTTCCTGGAACGCTTCGGGACGGGCCCTGACCTTCGATCGGCCGGAGGGTTTGACCAAGATGATCGTTGATCCGGAAACGGAACGGATTCTGGGAGTGGGGATCGTTGGTTCCGGCGCGGGAGAATTGATCAGTGAAGGCGTGCTCGCGGTGGAGATGGGGGCGACGGCGAAGGACATCGCTTTGTCCGTGCATCCGCATCCGACTCTGTCCGAGACATTGATGGAATGCGCAGAGGCTTATTACGGTCACGCCACGCATATACTGGCCCGCAAGCGATCCGCTTCTCCTGCGGCCCAACCCAAGAAGCAATAGCTCGGGTTGACCCCGATGGGGAAAATCGCGAGATTAGGCGGCCGAACCCTCTGGGGGTGGACGTTGGCTGAGCTCGGGACGAGTACGAGCGAGCGCAGTGGGTATCGCCGAAAAACAGAAACAAAAGCGATCATGAATACGAAAACAACCGGCCAGCGGTTCCTCGCCTTCGGGTGCTTAAGTTTGGCCTGGGTCCAGTTTTCCGTGGCCGCAGCACCGTTCGAGATTCCGTCCCGGCCTGGCGTTGCGGCCGGGCTATCTTCCTATTCATTGCTCGCGCAGGCGGCCGCGCCCGCCGCGGCGCCAAGCGCACCGCCGAATCTCAATACCCAGCCGACCGCCGAATCAATGATCTGGGTAGACGCCACCAACGGTTTGTGGAACGGGATACGGGGTCGGCAGGATAAGCCTTTCAGTAACCTGGGCCGCGCCCTGGCGGCATGCAAGGATGGGGATGTGATTCTCGTTCGACCGGGGGTCTATTGGCGAGAGAGGCAGGATTACCAGCTAACCAAGAGTGTTTCGATCGTTGGTTCCGGAATGTATAATACGGTTCTGATTGCCACCAATTTGAATCTGGTCAAGGGGCAATCCTACGCCGTGCTCACCTCGCATCTGCCCGCGATGACCAACTCGGGTACCTACCTCGAGGTCGGGAATCTGACGGTGGACTGCAACGGAGCGAACAATCGTTACGCTTCAAATACCAAAATCTCGGGCATTTACCTGGTGGCCGAGAGCGTTACGATTGAAAAGGTGCGTGTCTTGGGCTCGGTGCAGGAAACCGACGAGGCATTTGCGATCGGTGCGAACGCCAAACGGTCCATCATCCGTGATTGCCGGGTGGAGAACAGCGGTAAGGCCTATCTGACCGCGATCATGGGTAGCGGGAGCCTGTGGGACCGCGTGCAATCCATCGTCATCGAGGGCAATTGGGTCGACGGCATGGGTGCGTGGCCGTCCGTCGGCATTGGCCTTTCCTATGCCCAGAATGTTCACATCAGCAATAACACCGTAACGAACGCGGCACATGGCATCATGTGCGACACCGGGGGGCTCAACAACGCCATTATTACCGGCAATATCCTCTACGGCGTGTCGGCCCCGGGCATGACCAGTGGATTCTACCTGGCTTATTACGGGTCCAAAGACATCAGTTTCGAAGGCAACCTGGTCTCCGGTTTTGATATCGGGGTCATGATCACACCGCAATCCGGCAAGAATAGAAACCCCAGCCAACGACATATTCGGACGCGGATTCAGGACAACACGTTCTTGGGTTGTCGCACGAATATTTGGGCCATGAACCTTGCGAGCAGCCGGATTACGGGCAATCGTGCCGACGGCGGGGAAAACTCATTCACCCAGTGCCAGAACCTCGTCTTCGCGGATAACACAATGGAGTCCGGAACTACCATGAAAGGGATTACCAACTCCTTTTACTCGACACCTCAAGGAGCCGCATTCGATGCCCAACCATTGGGTTTCAATCGGTTTCCATCCCGGGCCCCGGGAAACCCAGGCCGCCCCTGGTTTTGGTTGCCGGTGCAGGTCGATGGCACGAATGCCGTTATACCGGTATATCGGTGATGTTTACGGCTGGGACGCCTCAAAAATCATTCTGCCACCCCCCGCGCTGTTTGTTGGTGGTAAGAGGAGGATTCGATCCTTCGAAGGAGTAAACTGGCAGGTTTGGAATCTGCCTGCTACCCCTTGACTCGTAGTCACGCTCGTGAGAACGCGCTCACCGGGCCTTTCGCACTTCGACCGCGCAGGAAAAGTCAGCGCCGACTCACCGTCGGCGCACTGGAATTAGGACATTCCAGATGCTTGTCGGTGTGGTTTCACGGCCTTCATCGCACACTTCATCGTCTGGTCGGCTAGCACGACAGCGACACCTTTGGCTTACGCCGCGTTTGGGAGTTCGATTAGCATCGGACTCCATTGAAGGGCGTTGGGTCGGAGATTGAGACGACGCGGGTCATCCGCGGACGCAACTTTGCGTCGTGTGATCTGGCGACGACCCGGCGATTGGCGGGAGAGTATTTCCGAGAAGGGCGCGTACGCATCGCCACGGAGTTGGCGCAACATTGGCAATGGCGAAGCCGCAGCGGGCGTTTAAAGGTGCGGGCGGCCTTGGCTTTTCTTGTGACGCTGGAAAGAGGTGGGCATCTGCAATTGCCGCCGCCTTTGATCGTCCACGGTCCGGTGCGCGACCCCGGGGACTGTGCCTGTGCGACCCCTCCAGGAACGGATTTGACCGAAGGGCTCAGCCAGAGGGATCTGTGGCATTGGCAATCGCGCAAGATCGCGGAGGGCGAGAAAGGCCCGATCGTGGCCGGCTTCGCCCGGGTTCGTGTTTACTTGAGCCGCCAACGCACGCCCGAAAGCGAACGAACCCTGCTCCTGCGCAACGACCCCGATGGCCGGATCAAGTATGCCTTGAGCAATGCTCCGGAGTCGGTGGCCCTGAGCGAATTAATCCGCGTCAGCGCCGCGCGATGGCCGATCGAGCGCTGCTTTCAAGAAGACAAGTCCGAGCTGGACCTCGATCACTGCGAGCACCGCTCCTGGGCCGCCTGGCACCGACACATCCGCCTGGTGTTTCTGGCCCATCTGTTTTTGACGCGGTTGCGCCTGACATTCCCCATTTCAACCCAGGATCATTCTGTCCACCCTCCGCAAATCTCGCGTTGTTCGTCGAGATCGACGAGCTGGGATTGGAGATCCGGCGACTCGCGACAGACTGGCGGACGGAGGGCGCGCAAGACCCGGGATGAACAGGTAGTGGCGGGTGAATCCCGGCGGGTTGATACGTGCGCTGGCGGTTGGATGTTGCTGTCTCGACGTGCACAGGGAGTGAACATAGTGCGCTACGGTTTCAAGCGGTAGAAAGTCCGTGTGCTCGAAGCTGGGTTTGTAGCTATGCTCAGCCCGTTTGTGAAAATCGGCGCCGCGGACACTACGCTCCAAACCATAGGCTCTGAAAGATCTGTTGTGGATTCCAACTCGGCATCATCGGCTGGCCAGGTCAGCACCACGTTGGTTCCAGCCCCCGTAATCGACAGGCGCGGTGCATTGACAACGGCATCAAACTCGAACGCGCCCATGTCGACAAGTCCATCGGCGACACGGCTGTTGCCGGCCCGGTCCAGCGCACCGGCCATCCAAAGCAGATTGGTGCCTGCATTGCGACAGGGTGAGCCGGATTGCAGCCGAAAGTCACCAACCGCCGCGTTCACGAATAACGGATCAGCGTTGATGCCATTGACCGTGGTAATCTCCGGTACGGAAACCCCAAACCATGGACCAATATCAGAATGGACGAACGTTGGATAACTGAAGCGGTTGACATCGCCATTGTCGGGGTCGTTGTGCGCGCTGTTGAACTTGATGATGTTATTGTAGCACTGGTCGTAGTAGCCCCACATCACGCCTCCACCCGCACCAAGGTCGTTTAAGACGATGGGATCCCAACCGCCACCTGCACCCAGGTGTCCATAGTAGGAGGCCACATCGTTATACGCGATCGTACAGTTTTCCAGGATTGAACCGCTGGTCCGCACACCGCCGCCGCTGGTATAACCGGCAAACGCGCGGGCGGTGTTCCCAATGACCAGCGTGCTGCGAACCGTTGTCCCGTTGCCAATATATATCCCGCCACCGGACGCCAGGGCTGCGCTGTAGGCATAGGTGTCGGTGGTGGTGACTGTGTTACTGGCAAATTGACAGGCTTCGATGAAAGACGGCACCGACAATTCCATGATGGTGGCATAGGCCCCGCCACCGGACGCGTAGTTGAGGGCAACGGCCGAATTCCCCAGGACCTGGCTTTGCCGCAGTTCTCCTCCAACCAGGACAACACCACCGCCATCCGCGTAGTCCGCTGAGCACAGATTGTTCGAGAGGACGCAACTTACCATGGTACTGCCATAGCAATAGACGCCGCCGCCACGGGCCGTCCCGTAGGAGTTCGTGGACGTGGCACTATTGCCGTAGGCGACGCAATTGCTCAGTGATCCGTTGGCCAGGTAAATGCCTCCACCCAAACTGTCGTTGAAGTCACTGCCGATGGCTTGGTTGCCGACCAGCACGCAGTCCTGGATCGTACCTCCATCGCAGTACACGCCACCACCAACCGCCGCCCGTCCGTTGCGCATGGTGAAGCCGCTCACCGTCGCCGCGTGACCGTCTATCGTCACGCACCGGCCGATCTGTTGGCCATCCAGAATCGTTGCGCTCGGTCCGCTGACGCTTGCCAGGGTGATGGCTTTCGCAATGTGAACCGCGCTCGTCAGGGTATACACCCCGTTCGTCACCAACACCGTGTCGCCGTCCGCGCCAGCGTCCACGGCTGCTTGCACCGTCTTCTTGGCCGCCGACCAGTTCGTCCCGGCATCGGCATCGTTTCCATTTGGGCTGACGTACCACTGTGCCGCAAGTGTTTGTGCGGTGGAGGAAATAAGAAGAAAACAAAATACGCCTCCGGAAATGAGCAGCGGCGCAGCCTTTCTGATCCGCAGGTGAGTCGGCAAAATGACGGGAATGGATGGGTTCAATCGTTGCTTCTTTTGTTAATGGTTTACTGGCAAAGACTCTCTGCGACCACATTGATCGGCGTGTCACACCAGACCAGCCGATGGTCCGCTGGTTCAATGGTCTTCGACGCTTCGCACCAATCTCCTTAATCCGCATCGCGGAGGAACTCTCGCGAGGAACGAAACCAGTCGAGCAACTGGGGGTCGATCCAGTCTCGGTTGAGCACCCAGTCCACGCCAGCAAGGCATTGGGAATCGGTCAGTGACGTGATCCGTTCTCCACGGCCCCGACGCGCAGCCAACACACAGGCGTAAAAGAGCACCCGTGCAACCTCGGCGGGGAAACAAGAATCCTTCAGATGCGCCTTCGCGTAATCCTTGATCCGGCGCAATGCCTCGACCGAGGCCGCCTCGCTGAAGAGCACATCGCGGAACGTGCGTTGAGGTGAGTTCTGGCTCGCTGCACTCGTCGATTCCGACCGGTTCTGATCGGGCACCACCAACTCCGGCTCAAGCGGGGCGCCGAGCTGATGCATCCGGATTGCGCCGAGCTCGGACGGGAACCAGTTCCCGCTCTCCTCGAAGTCGTCGACGAGCAACCGTGCCAACCGATCGGTATCACCGCGAAAAGCGACCTCAGCGCCGAAACCACCGTTCCCCACGTCATCCGGCTGGCTGGATTGGGGATTCTCGGTTTCTTTCTCGTCTTCTACCATGTCGCGATCTCCAGCATCGCCATTGAACCGGGTCGGCTGGAGCTCTGCGCAGCCGAGCAGAATTCATGCATCTTGGCCGAGCAGCAACCCTATGGAATACGGATCCTACACCGGTTCAAGATCATATGCCGCGGGATGCGGTGCATACCCATCGCCGACGCTTTGAGGCCGGCACCCATTTTGTCGCGTTCCTTTACGCATGGTAGCAAATCCCGGGACAGACAACCGGCAGGTCTTCATAATCACGGGGGTAAAAGAGGTCCTTACTTTTGACACACTTCCTCGCCCCGCACCTCAAGTCCGCCTCCCGCCACTCCTCCTTCGCCAATTCCTCCCGCACCAATCGCTCCGCCTTGGCTTCCCCGCTCTCCTGACGTTCCACCGCGTAGTGCTGTGCTTCCACTCGCTCCAAGGCCCGTGCCCAGCAGTTCCTCCTTCAGCTCCTGCGGCAGTTCCACCGGGTATGGTTCGCTCGGAGCGGCTTCGGGCGACTACGACAAAGATGGTTTCCCCGACTTGTTTGTGGCCACCTGAGACGGCAAGAACCTGTGGTACCGGAATAACGACAACCATTGGCTTCACCGTCCAGTGCGAGGGGCGCGTGTCGAACCGCTCGGCCATCGGCACCAAGATGCGAGTGCGGGCGACGATCCAGGGCCGGACCTATTGCCAGATGCGCGAAATCTCTAACGGCGATGGCTGGTCTGGTAACAGCCTGGATGCCTGTTTCGGTCCAGAGACGGGATGATGCTTCGACGCTTGGCTTCCAGCAGCACACCCAGCAAGCCGGTGACTGGTAATCCCTGCCGCTGGGCCACGCGTGTTCCCATCGAGATCTCCAGGAACATCAGTCCATCCACCTCGGGCCGGGGAACACGATGTCCCACATCAATTCAGGGTGGAACATGAATGAGCGCTTGGGGATTCATGATCCGCCCCGAATTCATGTGCAATGATTAACCCGGACGTGGTTTCAAATTCCTCCCATTCTGTGGTCGCTTTGAATTAGCGGGGAGATCTACCGCATCGTTGGAACCGCCGCCAACGGGAGGTTCCCCCACCGATTCACGATTCGTTGCCGTAAGCTGTCGCGAGCGAGGCTGATTTGGGCTGCGCAGGGTGCCGCAAACTTCGGGTTGGTTTCCGCTCGATGATAGGCTAAGGTCCGAGCATGGCAGTGTTGCTGGAGAATCAAACCAGGCGTTGGACCTACGAGGAGTACTGCCGTCTTGACGACGACCAGCGTTACGAAATCATCGACGGCAAGCTGCTTATGACTCCCGCCCCAGACACCTGGCACCAGAGCTGGACGTTTGAAATCGCCGTCACGCTGCGTGAGCACGTGAACCGGCATAACCTGGGGCGCGTTTTCGTCGCCCCGGTCGATGTCATTCTCGATCCTGAGAACACGGTCCAGCCGGACGTGGTCTTCGTGTCCGCCGCCAATGCCGGGATCATCCAACGCCGCGGCATCTTCGGCGTGCCCGAATTGCTGGTTGAACTCGTCTCGGTCTCGAGTGTGCGACGCGATCGCTACGATAAGAAAGCGCTCTACGCGCGTTTTGGCGTGAAGGAATACTGGATCGGCGACCCGGCGAACAAGACGCTCGAAATCCTCTCACTTCAGAGCGGCAGCTATGAGCTGCACGGTTGTTCTGAAGGGAGGGGCAATCTCAGTTCCCTGCTCTTGCCCGGACTGGAAATCGACATCAGCGAAATCCAGTGACCGATGATCATCCTCGCCCGCGTTGATTACATCACGGACTTAGGTTGATCCTGGTGTCGCCTGGGTCGATTCTGCGGGCGGGAGAATGAAGCCAGGACCGAGATGAGGATTGCCGCAGTGGCAGTCAGCCTCTGATGTGCCCCCATCGAAGCAGCAGGAGATTTGGAAAATCGATTTAGGCAACTCGGGGCGGTTCGGCGCATGTAAGGAGTGAGCGTTGCTTCCTCCCCACACAGTCGGCGCATCCGACTTTTAGCCGACGACCGGCGCGCTGGAGCACCCGATCGAGGGCAGCAAAAGTGTGCCATAGGGGTCAGTCCTCACTATTGACACTATGCCCCGGTGGCTGGCACGCTCCGGCCATGCCACGGCCGCTGCGGATCGAATTTGAAGGAGCGATTTACCACCTCCTGAATCGGGGCGATCGCCGCGAGCCCATTTTCCGCGACGACGCCGACCGTCATCGGTTCCTCGAAACCCTGGGTGAGACTTGCGCCAAGACGGAGTGGCAGGTCCACGCCCTCTGTCTGATGCGCAATCATTTTCATCTGGTGGTGGAGACGCCCCAAGCGAACCTCGTGGCGGGGATGAGGTGGTTTCTCGGGACCTACACCAACCGCTTCAACCGCCGGCGCAAGCTCGTTGGGCACCTGTTCAGCGGCCGTTACAAGGCGTTGCTGGTGGACGCGGAGTCGCCGGGCTGCTTGCGCACCGTCTGCGAGTATGTGCATCTGAATCCGGTGCGGGCCAAGCTGCTGTCCCCGAAGCAGCCGTTGCGGGATTACGTTTGGAGCAGCTACCCGGAATATCTCAAGCCGCCGAGGCGGCGCTGGCCGTGGGTGCGGGTGGATAGGCTGCTTGGGGAGATGCGCCTGCCCAAGGACAGTGCGGCATGTCGGAGAGAGTTGGAGCGGCAGATGGAGGCGCGGCGACGGGAAGGCGATGGGCAGGAATGGGCGGCGATCCGGCGGGGCTGGTTCTTTGGGGCGCAGGAGCTGAAGGAGGAACTGCTGACACGGGCCTCGGAGCGAGTGAGAGCACAGCACTGCGGGGCGGAACGTCAGGGGAGCGGGGAAGCCAAGGCGGAGCGATTGGTGCGGGAGCAACTGGCGAAGGAGGGATGGCGGGAGGTGGACTTGAAGCGGCGTCGCAAGGGGGATCCCGGGAAGGTGCGCATCGCGCGGCGGCTGCGGGCGGAGACAACCATGACGCTGAGATGGGTCGCGCAACGGCTGCAGATGGGGGTATGGACGCACGTGTCGAACGTGTTGGCGGCCAGACCTGGAAAGGGGAAGTGAAATTGGGTTTCAATCGGTTTCCATCCCGAGCCCCGGGAAACCCAGGCCGCCCCTGGTTTTGGTTGCCGGTGCAGGTCGATGGCACCAACGCCGTCATACCGGTATATCGGTGATGTTTACGGTCGGGACGCCTCAAAAATCATCCTGCCACCCCCCGCGCCATTTGTTGGTGGTAGGAGAAGGATTCGAACCTTCGAAGGCGTAAGCCAGCAGATTTACAGTCTGCCCCCGTTGGCCACTTGGGTATCCTACCGCCAGGCGGAGCCCGGATTTAGCCAAAGCGCGCAGCCAATGTCAACCCAGGCTGCCACGCGAGCGGCGAGTTCTCACCCTGGGGTCACAAACCATCACCCGGTGCAGGGGTTTTCGCTAGCTGATCTAGGCATTTCACTGAGATGAAATCAGGTGGTCGCCCAATGGACGGGCCCCGGCTTGGGGGTTAGTTTTGAGTGCGTGAGGGTGAATGTTTCGAGAAAACAACTGGTTTGGCAGGGGCTCTTTTCCCTGAGCCTCGGAACCAACAACGAGGGACACGAAAAATGCAATCCACAACCAGCATCGAACGGACGGAGCCCGAGGAACTTGCCCTACCTGGCGATACTCCGGCCATCCAGCTTCACTTGCGCGAGATTGGACCTCTCCAGCGGCTCACATTCAAGGAAGAGGTGGCCTTGGTCCATCGAATCAGAAAAGGCAGCCAAACCGCCAAAGACCGGTTGGTTAAAGCAAATTTGCGGGTCGTGGTTGAAATCGCACGGAATTATCTCGGACGCGGCCTGTCGCTCTTGGAGATGATCGGCGAAGGAAACGCGGGTTTCATCAATGCGATGGAACAGTTCAAACCGGGCAGCGGCGTGAATGTCGCCGCCAGTGGTGCGCGAGGCGCTCGAGAAGCCATCAAGCGGGCGCTTGCGGCAAAATCGAAGCACATCCGATGGCCCGCGGACTCGGAACCGGGAGAGCATCCATGGCAGATTCGAATGGAGTTGTGCGAAACCGAGGACGATCCGTGGGCTGGTGGTTATGCGACTCGGGGGCGCAGGTTTTAGTGATTGCACCTTGGTTCACCGTGATGTCTGTGGGGCGAAAGTCGTATGAGTTCGAGTTCACTCGGCACTTTGAGAAGCGTGTCACCAATACGCGTGCTCTGAAAGGCATGTGATGGAAGCAATGCATGAAATTCTCCGCGATTTTCCATACGGAATTTACATTGTCGGAGTTCGCGGCCGCGAAGCGGGGGAAGTGAGCGGGTTGGTGGTCAGTTGGCTCGCTCAATGTTCGTTTGAGCCGCCGTTGATCATGTTGGCCGTTCGCCACGATTCCCGGAGCTTTGCTTTGATCGAGGAGAGCCAGGTTTTTTCAGTCAATATCGTGGGACCGGATCAAAGGAACTGGCGCGGCATTTTGTGAAACCGGCCGATCGAGTGGGCAATAAACGGGAGGCGGAAACCCGTGTCGGCGGGAAAACCGGGGCACCGTTAATTCAAAACGCTCTGGCGGCTCTGGAATGCCGGGTCAAAAGCATCACACTTCCCGGTGATCATGCCGTCGTGATAGGAGAAGTTGTCGATGCGGAGCGGCAGCGAACCGGTCCACAACTTATGTGTGCGGACATGCACTGGTCCTACGGAGGCTAAACGACCCGGACTATTCGCGACGATGGCTGGAATGGCGGCGGTTGACAGCATCATAGCCGCCTACGAAATTAAACCATGATACCTCGAATTATGAACAAGCGGCGATCGCCCATGGAACGTTTGGTTACGAACCTCAAGGAAGAGGTTAAACACGCGGAGGACATTTTGAAGTCCAAGGCCAACAATTCCACTCACCAAATCGGGGTAGTACGACAGCGTCTCCAGGCGGCACTCGACACGGCGCAATCCGCAGTCGGGAACGTCGAGGAGAAGGCCGTGGCCTGTGCGCAGACGACTACCCGCACCATGCGCGAGCATGTCTTCGAAAGCGTCGGCATAGCGCTCGGAGTCGGACTGCTGGTCGGGTTTGTGTTGAGTCGGAAGTAACGGGCGGGATAAGAACCTGCACTCGGGGTTGGTTTTCAAGCCCGGATTCTTCATACCGTTCGCGGGTCGGTTCGCGAAACGTGTGAGCTCATGAAAGATCCGGGCTAAGAGCGGCCTCGCCGACATCCGCCTCCGTCAAAAATGAGTGGCAACAAGCGAATGGGCCTCCTCCAGCGGGAGGTCCGGCGGCAGGCTGAGATAGACGGAGACATAAGCTTTGGCGGAACGGGCGTGGGCGCTCAGGCCAAATATATTCCCCCGCAAGTGCCGAAACACCCTGTAGGTGAGGGCGTAGATGAGGCCGTCAATGTGGTGTGAGGCTTCAAAGCGCAGACAGAACTGGCCCGGGCGCCATCCTTTCAACGATGCGGTACCGGCGCTGGATGGGAGGCAGGCTTCGTCCGAGTCGTCAATGTAGCGTCGCTCGGAGATGACTTCTTCGATAAATCGTGCGAGATCAGGACCTACGGGGGCATCCCGCGGGGCGAGATGAAAGAAATCGAGCGCCAACCCGTGGTTCGTGGCGGAGAATAGATGGGCTTGGCGCAGTTCCATCTGGCGATGCCATAAAGCTCCACTGATGGAAGCGGCCAACCCACGGTAGTCGCGCGCGGCAATTCCGACGATTATAGACCGACCGTCGCGGAGGATGCTCGCTCTTGCGCCGGAAGAATGAGGAGCTTCAATCATCCGAATCAAATGAGCCCCGAAACGGTTCGCATACTGGCGGTAGACCCCGCCGAAAAAATCTTCACCAAAATCCCGGAGTATTTGCAGTTGATCTACCGAATAGCCCGACGCCCGGAGCAGTCGCGTGTGATCCGACGCGGAACGAAAGCGCATCCTGGTCTTCACGTAGAGCTCGCGGATGTTGAACCACCGCGTCGGCTCGTCCTCCTCGGATTCCCATTCCACGCGGTCGGCATTGGTAAAAACGAACAGTGCCCGCATCTTGTGTTCGTCCTGGCAAAGTTCCGCGAATTCAACGACCTGGCGGGCATCGTTCATCCCCGCTTCGGCCCTTTCCTTGAATGCGCGGCGGTGGGACACGAGGAACTCTGCCACCCGGATCGTCTCGAGACTGAAATCGCATAAAGTCACATACGGCCGGTAATACTCGGCGACCGGGATTTCCGATAGCCCGGTGGAAAATCGTTCATGCAACCGGCGGCTTTGATCCTGCCTGACCACCTGGTCATCGGCGGTAAGGGGTAGGCGTTTGGTCTTTAGCGCCAGCTTGATTCCAGCCAGATGGTCCGCATCCAACAAGGCCGCTTCAACTTCCACCGATACCCCGTCATCCGATTCGGGACAGCGCCCGGAAAAGGCCCCCGACAAACGCAATCGGCCTTCACGAACGTAGCGTTCCAGGGCACGGTGCTTTTGCCGCTCGAGGGCGCCGCGGAGAGATTTGCGTTGCGTCATCACCCTTTCATCCAGCGATGATTCGAATTTGGCATAGCCGGGAAAGAGGCATTCCTCAGCCCCTTCAATCTGCGCCAGGAATTCAAAGGAATCGGCCAGACTCCCGCGTTCTTCGTAAAACAGCGCGGACAGTTCCGGAACCCGCAGCAGCCAATCTCCGGCATTCCGGAAGGTCGTCTGCAGCTCCGAGGGATCAATTTGCACGCCATAGTGCTGAGCAGCCAAAAGCAGGGAAAGCGCGGCGCGACTCTTTTCCTGCGGCGTCTGGCATTGCGTGGACGCGGTATGACAGAATCCGCCTGTGCCGCACACGATGGGGTTGCCGCTCCCGATCGGGCGTCCGTCCTTGAGCTCCCGTTCGATGATCCCCTTGGCGAAGCGAGCCACGCGGCGGCGGGCCGCAAGCAGACGCGCTCGAACGTCATTGGCGAATTCGAAGCGCGCGCGCTCGTTCGCCTCCGGCCCGAGCATTTCTCCGAATGACATGAAATCATCGAACCCGAGCACGTCCTCGGGATGATAGCCGCCCGCGGAACGTTGGCGTCCGGCGGACTTCCGGGAATGGACGAATGCTCGGATCCGGAGCAGGAAATCGTAGGCTTGGAGGTCGCGCGAATCATCGATGTCGCGGTAGATTTCGTGGCTATGGACGAACGCCTTTCCGGCCAGCGTCCAAATCCCCGCGAGGAACAGTCGCAAACCCTCGTGTTTGATCTCAAAGCGGTCGAGGCGTTCGCTCTCGGCGGCCGCCTTCTCCCAATGATCTTTCCAGAAGCCGCGCACATGCATGAAATGCTCGAACGGATCGAATGTGGCGCGGATGCGTTCGCGGAATTGATCCGCGAGCCCGGACGGGTCATGTACCGGGCGCATATCCAGAAAAGCGTTCAATTGTTTGTCCGCGAGCAACGGGACATCGTCCAGGCTGAAGGGGAGGGCGGAAAAGGCAAAACCGTGACGACATTCAAACTCATCCGAATGCAAGACCTGGCGCTGGAGCTCGATGAGGAAGGGATTCGCCTCCAGGACGTCTGCAAACAGGAAGGCAAAGTCGCTGTCCGAATGCGGCGCCATCTCCCCTCGGCCGGTGCCGCCCAATGCGACGACGGCAAAGGGTTTGTCATAACCCATGCCCGCCTGCTGTTCCGCAGCCCAGGAACGGACGAGGCCGGTATACGCCGCCGAACGTTCGGAGGCAATCCGCCGGCCCGTCTCGAGGTCGGCGTTTCGGATCAGGCGATCATTTTCCGCGATGAGTTCTTTGAAAGCCGAGCAGGGTCCAATTTTGCCAATCAGATCCAGCACGCGTGCTTCTTCCTTGAACATGGTGGTTGGCGCTTCAGATATCCGAGACGGGCCGGCCCGATTCCAAGCGCTCCAGCCCGACTCCGAAAGACTTTCCTTCCCGCTCGAGTCGATATCGCCGCCGCGGCGGGCTACCAGAAGGCACATTAGAATGTGGCCGATCGTTCACAAGCCTATTCCCGCTGGATCGCTTAGCCGCGGATTTGTCAGGCACAGTGTTCCACGAAGTCGTCCTGGACCGGCTTGAAAGAATCTTGGGGGGAGAAAAAGCCGCGTACGCAGGCGCGGACAGACCACAGCCGTTGCAACAGGCACGCAAGGACCCGGAAGGCGTCTCGCATCCGAGAGGTGGCCGGCAATCCCACCGCCCGCCGCGCAGTGGGATGACGACATGGTGACAGGCTTGATGATTTCTAGGGATGACGACATGGTGACAGGCTTGATGATTTCGCAGGATCGCTCTGGAGCGAGAGGCATCCTTGGATGCCTTCCTGAGCTGGAAGTTGCTGGTCTAACAAGCGGCGACCCGACCCAGATCCGCGGGGGAGTGTCATTGACCAGCGGTCCGGGTCGGCGCAGAGTGGCGTCGCCATCCGCCAGTTACCTGGCGCGTGGGTCACATGGAAAACAAGTTACTTTACCGGACGATTGAAGAACTCCGGCAACAATGCCGGTTTGCCCAAGAAGCCTTTCACTCGCTGCGCCTGCGGTTGAACGAACTGGACCAGGAGCGCGTGTTTCTGTACGTGCATGCATTTCTGGGCCATGCGGCCCTGATTTCGAGGCTGCTGTGGCCGATGCGGTCGACGTCAGCAGAACGGGGCGAGACTCTGCGCAAAGAGCTGAACGTGCCGGCAGATTCGGCTCTTCGAATGGCGGGGGGACGCGAGCAGATCGAGCGGTTCGACGAGGCCTACGAAGATTGGTTGCAGGCTTTGCCCGGGGCGGACTATGTGGATCAGAACCTCATGCCGACCGGGACCATGGCAGGATCGAAGGCAGACGTGTTCCAACGAAGTCTCGACCCGGACACGATGATGCTCCATTTGCGCGGTCAACCCATTCCGATGCGCAAAGTGAGCGACGCCGTTCGGGTTTTGGAAGGCGCCACCCAACAATGGCTGCGCACGCATCAGCCGTGGTAGAAATCGAATGTTGGCTGGCAAGCCCTACCGACACTGCGGCTGAACTCATCGTTGTTCCAGCAGGCCCAGGCGCCAAGGTATTTGGCCGTAGGGCAATCCTTGGCGGTCAGCTTCGAGCACCCCTTGAATCAGGAACCGAAATCGGTCCGGTTCGATCTCGAGATGCTCGTCCGACCCGGTGCGGATGAGTTCGCCGTGGCTGATGGAATCGGTCCACCTTGGACTGGCCTGCAGCACGTTGAGGGGCGAAGCAAAGGGGCGTTCGCGTTCGGCGAGCCAGGGACGCCATGGGCCTTCCAATCGATCCGCGAGATAAGCCTTATAATAGCGTGAGCCGTTGTCGTTTTGAGCCTCGATGACGGTCAGGTATTGATCAAGCCGGGCCAGTTTATACGTGTGGCTGGCTTCAAAGACGTCGCCTTCCAGTGCGAGCGTCGGCGAGGACCAGCCTAATGGAAAATGGTCCAAGGCTGTTTCGCAGCGCCACACCTTTCCATCGAGCGATGTAAAGAAGAGGTGGGCCTTTGATGAATCGCAGATGACCCAGAAATCAAGCCAGGCCTTGGGGGGCTCCGCGTGGCCTTCGAACATCGGCTTCAATGGAGGCCAGGAATTGGGGTTGGCGATATTGGTGGTGGTGGTGAACGCGGGTTGATAATTCGGTGACCAGGAACGATCGGCGGCCTGACAGATCAGATACCAAAGCCGGGTTGGAGAAAACTGGAAGATCTGCGGTGCGCAGAAATAACCAGAGTGACAGGTTAGGATGTGGCGGGTTGCCTGTTCAGCCTGATCCCAATCATGGAACGAGAGATAAACGATGGCATGGCTGTGTTCTGTGCCGCGGACAGTGCCGAAGAGGTGCCAGGCATCCTCATGCCAGACGATGGAGGGGTCTTTGATCGCGTGCCAGACCTGGCCATCGGCGGGAGCCGGCGACAGCAGGGGCCCCGTCGCTTGCCATCGGAGCGACTCAGGAAGGGCAGGACAAACGATGCGGGGCTGAGTGGGAACCGGTGCGGATAGAATTCCGCCGGGCGCGAAAGCCGCCCCGCACGCAAGCAGCACATCGATTAAAGACCCCTTATCCGTTCGCTCCTTCAAAGCGCGTCTTTTCGTGTTCATACGATTTCAACCAGGGTTCCGTGGCTGGGCGGTGGCGGCCACATTCTTCCTGAGCCTCGCCCGCACGACGGCGTTGACACTGGACGGCCGAAAGTTTAACTTCCTTCCACAAATTACACACCAACATGTTAAGAGTCTTTTTGATTGTGGCGGTGGCGGCGGGTTTGGCAGCGGCAGCCGTGGCCTATGTGCGCGTGGGTGGCAAAATCACCGAGTTAAACACGGAACTGACGACCACCAAGGGCCAGCGCGACCAACTGCAGACGTCAGAGATTAAGTTGAAAAAGGATTTGCGGACCGCCAACGAAAACCTCGCCAGCACAACCGCCGAATTGTCCGAAACGAAATCAACCTTGGAAGTTACCCAGACCGAGGCGCAACGACAGAGGGTGCGTGCGGATCAACTCGAGGAAGAGCGGGACAAGTATCTGCTCGAGCGGAATGAGACCCAGACGGAGTTGGCGGTCTGGCGCGCGTTCAACCGGACGCCCGAGGAGATCCGCGCCCTCATCGCGGAGAACGGCCGGCTGGTCGGGGAGAACGGGGGGCTGGCCGAAGAAAACCGTATTCTGGGTCGCAAAGTCGGTTCGTTGACAACCCGGCTTGCCAGATATGAGGGGCGTGAACAGAAGGTCCCGTTGCGACATGATTTGCGGGGCGAGGTGGTCGCGGTCGACCCGAAGTATGATTTTGTGGTATTGAATATCGGCGAAAACGACGGCGTGTTGGAGCGGGGTGAAATGCTCGTCAACCGAGGGGGTAAACTGGTGGCCAAAGTGCGGGTCCTATCCGTCGAGCCGCAGTCGAGTGTGGCGAACGTCCTGCCCAACTGGCGTCAAGCCGATATCATGGACAATACGGGCCCTGTTCTTGTCGCGCTTCGTTCGAACACGTATTGCTGATCCAGGAGCGCTACAACACCCGCGAGCTCAGCAAGCTCGGCGGCCTCCTCACGCAGGCCCCCCACCTCGGATGGATCCTCGGGTTCTGCGCGATGGCGTCGCTCGGCCTCCCCGGCCTCGCCGGTTTCTGGGGCAAGTTCCCGCGATCCTGTCGGCCTACGACCCCACGAAGCCCGACGGCCTCTGGGGCGGGAGCTCGGGCACGCTCTGGACGTTCCGCACCTACATGGTGATCGCGGCGATCGGCACCGTGCTCGCCGCGGGGTATCTGCTGTGGATGTTCCAGAAGGTCGCGTTCGGCAAGGTCAACGAGGCGTTCGAGCAGCTCCACGTGCACGACGTCGCCGGCCCCGAGTGGATCGCCTGGACCCCGCTGCTGGCGCTAATAGTCGCGCTCGGCATCTACCCCAGCCTCGTGTTCAAGCTCGCCGATCCGCCCGGTCACGCACATCGTCAACGGAATGTCGAGGGTCATCTAGGTGAATCCCACCGTCGACCTCCACGCGATCACGCCCGAGATCGTCCTCACCGCGGTCATCTTGATCGTGCTCGTGGCCGATCTCGTCTGGCCCGAGCGGTCACGGTGGACGTCGTCGCGCATCGCGTCAATCGGCCGCGCTCGCGGCATTGATCCCGGTGATCACGCTGGCGTTCGACGGTTCTCGGTCGCGAGCTCTTCAGTGGCGAGTTCGTCGTCGACAACTACACGCTAGCGCTGATGGGCTTCTTCCTCGTCGTCGCGTACCTCTCGATCCTCATGTCGGCCGACTACGTCGGCGAGGGCGACTACTCCAGGGCGAGTTCTACTTCCTGCTGCTCACCTCGGTGCTCGGCCTGGTCGTGATGGCCTCGGCGGGCGACCTGATCTCGATCTTCGTGGCCCTCGAGACGATCACGATCCCCACGTTCCATGCTCGCCGGTAGGCACAAGCACGACGAGAACTCGAACGAAGCGGCGCATCAAGTACTTCCTGATCGGCGTGCTTTCCACCACGATAATCTTGTACGGGATGTCGTTGGTCTACGGCGAGGACCGGATCCACGCTGTTGAGCGGGATCAACTCGTACCTGAACGAGGCGGGCCGTGAGACGAGCTCCGCTCTTCGCGGTGGGCGATCTCCTCACGCTCGGCGGGTTCGCGTTCAAGGTGAGCGCGGTGCCGTCCACTTCTGGACCCCCGACACCTATCAGGGCGCCCACGCCGGTCACGGCATTCCTGTCGGTCGCGTCGAAGGCGGGCGGGTTCGTCGCGATGCTCAGCATCGTGGCGTTCGGCTTCTTGCCGTCGCCCGACTCCTGGCAGCCGACGCTCTGGATCCTCGCGGCGGCGTCCATGATCTACGGCAACCTCGGTCGCGCTGCGCCAGACCAACATCGTCCGCATGCTCGCCTCTGGTCGGGCGCGCAGGGCAGGTTCATCCTCGTCCCGGCTCGCGGTCGCCGGCGACACCCGGCCGCGATTCGCGTCGTTCGAAGCGGTCGTGGATCTACATCCTAATCTACCGCGCAATGAACCTCGGCACGTTCGCGGTGGTGATCGCGGACGGTCCCCGCGCACACGCTCCGGCGGAGATCGACTCGTACTCCGGGCTCGGACAGACCGCACCCGGGCTCGCGGTGGCGATGGGGAGCTATGTTCATGCTGTCGCTCGCCGGCATGCCGCCGCTCGCGGGTGGTTCGCCAAGTTCGTGATGTTCCATGCCGTTTTCGCGGCACACGCCGACCGCGATCGTGCTCGGCGTGATCGCCTCGGTCGGACGTAGGTCATCGCGTTCCTCTACTACGACGGCGGTCGTGCGCAAGATGTGGTTCCACGACCCGCTGCCCGAGTACGCACCCACCGGCGCCGCCGGAGCAGATCCCGCCGCGCTGACCGTCGCCATCGGCATCACCGCCACGGTCGTGGTGGTCATCGGCATCTACCCGCAGTTCTTCGCCGCGTAGGCGAGCTCGCCTACCTGACGATTCGTCGTTCGCTACGAGGCGGGATACCCGCCTCGCTCGCGCTCACTCCTGGCGAGCAACTGGCTCGACGGGTCGCTCGCTCCCGCCCGGATTCATCGCCGCGGAGCAGGTGACGGTCGCCTGCTGCCCGCAATTCATAGGGCGCGTGTACTCCGCTCAGCGAGATTCGGCGCCATGAATCCCCGACGAAGCGTCAGGGCGTGCGGCCGGTGAAGGCGATGAGCTTGGTCTGTTCGTCGGCGTCGTCGGGGACTTCGACCTTCGGGCCGTAGTTGGCCGCTCTGGCGGAGCACGTAGTCCATCGGCAGCAGGGCCTTCGTACATGCCGTGCACCTCGTTCGGGATCGAGGGTCTCGTCGAGGCCGGTGGCTCGGGCGAGGTCCACGTGTGCACCACGATGTCGCCGACGCAGAACGTGTCGATGGCGTACTCGACGAGTCACGCGCCCGGCCCGCATGTCGAACTCGCGGGCAGACCGGGGTCGTCGAGCACGGCCTGGAGCGCGTCGCTGATGCCGACCCATGCCCCGACCGGGTCGTCGTCGGCCGACGGTACCTTCGGCACTTCGAGACCGGGGCCCTCCAGCAAGTGGCGGGCATCCACTCGACCATGTGGCGCACGATGTCACACGCCACCCATCCCTCACACGGGCGCCGGGTTGTCCCCGGCGTCGTCAGGGACCGCCCTGTGCGCGCTCGGTGAACTGTCCCGCCACCCGCCGATAGTGCTCAGAGTGCTCGCTCACGACAACGCCCCTCCTCACGATTCGTCGTTCGCTACGAGGCGGGATACCCGCCTCGCTGACGCTCCCTCCTGGCGAGCAACTCGGTTCGCTTGCGCTCACCTCGTCGCCGCATCTCTAGGACGCCGATCATCGCAGGAAGTCATCGCGGGCCGCTCGGATCGGTAGCGTCCTTCGCGATGAGCACCTCGGTCGCCGAACGCATCGCTCAGCGGATCCACCGGGGTGGGCCGATCCCGTTCGACGCCTACGTCGACGAGGCGCTCTACGGCGACGGCGGCTTCTTCACCGGCGACCACGGAGCCGGTCGGCGGGCGCGACTTCGTCACCAGCCCCGAGACCGGCCCGCTCTTCGGCGCCCTCGTCGGCCGGGCGCTCGATCGCTGCTGGGACGACCTCGGCGCGCCGCGATCCTTCTTCGTGGTCGTGGAGGGCGCAGGCCGGGCGCCTGGCCGCCGATGTGCTCGCCTCGCAGCCTCGGTGCGGCGCCCGCGCTGCGCTACGTGCTGGTGGAGCGGTCGCGACGCCCGCCCGCCGAGCAGCGCGACATGCTCACGCTCGAGCCGGTCGAGGACGCGCTCGGCCCGCTGCACGAAGGCGCCGATGCCGACTCGGCGGTCGCCCCGGGCTCGGGCCGGTCGCCACGTCGTTGCCCGAGCTCCCCGCCATCGCCGCTCGAGCGGCGTCGTCCTCGCCAACGAGCTGCTCGACAATCTCCCGTTCCAGGTCGTGGAACGCACGGCCGACGGCTGGTCGGAGGTGCGGGTCGGCGTCGCCGGCGACACCTTCGAGGAAGACCTGGTGCCGGCGTCGGACAACCTCGCGGTCGAGGCCGAACACGTGCGCCGCGGTCGAGCGTCCCCGTCGGGGGGACGCATACCGGTGCCGACCGGCGTACACGAGTGGCTCCGAGCCGTCCGCGATCGTCCTCGGGCGCGGCGAGCTCATAGTCGTCGACTACGCGGCGACCGCGGCGGAGCTGGCCGAGCGGGGCGAGCACGGGTGGCTCCGCACGTACCGCGGCCACGAGCGCGGCGCGTCGCCACTTGTCGATCCCGGCGACCAGGACATCACCGCCGACGTCCCCGTCGAGTACCTGGATCCAGGGCCGCGACCGCGCCGGGCTCTCGGCTCGAGCTCGAGTGCTCGCAGGCGGAGTGGCTGCGCGACCTGGGCGTCGACGACCTCGTGGCGGACGCGCAGCCAGTGGGACGAAAGTGCGCACATCGGCGACCTCGAGGCGCTGCGGCACCGCAGCCGGATCGCCGAGGCGGCCGCGCTCTCGATCCGCCGGGCTCGGCGCGCACCGTGTCTTCGTTTCCGGGCCCGCTGAGGCATAGCGTCGGATTAGCCGACCGTTCGCACACTGCGGAGCTCCACGGGGGTCACGGATGCACGAGACGATCGAGTCGCTGCTGGCCGAGGGCCGCACGTTCCCGCCGCCCGAGGCTTCAAGAACGACGCGCTGGTCGTCGACGCCGAGATCTACGACGAGGCGAACGCGACTTCGAGGGCTTCTGGGCCCGCCAGGCCGCCGATCTCCTCGACTGGTACGAAGGAGTGGCACACGATCCTCGAGTGGGACCTGCCGTTCGCCAAGTGGTTCGTCGGCGGCAAGCTCAACGCCTCGTACAACTGCCTCGACCGCCACGTCGAGGCCGGGCACGGCGACCAGGTCGCGTACCACTGGGAGGGTGAGCCGGGCGACAACCGCACCATCACCTACGCGCAGCTGCTCGACGACGTGAGCCGGCTCGCCAACGCGCTCAAGGAGCTCGGCGTCGGCAAGGGCGACCGCGTCAACATCTACCTCGGGATGGTGCCGGAGCTGCCCATGGCGCTGCTCGCGTGCGCCCGCATCGGCGCGCCGCACTCGGTGGTGTTCGGCGGCTTCTCCGCCGACTCGCTGCGCGACCGCATCAACGACGCCGAGGCCAAGGTGCTCATCACCGGCGACGGCGCGTGGCGCCGGGGCGCGTCGTGCCGCTCAAGGAGACCGCCGACAACGCGGTGGCCGAGTGCCCGTCGATCGAGAAGGTGCTCGTCGCTGCGCCGAACCGAGCACGACGTCCCGATGACCGACGGGCGCGACGTGTGGTGGCACGACCTCGTGCCCGGCAGTCGACCGAGTGCGCGCCCGAGCCATGGACGCCGAGGACCTGCTCTACCTGCTCTACACGAGCGGCACCACCGCCAAGCCCAAGGGGATCATGCACACCACCGGCGGCTACCTCACGCAGGTGGCGTGGACCCACAAGTACGTGTTCGACCTGCATCCCGACACCGACGTGTACTGGTGCGCGGCCGACGTCGGGTGGGTCACCGGGCACTCCTACATCGTCTACGGCCCGCTCGCGAACCGGACCACGGGGTGCTCTACGAGGGACGCCCGACTTCCCCGACAAGGACCGCCTCTGGCAGATCGTCGAGAAGTACAAGGTCACCATCCTCTACACGGCGCCCACCGCGATCCGCACGTTCATGAAGTGGGGGCCGAGTCCCCGAAGCGCACGACCTCTCGTCGTTGCGCCTGCTCGGCAGCGTCGGCGAGCCGATCAACCCCGAAGCGTGGGTCTGGTACTGGCACCACATCGGCGGCGAGCGGTGCCCGGTCGTCGACACCTGGTGGCAGACCGAGACCGGCGCCATCATGATCAGCCCGCTCCCCGGCGCCACCACGCTCAAGCCCGGGAGCGCGACGTTCCCGCTTCCCGGCATCGCCGCCGACATCGTCGACGACGCCGGTGAGTCGGTGAAGATCCCGGGCGGCGGCTATCTCGTGCTCACCCGTCCGTGGCCGTCGATGCTGCGGGGCATCTGGGGCGACCCCGAGCGCTACCAGGAGACCTACTGGTCGCGCTTCGGCGGCCGCTACTTCGCCGGCGACGGCGCCAAGCGCGACGACGACGGCTACTACTGGCTGCTCGGCCGTGTCGACGACGTGATGCTGGTGTCGGGGCACAACATCTCGACCGCAGAGGTCGAGCATGCCCTCGTCGGCCACGCCTCGGTCGCCGAGGCTGCGGTGGTGGGCACGAAGGACGAGACCACCGGCCAGGCGATCAGCGCCTTCGTGATCCTGCGCAGCGGCAGCGACCCGAGCGACGAGCTCGTCGCCGAGCTGCGCGAGCAGGTGTCGAAGACCATCGGCCCGATCGCCAAGCCGAAGAAGATCCTGTTCACCGAGGATCTGCCGAAGACGCGGTCCGGGAAGATCATGCGGCGTCTGCTCCGCGACGTCGCCGAGGACCAGGCGTTCGGCGACACCACGACGCTCGCCGACCCGTCGGTCGTCGAGGGGATCAAATCGCGCTACCTCGCCCAGTCGAGCGCCGACGACGAGTGACGACCCCGGATACGCACCCGAGCACTGGACCTGGCGCGACGGGCCGGTCGAGCCGGGGCCCGGGGCGATCGTCGACCTCGACGGCGTGCTCTCCGACGCGGCCCGCCGTCAGCACTACCTCGAGCGGCCGCGCCGCGACTGGGACGCGTTCTTCGAGGCGTGCGGTGACGACGAGTCATCGAGGAGATCAAGGTGCTGCTCGACCTCCTCGACCCGCAGCTGCGGATCCTGCTCCTCACCGCGCGCCCGGAGCGGGTCCACCACCTCACCGAGGCGTGGCTGCGCGCGGTACAAGATCCGCTGGGACCTCCTCGTGATGCGGCCGTGGGGCGACTACGACTACGCCCGCGACTTCAAGCAGGCCTCGGTGTGGGACCTGCGCCGCTACGGCTTCCAGCTCCAACTGGCGATCGAGGACGACCGGCGCAACGTCGAGATGTTCCGCTCCGAAGGCGTCCCGTGTATCTACATCCACTCGGGGTACTACGACTGACCGAGGCGCGATTCCGGGAACGCCGGGGTCGGTCGAAGCGTTGCACTGGTATCGGACTCGGACCGAGTCCAAGGAGCGAGCGTGAGCGAGGCGGGTATCCCGCCTCGTAGCGAGCGACCAATCATTGGAGCAAGAGAGAGATGAGAAACGCACTGAAGACGGCCGTCCTCCTGGCCTTCCTGGGCGCCCTGTTCCTGGGCATCGGGTCGCTCCTGGGCGGCTCCACCGGGCTCGTCATCGGGCTCGGGTTCGCCATCCTGTTCTGTGGAGGCTCCTACTGGTTCAGCGACAAGCTCGCGATCAAGGCGGCGCGGGCGAAGCCGGTGACCCGCGAGGAGCTTCCCGAGGTCTACGCGATCGTCGAGGAGCTCACGGGGCGCGGCAGACATGCCGATGCCCACGATCTACGTCGCCGACGAAGCGCAACCGAACGCCTTCGCCACCGGCCGCAACCCGCACCACGCCGCGGTCGTGGTGACCCGCGGCATCCTCCAGGTGCTCGACCGCAACGAGCTGCGCGGCGTCCTCGCCCACGAGCTCTCCCACGTGAAGAACCGCGACATCCTCATCGGATCGGTGGCGGCGGCGGTCGCGCTCGCGATCACGTTCGTGGCGCGGTTCGCGTTCTGGGGTGCGCTGTTCGGCGGCGGTGGCGGCGGTGGCGACCGCGACAACGCGTTCGGCGCGCTGTTGATGTTGATCCTCGCTCCGATCGCGGCGGCCTGTTGCAGATGTCGCTCTCCCGCTCCCGTGAGTACCAGGCGGACGAGAGCGGCGCGCACCTGGCGCACGATGGCGAATCGCTGGCCCGTGCACTCGAGAAGATCGAGGCGTACGCGAAGCAGGTGCCGATGAACGTGGCGCCCGCACAGGCTCAGGCGTACATCGTGAACCCGCTCACGGGGCGCAAGGTGGAGTTCGCCAACCTGTTCAGCACGCACCCGCCCACCGCCGAGCGCATCGCCCGTCTGCGCAGCCACCAGTACTGATCACGTACTGAGCCGCACGAAGAGTCCGGAAGCCGCCGGGTCGCCTCGATAGGGTGAGGCAATGGCCCGGCGGTTCCTCTTCGTCGTGACCGCCGCCGTCCTGATCGCGGCCGTGCCGGTCGGTGCGGGCGCGCAAACCGCGGTGCCGCCGAACGCGTATCTCGCACCCGGCACGTACGCCGGCGCCGAGCTCAAGTCGTTCACCGCGCGTGACGCGCAGCCGCTGTACACCGAGGGGCTGAAGCAGTCGTGCACGAACGCGGCCGGCGTCGACACAGCCGTTGCGCCCGGCCCACCGTCGGGTAACGGCGTGCTCCTCGGAACCATCGACGGGCGGATCGTCGTGAGCGAGAGCATCCGCGTGTTCCCGACCCCCAAGGCGGCCAAGCAGTTCGTCGCCGCGACTCGGGCGTCGCCCGGGTGCGTGGCCTACGGCGCGCAGAACTCGTTCAACCGGGTCTTCATGCAGTACCCGAGCCCGCCCCCGCTGCCGACGTTCGCGGCGACGGTCGAGCGCGCCGGTACCACCACCACAGGGTCCTTCGAGGGGACGAGTGCAGCCGCTCCGCTCTCCGGTGTCGCGGCGGTGATCACCTGGAGCAACTACGTAGCCGAAGCCGCGATCCGCATCGCGGTCCCGAAGCCCGGAGAGCTGGCGGCGCTGTCGCAGAGCGTGTTGAGCGCCGCCTCGTACACCGCTCGGGCGGCGACCGGCGCGGCCACCAACCCGAAGCTCTCCCAGGGGGCCGACGCGGTCGGGGCGGCGTTCCTCGCGAACCCGTCGAGCGCGCCCTACGCGTTCGCGCCCGCCGGCCGTGCCGGTGTCCCGACGAACCCCCCGAGCTGCGAGCCGATGACCGAGGCCTACGTCGACTCCGGCGTGAACGGCGCGGTGCGCACGTTGACCGGCCAGGACGCCGCGACCCGCGTCGCCGCCCGGCCCGAGATCGTCGTGTATCCGAAGCCGGCCGACGCCGACCGCTTCCGGAACGACTACCGCGATCTCTCGACCTGTCTGTCCGACCTCTACAAGAGTGGGCTCGCGGCCGGATCGACCGTCGACGTCCAGCGCATCCCGAAGCGTGGGGACGGTGCGCCTCGAAGGGTTCCGGCGCGCGACCGTCGCGTACATCTCGACCCTCAAGGGAGCCGACGGCACCCAACTGGGGAAGACGGCGATCGCGGTGGTCACGGTGCGAAACCGCGCCGCGACCGTCCTGGCGCAGCTCGTGTCGCCCGACCCGAACGCGGACATCAAGACCGCGTTGGCGGGGCTCCAGCGCGCTCTGGGATCGGCGCTCGCCGAGAAGTAGCCGTCGCCGCCGTCAGTCGCGGAAGTTCGTGAACTGCAGCGCGATATCGAAGTCGTGGTCGCGCATCGCCTGGATCGCAGCCTGGAGGTCGTCGCGCTTCTTGCCCGTGACCCTGAGCTGTTCACCCTGGACCTGGTGCTGGACGCCCTTCAGGCTCAGCCCCTTCAGGAACTTCCCGATCTCACGTGCCTTGTCGGACGAGATCCCCATGTTGAGGGTGACGGTCTGGCGGACGGTTCCCTTGGCGGCCTCCTCGACCTTCCCGAACGAGAGCGCCTTCAAGGAGACCTGCCGGCGGACGAGCTTCTCCTCGAGCACCTGCGTGAGGGCCTTGAGCCGGGCGTCGCTCTCGGTGGCGAGCTCGATCGACTTCTCGCTGAGGTCGATCGAGGAACCGGTGTTCTTGAAATCGAAGCGCGTTCCGACCTCGCGCTTCGCCTGGTCGACCGCGTTGCGGACCTCCTGCATGTCGAGCTCGGAGACCACGTCGAACGAAGGCATACCTCTCCTATTCGTCGCTCACTGCGAGCCGGGGTACCCGGCTCGCGGCCGTTCGCTCCTGGCGAGCAACTCGCTTCGCTCGTCGCCGCATCGTGCGGGTATCGCGGTTTCGCTCCGGGAGCGGAGGATTTTGGCTGATACTGTACGGCCCCCTGGGTCGGTACCCGAGTGGCCAAAGGGGGCAGTCTGTAAAACTGCTGGGAGACCTACGTTGGTTCGAATCCAACCCGGCCCACTGGCCCGCTTCGGCGGGCCTCTTTCTTTTCCATCCTGTTGCGTTCTGAGATCGGACTACCGACGGGCGGCGATCTACTAGATACTGGTGCCCATGACGGGAGCCCTGGGGAGGGTCCGCTCTGCGGCACTGCTGCTGCTCGTCGCGGCTCCGCTGGCGCTCGCGGCCTGTGCGGGGAGCGGGTACCACTACGTCAAGAGCAGCGAGGACAAGACCTATTTCAAGGTGCCCGAGAGCTGGCACCTCTACGACGAGGAGTCGATCCTCGGTGCGCTCAAGGGGTCGCTGTCGAAGGACGAGATCGCCGAGCGCCGCGACACCACGTGGACGTCGGTCTTCGACGGCGATCCCGACCCGTCGCTGAACCACGTCGCGGCCAGGCAGCCGAACTACCCGGTCGGGCGGGCGATCGTCCAACCGCTCTCGCCCGAAGTATCCGACGGCGCGTCGCTCCAGTCGCTCCGCAACATCTTCTTCGACGTCGACTCCGCACTCGACGCCGGCTCCGCCAGCGTCAGGAAGTACGAGCCGGTCGAGCTCGACGGTGGTTTCCACGGATCGCACCTGGTGGCGAACCTGAGCAACAAGAAGGCCACCCTCACCGTCAACCAGGTCGCGGTTTTCGACCAGGCGACCTCGAAGCTGCTACGCGATCAGCATCTACTGCTCGACCGCGTGTTACGACAAGTACGAGTCGAAGATCGACACGGTCATCGACTCATGGACGGTGAAGGACAAGTGACATGACCTACGTCGCGACTGAGTTCGAGAGCCGTCCACGCGAGAGCGAGCACCCAACGCGCAAGCCGCAGTCGTTCTGGAACCGCATCAAGTTCCTGTTCTTCGGTGGGGCGCTGTTCGCGTTTTTCTTCGCGGCCGAGATGGCCGACAACCCGCTGCTGCCGGCGTCGGAAGCCTTCAACATGACGGTGCGAGGGAAGTGGTGGATCCTGGCGCTGATGGGCCTCGAGCTCATCCGCCAGATCCACTACTTCATCTGCGAGCACAGCGCCTCCTACTACCAGTTCTGGCGCGACAAGGTGTTCGGAGGTTGGAACGAGCGGATCTCGAGGATCGACCCGTGGAAGCGTCA
>CAVXWU010000002.1:0-280211 GCA_963765535.1 uncultured Verrucomicrobiae bacterium
GCGCCCGCGCGAAGCGTATGCTACGCGCCATGGATCACCCCAATCAGCGCGACCTGCGCCGCTCATGGCGTCGGGCCGCCGAATCCTGGCTCCGCCGCCAGGGCCTGATCAAGGTCTCCATCAACCAACAAACTGTTACCCCATTTTCCCCGAAAATGGTCTCATGAACTCCTTTGTTGCACACCTGTGGACGAACAGGGAGCGGGTGGTCGAAGAAGAACGCGGCCCACGGCGAAGATGCCGGCGACAAGGGGCCGAGCGATCCAAACAGTACATGTGTTGAGATTCCGAATAGCGACGGGAAAGAGGACTCTGTAATGAAATGCTGTATGCGGACACTCCCCAATAGTCGGTTTTATCCTTTTGGCAATGATTGCCACAACTGGGTTGATGATTGTCTAAAAGCCAATGGATTGAGCGACCCAAAACTGCCAAGGTTCAACGAAGCTTTTTGAGGGCGACTCGACGACAAGTTCCTCCACTGAAGCCTTGGGGTTCTGCACATTCATCAGCGACTATTATGATCTCCGCCAAGAATAGACAAATACGACGAGCGAGAATGCTTTGTGCGGAGATATGTGACTGCGGACATCTCGGCTGCCCGCTTTTGGAAAGCATGGGCCAATTGAGGAAGAACCGTTATTTAGCATTCAAGGTCGTTCATCAAGCCTGCAACTCGTTGTATGATTAGGCCAAAGCACAAGTATTCCATATCGAGAGCGCGACTAATGTGCCTTGCTTTTGGTGCGGTTATTAGGAACCAATCATTTTCGCTCTCAAGGGCGCCCAGTCGTTTTTGGAACATCGTGGAACGCGCGTCCCGCCCTGCACTTGTTTTTCTCGCGCCGACGTAGCCGGGTTTCTGAAGGCGGCCAACCTTGACGCTACGGATTACCTCACTCTGCGCCGGAACGCAGCGCGAGACAAGGTGTATACGTGCCTCAGCACCATCGCAACAGGTCCTGCCTTGGTTATGGTGTCCGCTGGGAGCGCCACGGTCGTTGCGGCTCCTGGCCGCATCGTGTATCTTAATTCAGTTGACGAAGTCGTAGCGTGGTCAAATGACCTCTCCGAAGGGGTTCATTTTGCAAGCGGGCACTTCTTGAAGCTTCCAGAACACGGACTATTCGACATTACACCTTCGGGGGAATATTTCATCATCGGTGCAAAGCCAACATCAACTTGGATTGGGTGCACGGCTCGACCGGAATCGCGCACCCTTGTCTCCCAGCGATGTCCTGGCCTCGCGCGTTTTTGAGGTGAATAGCGAATTGTACGTCGCTGGACAAGCGTATGACCGTACAGGCTGATGGAGGTTTCAACCAAGCAACCGTATGTTTGGTGCTGTCAGTGGCAACGAAAAGCTTTGAATTCGTAAACACCATACGATGTCCTATGATTGCCAGCATAGAGGACATATCCGAGACTGGCGAACACATCTTGCTAAAGGACGTCACGGAGTTTTCATCAAATTGGCTTTTGTTAAGACGCTGCCACGCTGAAAACGGAGCGGATCGAGTCGAGTGGGGTCTGGTGCTTTTTTTTGAAGACTAATATTCTAAGCCGGTATGAAGTGAATTGACGAACGCAGGGCTCGATTACGTTGTCGGCTTGGTGTGCTCCGCTAACAACACGTCGGCGGCCAACCGGTTCAAGGCGACTTAGTGGTGCTGCTTGGGGTCATATCTCGACATTTTACAAATCAGACGGAAAGTCAGTGCAAGTGGAACTGGCTCGCCCATCGAGATGCCGGGGGCCGTTACGGCCCGAAGCAATGCGAGGCGTCAGACCTTCCGCCACGACTGATGTGGGGACCAGTTTCACGGACCGGGCCAAGCGGCAGTGCAATTGTCACATATCGAGATGTGACCCCACAACCCCCCCCCCATACCTCCACGGTGTCGTACACGCGCGGCAGAGATCTGTCCGGGACATTCGAGGGCGCCGGCGGCATCGGCGGACTGTTGGGCCGGAGCACACGGTTATTCGTCGAGCACCTGGAGCACGCACAACCATTATCACGCCGACGGGAACGGGAACATCACGTATCTGGTCAACGCGGGTCAGACATCGGAAGCCGCTTACTCGTATGATCCCTATGGCCGGACGATGACTCAGTCGGGCAACCTGGCGACGGCCAACGTATATCGTTTCAGCTCGAAGGAGATTCACGCCAAGAGCGGAATGTCCTGTTCCGGGTTCCGGTTCTACGATCCGCATCTGCAGCGGTGGCCAAATAGAGACCCGATTGGTGAAAGTGGGGGAGTCAGTCTTTACAGGTTTGCGAAGAACATCCCGAACAACGGAGCAGATTCATTCGGGCTCAATGACGGAGACGTTCCACTTCCTCCTGGCTTCCACCATTACTCTCCCGGCAGCCAAGACGCAGGGTATGGCGAGTGGACTGAAGAGGAAGACCTAAGCGGATGTCTCGTCGCCGCCAAGGCGAGGCGCGCAATCAGAGATTACCATACCTACGTCCAAGAAATACCACGTGCATGCATCCCTCACATACCATACCTGACCGATACCGCTCATGCCGTGGGTGTCGGTGAGGTGGGAGATCGTCTACTTGAATCAGAAAGACTTGAGAATTGGGATTGCTGGGCATGTTATGATCGATGGAACCCTCTACGTATTCCACCCAAATATCAGCTTCCTAAACTTATCGACGAGATGATGACATTGCGTCTATTATATTAGACCATATTAGATACTATCAGCCCATGAGCAAGACATTGACTATTCTACCCGTCCTGGTAATAATTCTGTCAGCAGGTCTTTTATTAAGTTATGGACATGTGGGGTCCGAGAGCAAGAATGGTTTTTTTCACCTCACGCCACTCGATGAGAGAAGCAAGGCGATGATCTCTACTCTGGGTACGGAATGGGTGCGGTCAGAACAAGAACCTGTGTTCTCAATGGTTCTATCTACAATCGGTCAGCCGTCGGTTCAGTCTCTAACGAATGTCCTCGCACATCCGTCTCGTCGCTATGGATCTTGGCATCCATACTCCATTCTGTTTCCACGTAAGGCGCAAAGAGCTAATTTACTAACCAATTTGAAAGACGGTATGTACGAGGCAGCCTTAGTATCGGTTAAGTCTCCTAGTCTCGAAGTATCTGACGATGGGCAATTGGCAGTAATGTGGATTGGTGATAATACGGTGTACATATTCCAGGATAATGGCGGAGGCTTCTCGGAAGCCAAGTATGTTTCGACATCGCCTACTAAATCAAGGCCTGGAAGCATTCCAGCGCAATGATGGTCGGGTCGACGGTATCCGTGTAGCCAACCCCGTATAGCGGGCGGCACTGAGGTTGGGAGGAAGGAAGGGCCAATGGGGTCGCATCCATATTATCGACAATTGGACATACTGGACTCGTGCGGGCTCGAAGGACACTGTGACCTACGGCTACAACAACGACCGGCTGCGCAACAGCTGTTCCGCACTTTTTTCTGATCGTACTTTTGCCCAAATTGACGTCGCAGGGATTTCGGCCGAGTGGCCGGGCTGGCGTTGTGTTTTGTAGCCGAATAACCGCGCTTGGCTCGTACGTGTCCGACGGGGTTGGCCAGGCCAAATTGAGGTCGCAGTTTTGGCCAGATTGGTGTTGCATTCTTTGCGCATTGGCATCGTAAGGCGCCGTAACATCGAACCCCTGACCTTCATTGCTGGCAAGAAGGTATGGCCCTTCCGCTTTACAATGCCACCCCGCGAAGAATCGGAGGATCAGTCCTTCAAAGCCGCGAACGATTTTCCCCACCGTACGTTGACACTTCGGCGGGTTTGACTGATGACTCGTCGAAGCATGCGCGTTCTAAATGTTGTCCGCAGCAAACGGGTGGTTCGACCGGGGGCCCAGGAGCTAGGCAGTCCTCGGCCAAGCGGGCGACCGCGCCAACGGTCAAGCGCTGGGAATCGACCCTCGATCTCACCGCTCCCGACGTGAAGAAGTTCACGAGGTCAAGGACCCAGAGGGAAACGTGGTGGATTACCGGGAGGTGCGGATCAAGGGGTATCTGAGCACGTTCAAGGAAACGACCGAGAGCGACCGGGACGGCGATTACGTGGAGCGCGGAGCGTTCACGGAGACGCTGAAAAGATTCAAGCGCAACCCGGTCCTCTTGATCGATCACGCCAACAGCGCGGAGAACATCGCCGGTTCGTTCGAGAAGATCGAGGAGGACGAGAAGGGTCTTTACATCGAGGCGCGCTTGAGCAACAGCCCGAGCGAGCGCATGAAGGACATGCGGGCGAAGGTCGCCGAGGGGCACCTCAAAGCGCTGAGCATGGGCGGGCTCTTCCACTACCGGGAAGACGGCCGCGGGATTTTCAAGGTTGATCTGTGGGAAGTTGGTTGGTTGGGGTCGCATCTCGACATGTGACAATTCGACGGGGGAAGTGGCGTTCGCCGTGACCTTGTTGGAGGGGAATGGGGTCGCCTGTATTTAGAGCCTGTCCCAAAGGCAGAGAGTGTCGTTAGGAGTAAGAGAGCCGAGCGGTTGGCTTGAGTGCATGCGGCGATAGCCATGATTCTGTCACTGCACCAGGAACTGGACGCCGGGCAAACCCGCGCCTCCGGCCTGACGCGCGCCGAGTCCCCGGCGAAATCTTCCACGTGCTCAAGGGAATGGAGACCGCGAAATGCGGCGAATACCGCACCTACCGACTCGTTGCCGCCCCAAGCAAGGACAGAACCATGGGTCGTGTCATTGTATCTAATGCTTGACATCAGGCAGGGACATGGGTAAACACGCCATGTTCCTCGGCCAGGTTTGGATCGCTCGCTCGGATTGCGATGCGTTCGCGTGCTCGGGAGGTTCGCCCCTCCGCTCCGGGTCGGGGAACATTGGATGGATCCTATAGCCCTTCACTCAAGGATATTATGAACAACGATGGCTTCCGGGTACTCAGCTCAGTCGTCTTGTGGATTCGGCGTCCTGCCCCGTTGCCTATCGATCGTGGTTGTGCTCGGCACGGCGTGGGTGACTTCGGCACAGGTCATTTATACGGAAGGGTTCAACGATGACGGGGAGGTGGACGATCCGCAGCGTTACACCTTCACGGGGCGCGACGTTTATGAAGTGCCTCGGGTTCAATCGGAGCTCGGCAATTATGATCAGAAAGGTCCACTCTACTGGGCTCACAACTTCGACGTTTCATATGCCGGGAACCCGGTGATCCCGGGAAGGCGGGTGATCTTCACCTGGCGAGGCACAGACGCCTCCTCCGCCTCGGAGGAGCTCCTGAGATTGTTCGATTCGGTGGTGGATTGGTTGCTGCAAGGGAAGTCCAATGCGCTGATCGTGGTTAATCCCGACGTGGCTTCGATTCAAGGATTGGCCGATCGGTTGACGGCGCGAGGACATACGGTGGTGGCGGACGACACCGCGACCTATCCCGATGAGCAGGCCGTGCCCGGCGATCTTTTCATCCACGGTCCGGGCGCGAACAATCCAAGTCGATTCGTTTTGTCGCCGAAACCGGTCATCGTGATGAACGCCCCGGATTATGATGATATGCTGGTGGGGAGCATCGGGTCCTCGGTCGCCTTTGATCCCGGGCAGGTGACCATCACCGAGGAGGGGCATCCGGCGGCCGGTGGACGGACCGGCACCTTCGATGCCTTTGGGACCAACCAAACCTTCGAGTTGGTGGGTTCTTTTCCTTCCACGAATGCGCTCACGCTGGCGACAGTCACCCGGATCATCCCCCCGGCGGTGAACAATTTGGGTGACGTGGACGATATGATTAGCGGGGTCAAGGCGCATGAACAAACCAGCGCGACGGTGATTTCCCTGGATTTCTCGGATAACAGCACGGGCGAGTGGCCGGATGACAATCCCATCCCGGGTAGCTACGCAGGCAATTGGGGCTTGCAAGCGACTGGGACCGTATCGGTCGCATCGGCTGGGACTTACCGGTTCGCCATGGGCTCGGACGACGGGGCGCGGCTGCTAATCGATCTCGACCAGAACGGCATCACCACGGCGGATGTCGTGCTGGAGGATGCCGGTCCCCACGCACACCAAATTGTCTATGCGAATGCGACTTTTTCGAGTATCGGCGACTACGCGTTCGAAGTTCGCTCCTACAATTCCGGAGGGGGCGGCGATGTCGAAGTCTCGGTCTCGACGGTGCCGGTTCCGGTACCCGACGACGCGATCGAGTCCGGGTATTGGGATTTGCTGGGCATCTTCGGCCCGATTTCGCCGGTTACCCTTAAAGGCGACGTGGCGGTTACGGCCTTTGTTGCGACCGGCGGGGATGTGGCCATCCAGACCCCGTTGGCGGTCTTGATCAACGGGCCGAACGATACACCTCCGGGCTCATTTTATGACGGTGGGCCGTTTGAAAACTATGAGGGAAGCGGGTTTATCGGTGGAGCGGGGCTAAACAAATGGGCTTATCCGAATGCCCTCACTTATCGTTCCCTTCAACTCCAACCGGTCGACGTGAACGGCAAGACTAACGTGCATCTTACCGTCGCCTTGGCGGCGACTGTGGTCGACTTTGAGACCAGTGATTTTCTCGACATCGTGGTCTACACGAACGGCCTGACCAGCAATCCAACCACGCTCGCCCATTTCCGCGGCGTTCAGGATGCGGTTCAGCCCTGGATGGCCGACGAGCGGGCGAACTTCGTGCGCCGGCTCACGCGCCGGTTTACCGATTTCACTTACGACGTACCGGCTGGGGCTACTCAATTGATTGTTGAATTCCGCGCGGCAACGACCTGGTGGACGGAGATCGTGGCCCTGGACAATGTCCGGATCACGGAAGCCAGTTCGGTGACGGGACTGACGCTGCAATCGGCCACCGCTGCCACCGGACCCTACACCGACGACGCCAGCGCCACGGTCGATACCGGTGCGAAAACCATCACCATCCCGGTTCCAGGGGAAGCGCGCTTCTTCCGGGCTGCCGGTGAAGCTGTCCGGTTATCCACCCCGACAATCGACGGAGCCAATCTGGTGATTGGTTACGAATAACCGGCGTTGATGTGTCGGTTCAGGCGCCGGGCCCGTCCGCCGGATGACCCGGACGAGCCTGGATCGAACAACGCGCCGGAGTAGCCTGTTATTTAATTGGCCGGACGCGGTCAATGGGTTTGCCGCGTCCGGCCGATGCCTATTCTGTCCTGCAAGCTGCGGAGCGATGCCGGGCCATCGCGAGGTGGATGGCAGTGGCATGCGCCACCCCGCATCGCTACTCCGAGGGCGCCTTGGGTTTTTCGGGAGTTGGTGGCTCAGCCGTTTCTTCCGACGAAAGGCCGGTGAACTTGCTCAGCGCCTGTCTGATCAGGTTGCCGTTGGGGCCTTTCATTTGGGCGGCGATCTTAACGATCTTCCCCAATGGCAGCTCTCCCACGACGTTTCCGATGACAACATCCCCATCATTCGCGATTAAGACCGCGAGCCCAGCCATTTTCTCCCCGCTTTGGTCACCCATGGTATAGACGCCGATGTTTTCCTCGGGGATGCTGACGATGGTGTTCCATTTGGTTTCGAGGTTTTGGCGGAGGGCCGCCACCGCCGAGTCCACGTGCGCTCGGTTCTCGTCGGTCGCTTCAATGATCAGCACGCGGATGAGTTTGATGTCCTTGAGGATGTCGGCGAGGTTGATCCCGGCGGCGGCAAACGGATCGTCCGGGCCATTATTGAACTCGGACAATGCGTTCATGAGAAGATAGCGAGGGAGGTTGACATTCACCTCCGGTTTCGCCTGTTTCAGGTCAAGCACTTCGTCTATTCCGAGGTAGGCGGGTTCCTTCTTTAGGCCCTCCTGCGCCGTGCTTAACAAGGGACTTCCCAGCAGGAGTCCGCACAGCGTGATTCGAATTATCCTTTTCATTGTTGGTCTTTCAGTCGTATTGCGTTTTTTGCGGTTTCGAGTCCCTGCCGCAATAGCGGAAGAGTCTCCTGAAGAATAATCGTCCCGCTTCGGTTGCCCGCCTCCTGGAGGACGAGACCGATCGAAGCGAGGGACGCGTAGATCTCATGGGTGGTCCGATCTGGAGAGGTTCCCGGATTCTCAAGTTGTGCCACCACGGCATCGCGCGAAGGACCCGGTTGCAGGAAGTAGAAGGCCGCACCCATGAGCAGAATGAGCGTGGCGACGACCAGGCGAAGCCGAACAAGGTTTTTCCGAGCCGTCCTCTGGAGGTCGCCCGCGACCTGTTGGTTCACCTTTTGAAGAACGTAATCCGGGCATCGCTCGGAACGCATTCGATCGATGGCGGTCTTCAGGAATTCGTCCATGTTTTCTCCTTTCGCAGAAGTTCCCGGAGCTTTCTTCGCGCCCGCAACAGGTGGACTTTGACGCTGTTGATGGGCAGGTCGAGTTGCTCGGCAATCTGTCGGTAGCGCAGCCCGTTCACTTCGTATAAGATGAAGACGCTGCGCAGGGTTTCGGAAAGACTTTGCAGGGCCGCGTCGATGCGCATTCGCAAATGATCCCGATCTGCGGCCCGGGAAGGGTTCTCGCACCCCTCGTCAACAATCTTCTCCAGCATCTCAGCACCGGGCAGAATCGGCAGGGTCACCATGGATCGCCGACGAATCTGGTCCAGGCAATGGTTCCTCGCGGTGCGATATAACCATGACCGGGCTTTGAGCACTCGAACCGTCGATAAATTCAACCACAATCGCAGCAGTACTTCCTGCGTCGCGTCCTCCGCGTCTGTCGCATTTCCCAACATGCACCGCACAAAGCGATAGATCTCGTCCGCGTGACGCCGGCAGAGAATTTTGAATCGGAGTTCCCGGATCATTCTGACTGTATGAAGAACGAATCGCGGGGTGGGAATGTTACAATGAGTTTGGGCTCATGCTGGGAATTCCTGCGACTTACCCAAATGCCTGGAGCGGGACTTTTGGCAATCCACCTCACTTTGGCACGGGTCCCATCCTGGAATAGTTCATGCCTCGGGCAAAAGTAGTAACACAATGTATGCTTTTTGGACTTGACTCGAATGTTAGCCGGACTGAACGTAATTGCCGAAAGCAAACACGAAAGTGCCCACGTGCGAGTCTTCCATCGACTCATCGCAACGTTTAAGAATTCGAGGCCGAACGGTTTGGAAATGAAGACCCAAAATTCGGTCCTCCCATCTCCAGCATCGTCATGAGCGGAGCACAGGGGCACATTGGCCCCGACACCGTCAACGCGGTACACTTCACGGCCGGAGCGCAAGCACGCGATTCGCGCCGGATCCGGCGGCCACATGAAGGGTGCGCCAACAGTGCATTTTAGCGAACATACCCCCGCAAGATTGGTTCTCATTGGTGTGCTCGTGATCGCAGCAATCATGAGGATCCACGCCATCGGCGAACGATCGCTGTGGCTGGACGAGGCGAAGACCGCTTTGTATTCGCAGGGCACATTTGCCGAGGTGGTGCGGGAGACCCGGATGAATTCCAGCGCTCCGCTTGCGCATCCGGCGCTCCTTTGGGTGGTGGAAAGATACCTCGGGACAGCTCCGGAGATTTTGCGGGGCATCTCGGCGCTCTTCAGTCTGGCGGCATTAGTGGTGTGCGTAGGAGCCGATTGGAAGCGTTCGCCGCTGGCGGCATGTTCCGTGGGATTGGTGCTCGCTCTGAGTATAACGCAAACGCGCTATGCCCAGGAGGTCCGCGAGTACAGCATGGCGTTGTTTATCGCCGCCGCCCTATACGTGACGTTCGAACGGGTCGTGTTCGATGAGCATCGGCGATTCTCCGCGGTTTTGTTTCCCTGCCTCTGCGCGGTTGCCGCGTTCGTCCAATACGGGCTCGCGATTTACACGGCCGCGCTGCTGTCCAGCGGGTTGTTGTTCTGGCTGTGGCAAGGCCGGAAGAAGGCCCTCCTTGTCTCGATGCTGACAGGTGGCGTCGCGCTCGCGCTGGCGTCACTCGGGACTTATTTTGCTTCTCTGCGCTTCCAGCTCGGCGTCATCGCGCTGCAGGAAGAAAGAGGCAAGCTGGCCACGTCAACCGACGGGGCCGGATCCCTTCTGCGGATGATCGGCGAGAATGGCGCGGAATTCGCCGGTTTCCTGATCAATCCCTACCTGGTGGGGTGTTTAGGCATGGGTCTCTTGATCTACTTTTTGGCGGCTCGCAATCCCCTGAGTCGGGAGCTCATTCCCCTGGATATCGCCATTGCGGTCCTGGTGATCGGAGTCGGTTATCACGTGGTGACGTCCCTACTTGGTTTATATCCCTTTGGAGGCATTCGACAGAATATTTATTTCGCCCCGCTTCTGGCTCTGGTGTTGGGTCGAACTTTTGATTTCACGATCCGTCGGATCGCAGGCGACCGTCGGGGGCTGCTTCTTGCCGCCTACGCGGGGTTCTTTGTTTTCGTCTGGATTGCCGCGGCGCAGACCTACTTCGGAGTCAGTCCTCACTACGACAAGTATAATGTGAAGAAAATCACGGCCCTTTATCGCAAGTTGAGCTCCCCCGAGGATGCGGTGTACATATACTATGGGGCCATTCCCGCCATGCAGTTTCACCAACTCATCCCGGAGCACAGCATTCTGGGAATGAGGATGTCTTCACCGAGTGAATACTGGGCCGACGTCACTTCGCGGCTCCCGCCCGCGACGCGCAAAGTCTGGCTCTTCTTCAGTCACGTGAAGGAACCCGACCTGGTGATGATCCTCGATCTTGCGGAGCATGGATGGGATGTGGAGCCCGTATTCGTTTACGAGGGTGGAGCTCACTTTCATTCGCTCTTCACGGCGGAACGCCGGGATAAGTAACCATGAGAAGAGAAATCGTCATTCTTGGCGGTGGCATCAGCGGCCTGGCCGCCTACTGCGAGGCCAGGGCCAAAGGATTCGCGCCGCTGTTGATCGAGAAGTCGCCCTGCCTGGGAGGTTTGACTCGGACGGTGGAGATTGACGACTTCTGTTTCGATTATACGGGACATTTTTTGCATCTAAGTCGGACCGATAAGCCATCCGAACTGCCCTACGCGGGCCTGGTGGATTCAGAGTGGGCTTCGATCCAACGAACCTCCAAATGCCTGGTGGAAGGTCATCTCGTGACGGCTCCGGTGCAGTATAACTTGCGCGAGCTGCCCAGCCATCTCCGCGATCGTTGTCTGGAGTCATTCCGGAACCGGGTGTCGGTGATCGGCTCCGAAACCCAGGGCCTGGGGGAGTTTTTGAACTCGGGGTTTGGCGCGTATCTTTCCGAGCTTTTTCTTATCCCGCAGAATGAGAAGACCATGGCGATTGAGGTTTCCCGGCTTACCCGTTCCGCCATCAAGCGATTCTTCCCTGCTGCCGACGAGGAAAAGGTGTTCGCCGGGGCGCAGCCGGGCGGAATCGCGGCCGAGACGTACAATTCAAGATTTTGGTATCCGACGCGGGGCGGCATCGGAACGTTAGTGGATGCAATGTCGCGCCGGGTGGACCCCGACAGCGTTCGCCATGACGAAGTGGTGGGCGTGAATCTTGCCCAGCGACAGATCACCCTCGCGCATGGAGATCGGATCGGATTCGATGCAGTGTTCTCCTCGCTGCCACTCAAGCGACTTTGTAGCATGACTTCGAATGCGGGGCTGCAGGAGTCCAGCGCCCGACTCTCTCATAGCATGACCTATTCGCTGAACCTCGGGGTTCGGGGCGAGCTGCCGGAGGCCCTGCAAGACGCGCATTGGGTGTACGTGCCGAGCCGGGACGTACGGTTTTACCGCGTGGGCTGCTTCAGCAATGTCGCCCCTTCGATGGCCGCGAGGCACGCCCATAGCCTCTACATCGAAGCCAGCCTCCCGGGCGACACAACGATCGATGGTGCGACGCTCGAAACCCTGCAAACGAAGTGCCTGGAAGGGATCCGCCGTTTGGGATGGCTTGACCGGCTCGAGATCAGAGCCATGGTGGCGAACCTCATCACCTGTGCCTACGTTCACTTCACCGCCGCACGGGAAACGGTATTACCGGGAATCCTGGAGAAATTAAGGAATGCCGGGATCAATCCGGTGGGCCGTTATGGCCTGTGGGACTATATCGGCATGGAGGATTCCATCCTTAGTGGCATCCAATCGGTCCGCGAACAGATATGAACACGCCCGAGTACAGCGTGGTCGTGCCGCTTTACAACGAGGCGGAGGGACTTATTGAAACCGTGACCAACTTCCTCGGATCGGCGGCCGCGGTGAAGGAATACACGCTACAAGAGCTCATTCTCGTCGAGAATGGCTCCACAGACGCAACGCGACAGCTCTGCGCGTCGCTTGCTGTTCAGGACTCCCGCATCGTTGCCGCGCATATCGCCCGAGGAAGTTATGGCGAGGCGATTCGACACGGAATGCGGCTTGCCCAAATGCCATGGATCATGGTGTTGGAATGTGACTTCCTGCTGGTGGACTTTATCCAACGGGCGATGAAAGAATTGGTTGAGAGAGGGGCTTCAGTAGTGGTGGGTTCGAAACTTCACCCGCAATCGGCGGATGGCAGGCCGCTTAAGCGCAGGCTCCTGACTCGACTTTTCAATCTCATCATCAACTGGAGAATTGGCTATCCTGGATCGGATACCCATGGTCTCAAGGGCTTCCAAACTGCCCTGGCCAAGGAACTCTGTGATTTATGTTCCACCACGGACGAATTGCTCCAAAGCGAGCTGGTGATCGTTGCCTGGGCCACCGGACATAACGTGCACGAGGTGCCTATTCGCATCACTGAGCAGCGCGGCACGCGCGTCTCGATCCGACGCCGTCTCCCCATGGTGCGACAGCTTGTCCGGGCCTTGCGCGCATCCCGGGCCCGATTCCGTGAAATCCGTCCCGGCACGGTTGTCCGCGTTTGAACGATCGGCAGCCACGACCATCACTTTTGGGATACCATTTTCGTCATGCAATCCAAACGATTCAAGGTCGAGCAGAGACAGAAGCTTTGGTTTCTGTCCAAAGGGCTCATTGCATTGGGCCTGCTGATCTGGCTGTGGAAATCAGGACTCTTGGATCTAAAGGATCTCCTGATCATCCCGTGGGGCCTGGGAAACGTTCTCCGTCTTGCCGCGGCCGTTTCGAGTATTCTGGTGGTTCTGGTGGTTCTGGCAGTTCGACTGAAACTGCTATTGCAGGGGAATGGCATCCCAATGCCCCTCACACAGGCCATCCAAATCACTTGCTACGGATCTTTTTGTGGCGCCTTTCTTCCCGGCTTGGTCGGGGGCGATTTGGTACGAGCCGGTTATATCTGTGCTCTCCCGCGGGTGCCGCGGATCCGGGCCACCACCTGCGTTTTTTTTGACCGCTTGATGGGGGTCTATGCTCTCATTCTGCTCGGCGCCCTCGGGCTCGCATTCGGAATGTTCAGATCCATGCCACTCCGTCACTTGGCACCAACAGTGTATTTGCTCCTGGCCGGCGCAACCGTCGGAGGAGGCGTCGGTTTGCTTGCGATTCGCCGTCCCCGGCTGCGTGCGATACTCGCGCGGCTTCTGCCTCGTGCGGTTTCTTCTCGAATCATCGAGATGCTCACCGCCATGCAGGTTTCAGCGCGGAATCTTGGACTTCTCGTCTTGCTTTCGTTGGCATCACATGCGCTCACGGTCTTCGGTTTCTTTGCCGTTGGAGGTCTTTTTGGCGACCACCTCTCATTGTCGGAGCATTGCGCGGTCGATCCGCTCGCGATGCTGATGAATATCGTGCCGCTGACGCCAGGCGGGATCGGGGTGACCGAAGGTGCGTTCGCTTATCTCTATCAAGCGTTGTCTTCTGAGAATGGGGCGTTGATCGGGTTGATCGGTCGCTCCACACAGTATCTGGCGTTCCTCCTTGGTGCTGGCTTCTTCTGGTTCGGAACTATTCGTCTTGGTATTCGGAAGAGTGCGGCCGGCATGAATCGGAGCAAATCGGTGTGCATCGAGTTGAGGGCCGATTTCGCTCGGAGCCAAATGGGCACTCCCCCGGCGATTGGGATCTCGGTTCCGTCACGAGACAGGCTTGCGCGCGGCACGCCAGCAGGCACGGATGATGACGTAATCCAGGCCGACGCAGAGCAGAAGTCCCAGGATGAAGCCCAAGCCCCTCTCGGAGTAAACGATTGACGGAATGCGTTCGGCAAATCCGTAAACGGCGAGGCTCTGGCGCACGGCGAGCTGCGCGAAGCCCAGGACGAGCGCGTCCAGGATGATCAGGGGGAAGAACAGGGCATCGGTCAGCGCCAGCGCCAGGCCAACGATCCGGCCGTTGGAATAGCGGATGTCTTTGATGGCCGTTATGCCGAGCAAGGTGGAGGTGACGGCGATGCCGACCAGCACGGGGGTAATCGCAAAAAGGCCCAGGAATACCGGCGAACTGTGGTGCAGTTGCGGCGCGAATTCTACAGACGTGACGGAGCGAAGGCCCACGTTCAGCGGCAGGACTGAAGAGCCTCCCAGGACGAACGGCACCGACAGGAGGCAAGCGCCGACAATGGCTTTGCGGGAGAAGATGGGTATGGCCGGCCCAGTTCCACTCCAAGTCGTCCCAATGCCGGAGCTGAACTGCGGAGGAATTTGGCTAAAGGCGGCCTTCACGTCGGGGCGGTGGATCACGATCAGCGTCCAGATACCCAGCCCGAGACCTACCAGCCAAAGCGAACCGATGGGAAGCAGTGCGAGCACCGCAGCGGCGAGTGCCCAGCCATAGGACGAGAGGTTACGGAGCTTTGCGGCCCCAATGAGCAGACAGATCTGGCTGGCCAGCCAGAATACCGGCAACGGCAGGAATCCCAGTGGCCATACCTGAACGGGGAAGCCCCCAACCGGTGATTGGTCGAAAAGCATGACGGCTCTCGAGAGGCCAAAGAAGAGCGGGATCGCCAGCGTGATGAGATTCACGCTTGCGTAAACCATCAGTGCGAAGCTTGGCACCCTCACCTGGTCTTGCGGCCCGGGGTGCCCGCCGGTAGCGACGCTGGGGCCTGTCACGCGGATGGGCAGGGCCGGCAATTGGGGTGGGGGACTCCCCGTGATGGATTCCACATCAGTTTTCACTTCACTGGCGTGTTGATAACGCCGTTCCGGTTTGTTCTCGAGGGCACGCAGGACCACATCATCGAGGCGGACATCGACCTGGACTCGCTGCGACGGAGCAGCGAACCGGCCGACGGGGAGTTCGCCGGTGAGCATTTCGTAGAACACGACTCCCAGCGAATAAATATCGGCCCGATGATCGACCTCCTGCGGACGGTCGATCTGTTCCGGGGCCATGTAGTGGGGCGTCCCCATAAGACGACCGGAGCCGGTGAGGGTCAGGTCTGGTGCAGTGCTACCGAGGAGTTTGGCGAGGCCGAAATCGGCGATTTTGACGCGGCCTTTGCGATCGATCAGGATGTTTCCGGGTTTAATGTCACGATGAACGATGCCTTCTTCATGGGCGAATTGAAGGGCATCGCAGATTTTTGGGACGATCGCCAGAGCCTGCTCGGCGGTGAGTTGGCGGGACTGTTCCAACTGGCGGAGATCCAGGCCATCTACGAATTCCATGAGAAAGTAGAAGAGCCCCTCGGCTTCTCCGAAATCGTAGACCGCAATAATGTTCGGATGGTTCAGCCTGGCCAGGGCGCGCGCTTCGCGGGAAAAGCGTTCGGCAAAGGCGGGATCCTTGCCGGATTCCAGGGGCAGGATCTTGAGCGCGACCAGCCGGTCGAGTTTTGGTTGGCGGGCCTTGTAGACGATCCCCATGCCGCCCTGGCCGATCAGTTCGAGGATCTCGAGCTGTGGGAAATGGCGGGCGATGTCTTGCGGGGAGGGCGGTGGTGGTTTAGGACGAGAGCTGGGGCTGGCTTGAGTTGATCCAGGTTCAGTGCCGAGGCCGGCCTTTGCGAGGCAGGCGGGGCAGAGTCCTTCTGGAGCGTCCTGGGGGAGCGGGGTGCCACAACGGGGGCACTGACGGTCGGCTTCCATGATGTTCAACGCATTGAGTAATCGATTCTGTCCACCCATACAGAAGAAAAGTGCGGGGAAGGTTACATGGGAAAAGCAGGCGAAAGCAGGTCCACCCAATCCCCGCGGAGCGTCGAACCTTCGGTCAGCCCATCAACTGCACAAGATCTGCATGAGATGGCGCAATTCCACCTCGATTTCGGTTGGATGACCGACCGTTTGGCCGACCTCCTCCCGGAGCAATTTGCGGTAGCGCTGCCGCAGCCGATGGACGCTGACTTTGACCGCGTTCTCGCTCATTCCCAATTGACGTGCCAGTTCCTGATAGGGTTGGTCGAGCCGATCCCCCGTGAGACAAGTTTTGAGCTGATCGAATAGGGCTTCTCGACCGCGAAGGCAAAACTCAGCCCGCAAACGGACCATCACCTGATCGAGAACCGTGAGTGCCCAGCGCCGATCATAGATTCGATCCGGGGACAAGGTATCGGGGGAGGGTTCGACGCCGTAGCGAATTTCGGCGGCCTCCGTCTGGAGGGGCACGAACTGATGGCGGCCTCCGCGTTTCCAGGCGTTGAGCCGATCGCGCTCATTGGCCATGAAATGTTTGAGCGAGGCGAGCAGGAAGGAACGGAATTTCCCTCGAGCGCGATCGACATCGGCCAGGTCGTCCTTTTCAAGAAGGCGCGCGAAGAATCCCTGGACCAGGTCCTCGGCATCGTGGGGTGAGTATCCCTGACGCCGCACCCATACGTAGAGTGGATACCAGTAAGTTCGACAGAGTTGGTTGAGGGCTTGGACAGCGCAAGGTGAATCCGGACTGCCGGCGGCGAGGACCGCGCTCCAGTGCGTGGTGACGAACTCGCGCGCCGCTCGAGGAACAGAATCAGATTGCGCCGAAGGCATGACGGCATTTCCAGGTGGGATTATTCGCCGAGGACCTTGAGGAAACTTTCAGTTTCCCGAATGGATTTGGACATTTCCCCGATTAACCGGTTGATCTCAGATTCGATCTCCAGCGCCTCGTCTTTGATTGATCCGACGGCGCTGGCATTGAGGTTATGTTTGAGGTAGAGCACGTAATCCTTCATTTGCGATAAAACCGGTTCGAGCGTGGTTTCGGATCGCACCAGGGCGGTATGAACCTGCTGATACCGACTTCGGGTTTCCGACAGTTTCGTCCGGCTACGGCTGCGAAGCTCAGGTGTTTGGATTTCTTTGAGTTCGCCTTCCCACTCGGAGAAAAGATCCTTCGCGATACGATCGACTTTCTCGATCCGGTCTTGGACCGTCTCGGCCCGGCTTTGGCATCCCTCATATTCGCTCTTGAACGCCCGATATTTCTTTTCAAGTTCGCCGCCTTCAAAGCCGGTCAGTTCCTTGAGCCGGGTGAGCGCGTCTTTGAACTGTTCGGTGGCTTTTTGGGTATCCTGGTTGGCGTCCTCAAGGGCGTCCCGGAGCAATTCACGTTTTGGCTTTCCGAACGTCTCCATGATCGAATAATAGGAACTCCGACACCCCGTCGACACGAAGCCAGTAAGAACCAGGGTGGCAATCAGACCTGAGGAACTCCATCGCATGGCTATCTTTAGCCCGAGTATTGGGGCACCTCAACTGGATACTGGAAGATTCGCTCGCGGTGAGGACTTTCCCCGACGGCCGCACCGGCCGTCGATCCACTTGCGTCGGCAGTATACTCAAGCGCGGCGTCGCGGTTGCTGGAAGGCACTCGAGATCAGGCCAGGATCGCCTTGATCACTTGGCCGTGGACATCGGTGAGTCGGAATTGGCGTCCCTGGTAATTGTAGGTCAGACGTTCGTGGTCGAAGCCGAGGCAGTGGAGCAGGGTGGCCTGGAGATCATAAATGTGGACGGCATTCTCGACGACGTGGAAACCGAGATCGTCCGTGGCGCCGTAAGCGAGGCCGGGTTTGATGCCCCCGCCGGCGAGCCAGACGGTGAAGGCCTGGGGATGATGATCACGGCCCAATTTGCGACCCAAAGCCGGATTGGTTTCGACCATGGGCGTGCGTCCGAATTCACCGCCCCAAATCACGAGAGTCTCATCCAGCAGGCCTCTTTGTTTCAGATCTTGCACGAGCGCGGCAGAGGCCCGGTCGGTCGCGCCGCAGTTTGTCTTGAGGTTGCCGGCGACGTCGGAGTGGGCATCCCAACCTTCGTGGTAGATGTTGATGAAGCGCACGCCGCGTTCGACCATTCGCCGGGCGAGGAGACAGGCGCGTGCGAAGCTTGGCTTGCCGGGATCGCAACCGTAAAGGTCGAGGGTCGCTTTGGTTTCGGACTTTAGATTCATCAGTTCTGGCGCGGAACTTTGGAGGCGATAGGCCATTTCATAACTGGCGATTCGGGTCTGGATCTCGGGATCACCCACCTGGTCGAGTTGGCGGCGGTTGAGCGATTCGATCAGGTCGAGAGAGTCGCGCTGGAGTGATTCGTCGACTCCCGCGGGATTCGACAGATCGAGAATGGGATCGCCCTGGTTGCGAAATCGGATGCCCGCATAGACGGAGGGGAGGAACCCATTCGACCAGTTCGCGGATCCGCCGCTGATGCCGGCGCCGGTGGACATCACAACGAAGGCGGGGAGGTTCTGGGATTCGGTGCCCAGACCATAAATCGTCCAGGAACCGAAGCTGGGTCGCCCGGGCTGAGCGAAGCCCGTATTGAAGAAAATCTGGGCCGGGGCATGATTGAATTGGTCGGTTTGGACGGAGCGGATGATACAGATGTCGTCCACAACCTGCGCAAGGTGCGGCAACGCTTCGGAGAGTTCGGCGCCCGCCTGTCCGTGTTTGGCGAAGGCGAATTGCGGCCCGAGCACCGCGGCGTCGGGACGAATAAAGGCGTAGCGCTGGCCGGCGATGACCGATTCCGGCAAGGGGTGACCTTCGAGCTTGGCCAGTTCGGGCTTGTGGTCGAAGAGATCGAGTTGGCTCGGCGCTCCCGCCATGAAAAGGTGGATGACGTGTTTGGCCTTCGCGGGGAAATGCGGCGCGCGCGGGAGAAAGGCGTCGGCTGCCGAGGTGGCCGCATGGGAACGCCCGGTGAGGGAATCCGTCAGCAATGAGGCGAGGGCAATTTTGCCGAGGCCGAGGCCACATTCCTTGAGAAACCAGCGGCGCGAATTGAGATGGCCACTGGTCCAACGGTAGAGGTTATCCTGACAGTTCATGATTTGGTGACGGCTTCGTCCAGGTTCAGCAGGGCGCGGGCAACGGTGGTCCAGGCTGCCTGTTCGGCGCCGTGTTGAGATGGGGAATGGCCGAGCAGTTTTTCCGAATCCAATTCGTCGGCGGCAAATCTCCGGCGTTGTTTCTCGTAGAAATCGACAAGCTGCCGGAGTTCCTCCTGGTCCGGGGGACGATTCAAACAACGATAGAACAGGTTTCGTGCAAGATTTCCGGTCGACCCTTCGGTCTCGGTCATCGAGCGGCCCAGCGCGCGCGCGGCATCCATGAAGATTTCGTCGTTGAGTAGCGTGAGGGACTGGAGCGGGGTGTTCGATCGATCCCGGCGGGCAACGCATGCTTCACCGCTGGGGGCATCGAACGTGTTCAGCATGGCAAATGGCATTGTGCGCTTCGCGAACGTGTAGAGGCTGCGACGGTAACGATCCGGGCCTTCGCTCACGGTCCAGGTCAGTTGACCGTAGGCGCCCTCAGTCGTGATGTTCGCCGGTTGTGGTGGGAACACACTGGGCCCCCCAACCTTGGAGGTGAGCAATCCGCTCCGCGCGAGCGCGGCGTCTCGGACCAACTCGGCATCGAGCCGGAACCGCGGCGCCCGTGCCAGCCAGAGGTTCTCGGGATCCTTCTCCAACAGCTCTGGGTTGAGCTGGCCGGATTGACGATAGGTGGCGCTGAGGACAATGAGCTTCCGCATTTGCTTGAGGGACCATTTCTGGCGCATGAATTCGAGAGCCAGCCAGTCGAGGAGTTCAGGGTGCGTCGGTAGTTCACCCCGAAATCCGAAGTCCTCGGTAGTTCGGACAATACCGCGGCCGAAGAAGGCCTGCCATTCGCGGTTCATGATCACTCGTGCCGTCAGCGGGTTCTCAGGCGAAACGAGCCAGCGCGCCAAACCGAGGCGGTTGCGTGGAGCGTCGGGCGGCAAATCGGGTAGAAACGCCGGCACCCCGGGCTCGACGGCTTCGGTGGCCTGGAGGAATTCTCCGCGATGATGGATAAATGTGGGCCGCGTGTGACCGGCGGGCCGTTCCTGGAGGACAAGGGTCGTGGGATATTTTGGCAGATCGCGTGTGAGGCGGGCGATCTCATCGCGTTCATCGATGAGTTCCGGTGCGATCGAGGCGTAATAGTGCCGGAAGGCCTCGAGATCCGCATCCGACGGCGTGGCTTGGGGATCCTGATCGCGTGCGTGTTTGAGCCGAAGCAGGCGATCCTGAATATCGGCGGGTTCGGGAAGCGCGACGGCGGTATCGTCGCGGGTGATCCAGAATCGGAACTTTCCAAGCCCGGCGGCATAATAACGCTCAAAGATCATTTGAACCTGGACGTTTCCCTCTTGATCCAGCGGCGACTCGAAGCGGAACACGGCATTCTGAGGGTGGCCTTGACGGCCGCTGATGGACCAGCCGCTTTGAAGATCATCATCCAGGGATTTGGCAGCGGTGTTTTCCCCGCTGGCGTAGGTTTCAGTGGCTTCGGAGATTCCCAGGGCGTTCGTGCCCGCGAAGACTTTGAAGTTGGAAAGCCAAAAATCGCCGATGGGTCCTTCATAGGCCACGCGTCCGGGGCCGAAATTTGGCAGGCGTTTATCGGGCAGGACCTCGAGCCTAAGGGCGCGCACCCCCTGCCAACTCTTTTCAAACTTGAGCGTGTAGGTGTCGCTCTTGGTAAAATCGCCGCTCGCGAAAATCGAATCGTCCTCCTCGATCGCCAGGGTGGGCACGCTACCGACGGCGGTGACCGGACGAACCCGAGTCCAGGAGACGGCGCGAGGGACCTCACGGTCGAGCCATTTGGCGAGTTCATGGTCCAGGTTCTCCCGCCGCCGGACATCGATGGGACGAGGGTCGGGACGTTCACGACCGAGGCTGAGCCGGAATCGGCCGAGGGTAAGGTGCGAGCCGTGTTGCTGATCGAGTTTGACCGTGACGCGGGTACCGCCAAGGAAGCCCACCGGTTCGCGCAGTGTTACTCTCAACGCCCGGGGCACATGCCACGAACCCGGGCCTTGGATGGCCCAACCGGTTTCCGGGTTGCCATCGATTGCTTTTCTCGGCTGATAATCCTCCTGCCAGTAATCGGCTTCGGCCCTGGAAAGCGCCACGGGTTGTAGGGCATCCGGACGATCACGGGGCGCCACGAAGACCTCGATCTCATTCAGGACAAAATTGCCGCTATCGGACCGGCCCGGACCGGTAGCGGGCAGGTCGGAATCGGGCAAGACTTCAAGCTGGAGATGAGTGATGCGCTCGGATACCGTATCGAAGCTGATATGATAGACATCTTTATCGGCATTGGTCCCGGATAGCAGCCAGGACCCGTCAGCTTGCAGCTCCGCGGCGGCATGGTTCTCGGAGCGAAACTCGGCACTGGCTGGAGTGAGCCAGTCGGCTTCGATCTTTGGCGGGAATTGGTGAATCAGTTCGGCTTTGCGCGCGGCGATTTGCGCTTCCTGTTCGTTGCGGCGTTGGGTGATATCGGATTGAGGAATATCGATGGTGGGTTCATCGGCGTTGTTCAGGAGGGCCATGAAGCGGTAGTAATCGCGCTGGGGAATCGGATCGTATTTGTGGGTGTGACACTGCGCGCAGGCCATGGTGAGGCCAAGCCAGGTCGTGGCGGTGACGTGAACGCGATCAACCATGGCATGGAACCGGTATTCGAGGGGATCGATGCCGCCCTCCTCATTCAACATGGAGTTGCGATGGAATCCCGTGGCGATGCGCTGATCGAGGGTGGGATTGGGCAGAAGATCGCCTGCCAGTTGCTCGACGGTAAATTCGTCAAAGGGCATGTCATCGTTGATTGCGCGAATGACCCAGTCGCGCCAGGGCCAGATGGACCGCGGTCGATCCTTCTCATAGCCATTGGTGTCCGCATACCGAGCGAGGTCGAGCCATGGGCGGGCCCATCGTTCACCGTAGTGGGGCGAAGCGAGTAAGTGGTCCACCAGCCGCTCATAGGCCGCCGGGGAATGATCACGGACGAACGATTCTGTTTCCTCAGTAGTCGGCGGCAGACCGACCAGATCGAGGTATACCCGCCGGACAAGCGTGTAGGGATCAGCGGGGCCAGAGGGGGCCAGGCCCCGGCGTTCCATCTGAGCCAAAGTGAAATAATCAATCTCATTTATCGGCCAATCCGCGTGGATCACCGCCGGTCGGGGATGTGACTCTGGCTTTACGAATGACCATTGCGGCTGATATTCCGCGCCTTTCGCGACCCACTGCACAAGAATTTGCTTTTGGGCGTCTGTGAGCAGGGACTTGGCGGCCCGCGGAGGCATCCGGTCGATGTCATCTTCCGCGAGGATTCGCCGTACCAATTCGCTCTCTTCCGTATCGTGGGGCACGATCGCGGGGTAACCCGAACCGGCCGGCTGCGTGGCCCCTTCCCAGGTATCGAGGTGAAGTTTGGATTTGCGCGCCGCTGGATCGGGTCCGTGACATTTAAAGCAATGATCCGAGAGGATGGGTCGAACGTCCCGAAGGAATCGCACCTCTTCCGGGGCGTCGGAGTCGGTTTGAGATCCTCGAGTGATCACCGGGGCGGTGCCGAGGATTACGAAGAGAGATGGCAGGATTACAGAGAACGGGAGACGAGCTGGAAGGCGAAAAGACATGGTGATCTCTGTTGAGCAACGCTAAACGAGATACCAGATTGTCTTATCCAAATCAAGCACGGGATCGTGAAATTCCCGGGATTGGCGGGGGATTTTAATCGGGAGACGCTGGCAGCTGGAGGGCTGCGTTGCGGGCGGTGGGGAGTACGTGGCACGGTGGTTGCAGGAAGGGGGCGCAGATGGATTATCCTGCAAACGCTTCGAGACTATGAAACATCTGCCACCGGGATTGAAAATCCTCCAATTGTTAACGGTGATCGGCTTCGTGCACCTATTGGGTATTGGGCTGCTTTCTGCCGACCAGTACCTGCCGCTTCTCCAAACCAAGACAGCGACTTATTCGAATGTGACAGTGACGCTGAAGACCCCGGGTGGTATTCACATTCGGCATAGCCGGGGGATTGGGAATGTGGAACTGGAGGACCTGGACAAAGAGACGCAAGCGCTTCTGGGTTACGCGGTAGGGACCAACGCGATAAGTGAGAGCGATGAATCGACTTTTTCGTTTTCGGAAGGATGGCTGGACACCATGGCCGCTCGTGTGCGGTCTGGTGCCGGTACGGGGCGAATGCCGATGGATATCCCGATGACCTTAAGTCCGGCCTGGATTGCGATTGTCCTCTTTGCCGGTCTGTTGTTCCACCTATTCTTCTCCTACTGCGGCCGGCTGATCTGCATTAAAGCTGGGAGCGACCCGGGATTGCTTATTTGGCTGCCAATGCTGCAGGTTCTGCCATTTTTCCGCGCCGCCGGCATGTCCTATTGGTGGCTCCTGGGGCTTTTCGTGCCCCTGCTCAACTTCGTGGTCCAGATTCTGTGGTGCTTCAAGATTGTCAGCGCACGAGGTAAGCATGTCATTTGGGCGGTCCTGTTTCTGTTGCCCCTCGTGAATATCGTCGCCTTCCTTTACCTGGCCTTTTCAGGCGATGACAGTTCAAGTGGAACGGTGGGGATGGGTTCTCTTTCCCCCAACCCCGTTTGATGCCACACGGCCGTGCGCGCGTCCCGGGAATTCATTCAGCGCGTTGGCGAGGAAGCGGGCCGACAGGTGAGGAATTCCGGTGGAATTTGGAAAACACGAGAATCAGCCCGGCGACGGCCATGGCGGTGATCAGGAGTGCAAGGAGGTTGGCGACGATCTTCATTCTACGCGCCCGGGCGAGGACTGATTCCGTATTGGCGCGCTGCGTTTGCTGGAAGAGTTCGAACTCCCTCGCGATCGCGATGGAAAGCGCGTTGTCCTCACGGAGGGCGAGCGTGAGCCAGTGGGTGTGAGGATTGCCGAAGCTGCTGGGTATCGACTTCGCCAATTTCAGGTCTGGTTCGATAAAACCGGCCTGATGCCAAAAAGGCGACTTCTCGCGGGTCCAAAGGCGCTGAAGCCCATGATTGCGGGCGAGGGTCTGAATACGTTGCCACAGCCACGGTCGGGCGAAATCCGCCAGTTCAGGACGAGTGAACGCCTCGCTATGAAGGCGGCCCAGTTTGCCGTCGATTTGGAGGGCAACGGCACCTAACAAGTCTCCATCGCTGGTGGCCGCCAGTTGGAAATCGGTAAGGTGCTTTTCAAGATCCAGGACCTGGAGATGCGCACGTTCCCAAAGCAACTTCAGGCCGGGCAGGTCATCGACATTTGCCCGTCGCACGGTGCACTCAGGAAAATCCACGGCAGCGGAATCTAACGGAGCAGAGCGGCCCGGTAAAGTTCCCAGACGACCCGCCGGGCCCCGGAATTCACCAATGTTTGCGAACGTTTCGCCTCATTTGGGCAGAGCGCATTGAACCTGTCCCATGTGCACGGGGCGGAACGGGGGCGGTGATCGTCGAGGTACGGCTAAATCCGTTGTCCCCGGTGGGAGTTGACGGGGGGGAGCATTGTTTGGCGCCGGTGAGTTGGGCCGACCGGAGACGTGGCGAAGGTTGGGGTTACCGGGCGGTCCAACCGCCATCGACCACCACCATTGAGCCGACCATGTAACGCGCAGCCTCGGAGGCAAGGAGGAGGGCGGCGCCCTGGATTTCACGGAGTTCGCCCCAACGTCCGAGGGCCGTGGCGCCGACGACGAATGTCCGGCCTTCCTCGGTTTCGGCTATCGGAGCGTTCAGCTCGGTAAGGAAGGGTCCGGGGCAAAGGGCATTGACATTGATGCCGAACGAGGCGAGTTCGAGGGCTAATGCGCGGGTTAACTGGACGACGGCGCCCTTACTGGATGCGTAAGGGGTGCGGTTGGCGAGTCCCACCAGTCCGAGCGTGCTCCCGAGGTTGATGATGTTACCCCGTTTGGATTGCTTCATGTGAGGTATCACCGCGCGGCAACAGAGCCAGGTGCCGTCCACGTTGATCCGCTGGACCTCGCGGAACTGGTCGTAAGTGAGGTCGTCGGTGGCGCCGCGGATGTTTACGCCGGCGCTATTAACGAGGATGTCAATCCGGCCGAACTCGGAATGCGTGGTATGGACCATGGCGTCGACTTGTTCGGGAATTGTGACATCGGTCTGGAATCCGAGAGCGCGTTGGCCGTAGCGGCGCGAGATTTCGGCGGCGGCAGCTTGGGCCTCGTCTTTATGCCGGCTGATCAGGGCGAGGTTTGCTCCCGCTGAAGCGAGAGCCGCGGCGATCGCGAAGCCGAGTCCCTTTGAGCCGCCGGTCACGATGGCCACGCGGCCCGAGAGATCGAAGATCCGGATACCGGGCAACTCGGCGACCGAGGCGTTCGATATCTTGGTTGAGTTGGTTGGGGGCATGAGGTGTGAGGACCCGGGTTAGTGACCGAGCTGTTCGCGGGTGTAATCCGAAGCGGCTCGCGGGTGATCGTTGCGTAATTGAACCGGATGTCAGGTTTGGCCCCGGGCGGGATGTCTGGACGTCTCCCACAAGGAAAACATCGGTGCGGATGGATTCGGGCCAGACTCGGCGACGTTGGTCGGATTCATCAGCTACTCCTTAAGGCGCGCAATTCGGCATCCCACGGGTTTCGATAGGACCGGGTAAGCATCTGCGAAGTTACGGGATCATCCCCGATGCTTTCGTCGGTGCCGTTCCAGTTGATCTTCCGTTTGGTTCGCAGGGAAATATTGGCGAGGTGACAAGCGGTCGCGATGCGATGGCCGCTTTCAAGATCCGAGATGGGGTCCTTTCTGGATTTCATGCAATCGAGGAAATTGCGCGCGTGTCGGACATAATCCTCCTCGGCGTTGCCGGTATCGTCCTTGACCTTTTCGGTCCAGAAATCTCCTTCAATTTCGGGGCGGGGTTGCGGGCCACCGACCGGGTGTCCACCGAGGATGGCCGCCATCATGTTAATGGGGTCCTGTTTCGGGTCGGGGAAGATTTCAAATCCGCTCCGGCCGACCTGCATGGACCCATAGGTGCCATAAAACGCGAGGCCGCCCATGCCCTGGCCGGAACGTCCCGCGGTGGCCTCCCGGTATTGGCAGGTGACGGTGAAGCCGGGGTACTCGAGGATTGTGTCCTGAGTATCGGGAACTTCGCAGTTGTCGTCGAGGAAGAACCGTCCTCCGGTGCTATAGGCCGCCGTGGGCGCCTGCGCTTCCGTGAACCAATGAACCAGGTCAAGCGAGTGCTGGCCGAGGTTCGTTTGTTGGCCCCCCGAGTAATCCCAGAACCATCGGAAGTGGTAGATCGCTCGATTGGGGTTATAACGGCGATAGGGCGCGGGCCCCAGCCACATGTCCCAATCCAGGTCCGGTGGCGGGTCCTGGTCGGGTGGATGGCCGAAGCCGGGCATGGTATTTCGGAAGAACAGGTTTTGGGCGGATACGAATTGCCCCAGTTTTCCGGCACGGAAAAGTTCCCTGGCGCGTTGGAAATTGGGTCCGGAGCGATTCTGGGTGCCGACCTGGACAATACGTCTGTGGCGACGTGCGACTTCCACCATCCAACGTCCTTCCTGGACGAACAAGGTGAGCGGTTTCTCCACATAAACGTCCTTGCCGGCTGCGCACGCCATCATGGTCTGCAAGGCATGCCAATGATCCGGGGTCGCCACGACGATCGCATCGATTGCCGGGTTCTCGAGCATTTGCCGAAAGTCGCGGTACGGGGTCACCCGGCCGCCGATGAGTTGCGTGCCGGCTTCGAGGCGTGGTTGGTAGGTCTCCGCGATACCGACGATTTCGACGTCCGGTTGCCGCAGGAAGCTGCGGGTGTGAATGCGGCCGATCAGCCCGAATCCGATGATACCGACGCCGATGCGTTCGTTTGCGCCCAACACACGACCGGCGGAGATAGCGGTAAGGCCGATGGCGCTGGTTTTGAGGAAATCGCGTCGATTCAGAGAGGGTTCAGCTCCTGCGTGGATGAGGTTTCTGTTTGGCATAGGTGTGCGCTCCGCGGTTTAAGGGGAGGTACATGCGGATCTCCCCAGGTTGAGGACGAGCCAAGCTGACGGGTACGACGGTTTCACGGTGATACGGCATGGAACCACAAAGGACCCGGGGGAAGCGAGGAGTTTGTCGAAAATCCATGCGCAAAACAAATGACGGGGAAGAACTGTAATCGATGTTGCCGCTTGCTTAGATTTACTTTGGGTGGACCCCGATCCCGTGTCAAAAAACAGGGCCAAAACACAATATTGCTCGCGCTGCGGCGAGCCGTTTCCGACCAGTGTCCTGGCGGGGCATTGTCCGCGGTGTTTAGCAGAGACTTCGCTCGGCGCCCATGACGCAGATTTGGCTGTCGATCAAAATCCAAATCCCCAGCGGTCTCCCGGCAGGAAGTGCGCTCAGGGGCTCGATGACGAGGATCGGCTGCGGGAAACAGGGACTTCGAGAACTCCCATAGCCGATTGACCCGGAGCAGTAACCTCGGCACGAACGATCACATTAGACCAGGGGATTGAACTCGGCACTTCCAGGACACAATGGAACGTCCCGGCGTTCGAGTCTGTGTCGGCCTCGGTCAGGACGAAATGATTGGCCTGCTCGAAGTTCGAGATCATTCCGGCGTCGCGAGGGGAGACACCCCGAGGGATGGGGATCGCCATCAGGTTCAAATCATTTGGCGTCGATGCCAGGGGTCGCTCCAGAGTTACATGGACGATGGCCTGGCCGATCTCGCTGGGGAGGGTTCCTTTGACCGTCACCCGCTTGCCCGCGGTGAGCGTGCCTGCCGTTTCCAGGGGGAGGTTCGCCGGCACGGGCAATTGCAGCGCCGGATCGCCCAGGAGCATCCACATTTCCAAATGCTCAAGCCTTTGAGCGGCCAGCGGCACCCGGCCTTTGCTGCCATCGACCTGGTCGTAGAGGTTGAATGTGACCGGATCGATCTCTCCCGTGGCCAGGCCGGCCTGGATCGACAACCAGAAGTCCGCCAATCGAGTGCGGAAGGGCATGCGGGAGAAACAGCGCAACAGACCATCCGCCGCGAGCAGTCCGGGCGCGGCATAACTTTCTGCCGTCGCGCCGATGACGGCCGCCGGGCCGTTGATCATTCGGGAGGCCGTGAGGCCGTAGCCATGGCCATTCGACTTTTGCGAGTTCAGGGCGAAACAGCCGCAGGTGAAGAAGATCCCCGGCCCGGGCATCGTTACTCCGGTCCAATCGTTGCGGGTGAAGAACGCGTCTTCACCGAGCCACATTCCGTCCGCCGAGGAATGGCCCATGAAGATCGAAAAGAGGGTCCCTTCTTCGAGCGCACGGATGAAGGCGTCGTGCGCATATTTTGGGGTGAGATAATAGCGGGAAGCCGCGCTGCAAGAAATTGCCCGGATATTCCAGGCGGGGTCGATAAGGGGGAGACGATGCGTCAAGGAACCGTTCGCGACCAGTTCGGCGATCGGGCCGCCCCCTGGATTGCCCAGCAACAGGACCACTCGATTCCGCCATGAGCCCGGCGCCGGATCCCGTTCCAGCTTCAACGTCTTCCCAACCATGGCATTCATTTCCTCCACTGTGCGGGCAGGGAATCGGCCGACGGCGACTGGGGGACTACCCGGCTCCAGAGGCGGCGCGAAGCGATAGTCGCTGGGCTGACCTTTCATGCGCTCCACAGTCCCGAGCAAACTGGGGACAACCGTTTGTTCGGCGTTGGACGGATCGGATGGATGGGATGCCGTTGCTGTTCCCGCGAGCAGGATAAAACTCGGGGTGTCCTTAGCGCGGCAGAATTCCCAGACGCGCGTTTGCAGCGGCGTGGAGTCTCCCCGACGAATTTGATCGGGTGTGAGCAGGTCGGTTGTTTGAATGATCTCGACCTGAAATCCTTCGGCCCGTCGGTGATCCATCAGTGGGGCCAACACCGTTCGAAAGGCCGGTGCGGTCACGACGAGCCAGCGGCCCGGGTGCGCCTCGGCGGCCCCGACGGCCACGGCCCACATAAGGAACAACGCTGCAGCCAGGCGAATCCCGCGCCGGCTCGTTTGTGTTCCCAGTGGTGACGGAGTATGCATGTGTTACCGGAGGACAGTAGCCTGCCGACACTGGTCCTCAAGTCTCCATTTAAGCGGCTCCCAGATTGTGCAGGTAGTCGGCTCGACAGTTCGTCCGCCTGGTGTAGTGTTGGCGAGGTCTTCAACAGAACTGCCCCGGACATGAATTCGCCACAGCTAGATTACCGTGGGAAGACGCGCGCAGGTTCCACGATTTTCCGCGCATTGCCTCTCGTCGTTTGCGGCCTTAAGGTCGGGGCGGCAATCCTGACGTGGGACGGGGGTGGGGGCGATGACTTGTGGGAGAACCCACTCAACTGGAGTGGCGATGTTGTACCCGGGCCGACGGATGAAGTGGTGATCAATGCGCCAGGCGAGTTCACGGTCACCAACTCGGCCGGCGGCACGATTCGCGGCCTTCAGTGCGCCAACCACCTGGCATTGGCGGCGGGCACATTCCAGGTGACCTCCGGGGCATCACTGATCCAGGGCCAACTGTTTGTGATGGGAAATCCGACGGTGTCGGCCATCGGGGCCGGGACCGCGCTTACCCTGGCCGGGGTGATTCGTGCCGACGGGGCGAGTTTCGAGGCGAGCGATGGTGCAACGTTGTCGATTCCCAGCCTGCAAAGTTATGCCAAAGGATCGGGCTGCGCGGCGGTGATCTGGGAGGCGAATGGCGGAGATAGTGTGCTCGAAATTTCGGGGCTGACGAATGTGACGGGCGCTGATTGCGCCTCGTTAGCGGTGCGGGCCACCGGGGGTGGCGAGGTGCGATTGTCCGGGCTGACAACCGTGAGCGAGGGCACGATCGGATTTCGGTCCGAGGGTGCGGGGAGTCTGATCAGTCTGCCGGCGTTGTGGCAATCCCTTGCCGCCAATCGTGACGTGTCCTTTGAAGCGCGCGATGACGGGACGATCTCCATGCCCGCATTTCGAGGAGGCCGGCGGATTACGGTGGCGCTCAGTTCCGGGGGATTGCTGCCGGCCGCGCAACTGGAGGAGTTGCGTGGGTTCTCGGTCACCGGCATGGGCATTGAATTTTCCGCATTAACGAATTTAGCATTGGGCAACGTGACCGTGAGCGGTGGTGGGGTGGTGACCTTGCCGAATTTGGTGGCGCATATCGAGCCAACCGGGTGCGCCACGCATAATTGGCAGGCGAGTGGGGCCAGCAGCGTGCTCGACCTGCCGGGTTTGGTGGTGTTGTCCGGTCCGGATTGCGGCTGGCTGAACCTCCAGGCCACTTCGGGAGGGACAATCCGTGCCCCCCAGATCACGTCTGTGGAGGAAGGCACGGTGAATTTTCTGGCCGACGGTGCAGGTAGTTTCATCGATCTGGAGCGTCTGGCGGGAAAGACGCCGGCGATCCGCGGTGTTTCATTCGAGGCGAGGAACCAGGGCCGCATTGGGATGTCTGAATTCACCGGCGGTCCGGCCGTCACGGTAACACTCCGAACCGCCGGCGAGCTGCCGGTTGCAGGATTGGAACAATTGAAAGGGTTCACGGTCCAGGGAATGACCGTGACATTCCCGGCCCTGACTCAGTTGAGTGGGGGCGACGCCCTGGCCAGCGACGGTGCGATTGTATCGGTTCCGAATCTGGTGAGCCACGATGCCGACGCGGGTTGTCCGGTGAGTTCATGGGAAGCCTCCGGGATCGGCAGTCTGCTCGATTTCTCGAACCTGGCCATGCTTGCGGGGCCCGGCTGCGGCTGGCTCAATGTCCGGGCCACCGGCGGTGGCACATTCGACCTGGGAGCACTCGAGAAAATCACGGAAGGAACATTGTATTTCCTGGCGGACGGCGACGGGAGCCTTTTGGAGCTCAGCTCCCTGGATGAGGCCTTGGCGATGGTGCGCCCCGTTTCATTCGAGGTCCGCAACAACGGCACCATTGCCTTTCCGCTTCTAAAGGGCGGGCCAACGGTAACCGTGAGCATCAAGAGCGGCGGATCACTTGCCGCGACGCAGTTGAATGTGTTGAAGGGTCTGACCGTCAGCGGGACAAGCCTGACCCTGCCGGGCATCACCAACCTCTTCAGCGGCAATCTCACCGTGGATCAGGGGGGGACACTGAGTCTGCCCAGTATCTTCAACTATCATTCGGATCGGTGCTCCGTGACCGAATGGACGGCGCTTGGGCCCGGAAGCGTTTTGGATCTTTCCTCGCTGAGATATCTGGAAGGGAGCGATTGCGGCAACCTCGAGATTTTAGCGGCGGACGGTGGCCAGGTGCGATTGGACCAGCTCGCAACCATCCCCCTGGGATCGATCATGGTCAGGGCTTCAGATCCCAACAGCCAGGTTGATCTGCGCGCGCTTACCCTCTTCATGAATCTTACCGGCCGGTCCCAACTGACGACTGCCAATGGCGGCACCTTGCATCTCAATGCGGATCCGTTGATCCTCTCGGGAGTAGCTGTTGAGTTTTCCGCCGGAACACCCGGCCTTCCAGAGACGACACTGGACGGCACCAACTTGTGGTTACGCGCCGTCCCCTGGCGCAGTTATGTGCTGGAAGTCCGGGAGACTTCGGCACCGGAGAATCCGTGGGTGATGCTCGACCGCGTGCCGTTGACGACCGAGTTTGAAGCGGTGGGCACCCGCGCACGAGCCGGTTTGGAATTCCGAGCCGCAGAATTTGTCGCCGACCCGTTTGCGCTAGAGTTGACACCGGTTGCCGGTGACGGCGTTGCCGTGGTCCTTTACGCCCCGATGGGCGGGGATTTCGAGTTCATGGCGAAGACAGACCTTTCACCCTCGGGAGCGTGGGAGACTCTTCAGACGGTGACGATGACCAACACATTTCGCATTTTCCCGAACGAACCCATTGGGACGCCCTTCCGGTTTTTTTCGGTGCATGGGATCGAATAAGCCGCTATTTCATTTCGGGCAGGCAGCCGCGCTGGCAGGAAGAGATCGAGCGCTCGGCAGCCCGGCACGTGTGAAAGGCGATCTGTGGACCAAATAACAGCGGTGGTGAACCGGCGGATTGTTCCGCCGCTGGAACGGTTGAGTGAAAACACCTACCTTTCGGCCATCCGCGCGGGGATGGTGTCGGTCGTCCCCCTGACAATTATTGGAGGGTTATTCCTGATCGTGGCCTTTCTGCCGGTAGCGGGTTGGGACAAGGTCATTGCGCCGTATGTTCAGTTATTGCAGGTGCCGGTGACCGCCACGTTCGGGTTGCTGGCGGTATTTGTCTGCTTTGCGATCGGTTATGATTTGGGCCAGCGGTTGAAACAGGAGGCGATTGTCAGTGCCACGCTGTCGACGGTGGTGTTTTTGATGATCCAGCTCAAGCTGGAGGATTTGACCTTCTCGATGGAGAACCTCGGATCGCAGGGATTGTTCACAGCGATTCTCGTCGCCCTGGTGTCAGTGAGGGTGCAGAAGTTTTTCAGCGATTGGAACATGGTGATCAAGCTGCCGGCGAGTGTCCCGCCGGTGGTTTACGAATCGTTCGTGTCGTTGACGCCGTTGTTTTTCCTGGTTGTGACAGCGTGGCTGACTCGATTCGTGCTGGGGATCGATGTCAACGCATGGGTCACGACGCTGTTTAAGCCGCTGGTATTTGCACTGAACACGTTGCCGGGAATCCTGGTTTATGCCTTCCTGGTCACACTCCTATGGTCGGTGGGGATCAACGGCGACAACGCCATGGATGCCCTGGTGGCGCCGATCTTTTTGCAGTACTTGACGGCGAACGTGACGGCCATGACGCAGGGTCAACCGCTGCCGTATGTGACAGCCTACGGATTTTTCACCGCCTTCGTGAACGTGGGCGGAACGGGGGCGACCATCGCTCTGGCGCTCATCATGTTGAATTCCAAAGAACCCGGGTTCCGCAAGGTGAGCCGGGTCTCGCTCCCGACCCAGGTGTTTCAGATCAACGAGCCCATCTTCTTCGGTTTCCCGATCGTATTGAATCCGATCTTCATGATTCCGTACATCCTGAATGCGTTAATCCTTACGACCGGCACGTACCTGCTCATGCAATGGGGGTTTATCGGCAAGCCGTTCGTAAACGTCCCATGGACGACGCCCCCAATCATCGGCCACTACTTGGTCACGGGCGGCGATTGGCGGGCCGCAGTTTGGGGAGCGGTATCGATCGTGATCGCGATGGCGGTGTATTTTCCCTTTGCGAAGGCGGCGGAGCGCCAGCGGTTAAAGGCGGAGACGGCCGGCATTGCGCAGGAATAGGAGCGCCATCAATTTGGCCGCACCGTGTAGCTGCCTGATTTCTCATCCGCCGCGAGCTTCAGCAGTCCGCGTTTCTGAGCCTCCAGGAGGAGATCGTTGAACGAACGAAAGCCGAAGAACCGCTCGGTGAAACCCGGGTTGCGGCGTTTGATGGCCTGCTTGACCATCGATGCCCAGATCAATTCGTCCGGCTCCCGTTCCTGCATAATCGCATCCAGCGTGTCCACGACGAGATGGAACGGTTCCTCGCCGGGAACGGTCTTCGGGTCCCCGGGGGAGGTGCTCACAGCCGGCTTGGACGGGGGCCGCGGCCGGCTGCGCGTGGTTTCGAGGCGGGCGAGATCGTCGTAGTAAAGGAACTCATCGCAGTTCTTCAGGAAAAGATCCGCGGTCGAATTCTTGACGCCGACTCCGATAACGATCTTGGCGTTCTCGCGCAGTTTGCTGACGAGGGGTGAGAAGTCGGAATCGCCGCTGATAATCACGAAAGTGTCGACGTGACTTTTGGTATAGCAGAGGTCGAGGGCGTCGACCACCATCCGGATGTCGGCGGAGTTCTTACCGGACTGGCGGAGGTGCGGGATTTCAATCATTTCGAAAGCGGCCTCGTGGAGATCGCGCTTGAATTCCTTGTAGCGATCGAAATCGCAATAGGCCTTTTTGACCACGATGTGACCTTTGAGCAGGAGGCGTTCGAGGACTTTCTGGATATCAAAGCGGTTGTAGCGGGCTTCCTTGGCCCCGAGCGCAATATTCTCGAGATCGAGGAACACAGCCATGGTGGCGTCCTGGGCGTGCGTCTTGTTCATGGTGTCAGTAACGGCACGGGTCGTTCGATCCGGCGTTGGCGGCTTGCTTGGCACATTCACAGGAGGGTAGTCGGTAATGTTCGCGGGTGAAATCCAATTCTTTGGGCGGGACCGCGGGGGGAAACCTCTTCGAACACCTCAAACCTTGCGCGGACTGCTGCGACTGGCGCTTCGCGCACAGTCGCGCTCCGGCCGGCCGGGCAAAAGCGTTGCCGGGGCCAAGGGAAACACGTATAGAGCCGGAACCTATGCGAATCCTGTTCGTCCATGCGCATTACGACGATTACGAATTCACGGCGGCCGGGACATTTGAGATGTGGCGGCGGAAACTGGGGCCGGATCTGCAAGCGCGCGTCCTGGTCTGCTCGGACGGAAAGGCGGGACATCACTTCAGGACCCGGGCGGAGACGGGGCGTCTGCGACTGAAGGAACAACGGGCTTCAGCCAGGATTGGGCGTTATCAGTTCGAGTTGCTCCGTTATCCCAATGGACGCGTTCCAAGGGAGGCGTGTCTGACCGTGGATGGCCCATTGCTGGCGGCGCTCTGGAAATCGATTCGGGATTTTGAACCCGACTATCTGTTTTGCCCGCCGCTTCCGGCGGATCCGCTGGCCGGAGTGCATGTGGATCATGTGTCGGTGGCGGAGGCGGTTCGCAAGGTGGCTTACATGATCAACGTGCCGCATGCGTTTACGCCCGAGTACCCGGCTGATGAACGCCAGTCGAGGGCGGTCAAAGTGCCGGTGATTCTCAGCGTCTACGATGCTTACATGCATGGGGCAAATGCCTACGATCTGGCGGTGGACGTGACGCCGGCGTTTGACACAATTTGCGCGATGAGCTGGTGCCACCAATCACAGATCCGCGAGTGGATCCCGTGGGTTGGCCGGCATCAACTCCAAACACCTCCCGCCAGCTTACCCGAATGGGCCTCGCTGCTCGCGGGCCGATTCACCCGACAACAGCGTGATCTGGGAATTCGTGGACGGCGATGGGCGGAGGTCTTTTCCGTCACGGCATGGGGGGAAGTGCCAACGGCGAGTCAGCTGCACGCCGATTTCCCGATGCTGCTGCGCGCGCCGTCAAATTGGGGGCGCCTGCTGGAACGCTTGAAACGTTGGCGTGGCGTATAGAGGGCGACGGAATGACGCAACGGCTCCGCCGGGTTATGAAGTTGGCGATCAAGTCCACGTTTGGATGCGCGCATTGGAGATTCTTCAGCGACGACAGCGACGCCGCGTGGGGGCACGCGGCCTACAACTGCGCGGCGCGAAGACCTGCAGGCCGGCTGCCTTCAGCCGGCGCCTGGACTAAGCGAATACCCAGCGGCAGATGAGCACGGCGGCAATCACGCCAGTGGCGTCGGCGATCAGGCCCGCGGGAATGGCATGCCGGGTACGGCGCACGGCGACCGACCCAAAATAGAGCGCGACCACGTAGAAAGTGGTTTCAGTGCTGCCAAAAAGCGTGCCGGCGGTGCGGGCGATCAAGCTGTCCGGTCCGTGGGTGGTAACGAGCTCGGAGAAAAGCGCCAGAGTGCCGGTGCCGGTTAATGGCCGGATCAGGGCCATGGGCAACAGTTCAGTTGGAAACCCAATCACACCCAAGACCGGATCGAACAGTCGGGTTAGAAGTGCGATGCCGCCTCCTCCACGGAAAACGCCGATGGCGACAAGCATCGCCACAAGGTATGGAATGATACGGATCCCGACTTGAAAACCTTCCTTGGCGCCCTCGACGAACTCTTCATAGACCTTTACGCCGCGCAACGCGGCGTAAAGGAGAACGAAGGAAAGCAAGAAGGGAATCGCAAGCAATGAGATCTCGTTCACCGCGTGAGCCAGGACCGGGCTGCGGTCGGCCGGTGTTGGCAAGCGAAAAAACTGTGGGAATGTGCCGGCCCACCAGAATCCGACAAAGGCGAACAACAATGCGATAACGGCGAAGCAACCCCAAACGGACAGGGGACGAATGGCGAGCGGCCCGGCAGGGGCCGAGGAGCCGGCGAAGGTCATCGAAGAGGGCAGGGGAGGGCGGGGGGCAACGGGGGCGATCGATGTCGGAGATGGGATCGGCGGGCGAAACGCGTGGAGTCGTTCCAGGAATTTGACGGCGGACAGACCGGCTGCGGTTGAACAAAGCGTGGCGAGGAAGGCCGTCCCGATGATGGCGGAGGGGTTGGCAGAACGTGCGGCTGCCATGACGGCCAGGGCGGTCATGGGGATGAGTTGGACGGAACTGGTGTTGATGGCGAGGAAGGTGCACATGGCATTGGTGGCCGTTCCTGGGACCCTGTTCAATGTCTCGAGGTCGCGCATGGCTCGGAGGCCGAGCGGAGTTGCGGCATTGGTCAGCCCAAGCATGTTGGCGGCGATGTTCATCACCATCGATCCCATCGCAGGGTGCTCGGCGGGGACGTCTGGAAAGAGCCGACGCAGGACCGGGCGCAGTCCGCGTGCGATGGCTTGAATCAGGCCGGCCTGTTCGGCCAGGCGCATGACACCAAGCCAGAGGGCCATGACGCCGACCAGGCCAATGGCCAGGGTGACGGCGTTTTGTGCGCCTTGAACCGCTCCATCGACCACCGCTGGAAACTGACCCTTGAATCCGCCGATCAATACACCCAGGAGAATGAGGCCCAGCCAGATGAAATTGAGCATGACTCCGTGTTTTTAGCGCGTGGTCCATTCACAGGCGAGCGCGAAACTTGACGCTGGCTGAAGAACGCGAAATCCTCTCGCCACCATGCAGATTCTAAAGCCGCCGCGCCTGCGCCGGGGTGATCTCATCGGGCTGATCGCGCCGGCGGGCGCACCGCGGGATTGGTCGATGGTCGAGCATGGAGTTCGTTATCTCGAACGTCTCGGGTATCGGACGAAACTGGGACGGCATGTCCGGGAGACCCATGGATATTTTGCCGGGACAGACGAGCAACGTGTCGAGGATTTGAACGGCTTTCTGCGTGATCGCGAAGTGCGCGCGATCTTCGCGCTGCGTGGTGGTTACGGCACACCGCGGCTTTTGCCTAAAGTGGACTACGCGGCAGCTCGACGGGATCCGAAGATCCTGGTGGGCTACAGCGATATCACGGCGTTGCAGATGGCGCTATTCCGCCGGATTGGGTTGATCACCTTTGCCGGGCCGATGCTGGCCTCGGATCTGGCGACGCATCGGGATCCGTTTGCCGAGGCGCAATTCTGGAGGGTATTAACCTCGGCCGGCCGGGTGGGAGATTTGGAGCAGCCCAAGGGTCAGCCCTTGTCGCAACGGCATGCCGGGCGAGCCGAGGGTCGATTGCTGGGAACAAACCTCTCGCTGCTGGTGTCGAGTCTCGGGACGCCCTTCAATCCCAATTATCGCGGGGCGCTCCTGGTGTTGGAGGATGTGAATGAACCGCTCCACCGGATTGACCGTATGCTGACGCAGCTCCGGAATGCCGGAGTGCTGCGCCGCATTTCCGGGCTTGTCCTCGGGGCCTTCACGAAATGCTCATCCGGCGATCGCGGGCAGCCTTTTCTGGCCCTCAAGGAAATCTTTGACGAGGCGTTTGACGGCCTGCCTCACCCCGCGGTTGAAGCCTTCGCTTTCGGCCATGTTCCGGCGAAGGTGACAATTCCACTGGGTTGCCGCGCGAGGCTAAACGCGGACCGGGGTGATCTGCACGTTTTGGAATCGGCCGTCAGTTAGCCCGGGTTTTCATGCATTCGTGGATTTGTGAACCCGCGTTTTTGAGGGCATGAAAAATCCGGGCTCGACGCACCGTAAAATGGCCACTAACCCTTGTTCGACCGGGTCCTGCTCCATGATCTCCCGCACCACCCCCTCCTTGGAAATCCTGGTGGAGCCAAAGGATCTCGCGACGAAGTCACGTATATAGTTCGCAGGCCGGCGCCACTCTATTCCACCCGTGGTCGCGATGCGCAGCGCGGTGTCCGGAGGCTCGATGGCTTCGGTTCCGGCTGTGCCGGCCTGCGAAATGCGCGCGCTAAGTGGTCTGTTTCATAAATACGGTTACGTTCGCGGCCAGGGGTGTTTAGGTCAGACGAGGCGCGAGCAACGAGCATACCCGCAGCAGTCTGTAAGGCGCGAGCAACGAAGTCTGGCCGAAAAAGAACGGCCGCCCGGAGGGTTGCGCCGAATTTGGCCTGGGGCGGCGTTGCTCGGTCGGTCGAGTATCGCAGGGGATACACTCTCGCCCTCGCGCCTTGCCTCAGGCCAAATTGGGCGCAACGAACGTGACCGTATTTATGAAACAGACCACTAAGGCGATGATCGATTGGGATTCAGGGTGGCTCGCCGGGACCTGCAAGTTGAATCGGGGCCGGAAACGGGAGCATGCCATGGGTCACGGCGCGCGCAGGCCGGCGGCCAGGGCCTGCACCCGGTCCATCAATTGGGATTCGATGGCCCCCCGGAAAGGGCCGTAGAAGCCGTAGTAGATCAACGAGGAATCGGCTTCGTATCCGCCTTCTTTGATGAGGCGCGCCGAGGGGATGTAACAGGGCACCTCGTAGGCGTAACCGATCATCCAGGGATGATCGGCCGCGAGCAGCCGCTTGAGTCGGCGCGAGTAGTCCACCACCAGCTCCCCGCCCATCAACACAAAGGTCAGGTCATCGCCAAGGCGCAGAACCGCCAGCGGCAGGGTCACCGATTCCGGCAGTGGCTGGCCCGCCTCCAGCCGGTCCAAATAGGCCTGCGCCCGCATTTTCACGTGGACGTCCTCGTTGCGGGCGTCCTGTTCGAGCTGTTCCCGGCCCGGCGGTGAGGCCAGGGGCAGTTCAACTTCATCGTAACTCAACTTGAATGCCCCGCGGACCGGACGCATCGGGCGATCCAGCACGCCAACGACGGCGCCGGCGAGTTCCAGCCCGTGACGTTTGGCGTCGAGCAGGCTCCCGCGCGGTGCGGGATCGGAGTCCGCGCCCATGCCCGTGACATAGAGTGCGATTGCACCGGGCTGGTGCGACTCGATATCTTGACGGGCATAGGCCATGTAATCCCCGGAGACCACATACCAGTCGTCTCCATTTCGGATTGAGGTGCCGTGACAGGCGTAGCTGAAGAGAATGGCCCGGACTTCACCGTTGGCGCCTTTGACTCGGAGCACAGGGACTTCGCAATCCACCGGACCGTCCGGATTATCGCCGAACACGACCTGGTCGCCCTGGTAGACGCGACGGTTCATGGCAAAGGTCGCTCGGCCGATCCCGTGTTCGAGGGTGGACGGCTGACAATCGGCGAGTGCGGCGCCCACGACTTCCACTAATTCGGCGCGCAACATCCGGCTGTAGTCGGCGATGTGTTCGCGTTCATCGTCCGTGGGCTGACCCATTCCGGTGAGAGTCTCTTCGAGGACTGGCGCGGAGTGCGTGTGGCTGGAGACCACGGCGACCGAACCGCGCGGCAACTGGAATTTGTCGGCCAGTTCGGCCAGCACCGGTCGCATGAACGCGCGGCTGACTTCGCAGTTGTCGAGGGCCACAAAAACAAATCGCTCACCGGAAGGATTCCGCAGGGCGAGCGCCTGGACCAAAAGCGGTTGATCCAATTTGTCGGCCGCTCGTTTTCGACCGGCATAGCCGGCAAGCCGAATGGGCAGTTTCGGGGAAATGTCGCGCACGGCGACACCCACCTGCAAGCTGGCTTCTTCCGATGCGTGGAGTAACGGAATGGCGATCAGTCCGAGGATAATCAGCAGCCGGGAGACGCCCCGAACGGCAAGGCTTGTCTTCATGGTCAAACGTTTTGACAGTCAGGGTGCGGCCGGACCTGAGTTGTTCTGGCATTGGCCCTCATCCTGGTTTTTTAGTCTGCCCGGGTCGGATGTCAAGCGGTCACGCTGCAGCACTTCTCACGATGGCGTCACAAGCCCTCACCGGCGCCTTGATCCCGCCATAATGAGAATGAGCGGTCACGATCGGTCTAAAACGGTCCAGCAGATCGTGGAGCGCGTCGTGTGTCTGACGAGAACCATGCAACCCAATGGACGCGCAAGCTGACGGGCGGAAGATCCGGAGAAGCGAACGCAATGGTATCTTGCTTTCGGGAGTTGAGTGAGGCAAAAGGCGCAGGTGGATTCCCGGGAACGAGTCATCGCTGCGCTGGAACACAAGACGCCGGACCGAGTGCCGATCGACCTGGGTGGGCATCGTTCATCCGGGATCAGCGCCATAGCCTATCATCGGCTGCGGCAACACCTCGGTTTGGCGGAACGACCGGTGCGAGTCTATGACCTGATCCAGCAGTTGGCGGTGATCGACGATGATCTGTTGGACCTTTTCGGGATCGACACTCTGGAATTGGGCCGGGCGTTTGCCCAGGGAGCGGAGCATTGGAAAGAATGGGTTTTGCCCAATGGGACACCATGCCAGATCCCGTCGTGGACGAATCCGGTGCTGGTGGACGGGCGTTGGCAATTGCGCTCGCTGGATGGGCGCACGATGGGCGAGATGTTCCCCGGCACGATCTACTTCGAGCAGACGTACCACCCGTTCTTTGACGAGGACGATCCCGAACATATTCCGGAGGCAATGGCTTCGGCGATGTGGACGGCGATCCAAACGCCACCGGGACCGCTGATCGAGGGGAGGGACGGCCAACAGCGAATGCGTGAGGGAGCGCAACGGTTACGCGCCACGACCGATCGCGCGATCCTCGGCTTGTTTGGGGGCAACCTGCTGGAGACCGGGCAGGTGCTCTATGGCTTGGAACGATTCTTCCTGCTGCTCGCGGGCGAACCCAAGCGGGCGCATGAGTTCCTCGATCGGTTGACCGAAATTCACCTGGCGAACCTGGAGCGATACCTGGCGGCGGTGGGGGATCAGATCGATATCCTGTTGTTTGGCGATGATTTGGGATCACAGCGCGGGCCATTGATTTCCCCCACGATGTACCGGGACTTCTTCAAGGCCCGGCACGGTGCGATGTGGCGGCGCGCCCATGAATTGAGCCCGGCGAAGGTGATGCTCCATTGTTGCGGCGGGGTGAGAGAACTTCTGCCGGACTTGATTGAAGCCGGATTGGATGCGATCAACCCGGTGCAGATTTCTTGTCGGGGAATGGACCCGGGCGGCCTCAAACGCGACTTCGGCGAGCGGATGGTTTTCTGGGGTGGCGGCTGCGACACCCAGGTCATTCTCAGACAAGGAACGGCGGCTGAAACTCGCGATCATGTTCGCCGTTTGATGGAGGTCTGGTCGCCGGGAGGGGGTTACGTTTTTCAGCAGGTGCACAATGTATTGGCCGATGTGCCGCCGGAAAATGTGGTCGCCATGCTGGAGGCGGCGAGAGGGAATTAGACGCTTATGGGCAGGAACGCAATGATCACCGGGGCCACGCGCGGGATTGGCCTGGAAGTGGCCAGGCAATTGAAGGAATCGGGTTTTGATGTGTTCATCACGGGCCGATCGGAAGCCCGGCTCGCTGGAGCGAAAAAGGAATTGGGCTGTCACGGCGCGACCGCAGAATTGGGCGATCCCCAGGCCATTGTTGACCTTTACCAGTCGGCGCGGAAGGCATTGGGACAAGTGGATGTGCTTGTCAACAATGCCGGGTTCAACAAGGCCAAAAACCCGCTGGAAGAGGTGTCGGCGCCGGAATTGGATGATTCCTACGCGGTGAACCTGCGCGCGCCGATTTTATTATCGCGCCAGGCCCTGGGGGAGATGGGGGCGCGGAGATCCGGGCACATCGTGAATATCGTGAGCAGCATCGTCCACACCCGCATGGAGAATTACTCCGTCTACACCACCATGAAGTGCGGGTTACAGGGTTTCACCGGTTGCCTGATCAAGGAAGCGCGCCGCGTGGGTGTCAAAGTCACGGGCGTCTATCCCGGGGGCGTGGACACGGAGTTCCGGGCACAGTCGCGACCGGATTATATGCGTGCCGAATCGGCAGCCCGGATGATCGTGGATTGCATCCTGGCACCTGCGGATGTGGTGGTGCACGAGATCACTTACCGGCCGATGATCGAGTCCAATTTCTGATTTCGCGGTTTCGTGTTCGCCGCGCGAGCGTGGCTGCGCACGGGGACGGGCGCACCCCGCGAGTGCCGGCGCCCGCTTTCGGGGATCGAAGCGCCGGGTGGAGCTTCGTTGGGTTTGACAGTCGGGTCCGGGCTTTCTAATGTCCGGCTGTAAATAGTGAGCTTGAGCCCCCGACTTTACACTTCGGGGGTTTTTGTTGTCAGAAGGAAGCTTCAGAATATGCCGAATACAATCCTGGTAGGAGCTCAGTGGGGCGATGAGGGCAAGGGAAAGATCATCGACGTGTTGACGGAGGATTCCGACATCGTGGTCCGGACGCAGGGAGGGAATAATGCGGGGCATACGGTGTTCATTGGGAAGGAGAAGTATGTGCTCCATTTGGTTCCATCGGGGATACTCCGGCGGTCGAAGTTATGCGTGATCGGCAATGGGGTGGTCGTAGATCCCGTGGGTTTAATGGGCGAGATCGAGGGATTGCGCCAGCGCGGGGTGAAGATTGCCGGGAATCTTGTCTTGAGCGAAACGGCACATTTGGTTTTGCCGTATCATCGCGAGCTCGACGCGCAACGGGAGTTGCTGAAGGGCAGGCACAAGATTGGGACCACCAAACGAGGGATCGGTCCGGCGTATGGGGACAAGTCGGCGAGGACGGGATTGCGGGTCGTGGACCTGATCAATGCCGAGCGTTTTGAGACTCTGCTTCGGCAGAGGGTGCGGGAGAACAACGGGGCGCTGAAGGCGCTGGGGGCGCGACCGATCTCGTTTGGCAAAGTCCATGCCGCGTATCGCGAAGCGGGCGATTATCTCCGGCCGTTTGTGGCGAACACCGTGATCCTGTTGCACGAAGCCACCCAACGAAAGGCGCGGATCCTGTTCGAAGGCGCACAGGGGACCTTCCTGGACCTGGATCACGGCACGTATCCATTTGTTACGTCATCCAACACGACAGCTGGTGGCGCCTGCACGGGTTCGGGGGTATCGCCCAACCGGATGGATCGAGTGGTGGGCGTTATGAAGGCTTACACGACACGGGTGGGCGAGGGTCCATTGCCGACCGAGAGCGAAGATATTGCCGATATGTTGCATGCCATGGGGCGTGAATTCGGGGCGACGACGGGGCGTGCCCGCCGGTGCGGTTGGTTTGACGCAGTGGCCACCCGGGAAGCGAGCCGGGTCAACGGGATTGACGACCTGGCCGTGACCAACATTGATGGCCTGGACACGGTGGAGACGCTCAAGGTTTGCGTGGCCTACCGTGACGGAGCGGCGCAATACGACTACGTGCCGAACGACATTCAAGTGCTTTCGCGGTGCAAGCCGGTCTATCTGGAATTCCCCGGTTGGCAGGCATCGACGCACAAGGCGCGGCGATGGTCGCAGCTCCCGCTCAGGACGCGTCAATACCTCAAGGCAATCGCCGAATTGACCGAGGCGCGCCTCTCGATTGCCTCCGTGGGGCCGGATCGCGCGCAAACGATATTCGTTTGATGGGAACCGTGGTACGATCCATGTCCTTGCATGTTCCAAAGGTATGAGCGGCTCGCCCACCCGCCTGAGCGCGCAGGCACAGCAGGTCCTCCCGACGCACGTGGCAATTATCATGGACGGAAACGGGCGCTGGGCCAAGCAACGGCAGCTTCCCCGGGTAAAAGGACACTGGCACGGGGTGGAATCGGTCAAGGCCGTCGTGCGCGCCGCTGGGGAATTGGGGATCAAATATCTCACGTTGTATGCCTTCTCGGTCGAGAACTGGAATCGGCCGAAAGACGAGGTGGACACACTGATGAATTATCTGCTGCGGTTTCTGCGCACAGAATCGCAGGAGTTGATCAAGAACAACGCGCGTCTCGAGGTTATTGGCCAGGTCTATCGATTGCCGGAGACCGTCCAGGAACAGATCCGCAAGACCCAGGCGTTGCTGGCCAGGAACAACGGATTGACGTTGATTCTCGCACTCAGTTATGGCGGACGAACAGAGATCGTGGACGCGGTGCGGGGTATCGCCGAGAAGATCCGGGAAGGCCAACTCGATCCGGCCGAGATCAACGAGAAAGTGATCTCCGATCATCTCTACACACGGCTCTGGCCCGATCCGGATCTCTTGATCCGAACCAGCGGCGAGCTTCGGATCAGCAATTTTCTGCTCTGGCAGATTTCTTACACCGAGCTGGTGGTCACGCCGACGCTGTGGCCGGACTTCCGACGAGCCCAGTTTCTCGAAGCGCTGGAGGAATATGCCCGTCGGCACCGGCGGTTTGGGGCGCTGTAGGAGAAAGCCGGGCTAAGGGGTGGAGTTCGGTTGTCGCAACTCGCTTTCCCGCGTCTCCAGATCGCTGAGTTGTTTGAGCAGGGAGGAGGTACTCGCGCGTGGCGGATTCCGATTCAAACACCGGGTTGGTGTCGCCTTGAAGTTTCCACGAGCCCCATTGCGCTTTTAGCACGTCGAGGGCCTGGAGGAGCGTTTGGCTGTAGGCGTGTTCGATTTCGCGGATCTGACAGGAGGCGGACAGTTGGTGCTCCATGCTTTTGAGGAATTCGGTGGCGAGGTTCGTGGCCGCGCCGGCCGGCGTTCCCAAGCCGATCAATTGATTCTCAATGAAGGCTTGCGATTGGGCCAGGTGATTACTGAGCGCATGACTGCACTCCAGGAACCCCTCCACCATTGTTCGGCGGCTGCTCAGACTCGCCGGGGATTCCACTCCAGTCATGTCCAGCACCGGGGACTGGCTGAGGGGTTTGGATGCGGCCACCAATTGCCGTTCGAGCTCGGTGGTTCGGCCGACGAATCGCGCGAGGGCCTCGGCCAGGTGGCTGGCCTCAGTGGATGAGGCCGTTTCTGCGCTTGAGGCATGGGTCGCCAGCTCCGTCTGGGCGGCGCGTTGCGCTTTCTGGTAGTTATTCAGCACGATGCCGGCAAAGACCAGGCTGATCACAAGACCGATTCCACCTTGAAGGGCTAGGGGACCTTGAGCCGCCCGGTAACCCTGAACGAGCGCGGTGATGCCACAAAGCAAACCCACCAGGGCCAACCCGGCCGAGGCGATATCTGCGCCGGCACGGTAATCGGCCGGGAGCACGCCGGATAGCAAGGCCACGGCTACGACGAGAAACGGACAGATCAGGCTGATCCTGGCGACCAGCACCAGGCCATTGGAATTCGGGGTGTTGGGGGATGATTCGCTTGGCATAACGGGTGCAACGATAATGACGGCTTGATTTCCTGCGGCTTTGTTATGGCACAATCGCCCCCTTCGGCAATATCAATCCCCATGTCCGGCCCTTTTCACTCGCGGAAGCGAATAAGAATTTAAGGATCAACAAGCTCTTTTGAGGTCGTGACATTATCCTTCTGCTTTGGTCAGATTCGTCCGGATGAGCACCATCCGGCTGGATTTGGTTCATGGAATCCGGGCCTTGGCGAAAACTCCGCTGGCCTCGATCATCGCAGTGATTTCCCTCGCGGCGGGCATTGGTGTTACCTCGGTCGTCTTCAGCGTTCTGGATGGCTTGTTTCTGCGCCCATTGCCGTGCCCGAATCCCCGGGAGATTGTGCGGGTCGAGGCGGGCGGTTTTTCCTATCCCGATTATGAGGAATTCCGGCGACAATGCCGGCGACTTCGGGGTGTGCTGGCCACGACCGAGCATGGGGCCGTGTTGCGTGATGGGGATCGGACCCTATTCATCCTGGCCGGTTCGGCGAGTCCGAACTATTTCAGTGTTTTGGGTCTCCAGATGGCGTTGGGACTTCCATTTGTGGAAGGGGCGGATGGACGGAGTGACGAACCGGCAGCGGTGATCAGTTACGCATTATGGCGGCGCTTTTTCGGGGGAGACACCAACGTGATTGGGCGGAGAATCGTGCTGGGAACGGACCCGCTCACGATATTGGGAGTGGCACCGAGGGGATTTCAGGGGGTGGGACGTTTCTTCCAGCTTGATCTCTGGTATCCGGACGGCGCCACGCAAACGCGCGATCCGGCGATGCGTTACGGCTTCCGAGGTTACGCGGTTTTGGGCCGGCTTGCGCCGGGATTCAGCCGGGCACAAGCTCAGGCTGAGGCCGAAACCATTGCCCGACGCGTGATGCCGCAGGGTTCGACGCGTTCCTGGGAGCAACCCGTGCGTTTGTTGTCGCAACTCTTGATGGAGAGCCTGATTTTGGCGATGGCCGGTCTGGCCTGCGCCTTGCCGCTCGCTTACCTATCGATTGGGCCGGTGTCGCGCAGGATACTCGGCGTGGCACCCGGTGCAACGACGCCCACGCTGCCGGTGGACCACCGGGCACTGATCGCCTCATTTCTGTGCGCCCTGGCAGCGACCTTGGTGGCGGGGTGGTTGCCGGCGCTGCGCTCAGCTCGAATCGATCTCGCGCCGGTTCTCAAGGGGGACACACCTGTGGTTGGGCTGGGGCGATGGCGATTTGCGGGGCGGAATCTGTTGGTCATGGGACAATTGGGATTGTCGCTGGTGTTTCTGGTGGCGACGGGATTGTTAATGTCCGGGTTTTTCCATGTCATGCGGTTGGCGCCCGGGTTTAGCACACGTGAACTGCTGGTCGTAAGTTTTTACGGATTGCACAACCGGCCGCCTGGCGAGGTGCGCTCCTATTATCATCGATTGAGCGCACAACTGCGGACACTGCCCGGCATTTTGCGGGTGAGCTTTGCCGAGACGGTCCCCTACGCTGAAGCCCGGAACAGCCTGGAACGGACGGTTTATGTTCCGACCTCGAATGGCGACGGCCGACCGGGTGTCTATGAGGTGAGAGGCAATGTCGTAGACACGAACTATTTTGACGCCCTCGGCATTCGACTGGCGCGAGGGCGATGCTTTGGACCGGTCGACCGGAGGGGCAGTCCTCCGGTCGTGATGGTGAGCGAGGGGCTGGCGCGGAGCATTTGGGGGGACACGGAACCGCTGGGCCGCATGATCCGACTGGGGGGAGCGACAGGCGAGCCCGCCACCGTGATTGGCGTGGTAGGCGATATTCGGCTTTCGCCGATGGATGAGCGCAGTCAACCCTTCGTTTATGAACCATTCGAGCAGAGCTTGGAGAATTCGGCTTATCTGTTGGTCGCGACCCGTGGAGAGGCCCGGTCGGTCGAGAATATTGTCCGCCTTCAAATGCAGCGAATCGATCCATCGATCGTTCCGTGGCGCATCGAAACCCTGCGGGACGGCATGTGGCGGAAGACCTCGACGGCGTGGACGCTTGTGGGCCTCATGTCCACATTGTGTGGTTTGATTTGCCTGCTTTCCATGGCGGGACTTTACGGTCTGGTATCCTATTCGGCGGCTTGCCGCCTGCAGGAATTCGGGATTCGCATGGCACTGGGGGCGCAACGGAGGGACACGCTCCGGTTGGTGTTGTGGCACGGCCTGTCACTCGGGCTTGCCGGCAGCACGCTCGGCGCGGCTGTGGCCCTGTCCGCGGGGGCGTTGTTGCAGCACAACCTTCCCGGGGTGCCGGGAATGCATCTGCCGATCCTCCTGGGGGGGGCGGTGCTGCTGATACTCGTGGCGGTTTTCGCGTCCTGGATTCCGGCGCGACTGGCGGCGCGCGTCGATCCCATGATTGTCTTGCGATGTGATCGTTGAGAACGGGGTGAGTCGCGTGCTGGGCTTGATCGTGACGCACCTGCTTGTTGACTCGGCCAGTAATTCTCATTATGCCGGGATCGAGGCGCCGGGTGAGGGCACCCGGCCTTCAAGACGGCTGGATTCAGGAACCTGTAGGCCGGATGCCCTCACCCGGCGCAGGCTGGTGACTCCATAGTAAGAACTGCTGGTTGTCGGCAGTCCCAACTTGCCAGAGAAGGAGCTAATTTATTAATGTCCGGCGATGCATGATTTTGAATATCGCGGCGGGCATCTCTGCTGCGAGAAAGTGCCGGTGGACAGGATTGTCCGGGAGCACGGGTCGCCGGCGTATATTTATTCGCGGAAGACCTTAGCGGATCACTTTCAGCGATTGGATAGCGCGATGGGTCTGGCCGACCGCCTGATTTGTTTTGCGCTGAAGGCGAATTCCAATCTTGCCGTGCTGCGTACGCTCGCGGACCTCGGCAGTGGATTCGACATTGTGAGCGAGGGTGAACTGCGTCGGGTCATGGCCGCGGGTGGAGAGCCGGGGCGTTGTGTCTTTGCCGGTGTGGGTAAGACGGCGCGGGAAATCGAGTTCGCCCTGAAACAGGGGATCTATTGTTTCAATGTCGAAAGCGATGCGGAATTGGAACGGATCAATGCCGTTGCGGGCCGCTTGCGAAAAGTGGCGCCGGTAGCCATCCGCGTGAATCCCAACATCGACGCCCACACACACGCGAAGATCACGACCGGCACCTATGAAAACAAATTTGGAATTGCGTTTGAGCGCGTGGAAGCCGTGTATGCGCGCGCGGCGAGACTCAACCACATTCGTCTCCGTGGACTTCAAATGCACATTGGCTCCCAATTGACCGAGCTGGAGCCTTTCGAGCAGGCGGTGCGTCGAGTCGTTCCGCTGGCGCAACGGCTCATGAAGAAGTTTCCGTTGGAGTTTCTCAGTATTGGGGGGGGGGATGGGCATTGTCTATCATTCCGCCCTGCGGAGTGGCGCTGCGGAGTGGTGGCGGAGAGGGCCATCCAAAAACCTGGTTACGCCGGCCACCTATTCCGCTGCGCTTGTCCCATTACTGCAGCCGCTGGGTCTTCGGCTCTTGCTCGAGCCCGGACGCTACATTGTAGGGAATGCCGGCATCCTGGTGACGCGGGTGGAATACATCAAGCGCACGGGCCACAAGAATTTCGTGATCGTCGACGCCGCGATGAACGACTTGATTCGGCCGGCGTTCTACGATGCCTATCACGAAATCGTGCCGGTCCGTCAAGCCTCCGGCAAAAAGATCTCTTCTGATGTCGTCGGGCCGATCTGTGAATCGGGAGACTACTTCTGCAAGGACCGTCTCTTGCCCGCCCTGAAGGCGGGCGATCTCATTGCCTTGCTCAGCGCCGGCGCCTATGGCTCGGTCATGGGTTCGAATTACAATAGCCGCGCCTTTCCCGCCGAGGTCATGGTTCATGGCGCGGAATCGGCCCTGGTGCGTCGTCGCCAGCCATTGGAGGACATTTGGCGACTCGAACAATTGCCGCGGTGGATCGATTGATTGCGTCCGCACGGATGGGATGGAATTCGAGGTGATGGTCATTGGCCTCCGACCTTTTCTGTTCCTTTCTTGATTTGTTTCAGGAGTTGGTATTCGGGTTTCGCGTTGTAAAACTCGTCAAGGGGATAACAACCACTGACCAGGCCATTCCGAGGTGCGGTCGTGCAATCACTGAACGTCCGGCAAATCCGTTTCGAGTTGAGCGTTCCCTGCCCAACGGCGTCGGCGAAGATCCCGGGATAGGAGAGCACCATGCGGCCAATTCCCACCAGATCGACCCATTGACCGCGAACGACGGCCTGGGCCACGTGCGGCAGGTATTCCTGCAGGTAACTGTAAGCGGAACCGACGACGACCATGCCTGCCGGGGCGGCGGCTTTCAGCACGCGTGCGACCTGGATTTGGCGAGCCACGCCGGTCAATGGATCTTCCGGGGGGAGATAGCCGTCGCTGGGGGGATAAGCGGCCGGGCGTTGGATGTGAGGGTTGTAGTAGGGCGATCCGGCGGTGACATTGAGCACTTTGATTCCCAATTCAGCACAAAGCCGGACCCATCGCAGCGGTTCGGCCAGGTCATATTCCGTAGGCGAATTCGCGCTTACTCCAAAACCGTAGCGGTAGGGTAGACACCCGGCGAAGTCGTCCGGGATACCCGGGCCAGGTTTGCCAGGCAACGACTGTGCCGGATCCGGTCGGAATGGGACGAAATCGAACGCACTGAGCCGGGCGCCGACGTCGATGGGGTTGGCATCGGCGCGAATGCCAGCGACAATCTCGCGCAGCAGCCGGGTCCGGTTCTCGAAGGTTCCGCCGTATTTTCCCGGTCGAGTATGGGCGCCGAGGAATTCGTGCAGGAGATAACCATGACAATGTTTGATATCAACAAAGTCCGCCCCGGCCTTCCAGGCGGTCCGCGCTGCCCGGATATAATCCGTGATGAGTCCATCCAGTTCGGCGTCTGTGAAGACCTGGTCATCTCGCGTAACCTGGAAGCGTCGATCCAACAAGGGATGGCGGAAGGCGACGCGCGGCTCGAATCGCATCTTGTCCGTGGGTCGACAAAACCTCCCGGAATGAGTCAATTGAAAACCAATGACGGGATCGCCGGTGCCGGGGAATCGCTCCCGGTGTGCCGCTACCACCCGCTCCACCAGATGCGCCAAGTCGGCCACGTGCGCGTCGGCAATCACCAATTGGTTTGGATTCGCCCGGCCATCCGGGCGGATGGCCATGGCCTCACCTCCGCAAATCAGACCGGCGCCACTTTCGCCGAAGCGCTGCCAACGCCGACAAACCTCCTCCGTTATTGTGCCGGTCCTTGTGGCATCCCAACCTTCCATGGGTTGCACGGCCCATCGATTGGTAATCCTTTTCCCATTGATCAAAACGCCCGGTACCGGTTCGGAGAGCGGTGAACTCGGGCCGGTTTGGATAGTGTCGTCACAGGGAAGCTCGAGTCCCAATTCGGCAAGGCGCCCACGAAACGCATCGACTGTCTTCAGGGCAGGGACGCGGACGAAGTTGGCGGCCGGCGGATGCGATGGCATGAACGGATTCTGAGGGAATCCGAGATGTGGAGCAAGCCCAGGTGAGATCCTCATAGTTCCGTGAGGTCCCCTTGGTGGGCGAACATCTGCGGTGTGACTTCGTCCGCCACCCAACGACGACATGGTGACAGGCTCAGCACCATCGACCACCCAACGACGACATGGTGACAGGCTCAGCATCATCGACCACCCAACGCGACATGGTGACAGGCTCAGCATCATCGACCACCCAACGCGACATGGTGACAGGCTCAGCATCATCGACCACCCAACGCGACATGGTGACAGGCTCAGCATCATCGACCACCCAACGACGACATGGTGACAGGCTCAGCATCATCGACCACCCAACGCGACATGGTGACAGGCTCACCATGATCGACCGCCCAACGACGATATGGTGACAGGCTCAGCATCATCGACCGCCCAACGACGATATGGTGACAGGCTCAGCATCATCGACCGCCCAACGACGACATGGTGACAGGCTCAATACTTCGTCCAAGGAGTGGCCGGAGGCCGGCAGGGTTTGGATTGAATCCATCGCCGGGGCGGAATAGGGTGTGGGCCGCGATGCGGCTTATTTCGAGCGGACTGATGGTGGGTTGGATCGGGTTGAGTGCTGTGTGCGTCTGGGCTGCAGCACCGGCAACCCCCGCGACGGAAGCCCAGAGCTTCGAAGTCGCGGTTCGGTTCTTCGAAGACCGGGCCTATGATCTGGCGGAGCAGGAATTTGCGGAGTTCGTCCAGGCGTATCCGGCGTCGCCGAAGGTGGCCCAGGCACTCTTGCTCCAAGGGCAGTCCGAGTACGAGCGTGGTCAGTATGCGGAATGCCTGGAACTCCTGCAGACGAAATCGGGTGAATCGGGAGAATGGGCGGACCAGTATCAGTATTGGATTGGGGAGGCGCTTTTTCAGCTCGGGAAGAACGAGGAGGCGGCGAAGACCTATGAGGCCATGCTGGCGGCCTATCCGGAATCGTCGCGCCGGCTGGAGGCGAGCCTCGGTCAGGCCTACGCCACTTTTAAAATGGAAGATCTGCGGCGGACGGCGGAGCTGTTGCGCGCGCCGGACGGAGCATTTCAAAGGGCCGCCGAGGGCGGGAACCCGGAGTTGGTTGCGCGGGGTCAATTGTTGTTGGCGGAGGTCTGCCTTGAATTGGGGGATTATCTGGGAGGGATCGACGCCCTCGCAAGGCTTCCGGAGCCGGGGTTGCCGGCCCATCTTGCGTGGCAGAAGCAATATGTCCTCGCACGGCTGCAGTTGGGGAGCAAACAAGTGCCGGCCGCGCTGAGCACCGTGACCAATCTCCTGGCGCAGCTCGCCCCACTGACCAATGTCGCGGCAATGCAATTGCGCGCCGACGCAAAGTCGCTGCATGGCGCGTTACTCGAGCGAAGCCGGCAGCCGGAGGCGGCGATCCAGGCCTACGAACAAAACCTGGAACCGGTGGTCGCATCGGCCCGCCGATTTGAGGCTGTGCAACAGATCGTGCGATTGACCCTGGCGCAGAACCGACTTGAGGAGGCCGTGGCGCGGCTTGAGGATTATTTGCGTCAAAATCCAACCGATCCAGCGGGAAGTCTATTGCGCCTGACACTGGGTGAATTGCGAATGCGTCAATATTATGCCTTGGCAAGTAACGCGCGCCGGACGGGGATCAACCTCCTGCAGCAGGCCCGCGCGCAGTTCGGCGTGGTCATCACCAATATCCCCAATCCGCAGGTGGCCCAGGCACGGTTGAATCGCGGTTGGACGATCTGGGAAGAAGCGCAGGTCACGTCGGTGAATACGCGGTTGGCGGACGCGGCGGCGGACTTTTTACGCGCGGCAGAATTGTTCCCGAGCGGGGAGGAACAGGCCATCGCGCGGTTCAAGCTCGGGGATGCCGATTTTCTGCTCGACCAGGGCGCGGCCGCGATCACGAATTATTGGCTGGTGGTGACCAATTACAGCGATTTTCCAGCCGTGAGCGAGAGTCTCGGTGATCGTGCCCTCTACCAGATCATCCGGGTGGGGATCGAAACCGGGGATCTTGAGAATGCCCAGGAAGCCATGGGGCGGTTACTGGACAGGCCGCGGGGTACATTTAGCGATCGGAGCCTGTTGCTATTTGGACAGGCGGTGGGTCGCACCGGCGAACCATCGGAAGCGCGGCAGTTGTTCACGAAGTTCATGGAACTTTTCCCGGACTCGCCGCTCGTTCCGGAAGTGAAGCTGGCGTATGCTCGAACCTACCAGTATGAGGGGAACTGGGCGGCAGCCGTGACGGAATACGACCGGTGGGTGACAAACTACCCGGGACATGGCTCGGTTTCGCGGGCGGAGTTTGACCGGGCCTGGGCGCGGTATGCGGCCGGCAACGAGACCAACGCCTTTCAATTGTTCACAAATTTTGTGGTCCGGTTTCCCAAAGATCCCCTGAGTCGTTGGGCGCAACATTGGATCGCAGACTATTATTTTCGGCAGGAGAAATACGACCTGGCGGACCTGAATTATCAACAGATTTTCCTGAACACCAACTGGGCCACGTCAGATCTCAATTACCACTCGCGGCTCATGGCAGGCCGGTCCGCTTTTTTTCGCCAGGGTTACAACGATGCGCGCAACTACTTCACCAACCTCATCATCGATCCCCATTGCCCCCCGGCCCTCCTTCCGGAAGCCTATTTTGAACTGGGTAACACGATCATGTCGGAAAAAGCCCCGGGAACCCCCGATCCGCTCGAACGCTATCGTGACGCAATCGTGGCATTTCACAAAATCCCGCGTTTGTTCCCGTCGAGTCCATTCGCGCCTCTGGCCTGGGGTCAGATCGGCAACTGCCATTTACAGTTGGCCTCGGTTGATCCGCCCGAATTTGAGCGAGCCATAGAGGCTTACACCAACGCACTCACCTCGCCGCTGGCGACCGTTAATGTGCGCGGGAATGCCGAACTCGGTATTGCCGCCGTGTTCGAGAAACGCGGCGCCCGGGCGTCCGGCCAGGAGAAATCGGAATTCCTGAACGAGGCATTGCGCCGCTATCTGTATGTTTTTGAGGGGCGACATTTGCGACAAGGTGATGTGGGCGATCCGGCGTTGGTCAAGGAATCCGGGCTTGCGGCGGCGCGCCTGGCGGAGGAACAGGGGCGGTGGGAAGTGGCGGCGAGTGTTTATAGTCGCTTGATGAATCTGCTGCCGCCGATGCGGGTTATCGTCGAGACACGATTACAGCGCGTGCATCAGATGCTTGCTCAACAGGAGAAGTGAGGAAGGCTTTCAGTCGTTCCGGAAGTGCCGGAGTCCCTCCGGAGAGGGATTTGACAGCGCTCGACAGTTTTATTACTCTGTCGCAGAACCAATGATTATGAGTGAGACGATTATTCCGGAGGTGGTGCTGCAGTTGACCGAGGCGGCAGCGAAGGAGGTGCGGCAGTTGCAGGCCAGCGATCCCGCCAATATGGGGAAGCCGCTTCGGATTTATGTCGAGGGTGGCGGGTGTTCGGGAATGCAGTATGGGATGGTGTTCGACGAACGGCGGGACGGGGATGTCATAGGGGCATTTTTTGGAGTGGAAGTGGTGGTCGACGCGGTGAGCGCCGAGCATCTGCAAGGGACTGTGGTGGACTTCAGCGACGAACTGAACGGTGGTGGTTTCAAGATTGCCAATCCGAAGGCTCGGCAGAGTTGCGGTTGTGGAAAATCATTTGAGACCTGAGCGAGGACGTTGTGGGAGCTCAGGTGCCCAGCGCGAGTACCTGCAACGGTGCCGGATCAACGAATTGCCTTCTGTGCTCCGGGCCGATGTGGGGACCCGGGCCGGCGACCGTTGGTCTCCGCCTGGGAAGAGGAGTTGACCGAGCGGAAGGGTGGACCTAGGCTGGTTTTCGTTTTGGGGAGCTTACCGGGTCAGTCAGGGACGGCTGGCCGAAGGCTGAGACATCTGTGCGGGAGCGCGGGTGAACCCGTTGAACCTGATCCAGGTAATGCTGGCGAAGGGATCTGTTTAGCTCTTCGATTATCATTTCCTGCAGAAGTCGTGAGACCGGCGTGTGAAGCGCGAACCGAGGAACACAATGATAGCAATGAATGAGCGGCCGGAGGCGGGAAGAATGAAGTCGCGCAGGGTGTATGTGTCGGGTCAGGCGCATCCAGAGTTGCGGGTGCCGATGCGCGAGATCCTTTTGGCGCCGGGCCGTGCCAGCAATGGAACGGTTGAAGCAAACGCGGCAGTGCGGGTATATGACACGAGCGGACCCTGGGGTGACGCGGCTTATGAAGGCACGGTAGAGGGGGGTCTGCCCGGGTTGCGGGTGGAATGGATCCGGTCACGAGGCGATGTTGAGCCATCCGAATCCAGCACGACCGAGGCTCCGGCGGTGGAGGGGCGCGCGGCTCCCGGCGCCGACCGGCGGCGTTGGCGCGGGGTTCGCGCGGTTACGCAGTTGGAGTACGCGCGCCGAGGCATGATCACGCCCGAGATGGAGTTTATATCGATCCGGGAGAATCAGGGATTGGAGGCGGCGCGATCCGAGATTTCCGAGCGGGCGAGTCGGAGTTCCGTCTATCACCAACATCCGGGAGATGGCCGGCAGATACCGGCGGAGATCACGCCGGAGTACGTGCGGCAGGAGGTGGCGCGGGGGCGGGCGATCATACCGGCGAACATCAATCACCCGGAATTGGAGCCGATGATCATCGGGCGGAATTTTCTGGTGAAGATCAACGCGAACATCGGGAATTCAGCGGTGGCGTCGAGCATTGAAGAGGAAGTTGAGAAAATGCGATGGGCGGTGCGCTGGGGGGCGGACACTGTGATGGACCTCTCGACCGGGAAAGACATTCATCTGACGCGGGAATGGATCCTGAGGAACTCGCCGGTGCCGATTGGGACAGTGCCGATTTACCAGGCGCTGGAAAAGGTGGGGGGACGCGCCGAAGAACTGAGTTGGGAGGTTTACCGGGCTACGCTATTGGAGCAATGCGAGCAGGGGGTGGACTATTTCACGATTCATGCCGGGGTATTGTTGCGGTTCATTCCATTGACGGTTTCGCGGATGACCGGGATTGTGAGCCGGGGCGGGAGCATTTTGGCGAAGTGGTGCCTGGCGCATCACGAGGAAAATTTCCTTTATACCCGGTGGGATGAGATTTGCGAGATCATGGCGGCGTATGACGTGAGTTTCAGCATTGGGGATGGCTTGCGGCCGGGATCGATCGCGGATGCGAACGACGAGGCGCAGTTTGCGGAATTGAAAGTTCAGGGCGAACTGACCGAACGCGCCTGGCGGCATGGCGTGCAGGTGATGAACGAAGGACCGGGCCATGTGCCGATGCACCTGATCGAGGAGAACATGCGCAAGCAACTGGAGTGGTGTCACGAGGCGCCCTTTTACACGTTGGGGCCGTTGACGACGGATATAGCCCCGGGCTACGACCACATCACGAGCGGGATCGGGGCGGCGATGATCGGTTGGTATGGTTGCGCGCTGCTGTGCTACGTGACGCCGAAGGAACATCTCGGCTTGCCGAACAAGAAGGACGTGAAGGATGGAGTGATCGCCTACAAGATCGCGGCGCACGCCGCGGATCTGGCCAAGGGACACCCGGGAGCGCAATATCGGGACAACGCCTTATCCAAAGCGCGCTTCGAATTCCGCTGGGAGGATCAATTCGAGTTGAGCCTCGATCCGGAGACGGCCCGGGAGTTTCACGATGAGACGTTGCCGCAGGAGGGGGCGAAGACCGCGCATTTCTGCAGCATGTGCGGGCCGCATTTCTGCTCGATGAAGATTACCGAAGATGTGCGCAAATACGCGACGGAACAGGGATTGTCGGATGAGGCCGGGCTGAAGCGGGGAATGGAGGAGAAGGCGCGGGAGTTTATGGAACGCGGTGTGGAAGTCTATGCCAAGTAGGCCTGGACGCCCGGCCGGAATCAGGGCCTCCGACGAAACCTGGGCTCAATTTCCAACAGGAAAATGGGACCGGCAAGACCGCTCGAATAAACGGATTCAGCCCGACTGCGTTTGATCGGTTGGCCGCGCATGCTCCGGGTTCTGCCGGTAAAGCACGGCGACGTTGCCCACACGGAGGATGAGTTGGCTGCCGGACCGGTCGACAATCTGCGGAACGAGGGTCTTCTTCTGATCCTTCAAGTGGTCGAATTTCACCTTCACGAGTTCATGGCGGTCGAGGGCCGCATCCAGGGCAGCGAAGAACGGGCCGGTGAGACCGGCCTTGCCGATCCGGAGGAGGGGATCGAGGCGTTGGGCTTGGGCCCTGAGGCCGCGGAGTTGAGGACCGGAGATTTTAGTCATCGAGCAGATCCATTTGCGCCGGTGAGGAAACTTCGACTGGCAAGGAAAGCAAGGTTCGGCCTAATCTCGCCGCCGTGAGTTTCATGACGTCCAAAGACATTCGAAGCAGCCGCCAGATTCGCCAGGATTTTCTCGATTTTTTCCGATCCAGGCAGCACACGATCGTGGCGTCGTCGAGCTTGATGCCCGATGCGCCCAATCTCCTGTTCACCAACGCGGGGATGAACCAGTTTGTGCCGATCTTTTTGGGTCGACGGAGCGCCGATGTGGATCGATGGGGTGGGGCGATACCGGGCAGCCCGACACGGGCGGCGGACACGCAGAAGTGCATTCGGGCGGGGGGCAAGCACAACGACCTGGAGGATGTCGGATTTGACACGTATCACCACACTTTTTTCGAGATGCTGGGCAATTGGTCGTTCGGTGATTATTTCAAGCGGGAAGCGATTGAGTGGGCGTGGGAGTTGATCACCGGGGTGTGGCAATTCCCCAGGCACCGGCTTTATGCCACGGTGTATGAGCCGGGTCCGGGTGAACCGGCGGTGTTCGACCAGGAGGCGCACGACCTTTGGGCGCGGTTGTTCGAGGCCGACGGGCTCGATCCCCGGGTGCACATTCGGACGAGTGGCAAGAGAGACAATTTTTGGATGATGGGTGAGACGGGTCCGTGCGGGCCGTGCAGCGAACTGCACATGGATCTGACGCCGGCGGGGGACACGATGGGAGCGTTGGTGAACGCCGGCAGTTCGCAGTGCATTGAGATTTGGAACCTGGTGTTCATCCAGTTCAACGCGGGAGCGGATGGATCGTATTTGCCATTGCCGGCGCGGCACGTGGATACGGGGATGGGGTTCGAGCGGGTGGCGAGCATCATCCAATGCACCCGGCAATTCGCGGACTTTAGCGGGGTCATTTCGAATTATGAAACCGACGTGTTCCGGCCTACGTTCGATGCGCTCGAGCGGCTGAGCGGGAAGCGGTATGGCTCGACCCTGCCGCCGGCGGATCTTTCCACCATCCACAACCAGCAATCCATTGACGTCGCGTTTCGCGTGATTGCCGATCACATCCGGACGCTGGGATTCGCGATTGCGGATGGAATATTGCCGGGAAACACGGATCGTAATTATGTGTTGCGGCGGATCCTGCGGCGGGCGGTGCGGTACGGGCGGTCGCTCGATTTTCGAGAGCCGTTCTTCTTTCGGCTGGTGGATGTGCTGGCGGAAACCATGGGTGATGTATTTCCGGAGATCCAGGCGAAGCGCGACCATGTGGAAGAGGTCATTCGCGCTGAGGAGGAGTCCTTCAACCGGACGCTGGACCGCGGGCTGCAATTCTTTGAAGACTATGTTCGTCAAGCCCGCGAGGCGGAGGCACGCGGGCAGAGCGGAGGCGCGCGTTTTCGGGGCGAGTGGGCCTTCACCCTTTATGACACCTACGGCTTTCCCCTGGATCTTACGGAGTTGATGGCCCGGGAGCGCGGCTTGGCGGTGGATGTCGAGGGTTTCCACCGTTTAATGGGGGAACAGAGGACTCGAGCGCGGGCGGCGCAGAAGAAGGAGGTCATTGCCATTTCGCGAATTGAGACCGAGACGCCGACGCGGTTTATCGGGTTCGAGGCGTTGAAGGCTTCGGCAAGTGTGCTCGAAGTCGTGCGCGTTCAGGGTCGCTCGGCGGTGATTTGCGACGTCTCCCCCTTCTATGCGGAGATGGGTGGGCAAGTCGGGGATACGGGCGAGTTGAACCAGGGGGGGACGTTGTGGCGGGTGGTCAACACGCAAAAGGGCGGCCAGGCCTGGCTGCACTTCGTGGCCGGGGATGAAGCACCGGGGGCGGGAACGACCGTGGAACTGGTCGTGGACCGGAACCGGCGCGCCGCGATTCAGCGGCATCACACCGTGACGCACCTGCTGCACTGGGCCTTGCACGAAGTGCTGGGGCCGGAGGTATCGCAGAAGGGATCGTATGTCGGACCGGAGAAGCTGACGTTTGATTTCAACAGTGTGGCGCTGACCTCAGCGCAACTGGCGGACATCGAGCGGCTCGTGAATGAACGGGTTTTGGAAAACGCGCCCGTCAGCTGGATCGAGGTGGAATACGCGCGCGTGCGCCACCGGCGCGAGATCATGCAGTTCTTTGGCGACAAATATGGAGATCGGGTGCGCGTGGTCCAGATTGGAGGCCAACCGTCGGCTCTCGATGGGTACTCCATGGAATTGTGTGGAGGGACTCACTGCCGGGCCACGGGCGAGATTGGCCTGTTCCGGATCAATGCCGAGAGTGCGGTTGCGGCCGGGATTCGAAGGATTGAATCGGTTGCCGGGTTGGAGGCGTATCGAAAGGCCAATGACGAACTCCAGCTCATCCGGAGTTTGTCGGGGAAAGTGAATTCGCCCGTGATCGAACTGGAGAAGAAGATCGAAAGCATGCTGGTTCAACAAAAGGAGCTCGAGCGACAATTGAAAGGAATGGCACGCAAGCAGGCGGCGGATATCGCGCAGTCCTTGCTTTCGAAAGTCCGGCAGTTGAGCGGGATCCCGGCGGTGATCGAGGAGGTGCCGGATGCGGACGGTGAGGGGTTGCAGTCGCTGGCGAACGAGCTGAAGGGCCGGTTTGAGGGGGTGCTGGTGTTAGGAGGAGCGACCGGCGGGGCGGTGAGCCTGGTGGCATCAGTGGGTCCCGGGTTTTCGGGTAAAGTGCACGCGGGCAAGATTATCCAACAGATCGCGCCCATGGTAGGCGGGAAGGGCGGGGGAAGGGCTGACAATGCGCGGGGGGGCGGCAAGGATGTGCGCCAACTGGGTCAGGCCCTGGCGAGGGCGATCGAGTTGATCGGGGAGGCGCATTGACCAAATCAGAGGACTGGTTTACGGGTGTGCCGTGGCGAGAAACGCTAAGACAAACCGGAAAGGATCGCGAGAGCTGTCCTCTGGAGTCGCCATTCGGGAGATTGAATTGCCGGATCTGGCTCCGGTGTTTGCGCTGGGGCAGAGACTGTTTACGGCTGAAAAATGGCCCACGCTTTACCGGTCGTGGGACCAGTATGAGCTCGTGCATTTATTCGGATCGGACGGCGATTATTGCCTGGTGGCGGAGGCCGGCCGGAAAGTGATCGGATTCGCCCTGGGGACTTTGATGGAGAAGTATCGGAGTCCGTGGCGGTATGGGTGGTTATTATGGCTGGGGGTGGATCCACGGTGGAAACGTCGCGGCATCGGCCGGAGGCTGGTTCGTCGGTTGACGGAAATCTTCATTGAGGAAAATGCCCGCATGATTCTGGTCGACACCGATGAGGACAACGAAGATGCGATTCGTTTCTTTCGTCGGGGTGGATTCGACAACGAGATCCGGCACGTTTATTTGTCACTGAATCTGGATACCCATCCAAAGTATATCGAACATCGCGAGAGTGAGGAATGACTTTGGCCATCCCGATCTTCCGGCGGCGGCGGGCGCGGAGTTCAACCCGGATGAGGTCATGCCCCTGGTAAAGACCTGGCCTTTAGACAGCGCGTTACGACTGCTGCTGGGATTATTGGCGAGTTTGTGCGCCGGATGGGTGGTGGCCAGTCTGTTGCGGATTGGTCCGGACGACAAGTTCGGGGTATTCCTGATCAGCACGCTTAGTTTTCATGGCGCATTGCTATTGTGGGTGCATTTTTTTGTCCGGGAAAACCATACGACCTGGAGCGAGGCATTTGGGTTCGATCGGTCAGGGGCGATCCTGGCGATGCTTTTGGCGATGGTTGTAACGCTCGTGGCTTTGCCGTGCGCATGGATTCTGGGGCAGCTATCCGCGGAACTCATGACCTTGATACGATTGCAGCCCCAGATCCAGGAAGCGGTGACCACGCTTCAGACCACCGTGGGTGTTCCCCAGCAGATTTACATGGCCAGCGCCGCGGTGTTGTTGGTGCCCGTTGCGGAAGAATTGCTGTTTCGGGGCATCTTGTATCCGACGCTCAAAGGCCTGGGCTGGCCACGGCTGGCGTTTTGGGGAACCGCGATCCTGTTTGGGGCGGTGCATTTGACCTTAATGACTTTTGTGCCGCTGACTTTTCTGGGGCTATGTTTGGCCTGGCTCTACGAGAAGACGGGGAATCTGCTGGCGTCGATCTTCGCGCACAGCCTGTTTAACCTGGCGAACCTATTGTTGCTCGTGCTGTCGCGCCAGGCTTAGGCGGAACCATTCAGTGGAACCACGAATCACTCAGCGCGGCAGAGCCGCAACCCTGGTTTCACGTTTTCGGGCATTTGAACAGTTACGGACCTGTCAAAGTCTCCTGCATCATCGTTGCCTTGCTCGCCGCACGCCAAGCTGATACGGAACAACTCACCAAACTTGCAGCCTGACAAATTTGCGCGCCGTGACAAAACTTTCACAAATAGGAATAACTCCCAAAGCGATGACCGAGTTCGAATTCATCGACCTGCTCCGCGGGGGATTGCCGGTAAACGCGACGACCCGGGTTGGGGCAGGGGACGATTGTGCCGTTTTGGATTTTGGCATGACCGACCGCTGGTTGTTGTTCAAGGTCGATGCCGTGGTTGAGGGGGTGCATTTCGAGTCGGGAACGGAACCGGTCTGGATCGGGCACAAGGCCATGGCGCGTTGCCTGAGCGATGTGGCCGCGATGGGTGGCACACCGACTCACGTGCTGGTGACGTTGGGATTACCCGATGGTTTCGACGTTGTCAGAATGCAAGGCATATATGCCGGAATGAAACGGTTGGCGGAGCGTCAAGGGATGGGAATCGTTGGCGGTGAAACCACGTCCAGCCCGGAACGTCTGTTCATTAATATTGCGTTAGTGGGAACCGCGGGCCGTGGACGATGTCCGCTCCGTTCCGATGCCAGAATCGGAGATGCGATTTGCGTTACCGGGGAATTGGGGGGATCGCTCCAATCCGGCCGGCACTTGAGATTCGAACCCCGTTTGGAAGAGGCCCGATGGCTGGTGGAACATTTTGATATTCATGCCATGATCGACCTGAGCGATGGACTGGCCGGCGATTTGAGGCACGTGCTCAAGGCCAGCCAGGTCGGGGCGGAACTCGTGGCGGAGGCGATCCCCATTCATCCGGAGGTCCGCGGATTGGCGGAGCAGAGGAAGGAGCGAGGCGAAGCGGATGACTCGCCGTTGCGCCAGGCGCTGAGCGACGGTGAAGATTATGAATTGTTGTTCACCGTTCCCGGGCCGGATATGGCGGGGCTGATGACCGCGTGGAAGGAACGGTTTGCCAGTCTTCGGCTGAGCGCCATCGGATCGATCACCGAGGGATCGGCGCTGATGTTGCGAGATCGGCGGGGATCCCGTCCTTTAACACTCGATGGTTACGTGCATTTCTAAGAGTCCGGAGGAGACGATGGCATTAGGTCGGGCCTGGGCGGGGAATGCGCAGCCGGGCTGGGTGATCGCATTGAGCGGTGATTTGGGCTCGGGCAAGACACAGCTTGTGAAGGGGTTCGCGGCCGGACTCGGAGTGGTGGAGCGCGTGCGCTCTCCCACGTTTTCCCTGATGCACGAATATCATGGCGCGGAATTCGTGTTGCATCACCTGGATTTGTACCGGCTCGAGACGCGGGAATCGATACTTCGCGCGGGACTGGAAGAATACCTGGTGTGCCCGGGCGGGGTGAGTGTGATCGAGTGGGCGGAACGCTGGTTCGACGATCCGGAAGCGGCGCAACGCTCGCCGAGGTTTCTGCGACGGGTCTGGCTCGAGTCCAAGACGACGTCGGAACGACTCATTCGTTATGAAGACACTTGCGCTTGAGTTTTCGGCGGAATTACGCAGCGCGGCGGTCCGGGCGGGATCATCCACCGTCGCCTGCGCGAGGGAATGCGCCCCCCGCGAATGCGGGCCCTTGACGTTGATTGAGCGGGCGCTAACTGAATCGGGGATTGAACGTGAGGCGATCGAATGCGTTGCCGTGGGTCTGGGACCTGGATCGTATGCGGGCATTCGAACGGCCATCGCCGTGGCGCAGGGTTGGCAGCTTGCACGGCAGGTCCGCGTTCTGGGGTTGAGCAGCGTGGACGTTCTGGCCGCGCAAGCACACGCGGCTGGGGCGCGGGGCCGGATCAATGTGGTGGTGGATGCCCGGCGCGGCGAACTCTACTGGGCGCGGTATGACCTGAACACGGAAGGCTGGACGGCGGTTCAGACTCTGCGATTGGCGAGGTGGCCGGACCTGGAGGCGGTCATTCAACAAGGTGAGCGGTTGGCCAGCCCGAATCCGGGAATGCTCGAGCACGGCGTTCCCATATTGATGCCGGATGCGGCGATGCTGGCGGAGATTGCGGCCCGGCGAGATGATCACGTGGCCGCGGAATCTCTGGAGCCGATCTACCTGCGCCTGACGTCCTTCGTAAAGGCGCCTGCTCCCCGCGAGATCCCGCCCATCGCGCAGCGCTGAATCGCGGGAGGGAAGCCGCATCTCGCGGGTTGATTATTGGACCAGGACCACACGGTAGTAGCGGGTTTGTGCCGGTTGTGGGCTGGTGAAGAGCTCAAACCGGGCATCCTGGATCTGGGCGGCGATGTCCGTGAGTGTCGACCAGGTTTGACCGTCGAGGGCGACCCGGCTCTGCAGGATGTAGGCATGGCCGGCGACGGTGCCGAATTGCAGGTGGATGCGCTTATCGGGCATTAACCCGAGGCTTAACTGGAGACTGCTCGAGGCATCCCGAGGTCGTGTGCCGGCGAAGTATTCCTCTTGATTTGTGAATCCGTCCGCGTCGGGGTCGCCGTCGGCGCCGTTAACGCCGGTGGCGTCGTTCGGATCGAGGCCATTGGTAAACTCCCAGCCATCGGTGAGGGTATCGGCGTCCGAGTCCTGGTTTAACGGATTGGTGCCCTGGGCTTGCTCCTCGAGATTGGACAGCCCATCACCATCGGGATCAGCCGGACCCGAGTCGAGCCCGGTGCGATTCAGGGGATTCAGCCCATAACGGACCTCCCAGCCATCGAATAAGCCGTCGCCGTCGGTGTCGGCATTCTGTGGATGCGTTCCCGCATTCATTTCCTCGAGGTTCGTGAGGTCGTCCCCATCGGGGTCGCCCGCCGTGCCCTGATCGCCCACCGCGCTATGGGGATCAAGGAGGTGAGCGGTTTCCCAGACATCCGACAGCATATCGCCATCGCTGTCCTGGGAGCCATTTGAAGGATTGACCGTTCCGGGTGTTGCGGCCGCCAGTTCCCAATGGGCGGGGTCATTGCCGAAGAAGCTGGGATCGCGGCGTTGGAGGGATTTGAAAGCTGCGGAAGGGGCGGTAGGCCAGGGAGGAGTGATGGAATAGTCGATCTCCTCGACCAGGACATACGGGACGAAGCCGGGCATTGGACTCAGTGGGCCCTGCGGTCGATCGGGCCGGAGCAGACGGACGTGGTCGCCTTCGTTGTCCAGACGTCCGGAGTAGGGTCCCAGGATCTGAATGTTGGGATTGAGGCTGTAATGGCTTCGGAAGGCGATGGCCATGGCGGGGTCCAGGGCGGGATCGAACTCGACGACGAGCAGGTAACCATTGGTGGGGATCGTGATATTTGCCGGGAATTCGAAATCGATACCACCGCGGATGCGCCAGGTATTGGTGGGAGCGAGAGGATCGTAGAGTGCAACGGCCGCGGACGTTGGGTTGAAGAGTTCAAGGTATTCGTCCAGCGCGGCGTTCGCGGGGGAGGCCGGCGTGGGATCAGCCATGATCTCGTTGATGATGACCGGGCCGATTCGGGGTCCCGCATTGGTGGCGCCGAGGGAGAGACTCGACTGCTCGACAAACTGTTCGGCGCCGGTGCTCACGATGTGGCGGCCGAAAGAGACACCATTGAACGCCGCGCCATATTCGAAGCCGTGCAGATACCCGGTGAGATTGGTGCCTCCATCGGTTGAAAGCAGGTAGACAACGTCGCCGAGCGAGCTGAGCCGGAAACTGGTGGCGAGGTTATTGGTGAATTGCGATTCGTTGAAGACGAGGTAGGCCCCGGGGGTGATCACGGTATTTGTGGGGATTTGGAATTTGAACGGGGCCGCAAGATCATCGGTGAGCCACCACCCCGCGATGTTGGCCGGCGCGGAGCCGGGATTGAATAACTCAACCGAGTCCTGCTGCGGCGGGTCGGTGTGGGTCAGGGCCTCGGTAATGAGGACCTGCGGGATACCCGGTGAGGGAGGTTCTGGTGCGCCGGGAGAACCGCCGGACTGGTTGCTGACGCGCCAGGCCGCCGCGTTATTCCAGGCTGAGAAGGGGGCGGATTCGTCGGCGGCGACCAGCGAAAAGCCGAGGCCATCGGTCGTGCGGTACCAGGCATTGTCGTAGTGGAAGTCAAGGATCGGTTCGAGGAGCGGCCCGATGAGTTCGATGCGTTCCCCGGCGTTGTCGAGGCTTCCGGAATAGACCCCGCCGATACGATCGACCTGGGGGTAACGGGACTGGAACGCCGCAAGGTTCCTGACCACCACGACGCGTTCGCCGGGAGCAAGTTGAGTGACCGGGTTCGTGGCGGTAAACGTGAATTGGATCCCGTTGGTGAAGTGAAAGCCCGGGAGGCTGATCGTTTCCGGACCGCGGTTGACCAATTCAATGAATTCAAAATCTTCATCGGTGCAGGCACCCTCCTGCGCGTTGAGCGCGGGGTGATACATGATTTCGCTGATCACCAGAGCGGGTGTCTGGACGACGTAGGTGGCGGAGCTGAGGCCGGACCATGGCGTCGAGACGGGAGGCGCACCCGGCCCGGTCTGGTTGTGGTGCGCCGGGTCGAGGTTGCGCGACACGACACGCGCGTTGGACGAGAGGGTGATCGGGCCGGAATAGATCTTGGCTGTGGCCGATACCGCGCCGCCGGGCAGGCGCGGATCCATTCCATCCAGAGTGTAATAGATCGTGCCGGACTCGGTGCTGGAAAGGGTCAGCAGCGAGCCGGGAGGAATCGGACCGGCGGGGAGGTTGAGATGTGGGCGATCGAGGAGATTCTGGTCGATGAAAGCGAGCCGGTCGTCGTACCACATTTTCATCCAATCCACTTCGCCATCGAATGTGCCGGGAAAGCTATGAGAATAGCCATCGACCCTGATCGTGCCGCTGCGGGGGCGGACGCCCCAGCGCAGGACTTCACGGGGCTGTTCGGTGCGGACCTGGTTGGCCAGGGAATCGATGATGGCGTGGACATTGGTGCGGGAGAGGACGGAATCGCGGAGTTCCTGGTAACGATCGACCCAGAGTTGCCAGAAATCGAGGTCCATAAACATGCGGCCATACCACGGGTTGTAGTACGTGTCGGACGAATTGAACATGTCCGTGCCCCGATCACCAACGCGCGATCGCCAGACGCGCGGATTGAAATCCCGGCCGTCGGTCGATCCCTGGGTTCGGTCGAAATCCCAGACCGGGCCCATGATGATCTTTCCATTGCGCGGTTTGTAGAGATAACCGCTGAGGCGGAGGGCGTCGACGTTGAAGGTGACGACGCCATGGAGTTGATGATCGATGGCCGCCGGTAGATCAATGTAAGCGGCGTAGCCGGATACGGGATCCCGCCAATTCGGGCCGTAGAGGACGCCGGCGAACGTGTCCAGGTAATTCTGGAGGTAGTCGTATTGGGGCGCGCGTTCGGGCGATATGAATTCCCAAAAATTGGGATCGAGGACGTTCAGGCTTTGGTCGCCGGCATAGATGGGCCACTCACCCAGACCGGAGCGATCGACGCTGAGCAGATAACCACCCGTTACTTCCGGGGGCTGAAGATCCTGCGGACCGAGCTTGTTCATATCGACCCGGTTCGGGTCCGCTTTGATTTTCTCTTCCAGGATGTAAATGCCGTTGTAATTGGAAGGCTGGATCGCGCCGCCCGTCGTATTCAGGAATACCACGACGGGGCGATATCGGGAGGCGTATCGGCCCATCTGACGGCTCAGTTCAAAGGCCACCGGATTGTGGATGAGCACCGGTTCGAAGTTGTTGGGTGCGTAGAGCACCCAGTCCGATTCCGCGGGGAGCCCCAGCAGGGGAACAGCCCGATCGAAACCCAATTCGTCCTGAGTTTCGAGAAAGAAACTGCCTTTGGGATAATAGAGCGTGCTCGATCCGCGAAGGTGAAACACACCTGGACTGGATAGGGTCGGGCGGTTGGTCAGCGAAGTGACCCCGTCAATAGGTTCAAAAGTCTGGACGAGAACCGTTTGGTCCCAGTAGGCAGGCACCTCACCGCCGCCCTGGTTGTGCAGCACGATGATCGGAAGGTCGGTCGTGAAGTTGGCGGTCTCGGGGGTGAGCGCTAAATAAAATTCTGTATGAACCGCGCCCGGCCACAGACCCGGCTGGAAAGCGCGAGCGCGAACGGAGGTCGTGCCGTTGACGGGAATGGGGGCGGTATAAAGCGGCGACCCTTCGTAGACAAAGCTGCCATCCAGGGTATAACGGATCTCAAGATTTGGCGCCGGGTTATTGGGTGTGATCGTCAGAGAGAAAGGCTGGGCAAACGCCCCGGAGCGAGCGGAGAAACTCACCGGTGAGGCGAAGCCGGGGCCGGCCACGGCATTGGGTGAACCGGGGGTGGGCTCGAGGAAATAGCCGAGCGTTTGAGGGTCGGCAAGGTCGCGTCCGTATGAGATATCGGTTTGCTGCGCCGGATAGCCGGGTGAGAAGGTCGACGCGATTTTGCCCGATGGACTGACCAGGGCGAGGAACCCACCTTCGCGCGCCAGTTTGAAATTGGTGTGGAGTTCCACGGTATTGGTGAGATTGCGGCCCGAGGCGAAGACCAGGAGGTACTCCCGCTCGCGGAGGTTCACATCAGGGAAGGACCATTTCGCAGGATTCGACGGCGAATCGGTGAGACTCCATCCAAGGAGATGCACCGTGGCGTCGCTGCCGTTGAAAATCTCGATCCAGTCGGAATGATCACCGAAGCTGTCCTCAATCGTGTGGTCGTTGGCGGCCATGAACTCGGTAATCCCCAGGCCCGGCGGCAGATAATCGGGATCAAGGGTATAGGACCAGGATGCGCCGGCGAAGAGATTGGGCGAATTGGCGAGGTCGGTAATATCAGGGTTGGAGACCCAGGAGACCTGGACGGGGCCGATCGCCGGTTCGGGGAAGGAAAAGAAGTAGTCGGCGCTGGTCAAGGCGACGACGTTGGTGGCGGGGCTGCCGTTGATGAGCAGGTCCGCCGCATCGACACCCGTCACCGGCTCAGTGAACACCACTTCGATTTGTGTGAGCGCCGGGAGCAGATCCGCCGGTTTGGGGATCGCGTTGGCCACCGCAGGCGGGATGATGTCGGCGTCCGCCCTCAGCGATACGTCGAGGACAAAATCACTGCTCGAACCAAGCGAGGAATTGAAGGCGTGAATCGCCAGGACATTGATCCCTTCGTTGAGGAGTTGACCGGGATTGGGGACGGCGAAGACTTGGAATGGGATGGGCTCCGGGAGGGCGGCCAGCGAAAAACCATCGTAGGGGATATCGCCGAGCGGCATGTTGAACCGGGCGATCTCCATGCCGTTGAGCCACGCGATGAAACCGTCGTCCGACTGCGCCCCAAGTTCGAGGTGTTCGAGAATACCGGGATTGACGACGGTGAACGTTTTCCGGAGGAAGACCGAACTGTAGTTGCCCTGCATGGTGTCCAGCTCGGTCCCGGGCGCAGACTGCGGATCGCCGTACCAAAACGGGGCGGGGAGATCCGGCCAAATGGAGTCGTCGAATCCGGCGAAGCGCCAGGAGGCGGGGTTTGCCGGTGAGGCTTCCTGGTAGGCAGGGAAGAACCGCCACGAACCTTCGAGTGGGACGAGATCCGCGGCGAGGACCGGGGCGAGTGTGAGGATCAAACCACAGGCAAACCGAAAGAATGAATCAGGCATAGAATGTAACTTGGGTGGAACATACCCGATTGGCGGCAGCCGGCAATACTGTTGCGCGCGACGGCGAGCTTAACGGGCATTTGTTGGCATGCGCGGCAGGCGGGACGCGATGCGGCGCTTCCGCGCGGTGCGGCGGTGGGATGTTGCTGCGGCTCTTCGCATGCGTGTGTGGCCACGAGTCGATTGTTGCGAGGCGCGGCGTGGTCGGGGGAAGAGAGGATGGCGGGGAAAAGAAGCTGAGTGTTTGCGGGTCTTGACCCACCGGGGGAGCGTCCATAGGATGCGCGATCGGATCTATGCGATGGATAATCGGAATACTGATGGGTTTCTGGGCGTGCGGGTCGAACGTGGGATTGATGGGGGAGCCCCAATTACTGAACGGGATCGCCGCGAAAGTGAATGGGAAGATCATCACTCAGGAGGAGATTGCCAGTGCGATTTCGGTGGATGACCGGCAGTTACTGCTCCGGCAGTACGGACGGCAGACGGCGTTGTTGGAGGAAAAGCAGCGGCAATTGCAGCAGGATGCCTTGGATCAATTGGTCGAGCGCGAACTCATCCTGCACGAATTTGAGACCGCAGGTTACCAGTTGCCGGAGAGTGTCATCGACGAATATATGCGGGGGATTATCCGGGAACGGTTTGGCGATGAGTTGAACCTGGTCAAGGAATTGCAGTTGAAGGGGCGCACTAAGGAATCCTTCCGGCGGGAGATCCGGGCCGATTACATTGTGCAGGCGATGCGGCAAAAGAACGTTTCCGCCAGCGTGCTGGTGTCGCCATACAAGATTGAAACTTACTACGAACAGAACACGAACCAGTTCCGGGTGGAAGATCAGATCCGGTTACGGATGATCTTTGTGGCGAACACGCCAACTCGGACGCCACAGGTGACGCGGGAATTGGCGGAGGAGATTCTGGCGAAGATTGAAGGCGGGGCGTCGTTCAAGGAGATGGCCGCGGTCTACTCGGACGGGGCACAGCGGGTTGAGGCGGGAGATTGGGGATGGATCGAACCCTCCAAACTGAACGAGGACCTGGTAAAGGTGGCGGAGAAACTCAAGCCGGGCGAGCACAGCGGGGTGATCGAGTTGTCAAACGGCTGTTACTTGATGTTGGTGGAGGAATTCCGGGCGGAGCATATCCGGAGTCTGGGCGAAGTCCGTGATGAGATTGAGAAGACCTTGCTGCTCCAGGAACGACAGCGGTTGTATAAACAGTGGATCGAGCGCCTGAAGGCCAAATCGTACGTCAGTTATTATCCGCTGGTTGCGACCTTCTAATCGGGCAGCGATTTCGGAAGGATGGGGCAGCGCGCGTTTTTCCAGAGCTCATGAGTGTCACCATCGGAATTGCCATGGGTGATGTGACCGGCATCGGTCCGGAGGTGGCGTTGAAGGCGTTGGCGTTGGAGCCGGCAGCATCAGAGTTTCGTTACGTGTTGTTGGGAGATCGGCAAATTGCGGAGGATTGCTGCGAGCGACTCGGTTTGGAGTTGGATCTGCATCGCTACAACGGGCATGCCGCCAAAGGTCGTTTCTTCGTTCATGAACTGCCCTCGGTGGGGCTGGAGAATGCGATGCCGCCAGGTGATGCGCGGGCGGCGCGCGCCGCGGTGGCCTGGCTGCGCGAGGGGGCCCGGCTTTGTCTGGAAAGCGAGTTGGATGCACTGGTGACGGCCCCGGTCAATAAAGCGGCCATTATCCGAGCAGGCCAACCCTTTGTGGGGCAGACCGAGTTTTTGTCGGAACAGGCCGGCACGCGGCGGACGGCGATGATGCTGCTGGGTGAGGATGACCGGGGTCGTACGCTTCGGGTTGTGTTGGCGAGCACGCATCTGCCCCTGCGTCGGGTACCGGATGCGCTGACCCGGTCAGGAGTTGAGTTGGCGATCGAATTGGCGGCCCAGGCATGCGTCCATCTAAAGTTGCCAATGGCCCGAGTGGCGGTGTGCGGGTTGAATCCGCATGCGGGCGAAAGCGGGGTACTCGGGAATGAAGAGGCGGAAGTGATCGGACCGGCGGTGGAGTCGATGCGATTGCGGGGGATCGAAGTGACGGGACCGGTGGCGGCGGACACGTTATTTTACCAGGTATTGCGGGGAGACTACGACGTCGTCGTGGCCATGTACCACGATCAGGGCTTGGCCCCGCTCAAAATGATTGCCTTCGAACGAGGGGTGAACTGGACGTTGGGGTTGCCCTTTGTCCGGACATCCCCGGATCACGGAACGGCCTATGATTTGGCGCATCGTGGAATTGCTAATCCGTCGAGCATGCGTGCCGCAATCGAGTTGGCGAAGTGGTTGGCGCGTGCCCGGGGTGCAGGACACAGTTGAGAGAGCGACCGGTATGGGCACTCGTCAGATGCAGTTCGGGGACGAGAACGAAGGCACTTAACTGCGATGAGCTTATGTGGGCGCCCGTGCGCGGGGGGAGCTGGCAAGGAGCGAAGTGCAGCAGAAACTTTGATGTGCATGCAGACGCACAGTTTTCAAGCGCAGAGAGTTAGGATATGGAAAGGGCCTTCCGAATCGGCAAAGTCGGGAGAGTTGATGAGTTGAATATCTCTTTGCATCTGGAGGCGGGGTTCGTAACCTGCCGGGATTCGCCGGGTTCAATCGATCGATGCGCCAGTTTATCACGATAGCGGCCAACACGTTCATGGAACTGATTCGGCAACCGGTTTTCCTGTTGCTGATGACCAGTTCGGCGGCGTTCAACGTCTTTCTGGCGTCGGTGCCTTATTTTGGATTTGGAAACGACCCGAAGTTGGTGAAGGACAGTACGCTGGCGGTGATGCTGGTGACGGGCCTGTTCGGCGCCATCCTGAGCGCGTCGTCATCGGTGGCCCACGAGATCCGGACGGGCACAGCGTTGGCCGTACTGGCGAAGCCGGTAGGGCGCGCCCGGTTTTTGTTGGCCAAGTATTTCGGTTTGGCGGGGTCGCTTCTGGTGCTTTCGTATGTAAACGCGCTCAGCGCGTTGCTGGCCAGTAGAATGGCCTTTGATGCTTATGGCGACACGGATCTGCAGTCGCTCGCAATCTTCGCGGGGGGGTTGGTGTTGGCCTATGCGGCGGCAGGCTTTGCGAATTATTTCCTCCGCCGGCCATTCGTATCCGACGCGGTGATTGGAGTGGTATTGATGGTGACTGTGGCATTCGTAGTCGTGGCGTTTTTCACCCGTCGTCAGCTTGCGTTTCAGGAGGTGGCAGCTGTGGACTGGCGGCTTGTTCCGGCGGCGATCTTGATACTGTTCGCGCTCTGGATTTTGGCGGGCCTGGCGCTGGCGTGCGCGACTCGGCTGGAGATGATTCCGACCCTGGCGATCTGCACGGGGATATTTTTGTTCGGGCTGATGTCGGATTACCTGTTTGGGCGGCTGGCGCAACCCGTTTGGATGGGGGAATTGCAGGCGGTCCGGGAGGATCCACATCGGACGGAAGAGCAGCGGGCATTATTGGCGGAGTTGTCCGACCGGTATGATGCGAACAAGTCGGGATGGCTGGATCCGGCCGAGCAAGCGACGATACCGGCCGCACTGCACACACGGTTGGCGGAGGCCGGACTGGGTGGGCGCTGGTGGGCGTCTGTGCTTTACACGGTGGCGCCCAACTGGCAGCTTTTCTGGCTCGCGGATGCCCTTGAGGATAAGAATCAAATACCATGGAGTTACGTGGGCAAGGCATTTGGTTATATGGCCGCCTATTTGGGAACGGCGTTAGCGGTCGGATTGCTTCTATTTGAGGATCGGGAATTGAGCTGAGCCAGCCATGGAACAAAACGCGCGCAGGACGGGAGTGATTAATTGGGTGACGCTGCTGCTCGTCACGGCCATGGCAGCGGGCCTGGCGCGCATGGCGGAATCGGCGACGGCGATGGCGGGGGTCGTTTTCCTCGGGATCGGGGTTTTGGTGGCGTTGGTGAGTTATGTTCAGATGCGGTTAGAGGAGCGGGAGCGGGTTGAGCAATTGGAATTGGAGGAGTTGAAGAAGGGGCGCGGGGAATCCTCGTTGTTCGTGGAGTCGGCGGACACCTTTCCTGCCCGGCGTTCGCGGGAGCAATTTGAGAAGTATTTGGTGCCGGGATTCACAGTCCTGTTATTCCTGCTGCAAGGCGGAGCGGCCTGGTGGCTTTGGCGCTGGTTGGGTCGGGCCGGCACGCCGCGTCTCGATCGAGCAACCCTTACGATGGCGTTGTTCGCGGTTTTTTTTCTGGTGTTGTTTTTACTGGGCAAGTACTCGGCCAACCTGGCGCGGTTGGAACGTCAGCAACTGTTGCGGCCGGGGGCAGCGTATTTGTTGTTGGGGGCGCTGATTTGCCTGTTGGTGGCGGTGGCGGAGGGATCATTATTGGTGGGTTTTCCTCTGCTGGATATTTATCTGGCGCGGGCATTGACGATCCTGTTGGGGTTAACGGCTATCGAAGCCCTGGCGGGTTTGGTCTTGGAGATCTATCGGCCGCGGGTGAGAGGGCGGGCGGGCAGGGCGATGTATGAGAGCCGATTGATCGGGTTGTTGGGGCAGCCGGGCGGGTTGGTGACGACGGCGGCCCAGGCGTTGGATTATCAATTTGGGTTCAAGGTATCGGAGACCTGGTTCTACAAGTTCCTGGAGAAGGCATTGGCCTGGATCATCCTGCTCCAACTCGGGGTGCTCTTGTTGTCGACAACCTTCGTGATCATTGAACCAAGCGAGCAGGGCTTGATTGAACGGTTCGGGCGGCGGGTGACGGGGCGACCGGTGTTGGAGGCGGGACTCCATTTCAAATGGCCGTGGCCGATCGATCAGGTGCGGGTCTTTGAGACGCGCCAGGTGCAGACGTTTACCGTGGGGGTGGTGCCGGATCCGGAGTTGGACAAGGAGATGACGGTATTGTGGACGCGGCCGCATTACGCGGAGGAGTACAACATGCTCGTGGCGAGCGGGCAGGAGGTATCGCGGGATCGAGCGGGGGAGAAGGCGGTGCCGGCGAATCTACTGGCGGTGAGCATTCCGGTGCAGTACCAGGTCACGAATGTGATCGCATGGGCGTATCGGCATGCGGACGCGGGCGTGCTTCTGGAAGAGCTGGCCAATCGCGAAGTGGTGCGTTACCTGGTCAACACGGAGTTTGAAGTCGTCATGTCGAGTGGACGCCAGGCGGCGGCGGAGATCCTCCAGCGCCGAATCCAGGAGCAGGTGGACAAGGCGGAACTGGGGGCGCAGATCATGTTTGTCGGCCTGCAGGGGGTGCATCCACCGATTGGGAACCGGACCTCGGCGGTGGCGGCGTCGTTTGAGCAGGTGGTCGCGGCTATCCAGCACAGGCAGACCAACATCCTGGCGGCGCAGGCCTATGCCCTCGGCAAATTGCCGCTGGCGACGGCGGAGGCCACGAATCTCCTCAGCGAAGCGCGCAGCGGGCGGGCACTGAAGGTGGCGACGGCGGAGGCGGAAGCGGGGAGTTTTATGAACCGGGTCAAATCCTGGGAGTCGTCGCCCTCGGTTTACGCACAGAAGAGTTATCTGGACACTTTGGTGCGAGCGATTGGTCCGGCCCAGAAGTACGTATTGGCGGCGACAAACACGCAAGATGTATTGGTGTTGAACCTGGAACAGGAGATCCGGGCGGATTTAATGCGGGACGTGGTGTTGCCATCGAGCGGCACCCCGCGGAGCGCGCCACGCTAGCTATCTCGAGCGATGAAAAGGAATCCAATTACAATGATCACCGGCGTGGTGTTGGTGATTCTTTTTTTGTTCATGTTGTTCAGCTACCAGGTGCGGGAGACTCAGGTGGCCGTAGTAACGACCTTTGGCCGCTATTCACGGAGCATTCTTGAGCCGGGGTTCCGGCTCCGGCTGCCGTGGCCGGTAGAGAAGGTCTACGAATTCGACAAGCGCTTGCAGAACTTTGAGAGCAAATACGATCAGACCATCACGAAGGACCAGATCAACATCATCGCCCAGGTCTTTGTGGGCTGGCGAATCGCCGATCCGCGGATTTTCCTGGAGCGATTCAACGGGGATCTCCAGGCGGCCCAGCGTACGCTCGAGCCGGTATTGCGGAATGCCAAGAGCGAGGTGTTAGGAACCCATTATTTCTCGGATTTGGTCTCGACCAACTCGGGTGATTTGAAATTCGACCAGATTGAGCAGGAAATGCTGGCCCGGGTCCGGCAACAGGCGGAGTCCCTTTACGGAATGAAGATCGAGCTGGTGGGTATCAAGCGGCTGGGCCTGCCGGAAAGCATAACGACCAGCGTCTTTGATCGGATGCGCGGCGAGCGCCAGCGTTTGGTCGCGAGCTACCAGACGGAGGGGGAGCGTGAAGCGAAGATCATCCGGGCCAATGCGGATGGCCAAGCCAACGAAATCCTTGCCGAGGCCAAAGCGGAAGCAATCCGCATCACCGGGGGAGCGGAATTGAAGGCGCAGGAATATTACGCGGTTTTCGAGAAGCGACCGGAGTTGGCGATCTTTCTGATGCAGTTGAAAGCGTTGGAGGAATCGCTGAAGGAACGCACCCACCTGATCCTGGACACTCAGACACCTCCCTTGAATCTCCTGGGTGGCGCGTCCCCGCCTGCACATTGAATTCATTGCAATGAGTGACGATCGCAAAGATCCCAATTCGGCGGCAGAACCGCGGATCGCACCGATTCCCGGGGATGATCAAGGGCGCCATGCGCCGGCACCGGTGGAAGATTCGGGCACGCGAGCGTTGGCGGAGGCGCTCCGGTCGAGCTTCGCGTTGGTAAAGCTGATGATGATCGGGTTGGTGATTGCGTTTGTCGTATCGGGAATATTCACCGTGAACCCGAACGAAGTGGCGATTGTATTGCGGTTTGGCCGGCCACGGGGGGTGGGGACCGATCAGTTGCTCCAACCGGGTCTGCACTGGAAGCTGCCGTACCCAATCGACGAAGTCGTTCGGGTCCCCGTGGGCGAGAGCCGCACGCTGACTTCGACCACCGGCTGGTATTTTGTGACGCCGCAGGAGGAGGCGCAGGGAACGGACCCGATGAAACTGCCTTATTTGCGGCCGGGAGTGGATGGGTACGTTTTGACAGGAGACGGCAATATCGTTCATGCACGGGCGACGTTGAGTTACCGGATTACGGACCCCCTGCGCTATGCCTTTCAGTTCGGACAGGTGACGAATTTGCTCCAAGGGATATTGGACAACGCCCTGATCGACGTCGCAGCGCGGTTCAGCGCGGATGACGCGCTTTATTTGAACAAGCTGGCGTTCCAGGAGGCGGTATTGGAGCGCGTCAACGGGATGGTGGACCGTTTGCAGCTGGGGGTAACGGTGGATCCGCGCGAGGTGCGGACGCGTCCGCCGCTGTTTGTCGAAGACGCGTTTGATAATGTCTTGAAGGCGCAGCAGCAGGGGAATCTCATGATTCAGGAGGCGCAGTCTTATGCGCGGGGTGCGACCAACCGCGCGATCGGCGAGGCATCGGCGGTGGTGCGTGACGGGGTGACCCGGAGCAATTACATGGTGCAGACGCTGTCGGCCGAGGCGAAGAGCTTTGAGGGTTTATTGCCGGCTTACGAACGCAACCCTGAGTTGTTCCGGCAAAGGCTGCTGGCGGAGTACAACAGCCGGGTGCTGACCAATGCCACACTGAAGACCTACCTTCCACAGCGGGCGGATGGCAAACCCTGGGAAGTGCGGTTATTGTTGAACAAAGAACCTGAGGTTCCGCGGCGCGAAGCGGCGTCGGCTGAACCTTGATTTGAGTCGATATGCAAGTTACATCGCTATTAAGTCGCGAGGAGCACGAGCATCACGATCCCGGTTGTTGTGGACACGATCACGAGGGTCATGACCATGGGCACGATCACGAGCACATCCCGGTGCGCCTGCAGCAGACCCTGGTCGGTCTGATCTTCGTGGTGAATTCGTTCGTGGTGGATTTTTTGTTCTCCAAGGGGACGCTGGTGGCGGGTTTAAGCGCGATGGCCGGAGCGATCATCCTTGGTTGGCCGATCGTGATGACCGCGATCAAGGACATTCGCCGTGGCATTCTCAGCATCAACGAGCTCGTGGCTATCGCGGTCTTGGCCGCATTCGCCTCGGGTGAATCGCAGGTGGGCGGTTATCAAACTGCGGGGATCATCGCGTTCTTCATGCTGCTCGGGGAGATCATCGAGACGCGGACTGCGGCCGGGGCCCGGGCGTCGATTGAATCGCTTATCAAATTGGCGCCCACCAAAGCCCGACGGCTGACCCGGGGAAGCACCGACGAAGAAGAGGAGGTAGCGGCGAAAGACCTCGGCGTGGGCGATATCATCCGGATCCGACCCGGAGATAACGTAGCAGCGGACGGGCTGATCGTATCGGGCCAGGGATCCTTTAATCAGGCAAACATCACGGGCGAATCACTCCCGGTGGACAAGAAGCAGGGCGACGAGGTGTTTGCCGGCACTCAGAATCTTACCGGCGTATTGGAAGTGCGGGTGACCCGTGCCGGGCAAGACACGACCCTGGGCAAAGTGCGAGATCTGATCCTCGCGGCCGAGAAGACGAAGTTGCCGTTGATGCGGCTGATTGACCAGTATATGGGGTACTATACGCCGCTGGTATTGGTGGTGGCGGCGCTGGTGTGGGCCTTCACCCAGGAGTTGGACCGGGTGATTGCGGTGTTGGTGGTCGCCTGTCCCTGTGCGTTTGTTTTGGCGTCGCCGACGGCGATGGTGGCGGCGCTCTCGGCGGCGGCGCGGCTGGGGATCCTGATCAAGAATGTTGGAGACCTCGAGGCGGCCGCACGGATCAACGCCTTTGTTTTCGACAAGACGGGGACATTGACGACCGGGCAATTGGCCGTGAGCCGGCTGGCGCCACTCGGCGGGACCAAACCGGCGGAGTTGCTGCGGCTGGCGGCCTCGGCCGAGCGGTACAGCAATCACCCAACGGCAAAGGCACTGGCGCTATTGGCGTCGGAGGCCGGCGTGCCGCTGGGCGAGCCAAAGGAATTTTCGGAGACGGCGGGAAGAGGCATCCGGGCATGGGTCGACGGAGAGGAAGTGATTATTGGTCGCGCGCAATGGTTGAAGGACTGTGGGGTCACTGAGGATTTTGTCAGCGCGGTGGATTTGAACGAGACCGAGGGATTCAGCTTGGTTTTCGTGGCGCGGCAGGGCCGTTGTGTGGGATGGGTTGGATTGGAGGATCAGACCCGAACCGAGGCGCGCGAGTCGCTGGTCGCCTTGAAGGAACTGGGCGTGCGCCGAATTGCGATGGTATCCGGCGATCGCCAGCCGGTGGCCGCGCGCGTGGCGCGAGAGATCGCCTGTGAAGAGGTGGTGGCCGAGTGTCTGCCCCAGAACAAGGTGGAATTTGTGCGGCAGATGAAGACGCGCGGTTATCGGGTCGCGGTGGTGGGGGATGGAGTGAATGACGCGCCGGCGCTGGCGGCGGGCGAGATGGGAATCGCGATGGGAGCGGCCGGGAGCGAGGTGGCGATTCACAGCGCGACGATCGCCCTGATGAATAATGATCTTCGCCGATTGCCGTTCCTGGTGAGGTTGTCGCGCCAGACGCGGGGAGTGATCAATCAGAATTTCCTCTTCGGCGTTATTTTCATTATTGGGGGATTGGCGGCGGCGGCCTTTGGATACCTGAATCCAATTGTAGCGGCGATTCTGCACAACGTGGGATCCCTGATCGTGGTCTTCAATAGCGCGCGCCTGGTCCGCCAGGGTGAGGAACTGGAGCCGTTCCAACCCAGCATGGCCGAACCCGGGGCGATGGGACCCGGAGGAACGTTGGGGCCGGCGCCGGAACTCGTAGTGCGGCCGGCCGGGGCATGAGCTCGCGAATTGCTGAAATAGCCGCGATGGCCAACACCGCTCCATCGACTTCAGCCGCCTCGGTTCCCGGGGGAGAGTTGGTCATCGCCGTTCGCGGGCTGACCAAGATCTTCAAGGATTTTTGGGGGCGACCCAAAGCGCGGGCGGTCGATAATGTGGACTTTGAGGTCCGGCGTGGGGAGGTGTTTGGCTTGCTCGGACCGAACGGTTCCGGAAAGTCGACCACAGTCAAGATGCTCCTCGGCCTATTGTACCCCACCCGGGGCCACATCGAAGTGTTCGGACATTCGCCGCGTCACGTGGCCTCAAAGTCGCGAATCGGGTATCTGCCGGAGGAATCCTATTTGTACCGTTATCTGGACTCGGGCGAGACGCTGGATTTCTTTGGGAGTTTGTTCGATCTCCCGCCGGATGAACGCCAGCGGCGCTCGGACCAATTGCTCGAGATGGTGGGACTAAACCGGGTGCGCCGGCGGCAGGTGGGTGAGTTTTCGAAGGGAATGCAGCGCCGGATCGGCCTTGCGCAGGCATTGATCAATGATCCGGACCTGGTGATTCTGGACGAACCGACCTCGGGATTGGACCCGATCGGTTGCCGCGAGGTTAAGGACCTGATCCTCGCGCTGGCCCAGCGGGGGAAGACGGTAGTCCTGAGCAGTCATTTGCTTGCCGACGTCGAGGACGTCTGCGATCGCGTGGTGGTTTATTATGGGGGTCGGATCCAGGCCGTCGGAACGTTAAAAGATTTGTTGGCTGAGCCGGACTCCCTGCGGATCACGACACCGCTCCTTTCCAGGAGCGGACTGGAGAAGGTGCTCTCCGTCATCCGAGAAGAAGCGCCGGCTGGGGACAGAATTCGCGTCGAGACGCCGACCCAGAATCTCGAGTCCTATTTCCTGGGTGTGGTGCAGGCGGCGCGTGAAAACGAGATGCAGACTTCCGGGGCGTTGAGCGGCAGCCGGGTGGCGGCATACTTGAGAGGCGAGGCGGAGCAAACGACCCGGGCGGATCGCGTGCTGGATCGACTGACTCGGCCCACGCCCGGTCCCGAACCGGAGGTGACGGTGGCGAAGCCGGTGGAGACCATCAATCATGACCTGTTGAAGCGGTTGGGCACCGAGACTGAAGCGCCAGGGACGAAGGAACCGACCGCCAAAGGGCCCGAGTCAACGAAGGCCCCGGTCGATTTGAAGCAGGCGGAGGAGAAGTTGTCCTCGCTGTTACGCAAACCGAAACCGTGAGGCGATTGCAGGCAGGCGAAATTGAATGGCGGGCGTTTGTGCGCAAGGGGGTGCTTTGACCGCGATGGCGCAGTCCGCAGCAGTCACTCCGGCCAATGGCCAGCCACCGCGCCGCCGCCGGCTGAGGCTGTTCGAGCGGGCCGTGAGCCGAGTTCTGGGTAGGCCGATATTCGCGATGGCCTGGCTGACGATCAAGGCGGCGCTGCGTTATCGGTTGGTGCAGATTCTGACCGTTTTACTGTTGGCGGCGGTAATTTTCTTGCCGGCGATTGTGAAGCATGACGGGACCGCGCGCGGGTTCACCCAGATCCTGCTGACCTATTCGATGGGGAGCGTGGCGATGTTGCTCGGGATCGCCACATTGTGGCTGGCCTGCGGGACATTGGCGCGAGATGTCGAGGAATGTCAGATGCAAATGGTCGCCGTGAAACCCATTGCGCGTTGGGAGATCTGGCTCGGCAAGTGGCTGGGGTTGGTCCTGCTGAATGGACTTCTGTTGGGGATTTCCGGCGGTGTCATGTATGGAGTTCTGACCTGGCGCGCCCGTTTGCTGCCTCCGGACACGCTGGCGGAGTTGCGCACCAAAGTCCTGGTCGCGCGGGGATCCATTCGCGAAAACCTTGACACACAGGGAATCGAGGCGGAGGTGGACCGTCGGATGGCGGAACGGCTCAAGGAGGCCACCGTCGAGGCGATGAATCGGAGTTTTGTCCGACAGCAGATCAGGGAACAGGTTAGAGCCCAATTCCAGATTGTGCGCTCAGGCATGGCCCGACGATGGATCCTCAATTTCGGAGCGCGGGCCAACGAATTGCGCGATACCCCCCTTTCTGTCCGGGCGAAATTCATTGCGGCGCAGCCGACCCCGTCCGGGACCTATTACGGCACCTGGGAGATCGGGCCGCCCGAGGGACAGCGGTATCGGCCGGAGGTCATGAGCCTGGCGTCGGACACCTACTACGAATTTGCGATCCCTCCGGGATTGATCGGCAGTGACGGGCGATTGACGGTGGACTTCTTGAATTACAATGACACCGCGCTCCTGTTTCCCCTGGAGGAGGGATTGGAGGTGCTCTACGCGGAGGGCGGCTTTGCGATGAACTTCATCCGCGGTTGGGCGATTATTTTATGTTGGATGGCGCTATTGGCGGCGATCGGGCTCGCCGCGGCAAGTTTCCTATCGTTCCCGGTGGCGGCGTTTTTGTCATTGGCTTTGCTCGTGGTCGGATTCTCGACCGGGACATTGCGACAGGTGGTGGCTGAAGGCGGGATCGCCGGGGTAAACTCCAACACTGGCCGCATTGATGCGCCTGGGGTTTTTGATCGGATCACCGTGAAGTTTTTCGGCGGCCTGCTGACGGTGATCAAACTCGCGCAGGATTTCTCGCCCGTGGAATCGCTGAGCACGGGTCGGAGCGTGAGTTGGGGCGAGGTGGGCCGGGCGTTTCTGCAGATTGTATTGCTGATGGGGGGCATTTTTGGTGTTGCGGGCATGATCCTCTTCACGCGTCGGGAATTGGCGGCGGCCCAAAGCGGGTGATCCATGAAGAGTTCGCGACTCTACAAAGTGATCCTGGTGGTCCTGATCCCGATCCTGCTCGTGGTGGTCGCGATCAGCCAGAACCGGTTGAACCTTGACCGAATGGCCATGGGAATCACACGTGGCGAACCGCTGGGCAAGAGCGCGCCACCGGTTCTGGCGTTTACAACTGTGGCCCTGGGGGGGTTCCGAGGATTGATTGCCAACTTACTCTGGCTGCGGGCGGTGGATCTGCAGGAGCAGGACAAGTTCTTCGAGAAGGTTCAGTTGGCGGACTGGATTACGAAACTTCAGCCCCATTTCACCTCGGTATGGGCATTTCAGGCCTGGGATATGGCCTACAATATTTCCGTTAAGTTCGACAATCCCGCCGATCGCTGGCAGTGGGTTCAGCGGGGGATCGAACTCCTCAGGGACGAAGCCTTGAAATATAATCCGGACGAGCCACTGATCTACAATCAATTGGCCTGGATCTTTCAACACAAGCTGGGACAAGACCTGGACGACGCCCACATGTACTACAAGACCGAATGGGCACGACAGATGGATGAAGTCCTGGACGGAACCAATTATGTCGCGCTCATCAACCCTGCAACGGAGGACGAGCGCGAGCGTGCGCGGACGCTTCGGGAAAAATACAAGTTGGATCCGCAGCACATGCGGGAGGTCGATGAGGAGTATGGTCCCCTGGAATGGCGATTGCCGGAGGCGCACGCGATCTACTGGGCCACGATGGGTTTGAAGAAGTCCAAGCGAAAGGATCTTATCACTTTGCGGAGAACCATCTATCAGCCGATGCAGTTGGCCTTCCGCCGGGGCCGGTTGATCAAGATCGTTTCCGCCAATGGAACGGGGTACCAGTTCGGCCCCAACCTCGATATCGTGAACCATGTCAACGATGCCTACGTCACAATGGCGGAAGAGGACCCCGAAAGCCGGGAAAACATCAAGACCGCGCATCGTAACTTTTTGAAGGACGCGGTTTATCTCCTCTACGTAAACAACCGGATGGGGGACGCCAGGAAATGGTTCGATTATCTGCTGGAAGAGTATCCCAACGTCCTGCTCGATGATGCCCGCCGTGAGGATGGGGCCTCGGTTCCGATCAAGGGCATGTCACTGGACGAATACGCCGTCGCGCGAGTCACCGAGGTGGCCGGTGAGACGTCGAATGAACGGACGCGCGCGGTGATCGAAGGGCTGCTGGTGACTTCCTATTACAACCTCGCGATCGGTCAGGAGGATCGCGGAACGGGGTTGACCTTGTTGGCGGAACGCGTTTGGTTGAATTTCCAGGGCAAGACCGAAAAGCAAAAAGCCCGCGTCGGCCTTCCGCCAATGGCGCAGATCAAGCAACAAGCCCTGCGGCAATTTGAGAGCAGGTATGCCCCTGAATTAGTGGCCAGGCTTCGCACCCGGCTCGGCCTGCCCGCTTCCACCAACTCCCCTCCCAATGCCGCAGTTGCCCCCAGCGCGGTGGCGGAGTGACCCGCTTCCGCCGTGTTCGGGGTCGTATGCCCTATTCCCTGTTTGGATCCCCGCTTGGCGGCGCCGGCATGCGCCCGCGAAGACGCGAAAGGATCAAGCCCGTCAGCAGGATAGCCAGGGTGCCCATGACGACGATTAGAAAGCTGTGGAAGGGGCTGCGGAACCGAGCCCACGTGCCCGTCCAGCCAGCCGAGAATGTCATATACAGAATGACCATCAAACCCAGGACGACCCCCGTGACCGCTTCCGGATTTCGAGCGCGCCGGGAAATGAGTCCGAGCAGAAAAAGCCCCAACATCCCGCCGCTGAAGATGCCGGCAAGCTGCCACCACGCGTCGAGCGCGCTTCGAACGCGGATCATCGCCAGGGCCGCAAGCGTGCCGAGAATCCCGATGCCGAGCGAGGCGATCTTCAAGACGCGCAGGCATTCGCCCTCGTCCGCCCCGGGACGGAAATAGCGCTGATAACCATCGCGCAGGATGAGTGTGGCCGAGCAATTAATGGAACTGGCGAGGGTCGATTGTGCCGCCGCGAAGATGGCGGCCAGGACCAATCCAGTCACACCGACGGGCAATTGAGTGACGATGAAATGCGGGAATACGGCGTCGGGCTTGCCAGCGGCACCCACTGCGTCCGGCAACAGCTCCGGCCGGGCGGCGTAGAAGGCGAAGAGGGCGGTGCCGATGAAGAAAAAGAGGGCGGAAATCGGCACATAGAGCAGGGCGCCGCCCCAGACGCTGCGAGCGGCGTCGCGGTCGCTCCGTGCAGCCTGATAACGTTGCACATAACTCTGATCAATGCCGAAGTTCTGAAGGTTCATGAACACTCCATAGACCAGCACGACCCAAAAGGTGGACTCGGCCCAGAATTGCGGATCAGCCAGGTGAACGTCGAGATTCCCCAAACTGAATTTGTGCTGCTGAGATGCAATTTGGAAAATCTGGCCGGGGCCCTCCGGCATGCCGAAGAGGAGGATGGCGACGCAGGCGAGCGCGCCGCCAATAAGAATGAAGCTCTGAACGACGTCCGTCCAGATGACGGCCTCCAACCCGCCCACGAGGGTGTAGGCGATCACCAGGACGCTGGTGACCAGGATGAGGGTTATCATGCTCCAGCCGATCAAAGGCGCCAAGGCGAGGGCGAGCAGGTACATGATGGTGCCCATTCGGGCCACCTGGGTCAGCACGTAACAGAGCGCGGCATAGGTCCGAGCCCATGGCCCGAACCGATGCTCGAGATGCGCGTAGGCGGACACTTCCCCGCTGCGGCGATAGAAGGGCACGAACCAGCGAACGGCGATCCAGGTGGTCACGGGCAAGGACAAGCTGAACGCAAACGCATTCCAGTTCGAGCCAAAGGCCTTTCCCGGGAGGGCCAGGAAACTAATGCTACTGACATAAGTGCCGAAGATGGATAAACCGACTGCCCAACCCGGCACCCTTCGGCCGGCAGCCATGAATTGGTCCGGGGTCTTGATCCGGCGCATGAACCAGCAACCGTAGGTCATGACGCCAACCAGGTAGAGACCGATCACCGCCAGGTCGACTACGGGCAGGGAAGTGGTGGGTTCGGGTTGCGGCATGGCCGATGGATCGGTTCAAGATTAGGGAATCGGGGTGCGCAATGCACGCAGGAAAATTTTCTTGGTTCACAATGCCTCGGGATCTGGTAAATAGTGGGTCGCCAAGATGAGGCTTGGCTTGTATTTCTGTTTGTGGGAAGAAGCTGCATTATGAAATCACGAATTGTCCTGCCGATTCTCGTCGGCCTGCTACTGGCGGGATGTGCCAGTGCGCCGGAGACCGATTCCTATACGCACCGGGCGACCCTGTCGGGGCCGGACATGGATTTCACCCTGGATAATCTGTTGGAGAGCAACGAAGACCAGAGCTATCTCGCATGGCTCAGTGCGGTTCGGGTGCGGGATGCCGCGTGGGAAGCGCGCTATTACCTCGAGGTGCGATACGAGGGCGCCAGCGACGCCGGCTATATCGACCTGGCGCCGGGGGAATCCTTGTATTTAAGCGTCGATGGCGAGCTGCTGAAGTTCCGCAGCCTCGGTAGCGATGCCACGCGTCATGAGACCAAGCGCGGGACCTTCGTGGAAACCGCACTTTACGAAGTTGAGCCGGATATCATCAAGAAGATCGCGGCCGCCAACGAAGTAAAAGTCCAGATCAACGGGCAGGCCCGAAAACTCTACCGCGAATTCAAGCCGATCAATTTCCAGAAATTCAGGAATTTCGTGTTAAAACACATGGGTGGGTTTTAGGGCGTCGGGCGGAAGATATACATCGCCACCAGCGCGAGGGCGGTGACCGCCAACATGAAGCCCGCCGGCATGAACTTGCCGGTTCGGGCCAGCCGAATCACGAATACGACGATCAACAGCCCCATAAGGATGTATGCGACCGGCATAGGCAGGATATGCAGCGCACACAGGGATAGCAGCAGACCTGAGGCGAGCGACGTGTACAGGGAGATTAGGCTCTTGGCCTTGAGATAACCGGCGGCGCCTCCGGCCACGAGCAGGACAATATAAATCCAGAGAATGGTGATGGCATTCATCGAGACCTGAAGAGTGGCGGATTGTTTCCAGCTCGCCAAGCCTGGACTTGAACAAAAGCCGCGCGGGGTGCGCCCGTTCCCGGGCACAGTAACGTTCCAGCAGTAACATGCTTTCTCTCGTCGTCGTGCAGAATAATTGGGGGAGCCCAGCTATCATCCCTTCCAAGAATCAAAGACAGATCTGCGTGACGGTGCAAACCGGCTCGGAATTTGGGACTGCAGTCAGCCGCTTGTGCATCGGCGATCCCTCTGCTAATCTTATGGTCCTGACAAGGTAGAACTGGAAAAATCAACTGCGAAAAACCATGGCCTACGAACTAGCACCATTACCGTATCCGAAGGACGCACTTGAACCCTACATCGACGCGACCACGATGGAGATTCATCATGGCAAACATCACGCCACGTATGTCGCCAATTTGAACAAAGCGGTGGCGGGCAATGCCGCGTTGGAATCCAAATCTGTGGAGGAACTGCTGGCAGGGCTCCAGGGTATTCCTGAAAACATTCGAATGGCCGTGCGGAACAACGGCGGTGGCCATTGGAACCATACTTTCTTCTGGAAGCTGATGGGGCCAAAGGCGGGTGGGGCGCCGTCGGGGCCGTTGGCGGACGAGATCAAAGCGTCGTTTGGCAACTTGGAGACGTTTAAAGAGAAATTCGAGGGAGCGGGAGCTGGGCGATTTGGAAGCGGATGGGCCTGGCTGGTGGTGAATAGGGGGGGCAAACTCGAGATCACCTCCACGCCGAATCAGGATAACCCGCTGATGGACGGTTCCGGTCAACCGGTTCTAGGCGTGGACGTATGGGAACATGCGTATTATCTCAAGTACCAGAATCGGCGGGCAGAATACCTGAAGGCATGGTGGAACGTGGTGAACTGGCCGCAAGTCGCGCAGAATTTCTCCGCAGCAAAGAAATAGCGGGGCCGAAGGTCGCAGCAAGGGGAGTGGGATCCGGGGTCGTTTTGAAGAGCCCCCAAATTGGGGGGACGAGAAAAAGCGCCAGCCTACTCAGACTGGCGCATTCTCGCGGATGGCGGGGAGGCTAATCGCCGTTATCCTTGAGAAAGTTCGGCCTTCCAATCCGCCTTTGGGCCTGCGCCCACTCGCTAAGGTTTGAGCGCGCGCGGGGGAAAACGTTCAAAGTCAATTCAGGATTCTCTGCGACCGGATGGGGAGCGAAAAGACGCGCTCGGAAATCCAACGGCATGGCAGATTGACAAAAGTTTTTGTGCCGGGGAGAGTTCTGGATGTTCGCTGGCAGTTTGGCTCCTGCCCGGGTGGAAGCACTACGAATGAGGCAGGAGAGGCACTGACCTGCTGGCGTCTGTTTAAACCGTATGAATTGCAAGAGTTATTGTTTGGCCGTATTCGGTTACGCGTTAGCGGGAGGTGTCACCGCGGATGTTCGAGCCGAAGCATGGGTGTCGGAAACTCCGTTCGAATTTATTGCCTCGGCCGATGTGAATGGGGATGGCCGTCAGGACGTTGTCATTGCCGATAAGTTGACAGACAGGTATCGAATTGGGTACCAGCTCGAACCGGGCAAATTTCGATGGGCGATCGTTCGAAGCGCCGGATTGCCTCAAACGACCGGGTTTACAGCCGGTCGGTTGTTGGATAGCGAGCGGGACGCGTTGGTCTTCACTTCGCCGGATGAGGGAACCCTCAAAGTCATTGATGCGTCCAATCCGCAGCAGGCGATTGAACCCAGGGTCTACGCCCCGGCGACGCTTGGCCCGAAAACGGTTGTCGCGATTGACATTGGAGGGGAGGGGAACACGCCGCTGGCGGACCTCGTGGTAGGCACGATTTATAACGCACCGGAGGCGAATCGGCTGGATGTTTTGCGAAACACGGGGTCCGACGCCACGGTGATTGATGATTTCGACCTGGGCGGGGAATTACAGCTCGCTTCGCGTGTGGAACTCAAGCCGGGCGTTGCAGTTGTCGCAAGTTTCCTGAAGACCGATCAAGGCCGAACCTTGCGATTGACTCGGTTTGCCGGAGGCGAACCAGACGTGCTGGTGGAACTGAGCGGGCTGGCAGCAAATGCAGATTATCTCGTGGGCCGATTGGGCAAGAAACCAGTATCGTCGGTTCTCCTCTATGAGCCCGGGAAGTCGGAGATTGAAATACACGAGGTCCAGGAAACTTCTGCCGAAGGATTTAAGCTAGGTGAGCCGGTGGCTTTTGCTTTTGACGAACCCGTGTGCCAGATCTCGATGATTGGTCCCAGGTCGAACTCCGAATTGCTGGTCACTTTTGGGGACGGCGAGAAGGCCGCCGTATTCGAGCTGTCAACCTCCGGGAAACCGGAACGGATACAGTCCCTGGAAAGGCCGCCCGGAGATTATTGGTCGGGTGTGGCGAATCTGGGTGACGATTTTGTGGCATTGTTTCGACGCCCGACGGTGAAGTATTCGTCGGTCTACCAGCACTTCACGATTGACCAGGGACATTGCGTGGCATCCGCGCCGGGTGACCTCTCTACTTTGGATGAGACCGACGTCAAAATCTACAACCTGATCATGGCGAATCGCGAGGTTACTGACGAGGCGTCGATGCGGAGTTATACCAACACCATCCCGGGGACAAAAGTAAACTACGCCATGGTTCCCATTCCCGGTGGCGAGTTTGTCATGGGCAGCCCGGAAGGCGAAGCGGAACGGCAGGCAGACGAAGGCCCGCAACACCGGGTCCGCGTGGCTCCGTTCTGGATGGGTAAGACCGAGGTTACCTGGGACGAGTTCGAGCTGTTCATGTACTCGGATGAAGAGAGAAAATTCCGGGATACGATCAAGACCGACCCCATGATCGACAAGATTTCTGACGCGGTGAGCCGGCCGACGCGTCCTTATGTCGAAATGAGTTTCGGCATGGGTCGTTATGGATACCCGGCCATCGCCATGACGCAACACGGAGCCAACAAGTATTGCCAGTGGTTGAGCGCGAAGACGGGGCAATTCTACCGACTCCCCACGGAAGCAGAATGGGAGTATGCCTGCCGCGCGGGAACGACCACCGCCTATTCTTTTGGCGATGATCCAGGCAAGGTGGGCGAGTATGGGTGGTTTGAGGATAACGGGGATTTCAAGTACCAGAAAGTGGGGCGGAAGAAGCCTAATCCCTGGGGCCTATACGACATGCACGGAAACGTCTGGGAATGGTGTCTGGACCAATATACCGAGGATTACTCCAGGTGGAAGGATCCCGTGGTTGTTGCTCCCTGGAATCGGGCGACCCAGCCGTATCCTCACGTGGCGCGAGGCGGTTCTTACGATGATACGGCCAGCCGATTGCGCAGCGCCGCCCGGCGAGGATCCGCTCGCCTTTGGAAAATGCAGGATCCCCAGCTTCCCAAGAGTGTTTGGTGGTTGTCCGATGCCCCGTGGGTCGGCTTTCGACTCGTGCGACCGCTCGAGGTCCCGGCGCCGGAGGAACTCTCCAAGTATTGGACCAGCGGCGTCGAACGGGACTGAGTGGTGATGCAAATCAACGGGCGCGTTGACTCACACTGGGAAAACACTCGCCCGATAGCGCGGTTCCGAAATCATAGCATCAGCGATTTCCCGATCGCGCGGCCGTTCTTTCCCTGCCGAACCTAACGGGCCGAAGATCCGGCAGGGAATGCATCGAAGCCTGTCAAGGCAGCACACGGATCCTAAGGTTGCGGAAGGCGACCGCACCGTGATCACCCTGGAGGAGGATTGGGCCGGGACCATTGACGTTGCCGTCGAGTTCGCCGCCTGTTGGTCGATCGACGATACGTTGGTCATGGATTTTGACCCCGTTATGGATGACGGTGACTTTGTTGCCAATGATCGTTGCCTCGATCGAATTCCATTGTCCGGCGGGTTTTGAAGCGAATTTCAGCGGGGCGGCGAAATTATAGAACGAACCGTTGCCGGAAATGGCGGGTTTGCCGGAATTGAAATCGTCGAGGATCTGGAGTTCATGCCGGCCGCGGAGGTAAAAGCCGCTATTTGCGCCCGGGGGAATCAGGTAATCGTAGCGAACCGTGAAGTTCCAGAATTTATCCCGGGTAACGAGGTCGGTGCCATGCTCGTTTTCGGCGAGGGTATTTATCAGCATCCCATTCTGTGCGCTCCATGTGGCATGACCCGCCGGATTGCGGAGTTCCCAGCCGGCGAGATCCATGCCATCGAACAGGGGTTTGAAACCTTCGGCGGTTTCGGAGCTTGAAAGGGTGAGCCGCGGGGATTGCGGTTGGACCGCTCCCTCGGCGAGCCCGAGTGACCAGAGGACTGCGCCGAGGTAGTGCTGTTTAATATCTTCGCGCTGGACGACGTCGACGCGATGGCCCAGGGAAGTATAGATTACGCGGCCCTGGCCATATGCCTTGCACCAGGCAATTGGAAAATCACCCGGCTGGCCGTAATTGGGATGCTTGTCCATCGTGATCAAGCCATGAACCTTCTCGCGATGAAAATTCTTGAAGAGGTAGATCTCGTCTTTGACCCGGAATGAGGCGGGGAAGTGCTCCGTGGCGGCATGGTGTGGGTCTTCTACGCGGGCTTCGACTTCGACTTGTTCATGGTGGGAGTCAAATTGAGCGCCGATCATGTCAATAAATGCGGGGTATCCGGGCAACGTGTCCGTTGCCGCATGGAAACCGACGAAGCCTTTGCCCGACCTGATCCAGGCCTGGAATCCTTCGCGATCCGGCAGGGGTAAATCGCCCGTGGTGTTGTTGAATACGACGGCGTCATATTTGGCCAAACCCGCCAAGGTCATCTTTTTGGCGAGTTGCTCATCGGTTTGGGCGAAGTCGACGGTAAACTTGCCCGATTGAGCTGCAAGCTCCTTAAGGACGGCGTCGACGGTTGGAATGACATCGTGCCGAAACCCCTTGGTTACGGAGACAACGAGGACATTTTTGGGGGCGGCCGCGTCAGCTATCGTGCAGCACAATGCGAGTGCCATGGCGCCCGAAGCCAGGCGCCGAGTGAAGCGAGACATATTCATGGTCATGACCGGATGTTGAGTGTGATGTAGGACATCGACTCCGCCTCGAAGGACATTAAGTCAATGGAAATGCGAAGGCTGATGGTCTGGATTTATACTGCTTGGGAGGGCCATGGAAGGGGAATCTGGCGGGAAGCCGCAAGTAAAAGTGGATTTGAGGCAGGTCATTGGTCTGCCTGCCGGTTTTCTCTCTGGCGTAACCTCCCGGCAGCACGGAAAGTTGCCTGGATGACTTTCACAAAATCGGGCTGGGCCGGATCGGTGATCCTGTTGGTATGCGCATCGTGCGCGTTGCCACGCACGGGTGATCTTCAGCGGTTCGAATTCAGCCGGCCGGAGATGGGTTTGCCATTCAAGATGGTGCTCTATGCCTCGGAGAAGGCGACGGCTGAGGCAGCGGCTTTGGCGGCATTTACGCGAGTCCGCGAGTTGAACGGCATCTTTACGGATTACGATTCGGACAGTGAACTTAGCCGACTCTCGCTGAGTTCGGGTCAAGGGCGGTCCGTTGTCGTTAGCCGGGAGTTGTGGGACGTGCTAAGCCGGGCAAAGGCGTTGTGGGACCGGACGGGTGGGGCGTTCGACGTGACAGTAGGACCTTACGTTAACCTATGGCGCAAAGCACGGCGGGATCGGGAACTGCCGACAGGCGAGCGGTTGGTTCGGGCACGGGCCTTAGTGGGCAGCCAATACATGAAACTGGACGCAAAGGCGCGAGCCGTGGAGTTGATGGTCCCGGGGATGCGTCTTGATTTGGGAGGAATAGCCAAGGGCTATGCAATCGACGCGGCCTTGCGCGTATTGCACGAGCAAGGGATTCGCTCGGCTTTGGTTTCCGGGAGCGGGGATATGGCCGCGAGCGATGCGCCGCCGGGGCGAAAGGGATGGCGGATCGAGATCGCCACGTTGGACGCGCCCGGCGCGCCCCCAGCACGGTTTGTCTGGTTGAAGCACGAAGCGATGGCGACATCGGGCGATGTCTTTCAACGATTGGAGATCGATGGGCGCCGGTATTCGCACATCGTCGACCCGCGGACAGGCCTTGGCTTAACCGACCAAAGTCTGGTCACGGTCATCGCGCGGGATTGCACGACGGCAGATAGTTTGGCCACCGCGGCGAGTGTGTTGGGACCCCGCGCCGGGATGAAATTGCTGAAGTCCACGCCGGGGGTGTCCGCCCAGATTGTTCGCAAGCCAGGCGACGAGGTGGAATCAGTCGAAACGCCTGGGTTTGAGCGCCATTTGGGTCAGAATTGAACGCCGGCTTAACCCGGATTTTTCATGGCGCGCATGTGGCGCGCACCGACCATCGAACTAACCCGCACCATCTTGAGCCATTCGCTTGGAGCGGAGCCGTTGGTGGATCTTTCCATAAAATGTGCGGGTTGGGTAGCCGCCGACGTCAGTCGGCGCTGACCTTCAGTAGGTTACGGAACCGGATTGGATGCCGGCCGGGTATCGCAGGTTATTGGGACGGTACGGCGCCAATGGACAGGTCCGCTTTGGCTTTGATTTGTTCCATCAAGGCCATGGGGACCTGGACATTACTCCAGGGACAGGTGCGATCTGGCGGGCGTGCAATCCAACGGGCGGTGCACCGTTCAGCAGTGATCTTTTCCCCGGGCAATTCGCAAAACACGATCATCTCCGGAATCGCACCGTTGACGACCCTTGAATTCTTCATGGAATTGACCTCCAGCAGGGCGTGTTGCCCGTTATCGAGAAAGACATCCAGCACCAGGGAGTCCTCCGTCCGTTGCCGAAAATGCCAATCATCTACCGAGATTTTCATGGGGACCTCCGATTGGAGGGCGTGAGTTTGACTTGCCCGGTTTATCGGGTTGAGCATCCACGGGTGGCATTGCCGAGACGGAACCTTTCATCGCAGGCTATTCAGTGAAGCTCCCACCGGCGACCGGGTCGAGTCTGAACCAGGCCCTGATTGCCAACTGCAATAGCGAGGGTAGATCAATCGACGGGCGGTTTCAATGGTGATCTGGTGGTGATCACGGCTGCGCTCTTCGCCTGGAGGCGAAGCGTTGAGGGATTGGAGGCTTCAATCGTGCATGGCGCGATAGGGGCGCTCTTTTTCGTTTGACGTCTGCCGATCCGGCTCCACTTTGGTTGGCATGCGAACAACTCCATTCCCGGTAGGGATCCGCCGGTTGACAACCTGGATTGGTCTACTCCTTGTCTCCCTCATTCAAGTCCAGGCCGCCGAACTCCATCCATTGACCCTGGACCCCCAGATCCGGCATGGCCGACTGGATAACGGTTTGACGTATTACATCCGGCAGAATCGGAAGCCGGAGAATCGGGCGGCATTGCGCCTGGCGGTCAATGCGGGTTCTGTCTTGGAACAGGAGGACCAGCGAGGATTGGCGCATTTCCTGGAGCACATGGCATTCAACGGGACCGAGCACTTCGAGAAACAGGACCTCGTCAATTTCCTCGAGGGCATCGGGATGCGTTTTGGCCCGGACCTCAATGCCTACACCAGTTTTGATGAAACAGTTTACATGCTCGAAGTGCCGATGGACGACCCGGCCGTCTTTGAGAAGGCGCTGCTGGTATTGGAAGACTGGGCTGGCGCGCTGACGCTCGATCCCGTCGAGATCGACAAGGAACGTGGCGTGGTGCTTGAGGAATGGCGGCTTGGCCGCGGAGCGCAACAGCGCGTGCTCGATCGCCAAATCCCCGTCCTGTTTCATGACTCCCGCTACGCCAAGCGGTTGCCAATCGGTGATCCGGATATCCTAAGAACCGCGCCCCCCGAAGCCCTCGCGCGCTTTTACCATGCCTGGTATCGGCCGGATCTCATGGCCGTTATTGCGGTCGGCGATTTCGACCCGGTCAAGGTTGAAGCGCAGATCCGTTCCCGCTTCGCCAAACTCAAGAACCCATCGGATGCCCCGGACCGTCCGGTCGTTCCTGTCGCCGACCATGCCGATACCCTGTTTTCGATCGAGACCGACCCGGAATTGCAGTACTCATCGGTTGAGATTGCGTTCATGCGCGACGCCATCGAGGAGCGATTTGAGAGCGATTACCGGCGCATGCTTGTCGAGCAACTCTATAGCGGCATGCTCAACGATCGGCTCTCGGAACGGGTGCAACAGGCCAATCCGCCCTTCCTCGCTGCCAATGTCGGTGAACTTGGTCTGACGCGCAGCAAAGATATCTATCTCCAGATGGCGGTTGTGCGGGAAAATGATCTTGCCCATGGGCTGTCGGCCCTCCTCCTCGAAGCCCGCCGGGTCAACCGCGACGGGTTCGGGGATGCGGAATTGGACCGTGCCAAGGCCGAGATGGTCCGGCACTACGAACAGGCTTACAATGAGCGCGATAAAACTCCGTCGGCTTCTTATGCCGACGAGTACGTCCGTAATTTCCTGGACAAGGAACCGGCCCCGGGAATTCCCAAGGAGCTCGAAATGGCGCGCCGCTTTACCCAGGAAATCACGCTGGATGAGGCAAACCATGCCGCGCGGCGCTGGACGGCCCCGACCAACCGCGTGATCCTCTACAGCGCGCCTCAAAAGCCGGGGATCAAGGTGCCCACACAGGACGACATTTTGGCCATCGTCAAGTCCTCCGACCAGGCGCCCCTCGAGGCTTACGCGGACAATGTGGCCGATCTGCCCCTCATGCCGAATCTACCGAAAACGGGGACTGTGGCTTCTGAAAAGCTGGACGAGCGTGTCGGCGTGACCGAGTGGCGTCTCTCGAATGGAGCGCATGTGCTCCTGAAGCCAACCGACTTCAAGAATGATCAGGTGCTCCTGCGCGCGTTTAGCCCGGGCGGTTACAGCTTGCTGCCTGACGACGAATTCGTCCCAGCCAGCACGTCTTCGATGATCGTGGGGCAGAGCGGTCTGGGCTCGTTCAATGTCATTCAACTGCAGAAGAAATTGGCGGGCAAAATCGCCCGCGCCTCCGCCTACATCGACAGCCAATTCGAAAACGTCAGTGGTTTTGCGTCGCCGGATGATCTCGAGACCTTCTTTCAACTGGTGAACTTGCGCTTTACTGCGCCACGTGCCGATGAAGAAATCTACCTCTCCCTTCTCACTCGCCTGAGAGAGACAATTCAGAACCGGCGCAATGATCCGGAAGCTGTTTTCGAAGATGCGGTCGAGGAGGCCTACTACCATGATCATCCCCGGCACCAGCCTCTCACGCTGGATACCGTCGCCCACATGGACCGTGAACAGTCGCTTCAGATCTATCGTGATCGACTCGCCAACGCCGGCGATTTCACTTTTGTGATTGTCGGTAATTTCACCCTCGACGGCATTCGGCCTCTGGTCGAACGCTACCTCGCGAGCCTGCCGGCGGTCGATCGGGTGGAGACGGGTCGCTTCAACGGCGACGATCCGGTGCGCGGACAGCACGAGTTGGTGGTGCATCGCGGGATCGAACCCAAATGCACAGTGCAGATCCTGTTCAGCGGCGACACCCGGTGGAGCGATGAAGCGCGCTATCCCCTCCGTGCGGCGGTTGATGTCCTGCGCATCCGCCTTCGGGAGGAGCTCAGGGAAGATCTCGGCGGCGTTTATGGCGTTCGCGTATCTGGATCGCTGGATCACTGGCCGAAAGGGACTTACAGTTCCAGCCTCGAGTTCGGATGCGACCCTGACCGCGCCGATGAACTCATCAAAGTCGCCCTCGATGAAATCAAGTCTCTCCAGGAAAAGGGCCCGTCCGAAGTGAACCTGGCCAAGGTTCGGGAACAGCATCTCCGCGAATTCGAGGTCGGCATGAAAGAGAATCCGTTCTGGCTAAATAATCTCATATTCCGAGCTCAGAACGACCTGCCCCTGGCTGAATTGTTGGATTTCCCCGATAAAGTGCGAAACCTCACGTCCGACGCCGTTCGCGAGGCCGCCCGGAAATATTTCGCCGACGACAACCGGTTTATCGCCCGATTGTTGCCTGAAAAGGATTCCGGACCTTCAGAGAAAGAAGCCCCCGATAAAACGGCATCCCCCGTCCCGACTACGGACCATTGAGTGACGGGACTTTGGCTGGAGAAAATCGCCAGGGCACTCCACACCCCGCCGGAGGGACGGCGCACCTCGACCGTCGCGCCAGCGGCTGCGCCGCTTTGGCTATCCTAGCCCGCATATTCATTGCACTCTCCGTTCCAACGGTAATTCATTGAGCGAACATGCATGAAATATGCGGGCTAAGAGGGAGTGCTACGCGAGGATGCCGTTTACCAATTTGCCGTGGACGTCGGTGAGACGGAAATCGCGGCCTTGAAACCGGTAAGTGAGGCGCTCGTGATCGATACCCAGGCAGTGAAGGATCGTGGCGTTGAGATCATGGATGTGAACGGGATTCTCGACCACGTTGTAACAGTAATCGTCCGTGACACCGTAAGTGAGCCCGGGTTTGACGCCACCACCGGCCATCCAGATGGTGTAACACCGGCCGTGGTGATCGCGGCCGTAATTGTCCTTTTCGATTTTGCCCTGGCAATAGACCGTGCGTCCGAATTCGCCACCCCAGATCACGAGTGTATCATCCAGGAGACCTTGTTGTTTCAAATCCTTCACCAGCGCGGCGCTGGGCTGGTCGGTATCGAGGCATTGCTCGGAGATCCGTCGGGGCAGGTTGTTATGCTGGTCCCATCCGCGGTGATAGAGCTGAATGAACCGGACATCGCGCTGGGCCATGCGGCGTGCGAGCAGGCAATTGTAGGCGAATGTGCCGGGCTTTTTCACATCAGGCCCATATTCGTCCAGCACGCATTGCGGTTCATCCGAGATGTCCACCAGCTCCGGCACAGAAGTCTGCATTCGGAAAGACATTTCGTATTGGGCAATTCGGGTATTGATTTCGGGATCGGCAAAGGCTTGATAGCGGCGCGCGTTCAGCTCCGCCAGTGTGTCGAGCATACGTCGCCGGGAGGCCGTGGACACCCCTGGCGGGTTGGAGAGGAACAAGACCGGATCGGATCCGCCGCGAAACTGGACGCCCTGATGTTCGGACGGAAGAAAGCCCGAGCCCCAGAGACGGGTATAGAGGGGTTGATCGCTTTCCTTGCCATTGGAGATCATGACGATGAACCCGGGAAGATCCTTGTTGATGCTGCCCAATCCATAACTGAGCCAGGCGCCCATGCAGGGCCGGCCGGGCTGTTGAAAGCCGGTTTGGATGAAGGTGATGGCGGGATCGTGATTGATCGCCTCGGTATTGACGGTCTTGATGATGCAGAGATCATCGACAATTCCAGCGATGTGCGGGAGCAGTTCGCTGACCCATGCGCCGGCCTGGCCGTGTTGAGAAAACTTGAACTTCGATTTGACGACGGGAAAGGCAGACTGCCCGGAAGTCATCGTGGTGATGCGCTGTCCCATGCGGACCGATTCGGGCAACTCGCTCTCGTTGAGCCCCTCCAAAGTCGGCTTGTAATCCAGCAGGTCCATCTGGGAGGGGCCGCCCGCCATGAATAAGTAAATGACGCGTTTGGCGCGCGCCGGAAAATGCGTCACGGACAAGGGGAATCCCGACCCTTCCTCCGCATTCATCAGGGTGCCAAGCAGGCTCGGGTTAAGCAGGGATCCCAAGGCGGCAACGCCAATCCCGGTAGCCGTCCGACTAAAGAAATGACGGCGGGTAATCAGTATTTTCGATTCCTGGGCGGGATCAAGGTTCCACATGGCAGCTCAGCTTTTGGTTACAGTTTCATCAAGGTTCAAAATCACGGTCGCGACGGTGGTCCAGGCGGCCAATTCGGCGGCATCCAGGGCGGGATCGTTCCTGAAGTGACCCACGCTGAGCAAATCGTGCACGGCCGCAGGATCGCCGCGAAACTCGCCGAGTTGCTCCTCCAGCAGGGATTGGAGCGCATGCGTCTCCCTCGCGTCGGGCAATCGAGCGGTGGCCAACCGGAACGCATACGCGATCCGACTTTCGGCGTCCTCTCCTCCTTCGAAGAGGATCCGTTGAGCCAGGGCCCGCGATGCTTCGACGAATTGCGGATCATTCAATAAGACGAGGGCTTGCAGCGGGGTGTTCGTTCGGGGACGCCGGACCTACGCAATACTCGCGGGTGGGCGCGTCAAAGAGCAGCATATTGGGCGGGGGGCTTTGCCGCTTCCAGAAGGTGTAGAGGCTACGTCGGTAATTGCCCTCGCCCAGGTCCTGGACATATTTCTGAGAATTATTGAAGGATACGGCCTCCCACAAGCCCGGCGGCTCGTATGGCTTAACGCTGCGCCCACCACGTTCCTCGATGAGCAGACCGCTGATTGCCAATGCCGTGTCGCGTACCACTTCACCATCCACACGGTACCGAGGACCCCGCGCGAGCAGCCGATTTTCCGGGTCATGCGCCAGCAATTCGGGTTTGACGGCGGAACATTGGCGATAAGTCGCGGAGGTGGCGATTAATCGCTGGATATGTTTCACGTTCCAACCGGATTGGATGAACTCGGTTGCCAGCCAGTCCAGAAGCGCGGGATGGGTGGGACGTTCTCCCTGAATCCCGAAATCCTCGGTCGTCTTCACCAGCCCCGTGCCAAAGAATTGCTGCCAAAACCGGTTCACCGTCACGCGAGCAGTCAGGGGATGTCCCGGATCCACCAGCCATTCCGCGAGACCAAGTCGATTGGTCGGGGCCCCCGCCGGGAGCGGTGGCAGAATAGCCGGGACGCCGGGCATGACCTTCTCGCCGGGCTTATCGTATTCTCCGCGGCTCAACATGAAGGTATCCCGCCGTTCGGTCCGCTCCTTGGCGATAAGCGTCGTCGCGATGGCATTTTCGATGCCCTCATTCTCCTCGCGATACAGCGCCGTTCGGTCGGCGAGCAACTTCCATTCGGGGGAATGGGCTCGGCGGAAAAACTCCCGGATGCGCTCACGGTCCCCGTGCTCCAGAGTCGGGCTGGTGAGGAGCAAAGCGGCAATGTCCGACGTGGGTTCGTCAAAGCCCGGCATTTCCCGATTAAACGTGAAGTTGCAGGTCCCCTGCAGGTTCACAACCTTCACCAGGAAAGTATTCGTGCCCGCCTTGAGATCGACGTGCACCCGCAGCGGACCTTCACCCAACTTCTCCTTGGCCCGCCGTTCCCCGACCAACTTGCCATTGACCCACAACTTGAAAACATCGTCGGCCCGCAACGCCAATTCCACGCTACGGGGTTCGGGCAGGTCATAGGTGCGGTGCAGGTAATAAACCCCATGGACTCCGTGCAATTCATTAACCAGAAGATAGGTCTTTCCATCTTCAATATCGGACTTATCTTCCCATTTAATCTCCTCGCGCACCCCAGGGTACTTCTTCTCCAAGTCCACGAGTGTCTCGGGCTCGTATTCCTGATCCAAGCCCTCAGCCACTCCGGGGCTCTTGAACGGACCCAGCACATGCCACACGGGGGACTTGGGCTTCAATTGTGCCGCAATCGCTTCTCCCGATACGGTCGAGAAATGGATGCGATCCAGTCCGGTCAGGTTGGTTGAAGCTTCGAACTCCAGGTGCACCCGCATCTCGGCGTTGGTGGGGATATCGACCGGGTTGTTGAGGACAAACAGCGCAGCCTGCGGCTCGAGCCATTTCTCCGGGCGCCAACCCGTCTCCTGGTTGTCATCCAGTGCCTTGCCCGGCTCGTGATCCTTAATCCATGAACTGGCAAAGGCCCGACTGAAGTTCAGCTTCTTCGGTTCCGGTTGAGCGTCATTCGTATTCCCGGAAACCCAGTCCGCTTCGATCCCGCTCAAGGTCAGATCGCCCAGGTCGCCCAAGGCGGATTCGCCGGCTACCACCGATGGCCCCAGTTGCAGGCGCAAGCCCGCGAGACGTCCGGCATTTAACGCCAGGGTCACAGTCCGGAGATCTCGCCACGCCGCCGCAGACGATCCCTTATCCGTCGTTCCACGGGTGTCCGCGACACGCGAAGCAACTCCGCTGTTTGACTCCATGCGCAACGGGATCAGATCTGCGACAAAGGCGGCAAACTGGTGACGCCACTTTCGCTCCCAATCGGACTGGGCAACATCGAGTCCCGGTTCGGGTTCATCCAAGTGTTGCTGGCCGATTTGGATGTGTTCTTTGAGCCAGGCCTGACGTTCGCTTTGTTCGGTGGTCGGCAGCCTGAGAAACGGATCCGGGTGAGGCTGGTTGCCGTCCATTACCGACTCGTCCAGGTTGTTGAAGAACGCGAATAGCCGGTAATATTCCTGGTTGGAGATAGGGTCATACTTGTGGTTGTGACAGCGGGCACACGTCATGGTCAGCCCCAACCAGATCGTCGATGTGGTCTCGAGCCGATCGAAGGTGTACTTGGCCTGATATTCATCGATGATCGCGCCGCCTTCCCCCGTGCTCATGTTGGCACGGATGTAACCCGACGCCACCTTCTGGTCGATGGTCGGATTGGGCAATAGATCACCCGCAATCTGATCCACCGTAAACTCGTTGAACGGCAGGTTCTGGTTAAACGCGTCAATCACCCAGTCCCGCCATTTCCACATGCTCCGTTCCGAATCGATGTGGTAACCATGCGAGTCCGCATAGCGCGCCGCATCCATCCAGTAATGCGCCATTTGCTCGCCATAGCCCGGCGATGCCAGCAATCGATCCACCAAATGCTCGTAAGCCTCCGGGCTCTCGTCCGCCAAATACGCGTCGACCTCCTTGGGCGTCGGCGGCAGCCCGGTCAAATCCAGCGCGGCGCGCCGGATCAGCGTCGTTTTATCCGCTTCGGGAGATGGCTCCAGCCCTTCCCGCTCAAGGCGCTCGGCCACGAAATTGTCCACCGGATTGCGGATCCAATCCGGGTGTTCTATCCTCGGCGGGGTCGGTCGCTCGGGCGGAACGAATGCCCAGTGTTCCTCCCAGATCGCTCCCGCGCTGATCCAACTTTTGATCGTCTCAATCTGTGCCGGAGTCAGGCTCTTGCCACTCTTCGGCGGGGGCATCCGGTCCTCGGGGTCCGTCGCACTAATACGCTGATAAACGAGGCTTTCCTCCAATGACCCGGATTTGATGGGGTATTCGCCATGGCGGTTGGTCCCGAGCGCATCCTTCTTCCGGTCCAATCGCATATGCGCCTTGCGTTCCTTGTCATCGGGCCCATGACAGGCAAAGCAATTGTCGGTAAGGATTGGCAACACATCCCGGCCGAAAGTCACCGGTGCGGCGGCCCGAGTCTGGGGACATCCGCCGCCGGTGCACCAGCCCAGTCCGAGACCAGCTAGAATGAGAAAGCGCAGCGTCACAGCAATCCGAATATATATAATCGGATCTCCTACTGAAGCAAACACTAACTCAGGCGACAACCCTCATTGTTCCGGGTGCGCCTGTGAAGGCGTACCCACAGCAGGGTGAAAGTCCCTGTCAGGGGGAACGTTCACCCACCTGTAAACCCTGATACTCAGGCACTCCACCGCGAGAAGGGGCGTGTCAAAGCCGTCGGTAGCCGGTCACGGCAGTTCGACGGACGCGCCCAACATGGGTTGTTCGGGGGCCAAACCGAAGCGTTCTTCAATCAATCGGGCGAGCGGTTCTCGCCCCTTGGCTTCACCATGAGTAAGGAAGAGTCGAGGGCGTGAGGTTGCCAGGGGTGTAAGCCAGTTCATCAAATCCGTCTGGCCGGCGTGAGCGCTGAAGCCTCCCAACGAATGGACGCGGGCACGGACGGCGATTTTCTCGCCAAAGATCGAGACCTTCCGGGCGCCTTCAATCAACGCGCGGCCGAGTGACCCTTCGGTTTGGAATCCGACGATGATGACAACGGTGGCCTCGCGCCAGAGGTTTTGCTTGAAATGGTGGAGGATCCGACCGGCGGTGCACATGCCGGAACCGGCGATGATCATGCACGGGCCGGCGACGTCGTTGAGTTTCATGGAGTCTGCTGCGGTGGGGGTGGCCTGGACGGTGTTCAAGTCTTCCGCGAGGGGATGGACTTCGCGCATGGCCTGAAAGTCCTCATCAAACAAGTCGAGGTGCCGGGAATAGATACGGGTGGCTTCAATGGCCATCGGGCTGTCGATGAATACCGGGAACTTCGGCACCATTTGCTTCCGGAACATCGTAGCCAGGAGGTAAAGAATCAGCTGGACGCGCCCGACGGCAAAGGCCGGCACCAGGATCTTGCCTTGGCGCTCGACCGCGTGTTTGACCAGATCGAAGAACTCGTTGCACGTCTCCTCCACCGGCCGGTGATCGCGATCCCCATAAGTGGATTCCATCACGACGGCATCGGCATGGGTGAAGCCCACCGGATCCTTCATTAAAGGGCTGCCTTTCGGCCCGAGATCGCCCGAAAAAACCAACGTGCGAAAGCGGTCCGCGGCCGGGATCTGGAGTTCAATGCTGGCCGAGCCCAGCAAATGTCCGGCGTCGACGAAGCGCGCCTGGACTCCGGGAGCGATTGGCACGAATTGACCGTAAGGAACCGGCAGGAAACGGCGCATGATCGACTCGGCATCGTTGGCGGTATAAAGCGGCGCCAGCGACGGTTCGCCCGCGCGCAGTCGTTTCCGGTTGATTCGTTCGAGGTCCTGGGCCTGGACTTTGGCGGAATCCTTGAGGATGAGCTCGGTGATCTGTTGGGTGGCGGTGGTGGCATAGATCGGGCCTGAGTAACCCGCTTTGCCGAGCAACGGCAAACGTCCCGTGTGATCGAGGTGCCCATGCGTCACAAGCACGGCGTCCAGTCGCCCTGGGTCGATCTCCACCGGGGTTCGATTCTGTTCTTCGGCCTGCCTCCCTCCTTGGTACATGCCGTAATCGATCAGCATTCGGGTCTGGCCGGTTTCGAGGAGATAGGCCGAGCCGGTCACCTGGCCTGCGGCCCCATGGAATGTCAGCTTCATGATATCCTTCGGTGGGAACGGAGTTTAGGTGGCATAACAAAGTGTGTCGAGTGCGCCTGACAGAATGCTTTGCGTTTCGATGAGGATTATTAGAAACTCGCCGCCATCGCCCGTGGCTTATGAAACCTGTGATTACCCGACGTGAATTCCTGAAACGAAACCTCAGCTCCATTTGTGTGGTGGCCGGGGCTCCCGCAATAATCACCGCGGCTGCGGCGGGGCGGGGAGGAGAGAGGGCCCCCAACAGCCGTATCCAAATGGGCTGCATCGGGGTGGGACCCCAGGGACGCGGCGTAATGGGTAATTTTCTGGCCCAGGACGACTGCCGGGTTGTGGCCGTATGCGATGTGGCCAAACGCAACCTCAATGAGGCGCTCGCGCAGGTGAACCAGAAATATGGGGATCACGCCTGCTCTACCTACCATCATTTCCAGGAATTGCTCGAGCGATCAGATATCGACGCCGTCTTGATCGCAGCTCCCGACCATTGGCATGTCGGCATGGCCATCGCCGCCGCGCGCGCGGGCAAAGACATGTATCTGGAAAAGCCGATGGGACTCTCCGTCGCCGAAGATCAACTCCTGCGGGAGGTCGTCCAGAAGGAGAGGCGAATATTTCAGTTTGGCACTCAACAACGATCGAGCAGCCAATTCCGCCAGGCCTGCGAACTGGTTCGGAACGGCAGGGTCGGCACCCTGAAGAACATCAATGTCTGGTGCAATGCCAGTCGGCCGGGGGGATCCACGACGCCGGCCCCGGTACCGCCCGATCTGGACTACGAGTTGTGGCTCGGTCCGGCGCCGAACGCGCCGTATACGGTGGACAAGTGTTTTGACACCTCGGTGCCCGAGGCGTGGAAGACGTGGTGGTTTAATTCCGATTACGCGCTCGGTTTCATTGCCGGCTGGGGGGTGCACCCGTTGGATATCGCCTATTGGGGCTATCCGGGTCTCCTTTCCGGCCAACTGGCGATCGAAGGACAAGGGGTATTCCCCGAACACGGCGCCTGCAACACCGCCATTGCATGGGACGTCCGGTTCCGCTCCGTCGATGGCGTGACCCTGAACTATCGAGCTACGCGTAACGGCTACGACCAGGTCAATCCCATGAACGATCTCACTTCCTGGGAAAAGAAATACGGCCGGATTGTCGATCACGGCACCGCGTTCGAAGGTTCCGACGGTTGGGTGCTGGTGGACCGCACCCAGATCCGCACCTCGCCCGAAGGCCTGCTTGAATCGAACCCGGGAAGCGTGCAACTTCCGCGCAGTTCGAATCATGCCGGCAATTTTCTCGAGGCGGTGCGCAGTCGTAAACACAGCATTTGTCCGGTGGAAGAAGCGGTCCAGGCCGATATTCTATGTCACCTCAGCGACATCGCCGCCCGCTTGAATCGGCCGCTCACGTGGGATTCCATCCGCGAGCATTTTATCAGGGACAGCGACGCCAACCGGCATTTGGACCTTCGACCCCGGCGTAAACCATGGAAGCTCAAATCCCATTTCCTGATCTGGTGAGACGCCCCGGTTCGCTTAACGCGCAAATCCCGTTCAAGGCCACGACGCAACCGCATGGCAATGCGCCCGGCTCTCGGTCGCGACTGATCCGCCTGCGCCGATCAAAAGGGGGCCTGCTGACCGCCAGTCTGGCCTTGGCATTCTGGGCGACCGCCGCGCATAACGCTTGGGCCGAGACCTCCATTCGGCTGCATACGGAACCGCGTTTGGTTGAGATCCTCGAGTACAATCGCACCCTGCTGAACTATCCATTCTCCACCAATCAGTTCAAACCGTATGTGGGCGACTTATTCACGCTGGATGGGCGGGAATTGCTGCGGGATTCGCCTCCCGACCATGTTCATCACCACGGACTGATGTATGGCATCCAGGTCAACGACATTAATTTCTGGGAAGAAGCGCCGGACGCAGGCCACCAAATACCGCAAGCGGAGCTGACCCGCGAAGTGAAAAAAGATGCCGCCGGCCGGCCGAGAGCGCGGTTCTCACAGGTCCTGCACTGGGTCAAGGCTAGAGACGCCGGGGAACGCAATACGACGCCGATGGCGCTCCTGGTGGAAACACGAACCATCACCCTCACGGTGGATTCCGAAACGGGTGGGCTTCTGCTCGAATGGACGTCCGAGTTCACAGTCGGGGAAGGCGCATCTGAAGTGATCCTCACCGGCACCAGCTATGATGGCCTGGGCATTCGATTTCGTGCCGATTGGGACGGTGTGGCCGACCGGCGTAACTCGGAGAATCTTCCCTACCCGGATGACGGGGTGCAGGGGGTGCTCGCGGCGCGGTGGATGGCAGTCGATCACCCGGTGGAGGGCCGGCCCTTCACAATCACGCTTTTCAACCATCCCTCGAATCCCGGGCGGGCCCGTTTCTTCTCCATGCAAAAGCCCTTTACGTATCTCTCGGCCACGCAGGGGTTGGACGAGGCGCCGTTGACCTATCGTAACGGCGACCATTGGCGCCTGCGTTACTTGTTGATGGTATCACCCGGACGCACGCCCCGAAATCTGTTGGACGGACAGTATGAATCGTTCAGCCAACCGTAAACCGCGCTTTGACCTGCCCCAGACCACGCGGGTCCATTGCCGGCCGGATAGACCCACCCATCCCGGGGAACCAGGCCACGCAACGCGTCCATTCGCGCGTTTCACTCCCAATCCACAACCTCGCCCATGAACAAAATCCACATCGGCATTAATCTCGAGTTCGTACGACACGCGGATAAGACGTTCGAGTGGGGTGTGCAAAAGGCCGCGAAACTGGGTTACACCCACGTCGAACCGATGGTCCACTGGGGGCGCGAACTGCTTAGCGAAGCGGGCTATTTCCATAGCGTGTCCATGCTCGACGATCCCTTGCGGCTTAAGCGCGCTTGCGAGGAAGCCGGCGTCCGACTCTCCGGGCTTTCCGCCCACACGCCTCTCACGAAGCCGGAGATCGGCGTTGAGTATCTCAAACAGGCCATTCGGTTTGCCGCCGAGTGCGGCGCTCCGGTGGTCAACACGGACGAAGGCCCCAAACAGTCCTGGACGCGCGAGGAAGAGGATTACACGCTGATGCGTTATACCCTGATGGAAGCCGCCAGGATCGCCGAACCCCGCAATGTTTTGATCGGTCTCGAATGCCATCAGCAGTACAGCAAAACCCCGGAGGGCCTTGATCGGCTCCATGCGCTCGTCAAGAGCCCGGCGATCGGGATCAACTTCGACACCGGCAACGCCTTCCTCTGTGGCCAGGACCCCTATACCTGGCTCAAACGTGTGGTCAAACGCCTCGTCCACCTCCATGCCAAGGATATTTCGGTTGAACAAGGCTCCTCCGAACGCGGCAAAGTCACGGGGACCGCGGTAGGCTGCGCCTGTGGCGATGGCGTGATCGACTGGGCGAAGGTTATCAAGATCTGTCGCCAGGCCCGGCGCGATATCGTCCTCTCCGTCGAATGCGGCACGATCGATCAGGCAGAACGTTCGATCCGGCATCTGAACAAACTCATCTGACCTCCGAACGCTTTTTTCTGCTCCAAACATCCGGCACGGGATAACGGTACGTACCCGCCTCTTGCAGAGCAAGCCGACCGATCCGTAACTACCTTTTCATGATTCTGTCCTCCCAAGATTCTGTCTTTGCTCGGGCGGCAGGGGCGTCGCCGCACTTGGCGGTTTCCTCTTCTTTGAGCCCGCGGAAATGGCCTTGCATGGTCTGAGGCCGGAAATCAGCAAATCACCCGGAGCGAGCTCGTCGCCCAATTGAAACGCGCCGGCCACAGGGTCAACTATCAATCGACGAAATCCGACCACTTTGTCCGGGCGCTTGAGGACCCCGGCGAGTTGGTGGTCATCGCCGGCGGCGACGGGACTGTGCGGAAAGTCGCGCTCCAGCTCCTGGATCGGAATGTGCCCATGGCCATTCTGCCGATCGGGACCGCCAACAACATCGCGCGATCGCTCGGCCTGAATGGGACTTTCCTCGGAATCATTCGGGCGCTCCCATCGGCCCAGGCGGTTCCTTTTGATGTTGGAATGGCCCGGGGCCCATGGGGCGAGCGGCCCTTTCTCGAGGGAGCCGGCTTCGGGTTGTTTCCCCGAATGATTTCCACCCGTGCCTGGAATGAAGAACATGGAGTGCCCGATGCAGTTGATGAGTGCGAAGGCGTAGAAGGCGGCCGGCATTTTCTTCGGCAGATGCTCAATGAACTCCGTGGGAGCGAATTCGAAATGCACCTTGACGGGCAAAAAGTCGAGGGGAGTTCGTTGTTGCTGGAAATCATGAATACGCCGTCCATCGGCCCCGTGCTGCGGTTCGCGCCCCATGCGAATCCGAGCGACGGACTGCTTGACCTCGTGCTGGTGCTCGGTGAAGAACGGCCGCGATTGGAACAATACCTCCGTGCAACAATCGAGCACCCATTGAGGAAAAACTGGCCATGTTGGACGCGCTGCGAGATCGCGCCCTGTTCCTGCGCCAATCCCGGTCAGCGGAAGAACCGGATGCACTTCGAGAAGAACCGTCTCCGTATCAGGCGTAACCGGAGCGGACCGAATGAAACTCAACCGTGGCAAAGCCTTTCAACCGACCATCCTATCCGCGCCAGCCGCCGCCTTTTCCGACTAATCCGAGGACAGAATCTCCGTCGGTTTGAAATGCTTTCGCGCAAACGTGCTTTTGCCTGAGCCGGACCCGCCGATTAGCACGACAAAGGAAAGTTCGGGGATGGTGAGCTTCATTCAATCGTCGAGCCTGGAAAGGATCAGGTTTTAATCACTTCGACCATGTCGGCCTTCGTCGCATAAACCGGCAAACGGGAATCCAATGTGACCAACCGGCCGGAATTCCGGCGGGCGACCTCGACCAGCCAGGCGTCGTTGACTTGCTGATGGCCGATGGCATGGGCGTAAATCGCGGAACCGTCCGCGGCGGGCGAGGGCCAAAAATGATGGCCTTTGAGGCGCGTCCACCGTTGGAGCAGCGCCGCCGCGTCGTGTGGCGACACCGCATTGGCGGTGTAAGCAGGATTGGATGAAAGCCGGATGAAACCTAGCTGCGTGAAGGCGCAAGTAGCCCAGCCCTTCTTCGCATGGGCGGCAAACCAGGCGTGCGCTTGCGCATGGTGCTGATGATTCGGCCAGGCCAGCGCGAGCAGGACATTTGTATCCAGCAACGCGGCCTTCACGTCGCGTCCTCTGCGAGCAGTTCCTTTGCGCGGCTGCTGGGAATGATGTCGGCATCGGGCTGGACTTTGAACACGGGCAGGCCGCTTTTCGTGGCGCTCCGCGTGGAAGCGCGCAGCCCGCGCCGGGCCAGTTGCGAAAGCACCGCGCCCAGTTGCTTGCCCGAAGCCTGAGCCTGCGCCTTGGCCGCTTCAAACACGTCGTCGTCGAGAGTCACTGTTGTTCGCATACGCTGATACAGTGATGCAGTGATACTGGAAAATCAAGCCGCTTCTCGGTATGGAAATGCGCGCCTTGGCCTGAGCCCGACACGCAATCAGCACGACGAAGGAAAGTCCGGGGATGGCGAGTGTCATTCGGTGAACATCGTCATTCTTTTGCGGAGACTATCTGAAAGGACCAAAGGCCCGAAAGAAAATAGCCCAGGGCGAAGCGAGTCCGCGAGCGCCGCCCTGGGTCAACCTGTCCGAATAACGCAGACAGCCATGAGCATGACCTGCCTCAATGGCTGCATCGCTGCATTTCCTCAGAGAGCGACGGGAAATGTCCGGTTCAAGTTGGACGCTACGTGGAAGGCCAAGGCTATCTCGACGAGAGAAGATTCGTCTCCCTGAATTTCAAATCGAGGATCGTTTGCACCAAGTGCAACAACGGATGGATGTCCAAGATGGAATCGGAGGTTGAACAAATCCTGCGCCTTGCCAAACGGAAGACTGAATGACTGCGGATGCGCCGGCTTCTTGGGGAGCAAAAATCCGAGGTCAGTCGCCGCCTCGTGCGTCGAGGTCAATGTCATCAGCATGATCAGAGGCTACATATTCGCGATGTCGTTGACCATTCCGAATCCCGGTTCTGCCGCCTTTACAGGGCTTAAAATCCTTTTGCCCTTCATTCAGGGCGGCACTCGTTTTACGCATATCGGCTTGTTGATTGATGATGGAAACCAATCCGTCGCGAACGACCGTATGGTCTTCCGCGATCAGCACGCGGATGATTGCCGGCGCGCTGGTGTCGCTCGTCGCGCGGCGGCGCTCGGCCGGGTCACCCTGTTGCTTTTCAGGTTTGTCGGTCCTCATGGCTTCCGTTCTTGCGGTTGACTTGATTCAGCTCGATCACGATTTCCGTGCCCTCACCGGGATTCGATCGGAGCACGAAATGTCCGGCGATGCAAATCGCGCGCCATGCGGTTGCGCTCGGCGATGATGGCGACCTCCTGGTTTTGCGCATTGAGATGCGGCGATTTGCCAAACATCTCGATATGTTCGCGGTGCGCGTGAGCGAATCGTTGTGGCAACAGCAGGTCGAGCGGTTTGCCCACAACCTCGTCCTGGGCATAACCAAACTCTCCTTCCGCGCCCTGATTGAACAGCACAATCTGCTGGCTGGCATCCGCCGAAATGATTGCGTCTTCAGCAATTTCAAGAATGCCTTCGAAGCGGGCTTTCGCGGCCCGGACCGCGTCCTGAGAGACCTTTTGTTCGGTGCTGTCCATCACCGCGCCAGAGAACCGCTTGAGACTTCTTCCACCAACCGGCACAACGCATCCAGAATTGGCACAAGCGGACTGCTTTTGGCGATCATTTCCAAAATCCGGTTCTCACCGGCGAGCAGCTTTTCCGCGTGCCCTGCGGCTTCCAAACGCTGACGTTTGAATCAAGATTGCGATTGGCCTTTCAGACGACGCCTTCGGAGCGCTTAAACCGTTTCAAACGCTTTTTGAAAACGTGTCTTTGCGCTGGCCCTTCTTGAAGGGAACCAACGGCACTTCGTTGTCGTGCAGGCATTGTCGAATGCGGCGAATGAACGCGTCGGCCATTGCGCCGGCAGGGATGCCGGTATGCCCAGGACAATGCGAATTGCTGCCGCGTCCGCAAACGGGATTGCGCGAGGAGATGCGGTGGTGCTAAAGGGAGGGGATGCCTATCCTATTGAGAATTGCGCTCGGGTTTTGGATGTGCGGCATATTAAGCGGGGCTGGGTTGCGCGTATCGACATTCCGATGTGATGTGACGCCGCCGTTGGGACATCCGTTGTGCGGCGGATGGATCCCGCCGTTGATGGCGGTGGATGATCCGCTCCTGGCCAAAGGAATCGTGCTCGACGATGGGACCAATCGCTATGTCCTTTGTTCGGTCGATTGGTGCCTGCTCCAGACCGGGGCGTATGAAGTATTCCGGAGTAAACTAGCCCGGGCGGCCGGGACTTCCGAGAGCCGGGTGACGGTTCACACGGTTCATCAGCACAACGCCCCGCTCGCAGACTCGAATGCCGAGCGTTTGTTGGAGTCAACCCGGGACCCGCCGCCTCACCTGGATTTGGCTTTTCTGGATGCGGTTACGGACCGTCTGGCGACAGCGGTTCATGAATCGACCAGTCGGATGCGGTCCTGCACGTCGATCGGTCATGGCCAGGCCCGGGTGGAACACTTTGCCGCCAATCGCAGGGTGAGATTGGCGGACGGTAAGATCCATGTGCGTTACAGTTCAACCAAGGACCCGGTGTTACGCGCCGCCCCGGAAGGATTGATCGACCCCTGGTTACGGACCATAACGTTCTACGACGGTGATCAGCCCCTGGCGCGGATGCATTACTACGCGAGCCATCCCATGAGCTATTACGGCGATGGTCGGGCTACCTCCGACACAGTCGGCTTGGCCCGTGAACGATTAGAAAGGGAAGAGGGCGTGCCGCAGATCTACTTCACGGGATGCGGTGGGAACATTACCGCCGGCAAATATAATCAAGGAACGCCGGAGGATCGCAAGGCGTTGACCGATCGGATTTACCGCGCCATGCGCGAGGCGGTGTCAAATACGACCCGCGTGCCGGTCGATCACGTGGTATGGCGAAATGCCCGCGTGCGCTTTTTCGCGCGTACGGAGCCGGAATGGAGTAAGGAACGGGCGCGATCCCGGATGTCGAATACGAACGCGGCGGCCATTGACCGCCTTGAAGGGGCGTTGGATTTGGCATGGCTCGAGCGCCTTCGAAGCGATCCGACAGTGCTGGTGAGTGCGCTACGGATTGGGCCGGTGTGTCTCGTGCATTTGCCGGGAGAAGCGTTCATCGAGTATCAACTCTTTGCCGAGAGCCTGCGGCCAAACGGGTTCGTGGCCGTGGCCGCCTATGGGGAAAGCGGTCCCGGTTATATCTGCACCGATGCGGCCCTGGGTGAAGGCGGTTATGAGCCTACGATGTCGCGCGTGGGACCACCAACAGAACGGGAGCTCAAGCGGGCCATCACGGAATTGTTGTCGCCCGTGGCTGAGGAGGCGCCTCCAAGTGACGCGGGCGGATAATGGGGACTCGTGGCGGGATTATGGGGCCTCGTGGCGGGGTTATGGGGCCTCGTGGCGGGGTTATGGGGCCTCGTGGCGGGGTTATGGGGCCTCGTGGCGGGATTATGGGGCCTCGTGGAACTCGGCCCTCCGGCGGAACTCGGCCCTCCGGCGGAACTCGGCCCTCCGGCGGCGGTCCGCTGGGCGATTTGAAGGTTGGGAAGTAAGGCGCGAAAAAGGTCAAGGAGACGCGGTGGCGACGAATTCGAGGAGGTCGGCCATGTCCTGGTGGGTGAGATCGGTCTCGAGGCCCTCCGGCATGATTGAAGTGCCCTGGCTGCGCATATGCAGGATCTGGTTGCGGTGCAGGACGGTTTCCAGGGCGTAGGCCTGGCGCAATGTAATGCTAACCTCACTTTCATTGACCACAATGCCCAGCAGGCTTTCTCCATCGAGCGTCTCAACTTCATAGGCCAGGTATTGAGGCAACACCTCCGCGCCAGGATTCAAGATCCCGAGAAGCAACTTCGCCTTGCCCGCGTTTCGGACACTGGTGAGGTCCGGTCCGAGGGCATAGCCTTCCCCTCCCAATCGGTGGCAGGATACGCACCGCAGAGTGAAGATCGACCGGCCATGGACGGCGTCACCTTGCAGTTCCAAGGCGGGACGGTATTGGGCCAGCTTCTCCTCGTGAGACGCCGATGGCCCGCCCGCCAACAGCCGGTACTGCCTCGGAGCGGATGCGGGCGTCGCCGTAATTCATGAGAAAGTCCAGTTGCAGGGAAGAGAGATCGCTGCGCCGGATCGCCTTCGCCCGGATGGCTTCCAGCAGGCGTTCAACCCGGTCGGTCCGGGCCAGGAGAACGTGAAGGGCTTCAACGCGCAACCGCGGCGTGAGCGTGGGCCAGGCGGAGACCAGGGTCGACCCGACCGCAGATTCCGGGAAACGGCCAAGGGTGCGGAGTGCGGCGGACTGAACGCCCTGGGGTTCTTCGATCCGGAGCAAGTCGAGCAATTGAATGCCGAATTCGGAGAATTTGCTGAGGCCGAGCAGTTCGATGGCCTGGATGCGGGTTGTTTCGGGCGCGGATCGATCATTGGCGATGGTGGATGCCCGAGCCAGGACAGGTTCGAGTTGGCCAGCGGGCAGTGGCGCGCGAGCGCGTTGCAGGCCCTGGCCCAGGGCATGGACCAGAGTAAAGGCGAGAGCGGGTTCGGCGTGGTGGACCAAATCGAGGATGGCATCGACATCGGCGGGGGCATTCCTGGCGCCGAGGACCTCGACCAATTCCTCGAGGAATGGATAATCGGCCGGGGCATCGGACTGTGCGAGCCTGCTGGCAACCAGTTGGAACATTTCGCTGCCGCCTCTGGCAAGGGAACTGAGGACCGCCGCACGGATCCAGGGAGACGCAGGGTCATGCCGGACGATTTTGAGGAGGGCCGGGATTCGGTCCGAATGGTCGAACTCACCCATAGTGAAAGCCAGCTGATAGCGAACGTGCGGACTGGGATCATCCACCAGACCAAGTAGAGCGGTCCGTAAAGCATCGGGCGAAGTTCCCGGTTCCTGCAGCCAACGCTCCGAGAGTTTGACGGCGTGTTCCCGGACGCGGTCGTCCGGGTCGGCGAGGGCTTTTGCGACATGTTGAATGGTGAGGCTGGAGAGTCCCTTGAGGGCGTAAAGGGCGTGCAAACGACCGAGAGGCGAATCGGAATGGAACAGGAGATTCTCGAGTTCCGGGCGCGCGGTGGCGCGATCCTGACGGGCGTAAAGGAGACGGGCGGCAGTCTCGCGGTGCCAGGCATTGCGATGGGACAGGGTCCGGACCCATTCAATCGTGTCGGCCGAGCTCAGTCGTGGGGCTGGCCGCGGTTGAAATCCATCCGGCAGAATGCGGTAGATGCGACCGCGATCATTGCCTCGGTTGAGGTCGAGCTGCTCCTTGATCCCCGGGGGAAGGGACCATGGGTGTTCAATGATCTCGCGGTACATGTCGATGACGTAAAGCGTGCCGTCGGGGGCATTCGCAAACTGAACCGGTCGAAACCAGACGTCCGAACCCTGGACGAATTCGGTACCCCGTTCGTCGTCGGGACGGCGAGCGGTGAGTTTGACATCATCCGAGTCGATTCTTTTATGGTGGATTAGATTGCTGCCGCAATCCGCAATGAAGGCATCGCCCAGGTACCCGGTGGGCCAGGCGTCGCCGCGATAAATGGTAATTCCGGTCGCGCTCGTGAAATAGCCGCTCGAGCGTCCGCCGCCTTCGATGGGACCGGGAACCCTGCCCGCCACGCGCCATTGGCTGCGCAGGACGCGCCATGGTTCTTCCGGGCTGGTCCTGAACACTTCGGCCGCAGGACCATCGGCGGCGATGCTGGCGAGGGAGGGCGGGAATGAGAACCAGGGATTGCGGGTAGTGTAGCGGGCCTCGGCCATGAAGACCCGAATATGATCGCTGTTATTACAAGTGAACCGCCGACCGCGATCATCAAAAGAGAGGCCGTATTGACCGCCACCGGCTTCGGCCGCCAGCTTCAGGGAACGAGGATCGAAGGCGAAATCACGCCCACGGAGATTGAGCGGCGGGGTCTCGGGATGAAGCGGTGAGTAGACCTTGCCGCCATTGGGACCGGTAGCGCCGTGGATGCGGTTGTCGAGTCCCCAGCGAAAGCTGTTGAGCATCGCCTGGACGTTGAGTTGGTTGGTGCGGTAAGGGGCGTAATCGCTGGCAAAGCCGCTGAAAACGACTTGGCGGACGTCGGCTTTGCCGTCGTCGTTAGTATCCTTGAGATAAAGGATATCGGGCGTAGCGGCTACGAAAATTCCGCCATCCCAACAAATCACCCCGCTTGGCCAGGGCAAATCGTCGGCGTAAACCGAGCTCTTGTCGAACCGGCCGTCGCCATTAAGGTCTTCGAGGCATCGAACTCGACCAAGGTGCGGTTGGACCTCGCGGAGTTCGGAATAATCGATCATCTCGACCACATACAATCGCCCGTCTTCATCGAAGCAGCATTCGATGGGATCGCGAAGCAACGGCTCGGCGGCGACGAGTTCGAGGTGAAAGCCTGGGCGGACCCGAAACGTAGCGAGGGCGGCCTCGGGTTCAACGGGGGCACTGTGCGGGAGGACCGACTGATCGGTGGGTTGGGTTGTTTGAGCCAAACAGCCAATGGCGAAGGAGCATCCCGTAAGGGCAGTTAAACCCGCAGTAAAGGCGATAGACATTCGATTATGGCGACGGGCGGCGCGACAAAGGTCGCGGCAAAGATATCTGCTCCTGACAGGAAGAGACACCCGGAGATCGATCGACACGGTGCGATTCAATTGACCGCAGCGACAGAGCTCAGTTTTCCATGGCGCGCGCGGGAAGCAACAGATTGACTCACCATACCCAGCACCAGGAGCACGGATTCTTCGTGGCTTCCACCACCGTGGCGGCAGTTGCGCCAATAAGTGGGATGCCAACCTTGCGAGCGGCGACGTGATCGGCGGAGGACGAGCTCAGGATGGATCATAGGACTCCTTTTGATAAAGCGCTTTTCTGGTGGAGATTACCGATCGCGGCGGACCGGCGGCTTGTCAATGCGGAAAACGGGGTTGGAAATCAGGCGGTGCGCACCGTCAGACCGTTTGGTCACGGTGGCGTCGATGCCGGCGGCGGAGGCGAATGTTGCGAATGCCATCGACGGCGAGATAAGCGACGAACGCGACGGCCGGGAGGGCCACGCATATCAGGAACAGTAGTGATCCGCTTTCGCTCAAACGATGCACGCTAGATTGGACCGCGGGCCGCATAAAGCGTTCAAAAGCCAGGCACCACCGGGGGTGCGGGCACTGGAAGTTTTCCGAAATGACTATTGCAATCGGGGGGGATGCCGGTAGGGTAGCGCCCTGGCTCTGCCTTCCAGGGTTTGGTAGATCTTCATTCGGACGTCACATGGGTTCGATGTGGATTTGAAACTCGGCTGTCGAGAACGTTCTGGAACACGGTAACGAGTCTGCGCGTCGAGTTATTATCATGGAAGAGGCGATTGTGATCGAAGGTCAGATTCGGACGGTCCTGGCCGGGACAATGTTCCGGGTGGAGTTACCCAACAAACATGAAGTGTTAGCCACCATCTCGGGCAAAATGCGGAAGCGTTACGTGCGATTGACGGTGGGTGACCGCGTTCGGATGGAGATGTCGCCGTATGACCTCAACAAGGCGCGGATCGTCTGGCGGCTCAAATGAGAGAAAACCTTGATCGGGGTCAAGCAACAGGGGGCCGTTGCAATTCATGCATTCCTGCGAGGCGCCATTGACTGCGGAGCCCTTGATTATTCAAGGCGGGATGGGTGTGGCCGTTTCGGGCTGGTTATTGGCGCGCACTGTTTCGCAACTGGGTCAACTCGGGGTGGTTTCCGGAACAGCTTTGGCCGTAACGCTGGCTCGTCGTCTGCAACTGGGGGATTCGGATGGAAAACTACGACATGCCCTCAGCCATTTCCCGGTACCCGGCGTCGCTGATCGCGTGCTGGCTGCATATTTCAGCCCGGTCCCTAAGGTCGAAACGGTTTCATTTCGACTGACGCCGATGCCCGTGCTGGCGCCGGGATCGGCTTTGCTGGAGTTGACCGTATTGGCGAACTTCGTCGAGGTGTTTTTGGCCAAGGAAGGCCACGACGGCCTGGTGGGAGTGAACCTGCTCGAAAAGATCCAACTGCCGACGCTGCCATCGTTATTTGGCGCCATGTTGGCGGGGGTTGATTACGTCCTGATGGGAGCCGGCATACCGCGCGCCATTCCCGGGGCTTTGGATCGCCTTGCTCAGGGCGAAATCGCTGAACTGAAGATCGATGTGCAAGGTGCCGGCCCGGGAGAGGAATATTTTTCGACCTTCGATCCCCGGGCATTTGCCGCACTATTGCCGCCATTGAAACGGCCGAAGTTCCTGGGGATCGTCAGCTCGGCAACCCTGGCGATGACCTTGGCCAAGAAGTCCAGCGGTCGCGTAGATGGATTTGTAGTTGAAGGAGACACTGCCGGAGGGCACAACGCACCTCCGCGAGGACCCCTGCAATTGAGCGCCCAGGGTGAACCGGTTTATGGCCCCCGAGATACTCCTGATCTTGAGAAGATCCGCGGGCTCGGTTTGCCGTTCTGGCTGGCCGGGTCTTATGGGAGACCGGGCGGGTTATCGGCGGCGCTTGAGGCCGGAGCCACAGGCATCCAGGTCGGCACGGCTTTCGCCTTTTGTGAGGAATCGGGGATTACCGCGGAGATCAAAGAACGCGCCATTGCCCTGAGCCAGGCAGGCGCGGCGAGAGTGTTCACCGATCCGGTGGCATCTCCGACGGGGTTCCCTTTCAAAGTGGTGCAGCTGGAAGGGACGATGTCGCAATCCACAGATTACACGAGTCGAGAACGGATCTGTGACCTGGGATATCTGCGGCACCTGTATCGGCGCCCCGACGGGACAGTGGGTTATCGATGCCCTTCGGAGCCCGTTGAGGATTACGTTCGAAAGGGCGGGGCGATCGAAGATACTGTCGGGCGGAAATGCGTTTGCAATGGGCTGCCGGCGACGGTCGGCTTGGGACAGCCGCGGGACGAAAGCCGGCGCGAGCTGCCGTTGGTCACGGCGGGAAATGACGTGAGCGACATTGCACAGTTCGTGTCGCGCGGTCGGATGAGCTACAGTGCAGGCGACGTCATTCGGATGCTCATGATGAAGGAGGGGACGCGTTCCGGGACAACGGCATGTGCGAACCCGCGGCAGGAGTCGGTGTCACCGGGGAACAGCCCGGTGGGATGATGCGTGTGGAGTGCAGGTTCGGACGCGTGAGAGATTTTTCCGGCGTTTCTTCGTGGCGGACCAAATCGGGACGGAAGGGCGGTTGACTTGCCTGGGAGCGACCGATAACCTCCGGCACACGATGCTGGAAGCGATCGAGAAACTCCTGGTTCTGCAAGATCGGGATCGCAAGATCACCTATTTACAGCATGAATTGCACGCACTCGATCCCCAACGTCGTTCGGCGCAGACCAAGCTGCAACGGGCAGATGAACATTTGAATGCCGCCCGATTGCGATTGCGCCAGATCGAAAGCGATCGCAAACGGCTCGAGCTGGAGGTGGAAGCAAAGAAACAGCAAATCGAGAAATACTCGATCCAACAGTTCCAAACCAAGAAGAATGAGGAATATCGGGCTTTGGCCCACGAGATCTCCATGGCCAAGTCCGCCATCGTGAAACTCGAGGATGAGCAACTGGCCTTGATGGAGCAGGCAGAGTCGACGCAAGGGGACGTCGTCGCGGGACAGCTCTCCAGTGAAACTGCCCGCCGGGACATGGAACAGCAAACGACCGACATCGACTCACGCGAGAAGAATTTCCAGGAGGAGCTGGGCCGGCTGGAAGCGGAGCGCGCAGAGTTGGCAAGCGACGCCGACCCGGATACGCTCCGGCTGTACGAACGGTTGCGCCGTAATAAAGGCGAGCGGGTGGTCGTGGGTATTGCGCATGGCGTGTGTGGGGGATGTCACATGCGGTTGCCCGCCCAAATCCTGATCTCCTGCCAGACCAGCCAGGAATTAGTGCCCTGTTCGAATTGCGGCCGGATCTTGTATTACACGCAGGATATGAATCTGGTCCCTGCAGAATAGGCGTAAACGGCATGCACAGCTGGCTTGGGCGAACGCCCGGCCCGCGCCTGGGCTGCGAGCGCCTGGATGAGCATTCACTTCGCAATTCCTGGCGCACCTTCGACGACTCCCGTTATAAAATTTTTCTGCATACCTGGCAGCATGCCGCTCTGTGATCGCGGCCAACGGAAGTTCGTTGAAAGAAGGCGTGAACGGCGGGCGAACTCTCAATAATGAAAGCGATATCAAAATGGGCGGGCCTGGCCATGACCGGGCTTATGTGGGTGGGTTGCGTGCAATCTCTCAACCCCCTCTACACCGAGGCAGATTTGGTGTTTGAACCGAAACTGGCCGGTGTATGGATGGAACGGGAGGAAGGTAACGAGCGATGGACATTCGAGCTGGCGGGCGAAAAGGCCTACCGGTTGATCTACGAAGAAGAAGGGAAACGGGGCGAGTTCCTGGTGCATCTGCTGCGCCTGGGTGATCAGCTCTTTTTGGACTTCTATCCCGACGACGAGGCAATGAAGGCGATGGATCGCAATGATTTTTACAAGTTCCATTGGTTGCCGGTGCATACCTTCGCCCGGGTCGACGCCATTGAACCGGACCTGACCATGGCGTTCATGGATCCCGATTGGGTCAAAAAAGAGTTGGAGGGAAATGATCAGCAAATCGCCCACGTGGACCGTGGCGAGCAGGGGATGGTAATCACGGCCTCAACGAAGGAACTACAGGAGTTCGTGCGGAAACATGTCCACGAAGCCTTCGGCGAGTCCTCTAAGCTTAAACGGATCGCGCCGGGGGCGGGGGCGAAAGGGACATCGGGCCCACCCGCAGAATAGAGAGACAGACATCGGGTCGAGGTGTCCCTGCCCGGCATCGGCACCTCTCTGCAAACAGGTGCATCGGATCGCATTCGGGCCCATCCGATTGGATGGGGAGTTGCGTCGGAGGCGCAAAAAGACCACAGTGTTGCGTCACGATGACAGCACAAGGAATGCGCGGCGATCGAATCAAGGGTTGGGCACGGGGCGACGCCGTTGCCTTCGGCAGATTCTGGCGGATGCTCCTGGCATTTGGCCTTTGTCTGGCAGGGGGTTGTTCCGTACGAAAAATGGCGGTGAACAAACTGGGCGATGCGTTGGCGGAAAGCGGCACCACCTTCGCGTCGGACGATGATCCGGAGTTGGTGAAGGCCGCGGTGCCGTTTGCGTTAAAGCTCATGGAGAGTCTCCTGGCTGAAAGTCCCGATCACGAAGGTCTCCTGTTCGCCAGTTCGAGTGGTTTCACGGAGTATGCCTACGCATTTGTGCAGCAGGAGGCCGACGAGACCGAGGCGCGCGATTATGCCGAGGCGCATCGCATGCGTCTTCGCGCCCGCCGACTTTATATCCGGGCGCGCGACTACGGATTGCGGGGTCTGGAATCGGCACACTCCGGCATGATCAAGGCCCTGCGGGGCGATCCGAAAAAGGCGCTGCTCAAGGCGCGTAAGCCCGATGTCCCGCTCCTTTACTGGACGGCAGTCTCATGGGCAGCGGCGACATCCGTGCTGAAGGATGATCCGGATCTGATTGCGGACCTGGCGATTGTGGAGGCGTTGATTGACCGAGCCCTGGTCCTGAATCCCGATTTCGATCATGGAGCGATCCATACCTTTTTGATCAGTTACGAACTGAGCCGCCAAGGCGTCAAAACCAACCCCGAGACCCGCGCCCGCGCTCATTTTGCGCGCGCCATGGAACTCACCGACGGGCAACAGGCGGCGCCGCTGGTGGCGCTGGCCGAGGCGGTGAGCGTGCAAAACCAGGACGTGGCCGAGTTCCGAGCGTTATTGAAGCAGGCGTTGGCCATCGATCCGGATGCCCGGCCCGAATGGCGACTGGCGAATCTCGTGATGCAACGTCGGGCCACCTGGTTGCTCTCGCAGACCGAAGATCTTTTTTTGCTGGCTCCGAGAGAATGAACGGGCGTGACGGGGAAATCATGACAATCCCCGACAAGAGAAGAGGTAAACGAATGACGAGTATCAATCTGAAGAAATGGAAGCCATTCCGGGCGTTCATCGTGATCGGCCTGATTGGGGTCTGGTCGGGGCTTACTTCCCTGGCCGTGAATGCGGCAGGCGCTACGCGGGTCAGCCTGGGGACGCTGGCCCCGAGGGGATCGATCTATCACCAATCGCTGCAGGCGATGGCCGAGAAATGGCGCCAGGCGCCCGGTGGTGGAGTGCGCTTGGTGATCTATCCCGATGGAACCCAGGGTGGCGAGTCGGATATGGTTCGGCTGATGCGTGTCGGCACGCTGCAGGCAGGATTGCTGACTGCGGTCGGGCTCTCGGAAATCGAACCGGGTGTGGCGGGGCTCCAGAATTTTCCGTTGGCCTTTCGAGATTTCGCCGAGTTCGACTATGTCAATCAGCGGTTGCGACCATTGATGGAGCGTCGGTTGGCGGAGAAGGGTTTTGTCATGTTATTTTGGGCGGACACCGGGTGGGTTCGGTATTTCTTCAAAGAACCGATATCAACTCCCGAAGAGATGAAGCAACGGAAGATTTTTGTCTGGGCCGGGAGCGTGGACCAGGTGGATATCATGAAAGGACTCGGCTACAACCCGGTGCCGCTTGAGACGGCGGACATACTGACCAGTCTCCAGACCGGATTGATCAACGCCGTCAGTGTCCCCCCGATCTATGCGGCACGCAGCCAGTTTCAAACCTATGCGCCCTACATGCTCGACCTCAAATGGGCGGTGCTCGTGGGAGGTCTGGTCATTAAAAAATCGGTGTGGGAAGGCATCCCGCCCGAGACGCGCAGAGCCCTCGAGCAAGCGGCCGATGTTGCCGGCCGCGAAATCCAGGAAAACGGGCGGAAAGAGGGTGAACAGGCCGTTGCCGCGATGGAGAAGCGGGGCCTGAAGGTGCATCATTTGACGCCGGACCTTGTGGCGCGCTGGGAGGCGGCGGCGGCGGAGACGTATCCCAGGATTCGAGGCACGATCGTTCCGACGGATGTTTTTGACGAGGTCCAGCGACTCCTGAAGGAATACCGGGCGACCCCTCATTAGCCGAACATGGATACTCCAGGGCCGGCCCTTAGCCACTCACCCCCGGGATGGCGCGGGTTCTTCCGACAGGCGGAGAATCTGGTCCTGGTGTTCTGTCTTGGCGCGCTGATTGTGCTGCCCCTGATCGAGGTTTTACTCCGCCCATTTCGGACCGGCATCTCTGGGTCAATCCCGTTCGTTCAGCACTTCACCTTGTGCGTAGGGATGATTGGCGGGGCGATCGCCGCCCGGGAAGGCAGGCTGCTTGCCCTCTCCACTCTTGCTCATTTCCTGCGCGGATCAGTGAAAACCGCCGCGAAAGTTTTCAGCCACGCCGCGGGTGCGGCGGTCACATTCTATCTACTGGTCGCCAGCGTGCAGTTTGTGCGCACGGAGATCGCCTTCCCGCGTGAGCTCGCCTATGGCATCCCGGCTTGGGCGATGCAACTGGTCCTGCCGATCGGATTCGGCCTGGTCGCGTTGCGTCTGATCTGGGGGGTATCGGAAAGCGGCTGGGTGCGGGCGGCGACTTTTGGGACGGCCACGATACTTGTGGTTGCGGCCTTGCAGGGGGCGATTCCACCCGAACAGATGGTCCTGCCTGCACTCATTATCCTGCTGTTGGCAACGATTCTCGGCGCGCCGGTGTTCACGATGATCGGTGGCGCGGCATTGATTCTTCTCTGGGGGATGGAATTCCCCATCGCTTCGGTGCCCCTCAAGCACTACTCCCTGGTGACCAATGCCACACTTCCCACGATCCCCCTATTCACATTAGCCGGTTATTTTCTCGCCGAGGGAGGGGCATCGCGGCGGCTGGTGCGAGTGTTTCAGGCGCTGTTCGGGAGCGTGCGCGGTGGGCCGGCGGTGGTAACGGCTTTGGTTTGCGCCTTCTTCACCTCGTTCACGGGGGCCTCAGGGGTGACGATTCTTGCGTTGGGCGGTTTATTGATGCCGGTGCTGTTGGCGGCCCGATACAGCGAACGCAACGCGCTGGGACTATTGACCTCGGCAGGGTCGCTCGGTCTGCTATTCCCGCCCTGCCTGCCGTTGATCTTCTATGCGATCGTGGCCAGCAACATCGCGGTCAATATGGGCGCGGCGACAGAAGTGACCATTCAGAAGATGTTTCTGGGCGGAATCGTTCCGGGCCTTCTGCTCGTGGGACTGACCGCCTGGTGGGGAGTGCGCGCGGGACCGCGGGTGCGCGCGGGACAACGCCGGTTCGAAACCGCCGAGGCCGGGCGCGCGATGTGGGAGGCGAAATGGGAATTGTTACTGCCGGCGGTCGCGTTGGGATCCTTATTCAGCGGTAAGGCCACTCCCGTGGAAGCCGCCGCAATCACCGCGTTTTATGCATTTGCGGTCGAGACCTGGGTTTATCGCGATCTGAGGTTTTTCCGCGATGTTCCCCGAGTGATGACCGAGTGCGGGCTGCTGGTGGGTGGGGTGTTATTGATACTCGGGGTCGCCATGGGCTTTACGAATTACCTGGTCATCGAGCAGGTCCCGGATCGGCTGGTCGAATGGGCCACGGCGAACATTCATTCGCCCTGGGTATTCCTGCTGATGTTGAACATCCTGTTGCTGGTGGTGGGATGTATCATGGACGTTTACTCGGCAATCGCGGTGGTGGTACCCCTGATCGTGCCGATCGGGCTTCAATTTGGCGTGGATCCCATTCACCTCGGCATCATCTTTCTGGCGAACCTTGAGTTGGGCTATCTGACGCCGCCGGTCGGGATGAACCTGTTTCTCTCCTCGTATCGATTTAACAAGCCGTTGCCTGAAGTCGCCCGCTCGGTCCTGCCCATGTTGGTGGTGCTTTTGATCGGAGTATTGCTGATCACTTATATCCCGGCATTGACCACCACTCTCCCCAAATTAATTCGGTGATACTACGATCTCTTTGCGTGGGTTGGTTTCCGGAAACAAGGAGCCTGCAAACCAGGCCGACGGGAGCGAGCTACTACCACACGTTGGGTGAGTTGGATCTCCTGGCAAAACGGTGCTTTCTTAGCGTTCCGTTACGATCTGGGGACGGGTGCTTTCAACGATGGCGAGCAACTCTTTCTGTTCGCGATCGGCGATGCGAAGCCGGTCGAGCGACGCCTTCAAATCCCCGATAACGGCATCGAATTCCGGATTGGTAATGCGCATCTCCGCGTGGGTGGATTGGATCTCTTTGCCGTCGTACCGGGCGGGGCCGCCTGTCGTCACTCCCAGAAACTGAACCAGGTGCCGGTTGAGGGTTGCGATATTCGCCGGCGTGGGCATCCAATCGACAACCGGGGTATGACGAAGGAAGCCATGTTCGATGCCCTTCCGTTGCCAGTTGACGCGCGGATCCGCCAGCGCGCGTTGAACAAAATCGGCCACGATCCTCGAAATCCCCTCATTGGCGCCGAGGCGATCGAACAGGGTTATTTTGCCCTCGGCCAGAGCCGGTCTTTCATTATTTTCACCGGGGCCGGACGTGGGTTCGTCAGATCCTGTCGAAGCCTCCGGGCCTTCCAATTGTTCCGCCTTGGCCATTCGCTGACTCGCGCGCTGGTCGGCCTCCCGGCTGCCGGAAGTGAAGAACTGGTCGTTTTGCCGTTTTCCACCCCCAAAGCCACACCCGGTAAAGCAGAGCAGGCACACAGGCATGCCACCGAGAAGGAGCCAACGAAGAGTGCGAACGGCAGGGATCGTATTGGGGGTGATCATGACTGTCTTCTTTGTGGGTTTCAGGCCGGATTCAAAATTCCTTCACGGTAGAGAGGAACTCCGTGAAATCCGGGGCTTCGAATTGCAGGAGCCCGGCCGGAGCATTGGTCGGTTCGAGTTGGGGAAGGTAGGCGCGGACAAAGGCGTTGCGGAGGACATTTGCCACCGTGGCGAGGAGGTCTATGGAGGTCGATCGGGAGAGGTCGCCATTGAACGGAATCAAAGTGCCGAACTGGTCGCGCGGTTGGTTTTTAAAGAGGCTGGCGGCCGCGCCCACCAGCGCCTGCCAGAAGAATTGGAGCGGGTTATCCGTTTTGATGTCTTGTTTGAGGCTGAAGACCTGGAGATTACGAAAGAGCGGTTTGACGTAACCGGTGAGCTGGCCTTCTTTGGCATCGGCTTCGATCACCAGATCGAACCAGCCGCGCTCAAAGTCAAAGTTGCCGTATGCCATGGCCATGTCATTGACCTTCGTGACATCCAGACCCAACAGGCGCGCGGCCAGGTGAAATGTCGGATGATATGAAGCGGGATCGAGGGTCATGTGGTATTCGAAATGGGCTTGATCCATCGCCAGCCCCGTAGCTTCGACGGTCGCAGCCAACGGCGTCGTTTCGTCGAGAATATTGCTCAGGTTGTTAATCGAAGCCTGAACCTGGGTGAGGCGAACCGTCATCGGATTCGCACCGGAGTAAACGCCAAACTCAATCAGGCCATCCTCGATCACCGTCAGATTGATCGCGAAGGGAAATAGATCCTGAATCATCTGTAACCACGATCCCTCGGCGCCGGTCTGGGTCTCCGCCGGGGTCGCGGCATCCACAAAATGAATCTCGGGTTGGACCATGAACACACGACCTACCAGGCGACGATGGAGCAGGCCCCGCCATTGAAGGGCGAAATCGACACGTTTGGCGGCAAACAATGGAACGGGTATGTTTGCCGTCGTCTTATTGATGCGGACATCCTCGATCGAGTAGGCGCCGCGCCAAGGTTGGATATGGACTCTGCCTATGTTTCCGGCATAGAGCGGACTTCGATCGAGGGTCCGATTCACGTAACCCCGCAGCACCCGCGGCAACATGATCCATCCGGCGCCGAGGAGCGCAGCCACGGCCAGCAGAATCACTCCCAGTCGACGCAATCGCGGCCGGGATCTCCGGGCTGGTTTTTCTTTCCCCGGTTCCATGGTTCACAAAAGTGCCTCAGGTTGGCCGCGGATCAAGCCCCGGTTTCGACTGAAGAACCCGAACTTACCCGCGTTTTCCCGGGCCGGGGGAAGCCCCGGGGAAATTCGATCAAACTGCATTTTGCATCGGGGTGATTGCCCAGGATCTCGGTGCGAGCCTGCAAGCGCATGCGTTGGCGGCAGAGGTTCATGCGGCACATCCTGTGCTGAACAAATGAGGCATACGACGAACTTAAGGCTTGCCGCTTTTGCGGAGTCGAGCAGGGGATCGCCGTCGTAATAGCAGTCCGGCGATCTCAAGAGAATGTTGCTTCATTATGATGGAGTCGGATCAATCGTTGTTCAAACCGCGGCTCGGCTTTCTCGGGCTCGACCGTAAAGGCCAATGCCGCCTCCAGGCGATTGCTCGCAGCGGGCTGGGGGAGATATGCGCAATCGCCGATCCAAACTCTGGCTCGGACGCCACGGCGACGGGAGTGGTTGCCGGCGCCGAGTTGGTGCGGAACCTGGACGAGTTGCTGGGATTGGGATTGGACGGAATCGTGATGGCCACACCGGGCGGCTTGAACGGGGAGCAAGCGATAGAGGCCTTGAAGGCGGGATGCGCGGTGTTCTGCCAGAATCCCCCGGCCCGGACGGGCACGGAAACGAATGCGGTCATTCAGGCGGCTCGGCAGGCCGGGCGATTGCTCGGCCTCGACTCTCTCTATCGGCATACGAAAGGTGTCCAGGCGATCCACCGGCTCATTCGCGAAGGTCAATTGGGCGAGATCTACGCAGTCGAGTTGGTGTTCCATAATGCCTACAGCCCGGGCAAGGCCGGATATGACGACGCGGGGCTGTCGGGGGGCGGCTGTCTCAGGGAGCTTGGCACTCATCTCCTCGATTTGGCGTTGTGGTGCCTCGATTCTCCTGGAATCGAAAATGTGAACGGTCACGTGCTCGCTCGCGGCACGCTGTCGGACGGAAGATCCCGATGGAATGGCTCTGGCGACCCGCGTGAAGCCGACGATTACGCGGCCGTCCAAATCCAGCTCGTTAGAGGCGCGGCGATTCAAGTGGCCTGCTCCTGGAAGGCAGCGCTCGGTTGCAATGCCCGGATCGGCGCCACTTTCCTCGGAACACGCGGCGGTGCCAGTTTTCGGAATGTCGAAGGCTCCTTTCATGACTTCATGGCCGAACAGTTTTTGTTCGACCGCTCGCGAAGATTATTGGCGGCGCCGCCGGATGATTGGGGAGGCCGGGCGATTCTGAATTGGACACGCCGGCTGGCCTCGTCGCCCTCGTTTGATCCCGGAGTTGAGGTCGCGACGCGGGTCGCGTCTGCGATTGACGCGATTTACAGAGTGAATGGGATTCGTCCGGTAGCAGCCCCCGAGTCACGCCGGGTGGATCAAAATAGCCGGCAGAGCGAAGAAAATGAATCCTCACTCGGGAGGCAGATTGCATTCCGCCAGTCCGCCGGGTAATGCAAAATGAAACCTCACATTACTGGAGCGTGAGAGATCTTCCGACGACACTCGTGTAAAAAAGAAGCGATGCGGCAGCGGCGTGCACGCCATTCGGGATTGAAATGTCATGGGACCGGCAAACCGTGCGACACAAGTCAAGAAGTCCTGGCTGAAACAGCCATTGGTTTTGGCAGCGATTGCGGTCATCGTGCTGATAGTGCTTCGGCTGTTGCCGGTGGTTGCCCAGGCGCTCCTGGTCATATTTGGAGCTGTCGTCATGGCGGTGCTCGTGGACGGCGTTAGCAATTGGCTGTCGCGATACACGCCGCTGCCACGATGGTTGGCCCTCACGCTCTTCCTGCTGATCTGCCTGGCGGGTGTGGGCGCGACCTTCTGGTTGATGGGGCAGGGGATCAGCGAACAAATCGACGAGATGAGAGAGCGGGTCAAACAGGGACGCGAGCAATTGAACCAGTTGCAATTGCGGCATGATTGGGCCCGTCAACTCTGGTCCGGCGAGGGCACCGGCGGCGGTATTTTGAGCAGCGAAATGTGGGGTCGTATGGGTGGGGTTTTTACAACCGCTTTTGGGGCGGTCGCGAATGGACTGATCCTCCTGGTGGTTGCGGTCTACTTGGCGATCACCCCGGATGTCTATTTCCGAAATGCCCTGCGTTTGGCCCCGCCCGCCAGGCGGCCGCGATATGCCGAAGTGGCCGAAGCCACGGGATCCGCGCTGCGGTGGTGGTTTGTGGGGCGTTTTTCGTCGATGGCTGTGATCGGGGTGCTGACGGGACTGGGATTGTGGATCGCCCGAGTACCGATGGCATTGGCATTGGGTTTGATCACGGGTTTACTGTCGTTCGTTCCATTTGCCGGCCCGATCCTGGCAGCGGTACCGGGCATTCTGGTGGGCTGGGGGCAGGGGCCGAAGACGGCGCTTTATGCGCTATTGGTCTATGTGGTTGTTCAAGCCCTCGAGGGCAACCTGATTACGCCCCTGATCCAAAAGCGAGCCGTATCCGTCCCGCCGGCTCTCCTGGTAAGTGGCCAACTCGTTCTGGGCAGTCTCTTCGGATTCTGGGGAGTGTTGTGGGCGACGCCACTGATCGTGACCGCGATCGTGGTGATTCAGAAACTTTACATCGAGGATGTGCTCCAGGACGGAGGCGCCACTGCACCGAAAATGGAGCAGGCTGCGATGACAACAGACTGAGAAATCCGTAGATGCACCAGAGCCAAGAGGAAACCAAGTTAGAGCCGTTGCTCGACCGGCTTCGCGAGGCCGGTCAGGAATCCGATCGAGTGAAACTCAGACGAATGATCGAAGTCGTCGGACGCCGATCGTTTGGTCCGCTCTTGCTGGTCGCCGGGCTGATCGCGCTCTCGCCGCTCAGCGCCATCCCGGGTATGCCGACGATGGTGGGTCTCATTGTCCTGCTGATCGCAGGTCAGTTGCTCATTGGGCGCGATCATTTCTGGCTTCCCCGATGGTTGCTCGAGAGAAGCATATCGCAAAAGTCCTTCGAGAAGGGGCTGAAGTTCCTGCAAAAACCGGCACGTTGGATCGATCACCTGCTTCGGCCGCGGCTGAAGGCGCTGACGAAAGGAGCGGCACTTTACGTGATCGCCGCCTGGTGCGTGTTGATTGCCTTGACGATGCCGTCCATGGAGTTCCTGCCTTTCAGCGCCAGTGCGATCGGAGCGGCGCTGACGGCTCTGGGACTTTCCATCATCGCGCACGATGGATTATTTGCCCTGGTGGCCATTGCGATCACGGCGGCAGCGGCTGGGCTGGTCCTCAGCCAGCTATTTTGACCGGGTTCCACACGCCGCGTGGATGCGCTTGGCCGGAGCGCGAATATGCGTGAAGCGGCCGTAGCAGGCGCGTATGCCTGGCTCGAAACCAACGAATGAGCCGGGGCGGCGTGGAATGATGCCGGATGGGTAGCCGCGGATTTTCGCAGGTGTGGGGCGGTCGGTCACGATGCGGCGGGCTTGGCGCGGGTCTTCACGTAAGCGCGAAGGACCTCGGCCACGCTCCAGGCCTGGGCGATGCAACCTCGTGGATGATACGGGGCCTCCGCATCGAAGATTTCGCTGATCGAACCGACACAGGCTTCATTGAGGTGGGCGTCAAAGCCGTCCAAAAACTTCCGCGCCGTCTCCGGTTTGTCGGGATGGACACGCATCCAGGCATCGATGAACGGGCCGATCAGCCATGCCCAAATCGTGCCCTGGTGATACGCGGCATCGCGGGCGCGCAGATCGCCGAAATATTGGGCTTTGTAATCGGGATGGCCGGCCGCCAATGAGCGCAGCCCCACGGGCGTCAGGAGTTTTTGTTGAACCACGCTCAGAACGGATTTCCATCGTTCCGGATCCAGCACGGGATGCTGCAGGGAGAACGAGAGAATCTGATTCGGCCGGCAGGCGGGATCATTTCCGGTCGGGCCTTCAATCACATCGAACAATCCCAGTTGTTCGGAATTCCAGAACTTGGTGTTGAATGAATGGTGGGCGCGTGCGGCCAATTGTGAGACCTGGCCGGCCAATGGCAGGATGCTCGCCTGGTTCAGCCATTCCTCGAGCAATCGAAGCGCGTTATACCACAGGGCATTGATTTCGACCGCCTTGCCCCGGCGCGGGGTGACCACCCAGTTTTCGACTTTCGCATCCATCCAGGTAAGCTGATAACCCTCGGCGCCCTGTCGCAGCAATCCATCAGCGGGATCGACACCAATGCCGAAGTGCGTTCCATCGAGGTGTGCCTGATAGATCTGGATCAGCGTGGGCAGGAGCAGGCGAAGCGTGGTACGGTCGCGGGTGTATTCGAGGTAGCGATCCAAAGCGTGGAAAAACCACAGGGTGGCATCGGCGGTATGATAGAGCCCTTCGCGCTGTCCCTCGGGAAACAGGTTTGGGATAAGCCCGTCCCGAACATAGTGCCCGAACGTGCGGAGAATGGAGCCGGCCTCGGCCAACCGTCCAGTCGCCAGTGTCAGTCCTTCAAGGCTGATCATGGTGTCTCGACCCCAGTCCGTAAACCAATGGTAACCGGCGATGACCGTTCGGACCTCATCGCCCGCCGCCCGGGCGCGAGCACGCTCCTCGGCGCGACCGACCGGGGTGATGATGAATTGGTCAGCCGCCAGTACGAGCCCATAGGCGACAGGCTCCGCATTCGTCGGGGTGGCCGCCTGTAGGAGGTGGGTAAGTCGCTCACGCGTGGAATTCAGCGCCTCGGCCGGAGAAATCGCCAAGACAGTTTCCCAGCTTTCCGTGGAGGCCATGAAGGTCAGAGACTGGTCTGGGACCAGGGTGGCGTGGAAGTAACCCGGACTCCAGAGTTGACCGATCGCCCCATAACCGCGTCGCTGTTCGGCCTGGTAAAGGATGCGTTCCGAATGCCATGGCTCGAGGGTGAGGGTATGCGTACCGCCCTGGAGAACGAATCGGAGATCCGGGAACGGCGACCCCTCCGGGGCAGCGAGCAGGTAACGATCGTTGATCACTTGAACAGCCCAGGGCTCCGGCGATGATTGGTCCACCGGGTCGTCGTGACCGCGAATCTGAAGGGCGGGACGCAGGGTCAGTCGCAATGAGTCGGCGCCCCGAAGCAGGCGGTAATGCAAGTGCACGGTGTTCTGCAGATGCGACATGAAAATCCGCTTTTCCAGGACCACATCCTCCCATTCGAACGTCCAGGTCGGGAGCCCGCCTTCGAGTCGAAATCCGCGGAAGCACTCTTGAGCTGCAAATTCCAACGTGGTGCTGGGAGGCACGGTTCCACCAAGCCGGAGAGTGCGATCGTCAGACAGGATGATTTCCTCGGCCAAGTCATTAAGCATCATCGTCCGGCCCAGTGGGGCCGGCAGCGCTGCGATGAGCAAACCATGATAGCGACGGGTGGGAATATTCAACACCGTCCCGGAGGCATAGCCGCCCATTCCATTGGTCACAAGCCATTCCTGCTCCAACATCCGATCGGTGTCGGTCCGGGGGTCAATTCGAAGCCTGCGGATCGGCAACTGCATCGATGTGTTCCTTTTTATTAACCGGTTTCAGGTACCACGGCCACTTTTCCTGGTATTCGCCAGTTATCCTCGTTGTTTTCCAACGGGGGCGTGCCATCTCCACCGTAGGATGGATCCTCGGAGGACCAGACAATCTCCCACCGCGTTCCCCAGGGCGGAGCCAACAGGGGCTCTGGAGCCGGGTCCAATCGCAGATCGCGACCGAGATTAATCACGAGCAGGCGGTCCGCTTTGCCCGCGGGATCGAGGAACCTCAGCAGAAAAGCTTCGGGACCCAGGACGGCTCCATCCAGGCCGCCTTTGCGTTGTTCCCGAAACCGAGGATCATCGCGGCGGAGAGCCAGAAGATCCCGATGCAACAGGCGAACCTGGGCGTGTCGGAACCGGTCGCGATGGTCCAACTTGCACTGTTCAAAAGTCGATTGTTCATGCGGATCCGAAAGCCGGCTTTGCACTTCGGGCAGCGCCAAATTCCGGAACTGCGAGAGAAACTTGCGGCGTCCTTGATCCACCTGTTTCGCCAGTGCCGGGTGGTGATCGGCGAAATAATAGAACGGGCTGGTGGCCGCGAACTCCTGACCTTGAAAAAGCATCGGGGTTCCCGGCGCCAAAAGCATTAATGCGGTGATCGCCCGATATCGGCCGGGGCTGGTAATGCGATGACAGCGTTCCCCGCTCGCGGAATTGGCGATTTGATCGTGGTTCTGAATGAAGAGCACGAATTGCTCGGGCGGGAGGTCGATGGATGGCGTGCCGCGGCGTTGTTTTTGCCAGGTGTATCGCTGGCCCTGATAGAGGTAGCCCCATTTCAGGGCGGAGATGAACTCCTGAGGGTTGGCCACGTAATCGGTGTAATAGGCATCCGCCCGCGCGGTCAAAGCCACCATCGCGCTGTGATGAAAATCATCGTTCCAGGCCGCATCCAAACCAAATCCACCCTCCGCCACAGGGCGGATCAAACGGGTGTCTTGGGGCTCGTTTTCGACGACGATGATGAGGTTGCGCTCGCCCGCTCGACGTCGCGCCTCCTGACCGATCTCGAGCATGATGTTTGGATGGGATTGATCGAAGATCTGCTGGGTGGCGTCCAGTCTTAACCCGTCCAAATGGTACTCCTCGATCCAATAACCGGCATTGGCCACGAAAAACTCACGCACTCCTGCCGAGTTGGGGCCGTCGAAATTGATTGCTTCACCCCATTCATTTTCGTAGCGGGAAGTGAAGTAGTCCTGGGTGAATGCTTTAAGATGGTTTCCATCAGGACCGAGGTGGTTGTAGACCACGTCGAGGATCACCCCGATGCCCAGCTGATGTGCGGTGTCTACGAACACCCGGAGGTCATCGGGGCGGCCATAACAATGATAGGGTGCGTACAGGCAGACGCCATCGTAACCCCAACCGAAGTTTCCCGGAAAATCGGCCAACGGCATGACTTCCAGCGTGGTGATCCCCAATTCCTGGAGCGCGGGGAGTTCCGTGATGGCGGATTGAAACGTGCCCGCCAAGGTGAACGTGCCAATGTGCACTTCGTAAATGACCTGGCCTTTCAATTGCCGCCCCCGCCATTCCTGGTCGTGCCACCTAAAGGTGTTCGGATCGACGATTTCCGAAGGAGCGGAAGGTCCCTCCGGCTGATAACGCGAGGCTGGATCGGGATACAAATAATCCTCGTTATCCAAACGAAACGCATAACGATCGCCCGCCTTTGCCTGGGCCACAAAACCTTCGAAATATCCTGCGGTAACGGACTCCAAAGCGGTGGTGTTGCCCGCGGTGGGTTCGGTCGCGTGCAAGATCAACTCGGCTCTTTGCCGGGCGGGCGCCCAGACCCTGAAATGGACCCCTCCACCCGGTTGCACCTCTGCGCCTACGGGAAGGCGCCGCCTCCACCGGCGAGGATGGTTGTGAAGGATCGGGGGTTCGGCGGCTTTCGGTTCTGATGCCATGGGGGCTAACCGGCTCTGCGCGACAGGTAGATTAGAGAATGGGAGGCGACGCGAATGGACTCTCCGCCTGAAAATTCCTCCTGGCCTTGCTCCGGGCGCTCCCGGGCGGTGTTGATGTGGGTCTGCCAGCGCAGCTCCTGCCGAATCTCGGGCAATTTGAATTGGTTCTCGCCGTCGGCCGCATTGAGTAAAATAAGGACGGTGGGGGATTCGATCCGGTTGCCACGCCGGTCCACAATGTCTGTCGCATTCCCGTCCCACTGTATTCCCAGCGTGCGGACCCAGGAAGCGTTCCACTCCTCCTCGGTCATTTGCTGGCCGTCCGGTCGGAGGAAAAGAACATCGGTCACACCGGAACCGCGAATGGGCCGTCCTTGAAAGAATTTTCGGCGGCGCAGCGTCGGGTGTTCGCGCCGCAGCCGCATCAAGTCGCAGACAAAGTCGAACCGGGCGGAGCGGCGATCGTCCAGGTCCCAGTCGTACCACGTGGTTTCGTTATCCTGGCAATAGGAATTATTGTTTCCCCCCTGGGTCCGACCGATTTCGTCACCGCCACTGATCATGGGCACCCCCTGCGATAGGAGCAGCGTGGAAAGGAAGTTGCGGAGCTGCTGATCCCGCCGTTGGTTCACCGCGGCGTCGTCGGTTGGACCTTCCGCGCCGTTGTTGGAGGAGATGTTATCGTCGCAACCATCCCGGTTTTCGTCGAGGTTCGACTCATTATGCTTGCGTTCGTAACTCACAAGATCCGACAGGGTGAACCCGTCGTGGGCGGTCACGAAGTTAATGCTGGCCGAGGGCCGGCGCCCGCCTTCTTCGTACAAGTCGCTGCTGCCGCACAGGCGCGTGGCCAGTTCGCTCATGGAACCCTCGTCGCCTCGCCAAAAGCGACGAACGGCGTCACGGTATTTGCCATTCCATTCTGCCCAACCGACCGGGAAATTGCCGACCTGGTAACCGCCTTCGCCGAGATCCCACGGCTCGGCGATCAATTTCAACTGCGAGAGCACCGGATCCTGGGCGATCGTATCGAAGAACGTCCCCAAACGATCCATCTCGTTGAACTCGCGGGCCAATGCGGCCGCCAGGTCAAAGCGAAAACCATCCACGTGCATTTCGGTGGCCCAGTAACGCAAGCTGTCCATCAGGAGTTGCAGGGTCCGAGGATGCTGGACGCCCAAAGTGTTTCCACACCCGGTGAAATCCATGTAATAGCGGCGGTCATTTTCCACCAGGCGATAGTATGCCGGATTATCAATACCCCGCAGACTGAGGGTCGGCCCCATGTGGTTTCCTTCCGCCGTATGGTTGTAAACCACATCCAGGATCACTTCGATCCCGGCCGCGTGCAAGGCCTTCACCATCCCCTTGAACTCGCGGACGGTGTCCCTCGGGGCGGCGCTGTAACGTGGTTCGGGGGCGAAAAAGCCGAGTGTGTTGTAGCCCCAGTAATTCGATTGACCTCGATCCGACAGATACCGGTCATCGACAAAATGATGAACCGGCAACAATTCCACTGCGGTCACTCCCAGCCGCTGGAAATGTTCGATCATCGGCGGGCTAGCCAGTCCGGCATATTTCCCCCGCAATTCTTCAGGAATACCGGGGTGACGCCGGGTCAAGCCTTTGACGTGAGTTTCATAAATGACCGTCTCATGCCATTCATGAATGGGTCGTTCATCCTCACCCCAGTCGAAGGCGGAGTTCACCACCGACGCCAGCGGCGCGAACGGAGCACTGTCCCGATCGTCCAGCGAAAGATCGGCGGCCTCATCGCCAATCCGATAGCCGAACAATGCATCGTCCCATCGCAACGAACGCGCAATCGCCTTCGCATAAGGGTCGAAGAGCAATTTATTCGAATTGAATCTCAAACCAGCCTGCGGTTCGTATGGCCCGTGCACACGGTAACCATAGATTTGTCCTGGGCCCACGCCGGGCAGGTAGACATGCCACATGAGGTTCGTTTGCTCAGTCAACCGAATGCGTTCCCTTTCACCGCAAGCAGGGTCCTCGTCAATTAGACAGAGCTCAACTCGCTCCGCGTGTTCCGAGAACAGGGCGAAATTCGTCCCTTCCCCATCCCAAGTTGCGCCTAAGGGAAAGGGCCGGCCGGGTAGCGCGCACATACGAGAATGTCCTTTCGATCACCTGCACCGCACTACGCCCGGTTTGACCCGACACGGCACGAATGCCGCGCGGATCACCATTCACCATCGTCCACGGCTAGCGCTTGGGCGTCGCGGCCTGGCCTAGGGCCCTTTCGTCGCGAACTTGACCGCCGCGCCGACACTTTCCGACCTTTTTGTGGAGTCACTACCTTGGGCGCGGAGATTGGACTGAGCGATCGCCAATTGGCTCAACAGCGAGTCGGCCTGCTTTTCCTCGGCTAACGTCGTTTTCAACAGTGAGGCAACTTGCGGGGCGCCCAATTCTTCGGCCCAGGTCGCCAACGTACCGTAACTGGTGATCTCGTAATGTTCGACCTTTTGAGCGGCGGCGATCAAGCCGGCATCCAGGGCTGAGTTTTTGGAGTATTCGGTGGCGATGAGTTCGCCTTCGTCAATCAATCCCTCCATGCCCTTGCAGGTCCGGCGTTTGGGCTCTTGACCGAGCAGGCGAAAGGCGTCTTCAAGGCGGCGCACATGATTCCGCGTTTGACCCAAGTGGTTCTCAAACGCCCTTTTCAACTCCGGGGCTTTGGCCTTTTCCGCCATTTCCGGCAGAGCTTCCACAAGTTGTTGCTCGGCATCATAAACATCGTGCAATTCTCCGATGACTATTTTTTCCAGGTCATTCATTGGTTTGTCCTCTTCTCGCGTGATCACACATCGCGCTTTTTGCTTTTTGGATACGTGAAAAAGTGGCGGAAGATAAATCGTGTTTTCCTGAGAACGGAACTCGTTACCCGGCTTGCGCTGTTTTCGATCCCGGCCTCACGGGTTCGGATCTATCTTCCGCGAAGTATTTAGCTTGGTCCATGCCAGACAATCGCGCCCCGCCGCCGGTTCAAGGAATTGCCCATTCAGCCCCATATCTCCGATATGTTTCTCCCTTGTCGACTTCTGACCCAGCACAGATTGCACTCGCTCCCGAGCGATACGATGCAATCTGCACGGCGTGCCCGCGCGAACCCAATAACCAGCCAACCACACTAGCTCTGAACATCCTCCGAAGTTCGCTCACCCCCCAATGCGCCCCGCAGGAATTGGATAATATTGGCGTGCGCGATTCGACTTGCGTCCTCTTCCGTATAGCCGCGCGATGCCAGGAGCCCCGGGATCCGTTGAAGATCCGCAATGGTGCCGAGATCGAGCGGGCATTGTTCGCGCCCGAAGCCACCGTCGAGGTCGGAGCCGATTGCCGCATGGCGGGTATTGCCGGCGAGCTGACACACATGATCGAGGTGATCCAATGCATTCTCCAGCCTCAACCCCACCTTTTGAGGCAGTGTCCGGCCGCGTTCCCAGGCGGGGACCAGCATCCAGGCATCGAGGGCCATGCCGATCACTCCGCCCCGATCGATCAACGCCCGGATTTGTTCGTCCGTGAGCTGGCGTTGATGCGGCACCAGGGCGCGGCAGTTGCAGTGGCTGGCCCAGACGGGGCCGCTGAAACCATCCAGCGCTTCCCAAAACTCTTTGTCAGTCAAATGGGTCACGTCCAGGATCATCCCGAGTCGGTCCATCTTTCGAAGCAATTCGAAACCACATCGCTCGATACCTCCGTCACTATTTGTGCCGGCCGCGTAGGTGCCCGGTCCGTAGTGGGACAAGCCGACAGCGCGCAATCCCTGTTCGTACGCGCGCTCCAGGTGGGCTGGCGTCAGGATGGAATCCGCCCCTTCAAGCGACAGCACGTAGCCGATCGGTCGCGGCTCCGATGTTGCCCCGGCGAACACTTCGCGGAGTTGCCGATCGAGTCCGGCGCCATCGCGGATCTGCACTAGCTCGCCGGCGTCTTCCATTGCCCGATACCAGGCCAATTGGCCCTGGGTTGCCGCCCACGCCTGTTCCGCCGAATGCCAGCCCGGCAGCGGATTCGATGGGCTTACCCGCCGCGCAATCTGCGTCGCCACGCACAACCCAATCCCCCCGCGCCTCATCTCCGGGAAACAGACCGTGCCCCGGCCGCGGTCAGGTTTATCGGCCATCCCGGTTTCGCGGGCGCGGATAACATCGATGGGTTGCCGGAGGTCGCGGTTCCACTCGAGGGCGTTCATCGCCAGGTCCAGATGGCCATCGAAGATCAACATCATCCGGGCCTCATCGAACGAGCGTGTCCAAGACGAGAATGCACCCCAGCGCGGTGATCGAAATCACGGTCTCCATCACCGTCCATGTCTTGAGTGTGTCCGTCACGCTCATCCGAAAAAACTCTTTAACCAGCCAAAAGCCGCCGTCGTTCACGTGCGAAAGAACCAGCGACCCCGCTCCCATCGATAGGATCATCAACTCCGGCGAAACGTTCCGGCCGGCGTCGCCCACCCACGCCGGGGCGAGCATGCCCGCCGCGGTGGTAATTGCAACAGTCGCCGAGCCGGTCGCGACGCGAATCAACGCCGCTACCAGCCAGCCCAGCAGCAATGGGCTCAACGCCAAATCCGTGGTGATGCCCGAGATGGCGTCGCCCACTCCGCCGGCCACGAGGACGCGATTGAATCCACCGCCGGCGCCCACGACCAACAAAACGCCCGCCACCGGCCCCACACAGTCTTCGGTGAAGCGCAGGAGTTGGTGCCGGTCGAACCCGCGCGCCCACCCGAGCGTATAGTACGAAACTAACACGGCCAGCAAGAGCGCGACGATCGGGTGCCCGAAAAATGCCAGACCGACTTTCAGGCGGCTCGACGCGCCCAACGTCACCTCGGCCAGGGTCCCGAGCATCATCAAACCGACCGGCAGGAGAATGGTGAAAAGCGTGATGCCGAAACCGGGCAATGACCTCGCTGTGTGAGTTGGGCGGGTGCGCCCGATCAAGCCGCCCTCCACGTTCACCTGCGTGACCCGCAGGATCAACGCCCCGAACAGTGGCCCAGCCAAGACGATCGTGGGAACTCCAACCAGCAGGGAATAGAAAATGGTCTTGCCCAAATCCGCCCCGACCAGTCCGAGCGCCGCCATCGGACCCGGATGGGGCGGCACGAGTCCGTGCACCACCGACAACCCCGCGAGCAACGGGATGGCAAGCCGGAGTCTCGGTGTGCCCGTCTCGCGTGCCACTTCAAAGACCAGCGGCACCAACAAGACCAAGCCCACTGAAAAGAACACTGGAATGCCCACCAGAAACGCGATCGCCGCCATGGCCCAGTCCTGCCGCCCCGGTCCAAATAATCGGATCAGCGTCTGCGCGATTCGCTCCGCCCCTCCCGATTCGGCCAGCAGTTTACCCAGCACCGTCCCCAGCCCGATGACCATGGCGATGGAACCTAACACCGCCCCAACACCCGCTTGAAAGCTGGACCCGATGTCCTGAGCAGGCATTCCGGAGCAGACCCCGACGAACAACGAGGCAATGATCAACGCCAGAAAAGAGTGCAATCGAAACCGGGCGATCAGGATCACCAGGCCCACCACTGCAATCGACGCGATCACGAGCAAGCCGGTGCCGCGACTCAATCCCGTGATAATCGACCCATCCATGGATGCGCGTGGGCCTCAGACCGTGAGGCGCCGATCCCGGGCCGTAATCTTCCAGCGCTCCCCCGCGCGGCCGTCACGCACCACGACGGCCTCCGCATAGAGAGCCACCGTGGGACAGATGTGCCGCGGGATGCCGAACAATGCATCGCCAACGGCAAACTCCTCCGCGCGCGCCGTGGAGATGACCAGGTGTTCCTCGCTATGTATGAGCGCCGCGGCATCCGGGACCGCGGGAAATCGCACGCGCGGATGCGGGTTCTCCGCCGCAATCGCCTTGTGCCCCAGGTCCAGGCACAAGCGGTCCGGCGCCGGCTTGCTCACGACGCGCGTCAGCACCAGCGCCGCCTGAAGAAAATCGCAATCGGGGAACTGATCGGCATAACCGAAGTCCCAAAGCAGACAAGTGCCGGGACTGCATTCGGCATCCCCCCGCCGCGCGTGAATGGGGAACGTCGGAGTTCCACCCACGACCACGCGGACGGGACCGCCGGTTACCCGTTCGAGTTCGACTCGCAGTCCGGCCACCGGCGCGAAGGCCGCGGCGCATTGGCGTTCGCGCTCATGAAGATCGCTTTCGTGAATGTGGCCGTCGTAGACGTGCAGGCCGGCAAAGCGGAGTCCCGGGAGCTCCGCAATCCGTTGATGGATCGTGAGCGCTTCCGAACCGGGCGCGATGCCGGTGCGATGCATGCCGCAGTCGATGTCCAGCCACGCCTCGATTTGCATTCCATCGTCGGCGAACGCAGCGGACAAGGCCTCCGCGACCGCGGCATCATCGACGATAGTTGAAAAGCGAGTCCGCGGATGCTGCCGCGCGAGCGCGCGTAGCCGGCCCATTTGAGGTCCCACCGGCTGACTCGCCAGCAAGACGTCGGGCGCCCCGGCCCCGGCCGCCATCTCCGCCTCGGCAATCGTCGCGCACTTGAACCGCACAATGCCGTGCCCGAGCAGCATTACGACGACTTCGGGCATCTTCACGGTTTTGAGGTGGGGACGCAGCCGTTCCGGGCTTCCGGCCAACCCGATCATGCGCCCGATATTCTCCTCGATGCGCTCCGGATAAACCAGCAATGCCGGGGACTCGATCTCCCCGACGTTCTCCACCAGGTGCCAGGGGACCGATCGGCGCGGGTCGATCATTTTCAGTCCGCCGTCAGACCTCGAAGATGGCCTCAATCTCAACGGCGATGTTGCCCGGCAACGATCCCGCACCCACGGCGCTGCGCGCGCCGACGCCGGCTTCATTTCCGAAAACCTCGACGAACAATTCGCTGCAACCGTTGATGACGGCGGGATGTTCCGTGAATTCGGGTGTCGAATTGACCAGGCCGAGGATTTTTACGACGCGCTTCACGCGGTCGAGACTGCCGAGACTTTCGCGCAATGTGGCCAGAATCGCCAGGCCCGTTTGCCGGGCGGCCACTTTTCCGGCTTGGAGATCCAAATCCTTGCCAATCTTGCCAGTGATTAAGCTCTTGTCGGCCTTGAGCGGTCCATGACCGGAAACGAAGGCGAACCCTCGCGAAACCGCGCAGGGTGAGTAAACGCCCATCGGTTTCGGGGCGGGTGGAAGTTCGAGGTTGAGCTCAGCGACGCGCGCATCAGGATTCATGGCACGCCCTTCTACCTCCCTGCGGCGGGAATGGAAACACGGAAATGCGGTGCGTCAGGTCGTAAGGGCGGAATCGCGGCGCCCGTCGGCTAGCCCTGCACATTTCAGTGCAAGAGCCGATCTCCAATCCGCTTCATACGAATCGTTCAACCTGTGCGGGCTGGGAACGGTATCGCTGCTGATTTCGCACGCGGTACAGCCGCTCGGTAAATCCGCCATTCTCGACGAAGGCCCGCTCGAGAGCTGCGAGTTGACGGTCGAGCGAATGACAGCACAGATTCAACAGCGAAAGCGCGGCATTGGCCACCAGTTGCGCTGAACCGCGGACGCGAGCGCACTGACCATCACGGACAGGCACGGACCGGTCCACGGACTGCCGGGTCGCTGTGTGTCCCTGGACGTCCGTGTTTGTCCTGGCGAACCGCCGCTCATCCTCATCTGATCGTGGGTGCGACTCCGCTTGCTGATGTAGCGATCGCAAAAGCGTCCGGTGACATCGTACACCAACCGCGCCACTTGGAAGCGGTTTCGACTCGATCGGCAGGCGGTGATGAGATAATCCTCCGTTGAAAGTTGACCATGAATTTATTCCGCAACATCTGTCTGTTCGCAGTCTTCACCCTGGCCTTTGTGGCCAATGCGTCTGCTCAGGAAGCCGTGCCGATGGCCACACCCAGAGCCCAAGCGATCACGAGCCAGGGACCTGGAGGCGCTTTTGCCGTCCGACCCGCGGTGTCCCTCAAGGCACACGAGTTCCCCCTCTCGGCCGTAAAACTCCTCGACAGCCCTTTTAAGCGAGCTATGGAAATCGATAAGGCCTACCTGCTCCGATTGGAATCGGACCGTCTCCTCGCCGGGTTCCGCCGGGAAGCCGGATTGCCGAAAAAGGTGGATCCTTATGGAGGCTGGGAGACCATCCCGGACGAAGGCCGCTATTCGCTGGCCGGGCAGGCCCTCGGTCATTACCTCAGCGCCCTCTCACTCATGACCAGCGCCACCGGCGACGCGGAATGCCGGCGGCGGGTCGACTCTATCGTCGATGAATTGGGCGCCTGCCAGAAAGCGGCAGGAAGTGGCATCTTGTGCGCCTTCCCGGAGAGCAAGGCGATCTTCGCGGAACTCGCGGCGGGCGACATCAAGTCCGATCATTTGTTCAACCTCAACGGTGGCTACGTGCCTCTTTATGTCACCCACAAGGTGATGGCGGGCCTCCGCGATGCCTATCTTATCCTCGGCAATCGCGTCGCCCGCGATGTCCTGGTCCGCATGGCGAATTGGCTCGAAACCGTGTTCGAGAAGCTCTCCAACGCGCAGATACGCGAAATGCTCGAAACCGAGCATGGCGGGATCATGGAAGTGATGGCTGATGTGTTTGCCATCACCGGCGACGCCAAATATCTGGCTCTGGCGAAGCGGCTCAATCACCAAAGCCTCTTCGGACCCTTAACACGAAGAGAGGACTGTCTGACCGGCCTGCACGCCAATGCCCAGATCCCCAAGGTCATCGGCATGGAACGGATTTATCAGCTGACTGGCGAGACGGACTATGGCCGGGCCGCGCGTTTCTTCTGGCACGACGTCGTCAACACCCGGTCCTTTGTGATCGGCGGACACGGCGAGAACGAGTTCTTTTTCGACCCCGACGCGTTTGAGAGTTCGGGAGTAACGTCGGCGACCGGACCGGAGACGTGCAACACCTACAACATGCTCAAACTCTCGCGCCAACAATGGCTCGTCGAGCCCTCCGGCCACGTTGCCGATTTCATCGAGCGCGCCCTCTACAATCATATCCTCGCTTCGCAGGAGCCCGAGCGGGGCGGCTTCGTCTATTTCACGTCCATGCGACCGGGGCACTACCGGACCTATTCGAGCGACACTGGGGATTTCTGGTGCTGCACCGACACCGGCATGGAGAACCACGCCAAGTACGGCGAGTTCATCTATGCCCATTCGAATGACAGGCTCTGGGTGGATCTTCTCATTCCCTCGGAGTTGCATTGGGCGGAGCAGGGGATGACGGTCCGGCTCGACACGCGCTTCCCGGAGGATGGGAAGGCCAGTCTCCGTTTCACGGCGAACGAGCCGCGGAAGTTGGGCATCGCGATCCGTTGCCCCGGTTGGCTGAAGGCCGGGACCATGACGCTTGCAGTCAACGGATCACCAGAGGCGATCGATGCCCGGCCGGGCGAGTACGCCGTGATCGATCGCATTTGGCGGACCGGGGATCGCATCGAAATGGAGTGGCCCCTTTCGATCCGCACCGAGATGCTGCCGCGCAGCAACGAGTGGATCGCGGTGCTCTGGGGACCCATCGTTTTGGCGGGCGAGCTTGGTATGGCCGGCCTCGAAGGCCTCGATTTCAATGGCACCCACAACTACGTGGCGACCGAAGTGTTGCCCTCGGAAGAAGCGCCGGTCTTCGTCGGAAGCCCAGACGATATCGTCGCCAATGTGAAGCCGGTGGAAGGCCGTCCGTTGGCGTTCCGTACCTTGGGGATTGCCCGGCCCGCCGATGTGACACTCGCGCCGTTCTACCGTGTCCATCGGCAGCGCTATGCGGTGTACTGGAGGCTGATGGACCGACCGGAGTACGACGCAGGACGCCGCGTGGAAAAGGGCAAAACGGGCAGTGAGTAATGCAGTCAGATTCAGCTCAGCGTGGGCAGGAATCGTGGGGGTCGCCGGACCTTCGTGGCAGACAGAACAACCTGCAACGGTTTTGTTCGACAAGTGTGATTTGCGGCAAGGGAGGCGCTGGCGTAGAGACTACCTTCAGCGCGACAGCAGCGAGCGATATCTTGTCCCAGGATTTGTCCTGGGGCAGACTCGGCCTATGCCGCGCGTTACCCCCACCAAGCGTTCTCCGGCTCACCGGTCGCATCTCGGCTTCTAAGTGGTCTGTTTCATAAATACGGTTACGTTCGCGGCCAGGGGTTTTTCGGCCAGACGAGGCGCGAGCAACGAGCAAACCCGCAGCGGTCTGTAAGGCGCGAGCAACGAAGTCTGGCCGAAAAAGAACGGCCGCCCGGAGGGTTGCGCCGAATTTGGCCTGGGGCGGCGTTGCTCGGTCGGTCGAGTATCGCAGGGGATACACTCTCGCCCTCGCGCCTTGCCTCAGGCCAAATTGGGCGCAACGAACGTGACCGTATTTATGAAACAGACCACTAAGCCACGCTCTGGGCCACTGCTGATAAACTGCGCGGCAACCTCGACGCCGCCGAATACAAGCACGTCGACCTCGGCCTCATCTTCCTGAAATACATGTCCGACGCCTTCGAGGAAAAGCACGCCGCACTGCAAAAGGAAAAAGGCACCGACCCGGAGGACCGCGACGAATACCTGGCGGAGTCGTCCCGGCTGGAGAAGGCGATTAGGAACAACCTGAAGGGACTGGGCATTTAGCGGCGCCATGAACAAGCCTGCGCTTCCCTCTTCGCCGCCACCGCTTGATAACCTGATCATCACGGTGCGCGATCAGCGCGTCATCCTGGCCGCGGATTTGGCGGAGATTTAGGGCGTCCCGACGAAGGCTCTTAACCAGGCAATCCGTCGCAACCCGAACAAATTTCCGCCCGACTTCATGTTCCAATTGACTTGGGTAGAGGCGCTTCAGCGTTCAAGGTCACAAACTGTGACCTTGAAACGGGGGCAGAATATCAGGTACTTGCCTTACGCCTTTACCGAGCACGGCGCGATCATGGCCGCCAACGTCCTCAACAGCCCGCGCGCGACGCAGATGAGCGTTTTCGTCGTCCGCGCCTTTGTCAAAATGCGCGCCACGCTCTCCGACAACCGGGACAAGTCAACCGGCAGGTGTGCCCGCCAACGTTGTGGAGGCGAGCGTATGAAGGGGTTGCTCGTGCGAGTTGGTGTGGACCAAAGCGAACGCGGAGGATTCTGGAACGCGCCAGTGGATCGCCGAACGGGCGAGCTCGTGTATGTAAGCATTCCCGAGGACAACTCAAGGCGCGGTCTTGAGAAACCATACAATCTTGTTGATTCGGCTCTGGCGAAATTCCATCGCGCAGTCCCCGACTGGCTGCAAGCCAGAAACATGCACCTCGATCCGGACTTCAACCATTTGACATATCGTGACCAAGGACAGCGAGCACGGCAGATCCGCGAGAAACTCGGGAGGGGCGATCTGCTTGTGTTCTACGCCGGCCTGCGAGACATAGTACCCGAATCCAAGGCTCGTGTACGCTCTGATCGGTGTTTATGTGATTGACGAGGTTGTACTGGCGTCACTGGTTCAAAAGGCCGATTGGGACAGGAATGCTCACACCCGTTATGCGCGGCCGCCGAGTTCCGATGATGTCGTCGCTTTCTGGAGCGGCACATTTTCTACGCCAGCCTGCGCGGAGGACGGTTGAGCCTCGGCCCGTTTCAGGAAAGACTTGATTCCCTGACCGATAAGAGGATTCGAGCATATCTCGACGCTGTTCCCGCCGAGTGGCGGAAGGAGAGCGATTTCGGTGAGTTGGTTGCAGGGTATCTCCGCGAGGCTCGCCGGCAGCGGGAAGCATTGGTAAACTTCGTAAAACACATACTTCGATGAAAATGACCTACAGCACCATCACGCTTCACTACGTCCACGACGTTGGGACCGGTGAATTTGCCAACATCGGTGTTGTGCTCTATTCGCCCGAGCAACGGTTTCTGGAGGCGCGCTTCACCACGTCGTACGAACGGTTGAACGCGATTTTCCTCAAGATTGATCATCTGCATTTCCGGGCCCTGATGCGCTACCTGGCAAACCGGTTTGACGAGATCGCGGCGGACATTCGCGACGGCTTGCACGTTCCGCCCGTGACTGCGCTGAACGAAATCGTCCGGCAAGTGCTGCCGCCGGACGACAGTTCGCTGCAATGGTCGGAACAGGGCGGTGGCCTCAGCGACGACCCCGCAAGAACGCTGGGCGAGCTCTACAAGCGGTTCGTTGAACGGTACGTTGCGGGCGCGGAGCAGGTAAGCCGGAGCGATGATGAAGTAGCAAGACCGTTCAAGGCCAGGCTGGGCAAAGCATCGGAGAGATTGACGCCGAAACGAATCGAAGCAAAGGATTACCAATATGAGTTCCGGTTTGGCTGGCAGAATGCGGTCTGGCATTTGTACGAGCCCGTGTCATTTGACCTGCTCAGCCCGGACAGCATTCACGAGAAGGCGGTCCGATGGTATGGGCGCAGCGCCGCGCTTCAGGAATCTCCGGAGAAGTTCAAGATTCATTTTCTGATCGGTGAGCCGAAGCAGCCGGGAACGGAAGGGGCGTTCGAGAACGCGCTGCACTTGCTGCGGAAAGCGCCGGGGCAGAAGCAACTCGTTCGCGAGAACGAGATTGAAGGACTCGCCGTCCATGTCGCAGGGGAAATCGCAAGCCACGCATCTGAGGCGACGGTTCTGAAGGATAAGACAAAGAAGTAATGAGTTCCGTGAGGAAGCTCTTTTTCAAGGTTGTGAATCGGGGTTCATTCACGTGTTTGTGGCATCGGGTGAACCGGGATGCGCCCCTGCAGCCCGTCAGCCTCACGGTTTCTCCGGCGGCCTGGTCGGGCGGACAACGGCGCATCCGACTGGCATCCGACTGGCATCCGAGGCACGGGGCAGCGACGGAGTTCACGGTTCGGAAAGCGTCACTTCTTCGGCCGTTCCCGGTTTCAAGTCGACCTCGGCCGTTGCGACCGGCCTCAACGTAAAGCCGCCACCGGGGACGCCCTGCGAGGTTTCCCGTTTCGACAGGGAAATCCACCAATGCCCGGGAGGGAGACGCTCGATCCGGAATTTGCCGTCCCGGCCTGGGGTGATCAGCGATCCGATGTTCGGCAACAACGGCTCGACGGGCTTCGAGTCTTGCGACTTGTCTCCAAACAACCGAGCAAAGTGGATCGCCGTACGGCGTGATTCGGGCCCCGCAATCCGCGGCGGGGTCGGAGTAACCTGGACCATCAGCCCCGGATCCCCCGATTTCGCCACGCGCCCGGAAATCGTACCCCAGGCCTCCAGCCGGACTGTCAGATCCTCGCCGGCAGCAGGTTTTTCAATCACGCCAAATCCGGTCAGATGCGCGATCATCAGAGCACCGACTTCTTCGACGGGTGCGAATTGGAAAGCTCCATTTGCGTCGGCTTCCACCATCGGGTGGGAACCGCCCATTTGCCAGAACGCGCCCCGGTCGAATGAAATCGATCGAGCCCCAAGCGGATCGCGAGGGTCGAGCATGAGCACCTGTGCGCGTGCTGCCGGCGCACCGTCAGGTTGACGGATCAATCCGCGCACAGGATCGCCAGAGCGAAGTATGGCGGTGATGGTCTCATCGAACTTGCCCTCGACTTGTATCGACCAGGGAAGGAAACCGTCCGCCGTCACCTGCACAAAGGCGGTTCCCGAGAGCTTATCGATTTCCACCCAACCGGGTTCGGTCGAGTGAAAGATCCGTTGCTGATGTGTATTCCAGACCGGATGCGGCGGATAAGGCTCAAAACGCCATCCCGGTGTCACTTGATATGAATAGAGCGATCTGCCGGTTTCCGCGGTCTCAACTCTCACTCGGATTCGGGCGGCCAGTTGGGAGTCTGGAATGGGTTCGATGCCATGCAGCGGGCGGAACTGAACGGAATCGGACCACGGGATCCCCCGGATGTGGCCTGCCCCATTGATATCGCGGTCGCCAGGTTCGAGTTCGATCACCAGGCCCGTTGTGGACTTGGTCAGCGTAGCGAGAAGTTCGCCGCCGTTCAGGCCACTGTAACTTCGATTCAGCGACGAGAGCCGATAGCCGGGCATCCGGATGGTGGATTCGATTTTGCCGGGATGGAACCCGATGAATTCGAAAGCGCCATCGGGCCCGAGGATTTTGTTTTGGCCGTCCCAGATTTTGTCGTGGCTCAGGAAAATAACCGAGTCGGCGGGAATCGTTCCTCCATCCGTGAGTTGTATTCGCCCTCCGACGGTCAGTCCAGGCTCGATGCCTAGGTCTCCAATGTCTCGCATCTCTTTGTTCTGCAAATCGGCGACCGATCGGAGGGGTGTGATGCCCAATTCACGGATTGATGCCATCGATGCCGTTACGTTGAACACCAGGCCGGTTGGAAGATTGTAGAAGAGAAACCGGCCGTCCGGATCGGCATCGATCGATTGCCGGACGAAATTGCTGCGCACCGATCGGTTCTCGGAAGATAACGACACGGTTCGGCCGGCCAGCGGCTTGCCTTGATGCATGAGTCGTCCCCCAATGCTGCCACCTTCCAGCACGACGTATTCGCGGCTGGGACCGTCGAGAGGCACCTCGTAAAACTCCGCTTGCGCATAATCCCGGCAAAGAATCTCGAGATCCACAAAGCTTAGATCCTCCTTGGCAAACAAAGCGAACTCGCCCTTGAGATCGCTGATGGCCAGCGGTGTCAGCATCACTCGATCGGGCGGACCCCAGGTCGTGCCTCCCGCGGCGAGGCTCCAACCTTGCACTGACACACTCGCGCCAACCACGGGGGTTCCATCCGAGTTGGCCACCCTCCCGCGCAGCCGCCGGTGCCTTGGCACCTCTGAGGCTTCCAAAGTCTCAAGGTCTACGCGGACCGGTTGGGCGCCGGGCTCAATATCCGCCAGAAACTGCGAAAGATATCCATCCTTGACCACGAGAATCTGAAAGAGCAACCCAGGATCGAGTGATTCGACGCTGAAACTGCCGTCTGGCCCGCTGACCGTTTGCTTGCCGCAATCGGCATAGCAAGACGGACAGAGGTACGCCGGACCGTCTTTCGGTTTAGCGGTGTAAATGAAGATGTGCGCCCCTCCGATAGGCTCCTGTCCGGGGCCAAGGATGCGTCCCTTCAAATCCGGGTGATCGACTGCCGCGGTGAGCCCGATCGAAGCGAGAAGTGAGGCCGCAGCGGAGACGGGGGCAACTGCTCCGCATAGGTAGATGGGAGATCGCCGTTTCATCCGTGTCCAGCGTATTACCGGGGGGTATGGACGTGCAAGGGTGAAAACCGTGAAAACCCGGGACTTGCGACCAGGCACACGACCACGTCAGCACCAAGGTTGCGATAAAGGTTCCGTATTGACTGCCGGAAAGAAGGGGTCGATCCGGGAGGTCCGGAGCAGAATGGCTGGCAATCGATCAAGCCTCGATCAGCGTCAGGCTGGAGTGCGACGAAGAATGTCCTAACTCCTGCGCGCGCCAGGAGGCCCGCGCACCACAGACCGCCCCTGGCTGGCAGAAATGTTCGCTCAATTCCGGCCCACCTGACTGCCACACGCACACCCATTATGAGTCCAACGGTCTGCCGATCTCCCAATGATGTCCAAATGGATCCACAATCCGGCCAAGACGCCAGCCGTGAGCGTCGGAGACCGGTGTTACCTCGGTTGCGCCGGCACGAACGGCCTGTGCGCACACCGCCCGGGGATCTTCGACCACCAGGAGCATTCGAACCGAGCAGCCGCCCAGGGATTCAGGACTGAAATTCAGGTGCTCAGGGGATTCCTCGGCCACCCAAAACTCCGCACCCGACACCGAAAGTTGAGCCACGCCTCCGCCCGGAACGCGATATAACTCGGTGGCATCGAACGCTGCTTTATAGAATGCCATCGCTCGGTCCCAATTCCTCACTGACAACGTGGCGGTAACGGCCGACCGGAATGCGCTCGGGTTGGTTTGGGACGGTTGGGTCGATTCGGTTGCCTTCATGGCTGCCGAGCATTCTCTGAGATGCGCGCCTTCACCAGGTTTTTCAGCAAAGCGAGCGGAGTTCTTCGAGTATGGCGCGCTGATCCGCGCTGGTACCCGCGAGATACTCATCAATCGTGGGCACGATCTGCCAGGAAAGCCCGTATTTGTCTTCCAGCCAACCGCACTGGACTTCCCTGCCGCCGGCGGAAGGCTTCTCCCGGTAATAATCAATCGCTTTCCGGGAGCAGACACCCGCAGCCCTTCACTTGTGTTCCGCCGAAGGAACACTGATCATCCAACCGACGCCGAAGCGATCCTCCAACATGCCGAAGCGCGGCGACCAAAATGTCTTCTCGAGCGGCATCCGGACCTGACCACCGACCGCCAGTGCAGCGAACACTCGTTCTGCATCGGCTTCGCTGGGCACTGTGAGCGAGAGAGAAAAGCCTTCGAAATTGCACTTGTCGGTTGAACATCCGTCGGATGCCATCAAAGTGGTTCCGCCGATGCGTGCGCTGACGTGCATGATCTTATTTTCATGGCCGGGCGGGACCGTGCCTGGCTTGGGCGGCTCGGGGCTATCCTTGAAGCGCATCAGCATTTCGACTTCGCCGCCGATAGCTTTGCAATAGAACTCGATGGCTTCCTCGCATTTGCCATTGAAGAAGAGGTAGGGCTGAATGATTCGATCGTTGTTGGTCATGCTCATGATGTTCAGTGAGTTAGTTTTATCACAAATGTTACCGTTTATGACGAACGGGAAATCCAATTCAGGACAATCGCGCAGACTTTCTTAGTTCCTGGTCGCCCATGTTGAAATGGATTTGTTGCACCGGTGTGCTCGCTGTCTCCCATGGCAGCACTTATAGCATCGCCCTGGATGGAATTCCAATGGAATTGGAAGCGGGGCCGGCTTCTCAGTGCTTCCCCGAGTTGGCGGCGCTGGCGGATGCCCGGTGGGGGCAACTGGCCCACAGGGTAGGCGCCGTGCTCCGTGTAGGCCGCGTGCCCCCACGCGGCGAATGATCCTGATGCATTTGTGAAGCGATGGGTCATCCCGAATGCGGGACGGGCTAATCCCAGGATCGAAACCGCGCGTCGCGGGAGGCGAAAACCCCTTGCGGCGAAACCCCAGCCAATTGAGAGACACCACATGAGCCTTATCGCTGGCACAGTGATTGCCATCCGATGCCTGATCGACCCCATGAATGATTTGCGTTTCGCCGTTCGGCAGTTGGCGCGGTACCCCGGATTCGCCGTGCTCGCGGTGGTGATCCTTGGACTCGGCATTGCCGGCAACACCCTCGTTTTCAGCATCGTCAATGGCGTTTACTTGCGACCCTTGCCATTCAAGGAGGCGGCCCGTTTGGTCGACCTCGACGAAACCGCACCGCAATGGCAACTCCGTTACACCGGAATTGCCTACCCGGATTTTTGTGCGTGGCGAAGTCAGAACCGCAGCTTCGACGTCATGGGCGCATTCGCACAACGCGATTTCAATCTGTCTGGTATTGGATTGGCGGAGCGCGTGGAGGTGATGAGGACCAGCCATGATCTTCTCGATGTCCTCGGATTGCGGCCGATCGCCGGCCGTGGATTCACCCAAGAGGAGGATCAGCCCGGTGGATCACGGGTGGCGATGTTGGGTCATGGGGCCTGGAAGCGCTTGTTCGGCGGCCGAACGGACGCCGTAGGTCGGGAAGTCCAACTGGACGGCGAACCGTTCACCATCGTTGGGATCCTCCCTCCCGAGGCGGCATTTCCGCGACGTGATGATTTTTGGGTGCCATTGGCTTTGAGTCCCACAGACAGCAACGGTTGGTACTTGCGTGGTATTGGACGGCTTAAAGCCGGCATCACGATGCACCAGGCCCGGGCCGACTTGCTGCGCATCCACAAGGGCGGCATCGACGCGCGCAAGGTGAATGAAATCACCTCTCCGGTGATCGCACGGCTCGACGAACGTTACCTGGGCGACAGCAAACCCATGGCCGCTGTTTTGATCGGAATGGAGGCCCTCGTGTTGATCATCGCGTGCGCCAACATCGCGGCGCTCATGCTGGCCCGAGGGATGGCGAGGAGCAAGGAAACCGGGGTGCGGCTTGCTTTGGGGGCCCGGCCCATGCACATGGTCCGCCAGATCTTAACCGAATGCGTACTGCTGTCATTGGCGGGCGGGATTGTGGGAGTATTGCTGGGGAAATGGATCTTCAAAACCTTTCTGGCATGGTTGCCCGATCATTTGCCCGTTTGGGTAACGCTCCAATCGGACTGGCGCTTTATCTTGTTTGTGACTGCCCTGACCTTGCTGACTTCCGTGTTGTTCGGGGCATTGCCGGCAATTCAAGCCTGTTCGAACTCAAATCTGCAGGGAATGCTCGCAGCTGCCGGATCGCGGCTCAGCCGGTCGACCGGGCAACGGCGAAGTTTGAACTCGCTCATTATTGGAGAGGTGGCCCTGGCACTGGTGCTTCTGAGCACCGCCAGTTTGCTTGCCCGGACCTTTGTCAAATTGCAGCAAACAGATCCCGGATTTCGACCCGAAAACGTCCTGACCTATCGTGTGACTCTTCCGGAATCCGGCTATCCCAGCGCCCAACGCCGCTACGAATTCTTCAGTGATCACCTCGAGCGGGTGCGCTCTTTGCCGGGCATAACCAGCGCGAGCGCCGTCAGTGCGCCGCCCCTGGGCGGTCATTGGGGAACGTTTTATGAGGCGGAGGATTCGCCTCGTAACCCGCCTGGAACGCCCAACCCGGTGGTGCTTAACCGCATCGTTTTTCCTGATTATTTCGAAACGATGGGCATTCGAGTAATGGCAGGGCGCACGTTCAACGATCAGGATGGCCGCAACAATGGCCGGCCAGTCGTGATCGTGAATCAGATTATTGCCGACCTCTATTGGCCGGGCCGGGAGCCGCTGGGCAAGCGGATTCGGCAGAGCGAGAATGCCCCCTGGTATCAAGTGGTGGGCGTCGTCAAAGACGTCAAACATTACGGAGTGAGCGAGCCGATGCGCCCGGGCGTCTATCTGCCATTCCTCCAATACGACCAGTCCTCCATGGCCATCGTGGCCCGAACCACGGTCGAGCCGTACACTGTTCTTCCCGCCGCTCGCGCGCTCGTCGAACGCGCCGACGCCAGCCTGGCGCTCCACGAAGCAAGCACCATGACCGATCGACTGCGCGAGTCCCTGTGGTTGCGGCGTCTGGTGTTCCGAATGACAAGCGTCATGGCGGGCGTGGCATTGGTCCTCGCGCTCGGCGGGATTTATGGAGTGATTTCATACACCGCCGCACAACGAACCTCGGAGATGGGCATCCGGTTGGCTCTGGGCGCACAATCGGCGGACATCATTCGGCTGGTCCTGGTTCAAGCCGCCTGGCTGGTGGGGGCAGGTGTGGGTATTGGGTTGATTGCGGCCCTTGCGCTGGCCCCCGCGCTGGGCACGCTGCTCTTCGGCGTGAGTCCATTTGATCCCATCGCCATGGTCGTCATCCCCTTATTGTTGACGGGTATTACTTTGCTGGCGTGTTATGTGCCCGCACGGCGCGCCACAAAGATTGATCCCATCAGGACCTTGAGGGCGGATTGAAGCGGCCAGTTCCGCGGATCCAATAGACGAATGGGACGGAAGGACTCATGAACCGAGGCCAGACCTGAGATCGCGATGACTTGCCGGTTGACTTGAGGGTCGCCGGCATGGCAAATGAAAACGCCCGAGCGGTGAACGCCTTGCCTCCATCCACCCTTCGACCCGCCGTGAAAGCCGATCTCGCGGCGATGAACGACATCTATAACCATTACGTGCTTCATTCGAGCTGCACGTACCAGGAGGAACCGGAATCCCCCGACCGCCGGATTGAATGGTTCAGCCGCCGCGGCGCAGCGCACCCAGTCATTGTCGCGGAATCAGGAGGTCAAGTCGTCGGCTGGGGGGCCTTGTCCGCTTTTCATGAGCGCTCCGCATATCGGCGGACGGTTGAGAACTCCGTGTATGTCCATCACGATTACCACCGGCGCGGCGTTGGCGGGGCCATCCTCCAGGACTTGATCTCACGGGCCACCACTCTCGGACATCACGCGATCATCGCCGGCATCGACGCTGAACAGGCCGGGAGCATCGCGCTTCACGTCAAGTTCGGATTCCGGAGTGTCGGTCGGTTCAGCGAGGTCGGCTTCAAGTTCAATCGGTTGCTGGATGTCGTTTACTTTGAGCTCATCTTGACCCCATCGCCGCGACCATAGCCAAAGGGGTTATCTCTGTGGCGCGGCTGGGAAGACGCGCCTGCGCGCTTGCGCCAGCGAAGAGGCCAGACCGACCGCTCACCGTGTTGAACTGTGTCGCCAGAGTGCGGCGGTGTTCTGTCTGCGGGAACAGCCGCGGACGCCAACCGATGAGTTAGTTTTTGATTGGGATTCCCGCCAGGATGAAGCTCCGGTTCAAAAGGAAGGCCACCCCGGGACTGTCGGGTGGGAGTCCGGTCCACGCTCGAGTCCAGGTTCGCCCCTGGTCTTCCGAGTAATAGATGCCCGCCGATGCCCCGGCGATGACCAACTCCTCGTCGGCGGCAAGCTCCCAAACTGGAGCCTCGCTCGAAAGCTCTCGCGCTGGATCGGGCAACTCGCCTGTGAACAGCTCGACAGGTTTGGCTGTGCCCTGCGACCAGGAGGCTCCCAGGTCTGCGCTCCAGTGGATACCGCCGGGATTATGTCCTGCCACGAGCGTGCCGGCGATAGACGCCAGCACCAGCGGTGAAACGTCGCCGGCCTTCGTCCAACGATGGTCCGGTTCCTTCCAGGCGTAGAGTCCCTTGCTGTAGAGCCCCGCGAACAATCGGTCGTGGACCATCGACAGGGCAAACACCTGCGCGTGATCCGGGAATCCCTGCGGGAGAGCTGTCCAAGTGCGTCCCAGGTCGCTGGAGACGAGCACCCCGCAGGCATCCGTTCCGGCATAGAGTCTTTCTTGGTCGGCGAGCAAACAACGCACATTCTTGAATGGAAAAGCGGCGTTCACCACCCACGATGCACCCTTATCCGATGACTCCAAAATCCCAGTGCCATCGGTTCCGGCAAACACGCGCCGCTCCAAGGTGGCGAAGCAGATGATTCGGCCCGAAGACTTGGCCAGACCCGTTGACGGCTTCCAACTCCCCGCTTCGTTTTGCGAGAGGAAGACCCCGGAGTCGGTGCCGGCAAAAAGTGTGTCGTCCAGCGAGCCGAACCCATTGATGCGAGATGGATCAAGCATCCCGGTGTCGGCGCGGACCCATGACTGGCCTCGGTCGATCGATTTGAAGACGGCACAGCTCTGTGCCGTCACGGCGGTGCAGGTGAAGACGAGCAGGAATCTCACCGCGGCGGCGCAACGTGTTCGGACGGCGCGGTGGAGCGGGGTCGCGCCATTTCTATCCTGCAAAGAGATGTCGGCGCCATGCTGCAGGAGGCAACGAATCGTCTCCACCTGCTGGCCGGCGTCCCGGGCGGGACCCGTGATGAAACCATCCGCCGTGTAGTGCAAAGGGCCGCATCTGCGGAGATTTGTTGCCGCGCGCTCCAGCAACGCCGCAAGCGCCAATTTCATTTCGTTGTCTGTCGAAGTGGATCGTTCGAATTTCAATCGACTCACGGGCTCAACATACACGAGTGGACTCTGGGCGGGAAGAGATGCTTCGGTGCCCGATTTCCTCGGCCCTTAGTGGTCGATGGGCAAAACTCAGGCAATTCCCGGAAGGCCCGCTCTGAAAACTTGGCTTGACCCCGCCGCACGGATGCTGAATCTGCGCACGAACGACGTGGTGGACGTCGGAGACATTATCGGATCCAACCGAGTCGCGAATCACTGCCATGAAAACCTCAGAACAAAGATCGGGATTGTCCACGATCTGCATCCACGCGGGGACATACAGGGACGAGAGCACCGGGGGGGCGTGCAGTCCGATATTCACCTCCACGGCTTATGCGTATCCGAACTCGTCGAACCAGAATATCTATCCGCGTTATTTCAATGTCCCGAACCAGGGTGTGATCAATCGAAAGCTGGCCGCCCTGGAGCAGGGCGAAGGCGCCTTGGTGTTCGGGTCCGGGATGGCGGCAATTTCGACGTTGTTCTTTGCGGAATTGAAGCCGGGCGATCATGCCTTGTTTCAAACCGATCTTTACGGAGGAACGCACCAGTTGGTGACGACGGAATTGGCCCGACTGGGGATTCAGATCTCGTTCAGCCGAACAGCGGATGAATTTGCGGCCGGTATCCGATCCAACAGCCGGCTCATTTACGTCGAGTCGCCATCCAATCCGCGGTTGGAGTGCGTCGATCTCGCGGCCGTCGCGGCGCTGGGACGAAAGCATGGTTTGTTGACCGTGATCGACAACACTTTTGCCACGCCCATCAATCAAAACCCACTGGCCCTGGGCATGGATGTGGTCATCCACAGCGCCACCAAATACCTTAATGGCCACAGCGATGTGAACGCCGGGGCGGTCATATCGTCCGCGACGGTCATTCAGCGACTCCTGGAAACTGCGACTCATCATGGCGGGATGTTGGACGCCCACGCCTGCTACCAGCTGGAAAGGGGATTGAAGACCCTCGCCTTGCGAATCCGGCAACACAACGAAAACGCCGGCCGCCTTGCCGATTTTCTGCAGACCCATCCCGCGGTGGCGCGGGTGAATTACCCCGGGCTGACGACGCATCCGCATCACGCCATTGCGGCTCGGCAGATGCGAGGGTTCGGCGGGATGCTCTCGTTCGAATTGGTGGAGCCTGAGCAGGTCGAGCGCGTACTTAAGCGGCTGCGGGTGGCGATGCCTGCATTAAGCCTCGGTGGGGTCGAAAGCCTCGTTTGCGTGCCCGCCCGGACTTCGCATCGGAAGATGCCCGCTTCTGAGCGGCGGCGAATCGGGATCAGCGACGGATTGATCAGGGTATCGGTGGGAATCGAGGACATCGAAGACCTGCTCAATGATTTTGGCGGCGCGTTGGCGGCGGTTGAGGCCTGAGGCGAACGTCTCCAGCAATTCTCATTAAGGCGGGAGCGAGGCGCCGGGTGAGATCACCCGGCGCAGGCTCAAAACGCCATAGTGCGAACTGCTGGGGCGGAGCTTCCTTGGGTTGACACCTCGAGGTGAGTCTGGCATCAATCACGGTGCGCACAGGGCGCACCCGGGTCCGCGGAAAAGGCCAAGCCTGCCTGTCGATGCTGATCATACCAAAACCTTGATGCTGCCTGATTCGCGGACTGCAGGCGAAAGCAGAAAGGTTTTATGTCGAAGTTGCTTCCTCCGCGGCCGAATCTGGATCATCTCAGAAGTCAGGCCAAAGATCTTCTCAAACAATACCGGGCCGGCGATCCCTCTGCGATTGCGCGCGTTCGCGAGGGGATACCCAACCGGGCGCTTTCGGAGGCGCCTCGACTGCATGACGCTCAGTTCGTTATCGCCCGCGAATACGGATTCGCTGGTTGGCCGGCGCTCAAGGCGCATGTTGAGGCCGTGCGGAGCTCGGAGGGGGATGCCGCGGAATCGTTTCAACAGGCATTCAGGAACGACGACGCAGCCTGGTTCGGGCGATTATTGAAGCAATTCCCCGAGTTTACGGCGAGAATCAACCAACCCGTGGCGCCTTTCGACGCGCCACTTATAACGGCTGTGTGCAGCAGGAAGATGTTGGACGTTCTCCTCGAAGCCGGTGCCGATATCAACGCCAAGAGTCGCTGGTGGGCCGGCGGGTTTGGACTCCTCCACACCGCCGAGCCGGATCTGGCGGACTACGCCATTCAGCGCGGAGCGGTAGCGGACGTTCATGCCGCCGCGCGGCTGGGCATGATGGATAAACTCCATGAGCTCATCGCGGACGATCCGGCGCTCGTCCATGCGCGAGGTGGCGACGGTCAGACGCCGCTGCACTTTGCCAGCACGGTCGAAGTCGCAAAGTTTCTGCTCGACCATGGCGCCGACGTTGAAGCGCGCGATATCGACCACGAGTCCACTCCGGCGCAATACATGGTGCGGGACCGTCAGGAGGTTTTGCGTTATTTGATCCAACGCGGGTGCCGGACGGATCTTTTCATGGCGGCGGCACTGGGCGACGTGGACCTCGCTCGCAAACATCTGGATTCGGATCCGTCGTGTATCGGCCTTCGCGTCGATCATGGGCATTTTCCGATGATCAATCCGAAGTCCGGTGGCACGATTTATCAGTGGACGCTCGGCTGGCATGTGTCGGCGCACGACGTCGCGAAGGAGTTCGGCCGTGACGCTGTCCTCCAGTTGCTGATGGAACGCAGCCCGGCAAGCGTAAAACTCATGTTCGCCTGCTGGTCTGGTGACGAAAATGCCGCGGAGTCGCTGCTCGCAAGCTATCCCGACTTGGTCGCAAACCTGTCCAGTGCCGATCGCCGGCAGATCGCGCATGCCGCGCGAAATAACAATCTTCGGGCCGTCAGCGCGATGCTGAAGGCTGGTCTGCCCGTCGACGCCTTGGGTCAACATTATGCAACGCCGTTGCATTGGGCAGCCTTTCACGGGAACGCAGGGATGATACGAGAGATCCTCCGCTATCATCCTCCCCTGGAAAAGGCTGATGCCGATTTTAAGGCCACGCCCCTGGGCTGGGCCATTCATGGCTCGGTGCAGGGTTGGAACTCCCGGACGGGGGACTACGCCACAACCGTCGAATTGCTGATGCAGGCGGGCGCCAGACTTCCCGAAAAATCGGATGGCGGGACGGAAGCCGTCCGCGCGGTCTTGCGCCGATTCGGGAGCGAACGCGGATAATCCGACAGTTCAGCAATATGCGGGCTTCACGCACGGCGCTGCATTGTGCCTCCCGCTGGAATTGGCGACGGTGCGTATTGCATCGTCGTGGATTGGAGCCATTCATTCGGGCGAGCGCCGTCGAACTCCGAACTCCCTAATAGAACGGCGCTAAGCGTTCAATGAAGGCAAAGAATCGCGAGGTGCTTTCGGCGGCATATCAATAGCTAGAAGGAAGGGGACACAAAGGAGGACGTTATGAAACTCATACTGCATCGGTTCAAAACAGAGGAAGGCAAGGTTGGTTGGGTACTGCTCTGGCTGTTGGGAATTCCACTGCCCATTTTACTGATTCTATTTCTGATGCGCGGCTGCACCTGATCTCGCGGCTGGTCTACGCCATAGCTGCGCTCCGCCTTGCCCGATGCCATTCAACTCTGGATGGAAAGGCGTTTGATCCGGGCATCAGCTCCAATTGTGCACTCAACCGACAGCCTGACGTACCGATATTCCAGTCGGTATTTGTAGGTAATTTCGCTGCCGTCTGTTTCCCGTCCAATAAGCACAAGCGATTGGATCGGTCCGAGACCGTGAAGGTTTTCACCAAAACCACCTCTCAAATCCCCTGAAAGCCAACCTGCCAGCTCAGGAGTGAACTGTTCTTGCGCCAGTCTTCCCACAGCCAGCTCATCAATGACCTGATGAAGACGCACAGTCACCTGTGGTTCGTTGTCAGTCAGGGCGGCGTCCAATGGCGGCTGGAGTTCAGGAATAATCAACGCCGCGATGCCGATGGCAACCTCACGAAGGTCGCGTTCACCGACATTGGTAAGAATGGCCACCGAAAGGCGGTCGTCCGGAAATCTCTCATAATCGCACGAAAAGCCGGGTACCCCTCCATCATGATGCACCCGAACGTGGCCGTTGAGGTCTTCGACAAACCAGCCAAATCCATAGCCAAAGGACTTCTGATTGTTTAACCGAACCGGCGTCCACATCAAATCGCGGTTGCCGGCATTCACCACGCGATTGTCGCCCAAAGCTTGATCCCAGAGGGCAAGGTCGAGCGCGCTGGCGAGAAAGCCTCCGCTGGGTCGGACAGCCGCCCAGACTTCCGCGTTGTGGATCGTGCTGCCTCGGACCTCATAGCCGGTCGCCCGGGCCGGGATGATCAATGCCGGATCCACTGAATGCTCGCCCACAATTCCCGCCTTCAGCAGCACGTTTTCGTTTATGAACTGTGCCCAAGGCTCCTTGGTGATGCGATGGATGATCTCGGCGAGCAAATAGTATCCGATGTTAGAATACGACCATGCGTTACCGGGCTCGAATTGCAGAGGCTGGTCATAGACGCTATGTATGATGTCGATGTCGGGCTGCGCTTTTGATGGATCAAAGGCCGCCGAATCCTTTATGATCCCGGAAGTGTGCGTCAGGAGATGGCGAATGGTAATCGCCTTCCAGCTGTCGGGGATATCATTGATGTAGTTGGTTACATGATCGTCCAGTTGCAGGCGCCCTTCCTGATTGAGAACCATTATTCCCGCCGCTACAAATTGTTTCCCAAGCGAAGCCAGCTTGTACTGGGTCTCAGCGGACGCAGGCGTCCCTGTCTCCAGATTGGCCAGGCCGTATCCTGTTGCTTTGGCGAGGTGGCCGTCGCGAAGAATCATGACCGATAGACCCGGAATACGTTGCCATCGCATGTGGGCCTGGAGGTAATTGTCGATCTCGTCAGCCCGAAGAAGGCCGGAGAACATCAACAAGAAAAGGGCGCATCGAAGATTGGAAGTTGGCGGGGGGGCTCTCATGGTGTTGCCATCCTATCGTTCGTTTGTAAAACAATATGTGAACATTCCGGAACAATCTGAACTACTAATTATTCAGTAATACCACCATGGAAGGATGCCGGCCGCCTGGTCAACTAATTATTTAATATTCCGGATGAACGAATCCATCAGGCCGTTTAACCGTCCGTTTTTTCTTGGTTTGGACTCTTTTCGGAGTTCTCTTTGTAGTCCATGGTGCTTCAGTTATGGTGAACATCCCGATCCTTCGGTGGGGCCGGCCGTATCCGAGCCTTGAACTCAATGAAGTCGTTCACTTCGTGACCGGCGAGACGCTGGCTCGAGTGAGCCAGGCCAACCCGGGCCTGCTGGCTAAAGACTTCCGGACGGCGGGGCGTGCCCGAGAAGTCTTGCGGGAAATCCCGATCCGACAGTTGATCCAGATGATGACGCGGGCCGCCGAGCTTTATCGGGACGCCGCACTCCCGATGGGTGATGGGACGCAATCGCCGGAGGACTTCGCGCGGCAGCAATCGGCCTCCACGGGTCTGCCCGAACACATGTGCCGGGCGAACATGGCGAAGAACCATTTCGTGTTGTCGAACATGGATCGGATTCTCGACTGTTTGACCCGGGGATTGGACCTGGACATTCTGAGCCGGGGTTATGGTGAAGAAGGTCGAGGGGTCGTGGTCAGTTACCAGGCGCAATCGCCGGTGCTCGGCCTGGTGCTTCCCTCCAATTCGCCGGGCGTTCACACACTCTGGCTGCCGGTCATCCCCCTGCAGGTTGGATTGGTCCTGAAACCAGGGCCGCAGGAACCCTGGACCCCATATCGGATGGCGGCGGCGTTTTTTGAAGCGGGTGTGCCGCGTGAAGCCATCAGCATTTATCCGGGAGGGCCGGAGATGGGTGCCGAGGTTGTGAATCGTTGCCCGCGAGTGAAGATTTTCGGCAGCACCGACACTGTCCAACGATATCATGGGAATCCCTGTGTTCAGGTCCACGGACCAGGGTTCAGCAAAATCCTCCTGGGCGATGATATCGTGGATGAGTGGCCCCGATATCTTGATTTGATCGTGGACAGTGTTTACCTGAACAGCGGCCGCGGATGCATCAATTGTTCGGGCGTTTGGGCCTCGCGTCACACCGAGGCCATCGCCAAGGCCCTGGCCGAGCGTCTCGGCCCCATGGAAGTCAAACCCCCGGACGATCCGACCGCCACGCTCGCGGCCTTTACGGTTCCGGGGCAGGCCCAGTCCATTCACGCCTCCATCATGGAGAGGTTGAAGGAGTCGGGGGTGACCGATGCGACTGCCGCGTTCGGCCCGCGCCTGGTTGAGCAGGAACGGTGCGCATACCTGCGTCCCTGGGTTATTCATTCCAACGCGCCGGAGCGGGCGATCACACGGACCGAATATATGTTTCCATATGTGACGGTGGTTGAATGTCCGCAAGCCGAGATGATCGATAAGATGGGGTCCACGCTGGTCGGGACCGCGATCACGCACGACCGCAGATGGCAACAGCAGCTCATGGAGGCCACGCATATCGATCGCCTCAACCTGGGCCCCATCCCCACAATTAAGCTCGATTGGCTGCAGCCCCACGAAGGCAACCTGGTGGATTTCCTGTTCCGGCCTCGGGCGTTTCAGATCCTGGCGGAAGCGGAGAGCGCGTGAGCTTGCGAACCCGCGCCCGGAAATTTCACCCATCAACCGCCTGCTGGGATCCGTCGGCTGTTCGGGTGAAATTTCCGGGCGCGGGTTTCTTTTAGCCCGCATTTTTGGGTAACCAAAGTGAATCTGGCCGCTTGTCACCTGTAGAACCATGAAAAATGCGGGCTAGGATCGGGCGCGCGGTCTTCCTTTGCCGCGGTCATTGACTTGGCCATGCTGCCGGATCACGATTCGGGCATGATTCAGCACAAGCGTAGCCGATTCCATTCCCTGAGGCTGGCCCAAGCCTGGCCATCGATCGTGAGGCATTCACCACTCGCCGTGGGATTATTGCTGGCGGGCGCGGCGATGGCCCGCGCGGATTGGCCGGAATTCCGTGGGCCATCGGGTGACGGCCATGTGCCGGCGGCGGAGGCAAAGGGCCGGCTGCCCCTGGAGTGGAGTGAGACTTCGAACGTCAAATGGAAGACGGCGATCCCGGATAAGGGCTGGTCTACGCCGGTGGTATTGGGGGACCAGGTCTGGCTCACGACCGCCACCGAGAATGGCCATGACTATTTCGCCATTGGGCTGGACGCCGAGACGGGGAAGATCCGTTACAACGAGCGAGTGTTTCATACTGATCACCCGGAGCCGTTGGGTAATGGGGCCTCGATGAACTGTTACGCAACGCCGACATCGCTGATCGAACCGGGCCGGGTTTATGTGCATTTCGGGAGCGTTGGGACGGCCTGCCTGGACACGTCCACCGGCAAAGTAATCTGGGAACGGACCGATCTGCCGTGCCGCCACTACCGCGGCCCTTCGTCATCAGTGGTGTCCTTTGAAAACCTGGTGATCCTGACCCTGGACGGCGCGGATCTCCAGTACCTCGTTGCGCTCGACAAAAAGACCGGCGCGACTGTTTGGAAGACCGATCGATCTGTCGAATGGAACGATGAAGATGTGCCGGGGCCGATGGCGCGGGACGGTGATTTACGCAAGGCGCACAGCACGCCGCTGATCGTGAAGACGGTCGGCGGTATGCAACTGCTTAGCTCGGGGGCAAAGGCCGCGTATGGTTACGAGCCGCGGACCGGGCGCGAACTCTGGCGGGTTCAATACGCGGATTGGTCGGTTGCGCCGCGTCCGGTATTTGACGGTCACCTGGCCTATATTGTGACCGGGCTGGTGAAAAAGGAGATGTGGGCAGTGAAGACCGACGGTGCGGGGGACGTGACGGATAGCGCGGTGGTCTGGCGGCTGAAGACGCATGTGGGCCGGTACGCCTCGCCGCTCCTGGTGGATGGATTGATTTACATGGCGGCGGAGGAGAGCTTCATCAGCTGCTTCGAGGCGGCCACCGGCGATGTGGTGTGGACCGAGAGAGTGGGTGGGAAATTTGCCGCCTCTCCGGTTTATGCGGATGGGCGTCTCTATTTTTTCAATCAGGAAGGGAAGACGACCGTGCTCAAACCCGGCCGCACATTTGAGGTACTGGCGACCAACTCCCTGGCTGATGGTTTTATGGCCTCGCCGGCGGTATCTGACGGGGCGTTTTATCTGCGGACCAGGACGCACTTGTATCGGATCGAGTCCGACCGCGGCAGATGAGGGGGCATGCCCGATGCCGGGGCGGTGGCGAGTTATCGGTGCCGTTCGAGGTCGACGAGCTGGCGATAGGCGGCAGGGAGCACGGCTTCGATGGCCTCAATTGCTTTTGGCAGGGTGGTGGCCGACGACAGACTCCCGTTGGCGAAGTTGCTTTTCACAAACGCGTCGGCATCGCGGTTTGGCGCGGGCTGGTCGTCGAGGGGAAGTTGACCAATAATGAACAGCCAATTCTCCAGCACACGCCAGGCCTGGTAGTTCCAATAGGCGATCACTTCACCTGGAGTGGCGGGGCCCTCTTTCCCCCGCGCTTCCGTTAGCGCGCGCACAGCGGTCTGGAACTTCGCGGCGTATTCGTCGTAGTGCGCGGCAACATCCGCGGCCCCCTCGGCCTTAAACCGATCTCGCAGGCGCGTGTCCTCGACCAACCCCGGCAGCATCGTCAAAATAATGCCATCGCGGCCCTGCTCCAACTGGGGCGCAGTCGGTTGCTGTTTGGCGATCTCGGTGAGCCCTTCGCCTGCGCTCTGCACGGCGGGCGAGTACTCGCCGGCCCGCCACTGCGAGACGGCGCGAATGGTCCAGGCATTGGGTTGGAGTAGGGGATCGAGGTGGGCGATGTATTCGGGAGTCAATTCACCGGCAATGGCTTGATAGCGATGAACCGCGTCGGTAAAGGGCATGGCGGGCTGATCGTTATCGGCACGAACGGCCTCCTCGAAGCGGGATTGGACGGTCCGATACTGCAGGGTCGAGCAACCCACGGTAGTGGCCATCAGGATGCTGGCCCATATCAGACGCAGTTTTCGCAGGGCGGTCGCGTTTGTCATAAATCGAAGGGGCATGCGGAGGGATGGATGGGAGTGGGGTGGATTGAAGGCTTGAGAGAATTCGTTCATGGCAGGCGGCTCACGAACCGAGCACGAGGGCCGGGACCGTTCGCAGGAAGAGCAGCGCCGCCTGTTTCAACGCCGCGTCGTCTTTGAGGTCCAGTTCATCCCAGAGCGCCTGGGTGAGGAGATGTTCCGCCAAGGGCGCTAGATTGCTGCCGTTGATTCTTCCAGCCAGTGCCCCACGAGCCAGCGTGAGTGCGGCGTCGAGCGCAATCCCGACGATCTTCGGCTTGCCGCTCAACGATTCGAGATTCGCCGAGACCAGGGGCAGGAGACGTTCCACAATTTCCTGGATGGATTTTCGACTGATGAGCGCGCGTGGATCCTCTTCATGTGTCAGGGTGGATACGATTTCCTGGAGGATTTGGCAAAGCAGGTTGGCCGTCGGGCTGGTGGTATCGATATCGATGAGGTCGTGGACATTCTGCAGGGTCACGCGCAAGGCAATCCCGGTGAGCTCGATAATCCCCTGTCCGTTGGTTAACAGCGTCGGTTCATCACCCAGTGCGCGGGCGACGGACGCGATGACCTGCGCCACGACGGTTTTCCTGGGATCACTCGCATCACTGCCGATCAACAATTCCGGATTCTCGGCCGTTTCGCGGAGTACTACCTGTGCCAACTCGACTACCTGGCGGCATGACAACAGGTCCTGGATCTTGCCGCCGCCCGCCAGTTTGGCAGAGAGACTGCCGGCCATCGCGGCCAGCGCTTGAGCGAGGAATTGTTCCTGGGGCTGGTCGGGACGGATCAGCGTCTCGATGTTTTCACGCGCCACTTCGAGCACTTCCCCAAGCACGGCGCCGGCGGTGGCGGCGGAGAAGAGCTTGTCCCATTGTCGGTCGGCCAGGACAGCCGTGGTGTGTTGGATCAGGGATTGTAGCCCCTTGTTTTCCGTAAGCAGTGTTGCATTTTCGGCTGTCACGCGCAGAGCGCTCTTCACGATGGCCTCGAGGGTTTCGTTCGTGAAGAGGTCTTCTTTGTCTCGTATGCCGTCCAGGACCTGGCTGAGGGTTTGTTGGATCAGCCGCCGGGCGGTGCCATCTTCCGGCAGAAAGAGGGAGATCTCCCCCACGAAAGCAGAGGCGGTTCCCCGGAGCAGGCTGCTTCCGATGCGCCGGAAAAGTTGGTGACGGGCGACTTCATCCTGCTCCTGAACAGCCCGCCGGACGTCATCGGCCACCGCGCCGGTCACGGCGCCGAGCAATGCCGTCAGGCGTCGGTCATCATCAATCAAGGCCGCCTGTTCGCCCGCGACGTGCAGGGCGGCGCCGAGCAGGTCGCCGAGGATTTGGCGGCCGGCGCCTTCAGCGAAGTCCGTATCGCCGAGCCCGGCGACAAAGGAGTGAACGATTTTTCGAGCGTTGGAATCTCGTCCCAAGGCTTCGGGATGAGCGCTGAAGTAGTCGATGCCGATCTCCACCACGGTGCCGAGGATACGCCGTGCGGGGCTGTGGGCCTGAAACTGGCGATCGAATTGGTCGAGCGCGCCGAGTTGGCAGACCAGGGTCGCGCGTTGGATAACCCAGTCGCCGGCGGGAAACATCGCCTGGGTCTCAAACCCGCGCATGGCCTGATAAAACTGGATGAGTCGTGGTCGATCGTCGCGGATTTCGTGGCAGGGACCTCCGGGCTGGATGAGGGCCGGTTGATCCGTGCTGAAGAAGCGCATGGCCTCGGCCTCGGTCACGGTGCCGATCAAATCACCCAGGGGCAACAGAAGGGGGCGTTGGGCCGTTTCGTCGATCAGGACCTGATTGAGCTTCCGTCCCAAACGCACGCCGGCTTCAATGGCGAACAAGGCCAGACTCGGATCAATCATGATGGCATGGTTTGGTAATCTCCATCCATGGATAGTCAAGCCCGATTTGCAGGCGGCTGAGCGCCCGAGTTGCATCGTCAAGTTGGCGGTGCTGGCCGACGCCCTTGTTTGGGATCTTCGTCGTTTTCCAGACCGGAACGCGCGTGTGCGTCGGGACGGTGGGACGCGTTGTAACCTGCGCGCGCTCTTCACGGAGGAAGAGGCAGAAGACGAGTCCACGCGCGTGCGAAGAGCCGCGGTCCCGGAGCGCGGCTTGTGTCCCGTCTGCGGGACCAGCCGCAGCAATGTACGTCCGTCGCATTGGCGTTCGCAGGGGCCCAGCGCCAGCGAACATTCGCAACGCACGTTTCGCCTCGCGTGCGTCGGGACGGTCGGGCGCCCCCGGCCCTGCGTACGCTGCTGCGACTGGCGCTTCGCGCACAATCGCGCTCCGGCTAAGCCGGATGCTGCGCGCAATCATTCTGCCACACTCCCCGAGGCGGCGAACGGGAACTGCATCATGGGATCGAGGACGAAGGACGAGCACGAGGACGAGGAGGAGACCACCTCGCGGGCGTCGGGACGGTCGGACGCCCCCGGCCCTGCGCCCGCTGCTGCGACTGGCGCTTCGCGCACAGTCGCGCTCCGGCTAAGCCGGATGCTGCGCGCAATCATTCTGCCACACTCCCCGCAGCGGCGAACGGGAACTGCATCATGGGATCGAGGACGAAGGACGAGCACGAGGACGAGGAGGAGACCACCTCGCGGGCGTCGGGACGGTCGGACGCCCCCGGGCCCTGCGTACGCTGCTGCGACTGGCGCTTCGTGCACAGTCGCGCTCCGGTTAAGCCGGATGCCGCGCGCAATCATTCTGCCACACTCCCCGCAGCGGCGAACGGGAACTGCATCATGGGATCGAGGACGAAGGACGAGCACGCGGAGGAGGACGAGACCACGCGCGGGCGTCGGGACGGTAGGACGCGGCGGGCCCTGCGCGGGCTGCTCTGCGGGGAGGAAGAGGCCGAGTAGTTCCCCTCACCCCGGCCCTCTCCCCGCGTGGCGGGGCGAGGGTGGCGCGTCGAGTGCCGGTGGGCAGGTGGGCGATTGCGGGCGCGTGCGCTCCAAACTGGAAGTTGTGACCGGCGCGATTACCGATAAAGGTTGCGACCAAGGATTGCGACCGCCAGCCTGCGAAATGTGCGGGCTTGAACAGGCGGCTTACCACTCGACAGAATCGGGAAGGGAGAAGAATCTCTTTGCGCAGTGGGGCGCTCGAACGTCAAATGAATCCAAAGGCGCGGCGGGGCAATGACCAGCCATGAAAATGCCGAGTCGCTATTTCCGGGCGGGGGTGGGAGCGGTTATCGCCAACGCTGATGGGGCGGTGTTGGCGCTGGAGCGGTCGGACGTAGCGGGGGCATGGCAGCTCCCGCAAGGGGGATGGGAATCGGGGGAGACGGTGGAGCAGGCGGTGTTTCGCGAAATCGAGGAGGAGACGGGGCTCACGCGACGGCGCCTCATATTGGTCGAGCGCTATCCCGAACCACTGATTTACGAGTTGCCGAGGGAATGCCAGTCGGTGAAGGCCGGCCTGGGTCAGGTGCAGTATTGGTTTCTGATGAGACTTCGAGGAAAGGACCTGGAGTTGACGCTGCCTGGGGGTGGCGAATTCCAGGCTTTGGCCTGGATGTCAATGGGTGAGATCACGCGCAGCACCGCCCTTTTCCGGCGGGCGCTCTATCGTCGGCTCGAGGCCCATTTCCAGAACGGGATTCGCCCCGATCAAGAACGGGCCTGAGGGATCAACGGCAAAGCAAAAGGCATCTTGACATTCATCATACGCGGATATAATCACAGCCACAGTGTCCCATTCCGCCATCCTAAGATCCGATTGTGCGTTTCTAGCCCCGCATCTATTGCCACTCTGACCGCCTCGGTCGACCCTCGTCGAGCCAGATCCCCAAAACCTCCATCCAACTCCCTATGAATCGCGTGCGCCTTCCTGGCTGCCTGCTGTTGTTGCTTTCCTGGAATCTCCAGGCGCAACCTTTCAAGACGTACACCGAGGCGGTGAGTGCCGGTTACTATTTTCACCGGCCGCTCGACTGGGTGGGTGTCCGGCCACCGGCCGAGGATGAGTCGAGTTTGCTGTTTGAGGCTCTCGAGAGATGGCTCGAACTGGGCAAACCGGTTGACCCGGTCGAGTTGGAGAGTTTTCTTGAGGAACTGCCCGAGTCGGCGTGGGCGGCGTCGTTGCACGCGAGTCTTGGGCATCATTACCTGGATCACGGGAGATACTCGATGGCACTGCGCCATTGGGAAATGGCCTACGAACTGACGCGGGACGATCGGGCCGATCCCGCCAAGGGATTGGCCGATTACACCCTGGCCTTCTGGACGCGGTTGTTGGCGAGCCTCGGGCGGGTCGAGACGCTGGCGCTGCTTTACGCCGAGAACGCTGAACGGACGCTCGACGGCGGTCCTCTATCGCAGCGGTGGGAGCGGACGCGGGAGGCCTTGGGGGAGATGAACGCGCGGCCGGGCGTTTCCTACAAGTGCGGGACGTATGCATTGGATCAAGTGGCGCAAGCCTTGGGGCTGCGCTACGACGCCCGGGCGTTGGTATCGGTGCCGTCGCCTGACACGGGCTTTTCGGTGAGAATGTTGGCGGACCTGTCGCAGGAATTGGGTTTGGGCCTGGTGCCGGTGTTCCGGGAGGACGACGATGAACTGGTGGTGCCGAGCGTCGTGCATTGGATGGAAAACCATTACGCCGCCATCGTCGAGAGGGTTCTGGACGGAGGGGGGGGGGGGCCGTCTATAAAGTCATCGATCCCACGTTTGGCGATCCCCGTTTCTTGACCGCGGAGACAATCAATCTTGGGGCCAGCGGGGTGTTCCTGGTCCCTTCCAGATCCAGGCCGCCGGCGTGGCGACCGATCACCGATGACGAAGCCGGGCAGATCTTCGGGCGCGGCAATCCGAACATCCAAGGCGATTCCGACAACCAGTCTTGCGATCAACCCTGTCCCCCGGGCTGTCCGCCAGGAACGGGTGGCGGCGGCGGCGGTGGCGGAGGGAATGGGGGTGGCCCTGGAGGCAGAGGCAGTGCCGGAGGAGGCGCCGGCTCTGGCGGCGGCGACGGTGGTGGGCCGCCGGATGGAGGTCCCTCGGAGTGCGCGGACTGCCTTGAGCCCGTGGGTCACATCAACCTGTTGAGCGGTCTTACCCGATGGCGCGTGGCCGAGCCGTATATCAACCTCTGGCTCGAGGATGTGCCCCTGGGGTATCAACCGGCCCGGGGCCGGTACCTCGGATTGCGGGTGGCCTATAAGCAGCGCGACGAGACTTACAACAGTGGGGTGTTTAATTTCGGACCGGGGTGGAATTCGACTTGGCTCTGGGACGTGTCCAAAGACGGCGGGACCAGTCCGCTCTTGGCTGCGCGGGTGTTATTGCCCGGCGGTGGGCTGTCGTATTTCGAGTTGGTCAATGGTTGGGGGACCAATTACTACAACAATTACCGGCTGCGCGTGCTGACCAACGGGGTGGGCACGGTGACCGCCTACGAGCTGCACCAACCAGACGGTGCCAAGCTCGTGTACGATTTTTTCCGGACCGATACCTACGGCAACTGGTACGACGTGTTCCTGACCCAATGGATCGACAAACACGGGTTTGTCACACAATTCAAATACCCAAACTACAATCCGTCGACGGGCGTGGTCCGGCTCGGGCACGTGATCGACGCCGATAACCGGACCAACGCGGTCAACTACCTGGCGGACGACACTTACTACAAGAACCGGGTCGGGAGCATCGCCGATCTCTATGGCCGGACCGCGTCGTTCGGCAGGACCGGTTACAGCCAGGGGGCGGACCGGTTGACGAACATCGTGGATGTCGCGGGCTTGAGTTCGGCCTTCACGTATGACGGCGCCGGTTGGCCATTGACGCTGACCACGCCTTACGGCCAGACGGGCTTTGCCGTGACCAGTGGCACCTGGCCGTACTTGGGCCGGTCCATCATCGTCACCGAACCGGGCGGAAGCCGTCAGGCGTATGCCTTCGTCCAGGACCGCGACGAGCCGGAGCTGGCGCCGTACGTCCCCGTTTACGCTTCAAGTCAGGTGCCCACCAATACCCCCGTTGGGACGCTGGACACCGAGCCCGGCCAACGCAACAGCTTTTACTGGAACCGCCAACAATCGGTCGGGTTGCCTGCTAACTTCATCGATTTCTGGAACGAACAGTGGTACCGGGACCGCGCCCGCCTGCGCCATTGGCTCGGGGGGGCCGAGGACGGTGATTTCAAGCCGATCGACTCCCTCGATTGAACGAACCCCCAGCCCGGATGGCGTGACCGAGGGTCAGACTACCTGGTTCGACTACGCCAACAAAGGACCGCACGGCAACGACGATAAAGGCACCCAAATCCAGCCCGCAGTGATGGCGCGGGTATTGGCCGATGGATCGACCTTTTGCCAGTGGTTTCGGCGTAATGCCTGGGGGATCCCGACCAACATCGTCGAAACCTGGACCAAACCCGATGGCACCCTGGGCACACGAACCAACACGTTCACTTACGCATCCGACGGGATCGACCTGATCGAGGCGCGGGGGCCCTCGGGTCAGTTGCTGGCCGGCTATAGCTACAACAGCTACCGACAGGTGCTCCGAGCGACCAACGCCCTGAGCGAGGTGACCACCAACAGCTACGACGGCACCTGGCGGCAGTTGACCAATGTGGCGCGTCCCACCGGGTTGAGCACCGCATACCAGTATGACAGCAACCGGCGGCTCCAGCGGACCATCGACCTCCCGCTCAGCCGAACCAATAGCTATACCTATTACTCGAACGGTCTGGTCGAGACCCACACCGATCCGCGGATCCTGACCCGCCTCTTCAGTTGGGACAACCTCCAGCGGGTGCTCCGGATCGATTACCCTTACGGCGTTTACGAGCAGCGGGTCTTCAACAAGCTGGATTTGACCGCGCTCCGCAATCGGCTCGGGCACTGGACCTATTTTGGCTACAACGGCATCCGCCAGAAGGTCGCCGAAACCAACGCCCTGGGCGTCGTCACCCTTTACGAGTATTGCGGCTGTGGATCGCCCGACTCGATCACCGAGGCCTGGAATACCCCGCTCCAAAGAGTGACGCAGTTCGAGTACGATCTCGAGGGACGCCGCACAGCCATCTACTTCCCGGACGGGACCACTCAGACCAATTGGTTCAATCCCCTCGGCCAATTGATCGCGACCGGTGACGCGCTCGGGCAGCGCTGGTTCGGATACAATAACCAGGGGCTGCTCACCAGCGTGACCAACGCCTTCGGGCTCGAACACAAAACCGTGTACGACATCGAGGATCGTCCCTGGACCGTCATGGACGCCAACGGTGTCACCTTCACCAATACCTACGACGGGCTGGACCGGTTGCTGACCCGGAGCGCGCCCGATGGCGGGATCGAGAAGTTCCTGGACACCGCCCGGGGGCTGGTGGCCTACACTAACCAGTTGAGCAAGGTCTGGCGTTACGAATACGACGCCGGCTCGCGCAAGATCGCCGAGACTAACGCCAACCTCGAAGTCATCCGCTACACTTACAACACGGCCGGGGACCTGCGGACCTTGACCGACGGCAAAACCCAGGTCACCACCTGGAATTACGACGAGCATGGACGGATGACCAACAAGGTCGACCAGGCCAGCGCCGAGATCCTGCGTTACAAGTACGACGCCAACGACAGGCTTACCAACCGCTGGAGTGCCGCCAAGGGAACCACCACCTACAGGTACGATCAAGTGGGCAACCTGACCAACGTCCTATACGCCGTCAGCCCCGGCATCACCAACCGCTACGATGCCCTGAACCGCGTGACCAACCGGGTGGACGCCGCCGGCACCACGGCGTATACCTACCACCTGAACGGCCAGCTCCTCACCGAGGACAATCCCTGGACCTACGATACCGTGACGTACGGTTACAACAACGCCCGGCTGCGCAACAGCCTGACCCTCCAGCAGCCGACGGGCTACTGGACCAACGGTTTCACATACGACGCCGCCCAGCGCTTGTCGACGGCCACCTCCCCCGCCGGGACGTACACCTACACGTACAAAGGCGCTGGCACGTTGGTGACCAACCTGGCGCTGCCCAACAGTTCCCGGATCACCAACGCCTTCGATAACGTCGGGCGGTTGACCCTGACCCAGCTCCGGACCAGCGGCGGGACGGCCCTCAACACGCACAGTTACCTCTACAACCAGGGGCACCAGCGCTATCGCCAGACCCGGACCGACGCGAGTTACGCGACGTATACCTACGACAACATCGGCCAGCTCAAAAGCGCCATCGGCACGGGCGGGGAATCGACCGAGAACCTCGGGTACGCCTACGATACAGCCTGGAACCTGAACACCCGGACCAATTACGGCACGCCGCAAACCTTCGCGGTGAACGTCAAGAACGAGCTGACCAGCGCCGTCGGGCTGGGCTGTTCTTATGACAGCAACGGCAATCTGACCTACCGCGCCTACGAGATCTACGGCCCCAGATCCTACACCTACGTCTATGATGATGAGAACCAGTTGATCGAAATGCGCACCGACACGTCGTACACGTCGCCGGGGTCGCGCTGGCGGTCCATCTGGGTCTACGACGGTTTGGGCCGCGCACGGAAACGGAATGACTTCGCGTGGAATACGGGTTCGGGTAGTTGGTCCGGTGCGGGAGAGATCAACTATATCTACGACGGGATGCGGGTGATTCAGGAGCGGTACTATTGAGCGGAGGGGGACCCTCGGTATCGGTACACCCGGGGCAACGATCTGTCGGGCTCGCTCGAGGGCGCGGGCGGGATTGGCGGGTTGCTGGGCCGGAGCCACGGATACTCGGGGGGCAACTGGACCACGCACAACCATTATCATGCCGACGGGAACGGCAACGTGACGTATCTCGTGAATTCAAGCCAGGGCTTGGCCGCAGCGTATCGGTATGATCCGTATGGCCGGTTAATGGCGCAGTCCGGCACACTGGCGACGGCGAACCTGTACCGTTTCAGCTCGAAAGAACTCCACGCCAAGAGCGGTATGTACTACTACGGCTACCGGTTCTACGATCCGCATTTGCAGCGGTGGCCAAACAGGGATCCATTGGGGGAGGAAGAGGTGTTGAATCTGTACAGCTACACTGAGAATGATCCTGTTGGCTCCGTGGATCCAGATGGGCGCAAGTCGTGGCTGTGCAAGCGCGCGATCAACAAGAAGCCTGGGACTCGCATTCCGAGTCGGGGACGGTACTACCATCAGTACTTCTGTGTGCAGATTCCGGGCACCGACAGGATTGAGTGTTACGGGCAAACGATTCAGCCCCACTATCCTGGGTACGGCCCAGGACGACCGACCAGGCCCGATGAGGACTCGTCACTCACCGGAAGGCTGCAAGCTCATCTCAGATGAAAATGATTGCTTCGATCGTTGCCTCCGTCGGAAAGGCCGTGAGCGGCGTCCTTTTTATGGGTTTGTTGGTCCCGGTACGAACTGTCAGGAATGGTCGAACAACGCTATAGCCGCCTGCCGGGATGAGTGTCCACCAGCCTGCAATGCGCCTTTCAGTGCCCATACGTACCGAGCGGCTCCACGGACAGTAACCGCTATGCTTCCAGTTAGCCGGCGAGTCCTAGGGGTGTGCGTTTGGTTCCTGGCCTGCGGGACCATCGGCCTAACCATTTGCTTGCCTAAATCGGACCTGCCTGATGAGCAAGTGGTTCTCATGGGCTGGATTCTGGCCACAATTGGCTTTCCGTGCACTCTTCTGGGCTGCACCGTTCTCGCGGGGGCAGTGTATGGTATGATGGCATTTGGCATCAGTTTTCCGGCCAGCTACCCTTGGCTCGGCGGCTATGTCCTTTGGGCCGTCCTTTCTGCCTGCGGTGCCGTGCAGTGGTTCCTAATCGTCCCTTGGATGTGGAAAACCACGAAGCGCTGGCTGCAATGCGCCCGCAAGAGCAAAGGGAATTCGACCGATGCCTAAATGGCCAAACAGAGACCCCATCGGGGAACTCGGTGGAATCAACCTCTACGGCTACGTTGGGAACAACCCGGTGAACTTCTACGACCCTTACGGGTTGGCGATTGGCGACTGGTGGGACGCACGCACCTGGTTCAACAGCGGCTTTACCGAGAGTTGGAGCGACCAGGCCAATTCGATTGGGAAGACATGGGGCGACGTTCTTGCGGGGAATTGGAGCGACATCGGCAACAACTACGATGACAGCACGCTTGGCCAAGCTGAGGCCGCAGGGCCGGGAGTTCACAAGGCCACGAAAATTTGCATTGGAACTGCGACTGCGGCGGCGGCAGCGGCTGCCGCGCTGATGGCTGCCGAAGCTGCGGGCATCTCGGACATCGGGAGCGCGAACATGGGTTGGAAGGGCGGTGAAATTACCTTCACGCGACCGGGCGCTCCAACACCAGATTGGCGGATAAATCCGTTTGGTGGCTCAGGCTATCCGCCGCACTATCATCGGAGGCCAGGTATCGGCAAACATCGTCCGTGGGATGGAGGGTTTTGATGAGTGTGAACTTTCCAGTTTTCGTTCTCGCAAAGGACTGTGGAGAGGTTTCGCGTTTCAACTCCATTGAGGAGATGCAGCGCCAACTTGAGGAGATTGATGTCGAGAATGGCGAATACGCAGCTTGGGATCGAACTGGAACGCCACTTAAACTGAGTGTGCAGAAGCCAGTTTGGTTGCGAATCGAACCAGAGGCTTTGAAGCCAGAGCAAAGTCAATTACGAGATTCGTTGACGCAGTATGCCGCAGCCCTTGGTGTCGCGGTGAAAATTGAAGGCACAAGCGAGGCGGATTTTGAAAAGGCGTTCGCGCAAATCAGTGCGCACCTCGACAACCAAGGCGCTTCAAAAAGCATCCTCAGCCGAATCATCGGGCGGCGGAAGTGAACGCCGGTGTCGTGACCATCACGAGCGCAAATCAGTTGGGCGAGTTGCTGAACCTGGTTCACGACCGGTGGTTCAATGTCGAGCGCGTTGCGCTGGACAAGGAACGGAAGACCGTCGCGATCCAACTCGAAGAGAAGAAAGCAAACCTCGCCAAAGGCTCAACGAATGGAATCCGGTTGCTCATCAAGAACGCGGAAGCTCTGACCGTCAACGACACCGAGAAAGTCCGCGACTACGACCTCAACGAAATCAAGTTCGACGCCGCGAGCGGTCGCTTGATAATCACCGGCGGAATCCCCATCACGATTGAAGTCAAGGTGACTGCGCTCAACATCGAAGCGAACCCAACCGGCTGTCCCGCACCAACGGTGTAAGGAATCTCGCCGCGCTCAACTTCCCCGAATGCTCGCAGCCCCGCGCCGTCATGCCGGCTGCGGAATCAAAGGCCAGCCGTCCTGCCGTCACGGGCCTGCTCGCTCCCGAAATATCAGTCTGCCCGTGGCGTCGTTCATCACGCTGGCCAGGTGACGAGTTGAAATTAGTCAGAGTGTCACCCGGCCATCGTGCTGCCCGTCGTCACCGGCAGAAAACCAACGACCGCTGACGCTGCCCGGAAATATCAGTTCGCTCCCGCTCAGAGAACCGGAACGAATGCGCGCAAATGACGACGTGCTCCGTGGGGAAGCCGGGGGCGTGCCGGTCACTCGTCGTGCTGGGGCGGAGTATTGGTCGCACAATATCGTGATAGGTTCGGTTGTCACTGCTCTGCCGCAGGCGCAACACAGAGCAGTGCCACCGTTGCGCGCGGCTGCGCAGAGGAACCGTGGGCGCGGCATTGGGGTCGCATCTCGATATTTGACAATTGAGCTGCGCGTTCATTGATCACCCGCCCCCGGCACCGGCCAACCCACCCAGACCACCCTGACCCATTACAATCCGATGCTCCAGGCGACCAACATCGTTCAGCCCGATGGCTCGTCCCTGACCAACGAATATTATCTGACCGGGTTGTTGGCGCGGACCTACGGCTCGCGCAGTTACCCGGTCGGCTACGAATACGATGCCCAGGGCCTGATGACGACCATGACCAACTGGACCGCGTTCGATCCGGACGGCGCGGGCAGCGGCGAGCGGGTCACCACCTGGGAATACGATCCCTTTCGCGGCTGGCTCTTGAACAGATGCTACCCCGACGAATACGGCCCCGATTACGAATACAAAGCCTCCGGTCGCCTCGAAAAACGGACCTGGGCGCGCGGCAATCCCCGGGTCACGACCACTTACGCATACAACAACGCCGGAGACCTCTGGACAGTCGCCTACGCCAACGACCCGGCCGGCACCCAGAATCTGGCTTACACCTACGACCGGCGGGGCTGGCGGCGCACCGTCGTCCAGGGCTCGATGACCAGCACCTTCCATTACAACGAAGCCAACCAGCTCATCGGGGAGAGTTACAGTGGCGGCACCTTGGGCGGTCTGGCGATGACCAACCACTTCGACGCTTATTTGCGCCGGACGAGCGTGGCCGCCAAGAAAAGCACCTCGTTACTCCCATTGGGGTCGCGTCTCGATATTCTACAATTGGGATTCAAGTTTGGAATTTCAGATGGAGGGACGAGCTCTGCGAGTCCCTGGATGATGGCTCGGCAAGTCAGGGCCTCGTGGAACTCGGCCCTCCGGTTTGAGATCTCAAATATGAAACCTCACATTTCAAAGGCGCAGGCATACGCAACTCAACCGCTGACGCATGATCCCGATCATGAAACCCACGCTGGGGTCATACTTGCCAAGCTGGCCAAGCATTACCACATTTAACCCTCGTCGAACCCGGGCGGACGATTTTTTTTGCCAAAGGCGGCGAGTTCGTTGAAGCTTCGCGGCTCTGTGAAAACTGGCTTTGTCGGAACCCATACGGCTTTGGTGACGCCGTTCCGCGAGGGACGGCTGGATGAGGTGGCGCTGGAGAATCTGGTGCAGGCCCAGATCAAGGGGGGCATTGATGGCATTGTGCCGGTCGGGACCACGGGCGAATCACCGACGCTGAGTTATGAAGAACATATCCGGGTGATCGAGCTGGCGGTGAAGTTTGCGCGGAAGCGCGTCACAGTATTGGCGGGGACCGGGGCCAACTCGACCGATGAAGCGATTTACCTGACGCGCGCGGCGGAGAAGGCGGGCGCGGACGGCTCGCTGCAAGTCGCGCCGTACTACAACAAGCCGACCCAAGAAGGGTTATACCAGCATTTCCGGGCGGTGGCGATGTCCACGCAATTGCCGATTGTATTGTATAGCATTCCGGGACGGTGCGGCATCGAGATTGGGATCGAGACGGTGAAGCGGTTGTCGAAGAGCTGCCGGAACGTCGTGGGGATCAAGGAAGCGGGCGGGCAACCGGATCGGGTGAGCGCTTTGCGGGCGCTCTTGCCGGAGCCGTTTGTGATCCTGAGCGGGGACGACTCCCTGACGTTGCCTTTTTTGTCGGTGGGGGCGAATGGAGTGATCAGCGTTGCCTCCAATTTGATGCCGCGTGAGGTTTCCCGGATGGTCTCCGCTTATCGGGCGGGGCGCCTGCGGGAAGCCCAGCGTCACCACGCGCGCATGTATCCGCTATTCAAACAGCTCTTCATCGAGACCAACCCGATCCCGGTGAAGGCCGCCATGGCGATGGCGGGACTGATCCGGGACGAACTGCGTCTGCCGTTGGTTCCGCTGACGAGACAGCCCAGGGTGCTCTTGCGCCGAACCCTGACCGAGTGCGGGATATTGTAATGGGAACGCGCGTGGTCATCACCGGTGCGAAGGGGCGCATGGGCCGGGCGCTGGTTGGCTGCGCGGCGCGGCGGCCGGGCGTGGAGGTGGTGGGTCAGGTCGACCTGGAGGACGACCTCGATGCCGCGATCGCGCGGGGGGACGTGGTGGTGGATTTCAGTCTGCGGGATGCGACGCTCGAGATTGCCCGGTACTTGTGCGCGACACGGAAAGGCGCTCGTGATCGGGACGACCGGCCACCCGGAAGAGAAACGGGCGGAGATTGCCGCATTCGGCGACCGGATTCCGATGGTATGGTCTTCGAACTTCTCGACAGGGGTGAACGTGTTGTTTTGGTTAACGCGCAAGGCGGCAGAGATCCTTGGGCCATCGTTCGATCTCGAGGTGCTGGAGATGCACCATCGGCTCAAGCAGGACGCCCCGAGCGGCACCGCCCGAAGTTTGGCGGAGATCCTTGCGGCGGTGCGCGGACAGCCATTGGCGGAAGTGGCGAAGTATGGCCGGGAGGGTATTACGGGCGAACGGAGTTCGAAGGAGATCGGAATGCACTCGCTACGGGGTGGCGACGTCGTGGGCGATCATACGGTGATCTTCGCCGCGCAAGGTGAGCGGTTGGAATTATGCCATCGGGCTTCGAGCCGGGAGACGTTTGCGGAAGGGGCCTTGCGGGCGGCGGAATGGGCGGTGCGGCAACCGCCGGGTCTTTATGACATGCAGGATGTGCTGGGTTTGAAGTGAGCGCGCAAAGCTCATGGGTAGTGGTGGCTTTGGGATCAAACGTGGGGGACTCGGCAGCCTTGCTGGAAAAGGCCATGAACCGGCTTCAGGAACTCGCAGATCAACCGTTGCGTCGTTCTTCGCTATGGCGCACCGCGCCGGTGGATTGCCCCCCGGGATCGGCGGATTTCCTGAACGCGGCGGTCGCCTGGGAACGGCGGCCGGGTGACACCCCTGAGCGGTTGCTGGACAGATTGCAGGCGCTGGAACGGGAGTTTGGCCGGCGCCCAAAGCAGGTCCACAATGAGGCGCGTCCATTGGACCTTGACCTGATTGCGTTCGGCAAGGAGACGCGGAGTGGGGATCGACTCGCCCTACCGCATCCGCGAACTCTTGAACGCGCATTCGTTCTGGTTCCTTTGGCGGAGATCCTGCCTGATCTGATCTTGCCCGGTCAGGTCCGGACCGTGCGAGAACTACGCGATGGGCTTTCCGGGCGCGCGACCTTGGTCTGGCGAGGTTGCTGAATTCAGAGTTCTTCCACCGAGCTCACCACCGTCCGAGTAACCTCGAGTTTTTTAGGGGTATATGTGTTGAACATTACGAATAACGCGTCCCAAAAGACAAAAGAGCCGACAATCAAGGAGCCTTGAAAGATGCCGGTCAACCGCGTCGAGGTTAGATGTGCAAATGAGCCCACCACCAGGTAAGTCAAACCAGCCGCCAAAACAACCCCGGAATGCGGCCGCTTGCTCGGGACGGATAAAGGCACGCCCAGGCTCTGACCTTTTGGCGGAGGTTCCGGTTCAGGGTGTATTTGTCCCCGGGAATTGGCCGGATTGCGCCACCTCGAGAGACGCCGGAGCAGTGGATGATACGCGCTCCCGCGCAGCCGGGCCTTGTTGCGATTTGCCGAGCACAAGCGTTCGCAGGAATGGGATGCGTCGGATCAAGTAATCCAGGGCGATGGGGAGTGACACTACCGCCAGGAGTCCGAGGGTGAACCAAAGCACCTGCGCCATGATCCCATGACTAAGAAGGCCGTCAAAGAGCCGATGCAATTCGAAGGCCAGGCGCTGGTAAAGATAGATGGTGTAGCTATAGGAGCCGATCCAGGCGATGGCTGGCAAACGCAGTTTCAGGGAAAGCAGGCAAAGCGAACCAAAGGCGCCCGCGACCACCATCATCGCGCGAGGACGCGGGATGCCTATGGAACCGAATTCCTGAACGAGATAAAGCGTCATGGCCGCGGAGAGAAGGACCCACGCCGCTTTGATCACTTCCGGTTGCAACAATTGATTTTTGAATCGCAAGAGGCCGACTCCGAAGAAGAAAAAGACGGCGAGGTTCACCATCTTGTTCAACGACCATAGGTCGCTCCCGGAAAACAGCCGCGGCAGAATGACCAAGAGCGCGAGCCAACCGAGCCATTGTTTGAGCGTATTCATCCAGTGCATCGAATCGACCACCAGGATGGCCAGGAAGATCAGGAAGAGGGCCTGTAGAAACCAAAGATGACCGTAGTGGAAGAACCAGATCTTCCAGAACTCATGCGGTTCGAGGGATATTCCGCCACCGGGTTCCAGCACGGGCGTCGTTCCATCCGCATAATAATAAATGAAGAACTGGATCGAGGAGACAAAGACCAGCGGGATCAACAGCCGACGGATTTTCTTCTGCATAAACAGTACCGCGGTCGCGGTGGATGCGGGCCTCAGGGCGTAAACCCAGCCCGAGAGAATCGTGAAAAGTGGCATTCTGAGCGGGGCAAAGAATGTTGCCACCTGCCCGGCGAACGAATGAACGAGCGAAGATTCTTCACCTGCGTCCGTGAGGGCGGCTCCCATGAACATCACCGCGTGTCCCCAAATGACGGCAAGCACCGCCAAACCGCGTAGGGTGTCAATTTCCAGCGCACCCTTTTTCTGTGGAATTGCCGGCCGGCCAGACATAGCAAGCTCTTCAAATCGGGAAAGGCCGAGGTGCGTGCATACAGCGATGGTCCATGATTTTGGGCGATGTCCCGAGGTGCCGACTCGGGTGCGACGTGACACACATCGGACTCCTCTTTACGTTTAGTGAATTCAACCGCTTGCCTTTTACGCTCTGGATAGCAGATGGGGAAGCTAGTTTTGTGCCTTATCCATTGAATCCAGGGATTAAGGCAAGCGGATGTCGAACTTATTCCCAGGCGCAGAGGTGCTCGACAAACGACGCGGAGCCGTCTCGGAGCCACCCGTCGAGTTGGGCTTGGTCCTTAAGCTGTTGTCCACGCTGGCGCGGAACCACAATGAATTGGCAGGCGACATCGGGTAGAGCGGTGAAATCGCTCCAGAGTTTTTCGAATTGGGCGACGGGATAGATGTCTTCCTGGCCATGCCCCCAGCGCTTTTTGACTTCCTTGAGGGTGATGTAGGTGGGCATGCGCGCGGCGATGGTGCGAATTGCGGCAGTGAGATTCTCCGCGGCTGAAGATGGGACTGTGGCGGGGTCTTCGGGATTGAGGGGCGCGGCCGCGACAACCTCGGCGCGGGTGAGCCCGAACACGCGGAGGAGCTGGTCGAGATCGATCCAGGTGGTCATGGAATTGTAGTAGGAGAGTTTGAATTCCTCCTGCTCGCGCGGCATGGCCAGGCCTTCGACCAGTTGCAGCCGGCCATTCACCCGGGCGAGACCGCCACCGCGATCGTCGATTCGCCGGGGAATAACCTCGAACGAAAGACAGGCGCCATTTCGGATGTGGAGGCCGAGCAGGCCGGGATCCAGATCAACGCCCAACGTGTCAATGTTATGCAGCAGGAGGTATTGAATCCGGGGCTGTTGTTGCAGGAGTTGAGCGAGGACACCGTTCCGGAAAAGGTTCGGGATTTCGAACCAGTGGCCCACCGGATGCAGACATTGGAGTGGCACATTGTCCGTATAATCCGTCGCTTCACCGGTCGTATGTGCCCAATGGAGCAGGGCGGATCGCAGACTATCCCGGACTTTCTGTTGTTGTTCATCGAGCCGCTGCTGCGGCATTTCCTCCCAGGCAAACCGGAGATCACGAACCATGGGAACGAAACGCAGGCCAACGGCGCGTCCCGGGGAGAGGAACAGGGGTCCATCGTACCCAAAGTTCCGGGTCCTCCGGAGGTCATCCCGGATGGGTTGATGCGTCAGGTAACCCGTGGTGACAATGTGCGGGATCGAGGTACCGAAGACGCGGGCGACGCGCCGGCTTTTGGCGAGGTGGACTTCAATGAATGAGCGGTGTTTGCCTCCGAGCCGCGCGAAGGGATGGAGGGCTTTGACGACGCCGGCCCCCTGGGTCCAGCGGCTTCCCGCGCCGGCGGCGAGGGTCACTATGGCGACGGCGCCGGTTTCGAGGGCCTGGCGGCCCAATTCGTACCCCGGCGCAGAACTGAAATCTGCGGTGTTCGGTAATGTCGCAGGGGCGAAATACCGTGAGGCATTCACGACGTCGCTGTCCCGCGCGTCTTCGAGGGTGACGTTGGCCGGCAATCGATTTTGTGGCAGACCGATGCGGCCATCGCGCAAGTCGACACGGATTTGGGCGTGTTGGGCGGGATCGAATCCATGCTGGTTCAGGAGTTGGGGGAGAGAAGGTTGATCGGACTGATCCGTGCGATTGCGGGGAAGCATGACGTCGAAGAGCGTCTGGACCATGCCGCGGAGTTCAGGTTCGGAGCGACAGGCGGCGGCGAAGAGGTCCAGTTCTGCGCGGCGGATGGGGGTGAGGGCGCGCCAGTCTTGCCGGAGCAGGGGAGGGGCGATGAGGGTATAATAGGCGGCGGGCATGAGCGCGGTTCGGCCTGGGAGGAGGTCCGCGACTGTACCCTGTTCATTAATGGCAAAATCGTAAACCACCGGGTCCATGGCGAAGGGGAGGGCATGTTGCAATTCGTTTTTGGCCTCCGTCATGATGCGCTGCAACTGTTCGCGGGCTTCAACGGTGCGATGGGGTGCCATGATGAAGCCCATGCCGCCGCCGGACATGCCCCCGAGCATCCAGAAGCCCCAAAAATCCCGGTCAAACCGAGCGCGCGCGCGATCGATCAGGGATTCCGTGTAGAGGTTCGATGCCCAGGGGATGATCGTCTGAATGGGCCCCTGGAAATTACGAGTGGTGGCGGCGCCGATCGCGGCGAAGTCTGACGTGCGCAGCGCGGCAAGGAGCTGATCGAGGACAGTCAAGGCCTCCTGGCGTGCCTGCCATTCAGCGGGGGAACGGAGCAGGTATTTTTCCGTGACCATCTCCAGGATCGGGCCGACGTTCTGTGCCATACCCCCATGCACCAGGACCAGGCTATCCTGGAGGGCGCGACGTGCGGCGGGCGGGGCATCTTGATGATCGAGAATCCGGTGTTGGGGCATAAGCCGGCCGCGGCTGATGCCAAACTCGGGATCGGTTTCCTGGGCCAGGACGCCCGTGATCAGCTTCATTCCGGGCCATACCCCGCCGCTATCCTGCCAGCCGCCACCGGAGCCGCCCAGCCACTCGCCGAGAATGGCGCGTGCGAGAACCAGGCGACGTTCATTTTCCTCGAGCGGTCCGGTGAGCGAACCGGTTTGGCAGGTGGCGCGCATACCGACGGCGATGAGCGAGGCCAGCAGGCTGGTGGAGACCGCGAGCCGCGAGCCTTTCGGGATATTATTGACGGAAGAGACGATTTCGAGACCGCGGCCGGGGCCGGCAATATGGCTCAGCAACTCGGCGAGGCTCTGGCCGCTGCCTTCGATGCCCGGTGGGACGATGCCAGAAGCGATCACTGCGGCCTTGAGGAGACCGAGATAGTCTTTGGCGAAATCGAACACTTCGCCCAGTTGAGTGATATCGGCGGTGGCACCCAGGTCGATGCTCGTCAGGCGGAGGACAGGATCTTCGATGACGCGGAGGAAGGCTTCCACCGGCTGACGGGGCGCGTCATCGCGGCCATGAACGGCGAGGTCGATGGAGACGTTGAGGACTCGGGCGCCTTCCGGGTAATCCATGCCAAGAAAAAAGATGTCGCTCCAACCGCAATGGCTGAGGTCCATGCGGACGGGGGTGCGTTCGCGGAGGATGGGATACACACCGGCGGCATCCCGGCGGGCCAGTTCCGGCCGGATCCGGAGTGGTTGATCGAGGGGATGCCCCATCCGGAACATCCATTGATTGCCGCGTACTGTGCGGACGCTGCGGCGAACCTGATCGGCGAGGGTTTGGAAGGCGAGCCGATGATAGGCGGTGGCGAGGGCGCTGGAGAGCCCGTCACTCGGGCCGGATTGTGTTTGGCAGGCGCGGAAACAGGCGACGGCCTCGTTGAACCTCCGGTTGAGGAGGTGTTCGTAACCGGCGAAAGGGATGAGACCGCGGGGATTCAGTTCTGGGCGCAACGGCAGATGGAATCGATGAATGGCATAGAGGAAGAATAAGGCGCGCACCCGTTGGTAAAGATTCGGTGACGACTCACGGAAGGCGTCGAGGGCCTCGCATTCGGCAAGCAGCTCCGTCAAGGAGGCGGATTGGCAGAGGCGTTCCAGGGATTGGTTGCGTATGGCGGGGTCGGCGCTCGTGATGACCGAGAGCAGTTGGATGCGCATGGCGGGTGAACTTCAGGATTGCGCCCGGAGCGCCAGGAGTTCCACCAGGTGCGAAAGCACCTCGTCACGATCCTGTCCCTCGAGGGCGAGGGCCAATTGGGCGGTCAGGAGGCCGTAGCGAACTCCGATATCGTAGCGCCGGCCCTCGAGTTCCGCGGCCAGGTACCGTTCGCGGCCGATGAGCCGGGCCAGGGAGGAGCTGAGTTGCACGGGGTGGTCGTTTTCCTCCGCCAGTTCGGCGAGGAGCTCCATCACTTTCGGAGTCAGGACATGCATTCCGAAAAAGCAGAGGTAGTAAGCCGTGCGCAAACCGGGGACGTTCAGATGTTGTTCGGCTTCGGTGGGAGTGGGTTTTTCGCGGACCTGATCGACCTGATAGATACCGCGTTTGGAGCCATCGAGCCGTCCCCCAATCGCTCCATAATAAGGGAGTTTGCTCTCGTGGGTGTGTTGCACGGCAGAAACCGAACATTGCTCCGTCGTGGCGATCTCCACGAGCTGTCGAGCGCACGATTTCGGACCGTGCTGGACATAGAGATGGTCGCTCACCAGCAGGAGGAAAGGGGATCGTTCGGTAAAATCACGACCGCACAGGACGGCATGCCCATAGCCGCGCGGCGAGTGCTGGCTGACAAAATGGAGCCGGCGGGCGAGATCACCCGCGCCGAGCCGATACGACGGTTCATCACCGGGGCGGATCACCAGGCAGATTTCTTCGATGCCGGCGCCAAGGACTTCCTCCGCCAGAATGCGAAGGGCGGTCTTTTCGACGCCATCGCGATCCATGACGGTTTGGAGCGGGAGGGTGGTCTGGGTGCGGCCGGCGGCGGTGATGATGGCTTTCTTGATTTCCACGAGGGGGAGTTTTGAGATTAGAGGTCTGAGATCAGAGAATTCAGAGCAGGTCCTGGTAGGCCAGGAACAAGGCGCGATAGTAGCGCATCACGCGAAGGGGATCGTCGGTGGCCGGGATCTCGGCCAGGCAATAGCCGGCATAATTCAAATCGTTCAGCCGGCGCAGCAGATGCCGAAAAGGATAGTTCTCCAGATACAGATCGCGCATATGCACGGAAAAGATCTTGTGCTTGACCAGATCGAAGTTGGCATCAAAGCCGGCGGCCGACAGGTCGGAGTCATTGGAGTTCCAACAGACTCCGACCTTGGGATGATCCGCTACATCGATGATCTTGCGGATATTGGGAAGCAAAGAAGTCTCCGGGCCGTGCACTTCAAGGCGGATGACCTGTCCTTGGTCCGCGGCAAACCGGCCGAGCTCGTTCAATGAGGCGCCGATCTGATGGATCGTTTGTTCTTTCGAGACCGTGGCCGGGAATCCGTTGGGACGGACCTTGACGCCCGTGGCGCCGACATCGTGGGCTAGGACGATATAAGCCTTGGTGGCCTCAATGTCGGCCCGGAGCCGGGCGGGATCCGGGGTGTGAAAGTCAAAGGCGCTGCCAAGGCCCATCAACTCGACGCTGGAATCCTTGAAGCGCTTGCGGACCTCGGAGCGTTCGGCGGGCGACAGGCCGACCTCGACTCCGTGGGCATGGGTCGTGCGCAGTTCGACGCCTTCAAAATGGGTTGCTTCGCAATTCCGAATCAGCGTGTCCAGATCCCAGTCCTTGGCGAGGTTGTATGTGACCGTTCCCAGTTTCGGGTGGGAGCGTGACAGGGTGGGGGCGGGCTCGGCGCCAATACTCCGTGGCGGAGCGACCACAAGCGAGGTCAGACCAACGCCGGCGGCTTTGATGAATGAGCGGCGGTTTGAGTTCATGGTGCGAATGGGGGATGGTTTTGAACCGGGAGCCTATACGGCCGGTTGAAAATTTGAAATTTGAAATTTCGGATTTGAGATACCAAGGTGCTTCAGTGCATCCGACCAAAGTCACGGCCGAGGCGATTCGGGCCATGAAAGGCCGCGAACCCATCGCCGCCCTGACCGCCTACGACTATCCCATGACCCGCTTGTTGGACGAGGCCGGCACGCCGCTGATCCTCGTTGGGGATTCACTTGGCATGGTGGTTCTCGGCTATCCCGACACGACGCATGTGACCATGGACGAGATGGAACATCACGTGCGTGCCGCGGCGCGGGCGCATCCCCTGGCCTTGCTCGCCGCGGATCTTCCCTACGGCAGCATCGTAACCCCGGATCTGGCGGTGACCAACGCCAGGCGCCTGATGGCCGCCGGGGCCGAAGCCGTAAAGTCCGAAGGCGGCCGCACGGTGGCCGCGCAAGTGACAGCGATTGCGGGCGACGGAATTCCGGTGATTGGGCATTTGGGGATGCTGCCCCAGAACGTTCAGATCGAGCACGGCTATCGGATCAAAGGCCGCCGGCCGGATGAGCGTGCAGGATTGCTGGAGGACGCGGAGGCGTTGGTGGCGGCGGGGGTGTTCGCGATCGTGCTTGAACTGGTCACTCCGCCGGTTGCGGAAGAAATCACGTTGCGAGTACCCGTCCCCACCATTGGAATCGGATCGGGGTCCCATTGCGACGGTCAGATCCTGGTGACCCACGATCTCATCGGGCTGTATCCCTGGTTTACGCCCCGGCACGTCCGGCCCTTGTCACGGACCGGTGAAGAAATACGCGCGGCTGTCCTCCGTTGGCGGGGCAGCCTGGCCACGGGCGCGAGCCCGGGCGCGAGCGGCAACACGGAATTGCTTTATTGAACGCGGAATGGACGGGTGAATGAGGTCCTATGGAACTCGAACGTTTTGTCAGCCTGGCGGCGTCGCACGACGCCAGCGATCTGCATTTGGAGCCAGGACTGCCGCCCGCGTTGAGAGTGCGTGGCACGCTGAAAATCGCCGGTGAGGTGGTTACGGCGGAGGATTTGTTCGGCCTGGCGCAAGAGGTGATCGGGGAAGAGAATTGGCCGGGCTTCCTGGAGCGAAGATCTTATGACGCTTCGCGGGTGTTGGCCGGCGTGCGTTGTCGGATCAACGTGCTGCAAACGGCGCGAGGGATCGGCTTTGCCATTCGGCTCCTGGCAAAATTCCAGGCTACGCTGGAGCGGCTGAATCTGCATCCGGATCTGGGCCGGTTGGTCACCCTTTCGAACGGGTTGATCCTCGTGAGTGGACCGACGGGCAGCGGAAAATCTTCCACTTTGGCGGCCTTGATACAGGAGATTAACCAAAGGGAGGCCCGGCATATCCTGACCATTGAAAGCCCGATCGAGTTTGTGTTGATCCCGCAGAAGGCTTACATCCGACAACGGGAAGTCGGGCGTGACACGCCGAGCTTCGAGCAGGCACTGTTGGACGCGCTGCGCGAGGATCCCGACGTGCTCATGGTGGGTGAATTGCGCGATCCGGAGACGATGCGCCTTACCCTCAACGCGGCGGAAACGGGGCACCTGGTCATGGCCACGGTGCACTCTTCGACCTCCGTCGAGGCCCTCCAACGCGTGGTCGCGGCTTTTCCTTCGGAGATCCAAAATGCCGTGGCCGCGCAATTGGCCGATTGCCTGATGGGGGTGATCACCCAGCGATTGCATTACCGCCCCGACCTCAAGATACGCGTGCCCGAGTGCGAAATCCTGATCCCAAACCATGCCGCCAAGGCCCATATCCGCTCCCGGGAGTTTTTCAAGATCACTTCTGTGTTGGAGACGGGCGCCGAACAGGGGATGTGGACTTTCGCCCGATACCGATCCTGGCTCGAGAAACGGACGCAGTGGTTCATTCCCGGAAATACGCAAGGCGGGAAGCCGGAAGAGGCGGCTTCCGGGGCCGGAACCGTTCGGCTTCCGCCGCCGGGCCGATCCGGGTCCAAACCGCGTACCCTTCCTCCGTCCGAACCGTCCCCTGCTGGCAGGGTGGAGATTCGTCCGGCGGAAGGAGGATTGGGGGACATTCTGCGGAAATTGGAAGACAGTTAGCCCGCATATTCATTGCACTCTCCGTTCCAACGGTAACTCATTGAGCGAACATGCATGAAATATGCGGGTTAGGGTCCTTGTCCCCGTGTCGCTGACGAGCAACGCCTCCTCACCCCCAGCCCAGATTCTCCCTGATGGGGGACGAGGGAGGCGCGGTGAGTGCCGTCGGGTCTGAGGTGATTGCGGCCGCGTGCGTTTGTCCTAGACGCGCGGCTATTGGTGCGGTCGAGGACGACCGCACCCGAAACCCGAATGCGAGTTGGAAGTTTACTTTGAAATGGCATTCAGGATACTTGCGCCGATGGATTAAGTCGAAGCGCCGGGACCTGTCGCATACGGCGGGTGAGGCCAGGCGTCGGGGTGTGGGCATGGGGACATTTGGGTGATTTGTTTTATGACCGTCGATTGCAGCAGAATCATGGTGGTGGGGGCGGCACTGCTTGTTTCCCTGGGCGGGTGCAGCCGATCCGGAACAGAGGCCGGAGCGGGCGGGGCGCCGACCATGCAGGTGGTGGTGGTGGAAGCCGGCCAAAAGCCCGTCGCGGAGACGTTATCATTGGTGGGGACGTTGTTGGCGAACGAGAGCGTTGAAATCAAGGCGCAGATCGATGGGATAATCGAGGCCATCCTTTTTGAAGAAGGTCAGGCGGTGGAGGCGGGGGATTCCTTGGTGCGCCTGGACGAAAGCAAACTCTCCGCAGCGGTGGCCGAGGCCGAGGCCAATTTCCAATTGAGCCAGGCCAATCACGAGCGAGCGAGCCAGCTCTTCAGGGACCGGCTCATCTCGAAGCAGGAGTTCGATCAGGCGTCGGCTGTTTTCAATTTCAACCAGGCCACGCTCGAACTCCGCCGCCGACAACTGGAAGACACCCGGGTGCAGGCGCCGTTTGAGGGCGTGGTGGGGGCCCGAAACGTCAGCCCCGGGCAGGTGATTTCGAAGAACACCACCTTGACCTGGTTGATGGACCTCGATCCCCTGAAAGTCGAAGTGAGTGTGCCCGAGCGGTTCCTGGGCCGATTGCGCGTGGGGCAAACCATTCAGTTTCCCATCGCCGCCTACGGTGACCGGACATTTTCGGGTGAGATCTACTACATCTCACCCTACGTGGAAGAGACGACGCGCACTGCGGTGGTGCGGGCGCGGTTGCCCAACCCGAGCCACGAACTGAAGCCCGGCATGCTGGCGACGCTCGAGATCACCCTCCAGGTGCGGGATCAGGCGGTGGTGATTTCCGAAGCGGGCCTGGCGCAAGTGCAGGATGGAAACCGGGCAGTGGTGTTTGTGGTCAATGATGACCAGACGGTTGAGGCGCGGAATGTGGCCCTGGGTGTGAGGATGCCGGGGGAAGTCGAGGTAAGGACCGGACTGAAACCCGGTGAACGAGTGATCGTCGAAGGCATTCAAAAGGTTGGGCCGGGTTCGAAAGTCACTTTGGCGCCTCCGGAGAGTGCGGAACCGTATCGGATCCGGCGCGTGCCGGAAACGGTCGAAGAGGGATCGATCGAAAGGAAGTGATATGATCCTGTCACGGGTGACCATCCAGCGACCGGTATTGGCCACGATGATGAGTTTGGCCCTGGTGTTATTCGGGCTGATCAGCATGACGCGCCTGCCGGTGCGGGAATTGCCGGACATCGATCCGCCCATTGTTAGCGTCAGCACGGTGTATCCCGGGGCGAATGCGGCGGTGGTGGAAACGGAGGTGACGGAGCGCCTGGAGGAAGCGATCAACAACATCGAGGGAATCAAGACCCTCACGAGTCAGAGCCGGGAACAGGTCAGCAACATCACCATCGAATTCGACTTGTCCCGGGATATCGACCTGGCCGCGCAGGATGTTCGCGACCGGGTGGCGCGCGTGCGCGGCCGGCTGCCGGAGTCGATTCGGGAGCCTATTGTGGCGAAGCAGGATGCGGACGCATTTCCGGTGTTGTGGATCGCGATGAACAGTGACCGTTACACGCCACTGGAGCTCACGACCCTGGCGGAACGACAGATCAAGAACCGGCTGCAAACAGTCACCGGTGTGTCGTCGGTGATGATCGGAGGCGAAAAGCGGTTCGCGATGCGCTTGTGGCTGGATGCGGAGAAGATGGCCGCACACCAGGTGAGTGTGCTCGATGTGCAACAGGCCCTCCGGGAACAAAATGTCGAACTTCCGAGCGGTCGGGTGGAAAACCTCCAGCGTGAGATGACCATCCAGACCCTGGGCGAACTCAAAAAGGCGGAGGAATACAACGCCCTCGTCATCCGCACGGATGGACTGCGGATCGTCCGGTTACGCGACATCGGTGAGGCGCGTGAGGGGGTGGAAGAAGAGCGCTCCCTGGCTCGCTACAACGGTCGGACCTGCATTTTCCTGGGGATTGTGAAGCAATCGAAGGCGAACACGGTCGAGGTCGCCCATGGGATCAAGGCCGAGATGAACGAGATCCGCCGGATATTGCCACTGGGGGTGCAATTGGACGTGGCGTTCGACGAGTCGGTCTACGTGGAGAAAGCGATTGAGGAGGTTTGGTTGACGCTGGGGATCGCGTTCGTCCTGGTAATGGTGGTGATTTATCTCTTCTTGCGGGATACCCGTTCGACGTTGGTCCCCACCGCGGCGATCCCGGTATCGATCATCGCCACGTTCTCGATTCTTCAACTGATGGGTTACTCGATCAACATCCTGACCATGCTGGCATTCGTGCTGGCAATCGGGATCGTGGTCGACGACGCGATTGTCGTGCTGGAGAACATTTATCGGCACATCGAGCACGGAATGCGTCCGATGCAGGCGGCATTCAAGGCCATGGACGAGATTTCTTTCGCCATCATCGCCATCACCGTGTCGCTGGTGGCGGTCTTCCTGCCCCTTGCCTTCCAAACCAGCACTGCCGGGCGGTTGTTTGTCGAGTTCGCCGTCGCGGTGGCGGGTGCCGTGGTGGTTTCGGCGTTTGTCGCATTGACGCTCTCCCCGATGATGGCGGCGCGGATCCTCAAACCGGTCGATCCCAACCGAAAACACAACTTCGTCGTGCGCGGATTTGAACGGTTCATGGACGGAGTGAACCGGGGCTACCGCGGCACGCTGGTATGGTCTTTGGGGCATCGGTGGGTGATCCTTGCGGTTGGGGCGGGGACGCTGGGGCTCATGGTTTTGTTCTACCGGGCACTGGACAAGGATTTTCTGCCCGAGGAAGACAAGGGCCGGCTGATCGCGTTTGTGGTGGCGCCTGAAGGGGCTACGATCGAGTACACGGACCGCATGATGCGAGAGATGGAAGGGATGCTCCGGGATACCCCCGAGGTGCTTTCATACGGATGCGTGCTCGCCCCGGCCTTTGCGGGTCCCGGGCAGGCGAATTCCGGGATCCTCTTCGTGCGTCTCGTCGAAGATCGGAAAAGAAGCGTGCAGGAGGTTGTGAATGGTCCGAACGGGTTGCGGGCGCGGTTGTTTCGGGACGTCGAAGGTGCGATTGCGAATGTGCAGATTCCCAAAGCCATTGGGCGCGGCTTCAGCGCGCCGTTTCAATTGGTCATCCAGGGACAGGACCTGAATGTGATGGACCGTTACCTGCGTCGGACCTTGGGGCGGCTCAGGGAGACAGGTTTTCTGCTGAACTTGCGATCTTCATTTGAGTTCAATAAGCCCGAGCTGCGGGTGGAGATCGATAGGAACCGAGCGGCGGCGCTGGGGGTTTCCGTGGAAGATATCTCGCGGACGATGCAGATCCTGTTCGGGGGATTGGATCTTAGCCGGATCAAGCTGGAGGGGAAGGAGTATGAGGTGATCGCGCAGCTGGACCGCTATTCGCGATTGACCCCCCAGGACCTCGACCGGCTGTATGTGCGCAATCAACAGGGCGGATTAATCCAGCTCAGCAGCCTGGTCCACCACACCGCCGGTGCGGCGCCGAACGTGATCGAACACTACAACCGGCTGCGCAGCGCCACCATCAGCGCCACGCCAAACGATATCCCCCTGGGCAATGCCATGGATGTGGTGGAGCCGATGATCCGCGGCGACCTGCCGGATGGGTTTGTCTTCGATTGGGCCGGCGAGTCCCGCGACCTGCGGATTACCACGAACGAGGTCTGGTTTGTTTTAGTGCTGGCCTTGGTGATTGTTTACATGGTCCTGGCCGCACAATTCGAGAGCCTGGTGCATCCGTTGACGGTCATGTTGGCGGTGCCCTTGGCCGCGGTCGGCGCATTGGGACTGCTCTGGTTGATGGATTTCGGGGGCCGGAGCGGATTCCTGCCCGCCGTCTCCTCGATGAACATCAACCTGTTCAGTCAGATCGGCCTGGTCCTGCTGGTCGGACTGGTCACCAAGAACTCCATCCTCCTGGTGGAGTTCGCCAATCAGCAGCGCGCCCAAGGCGCCACCGCCCGCGCGGCCATGATCGAGGCCGGCATCATCCGTTTGCGGCCGATTCTCATGACCGCGTTCTCGACGATCGCGGGCATTCTGCCCATTGCCATCGGTTTCGGGGCTGGGGCCGAGAGCCGACGGCCGCTGGGCATGGCGGTCGTAGGCGGTCTGCTCACCAGCACTTTCCTGACGTTATTGGTGATTCCCGTGGTCTACACCGTGTTCAGCGATATGGCGGAGCGCGCCCGCCATCGCAAAACCGTTCCCTCAACGGCCAAGCCCGCCAAGACCGGCGCCACATAGCGGTGCGGGGGAGGAATGACCCTGGCACAGTCAATCCATCGAAACGGAGCCGGAATCACAATCGCTCGCGTTTGAAAACGCGAAGGAGATACCCAAGTGATGGGAACAGTAGGATCGTTCCCGCACCCAACGCGATGAGCAACACGCGCAAGACATTCTCCGGCGCCCCGGAGTTGGCGAAGGTCAAGTCCGGTTCCACCAGATAGGGGAACTGGGCCATGCCCCAGCCGGCAATGATCAGGATAACCTGTGCGATCGCGAGCACCCGCGCCAATCGGTAACGCCGAAACCAAAGCGCTGCCATGGCCCCCACGGCCACCACCCCGGTGAGCAATTGAAAAGGGATCGACCACCAGGCCCTGGCCAGACCGGCACGAATCAATGGCGCACCTTCCCGGGCCAGGAACAAGCCGGCTAACGCGGCGGCCCCAACCACCACCGCCGCCCCTAACGCGCGTTTTCGAAAATCCTCCCGCAGGTCCGAGTCGTCCGCTTCGAGGATCAGGTAGACCGCCCCCAGAAAGGCAAAGAGCGCAAGTGTCAGCACGCCGATCGCAAAGGGAAACAGCGCGAACCATTGGGAGAAGAAATTGGTTTGGACCCGGCCGGTTTCGAGTTCGACCCGAATGGTGCCGGAGGCGATCGCTCCCACGGAAACCCCCAGCATGACGGGCGCAACAATGCTGCCCCCGGCGAAAAGTCGGCTCCAGCGGCGCTGGACGTCATCCGACTGGACATCGTAGCTACGGAATACAAAGGCCGTTCCGCGCAGCACAATCCCGATCAGCATCACCGTCAGCGGAATGTGCAAGGCGATGCAGATTGCGGCAAATGCCGGTGGAAACGCCACAAACAGGAGGACGACCACCAGAATCAGCCAGACATGGTTTGCTTCCCAAATCGGACCAATCGCCTGCGCGACCAGTTCGCGCTGACGGCTGGCCCGTGGACCCTGGGCCAACAGATCCCAAACCCCCCCGCCAAAGTCCGCCCCGCCCCCGAGCGCGTAGAGCATCAGCGACACCAGCATGATGAACCCGACCGCCTCACCGAGCGTGATCATGTGTTCCTTGTTTGTGACGGTGCGAAGATTCGGGGGCTGTCGAAGACCTGTCGCTTCAACAGAAACACCACTACGAACGCCAGGAAAAGATAGAGCACCGTGAATGAGATGAACGGCACGATCATCGCCGGCATCGGGGTGACGGCATCGGCGGTGCGCAGCACCCCGTAAATAATCCAAGGCTGGCGCCCAACCTCGGTGACCGTCCAACCCGCTTCGATGGCGATAAAACCCAACGGTCCGCTGCCGATGATCATCGCCAGAAACCATCGCTGGTCGCTGAGGTTTCTCTTGCGCCAGATCAGGTAACCGCCGACACCGGACACCAGCATCATGGCGATCCCGCACGCCACCATCACCTGGAAACTGAAGTGGACGACCGGGACTGGCGGCCAATCCTCGCGCGGGAAATCCTTTAGCCCCTGGATCACACCATCGGCCCGATGATGTACCAACAGGCTCAATCCGGCAGGAATCTCCAGGGCATAATCCGTCCGTTCATTTGCCGGGTCGGGCCAACCTCCAATCCGCAGCGGCGCGCCTCGTTCGGTTTCAAACTGCCCCTCCATGGCGGCCAGCTTGATGGGCTGAAACCGCTCCACTTGTCGAGCCAAAAAATCGCCGCTCAACGGCTGCAATACCGAGGCGATCGCACCAACGGAAAAGGCGATGGAGATCGCCCGCCGATGGAACCAATTGTCGGGGTCGCGGCGCAACATGAAGGCGTGCACGGCGGCCACGGCCAGGCCTACTGCGGCATAGGCGGCGATGGTCATGTGAATGACCTGTTGGAGAGCGGCCGGATTCAGCATCGCTCGTATGGGATCGATGTTCACCGGACGTCCATTCACCAATTCGAACCCGACGGGCGTGTTCATCCAGGCATTGGCCGTCACGATGAATACCCCCGAGATCATGCCGCTGAATGCGACCACCACCCCGGAAAACCAATGCGCCCAGGGCGAGACACGGTTCCAGCCGTAGAGATAGATCCCCAGGAAAATGGCCTCGAGAAAAAACGCAAAGCCTTCGAGGGAAAAGGGCATGCCAATGACCGATCCCGCAAAACGCATGAATCCGGGCCAAAGCAATCCGAGCTCAAACGAAAGAACAGTCCCGGAGACGGCGCCCACTGCGAAGAGGATGGCCGTACCCTTGGCCCATCGTTTGGCCAGGGTGAGGTAAGTGTCGTCCCGGCTGCGGAGCCACCGCCATTCAGCGATGATCATCATCAGGGGCATGGCGATCCCCACGACGGCAAAGACGATATGGAACCCCAGTGACATCGCCATCTGAGATCGGGCGGCAAAGAGGTCACTCATACCATGATCAAAGGATTATTCAGCCGGACCCTGCCCGACAACCGCGGCGCACGCCCGGCGCAGGTATTCTTCAAATTGCCAATCGCCACTGCTGCCGGTCTGCCGCGTTACCACCAGGTCGAGACTGGGCACGAAAGCCAATAACTGCCCGCCCGATCCCGGTTTGGAACGCGCATCGCCGGGAATACCTGCACCGCTGCGCCCGTTCTCACCGGTCAACCGCGCCGGCAATTCCCATCCATAAGAGAAGGTTTGCGGATTGAGTTTCCAGCGAAGTTCGGGAGTCGACACCTGGTGGGTTGGATTGGCGGTATCCTTGACGAACCAGGCGGGAACCACCTGCCGGTCGCCCCACCGGCCACCATGAGCCATGCAGTAACCGATGCGCGCCAGGTCGCGGGCAGGCATGCCGAGCCCGTGCGAGGGATGGCGGCCAATCCCGGTACCCCCATCGTAATACTGAAACTTCCAATGCTCGATGCCCAGGGGGTGGAAGAGTGCCTCGATGGCGAACTGGTCGTACGGTTTGCCGGTCACGAACTCACAGACCAGGGCGGCATGCGCCAGGGCATGAGTGGAATAACCGCATGCGGTCCCGGGATCGAACGCCAGGTTCGCCGTTCGCGGGTCGCCACTGAGCCCCAGAATATATTCCCACGAACCGTCGTTCGGTGCGCCGACGGCTTCGGGACAGATCCCCGAGGTATGATTGAGGAGTTGCCCGACAGTAATGGCCGCCTTGCGCGGGTCACTTAGGGGTTTGGCCCAAGGGATGAAATTAAAGGCCGGATCGCTGAATCTCATCCGGTGCGGCGTCAATCCCTGTTGGCTCATCTCGGATGCGATGGCCAGAACGGTGGCGCAGACCGCTTTGGATACCGAAGCTACCCGCCCGACGTCGGTCTTCGAACTGTTGCCCCGCTCAACCTCGAGCACGACATAACCGCGGCGGATCACGACCGCGGCAAACTCCCGGTCGTCGCTCCTCATCAACCATCGCCTGAGGGCCGACAATGTGGCCGGGTCCATGCCCGCGACGCGACGAATGGCCTCCGGATCGTCCAGGGTCCGCCAGCCACCCTGCGATTCGGGAGGTGGAAAATAATCCGCTTCGGCGTGGAGCCTAAGGGACATCATGGCCAGCAGAAATATCAAAGCAATTCGCGCTTTCATCAGGGAACGTGATCGAGCACACGTCGGAGAATAGAGGCCCGAAAGGGCGGAGACAAGCCCTCGAGATCCCTCGGATCATGCCACCGGCGCCGCGGGATGCCCGCCGCAGCTTTTCCTTTGCGAATTCGGGGGTGAGAGTATGCTTGGTTTCGCCGCGCAAGAAGCGGAGAGATTCGAACATGGTGCGAGTGATTCCAGGTATTTGGATGGTTTTGATGGCATTGTGCCAATGCCTTGCCGCGGATGATTCCCAAGTGGAGCCGCCAGTCTACCGCTATCTCATTTTAATCGAGTCGAGCGATGCCATGGCCGCTCGCAAAGAGCTGGCCTTGGACACCGTGCACCAATTAATCCTAAGCGGCCTGAACGGGAAGATCCATCGAGGTGAGATCCTGGGGATCTGGCCCTTCAACACCCAGGTCGATCGGAAATTGTCCCGTCCAATGCATTGGTCCCCCAACGAATCCCGGGATTTTGCGAATTTCATTTACCGAAAACTTCGGGATTTGAGATTTTCAAACGCCGCCAATCTGAACTCGGCGGAAGCGGCGATCTTCGCCGAGGGATCGCGGTCGGAACTACTGACTGTGTTTCTCATCACGACGGGGAACCAGCCAATTCGAGGAACCCCATTCGACGACGAGATCAATACGATATTCAGAGATCATGGTGATAGCATGGCCAAAGCAAATCGGCCTTTTGTGAGCGTGCTGGTGTTTGCCGGTGGTCGCGTCGTTGCCCAGGCTGTGAGCCCTGGCGGATTGACCGTGTATATCCCCGAAGCCGCCGCCGCACCTGTTGATACACCGGTGAACTCCGAAGCCCCGTCGACCGAGGTGGCCGAGCCCGCCATGGCGATGACCGTGGAAGAAATCTCAGCGAAGCTGAAAGAGTCAGTTGCTCAATCGCCGGCCACGAATGAGTTGGCCACCACGGAACTGAACACCTCGAAGACGGAGCCGTCGATTGAGGCCGAACCGGAAGCGGTGAAGAGCCCGGTGGCCGCACCTGAACCTGAAGAAGAGGCTGAGCCGGCCGCGGTGCCGGCTGCCCCGGGAAAGGGACCAGGTGTTCAGACCCAACGGACGGAGGTGGCCATCGAGCCCGAGCCACAGACCCCGGTGGAGAGCACGAAGGAGGCCGCCTCCGATCAACCGGCGGTCGAGCCAGGGGCGGTAACCAATGAGGCGGGACGCTCGACATTGGCCGCCTCGCCCAAGATCGAAACAGATGCTCCTGTGGCGGTGGAAATGGCGACGCCGGCGATGGTCCAGCCGGTAATGCCGGCGCGCAAAGGGCGTTGGATTTATCTGGTGGTGGGAGCGGGACTGTTGTTATTGGCAATCCTCATCCTGGGGTGGCGGATCGAGTGCTACCGCAGGCGGTCTCATGCGAGCGTCATTTCTCAGGCCATGCACCGCAGATGAGGGGACGGGAGTCAGTCCGGGCTGGCCATACGATGGTCGGCATGTCATAAAAAGCAGTCATATGCGATCAACCATCGGCATTGCGAGCGTGGCGGGGGTGTTGTTGGCACTTTCAGCGATGGGTCAAGCATTGCCTCCTCCATCCGTCTCGGTTCCCGGGGAACATCCACTCGCCTTGGACCTGGCAGGTCCCGGGATAGGCCCGCGGATACAATTTGCAGAGCACCTTCACGATTTCGGAACGATTCAGGCCGGCGAGACCCTGAAATATACTTTTGTTTACACAAACACGGGATTGGCCACGCTTGAGATCCAACAGGTGCGCACCTCGTGCGGGTGCACGACCGCCGGGGAATGGGACAAACGGGTTGAGCCGGGTGCGACGGGCAAGATTCCCATTCAGTTCCGGTCCGCGAATTTCAGCGGACCGATTCAGAAATCCGTGACGGTCATTTGCAACGATCCGCAACGGAGCAACGTGATGCTGGGGATAAAAGGGACGGTTTGGGTGCCCGTGGAGGTTACGCCGAAGACGGTGATGTTCCAGTATGACAGCGAATCGCCGGCGGAGGAGACTCGCAAGGTACGCATCCTGAGCAACTTGAAGGAACCGTTGAAGTTGTCGGCGCCGGTCAGTGGCAACCCGGCTTTTCGTGCAAAACTGGAGACCATAACGGAAGGCAAGGAGTACGCCCTGTTGGTGAGCACCGTGCCACCCATCGGCACGGGCATGATCACCGCAGCCATCACGGTTGAAGTCGCTGACACCAATGTGCAACCGTTCCAGGTGCAGGTTTACGCCCTCGAACGCCAGCCGTTGATGATTTCGCCCTCGCAACTGCTCTTGCCTGCCGGTCCGATCCGGACCGAGCTCCGTCCCAGCTTCAGCATCCGCACCCACAGCCCAACGCCACTCGAGTTATCTGAACCGAGCATCAACATCCCCGGGGTGAAGGTGGAACTGAAGGAGTTGCAACCAGGTCGGTTGTTTTCGCTTACCCCGACCTTTCCGGCGGGATTTGAGTTGCCGGCAGGCCAGCGGGTGGAAGTCAGTGTGAAGACCAATCACCCGAAACGGCCGGTCATTCGGGTGCCGGTGGTTCAGCCGCGCCAGGTGGCACGCGGGCCGGTGCGAACAATTAGTGTTCGGCCGTTGCCGGTGCCAACGAGCCCGGCGCCACCAACGCCTCCAAGCAGATGAAACGGGATGTGGATGGGATTTTGTACGAGGCGCTGGTGGTTGCCCTGGTGGGTTTTTGCGCGGCCTTGACCGCCAACCATTTTTCACCGAAGGGGATCATACTCACACGGGATTACTTCCCTCGCAGCGAGGCGGCGGCCCTGGATGAAGAAAATCAGAAATATGGCGTTCAACGGTCGCCCGAGGAAGCCACGGAGGCGCGCCTGCGGGCGAACGACCTCCAAATGGTTGGATTGACCGAGGCCGAGGCGATGTTTCGTGATCCGCGGCACGATTCCGAGCAAATCATCTTTATCGATGCGCGGAATCGCCGGAACTACGAGGAGGGCCATGTGCCGGGGGCTTATTTGCTGGATCGTTTTCTTCCGGATCAGACTTTGCCGGAGGTCTTGCCCGCGGCCATGGCGGCAGAGACGATCGTGTGCTATTGCAGCGGCGACACCTGCGAAGACAGTGAGTTCAGCGCGATTTTTCTGCGCGAAGCCGGAGTTCCCGGAGACCGGCTGCGGGTGTATTTGGGTGGCATGAAGGAATGGCGCGAGCATGGTCTGTTGGTGGAAGTGGGGCTCCGTCGAAGCGGGATCCTGGAGGGCAAATGAATCGCGCGACACGTATGAGATGGCGGCCGCACCGGCGATCCTGGGTTTTGTTCTGGGTCCGGCTGCTGGTCGGAGGTTTTTTCATTTACTCCGGCACGATGAAGGCGCTTGAGCCGGGCGAATTTTTGAAAGTGGTTCGCGCCTATCACCTGACCGACGCCTCACTGGCAATCAACATGGTGGCCGCGACGTTGCCTTGGTTCGAGATATTCTGCGGGACGATGCTCTTCCTGGGTTTGGGTGTGCGAGGGACGGCGTTGGTGTTGTTGCTGATGCTTACGCCGCTGACGGCCTTGGTCCTTCAGCGGGCGATGGAACTGCAAGAGGCCGGAGGGCTGGCCTTCTGCGCGGTTCGATTTGATTGCGGCTGCGGGATGGGGGAATTGGGAGTTTGCTGGAAGCTGGCTGAGAACGTCCTGCTCATGGCGCTGGGCGTATGGCTTGCCGTCGGTCCAAGGTCACAACTGACATTGTGGCATCGGCTGACCTGGTGATGCGGCAACGCCGCTTCCGGAACAATTCCGGGTTGAAGACTCTCGGCGCAACCGCTGGAGTTATAACCCGGAATGTTGCTCGATGAAGTCGAGGAGTTCGTCGACTCGGGTGAAGGCCAGGCTCGTGACCGTGTCCGCGCAACCGTAGTAAATGGCGATCCGCCCGGTCGGGGCATCGGCGAGCGCGGCGCAGGGAAAGACCACATTGGGCACATCGCCGACGCATTCGTAAAGCATCCGCGGGTTGAGGATGTACGGGCGAGCGCGACGGAGGACTTTCCAGGGTTGATCGAGATCGAGGAGGGCGGCGCCCATCTGGTAGACGAAGCCGTTACAACTCGTCAGGACGCCATGGTAAATGAGGAGCCAGCCCCGGGTGGTCTCAATGGGGACGGGACCAGCACCGATCTTTGTGCATTGCCAGTTAACCGGTCCGTGTTTCGGGGCCATGACATGGCGATGACAACCCCAATGGACGAGATCAGGACTTGTGCTGTAGAAAATGTCCCCAAACGGCGTATGACCGGTGTCGCTTGGGCGACTGAGCATGGCGAATTTGCCATTTATTTTCCGGGGAAAGAGCACCCCGTTTCGATTATAGGGGAGGAAAGAATTCTCCAGTTGGTGGAACGATGCGAAGTCGTCGGTGTAACCCAGGCCAATCGTGTAACCATGATAGTTGTTGCACCAGGTGATGTAGTAGCGCCCCTCAATCTCGACCACCCGGGGGTCATAGGATTCGACAAAAGAACCGATCTCCGGATCGTCGCATTGCCACGCGATGGGCTCCGGATCGATCTCGAACGTGAACCCGTCAGCGCTGCGCCCGTTGTGAATCCGCATCGTGCGGCTGGTGTCATCCACGCGGAACACTCCGGCGAAGGCGTTCTTGAACCGGACAACGGCGCTGTTGAACACACTATTTGCGCACGGAATGATATCGCGGGGGATGACCGGGTTCCGACTGTAGCGCCAAACGACATCGTGGTTTCCCGAAGGCCGGTCTTCCCAGGGAAGGTTGGAAAGCGCGGGGCCGATGATCGTTTGTGCCTGCCTGGGTTCGTCCACGAGCCAAGGCTACTGAAGTTCAGAGGGGAGATCCAGCCCGGACCCGGGGTTGTGGCAAGGCTTGAACCGTCTGCAGGTGGGATTGACCAGCGTGGTTGAAACAACTTCAAAGCCCGACCATAACCCCGCCGCCCGGATAGACACGCCTGGCGGGATTCATTTGGCTATCACGCGGGATCCCGCCGCAGGGATAGCGAAGTAAGACTGGCCCGACATGGGCCGCCGCCTTTGTGGGGTATGATGCAGAGCCGCAAGTGAGTGACCTGGTCGGCAGTCACGGTCCAGGCTTCGCGCTCGAATGTGGCGCCGGAGGGGGAGAAGTTGAATTCCTGGCGTAAGAGTTCGCGGTAGGTGGTGCCTTTGTCCTGAGAGACGGACAATCGCAGTTCCTGGGTGCGGCTCTCCCGATCCTCTTCCACTTCGAGCGCGATTTGCCTCAGGTCCTGGGGAGTATCAAAGGCCAAAACGATCGTCTGTTCGCCCGGAGTGGCTGCGATCCAGCGGCTACCCCCCGGACCGCGACGCTGATCGAAGGCATTCTCGACGGGATGATCGGGTGTTTCCGAGGTCACCGAGACGGTGGCCAGTTCGGCCACGTCCAGTTCCCCTGGAGAGGGGGTGGACGCGGGAGGATTGGGGTTGAGAATTTGTTTTCGCATAATCGGTAGCAACCTAATCCGGATTCTTCGCGGGTAAACCGGTTTCTCAAGCGAGGCGTCGCCCCGGACTGCAAGGTCGGGCCACCGGTAACCGTTCCCGGCTCCAACCCTCCGGCGGACGCCTCGCGTTTGAAGGCGAACCTATGACAACGGAGAAGTCAGGCCGAATCGCTGACAAAGACCAGGCACACTGCCGAAGTCCATATCGAGCTGGTACCGCAGATTGATCTCGGCGAAGCGCTCGGGTTTACCCCAGGCCTGCGCGACTTCACGGAAGTAGTTTTCGAAGCCGGCGGGAGAGATGACCTCGATGATTTCGCAGGTGGAATCACCCGCATTCCAAAACGTGTGCCACTGCCGCCGGGGCTTGACCACCCAGGCACCAGCCTCGGCCGTGACGACTTCGTCGCCCAGCATTGCGCCCAAACGGCCGCGGAGGACATACGAGTATTCGTCTTCAAGGTGGTGATAGTGGAGCGGCGCCGCCAGCGCATGCGGCGCCAGCGGATGATGGACCACGGAGAATCGCCCGGAGGTGACCGCACCTTCTATTCTCCAGTGCACGCCGAAACCACCAAAGTCGAAGCGCTCACCCAATTCAGCGGTGAGGCTGACAGCCGAAGCGGAAGAGGTCGTGGCGTTCATCGGGTCTGCGGTGCTTTGTCCGGGCGGATGTTTTGATTCAACCGAAAGAAATTCTCCGGATCATAGGCCTTTTTGACCTGAACGAGACGGTAATCATTTGAACCAAAGGCCGGTTGGACCCGGTCCGTCTCCTCGGCCGTGAGGAAGTTCGAATAGACTCCACCGGTGGCAAAAGGGAGCGTGCCGTGGTAGACCTCCCGAGTCCAGGCGACGCCGGCCGGGTCATCGTCAGGGGACGTCCAGCTGCCATGAACGTTCATCACAAAATTCGAGTCGCCGTGCACCTCCGGGGGCAGAAAGGGCAGGGGCGGGGCCTGGCGCAGGACGCTGCACACAAACGGGGCTGCATTCACTTCGATCATTCCTTTCAGATCTGCGGTTTTCATTGAGATACGTCCAGTCCGGGCAATATGGCGGGACGCGCGGGCAAAGTCCTTTCCAAGACCTGATTATTTTCTTATCTTCGAAGTAAGGTCCGATTGTGATGCGAAACGCGGATGACAACGGCATGGTGCATCGTTTTGAGTCCTTTGTGATCGACGAGGACGCACGCGAATTGCGGGCGGGCTTGCAGGTGTTGCCCCTGCAGCCGCGCGTGTTCGATTTGCTGCTGTATTTGGCGAAGAACCGCGGACGCGTAGTGTCCAAGGGCGAGTTATTGGACACGCTTTGGCAGGGCGTTACGGTTGCCGATGGATCGGTGCAACGGGCGGTCAGTTTGGCACGAAGCGCGTTGGCCCGGGCGGGAGCGCCCGATGTGATTCGTACCCATGCCCGGCATGGCTATCGGTTTTGTGACCGTGACGCCGGGGTTACCGATGCGGGCCCGGCGGATCGGGTTGCGGAGGCCGGCGCGCTCGCGCGAGCGCGGGAGGCTGGCATGCGGCGGGACTGGCTGGGGGCGATTGCGGCCCTCGAGGAGCTGGACCGGATGGAGGGATTGAGCGCGGACGATTTGCAGTGTTGGGCGCATGCGGCGCAGCATGCCGGCCGCTCCAGAAACGCCATCAGGCCGCTCGAGCGCGCTGTGGCGGCGTATCGCAAGAGCGGGGATCGGGCGCGTGCGGCCTGGGTGGCGCTCCATTTGGCGCAATTGCGATTGGAATGGCGGGAATCGAACCTGGCGAACGGCTGGTATCAACGCGCGACTCGACTGTTGCAGCGGGAACCCCCGTGCCGGGAGAAAGGCCACCTTGCGCTGGTGGGCTGCCGGTTGGCGTTGTATCAAAACGACGTCGAGGGGGCATTGGCGCTTGCGGAGACCGCGCGCGCCATGGGTGAGGAATTCAATGATCCGGATCTGGAGATCCTGGGTCTGGTATACATCGGAGAAGCGCGATTGTTTCTTGGCCGAACTCGCGAGGGGCTGGCCGCGTTGGATGAAGCCGGTGTTTCAGTCACCACGAATGACCCGAGCCCGTGGGCCGCGGGACTCGTCTATTGTGGTCTCATCTATTCCTGTATGACGCGAGCGGATTGGCAAAGGGCCGGGCAATGGACGGAACAGTTCACGCGCTGGGGGAAAGATAAGGGCGTGGAAGGCTATCCCGGCCTTTGCCAGATTCACCGGGCGGAAATGCTCGCCGTGCGCGGCGATCTGCGACCGGCGGAACGGGAGATACGTTTGACGCGCGAGATGCTCGCGCAGGACGCGCCGTGGGCCGAGGGGGAGTCCTGGCGGGTGCTGGGACAGATTTTGCTCGCGAAGGGCGATTTCGATGGGGCGCGCCAGTCCTTTTGCCGGGCAACGGAACTGGGTTGGGAATCGCAATTCGACATGGCGTTGCTCCGGCTGGCCGAAGGAGACGCGAACGGGGCCGCGACACTGATGCGTCACACCCTTGCGGAGAATGCATGGTCCTGTCGTTCCAAGCGCGGCCAGGCGCTGGCCTATTTCATCATCGCAGCTGCGATGGCGGGCCGGACCGAGGAGGCGCGCGCGGTGCTCGCCGAACTGCAGCGGGAGCCGGACCTTGCCTCCACCACCGCGTTGCAGGCCCTCACAGCGCAGGCGCGGGGAGAACTTGCCGTGGCGGAGGGGCGCGAAATGGAGGGTATTGCCCTACTGCGTTCCGCGTTACGCGCCTGGCTTGAGATGGAGGTCCCACTGGCAGCGGCGCAAATGCGCTGTCGGCTTTCCGTCTTGCTCGACGCGGCCGGTGATCGGGAATCGGCCTCGCTCGAGCGGGCGGCGGCGGCGGCGACTTTCCGGCGTCTCGGTGCGGACGGTTGGCTTTTGTCGTGCCCGGGTTCGTCCAGTCCGGTTCACGGATCCGGGGAATGGGACGGGAGGGGCAAACCACGCCGAGATCATGAAACTTAAATCTACGCCGGGGCAGTTTTCGCGCTTAGGCCGCGAGCGGCGCGAGGCGAACAGGAGGCAGATGGGACGGGTCCAGGAACCGGTAATGCTGAACTTTCACGGCCTCCTGGGAGGCGCGATCCCCGGAGGGGGCGCGCCCCTTTCTTCTTTAGTGGTACCGCCGCCGTTGTCGGCGTCCCCGCCGTTGGCCGATGTCAAGGCGCCAATGACGGGGCTTCCAGGAGAGATCGATACCGATCTCCGCCGGAACGCGATGGCCGATCGGCAGTCCTCGACGGGACCGCGGGATCCTCGTAGCGCGTGGGGAGAGGTGGTCGCTCTACTTCGAATTCATACCGGGCACGATTTCCTGCCGTATAAGCGAGATACGGTTTATCGGCGGATGGCACGGCGGATGGGTATTCATCATATACAGAAGCTGGGCAATTACGTTCGGTATCTGGAGGAGAATCCGCAGGAGTTGGACCTCCTGTTTAAGGAGTTGTTGATTGGGGTGACAGGTTTTTTCCGCGATCCTGAGGCGTGGGAGCTCTTGGGTCGAAAGGTGATTCCCGACCGTCTGGTGAGGCGCCCGGGGGGTCAGGAGTTCAGGGCCTGGGTCCCGGGATGTTCGACGGGCGAGGAGGCCTATTCACTGGCGATCCTGTTGAAAGAGCGGGTCGATCGACTCCCGCCCGAGCAACGCTTTCCCATCAGGATCTTCGCCACCGACCCCGGATCGGGACGCGATCGACAAGGCGCGTCGGGGCCTTTTCGCGCGGAACATTGCCGCGGACGTTTCCCGCGACCGGTTAAGCCGGTTTTTCGCGGAGGAAAAAGGAGGCTACCGGGCGCGAAAGGAGATTCGCGATCTGTTATTGTTCGCGCCGCAGAATCTCATTCGGGATCCGCCTTTCACCAAACTGGATCTGTTGAGTTGCCGCAATCTGTTGATCTATCTCCATCCCGAGACGCAGCAGAAACTGACGCCGCTTTTCTATCACAGCCTCCTCCCGGGTGGAATACTCTTTCTTGGAAACGCCGAGTCCCTGGCTGGCGACCAGCGTTTATTCGCCCCGCTCGACGGGAAGTCCCGGCTTTTCCGGCGGAAAGACGATGGGTTGCGAATGGCGACGATCGGGTCTTTCGCGTCCTTCGGCGACGCGCGTTCCGGCATAGCAGAGGATCGCCTTGGATCGTCGCCACGAGTCAGTTTCCAATCCCTGGCGGACCGGTTGCTCCTCCGGCGTTTTGCCCCTCCCTCCCTGCTCGTAAACTCCGCGGGCGACATCTGCTACATCAGTGGTCGCACGGGCAGCTATTTGGAACCCGCGGCGGGCAAGGTCAATTGGAACCTATTTGCCATGGCGCGCGAAGAGTTGCGCTTCGGGCTGGCGGGCGCCTTCAAGGAAGCCCTCCATCGGGACGAGAGTGTGACGATTCGCGGGCTGACGGTCGCCGGCGACCACGCCATACATCGTATCGACGTGACGCTCCAGCGAATCGAGGAGCCGGGACCCCTGCAGGGATTGATCATGATCGCGTTCACCGAGATGGTCGAGATGAGGGCCGCGCACGGGCATAAACCGGGAGGGCGCAGGCTGAAGCGGACGCGGCGGAAAGCAGAGCCCCAGTACGCCGAAGTTCAACTCACGCAGGAGGAGATGCGGGATTCGCAGGAGGAGCTCCGTTCAGCCAAGGAAGAACTGCAATCGACGAACGAAGAGTTGCAGTCCGCCAACGAAGAGCTGATCAGTTCGCAGGAGGAGTTGCAGTCCGCCAACGAAGAGCTGCAGGCCCTGAATGCCGTATTGCAGGGGAAGATCGACGAGTTATTGCAGACCAATCGGGACCTGAAGCACCTGCTCGATTCCGCCGAATGCCCCACTCTGTATTTGGACGATCAACTGCACGTACGGCGGTTCACCCCACAGATCTCCAGGATCATCAGGCTCATCCCAAGCGACGTGGGCCGCCCCATCAGCGACTTGGCCACGGAGCTGGATTATCCGCGGCTGGCGAATGATGTCCGTAGTGCCCTGAGGGGGTTGGCCGTCAGGGATAAAATGGCGGTGGCTCGCGATGGCCGCCGGTTGCGCGTGCGCGTCCGGCCCTGCCAGAACGAGGAGGGCCGAGTGGACGGCGTCGTGATCACTTTCGCGGATTTCATCTCGGCCCGGTCTGCTCGAGAGCATGATCCGGCGGCGCGGGTGAGACCACCTCTACGATTACAGCCTTGAGCCCCATCGCGCGACCATCTGCTCACACGAGTCTACGGCGCCGCGCCGAAGCCCGGCTTCGGCGATCGCGACGTGACCGGCGAATGGTGTCTGGAGGCAAGGGCACGGAAGTGGACACCCGGAGGCTGCTTCAGGAACTCCAGGTTCACCAGGTTGAACTGGAGATGCAGAATGCGGAACTTCAAACGGCCCGGAACACGGTCGAGAACGCGTTGAAAAAGTTCACCGACCTCTACGATTTCGCCCCGGTGGGCTACTTCGCGGTCGATCGAACGGGGTTGATCCTGGAATCCAATCTCACGGGTGCGGCATTGTTGGGAATGGAACGCTCACGCCTCGGAGAACGCCGCCTGCAGGACTTTATCGTGCCAGAGAGCCGGCCGGACTTTGCGGCGTGCCTCGAAGGCAGTTTCACGGGACGGGGCAAGCGAGTCTGCGAAGTATTGTTTCGACGAACGGATGGCACGTCCTTCTGGGTGGATCTCCAAGCCGCTCGCGCCGATTCGGTTCATGGGCGCAAAAGGTGTCGGCTGGCAATCTCGGACATCACGGCCCTGAAGAGCGCGGAAGAAGCGCAACACCGGGTGGAAGCGTTGGCCGCTGCCAATGCGGAATTGCAGCGGGAAATCACGCGGCGACAGATCGTGGAGGAAGCGCTGCACCGGAGCGAGCAACATCAGACGTTGCTGTTGGAACAGTCGCGGCATACGCAGCAGCGGCTGCGGCATTTATCGCATCACATCCTGCGAGCGCAGGAGGAGGAACGCAAACGCATCAGTCGGGAATTACATGACGAGATCGCCCAGATCCTGGTGGGAATCCATGTTCAACTCGAAATCCTGGCGCGCGAAGCTTCCGTGAACCCGGCGCGGCTCAGGCAGCAGATCGCCCGCACCCAACGACTCGTTGAGAAGTCCGTGAACGCCGTGCACCAGTTCGCGCGGGAATTGCGCCCCACCGCCCTGGATGATCTGGGCCTCTCGGCCGCCCTGCGTTCGCTCATCCGGGAATTCATGATGCGAACGGGTGTGCGGGTTCGCTTTACGACCTTCGCCAAGGTGGAGCGATTGAGCAGTTCCAAACGGATCGTACTCTATCGCGTGGTCCACTCCGCGCTGGCCAATGTGGCCGAACATGCGCAGGCCGGGCGCGTCAGTGTGAGCGTCCGTAAGGTGGAAAGCGCCGTTCATCTGGAAATCATCGATGACGGCAAATCCTTCGACGTGACTCGGGTGCTGCATGGCCGGAGGAACGAACACCTGGGACTGCTCGGCATGCGGGAACGGGTGGAGATGATCGGCGGCCGGTTCGACGTCGAATCAGCGCCGGGAAAAGGGACCGCCGTTCGGGCCCGGATACCCTTCGGGAAGGGAATGGGCCGGGCGAAGGGGCTGAGGGCACCGAGGTGAAGCTGAGATGGCAGCGAATATGAAGCCGAATAACGTGGACAAGCGGATACGTGTTTTACTGGCGGAAGATCATACCATTGTTCGGGAGGGACTTCGAACGTTGTTGGAAGCCGAAGGCGACATCCAGGTGGTTGGCGAGGCCGCCACTGGTCGGGAAGCGGTGGAGTTGGCGCGTGATCTCCATCCCGCCGTGGTGGTCATGGACATCGCGATGCCGGTGCTCAACGGGCTGGAAGCCACTCGTCGAATTCACCACGCCATTCCGGAGGCAAAGGTGATTATGCTCTCGGCCCATCGGGATGACGCATACGTGGAGCAAGTCCTGGCATTGGGAGTCGCGGGTTACCTGCTTAAACAGACATCGGCGCAGATCCTGACCCAGGCCGTTCGGGAAGTCTACCGGGGGAACGTCTTTTTCAGCCCCTCAATTAACCGGATCATCTCCGCCTGGCACGACCCATTGGCAGGAAGGGGGAAAATGCATAGGAGCAGCCGTCTGAGTTCGCGCGAGGTCGAAGTGCTGCAACTGATCGCGGAAGGCCGCCCCAACAAACAGGTGGCCGCCGGCCTGGGCATCAGCGTCAAGACGGTCGAGAAACACCGGCAGCGTTTGATGAAAAAGCTCAACATCCACGACACCGCCGGTCTTACCCGTCACGCGATCGCGGTGGGAATCATTCAAACCAATGTGGATGTGGACGCTTCACCCAACTGGACGACGCCGGCGCGCGGCCGGCGCCCGCCGGCGGGATAAAAACCGATGGCATTCGGTTGGCCATTTTTGGTATCGTGAGCATGCGATTCCACTGGGCGGTGACCCTGCTGAGAATTGGGGCGCCAACATGAATGTTCTGCTTCTCTACCCGGAATTCCCGGACACCTTTTGGGGCTTCAAACATGCCTTGAAGTTCATCCACAAGCGAGCTTCGTTGCCGCCCCTGGGGCTGTTGACCGTGGCCGCGATGCTGCCGCCGGAGTGGACCAAACGCCTGGTGGATCTGAATGTGTGCCATTGGCATGAGAAGGATCTGGCCTGGGCCGATCTCGTGTTCGTGAGCGCCATGATTGCCCAGCGGGCCTCGGCGCGCGCGTTGATCGATCGCTGCCACGCGGCCGGAAAGAGGATTGTGGCGGGCGGACCGTTGTTCATGCTCGAACATGAACAGTTTGCCGAGGTGGATCATTTCGTTTTGAATGAGGCGGAAGAGACGCTGCCGGAACTGCTGCACGACCTGGACCGGGGTGTGGCTCGCCGCATTTATTCATCTGCGAATCTCCCCGAACTCTACCGGAGCCCAACGCCTCTGTGGGAATTGGCGACGCTCCCTCGTTACGCGTCCATGAGCGTCCAGTTTTCACGCGGATGCCCCTTTGACTGCGAGTTCTGCAACGTCACCGCGATGTTCGGGCATCGGCCCAGAATCAAGCCCACTCACCGGGTGATTGCCGAGTTGGACCGCCTCTGGGAACTCGGTTGGCGGGGCGCGGTGTTTTTCGTGGACGACAATTTCATCGGCAACAAGCGGGCCTTGAAGGAAGCGTTGTTGCCGGCGCTGATCCAGTGGCAGCGCGGCGGGCATCGCATTCCTTTTTTCACGGAGACCTCCATCAATCTGGCGGACGACGATGCCCTGATGCGGTTGATGGTTGAGGCGGGATTCGACCAGGTGTTTATCGGCATCGAGACGCCCGAGGAAGCGAGTCTGGCCGAATGCAACAAACGTCAGAACCGCGGGCGCGATTTGGTGGCGGATGTAAAGCGAATCCAGCGCGCGGGTTTGGAAGTCCAGGGCGGGTTCATCCTGGGCTTCGATCACGACACCCCTGCGGTGTTTCAACGTCAACTCGAATTCATTCAGCAAAGCGGGATCGTTACGGCAATGGTCGGCCTGCTTCAGGCCATACCGGGGACAAAGCTTCACCAGCGGCTCCACCGCCAGGGACGGCTGCTGGGCGACACCACCGGCGATAATGTCGATGGCACAACCAACTTCGTTCCGCGCATGAGCCGGGAGACCCTGCGACAGGGCTATCAACGGCTCATGGAACACCTTTATGCTCCCGGTCCGTTTTATCGGCGAATCCGGACATTTCTCCGCGAGTATCGAGGGCCCCGGAATTCCGGTTCGTTGAGTTGGCGCTCGCTCATGGCATTTGGCCGGGCGAATGTCTGGCTCGGTGTCCTCGGACGCGAGCGATTCCATTATTGGGGGTTGTTGCTTTGGACGTTTCTGCGCCAGCCATCGCAATTGTCGTTGGCGGTAACGCTGTCGATATATGGCCATCACTTCCGCAAGATCAGCCGGATGTTGAGGTTTTGATTCGACCCCGTTCATGGCGGTGAGGCCCTGGAGTTTGCCGAAATACCGGCTCGCAAGGTCCCGGACGGGTTCGGGGAGGTCGTCCGCCTCGATGGGAATCTCCGTTCCCAATACCGGCGGCGCGACTTGAATGTGGAGGCGCGGCACCGAACAGGCACCGAGATGTTGTCAGGACGGTGGGTGCCCTCTAACATCGCCGGGCATGCCGCGGTATCTGAAGTGGGCATCATCGATAGCGATCCTGGTAATGTTCGGGGCGGCCCTGACGGCGCTGAACCACGAGCTCAGACATTACCGGTCCCAGGATATCCGGGCAGCGATTTCGGGCGTCGCAACTCCGAGGCTGTCATTGGCGCTGCTGTTGACCCTGGTCAGCTACTTCGAGTTGACATTGTATGATTGGTTTGGATTGCGCTACGCCGGTCGGAAACTCGATTACGGCCGAGTGGCCCTGACTTCATTCTCGGCTTACGTTTTCAGTTACAATATCGGTTTCTCCGTGCTTGGCGGCGCGGCGGTGCGTTACCGGCTTTACTCCGGGTGGGGGTCTCGGCGATCGACATCACGAAAGTGGTTTTATTCGCGGCGTTCACCTTCTGGCTGGGCCTGGGGCTCATACTCGGCAGCCTCCTCCTGGCGGGTATTGCGGGTGAGCCGCTCGGTCTTTCCATCTGGCTGGGGCGCGTGTTGGGCGCGAGCTTGCTGGGCGTCGTGTTGGCCTATTTGGCTGCGTGCGGTTGGCTGCGAAGACCGTTCAAACTGCGCCGCGTTGAGCTGTCCCTGCCGGGACCCCCTCTGGCCCTGGCCCAGGTGATTATCGCTTGCGCTGATCTCATGCTCGCCGGGTTGGTCCTGTTCGCACTGTTCCCCGGCCACGACGTCTCGTTTCCCGTTTTCATCGGGGTCTATCTTACGGCGCTGGCGACCGGTTTGCTCAGCCACGTGCCGGGTGGCTTGGGAGTATTCGAGACGATCATCCTGGTCCTGCTGCCGACCTCCACACCGCAGCCTGACTTGATCGCGATGCTGGTGTGTTACCGGCTCCTCTATTACCTCTGTCCTTTCTTGCTCGGACTCGGTCTGATCGGCGGTCACACGGTCTTGCGCGAACGCCGTCAGTTGGCCGGGTTCGGCCAGTTACTTTCCAAAGGCATCCTGTTAGTCACGCCACGCGCCCTGACGTTTGCGGTGTTTTTCTCTGGCATTGTATTGCTCGTTTCCGGCGCCACCCCGGCGTCGGGATCCCGGCTGGCCTGGCTGGGGCGCCTGCTTCCCTTAGGTGTGCTTGAGGTATCCCATTTCCTGGCCAGCCTGATCGGTGTGGCGCTGCTCTTCCTGGCGCGCGGTCTTCAATTACGGCTCAATGCGGCCTGGGCCGCGACGCTCGGCTTGCTTATTTGCGGCGCTTTCCTGTCCCTGTCGAAGGGCCTGGACTACGAAGAAGCAGGTATCCTGGTCCTGGCCGCCACCACGTTGGCGGTGAGCAAACGGCATTTTCGCCGTCGATCATCGCTTTGGGATCACCGGTTCTCACCCGGTTGGCTGGCGGCGATCGGGTTGGTATTGGTTGGGACCATCTGGATCGGCTTCTTTGCCTACAAACATGTCGAATACAGCAGCGAACTCTGGTGGCGGTTCGAAATTGCCGGCCAGGCGCCGCGGTTCCTTCGTGCCGCGGTCGGGGTTGCGGCCCTGGTTGTCGCGGTGGGACTGGCGCGCCTCTTCCGCCTGGCCCGGCAGCACCCGATGGCCAACAGCGCCGAATCGCTCGAATCCGCCGTGCGCATCGCCAGTCAATCCGCGTCCACGGAGGCCAACCTCGTTGCTCTGGGTGACAAAGCGTTGTTGTTTAGTGAAACCCGACGAAGCTTCCTCATGTATGCCGCCGCAGGTCGAAGCTGGGTGACACTGGGTGACCCCGTAGGAGAAGCGCAGGAGGCCGAGGAACTGGTTTGGAGATTCCGAGAAGAGTGTGATGCGGCGGGCGCCTGGTCGGTATTTTACGAAGTCGCGGCCGCCCGTTTGCCGCTTTACGTGGACCTGGGCCTTTCCATGTTCAAACTGGGCGAGGAAGCAAGGGTGCGACTGGATGAGTTTTCATTGGAGGGCGGGCATCGAAAGAAGCTGCGCCAGACTCGATCCCGATTCGAGACGGAAGGCTATCATTTTGAGCTCTGGGAACCATCGTCGGTCGGTCCTCGGCTGGGGGAACTCAGGGATGTTTCCGATGCCTGGCTGGATCAGAAGAATACCCGAGAGAAACGATTTTCCCTGGGATCCTTTCGACCGGGATACGTGGAGCGATTCCCGGCCGGCGTGATACTCCACCATGGTCGGGTGATTGCATTTGCGACCTTTTGGCGAAGTGGCCAGGGCGAAGAGGTTTCGGTTGACCTGATGCGGCATCTTCAGGAGGCCCCGGCGGGCACGATGGATTATCTCTTCCTGAGGCTGATGCTGTTGGGCAAGGAGTCGGGCTACCGTTGGTTTAATCTGGGGATGGCGCCTTTCTCCGGCATCGAGCGCCATCCACTGGCGCCCTTGTGGAATCGGATGGGGTCTCTTTTGTTCCGGCATGGGGAACATTTCTATAATTTCCAGGGTCTCCGCCAATACAAGGAGAAGTTCAATCCGATCTGGGAACCGAAATACCTGGCTTGTCCCGGCGGATTGATCTTACCCCACGTGCTCGCCAATCTGGGTAAGTTGGTTTCGGGCGGCTTGACGGGGTTGATCCGCAAATAATGTCGAATAGATGAAAGCTCAACTTGTCACAGGACTGCTCCTGTTCGCGCTCGGCCTCGGTGTCCTGGGCGCCCCGGCCAGGCTCGAAGACACGCTTAAGCTCCCGGACCGGCCGCCGCCGCCGGGCGAGACATTCGCGATTGTCCTGACCGGCGACGGTGGATGGGCGGAGCTGGTGCGCCAGGTTGCCGAGGGATTGACGGCGGCCGATGTCCCATGTGTCGGCTGGGATTCGCGCGCGTACTATTGGACCCGGCGGACTCCCGATGCGGCGGCCACGGATTTGGCACACCTTATCGGGAGGTATCGGCGGGAGTGGCACCGTCCGCGAGTCCTGTTGATCGGTTATTCCCGCGGAGCCGACGTCTTGCCGTTTCTGGTCCATCGGCTTCCGGAGTCGGAGCGCGCGGGCATACGTCTGGTGGCGCTCCTCGCTCCCGGAAAGAGCATTGATTTCGAATTTCATTTGGCGGATTACCTGCGCTCTTCAAGGTCCAAGGCTTCGCTCTCCGTGCCTCCCGAGATCGCGAAACTCAAGGGTTGGCCGCTCTTGATCCTGTATGGCGACCGCGATGAAGAGTCGTGCGTGGCAACCTTACCTCCAGACCTGGGCGACATTCGGGTCCTTCCGGGCGATCATCATCTCGGACGCGATTATCCCCGAATTATCCGGGACATTCTCGAGGCACGGAAAAGGTTCCAGACGGATGCCGGGGTTGGAAAGGGCCCGTGACGCGAGATGAATCGCCGGGACAAGCGACCTCCGGAGGCGGGGCGAACGGAACGTGGTCGCCTTTCCTGGGAAAGACGCGGCTACGATGGATCGATGCTTCGGACGATGTTCCGGCCGATCCTACTCGGCTGAGAACGGTCGCATGTAGCGCCAGAGTCGTTGGAACGGTTCAGCCTGGAAACTGGCGGGCATGTGCCGCCCAAAAGCGGCGTGCGCGTAGAAGAACGATAAGGATTCAAGATCCGGTCCGATATCCGGGAAGCCTTCGGCCAGTTGCCCGCAAAACTCGCGTGGGGTTTGTTGCGGCTTGGGAGCGATTCCCTGTTCCTTTGCCCAAGCCTGCAGGCCTTCGAAGGTATAAAGCACCAGCCGGTCCGTGGGCCACGATCTGTCTTTGCCCGTCAGAAACGGATTTCGATAAGAGGCAAATGGATGAAGCACGCGTGTCGCCGGTCTGGCCGGCGCCGCCGGGGCGGGTTTGCCGGGTGTGCGGATACCCAGCAACTCATTTATGAATTGCCGCACAGCCGCTATGAATGCGCGAAACATCTGGGCAAGGAGCGCGCGGTGTCGAGTAACCCACCAACCGACGGCCGTGATCATGGCGAAAATGGTCAACATTCGCAGCAACCCATGCAGCGAATTGCTGGCGTCGCCAGGCCGCCGATGCGATCCCCGCGGATCGTTCTGAGGGTTCTGACCCGGTTGCCGCAGTTCGCCGGAAGGACCTCGAGTTTGAACCGCAGCGGATTCCCCGGTTCCATTCGTCTCGTTGTTTGACCCCGTGCCGGTGCTGGGTCCTTCCTGATCACCCCCCGGACGATTGCCCGTCTTGCCATCGCTTTTGACAGGTGCGTTCATGCGCATGGCGAATTCGCTCGCCCGGCGCAGTTGCCGATCCACCTGAGCGCTGAGGGTTCGCCAGGCCGTCGCCGCACCTGGCCGCGGTAATATCATGGCAATCATCAAGACCGCCGCGGCAAGCCCAACGCCGAAACGTATCCAGCCCAGGGCGATGTTCGCGGGCATGGTGAGATAACGTTGACGAAGGTAACGTCGGAGTCCCAGGAAACTCGTTGTCAGCAGAAGTCCCAACGCCGCGGCCAGGTAAGCAACGACAAATCCCAACGCCGCACGGCGGGCGGTCGTGTCATCGGCCGGCAAGAGCATTTGGCCCACGCCAAATAGCGGGAGAGCCGCCAGCGAGAAATAGACAACCCACAAGCCCGGTGGTGAAGCCTTTTTCTGACGCTTTGTTTTCTGATCCGCCTTTGCGCGGACCCCGGATCGCGGCGGGTCCGGCGATGCCGCGACGGGCCGTTTAGGAGTTCCCCACGCGCTGGTCAGAACCCCTTCGCCGGAGGCATCGGCCTCATCGTCGATAAGCGTGCAACTCACCGTGAGTTTGTGAGTACACCACCAGGTCACGCCGAGCAGCACGGCACCCAGCAATGGCGCGGAGTGCGTGTGGGCCAGAAAGAGCCAGGTCGCCGCGGCGAGCAGGAGACCATAAACTTGCGCATGGGCGCTGCTTTGTTCGATGCCCATACGCGACACCAGTACGATGGCCAGGACGAACCAGAACAGCATCCAACGGACGCCCCCCGCCAGATCGCCGCGGTAGCATACGTTGACGAGGAAAAGGCCGAGGCTGCCGACGAGCACCATGATCAGGGCGGGACTGATCGCAATGACCAGATAATCGGCCAGCGTTTTCCGGGGTTTTTTCACCTGTGCCACGGTTATCGAACGACGGCTTCCGCGCAGAGTTGGCTGATGGATTCTTCGCTGTTGATGATTCGGAAATCCACCCCTTGGGACAGCAGCATGCCCGCCCAGTCCGGAGGCCGCGCCCAATCCGGGATGTTGGACTCCTCGATCGACACGACCAGCGCGGTGATGATGAATCCGCTCCGTGTCAGTTCGCCCAGGGCAATGGCAATCTCAGGAGTGACCTGTTCCAGGACCGGCACGACCGTGGCGTCCCGTCGAATTCCCGGGGCGGATTCATTCAGCAGTTCGGCGAAGGAGAGGCCAGAATTCAACTCCAGCCGTGCCAGCGTTTCGACCACTTGCCGGAACTGTTCGGCGCCCTTGCGGGTGGGCACGATCACCGGCCGGAAGCGCCCCTCGGATCGCGTTTCACCCGCATGCCTTCGGGCCTCGCCGCGGTTGGTGAAATGGGCGCGCCAGCCTTCTTCCCGGATTCGGTCGGCGCCATCGCGTCCATTGCTGACCAGGCCGATCTGTTCACCCATGAGATAAACCGCATTCGCCAGGGAGACTACGGCCATGACCGCCAGCTCGGCGGAGGCGCTGTCGGCCGGCCGCGGGTGGCTGTGTTCGTTGAAATCGAGGATGAACGTCGCTCCCGCGACGCGTGAGGTCTCATAAACGCGGCTGTGCAGTTCCCCCGTACGCGCCGTGGCCCGCCAGTGAATGCGGTTCAGTGGATCGCCCTGCTGATAGGGCCGTAGCCCCGCCAGGCGTGTCGGATCTTCGAACAACCGGTGCGCCACGCGGATCTCGCCAATGGGCCGCCGAGATGCGAGGTTGTAGCCCTGTAACGGCACCACCTTCGGCAACACCGAGACGAAGTGCGGGTCGGCCGCAATTTTAAATTGTCGGTGCAGGCCGAAGACATCGCCAGTCTCGAGGCATAAGGGCCCGATCTGATAATAACCCCGCATCGGGAAAGTGACCTGGTAGCCCAAGGTCTCGGATCTTTCCGGGCCGAGCCGGGTCACCTTGAGCCGGGCCCCCGTGACTCGCAAACGCGGCGGCACTTTTGCGAGCACTTCGCGCGAAAGGGAATCTTCGGCGATCAGCCACGGCACGGAAAATTTACCTCGGTTCGTTACTTCGATCCGCATTTGCAGGGTATCGCCAATCTCAACGACCGGCTCAAGATCGGACCGGGTGACGTGAAGATCCCTGATCCAGGCGCGGGTAAAAAAACGGCTCAAGAACAGAATCCCGAGCAGGACATACATCGCGTAAACCAGCAGACCCAGATCGAGCAACAGTCCGATGGCCAGCAGGACCAGCGTGCCGGCGATCCATTTCATGGCGCGTAACCACCAGCCGGCATGGGCGGTACCGGCACGGTATCGAGAATCTCACGGATGACCCCGCGAACGGTCTTCTTGCGCAGCCGGCTCTCCGGTTTGAGGATCAGCCGGTGACCCAGCACGAACGGGGCGATCTGTTTCACGTCATCCGGCATGACAAAATCAAACCCATGAATCGCGGCGTAGGCTTGCGCGCAGCGGAACAAGGCCAGTGATGCCCGCGGACTCCCGCCCAGCACGACATCGAAATGCTGTCGAGTGGCTTGAATGATCTCGACGACATAACGGCTGACCTTTTCGTCCACGTGCACCTGGCGCACCGCTTGTTGGCATTCGACCATTTCCTCGGCCGCGGCTACCGGTTCGAGCGTCTCGATCGGATGCTGCAGTTGGAATCGTTGAAGCATGGCAATCTCCGATTCAAACCGCGGATAACCCATGCTGAGCCGGACCAGAAACCGGTCGAGCTGCGCCTCCGGCAATGGGAACGTTCCTTCGTGGTCAATCGGGTTTTGGGTCGCAATCAAAAAAAACGGCGGCGCCAGTTCGTAATTCGTTCCGTCCACCGTCACTTTTTGTTCCGCCATGGCCTCGAGCAGGGCGGCTTGCGCCCGGGGCGTGGCGCGATTGATTTCGTCCGCCAGGACGATCTGCGCGAAGAGCGGGCCGGGACGGAATTCGAACCCGGTGGTTTTGGGATTGAACACGGAACTGCCGGTGATGTCGCTCGGCAGGAGATCGGGGGTGCATTGGATGCGTTTGAAGCTGCAACCCAGGCTCTGCGACAGGGCGCGGGCAAGGAGGGTCTTCGCTACGCCGGGAACGTCTTCGAGCAACACATGGCCTTCGCCGAAATAGGCCATGAGTGTCAGCACAATTTCGTCGCGCTTGTCCACTATTGCGCGTTCGATGTTCTCCAGGATCCGGTGGGCGACACGCGCGACCGGCAAGTCGCCGGTCTCTCGCTGGGCTGCGGCGATCGCCTGCGGCCGGGGAATGCGAATGACGGGATTGGTATCGAGCAGCGTTCGGCTGCCACAGTTGGGACAGCGCACTTCTTGCCCGGCCGATCCGCCGTCGATCTCGAGATGCTGCCCGCACTCGCTGCAGATGATTTTCGTGATCATGAATATGGTTTAGGACCCGTGGAAAAGCTCGTTCGCGGTAATCTGTCGTTCGTGTCGAGCTTTGGACAGATGAAACCGCGGATGCTCACGGCGGAGAGGTGCGGCGGTAGGTCGGTACCGACTCACCGATCCACCGACTCACCGATCCACCGACCCACCGATCCACCGACCCACCGACCCACCGACTCACCGACCCACCGACTCACCGATCCACCGACTCACCGACCCACCGACTCACCGACCCACCGACCCACCGACTCACCGACCCACCGACTCACCGACCCACCGACTCACCGACCCACCGACTCACCGACCCACCGACATTTTGGCGAAGCCGGGGTGCGCAGGTCGTGCCTTATCTACTACCTGCTAAGTGGTCTGTTTCATAAATACGGTTACGTTCGCGGCCAGGGGTTTTTCGGCCAGACGAGGCGCGAGCAACGAGCATACCCGCAGCGGTCTGTAAGGCGCGAGCAACGAAGTCTGGCCGAAAAAGAACGGCCGCCCGGAGGGTTGCGCCGAATTTGGCCTGGGGCGGCGTTGCTCGGTCGGTCGAGTATCGCAGGGGATACACTCTCGCCCTCGCGCCTTGCCTCAGGCCAAATTGGGCGCAACGAACGTGACCGCATTTATGAAACAGACCACTAAGGCGCATCAATTTGCTCGAAGGCCTGCTCGATGAAGGTGATGTTCTGGATATGAGCAAGACGGGCGTAGAGACCATTTCGTGCGAGGAGCTCTTCGTGAGTTCCGCGTTCGACGATTTCGCCCTGGCGCAACACCAGGATGAGATGAGCATGACGGATAGTGCTGAGACGATGGGCGATGACAAAGCTGGTGCGGCCGGCCATCAACCGGTGTAAGGCTTCCTGGATGAGTCGTTCGGTGGCGGTGTCGACGCTGGCTGTGGCCTCGTCCAGGATCAGGATCGGGCAATCGCGGAGCAGCGCCCGGGCGATGCTGATGCGCTGCTTTTCGCCGACGCTAAGCTTAATTCCGCGTTCGCCGACGAGCGAGTCGTAAGCATTGGGGATGCGAACGATAAAGTCGTGGCAGTTGGCGGCCTTGGCTGCGGCCACCAGCTCGTCATCGGAGGCGTCGAGCCGGCCATAAAGGATGTTCTCGCGAATCGTACCGTTGAACAGGAAAGGTTCCTGGCTGACGATGGCGATGTGATTGCGGAGCGATTCGAGTTCGATGTCCCGGAGGTCCTGGTCATCGATGAGGAGCCTGCCCTGGGTAGGTTCATGGAATGCCGGAAGGAGATTTACCAGGGTCGATTTGCCGGCGCCCGTGGGGCCAACGATGGCTAACATCTGGCCGGGCTGGGCGTGAAGCGAGATGTTCCGGAGCACGGTGCGCTCGGGGCCATAGCTGAACGCGACTTGCTCGAACACCACCTCCCCACGCACCGGCGTGGCCAATGGGCGTCGTGGCTCGCCATCGGATCGTTCGGCGGGGGCATCGACGATGTCAAAGACGCGCTCGCCGGCGGCGCGGGCGGCCTGGAGCATCTGATTAAGGCCGTGGAGGCGTCCGATGGGTTCATAGAAAAGGGCGAGGTAGAGGAGAAAACTGATCAATTCACCGAGCGTCAGAACGCCGTCGAAGACCTGTGCGCCACCCTGCCAAAGGACGAGGACCGTGCCGAGCGCGGCAGCGAAGCTCATGGCGGGTGAGTAATTAGCCCAGGCGAGCATGACCCCGAGCGTGCCTCGTCGAAGATCATCCGCGCGCTCGGCGAAGCGATGGTCTTCGTGGTGTTCGCGGACAAAGGCTTTGATCTGGCGAACGCCCTGGAGGTTATCCATGAGCAGGGCGTTCATGGCACTGGCGGCCCGGCGTTGGGCCCGATAACGACGATGGGCGGTGAGGGTGTACCAGAGTGCGCCGGCGACCAGGACGGGCAGGGGGGCGAGGGCGATCGCGGCGAGCGTCGGCTGGGTAGTAAACAGGATAGCGAGAACCCCACAGACACTGAGGATAGCGACGGTGCCCTGTTCAGTCCCATCGATGAGGACTCGCTCGACACTGTTAACGTCCTCAATGACGCGGGTCATGAGATCGCCTGAGGCGCGGGCGTCGAAGTAGTCGACCGGCAGGCGTTGGAGTTGGGCGTAGACGGCGCGACGCAGGTCATAGATGACGTTTTGTTCAAAGACATTGTTGATGCGGATGCGCAGGCTGGTGAAGAGATCGCGAAGGAGAAACGCAAGGAAAAGCGCGCCAATGACGGGCAAGAGTAACTCCCGTTCTTGCCGGCCGATGATGTCGTCGATAATGAACTGCGTCAGCCGGGGGAATGCGAAGGCGAACGCGAGCGACAGGATCGCGCAACCAATATTGGCAAGCGCCAACCAGCGATACGGCCAGAGAAAGGGACTGACCCGGCGAATGATCTCGCGGGTGGAGCGGCGTCGGGTCTCGAGACCGGTATCCTCCACGGTCGCATGCCTGGAGTGCCGGGCCACGGGTTCAGCTCCCCAAGCGGGAATGGAATAATCCGTGCCGCGTGATTCCCGCGGGATCGCGTATCGGAATTGGCCTGGATCCGTCCATGGCTTCGAGGATTACCAGAGTGGCCGGGACGGGGCTACCAGAAAAAGGCGGGGATTAAAGGCTTGCCACGCATCGTTTGGTTGCTACGTTACTCGGCCTTTAATCGAACAGGTAAGCGTATGGCACGAATTTGTGAGTTGACCGGAAAGGGCCCGATCAAGGGCAGCATTATTTGGCGGAGTGGCAAACCGAAGCGCGAAGGCGGCATTGGCACGCACGTGACCGGGATCACCAAACGCCGATTTCTGCCGAATTTGCAGCGAGTAAAGGCGATCGTGAATGGCGAAGTGCGTTATATGAGAGTCTCGGCGCGCGCGTTAAAGCGAGGCTTGGTCGTCAAGGCCCCCAAACGGCGCTGGAAGAAGGAGACACAACCGCAAAGCGAGGGGTCCGCGAAGAAGAGGTAACTGCCGCGGGAGGATTGGAACGACCTTGCGTGGTCCGATACGACAGGTCTCCCACAAACCGATCATCGACGGCCCTTGAGCCGGTGCATCGTGGCGCGTTTAAGCTCCCGTTCGGCATCGCGTTGCCGGGCATCCTGCCGCTTGTCGTATTGGACTTTGCCCTGACCAACGGCAAGGGCCACTTTGACTTTGTTGCTCTTCCAATAGAAGGAGAGGGGAACCAGAGCGCGACCTTTTGCCGTGCTCGCTTCCAGGAGCTTGCGAAGTTCACTTTTGCGAAGGAGGAGTTTGCGCGGGGCTTTGGGGTTATGGTTGTGGAGATTCCCGTGGGTGTATTCGTCAATATGAACGTTGTGCAGCCACAGTTCCCCCCGCTCAAAGCGAGCAAACGCATCACGAATCTGAGCGAGACCGGCGCGGAGTGATTTCACTTCCGTGCCGCGCAAGACGATGCCCGCTTCGTAAGTCTCGAGGATGTGATATTCGTGCCGGGCTTTCGGATTGTTGATAATCTCGGGCAAGGCCGGTTCAGGGGCGCTTCCTGCGTTTGGCTCCCGGGGTTTCCGGGGCGGTCTCTTCGGCCATCTCCCAACCGAGTTTGTCTTCGATCAGCTCAGTGAGGGCGATGTCTGCCGCACCCAAGCCCGAGGAAGAAGAGATGAGCGGCCGGCTCAGCGATCCGCCGCCTGCATTGAGTTGGCGAACCCGTCTGGAAACCAGGTTAACCAAGATGTTTGGGTTGACGATGCGTTCGGCGGCTTTCTTGAGCAGTTCAGCGTTCAAATGTTCTCCGGGATCGAGGTTCTCTCAGGAACCGGTGACTATGCAGTTCTCCGTCAAACCTGCAATAGAAAAAATGAGCGGGAACGATTTGAGATTTCCACCGGCACTGCTCGGCGCGAATTTGCAATGCATCATCCGCCGTGTGGGGGCACGCGGCCCACCACGGGAACGGCTGATGCCTGTAGGCCGGGTGTCCTCCCCGGGCGTCCGTCAGCGCCGCTTGCTCGGGGGTGCGATCGGCAGTCAGTATCCGAGCGAACGAGGGTTGACCATCCCTGGGGCGCAGGGTATTCCGTGATGATTCTGTGGATATTCCGCCACAATACCTGATTTCGTTGCCCCCGGAGATTGCCCGTCACTTCTGCGCGCTCGAAGGGAAGCAGGACTGGTACGCTGCCTCGGATCCCGCCGGGAAACCACTCGGCTCCGGCGGTGGAACCGCGCATTTGCTGGTTTCGGCCTGGCGCGCCACCGGACGAGGCCGGAGCTTTAACGAATGGTTGTCGTCCGCTCCGAAGCTGATCATCCATGGTGGGGGACAGAGCCGCAGATTGCCGGCATACGCCGCTTTGGGAAAACCGCTCACACCGACGCCGGTGCTGCGCTGGTCGAGGGGCCAACGACTTACCCAGACATTATTGGACCTGCAATTGCCGGCGTTCGAGCGGATCCTTCGCGCCGGCACACACCCGGGTACTGGTCACAAGCGGAGATGTGCTGTTGGGGTTCGGTCGCCAATTACCCAAATTCCCCGACGTGGATGTCGTCGCCGCCGGCATGTGGGTATCCCCCGAATGTGCCTGCGATTTTGGGGTCTTTTGTCTGCGGCGAGCCTCACCGGATCGGCTGAGTTTCTTTTTGCAGAAGCCGAGCGCATCGCGGATCCGGGAGTTATCCGCCGATTACCTCTGCCTGGTGGACACAGGCATGTGGCTTTTGAGCGTCCGGGCCGTGAACCAGCTATTGTTGAAGTGCGGGTGGCGTGAGGAGAAGGAAGATTTTGCGGAGGACGGCCCCACAGCGTTCGATTTATATGGTCAATTCGGCTATGCCCTGGGCTCGCATCCAACCCACCCGGATCCGGAGATCGGTCAGTTGACTTGTGGGGTGGTGCCGCTCCCCGAAGCCGAATTCCACCACTTCGGCACAAACACTCAACTCATCCAGTCCGTTTCCAGATTGCAGAATCGCGTCCTGGACGAAACCCGGCTGGGGTCCAGCGGGGCGCGCCGGCATCCAGACCAATATGTGCAGAATTCCCGGGTCGGATTCGCCCTGCGGCATGAGGAGAACCATACGCTCTGGGTCGAGAATAGCGTGATTCCGTCCACGTGGGAATTGGCCCATTCGCATGTCCTGACCGGAGTGCCGGAGAATCAATGGTCTCTCAAGTTGGAGGCTGGCGTCTGCCTGGATTTCATTCCTGTGGGAGTCTCGGACATCTGCGTTCGGCCCTATGGGATCGAGGATGTTTTTACCGGGAGGCTGGGGGATCCTGGAACGCGATGGTTGGGCGGACCCGCGGCAAACTGGTTCCTGGCGCGCGGGCTCAAGCTGAAAGGCGCCGGGATCGATCCGGACACAGATATTCAGAGCGCGCACCTGTTTCCCGTGCTGCCCGCGTCGGGGTTGTCGGCGCAGTTCTTAAGTTGGATGATCGATTTGTCGGCACCGGAAGACCCGGCATGGGGCGAGCAATGGATGCGCGTGGAGCGGTTATCGGCCGAGACCATTCCGCGGCGGATCAATGTCGAACGACTCTATGCTCAGCGGTCCGCGAATCGAAGAGAATGCCTCGTACCCCTCCTGTCCAACCGCCGCTGGAATATATTCTATCGACTGGACCTGGCCGCTACGGCCCGTCTGTTGGCGTCGTCCGAACAGGAGTTATCGGCAGAGCCCGGCACGGAAGAAACAAACCGGGAGCCAATGGAAAGTGTCCGGCACCAGATGGTGCGGGCCGCGGTCTTGCGAGAACGCGGTGAGCCCTGGGAAGATTGCGAAAACCAGGCTTTCAACCGGCTGGGGGGAATGATCGAGGGTGAAGCGCTGATGACGCCGGTAACGCCGCAGCGCTCTGTGCAGGAAGACCAGATCGTCTGGGTGCGCAGTCCGGCACGACTGGACCTTGCGGGGGGGTGGACGGACACGCCGCCGTATTGCCTGGAGCACGGGGGACGGGTGGTCAACCTGGCTGTCGATCTGAATGGTCAGCCACCGCAACAGGTGTTCGTGCGGTTGTGTGAGCGTTCAGAAATTGTCATCCGCTCGATCGACCTGGGGATTGAACAACGTGTCGAGAGCTACGAGGAGTTGGAGACCTACTCGCAGCCCGGCAGCGGTTTTGCCCTCGCCAAGGCCGCCCTGGCCCTGGCTGGCTTCCTCCCCCGGTTCCATGCCGGGTGCAATTTCCCCTCTCTCGCCGACCAGCTTCGAGCGTTCGGGGGCGGGATTGAGATTTCGATGGTGGCCGCCGTCCCGAAAGGCTCCGGATTGGGGACCAGCAGCATCATGTCCGCGACATTGCTCGCCGGACTGGGGGACTTTTGCGGGTTGAACTGGGACAAGGGCACGCTGTTTCTTCGGACATTGGCACTGGAACAGATGGTCACGACGGGTGGTGGCTGGCAGGACCAGGCGGGCGGGATATTTCGCGGCATCAAGTCGGTGGAAACTGCGGCCGGCTTGAGCCAAAAGCCCACCGTGCGCTGGTTGCCCGAAGAACTTTTTGGCGTGGAAAACGCCAACCGGTTGATCCTCCTTTACTACACAGGGATCACCCGGTTAGCCAAAGGCATCCTTCACGAGGTCGTGCGCGGCGTATTGTTGAATTCGCCCCAGCACTTGTCGACCCTGGAGCAGATTGGGATCAATGCCGAATTGGCGTTTGAAGCGGTCCAGAAGGGGGATTACGAAGGTTTGGCGGAGGCTATTCGCTTGTCCTGGCGTTGCAATCAGCAGTTGGACGCGGGGACCAACCCCCCCGCGATTGTGCATTTGCTGGCGTCGATCCAGGATTATGCCTCGGCCGCCAAACTCCTCGGCGCGGGCGGCGGCGGTTATCTCCTGATCCTGGCAAAAGACGAAGAGGCTGGACGCCGGATTCGGCGTCGGCTCACCGAACATCCTCCGAATGCCAAGGCCCGTTTTGTACAATTCACCGTGTCCGACACCGGTCTGCAGTTGAGCCGAAGCTAACCCAATCCACAAACACTAGTTTCGACGCGAGCGGTTTTGGCCGCTGAGCCGTGACGGTGTTTCAACCGCAAATGGCGCAAATGACGCAAATCAAAGGGAAGCGCTCATTGAAACATCCGAGTTAGCTACGGCAGCTCTTGGATGCGCCTGCACCCATACCGTTTGCTCAGGTCCGAACGGTCAAGAAGTCAGAAGTCAGAAGTCAGAAGTCAGAAATGCTCCTTCCCCATTGGCGTCATTGGCGCTCATGCCGCCCGCTGGGGCTTGATGTTTCATGTGGTTCCTCGGAAGGATAGGCATTTAGGGTAGATGAAAGGTGAAGAAGAGCAGTATGATTCTGTCCGGCCATGATTCTGTCACCGCACCAGGAACTGGACGCCGGGCAAGCCCGCGCCGACGGCCTGACGAGCGACGAGTCCGCGGCGAGACCTTCCGCGTGCCCAAGGAAGAGGAAACCGCCAAATCCGCCGGATGCCGCCCGCGCCGCCTCGTGCCGACGGAGCAGAGACAGAATCATGGAAGGACAGAGTCATGAAGAGGGTGGTTACGATCCCACTCCCCCGATAACTGGGCCAAATTCTGAAGCGAGAGTCGCCCCCGCTGCACAGGATGCCACCCTCCTGCCCTCAAAAATGCTGGTTCAAAACTCGTGGCTCATGTGCATCTCCACCGCTCCCCGGTGTCTTCTAATCTGAGTCCGTGCACGGATGGCAAGGACACATTTAGATTGACGCGGTAATATGCGAGCGTAGCGTTCCCACCAGAAACCTGCGTTGAGGCCTCCGATGACGAGACAGGTCCATGGTCGGAGACATGGGTGTTCAGCCCAAGAAGCACACCGAGGAGCTTGGTATGCCCCCCCCCCCACTCCGTTCGACTGCAACTTGGCGAGCGAGGCGAAGAATTGTCCTGGGCCGGGTGAATCTTGTTCGTGGCGGTACTTCAGAATTGATGGGACGCTTGGCTTCGCTGTTGAAGGAGCGAGCGTGAGCGCATCGACGCACAGGTACAGATGGCAGGGCCGCAGTGAGGCGACGAGATCACGCGACGTCCGCATCGTTGCCGCCGACGCGCTTGATCGCCTCTTCGTGCGTTCTTACCGCCGCTATTCGGCGGGTCTGGTGGAGCGCATTTCGAAGTTGCTCGGCACTCATGAGGCTCAGGATGTCGTTCACGACACCTTCCTTTATGTGTGGCTCTGTTGGCACAACGGACACCGCCCGCGTTGCGTTAAGGCCTGGCTTGACGTAGTCGCGACACACAAAGCGCTGAATCGACTTCGCAAACTGAAGCGAACCGAGCTCCGGGAACCCCTCGACCTGGAGGTTTTTCCTGCGCTCGAATGCAGTGTCGCGTCGAGCGTGCGAGTCTTCTGCGCCGAGATACTGAGGTCGCTCAAACAGGAGCATCGATGTCTGTTGGCGTGGCGATGCTTGTTAGGCCTGAGTTTGGATGAATGCTCTCAGTTGCGGCGCGTTTCTGAATCAATGACCTCAGCGGGTCCTTAATTACGCTACAAGGCGGGCGGTCATTTTGGGTTTGTCGTTCGTTTTGGTCACGTCGGATTTCTGCTTTTGATTTTCTTCTCGGCGCCGACATCGCTGAGAAAGCTTTTTGATGCGCCGCTGAGCGACGATTTGTTGCCTCAGGCCCTGATGAGCTTGTTGCGGGGTGACGTAATCGATGCCCGAATGGTAGTGCTCCGTATCATACCAGGTAAAATACCGATCGAAATAGGCGACGGCTTCCCCATCATCCAGGAAGCGACCGGGATACTCCGGAGCTCGTTTTACCGTGCTGAACGCCGACTCGATGAACGGATTGTCATTGGGGGTTCGGGGGCGAGCAAACAACTGAGGCATGCCGTGATCTTCACACAGCCGCTGGATCGGTTTGGCTTTCATCTGGCGCCCGCGATCGTTGATGACCTCGGGCCGTTGATCCTCCGGAAGATCCAGGATGTTCTGTTCCTCCAGACCTCCCTCCAGCATGAGCCGAGATTCTTCGGCCGTCTGCTGCCAGCTGATGTGCCATTGGATGACTTTGCGGGACCACTCATCCAGCAGCAGGTAGAGGTAAAGATACACCCCTTTCTGGAACGTCATCAGGTAGCTGATGTCCCAACACCACCGCTGGTTTGGCCCCGTCAGATCCTTGCGGACCGGAGCTTTGGAGTTGCCGTTGTGGGCTCCGCCAGGACCCCGCGCGGTCATCATATTCCGCTCCTTGAGGACGCGGTAAACCGTGGAGAAGGAGGCCTGAAAGAGGCCTTTATCCCAGGCCGTGACCGCCAGGATGCGATGCGACAAGTCGACATATTCCTGGCTCTTGGCCATCGCCACAATCTGCTCAATCTCCTCGAGCAACACCCGATGCAACGGCTCCTTGGGACCCGGGGTCAAATTCGCCAGGCTCTGCCCCTGACGAGCCAGGCGTTGCCAGCGTACGACGCGACGATGCTCGATCGCCAGGATCACGCAGCTGCGTCGCACCGAAACCCCTTGTTGCTGGGAAGACTCAATCACGGTGAGGATTGCCAGTTTGGTTTGCTCACTGATCCATTGGTCGGCTATCGGTCCCACGAACCCCCATTCGTTTTTTTTCGCAGGATCGCCAGTTCGACCGACAAATCCGCCATGGCCCGTTCCTTGTCCTGGAGTTCGCGCTTGATGGCGTCGTAAGCCTCGGAGTCGACCCGACCTTGCTTCTTCCCAGGTTTGGCGCTGAGGCGTTGGAGTGCCCCTTCCTTGACCTGCTGCCGGATGCGAGCCAGATCGGTCGAGTAGAGGCCTTCCCGGCGCAGCAACTCGCCCACAGGTTTGTCACCGGATTGAGCTTCGAGGTAGATCTGGAACTTTTTCTCGGCAGACAGGATTCGTCGTTTCGTGCCGGTGGTCTTGTGGGGCCCTTCGGATAGATCGCTATTTGTCATTTTTCCGCTTTCGTTTGGACCGCCGGTGGGAGGGCATGGTTCCGGTCGCCCTACGGGCTCCCTCCACCATGCCCTCCCACTCCACCTTGTAGCGTATTGAACGTTTGCTTTGAGGTCACGAACTCAGAAACGGGGGGGTTGGCAGAACTGCCGGTCGGAACCGTGAAGAGCAGACTCCACGCGGCACGGCTGCGACTGACTGAGGTTCTCAAGAGAGAAAAGCTTTTGGGATGATTATTTACGCATGAGTTGGATCATGCGAACCTTTCGGCGGGCTGATGTGCTATATGCATGTACAGCCGCTACCAGTCGTCGATTGCGCAAACAGACGCGTATCCGGAGTCGAGCAGTGGCGTGGGTTCGAATCTGTATTGCGTCGGTTTGCGTTTCGGCGTTTTCGTCTGAAGCAGAACAGGTGTGCAGGGTGCCATCCGCGGCGTGCGGCAAGCACGGCCAACGATCATAATGAGTAGATGGACTAAACATGCTCGCTTCTTCGTCCGAACGGTGATCGTGATGCTGACGGCGACGGCATTGGCCAAACTGTCTGCGATCTCCACGGAAGCCGCGGAACTTGGCCGGAAAGCACCGCTGCTGGAGTTCATGTCGTTGAGGCAGTTGCTTCTGATAGCAATCATGGCTGAAATCATCACCAGCATCGCGTGTTGGCGGTGCCTGAAGGTTGGTGACGCTCCTGGCGCCGTCGAATGGATTGCAGGGTTGGCAGGGGTATTCCTGGCATTCAGGATCGGACTGTGGAGTGTTCACTGGCAAGGCGGTTGTTATTGTCTCGGTCTCGGAGGCAGCCACACCTACGTTGTGAACGCCCGCATTGGCGATTGGCTTTCAAAGCTCGTCCTCTTGTGGATGGTGGCAGGGAGCTGTGGATTGTTGCTCGGTTTGCGGAAAGGGCTCAGCGGCGGCAGGATGTCAGCTCGTAGCGTTGCTCCTCAGTGACGTCTGAAATTGGGCAACACGAACTCACTTTATATGAGTGGTTCATCTTCGGCAATGTGCCAAGCTCGGGCGTTATTGGGTTTGTTCGTGACGTTACTTTTGCCGAGCCGTTCGGAGGCACTAACGGTGTCTGGTCTAATCAAGTCAACCGCCGTTGGCAAAGACGGTAGTACTATCTGGGAGGTAAGTTGCCCGTTTCGCGCAGGCACGGGGAACCGTGGTTGGCTCATTTCAGTGGATTTCGGGCTGGACGCTTACCGGGAGGAATGTGGGGGGGATGGCAAGTACACTTACGGCGTCACCAGGTTCACCAAGGCACGGATTCAGCAGGCGATCGAAAGCAAACAGCTTGTCGTCGGCGAAAGGACGGCAGGAGCGCTACCGAGCGCTTACGTGATGCGCGGTGATCACCCCTATTTCTCGGATCCGGTTACGCGGATGATCTGGCTTGCGTTTGCTTCGGACCGTTATCTGGCAACGAATCAAACGACCTTGCCGCCAGTGTGGAGTTCAAGCTTTCAGGAGGCTGCGGGGCACGGCTACGTTATGCGGAACGTCCGGCTACTGGATGGTTCCGTGGGGCTACCGGAGCACATTGGCTTCGAGCTCTCCGCCGAGGGCTTGCAAGACCTGGAACATTCGGTACTACCTGAGCACTTGGGTCGATCCGAAAGCAGTGGAGCTCGCGGGAAAGCAGATCAGGAAGTTCCTCAAGAGCGGAGGTCAATCGGAAGGAAGCTATCAAGTTCAACAGAACACGAATGTTTTCTCTCGGGTGATCCCGACACGCTTTAGCCTAACGACAACAGACTCACAGGACGGAGGAGCCACGATGACCACTTTCGCTGAAGGGGAAGTCGTTTCCATTGAAGACCTGGAGCTCGAACCCGTGCCTGCGCTTGACCAGGGCGTAGCCGTAGCTGATTACCGATTCAGAGCGGCTCACGTTGACCGCATTAATTACGTGATCACGAACGGAGCGTGGTTGAGCGAGGATGATCTGACGCTCCAGAGGCTCTTTCTTTCCGAACTAGCCTCACAGCAACTGAACAGCCCAACCAGCCCAAGCAGACAATCCCCAGTCATTCTTGTTGTCGTTGTGGCCCTGGTTTTCGTGGCTCCGATCGCGTGGATGAAGTTCCGGGCGCGCCGCCGGTCGGCGACGAATTGCGGCGCATGATTGCACAACAATTTGGCATCGAGGTGAAGTAAACAACTAACACGAAGGTATTGCAATGTTACGAGCGAGATTAGCTTTATGGGTGGGAGTCCTCAGCGTCAGCGCCGCAGCAGTCGGCGCCACTTACAGCAACATGATCTACGCCCCGATCGGACCGTACCCGAGTGAGAATAGCTGTGGTCCGGCGCCAGCGTGTGCCGGCAGTTGTTCGCGACGGAACACCGACTGCAAGACTTGTGTTTATGGATCTGGTTCCTGCACAACACCGGGATCAGCGTGCGAAACGTGGATGGAAACCATCAGCTGCAGCTCACATGGCTCCTGGCCAATTTACTGGTGTCAGTGCGGCTGGATAACGTGGCATCGAGTTCCGGGAAGCACCACTCCGTTGACTTCAACGTGTTAGAAACCTGAAGACGCCGTTCGGCACAAACGGGGACAAAACCCGCGATGAGACGTTCTTGGGGGTGTGCGTGGGTTTGAACGCGGTTGTTACTTGGGTTATGGCACGTAATCCAAAGGGTGAGGAGGGAGTGTTACGCCACCGCGTGGTGGGAGATTGCATCCTCCGTGCCTTCACCTTGATCGAGTTGCTGGTAGTGATCACTGTGATTGGCGTATTGGCGGGGCTTTTGATGCGGGCGCTAACGTTGGCGAAGAGTAAGGCGCAATCGGCGCGGTGTGTGAGCAACCTGAGGCAGATCGGGATAGCGGTGCGAATGTATGCGGATGATCACACCGGACGACTGCCGCGGGCGAGGGCGGGTGCGAGTGACACGAACCGGGTCGAGACGATGCCCGCTATTCACGAGGTCTTGGGGCCGTATCTCGGCGGGAAAAGCGAGGTCTTCAAATGTCCGGCGGATCGCGAGCGAACTTTCGAACGCGATGGATCGAGTTATGAATGGAACACGGCGGTGAACGGGCGAATCCTTCATCGCCTCGATGAGGACCGCGTGGAGAATAACGCCGGGCCGACGTACCTGGTGCATGATCAAGGGCACTGGCATCCGAAGGGGAGACGGAATGCGGTGTTTGCCGATGGCCGCGCGGGAGCGGAGGGGCCGTGAGGTGTATTGGTTCACTGGCGGTGAATCTGGTTGGTCACAGCGCGTCAGTGTTGATCCGTGGCTACCCACTCGCTGATAGACATCGGCAATTGAAAATCAGAAATCGAAAATCAGAAATCAGAAATCCCCTCGGGTTCTCGTTGATCGAACTCCTGGTGGTGGTGGGAATCATCGCGTTGCTGGCGGGGTTGCTGTTGCCGGTTTTGTCGCGCGCACGGGAGAAGGCCAGCGGCATTCAGTGTCTCAACAATTTGCGGCAACTCACCCTGGGCTGGACGATGTATGCCGAGGATCACGGCGGCCGGCTGGTGCCGAACCTGGATAGCATCGACAATCTCGGGGCGCCGTTGAATTGGGTGGCGGGAACGATGCACCGGGAGGCGGATGCGACGAACGCGGCGTTGCTGGTGGATCGGGGACGGTCGTTGATGGCGCGGTATTTCGAGGATGCACGATTGTTCAAGTGTCCGAGCGACGAGAGCGAATTCGTGCGGAGCGTGGCGATGAATTGCCGACTGAACCCGAGACGTCTGCTGGGGCAGCCGAGTTGGGTTGGGGGCTGGGGGACCAACTGGCATATCTTCGATTATCTGCACGACGTGCAAGAGCCGGCGAACGTGCTGGTGTTTTTGGATGAGCGGTGGGACTCGATCAACGAAGGATACTTCGCCATCGACATGAGCAATACGGGGACACCGGAGGGGTTGGGAACGCCGCGACCGTATTACATTATCGATTATCCTGCCAGTTATCACAACGGGGCGGGGACGGTGACTTTTGCGGACGGGCACGTAGAGTGTCACAAATGGGTGGAAGCGACAACCCGACCGAGGATGGGCAAGGCGCAGCCGCGCTCATATACGTCGGCGACGGATCGAGACATGCAGTGGTTGCAGGAGCGCTCGACGTATCCGAGGTGATTGTGAGGGACCACAGGCCCACTGGTCCATGGAAACGCTTGGGCGACTCGGATCGTGGCATTGAGCTACTGGCCGGGCGGAGCTGTTGTGCAAACGGATGAAGTCGATCGATTTGCCGACGAGGCCGAAGTGGGAGCCGCAGTTCTGGCGGTACGCACGGTTTTGTATTGTGGGGGGCAGCGGAGTCGTGGTCGATATGGGAGTGCTATGGCTGCTAGCCTCGGGATTGGACTGGAACTTGAGTCTGGGGAAGGTGCTGGCGGCGGAATGCGCTATGATCAGCAACTACACGTGGAACAACGTCTGGACATTCCGCGGCCGGTCACGCCACGGATGTTGGGGATGGTTGGAAGGCTTGGGCCGCTTTAACCTGATTTGCGTGGCGGGCATTGGGTGGAGCGTGCTGCTGCTGAACATTGGAGTTCATGGGCTGAGGTTGAATATGTATCTGTCCAATGGGATCGCCATTGTGCTGGTCAGCCTGTGGAATTTCTGGTTCAGCGATCGCTTCGGATGGGGAAGCAGCGATTTGTGATGATTTCTGATTTCTGATTTCTGATTTGGCTCGACGGTGTGATCCTCCTGAGGCTGGGACTAGCCCGCATATTTCATGCATGTTCGCTCAATGAGTTACCGTTGGAACGGAGAGTGCAATGAATATGCGGGCTAGCCTCCTCGGTCCGAGATTTGAAGTTTCAAATGATCTCAAAGCTCGAATGGAGCGAGAATCTGCGAGAGGCTGCAAAGACATGTCCCAGGCTGAAGAACAGCGAAGGGGGTGGTGGCGGGTGTTATGCCTCTTGTTGTTTTTCAAGGCGGTCTATCTGACAGGGCTATGGGTCGCGCTGAGCACTTGGGGAAGCATGGATACGGAGCATTTCCGGAGTGCGATGATGCGTTGGCCGCGGGAGGATGAACCGGTATTTGCCAGCCATTTCGCAACTTGGGATGGTGCGCACTATCTTTCCTTGAGCGAAGTGGGTTATGGACCCGGCGTGCGGTCGGACGCGTTTTACCCTTTGTACCCGCTGCTCATACGATGGACATCCGCAGTGACAGGCGGGAATCATCTTGTGGCGGCAATGGTTTTGGCGAACACGATGTCGCTCGCGGCATGGGTATTGTTCTTCCTGATCGCGCGCCGGCGGTTCGGTGAGCCGACGGCGTTTTGGGCGACCGTGTTTATGCTGGTGTACCCGGGCGCGCTTTTTTACCAGTTTGCCTATTCCGAATCGGTCTTCCTGCTGTTGGTGATGGTCGTCTGGTTGGGACTGGAACGTCGACGTTATGGGTGGATGGCGGTCGGGGGATTCCTTTTGCCGTTATCACGGGCGATTGGGCTATTCTGCTTGCTTCCCATTGCCTGGCATCTGGTGACACGCCATCCACTCGGCTGGATGCGGAGGCTCGGGACCGACTGTTGGGACTTATCGTCAGATACTGATGTTTCTTCCGGGCCGGCCGAGCGGACGAGCGCCGCGTACTACGGGTTGTTGCTGCTGCCGGTGGCGGGCTGGCTCGTATACCTGGGATTGATGCGGTACTGGACGGGGAACGCGTTCGAGGGAATGGCGGCGCAACGCTATTGGGGCGCGCACTCGATTGGGAACCTGGTGAATGTGCCGAAATTTGTGATTGGCCTGTTCAATCCGACGGACTGGCACGCGTTTCGGGGATCGTTGCTGGACCGGTGCCTGTTCATCGTGCTGTTGTATGCATTGCCGGTGATCTGGCGCCTGGGCAAAGACATGATCGTGTGGGTCTATGTCCTGGGGATAATGCCTGCGATGAGCGGAACATTTACGTCGTTCACGCGATACGAGGCAACGGTATTTCCGTTGTTTCTGGCAATGGCGGTGTTCTTTGGAGTCAAGAAGCGGGAGTGGATGCGGGGATGTGCGCTGGCGCTGAGCGGTGCGTTGCACATCTGGTTGTTGTGGCGGTTCGTCAACTTTAATTGGGCGGGCTGATGGCCTGAATTGCCCGGGTGCTTCTGGTCCTAACCGAGCACAGTTCGCATGACGTTGGGCCAGCCCGACGGGCCAAACTCCCAGCGGATGCGGGACGCCGGTCCTGCCGAAACAAGTTCCCTTCCTGTTTGAAACCAAGACCCAGAGCGTAGGCATTTAGGGTAGATGAAAGGTGAAGAAGTGCAGTATGATTCTGTCCGGCCATGGTTCTGTCCTCGATGCCAGTGAGGTGTCCTCGGGCGGGTCTTTCTGGAAGTTTGGCCCGCACCTACCTGTCCCACTCTATGAACAAGAAAACCAATCGACGCGCGTTTCTCTCCTCCTCCAGTGCGGTAGCGGCCGGAGGTGCGGCCCTGGCCACCGGCGTGATTCCTACCGCTGGCGAAATCCTCGCCGCGGGCGCCGCGGAAGGTGCCGACCGCAAAGTGCCGGAGGCGCAAGTCCGACAGGCCAAACTGGTCGAGATCCTCCGTCAACCGGTCCTCAAACGGGAGCTGTTTGCCAGCCCGGTTACCATCCAAAGCGTTGAGTTGTTGCGGTGGGAGAACAGTTATTTGTGTCGCGTCCGATCGGCGGAGGGCGCCGAAGGCATTTCGGTCGCGCACAGCGGGATGAGCCAGCTTTACCCGATTTTTCTGCAAAACCTGCGGCCGTTCTTCCTGGGCAAAGACGCGCGGGAACTGGATCTGATCCTGGAGAAGGTCTATACGTATAACTTCAACTTCCGCTACAGCGGCATCACCCTCGGGCTGCCGCTGGCGACCCTCGAATTCGCCATTCTGGATTTGCTCGGGCGGATGTCAGGCCGCTCCCTGGGACAACTGATCGGTGAGATCCATCATCCGGAGGTGGCCGTTTATGTGGCGACCGAGTGGCGAGAACGTCCGCTCGAAGAAACCGTGGACCTGATCAAGAACGCGGTGGCCCGGTACGACGCCAAAGCGCTCAAGATCAAGGTCGGTTACCTGATGTTCATGACCACGGACATGTACACCACCGGCCCCGTGGGGAAGACCGAGCGGCTGATCCCGTTGCTTCGGGAAATCTTCGGAAGCGACATGCCGCTTTATGCGGATGCTAATGGTTATTACGATGTCCGCGAAGCCATCCGCGTGGGGAAATTGCTCGAGGAGAACAAATATGCTTACTTCGAAGAGCCGGTCATGTTCGATGACTTCGAGGCCATCAAACAGGTGGCCGATGCCTTGACCCTGCCTGTTGCCAACGGCGAGCAGGACCATAGCTTCGTGAACTTCCGCTGGTTGATCGCCAACGACGGCCTCGAGATTGTGCAACCCGACAGCTATTACTTCGGCGGGCTCATCCGATCCGTAAAGGTCGGCCGGATGGCTGCGGCCTTCGGCAAAACGATCGTGCCTCATATGTCCGGCGGCGGGTTGGGATTCCTCTACAACGGTCACCTGGTCTCGGTGTTGCCCAACGCGGGCGCCCATCACGAATTCAAAGGATTGGAAACGCACGTCCCCTTCGAGTGCCGCACCTCGCCTTTAAAGGTCGTGAATGGAAAGATCAAGGTCCCGACCGGGCCCGGATCGGGCGTCGATATTGACCCTGACTTCATCCAGAAACACCAACCCATGACGACATGATCAGCCACGACTAATCCCGCCTGATCGTCGTGTGAGCTTCTGCCTGCGTGAATTTCACGCACTTTGCGTGAAATTCACGCGTCGAGAACGCCGGATCACTCTGGCCCCGGAACTCCTGGCCGACTATAATGCCCTGGTATTTCTGAACCGCGACAGTGGCGAGCCCTTGAGTTCAGAGGATAAGCTGGCCCTGCGCGGCTTTCTTGGAGCCGGGAACGGGGTCCTGGTCCTCGGTCAACAGGATGGCAACTGGCCGCTCTCCCCGGCGGCGAAGTTCGCCGATTCGGTCACTTTGCCCTACGGCATCGAACTGACCACCATGATTCCGAACACGAACACACCGCCGACGTCGAACCGGCTGGTTGCGCATCCGGTTACCAAAGGCTTGTCGTCCGTCCCCGGCGGCGGAAGCCTGTTGCGCGTGATTCCCCCGGCGCAGTTGCTGGCCCTGACCGGCACCAACACGGGTGTGCGGCGGTATCGACCTTTGGCGCCGGGCGAATGGTGGTCGTCAGCGATGATTCCAAATCTCTGGGACAGCACCATCGACCGTGCGTACTCCTGGGGTGCCCAGGAACGTCTACTGGGGGTGAATATCTTGAAATGGGTGCTCCTCCAACGATCCTGTCTCGAGGCTTCGCAGCGGTTGGATGATCAAGGCTATCACCTTGCCCTTTGGGCCGGGGTCTCCCAAACGGTCCTGGTGCAGCGAAGCGCCGATCTGAGGACTTGGGCAGATTGGGACAGCTTCACGGCCACCGGTGCGTGGCAGGAGGTTGTCGATACGTCCGCCACAACGGGCGGCCATCAGTTCTATCGCGCCGTGCTCGTGCCGTGAAGCGCCTCGTCATCGGTGACTCGTTCGCCGGCGTCGTGGGCCTTTCCGAAAGGAATGACGCCGATGTGCCCGCCGCTGCTACGTGCCCTGAGCCTTCACATCGTAGCAGAGCAAAAGATCCTGGTCGCGCAGGTAGAGTTTGCCGTTGGCAATGACCGGATGCGCCCAGGCCGGCTGCCCACTGCGGTCGGGTTGCTCGAAGCGACCACGCTCGATGTATTGCTTCGGATCCGGTTCAATCAGGAGCATGGTGCCGCTCTCGATGCGGTAGTAGAGCCGCCCATCCGCCATTGTCAGCGCGCCTTTCGGCGCCCGGTGTTCGGGATCATCGCGCTCGTCCCACAGGACCTTGCCAGTCTGGAAGTCCAGGCAGGCAAGGGCGCCGCCCTCGTTGCCACCGTTGGCGCCATATAAACAGCCCTCGAAGAGAATCATGCCGCCGTGGTGGTTTTGCATCTTTTTAGAGAGATAGACCTCCTCGGCCAGGACACCACCGTTCGCCTCCTTGGTGAGCTTTACCAACCCGCCGCCCGCGCCATAGGCCGAGGCGGCGAACACCAGGCCATCGTGGTAGATCGGCGTGGAGCAACTAATGCCATGGCTGTTCGCGGCCCGATCATATCGCCAGAGGAACTTACCATCGGACGCCGCCACCCCGATGAGTGACCTCTGGGTGAGTTGCACGTACTGACGTTGGCCCTCGAAGTCAATGGCGATGGCCGAGGCGTAGGCCGCTTTGGGGTTATTAGGCACTTGGCTCTGCCAGATCGTCTTGCCGGTCAACTTGTCCAGGGCCACCAGAGTCGCGCCTTCTCCCCCTGGTGTGCAAATGACTTTATCACCATCGACGAGCGGCGACTCGCGGTAACTCCAGGTCGGCAGACTGCCACCAAAATCCTTCTGCATGCTGCGTTGCCAAATGATTTTGCCGTCCTGGACTTGCAGGCAGGCGAGATCGCCTCCCAAACCTTCCACATAGAGCCGTTCACCATCGACCGTTGGGGTGCAACCCGGTCCTTCCTTTCCCTGTGGCACGCGCTGCTGAAGCGCCGGTCCAAGCCGAGTCACCCATACCGTACTGCCATCGGTTTCAGACAACGCCCAAACCACTTCGTCGTCGCCGCGATTGCTCATGCCGAAAATCCGACCCTCAGCAATGGAAGGGGCGCTGTCGCCACCCCCCAGTTCCTTCACTTTCCAGGCAAGGGGCGGGCCATCTTTGGGCCATTCCTTGAGGAGCCCGCTTTCTTTGGAGATGGCGTTCCGGTCGGGGCCCTGCCATTGCGGCCAATCATCCGCGGATGCGGCGACACATAGGATCGCCCAGGAAAAGATGAGGGATCGTCTTTTTAGATAATGCATGGATACTCCGTTTTTCATTGGACTCGGCGTGAGCTCAACTGCTCCATTCGAACGCACCGATTCTTTGGTCAAGTGAATGCTCATGGTTGTTCCTTCGGCCCTGGGGCTGGCGGCAGATCGACGTTCAGTCCCTTCTTGAGTTTCTCGCGGAACTCCTCGCACTGCCGTTGATAGATCATGAGCTGGTCGAGTGTCAATAGCTGCTCAATGCGTTGCCAGGAATCAATCAGGTTGGTTCCCGACACCCGGATGGCCTGGCCGAATGTTTGCCCAAACTGATGCCCGGTCTCTTCCACGATTGCCCGAACCTTTGGCTCCTGGTCTGGTGTCAGCTTGAGCTTCTTTTGGAGATATCCCATGGTCGCAGCCGTCCAATGCTCGACCGTGAAGCCCCGCTCGAAGGCGTGTTTGAAATGAATGAAGCTCAGCACCGACCCCGTGACGACGCCTGCGGCAAACACCAGCACGACTGCGAGAATGACCTTCCACTGTTTCAGGATTTTCATCGGGGGAGATTGCTAGCCAGAAAACTCAGTGCGGACGGCAACTCTGCGGCGGGGGCGGGATCAGGGCGTTGGTTGGCGAGCACAATCCCGCCGCAAAGAATCAGCACCAGAGACGCGCCGGTGAGGATCCACGCGGCTCGTTGCAGTTCCTGATACAACGAAGGCGTTTGGACCAGCCTTCGGGAAGCCAAAACGCGCCCGGGAAAACCGAACGGAGCCGCTTCGATCTCCGAAGCCGAAGCTTCACGAGCCCATTCGAGCAAACGCTTCAGATCAGGATCTAACTTGTTCATAGCTGCCTTTCCTGTCGTGCCTTTCCAAACCGCTTGTTCAGCCTTCGTCGTGCCCGAAAGGCCCGGACCCGGATGGAGGTGGCAGACCACCCGGTTACTTGCCGAACTTCTTCAACCGAAAGCTCATCCATTTCCAGCATGCGAATCAAGAGGCGATCTTTGGGGCTAAGAGGTTCAAGCAACTTCTCCACGAGTTCGCGTGCGCCAATCAGGTGGGAGGGGTCTGGGGTATGCGCGGCAGCGCTGGTCAGCGCGTCGAGCGTCGCTGCCTGTTCCTCGGATAAGTCTGCCATACGCCATTCCGGACGCGCCTTTTGCGCGCGGATGGCGCTCAAACAATGATTCACCGCAACGCGGGAGACCCAATGCTCCAGCGGCGCCTGACCCTGAAATTGATCCAGTTTCTCGAACATTTTCACAAAAATCTCCTGCGCCAGGTCTTCCTCCGCCGCCCGCCGCGGCAGATTAGCCCGCACGATTCGGATGACCAACGGATACAGACACTCCACCAGCGAGCGGGCGGCATCCTGGTCCTGCGTGCGCACTCGCGCCAGGCAATCTGCGATGTCCAGATCCAAGTCGTTTCTGCTTAAGACTCGCGAGATGCTCGCATCGTTACTCAAGACTTGCGATTGCCCTCGTCATGATCAGCGGGCCTCGAGCTCCGCGTAGACCGCCGCGTAGCGAGGTTTGATCGCGGACCAATCGAACCGGGCGGCCCGTGACATCAACTTGGATTGGATGGTCTCCCGAGCATCGGGATTCCTCACGTAATGCAGAATCCGGGCTGCGGCGGTTTCGTAATCGCCCGGGAGATAGGTGTCCGAGTCGTCCTCCAGATACTCCTCCACCAGAGAAGGAAGCCGGGGACAGATGACGGGACATCCCGCCGCCATCGCCTCCAACAAGGCATTGGAGGCCGTGGCACTGCCGAAGGGAAGGCAAATCGCGGCCGAGCGATCGTAGAGCGCGGCCAACTCGGCTTCGGGCAATCGCGGGGGCAACTCGATATTCAGCGCATCATTCGCCAGGCACTTCCGGGCACCTTCCCCAATCCCGATGGATCTAATCCCGGCCTGGTCCAGCCGGGCCAGAATCATTTTCGCACCGGGCCAATCCCGGAGAAAGCTCCCCACAAAGAGCACCTTTTCCCGGGGCGGCGCTGCCGGTCTGGTGGGTGGATGAAAGACCCGAGTCCAGACACCGTGGGGGAGGGAGTAGATTGGCGGGCCGATTCGCAGTTTTTGAAGGTCCCGGCCTTGGACTCGCGAGACCGTCACTATGGCATCGCTGAGGCGCAAGGACTCCAATGCCGTGTCGTCGTTTACGAGTTGATCGACCGGTTGGTGAGCTGAGGACACCACGATTGCGCCGGGAAATCGATTCTTCAGGATTTTGGGAAGTCGCTTGCCGCTACAGTCACCATAGATGACATGGAAGATCGGGGGCCGGGAATTGGCGGCGGGAACGGGTCCCTGGGTGCACTCGAGACGCCCGGCTTCGAGGGCACGGCCATCCAAGAAGCTGCAGTCAGAGAAGAGCCTGGCGAGCTGATCGTAGCCACTGCTGGGCGAGTGGTCACAACAGCGATGGCCCACAAACGTGAGATTCATTCAGCAGCGACGTTCTGATGGCGATCGGCCGCGGATGAAATCGCGATGATTCGCTGCGACTTTTCGCCGCTTCGCGAAAGCGATCCGGCCGGGACGGGACTTACGGTCAAATCGACGCCAATCCGCTCTTCGAACGCGCGCTTGGCAGCCTCACAGAGTTCCGAGGTGGCTTCCGCCTCAATCTCCAATTCATTGTCCGGTTCCTTGGGACGGACCCGGGCGCGCCATTCCGCCGTAGCCGGAAGAAACTCCGCCATGATTTCTGAAATGGCTGTCGGGTACATCAGGACCCCGCCGACTTTGTGCGCTTCATCGACCCGTCCCAGAATTCGCGAGGTGTGAGTGGGGGCGCTGGGGCTTCCCCGAGTGGCGCGGACGAGATCCCGCGTCCGATAACGCAACAAGGGAGTCCGGCCATGAATGAGCCTTGTGGTGAGCGTGAGTTCCCCCACCGCTCCGAAAGGAACGGCCCGATCTCGCGCCGGATCGAGTACTTCACAGTAGAAATCCCCGGTGTTCAGTTCCAGTTCCGGCACGGTGGGATCGGGCGCAAAGGCGACGGAGGGACCGCCGGTTTCGGTCAGGCCATACAGCTCGATCCATTGAAAGCCTTCGGGTAATGCGGCGCGAAGTTTTTGTCGCAGACTTTCCTCCGCGCGTTCCGCCCCGATGAATCCCAGGCGCAATCGGGATTGTCGCAAGTCGACACCTTTCTCTTCCGCGGCGTGGATCAAACCACAAATGAACGACGGTGTGGCACTGATGGCGGAACCAACCCCATCCAAGAGCAACTCGATCACTGTCGCATACCCGGTGGCGCCGACCGGGACCAGCCCGGCGCCCGTGCGGATGGCGAGAAGATCGAGCGCGGGACCACCGACCCAAAGTCCGCAACAGTGGGTGTTCAACAAGACGTCGGCGGGAGTCAATCCGGTCCGGCTGCCGACCTGTCCGAGCCAAGCTCCAGTCCGTTCCCACTCCCTCCGATCGAAGGAAACATACATCCGCTTCCCGGAAGTGCCCGAGGTCGCCAGCACACGGTGGGCGCCCGGAGCTCCACCGGCGGAGATGGGAAATCGACCGAAATCCCGGGTCATCGATTTCTCGAAAGAAGGCACCGCGGACAGGTCCGAGGCATCCACGCCGGCGAGATGTTTCCGATAAAAAGCGATGTGAGTTCGGGACCAATCGAGCAGCTCGTCCAGGGACAATCGAGGTTCCACCGCGGGTTGGGCCGGCACCGGCCACAACGGCCCCGCCGGATCGTGCAAGGCCCTATCCACTGCGGCGTAGAGGCCCCTGACATTGGCAGAGCCGAATCCCGTCGCGCCTTTGCGTTCGATGAGTTCGATGAAAAAACTCGCGCGACGGGTGAGTGGGCGAGTGAAGCTCTGAAAGAGGAGGCCGTTCGAGTCGGCATCAGCGAGAATCCCGCGGCGTTTCAGGTCCTGGGCGGGGAGATTGCGGTTTTGAAGCCGTTCGTAAGAGCGGTCCAGATGTTCTTCCGGCACCGAAAAGAAAACGACGCCGTTGGATTCCAGCCGCGGGACGGTGGCGAGGAGATCTCTACATTGCAGGGCCACGTGTTGCACACCCGGTCCGGCATGGGCGTCCAAAAATCTTTGGATCTGACCGGAGCCGGGCGAACTGGCCGGTTCGGTCAGGACGACGGTAAACCCGAGCGCCGATCGGAGCACGCGGCTCCGCATTCCGCCGGGACTGGTCGCGGTTACCGGGGGGCTTGTGCCCTGGACATTTTCGGCCTGGATCTCGTCCAGCCCGAAAACTTCCCGGTATATTCGGGCGACGGTATCCAGGGCGCCCGGGGGAAGACAGTAGGTGACATGGTCAACGGAGATGAGTGAACCGTCGCGTGGCCGTGAGCCGTGCTCCGCGGCGAACATGCTTTCCGAACGAAGCGAGTGAAGAATGGACCCTTCACCCAGGAGATCGATTTGACAGTTGCCGGCGTGCTCCCGAACTTTCACGCCATAATCGCGGGCTCGCCGGACAAGCTGTTTCGTATTCAAAGACACCAAAGCGACGTCCGCGATACTATCGCCGTGTCGCTCTACATGACGGGCGACATCCGTACCGCTATCGGAACTTTGCCGTAAGATGAAGGTGACGTTTCCCGCGCCGAGGGCGCACGCCTTTTCGCCGGGGCGGGGGATGCCGGCGGAGTTCCGCGGGGTCAGTCCCAACCTCGAAGAAAGGGCATCGTTAGCCTGAGGGAGATCTCCAACCCAGAGCTCTAGGGCATCAAGGGCAACCATGTCTTGAGTATCTAATCGAATGCGGTCTAGTTTTCAAGCGGCCAGGCAGGTGGAAGCCGGCGGGAATTCTCCGTTCCATTCGTCTGAATGCCGATATCGACGATGGAACGTCATGTCATCACCCCTGAGGATGCGGAACGTCTCCGCGAGACGCTCCGTTCATTCATCGGACGCCCCGCCTATGCGGAGCCCACATTATCGCGAATCCGGGAACTGGCCGCCGCGAATTGCCCGGAGCAACTTTGGCGAAGACTTATCGCGTTGCGCCGGCGGACGAGTGCGAGCGGTGCGCTCCTCATCCAGGGACTGGACCCTCCCGCGCATCTGCCACCGACGCCCATCGAATCCGAGGCCTTGCCCCGCGACACATTGGTTCTGCCTTCGGAAGTCATGGAGCTGGCCATAGCGCTCCTGCTGGGGGAGCCCGTTGCCTATCAGGCCGAGAAAAGCGGTGCCCTGGTCCAGCATGTCTTTCCTGTCCGCTCCGAAGAAGTCTCCCCTTCCAACGAGAGTTCCGATATCCGCCTCGATCTGCATACCGAACTCGTCTTCTCGCGCCGGCATCCGGATCGCCCGCTCGCTGCCGGCAGCCCGGACTTCATCCTTTTGCATTGTCTCCGGAGCGATCCGGAGCGGACGGCGGCGACGTTGATCGCCGAAGTGTCCGATCTAGCTTCCGGCCTCCCGGATACCATCTTGACCGTCCTTCGTGAGTCCCGATTTGAACTGCGCGCGCCCTATTCCTTCACGCGCGATGATCCCTCGAATCGTCCCTGGGTGGGCCCCGTTCCGCTCTTCGGCCGCGATGAAACGCCGGCGACGGCGGCGTTTGACCTCGCCTGCGGCGCGCGCGGGATCGACGCCGCCGCCGAGCAGGCCCTGGCGGCCTTGCGCGAAGCGGCACGCGCGCCCGGCCTGGTGACCTCGATTTGCCTGGCGCCCGGGGCTCTCCTGATTTTGGACAACCGCCGTTGCGTCCACGGTCGGACCCGTTTCCCGGCGCGATACGATGGGAACGACCGGTGGATCCAGCGCATCTACGTTCGACTGTCGCTTGAAGGAATGGACCCGCTTGAGCCGGCTCGGACGATTCGAGTCTTCTGAAGCCGCCTCAACCCCGCCTTTGGTCGGAACCGGGACCGAGATTATCGCAGATGTCGCAGGCAATCGTCCGGCGGCAATTCGTTTCCCAGCAATGTACCGGTGACTGGAACTGGAGCAGAATGCGCTCGAGATGATCCGCGACACCCGACCCTTTCAGATAAACCAGGTCATCGGCTCGCAGTTCATCGCGCAAATTCCGGCTCGCGCCTTCGACGGTCTCGAACAGCCGCACCTCGGCATCGAGTGATCCGAACTCTGCGAGAAAATCGCGGGATTGCCGGCGCTCCTGACCCCAGAGTTCTTCGGCCCGTTCTCCCACCAGGACCAATAGATTCACCGTCTCGGCCACCGCCATTGCGTAGGCCGTGTAGACCGGCCGGGATCGACCGCGATAATCCGAAATGCTGCCAAGCACGGCGATCTTTCGGCCGGCGCGCGCTTGTCTGAGGAACTGAACCACCTCCGGCTTGGAGTCACTGGGCGCTTTGAAATCATCGCGAACAAAGGTGATGCCGGAAGCCAAGGTCAGAGGACTCAACCGGCGATCACTCGGCGGCGCTCCCGCAATCCGGGCCAGTGCCTTTTCCAACGGCAGACCGACAGACGTTGCAATGGCGAGCGCGGCCAACGCCGAACCCACGACATGTTCGCCCAGGAGTTGAGTGAACACTCTCTGTCGCCCCCCTTCATGAACGAGATCAAAAGAGAGGCGTTCGGGCCAGGCGGCGTGAATCTGTTCGGCGCGAAAACTCGCGGCGGGATCGGTGCCGAAACCAATCACCCGGGCCGCTGTCCTGTGCCGCATTTCCCAAGTGAAAGGATTGTCCGTATTCAGGATCGCGATGCCGTCCGGCGACAGACGCTCAACCACCTTGGCCTTTTCGGCCTGGGTCTTGTCCAGGCCTTTGAACCCACTGTAATGATCATTCCTCACATTGAGCACGACCCCGATATCGGGCCGCACCAGTTCGAGTCCAGGATCGAGCGTGCCCGGACCCCAGGCCCCCAACTCCTGAATGCAGAACTGGTCCTCCGGTTGGATTTGGAGGACATGCTCGATCATTCGACGACCGCAATTGCTGTCGTCGGGACTGCCGCGCCCCCGGAATTCCCGCTGCAGAAGGTAGGTCGCGAGTTCCTTGGTCGTCGTTTTCCCGCAACTGCCGGTGATCGCGACGAACCGGGTTCCGATACAGTCTTGCTCGGTGTTCTTTCGCCGTTTGCAGCCAGTTCATCTGGACGCTTGGGATTCTTGGGCCTTCTCCGCCCTTCTCAATTGGGTGGGATCCGCTTAGCCTGTCAAAGCAAATCGCCAATGGATGCTTTCAACGAGATCTACGAAGACTCCGGGGAGAAACGGCCGGCCTATGTCCATTTCGAGACGAGGACCGGCATTGATTTGATCCGAATCGGGAAACAACTCGGCAGCCGGCTTTCAATCGCGCGCGGTGCCGACCGCGCGATCATCCATCCCATACCGCTTGTCCTGGACGAAAAGGAATATCGCGAGGTCCTGATTCCCGGGGTGCTCCAGCGGGCGTTTGCACTCCAGGGACTGTTTCGCGACCTCGCCCTCGGCTCCGGGCGCTGTGTTCAGGCCGGGCTCCTCACCCATGAGGACCTCGATCACCTGCTCCAGTCGGAAGGTATCACTTTGGAGGCGCTCCGGCGCTGCTGGCGCGGTCAGGACCCCGAGCAGATTCGATTCGTCTATGCGCCGGATCTGGCCCGGGATCCCCAGGGCCGTTGGCAGGTTATCGAAGACAATGTCGGCTGTGTGGGCGGCGTGGCGGAAGGCCGCTCCGTGTTGAAGACTTTTTTACAAGTGTCGGGAATACGTGCGCATCGAGAAGACCAATTGAAGCCTGACCTCACGACAGCGCTGGTTGCGTTTCTCGCTCGGGTGGGATTGAGCCCGGGTGCCTCGAATTTGTACGGGATCCCCGGACCTTCGTTGGCGGACTGCCCGGGTCCGGACAGTTTGTTCGAGACGGAATGGAAGAGTGAGCAGCTCAATTCGCTGGGCATTCATACGATCCAACCCGAAGAGATCCTCGAGCGGGCCATCCAGCCTGCGGCCTTGATCAATCTTTCCGCCACTCTGGTTCCTTCAATTCAGCGTTTGGCCAAGGCCATTTTTGTGAGGCGAGCAATGCCGGTATTGGGCGCGCCCGCGGTGGGATTGGTCGGGTCGAAGGGGTTCCTCGCGTGGGGGAACGAACTGACGGCATTCTATCTCAATGAGCCGGCGCTGCTGACCACTCCTCGGACGCAACTGCTCCGCCGCGCTCCGAACGACCTGCCTGCCAAGGGAGTTCTGAAACGATGCAGTGGTTGCGGCGGAGCCGAGGTTTACTTCCTCGCCGATGCGCCGGACCGGCAGGCGATTCTCGACACGTTGAAATCCTGGGGCCCAGGTGGTGGCGTCCTCCAGGAATATGTGACTCGTTCTATTCTGGAAGTTTCCGGGATCCCATCCGGAATGCGGGCCTTTGTCGAGATCCGTCCGATTGTTTACGTCACCGGGTGGAAATCCGCCATCGCCGATGACGTCGTGTCGGGTCGCGCGGTTCTGGCGGCGGCAAATCCGGTGGGCGAGATCTGTCGCGAAGCCCGGCGTCTGGCGGTCATTCGGGAAGGCACTGCGACGCCACCGGCATTCAGGCCCGCCCAATGACCATGTAACGCGTGAACAACGAAAGAGCCAAAGAGCCTTGATAGATCACCTGTCCCAATCGAGCGGCATTGACCAGCTCTCCGACCCCATCGACACAGTTGACGTGATCAGGGCAGCCGCGAAAGTTGTTGGATTGAAGCAGGGTCAGGGTCCCTCGAGGGATCAACAACCGCCAATCGGCAAAGGCAGGCAGGTGTTCGCAAATGGTGTTGATGACGATCAATTCTGAATCTCCCGCGAGCTCCTGGTAATCGATCGAGTGGATGTTCTGGCAAAGGAACTCGACATTGGGAACGGACCCACCGAAAACCCGGCGGCCGATCGAATCCACGGCCGGATCGAAGTCGATGGATATCCAGGTCGACTGCGTTCCTCGCCCGGTGAGCCTGGCTATCCAGGGCAACACCCCGCACCATCCCCCCAGAACCAGAATCCGATACGTCTGGGAAGGAAGCCGGGCGAAGAGTTCGTCCAGGAGCCAGAGCTTGGACTTGATTTGGACCTCCAAGATGGCGCTCTGGAACGTCTCCCATTCGTTCCGATCGCATCCTTGCAGATCCACCCCGAGTTCATCAGCCACCTCGGATGCGCAGACGCCCGCGCTTAAATCGGCGCGCAACCGCTCGATCCGGGCTTCGAGAGAACCCCACTGGCTCCGTGGAACGGGCGCAGCAATCACTTCAACGCCGGCGCCACCAATTGTTCGATCTTCTCAAACGAGTCCGGACCAACTCCGGAACCACGCACACCCCGGACCTTGGCGGCGCCAGCCAATCCCCCAAAGATCTGGTCCCGGATCTGCCCATTCACGAACAGTGAGAGCGTCGGCACGCGCGAGACCTGTAACCGAGCACACAGTTGCGTCGTGTCCGGTCCGAACTCGATCCGCACGGTCTTGAGGCGTCCCCGGTACTCCTGGGCGATCCGGTCGATCACGGGAATCAGGCCCAGGCTCTGCCTGCACCAAACCGCATGAAAATGCGCCAGGACCGGGAGCCGCGACCTGAGGACATCCGCATCGAAGTTGAACTCGTTCACCTCAATCACCGGCTGCAAGCGCTTCTTGATCATGTCGACAATCGTTCCCCGCGACGCGAGGCCACCAATGAAATCAACGCTCTGCCCCCCATCGAACATCATGGTCACCGGCAGCCGCGTGACCCGCGTACGCTTTCGGATGCCCTTCGATTTGTCTTCCTCGTTCACGGCCACGAACCGCATCCGGTCTCCGAAACGATTGGCCATGTCATCGATCACCGGCGCCAGGAGTTGACTGGGCTGACACCAGGACGCGCGAAACGAAACCAGAACGGGATCAGGCGAATCGAGCACCTGCCGTTTAAAATCGGAATCGACCACTGTCAGGACTTTGCTCATAGGTGAGTTGGGTTGAGGTTATCAGGTCCAATAAACGCGTTAATATGGAATCTTATTGTAACCATATCCACTCCGAATGCCGCAACGCAATGACTATTTCCCAGCCGTTCTCGCTGTGGCGTTACCAGCCTGCGCCCCCCTCACAACGCCTCGATTTGTTCCTCGGTCGGTTCCGCGCAGCAGAACCAGGGCTCCGACATGTGAGGCGGAATCCGCACCGGCCGCGTCTGGTCCAGTTCTGGAACGGACGGCTGACCGCAGGTCTCGGACGCCTGCGCCCAGACTTCCCTGAAAATTGCCCGGCGGCCGGCGTCGCGTTCGAGGCCTCGAGCGACCGTTCCGCGGATCGATTCGAATAGAGGTTCCATCTGTGGATCGTGACTCTCCCAGCGGTAGGAAAGGGCTGTTTCGTCAAACTGGTGGATCACCGCACGGGTCGTTTCGAGTTCCAGGAGCTTGGATCCCTCAGGAATCAGGAGCCGAATCGCATATTGGATGGGCGCGACACTGTCGACCAGGTCGAGTTCGAGCAAGAGTTCGAGCAACTCCAGGTATTTCCGTGGGGTATGCCAGGGCGTAAAGGTGACAAAGGTGGGGTTGAATTCGAGGCCGGCTTGGCGGAGGAGACTGACGGATTCAATGAAATCTTCCCTGGTGTGATGCTTGGCGAGAATCTCGAGTATGTCCGGATGAATCGCCTCGACCGCACTCGTGACGAAGAGGCAGCCGGTCTGTTTGAGTTCGGTCAAACGCCCGCGCTCCTTGAGGAGATGTTCGATCTTGATGGTGACATCATAAGTGAGCGATGGGAATTCCTCGTGCAGCGCCTTGACGATTCGCATGGCATGTCCGGGGCCATTGAAGAAATCCGGATCGCCGAAGGTCATATGTTGGGCGCCGGCGGCGACTTGGTTGCGCACGTCTTCCATGACGATGTCCGGGCTGACAACGCTGAAACGCCCGCCGTAAACCGGCACTATCGGGCAATGACGGCAGAGGTGCTTGCACCCGCGCGTAGCTTCGGTATAGCCGGAAACCCGCCGCCCGCCGCCGGCCATCTCCAACCAGGCATAGCGATCCAGGCCGGGAAGGACGGATCGATCCGGCACTTTGAATTTGAGACGATCGAGAGCAATCACAGGCTCCACTTGAGTTTGATGCACGGCGGGATCCACGTTGGCCGCGAGCCGGTTGACCAGAGACACCAGGCCCGGCTCGAACTCGCCCCCGAGAATCGTCTGGCCGCCAATCCGCCGCAGGTAAGTCTCGTTGACGGGGGCGTAGAGGCCGAAAAAGCAGAGGTGTGCCGTGGGATTGATCCGGCGGATTTTGGCCAGGGCCCGGCTGGCCATTCGGGTTGCGGTGTGCATGGGGACGTAGAAGGCGATCAGGTTGGCCTGGGCGACCCGCTCGAGATGGACGCCTTCCACTCTATCGACGGCGAGGTCGATACAGGAAACGTGGGTCTCGGTTTCTTCCATCAGCCAGGTGGCCGGCGATGCCAGGCCAAAGGGTTGATGGCCCAACTCGTAAGTTGAAATCAGGACAACATTCATAGCGAACGCCTGGGCGTCGGAGCGACGGTGAAACACTCAAGGGTATCATTCGTCAATCCGCCCTTCGGGTCAATGGTAGGATATGGCGCGCGGCGATGGGTCGCGCCGGAAGACCGCGCGTTCCCACGCGTCAGATGATGCAGAGCCACCGACAACCTGGGAATGCACCCGTGCGTCCATCGCGCGGGCAAACGGGCTTGACCCTCATTCCGGGTCCGAGCTAGAGTCCTATCGCTCGAATGGCGGTTTAACTGTTGAGCTAAATCATAGAGGATCTCCCGTGACCGATTACGCAACCATTGCCCGCGAGTTGACTGAGGGGCTCGGCTTAAAGATTCCGCCGGTTTATGTGCGGATTTCGGATCGTATTCCCGAAGGCATCCCGCTGGAGAATCGGGCGGCCGCGGCGGGGTGTGTCTTTTGGGAGCGCGCGGCGACACAATCCTTCGCCACGTCGCCGGCGTTGCATGCGGATTGTTGCATCGGCGTTCATACACACAATTTGTCCGCTGCTGTCCCCACTCAGGCAGAGGAACTCGGCGCCGCCCTGGCGGCCATGAAGGGATTGCACTATGTGGCCGACGATGAGGTGATGGCCATCCCGGTGATTAATCGGCCGGTGGATTATGTCATCTATGGCCCGCTTGCCGAATGCACCGCGGAACCGGATGCCGTCCTCATTTTCGCCCATTCCAAACAGGGATTGATCATCACGGAAGCTGTCCAGCGGATCGACCGGCAAACGCCCCCGGCCATGGGACGTCCCGCGTGCGCCGTCATCCCGCAAGTCGTCAATCACAAGACCACGGCGGTCAGCCTGGGCTGTTGTGGGGCCCGGGCGTACCTGGATACCTTTACCGATGACGTCTCGCTTTGGGCGCTGCCCGGGGCGAAGCTCAAAGAGTATGCGGATCAAATTACGATTTTCTCCCGCGCCAATAAGACGCTCACCAGCTTTCACTCCGACCGACGCATCCAGGTTGCCCGGGGTGAACATCCGACCGTGAAGGAGACTCTCGCGCATCTGAGCACCTGATCGAGGCGAAGGATTTGTATTACCGGGACCTGGCAAAATAGCAGCCAGTTCCATCGCTCTTATCGCCCTATGACCTCCCCGTCGAGTTGCGCGGCTCGCTTGTGGCTGACGGGTTGGGCGGCATTGGGCTTGTGCCGTGCGGAGCCGATTCCCTTCTTCGAACCGATCCAACCCGCCCGACCTTTCGAATGCATCGTCCATCGCGGCGAGGCCGGGCAGGCCCCGGCGAACTCACGATCTGGCCTGATACGCTGTATCGAGGACGGTTTGGAATGGGCAGAGGTCGACGTGCGGCTGACGAAAGATGGCCACCACGTCCTGTCCCACAATGATCAGTTGGCCGAAGGCACGGACGGTGGCCTGAGCGTGGCCGGCCACACGCTGGTGGAACTCAAACTGCGAGATATCGGTTCGGCGTTTGCCGCCCGGTATGCCGACGAACGGATCCTGACCCTCGAAGAAGCGTTCACCCTCGCCAGGCATCGGCTGAACCTCTGCCTGGATTGCAAGGCCGTGGATCCCGAACAACTCGCCCGCGAAATCCTCGCCTCTCGCATGGCCGCACAGGTGGTCGTGTATGACCAGGTCGATCGGCTTCGGCGTGTGGCGGCTGCCGCGTCGGGCAGGATCGCGGTCATGGCGAAGTGGTGCGCGGATGTCGGCCCACCAGAGTGGGCCCGGAGCAATCACCTCGCCGCGGTGGAGGTCGATGCGAACGCCGTCACCCCGGAGGTATGCCGGGCCTTTCACGCGCTCGGGATCAAGGTCGAGACGAAGAACCTGGGCGATTGGGATTGCCCGGCGTTCTGGGATCGAGCCATCACCGCCGGCGCGGACTGGATTCAGACCGATTTGCCGGAAGAACTGCTCGCGCATGACCTGTGGCAACGGGTGAAACAGCGGCCCGTCCGTTTCTCGCTCCATCGTGGCGCGAGCCGCTATGCGCCGGAGAACACCCTTCCGGCCTTCGAGAAGGCCATCCGGCTCGGGGCCGATTTCGTCGAGTTCGATGTGCGCACCACCCGCGACGGGAAGTTTTACTTGCTTCACGATCGCACGTTGGACGACACGACGGACGGCCAGGGACCGATCGCTGAGACGTCGTCCAGCGTGATTGCCACCCTGAGTGCGGGGGTCAAATTCGGCCAGCGCTACGCGAAGATCGGTCTGCCGCCGCTGGATGACTTCTTAAGCGCCGTGGCCGGTAAAGTGGATCTCTATTTCGATGCCAAGGCCATTGCACCCGAGGCGCTGGCGGCCTCTCTGAAAAGGCACGGGGTGATGGAGCGCACGGTCGTGTACGGATCTCCCGATTACTTGAAGCAGCTCAAGAGCATCGATCCTGGCATCCGCCTCCTGGCGCCGTTGGGCTCTCCTGCGGAACTCGAACCGCTGGCGCGCGAGTTGGCGCCCTACGCCGTAGATGCCCGTTGGGAAATCCTCTCGCCCACGCTGATCTCCCGCTGTCACGCGCTCGGCATTCGGGTTTTCTCCGATGCCCTCGGCGTCCCCGACCAGGTTGAAGAACACCAAAAGGCGATCGAGTGGGGGATTGACTTGATCCAGACCGACCATCCTTTGCGGCTCATGCGCGCTATCGAACTGTGGGCAGATGGCCACCGAAGCGCACCGGAGAGAGCTCGCTCGCCTGCGCGCCCGTGATGCGTCGCCTGAACATCATCCGCCGCGTGGGGGCACGCGGCCTACAAGGAGAACGGCTTCTGTCTGTAGGCCCGGTGCCCTCACCGGGCGTCCGCCAGCACCGCCAACGTGAGGATGCACTGAGCTTTGACTTCCATCGCCCGACCCGGGATCGCGACGCACACCCCCTGGGATGCAGGCGACTGGTTCCGGACCCTGAGCCCGGAAATTTTACCCGAACACCGGGTGGATGGAAGCCAGTTCACGCGTGAAATTTCCGCGTTAGGACGAGAGGATGCGAGCCTGCAGTTCGATGAGGTCGTTGACCATGTGACCCGCCAGCCGATGGAAGAACCTGCCGGACCCATAAATGATGTTCCACTCGGTTCGGTCGATCACAAACGCCGCTTGCGCCACGGGCTTCCCAGCATCGGCAAAGCCTGTGGCGGCTTCGAAGGAAAGCGGCCGGGTCACACCGTGCAAAGTGAGTCGGCCGCGCAAGCGCAGGTTCGGCTGGCCGATTCCGCGATGGTCAATCCGCTCGGAGGAATCGATGACCAGGCGCGCTTCGGGAAAACGTTCCGTGTCGAAAAAATCGTCGCTTTTGAGGTGCTGGATCAGGAGATCGTGTTGCGGCTGTCCGGCGAGATCGGTGCATTGGATGCCCTGCATATCCAGCGTGAACGACCCGCCGGTCAGGCAACCATTAGAAAAGTGGAGTTCGCCCGATTTGATGGGAAGGGTCCCCCAATGCTTGTTCTTTAGATTCCGGCCGAGCCATTCCACCCGGCTCTCGTTCAAGTCGATCGGATAAGTGCCATTGGCGACTGGCATTTCAGCGACGATGGGCGGACCTTTCACGGTCTCAAAACCAGCGGCATTCCAACCCTCCAGACCCTCGCGGAGCTCCAAGACCTGGGCATACCCTGCGCGCCGCAGTTTGTCGGCGGCCATTCGTGATTCATGGCTCCTTGACGATGCGCCATAGACGCAAATGGGATGCGAGCGATCGCCCATGGCTCCATCCAGGCGCGAGAGAAACGTGACTTCGAAGACGCAGTTATTGACCGCACCGGGGAGATGTTCGGCGGCATAATCATCGGCCAACCGCACGTCGATCAAACCTACGGATTCAGCGGCGAGCCGGTCGTGGAGTTCGGCTGGGGAGAGGGTCGGTGAGGAGTTCATATCGCAGAAGATCTCAATTCCGGGTCATCATGGGTTATGCGCGCCAGCCGGATAAGCAAGCGCGGGGGCCTGGCCATCAAGCACCGCGAGGATCCGTTCACAAATTCGCGCCTGGTACTGTAGTGGACTGGTCGCGCCGGTCTCATGGGCGACGCGCCGCAGGGTATCGCGCAAGGCGGGCAATGAAGGCCGCGCGCTTTCGCCGAGTCGGTCCAGGACGTTCGCTGCTTGCAGGCCAAACCACGGTTCGTCGCCATTCTGGAGCTGACGTTCCAACGCGGGCAGGGCCAGGTCGGTCCTGCCCAGGCGCGCCAGCGCTTCGGCGGCGGCGACCTGGACCGCACCCGACGGATCTTTCAGTCGCCGGCGCAGCGCGGTCTCGGCGGCAGCGGCTTTCCCGCGCAATAACGCGCAGCCCTGCGCCGCCCACCAACGGATCGGCTCGCACGGGTCTTCAAGCGCGTCGATCAGTCTGGGCAAGTTCGCCACGTTGCGCTCCGACGCCAGGTTGGCCAGGGCGAACACTCTTTCCAGAGGATAGGCGTTCGGTTGGCGCGAAGCCTCGTAGCCTTCGAGCGCCGAGCCCTCGGGAAGGAAACCGTTGTCGTTGATCTCCAGGACGCGTTCCCTCAGGCGGGCGCGCATTCGGTCCAGCGCGGCCCGATGGGCCGAGTCGTCCACGAGGCTCCGCACATTGTCGGGATCGGCCTGCATGTCGTACAGCTCTTCGGTTGGTTTTTCGCCCCAGAACCGCGCGGCGGCCGGGGTGAGTTTCCCCTCGCGTGCCATGCGCGCCCAGGACTGGTAGCCGCGCGCCTGGAACATATACGAGAGCGGCTGCACAAAAGGCAGATCCGGCCGGTAATTGCGGATGTAGAGGTAGCGGCCATCGGCGACCGACCGCATCAGATCATACCGTTCGTCCATGCGATCTCGAGTTAAATATACAAACGCGTTCGTCGCGGCTCGGGCCAGTCCGGCAAACGCGTGGCCTTGCATGTAGTCAGGAATTTTCACTCCGGTCAGCGACAGCACGGTGGGGGCGAAATCCACGAAGCTCACCGGCTCCTGAATGCGAGACCCGGCCGGCGCGGGCGCCAGGTGCCGCCACTTCGGTGGAAAGTAAATGATCAGCGGTACGTGCGTGCCGCTTTCCTGCAGAAACCGCTTGCTCCGCGGCAACACGCCCCCGTTATCCGAGTAGTAGAAGACAATCGTGTTCTCGGCCAGGCCGGCATCGGCGAGGTCTTTCAACTTCGCTGCGATCTGGCCGTCCATCAGCCTCAGGTGATCGTAATACCGCGCCCAGTCGGCGCGCATTTCCGGCGTGTCGGGTTGGTAGGCCGGGATGCGCACCTTCGCCGGATCGGTCGGGGCGAAATCCAATGGTCGATCCGTCACGGGGAACAGGCAACTCTCGTGCGTGACCTCGTGGTTGAACACGCTGAAGAAGGGCTGCCCGGCGTCGGCCCGCAGCCGCCAATGGGCGCTCCTGCCGTTTTCGTTCCATGCCTGGCGGATATCGATGGGAGAGTTATAGTCCGTTTTGGAATTGTTCGAGGTGAAATAACCCGCCTCGCGCAACAACGAGGGGAATCCCTTGAGCCAGGCTGGAATCTTTCCGCTTGCGCGCATGTGCTGGGCGGGCCCGCAGGCGGCGGCATACAGGCCGCTGATCAAAGTGAACCGCGAGGGAGCACATACCGGTTGGGTGAAGCAATGCTCGTAGAGCACGCCCTCCCGGGCCAACTTGTCTAGCGTCGGCGTCCGCGCCAGCCGATCCCCGTAGCAGCCCAGGAACAGGCCGTTGTCTTCGCTCACCAGCCAAAGAATGTTCGGCCGATCCCCAGGCGACGCCACGTCCGTCGCGAACCCGGGATCCGGCGCAATCCAGCCCCCGACGACGAGGCTCGCCAGCGTGCAAACGAGAGTTTGTTTCATGATGTCAAACAGGTTTGCGGCGGTTCCGGGGCCATGATCAAGGCGCTACTAACCCGACCCCATTGGGAGTTGAAGTTCACCGACAAGCGCGCTGCCCGATTCATGGGGCCTTCGGTTCCGCGACGACCTCCACCAATTGTGACTTCTCGGGCACCAGTTTCGCGCGATGCTCCGCGACTGCCCGGTCGATCTCCGCCAGCACATCGGGATGATCGACGGCGACGTCGAACCGCTCGGACGGATCCTGGGCGAGGTTGAACAGCAGGGGTGGATCGTGCGGCGCCGGAGCGTCCGGGCCATAGGCGGACTGGGTGATGTAGTGTGCCTTGAAGGGTCCCTTGCGCGCGGCATAGAGCGTTGGCCCGCGATAATAAAAGAATACGTCGCGCAGGCCCGGGCCAGTATCGAAGAGCAGCGGCGCCATGTCCACGCCGTCAATAACGCGGTCCGTGGGAACCTCGGCGCCGGCGAGTTTCAGGCTGGTCGTAAACAGGTCCATCGTGCACGCCAGTTCGTGGTTGATCGCACCGGCGCGGATCCGGCCCGGCCACCAGGCGATGGCCGGCTCGCGCATGCCGCCTTCCCAGGTGCTGCCCTTGCCCTCGTGCAAGAGGCCCGCCGAACCGCCCGCAGCGTCCTGGATCAGCCACGGGCCGTTGTCACTGGTGAAAAAAACCAGGGTATTATTCGTCAGCCCTTGGCGACGCAACGCCGCCAGCACCTCTCCTACGCTCCAGTCCAGCTCCTCCACCACGTCGCCGTAAAGACCGCGCCCGCTGCCGCCGCGGAACTTGGAGGAGGCGAAGAGTGGCACGTGCGGAAACGTGTGCGCCAGGTAAAGGAAAAACGGTTCGCGGTGGTGCTCGCGAATGAAGTTCACGGCTTCGGCCGTGTAGCGGCGGGTGAGCGTCGACTGATCGGCCGGGCACTCGATCAATTGCTCGTTGCGATAGAGCGGCGCCGCCCACCAGTCGGCCTCCTGGTCGAGCCGGCGGGTGGCGCCCTTCGGCGCGGCCGGCGTGGGATTCATGTCGTTCGAGTGCGGCAGGCCGAAGTAGAAATCGAACCCGTGCCGGCGCGGATGGTGTGCCGGATCGTTCGCGTAATTGCCGAGGTGCCATTTCCCAATGCACGCCGTGGCATAGCCGCGCGGCTTGAGCGCCTGGGCCAGCGTGATTTCGTCCGCCGGCAGGCCACCCGCCGCATTGCGCCGCAGCACGCGGAATCGGGCATCACACATCCCGCTGCGAACGGGATACCGGCCCGTGAGCAACGCCGCCCGGCTGGGGGTGCAGACCGGGGCCGCCGAATAGAAGTCAGTGAAGCGCATCCCCTCGGCGGCCATGCGATCAAGGTTCGGCGTGCGAATGCTCGGATGGCCGTAGCACCCGAGGTCGCCATAGCCGAGGTCATCGGCAAAGATGATGACGATGTTGGGGGAAGGCGCCGCGGCCCGCGCCGGGAATTCAGCCAGGGAAAGGCCGGCGAGCAGCAGCGCGGGAAGAAGTGACGAAAGCCAGCGGTTCATAGCCTCCATTGAACACGAGCGGACCGGACTCGTTCAAGATTTCAAATCGGGACCGGATCAACGGGGTCGTCCAGCCGCGAGTTTGGACCTTTTTCGCGCTTCGGTCGCACACTTTGTCGCAATCATCACCTGGGGAGATGCGAACCCGCTGGGAGGGCTCTCCCGTCAAATCAGCCGTTAATGTTGATCGGTTCGGGGTGTCTGCTCGTACCCACGAGCGCAACCATCCTGGCGGAAGTACCGGAGGCGGGCGCTACGGGGTACCTGCCCTCTGAGCTTCGATCTCCTGAACTGTTCGCACTCGGACCTCCGCTCGAATAGCGTCGAAGGGTCGATTCCAGTCGGCCCACTTGTCAGCGCCTGCTTGAGTCTTGTCCGTGTAGTACTTTTGCAGGAGTTGAAGGTATTCTTCAGACACTCCGGATTGGGCTGCGGCCGCCAGCAGCGCATTGGCCTTATCGACAAGTGACATCTTCGGTCCAATGGGGTCACATCTCCATATTTGACAATCGCCGACGGTTGGAGGAAAAGAGCCCATGGCTCGACCTTTGCGGATTGAAATCCCCGGTGGCTGCTATCATGTAACGGCACGCGGCAATGAGCGGCGCAACATTTTCAGCTTCGGTCCAATGGGGTCACATCTCCATATTTGACAATCGCCGACGGTTGGAGGAAAAGAGCCCATGGCTCGACCTTTGCGGATTGAAATCCCCGGTGGCTGCTATCATGTAACGGCACGCGGCAATGAGCGGCGCAACATTTTCAGGGACGAAGCGGACCGCCGCCACTTTGTGGAGCTTTTGGCGGAGCTGCCAGAACGGTTCGGCACCGTGCTGCATGCGTATGTGGTCATGCCGAACCATTTTCACCTGGTGCTGGAGACGCCGGCGGCGAATCTCAGCCGGACGGGCCAGTGGCTCAACGTCAGTTACAGTGTGTGGTTTAACCGGCGGCATCAGCGGAGCGGTCATTTGTTCCAGGGGCGCTTCGGGGCCATCATCATCGAGGATGACGCCGGATTGCAGGAAGTCGGGCGTTACGTGCATTTGAACCCCGTTCGAGTCAAGCGGTTGGGTTTGGACCAGGAACGGCGCAAAGCAGGAATGATGGGATTGGCAGCACCGGCTTCGGCGGCGGTGGTGGCGGAACGCCTGGCGATTTTGCGCAGTTGGAAGTGGAGTTCTTACCCGGCTTATGCCGGTTACGCGGTGGTATCGCCCTGGTTGAACTGCGCGCTTTTGGGATCGTTGTGTGGTGGCAGGAATCTCAAAGAGCGTCAGGCCGCACTGCGGGAATATACCGAGGAAGCGGTGCGGGAGGGACTGCTGGAGCGGCCGTGGGATCGATTGATTGGTGGGGTGGTGCAGGGGAGCAAGGCATTTGCCCAACGGCTGCGCGCGAAGGTGCGCGGGAACCTGCGGGAGCAGCCGATGCTGCGCCGCTTAGGCCGGGCGGTGACCTGGGAGGAAGTGGTGCGGGCGGTGGAATCGGCGAAAGGTGAGCCATGGGCTCAGTTTCGGGATCGGCATGGGGATTGGGGGCGGGACGCGGCGCTGTGGCTGGGGAGAAGGATCGGACGGATGACACTGCGGGAGTTGGGGCAACGAGCGGGAGATCTCGATTACAACGCAGCCGGCGCCGCAGCCCGCCGCTTCGGACGCAGGATGGCCAAGGATCGAAAACTGGCGCGTCTGTTGAGCAAAATCAAGGCGCAATTGTCACATGTGGAGATGTGACCCCAATGGCCCATCTGCGGGAGCAGCCGATGCTGCGCCGCTTAGGCCGGGCGGTGACCTGGGAGGAAGTGGTGCGGGCGGTGGAATCGGCGAAAGGTGAGCCATGGGCTCAGTTTCGGGATCGGCATGGGGATTGGGGGCGGGACGCGGCGCTGTGGCTGGGGAGAAGGATCGGACGGATGACACTGCGGGAGTTGGGGCAACGAGCGGGAGATCTCGATTACAACGCAGCCGGCGCCGCAGCCCGCCGCTTCGGACGCAGGATGGCCAAGGATCGAAAACTGGCGCGTCTGTTGAGCAAAATCAAGGCGCAATTGTCACATGTGGAGATGTGACCCCAATGGCCCATTCAGACAAATGGTTTCCAAATCGCGGCCCACTTCGCGATTGAACGCCGAGGGCCGGCGCGGCTCCTGGTCCAACACTTGTCGAATCGTCTCGAGTGACGTGCCGCCGGCGAACGGTGGCGTGCCCGTCAGCGCTTCGTACAATATCGCACCCAGGCCATACACATCAGCGGCGGTCGTGACGGCTTTGGTGTCGCCTCGCGCTTGCTCGGGGGACATGTAGGCCGGCGTGCCCAGCACCGCGTTGGTCATCGTGAGGGTGCTGTCCTTTTGGAGAAACTTGGCCAGGCCAAAATCGGTCAGGCGCGGTTCACCTTGTGCGTCGAGGTGAATGTTGCCCGGCTTGAGGTCCCGATGCAGCACGCCGCGTTGATGGGCGAAATGGACCGCCCGCGCGACGGTGATCAGCATCTGCGCCGCCCGCCGCGTCGGCATCGGCTTGCGATCGAGGGCTTGTCCCAGCGTCGGGCCGTCAATGAACGTCATGCTGAAAAAGTGTTGCCCGTCGTGCTCGCCGATTTCGTGGATGGGAACAATGTTCGGATGGTCCAACCCGGCTGCCGCCTCCGCCTCGGCTTTGAAGCGTTTGACGCTTTCGTGGGAGGCCAGCACGCCGGAACTGATGAGCTTGAGGGCAACCACCCGTTTCAACGTGGCCTGGCGCGCCTTGAAGACCGTGCCCATCCCGCCGCGGGCGATCTCCTCGATCAGTTCGTAGTCGCCAAAGTACCGGAGCTTCTTGAGGTCGGACAGGGGGATTGGGGATTGGGGATTGTTGATTTCGGATTTCGGGCTTCGGATTTGTCGGAATGAGGGGCGTCGTCCCGGGCGGCGGGACGGCCACCGGGCTTATGCGGTGGGTCCAGGGCGCGACGCAGCTCGCAGACGGGGCAGAACCCGGCCAGGGCGTTGGCGGGCAGCAGCGTCTGGCATTGCGGGCAGTGGCGTGTGTCGGTCACAGGTCGTCCGATAGCTGTATCCACTGGTTACTGGGAAAAAGCAGGCGAAAAGTTGCACCATGGTTTCGAGTTCCGCTGTCTGTACAGACTATTCGCGATCAGCTCGCCATAGGATACTCCTCGCGTTCGGCGTTGCAGAGCGTTCGACGGTCCCCTATTGTCAAGTCATGGTCGGGTCAGTTCTGACATACGAGAATGAGGAGACCGCGTTGGACGAGCTGCTCCAGCCGGAGCCGCTGGCCCAGGGTGCCGTGCCCGAGCGGCGGGTCGTCTATTGCGGCCTTTCCTGGAACCGCTACCTGGCTTTCGACAAGAAACTCGGCGATGATCGTCCCGGCCCGCGGTTGTACTTCCTGGACGGCGAGCTCGAAATCATGACCACCTCGAAGGAACACGAACGGATCAAGGAATGGATTGGCGGCCTTCTGGACATTTACTTCGACGAGGCGCGCATGGAGATCATGCCTCGAGGTCAGGCGACGATGCGGCTGGCTTTAAGGGAAGCCGGCGCCGAACCGGACAAATCATGGTGCATCGGCCCGGAAAAGGAGTTTCCGGATCTGGTTCTCGAAATTGCGCTGACCAGCGGAGGAGTGAACAAACTGGAGATCTATCGTCAGTTCAAAGTGCCCGAAGTTTGGTTCTGGCGGCACGACAAGCTCGAGATATTCGTGTTGGACAGTTCAGGCCACTACGAGCGATCACCCAAGAGCCGTGTTCTGGCGGACCTGGATCTTGCGTTGATCGAGCGCTGCGTGGCCATCCGCTCCTGGCAACAAGCCCGTCAGACCTTTCGCGCCGGTTTGGCCACTTAGGATTCCTCACGCAAAGTCCGCCAAGGACGCAAAGGCGGATGAGCGACACAACCTGAAAAGCAATTCACCTAACATCGGGCGAAAGGCTGGCCTGTGCACGATGACTTCGGCCTTTATGCTTTGCGGCCTTGGCGACCTTGGCGTGAGGTTTCTTCTGCAACGATGGGGAACGGAATGCTTCCGTGCCGGGGCAAAGACCGCGGATCGCGCGGAGGACACGGTGGTTGATCTGGAGCTGACTTCGGGATTGGGGAGACGGCGTTCTGAACCGGGAAGGGACTCGCGAGTGTGACCGTGACCGAAACAATCTCTTCCTTTTGTTGAAAGATCTGCTACCCAGCCATCGATGCACTGGTGAAGACTCATGTTATGCGATCCAGGAAGCCAGGGACAAATGCCCTGGAAATCGGTGGCCATCGGTTGGCGTCTCTGCCTGCGGCTGCTGCCGGGGGCGCTCACCGGTCTTCTGCAACCAGTTGATGTTTGCGGCGCTACCCTGAGCTATTCCACTTATTTCGGGGCCAGTCAGTACCGAAGGAGCTTACGCGGTCGCCGTGGATGCCGCGGGGAACGCGTTCGTGGCGGGCAGCACCGACAGCACCAACGATTTCCCGCTGCTCAACGCCGTGCAGCAGGATTATGGCGGCGGCGACACGGATGCCTTCCTCGCCAAGTTCGATCCTGACGGGCGCCTGATTTTCTCCACGTTCTTCGGTGGCGCGGGCTACGACGCCGTCAACGACCTCGCACTTGACCGGGAGGGGAACTTGGTGATGGTCGGCGAAACTCGGTCGGTCGATCTGCCCTCCACCGAGGACGCCCTCCAATACGATTACGCAGGGGGCAGCGCGTTCGGCTCCGGCGACGGGTTCATCGCCAGGTTATCGTCCGACGGCTCGCAACTGCTCTATTGCTCCTACTTTGGGGGGAGCGGCGATGAGAGGATCTGGGGGATAGCTGTTGATACCTCCGGCAACTTCTGCGTCGCTGGGCAGACCGATTCCCGGAACTTCCCGCTTAAGAACGCCCTCCAGCCCAACTACGGTGGCGGTGACAGCGACGGGTTCGTCGCCAAGTTCGGTTACGACCTCAGCACCCTGCTCTTCTCGACGTTTTTCGGGGGCGACGATCTCGAAGAGGATCCCCAGATTGCGGTGGACTCAGGCGGGCTCATCTACGTCGGGGGCCGAACGCAGTCGACCAATTTCCCGGTGACCGTAGGAGCGTTTCAGACCGAACATGTGGTCGCCCCTCAAATCGGGGAGAATCTGGACGGCTTCATTGCCAAACTCTCGGCGGATGGCTCCGAACTCATCTACTCGACGTACGTGGGCGACGCGACCCACGACGCGGTGACGGGAATTGCAGCCGACGCCAACGGCAGGGCCTACGTCACCGGCTACATCTCCGCAAGTTGGGATCCGGGCAGCTTCCCCCTCGGCTTTCAGCCGGAGCCGGGCTACGGGTACTTCGATGCCTGGGTGGCCAAACTTAAGCCCGACGGTTCGAACTTCGAGTGGTTCTCCTATCTTGGCGGCTCAGGCGAAGACTTCGCCTACGATCTCGAGTTGGACCGGGAGAACAACCTCTACGTGACGGGCATGACACAATCGTTCGATTTTCCCGCTCACGACGCCCCTCAGCCCGAGTCTGGCGGAGATGGACAGGATGCGTTTGTGTCGAAGATCAGCGCCGATGGTAAGACCCTGGTTTACTCGACGTACCTGGGCGGCTCGCTCGAGGAATGGGGCAACCGGCTTACGGTGGATCTGGAAGGCAACGTCATCGCCGTCGGAGACACTCCGGCCTTTGACTTCCCAATCGTCAACGCCTTCCAAACCACCAACGCCAGCCTGGGTTCTTACTCCTCCGACGCGTACATCACCAGAATCACCTCGATGATTGAAGCTCCGACCCTCGACATCGCGCGGTCCGGCACCAATATCCTCATCACATGGCCGACAAACTTCACGGGATTCACCCTGCAATCCACACCGACGCTTGGCGCATTTGAGAGTTGGGAACCGGTGCCCGCGACTCCACTCCTCGAGGGCGGTCAATTCACCGTGATCCAGCCTGTCGACGGCACGAGCCAGTTCTTCCGGTTGCGAAGACCATGATTGGAAACCGCAATCGCCGCCCCGAAGGTCAGCGCTACGTCACCTCGGTTTTCCAACCGGCTTGCGGCCGAGGGACGATATCCGACTGTCCGACGGGCTTGCCCGGGCTTCCTGGGGCTCAGCCCTCCGAAAGCGGCGGTTCGGTGTCGAGCCACGACCCCGGCGCAAGATTTCCTGAAACTTCATGAAAGATCCTCTACTGGCGGAGCGATGCAATGGGTGAAAGTGCATCAACAACCAACATCAATGATCGAGTCTCCACCCATGAATACCAATACCCATCGCCAACTCAAACTCCCGCTCGTCGCCGCGATTCTCGCTGCTGCGGCTCTCAACGCCCACGCCCAAACCTGGCAAACCGTGGATGACTTCCAAGCTGTCGCCGGTCTTGGGGCCACCGGCAGCGACATCGGAACCGATCCCTCCGGCATCCTCCTCTACTCGGTGGGATCGGGTATCACGACCCCTGATGGCAGCGAGCGAATCGCTGTGGTTCACGTCAGCACTGACCAGGGAGCGAACTGGAACACCCTGCCCGAATTCGGCGATCCCATTTGGACCTGGGAACATTATCGGGCCTTCAGCTCGGATGCTGACGGGCGATTGTATGTCGGCGGGAATGGCCGGAGGGCCGATTGGCCGAGCGCCGACCTGGGTTGGATCATTCGCGAAAGCGATGACTACGGCGTCACCTGGGTGGAGACGGACGATCCGTTCCCCTTCCCCGGCGACAACTACGCGGGCTGTGCCGACATCAAAGTCCATCCCGTCACTGGCGATGTCTATGCCTCCGGATCGAGTCTGACCTACGGCCGGGTCATTCGCAAACGAGCGGCCGGTGCCACGGACTTCACCACCGTCTATGCCTCGGGCGCGAACGACGGGGGATCCGGTTGGTCGCTCAGTTTCCATCCCGACGGCCGGGTGTTTGTGGCGGGCGACGGCCCGGTTTCCGGGAGTCATCCCTGGCTCGTCCTCCGCAGTGCCACGGGCGAGTTGGGAACGTGGCAAATCGTGGACGCGTTCAAGACCAAGGAGTGGACCCAAAGCTCCGCCCGCGCCAGTGTGATCACCGACTCCGGCACGATCTACGTCGCCGGTTGGGGCTACAGCTCCAAGACCCGAAAGCGGGCGTGGATCGTGCGCAGCAGCGCCGATGGCGGTGCCACCTGGAGCATCTCCGATAACTTCAGCTACGGCGGCACCACGGTGGAGCTTTCCGGAATGACGCTGGACGAAGCGGGCAACATCTTCGTCTGCGGCCAGGTGTCCAACAGCGCGGGCAAGCTCTCGTGGCTCGTGCGCAAAGGCGTGCCGGGAACCAAACTCGTCAAGCAGGGCCGCAAGTGGGTGACCGTGTCGACCGTCACCTGGTCCAACACCGACCTGTATCAAATGGTCTCCGGCCAACCGGCCCGCGCGAACGGCATCACGAGCGATGGCCTTGGCAACGTCTTTGTCACCGGCCGCGCCGCGGACGCCGTCGGCGTGGACCACTGGATCGTGCGCAAGCTGGTGCCGTGACATCCCTGTTCCACTCAACTCTCCGAAAGACGACGCAATGAAAGAACCCTCCGCCGGGACTCCACGGTACGACGGACCAGCTACAGTTATCGAGTACGGGCCTTCGAGGCGATGGAGGTTTAGCTTGCACGAACCGGGTGAGCGTCAAAACGAAATATCCAAGTCCGCCGTTGCAGCCATGACATCCATCGTCACCATGAACGCAATGAAACTTCTGCGGCGCGGTTCAGGCGCGGGTGGCTCGGCGATCTCCACAATGGGCCAGTCCCTCAGAGTGCGGTCGCGAAACCTCTTCCACCCGACCGCGATTGTGTGTGCGGTCCTTCTTGGATCGGTCTTTGTCTCCCGGGCGGCCGTTGATCTTGACTTCACCTCGGTCGGAGCGTGGCCTGAAACTCCTTATTACAATGGGGATCAAGTGGCCTTGGCAGGCCGTCATGCTTTCGTCACGGATTACCTCGGCGGCGTCTTCGCGTTCGACGCGGGCGGTCCAACTCCGTTCGCCATGCTCGGCTCCCTCAAGACGAGCACCAGTACCCACCTCATCGCGGTCTCGGGTCACTTTGCCGTGGTCACGGACTCCTCCCGCCGGCTGTTAGTGGTGGACATCGCAGACCCTGCAAGCCCGAGGTTGACGGGCGTCCTGCTCACGTCCGGCTGGGTCGATTCTCTGGCGGTGTCCGGCTCCCACGCGTATCTGGCGCAAGCCACCCCTTACCCGGTCGAACCGAACAGCTCTCCCGGCAGGATCGTGGCGGTCAGCCTGAGCGATCCGGCGCATCCCCGCATCGTGAGCGAATACGTCCTGCCGCCGGGATCGGCTCGGCCGGTAGCGGTGGCCGCCGAGAGCGGACTATTGTGCCTGGCGGGCTACTACTGGGATGGCCAGACGGAGGAGAGGGTGATCCTGGACATCTTTGACCTCGGCGAACCTGCTACGCCGCGGTGGGTCGGGAAGCATGAAGCGTTGGGCAACGTTCGCGCCCTGGCCGTCGTCGCCGGCCGCGCCTACTTGGCGCTCATGAATGCTCGGTCCGAGGTCCAGGCGGTTGATCTGGCCGATCCGGCCACCCCCAAGATCCTGGGGTCCTACACCACCTCCGGGGAAGTCATGAGTCTGGCTCCGTACGGGCGTTACCTCTACGTGGCCAAGGAAATCTCTGGCAGCTCCCCGATCGCGGTGGATGTCGTGGACTTCGGCAATCCCGCCGCTCCGGTTCGCGCGGGTGCCTCCTCCGGCGCCTCCGGGGACTATGGTCCCACCCTCACGGTCGAAGACGGCCTGGCCGTCATGCATTCGAACTCCGGACTCACAAGCTTCGATGTCTCCGAACCGACGGTCATGCGCCGGCTGGGCGCCCGGGTTTCTGACTATGGCGCCAAGGACGTGTCGGTGTCCGGAACCCATGCCTTTCTCGGCACACCCAGCGGACTTCTGCAAGTCGTTGACGTCAGCGATCCCGGAAAACCTCAACTCCTGGGCGGAGTCAAAACACCGAACTACCATTGGCGGGTTGCCTCCTTGGGCAACTACGTCTACGTGGGCACCGATTCCGGCGGCCTCCATACGATCGACGCCACTGACCCGGCTAATCCCCGGCGGACCAGCATCTTTCGAAGCGAGGACCACTTCTCCGGCGTCGCGGTGGATGGAAACCTCCTTGCCGCCGTGGGCTACGAAGGTTTGTTTTTGCTAGACCTGACCGATCCCGCGAGGCCCCAGGGCCTTGGCAGCGCCAGCGTGCGTTACATGGATTACCGGGAGAAGTCGGTGGCAATCTCCGGCAGCCATGTGTTCGTGACCAGCAGCGAATACAGCTTCTTGAGTTCTGGCGTTCTGGAGATCTTTGATGCGAGTGATCCGACCTCCCCGCAGTGGGTCGGCGCTTACGACACCCCGGGCATCGCCAGAGACGTGGCCGTTTCGGACCGGCTCGCCGTGGTGACCGGCTATGTTGAGTATGGGGAGTCTGGCTTCGCTGAGATTCTCGATATTACCGACCCGGCCAACCCCGTGCATCTGGCATCCTACACGCCGGAGTTGGGAGGTTTCACCGTATCGCTCTCGGGCGACCGTGCGTTCCTCGGAGGCCCGGAGGTGCTGGACCTGAGCGATCCCACCCGGCCGAGGCGGATCGGCGGTTGGTCCGACGTGGGCGACCATTTCGCGGTCGCGGGCGATCTCCTGTTCGCCGCCGGAGGTGCCGCTGGTTTGAGAGTCCTCCGGACGTCGCCTGCGGCACTTCGACTCTCTGAAACCACCGAGGTGGGTGGGGAGGCACTGGGCCTTGCCGTGGCGGGCGACCTTGCTTGGGTCGCGATCGGGGAAGCGGGGCTACAGGCGTTGGATCTGACGAGGCCCGCCGCCTCGGCACTCCTCGGGACGCTCCCGATCGAAGGCAAATCGTGGGATGTGGCCGTCGCCAGCACCCGGGCCTACGTGGCCGCGGGTGAAACTGGCCTGGTGATCGCAGACCTCAGCAACCCGGCGAGTCCACGACTCCTGGGAGCCTTCGATACCCCCGGCGACGCCAGGGCTGTGGTGCTGTCGGACACGCTGGCCTGCGTCGCGGACGGCAGCGAAGGGGTGCAGATTCTCGACGTCAGCGATCCGGCCTCACCCAGGCGCCTGGGAGGATTCGCCGCTCCTGGCCACACCACGGGCCTCGCCATGCACGGCCACCACCTGCTGGCCGCCTGCCGCGAAGCGGGCCTTGTGGTGCTCGATTTGAGTGACCCGGCTCAACCGGAGCCGATCGGTGGTTACGGCAGCGGCGGCTTCATTGAGGCGGTGGCGGTATCGGGCGACCACGCGTATGTGGCAGACGGCGTGGAAGGCTTTGCCGTGCTCGATTTGGCCGACTCCACACAACCGAAGCGGGTGGGCCTTGCGCAGGGCGGCATCCGGGCGCGCGGTATGGTGGTCGTCGGACGCTTTGTGTAACGTTGCCGACGCCCGGGGTGGCGTGCAGGTTTACGACGTCGCAAACCCGCTCCAACCACGGGCGATGGGGGGAAACACCGCGATTGACGCTTACCATCTGGCTGAGTTCGGCGGGAGGCTTCTCGCCGCCAGCGGCCAGCGGGGATTGGGCGTCTTCGAACTCCTCACGGCGCCCATCGAGTTGCGGGCCTTGCCGGGAAGCACACCGGGCACCTTGAACTTGGATTTGGCCGGTCCCGACGCCACTCCCGTGGTCGTACAGCGAAGCGCCGACCTCAAGACCTGGCAGGACGGGCAAACGGTGACATTGGAAACCTCACCGGTGACGGTCACGGTTCCGGGCACCGGTGGTCGCGAGTTCTTCCGTATAAAGAAACCCTGACGGTGACGCGCCGCCGCAACTTATGAGGCATCGAGCCGTCCAAGTGCGGATGAAAGCAAATGGAGGAGGATCATGAACCAGATCACCTGTGATCTCAGCCGATCAATGAGGACGGCCGTTGGCGGTCGCCTGTGGATGACAGCGGGATGGAGGATCATCCTGCGATGCTGGATGCGAACCGCCCTGTCATTATCGGCCGTGGGTTTCCTTTCCATGGACGCGAACTTCACAATGCTGGACCAGGACGCCCCCACCGACGGGTTGGTGGCCTATTACCCTTTCCACGGGACTGCGAATGATGTCTGGGGCGGTCACGACGGAGAATTGACGGGGAACTTGACACCAGTGGTCGACCGATTTGCTTACTCGACTAATTCTCTACAGATTTCACGAAACGGAGCGAGCGGAGGCCAATACTTGTCAGGAAAAATGAGTGATCTCCGCATTTATAGCAGAGCCCTTTACTCCGACGAGATTGATGCACTTTTCTTCGAGCCGCCCCAGATTACGCCGCCGTTGCTCAAGGCGATGCGGTCCGCTCAATCGCCAGACTTCTCCTGGCCAGTAGCGTCCACCGGCTACCAACTCCAAAGCAGTCCACGTTTAGGGACGGAAGTGGTCTGGGAAAATGTCACCACCCCTCCAGTCGTGATCGGCGACGAGCAGGTCGTGACCGTTGACATCGGCCTCGAGCCCCAGTTCTTTCGCTTGAGGAAACCATGAATGCCCTGCGAGTAATAGACATCCCGGCGCTGGGCTCGCGGTCAGCGGGACCAGTCTTCAACCTGCAGGTTTCCAAGGCGAACGAAGTGCCGCACGTTGAGGGTGGCAAGGGTGAGATGATGCGCCTGAGCGGTCGCCGCGATAAGCACGTCGAAGTCGGATGCCACGAAGCCTTTTTTGCGGCATTGCGCTTTGATGCGGCTGAAAGCCCGGGCCACCGTCGAGTCAACCGGGAGCACGGTCAACCGGCTCCGGAGCAACCGTGCATAAAGTTCGTTGAGTCGATTCGATTGCTTCAACTCCAGGCCGTAGAGCAGTTCCGCCTCGCAGATGATCGAAGTAGCCAGGGCTTCATCGCCCAATGCCCGCCAGCGGCGCTCGACCGCCGGGAGCGGGCCGGGCTTCAGCGGTTGACAATACACCGAGGTATCGAGGAGGTGAGAAACCGGCATGGTTACCTGAGTGTGGAGTTGCGGACCCGGTCTTGGGCACCGAAGCTTCCCTCACAGACCGGAGGTGGGGGAGGGAGAGACAGAAAGCAAATGAGCGCCACAGCCTACTCGTCGAATGGGTTTCGCCAGGATTGTCTCGATCTACGCGGGAGCGGGAAATCCTCCCGGAGGTCACCATGCTCCTTCTCATACTTCGCACGGATGTCCCATATGCTCTTGCGCCGGGCCTTATCGGGACGCACCGGCTCGATACGCACCAGCGGTTTCCCGCGCCGCGTCACCAGCACGGCAACACCTCGAGCGGCGACACCGTCGCAGATTTCGTCGAATTTCGTCTTGGCCTCGAGCACTCCGATCGCTTGCATGCCACCATTCTACCCTTGCGGACATTCGGGGCAAGCGCTCTCAGCACCCGCTGGCCATCAACCGGAAAGCACTACCTCTCGCGGAACCGCATCGCGAAGGGAAAACGTCACACCGCCGGTGGTAATCGGCGACGAGCAGGTCGTGACCGTTGACATCGGCCCCGAGCCGGAGTTCTTTCGCTTGAGGAAACCATGAAAGCCAGAGGGGAGTTGAGTCATGCAACCGGGAGAGGGACTATGGCGCAGGCAGTAACCATTCTCCCAGTCGCCCCGACCATCGCGCGAGCACCGTGGGGTGCGGTGCGGCCGCGCCGCTCCGTGGCGTTCTCGTCCGACCGTAGACCCTCCGATTGTTCCGAAAGATTCGCCAACCCAGAAAAGCGCCGGAGCACCGGCGCACTCGCTGCCTTCGTCCTGCCTATTGCAGGACTTTGGCGCGCCAGGCACACCCCGGCGGAGCGTGGACGTGCCTCGGTGTCACACCGACCCGCTTCCGGCATATTAATCCGCGACCATCCGCGTGATCCGCAGTCCACGCAGCGGCAGTCCGTTGTCATCGGCGGTGGCTTCACGTTGATCGAGCTGCTGGTGGTCATTGCCATCATCGGGATCCTGGCCGGGCTGCTCCTGCCAACGCTGGGGCGAGCGAAGGAGAAGGCGCGGACGATTCTTTGTCTGAACAACAAGAAGCAACTGCAGTTGGCGTGGTTGATGTACCCGACCGACTTCGAGGACAAGCTGGTGCCGCACGGGTTGAACATCCCGGCGCCGCCGAGGCCGGAACTGGGTCTTTGGTGGGCCCAAGGCTGGCTGAACTACGACGGCGGCAATTCCGAAAACACGAACGTCAACCTGCTCCTGGATCCGCACTATGCCAAGCTGGGACCTTACACTGACAATGCCGCGATCTACCGCTGTCCGAGCGATCGCAGCAAGGTGTTGGTGGGTCGGAACAAGTACCTGCCGCGCGCGCGGAGCATCTCGATGAGCGCGTATGTCGGTGGTTTGGGCAAATGCGGAACCGACAACATCGTGCAGTTCGGCCCGCAGAAACTGACGCAAATCCTAAACGCCAGCAGCGCGTTCGTGTTCATCGACGAGCACCCGGACAGCATGGATTTCGTGTCGTTCTGGATTGATGACCGGAAGAGCGGCGCGGGGTTGTCGGGGCTGGCCGGGAGTTGCCCGAGCAGCCTGCACGACGGCGGGGCGACGCTCTCATTTGCCGATGGTCACGTGGAGCGTCATCGTTGGCAGGATGCCCGCACCAAACCGCCGGTCACTTACGAAACCCGGCTGGAGTTCAGCGTCTCGATGCCGGGCAACCCGGATCTCCGGTGGTTGCAGGAAAGGACGCAGTTTGAGCCCTGAACACTACCGGACCCCGTCGATGGTACGCGGTGAACTCGGAATTCACCCCGGTCGCTGTCGCGCAAGGTGCAGGCCTATGACAGCGTTTGGCAACTGCCGGGAGTTCTGCCGGCACGAATCGGTTTGCCAGCGGTCCTCTGGCAGAGGTTCAGCGCGCCTGTTCCAGCAACCGAAAGTAATCGTCACGCGAAAGTCCGGCCGTCTTCAGATTGTTGCGGATGATGAACACCGGCACCTCGGCGTAAGCAGGGATTACGACCGGACGCAGAACACCGTCACGCACGTAAGAGGGGTGGCTGCCTTCCTGTCGTGCGAAGCGAAATCCAACGGCCAGGAAAACGCGTTCGAGGGTGCGCCAATCAACCGGCGTGAAGCGGGGCATGCGCGTCGGTCAGGCGGGAACGTTCGCCGAGGCATGCTCGATGCCGACCCAACTGGGGCTTCGCCACCGGGCGCCGTCCCAGGAATACCCGGCTTCGTCGAGGACATCGGCAAGTGTTCCCTGGTCTTCGGCGGTTTTCAGGAACAGCCTGATTGCTTCCTCCAGTGCCGCCCTGGCGGCGGCCGGCGAGGAGCCCGCGCTGGCCACATCCAGCGGCATTGCGTGGGCGATGTACTGGTTCCCCTCCTGCCAGGTCTGCACCGTGAACTCGATTTGCACGGCGACAGCATACGCGCCGAGACCGGTGCCGGCAATGCTCGGCTTCTGAGCCGGGTCAGCTTTGGCATGGAGCCCTGCACCTCAAACGCGTCCTCGGGGCAACGACCGTGACCAGATCCCGCGACATCCTGTTGCCGACGCGCCGGAGCCTGATCAGCCGGTTGCGCAACCGGCAGGATGACGACAGTTGGCGCGACTTTTTTCAGAGCGTACTGGAAGCTGATCTACAGTTTTGCGATACGCCTGGGTTGCACCGACACCGAGGCGGAAGAGGTCGTGCAGGAGACGGTCATATCCCTGGCCGACAAGATGCCCGAGTATCGATACGATCCGGCCGCGTGCTCGTTCAAGGGCTGGCTCATGCACGTGACCAACTGGCGTGTGATCGACCAGATCCGAAAGCGTCGCCGCGGGACCACGGAACCGCTGCCAGTTGATCCAGAAGCCGCCGACCAACTCAGTTCCGGCGGTTCCGGCGCCGCGGCGTTGGAGGCACTGTGGGACCAGGAGTGGGAGAAGAACCTGATCGATGCCGCGATGGACCGGGTCAAGCGGAAGATCAACGCCGAACATTACCAGATATTTCACCTGCTGCTGGTCAAGGGCTGTTCCCCGGCGGAAGTGGCGGACCTGCTCAAGGTCAGCACGGCGAGGGTGTATCTGGTCAAGCACCGCGTCGCCGGGCTGGTGCAAAAGGAAATCAAGAAACTCAAGAGCAAACCCTTGTGAGAATCATGGGGAGAGCTGAACCGCAGATGGACGCGAATGAACGGCAATCGGAAATGGGGCAAATTGCGGGTGGCTGCCGGTGGTCCGCGTCAAACATCATGAGAAGGTTCGTGGAGAATATGGCTGGCGTGCTGGATCAATGGACTCCAACCCGACAGGCGTTCGCACTTTACATCGTCACGCCGCGCCAGGGACGGCATGTGGTTCGTCGCCGGCTGTTGCGGTCACTGCGCCATCGGATGGTTGCGGCCCCCGGCTTTCGATTTCTTGACCGCCACGCACAATGAATGCATTGCCTCCACTCCGCGAACTCTCCTCGAACCGGCCCCCGCCGCACGTGCCCGATCATGAATTGCTCCGTTGCATCGGGCGGGGGAGCTACGGCGAAGTCTGGCTGGCGCGCACGGCGCTCGGCACGTTCCGGGCCGTGAAAGTGGTTTATCGCAGTGACTTCGAGGAAGCACGACCCTACGAGCGCGAATACACCGGCATCCGCAACTACGAGCCGGTTTCCCGTTCGCACGCGGGATTGGTGGATATACTGCAAGTTGGGCGTGATGACCGGGAAGGACATTTCTACTATGTCATGGAGTTGGCGGACAGGGTGAAGGAAGAAGGCAGAAGGCAGAAGGCAGAAGGTGAAGCTGACGAGGCCAGCACGGAAAATGGAAACGTGAACCCAGTACCGGCCTACGTACCGCGCACGCTGAGCGCCGAACGCCGTGGGCGAGGGCGGCTGCCGGCCCGGGAATGCGTCGAGCTGGGGGTGTCGCTCAGTGCCGCCCTGGCGGAACTTCACCGGGTGGGGTTGATCCATCGGGACATCAAACCGTCGAACATCATCTTCGTCCACGACGTGGCGAAGCTCGCGGACATCGGGCTCGTAACGGATGCGGCTGAATCAGGCTCCTACGTCGGCACCGAGGGCTTCATACCGCCTGAGGGACCCAATTCGCCCCAGGCAGACGTTTACAGCCTCGGCAAGGTGCTTTACGAAATCAGCATGGGGAAGGACCGGCTCGATTTCCCGGAGCCGGCCAGCGAACTGCACGAACTGCCGGATCGCGATCTGCTGGTCGAGTTGAACACCATCCTGTTGAAAGCGTGTCAGCCGGATCGCCGGCATCGCCACGTATCCGCCGCGGCGCTGCATGCCGAACTCGAACTGCTGCACCACGGCAAATCCATCCAGCAAAGGCGGCACAGCGAGCGGCGGCTCCGCTGGATGGCCGCGGGCGCGACCGGCCTGGCGGCGATGGCCCTCGTCGCCCTGGCCGTCGAGCGCGTGTTGGACTGGCGGAGTCGTGCCCTGCAAGGTCAGAGCTCGCTGATCCGGCCGTCGCTCGTCGAGCTTATTGCCCCGCGGGATCCGAAGCTGCCGGGTGAATTGATCGATCTTTCGGCGGCTTACACCGCGCCGCTGACGGAGAAGTGGTATCCGGGTCCGCTGGAGAACACCCTTGCCAGTCTCCCGCGCGGACGGCAGACCTTCGCGGGAACCGAGTTTGACGTCCGAGGCCTGGTGCAGCTCGCCGGTCAGGAAATCGCCGATTACGGGGCGGACCTTTACCCGGTGCGCCTCGGCGAGATCCCGGTGGAACGTTGGGTGCAACGTTTACATTTCCTGCACGGCACGGTCTCTGAAGTGCCGGACGGGGTGCGGATCGGAAGCTACCGGGTCTTCTACAACACCGGGCGGGAATGCGAGGTCCCGATCGTCTTCGGCCGGAATGTGCGTCCGCTCTGGCAACCGCTCAGCCAGCCCGGTACGGTCGACGAAGCCGTCCTCGCCTGGCGTGGACAAAACCCCACCACCCAGGCGCGGGAGATGGAACTGTGCCTTTACAAGTTCACCTGGGACAACCCCTGGCCCACGGAGGAAGTCGTGGAGATCGATTTCAATTCGGCCCAGGCCAACGCCGCGCCGTTCCTGGTGGCAATGACCGCCGAAGACGCCGCGATCGACCCGGAACTCAAACGGGCCTCGGCCAGTCTGGCGGAATCGGTCCAGCGCGCGGCGACTGGATTTCCTGAGCTCTCGTGTTTGGCCGAGGGACAACCGTTCGCCTGGTCTTCCTGGACGATGAACTCGAGCCCGGTGGAAATCGGTGGGCGCTATTATGACGGATTCCGGTTCACGACACCGGCGGAGGGATCACCCGACCTCGTTTGGGCTTTCCGCCCCGCGGAGGCCCTGTTTCAAAGCTGGTTCATTTTGCCGATGACTGGCGGGCTCAAGGTTGGCTTTGAGGATTGGTACGAGGTGTCACCTGGCTCGAAGAGCGGTGGAGCGTATGATCCCCAGTTTGTCGCGCAGTTCCTCAGTGGCAGAAAACTGCAGCCCGGGCGCGAGTACTTCATCTGGTTTGGCGGTGACACCAATCAACCAATGACTCTGCAGGTCGCGCTCCGCTTCGTGCCTGCTGGCCGCGCGAATCCCAATCAGCCGGGGACGCTGATCCAGGCGCTCGGGATGACCTCGGGTCCCGCGAACGCCTACCTCCGCCATTATTGCCTTGGCGCGATCCGGTGAAGCGCAAAGTGCGACCGCGATAGTTCGGGACTTCAAAACTGCAGATCGAGGCAGGCAAGCAGCCTCAGTACCCTTGACCTTCCCTCGCTTCAAGGTTCGAGATGCGACGTGCTCGGGGATCCTCAGACCTCACTAAATTCCCCCTTTTTGCAAGAGAACAGGCGCAGGTTCATTTCCGGGCATCACGGCGCTGTAGTAGTGGTTTTTTTTGGGGATAACTTTCAGCCGCCGCTGGGCTCGATGGACAGTTTCATTTCACTGCGCTGTGCCAACCGCAGCTTCAAAGGCCGATTGCTGCCGTCAGGCAGAACCGGCCCCTGGGCATTGATGCCTTTCAGCACTGCGGCGAGGATGCGCCGCACGCGCGGAGGGTAATTCACCCGCGGCATCAAATGCACCACGATGTGATCGGGGCGGACTTCCAAGACCCCGCTGGCTTGAGTCAACTGTCGGAACTGAGCGTGGTCGTCTCGATAATTATTGTAGGCCTTCTTGAATGGCTGCAGTACCTGGTAAAAGACATTGCGTGCGATCACCCGCAAACTGTCCATCAACCGCTTCTTTTCCGGATCCAGCCGGACCATCTTCTCCTGGATCATGTGCTCCAAACGAGACTCCGTCCGGTGGGCCCCCTCGCCCTTGGTGTCCAACTGCGCCAGTTCCACACTGAGCTTTTGGATCTGCTCCTGACGCGCACGGTGAGTGCGTTCCCACCGGGTCTGTCCCTGGCGCAGACGGGCCAATTCTCTTTTGACCTGATCGGCATCGGATTGTTTTTCCAATGCTTTAATCCGCTGCTGCCGTTGCGTCCCTTCGTGCTCGCCCCTGGCCTCGGCCAATAAGAGCCGGCTTTGCCTGGTCCGAAGCTGGCGCCGCTGCTCCTGCAGCGCTTTGGCTTCGGCACTGCGCACTTGCCGATCCTGGACCTGCTCGCGCAACTCCTCGTAACCGGTCACTCCGTAGCTGGTGATTTGATTGATCCCGAAATGCTGGTCCAGATATTTAAAGTCGTTCTCCTGGACCCATCGCCCGAACATCAGCCTGAGGATTGCGCCCGCGGCGCACTTCTGGTCGTCGGTCAAAACCGACACTTGAACGACGCGCCCCCGAGGATCGCTCGCTTGCACCACGATCTGCCGCAGTCCCTCGTTCCTGGGCCAGGCCCGGTCCCGGTATTCCAGGTGATAAGAGCGGATGTCATCGGCCCGGTTGCGCGCGCGCTCGATCACCATCCAACCGTTGATCCCCCCGGGGGGCGGCCACGGCTGCCTCGAATAGCCTTTCTCCCAGGTAATCAGGTGCAGAGCGGGATCGGCCAGCACCTTCTCGAAAACCTCCTGGCCGAAAATAGCCCGGTCCACCACAAAGCTCAGCACCCGCTCTTGCGGCCATTTCATGACCTGACGGCAACGCTCTACCACTTGGAAAAAGCGCTCGCGCAGATCGGCAAAGTTATCGGTCGTTTCAAAGTAAAGCGGCTCTCCGCTCACCGTGTGGATAAAGTCACTGTGCATCGCTTTGTCCGCCCAACGGATCGCCGCGCACCACCCTTCCAGCACGTTCTGGTCTGCGGTGTAGTGCTTGGTGTGCGGGTCGAAGTAGAACTGGTTCTGAGACTCCGCGCCGATCTGCCGAGCATTGAACCGGGCCAACGCCTCGATGTTGTCCGCCGTCGCCACCCGTTCCAATTCCTGGCGCTGGGCATGAGGAAAGCGCACCACCTCTCCCACCAGCCGCGAAAGATCCGGCCAGTTCAGAAACTTGGTCTGCTCGATGTTCAGGGCACCCGAAAGGAGACTGGCCAGCCACTGCTTGAAGAGGCCTTGCGGAGGATCCACCACCTGGGCCACTGACTCCAGGACCGCCGCAAAGACAAGCAGGCCAATGTGATCACACCACACGGTCTGTGGCGCCCGTTCCAGCTCCCAACTGCCCGCCAACTCTGGCTCCGCATCGGCTGCGGGACAATCGCAAGGCTTGTCCCCCGCCTCCGAGCTAAACGCTTGATGATCAGGAGCACTTCGATCCAACTGGGGGAGACCCTCTGCGGTTGTTGCTCCGGAACTCTCCGTCGGAGTTGCCGGGAAGGACTGCCTTAATTCCCCCAGCAAAGGACGCAGCGTCTCCTGAGAAAGTTTAACCCCAAAGATCCGCTGAATTTCCTGACGCAGTCGCTTGCCAATACCGTAAAGTCCCTCCCGCGCCAGGTCGGACCAGCGCGCCCGCACATAGGCCCTGATCTCGGGGCTGAGCTTGCGACTGGCTCGCCGGCCCTCCAGCACCCGGAGGAGCTCCTCCGCATCGCGGCTGCGAAGCGCTCGCCCCCACCGTCGAATCGTCTTGGCGTCGATTCCAAAGGTCTGCTCGATCACCTTCAGTCTCACACCGGCGTTGTGCAGACGGCCCACCAGCATTTTGAAACTCGGATCGTTGCGCTCCGCGGACACCACCTCCAGCAACTCCAGCCCGTAATAAACGTGCAGCCACTCCCGATCGTCTTGATCCTCCTCACGCGCGTAGACCGTGAACAGCGGGTTGCGTTTGTCGGTCCCAAGAATCAGTTGTCCAGTCAGAGTCGAGGTCATCTTCGTGCGCCGCTTCCCATTGCCGCGCGCCAAAGAGCCTACCTGGCGTGCGGCTCTCCGCCACCCAATATCCCGGATTTAAACCTGCGCCTGTTCTCGAATCTAAGGGGGTCTTTTAGCGAGATCTGAAATTGGTTGCGGGGCTTGGATTTGAACCAAGGACCTTCAGGTCATGAGCCGGAAGGCGATATTTCATTCCTAACTGCGTCTCATCCGCCTTCTGGCAACACCACGAGCCGATAGAAACGGATAGGAGAGTTGCTTGACAACGAATCGACGAAGAGGAAAGGAGACGTAAGCAGTGAGAGATCGATTAGGTTAGTCCAGGCATCGAGGCCGGTACTGATCTGAACTCGGTATGGTGTATTCAGGGCTCCGTCGATCCACACGGCCGGGAGACCTTCCACCCTCTGCATTTCGAGCCACGCCGTCTTAGGTGAGACCACTGTGACAACGGCGCTCGCGCTGTTGGTCTCGCCGGCCGAGCTGGAAACGCGCACCCAGAACGTGCTGTTGGTCGTCAACGGCGGGGTTGTGAGCGTGACGTTTGTCCCTCCCAGAGCCGGTTGATTGGTTTGGCCACTCGCGCCCTGATACCACCGATACGACAGGGGTATCCGCCGCTGCCGATCACCGACAAACTGGCTTGTTCTCCCTCGCGGACGAATTGATCCTCAGGCTCTCGGACGATGATCGGAGCACCGGGATATTCCAGACCGATTAGCGGAACCGGCAGGATTGGTGCAACCGCAAGAGGATCTCCCGTCCGTGGCAAGAACAATTCATTCGAGATGCCTGTCCAACGTCCCGAGAGGGCGGCCCTTTCGAAAGAGCTGCCGCCGGCTGCCTCCCAGGCCCGCACCTGTACCCAGACGCTCCCACCATTGGAAATAAAATAGATAGTGACAGTTCCACCATCCTCCACGAAATAGCCACGCAAATCGCCGGTTCGGAAAGGGACAGGCTCATCCACGGCCACCAGAGTTTCCGGAGAGATTCCTGCGTAAAGTTGAACAAGGTAGTTTGTGCCTTCAAGCAAGACACCTTGATCATTATAAAACGGCGCATCGATGCGCGGATCCAGATTGGAAAAGCGCACTGTCCCTTGGGCTAATGCCAAGGACCCGACGATACTGAACACGGCCAGTACGGATGCTTTCATTGGTTGATCCTTGCGAAATGAATATTGGCGTCCGCACGAGTGTAATTACTGCCATTCCAGTTAACGCTGCATAAATTCGAGCAGTCTCGCCATGCAAGATAAAAGTACGTGCCGTCGGCGCTAGACCATGTGTAATCGTCCGCACAGAAATTCGGATAACCTCCAACGTATGGGTCGTAGACTCCAGGGTAGAAGTCCACCACATTAGCGTTCTCGTCTAAGGACACCTCTGTCTGAACCCACACGTGATCGAACAACCAAGGCGACGTTGGTGGCGTGCTCGCCGTGGTTCCATTGAAAAGATTGGTGAAGGAGGATGTACCAACAGGAAACACATCAAACGTTGCTGTGGCGAGGCCGGTCGTCAGCTTGGCCTTGGCGCCATACGCCCTGATCCATGCGTTATTTGCCGTGTCGCCCTGGCGACTATAGTAACCGATGAAAACCTGCGTGCCGGCGGGGTTTACGGTAATCGACGGATTCCATTGATCCGTCGCTGTACCGTCGTTGTTAACCTTCCGGGCAACGCCAAACGTCAATGAACCGTTGGCATTCGTTACGCCTTCGTTGGCAAATACATCATCTCGGTCCGTCGAGGGGTTGGCAGAAGGCCAATCCGCGTACACCAGATAGATGTGGCCGTTAACCGGATTGACCGCCACCCGAGGAAAGGCATTAGAAACGAAGAAATCGGCTGGGTTTGCCGTCTTCTTGCGCAAGAGGTCGCCGCTACCGTTTCCTTTGGTCGAATAGAGGGTTTCACTGTTGGCATGGGCCGGAATGATTGCCGGCCCTTGCCAGGAAGTGCCCTGGCCAGTCGGAAGCCACTTGTACATCAGTCGATTTACGTAATTCGGATAGGAATAGCTAAAGCCGATGTAAAACACGTAGACCGTCCCGTTTGGTCGAATCGCAATATCGGCCCCTCGTGTGTCGGCCCCGAGGCTGACGGCGTCCACCCAGCTCGTGCCGCCGTTGGCGGAACGCGTGACAAAAACACCTGTTGTTCCGCCAAGGGTTCCAGTGCCTGCAACATAGATGTGCCCCGAAGTAGGAAGAAGCCCGGAGAAGTTGTTTACCGCGATAGTTGGCTTATCCCCCCCGGTCACTGATGAAGGAACGCTCGTATTCACCGGGGTGAAGCTATCCCCATTATTTGTAGATTTCCAAAGGCGAAATCCTCCCCACGACGTCGATTCCCGAGAAGGATTTGCAAGCAAGTATATATGCCCATTGGCGGTATTACGCGCCATCACCGGATCTCCGGCGTCGCCGTAAACCGAACTCGAAGGCGATGACGGAAAGACAGCTCCCTTATCGGTAAAGCTAAACCCGCCGTTGACCGAGACAGACCAGCCAATCGAGCGTGGCGAGACAATTCCTGGGAATGCAGTATATCCGAGATCGTACTCACTCAAGTGCGTATCAAAAAAAGACGCCACGATCCGACTGGAGTTCACGACGACGAAACTGCACTCGGACTGGCTGTTCTTATGCGGATCACCCAATGGATCACCAACGGTCGTGTCCAAGTTGGTGTTATTGACCGTCGTTACAGAGACCACGCCGCAATCCTCGTACATCGAACCCGAGTACGCGCCGCCGCTAACCTCGGTGCTGACTCCACATTTCTTGACATAATTGAGCATCACTCCGGAGCCGGACGGGATATTGACGTAAAGGCCGGTCGTTGTGTACTCAAAGAGGCTGCTCAGAACCGTGTGCGTCGCCGTCACGCCGTAATTCTGGTCGTACTGGATCCCGCGTTGCGCCCAACGGAAGCGGTCATTTTGGACCGTGGTGTTGAACGTCACATAATAGATCCACAGCGCTTTCGACGCCCTGTGCTGGCTCGGGTCGCCGTCGCTATCGACCTCTCCTGCAACCCCGCCGATAACCTCACCAAAGTTGTTGTCGTTGCGTGATGTGAACACCGGCGGCTCTCCCGAACTGGGAAAGCTCACCGGCCCATAGAGCAGCATGTTGGCATTGTTCTTGAACTTGATCACGCAGCCGGGCTGGAACGTCACCGCGCTGCCGCTGTAATAGCTGGTCTTAACGTAATAGGTGAATCCCGTCTGCAAGGTGGTCGGCGTGCCATCGTCCGGAATGATCACAAAATCCAGAACGCATCCCCGAGGTCGATAGTTCAAAGGTGCCACTCGAATCGGCAAAGTCTTCGTTAAACTCGCCGCTTCTTCGGGATCAGAACCAATGAGGCCCGGCGGTGGCGCTTCCTGCTTCGCGAGCTGCGATCGAGGTTTCCGTAGCGCTGAATTGACAGCGAATCCTGCTACCGGCAAATCCTTCAACATCTGCCACACCTCAAGCCACCGGATTGATTCCACCAGAAAATCACTCGATCCTTCCCCCCGAAACCATTGTTTCAGAACCGGAACGCTGTCAGGGTCATCGCTCAGCCCGCCCAGAGCCAACTGCTCGGTCGTCTGGAAGGCTTTGCCCATCACCATGGCCATTCTGCCAAAGTGAATCACTGCGTCATCCTCAATTTCCGGCTGCCCTTCGGCCTGCACGACCTGCGTCCGCAGTTCAGGCTCAACGTCTACCAGGAACTCCGTCAGCACCTCCAGCCGCACCGTCGCCGGATTCCATGCCGCCGGAAAGTCGGGTTGCTCCCGCAGGATTACGTCGTGGCTAAACAGATTGTGGTTCCATACCAGCAGCACGTCGGCTTGAATGCCATCGAACGCGTCGGCGTACAGGATCTGGTTCGGTGGGAGGAGCTGGCCTTTGACCGACTTCTTGACCGTCCCAATGGTGATCGTTTCGCCCCTCGCCAAATCGGTCATCTCAATGGCGCGGATTCCGCCCCGGATTCGCCCGCCGTCAGAGGCCTGGATATCGAACACTGCTTCGGCGTTCAGGTCGGCGCTGAATATAGCTTGGTGGGGTCCGTACAAGGCGACAGCCCCTTCTGGGAACGGTTCTATCACATCCTGACTTTCCTTCCACTCGCCATGATCGAGGTAATTTAGCGCGTTTTCCAGGAGCGGAAACTCGTTGGTTTGATACCAACTGCGTCCGTCGGCATCCGTGAACCGCTGGACGGTGGCGTGCACAGCATAGTCTTCGCCGCGTTCGACGATCATGCTTGTTATGGAAGGGAGGTTTTGGGCGGAAACAGCCAACGAACAGAACGCCAGAAGGCACGGCATTTGCATAAGCAGATATTGGAGTGAAGTGCAGCTACGATAAGCTGAGTTCCCGGCAACGCAAACCCGACATCGGGTGGATCAAGAAGTACAAGGCCGACTTTGAGAATAGATCAAGGACCCTGATGCCGACCGACGCTTCCGTTCACTTTGCGACCCGTCAACCCGTCACGACGAGTTGGAGGTCGATCCAGCTTCAAGGCCGATCCCCAAAACCACTTCGCCTCGGCCCGGCAGACCAGCTCCCGGTAATGGGCGCAGAGGATGGAGGGTGATTGCCCAAGGAGGCCGCGACCTTGCCTCGTCCTCCCACGTGGCCATCAGCATCAAAGCGCAGGTGTGACGGAGAATGTTTTTGGGCCAAGACTTGAGGCCGAGCTTCGCCGTCATGAGGCGCAGGGCGCGAGGGCGGGTCTGGGAAAGGCCGACGCTACGGTCACGTCTCTTCGAACCCTTGGCTTTCTTGTTCTCCGAACCGCCAAATTATTTGGCCATTATTTGGCTTTCGTGCATAGCGAAGCAAAGGATTTCAGAGTGAAGCACAAATCCGGCGGCGGAGCATAGACCGGGCCTAACCTCTTGGAA
>CAVXWU010000003.1:0-147864 GCA_963765535.1 uncultured Verrucomicrobiae bacterium
ACAAAGGTGTCGTACTGGCTGCGGTGCGCTTCGTCTGTCATCACGATGATGTCATCGCGGCTGGACAGATTGGGAAACTTCCCGCCTTTCTCCGTCCTGAACTTTTGTATCAGTGTAAACACATACCGGTGATCCTCGGTAAGCAACTGCTTCAGTGCTCCGCGCTGTCGGCCCGCACGCGGTCTTCCGGCTCCGTGACCGCGCCCACGCTGGCGAAGTTTTTGTAAAGCTGATCGTCCAGTTCATTGCGGTCGGTTACGCCCACGAAAGTCCAGTTGCCCGGTATCTTCCGCAGCACCTTCTGGGAAAAGAACACCATCGAGTAACGTCTTGCCGCTGCCCTGCGTCTGCCAGAACACACCCAGCCGTCCCCGGTTGTGCTTCAGGCCCTGCACCGCATTGATGGCATTGTTTACACCAAGGTAATGGTGGTTCTTTGCCACCACCTTCCTGATCTTGCCGCCCTTATTCTCGAACAACGTGAAATTCTCCACCAAGTCCAGCAGCCGGGTTTTGTCGCACGTGCCTCTCAACAGCGTCTCCAGCGACACGCTGCCCGCCTCGTCCTCGCTGCTGATCTTTTTCCATTCGCAATAATGTTCCCATGCCGCCGTCAGGCTCCCCAATCGGCCCTCGATGCCGTTGGAGACAAGGATCAGGCCATTGTAAACAAACAACTGTGGGATCGTCTGTCGGTAGTCCCTGATGTTGTGGGCAAGTCTGAGCATCGCAGGGGCTAGCCTGCGCATCAGCGCTGACAGGGTCGCGCTCGCTGTAATAGCAGCACAGGGGGAGCACGTGCTGGAAGCCGTCTCCGCAGGCGTTCAGCGTGGTAACTGGCGTCGTGCGATAATTCGTACGGGCAGCCGTCAATCCGGCAAGGCAAAGGGGGCACCTGCCCTCACGCTCTGGACAAGAGCCGCACAGCGTTCACTGTCGAGATCATCCCTACGGATGAACGCGGAGCAGTGAACGCTGCATCCGAAGCGTGTGCTCACCAGGGTGGTGGCGGCATTTCTGTCGTCCCGCGCACCGGCTAGGCATACTCCCAGAGCATTTCTGACGGAAGCCGCCCGTGGCAAATGACGACACGAGGCGGTAGTGTCCTAATTTGGATTTAGAGCAGGGTTGCCTGTTCGGTATACGGCTTGCAGATTTTAAGTCCTGCGATTATGGGACTGCCGTCCAATTCAAGCAACCCAAGGTGCTTCTTGTCCTTCTGTCCGTCGTCGAAAGTGAAGAGCATCTTGGCCCTTTGAATCATGGCCGTTGCGACGTGGATTGCATCAGGTGTCGCTAATGTTTTACCGCTCGTATGTGCCAAGAACTGCTCTCGCAGTTCTCTCGCCTTCAGAGCGATAGCCGCATCCACATCGTAAGCGATGTGATCTTGAGTTCTGAACGATTTGCGAAACAGCTTCTCCTTTTCATCTCCAATCTTGGCCGCCAAGACTTCAATCAATGTGATGGTGGACGATATGATTACGTTCTTTCTTTGAAAATTCTCGGCCAACACTTGCCCGATGGCATCCATGCACGCTTTGCCGTGAGACTGCTCGTCCATGAGCCAGGCGAGGTAGATGCAGGAATCCCAATAAATAACCCTCTCAATCCCACTCATTTCGGATGTTCCTAACAAACTCCACCGCACTCATTTCGCCTGTTGCGCCCTGCGCAATGCCCTTCAGCGCGGTCAGGTGGACTTCGTGTTGGTCGGAGACGATCTCAAACTCTCGGACGGAGACGCGGAACGGGTATGGACTTTGAGGGCGGAAAAACTTGAATCCCTCAACGCGCACATATTGGCCAAGCGCGTCACGAAGTTGATCGGACGTGCCCGGAAGAAAATCGCAACGGATCTTCTGCGCTCCGACGCGAGGGTAAATCCAGAACCGTCTGGCGTGTCCGTGAATGTTTACCGTATCCAAGCTGCCTTCGACATGGCCGTAGGACGCATCCTCTTCGTTAAGCAACTTGCGGACGTTCTCTTCAAACTTCGCATCCAACTGCACTCGGCGGCTAGAATTGGAAATTGTAACGGCCTTGAACGAACTTTCAGCCCCTGCCGTGAGTTCTCGCAAGTGTTCAAGCACCTGGTCGTCAATGTCAGGAGACACGGGTTGGTTCAGACTGATTGCTTCGAGTTCACGAAAGAATCTGTCGTGTCGAATCTCAATGTGATTGGCGGCTGGTTTTGGGAATCGTGGGCGGACGACTGGTTCCAGCGTGAATGTGATTGGGCTGCTGTGGCTGACAGCAACGATCCGATAGTATAGCGTGGGGTTGCCAGTCTGACTGATAATGCGGTCGATGCTGTTGAGAGTGGTAAGCAGGTGAGACACTTCCTCCAAAAACTCATCGGCGCGCACATGGCCCCCTTCGGAATCCACGCCAACAACGCTGAGAGTGATTAATTTTTTCGGATCGGCATTCAAAGCGATACCTCGTTGTTCACGTATTTTGTAAGTAGCGTGTCAACAAGGCGCGAGCCTTTATCCTGCCAGCGATATAGGGCAGTCTCCCAAACATTCCTGGTCACGGAAACACAAATGTTTACGTGCGTTCCTGTCCCAAGTTTTCGTCCGGAACGAGGCCTTCGGCCGCCGCGCCTTTCAATCTTCATCCGATTTTCCATTGACACACTTTGAAAATACTAGTATTATTTTCAAAAGTCAATAGTGTTTATGGCCAACAATCTTCCAACCGAACGGAAAGCCATGCAGCGCACCCCAGGCAAGAAATAACGCCCTGGAAGTAGGTATGGTGTGATCTGGGCTTTTATTCCACCACCCCCACCCCCGTCAGCCGTGTCGTGCGCCGCCACCAGGCAACCGCACGATCCGACCCCGCCCGAGGAGCCAACCACCTGGGAAGACCTGTCCGCCGAACGGAAGTGGGCTCCGGCCCTGGCCAGCTACCTCCAGACCCAATGGCGCGGCAGGCACAGACTCTGGTCGGTCATCAATCAAGTTGTTGGGGAGGCTCGACCGGCTGACCGAGCACAAGCCCGAGCCTTCACAAGGGAGGTCCCCCCGTTTCTGAGTTCGTGACCTCAAAGCAAAGGTTCATTACGCTACAAGGTGGAGTGGGAGGCCATGGTGGAGGGAGCCCGTAGGGCGACCGGAACCATGGCCTCCCACTGGCGGTCCAAACGAAAGTGGAAAAATGACGAATAGCAATCCATCCGATGGACCCCAGAAGCCACGCGGCGCAAAGCGACGAATCCTGTCAGCCGAGAAGAAGTTTCAGATCTTCCTCGAAGCGCAGGCCGGTGAGAAACCCGTGGGCGAGCTGTTGCGCCGAGAGGGCCTCTACTCGACCGATCTGGCGCGTATCCGGCAGCAGGTCAGGGAGGGGGCACTGCAACGCCTCAGTGCCAAGCCTGGGAGCAAACCTGGCCAGGTGGACTCCTCCGCCTACGACGCCATCAAGCGCGAACTCCAGGACAAGGAGAGGGCCATGGCAGACCAGTCGGTCGAACTGGCGATCCTGCGAAAAAAAACGAATGGGGGTTCGTGGGACCGATAGTCAAGCAATGGATTCCTGAGCAAACCAAACTGGAGATCCTCACGGTGATCGAGTCCTCCCTGCAACAAGGTGTTTCGGTGCGACGCAGTTGCGTGATCCTGGCGATCGAGCATCGTCGCGTTGTGCGCTGGCAACATTTGGTGCGCCAGGGACTGAGCTTGGCCGATTTGACTCCGGGTCCCAAGGAGCCGTTGCATCGGATGTTGCCCGAGGAGATTGATCAGATTGTGGCGATGGCCAGGAGTCAGGAGTATGTCGACTTGTCGCATCGCATCCTGGCGGTCACGGCCTGCGATCAGGGCCTCTTTCAGGCCTCTTTCTCCACGGTTTACCGGGTCCTGAAGGAGCGGAATATGATGACTGCACGAGGGTCTGGCGGAGCTCACAACGGCAACTCCAAAGCTCCGGTCCGCAAGGATCTGACGGGACCAAACCAGCGATGGTGCTGGGACATCAGCTACCTGATGACCTTTCAGAAGGGGGTGTATCTTTACCTCTACCTGCTTCTGGATGAGTGGTCCCGCAAAGTCATCCAATGGCGCATCCACTGGCAACAGACGGCCGCGGAGTCGCGGCTCCTCCTGGAAGGGGGTCTGGCGGATCAGAGCGTTCTGGACCTCCCGGAGGATCAGCGGCCCGAGGTTATCAACGACCGCGGGCGCCAGATGAAAGCCAAGCCGATCCAGAGGCTGTGTGAAGATCACGGCATGCCTCAGTTGTTTGCTCGCCCCCGAACCCCCAACGACAATCCGTTTATTGAGTCGGCCTTCAGCACGGTTAAACGAGCACCGAAGTATCCCGGTCGCTTCCTGGATGATGGAGAAGCCGTCGTCTATTTCGATCGGTACTTTACCTGGTATGATACGGAGCACTACCATTCGGGCATCGACTACGTCACCCCTCAGCAAGCTCACCAGGGCCTGCGGCAACAAATCGTCGATCAGCGGCGCATCAAAAAGCTTTCTCAGCGATGTCGGCGCCGAGAAGAAAATGAGAAGCAGAAATCCGACATGACCCAAACAAACGACCAACAAAACACCGCCACCCGCCTTGTAGCGTAATTAGGGACCCCCTGAGGTCATTGATTCAAAAACGCGCCGAGGTCTTGAGCGCGTTGACACTGTTGATCAAGTCGAGACGAGTGATCCGCTACAAGCGCCGCTGGATTGCCACGCTTGAACCACCAGGCCACGGTTTGCCTACCAACCTGTAAAGCGGCAAGACGTGGCGTCGATGCGGTAGGAGGCACCGGCGACAAAAGTGGAGATTTGCCTTGCGATTTGCCGTGGCTTGTCGACCACATGCGAGGCAGAATTTGTTGGCAGCGCGGAGGCTGACAGCACCGTGATGGCGGTAACTTGCCGGAACCCTAACTTGCCGCGTATGCCCAACTTCGCGAGGCGTTTGCCGGTCTTGGCAAGATCATGAGAGGTCGCGACCACCACCGGTTCACAATGATTTGCAAATCCGGCCTCCCGCAGGCACCGGCAAATTTCCCACCGGCAAGCCCAGCAAGACAACGCAAGAACGGTGATCAACCGCCAAGATCGGGGATTTGTCGAGCGCGCCCAACCTTGGCCGCCAGCCAGCAAAACGAGTGGTGACCTGTCCAACTTGGACAACTCGACCATCGGAGAGATCGCCACAGCCGTCGACACCGGTCGCCAGTCCGACGAGAAGCCAGCGGCGGCCCGCCTGGCTGGCCCGTGCGGCCCGGTCGGCGGTGATGGGGTGGCCAGGAAGCGCGGCGGGCGGGTTGAGCCCTGGCCACGGGCTGGCAGCCACTTGGCGCTGGCGTCCAAATCTTCAATCCGTCAAAATATTCGCCAGCCAGACCATCCAGAACTAGGTGCTTGATGTTCAAAAAGTGCATCGATTTTCCCATCTCTCATGGTGGGGGAACCGGTACAATTCCCTCGTCCGCAAGCAACGTGGCCCATTCTTCGCGGACTTGTTCGAGATCGAGGGTCTTGGGCTCGTGACCCAGCTCCTGGGCCGCCTTGACGACGAAGACATCACCACGTTTATCTCGCCGGAATACCGCCTTCAAATCGGTCATTTTCCTACAGAAGAACCACCGATCATGCCCCTTCTCCGGCTTCTTCTGGGTGGAGGCATAAACCCAGGCTGTACTGATGACGTGAAGGAGGTCTCCGGAGACCCAATCCTCCTCCTTGCAAAAATCATGCGCCTGCTGGGCGAATTCCGGTGGAACCTTGAGATTGCCCTTCCCCAATTCGTGCCAGCGATCTTCCAGCTCCTGGATGCGATTCTGGATGTTCTTCCAGAGCTTGCCGTCCCCGTTTCCCTCCGGCTTTGCGGCCTCCGCTTCGGTTTTCCCAGAAGATTGATCACCACCACCACCACCACCACCGGTTGTTGTGGTGGTGTTGTCCTGATTGTTGTTCTGTTGTTGTACTATATTAGAGGAGCCCCGTTGACTGGGGTGACGTGGCTCCACTGACTGGGGTGACGTGGCCCCGTTCTCCGGAGTTACGTCACTCCGGTGACTGGGGTCACCCTGATCGCCGGGGTCACCCCGTTCTCCGGGACGACCTCCTTCAGCTTCTTCGAGGCCGGAGAGCTGGGCGATGACCTCGGGCACTGGTGTCAGGTACACGACGTTCCGGCACATGCGCCCAGCTATCACCACGTCTTTGATCTGGCGTTCAAGCGCGTTAAGTTTCTCGACGGCGAACTTGACGGCGGCAGAGATGGTCTCGGGCTTTTCATTCATTTCCTTCGCCATGCCACCACGCTCGAACCGGAACCTGTCGCCGGAGAACTTCGGCTTCCACCGTTTCGCTTTGCGATCCAATACCGGCTGATGCCACGCGACGACGTGCGCTAAAACAAAGATCACCGTCCAGTAAGGCTTCCCACGTTTGTCGCGGATGGTGCGGAGCCAAGCACGGGGCACGATGTCGCCGGTAATGCCCAAGGCACCGATGGCATCGACGACCGGGTTGCCTGTGGTTTCACCAGCCATGGTTCGCGCTATTCCTCCTCCTCCTCGACCCGCTGCCGGATCGACCGCCGCCCTTTGGCCTTACGCTCGGCGGCCTCCAGCTCGTCGCGATAGCTTATTTTTTTGTCGACGCTCATACGGAATGTCGACTGCATGACGGTGCCACTGAAGTAGCCGCACGTCGGACCGTGACGATTGAGAAACACGAAATAACGGATCGGGACTTCCTCGAATTTGTCCGCCATCGCTCGCTCCTCCTCGGACTGGCAAAGCCCGATCGCCACGTCCACGACTCCGGCTTTCTCGAACGAGCCCTGGAAGCTCGTCATGTCCGGCACTGATTTGCTGACCGTCTCGCGGTTGCAGCGATCCGGCATGATAACCGTGGCCCCCAGCTCCTGTCCCAAGGCCCGCGCCTCGGCGTAAATGTCGGCCTGCTGACGCCAGTCACTGTATTTGTCAGCGCGTTTGTTGGGGCGGACGACCTCCGCGTGGTCGATAATGATCACACGAGGCTTAACCTCGTAAACTTCGGAGGCGTGCAGGGCGTGATCTCGGATGTCTGCTATCGATGCGCTTTTGGCGGGGTATGACTTGACCAGAATTGACCCACTCCCGTTAGCCCAGCGGCTCCCGAGCTGGGTCTTCACCCCTTCCACGAAGGATTGTGCCCCATGGAACATCTGCTGCATCGTCAGGCCCGACAACGCGCAGTAGGCCCTGGCCAGCGTCAACTCGGCGCTGATTTCCAGCGTGTAATGAAAGACCGGCACGCCCTGCTCCATCCCGATACCTTCAGACGTGTTGAGGCCGAGGTTGACCTCGAACGTGCTTTTGTATCCCTTCGGCGGGGCCAGCGGCACGACCAGCCATCCGGGCATCCAGCCGTTGTGCCAGACACCGTCCAAATGGCGGAGCCCGCTGTGGACACCATATCCGCCCGCCGTCAGCTGGGAGACCACTGTGTCCACGTCATCTGCGAGTGAGTAACCCAGCTGTTCCATGTCTTTGCCCACGCGCATCGCCTCATCGAGCAGTGTTGCGAACCCCTCCTTTGGCCATTGCTGTCTTCCAGCCTTTATCGCGTTTGCACAGACCACGATGGCGTTAATGACGGCCCTTTCCCTGCACCAAGCGGCCACGGAATCTCGGACATATTTGACGCTTCTGACTTCGACATCCTCCAGATTGTCGACGTACTCGTTGACCTCGCGTGCCTTTTCCTGCTCGTCCGGCCCGAACCTGTCTTCGACAAACTGCCTCAGCTCCTCGAAGGTCGGGAAGTCCCGGTACTCGGCGAAGAAGTCCTTGAGCTTGGAGGCCACAATGGACGCATGGAGGCCTCTGAAGTAGACCGGATCGATGAGACTTTCAATCTGGCACATTTCCGCAGGGTTGCGGCACATCGTGGCAAGAATCTCGTCTTGGAAACCCTCGCGGAAGTTGAACTCAGGATTTGTCATGGCTTGTGCTCCGATTGTGATATTGCTCTGAATGCCTCGGTCAGGGCGTCGCCGATGCGCTCCATTTCCCGGCGAAGGTTGGCCTATTCGGTTTCGTCCAAGAAGCGCTGAAGCTCCCGCAAGGAGAACAAGGGGCGACGCAGAGCGCGACTGGGTTTGAGCAGGCCGCGCCGGACGAGGCGATCAAGGCTGTTGGGGGAGATACCCAGCAAACGTGCCGCTTCGAGGCGCGTGTGGGCCAATCGCAGTGCCTCGGGGAGCGATTGAGACCGTTCGAGGTGCTGTGCGCTCATATCTGCGGCAATCTGGAGCCAACAGATAAAGCGTGCGACGCGGCGAAATACCTTTGGCAATTATTTGCCAAGCGCTCTTCCCTTACGGGCCGGGCGGTGACCAAACTTCCCTTGAACGTGGTGCTTTACGGAAGTTCCTTCCCTAAGCGCTGCAAGCCGCTTGGCTTCTCCCACCATCTTACGGAGGGTGGCGTCGTACCACCGATCCTTAATTTCGGGATGGTCTGCGGCAACGAGTTTGGCAATATAGGCGTCTGTTTCAGCCGGTCGCTTATTGACGGCTGTCACCAGAAATTCCAGTGTCACAGCTCTTTCAACTTTCAAGGGCGCACCCCTGTGCTTCTTCAGGATCAGGGGAGGGTTTTTGCCTGGGTGCTCCAAGAACCACTTTGCGTCCGTGGCCACTCGACTGGCAGCTCTTGCCAGGTGAATCAGTGCATTCTCAGTGAATTGACGCCAGACTGTCTTGTATCGTTGGTCAAACCACTCCCCTGAAATATAGGCAAGAAGGAGGCGGTCGATTTGGCGCTTGCTCAATTCGGCGATAGCACTTGACGCGTTCGCAGAAGGTGCTGCCCACAGCAGCGTACCGGGACGAAATCGCAGCAGGTTGAACAGCAGCTTTCTCCCTGGATCATCGCGAGCAGCTTCACGCCAAACTGAACGATCAATGGGCGGTAGCAGGAGGGAATACCTCTCTCTAGCCCCTCAACAAGCGTGATTTAATTCTGCGATCGGAACGAAAATACTCGAAATGCCGGTAATCATTGGTTGAAATGGGTTTGTTACAGAACTCAAAGCAGCCATGAAAACGACATTTCGAGTGAGCCGAAGCTACCCCAAAATCCTCCGCAACCGCAAGCGCCGAATCGAACGCCGTTTGGCTCCGCGCAACTGGGGGGACCAGCCCCAGCCGATGATGCGTGCCAGCAATATTCATTACGAATTGAGCGGCAAGATCGGGGCCACCAGCTGACGGCGGCATTGGTGCGATGCACACGATGTTGCAAGCTCTGAGCTTGGTGGAGGAGATCGACGAGCATCTGGAGTTACTCAAAATGCATCTGCCCTATCACGAGAGCGACCACGTGCTCAATGTCGCTTACAACATCTTGAGCGGCGGCCAGCGTCTGGAGGATATCGAACTGCGGCGGCAGGATGAGAGCTTTCTCAACGGTCTGGGCGCCCAGCGCATTCCCGACCCGACCACGGCCGGAGATTTCACCCGGCGCTTCGCCGTGGAGGACATCAGCACCCTGCAGGAATGCATCAACCGGACGCGCCAACGGGTGTGGCGACAACAGCCCGAAGGATTTTTGAGCGAAGCCTTCATCGACGTGGACGGGACGATTGCCGGAACCGAGGGTGAGTGCAAAGGCGGCATGGGGATGTCGTATAAAGGGATTTGGGGGTACGCGCCGCTGATCGTGAGCCTGGCCAACACGCGGGAGGTGCTCTACCTGACCAACCGGCCGGGCAACGCCGTCAGCCATCAGGACAGTGTCGAATGGATTGACCGGGCCGTTGATCTGGTCAGGCCGATGGCGGGACGGATCACCCTGCGCGGCGACACCGACTTCACCCACACCGCGCAACTGGACCGGTGGGACCAGAGCGGGCTCTTTTTCATCCTGGGAATGGATGCGCATCCCAAAGTGGTGCAACTGGCCGAAGCGCTTTCCGAGCGGTCCTGGCGGCCTTTGGAGCGATTGCCCAAGTATGAGATTTTAACCGAACCGCGGCGCCGCCCCGAGCGGGTGAAAGAGCAGATGGTGGTGCAAAAGGGTTACCTGAACAAGAAGTTGGTGGCCGAGAGCGTCAACGACATGACCTATCAACCCGAGAAATGCAGCCAGAATTACCGGCTGGTGATTTTGCGCAAGAACATCAGCGTGCAGAAGGGCGAACGCGTGCTCTTCGAGGACGTGCGATATTTCTTTTACCTGACCAACCGCTGGGATTTGAACCTGGAACAGATCGTTAGTCTGGCTAACGGGCGGTGCGATCAGGAGAACGTGATCGAGCAGTTGAAGAACGGGGTCAACGCGATGCGGATGCCAGTCAACGATCTGGTGAGCAACTGGGCCTACATGGTGATGGCGGCCTTGGCTTGGAACCTCAAGGCGTGGTATGGGCTGTTGGTGCCGGATCGGGAGCGGGGGCTTGAGTTGGTGCGGATGGAATTTCGGCGATTCCTGCATGCGATCATTTTGCTGCCGGGGCAGATCATTCGGGCCGGGCGCAGGATTGTGTATCGGCTCTTGGGCTACAACGGGTGGCTGAAGGATTTCTTTGCGACCTGGCAACGGCTGCAGAAGCTGGAGTGCGGATGAAGTTATTCACAATAGGGCGACAACAAACCGGCTTAAGGGGTGACAAATGCCGGAGGTGTATCCGCACGGGACGCAAAATCGCACAAATCAACCTATGGAGTGATTGGAATCGTAGTTTAGACGGCCAGTGAACTGCAAAACGCGTCGACAACAACCAAAGTTTGGCCCGGATCCCCGCAAACGAATCCGTAAGGTCGGCTCAGACTTGGTTAGGATCGTACCTCGCTTGTTTTAGGTCTAGCAAAGTCACAAATCTTCTGGGGCGAAGGTTTTTCTGCCAGCAGCTCCCAGAAAGCCACGTCGGCCCAGAGTACGATGAGCGCATCTCCGACGTAGTTGCAGGCGGGAATAAGATCGGCCTTCGTGGAGTACACCGCGAGTTCTGGAATCTTCTCGCGCAAACGTCTGGCCATCTTCCGTTGCAGGGGACTCTTGGGGGATTCCTCCTTCTCAAGACGGACTATCCATTCGCGCAACGTCATCGTCTGCCAATCTGACAGGACTCGGGCCGTGCATCGTCTACTCCAGGCGAAAACCTGCACCGTTACCCTTACTCACTGCTTTAGCCTCAAATCCAATCGGAGCTTCGGACTGAAAGCAAGAGCAAGTGCATAACGGGGCGTGGGGAACTGAAAGAAGTCAGGCTTCTGGTCGAAAGAACTATAATATGAGGACGAACCTTCCAATTCGCTTCTAACGGCCTTCTATACTATCGCCAATACCAGTGGTGATCAGGGGTGCTTCAGGAGGGCGTGGCTCTAAGCGTAACGCTCACGACCGCAACGTGTGGTGACAGTCGGCGACACAGGGTGATTCGTGGGGAAAAGGCCAAATCTTGTTGCGAACGAGACGCTCTACCAACTGAGCTACGACCCCATCCATTACCGGCCGTTGCGGTCGGTACATCATGCCGAAACCGACACGGTCCCGATGGCGTTTTACTATGCGTTCTTCGCCGCCAAGGGCAAGTGGAAATAGCGGGATTGCGCTTAGCCCACCTTCGGTCGGGGCCGAGGGTGAAGAGGATTCGAAGAGAAGTTCAAAGTAGATCAGGGGCGCCTTGCGATACGTGATTCTGCCGACTTCGGTGAACCCGCATCTGGCATAGAAGGGGCCGGCGCCACACTGGACGTCAAACGCATCGAGCCGGATGGCATCGGCCGGCCACCGTCGAGCCTCGGCCCTGACATGCTCCAGGCAAGACCTCCCGATTCCCTGTCGCCGCACCTGGGGAGCAACCGCCATGTCGACAAGGTATAGGGCCTTGCGACAGGGCGAGAAATAGCTTGGGTCGATGGCCCAGGGCTTTTTGGCGACCAGTCGGAACGACGCCAACACAGCCTTGGAAACGTTCGAGCGGCGTCCAAGCGCGGGCAGCCGGAGCCGGGGTTACTTCGAGCCCGCCAGATAGAGGAGAGCGAAGAAATTCACCCCTGGAACGACCATGAAGGCCGCCAGCAGCGGGCTCTTTTTTCGTGCGCTGCAGATTTTGAAGGACCAGGTCAAAAAGAAGATGAAGCCGGCGCTCGCGCCAGAGATGCCCATAGCCCAGGCATGTTGGCCAAGGAAAGCGCGAAACGCGAAGGAAAAGACCAACAACAGGAGCAAGAAGATGGGCCAGAGGACGGACATGCCGGCGGCGCGGAGCAAAGGAATGACTTGAACGACGGGAAGCCAGACGGAGATACCAGGCTCAGCCCCGACTTTAACGCAGATCAACCAGAAGAGGAAACTGCAGTAGAGGTATAATCCGACCGCGAGGATAAGCATCACGATCAGGCTCGTAAGCCCGATGGAGGACAATTGGCCGATGTCCCGGAGCCGAAAGGAGGGGCGGAGAAAGGATCTGGCCACCGCGCCGGCGTTTTGTTTGGGTGGATCCACGCTCAACCCCAGGCGTTGGAGGGCGGCGGGATCGAGTTCGGAGACCGTGGCGCTGCCGACACCGCTGGCATGTTCGAAGAATATGTATTGAGAATCGCGGCTATAGACGATCACATTCGTGAACGTTTGGGAGGAGATGGTCAGGGAATCCATGGGGATGCCGAGGGCATAGCTGACATATCCTATGCCCTGTCCCAACGCCGAGAACATCCCTGCGAGCAGGCAAAGACAGAACCCTACGCGCGAGCCGCCGCGCGTGTGATGGGACAGGAACCCGCTTACCCGATGGGAACGTGCCATGCCGACTCTTCGCGATAGCGATCCGAATTCTCGGGGAAAACCGAAGGGATGAAGGACGGCGTGGACGGGGCGGATCGGTTTTCCCGAGCGGATCGGATTGGAGCTTGGCGGGTGGACGGTGCGACGAAATCAAAACGAACGTCCCGCAGTCGAAGTTCGAAATGTTTTGAATGACCTGGTTTGGGGCGCAGCCGCGATACAGCCTCGCCTGGCAAAGGTATGCAAAGTGAATTCGGTTTGGAGGGACGAGAGCTGGTCAACGATCCCCGGCTATTCGTTGAAGGGAATCGGTGCGGATCCTGAGCCGGCTGGCCGGCGGAGGTTTGGAGGAGAACATGAATGCAGCTTTGCAGGCCGTCAGCCGAGGTGCGGACACAGAGTTGTCCGGTGAAGCGGACCGATTCATGATCGCGATCCTCGCAAATGATCTGGACCTGGGAGGAATGTCGGGTGGAGGTGTCGAGTTGATGGGATTGACTCAACCAATGGGGTTGTTCGTCGCCGGTTCGAAAGACTTTGAGGAGCATGGCGTTCTGGGGTGAAGGGTCAGCCGGCCGACAAGGGATAGGTTGACATGAAATTGTGGGGTTTTCGGCTCGAAGAGGTTGACGCCGCGAGGGCTTGATCCACGATATCAAGGACTTCATGGACATTCAGGGGTTTGGCGACGAAACGGCGTCCGCCGATCTTGCCGGAGGCACCACCCAGTTCCTCTTTTCGAACCGCGGCGGTGAGGAAGATTACGGGAGTTGACCGCAAGCATGGATCGAGGCGAAGCTGGGCAGCTACCTCAGCGCCGGAAAGATGCGGCATCATGATGTCCAGGAGGATCAATTGCGGTTCGAATTCGCTGGCGGCAAGCAGGGCATCGGCGCCGGAGTTGGCGGTCATCACCTGATAACCCCCTTGACGCTCGAGCGTGAGTTTCAGAAGCCGAGTGATACTCGGCTCATCGTCAACGACGAGGATTTTTGGAGTGCTCATAGATCGCAAAATTAATGTCGTCGGGAGCAGCAATATCACGACCTCGGCACTAAATGCGGCGGGTCGGAGAATCCCTAATTTTGAGGGGATGATGACCCTAGGGGGAAACCCCTAATCCGGATTTTTCATGCGCGGAGCTGTTCGGCGAAGCGATCGGCGACCGGTATGAAGAATCCGGGGCTATAAACCGCGCGCCAGCCAAGAAATCCGAGCCGGCAAATCCGCCAACGGGATCAGGACAACGGGGACTCTCCGCAAAGAGGGTTGTCCGGGTCTGTCGATCATCAACCATTACGCTCAAAGGGGCGCGGTTTGACCTGACCCGCGGATATGAAGTGATTCGCAGGATGCGGCTTCGAAATTTGATCTTCGCTGAAAAGGGCGGGCTAGGGTTGGATGAGGTGATTGCGAATGGCGTAGCGCACGAGATCGACCGCGGAATGGAGATTGAGTTTCCTCAAAATATTGCCGCGGTGGGCTTCGACGGTTTTCTCACTGACCCCGAGGGTGGTGGCGACTTCCTTGGTGGTCCTGCCCTCGGCTATGAGTTGCACAATTTCGCGTTCCCGGGGGGTCAGCGATTGGACGTGCTCGGTGCCGGCGCCGGATGCGTGTTCGGGATGGAGATAGCGTTCGAGCACCATGACCGAGACACTGGGTGTCAGAAACGCCTGATGTTGGGTCAGGGCCTCGATGGCCGAGATCAGATGTCGTTTGGCGTCGCTCTTCAGGATAAATCCGCGTGCTCCCGCCATGAGGGCCTGATGGGCTAATCGTTCCGAGCCGTGCATGGTGAGAATCAGGATCTCAGCCTTGGGCACCTCCCGGCGAATTTGGCGCGTGGCGTCGAGTCCGTTCAACTCGGGGAGGCTGAAGTCCATTACGGCGACGTCCGGTTGAAGTTCGCGGGCCTTTTGAACCGCCTGACGTCCGGTGACGGCCTCGCCGCAGATTTCCCAATCGGCACGCGCGGCGAGAACCGTTCGGAGGCCCTCGCGCACAAGTTCGTGATCATCGACGAGCAGGATGCGGATCTTCTTCATGGCGAACTTGGGCCCGAGGAACGATGGCGCGGAACGCGGCACCGACAGGGGAAGTATGGATGAGCAGCGCGCCATCGAATTGTTCGAGGCGTTCGTGCATGCCGAGGATGCCGAAGCCGAGGCCAGGCTCGCGGTTCCGGAGCGAGGTCAGCATGTGGTCGGGAATTCCACGTCCGCGATCGCGCACCTCGAGGGCGAGTTGATCGTCGTCCCAAAAGACCGCGATTGAGGCCGAGGGACTGCCCGAATGTTCGACCACATTGGCCAGGCACTCTTGAGCGACTCGATACAGAGCCAGGGCAAGGTCCTTGGGGAGGGCGCCGAGGTTGGGATCGGTTTTAAGGGTCACCTGGAGGCCGCTTCGGTGCATGAGACCGTGAATGTAGGTATCGAGGGCCGCTTCCAGGCCAAGTTCGTCAAGCAACGGGGGATGGAGCAGGTGAGACAGATTACGAATGTCCCGGGCGCATTCCTCCGCCGTGAGGAGAAAGTCCGTGACCAAACGTTTCGCCTTGAAGTTTCCGTCGGAGACCAGTTCATCCTCGAGGAGGCCAAGGCCGACGATGATGGCGGCGAGTTTTTGGGCGGTAGAATCGTGGAGTTCGCGGGCGATATGCCGTCGTTCCTCGTCTTGAACTTTGAGCAACTTGCGGGTGAGCTGTCGCGAGGTGATTTCGTGCATTTTGCGTTGGGAAAAATCCTCGTGCAGGACAACCAATCGAATGGGAACAACGCCGGGGAGAAGGGTAACGATAGCGCGGACCCAACGGGGTGGGCCGGCAGAATGGCAGGGGAACTCCAGGCTGAACTGGGTGCGCTCGCCACGGATAAGATCCTGTATTCCCGCAACGAAGGCCGGGGCGACCGGGGCGTCGCCGCCGCCGGCCACACCGCAAACGGCGAGATAATCGGCGCCTTCCCGGGGCTGGGTGAGGCGACCGGGGGATTCTTCGGCAAACTTGCGCCAGGCACGATTCACCGCCAGTACGCGACCCTGGGCATCGAGGAGGCCGACGTGGTGTGCGAGGGCATCGAGAACAACGGAGGCGAGTTGGGGATCGATCGGCGCGCATTCGGAGCCGCGGTATTGGGGGGCGGGCGCCGGCGGGAGCGGAGACTGGCTCGTAGTGTTCAAACGAATCGAAACTATCCTCGATTGAGCATGAGCAGGGCAACTGTTTTCGAGGGCATGGCGGTTGATAGAATGGACAATTCCGAATCTTCCGAATCAATTGGCGGTGAGCGAATGGCGTATGGCCTTCAGGAGATCGCGCGTGGCATACGGTTTTTGGAGGAACTGATTCTGGCCAGCGAGGCCTGAGACGGACTCCTTCGCGGCCACATCGGGGCTGTATCCGCTCGTCAGAATGATTTTGAGTGCGGGTTTATCGGTGCGCAGGCGTTCCGACAGATCACGGCCGGATACACCTTCAGGCATGACGAGGTCGGTAATCAACAACTCCACCCGCTCACGATAATGCGCCCAGATGCCCAGGGCCTCACGGCCCGTTCGCGCTTCAATGACGGTGTAGCCGCGGCCTTCCAGGAACCGGCGAGTCAAGGTGCGGAGCGAATTTTCATCCTCGACGAGCAGGATGGTTTCGGTACCGCCCTCGACGGCGGCATCAGGCACTGGTTCCGTGGCGGGCGCGGATTCCAGGGTATGCGCCGGGAAGAAGACATGAACGTCCGTGCCCTGCCCGAGCCGGCTGGAGACCTCGATCCATCCGACGTGTTGTCGGACGATGCCATGGACCGTAGCCAAACCCAAACCGGTGCCACGACCGGTTTCTTTGGTGGTGAAGAAGGGCTCAAAGATATGGCTCAAGATGGTATCGTCCATGCCGCAGCCGGTATCCATGACGCTCAGACTCACAAATGCGCCCGGTCTGGCGAACGGCCGACCGAGGCAGTAATGCGGATCGATCTGGACGTTTCGGGTGCGAATCGTCAGGCCACCACCGAGGGGCATCGCGTCCCGGGCATTGACGCAGAGGTTCATGAGCACCTGTTCCAGCATGGCGGGATCGGCTTTGAGCGGCGCGAGTGGATTGGCCGGGAGCCATTCCAGGCAGATGTGTTCTCCGATGACCCTTCGGAGCATCTTCAAGAAATTCTCGACCAGGGCATTCAGATCCAGGCGACGCGGCTGAAGGACTTGACGTCGGCTAAAGGAGAGGAGTTGCCGCGTCAAGGCCGCGGCGCGTTCCGCGCCTCGATAGATTTCGTGCAATTCCTCGGAATGCCGGCCTTGCTCTGCCGCGGCATCGATCAACAGTTGGGTGTTCCCCATCATGGCCTGGAGGATATTGTTGAAGTCATGGGCCACTCCCCCGGCCAACTGCCCCACGGCTTCCATCTTCTGGGCGTGAAGCAACTGGTGCTGCATATCTTTGCGGGCCTGCTCGGCGTGCGCACGAGCGGCGCGATCCTTCATCGCCGTCAGGGCGTAAGCCATGTCGCCGGCGGCCTCGGCCAGGAGTTCCTGTTCCTCCGCATCCGGTCCAAGGTCGGGGCGGACAGTCACGGCAAGATAGCCGTGGGAGAATTCGCCGTGCCGGAGCCGGATGCACAGCGTATCGGTCTCGCGGCATCCGCGAACGACAGGGCAGTCACCACAGATGGCTTCCCGATCCGTGACCAGTCGTGGCTTCGCAGCGCCCTGAGCGGCAAGGCAACATGCGGGCAAAACCGAGCGACGCAGCAACTCTTCGAAGGGGGCGCAACCGGCATCCATCCCGGCGGTGGCCCAGACGAGCGGACGGTCGGCTTCATCGGTTAAGACCATCCAGGCCGTCTGGTAACTCTGATGTTTCACGAGCAGTCGGCAACCTTCACGGATCAGGGTGTTCGGGTCCTGTTCGCGCACAATCAATTGGTTCACATTGCGGATGGCCCGCAGGACGCGGTTCAAGTGCTCGATGCGCTCTTCCGCATGTTTGTGCTGCGTGATGTCTTCGATGGCCCCCATCATGCCAATGATTTTTCCATCCGCGCCGTGGATCGGTGCGGCGGAGAGACTGGCCGGGAAAAGCGAGTTGTTCTTTCGTTTCCGAAGGACTTCCTTACCCGAGAAGACCCGGTCGGCGAGCAGTTCCTCGCGTAAGGTGAAGAACTCCGCCTGCTTGCCTTCGGGCAGGGTGGGAAGAAGCTGGCCCACGACCTCGGAAGTGTTCCAACCGAATATGCGTTCTGCGGAAGCGTTCCAGGTCTGGACGCGGTTGGAGAGATCGAGGCTATAGAACGCCACGGGCGAACAAGCGATCATGGCATTCCGAGATTCTTCGCTCGTTCTGAGTGTCTCCGTTTGTCGAGCGATTTGTTTCCGCAAGCGCGAAATCCACGCGATGGAGACGAACAGGACCAGGAGGAACGAGAGGAGCCCGGGCAAAAATTCCCATGGGGACGGGGCAGACAGGGTAGTTATTGCCTCCCCGTCTGAAGCGCGACCCAGGATGGAAAACGGTCCGAAATGCGGCCATGCGGTCATGCCGCAAATCCCAGCATTAACAGGGTAATGCAGTGTGTGACGGTGGAAGACGTTAGAATTCATTGGCCCGGTGCTGCCCAATCCGCCGATCCCCATGCGACATATGAGCTGACAATGAACACACCAGACCAAGCGTGCAGATGGGCACCGGGAGGGTCTCAGCAGTCGATGTACCATGGGAACCTTCTTAGCCGGTCAGCGTCATGCAGCCGTGGCGCCGATACCGACGAATCCTCCACTGGCGGGATCTGCTACTTTTCCAATTGGTTCAACCCGGGCTCTGTCAGTTTCGCCGGGTCGAGCAATGCATCAACCATCGCCCGGTCCAACCCGGAGAGCTCCCGAGCCACGTCGCGCACTGGGCGTCCGGATTGTTGGGCGATATGGGCGATTTTCGCGGTCCGGTCATAACCAATGACTGGTGTGAGGGCGGTGCAGAGGGCGGGGCTTTGTTCGAGGATGGCCGTGCACCGGGCAATATCGGGCTGCAACCCCACCACACAGCGGCGGGAGAAGACGCGGCTCGCGTTGGCGAGCAGCGCGATGGATTGGAGTAGATTGTAAGCAGTAACAGGCAGCATAGCGTTCAGTTCGAAGTTGCCCCACATACCTCCGGTCGTGATGACGGCATCGTTTCCGATGATTTGAGCACCCACCTGAACCACCATCTCGCAAATGACCGGGTTGACCTTGCCGGGCATGATCGAAGACCCGGGCTGGGTGGGCGGCAGTTTGAGTTCACCTATACCGCCGTGAGGTCCCGATCCCAGCCATCGGATATCATTGGCGATTTTAACGAGGCTGACGGCCGCAGTTTTCAACGCCCCGCTGGTCTCGACGGAGGCGTCTTGGGCGGATTGTGCCTCAAAGTGATGGGTGGCTTCGCGCAGGACCAAGCCGGTCCTCTGCGCGATAGCCGTGATGGTTCGCCGCGCAAAATCAGGATGCGTGTTGAGCCCAGTGCCGACAGCGGTGCCACCGAGCGCCAGTTCGCCCAGCCGTGGTTGGGCGTCCTGAAGGCGGCTGAGGGCATGCTCCACCTGGGTCGCATAACCGCCAAAGACCTGCCCGAGCCGGACCGGAGTGGCATCTTGCAGGTGTGTGCGGCCAATTTTCACGATCGGGTCAAATTCTCGGGCCTTTTCCATGAGCGCCCGGTTCAATTCGGACAGCGCAGGCCGCAATTGCCTTTCGATGGTGTCGAGAGCGGCGAGGTGGAGGGCCGTGGGGATGACATCATTGCTGGACTGCCCAAGGTTGACATGATCGTTTGGATGCACGCGTTTATCGCCGCGCCGGCCGCCGAGGATCTCACTTGCGCGATTGGCGATGACTTCGTTGGCGTTCATGTTCGTGGAGGTCCCCGAGCCGGTCTGGAAGACATCGACCACGAAATGAGGGTCGAGGCGGCCATCGATTACCTCCTCCGCCGCGAGTTGAATGGATTCAGCCACATTCCCGGGCAATAAACCCAAGGCGGCGTTGGTTCGGGCGGCTTCCTGCTTGATCAGGCCGAGCATGCGGATGAACTCACGAGGAAAGCGCAGGTTGCTGATGGGGAAATTCTCCACTGCCCGGGCCGTTTGCGCGCCATAAAGGGCGTCGGAGGGCACCTGCATTTCGCCCAACGAATCGGTTTCAATTCGGAACGTCTTCATGATTGACGATTGATACGTCCCCGCTCCGACGATTCAAGGATGGATCGCATCGAGGACACCGCTACGCAACGCATGCCAGATGAATTGCAGAAAAGTGTCGTCCGATTCGCGCTTGTATTCAACCATGCCTTCGGCGATCGCGTCCGGTGATTGGGACGAGCTGGAATTGCGAATCTTCAAGACATTAACCAGGAATGACGCGATACGATTGTCGAACCCTTTGGCCGTTAGGATTTCCTCATCAAGCACCACGACTTGAAGATCCGAGTAGCTCGCCCGCACATGCCCCTGCGCCTTGCCAGCGGCGGCCTTGATATCGAACGTGGCGGCATGCACGGTTCCGGATTTGATTCGCAATCGTTCGGCATTCTCGAGAAACGCGTCGAGTCGAGTCAGGTCCATGGCGCCCAGCGATCCCGAGTAGTGAAGAGAAAGGTCCGAGGGGTGGATCGGAATCGACATCTCGACCCTCAATTTTCCGGCGTTCATGAAATCGGCCTGTCCGCGAAGAGCTATCGCGGCGGCGGATTCACCGCGATTCGAAATGCCCGACGCGGACAGATCGAGATTCCCAAAGATCAGCACTCCGGGCTCGGTTCCCGGCATCAACCGCTCGCGATAAAACACCTCGCCCTGGATGACCCGGATGTGGTCCACCTGCAGGGGAGATCGAATGGCTGCCAACGCTTCATGCACCATGAGCGGATGATGGTCCGGAGCCGGCTGCTGATCCGTATGAACCAGAGTATCCAGTGAAGGACGCGATAATTCTATGGAGCGCGCCTGATAGGAAGTTCCCTGGAGCAGCTCGCGATAAACCAGTCCGGTCACCCGGCACTCGGGAACCACGACCCGGTAACGGGTCGATCGACAATTCCTTGAGGCAAAGAAAGCTTCATCTCCGGTGATCGGCCGCAGTTCGCTTTGATTGGCGATAAGTTCTGAATCCGGGACGGAGGCTTGCATCCGCGCGCACCGGAACTGATAAGGCCCACCAAGGAATCCCAACTGTAGATCATTCGCTTCGAGACGGGCATGGTCCAGGGCATCCGCCATGGGGGTTCCCCAGGCAAGCGGCAACCACCGAACTCCGCTTAGCGAGGTTCGGCCTGCCTCGATGGTCAGAGAGCCAAACTGCAGGGTGGCGGATTCGGCGTCCAGCCGGTTGGAGCCGATGGCATAATGCACTTTGCCGATGCGCAGTAGACCGCCGGAGTTGGCTTGGGCAAAGGCGCGCTCGACCCTCGGTTTGCCATAGCGATTCAGCAACGCATTACCGAAAACGAGAAGCCCCAGCGCACCGACGACGATCGCCGCGCCCAGGGTAATTCCCACGCGTTTTCCCCACCGCCGCAACGATCGCTTCCGGTCCTTGTTCATTGGTCATATCCTGACACGCGTCTGGAGGATCAGTCCGCTCGCAGATTATGATGGGTGGCGAGGTGGGCCGGGACCTGCCTGAACCCTCCGCCGCATGTTCAGACAGTGAGAGCCAGATACGTGCCGCCGAAGTTGGCGGATGGATTCCTGACCCGCCGAAGTCAAGAGATCGAGCCGTTCGAGCGAAATATTTCCTCTCACTTCGTTGATGTCGTGGCACTGGGCCGGGGTCGGGACTTTCATACCTTTTACAATGCCGTTCAGAAAAAGGATGTGGAACCCGGGTGCAGACGGGAATCGAGTATTGTCATTTTTCTTGGGGCCCGTGCATTTTGCCAGATCACCGTCTTGCGAAGTATGGAAGTGCACTCGCGGGCGGTGGGAACAGGTGCCAGACAAAAGGGACCTCGTTCCTCGACACTTGCCGCATGACGGCTTTCATGAAATCTTGGCTGAAGCCGCAACTGACGCACACAGGAAATTATGGCTTTCTGTCTGTGTCGCTCAGCGATCTGTTTAGCCTACCATGAAAACCAGACTTCTTATCAAACAAGCCCACGCGCTGGCGGAGCCATTCCGTGTGAGCAACGGCAAGAAATTTCGACTTCGAGACATCGATCCGGGCGATACGCTGCGCCTGACCTCGGAGGACAAACCCCGGGCCCGGGAAGCTCTCGTGCAGGGGATTGAAATGCTGGCCACCATGCAGGACATGCTCTACGCGCAGGATCGGTGGGGGGTGCTTCTGATCTTTCAGGCGATGGATGCGGCAGGGAAGGACAGTGCGATCAAACATGTCATGTCCGGCGTGAATCCCCAGGGTTGCCAGGTCACCTCGTTCAAGGCGCCGTCGGTCGAAGAGCTCGATCATGATTACCTGTGGCGGTGCATGAAGGTGCTCCCCAACCGCGGTCACATTGGGATCTTCAACCGAAGTTACTATGAAGAAACCCTCATCGTGCGCGTCCATCCAGAATGCCTCAAGCGACAGAAGCTGCCGCCCGTATTGGTGAGCCGGCACATCTGGCGTCAACGGTTCCAGGACATCCGATGTTTCGAGCGTTACTTGAGCCGCAATGGCATCATCATTCGGAAATTCTTCCTGCACGTTTCCAAGCGCGAGCAGAAACACCGATTCCTGGAACGGATCGAGAAGCCGGACAAGAACTGGAAATTCTCCGGCGCCGACGTCGGGGAGCGCAAGTATTGGGACGATTATCAGAGCGCGTATGAGTCCATGATCCGAAACACGGCCACCCGGCATTCACCCTGGTATGTAGTCCCCGCAGACAACAAGTGGTTCACTCGACTTGTGGTCGCGGCCGCGGTCATCGATGCGCTGGCATCGGTCAAACTCGGCTATCCGCGGGTGGGCCCGGATAAGCTGAAGGAGTTGGCCGTCGCCGAACGCGCTTTGCGTAGTGGAAAGCCGGGATGAAAACGGAAAGGTGCGGGTCTTAACCACCACGTCTCATGGGGCCATCTCACAGTGGACGGCGATTCCGGAATGCCATCGTCATCTTTTTTAGACGGGCGCAACCGGTGCCGATTCGACGCGGGTAGGGCTTTGCCTGAGCGGAAGCCGGACGCGGAAGCAGGTCTTGCCGGGGTGAGATTCAAATTCGATTTCGCCCCCATGACGGTCGGCAACGATGCGGTTGCTAATGATAAGGCCGAGGCCGGTGCCGGTCCCGACCGGTTTGGTGGTGAAGAAGGGTTCGAACAGATGCGCCTGAATCTCCAGGGGAATGCCCGAACCGTTGTCGAGGATTTCGATCACCAGCTGGTTGGCGTCACGGGCGGTGTTGATACCGATCCGGCCGGTGCCATGGACGGCGTGGATGGCGTTATCGATGAGATTCGTCCAGACCTGGTTAAGTTCGCCGCCATGGGCCATGATGCGTGGCAAGGTCCGGTCAAATGCGCGGATGACGGTCACGTTTTTTAATTTGTGGCCCAGCATGGTCAAGGTGCTCTCGAGGCCGTCATGAATATCCACTTCCTGCATCGGAGACTGGTCCATATAGGTGTAGGATTTGACGGCTTTGACCAACTCGGCAATTCGGCCGGTGCTCTGTTCGATCTGGGCCAGGAGGGATTTCAGACTCAACCGGGCCTCCAGCCATCCGAGGGCGTCCGCGCGACTGGGTTCGGGAAGTCGTTCGGTCAACCGCTCCACCCAGGCGGAATCCAGGTCGGCGTTGACCAAGGTCGGAGCAATCTGCCATCCCCCGGCAAGACCTTGGGTAGCCAGCCAGTTTGCGAGCAAGTCCGCGCGGTCGCTGCGTTCAACATGGTCGAGCCTGGGAGCCTTGGCCTCTCGTTCCGAGGCATCCAGCGACGCAGCAACGAGGGCCTGCATCTGATCCGGCCCGAGTGTTCGCGTGAGGCGACAGAGGAGGCTCTGGGCCTTTTCAACCGTTTCCTCCAAATGCGCTGCCGAGCGGCGCGCGGCGGCCGCGGGGTTATTGAGTTCGTGGGCGAGGCCGGCGGCCATGGTGCCGAGCGAGGCAAGTTTCTCCCGTTGTTGTGAGTACCCCTCCACGTTTCGCATTCGTTTGGCCGCGGTGCGAAAGATCTCGCGCGCGACCTCGGGACAGCTGGAGAGCATGCGCCAGAAACCCTCTTCGTCGAGTCGGAACAGTCTGGCTGGCTTCGATACCTGTGCCGTAGCCGGCCAAGGAGCATCCAGCAAAAGGGGGATCTCGCCCATGCAATCGCCCGGCCGAACGATTCCCAATAGAATTTCCTGGCGATCATAAAGCCGGTTCACATGCACCTCGCCTTCGAAGATCACGTGGAACAAACCGGTCCTTTCACCCGCGGCCGCCAGAGTGGCGCCCACCGGCGAATTTATAATTTCACCAGACGGGATGCACTCCAGATGTTGATCAGTCAGCTCGGCGAATAAGGGGGTGGTCCGGACGGACTGGAATGCAGCGGGGTTCATGGCTATTGAAGACCGAGATATTCGTGAACGAGTTTCACTGCCATCGCGCCCTCCCCGACACCCGAGGTCACCCCTTTCGCCGATCGATGCCGGACATCGCCCGCGACGAAGATGCCCGGCACGCTGGTCTCGAGGTAAAATGGATCACGGTCCGCAGTCCATCCCGTCGGGCGCTTGGAGTCCCGCATGAGATGCTGACCGGACATCAGGTAGCCTTGGGAGTCGCGTTCGACTACTCCGGCCAACCAATCAGTGCGGGGGACCGCGCCCGCATAGATCAGCAATGCGTCGGCGGAAACCGCTTGCGTCGAACGCGACCGGTTATCCTGGATCGTGACCGTTTCACAGTGTTCGACGCCATCCACCGAGATGACACTGGAGTGAAATCGGACGGCGATGTTCTTTGTCGCGGCAATCTGGTTCTCGAGGTATTGCGACATGGTGTCGGACAGGGCGTCGGCGCGCACGAGCATCGTGACCTGTCGGGCAAATCGGGAGAAATACATGGCTGCCTGGCCGGCGGAATTGGCGCCGCCCACGATGTAAACGTCGCCGTCGCGATAGGAGAAGGCCTCGGACATTGGGGCGTAATAGTAGACCCCCGCGCCACTCAATCGATCCAGCCCCGGCACATCGAGCTTCCGAAAGGCAATGCCGGTGGCAATCAAGAGCGCCCGGCAGCCCACCTCGGTGCCATCCGCGAGGGTCAACACCCGGGCCGGTCCTTCCACCCGAACGCGGCGGACTTCCTGCGGCGCGAGGAATTCCGCGCCAAAACGCCTTGCTTGCGCAACCGCGCGCCGGGCCAAATCCGAGCCACTGAGTCCCATGGGAAAACCGAGGTAATTCTCAATCCGCGAACTCCGGCCAGCCTGTCCGCCCGGGGCCTCGCGTTCGACGAGCAGGGTATGCAATCCATCCGCGGCGCCATAGACTGCGGCCGCCAGGCCGGCTGGCCCGGCGCCCACCACGACCAGGTCGTAAAAGGGGAACTCCGCCCTGGTCCGAAGCCCGAGCTTTTGCGCGACCTCGGCGGGCGGTGGATTGCTCAGAAATGATCCGTCTCGAAACACCACGATGGGCAACGCCGAGGCGTCTGCGCCGGCCGTATCCAGAAGCTGCCGGGCCGCCTCGTCCGTCTCGATGTTGAGCCACTGGTGCGGCACGAAATTACGGCCGAGAAAATCCCGGATCTCACTGGCCTGCGGCGACCAGCGATGGCCGACAACCCGCACGCCCTCAAATACGGGGTGGTATGACGCCTGCCAGTCATCGAGCAGGTCGTCGACCACGCCGTAAAGACGTTCCTCGGGCGGGTCCCAGGGCTTCATCAGGTAGTGGTCGATGTGTACTTTATTGATGGCGCGAATGGCGGCGTCGGTGTCCGCATACGCGGTCAACAACGCCCGCTTGGCATCCGGGTAGAGCCCGATGGCTTGCTCGAGAAACTCCACCCCCGACATGCCGGGCATTCTCTGATCCACGAGAAAGAGCGCCGCCGGTTGATTGCGGAGTTTCAATTGTTTGACGGCTTCGAGGGCGGAAGCGCCGGAATCGGCGGAGATGATCTGGTAACGATCCCCATAATGACGGCGCAAATCGCGCTCGACAGCGCGCAACACATCCGGATCATCATCCACGGTCCATATCACGGGCTTGGGCATAGGCAGTAAGATGCGGAGCAAGAGCGAACCGGGATGGGTGCCGCTTCGGGTTCAGTCGCATTCATGATTCAGCGGCCGGGCCGGGTCGCCATTCGCGACCTTCCACGGCCGCCACTTTCTTCAGCCGGCGCAAAAACCGTTCTTCACGGCCATACTCGGACGCGAGGAAGGCCTGGATGAGATCCCAGGCGACGGCGAGTCCAATCGTTCTCCCGCCCAGGCACAGGATATTCATGTGGTCATCTTCGACCCCTTGCTTCGCTGAAAAGTGATCACTGATCAGGCAGGCCCGAGCGCCTTTGACTTTGTTCGCGCACACCGCCGCACCGACGCCGCTGCCACAAACAGCCACTCCACGATCCAATTTTCCCACGGCCACAGCCTCCGCCAACGGAACGACAAAATCGGGATAGTCGTCATCGGGCGTCAACCGATGGGCCCCGAAATCCATAACGTCGTGTCCCTCCGCCCGGAACCGGGCGAGCAATTCAACTTTCAGCCCAAATCCTCCATGGTCCGTCGCGATGCCGAGACGCATAACCCCTCCTTTTAGGACTTTTGGCACTTGGCGCCAATCGCGGTCATCAGCTCGTTCCAGGACTTTGAAAACGACGCGGCCCCTTCTTCCTGCAGGCGGGCGGCCAGGGCATCCATATCGATGCCGGCTTGCATAAATCTCGCGATAACGTCTTCAAGGCCGAGGCCGGCGGACGGCATGATCGGGCCCGGTTCTCCATGGTCGGCGAAGGCCTTCAATGTAGGCTCGGGCATCGTATTCACCGTGAAGGGCGAGGTCAGCGCTTTGATGTATAAAATGTCGGACGCTTTCGGATCCTTGGTGCCGGTGCTGGCCCACAAGAGCCGTTGCGGTCGGGCTCCGGCATTACCGGCGCGTTGCCATCTCGGCGAGATCTGCAATTCACAATAAGCCCGGTAAATTCGGTGGGCCAGGGCAATGCCAAGCTGGTTGTTCCATTCCGAGGGTACCTTTCCTGCCACGGCTGCGTCCCAACGACTGACGAACACCGAGGCGACGGAGCCGACCTGCGGATTAAGCCCGGCATCGATACGGCGCTCGATCCCGCGCAAAAAGGCCTCGGCAGCCGCCAGGTACTGCTCACGCGAAAATAACAATGTCACGTTTACCGGCACCCCTGCAAATATGGATTCCTCAATCGCCGGCAAACCTTCCTTGGTCCCCGGAATCTTGATGAAAAGATTGGGACGCGCCGCGCGAGAATGGAGCTTCCGGGCTGTTGCGAGACTCGCCTTCGTATCATGCGCGAGCAGGGGGGAGACTTCCAGCGACACCCAACCATCCACACCGTTGGTCCGATCATGAATGGGGCGAAACAGATCCGCAGCACGCGTCAAATCCTCAATGGCGAGATCGAAGAACAGCTCTTCGGGCGATTTTTCGTGCCGCAGATTCTCCCGTATCGCGGCATCGTAGGCGCCGCTGTTGTTGATGGCGTGGTTGAAGATGGTGGGATTGGAGGTCAGCCCCGTGACCGATAATTCCTCGATGTATCGCTGGAGCGTGCCCTGGTTGACGAGGTCGCGGGTGATATGATCAAGCCAGATGCTTTGGCCCAGATCGTGTAACAGTTTCGTCGGTTTCATGATCGATCTCATAGAAATAATTCGCTCGCCAATAATTCATTCATCCGGGGCCGCACTTCCGACCAGGATAAAGGTGAGCGCACTTCGGGATCTGCGTCAACGCAATCTCGGGAGTCGGGGAAGGCGCTTTCGGAAGCAGGTGTTGGAGTGCAGACTGCAGGAAGCCGGCGGAAGAGGTCTTGCAAGTTGCATGGATTCAATGCGGGGCGCCGGGGAGGTTATGGCAAGGGAGGCAAAGTCATGCAGGTCATTCGGCGGCGGGTATTTAGCGGGGAACAGAGCGGGAAAGCGTGGGACCGGGATAGGGGGGCGGGAAGGCATGGCAATTATAATGCTAACGATAAGCACTACGGATAAGCATACCGCTATACCGGAGTGAAACAATCATCATCGGAGATACCTATGAACCGCTTGGCCATGAAGGGTAACTGGAACATCGTCAAAGGCAAACTCAAGCAGCGCTGGGGCAAGTTGACTGACGACGACCTTCGATATGTCGAAGGACAAGAGAATGAATTGGTAGGGCGCATCCAAAAGAGGACCGGCGAGACACGAGAGGCAGTGGAAAAGGCGCTCGACGAAGCCGGCGAATAGGCGCGGCTTGCTGTAGTCCGTTCATTGAAGAAGAGCGATCAAACTCGATCACTATGAAATTATACATACCAAGGCTCGTGTTTGCGGTGTGCGTGGGTGTTTTGCTCGTCGCCTGGGGAACAGGATGCAAGAACACTGCCCACGGGGCAGGTAAAGACATTGAAAATGCTGGCGAAAAGATTCAGCAAAAGACCGATTAAGTTGGCCGATTTGCGGGTGAAACCGGTTGCCACCACGGCTTACTTTGTCATTGCCGGCCGTGGGCGCGGTTTGTGAAGAGCGAAGACATCGGTTTGGTGTCGCAGGCCGGCCTTACTGAAGCGGAAGCCGTTACTTGGGAGGACGCAATCCTCGGAGTTGTTGCCGGGTTTGCCAGTGGTCACCTGTTCGGTGAGCTCGGCGATGCTCTGCAGGATGCGGGTGGGTTGGTAGACGTAGTCCGCGACATCCTCGAACTGTGTCGAACCCGTGAGCACCAGGTAGGATTGCAAGCCGGCTTCAAATGCGCCGCGGATGTCCGTCTCCATTGTATCGCCGACCATGACGACCTCTTCAGGTGTCCCGAGCGCGAGTTCGGTGAGTCTGCGGCGCGCGCGGTGGAACATATATCCATTAGGTTTGCCGAGGTAATAAGCACGACGGCCAGTGCTGGCTTCCAGAAACGCGGCCGTGGCTCCCGCCCCCGGACGCGTTTGGCTGCTGGACACGGGGCACCAGTTATCGGGATTGGTCGCCAGCAGACGGGCGCCGCGTTCGATGCATTCATGGGCCTTGGTCAATCGATCCATGGTGGTGGCCCCTTCACCGACCACGACGTAGCGCGGGCGAATGGCGTCGCTGGCGATCCTTCCTTCATGAAGGGCCGCGAGTAAGCCGCCCTCTCCGATAACGAACACGGTGCACCCGGGGTCTGTTTCGCAGAGGAAATCTGCCGTGTTCATTGCGGAAGTGTAAAAATGGCGCGCCGAAAGTCCCGGTATACCGAGATGGTTCAATCGAACCGCGAGGTCGGCGGGAGTGGGTGCAGAATTGTTTGTGAGGAAGAGGAAAGGCGCACCGCCTGCGGACAACGCGCGAATGAAGTCGGTGACTCCGGGGATCAGGTGATTCTCCCGGTAAATGACACCATCCATATCGATGAGATAGCCCGTTTTCATTTTAGTTCACATCCGTCCATGATTGGGAACAGCCGTATGGCGTTCCGTCGGGGTCCATGGCCGGGATAAGACCAATGCGGAAGGGTCTAGCCCGGATTTTTCATGGTCCAAGCTGCTTTGCGATGCGTTTTCTGAAGGGCATGAAAAATCCGGGCTATAGAAAACCGCGCCCAGCCATGAATTGGGTCGAATTCCTCGATCACGGAGGTTGAAGTCATGATGACTCTCCTCGGGAAGTGACTCGCACAGTCTGCCAGTCTTTCACCTCTATTTTGAAAGGGCGCGGTTTGCCAACTAGCCCGCATATTCATTGCACTCTCTGTTCCAACGGTTACCCATTGAGCGAACATCCATGAAATATGCGGGCTAGCACTTTAACGGCCACGACGTAAGATGCTCAAAAACCTGAGGAAAATGGCCATTTCCCAGGGAAAATGGCCTCGGACGCTGGCGAAAAGCACCAACCCGTCAAAAAAGCACCAGCCGGCAGCATGCGGGAACGAGATCGTGGACGGCGGCGTCAAATGCACCGGGGGCACCTGCGTTGGCTCAGGGGGTCCGTAGGCTGGATGTCCGATCGGAGAGCCAGATCATATCGAGATTATTGGGCGAAGCGACGTTCAACGGCAGTTGGTTGTCGTACTTCGGTGGAGGAAGTGGTACGGCCGTCGACCCACTTGCGGATCTCCGCATGACCATCGGCGAAGGAGATCCCCGCGGCGCCATTGTGGTAACTGGCCGGAAAATCAATAATGCGTGCAGCAGCGGACGACTCAACCATCATGTTGGCGAACCCACCGGCGTTGAGGCTATCGGGATGTTCGTCGAGCAGAACGTAACACTGGGAAGGTCCGGGATCGATGATTTCGGCAGTTTTGAAAAAGGTCCGGTACTTCTTTGAGGTCACGTTGGCCTGAAATCCCGCGGGATCGAGCCAGTCGCCTGGTCCGGCCCAAGCCTGACTCATACTCATACTTCGAACACGAGGTTTTACGACTCCTCCGGCCAGGACCGTACTTTTGTCTGCCGGACATTTGTAAATTGAAACCTCCTGGAGATAGGCCGCGAATTTGGAACGTTTGGGATCCTGGAGGGCGAGGGTATTCGTGTTGTCGGGATTTGCGGGGTTGAAATCGAGCCAACCGTCGACCCATGCGGTCGGTTCCACCGGGGCGGTATATCCGGAAGAGGTGACCCGGTCCTGATTATCGTCCGCATAAAACTGCCAGACCAACTGCAATTGTTTGAGATTGTTCATGCAAAAAATGCCCTGGGCCTTGGCCTTCGATTTTGCCAGGGCCGGAAGCAACATTCCGGCGAGGATCGCGATGATGGCGATAACCACCAGCAGTTCGATGAGGGTAAAGGCGGCGGTGAACCGGCGGGTCTGAATCGAGGCATTCATGATGGTGAAAATCCTGGTGACTTATACTGTTCGCCGTTCCTGATGTGAAGCGCAGAATGGTGCTTCAAAACCGACCACACGCCTAGGACGATCCCCTGGACGCCCGGGCAACGGCGCACTATGGTCTCCGCATGTTGACTCAGGAAGAGGTCATGGACGTTTTGCGGGCGGTGAGGTATCCCGGTTATTCGAGGGATATTGTTTCCTTTGGCCTGATCAAGGAAATCGTTGTCCAGGCTGGGCAGGTTGAAGTGGCGCTTCAACTCACAACCGCCGATCCGGAAATTGCGAAGCAGATCAAATTGGAATGCGAAGCCGTTCTCCGACGGGCCTCCGACGCGGCAACGGTGACCGTGCACGTCCGGCAGCCGGCCGCTCAAGGCGGTCAACCCACCGCGGCTGCCGATCCCTGGGCGAAACGAGAGAGGGTACCGGGGCTGAAGCGGATCATTGCGGTGGCGAGCGGCAAGGGCGGGGTAGGCAAATCGACGGTGGCGGTAAATCTCGCGTGTGGCTTCCGGCAGCTCGGTCTGCAGGTTGGGTTGTTGGATTGCGACATTTACGGGCCGAGTGTTCCCTTGATGATGGGCATTAACGAACGGCCGACGCTGAGTCTGGATGACAAGTTGATTCCCCCGGCGAACCACGGGGTGAAGTTGATGAGTATGGGGTTCCTACTGGATACCGATCAACCCGTGATCTGGCGCGGGCCGATGATCATGAAGACGATCCAACAATTTGTGATGCAGGTGGACTGGGGGAGTCTGGATTGTTTGCTGGTGGACTTGCCGCCAGGGACGGGTGACGCGCAGCTTTCGCTCTGCCAGACCGTTCCGTTGGATGGCGGCGTGATAGTAACGACGCCGCAGGAAGCCTCGATAGGTGTGGTTCGCAAGGGCATCGCCATGTTCCAGAAAGTGAATGTGCCCATTCTTGGCCTGATCGAGAACATGAGCTATTTCACAACCCCGGAAGGTCAACGCATCGAAATCTTCGGCCACGGCGGCGGGGCAACCGAAGCCAAACGTCAAACCCTGCCTTTTCTCGGCGAAATCCCGCTCTACCCGGAGATACGAATTGGCGGCGATGCGGGCACGCCGGTAGTCGTCAGCGAGCCGGGCCAGCCTCCGGCCAAGGCCTTCCTCGCCATCGCCGAGAATCTGCGGGCCACATGGTCGTGAGCGGGCCGCGGAACCGGGGCCATCACACAAATTTGGTCCGGCCCGGTTCGGCGGCCGGTGGCACTTCGAGTTTCATGTTCCAGTTGAATGCGTCGGGAACGAGTTTCTCCTGGGAATTGAGCGCTTGATCCCAGGTAATCTCCTGCCCGGAATAGGCGGCCATGCGGCCCATGATCGCCATGAGGCAGGATTGGGTCATGCGATGTCCGTCATTGATCGGTTTTCCCGCGCGGATCGAAGCGAACATCTCGTCGTGCTCCGTCTGGTACATGTCGTTGGTTGGTCCGGAGTAGCGCCAGGGCGTGCCGCCGGCCTTAATCTCCAACCTGCCGGACCGGATATTGGCAAACCCCTTTTCGCCCATTAAATAGTCGTTGTTCTCGCTGTAGCAGCCGGTTTGTTGGCGGCAGGCGAGGAATCCCCGGGCCCCACCTTCGTATTCGTAGTTCACTTCAAAATGATCGTAGATATTCCCGCCGTGGGCCGCGATTTGCCGTCCTCCCACCGCCACGGCTTTGACGGGCATGACATCCTTCATGGCCCAAGCCATTTTATCCACGCTATGCACCGCTTGCTCGACCAGGCTGTCGCCGCAGATCCAGACGAAATTGTACCAGTTGTGCAATTGCCACTGGAGATCCGTCATTCCGGACGGGCGTTCACTGGCCGGCGGCATTGGCTTGACCGGTCCCGTGTAGTAAGTGCCGTAGATGGCGCGGGGCTCGCCGATCGCGCCATCATGGATGCGCTTGAAGAATTCCTGACGCGGATGATCATAGCGCCAGCAGAAACCGGCCACCAGCGCGAGTTGTTTCTGCTTCGCTGCTTCCACCGAAGCCAGGACTGACCGGATGCCGGGAGCATCTGTGGCCACCGGCTTCTCGCAGAAGATGTGTTTGCCGGCCGCCACCGCCGCCGCGAGATGGATTGGCCGAAATCCGGGGGGCGTGCAGAGCAACACGACATCCACTCCGCTATCGATGACCTTCTGGTAGGCATCCAGCCCGACAAAGCGATGATCGGGATCCACCTTGACCCGATCGGGCATGGCGCTCTTGAGGGTGGCCAGACTGTTCTTGAGCGGTTCCTCAAAGACGTCGGCCAACGCCGTCAGGACGACGTTCTTGTCGGCAGTCAAGGCCTGGTTGGCGGCGCCCGTGCCGCGGCCGCCGCAGCCGATGAGGCCCACGCGCAGGGTGTCACCCGCCGTCGCGGCACGCAGTTGCCCCGGCAGACTCAAATTCGCGGCGAGCAATCCGCCCATTGCCGCGGCGCTGGAAGTTTTCAGGAATTCGCGACGCGTGGCGGAACGGGATGGATGATGCGCGTTCCCGGCCAAAGTATCTAAAATGGAGTTCATGGGTAACGGATAGTGAGGCAGCCGGATGGAGTCAAGGAGCCAGTGCAGCCGGCAGCCTCAGACATCCTGACTCCATGCGGTCAAACTGAATAAGGGTTGAAAAACTCGCTGCGACCATCCCACCGCGTGAGGGCACGCGGCCTACAACATACGCGCCTCTTGTAGGCCGGCTGGCCTCAGCCGGCGGCTCAGGCATTTCGAGCCGACGTCAAGGACTCTGAGCCTACGGGCACGGATCGTCGTTCGTCCCGGTTTCTTCGCGCGCGCGGCGATTGCGTTTGGCCTTTGCCCTGAAGTCGAACATGCCCTTCCCCACTTGCCAGAGCAGCCCGCCGATCATACCCGAAGCCAGGATGATCAGGATCGCCCACGGAAGATCCTGGCTGCCGCCACCGCCGGAGTATTTAAGGGTCTTGGCCACGACCAGCGAGAGGGCCAATAACGCGGCGTAGATAAAACCCGAGTTCAAGCACCAGGATTGGCGTGCGGTGCGACGCTGGCGATTGAAGAACTTCATTTCACCAGCCGCCCTCGGTCAAGGCATCGGCCGCCTGGCGGGCCCAATCTTCCGCGAGCAGCGGCAGGGCCTGGCGCTCGACACTCGGGAGGTCTCTTCCCAGCCGGACGCTGGTTCGGCCGATGATTTTGCGTTCGAGCAGGACCCGCCCGCCAACGCGCTCAGTCGCAGTAATTTGGGCCGTGAGGCGCAAATCGTAGTCCGTTGCGGTGATGACATCGGTGGGTTGAAAGGCGAGCGGACGGCGTTCGAAACCGGTGATGACGCCGGAGACGAGGACATCGCTGTCACCGCCGGTTCGGAGTCGATAAGCGCCATCGCGCTGGATTTCCTGCCGAAGGGCCCGGTTCATGGCCTCGGGGAGACCCGGCTCGATTGTGCGGTTTTCGAAGAACTGCACCTGGATCGTCCTGCCCTGTGTCAGCTCGGGATTGGTGGCACCGAGCCGATAACCGCGGCAACCGGCGCCAAATACGAGAACAACGGTCAGCAGCAGCCCGGCGACGGCCCATCGGGGCGGAGATATGAACCGGGTTTGCTCGCTCATGAATACTGCGGATTAGCGCTGGGCGGTTCGCTGGGCAGTTCGATTTAGGATTTCTTCGATCTTGAGCTTTGCCTGGTTCGCGTACGGTGAATTCGGATCCTTGACGCTCACCTCATTGTAATAGATGAGGGCGCCGTTCCAGCGTTTTTTCTTCTCGTAATAGCGGGCGGTTACGAAACAGCCCCGGGCCTGTTCCGCCTTCAGTTCGCGGATCATGCTCTGGGCGGCGGTGGCGCGTGGATCCGTCGGATACAGGGCCAGAAAATCGGTGAACGTCGAGATGGCCTGCCCCGCCATGCTCTGGTCGTAATCGGCCTTTTCTGATTGCACGTAATAGGCATTGCCCGCTTTGAACGCCGCCTCCGACGCGACCTTAATGTTGTCAAAATAACGGTCGGCCGCCGTGTTATAGGCCTTCACCGCTTCGCGAAAGGGATCCGTCTTGTTGAAGAACGAGGACTGCTTCTCGCGCGCGGCGCCGATATTCAACTGGGCCTGAGGTGCGACGGGGCTATATGGGCCGTTATCGATGATCGATTGGTACATCTTTACGGTGCGGTCCATGGAGGGGAATGCCGGGATCAAGCCCCACAGCTTGAACCATTTTCCATTCAAGTATTTGTTGGCGATTTCGAACTGCCGCTGAAGGACCTCCTGGTACATCTCCACTTTGGGATATTGCTGCAACAAAAACTGATAGGCCTTGAAGGCCTTTTCGTCTTTGCCCTTGGCTTCCAGGCAGCGCGCCGCCAAATACTGCGCCCGCGGCGCATAATCCGACAATGGCCAGACCTTCACCGTGCGTTCCGCGGCTTTATAAGCCTGATCGTATTCCTTCTCCGCAAATGCCGATTCGGCCACCGCCAATTGGTCCTTGGCGCGCATCCGGGTCCATTTGCCTTCGGTGCCGGGCGCCTCGTATGTCCAGCCCGCACCGGGTTGGTAGACCAGGGGCGCTGGACAGTCGGAAGGAAACAGAAATAGGGCGCTCACGATCACCAATAGGCGCCAACCCCAGCCATTCATTGCTCACGACCGTAATGGAGGCTCATGGTAGCGTCAAGGTCACCGGAGATTCCGGTCGGGTTGGAAGCGATACGATTTACGCCCGGGGAAAAGCGATCCGAAACCGGGCTCAAAGTGCGCGCAGGTTCGGGCCTTGAGAACCCGCGAGGAGTCTGTCCATCGCGGGCGCCAGCGGAGTTTCCAATTCCTGCTCGAGGGCGTGGAGTTGCGGCGGCTCGATCACGAGACGTTCGCAGGTGGAATTCAGAAAACCACGGATCGTCTGACAGCCGAAATGGAGGAGCCCTTGCCGCAACGGTAAGCCATACACCGCCAGTACCAAACCATATACCACGGTATGCCACGCATGAGCATCCCCACGCTGCACCGCCTTCCAATACCGCTGCACCCGACGCTCCCCTCGTAATGGACGCATCCGTCCAAGATGCGCGCGGCCGACCATTTGACTCGCCTCCAGCATGGCGCCCGGAAGACCCGTGGGCGCATGGTTCCGATCCAACTCGATCAATTCGCGGGTCTCACCCCGCGAGGCATGGCCGAACCCCCGGCATACCATCGGCAATTCCTCAGGGATCAATATCGAGGTGACGTAGGTCGAAAGAAAAACCCGAAGCGAGGGCACGTCCACCACCGCCGGCAAGCCCGACGTTGCCAGGATGCAAGCCAACCCTGCCGGGTCCAGCGGGGAACCCAGCCTCCGCGCGAACTCGCGCGCGTCGCCCGCCAGACGCTCGCTGGATCGGGGCGCTGACTTTGACGTGATGGCCATCGCGCTTCATCCACTGCCTCGCCCCGCAAGTTCCGGGGCACGCCGGGACCCTACGCCGTTCGGAGCGGAGCGCCAAATCCAAATCCTTTCTCCTCGCGATTTTTTATGCCGGGTGGATTGCTTTTTTTGCTTGCATGCAGGCCGGGTAAGGGCGGCGGAAGTCGGGAGGAAGTGGAAAAGCGATGGGGGGAGGGGAGGAATTGATCAAGAAAGGGGAAGGCGATCGGCTTGACAAACTGGCTTTGCGATGCAAAGTCTTCCCCATGGATCCCCGTGAGGCCATCCGTCACCTCGAAGCCATCCGCACCCTCATGGAGCGCACCGCCCTCTATCGTCGGGCCCTCGCACCCATCACGCTCCTCACCGGCGCCCTCGGTTGCGTGGCCGGGGCGGTGGGCTGGATCGCAGACCTGACCCATCCGGGAGTCTTTGGATGGTACTGGATGGGCGTGGCGGGGGTTGGCCTGGCAGGCGCCCTGTTATTGATCCGTCGCCAGGCCCTGCGCGACCGCGAACCGTTTTGGTCGCCGCCGATGCGCCGGGTGGGCCGCGCCTTGTTGCCGCCGTTGGTCGCGGGTGGGATGGCAGGCGTTCTGGCGGCGTGGCCGGCCTGGAGGGATCCCCTGCAAATGTGGTGGCTGCCCGGTATCTGGATGGTGATTTACGGTTGCGCGCTGCACGCCGCGGGATTTTTCACGAGCCGCGGGATCACCTGGTTGGGTTGGATCTTTTTTGGCGCCGGCTGCCTGTGTCTATTGATCTTGAACGAGCGCAGCTATGCCTCGGGCATGCCTTCGTTGCGCAACGCGCATTTTTTGATGGCGGCGACATTTGGCGGATTCCATCTCGCTTATGGGGTTTACCTGCAGGTCACTGAGTCACGCGATAATATCTCGTGAACCCGGAACCGTTTCTCCAGTTGGACCGCGTCATCCACGAGAAGGGGCGTTTGGCGATCATGTCGATGTTGGCCGCCTCGGCGCGTCTTTCGTTTACCGAATTGCGGGACAGTCTCGGGATGACCGACGGGAACATCACGGCGCATGCCCGAACGCTGCAGGAGGCGGGATACGTTGCGGTGACGAAGGCCTTTCAATCCGGGCGCCAGCTCACCACATTCACCCTGACCGAGAACGGGCGGGCGGCGTTTGGGGAATATCTGCGGTTGCTCGAGCAAATAGTGGATCAAACGCGGGGGCAAGTCTGAGCGTGAACTAGGAGGAGCGCGTGATGAGATTCCGGCGATCAGACGACCCGATAAGCTTTGCAGCGCAAAGCCAACAGATCTCCTCCTCTATCCTCATGTTATGAATATCCATCGTGCTTCCCACCTCGGTATGTGTTTCGGCGTTCGCGACGCCATCCAACTCGCGCTCGATCTCGCCCGCCAATCCCCCGTCACCGTCCTCGGCGACCTCGTCCATAACCCCACCGTGCTCGATCGCTTGCGCGATAAGGGCATTCAGATCGAGACGGACATGAATCACGTCCGCACGCCCGCAGGTACCTGATCACGGCCCATGGAGCATCCGATAAACGGATCGACCACGCTCGGGCGCGCGGGATGGAGGTTGTGGAAGCGACCTGTCCCCTGGTGCGGGTCGCGCATCAGGCGTTGAAGTCCCTGGTCGCCGCGGGTTTTCATCCGGTCATCGTTGGGTTACGCGACCATGTGGAGGTGCGGGGGCTCACGGAGGATCTCGATGAGTTCGACGTGATCCTCAACGAGTCGGACATCGACGCGATGACAGAGCGACCCCGAATTGGAGTGGTGGCCCAGACGACGCAGCCGATCGTGCGCGTGCGCGAACTCACGGCCCGATTGCGTCAGCGTTTCCCGCGTTCGGAGGTCCGTTTGGTAGACACTGTTTGTCAGCCGACCAAACAACGGCAACGCGCCGCGGACGAACTCTCTCGGCATTGCGACGTGATTGTGGTTGTTGGGGGCGCGCACAGCAACAATACCCGCCAGCTCGCGGCAACCTGCCGACAGCAGGGCGCACGAGTATACCAGATCGAGACGGCCGCTGAACTCGATCAGGCCTGGTTCGCTGGCGCTTCCGAGGTCGGTCTCACCGCGGGGACTTCCACGCCCGACGAAGTCATCGATGCTGTGGAGCTTAAGCTGAGGGCATTCGCCGATGATAAACCTGCCGAGGAAGACTGGGATCGTCCCTGGGCCGGCCGCGAACCAGCACGAGTGCCGGAGGCGGCCCATGCCCTGGAGCGGCGATGAGGCGGAGGCCGAGCCGAGATTGCCAAACCTTGGACTTCATGGACACAGCCCGAGATCTGGCGCCGGATCTGGCAGCGAGTGCCGGACGATCCATTCTACCAGCCACGCGCGCGGCTGTGGCGGCCGAAATCCATGTTCCGTGCGCCGTCGTTGCCGACGACCGGCCTTGCGAGTGAAAGCCTAAAGATCGAAAGGCGTTCGGTGCTTTTGATCAATCCCTTCTATCCCAAGGACCCGCGAGGCAGTTTCGGCAAGCATGTGCTCACACCATCGCTAGCCTTAACCAGCATTGCCGCGGCAACACCCGCCGGATGGAAGGTCGCCTATTGGGATGAAAACCTATTGCAAGGGAGCCCGCCAAGCGAACCCATCCCCGAGGTCGTCGGCATCACGGTTCATCTGACTTTCGCCGGCCGCGCATACGCCTTCGCGGCGGCCTATCAAGAATTGGGCGCCCAAGTGATCCTGGGTGGACTTCACGTCCAATCCTGTCCGAACGAAGCGGCCAGGCATGCGGATGCGATCGCCCTGGGCGACGGCGTCGCGCTATGGCCCGAGATTCTCGACGACGTTGAGCGGAATTGCTTGAAGGGCCGTTACGATTGCAGCTTCGAAGGGGAGTACGCCCGTGATCCGCATCCCCGGCGCGACCTGGTGCCGGGTTGCAGTTTCCTGACGACGGCCAGCGTAATCGCCACGCGCGGATGCCAAAACCGCTGCGGCTTCTGTTACCTCTCGACGCGGGGCTTGCGCCTGCCGTACCGGGCACGCACGGTCGAAGACATCCGTGCTCAGTTGCGGGCCGATCGCCAGCCTTATGTGGTGTTTGTCGACAACAACCTCGGCGCGAATCCCGAGTACCTCCGGGCTCTGTGTCACGCGCTGCAACCTCTCGACAAGATTTGGAGCGCCGCCGTCAGTCTGGACGTTGCCAACGATCCCACACTGATCCGCGCGATGGCTTTGGGGGGTTGCACCGGAGTCTTCATCGGCTTTGAGACCCTGTCGGACGCGAACCTGGATCATGCGCGCAAGCGCGGCCCACGGGTCGCGGATTACGCGCCTCGCGTGAAGATCTTCCATGACCACGGCATCGCCGTAAACGGTAGTTTCGTTTTGGGATTCGACGAGGACGGTCCCGACGTCTTTCACAAGACCGCCGCGTGGATCGAGGAGCAGTCGCTCGAATGCGCCACATTTCACATTTTGACCCCCTATCCGGGCACGCCGTTCTTTCGTGAACTCGAAGCCGGGGACCGCCTGCTGCATCGGGACTGGGCGAAATACGACACCGCACACGCGGTCTTCAAACCCAAACAAATGACCCCCGAACATCTCGAACTCGGGTACGATTGGTTGTATCGGCGGTTATTCTCGCCGGCTTCAGTCTGGCGGCGCCGCCCTCGGGAGCGCGCGTTCGTGCTACCCTACCTGGCCGCCGCATTGTTGTACAAGCGGTCGAATTGGCTCTGGCCACTGTTGATCAAACACCGGCTGGTTAGCGCCGCCTGGCGTCCCTTCCTCGAGTGGGCCCGGCTCCGCCGCCGGTCGTGGCGTCGCCAGCTCGCCACCGCAGGCACAAATAGGAAACCGGTGCCAGTGGCGTTTGATCCGCCGATCGTCTCGGCCGGGGTTTGAAAGGGCCTATGGTCGGAGTCAGCCCCAATGGTGTTGCTTATGAACGAATCCAGAATTGAAATCGGCAGCCGCTTATTTATCGCGGCACTGTTCCTTGGACTATTGGGGGATGTGTTGCTTCGCGCGATGCCCTGGGGCCTGAACATCGTGTTGTGGACCCTGATGCTCTTGTCCGGTGTGGCGGTGTTGGCGGGACCGCGAACCACGATTCTGCAACCCGATAAGCTCGCGCTGGCCGCCACCCTGTTCCTCTTCGCCTGCGGGATCGCATGGCGGGATTCCCCCGTTCTGCGGGGCCTCGACGCCCTCGGCTTCTGCGTGAGCGCCGCTCTGCTGGCCTGGCTGAACCGCGGGGGAAACCTAGGCGATGCCGGCTTGTCCAAATGCGCCGGGGGCCTGGCAACTGCCGCCGGGCTGACGGCAATAGGCTTTCCCCAGCTCCTGGCCCGGGACGTTAAATGGACTGGCCTGTCGCGCCACACGGTTTTCCGACATACCCCGGCCGTGCTGGCGGGTCTTGCCCTCTCGCTTCCCCTGGTGATTCTCTTCGGCGGGTTGTTTGTGGCCGCCGATGGGGCGTATCGGCGTTTGGTCGGCGAGTTCTTTCATTTTCATTTGGAGGAATGGATGCCGCACATCGTGATGTTCGGCGGAACCATGTGGGCTGCCGGCGGGTATCTGAGGACTGTGGCATTGCGGGAAGAGATCCCGCCTTGCTCACCTGGGAACGGCGTTTCAAGGGACTCGGCACTGTCGAGCTCTGCACGTTGTTGGCGGTGCTGAATCTCCTGTTTCTAACCTTCGTGATTGTGCAGTTCAGATATTTGTTTGGCGGGGCCGGACTGGTCGAAAGCACTCTCGGCGTTACCTACGCCGAATATGCGCGCGAAGGCTTTTTTCAACTCGTGACCGTCGCCTGCCTGGTTCTGCCGTTTCTGCTGTTTCTGGATTGGCTGCGTGATCACGACCGGGCCCCGATGACATTTCGGTTTCTGGCGTTGGTGATGATTGGGCTGCTTTCAGTGATCATGGCTTCCGCGTTTTACCGGATGCGGTTGTATCGGGTCGAGTTCGGGCTGACCGAGCTGCGGTTTTACACGATGGTCTTCATGTTCTGGCTCGCCGCCGTGCTCGTTTGGTTTGCCCTCACGGTCCTGCGCGGGGACCGGGGCCGCTTTGTGAGCGGGGCGCTCGTGGCCGCCGGGCTCGTTGTCTTCGGCCTGCACCTCGCCAATCCCGATGCCTGGATCATTCGCGCAAATGCACGGAATGCGGCAAATGCCGGACGCGCCTTCGACAGCGCTTACGCCTCGAGTCTGAGCGCCGACTCGCTCCCGGCCCTTGTTGCGGTGCTCCCCCAACTATCGGCGGAGACTCAAGCGGAAATCCGTGGCCGGCTGGCTAAGAAGCGGAAATTCCTGCCGCAAATATCATGGAGGAATTGGAACTGGTCGCGAGCTCACGGCTCGGATGCGATTGCCGGTTTGGAAATGGAATGAGCCTTTGGAAAGTGGCCTCGCCGTGGACCAGGGTCTCACGGGGTCTCAGCGGGGTTCCGGTGAAATATCGAGCAGGCCGGCTTCGGTGAGCCGCTGAATTTCGGCGGTGTAGCCCTGGCGGAAGGTGGGGTATTTGAACCGGTACCCGAGTTCCATGGTCAGTTTGCGGTTGGAGACTTTCTTGTTCGTCAAACCGCGCTTGCGGTCCGGCTCGGTTTCTTCCGGGGCGAAGGGGGGCATCCATTTACCGAGCGTCTCGGACAACCATCGGAAGAAATGGATCTGAGCAACCGGTTCATTATCCACAGCATTGTAGATTTCGCCCGGACGCCCGCTTTCGAGGGCGGTGAGGATCACGCCGAGGAGATCCTCCCGATGAATCATGTTCAGCAGGCGGAGACCCGGGCCGGGGATGCGCGCCTCGTCTTTCAGGTATTGCTGGAAGAGATGCCCGCGATCGGGCCCGTAGATCCCGGCCACGCGTAAGATCACGGCGGGAAAGCCGGTTTGGGCGGCGGCGAGCAAAAGGGCCTCCGTCTCGACCAGGACCTGGGCGGTGGGGGCGGAGGGTATTGTGGGACTGGATTCCTTGACGAGCGACCCGTCGTCCTGACCGTAGACGCTGGTGCTGCCGGTGTAGACATACTTGCGCGGCGGATGTCCGGCGAGCCAGTCCAGGAGATGGCGCGTGCCCTGGCAATAGACCTGGCGATAATCCTCAACGCCGCCACCGCGGGCGGAGGCCGCGGTATTGACAATCCAATCAAACGGACCGGCGAGTTCACGAAGATCTCCGGCACGAGTGATATCGACGTGAACGGGTTCAATGCCGGCGGCACGAAGATCGTCCCCGGCTGCGGGCGAGCGCCGAATTCCAACGACGGAATGACCGCGTTCAACGAGTAATCTTCCCAAAGGCAGGCCGACGTAGCCGCATCCGACGATGAGTACGCGCATGAGGGGAAACTACCGTGCGGATTTGAAAAGGAAACCTCGATCCGATTCCACTTTGTCGGCGGGTTGCGCACAGGGTAGTGTGCCCTTCGTAGATGAGTAACGGAGAAAGAGAACTTCGGGAGTCGTCGACGGCCGGCGCGACGGATGAACGGAATGCGGAGCGCCCGCGCACGAAGCGACCGGAGCTATTATCGCCGGCCGGCGACTGGGCATGCGCGCGGGCGGCGGTGGAGAACGGCGCGGATGCCATTTATTTCGGTTTGGACGCATTCAATGCGCGGATGCGGGCAAAGAACTTCACGAAATCGGATCTCCCGGCGTTGATGGAGTTTCTGCATCGGCGTGGAGTTCGGGGGTATGTCAGTTTCAACATCCTGGTCTTCACGGGCGAGTTGGCCGAGGCGGAGGAGCAGTTGCGGGCGATCATCGGCGCGGGGGTGGACGCTGCGATCGTGCAGGATGTGGGGATCTGCCGGTTAATCCGGAGGATTTCGCCGGATTTCCCGATTCATGCATCGACGCAGATGACGGTCACGAGCGCGGCGGGAGTGGAGTTTGCGCGGGAGTTGGGCTGCAGTGTGGTGGTATTGGGGCGGGAGGTGCCGATTCATGAGATCGAACGGATACAATCGATCCTGGTCAAACGTGGCTGTACCCTCGGGCCCCATGCCGATCGAGGTGTTTGTGCATGGCGCCCTGTGCGTGGCCTATTCGGGTCAATGCCTGACCAGCGAATCGCTGGGTGGGCGATCGGCGAACCGCGGGGTATGCGCGCAAGCATGCCGGCTGCCCTACGAACTGATCTCGGACGGCGCGCGGGTGAATTTGGGAGACCGGCATTACCTGTTGAGTCCCCAGGACCTGGCCGGCATCGCAATGTTGCCGGATTTGTTGAATGCCGGGGTCGCTTCCTTGAAAATCGAAGGTCGACTGAAGTCGCCCGAATACGTGGCAAATATCACGCGCATCTACCGTAATGCCATCGATCAAATCTGCCATGCGATGGACGCGGAATCCCCCGGCCCGGATGAACCCGCGCGGACATGGCAGGTGGATCACGCCTCGCAATACGAAATGGAGATGGCGTTTTCTCGAGGCCTGTATACCGGCTGGCTGAAGGGCGTTAACAACCAGGAACTCGTGCACGGGCGTTTTGGCAAGAAACGCGGCGTCTACCTCGGCGAAGTCACACGAGTGAGCGTCCCCCGAATCATGATCAAACTTCAGGGTCCCCTCAAACCAGGGGATGGCGTGGTTTTTGACGGTGGCCGACCGGATTTGATCGAGGAAGGTGGACGGGTTTACACCATCGATTGGAAGCCGGGGAAATGCGGGCCGGACGAAGCGGGCCTCAGTTTCGGTCAGGGGCGCATCCAATTTCACCGGATCAGACCGGGCGATAAAGTATGGAAAACCGACGACCCGGAGTTGAATCGGGAGTTACAGTCGACTTATGCGGGTGATACTCCGCGATTCCGCCGTAGCGTCAACATCCGGGTCGAAGGCCGTGCCGCGGAACCATTGAAGGTGACGATGCGGGACGAGTGGGGTCGTGACGTCAAGGCGCAATCCGCAATGATGCTGTCGGTGGCGGAGCGTCAACCCTTGACCGACGCCCTGTTGAGGGAACAATTGGGACGGCTGGGCGGGACATCGTATCGATTGGGTATGCTCGAGAATCGGATTGATGGCCAGGTCCTGGTTCCCGTCAGCGAATTAAACCGGATACGCCGCACCCTGGTGGAGTTGATGGACCACGAGTGGGGACGTCTCCCGCCCTGGTCGCTGCAACCTGGCCGCCGCATCCTTGAGCCTGCCGCGAACCCGGTGTCGGTGCAAAGTCCGGCCGAACCGGAGTTGCTCATCCTGGTTCGGACCTTCGAGCAACTGGAGGCGGTTCTGGATCCGGGAGTGCGGACCGTGTATTGCGAATTTGAAGACCCGAAAAAATATCGGGAGGCGGTCGCCCTTTTCCGGGCCCGCCAGGGAGTGGTGGCCGCGGAATATTCAAGGGAGGGATCGCCGTGGCCGGCCATTTTCGTGGCGCCGCCGCGCATCCACAAGGTTGGTGAGGAGTGGATTCTCAATCAGGTGCGATCGTGCGGCGCGGACGGCTACCTGGTCCGGAACTACGACCATTTAACCTATTTCGCCGGAGAACGGCGGATTGGCGATTATTCGCTGAATGTCGCCAACCCGCTCTCAGCAGAATATTTCATCGCGCGCTGGGGATTGGAGCGGGTGACGGCTTCGAGTGACTTGAATCACGCGGAGTTGACGGCGTTATTGGGAGCTGCGCCGCTAAATTGGTTCGAGATCATCTTGCACCAGCACATGCCGATGTTTCACATGGAACATTGCGTGTTCTGCGCGTTTTTGTCCCAGGGCACGGACTACACCAATTGCGGTCGCCCGTGTGACCGGCACCAATTGCGCCTGCGCGATCGCGTCGGCGCCGAGCATCCGGTTAAGGCCGACGCCGGATGCCGCAACACGGTGTACAATGCCAGGGCGCAAACCGGCGCCGAACATGTGCGGCGGTTCATAGAATGCGGCGCCCGGCGTTTTCGAGTGGAGTTTTTAGATGAAACCGCCGAGCAAGTCCGGCGAACGGTGCGGATGTATGAGGAACTGCTGGCGGGGAAGCGCGAAGGCGTGGCCTTATGGCGCGAGCTCAAGCTGATCCATCATCTGGGAGTCACCCGCGGGCCAATGGGTTGATGCGCAGAACGCGTGCGGCATCCGGATCCAGAAGTCCGCGGCCTGATGCGGCGGGGCAGCTCAGGGCGCCCTTACAAAAGCGCGGCCACCGGCCAAGGAATGGCGTGACGATATGCGGCCCTTACGGTTTTTCAACCGGGCTTGACGCGAGAAAGGGTCGTACCTAGGGTTCACCGCTTACGGCTACGCGGAAGCGCATCCCACTCCGGACGCACGCTGGGCGTTGGCATCGAAAGGATTGAACGTGAATGTGACGGTGGAGAATTTGGCCCCCTGCAAGAAGCTCCTGCGGGTGGAAGTGGAGACCGAGAAAGTGGACGCGGCGTTTGAAGAAGTCACGCGCGAGTACCAAAGGCAGGCGCGGTTGCCGGGCTTTCGCGCGGGTAAAGCCCCGCGCCATCTCATCATCAAAGCCTTCGCCTCCCACATTCAAGATGAAGTCCGCCACAAACTCATGTCGGAATCCTTTCGCGACGCCCTTCGCGAGCAAAACTTGAATCTGGTGGGTCGGCCCGATGTCGAGGAAACCCAGTTCGAGCGCGGCAAAACGCTGCAATTCACGGCCACCTTTGAAACCGCGCCGGAATTCGAGTTGCCGGACTACAAGGGCCTGCCGGTCCGTCGCGAAGTGCGGATCGTGACACCCGAGGATGTCGAGCGGGCGGTGGGCATACTGCTGGAACAACGAGCCACTTACGTGGACGTGTCGCGCCCGGTCCAGAGCGGAGATTTTGTGGTGGTCAATTACCAGGGGACGTGCGACGGCAAACCGATCACGGATACCGCCCCAACCGCGCGCGGATTGGCGGAGAAGAAGGATTTTTGGCTGCATGTCGCGCAGGATTCTTTCATTCCCGGTTTCACGGAACAGTTGGTGGGCGCCTCCGCCGGTGAGAGACGGACCGTAACGGTCCAGTATCCGGCAGATTTCGTGGCAACGCAGCTGGCGGGATTGACCGGAGTCTATGAGGTGGAGATCGTGCAGGTGAAAGAAAAGCAACTTCCGGAGCTCGACGATCAGCTTGCCCAGGCTTACGGCGCGGCGTCGGTGGAGGAGTTGCGGCAGGGGGTCCAACGTGATCTGGAGAACGAGCTGCAGCACAAGCTCAAGCGCGACACGCGCGATCAACTGGTGCGGGAGCTTTTAAATCGAGTGACGTGCGAACTCCCGGAGTCGGTGGTGTTAAGCGAGACCAAGAACGTCGTCTACGACATCGTGCGCGAGAACCAGGAACGCGGCGCCTCCCGCGAGTCGATTGACCAGAACAAGGAACGCATCTTCGCGGTGGCCAATAATAGCGCCAAAGACCGCGTCAAAGCCTCCTTTGTCCTTGGCCGTATCGCCGAAAAGGAGGGCATCAAGGCAGAACGCGACGAAGTAGCGCACCGGATCGTCCTCCTCGCCGAACATTACCAGATCAAGACCGAGAAGATGGTGAAGCAACTGCAGGAACGCAACGGGCTCGCAGAGGTCGAAGAACAGATCATCTCGGCGAAAGTGCTCGATTTCCTTGAGCAAAATGCCCGTTTTGAGGAGACGCTGCCGGGGTCGCAGTAATCAGGCGGGCCGTTGGGCGGTTTGCTTGGTGAACCCGGCACGGACCATCGTGCCCCAGCCGCGTTTTTTCCGGAGGAACTGCCACCAACTTTCGATGCGCCAAAAGGTATTGAGCTGGCGATAACCGAAATTCTCCGCCAGTGCCGCCAGAGAGAGGATCAACAAATCCTGCGGTCGGGTGCGTTCGGAGGTGGTCAATTCTTCGAGAAACAGGGAGCCGACGCTCACGAAGACGCCGAAAGCGAAGAGCAATCCCATGTAGGCGAGGAAAAACGGTGTGTTCAACATTCCGGCCAGCCAACACGTGGGAATGATGAAGTAACCGAGACATTCGATGATCGGGCCGATGGCATCGAACACAAAGAAATAACCCAAACCGAACACCCCGGCCGCCCCATACCGCGAGGAAAAAATCATACCCCGATGTCGGTAAAGCACTTCAAGCATGCCCCTGGCCCAGCGAGACCGTTGCGCCCGCAGGATCTTGAGACTCGCAGGGACTTCCGTCCAACAGATGGCATCCGGCAGGTAACGAATCTTGTAGGGGATTTTGTTTTCCCGGTAATACCGATGCAAGCGCACGGTCAACTCCATATCTTCTCCCACGGTGTTGTGCAAAAACCCGCCCACTTGGACCACTGCCGAGCGCTTGAACAGCCCGAATGCGCCCGAGATAATCGTGACGCACTGGAACTGGCTCCAGGATAACCGGGCAATTTGAAAGGAACGGATGTACTCGACCGTCTGCATTAAGGGCAAGAGCTTCCTGGGAATGCCGGTCTGAACCACCCGGCCCGAGCGGATCTCGCATCCATTCACGACCCGGATCTTTCCACCCACTGCCACCATCTCTTCCGGCTCGGCGATGAAAGGCCGCACCAGGCGCAATAGCGCGTCGGGTTCGAGCATGGAATCGGCATCAACCACACAAACCAGTGGATTGCGCGACAGGTTCACCGAGCCGTTGATGGCGTCGGATTTGCCGCCGTTTTCCTTGTCGATCACCGTGAGACGGGAGAATCGGGCGCTTTGGTAAACGCCGCGAAGCGGCTTGCAGGGAACGCTCAGGGCATAGACGCGAGGCGAAGGCTTGAGGTCAAAGGCGTCGATCAAGACCTGGAGGGTCTTATCCTTGGAACCGTCATTGCAGACAATAACTTCGAAATCCGGATAGTGGAGCGCGAGCAGGGAACGCAGGCTGTCGACAATTGTTTTCTCCTCGTTGTAGGCTGGGACACAGAGGGAGATGGGAAGGGTGACTTTGCTACTGAGCATCCACCAGGGCGGGATGCTCTTGACCTGGCGCATGCTGCGTCGCGCCTCGATCAGGGCCGCGGCCAACTGGAGCAGATAACAGCCCGCATAGAGACCAAGCGTGGCCAGCACCCAGGCATCGACCAGGTGCACGCCCGAGAGGAAAAAGCCGCGCCAGGAAAAGGCCAGCATCATGCCGCCAGTCCTTTCTCCCGCAAAACTCCCCAGGCAATCTCGGCGGCCACAGGGTGGGCGCGCCTGGCGGCGGCGTGCAACGCCTGGATGCCATGGCCACCTACGCGGTAGAGCGCCTCCGCCGCGCGATAGCGCACCCACCAATGCTCGTCCTCGAGGAGTTTCTCCAACAGTGGCGCCGATTCATTCACTCCAATCTGCCCGGCCGTGATGGCGGCTTGAGTCCGCACTTCCCAGTCCGAATCTGTCATCGCCAAAAGCACCGCCGGCGCGGCCCGGGGATCGCGAAGCAGGCCCAACGACTGCAGCGCGGCCAACCGGATGGTCTTCAGGGGATGGGCGTAAAACTCGAGCAAGGCCGGAACCGCCTGCAGATCCTGGCAATGTCCCAACGCATCGATCACGACGACTTTGGCGGCCGGCGAGGCGTCTCCTTTCAACAGATCGAGCAGTTCGGTGAGCGAGCCGCTCCCGAGGTTCCGAAACAGGTCCACCACCGCAAGCGATGGCAGTATATCTTCCGTGACCAGGTAATGGATAAGTTCCATCACCGACCGCACTGCTCCCATCCGCACCAGGGAGCGTGCCGCCTCAACCCGGACTTCCGCCACGGAATCGTCCAAGGCCCGGTAGAGGGCCATTTTAACCGCGGGATCGGGGAAGACGCCGAGGATTGAACAGGATTCGGCACGTACCACCCAGCGCCGATCTCCTAGCCGGCTTAGGCATTCTTCGACAATGCCCATCATGCGCATGACTCGCACAAAGCGTTCGGCATATTTGCCGGTGACTTTTTTCAGCAGGTCGGAGAAGAGCTGCAAGAGGAGGAGGCGGTCGTCCGCCCGCAGATCGCGCTCGTGTTCGTGGAAGTGCTCCGGATGTTCCATGAGCTGCCAGGCGAGTGTCTTAAGCTGCTCGCGCCTGGCGGCATCGCGGCGGTCCCGCCGGTTCCAGTTCGAACGTTGAAGGACCAGGGCCGCCATGGCCAGGATGGAGAAGGCGGCCAGCGTCAGGCAAGACCACCAAATGAGCATCAGGATGTTCATTACCGCCGGGAGTTCAAGGGAGAGCAGTAAGCAGGCCGGAGCAAGAGATTCGGTGGCAACACGTTAATTAAGCCGAGCCGGATGCCCATTGGTGCTGTTCCGTTTTTGCTTGTCGCTCGTACGTAGGCCGATAAACTTCCAGCCACGCCGCAAAACGAACAACGTCCGCGACCCTAACTATTTACGTCCGAAGGCGCAACCTTCACATATATGCATGTTTCGATTCAACTTCAACCCATCCCTCCTGCCCGTCCTATTCAGAACCACTTATGCATCCTCGTTCTTCTGGGCATTCAACTGATCACTCCAGGTTGTGCCACCCGTACCCTCACCAGCAGCCGCCCCATCGGTGCCCCGATTCCAGCCAGCGGGTCGTCCCTGGCTGTGATTCCCTTCGAGAACCTAAGCCACAACCGTAACGCCGGGCTGATCCTGACCGACCTGGCGACCACGCTGGTCTATTCGGAAGCGCGTTTTCGGGTGGTCGAAGTCAGCAATAATAATACGGGCGATGCCAAGCCGAAATTGCGGCGGCTGGAGATTTCACCTTGGGAAGAACAACTGGGCCTCAACACAGCCGCGGCGGTGGAGGTGGGAAGGTCGCTCAAGGCCGACTGGGTGCTGGCGGGATCGGTCGGTGAATATGGGTTTGTAGATGGTTTTGGAGAAACGGCCAATATCGGAATCAATTTGCGACTGGTGCGGGTAGAAGACGGTGTGGTGGGTTGGGCGGGATCGCTTTCCCGCCGGGCGGCGTGCGGCGCCTTCAGCGAGGAAAGTGTTCATCGCCTCGGACACGAGGTCCTGCGCGACTTGTTGGAAAAGATGAATCGGGATATCGGCTCGCCGAAACCACCCCAACGGAGCAACCCGTCCTGATTCCTTCCGTGCGGGGTTGGATTCATTGCGCGGTCGGCATTTGCCTGGTTGGCCTGCGTGGACTCGCCGGCGCGCCGGCAATGACCGATGCCCCATCTTCGCCGGCCGAAGTGCGTGAAGCGCTTGGGCGCCGTGATTTGAAGACGGCTGCCGCTGCAATTGAACGGCAGTTGGATCAAAACCCGACGGACGTCGAATGGCTGATGTTGCATGCCGACTTGACGGGTGCCCGCGGACGGATTGCGGATGCGTTGACCGAGACGCGCGCCGTCCGTTATCGCTTTCCCGAAAATCGCCTGGCGCGAATGAAAGAGGCGCAATGGCTCGCCAGGCTTGGGCGGTTGAAATCGGCTCAATTAATTTACGAACTCCTCCTTGCGGAGGCGCCCACCCCGGAAATTCGGACCCTGCTCGGTTTGATTCATTTGTGGCACGGCGATTGGCACACGGCGGGGACGTTCTTCGATGAGGCGTTACGGGAACTGCCGGACGATCCGCTGGCCTTTGTTTCTCGCCTCCGGGTCTTGATCGCGACAGGACAGCCGAGCCGGGCCTGGACCCGGGCGCAACAACAGGATCTGCGCACCGGACAATCCGACGATGAGCTGGGGTTGTTACTGGCGGGAATCGCAATCGGTGTCGATGCATCCGATCCGGTGCAGGTTCTGACTTCGCGTCCCCCTTCGAGCGCGGAACGGGCTGGTCGGGCGACCGGCCTGCGCGCGCTAAGCGCCGGTCGGATGGGCCATCTCGAGCAGGCCACGAATGAGCTGCGGACTTTGATTGAAGGCCCTGCGCCCGATTATGACGCGTTCATCGAGGCGGCCAATGGTTATGGGGCATTGGACCAGCAGTCGCTCGCGCGCGCAGCTTACCTCCGCGCCGAGCAACTGACCCCCGAACGCCCCGAGGCAAGGCTGGGACTGGCACGGCTCGCAAGTCGCGAGGGCCGGCTCAGCGGGAGCCTGGCCGATTATCAACGAATCACCGCGGATAACCCGGAGTCCTTTGAGGGTTGGCTTGGCCAAATCCAAATGGCGCAACTCCTCGGCGAAACGCGATTAGCTCAAGAGGCCTTGCACAAGGCATGGGAGATCGCGCCGCATTCTGCGTTGTTACACCAGGAACAGTTGCGCCTGGCCTTGCACCACGCCGATATCGACGCCTTCAAGGACGCTTTGCGATTATACCTTCGCGATCAGCCGGAAGACCGCACGGCGCAAGTCTTGGATGCGCGGATGCGCTCTGCCGAGGGAGAATCGGGCGTCGCGAATGAACTCCTCGCTGCGTTCGATCCCCTGGCGCCTCAACTGGGAAGCCAGATCCTCAGGCTCGCTTTGCACGCGTCCGCCAATTCGCCTTCCGCCCTCGAAGGACTGCCCGTGGTACCCGCCGACGAACTCAAAGCGGCAGCCAATGGGAAGCTCGCCGAACAGCTCGCGTTCCTGGCCGAACCCGGCGCCGCACATGAAATCGCCCGCCGCGCCGGTCCCGATTCGGCCGCATGGACGGATTGTTTGGCGCGGGGTTGGTGGGCCTTCCTGAGCGCGCCTATCGCTACGAGCGCGCAATTGGCGCCGGCCTTCGATTCACAAGCCCGGGTCGTCTGGCTTGCCAGCCAGATCCAAAACCGGTTGCGCACTCTGGCCATCCAGACCGGGAGCAGCTTGGAGGATGAATGGTTGCTGGCCCGTGCGGTTTGGTTCCGGCACTGGAGCAATCGCTGGGATTCCAGCGCTGCGGCGCTTGATTTGAATCGTCAAATCGTCGGACTGGTCTCCGGCTGGAATCGAGGCGTCGGAGGGCGGGATATCGAAGAGGCCTATCGGGCGAGCGAGCAACCCCTGGATCCGGCCATCGCAACGCTATCCAGGCAAATCACGCAGGCGCACTGGCGACAGTATCGTTTCGATTTCGCGACGGCTCTCCAGAACTTTCAACGACTCGCCAGGGTATATCCCGACTCAACCGAACCGGTCTACGCGCAAACCCAGATACTGCAGGCCTCGGGACGATGGTCCGAGGCGGCCAGGTTGCTGCACCGGCTGACCGCAGTCGATAGCCCCCCGCCCCTGGTTCGACTGCAATACTGTGAGATCCTCCGTCGGCTGGGCCGGGGCAACGAGGCGCGCCAACAACTCGAAGAACTCGCTGCCGAAGGATTCGATGAACCTGAACTCTACGCGCGTCAGGCTGGGCTTGCCCGCAGGGAAGGATTGGACGCCAAGGCGGAGGAATGCCTGCTGGAGGGGCTCCGGAAGTTTCCCGATGCGTCCGAGTTGCTGAGGCTGCGGGCCGAGCGCTGGATGGAACATAAACGATCGCGGGAGTTGGCGAGGTTGTTAACCGGGAATCCCTCGGAGGCGTGGTCCAATCCCGATATTCTCGCCGCCGCCTGGGCCGATCTTGAGCCCGGGCCACGCAGGACAATCCTGGAGTCCCCGGCGTGGTGGTTCAATTGGCAATGGCTGCCCTGGGAAAGGCTCGCGGCGCGCTCACTCGCGCAACTGGAACGACAATCCCAGCAGGCCGCGCTGGCCGGCGACCCGACGGCCGCACTGGAACAACTGACTCCCGCACTCGATGCTCGAATCCCCGACTCCGAACTCTGGCTGAGGGCGGCCCGTTGGTATGATTTCACTGGGGATAACGATCAAAGCGCCCAGGCCTACCGGTTCGCCGAACAACTCGGACTGGGCCGCCCCGATGCCGCCATCGCCCGCTTGACTCAGGAATCTCGCCGACGTCCGCTCGCCGCCGCGCGCGAATTCGCGGAGCGGCTCGAGATCCAGCCGGATGATCCGGCTCTGCAAAAGGGACTGGTGACGGCTCTGCTGCGGGGAGGTGAAGTAAACGCCGCCGCGCGGGCCCTCGCCCCATTGGTTTCCGAGGCGTCCGAAGACATCGAAGTGCAGATGCTCGCCGCCGAGGTGAAAAGCGCCCAAGGCCGGATTCGCGAAGGGCGTTCGCTCTATCACAGCATTTTACGCGACGACCCCTTGGCGGCGGATGCGCGCGCCGGTCGAATTGCCCTGGCGGACGTCTCGGAGTGGGGAATCGCTGCCGGCTTTGAATACGATAGCCTCCGGGACACATCAGCGTCTGGCGCGGGATTATCGGACTGGCGGGAGGCGTTCCTATCGACGTATTGGCGGCGTCGCTTTCGCCAGACATGGACGCTCGAATATCGTTGGTTCGATCGGTACCAGGCGGAGGCTCACCAACTGGGATTGGACTGGACGCGCGTCCTCGATACGGACTGGATCTTGAGGCTGAACGCCGCAGGAGCAGACGACGAGGATATCATCGCGAAATGGCGGCTGGGCGGCGGGGTCAGCCATAAGCTCACGGAGACATTGTGGGCGGGAATCGACGGCCGGTTCCTGGATTATAGCGACGTAAACGTTTGGCAATTCATTCCGAGTCTCACCTGGCGATGGCATCCCCGTGGCACGGTCGAAGGCCGCATATATGTGTCCGACAATCAATTTGAGACCGGCGAAGGCGAAACGTCGTTAACCTGGCTGGTGCAATCGTCCTGGGAATTCAACCGGTCGGCCCTGGTCACGCTCTACTATGCCCAGGGCGATGAAGACAGCCTCAATCCCATTCCCGGCCTGATCGCCAATGACCACTATCGCAGTGCCGGCGTCCGCCTCAAATTGAATGGGAATCGATCCTGGCAGTTGCAACCCGCCTATCGATACGAGGAACACCGGAACTTCGACCTCCACGGAATCGCGCTCACGGTGTCGCACCAGTTCTAGCCCGGAGATTTCACAGATGAAATGCCCACTTCCATCCACCCGGTTTTCGGGTGAAATTTCCGGGCCCGCATTTATGCGGCAACCCAAGTCATTCTGCCACTTGACAACTGTAGAGCCATGAAAAATGCGGGCTAGATCCGGCAGGGAGGGGACGTCCTGCGCGCTCGCGAGCTCCATTCCGATGCGCTAACCTGTTCTGTATGCCTATTGAAACGGCCACTGCCGCGAGGCGTCGGTGACGACGCCGGCTTCGCGCAGGACTTTGCGCACGCGCGCCATGAGCTTGGTGATGCTGAATGGTTTCTCTACGTAGTCCGCCGCGCCAATGTCGAAGCCAACGCAGGTATCAGCATCGCCCGTGCACGCTGTGAGCATGATGACCGGGATCGCGCGGGTGTCCGGGGATTCCTTCAACCGGCGCAGCACCTCGAACCCGTCCATGAAAGGCATCATGACATCGAGCAGCATGAGGTCGGGGCGTTCCTTCTTTGCCAGGTTGAGGGCCATCTCACCATCAGCCGCCCCAAGGGTATCAAAGCCCTCCTGCCGCAACACGTACTCGAGAAACTCGCGCGCGACCTGTTCGTCTTCCGCAATGAGGATACGTGCCATCAGCTATGCTCGATGGTACAGGGGCCGCATCGCGACTCAATGCCAATCTTTACCGCACTCCGATCCAATCCGGCGGTCCCGGGCACCCCATCCTGGGAGCGTTCAAGAATCCTGGCGAACGTCGAACACTGAACGTCGACATCCAATCATGTGACCCGGCCGAATTTCTTTTCCAGGTCGCGATGGCTCAACTCGATCAGGGTCGGGCGCCCGTGTGGACACGTGTATGGCATGGCGCATGTGCGAAGATCCCGCACAAGGTTTTCCAACTCGGGCGCGGTGAGAGGATCGCGGGCCTTGACGGCATGACGGCACACCGTTTTGGCAATCGTCAGTTCTCCCAATCGCAAGGCGTTCACATCGCGTCCGGATTCCATCAGCTCGTCCACCAGCTCAAGCACAAATCGCTTGGCATTGGGCGCGGTTACAAAAGGCGGCAGGGCGTCCAGGAGAAACGTGCGGTCGCCGAACTCGCTCAGACCTACTCCCAGCCGGCCAAGTTGATCGAGATTCTCGCGAAGGAATTGGGCATCGCGGGCGCTCAGTTCCACGGTTTCAGGGAGGAGCAGACGTTGCGATGGCGCGCCGGTCCGTTCCATGCGCGCGAGCATTTGCTCAAAGAGCACGCGTTCGTGAGCGGCGTGTTGATCCATGAGGACCAATCCACGGTCCGACTCAAACACGGCGTAGAGATTGCCGACCACACCCAGCAATCTCAAAGGAATCTGAAGCAGCGGCGATGCACTCTCCGCGTTCGCACTCGTTCGCGGCGCCACGCATTTTTCCTGACGCATCGGTTCCGGCGTCGCGGGAGGGAGTGCGGGAGGTGGCAGGGCTGAGGAGAGAACTACCGATGGCGCCGACAGTTCGAGCAACGGCCGCCGGTGGGGTGGTGTGAGTGGGAGATCCCTGTCCGCAGCCGCAGGTGGAACGGCCTTCACGAATTCGGCTCGTGGAGCGGCCGGGGCCGTTGACGCATCTACCGAAACGGCGCCGGTGTGAAACTCCAAGAGCGCCTGGCGCACGGCTTGGCTTACCCGGCTACGGATGAGCCCTTCGTTGCGGAATTTCACCTCGCGCTTGGCCGGATGCACATTGACATCCACCTCGGATGGGTCGAGCTCGAGAAACAGGCAACAGACCGGGTAACGGCCTTTCATTAAGGAGGTGTGATAGCCTTCGAGCAGGGCGTAGTTTAATCCGCGATTCTCCACGGGGCGGCGGTTCACAAACAGATGCTGGTCCTGTCGATTACCGCGCGAGACGCCGGGGGCGCCAATGAATCCCCAAACGCGCAGCGGGATGCCGGGGGTCACCTGGGGGGCGTCGGAGTCATTCCCGGGCAAAGTGCCTGAGCGCTCGACGGGCAACAACTGGAGGCCGTCTCCCCACAACATGCGCAAACGCTGGCGCACGGCTTCCAAAGGGAGATGCCCGCTGGGAACCGGCGGGAGTTGCCAGATGACGCGTTGATCCTGCTTGAGGGTGAACCCAATGTAAGGATGCGCCAGCGCCGCCACCGTTACGTAGTGCAACACATGCGCACGCTCGGTCTCTTCACTGCGCAGAAACTTCCGCCGGGCCGGCAGGTTGTAAAACAACTGCCGAACTTCGACCGTCGTTCCCGGGGCGAGCCCCGCGCTCTTGACGTCGAGGATTTTGCCGCCGTGGATGACAATTTGAGTGGCCTCGGGCGAATCGCTCTCACGCTCGCGGCTGGTCAACGTGAACCGACTCACGCTGGCAATGCTCGGAATGGCCTCCCCCCGAAACCCCATGGTCGCGATGGCCTCGAGGTCGTGGGCCGTGCGGATTTTGCTGGTGGCGTGCCGTTCGAGACAGAGCAACGCATCGTCTCGGTCCATTCCCACACCATCGTCCAGCACCCGGATGCAGGCCCGCCCGCCCGCCTGAATCTCGATCGTGATTTGCCGGGCGTCCGCGTCCAGGGCATTCTCGACGAGTTCCTTAACCACGCTGGCGGGGCGTTCGATGACCTCGCCGGCGGCGATCTGATTTGCCACTTGTTCGGGTAGCAACCGGATCCGATTCACCCCGCCACGCTAGTCGGGGAACCGGCAAATGGCCAGTCCAGGTTTGGAATTGCGAGGTGCGATTCTGCGATGCGCCCAAGGCAGATTTTCCTGACGGCGCGGGCGATCCCACTCAAATCTCAGACGGAGGGACGAGCTCCGCGAGTCCCTTATCAGGGGTTCAGCAAGTTGAGGCCACGTCAGGGCCTCGTGGAACTCGGCCCTCCGGATTAGTCCACTGGCCAAAATATGTGCATGCTTCGGCAAGATAGCGCAAGCCACCAGCGCTCGGTCCACGGACATTCAGGTCAGATCGACACCCAGCGGGAAGAGTGGGGCGCGGCGTTCGATGAACCTGCTCCGTGAGCTCAACAGTGATGACTCGATTCACACCATTACCCAACCGTCGCGGTTTCCTCGGCGCAGCTTTGAGGGGAACGCTCCTGGCCGCCCTGGCCGGATTGCCCTGGTTGACCCTGCGCGGTCGTCCGGTGGTCTGGTCGGCGCCGCCATGCCGCACTAATGGAAGTTGCGCGTCCTGCGATCAATTCGCTCGCTGCGCCCTTCCTCCCGCTGAGGACCGACGTGCACGTCGCTCAATATGAATACTCTTTCGGATTCCCATTCTGTTACGCGGCGCCGGTTTCTCCATCAGGGAGCAGGAGGCACCGCTTTGCTGTTTGGACTGATGGCCCCAGGGGCACGGGCGGCAGGCGAACGCGACAATCCATTCAGCCTCAACCTCGACCGTTACCGCAAGGTGAATCCGAAATGGCTGTTGTTTGAGAAAGTGGAAACCTTCACGGCGCCCAGGGCGGATCCCCGTCGTATCACCATCGACCGGCAGGATCGACTCTATCTTGCGGCCGGACGCGACGTCGTCATCATGGATCCGCAGGGTGTTCGCTTGACCGAGATTGCTTGCGAGGCGCCGGTCCGGTGTGTCGCCGCGGACGCAGATGGCTGTTACCTCGGATTCAAAGAGCACATCGAGTTCTATGATGTCAAAGGCCGGCGCGCCGGCCTGTGGGAACCCATCGCGGGCAGGCCCTTTCTTACCGGGTTGGCCGTCGGCGAGAACGATCTCTTCGCCGCAGATGCCGGCAATCGCGTCATTCTCCGCTACGATCGTTCTGGGAAACTCCTTGGTCGGATCGGCGAACGGAATCTCCGGCGCAATATCCCCGGCCTTGTTGTCCCGAGCGCATGTCTCGATGTGGAAATCGCCGCCGACGGCCTGTTGCGCGTGAACAATCCGGGCCGTCACCGAATCGAGACCTACACCGTCGACGGCGAATTGGAGTTGGCGTGGGGCAGGGCTTCAATGGCCATTGACGGCTTCTGCGGCTGTTGCAATCCGGTCAACCTTGAGCTGATGCCTGACGGCCGATGCGTGACGTTCGAAAAAGGGCTGCCGCGGGTGAAAGTTTACCATCCGACCGGCGACCTCGAAGCAGTGGTCGCCGGCCCCGATCAGTTCACGGACTCGGGAAGTGTCTCTCCAGCAGTGGACTCCGAAGGTGTTCCCCGGGGAGTGCTGGACGGCGCGATCGATTCCCGGGGGCGCATCTACGTGCTCGATGTGGCGGGTCGGCGGGTGGACATTTTCCAGCGCAAGGCGGTGAATTCGCCCGCCATCGGCAACACCATTCCGAGTTGACTGCCGTATGGACCCTCTCAACCCCCAATCCAGCGGTAAGAACCGGCGCGATTTCCTGCGTCAGGGCCTGCGGGGCGCGGCATTACTGGGGATGGGCGGACTGGTCGGTGCGCTCTCCTGGCGGAGCACCGCGGAGACAACCCGCTGGCAAATCGATCCGCAGAAGTGCCTCCGCTGTGGTCAATGCGCCACCGCCTGTGTGCTGGAACAATCCGCGGTGAAATGTTCTCATGCCATGGTCCTGTGCGGGTATTGCCAGCTCTGCACCGGTTATTTCGAGCCCGACCCGAACGACTTAAACACGGGCGCTGAAAACCAGCTCTGCCCGACGGCCGCGATCCACCGACGGTTTGTCGAGGATCCCTATTTCGAATACACGATTGACGAGGCCTTGTGCATCGGCTGTGCCCGTTGTGTCGAGGGCTGCAACCGGTTTGGCAATGGTTCCCTCTACCTTCAAGTGCGCCACGACCGCTGCCTGAATTGCAACGAGTGCGCCATCGCCCGGGTGTGCCCCGGCGACGCCTTCCGCCGGGTGCCGGTGAGCAACCCGTACCTCTCGAAGGAAATGTCACACTAGAGATGACCGGTTCGATGTCATGCTCCAGGTCTTCGATGGGCCCGCTGCTCCTGCGCTGCTGGCTGGTCCTATTCTGCCTGGCGTGGGGTCCGCTCGCGCTATCTGAACCACGGTTCCCTCCTCCGGAATTCGATACGGCATACCAGATACCGGAGGAACAGCATTCAGCAGCTCGCAGCGTGGGACTCGAGTATCTTGACGTAACGGTCCTATTGGTGGCGCTGGGACTGGCGGTTTGGTTCATCACGCGCAAACGCTCGCGCAAGGCGGTCCTGGGTCTTTCCCTGTTTTCACTGCTGTATTTCGGCTTTTACCGGAGCGGTTGCATATGCGCCATCGGTTCGGTGCAGAACGTGGTATTGGCCCTGTTTCACACCACCTATGCACTCCCCTTGACCGTGCTCATCTTTTTTGTGGCGCCACTGGCGGTCGCCTTGTTCTACGGACGCGCCTTTTGTGCCGCCGTCTGTCCGCACGGCGCCCTGCAGGATGTTCTCCTGGTCAAGCCGGTGACGGTGCCACATTGGCTGGAACAAGGGCTGGGCATCCTTCCCTATTTATACCTCGGTATCGGGGTCTGGTTCGCCGCCGAGGGCGGTGCATTTGTCATCTGTCGATATGACCCGTTCGTCGGCATCTTCCGAATGTCCGGCAGTTTCACAATGCTGTTGGCAGGTGCAATGTTCCTAGGGACGAGCGTGTTCATTGGCCGGCCTTACTGCCGGTTCCTCTGTCCATTCGGGGCCCTGCTCCACCTGGGTGCCATGGTTTCGCTTTGGCAGATCCGGATTACGCCGGATACCTGCACCCAGTGCCGGCTCTGCCGAAATTCCTGCCCTTTCGGGGCCATTCGAGAACCGACCACTGCGCGTCTTGATGTCGGCGAGCTTGCCCGCGAACGTCGACGGTTCATCAGGTTATTGGCCGTCGTACCGGTCTTGATGCTGACGGGGGGCTGGTTGGGGGGACAGTTCAGCGCCATTGCCGCGCAATTTCATCCGACCGTCAAATTGGCTGAGCTTTATCTCCGTCAACAAATCCATCTCGCGGCCGCGCCGCTCCCCGACATCGATGCCCTCGCGTATGCCCGCGCTGAGCAGAGCGTCCAGACCATCCTCGACGATGCGGTGGTGTTGCGTCGCAATTTCACCCGCGGCGGCTGGATCTTCGGCGTGTTCGCCGGGTTGGTTGTTGGAGCCAGGTTGGCGCGTTTCTCCATCCGATCCCGGCGGACCGAATTCGAACCCGATGCCGGTAGCTGCTATGCCTGCGCCCGTTGCTTTGAGTATTGCCCGCAAGAACGCGTCCGAGTCGGGACCTGGCCTGGAAATGAGCCGCTGCCGGCGATGGCAGTCAAACCCGCAACGACCGCCCTGGGTCCAAAGGAAACCGCGTGACTGCTTCGGAAGATCAAAGGCGGCTGGGCTGGGCGATGGCCATGGCCGGGGTCTTTTCGGTATTCGTGGCCGCCGCGATGTTCATCAACCATTTCCGGGTGTCATCGCATGACCCGCTCACGTCGCGCGCGCTTGCCGAACAGAAGAATCTCCTGCGCGACCATCCCACTGATGAGACGCTCAAGCAGGGTATTCGCGATCTCGACCTTCACAACCGCGAACGTTTCTTCAGTCACCTTTCTCTGAATCGCACTGGCGCATGGTTGCTTCTGGGCGGCGTGGCCACTTGCCTCCTTGCAGCCCGTTCGCTCGCCGCACAGCGTTTTACAATGCCGCTGCCACAAACCGCGGAGATGGGCGATAAACTGCGGCGACAGAATCGTTCCGGCCGTCGCGCGGTCGCCATTACCGGCGCCATTGGCGCGGGTCTGTGCCTGGTGTTGGTGTTCGCCATCAAAACCCACGTCCCTGATAGCCCCGAGGCCCTCGGGCGATTCCTCGAGAAAGGGGATTCCTCCTCGGCGCCTGGCCCAACCCCGGAAGAACTGCGGGCCAATTGGCCGCAATTCCGCGGTCCCTCCGGCGATGGCGTGGCGACAACCACGAATCTTCCCGTGAACTGGAACGGCACCAATGGCGAGGGCATTGCCTGGAAAACCCCGGTTCCGCTCCCGGGCTTCGGTTCTCCCATCGTTTGGCAGGATCGAGTCTTCGTCTCTGGTGGGAATGAAACCACGCGCGCGGTCTTTTGTTTTTCCGCCCGCGATGGACGCATGCTTTGGCAGGGCGTCGTTCCCGACATGGTCGCACCGCCTGGACCAAAATTCGAAGCCCTTGAATTCACTGGTATTGCTGCGCCTACACCGGCCACCGATGGTCGGCGCGTCTTCGCGATTTTTGCGACGGGCGAGTTGGCCGCATTCAACTTCGATGGCACGGTCGCCTGGTCGAAGCACCTCGGCGTTCCGGACAACCCATACGGCTACGCCACATCACTCGTTGTCCAGGGGCAGAAGCTATTCGTCCAGTATGACCAGGGGAAGGCGGAACAACAGAGATCGAGGCTTTATGCCTACGACACCGCCACCGGTCGCGTGGTCTGGGAACAACGCCGCGCGATGCCGAGCAGTTGGACCACTCCACTCCTCCTTGAAGCCGCCGGGCGGAGTCAGTTGATCACCGCCGGTGAACCGTTTGCCATCTCTTACGACTCCACTACGGGCCGTGAACTCTGGCGCGCCGATTGCCTGGGCGCCGATCTGGCCCCTTCGCCCATTTTCGCCAACGACCTGCTCTACCTGGTGCATGCCAGCGTTTCGATCGTGGCCCTGCGCGTCGATGGCTCGGGTGACGTCACCAAAACCCACGTCGCGTGGCACTACGAAGAGGGCGCCCCGGACATTGTCAGCCCGGTGACCGACGGCACCAATCTATTCGCCCTGGCAACGTGGGGGACATTGACCTGCATCGACGCCCGGACCGGCGGGAAAGTCGGCGAAAAGGACCTGGAAATGGAATTCAACGCCTCTCCGATCCTTCTTGGCCAGCGATTGCTTCTCGTGGGTGTCTCCGGCGCCGCCTGGATCCTCTCCGCCGATCCCGGCCTCGGAGTCCTCGCGCGCGCCGAATTGGGTGAGAAGGTTCATGCCAGTCCCGCGCTCGTCGACGGCCGGCTTTATCTCCGGGCGCAAGATCACCTTTACGCCGTCGGCAAACCGAGCGACGACCCGGCCATCCTGTCTTATGGCCGGTGACACTCTCCAGTTTGTCGACGCCGCCGTTGCCCGCATTGGCCGTTCCCCGGAGGCCGTCATTCCCCTCCTGCAGGCGCTCCAGGAACATTACCGGTACCTACCCGAACCCGCGCTCGAGCGCATTTGTGCGCTCACCGATATTCGCCCGGCCACGCTCTGGGGTATCGCGACGTTTTACGATCAATTCCGGCATCGTCCCGCGGGAAAGCACATCGTTCATGTCTGTCATGGCACGGCCTGTCATGTTACCGGCGCCGACCGGGTCGAAGACGCCTTGCGTCGTCAACTTCGCATTGCGCCCGGGGAAGACACGGATCCGCAGCAGCAATTCACCATCGAGAGTGTCGCTTGTCTTGGTTGCTGCACATTGGCCCCGGTCATCAAAATCGACCAACAGACGTACGGCCACATCAGCGCCGAGAAGTTACCGGGATTGGTCAGGGATTTTTTGGCCCTGGATGCGGCCAGCCCCTCGCTCGATCCGCAGCTCATCTCCGGGATTGCCCAACCCTCGGCCACTGCACAAATCCATGTGGGGCTGGGTTCCTGCTGCATGGCCAAAGGCAGCGATCGCCTCTTCGCCGCCCTCGAGGAAGCGGCCAGGGAATTTGAGGCCCAGGTCCTCATCAAACGGGTCGGTTGCGTCGGGATGTGCCATCGCACTCCGCTCATCGAAATCCGCGCGCCGAACCATCCCCCCCGCCTTTATGCCGCCGTCCAACCCGCGGATGCCCACCGGGTCGTCCGCCAACATTTCCGACCGCGTGGTGTCTGGCGCCGAATCACCCGCGCCTGTCGGGAAGGTCTCGACCGATTGTTGACCGGTGATGTGGAAGCCCCCATCCCGCGCTTCGCGCTCGATTATCGCGATTCCGGCGTCAGCGCGTTCCTCGGCCGCCAAATCCATATCGCCTCCGAGCACTTTGGGCATCTCGATCCGCTCGATCTCGCCGAATACGAGGCGCACGACGGATTCCGGGCGATCCGGCAGGTGCTCAACGATGTCAAGCCCGACCAAATCATCAACATAATCGAACGCAGCGGCCTGCGCGGACGAGGCGGCGCCGGCTTTCCCTCGGGCCCGAAATGGGAGGTCGTCCGCCGCCAGGATGCCGCCGTCAAATATGTGATTTGCAATGGTGACGAAGGCGACCCGGGGGCGTTTATGGACCGCATGCTTCTCGAGTCTTTTCCTTATCGCATCATTGAGGGGCTTGCCATCGCCGCCGTTGCCGTGGGCGCCCACGAAGGGTTCTTTTATATCCGCAGGGAATATCCCCTTGCCGTCAGCCGTATCCGCGCCGCCCTCGATCATTGTGAACAACGCGGCTGGCTCGGCGAACGACTGATGGGCTTTGACTATCCCCTTCGCCTCTCCATCAAGGAAGGGGCCGGCGCCTTCGTCTGCGGCGAAGAAACGGCCCTCATCGCCTCGATCGAAGGCGAACGGGGGATGCCCCGACTCCGCCCCCCTTTTCCCGCCGAGTCCGGTCTTTGGAATAAGCCCACCCTGATCAACAACGTCGAGACGCTGGCCATGGTCCCCTGGATCATCCGACGGGGTGCCGATGCCTTCGCCGCTCTGGGCACCCCCACCAGCAAAGGGACGAAGGTCTTCGCGCTTGCGGGGAAGGTTCAGCGCGGCGGACTGATCGAAGTCCCCATGGGTACCACCATCCGCGAGATCGTCGAAGACATTGGCGGCGGGGTCCCGGCCGGCGGCAAATTCAAGGCCGTCCAGATCGGCGGTCCATCGGGCGGCTGCATCCCCGCGCGACTCGCCGATACGCCCGTCGACTACGAATCGCTGGGCGCGGCCGGCGCCATCATGGGATCCGGCGGATTGGTTGTCCTTGATGATACCGATTGCATGGTCGATATCGCCCGGTATTTCCTCCAGTTCACGCAGGATCAGTCCTGCGGCAAATGCACCTTCTGCCGGATCGGCACGCGGCGCATGCTCGATATCCTGGAGCGCATCTGCAGCGGGAAAGGCCGCCCCGAACAGCTCGCCGAACTCGAACAACTCGCCCGGCAGGTGAACCAGGGCAGCCTCTGCGGCCTCGGCAAGACTGCTCCCAACCCCGTTCTCACGACCCTTCGCTATTTTCGCAGCGAATACGAAGCCCATCTCCGAGGCCGATGCCCTGCCAAACGCTGCACGGCCCTCATCCGTTACCAGGTCACCGCCGACTGCACGGGTTGCACACTCTGCGCGCAGCATTGCCCGGTCAACGCCATCCCCATGGCGCCCTATCAACGCCACGTCATCAACCAGGAGCTCTGCACCCGTTGCGACACCTGCAAACGCGTCTGTCCCCACAACGCCATCGAGGTCTCCTGATGCCCGAACTTTTCATCGATGGCCAATCCATCGAGGTCGCCCAAGGTGCCACACTCCTTGACGCGGCCCGCCAATGCGGCATCGATATCCCCACGCTCTGTCATCTCGAACAGTGCGGGCCAATGACCTCGTGCCTCGTTTGCGTGGTCAAAGTCACCCAAAACGGTCGCTCCCGCATCCTCCCATCATGCGCCGCCCGCGCCGAACCCGGCATGGTGGTTGAAAGCGAGACCGCCGAAGTCCGCGAGCTCCGACGCACCGCGTTCGAACTCCTGCTCAGCGATCACGTCGGCGATTGCCTTTCGCCGTGTCAGCGAATCTGTCCCCTTGATCTCAACATCCCCCGCATGATCCGGCAGATCGAGTCCGGCGATCTCGACAATGCCCTTATCACTCTCCGGCAATCACTGGCCCTCCCCGCAATCCTCGGCCGGCTCTGTAACGCACCCTGTCAGAATGGCTGCCGGCGTGGAGGCAATTGCGGCGGCGGTTCGGCCGCGATCCGCGACCTCGAACGCTTCGTCGCCCTGACTGGCATGGAGTCGCCCGCGAAATATCTGCCCGCGCGCAAACCAACCACCGGGAAGAGCATTGCCATTATCGGATCGGGTCCTGCCGGGCTCGCGGCCGCCTATTATCTGCTCCGCCAGGGCCACGCCTGCATCCTGTTCGACCGCCAACCTGCCGCCGGCGGAAGCCTGCGCCGGCTCGATCAAGAAACTCTTCCTTCCCATCTCCTCGATGCCGAGATCGAAGCCCTTACCCAACTCGGGGCGCGTTTCCAACTGTCGGCGGCGGTCGGCCGCGATGCCTTATCGCTGGACCAACTCCGAACCGAACATGACGCTGTGCTTGTGGCTGCCGGGAATGTCAGTCAACCCGAACTCGAAGCACTCGGTTTGATGGCCTCACCCGTTGGCGTCCGCGTCCATACCGCGACGGCTCAGACTCAGCATCCCAACGTCTTCGCGGCCGGCAGCGCGGTAAAACCCGTCAAGTTGCTCGTTCGCGCCATGAGCGAAGGCCAGGCCGCCGCCGAATGCCTGCACCAGTTTCTTGTCGGCCTCCCCATACGCCCCCTCGAAAAGGCGTTCTCGAGCGTCATGGGCCGGCTTGAACCGCCCGAGCTTGAGCTCTTTCTCAAGGGCGCCAGTCCCCATTCTCGCGTCACTCCCGCGCTGGGTGAGGAGGCCGCGTTTACGGTCGATGAAGCCCGGGAAGAATCGGCGCGCTGCCTCCACTGCGACTGCCGCGCAGCCGGCAGTTGCAGCCTCCAGCACTACGCCGAGCTTTACGGCGCGAACCCAAATCGTTTCGCCCGCCAACGGCGCAAGTTCGAACAGGTACAACACCCGGCTCACGTCATTTTCGAGCCGGGTAAATGCATCCTCTGCGGCATTTGCATTCACATCGCGAAGCAGGCCGCCGAACCCCTCGGCCTGACTTTCGTCGGTCGCGGGTTCGACGTGCAGGTCTCCGCTCCGCTTAACCGCCCCTTCTCCGATGGCCTTCAGAAGGTCGCCGCCGAGTGCGTTGCGCATTGCCCGACGGGCGCCATTGTATTCGCTGGCGGATAATCGGCGAATCTCCGGAGCCGGACCTGCCGTTTCAGGGACTCGCAGAGCTCGTCCCTCCGTCTGAGATTTGAGATGTCAATCGGGAGGGCCGAGTTGCAAAAGGGGCGGGGGTGCTGCTACATTGCGCCCGGACATAAGTTTATGACCCTCAACAAATCAAAAGACTAATATGAAATCCTACGTCGCCTGCTGCACCGCTCTCGCCATATGTTTCGCCGCCTGTTCCGTTGGCGCCGCCGACGGCCCCGAGAAATTGGTGGGCAAAAAAGCCCCGGACTTTAAACTCGACCTGTTGAAGGGCGGCCAGGTTCAACTCTCCCAACTGGAAGGAAAGAATGTGGTTATGCTCGATTTCTGGGCGACCTGGTGCGGCCCCTGTCGTCAGGTCATGCCGGACTTGGCCGCCGTCTCGAAGGAATACAAGTCCAAAGGAGTGCGTTACCTCGCCGTCAACCTTCGGGAAGACAAGGACAAGATCAATGACTACCTCAAGTCCTCCAAGCTCGATATTGAAGTCCCGCTCGACAAGGAAGGAAAGGTTGCCGATCTCTACCAGGTGTCAGGGATTCCGACCATGGCGATCGTGGATAAAAAAGGGATAGTTCGCGACGTGCACGTGGGATCTTCCCCTAATGTTAAGGCAAATCTCAAGACTACCCTGGATAAGATCCTCGCGGAATAAGAACAGGCCTCAGCGCTTCAACGCCTCCACCACGCTGCGGACGGATGATTCGTCGGTGGTTTTCCAATGGAACTCGGGCGGCCGCAGTGCCCCGCCCATGAAACAGCGGGGGTTGCGAAACTCCATGCTGCTCGGGACCGTGCAGCGCGCGCTCAAATGGACCTCAGTGACGCCGGTGGCTTCGACCACTCGCCGAATGTTGCGCGGCGTAAGGCCGCCTCCCGGCAATACGATAATCCGGCCCGCCGACTGCCGATGCAATTCGGCGAGGAATTCCTGCCCTTCCAGGCAGGTCGATTCCTGGCCCGAAGTCAGGACCCTGTCCACGTGCAACTCAATGAGCGCTTCCAGCGACTGTCGGGCGTCGCGACACATATCGAATGCCCGGTGAAAAGTGACGTTCATCGGCCGCGCCAGGCCGATTAATTCGCTCGTTCGAGCGGCGTCGATATCCCCCGCAGAAGTCAGGCACCCCAGAACCACCCCATCCGCGCCCAGCGTTTTCGCGGTTCGGATGTCTTCTTTCATCACCTCGAATTCGGTGGCCGTGTACAGGAAATCGCCGCCCCTCGGCCGGACAATGACTTGGAGACCGATCCGGAGACGCGCCCGGGCGAGTTTGATGGCACCGGCGCTCGGCGTGGTGCCGCCCTCGATCAGATTGTCACAGAGTTCCACGCGGTCGGCCCCGCCACGTTCGGCCGCAATGGCGCCCTCCACCGAGTCGACACAGATTTCAATGCGCATAAGAAAGGAGAGAGTATTGGGGACGAAGGATGCCCGGCCCAGAATCAAAGGCGAGTCGAAAAAGCGATGGCGACTTCGCTCGCGATGTTTCAGACCGCGTGTGGCTGAATGACGGCGCCACCCTCCGCGAACGCTGAGCTTACTCGATCAGGTAAACGACGGCGCCAGGACGGAGCGCTACTGTTGCCTGGCCTTCGCGGACTGGAAGCTCATCGGATTCGCCCACGGCGTTCAGCCGCTGAACCCGTGTGCCGCCAACGGGCACCGCGACTTCCGTATCTTCCCGGGGATTCCAGAGAACCGTGACCACGGGCCGGTCGTTTGCGTCATTTGCCTTGGCGAATCTCCACGCCAATGTCCCGCCGCCCACTTCCAGCCGCTGCAATGGTTTCAAGCCGGCGAGGGTACGCGAAAGCACCGCGTAACTGCGGTAAGCGGGCTTGGGCCGAAACTGACGATCCACGATTCCCATCTGATGTTCGAAGTAAAAGGGATCCTCGCCATCGTTTCGGAAATTGTACCAGAACGTGCGGGGCTCGATCCCGGAAAGGATGGCCAGCAGGTAACACCGGACAATCAGCTCCGCCTGGTGACGGAGGGTCGTCGGTGCAAAATCCTGCCGGAGTGTGTTATGGGGGCTGTAAGTGGACCAACCGAGTTCGGTGAGCCAGATCGGGCGCGAAGCACCATCGGGACGCCGGACGAGTTCGGATACTTTTCGCAAGTCATCCAGAAAGGCTTGGTCATTCAGCGTCTTGCGGTAAGGATGGATGGTCAGGATGTCAAAGGGCGCATCCCGTTCGAGCATCGCCTTGATGTAATCGAAATCGATCCCGGCGGTGGAAAGCCCGAGAACCTCGGCGTCGGGATCGATGGCTTTGACGGCCGCATAGCTCTTCTTGAGCAGCTCGGCATAAAGCTCCTTGGGTCCTTGCCAGAAGAATATGTTCGGTTCGTTCCAGATTTCCCACTGGTGAATGTCTCGGTGGTAATGCCGCACCAGCGCTTCCAGGTAACGCACGTAATCGTCAATCCCACCGGCGGTGTAAGGCTTCGTCCATTCGGACCAATAACCGACGATGGCGTAAACCTGTATTCCGTTCCGTTTCGCCGTCGCGACGAGTCGATCGTAAAAGTCCCATTCATATTGCCCTCGCCCGGGTTCGATCCGGCTCCATTGGAATTCCTCCCGGGACCATTTGACGCCGGCGGCCTGCGCCACCGCAGCAGCGCGCTCCATTTCCTCCAGGCCGGCGGCGTTTGCCGGATAGCGGTAGAGATAAACGCCCATCCCAAACGGCGAGTCCGGGCGCAGTGTCGGATCTCCGTCGTCCTCGATCGGGGCGACCCAGGCCGCCTGAACGGGCTCCACGTCCTGGCCGGGAATGTCGAGCCGAAACTCCGCTTCAATGAACTTATGGGATGCGCGAGCATCCGACGGGATGGGCACCTGCAAGTGAGTGGGAACGGCATCGTCCTTGATCTCAATATCCTGACTCCCCTGTCCCAACCTTTCTCCCTCCCAACTCTTCAATTCCCAACGGACCGTTGCCGGCAACGGTTTGTCCGTCAATGCCCGGGCAGTGAACTGAAACCGGTCCCCGTCGGGACTACTCACCAGGGACGCGTCCGAGAGACAACGTTTCGCCGCGGGACACAAAGCATCCACCTGGATCTCTTCGAGCTCGAGCTCCACGAGAGATGTGGCGGGGCGTACAAACCGTATCTCGGCGAGACGAAGCGGGCCGTGGAGTTTGCCGTCGTTCTCGCCGCCAAACCATTCCCAGTCGGCGCCGGGTGGACCATCCGTGTCCATTTCGAGGTGACCGTCGCCTTGGAGGTTGCCGCACATGCGGTGGAAGGTCATGAAATGCGTGCGGATATAGAGCTCGACCGGGAGGTTGCGCGGACTCCCGAACATTCGCAGCCGCAAGCGTTGGATGGTGCCCGGCAAGGTACGCTCCGGCGGGACGAGCGAGAACGCCTGCGCCCCTTGCGAGTAATCCAATCGCAGTATCCGGCCCTCCCATTGAGATCGGCCACCCGGGCCGTGAGCATGCAGGGTCCAGCCTTCTCCCGGAAGAAAGCGGTATGGCGAATAGGTCACTTGCACCATCGAATCCGGCTGCTGCACAAACTGAAGATCGTCAAGGTCCACATGTCCGCTGTCCGATTCGCCCGCCTCCACCAGCAAGGCGAGGCTTGTGGGACCACCTCGAACCTCGCCGTCGTCGGGCCCGCCCCAGTGGGCCGCCCAACCTTCAAAGGGAACCACAATATTCACCCAACCGCCTGGGGAAACGTCGATTGCTTTTTGGAACGTCTGACCAGCCACATCAGTGTAACGAAGGGCCAGGTCGTGTCCTCGAGGCGCGAGCACCCATCCTTCCAACGCGTTTGCCGCCTTCAGGATCGATTCGGGAGATTGCGCGGGCCGAACAACAACAGCGACGTAGCGGCCGCCCTTTGAAAAATCAAAAACCAATCGGCCGCCAAATGCACCCTCCCGCGCCGCCTCCTGGACCCGCTCGAATCGACCGCTCGCACCCGGAAATTCCGCACCGGCGGAAAACTCGGCTCGACGGGAATCGGACTCGAAATCCTCGAGTGACAAAGAGATGGCGGCCAAGCCGGCCCATTCAAGGCCGAAACAGAGAACAAGGCCGGTTATGCGGAGGCACCAGTTCATCGCGAGTCCGTTACTCTGCCCGGAAGGGCTGCGAGAACCAAGCGCAATCCAGCCAGACCCGGTCGGCCCTCTTCGTGAGTGGACGATTCAACGCGGGACTTTCCTCAACGCGCAGTCTCACTTCCAACGCAGCGTCGCTTTCACCGGAAAATGATCGCTCGGGTACTGACTTTCCCGATGGCAGGTCACGATCTGTATGTCGTCGCAGGAGACGGGGCCGCGCATGAGGATCCAATCGATGCGACTATCGCCGGGTGTCGGGCCACGGAAGTTATGGAAAGTGTTAACAATCTCCCCCAGATGTGTGCCCGCGGCGTCCCAGGTATCGGTGAAGCCTTCCGGGGCAATCAGGACATCATATGCCGGGTTGCGGCCGGCGACGGCGTTAAAGTCCCCGACGAGCACAACCGGCAGATCGGTCTTGAGCGCATGGACACGCTCGAGGACGAGTTGGGCGGATTTGAGTCGGGCTTCCTGAATCTGGTGGTCGAAGTGGGTGTTCCAAAAGTAGAAGGTGACGTCGGATCGTCGGTCGCGGAATTTGACCCAGGTGACCATGCGACGGTTCGAATTGCCCCAAGTGGAGGAGCCGATCACTTCGGGTGTATCCGAAAGCCAGAAATGGTCGTACTCGAGGGGCACGAGCCGATCGGAGCGATAGAAGATGGCCATGAATTCGCCGTGACTGCCGCCATCTCGGCCCAACCCGATCCACTGATACTCGGGCAGAGCACCGGCGAGATCCTTGAGCTGGGAATAGAGTCCTTCCTGGGTGCCGATCAAATCCGGTTGGCTCTCACGGATGCAATCCCGCATCACCGGGAAACGATCCGGCCACGCATTCGGGCCGCTGGAACTTGCGTAACGCAGGTTGAAGGTCATCACCGCGATCGACCGAGCATCAGGTTGCGACTCCGCCCCAATCGCGTCACTCGGCGCCAGAAACATCGGCAGGATCGAAAAGCCCAGGAATAATGCAACGCGCAGGCCGCCCAGGCCGTAATTGGATTCAAATGCATTCATGTTCTCTATTGGGGATTTAGCTCAGTTGGGGTTGAACCTCACTTCCAGCGAAACCGGGTTTGCGCGGCGCGCGCGGCTATGGAACGTGCAGTCGCTTCGGCTTGGTCAAATGGAACATTATGAAGTTGCGGCCCGCCGCCGGTATGCGTCTGGCCCGCAGTGTCGACAGATAGTTTGACGACGCCGAACCGGCGGTCAAATGGGTTCTGACGCAGGACGAGAGTTTGCGCATTGCGGATCGGGACCACAAAGGTCGTACGGTTCAGCCAACCCCGGCGGGTCCAGAAAAAGCGATCGGTGAGGGCATAACCCAGGTGTTTGTAGTTCAGGAAGTTGATCGTATAAATCACCGGCAACAGCAGCAATGGCCATAAGGCCGAGGAACTCCGTTGGATGACCCAGTTGATCGCCGATGCCAGAACCACCACCACGGCACCCTTAATTGTGCCGCGCCGAATGGCGCACCGGGAAACGTCACGCCACGGCGGCGTCGTCGAGTCCAGGTCAGGAAAGAGCATCGGCAGCAACGGTTCCACCTCTTTTCGAGGCAGGACGGGCAAAAGCACGTCGCGCCCCTCGTGGTTTTGTTCCTGGCCGGGGGCACTACCCGCGCTCTCGACCCGGAGTGTGGCCAAGCCAAACAGTCGGCGCAGCCAGGTCTCCTGGATTTGGAGTAACTGGATGCGGCGACGCGGCAGGCTGCTGGAGCGCCGAGTGAGGAGACCGTAGCTTCGATGAAGGTCCTCGCCGCGCCGTTCCAGAGTAAAACCGTGAAAGAGCACCACCGACCCGGCGACCGAGACGGCGAGGCCGGCAACGAGGATAGCCACGCCGATCGCCGTGATAACAATCCAGCCGCCGGAGTTCCCCTCGCTAACCCACTGTTCCACACGGTTCGTCAAGGAATCGATCACGCGCTGATACGTTGCCTGCGGCAGAAGATCATCCAGCAACTGCCATCCCGCAAAAACGATCACAAATGCCGACGCCGCCTGGTTCGATGTGAGGCCGGCAAGGACCAGACTGCCAAAGTCCAAACGTCGCAGGACCTCCGATTCCGCTTTTGGCGGGGCGACGGTCTCTGCCCCACGCCCAGTCAATACCGCCACCTGCTCAAACACCGCTTGCCGAAGGCGCTCGGCCTCAGGACGGGATAACACCGATAACGAAGCCTCGGCGCCATGACCACCGGCCGTTTCGACCTTGAGATCCACCACATCGAGGATCCGCTGGACCAGGTTCTGATCAAGGCGCAGATCCTGGACACGGGCGAGCGGGATACGCCGTTCTCTTCGTTCAAACAGTCCCTGACGCGTGGTCAATTCGCCTCCCTCAACGCGGTAGGTGAACGTAAAATAACGAATCAGAGATTGAAGAAGGTTCAGCCCCATGAGGACCAGTAACATGATACCCAGACTGGCCTGGCTCCCGGTCGCAATGACGATCACTCCAGGAATGAGTAAATTCCGAACCGCATTGAAGACCGCCACGACCAGCGTCAATGGATGGAGATGCCCCGACAGCACAGGCACCGGCGTAAATCCCGGATGGGAACCGATCGTCGCACTCAAGTCAGCCGGCACAGACTGACCCGGCGACGGCATCGGACGATCGCGCGAATCTTCCATTGGATTAAACCGCGTCGTCACCTCCCGCAGTGACCAGATAATCGCGCAGTCGTTCCGCATCGGCGTTGGCCAGCCCGGGAATGGCCAGGCTGGCTTGGTGCGTACCCGCCGTGTGGAGAGTGAGGGACGCCAAACCATGGGCGCGCTCGAGCGGTCCGCGATGCAGATCCACATGTTGAAGCCGGGATAGCGGGAGCAGCCGGACGACGCGGAACCAGACGCCGCTGCGAATTTCAAGCACGCGCTCGGACACGCGATACCCCCAGGCGCGATACGCGCGCGCGGGATACCAAAACACCCAAAGGACCGCGAGTAAGAGCAGAGAGACCCACGGGGCAAAAGCGATGATCGCCCGGTCGAACAACAGGTGGGCCGCAAAAAGGAACCCTATGAGAGCGGGTAGCGCGGCAATCGCGAATCCAATCAAGCTGCTGATTCGCCATAGTTGAATCACCCGATGATCCAAGGCCGTGAACGATTCCATCTCTGCATGCAAGGTCGCTCGATTACCCAAGCCGTCCTTGACATCAAGCGGAGTGCCGGCCGCGCGGGCGGCCATCGAATTGTTCTCGAACCTTGCACCGTTCTCCACAGGGAGTGAATCCTACCCAATTCCGCGCCTGCCGGGAAAGCCCGGAGTTCATGTGCAGCGCCGACGGACGTCGGCGACTACGTCCCCATTCCGTAGCCGCGCTCGTGAGAGCGCGCTGAATGGAAGTGCGCACTGAGGCTCCGCCGGGGATGTCAGCGCCGACTGACGTCGGCGACTACCCCACTCCGTCACCGACTGACGTCGGTGGCTACCCCCTCAATTCGGGTCTTCGCCAACTCGTGTAGCGCCCATTCAATGACCGGTTCCGGGTTGGCCCGGACCGACGCCGCAACCCATTGCTCTCCGTCCATAACCAGGACGCAGACCCTCAGATTGCGCGGCGACGAAATCCTGGCGGGCACGTAGGCCAGGACGCATTCGTGTTCGTTTAACACACCCACGGTTCGTTCCCAGCCGCGTTGGTTCATGGCTTGTTCCATGGCGTCCATCATTCTGGCACGATCAACGGCCGAACCCGGTTGTTGCAGTCGGTAGACCCCGACGCTGGCACCCCGAACTCCGCCAATAGCGGCACGGACCTCCGGATCGAGCTCCACAAACCCGAGACCGGTACGGGCGATCCCGAGGATCACCGGACCCACTCCCATCTCGATCACCTTCTCGGAATGAACCGAGGTGGAGGACTTCAGGCATTGGCGAAGCGTGGCAACTTCGCCGCTGGCGTGGAACATACTCCAGATGCCCACCGCCGCCGACAGGACCAGGAAGCACGCCGCCCCCAGGATTGTCGCCAGCCACACCGCCAATGAACCCGCGCGACGCGTGGCATTTACAGGGATGGAAAGGCTCATGAGACTACGATCGTTCAATGATCCGGCCCACCTTCTTAAGCGGTTCGATGTTGAAACGATCACCCAGAACGGAGATCTGTTCGGGGCGGATGTCGCCTACCACGTTGATCAGGACCGCCTCCTTTCCGCCCTGAATGACCGTAACGACGATCCCTTCCACCGCCTCCTGCTCGCGAGTCTTCAGGAATACGTTAACGGCCTGGCCGCTATCCTGCGCGGTCACAATCCGTTCCCAGCCCCCCCGATCGAGTTCCTGGCTTAACCTTTCCACCCGCTCCCCCATCTCGCCACGGTTGGCGTCGTCCAACCCGATCACATTGACGCGGATCCGTTTGAGACCACCCAATAATTCGGCCACCTCCGGTTCCTGCGCAGAGGCAAGCTTGGCCACCATCCCAATGAGATTCTCCCGGATATTGACTTCGACGAACTGTCCGCCCGACTGGGGCGGCGAGAATTTTCCGAAATCGATGTAGCCATTCGATTCGGCGGCTTGCGACGACAGGGTAAATCCGGCGGCAAGGGCGGCGAGGACCGGGACCAGGGGCATGCGAGTTTTCATAGGATTTGATTTTAAGTTTGAGCGATTCGACAGGGATAAGACCCGGGGGAAGGCCAAAGAGTTGCAGATCGTTTAACCGGTGCATTTCTTATCCCCATCATTAGCTCAACCGAAAAATGCAGCGATTTACAGACTAGGCTTGCCCCGGACCATCTCCCGCCTAACATCCGAGTCGCTAATGAACCTTTTCAGAAGGGTTGGTTTCGACAACACCCGTAGATGAGCGATCGAGATGAAAAAGCGTTGACGCTGGGTTGGCCTTCAACGGATTCTATCCCCCGCTTTAATGAGGTCCTCGGATCAACCTGGCGGGTAGTCCGCGGCTGCGGCCGCACCTTCGGAATGCAATAGCAAGTAGTCATGTCAGACTTGTTTCCCAAGTGGACAAACCGACTGCCCCTTTATGTGCTGGCGGGGTTGGCACTGGTCGGGACCGCGGCGGTGGCGGGTGTCTGGTATTATTTCACGCCGAAATACACGAGGGTCGGCTATCAGCCGATCCAGCCGGTAGCGTATTACCACTCGGTGCACGCGGGGCAACTGGGCATGGATTGTCGGTATTGCCACAGCGCGGTGGAGGAATCGTGGTATGCCAATGTGCCTTCGGCCGCCACCTGCATGAACTGCCACAGCCAGGTGCTGAAAGACAGCCCCAAGCTCGAACTCGTGCGCCGGAGTGCCGCCACCGGTGAGCCGATCGCCTGGGTCCAGGTGCATAAGGTGCCGGATTATGTCCGCTTCAACCACGCCGTGCATGTCCGACGCGGGATTGGCTGTGTGGAATGCCACGGGCCCATCGATCAAATGGATGAGGTCTACCACGCCAAACCCTTGAGCATGTCATTTTGCCTTGAATGCCACCGCGATCCCGCATCCCGAATTCGGCCACTCGACAAGGTGACGGACCTTCATTGGACCTGGAACGAAGACCCGAAGGTCTCGGCCGAGTTGCAGCGAGCGAACGGGAAGAAGCTGGTCCATGACTGGAATGTGCAATCGCTTCAGAATTGTTCGGCGTGTCATCGATGAAGACCATCCCTCCGACCTGCACTGAACCGGAGACCGGCCCGCAATATTGGCGCAGCCTGGATCAACTGGCGGATACGCCGGAGTTCCGGGAATGGGTGGAGCGCGAGTTTCCGGCCGGGGCGAGTGAGCTCGCGGATCCGGTCTCGCGCCGGCATTTTGTGAAAATCATGTCGGCCTCGTTCATGTTGGCGGGGCTGGGGCTGACCGGCTGCCGTCGGCCGGAGGAGAAGATCATTCCGTTCTCCCGGTTGCCGGAAAACTACGTGCATGGCATGGCGCGGTATTACGCGACGGCCATGCCCACAAGGATGGGTGCGATCCCGTTGATTGTACGTTCCAACGACGGACGTCCGACCAAGATTGAAGGGAATTCCGCGCACCCGGACAGTAATGGGGCGACCGACGTGTTCAGCCAGGCTTCCATTCTGGACCTTTACGATGTGGATCGGTCACAGCGGTTCCTGCGCTCGGGCCGGGTGATTTCCCGTGATGCGGCGTTGGACGCATTGCGGCAGCTTGCCCTGCCATTCAGCCCAAACTATAGCGAGTTGGGGGTGGCGGGCGATGGAGCGGGGGATTTGGCGGCCAAGCGGCAGGGACAAGGTCTGAGCATACTCCTGACACGGCGCAACTCTCCGTCGCGAGAACGACTGGTGCGCGTGCTGCGTGAGCGGTATCCGAAGGCGGGGTTTTACGTGCACGAGGCGGTGGATCATTCGATTCACCAGGCAGCGGCGACCCAGTTTTTTGGGAAGGAAGTCGTGCCCTACTACCGCCTGGACGAAGCGAAGATCGGTACTGTCGCTCGATTCTGATTTCCTGGGGACCGAAGAGGACGCCTGGCTGCACATCCGCCGGTTTGCGAGTAGCCGCCGCTTGCGCTCGTCTGCCGACGACATGAGCCGGTTGTATGCGGTGGAATCGCTCTTCACCCTCACGGGCGCCAACGCGGATCATCGTTTGCGGCTGCCGGGGAGTCAATTGCCCCGGGTCGCGGCCCAGCTCGCGAGCGCCGTTTTGGCCGATTCCGGTTTGCCCAGCAGCCAGACGGGTGACCTTTTGGCCGCAGCCGTGAGACAGAGCGAGGCCCTGCCTCCGGACCTGGCCGATCCCAAGTGGATGGCGGAATGCGCCCGTGATTTATTGGCGCACAAGGGACGGGCGGTGGTTCTGGCCGGCCACCGGCAGCCGCTCGAAGTGCATGTGCTGGCGCACGTGATGAACCTTGCCTTGGATGCCGTCGGGCGAACGGTCGTGTTTCAGGATGCCAGCCCGGCCGGCGAGCCGGGTTTAGTGGAGTTGGCCCAGAGCCTGAATGCCGGCCAGGTCGACACATTAGTCATTCTGGACGGCAATCCGGCTTATACCGCGCCCGCGGACCTCGAATGGGTGAAGACCCAGCGCAAGGCCAGGACGGTGGTCCGACTTGGCTATTACGAGGACGAATCGTCCGGGCAGGCAGATCTCCACCTGCCACTGGCGCATTACCTGGAGTCGTGGGGCGATGCGCGAACGGCGGACGGCACGCTGGTGCCCGTTCAACCTTTAATACAGCCTTTGTTCGGTGGGGTGACCGAGTTGGAGGTTTTGGCCCGGATCGCACCGCTGGAGAGCGCGAATCCTTACGACATTGTCCGCGAAACCTTCTCCCGTTATGCCGGCTCTGACGAGGGACGATGGAAGCAATTCCTGCATGACGGGTTCCTGGCGGGGAGCGGCGGACGCATCGTGGACGTTCAGTTTGACTGGGGCAAAGCCGCGCGAACGATCGGCCAGATGCGTCCGGCCACACCACCCTCCATAGACCGGCTGGAAATTGTATTCCATCGGGATGCCAAGGTGGACGATGGCCGCCATGCGAACAACGGCTGGCTTCAGGAAATGCCGGATCCCGTCACCAAGATGACCTGGGAAAACGTGATTCTTTTGAGCCAGGCAACGGCCGATGCCCTGGGACTGGAAATTGTCGATCACAACAACAACAATCTCCAGACGCCGCAGGTGCGTGTCCAGACGGGCGGACGCGAAATGACGGGGCCGGCCTGGATCCAGCCGGGCATGGCCGATTTTGTGATTGGCCTGGCCCTCGGTTACGGGCAATCGAAGTCGGGACGCGTCGGGCGTGATCTGGGATATAACGCCTATTCGTTGCGGTCGTCGGACTCACCGCATTTGTTGTCGGACGCGCACATCGCCGACACGGGGGAAATGCACAAGTTGGCGACCACGCAAAACCACTGGTCGCTGGAAGGGCGCCCGATTGTGCGGGAGGCGAATCTGGCGGAATACCGGGCCAACCCGCATTTCGCCCAGGCGATGAACATGCATGAGCCGGCGGAGAACCGGCCACTGTATCCCAATCCGCTGGACATCCCGGGGCCGGACGGGCTGACGCCAAGGGACAAGGCCCTTCACTCGTGGGGGATGTCGATTGACCTGAACGCGTGCACGGGCTGTTCCGCATGCGTGCTTGCATGTCAGAGCGAAAACAACATTCCAATCGTCGGCAAAGAACAAATTCGGCGGCAGCGTGAGATGCACTGGCTGCGGGTGGATCGTTATTACGCGGGACCGGTAGCGGATCCGCAGATGGTTACTCAACCGATGTTCTGTCAGCATTGCGAGAGCGCGCCGTGCGAGAGTGTCTGTCCGGTAAACGCGACCGTGCACGACGACGAGGGATTGAACCTGATGGTCTACAACCGGTGTGTGGGCACGCGCTATTGTTCGAACAACTGTCCCTACAAGGTTCGCCGGTTCAATTTCTTCGACTACAACCAGCGTCCGCTGGACCGGCTCTACGAGAGTCCATTGACCAGTTCAACGGACGGCGAGTGGGAGATGAAACGGTGGTTCAAGAATCCCGAACGAGGCAGCCGCCCGCACGAAGAGTTTGAATTGCTCAAGATGGTGAAGAATCCGGACGTGACCGTCCGCATGCGGGGAGTTATGGAGAAGTGCACCTATTGCATCCAGCGGATCGAGCAGGCCAAGATCGCGCGCAAAGTCGCGGCCGGTCCCAGCGGGGATGTGGTGGTGCGCGATGGCGAAATCCGGACCGCCTGCCAACAGGCGTGCCCGGCGGAGGCGATTGTTTTTGGCAACATGAAGGACCCCGACAGCCGCGTGTCCCGGGAAAAGGCCCTCGATCGCAACTATATCGTCCTGGAATTCCTGGCCACCAAACCGCGGACGACTTACCTCGCGCGGGTGCGCAATCCCAATCCGCAAATGCCCGACGCCCTGGCACACCCGCTCACCACCGAACAGTTTCTCGAAGCGAATCCGCCGGCTCACGAATTGCACAATGCCGAGCCCGGGGAAGCGGGCGGCGAGGGGAAAGGAGGGCACTGATGGCCGAGAGCGTAATTACCCCGGTGGGGCCGCCGGCCGAACTGCGGCGTTTGCCTCTGGTCGCCAACAATCGGAGCTTCGGCTGGATTTCCGATCGGGTGGCGTCCATCGCGGAGGGCAGGACGCCGGTGTGGTGGTGGCTGGCTTTTGTGCCCAGTGCATTGGCCGCCGGTTTCCTCTTCGCCATGCTCGCCTACCAGATTTCCACCGGCGTCGGCGTATGGGGCGAATGCCCACCCGGTCATGTGGGGCTGGGACATCATCAATTTCGTCTGGTGGATCGGCATCGGCCACGCCGGGACCCTGATCTCGGCGATTCTTGTTCCTGTTGCGTCAGCGCTGGCGCACGGCTGTGAACCGCGCCGCGGAGGCCATGACGATTTTTGCCGTGATGTGCGCCGGAATTTACCCTGCCGTGCACGTGGGCCGCGTCTGGTATGACTGGTGGCTGTTCCCCATCCCCAACTCCAACGCGCATCTGGCCGCAATTCCGTTCGCCGCTCATGTGGGACGTGTTCGCCGTCTCCACCTATTTCACCGTCTCGCTCATCTTCTGGTACATCGGCCTGGTCCCGGACCTGGCGGTGATGCGCGACCGGGCCAAGACGCGGATCCGGCAAGTTGCTTTACGGTTTGTTCGCCTGGGCTGGACCGGATCGAACCGGCACTGGAGCAACTATGAGAAGGCGTATTTGATTCTGGCGGGTCTATCGACGCCGCTGGTGTGTCGCGTGCACAGTCATCGTGTCGTTGGACTTCGCGGTGTCGCAATTGCCGGGCTGGCATACGACCATTTTCCCGCCTTACTTCGTGGCGGGCGCGATTTTCTCCGGATTTGGGATGGTGCTGACGCTGTTGATTCCGCTGCGGAAGATGTGCAATTTGGAGGACATGATCACGATGCGGCACATCGACGTGATGTGCAAGGTGACGCTGGCCACGGGATCCATCGTGGGCTACGCCTACGGCATGGAAGTTTTCATCGCCTGGTACAGCGGCAGCCCCTATGAACGCTACGCCTTCATGAACCGGGCGATGGGCCCGTATTGCGTGGGCTTACTGGACCATGATCACCTGCAATGTGATCGTGCCGCAGTTGTTCTGGTTCCGCCGGATCCGGCAGCATCTGCTCGTCGTTTGGATCATGTCGATTCTGGTCAACGTCGGGATGTGGTTCGAGCGGTTCGTGATCATCGTCATTTCCCTGCATCGGGACTTCCTCCCGGCCAACTGGGGTTATTATCATGCCGACCTGGGTGGATGTCTGACGTTTCTCGGAACGTTCGGCTTGTTTTTCACGCTGTTCCTGTTGTTCATGCGCTTTCTGCCCATGATCGCCATTTCCGAAGTCAAGGGCGTCGACGCCCCAGGCGGATCCGCATCACCTTTCGACAGCCCTACCCAGGAAGGGACCCACTGATGAGCACCAGCGCGCAGTCCTACGGTTTGGTGGCGGAGTACACCACCACGGCCTCCGTGTTGCACGCGGCCGAGAAGGTGCGCGACCGTGGGTTCACGCCACTGGGACGTGTTCACGCCGTTCCCGGTGCACGGGATGGATCGGGCGATGGGCTTGAAGAATTCAAAGGTGGGTTGGTTCGCGTTCATTGGCGGGGTGACCGGTTACACCACGGGGATGCTGATGATCTGGTGCATGAACGCCATCGATTACCCCCTCATCGTCGGCGGCAAACCGATGTTCAGCCCGTTCTCGGCCTTTCCGCCATCGTATGAGTTGACCATTCTGTTTGGCGCCTTCGGCGCGGTCTTGGGGATGTTGTTCCTGAACCGCTTGCCACGATTGCATCATCCTCTCCTGAAGAACCGCCGGTTCACGAGCGGCGTGACCCATGACAAGTTCTTCGTGGTGATCGAGGCCGACGATCCGAAGTATTCCGAAGCCGAAACCCGCAAGCTGCTGGAGGAATCGGGCAGCGGGCACATCGAACTGGTGGAGGACTGATGCGCTATTTCGTGCTGGCGTTCGCGCTCCTGATTTTTGTGGTGGTCAGCATCGCCGGCTGCCGGGGAAGTTTCTCGCGCCGTCCCCCCATCGAAGTGTTTCCGGACATGGATCGCCAGCCGAGGCTTCGACCTCAGACGGCGAACCAGTTCTTCCCCGACGGCCTCAGTTCGCGGCTTCCGGTGCCCGGAACCATCGCGCGGGGCGCGCCCTACGAAGATATCCCGATCAACACCGGGCGGGAGCCGGGAACGACCAATTTTGTCGAGCTGCTGCCGGTGCCGGTGACCGCGGAGTTGCTGGCCCGCGGACGGGAACGGTACACGATCTACTGTGCGGTATGCCATGGCGCGGCCGGAGATGGCAAGGGCGTCATCACCAAGTATCAAATGGTGGGCATGGCCAATTTCCATGACCAACGGCTGGTCACCATGCCGGACGGGGAAATATTCCATACCATCACGTACGGCAAGAACCTGATGGGCGCATACGGGTCTCTGGTCAGACCGCATGATCGCTGGGCGATCATCGCCTACCTGCGCGCGCTTGAACGCTCCCAGCTCGCCACACTGGAGGATGTGCCGCCGCAGGCCCGCGCCGGCCTGGACCAATAGCTTATGAGTGCCCAAGACCAATTCACCACGGCCCGGCCGCTGGATCTCCAGCGTTGGCGTGCATTACCGGCCTGGCTGATGGGAGCGGGCGGGGTTCTGGCATTGATTGGATTGGTCATAAAGCCAACCCAGTTCGGTTATTCCTGGCTGCTCGCATTCATGTTTTACCTGAGCCTCTGCCTGGGCGCGATGTTCCTGGTGATTTGTCATCATTTATTCGATGCGGGCTGGTCGGTTCCGATCCGTCGCTTCTGCGAACACCTGGCCTGCCTGTCGTGTCCGGCAATGGCCTTGTTGTTTCTTCCCATCGCGGCATTGGCATCCTGGCTCTATCCCTGGTTAGGGTCGGCAGCCCAGGCCGCGCCAGACCACGCCCTCGCGGCCAAATGGCCCTTGTTCACCAAGCCGATGTTTTACCTGGCGACGGTGCTCTGTTTTGTGGCGTGGTGGCTGGTGACTTCGAACCTGAGGAAGTGGTCATTGCGCCAGGACGAGGACGGTGCGGCGGTCTGCACCCATGCGATGCGTCGGTGGGCCTCGGTCGGCATCGTCTTGTTTGCATTCACGCTTACGCTGGCGGCAGTGATGTGGATGAAGTCGCTCCAATACGCCTGGTTCTCCACCATGTATGGCGTTTACTACTATGCCGGGAGTGTCTGGCTCACCCTGGCCACGGTCTATGTGATCACGGCGATTATGGACCGGGCCAGCATGCTCCGCGGGTTGCTCCACGAGCATCAGTACTATTTCCTGGGCACGCTCCTTTTGGCATTTACCGTATTTTACGCCTACATCCATCTCTCGCAGTATTTCGTGATCTGGAACGGCAACATGCCCGAGGAAACCTTCTGGTACAAAGTGCGCGAGCGAGGGAGTTGGTGGAACATCGGGATGATCCTGATCTTCGGCCATTTCTTTGTGCCGTTCCTGGCGTTGCTACGGATTGACGGAAAGCGTTTCTTTCCACTGATGGCGGGGCTCTGTGTCTGGGCCTGGTTGATGCATTATTTCGATCTGTCTTTCAACATCATGCCGGTGCCGCACCCGGAAGGGTTTCCCTTGCGTTGGCTCTGGCTCGATCTCGCCTGCATGGCATTCATTGGAGGCTTCCTGTTGCGCTGGTTCCTGCGCGACCTGGGCCAATACCGATGTTATCCCATCAAAGATCCGCGGCTGGCTGAGGCCTTGGGCTACTATCATCCGAAGCCGCGGTTGATGTCCGGTGGTGAGTTGGGCGAAATCGATTCCAGCGAGGAATCGCTCCATCATCCGATCAAACCGGACTCCTCCCCGGGAGGTGCCCGATGACAGTGCAAAAGCGCCCCCTGGATACTGTGAAGCTGGCGGCCTGGTCGACCGCAATTGCGGGCACGTTTCTGCTCATGGTGATCCTGATCTGGACGATGTATCACTACATGCGGCCGGAAGATCTCAATGCCGCCCGGGTGCAGGAACGGCGTCAATTTCTCCAGGATATTAAGGCGACCGAAGCGCAACAACTGAACCATTACGCCTGGCGTGATCGTGACAAGGGCCTCGTCATCCTCCCGATCGATCGTGCCCTGGAATTGACGCTGCAGGAATGGCAAAACCCGGCGGCGGCCCGGTCCAACCTGATTGCGCGGATCGAGAAGGCGTTGGAAAAACCGCCGCCACCACCACCGCCGGTAAACCCCTACGAATAGGTGTGGCCGTCATCCGGGATGAAGGCGACTGATTCACAACCCTCGGCTTCGGAGGATCCGACGCAGTTGTCGGCGCAATTGGCTTCTTGCCGCGTGCCGGTTCTATTCCTGTTATTCTGCGCGGCGGCCTGGTTATTATGGGGATCCTTGCTGGGCTTCATGGCCGCGATGAAATTCCATGCGCCGAATCTCGGCGCCGGCTCAGCCTGGTTGACCTTCGGGCGGATCCAACCGTCACAGCAAGCGGCCTATCTCTACGGATTCGCGCTCCCGGCGGCCTGGGCGGTCGCACTCTGGCTTCTCGTGCGACTGGGCCGTACTCCGTTGCGCGCGCCATGGATCATTGTGTTTGGGGCGGTGCTCTGGAATATCGGAGTCAAGCTGGGAACGCTGGGGATTCTTGCCGGGGAGACGACGGGGTATCAAAGTTTTGCCTTCCCGCGCCATGCGGCATTGATATTGATGGTGGCCTACGCGATGATTGGCATCCCGGCGCTGTTGACATTCCAGGGGCGCTCGAAGCCGGGACTTTATGTGTCGCAATGGTTTCTTTTGGCGGCGCTGTTTTGGTTTCCCTGGATCTATAGCTCCGCCCTCATCCTGTTGATCCTCGCCCCCGTGCGCGGCGTGATGCAACCCCTGGTTGATTGGTGGTACCTGGCGAACGTGCACCAGATCGTTTTAGGATTTGCCGGCCTCGCGATCCTGTTCTACGTCATCCCCCGTTTCCTGGGCCGACCGTTGCACAGCCGGTACCTGGCCATGACCGCCTTCTGGCTGCTGGCCCTTTTCGCGAGTTGGTCGGGCATACCGGACAGCGCACCGCTCCCGGCGTGGATTTCGGGAATCAGCACGGTTTTTACGGTCTTCATGGTGGTGCCTTTGTTGGCCGTGGGCCTGAATTTTCACGGGACGCTATCGGGCCGTTACGGCGAGGTGCGCAGGCCGGGGCTGCTGCGAGTGGCGCTGTTCAGCCTGGCTGCCTACCTCGCGGCGGAACTGTTGACGATCGCGGACGCGCTTCCGGCCGTCCATCAGTTCACCCGCTTCACCTTTTTCACCCAGGGCCGGTCCTTCCTGTTCCTCTATGGGTTTGTGGCGATGGCTTTGTTCGTGGGAACGTATCTGGCCACTCTCGACCTGGTCCCGGGTGGTCTCCCCTCGGCTGGACTTGTAAAAATCCATCTCTGGTGCGCCGGGATTGGATGGGTCGTTTATGTGGCTCCCCTGCTCGTTGGCGGACTGCTGCAGGGACGCGCGCTGAACAATCCGGCGCTGGCCTTCATGGACACATTGCGACCGGGATTGATGGGCCTGCGCATAAGCACGCTCGGCGATGTTTTGCTCGTGTTCGGGCACGCCGCATTGGTGCTGAACTTCGTCCTTGCCGGCGTGCGGTATTGTCGTGAACTCACGTCCCGAGCCCAAGCGGTGCTGGTTTCACCCGTAGCGGAGGGCGGACGATGAACCACGGCCCCTTTATCTTCCTGGGTGTATTCTTCGCGCTGGTTGCCTCCTGGTTCGGGTTGATTGTCCAGCCGGAGCTCCAGATCGGGAGGGCGCAACTCACGACGAATATCCTGGACACGACCCAGCTTTATCCTCAGGCCCGGCCCGGACTGGCCCAGCGCGGTCTCCAGGTCTATCGCTCGCTCGGTTGTGCAACGTGTCACACCCAGCAGGTCCAACAGCAAGGCACGGTCTTCGATGTCATACTTATCGCACCGGGCACCAACGTGGCCGAAGTCCTTAAAGAGGTGCTCGCATTGCGACCGGAATGGACGGCGCCCGAAGCGTCGAAAAAGCTCGAAAGCGCGCCAACCCCCATCCTCGAACATGTTCGGAATCGGTTGACGGCGGCCGACGCCGCCGATCGGCTCAAGGCCAGCGGCGCCAAAATCGAAACGCACGTCCTGGCAGTGGGGCCGGATATAGCCCGGGGTTGGGGAATGGCACGTAGCGTGGCGGCTGATTTTCTCTTTGATCAACCGGTCATGCTGGGATCGCTGCGGATTGGTCCGGACCTGGCCAACGTTGGCGCCCGGTTGCCCGACGCGGATTGGCATTATCGGCATCTTCGGGAACCTGCCGTTGTGGTGCCCGGATCGGTCATGCCACCCTACGCATTCCTCTTTAAGACCCGACCGATCGTCTTTGCTCGCGCAACGGATGCCCTGAAAGCGTCCGGGGCCGACATGGCCGCGTTTTCCGGGAGCCGCACGAATTTCGTCCAGACCAATTCCGTCGATTCGACGGGTGAACTGGGGGAATCGGGACTTGATATCATGGCTACCGACGATGCCCGGGCGCTCGTGGCGTATCTGTTGAGTCTAAAAGCCACCACGCCCCTGCTCGAGCGACCGGTGACGATGCCCGGAGCGCCTGCTCCCGCCGCAACCACAAACGCCCCCTTGGCGATCAACACGAATATCACGGGACTATGACGGCCAAACCCAAAGTGGATGGCCAAGTGGAATTCGAACCCGGGACGGGGCCTGCCCCGGCGCCGGTCTGGCTCTTCGTACTTCTCGGGTTGTTGGCCTTTTGGGGGATGCTTTATTTAGATGAGCAAGGCGGCGGCTTCCAAGCTGAGGTCTACCGGCCGTATCCATCGATTGCCGAACTCCAGGCGATGTTGCCCAAATCGGAGGGGGATGTGTTATTTGCCAATGGCCGACAGATTTATGGCACCTATTGCAGCCCCTGCCATCAACCCACCGGCCAGGGGATTGCCCCTTTGAACCCGCCCCTGGCGGGCTCGGACTGGGTGTTGGCAGAGAGTCCCGCGCGCATTGCCCGCCTGGTGCTCAATGGTGGTCAGGGCGAGATTACGGTCAAAGGCCAGGTCTTCAACGGGGGCGCCATGCCGCCTTGGCGTGACATCCTTACCGACGAACAGATCGCCGCAGTCTTGACATTCGTCCGCCAAAACCAAGCGTGGGGCAACAGCGCCTCCGCCGTGGATCCCGCCCAGATCCAGGCCATCCGGGAAAAAACCGCCGCCCGCCCAAACGTTTGGTCCCCGGAAGAGTTGCTGCAGGTTCCCCTCACAGAATAAACAAACCCGTCCGCACGAAGCAGCGCCTGACCCCGTCCAGGATGTTAAGGGGTGGGCGTCCCCTGCAGGCGCTTCATTTCTTCTTTCTGGGTGGCGAGCTCTTTCCTCAGAATCTCGATTTGATTCTGCAGGGTTTCCCGCTCGAGATTGTTCTTCGCGTTCCGCAGTCTCTCCTCGCCATTATTGATCTGCTGCTGAAGCGCCTTAAGCATGGCCTGTTGCCGGGTGATTTGCCACTCGGCAGTCTGCTCGGGCGGCGCCTCAGGCACGACGTCGACTCGGTCCGCCTCCGGCCCGCGCACTGCCGGTAGAGGATCCGCGCCAGCCGCAGGCGGCACGCGCTTCAATGAGGGCGGGGCCGCATCCCGAGCCTCGCCGGTTGCGGGCGCGCCCCGGTTGCCCGAATCCGTTTCGATCGGCACGGGCGCGAGTTTTGTTCCGGGCCACAGGAAAAAAATTGCGGTCAGCAACACGGCGACGACCACGACATAAACTCGAGATTTCATTCGGGGAATACAGAATGGAATGCTTCGGGGGGATATTCCCCGGCTCTCAACTCTTCGATCTCGACCGCAGAAGGCGGGCTCCAGATGTAGAGGGTTCCTCTGGCATCGACCGCGGCAAGGCTATTGCCGTCCGGAGAGAAGGCGACCGATAGAAAAGGCGGGCCATCGCCACTCAATGTCAGCAAATCGAGTCGCCCTTCAACATCCCAGAGTCGAAGACCTTCGTCCCCGCTGCTGGCGAGCGCCAGACGCCGTCCGTCCGGGGAAAAGGCCGCCGAGGCCAGCCCCGAAGCGGACCCGTGGAAAACAGCAGTCAACCGCAACTTCTGCGTATCCCAAAGATGGCCATCGCCACGCCATCCCAACGCCACTACCAGACCGCCATCGCGTGAAATTACAATTCCCGTCAATGGGTCCAGGGCAAAGTCCATTCTCCATTCGCGCTCAGCAGTCAACTGTCGGATGAAACCTTTCCCCCCGCTTTCGACGCCGACAAGCCATTGCTCGTTCAGGGAAAGTGCGAAGTATTGGGGCATCGTGGCGATCGCCTCGCTGTGCCAGGTGCGGACCTCGTCACCGGTGGCCAAGTCCCATTCGTGAAACGTACCGTCGTAGCTGGAGGTCAGCAGGTAATTGGACCGGGGTAGGACTGCCACCGGGATCGCCCCGCGCGGGGGGAGCTCGATACTTCGCAGGAGTCGCAGTTCCGTCGCGCTCCAGACTTCGAGCGAATCCCCTTGGCGGCCTGCTACGAGGAACTGACCATCGGCGGAAAAATCGGCCCAGTGAGGCGGGCCATCCAGGTCCAGGAGATCTTGTTTTTCCCGAAAATCCGCACCGCGGTAACGCGATACATGCCCGTCGCGATCCACTGCCAGCACGTTTTGCGAGTCCGCGGTAAACCGCCAGGCCCGGATACGGTCGGGGAACGTGCTGCGATGAGCCTGCCCCCGGCCGCGCGGAATCCGCACATCCCAGGCACAAACCCATCCATCCTTGCTGCCGCTGAACAGCTGCTGAACATGGGGCGACAGCGCAAGACTCCGCACTTCAGTTCGGTGGCCGCGCAAAGTCTGAATGAGCGTAAGGCTTCGCAAGTCCCAGAGACAAATCGTTTGATCGGCACTGCTGGAGGCGAGCGTTCGGCCGTCCGGCCAAAACACCAGTGCATTGACCCAGCTCCGATGCCCGGCGAGCCGTCCCACTTCGCGCCCCGTCCTCGCGTCCCGGAGGCGTATAGCCGATTCGAGAAAACCGCCGGCGGAGGCGAGCAACCGTCCATCGGGGGAAAAGGCCAGGCAATGGAGATTTTCCTCCAGGTTCTGTGCCTTCCAGAGCTCCTTTCCGGAATGGGTATCGATCACCCGGAGTTGGCCGCCCTCCGTTCCACACGCAGCGAAACCAAGGTCGGGCGAGAACTGAATGGGCAAAGCGAGGCGCCATGTACCGGGGAGGCTGCAGCCACTCAATCTCTCTGCCCTCGCAATACTCCAAAGGGCAAGTTCGCCATTTGCGGACGCCGACGCCAGGGTCAAACCGTCGGCTGAAAAAGCCAATCCGCGGCAGACCCCGCTGAGGCGCAATTCCGCCACGGACCGCCGGTTAACCGTGTCCCACACCAGAACCAGCCCTTGGCCGGGAAGAAACGCATTCTGTTCCAGAGTGCCGAAAGCCAGCAACGGCGCGATGGGCGAGAATACGACACCGGCGTCTCCCGCGATGGGCGGGAGGCGCGCCGACTCTCGTTTCGTCGATAGGTCCCAAATGGAGAGGTTGGATTTTTGTGCGATGGCCAGGCAGGAGTCGTCTGGCGAGACAGCCAGGGAATCGATGGCTCCCAGGCCCTGGCAGACGGTGTACAAGGCCTGACTCCGCGATTCGCCCCAGAGGCAACGCCACTCCCAATCGCGCAGATCATCGGTGGGCCCGTGACCATAGGACTCATCGCCAGTCCTGGGAATCTGCGCCTCGAGCAATCGTGCCGCGCGACCGAGATTGTTCAAGTCGAGGGCTTGTTGAGCCAGGTTCATATCTGCGGCGTATGATTTTCGTCGGGCCCTGGCCTCCTGGACCTGCGCTTGTCGCCGCAAACCGGCCTCTGCCGCCTGCGCCCGCTGGGCCGCCTCGCGCAACAGGCGTTCGCCGCGTTCGGCTTCGAGGGCCCGCCGATAAGCGATGCTCTTTTCATGGTATTGCCACGCGGCAACTCCCAACCCGATTGCCAACGCCACGGCAAAGCCCCCCGCGGCCGCAAACGCCAGCCGATTTCTCCGAACGAGCTTGGAGAACCGGTAAATCTGGTTGGGCGGTCGCGCCACCACGGTGCGATCCTCAAGGTGCCGCTGGATGTCCTGGGCAAAATCAAAAGTGTTCTCGTAACGGCGATTTCGGTCCTTCTCCAGGGCCCTCAATATGATCCAGTCCAAGTCGCCTCCCAACTGCTTAACGAGTTTAGTGGGCTCGGTCCCCTGGCGCAACGCGGTCGAGGCCGCTTCGATCTCCGGCATAGGTACGCAGCCGCGCAGAGGGGGCAGTGGGCTCGCATTCACGGATGATCCTGCGCATCTCGTCCAGGCTCGAGGCGATCAAGGCATCCGCATCGAACGGGGTCTTGCCGGTCAGCAATTGGTAGAGCAACACCCCGAGGCTATATACGTCGGTCCGGGTATCGATGTCCAGCCGGCCGAGTTCGGCCTGTTCCGGACTCATGTAGGCCGGAGTGCCAATAAACGCGTGGAATTCCGTGACGAGGGTGTGGTTTGTAAGCCGCTGATCCAGGGCCTTCGCGATCCCGAAGTCGATGACTTTCGGCACCGGCACATCATCCTGGAGTGTGACCAGAATATTCGAAGGCTTGATGTCGCGGTGAATGATCCCCTTCTGATGCGCGTGTTGGATCGCCTGACAAACTTGCACGAAGAGACGCAATCGCTCGCGGGTGGCCAACCGGTTTTCATCGCAGTAGTTCGTGATCGGCACCCCGCGAACCAGCTCCATCACAAAATACGGCCGCCCCGCCGGCGTCGTCCCGGCATCCAATACCCTCGCGATGCTCGGGTGTTCCATGATCGCCAAGGCTTGTCGCTCCGTTTCGAACCGGCCAATGACGGACTTCGAGTCCATGCCCGGCTTGAGAATCTTCAGGGCAACCATCCGTCGCACCGGTTTCGCCTGCTCCGCCAAATACACGGTCCCCACTCCGCCTTCGCCGAGTTTCTTGAGCAACCGGTAACATCCAACCCACTCCGCCGGTGTCTCCGCCGCATTGTCCGCCTCAGAATGACTCGCCGTCGACCGCGCATCCATCGACTGGCCATATTCAACCGCCGGGCGCTCCAGAAACCCATCCTCGCGATGATTTTGGAATAGGGCGTCCACCGCCCGGCGCAACGCCTTGTCTGCACCACAGGCGTGAGCCAGGAAGTTCGCGCGCTCGGCAGCCGATGGGTATTCGAGCGCCGCGATGAAGATATCCCGTACGCCCTCAGGTGTCGCAGTCTTTGGCGTGCTCATGGGAGGCAGGCAGGATCTGGCACGATTCTCAAATCAGGCGCTGAATTCACCTTGGATGGGGTCGGTCACCAGCCATTTCCCGCCGAAGCCATGCCCGGGCGAAGGCCCACAACCGTTCGGTGGAGCGCAAGGGCAAGGCCATCGCCGTGGCGGCCTCCTCCATCGTCATGCCAACAAAATACCGCAGCTTCACCAACTCCGCCGCGCTCGAATCCTGCAGGGTCAGCCAGTCCAGCGCCTCGTGCACCGCCAACACTTCCTCGGTCGGCGCCGGCTGCAATATCTGGGATTCATGCAGATCCTCGCGCCTGGGCTGGTTCCCCCGTTTCAGACTCTGCTTGCGGCGCGCCGACTCAACCAAAACCCGGCGCATGGCCTCGGCCGCGACGGCAAAGAACTGCCCCCGCCCGGCGAATCGATGCCTGGAGGTGCGAACCATCCTCAACCAGGCTTCATGCACTAGGGCCGTGGCCTGGAGCGTGTGATCGTCCGATTCAAAGAACATTTGTGAGGCGGCAATGTGCCGAAGCTCCTGGTAAACCAGGGGGAGCAGCTCGGAGGCGTCCAAGGGGACCCCGGCGGGGGCCGATTCCAGCATGCGCGTAACATTGCCCACAGGCGGGACTATATCGATGTCGGCCAGCTAACGCCAGATGTTGAGTGAGAAAACGGGGGAGAATGGATTTGGAAGATATTCTGCCGGAGCCCAAAAAAACTGGCGGGTTTTGGGCCGGACTTGCGCCCGTAAGGCTGACGGTGGCTGCTAGAAGATGTGGGCGACCGTCAGGTTTAGTTCGATAACAGGTCAATATATTATGCCGACATCAGATTCCATTCTTGAGCCGACCACCAGGCCGGCAACATCCACGTTCGGGGCTGTCCCGGGACCGGCTTCCTCACCCAACCGCCCTTCCCTGCGCAAACAATTGGCCGCCCTCGTGAGCGGGGTCGGACAGGTACCACTGGAAACCCAGCCCAGCGACTGTTTCGTCGCCAAATCCAAGGGCCGGGTTGTTTTCGTCCGATCGGCTGAGATCGATTGGATTGAGACCGCAAACAATTACGTTAAGCTGCACGTCGCCGACGAAATCCATCTCATGCGGGAAACGATGGCGAATGTGGAGGCCAAATTGCCCGCTGATCGTTTTCTGCGTATCAGCCGCTCCGCGATCGTCAACCTGGAAAGGATGCGCGAACTTCGGCGCCTCCCCAATAACGGGTACGCGGTCGTTCTCAGGAATGGCGATGAGCTCAGCCTGAGCCGCGGCTATCGCAAACGTCTTCGCCGGATTGTGCCCATCTGATTATTTGGAATTCAACGCCGCGGTCCGGCCTTGATCGGCAAGGGCCGGGGCGTTTTCCGAGGCTTGGATGTAATCGAGCAGGATTCGTTTGGTCTCCTTCAGGTCGGCGTCAACCACGGGACCTTTCAATTCCGCGTCGTCTCCTTCCTCGCTGATACTCCGGGAGTCGGGCTCGGAAGCACCCAACTCCTGGACTGAAGTGGGCGAGGGCAAACCCGGCAGGCCGGCTTGCTTGAGCGTAATCTCGTAAATCTTTTCGTTGCCTGGCGGGCGCGCTTCGCGTTCTTTCTTGCGCGTCTCGATCCGGGCCTCGAGTTTTTCCTTTTCGAGCCGGCGCTCGGCCATGTTCAGCGAAACGCTCTTGTCCGCAAGATACTTCCGATACAATGCGATGTCCTCGCGGACATATTCGAAATCCGGGTCGACGGCCAGCCGATCCACCGATTTTTCCCTAAGTGAATTGAGCACCGGGGCGACTCGGTTTTCCCGAACGTACAGAAGCGCTCGGCACCGTATCCCACTTCAGCGGGTCGTCCAGGGAAGCCTCGCCAATGTCCGCGTAATTATTCACTGAGGGCAGCACAATATCGGGCACCACCCCGTGGAGCTGAGTCGATTCACCGCTCGCCCGATAGAACTTGCGCACCGTGATTTTGAGCGCGCCGGGATCGTTCGTCGATTGTGGCAGCACATAATTCAGCATCGGTTGTAGCTGGATCAGCGATTGCACGGTCCCTTTGCCATGTGTGGAGGAATCGCCCACGATGAGGGCGCGCCCGTAATCCTGCAGCGCCCCAGCCAGGATCTCAGACGCTGACGCGCTGAACCGACTGGTCAATACCACCAGCGGCCCGTCGTAGAGAATCCCATCATCGGTGTCTTCCTCGAGCGTCACGTCCCCTCGCGAATCGCGAACCTGGACCACCGGTCCCTGACGAATGAATAACCCGGTCAACTCAATGGCCTCCTCCAACGATCCGCCGCCATTTTGGCGCAAGTCCAGGATCAGGCCCTGGATTCCCTCGTCCTTCAGTTTCTCGATCAATTTCGCCACGTCGATGGTCGTGCTTTTGAAGTGCGATCGCATGGATCGATCGCCGGGGGTGCCCACGGCGAAGGTATGATAGAACGAGGGCAGGTCGATGTACCCCATCCGGGTCGAACCCGTTCCTCCGTTGGGCACCTCGATGATCTGCGCCTTCGCTTGCTCGTCTTCGAGCTTGATCTCATCGCGGACCAGCGCCACTTCGGTGCGGGCCGAGGGATCGGTCGCATCCGCCGGAATGATCGTAAGCCGGACCCGGCTTCCTTTTGGCCCGCGAATGAGCTCGACCACCTTGGTCAATTTCCAATCAACCACGTCGACCGGTTCCCCGTCGTCCTGCGCCACTGCGACGATTCGATCGCCCGGTTTGATCTTATTGCTTTTCATGGCCGGTCCCGGACGAAGCTCGCGGACTTTGCAATAACCGTCTTCGGACTGGAGCACTGCACCGATCCCAAACAACGCCAAATTCATGTTGATGGCAAAATTATCCAGGCTGGGCTTGCCCATGTAATCCGAATGCGGGTCATAAACATGCGTCAAGGCATCCAGATAGATCTGAAAGACATCGCTGCCATCAAAGCTGTTCAGGGTTCGAAGCAATCGTGAGTACCGCCGCGTCATCGTCTTGACGACTTCCGGGGGCAATGGCGCGCCGCCTTGCCCGGACGAAACGGCCGGGGGATCGGAATCCTCGGGTCCGGTTTTGGCAGACGCCTCGTCCGGTTTTTGATTCAACAACTCCTGGAGCACCTCGTAGCGCAGATGGTTCCGCCACAAATCACGCGCCTCCGTCATGTCCTTCGGGAACGGCGCCTTGCGACGGTCCAGCTGATAGCGTTCCTCTCCCGTAAAATCGAACTCTCCCTTGCGCAGCAATTCGGCCACATACGTAACGCGCTCCTCAACTCTTTGCAGGAACCGCTCAAAGATCTCCCGGCTCGGCTCCGTCCGCTCCGCGAACGTCAAATCATCCAGGCGACGCCGATATTTCTCGAACTCGGCAAGATCACTTTGAAGGAAGTGCATCCGCAAATTGTCCAGGGTATCGATGTATCGATCCAGGAAGCGCGAGGAAACTTCGTCGTTGAATGGTTGCCTCAGATAATGACCAACCTCCAACCGACGCGCGGTCAACACCGCAATTGCCCCTTCGTCCGGGCTCGCTTCTATGGGTGGCAGATTCCGGATGCTCTTTTCAAATTCCACCAGCTCATCTACCGAATCAGCAGGGCCGGGCAACAAATGCTCGCGCGCGATCTCCGGTTGCGCTTTCTCTGAGCCCGGATTCTCTCCGGCGGGTTTGTCATACACCGGGGCGGCAACGACCCAGGCCAACATCATGGCCGCGAGAGTCGCTCCGCAGCCCCTTCGGCAATATCTAAAAACGGTCTTCAACACAGCCAGGAACTTAGCACATCGGCTTTAATTTACACTCCTCTTTTCTTCCATGCCCCCACTCCCCACTCCCGCCTCGCTCTCGCGAGATCGCGGAGATTGACCCGGTGCCAAAATCTCTCCAAGTTCTACCCTGACCCGTCTCCGTTGGATCGTCGGCACCAACGCTGATCCATGCCGGGTGGAAAGAATTTTGCCCATATGCATCTTTTTTCAGCTCACCCCTTTGGGATCGGCTGGTTGGTTCTGCTTATGGCTCAGACGGCTCGGGGCGATTGGCCCCAATTCCGTGGCCCCGATGGCGATGGCGTTTCGACAGCCCGGAATCTACCTTTGAGCTGGAGTGAAACCGAGAACATCCGGTGGAAAACGGCGATTCATGGGCGCGGCTGGTCCTCCCCAATCGTTATCGACAGCCAGGTTTGGCTCACGACCGCCACCGAGGATGGGCGTCGGCTTTATGCCGTGAACATCGACGCGAACACCGGAGCCATTTTGCACGACCTCGAGCTGTTCGAAGTGGAAACGCCGCAGTTCATTCATCGCTTCAACAGTTATGCCTCGCCCACCCCCGTCGCCGAACCCGGTCGGATCTACGTGACCTTCGGTGCCCCGGGCACGGCCTGCCTGGACACGGCCAGCGGCGAAGTGCTTTGGACCCGACGCGATCTGAAGTGCAATCATTATCGCGGCGCGGGCTCATCGCCCATCCTTTATGACAATCTCCTGATTATGAACTTCGACGGCAGCGATGCTCAATATGTCGTGGCCCTGAACAAGAATACCGGCCAAACCGTCTGGCGACGTAATCGCTCGATCGATTTTCGGGATCTCGGGTCCGATGGCCAGCCCGAGTCGGAAGGAGACCTGCGCAAGGCCTTTTCCACCCCTCACATTGTCCCAATCGAGTCCGGTCCGCTCCTGATTAGTCAGGGAGCAAAGGCGCTCTATGCCTACGCTCCCGACTCCGGCGAGGAGCTCTGGCGAGTGGAAGAACGAACCAGCCACTCGGCCAGCTCCCGGCCGGTGGTCGGTTTGGGTCTCATCTTCGCCGCCTCCGGCTGGTCCAATGGCGAGCTCCTTGCCGTGCGTCCCGGGCGGCGCGGCGAAGTTATCGATGCCAACTCCGAGAACGTCCCGGGCCAGACGCAGCTCGAGGTCGTCTGGAAGTCCCGCCGGAACGTCCCCCGCAAGCCCTCCCTGCAACTCTACGGCGGTCTCCTCTTCGGCATCGACGATGGTGGGATTGCCTCGTGCCTCGAACCCCTCACTGGCCGCGAGGTCTGGCGCGAACGAATTCGGGGTAATTACTCTTCCTCGCCTCTCGCCGCCGAAGGCCATTTATACCTGTTCAGCGAGGAGGGCAAAACCACCGTGATCAATGCCGATCGCGATTTCAAGGTGGTGGCGGAAAACCATCTCGAAGACGGTTTCATGGCATCCCCGGCGGTTTACGAAAGTGCGTTGATCCTCCGAACCCGATCCTGTCTCTACCGTGTCGAACAGTGAGAATCCCGATCCGTATGTCGGACATCACCAGACAACAGATTGCCCCGGGAATGATCACCGGGGAATGGTGGCATCGCCTCGCGGATGGCCGCATACAGTGCGATTTATGCCCGCGAAACTGCAAACTTCGCTCCGGCCAGCGCGGCTTTTGTTTTGTGCGCGAGGCCAGTCCCGAGGGAATGACATTGGCCAGCTATGGAAGGGCCTCCGGGTTCTGCATCGATCCGATTGAGAAAAAACCGCTGAACCATTTCCTTCCCGGGAGCAGCGTCCTATCCTTCGGCACCGCCGGTTGCAACCTCGGGTGCAAATTCTGCCAGAATTGGGATATCTCCAAAGCCAGCGAAATCGACCGGCTCACGGATTGGGCAAGTCCGGAGACGATCGCCCGGGCCGCCGTTCGTCAAGGTTGTCGCAGCATTGCATTCACGTACAACGACCCGGTGATCTTCGCCGAATACGCCATCGACTGCGCCATCGCCGCTCATGAGCAGGGCCTCAAATCCGTGGCGGTTTCGGCAGGCTATATGAATGCCACGCCGCGCACGGATTTCTACCGTCACATGGACGCCGCAAACATCGATCTCAAGGCCTTCTCCGAACAATTCTATCATTCGTTATGCTTTGCCCGACTACAACCCGTGCTCGAGACTCTCATCTGGCTCCGGCGCGAGACCCGGGTGTGGTTCGAGGTAACCGTGTTACTCATTCCCGGCCAGAACGATTCCGAGAGCGAAGTGGACCGGCTCTGCGACTGGTACCGAGAGAATCTTGGCACCGATGTCCCACTTCATTTCACGGCGTTTCATCCCGAGTTCAAACTCCACAGCCTCCCCCCAACACCGCCCGCAACGGTGCGCCGGGCGCGGGAACAAGCCCTGCGCGCAGGACTACACTATGTGTACACCGGAAATATCTGCGACCCGCCAGGACAGTGCACCTGTTGCCGCGGCTGTGGACAGGAGTTGATTGGACGGGACCGTTATGATCTGACGACCTGGCATCTCGATGCCGCCGGATCGTGCGTGGCTTGTGGCACGAAGCTACCGGGCTGCTTTGAATCCGAACCTGGAAACTGGGGCGGACGCCGTCAATCAATCGCGCTCAACCGCCAACCCCAGTCCTGCCCGGGACCGAATTAGACCGGCACGCCTGACACACTCGGGCAGAAAACGTATGGTGCTGTTGGGGTGTGCAAATCCGAGAAAGGCGGAGAGTGCCTGCAACTCCAAAGACCTTGAACCGGAAAGCCGCTCTCTCTAGAGTCGGGCCTAATACGACATGACCAGACTCCTGTCCCGGCCCGGATCACATCCGGATTTTGCATGGTTAGCCTGATACTTGAATGAAAGCGCCCGCGCACTCGAATGAATCCCGACGCCTGGAGGTGCTCTGGCAATACGGACTTCTCGATACGCCGCCGGAAGCCGAACTGAACGATCTCGCGAAGGTCGCGGCCCACCTGTGCCATGCGCCCATCGCCCTCATTTCATTGATCGATGAAAAACGACAGTGGTTCAAGGCACGGTACGGCCTCGAGATCACTGAGACCCCGCGGGACATTGCCTTCTGCGCCCATGCCATTCTGGGTTCCGACTTGCTCATCGTCCCGGATACACTCAAAGACGTTCGCTTTCGTGACAATCCCCTGGTGCAGGACAAACCGCATCTCCGATTCTATGCTGGCGCTCCCCTCACGACTTCGGAGGGCTTCACGCTCGGCACGCTCTGTGTCCTGGACAATAAACCGCGCGACCTGCAACCGGACGAGGACGCCGCCCTGAGAATGCTGGCCGGATTGGTCATGCGCCATTTCGAATGGCGCCGGCTTGCGTTGCGCGGCCAGCAACCCCGCCACGAGATTATTATCAAAGGCATTCCCGATGATTCCAGCCAGATGCCCGTCGCCGCCCGACGGCAAGCGTTCGATGCCGACCTGGGCAGCGTGCTCGATGCCATCCGCGAAGGCCTCCTGGTTTGCAGAGTCTCCCAACCCTCCGCGTCGCCGCAGTTGAACCTCCTTTTATTTAACTCGGTCGCCGAAGGCCTGCTTAGGCTTTCCCTGCGGGGAAAGACGGGTGCGGACCTGGCGAGCCTGTTGCCCGGCGTCGTTGAGTCCGACCTACCTCGAACCCTCACCGATGTGGTTCGTTCGGGCACGGCCCAGAATCTCGGTGACCTCCATCTTTGGGGAGCCTCAAATAAGACCGACGTATTTGCTGCGCGGGCGATACCCCTGGCCCCGGACACTGTGGCCATTCTTTTTGAAAACGTGGCCGATCGGCGGTTGGCCGAGCAGGCCCAACTCGAAGGCCAGGCGCGCAAGAGCGCCATCCTCGATTCCGCCCTCGACGCGATTGTCACATTTGACCATGAAGGCCGGATCTTCGAGTGGAATCGTGCCGCCGAAAGCACGTTCGGCCTTCGTCGGGCCCAGGTGCTCGGACGCGAACTGGCGGACCTGGTATTTCCGGCCGAGAACAGCGGCCGATTTCGCGAATCGTTGGCCCGTTATCTCGACAGCGGGGTTTCGGAACTCATTGGCCGCAGAGTGGAACTGATCGGCCAACGGTCTGCCGGCGGAACCTTTCCCATAGAAATGAGCGTCAACCGCGTGCCGATGGAGGGCGCCCCCATTTTCACCGGGTTCCTGCGCGACATCACCGAGCGCAAGCAATTCGAGGAAGCCCTTCGACGCAGCGAAGAGCACTTTCGCTCATTGATCGAGAATTCCTCGGATGTCATCGTCATTGTCAAGGAGCATGGGCGGTTCGCGTTCTTGAGTCACACCGTGCAGCGCATTTTGAACTATCGCCCCGAAGATCTGATGCACCGGTCCGTGTTCGAGATCATCCATCCCGATGATCATGACGCCGTGGCGCAAGCCCTCGACCGCGCCCGACGCCAACCGGAGAAGGTCACCGCGGTACAGTTCCGCTGCCGGCATGCGGACGGCACCTGGCGGATCCTCGAGGCCATCGGAGTTCAGCAGCAGGATCCCTCGGGGCAGGTGGGCATCATCGTCAATGCGCGCGATATTACGGAACGCCGCCAGCTCGAAGACCAGCTTCGGCAGGCTCAGAAGATGGAATCCGTCGGCCAATTGGCAGGAGGTGTGGCGCATGACTTCAATAACATCCTGACCGTAATCCAGGGTCATGCCGCCCTCCTCACGTCAAGTGCGGGCCTCACTCTGAACCAGCGCAATTCGCTTGAACAAATTACCTTGAGCGCCGATCGCGCCGCCAACCTGACGCGGCAATTACTGACCTTCAGCCGTAAACAAATGCTCCAGCCGCGGCACCTCGACCTTAATGAGTTGGTGAACAATCTGGCCAAGATGCTCCAACGCATTCTCGGTGAAGACATCGCCCTTCATCTCCATTTCCATCGGCGTTTGCCCACCGTTCATGCCGATCAGGGAATGCTCGAGCAAATCCTGATGAACCTGGCGGTCAATTCCAGGGATGCCATGCCGAAAGGCGGGCAACTCATCATCAATACCCGTTTGGCGCAGGTGGATGCGACCGAAATGCCCCCCAAATCCGAGGGTGCTCCGGGCCCCTATGTCGTCCTGAGCGTCGGCGATACCGGCGAGGGCATCGACCCGAAACATCTTCCCCACATCTTCGAGCCTTTTTTCACCACCAAGGATGTCGGAAAGGGAACCGGCCTGGGACTCGCCACGGTCTATGGCATCGTGCATCAGCATCACGGCTGGATTACGGTCGATAGCGAGACCCACCGGGGAACCCTGTTTCAAATCTTTCTTCCCGCCACATCCAAAGAGGCGGATACCGTGGCCGACGCCACTTACACGCTGCCTAGCCGCGTCGGCAAGGAAACGATCCTACTCGTTGAAGACGAAGCCGCTCTGCGTAACCTCGTTAGAAACATCCTGGAACGTTCCGGGTACCACATATACGAAGCCGACTCTGCCTTCTCCGCCCTCGAAGTCTGGGCCGATCACCATGACAAGATCCAGTTGTTGCTCACCGACATGGTCATGCCGGATGGCATGAACGGCAAGGAACTGGGTCAACGCCTGCAGCTTGACAAACCGGAACTCAAAATCATTTATTCCAGCGGCTACAGCCCGGATGTCGTTGGTGAGGACTTCCTCGAGAACGAAGGCCGCCATTTCCTCCAGAAACCCTATCACCCGCGTAAACTCGTCGACATGGTCCGTTTGGCACTCGATACTCCGGCTCATGCCAAAGCCGCCTCAAACTCCGCAGTCACCAATGAGTAAGCCCACCGCCAACCCCGGATGCTGCCCCGTGCATAAATCCGTTTGACTTGGGGAACTTGCTGGCGATAATACCCATCACCAACCAGCCTATGGCCAGACTTGTTGTGCTCAGCGAAGGTTTTACCGGGCTTTCTTACGAGCTCAAAGGGGAGAAAACCACCATTGGGCGTCTCGAAGATAATCTGTTCACCATCCCCGAACCTTCCGTCTCGAGCCACCATTGCGAAGTTTTTGAACGCGGCGCCGATCTCGTCATCCACGACCTGAACTCCACTAACGGCACTTTCCTTAATGGGGAACAGGTCACCGAAGCCGTCTTGAAACCCGGGCAAATTGTCCGCCTCGGCCAACTCGAGCTTCGTTATGAATCCGGCTCAGCCGCGGCAACCGCTGCCACGAAAAAGCCGCTCGACAAGACCATCGTCATTCCGCAGGGCGTCAAAGTCCAGGAACTGGACCAGGGCACCCGGCCGGTGATCGAGGCCAGCTCCGCCTTCGCCAAAAAGTCCAACAAGACGAATCGGGTCTTTGTCGGCATCGGCATCGCCTTGGCGGTGATTATCATCGCGCTTCTGATCCTGGCTCTCATCAAAATGAGCTGAACACGGCGGAATCAGCCTTCCGAAGCCCTGATTATTGCCCACGGTCGGTTCGACGAACCTGGATGCTTCATTCCGGCGCTGATTGGATCGCCAAATGCCTGCCCTGAAAAGTCAGGTTACAACCAGCCGGCTACAGCACGGGCGGCATACGTCACGATCAAGTCCGCCCCGGCCCGCCTCATGGCCAACAGACTTTCCAAGGTTAGACTGCGTTCATCGATCCAGCCCTTCTCCGCTGCCGCCTTGATCATGCTGTACTCTGCGCTCACGGAATAGGCGACCGTCGGGTATCCAAATGTCTCTTTGACCCGTCGCACAATGTCGAGATAGGCCAACGCCGGTTTTACCATCACCAGATCCGCTCCCTCCTGCAGATCAAGCGCCACCTCCCGCAATGCCTCCTCCGCATTCGACCCTGCCATTTGATAGCTCCGCCGGTCGCCAAACTGCGGCGCCGATTCTGCCGCATCCCGAAACGGACCATAAAAGGCCGAGGCGAATTTGGCGGCATAAGCAAGAATGGGTGTTTCCTCAAACCCCGCGCCATCCAGGGCCGCCCTGATCGAGCCGACCCGACCATCCATCATGTCGCTCGGCGCGACGACATCTGCACCGGCCTCCGCCAGGCTCACCGCCGCCCGCGCCAGTAACTTCAGGCTCGAGTCATTATCGATCTGCGCCTTCCCGCCCCGCTTGACCACAATTCCGCAATGGCCGTGACTCATGTACTCGCACAAGCATACGTCGGCGATCACCACCAACTCCGGCAGTTCGCGTTTCAAGAGCCGGATTGTCCGCTGCACGATCCCATCTCGCGCGTAGGCGCCCGAAGCTCGGGTGTCTTTCCGGTCCGGAATACCGAATAACAACACCGCAGGAATTCCCTCCTCAAAGGCCGCCTTTGCCTCCCGCACGAGCTCGTCCGGCGAATGCTGAAAAACGCCGGGCATCGAGCCTACCGGACGCCGCAATCGCCTCCCCGGCCGCGCAAACAAAGGCAGAATCAACCGACCCGGTTCGAGGTGCGTCTCGGCAACCAGCTTCCGCAAAGATTCGGACTGACGCAAACGGCGGGGACGATAAATAGGGAACGGCGCAACCAAAGGCAGATGCATGGCCGCGACTCTAATGCACCGCACGCACCCGCGCAAAGAGGATATGCCCCCCGTTCCTGAACCCATACCGCAACCAGATCGGAGCGTCGGCCTCCGGCACGGCGTCGTTGTAAGTCCGTTCCACCCGGACCTCCGCTTTCCGACTAGGCAAACGCCCAGCCCGCGATAGATTAGAGCCGTGCTCAAGACCCGTATGCTCATCTTCGGGCTCATCCTTGCCGCCGCGGCCGGCGTGGGATTATTCGTTGGATTGTTCCTGCCCCGACTTACGGCACCGCCCTCGTCGCCGCCCACCATCCTCGATACGGCTACGCTGGTTCAACAAATTCAGAGTCTCGCTGAATTGGTCACGGTGAAATACGTCCTGGAAAAGGTGGTCGTGCTTGAAGATACCCGGTGGTACGGCGATAACCGGGTCCTTCTGATCGCCCATGGGATCGTCAAGGCCGGCATCGATCTCCGAAAAATTGGACCGGCCGACCTCGAATTCGATGCGCGTAACGTCCTGATTACGCTTCCCCCCGCCACAATCACGGATGTCTACCTCGACGAGCAAGGAACTCGGGTTTTGGAGCATTCCACCGGACTCCTCCGCGCGTTTAACAAGAACCTGGAAGCCGAGGCCCGGCGCCAGGCAGTCGATGAACTACGACGGGCAGCCCGCCAGGGAGGAATCTTTCGGGACGCCGAGGTCCAGGCCCAGCAGCAGCTCACCAACCTCTTCAGCCAGTTCAACCTCCAGGTGCATTTCCGCTGATTCCGGCCGAGCCTCGCCCTCACCCGGTCCGACCCGCCCGCCGGCGTCGGATCGGGATTGCATCCGCCTCAGACCGCACCCAATTGGCGATCTCCAACTTTTGTCGGCGGCAATCGGACTCCTCCGCGCGTCGGCGCAATTTCATCAAATAAACCGCCGTGCTCTTGCCCGTATTCACCCTGCTTTGATGGGATGTCTGGACACTCATTCCGCACTTACTGGTTTAAAATTGCGCATTCGTTACGGCCGTCGATTGCGGAAAAGGAGATGCACGTGCTATGCCAGCAACCGAAATCCCGCTTGGCAACGTCTGCTCCGCTCTGCTTAGCTCATGCCGCCCAATGAAGCGCCTGCGCCTCATCGCACTGCTTTGCTCCGTCCTCGCTGCGGCTGGGTCGGCACCTCTTTCTGCCGCCGACGATATCGTCATTGAAATCCACTCCACCTCCGACGATGGCGGCGTCTCTTACCATACCGATACTGGCATCGTCACCATCACCAATGGTTTCGTGGCGACTTACCTGGACGTCGTTCTCAGCGCCGAATCGGGCCAGATCAATCGGAATACGGGCGAGATGCTCCTCGAAGGATCCGTCTATCTGCAGCGGGACGACCAGGTCTGGCGCGGCGATCGGCTGAGCTACAACTTTCTCACTCGGCAAATGGCGGCCGGCCCGTTCCGCACCGGCCGCCCGCCCTTCTTCGCCGCCGCCCAGGGAATGACCGCCGACCTCACCAATAATCTCTACACCGCCTCCGAGGCCTATCTCACCACGGATGATGTCGCCCAACCCGGCCTGCGGGTCCGCGCCAGGCAAATCAAAATTGCCCCGGGTAAATATCTCGAGGCGCACGACGCGGTCGTTTATGCCGGCAAGATACCCATCTTCTATTTCCCGTATATCCGCTACAACCTCAATGCCGACTCCAATCACTGGAGTCTGACCCCGGGATATCGCAGCATCTACGGCCCATTCCTCTTGGGCGGCTATCATTGGCGCGCTACCGAAGACCTTTCCGGCGATTTTCATCTCGATTACCGGGTGAAACGCGGCGCAGCCGGTGGCGCGGATGTGGAATATGACGACGATCGATGGGGCCAGGGCGATTTCCGGCTGTATTATCTCTACGACACCGATCCCGGGGCCACCTCCACCACCAATAATACATCCATACCCCACAATCGCGACCGCCTCTATTTCACCCACCAGGTCACTGTCCGCACCAACCTCGACGCCCGCCTGGTCCTCCGACAGCAAAGCGACGCCTTCGTCAGTCGCGATTTCCTCGAATCCGAATATCACCAGAACCCGCAACCCAGCTCCTTTTTCCAAATCCACCAACGTTGGCCGAACTTCAGCCTTGGCCTCACCGCTCAACCTCAGGTGAACGATTTCTACGACACGGTCGAACGTCTGCCAGATATCAAACTCACCGCCCTCCGCCAGCAATTGGGCGGGTCACCACTCTTCTACGAGGCCGAGAGCTCGATCGGCTACTACCGCCAGACTTTTGCCGATGATATCCCCACCAACGATTACTCGGCTTTCCGTGCCGACACCTATCATGAAGTGCTCCTCCCCCTGAACCTGTTCGGTTGGCTGAACCTTGCGCCTCGCGTGGGCGGCCGCTTCACCCACTACGGCACGACCGACGGAGATGGCGCCACTCTCAGCGACCAGGACCGCTGGGTCTTCAATACCGGAGCCGAACTCTCCTTCAAGGCCTCCCGCGTTTGGACCCAACCCCACAGCAAATTTTTCGATATCGATGGCCTGCGTCACATCGTCCAACCTGCCTTCAACTACGCTTACGTCCCCGATCCCAGCGTCCGCCCTCCGGAATTGCCCCAGTTCGACACCGACCTGCCTTCCCTGCGCCTCCTGCCAATTGATTTTCCGGATTACAACAACATCGATTCCATCGACTCCCGAAATGTCGTCCGGCTCGGGCTTCGGAATAAACTGCAGACTAAACGCAATGGACAAGTCGATAATCTGGTCAATTGGTCGCTTTTCACCGACTGGCGCCTGGACCGGCTCCCGGGCCAATCCACATTTGCCGATCTCTTCTCCGATCTCGATCTCAAACCGCGTTCGTGGCTTACCCTCACCTCCGAACTCCGATACGACGTCGACGCCAATCGCATCCGGATCTCGCAGCATTACCTGACGCTCGCTCCCAACGGTCGGTGGAGCTGGATGCTCGGGCATCGCTACGTCCGCGAAGATCCCGAACTCGGCTTCACCGTCGGCAACGATCTCTTCACCAGCACGCTCTATTATCGACTCAATGACAACTGGGGCGCCAGGGTGTCCCACCATTTCGAAGCCCGGGATGGCACGCTCGAGGAACGGTACTATACCCTCTACCGTGACTTGCGCAGTTGGACCGCCGCCCTCACCTTCCGTGTGCGCGACAACCGTGAAGAAGGCATGGATTACGGGGTCGCCTTCACCTTTTCTCTGAAGGCTTTCCCCCGCTATGGCCTCGGCGACGATATCAACAAACCGTCACTCCTCCTCGGTCGCTAACCCAAGACCGTCAATGACGCCCACCTCAATCAAGGTCGGGATGTGCGACATATCCACCATGAGCAGCTGCGCGAGCATCTGTTGAAACGCTACCGGGGTTGGGCCGAACACGCCCCCGGCGCGTATCTGCCCGCCAACCACAAGACCGAGCGGGCTCATAAAAATGGCCGGCCGCGCTCGTCAACGCGCGACCGGCCATCGCACTCTGCACCCTGACTATTCTGTCACCGCCCGCGTCCGGAAGAAGACTGCGCCATTAAGCGGATTCGCGGTTCGCACCGTCACCCTTTCGGTGCCGTCGCCCAGATCCACCACCGATTCAACCACGAGATCCAGCGCAGTTTCGAAACTCAGATCGCCGGACGCGTCCACTTCGAGCGTTACCCCCAACGCGGATTTGTTCCGGGTGAATGTCACCGCCGGATAATCCTGGCCTTGGACATTGACCGTTGTTCCCGCGGGCAACCGGTCCGCGTTCTCACCCAGCGGATTCGAGCCCAGCGCGAATTCGACCGCGTTCAATACCCCATCAGTATCCGCGTCGGCCGTCGCTCCGTCCTGACCCACCGGAAGATTATTCCGAATGGCCCAATCGGAGAAGCTCTCGCCAGTTTGCGTGGTGGCCGGCTTGAGGTAACCCAGGCTCGACAAGGCCGTCCAACCATCCGCCCAATCATCGGTCGCACCGGAGAAGGCCCCGCGGTAGCTCGTCGCCACCGGCGCCCCATCCCGCACATCGATATACACCGGGCTGCCCCCCTGTGGTCGTGGATCCAACCCCAGGTCGTTGGTGTAACTGATCCCGCCCAGCATCGCGCTCTGCACCGTGTTGCTGAACTCCGCCGTCGTGAACACGAACTCTCCCGCCGCGTTGGCGTTGGTGTTTACATCCCAGATGTTATTCTCGACGAACGCCAGCGCCGGGCTGTTCGTGAAATGGAACAAACCGTCGCTGTCCAGCAATAACCCCTGATTGAAATCGCTGAACACCGAGTTGAATACGTTGGGCGCCGACTCATCCCGCGCGTTCCACCCCACCCCAAGCGATCCCGAGGCCTCACCCTTGCCACGCCCGATCAGCGTCGCATTATACGCACTCCACTGCCCGATCGGCAGTTCGCCCGTCGCCGACTGGTTCAGATCCCCGTCGCTCTCGAAGCCGCGGCTGTCGGAAGTCCCCGCCCAGGGTGGCTTGATCCCCAGGATGAACTGCAGCGTTCCCCGGTACCCCTGGTCGGTGTCAAAGTCGTCGTCCTCACAGAAGGCCGCCACCAGGTGGTTGGCGTTGACCGTCCCGCCCCACCACTCGAATCCGTCGTCGGACCCCGCGAAGACTTCCACATACTCGAGCACCGTCCCGCTGCCCACCGCTCCCACGGTCAACCCGTTCAACTCGCTGGCCGGGGCAAACTCGTTGCCCGCATGCCGGATCGACACATAACGCAACACCCCCGAGCTGTCCACGTCGTTGGTCCCGCCGAACACATGTTCGTTGTACGGACCCGCTTCCGTCGTTCCTTCATACACGTCATACTTCGGATCCGCCGCGTTGCCGTCCGCGTCCTTGGCGCTATTGATCACCGCGTTGCCCAACAACACCACCCCACCCCACAAGGCCGTCTGCGTCGGCGGTATGTTCCCCTGCAAATCGTCCCCCTCGGCCGTGAATATGATCGGCGCATCCTTGGTCCCCTCCGCCATGAGCTTGCCCCCGCGCGTCACCCACAAGGCCGAGACCAGGTTCGGGATCCCGGTCCGGCCGGTGGTCACGTTGGTCGACCCGTAGACCACGGTCCCGGGTTCGATGGTCAGCACCGCGTTGCTCTGCACGTAAATCACCGTGTCCAAGCGATACGCGTTGGTCGCATACCAGGTCGCCGAGGTCCCCGACGCAATGTCGTCGGTGATTGGGACAAGGTCGGCAAGCGCGGCACCTGAGGTGAGAAGAGTGGCGAGAATCCAGTGGGTGATGTGCGGTTTGAATTTCATGAGTCGTTTCAAGTTGACTGAGTTTGAAAGGCCCACGTGACCGCCAAGAGACAGCGATGTGACGTTTGGGTGAACTCCAAACCGGCAGATCCAATCGCCCCTCCGCAAATCGCTTCGAACCCACGTCAGGCGCCCGATAGACCCCGATCAGATGCAGGAAGAGGCTGCCACCTTAGAACTCGCAGCCGACGGAAATACCGAGGGTGACACCCTTGGTATAGCTGCGCAGAACCACCTCGCCAGCTGCGGGCCACGTCTGAGTGACTTCGTAACTGGGGTTCAGCAGATTCTTGGCGGTAAAACGCACGTCCCAATGCTTGGCGAGCCGCTGGCGAATGAAGAGGTTTAATTCCGGTGCGGGCTGGACGAATTCGTCCGGCTTGGCCAATCCCACCAGGATCAGGCTCTCGCCCACCATGCCGCCGGATAAAGTAACCGTCGTCCCGGTGTCCGGGTTGTCCCAGGTCAGATCACCATTCAGAATGTAGGAAGGCTGATTGTAGAGGGGACGTGAAGCGCTGAAATCCCCATAATTTGCGCGGTTATTCTTCTGGGATTGAGTCAAGGGGACATCGGATTGAATGTAGGCCCCGTTCATGCCAATCGTGAAGGGCTCAAGCCAGTTCGAGAGACGATCCAATTTCAACCGCACTTCCCCTTCCACGCCGAGAACCTCGGCACGCGAAAAATTCTGATACGAAATTTGCGTGTTCGGCAGGTCAATCGAGGTCTGCTCAATCGGCTGTGCGATGTGTTTGGCGAAGACTGACGCGGACAGAATCTCGCCGGGCCGGGGATACCAGGAGGCGCGGAAATCATAATTATCACTGCTGGACACCTCCAGGTTGGGATTCCCCGTATAACTGCGGTACTGCGTCACGTCGTAGATGGGAACATTGGCGATCTCGCGGTAGGTGGGCCGGATCACCGTCTGCGACCAGGCCGCGCGAAGATCCAGGTTTTCCCGGAGTTTGACGATGGCGGTCAGCGAGGGGAGCAGGTCACCCTGCTGGATCGATCCGGAGGGATTCGGCAGGTTTCGAGTGACATCGAACGAACGGATGCTGATGTCCGTGGCCTCGTAGCGTGCGCCACCGATCCATTCCAACCATTCCAGGGCCGCCCAATCCCCCATCAGATACCCGGCGCTGATGGTCTGCTCGCCTTCGTAGGTCAGGTTCACCGGAAAATTCCTGGTTTGGATGTACTGCAGATTCTCATCCGACAGATAGATATTCGGATCACCCGTGGTGTAAAAGGGATGAGCCCTCGGGTTCGGCGTCCGGAATGAAAATCCACGTTGAGAGTAATCGCGGTGCGATTCGCTATAGGCCACGCCGGTCTTGAGCGAATTGGTCCGGGTGTTGTAGGAGGGTAACGGCAACGTCAGATCGCCCCTCACATTGGCGTTGTGCTCTTCCAATTCACGCCAGTAGCGGGTGGGAAAACCCGGAGCGGCGGATCCGACGTTCGCGTTGTAGGTATGGACCGAGGGATCCTCGATATATTGAAATATTCGATAATCGGGGTCGTCCTGGGTGGTGGTCGAGAGCGCACCGCCCCAATCGAAACGAAGATTCTCGACATCGGGGAGCTCATGACGACCGGCCAATTGGAAATAGGTCAAGTTGCGTTCCGTCCACCTCAGGATGTCCTGGTGGTCCACCTGGCCATTCTCGATGCTGGCCGTGTCGCCATTGAGCCCTTCCAACTGCCGGGCTTCATCCTCGGCGGACTGGATGTACATGAAGTTGAACTTGAGCTCGTGATAGGGGTTCAGTTCCAAACCCAGATTTGCCAGGGCGCCCCACTGATAATCGATCAGCCCCAATTTGTCGATCTTGTCGATCTGAACGACCCGCCCCCCCTGGTCATAGCTGCGGACCACGCCATCATCATAAAAGCGGTAATTGTTCTTGTAGTTAAACCCCGCCAGATAGCCGGCCTTCATCCCCAAGAAGTCGCCGGAATCTCCGAGGAGCAGCGAAAGACCGCTGTCCAAGGGCGACCGGATTCCAACCGGCGCAAATTGGCTCGAACCGAACGAATGCTTGACCGCGTCATCTACCGCCGGCGGGAACGGTCCCGAACCCGTCGGGTTCGAATCCGACGCGGCCGCAGGCAGGGCCCGCTTGCCATCATCGAATCCGAGCCAATCCGTCGAACTCCGGTCCGAGGCCGCGAAGTCGCTGCGGAGACTGGACTGGGTGTTGTAGGCGGTGTCCAGGCGCAACTCAAACAGGAAGTTATCGGGAAAACCCTTGGTCACGATATTGATTGAACCGCCCGCGAATCCGCCGCTCATGTCCGGCGTGAAGGTCTTCTTGACATCGATTTTCTCAATGAACTTCGCGGGCATCAAATCAAGTTGAAACGCCTTGCGATCCGGATCGGCGCTCGGCAGTTCCATATCGTTCAGCGTCGTGAAGGTGTAGCGATCGGCCAAACCTCGGACCACGGCGTATTTGCCGTCTGCCACCGCTGCTCCCGGCACTTTGGCCAGCACTCCACCGGCGTCGCCCGCGCCAAGTTGGGTGATCTGTTCCTTACCAATCGCGTCTGAAAACGTGGTGGACTGTTTGCGCTCCTCGAGGATCTGGACGGTTTGCTCATCGAAGGTCTCGGCGGTCACGTCGTATTCCTCCAACTCGTAAAACTCCGGCCGCAGATTCCCATTCAACGTCGTGGTCTGACCCGCCAGGACGCGGACCTCGGTCACCACCGCCGATTCGAACCCCGACTTCGAAAAGCGCAGCACCTGGTCGCCGGAAGGCACGTTCTTAAGTTCATACTTCCCGGTCGCATCGGTTTGATTGGCCAGCGTCGTGCCGCGCACGGAGACCGTGACGAGCGACAGCGGAGAGCCATCCCACGAGTTGACGACTGTCCCGGTCACTGAACCGCTTTCCTGGCCGTAAAGTGGCGCAGCCGCCAACCCGGCTACCGCCAGCAGTGTCGCGCGACGCAGAAGGCGGCTCCAGTGCCCATGCGATCCCGGCAGCGTTTTGGATTTCCCCGGGCCCGCTTCCCGTCTCCGTTGTGGATTCCCGACCGTGAGGCGCACGCTGTTTCCCATTGAAAACCCCGAGTGTCGGTGCCGTGGTTTGCACCTAGGCATGACCCGCCCGCGCAAGTTGTTCGACCTTTTCCAGGTAACGCTGGACGTTGTCGCGCGGTCTGACTTTTTGTGCCTTGCGCAACAGCTCGACGGCCTCCGCATATTTCCGCGATTGGACGAGCAACTGGGCGTGCTTCACGTAGGCGTCAGCCTCGTACCCGGCGATGTTCGCGGCGCTGTCGTAACGGAACTCAGCCTTTTCGGGTTGTCCGTGCCGGGCGAGATAATCCCCGGCCAGCAGCAGTGCCTCGCCGTCGAGCGGATCTTTCCGGATGATTTCTTCGAGGGTCGCAATCGCATTTTCGCCTTCGCCCGTCGCCATCGCCACTTTCGATTCCAGTTTGAGCAGCTTCAGTTCGTTCGCCGCATCCAAACCTTTTCCCGTGCCGCGAATCCTCGCAAACAAAGCCCGGGCTTCGTCCCATGCGCCGCGGCTGACCAGGATTTGCGCGGGTCGCAAGGCCTGGGCGGCGTTTTGATCGCCGTCATGATCGATGGCTTCAAGATAGGCGCTCAACGCCAAATCAGGCGCCTCCTGCGTCATGTAGAGATCGCCCAGCAGAAACAGGTTTTGCCCCGTCGCCTTGCCCAGACGCCGCAGCATCTCAAGACGAAGTGCCGCCTCCCGCGGCTGATCTTTCTTGATATAAATATTGGCCTGGAGCGACCAGAGATTCTCGCGTTCCGGGTATTGACTAATGAGTTCATCCAGGAGACCGAGGGCATAATCATAGTTGGCGGTGGACAGGGAACATTTCACCAGACCCAGCTTGAATTCCAATTTGTCCGGTTCGAACAGCAAGGCCTGGCGATACGCCGCCTCCGCCGAGACATACCGCCCCTGCTCCATGCAAACGAAACCCAGCACCCCATACACCTTCTCGTCGCCATCCCCCAGCGCAATGGTCCGGGTCAATGGTTTTATCGCCTCCGCATACCGCCCCGCGCGCACAAGCGCGAACGCCAAATTCTTCTGCGCACGGTGATAATCCGGGAACTTCGCCAGCGCCGCCTCGAAACAATCGACCGCGTTCGTCAAGTCGTCCGTCTGGAAATAAAGATTGCCCAGCGTGAAATCGAATACGGCACTGGCCTTGGGTTTCGACAATCGACGAAGTGCCGCGATGGCCTTGTCCGGGGTGCTGTTGGTAAGCAGTGGCACAACGTCCCGCTTGAATGTAGCCAGTTCCTCGGGCTGCATCCGCGGCTCCGCGTCGGACGCAAAACCATAACTCCCGATCAACCGGCGCTGGAATTCGGGATCGTTCCAGATCGGGGCCAATTCCTCCGTGTTCGGCATGGGCGCAAAATAGGCCTCCGTCGCGGCCGGCGCGACCGTCTTACCGGCGGCGTGCAGCACACAGGAGGCGGTCAGGAGGAGGAAAGGGATATGCAGACGAATTCCCCGCGGTCGATCGGTAGGGACTGCGCCGCGGCCCCATAAATGACGGATGTGAATAATCTGCATGTCGAATATCGCTTTCCCTTAGCTCGAGGCGACGCGAAATCGCATCGGCAGGCGGAGGTAAGTCCGCACCGGCTTGCCGTCCTTCTCCCCGGGACTAAAACGCCACTTACGGATGGCATCGAGGGACGGTTTCTCGAATTCGGGCCGCGACGACTTTTCCACGCGCGGATCCTCCACACGCCCCTCCTCGCTGAGCACAAAGATCAGAGTCACCGACCCTTCGATTTTGGCTTTGCGCAATTCCGGGGGATAGGTGGGTGCCACCTGGGAGACGGGCTGGGGGCGTTTAGCCAGCTCCGAGATGTCGAATGCCTCATCCTTCACCGGCTCGATGGTGGTGAGCGCATGGATCTCTCCGGAATCAATGACCCCTCCACCCGAGCCCATCGCAACATCCAGGGTCGCGCTGATGGGGATGTCCACCGGGCTGTCCGCCAGCTCAGGCTCAGCCGGCGCGTCCGGCGGTTTCACTTCTTCGATCGGGGCCGGCGGTGGGGTTTCATCGGCCGGCGGCGGCAGGTCCACCGCCCGGGTACTGCGCAATTCCAGCACCTGCTGGGGACGGTTGACCCGGTGCGCGAACGGAATGAAACCAAAAAGGAGCGCAGTGAACCCCACCGACAGGAAAACCGCCACCGGAAGACCGAGGGGACTCTTTTCGTTTTGATAAACCTTTCGCATGATCCTGTCAGAGGAAAGGTCAGCCTTTCTGCGTGGCCAGGCTCACGTCCTTGGCCCCGCCCAGCATGGCCTCATCGAGGATCCGCAGCACCAGACCGGAACGGGATTGTTCATCCGCCTCGATGACCACCGGCAAGGGCTGTTCGGCACACAACCGCTTCACCGTCGGCCGCACTCCGTCCAAGTTGATTTCCTGCCGGCCATAGAATATTTTGCCGTCGCTCCGGACTGTAAAAACGATGCTCTCATTATCGCCGGCAGCACGACCCGCCGACTGCGGTTTGTCAACGCTCACCCCCTGCAGGTCCATGAAGCTCGTGGTGGAAATGAAGAAGATCAGGAGGAACATGATCACGTCGATCAGCGGAATCAGGTTCAACTCAATCGGTTGATCCGGTTCGGATAGGGATCGACGCAGTTTCATGAACGTCTCGCGCTGGCCAGCTTCACATCTTTCGCGCCCCCCAGCTTCGCCTCGTCCAGCACCCGAACCATCAGGCCCGAGAGGGAGTTCTGATCGGCCTGAATGACAACCGACAACGGTTCCTGAGCGCAGAGCCGTTTAACGGTGGGCCGGACTCCGCCCAGTCCGATTTCCTTGCCGCCATAAGCGATCTTCCCGTCGGGGGTCACGGCGAAGATGATGCTGTTCTTTTCAATCTGTCGGGCCGTGGCCGCCTGTGGCTTATCGACATCGATACCCGGCATTTCTATGAAGCTGGTGGTGGAGATGAAAAAGATCAGGAGGAACATGATGACGTCGATCAGCGGAATCAGATTCAGCTCGATCGACTCGTCCGGCTCCTCCAGATAACGGCGGAACCTCATGCCGGAGCGGCTTCTGGCGTCCCGTTCATCCGAATCGATGCTGCCGGTTGCTCAAAGCGACTAAGGGTCGCGACCCTTTCTCGCGGCGCCAATCGGAAGTATCGCAAGGTCACGCTCTCCAGGCGGGCGAGGAACGCCACGTACTCGTTGCGCCGGCGTTTGGCCACGGTCGCCATGATCAAACCGGGAATGGCCACCATCATGCCGCTTTGGGTGCAAACCAACGCTTCACTAATTCCTTTGGCAATAACCTCCCCGGTCGAACTTCCGCCCGCGCCAATGGCCTGGAACGTCAGGAGCATGCCCAACACCGTCCCAAGCAGTCCGAATAGCGGCGCCGCAATTACCATCACGTGCAGAAAGGCAAGCCGCCTGTCCAAATCCGTAATCTCCGTCGCCTCGATCTCGCGAAACCGCCCTTCGATGTCCTTGGCGGCGTGAATTTCGTCCTGCGTGTAACGGATCAACTCGCGTATGCGCGATGGAGCCCGGTCCGCGCGAGAGACCCATCCCTGCATGACGGGATCGGAGGCCTTGGTGATTCCCCGATAATGCGAGGACATCAAGAGGTTGAAGGCGGAGGCATATAGAATCACCGCCAGAATCGCCATCGCCGCCATCACCCAACCGCCGTTGGCCCACGTGCGCCACATTTCCTGGATAAGGTCGTTCATAATCATTACCTGTTGACTTGAATCATGCGAACGTCGGTTTGTCATCCGACTGCGGAACGCCGTTCACGAAACCAACCGCCGTTTGCTCCATGCTCCCGATGATGCCCTTGGCTCGACGGCTCAAGAAGGCGTGGAAGAGTAAAGCCGGGATGGCGATCGCCATGCCCGTGGCCGTGCATATCAATGCCTCGGATATACCCGCCGCCAGCATCTTGGGATCTCCACTGCCGAAACTCGAAATCAGCCGAAAGGTTGCAATCATCCCCGTAACCGTCCCAAGCAAACCAAGAAGCGGCCCGGTCGTGGCGGCCAGCGCCAGGAAGGGCAGCCCGCGCTCCAGCCGAATGCGCGCGCCGAGCATCTTTTCGTACATGATCTCCTCGAGGTAATCCTTCTTCTCGTCCGCGCGTTCCACCGCCGCGGCGAGAAGATCGCCGGCCATTCCCGGGATGCTGTGGGCGTGCTGCAGCGCCTCCTGCGGCCGGCTTTCCTCAAGCAACCGGAGCACCTTCTGCAAGTCCGATTCGCTGGCCAAACGCACCCGCGCGAACTGCACGGACTTAAATAAAGCCAGCAGCACCGCCGCGACGCCCAGCCCAATTAACGGGATCATCACGATCCCGCCCTTTTCAAGCCTTTCAAACAGGTTTTCCTTGAGCGCGGAGAGCTTGAACGCATTGCCGAGTGTGGGATCGAGCACCAGCTCCCCTTCGCCCTTCATCGCCAATGTCCGGCTGGCGTCTTCCAGCGGCTTGTCCAACTGCGCAATGGTCGGGTCCGCCTTGTTCAGTTCCTGTTGTAACAATCCCGCGGCCTTGCCCGAGCTGCTGGCAAAAACCGCCACCGGCCCCACCAACGCTACCTTGCCCGAATTCACCAGCCCCTGCTTGTCAAGAGCCTTGCCCTCGAACAATTCGCCACCTTGCGCGGCCACATCGCGCTCCAATGCGGTCAGGAGCAATACGGAACGTTGCTTAAACCTTTCCGCCGGCGACAGGTCCGCGGATGCCGCAGCCTGATCCACCGCATCGAGCATCTTCGAATACCGGCCTTCCTCGACGAAACTGAGTCGGGAGCGAAACGCCCGGGCATACTCCGTCAGCAACGAATCCAAGTACTTGACCTCGTCAGACTGTCGCTTGGCATCCGCCTTGAGCGCGTTCAGCTCGACAAGTTGGTTCTCCTGAAAACGTTGCGCCCTCCCCAGTTCTGCCCGCCGGTCAATCAGTTGTTGCTCGAGTTCGGATATGCTGCGCGCCATGGGCAGCCGTTCCGTCTCAACCTGCTGGCGCACGGCAGAGAGATCGGTGGTCGCCTTTTGCAGATCGGCCGCGGCGCTGGCCGCAACGCCTTCCAAATCTTCGGCCGTGCCCGCAAACGAACTGCCCAGGATCGCCCCGAGGAGGATTAGTCGTTTCAGTTGCATTCCGGTATTCTCAAACATCAGGGCATCAGTGAATCGCGACCGGCAGGGTGATGAATCGTGCGGTGCGCTCATTGCGGTAAATCTTCACGGCCTCCTTCACTGCGGGCGCAAGCTCGGGTTTGAGAACCCATTCCCAGCCTTCGGCCCCGGGGGCGCCCATCCCGGCAAAATCACCCGAGTCGTTTACAAAGTAGGCCGCGCCCAGCCCTACATACATGGTCTCTACCGCGATCTCTTCGCCGTTCGCGCTTTTCCGGCGTTCGCTGAAGACGTTCAGGGCATTGTTGAACTTATCAATCTCATTCAAAATCCCGACCCCGGTTTGAACCCGCTCGGCCGCGAGCATCCGGGTGCTGCCCGGTTCCGACGGCATTCGGGCAAGATCGCTCTTTAAACTGTCTTGCAACGGCACTGGAAGCTGAGGAACCAACTCGCGAATTCGGGCTTCGAGTCGCGTCGCAAATTCCTTAGCATCGTCCAGCGCCTCCCGTGAGGACGATTGCAGCGCCTCGGCGGTTGCGCGTTCCTTCTCCACCTGGGTGTTGTTCGTAGAGATGCCGGACATCTGTTCGTCTATCGATTTCAACTCCCGTTCATAGAGCGCGATCGTCTGTTCCATCAGGGCCTTGTCCGCCTGCCAATCGGCCTTGGTCTTGGAAATCAATTGCCGCGTCGCCACCCACTGTTCCAGCGTCGAGCGAGACTGCTCCAGCGGCGTATCTGCGCGAGCTGTCACCCCGAGCCAAACGACGTTTAGCGCCAGTATTTTCAGCAGGAATCTTGACGGCATAACTTCGGAAGAAAGGTTGGTTCCTGCCCATTACATCGGATCGTCGATTGCGTTACGATTCCGTGACGATAGAAAAGTCGGCCATGCCGCAATTTGACAATCGTCACACATTCGTTGCATAAACGTCATGCTACCGTGGCATTTCTGGGACGTAACTCGCCTGTTATCAAATCGCCAAATGCCCGCTTTAGAGCCATGCCAATCAACACGCCAAAAATCCTCCTCATCACAGCTTTCACTTTCGTCCGCATCGGGATCAGCGCCCCAGCCCAAACTGCTGATGCCCTAATCGATAAACTCCTCGAAAAAGGCATCCTTACCCCCGCCGAAGCCAAGGATCTGCGCCAGGAATCCTCCCAGGATGCCACCCATACCTACGCCGTCAAAAGCGGGGTCTCGGAATGGGTTACCGCCTTGAATATCCAAGGCAACTTTCGGGGACGGTTCGATGGGATCTATTCGGATAATCCGGCGTATGTTAATCGCGACCGGTTTCGCTACCGGCTCATGTTGGGCATGACCGCACTCATGAAGGGCCAACTCGAAGTCGGAGTCCGTTTGGGCTCGGGTGACCTCGAAGGCACTCGGGATCTCAAATCCGGGATTGACCCCATATCCAGCAATCAATCATTCCAGAATAATGCCTCCAAAAAGGGAGTCTTCCTCGACCTGGCCTATGCCAAATGGTCGCCGATCCAGATCCCGGATTGGTCGGGCAGCCTCACGTTTGGTAAGATGATGAACCCGTTTGTGTTTTCCGACCTGGTCTTTGATCACGATTACACCCCGGAGGGGGCCGGTCTCGGTCTGACCCACCAGTTTCTGGAAAACCATTCTCTGACCTTCAACGCCGGTGGATTCGTGCTCGACGAAATCAGTGCCAGTAGTCACGACCCCTACCTTGTCGGCGCCCAAATCCGATGGGATGCCAAGTGGTCACCCCGGCTTGGCACCAGCGCGGGGGTCGCCGGCATGGTTATCGGCAGCAAGGAAAACCTCAGAAATTCGAATGTCCCTGACATTAATGCCGGCAACACCCGAACGCCATTACCGGAAGGGGCCCTCAGTTACAACTACAACCCCGTCGTGGTGGATGCTGCCATCACCTATCAATTGCCCCATTTCCCCTTCCATCCTTCCCCCCTCCCCATCCAATTGGCGAGTGACTACGTCTATAATCCGGGCGCACCCCGGCGGAACCAGGCCGCTTCCGCCAGCATCAAATTGGGCAGAGCCGGAAAGCGGGGACTCTGGGAGATCTCCTACCGTTACAAATACCTGGAAGGCGATGCCTGGTATGAGGAGTTTGTGGATTCCGATTTCGGGGCATTATATGCAATGTCCGCAGTGGGTATGGCCTTCAGCGGTTACGCGGCAGGCACAAACATCAAAGGCCACGTCGCCCGCGCTTCCTATAGCCCCTTCGATGCCGTCACACTTTCGGTTACCGCGCTCATCACCGAGTTAATCGATCCGCCTCCGCTGGCCCCAGACATGAAATCGGATACCGACATTGTCCGGTTACTGGTGGATGCCCAATTCAAATTTTGAATCGGGACAACCTCTGGAATCCACGTAACGGAGTTGTAACGAACTCGTCACCAAACTGCCACCCCTCTCTCCTAGCCTCCAACTAATCTTGAAAGCAGATATCATGAAGCTCATCGTCAATCCAGTCCGGTCTGTCCTCATCGTCGCCATCGCATCCGTCATCGTCCCGCTGCTCTCCGAGGCACAAAATCCTGCCGGGACCGGATCCGCCGTGCCCGCCTACGAGCGCGTGGGGGGTGTGTCCGGCAACCTCAACGCCATCGGCTCGGATACCCTCAATAATCTCATGACGTTCTGGGCCGAGGGTTTCCAAGCCATCTACCCCAACGTCAAAATCCAGATCGAAGGCAAAGGCTCCTCCACCGCGCCGCCGGCCCTCATTGAAGGCACGGCCCAACTTGGTCCTATGAGCCGTTCCATGAAGAACGCCGAAATTGATGCGTTCGAACGGAAATACGGGTACAAGCCCACGGAGATCAAGGTCGCAATCGATGCCCTTGCCGTGTTCGTCCACAAGGACAACCCGGTGCCGTCGCTTACGCTGCCGCAGGTGGACAGCATTTTTTCCAGCACCCGAAAGGCTGGTGGTCCGGCCATCAACAAATGGGGCGACGTGGGACTGACCGGGGCCTGGGCCAACCGGCCCATTTCGCTGTATGGTCGCAATAGCGCCTCTGGCACCTACGGGTTTTTTAAAGATGTCGTCCTCCGAGGCGGCGATTACCGGACCACGGTCAAGGAACAGCCGGGATCGTCATCCGTCGTGCAGGGTATCGCCACCGACCTGGGTGGCATTGGTTACTCCGGAATTGGTTACCTCACCTCGGGCGTCCGCGCGGTCCCACTCGCGGGTTCCGATGGTAAGCCTTACGCCACCACGGCCGAAAACTGTCTCTCCGGACGATATCCCCTCGCGCGCTTCCTCTATATCTATGTCAACAAACCCCCGGGGCAGCCGCTGGACAAACTGACTGCTGAGTTCATTCGTTTCGTCGAGTCGCGCGAAGGCCAGGAAACGGTGGTCAAAGACGGCTACTTCCCACTTCCCGTCCAAGCCGCTGCCATGGAAGTCCGTCGGGTGCTGCCCTAAGCCGCTGGCTTGCACAGCCCGCATATTTTATGGATGTTCGCTCAATGGGTAACCGGATAGCCCGGATTTTTCCTGCCCTTCGGAGAACACATTGCAAAGCGCCTTGGACTATGAAAAATCCGGGTTAGGAGCACCTTGACGCCACCCGTTCCCGCACCCACCCGATCCCCGGCCCACTCACGTCGGCACGAGGCCTCGCGCTCCACCCTCTTCATCGACCGGTTCATGAGCCGGTTCATCAAGGTGGGCGGTATTGGTGTGATCACGGTGGTCTTGGGCATTTTTATCTTCATCCTCTGGCAAGTCATTCCGCTGTTCCGCAGCGCCCAGGTCCACGAACTCAAAAGCGTGCCGATCGAGCCCCATGATTACCTGCTCATCGGTCTGGATGAATATGCCGAACTGCCGTTCACGCTCGACACTGAAGGCCGACTTCGAATCGTCGACCTCGTCGGTGAACGGGGTGAGCGCGTGATCGATCCAGGCTTCGAAGCGCCCAAACATTTCACCGCGTTCAGCTATAACCCCGCACGGCAGGACATCGCCTATGCTACGGATGATGGCCAGTGTTCGATCGTTAAACTCCATTATTCCCCCTCGTTCGAAAATGGCTCCCGGCACATTGAGGCGACCGCCCAGGCCGGCCCCTTCATATCCTTGGGCCGGCCCGGCCATCCCGTCCGTCAAGTCTGCTTTGGCGACGGTGGCGATTTCAAAGTCGTCGCTGGCATCCAGGAAGTGAATGGCCAATCCGAACTCCACGCGGCCAGCCTCATCCAGGAACGCAGCCTTTTCGGCGAAGGCGAGATCCGGGTCGATCGGGCTTACGATCTTTCCGGGCAAACCCGGGGCACACTGGAGCGCGTTCTGGTCAACCGGCAGGCCGACGCCATTGTGGTCTGCAACGACGAGGGTGATGTTTATTATTTTCGCCGAACGGGGGGTGAATTCGTCCTGCGCCAGCAGTTCAAACCGTTCCAGGATCTGCCTCACCCCCAATTGAGCTCCATGAATTACCTCTTCGGAGATGTCACGCTCATCCTCACCAGCCTGGAAGGGCACAACCGGCTCTTTAGTCTCTATGTCCATCCTGAGCAGAACGAACGGCTCTTTGGACTTACTCATACCTTTCCCACCCTCCCCGGAGCTGCCCGATTCTGCGCTATCAGCACCCGCAACAAGGCGTTCCTGATCGGCGATGATAACCACGCCAGTCTTCGCTATGGAACAACTGAGACAGTCCGCTGGCACCGCGATTTCCCCTTTCGAATCAATCTTGTCTCCATCGGCGGCAAATACGACCGCATTGCGCTCCTGGACGACGAACACCACCTCCACCTCCTCCAACTCAATGATCCCCACCCGGAGGCCAGCTTTAGGGCCATGTTCGGCAAGATCTGGTACGAAGGCGCCGATCGCCCCAAATATGAGTGGCAATCAACCGGCGGTTCTGACGAGTTCGAACCCAAACTCTCAATCGTGCCGTTGATCATTGGCACGTTCAAAGGCACCCTTTTCGCCCTGTTGTTCGCGCTGCCCATCGCCCTGCTCGCTGCGATCTATACCTCACAGTTCGCCCATCCCCGGCTTCGAGTGTTCGTCAAACCCACTATGGAAATAATGGCCTCACTTCCCTCGGTGGTCCTCGGTTTCCTGGCCGCACTCTGGCTCGCACCCATCCTGGAGACGCGCGTCCCGTCGATGATCCTCATGCTCTTCGGCATCCCTGCTGCAGCGATGCTTCTAGGCTGGGGTTGGTCCGTCCTTCCCGTGCAATACCGCGCCTGGGTGCAACCCGGTTTCGAGTTCCTCGTGTTCGCCCCAATACTCCTGATCGCATTCTACATCTGCTGGGAAATGGGCCCCTGGCTGGAGCGCCTGCTCTTCGTCGTCACCGATCCTGATACCGGGGCGCAGATTGCCGATTTCCGGCGCTGGTGGCCTCGGGTCACCGGCGCCGATTTCCAGCAGCGCAATTCTCTCGTTGTCGGATTTGTCATGGGATTCGCCGTCATTCCCATCATCTTCACCATCACCGAAGATTCCCTTTCGAATGTCCCATCAACGCTCCGGAGCGGATCCCTTGCTCTCGGCGCCAGCCGCTGGCAGACTGCCCTTCGCATTGTCCTTCCCACAGCCTCCGCCGGCATTTTTTCCGCCCTGATGATCGGCCTTGGCCGTGCCGTGGGCGAAACCATGATCGTGGTCATGGCCACGGGAAACACGCCGATCATGGATTTGAACATCTTCTCCGGCATGCGCACGCTCTCCGCAAACATCGCGGTTGAATTGCCCGAGGCCCCCTATCACGGCACACTTTATCGTACGCTGTTCTTTGGGGCCATGGTCCTGTTCCTTCTGACTTTCCTCGTGAACACCATCGCCGAGATTCTGCGCCAGCGCCTCCGCGACCGCTACAAGACCGCGTGAACCGGCCCCGCCCATCTCCTTCATCCCCCGCCGCCGGAGAAGCCTACGTCTGGCTCTGCGCCATGGGACTGACGATCGGCCTCACCATGATCCTGTTCCTCCTCGGCCTCGTCCTCGTCAAGGGATGTGAGGCGTTTTGGCCGAAACGGGTCGTCCAACTCACGCTCAGGACCGAGAGTCCTGATACCCTCCTCAACGCCAGCGTCGTCGGTGGCGAAATCACCAAACGCCAGCACAAGATCGGCCCAGCGAGTCAGGCGGAGACCGGGCACGGGCGATCGGGCGAGGAATGGCAACTCTACGTGGCCAATAAAGACGTCTATGGGCTCGGGTTCAAGTTCGTCGATCGCGCCCAGGTTGAGAAGACGGAGTACCCCGCGAGTATCATACGCATCGAGCGGCTCGAGTACGGGCCGGCGATCGGCTTTCCCCTCACCCTCAAGATGCCCGATCAACCCGCCGTTACCGCGGACGATCCTGCCTTCGGTCATTTGTTCGACCAGGCCATTGCTAAGGCCGCCGGGTACCGACGTCAAATCCGGCAAATCGAGAAGATCCAGATCGGGGCCGTCAATCGTCAGATGGAAAGGCTCCGGCTCCAGGAGAAAGTTATTAAGCGCGAAATCCGACTTGGCCGGGCTGAACCCGGGGCGTTAGCGTCGGTCGAGGCAAAACAACTCGCACTCAAGGCGCCCTACGAACGGCTTGCCGGTCAGGCGCGAGAACTCCGGGAGCGCTTGCAACAGGACCAGCTGTCCTACCAGCTCGTGTCTGGTCAGGAGCAGTCGATTTCTGTGGGGCTAGTGCTCTACTACTATCACCCCAACCAACTCCGTCCCGCCGGTCGCCTTGCTCTCTTCGGCCGAAAGATATGGGACTTCCTCAGCGAAGAACCGCGCGAGGCCAACACTGAGGGCGGCATCTTTCCCGCCATCTTTGGCACGTTGGTCATGACCCTCCTCATGAGCATCACGGTCATGCCTTTGGGGGTCATCGCCGCCATCTATCTCCGGGAATACGCCGCACAAGGCGCCTTGGTCCGCACCGTCCGGATCGCGGTCAATAACCTCGCCGGTGTGCCCTCGATCGTCTTTGGCGTGTTTGGGCTGGGCTTTTTCGTGTATCTTGTCGGCGGCACGATCGACCAACTGTTGTTCGAAGATAGCTTGCCCACGCCGACCTTCGGCACTGGTGGAATCCTTTGGGCCTCCTTGACGCTCGCGCTCATGACCGTACCCGTCGTCATTGTTGCCACCGAAGAGGCGCTGGCGGCCGTTTCTCGCGGGGCACGCGAAGGCTCGCTCGCCTGTGGCGCCTCTAAATGGCAGACCATTCGGCGGGTCGTCCTGCCCGCTGCCGCACCCGGCATCCTGACCGGGCTGATCCTGGCCATGGCACGCGGTGCGGGCGAGGTCGCTCCGCTGATGTTGGTAGGGGTTGTCAAGCTGGCGCCCGATCTGCCACTCAGCCTGTCCTATCCCTTTATCCATCTCGACCAAAAATTCATGCACCTGGGCTTTCACATTTACGATCTCGGCTTTCAATCCCCCGATTCGGAAGCTGCCAAACCCATGGTCTTCGCCACCACCCTGTTGTTGATCGCATTGGTGGTCATCCTCAACCTCAGCGCCATCATCATCCGGGAACGGCTGCGCCGGAAATACAGCACCGGGGCCTTCTGATCCGGCCGCTTCAAAACCCATGACCCTACCTACCATGGAAATCCAAAGCCCCAGAATGCGACCGATTCCACCCGAAACCAATCCTTCGAACGGGCCCCGCAAAGAGGAATTTGACCAACGTTTCATCGAGATCGAGGCCTTCGACTTTCTTTACGGCTCGTTGCAGGTCCTTCACCAGGTCAACCTGGATATCCCCGAACGCCACGTCACTGCTTTGATCGGACCCTCGGGCTGCGGCAAAACCACCCTCCTCCGCAACCTCAATCGAATGAATGACCTGATCGATGGCGTGCGCCACCGAGGCGATATCCGGATCCGTGGCGACAGCATCTACCATCCCCACCTCGAGGTCATCGCCCTCCGCAAACGCATTGGCATGGTCTTTCAAAAATCCAATCCCTTCCCCAAGTCCATCTACGAAAATGTCGTCTACAGCCTGCGCGTGGCTGGCGTCAAGAACCGAGCCGAGCTCGACCAGGCCGCCGAACGCAGCCTCCAGGCCGCCGCGTTGTGGGACGAAGTCAAAGACCGGCTCAACACCAGCGCCCTGAGCCTCTCCGGCGGTCAACAACAACGGCTGTGTATTGCCCGCGCCATCGCCAACCAACCGGAAATCCTCCTTATGGACGAGCCCTGCTCCGCGCTGGATCCCATCGCCACCGCGCGCATTGAAGACCTCATCCTCGATCTCAAGAAGGAATTCACCATCGTCATCGTCACCCACAACATGCAGCAGGCGTCCCGCATCTCGAATTACACCGCATTCTTTTACTTGGGTCAGTTGATCGAATTCAACCAAACCCGCACGATCTTTACCAACCCCAGCCAGAAACAGACCGAAGATTACGTGACCGGCCGGTTTGGCTAAACACTCTCAAAACGCCATGCAGCATTTCGAATCCGAACTTAACCAACTCAAGGAACGCCTCTATACCATGGTCAGCGAGGCCGAACAGGCCGTGAACCACGCCGTCAAAGCCCTGGTGGATCGCGACGACGACCTCGCGCGCGCCGTCCAGGAGCGCGATGCCATTCTCGATCAGCTCGAAATCGAACTGGACGATTCCGTCATTCAACTCCTCGCCAAGGCGCCGCTCGCGAATGACCTTCGGCTCATTACCGTGGTCATGAAAATCTCCCAGGAACTTGAACGGATCGGGGATGAGGCCACCACCATCTCCCGCCGAGCGCGGGAACTCAGCCAGGAACCCCAGCTCAAACCCTACATCGATATCCCCCGCATGGCCGCAATCGCCTTGGAAATGCTCAAGGATGCCATGGAAGCCTTCGTGACTAGAAATACCGAAGCTGCCCGCGCAGTGGTGCTTCGCGACAAGCAGGTCGATCTGATCAACAAGCAGCTCCACCGAGAGCTCTCAAGCTACATGGTCGAACGCCCCAGCACGATCACCCGTTGCCTCAATCTGATGGTCATCTCCAAGAGTCTCGAGAGAATCGCCGATCACGCCTGCAACCTCGCCGAAGATGTCGTCTACCTTTACGAAGCCCTCGACATCCGTCACGCCGGGCAATCCCGCAACGAACCCGGATGAACACAGGGGCGGCGTTGACCCGGACCTATGGATTCTGGGGAACTCCGCTCGAGCGCTCACCCCGCCCCCGGAACAATCGCTCCAGTATCGACGCCAAATCCTCCAAATTGAACGGCTTCCGCAAAACGGCCTCCTGCACCTGGTTCAGAAATTCCTTCACGCGCGGCTGTTCCTGATGCGCCGTCACAAAGACGAATCGCTCGCACAAATGGGGGCGCACCCGGCGCACGGCCAAATAAAACATCTCCCCCGACATCCGCGGCATCACCATGTCGCACAGGATCGCATCGTATTCCTCGGTCATCACCGCCCGGAGCGCGTCCACGCCATTCGATACGGTGGCCACCCGGTAACCGCGACTGCGCAGAAAATAATCAAGCATGCCGGCCAACTCCGAATCGTCTTCCACGACCAGCACATTTCGGCATTCCTCACTCTCAGTTCTCAAATCGCTTATCATAAACAACCGGACCGACGGGACCTCCTTTGTGTGAGGTAATAAAACGGGTAACACAGTTGCCGGCGACTGTCATCTGCAAAGCCCTGGGGGTCGTACCCTGCCAGCCTCGATAATTGACAACCGAGAATCCTCCAGGCAACACTACCCCCGAATCGGGCTGCCGCATTCGAGCCGTCCAGGTTGGCCCACCGTGTGCAAGATCGGCTAACCACAACTAATTGCGGGAGAAATGATCCGCCAGCTTTTCACCTGGCTCCAGACCATGCGGCTCTGCTGCCTAGGGCCATTCGGCCCGAACTTGGTTCGCTGTTTGCTCCATCCACCCCCGTGGCTCGAAGAAAATACTCTGCCTCTGGTCTCCGCAGTCGAATCAATCGCGCCGGCGGCTCGGACGATGCGTTGCCCGCGCTGTATGGCACAGGCGTCCTCTTCCTGGGCATTCTCCACCGACCGCAACGGCCCCTGACCTCGGACCGGCAACCGCATCAACCCTAGTCAAACAGCAAACGATTTATGCCCTCCTATCTCTACATTGCTCGCGAAGCAGCCGGCGGCCGTGAAATCAGAAGCAGCATCGACGCGGCCTCCGAACAGGCAGCCATCGCCAACCTGTTGAATCGAAACCTGCTCGTAGTTTCGATCCAGGAGAAGATCGGCCGACGCGGGCGAACGGCGGGCGGCAAGGTGGCCCTCGCCGATCTGGTTGTGTTTACGCGGCAATTGGCGACGATGATCGATGCCGGCCTGGCGATGGTCCAGTGCCTCCAGGGATTGGCCGATCAAACCAACAACAAGATCATGCGCGACGTCATCCACGACGTCTGTACACGGGTCGAAGGCGGCGATAGTTTCTCCGCGGCCCTGACTAAACACCCGAAGGTCTTTACCCGGCTCTATGTCAGTATGGTCGATGCCGGCGAGAAAGGCGGCCTCCTCGCAGAGGTCCTCGCCCGACTCGCCACTTACCTGGAAAATACGGCGCGTCTGCGGAAAAAGGTCAAGTCCGCCATGATGTATCCGACGGCCGTAACCGTCATCGCCATCGCGATCACCACATTCCTCCTCGTTCGGGTAGTGCCGGTCTTTGGCGAGATCTACAAGGGGTTTGGCGCTGCCCTTCCTGGCCCGACCCAGTTCATGATCAGCGTGAGCAAAGTGCTGCGGGAGAACCTGCTCTTCATCGCACCGGCATTAGCTTTGGCCGTTTATGGCTGGTTCGCCTACATCAAGACCAAACCGGGCCGGGAATTCTGGGATCGCCTTCGCATCCGGTTGCCCATCTTCGGATCAATCGCCCACAAGATCTGCCTTGCCCGATTTTCCCGCACCCTGGCCTCACTCGTCCGGAGCGGTGTTCCGATCCTTGAGGTGCTTAATATCGTCGCCAATACCAGCGGCAATGTCGTTATGGAAAAGGCCGTCCGAACTGCAGCGTCCGACATTGAACGCGGCGAGGGCATCTCCGCGGCCTTGGGCAAACATGCCATCTTCCCTTCCATGATCATCCGGATGATGAGTGCCGGTGAACAAACCGGCAAGCTTGACGCCATGCTCGAACGTGTTGCCGATTTCCTCGACGAAGAAATCGAAACCACGCTCTCCGGGTTGACTTCGCTGATCGAGCCGCTCCTGATTGTGTTCCTCGGCATCGTCATTGGCGGGATCGTCATCTGCATGTTCCTGCCGATTTTCAAGATGAGCCAGATCATCAGTCCGAACGGTCGCTGATTCGGGTAAACGCGCGTTCCAACGCCAGAATCGGACTTGCGCGCCACGTTGGCTTCGCCTTAGCCTGAACCACATGGCTAAGGTCCTCGTGGCAGATGATGAACCGACCATGGTTCAAATCGTGGCGGAGTTACTGCGGGCGGAAGGACATCAAGTCTTCCCTTTCACAAACGGCAATGCCGCCCTGGAAGCCATGGAAACCGTGGCGCCCGACCTCGTGGTGACGGATCTCTACCTCGACCGCACCAACCCCCAGGGACTCGAGATCCTTCAAAAAGCGCGTTCGCTCACACCGCCGGCCCAAGTCATCGTCATCACCGGCTTCCCTACGGTGGAGACGGCCGTGGATGCCACCAAAAAAGGCGCTTACGATTTTCTCGAGAAGCCGGTCAAACTCGATGTGCTCAAGCTCCGCGTCGAACGCGCCCTTTCTTACAATGACGCCGTCTCGGAGAACTTTTACCTCCGCAAACAATTACGCAAACGTTATCAATTCAGCCAGTTGATCGGAGCCTCCCAGGGCATGCTGGAGGTCTTCAAGATGATCGAACGCGTCGCCGATACCGAAAGCACCGTCCTGATCCTTGGTGAGAGCGGCACCGGCAAGGAATTGGTTGCCAAGGCCCTCCATTTCAACAGCAGACGTCAATTCGGCGCGTTCGTGCCCATCAATTGCAGCGCGCTCCCCGAGAACCTCCTGGAATCCGAATTATTCGGACATCGTCGGGGCGCGTTTACGGGGGCGATCAACGACAAGAAAGGGCTCTTCCAGGAGGCAGATGGCGGTACCATCTTCCTCGATGAGATCGGTTCCATGTCACCCATGCTCCAGAGCCGTATCTTGCGCGTGCTGCAGGAACGCGAGGTCCGCCGCGTAGGCGACAACCTTCCTATCGCCGTCAACGTTCGTGTGATTGCGGCCACTAATGAACCCCTCGAACAACGAATCCAAGAAGGCACGTTTCGCGAAGACCTCTATTATCGGCTTAACGTCATCCCCATCCAGCTACCCCCACTCCGTGACCGCCGCGACGATGTCTCGCTGTTGGTCTCGCACTTCCTGCGTGATAAGATCCATCCGCGTCTGGGGCGCGGCTTTGAAATAACCCGGCAGGCCGTCGAGGCGCTCCGCGGCCATGATTGGCCCGGCAATGTCCGCGAACTGGAGAATGTTATCGAACGCGCCTGTGCCCTGTCTGAAGATCACCTGATCCGGATCGGAGATCTGCCTCCGCGCTTTGCCTCCTATGTCACCGGTGAATCGTCGGATACCGTGTTTGAAATCCCGAATGACGGCAACGTCCGTACGCTCTCAACCGCCCCTTCACCAGCCGGGGAACCCTCCGCCGGAGCAACCGCTACAGCATCTGCCAGCTCTCTCGGTCCGCTCAAGACGTTTCTCCGGGACCAGGAAATGGCCTACCTGAACCGCACCTTGGCCTACACTGGAGGCGATAAGGAAAAGGCAGCGACAATCCTGGGGGTGAGCCTTGCCACACTCTATCGCAAACTCGCCGACGAGGGCGATGCCTAACCCGGAAATCTCACACGTGAATTGCCCCCTTCCATCGACCCGGTGTTCGGGTGACATTTCCGGGCATTGGAAACCGGTGCCAGACGCAGGAATTCGTCGCCCTGGATAGAAAAAGGGCCTCGGCAACCGACCCATCCCTGGTCATTCCACCCCCAGCACTTGGTCAGCCTTCCTCTTGATTCTCTGAAAAGGCGAACGCTTCTTTAGCCCCCATTTTGGCGGTAACCGAAAGTGATCCTGCCACGTGACAACGGTCAGCCATGAACAATGCGGGCCCGTCCGGGGAGCTCATTTTTCTTTCATTTCATCCGGTCACTCTTAGGATCGGCCACCGAGCGATCCGCCGACGGCGCTCTAACCGATTTGATTTTATGCCATTAACGCACACCCGTGATCTTTTCGCGAAGGCCCTCCGCAGCAAATACGCCCTCGGTGCTTTCAACGTCAATAACATGGAATTGCTCCAGGCCATCGTCGAAGCCTGTGAGGAAGAAAAAGCCCCGGTGATGCTCCAAATTTCCAAAGGGGCCCGCCAATACGCCAACCCGGTCTACCTCAAGAAACTCATCGAAGCCGCCGTCAGCCTCTCCAATATCCCCATCGCCGTACACCTCGACCATGGCGATACCTTCGAACTCTGTAAGGAATGCATCGACGAAGGCTTCACCAGCGTCATGATCGACGGCAGTCATCTGCCTTTTGCCAAGAACGCCCAGCTCTGCAAGAAGGTCGTTGATTACGCCCACAAACATAATTGTGTCGTCGAGGGCGAACTCGGCCAGCTCGTTGGCGCACAATTCGACGAAGGCGAGGAAGGCGGTGCTTACTCGAAAGGGGGCACCTACACCCACCCCGATGAGGCGGTCCAATTCGTCAAAGAGACCGGTGTCGACTCCCTGGCTGTCGCCATCGGCAATTCTCACGGCGCATACAAGTTCAAAGGCAAACAGCACCTCGACCTCGACCGGCTCAAGGCCATCAAAGCCGCGCTCATGACCGCCGGCCTGGGCGATTATCCCCTTGTCCTCCACGGCGCCTCAAGCGTCCCCAAAGATCTCACCCAGGAAATCAACGCGCACGGCGGCAAGCTCGGTGAAGACACCGCCGGCGTCCCGGAGGCCGACATCGAAGTCGCCCGCCGGACCGGCTGCACAAAGGTCAATATTGATACCGATCTCCGCCTCGCGATGACTGCCGCCATCCGCAAGGTCCTCTTCGAGAATCCCAAGGAGTTTGATCCTCGAAAATACCTCGGCCCCGCGCGTGCCAAGGTCAAGGAACTCGTCCGACACAAAGTCCGCAACGTCCTTTGCTGCGCCGGACACGCCTTCGACTAGTGTGGTGTCTCTCAATTGGCTGGTGTTTCGCCGCAAGGGGTTTTCGCCTCCCCGAGGCGCGAGCGACGCGCATACCCTCTGCGGTCTGTAAGGAGCGAGCAACAAGGCGGGAGGCGAAAAGGACTGCGGCCCGAAGGGTTGCGCCGAAAATGGCCTGGGGCTTTGTTGCTCGTCAGTCACAGCCCGCGGAGGGGATGCTCCTTCCTCGCGCCTCGCCCCAAGCCATTTTGGGCACAACGAACCACCAGCCAATTGAGAGACACCACACTAGCATCCTGAATCGCTCAACCGTACCGATTGCCTTCCCTATCCGCGACATCCGGAGGAGAACGCTGCATATACACCATACCGTCGCTTGTGGGTTCAAACCTTCTCCGGCACCGCGTAGCCGGTACGATAAGCGCGGCCCAGTAAGGCATTCGCATCCGGATCGTCGAACTGTTCTCGCGGCGCATCAAACCGGATTTTCCGATTCCCGACCCGATGGGCGATATTCGCCATATGTAGCATGCAGACGCTCGGATGAAGGGTTTCGATGTCCGCGTTCGGCCGCCGACGTGCCTTGACCGATGCAACGAAATTTGCGTAGTGCTCGTCGTCGCACGGCCGTCCGAATTGCTGAGCTACCACTTCCCATGGATACACCGTAGCCTGCCACCCGCCGCCGTGGCGGCCGACAACCATCATCTGTTTCGAACCGTAGAGCTCAATTCGCGTTGAGTTATGCAGCCAAAACGGGAACTCATCCCCCTGCCGGATCGTGGTCGACGTCTTCTCCATGTATTCAGGGTAATTGGAGTGCTCGAGGGTGAGAACGAACCCATCGAAATCATATGTGGTCACGAGGACATCAGGCACTTCAGAGTCGTCGCCCGGGTGCGCCAGGCGCCCGCCGGAGGATGCCACGGCTCGTGGCATTCCGGGATCGCCCATGAGCATCAGGGCCAGGTCCGTCTGATGGGCCGCGTCGTCGCAAAGATCTCCGCCGGAGAAATCCCAGAAATGATGCCAGCCCCCGTTGAAGATCCGCTGATGGTAGGGTCGCAAGGGAGCGGGTCCCAGCCAGGAGTCCCATTCGAAATCACGCGGAGGTTGGCCGGGATCGCCGAGGTGGAAGGCGTCGCCTTTTTTCAGGTTATACACTTTGACCAAGTGCACCGAGCCGATCTTCCCGCTGCGAATGTATTCCAGGGCATTGCGGTTGTATGCGCCACTGCGGTTCTGGGTTCCCACCTGGATAATTCGCTCATACTTGCGGGCGGCTTCGAGCATCTTTCGGCTCTCATAGATGTTGTGCGAATGGGGCTTTTCCACATAAACGTCTTTGCCCGCCTGGACGGCACGGATCGCCGCCAGCGCATGCCAATGATCCGGCGTGGCCACGATGACGGCATCGATCGAGGAATCTTCGAAGACACGTTCCATCCGGGCCACTTTCTTCACGCCCGAGGGATCATGATCCGGGGCATAACGCTCAAGAAACTGGGCGACCCCATCACGACGCTCCTCGATCAGGTCACAGAGATAGACGAGCTGCCCCCCGGCGGCGGCAATGCCGCGCGACACATAACTGCCGCGGCCGCCGCAGCCAACCAGGCCCACCCGCAACCGTTCGTTCGCCCCCAAAACGGTCGGATTGATGGATCCCGCCAGGGCCAGACCGGTCGAGAGCGCGGCGCCCCGCCCGAGAAAACGGCGTCGAGACATTGATTTCATAATAATGGGCAGCATGCCTCGACCCCGCTTCGAGATCAATCGTGCATTGACTCACACACCCGCCACCGGCCATTCTTTGACCCGTTCTGAAGTCAACCCGGACGATGCGTGTCGGGCATGACCCGTGACCAACCTGAAGCCCATTTCCGATCCATGCCGGCAGACAATGAGCCCGCCCACGGACAAGTATCGGGGCCGTCTCGCCCCTTCGCCCACGGGTTACCTTCACCTCGGTCATGCCCAGACCTTCTGGATTGCCCACCAACGCGCCCGGGAACGTGACGGCATCCTGATTCTCCGAAACGAAGATCTCGACCGCGCCCGTGTTCGACCGGAATTCGTGCAGGCGATGATGGCTGACCTTGGCTGGCTGGGTCTCGAGTGGGGTGAAGGTCCCGACTGCGGCGGCCCGTATGGACCCTATGCGCAAAGCCGGCGACATGAGGGTTACCGACGCGCCTTCCAGCAATTGCGCGAGATGCGCCATATTTACCCCTGCACCTGCTCGCGCAAGGATATTTTGCAGGCGTTAACCGCCCCACATGAGGGCGATCACGAACCCGTCTACCCGGGCACCTGCCGGCCCAAAAACCCGGCTCGGGCGCCCGAGGGATCCTCGTGCCCGCCGGTGTTGGCCGGCAATTCGCCTATCAACCGAGTGAATTGGCGCTTCCAGGTGAATGACGGCGAGGTGATCACATTCGTGGATGGCTACTACGGCGCCCAGGTCTTCGTCGCCGGACGCGACTTCGGGGACTTTGTGGCCTGGCGCTACGATGGTTTGCCTTCATATCAACTGGCCACAGTGGTTGATGATCATGACATGCAGATCACCGAAGTCGTCCGGGGCGCAGATCTCCTGCTTTCCACGGCGCGGCAATTGTTACTTTATCGCGCGCTCGGCCTTATCCCTCCCGCTTACTATCACTGTCCGCTGGTAACCGATGCGAATGGCGTTCGCCTGGCCAAGCGACATGCCACCTCGAGCCTCCGGGCACTGCGAGGCCAGGGTCGATCTCCGGCCGAAATCCGATCCCGCTTTGCTTCCATCGGGGGGGCGTGCCATCGTTCTGCCTAGAATTAACCATGAGCCTCCTCCGCCTTGACGGAGAGGGGGCGGCATCCGATAATCTGAACGCTATATGCCGCAAAAGAGCAGCACCCGACAAAAGCGTCTGACGCCTCAACAAGAGCGCGACGTCGATATCGAAATCGGTTTCATCGAAGGCGTCGTCCGCCGCGACCCGCACTACGTCGACGCCTTGCAGGTCCTCGGCGATAATTACACGCGCCGCGGGCGTTTCACGGATGGCCTCAAAGTGGACGAACAACTCGCCACACTGATGCCTGCCGACGCCCTCGTTCATTACAACCTCGCCTGCAGCTACGCCCTGACGGATCAACCCGAACGCGCCATCGCATCCCTCCACCGTGCGCTGGATCTTGGTTATTGCGATTTCAATTGGCTCCGTCGCGATCCCGATCTCCGCAGCATTCGCCGGAGTCCGCTCTATCGTTCGGTCCGGGAACGGATTCGCTCGATGCAGATCAAAGTAGCTTGAGCCCGGAGCTTCGGGACCCTTGGAATTCGGCTCGTCAAGTCCGCTCGCGGGCGCGGCGCCTATGAATGTTCTCATTGCCGGCCAATCCGTCCACTACCGGACCGTGACGTTTGATGCGGACTTGAACGTCGTTAAGCTCATCGAACAACGGCTTTTGCCTCACCAATTCCAGATCCTCTCCGCACCGGACTTTCGGGTTACGGCAAAGGCCATCCGCGATATGACCGTTCGCGGCGCCGGCGCTATCGGCGCCACGGCGGCCTACGGTCTTGCCCAGGGCGCGCGGGCCTTCCGAGGCCCCAATATGGGGCGCTTTGGACATCACCTCGCGCGAGTCGTTGAACTCCTTCGCCGCGCCCGGCCCACGGCGGTCGATCCGTTCAATGCGATGAACGAAGTCCTGGCGGCGATGGCTGCGGGCCAGACCGTCGAGGAACAGCAAGCCCTTGCTCTGGCCGCTGCGGAAGAGTTCGCACACCGAAATGTTCGCGAATGCGAAGCGATCGGCAAACATGGCGCGCGCCTGGTCAAAGAGGGCACCCGGGTACTGACCCACTGCAATGCCGGATGGCTGGCGTTCGTCGATGTCGGTTCCGCGACCGCGCCGCTCTACGCTGCCCAGGCGCGCGGCCGACAGTTCCAGGTCTTGTGTGATGAGACGCGACCCCGATCCCAGGGCTCGACGCTCACGGCCTGGGAACTTGCCCAACAGGGCATTGCGCATGAGATCATCGCCGATAACGCCGCCGGTTACCTCATGCAACGCGGCGAGATCGATCTCGTCATCGTCGGAAGCGATCGCACTCTTGGCCGCACCGGTGAGGTCGCCAATAAGATCGGCACCTACACCAAGGCCGTCCTCGCCGCCCGTCACGGGATACCGTTTTACGTGGCCGTTCCGGGCTCGACCCTGGACTGGGAGTTGAAATCCGGACGCGACATCCCCATCGAGGAACGAAGCCCCGAGGAAGTGCTGAGTGCGTGGGGAGTCCCGACGCCGTCGGCTACTCTCACCCCACTGCGGCGACGCAAGAACGCCAATCCGATCTGTGTCCGTGTCGCCAATCCCACCAGCACCGCCCGCAATCCCGGTTTTGATGTTACGCCGCCGGATCTCATCACCGGCATCATCACTCCTGCGGGGATCTTTCATCCCCGAGAGCTGTGGGGCCATCGCGACACTCTTCGGGGGAAATCGGCGCGATTGCGATAGCAGGCGGCCCGCCCGCGTCCTGTATTGCTGGTTTTCTGCAATCGGGCTGTTCCAGATTGACGATCTTGTATTATCTTCAGGCCGTGCAGCGATTGAGCGATCAACTGGACGGACAAGGGGCGTTCAATCATGTGGTCGTGCCCGATCTCTGGCAGCAGGAGGCCGTGACTTCCCTGCGCAACGGCCTGGATGTGGTTGTCCAGGCCCCCACCGGCGCGGGCAAGACTTTGATCTTCGAGCTCTGGTCCAATCAAGGTCGCAACCCAGGCCAAGCCGTCTACACCGTGCCTACTCGCGCCCTGGCCAATGATAAACTGGCCGAGTGGCGGGCACGCGGTTGGGACGTCGGAATTGCCACGGGCGATCTGTCGGAAAACCTGCAGTCACCGGTGGTCGTCGCCACGCTCGAAACCCAGAAACAACGCCTGATCCAGGGGGATGGCCCGCGACTGCTGGTGGTCGACGAATATCAAATGCTCGGGGATCCAGATCGAGGATTGAACTACGAACTGGCCCTCGCCCTGGCCCCGCCCCAGACTCAGTTGCTCCTCCTGAGCGGCAGCGTGGCAAATCCGCAGGACGTCGTGCGCTGGCTTGATCGGCTGGGCCGCCGCGCTGCCCTTGTCCGTCATGACATCCGACCTGTGCCGATGGAGGAAGTCCAGGGTCAGCAATTGAATTATCATCTCCCCTCCGCCATCCGCGGCTATTGGCCCCGGTTGATCGCCAAGGCGCTAGCCGAGGACCTCGGCCCAATTCTAGTGTTTGCCCCCAGACGACAAACGGCCGAATCCCTGGCGGCAGAGCTGGCGCGCCAATTGCCGATCCCCAATCCACTCTCGCTCAGCGCCGGACAAAAGGCATTGTTGAGCGATCCGCTGATCAGGATGCTCAAGAGCCGAATCGCCTTCCATCATAGCGGCTTGAGCTATGGCGCCCGGGCCGGTGTGATCGAGCCCCTGGCCAAGGCCGGCCAGTTGCGCGTTGTCGTGGCGACCATGGGACTGGCGGCCGGCATTAACTTTTCATTACGCTCCGTAGCGCTCGCCGGCGATTCCTATCGACGCGACCAACTGGAACAACCCCTTCGACCGGACGAAATCCTGCAGATGTTCGGCCGCGCCGGCCGCCGCGGAATTGATGAAATGGGTTACGTGTTGGTCTCGGCCAATGAAATCCGCATGCGCGATGGGCATGCCGCGCAATTGTCACGGAGCGGCATGGTCGACTGGGCGGCGCTGCTCAACCTTATGAGCGTGGCCGCCCATTGCGGCGCAAATCCCTTCGCGGAGGCTGTGCGCGTCCAGGAAAGACTTTTTACGACCAAACCCATCTTCCTCGGTGTTGAGGAATCCCTCAAACACCCGGCAACACCCTGCGGCTACCAAACCGATGCGGAGCGGGCTCGGCATGTGCGTCGCCGCGTGCGCGAATTCCGCAACAGCCGTGGCGAATGGGAGGCGTTTACCAGGCCGGTGGAGCGGCCGGCGGGTGAAGTGTGGGCCGGAAGCGGCTCCGTCCACACCCCGGAAACCAACGCCGAACACGAGCCCCGGCTCGAATTGAAGCCGGTGTTGACTGAGCCGAAGGCCGTGCAACGGCTGGGTCCGGGTGCACTCTGTGTCGTAGAACAAGGCCCCCATGGCCCGATCTATGGCCGTCAGGTGACGGTCGCTGAATCGATGGCTGACGGCTGTGTCCGCATCGCCAAGTGGGTGCGTCGGCTCACGGGCTGGAATGGCCGCCAAGCGAAGTTGCCGGTGTGGGAGTCCAGGATCGTTCCTCTTCTGCAACAACGCCTGGAACTTCAGAACCTGTCCCTGTCGCGCCTGCTCCGTCAGCCGGAACGGATCCTGGCCCACCTGAGCCTCGCTCGATGGCCCATGCGCGTCCCCGTCGATTCCTATGGGCTGGCGCTCTGGCGACCGGAAGAACGCGAGGTCTTGCCCCCGGAATGCGCCCGCTGTGATTTGGTTCCGGTGTGTCGGGGTTTGTCCACGGCCACAGGCACGGCGCTTTTATGGCGCCGCCTCGGTCTGGTCGATGCTGGCGGAGCACCCACCCCGCGCGGCCGCATCGTGAGTTTTTTTTCGCAGGGCGATGGCCTGGCCATCGCCGCAGGACTCGAAGACGAGCCCTATCCGCTCGAGGAACTGATTTATGACCTGGCGAATCTGGATGCGGGTTATCGTTTTTGCGGAGAAGACTCCCGCTGGAGCGGACGTTTGGCGATGGCTTGCCAGGATCGCTACGGTCTCCAGAGCGTACCGGGTTATCTCGAGAACGGGTTGCCTCCCAAGTATGGCGCCGGGGCCGAACAGATCGTGGCCAGCGTGCATAAGAATCCCCTCAATAAACAGGCATGGCTGACCGATCTCCTGGGCGCGGGCGACATTGATCGCGTGATCATCGAATGGCGCAGCCTCCTGCGGCGCATTGCCCACGCGCCCGACCTGGAGTGGCCGCGCTGGCTGGCCTTGAAACAACTCGCCCGCGGCATCCTGAACGAAACCGAATCACCCACCCTGATCGATTTGCCCCCGCTCGAGTACCACCAGACCCGCAGGCTGGACCACCGTCTACTGCTGCGCCGGCATTGAGTCGAACCCGAATCGCGCCCGCGCCTTGCGCCGTCACGGCTGAGGGGGTGGAATCTGCGACGGCTTTTCCTGGAACATCTCGCGAAGGATCCCGAGGGGATTGAACGGGGCCTGGAGTGGTTTGGGAATGTACATCAATTCGAGATGCGGCTCGTTGAGCGTGCCGGTGACCTCGTACTCGAAGACTTTGCTCAGCGGCGAAAACATCAGGCTGACCAGTGGGCCGATAACCCAGGCGTCACGCAGGAACCGGGCCTCAACCCGCGCCTTGACCCGCCCATCGAGGTCGACAGAACCACGGTAAGCCAGCCGAAAGAATGGACTGCGCATTTCGAGGTCGTCTGTATGGACAATGCTGTTGGTGATACTGAAGGTGCCCGACGCGCCGCTGATCCGGCTCTTGCCGACTCCCGGAAGAATCGCATTCAACGCGGGTGAGAAAATACCCACCATCGGAATGTCCCAGAGGAAACCATTGAGCAGGTCCGCCTGGCCAAATCCCTGCCAACTTTGCCAATCGCGACCATCCGCATGAGTGATGGCCAGATCAACACTGAGTTGGCCCCCAGCCTGGTTGGTCGGACTCTGGAGATCGGACAGCAGTTCGTGGAAATCCGCCCGGGCAACCCGCGCTTCAAATTGAAACGGCGTTTGATCGACGCGCCCGACGTCCACTCGAATCTGGCTCTCGAGTTTGCCGCGATAGAACGGGGCCGTGAGCTGGGAGATCGTAACATTCGCGTTGGTCCAACCCACCGTCGCCGCGATCTCAGGAACCCGAAAGCGCCAATAGTGAAACGGTCCACCGGACACCACGAACCGCAAATGGGCCGATCGGACGTCGCGAACGTTTATTGAACCGTCCACCTGGGCGTTCGGTGGTTCGAGAAACCGGTAGGGTGACAGGATCTCGACGGTCTTGGCTCCAATCCCCCGCGCAACCTTGAGCGGATCGATGCGGGCCGTCACGTTGGTGAGCATGAGCAGCTGATCTTGAAACTGAAATCCAATCCCGGGAGCCGACACAACTTCATCCCCGGTGCGCAATTGAACGTTCGTGGCGGAGAGATATTGGTCCGCGAGCTGGAGCCTGACCGTGAATTCATCGATGGGTTCTTCGCGAAACTCGAAGGCCGCGGCTTGCACGTCCGCCTGGAATGCCGTCCGCTCCGCATCGTGCCAGCGTCCCTCGATGTCGCCCGTCACGCGCGGAGGCAAGGTGAACTGGAAAAGGTTCAGCCCCTTTTGTGCCTTCGCTTGAAGCAGGGGGAGCAGCGCCTGGGGGTCGATCTCACTTCTCCCGTGAAACTGGAAATCCCGCGTAGACGTGTCTTCTGTGTAGGAGAACTCGATCTTCCCTTCGGGGCGGGTGGCGACGAGGTCGGGCAGGTGCCATACGCGATTGGAATACTGGAACTGCAGTTCAACGGCGTCCGCCTGCACACCGCGGAAACTGGCCGGGCCCGCCTCAACGCGCCCTTTGAGATGCAGGGTGGGCAGCACTTCGCCGCGCCAATCGGGATGAGTATCGCCCCATTCCGGCAAGGTGACGCTCGCGACGGCTTCGACGCGCGGCGGTTGGACCCAGCCGTATCGACTCAGCCAAAGCACCGTCTTGGGCGTCAGGAAAGGTCCGAGGGAATGAGCATCCAGATTCATCGTGGCCGTCGCTTCGGACTTGCGAGTGCCGACATCCACCGATCCTGTCCCGTTGAATTCGCCGCCCCCTTGTTCGATGCGCAATTGGGTGACCCGCACCCGGGGCGCCTTCCAATCCCATAGAAACTGCACCGAATCAAAGTTCACCGCGCGCACCTGCAGCCCATCGATACGTCCTTCGCCACTGATCTCAAACGGTTCGAACGAGGCCCACCAACCCCAATTGGCGCCAATCGCTACCCGGCGTTTCGGGTTCCGGACCTGCATCCGGCCATGCAGATCAACAAGCCTGGCCGTTCCGTCTTCGAACCACGCATTGGCGGCAGTGAACTGGTAATCAGCCATCGAAGGCAAGAAGCTTACCGGATCCAGCCAGACCCTGGCCGTGAGCCGATTGGTGTCGGCGCGTACCAGACCGCCCAGGATGGTATCGGACGTGGCCGAAATCTCGCCCACGAGCTGATCCGGGAACTCGGGCCTGGGGTAGGCACGGAGCGAGAGCTCCACCCGGGGAGTTTCACCCCAGGGAGATTCGACCTGGTCAAGGCTGACCTGCCAATCAACTTCCGCGGGCAGGGGATTGGTCAAACCCTGGCTCCAGTCGAGCGCCCACCGGCCATGCCCAATACTGCCCCAGGCAGTACGGGCTTGTTGAAACTCCGCCTTCACTTCCGATCGCCCCAGCCCCGCCGTTCCGGTTTCACGGTTCAACTCGCCCTTCAGGCTCAAGGTCTGGAGTTCAACCCACGGTGATTTGATCCCTTGAGCGTCGAATACCAATTCCGCGCGGATCTTTGCCGGGTCCCGCGCGTCGCCCGAGATCAGGAGATTCAAGACCGGCGGCCGGCTAAAGTCCCAGGCACGCGCAGAAGCCGTAATCCGGCGGAGGTGATCCTGCCAGGTGGCGATTAACGTGGCTCGATCGCGACGAGCGGCACCCCGAGTCCAACTGCCGACGGCGGAGGCATTCGTCAGAAACCCGGAGGCATGCACTTGCACACCCAGACCTTGAGCAGAGAGTTGTACCAGTTCCCAGCGGTCTTCCGGTAGAAACCGAAGTTCGGCCTGAGCGGTCTTGATCTGGAATGGCGGTATGGATTGATCCGGCAAGTCCAGGGGAACGGCCAACACGCCCTCGCGAAGCTCCAGCGAGCGCAACTGGAACTCGAGCATTGCCAGTTTCCCCCAGTCGGGTTCAAGCGTCACCTCGTCAAACTCGATCTGCGGACCTTCGCCTTCCGGCGTCCCCTCCAGGACGACATGCTCGGCCACGAGCCCGCGCCCCCAATGGAGCCGAAGGGTATCGAACTTGAGCGCCAGCCCGCGTGCCTCCAATTGGCGGATCAATGGGCGCTTAATGAAATCGGGAAGCCCGACGACGTTCAAGTAACCCATCCCCCCCACGGTGAAGATGAGTAAAAAGATCACGACGAACCCGGAACGACGCAGGAATCGCCGGAGTCTTCCAGGAGCGCCTTGGCTGGATGCGGGCGCCATGCAACCTTACAACGGCTTGAGACTTTCGATCACATCCTGGTAGACATGATAAATCTCGAGCGGAAATTCGAACACAACGGGCTCACCCTCCAGATCAACCACGGCATAGGGCCCGCCGGAAAGGGAGATGGCGCCAAAGGCCACCCGGCGAACGCGCGGCTCGGCCGGTTCGGCCAATTCGACTTCCAGCCAATGATCCAATTGCGGGATTCCATACTGATCCAGCCGGTCCGGCCCATGGTCTACCCACGCTCGGGCCCAGAGTTTTCCCAATCGAAACACCGCTTCCTCCAGCGCGAAGGTGTTGACGATCCCCTGTGAGCCCTCGGCAAAAGACCATTGGCCCGCAGGACTGCGCACTAACTTTTCGGATCGACCGTTCCGGTGGATCGTCACGCTCACCACCTGGTTGGTCGCGAAATCCCACAACCGTCGGTCGCGCAATTGATACGCCGCGGCCGGAAGCAAAAGCACCTCATCTGTCATCACCGTGTATATCGGATTCTCGTCCGTCCGCCGGACAAATGTGCGGCCTTCCCGGCTCGTGCCGAAATCCAATCCCGGGAGGTCCGCGGCCAAAGCGTTCGTCCCAGGCGTCACTTTGAAACGAAATGCCAGGGCCGGGTTGGCCAAACCATAGTTGGGTAGATCCAGGTCCGTGACCACCTCCTTTGCCACCTCCACGATCTTCATCGTCGCCAGTCGATTCAGAAAATTCCGCACGAGAACGGGATCAGCCGGAAAAGATTCCGGCCGGACAACGCGCCAGCCGCCATTGGTTTGCTGTTGGAGACTGAAGGGCTCGACCGCCTGGACGTCGACAGCGGTCACCTGGTCAATCGGGGCGTCCACCAGCCGGTAGTCCAGAAAACTGCGGTAAGGAACCCCGAACGCATCGAGCACCTGGCGCGACACCAGGACCACATTCGGGTAATCCGATCTCCGAGCGTAAACCAGATCGGCGTGGTTGGTGGGGCTTTGTCCGAATTGCGCCCCGAATACGACATTGGTTCCACTGCCAAACTCCAGGGCCAACGCCGGTTCATCCAGACCGTATGGTTCCAGGTCAATCCCGGGCGCATCTTGAACAAATTGCGCGACGCGAAGCGCCTGGAGTTGCTGGAGGGCCTGGACGAAACGAGACTCATTCACGCGCGCGGTGCGGGGCCGCGTCATTCGCCATCGCCGCCGCTCGGGCTCAAACTGCATCTCAAACTCGCTCGTGCCCGCCGTCGCGGAAAACCGGTTGAACGCCAGCCGGCTCAAATCCACAAACATGGGGCTGCGCCAGTCGCTCGCGGAATTCGGAACACCGTCCAACACCACCGCGTCGGTCACCACGACCGTGTTGGATCCGGCCTCCTGGAGATACGTCTTGTCCCCCACCGCGGTGCGAATTCCCAGTCGAAACTGGATGCGACGTGAAGGCAGATCAAGCTTCACCACAATGGCCGGCGGATCGAGACCGAAGCCCGCCGCGCCGGCCGGATCGGCCTGCAGCTCTTCGGCCGTGAGTGTTGCCCGCCGGGTCATCTGGCTGAGCTGGCCAAGCCACTCCTCAATTTGCTGGCTACGCGCGGGATACCGCGGATTAACCAATTGCCAATGACCCTCGTTCCGTTCGACCAGGATCACTTGGTTGGTTCGGAGGACCTCAATCCGCTCCACGTCGGCCGGGTTCAGTTCGGGAAAAATACGTGCTGCAGTCCCGGTCGGTTCCTCGGAAACCGGGCGACGATTCTCGACCAGGAGGATGTAACCCAGCAACCCCGCCGCCAGGAACACTAGAATAAAAGTGTGTTTTGGGTTCATCCTTCTCGATCCCATCAGGTGCGGCGCTTCATCCAAACGAGCACCCCCACCAGCATCACCGAACCGGGGAACGCGACCAGCAGCAACCAACGGATGGCGCGCATCTGCGAGTGAGTCAGGGAAATCCGGTACTCATGAAACGGGCGTGGCCCAACCTCCAGGAGTGGAGTCCGGTCAACCAGCCAGTTCACAGCGAGGCTGGCGAAATCCCGATTGGCTTCCCAACCCAGCAGGGTATTGGCAAGGAAAATGGAATCCCCCACCACGATCATTCGGGTCGAGCCGCGGTCCGGACCAACGCCCGAGATGGTTCCCTTCTCGATCGCCACAGCCAACGGCACGGCGCCTTTGGGTACTCCCTGCAAGGAACCACCGCCGCCGGTCAGGCTCTGGCCTTCCGGGCTCGTGAAGATCAATTCGTCCACCTTGATTCCATCCGTCCGCGAGCCATTGGCCCGCGCCCGAACGGATCTGGGCGTGACCAGGCTCAGGCGCCCGCGTTGGAGCGGCGCCACCACGGGATGATTGGCGAAGCGGCTCGTGAACAGGACTTCAGCGGCGGCGGATTGCGATTGGGCCTGGTCCACCACGACGTCGTCCGTCACGATGGTATTCCATTCGGTGAGCAGATTCTCCAGCCCGGTATTTCGAACATCGGGACGCAGCGGATTGGATAACAGAAGAAAGGCCCGGCCGCCCCCGGCGAGATACTGACGGATCCTGTCCAATTCCATGGCCGGAATCCGTTGTCGGGGACCGGCCACGATCAATAGCTGGCAATCGGCGGGGACATCGTTCGTGGCGAGGCTCAATGGGATTATTTCGATGTTTTTCTCCTGCAATAAACGAGTGAACCCGGAATACCCCAGCGTTCCGTCCTCGCTCTGCGGATCGTGTTCGCCGTGGCCTTCAAGGTAATAGGCGCGCACCGGCGCGTTCTCGCTCACGCCGATGATGGCAGAGGTGAAGAATTGTTCACCCTTGAAAACCGATCGCCGGGCGGGCTCTCCCTCCATAATCCCGGAAAGATCGTATTCCGAGAGCTCGTGTTCATAAACCACCCGGTGCCGGCCGTTGGCTTCAAAGATGACGACGTCGGGATTTTCGGTCGTGGTCAGGTTAAACCTGGCTTTGATCTGCGCCGCGCGCCCGGGGCTGCTGCGGTAGTCGACGAACTCCACCTTCAACTTCGGCGAGGCCAGTTGATATTCGGTGATCAGGGCCTTGACGGCATTGTAGAGGGTGGCCTGCGGGTCCTGTTCGAAGAACACGATGACATTCACGTCGTTGGTGAGCGTGCGCAGAAGTTGCCGGGTCAGCGGTGAAAGCTCGTAGCGGGCGTCATCCGTGAGGTGGACCCGGACAAAATGCCGGCTGGCCAAATAATTGACCATCACCACCAGCGCGACCATCGCCCCCACCGACACCAGCACACTCCAGGCAATGAACCAGCGCCGTAATGGCGAGATCTTCGAGGGGTTGCGCGGACGGGCCATCGGCTATTTCCAGCGGCGGCTCTCCACCACCTTCAACGTCAAAAACAGAAAAAAAACGGTCACGCTCACATAGAACGAAACGGGACGCGTATCGACAATGCCGCGCACGAAATTCTCCATGTGATCGCCCACGGCGATATACGAAAACACCTTCCCACCCCAATCGGTCGGGCGCGCCGGGACATACGAGCGTAAGCTCAGCAGGAAAAGCGTCAGGCCGAGGGCAAAACCGATCATGGCCGCAATGATCTGGCTGCGGGTGAGCGCCGAGGCAAAACAGCCGAAGGACATATAAAGCGCGCCGATCAGCAGAATTCCCAGATAGGTCGTGAGCGTCGTGCGCGGTTCCAGCAATGTGGCTTCCCCGGTGTAATACCGCACAACCACCATGCAACCCAGCAGCGGCAACCACGTCAGCAGATGGAACAATAGCGTTCCCGTGAACTTTGCCATCACCACCTGGAAATCGCTCACCGGCGCGGTCATCAACGTCTCGTACGTGCCCGAAAACTTCTCCATGGCAAATGTCCGCATCGTGATGATCGGCGCGGTCAGGAGCAGGATCAGCCAGAAATAGTAAGAGCTGTAAAACAACTCGGTCAGCGGCACATACGTCGGTGTCGTGTTTAACTTCACCAGCATGTCCGTGAAACTAAAACCCAAAAGCAACAAGACCGAGGCGATGATCACATAGCCCGTCCAGGAATTGAAAAAACCGCCCAACTCCCGCCGGACCAGCGTCAGGTAAGCCTGCATTAATGACCCTCCCCATCGTCGCCGTCGTGCTGCGATCGGGTCACGTGCACAAAAATGTCCTCCAGCGAGTGAAGACTGCGACTGAGTTCACGCAACGGCCAGGCCCGCAAACGCACCTGCTCGTAAACAAGCGGTCGCAAATCAAAACTGCCCCGCGGCGTCAACGCGCACCTCTGGTAGGCCCCCTCAGCCGGTGCAATGTCAAAATGCTCGACCTCCGGCATTTGCTCCCAGCAGGCGCGCAAGTCTTCCGTGGTCGCCGCAATCTCGGCAATCACCTGCCCCCCGTCGCTCATAATCTGCTGCAGGTTCTGCGTCGTGTCGGCTGCCAGAACACGGCCTTGCTGCATGATCAAAACCCGGGTGCAGGTCATCTCCACCTCCGACAGAATATGCGTCGAAATCAAAACGGAATGGCTGCGCGCCAAATCTTTGATCAACTGCCGGACCTGGCGGATTTGGTGGGGATCGAGCCCGATCGTTGGCTCGTCCAGGATGATCAACTCCGGCTCGTGAACCAATGCATCGGCCAGCCCCACCCGCTGCCGAAAGCCTTTGGACAAATGCCCGATAATTTTGCGCTGCACATCCTTCAACCCACACCGTTCCATCACCACATCCGTCCGGAGCCGGCTCCGACGCCTGGCCAAACCCTTCAACCGGGCCCGAAACCGCAAATAGTCACGAACCCGCATGTCCAGATGCAAAGGATTATGCTCCGGCATATATCCGATCCGCCGCCGCACCTCATCCGCCTCAGAAAATACATCGTATCCGGCCACCTGCGCGGATCCGCTGGTGGCTGGCAGGAAACAGGCAAGGATCCGCATGGTTGTCGACTTGCCCGCGCCATTGGGACCGAGAAGACCCACCACTTCGCCCCGGGCCACCTCGAACGTGAGATCGCTCACGGCCGTATGGCCGGCATATCGCTTGGTCAAATTCTTTACTTCAATGATCGGCTTGACGATCATGGCGCTAAAGTCGGCACTCTGCCCCAGGACGGGAGTGCCCGCGAACAAAATCTCTCCTGCCTCATCGCACCCGCACCTGCACGGTCCCGCGATTGAGTCGGGCGAATGGGCCGCGCTGTTGCCAGGTCTCGATGGTCAGTTCCACCGTATCGCCCGCCGACAAGCGCGTAAGTACTGCCGCGGCGGTCAACAAGTCCGGGGTAGGCTGGCCACCCACCGCCACCAACAGGTAACCCGGTTGCAGGTCCAGCCCCGCAGCCGGACCGTTTGCGCTGACGTCGGCAATCAACAGCCCATCGCGTTGGCTGAATCCAAATCGCTGCCCAAGCTCGGGAGTGAGCTCCTGCACCGATAACCCAAGCCGCTGTTCGACCAGTTCCGCCAACGATTTCAAGCTGACTTGGATCGTTCGTCGCCGATTCTCGCGGCGGACCACCAGCGTGGCCGTTTTCCCCGGACTGCTCCCAATCAAGCCTGCCGCCGCAATGAATCCACCGGGCGCCTGTCCATTTACGGAAATGAGTTCATCACCCGCTTTCAGCCCGGCCACATCCGCCGGGCTTCCCGGCTGCACAGACATGAAACTCAAGGGCATCGCGGCCGGTCGAAGCCGTCCGCCGAACCACAGACTCTGATTCACTTCCGGCGTCACCATCTCCGCCAGTGCCTCGACCACCTGCTTGATCGGAATGGCAAACCCGATGCCCTGGCCTTCGCGGTACACCGCCACATTCAGCCCGATCATGTTCCCGTGAAGGTTCACCAACGGCCCGCCGCTGCTCCCCGGGTTGATCGCCGCGTCCGTCTGCAACCAGTCGGCAACATAAAGGGGCTCGTCCTCGCGAGGCGGCCGGCGATTCTTTGAACTCAGAATTCCCCGGCTTACCGAACCGCCCAACCCGAACGGGTTGCCCAACGAAAGCACCGTTTCCCCCAAAAGCAGATCGTCATCCGCCTCGAATTTGATCGCCGGAAATCGATCTCCTTCCTTCGCCAGGATCCGCAATAACGCCACGTCCGACCGCGCGGTCGCCACAATCCGGGGCTGCGCTTCGTACTGGCGGCCATCGGACAACTGCACCCAGACCCGGCGCGCGCGCTGGACCACGTGCATGTTGGTGACCACCCAACCTTCTTCATCGATGATGACACCCGATCCGAGGCTATACCGGGTATCGGGTGCCCGGCGCCGATAATAGGGTCCCCAGTAATCCCGGAATAATGGCTCAAACGGATCGCGATTCTCCACGATCTCCTCCGTCGCGATGTTCACGACGCAAGGCATCACCCGCTCCACCACTTCCACCACCGCGTCGCGCCGATCCGGCATTTGCGCCGCTCGCGCCATCGCCGGCCACCCGCTCAGCCCCGCCAGGAGGACACACGCCATCGCGTGCCTGCGCCCGAATATTTCGAAAGCCTTATCCACTCGATTGAACATGCCAATACCCTTCATCAACGCACTTGACTTTGCAGAATCGTTGCGCCAAAAGCAACGTCCAGGTGGTCCAAGTCCCGTCAGGTTTCTACGCCCAATGGCGCGCCCGCGCCTTGAACGTCCTCACGCTCAAGGAATCCCCCGACGGCACACCCACCGAACGGTTTCTCCAGACCGTCTGGCAACATCAGCGCCTCCGCCGGGACGGACTTGTTACCTTGGACGGCCAGTCGGTTCGAGTTCTTCACCCCGGCTTTTGGAATCACGAAGCCGGCCCCGACTTCCGCGACGCATTAATCCAGTTCAATCAGGATTTTCCCCGGACGGGTGATGTCGAAATCGACCTGCACCCCTCCGCCTGGCATGGCCACGGGCATGACGTGAACCCTGCCTATCGATGGGTCCAACTCCATGTCGTCTGGGCTCCCGGCACAACCAAACCCAGCCCGCTGCCTACGCTCGTGTTGAACGGCCAGCTCGATTCAACCCTCGACGAACTCCACCACTGGCTCGGCGTCGACGCCCGTTTGCCCGAATCACTCCGCGGCCGCTGCCAACCTGTCCTGAAAGTATGGCCCGATACGCTCCTCAAAGAGCTCCTCCGGCAGGCCGCTGTTGTCCGACTCCAGCGCAAAGGCCAGGAACTCGCCGCCCGCGCCCGCGAGGCGGGATGGACGCAGGCACTCCAGGAGGCCCTGTTCGCCGCCCTTGGTTACAAAAATAATGTCTGGCCCATGCGCCGCCTCGCCGAACTCCTCCCCCTTTTGCTGAAATCCACCGGCGCCCACGATCGATTTCAACTCCATACCCGACTCCTCGGTGTGGCCGGACTCTTGCCCGACGACTTGACGCGGTCGCGACCGAGTGTTGATGGCTATTTGCGCCGCGCCTGGGATTTTTGGTGGCGCGAGAAAGAAGGTTTCGCCGGGATCGCCTTGCCATCCGGCATCTGGCGATTCCATGGTTGCCGCCCCTCCAACCATCCTCAGCGTCGACTGGCGCTCGCCACGCAATGGTTGAACACCGGCGATCTCTCCCAACGCCTCGAACGTTGGCTCGCGGCCGATCTGCCTCTCCCGCGCCAGCGATCAACCCTCCTCGATCTCCTCCAGGGTGAACCCGACACCTTCTGGTCCTGGCACTGGAACCTCCACGCGGCCAGGCTGGACAAACCCCGCCCCCTCCTCGGTCCTCAGCGGATCACGGACCTCGCGGTGAATGTGGTGCTCCCCTGGCTCCACATGCGCGCCGTCATCGGCGGTAACGAAGACCTGCGGCAGGTCGCCGAGACACGCTACTTCGCCTGGCCCGCGTCCGACGACAACGCCACCCTCCGCCTTGCCCGGGAACGGATCCTCGGCAGTACCCGCAAATCCCTCTTCCGGTCCGCCGCCCTCCAGCAAGGCCTGCTCCAGATCGAACGCGACTTCTGCCAGCAATCTAATGCCGTATGCGAACACTGTCCGTTCCCCGATCTTGCCACACGGGTGTGCGCGTGAAAAATGGTCCTAAGCAAAAGTTCTTCCAGCCAGTCGTTCTCAATCCCACACAATCGGGCGCCGACTTCTTCCGCTCAGGTCTAAATATGTCGAATACAAGTTCGTGGTGAACTTGAAGCAAGAGGTGATTTCTCAGCTTCCGGTGTTTCAACTCCGCGTAAAGTCAGCGCGCTCTCACGAGCGCGGCTACGGACCGGGGGTAGCCGCCGACGTGAGTCGGCGCTGATTTTCCCCGGCGCAACCAGACGCGCACACGCAGTCCGCGCGCTCTGACGAGCGCGACTACGGACCGGGGGTAGCCGCCGACGTGAGTCGGCGCTGATCTTTCTTGCGCAAGCCAATCGCACAATCCCAGTCCGCGCGCTCTCACTAGCGCGGCTACGGACCGGGGGTAGCCGCCGACGTGAGTCGGCGCTGATATTCCCGGCGCAAGCCAGACGCGCACACGCAGTCCGCGCGCTCTCACGAGCGCGACTACGAACCGGGACGTAGCCGCCGACGTGAGT
>CAVXWU010000004.1:0-1128080 GCA_963765535.1 uncultured Verrucomicrobiae bacterium
CAGCTGCGGATTGATCGGTGGGGTTAGCGGCGGAGTATTTCGTGGAGGAACGGGTCGGATGAGCGAGTTTGGCCGTGGGGAGAAGGGCGCGGTGGCGTGGTGGGAAAGTCGCGATGAAGTTTGTGGCCGATTTCTCGGAATCGGACCGGGAGACGGTAGGACGTTGGTGCGTGGCGGCGGAGTCGGAATGGGCCGTGGACGCTACATCCCCTGTTCAGCGCGGAACTTGGCCAGCAATTGCAGCGCTCGTTGGCGCCCGGCCTCTTGTTGTTCGGGAGTTGGCGGCGGTGACCAGAGCGGTGGCGGCGGGGGCGAGGGTTTGGGCGCGTGGAGCTGAACCCGGCTGATATTCAAATCTTCTTCGAAGCGGTCGATCTGCAGGAGGTTGGAAAGCTTGAGCGCGCCAACATTCCTGCGTCCCTCGCGGATCTCCCGTTGGAGATAGCGGATAACCTTCTGGAGATCGGCCTCGTTGAAGCCCGCGTGGAAGAGCTCATACCAGAGCCGTTCCCGATCAAAACGCAGGCTCACGCGCTGGCCGGTCAAGCGGCAATAGAGCGCGTGAGCCTGTTGGATACGCTCGATCATGAGTTGTGGCGAGTCAGGCCCGCCAACCCGGGCACCTGTTCCATGGCGTGCTGCAGGATTTGAGCGTTGATTTCTTGGGCGTCCGCTCGAGCCGCTTCCAGCCAGGCGGCTCGAGCCAACAGACAGACGCTGCGCGGCACTCCGGCCGTCGCCCGGACCAGCAGATCCACCGCAGCGGGCTCAAAGACCTTCGAGCGATTAATCCCCACGGCTTCCAGCCCGGTTTTGAGGTAGATCTGGATCTCCTCGAAGGTCCAGGGGCTGAGCATGTGATGAGCGCTGAGCCGGGAACAAAGCGCCCGATGATTGCGGAGTTGGAGTTGTCCCAAGAGATACTCGTCGCCGATGAGGATCAGCGCGAAGGTGGGTTGGCTGGGCAGGTTCAGTCCCAGTAACAGGCGCAGTTCCTCGAGGGTGCCGTGCGTTGAATTTTGAGCGTCATCCATGACGATGACCAACGTCTGGCGCTCGTGTTCGGTCAGATGGCAGGAGATTTCATCCAGGTTCCGCTCCCGGCGGATGCTGCCCCGCTTGCCCAGGCTGCGGGCCAAACTGGCTAAGAGCCCACTGCTGCTCAAGGTGGCCTGGGTCAGGTTGACCGGAGTATAGAGCCGGGTTTCCAACTGGCGCACCCAGCGGCCGACCAGCGTGGATTTACCCGTGCCATTGCCCCCGCTTAAGAGCATGACCCCGCGCAAGGCGGCGGTTTGATCCAAGAGGCTGAGAGCCCGTTGCTGCGAAGGGATCCCGATCCATTGGGTCTCCGACAAAGGCCCGAAAGGCACGGCGGTGGCTCCCCAGCTTCGGGCATAGCCCTCCAGTTCATTCATGACTGCACCTCCCTGCCGCCGATCTGACTGTTGAGATGACGGTCCACTTTGCGCGCGGCGCCAAAGTCCTGTCCTTTGTATCGGACCAGGATCGGGTGCTTGACCCAGGGATCCAGTTCCAACTGCACCTTGAGTCCACGCAAGGCGAGGTTGACCTCGTAGAGATCGTTGTCGATGCGGACGGTCCCGTCTTTGCGCGCCACCCGCTCAATGCGAGTGTAGCAGAGCCGGTCCAGGTCCAGGTGAGGATCCAAGGGGCGCAGCAGCGGCAAAGCCCGGGCGAAGCGCTCCTGGGGGCTCTCGCCGATGCCATCGTGATCCCGCGAGTGATAGATCTCCTGCAGCCATCGGGCGAGCTTCCCGTTGAGATCGTCGAGGGATCCGACTCCCTGGCCGGGCAAACGCAAGCCGGCTTCAAAATCCTGCTGCAAGGTGCGGAACACCCGTTCGACTTTGCCGCGACTCCAAGGCCGGCCCACCTTGGAATGAATAAGCCGGATGCCCAGGTTGGCGCAGACGATCCGGAGGTGGTGATTGACGAAGGGTCCTCCGTTGTCTGCATAGAGTTTTCTGGGCAGTCCGCGGCGGCGGAGGGCTTCCTTGAGGCAGAGCAACAAGGCCTGGGTGTCGGCGGCTAGGGCGTAGGCGGCGTACGGGATCAAGCGCGAATGATCATCAATGATCACGCACAGATGCGTCGCCACCGTCTTGGGGTGCAGCGCCAGGAATGGCCCCGGAGAAAAGTCGACCATCCAGAGGTCATTGACGCCGGGCGCTTCGAAGGTCTTGGTCGGACCCGGAATGTTCTGGCGCAGAAGATAACGGCGGCCCTGAGCGTCCAGATCGTTCTGCTCCAGCCAGCGATAGATTGCCGAGAGCGCCGGCAGTGTGCGATCGGCTTGCTGCCACTGCCGGTAGAGCAGTTTGACCGGCACTCCAGGAAAGCAACGAACCTGTTCCAGGATAAATCGCTGTTGCTGGGCGGAGAGTCGCCGGGGCTTGCCCCGGTCGCTCCGTAGTTTGGGCTTGAGCCCCTCGAAGCCTCCTTTCTTGAAGGCGTAATACCAATCTTCGAGCGTGCGCCGGGCGACGAATTGAGGCGCGGCCTCACTGTCCCCGGGCAGGGGATGAGTAGAGGCCACCTGTTCCAGCGCCGCTGAAAGAGGCCAGTGGTGCTGAATGAGCTCGACGAGGGCTTGAACCAGGCTCATGCGCCGCAAGGCGATGGCCTCCTGAACCGATAAAGAGGTGTTTTTCATCTGGCGCGCAGCTTTTCACGCCACCGCCGCGGGTTTCAAAAACACGGTTTTGTGGGACCGCTAAGCCTCTGCGGTCCAACGGAAAGTTCAGGCAGGCGGTTGCAGGCAGCGATAGTTGCCCAAGAGCGAAATGCGGTGGTGTTCGCAAAGAAAACAGAGCATCCTTGGCACCGAGTCCAATGACCGCCGCAAGTTCGCCCAGAGCGAGGCGCCGTCGGAAACCGAGCTTTTAACCAGTTGTCCGAAGGCGTCTTTGAGGGTGGCCACGCGCTTGGTTAACGCACTCCACGCTCGCTGGAGGCAACCCGCCTCCACGGCACGGGGCGGCGGGTCCAGACCCGGGGTCTGGATCCCCGCCCGTTGGTCAAACTCAGATTGGAGCCGCTCGGCGCGGACCGCACGGTAGGGTAATCGATGTGGCGGCAGCACCGAGAAGGTCAGGCCGCTGATAGGACAAAGGTAACGCTGAATCCTCTCTTTCCAGGACTCTTCCGGATCGGCGTAGCGTTCGTAATACCCATGGCGATGAACGGTCCCCGAACAACCGCAGGGACACACCGGACGCATTCCCCCGAGCTGATCTTCGCGCAGTTGAATCGGAGAACTTCTCCACAATCCTCACGACCGATCAAGCCGCTTTGCTTCGGGCTCCACGATGCTACTGCCGCCTGCCTCTCCGCCAACGTTACGCTCTCCCGCTCCCACCGCACTTCGCAGCGCTACACCGAGAGAGCAGCCCCGCTCCGGACGAAACGCCCCCGCATGTATTCGCGCCGCCGGGCAGCGGAGCATCAGCAACTGAGTGACAGTGGGCGAAAAAGTGTTTCGCCCGCTGGCGCGAGGTTGCGCGGAGCAACCAGAGGCGCGAACACGGGCGGGTGAACACGACGGAAAATTCAGCGACGGATGACTGGCCGTCGCCAGGACATTACTGCCTGAAGCTGGTTGCTTGAATGATGCGAATCGGGTGACGGCTTAGTGTCACAAAAACAAGGCAGTTTTTGTGACGGGCATTTCCATCGCATCATCCGCTCCGGTTACGGTGGCAAACCGACCCTCGCCCTCAATTCTTGGTCAAAAAATGCGTCAAAAAGAGTGCCAGCAAAAGTGCCAGCAACTCACCATTAAATGAGTCAGTGAGCACTTATTCCCGAGTAGTTGCTGAGTTTTGGAGGACTTGACGAAGAGTGCGCAGAAGCCTTATTTTGCGGATGATTTCGCTGCCTGTCATGCGATGGGCCTGTGATTGCGAGAGTTGTGATTGAACGGGGTGTTGCCACTGAGAACACCAATTCCTGTTCGATTCCGACCTCCGCCTCCATCTGTAAGCGCCTAATGCGCTGTATGTTGGAGGATCATCGGGGAGGAACCTCCAGCAAAATCTGCAGCAAACAGGACTCGTAGGCTACTTTTCTGAACTCGTAGCCGTCCTGTGGCGCACCGTCGCTAACGCTGGATCGGAAGGACTTCATAGCCTCGGGAACAACCTTAATGCCACCGATCCCAAGATGGTCACCCGCACCTGGCAGGAGGTCATGGATGCACTGGCCCGAAACAAACGCGGTTCAACTCAGGAGCGCTACGCCCGAGCCATTAACGACCGGGCGTTTGACCCGATCCGTGCACTGCCGGTGATGGAGAGCCGGTCGGAACATTTCCTGGAGGTCCTGGCCAACCAGCGATCCTCCACCAATCTCTACCTGCGGCGGATTCACAATTTCGCGCTCGGCATGGACTGGCTGCTCAAGCCGATCATCCCGCGCCTGGAATGGCCCAAGGTCGTTTACGGCGACAAGCGTGCCATTACCTGGGATGAGCACCAGCGGATCATCGCCCGTGAACCGAACCAGGAGCGCCGCAACTTCTACGAGCTGCTGTGGCACCTGGGCGGCTCCCAATCCGATGTCGCCAACCTCCAGGCCGAGGACATCGACTGGGAGGACCAGACCATTGGCTACGATCGCTGCAAGACCAAGAACCGGTCCCGGCGGCGGATCAAGCCCCCCATCATCCATTTCGGGGAAGCGGTTGCGGGCATTCTGAAACGGCTGCCGGAGCGCGGGCCGCTGTTTCCTTACCTCCGCAACGTGGCTGCCAAATACCGCTCGACGGAATTCCACCAGCGGTGCGCTGGGCTGGGCATCAAGGGCGTTTCGTTGCACTCGTACCGCTACGCCTGGGCGGAGCGCGCCCGAAAGTGCGGGTTCCCCATGCGCTTCGCCCAGGAGGCCTTGGGGCATAATTCCAAGGCAGTCCACGCGGCTTACTCAAGCAAGGCCGAGGTCAAGGTGCCTTCGCTGGACACCTGGGAGCGTGAGATGGCCAAAAAGGTCGTGAAGATGAAGTTCATGGGGAACGTCCCGGAGGGTGAGATCGCCACCGAACTCGGGGCCGCTGCGATCACGAAGGAGGCCAAGTAGTAAATTCCGCGCAGAAGCCCGCCTCACTCATGACGTAGTATCCCTCAATCAATCCATGGCCAAGCACCCCGACCAGCACGGCTCCGCCTCGATTAAGGCTATACTCCCCATGTTAACGGGCCGCACTTACGCCAACCTTGCCATTCAGGAGGGTGACACCGCCAGCCGGGAATTTGTGCGGGTCCGTCGGGGCCTGGAGGCGTTCTGCGGGCAGGATACCGTGGGGGATGGTGTGGATCGTGGAGGCACTACAAGAACTCGTTGGCGCGGGCCGCCGCTGACTGTTACTCCCACAACAGGGCAAACACCGCAGCGACCGCAGCGGCACGACATGCGGGAACTCAGCTCCACAGAACAGTTCGCCTCAGTTCTCGGCGAGTGCGATCACCGCGAAGTAGACGGGCTCCTCCCCAATCACTTGCGTCAGGTGACCTTTGCCTTCGGGGTCTTCCAGCAGAATATAGCTTCCCGGCCCGAAGCGGCGCTTCTCCCCGTGGGATACCTCGACCTCCACTTCACCCGACAGCACAATGTTGATCTGACGCCGAGGGGCCGGGTGCCAATCCGCCACTCCGCCCACCGGAGCCGAGAGCACCACCAGACTGGCCACGGCCTTACGCTGCAACTCACTGAGTTGTCCGAGGCCGGTCTGCGGTAGTACGTTGGTGCGGTGCCTGGCGGTTCCCGTGATCATCGAGCGTGTGCGCAAGCTGGATGTCGCATTCGTGTTAACAACTCGACATTGCATGGCCCCATTCCAGCGGGCCACACTTCCCTGGCCATGCGCCACCACCACCAGGTCCTACTGGGCAACAACGAAGATTCCCTCACCGTGCTCCTCAAGGCCCACTTCAGCCTCCGAGAACCGAACACCACCTTCACCGTGGCCACCACCCTTGACGTGCTGATCCACCACGCCACGCGCACCGCCTTCGACGCCGCGATTATCATTCTCGACAACCTCACGGTCCCAACGAACTCACCGGCAGCGCGCATGGCTGCGGTCCTCGATGCGCTGCCCAGGCTCCAGGCTCGGGGTGCCATGCCGGTGACGGCGATGGCATTTAACCGCCATGGCACCGACTTCATGGATCGGGTCCGCGAGGCAGGTGCGGACGCCTTCCTGCTGCTACCGGCTGAAGCGTACGCCATTCAGGCAGCGTTTACCGCCGCCTTCGACCGCTTCGTGCAGCGCGAAACCTCTGGCCTGGCACCGGTTGCCCGTCTGGCCGCCGCTTTGATCGACGCAGGCTATTACGACCTTGAGCTGAAGTTGTCTGAGCGCCGCGACCAGATCGAGTTTCGCGTTCACCACCGCCCCGAGGAATTGGGCCGCTACCTCAAACAGGAGGACAGGGTGTTTGCGCGGATGCTGAGGGCTGTTCGGGCGGCGGGATTCACCCGCGTGGGCTTCGAGGAATTGAGCGTGGAGTATGAGGGCGATGTCGTGGAAGGTGGCTTTTGGGTCAGGCCGATCGCGGAGGTTTTCGCGGAGTTCTCGGAGGGAGCCGACGAAGACGACGACCACAACAAGTGGTGGGAATAAAGTTTCGCTGAGTGGAGGCGTGTCCGACGTTCAGCTCTAGCCCCAGCTGAACCACACAGAATTTGGCATAGACCAGGCCGGTGCACAGAGGCACAGTCGGCCCCGCTTTAGGAGCGCTCCACGTGGGCGATCCCCACTCCGGGCAAAGCCGTCCGGGTTAGTCGACGCCAGGCAGTTCGCCGGTTGACTATGCCCGTTCGGACAAAACCGGAGGCCATGACGTAAGGCAGGTCAAACCAAAGCGTGACAGCCAGGAGAGACTGGCATTCCCGTCCTCACCAACGGGCGATTCCGGACCTCTGACAGGCTGAAAGAAGCGGTCCGGCTCTCACTGCCGGATAAGACGTTTGACGCATGAGTTGACCCTGATCCATTTCGGTAACCAAGCGCGGGTCACGGTGTGTGTGACGGCGGTCTTGACCTGGACGCTGGTAATCGAGGGCTCCATCATCCTGCGCCTACCGCCTGCTAAGATAGGCGAACAGGGCCGCCAGCCCACCGGCCACCACGACAGCGCGCAAGACCCTGAACAGGCTAATGACCCAGGCGATCCCAATGCCCAGCGCGGGCCATTGCACCCACCAGTGGCCAGGAGAGGTCATCAGGTTGATGCCGACCAGCATCAGCAGGATCAGCGGGCCGACGAACAGGAACTTCAGTGCTCGATAGGTGGCAAATGGACCCGGAATCATAGCGCAGGAACAATGCGGCCAGGCTTCGTGTCGATCCATTACAAATCGGGTGGCAGATTCGATCCGCAAACAAGCAGCAGGATCGAGCGGGCCGCCGCAGGCCGCCATGGTTGTAATGACGAGGATAATCAATGTGGAGATCGTCATCAGCATTTTGGCTTTTGAACCATCGCCGCGAAAGGGACCGAACCTCCGCTGAAGAGGGCCACTCAAAACCGTAAACGACAGGCACTGGTATGTCGCTTGGCTTTGCGATCCGTAACAGACTGTCCGGGCTGCCACCACCAGGCGAAAATCCTACCGATGGGAATGGCCGTCGTGAGCGCCAACGAGTTGCCACGAAGCCGACTATCAGCACCGCACTAGCGTAACGATGGAGTCGTCCCTGAACACGAAGCAGGTCGTGTTTACGTAACCGAAACCTCGCCGGTCAGCACCACCGACGGACCCCAACCGATCCGCCTTGCAAAGCATGCGTAGTTAATCAAGACAGCAAGCTCCACAGCTCGGCTGTCGCTGACGCACATGACCAATAAACACAATCTGGCGGCGAGCCTGATCAACGGGCATGGCGTCGTGCGTCCTCCATCCCCGCAGGTCCGCCGCCTTTCCCCGACGGGAGACCGGCACCAAGCCGAACCCCTCACTCCAAACCTACTATGACATGCCAAGAATCCACCCTGAAGGCCGAGCGTGGTCCCGGTTTATCAGCCCTGCCCGACCACGCACGAGCGCGCCTCATCGACCGGATGACGGAGTACGTGACTATCTGGTTCCGGGAACGGGCTGAGGAGGTACTGGATGATCCAGGGGCTTACGAGTCCGACATCCACGGCGTCCGCTGGCAAATATGCGGGGGCGTCGCCGAGGACCTCCACTACGACTACGGCGAGGCCATTGAGGAACTCATCCAGGAAGCCTATGAGAAGGCCGGGCTGCCGACCTCCGTCGCTACACCGAGGCGCAAATCTTGCACGAAGACCGGAACGGCGCGGTCGAGGCGCGTCGAAAGTTAGGTCTGCCTGCGAAACTGCCGTTGTCGCAGCGCTCTGATCACGAGGGCCTCAAGGGTCCGGAGCAGCCTGACGGACAATCGCCAGAATCTTACGCAGAACCCTGGCTTCCAAAGGGGTCCTGGCCAGCCCCAAAAACGCCGTCGCCTCCGAGCCGTTGATCCGGTCTGGCGTCATCGTTGTCGCGGACACCGTCGTGGGCAGGCTCTCGCTAAACTCGCGCCAAATCCTCTTGAGCACAGGATGCTCGCGGAGCTTTCGGAGCGCCCGCTTCTCTATAGCCCTGACTGCACGTTCCGAGATGTTCAGAAGTATTGAGATTTCCTCCTGAGTCAGTCCACCGGTCCCACGAAAGGGCTGGGGCTGGCCTTTGGCCTGAGCCTTCCGTGCCTCCCGCTGCCTACGCGCCCTTGCCTCCCATTCTTTGGCCAGTGCCATGGCCGCCGCCTTATCGCTCAGACCGGTGCTCCTGGCAACCTGTGTTCCTAACTCCATACCAGTAAAGGTCGCGACATAATTCCGGCTCCTCGGTGGCCGCCGGACCGATGCCTCGGGCAGGGCCGCAGACTGTGATCCCACCGCAGCGTCAATGATCGCCCTCGCTCTGGGTTGATTCGTTTCCATGTGCTCTGCTCCGGTTCTCTATCTCAGTTTCCAGACCTCGTTCACCCCGAGTTTTCCAGGCGAAGTAGAGGCTGCAAACGGGCAAACCTTCGACTGCCTGCACCAATCGTCTGGCACGCTCGGGGTCCGCCTGGCGTGTCGTGGCGTCGTTGTGCATCGACCTAACTACGTGCGCCGCTCAGATGTTTTTGGTAGAGTCCTTGGCGGATCGGACGTTTACCGCAGCCCGGCACCTTCGACGCGCCGTTCAAACGCCGCAGGCACACTCAGCCAACAGGGAAGACCAACTGCCGTCATGCCGGTTTACGCCTCCGCTGAGGCAATGTTGTCGGGTGAGGCCCGCTCGCATGATAGGTGATGCGCCGCCACGAACACGCTATCTGTTCTTGAAGTCCTTCTTCGCCGATTTGATGAATCGGCCAAAGTCCCGATCCTTCCTTCTCTTTTCGGCATAGGACATGTCGTTGAACGCGGATTCTCCCTTGAGTTTCAGAAAGCCCTCCAGCGACTCACGGCTGATTTTGCCAGAATGCACGGCGGCGATTACGGCACACCCCGGCTCGCCGGTATGGCCACAGTCACGATACCGGCAGCGGGACGACAGAGCGGTAATGCTCGAATAGCTGCTCTCTATCCCGTCTTCCCCGCCGAGAATGCCGAATTCACGCATTCCTGGATTGTCAATGACCAGCGCGCCTCCGCCGACCCGAATCAGCTCACGACGAACCGTCGTATGCCGACCTTCGCCCGTCTCACTGACAGCCCCGGTTTCCAGCATTGCACCACCGATCAACTGATTAATCAACGTGCTCTTGCCGACACCCGACGACCCGACGAAGCAATAGGTCTTTCCGGGTAACAGCAAGCGCTTGAGGTCGTCCAGGCCGTCACCGGTTACGTTGCTCAAGGGCAGTATCGGTGCGGTGATACCAGCAGATCGTATCTCCGCCACCTGCGCAGCCAGCACACCAGGCTCAACCAGGTCGGATTTGGCCAGCAGAATGTGCGGTTCGGCCCCACCTTCCATCACCATGACAAGATAACGTTCCAGGCGGTTCAAATTGAAATCGAAATGGCAGGACTGAACGATGACCACAGAATCCAGGTTCGCAGCGATCATCTGGTACTCGACAGCATCTCCCGCCGACTTTCGACGCAGCGAAGTCCTGCGCTCCAGGAGCGTGTGGATCGCTCCGAGGTCGCCGCTACGCTGCCTTTCCACACAAACCCAGTCGCCTACGCACGGGAGCTCATGGGACAAGTGATGGCGGTGCAAATACCTCCCAGCCAGTTTCGCCCGGAAATGGCCGACTTGATCCACGAGCAGCAACTGATCACGATCCACCGCCGCAACTCGGGCAACCGTAGCCGTTGGTTTGCAGTCTACCCGTTGTGCGAACCAGTCGCTCCAGCCCAGATCATTTAACCCACAGCATTGATCGTTCATGTGAGAATGTCCTGGCGCAACTCTTCGATCGGCTGCCGTCGCCACCAAGTGGGCCGTCCACCGAAGACCCGTGACGGATCGCTGTGTCTCCAACACGGCTCCTGCGGCGGCCTGATCCCGCATTTCGGAGGCTTCCGGGTTCAAGTGGCGTGACAGTGTTGGTTGGTCGCAGATCACCGACTGACGCCGGAAATTTGACGTATCAACGAATTGCCTTGGAGAACGTTCTTGCGCTTGCACGGGTTGCCTGAGTGAGCGCGCTCCACACGCGAGACAGCCCCAGGCCAGGGCCCCGGAGTCCGAAGGTAATAACCAGCGAAGTGATAACCCACACCGGATGAGCGACCGCCACAATAAACGGGATATCGACGAACCCTTCGCGGTCCATTCGCCCGGTGAAGAAACCCGCGACAATAAACGGGAAAAAGGGCAGGGCGATAAAGCCGATGGGGAATACCGCCGCCTGAGCAAGAAAGAACCAACGACAAACCCGAGAGCCGACTCGGCCAGAGGCAAGCAAAATCCCAGCGCCAAGAACATGCGCGGCGAAAAGAATCCATTCATAACCGTATTCCAGTTTCAGCAATTCGGTCGGGCTGAAATTCCGGAGCATTATGACGTAGTGCTCGCCGTGAAGCGGATCATTGAAACCCATCGGGCGGCCCACGCTGTCAGTGGTGTCGTAAGAGGTCGCACCAAGACCAACGCGCAGAGCGACTGCGAAGGCGAAAACCATGAAGCTGACCAGAACGAGCAGAGCGAAGCGGCGATTGAATTGGGCATCGTTGTTGTTCATGCACAACTAACGCAAAGCTGAGCGACTGCCGCCGGAAACGCAAGTTCGAGCGTGAACGGCGCGTCCGAATTGCCGCCACGCGTCGAGCGGACAGGCGGGGCGGCAGTTCGTCTCCAGCGTCTGGTGTGCGCCTGACATGGGCGTGAACTGATGGGGTGAAAGTCCCCTGTGCGGGAACACGGTTGTCCACCCGGGCTTCATGGCCGGGTGGATGACGCAAGCACTAGACAGAAGCAACTGCGGGATCGCGAGGTCCCGTGGGAAGGAAGCCTCAGTCAAACCTGATGAGCCGACGAACAGAGAGGTCATATAAGGCCGACGGAACGGGCAAGCTGGCACCACACAGCCAAGCCCCGGGTTCAGTTCCGGAGGTAAATGATCCGGTTGCTCAGGGAGAGTTCACGTCCTTACTCAGGGAGATCTGTGCTCCCAGCACGGCGGCGACGCCGGGCGCGGCGGATCGAGAGGTCCGTCGTGAGGGCACAGAAGTCAGCCGAGGGCATAGTAGTTCCGAACCTTCGGAGCGAAGGCCCGAACTGGTCGGGAGCGGTTCGACCCCGTCATCACTGCCATCCCTGTCACGGCCGACCGGCCCCGGGGAAGCGGGGGTGACGGATGGGAAGCATGGAAACGCTTCAGACGATCTATTGGAGCAGGTCCTATCTCGGGAGAACATGCAACGGGCATGGAAACGGGTGAAGGCCAATGGCGGGGCACCGGGCATCGATGGGATGGCCATCGCGGCCTTCCCCGCTTTTGCCCGTCAGCACTGGGAGCGGATCCGTTCGAGCCTCAAAGCAGGCACGTATCATCCGGCGGCGGTCCGCCGGGTGATGATTCCCAAGCCCAACGGGGACTTGCGCCCCCTGGGTATTCCGACGGTCCTGGACCGTGTCATTCAGCAGGCCATCGCGCAAGTGCTCACGCCCCGGTTTGATCCACACTTCAGTTCGCACAGCTACGGGTTCCGTTGGAAGAGTTACGGCGTTACGCGGTGGGCTGGCTGAATTACTTCGGGATCAGCCATACCTATCGTCAGGTGCTGGAACTGGACCAATGGCTGCGGCGGCGGGGGCGCTTGTGTTACTGGAAACAGTGGCAGCGACCCCGCACCCGGCGGCGGCATCTCATCTCCCTGGGCATCCACCCGGAGGAGGTGATGAAGGCCAGCCGCTGCCGCCGTGGTTACTGGTGGATGAGTGGCAACGGAATTGTGCAGCGCGCGTTGAATAACGCGTGGTTGCGGGAGCAAGGCGTGCCGGACTTGAAGGCACAGTGGATCGAACTGCATTACGGAAAGCGGAATCCCAACTGGGATCCTGCCTCCGTCAATCTGACCGGAACCGCCTGATGCGGACCCGCATGTCAGGTGGTGTGGGGGCCGAGGGGTCAATCCCCTCGGCTACCCGATTCGGTCTTCCTGATGTGCCATGTGACATCGCGGATGATGCTAAACTTCTCCATCCCGGAGCGAGTTTCGTCGATTGCAACAAGCTCTCTCTTTGACCGATTCTGGTAAGTCCAACCCACCTCCATCGTCTTCTTGCCGTCTTCTCCTGGAGGCAGCATGACCACCTGAATGAAGGCCACCGGACGTGCGACTGCATTTGTGTCATCCTTCAGGCGAAACGTCGCATCGGTCCCAATAAACTCTGTCTTTACCGCCGAATAACTCACCACCTCCCGGTTAATGTCGGCAAATCGCGCGACGAATCGGTCGGGGACTGGCGTGATCTTGTAGCCCCATACGATGCAGTAGACCAGTTCTTCTGTAGCGTGAGGAAAGCGGTCAAAGAGGAATCGAAATGCCTCTTCAGTCAGATCGTTGTCGTATTCCTTGGGATCGGCTGCGTACGGATCCTGCCCGCAACCGCTCAGAAATGCGGCCACCATGACAATCAGCACGAGCGCTTTCATGTTATGACCGAACGACCAAGATCACCGACCGCCGCCGGAAACGGGCGTTGGCAGCGAATCCAACGTTCAAAAATTCCGGCGCATTGAAACAGAAGCGCGGGGCGGCGGTTCGGTGGAGCGCATGGTTCGACATTCAGTTTGATCTATACTCGGACGCTCGATCAACTCGGCGTGCCATCTCACTCGTATAGTGGCGTCCGAGGGTGTCTTTGTGACGGCCTATCCATTCTGTCAATTTCGTGGCACCCAGGGGCGGTGCATCCACGAATAGGCGCCCTTCCATCAGGCCGCGAATCTCTTCGCGAGTGATCACGACATCGCCTACAAACAGCCCGACCACCCTGCAACCCCAGTAACCCAGCCCGGGTGACACTGAAATGATAGGGCGCTTCACGCCAACCGCCCTGCGGACTCTGGCGACCAAATCGCGATACGTGAACGTCTCGGGACCGATGGCCTCCAGGACCTCATCGCCGCCACCCTCCACCTTCTGGACGGCTGACTGTGCGAGATCGTCCACGTAAATCGGTTGCAGCTTGTAGTCTCCAGCCCCGAAAACTCCAATCACAGGAAGATGCCGCAAAGACCAGGCGATGTTGTTGATCAGCACGTCCTCCTTACCGAAGAGAACGGTCGGGCGGAGAACGCAGTAGGTGACGCCCAAACCCTTGAGAAACGATTCGAGTTCTGCCTTCCCGCGAAAGTACGGTAAATCGGATGTGCTGTCCGGATTGGTGATGCTCACATGAACAATCCGCCTCACTCCGGCTTTCTTGGCAGCAGAAAACATAATCTTGGTGTTCGCAACCGCCTGACCATGCGTGAAGAGTCGGTGATCAAATCGTACCCAATACGTGTTCACCAGGGCTTGCACTCCCCGCAAAGAGTCTCGCAACTTGTCAGGATCATCGAAGTGAAAAGCGAAAGCTTTCACTTTGTCGCCGAAAGGATTCGGACGGTGAAGCGAATTCGTCAGCGTGATCACCTCGTGACCCGCTTCAAGCAGTCGCTTGGTGATGTAGCGGCCCAGTACCCGAATGCCCCTGTGACAGCGATGCGCATGGTGGTTTATGTCGAACGCGGAACGGAGCCATGCCGGGCCACAGGTGTCCGACAGAACCCGAGGCGATCTCCCGGCATTGGCTCGCGTGAATGGTTGGACTGCCTCTTCACTGTGAACTGCCTTTCCGCTGGTGCAAGATGATCTCGCTCCCTTCCGGATCACGCAAGGTCACAAATCGGCACACGGGGCTATTTCCTTGTTTCGACGCCCGTCGATGACTATCGTCAGCTCGACGCTTGAAAAGGCATATCAGTCCAGCCCGGAGTAAACTAAGGCTCGGCCAGCCCTCTGTATGCCCATTGCGCCTTCGATGAAGAGCTTCACCCACGACATTGTTTGCCACCTGCTGGATCTGCATGCACTGGAGGATCAACTGGCGGTGCGCGGCAACAGCGGCAGTTCGGAGGAGCGAAGCGACGCCGAGTCGCTCATCAAATCAGTGCGCGCAAAACTGCCGGTGGGCGTGTTGCTCCTCCACGACAAGATGCGAGCCAGGGGCAAACGCAGCGTGGCGGGGGTTCGATGCGGAGTCTGCTCCGGCTGCCATCTCGCACTTGGCGTCGGCAACGTGGCTGCAGTACGCGCCAAAGAATTGCGACGGTGCGGCAACTGCGGGCGGTACATGTATACTTTGTGGAAGAGGGTGATTCGGCGTTGCCGACCAAGGTGAAACGGAAACCGGCTTCCCGCAGCGTTCCGGCCTCCGGATAGAATCCGTGGGCCATGAAACTGGCTTTGCCGAGATCTCCGACTGCCTCGGGTCGATGTGAATCAGCGCGCTAAGCGCCGCACCGCGATTACCGAAAGCCGCACATGGACCTTCCAGGGACCAGAACATACCTCGTGTACTCGCTCCAGTTCCTGGATTTCGACACCTTCGCCTGTGCAACTACGACCTCCGCCGCCACCCCAGATAGTCATGCACCTCAATCTGCTCGTCAGCCCGTGACCGTAATATTAGCATCAGCGCACGTGAACCAGTCTTTGCGTCTTGTATCGACCGGTGGGCTTATCGTTTTGGTGGCGATGGGCGTCGTCTTCGGTGCTCCAGGTCCGACAGAACAACGTCGGCTAAGCCCGATGCTGCGGCCCGAACTTGAACAGCAGTTGACGGCTTTCGTGACGGCCAAGAAACAGCAAGCCGAGACTGTCCTCGCCAACGCCAAATTGGCCAAGCCCGTGCAGTTCGACGATCTGTTCGCGGCAATGGCCAAGGGCGACTCCCAAAGCGCCTCCAACCGGTACCAGGCATTTGACCAACGCTTTCGAAACCGCCCGACCGGTTCCGGTGAGATGGGCATGGTGTGGCAGATCGTCATGGAGGCCCACACCGGCTGGAACCAGTTCCACGAGGGGAATCCTGATTTGATGGAAAAATTCGGGCGCGACATCATGGCCGTGATTCCGGAGGGAAGCATTTACTTTGGCGGGACCGATATGGGCCGGTTCGTCGTAACGGCTCTGTGCGAATCCCACGCTGAAGGGAGGCCCTTCTTCACGATAACCCAAAACCAACTGGCGGACGCACGATACCTGAATTACCTGCGGCACCTGTACGGCTCCCGCTTGACCATTCCGAGCGAGAAGGCTGAACGCGCCGCTTTTGACGAGTACGTCGCCGACTTCCGGGAGCGGCAGAAGCAGGGGCGGGTGGGACCGGAAGAGAAGGTGTCCGTCAACTGGCTGGGCCGGGTTTCGGCCAGCGGGGTTGGTTCGACCATGGCGGTCAATGGACTTCTGGTGAAACGAATCGTCGAGCAGAATCCACAGCGGGATTACTTCATCGAGGAAAGCTATCCCATCGCGTGGTTGTATCCGCGCCTGGAGCCCCTCGGACCCATCCTGCGGATTGGGCCAGAGCCGATGAGGCTGTTAAATGAAGAAGCTGTGCGGCAGGACCGGAAGTATTGGGAGAATCGGTGCGGCGAGTTCCTCGGGGACTGGATCAAAGAGGAGACGAGCGTCGAGGAGGTTTGCGCATTTGGGGTCCGTGTGTATCTCCAGAAACAGTTGAAGGGTTTCAGAGGGAGCGATGCCTACGTCCAGGACCCATATGCGCAGAAGGCTTTCTCCAAATTGCGATCGTCCATCGCCGCCGTCTACAAGTGGCGCAGCGAAATTCCGGTCAGCGAAACGGACCGGCAATGGATGCTTCGGGAAGCCGACCTCGGCTTCCGTCAGGCGCTGGCGCTTTGCCCGTATTCTCCGGAAGCGGTCTGGCATTACCATGCTTTGCTTACGAACCAGGGAAGGACCGACGATGCGCGGCTGGTCCGTCAGACCGCGCTGGAATTCGTTTCGCACGATCCGCAGCTCCGCGAGTGGTTCGAGCAACTAAAGGCGGGCGAAGCGGAACCGGGTGATTAGCCTTTGTACCGGGCGGCAGCCGCTTGGAGCGTAAAGTGGGTTCAACGTCAACTCCAAGCCGTATCATGAAGACCAATGCCGTATTCATTATGGTAGTCTTTGCCGTGATCGGTTGGCCTCTCGGGACGGCTACCGCAGGCGAGCCAACCGCCATCAACCCCACGGGGACCTGGAAGGTGACGACCTCAACGGGTCAGGCCAAGAGCAAGCCGGGCTCCGAAAGCACCCTCAAGTTGAAGCTGGAGGGCGGCAAGCTAACCGGTACGCTCAGCAAGACCAGCAGGGTCAACGGCGAAACAATAGTCAAAGAGCGAGTGATCGAAGGCGCGACGCTCCGTGGAAACGAAATTGCCTTCACCGTTACCTTCCCCGTCGAGGCAGCGGACCTGGCGGGCGAAATTTGCTAGACGTTGGCATTCTGTACATGCCTCTCTCTCCTTCGCTGAATAATCCAGCGAATCGCCATCGGAAGACAAACGCCAAGTGCCGCGCCGCAGAGCCCGGTAATAACTACCATCCACGTTGCCATACGCCGCAATTCCTCAACAACAACACGGTCGTATTTGCAGACCACGGCGAATGAGAAACTCGGCAACCCCAAAAGGAAGATCATCGTGATGGTCCAGATGGAGATTACGATGAGGAATGAAATCGGAAGTGCTCGGAAGAATTGTTTCCATTGCTTTGACGGGGATGCTCTCATGTCTCGTAACTCGGCAATCTCACCCCCCGCCACCCCAAAGGAAGCCTCCGCAGCCGATCCGGCCTCCGCACTCAATGGACCACCGGAAACCGAAAGCGCGGGTGGCCGTTGGCGGGTCCAGGTACCTGAGTTCGCCTCTCTGCTCATATGTGAATCATTATGACCATCAAGCAGGTCCAAGTGTAAAACGTCAATCCAAGGAAAACGGCGATGCCCGTAACGGCTACTGCTTCTGGGGAATTGATTACGGTGTACCTCCACGAGAGAACAAATAGAGCGGCAAGGCCGAGCGGCACAAGCGGAGACAATGCGCCGAGTGCCTTGAGCAACAGAACGTCCGTTGGCATCAAACCGACCCCGCCAGTCCTCGTCCTCTCCAAGGCGTCGCCGATAAGGAACTGCCACCGAACCACTCCCAGCGAGACCATGGTAAGCAAAAGGTAAAACCATCGCCAATGCGTTGGCCAGCTCATGGGCGTCGCGGGGAGAACACGGAGCGGCGGTTCGTGTGCATCCGCTTGTTAGCTGGTCGATCCCTCAAGGGCTTTCGGTGAATCAGCATATAGCTCAACGAATCCGCACTTCGCGCAAACCCAAGCCGAGACAGATGTGTCTTGCTGGCCCTTGAAGATCAGCGCATCCGGTTTGCGGAACGTCGCGACGGTGAATTCCGTCTGATTGCTGTGGTGGCTCCGGTCGATGGCCTTTGCATCGGCAATCAAATCTGTCGAGCCACACTTTGGCCATTTGTTAGTGCGTTTCATGAAAAAGTATCGCGCAGCGCCGGGCTAACGTCTCGGATCACCGACCCCGCGCCAGTGATCAAAGGATCGGAACAGTAGCGCTATCGCGGGATTCGCCGTATCCGGTTTGTCACGGCTTCCTGCTCTCATGCTCATTCTGATCCTCGACAGACAACTCGAAATGCCGTGGCATGTAGACTGGCGAATCGACGCCACGAACGACGCCCTGCTCGAAGGCGTGCAACTCCAACACGCGAAACTCGTTGGGCACGGTGCGGACTGAACCGGTCGGAACGGATATGATGCACATCCGCTGCTGGCGGGTGGGCGTCCACTGTGGGACAGCCAATGCTCGTGAATCGGATGACCAAACAAATGACGGGTTGCATGACTCCAGACGAGCATGGACGCATCCACCGTGGAAATTGTCTGAGATGACCAACGTGCCACTGGTAGGTGCGCCCATTCCGACCTCCCCGGCCTCGCAAATAATGGCTCGGTAGCAACCGTCCGGGCTGATGCGGTCTGCCGAATCGCTCCAGGGTGAGATCGGATACGACATGCGCATGCCCCCAAGGCTCAGCTCACCGATCGCGGCGCTCGTCGATGTCCGAATCGCCAGGCAGGCCTGCGGGAGCACCATTCGGTGAAACGGCTGGTTCGGCACCTGAAGGCTGCCCGATCTCCCCAGCCAGAAACCGAACCTTGCTCCAATCTGCGTTTGCTTCCTTCATGTTGGGAGGCAAATACTGAATCATCAATATTATCCCATTGGTCGGAGAGAAGCGGGATCTGCTTACGGCATCGAACGTGCCTTTACCGGCTTCCTCGATCTCAAACCTCGTCCCAAGCCCGTAACGATGCATCATCATGGCCGAGTAGGCCGTCACCCCGGACTCGCTCGGCGGACTGGCTGACCAGTCAACAACTGCCGCCCCGAGCGATAGCTCAGTGCGATTCGTCGAACCAACGACGTACAATCGCCCCACGACGGGACCGTCGAAGGTGTTTGTTATGGTTACTGCCACCACGAATCCGCTGGGGTTGGTGGGTGAGAGTGTAACGAGGCGCGTTGGCAATAATCCGGCGTCTTTCGGGAGGTCCGAGGGCAAGGCTGGGTCGGCACAGAGAAGCCCAATCAATAAGAGCGCGGGGCGCATAAGCATCTTGCCAAACGCAAACCTGAGCGACCGCCGCCAGAAACGCAAGGTCGAGCGTGAATGGCATATTCGCATTCCCGTCCGGCTTCGAGCGGAACGGCGGCGCGGCGGTTCGTCTCCAGCGTCTTGATAGGTGTTAGGTTAGGCAGTTCCGCAGTAACTGACCCTGCCGATCTCACGTGAACACAAGCCGAAGCCCTTGGACTCGTAAATTCCGAAACACGCCTGCACAACGGGAATCGGTAGAGCCAGTTCGCTGGACAACTGCTACCTCCGTTGAAATCGATGGAGACAGATAAGCAGTGCCATAATCCTCATCAGTGGGGAATGTGATGGCGAAGACCGTGCAAGGGATGATTTTGCTGGTGCCGCTGCCGGACATGCGGTTTAGCCTCGGGCCATGAAACCACTGCCAGTCCTGTCGGTCATCCTGTTCGGTCTCGTCGTGTCGCCGCTCTGCCAGGCACAGAATGAAACCGCGAAGGAGTTCCTGCCCCCGCTGACTGCGGGCAAGGACTGGAAGCTCATCTGGAACGACGAGTTCGACGGCACCACACTGGACGAGTCCAAATGGAACCGGTTGGGCGACTGGAAACGGCGTGATGGATTCTGGGTCCAGGAGGACGCCCACCTAAGCGGCCACGGCACCCTGATCCTTCGCACCAGGAAGGACGGCGACCGGTACACCTGCGGAGCCGTCAACACCCAAGGCAAGTTCGAGCATGCCTTCGGCTATTACGTGGCGCGCTGCAAGATGCCCAAGGAACCGGGCCACTGGCCCGCCTTCTGGATGATGTCATCCGGGGTGGGCAAGGTGGGCAATGAGGGGCGCGACGGGACGGAGATCGACATCATGGAGATACCGTGGCGCGACGGCAAAGTCACCTTCAACCTCCACTGGGATGGCTACGGCAAGGATCACCGGAGCGCCGGGACCAACACCACCATCGCGGCCCTGACCGAAGGGTTCCACGATTACGCCTTGCTCTGGACGCCGGAGGAATACGTCTTTTATGTGGACGCCAAGGAAGTCTGGCGCACGAAGGCCGGTGGCGTGTCGCAGGTGCCCCAGTTTCTAAAGCTCACGGAAGAAATCGGCGAATGGGGCGGCGACATCACCAAGGCCAGACTGCCCGACTTCTTCGAGGTTGACTACGTCCGGGTGTACGAGATGAGCGACTGAGGATGCGGGCTGGCAGTAGTGAGGATCGCGGGATTGTGGTGCCCGGAACCAGCACCCTCGTGCTGACCGCGCTCCAGCAAAGATACGAGAGAACGTGTTCAGATGCGCTGGACAATGCACATACTCCTTTTCGTTGGCGTTGCCGTGATCTGCGGAGTGCGTTGCGCCACTCACCGGCCAGTGAACGATTCACCGGCTTCGTGGCACAGCAGCGGTTTTCACCCGGCCATCGCCAGGGAACCGTTTGACATCCACGTGGCAGCATTCACGTATATCGCCGAGCGCGAGGGCTTACCTTCCGACAGCCGCACGCTGGTTGCGCTTGCCGCCGACAGTACTTTAGAGCGTTGCTATTGGCCTCTGACTGGCGATCTGGTGATCTTTCGAGCCTAGTATTACGGCCAAACTCGGTTCGGGATTCGCGGCGCACAGGGACAGGGAAGGTATTATGCCTTTCGGACTCGTGACGATAGCTGGAAGCTGGTCGGGGTCTTCAACGGAAACGGCTACCGGTGGGAAGCGGTCGGAGACAGGCTGGACATCATTACGCGATGGCATCTGTCAGCCGCCGAGAGTCCAGAGACTGTCTACACCTGGACTGGACAGGCGTTCGAGCAGTCAGTTGGTGCGACCACGCTCCCGTGAATCGGCACAATGGGTCTCCGGCGAAGCAGAGCTGCTGGCCGATCAGCCATTCATCGGACGCACCCAGGCCCGCTGGCCGTCGCAGTAAATCTCACGAACCCGGTGGAACGGGATTCACCGGCACTGGCCGGTCTCACCGTTTTTACGACAATGCTCCATGCTGTTCATTGCGCGAAGCCGATCTGCCGGTCGGCGTTTAGCACGGGGCCGGAGCACCAGCTTGCGGCCAGACACGTTGCCTGAGGCGGTTCTGGTCTGCTGGGCGCAGGAAAGCGGGCGTCAAAGAAGCCAGAAAGTGCCCGCAAGAAGGCTGCTTGGCGTGCGAGCGCGAGTTTGCCGCCGAAACCTGGCAGACTACCAGGAGCCGACCATCCGCCGGAGCGCGGATGCGTTCAGGATCAACGGGTGGTCAGGCAAAGGACTTGGCGTGACCCGGCGCTCATAACTCCTTCACTACTCCCCAGATCCGTGCGTGGGACAACGCCGGTTTGAGCCCGACGTTGTCGAGCAGAGCTGTTTCTCGGGCCACGAGGCCCCGTTAATGGTCGGACTCTCCAACGAACCTGGCGTGCGGAAGTCGTGTCAATGGTCGGAACAATTCTGCCCTTGATTGTCGTATTGGAGACGTATGAATACTATCGCTCAGGAAACAACCGTGCCAGAGACCGATGAGCCCATCGACTTGTGTGAACTCGCAAGAGAGCAGTGTCTCGCCACCCGGCCAGAGGAGATGTCCGCCGACGAGTTTCCCGAACTGACATCAATCTCACCCCGCTTCTTCTACCGCTTTCTCCCTATTCCCGATGAGTCGCCTCCCGTTCCGGAATACGTGTATGTTCCCACAGCCGAGGACTGTGGGCTCATGGACGATGAACGCTATCGTTATGAGCTTTTCATCTCCGATTGGAACAACACTTGGGAGGCGGGTGCTTGGCGATCGGCAAAGCTCGATTTTAGAGGCCCCGATCGACTTCGTTGGGTTATCGAAAGAAAAGCCAATGTTCGCCTGGTGAGCCGGGTGGCAGCCCATAGCTACGACGCTTTCGTGCCGCTTTATCATCTCCTTCCGCGAGGAACTCTTGAACGTTTCGGCTTGCCGCCGCTTCGTCGGGGAATTTGGCCCCACTTGCGTCAAGACCACTTGCTAGGGCACGTCCTCCCGGCGGATTTTGATGGCCGATTGGAAGAGGCGATCACCTATCACCTTTGGCCGTTGTTGGGTGCGCGTGGTGCCCCATCTTGTTTCTCCAGTAGCGATCCGATCCGAATGCTCTCGCACAACCTCGACTACTGGTTGCCCTACATCGACATCGTGGTGCAAACGCGGATGCGCGGGTTCCGGCGCACGGAAATGGAGGGCGACTCAGAGCGAGCGGATTACCTCGCGCACAAGGATCAGATGCCACCAGGGGTCACACTCCAAACTCCCCTTCGGGGCGGGACTCTCTGGCTCGGCGAGCAGGAGGTGATGGAAGCGACCCGTCAAATGGTTGAAGTCGCCGATGCGCATGGCGACCTGCGGGCGATTCTTGACGCCGTGCGATCACACAGGATCAAGGATGACTTCTCGGAGCGTTGGTCGTTTGAGCGCGAGGATTTTGAGCGAAAGCTCTATTCAAAGCGGAGCAAGGCCAAGGTGACCTTTGTTGAGCTGGACGAGACGGTTCCCGTCCACGGACCTCAATCCGAAGTGCATGAGAATCTTCTTTGGGAGGATTTCATCAGCCTCCTTGACATCAAGGAGCGTCGAATTGTGGTCTGTCTCCGTAACGGTGTGACCCGGTTGGCCGAGATCGCGGAAGCGCTCGGTTATGCAAGCCACAGTCCGATCTCAAAGCACCTTGCGAAGATTCGGGACAGGGCGAAACGGTTGCTGGAGATGAGCTGACTCTATCGCAAGGGCGATGGTGCGGCGGTTCACGGTGTCAGTGAAGCCATTTATCTCCGCGACCCCGACGCAAACGGGGTGGAGCTTTATTGGGATAGACCACAGGAGCAATGGCCGCGCAGCGCGGACGGCGGTCTGGCCATGTTCACGCATCCGCTCGACCTTGAAGCACTGCTCAAAGAAGCGCCTTGAAACTCCACGTGTTGACCGGGCGTCAGCCCTTCCAGTCGAGCAGTGATTTGAGTTCGTGCAGGGTCTGGATGTGGTGCGTCGCGGCAGTTGAACGCGGAACTGGGGGCCTGAGCGTCTGGACGGTGCGAATGCCAAGGCGGGCACCGATGGCGATCTCGGATTCATGGTTGTCACCCACGATCAAAACGTGGTCTGGCTGGAGGCGATGATCGCGCAGGATGTCCTCGAAGATGGCCTGCTTTCCCCGGTAACCGGACTGGTCAATCGCGTCCAGGTGGATGGCGGTAAACCATGGGGCGACCCCCAGCGCCCGGATTTTGCTCTCCTGTAGACAGCGAAAGCCTGACGTGACCAGAAAGCGCAACGTTGGGAGTTCAGCGAGAACGTGGAGATCGCCGTAGCCCTTCATCGGCGCGGTGACCTCCAAACCGCTCATGCACTCCCACCCGGCAGATTTCATCGATGGCGTGAAGGCATAATTCTTGGCGACGACATCGAACGGCAGCCTCCACATGTCGGCGAAAGCATTCTGGAGGACAGCAGGACTGTGCGAGCCTTGGCTGGCGCGAGTGATCGCCTCAAAGGCTGGGGCATAGAGTTGCTGGCCGGGTTCATCGGCGGCACTCAGGCAGCTATCGAGGTCGAAGATGATGGCTTTGGTCATGAATTCACTGGCCGGATTCAGGAATTGTCCACGATCCCAAACTCCCGCTTCATCCACCGCCCCACGCCAGCTTCGGCATCGGCCAGCGCGGCATCGAGCGTCCGGTAGCTGCGGCGGCCTTTCCAGACCATGCCTCCCTCGTCCAGAACCCGGATGAATGAACGAGTTTGGGAGCAGTGGCCGATCTCGATGGTGCCGAACTCACTTACCCATCTCCACAGATGCGGGTGCGATGCCAAGAAGGGAAATTGGGTTATTTTGTGCCCATTAACTGATCCGCAGCGCCTGCCGCAACTTTGCGCGTCAATTAAGCGACCTATGGGGTTACAGCAACAAGCCCGTGCTTTGCCAGAACCGCTTTTAGCTTTTCCAGATCAGGAGGGCCGCCTGCGTTAACAATGGCCGCCGACTCCTTAAAGAAATCAGGGCCGATTAGAGCAGGAGTGACTACGGCCAGAGCTTTGGCATCCATTTGCTTCAAGTTATTAAAACCATGAACTGCGCCGCGTGGAATAAAATACGATTCACCCTCGCCAATATGCACGGTTTCTCCATCTACGGTAAAAGTGATTACGCCTTCCACTCCGTAAATGGTTTCATCGTACCGTTCGTGGGAATGTGGCAGCGGCACCTTGGCTCCAACCGGAACCGAAAATTTAAACATGGCTACGGAACCGTTCGTGTCGGCAGCATCGAGCAGGAACCTAATTCCTATTTGCCCAATTCGGATAATTTCGCTTTTCACGGTGATGGAATGTTCAGCTTTTCGTTAAAAAGGTTACGATCACTTCCAAATTCTTCAATCCCTCCTGCAACGGCAGGAGCGCAAAGAACGCCAGCAGTACGTGCCTCAGTGAGGCCGTACCTTCGACCAAATGCCCCGCATTACTTCATCTTGAAAACGAGGAAGTACTGGTAGGGCAGAAACGTGCGTTCTGCGTCCAAACGGAATCCGTTCTTCTCCATCTCCTTCACCAGATCGGCACGGTCGATCCGCATCTCCATCGGCGGCCCCACCGGCGTTTCGGCTTTCTTGAAATCCACCATCACGACCTCCCCGCCCGGCTTGAGCATCTTCTTCATCAGGCCGAGATAGTGGTCGCGCTTTTCGATGTGGTGCCACGTATCGCAGATGAAGAACCGGTCGACGGAGGCGTCGGCCAACAACGGATCGTCCGGCGCGGCGAGAATCGACACCACGTTCTTCAACTGGAGATCGCGGATGCGGCGGTTCAGATGCACGATCATCTCCGGGCTGACATCCACCGCGTAGACGCGTCCGGTGTCCCCGACATGGCGTGCCAAGCGGAAGGTGAAATAGCCTGATCCGGCCCCGATGTCGGCGACCACTTCGCCCTCCTTCAGCTTGAGCGCGGTGATGACCTCGTGCGGTTTCTGATACTCATCGCGTTCGGGATCGTCGAGCATGGTGATGTACGCCTTGGAGTCTTGGTGGAGCTTGTGCATTTCGTGCATATCCCGCTGGGTGTTGTCCTGCGCCAGAACCAGTGCTGGTATTGCCAGCAAACCAAGCAGTGCCAGTAAACGATTCATAACGCCGCCATGCTACCTCAGCGGCGAAGGGAAGTCACGCCTTGGCGGCTCACCCTGAATTGCCTTCGCCACGGAAATGGATCGGACGGCCCAGTTCAAACCGGAGTGGGAATTGTAAGCAACAAATCCGTGGCATCGAAGGGCGCTTTCAAGCACACGTCAGCCCCGGAAGCACGCAGAGCTTGCGTGCGGGTCTGCGGTTGGCTTCTCCGCGCACAGCAGTCTCCCGCAGCGCTGTCCAATCACAGCGGACTTGCCCTGCACCACCACCGGCCTGGTCATCGGTTGCGCTGTGCTGTATTGCCGGATCGGCGAAGTATCGGGTGCTGCGCCAACCATTCAGTCAGGTCGATCGTGGGAGAGCGGAACCTGCAACGCCGGTCGGTCCTGTTATTGCTCGAAATACAGTGTTAGCGCATCGGTTCTCATCGACGAGGCCGTGCGCACGCTAACGCTCTAAGAGATAGCATGAGCCTTACTGACAATTCGGGGACCGTCACCGCCCCACCCGCCTGACCCACCCAAAAACAAAGAGAGGCACTCCATGGGAAAGTGTTCCTACTGCAATTCGACGATCGTCATGGGAGGCGTCCGAGACGGTGATCATCGGTTCTGCAACCGGACGTGCCTGGAGGCGGGGTGCTGCTCAAAGTCACGCAGTCCCTCCCGAAGGATGAAGTAGCGAGGCGTGTGTCCGCGATTCACCTGGGTCAATGTCCCAAGTGCCATCGGGCTGGTCCCGTTGACCGCTATCGAGCGGGGATTCATTACCTTGGTCGAGCCAATTCGCTGCGCTGCGACTACTCCGTCCAGCGAAGTGGGTGTGAAACTGCAAGGGCTCGCGGTTCTGGTCTTGGAATCTGGCGTGGAAGCGGGGGAGCAGAGATTGATCGGCATTCTGACTGCGTTCGACTTACTCTGAGTGTCGCTTAATTGCGCCAGCACCTGTCAAGGACCAGTTGTCGAACCCCGGTCGGCCTAGTTGCGGCTCGGCCAATCCCTACGGTGGGCGATGTGCAGCGACAATTCGGCGTCAGCCAACCTCGACAGACTTTCGATCAGCTCCTCGTAGGTATCACCCAGCACCCACGGAAAGCCGACCACGATTTCTTTTGTGCCGTTGGCACTGGCCTCTGAGCACAGCCGGATAAAGTCAGCGAACTTCTTCTCGTATCCTTGTGGTGAGTTCATAGGCTCTTCCGATTGATTCGGGAAACCGGCATACTTTGTTGGCCTCGCTTTCTGCGCTGAATCTCCAGGCACAACGCATCGGCTAATTCCCTCATCTGAAAGCACAACGGCAAGAAAGCCGGATACATGAGATAGGTGCCGTGGGAAAAGTCATTTCTCAGCTTGGGTATCAACATTGAAAGAAGCTCCAGGTGAGACTTCGGCTTTCCTTTGATTGTTTTCTTGAGGTCCTTCGGCAGATCAAAGTCCTTGGATGGCAGCTCAACCTTGGAAAACGCGCTGTCTGAGACAACACCTTGATCCACGATTTCTGCAAATATCTCCTGAAACGACCGTTTCGGGCTTCTGTTGAATAGACGAAGGGACTTCTCCACGCCGATGATTGACTGGAAAAGAGCGAGACTGGCGAAGGGATAATGATACCAGGAGAACGAAACCAGTTTGGCGGACTCCATGAAGAACCGTGCCACGTCGTCCTGCAACGCTCGCTGCTCCGAAAGCCACGCAGCCTTCTGCTCCAGGAACTGCTCCGTCACGCCCATTGTCCGCCAAATTGAAGCTGGTTGCATGTCGATTGGCATTGGCCGATCACTCCGCGTAACGGACTCTCCCGCCTATACACCCTTATCTCAGCAGATTCAATTCCTGTTGCTCTCGGCGAGTAAGGGCGACTTCCTGACAGATCAAGAGAAAGCATGCCCGAACGAAATCACGCCGCCACCGAACCACCCCAGTAGTCCCAGGCACCAAATTGTCAACCGCACCGCTCTGGCAAATCGCTGGAATGGCAAGGGGACGATCTGAAACAGGATGCCCACCGTCAGGATCGCTCCTGACCACGGCAACAGCGTGAGCGAACACTCCAGGCAGCAACTCTGGAAATCCCTCGCAACTGCTCCAACCATCGGCCCCGCGACCGTAGCGATCGTGGTCATGACGATGTTGCCCAAACCTTCATTGTTCTTGGGTTGGCAGACGAGGAACAGGGTGAACCCGCCGAAGACGAGGAGGAACCCCAAGGCGATGTAGCCGTGTGCTCTGCCGAAGTGATTCTCGATGATGCGCATTTGTCCCCGAATAGTCACCGACGCCGCTTCGAGTATGAGTTCGACGATGATTCCAGGTGTCGGATTCACACGCGAATCCAGAACTCCGGCAGATTCTTCATGCCGCAGGGTGCCGTAGTCTGTCCAATTACGGCGGCCATGCCCTACACCACTATCGTCCTGTTCATCTGCTGCGCCGTGCTGTATTACCGGATCGGCGAATCCGAGTATGGCGGGGGCACCTTGCTGGCTTTGGTGAGCATCACTCTCTGGTTAATGGGAATCTACCTCTTTGGATTCGGTTGGCTGGGCAATCTGCTGATTCAAGCAGGGCTTTACCTCGCGCTGTCGGTCTGGAATATGCAGCGTACCCAGCGCCGGTGACCAGCTGATGAGGGCGCGTTCCCGTGGCCGGACCTCTGGTCAGTGCGCCAACTTAATCACCGCCAACGCTTCGACCGCCGCCACATCCTCCGCCTGCTTGACCTCGATCCGCACCACTGTCCCCTCCGCGTAGCGCCTTGCCTCTGTGATGATCTTCATCACCCACTCCGGCAGGTCGCTCTCGCGGGCTGCCGCGACGGCCCGGTCACCCAGGGCAAAGGCCGCCAAGAAGCTCCCTCGATACGGCGACAGGTAGACGATGGTCCGGCCCTTGCGCTTGAGCCGCAGCGTCCAGCCGGAGTTCTTCGAGTACGCCTTCCACTCTTCCTCGGTTACGCCGTGCTTGCGGGCGAGGCTAATGACGAGCCTGTCCAAAGTTTTTTGGCTGGGCCGAGGGCATCGGCCAACTCGGTGTCGGAGGGAGATTCCGGTTTCCCAATGAACGCGTTGTCAGGCATGGTGGATGGTTGTCGGGAGTCAGTGTAGTGCTCGGGACGAGTACAAGGAAGCCAAGCCCACACACCGCTCGTGGCCGCAGGATAGCGCTGAGCGGGCCGCAATGGCTCCGTAAACGGGTCTTTAGGGGTGGCGAGGTTAGGAGACGGCGTGCTAACCTTCGCCTGCTGGCCGCCGGTGCTCCGTTTAAGGGCGGCACCGAACCGGCGGGTCACTAACCCGGCCTGGTGCGCCAGCCAAATGAAATTAACCGCCTAGGAACAAATGAACGCGCCAACCAGCCAATCAACCGATTCTGGCCCGGTCCTGATCCGCCACGAAGGCCAAGCCCCACGAGAGCGAAGTGCTTGCGGTTGGCGGGACCGGCTCATTAGCCGCGAGGACGCGGCTCTCTCGCCCGCCGCCTGGGCACATGCGGTGGACATCGACGGAGCCAAGCTCCACTACCACATGCGCTCCACCGAGCTGTACTACGTTCTGGAGGGCAAAGGGACCGTCATCCTCGACGGCGTGGAGCATCCGGTCTCCAAAGGGTCACTGGTCCATATCCCGTCGGGGGTCGTCCACGGTGCCCGTGGCCGAGTCAGGGTCTTGGTGGTCGGCATCCCCGACATCGCTGAGGACGACTACTTCGAGGCAACGGAGCAGCAGTAGCGGTCTCGATGCCTTGGGATCGGGAATTGATCTGTCCTGCCAGGCCGCCTTCGGCCATGATCAGCCATGTTCTCGAAGCGAAGTGACAACGGGTATGCGCCTGCCTTGGACGGAATTGAGCGGAAGACCCTGGTCCACGGCGACAAAACCCTAATGACAGAATTCCGGCTTCGCGAGGGATTAGTCCTACCCCCGTCATGCCCACCCTCACGAGCAGACGGGCTACCTGGTCAGCGGGCATCTTCGTCTGGCGATCGGTGATGAGACCTTCGAGGCGCGGCCTGGCGACAGTTGGTGCATTCCCGGCGGCCTGGAGCATGGAGCTGACATCCTGGAGGACTCGGTGGCTATCGAGGTCCTTTCGCCGGTTCGGGAGGACTATCTGACTCAACGGGAATGAACCACTCCACAACGCTCAGCAGGGAAGCGGCTGCGACCACCGCGACGGTGGTGGAACCGGCGGCGTTGCTTGGACGATCCTCATGCAGTCATCGACGTGCCACCTGAGATTTGGGTTCCCGCCGAGGATGGCGACGAGTATTCTCCGACGAGCGATGACGACGACTCTCCAGTCCGACGTTGTTTGCGGCGTCTGCGGTGAGCTGAGCCCTCAAATCCACATCGCCAGCAGCAATGCCTTTGGATCACCCGACCTCGACCTTCGTCCTCCGGAGATGGAGCGTTCAACGATCGCGCACGGGGTACACCATTGTCCTTCCTGCGGTTGTTGCGCACGTGACTTGTCCAAGAGTTCCCCGTCGGCCCGACGCTTGATCGAGAGCGACGATTATCGCACCCGCCTCAGAGAATCGCGGTTTCCTGCATTGGCCAATATGTTTGCATGCTACGCCATGATACTGGAGGCGGAAGGTGACTACTCAGAGGCTGCCTGGGCTCAGATTAACGCCGCGTGGGTTTGTGATGATGCCAACCAGACCGACGCTGCCACCGAGTGCCGAAACGAGGGAATTCGGCTTGCGTTTCTCGTGATGCCATCAGCGAACGAGAAGTGGCGCAAAACGGGCGGTTTGAAAAGGGATCTTCTTGGTTTGAATTTTCTTCGGGTGGATTTTCTTCCCTCCCTGTTCTGCGGTTTCGGATACTGGTTCCTTTTGATTTGGGAACCGATGAAGCCGCCGCGATCCAGCCATAGGTGTTTGAACTGCAAGGAACTTTTTCTTCCCGACTATCGGTGCGGCGCGCGTCAGCGCTTTTGCCTCAAACCGGAGTGTCGTCAGGCCCGGAAGCGGGAGTCGCAACGGACCTGGTTGGCCAAGCCCGAGAACCGGGATTACTTCCGAGATGCCGGGAACGCGCAACGGGTTCGAAAGTGGCAGCAGGCGCATCCCGGGTATTGGAAGAACACGACCCGCTATCGGCGCCGTACCTTACAAGACGGCTGCTCGGAGCAACCTGCTGTGGCTCAGGAGGTCACATCAACCTCTGCGTGTCGTACCTTACAACATCTCTGCTCGATGCAAGTTCCTCTTTGGGTGGAGCTTATCTCCATGTTCCTCGGCAGTACCTTACCAGACGACATCGCCACCAGCATGCCGGGCCGCTGGCGCTCGATTGGAACGGAGACGCTCGCCCGGCATTGGCTGGGCCGATTGGTTAGGCGGTGCGATCATCTTTTTCTATCAGAACCAACCTGTGGGTCTGTCCGCCATGTTCGGGTCAAGGTACCGACCAGTTCAGGTAGTCGTCGTACAGCGAGCGTATGATCGGCACACGATAGACTGGGTCGGCCGGAAGGAAGATCACAGCCGACACCGCATGGGGCATGGAGGAAAAAGGTCCGTCGCTTACGAGGGCGTAGAATGGCCCCAGAAGCGCCAAGTAAAGCCCGTAACATCCCGTGCTCAGCGCCAGCCAACGAACGCTGCGATGGCCTCGGCGGATTGTGTCCACCGCATCCGATTGGGGCGAGGTGCTGGCAGTCGCGCTCATATTCGCCGCCTAACGACCCGGATCAGGCACGCCGGGCCAATTGTGTCCGATTGTTAACCGAGACAGGATCCCGGCGGTGCCTGCAGCACGCTGGGTAGGCCATTTTGTGCATCGGCATAAACCCATCTTATCTTAGTGGCGATTGGTCGAAACTGGCGCCCACTGCGCTGAAGCAACTCGCCAGCTGCCGTTCTGTCGAACCCACACCACAGTCGTGGCTTCGGCTTTCGTGCCGTCAGGGTAGCTGCTCGTCAGGATGCCGGTCATTACCGTGGCATCGCCGAAACGACGTATCGACACGTCGCTCAACACCCGGCGCGCCGCACCTGTGGCTTCGTGTTTCTTGGCGCGTGGCTCGGTTTTCTTGAATATCGTGCCATCCGGCAATATGAGAACGAGATTATCCGTTTCGATTCGATTCATCGCAGCACCATCGCCTCGATCATAAGCAGCAAACCACTTCGTGTGCAAAGCTTCGAGCTCAGCCGCGACGTTGTCTTCGGCGAGCGCAGGACCAACTATCGTTAATACAGCGAACAATAAGCCTAGTGTTTTCATAGGAGTTGCTTTTGCCTAACGACAGAGTGCACCCACGCCGGGCCAACGGCAACCGCATTCACGGGCGCGCTCGACCGCCGTTGTCCTCGACCGGCCTGGGTGCGCCTGACATGGGCCGGAACTGGAAGGGTGAAAGTCCCTTCGTATGGGAACACCGTTGTCCGCCCGGGCCTCATCGTTGGGAGGATGACGCAAGCATTAGACAGAAGCAACAGTGGAAGGGCGAGGTCCCGCCTCCGAGTCAGCAGGGCAGAGCAAGAGTGCTGCTCCATCCTTCGGGAGTGTCAGGAACCGCCGGATGCGGAGCCGCATGTCCGGTGGTGTGGGGGGCGGGGGCTAGAAACCCCCGCCTACCCGATTTAGCATCATCTTTATAAACCCTCTCGAAACACTGCCTCGATGTTGTTGCCGTCCGGATCAAGCAAATACGCTCCGTATGCTCCGCGTCCACAGTCCTCCGGACTACCGTTGTCACGTCCACCATTCAACAGTCCAATTCGATGGAATTCTCGCACCGCTTCTTGACTGGAGGCTCGAAAGGCCAAATGCATCGGTCGGCGCTCCCTCACTGGTACAGGTGTGCCATGATAGTCCCCGCCAGCCGGCCCGATCCATAAGAACGGCCAGTAGTCCGGTCCACTCATGACGATCGATCCCCAATGCCGTTGGCGCTCCCGAACGACAATGCCCAATGGTGCCAGGGTAGCCTCGAAGAACCGAAAACTCCGATCAGTGTCGGAAACAAAAATGCCAATGTGGTCGAGCATGATCCCACTACTGAGTCGCCGAACGACCAAGATCACCGACCGCCGCCGGAAACGGGCGTTGGCAGCGAATCCAACGTTCAAAAATTCCGGCGCATTGAAACAGAAGCGCGGGGCGGCGGTTCGGTGCATCTGATTGTGTGCGCCCAGCATGGACGCAGTCCCAAAGGGGTTCAAGTCCCCTGTGTATGAACCGTAAAGATAAAACATCAGCCGAAGCCAACTGCGGAAGGGTGACCGACCGTGGGAAGGAAGGCTAGGCGAAACCCGCGAGTTGATGAACAAGAACCGCATACAAGGCCGACACGATGGGGCGAGCTGGCACAACACAGCAAAGCCCACCGGTTCAGTCGTGGAGGTAAATGCGGCGACAGTGCGGGGGAGGACTGCGCCCTTACCTGGGGAGATCTCGGACACGCGCGGCGGTGGAAACACCGCAGCGCCCCGTACAGTAATGGGCGGGGTGAATGCCGAGAAGTCAGCCGAGGCCATACTACTCAAGGAAACGAGCCGGGCACACCCGGAGGACTCACCTGAGGAAGGGCCGAACTTGACAGGCAGAACACGACCATAGCTGAACGGAGGCTGGCGATGAAGCCGATCGGTGGAGCCTTGGCCCCGAGTCAGCGTGGCAGAGAAAGAGTGCTGCTTCATCCTTCGGGACTGTCAGGAACCGCCGGATGCGGAGCCGCATGTCCGGTGGTGTGGGGGGCGGGGGCTAGAAACCCCCGCCTACCCGATTCGACCATCCCCTTCAGCTCCTTCTGGTCTGCCTTCGCTTGCTCGGCGTTCAGCCTCTTCCAGTCACGCCTTCTCTTGCTCGGTCAGCGGTCGCGACGAAATGAACCGGGCACGAACACGGTAGTTGAAGCCGTAGCCAATCTCAGGGTCTCTACTCCCGGGAGGCAAGGCCGTCAGGGTCAGGTCCTTCCAGTCAACGTCGAAGTGCTCAGTGTCCGTCACGAGTACCCGGAATGCGACTGAAGTAGACTCCCCTTGGCAGCACTCCCTCCTCCACAATCCGCATGTAAATCCTATGGATCGCCTCCGAAATGTCTGGGTGCTCCTGCTTGATCATTTTCACGGCAGCAATGACCTCCGCCGCCGTGAGTGGCTGAAGATCCGGGAATTGCGTGTTCGCTCGCCGAATGGCCTCGGCTAGCGGGATGTCCTCGCCAATATCCGCACGGATCTGCGGGTTTTCAGGTGGGGCTCCCATGCAGGCTGTGATCGTCAGAACCGTGAGAAGGCAGCTTAGGGCTTTCATATCAAGGGATAAGCGATTACCCATTCGACCGAGTGCGGCCAATGAGGTTCAAATGTCGTATGGTCGAACGATGAAAGTGAGCGATGGCGGCGGCCCAGGACGAACGAACTCGCAAACGGCGTCCACCCGCCGCCATTCGCTCCACTGACTGGTTCGCCGATTGAAGCATGCTCTCAGTACTTCTTGTCCCAAAGTATCCGCAAATAGTTGGTGTCTGTCACGGCTCGGTATGCGACGTAAGCCCGGCCACTGAAGGGCGAAGAAGGGAGCCACTCCAACTGGAGCAGCCAATCGCCGGTCATTTTCCGTCCGTCGGCAACGGCGTCTTCTGGGCGGAGCCGATTAACCTCCCAAACGCGTCCCCAATCGGCGGCGACTCTGAAAGCAGCTATCTCCTCGGCTGCCGTGCGGGCTGACTCCACGCGCCAAATCAGGTACCGGTACTTCAGCGGCTGAAAGACAGAACTCCACACAAGGAGCCCGAGCAGCGGGATTACCAGCACCACAAACAGCACGCGGACGATTTTCTTACGTGCGCTCATCGGCTGACGAACTGCGGCGAACGACCCGGCTCAGGCAGGCCGGGCCAAGTGTGTTCAATTGTCAACGGAGACGTGATCCCGGCCTTGGCTGAAGCCGGATGGTTAGGCGAGAAGCGGATACACATAACAAATTATCCAGAATCATCCCAAAACCCGGGGGGCGTCGGAGTGTCTTCCATGATTTTGGCAAATATGAAAAGGCCAATTATGCCTGTCGGGACGGCAGTGACAATTGAAACCATTGCCGAGATACCGATAAGGCGATGCAAACCGAAATACAGAATACCTACGAACACCGCGCATCCGATGAGATAAATCATCCATCGGTCGAGTCGAGGCTCGTCAGCATGAGGTGTCATAAACTCGTTGTGCAGATCTCGCCTAACGCAAGGGTCAGCGACGGGAGCCAGCCGCCGAAGACGTTGAATTTGTCTCTGAGCGAATCGGCTGGCTCCCGGTCGCTGCACCGTCTTGTTGGGGTCTCCGGTTCGTCTTGGCAATTCGGATCTTCACCGGTAGGGCGTTCGTCGCTGACAACTCCTCAATAATGTCCACCTTCAAGCGATCAATGTACAAGGCGTAATCCGACTCTCGGTCTCCCCACGTGACGACTCCTCCTAGCTCAATGTAAGAATCCAAACCGTCGCCGGTGTAGCTGTTGCCGCCGATGCTCTTGTACTTCATGCGCGGCTTTATCCAGGGCTTCTCACCCCATTCGGTCTTGAGGCCACTCTTGGTGGTCTGCTCTGCGAGTGGAAAGAAATCATCCGGCCTGTAACACCAGACTGAAAAGGGCCGCTGCTGCGGCAAGATGAAGATGACGGCATCGTCTTCCTTCATCACCAACTGCTTCTCAAAAGGGAGATCACCTTCTGTAACAGTGAACTTCTGAACGTGCTCATGCGGGAAATAGATGTCAGCGCGATTCGTGGTGGTCTGCGCAACGGCTGGTGCCATGACGAATACAGAGGCGAGCAGAGCGACGAATGTGAATGGCGGCTTCATAGTTTCACCCCAACGACCTGGATCACCGACCGCCACTGGCAACGGGCTCTGGCTGCCAATCCGGTGTCCGAAGACTCCCACGCTCCCAAAACCGCAGCGCGATGTGGCGGTTCGGTGCATCTGATTGTTGGGCGTTTTCGTCACGATGGCAGAGTCTCCAGTGTCGGACTAAATCGTCAACTCAAGATGTAGAATACGACGGGCAAGCCGAGGAGAAAGAACCAACCCGCGATGGAAACCAAGATCGGAGGTGTCTCAGTGTCGATATTGCCTCCTCTGCCAACATAACCTGTCATGCTTCCAAGCTCATCGGGGAACCAGATCAGCGCCAACGGCAACAGCAAGGCGGCGCATCCCTTGAGAAGATCTGGTGTAACACCACCAGCATCGACTACGATCGCAATCGCGTACCCCAGCGCGATCAATAGCGCGAGGATCTTCCCAATGGTGACTTGCATGGCAATACTTGACACGCCCAACGCCCCAGATCAGCGAGTCCGCGCCACTGGCTCCAGATTTGAAACACAAACGTCATCGCGGGGTTCGCTGCATCTGGCTTGTTGGGCCTCGGCGTAACAGCAGAATGCCGTGAACGGTAACTGCGACAAGCGCGGCCAACATAATCCACCCAACAAGCGAAATGCAACAGTCTATCGGCCATCCAAGCCCCTCAAGCCAACTTGGCAAGGTCTTCGGAAAGAATGGTTGGAAAAGCATGTTCGGCCAACTCGAAAGCCAAAGGAACGGAAGGTAGATATACTTCCCGATCAACTCATAAGTAAAGAAACAGAACAAAACACCAACCTGTGCGAAGACACAAATAGCTGCTCCGGCAGCGCAATATAGAAATAGTCTTCGAGTGAAGGTCATGCGTTCGCGGCCCAACGTCGAAGCTCACGCACAGCCGCCGGAAGAAGGCGTCCGCAGCGAATCGGGCGTCTAAACATCCGATGATGTGGGAAACGGCGAGGGCGGGCGGCTGTTGGGTGGAGCGTCTTGTTCGGCGGTCCCTCGACCGTGCATGAACCGGAATGCCGCGACCCCGAAGGGCAGCAGAGCAAAGGTAAATCCGAACTGCCATGCGCTTGATAGACGTGCCTCAGCGCCGATGCCACCGCCCCAAAAAAACCACCAAACTGCATAGGCCAGCACGGCCTGAGCTGCACACACCGCGATCGACAGTGGAACTGCTTTCCGTGGCAACAAAGCGACCAGCGCGGACGTCCACAACGGTGACCCGAGAAACACCACCATCACCAGTATGAGGACGAGCGCGTGCATTGCGACTACGCCGAACGATGAGGCCAGCCATGCCGGGCCAAGGGCATCCGGTTGGAACGAAAACCATTATCCGGCATTGGCTGGGCCGATTTGTTAGGCCCGGTCTCTCGGCAAATCTGACTCATAAGCTCGGGATGAACATCCCATGGATAAAGAGCAGAATGAAGGCAATCAGAAATGGCAGCCATCTGTTCTGCACAGTGCGCTGCGTTAACAGGCACAAAAGGAGAACAAGGATGGTGATCACAAATGCCGCTCCCATAATCCTCGACCTGCTAAAATAGGTAAGGCTTAATGGATAGAGTGGCATCAGGAGAACGCTGAAAACATCAAGGCCGTATGCCAAACGATTCAGCGACGAACCATGAACCGAAAACTTCGAGTGCTCCTCAATGCTCATGCAACTGGCCATGCAACTGGCCTAACGGAAAAGTGCACCCGCGCCGGGCCGCTGGCAACCGCATTTGCGGACGCGCTCGACCGGCGTTGGGTGACGCGATTTGTTAGCCGTTTTCAGATGATTGCCCAGCCTGCATTCTGTCGTTTGAGTCGGATGAAGAAAACCGGGGCGTCGGGAAGGGCAGGGGGAAACCGAATGAGCTCTACCAAGACCTCGTCCTGAGTCTCTTGATGAATGTGCCCAATTTTGAGATAAGTTCCGGCCTCACCGGTCTGCTTGTCCACCCATCGACCGGAAACAATCTCGCGGCGCGATGCGGGGACTACCTGTACATCCACCATGGTGTTAAGCCGACTCTGAAGGACATTCCCGGGATCCGCGTTCTCTTGGCCCAGTGATAAGAATATCGTCAACTTGCCTCCTAACCGAGCAGCAGTGGACGTCAAGGCATAATGCCGAACCACCTGCTCAACGATCTCTTGACTCTCGTCAGCTGAAAGCGGGCTGAAGGCGACTCTCTCAGCGGGATTATTGTGCGCAGCGGACTTTGTGTGATCGGGTCTGATGGTGCCGCAGCCGCCGCAAACAAACGCGGTAACGACCAATGCTGTGAGGAAGTGAGGTTCCATACGTTGAGTGCCGTTATCCGAGCACCGTAAGTGTCGCGCGGGGATTGAATCGTTTTTCCTGCTTCTTCCCAACTACCCAGAAGACAACGAGCAGCACAACACCACAGCAGGCAAGAGCGATGGTTGTGCAATGACAATTATTCTTCACTTCAGTGACAATTAAAAATCACTCTGGTTGCCGGCATCTTTTGTTGTTGTTGATGGTCCAGACCCCAGGGGCCACCCCCTTCGGCGGAACGGAGTCCCTGGAGCCGTAGGCGACAGGGACGTAGTGGAGCCGAAGGGGGTGGCGGGCGCGCCGGGTCAGCTATCGCCTTTCGTTCTTGGAGCTCGAACGCTCTCACCGTCGAACTCCAAAATGATCGCGTGGTGTACCAGTCGGTCTACTGCTGCCATGGTTGTCATCGGATCCTTGAAAATCTGGTCCCATTTGGAGAAGACCAGATTGCTGCTCACCAGAACGCTGCGTCGCTCATACCGCTCCGCCAGAAAGGTGAAGAGTACCTCCATTTCCTCACGCGACTGCTGAACGTATCCCAGATCGTCGAGGATAATTCCTTCGAACCGGTCCAGCTTTTTGAGCAATGCGTCCAGCTTCAGATCGCGCTTGGCTGCCAATAGCTGCTGCACGAGTTTGTACGTTGGCGTGAAGTATACCGTCCGTGCGTGCCGCAGGATCAACTCCCGACCCAAGGCGCATAGGAAATGCGTCTTCCCACGCCCGGGGAGACCGAATACGAGGACGTTCTCGGCTCGATCCAGAAAGCCGCCTTCCAGCAAAGTTGGCATTTGGCGCCTCACCTTAGCAGGCACCAGCTTTTCCTGGAGGTTGCCCAGCGTTTTGCCTGAGGGCAGGCCCGACTCCCTGAGCAATCGCTCCCGTTTGCGTTCACGTCGGTCCGCTGCCTCGGCTTCGCACAGATGCAGCAGCAATTTGCGGTATCCCCAGTTTTGCGTCTCCGCGCTCTGGAGCATCTCCGTGCAGCGCGCCGCCATGGTCGGCAGGCGGAACTCCCGGAACATCATTGCCAGCGTGTCAGAGGCCATGGGCCACCTCCCCTCCCAGCAACGCGTCATAGGCCTCGAGGTTTGGCGTCCATCCGGGCAGGTCAATCACCTTCCTGGCTGGTGGCGCCAACTGGTCCCGGACGTGGGTTGCACGCCATTTGCCGGGGCCCGTCAGTCGTTCCTGCAACAATGACTCGACTCTTTCCACCGACGCTTCCGCGGCCAGCTTGAGCACCTGCAGATACTCAATGACCCCGGGCCGCTCGCCGTGGTCGGCCACCAGTCGGTCATAGGCGGCTCGATAGACCGGACTCGGGTAAAGTGCCTCTCGATGCCGGTAGTTGATGAACGCGCCCGGTTTGCGCAGCAACGGCGTGATGACGTGCCGGAAGTCCACCCACGAGCCTCGGTCTCCACGCAGCCGTGGCAGATCGAACAGATACTCCCGACCCAGGTAGACCTTCAGATGCGCTTCGTAGAGTTCGACGCGCAGCGTGTGTCCGATCAACCGCGAAGGCACCGAATACGCATGCTTCTTCACCCGAATCAGGCTCTGCGAACTGACCACCGGTTCAAACTCCCGGTATTCGGCCAGACGCACGGCCGGCAGCGGCCGCATGCAGGCCAGTTCCGCGGCCAGTCGCTTTGAGCGCCGGGCGTTGGCGGCTCGCACGACTCCCTCGACGAAACGATCATAGGATGGCAGCGAATCGAACTCCCGGCTGCCCCGCAGAATCAAACGCTGTTCCAGCCGCCGCTTCAGATGCCGGTTTTGTGACTCCACGTCTCCATGCTCGTGCGGACAGCCCACGTTAATTGTCACGGGCGTCAGATCATAATGCGTGCACAGCTCCAGGTAGTCGCTGTTGTAGCCGCGCGGACGGCCAGGCATGGCTTCCAGTTCGTGCGTGGCGGCGCTGCTGTTGTCGGTGCCCAGGCATCGTGGAGAGGCTCCCAACTGCACCAGGGCGGCCTGTAAGCCCGAGACCAGGCTCAGGAACGACTCGGAAATGCAGCGTGTGGCCCACTGCCAATCCGAATAGGGCAGCACACAATGGCAGAAGAGATGATCCAGCAGTTCTCCGCCGATCGTTACGTTGAGCTCCCGGGCATACGTCCAATCCAACTGCAACAGCTCTCCGGGTTTGCGATCCTGCGCAAAGAACACCTCCCGGTCCGGTCCCTCGGTCGCGCGCCAGTGTCGCACGCGACGGAAAAACGTACGCAGATGGGCTTGCTCCAATCCGCTGTCAGGACGAGCCAGGAAATGTTCGAAGAGTGTTTTGCCCTCCAGTTCCGGCGCATCCCACAGCATCGCTGCCACCTCCGGCCAAATATGCTCCAGCGGGTCCGATCGCGTTCGCCAGGCGTGGGCCTTTTGCAGCTGGGCTGGGGGTTGTGCCGCCTCGATATACTTTCGTGCCGTCTGCGGATGGATGTCTGCCTTCATCGCGCTGACAACTACCTTTCCAGTTTTCTGATATTCATTCATGAGCCGTTGATACTGTCTGTTGGTTATCATCTCGCAGCCGCCCGGTTGCGGCTTGAACCCCCAAGGGTTCTGCCTCCGGGCCGCTGCTCGATGCTACCGGCTCACTGGTGAATTTTAATTGTCATTACTGGTGAAAAATAATCGTCACTGTTCAGATGGTCGTCTTACTGCGCATAACGATGAGGCCAACCATGCCGGGCCACTGTGCTTCGGCGAAACCCGAGGCGGTCTCCCGGCAGTGGCTGCCGTGAATGGTTAGGCCGCTTCATTTGGATTGACCATGGCCTGCAGAGTCTCGGTGAAAGAAGCAGGCAGCACCGGTGACAAGGAACAACGGTCCAACGATGACGTCGTAGATAAATGGGCGATCAAATGCAAAGAAGATCTTGGCCAGTCCGAGAGCCACGAAACAAACTCCAAGCACGATGGCGAACGATCTACTCATGTGCTCCGAAGGCAATATCGGCATAACGCAGAGTGCAGCCACGCCGGGCCGAGAGCGTCCGCACCTCCGCGATGCGGCTCCCCGGCGTTGGCTGGCACGAATGGTTAGCCCTACCGGCATCCGGCATAACCTTGCTGTACCACATCTTCCGCCGTATACGCAAACGCATCCCAGCAGGACCCGCGATGAAGGGTCACGATCCAAACTGGCTTGCCTCGCAGCGTCGTCGCATGTGCCGCGAATGGCACCGAAGCGCTCGTGAGCGCGTTCGTCTGGACGGAGTCGAGGATATTGGACAATGAAGCTCCATCCATACCACATTCCTGCGCTTTCGCGATCAAAGCCTGACTGTACCCTGAGGTACGTACCGCGCCGGTCTCCATGAGGGTCAATGCTCCCGTTATGAAGCCAGTCCAGATACTCTCGATTGGTCATCGCTTCGTTCATGTACCCGGCCAGGCCCAGTTCCTTATCCCGAGCCGTGCTCCAATCAGGCAGTGGTGCTGCCAGACGGGAAACGATGGTGTCGTTGGGACCTCTGCCGCAGCCACCGAAAACAAGCACTGCCACGACGATCCACAGACGGCGCGAGCTTCTCATAGGGCTAACGACCAAGATCACCGACCGCCGCTGGAGACGGGCGCTGGCTGCGAATCCAGCGTCCAAACAACCTGCGACTCACGAAACTGCAGCGCGGGGCGGCGGTTCGGTGCATCTGCTTGTTGGCCTGGACCACGGTTATCGAATCACTATCCGAAAATACGCAGGACCCTTTCCGCTCACTGGTTCAGAATAGGGTGACACCGCATTCGTCTGCACCGTCCATGGACCGTTGAGTGATGTGGCTCGCTCAAGATCCAGCGGCGGAAGCGACCACCATCCTCCTGCAATCGCTTCCCACCGAAGCACTACATGATCGCTTTCCATTCCCACCGCCAGAGTGAATGTCTGGTGCAGCTGAAACGGAGTCATCCCGGCGAGCACGGGTGCATCGTCCACGGTTTCTCCCAGCCCTGGACCCGCCAGATCCAACTGGAAGACCTCAGACTCGCCGATCTCCACGTAGGGTGGCGGATTCTCAGGAATCCACACCTCTCCAGCCAAGCGCCAGCATCTTATCTGAAACCACGGATGGCTGCCCGGTGGCAGCCCATCGAGAACCCTTACGGAGTCTGGCCCACCGAAAACCCCCGGAGACGTGAACCATTCCGTTCCAGATACCGGTGCGAGGCTACCTGGAGCTGGACCAGTAAGAAGCTCTGCCGTGTGGGCGAATCCGGCAGGCACTAACTCGCCCGTGGCATTGCGAACAGACGCATCAAGACCCACATTGGTGAACCGGATCGTTCCTTGACTGTGCGCCAAGGGTAGCCCAATCAACAAGGAGAGCAGGAGCGCAGTCTTCACAGGCCAACTAAAAAGTGCACCCACACCGGGCCGAGGGCAACCGCATCGGCGGATGCGCTCAACCGGCGTTGGGTGACACGATTTGTTCGGAGGACCTTCACTGTGACTTCCGCTTAAACCAGGTCTCCAGCACCCCATCTGGCCCGTCCCGGAACACAAGCACGCGATTCGTCCCAAGCCAAAGGAGCGCGACATGCATATCGTCAGACACTTGAATTGCCCGACCGCCCGCAAGCTCCGAATACGCCGACCGGTACAAGGCAAGGCTCATGGACCTATAGTTGGACGACGGTGGCCACCAGCAATACGCCGGTGGCGGGGAAGTGAACACCTGGACCGCACTCCGAACCGTGGGTGCTAAGCCAGCGAGTGTAAGCCTCTCGGAGATTGTGTTGGTCGTCACCTCGCTGGCGATCCAACTGGTCTCGATCTCAGTGAGACGCCGCATGTCCTGCTCATCTGCCCGCGTGATGGAGGCGGTAGCGGCGGTTAGCTTCATCAGTGCGTCATATGCGGCTTCATTGCGAAGGCTGAATGCGATCCACGCACCAGCAAGGACGGGAACCACGAGAACCAAACCCACGCTCACGCTCACGCGCATTGTTGTGCCTCCGCCGAACGATGAGAGCACCGATGAGCGGCATCCCAATACCGATCACATTCTAAACTGGCGTGCCTGCCGCTCATTCGGTGACTCGATTGGTTCGGCACCGGGAAGTATATTGAGGTGCGCTCGAAGGCATAATGTAGCGAATCCAATAGAGTATCTTCATTCAGATAGATTCAGCAGCTCCACGCCCAGCGAAGACAAGTACCGCTCAAGTCCCCCTGCAGCGGAGGCGCTCACATAAACCCGCAAAACCAACCGGTCAGTCGAAAGCCATACATCCTCCCCATTGGCTCGCACCCATGTCCGGAGAATGCGGTCTAGTCCACGGTTTTCGAATGATTTGTTCCTGACGAAGTCTATTCGCTTCAGAATAATGCCATCATCCGCTGCAGCCTCAATGTCTTGCAGATGCGATTCCAAATACCGGACCGCCAAATATCCACGAAGTCGCCAGGCCCCGACACTCATACGATCCGGGAGGCCATCGATCAACGTCAACCCGACTCGATACAGATTGGTGGGGAATCTCTCGATACGTTGGCCGACCGGCGTACGGCCTCGACCCCAAGGGACACTTACTACGAGCACGACAGCCAAAAATGTCGCCACGACAAAGGAAGTCAATACTGGCGTTCTATGTCGCATGACGAGCCGAACGCTGAAGTGAGGCGCCGCCGACGGGAAGCGGTGCCCCGGCTGGGATGATGATGTTCGATTGCCAATCATGCTCCACGGCGAGGCGGGTCGGCGGTTGCCTCGACTGACTGGTTCGACTGGGTCTTCATGTCGTCTGTAATGCTCTGGCAGCTACCGACCCCGCAAGGTGGCTGAGGAGCATACCACTCACCAGGACAAAGAGTACGAATGCTGAGAACATCCAAAACCTGCGATCGCGACCCCAGGCTTCCGTGAAAGAGCTCGCGAGAATCTCATAGGAAACGACAAAGCATCCTCCCACGGTGACAAGTGTTGGTAGACCGAGCGCCAGTGCTGTCTCTCCGGGATTCATGGCAGCGACGACTCCCGAGGCCCAAAAATGCCCTTGGCAGTAAACACCGCCGAGCCCGGCAATCGTCAGGGCCGCTCCGAAGACGGTTGCCGCCATATGGAACGAGCGCGTCACGTGGAACAATCAGTCGAACGAAAAGGTCGTCGATCCGCCTGAGTGGACGTTCGATATGAAACCAGCGCGCACGCTAGGCGGATTCGACGGAGCGCCTTTGTTGCTTCGCTACAAACTACGGTGCAGGTCCGCATGCGAGGATAGCGTCCACCAATCAAGCCAAAAACAACGCGGTAAATACTACTTGCTCCCGCAGTGCCTAGGGCTGTCCGACTCAAGCAAGCTTGAGCGGCGCCCGACGGCACTGCGGCCGATTCTATTGACCACGGTGCCTCTTGGCGAGCTTTGATTCTCCTTCCGGCCATGCAACCACCGCTTGAGTCGAAGCAACTGTGATTCAACGACTGGCTGTCGCTGATCAATTTGTGTGAATGGTTTCCTTGGATTCGGCGCAAGTGTTTCAACGTCAACCACAGATTCTGAAAACAAGCGTATCCTGGTTCGGTGATTACACCAGCCGAACCTGCCCGGCCTCCAGTTCGTAAGACGTTCATAATGAACCGAACCGCCCTTAATCATACGACCGCTGTTGTGCCGAGTGCAAGATAATGCCGAGCTGCCAGGTAGGAGGTCTGTGATCGTTAAGGGAATTCGCTGTTTTGCCGTTTTCGGCTCGGCATTATTGGAGTCTGGTTTTCCTTTTGGAACCTAAACCCGAAAGGAAACATCTATGCTCGTCTGTTTTGAGCGCTCGCCGGAACGATTGCGCGGTTTCCGTGTTTGCCCGCGGAGACCGCACATCGAAAGCTTCGCCTCCCTCATCTCTCTGTTATCGCGCTGTGGCTTGGGCATGAATGCATCCAAACAACGCACGTTTACCTTCACGCCAGTCTGCAACTCAAGGAACAGGCATTGGCGAAGACCACCTCGTTCACAAGCCCGAACGGCCGCTACCTTCCACCCAACCCACTGTTGGCCTTTCTCCAAAGCCTCTAATAATGCCGAGCTGGAAACTGAACACTGGACAGATTCCTTCGGAATCGAATGAATTCTCCCTGGCAACTCGGCATTATCTTGCACTCGGCACAAAGACAGTTATGCCGAGCTCGGCATAACTATCGGTTCGGTGATCAAAGCGAAAAAGAAACACCATTTTTGCCGGAGGTTGGACAGCCTATGTCCAACCAGTCCAGTTATACTCTGCCGCAGAAATGAATGCAGAGTTGGCGATTCAAAGATTGCAAGTGGTTGTGCGTCGGCGCGTTTTTGAATCAATGACCTCAGGGCGGTCCCTAATTACGCTACAAGGCGGGTGGCGGTGTTTTGTTGGTCGTTTGTTTGGTCATGTCGGATTTCTGCTTCTCATTTTCTTCTCGGCGCCGACATCGCTGAGAAAGCTTTTTGATGCGCCGCTGATCGACGATTTGTTGCCGCAGGCCCTGGTGAGCTTGCTGAGGGGTGACGTAGTCGATGCCCGAATGGTAGTGCTCCGTATCATACCAGGTAAAGTACCGATCGAAATAGACGACGGCTTCTCCATCATCCAGGAAGCGACCGGGATACTTCGGTGCTCGTTTAACCGTGCTGAAGGCCGACTCAATAAACGGATTGTCGTTGGGGGTTCGGGGGCGAGCAAACAACTGAGGCATGCCGTGATCTTCACACAGCCTCTGGATCGGCTTGGCTTTCATCTGGCGCCCGCGGTCGTTGATAACCTCGGGCCGCTGATCCTCCGGGAGGTCCAGAACGCTCTGATCCGCCAGACCCCCTTCCAGGAGGAGCCGCGACTCCGCGGCCGTCTGTTGCCAGTGGATGCGCCATTGGATGACTTTGCGGGACCACTCATCCAGAAGCAGGTAGAGGTAAAGATACACCCCTTTCTGAAAGGTCATCAGGTAGCTGATGTCCCAGCACCATCGCTGGTTTGGTCCCGTCAGATCCTTGCGGACCGGAGCTTTGGAGTTGCCGTTGTGAGCTCCGCCAGACCCGCGTGCAGTCATCATATTCCGCTCCTTCAGGACCCGGTAAACCGTGGAGAAAGAGGCCTGAAAGAGGCCCTGATCGCAGGCCGTGACCGCCAGGATGCGATGCGACAAGTCGACATACTCCTGACTCCTGGCCATCGCCACAATCTGATCAATCTCCTCGGGCAACATCCGATGCAACGGCTCCTTGGGACCCGGAGTCAAATCGGCCAAGCTCAGTCCCTGGCGCACCAAATGTTGCCAGCGCACAACGCGACGATGCTCGATCGCCAGGATCACGCAACTGCGTCGCACCGAAACACCTTGTTGCAGGGAGGACTCGATCACCGTGAGGATCTCCAGTTTGGTTTGCTCAGGAATCCATTGGCTTGACTATCGGTCCCACGAACCCCCATTCGTTTTTTTTCGCAGGATCGCCAGTTCGACCGACTGGTCTGCCATGGCCCTCTCCTTGTCCTGGAGTTCGCGCTTGATGGCGTCGTAGGCGGAGGAGTCCACCTGGCCAGGTTTGCTCCCAGGCTTGGCACTGAGGCGTTGCAGTGCCCCCTCCCTGACCTGCTGCCGGATACGCGCCAGATCGGTCGAGTAGAGGCCCTCTCGGCGCAACAGCTCGCCCACGGGTTTCTCACCGGCCTGCGCTTCGAGGAAGATCTGAAACTTCTTCTCGGCTGACAGGATTCGTCGCTTTGCGCCGCGTGGCTTCTGGGGTCCATCGGATGGATTGCTATTCGTCATTTTTCCACTTTCGTTTGGACCGCCAGTGGGAGGCCATGGTTCCGGTCGCCCTACGGGCTCCCTCCACCATGGCCTCCCACTCCACCTTGTAGCGTAATGAACCTTTGCTTTGAGGTCACGAACTCAGAAACGGGGGGGCGTCGGCAGCACAAGGCGCTCTCCACCGAAGAAACTTACGTGTATTGGCTGCGCCGCTACATGGCGGCCCTTTCACGATAGGTGCTCGCGACCGTGTGGTCGCTCAAGGTCAAGTTCAGGTCCGATCGGAACGATCTGGGTGGGGTTGATTTCCACATGCGTCACATAGTAGTGACGTTTGATGTGATCGAAATTCACAAGCTCCGCGATCCCAGGCTGCTGGTAGAGGTCCCGCAGGTAACCGTCCAAGTGCTGGTAGTCGAAAATCCGTCTGAGATTGCACTTAAAATGCCCGTGATACACGGGGTCAAATCGAATCAGCGTGTTGAACAGACGCCAGTCTGCCTCCACGACGCGGTTTCCGAAAAGGTAACGCTTCGAGGACAGACGCTCTTCGAGGAGATCGAGAGCCGCAAACAAGTCCCGGCATGCCCGTTCGTAAGCGCGCTGGCTGGTCGCAAAACCGGCACGGTAAACGCCATTATTGATTTTCTCGTAGATGAACATCGAAAGCGCTCCGTGCTCGTTTTCAATATCGGCGGGGAAGAGGTCGGGCTCGGTCGCCGCGCCCTCGAAGTGACTATTGAACATACGGCAGATGTCGTCGTGCAGCGCGATGCCCCGCGACCGTATCTCATCGTCGAACGCGTCGACATCATCCACCACGAAATAGGCGAAGTAGGAGTGATCTCCAAGGTCGGCGGGCTTGATGGCGTCCGGACACGAACCCAGCATGATCATAAGCCCGTCCCTGGAGACGAAGCGCCAGCCTGGGTCGTCGACCGGGACAACCTCAAAGCCAAGTTGTCGCACGAAGAACTCAGCCGTGCGTGCGGCGTCCGGGACCGCCAAGACGTAGTGGTGCTTCTTGATGGTTGTCATGGGCGCTCCGGCGATCCGGCGGGCTCACTACCCTGGATTCCCTCGTCGCCGTCACCACCGGTCAGATCATCCGGTCCGAATTCCGGGCAACAGGAGCTTCTGGCCTCATAGCAGGGCTCGCAAATCCACATCTCGCCGATCTGGGAATCGGTTTCCGCGCCGCAGCGTATGCACTCGCCGGTCATTTCAGCTCCACTATACCCCGTGAGCCTGCAAGTGCCCCAGACGTTCCATTACGGCTTTCCCTCTGTTGGACGGTACTCCCAGCGCCATACGGCTCCGTCCTCGGGGTCGATAACCTCGCCGAGCCCGGCCAGGGTATCAGCGCTTCTTGATCGCGGCGTTGATCTTGGCAGCCAGTTCCCGCGCTTCCTGCTCGCTGAACTGTCCACTAATCTCCGCCTTGCCGCCTGGAATCTCCGTACGGATCACGGGCGCGCAGTAGAGCTTGCCGTCGATGACAATGGCCAGCCGCGTATCGATGTTGTCACGTGTAAACTCGGCGAAGCGCTTTTGGCCTTCTGCCGAAAAGGCTATGGCGATGCACACGTAGTCTGGCTTCTTCTGGACCGACGCCGACTTCAGCGCGGTCTCATCGAACAGAACCTTCCTCTCGACGTAGACCACTTCACCACTCGCACTGCCGAAGACGCTCATGTTTTCGGAGTCGGTTGTGGCGGTGGGCAGCGCCCGGCGCATCTGGAGCATCGGGCCATCGGCAGCCTCAGCAGTGGGGAGTCCGGCAAGAACGAGCGCGCTCAGCGCTATGAGGAGCATCTGCTTCATAACCTATCCTTTCGCGTTGTACCACCTGCCGGTCCAGGCACCTACAGCCAGACCCCCACCGCCGTAGAGGCTGGCGAACAGGAAAAGCCACGGCAGCAGCCCGCCCTGATCCATCTTGACCACCTGGATAGGCAAGCCGACCAGGAGGATAAACGCGGCGATCACGCCCGCCGCCACTCTGAACCCATAGCGGGTCTGCCTCTGCTGGTGGGATGGTATCGAAGGCTGCATTGTCCGCTCACCCGACACAGTCGGCCTGTACCCGTCACAGGCCCCAGTGGATTGCGGAGCATTGCATAGCGCCCGGCTAAAGTCCAGTCGCGACGCGGTTCGCCTCAAGTGGCCGGATCGTTCTGCGCTACGCCATCCTTTGCGCCATTACTCGGAATTCGGTCACCTGCCCGCACCGACGGCGTCCGAATAATCCGGACGGCTGGAAAGCCGAATCGGAAGCCCTGCGTCCACGACCGCGCTCATGACTTCCATGGCAATGGGTGGTGGTTCGCCATCGCTTCCCTCGCGGTAATACCAGACAACGCCTTGCTGCTCCTTTACGCTGTCCAGCCTTTCACGCAGTGACTCCAGGCTCGTCGGCTTTCCATCAGCCATCAGCCGCCCATCGGCCAGGACTGCAATCTTTAAGATCACCGGGCCAGCAGCAGGCTGAATTGCCGGATCGGGTTCTTTGCGGCAGCCCCCGGTCCAGAGCACGGCGGCCATAATCGCTATTCCTAAAGTTCTGGTCGTGTTACTTCGGTAAGCGTGCGGAAGCGCCGGAATCGTGATCCGTGGCGGTTGCGAGAGCGGTGGCTGCGCTCCCCGGGCGATGGGAGAGCGCGTGGGACGGGCAATGGCCGGTGGCCGTGGCGGCGGCTCAGCCGGTGTCGATCCTCGGAGCGCGGGTGGCAGCCAGCGTGGCGGAGAATTTCCACGGGAGCCACTGCTCCGGGTGAGCGAGCACTTCCTTGGGATGGTGCACCAAGGCCATGAAGTAGTCGAAGGGGTTGAGTCGATTGAGCCGACAGGTCTGGATCAAACTCATGAAGAGATCGCCGACCTTGGCGCCGCGCTCGGTTTTGTAGGCGAGCGAGTTTTTCCGATGGAGGATGGCCATCTTGAGGGAGCGCTCGCAGACATTGTTATCCAAGGGGGCTCCGGGTTCGGTCAGGAAGCGGGTCAAAGACAGCCAGTGTCGCTGCAGAAAGCCGATGGCATCACCCAAGCCGGAGTTGGGTTCGACTTTGCGCTCCTCGAGCTGCTGCTGCATCCAGGTTTTGAGTTCGTCCATCACCGGTTGGCTATGGGCTTGGTGGAAGCAGAGCCGTTCTTCGGAATTCAGTCCTTGCTCTTTGGCCTGCGCGTCAAAACGGTAAACCGCCCTCAGACTTTCCAGGACGTGGCGGCATTCCTCGGGGAAGTTGTGGGCGACCTCGACAAAACCCCTGCGGCCATGGGCCAGGCAGCAAGCCAGGAGGGTTGGGGACTCTTTGGGTTCGTTGCGCGAGAGCCCATCGCACATCTGCAGTGGGGGTGGTAAATGGGGCGAGCGGTGCCGCAACACGGCATCGAGGTTTTCCCCGGCATGCTGGCGGCCGGTGAAGAACAAGCCGATCGCGTGGTCCGGGTCGTGGCTCACCAGGCCGGTGGTGAAGATGCCCGTGCGTGCGGGTTTAACCTCGGCCCGGATCTCCCGACGCAACGCCCCGACGCGCATGGTGGTGTCGTCGTTGAACACGGTGGGCGCCTGGGCCGCCCGCGCGGTCAGGTGATCTCCCACCGGTTGAATCACCCGCGCCACCGCGTCGACCAACTCCCACTGCGTCGAGGCGGCCAGGGGAACCCCCAGACTTCGCTGCCATTGTTCGAGGCGATAGAAGGGCATCCCGCTGCCGTAGCGCAGCAATCCCACCATCACGCCCACGCTCGGATCGTACTTCTCCATCCCCGCCTCCGGCGGCAACGGCGCGGTAAAGGTCTTTCCGCACAGGTTGCACCGCAGCACTTCCAGTTCATGGATAATGGCCGTGACTGGCGGTTGGCCTTGGAGATGGATCGCGGTGGCTGGTTTGGGCTGGCGACGCAGTTTGCCTTTCCCACACGCCGGACAGGGGTTGCCCGGTTTGAGGGTCGGATGCGGCACCTTCACCCGTCGGGCTCCGGTGTAGGCGGCGGCTCCACACCGGCCGTGCCCTTGGCGGCGCGTTTTGGGGGCCTGCGGAGCTGGGCTACCATCCACGGCGGGCGGGCACACCGTGGCGGTCTTCTCGGTGGGTGCGCCGAAGGCGATCCTGCGCAAGCGCGCCAGGGACATGGCGCGTTGATCCAGCAGGCCCAGCAGCTCCGGGAAGGCTTCGCTCATCGCCGCAATCCGCGCGAAATCTCCTGGCGACACGCCCGGACGCACCGCCTCCAGGAAAGCACTCCGCTCCCCTTCAGGGAGCACCAGCCAGGCAAAGCGCGCGCTCGCCTTCATGCGCTGGGATGGAGTTGACGCCGGAAATTCGCCGAGAGCGGATAGACCCACAACTCCTTGCGAGGCTGATCCCGGCGATGGGTGCGAGCGTTGTGCCCCCGGCCGGTGGTCAGGCCCAGACAGATCCAGTTGGCCGCCCGGTAACAGGTGCCCCGGAACCGGGCCGGATCGATGAACGTCTCCAACAGATGAATCGGATGCGCATACACCGCCTGCCAATCCTCCGAAATCCGCCGGGCCACTCGGGCCAACAGGTGGCTGGCCAACCCGGGCACGCGGAGCCAGGGCAGGAGTAGATAACGTGTGTTATAGGCGATGAGATGCAGGTTCTTTTGCCGCACCGCCGCCGGCCACCCGATAAACCGGTCCCGCGCCGCCAGATGCCGGGGGGCCGAACTCCACGCCAGACCCCCGATCGGCTCGCCTCCGGCCCACACCAGGTATTTGAGGTGTTCGCCGACCGGCTGCGTGTAACGCAGGTAATGATGGGCCTGCATCAGCCGCCCGAAGAGCCCTTCCTCGGACGTGCGTCGCACCTGCCGAATCTCCAGCGGTCCCAACTCGGCCAGGGCGCACGCCCGTGGTCTTTCCCACAACGGCAACTCCGGTTCCGGAGCTTTGCGCGCCACCACGTTGTTGGGCGGCGATTGCCGTTTGGCCGGCAACTCGATCAAACCGGCCCGGTGTAACTCCAGGAGCAGACTCCGACAGACCATGTCGCGCAGCGCCCCGTTGGGTTGCACCCAGTTCCAAGCCCGGCACAACTCGGCCGACAATCGCCGCCGGCTCCAGGCGTGGTTCTCGCCGATCAGCTGCTGAATGAAGACGGTATCTTCGGCGGTGATCTCTCGGCCACGGTAGCGCCATACGACGGTCGACATGCCCGCCAGCGTAACGGGGAAAATCTGGAACGCAAGCCTCTTCTCAGGCTAATCATCCTTCAACTCCCACCGGCCGCCACATCGGCGCCGTGGGCGTCCGCCCAGGGTCCCCGTTCCACAACAGCGACTGCAACTGCGGCGCGTCCAGCCGAACCGTCGGCTCGCCTCCGGCCGATGGCCACCACCCAAAGCGCCCTTGCGAAAGCCGCTTCTGGCACAGCCAAAATCCCTGGCCGTCGTACACCAGAATCTTGATCGACCGACCCTTGCGGCTCCCGAAAACAAACCACGCTCCACTCATCGGATCGGACTGAAGCCGCTGCCGGCACACCGCCACCAGCCCATCGATGCCCTTGCGGAAATCCACCGGCTCGGTCGCCACCAACAGCCGCATCTGTGGCATGACCGCCATCACGACGCCGACCTCCAGAAGGCTTGGGCCAGCGGCAGCAACTCGGCGAGATTGCCTCCGCACACCTTGACCGTCATCCGTCGTCCCGCCCCGTCCTCCAGTTCCACGCTATGCTCGGCCCGCCGCGGCGAGGGCGGCGCCGGCAACTCCACGAACGCCGCCCTGGCCGGTCCCGCCTTCGCACTCGATTTGCGAACCCCCAAGGCCCGATACTCCAATCCTCGATAATCGATCCGTAGAATCCGCTGCACCGGGGATACTCCGTACTCCTTGGCCAGGCCCGTGGCCACGGCCCACAATGGCTCGGGCATGGGCTCGTTGCGTGCACGCGTCCTTCGCCAGGACTCGATCTGTTGCCGGAGCGGTTCGATCTTCGCGGCCAGCTCCTCCCGCTTTGCTTGGGTTATCGTGTTCATCGTTCTTCGTCCTGAACACTACGCGCCCCCCTCAGACCCGTCACACATCATTGCCGAAGCAACACTTCTGGTCTTCATTTCGCTCAAAAGATGCCGAAGAGACGCAAGGCGCAAAGACAAGTCAGCACCGCGCTTCAGCCACTTTCGGTGATGCTTCATGCTCAGACTGCGACTCCAGCTTCAGGGCTAGGCCCTCTCGGGCCAGGTCATTGCGAGATAATTGGCCAGCTCATCACTGCGATCATGAGGGCAAACAACGCCCAAAAGCAGACCCAGAACCCAAGCCACCATCGCGAACCGCCAGTGTGGGCGTAGAACGACTCACCGCAACGGTCACACCGAAACCGCCGTTTCCGGCTTAGCTCAAAAACCAGTGCCATGGCGACGCCGCCTACCAGCTGGGGAGCAAACCTCGGGTACTCCGACCGCGACACCTGATGTCTTGCGGTCGCTTCCCCGCAACTTGGACATGTGATGCTACGCTTAGTCATTTAATGTGTGCAGCCGATGGTCGCGCTACGCCCCAACTATCAAAAGCACAGTCACCCAGATGACCAGGAGCACGGCGGTGATCAACAACGCCCTTCGCCGACGGTTTCGCATGAAAGCGTCCGCGACACCTTGGTCCAGGTAGTACCGGTCCGGCCCTTCCTCGACGAACACACCATGGGACACCATGTGGTCGAAGACCCAGGACCGCCGCATGCCGATCTCGCCAAATGGAATGGCACGCTCCGGCGCGGTCGCACCCGCCTCCCAAAACCGCCGGATGAATCGTTTGCGACGCATGATGATGACGGCAGCTGCGCTCATCGGGTGGTCTACGGCGGACTTTGCCCGAAAGAAGCCGCGTCAGCGAGTACATTGAGCGAAACAGTTTATATACCTCTGTCAAACCATCGCAGCTTGGCTCGGTAGGCTCCAAACCCAGTCCTGCGGCCATCGAAGCAGTCATGCCGGTTCCGCGCCGCCCTCGGCTACCGTCGGCGCATGGATCAACACCGAGTTTCTGCACCGCCTCAACAGCGCGAGCTGTTTACACGATCGGAAGAGTTGTACTGGCAATTTCCACTTCGGAGGCGGCGCACCCAAGCCAGCATGCGCTACCAGCGGTCCGGGGCGGCCTGGTGGTTCCGGCAAATGCGGACCGCCGCCGAACAGGCAACGGCGACTACCATCCCCACCGGCGGCTGATCGGCAGCCTGAATGATCAGCGAAGGACGCTCGGGAGGCCGGTAGGCGACCAGCGATGGATCACCGACAGAGATGACCGGCATATCGAGTGGCGGTCTAGCCGCTAGCGAGTATCACGGCAATGCCCTACTTCTCGGGGCGCTGGCGCGTTCTGGCGGTTGGCGATCCGTAACAGCAAGCGCGATCCGTTACAAACTGACCGATCCGTTATTCTGTGAAAGGTCGTCGTCGCCAAGAATGAACCCCACGTGCCAGCCGGACCCCTGGCTCAGGTACCGTCGATCGAGGGTTCGGACGCGTCGGACGCTGTTTTCCCACTCGATCCTTATATGCTCGTAGCCCTCATGCCATTTGGAACTGGGACTTTTTCTTGAGCCCTCAATAGAAAAAAAGCGTCCGAAGCGTCCGCCGCGTCCGAGAATCGGTCGATCTAAAGCAAAGCGATCCCTCGCCACCCACGTCCTACACCATTTAGGGCTACGATGTCATGCGACTGCGTCACGCCGTATAGGCTCTGGATCGCCGACTTGAAGCCGGTCTCAAACCGCCGTTACGACAGTGGCGTCCACCCCCTGGTGGCACAGAACCTAACGTACACGTCGTAGGCCTCCTCGCCGGAGAGCCGCCCACCCTCAACCTCCACCACCTGCTCCCTCGCGAAACAGAAGTAGCTTTCCGACTCCTGGAGGAGGTCATGGACGGCGGCCTTCTGGCGCTCATTGAGCGCGAGCTTCAGGTCGTCTTCGGAGAACTTGAAGAGGCCTTCGATCATCCAGTTCAATATTCCCGAGCCTTCCTCGGTCACGAGGATGTTCGAGTAGCCCGAGATGCGCTCCTTTTCCGACACCCCGTCACGATCGAACCGGATCAGCACCAGACGGCGCTCCCAGGCCTCATGGTCCTGCTCCAGGAGTAGCTTGAGCTTTGAGTTACTGGTGACCAGTAAAGCCGTATCCAGGGGTCGGTTGGGCGGTGTGAAATTGCTGTTCTTGTACTCGGGCGAGAACGGGTCCTCTCCCGAAATGGCCTTGAGCAGGTGCGCGCCGGTCTCGCTCATGAACCGCTCGTTAACGTCGGGCGCGTAGGCCAGGACTTTTTTCACCAGTCGGCTCATCTCGAATCGACCGTCCAAGGCTTTCGTTCTGAGCGTCCCGACGTTGTCCGGCCCAATGATTTGGGTCAGAACCCTGGCGATGACGCCCTTGCCGCTCTGCGGGGTGCCGGTGAGCATGACGATCTTCTGGGCCAGGTTGCGGCCCAAGAGCAGGCTGCCAGCGAACCGCTGAAGCAGGTCAACATCATCCTCTGGCAGAGCACGACGAAGCAGCTCCAACCAGCGGGGGCACTCTGCGTTGGCGTCAAAGGCGACACCCAGCAAACCCCGGAAGTGGTAGTCCGGCGAGTGCGGCTTCAACTGCGGCGGTTCCTCACCGAGGTCCAGCACACCATTCTTGCACGGCAGCAACAGCTCTTCGCGGTCCCAGAAAGTGTCAGGCACGTCAATGATGCCCTTTGCCTTGGTCACGATCGCTGAGGTCTGCTTGTTGCACGTGTAGTTGAACTCGATGGGCTTGGTGTCGATGGCCGGGTGCTTGCAGGTCTTGGCGATTTCGCGCATCAGCGCGGTAAGCCGCTTTTCCACCACCTGCTGATTGACCTGAAGGTAGAACCCTTGCATAGGGTCGTAGAGAAAAAAGCGGCCCTCGATCGAGGAGTAGACCGCAGGCTGCCCGGCGCTTCCCTCGGGACCCAGCCATGCCGCAAACCACGGCTCCTTGATGGCTCGTACGATCAGCCTAGCGTCACTTCCGCGTCCTGTCTTGGTCGTGATCGACGACATCGACCGGCTTACGACCGACGAGATACTACCGCGTCTTTCTGGAAAAACGCAACAGTCCCGCTCTGCCCGCTGCACAACGCGGCAACCCATGATGCTGCGGTGTTGGCGACCTTCGAGGCGCTGCGCTGCGTTCATCCCAGCGTCGTTCCTCTGATCGACGGAGATGCAGCGGGGAACAGTTACCTCAACGGTCTGCTCGGCCTGGCAAATCCACCGAGAACCGTGATCCGGTGGGGAGCCGGACAGACGCTTGAACACATCTTCTGTTGGATAGTGTCGGCAGCGCCTGGGATTTTGCCCTCCCTGGGGCCTTGGCTTCCCGCGACGCCAGGGTCGGAAGCCGACCTGTTCGATTATCTGTCCAAGAAATCTACGGAGGGCGGCGTAAAGGCCGACTTGGTCGCCTATGAGGGTATCGTGGGAGTGGTCGCAGAAAGCCAGGAATGCTTGGACACGCTGTCAGCGTTGCTGAGCGCGATTACCGCTGTGGTTGGGAATCCACAGATGATGACGAGGTCGAAGCGACGATGCGGACACTTGCACTGCCGGAGGCGGTGTCCACTGACGGCTTGTTTACGCACATCGGGAACCTGAACGGCGCTTTTCCTGGTGGACCAATTACTGAATGGGCTGATCGCCAGCGCCGGGTAAGCGGTCAGACCCACTTCGGGCGGAGCGAAGTGCAGCGGCAAATCAATCGACTATTCTCAATGCGCCGACACTTCTCTCATTCAAACAGAGGGCGCTTCCCGGCGATGACGGTTCACCAAGCTAAGAACCGAGAATTTGAAGGTGTCATCGTCATTTGGCCGCACACGGTGGGCGGTGACGCCCAGCACAAACGCCGACTGTTGTATAACGCAGTCACGAGAGCCAAGAAGTGGTGCCTGGTGCTTGTCCAAGGCAAGAAGGCGATGGAGTCTCCGCCATTCAAATCAGGCAGCTAGTAACCAGTTTCGATTCTGCACGGCCAGCCCTGTGCTGCGCCCAACGCAGCGGTATTATGCCGAGAGTGGGCCGAAGATGCTGTGCTTGGTGTTCTATCAACTCTGCTGGTTTCTCGGCGCATCGCAATCGGACGTGGCTTTCCTTGGGTCCGAGAACGTGGACTGGTCGGCGCGGGTCATCAGCTTCGCCCGCAAGAAGACGCGGACGGTTTCCATGATTCACTTCGGCGACGAAGTCGAGGCCGTTCTCAGAACTTTGCCGGCGACCGGGGCGTTCTTCCCGAAGCTGCGGAAGCTGAATTCCGGGCATCGCGCGACCGAGTTCACGCGCGTCTGTCGCCGCGCCGGGGTGCATGGCGTGACGCTGCACTGTTACCGTTACATTCAGTTCTCGTTGGCCACCATGTGGCCCCTGGCACTCCAGGTGAACGAATCAGTCTTGGTTTCTACACCATGACCACCACCCGCCAGCGTAACCGACGGATCGTTGAGATGCGTGCGCAGGGCGCAACACGCCAGGAGATCGCACGGCTGTTCCGGATTGCGCCCGGCCGCGTGACGATGATCGAGCAGCGCGCCGCAACCGAACAGGCTCAGGGTGAGCAACGCGACCAATTCCAAGCGGAGCTTCGGCTTGCGGACGATCTGGACAAGACATGGCCAGTCCTAAACCTTCTGGACGCAATGCATCTATTGCCAGTCGCTCGAACGCGGCTGCTCGCCCACCTTGCAGAACAACACAAAACGAAAATGAGTCCGGTACGGTCACTATTCAGTGACTGAGTTCACGTTGTTGAGCGACTGTCCCCGCACGTGCGTTTATTCGCGTTCATTCGTGGTTGAAACGAATCATAACGGCTAAGCGGTTCATTGCTGAACGCAACGCTTGAGCCGGGCATAAGACGCGAGCCATCGGTGCCGGCGAGTCCGGTCGAGACACTCGGACTGGATGCATCCCGATACTCGGATCATCCGGGCCTCTATTGCTCGGCGAGTTGACCAATCGTGCGGAAGAACTTCAACGGTATGCTGGCGAGATAATCGAACTGATTGTCAATGTCGATGCGGAAATCGAAGGCGGTTCCCTCCGAATCAACCTTGTTGAACCGCGCCTTGTCTTCCTCGGACATCATCGGATTCGCCGCCAGGATGGGTGGAAGGAACTTGAACACATTCATGAAACCATAAGCCATCGTGTGCGGATTGACTCCCGTGGGCTGGTAAGTGGCACCCGCCGGAGGTCCGGCCAAAATGGCATCGAGCCGCCCGGGTGTCCCCATGAGGAGGTCTTTTCCCTTGAGCGCATATTCGACGGTCATTTTCCCATCTGGCATGAGGTTTTTTACCATCTCCTTCTGACCCGGCGCCTGGTAGATGGGCGACTCTAGATTGAGCGCCATCGTCGCGCGATCCACGGCGACGCCATTCGACCGGCGCACGCCATCCTCAAAGGTGAGGCTCGAGTAGGGTTTCCCCTCGCCCACCTGGCTCTGCATGGTGTGGCGCAGGTAATCCTTCATGGAATCATAAACAACCGCCGAATCTTTTCCGGGGAACTGGTAAATGCCGCCGAATTGTATGCCTTGGTTCATCTCGAGGGTACCCGCGAACTGAAAGGGCACGAATTTCCTGACCAATTCTTCCGTCTGCTGGACCACGTCCGAGTCCGCCGGCAGGCCCTGCACTTGCAAGCTGAGCGCAATGAACCGATTGATCGTGGGCATCAGCCCTTCATTCTCTTCAAATCGCATCGCCATACCCATGGGCGCGTCTCCCACCAGATAGGGTCTGAGCACACCGAGCTCGCCTTCCTTAACTTTCAACCATCCCGCCAGTACGGAATCTGGCACCGGAACAATCGTCTCCTTTAAGAGAACCTTGTTTCCCTTGAGATCCAGATTGAGATCCAGGGATTCGAATCCTTTGACCACCGTTTCGATCACATCGAAATAAACTCCCATCAGTTCCGCCATCACCTTCGGATCCAGCCCCGGGGCCGCCTGCTGACCCTGGCTCGATAATGCGGCGCCTATTGCCATCCGTCCCATGCCGACCGCGCCGGCCATCTCCTCGCGCAAGGCCGAACTCGGCTTCAACATCAGCCGCACCACCCCGCCGCTGGCATCCAGCATGTCCGGTTTCCAGGCCTTCTCGGCGGCCGCGGCCGTCTCTGAAGGCGAACCGAATTCCATCCAAATAACGGCATAATCCTCCACCTGCTGGATCTTGTTGCCTTGATCTTCCCGGCCTTTTAGCACCCCGGGGTTAAGCCCGTCCCGGAATGCGGCAAAATCCGACACCGGCACGCGAATGCTCACGCACGGAGGAACACCCAGAGTCTCCACCCAGACCGCAATCTGCCAGGGACGCGCGGTATCGATGCCTTTCAGTTCCTGGATGCCCAGACCGCTGCGCATGTCTTCCAGGGCCTCGCTGGCCGAGCCGGGAGAGACCGCATCCACGACGGCGGTGAAGTTTTCCGTAAACGTTTGGTAGCTCCGAAGGGTCAGGGTGACCGGTGCGGACTGGGCCCCGATGGCGGTGTTTGCCAGGGCGACGACAAGTGATAATAGGATGACGATGTGTTTCACGAGGATGTTAGGTTTCGGTTTCGAGACGATTGTTGTACTCACCGCCAGAAAAAAGCAACATCACGGCACACCGGGGGAAATGCAGATCTCCAACACGAGCATTCCCATCGTCTCAGTCACCCGCACGAAGAACTCGCCGGTGCGCTCGAAGGAATTGGCTTGCGTCAAGCGTGAAGCCCGATTAGCAAATTGATCCAAGAACGCACCGCATCCCACTACGTACCATGCAGGATTTATCCAAACTCTTTGAGGCCGTTGTCAACGGCGATGCAACCACTGCGCGGAACCTGACGGAACAGGCCCTGGCGGACGCGGTAGAACCGCTGGTGCTCGTTAACGAGCACCTTGCCCCGGCCATGGACGAAGTGGGTCAGCGCTTCGAGAAATGCGACTATTTTGTCCCGGAATTATTGCTCTCGGCACGCGCAATGAAGGGCGCGCTGGAACTGATTCGGCCGCTGCTGGCCGCCAGTGGCGCCGAACCCGCCGGCCGGGTGGTTATTGGGACCGTCAAAGGCGATCTCCATGACATCGGCAAAAACCTCGTCGCCTCCATGTTCGAAGGCGGCGGGTTTGAAGTGATCGATCTCGGTGTGAATGTCGCCCCGGCCAAGTTTGTCGATACGGCCCACCAACAGAACGCCCACATCATTTCCATGTCCGCCCTCCTCACCACTACCATGTTGTCCATGCGTGGCACGATCGAGGCCCTGAAGACCGCCGGCCTCCGCGATCGAGTCAAGGTCCTGATCGGCGGCGCGCCCATCACCCAACGCTTCGCCGACGAGATCGGTGCGGACGGATTCGGCGCCACCGCCGTCGATGCCGTCGCCTTAGCGCGCAAGGTCATGGCCGCCATCCCGACCGGATCATCCTCCTCCTGACGCCATGCATCCGTTCATCCGGGAATTGATCGCCCGCGGTCCGCTCATTACCGATGGCGCCTGGGGTACGCAACTTCAGGCTCGGGGATTGGCCATCGGCGAGTTTCCCGACGTCTGGAATATCGAACACCCGGAGGAGGTTGCCGCGGTAGCCCGGGCGTATGTCGACGCCGGCAGTGAAATAATCCTGACCAATACATTCGGCGCCAATCGCATTCGCCTTGGCGAATCGGGCGCGGCCGACCATCTCCGCGAGCTCAATCAGCAAGGCGTCGTCCTCTCCCGGGAAGCCGCCGGGGATGCCGCGCGCGTCTTCGCTTCCATGGGTCCCAGCGGAAAAATGTTGCTCGCCGGTGAAATCACCGAAACCGAACTGCTCACCGCTTTCGAAGAACAAGCCGCCATCCTCGCCGAAGCCGGAGCTGATGCCTTGGTCGTGGAAACCATGACCGACCTCGACGAGGCGCGTTTGGCCGTGACTGCGGCTCACGCGACCGGCCTTCCGGTCGTTGCCTGTATGGTGTTCGATTGTGGCAAAGACAAGGATCGCACGTTGATGGGGGTCACTCCCGAACAAGCGGTTCAAACCCTTGTCGCGGCGGGCGCGGATGTCGTTGGCGCCAACTGCGGACAGGGCATCGGCACTTTCGGATCGGTTTGCCGGCGGTTGTCTGGCGTCACCGGGCTGCCCGTCTGGATCAAACCCAATGCCGGAATGCCGGAAAGGATCGGCGCCCGGGTGGAATACCGAACTTCCCCGGCCGAATTTGCCGCCCAGGCGCTGCCCTTGCTGGAGGCGGGAGCGAGTTTTCTCGGTGGCTGCTGCGGCACCACGCCCGAATTCATACGAGGATTGGCGGAGATCATGCCCCAACGTGCCGGTCGTTGAAGCCCGTTCACCAGCGCCGAACAGATCGGTGCGCCCGGAGGTCATCGAGCATTAGCATGAATAGTCGAGAGCGAGTCCTCAATCATCTGGCGGGGCAACCGGTCGATCGCTTGCCCCTGATGCCGATCACCATGATGTTCGCCGGCGATCTCATCGGCGCCCGCTACCATGATTACTGCACCGACTTCCGCGTGCTCGTCGAAGCCCAACTCCGCACCGCCGAACAGTTCGAATTCGATTACGTCAACACGATGTCCGATCCCGCCCGCGAGGCCGCCGATTGCGGGGCTCAAGTCGAATACTTTGAAAACACGCCGGTGGCCCTGGCCGAGGCGCGCGCCCTCCTTGCGGACAAGAAAAGCCTGGTGGGCTTGAAGCTGCCGGATCCCTTGGGCGGCGGCCGCATGCATAACGGCGTCAAAGCCGTCGCCCTCCTCCACGAACGCGCCGGCCATGATAATGTCGTCGAGGGCTGGATCGAAGGGCCCTGTGCCGAGGGCGCCGATCTTCGGGGCATCAACACACTCATGCTCGATTTTTATGATGACCCGGGGTTCGTTCGCGACCTCTTCGAGTTCGTCGTCGAGCTCGAGTTGCGCTTCGCGCGCGCGCAGGTGGACGCGGGCGCAGACCTCATCGGTGTGGGGGATGCCGCCGCCTCGCTTGTCGGCCCCCGTATTTATCAGGAATTGGTCTGGCCCTTCCAGAAGAAGCTGGTCGATGGATTGCATGCCATGGGAACTCGCGTGCGTCTGCACGTCTGCGGCAATACCCGGTTCTGCCTCGACGGTTTTGGCCGCCTCGGCTGTGCGATTGTGGACCTGGATTCGCTCTCGCCGCTCGACGAGGCGCGCCGCGCCATGGGACCGGACCAGGTCCTGCTCGGCAACATCAATCCCGTCACCGCCTTGCGCGATAGCGAACCCGCGAAGATCACGGCGGCCATCTCCCAGTGCCATCGGCTGGCCGGTCCACGTTACATTGTCGGGGCGGGCTGCGAAGTGCCGCGCGACACCCCGCAGGCAAATCTGACCGCCCTTTGCCGCTATGCCCATAATCACGCCCCCTGACGGGCTGGGCCATGGCCGAACTCCCGTGAAACGCCCGGTCCAGATCGAGATCCTCCCGCAAGGCAAAATCCTCAGCATCGATCCGGGCACGCCCCTCCATCATCTCCTCTTCGACCATGGCGTCGAGTTTCCCTGCGGCGGCCGCGGTCGATGCAAGGGCTGTCGGGTCAAAGTGCTCCACGGATCCCTCCCCCCAACTCAAGACGACCTCGATCGATTGTCGCCCGCGGAACTCGAAGCGGGTTGGCGCCTCGCCTGCCGCGCCCACGCCCACTCGGACTTGCAACTCGAGCTCGCTCAATGGGAAATCCCGATCCTGGCCGATCAGTCGGACTTCCCCTTCACGCCTCAGCCCGGTCTGGGCGTTGCCGTCGACCTCGGCACCACGACCGTCGTCGCTCAATTGCTCGACCTCGCGACCGGCCACGTCCTGGCCGTTCGCACCGGGCTCAATCCCCAGGCAGTCCACGGCACGGACATCATGAGCCGGATCGACTTTGCGCGAAACCATCCCGCCATCCTCACGGGGATCGTCCGCGAACAGATCGGCGAAATGATCGCTGAGATGGTCTATTCCGTTGAAGATTTAACCGCCCACCTCGCACATGTGGTTCTCGCCGGTAATACGGTTATGCACCATCTGTTCTGCGGCCTCGACATTGAACCCCTCGCGAGCAGCCCCTTTGAAACCGACCACCTCGATCTCGAACGTCTTCCCGCCGACCGTCTTGGCTGGGAATTGCCCGGCAACCCGCTCGTCCGTTTTCTGCCGAATCTCGGCGGCTTCGTCGGCAGCGACATCCTCGCCGGGATCCTCGCCACCCGACTTCATGAAGCCACGGAGCTCACCGCCCTTATGGACCTCGGCACCAATGGCGAAATTGTCCTTGGCAATCGCGATCGCATCCTCTGCGCCTCAACCGCCGCGGGTCCAGCCTTCGAAGGCGCCCGTATCTCCTGCGGAATGCGCGCCGCCACCGGCGCTATTGCCGCCGTCTCCGCCGACGCCGGTCAGCTCGTTTGCCAGGTTCTTGGCGACGGCGAGGCCCGCGGCATTTGCGGCAGCGGGCTGGTGGATGCAGTGGCAACCTCCCTCGATCTCGGTCTAATCTGTTCCAGCGGACGCCTCACGCAGCCCCCGACCATTACCCTCACGTCCTCCCTCAGTCTCACCCAGTCCGATATTCGCGAACTACAGCTCGCCAAGGGGGCTATCGCCGCCGGCATCCAGATGCTCGCCCGCAAATGGGGCGCGCCCGGTTACGCCGTTTCCAAAGTCTATCTTTCCGGCGCGTTCGGCAACTACATCAACCGCCAAAGCGCCCGACGCATCGGCCTGCTGCAACTCCCCGTCGACCGTGTCCAGCCTGCCGGGAATACCGCGCTGCTCGGCGCAAAAATCGCCCTGTTCGGCCTCCACGAACACGACGGCTCTTTCCCGGATCTGCGACGCAGAATTGAACATGTCCCGCTCGGCGAAGATCCTGAATTCCAGGACGTCTTCACCTCAGAACTAAGCTTTCCGGAAACCACCACAGCACCCTTGACCTGCCAACCGACTCCCTGAACGCCTCCTCCTATGCGCCTGATTCCATTAATCCCCGGCATCGGGATCATCGCGGTTCTGTCACCAGCCGCAGCTCCGCAGCTCCCACCCGAACCGAACCTGCAGCCCATTGTCGAGGTCGAGGAGAGTGTCTACTCCTACACACCGGCGGATAACGGCGCTGGACCAATGTGGTGCAGCGGCTCGACGTGCCTGGTCCGATCCGGCAATCAGATCTTCGCCAGTGGCCTCGAAACAATCCCCAACGCCAAACCCCTCAATAACGTCCGCTGGCTCCTCTTCAATCGCGCCTCCGACCACTGGAATCTCCTCCTCGCCGATCCAACCGGACGCACCCGGGAGCCTTCGCCGCTCGCCATTTTCCCGGATACCCGGCTGTTTCTTTCCGCCAATCCCACACTAAATGCTGGCACCGAGACTTATGCCGGGCCAGCCGAGCCCCAAATCCTTCAGTTCGATCTGTCGGACCTGCAGGCTCCCTTTCAACGCCTCCTTCCCGGTTGGTCGGGCGACCCCCGGTTCACGGAACACTCCTATCGCAGCTTCGCCGCCGACGCTCGCAACCACGAACTCATTCTGTTCCAGAACATCGATTACGCCCATGCCGAGTGGTCCTTCCGCGACGGCACCGATACCTGGTCCGCCAGCGGCCAGTTGCGTTGGCCGGTCGAGTCCCGCTACGACACGCCGCAACCCGTTCGCGTCTGTTACCCCAATATCGCCCTGCAAGACCACGCCGTGTTCTTCTGCGGCGTCACCGACATCATCGAACCCAATCTCGAATGGCGCGCCTTCAAAAAGAAACTGACCGGCCGCGAATGGGATTACGATTTCCGTCGACTCTTCTTCACCTGGTCGCCCGACATCACCCGGCAGGACTTCCGGCCCTGGATCGAGATCGCGAGCCGGGAGGCGACTTGTGGCTGGATCTCACCGGGCGATCTCTGGGTCGCGCCCGACCATTCCGTGCACCTCCTATGGACCGAGCGCGCCATCGACGAACGCCTCCGCGATCGCTTCTTCCCGGATGCCCGGCAGAATCACCAACTCAACTACGCCGTCATCCGCAACGGACAGGTCGACCTGCGCCGCACCCTCATCGAGGCCCGGGAAGGCGAGGCCGGCGTAATCGCGTCCGCTCCCCGGTTTCATATTACTGCGTCCAACCGGTTATATGTCGTCTATTACCTCAGCGGCATCCGGGCCGACGGTACAACCGTCTCCGAGAATCGTCTCTTCGAAGTGCGCGCGAACGGTGAACCCGGCCCTTCAACACTCATTCCGTTTGCGGAAGCCTTCACCTCTTTCTTCACCGCCACACCCCGCGCCGGTTCGCGGCCCTCGGACACCCTCGATCTGCTGGGAACTCAGACCGATAGACCGAATGCCATCGGCTACGCCCGCGTCCGGCTAAGTGGTCTGTTCCATAAATACGGTTACGTTCGCGGCCAGGGGTTTTTCGGCCAGACGAGGCGCGAGCAACGAGCATACCCGCAGCGGTCTGTAAGGCGCGAGCAACGAAGTCTGGCCGAAAAAGAACGGCCGCCCGGAGGGTTGCGCCGAATTTGGCCTGGGGCGGCGTTGCTCGGTCGGTCGAGTATCGCAGGGGATACACTCTCGCCCTCGCGCCTTGCCTCAGGCCAAATTGGGCGCAACGAACGTGACCGTATTTATGAAACAGACCACTAAGCCCATCAGAAAGGTGATCGTTCCAACGGCGCACATTGGTTCGACAATTGACATGTCCGGACGCCTCGCGCGCCCTGCTGTGAAACTCCACCCCTTTCCCCGGAATCTACGATTTGGATTCGAGCCCACTGCAGTTCTTCCCGTCTTTGTAGCCGCCGAGCCGGGCAGGGCTGCAGAGAAAGAACGTAGGCATCCAAATCTTCGATCGCCTCGCGTGTGAGGTGCGAAGTCTGCCCGTGTTGATCCCGCGGGTTTCGGTCAGTGAGCACTGTCCAAGTGTCATAGTCGGTATCACTCGGATCGTGGGAGTGCCCATCTCGCCAAAATTCCTCGAGAGGATAGGCGGTTGGGTTCAATGGGAGGTGAAGAAGTGCCGTATGATTCTGTCCAGCCATGATTCTGTCACCGCACCAGAAACTGGAGCCTGGTATGCCGTCCCTACGGGAATTCGCCCATCTGACATCGGGCAGCTCCGAGAAGACCAGAACCTTCACCCGTAGTTGTTTCGCCTGAAAGAGAAAACTTCCGTGCCGAAGATAGCTTGGGCAGACGTGGACGCCCGAGGGTCGGGATTTTGGAATTCCTGGATGCCAGACATCCCACTTCGTATCTGTGTATCGCTCCAACCGCTCATACTTGTAGAGAGATCCGGGACGCGGGGTAGTCTCGGTCCGCACCTGCAAGAGCGGGTACACCTGGAAGTCGGTCACATAGAGCTGCAGCGCGATCCCCCATTGATGCAGGTTGTTTCTGCATACCGCCATTTCCGCCGCGTGCTTGGCCTGGCTCAGCGCCGGCAACAGCGAGCTCGCCAGGATCGCGATTATGGCGATGACCACCAAGAGCTCGATTAAGGTGAAGCCGCCGAAAGACCATTCTCTGGTTGCTCTTTATATGAGGCAATTCGCGTTTGTGGCGCCGCACGTTTGAAGTTGGCCAACGGTTTCGTGCCGTTCTATACTTCCTGCAGGTAATGGACCTCTTCCGATGAAACCGAGTCCGGCTTTTTTCGTCACGGGTGGGACATTGCGCCCGGACGCGCTCTGCTACGTCGAGCGCCAGGCCGACCGCGAGCTCTACCAGGGCCTCCTGAACGGGGAGTTCTGCTACGTGCTCACCCCACGTCAAATGGGGAAATCATCACTCATGGTCCGCTCCGTGGTTCGGCTTCGGCGGGAAGGTATTCGGGTGGCGGTTCTCGATCTGACTTCGATTGGCCAGAACCTCACTCCCGAGCAATGGTACGATGGCTTGATCGGCCGGCTCGGGCAACAACTCGAGCTCGAGGAGCCACTGCTTGAACTTTGGCGTGCCCATTCCCACTGGGGGCCCGCTCCAACGCTGGATCTCCGCCATTGAATGGATTCTGCACTCCCAGCCCGAGCAACGCGCGGTCATCTTCATCGACGAAATCGATACCGTCCGCAGTCTGCCGTTCTCCACCGACGAGTTCTTTGCCGCCATCCGCGAATGTTACAATCGTCGAGCTCAGGACTCCCGTTTCGATCGGCTCACCTTCGGCCTGCTCGGCGTCGCCACTCCCACCGACCTCATCCGCGACCCGCGCCTGACCCCATTCAACATCGGACGGCGCATCGAAGTCCACGATTTCACCGAAGCGGAGAGCCTCCCGCTCGCCCAGGGTCTCAGTGCAAATCCCGAGACCGGCCGGATCCTCCTTCGTCGTGTTCTTTACTGGACCGGGGGGCAGCCTTTCCTCACTCAGCGCCTCTGTCAAAGTGTGGTCGACCGGTTGCATCCGGCCAACGCCGAAGAACTTCCACCGCCTGCGGGATCCGTCCCGCCGCCGCTGCCTGCTCCGCGCATTGTGGATCAAGTCTGCACCCATCTTTTTCTCGAGGCGAGCGCCCGCGAGAGGGACGACAACCTCATTTTTGTCCGACAACGGATCTTGCGGAGCGACCTCGATATCGCCGCCCTCCTCTCCTTGTATCGGACCGTTCGTCGTGGCCGCAGGGTCCCGGATAACGAGCGTAACCCCCTGGTCTGCGCCTTGAAATTGTCCGGGCTGATCACCGGCCACGGCGGGGCACTGCACATCCGGAACCGGATTTACCAGGTCGCTTTTGATGAGCATTGGATCCACCACAACATGCCCGAGGCGGAAACGCGCCGACAACGCAAAGCCTTTCATCGGGGCGTGGTCATCGCTTTTGCCGGCATGTTTACCCTGGCTGCCCTACTGTTCCTGCTGCTGGTCAATAACCTTCGATTGCATCCGTTGGGTTTGAAGGCCGTTTTGCCCGACGGCACACTGCTCACCCTCGATACCGTAAGTTACGGAAGTGAGCACCACTACGAACCCGGCCGATTCCGCGATGCCTGGTTCCCCCGACACCTCAATGCCGGGGGCCGGTCCATCCCCAAGCCCAGCTTCGACATTCAGACCCCGGCGAATACCCTCACCTTTTGGATCACTCGCCAGGACACCAACAGCGGCGTCTACCTCAACTTCGATTGGTGGTCCTATTTCGAATTCGTAGATTCTGATGACTGCACTTTTTTCGGCAATCGCCGTGTCCTCCGGCATGATCGAAACGCCACTGGCGATTACGATGCCGTCAACCTCCTGCCTCTCGCGCCCGCGGATGCCTCTTTCATCGTCGCCAGTGGCGCCGCCACCTGCTTTCCGCGCCGCGAAAGGACCATCCGCCTGCTTCTCTACAATCTCGAACAACAGCCGGTTGCAGAATTCAAACTGCCCAATCCCGTCTACCGCGACTATCCCGTCTGGCGGCCCGAAGCGTTGCCCCAAACCCGCCGGGAACAAGACCTGACGGTCACCCTCACGGATGTGCAGACCTCGCTCGCAAAATACGATTGGCACGGCGCTCCAGTTGAGCTCCCAGTCACCCGCCTGACCTGGCAGGCCTTCTGGAATGGAACCCTCTCCACCGAATGGAAACCCGATTCGTTGACCCTCTACGATGCCACCGGCAATTCCAAATCACTTTTGCCCCTCCAGCCCGAAACTGGACTTTGCCCTCACGAAACCGCCTGGGCCGTCAAGACCACGCTCTACCAAACTGCTCAGGCGGCAGCCGCAAACCCCGCCGACATCTGGTCACTCGGCGACCTGACTCCGCCTTCGCCGGGCCATCTCGACGCGCGCCAACAAAACCGGTCCCTCAACGGACTGGCCGTCGAGTTTCGCGGGATCGCCGGACCGGGTCGATTCCGGGTGGAAGATGGAAAGGTCATTCCACAAGAGCTTTCCTCCATTGAACAAAACCTCATCGGCGAGGCTTGGTTCAAGTTTCGTCGCGCCGATACCCCCGTTCCGCAGCTCAACCCGGTTGTCATCGCCGCCGGACGGCCGTTCCTCATTCTCCACATTGCACATGAGGGCGATTCTTCGGTTCGAGTCGGATTCAGCGCCCTGGATACGGAGGGGCGGCAGGTCGAGACCAGCGAATACCGCGAGGGCAACGATTACTTTCTCGTGCTACCCGCTCACGGTGGCCCCTGGCATGACGCCCGGTTCTGGCTTCGCAAACCACGTCAGTTCGAATTCCTCGTTCGCCCTCCCCAGCCCGTACGAACTTCGGCAAGCTTCGCGGAGTTCTCCGGCATTCCCGTCCGTCGGAGTGCATTTGTCCCTCGGGATCCGGGGACTCCTCCCCAATTGATCGATCTGACCCGCTACTACAACGCCTCGCTCCTGGAGGACTGGCACCGCCAAGTCTCCGGCAATGATCTCGCCCGGCTCCCCCAGGGCGTCCAGCGCTTGGGTGATGTGGACTTTGACATCCGCGGCATCGTCCAATTGGCCGGAGCCGAGGGCGCCGCCCAACGATTCCCACGCCAGATCAAAGACATTCCCATCCAACAGACCTGCCATCGTCTCCACTTCCTGCATGGCTCAGGCTGGAACGCCAACCGCGGCGCCTATGTCGGCCAATACATCGTCCATTTTGAAAACGGTGCTCTGGAGGCCATCCCACTCGTTTTCGGCAGAAATATCGCCGACTGGTGGTTCTCGCCCCAGGATCCCGCACCCCCTCCCGACGCTGACGTCGTCTGGACCAGCGCCAACAGCGCCAGCCTCTCGCAGGACCGTGGCATCCGCCTCTACGAATACTCCTGGACCAATTCCCACCCCAACCTGTCGATCCATTCGATCGATTTCCTCTCCGGCATGAGCGATACCGCCCCCTTCCTCATCGCCATCACCGCCGAGTAATCCCCTCAGACCGCCTGCCCGCCGTCATCTGCCCGGGGTTGCCAAACCGCCCCCGCGGATTATTCTGTGGGCCATGTGCATTCGTGACTTCGTACCGCGCCCAGGCCAAATTCGAACGTCGAGTGGACGCCAACGTCTCTGCGTTGCCTCGCTCGCCTTGCTCGTCCTCGCCCCCGCCCCGAATCGCCTTTGCGGCGCGCCATTGGAATTGCGCTTGCGCAGTCTCGTTCAGGCCGAGTCCAATAAGGACGAGTGGCAAGTCGGGCAGAAGTCGGTCAACTGGGATCCCGCGCACACCGCGGTAGTCATTTGCGACATGTGGGATCAACATTGGTGCCGTGGCGCGACCGCCCGCGTCGCCGAGATGGCCCCGCGCATGAACCACGTCGTCAGCGCCCTCCGACAGCGCGGCCTCCTGATTATCCATTGCCCGAGCGAAACCATGGACTTTTACCGCGACTATCCCGGCCGCCGCCTGGCGCAAAGCGCGCCCAAAGTCGACCTCCAATCCATCCAGGCAACGTGCCTGGACCGGATCCCCAGCCATGAACCTCCATTGCCGATCGACGACTCGGACGGTGGCTGCAACGACGACCCCGCATGCGCGCAAGGTTCTCCCTGGCGCCGTCAGATAGCCTCGATTGAAATTCGCGACCAGGATGCCATCACCGACGGCCCGGAAGCCTACTATCTCATGCACCAACGGAATATCACCAACACCATCATCATGGGTGTCCATCAAAACATGTGTGTGCTCGGCCGGCCTTTCGCCATCCGTCAACTCGTCAGCCTCGGCCAAAACGTCGTCCTGATGCGCGATCTGACCGATAGCATGTACAACTCCCGCCGCCCGCCCCACGTCGATCACTTCACCGGCAACGATCTCGTCACCGCGCATATCGAAAAGTACTGGTGCCCCACCATTACCAGCGATCAAATCATCGGCGGCACCCCTTTCCGCTTCGCTGCCGATACCAGGAAGTCCCCGTCTTCTCGGCCCTAACTGGAAATGGATCCTTTCGAAGCCCGTTTTGGCGGGATCCAACGTCTCGTCGGCCACGCTGGTGCGGAGCGTCTGCGCCAGGCCCACATCTGCATCATCGGGCTCGGCGGAGTCGGTTCCTGGACGGCAGAATCTCTGGCCCGCTCCAGCGTGGGCGAGCTCACCCTTGTTGACTTTGACGAGGTCTGCATCAGCAATACCAACCGCCAACTCCACGCCCTCGCCGATCAGCTTGGCCAACCGAAGGTTCAGGCCATGGCCGGCCGGATTCATGCCATCAACCCGGAATGCCGCGTCCATCCCATCCAGGCGTTCTTCACCGCGACCAACGCGGATGCCCTGCTGGCCACTCGCTACGACTACGTATGCGATGCGATCGATCGACCCGTCCTGAAGGCGCTCCTCATTGCAAAGTGCCGGCTTCAGAAAATACGGGTCATCACGGCCGGCGCCGCCGGCGGCCGACGAGATCCCACCGCCATTCGGATCGCGGATCTTGCCCGGGTCACCCACGATCGGCTCCTCGTGGTCGTGCGCAATGTCCTCCGGTCCGATTACGGTTATCCACCCTCGCCGAAGGTGTTCGGTGTCGATAGCGTCTATTCCCCCGAACCCGTCGTTTACCCCCAACACGATGGTTCCGTCTCTCGGAATCGACCCGCGGCGCCCGACCTGCGCCTGGACTGCCACCGCGGCTATGGCACCGCCAGCTTCCTCACCGGGGCCTTCGGCCTCGCCGCCGCCGCCTTCATGGTCGATCGTCTTGTCACCTGCCCGGACTTTTCAAATACACCCGGACTCCGCGATCCCATCTAGCCCCGAAATTTCACCCCGCAGCCAAACCCTCTCCTTGCCGAAGCCGCAATACCGGCGCGAACAATTGTCGAAAATTGCGTTCGGTCTTCTCCGCCAGACTATCCACCGGTTCGTGCAGCCATTCCGCCAAACCCTCGTAGACCGCCACCAGATTCGCGGGATGATTCACCGTCCTGCCCTGATCGTCGTTTGCCACCGGATAACGGACCAATCCTGTTGGCAACGGCTGGTCCGGCGCGTCCGTCTCGACCAATAAGCGATCGGGTGGCACGCTCCGAAATGTCTCCCGTTGGTGGGTTTTCCGTTCATGCAGATAATACCCGGGAAACGAGAAATAACCGCCTAACGCCGCGAATGGCCTTACCATCTCGATCGGCCCGCCGTAGGAATGCAGGAGAAATCCGCAGCTTGGGCGCGTTTCGGCGAGGAGCAGGTCATACAGGCGTCCCCAGGCCTTCAGACAATGAATGCTAACGGGCAGGTTCCGCTCGGCTGCCAGCCGGAGTTGGATCACGAAGGCTTCCTCCTGCCGGGGCAGATCCGCGCCTCGAATCCAACGATCAAGACCAATCTCGCCCACCGCAGACGGCACCTGCGCAAGGTAATCGCTCAGCGTTTGGAGCCATCCCGGTTTCTGGTCCGCGATATACCAGGGATGATACCCAAACGACGGGAGCACACGCGGGCATCCCCGGGCAAGGTCCCGGACCTCCGCCCAGTCGGACTCCGTCGATCCGTTCACGACCATGAGCTCTATCCGTTCCCGCTCGAGGGCGGAGAGGATCTCCGGACGCCGGGCCTTCAGCCGTTCATCCTGCAAATGATTGTGCGCGTCATAGAGCCGATAACTGTTCACAGAATCGTTCTTTATGTTGCGGCAGGGTCAGAGGTGACACCTCGCCCGGTTTCCGTTTTGTTTGAAGCTTTCAGTGCGCCTCGAGCCAATTCCTGCCCACCCCCAATTCAACCACGATGGGCACTTCGAGCGACATCGCCGTGCGCATGTGCTCCTCCACCAGCGCCGACAATTCATCTCGTTCCGCGATCCAAAGATCGAACACCAATTCGTCATGAACCTGGAGCAGCATTCGGCTCCGTAGCCCACGCCGCCAGATCTCCGACTGTATCCGGATCATGGCGAGCTTGATCATGTCCGCCGCCGTGCCCTGGATGGGGGCATTGATGGCATTCCGTTCCGCCGCCGCCCGCACCGTCCCGTTCGCGGATCGGATGTCTCGCAGATAGCGCCGGCGGCCGGTGACGGTCTCGACATAACCGCGCTCGCGTGCAAACTCGATCGTCTGCTCCATGAACTTCCGGATTCCCGGGAAGGATTGGAAATACTGTTCGATGATTGTGGCGGCGACGGCACGGGGAATGCCGAGACGCTGCGCCAGACCAAACGCGGAAATCCCATACGCAATTCCGTAGTTCACCATTTTGGCCTGGCTGCGCATATCGGCGGTGACGTTCTCAAGGGTCACGCCAAACACGCGCGCGGCGGTGGCCGCATGAACATCCAACCCGTTCTGAAAGGCGTCCAGCAGTCCTGCCTCCCGGCTCAGCGCGGCGATGATCCGCAGCTCAATCTGTGAGTAATCCGCCGATAACAACAAGTGATCCGCGTCCCGCGGAACAAAGGCCTTCCGTATCTCGCGTCCCAACTCCGTCCGAATCGGAATGTTCTGCAAGTTGGGGTCCTGCGAATTGAGCCGGCCCGTGGCGGTGAGCAACTGATGGTAGGTCGTATGAACCCGGCCGGTGCCGGGGGAGATGGCCAGGGGCAATGCATCAGCATAGGTCGATTTCAGTTTGCTACAGGCGCGATAATCCAGCAACCGCCGCACGATTTCATGATCCACCGCCAAGGCCAACAACGTCTGTTCATCGGTGGCATATTGTCCCGTCCGGGTCTTCTTCGGACGCTCCACCAGCTTCAACTCGTCGAACAATACCTCCCCCAACTTCCGCGGCGAATTGACGTTGAATTCACGGCCGGCCAATCGGTGGATCGCCTTTTCCTGCTCCAGCATCTGCCGGCTCAATTGCTCGGCAAATTCTCCCAGCGCCACCGCGTCGACACGAACGCCTTCGCGTTCCATCCCCACCAGCACCGGTACGAGCGGCATTTCAATCTCATAAAAAACCCGCTCCTGTCCCCGCTCGCGCAACAGCGGTTCCAACCGTTCCCGAAGTTGCGCCGCCAGGTCCGCGCGCTCCATCAAAGGCTCCGCCCAGTCCGCCGGTTGCGCCGCTTTGAAATCGAGCTCGGTCTGCTTCACGCCTGCGGCTTCGGGCCGGATGGGGGCATAACCCAATAACGCCTCGGCGAGATAATCGAGATTGTGCCGAAGATCAGGTTCAACCAGCGCGTGCGCGATCATCCCATCGAACATGCTCCCGCGCACCGCCACGCCCGCTCCATTCAGCAGGGAAATGCTCCGCTTCAAATCGTGCCCAATCTTGGCCACATCCGGATTCTCGAGCACCGTCCGCGCTTCCGCCCAGAAGGCCTCCGAAGGAATGTCCGCCGGCACCGGCACTGCCCAACACCTTCCTGGTCCCAGGCAAAACGCCACACCCGCTATGGCTCGCTCCGTCCGACCCGTAGCCTCCGTCCACACCTCCAGGCTGATCTCGCGCGCCTCGGACAACTTGGTCCAAAGTCGCGCCCGCCCTTCGGAATCCGCAATGATCTGGTAATCGTGCGGTGTCTCGTGCAACCGCCTCAGTTGCGCACCATCTGTGGTGATTGCTGTGGCCATTCCATCCGCCGAGATCACCTCGGCGCTTTCGGTCGTCGCGGCGGTTTCCCGGGCCGATTTGTTCTTTTGACCCTGACCCACACCCGCGCCTCTCCCGGCTTTGAAGTCCGCTCCAAAGAGCCGGCGGCCAAGCGCGTTGAACTCGAACTCGACCAGCAGGCTTTTGAGTGCCGGTTCATTCGGAGGGCGGAGCTTGAGCAGTTCGAGGTCGAACTCGATGGGGACTTCGCAATTGATGGTGGCCAATCGCTTCGAAAGCAGCGCCTGCTCGCGGTGCTGTTCCAGGTTCTCCCGCAGTTTTCCTTTCAGATCCTCAACGTGCGCTAATACATGCTCGATCGAGCCATACTCCCCGATTAATTTGCTCGCCGTCTTCTCGCCGATCCCCGGCACGCCCGGAATATTATCCGAGATGTCCCCCCACAATCCGAGGATATCAATCACCTGCCGGGGATTCTCGACACCCCACTTCTGCTGCACTTCAGCCAGGCCCAACACTTCCGGCGGATCCCCCGCACGCCCCGGCCGCAACACAAAAGTCCGGGGAGTCACCAACTGGCTGAAATCCTTGTCCGGGGTAACCATGTAACATTCGAACCCGGCCGGCTCAGCTCGCCGAACGATCGTGCCGATGATGTCGTCGGCCTCGTATCCGTCCAGCATCAGTACCGGCATATTCAAACACTCCGCCAGATGACGAATATGAGGCAGGGCAACGACGATGTCCTCGGGCATGGCCTCACGCTGGATCTTGTAAGCCGGGAATTCCACGTGTCGTTGCGTGGGCGCCGCGGTGTCGAAGGCCAGCGCGATATGCGTCGGTTGGTGATTCGAGAGAATATCCAGCACCGTCTGGGTAAACCCATACAAGGCCGAGGTGTTTACTCCTTTGGAGGAAAATACCGGACGACGCGCGAGCGCAAAATGAGCCCGATACACCAGCGCCATCGCATCCAACATAAAAAGCCGGTTGCCCATGCCGCCAAACTAATCGACCCCGGCCAAATTCCCAGTTCTTTCCCGGCCGCACTGTCGCGGCGGGCGGGGCCGGGGCATTCAGGGCCGCGCGGTGATGCCCATTGCGGTGAGACTCGTCACGATCACGAGGTAAATGCCATAGAAACCCAGCAATGCCATCCCTTCCCGGCGGCTCAACCGTCGCCCGGAACGCAAAAACCCGAACGCCAGCAAGGTCCCCACAATCAGTCCCGGAAAATTCAACAACTGCACCGCGCGCGTCATCCTCACGGGGTGAACCGTCGCCGCCGACCCGATGATCAATGTCAGGTTCGCCACATTCGCTCCCAGCAGATTACCCACGGCGAGGTCCGACACGTTGCGTCGGGCGGAAGTGACGGCCGTGACCAACTCCGGCAAAGAAGTGCCTAAGGCGACGATCGTCAATCCGATGATCATGGCCGGCACACCCATCGCCGTCGCCAGGGCTACTGCCGAGTCCACCAGCAGTTTGCTTCCACCCACGACGAGGATTGCCCCCAGCCCGAATTGCCCGGCCGTGCCCCAAGACCCGGAGAGGAATGGCCGGCCATGGACCCATTCGCTCTCGATTTGCGCCGCCTCAACCCATTCCGTTGGTCGCGTCAGCCGGTAGTGCCTGCGGAAATCGCGCACGAAATACGCCAGCCCGAGCCCGATGAGCGCCAGGCCCTCCCATCTTGCGATGCTCAGATCCCACGAAGCGGCGAACACGAGCAACCCGCAGGTGATCATGGCCAACAGGGGCAGTCGCAACGCCTGCGGATGAACCTCCACCTCCCGCAAAATCCCCATGACGCCCAATATCAAACCGAAATTGCAGACACACGAGCCGACCGCATTTCCGACCGCCAAACCTGACTCTCCCTGCAAACCGGATACGATCGAGACCGTAATCTCGGGAGTGGTCGTGGCGAGGCTGACCAGGGTGGAACCGATCACCACCCGGGGCATGCGTAATAATTCCGCGATTCGAACGCTGGACGAAACGAACAGGCCGCCTCCCTTGACGATCAAGGCGAGCCCGAGCAATAGCACGATCGCGTTGAACCACATTCCCCAGCTCCGGAAATGAAAATTGCTCAGCAGAACTGCGTCAACCGCGCATAAGCCTCATCCCAGGCCGCCGCATGCGGTTGGATAATCTCACAGGAGAACGACTCCTGAACCACATTCCGCGCATCCTGCAAGGATTTCAACTGGCCCAAGGCAACCGCCTGGACCAGGATATTCCCGACCGCCGTGGCCTCCGAGGGACCAATGACCAGGGGAATCTGGAGGGCATTGGCCGTGAAATGATTCAACAGCGTGTTCTTCGTCCCGCCACCCACAACATATAATTTCTCGATCTTCCTTCCGGTCAAGCGCTCGATCTCCCGCAGTGTCTTGCGATAATAAAGCGCCAGGCTCTCCAGCACGCAGCGAATCACATCGCCCGGCTTCCGCGGCACAATCTGATTCGTTTCACGACAGAACGCCGCCACCTTTTGCGGCATTTCCCCCGGCGCCAAAAAACGAGGGTCCCCCGGATTAATCAACGCCTGAAATGGCTGCGCCGCCCCCGCCAGGTGAGTCATGACCTCGTAATCCAATTCCTGCTCCCGCTCCCCCCAATACCGCCGGCATTCCTGAACAATCCAGAGCCCCACGATGTTCTTGAGCAACCGCACCCGGTGGCCATACCCGATCTCATTCGTGAAGTTCAATACTCGCGACTCTTCGTTGATCATCGGCTCGGGCAATTCCACCCCCATCAGTGACCATGTCCCCGAACTCAAAAATGCCCAGTTCTCACCCGACGCCGGCAACGCCGCCACCGCCGCGCCGGTGTCGTGTGAACAACTCGCGATGACTTTGGTTTGTTGGAAGCCCGGTTGCTGCGCCAGGTCGGGCCGCATCGGTCCCAACACCGTCCCCGACTGGACAATCGGAGGCAACAATCTCGGCGGAAGCCGCAATGCGCCAAGCAGCATACCCGACCACACCCGCGCCACCGGATTGTACAACTGGGTCGTGCTCGCCATCGACACTTCGACTCGGGCGACATTGGACAACAGGTAATTAAACCCATCCCCAATGGGCAGGAGTTGATGCGCCTGCCGCAAACGTTTCGGATTCTCCGCCGCCAGTTGAAACAACGTGTTCAGCGGCATCTTTTGGATCCCCGTTTCGTTATAAATCGTCTCCCAGGGCACATGCGCCAGGACCGACTTCATGCCCGCCTCGCATCGTGGATCACGATAATGAAAGGTGGGCGTGATTAATGTCCCATCCTGTTCAAAAAGCAGATAGTCCACCCCCCACGAATCACAACTGATCCCCGCTATGGGGTCATCCCGCTGCGACAACTTCTGCAGCCCCGTTAACATCTCCTGGAATAAATGCGGCACGTTCCAACAAAGCCCGTGCTTCTCCCGGACCGGTTCATTGGCGAACCGATGCACTTCGCTCAGCCTCAGCCGCTCCCCATCCAATTCCCCGATCATGACCCGGCCGCTCTCCGCACCGAAGTCGCACGCGACGTAGTATTTCCTCATATGGCGCTGTGTCTCGCTGAAACGCTTTCCCTTCGCCTGGCTCACATCCACCCGTTGCCTAGGGCCGGGGAAATGCTCGTTGAACACTAACAACCGCATTTTCGGTCGGCAAGGAGCAAGCGAAACTGCTGTGCCCGATGCGAACCCGCCCGGCGATGGCCCAGGTCAGATGTCGCTTCGGCAGAGCTTAGAGAATGCCGAATGACCAAAGGCCAGGGACTAATTCACTTTTCCTCGCTTTCGATTTCGTGATTAAGTCCAGGGCGATGTGCAAAACCGCACTGTTGTTCGCCGGCCAAGGCGCCCAGATCGTCGGCATGGGCAAAGACCTCGCCCAATGTCATCCCACCGCCGGCCAACTCTTCGATCACGCCAACTCCGTGCTCGGCTACGACCTCCGCCGAATATGCTTCCAGGGACCCGAAACCGAACTCACTCGGACGGAACATGCCCAGCCGGCCATCTATCTCGTGGGCTGGATCGCCTTCCAGTTGCTGCGCGAGCAATTGCCGGGCTTCGAGTTTCAGGCCGCCGCCGGGCTTTCCCTGGGAGAATTCACCGCGCTCGCTGCCGCCGGGGTCTTTTCATTCGAAGAAGGGCTCCAACTCGTGCGTGAGCGTGGACTTGCCATGCAACAAGCCTGCGAGCAAACCCGCGGGGGGATGGCCGCCATCATGGGGCTCGACGCGGACCGGGTCCGCGAAGTCTGTTCTCAAGCCGGCGTCGCTCTAGCCAACCTGAATTGTCCCGGGCAGATCGTCATATCCGGGGGTATCGATCTCATCGAGAAAGCGTGCGAACTGGCCGCGGCCTGGGGCGCGAAGAAGGCCGTGCCATTGCCCGTCGCAGGGGCGTATCATTCTCCGCTCATGATCGCCGCGCAGGCCGAAGTTGCGGATGCCCTGACACGCGTAGCGGTAAAGCCCCCGTCCATTCCGGTCATCTCCAATGTGACCGCTGAACCGCATGGGCAACCCGAACAGATCATCACCCGTCTCATCGACCAGGTAACGTCGCCGGTATGCTGGGAAGCGGGCATCCGTCAACTCCTGCAACGAGGGTTCACCCGTTTCATTGAACTGGGACCCGGCAAAGCGCTTACCGGCTTTCTCCGCCGGATTGATCGGAATGCCCAGGGCCTCAACGTCGCCGACGTCCCCAGCCTGCAGGCCACACTCACGGCCCTCTCAAGTTCGTCAGCTGCTTCCCCTCTCCCCCATCCCTGATCGTCAATGGTGTTGCGACCGGGTGGAGTCTCCGCTTTCCCCGGATCGAGAATTCGATCAGAGGCGTCGGACTGACGGGCAGAACCGGGGCTGGCGTCCGGTGATTTGAGCCGAGGTTGCAAGGTCTGAGGCCAACACCTCGCCAGGGTTGACAAACGCGTCCGAACCACCGAGAACGGAACTCGCTAATGAGTCTGTTGAGCAATCAGATTGCTGTCGTCACCGGCGCCGGCCGAGGTATCGGCCGTGCCATCGCCCTTAAGTTCGCCAGCGAGGGCGCCGATGTCGCCTGCGTTTCGCGCACGGCTGAGAACGCCGAAAAAGTGGCGGGCGAAGTCCGCCTGCAGGGACGGCGCGCGTGGGCCTATGCGGTGGATGTGTCGAATGCTCCCCGGGTTGAGGAAGCCGGGGAAGCGATTCTGGCGGCGGCCGGCCGCGTGGACATCCTAGTGAACAATGCCGGCATTACGCGGGACGGACTGCTCATGCGCATGAGCGAATCCGACTGGGATGCGGTATTGGACACCAACCTCAAGGGCGCATTTCTATTTACCCGGTCATTTGTCCGTGGTTTTCTCAAACAGCGTTCCGGCCGGATAATAAACGTTGCCTCGGTGGTTGGTTTAATCGGTAATGCCGGCCAGGCCAATTATGCGGCGAGCAAGGCCGCCCTCATAGGATTCACGAAGTCGATGGCCCGTGAGCTCGGTACGCGCGGCATCACCGCCAACGCTTTGGCGCCCGGTTTCATTGATACGGACATGACTGCGGGCTTGGCTGAGCCACTCCGGCAGGACCTGCTCAAAAGAATCCCCCTGAACGCTTTCGGCCAACCCGAAGATGTCGCTCAAGCCGCGCTCTTTTTGGCCGGGCCGGGAGGAGGTTATATCACCGGCCAGGTTTTGACCGTGGACGGCGGAATGACGATGTGAAAGGCCCATCGCGCGCTTTGAGCCCGGAGTTATTCCCGGTTTGAATCAAAACCAGACAAACCCAAGATTGCAGGCTTGACGCCTTCTTAACCGTCGCATAGACACACAGCAAAACTTAACGGAGAAACCCATGGCAGCCGATAAAACCATTGAGCAGAGAGTCAAAGAGATCATCGTTGAGCAATTGGGCGTCAACGCCGACCAGGTGACGCCCGAAGCCAAGTTCATCGAGGATCTGGGTGCCGATTCCCTCGACACGGTCGAACTCGTCATGGCCCTGGAAGAGGAATTCAGCCAGGAAATCCCCGACGAGGAGGCCGAAAAACTTCAAAGCGTCGGCGACGTCATCAAGTATATCGAAGAAAAACAGAAGTAATCAGATCTCCTTTCAGCGCGGGCAGCGGCCATCGGGATAGGCTCGAGCTGCCCGCGCTCTTTGTTGCCCATGCCGTCCAAAACAATGGAACGTAAAGTGGTTGTGACCGGTCTCGGGGTGGTCTCACCCCTGGGCCACGAACTCGAGCGTTTTTGGCACAATATCCTCAATGGACAGTGCGGCATCCGGAACATCACCGCATTCGATGCCTCCAAGTTCGGAACACGCATCGCCGCCGAGGTCCAGGATTTCGATCCCAACCCCGCCTTTCCCTCTCCGAAGGAAGTCCGGCGCACCGATCGTTTCTCCCAGTTCGGCGTGTATGCCGCCTATCAGGCCCTGAAAGATTCCGGGCTCGACCTGGAACAGATGGACCGCGATACGAGATCGGCGTTTTTATCGGCTCCGGCATCGGCGGCCTTTATACCGTCGAAGAACAGCACAAAATCCTGCTTACCCGCGGCCCCAGCCGCCTTTCTCCTTTCATGATCCCCATGCTCATCCTGAACATGGCCTCCGGCATGTTTTCCATGTACTACAAACTGCGTGGCCCGAATCTCGCCACCTGCTCTGCCTGCGCCACCGCCAACCACGCCATCGGCGAAGCCTGGCGCACCATCAAAATGGGCGATGCCACCGTCATGTTCGCCGGCGGCACCGAGGCGACCATCGTCCCTATGGGTATCGGCGGCTTCTGTGCCATGCGGGCCATGAGCACCCGCAACGATGATCCCAAACGCGCCTCCCGACCCTTCGACGCCGAACGCGACGGGTTTGTCATGGGCGAAGGTGCCGGTGTTGTTGTTCTTGAGGAGCTCGAACATGCCCGTGCCCGCGGGGCGCGCATCTATTGCGAACTTGTCGGCTACGGAAATACCGCCGATGCCAGTCATCTCACTGCCCCGGCTCCCGAAGGCGAGGGCGCGGCGCGCTGCATGCAAATGGCCCTGCGGTCCGCCCGGCTGAATCCGGAGGATATCAATTACATCAACGCCCATGGCACCTCCACACCCCAGGGCGATGTCTGCGAAACCCAGGCCATCAAAACCGTCTTCGGCGATCACGCCCGAAAACTCGCGGTCAGCTCCACCAAAGGCGCCACCGGCCACATGCTCGGCGCTGCCGGCGCCGTGGAAATTGCCATTTGCGCCAAAGCCATTCAGACCGGCGCCATCCCCCCCACGATCAACCTCGAATTTCCCGACCCGCAGTGCGATCTCGATTACGTCCCGCATACCGCGCGGGAAATGCGAGTCACCGGTGTGGTCAACAACTCCTTCGGCTTCGGCGGCCACAACGCCTCCATTATTGTCACCCGGTTCGAAGGCTGATCCCTCGCTCCACCTGCCCCGAGCCGCTCCTGCGGCACACCAACGGTCAATGTCCCCGCGTGGGTCCACCGCAAACAAGCGCGTCCATTGTTCTCGTCTTCGAACAGAATGCGAAGAACGTCTTGGAACCAATGCATTTACGGGCACTCTCGTGCCGCGTGAATGGGCTGGAGAAATGATCCTCAAGTATTTCGGAATCGCGCCGATACCAGCCATGTCGCAAGACAGGGCGGTTGGCAGCCCGAACCAGCCAACAGGGATAACGGTGGAGGCCCGAATCAAGTTCCACTCGTGGCAGGGAATGCCGCGCGCAGAACCCCGCAAGGGGTGACTCATGGAAGGAGTCTTGTATGGTTATTAATACGAATGTGTCGGCCCAAAGCAGCGCTCGGCTGCTGGGACAGTCTTCAAGTGCATTGGCCAAGTCGCTCGCTCGTTTGTCCTCCGGTTCGAAGATCGTGTCGCCGGAAGATGACGCCGCGGGTATGGCGGTGTCGATGCGATTCGACGCGCAGATCAACCGGATCTCCGCCGCCGGCAACAACGTCGCGAATGCGATCTCGTTCAGCCAGACCCAGGATGGTTTCCTGCAGAAGGTGGGCAAAGCGCTCGATCGGATGAGCGAGCTCTCCATTCTCTCTCAAGACGTGACCAAATCCGATGCCGATCGGACGCTGTATGATGCGGAGTTCCAAACCCTCAAGGGTTATATCAACGACGCGGCGGCCAAGCAGTTCAACGGTGTCAGTCTGTTCAGCGCTACCGGGCTGGCTGTCACGAAAGACGAGGAAGCCGGCAAGTTCACCATGACGGCGATCAACCTGGCGCATGCCGATTATACCGCCGTGACCGGCGGTGGAACGGCTATCACCTCCGCAAGCACGGCCGACACGGCCTTAGGTCTGGTCAAGACGGCCATCACACGCCTCGCAACTGATCGCTCCAATGTCGGTGCGAATATCTCGAGGCTGACCTCCACCGGCGAGCAACTGGATGTCTTGAAGGACAACCTCTCGGCCGCCAACAGCCGGATAAAGGACGTGGACGTGGCCGAAGAAAGCACTAATTTTGCCCGGTATAACATCCTTGTCCAGGCAGGCACAGCGATGTTGGCCCAGGCAAACGCCAATCCGCAGTCGGCACTCCGGCTCCTCTCGTAATTCGGGATTGGACGGTTTGGTGACTCGACCCGGTCGGCCGCAAGGTTGACCGGGTTTTGACTTTCACGGCAAGGCCGTCGCCGCTCCTGCCACGCACCAACGCCCGATGCCTTCAGCGCGGATCCACCGCAAGTATTCTCGTCCTTTGTTCTCATACAGGAACGGAATTCGATTCGAAGGGAGTCATGGAACCTGCGCGCCTTCGCACGGTCCTGTCGCATTGGTGGTATCGGAGGAAAGGAGCTCAAGACTTTCGAAATCGCGCCGATACCAGCCATGTCGCAAGACAGGGCGGTTGGCAGCCCGAACCAGCCAACAGGGATAACGGTGGAGGCCCGAATCAAGTTCCACCCGTGGCAGGGAATGCCGCGCGCAGAACCCCGCAAGGGGTGACTCATGGAAGGAGTCTTGTATGGTTATTAATACGAATGTGTCGGCCCAAAGCAGCGCTCGGCTGCTGGGACAGTCTTCAAGTGCATTGGCCAAGTCGCTCGCTCGTTTGTCCTCCGGTTCGAAGATCGTGTCGCCGGAAGATGACGCCGCGGGTATGGCGGTGTCGATGCGATTCGACGCGCAGATCAACCGGATCTCCGCCGCCGGCAACAACGTCGCGAATGCGATCTCGTTCAGCCAGACCCAGGATGGTTTCCTGCAGAAGGTGGGCAAAGCGCTCGATCGGATGAGCGAGCTCTCCATTCTCTCTCAAGACGTGACCAAATCCGATGCCGATCGGACGCTGTATGATGCGGAGTTCCAAACCCTCAAGGGTTATATCAACGACGCGGCGGCCAAGCAGTTCAACGGTGTCAGTCTGTTCAGCGCTACCGGGCTGGCTGTCACGAAAGACGAGGAAGCCGGCAAGTTCACCATGACGGCGATCAACCTGGCGCATGCCGATTATACCGCCGTGACCGGCGGTGGAACGGCTATCACCTCCGCAAGCACGGCCGACACGGCCTTAGGTCTGGTCAAGACGGCCATCACACGCCTCGCAACTGATCGCTCCAATGTCGGTGCGAATATCTCGAGGCTGACCTCCACCGGCGAGCAACTGGATGTCTTGAAGGACAACCTCTCGGCCGCCAACAGCCGGATAAAGGACGTGGACGTGGCCGAAGAAAGCACTAATTTTGCCCGGTATAACATCCTTGTCCAGGCAGGCACAGCGATGTTGGCCCAGGCAAACGCCAATCCGCAGTCGGCACTCCTACTCCTCTCGTAACTCGGGATTGGACGGTTTGGTGACTCGACCCGGTCGGCCGCAAGGTTGACTGGGTTTTGGCTTTCACGGCATCGATGCGGGCAAATTGACCGCTGGCCCATCGTCTCGGCCCCTGCTAACCTCCGTCCAAACTATGCAACCGCAACCCTTGCGAACGACCGTGATCGGCAGCTATCCCTTCCCCGGCTGGCTCGAATTCGCCTGCCGTCACCTGGACCAGTTCGGAGAAGCCGACCGCGACGAAATGATCGATGACGCCCTGGTCGCGGTATTGCATGACCAGTTGGAGGCCGGGCTCGACGTGGTGACTGATGGCGAACAGACGCGCCTGGACTTCAACCTCTCCTTCTACGGATTCCTGCAGGGGATCGAACTCGAGTCGGCGGCACCCCGCCGATTTGGTCCGCCGGCCCACGACCAGCGTGGCAAACACCGGGTGGTGGGTGAACTCACTGCCCCACGCGGCCTGGGAACCGTGCCGGATTTCCAGCGCCTGCAGCGCCTGTCGCACACCTGCTTTGCCGCTTTGAATTTTCAGCATCCCTCGCGGCCGACTCCCGCGCTGAAGGCCAGCGTGCCCGGCCCCTACACATTGAGCGGGCGACTGCTCCCGAACAAACAGTACCCCGACCGTTTCGCGCTCACAGAAGCGTTGTTGCCCATTGTCTCGGCCGAACTCCAGGCGCTGGTCCGGGCCGGTTGCCAGGAAATCACCGTCGATGAGCCATCCATGAGCTGCTACGCGCACCTCGAAGATCCCCAGCATTTTGTCGATATCTTTAACCGGACGGTCCGCCCAATCGTGGGGCAATGCCGGCTTTCAACCCATCTTTGCTTCGGCAATTTCAAGGCCCGCGCCGTCGGGCTCCGGCGTTACGCTCCCATGTTCCCCGCGTTTCTCGAATTGCAGGTGGACGAAATCCATCTCGAGATGGCCAGCCGCGAATTCGCAGAAATCGAGATCATCGGTGAGATCGCCAGGAGCAAGGACGTCGCCGTGGGCATTATCGATGTGAAAAGCTATTACCTCGAAAGGACCGAAGATGTGGCGAATCGCGTGCGGGCCTGCCTGAAGTATGCTCCTGCAGAACGCCTGGCTTTCGCCCCGGATTGTGGGCTAAGCCAAACTGCGCGCTGGGCCGCTCGGTCCAAACTCAAGAGCCTCGTCGAAGGCGTCAAGAAAGTGCGCCGGTCGCTGGGCTTCGCTACGACCCATGTCCGGTCGAACAACCCCAGCTAGAATCCTTGATCGCTCAATCATGTGGCGGACAGTTCAGGTGTTGGTGTGGTGGTTTACCTGGATCAAGGATTCGATCCGCGAGGCGTTCGACCTACGGGAGAAACCGGCAAGGGCGTCTGGTGAATTGAAACGACCATGCATGGTCCGAGGCGACGCCCCGCTGCGTGAATCTGCTCGATGATTCGACCTGTCCAACAAGACCGGATCTTCCTCGACGATGTTGCTTCCCGGCGAGGAGAGCATGGGCATATCCATTTGTGGTGGCTCGGCCAGAGCGGTTTTCTGCTTCAATGGCAGGGGCATCATTTGCTGTTCGATCCCTGTCTGTCGGATTCTCTGACTCGCAAGTATGCCCTCACGGACAAACCGCATGTCCGCATGACGGAACGCGTCGTCGACCCCGCATTACTCGATTTCATCCAGGTCGTCACCTCGAGCCACAACCATACCGATCACCTCGATCCGGACACGTTGAAACCCCTGCTGGCCGCCAACCCACAACTCGAATTGGTGATCCCCGAAGCCAACCGGGAGTTCGTCGCGGACCGGCTCAATGTGGTGTTGGAACTGCCCTGCGGCCTCAACGCCGGGGATTCCATCGTGCTCCCACCCTTCACGCTTCATGCCGTCCCCGCCGCTCACGAGGCGCTGGAGACGGACGATGCCGGGAGACATCGATTCCTTGGTTTCGTAGTCGAGGCGGGTCCGTGGACCATTTATCACAGCGGCGACACCATCCGGTATCCGGGCATGGTGGAAGAACTGTTGAAGTGGAACATCGATGTGGCCCTTCTGCCTATCAACGGCCGCCTGCCGGAGCGGGGCGTCGCCGGCAATCTCTGGGGGCACGAAGCCGCCCAACTGGCCCACGACACGGGCGTCCGGTGCGTGATACCCTGCCATTACGAGATGTTCGAGTTCAACACGGTCTCGCCGCGCGAATTCATCGACACCTGCCTTGCGTTGCACCAACGCTTCAAAGTGCTTCATGCCGGCGAATGCTGGACCGACGCGGAAATGTCGACGCTTCCCGGCGGACGCTTTTGATCCTCCCCGGCCCGCAGGATGCGACACCGGCAGTTTGCGCGCGTCGTCATCTTCATCCACGCCATACCTTGCGAGTTGGCAGGCCGGCCCGGGAGCGAGCGGGGCGCGGGGTTCAATGCATGCTGACGTCACAGGTGCCGAGGCCACCTCGATAATAACTGAATTGGACGTTAGGATGATCGGCCAGCAAGGACATCGGGACCGACGTATCCACAATTCGATGCGAGATCATGTATGCGGTCAACCGCTGCCCAAATGCGTTGTCGTGGTTGCCGGCCTGCCAGATCGAGACCTTCTCCGCCTTCCATGTCTCCACCGGGCCAACGGTAATCGCCTGCGTCGGGACCAAGGCGATGTTTCCGCCCCCGCTGGTCCGCGCGTTCTGAGCGATCGTGAGCGGGTGCAGGTCGACGACGCGAGAGGCTAGGCGGCGATACTCCGCCGGAGCAGGGGGCGAATTGCGATGCCGGCCCCGGCGCGGCAGCGGATCATTAAACGCCCAGTGTTTGACATCCCCCTGCCCACCTTGCATTACTGCGCACCGCACGCCCGCATCCCAGGTCGCGCGATATGAGGATGTGTCGGCCTTGGGAAAGTGGAGGTGTTCGTCGGGGAGCCGCCAGCGGCGATCAACGCGGTTGAAACACAGATCGCGATCGGCGCGCTCGAAGGAGAGCGGATGGGTGACAGCCACTTCCCGGCCATCGACACACCATTCGTCCATCCCCCAGAAATGGCCGGAGCGCACATCGATTCTGAGGGCATTGACGATGCGCGCGACGAGGGGCAATTGTTCGGTGGGCCCGATCGGTCCGCAAATCCCCACGGGTTGGTCCGGTGTGCTTTGACGCCAGGCATCGACATACTCCAATGCCTCCGCCAGGTAGAATTCCTCCAGCGAATCGAACAGGACGATGCGGAAACCTGGCCGACTTAAGCGCGACAGGTCTCGTGGCGTGAGGTGTGCCACGGCTTCCACCAAGCCGGCATCCAAGGTCGTGTAGTCCCACCATCCCGGTGCAATCGAGCTCAATCGTCGGGTCATAACTCCTCTCCGTTGGCCAATGTTCCAGGGCCGTCGCTCCGATTCAGGGCGGACTCGTAACGGCGGTTGACCCAGTAGTCCTTTCCTAACGCAGCCCGTAACGGATCGGCCTCCACTGCGCAAAAACCGTAATGCAAATGCTTCCGCCAACCCTCGGCGAATTGAAAACGGTGCGAAAGTCGGCCCACCTCCCGCGCAAAGTCCTGCATCTGGGCGACGTAAGCGTTCATTTTCTGCGATTGCGCCAGCCACGATTGTTGGCTGCGATGTTCAGCCAGGGCCAGGCGTTTCTGATCCTGAATCGAGGTCGTGTTCACAAATGACCCGGGCATGACGCGCCGACGCAGCGCATCTCGCAGCCCATGAGGCATGGCATGATAAAGGGTCACTTCGCCGTCCACGGGGCGACGCATGGGACGCGTCGTATAGTTTCGCATTCCCCGGGCAAAGGCGGCAGTCACCGCCAGACGGCAAGTGTTGGTATGGTCCTCCATGTAGTCTTGCGGCGATGGTACCAGCATCACCGTCGGTCGCACATCCCGGATGATCGCAGCCAGGCGCCGGAGCAGGGCCGGCTCATAATAAATGGCCAGATCATCCACCAAACTCGCATGATAAACCGATCCCAGGAGCCGTGATGCCGATTCGGCCTCGTGCTTGCGAATGCGGCGCAATTCCCGCGCGGAATGACTGCTGCCACCACACGAGCCGCTGGCTAGGTTCATATAATGCGTCTCGTATCCGGCTCGTCGCAGCAGGATCAATGTCCCCGCCATCAGGAATTCAATGTCGTCCGGATGCGCGCCTACCGCCAGCGCGATCCCGGCGTGTTGAACAGGCCCGGTCATGGAATCTGGCGGACTGTAGTAAGGCTGCCGGATCCACTGCAATGCTGAATTGATCCGCGCAAATTGTGGGCGGCCCGATCATTTGCGTGATTGGCGCTATTGGCAGTTGCATCGCTCCGGGATTGGACCTGATCGAGAGTCACTGGACTCGGATCACGGTTCGAGGACGAAACACGCGTGTGCGTCAGGACGTTCGAACGCATCGCGTCCGGCGGACGGAGCGCGGCTCGTTGTTGCGCCGTCAGGCAGCCGGCCCCGGCTTGGAACCCCGACGCTGCACGGCGAGTTGAACAGCTTCCACTAATCCCGAAACCGTATGCGGATCAGCCTCAATCGTCGGCTCAACCCCCAAGTGCCGCAAGACGCCGCTCGTTTCGGGTCCGATGGAAACCACCCCCATTCGGGGATGCATGCGGATCAAAGCCGGCAGGTCCGTTCGCTGATGAAAGTGCTCCACAGTCGAACCGCTCGTAAACGTGATCCAGTCCGCCCCCTCTGTTCGCAAGGAGTCTATTCGTTCGGTCCGGACATCCGTTTCCGCCTCTGTTCGGTAGACCGCCACGTCATCTACGATGGCTCCTTTGCCTTCCAGCAAACGCGGCAGTTCCGGCGTCGCACGCTCCGCGCGCAGCAGGCAAATTCGGAGGTTCTCGAGGCTTTCCTCCTTGATGAACGCCCCGGCCACGGCGGCGGCTTCGAACTTTTCCGGGACCAGGTCCACCTGGAGATGCAAGTCGGCCAACTGCGCCGCAGTGGCCGGTCCCACGGCTGCGATCCGAACACCGCCGATGTTCCGCAGGTCATGGAACGCCTTAAAGAAATATTCGAAAAAGGCCGTCACTCCGTTGGCGCTGGTGAACACCAGCCAGTCGTAACTGCCGATCCCGGCCAACGCCTCCACCAAAGCCGTTCGATTTCGAGGTGGAACGATTCGGATGGTCGGCACCTCCAGGACTTCCGCACCGAGCTCGCTTAAGGCGGAAGACAATCCCCCCGCCTGATCCCTCGCACGCGTGACCACCACGCGCTCGCCGAACAACGGACGATTTTCGAACCAGTTCAATTGATCACGCAACCGGACCACGTCACCGATAACTGTGACGGCCGGGGCGCCAAACCCGGTGCTTTCGATACGGTCGGCGATCGTCGCCACGGTTCCGGTGACGGTCTGCTGTCGGGGCAAGGTCCCCCAGCGGACCATCGCAACGGGCGTGGACTCATCCAAACCCTGCTGAATGAGTTTTTGCATGATCTGGCGTATGTTTTTGAGGCCCATGAGTACGACCTTGGTCCCCTGCGCACCCGCCAACTGCGCCCAGTCGATATCGCTTTCTTCCGCATCGGGATTCTGATGGCCGGTGATCACCGTAAAGCTTGAACAATAATCCCGATGGGTGAGCGGAATCCCCGCGTAATTCAAAGCCGCGACCACAGAGGAAACGCCCGGCACGATCTCAAAGGCCACCCCCGCCGCCGCCAACTGTTGCCCTTCTTCCCCTCCTCGACCGAACGTGTAGGGATCGCCACCTTTGAGGCGCACGACAATCTTGCCTTCCCGTGCCTTCTGAACCAGGAGCTCGTTCAATTTCCCCTGCAGCAGGGTGTGTCGCTTCGAGCGTTTGCCTCCGTAAATCAGTTCCGCCGATGGGGCGAGCTCAAGCAGCTCCGGGTTGATCAAGGCGTCATAGACGACCACATCCGCCCGGGCCAGTAACTCCGAGCCTCGCCGGGTTAATAACCCTGGATCTCCCGGACCCGCGCCCACCAGATACACCATGCCGCGCTGCATGGCCGGGAAGTTTATGACCAGAAAGGTTCCACTGCAACCGCGGGTTGTTTCACCGGACGCTCAATCGCGCGGCGAGTTCTCGCCCCAGGTTCTCCGCATCGGCAGGAGCACCCTCGATTTCGCCTCTCACCCGCTCGCCAGCTTGGAAGGATACCGCGCGCAACCGCAATTTCCCTTCGCGAAACTCCGCCAGGCCTCCCACCGGACTCTGACATCCCCCTCCCATCGCCCGAAGAAATGCCCTTTCCGCCAACACGCACGAATGCGTCTCCGGATGGTCCAGTTGCACGCAGAACCCGAGCGCCTGTTGGTCGTCGGCGCGAACCTCGATGCCCAGCGCGCCTTGTCCCACACAAGGAAGCATCGTTTCCACACTCATCACGGATGCCTGAAAACCCTCCGGAAGACCGTTGCCAGCCAGCTCACCGTTGGGCCGTATCTCCATTCGCAGTCGCTCAAGCCCGGCCGCCGCCAGAATCGTCGCGTCCAACTTCGGCTGTTCCAGCAGCTTGCGGAGGCGGGTGGCGACATTCCCTCGGATCTCGACCATCTTCAGGTCCGGCCGAATCGCCAGGAGCTGGCTCCCACGCCGGGTGCTGCTGGTCGCCACCGTTGCCCCGGTAGGAAGCCCTTCAACGGTCAATCCCGGCGGAAAGGCCCGTCCCACCGGCGTCGCGGAGGCGCGAGACCAGTCGGGGACCGCCGAATAGGCACGGTCGCCCCGATAAATGAGCACGTCCCGAACATCCGCGCGTTGGCTCACCGCTGCCAGGCTCAAGCCAGCCGGCAAATCAGTGGGCAGGTCTTTCAGGCTATGCACCGCTAAATCGGCCTCACACCCCAGTAAGGCCACTTCAAGCTCTTTAGTGAACAATCCCTTCGGCAGGGATTCGGTCTTCTGCGACATGGACACCAATTGCAATCGATCGCCGGTGGTTTTGAGCACCTTCAATCCGAACGTATAATTGGGGAAAGCCCGCTCACAACTGTCTTTGACCAGGTTGGATTGTGCCAGCGCAAGGGCGCTGCCACGCGTGGCGATGACGAAGTGTCGTTGGTCGGACATAAGACTCACCAGCCTTGGCCGGGGTTGAGTCGGCTTCTGCTCTCAATTCCAGCCGAAAGGAGCTCATGATACGCCGGTCGCGGGTTCTTGCCGAGCAATCCGTTCACCTTGGAGCGGATTAGCGCTTCGCAACGGCTGACCTCCTCCCGACGCTGTTGCAGTCCATCGTCCGCGATAGCCCGCAGATCATCGATGTTATACAGATAAACTCCCTCCAGCTGGTTCACTTCCGGATCAATGTCGCGCGGCACCGCGATGTCCACGAGTAACAACGGCGCGCGCCGCCGTCGCGAGAACGGCTCCAATTGTTCCCGGTTCAGGATATAATTCGGGGAGGCGGTGCTGCTGATGAGAATATCAATCCCTTCAAACGTCTGAGTCCAGGTCTCGAAAGAGATGGCTTCACCGCCCAATGCCCCCGCCAACGCCGTGGCCCGCTCGGGTGATCGGTTGGCAACGAACAGTTTTGCCGCCCCGCGACCCAACAACGCGCGCGCGGTCTTTTCACTGGTATCTCCTGCCCCCACCACCATCACCTGCCGACCTTCAATCCTGGCAAAGATCTTTTCAGCCAGATCGACTGCGACGGAGGCCACCGAGATATTGCCGCGCTGAATGTTGGTCTCCGTTCGGACCTGTTTTGCCACGTTAAACGCCCGCTGAAAGGCGCGGTTCAATACCGGACCCGTGTGCCGATGTCTGAGCGCCAGGTCATACGCCCGCTTCAGTTGTCCCAAAATCTCGGTTTCACCTAAAACCATCGAGTCCAACCCGCAAGCCACCCGGAACAAATGCTCCAGACTTTGAGGTTCTCCCATCCCATACAACTCCGCGCTCAATGGTTCCTCCTCTCCCCGGGCCTGAACGAAGAAATCGCGCAATCGGCCGATCCCCAATTCATCATCCGCCGCCAGCGCAGCATACAACTCCACCCGGTTGCAGGTCGAAAGAATCACCCCCTCCTCCGCCAAACCCGCGCCACGTAGCCGCGTCAATGTCGCCGGGACAACTTCCTCCGGAAACGCAAATTGCTCTCGGATGCTCACGGGAGAGGTGCGGTGGCTGAGACCGATGACGACGATGGGCATGCTCTATTGCTGGTGAATTGCCGACAACAAATTCGTGCCCCAAAACGTCAGAAGCACGAAAGCGAAACTGACTACCGCCCCCCAGGCGAATCGCCGGCCGCCTTGCGCATACCACCGATGCCGAATCAGCAGGTAGAGGTATAACAACCACACAACAGCCGACCAGATGACTTTGGCATCCCACAACGCAAACTCGTGATGACGTTCCCGAACACTAACGCTGCCCGCAGCCAAGCCCGCCGTGAGCAGAACCAGCCCCCAAAACAGCATCTGCGCAATCACTCGCTCCAACCGCTGGATCGACGGCAACAACGCGTACACCGCCCGGGCCTTCTTCAGTTTCAGGTCACGTTCCTGAGTTAAATACATTAGCCCTGCCACCGAAGCCAGCCCGAAGGCGCCATACGCAAGCAATATGACCGCCGCATGAAAACTCAGCCATCCTTTGCTCAGGTCCGTTCGTGTCCCAACGGTGTCCAACTCCGGAAATAACGCAAATACACCCACCCCGAAGAGTATCGGCGAGGCAAATGCCCCAAGAAACCGCATCCGCGGCCAAATACCCACCACGATATAACACGCAATGATTGTCCACATCACGAATGCAATGGCTTCGTACAGGTTGTTCACCGGGCACCGGCTCAAGGAGAATCCCCGCTTCACCATGGCCATGGTATGGCAAAGGAAAGCGGCGAATAAGAGGCCGTACGTCAGACGGTCGTCCTGGCGAAAACCCTTGCGCCAAAGGAATACGAAATGGATGCTGCTGAGCCCATAGAGGGCGACGCTCAGAAGGAACCAGTATTTATCGACCGGCCAACTCACGGGTTCAGGTTAGCTTTCCTGTTCGGGGGCGCAAGGCACAAAAGCGATTCGATTGCTTCTCAGAAGCGGTGCTTAAAGGTTGGAAAGGGCTGTAAGCCGAATTCTGTCTTTTCCGCCAGAAGCGGAAGAGAGGAACATTTGTCTGAGCGGCCGATACCCGGAACCCGTCCCGCGGTTGCGGGACATGGAGCGGGCCGCTCCAAGGTCCCCTATTTGGCCTTGCACCCGATGGGGTTTTCCGTGCCTCCGCGATTGCTCTTGGAGCGGTGGGCTTTTACCCCACCTTTTCACCCTTACCTCACTGCTGCGAGGCGGTTTGAGTTTCTGTGGCACTTTCCGTCGGGATGCCTCGCGGCGTCACCTCCCGCGTGTATCCCGCGCCCCGAAAAGGCGAGGTTACGCGGCATCGCGCCCTGCGGTGTTCGGACTTTCCTCCCCCGGTTTGCACCGAAGGCGTCCCTCCGCCCTTTCCAACCTGGGCAGAGGGTATGCCGCCGCAGTCGGGCTGGCAAGCCGCCTTCGCACCAAAATGACGCCTTTTCCCAATGACGACGAATGGTACGCATTCAGAAATCCCGCCAATACCACTTCATTTTCTCCGTCGCTCGGGCCATACTTCGACCCTATGAACACTCTCCCGCAACGGACACATGATCCGTCCGCCGCCATTAAGCCATCTCTTATCCATCAGCCGCTCGCTTCCCCGTTGAACCGCCGTCGGTTCCTCGGCACTTCATTTGCCGTTGCCGGTTTCACCCTGGTCCCGCGATACGTCCTCGGTGGTGCGGGCCAGACACCTCCCAGCGAAAAACTCAAGCTGGGTTTCATCGGGGCCGGAGGTCGGGCTGCGGACAACCTCGAAGGGCTGAAGGACCAGAACATCGCCGCATTCTGTGATGTGGATTGGGACCGGGCACAACCCACGTTCAAGAGCTTTCCGGACGTCCCGAAGTACCGTGATTTCCGAATCATGCTTGAACGGGAGCGCGGGCTGGACGCCGTGGTCGTCTCGACGCCGGACCATATCCATGCCGCGGCCACCGTGGCCGCGATCCATGCCGGCAAGCATGTCTATTGCGAAAAACCACTCACGCGCACCGTGAAGGAAGCGCGGAAGGTGGCCCAGGCCGCTCGCGAAGCGAAAGTCGCGACACAGATGGGCAACCAGGGCATGGCGTTCGAAGGCAACCGCCTGATCGAAGAGTGGATCGCGGATGGCGCCATTGGAGATGTGCAGGAGGTCCACGTCTGGTCCGACCGGCCGACCCAGCGCGGACATCTCCCCCTTTGGTGGCCCCAGGCGATCGAACGCCCGACGGAAACTCCGCCCGTGCCCGATACCCTCGACTGGGAACTGTGGCTCGGTCCCGCGCCCTGGCGTCCTTACCATCCCGCCTACGTTCCATTCAAGTGGCGCGGGTGGTGGGATTTCGGATCGGGTGGTTTGGGCGACATGGGGATTCACAATCTGGCCCCGGTCTTCGCCGCGTTGCGGCTCGGACCACCGGTCAGCGTGCATGCCAGTTCAACCCCGGTTTATCCCGAGACCGTGCCGATGGCGTCCATGGTTCATTATCAATTCCCCGAGCGTGGGAACCAGCCGGGCATCAAGCTTCATTGGTATGACGGGGGATTGTTGCCCGCCCGCCCGGATGAACTCGACGACGAGCGCCCGCTCGACCCTGAAGACGGCATTTTGTTCGTAGGCGACCGCGGCAAGATGATTGTCGAAGGTTGGGGGGGTGAACGTCCGCGATTACTACCTGAATCAAGGAATCGCGAGTATCAGCGTCCGCCCAAGAGCCTCCCGCGTTCGGTGGGGCACTACGCGGAATGGGTTCAGGCGTGCAAAACCGGATCTCCCACCAAATCGAGTTTCGATTTTGCCGGACCGCTAACCGAAGCGGTGCTGCTTGGCAGCATTGCGATCCGAGTCGGGAACGAGAAACTCATCTGGGACAGCCAGAACATGCGAATCCCGAATTACCCTGAAGCCGAGCCGTATCTCGACTACGCGCACCGGGGGAACTGGATGTGAGGCGAGAAAGCTCCTCTCTGTTCATGAAACCATTGAACAGTTCCAACTTGCCGTCGGCACCCTAGGACGTCGCCGCCGGCAATGTGGGCCGATTCAATTTCTCCGCAGCCAGAAGAAAATCGACCGATGCCATCCCACACAACCGCGCCGCCTGCGACGTAGTGATGCGGCCCATCTCGAATAATTTCAGCGTAAGCAGAAACTGGCTGTCACGTTCCAATTGCTGATTGGCGCCTTCCGGGCCGTGGAGGAGGCTGTCGGGGACGGTCACGGAGACCGTTTTCGTCGGGTGCGTCTGCGTCTCGATCGTTTGGATCTGCATTGAGCCTAATCAGATCCCGGGAATGCAATCCGGGGAACGCCGGATTAATAAAGGAAAGACCCTGCATTAGTCCAGAAAAATACGATCGCGCGCTCAATTTTTCTTCAATTCCAGTTCGGATCTTCCGGGGATTCGGCGAGGAGTCGATACTGCCATTCCGCGCGCCCCAACAAAATCATCCGCCATAGGACTCCTGCCTCCGAGTGAAAAATTAAATCCGCCGTCGCGGGATGAGTCACCCAGGCGCCGCGCTCCATCTCTTCCTCCAATTGACCCGGCGCCCAGCCTGAGTAACCGGCGAAGACCCGGATTTTTCGATCGTTGGCCGAGGTCGTCGAGAGGTCGATCAACGTCTCCAGGGAATGTCCAAGCGCGATATTGGCGATCACTTTCTCCTCGTCATTCCCGGCGTCCGAACGCAGATAACTAAGGGCAGAAGCCTGGACTGGTCCCCCCAGGTAAACCGGCTCGTCCCTCAACGCATCCGGCATGTCGGCAACGATGAGTTCGCCCACTTTACCCCCGCTATTCCGATTGAGGACCAAGCCAAAGGCGCCTTCGCTGTCGTGCTGACAAATCAATACCACTGTTCGCTGGAAAAAAGAACCCATCAGGTTGCCTCCGTCCAGGAGCAACTGACCTTGCAATGATCTGAAGCCACCCGCCATTTTGTCTTGCGGAATCTGCTACAAGCTTGCACCGCTGACAATCCCGATTAACTTCGTGGCATGAAGCAGTTGCTCTTAGCCGTGGCTGTTGCCGCCCTATGCCTGGCCTTTACCGGTTGCGCCAGCAAAGATAATGGCAGCCGGGAATACCGGCCCGGTCAGGGTTGGGTGCCCTCCTGACCCGACAGGCCGCGAACCACGAATCACGAATGGAAGGTTGGTGGCCGTCAATGCGCTGTCTTTCATTAGCATGGATTTGCGTTCATTAGCGGTCGACCTCAAAAGCGGACCAGGTCATCCGATCAATTCCAGGGCATTCTCAACTACCCGGTCCCGCGTCAATCCGTGCAATTGGTATAAATCCTCCGCCACATAGGCGGATCTCCCGAACTCCCCTGGAATCCCCAGCGTCCGCATTCGATGGGCGATGCCTGCGCGGCTCAAAGCATGACACACCTGTGCCCCCATCCCCCCGGTGACTTGATGGTCCTCGATGGTCACGACCCGCCCACCGCAACGGCTCACCGCCGCCCCAATCCGCTCCGTATCCACCCGGTTCACAAATGGCTGGTTGATCACCGTCGCCTCAACCCCGCGTTCCGCCAGTCGACGGCCGGCAGCCTCGGCTTTGGCGAATAATGTCCCGCAGCCGATCAATACGACGTCCTTCCCTTCCCGCACGATCTGCGCCCGTCCCCATTCGTAATTCGGTTGGTCCATCCAGTGGATCGGGTAACTCTCGCGTCCGATGAAGAAGAGATAGCTCTCGCCATCCGCCCCCGCGGTCCGGTCGGCCGCATATCTCTTCAGTGCCTCGTACATCAGGGCCTCGGCCTCCCCGGCACAACTCGGCGCAATAACCACCGTGTGCGGAATTGCCGAGACCGCGGCGAAGTACGTCGTTGCCTGGTGCGATGCGCCATCCGCGGCATCTTGAAAACCGGCGTGCGAAAATATGGCGATGACCGGCGCCTGGGATAATGCGGCCATGGTCAATGGCAGATTGCCTTTGGTCACCCCAAACTGCGCGAAAGTGTCCACTACCGGGATGAAACCAGCTTTCGCGAAACCCGCTCCGACGCTGATCATGTTGGCCTCGGCGATCCCCACGTCAACCGACCGCTCGGGAAAGGACTTCTGAAATGCGCTCACACCGGTCGACCCGGGCAAATCGGCTGAGATCGAGAACACCGGCAACCCCTCCTTGGCGGAGCGCAACATCGCCTTGGCCAGACCGCTTTGAACCTTCTCCTTTTTGACCGCGGCCACCGGGGCCGCGCCGGATGCCTTGGCCTTTTTCTCTGCCTCCTTCCTTTCCCACTCCTCTCGCAACGTCCGGGCCCAGTCCGTAAACTCCACCGGCGGTTCGCTGGATCCATAAATCTCCCGGATCCAGTCCGCGATCTTCTCCCCATTGCTCAGCGGAAACCCATGGCCTCCCGCGCTGCTCTCCACCGTGGCTTTGATCCCGTAGCCTTTAATGGTCTTCACTCGAAGACAGACCGGCTGACGCGGATTCGCGCGCGCGGCGACCAGACCTTCCTCCAGTGCCCGATAAACCGCCTGAAGGTTGTGCCCGTCTGGGACCTGGATAACGTTCCAACCCAGCACCGGCAATGCCTCGAATGTCGGGCCCATCGGAAACGAATCCTTGCTGATACGCCCGGATAATTTGGTGTCGTTATCCGATACCACCAGCACGAAGGGATTGACCTTGTCTTTGGCGGCAAATCCCGGGATCGCGGCAAAGGCTTCTTTGGCTTCGCCTTCCATGCTCGCACCATCGGACATCACCAAAAAAGTGACTCGATCCCGTCCTGCTGCGCGGTCGGCCATCGCCAATCCTTGTGCCTGTCCCACGGCCGAACTGAGGGGTCCGTTGCTGAGCAGCACTCCGTGCGGGTTTACGTGTGATTCGCCGTGCCCAGTCAATCGGCTCGTCACACTGCGGAAGCCACGCAGATCCTCGTATGTCAAACCATCGAATCCGTAGTTGGTTCGCAAGGCGTAAATTCCGTTCTCGGCGTGGCCCGCGTCATTGACAAAATGATAGGCCTCGTGCCACGGACGTCCCTGGACGGCGAACAGAATGCCGTGCAATGCAGACATGATTTCCGCATATGCGGCGGGTCCGCCCCAATGGCATGCCGCCCCGCCGTTAACCGCATGCACGTCCATCAAGGCCAGCAGCGCCCGCGTCGCCCGCGGATCCCCCAACACGACGTCCTCACCCTGGCGGTTCCGGACCACCACGTGGTATTTGGGAGGACCAACCGGTGCGCTTGCCAGGCGCGATTTGAGCGTAAAGGGGGCGAGTGGTGGAGCTTCTACAGCCTGTGCCGGTGTTGTATCGACAGTCATAAATCAAGAGTTCGCCAGGTTCACGAGCCAGCGAACATAATTTTCATGGGCGAAAAGGGAAAGCCTGTTTTTGGATGCGAGTTAGAACGTCCACCGCAGACGTCCGCGCAGGCTGGAACAAGCTAACGTGATGCGACGGTCGGACGTTGCTGCGGCTGGTCCCGCAGACTGGACACAGGCCGCGCTCCGCACGCGGACGAGGCGCAGCTTGGCCGGAGCGCGACTGTGCGCGCAGCGCCAGTCGCAGCAGCACGCGAATGATCCGAGCAGGTCGAACGTTCCCAGGCAACGAGACCGTAGGCTTCCGATCATTCTGCCGACAATTATCCTGCCACTTCGGGGTGAGCGATCCGGGTTGGTGGGGGAGTGGCAGAATGATTATTGGGCAGAATAATTCCCCGAAAGAGGAAAGCGCCCATCTCAGGCGACGGGGGGTACATTGCTGCGGCTACGCAACACGAACAGCGCGTGCGTCCTCGTCCTCGTGCTCGTCCCTCGTGCTCGAACCGTGATGCGACCGTCGGACGTTGCTGCGGCTGGTCCCGCAGACTGGACACAGGCCGCGCTCCGCACGCGGACGACGCGCATCTTGGCCGGAGCGCGACTGTGCGCGAAGCGCCAGTCGCAGCAGCACGCGAATGGTCCGAGCAGGTCGAACGTTCCCAGGCAACGAGACCGTAGACTTCCGATCATTCTGCCGACAATTATCCTGCCACTTCGGGGTGAGCGATCCGGGTTGGCGGGGGAGTGGCAGAATGATAATCGGGCAGAATAATTCCCCGAAAGTGGAAAGCGCCCATGTCAGGCGACGGTGGTTCGTTACTGCGGCTACGCGCACACGAACAGCGCGTGCGCGCGAACGTTTAAATGGGCTTCGAGGATGGGTTCGGCCGGACGGGTCTCGGCCCGTGACCTGCTCATCCCATGACTGCTGGCATGTTCCCGATGATACGATCGAACGGTCAGCATTGCCTCTTGGGCAAAACGGCGCCCTATTCATCCTGGACTGGGGCGCCGTCATGCTTTAACTCCTGCCGATTAACTGCGATAAAGGGATAACGTCGGCGACGAAAGTAGCTGTGATCGTGCTGTCCAAGAATTGCATACGCCTAATCCATTTCGCTATCCTGGGGTTTGGGCTGGCAACCACCGCCGCATGTTCCAAACGTCCAGCAGCCGTCGATCAGTCCTCCCCCACGAACCGGCTCAACCCACAATTAGTGGCCCAGCTCGCGGCCCACGAAGCCCAGGAACGGCTCCTGAATGAGACGGTCTGGGCGCCCGAAATCCTCGCCCAACAGTACGGTCAAATCTTCGAAGCCCTTTGGGACTCGGTCAATGCCGCCACCAATAAGCTCGCCGTCCTGGCCGACTTCCCCGCGGGCGCCATTACCCTCGGTGAATGGTTGCCCACCCAGACACTGCCGCACGGAATTCAAGGGTATCGATCTCAGCACGTGGGACGGGTGCTATCCGAGCTCGAGTGGCACCAATGGGTTCAGGGGTTCGAAGCCGAGGGTTGGCAGTTGGGAGAAATGGAATTGCGCCACAACCGATTCAAGACCGACCCGGACGGCAACCCAAGTGAAAGCACGTTCTACTTCGCGGCGCAACTCAACCGGCCGGCGAGCGAGCAACGCGCGATCATCGAAGGCGATCTCCTGGTCCACTGGGGGGCGCCGGATCCTGGAACGACGACCGCCGGGATTCGTGAAATCGACGCGAGCCGGCTCACGGTCAAGACTCGAACCGGCCGACCACCATTCGAAGAGCTCGTGTTGGATCATATCACGCCGCCAGAACATTCGCAGTCGATCGATCCCCTGATCCTCTATGATCTCGATCATGACGGTCTATCTGAGATCATTCTCGCCGCCAGTAACGTCGCCTACCATCGCTCATCAGGCGCAGGCGGATATCAGGCTCAATCCCTCTGCCGTTACCCGGCCGACGCAATCCGCACTGCCGTGATCGGGGACTTTGACGGGGATGGAACCGCCGATTTACTATGCGCGACACTCAAGGGCTTGATGCTATTCCCGGGTACGGGCGGGATCACATTCGACCAGGCGGGGAGATGTGTCTTCCCGGCTCCACCCGACTGGCGTTACCCCATGGTGCTCACCGCCGGCGACATCGATGCCGATGGCGACCTCGATCTGTTCCTCGGTCAGTACCAGGTCCCGTGACGAGCATGGCTCCCTTCCCACCCCCTACTTCAACGCCAACGACGGCAACCCCGATTATCTCTTGGTGAACGACGGCCACGCCCAATTCACCGACGCCACCCAAACCGCCCATCTTGATTCCAAACGCCGGCGCCGCACCTACAGCGCCTCCTTTGCCGACCTCGACGCGGACGGGCGCCTCGATCTCGTCGTCGCGAGCGACTTCGCCGGCATCGACCTTTATCGGAACGTCAGGGATGGCGGGTTCAGCGACGTCACGGACGCCTGGGTAGCCGACCCGCATGCCTTCGGCATGGCGCACACCTTTGCCGATTTCAATGACGACGGTCACCTCGACCTCCTCATGATCGGGATGAACTCGCCAACCGTCGATCGACTCCAGCACGCCGAACTCGCTCGCAATGATATCGGCGAAGACCCATCCATGCCCGCGCGCATGACTTATGGCAACCGCCTGCTCCTCGCTCGAGCTCAAGGCGGCTTTGAACAAACTGCGCTCAGCGATGACGTCGCGCGCACGGGCTGGTCCTGGGGCTGTGCCGCCTTCGATTTCGACAACGATTCCTTCCCCGATCTATGCATTGCCAATGGCCTCGAGAGCCGTGCCACGGTCCGCGATTATGAATCCGAGTTCTGGCTCCATGACCGATTCGTTGGCAAATCCGAGCCGGATTCCTCGGTTTACCTCTATTTCCAGTCCAAATTCGGCCGCACCCGCGGCCGGGGCCAGTCTTACGGCGGCTACGAGCGGAACCGGTTTTATCTCAACCAGGGGGCGACGTCATTCCTGGAGGCCGGACATTTGATGGGTTTGGCCTTGCAAACAGACTGCCGAAACGCGGTCGCCGATGATCTCGATGGCGACGGGCGGGTGGACCTCCTGGTGACCAGCTTCGAACCATGGCCGGCCTCGCGCCAAACCCTGCGCCTCTACCGGAACAACGTCGAACACCCGGGCAATTGGATCGGGTTCAGATTCCAGGAGGAACCCGGACGCCCATCGCCCTTGGGTGTGCGTGTCCTTTTGCATTATGCCGCGCACACGGTCACCGACCAGGTCGTCACTGGTGATTCACATCGCGCTCAGTCGTCCTCGACACTTCACTTCGGCCTGGACGGGTTGAGTCGGGTTGAAAGCGTTGAAATTTCTTGGCCGGGTGGCGCCGCGGTCACCCTCGTCGCTCCCGATGTAAACCACTATCATCTCATTCACGCCCCGGCACCCAGAGACTTGCGTCGAATAACCAAGCCATAGCTTTATCGCGGTATGGCCGCAACCCTCCGATTGGGCCGCACGAATTATTGCAGCGGGATCAACTGGATCCGCTCCTTGTACCACTCCATGTCCTGCTGTCCGGCCGCATCAAAGGGCTTGACCGGGCCATACACGTAATCGACCGGATATACCGAAGTTGAGCTCAACCATTTCCGGATCTCGGCATGCCCTTCTGCGAACGAAAAGCCGCATGCCCCGTTATGATACGAGGCCGGCATATCCTGCCAATTGTTCACCGCCGGGTCGGTGATGAAAAACGCGTCGTTGATCGAGTCCGGGTGTTCGTCGAGCGTCAGCCACGTCTTGGCCGGGTCAACGACATCGGTCAATTTGATGAACTGTCGATACTTGCCATCAAAGGCCCAGCTTGCGCCACGAGCCGTGTTGTCATTGGCATCGTTGTTCGATCTGCCGAACAAGGCATTCATCGAGAGGCTTCGCAGTCGCATCGGGTACGCCGCCGCCCGCTGCGCCGGACTCAGAAACTTATCCGCCGGACATTTATAGATCCCGATCGCGCCATCGGTATACTTGCCCAGCACTCCGTTCTTGACCCAGAGTTCATTGGTGACGCTGCGGTCTTCGGGTGAAGTGCCCGCGCCCCAGGTCATGACATTGTTCACCCAATTGTTAAATTTACCGGAGGCGATGGCGTCGACCGTCCCTGGGATCGTGAAATTGTTCGCGCAATGATCATTAAAGTCGCCCGCATACAACTGCCAGCCGAGCACAAGTTGCTTGTTATTGCTCAGGCAAAGGATCCCTTGCGCTTTCGCCTTTGCCTTGCTGAGGGCCGGCAACAGCATGCCGGCCAGGATCGCAATGATGGCGATCACCACCAGCAGTTCGATTAGGGTGAAACCCGCCTTTTGGGAACCGGCCAGGGCCTGATTTTTCATATGCATCTTCCTAATTTAATGGAACTGACCGGCAGCATAATCCCCGCGCCAAACACTTCAACCCCAAAATAATGACCGTTCGCCCTCAGAAATCTCCAATTCCAGATCTTAGACCAACCATCCGGAGGGACGAGCTCCGCGAGTCCCTGTATGACAACCATCCGGAGGGACGAGCTCCGCGAGTCCCTGAATAATAGGTTGAACCAGTCAAACGAAGGAGCGATGCGGAGGCGAGGATGATTGGCGAAGATTATTTGCGATGGTGATCTCAGGGCCTCGTGGAACTCGGCCCTCCGGTTCGATCTCGGTGTGGTGAAACGTTCATATACTTTCCTGACGATTCAGCGCGCTGGTCGCCAGAGATCAATCGGCCGCTTCACCTGGGCCGGACGATAAGGTAAATCCACACTGGCCCGTGTCCCGGCAGACCGGTATCCGGCGTATAAGACCTCCTGGACCAGCCGGCCATCTTCGCCGGTCGCCTGTGGGGATTCCTTGCCTCGAACACAGCGCGCGAAATGATGCATCTCCTGGGGGAACCCGTAGTTCCAGAGTTCTTCGTAGACCGGCCAGGTCCAACCCTGGGTCGACGGGGCCTTCTCGACGGCGTACCCGTAGCCGTTCTGGCTGTAAGTCGGCAGGGCATTGCCCATGTGCAGGTCGGCGTAGGTCAATCCCTCCGATCCATACACTTCGACGCGATCCTCCATCCCGCCCTGCCGCGCCCAACTGTTCTCAATCATCCCTTTCGCGCCCGATTCGAATTCCAGAATACAAACCGATTCATCTTCGCCCCAAGTCTTGTCGGCGTGGACATAGGTCCCCATATGACAAAAGACGCTCTGGATACGGGGCCGGCCCAAAAACCACCAGCAAAACGCGATGCCGTGGCAGCCCATATCCATGAACACGCCCCCACCGGACCGGTCCACGTCCCAAAACCACGGCGCATGCGGTCCGGAATGCTTCTCGCATTGCTTGACCAGATGGATTTTGCCGAAGGCGCCCTCATCGGCCATTTGTTTGGCCTTGACGTATTTGGGGGTGAAGTAGAGTTCCTCGGCGTACATCAACAGGACGCCCTGCTCCCGGCAGGTAGTCAGCATGAGATCGGCCTCTTCGAGGGTCATGCAGAGCGGTTTTTCGCAGACCACATGTTTGCCGGCCTTCGCCGCATCCACGGTCATCTGCGCGTGGAATTGATTCGGCGCGGTGATCGTTATCATTTCGATTTCCCGCTCGGCCAACATCGTCCGGTAATCCGTAAACCAGCGGGGGATGTTGTGTTTTTTTGCGAATCTTTCGGCGTTGCCCGGCGTGGGTGAAGCGACCGCGACGACCTGCGCCTCGTCCGGCATAAGTCGAAACGATTCCGCGTGGATGTCCGCCTCGAACCCGGAGCCGATGATTCCGACGTTCACTCGACCTTGATTTGTCATGGCACTTGAAGTTCTCAGCGGCGCAAAAACTTTGCCACCGCCTCGGTTCGTGTCCGCACTTGGAGCTTTTCGTAGATTCGGCGGATGTAGGTGTGGACCGTTTCATAACTGATGCCCAACTTGTCCGCGATCTCCTTGTAGAGGAACCCCTGGCTGAGCAGGTCCAGCACTTCCTGTTCGCGCTGGGACAGATTCTCGGTCGGCTGCACCGCCGGCGACGACTGCTGGAACGATTGCACCACCTTGCGCGCAATGTGCGTCGTCATGGGCGATCCACCCTGGCGCACATCCCGAATAGCGTCGAGCAATTCCGCCCGCGGCGTGCGCTTCAGTAAATACCCCGTGGCACCCGCCGCCAAAGCATTGAAGATGTTTTCGGTATCTTCATAGACGGTGAGCATGATCACCTGCGTATTCGGCAACAATGGCTTTAATCGCCGCACGCATTCCACTCCGTTGATCCCCGGCAGATTGATGTCCATCAACACCACATCCGGCTGTTCCTGGGGCAGGATTTCGACCGCCGATTCTCCATTGGCATGCGTGCCAACACAGTGGAAGCCCTCGGCCCGATTGATCACCCGCTCAAGCGTCGTCCGCACTTGCTCGCTATCCTCGACTATGCCTACGGCAATCGACATTCGACCTCACTCCAACACGCTGTCCCATCAAAGGGATCTGTTCCCGCCGCTGCCGCGATCATCCCCGGGAATCCGGGCTTCTCGCAAGCCTCGATTTGGCGCGGGCAAGTGACCAGGCTTTTCAGTTGCGGACCATGGGATTCCGGCGCACGATCATGTCCACAAATACCCCGTCGGAACAAGCGAGCATGCGCAGCTTTATCCGGCCTGAACCCGAGCCCATTGAGGATGAACCTATGAAGAAACCGGACTGGAATAGCGATCGAATCATTCCGGCGTTGCTCGAGAATCGGCAATGCAGGGCATTGCGCGCAATCCTCGCCATAAGCCTGGCGATGTTGGTTGGGAGTCCGTTATGGGCGGCGAACATCGCTCCGGAAGGGACCGGGATCCTGGGAGTCAATGACGCGGTCGATGGCGATGCGGGCACACCGCATTTCAATGGCGGCCTGCTCACCAATATCAATGATGGCAACCTCACCACGCGAGTGGACACCTGGTTCGGAGGCGACCCGCAGCTCTTCAGTTTCGTCGGTGTGGAATGGCCGATTATTCGCTACGACCCGATCCAGAGCCTGACCTTAACGCTGGCGACCTTTAGCGACGGCGGATGGTTCGGAGTGTCGGCGTTCGCGCCCCAACCGGGCGAGGCTTTGTTGAGTTTCGACCTGGTCGAACCCGACGTTCAAGTCACGACCGACGGCGGGTCGAGTTGGACGACCGTTCCCCATACCTCCGATTATTCCGCGATCATGGACGGACATAGCATTGGCGGCGGCGCCAATCCCAACCCAACCATGGCGACGGCGGTGTTCACGCTCACGACGCCGGCCACCCAGATCAACGGTATCCGGATCATCGGTGAAAACGGCGGGCTTGCCGGCGCTGACGAGAACGGATTCCTTGGTGTGCTTGAACTGGAGATCGATGCGCAACCGGCGGTGGACACGGATGGGGATAGGCTGCCCGACACTTGGGAACAACTCTACGGCTTGAATGTCGGTGTTGACGACACCGAGGAGGACCCGGATCAGGACGGTTTGTCGAACCGAGCTGAGTTCGACGCCGGCACGATACCCAATCAAGCGGACACCGATGCCGATGGATTGACCGACGGCGAGGAATTGTTGAGCTACTCCACCAACCCCGTTGTATCGGACACGGACGGAGATGGCCTGAATGACGGCGACGAAATCCTAACGCATCTGACAGATCCCGCGCTGGCCGATACGGACGGCGATGGCTTGTCGGACGGCGCGGAAATCACCACCCACCTCACCAATCCATTGGCACGGGACACCGATGCCGACACGTTCTCGGATGGGTTGGAGATTGCGCAGGGCACCGACCCCCGGAACCCGGCGAGTTACCCGAGCAATGCGGCTTTGACGGGCACGGGCATCATGGGAATCAATGACGCGGTGGACGGCGACGCGGGGACACCACGACTCCACGCCGGGCTGGCCGCCTACATCAACGACGGCGATCTCACGACGCACATCGACAACTGGTTCGGAGAAGGTGACACGGATCTCGGCCAGTCCGTCAGTTTTGTCGGAGTCACCTGGCCGGCGCCGTTGCCCAACTATGCAAAAAGCCTGACCCTCACGCTGGCGACATTTTCCGATGGTGGATGGTTCGGGGTGGCCGGACAGGCTCCCGGCGGGGGTGGGATACTCGCCGCTTCGGATCTCATTGAACCTTCGGTGCAGATCTCGACGGATGGTGGGATCACCTGGCTCACGGTGGCACAATCGTCCGACTACCTCGCGGCATTGACCGGTCACGGCATCGGTGGCGGTGTCAATCCCAATCCCACGTCCGTCTCGGCGGTCTTTACACTGAACGATCCCATTACCGGCATTACCGGCATTCGGATCATTGGGGAGAACGGCGGCAATGCCGGCCCTGATCCGAATGGATTCATCGGCGTCTACGAGCTTGCGGTGACGGCCGGGCTGGTAAACGACGTCGACGGAGATGGATTGGATGATACATGGGAGATGGGACACGGGCTGGATGTGGGCCTGGACGACGCCGATGACGACCCGGACGACGATGGGCTGTCAAACATCCAGGAGTTTGCGGCCAACACCGATCCGCAAATCGCGGATACGGATGACGACGGGCTGTTGGACGGCGCAGAAGTTCGCGAGCACAACACCAGCCCGGTCGTGGCGGATACCGACAATGACGGTCTGAGCGACGGCCAAGAAATCAATACCACCGGCACTGACCCGCTCATTGCGGATACGGATGGCGATGGCTTGAGCGATGGGGATGAGATTCAACTCTATGGCTCTGATCCGACCAAACCGGACACCGATGGCGATGGGTTCGACGATGCGAAGGAAGTCGCCGCCGGCACCGACCCAACCCTGGCGTCCAGTGTCCCCGGCAACGTGGCCCTGATCGGCACGGCAATCATCGGAACCAAAGAGAGCATCGACAACGGAACGGAAGTGCCTTGGGCCAACGCGGGGGTCTCGACCAGTATCAACGATGGCAACCCGCTTACCCGGGTAGACACCTGGAACGATCCTTCGCCCAACACCGTCAGCTATGTCGGCATCCTCTGGGACGAACCGCTCGCGCGGCCGGTGGTTGGATTGGATCTGAGCTTGGCGGTCTTCTTCGATGGCGGGTGGTTCGGCGTCAATGGCACGGGACCCGGCACGGGCGGAGTGCTCGCGGCCGGCACTTATTTGACCGAGCCCACGATCCAGGTCACGACCAACGGCGGGGCCACGTGGACCACGGTCACGCACACCTCGGATTACCTCGTGACATTCGATGGGCATCCGCTACCGGCGGTAGACTTCGGCGCGCCGACTACGGCGACCGCGAGTTTCGCTTTGGATCAGCCGGCGACGGGGATCGATGGCATACGGATCATCGGCACTGAGGGTGGCACTGCCAGCGGTGGGTTCCTCGGTGTGTTCGAGCTCGCCGTGCAGGCCTCCGCCGCGACCAATCCTGAAGCGACAACGTTGCTTAATCCGGCATTCAACGGGGGCCAATTCCAGTTCGAGTTTGATTCTCAGCCGGGTAAGACGCACGTCGTTCGCTTCAAGGATACGCTGACTGGCGAGTGGCAGGTGCTATCGAGCATCGAAGGCGACGGCGCACGCAAAACGGTTACCGACAATCTCGATGGCGCGCAACGATTCTACCAGGTAACCAGCGAATAGTGTGGCAACAGACAAGGCGGTCTGCGTTGCCGCCCGTGAATACGGTCAGGCGACGTTGGAAGTTCGACGTTGGCTGCAATTAGGCGTGCGGTTGGTGTCCGGTGGATTACAATGCGGCGAAGCGACCAGCAAAAGCCTTGAGGCATTCGAGCCGTCGCCTCCGGCATGAAGATACCGGCATTTCGTCGTGGCGTGGTGGAAGGGTTTTACGGACGACCCTGGTCGGGCGAACAGCGTCGACGGCTATTGGGTTGGATGGGCCAATGGGGATTGAACAGCTACCTGTACGCGCCGAAAGACGATCCAAACCATCGAATCCGATGGCGCGAATGTTACCGCCAGGCGGAGCTTCGCGAATTGTCCCGGTTGATTCGGCGATCCCGTCAGTGCGGTGTGATTTTCACGTACGGGATCGGCCCCGGCCTCGACCTGCGTTTCTCCTCGGCATCGGACGCAAGCGCCTTGCGACGGAGGATCGGGCAATTGCGATCCATCGGATGCCGAAGTTTCGCGTTGTTGTTCGACGACATTCCGCTGTCCCTGACCACCGCCGATCGAAAGCGGTTCGGCACACCGGCGCGCGCGCAGGCCGCGATGGTCAACGGCGTCCGCCGATGCCTGGAAGGGCCGGAGGAACTCCTGTTCTGTCCCACCGTCTACTGTGGGCGCATGGCTGGCGGGCCGGTATCGGACTCGGACTATTTGAGGGAAATAGGAGAACACCTCGATCGCTCGGTTGAGGTCTTCTGGACCGGGCCCGAAATCGTATCCGACCAAATCACCATTGCCGGAATTCGGGAATTGAAGGGGGTGCTTCGAAGAAAACCGCTGATTTGGGATAACCTGCATGCCAACGATTATGATCTGCGCCGGATCTACGTGGGGCCATACTCCGGCCGGCCCCCAGCCTTGCGGCAAGAATTGGCGGGCATACTCACCAACCCCAATTGCGAGTTTGAGGCGAATTACGTCCCGATTCGAACCCTGGCGGAATATGCACGGGCCCGCGGGGTGTGGCGTCCCCGGAGGGCGTATCGGACCGCACTCCGCCAGTGGCAGGGCGCGTGGAAGACGCACGGCAAACGGAAGATGACGCTCGAGCACTTGGAACTTTTGGGGGATTGCCTCTATTTGCCCCATTCGCATGGCCCGAAGGCGCGGCATTGGGCGGATGATTTTGGGGTTTTGATCGAGCGACCGCCGGAAGATTGGGGCCGATGTGAGAAGCGGTTTTTCGAGGCTTGCAGCCGTCTGCAGGAGTTGTATGAAATCATGGTTACGATGCAAAACCGCGATTTGCTGCACACGTTCTATCGGTTTATCTGGGAGTTGAAAGAGGAGGCCGCGCTACTGCGTCGCTACGCGACTTTCAAGAAGGCGCATCCATCGGCAACGGCGGGTTTCGTCTCGGGCGATCATCGTCCGGGGGTTTACCGGGGCGGCCTGGTGGCCAAGTTGCAGGGACTGCTGCCGATGAATGAGCAGGGAGCATTTTCGCCTCGGCCGGCCTTGTCCTCGAACCCGTCGCAGCAAACGCATTCGTGAAACCTATGGAACATGAATTCCGGCTTCGTCCGGCCGGGGCGCGCGATCGAGATGCCGCCTACGAGGTCTGTCTCAAGACAGGAGATGACGGCCAGGACGCCACGCATTTATACGATGATGCAGCGGCGCTCGGGCGCATTTTTGTGGGACCGTACATTGAATTCGAGCCGGATCTGGCGTTTGTGCTGGAAGACGCGACGGGGGTATGCGGGTATGTGCTGGGTGCGTTGGATTCGAAGGGATTCTACCAGGACTATCTGGATCGATGGCTGCCGGAAATACAGGGTCAGTTCCCGGCGCCTGCGGGTGATCCGGCGAGCTGGAATCGCACCCAGAGCATTTACCACGACTACCACCATCCCGACCTCTATTGCCCGGAACCCTACGAGGTGTATCCATCGCATTTGCATATCGATCTCCTGCCGCGGGCACAAGGGTGTGGGTGGGGACGGCGGATGATGGAGCATTTGATGAGCGCGTTAAGGGCGAAAGAGTCTCCGGGAGTCCATTTGGGCGTCGGCCAGGTCAATGCCCGCGCGGTCGGCTTTTATCGTAACCTCGGATTCACCGGGTTGGCGCAGGTGCGGGATGTCCTTTATCTTGGGCGCAAGCTGAAATGACACCGCTTATATTGCATGACGCGCACGAGTCGATCGGGGCCCACTTTCAGCGGATGCAGGGTGCCGAGGTAGTGGCGCATTACGGAGATCCTTTGGCCGAGTATTCGGCCTTGGGCGGCACGGCGGCGCTTGCCGATCTCAGCAGCCGTGGTCGGTTAGGTACGACCGGCGCAGACCGCCAGCGTTTCCTCAATGGGCAAGTCACGAACAATGTCAAAGACCTGGAGCCGGGCAAGGGTTGCTACGCGGCAGTGGTCAACGCCAAGGGGCGGTTGCAGGGCGACTTGAACATCTATTGTCTGCCCGAGGAACTTTTGCTGGACTGCGAGCCCGGCCAAGGCCCGAAACTCGCCGCGCGATTGGAGCAATTCGTCATCGCCGATGACGTGCAGGTAGTGGATATCAGCGCTGAATATGGACTCCTCAGCGTGCAAGGGCCGCAATGCGCCGCGGTGCTTGCCCGGGCCTACCCGGACTCCCCGTTGCCGAATCGTCCCTGGGCTTCAGAGCTTTGGTCCGGCCAGGGTGGCGAGATCTGCGTGGTGAATTTGCCGCGCGCTCGCAGGCCTGGCTTGGACTTGTTCGTGCCGCAATCCCTGTTGGGTCAGGCCTGGACCCAACTTGCGGAGGCCGTCCGGGCATTAAACGGCCGGCCTTGTGGTTGGGATTGTCTGGAATGGGCGAGGATCGAGGCGGGTTTGCCGCGATACGGCCAGGACATGGATGACCGGAACCTGGCACCGGAGGCGGGCATCGAAACGCGTGCGATCAGCTATACCAAAGGCTGTTACATCGGCCAGGAGATTATCTCACGGATCCGTTCCATGGGTCACGTAACACGGCGTTTGCAGGGATTCGAACTCCAGAATTCGGCAGCGCCATTGCCGTGCAGCGGGGACCCGATTACCCACCAGGGACACGCGGTGGGATACATCACCAGCGCAATCCACTCCCCTGCCCTGGGACACCCCGTCGCGTTGGGCTATTTGCGAAGCGAGGTTAAGAAGACCGGGACCGAACTCCAAGTGCAGACTCAAGCCGGGCCCAGGATGGCACGGTTGCGGGCATTGCCATTCGTGGGAGAAGAATAGGGCGGGTCCTGGCATGACCAATCATGGACTGGCAAGAAGCGCTCCAGCGGTTGAAGGCCGGCAACGAACGGTTTGTCCAAGGCAAATCGATCCAGCCGCACCGTGCGTTGCCCTGGCAGCCGCAGCAGGGCCGGAATAAACCGATGGCAACCATCCTCGGTTGCAGCGACTCGCTCGTCCCACCCGAGTTGATCTTTGATCAAGGGTTCGGCGATCTCTTCGTCATTCGTGTCGCGGGTAACGTGGTCGCCCGCAGCGTCCTTGGGAGCATGCAGTTCGCCGGGGTCTACCATGGCAGCCGACTCTTCATCGTGCTTGGCCACGAGGGTTGCAGCGCCGTCGAAGCCGCCCTCGAAGAACGCCATGGCCGGGCCGGGTCGCCGGGTCGTATCGAAGTGTTGATGCGACTGATCCGGCCGGCGCTGGCCGGTCTGGATTCCAGCCTCGCGGGGCCGGCGGCGCTCGTCGCCGCTGTGGAGGCCAACGTCCGGTGGTCCGTCCGCCAAATCGCCGCCATGCCGGGGGTACGAAAGGCAACCGATGAAGGGCGCATCCAAATCCTCGGCGCCTTATACGAAATCGAGTCGGGCATGGTGCGGTTCCTGGATAGTCCATTCTGCTCGTGACAATGGGATATGGGTATGGCAAGAGTGCACGCATGAAATGGTTATTTGGAGTATCAGGTTTGGTGACAATTGCCGCCGGGCTCAGCCTGCTGGGACAGCCCGTGAAACCCACCGATGCCAAAGATTCTGGAACGACGGGGGCCACGAACGAGGTCGCGGTGATGAAGACGACTGAGGGGACGATGGTGATCGCATTCTGGCCGGACGTGGCGCCCAAGACGGTGGAGAATTTTAAGAAACTCGCCCGGTCGGGGTTTTATGATGGCACGGCGTTTCATCGGATTATGAAAGGGTTCATGATTCAGGGAGGTGATCCCAACACAAAGGATCCGGCCAAAGAAGCATCGTACGGCCAGGGCGGCCCCGGCTACAAGATCAAGGCGGAGTTCAATTCGCGCCCCCACGTGAAAGGGGTGATTTCCATGGCCCGGAGCCGCGACCCGGACTCGGCAGGGTCCCAGTTCTTCATTTGCGACGGTGAGGTCAAGAGTCTCGATGGCAAATACACGGTCTTTGGCAAGTTGATCCAGGGAGAAGATGTCCTCGACAAAATCGCCAACACACCGGTCATTCCCGGTCCCGGGGGCGAACACAGCAAGCCAGCGAAGAGAGTGGGCGTGGTCAAAGTCGAGATCGTGCCGGCCGATTCCATTTCCAAATAAGCGATATTGCATCATGAACGAGCACGCCATTATGAAGACCGCTCACGGGGAAATGACCGTGGAGTTCTGGCCCGACGTCGCACCAAAAACCGTGGAGAATTTCAAGAAACTGGCCCGGGAGAACTTTTACGATGGAACGGCATTCCATCGGATCGTGAAGGGGTTCATGGTCCAGGGAGGCGATCCCCTCACCAAGGACCCGGCCCAGGAAAAACATTGGGGGACCGGCGGACCGGGGCATCGCGTCAAGGCGGAATTCAATGATCGATCGCATGTGCGGGGGGTCCTTTCCATGGCGCGCTCACAGGACCCGGACTCGGCCGGCAGCCAATTCTTCATTTGCCTGGCGGATGCGAAGTTCTTGGATAGGAATTATACGGCGTTTGGCCGGCTGATTGGCGGCGACGAGGTATTGGAGAGCATTGGCAACACCCCAACCACGGCGGGCAGCGGCGGGGAAAAGAGCCGGCCCACTACGCGAGTTGAACTGGAGAGTGTTCGCATTGTCGCCGTTCCATGAACCAGGCCGAGCTCGTGCGTGTCATAGTCGCGTTGGGTTGCCCCGAAGCGAAGTCCGAGGAGATGGCCAGCCAGTTGCAGAAACGTGCGAGTCAAATTGCCCGGAAGGAAGGGCGATCCGAGGAAGAGGCGCTGGCTCATCTGCTGGGGCTGATGCGGCAAGGATGGGCCGCTAAAGAACGCGGTTGGTAATCCTCCCGTGATCAAAAGCTGGGAACGGAAAGAATCGAGGCCCCTCGGCGATTACCGGATATTCCGGCTGCGCGCCGACGCCGTGGTGTCACCACGGACAGGAGCGACGCACGAAGTCTACGTCATCGAGACCGTCGATTGGGTGAACGTCATCGCCGTCACCCCGGATCAGCATCTGGTGATGGTCGAACAGTATCGGCACGGAAGCGATACCATCGAACTGGAAATTCCAGGCGGCATGATGGATCCCGAAGATGAGTCGGCTGTGGATTGCGGAATTCGCGAGCTCCGGGAAGAAACGGGCTACGAAGGGGAGAACGCGCGGTGTCTCGGGGTGGTCCATCCGAATCCGGCGATACAAAACAACGCCTGCCACACCATCCTGATCGAGAATTGCCGGCTGCGACACGCCACTGCGTTCGACCAGGGGGAGGATCTCACCACCCTGTTGGTGCCGGTGCGCGAGATCCCCGCCCTGGTCGCCCAGGGCAAGATTCGGCATTCGCTGGTGGTTGTCGCTCTGTATGACTTTGAGTTGTGGCAACGCGGAGTGTTAAAGGCCTGACTTGGCCAGCGGCCGCTCCCCCGACCCGTATCGCCCCCTTGCGCCTCCCTCCGTTACCGCGACCGGTTTTGGAGGGAAGACTTTATCGATCACCCGCTTCTTGATCTGGATCGTCGCGCCGATACCCGCGAACGCGATGGCCACGATCATGGCGAAATTGAACAGGAATCTGCGCCACCCTCGGCCGATCGCCGCCCCGAGATAACTCCGTTTATTGTTCATGATGAAGAATGCGACGTAGGCGACCGGAAGCATCATGAGGGCAATCGCCGAGGCGACAATCGGCATCCATAACGGGCTCGGAAAGGCCACCCCCAGCACGCCAATGGCCGGCAGGAGCGTGAACCATCGATAACGCCGCACGGTATACTCGAGGTTGAACATCTCGCACCCCGTGAACCCGCACACCACCATGTGCGTGCTGATGGCGCCACAGGCCATCCCAACGAAACCGAGATCGAGAATCACCCGGCCCAACGAGGAGCCCAACAGCGTCTGCAGGCTGCGCGCCGCATCGATCGGCCGCAAGTCCATGCGCACCCCGCCCAGCGCCGGATCATAGACTGTGTTCGCCATCGCGATGATGATGAGCGACGTCACAATCACAAACGGCAGAAACATCGAGCTCACCAGGTCGAATCGCGCCAGTCCCTTGTGATGTTCTCCCCATCCTTTGGCCAGCAATGAATACGGATACAAGAACGTCATGTTAATCCCCACCGCAGCACCGATCGCCCCCAATACCAACGTCACCGACCCGGTCCCTGATGGCAGGCCGAACCCAAAGAAACCGTCGAATAACGCCCGCCAATGAATCCCGGTCTTCATCACCACAAAAAGAAACGCCACGATGATCAATCGAATGACCCATCGCAAAAAACTCTCATACAGCTTGATTCCCCGCGTCCCCGCTCCGTAATTCCAGGTTACCCCAATGCTCATCCCGAGGATGGCGAATCCGCCGAAGAACTTGATCGCATATTGCGCCGCTCCCGATCGCTCCGGGACCCCTGCCAAAGTCGCCAGATCCCACAGTGCCGCCCCCGCCAAGCCGTATTGGGGGAAATGCCAGATGACGGAAGCCACAATCGAGCCCAACGCCCAGAGAAACGCGATCGCGGGGTGCAATTCCCGCGCGAAGGATCGATACGGCCGCTCTCCGGTCGTGAGGACGATATTTCCTAAAGCGGCCAACATGACCACACCCAACAGCATCGCCACCGGCTGCACCCAGAGCAGCGTGTAACCAAACGAAGCGCCCGCCACGACCGATGCCACCGCGCTGCCGGCCCCCAGAGTCATGGCGCTCTGCAACCAGGCCGGCCCCGTCATCTTGAAATACGCCCTCACGCGCGCCGGCCACGGGGCGCTTTCCAACTGTGCAAGGTACTGCCCTTCGCTCTTGAGCTTCTCGGGGTCCCACTTGCTCGTCATGGGCAGCCCGCGACCGGTCTCCGAGTGGCTTTGGGTCATGCGAAAGGATTGGCGCGCGTGCGCTCAAGGGCAACCCTTTTTCGAGGTCCTCCGACGTTCCCACTTGCCGCAAAGTGTCCGCGGTTTTAACGTCTCTCAAATCCCCTGATGCGGGACAGCCCCATGAAACCAACCCCATTTCTTCGCCGCGCTGAGCGGATGTTCTCCATCCTGCTCCTCACTCTGAGTTTGCCCGTTGCGGTTTCCGGCGCGCCCGCCACGGGAGCGGTCATCACACCATCGAAATCCATGCTCGTCTATTTCGGAACTTACACAGGGAAAGCCAGCAAGGGCATCTATGTTTCGCATTTCGACACCGCCACCGGCGCGCTTTCAACTCCGCAGTTGGCCGTCGAGATCGTCAATCCTTCCTTTCTCGCCCTTCATCCCAACGGGCGGTTCTTGTACGCGGTCAACGAAATCGGCTCTTTCAAGAACCAGCCGGGCGGAGCCGTCAGTGCTTTTGCCATCCACCCTGAGACGGGACAACTCACGTTACTCAATCAGCGATCGACTCGCGGTGGAGGTCCCTGCCATCTCACGGTCGATCCCTCCGGCAAGGCCCTGCTGGTCGCCAATTATGGCGGCGGCAGCATCGCCGCCCTGCCCATTGCTGACGATGGCGAACTGGATCAGGTGCGGACCTTCATCCAACACACCGGATCGAGCGTGAATCCGGGCCGCCAATCCGCTCCGCACGCGCACGGGATCTATCTGGATAACGCCGATCGTTTTGCCTTCGTCCCCGACCTGGGAGTGGACCGGATCTTCGTTTACCGGTGGAACCCCGAAAGCCTCGCTCTCGAGCCGAACGACCCGCCATTCGCGGTGCTCGCCCCAGGCTCCGGGCCGCGCCATTTCGCCTTGCATCCCAACGGCCGGTTTGCCTATGTGATCAATGAATTGCTCAACACAGTCACCGCCTTCTCCTGCGAGCCTGAAACGGGTATTCTCCGCGAAATCCAAACCGTCCCGACGCTGCCCACGGGGTTCAGCGGGCAGAGTAGCACGGCCGAGATCGTGGTCCACCCCACCGGCCGATTCCTTTACGGATCCAATCGCGGCCACGACAGCCTCGCTTTTTTTGGGATCGACCTCGGTTCAGGACAACTCAAACCGCTCGGCCATGAACCTGCCTTGGGCCGCACTCCGCGCAGCTTTACCCTTGATCCCACCGGCGGCTGGCTCCTCGTGGCCAATCAGGACTCGTCCAATGTCACGGTTTTCAGCGTGGATGCCCGGAGCGGCGCGCTCCACTCCACTGGCCGATCCATCGAGGTGCCCAGTCCAGTCTGTGTCCTTTTCCGGTAAGCCGAACGGCGAAACGACGTACGCATTGCCTTGGGAGTATGACGACATTTTACGATACTCATGCGCATCTGGATTTTCCCGATTTCGCCGAAGATCTGCCCGAGACGATAGAACGAGCCGCAACCGCCGGGATCGAGAAACTGATCACCATCGGGACGGACTTCGAGAGCAGCCGGCGCGCTTTGGTCTTGGCACAACAGTATCCTCAAGTGTATGCCGCAGTGGGGTGGCATCCGTCGCACGTCTCAGCCGCGCCCGAGGATGTGCGGCCGATGCTGCGAGAATTGGCGCGCGAACCCAAAGTTGTCGCCATTGGTGAGACTGGGCTGGACTATCATCGGTTGCCGGGGAGCGACACGGAAGAGGCGGCGCGCGACTATCGAGCGCGCCAACGACGCCTGTTCGACCAGCACTTAGAAGTCGCGGCCGAACTGGGCCTGAATTGTGTCGTCCATCAACGGGATTCGTTCGAGGATGTCCTCGAGGCTATAAGACCCTTTGTGGGCGCGCTCCGCGGCGTGTTCCACTGTTTCGGCGGCACCCCCGAACAAGCCCGACAGATCCTCGAACTCGGTTGCCTGGTGAGTTTCACCGGGATCGTCACCTTCCGAAACGCAGAAACAGTGCGGGAAACGGTGGCCGCCGTACCGGCCGGTCGGTTCATGCTCGAAACGGACTGCCCATACCTTGCGCCTGTCCCTTTCCGAGGAAAACGATGTGAACCGTCTCATGTGAGGCATATTGCCGAAACGGTGGCCCAAGTACGGCGGTGCAGCATGGAGGAGCTCTCGGGGATGACGTGTGGCACCGCGACAGGATTTTTCCGCGGCTTCTAATCTCAGATATCCTGACCTCATCAGGTCAAACTGAATCGGGTTGAAAATTCGCTGAGGCCATTCCCTCCGCGTAAAAGCGCGGGTAAAGGCGCCTCCTGAAGGGCGGCTGCCCTCAGTCGGCGGCCCAGGCTGGCGGCGGTTTCCCGGAGCCCGGGTTTTCAGGCCGTTCGACGGTCGGTTCGCGAAACATGTGAGCCCATGAAAAATCCGGGCTGGGGGATCACGTTCCGACTCGCGGGCGCACTTCGCACGAGTAACGATCTGCTGAGTGGGACGAAAGGGAAGTATCCCGGGCTCCTTTGGCTGATTACTGTGGCGAACGGGCTACGGCCAGGAGTTCATTAGTTTATTAAAGATGACGCTCTGGCGATGGAGCATGTATTTCAATCTAACCAGCGTATGCATTGGGATTTGTGCTCAATTCGATATCCTTTTGATGTTTCTTATTGCACTCTTGGGTTTGATGTGCACAATTCCAACTAATCATTCTTGAGCAGGGTTTCCGGGGAGATTCTCTCCCTGTGGATCGCAGCCGGTTCCGCCGGCTCCATCAAGATCCTGCCATCGAGCTTGATCCAGTCGGTCCGGTAATTGTGTGAAAAGCAACCCTAAGTCCTCATTCAAACTATGAAGCAAAGCAGTAAATGGTTCGGTCTGGGTTTGGCTGTCACCAGCCTCGCCGTCGTCACCACGACCGGCTGGGCAGGCACCGCCACATTCGACTTCGAAACCAATCCAACCAATCAAGGTATCCAATTCTTCGGTAATTCCGAATGGATCCAAAGCGGCGGCAATCCCGGTGGTTTCCTCGTGGTGACGAGGGCCATTGACAGCCAGAAATCGGTCCTGGTGTTTCCTGATATTGACAACGGTCTGCTGATCCGAGGCTTTACCTTCGAAGCCGATGTCCGTTGCGGCGGTGGAGAAGATCCCCCCGCCGACGGCTTTAGCATGAGCTACGCCCGCGATACGGATCCCGTGGTGCTGGATCCGGGTGCCGGCGCGTTCGCGCCAAGTCCTACCGGCGAAGCCAACCTCCCCGAGGAAGGCACTCAGACCGGGCTGGCGGTCGGCTTCGACGAATGGGAATCCGGCGCACCCGATGTCCGCGGCTTCAGCATCCGGGTCGATAATACCGTCGTCCAGGAGATCTCGCTTCCAACGACCGACGGCGCCCTCGACGACATCACCTCGCTCCAAACGGGGCTGCGCAATCCGGACGTCGACCCCAACGACCCCTCGGGCCCCACCTCCTGGGCACTGCTCGGCTGGGCCAAATTCAAAGTCGAACTCAACGAAATCGGCCAGGTCAGCCTCTGGTGGAAAGGCAACCAATTCCTGACCAATTACCAGACCGCCTTCTTCCCCAGCGCCGGACGTCTCGTCTTCGCCGGACGCACGGGTGGAAATAACGGTAACCAGCACTTCGACAACATGGTTCTCACCACCATCCCCGCGACCAATTTCATCATCAGCGCTCTGAGCGGTCGCGCCGATGGCGTGACCGTCCAAATCTCCGACGCGGGCACCACCAGCGTCGTGCAGCCCTCGACCATTCAAGTCACCCTCAACGGCACCGCCGCACCTCCGGGAGCGGTTACCGTAAGCAAACAGGGCTTCGTCACTACGGCCAGATACAATGTCGCGCCCAATTTCCTCCCTGCCGGCTCGACCAACACCGTCACGATTGAAGCCGAGGACAACAATGGGATCACAGCCAGTGAAACCCGCGAGTTCGTCGTCCGACCGTATATCGTTCTTGACTCGTCCTGGGCCGCGCCTGCCGGCAGCTACGACAACGCCGCTCCTGGATTCAAAGGGTATATCAATCAGATCGCCGTCGGTCGCACACCGGGCGATGCCACCTCGACCTGGAACGCCCTTCGTCAACTGGCCAACGGCTACATCGATCCGGCCACCAGCAATCCTTACCCTAACTTGGTGGATCCCACCGCCGGGGTGGACGCCAGCGGCAACTTCGAGTTGCCCGATACCGCGGGCTACTTCCCCTCGCCCTGGGTCAACATCAACCAGGACTATTATTCCAGCACACCCGCCGAGGTCGGCGACTTCCAATCGCCTGACTTCCCTGACGATCCCATCCCGGGTATCGTGCCCGAGTCCGAAACGGTGTTCAACTCGGATAACATCGTGATGGAAGCCTACACGTACATCCAGCTCCAAGCCTCCAAGCAGTACGTCTTCGCCGTCAATAGCGACGACGGTTTCCGCGTCAGCTTCGGTCCCGACATGCGCTCGGCTGTATTCACCGCGGCGGGTGGAGCGAGCACCACAACCGATGCCTCCCAATACAACGGCGGCAAAGGCTCTTCGGACGTCACCTTCGATGTCATCGTTCCCGAAGACGCGGCTGGGGTTTATCTCACCCGCTTGGTGTGGTGGGAAGGCGGCGGTGGCGCCAACTGCGAGTTCCTCCAGGTGCTCGACGACGGCACCAAGGTTCTGGTGGGTGACACCGCCAACGGTTCCGTTCCGGCTTACAAAGCCAGCGGCGCCGGCCAACCTCTCGTCGCCGATATCGTCAGCGTTGCCCCGTGGCCCGGCCAAACCGGCATCCGGCCGGATACCCAAATCCAGGTCATCCTGGCCGACGGCACCGGTGCCGCGGTGGACGGCAACAGCGTTACCGTCTCGGTCAACGGCGTCGAACTCGCCAAGACGGTCTCCAAGACGGGCGACAAGACCCGGGTAACGGCTACTCCTGACGGACTGCTCGATAGCGCCTCCGCCAACGATGTCTCCGTCACTTGGACGGCCGGTGGCAATACCCGCACCGATACGTGGTCCTTCACCACCCTGCCATACTCGACCTTGCCGGAGTGGCTCGCCCGACCGCTGGGCTCAGGCACCAACCCCGGCTTCACCGCCCACGTGCATCAACTCGGCACCCTCGACGGCGCCGGCTCGACGATCGCGAATCGCTGGCACGCGCGCGATCAACAACTCGCCGGTCTCTTTGGGCCAAGCACGGCCACAGTTGCAGCTGACGCCGATCAGGTGCTCAGCACGGTCAACTTCAACGGTGATGATCCGCTGGCGAATATCGCGAACTTCACGGGTGACGTGGCCATCCCAGGCATCCCGGGCACCAAGGCCTCCCGTGCCACGGATGACATCGCCATGGAAATCATCACCTACATCGAGATCCCCACCGCCGGTTACTATCAGATGGGTGTCTACAGCGACGATGGCTTCCAAGTCATTGCTCGCGAAAAACTGAATCGTCTGCCCGGATTGAAGATCCTCTCTCCGGCCACGCTGTTTGCCGGTCAGAACAATTACGTCGGCGCGATCTCACGCGGCGGAACCGAAGGCCGCTACGTCGCGGCGCCCCTGCCCACCACGCCCGTCGAGGGCAAGGTCGTGGCGACTGTTCCGGCCATTGCCGATACGGCACTGCAGAACGCCGCCGAAATCGCAGGTAACATCGCGCTCATCGATCGTGGCACGGTTGGCTTCTCCGTCAAGATTGCCAACGCCGCCGACGCCGGTGCCATCGGCGTGATTATGGTCGACAGCAACACCGACGGCCGCCTTCCGATCGAGATGGGCGCCACTGAAGCCTCCACTTTGCCGGCCGTCATGGTTAGCAATGGCGACGGAGCTACCATCAAGACCGCCGTGGCCGCCGGGGAAGTCCGCGCCAGCATCGGCGCCGACACCGTCCCGAGCCTCGGGTTCTTCAATGATGGCCGCGGCTGGGACGACGGAGATGGCCCCACACTGTTTGGCTTCGAAGTCACCAAACCGGGCGTTTATCCATTCCGCATGGTCTGGTTTGAAGGCGGCGGCGGCGCCAACTGCGAGTGGTTCATGCAGAGCGCTGCGGGCGCCCGCGTCCTCATCAACGATCCGGCCAACGCGGCGGTTGGGCTCACCGCCTTCCGCACCGCGCCGGCAGTGCAAGAGCCGTCCGAGGCCACGTTCAACGCGCCGACCATCTCTGGTGGTCAGGTGACCTTGACCTGGACCGGTGCTGGCACCCTCCAGGAAAGCGCGAACCTGACCGACTGGTCGGATGTCTCGCCGCAACCGGGTGCTCAGTCCTACACGGTCACGCCCGATGGCGCGAGCCCGGTCAAGTTCTATCGCATCCAGGTTCAGTAACCTGAGTTAGATAACAGTCTCACAGCGGGGAGTTCGCCAAAGCGAACTCCCCGTTTTTGCTTTGTATCTTGAAACTTAACCCCGGAGCGCCGAATCAACCCCGGAGGGCCGAGTTCCACGAGGCCCAACATCCCCCTCGCAAATCATCTCCGCCAACCATCCTCGCCTCCGCACCATCCTTCGCCCGACTCGCTCAGCTTATCATACGGGGACTCGCGGAGCTCGTCCCCTCCGCACTAACCATTCAACGTCCACCCCGATCGATATGACCGCCGGAGGAGCTCATTTCCTTCGGGACTATCGGTGACGCGTCCCGTGACGCCGTCATAACCGATTTTCTTGCCGACCTTGTAGGCCACCATGCCAAGCAGCATCTGCTCGATCAGGTTCCCGCTGTACTCGAAATCGCAGGACGTCTTCAAATTCCCTTTGCAGGCATTGATCCATTCTCTTTGAAATCCCCCCAGTTTGGGAATAAGCGCTTCTTTGGTCCGCGGCTTGTAGTACGTCATGTCGGCGGCGTCACTGTTCGGGAACAGCACTCGAGAGGTGAAATCCGCGACCAGGCATCCTTTGCTTCCTTCGAACATCGCGCCGTGATCAATCTTATTCAGATCGATCATCCGGGTGGGAGATTCCGGCATCGCCCCGCCTTGATACCACGAAACGCGGATTGGCGGACGCCAGTCATTGGCGGGATGATCGAGGTGCATCTCGAGCTTGACCGGACTGACCTCGGGATTGAAAGGATCGCCTTTCGCCTCGGCGGAGGTGGGCAGCTTGGCATCAATGGCATTCCATGCGAGATCCATCGTGTGGCTGCCCATATCGCCAATCTGTCCATTCCCGAAATCCCAGTACATGTTCCATGAAAGGCAGTTCATGCCGGGGCCGCCGGCGAAGTAACCCGGATTGTAAGGGTGATGCGTGACGGGCCCAATCCAGAGATCGTAATGGAGATAAGCGGGAGGATCGCCCGCCGCCGGCAGATAACCCGGTTTGGGAATCTGGCGGTTACCCCAGGTGCAAACCGATTCCAGTTGGCCAATCGCCCCGTCACGGATCAGTTCCCGGACTCGGTTGAAATTTTCATATTCGTGGCGCTGCGTGCCGCACTGGGTGGCGAGTTTGGATTTGTTTTTGAGGTAGGTCTCCCGAACGAGGCGCGCCTCTTCCACCGTGTTGGCCAGGGGCTTCTCGCAATAGACGTGGTAGCCGCGGTTCATGGCCCACGTCGCCACAAACGCATGCGTGAAATCGGTCGTGCAACAGACCACCGCATCGATATCTGGCTGTTCCAGGCAACGGCGCCAGTCCACATGGGTCTTCGCATCCGGAAAACGTTTGGCCCCGAATGCGAGATGCTCCTCGTTCACGTCGCACAGGGCGACCACGTTTTCACTCGAGATCGCGCCGAAATGCGCCTCGCCTCGGCCCCAGGTCCCGATCAAGGCAATGTTGAGCTTGTTGCTCGGGGCGGCGGCGCCGAAAAGGCGGAGACGCGGCAAAAAAACTATCCCCGCCCCTGCCGTGCCCATGGAAGCCAGGAAGTTGCGTCGCCGGACACCGACGGCTGGAGTTGTCGGCTGCGTTTGCATTGAATCAATTTGTGAGGTTTGAGCGGGCATGGCATTGAGCCTAGATTTGTTCCTCCCACCGTCAAGCCCGGATTCGGCTTCACCGGTACCGTTGTGCGATCGGGATCCGCCGGCCCATGCCAAAAGCCTTGCCCGTGACCTTCAGTCCCGGGGCCGCCTGCCGTCGTTTGTATTCACACGAATCGACCAGTCGCACCACCTTCTCCACGGTCCCCGCGTCGAATCCGGAACCCATAATCTCCTCCGCACTTCGTCCATCGACGACATATTGTTCGAGGATGGCATCCAGCACTTCGTACGGGGCAGGCTGTCCTGGTCGGTTTGGTTCGGGCGCAGCTCGGCGGATGGCGGTTTGGTCAACGAGGCCGATGGGATGATTTCCCGGTCACGATTGATCCAATGTGCCAGCCGATAAACCATCCCTTTGGAGATATCACTAATGACAGCCAGTCCACCGCACATATCACCGTACAGGGTGCAATAGCCGACCGCCAATTCGCTCTTGTTTCCGGTGGTCAGGAGCAGGGACCCAAACTTGTTCGACAGTGCCATCAGCACCAGCCCCCGCAACCGTGCCTGGATGTTCTCTTCGGTCACATCTTCGGGGCGGCCGCGAAAGACCTCCTGAAGCTGCGTCTTCACGCTGGCAAACGGAGGTTCGATCGGAATGACGTCATAGCGTATCCCCAAATTCTGCGCGAGTGACCGGGCATCATCCAGGCTGCCTTGCGACGAATAAGGTGACGGCAGCGCAACCCCTCGCACGTTCTTCGGCCCCAAGGCGGCCGCCGCCAGGCACGCCGTAACCGCTGAATCAATCCCTCCGCTCAGTCCGAGCAAGGCGGTTTTGAACCCGCATTTTGCCAGATAATCCCGTGTGCCTAGTATCAGTGCCCGGTAAACCTCCTCCTCTTCAACCGTCGCAGGAATTGCGGTCACTCGCGCCGCATCCGTATCAACCAGCAGGAAATCTTCCTCGAACCGCCGCCCCTCCGCCACGACTTCCCCTTGCGAATTCAGGACCAAACTGCCGCCATCGAAGATCAGTTCGTCGTTACCGCCGACAAGATTGCAATACACCAGCCCGACGCCCGTCTTCCGCGTCAGGCTTTCCAGCATCTTCCGTCTCATGCGATCTTTGCCCAGGTGCCAGGGAGACGCAGAGATATTCAGGATCAATTTCGCGCCTCCCGCAGCCAACTCCGAGGCCGGATTTCGCGGGTAACGGCGTTCGTGCCAGAAATCCTCGTCATTCCAAACGTCCTCGCAAATGCTCACTCCGAGCCGTTGCCCGCCAAACTCCACGACGGAATTCTCAGTGGCGGGCTCGAAGTAACGGTCCTCATCGAACACGTCATAGGTGGGGAGCAACGTCTTGGTCCGGACCGCCAGGATATTGCCGGACTGCAATAAAGCCGCGGCATTAGTCGTCGGTCGGCCCGGTCGCCGCTCGTTGCGGCCCACATAACCCACGAGCAATCCGACGGGACCGGTGGCGGCTGCCAAACGCTCCAGCACTTCCAGGTTCTGCCGAACAAACTGGGGGCGCATCAACAAGTCTCGGGGCGGATAGCCCGTGATGGCCAGTTCCGGAACCAGCACCAGTTCGGCAGAGGCCTCCACACCGCGCCGGTAGGCCGAGAGAATCCTGCGTTCGTTACCGACCAGGTCGCCCACGGTGGTGTTGATCTGAGCCAGAGCCACTCTCATTTCAATGCTGGCCGGCTGGGGCCAATTCGCCGGAAAAGGTCTCCCGCAAAGAGCCACGGACAGTTCTTACCAGAGTGCCCACGCCCACGTGGTTTCGTTCGAACCATCCCTGCGCCGTCTCAATCACAAACTGTGTTTCGCGGGACTTAGCCGGAATTGCAGTCTCGTCATGGGGTTTCATATCATGCAATTCCAGAATCACGCCTTCACTGTTAAGATAGGCGCACGAGAGAGGAATGGAGACGTTCTTCATCCAAAACGCGAGCGGTGCCGGGTAAGGAAAAACAAACAACATCGCTTCGTCCTCTCCAATGCCGGTTCGGAACATCATGCCGGTGCTGCGTTGCCGTTCGGTCCGGGCAACTTCGGCATTCAACTCCTGGGCCCCCAGCCAAAGTTTCACCACGGGCAATTTGGGCTGAGCCTGTTTGGGCAGGCCCGAGACTTCCGCAGCGACCGCCGAAGCGGGTTGGCGTCGTTCGCAGCCTGGACCAATTGTGAGCGCCAGCCCGAGGCCCACCACGCTCCAGCTCAACCGTGACCACGGTATCATCGAGACGAATAGACCGCGGTCCCGGCAACGTGCGCCTGCAAATCTGATCACCACGCCATAGTGCGCAACCCCTCGACAACCCGCAAGCCTGCCTACATCCTGAAATTCGGGACCGGCTCGATCCGCCGGATCAACCATGCGCGACCTGACTTGACCCACATCAACCGCAGCTCCTGGATGGACGCCTCTTCCTCACGCTCCAATTGCACCTCAACAATGATCTGCACCCACGCCTCGCCCTCGGATGACTCGGTCTTCCATGCCCGGCTCTATTTTGCTGAGCCCAGTCGAATCTCGACATCGTCGCTGCAACCGCCTCAAAACAACACCTTTCCTCGAATGTCGCGACGCTCCACCACCCCGAAGACCGTCACGCTCCGATTGTCGCCAATGACGAAGTACTGGTTGGGACGCAACACAACCTCTCCGGGGAGCGCGGAGACCTCCCCGTAGGTGTAACTTTCCTTGAGCCTTTTGCCGTTGATGTAGATGAAACCGCGCCGCATCGAGATCCGTTCGCCGGGCAGCCCCACAATCCGCTTCAGAAGAATCTGGGAACTCCCTTCAAACTGCAGGGCCACAACGTCGCCCCGGCGCGGATCGCTCCGAAGATAGGCCAGCCGGTTGATAAAGTTCACCCGACCGTCCCGGTAAGTCGGTTCCATGCTTTTCCCCGTGACCCGCACGGGTATCAACACCACCTTGAATACGACCAGACAAACGACCATCAACACCACCAGCCGCATCAGGGTCACCGTCGGGTTGCGCCCGATCCACATCCTTCGCCACCCCGTCGCTGTTCGAGGCGGCTGCAGGACTGGTTGATGAGGCTCAGAGTCTGTCATGGACATTTTTTCACGGTCCACCTTAACCTATTCCCGACCTGCGCGCATCCATCCTGCAAAGGCGTCCAGCAATTCTCCTTGTCTTGGGAGCGCCGGCATCCCTGACGGCGACATTTCTTTGTCTGTGAATCCATCCGCACGCCGGCAGGGATGCCGGCGCTCCCAGGAATGGCAAAATGAGAACTGCTGAAAGGCGGCGAAAGGACTCAAAACCCCGCGGAAGCGAAGACCGCATCGGCCTTAGTGGTCTGTTTCATAAATACGGTTACGTTCGCGGCCAGGGGTTTTTCGGCCAGACGAGGCGCGAGCAACGAGCATACCCGCAGCGGTCTGTAAGGCGCGAGCAACGAAGTCTGGCCGAAAAAGAACGGCCGCCCGGAGGGTTGCGCCGAATTTGGCCTGGGGCGGCGTTGCTCGGCCGGTCGAGTATCGCAGGGGATACACTCTCGCCCTCGCGCCTTGCCTCAGGCCAAATTGGGCGCAACGAACGTGACCGTATTTATGAAACAGACCACTTAGCCGCCAAAGAACTTCCGAATCTTGTCGACGACCTCGAGAAACCGGTCGACCTCCTCCGGTGTGTTATAGAAATAGAAACTCGCCCGGGCTGTCGATTCCACCCCAAGCCGCCGCATCAGGGGCTGCGTGCAATGATGCCCGCCCCGCAAGGCGACCCCATATTGATCCGCCACGGTCACCACGTCATGCGCATGCACATCGGCCAGAAGAAAACTCACCAACCCCGCCCGCCCCTGTTTCGGCCCAAACAACCGAATCCCCGGTATACTCGCGAGCCCCTGATAGGCACGATTCGCCAACTCCTGGTCATGCAGAAAAATCTGCTCCCGCCCGATGGCATCCAGATAGTCCATCGCCGCGTGCAGCCCGATCGGGCCGGAAATGTCCGGGGTCCCGGCTTCGAACCGGTGCGGGGCGGGCTTGAACGAAGATTTTTGAAATTCGACGGACAGAATCATTTCCCCACCGCCCTGGTATGGGGGAAGTTTTTGGAGCATCTCGCGGCGACCGTGAAGAATACCCACCCCGGTTGGTCCGCAGATCTTGTGACCGGAGAACACCAGGAAATCACAGCCGATCGCCTGCACGTCCAAAGCGCAATGGCCGGCGCTCTGGGCCGCATCCACCAGAGTGACCGCGCCAACCTCCCGCGCCCGGCGACACAATTCGGCCACAGGATTCACCGTACCCATCGAGTTCGAAATATGAACGATGCTCACCAGACGCACCCGGTCCGTGAGCAGGCGGTCAACCGCCCCCAGCTCCAGCACCCCTTCGTCCCCCGTAACGGGGAGATAGACCAATTTGGCCCCCGTCCTTTCGGCCACCATTTGCCAGGGCACGATATTGCTGTGGTGCTCCATCTCCGTGAGCAGGATCTCGTCGCCGGTCTTGAGTTGGCGCATTCCCCACGACTGGGCCACCAGATTGATGCCCTCCGTCGTCCCCCTCGTAAAAACGATCTCATCCGGCGAAGCCGCATTGATAAACTCCGCCGCCCGCCGCCGGGCTGCTTCGAACCCGGCGGTCGCCCGGTTGCTCAGCTCATGAATGCCACGATGCACGTTGGCGTTGTCGCGTTCATAGTATCGGGTCAGGGTCTCGATCACCGCGCGCGGCTTTTGACTCGTGGCCGCATTGTCGAAATACACCAGAGGATGCCCATGCACCTGCTGTCCAAGGACAGGAAAGTCCGCGCGCAATGACGCCCAATCGATCGCGGAGGCTCGGGTCATCTCAGTAAAGTCCCAATTGCAATCGCGCCGCCTCCGTCATCATTCCCTGGTTCCATGGAGGATCCCAAACCAGGTCAATGTCGGCTTCATCGATCCCCTCGATGGACAAGAGCCGATTGGACACGTCTTGCTGCAAGACCGGTCCCATTCCGCATCCCGGCGCCGTGAGCGTCATGCGCACTTCGGCGCGATACTGCGACTCCCCCACACGTTCAAGCTTGCAGTCGTAGATCAGGCCAAGATCCACAATGTTCACCGGAATCTCAGGATCATAGCAATTGCGCAACTGGCGCCAGACCTCTTCCTCCAACTGTTCAGGCGTCTGAGGGGTGGCCCCGGATGGCGGAGTCGGTTCCGCGAGCGGTTGCATCCCCAACGCGTCGGCATCACGGTTGTCGATCCGGAACATGTTCCCGTTCACCACAACAGTGTAGGTGCCGCCGAGCGATTGGGTGACATAGGCCGTTTCGCCTTTCATGAGCGTCACGCGTGAACCCTGGGGCACAATCGCGGCATCAACATCGCGGGTCAGACGGATCGGTTCGTTCGCGTTCATCGATTCTCTCTCCCCGCCCATCAGGCGTCTTCTTTCTCCGTCGTGACCGGCGTGTCCTCACCCGCCAGCGCCGCCAGCATCGCATGCCAGGGCAGTATTGCGCACTTCACCCGCGCCGGGAACTTGTGCACGCCGGCGAAGACCGCCAGCTTTCCCGCGTCCTCCATCCGCCGACCCGTCATGACCATTTCATGCACCTGTTCAAAAAGCGTGCGGACCTCGGACGCGCCCTTTCCTTTCACGCACTCAGTGAGTAGTGAAGCGGAGGCCTTGGAAATGCAGCAGCCGGAGCCGACGAAACTGACCTCACAAATGCGTTCGCCTTCCAGCCGGACAAAGAGTTGGAGTTGATCGCCGCATAATGGGTTTGACCCCTGCGCGGTGCAGGTCGGCGATTCCAGCGCATGGAAATTCCGCGGTTTCCGGCAGTGGTCCAGGATCACCTGTTGATACAAATCCGTAAGGTCATCCGACATAGGCACAACCACAGCTCAATCCTGATGGGCAATCCGCGGGTTCTGCTCCAGCCGATCCCACACTAGCCGGTCGAGCGCTTCCCGCGCCGGATCCCATCGCACCCGGTCCACAATCTCACCCGCAAAGGCGTGCATCAACATCCGCCGCGCCGTGGCGAGCCCAATGCCGCGGGAGCGCAGATAAAAGACCGATTCCTCGTTCATCTGGCCAACCGTCGCCCCATGGGTGCACTTGACGTCATCGGCATAAATCTCCAATTGCGGTTTCGTATCGACGGTCGCTTGCTCCGAGAGCAGGAGATTCTTGTTCGTTTGCTTGGCATCCGTTTTCTGGGCGATGGGTCGCACCAGGATCCGGCCGTGAAAAACGCCCCGGGATTGATCGTCCAGGATGCCATTGAAATATTCATGACTCGCGCAATGGGGTTGCGCGTGATCGACGATCATATGGTGATCGGCGAGCTGCTCTCCCCGCGTCAGGTACAAACCGTTGAGAATGCATTCCAAACCCTCGCCGGCCAGTTTGAGGCGAAGATCATTGCGGGATAACCGGGCACCCAGCGCAATCGAATGGGCCACATAATTGCAGGCCCGCCCCAACTCCGCATGCAAACTTGCAAAATGGTAGCCCTGAGTCTGCTCATCTTGTAGCTTCAGATGCTCCACCCTGGCTTCCTCCCCCACCACGCACTCCGTCACCGAATTCGTCACCGACCGGGCATCCGTGACGCTGAGGTAACTCTCGATCACGGTCAGCCGGCTGCCACCCTCCACCACGATCAGGTTACGCGGCATGACCATCGACCCAGTCTCCCTTGCCGAGACCACAAATATGAGATGCACCGGCGGCGCCGCTGTCCCCCGCGGCACATAAAGCAATGCGCCGTCCTGAAAGAAGGCTGTGTTCAGTGCCGCGAACGCGTTCTCCGTCCCCTGGATGGATTGGCCAAGGTATCGTCCCACCCGGTCCGGATCGGTCGCCAGGGCCTCGGCTAAACTCCCCATGTGCACTCCTGCCGGTAACGTCATGGGACTCGATAATCGCGCCGAGTAATGCCCATTCACAAAGACCAATCGCACGGTGTCCAGCCCGCCAAATACCAGGTCCGGCAGCTCAACTCCATCTTCCCGCGGCTCGATTACCGGACGGAAGGGCAGCTTGCCCACCGATGTCACACTGGTGAATCGCCAATCTTCGTCCGCCGTGGTCGGGTATCCCGAATCGGCAAATCGCGCCAATGCGCTTTTGCGTTGCGCCAACAACCAGGCGGGCTGCCGGCCGGCCTCCGGCTCGATGAACTCCTCAAATTTCTCCCGGAACGGGTCCAGGCCTGGCATCGTGGTCTCAGCGGTGGCGTTCGCCATGTTGTCTTCCCTCCCCTCAAGCGGGCTGCAATTCCGTCCCCGTGACCCACTCGTAGCCCCTCGCCTCCAAATCCAACGCCAGGTCCTTCCCGCCGGATCGCACAATGCGACCCTCGGAGAGAACATGCACGAAGTCGGGCACGATGTAATTCAACAGGCGTTGATAGTGGGTGATCACCAACTGGGCGTTCTCGGGCCGCCGGAGTTTGGTCACTCCCGCCGCCACGACTTTCAGGGCGTCGATGTCCAGACCCGAATCGGTTTCGTCCAGCACCGCCAACCGCGGCTCAAGCACGGCCATTTGGAAGATTTCATTGCGCTTCTTTTCGCCGCCCGAGAATCCGTCATTGACCGAACGCTTGAGACAATCTTCCGGCAGATGCAGAATCTTCATCTTCTCCTTCACGAGATCCAGAAACTCCATGGCGTCCAACTCGGGCTGTCCCGAGTGTTTGCGGTTTTCGTTCACCGCGGCCTTGAGAAAGTAAGCCGTGTTCACACCGGGTATCTCGACTGGGTATTGGAACGCGAGGAAGACCCCTTCGCGTGCGCGCTCCTCCGGATCCATTTCGAGCAGGTTTTTGCCCAGGAACAGGACCTGGCCGCCGGTGACCTCGTAGCCGTCACGCCCGGCCAGGATCTGCGCCAAAGTGCTTTTGCCGCTCCCGTTGGGTCCCATGATGGCGTGCACCTCGCCGGGGCGCACGATCAAATCCACTCCTTTTAAAATCTTCTTCCCCTCCACGCCGGCGTGGAGGTTGCGTATTTCCAAGATGTTTGTGTCCATGCTTCAGTTCAATTCACTCCAATAGCGCTCCCGATCGCTCGACGCTTCCTCAATTGCCCCCATCCATCGCCCCGGCCGGAGCAAGGGCCGGCCAATGGAACCCCGGTTACCCCACACTTCCTTCCAGGCTCACCCCCAGAAGTTTTTGGGCTTCGACCGCGAACTCCATCGGCAACTCCTTGAATACCTCCTTGCAGAATCCATTCACAATCATGTTCACGGCGTCCTGCGTCGATATCCCCCGGCTGTTACAATAGAATATCTGGTCTTCCCCAATCTTCGACGTCGTCGCCTCGTGCTCGACGCTCGAGGTCGTGTTTTTGACTTCGATGTACGGAAAGGTGTGCGCGCCGCACTTGTTCCCAATCAGCAATGAATCGCATTGGGAGAAATTCCGGGAGTTGGCCGCGCTCTTCTGCACTTTGACCAGGCCCCGGTAACTGTTCTGCCCCTTCCCCGCCGAAATCCCTTTTGAAATGATCGTGCTCCGCGTGTTCTTGCCGATGTGCACCATCTTCGTCCCCGTGTCCGCCTGCTGCCGGTTGTTCGTCAATGCCACCGAATAAAACTCCCCGGTCGAGTTCTCTCCTTGGAGAATCACACTCGGATATTTCCAGGTGATCGCCGAACCGGTCTCGACCTGCGTCCATGAAATCCTGGATTGTCGGCCACGGCACAATCCCCGTTTCGTCACGAAATTGTAAATCCCTCCGCGTCCTTCGGCGTCGCCGGGATACCAATTCTGGACCGTCGAATACTTGATCTCGGCATGATCCAGGGCGATGAGTTCGACCACCGCGGCGTGCAACTGATTCTCGTCCCGCATCGGCGCCGTGCAACCCTCCAGGTAACTCACATGAGCCCCCTCCTCCGCCACAATCAATGTCCGCTCAAACTGCCCCGTGTTCGCCGCGTTGATCCGGAAGTACGTCGATAACTCCATCGGACAACGCACGCCCTTGGGAATAAAGCAGAATGAACCATCGCTGAATACCGCCGAGTTCAGCGACGCGTAGAAATTGTCGGTATAAGGCACCACCATGCCCAGATATTTGCGGACCAGCTCCGGATGCTCCTGCACCGCCTCGCTGAAAGAACAAAAAATCACACCCTTTGCCGCCAACGTCTCCTTGAAAGTCGTGGCCACCGATACGCTGTCAAACACGGCGTCCACCGCCACTCCCGCCAGTCGCTCGCGTTCCCGGAGCGGAATTCCCAGCTTCTCATAGGTCTCCAGAAGCTTGGGATCCACTTCTTCCAGACTCTTTGGCCCATCGGTCTTTCGCCGCGGCGCCGAGTAATAAATAATGTCCTGAAAGTCGATGGGAGGATACTTCACGTGCGGCCAGCGGGGCTCGCGCATCGTGGTCCAATGCCGATAAGCCTTCAGCCGCCATTCCAGCATCCAATCCGGCTCGCGCTTCTTCGCCGAGATAAACCGAATGATCTCTTCGCTCAACCCCGGCGGCGCAGCGTCGGCCTCCAGTTCCGTGATGAAGCCATACTTGTACTCCGTCCGGACCAGACCTTCGATCATCTCTGTCGCCGTGCTCATAGTAATGTGCCGAAATCCTTAGCTCTTCTATCTTCGGTTGCAACTTCCACAAACGCCGCGCAAGGAAACCTCAACCTGCACAATCTCAAAACCTCGCGGCAGCCGGAAACCCGATGCGGCCGCCCCCGCTCCGCCTTCAATGTCAAATATTCCCCCGCAGCGTTCGCAATAAAAATGATTGTGCTCGCCCATATTCGGACAAAATCGACTTGCCGATCGATCAACATTCACTTGCCTGGCGAGGCCGCATTTCACCAGCGCATCCAGGCAATTATAAACCGTGGCCATCGATATTTCCGGCATCCCTTTCTTCGCCCTCAGAAATACGCCCTCGGCTGTCGGGTGATCCCGTTCCGCCACCAGGACCTCATAGACATGCTGTCGCTGGGGCGTTGACCGCAATCCGCGCATGGCCAGCGGCGCATGGATCGGGCTGGTGTCGGGGTGTACAGACGCGCCACGCATGACAGCGGCAATCTACCTGCCCGAAGGGTGGTGTCAACATTTGGAATTATTCTAAATAGAAAACCTGATCCCACGCCCTCCCCCATATCCGCCCCTACCCAGCCGTCCATACCCGATCCCGGCTTTCCCAAAGTATTCCCTCCTATTTTGCAAGGGCAAAGTTGTAATTGAAGTGATCCTGAGGAGAAGACACACTCCCCCCACATAAACGGGATCCCAGCACGATGAATAGCGAGATCACTGAAAACTCTCCCACGCCCGGAACTCCACCCCAGCCTTCGTTGCCAGTGCGTCTGGCGAATGTCTACGCCGCCCCCGCCGAAGTGTTCGAGGGCTTGCGAAACCAGCCTCCAAAGATTGCGCACTGGCTGGCGCCGACCCTCATCGCCTCCCTGGTAGGAATGATCAGTGTCTGGGTCATGTTCTCCCAGCCCGCCATTCTCCAGCAGATGGGGGACATGCAAGCCAAACGCTACGAAAAATTGGTGGCGGACGGAAAATTGACCCAGGAGCAAGCCGATCAACAGCAGGCGCAAATGGGCGATCTCCAAATCACAATCGGTCGAATCGCGGGAATGGTCGGCGCCCTGATCGGCACCTTCGTCTGGTTGTTTCTGTTGTCCTTGTTCTTTTTCCTGCTCCTGCGCTGGGCCTTTCACGCGCCGTTGCCGTATCTTAAGACGGTGGAGGTGATTGGATTGAGCATGATGATCGGCGTTCTCGGCGGATTGGTCACGACACTATTGATGGTGATAACCGGCAGCATGTTCGCCAACCTGGGGCCGGTGTTGTTGGTCTCCAATTTCGATCCCGGCAATAAGGTGCATCTTCTGATCAGCTCGGTGAACGTTTTTACCCTCTGGTGGCTCGGTGTCGTCGCCCTGGGCCTGTCCCGCACGAGCCAGCTTTCTTTCGGCAAGCTCGCGCTGACGCTCTACGGGTTATGGGCCGCGCTCCGGTTGGCGATCATTTATTCCGGATTGGGTGCGGGTGGGATGTAGGCGTTCGAAGCACCTCGAGGAAGGCGAAATTTCCGGCATCTCTAACTCTGTCCAAAGAAACATACTCATGACACAGAAGCGCCCTCGAAAACGACGGAAACTCATCATTTTCATCTTGATCCTGATCGGGATGGCCGCGTTGGTGGCGGCCGCTGTGCTGCGAAAGAAGGAACCGGTCATTCCCATTCAGACCGAGAAGGTCGGCCGGCGAGATATCACGGAAACTGTCGTGGCCAATGGCCGGATTCAGCCGACGGTCGAAGTGAAAATCAGTGCCGAGGTCAGCGGCGAAATCATCGAACTGCCTGTGAAGGAAGGCCAGCAGGTTCACCAGGGCGATCTCCTGGTCAAAATCAAACCTGATGTTTATGTGGCCAGCCGCAAATCGGCCGAGGCCAGCTTTCTCTCATCGCAGGCCAGCCAGGCGCTGGCCGAAGCGACTCTGCGCAAAGCCCGGCAGGAGTTCGAGCGCAACGAGGGCCTCTCCAAGGCCGGCCTCATCTCCGAATCGGTGTTTCTTGATTTCCGCACCGCCTACGAAATCGCCCAGCAACAACTGAATCAGGCCGGCCACCAGATCCAAGTCGCCCGCGCCGCCCTCGATCGTGCCGAGGAGGAGCTCCGCAAGACGGAGATTTATTCTCCTCTGACGGGCACGATCAGCAAACTCAATTCCGAGCTGGGCGAACGCGTCGTGGGGACCGCAATGATGAGTGGCACAGAAATCATGACCGTGGCGGATCTCAACCAAATGGAAGCCCAGGTCGATATCGGCGAAATCGACGTCGTCCTCCTGAAACTCGGCCAGACGGCGAAGCTCGAAGTCGATGCCTTCCGCGATCGCAAGTTCGCCGGGACAGTCACTGAAATTGCGAACTCCTCCCGGCTTGCCGCCGCCGGCGGTGGGCAATCCCAGGAGGCGATTAAGTTTGAGGTCAAGATCCGCGTTGACGAACCGGCGGAATTCCGTCCGGGCATGTCGGTCACGGCGGAAATTCAGACCCGCTCCCGCACCAATGTCCTGGCGGTACCGATCCAAAGCGTCACGACCCGGCTTCCCAAGCCGCCGGAAAAACCCGGTACAGCGGGCAAACGGGAAGGCCTCGAGACCAACACCACCGATCAGGCCGACGCCGGGGCGTCCACGAACAATCAAGCCGTGACCAACATCTCCAAGCACAAGTCCAATGAACCGCCCAAGCCCATCGAAGTGGTCTTCGTCGTCGAAAAAGATCGCGCGGTGATGCGTCCGGTCGAGCGCGGCATCAGCGACGATAGCTATACGGAGATCACCAGCGGCGTCGATACCGGCGACGAAGTCATCTCCGGCGGATACAAAGCCATCAGCCGCGATCTCGAGGATGGCAAGATGGTTCGCCGGAGCAAGGCAACCGGCCCGGAAACTGAAGGCGGCGCGGAGGTGCAACGGTGAGACGGCCGGCGGGGACTACTTTTCACCTTTTGTGAGCCTGATCAGACTGAGCAATCTGGCGCGTCGGTACTCCATGGGTACGGAGATCATCCATGCCCTTCGCGAGGTCAACCTGACCATCGAAGCTGGCGAATATGTCGCCATCATGGGGCCCTCCGGATCGGGCAAATCCACTTTGATGAACCTGCTGGGCTGCCTCGATACCCCGTCGGAGGGCGCATACGAACTGAACGGTGTAAACGTGGGCGAACTCGACGACAACGAACTCTCCGAAATCAGGAACCGGGAGATCGGTTTTGTGTTTCAGACGTTTAACCTGCTTCCCCGCGCCACGGCTTTGCGCAATGTCGAGTTGCCGCTGGTCTATGCCGGGGTGTCCGCCGAGGAGCGCCGCGAACATGCCCTGGAGGCTCTCCGTCGCGTTGGCCTCGAAGACCGAGTCCATCACCGGCCCAATGAATTGTCCGGAGGCCAACGCCAGCGAGTGGCCATTGCGCGTGCCCTGGCCACCCGCCCATCCATTATTCTTGCCGACGAGCCCACGGGAAATCTTGATTCGCGCACCGGCGAGGAGATCATGGCGATCTTCGATACCCTCTGGCGTGCGGGAAATACCATCCTGGTGGTTACCCACGAAGAGCTGATTGCGCGGCACTCCCGCAGAATCGTGCGTCTGCACGACGGACGAATCGCTGCGGATGAACCCGCCCCGGGCGCGGCGGTCCTCCCGGTCAGCTCATGAATTTCTTCCTGGAATTGGGCGAGGGCTTGCGGATTGCCTGGGATGCCATCCGAGCCAATAAATTGCGCTCGATGCTGACCACCCTCGGCATCATCATTGGTGTGGTCACCGTCACCCTCATGGGGACGGTCATCGATGGCTTAAACCGCGCCTTCCAGAACAGCATTGCCATCCTGGGCACCGATACCTTCTATGTCTCCCGCGCCGGGTGGTTCATCGAATCCTACGAGGAATGGCAACGGCTCGGTTCCCGCCCCCAACTCACCTTGCGACAGTCGCGTCAAATCCGAGACCTGCTTCCCCCCTCCCGCTTCGTCGCACCGGTCGCGGATACTCGAGCACCGGTCCGTTTTGGCGATCGCCGTTCGGACAGTGTCCAGGTGATCGGCTCAACCGAACAACTCGCCTTCACCGCAGGTTTCACGATCGCTGAGGGCCGGTTCCTGTCCACGGAAGAAGTGGAAGGGGGCCGGCCGGTGTGCGTGCTGGGCGCGGAGGTGGCCACCAACCTGTTTCCTCGAGCCTCCGCCCTCGGACACCGGGTGACCGTCGGGAGTCAGAAATTCGATGTGGTGGGGGTTATGGGCAAACAGGGGAGTTTTCTTGGGGCGTTCAGTCTCGACAATCAGGTGGTCATCCCCGTCAAGCAGTTCATTTCCGGGTTCTGGCATGATCCCGATCTCCAAATCCAGGTCCGGGCGGGTGATCCGCTCCACCTCGAAGATGCCCGCGAAGAACTCCGTGGGGTGGTGCGCCGCGTCCGCCGGATCGCCCCGACGGATCCGGATGACTTCGCCATCAACCAACAGTCGCAACTCAGTGAACGTCTGGCCAGGGTTTCCACGACAATCGCAGGCGTCGGCCTGTTCATCACCGGTCTTTCCCTGTTCGTGGGCGGCATCGGCATCATGAATATCATGTTCGTGTCCGTGGCGGAGAGAACCCGCGAGATCGGTATCCGCAAGGCCATCGGCGCCAAACGGCGCGCCATCCTGATGCAGTTTCTGAGCGAGGCCGCCGCCATCTGCCTTCTCGGCGGGATAGTCGCGCTCGCGATTGCCTGGCCGTTGACCCTCATTCTGACCCGGTTCATGCCAGCGCGGCTTTCGGGACTGCTAGTAGGCGTGGCGCTGCTGGTTTCCCTGCTCACCGGACTGATCTCGGGGTTTCTTCCCGCCTGGCGCGCCGCGAGGATGGATCCCGTCGATGCCCTGCGCCACGAATAAGACCAATGCCCACGCCCGCCTCCATCAGAACCCGATTTGCCATCTTCTGGGGTGAAGTGCGCGAGAGCCTGCTGATGGCCTTCGACGCCATTCAAGCCCACAAATTGCGCTCTTCCCTGACGCTGTTGGGCGTGCTGGTGGGCGTCTTTTCCATCGTGGTGGTCATGACGGCGATGCGCGTGCTCCGAAGCAACATCGAAACGGAGCTCAGCCGGCTCGGGGCGAATACCTTCCAGGTGCAAAAATGGCCCGGCGTCTACTTCGGAGGCCCCGAAGGCTTCGAGAAATACTGGCGCCGGCGTAACATCACGTTCGAGCAAAGCAGGCGCATCCAGGAACGGGCCACGCTCGCCCGGAGCGTTGGTATCGAAACCGATTTCTGGGGCGGTCAGGCAACTTCGCGCTACGGAAAGACTCCCCCGAACGTCCGCTTGATCGGCGCCACGGAAGGCAATTTCCCCGCTCATAATTGGATCGTTGCCGAAGGCCGCGCCATCACCCCGCTCGACGTTGAGAACGCCCGGGCGGTCTGCGTCCTTGGTGGCTCTCTCGCTAAAACCCTGTTTCCTTTCGGATCGGCTATGGGCGAATCGGTGAAGCTCGACGGCATCAACTATCTCGTCGTGGGCGTGCTCGAAACCAAAGGCGAAATGTTGGGCAGCAACCAGGATAATTTCGCCGTCATACCCATCACGACCGGACTCAACCGCTATGGCGGCTGGAATTGGCGCAGCCTCTCCGTCCTCATTCAGGCGGCCGACCAGAAAGATTACGACGATACCGTGGAACAAGTCCGCGGCATTCTCCGCGCGATCCGTAAAGTCCCTCCCGGTGAACCCGACGACTTCGAGCTCTTCTCCAACGAAACGCTGATCGGCACGTTCAATTCCGTAACGCTCAGCATCCGGGTTGGCGTGGCGGTGGTCAGCTCCATCGCCCTGTTGGCTGCCGGAGTCGGAATCATGAACATCATGCTGGTCTCGGTGACCGAACGGACGCGGGAAATTGGAGTGCGCCGGGCCATTGGCGCAAAGAAACGAAACGTGCTCACCCAGTTCATACTCGAGGCCATTGTGCTCTGCGAGTTTGGCGGCTTGATCGGTGTGGGCCTGGGCGTGCTGGCGGGCAACATCGTCGCTTACCTCCTGAAAGTGCCGCCGGTCGTGCCGGTCGATTGGGTCCTCCTGGGCCTCCTCATCTGTTCCCTGGTGGGAATCGTTTTTGGCAGCTATCCGGCCTTCAAAGCCGCCAATCTTGATCCCATCGATTCCCTGCGATACGAGTGAGCCTTCGGATTGCGGATGGTTGGCGAGGTGGATGAGGCCGACGCCCTTTTCTGTTCCGCATCAAGGTCAACCCGGTGGCAATCCGCAATCCGCAATCCCGCTTCCCGAGGAAGCAGCCAATGAAATCCGCATTGAAGCAGCTGCAGTCGACAGCTTGATCGCAAACTACGAATCAAATCGTCAACTGCCACCTTTGGTAGATAGACCCCTCTTGGGTTTGGCAAAAAAGCAGTTCGGTATATTGAGTCGCGACGAGCTGGAAAAGCTTAGGGCCGCGTTCATCGAAGCATTGCGGAAAAACCGACCGACGAAGCCGCTTTCGTAAGTTCGATAGCCAGTTGGTCTATTTCTTCCCCCGCACATTCCCCGCTCGATCGCGTTCCGCCACACGGCCCTCGACCCCTGCGAACGTACGCCGCTGTCTGGCCGCACGGCGTCACTCGAGTTCGCCGAATTCATGGAGCGGATCGCGAAAACGCGTTTCCATCAAGCCTCCTTCGGTCCCGCCAGCGCGCGTTCGAGCAACCCCCGCTCGTGCGGGCCAAACCTCAACTCGAGCGCCCGCTCCCGCGCCGCCGGGCTCATCTTGTTCCAGGTCTTCCGCAACGCATTGATCACTTTTTCCTCCGCCGTCTTCTGCGCCAACTCCGCGAATTGCCACTGCAGAAAAACCAGGCAGAGCGCATCCTCGAGAACTTGCATCTCCGGATCGTTCGCCAGGTTGCGCTTCAGGTTAAAGGCCCGCACCCGGGCGATCAGGTTTTCGGGATAACCCACCGACTGAAGCACCGCTGCAGCTTGATCGGCATGGTACCGTTTGAGAACCGTCCGCCATTCCAGGTAGCCGGCGCGGGTCATGGGATACCTCTCACGCGGGATCATCCAACGACGAAGATGCTGGCAACGAGCCGCCAATCGAAGCGCCTCAGATGCGCCCGGAGCGAGTTTCAAGACCCACTCGGTGAGGCGCCGCGCGAACACGAGCTCCCGCGACTCCATTCCACCTTCGATCGTTTCCGTGCGGGGATCCTCGCCATTGATGAGATCAAAGCGCCGGCAAGCCTCCTCGAATCGCTCTCGCGCTTCCTCCGGCAACGGATTGGGATCTTTCACTTGCCCTCGCTCGGAGCCGCGGGCGGGGGTAGAACGGGCCGGGCCACATCACCCAATTGCGCGCGCAACATGTCGGCCCTAAGGAGATCCCGCTCGTCGGCCGTGAGCTTCTCGGTATGCTTTCGTTGCAGGTGGGCCGGTTGGGTGCCGGTAAATAAATCGTCCAATACCGGCCGCTCGATGCCTGGGAAACAGCCCAAATCAATCCCCAGCCGCATGAATGAAAGCAAATTCATCGCTTCCTTCGATGAAATGCTGTGGGCGTTGGCCAGAATCCCGTAAGCGCGACCCACGTGGTTGAACACCATCTTGGGTTTCTTTTCAAGCAGCGTGCCCCGGGCGTTCTCTTCATGCTCGATCAATTGGGCTACGACCTTCGTCAACCGCTCCACAATGTCGGCCTCGTTCTCGCCCAGCGTCATCTGGTTCGATACCTGGAACACGTTGCCCAGGGCCTCGGTGCCCTCGCCATAAAGTCCCCGAACCGCGAGGCCGAGCTTGTTGACTGCCGTGATGACCTGGTTCATCTGCTCGCCCAATACCAGGGCGGGCAAGTGCAACATCGCGCTCACCCGGATCCCGGTGCCCAGATTCGTCGGACAAGCGGTCAAATAGCCCAACTCCATGGAAAAAGAATACTCGAGTTTCTCCTCCAACTGCGTGTCCACCTCATCCATGGCCTGCCAGGCCGCCTTGAGCTGCAACCCGCGCCGCAAGGATTGCATGCGCAGATGATCTTCCTCGTTGATCATGACACAGAGCGAATGATCGCGGCTCAATACCAGCCCGCTCCCCGCACTCCGCGCGGCGTGTTCCCGGCTGATGAGATGCCGTTCCACGAGGATCTGCCGTTCCAGGGCCGTCAAACTATCCATCGAACCTGAAAAGGCCCCCGCCATCTGGGGCAACCCCTCGACCTGCGGCCGGATCAATTCCAATGCCTTCACGCGCTCCGGCTTCTTCGCCCATCCCGGAAATGCCAAACCCCTCACATTGCGGGCCAGGCGAACCCGGCTCGACATCACAATGCGATCCTGCGGGCCTTCGCGACTGGCGCCCGCGGCCGACGTCAGGAATTCCGTCAGATTCATACCGTTGCTGTCTTGCCCGGCTTCCCGGTCTGCTCCCGGATCCGCTTAAGTTCATCTCGAACCAAGGCCGCCGATTCAAAGTCTTCCTCCGCCACGGCCTTCTCGAGCCGTTTCTGCAAAACGTCGATCCGTTCCTCGAGTTGACGCGAATTCCGCATCCGGCGCGGCGATTTACCGACATGCCGGGTGCCCTTGTGCATCGTCTTGAGCACCCCTTCCAGCCCTTCGGCAAAGGCTTCGTAACAATCCGCGCAACCCAGTCGACCGGACTTTTTGAAGTCGGCGTGGGTGAACCCGCAGCTCGGGCATCGGAGCCCTGTCGGCGCGGCGGCCTGGTCCATCTGTTGGGCCGCTCCCAGTCCCAATAACAAATCGGCCAGCGCGAATCCCTTGGGATCATCGATCCCCTTGGCCTTGGAACAGGCTTCACATAAGTCCACCTTCTTGGTCTTACCCTCAATAATCTGCGTCAGGTGCACCTTCGCGACGTTCTGTTTGCAAATGTCACACAGCATACTCTTGCCCGTTCATGGATAAATCGGCTCGCCCGTCGTCCGCGTCAATGCCCGGTATTGCCGCTCGAGTTTGATGGTCATCGGACCTGGTTCGCCGGTCCCGATGACGCGCCCGTCGATTTTGACGACCGGAATGATCTCCGCCCCCGTCCCCGTCAGAAAACATTCGTCGGCATTGAATAATTCATACCTCGTTAAGTTTGGTTCCGCAACCGCCCACCCCTCATCCCGGGCCAGATCCATGACGACGGATCGTGTGATCCCGTGCAGGGCGCCCGCGGACAACGGCGGCGTCAGCAACTGTCCATCACGCACTATGAACAGGTTGTCCCCGGTGCACTCGGCCACAAAACCTTCATTGTTGAGCATGATGGCCTCTTCGACTCCGGCATTGTTGGCTTCGATCTTGGCCAGGATGTTGTTGAGATAGTTCAACGATTTGATCGCCGGATTCACCGCGCTGTGCAAATTGCGGCACGTCGGCACGGTCACAATCTCCATCCCTTTTTGATACAACTCCGGCGGATAAAGTTGGATCTTGCCCGCAATCACAATCACCGATGGCTTTCGGCACCGGTTCGGATTGAGTCCAAGGGTGCCCCGCCCTCGTGTGACCAACATCCGGACGTACCCGTCCCGCAGCCGATTCTCGCGGCACGTCGCGAGCACCGCCTGGGTCACACCGGCGTGCGAAAGCGGAATCCGGAGCAGGATCGCCTGAGCCGATCTGAACAGCCGATCGACATGCTCTTTCAACCTGAAAACGCGCCCGTTGTAGGCCCGGATCCCCTCGAATACCCCGTCCCCGTACAACAACCCATGGTCGAACACGGATACCTTCGCATCGCGTTCGCCGTAATACCTTCCGTCGATGTAGATTTTCATGGCCGAAATCGCCACAACCTAAGATTAAGCCCGCGCAGATGGCAACTCATTTGAGTCATTCCAACCGTCCATCCAATAATTCCACCACTCGCGGCGCCCGCCCCGCCACCTGGGCATCGTGCGTCGCAATGATCAACGTCGTGCGGTGTTCCTCCCGCAATGCGCAAAGTAAATCAATGATCTCTCCACCCGAACGCGAATCCAGGTTCCCCGTCGGCTCATCCGCCAATACCAGCTCCGGCCGATTGATTAATGCCCGCGCCATCGCCACCCGTTGCTGTTCCCCTCCGGATAGCTCATATGGCCGATGATCGAGCCGCGCCCCAAGTCCCACCCGCTCCAGCAGATCTCGGCCCACCACCATCGCCTCCCGCGCCGGCACTCGAGCCATCCGTGCCGGTAAACAGACATTCTCCAATGCGCTCAATTCAGGAAGCAAATGATACGCTTGAAAGACGAAACCCACCTTGCGATTCCGGAATCGGCTCAATGCCGCACCCGAAAAATCGGACAAGCGGCGTTCGCGGATCCAGATTTCGCCCTGAGTAGGTCCATCCAAACCGCCGATCAAATGCAACAAGGTGCTCTTGCCCGCGCCCGATGCCCCCCGGATTGCCAGAAACACGCCGCTCTCCACAGTGAGATCCAAGCCCCGCAAAACCTCGACTTTCCGTCGTCCCAGTGCATAAGTCTTCGAGACACCGCAAACACGCACCAACGGGGGTTCCGAAGACCCGACACTCTCCGCCCGGACGGATTCACTCAAATTGATCGCGCTCATTCGTATCGCAGGGCCTCCACGGGTCGTAGCCGCCCGGCAATCCAAGCCGGAACAACCCCAGCCAACAGACAGATGATCAGTGACCCCCCGCAGATTACGGCAACGTCTCCGGTCACAAGCCGGGCGGGCAATTCGGAGAATCCATAGATCGAGGCCGGAAACAGTTCAAAACCCGTCGCGCGCCGCATGAAATGTAAAAATTCATTCCGATAAATAATCGCCGTCAACCCCAGCGCGAAGCCGCCCGACACACCCACCACCCCTAATGCGAGGCTCCGGCTCAGAAACAGCCACATGATCTGAATGCTGGTTGCCCCCACCGCCTTGAGCAATCCGATCTCGCGCGTCTTTTGCACCACAAACACGATCAACGTGCTCATGATGCCAAACGCGGCCACGATGATGATGAAGAACACCACATAGAACATCACATGCTTCTCCACCATCAACGCCTCGAGAATCGGCGAGTTCTCTTCCAGCCATGTCGTGATCTGCAACTGCGGCCCCAACTCGGCCTCCAACTCCGCTTGCACCCGCGGTGCCGCGTCCGGATTGTGGAGCATCACGACCAGCCCGTGCACCGAGTCTTCCAGCCGATACATGTCCTGGGCATTCGACAATGAGCACACCAAAAACGAGTCGTTGAACTCGTAGTAGCCCACGTCAAAAAGTCCGCGCACTACATAATCCGAAGGCAATGGCGCCTCTTCCCGTCCCGCGCGCAATCCCTCTTCACGCTCCTCATAGTCCGCCGGGGAATAAACCGCCAGCGCGTCACCCACCCGTATTCCCAGGCGATGCGCGAGCGATGTCCCCAATAGAACGCCGCGGCCGCGCACATCGAACTCCCCCTCGACAATGCTCTTGGACAAAATGCTCACCTGGCCCTCCAGCCGCGCGTCAATCCCCCGCACATAGGGCGCCCATAATCGCGGGTTGCCCTGCGCCGGTTGCGTCTTGATGAGGACCGGTCCCAGTACATAAGGCGCCACCCCTTGAACATTCGGATTGCGGCGGATCTGCTCCATCACCTCCCGGTAATTGGACATCGGCCCGTCCGCCACAACCCGCAAATGCGCGTTAAATCCGAGCAGCCGATCGCGCAATTGCCGGTCAAATCCGCTCATCACGCTGATCACAATGATCAATACCCCCACGCCCAATATAATCCCCAGCACCGAGATGACCGTAATCGCCAATACAAATAACCGCCGCGGAAACAAATAACGCATCGACAACAGCAGCTCGAATGGCAACCTCGACATCTCTCGAAGGCTAGACACCCCCCTTCCCGGTGTCAACGGAACGGGACCAACTTTGGACACCGGCCCGTCTCTGCTGTCAGCGTTCGCCGGAGATCTCATGATCCGGCCTGCGCAATCCCGGGCGATGGCCGACCAGCTTGTCGAGACCGAACCACGTCAACAGGGCAAGGCCGATCGGTGTGCCCGTGACGGACGTCGGAACCGCCGCCACGATCCCCAGCGCGAACGCCAGCGCAAAGGCGCGGCCCCATCGGTCTTTCTCAAGAAATCGTTGGATGAGTAAGCTGGGCAAAAACACACTCGCGAAACTCAGTGGCACGGTCAGCAGCCAACTCACGACCGCCCAATCCGCCAGGTTCCAAAGATTATCCACCACCAACAACAACGTCGCCGCCAGCGGATGCACGGGGCTTCGCAACATCCGATCGCTCCCCGGTTCGCGCGACCTTCGCATCGGAATCAACGAAGACGCTTCGTGCGGGGAGGAATCCAGCCGGGGAGGTTGCGGTTGCATCTCGCCCTCAATACACCCCCTCGACAATCTGTTTCTCCATCGCCCCAAACGGCCGGACCTCGGCCACACCATCCCATGCATAAGGTTCCCGGGGACGCCGACGAATGGCTTCGTCACGCTCGAGGAATCGTGGCATGAAGAACTCCTTCGTCAGGGTGGTCAGCTCTACCCTTCCCCAGGCGTCATACTCCACCAACCGATCCGTCTGGCCGGGATCCACCACGCGCAGCACCGCCCGCGGCTGCGGCGCATAGTACGTGATCGAGAATTGGTCCTCGGGCCTGAGCGGGACGCTGGCGGCGAGTCCCATCAGGGTATTGCCATAGGTCGGGTAAAACCCGATCCGGCCTTCCAACACCTCCTCGATGATATAACGCACGTACTGCGGCGCCATGGTGGTTCCGCCGCAAAACACCCCGCGCACCCCCACATTATATAAATCGATTTTCTCCGCCAAAGCCTCCAATAGCTTCGGTGTCGTGAACAATCCGCTCACCTTGCGATGCTTGAGGAGCGTGGTTGCCTGATCAACCACATGTTCCATGTAAGCCCTGGCCACCTCGGCTTTCTTCTCCGCCAGGAGCTTTTTCACCCAGCGCGGGTCCAGATCGATGAAATAACATGAGCTTCCCCGATGATTCGCCAGGTGCTCGATGGCCAACCTCAGCCGGCGCGGCCCCGTGGGCCCTACCATCAGCCACGCACCGCCGCGCGGGAAATGTTCGTCAGCCACCTTGTCCGAAAACTCCTCGTAATCCACTTTGTAGTCGTTCCAGCCAATGCGCTGTTTCGGCATTCCGGTGGTGCCACCGGTCTCAAAGACGTTGAACGGCCGCCCCCGATACGCTTCCGGCACCCAGACTTCGGGCTGTAAATCTCGAAGCCACTCGTCCTGGAAATGCGGGAACCGCGCGATCAGGTCATGAAAACTTGACACCACCGCGCGGGGGTCCCATCCGGCGCGTTTCGCCCAATCCAACCAAAAGGGACTTCCAGTTTCGGGGCTGAAGTGCCACTCAATGATCTCGCGCGTGTGCTGGTCCAACTCCACTCGAGCCGCTTCTGGATTTTTTTGCCATGTCTGCATATCGGTTCAATTGCTCGCCCGCATGAAATCTAAAACACATTCATCCGCGACCCGCCCGGGCCTTTGCCCGCCCAAAGAACAATTCGATCGTGTCGGGTCCCGGTGGGCGGGTGCACCAGGAAACGACGACCAAGGAAACCGCCGCCGCCGCGAAAATAAAGATGACGGGCATCATTCCCGCAATCAACAGCTCTTCATCGCCCGCGCCGGGCGGCTTGACTGCGAAGATGTCCCGGTAGAACAACAAACCCCAGACCACCACCGTGGTTAACAGGCTGGCGAGGGCGCCCGCCCGCGTGGCTCGACGCCAATAGACCGCCGCAAAAACGAGCGGGAACAACGCGGCAAATCCGCTGAAACACCACACCCCCAGGTCAAACACGTGCGCGCTGTCCTTCAGATACAACGCCATCAGGTAGGTCACACCCACCACAAACAGAATGAACCCCCGCGCCAACAGGATCTTCTCCCGATCGTTAAAACGGTTCTGACCGAACCTGCGAACCACGATGTCGTTGGTGAACATGGTGCCCAGGCACATGAACTGTGAATCCAGACTCGACATGATCGCGGCCAGTACCTCCCGCTCCCACCAGTCCGGTGAGTACCGGTGAACGCACCAATTCCCCCACCATCCGCCCCAAAACTGCGTTCGGATTGACCCCCATCCCAAATTTTGCCGTAGCCCACAACCCAATCAAGGTGCACGGCACCCACAATAACATGATGAAAATCGGATGCGCCACCACCGTCAGGCGAAAACTCTTCGCGCTCCGCGCCGTCAGCCAGTGCTGGAACAAATGGGGAAACATCCCCACTGATAACGGCACCAAAAAGTAAGAGAAGAACTGCAACTGCCCCACCAACCCCGCCCGCGCCAGTCGCGGCCGGCCGTATTCACTCTCCGCCACCATCCGGCTGGCTTCGCTCAGGCCGCCCAGACGCGACGATATCAAGGCGAAGGCGATCACCCCCGTCGCCAGAAACACGATGGTCTGAAAGGTATTGGCCCATACCGCCCCCCGTAACCCGCCGAAGAATACGTAAAACAGCACGATCAGGCAGATCACCAGTCCCCCCAGCCAGGGCGGCACACCTCCACTCAGGGGATGCGGCCGCATTGTGCCATCGGCCAGTTGCAGATCCGGCAGCGGGAACCACGCAGGAAACTCTCCCGCGGTGGTCGAATGCAAAAACTTGCCCGCAGCGATTACCCCCACCAACAAATAGGGAATGACGAGCAAGACCAACACGACAAATAACAGATACCCCAATACCGGCGATTCAAACCGGTCCCGGAAATATTGGCATTGCGTCACATACCCATGCCGCTTTCCTATCGCCCACAGCCGAATCCCGATCACGAAGAACACCGCCGAATGCATCAAGGCCGACCACGACGCCAGCAACCCATAAACGCCAATCCCGCTGGTGTAGGTCTTCCCGGTGGAACCCACCATGGCAAATCCGGTCATCGTTGTGCCGAAGATCGACATCAACAATAAGAATGGTCCAACGGATCGACTCACCACGAAATAATCGGCGCTGGTTCCCTTGAAATACCGGCCGCTGATCAGCCCGAGCACGGCCAGTAACCCAAGGTAGGCGGCAATCACCACCACGGGCACGGTTGAGGCCGTTTCATGAGTCATAACCGCACCTCCGCGGAGTCGGATCCCTCCGCTGCTGGCAGTGCCATTCGAGAAGATTCCTCGGCCCACTCCTCAATCTCGGACGGCCAGGCATACCGCGAGGCAAGGGCCCAAAGCAGCCCGGCAGCGAGCGTCAGCAGGGCATGATATGCCAGACCGATCGGCAGGAAGCCAAAAACGAAATGCCGGTCGTCCCACCACCAACTATCCTGGTGGAAAACAAAAAGCGCGATGAACCCGGCCCAGACCCATCTTCGCTTCGATCGATCACGCACCGGGTTGGACCCAGCACCCGGTGTTGTCCCGGCCCGCGAATCTTCGCGCATGAGCGAACCAGGTTAGCGCCCCACGGGCTCCGGCGAATTGCCCAACCCGGTTCGTTCGTGGCCGGCCTGGGCCTTCGCGGCATCATACAAGGCGAACAAATGGCCGCTAGTCTGCACGTAGATCACGCCGTTGGCCACAATGGGCGTGGCATAGACCGGGTCGCTCAAGTTGGTCTCGCTAAGCAACTTCTTCTCCTTCGATGCCGCCATCACCACAAGATCCCCGTCCTCATCACCCACATATACTTTTCCATCCGCCACCATTGTCGAACCCCACATGTGCGCCTTCATGTCGTGCGTCCAATACTCCTGGCCCGTCTCCGCATCCAGGCAATGTACAAACCCGGAGAAATCGCCGACGAATAACAAGCCGGTTTCCGGGTCGATCGAGACGGTCGAAATGCTGCGGTAAATACCCTTGAACTCCCAAATCGTAGCCGTTTTCGTGACATCCCCGGTCTTCGTGGCATCCACACAGACCAGGTGGCCGATCCCTTCCCCGTGCTCCGGATCCTGACCAATCGCCACATACACCCGGTCCTTGTAAAACACCGGCGTCGCGTTGATCTCGCTCGGTCCCTCCTCGGACGGATACCGAACCGGCTGGCCATTCCGTATGCGGTATTCCGGCGGATTCGCATCGTACTTCCAAATCGTCTTCAGATAGGCCGTGTCATCCTTCACCTTCGGTTCCGCATCGAAGGCATACAACCAGCCGTCGCCCCCGCCGAAAAAGACCTCCTCTTTGCCGTTCACATTGCCGGCCGAGGCGGAGCTCCATTGTCCGTGGAATATCCGCGGACCAATCTCAGCATCATCTTCGCCGGTCAATTCCCCGGTCATCTTGTTGAGCGCGATGAAGCTGGGCGAGAAAGGCGAGGGAATGTTGACGTGGGTCCAATCCTGGCCGTTGGAGGTGCAAACATAAACGCGGTCACCCACGATCAGAGGCGAACTGTTGGAGGCGTTGTGCGGAAATACTCCCAACTCGTCCATCATGTCGTAGACCCAGATGATATCCGCACTCTGCGGTCCGATCTTCACCGGGGGGCGACCGGTATCCTTCACCGAGTACTCCGCCTCGTCGACAAATGGCCCATCATTGCCGTTGGCCATTCCATCCAAATCCAGGCACATCACTTCACAACGGCTCGTGACCACATAAACCCGGTTCCCTTCCACACACGGCGAAGACAACAGACCGAGGCCATCCCAATCGTTGACCTTGCCGGATTTGAGCTTGGGGACCACCAACTGCCAAAGATACTCGCCCGTTTGGGCGTCCAAACACAACAGGATGCTCCGATCACCTTCTTGTTCGGGATCACGCGGATTGTCATTGTTCGTGCCCACGAATGCGCGTCCCTGAGAGACGGTGACGTTTCCGTAACTCTGCGTACCCAATTGCGCCACCCACTTCACGTTTTTGGTGGTCCCCATGTCAATCTGGTCCGTGCCCGATTTGAGCTTGCCCGGTTCGAAGCGCTCCGGGAGCCCCTTTGCCGGCGAGTACATATTGCGATGGATCGTGCCCCCCCATTGCGGCCAGTCATCGCACCGGGCGCTAAGGCTGAATAGCAGCGCCGCGAGCCCCGCACCGACGACCCGTGACGCACGATAAAGTGCGGATTTCATTTCAAACATAATCGCTATCCCATCCAGGTTCCGTTCATTGACCTTCGTGCTCCAACTTCCTCGCCGTGCCAGGCTCAGTCCGGCGTCACCCGCAGGTTGTCGATGTAGACTCGTTGATCCTGAGGCGAAAATGCGAATAATCCCGGCGATCCGCGCTTATGCGCCAACCGATGCGGCACTTCAATCGTCCACGCCTCCGGCTCGGTCTCCCCTTTCTTCCAGACCTTCCCGCGCACTACCCCGGTTCCATCGGGACTCACGTCAACCCGCGCCTTCAAGTGATACCATTGATTCGGAGACCATCGGAATGGAACGGCCACCCTCAGACGCTCCAGGTTCGAGTTGACCTCCAACTGCTGCGCGTTCCCCTTCAATACGATGAAATAGCGTTGGTTGATCAGCCCCACTTCCGACATCTTCCGCTTCGTCCCATCGCTCATGACGTCCGCCTCCACCGTGTAGTCCTTCATCTCCGGATCCCCAATAAACACCGATCCGCGCTGGAAAAACTTGTTGTCGATGGTCTTCGTCAAAACCTTGCTCCCGTCCTTCTCGCGAACCTCGAACCGGAACCGCGCCCCAATCCACGGAAGCGGCGGATACGCGAATGGTGTCGGGGGCTCTACGTTGTTCGTGGTCGTCTGGCTCAATTCGAACGACTCAAAGTCCGCTTCAATCGGCGGATTCCGAATGATTCGCCCCCGCACATAACCTTTCAAATCGCCCAGGGTCGCTTCGAATCGCCCCGCTGAGAGTTGAGCGTCCGGCCCCGCCACCAGCCGGCCCTCGGCATCGAATGCCGCGTCCATCCGCGCCTTCACCAACGCCGTCGGCGGCACAAAGGCCTGCCACTTCACTGACTTCAAATCGGACACCTCTCCCGCCACAAATCCTCGCGCGTCCAGCTTGCGCACTCGGAACTTGGCCGCTTCTCCAGGATGCAGCGTCACCTCATACGGAATGATCTGCAATTGCGTGGCGGGTCCTGGCTCCGGCGAGGCCTTCGCCGGAACCTCTTTCGGCAATCCCGGGTTCGGCCCTTTTCTCCCAAAACAATAGAGTTTGTTGGAAGTCTGGAGATAAATCTTGCCGTTGTAAGCCGTGGGCGATCCAAAACAGCGGCCCTCCAGCTCAATGTGCGTCAGCATCTCTCCCTCTTTGTCCGTCGGCCGAATGATGTAAAATGCCCCTTTCCCGCTCGCATCCTCCGTCGTCCCAGCCCCTTTCCCCGCCGGGTCATCCAGCATCGGCACATAGAGTTTGCCATCCGCATAAAGGGGACACGCGTTTCGCTCTTCGATGCCAATCTGAAGCCGCCATAAAATCTCCCCAGTGTTCGCGTCCACATCGCACAAATGCCCTTTCTCCGCCACCAGATAAATCCGATCCCCGACCAGAATGGGGGAGCTGGTCGAAGAGGTCAGATCGTTGGCCCAGAGCTGCACGTCCCGACGCTGAATCACCGCGGGCCGAGCGGATTGATCCGGAAGTTTTTTGGGAATCTGCATCGCCACCATCTGCCCTTGCTCATACGGCGTCCCATAGACGGCAATCAACCGGTCGTCGTTTTGCACCAAAACTGTCGCGTTGATTCCCGCCTTCGCCAAAGGCACGCGCCAGATCGGATCCCCCGTCCGGATGTTCACACACACCACGCTGCCATCGCCCGTTGCCGCATAGAATACCCGCTTGCCGTCATACCACCCCACATAAGGATGCGAGAATGAATTATCGTGCGGTCGGCCCCCCGGCATCGAGGCCCAAACCAGTTCACCGGTCCGCTTGTCGTAAGCATAGAAACGATCCCCTCCCGCGCCCTGATCCCCCCAATTACTGGTAATCCCGCGCGTGACCACCAAATCACCATCCACTAGCGGCGACGCCGTCCGGCCATTGGGGAAGGTCAACCGCCCGAGCTCCTCCATCAGATCACGGCTCCAAATCGGTTTTCCATCCGGAGTAAAGGCCGCCAATATACCTTGCGTGCCCTGCATATACACATTGCCGGTCTCGGGGTCGATCGCGGGATTCGACGTCGAGTACCCGGAAATAAATAATATCGCTCAGATAATCCGTGTACCCCTGCTTCCATATCAACTCCCCCGTCTCCGCGTCGTAACACCGGATCTCCTCCTTCAAATCCGCCCCTTCCCCGTCAAATCCCAGGATATAGAGTTTACCCCCGGCAATCACCGCCGTTGACTTTCCGGGGAAATCCGCCACCCAAAGTGCATCCTCCTTGGAGCCAATCTTGTCCGGCAAACCGGTCTCGAGTGACACGCCGCTCTGTTCCGGCCCACGCCAGTTCAGCCATCCGTTCACGGCCGCCTGGCCAACAACCGCAGCCGCCAAATTGAAGACCACCGCCACACACACGGGGCCGAACGTTCGCCCGGTCATCCAGTTCAAATTTCGCATTGTGCTTTCCCCAGGTTCAGGATGGCCGGGTTTAAGGAACCCGGCCGATAATGTTCTTCCCAAAGGCGCGATACTATTCTACAGCTCGGACTGGTTTGCAACAGAAATGCTACTTACACGTATTATTTTTTGATTGTGGCGACCGCTTTCGACCCTCCCTATCCTATCCAATGATCATGCCGATGCTCCCTACCAGCACCCCGCCCCTTTCGCCCAGGAATAATCCCGCCACACCCGAAAACCGACTCCCCGTCCTGCTCCGGCACGCCTGGTACGGCCTTAACCAGGCCTTTCGACGGCGCATCGCTCACCTGGGGATCACCCCCGATCAATTCACGGTTATGCGCAATCTGACCGAGGGTGAGCGATTGGGTTTGACCCAAAGCCGGCTGACCGAATTGATGGGGAGCGATCCCAACACCATGGCGGCCCTCATCGAACGCATGGTGTCTCGTGGCTGGCTCGAGCGGCGCCCGCATGAATCTGACCGCCGTTCCCAGCGGATCCGGCTCCGACCCACCGGCCGACGAAAGTATCACCAGCTAAGGGCGATCGCATTGGATTTGCAGCAAGAGGTGCTGCGCGTTCTGCCGGAGGAACGGCGGGATTTGTTCCTTGCGGAGCTACGAGCGGTCGCAAATACCTGTCGCACGATCGCCGAGGATAGCCAGGACGACTAAGTGGGCAGCGCGCCAGCCCGGCAGGAACTCCGGCCTGCAAAGCGTTTTGGCCATTGTCCTTTGAGGGAATGTGCTTGCGGTGGCGGCGGCTATTCCCCGCTCACATCCACGCAAACCACGTCGCCCGCCGCATTGCGACAGTAGATCCGGCCATTGGACAGCACGGGCATGGTCCAGCACTTCCCGCCAAGGATCTGTGAGCGGGCCAAGGGTTTAAAGGCCGAAGAATCCGCGGCCGCGATAATCAACTCACCCTTTTCGGAGAGAACAATCAACTTGCCATCGGCCGCGGTCAGCGCCCCTTTGCCCAGTCCTTTCTGGGTCCACCGGACCTGGCCGGAATTGAAATCGAGGCATTTCAGCTCCGAGTTGCTGTCCCCGTCAAAGCCGTATAACGACTCGCCGAGCAACACGGAACTGTTGTTTTGATTGCGCATATTCTTATTTGCCCAGAGGAGTTTGGGCTGGTCATTGACGATTTCGACCAACGCCGCGCCATGGTTGTAACCCGAAGAGATAAAGACGCGATTGCCTGAAAGGATAGGGTCGGCCGCGTTGACGTCGTAACTGGTCTTCCATGGGTAAGACCACAATTCAGCCCCGGTGCTGGAATCTGTGGCCGCCAGACTCTGAGCGGTCAACAGCGCCAAACCCCGCTTCCCCCCCATCTCGAAGGGCACCAACGAGGAGTAGCCTGACGCCTGCTCGCCGGTCGTCCATATCACTTTACCGCTGGCTTTTTCCAACGCCGTGCCACGCGTGCCGACATTGAGATATATCGCGTTGCCCCCGATCACAGGAGAACTTGAAAAGCCCCAGGTGGGGACTTTGACCTTCAGGTCGTCGGCCAGATTCGCGCTCCATATGACTTTGCCATCGGCAGCCTGCAGGCAGTTTATCACTCCGGCCTTGCTCAGCGTATAAACCCGACCGTCCTCCACGGTGGGTGTGGCGCTCGGGCCACCTTCGTAATATTTGGCCTCCAGTTTGGACGCGTAGCTGTGCTTCCAGATCGGTTGGCCGGTGGCGGCATCAAAGCAGTAGATCGTGTCCTGATCATCCCGGTTTCCCAAGGTATATGCGCGGCTCTCTGCTACCGACACACTCGAAAACCCAATCCCGACGTTGGCCTTCCAGAGCAGCTTCGGCCCCGAGGCAGGCCACGAGACCGACCAACCGCTCTCGGTCGAAATTCCGTTTGAATCGGGGCCTCGGTAATGTGGCCAGTCTTTTGCCTCGACACCAGGGCTCAACCCACCGCATGCCGACACGAAAACCGCCGGGAGGAGAGACCGGCAGAGAACATTACAAATCCTGGAAACGAATTCCCATGCGTGATCGGCAGTCGACATGGCGACACAGCTAACCCACCGGTTGATTTGTGTCAAACTGAACGCATTGCATAATTCCTTGTCAGCCCTTCCTTCAATCCGTATAGGTCCAACCTTCGGAGCGGTGCGCCGCGTATGCTCGCAAAACGTGTCATTCCATGCCTTGACGTTCACGGGGACCAGGTCACCCGCGGCGTGCAATTTGGCAAGGCCGAGGCGGGCGAGCTGCGGAATGTCGGCGACCCGGTCGACCTAGCCCTCCGCTACAATCAACAGGGCGCCGATGAAATGGTCTTCTTCGATATCACAGCCACCGCTCATGGCCGCTCCACCATGGTCCGCGTTATCGAACGCGTCGCCGACCAATGCTTCATGCCCCTCACAGTCGGCGGCGGAATTCGCACCGTGGAGGATATGTACGCGATGCTCCGGGCGGGTGCGGACAAGATCAGCATCAACTCCGCCGCACTGGCCGATCCCGATCTTATCCGTGCCGGGGCCGAGAAATTCGGCAGCCAGTGCATCGTCGTCTCAATCGATGCTCGCAAGGTCGCTCCCGGCCGCTGGGAGGTCTTCTCACACGGCGGACGCAAGTCTACGGAACGCGACGCCGTAGCCTGGGCAGGGGAAGCCGTGGCCCTGGGTGCCGGCGAAATCGTCCTGAACAGCATCGATGCCGATGGGACACGGGCGGGGTTCGATCTGGAGATCACCCGAATAATCAGTGAACAGGTCGGTGTCCCGGTCGTGGCCAGCGGCGGGGCAGGCAGCCTCGAGCACATGGCCGAAGTCTTGATCCAGGGCAAAGCGGACGCCGTCCTGGCCGCGAGCATTTTTCACTTCGGCGATTTTACCGTGCAACAAGTCAAAACCTTCCTGGCGCAACACGATATCCCGGTCCGCCTCACTTGAATCCTCCCACCCTTTAAATCATGTCAACAACTTTGATCGATCAACTCAAATTCAACTCCGACGGCCTGATCCCCGCCATCATCCAGGACCAGACTTCCGGCCGTGTCCTGATGATGGCCTGGATGAATCAGGCGTCGCTCGAAAAAACCCTGGCCACCGGCAAAACCCACTTTTGGAGCAGGTCCCGGCAGAAGTTCTGGATGAAAGGCGAGAGCAGCGGCCATACACAGGCCGTCCAGAATGTCTCGTTGGATTGCGATGGCGACACCCTCCTGATCCAGGTGAGCCAGGTGGGCGCCGCGTGTCATGAAGGTTATCGGTCCTGCTTCTTCCGATCGGCGACCGACCAGGGCCAGTCGACCCGCATCACAGAAACGCGCCTGGTCGACCCCACCCAGATCTACGGAAAGAAATGATGGACGAGTTCGCCCCATTCGGATCGGCCCTCTATTGCTGCTTTCTGAGCGTGCTCCTGATCGCCCGTGGCGCGGATTTCCTCAGCACCTGGATCGCAACCCCCGGCATGGTGCTGGAAGGCAATCCCATCGCTCGCAGGCTCGGTTGGCGGTGGGGCACCCTCGTCAATTTGAGCGTGTGCGTGCTCCTCGCTGCCTGGCCATGGGCCGCGATCACCGTGGCGACCACCAGCCTGTTGGTCGCCGCACGGAATCTCCAGTACGCCTGGCTAATGCGCACGCTGGGTGAGGAGGATTACCGGGACTGGTACGTCCATCACATCCGGCAAACTCCGCTTCCTTTGTACCTCTTCTGCCTGCTGGGCCAGGTCGTCCTCACCGCCGCAGTAGGCATCGCCATCGTCTTGTTCGACAATGGCTCTACCATCGTGCTCCCCATCGGCGTTGGCATCCTCGCCTACGCCCTCGCCGTTCTGGTCTTTTCCCTCCTGGCGCTCTGGCGCATCCGCCGCGCTTCCCGCTCCTTTGGTTAATCGGTCGGACGTCGCATGTGCTCCCCCACCCGAGCTGAATTTCGTGCCTTGCTAAGTCAGGGCAATCTCATTCCCATCACCCGCTGTCTGCTCGCGGATTTTGAGACCCCTCTGTCGGCCTATCGAAAAATCGCCGGATACGGCGATTCCTTCCTGTTCGAGTCGGTCGAAGGCGGAGAACACCTGGGTCGCTTCTCGTTCGTGGGCTGCAATCCACGCGCCGTCATCCGGCAACGGGGGTCCGAGGTCGAGCTTCTGGAAAACGGGAAGCTCCTCTCCCGTTGGTCCATTTCCCCCTACCCTGCCGCACACGATCCTGCCCAGGTCCGGGACGGACTCGAGGTTGTCCAACGCGTGCTCGAAAGATTCCGGCCGGTCACGATGCCCGGTCTGCCGCGATTCACCGGAGGCGCTATCGGGTTCATTGGCTATGAGTTCATTCACGATATCGAACCAATCGTGCCTCGCCCTGCCTGCGACGATCTGAGGACACCGACCCTATGTTTCCTGATCGCCGATGAACTCCTCATTTTCGACCGCGTATCCCAGACGATCACCGTTCTGGTCAATGCCATCGTGGAACCGGGGACGGATCCCGACACGGCTTACGATGATGCGGTGGCGGAGATCGGCCGACTGGTGGCCCTCCTGGAGCAACCCTGCGAATACACCCCCGCCACGGTGCCTCCCGACGTTCCCTCCATCTCATTCCTTTCCAATGTCCCGAAGGAGCAGTTCCTCGACAATGTCCGTAACGCCAAGCATTACATCACCTCCGGAGACATCATTCAGGTGGTCGGTTCCCAACGCTTCTCGACGCCGGTCAAGGCTTCGGCCCTGGACATCTACCGCGCCACTCGTTCCATTAATCCTTCCCCTTACATGTTCCTGCTCGAACTGGAGGGATTCTCTCTGGTCGGCGCCTCTCCCGAAATCCATGTACGCTGTGAGGATCGGCGGGTCGAGATCCGACCTATCGCCGGCACGCGCCCACGCGGGCGAACGGCAGAGCAGGATGGCCAGAACGAGCGGGAACTGCTTGCCGATCCCAAGGAACGCGCCGAGCACGTCATGCTCGTTGATCTCGCCCGCAACGATATCGGCAGAGTGTGCGATTTCGGCTCAGTTCAGGTCAAGGACCTGATGGTGATCGAACGCTACAGTCATGTCATGCATATCGTCTCTCAGGTCGGAGGCACTCTGTCCGCGGACAAATCCCCCTACGATCTCATGCGTGCTACCTTTCCCGCCGGGACCTTGACCGGGGCGCCCAAGGTCCGGGCAATGCAGATCATCGCTGAACTCGAGCGATCCGCCCGGGGCCCGTATGGCGGCTGCGTAGGTTATTTCTCATTCAACGGCAACCTCGACTGTTGCATCACCATCCGCACCGCGTTGATCAAGGACGGTATGGCTTACGTCCAGGTCGGCGGCGGTTGGGTCAACGATTCAGACCCGGACACCGAATTCCAGGAAACCGTGAACAAATCCAAGGCGATGCTCAAAGCCGTCGCGTTGGCCGAAACATTCTCAAAGCCGTCGTCAGCAACGCCTCCTCCGTAGCCGCCCGGGCGAGCCGTCAGCACGCGGCCGTCATTCCCTCATATCCGCTCGCGCTCACCGCGCCTCCCTCGGCCCCATTGGGGCTCGATGGGGCCGAGGGCTGCCTGCCCGCCGAAGCCTCCGGCCAAGGCGGGGGGGTGAGGGGGCCTCTGCCGACTTGAGCTATCCGCAACATGCCTGTGCGATCAAGGATTCTGGTGTGCTGTCAGACGCACACTTCCCAAGCGTCCCGGCAGAGTCTAGGCTCGCTCACGCTTCGTCTGCTGGGATTGCCTTGGGGGGCAACCAAAGAGTTGACGCGCAAGAAGCAAAGCAGTAAGATCACGCTCGTCAATCTCAACCCCGCAACGAGCACAAGAAAACTAACCTAGTTTGTTTATGAGAGACCGATTCGCCTTCCAGCCACTCAACCCAGCAAGGCGCTGCCAGCGCCTGGGCGGGTTCACGCTGATCGAACTCCTGGTGGTGATTGCGATCATCGCCATTCTGGCCGGGATGCTCCTCCCTGCCTTGTCCAAAGCCAAGGCCAAGGCCCAGGGCATCATGTGCCTGAACAACAGCAAGCAGATGGGGCTTGCCTGGATCCTTTACACCCAGGACAACAACGACAAAGTCCCGGGAAACCTCGACGGCGGCAGCAACATCGCAAATACCAACAAGACCTGGTGCGCAGGCTGGCTTGACCTCGCGAATGCAACGACCGACAACACCAATTGGGTGATCATGATGGCCTCCCAGCTTGGCCCCTACAGCTCTTCCTATCAAATCTACAAATGCCCGGCCGACAAAAGCCAGGGCCCTGTGCCAGGCGGATCCAAAAAACCCCGGGTGCGCAGTATCTCCATGAACGCTTATCTCGGCGATCGTGCCGCTCCTTACACGACCGGTTATTGGCAGTTCAGGAAATACGCGGAAATCAGTTCGCCATCACCTTCCAAGTGCTGGGTGTTTCTTGACGAACGCGAAGACAGCATCAACGACGGTTGGTTTGCCGTGAACATGGACGGGTTCGACCCGCTGAATGTCAACGCCTACATCATCGTCGATTATCCCGGCAGCTATCACAATGGCGCCGGCGGCTTGGCCTTCGCTGATGGTCACTCGGAGATCCGCAAGTGGGTGGACGGCCGAACTACTCCGCCCCTGCGCTTTGGTGTCCCGCTTGCCTTGGGCGTGTCCTCACCCGGCAATCAGGACGTCGGCTGGCTGCAGGAACGCAGTTCCTCGAAGATGGTGAATCCGACGCGGATCAACTAACGCCCTGACAACAGCGTTTTCAGCAAAGTGGTTCGCGCGAATGCGTGAACCACTTTTGCTTTCCACTGATGTGCGTAAGGCCTCCTGTCTCATTTGAGAATCGGCGTAGCTAGTTCAGCCTCCACGGAACTCGGCCCCGGCAAACCGTCCGGGCCGGGTCGCAATCGACGTCTTGCCCTTTTGGCGGTGGTTGCGATCGCCTTGGTCATTGTCCGCTGGGGTTACTCATGGATCCACCCTGCCCCCGATATCCCCGTGCCCGCCGATCTAGACCAGCTCCAACCTCAGCTTCGCGCCTATGTCCTGCAGTTGGTTCAAGAAGCCAAAGCCGCCCCTCGCGACCTCCACAGCCATGCCACACTCGGCATCGCCTACGCCTCAAATCAACTCTGGCCCGAGGCGAAGGTTTGCTTCGAAAATGCCGCGCGGCTTGCGCCCGAAGAGCCCCTGGCCCACCTCTATGTTGCAGTCGCCACAGAAGAGCTGGGAGATTATTCCGAGGCACTGCGGCTCTACCATGAATTGACAGTCCGCTTTCCCTCGTTTCCGCAGGGTTTCTATCGTGTTGGGAAGCTTGCCCTTCAACTGGGCTCGATCGAGGAGGCCAAACCGGCCTTCACCCGGCTGGTAGAGCTGGCGCCAAATGAATGGCGCGGACACGCCGGGCTTGGCGAAATCGCCCTGCGGCAGGGCGATCCTGCTGCAGCGTCGACGCATCTGGAAAAGGCCGTCGCGCTTGACCCGCAAGCCGGCAATGCCCACTCCCTATTGGGTCTGGCCTATCGGGGTCTGGGTCGCGAGGAAGAGGCTGCCTTGGAACTGGCGCGTGGCGAGGATAGCCAGAACTTCCCGATGCCGGATCCGTGGGGCAAAACGGCGCATCAGCACATGCGCCTGGTCCAGGACCAGATCGAGATTGCCCAACGCTACTCGATCGAAGGAGAAGTGGACCGCGCCATCAATATTCTGGCCAATGCCGCTTTTTACAGCCCCACCAACCTCGCGCTATTGAACGCCTTGGCCGTCGCGTTGAACCGGGCCAATCGGCCCGACCAAGCCCAGGTCGTCCTCAACCAACTCTTCACCCAGAACGACGGTTACCTGCCCGGAGTTATTACTGCCTCGCTCGTCGCCCGCAACCTGGGCCAAACCAACGAATCGCTCGCCTTTGCGAATCGAGCGGTGCTGTTGGCGCCCAAAAGCGCGCACTCCCATGTCGCGCTGGCCAACGCCCTCCTGGCCTCCGAAAAGGATCAGGAGGCGGTCGAAGCCTTGCTTGAGGCCGCCAGGTATGACCCCAAAAACGCCGAACTGCAGCTCGAGGTCGGTGATCTGCTGCTCCTCAACCTCAATCGCCCGGACGAAGCCCTGGACCATTACCAAACCGCCTGCGATCTCAAGCCTACCCTGGTCTCGGCCCAGATCCACCGAGCACAAGTGCTCATTGAGAAAGGCCGCGTTGGCGAGGCGGAGCAGGTCGTAACCCTCATCTGTAAACTCGAACCCACCCACCCCGCGCTCCCCTTGCTCCGCAAACAGCTTCAACAAACGAACTCCGTGGACGAAGCGGCGTCGCTCTCGAACGCGAGCCCGAAACCTGAATCTCCTCCTGAACCTCAACCCTGATCGTGCGGAAATCTCCCACCACATATGGCAATTCGCTATCGCTCGGCCTCCTGATATTGCTCGTGGCGTGCTCTCCCGACTCCGCCCATCCCCCCACTGACAACCCTGTGCGGACGGAGAACCGTCCCTTCGTTCCGTGGTTCGAAGAGGTGTCGACACAATCCGACCTTCATTTCGAATACCAGACTGGACACGCGGGCAGGTATTTGATGCCCGAAATCAAAGGCGGCGGAATCGGCCTGCTCGATTACGACAATGATGGACTTCTGGATATCTTCTGTGTCCAGGCCGGCGCACTCGATCCCTCCAACACCAACCGTCCCACCCATCATCTCTTCCGCAATCTCGGCAGCTGGCGATTCCAGGATGTCACTGCCAGTGCCGGAGTCGCAGGCGATGGCCGTTATGGCATGGGCTGCGCCTGCGCCGATTACGATGGCGATGGCTACGTCGATATCCATATCACCCATGTCCAGGGAAGTCTCCTCTACCATAACAATGGGGATGGCACATTCTCCAATGTCACCGCCCAGGCCGGGCTCACCAATGTCGCTTGGGGCGTCGGCAGCGCGTTCTTCGATCTCGACGGCGATTCGGACCTCGACCTCTACATCGCAAATTATCTCCGTTGGACCATCGACGGCGAGGTGGATTGTTTCTCCCGCGGCGGCATGCCGGACTATTGCTCCCCCCTCAGCTACGCCGCCCCCGCGATGGACACGCTCTACCGGAACCGCGGCGATGGCACCTTCGAAGACATTAGTGTCGCGGCCGGATTAGACAAAGCCTATGGCAACGGTCTCGGGATCGTCGCTGCCGATTTCGATCGCGATGGCAAAGTCGATATCTTCGTTGCCAACGACGCGTCACCCAATCAGCTTTGGATGAATCAGGGGACTCTCCCTCTGATCGATCAGGCGCTCGTCCGCGGTTGCGCCGTCAACGCCCTCGGCATGTCCGAAGCCGGCATGGGGATCACGTCGGTCGACCTCGATAACAACGGCTGGCGCGACCTCTTCATCACCCATCTCGTCGGCGAGGCCAATCGTCTGTTCATGAATACCAATGGCCAGTTCATCGATGCTGTCCAACCCAACGGTCCCGGAATTACCAGTTGGCCCTACACCAGTTTCGGTGTCGGCTTCTTCGACTTCGATCACGACGGTCTGTTGGATCTTTACGTATCCAATGGACGCGTGAAACGGGCGGCCACTAACCCCGATCCCGCCAACCCTTACGCAGAGCCCAATAACCTCCTGCGCGGTGTTGGCGGGATGCAATTCGAGGAAATCCCCAACGCCGGCACTGCCGTTCCCCTCATCGCCTCAAGCCGTGGCGCTGCCTTCGGCGACCTCGACAACGACGGCGATATCGACATCGTGGTCATCAATCGCGATGGCCCCCTTCATCTCCTTCGCAATGTCGCCCCCAAAGCCGGTCACTGGATCAATATCCGAGTTCTCGATGACAAAGGCCGCGACGCCATCGGGGCCGAAGTGCGATTCGAGCTCGGCGATCGCGTCTATTGGCGCTCCGTCAGCCCGCACGAGAGCTACGCTTCCAGCAATGACCTGCGTGTTCACTGTGGTTTGGGCGCCTTGCCCGGGTCCACCAACTCACCGTCACCTGGCCGGGAGGCCAGGCACAGCAATCCCAGGATGTCTCCGCCGACCATTTCTATGAAGCCCGCCCCGGGACGCCATTAAGAGTGATTCAACCGTTGGAATGACCCGTGCGAAACGATATTTCAATTTGTTTCGGATTCCGGATCTCGATATTCGGATTTACCTCTGACATCCTGACGTTGGTTGGAAACGTCAGAGTCGCCGGCTGAGGGCAGCCGGCCTACAAAGGGCGCGTTCGTTGTACGCCGCGTGCCCTCACGCGGCGGGAATGGTCGCAGCGAGTTTTCTACTCAATTCCATTTACCGCGTGAGATCAGGTCGTCTGAACCTTATTTGCGCCGGCGAAGGAACAGCGCACCGGCACCCAACGCCAGCAACGCATAGGTGCCGGGCTCAGGCAACCTCGTCATGCCGATTAGAGCCAGGGCAGGAACCGGCGGGTCGCTTGTCGGGTTTCCAAGGACGGCGGTTCCGCCGAGTTGGAAAACGGCAGACTGCCCGAATTGCGCACCCGCGCCAGCGGCATCGCCGTAGACCGTAACCGTGCCACCCAGATTTTCCCAAACCTGAACTTGGAAGAAGGGCTTTGACCCCGGAACGAGCCCCGGAAGCACTCTCTCACCACCGATGAAAGAACCAGGTGCAATAAACGTGGTGGTTCCAGAAACAGCCGCCAGCGAGTTTGCATCCGCACCAGCCAGCAACTCCACCGTGAACCCAGTCCCTGCCGGAACGAGCGTCCCGTCGAACTGGGTTACCGGGGCGGCAAGCCCAGGACCTACGTTATTGAACAGAATAGATCCTTGGCCGTAGGTCGAAAGACCCACGGCAACCATACCCAACACTGCGATCAGCTTTTTCATAGCAATTCATTATGGCGGGATTGAAGCGCCGAGTGAGGACACCCGACCTTCAAGACGGCTGGATTCAGGGGCCGGTAGGCAGGTTGCCTGCACCCGGCGCAGGCTTGTAACGCGTAGTGAACTGCCGGCTTTTTCATGGCTGGCATCTGTTTTCCGGAGCAAGTGAAACCGTGCGATCATCTCGAGCCCTGAGCCAAGAAAAAAGGCCGCCCGAAAAGGGCGGCCTTGCGATAAAGAGTCAGAAACCTTACTTGCGACGGCGGAGGAACAGCGCTCCCGCGCCAAGCGCCAGCAACGCATAGGTGGCGGGCTCAGGCACTAGCGAGAACGCCGTCATGCCGACAAGCGCCGGGGCGGGAACAGGGGGTTGGCCGGTCGGGTTTCCGAGGACGGCGGTCCCGCCCAATTGGAAAACAGTCGACTGCCCGTATTGCGCACCCGCACCTGCTGCATCACCGTAGCTGGCCACTGTGCCACCCAGGTTTTCCCAAACTTGAACCTGGAAGAAGGGCTGTGACCCCGGAGCGAGCCCCGGAAGCACTCTCTGACCACCAAGGAAATAACCCGCTTGAATGAACGTCGTCGTTCCAGATATAGCCGTTAACGAGCTGGCATCTGCGCCGGCGAGCAATTCAGCTGTGAAACCAGCCCCTGCCGGAACCAGCGTCCCGTCCAGTTGGCTTACCGGGGCGGTGAACCCAGGACCTACGTTATTAAACAGAATAGATCCTTGGCCGTAGGCCGAAAGACCCACTGCAACCATACCCACCACTGCGATTAGCTTTTTCATAGTTGGTTTGAGTTCTCTTAGTTTGTCTCCTGACAATTGCCTGTTCTTTTGGAGTTACTGGACGGTGAAATCTCTCGTCCAGGTGCCAGCTGCTGCTTTGGACGACCAGAAGCCTTCGCCCACGCCCGGAACCGCCGCGGGGGTGAATGTGCCGAGGTAAGTCGAGCTCTCATAGGCACCACTGCGGAACAGGTAAACCGTGTCACCCAACTCGGCAGGGAACCCTGCGTCATCGAGGCTTGCCGCCGTCGGCACCTTGGATCCTAACAGCGCCAATCCCGCCGGCACATCCATGTTCGAGTCCGCCCCTTGGAGAACTTCACCCACAAACGTTACCGTCGCCGCTGCGGCAACGTTCACGAAAAACCCTTCGCCCGGCGCCAATGTCAAATTTGGACCCCAATTGCCCAGAAATGTGCTGGTCTCGAATGTCCCCCCGGAAAACCGGTACACCGTGGCGCCGAATTCCATGTTGGGCATGATCGTATCCAGATCGTTCCCGGTCGTGTTGTTCAATGGATTGGCGATCAGGTTGAATCCCGGCGTCAAATCCACATTCACATAGCCAACGACGTTCACTGAATAAACCTGTGCCGATCCGGCGATCATTCCCGCCATACCAAGCACAGCCGCACTGAGGAGTAGTTTTGTTCTCATTGTTTTGTGATTTTGATGTTCCGCGTGTGGGCGCAATTTGTCAGACCCTCAAGACCATGTCAACGATTTTTTGAACGATTTGCAGGCCGTCTTGTCTCATGCGCGCCAAGCCTTTTCGCCCGCTTCGCCCCTGCCCCCTTTGACATCTGCTCTTAGCAGTGCTCAATGGGCGAGGGATGACGATACCGACGCAGACCGAATTCTCCTAGAGCAAGGGTCATACCCGAATGGCACTGTATTTCTAACTCTTTCCATCTACGCGTATTAAGTCAAATCCGAGCGATTAATGGCCGTTCTCCCAGTGTCTCTTTCTCCTCGCGGTTCGGCCTTGTGTTACAGACCCACTCGACACTCTACAGAAAGGATCTCACGTGGCCAGACATGTTTACCCCCGTCGCGACTCTTGCCATTGCGTGTGCCATAACGCCGGCCACGCGCACGCCACCAGTGATCGCGCAATAATCCTCTTCACCTCTTTGCGCGAGACTTTGATTGGGACCCCCGTGTCCAGCACCGTCCTCGCGGCGAGCCGCTCGATCGTGCGTTTCCCGATGAGCACCGGCCATGCGCAAGCCAACCGAATACGCAGGCAGCTTTTTGGAATGTGATTCGTGTAAGCCCAGCCCGCTGCCAAATGTCCCATTGCGGTCTGGCAATATCGATCAAAAACCGGGCGAAACCGCCCCTCACAAGCCGAATTCAACAAGTCCGCCGGTTCCAACTCCAGACCCTGCAACCGCACCCGGGGAAGATAACACCGCCCATTACGGAGATCCCGCGGAAGGTCCCGAAGGATATTGGTCAACTGTAACCCCTTTCCGAAACGCACCCCGTTCGCCAATAAGAATGCTTCGTCCACCTCAGCGCGTGGGAAGATATTCGTGCGGCAAATTCGGGTCCAAAACTCCCCCACGCATCCGGCCACACGATAGAGATAGTCGTCCAACACGGCATCGGTCTCCAAGGCCACGACTTCTCCGGGGCCGCATTGGGCAAACCGCCGTAGATCGAGCAATTGTCCGCTGGTTATGGTATCGAGCACGGCACGGATGAGTCGCTGGTCCTCGATCGTGAACTTGTCCAGGAAAGGAACGGCTTCGCCAATTCTGGATAGCAGTTCGTGCTCGGCCTGCCAGGCCGTTCCCCTCTGCAAAGCTTGTCCGGCAAAAGCCCCTGCTGTGGCCGGCCTCAGCAGAAAACGAGATAGATCGGGTCCCACAGACCTGCGTCCCGCGACATAACCCCGCACTTCTTCCAACGCGCTTTCCCTTTCCGTGACCGGCACAATTGTGGTGTCTGCGATCGTGTCGGTAGTCCTGGCCAGGAGATAGGCCAGACCCAATTGCGGCCGGACACGACTAGGGAGAATCCGCAAGGTCAGATAGAATGACCGCGAGACATCGCGCAACAGCCCCGACAACAGATCATTCCGGCCCATCTTTAGCCGCCGACTCCGGTGCGATTTTGCCGTTCCCCTGCACTTCGAGCTTGAGCGATGGAGATTCGCCCTGCTTGTCCTTCCCGGGATAAAGCGTCATATGCGGGAATGGAATTTCGATGCCCTGTTTGTCGAAAGCGATTTTGAGCCGCCGGTTGAACTCACGGCCCACGCGCCATTGTTTGATGGGCTTGGTGGTTGTGCGGGCCTTGATGATCACGGCGGAGTCGGCGAATTCGTCGAGTCCGAGGACTTCAATTGGAGAGATGATATCATCTTTGAACTCGGGATCGGCGCGGAGTCCCTCGTCGATCTTCTTGATCACACCAATAACCTCATCGACGTCTTCCCGGTAGGCCACGCCAATGTTGAACACGTAACGCGAGTAATCCTTGGTCATGTTCGTCACCACGTCGATCTTGCCGTTCCGGACGTAGTGAACGTTCCCCGCCAGATCGCGAAGGATAACCACGCGCAAAGTAATCCGCTCCACCAGGCCGCCCCGGCCATCGAGCTGGACAACGTCGCCCACCCGCACCTGGTCCTCCAGCAGGATGAAAAACCCGCTGATGACATCCTGCACCAGGTTCTGAGCCCCAAAACCAACGGCCAGCCCGACGATGCCGGCGGCGGCGATGATCGGTCCGATCTCGACGCCAATCTTCCCCAGCAACATCACCAGGGTCACCACAATGATGCCGGTCTGCAGGACCCAGCGCACCACGCCGCTGAGCGTGTCCGCGCGCTTTTGAAATTCGAGGTCGGACTTGTCCCGCTGCAAAAAGCCGGTCAGCTTCGAGGCCAGCAAAGTGGCCACCTTCAGCGCCACAAAACCCAGGATAAGCGTGAAGATAATTCCCGGTCCCTGGAGGATGAGCCAGTCCACCGCCCGGTACATCACCGGCTTCACGTTCACTCCAAGCTCGTTCAGAATGAGAATCCCCGCGACGATCACGATGGCGGATCTCAAGGTCCAGCGCAGGGCCGATCCGAGTGTCTGGCCCAGCTTGTTGGAATTTTCATCTTCCGGAACGCGCGTAAATAATTTGCAGAGGCGCGTTCCCAGCCATCCGGCCAGGGTCCAGGCCACCAGGCCCGCGACAACGACGAGTCCAATTTTCCAGCCATGCGTGACGAACCAGTCCACGCTCTTTTGCATGTTCTCCAATGCCTGTTTCTCAGCCGTATCTTCTTGCATGGTTCAAATAATCTCCAAACCGCACCGATGGCGGCCAATCCGGATAAGACCCTAATAAAGAGCGGCTGGTCAAACCAAGTTTTAAACGCGGACCTCGACAGCGCGATTTGCATTGCGCGCAAACCTCCGCCCGGGTAACCAGACCCCATATGATTCCATCCCTTTCATGGTCTCCATTACTCGGACTGGTCCTGCTGATTTCGACCTTCGCCGCTGCCCCTCGCTCCAGCGCTGCCGACAGCTCAGGCCCGAACATACCGCCCAGCGTCAACCCTGGCCCGCCACCCTCCGACGCGATCATCCTCTTCGATGGCAAGGATTTGTCGAGCTGGCGCGGCGAACACGGCGACGCCCGGTGGCGCGTGGAAGACGGTGCGATGATCGTCAACGGCACCGGCAGCCTCATAACCAAGGCGAGTTTTGGCGATTGTCAGCTCCACATCGAGTGGACTGCACCCGCAACGGTCCAGGGCGAGGGCCAGGGCCGGGGCAATAGCGGGGTCTATTTCCTGGGCCGATACGAGATCCAGGTCCTGGATTCCTTTAACAACCCCACCTACCCGGATGGTCAGGCGAGCGCATTCTACGGTCATGCCGCTCCGCTGGTGAATGCCTCGAAAAAACCGGGTGAATGGCAGTCCTACGATATTGTGTTTCACGCCCCTCGTCCTTTGGACAATGGCAAAGTGACACCCGGATCGTTCACGGTGTTCCATAACGGCGTCCTGGTGCAGGATCGCGTCCCCATTCCCGGCGAACCGACCACGGCGGCGCAGTTCAAGGGTGTGGCTGCCGAAGGTCCCCTGGTCTTACAGGATCATGGTAATCCCGTGCGCTTCAGGAACATTTGGCTTCGCCGGCTCTGAGTGCGGCTGGACGTTGGAGTGCGCCGGCAGAGCGCATCGGCAACGGCCCTACCGCAGGACCTTCGTCGCGACCTTCCTCGGGACCATTATCGTTTTCCAAACTGGACATTGTGACCACCTCGGACCTCAAGCCCGTGCGAGGCTTTGGCTTGCGTTCGTGTTGAGCAGGATGCTGCTTGCCCCTTCAAGATCGACCGGTCGGTGCGATCGGGTGGGCAAATTGGCCGCTCCCGGGAGGCGCGTTGAATGCGAATGCAGATGCGGGCCTGCCCAAGAATCATTCTGCCCATTATCATTCTGCCACACGCCCCCCACGGCGGACGGAGCTCGCATCATAATTCGAGGACGAAGGACGAGCACGAGGACGACGACGAGGCGCGCGCGTCAGAACAGTCGGACGCGTCCGATCCCCTCAACCATTCCCTCCCCCCTTAATCATTCTGCCCACAATCATCCTGCCACGCCCCCCGCGGCGGACGGAGCTCGCATCACGATTCGAGGACGAAGGACGAGCACGAGGACGACGACGAGGCGCGCGTGCGAAGAGCCGCAGCAACGCCCGACCTGTGCATCGCGGAATGCCGTTCCACCGTCTGCGAACATCTGCGGCGGACGTTGCGTTTCGCCTCGACTCGCGCCGGAATATTCGAACGCCGCGCAACCGGCGCACACTGCTGCGACTGGCGCTTCGGTCCGGTTCGGTTCGCAATGCGCACGGAGCGCGGCTTCCCGTCTTCGAGACCAGCCGCAGCAACGTCCGATACTCCCTCGCGGGCCGAGGACGAGAACGACGAACGAGGACGAATAGCACGCGCGTACTCTTGCCAGCGACGAGGCACGAGCCCCCTCACCCCGGCCCTCTCCCCGCGACGGGCCGAGGGAGGCGCGTTGAACGCGAGTGGAGACGCGGGTGATACCGGCCGCATGCGCCTACCCCGGCCTTGCGACGAGGAGACTGACCCGTAAGCGATAATCCGTAAGCGATGGAACACCGCAAACTCGGATCACCCTCTCCGCTCCCAAGTGGGAGGGGAGAGGGCCGGGGTGAGGTGAGGGGCAAATACCATCGCTCGGATCTTGATCAAGCCGGGCAACATTGTTTTAATGCTGCTCCAGCCCCCGATTTCTCACCGCGGGCTGGCCATCTGAAAGACCATCGCCATGGGCGGCCTTCTGCCAATCCGACGGTAAGCCGGTTCGCTCCTCCCGAAGTGACAGAATGATTGTGGGCAGAATGATTGGGGAGCTTTCCTTCGATAATCATCCTGCCCCATAATCATTCTGCCACTCCCCGGCCGCAGCAACAGCCGACCGTCGCACCGCATTGAATCGTTCCACCGTCTGCGAACATCCGCGGCGGCCGTTGCCTTTCGCCTCGACTCGCGCCCGGCGCACGCTGCTGCGACTGGCGCTTCGCGCACAGTCGCGCTCCGACGGAGTTCACTGTTGGATCTTCACCGCGCCTCGATCGCCAGACTCTCCGAGTGACTGTCGAACTCGGGGGCATACATGCATTGAATGCTGGCAAACCCGGTCTGGTAGCGGCCGCGCAATTGAACCCGGGTCGAATACTCGAACACGTAAGTCCCCTTGGGAAGGTAATCGATGAAGAAATCGGTTGCCGTATCCCGCGTGCTCTCGTAATAGGCCAATCCATCCTGGTAACGATAACCCGAGAGCACGTTCAACGGCTCGGTCCCGCTTCCCCGTTGATCCTTGAGATGGACATATTCCATATCGCGGTCGACGCGCAATTCGATCCGCACGACCAACTCATTCCCCACCTCGACCCGACCGGATACCGGCTCCAATACCGGCCCGCGATCGCTATTTGTCTTCGTGAACAGCCGTTTGCTCAATTCCAACGGTGTCCCCTCGTGCGCGGTCACCTTCTCGATATCCTCGAGGTATTGCCAATGAACCCCGCCCCACGCAATTCCTTCATCCATCTTTCTGACGGTGATCTCGCCGAAAGCCGGTTCGATCTGCGAGGGCGCGAAGCGGCGTTCATAAAAACCCGTGCCCGCCTCGAGGTCCCCCGGCTGTCCGGTCGCATCTGTGGAGCGAGGGCTGATGTCCAAGGCGCCCAACTGCACCTGGACTGCGGCATCCGACGTCAGTCCGACGGTCCCCCGCAGGAGCAGGGCATAGACGGCATCGGCTGTGGCCTTCGTCGTTTTCCAGTCCTGGGTCTGTTTTTGTTTCAAGAGCCAGACTCGACATTCCTCGACGGCGTCGGTGTCACCCAGGACCTCGTCGAAAGCCTCGATCATCAGCGCCTGCGTTTCGATGGGCGCCCGATACCACCACCATGCCGCTTCCGTGTCCCGCCAAAACATTCCCAACTCCTCGGATCGTACGGCCCGTTCCTTGAGCGAACGCAGGATATCTGTGGGAGTGGAATCTTCACCCCCTTGAGCCGCGCCAAAGCGCTTCAGCGCGAGCGCCAGGTGCCCTTGCGACTGCCGATTTCCGGTCTGGAGCCAATGTTTGCGCGCTTGGCCCAGGATGAAATCGATCGCCGTCTTCGAATCGGCGCCTATCGGTTTGTCTTTCAAAAAAAAGCTCCGGCCATAAAGGTAAAGGGCGTCGATCGGCGACGGCACGTAGTCCTCAGGCTTGGGCCGCTTCTGAATTTCCTGGTAATGCCCCGCCATCCACAAATCCAGCCGATCCAGGGCGCGGATGGCGGGAGCCGGATCCAGGTCCACACCAAGATGCCGAAGCCGGCCGAATCCGGTGACAATGTAAAGCGTGATGTAATCATTCGCGGGACCACCGGGAAACCAGGGCCAAGCCCCGTCCTCCAACTGTTGGCCGGCGAGCTTCTGCAGAACCCGATCGATCTCGTAGTGGAGGCGATTGTCGTCGAACAACACCCCCACATTTTTCCGCGCCCGGCTTTCATTCTCCCCTTGTCGCAGCCAGGGTGTCTCTGTCAGAAGCATCGACTTCAGATCCTCGTTCTTTTCGAGCGGACTCTCGAGCGCCTCGGTATTCTTCCACTGGTCAAAGATCCGGCGAATCCGCGGATCGGCGTTGGCGATGTGCCGGGCCAGGGCATTGGCATAAAGCCGGTTAAAAGTCTGCTCGGTGCATTCGTGGGGGAATTCCATCAGGTAGGGCAATGCCATCACCGCGTACCACTGCGGATGAGACACCATCTGCACGACCAGACTCTGGTTTTGCATCGTGCGGGACTCGCCGGATTCCAGCATCTTTTCGAATCGGAACGAGTTGGTCGCCGGACCGCGGATGGCCAACGGCAAGGATTCCGTCACCAACACCCGCCGCGGTAATACCGGTAAATAACCCTCCTCGCCGTCGGAAAGGCGCAAAGTCGCCGCGACCGCTTTGTAGCTGAGGATTCCGAGGCCATCCGATACCCGGAGCCGCCACGAATAACTTCGCGATTCCTGGGCCGGGATATCGAAATCGATCTCCGGTTGCGCGTTGTCCAGTGAGGCGTCCACGGACTGTTCACTCGCCGCATCACTGAACGTCAGCCTGACCTTGCCGGTCTGACGAGCGGCAGATCGGTTCTGGACCCGGACGGTGAACTCGATTTCATCCCCTTCCCGCATGAACCTCGGCGGGTTGGGTTGGACCATCAGATCCTTGGCCGTAATGGTCTTGCCTTCGAGGTAACCCGACCGCAATTCGCGGTCGTGTGCCAACCCCATGAACCGCCACGTCGTCAGCGCCTCCGGCATGGTGAAGGTCATCCGCACCACACCGTTGCTGTCCGACACCAACTGCGGAAAGAAAAACGCCGTCTCGTTCAGGTTTTGCCGCGTTGGCACCTGTTCGAGTTTTGCGGACACGGCCGCTTCCCCAGCGCTCTTCGTTGCGATTCCAGGCGACGCTGCAGGAATCTCTGCAGGCATCGCGGCGAATGCGACGTCCTCACTCGCCGAACTTAGGGCAAGGGCGCCTCCCCCAATACCTCCGCCCGGCGCAACGCCCCGGGTCAGCACCCTGCCGTACCTTGCAAGGATTTCTGCGCTGCCTCCAAAAAAGCCTAGCTCCGGTGGGAAGCTGCGATAACTCCGCTCGACGTTGACAAACTCTGTGCTCCAGTTTCCGTGCAAAAACTGGAAGCCTTTGCTGGTGTTGGCAAAACTTGCATTTCGATACGTCTGGTCCTCGTAGAACGCCGCGATCTGTTGCGGCCAATTGTGGGGTGCAAACTGATCCAGAGAAGCATCGTACAGGGTCGCCACCAACTCCGCCACCGCGCGCTCCCCTCCATGACGCTTGATCACGGCCGTCCAGGTCTCCCGAGCACCTGGCCCCAACTTCGACGTAAAATGTTCCCACTCGATTTCAAGTTCCTTGTTGGACCACGGCACCTCGATCTTGCGCGACTCGAGATAAGCGCGGTTCTCTCTCACACAAGTGATGTGCAAATAAAAACCGCCTCTCATGTCCTCAGTCACCTGCTGCTCGATGCGCGCCTGGGTCTGCCCGCGCTCGGTCCAATACCGTCGAAGGATCCGGCCCCGATGTTCAATCTCAACCAGGGCGCGCCCTTCTTCATAGCCGGTCCCCCATACCGCCACAAAAGTCTCACCCGGCTCGACGGTCCACATCCGCGCCGCCAATAATTGCGGCACCGGGATGCTCAGCCGCCCGGCTTGTGGATCCAGCACTTGCACCGGCAAACGCGCCGTCACCCGCTTCCCAAACCGGTCCTGAGTCTCGAGCAACGCGCGGTACGCCCCGGTAGCCAGCGGAAAGCTCAGCTCCACCACACCATTCGCATCCGTCGTAAACCCGCGCTCGACAGCCACCTCACCCAGCTCCCATTGGTTGGGATCGGACATGTTGGTGTCGCCGGTTTCAGTGACCATCACCCAGGGCCGGTAATTCGGACGCAACGGAGGACGTTGGACCTGCGCAGGCGCCTTCAGCCGGTATACTTTCAATACGCCCTCGGCGGCTTGCGGTTCATCGTCCAGCGACTGGGTGTTGATTCTGATGACCACGGGCTGCTGCGCCGTCTGCCAATCGTCCGCCGCCACCGACACCTTAAGCGCGGCATAGCCCACATTGATGGTCCGCTCATCCGAACGCGTCTCCCCGGCAGTGTCCGTCACATCGGCAGAGACCGTGAACCGAAACGAGGCCTCGTCCTCGGCCGAAACCGCGGGATCGACCTGGGCCACAAATTCAATGGTGAAATTGCCGGCCGCGTCCGTTCGCAATGTTCCGTGACGCATCTCCTGACTCGGCTGGATCCGCACTGGCGACCCGCTCATTCCCCAACGCCAGATCGGCCACTGAACCTCGCGCACCACCCGGTAGCTCACCTCCGCGCCATCCACCGGAGCGCCCGTATAGCTCTCCGCCTTCCCCGTTAATCGGACTTCTTCATTCAACCGCGCCGCGTCCTTCGACGGCTCGATCGTTACTTGGAACTTCGGGCGTTTGTATTCCTCAACTTGAACCATCACCGCGCCGGGCGGACCCTCGATCACCTGGAGCGACATGGCGCCCATCAATCGGTCGCGTGGCGCCGTAAAACTGCCACTGAACGAACCGTAGTCGTTACATTGGTGAACGGCACGGGTGATCTCCTTGCCATTCACATCATTGAACACGACCGTAAGCTTCTGCCCATTCAGTGCCCGGTATTTGTCGCGCTCGGTATCGACTTCAATCGCGATGCCCCGGTATTGGATCGTTTGTCCCGGACGATAAAGCGCCCGGTCCGAAAAAAGCACGCTCGTCCGGCGGGACTCCTCTCTCCTCACACGGTAGGACTGGAGTTCCGATCCCGCTGCCAGCTCCTGCCCCTCGTGCCGGACCCGGATCAAATAACCGCCCCCACTGCCCGCGCGGAATTGGAATAATCCCTGGTCATCAGTCTTGAACGGCCCGACCGCGACGCGGTTGGCCTGCCGATCCAGAATCCAGGCCGACACTTCCGCACCGTTGATGGGCTCTCCGGATTTGCCATCGAGCACTAGGCCTTCAATCGCGCCCTCCGCCGGCCGCGCGATCAGCGCGAGTGTGCTGACCCAAAAATCGCTGAAGGTTACCGTGTTGTCCGATTCCCCAAAATCAGCCCGGTGACTGGCGATCAAAAAATAAAACCCCGCCGGCAACCCTTCCGGGACCGGAAGCTCCGCCGTGCGCTCCTTGAAATCCGCGGTCGGAGGCAATGCTGATGACCACTCCCGCTCGACCTTGCGCTGCAACAATTCCTCTCGCTCGCGTGGGTTCAACTGCTCCGGCCGATTCCGACGTCGGTCCAGAAAATCCGCCCAATCCACCGCCACCACGCGAAACCAGACATTCGTCAGATTCCGATATCGGACCGAGATCGTTGGCCAAGGCGCGTTCCAGACGCGCTCGATTTGAATGGAGGAGGAACGGGCCTCGATGCTCTCGATCAGATTGTGACATTCCTTTCCACCCGGGCTGTTCGGATACGTTTCCGCGCCGCGCTGGGCCAGTTGATGGGCCTGGACCGAATCACCCATCGACTCGAGCGCCCGCGCCCACTGATACAACGCCGTCGCGGCGAGCTCGTGGTCCGCCCACTGGTCGGCAAAACGCTTCAGCGCGGCGATGTATCGCTCCTCCTTTTCGTAACCCACCGCCAAATTATAGCCATAAACCAGGCGCGCCAGATCGACGTCCAAAAACGCCGTCGGATCGGCGTCGTCTCGATGAAATCGCAGGAGCTCCTGGTAGAGTTCGATCGCCCGAATGGCCGGGGCGTTCGTCTGCCCCCCCGCCTCCGGATGCCATTCGAGAAAACGATCCGCCGCGTCGAAGATCGGGTCCTCGGCCCTAAAGATGAAAGCATCTGCGGGTCTGGGGATAGCCTGTTCGCCGGCCGTGTAGAAGTCGAGCGCTTCATGTGCGATGAAATCGTAAAGGGTGGGACGGTATCGGTCCGGCAAGGTGCCCCGGATCAGCAGCGTATCGAACGTGGCCACCGGAGTCTGCTTAAGCCGATCGCCGGTAATGGCCTTCTGAAACTGGTTGTCGATCTCCGCAAATATCCGGGGCAAATCCCACGTCGTGAAATCCTCTCCCGGCGTCTCGCTCGTCATCGTCCGCTGCAGAAACCGCCAACGATTTTGTTGATAGTACCTCCCAATACCAGTGGGCCTGGATCGTCTGCAGCAACGGCTCAATCGCGGCCGGGCCATGTTCCAGTTCGGTCCGCATCCGAAGGATCTTTTCCTCGGGTTTGCCGCCCTGGATCTGCCCCTCCAAAGTGATTCGTAGCGCAATGGCCTTCACCGCCTCGCCCCAGGCCTGTTCCGCAAGCGCCGCGGTCTCAATCGGCCGCAACTTCTGGATTGCCGTCTGCGGCAGACCTTTCTCCCGGGCCTGGTCGACTTCCTTCCATTGAGCGTCGCGTGACGCACCGGAGAGTGAGTGGATCGTCATCAGTGACGCCGCCAATAAAGCGGGTAATTGGATTCTCATGATACCTTGACGCGGTTCAGCTTATCAGGTGGCACCGCGGATGCAATCATTGCACACCCTTACCAGTCCAATCGTTCCTACTCGTGGATCTCGTACACCACTCCGCTCAGGACGAACTGGACGTTCGGGCCCAGGGCCAACCAACCGCGCGACTCCGGATGTTCCGCCAATAATTCAAAGTACTCCTTGCTGCCGATGGCGACGTTCACCCGCCGCGGCGCCTTGAGTTGCTGGATCATGCCGTCAATCCATTGGTTCCCGTTTTGGTAGAACGTCCGTTCGTTCACGTATTGCGTCAGCTCGCGGTAGTCGTTACTCACTGCCGAACGCTGTGTCGCCGTGTCCACGCCACCCCGCATGACCAGTGGATTCGCCCCCCCGGCCGCACCGACCCCGGGCACACCACCGGCCGGGGCCCCACGCTGGGCTTCGACGGCCCCCAAATCGATCGCCGATTGCGGCGCCGACGCGCTCTTCAGAGCATCCTGGCTCCGGGCAGTGGCAACCGGCCCACGCCCGTAGCGTTGGAGCATCAGCCGATCGTAATACCTGCCAGCCGCCTCGCGCTCTGCCCGATCCTGATGGAATTGCGGCAAAGATTGAGTCATCTGCGGCACTCCGCGGCGCGCCTCGTCCTCGACGATCAAGTAGGCGGTGTACGGTGTGACGATGCCGTAACGCCGCGCCAACTCGGTCACTTCCTCACGCAACTCCGGATTATCACCATGCAACCGAATCTCGTCGAGCAGGTAACCCACCCGACGCGTCGCCCATAGCCGCGGAATGAAATCGTGTTCGGTGGTGTTCTCGCCGAAATCAAGGTCGTAGGTGAACGATCGCGGGACGTCGCTCACTTTGCCTCTCAAGGTCGCCCCCGCCGCCCCCCCGCCATGATAACGCCCAACCAACACCAGTTGCTCCCCTCGGAACAAATCAGGCAATGGACTCGGATAAAGGCGCGAGGCCCGAACTCCGCCACTGAACTCGATGATGGGGCTGGTCAAGACCGGATCTCTGATCTTGCCGAAGAAGTTGGAGACCTTCACTTCCAGATCTTCGTCCGGAAGAACGTATTGGCTGAAAGATCGGGTTGCCTCCGTGATCTGATCCAGCAAATGGGTGTTGACGTCATGCCCAAGCCCAAAACAAAAGACCCGCGTGTTTCCCGTGTTTGACTCTTTCACATTGGCCAGAATCTGGTCTTCCCGGGTCACCCCCACCGTCGGCAAACCATCAGTCAAAAACACCATCACATAGGGACGATCCCCCGCGTCCGGCCGCAGCCCCAATGCTGAAACCAACGCATCGTTGATCGCCGTCCCCCCCATCGCTTTCAATCCCCCAATAAACTCCCGAGCCCGTGTCTTGTCCGCCTCGGTGGGCTTGTGCAGCGCGCGAAATAACGGCTCTGGTTCGGTGGAAAACCGGACGATCTCAAACCGATCCTCCGCATTGAGATTTTCGACACAGAACATCAGCGCATTCCTTGCCTGCTCGAGCTTTGGACCCGCCATCGACCCCGAGGTATCCAGCACAAAGACGACGTCTTTGGGGATGACCTTGCCCGAGTCCACATCCACTCCGGGGGAAGCCAACATGAGAAAATACCCGTCCTCGGCGCCGAACTGATACGTCATCAGACTCATCCCGATCTCGTCCTGCTCCGGGGCGAAATACAACTGGAAATCCGTGTCGGCCTTCACATCGCTCGCCTCGTAGCCCAGCGTCGCCGCGTTCGCTCCATGCCGGTGAACCTCGACCTGGTGACTCGGTGAATAAATCGATTTGAGCGGCTTATGGGTCTTGACTTCGACCTTCAGGCTGACGCTCGGGATCGGTTTGGCAGCGAAATTATCAGGGGTGAGCGGATAGGTGTAGCTGATCAGGCCGGAATCCGACTTCAGTACCTCCGTGTAAGTCACGCTCACCCGCTTGCTGGAATGGCCTTCAATCGGAAATATTCGGACCTTGTAAACATCGCGTCCGCTATACTCCAGCAGCGCCGGATCCTTCAGCTTCCGCACAATGTCTTCGTAAATGCCCCGCGCCTTTTCCGCCTCCAATAACTCCGCCGATACTCGCTTCCCGTCGATGTCCATCCGGAACTCGCGAATCTGCGCCCCCTTGGGCAAGGGCAAAAGAAACGTCCCTTCGACCGACCGCTCGTTGGGGTTGTAGAATTCCTGCTCGATCGACGTTGTGGCGACCTGGTCGTTGATTTTGACCTCCGTTTCGTGCCGCGTGATCTCCAGCGGCGCAAACACATGGACCCGCGGCATCGGTCGTGGCCAGGGCGGCCGTTCCGGTGGAGGATAAATCCTTGGCGTCGGACCGTGCCAATGTGCCTCGTCCACAATGATCAGCCCGGCGCCCCACCCGGACGTCGCGATCGTTGCCAGTGCCACCAAACCACATGCAAATCGCTTCATACTTCCTTAGACTGAGATGACGAAAAAACGCTCCCGACGGATCGGCCGGACACCGCCGCGGCCAACCCGCATGCCCGCGGCTTCAATACTCCGCCGCTCCCTTTCCGGTCACCGCAGCGGTTTGAAATGCGTGTGCGGCTCCAGGTCCGGCAATTGATCCCACGCGAGCTTCTCGTCCGCCGCAGGCACATAGCGCTCCTGCAACCCCAGTTCCTTCAATATGATATTCCGCGCCATCGGTATCGCCGCCGTCTTGTAAAAGGCCAGATGCCGATTGAATCCCTGGCGCCCAAATCCGCAATCGGTCGAGAGCACCAGCTTATCGGCCGGAATATGTTCGAGACACCGCCGGATGCGATCGGCCACCAAAATCGGGAAGTCGGCCTGAAGCGTGCGATGGCTGATGACGCCAACCGCAACCTTTTTCGGGAGGCGCCCTTTGCGGGCGCCGAACAAGGGGAGCTCCCGGAAGTTGTTTTCGGTCGCTTCGATGGTCCAGACGTCCCCCTTGAGCCGATCCAAATAAATCTCGATCGACTGGGCGTAGGATTCGTCCGAAAAGACCTTCTGCATGTTCGGATTGCCCCAACAGGTGTGGATCCAAAGCTCGACCTCGTCGAGCCCCTCCACTTCACGGTTGAAGGCGTCCACCAAAAAATCGATGAACTCCTTCTGGTCCGGATAATAACGCGCCATGAAATGCAACGTCGGTTCCTCGATCTGAATCACGCGGCACCCCGCCGCCGCTAACTGTCGGAGCTCGCGATTCATCGCCTCCGCCATGTCCCAGATCAACTGTCGCTTGTCGTCCAACGCGTAACCCGGCGTGTGGCTGTCCAGGAAAAACGCCAGTACCTGCGCCGAACAGGATCCAAACTTCACAGGACGGCCCGAGGCTGCGGCGGATTGCTGCGCCACCCGCCATATCTTGGCGTATTCCAGCGGGTTCTTCGGATCGTGCTCGACCTTCCCCACCACCCGCGGCCAGCGCCACGTCTTGTAGATCGAATCCAGCATTGTCCCCACCGGGTAAGAGAGTAAGGGGGATCGGGTCTTCTCACTCTGCAGTTCCTCGTGCTCAAACCCTTTCCATCGCTGAAGCGGGTAATGATGCCACGAACGCCCCGCCACATCCTCGTCCAGGTGGTAGTCGCCGGTCGTGAGAATATCCAGGCCGGCCCGCGCCTGGTCGGAAATAACGACCGCAAGCGCATCGGCGAACTGTTCCCGGTACCAGGGATCCATCATCGCGGTGTCCAGCGGCCGGCCCCAAAGGTTCATGGTGTACCATCTCGGCCGCGGCCAGGAACCGGTCACGGTCGCGGGGAGGATCAGATCGCGGGTTGCGGTAAAGGCCATCTCAAACCTCCTGGGAGTTTGGGTTGCTAACTGTGAACATGCATCCCGCTTAACTCAGAACCCGTTTCGCCTCAAGTCCAATCCTCCAATCTCGGCCCCGGGCGTATCACCCAAATTTCCCCTCCCCGCACCCGTCGTTGTTCAAAGCGCCTGCACCGCGATAAGCGCCGCCCTCAGCAGCCCGCTGGGGAAAAGACCGAGATAGAGCATCCCGACCGCGCAGAAAATCACGGCGTATTGCATGGGCCGCGATATGGCGATGGGATCGGCGCAATCCGGGTCCCTGGACCAGTAGATGGCGCGCACCACTCCAAAATAGTAATAGAGCGAGATCACAATACCCACCAGCGCCACGACCAATAACCCGACGTAAGCCGGATCCGACTGCGCCCGTTCCACGACGGCCTTCAGCAACAGAAACTTGCCGAAAAACCCGGCCAGAGGAGGAATGCCGGCGAGTGAGATCATGCTCAAACTGAAAGTGAAGGCCAGGAGTGGCGCGCGCCGATTCAATCCCGCCAGAACACGAATGTCATCGCCATCGCTGTGGCGCGTCACCAGGCCCAGGACGAGAAAGGCCCCCAGCACCGATACCAGGTACGCGCCGAGGAAGAAGAGAATCGCGGACTGGCCGGTCGCACTCATGGAAGCCACCCCGAGCAGCAGGTAGCCCGCGTTCGAGATGCTGGAGTAACCGAGCAACCGTTTGAGGTTCCGTTGCGGGATGGCGCACAGGTTGCCATAGAGAATCGTGATCCCCGCAATGACCCCCACCACCGGCCCGAGCCAGGCATCCAGGTTCGGGACGGCGGTATACACTACCCGCAACAATAACGCGAATCCCGCCGCCTTCGAACCGATGGCCAAAAACGCCGTCGTCGGTGTCGGCGACCCCTGGTAGACATCCGGCGCCCACAATTGCATGGGGAAGGTCGCAATCTTGAACCCGAGCCCGGTCAACACGAGCAGGACACCCACCAAAAAAATGCGGTTGCCGACCAGGCCAGGCGCAGCCAACGCCACTCGATCGAAGTTCATGCTTCCGGCCGTGCCGTAAACCAACGCGATCCCATATACCATCAGGGCGGAAGCGAGGGCGCCCGTAATCAGGTATTTGACTCCCGCCTCGAGCGAAGTGGCCCGCGAACGTTGAAAGCTGACGAGCACATAGAACGAAACGGTGATCAGCTCCACCGAGACAAACAACAGACTCAGATCATTGGCCGAAGCGGCCAGCATCATTCCGGCAAGGGCGAACAACAGCAGCGCCGTGTATTCACCGATCGCTGTCGTCGGCAGGCGATCGGCGAAATCGAATGAAAGCACGAGCACAATCAGCGCGGCCAACAGAAACAAACGTTTGAAAAAGATTGAGATCCCGTCCTGGATGAACATCCCCCCAAACGCTGTCTCGGCTACCCCCAAATCGATCCACCGCGTGAAGCTCATTAGCAAGAGCAACCCCACCACACCCGCTGCCACATGGCTCAACCTCCGCCGCATCTCGCCCGGAAGCCAAAGATCCGCCACCAATACCCCCAGACCGGTCAAAACCACGACGATCTCCAATGTCAGCAAACCCAGGTTCATGGCCCCGATTCCTCCCGCCCCGATGCGTCCGCACTGAGATCCATTGTTTGCAGTCTCGCCGGGACACCAAATCCCGCTGCCGAGGAAGGATTGAGCCGGTCCACCAGCGTGACAATTGCCGGCTCAATACGCCGCGTAAGCACCGACGGGAACCCGCCGAAAAGGAACAGACAACCCAACAACAACGCGTAGGGCAGTTTGCGCCACGTGTTCGTAGTATCCGTCAGATTGGCCCAACAATCCGGCAACGGCCCGTGCAGGAGTTGGCGAATGGCTCGGGTCATGTACACACCACCGATCACCAGGGCCGCCCAGATTGCCAATACCGTGGTCCAGGGGAAAACCTTCCACGCCCCGAAGAAGACCATGACCTCCCCCACGAAATTGGCGAATCCCGGCAAACCGCATCCGGCGAGCAGGGCCATGATGAACGCCGTGCCGATGAACGGCAGACGGCGCAGTAGCCCGCCCATTTGGCCAAGGTCGAGCGTTTGGGTTTGGTGATAAAGATAACCGCTCAGAGCAAAGGAGAGCGCGGCCAGGAAACCGTGCGCAACCATGACCACCACCGCCCCGGTCACACCGATAAGGGTCAGCGACGCGATGCCCAAAAAGACGAAACCCATGTGCGCGACGCTGGAGTTGCCAATCAGATAATTCAGATCCCGCTGACGCATGGCCACCAACCCGCAATACAGGATGTTCCCCAAACTCAGCACGGCCAGGATCCCCATCCAACTCCGCGCCGCCTCCGGCATCAAGGGCAGCGCTATCCGCAACAACCCGTATAGCCCGAATTTCTTCAGCACTCCCGCGTGAAGCATGGCCGTGGGCGTCGGCGCCGAGGCATAACCCACCGGCGCCCAGGTGTGGAACGGCCAGAGCGAAACCAGAATCCCAAACCCGAACAGGAGGAGCGGGAAGATGGCATGCTGGGCCCCCACACTCAGAGGATTCGCCAGCACATGTTGGGTCAGAGTCCGGATGTCGAACGAATTCGCGCCGGCCTGGACATAAAGCGCGAGCAGGCCGATCAGCGTGATCAATGCGCCTACACTCAGGTAGAGCGTGATTTGGAAGGTCGCATAATTTCGCCGCTCACCGCGGCCCCAAACGCCGATCATGATGAACGTCGGGACCAGCGCCAGCTCATGGAATGCGTAAAAAAAGAACAGGTCCAACGAGGCAAATGCTCCCAGAATCCCTCCGGTCATCACCAGTAACAGGATGGCGAACTCCTTCTCCCGCCGCTCAATTTCCCAGGCCGCGCACGCCGCCGCAAAGGCCACCACTGACCCCATCAGCAATAGCGCCACGTTCAAACCGTCTACCCCAAGCCGGCATTGAATGCCCAGCGCCGGCGCGCCAAGCCAGGGCAACATCGTCTCGAACTGGTAACCGGACTGCCCCGGGTCGAACTGGAGGAAAACCTTCAAGGCCAGCACCGCGCTCAGGAATGTCACCGCGAGCGGGACCAGGCGCATGACCACTCGGAAATTGCGCGGCACGGCTGCCAGGGCCACCGCCGCCAGCAGCGGCATCAGAACGATCAGCGCGAGCGAAATCATGCGGTCATCCCAATGCCAGATATAGAATCCAAGCCAGACCAAGGATCATCAGGAATGCGTAGGTCTGGAGATTCCCGGTCTGGGCCAGACGCAGGGCCCGGCCGATAAACTCCGTGGTGCCATGGATGCCGCGTACCGCGATGCCGGCGATCACCCAGCGATCGAATAAATCGACAAACGCCGCACACGCATCCTGAAAACGAACGACCGTCCCCTGATAAAACTCATCGATGTAAAACCGGTCCCGCATCGCCGCCGCCAGTCCCCCAAGCCTCGCCGGCAACGGATCTTTCGAGGCCTCGCGATAGTACCGCCAGGCGAGGAATAACCCCGCCGCCGCCGCCGCGACACTCGATAGCATTGCGATGGAGTGTGCCCAATCCGCGGGTCCTATCCCGGTGGGCATTCCAAACGCGCCCTCGTAAATCGCATTTATGGCCCAAAGCCCGGCGAACGCGCTCGGCATGGCCAAAAGGAACATGGGCCAGGTCATGATGCCGGACACTTCGCGAGCGGCATTCGCGGCTTCTGACCGGCTCGAACCCAGGAACACGACAAAAAACAGGCGGAACATGTAGAGGGGAGTAAGGACGGCCACGCCCACACCGAGAACAAACAGGAGGACGTTCGGATGATTGCCGGCCAGGGTCGCGGCAAGAATGGCGTCCTTGCTGTAGAACCCACTGAGGGGCGGCATCCCGCAGAGCGCCAGCGCGCCCACCAGAAAGGTCAGGAACGTCACCGGCATCCGCCATCCCAGGCCGCCCATCTTCCAGATGTCCTGTTCATGATGGAGAGACTGGATCACCGCCCCGGCACACAAGAACAACAAGGCCTTGAAAAAGGCGTGCGTCGTCAGGTGAAACATCGCGCTGGACGGCCCGCCCACGCCAACGGCCATGACCATGTATCCCAGTTGGGAGAGGGTCGAATAGGCCAGGATCCGTTTGATGTCATTCTGCTGCAGTGCCACCACCGCCGCGAACAACGCGGTGATACCCCCAATCCAGGCGATCACCTCCAGGGCATACGACCCCGGCAGATCCAGCAGAAAAAAAACCCGGCACAACATGTAAACCCCGGCCGCAACCATGGTCGCCGCATGAATCAATGCGCTGACCGGGGTCGGACCTTCCATCGCATCGGGCAACCAGACGTGCAGCGGGAACTGCGCGGACTTGCCCATAGCACCGCAGAAGATCAACAAACCCGCCGCGGTGGACATGCCCCCCAGCACATCGGGCCGGGCAAGCACGGTCTCCTTCAATTGCCCGAAGTTCAGCGAACCCAATACGGACCAGACCAGCAGGATGCCAAGGAGAAAGCCGGAATCGCCCACCCGGTTCGTGAGGAAGGCCTTCTTGCCGGCATCGGCCGCCGCGGGACGGTCGAACCAGAACCCGATCAATAAATAGCTCGATGCGCCCACCAGTTCCCAGCACCCGAACAACATGACGAAATTGTTGGCGAGGACCACGCCAAGCATCGAGAAGGTGAACAGGCTCAGGCAGGCGAAATACCGGGAGAACCCCGGATCATCCCGCAGATACCCGAGCGAATAGACATGAATCATTCCCCCGACGCCCGTCACGACCAATAACATGGGCAGACTCAGGGAATCCAACCTCAGCCCAAACTCGACTTGCAGGCCGCCCACCGACAACCAGCTCACCGCAGACTCCTCGCCTCCGGTCAACCACCCGTTCGCCGCCACGAAGATCACGCTCAAAACAAACCCGGCAGCCACCGCGCCAACCGACACTTGAGCTGTGCGCTTCGGGTCGTTCCGGGTCCATAACAGCCCTGCCGCCGCGGACAGGAGCGGCAAAAACAGGATTAACCAGGGCAGAAAGGCCAATTTCACGAGTTGCGTTTCCGTCAGAGCTTCAACGTCGTCAGTTGATCCGTGTCGGCCGTCCGCCTTCGCCGATAAAGGGCCACGATCAATGCCAGTCCGACAGCGACCTCCGCCGCGGCAACCGTGATCACGAAGAAGACCATCACCTGGCCGTTGAGGTCATTGCGGAACCGGGAAAAGCCGACCAGCGCGAGGTTGGCGGCATTGAGCATCAGTTCGAGGGACATGTAGATGACCAGCAAATTCCGCCGGGCGATCACACCGAACAGGCCGAGGCAGAACAGCAGAGCGCTGACCGACAGGATGTGTTGAAGCGTGATCATGAGAGATCGCGTTTGCCGAGCAGGACCACCCCCACCATGGCCACCAGCAGCAGGATCGACAGCACCTCAAACGGCAGCAGATAACTCGTGAACAACAACCGACCCAGCGATTCGGTTCGTCCCTCCAGTGTGGGCGCCGGCAGCGTCCCGACGGAGCCGGCCCCGAAAATCGCGCTCAGCAGAATCAGGGCGAGCGTCCCCACCGCGATGAGGCCAGCGATCCAGCCAAACCGGCTCAGGACCCGCCGTTGTTCCTCGCCCAACTCGAGCAGCATGATCACAAAGAGGAACAGGACCATGACGGCCCCGGCGTAGACCAGGATTTGCACAGCCGCGAGAAAGAAGGCGTGCAGGAGCACAAACAACCCCGACAGCGATGCCATGGCGAGCACGAGAAACATCGCGCTCGTGACCGGATTTCGGCTGAACGGATTGGCCACAACCAGGAACCCGCAGAGCAGGGCCATCCCGGAGAAGAGATAAAACAGGAATACCTCCATGACTACGTTTTCAAACCTTGCTCACCGGCTTCCTCCGCCTTTTTCTTCCATTTCATGATCGAGTCGTGATGTGTTCCCCCGAGGGCGAGCAGCTTCGGCAGGTTGTAAATCATCTCTGCCCTGGAGCTTCCCGTCAGCGAGTAATCCTGTTTCAGGAAAATGGCCTCCTCGGGACAGACTTCCTGGCAAAAACCACAAAAGATGCAGCGGAGCATGTTGATCTCGAACTCGCGCGGGCGCTTCTCGACATTGCCGGTGGTGGGATCGACTTGGGGACCGGGCGGCACGATCCGGATCGCCTTGGGCGGGCAGATGAATTCGCAGAGCTGGCAGGCCACGCATTTCGTGCGGCCTTCCTGGTCCTTGACCAGATAAGGCGCGCCCCGGTAACCGGGCGGCACCACCCATTTTTCCTCCGGGTATTGCATGGTGACTTTGCGCCGGAAGAAATGACGCACGGTCACGCGGAAACCGTCCAACACGGCCGGGATGTAGAGCCGCTCCCACCACGTCATGGCTTTGCGTTTGACAATCACGTTAAGCCCTCAACCAGAGCACCCAGGCCGTGAACACCACGTTCGCCATGGCCAGGGGTATGACCCGGCCCCAGCCGAGTTGCATCAACTGATCGTAACGAAACCGCGGCCACATCCACCGCACCCAGATAATCACCACGATCACCGCGATCATCTTCGCCAGGAAAATCCCGATGTGGGCCAACCCCACCAGCCAATGCGCCCGCCGGTTGATCCAACCCAAATACCGGCAGCGTCCATCCCCCGAGAAATAGGGTCACCAGGATCGCCGACGAAACGGTCAGGTTCGCATACTCGCCCATGAAAAAGAGGGCGAACTTCATCGAGCCGTATTCCGTGTTGAATCCCCCCACCAGCTCCTGCTCGCTCTCCGGCATGTCGAACGGAAGCCGGTTGGTCTCGGCGAAACTGGCGATGATAAAGATCAGGAACGCCAGCGGCTGTTTCACAATCAGCCAGTCCAGGCAACTGTGGGCCTGGTACCCGATCACCTGGCTCAGATTTAGACTGCCCACCAGCATAAACACCGGGATCACCGAAAGCCCCATGGCCACTTCGTAGGAAATCATCTGGGCGCTGGACCGGATCCCGCCCAATAACGGATACTTCGAGTTCGCCGCGTAACCGGCCAGCACAATGCCGTAAACCCCGAGCGACACGATCCCGAACACATACAGAATCCCCACGTTCAAATCGGCAATGACCATCCGCTGATCGCCCAGCGTCGATCCGAACGGGATCACCGCCACCGTCAGGATGCTGGGAATCATCACAATCGCCGGGGCAATCCAGAAATACACCTTCCGCACGTGACCCGGGGTGTAATCCTCCTTGAAAAAGGCCTTCACCGCGTCGGCCAGGGGTTGGAGCAGCCCGAACGGCCCCACCCGGTTGGGACCATGCCGGTCCTGGATGAAGGCGGACACCTTGCGTTCGATCATGACCGCATAAGCCACGATGAACATCAGGATGGAAAAGACCCCAATAATCTTCAGCGTGCTGAAAAGCACAAACTGCTGCGTCGCCGTGAGGTTGTCGATCCACTGCATCCTGTCTCAATTCCCGTAAAAGCGGGCCGGGCAACCCTAGACGTTATTGCCGACCCGTCAAAGCTCTTATGCAATAGCCAAAAAGGTCACCGTCTGGTTTCTCCACTGGCACACGTTCACCTGGGTTCCGGAAGTTGGCCCAGGTCGCCCATCTGCGCGGCGACGTGATGCTAAACCGGCGGCGTTTCATCGCCGACAGTCAAGCCCGCTCCGCATTGAGTTGGCAACGCTTTTCGCGAACCGAAGTGACAACGCACGCGATGCCCTTTGTCCACCGTCTTTGTGGATACCACCTGCCTGGAGGCCAACATCCATTACCCGGTGGCCTGGGTGCCGTTGCGCGACGGCACGCGCACGCTCATGAAGGCCGTCGCCTTGATCCGCGACCAAGGGCTCAAACACCGCATGCCTGCCCCCGAGAATTTCCTGCGCCGCATCAACACGCTCTCCATCCAAATGACCCACGCCTGGAACCAGACCGACGGCCAGCGGCAGCGCAAGCGCACGCTGCGGCAGATGGACCGCGTGGTCGGCGTCGTGCGTGACCATGCCCGGCGCTACCGAGATCTGCTCGACGAATGTTGGGATCAAACCCAGTGGACGCGCCCCCAAGCCGAGCAAGTGCCCCGGCTCATGGATCAAGTTCTCGATCAACTCCCTCAGGCCCGTCGCCAAGCCCGCCAGCGGGGAGCTGCAGCGTCGTCGGGCTCAGACCGAGGGGCGCGTGGGCATCGTCAAGAATGTCTTCCTCGGCGGGCGCATGCGCGGCAAAGGTTTTGCACACCGGGAACTGACGGTGATCTGGACGGTGCTCACGCACAACCTCCGGGTGCTGGCGCGCCTGCGGCTTGCCGCGGCGGCAGAAGCACGGCGCGCTGCGGCCTGAAATACCGCCAACGCCTCTCTCATCCCGACCTCACCGCGCAGGCGGTCTGTACGCCAAGGGCACATTTCGGCCAAAAACCTCTTCGCAGGCGACCGTGATCGTCCCGGCGCGCGCGCGCGCCGTCAAGCTGAGGCCCCTCGCCGCAGGCGCTTGCCCAGACTCGACTTTTTGGGACAAGCTCTAACTAACTGCCATTCAGATGTGACCCCCATAGGACCTGCCTCCACCCGCGAGCTTCCGCTGGCCAACATGTCCAGGATCAAGGACACCCAGATGCGATGACCCCGGATGCATGGCTTGCCCCCGCACCGCGCCCGGTCAATCCAGATTCGTTCCAACAACTGTTGTCTCGTCATACGGCTTCCGACTCCTCGCTGAATGCCGGTTGTCCATCATGGTCCTCACCGGATGCTCGGCAGGATAAGCGCTCTCTGAACCGTGGGCAAGAAAGCATCCTGCAACCCGCCGGGGGCGCCCCTACGGATAGCGCGTGGGCTGAGGTAGATCCCGATGCCGTCCTTCCTGCAGATCAATCAATTGTCGTGGTCCGACAAGGCCGGGAATACATTGATGCGTCTTGCCGCTCCCAGCCGCCCCAGGGGAAACACCACACGCCAGCGACAAAATCATGCTTTGACAAAATCATGGGCTCGATGACCACGAGTCTTTGATCAATCCCTGCAGTGCAACGGAATACATGATTTTGTCCCCCCATGATTTTGTCTATGCACCGGCACACGCGGCAAAGCTTCATTGGGAGGGCGCCAGTCGGGGGAGAGCTGGAGGGGAACTTCAATCTCGCCTCTGGACAGATGGGCAAACATCCAGAGACTGTGTTTCAACACGCCCTACGCCAGGGCCAGTTCACGGTGAGCAAATCCTTTGGCCCGCATCAACTGACCCAGGAACCCATGCTTGAGGATGCCGATTCGCGCCTCCGGCGAAAACTGCTCAACATGGCCTCGCTTTTGACCTCGAAAATCACGCCATAAACCGCTTTAGACCCCCACAAACTGCACAATGCTCCTGTGGATCAACCAGTTGTCGTGGTCCGACCAAGACCGACGCACGTGTAGGCGACCGACTGATACCAGTCCCACACGTCATCCCGGTACCGAACGGAGATGGGAGCGGTACTGGCGGAGGGTAAGTCGGGGAGGCTGGCGGTGTGAGAATGCCCTCAGGCCGACAGCCTCCTTTGCCTAGGGCTAGAGATCCGATAAGTCTAGCGTACCTCCGACAATCCAGGATGCGAATCCGCCAAAATCCGTCAAGAAACCACAAGATACATCGCTCATGGTGTCGCATCGACTGGATTTGATCCGTAATGCGCCGTGCACAAAAATCCTGGGGCCATCGCCGCATCTGGTCCGGCGTGGCTCTTGCCGGTTCAGGTGCCACATCAAGAAGTGCCCAATTATGAGGTTTCTCTCCTTCGCCTTTGCTTTTGTTAAAATCTCTAGCCGGTATTCCGGCGCATCGCTGATATTAATTGGTCTCGCGCTATTGAAGCCGAGCTACGCAACTGCCGCTGATCTGGTATGGATCGGAGGCACGGGTGCGTGGGACGCAGCTCCCAACTGGAGTCCGCCGCAACTGCCGGGGCCGGTGGATCGTGTCTACATCACGAATAACGGGACCTACACCGTCACGGTGGACCGGTCCGATCCGGTGATAGGCGGACTGACGCTCGGAGGCGCGGCGGGGGCTCAGACTCTTGCGCTCGACCGCACCATTTTCACCCTGGTGAGCGAAAGCACGGTCGATACAAATGGCCATCTAGTATTGCTGAACAATGGAGCGACCCTGGTAGGGCCGCCCACACTCACGGTGCATGGGTCGTTGACCTGGTCTGGCGGAGACATGACTGCCGCGGGCAGAACCGTTATCGGCGCAGACGGCACTTTGTTGATCGACGGCAACTGCGAATTGAACGAGCGGACGCTCATCAACGCAGGCATTGCCACTTGGAGCGCTGGCAATTTTGACATGGCCAATGGGGCAATATTTTCCAATGTGTTCGAGGCGACGCTCACTACCACATTTGATGGCCACAACAATGTCTCGGGGGCTTTGCCGCTGTTCGTCAACGAGGGCACATTCCGCAAGACCGGTGGCACCCTCAACACATCCATTGACGCCCATTTCATCAATTCCGGAACCGTTGAAGTGCAGAGCGGCTTCCTGCGCTACAACGCGAACCAACAAACTGCGGGTCTCACTCTTCTTAAGGGCGGAGGCCTAGATGCACAAGCGGCGCCCATTCAGCTTTTGGGCGGCAGTCTGGTAGGCACCGGGCTGGTGACCGTGGCGAACACGGAACACCTTATTAATTCGGCCTCCTTGAGTCCGGGCCTGCCTTTTGGGCAGCTGGACATAGCGGGTAATTATCAACAGACTTCATCGGGCGAGCTGAACATCGAGATCGGTGGAAATTCAAGCGGCAGTTTTGATCTCATATCCGTCTCATCGGGTGGGGCAGGCGGCGTTGCGACACTTGCGGGGACACTCAATGTCAGTCTCACCAATGATTTTTATCCGGCCCCCGGCGCGGCATTCACTTTTCTATCCGCGTTGATGCGGGTGGGAGTGTTCGACGCGATCAATTATCCGTCGAACGAAGTTGGATTCGAAATTAGCTACGGCCAGAACTCGGTGACGCTCCGGGCAGTGAATGTGCGTCCCACGATTGCTCCCATTGCCGATCAGATCGCAGATGAATTGTCGACTTTGGCCGTCGCTGCTTCGGCAACAGACGCGGATCCTGGTCAGTCTCTGACCTGGTCGCTCGATTCCGCGCCGCAGGGCATGTCGATCAATCCAATCACTGGCGAAACCCTTTGGACGCCGGGTGAGGATCAGGGATCCTCCACGAATAGCGTGAGAGTGAGGGTGAGCGACAACGGCAGTCCCGGTCTGAGCGCCACCGCAGAGTTCGAAGTAATTGTGCACGAGGTAAACGAGCCGCCCTTGCTGCGGCTGCCCGCCGACCAGACTATTGGTGAACTGGCAGCCTTCCAATCTGAGGCGGCAGCCGAAGATACAGATATCCCGACGAATGCATTGTCATTTGAGCTGATTTCAGGGCCCGAGGGATTAACGGTTTCAAACGATGGTTTAATCGCATGGACACCCACCGAAACACAAGGTCCAGGAGTTTATGTGGTGACTCTGCGCGTCGTTGATCTCAACCTTGAGGCAAGCCAGGATGCGCAGCTCGCGGATACCAACAGCTTCACCGTTACGGTCCATGAGTTGAACCAGCCTCCGGAGCTCGCCTTGCCGCTCATCCAGACAGCCACCGAGGAAACGCCGTTCACGGCTTCCGTTTCGGCGTCGGACCCGGACACGCCGCCGAATCCTTTGTCCTATGGTTTGGTGGCGCCGCCGGACGGAATGATGATTGATTCGGCCAGCGGCGAAATCTCCTGGACACCCGGTGAGGCCCAGGGTCCCAGCACCAACATCATTGAGGTGGTGGTTACAGATTTCAACGCCGCGGCAATTGAGGAGCAGCATCTGAGCGTGACCAACGGTTTCACAGTGATCGTGAACGAAGCAAACACACCTCCGTCACTGACCATGCCCGCGGACCAGGTCTGTGATGAAGAGACGACATTTAATCTCGCCCTTTTCGCAAGCGATCTTGATATCCCGACCAACGCGCTCACTTTCTCCCTCATTGACCCTCCGACCGGCATGACAATGGACGCGTCAAGCGGCGTGATTTCATGGATTCCCGACGAGACGCAAGGGCCATCCACGAATGCAATTACCGTCCGGGTCTCTGATGGAGAGCTCAACGCGACAGAGTCTTTTCAGATCATCGTCCAGGAAGTCAACCTTCCGCCGGTCCTTACTCCTCCTCGGGATGTGACGATTCATGCCACTGCTTCTCTCTCGCTCGTCGCCACTGCCGAGGACCCTGACTTGCCTTCGCAGGAGTTAATCTTCGAACTAGTCGCAGGCCCGGACCTGCTGGAAGTCAGCTCTGATGGCCTGATCAGCTGGATGCCTTTCGAGAGCCAGATCGGCGTGGCGGACGTATTCATACGCGTGAAGGACGGTGCGCCCGGGCTCGCAGACACACGGAACTTCCGGATCACTGTAGTTCCCAGGCCTATTCTGGAAATCCCAAGACTGGAATCGCCGGAGTTAGTGCTGACGTGGAGCGCCGTGCCAGAAACCAGTTACCGGATCGAGTCAAAACTGGACCTTGATCCTGACGTTTGGGAGGAAGTCCCAGGTGACGTTGTGAGCACGGGTACAATTGCGAGTAAGATCGTCGAAGAGAGTGCGTCAGGTAGCAAGCGTTATTACCGCGTACGAGTTTTACCCTAAGGCCAACGCCGTTTAGCGTTTAGGAATTACCCCAAGATGTTGAGGAGGAGGGGGGATAGGGCCACAACATAAAGTGTTAGTAACCATAAGTTTACACTTATACCTTTTCGCTTAGCACCCCATTAAGCTGGGGATGCTCCGTCCCAAAGCCGATCCGTGCCGACACGCCGAGGCGTTCTACCACGGACTGCGGTTGGGATATTGCGCCCTGCATAATTGGATGCCACTCAATAGGCTAGCCACATGTCCACGCGAAATTCCGCGCACACCTGCCCTCGGCGATGAGCCTGCCCGACTTTTCCACCCACTCGGAGCTCTTCTCCACGGCGGGGCTCTCGGCCAATCTCTTTGCTCGCACCGACCGCTACCGGCTCTTTGCCCAAAAGGTTTACCCGCACCTGGCCCGAGCGCGGACGACCTTGGAACGATGCTATTGCGCGGATAACGGGCGGATCGCCATTGAACCGGTGCTCATGCTGGGGGTTAGTCTGCTCCAGGAGCTGGACGGGGTGCCGGATCGGCAGGCGGTCGGGTTGCTCCACTATCATGCGGGCTGGAACTTCGCGTTGAACCGGCAATTGGGCGATCGGGTGTTTCATCCGACCAGTCTGGTGAACTTTCGGGATCGGCTCCAAGAGCACGAGAACAGCGCCCTGGGGTTCACCACGATCCTGGATGGAATGGCTGCGCCAGCCCGCGCAAAGGGAGCGGGCGGCGGGAACCCAAGCGCAGTTGCTGAAGCGAATCTTCGGCGAACAGTTTGAAGTGAGTGCGGGCCAGGCGACGGTTCTGGAGCAGGAAAAGAAACCGATCGTGGTGGAGGAGACTCCCGGATTGCTCCCGGTCCCGGGCGCGGCGATGGAAACGGGCGCGAGCGATCCCGCCACGACGCCTTTGCCCGAAGGCTCGACCCATCCTGAACCAGAAACCAGCGCTCAGACCCAGTTCAGCTCCGAAGCGCTGGCGGGCTCCCCGGCGATTGAGCCCAAGGGCAAAGGGCAGCTGAGTTCGGATCGGGTGGAAAATCCGCATGATCCGGAGGCGGCCTACGCGGTCAAAGGTCAGGGCCAGCAGAAGAAGGGCGCGAGTTAATGGGGCCGGCGCAGCCGGCGCCGCGGAAGGAGGGCCGGTTCAGCGTAGAGGATTTCCAGATCGACGTGGAGCAGCGCACGGCCCGTTGTCCGGCCGGGAAGCTCAACACCCAATGCAGCAGCCTGGTGGAGGAAGCCACCGGCAAAGTGGACTATCGTTTCGAGTTCAGCATGCAGTGTCACGACTGTCCGCTGCGGGAGCGTTGCCTGGGCAAGGATCAACGTCACCGCACCCTGGTGGTCGGCGAGCACCATACGGTTTTGCAAGCCCGACGGCAGGAGCAACAGACCGACGCCTTCGAGCAACGGATGAAACATCGCAACGGCATCGAAGGCACCCTGAGCGAATTGGTCCGGGGACACGGCTTGCGGCAAGCTCGCTATCGCGGCCTGGCTCCCAAAAAGCCCTGCTGAAAAACCCTTCACTTCTCACCGGAATCCATATTCTACAATTGGGATTCAAATTCGGAATTTCAGATCGAGGGACGAACTCTGCGAGTCCCTGGATGAAGGCTCGGCAAGTCAGGGCCTCGTGGAACTCGGCCCTCCGATGGTTGCCTTGTCGGGGGGACGAGCTCCGCGAGTCCCCATTTCAACGGGGTGAACGGAAATCGCGCCGGAGCGCAGAACCAATGCAGATGATCCGGCATCAATACGTGGCGACCCACGAGCCAGTGATCCGCTTTGCGCCACGCATCGTGTTAGTTGGGGTCGCATCTCCCAGGGGCACCAGCGGCGAATCTACCGAGAACCTCGGTTACGCCTACTATTCGGCCTGGAACTTGAACACGCGGACCAATTACGGCACTCCCCAGGCCTTCGCGGTTAGCGAAGGGCCATGCAGATACTCCAGCCCGAAAAATCAGTGAATTCGGCACCGCTATGTCAGGAGCTCTGGCTCACCAGCGCCCCATCTCCGGTGCGGCGCTGGACCATCCGTCCGACCGCCGCGCCGATGAGGAGAGATGGTCCCAGTGCCATAGCGCGATCATGATCGTCTGCGGCGAAGGCGGTAAAAGCGAGGCTGTGCTTTCTGTACAAAACGGGGTGCCCCTGCCAAAGCGAATGCTTCCTCGTCGGTGATCCTCCATCCGCTATAGGCTTGTTCAATCTCCTCCCGACTTATGCCTCGCGGCAGCGGTCCTCTGCGACCCGGTGAGAACGCGTACATCAGGAGCGTGGCGTCCTCGGTGGCCACCGCCGTGACCTCACGGCTCACCTCCCGCACCTGCTCGGCCGGGAGACCATGCACGACACCAAAGTCCAATATGAGGCGAAATCCCGAGCCGATGCACGCGGCCGTGAGCGCCGTTACTCTCCCTTCGACGAATAGAACCTCCACGCCGGCGCCGCGTGCGCGTTCGCGGGCGATGCGCACCGCTTTCGGCACGATGTCGACGCCCGTTACTTCCCATCCGCGTTGAGCCAGGCGAACCGACCAAAACCCGGTGCCGCATCCGAGATCGAGGGTGCGTCCATAGGGCGGTTCTCGACCGCTCTCCTCTTGGTCAAGGAGCGCGACGGCCTGTTCGCCTATAGGAAGCGAGGGCATCCGTTCCCACGGCGTTAAGCCGACCAGATACTGGAATTTGTAGAAAAGGCTCACTCAACTCCCGGTGACGCGTTGACGGCTAACGCTGAGAGCAGGCGCTGCCGCCAACCGCGCCCTCCCGCTCTGAAACCTGGATTGCGGAAGGGCGAGGTCCCGCCAAGAGTGCTGCTTCATCCTCCTGGACTGTCAGGGACCGCCGGATCCGGAGCCGCATGTCCGGTGGTGTGGGGGCGGGGGCTAAAATCCACCGCCTACCCGATGCGCCAACTTGGGTCACCCGGAAATGGCGCGATAAAACTGATCGACAATCGGCCAGGCGCTTTCGGTCATCACGGACTCGAGGATCTTCTGAAGCGTTTCGTCCTGATCGGCTTCTGCATCAATCCGCTCGTAGTCAGCCAGCGAGGGATAACGCGTTTGAATCGTGGCCCGACCCCGGTTTCCAGCCAGATTGTACATGAGATCAATTGATATCTCCGGATACTTTTTCTCCAGATGGGTTTTGGCTTCTACCAATGCCTTGAAGAATTCCGAGTAGTTCCTGCTGTACCCAATCTCTCTATGGTGAATAATCATCGCTGCTTCCATTTAAGTATTTGAGTGATGGTCTCGATTCTCGACAACCCCGTCGAGAATGCTACTGACATTATCGTGAAGAATCGGGTCCGGCTGCAAGCCCATAGAAACCGACAGAATCATGGCAGGACAGAATCATGAAAATGGTGGTCATGATTCTGTCCGTCATGGTTCTGTCATCAGCGCATAAGCCGAGCGGGGTGGGTCCTCACCCATTGACACAATGGCTCGGTGGGGGCGCGCTCCGGAGCGAGTGAGGGCACAGCACTACGGAGCGGAACGCCAAGAGGGCGGGGAGGCCAAGGCGGAACGAGACGCTGATGCGCTGGCCGAATGTGATCGGCTGGCTTTGGAGCGGTTCCGGATGCTCGACGCCATGGAAGCCGAAGATGAGCGCAGGCAAAACTCTTCCCGGTGAGATCTGGCGGGTCGACTTCGGGTTGGCTGCCAAGGTTCGTCCGGCAGTGGTCTTGAGCGATTACCCATCTGACGTTAGAGCTTGACTCCATGATCTCCCACCCCGGCCCAGGACTGCCCCTGAAACGCCGGGATCTCGCCGGCCATCTGGTTGAACAACCCTTCGATGGTCGTGGGAAACCGCTCGCCGATCACCTGCCCAACCCATTCCGCCAGGGTTTCCCATTCCGGCCGGGCATTGCCGGGCGGTTCGATGGCCTTGGTGAACCGTTGCAGCCGGCCTTTGACATTGACGAAACTCCCCCGCTTCTCCGCGGGGGCGCAACCCGGTAACAAATAGTGCGCCCGGGCAGTCGTGGCATTGGGCAGGACATCGCTGACCACCAGCAATTCAAGACGCTCTAAAAGCTCGGCCCCGATCCCGTGCCGCGTGACATCTTCGCCATACACGATCAGCCCCCGCACCCGCCGATCCGCAATAGCGGCCGCAATGTCGGGCAACCGCGCCCCCAGCTCAGCCCCGGCAAAACCGATGTGCCGGCTCCCGGCGCTGTTCGGATTCTTGTCTTCGCTCACGAGCAAACGATCACCTTCGCCAAACCGCGGGACCGAATCGGAGAGGGCCTCGCAATGCCCGGCCAGCCGATTGAGGAGGTACAGTTCCTCGTTCGTCTGTCGGGCGGACGCGATAATCGCCCATTGCCCGGCGGGAATGGCTTGGGTCCTGGCCGCCAGCTCGCGAATCGCGGCCGTCCACTCGAGCGCCTGGGCTTCGCCTCCCGGGATCTGCCGGCCGACTTCGACGAGGCGATCCGGGCGATGAATCCATTTGTAGTTGAGCCGCCCGGAATCGCACATCCAACACGAATTGACGGCATCATTCTGCCGCGGTTCGTATCGGTAAATGCTGCTCCTCGCGCGAGCCGATGATGATATTGCAGCCGGTCGCGCAACTCGTGCAGAGGCTCTTGGTCTCTTTCAGAAACCAGACCCGCATCTGAAATCGGAAATCCTTCGAGGTCAGCGCGCCCACAGGGCAGATGTCGACGGTGTTCAGGGTGTAATTGTTGTCGAATGGCTTTCCGGGATAGGCGGTGAGCGTGCTGTAACTGCCGCGATGGACAATGCCCAGGGCGTCGTCGCCCACAATGTCCCGCGTGAAACGGATGCAGCGCGTGCAAAGGATGCAGCGCTCGTCGTCGAGCACGATCCGAGGCCCGAGATCGACCTGCTTCGGCTTGTGCACTTTCGGTTCCGCAAAGCGGCTCTCGGCCTGGCCGTACTCGACCGAATATTCCTGCAGCTTGCATTCCCCCGCCTGGTCGCAAATCGGGCAATCGAGCGGATGATTGATGAGCAGGAATTCCAGCACCCCCTCGCCGCATCTGCTTCGCGCTCGGGCGTGTTGGTGTAAATCTCCATGCCCGGCGAGACGGGCGTGGCGCAGGCGATGGCGGCCGCGGCACCGAGGGGTCGTAGGGCAGGGTCTGCAGCACGATCTTCGGCGTGCCGTCCGGGTTCAAAATCGGCTTGCCGGTCCGGGCCCAGCGCCGGCAGTGCCAAACTCCACCAGGCACATGCGGCAATTGCCCGCCACCGGGAGCTTGGGATGATAACAGTAGTGCGGGCACGTCCACCTCGGCCGCCGCGCAGGCCTGAATCATGGTCGTCGGCAGCGGCTTGCCCGGTATCGGATCGGGCATGGTGCTTGGGCACGTCCACCGGCTTGCCATCCACCTTCACGCTCGATGGGTTTCCGGGCGGCGGACCAGTTTGGGTTGATGGCAGAGGCGCATGTTCGGATAAATCAGTCGGCGTGATCTCACCGCCCGGGTGCGCCTCCAGCCTTTACCCCGGCCGGCCGCGGTCTCCGCCGGGCCTCATCCGCCGCCCCCGCGCCACAAATTCGTCCTTGAACTTACCCACGAAACTCTGCACCGGCCAGGAGCAGGCCTCGCCAAACGCGCAGATGGTGCGGCCGCCGGGAATGTTGTCGGCGATCTGCATCAGATAATCGGCGTCCTGGCGACGCCCTTGGCCGTGCGTGAGGCGGTGCAGGGCCTTGCTCATCCAGAGCGAGCCTTCGCGGCAGGGTGTGCATTGGCCGCAGCTTTCGTGGGCGTAAAATTCGGCAATATTCGCCAGGGCCTCCACGATGTCGGTCGAGTCGTCCATGACGATGATCGCGCCGGAGCCGGACATGCTGCCGGCGGCAATGCAAGCGAATCGAAATCGTAAGGAAGATCCAGCAGATCCACTCTCCTGCTCGACGTCCTGTGCCCTCCGGCCCTTGCGCTTGAGCTTGAACTTCTCGCCGGCCTTGAAGACTTTGGCGGATGAGCCGCCCGGAATGATCGCCTTGAGCTTGCGCCCCTCCCGCAATCCGCCGCCGAAGCCGGATCCGTAGATGAGTTCGCCCAAGGTGACTTTGCCGACTTCCACTTCGTAGTAGCCCGGCCGGCTGCACATGCCCGCTGAGGCTGACGATGCGGGTGCCGGTGTTGTTGGGCGTGCCGAGCTTGGCGAATTCCAGCGCCGCCCATCGCCACGATGTGCTTCACCGCGCAAAGCGTCTCGACGTTGTTCACGATCGTCGGGCACATGTAAAGGCCAAGCACGGCGGGGAAATAGGGCGGCTTGATTCGCGGATAGGGCCGTTTGCCTTCCAAGGATTCGATCAGGCCCGTTTCTTCGCCGCAAATGTAAGCGCCGGCGCCGCGGTGGACGTAGATCTCCAGATCGTAACCCGCTGCCCAGGATGTTCCTGCCCGAGAAACTTCGCCTCCCGCGCTTCGCCAGGGCCCGGTTCAGAATCTTCGCCCCATCGGCGAATTCGCCGCGGATGTAGATGTAGGCCAGGTGCACGTCGATTGGCGAAGCAGGCGATGATCATCCCTTCGAGCAGCTGGTGCGGATCCTTGTAAATGATCTGCCGGTCCTTGAACGTGCCCGGCTCGGATTCGTCCGCATTGCAGATCAGATAAATCGGTTTGCCGCTCCTGCGATCGACAAACGACCACTTCAATCCGCAGGAAAAACCCGCCCCGCCCCGCCCGCGCAATCCCGATTCGGTCACCTCTTCCCGGATCTGTTCCGGGCCGGGCAGGATCCGGCCGTCGGCGAGGGTTCGCGGGGGCATTTTCAGGACCTTGCGCAACACGCCATATCCCCCGTGGCCGAGATAACACTCCAGATCCGGCGTGTACCCGGGCTGGTCGATATGCTTAAGAATGAGCCGATATTCCTGCGGCATTTGCGGTTTGCAGTTCTTGACTTATCGCCCTGAGATTCTAGCCTCGGCCCCTCTACCGCGGTTGCCGGATGGTGTAACGGTAGCACAGCAGACTCTGGATCTGTTTGTCATGGTTCGAATCCATGTCCGGCAGCCATTCATGCCTTCTCCACCTCCGAGAGCAACGCGTCCGCGCGCTCGTGGGTTACACCTTCATGAAAACTGTCGTTCCACATCATCACCGGGGCCGTCCCACAACTCGCCAGACATTCGACAAACTCAATCGAGAACCGACCATCGGGCGTCGTCTGCAGGTCCGGTTTGTCCGGATCCAATCCGAGCCGGTCACAGAAATGCCGGTGGAGCGCACCGCTGCCGCCCAACGCGCAACTCAAAGTCCGGCAGATCTTGATCTGATAACGACCGGCCGGCGCCTGTCGAAACATCGGATAAAACGTCACCAGCTCATAAAGATGAATCGGCTTCAGCTCCAATTTGCCTGCAAGCCACTCGAGGGCTTCTTTTCCGACATACCCAAATTCCTCCTGCACCGCGTGCAAGGCCATTAATGAAGCGCTCCGCTTTTGCGGATACCGCGGCAGCAACGCTTCAACCCGCCGTTCCAATTCCGGCGTCACAACAAATGGGCGATCCCGCTGGCCATTGCCTGGCACGAGCCCGGCAGGGTTCGGACCGCTCATCTCCGCTGGACCGGGATCCTTCACGCTGGCACGGTTCTCCGGCCGCATCGGCTCGATGTGAGGTTGGGACGCGGAGTGGGATGGATGGTCATAGGCTCCAAAGCTTCCGGCTAGCGGTCACATTCTCCCATCACAAAATCGATCGATCCCAGAACGGCCACCACGTCGCTTAACATTAGACCCCGGCATCATCTGCGGCAGGATGCTGAGGTTTGCAAACGAAGGCGCGCGAATCTTCAGCCGGTAGGGCGTGCCCCCTCCGCGGCTGTGGATATAAAAACCCAGCTCGCCTTTGGGATTCTCCGCCCCGAAGTAGATCTCGCCCGCCGGCGCATTCACGTCCTCCGTGACCAGCAGAAAATGGTGGATCAATTCTTCCATTCGGGTCAGGACCATGTGCTTGGCCGGCCACACGGTTTTGCCATCGGATACGGAGATCGGGCCCCCAGGCAATCGGTCGAGGCACTGGTGCACCAGGTTCACGCTCTGCCGCATTTCCTCCATTCGCACCAAATAACGGTCGTAACAGTCGCCTGCCGAACCGAGCGGAACCTCGAACTCCAATTGATCGTAAACAAGATAGGGATGCGCCTTGCGCACATCGTAATCCACCCCGCTCCCGCGCAGGTTCGGGCCCGTGAGCCCATGATCGATTGCCGCTTGCTGTCCGATGATCCCGACGTCGCGGGTGCGGTCCTGCCAGATCCGGTTTCGAGTGAGCAATCGATCCACTTCGTCGATCGCGATCACAACTTCCCGGCAAAACTGACGGCACTGGTCGGTCCAGCCCGTTGGAATGTCCCGTGATACGCCGCCGATCCGGGTGTAACTCGTGGTGAATCGAGCCCCCGTGAGGGCCTCGAACAAGTTATGGATCTTCTCGCGCTCCGTAAACGTGTGCAGGAAAACCGTCATCGCCCCCACATCCATGGCATACGAACCCAGACCCAGCAGGTGGGACGAAATCCGTGAGAGCTCACAACAGAGGACGCGAATGAACTGGCATCGCAATGGCAATTGCCGGTCAATCCCCAGCAGCCGTTCCACGGCCAGCGCATAGGCTACGTTGTTGGCCAGTGGCGCCAGATAATCCAACCGATCCGTATACGGAATGAACTGAGTATACGTCATGTTCTCCGCAATCTTCTCGTCCCCGCGATGCAGATACCCAATCTCCGGCGTTACCCGCAGGATGACGTCCCCGTCCAATTCCAGGATTAACCGCAGGACCCCGTGCGTCGCCGGATGCGACGGCCCCATGTTCAGGATCATCGAGTCCCCGTGCAGCTCCTCCAGCGCGCGTGCTCCTTCGACCGAAGCTCTGTCGCCTGGCCCGCTCCCAGCCGGTTCTACGAATTCGATGGTCTTCTTTTCTTGCATGACCGGTTCCTGTCACGATCTCGGGTCACGCTGCCGAGGCTCTCGTCCCGTGGCATCATTGAGGCCCGGAGGCGTCACGAACGGGCCGCCAGCCAGGGCTGCGGGCCGGCTAAACGCAACGCCTGGGCTCTCGCTCGGCTTGCCTCCGAGGGGAAAATCCTTCCGCAGTGGAAAATAAGGGTAACCTTCCCACATCAGAATACGGCGAAGATCCGGATGGCCTCGGAAGCGGATACCCAGCATGTCGTAAACCTCCCGTTCCTGCCAATCGGCAGCGCGCCAGACGGTGGAGACGGTGGGCAACTCAGAGATTTCCTCGGAGACACTTGTTTTGAGCCTCAAGTGACAGGCATGATCAAGCCCGTAGAGTTCGGTACACCACCGTCCAGCGAGGGTCTTCCCCATATTGGTCAATGCCGGTGATATCCAGTAAAAGGTTGCAGCCGCATGCGTCCTTGGCGTATTGGCAGATCTCCGCGATCCGCTCCGCGTCGCGCAAGCACAGGGTCGCTTCCCCCCGAAATTCCGAAGGCGAATCCAACAGATCACCGAACCGGCCTTTGATGTTCGCCGCAAGCTCGAGCGGTGTCATGGCGCCACCGGCACCTCCGTCGCGGGACCCGCCTTCTTGAGCGTAGCCAAGGCCGGTTCGCGCGACACTTTATTCTGCAACCGCATCAGCCCATCGAGCAGGGCCTCGGGCCGGGGCGGACAACCCGCCACATACACGTCCACCGGGATAATCTGATCCACTCCCTGAAGCACAGCATAACTGCGATACATGCCGCCGGTGGAGGCGCAGGCGCCCATCGCAATCACCCATTTCGGTTCCGCCATTTGTTCATACAACCGCTTGACGGCCAGCGCCATTTTGTAGGTGACGGTCCCGGAGACGATCATCACATCCGATTGCCGCGGTGAAAAGCGCATCACTTCCGCCCCAAATCGGGCAATGTCGAATCGACTCGCGCCCGTGGCCATCAGTTCGATCGCGCAGCAAGCCAACCCCATCGGCATAGGCCAGAGCGAATTCTTCCGACACCAGTTCAGTGCCGCATCCACCCGGGTGACGATGGCGTCGCCTTCGACCTTGGAGTTATAACCTATTTCAGTCCGGGATGGCATGATTCAGCCAACCCGTGAACCGGGCTGGCGTTCGGCGCAAACTAACGGCGCCCCAAGACCGGCGCAAGCAGATTTCAGTTTCTCTCCTGCCCGGCGGATGCCCTCGCGCCACCCACGGTTTTCAAACTCAAAATTCGGCTGCGCGCACGGAAAAAATGGATGAGCGGCCGATCGAATTGTGCCGAATGTCCGGCCGATTCACGAGGTGTATTCCGAGCTTGACGAACACCCCCATTCGCTCGATATTTCTCGACCTTTTCTGCGGAAGCGGCAGATGCTGCCTCCTACTCTATGGTGAAATCTAAAGCCCGGAGAGGCGTGACCAAGCCTCACCCCAAGCATAGGACGCATGCCGTCCACAAACCCGCACGCAAACCGGCTTCTGCCGACAAGGGCAAGAAGGCCAATGCCCATCCGCCGGACGCAAAGCGGAAACCACACGCTAAACCACCGGCGAGCCCCGTCGCCGCCAAATCGGTCAACCGATTTAACAAGGCCCACACCCCTCCGCCTGTTGCGCCCTCGCCGCGCGCAGACCGGCCACCGACTACGCCAGCGCACCTTCAACCCGGGCAACAAAACATGGCCGCGGCCGTCAACCTCGGCACCATCAAAAGTCAGTCCGGCATCGATATTACTGAGAAGGTTAAGGAACTCGTCCGCCTCGCCCAGGAACAGGGCTACCTCACCTACACCGACATTAACGACGCCCTCCCTGACACCCTGATCACCGCGGACGAGCTGGACGAGATCTACAGCAAACTCCGCGGCCTCGACGTCGAGATCGTGGACCAGGCCGAAGTGGATCGCGTCCGCCAACCCGAACCCGAGGAGGAAGAGGACAAATCCCGTCTGGATATCCTCGACGACCCAGTCCGGATGTATCTGAAGCAGATGGGCCAGGTGCCCCTGCTCACCCGCGAACAGGAAGTCGAAATCTCCAAGCGCATCGAGGACGCGGAAAACGAAGTCAAACGCATCATCTACAGCCTCGGCTTCGCCGGTAAGGAACACATCGCCCTCGCCGAGAAACTCGTTTCCGAGCCGCCCAAGGAAAGATTCGACCGGGTCATTCTCGATAAAAAGATCGAAAGCCGCGACAACCATCTGCGGGCCCTCCGCAAGCTTGCCAAGGAAGTTCGCCTCCTCGACCAACAGGTGGACGACCGTTACGCCGCGTGGCAGAACGCGGTCCAGAAAGGCAAACGAGACAAATCCCAGAAGGAATTCAAAAAGTTGGATGAAAAGCTCCAGCGCACATTCACCAAGTTTTATTACAAACAAAAGGTCATCGAGGAAATGGCCCTGGTGGCGGATAACATCCACGACAAGATCCAGCTCAGTATTCGCGCCATCCGCGACTTCGAGGCCCAACGCAAGTCGACGCAGCAGCAAGCCATTATCCTCTCGGAACAAAAGAAGATTAAGGCCCTCGATGAATTCGTCCGAATGCCTTACGAGGACTATCTGAACGCCTACCAACAACTCCAATATTTCACCCGCAAAGCCCTCCAGGCCAAGACGGAGATGGTGGAGGCCAACCTCCGCCTCGTCATTTCGATCGCCAAAAAATACACCAACCGCGGCCTCTCCTTCCTCGACCTCATCCAGGAAGGCAATATGGGCCTCATGAAAGCGGTCGAAAAGTTCGAGTATCGCCGGGGCTATAAATTCTCCACCTACGCCACGTGGTGGATCCGACAGGCCATCACCCGCTCGATCGCCGATCAGGCCAGGACCATTCGCATCCCCGTCCACATGATCGAAACGATCAACAAACTCATGCGGGTCCAAAAACAACTCGTCCAGGACTTCGGACGTGAGGCCACCCCGGAGGAAATCGCCGACGAAATGCAGATGCCGGTCGAACGCGTCCGGGCTGTCCTCAAGATGGCCCAGCAGCCGATCTCCCTGCAGTCCCCCGTTGGCGACAGCGACGACACCAATTTCGGCGATTTCATCGAGGATAAATCGGCCGAGAATCCCTCGGACATGACCAGCTACAGCCTGCTCAAGGACAAGCTGGGAGACGTCCTCACCACCCTGACCGAACGCGAACGCAAAGTCCTCGAACTCCGCTTCGGCCTCGGCGATGGCTATTCCCGGACCCTCGAGGAAGTCGGCAAACAATTCAAAGTTACCCGCGAACGCATCCGACAGATCGAGGCCAAGGCCCTCCGCAAAATGCGGCACCCCACCCGGCTCCGCCAACTCCAGGGTTTTCTGGAGAACGAAACCGTAGAGTGAGCCGCGGAACCCCGGCCGACCTTGTTCCCAAAAACCGCCTTGCCGGCACCCCGAGGCATCACTTCGACCATCGAGGTGCTGCCATCGCGAAAACGCTCAAGTGCGTGCCGCGCTTTGCTAGCGCCAATTGCTGGCATTCCGTTCCTCGTCGCTACAGCCCGATCTTGACCGTCTGCCTTCTCTCAGGAAAATTCAGCCCATGAAGCCACTCCTCCTCGGTCTCCTTCTGCCCGTTGCGATCCTCACCGCCGATGTCGCCCAACCTCAGTTGGTCCGTTTCAAAAAGATTTCGGTCACTGACAGATTCTGGTCCGAAGGCGCGGACTTCGCTGACTTCGATCGGGACGGACACATGGACGTTGCTTCGGGCCCTTTCTGGTACGCGGGTCCCGACTTCAATAGACGCCATGAATATCGGCCCGCCACCGTTACCTTCCAGCGGACCGTCAACGGTCAACAGGAAACCCTTGAAGGATACGAAGGCGCGCTCGGCACCCGGAACGCCTACTCCGACAATTTCTTCACCTGGACGGCCGATCTCAATTCAGACGGCTGGCCGGACATCCTCATCGTCGGGCTCCCGGGAGAACACGCGCTTTGGTTCGCGAACCCCAGGGGAGAGAGCGGCCACTGGCAAAGTCACGTCGCTTTCGATGTTACCGACAATGAATCGCCGATGTTTGGAGATATCACCGGTGATGATCGTCCGGAATTGGTCTGCAATTCCCAGGGCTGCTTTGGCTACGCCGAGCCGGACTGGACCCATCCCGACCGCCCCTGGACCTGGCATGCCATCTCACCCAATAACAACTACCACAAATACACCCATGGCCTCGGGGTCGGCGACGTCAATGGCGATCGTCGACCTGATCTCATCGAAAAAGATGACTGGTGGGAACAACCCGCCTCCCTCGACAACGATCCTGTTTGGACCCATCACCCGGTCGACTTCGCCCCGCCCGATCCCGGCGTTCCCGTCGGCAGTGCCCAGATGTTCGCTTATGATGTGAACGGTGACGGATTGAATGATGTCATTACCTGCCTGGCCGCGCACGGCTACGGTCTCGCCTGGTATGAACAAATTCGCGAAAACGGCGTCGCTCGTTTCAAATCCCACGTCTTCATGAACAAGGAACCGCGCGACAACAAATATGGAGTGAAATTCACCCAACCCCATGCCCTAGCCCTGGTCGACATCGACGGCGATGGCCTCAAGGATCTCGTGACGGGAAAACGTTTCTGGGCCCATGGGCCCGAAGGCGATCCCGAACCCAACGCCCCCGCCGTGCTGTATTGGTTCCGCCTTACCCGGCCGGGGCCGGGCCAGGTCGACTGGGTACCTCACCTCATCGATGACCAGTCCGGTGTCGGCACCCAGGTCGTTGCCGGAGATCTTAACGATGATGGCGCGCCGGATATTGTGGTCGGAAACAAACGCGGAACATTTGTCTTTTTGCAGGAACGGGAGCGAGCGCGGCTACCAATCGGGCCGTAGGCCGCCGACCGACGTGGTGGTTTCGTCCCTTTCTCCATCTCATCCCACGGCACAGGAATTAAGGTGTCCATCCACGCAAGCGATCCAGACAGCGGCAATTGAGCTCTCTCGCTCGCTCCTCGCTCGAGGCCTCGGTGTAACAGCGGAATTCGGGCGCGTTCCCGGACGGTCGCAGATGCACTATCTCGCCATTCTCGAAACTGATGCGCAACCCGTCGGTCCGGTCCACTCCTTTTACCGGACCGGATCCCCCGCCCCAAAACTCTTCAATGACACGGCGGTCGCTCGCCGAATCCCCGGTGCTGAACAATCCGAGGAGCGCCCGGCTTCGTTCGCTGGGAAAACTCTCGAGCCGATCACTGGCGGTGTATCTTGGCGGCAAAGCCCGCACGAGTTCGCTCACTGTCTTCCGCTCGCGCCGCGACAGCAGGAGAATTGCGATTATCAGGATCACGCTGTCGCGCGTGGGCAGTGCCCGCAGCATCCGGCCGTTCCATTCGAGATCCGTCTGGATCAGGAATCCGCCATTGGCCTCGTAACCGACCACGCGTTGGGCGCCGGCTGCCTCCGCCTGCATCATCGACTCGATGACATAAGGCGAACCGATCCGCGTCCGACGCACGTCCTTGAACCAACCCGATCTTTCGACCGCGGTATTGCAGCTCACGGGGACGCTCACCGAATCCGCCTCCAGATATCGCGCGCATAATACACCCGCCACGTCGCCTCGCAACCAGCGCCCATGCTCGTCGCTGATCAACGGCCGATCGCCGTCACCGTCGGTGGAAACAATCGCGTCGAATCCCTGTTCGGCCGCTGCCCGGGCCGCGAACTCGATGTCCTGCGGACGAATCGCCTCCGTATCGACCGGGACGAATGCTTCGGATCGGCCCATCGGTTTCGCCCGCGCGCCCAATCCTTCCATGATCTCAACCAGCAGATCCCGGCCGACCGCCGAATGTTGGTATATGCCGATTCGGAGTCCTTCGAGGGCGTTGCCCTCCCACAACTCCAGGTACCTGCCGGCATATTCCCGAATCGCGGCCGGCTCGACCGGGCGACTCATCCCTGGAAGTTCGGTAGACGCGCCCTTTGAATCGAACAATCCCGCCGGACAGTCAATCGATTGTGCGGCAATCCCTGACTCCTCGGCCTTGAGGATCTCGCCCCTGGGCGTGTTGAATTTGATGCCATTGCGATCCGCGGGGATATGACTGCCAGTCACCATGACGGCGGGTATCCGGTGTCGAAGTCCGTAAAGCGCCACCGCCGGCGACGGGATCCGTCCGCATGGCACAGGTTCATGTCCCGCGTCTGCGATCGCCCGACTGACGGCATCGATCAACCGGCCGGTGCTCGGGCGCAGATCTCCAGCTACGGCGACTCTTCCCCCGTCCCGGGCGAAGACCCTTACCTCGGCCAAGTACTGAAGGAAACCGCGAGTATATACGTAGGCCACCTGGTCGGTCAGCGCCGAGGCGAGCCCGCGCGCACCGCTCGTTCCGAACCGAACTCCGGAGCGCTCCATCATTTCATTTAGAGTCATGATTGGAAAGCATCGCAGACCAAAATGCGGGCCCCAAATCCAACCTCAATTTGACCGCCCGCAATCCGTGCGAGCGATCAAGGACTCTAGCCCGCACATTTCCTGGTCTTTTGCAGAAAGCGAAGCTATGGAAGCAGCAATACAAGAGATGTGCGGGCTATCTGGAAAACCGCGCCCTCTGAAAAGCCCGTCCGAGACAGTACAGGCTGTAGCAAGGCTGTCGAATCGAAAATCGTTGCTGAGCACAGGCTCAAAGAGGTTTATCGCCTTCCTCAGGATTGCGGGGAGCGGTTTTCTTAAGCCCGGGTTTTTCTTGCCCTCAAAAAAGCTGGTTCAAAAATCCACGAATGAATGAAAAATCCGGGCTACGGGTAGAATTCTGCCCGGCCAAGTCGCATCTCGGCCGCGCTCGGCAGTTCGAATTCTGCCATTCCTGGGAGCGCTGGCATCCCTGCCGGCGTGCGGATTCGCTCACAAACAAAGTAAGGTCGTCGGCAAGGATGCGTGCCCGGGTTGTTTTGACTTGAGCCACCGCGTAAAAGGCCCTAAAGCCGCACTTACACTTTGTTTCAACCATGACCACAGACCAGCTTCAAAACCTAGCCGACCGGCACGGGACCCCCGTGGTGGTGATCGACCACAGGATCATCAGGCAAAACTACCAGGCCTTCCGCCGTCACCTGCCGAAAATCCAGGCCTATTATGCCGTCAAGGCGAATCCGGAACCGGCGATCCTTCGGACACTTTATCGAGCCGGGGCAAGCTTTGATGTGGCGTCCCTTCCCGAGTTCATGCTGGTATATGAAAACATCAAGTCGCTCCCACCCGATGACCGGCAGGATTTCATCTGGGACAAGATCATTTACGCCAATCCCACAAAACCGCGGGAGACCCTTGAAGCGCTGGACCAGGTACAAGCCTCTGGTCACCTACGACAATCTGATCGAACTCCATAAAATCAAACAATTCGCGCCTCATGCCGGGGTCGTCCTCCGCTTGCGGGTCCCCAACACCGGGTCGGTCGTCGAGCTTTCCTCGAAATTCGGATGCGATCCCGGGGAGGCGGTGGACCTGGTTGGCGAGGCGTATCGACTGGGCCTGGTTGTTGAGGGTCTCAGCTTCCATGTCGGCAGCCAATGCATGAACGCTGAGAACTTCGTCCAGGCCTTGAATCTTTCGGCCGCGGTTATGCAAGAGGCGGAACAACGCGGTCACCCCATCAAAATCCTGGATATCGGGGGCGGCTTTCCAGCCCCGTATCATCGGGACGTTCAGGCCATTGAAGTCCTCGCGCGCAAAATCAACGCGGAAATCGACCGGCTATTCCCGAGCGACATTCAAATCCTGGCCGAACCCGGGCGTTTCATCGTAGCGTCTGCCGCGACCTCCGTCGCCCGGATTGTCGGCAAGGCGCGGCGCGAGGGCAAGACCTGCTATTACATCGATGACGGCGTGTACCATACGTTTTCCGGCATCATTTTCGACCATTGCCAGTATCATCTCCAATCGATCAAATCCGGTCCGACGGAAATCTGCGCTGTTTTCGGCCAGACCTGTGATGCGCTGGATACGATCACGCTGGCGGAAGAGTTGCCGTCGCTGGAAATTGGCGATCTGCTTTTTGCCGAGAACATCGGCGCGTACAGCAGTGCCTCCGCCACCTGGTTCAACGGCTTCCCACCCGCCAAAATTGTGCACATTCACGAAGAAGCCTGAGCGGCCCGACTCTCATATTGCCCGTACCAGGATTACCACGTATGGTTTATCCTGCGATGGGTGAGGGTAAAAGCTCGATCCGTCGAATGGAATAACGCCAGTGCCAAAAGCCCGAACAAAGCGAAAACCCGTGCGGCAACAGCGAAAGAACCTGGCCCGCGGGTCGCCGAAGACAGCTCGAAAGCCAACGCCAGTTTCCGAGGTTGAGCTGGCTGCGACCGCCTCCCTTTCGCCTTTCAGCAAGTCCTTCCCCGTGGTTGGCCTGGGCGCTTCGGCGGGAGGATTGGAGGCGCTGGATGAATTCTTCAATAACATGCCCGCCGACAGCGGGATGGCGTTTGTGGTCGTGACCCATCAGCACCCGGGTCACACAAGTCTGTTGCCGGAGTTGTTGCGCAAGTCCACCTCGATGCCGGTTTCAGAGGTCTCGGCCAAAGATCGGGTCAAGCCTAATTCTGTTTATGTAGCACGACCTGAAGGTTATCTTGGCCTGCTGGGTGGAAGGCTGCAACTCCGGGATACCGACGATGATTCTTCCGGCATCCGGCTTCCCATTAATTATTTCTTTCGTTCCTTGGCGGAGGACCAGCGCGAGAACGCCGTGGGCATCATTTTGTCCGGTACGGCGAGTGACGGCGCCCAGGGCATCAAGGCCATAAAAGCGGCGATGGGGATAACGATGGCGCAGGAGCCGGAATCAGCCAAATACCCCGGCATGCCCCGGAGCGCCATGGCAACGGGTTTGGTGGATCATGTCCTGCCGGTCGGGCAACTCCCCAAACGCCTCCTCGATTACGCCAAGGGAGCGTATTTGGCTTCGGCAGGCACCGAGCCACCCGACACCCAACTGCCGGAGCCAATGAGGAAGATCGTCTCTCTGCTTCGACACCGAACGGGACAGGATTTCACGGGTTACAAGCCCACCACGATTCGCCGCCGCTTACTGCGCCGGATGGATGTTCACCAGATCAAAGACCCGCAGGAGTATCTGAGTTTTTTGCGGGATAACCCGCAGGAGCTGGACCTCCTCTTTCGGGAATTGCTGGTCGTGGTGACGGCCTTTTTCCGCGAACCGGCCCACTTCGAAGTGCTCGGACAGATCCTGGCTAAGAACGTCCTGGCCACCCGCCCAATGGACGCGACCATCCGTGTATGGGTTCCCGGCTGCGCAACGGGTGAAGAGGCTTACTCCATTGGCATGCTGCTCCGGGAAGGAGTTGAGAAGTCAAAGAAGCGCTTCAGCTTCCAGATCTTCGCAACGGATCTGGATAGCCAGGCCATTGCGGTCGCGCGGACCGGGATTTATCCGGCAGGGATCGCGGAGGATGTGTCGCGCGAACGGCTGTCGCGCTTCTTCACGAAACAGGATGACCACTATCGACTCAAGAAAGAGATCCGGGAAATGGTGATCTTCGCGCAGCAAAACGTGATTAAAGACCCGCCGTTCAACAAGATGGACCTGATCTGTTGCCGGAACCTCCTCATCTACCTGGATGCCCTGTGCCAAAAACGGGTGCTGACACTGTTCTGCAATGCGCTTAAACCCGATGGCCTGCTCTTTCTCGGTCCCTCGGAAGGTATCGGCGAGTTGGGTGAGCACTTGGTTCCCCTCGACCGAAAGGCCAAGATTTACCGACGCACCGAGCGGCTCTTGACGCACCCGATATCGACCGTAAGGGCAGACGAAATCCCTCCCACTCAAACCGCCGAGGCCGAAGTCCCCGTGTCCGATCGGCGTCTGGGCCCGGTGATGGAAAGGCTGCTCTTGCAACGTTTCGTTCCGGCCAGTGTCATTGTGAATGATCGCGGTGATGTCAGTTTCATCCATGGCCGGACTGGCAAATACCTGGAGCCTGCATCGGGTAAGCCGCGCTTAAACGTGATTGAGATGGCGCGAGAAGGTTTGCGTCCGGCCCTCGCCACGGCATTGCGTCTCGTCACAACCAAACGGGGGGAGGTCGCGCAGACGGGAGTGCGCGTGAAGGCCAACGGCGGCACCATAATGGTGGATCTGACGGTGAATCGGTTGGAGGAGCCGCAATCGGTACGCGGTCTGTTCCTGATCACCTTTCAGCCATCGGCGGTCTCGATCGCGCCCAAGTCCAAATCGGAGACGGGGAGGTCAGTCCGGGTGCCGGCGAACCGCGTGGCGGAGTTGGAGCAGGAGGTTCAGTTTACCCGGGAATCGCTGCAAAGCACGGTCGAGGAGTTGCAGACAACCAACGAGGAGTTGAAATCCAGCAACGAAGAATTGCAGTCCACCAACGAGGAATTGCAATCCACCAATGAGGAACTCGAAACCTCCAAGGAGGAAATGCAGTCGCTAAACGAGGAGTTGCAGACCGTTAATGCGCAGTTGCAGAGTAAGGTCGAGTTGTCGACCCAGGCCAATGACGACCTGAACAACCTCCTCAACGGCACCGCGGTGGCCACCGTCTTCCTGGACAGCAATCTGAAGATCCGGCGCTACACCGAGGATGCCCGCGAAGTTTTTAATCTTATTCCCGGCGATATCGGCCGCCCTCTGACGGACCTGGCCTCCACACTTAACTATAGCCAACTCGTCGCCGACGCGGACCAGGTGCTGCGCACGTTGAAGCCCCACGAACAGGAAGTGTCGACGCGAACCGGGGAATGGCGGCTGGTGCGTATTCTGCCCTACCGCACGACCGATAATGTGATCGACGGTCTCGTGGTGACCCTGGTCGACATCACCCGCCTCAAGCAGGCCGAACGGGTCGCCGAGCAAAACCGGGCGTACGCTGAGAACATTCTGGCCACGCTCCGGGAACCGCTGCTCGTATTGGATCGAGATCTCCGCATCGTTACCGCCAACCTGGCCTTCCTGCGCTGCTTCCACCTGCCTTCCGCCGAAGTCCATGGGTGCCTCATCTACGAACTCGGCCAGCGCCAATGGGACATCCCTAGATTGCGACAGTTGCTCGAACGGATCCTCAAGAAGAACAGTGCGTTCGAGGACTTTGAAGTCTCCCACGAGTTCCGGGACGTCGGATTGCGCACCTTGATCCTCAATGCCAGGCGCCTGGAACAGAACTCCAACCTTCCTGGCCGAATCCTGCTGGCCATGGAGGATATCACAGAAAAGCGCCAAGCCGGCGCAGACACGAAAGATGGGAACGCCATCCGGTGAACGGGCTCGTGTTACCGGCCCTGAAGCCGGAATCCAACCCACCCATGCCGACTCGAAAAAAGACCGCCACCCGAACCCGCTCATTCGAACGTCTGCGTGAGCGGGCCGAGACGCTGCTGCGTCGAACGCCGGAGGAGTCTGCCGAAACGCCCGTTCGCCAGAGCACGGAGCTGCTCCAGGAATTGCGCGTGTACCAGGCGGAACTGGAGATGCAAAACGATGAACTCCGTCGTGTCCAACTTGATCTGGAGCGCTCACGGGATCGCTTTGCCTTGCTCTATGATCACGCGCCCGTGGGCTACCTCACCCTCAACCCCAGTGGCCTGGTGCTGGAAGCCAATCTGACCGCCGCTCACCTGATGGGGCTGAATCGACAAGGTCTATTGAAACGCAAACTTTCCCGCTTTACCGCTCCGGAATCCCAGGATCAACTGTATTTCCTGCTTCAGACTGTGTTCAGTACCGGGGAGAAACTAAGTTGTGAATTGCAGATCCGCCCCCCACATACCGCACCGTTCACCGGACACTTGGAAAGCGTCGCGTTACCCGCACACCCGCAGCGCGAGCCGCATTGTTTGGTTGCCCTGAGCGACGTCACGCAACGGCGCGAAGCCGAATTCGCGCTGCGGGAAAGCCAGGCGCGCCTGGACAGCATCGTCCGTCTGGCGATGGATGCGATTATTTTTGTCGACAACGAGCACCGCATCATCCTTTTCAATGAGGCCGCCGAGAAGATGTTCGGTCGTCCCGCTTCAAAGGTCGTCGGCTCGGCACTGGAGGTCTTGATTCCCGAAAGTCCGTGGTCAACCCGCGGCGACGCCGGCCGCCCTCCTGCCAAGGGCGGCGCGGCCGATCCAAGGGCGGGTGAGCCGGGACGGATCTGGGGACTTCGGGCCGACGGAACGAGGTTCCCACTTGAAGCGTCGGTTTCTCAAATCGAGACCAAAGGAGAGATTTTCCTCACCATCATTCTGCGCGACATTACCAGTGGCCTCCAAAAGGAGCGCGCTCTCAGCCGGAGCGAGGCCGAACTGGCGGATTTCTTCCGCGAATCGCCCCTGAGTCTCGCATGGGTGGCGCCTGATGGCCGCATACTGCGCGTGAACCGCGCACACCTCGAATTGCTCGGGCGGACCGAGGAGGAGGTCCTCGGCCGTATTATCACGGAATTTCTCGCGGATCCCGAAGTTGCGAACGACCTGCTCGAGCGGCTCGCAATCCGGGAAACGGTTCGGAACCGGCGCGCCCGATTCCTAACCCGGTCGGGTTCGCCCGTCGACGTCCTGATCGATGCGAACGGATTGTGGGAAGAGGGTCGGCTGGTGCATAGCCGCTGGTTCGTGCGCGACATCACCCGGAGGTTGCGGTTGGAACGGGAAATCCTGAAGATCGGCGAGCGCGAACAACAACGAATCGGCCAGGAGTTGCACGACGATCTTTGCCAAAGGCTCACCAGCATCGAGTTCCTGGCGCATTCACTTGCGATGGATTTGACCGCAGAGTCCAAGGTGAACACCCGGCGCGCCTCCGAAATCGCCCGTCTGGTCCGCGAAACCAACGCACGCACGCGCGAACTTTCCCATGGCCTTAGCCCGTCGCCCCTCGCAACCGAGGGATTGACCGGCGCGCTGAACGAATTAGCCCAGCGCACCTGTGCGGTTTTTCACCGGAAATGCCACTTCCGATGTCCCAGGCCGGTGCAATTCGACGATCCCGAAGTGGGCCAGCATCTCTACCGGATCGCTCAAGAAGCGGTGGGTAACGCCATCAAACATGGAAAGGCCACCCAAATCGATATTGAGCTCACCAGGAATAGCAACTGCCTCATGCTCGGGATCCAGGATAATGGCCTCGGACTTCCCAAGCCGGGGAGACCAATAAAAGGTATGGGCCTGCGCATCATGCAATACCGGGCCGAGGCGATCGCCGGCTCGCTGGTCGTACATCGGAATGCGGGCAGTGGCACATCCGTGGTGTGTTCCATCCCCCTGACTCTGGTGAAAAAGAAACGTAGGAGAAAATCGTGAGCGCCGGGAAGACCCCAGGACCCGATCCGGGCCTCAAGAGGGTGCTTGTGGTCGATGACCACCCCATGACCCGCTACGGTATCGCCCAATTACTCCAGCGGGAACATGGCCTCGAAGTCTGCGGTGAAGCGGATACCGCCGCCCGGGCGCTTCAGTTGGTAGAATCGCTCAAGCCCGACCTCGTCCTCACGGATCTCGCCATGCCCGGCAAACATGGACTCGAATTCATCAAGGACATGCAAGCCCTGCATCCCGATGTGCCGGTGCTCGTCATATCGATGCATGAGGAAACCCTCTATGCCGAACGCGTCTTGCGGGCGGGCGGGCGGGGCTACGTCATGAAACACGCGGGCAGCGAGGAATTGCTGCAGGCCGTCCACCGGGTCCTCGCCGGCCACATCTATTTGGGCGAGGGCATGACGAAAGAGGCCTTGAACGCGCTCTCTCGCCGTGGACCTGTTGGCACGGACTCCACCATCGGGCAACTCACCGACCGCGAACTGCATGTCTTTCAATGCCTCGGACAGGGCCTGACTTCCCGCGAGATTGGCGATCAGCTCCACATGAGCGTCAAGACGGTCGAGACCCATCGCCGGCACATCCGGGAAAAGCTCAAGATTCCCACCGGCTCCGGGTTGATAAAATTCGCCGTGCGTTGGATGAGCTCACAGCAAGCGATGTAAGCGCGGTTACCGAGATGGCGATAGCCCCGTGCTCTTTGTGTTCCCGGTCTCATCCTTTGGCTGAGGATGTTTTCAGGGTTTCTTCCGATTGGCGGGACGCCCAATCCGTGGTCCAGTTGTCCGTCGTCATGAATGAATTACCACGATGCAATGTGCTTTCGCCGAATACCGGCTCTGGCCCATCCGGGCGGGTGGTAGGATTCGATAGCGGCCCCGGACCTGTAAAAACCGAATTCCCGATCTCCCCGGAGCAGGTGGACCTCGACGATGACCGGCTTCAGCTCGAGATGCTCCTGATTTACGAAGACGTCTCCACGGCCCTGCGCGCCAAATCCGCGGTAGCTCATGTCCTGGATGGCCCGGAAGCGCGGGCGAACTGCCATATCCATGCCTGGAAAATGGATATGCTCCACCATCCCGAATGCAACGCACAGGCCGAACGGCACGCGCTCTCGTCAGATATCATCGTGCTCGCCACCCATGGAACTGAAAATAGCCTGAATTCTGAAATGGCCCTTCGCCTTAACGACTGGATCAGCGTCCAACGCGATTCGCCTTGCGCGCTCATCATTTCCCTGGACTCTGAGGCGCAGCGTGGACCGGGACAGAGCCGGGAGTTGACGGACTTATGCTCGGCCGCAAGACGCTATGGGATGACGGTCATCTTTCAAACCGGCGAGCCGATCCCCTCCGAGGGCGACCAAAGGTCTCCGTCGCATTGGGGCATCAACGAGTGACAGCTCAGCGGGCACCACAATGGGATACTTTCCTTTTCCTGCACGCCGCCGCGAAGAGAGACTCTCGGAGTCGAATGACGGGAGATGGCGCCGTGCCCGGTTTCGAAGCTTGCCACGCGCTCGAACCTGTCCGGTCCCGGGACAGGTGTGGCGGGCCTTCCCCCGAGGGCGCTCACGGCGTGAACGGCAAACTTTTTGATTCTGAAGTGGGTCGCAGTGCGGATGCTTTGGCTCCGGTTGACACCGCACCCACGATACGCCAGGGAGAACGGTGAGCAGAGTCTGTCCGGCCAATGGATGGGCCGGACAGACCGCTCAACCATCGATCGCCGCACAGGCGCATTTTTTTTGGCATGCCGCAGATAGCGGCATGCTCAGCGAGGAAAGGAGAGGAGCTATGGGAGTCGAGGTCATCGAGCAGGTCGGCGGCAGGATCATGGAAGTCCAAGTGAGCGGTAAGCTCACTCACGAAGATTATCGGCAGCTTAGTCCGTTGTTCGATCAACGGGTTCGCGAACAGGGTAAGATCCGAGTCCTCTTCGAGATGTTGGACTTCCACGGTTGGGAAGTTGCCGCGGTGTGGGACGACATCAAGCTGGATCTTAAGCATTTCGCGCATATTGAGCGCCTGGCGATGGTGGGCGATAAAAGATGGGAAAAGGGGATGAGTGTCTTCTGTCGTCCCTTTACCACCGCCCAAATCCGCTACTTCGATCGGGCCGAGATTGACGCCGCCCGAATTTGGTTGGCCGCGAACTGACCGGGCGCGCGCCTGATACTCGTCGCGGGATGGGGAGGCATTAGGGTGGTTGAACGGAATGCGGCATGGCGCAGATCTTCGGACGCACATCAAACACCATTGCCCGGGCGGCGCTTGCGGCCGCCGTGCTTTTCGTATGTGCCGGCGGCTGGGTGGTGCACGCGGTTTATTGGTCATCTTATACGACACGAGCGGGGATCCCCCGTCGTCAACCGGTCCCATTCAGCCATCAACATCATGTGGCCGGACTGGGGATCGATTGCCGCTATTGCCATACCTCCGTGGAAACGGCGGCCTTCGCCGGCATGCCCGCCACGGAGACCTGTATGTCGTGTCATTCGCAGGTCTGGACCGACGCGCCGTTGCTCGCGCCCGTGCGGCAGAGCCTGGCGGGCCAGGAACGCTTGCGCTGGACGCGCGTGCACGACCTGCCCGATTTCGTCTATTTCAACCACAGCATCCACGTCAACAAAGGCATCGGCTGTTCGACCTGCCACGGGCCTGTCCACCAAATGCCCATCGCCTGGCAGGACCAGACGCTCTTCATGAAATGGTGCCTCGAGTGTCATCGCGACCCGGCGCGGTTCATCCGACCCCGGTCGGAGGTGTTTAACCTGGATTGGCGCCCGCCCCCGGATCAACTCGCCCAGGGACGCAATCTCGTCGAGCGTCGCCACGTCAACCGGGCCCAGCTCACGGATTGCAGCATGTGCCATCGATGAAACCCACCTCCTCAACCCAACTCCCGGTTGACCTGAATTCCACCCGACTCCAATCGTCTTCGGGTTCCAGATTCTGGCGGAGTCTCGAGGAAGTGGCCGGCACAACCGCGTTCCAGGAGCTCCTGCATCGCGAGTTTCCCGAGGGTGCGGACCAATGGCCGGAGGGTTTCAGCCGGCGCGATTTCCTGAGAGTCATGGGCGCTTCGCTTGCCCTGGCGGGGCTGACGTCCTGCACCCGGCAGCCGGCCGAACGCATTGTTCCCTACGTCCGGCAACCGGAGGAACTGGTGCCGGGCACACCGGTCTATTTTGCCACCGCCATGACGCTGGGCGGATTTGCCACCGGGCTGCTGGTGGAGAGTCACGAGGGTCGTCCCACCAAGGTGGAAGGAAATCCGAACCATCCCATGAGCCTCGGCGCCACGAACATCTTCCACCAGGCTTCGCTGCTCGACCTATACGATCCCGACCGCTCGAAAGCGGTGATGCAACAAGGCCGCATTAGCAATTGGGAGGCCTTCCAGGGAACCCTCCATCTCGCGCTCCAATCGCAACAGAAAAGGCACGGCGCCGGGCTGCGGATCCTCACCGAAACCATTACCTCACCCACGCTTCAAGCTCAGTTGCAGGCTTTGCTTGAGCTCTACCCGGAGGCGCGCTGGGTCCAATTCGAGTCGTTGACGCGCGACCATGTGCGGGCCGGAGCGGAACTGGCCTTCGGTGAAATCGTCGAGCCGGGTTACCATTTCGACCAGGCCGAAGTCATCGTTTCTTTCGATTCGGATTTCCTCTATGCGCATCCCGCGGCACTACGGCACACCCGCCACTTCATCGACCGCCGCCGCATCGCATCGGGCCGGAACGAAATGAACCGCCTCTACGTCGCCGAAAGCTCCCCATCGGTCACAGGATCGAACGCGGATCATCGGTTGGTGGTGCGCCCGACGGAGATGGAGAGACTGGCCCGCTTGCTCGCCGCGCGCCTGGGGGCCATCCCCGCGGTCAAAGGACGAGATCCCTCGAATGTCATGGAACGCTGGATCGCGGCATTGGCGGATGATCTTGGGAACCATCGCGGCGCCGGCATCGTTCTGGCCGGGGATAGCCAACCCCCATACATCCATGCCCTGACGCATTTCATGAACCATGCCCTGGATAACGCCGGCCGAACGGTCACCTACACCTCCAGCGCGGAGGCCGCACCGGCTCAACAGACCGCTTCTCTTCGTCAGCTCGTCGAGGAATTGAACCGTGGCGCAGTCGAGCTCCTCATCATCCTGGGCGGCAATCCGGTATTCAACGCGCCGGCCGACTTCGAGTTCAGGCATGCCCTGCCCCGGTCGCCGCTGAGCGTGCATCTGAGCTCGGAAGTGAACGAGACTTCATCCTTGTGTCATTGGCATCTCCCCCAAAGCCATTATTTGGAATCCTGGAGCGATGCCCGCGCCGTGGACGGGACGGTTTCGCTCATCCAGCCATTGATTATTCCGATGTACGGGGGCCGCTCCACGCACGAACTCCTCGACAATCTCCTCCAGCGTCCCTCGCGGTCGGACTATGAGATTCTTCGGGCCTATTGGAGCGAACAAGCGATTTGGCCGAACTTCGAGAAGGGGTGGCGCCGCGCATTGCATGATGGGTGGATCGCCGATTCTGCCGCCCCCGTGAAAACACCCACCTTGCGATCATTCGATCTTCCCGAACTGTCGGTTCCAGAGGATTCCCGCCTCGAGCTCCATTTCCGGCCCGATCCATCCATTTGGGACGGTCGATTTGCGAACAACGGCTGGCTTCAGGAACTGTCGAAGCCGATCACCAAGCTCACCTGGGACAACCCTGCGCTGATCAGCCCGGCGACCGCGGAATCCCACCACCTCGTCAATGGCGATGTGGTGCAACTCGAATACCGGCAGCGCACCTTGCGCCTTCCGATCTGGATCACCCCGGGACAGGCGGACAACACGATCACGCTCTTTCTCGGTGGAGGCCGCTCGGTGGCGGGCCGGGTTGGCCGGGGTGTTGGGTTCAATGCATTTGTCCTTCGAACCTCGAATGCCCTGGGATCCATTGCCGGGGCGTCGATGAACCCCACCGGGGCGACTCATCTGTTGGCCACCACCCAAACCCACCATCGGATCGACAGCGAGGAGCGGCAAATCCTTCGCGAAGGAACGCTCCAACAATACCGGGATCACCCGAACTTCGTCCGGGACTCGACCCATACGCCCGCGTCGGAACAAACGCTGTTCCGTCCGGAAGAGCATCGCTACGACGGTCAGCAATGGGGGATGACCATCGATCTGGGCGCGTGCACGGGTTGCAACGCGTGCGTCCTCGCGTGCCAGGCGGAAAACAACATCCCTGTGGTTGGCAAAGCGCAAGTGGCCGCAGGACGGGAGATGCAGTGGATCCGGATCGACACCTATTTCAGCGGCGAGCCCGACCGGCCGGGCATCAGTCACCAACCCGTGCCGTGCATGCATTGTGAAGACGCGCCTTGCGAACTGGTCTGTCCGGTGGGTGCCACTCTCCACGACCAGGAAGGATTGAATCTCCAGGTCTACAACCGTTGCATTGGCACACGCTATTGTTCCAATAACTGCCCCTACAAGGTCCGGCGGTTCAATTTCTTCAATTACATCGACCCCGCTCCCAGCCTGAAACTCCTGCGCAATCCCGATGTCACAGTGCGATCCCGAGGCGTCATGGAAAAATGCACCTACTGCATCCAGCGGATCAGCAAGGCCCGGATCGAAGCCAAGAAAGACAACCGCCCGATTCACGATGGTGAAATCAAAACGGCCTGCCAACAGGCCTGCCCGGCGGAAGCCATCGTTTTTGGGGACGTCCACGACCCGGCCACGCGCGTCTCGCAACTCAAGGCGGCGCCGCTGAACTTCAGCATGCTCGGCCAGTTGAATACTCGTCCACGCACCACCTATCTGGCCCGGTTGCGAAACCCCAATCCGGCATGGCCGCAAGAACCCGGGGCCCCATCTCATGCGTGAATCCATCCAGGAAAAGGTCCGCGAAGATGCCGAACTGCATTCGACGTCGCCCTTGGGATATCCGTCCTCCCTGGTGGCCCCCGGCCAGAGTTGTGAATCGGTCACGAATACGATCGGGTCGATCGTGCTCACGCGGAAAAATCCCCGGAGCTGGATTTTTGGTTTTGCGGTGGCGTTCGTGTTGCTTCTCCTTTTCCTAACGGCGATCTCCTGGCTGTTCTATCGGGGCGTCGGCATTTGGGGGATCAACATTCCCGTCGCCTGGGCATTCGCTATCATCAATTTCGTGTGGTGGATCGGGATTGGCCACGCCGGCACGTTCATCTCCGCCATACTGCTGCTGCTCCACCAGGAATGGCGCACATCGATCAATCGGTTTACCGAGGCGATGACCCTGTTCGCGGTCTCCTGTGCGGGTATGTTTCCCCTGCTCCACCTCGGTCGCCCCTGGCTCTTTTATTGGTTGCTGCCGTATCCGGATACGATGGGGCTTTGGCCGCAGTTCCGCAGCCCGCTGGTTTGGGATGTCTTCGCGGTCGGCACTTACTTCACGGTGTCGCTGGTGTTCTGGTACGTAGGGTTGGTCCCCGATCTTGCAACCCTCCGAGATCGGGCGCGAACCCGGGGGAAGCAAGTAATCTACGGTGTGTTCGCGTTGGGCTGGCGCAATTCGGCCCGGCACTGGCAGCGGCATCAATCGCTGTATTTACTCCTGGCGGGATTGGCGACGCCCCTGGTTCTTTCCGTTCACAGCGTTGTGGGACTCGATTTTGCCGTGGCGATGGTCCCGGGTTGGCATTCCACCATCTTTCCGCCGTACTTCGTGGCCGGGGCAATCTACTCCGGGTTCGCGATGGTCCTGAACATCGTGATTCCGATCCGGAAGATTTACGGGCTCGAGGGACTGATCACGAAGCGGCATTTGAACAACATGGCGAATGTGATGCTCGCGACCGGCATGATGGTCGGCTACGGCTATCTGATGGAGACCTTCATGGCGTGGTACAGCGGGGAGATTTTTGAGCGTTACCTGGCCGCCAATCGGGCGTTCGGACCTTACGGCGTGCTCTTTTGGCTCCTCTTGCTGGTGAATGTGATCCTGCCCCAGGCGCTCTGGTCCCGGCGAGTGCGCACCAATCTCGTCTCCCTCTTCCTCGTCGCGTTGTCGGTCAACATCGGCATGTGGCTCGAGCGTTTCGTAATCGTCGTCACCAGCCTGCACCGCGACTTCGTGCCTTCCAGTTGGGGCCTCTACCTCCCCACGTTCTGGGATTGGGCAACCCTCTTCGGTAGCGTCGGGTTGTTCCTGACCCTGCTCTTTCTGTTCATCCGCGTCCTGCCGATGATTTCGATCTCGGAAATGCGCGAACTGGTTTCGGAAAGCGACCGAGAACCGGCAGGTTCGTCAACATGACTTCCTCCCCGCACAGCGGACTTTACGGTCTTATGGCCGAATTTACCCAGCCCTCGGCCGTGGTCGAGGCCGCCCATCGCGCGCGCGCGGCGGGATATCGCCACATGGATGCCTATGCCCCATTTCCGGTCGAAGGCCTGTCGGAGGCCCTTGGGCACCGGCCTACCAGTGTTCCATTGATTGTATTGATCGGCGGCGCGTGCGGAGGCCTGGGCGGCTATTTCCTTCAATGGTACTCGATGGCCATCGATTATCCGATCAACGTCGGCGGCCGGCCCTTTCATACCTGGCCGGCGTTTATCCCCATCACGTTCGAGTTGACGGTGCTGTGCGCCTCCCTGGCCGGCTTGATCGGTATGCTCGCATTGAACCGTTTGCCCCAACCGCACCATCCCGTCTTCAATCTCCCGGAATTTGAGCGCGCTTCCTCCGACCGCTTCTTTCTCTGCATCGAAGCCCGGGATCCGGCGTTTGATCGGGAATCGACCCGGCGGTTCCTTGAGGGGCTCCAGCCCGTCTCCGTGAACGAGGTGAAACCATGAAGACCACCGCCCTCGTTCCAACGGCCCGTTGGTCGTTGCTTCTGATCGCCGGTCTCGTCGCCGGTTGCCGGCAGGAGATGTATGATCAACCCCGCCTGAATACGATGGAAGAAAGTGACCTGTTCGCCGATGGCGGGGCGTCACGCTCCTTTCCGGCGCATACGGTCGCGCGCGGGCAGTTGAATGAAGACGAGGCGTATTACACCGGCAAAGTGGGCACGAACCTGATCGACGTCTTTCCGGTTCCGGTGACGCGGGACATGCTCGCGCGGGGGCAAGAACGATTCGAGATCTATTGCGCAGTTTGCCACGGTCGTACCGGGGTTGGCGATGGCATGATTGTGCAGCGCGGTTTTCCCGCGCCTCCTTCGTACCATATCGATCGCCTCCGTGAAACGCCGGTTGGCCATCTGTTTGATGTCATGACCCGCGGCTACGGAGTGATGTATTCGCAGGCCTCCCGGGTGCCGGTGCCGGATCGCTGGGCTATTGCCGCTTACATTCGCGCCCTGCAACTGAGCCGTAATGCGACCCTGGCCGACGTCCCACCCACCGAACGCCTCGAAATGGAGGGAAAGCGATGAACCCTGAAGTCCAGCAACAGCTTCGGCGTTTCCAACCGATCGGCTGGTCGATCGGTATTATCGGCCTCGTCCTGTGCGCCATAGGCGGCGTGTTCAACCCGCGACAGGCCTGCATCTCGTACCTCTTCGCCTTCACCTTCTGGACCGGACTCAGCCTCGGCTGCGCCACCGTGGCGATGATTCATTACCTGGCGGGCGGGCGCTGGGGTTTCCTGGTTCGCCGGGTCCTGGAGGCCGGGTTCATGACCCTCCCGATCATGGCGCTGCTGTTCGTTCCTTTGTGTTTTGGCACGCATGAACTTTACCCGTGGAGTCATCCGGAAGTAGTGGCGGCGAGCGAAACGCTTCAGAAAAAGACGGTGTACTTGAATCTGCCGGGTTACGTCGTGCGTTCGTTCGTCTGCTTCGGCCTCTGGATCGTTCTGACCCGACTCCTCAGGCGATGGTCGCTCGAACAGGACACCACCTCCGATCCCGCGCCGACCATCCGTTTGCGGACCTTGAGCGGGCCGGGTCTCGTGCTTCATCTCGTGTTGGGCACATTTGCATTCATCGACTGGATCATGGCCATCGATCCCGAATGGCACTCCTCAATGTTCCCCGTGATCGTTCTGATCGGCCAGGTTCTGAGCGCGTTCGCCTTCTCAACGCTCATGCTCGGATGGCTCGCCGCCCACCCGCCATTTCAAGAACGGACCGAGCCCCGGCAATTCCATGATCTCGGCAATCTGTTGTTGGCCTTCGTGATGTTCTGGACGTACATCTCGTTTTCCCAATTCCTGATCATCTATTCCGGGGATCTGCCGACTGAGATTCAATGGTACCAACAGCGTTCGGCCCCCGGTTGGGTCGTCATGCTCTGGCTGCTCTTTCTGGCCCATTTCATCGTGCCCTTTCTGCTGCTGCTCTTCCGATCCGTGAAACGCAGCGTGCCGCGATTAGTCGGCGTTGCGGCGCTGGTGTTCCTCGCGCAAATGCTGGGAGTGTTCTGGTTAATTGCGCCTTCCTTCCATCCTGGCGGTCTCCAGGTCCATGGACTGGACCTGGCCGCGCTGGTGGGAATCGGCGGCGTATGGCTCGCCCGCTTCGCCGGGGCATTGAACACCTGTCCGTTGTTGCCGCAAAACGATCCCCGGATCGAATACCCCGTCCCCATTACCGCGCATGCAAAGTGACACTCCCCATCCCGGAGTCTCAACGGAGGCGCTCAAACGCAAACACGAGTGCAGTGACCCGCATCTCCCCGGAGTGCTCCTCGGGGTGGTGATCACCGTCCTCATGCTCGTGCTCACGCTGGTGATAGTGGCTCTGATCATTCCTTGGTTTTCGCGCGGGCGAGCCACCAGTCCGGCCCCTTTTGCGGGGACGATCGTCGCGCCAGGTGACGGTCCTTTGGCCGAATTCCCCGCGCCGCATTTACAAATCAAACCACGGCTCGACCACCAGGCCTTTCTCGCCCGCGCATCCAATGAACTGGCCACGTACGGCTGGATCGATCCCAAGGCCGGGACGGTGCGGATCCCCATCGAGCGCGCGATGGACCTGCTGTTGGAACGAGGGCTCCCGGTGCGCCAGACGAACCAGCCCGTCCCGGCCAGCAAGTCCAGCCTTCAACTGATCCAAGAAAGGGCCAAGGCAAAGTGAAGCAGCGCGTGACCATCGCGGTCGTCTCCCTCCTCCTCTCGGCCGCCCGCATCCTCGGAGCAAGTTCATTGTCCGAAGATGAACTGCTGAAAATTCGATTCGACCAGCGGCTCGAAGCCCAGGTGCCGTTGAATTTGCAGTTTCGTGACGAGCGCGGCGCCGACATTGCACTGCGCAGCCTGTTCCGAGGTAAACCGGTCATCCTGGTTCTGGGCTATTACGAGTGCCCGATGCTTTGTTCACTGGTCCTGAACGGTCTGGTGAAAGGTTTGCATGATCTGAAGCTCAAGCCGGGAGACGATTTCGACGTGATCATGATCAGCATCGATCCGCGGGAAACACCGGAGCTGGCCGCCGCCAAGGAACGTACGTATCTGAAACGCTATGGCCGAACCCACAATCCTTCGGGCTGGCATTTCCTGACTGGAGCTGAACCCGCGATCCGATGGATCACCACCGAAACGGGTTACCACTACGCCTACGATGCCGGGCTCGCGCAGTATGCGCATCCCAGTGGTCTCATCATCCTCACCCCGCAAGGTAAAATCTCCCACTACCTCTTCGGCGTCGAGTACTCTGGCTCGGACTTGAACACCGCACTCCGCGAGGCGGGCGCCGGCGGCATCGGGTCCCCCATCCGCCAGTTCATTCTGCTTTGCTTCCATTACCAGCCGCTCACCGGAAAGTACGGCAATCTCATCATGGGCGTGGTCCGTGCGGGCGGAATTCTGACGATCCTGGCCGTGGCGGCGATGATCGTGTCGTTGAAGCGGCGGCGGCACCTGCCCGCCGCCCCCGGATCGGCAATCCGATCAGACTCGACGCCGGAGACCATGGAGGACGGAACGTGAACGTTCCGCTTTATCCCGAATCCGCCGCGACGAGCGCAGGCCGAGTGGATGTTTTGTATTTCGTGCTCCTCGGCGTGAGCTTGTTTTTTATCCTGCTGGTGTTCGTCCCGATGACCTGGTTTCTTTTGCGATACCGGGCGAATCGCCGGGCGAATCGACAGCCCCTAAGAATCTCGACGCTGAAGATCGAGGCGACCTGGAGCCTCATCCCATTCCTGATGGCGATGGGCCTTTTTGGCTGGAGCGGCTGGCTGTATTACGATTTGGAGTCGCCCCCGCGCGACGCCCTCGAAATCAACGTCGTCGGCAAGCAATGGATGTGGAAGATCCAACATCAGGAAGGCAACCGCGAAATCAACGAACTGCACCTCCCGGTGGGACAGGCGGTGAGGATCACGCTGGCGTCGGAAGACGTGATTCACAGTTTTTTCATTCCGGCCTTCCGCCTCAAACAGGATGCTGTCCCGGGACGGTTCACAACGATGTGGTTTCGCCCGACGAAAGTGGGTGTTTACCATCTGTTCTGCGCCGAATATTGCGGGGCGGAGCATGCCGGGATGATCGGCCTGGTCCACATCATGGCGCCGGAGGATTACCAGGCATGGCTCGCGCGTGGCGGCGTGACCAACACGCTCGAACAATCCGGCGCACGATTGTTCCGCGAAGTCGGGTGCAGCGGTTGTCACGTCGGCAGCAGTGTCGTGCGCGCCCCGCGCCTCGAAGGCCTCGAAGGCCGAATGGTGCCGCTCACCAATGGCACGTTTGTCCGGGCGGACGCGCGTTATCTGCGTGATTCCATTCTGCTGCCCAATTCGGAAGTCGCCGCCGGATATGAGCCTTTGATGCCGACCTACCAGGGACAACTCACGGAAGAACAACTTCTGGAGCTGATCGCCTACGTCAAAAGCCTCGGCAATATTCAACCGGAAGGGTCCCCATGATCATCCGGCGCCAGATCGTATCATCAACCCGCGGATGCCTCCCCGAAGATCGATGAACCCGGACACTGTCACGCTCCCGCGCGAAAGCCACCCCAAGCCCGACACGGCCGGGAATTACCTTAGCGCCGGGCACACGGTGCGATCCTGGCTGCTGACGACCGACCACAAGCGCATCGGCATTTTATATCTTTGCTCCATCATTGTCTTTTTCGCGATCGCGGCGGTGGCGGCGGCACTGATGCGGATGGAGCTCCTGACTCCGCAGGGCGATCTGGTGCTGTCAGAGACCTATAACAAACTGTTCACGCTCCACGGCGTCCTGATGGTCTGGTTCTTCCTCATCCCGTCCATACCGACCGTGCTGGGGAATTTCGTGATCCCGATGATGATCGGGGCGCGTGATGTTGCGTTTCCGCGTTTGAACCTGCTGAGCTGGTATCTCTTCATCATTGGCGGGTTGATCGCGCTGCATGCGATTGTGGTGGGCGGCGTCGATACCGGCTGGACGTTCTACACCCCCTACAGCAGCGCCTACTCGAACACGCATGTGGTCCAAATGGCCACCGGCATCTTCATTGCCGGGTTCGGTTCGATTCTGACCGGGCTCAATTTCATCATCACCATCCAGAAAATGCGCGCCCCGGGAATGACCTGGTTCCGCCTGCCCCTGTTCATCTGGTCGCTCTATGCCACGAGTCTGATCCTCGTGCTGGCGACGCCCGTGCTCGCGATCACGCTGGCCTTGATGTCCCTGGAACGGGTCTGGGGCATCGGCATCTTCAATCCCAAGCTGGGCGGCGATCCCGTGCTGTTCCAGCACCTGTTCTGGTTCTACTCCCATCCGGCGGTCTATATCATGATCCTCCCCGGCATGGGCGTGGTGAGCGAGGTGATTGCGTGCTTCGCGCGGAAGCGGGTTTTTGGCTATAGCTTTGTGGCGTTCTCCAGCCTGGCCATCGCCGTGGTCGGCTTTCTGGTATGGGGACATCACATGTTCGTCAGCAGCCAGTCCGTTTACGCGGGCCTGGTCTTCTCCCTCCTCAGTTATATCGTGTCGATCCCGTCCGCGATCAAAGTGTTCAACTGGACGGCAACGCTTCACCGGGGATCCATCACCTTCGAAACGCCCATGCTCTATGCCCTGGCCTTCATCGGCCTCTTTACCATCGGTGGATTGACTGGCCTGTTTCTCGCCGCCACGGCGGTCGATGTGCATTTGACCGACACCTATTTCGTGGTCGCCCATTTCCACTACATCATGGTCGGCGGAATGGTCACCGGTTTCATGGCCGGCCTGCATTTCTGGTGGCCGAAAATTACCGGACGAATGTACCCGGAGAAACTGGGGCAACTGGCGGCGTTGATCACCTTCATCGGTTTCAATCTCACTTTCTTTCCCCAATTCATCCTGGGCCAGCTCGGAATGCCCCGGCGCTATCACGCCTATCCGCCCGAGTTTCAAGTGTTTCACATGCTCTCCACCGCCGGGGCGTCCATCCTGGGAATCGGTTACCTCCTGCCCCTGCTCTATTTTGTCTGGTCGCTCTTCCACGGGAAACGGGCGGGCCCCAACCCCTGGAATGCGACCGGTCTGGAATGGCAAACGGGTTCACCGCCGATCAAACATAATTTCGCCGTCACCCCCGTGGTGACGGAAGAAGCCTACAACTATCCGCCATTGTCCGACGAAGCACGGGAGGTGACGTCCAATGCATGACCGTCCCGAAATCGTCGCGGAGCAATTCGAAGACTCCGCCCAGCAGTTCGAGGCCTCGCAACTGGGCATGTGGACCTTCCTGGCGACCGAGATCCTGTTCTTTGGCGGCCTGTTCATGGCCTACATCATTTATCGTCACGCCTATCCCGAAGGGTTCGCCGCCGGCAGCCGCCACACCAACGCCTTCTTTGGCACGCTGAACACCGCGATTCTCTTGACCAGCAGCTGGACGATGGGGCTGGCGGTTCACGCGGCCCAGGAAGGACAAACCCGATCCCTGGTCCGGAAGCTCCTTCTGACCCTGGGATTGGCCATCGGCTTCCTGGTCGTCAAGGGATTCGAGTACCACGAGGATTTCGTGAAACACCTCGTGCCCGGAGACTCCTTCACTCCAAGCCTGCCGCCGCGGGCCGAGCTCTTTTTCATGTTGTACTGGGCGATGACCGGGTTGCACGCCATCCATGTGCTCGTGGGCGTCGGCCTGCTGAGCTTCACCGCATTCCGCGCGCGCCACGATTACTTTTCCGCCCGTTATCATACGCCGGTATTCATCGTCGGATTGTATTGGCACTTCGTGGATCTGGTTTGGATCTTTCTCTATCCCTTGCTCTATCTCATCGGGCGACACTCATGAATCCGCAATCCCCATTCCCGACGACCCGCCTCTACCAGAAGGTATGGGGCGGATTGATGGTTCTGCTCCTGGCCACCTGGGGCGCCGCGCAATTCGATCTCGGTCCATTGAACGTCGCGGCCGCGCTGATCATCGCCCTGGTGAAATCGCTGCTGGTGATCCTCTATTTCATGCACGTGCGCTACCAGCCGCGGTTCACTTGGCTCTTCGTCGCGGCGGGCTTCTTCTGGCTGTCGATGCTCTTCGCACTGACGCTGAGCGATTATCTCACGCGCGGGTGAAGACGCTCGGCGGGATTCGGCTAAAGGGCGCCCCAAGGTCAGCATCCTGTTGAACGAGCAAACCCATCAGCGTTGTCGCGCGATGAAGAGCGCCAGTTCTTTCGCGCCCCCGCGGACGATCTCGCGCCGCCACCGAGCGCGACGCTTCGATGGTCGCGTCGTGCGGCAGCGCCGGCTCGGGCAGGTGGAGTTTGCCAACTCACCTGGGGTTTTTCCCCGGCATTTTCCTAATCATCTCCGCTCAAGAGACCGCGCCGACCCACCATCATCGAGCGAGGACAGGATTACGCCATTTATGGTCAGACTGAGGCGTTCACAGACGCCAGCGGGCGCAACTATTATCAGACCAACGAGTTTACCCTCCTCGAAAACGCGTTACATTACCTCGACCATGGCGACTGGAAGGAGAGCCAGGATGTGATCGAGCCGTTTCCAGAAGGGGCTGTCGCCCAGTACGGACCCCACCAAGCGATATTCAGCGCCGACCTGAATGCCGAAGCAGTGTTCGATATCCAGGCCTCTGACGGCCGGCGAATCCGGGGCGGGATCCGCGCCATTCAGATGACGGATTTGGCGAGGGGCGAAACGATCACCATTGGGACGGTCAAGAAGTCGGTCAGAGGCCAGCTCCTCCCACCGAACCAGATCCTGTACGCCGACGCGTTCGATGGCATTCAAGCCGACGTGCTGCTGGTATGGAACCACAATCTGTTTAGCCACGACGTAATCCTGCGGGAGCAACCCGACTTTCCGGCGGCATGGAATCCGGCGACGGTGCGGCTGGAGGTGCTGACGGAGTTCCTGGTAGACGTTGAGCCTGAACTGCGGACGCAGGTCGTGCAGGCCGAAGGGCAGCCGGAAATTGAGGATGACGCAGTGATTCACTTTGGCAGAATGGCCATGGTGATGGGCAAAGCCTTCCAGACGACCGAGCAGTTGGCTCTGGGCGGGCTGAGCGATGACCCTGACAGCGTTCCGGTTCTGAAACAATGGTTTCGGGGGGAAGGATCGAGTGATTTTCTGGTGGAATCAATCCGGTGGCTTGAGGTGTGGCAGATGTTGAAGGATTTGCCGGTAGCAGGATTCGCTGTCAATTCAGCGCTACGGAAACCTCGATCGCAGCTCGCGAAGCAGGAAGCGCCACCGCCGGGCCTCATTGGTTCTGATCCCGAAGAAGCGGCGAGTTTAACGAAGACTTTGCCGATTCGAGTGGCACCTTTGAACTATCGACCTCGGGGATGCGTTCTGGATTTTGTGATCATTCCGGACGATGGCACGCCGACCACCTTGCAGACGGGATTCACCTATTACGTTAAGACCAGCTATTACAGCGGCAGCGCGGTGACGTTCCAGCCCGGCTGCGTGATCAAGTTCAAGAACAATGCCAACATGCTGCTCTATGGGCCGGTGAGCTTTCCCAGTTCGGGAGAGCCGCCGGTGTTCACATCACGCAACGACAACAACTTTGGTGAGGTTATCGGCGGGGTTGCAGGAGAGGTCGATAGCGACGGCGACCCGAGCCAGCACAGGGCGTCGAAAGCGCTGTGGATCTATTATGTGACGTTCAACACCACGGTCCAAAATGACCGCTTCCGTTGGGCGCAACGCGGGATCCAGTACGACCAGAATTACGGCGTGACGGCGACGCACACGGTTCTGAGCAGCCTCTTTGAGTACACAACGACCGGCCTTTACGTCAATATCCCGTCCGGCTCCGGAGTGATGCTCAATTATGTCAAGAAATGTGGAGTCAGCACCGAGGTTAGCGGCGGCGCGTACTCGGGTTCGATGTACGAGGATTGTGGCGTGGTCTCTGTAACGACGGTCAATAACACCAACTTGGACACGACCGTTGGTGATCCATTGGGTGATCCGCATAAGAACAGCCAGTCCGAGTGCAGTTTCGTCGTCGTGAACTCCAGTCGGATCGTGGCGTCTTTTTTGATACGCACTTGAGTGAGTACGATCTCGGATATACTGCATTCCCAGGAATTGTCTCGCCACGCTCGATTGGCTGGTCTGTCTCGGTCAACGGCGGGTTTAGCTTTACCGATAAGGGAGCTGTCTTTCCGTCATCGCCTTCGAGTTCGGTTTACGGCGACGCCGGAGATCCGGTGATGGCGCGTAATACCGCCAATGGGCATATATACTTGCTTGCAAATCCTTCTCGGGAATCGACGTCGTGGGGAGGATTTCGCCTTTGGAAATCTACAAATAATGGGGATAGCTTCACCCCGGTGAATACGAGCGTTCCTTCATCAGTGACCGGGGGGGATAAGCCAACTATCGCGGTAAACAACTTCTCCGGGCTTCTTCCTACTTCGGGGCACATCTATGTTGCAGGCACTAGAACCCTTGGCGGAACAACAGGTGTTTTTGTCACGCGTTCCGCCAACGGCGGCACGAGCTGGGTGGACGCCGTCAGCCTCGGGGCCGACACACGAGGGGCCGATATTGCGATTCGACCAAACGGGACGGTTTACGTGTTTTACATCGGCTTTAGCTATTCCTATCCGAATTACGTAAATCGACTGATGTACAAGTGGCTTCCGACTGGCCAGGGCACTTCCTGGCAAGGACCGGCAATCATTCCGGCCCATGCCAACAGTGAAACCCTCTATTCGACCAAAGGAAACGGTAGCGGCGACCTCTTGCGCAAGAAGACGGCAAACCCAGCCGATTTCTTCGTTTCTAATGCCTTTCCTCGGGTGGCGGTCAATCCGGTTAACGGCCACATCTATCTGGTGTACGCGGATTGGCCTTCTGCCAACCCCTCGACGGACCGAGATGATGTATTTGCCAGCGAAGGCGTAACGAATGCCAACGGTTCATTGACGTTTGGCGTTGCCCGGAAGGTTAACAACGACGGTACAGCGACGGATCAATGGAATCCGTCGATTACCGTAAACCCCGCCGGCACGCAGGTTTTCATCGGTTACTATAGTCGCCAGGGCGACACGGCAAATAACGCATGGATCAGGGCGTATGGCGCCAAGGCCAAGCTGACGACCGGCCTCGCCACAGCAACGTTTGATGTGTTTCCTGTTGATACATCCTCCTTCACCAATCTTTTCAATGGAACCACGGCGAGCACGCCACCAACGTCGCCTTGGTTGTTCGATCACGTGTGGGTTCAGACAGAGGTGTCCTTAGACGAGAACGCTAATGTGGTGGACTTCTACCCTGGAGTCTACGACCCATACGTTGGAGGTTATCCGAATTTCTGTGCGGACGATTACACATGGTCTAGCGCCGACGGCACGTACTTTTATCTTGCATGGCGAGACTGCTCGAATTTATGCAGCGTTAACTGGAATGGCAGTAATTACACTCGTGCGGACGCCAATATTCATTTCGCAAGGATCAACCAATGAAAGCATCCGTACTGGCCGTGTTCAGTATCGTCGGGTCCTTGGCATTAGCCCAAGGGACAGTGCGCTTTTCCAATCTGGATCCGCGCATCGATGCGCCGTTTTATAATGATCAAGGTGTCTTGCTTGAAGGCACAAACTACCTTGTTCAACTTTACGCAGGAATCTCTCCGGAAACTCTGGTGGCCGTGGATGAGCCTGTCCCTTTCCGAACCGGCGATTTGCGTGGCTATTTCGTGGAGGATGGTGGAACTGTCACTATCTATTTTATTTCCAATGGTGGGAGCGTCTGGGTACAGGTGCGGGCCTGGGAGGCAGCCGGCGGCAGCTCTTTCGAAAGGGCCGCCCTCTCGGGACGTTGGACAGGCATCTCGAATGAATTGTTCTTGCCACGGACGGGAGATCCTCTTGCGGTTGCACCAATCCTGCCGGTTCCGCTAATCGGTCTGAAATATCCCGGTGCTCCGATCATCGTCCGAGAGCCTGAGGATCAATTCGTCCGCGAGGGAGAACAAGCCAGTTTGTCGGTGATCGGCAGCGGCGGAGTACCCCTGTCGTATCGGTGGTATCAGGGCGCGAGTGGCCAAACCAATCAACCGGCTCTGGGAGGGACAAACGTCACGCTCACAACCCCGCCGTTGACGACCAACAGCACGTTCTGGGTGCGCGTTTCCAGCTCGGCCGGCGAGACCAACAGCGCGAGCGCCGTTGTCACAGTGGTCTCACCTAAGACGGCGTGGCTCGAAATGCAGAGGGTGGAAGGTCTCCCGGCCGTGTGGATCGACGGAGCGCTCAACACCCCGTATCGCGTCCAGGTCAGTACCGGCCTCGATGCCTGGACTAACCTAATCGATCTCTCACTGCTTACGTCTCCTTTCCTCTTCGTCGATTCGTTGTCAAGCAACTCTCCTATCCGTTTCTATCGACTCGTGGTGTTGCCAGAAGGGGGGACCGGCAGACCTTCAGGCTCATAACCTGAAGGTCCCTGGTTCAAATCCAGGCCCCGCAACCAATTTCCAAGGGTTTACAGCAATGTAAGCCCTTTTTTCTTAATCGGTTCGCTGGAGAATCCTGATCGACCGCCTCCTTGGGTCAGAGTCTGGGATATAGGGTCAGATTCTGACCGACTGCCAAATTTTTGCCAAATATTCCAAATATTTGGCTGTGATCACGCAAGGAAGTGGGTCCATTGATCAGCCCTAGAGGCGCGCCGATCCAGTCGCCGCAGATCTTCGCCGTCGCAGATCAAGTCCCCATTACGCAATCATGGACTTGAAGACAGCAAGGATCTCATCCTTCGAGGCGGGCGTATTGAGGATTTCGTCCACTTGCTTGCTCGCGAGCTCCTTCAGGGAAGACCACCGCGCGGCAGAGAGGCAGAGCAGCACGACGATTACTGCCAAGGTTACGCAGAAATGCGGCCACCAAGCCTGTAAAGCAGCAAAGGATACACTCGCAACGACCAATATGGCCGAGGGTTCAACGCCACACCAGAACCACCCCCAATGATCGGCTGCCGTCCGCACGAGGTGCGGGTCGATCTTTGGCGACGTGAAACTGGCGTAGCGGTAGAAGGTCTTCGCCATAGCCTTCTCTCGATTCTCCACGACAGACATCCATTCGTCACCGGCGACCGGATATCCGACGCCCGCAGCAAGCGGCTTCAGGATGAAGTTGATGTCGAATGTCTTCCGGATTCGGCACCAGTCTGAAATCTTGTCGTGCAGCAGAAAAGCCCGAGAGGCTATGGCCACCGCCAAGGGAACAAGAACGTACAGGGCTTTGACATTGTCGATAATCCCAATGCTGGTATGCGTGTTCCAGCCTTCGAGAAATTTGTGGAAGTGTGGCGATGCCCCGGCAAGTCCGAACGTACACAGGATTCCCGTGGTGAGGGTCGCAACGAAGATCCTGGTCAAGATCTGGGAATAACTTTCAGGTTGACTGATCAAGCTCATTGTCGGCACGTAGCAAGCGCGTAGTTCGACTGACCCTGGATCCACTGTCGGATCAATTCGTATCCCGAATTCCTGAGCAGTGCCGCAATCTTGACCCGGTCGAGTATCCCGTAGTACGACGATGAACGACCATTAAGGACCAACCACCCATCCAGGTGTTTTCGAGTGTCACTCCGCCGAGCGAACTGAGTAAAGCACGAGTTTGTGTGCTGGTTAACCACGAGCAACAGGCCATCGGATTTGAGGCGAAGCCTAATCGCATGTAGCGCCCGCGACCGCGCGGCTTTGACTGGTATTGCGGATAGAACATTCGCACATAGCGCGAAATCGAACTTCGGTCTCTGGTTGATACCAAATTCTTCAACCGTTTCAATTCTAACGTGACGCCAAAGATGGAGAGCCATTTCTCTGACCGTCGTCTCGGTTCCATCGATTCGCTGAAATCTGTCGAGCTGGCGTGGTGAATCTACAATGGTCAGGTCATCTGAGAACCTTGCCAAGTGCGGTGCGTACTTCAGCTTGCCGCACCCGTAATCGACGGCATGTGCAACGTGCTCCTGAGTTCGCAGCAATTGCACAAGATAACTCGAAGCCTGCGATGGGGGCTTTGCTGCCAATTCTGATGGGATGATCTTCTTACCCAGTCTGTATTGCATGCCCTTTTCTGGATGTGGTGAAGCTAGAAAAGGAGACCATAAATGGCGGCGCTCGATCTCGGCAATGTGCTCGCCAGGAACTAATGAAAGACTATTGACGCGGGCGGCAGGAGTCAATCTAACGCTTGATGCGCTGCGGGGTTCTTATCAGACGACCGCCACAGCGCGAACCCAGCTATTCTTTTTCAGAGCCGGGCCGCTGGCCCCTCCGCCAGTTTCCTTGGCCCAACGCAGTGCGATATTGCCGTCGGCGCTTGGCGTCAGAACGATGCTGCTTTGAAACTGGCACATGGCCGAGCCGCTGTTGCTGTCCGCACGCGTGGTGAATGAAGCAGCATCCTCGTGTTTGTAGCGCAGCGCTCCGTCGGTGAAGCTCAGCAAGGATTCCATGCGAGTGGCGTTGCTGGCGAGCGGTGGCAGGCTCCAGGTGACCTGAACGCTGCCGTCGGCGGCGGGCTCCCAGAACCAGAGATCGGCTTCGACCAGATATTTCTGGCCGGCTTTGAGCGACAGAACCAGGTCGGTGTCATCCGCCAGAATATCGTCGTTGCGCTGTTCGTCGGCGGACTTGAATCCGTAGAGAGCGCCGGTCGTCCATTCGGCGTCGTAGTCGGTTCCGCTCTTTTTCCGCAGGAGTTGGCCAACGCTCCCGCCGGCGGGCATCCCGCGATTGCCGGCGGCCACGTCTCCGGACGATGGTCCCACGTCACAGCTCGCTGCGTCGCCGAGGTCCGCAAAGTCCGCCTTCGCATCGAGCGCGCTCTGAAGGTCTGTCTGATTAGCGAGCGTCCCGGTGATGTCGCCCCAGGCCGCGGAGCCACTACCGCTGCCTCCGCCGAGCGTGGACGCGAGCTTCCAAATCTTTTCGTTCGTCCCGACTGCGAAGTCATCAGGACGAATGACGTCGGGCGGGTTCTCCTCATCCGTGCCCGCCGCGAGGACGTAGAACTGGACTGCGTTGGCCAGGACGAAGAACACAACCAGGCCCGCCGGCAAGTTGACCGTGGGGATGGCGTCCAATCGCTGCGCGGTGAGGATTGCTGTGCCCGCAGCGCCTGTTCCGCCTCCAGCTGAGAAATCCGGCGTCGGTGCACCCGTGTAGCCGGCACCAGGATTCGTGATCTCGACTGAGACAACGGCACCGCCGATCGCCGTTGCTGTTCCAGCCGCTCCCGCCCCACTGCCGCCGGTGAACGATACAGCAAAGCTGTTGGCGTAACCGGAACCCCCGTTCGTGACGGTCACGCCGTCCACGCCAGAAGTGCCGCCTGTCAGGCCGGCGACACTCTTGGCGAGACGGACCCGGTCGGAGATTTCGCGAACGATGGAAGTCAGTTTCATGGTGCGTATCGGTTGGAGTTGATGGCGGTGACGGCGCCAAGGATCAGGTCCAACTCCTCGGCGACCAGGGCTTGCTCGGCCGTGGCCGTGCCGGAGAACAATTGCCAGAGCGCTTCATCGAGTTCCTCGGTGCCCGGCATCGCGAGGTCGAGCTGTTCGTAGCTGGTAAGGACCCTCGATCCCCAATCGCGGGAGAACGTCCCGTCCGGAGACATCGAGGCGCCGTCGCGGTCGTACGTCACCTGGGCGGCGTCGCTCACCTGCTGGATGCGTTTGGGCTTGCCGACCGGAGTTCGCAGATAACGGATGCGGCCGGTGTCGTAGCTCTCGCCGGTGGCCGGGTCAATCGGCGCATTGGCTCCCGGACGGTCGAACTGGATCGCGTCCGTCCTGTGAATGAGGAAGTCCTCTGGCCTGCCGAAGTAGATATGTCCCGTGGGGTACCGGGCGTCGGTGCCCACACTCTCGAATGCCAGGTCCGACGTCTCAAACGCGCCGCCGGATACCTCGAGGTCGATGATCCTGTCCGCCGCGGCGTTCACGTAGCCGCCGACAACATTCGCAAGCCAGAGCGCGGTGACCTGGTGTTCGTCCTTGAAAGGCGCCCGCCGGAACAGGCGCTGGCCCACGACGGCGTAGAACTGGGCGCTCGCGGTCAGGTCCAGGAGCCGGTTGTAGTCGAGGTCCGAATCCATCCTCACGCGCAGGAGCCAGTGCGAAGCGCGCAGGCGATGCCAGGACAGGAGCGTCCCCTTGGCGGGGAAAGAAGTCGTGACCTCAAGGCGCGAGAACGCGAGAGAGGCCGGATCGTAGGTCCACCAGAGTTCGAGCAACGTCGAGTACCCGTCCGGCCGGTGGCAGGCGACCAGCATCCCGTCGCTCTTTCCTTCCTTGAGCGGGGCTGGCAACCAGGACACTCGGGGGGCAGTCGACACGATGACCTCCGGCCGGGCTCCGCCCGGCAGGATCTTGGTCGGCACCGAGAAATTGTCCTGGGGCGGGATGTAGTCGTGGGCGCTATCGCGGACGTTCTCTTGGGCGGCCTCGACTTCGACCACGGGACGCTCGACGCCGCCAACGCGAACGTGCGTCAGACGCAGGAGCCGGTTCACGATCCCCAGCCTGGCGTAGGAGAGGAACACGAGGCTGCCGGGCGTGAGGCCGTGCCACTTGGGTTTCAGTTCAAGCTGCCAAGCCAACGCCGGCACACCGCCTTTGATCCCGAGCCGCTTGGCCAGGCGCTTGGCCACCGCGCGGGTCTTGACGAACGGGAAGTTGAAGTCTCTCGAAACGGTCTCGCCGACGATGTCTGCATTGGCGGGGTCGTCGTAGCTTTCGACTCCCTGCTGGTACTTGTTGTCCCGGTCCGTGAAGGACACCCGCGTGAGATTCCACGTGTCACCAAAGCCTTCATTGGAAGGTTCCGGCTCGTCGAGGAAGTCGCCTTCGTTCAAAGCCGGGATGCCCTCCGTCGATTCCTTTCGGATCAGTTTCAGGGCGAGCTTGCCCGCGCGGGAGACAAGGACGCCATCGATGTAGGAAAGGAGCTGGCCCACGAATTCGCGCAAGGTGGTGGCGCTGTCGCAAGTCGGGCTGACACCGAGGCCCTCAGCGATCACGATCTCCGCCGCCGTGACGAAGCTCTGGCCATCGATGTCATTCTCCGACATGCCCAAGCCCCAGACCGTGTTGGTCAGGTACTCGAAGATGACCTCGGGCAGGACGGCGTCCCCTCCGATTTCGTGCGCAGAGAGATTCAGGCCCGAGCCACGCCGGGTAAGGTCGAAGTGGAGGATGGGCGGTGAATTCTGCTGACCGAACTCCAGGCGCTTGGAGACCACATAACAGACCCCGCGCCAGGGCGGGACGGGGACCGGGATCGGCCCGCTACCATAATCAATCTGCACGCCCGCCAAATCAGGGTCGATGTTCTGGGTGTCCAGTCCCCAGTAGAATCGAACAGCGCCCAGGGACGTGTTCAGGACCGTCTTGCCATCGGCATCGGCCGATGCGCGGTGGACCGGTCCGTCCCAGATCAGGGTGTCGCCGTTGTAGATCGCGTGCAGGGTGTCGACCGGACCGGCGCAGATCGCCTGGGCGATCCCGCCATGGTAGCGGTAGCCGGTCGTGACCTTTTTGCGACTGCCCATTTACTTGCCTGCTTGCGTGGTCATTTCTTCGGCGCCGGCGTCGAAGACCGGGAAAATGTGGATGCCGGCGACACGGTCGCGGCCGTGGACCACGCGCAACGGCACGGCCTGATCCGAGGACGTGAGCCATTTAGCTTCGAGCGTGAACGGACGCCCGGCCCGCGACGGGGACTTGCCTCCGACGTTCTCGGATTCACGGAGGATGCGCGCACCTTCATTCATGCTCTTCGAGCTCTCGGAACCGGTAGACCGCTCTCACGTGCTTGCGGATGATCGGATCGTGGATGTTGCCTTGGCTGACGCCTTCGCCCGCGACGCAATGCCAGAGGGTGTTGCCGCCAGAATAGATCGCCAGGTGATGCAGCGCTTTGCCGGAACTGGCCACGATCAGATCCCCAACCACTAACGCCGGTTCACCATCCCCCGAGGGCGTCCAGACGACGGCCAGCCGCGGAATCTTGGCCAACGATTCGAGGACCAGGTCGAACATGGCGGCGCCGCCGTGGTGGGTGACGTAGTGCGGCCACTGGATCGGTTCCATTGCCCCCAGCGCCACGTAAACGCGCTCGCAAAAAGAAACGCAGTCGGCGCAGACGCCTTTCCTGGCCCGGCCGGTCGCGTGCTCCCAGAAGCGAGTTCCCCGCCAGGACTTGAGTTCCGCCTGAAGGGCGGCTTGGCGTTGGGGGTTGTCGAAGAACCAGTTCATTTCTTGCCCATGTTCGGTTCGGGTGTGGTGAGTTCCTCGAGTTGCGGGTTGGCGGACGGGATGAACGGAAAGCCCGCGTGGCCGCCCAAGTTGTCGAACTTGCCGACGCACGTTCCCACCCGCTTATCGCAACCGGGCGTTGCCGTCGCCACGCCGCCCAGGGTCGAGCTGCGGAATGGGGCGTTCAGGTAAAGTCGATTCCCATCCTGGCCGACACAGAGCCTGACTTCCATGCCGACCTTCACCTTGCCCAGCGCGAACCAGTTGAGATCGCCCTCGGCGGCGGCCTTGGCTCCCCACTCGGAGGCCTCGACGTAAGGCGGATCACCAGAGTTCACCGCCACGAGTAGCCCTGCTGTCGTGAACGCCGACTCGCTCAAGCCGCATCCGCCATCGAACAGCCGGTGGTTGCAGGTCCGCTGGATGATGAGGCGAGGCACTGCCTCTTCGCTGAGCCGGAACAGCGTGCTCACGGAGAGGTCAATCACACCCTTTTTCCGAAACGGAATTCGTTTCGCCCGGCCCGTGAACACCGGGGCGTCGAGATCGACGAGCAGGCTGTCGGCGTCGGTCCGATAGACCGAAAGCGTCGTCAACTCCATCGCGGCGCGGTCCAGGTAGAGCCGCAACGGATGGTCTGGGTCGTCGGTGGCGACCTGGACCGAGAGTTCATCACCGACCATGTCCAGGCCCGAACTGATTTCACCATGCGTGATGTCAGCCGCCGCCCACGTGTGTCCCCCTGCCACGATGTCGGCGCCGTAGTTGGCGAAGCGCCAGGTATTCTCGCCGCGTCGAAATTCATAGAGGAACACGGGACGCGATCCCTGGTGCTGAACAGTGTACTCGGTGGGCAATTCCACGAAGTTGAGTCGCACGTCCGCCACGCCCGGCTCGATGTGCTGGTACTCGACCAGGTCATCCGCCAGCCTTGCGCGCAGCAGTCCGCCGCAGAGCGTCTTCCGCGCGGGGAAGGAAACACCGAGCGCGGAATCGAGCGTGATGACTTCCGAGTTGCCGACTACGTCGACACCAACGATAGCGTGAGTCTCGAAGGAATCCCCGCTGGAGAGAAACAGCCTTCGGAACTGGCTGAAGGCGGCTTCCGCTTCGTCCAGCTTCGAACGCCAGATGGTGATCGTAGTGCTGCCCGCAGGGCCGTCGGCGGCGAGCTTGTATTCGTTGAGCCACACCGGGAGCCAGAACCCGAGCCGGCGGCCATCAATCGCCGCAATGAATTCCCGGAACTGGCCAATGTCCACCTGGCTGGCGAGTGTGAAGTCGTAGGTGAGTTTCCGCTTCGGCCCCGCGGTGGTCTTCCACGGCGTCGCGAGCCCAAACCCCTGGCTCTTGTACTCGGCGTCATCCAGTTGCCCCAACTTCACGCGCGTGAAGTTGGGCCGCGCCGTCAGTTCATCCGGCTCCGGATTGTCGACGCCCCAGAACCCGTTTGGCTGCCGGCAGAGGATGAACCATCCCGACGAAGCAACGCTGGTCCAGGGCCGCATCTCGTTGGCCGGGTCGTCATGCGTCACGTAGGGGAACCCATCCGAACGCAGCAGCGGCGCGAGCTGGGCGTGTTCGTGCAAGGCACGGGCCACGCGGCCGGCTGCCAACCACGCGAGGATGACGCCGCACGTCCCTTCGATCCAGAGTGTGTCTTCGGCGCCGGGATAGCCGTACTGCGGCCGGTAAGCGGTGTAACCGTGGACGCCGTCTGCGCTCACAGCGTAGTCCTCGACGATCCGCAGGCAGTCTTCTTGTTTGGCGCGGTCCTGGGCGTCGTGGGCCACGAGCGAGTACCACGACGCGGCGTCCAACGCGTGGGCAGCGTCGAACTCGGTCGGACTTGAAATCCCCTGATACGCGCGAGCGTAAGCCGCATCCCAGAACCGGCTCAGGAGCGTTTCCCTGACCTGCGCCGCCTGGGCGGTGTAAGCGGGGTTGCCCAAAACTTCGCCCGCAAGTTGGAGCGCGAAGAAGGCATCGGTATTGTGCTCGACGCCGCATGCCTGCGGCAGGATGTCGGGATCGAACTCGTAGCTGGGGAGTGTGTACTTGCCCTTGCCCAGGCGAAAGGCGTGCGTCTGGTAGCCCGCGTCATCGCCCGTCCAATACGTCGCGTTGGCCAGCGTGAAGAAGGTATTCACGGCGTCGGCGATCTGAGTAGCCAGGTCCGTGGACGGGACGTGTTTCAGGAACCAGAGAAGGGCGTAGACGCACCAGAACTGGGCGCCGTTGCGGTAGTAGGGATCGATCATGAGCCCGCTCTGGGCGTCGACACTGAAGGCGAACTGGCCATCCGGGGAACGGGCGCGCAGAAGCGCGTTGGTCCATCGGCGCGCCAGGACAAGATCGCCCATGTTGACTGCGCAGATGATCGCAATGGCCTGGTCGTAGAGGTAGCAGCGTTTGTAGAGGACCCGGAAGTTGGGATCGGACTGCGGCAGGGCGAACGACCGGACCAGCCCCACGCCCGAGTAACATTCGGCAACCGGCGCGTCGATCAGATCGAACGTGAGACCCGAGACTGTGAACGGCCCGCCGATCAGCGTGGCGTGGGTCGAATCGGCGACACTCAGGATGACGCGTTCGCGGTCGTCGCCGGGAAACAGGACCGACTTGCCGACCATGTCGGACGTGAAGAAAGGCGCCGAAGTCTCCATCACGGGCGGTGTGCCCGACACGCTCGCCGTGATGGGTGAGGAGTTGCGCGGGATGGCCGACACCTTAAACGTCTTCCAGCCGGCCTGTGCCGTTACGAGGCCCCAGCCGCCGACGCCGCCGCTGCGGCTGGTCGAAACCGTGATGGCGCCGTCGTAGCTCATGCGACAGTGAGGTGGCGGACGGTGCTCCGTTCCGAGTGGCCATCGGCATCGGTAGCGACCACCCACCACATGTAGGATTTGCCCGACACCAGACCCAGCCAGGTTGACTGAACATTGGTAGCGGGCGACTGAACGCCGTCCTGGTGGCTGATGATGAATGAAGCGCGAAAGCGCAGGTCGAGATTGAACTGGTTGGCCCCATCGGTTTTGAACTCGTCCAGGTAAGGCGAGTAGGACGTGGCCTCGATCCGTCCCAGGCGCGGCCGGAATTTGAGGATGCGGAGAAACCCGTACCCGCCGTGGCTGTCGTCCTGGTAATCGACCACCTGGCTTGCGATCAGGCGGATCCCGAGCGATCCCGCGAGCCGTCCCTGGCCGTGGTAGTGGCCATTATTCGTGAGCGTGATGTTGGGACAGAGCCGGACCAACTGCGTGAGCAGCGTGGATTCCTCGGGGCGGATGATGCCGTCGGGATGGAGGTAGGCGTGGCTGCCGAGGACAACGATACTGTCGGGATGCGCCTTGGCAACGCCGCGCGCCCATTCCAGTTCAACGTCGCTCGGGGCGTGGGGCAGATTGAGGAAGATCCACTCGACACCGGCGCGGGTGACCCGTTGCCAGTTGCAGTTGTTCTTGCCTGAAAAGCTCCCGCCCCACCAGGCGTTGCCGCTGTAGTAGCTGGCGGGAAAATGCGTATTGTAATTGGTGTCATCAACGCCCTCGATGTCATGATTACCGGGGAGAACTCCGTAAGGCACGACCCCGTCAAGAACCCGCATCGCATTCTGGGCAACACTCCATTCGGTGAGAGAGTCGTAATGGTGGACCAGGTCGCCCAGGTGGCCTACGTACACGATGTCCCAGCCGGCGCTCTGGATGGCGGATTTAATCCAGTTGGTTTGAGCCGTAAAGATTTCGGGATACTGGTAGCTGTAGATTTGCGTGTCGGGCAGCAGGATGACGTAAAAGTCATCGGCGTCTGGTATCTCGGCTCCGACGAAATCAACCGACACGGCGCCGCTACCGAAGTTCACGTCCGCTTGCAGCAAAGCGCTGGTGCCATCGATAACGGCGTTGTCAGGTGGCGCAGTGAGCGCGACCACGCCAAACGTGTGGCGGACCAGTTTCGCCAGCTTGTAGCCGGCGTGGCCGTTGGGGCAAAAGAAGCTGCCCGCGCCTTGGGTCCCGGTTCGCCCTCGGATCGAGCCGTCACTTTTTCGGATCAGTTTGGCGATCTTCTCCCCGTTGCCGCCGGTCGCGAAGCTGAAGGTTCCGTCCGGCGCGATTACGGAGACGCCTTTGAAATACTCGATGTCAGTCTTGCACCAGAACCAGACTTCGTATTCCGCGTGCTGTTCGACCGGTAGCCCGATGACTTGGCCGCTCACCGCGCCGGTGTACTCATAGTCATAGTTCTGGTCCCAGAGAAGTGCCGCGATAAAGACGTTGGAGACACTGGCCAGGTACTCCTGGTCCGACACGTTGTAGAGCTCGACTCTGGACTGGTCGAAGTTTGCGACCAGGCCGCTCAGTCCGCTTACGTCGTCAGTCCACGTGTCCGGGTAGTCCTGATCAAACGTGAGGTTGGTCTGGTTGATGATCGAGGTTCCGAGCAGGTATTCAGAGTCCGTCGAGTTGTAGGCGCGGATCTGGTACCGGTCCACGAGGCCGGTGACGTTGCCGCGAAAGGTGCCCAGCGATTGATCGTCGTACGCTTCGGCGGTCCTGATCGACACGCCGGGTGTAAACTGCGGCGCTCCGTCGAAATGTTTGAGTGCCTCCCACGCCGCGAGGGCGGTTGCCGAGAGCCGCCCCGGCGTCAACTGGACTGGAGCGATGGATGAAAAGACTTCATTGAACTCGATGAGAACACTCGAAGTTTCTGTGTTCAGGTTGTTGCCGTCCGGACGGCGGACGTGGCCAAACGCCAGAGGCAGCAGAAGCGCTCCGGCGTGGAACGCCCGCACGGTGGGCGAAGTCAATGTCACCGTATCGCCGAGGACCGCCGCCAACGCAACGACCTCCCAGGTCTCGAAGTCCAACCAGAGGAGCGCGTGGGTATTGAGGACGCTGAACAGCCGGTTGGCGGTTGAGCTTACGGTCAGGCTCACGCTGTCGGTCGGCGCATCTGATACCAGCGCGACGCCGTCGCTCCAGAACGGGCAACCGACGGGAAGCCCCTGCGACAGCTCGAACAGCTTGCGCAGGTAACCGCTCTCCCGCGCGGTCAAAGTCGTGGTCTGGTAACGGATGCCGTAGAGCGGACGCGGGAACATGCCCAATCGTTCCTCCGACAGGTCGAGCGCTTCGGCCACAATAGTCTTGTGCCGGCTGGTGACGATTGGCGCTTCATCCCAGTCCGGCGGGACGGTGATGATCGGAATATCCTGGCCTCGGTATTGCGGGTGCATCAGATGGAAAAGCGGTTCGACCGGCGCCTCAACTGATCCAGGACGATTTGGGTTCCTTCCCGGGCCATGAACTCACGAAAGTCCTGGCGGTTATCCAGCAGGCCCACGGTGACGTTCATGTTGGGAGGGGCGCCTTGCGCTTCGCCGGAGCGCATGGCTTCGAGGGCGGGCAAACCGATCCGAGAGACCGCGCTGGTCGGCATGACGAACTCGCCCCGGTGGACCACGCCCGCCGGTTCCAGCCGCGCTCCGTCGCCCGTGTAACCGCCCGACGCGAATCCGCCCAGGGAGGCGATCACCGCCATCACCGCCGCCAGGCCCACCGCCGCGGCGATACCCCAGCTCGAAATGGACGTCATGACGGCACCAGGAGTCTTGGCCGCGAGATCGGCTTCGCCCTCCGCCTGGGAGAAGAGGATGTTCTTCGCCGCCGCCAGCGCCCGGCCGGTGATCCACTCAGCGAACATCCGGCTGATGGAATCGATCACGCCGTTGATGATGCTGCCGCCGATGTTACGGAGTGCGTCGCCCCAGGTTAGCGTGCCTTTGAGCAGGCCCTTGATGCTCTCGGATACTCCGTCGACCGCGCCTTTGATCACCGTGCTGAACCCGCGAGCGATGATTTGCGCGGTGGTGCCGAACTGGTTTTCGAACGCCGTCATCGCAGAGACCATCTGCTGGTTAAGACCGCGAGGGTCTGGGCCGATGCCGGCCACTTGACGGTCGATGCCGGCGAGCTGGCGCTCGGCCGTATCACTGCGGGTCAAGATCTGCTCGCGTTCCTGTTGCGTGAGGGCGGGGTCGGTCGCGCGCTCGCGGAGCAGTCGCAGGTTTTCCTGGAGCAGATCGCGCTCTTGTTCGAGGATCCGCTTGCGCGCCTGCCACTTCTCGGCGTCGGTGAGGTAGAACGAGGCCTCGACCCGCGCCCTTTCGCTTTCCAGTTCGAGCAGTCGTGACTTCACCAAGCGTTCCTGATCGCGCAACTGGGCATTGCGATTGATCACTGTCGTGAGACTCGCGGCGTTCTCGACTTCCCGGCCTTGGGCCTTGGCCGTTTCTTCGCGTTGGGCGAGCTGTTCGTCGATCAGCCGATTGAGCCGTTCGGTGGCGGTGCCCTGGTTGTTCGTCTCGCCGGTAAGTGCCCGGTTCATTTCGAGCAGCTCACGACCAGCGGTGGTCGATCGGTCGAAGAACTCTCGGACCCGGTCACCTTGTTCACCTATCGCCTCGCCCGCCGTCGCCCACGCGTCGGCCCACGAGACATCGTCCGCGTGCGCCCGGCCAAGCGACACTTTCGACAGGTTCACTCCAGGCAACTTGTTTGCGGCGGCGATGGCGAGATTGATGACCCGCTCCAGCTCCTGGGCGAAGGAGTTGACGACCGAGGCAAAAATGTTGCGCATGATCGCCTGGTACTTGAGCTGGCTCGCGATGATGACCTGGATTGGCCATTCGAGGACCGTGACCATCAGCTTGGCGATCCCGTTGATGGTAGTGAGGAGCGCAAGTCCAACGACCGCCCAGAAGTCGCCTGACCCAAGCCAGTCCCTCAGACGCTCCAGGATGCGTTTGCCGGCGATGACGCCCTGTTCGAACCCGGCCTCGATCGTCAGGCTCAGAAACTCGCTGAACCGGCCCGCCTTCCACTGCTCGATCGCCACATTGACGAAAGCACCGATCCGTTGGCCCAACCCTGTGAGATCAATCGAGTCGATGATGCCCAACACACGCCGGAACGTGCTGCCCAACTGGTCGGCGATTCCGGCAAAGAGTTGCTTCGATTTGTTCGGCAGCCGCTGAAGCGCGTCGGAGATTGCATCAAGAACGCCAACGTTCCGCCCGAGGATTTCGGGCAGCCGGCCGAGGGATTTCTCCGCGTTCTGCAGGCCGCCCCCGTCACGAAACAGGGGAAGGAGCTCCGCTCCGTTCCTGCCGAAAATGTCCATCGCCATCGCGGAACGCAGGGCCGGGTTTTCGATGGCCGCGATTCGCTGCGCGATGCGTTCGAACTGCGCATCCGACGTCATCGCGAGCAGTCCCTCGGTCGAAAGTCCGAGTCGATCCAACGCCGCCGTGGCCGGTCCGCCGTTCTGCGCGGCGTTGGCGATCTCCCGCTGCATCAGCGCGAGCGCGTGGCCCACCTTGCTCCCGCCCACGCCCGCGTCATCAAACGCCTGGCGGAGCACAACCAACTTCGATGCGGTAATGCCCGTCTGCGCTTCGAGGTCACTCAGTTCACCCCCAAGCTTGGTGAATGCGACGGCGCTCTGAGTCAAAGCGCGCAAGCCCATCGCCCCGGCGATTGCGGCACCGATCGGCGCCAGCGTGGATTTGATCGAGGCAAAGCTACCTGTGAGGCTTTTCAGGCCCGCCTCGACCCGCGCCAGGCCGTTCAAGGCCAGCCGGACTTCAATGGTGTTGCTCGTTATCGCCATTGGCTTGTCTGGTAAGTGATTTGCGCAGTTTGCGCAGGAGCCGCTTGCCGTCCTTCGTCATGCACGCCGCGGTTGCCGCCAGCGTCGTTTCGCAATGCAGAAGACCGTCCGTGGCTTTTAATCGGACGGCCGCCTGCGCTAACAACCGCAACTGAGCAATCGAATGGGCGCCGGCTTGCTCGAGGCTCAATCCGCACTGGACGGCGACTTCGGCGACCCAATCGGCAAGGGCAACCCCGCGTTCAGTGCCAGCCGTTCGGTGATGCCGGGAATGAGCCGTTCCTGCCGGGAGAGCCGGCGCTGCACCCAGCGCGAGAAAAAATCCGCGTTCAACCGTTCGCCGGCGATGACGATGGCCTCGAACGCGTCCGGGGTAAGCGTGTCTGCCCAGCCCGCCGGCCGGTCGCAAAGGAGTTCGACCATCTTGGGTTCGTCATCCTGTGCCGCAAGAAATGCGGGATACAGGCTCACCGGCAACTGGCGGATCCTGAGTTTCTCGGTCGATCCGTCGGCCCTAGTGACCTCGTGTTCCATCCCGCCAAGGAGTGTGTCCATCTTCGTCATGGGATACCTTTCTGGTTGAGTTTAGGCTCAGGCCCCGGTGCCCAATGTCCCCTTGTTGAGCGAACTCTGGAGCGTGCGCGCCTGGAACGTCACGCGGGCGATGTCGTCGCCGAAGCTGACTTCGCCATTGACCTTCATGTGAACGAAGGCCAGCACGGTGAGCAGCAGTTCGTTTTTCTGGTTATAGTGACTTCACTTCCAGCCAGCCCTTGAGGGGGACCGCCTCGAGGATGTCGAAATCGGTCGAAGTAGCCGTGAGGGCAGCCGCGCCAAAGAGTGCTTCCAACGCCAGCAGCGAAAGCTCCTCGCACTTGAACGAAAAGTTATTCGCCTCCTTGGTAGTGAGCACGTCGTAGAGCTGGAGCCGGCCGGGTGCTGGCGCCCAGACTTCCTTTTCCTCTCCGACGCGCTCGACGCCGCCCTCCGAGATGACGCCCAGGTCAATCCACTCCGGGTCGGTGTCGCCGGGGACCGCGTTGCGCCCGGCGGTGCCGGGGGCCGGAAGGGTAAATGCTGCGCCGTCGCGAAAGAATCGCGCGTGCGTGCCGATAATGACTGCTTCGGTGTTCATAGTCTTGTAGCGTTGGGGAGGAATCAGTCAGCCGAGCCGGATGAACCCAGGCGGGATCGATTGACTGCGGCGCGCAGCGACGCCAGGCCCGCGAGGCCAACGGCGCCGAGGATGCGTTCGTCAAACTCGTACAAGCCGGCCCACACGCCGACGAGGTAAAGGACGCCGATCATAGCGGACAGATAGGTTTTCTTGCCGAAAAGGAATTCTCTGATGTTGTTCATGTCAGGATTTCGTCAGTGGTTTCGTTTGGGACAGTTGCTCGGACGTTGTGATTCGGCGAGGGGACATTCGGGTGGAGGATTACCGGACCGGCAATGCTCGCACATTCTCAGGAGAGTTTCTTCGATCTCGAGTCTGCGCAGCCTGGCCGTTCGCCAGGACACCAGGATGGCGTAGCCCGATGCCAGCGCGGCCAGGGCCGTGGCGATCAGAGACAAGACCGGATGGGCAAGTGTAAACCAGCTCGCGAACGAGCCCGCCCATCCCAGGACCAGGCTGGAAATCAAGTGTCGGTTCATTTGGGATTGATGAAGGCGCGCACGCTCAGGTTGACCACGATCCGGCGCACGCCGTTGACGTTGCCGAAATTCTTGAAGGGCGGGTCCATGACTACGAAGCGGGCCGTGCCACCAGTTCGTCCGGCAACCGCTTCCAGGACGTACTGGAGCGCTTTCTCCGCCTGGATATTCACTCCGCCCGGGCCGCGGCAGGCGGTGGGATTCTCCTCGATCACGACCGGGTTATAGACATCGTGCGCCGCCAAGCCCGTCTTGCCGGCGTCCACGAGTCCATCGCTCTCGATCTCCCACACGATCAGGACCAGGCCCGGCCCCGCCAGGGCCGTCTCACGTCCGGCCGTCTTCGGATAAGTGCCGTCGTCGGCGATCACAGGAACACCCGCAAACCGGGTGTCAGCCTGCAGCAAGGCCACGATGGCGGACTGGATTTCCCAAAGGTTCATAGTGCCTTTCGAATGGCTTCGGCCTGCGCCTTGGCGATGGCCGTGCGGATATTCTGGGTCCGGGACCGGACCGCGTTGGCCACCACACGATCCTCGTCACCGGCTTCCGCCCATTCGGACTTGTTCTCCATCCGGATGTACCCGCGCACGTCGGCTCGGTCCTCGAATTCGCCGGTGTCCCGTTTCGTGTGCCGGAGAACCCACGCCTGGGGTTTTCCACCGAGGGCAATTAGCGCGACTGCCCAACCGGACCGGCCGCGCCCCACGTGTTCTTGGGTCGAACGGATGTAGTCCCGCACCCGCTCGGCATCGGGAGTTACCCGGCGCTGGAAACGGAGAACGCGTCCTCGGCTGGCGCGGACCTGTGCGTGCATCTCTGGCAACTGCGCCTGGACCACCGAAACGCCGCGCAGATCGCTCTTCTCGGGAAAGCGGGCGAAGACCGCCTCGAGAGCCGAATAATCATGCCTGCGAATCAGTCTGCGAATCTCGCGCGATTCGAAATCACTTGGCCGCAATGGCCGGATAGCCCGGCTGATATCGCGGGCGACCGCTTTCTTGCCTTGGGCCAGGGTTCGCGGCGGCGTGAGTTTGACCAGGCGCAAGGCCAATTGGCGTCCCTCGAATCGCAGCGCCTTGGGCAGGAGCGTGCCGTGATACCGGATAAACTCGGCCATGGCCTCGGCGTAGTTGCGGTATTCGATGTCGATTTCGAGGTTCACGGGTGAACGGCTGCGCAATGAAATTGAACCGCGATATCCCCCGGATGATCCTCGACCCGCACCACGCGGTACTGGGCCGTGCCATCCGTGAAGATGGCTCCCGGTGTAATTGCCACCTGAAGGTCCGAGCGAAGTATGGACGCGATGTCAGTGACCGAGGTTTCTTCGGCGAGGTGATACTCGCCCGTTTCGTTCGACGCCGGCTGCAAGAGCGCCGGGAGGTCCGGGCCACTTGGCATCAACCGCAGGTTGTGGCCGCGCGCCGCCAGTTGGGCGCGAAACCCGGCAATCCGCGCTTGTTGAGTGATCGTCACGCCTTGGCCTTCTTCGCGGACTTCGCGGCCAGGCGGTTGTGCTCGTTCACGAGCCAGGCCACATCGCGATTGCGTCGGGCCAACCGTCGCAAGCGATCGGCCCGGCCTTTCTCGGATTGCAGCCGGTTCAATTTCCGCAGATTGATCGCCGTCATTGCGACCGGAGACGGGTAAGGATCGATTTTGGTTTTGTCGCTCATATATTGGTGGCCGCCCGCAAGGGCTTGGTGGCCCGTGCGGCGAGCACTAGCCGTTGGTTCGGATGCAGACTGCGCCCACGCGGTTGGCGGTCGTGAACACCAGGTTCCAGTTGGCGATCGTGCCCAGCTCGGCGTTGGTCGGACTCTCCGCCGCCGGTGTTCCGACCCACTTCATCCCGTTCAAGTGCATCACGAACCGGGTCCGGTCGTAGATGATCTCGTTGTTGACTCCGAACTTTCTCTCCATCTGGAACGCGGCCACATCGACCACGTCGGTCTTCTGCGGTTTCTCGCCCCGCGCCACGATCCCCTTGGCCAGGAGATAGGTGTCATAAACGAACCCGTTGGTGGCGCCCGCGCGGACCAACGATTCGGAGGTGTAAATCGGGATGTTGCGATAGGTGCGAATCGTCCACGGACCTTTGCTGGCTTTGTCGAAGCTGGTTTCGTCCGCCAGTTCGAGCGCGGCCAAGATCGTGGGATGTAGCCACAGAGCGCCATCCATCAGATCGTCCGCCAGCTCACCCATCAGGCTCTTGCCGTTGATGAAGAGATCGATCCCCATCAACTGTTCGGCGGTCGGGTCGCTGCCCGATTCGTCAAAGGCATCCACCCGCAGTGCTTTGAGCGGGGCGTTCACCCCGGACGCGCCTGCCGATCCGAAGGCACCCCGAACCATCGCCAGCAACGTCTTCTGCCGCTGCTTCAACCGGCGCTGCATGATCTGCGCGGTGATTTCGCCGACCGGATCTTCACCGGACAGTTGAGCGGAGAACGCCGTCGCCGAATTCTTGGTCACCCGGTTGCAGGCAATGGCCTTCATCTGGCCCGAGGTGATCTTGTTGTCCACCTGGGGCTCGGTATCCTCGACCTGCAGTTCGTCATCCTGGTCGGTGATGTCCTTGAAGAACGGAATGGTGGCGACTTCACCCGGGCCTGAAGCCAGCTCGGCCGCTTTGGGGTTGTCGACCACGACACCCGAGTTGAGAAGGCTCGGGAAAGTCGCCTGCTTTTCCCGCATCGTCTCGAGCCAGATGTCGGGAACCCATAAATCGCTGATGGTAGTGGGCATGGTTAGAGTGGAGTTGGGAGTTACGGTTTCCGGGAAAGTTCCGCGAGCGAGCTGACCCCTTTGGCGGCCAGCACACGTTGCGTGGGAGTCAGCGCCGCGTCCGCAGCGGGCTGTTTATGTTCGGCTGCCTTGGGATTAAGCCCCAGCTTGCGCACTTCGGCGGCAACCGCCTTGTTCAAGTCGCCCTGCTTCGCTGTCAGTTCGGTATTGCTGGCCGTGAGCCGGCTGACTTCCTCGGACTTGGTCTTCAACTCGGCTTCGAGTGTGGTTGCGCGAGCCGTGGCCGCCGTGAGGTTCTCTTGTGCCGTTTCCAAGAGATCCGTGGCCGCGTTCAGCTCGGTCGTGAGCCGCGCGTTCTCGGTCGTGAGCCGTTCGTTGGTCGCCAGGATATCCGCCTGGTCCGGGATTTGTGGTTTGTCGGGCATATGTTTTCCTTAGCGGGAACGTTCCAATTGACGGGCCAGGCGACGGGCCAGCGCCTTGGCGTAATCCAGGTCTCCCAACGCATCCACGAGCCCGTTGCGTTTGGCTTCGGCGCCGTCAAAGACCTGGCCTTGCATTGCTGAAGCGGGAACGTTCGAACGAGCGCGCAAAACGTCGTTCCGGAACACGTCGAAGGACCGCTGCGCCTGCCGGGTGAATTCGGCGGCGTGTTCGTCAGTAATGGGCGCCCCGGCCATCCCCGCCGCCTTGTAGGCCCCCTCCTTGTTCCGAAACACTTTCACCTCGATGCCGGCATTGGCCAGCATCCGGTGGAAATCGACCACCGAAACGTAAGCCCCGATGCTTCCCACCATCGCGCTGCGGGTCGAGATGACGGCCTTGGCCTGGCTCCCGATCCAGTATGCCAGGCTGCACATCATACCGCCCACCCAGGCCACGGTCGGTTTACCTGACCCGTTAATGGCATCCGCAATCTCAGCGCCCCCAACCGAGAAACCGCCGGGGGAATTGACGTTCAGGACAATCGCCCGGGCGTCCTCGTTGGCTTCCAAGTTGCGAAAGCTCTGCAGCACTTCCGCGCTGTCCTCGAACCCGTCGAAGAACAGCGCGCCAATCTCGGGGCGATACGCCAGAACACCGCTGATCTCGAGCACGCCGACGCCGCTCTCGACGCTGGTCTTCGGAGAAAACGCCTGCCGGACCTTGCGCCAGGAATCCGGTTCAGCGTTGGCCGGCTGGAGAACTCTCTGAAAGAGCGCCTCGGCGGCTCGCCCCTCAATCATCGGCACCTGCGCTGCCAGTATCGCGTTCATCGTTACCTGAACGCGCAACGTTCGCATCGGAGTCCGTGCCCGAGTCCGTTCCGGAGTCCTCGCCGGAGTCCTTGCCGGACGGGCCATCTGAGGAACCGGCTTTGGTGCTGCCCAGTCCGAAGCTTGCCATGACGGTCGCGATGGGGATGCCGTGCTCGTCGGCGACCTCCTGCGCCCGGTCCAGGATGTAATCCAGTTCCTCAAACACCTGGTCAGTCTCCCGCCGCCAGCTGCGCCCCCGGTTGCCGTAATGATCCCGACGCGTCATGAGTCCTCGCGCCACGTCCTCCCGTTCCTGGGCCATCTCACGCCCGGCATCGATCGTGATTTTGGACGGCCCAATAAAATCGCAGCGTGCCCAGCCATCTGCGGACGGCAGCATTCCAGAGTCGATCCCGGAAGCGATCACCCGTTGCCAGGCCGAACGACCCAGCCGCGCCGCCACCTGTTTGCGACGGTCGAACTTACGCTGCGCCTTCCCGTTGACCGCACGCTGGTTGGGGCCGGTCAGCTTCTCATCCAGGAAGAAGGCGGGCGGCAACCCCAAGCCCGCCACAAAACATCCGGCCAGATAGTTGATCACCTCGATGTTGTTGGCAGGGGCGCTGGGGGTATTGACCTGCTTCAATTCATGGCCGTCGGGCACCGTCGGAATGTCGCCCGCCACCAGATCCGCTACGGTAAACCCGCGTTGCTTCTCATTGGATTCGGCGGGCGCTTCTTCCGCTGTCGATTGCTCGCCCGCTGGCTCCGCTGGGCTTCCCCATGGATTCTCCTCGACGGGTGCCCCCTGGATCGCCAGCGTCAAGGCGGTCGATAACTTCGACAGAACTTTCTGGAAGCCCTTGATGTCGTTGCCGTCCCGCATGTCGTTGGCCCCTCGGCGGATCGGGCTGATTCCCCGGTAGTTGGTGTACCGTTCCAGATCGAACAGATGCACCAAAACGTTCGAATTGAGCAGCGCTTTGCCATCCAGCCAGTATCCCAGAACCCGGCCCTGAACATCGAGTTGGACGCCGTCAAAGATCCGGTCATCCGCCGCCGTCGGTTTGTCGATCCGCCACGATTCCAGAAGCTGGAGCTGCGGGAATCCGGCCTCATCGTTCCACAGCGCAAAGACCTCGCCATCGGTGTCCAGGTAGAACGAGGAAAGCCGCTGCAAGTCCCAGAAATCGAACCGTCCGGTGAAATCCGCCCGGTCCACCCAGTCATCGAAGAAGGCGTTGGCCGCTTCGTTCCACTTCCGGTCCAACGTCGCCGCCCGCGGAATCATTGGCGTGGAATAGTTGGCCACCAGGTCCGTGGCGTAGAATACCAGCCCAACGTTGTCCCACAGGTATCGCGCCACTGAGGCCAGTTGCTGGCGATTGAACTTCGACAGCAGCCGGTGGACATGCAGTCCCGTGGCCGGGATCGGCGTTCGGTGGTCCACAACATTGAGCGCCTCGAAGTAGTGGCGGACGGGGGTTACGGGTGGCGATGAGGCCGCGGAATTTATTTTTGGAACGTTCCAATTGGAACGTTCCCGTTGGCGTGAATTTAAGAGTCGACGGAGCAGTTTGATCATAGGACAGCCTTGTGGAAGGTGGGGTGCAGCCGGTTGTAACGGGGCACGTCCAGAGGCGGGTTTTCGGGGTCAACCAGGGTATTCACCCATTCCAGGGCTTCCTCCGCCATTGTCGCCAGGTCGGCGGGCGTGTAGGCCCGGTCAAAGGTGAATGTGACCGAACCGCCGGCTTCCGAGGTCGAGAGCACCGTCTGGCCATTCACCACCTGGGAGGCCCACTTGGAGGTCACCAGGGCCTGAAGGGAGCCAACGAGGGTTTCGCCGCCGGTCAGTTGCAGTTTGAGCGCCCGGACCAGCATCCGGACTTCGAGTCGGGGTCGTGCTGTCACATACAAGGCGGAACGTTGCCCACCGGATCGATGCGCCAACGGGCTTCGTTGCCAGCCCCCGCAGCTGATCGGACGATTAGCTGTGAATCTGTTTGACCGCCCACCGGGTCCTTCCATAAGCTGCACTGCGATCCCTCAGCGAGGGCAAGGGTTGCATAGGTGTTCGCATGACGGGTGCTTTGAAGGCCCAAAACAAGTTGCCGTTGGCGGCCGTCGTGGTTGCCAATGCGATCTTCTTCTACGGTGTTGTGCTTTCAGACAGCTTGGTCCTATCGAATTGGAGACCGCTCCTTGACAATTGGACAAAACTGGCGTCAGCCGGCTTGGTGTTGGCAATAACCGGGGTGTTGAATGCCCAGCTCGCGTCCGAAGCGAAAGCACGAGTCGTGTTCCTGCGGTGGGAGAATCCGCTTCCGGGTTCGGAAGCATTTACGAAGTACGCTAGTCAAGATCCTAGGATCGATCAATCGGAGTTGGCTCGCAGATTCGGGCCTTTGCCCACAGATCCCATCGCTCAGAATGCCCTTTGGTACAAGCTATACCGAAGTGTTGCAGACGAACCCTCGGTGACCCAGGCGCACCGGGAGTATCTCTTTTCGAGAGATTACGCCTGTTTCGCCTTGATGATCCTCATTGTGTTGGGGCCGATCGGTCTTTTCCAGATCCCGTCGGGCTTGACAGCCATTGCGTATGTCGGGCTGCTTTGTCTGCAGTTCCTCGTCGCTGGGCGCGCCGCCAGGTTGCATGGCCGACGGCTGGTGACCACGGTCCTGGCGCTCAAGACCGCAGAAGGGACCAACTGCGTACGGTGATGGCATTGTGGAGGTTGATATGGCTGATTTTGTGGAAATAGACTTCCTGGCAGTCGAAACCGAAAAGAGTGGGGACGCAATCACGCTACGATATGAACTGAATGGAGGAGTGGGTATACATGTCGTCGATGCGGGTTATCAGGATACCGGGCCAAGTGTCGTTCAGCACATTAAGACGTATTACGGCAATCCACAGCGCATCGACAGGATTGTCTCCTCACATCCAGACGGAGACCATGCAGGGGGTCTTCGCACGGTAATAGAGTCATTCGAAGTAGGTGAGCTTTGGATGTTGCGCCCTTGGATCTATGCGGCCCAATTGCTTGAGAAGTTCGCTCGCGTTACCTCGGTCGAGAACCTTGAGCGGCTTCTCCGAGAGGCTTATCCGTATATTGCGGAGTTGGAAACTATTGCTCTTGATCGAGGGATACCAATCTATGAGCCATTGCAGCTGACCAGAATTGGCCCTTTTACAGTTCTGGCTCCGAGCCTGGAAAGATACCTGCAGTTAATCGTTTCATCTGATAAGACACCTCAACCCGCTACTGAACCCGAAGCGGCCCTCGCTGGGTCCCTGATGCGGCTATTGAGTGAGAGCTTTGGAAAGGTTGTGGCCTTGATTCGCTCAGCCTGGGGCGAAGAGGTATTCTCAACTGATGAGACAAGTGCTGAAAATGAAATGAGTGTCGTGCAGTTTGGCGAAATCGTCGGGCGGAAAATCCTGCTGACGGCTGATGCCGGAAGAGGCGCTCTTATGGAAGCCGCAGACCAAGCTCCCTTGGTGGGCTTGAAGCTCCCAGGTCTTAAGTGGTTTCAGGTACCCCACCACGGGTCTCGGCGCAACGTTTCTACGGAATTGCTCGATCGTTGGTTGGGGCCAGGACTGTCAGCACCTCTGCCTCAAGGTCAGGAGAAATTCGAGGCAATTGTCAGTTCGGCGGCAAAAGACAAGGATCATCCCAGAAAGGCGGTGGTTCGAGCGCTTATACATCGCGGCGGGTTTGTGGCGGCAACCGAGAATAGGACCATTCAAATTGGGTACAACGCTCCTCCGCGTCCGGGTTGGGTGTCCATATCCCCTATGCCTTATCCGGACGAACAGGAGCAGTAGGGGTAATTGGGGTCCGTTCTAAAACCGAGGTATGTCAACTATGCCATCAAAGAAGCGGACGAAGCCTCCTCGGACAATAGAGAAGCGGGTTTTCCAACAAGCCGGCTCCCAATGCGCCTTCTGCGAAGCGTCAGAGATCGCCTCGCTTCAGGTGCACCATATTGACGGCAATCCCGATAATCATGAGGTTGAGAACCTTCTCTTGGTCTGCGCGAATTGCCACGGCAAGATCACAGGCGGAGTGATTTCGGAAGCCGAAGTCCGAACTAAGAAGCGCCAACTCGATTGGTCTCCTCCTTCCGCGTCCACACGGTCTCCGGCAGTGTCAGTTTCAATCAACGCTTCTCAATTCCGGGGCGATATTGCCCACACAATAACAAAGATTACGACACCGCGCGCACCGCGTACAAAACACCCCGAAGGGTCAATTGGCGCCGACGTTCGCAAAAAGGGCTACATCGATTATCTGCTCGCCCGGTACCGCAAATTCCGCGAGGCCGACAGCTACTATGGACGCCGCGACAAATATTCGCCCTCCGAGATCCACAAGACCATCCAAAGCGTGTTCGGATACCTGACCTTTTTCATGCCCGTGGAATTCTTTCCCAAGCTAGTCGATTTCCTGCAATGGCGCATCGGCCGAACAATCCAAGCCCAGCGCAACACGAGCCGAGGTATACCTAGCTTCCATTCATACGAGGAACATCTACGGCGACATGGTCCAAAAGGGGAAGGTGTCGGATGAATGAGCGCCTTGAAATCCTGCTCTTCGACATGTGTGAGATGTACAAAAGCGTCCACCACAGCGCACGCCGGGTATGCAGTGCGCGGGGAATCGCGCTTCGTGAATTGGACTTGGACGAGCATCGGGATCTGGCCAACGCGCACCAGGTCCGTCATTTTCCTCAGTGGCTTCTCTTTCGTGAGGGCAGACTCGTTGGCGAGACCCACTCGGCCTGTCACACCCCGACGACTTTCGCAGCCTGGCTCGACGAATCGTTGTCAGCAGGTGGGGCGCCCTGAACGGCGCCGTCCTTGGATTCCGCTGCCTTCAAATAGCCCGAAATGATCGCTGCCACATCGATCATCAGCTCGCAGTCGAGATAATGGTTGTCGCGCCGTTTCTGAACCCAGAGGACCTTGATCCGGCCACGAGAATCTTCGCGCTCCTCCCGGACCTCGGCCGTCAACTGATCGAAGAAATCTCGCCCTGTCTTCCGGGGAACGGTCCACTGCCCGACCACCCCGTGCGTGAAGAGGGCCAGATGGTCTTTGATGCTGGGATTGGACCACTGGAAGAGTGGCAGGTGCCGGCGCACGCGACCCCGTCGAACCCCGAGCGTCGGGTCAACCAGGATCTTGCGCCAGACCCGGCGAACGGTCTTGCCGGTTCTGACATCCCGGTCCAGAAACCACTCCGCATCATCGCCCTTCATCGCCCTCCACCCAGTCGCCAGACAGAACCGGTAAACCTCTGACGCCTTGTAACCCGTGTCGATCATCGCGTTGAGGACGGGAACAGCGAGCTGCCGGCGGACCCCTTCCAATTCATCGGTCGAGTTGCATCGCCCGTATCCGACCAGCCGACTTGCCCCGCCGGGGCCGAACGCCCGGCAAACCCAATAGTAATGCTCGCCGCCACGGGCCTGGCGATCGGCGGCAAGAAACCGCACCCGTTCCAACGGCCAGACGTCACCGAAATCATAGTCCCCTTTCCGGTCCTGGAGAAAATCGTCTCCCGTAACCAGCCACCGGTCGAGGTCCCAGGGTTCGCCGAGCGTCTCGGTGACAAAGGCGACCATCGGTTCGATGTCGCCAGCCAGACGCATGGCGTCCACGGCCGCGAGGAACTCCTCGACGATTGAGCGCCATTCAACCCAGTGCGGCAGGAGCGCGTTCCACGTGTAGCTGACCCGCGACCGGGGCGCGTTGGGATTCTGGACCACGAATTGTCCATGGCTCTCGATCCACCTTCGATCCACCGGCGTGTCCTTGATCCGCTCTCCACAGCTCGCGCACTCAAATCGAATCGTCTCCGCGAGCACATCAAACCGCCATTTGCCTTCGGGTTTGGTGACTTCGTTCGTGTCCCACTTGAGCTGCTCGAATTTCAGGGGCTGGAGCTGACGACACTTCGGGCACTCGAAATGCCAGATGCGTTGGTCGCCCGCGCGGTAAGCCGTGTCCATCGCGTCCCCCTTGCTCCCCGGCGTCGAGATAAGGAACCGGCGCGAGTTCCAAAATGAGCGCGTGCGCTTCAGAACCATTTCGAGCCGGCCCGGCGGGTAATTGCGGACTTCATCGCAGAACAGCCACCGGATCGGTTTGGACTGAAGCCGCGCCTTCGAGCCGGACCACCCGCAGTAGAATGGCATCCCGTCGAAGGCGAAACCGGCCAGCGTCGGCTCGGACATGCGTTCCTTCACCGGACGGCAGGCCTCGAAGGTTGGCGTGAGGCGATCCCGAACGAAATCCCTCAATTCGTCCTTCGTGGCGGTTACCCACATGGCGGGGCCGGGATCTTCGGCGATGGCCCAGCAAGCGCAGTTCATCACGGTCTGTGTTTTGGAACTCTGCGCGGCGCACTGGACGGCGATATCCCGAACGGCGTTGTTCGAAAAGTCCTCCATCACTGCCCGCACCCACGGGGAGGAATCCGACCGCCACCGGCCCGGCATCGGGGAGGTTTCGTCAACGTGGACGTGTTCCTCGCACCACTGCCAGGGGGGGCGCCGGTCGGCGGGTTTGCAGGCCCCGCAGAATCCTTCGACTAAGGGATGTATCGTCGCTGCCATACCGAAGGCAGGACGTTCCTACGGCGCAGGTGGAAATAACCGCTCTCGCACAGGTTCGCGGCCGGACTCGGGGCGGTTCGCGGCCAAGTCAGGACATAAAAAAGCCCCCGCTTCCGGGGGCTTGGTGGGAAGGTCCGGTCTTACTTGGCCTTCACCAGTTCGAAGGCCCGCTGAAAGAACCGCGCCCGGCCCGTGATCCGGCGCACGATCTTCACGGCTTGTTCGTCGGGCAGTTTGAATGCCGCCTTGAGTTCCTTGGCGATCTCCGCGCTATCCTTCCCCGACAGGAAAAGGAACGAAACCAGTCCGCTCTTGGTTTCCTTCAGTTCCTCGAGGTTCGATGGCAACCGGTCGACCGGCTCGCTGTCGGCCTTAGTCTCCTTGTCGGCCTTCGCCGCCCCGTTACGTTTGCCCTTCGGCGCTTTCGCCGGTTGATCCTTCGCCGCCGGTTCATGCTTTGATTCTGTTTTGTTCTTCATCGTGTTCTCCGTTCTATTTCGGTCATGTTCGGACCGAACGAGAGCCTCGCTCGGGTGAATAGGGTGAAATGTCCACGGGAATCTTGAGAGCCTGCGAGGAAGGCGATCCGGCCGCGCCCCGGCTATTCCCCCTGGTCGACCGCCGTCGGCAGCGCTCGCACCGGTTCTCGGGCTGGCTCGGGCGGCGTCTCGCGCAAAGGCGAGGCGTCTCGAAGACAGTAGGAGATCCCCGCTCCGAGACGCCTCGCGACCTCCAGGGCGCCGCGCTTGTAGACACAAACGCAGATGAGTTCACCGGCACCGTCCCGGACCGCCCAGAAGCGGGTGCGTCCGTGTTTGCTGACAGTGACCGGTAACATCTGGCGAGCCTCTTAAAGGGCGCGCCGGGCGGACGTCCAGTGTCGATCATTCTCCCTGTTGCCAGAGCTCCAACCGCTCGTGGAGCGTGTGCATCTGTTTCAGGATGTCATCCTCTTCGTCTTTGAGTCGCGCTTCGATAGTCGCGACGGGCTGGCCCTCAAGTGACGGCGCGGTGCGGTGAAGTCGCGTCACGACCTTACGTATCGCAGCACCCAGTTCGGCGCCCACCCTTGCGATTTCGTCCGCAGGAATTAACTCCCTTTTCAACTGACGGATTTCGACCTTCAGCTTGGCGTTCTGGAGGACGACATGTTGGGCGCGTTCCTGGTCGTAATTGATGGCCGAGCGGTCCGGCGATTCGAAGAACCAGCGGATGAACTGGGCAATGTAAACGCGGCTGCCGCGGAATGCGGCACACCCACGCCGTTTGGCGTGCTTGAGCGTGGTGACGGGAACGCCGGTCGCGGCAGCGCAGGACCCGATGCTGTCGTAACAATCCTGGAGGGTGCGTTGCTGTTCCCGTTCGCGGTAGTAGCGCAGCAGACCCTGGATGGCCGGAACGAGTTGATACACTCCATTCGCTGGTTTAGGAAGCCAACCTTCGGCCGAGAGCTCCCGCAACCGGCGTTCGGTGAGACCGCTGAGGCGGGAAAGCTGCAGCGTAGCGATGGTGCCCGGTTCTGCCATAGGGCGCTAAGCGGGTGCTGAGGTTCGTCCTTGCGCTCCGGCGGATTGCCCTACTGTGGACACCGTGAGACGATCGCCGCGGATATGAATCACGACCTGCGCAGAATCGAAGTGTTGAGGAAGGATGGCCAGGAACGGTTCCACGAAGGCGCGAGCTTGGCTGAGTTCAGCCTCCTGGATTTCTGGAGATGGGGTCATTCTGACCTCCTCGACAACACGTCGCGCGGGATTTTGGCGGAGTTCGTGGTGGCCAAAGCCCTGGGTATCGCCACTGACGGGGTGCGCGAGTGCTGGGCGTGCTGGGACCTGCGGACCTGTGAGGGGCTGCGGATCGAGGTTAAGTCCAGCGCCTTCGTTCAGAGTTGGCACCAGCGAAGTCTCTCCAAGATCGACTTCGGTATCAGCAAACACTCCGCCTGGGATGGCAACACCGGGCACTACAGCCCAACCGCGAGCCGCCATGCTGACATTTACGTTTTCGCCCTCCTGGCGCATCGGAATAAGCAAACGATAGATCCCCTGGATCTGCGGCAGTGGCTCTTTTACGCCCTGCCCACCCGAGTATTGGATGTCCAAGCGCCGAAGCGAAAGCGGATCGGTCTTACCATCCTGGAACAACTCTCCGGTCCTGGGGTCCAATTCGCGCATCTCAAGGAGTTGGTCGAGAGGATTGCGAGAGAACACCGCCTTCCGGTCGGTCGATAATCCAACCGACAAACTCGCCGACCTGCAAGAAGGTCCGCGCTGTATCAGGCAGCATTCGCGGATCCAGCGGACGCTGGTAACCGGCCAGCGAGAGTTCCTTTCGCAGGATCGCTTCCGGATCTGCGCCCACCGCCAGCTTCTGCTGCAGCGTCAGCCGGCTGAACGCGGTGCCCACGTAGCCAGACGGCATCTGGACCTTGTCCACGACGATCAGCGCGCCGCCGGGCTTCGTCAGTGATTGAAGCCGGCGCAGGAACTGGCCGCGCGTTTCAACCGGAAGGAACATCAACACGAGGAAACAAACGGCGAAGTCGAAGGGCTCGAACTCGAACCCGACCGCGTCGGCGACGATCAACTCCGGCGGACCTTCGTAGTGATCGGCCATTTCCTGGCTTTCCTCGATCGCGGTGAACCGCGCCTGGCGTTCCTTCAGCGTTTCTTCAAGTGCCAAGCCGATGTTCCCCGTCGAAGCGCCAACGTCGTAGACCTGGCCGCCACGTGGGATATAGTGACGACCGAAGTGCGCGACAGCCTGAGTGGCCAGTTCGTACCACGGCAACTGTTCGCGCACATGCTTGTCGAAGTGACGGGCGACCTTCCGGCTGCGAAAGGTCCAGTCCTTCGGGATTTCAAGTGAGGATTTCATCGCGAATCGTTTCGGCAATCCTGGCCATCATTACCGGAGGCACCGCCCGCCCCAATCGCTCCCACTGCTGCGAATAGTTGCCCGTTAAAACGAAGTCATCCGGAAAAGCGCAGATTCGTCTCAGCTCGGAGATCATGAGCTTGCGCCGTTCCGTCGGATGCGTGACCGAAGCGATCCCTGGATGACCGTGCGAAGCGCAGATGGTCGGGCATGGCTCATCCGGATGCGGTCGCACCAGGTTGAAATACTTTTCCGATGATTCGCCGGGCTTGAGTCGATCCCATTCCTTGGCGATGGCAAACCGGGACATGTCGACTTCCTGAACCGTGAACTGGTTGGGCTTGGTGCCCAGGATCGTTGGACACGGTTGGTCAATGGCGAACTCTTTCCCCTTGTGGTCAAAGGCAGCGCCCGTTCCGCCCGTGAGCCGAACTTCGACGAGTTCGAGTCCCTGATGGCTCGTGTCGGGGTTGTATGAACCGTGGGCACTGACGGTCGGGCTTGGGGCGTCCGATGATCGCCAGGCGGGTCCGTACTTTCCCCGCACGATCCACGGCAACGCATCCCGCAGGCTGTAGCGATACGGAAGTGGCTTGGGGAAAGCGGGCGCTTTGCGGAGATCCTCGCGCACGCCGATGAAGATCGTTCGTTGACGCGCCTGCGGCACTCCCAGCCACTGCGCGTCGAGGACCCGACAACCGACACGGTAGCCGCACGCCTTCAGCTTGCCGAGGATTTCCAGGAAGTACCCTTTGGCGACTCCTTTCACCAACCCGCTGACGTTCTCGGCGACGAACACCTTTGGCCGAAGCCCGCCCAGCAGGCGCACGTACTCGAAGAACAAATCGTCAACCCGCTGAACGGTGTCGCTATACTTCTTGGCCTTGCCCCAATGTTTCTCCCGCTTGCCAGCGGTCGAGAAGCTGGCGCAAGGCGGCGATCCATCGAACAGATCCAGTTCGCCCGCCTTCAGGCCCGTCGCGTCGAGGATCTCTTCCGGCCGAACCTTTCGAATGTCCCGCGTGTCGAGAATAGTCTCTGGATGATTCGCTCGATAGGTCTCCGCCGCCGCCGGGACGAACTCGTTGGCCCACAGCACACGAAAACCGGCCATCCGATAACCCAGGCACGACCCGCCGCAGCCACTGAAGGTCGACACGGCGTTAAATCCGTTCCACGGCACGGAGGAGATCTCCGTCATGCTCGGAATCCGGAACGGCTGCTTTTCAACGTTCATCGCAGTTGCCTCGACACCACCGGAGGACCGCTCTGGCGACGGGCGACGATCCGCGCGCCGACTGTTCGTAGCTGCGTTGGATCTCGCCTTCACGCAGGGGATCGATGACCGGCAGACCCATGCGCACCTTGTTCAAGATCGCCATGCGCGAGAGTTTCAGGCGCGACGCAAGGAGCGTCCCAATGGCCGCGTCGACACCGTCGATGGCTCGGCGGACGTCGCGGAGTTCAACTTCAGGATCAGACATATTCAGGAGGGTTTGCCGGACCAGCGGTACGAACATTTTGGACACTGAAACTCGGTCGGGAGATCTTCATCCACAGCGGGGAAATCGGCCGGGGCTTCCGGTTGCTCGGTCGCAAGCGCGTCGAGCGCGGAAGCGTCAAAGCCCGCCAGATCGAGATCGAAGTCCGCAGCCTTGAGTTCGGACAGCAGCCCCTTCAGGAGCGCTTCGTCGGCTTCCGCCAGCTCGGCCAATCGGTTGTCGGCGACCAGGTGAGCCCATTCGTCGGCGTCGGTGGCGAAGTCCTGGAAATCGACCGGCACGCTGGCGACGCCGAGAAGTTTCGCGGCTTCGTATCGACCGTGGCCCGCGACGATGAACCCGGATCGGGTCGAGACCACGATCGGAGACCGCCATCCCTGGTGGTCGATCACCTTGGCCAGCAGAGCGACCTGCGATTGCGGATGCTGGTTGGGATTTCGTGGATTCGGAACCAGCTTTTCGAGGGGGACCAGCTCGTCAAAAGCGCAATTTATAAGGGGTTTTTGCGAATTTGGCGGAACTGGTGCGCGTTTTTTTTGTTTTCGGGTGTTCACACGCGTTTTCGGCTATGACGCCAGACCTGCTGGGCATCAACGACTTAAAAAGATTCCTTACTCATTGGTCTAATCCTGATAGATGACCTGCTAATGCTGCGCTCTGCCGGTTCTCGCTCGCTTTTCACGACGCCCAAGGGGGAACGTTCGCCTCGAACGCCCCGGCGCGTTCTCGCGCCTGAGGCAACGGTCCTCTGCGACGGCGTCCACAGGCCGATCCGACCTTCACCGGAACGTTCCAATTGGAACGTTCGAACCCCGCCTTCAGCCCTGCTATGAACGCTCGATTGCATGCTCAGGCGTCGGTTCGAAGCTCAGTTGCTGCCTCCTGCCAATTCCAGGCGTGGCGCTGGCCGCGGTTGCGCCAGCCGATGAACCGGCTGTAGCGGCCGGTGTATCGGGCCAGTGTCGCGGCGCCGACACCACAACGCTTGGCCAGGTCGCGGAGAGAAGGACTGCCGGCGAAGTAACGCGGGCTCAACACCCAGGCCAGGGCGATGACGCGCAGGCCCACCGCTTCTGGATGGAGCTGGCGATGGTCGTAGGGAACGATCGATTGCAGGAGCCTGGTGACGGCTTCAGCGAGGCGCGGATCGGTCTCGCCAGCGTCTTCGACTAGGCGCTGGTAGAGGCGGTCCCAATCAAAATCCTGAATCTGGCCGTCGACCAGGTCGCGGCTGTCGGACAGGAATGCCTCGTTGAACTCGGGTTTCACGGCAGAACGGTTACGGTTTGAAAGAACTCGGCGAAGCGGCCCAACAACGCTTCAGCCCGATCGGTGGAACAGATGCCGCGCAGCGCCTGGGCGGTCAGGTTGGTGGTCAGGATTGTGGGCCGCAGGTTGGCGGCTCTGGCTTCGATGATGTGGAAGAACTCGGCCTCGACCCGATCGGTAAACCGGCCTTTGCCGAGATCGTCGAGGAACAGGACCGGCACTCTGGCCAGCTCTCGGACAAAGGCCTCGCCTCGACCGTGGCCCTCGCCAAACCGAATGCCGACTTCATGCGTGAAACCGGTCGAGGTAAGAGCGGCAACCTTCCGGCCTTCCACGAAGTGCAACCGGTGAAGTAGCCGGTAGACGAGCCGCGTTTTGCCCACGCGTGCCGGACCGTGAATGAGCAAGCCTTGGCTACTGAATCGCCAGTCGAGGATCGCCGCCTTGGCAACGGGCGAACAGCAGAGCCGGTCAAGGTCGGTCTCGCGATAGAGCGGAGGGCAGATCTCCTCCCAGGCTCGTGCGTGTTGGGCGGCCTGGATGCGTTCGAGTTCGAGTGTGTGCGCCTGTTCGAGTCGTTCAAGGCAGGAGCCGCAGTAACGTGGAATGCCCAACACGTGACCATCGAAGGCGAATGGATCGCTCTCGAACGACTTTCCACAGCCTTGGCAGGTTGAATTCATCCAAAGAACCCTTTCGAATGATCTGGCGCGGTTTCACGCCGTGCTCGTTGCTGGCTGTCGACCGCACGCCAGGAAGAAGCGAAAGCGATCAGGGCCGACTCCCAACGTCGCAGGGGTTGGCCCTGCCGGTCGCACCCGCCGCGAGCGTCATTCTCAAGCCACCACTTCCGGGCGCAGTCTTCGGGGATGCCCCGGAGCTGGGCTCTGACCAAGACCTCGTCGAGAGTGGGCCATTCGGTGTGTGTGCCCTGTCCCGGACAGCTCCCGGACGCGTCCGGACTTGTCCGGGACGTCCCCGGACGCACCCGGGACATCTCTGGCTCTCTCTCTTCCTCTAGTTCTTCTTCTGTCCTCGTAGGGGGAGGAGTATGGAGGGGGGGACGCAGCCCGTCGCTGGCGGAATGCCCGCTTCCGTTGGGCCTCCGCTTGGCGGATCATTTCGCGGGTGGCGTTTTCGCGGTAACGGCGGTAGTTGACGATCCGCCATCCCCAGCAACGGTTCGGGTCCAGCCGGACGATGCGCCGGCCGTCTTCGTCGGGCGTGCGGCTTTCCGGGTCGGGAGCTTCGAGCGCTTCGAGCCAGCGAACCACATCCTCCTTCGGCAACCGGGTGCGAGATGCGATGGCGCCGGCCGTCATATCTACGACGCCGTCGGGGTCCGCCAGGATCAACAGATCCATGAACATGTGCCGCACATACGGGTCCTCGGCAATCGAGCTGTCGAAGATCTGCCGAAAGACTTTGGCGAAGGTCATGGGCGTTCCGGCGGCAGTTGTGGGGCTCGCTTCCAGGAGGCGCTCTGGCGCGTGTTAACTGTAGATTCTGAGCAGTCGGCTGTGTAGGTAGCCGACCCGCAAAAACGCCCTTGTAAGTTCTTAACCATCAGCACTCGAAAACCCCGTTAAGTGTAGCGGTCTGATCCCTTCTGCCGCTGATAGCGCCAGGCAGCCCTCCGTTTGGCGTTTCGACAGGCCGGGCAGTACCGTTTTCTTCGAGCCAGCAACGCGCCGCATTCGCAGTAGCGGGGCGTCGATTCGGTGGCCATCCTGAGCTCCGGGGGAAGCACTCGGGCGTATTCACGAACAGCCGCGCGCAGCTTGACCGACTGCGGACCTTCAACTGGTTCGGCGTTGGGGACGACACACTCCTCGAAATAACGGCACCGCGCCGGCAGAACGCAGCGGGACTGCGGGCGGCTGAGCTGGATTGACCCGTTATCGGCGATCCACGCGCCCAGACAGGAGCCGTCAGATTGAAAGTTGGCGCAGAACTCTCTGGCGAACTGCAGTGGAGTCATGGGCCTCGCTTTCGTGGGTCGTATTCCTTCTGATAACGCCAGAGCGAGGCCACCAGACGAAACGCCTGCCAGTCCCGCGCCAGGTTTTCGTGCTTCACGACTTCCATGCGGCCGGGTTCGGTCGTGCTGATGAAGATGTTGGCGGCGAGCACCAGAGCGATGTTCTCCGGTCCCCAGTAAGTGGCGGCATACGCGGCCAGTTGCATCGCCTGGTTGTCGTACGACTGAACCGGCTCGCCCGGTGTGGTCTTCCGGGTCTTGTAGTCGAGGATCCCAATGCCGCGTTCCCCGTAGCGGAACAGGACGTCGGCCGTGCCCGCAAAACCCTCCGCTTTGTTCACGAGCCGAACTTCCCGCCCCACGATCTGAATCGCCGACTCCATTTTCCAATCGATTACGGGCTGGATGTAGACCCGTAACGCGGGGTCGTATGGTTCGCCCGCCAGGGCGCACTCCAGGGCGCCGTGAATCATCGTGCCCAGGTCCGCCGCCTGCTCGACCTGCTCGAAGGCGACGTTGCGCACCCGCGCGCACCAGTAATCTTCGGATTCTTCGTTCTGCTTGGGCGCTCGCAAGGTCGCCAGGGCGACCTGGTTCAGCTTCCACTTTTCGAGGCCGGGCTTGGCCAGGATGCCGAGAATGCTGGTCACACTGGGAAAGAGCCCAAGCCGCCTGGCATCCTTGAGCGTGGTCGGCCTTTCGCCGGTGCCGTCGGCCGTGGGCAGCCGGTGCACAGGCGTGCCGTCCTCGCGATACCAGTGGCCAGCGGGGACTTTGTTCTTGGTCAGGACCGCCATGGCTGTGGGTGTTAGAATGGAGCCGGTTCCCGCTGGCCCGACTGAACGGGAGTCTGAGCTGCCGGCTGAGCGGGTGCCGTGGTCCCGAAGCCAATTGGGACTGGCGATAGCGCTGCGATGGCGGCAAATACGCCGCTGCCGTCCCGTCGTTGGACGTGCTCGACGGTCAAGAGACATTTCTGGCCTTTGAGCGCGCAATAATCCCACCCGTAGGCCGGGGCCTTGCCGAGCAGACTCTTTAGAAAATGAAACAGCGTGCTCTTTTCGTTGCCGCTGATCTTCATCTGCCGGCTGGCCACCTTGTGCGGGCTCCCTTGGCCGTCACGGAACCCGAACAGGAAGCAGGTCAAATCCACCTTTTCGATTTCGGTGCTCTGGAATCTTTGTCGCGGAACGCCGAAGACATCGTGAATGTCGATGACCGTGGCAACGAATGTACCAGCGGGGGCGAGTTTGTCTCCGATCTGATCGGCGAACGGGTGATTTTGATTGGTGGGTTGTTGCAGGATAGCCATAGGTAGTTATGTTGTGGTTGATGTTCTTGTCTTCTGCCGCCTTTCGGCGCGTAACGCCGCCAGACGGCGCTTGAAATCTTCGCTGCCCAGGTAGGCGGTCACTTCCGAGAGGAGATAACGCCGCCGACCGCCAAACTGGCGCCCCGGGATGCGCCAGCGCCAGAGCGTGTGCTCGCCTAAACCAAGGCGACGGGCGGTTTCGCGCAGGGTCAGGTAAGGCTCGAAGGAAGGTGGCTGCGAGCCCGGTTCGACCGCCAGCAAGTGCCCGCGCAAAACAGCCAACGCCGCTGCTTTCCGAGCGGGCGGGGCCGCGAGCAGAGTCTGCAGGAGATCATCGGTTGCGCTCATGGACGTTCGGCGGAAACACGGTCCAATTCCTCCCGGCGGAACCGCCGAAAGCATTCCGGGCAGATTCCATGACTGGCTTGAGCGTTGCTCACGTGCCAGGGACGGCGGCGGGTGATTTCGTGAAGATCGTTGAACCAGCGGCGGCACCAGGCGCAGCACCACCAGCGCCTGGTCTCAAGCAGCAGCGGTGCGATGACGAGGATGGCCAGCAGGAGAACCGCGAAGAGAAAGATGACCCACTTCACGATTGCGCCTTCGGTTGAGGTTGACGGCGGGCGCACTCATCTTCGATGACCGAGTCGAGATGCTGGCCGAGGGAACGACGCTTGGCGCGGGCCTGCTCCGCAGCCATCTGGCGTGCGGCAGGGGTGAGGTTAATGGAGATCCGGCGCCGGGGCGGAAGATCGGGAACGAGCTTGACCTTCATGATGCAGCATACTATGCGCATAGTATGCCAGATCGTCAACCCGGAATTGCGGTTGACGCGCGCTCTTTTCTATGCGCATATTATGCGCATGCGCAAGCCGAACCTCGTCCAAAGCGAGCGCCTCAATACCACGCTCAGCGCCGTCGCCTACCAGCAAGCCCAGGAGTTGGCCAGGCTCCGGGGGTTTCGCGACCTCAACGGACTCCTGGAACAGTTGATCCGCGAAGATTACGAGCGCCGCCACGGGCCGCTCACCTTTCCCGGCAGCGCCAAGCCGGAATCAAAGAAGGAAACATCGGGCGAGCGGCGCGACCGGCTCCGGCGCGAGAGGGCTAATTAACCCGGCGACGGCAGGGTTGGCAGCGGCCACAGTTCTTTACGAAATGGGCCGTGTCACCGGTCTTGACCAGGATTTCCTTCCCCGATTTCTCGACCACCACACAGGACAGGCACGGCCACACCCGGTGTAGCGCCAATGCCATCTCTATCGCGTCCTGGTCCCCTCCGAGTAGTACTTGGTTGGAACCAGGAGGCGGTCGCCAACAATCGCAAATGCTGCCAACTCCATACGTCGCAGCACATTCTGTCATCGATGAAGAGCAAGCGCAAGCCGTCGTTTCCGGGGGACAGGTCGATGTAATCGGCGAACTTGTCTCAGGGATACCCCCCTAGGTTCGATGATCCTTTAGCGTCCATGATTATCAATAGGAGCGCTGCTTTAAACATTCGAGAATGCGATAATTCGCTAGCTTCTGCATTTGTCTATCGAATATATTCCGGCACGGACCAGGGCCAGTTTTGAATGCTGTTTGGGCGTAACTCGGGTCGCACACCTCCCTGGTCCCAAGGATCATTTTCCGCCAAGCCACGCAGATCTTCAGCGTTCTTTTCGAACGCCTTTCCTGCGTGGCCACCCACACAAAAAAGGACCCCGATGAAAAAGCGCATTGCCGCCACATTGCTCTGCACGATGGCCGTTGCCTTTGGCCAGAACGCGCAAAGGACTCAGGAAACAGCTACTATCCTCAATGCTGGCCCACATGAGCGCCTCATTGAAAGGCTCGCACCGTTCCAAGACGCTCAAGGACGAGCGCTGGTGCAGACCAATCGGTATACTCAAGTCGAGACCGGCTTGAACGTATGGTCCGAGAAAGAGCAGGCGTGGGTCGAGGCCAGTTGCGAAATCGAGCTTCTTGACTCTGGCGCCGTGGCGCGCAACACGCAACACCAGGTCTACTTTCCGCCCACACTCGAGGGCGCCGTTCAACTGGTCATGCCGGATGGCAAGCAACTCAAAGCGCGTGTGCTTGGTTTGGCGGTGGCCGATGCGCGAGATCGTTCCCGAAACGTATTCGTAGCCGAATCAATTGCGGACACCCCAGGATACCTTGCGGAGGACGACCTCATCGTTTACCCGGGAGTGCTCGGTGGAATCGCCGACGTGAGCTATCGCGTAAGCCGCTGGGGACTGGAACAAGACATTACGCTCCGCGCCCAGATCGAGGATCCCGCCAGCAGCCTGGGCTTGGACCAGGCCGTTGTCGAGGTCTGGACTGAGATTCTGGAAGGGGATGAGCCGGAGCTTTCCATGTCGGCGGGGGGACAATCGGTAGACTGGGGCTCCATGCATCTGGGCCACGGCCGCGCGTTCGATCTGGCCCGCAAGGAAGATGTCCCCGTTTTGCGCGAATGGATCAACGTTCAAGGACGCCGGTTCATCGTAGAAGCGATTCCCTACGCCGACCTCGAGCGGCTGCAGGCCGATCTGCCGCCGACTCCGGATGAAGCCAGAGTCAATCGAGACCGGGCCAAAGAATTCCTGGCCAAGTCTTCTGGTCACCGTTACCCGCCTTCTGTCGCTACAGCAAGGAATCCCGGGGAACTTCTCCTGGCTGGAATCACCCGCAGAAGTTTTCCGGCGCGGCAGGGAGTCTGCATCGACTGGACTGCGGTTCTCTCGACCCAGACAAACTACGTATTCGAGGCGTTGACGTATTACATTAGCGGACCTTGCACTCTCTCTGGTACCAACACCACCTTCAGCGCAGGTGCCGTACCGAAGTACGCACCTACCAATACCGCTTCGCTCACCGTCAACACACCCATTACGTGGCTGGCGTCGGCATACCGGCCCGTAATCATGACTGGCCGTGACGATAGCACGGTCGGCCAATCGATTACCAACGCTCCATTGAGCGGCTATTATGCGAACCCAGCTCTGAAGATCACAACTGGAGCGCCTCTGCTCAATAATCTGCGTTGTTCGTACGCTACGCTCGGAGTCTTTTTCTACGATACGGCTGGCAGCGGCGGCGGGGTTGCCCACGCCCAGTTTGTCCAGTGCCAGACTCCGCTCCAATTCAACGGCTACGGTTCCAGTTTCAAAACCTTTGTCGCACGCAACGTCCTGATCCAAAACTGCACCTCCGCCTTCAAAGGCTACAGCTTTAATGGGACGGTCGAACATCTCACCCTCAATACCGCCACCCGCCTCGCGGAAGATTACAACGGCCAACTGTACGGGACGACCAGCTCGCTCTCGGTCAATAACAGCCTCCTTGTCGCGACAACCAGCTACTACGGATCGAGGCCGGTCACGATCAATCTGAACTCCCCATATACGCAGGTCTTGAGCAGCGGGAGCGGAGTCTGGACGGCGGTCGGGGCCGGCAACCACTATCTTTCGCCTGGAAGCGTCCATCGCAATGCCGGAACGACAAACATAAATGCCACCCTGCTGGGAGAGATCAAAAAGCTCACGACTTACCCACCCCTTTTGATCACAGCGGATGTCGTGGTCCCAACGACCTGGGGGCCTCAGGCCATAAGAGACACTGACACTCCGGATTTGGGGTTCCATTACGATCCACTCGATGTGGCGGTCAATACACTGGTCGTAACCAATTCCACGCTTACGCTCACTAACGGCATCGCCGTCGGCCATTATGGGAACAGCGGCTTTTGGTTGAAGTTCGGGGCGAATCTGGCGAGCGAAGGTTCGCCCACCGCGCGCAATCACATCACGCGTTACACTTGCGTGCAGGAGCAGAGCGTCAATTGGGGGAGCGGAAGTGTGAGCGCCAACGTGGCCGTCAACCCATACACTCCCAGCGGCACGTATCCGACCGCAACTCTGCGATTCACTAACTTCGAAACCCCGGCCACCGACGGCTACCACCTTTACGAGTCTGATGGGACTTCGTGGGTTTTCGGGAGCGTGATTCTCAAAGACTGCAGCTTCAATGCGGGAACCCTGCAACTATCCTGTTCGCCAGGGACCTCCATCGAAATCGTCAATAATGAAATCATCTCCGGGAATACCTTTCTAGCGGGCTCGGTTACGCTAAACGCGTTCAACAACCTGGTCGCCTCCGGGATCCTTACCCTGCAATCGTACGGGGTCGGAACATGGACCCTAAAGGATAATGCCTTCGACCGATGCGCCTTGTACGATTTCGGAGCTTACACAACTAATAGTCACAACGCCTACATCGGAGGAACGGCGCGCCTCCAGCCCAATAGCCCTTCGGACAAGGTGTTGAGTAGCTTCACGTATACCAACGGCCCGCTTGGTCGCTTTTACCAGGTCTCAACCAGTCTCATCAACCAAGGCAGTATCGCTAACGCAGCTCTCCGCGGAATGTACCACTACACGACGACTGCCAACCAGGCCAAGGAGACGACAAGTGCGCTTGATATCGGGCTGCACTACGTGGCGGTGGACCCGGTCACGGAGCGCCCTTTGGATTACGACAGCGACGGGCTGGCGGATTATTTCGAGGATCGCGACGGCGACAACACGCTCGATTCCGGCGAAACCAACTGGCAGATCTCGGAAAACGGAACCACCGGAGTGCCCGGCCTTCAGGTGTTCACGGTCTTGGACTAACCGCCTCAACTCAGCCTCAATGAATACGATAATCCAGATACCGAAGGGGATGTCTGTGTCCCGTGCCTTTACCACGATCCCGGTTGCGGTGTGCCTGCTTCAGTGCGCCATGGCTGGTCCCGCAGACATAGCTGATATGACCGACGGGGGAACCAAAGCGACGCCGGTCATCGATGTAGGCTGGGGGCTTCAAGGGTTGATATGGTCCGCAATGACTGAACCCACAACCGGTGACTTTGACGGCCGCCGTTGCCGGAGACACCGTGAACGACACGCAGCCAATGGGGGCCTGTCCTCCGGGTCCGAGTCTTGTCCCTCAGCTGGAAGGTCGCAGCGGCCCCGGGGGTACAGCCCGAATGGAACTCTGGAAGTGGTATCCCGTGACAGCGGACAATTATCGTTTATATGCTGGCAGGATTGTTTTTGGTCTGAGCTGCGGGTATAAAATCGAGGTCGAGAGGTTCGATAGTGGATTCTGGATCGATGACGGGATTCTGGAAGAGGACGATCTCGGACTGAAGAATTCACTCACACTCAACTCCAGCCCGCGTAACTGGCGTATCATGCTGCTGTGCCCGCCGGTGGTTTTCGATCCCGGCGAGCCCGTCTGCAGGCCCTGCGCGGAGGCCGCCTCCAGCATCGCCATCGCCGCCGACGGCCATTCCACGGCAGTTGCATCGGTGCCCGGGGTAGCCGGTCCCTTCTCCTGGTCCATCGAACCTCCCGATCTTGGCTGCAAGATCGAGCCGATCAACAACGGCACAAACGGTTTGGTGACGGCTGGCTACACCAATGGTGCAGTCGTTGTCGTGGCGACCAAAGACTCATGCATATACAAGGGACTCCTCTCCCTGGTTTGCGCGGATGATTCCGCCGCCGGTGGTGGCGGCGCACCCCCCTGCACCGATTGCGGCAGCTTCGGCAATGGCACTCCCGCAACCCCCTCGCTGGAATTCCGCTGGGATCTCGGCACCGACCCTGTCAAAGGAGCGGGCGGCTATCTGCGCGTCGCGGCCGGCTCGGCCACCACGAACCTTGCCTCTCCAACCGGGCTTAGCTTTCTTCACCGGGGCCTTTCAACGGAAGCAGTCTGGATTCAGGGCATCCTCCGACAGGTCAAGACACCCGTCGGGCTTCTGGATGTGCTCATCACCGCCACGAACTCCAGCGGCCAGGGAATCGCCTATCAGCTCAAATTCTATTCCGAGACCAACTTCACAAAAATCGCCGGAAGCGGAGTATACATCGTGCCGCAGGGCATGCCGCCCTTTGTCGTCTGGACGGTTCAAAATCCGGACAGCTCAGGCAGTCCTTACAATCGCCTCTGGATCACCGAAGATCGCGGCGGCGCCCAGCGCGTCTATAAGTACACGTACACGAGCGCCACAAAAAAGTGGACCCTCGAGGACGACCAGGTCCTTGCGCAGGTTAACACATGGACCGAAATCAACGGCTCGACGCGTTACGAGTATGAAGAAGTGCGACAGGGCAGCACCGTCGTGGCCAAGGTGCGAAGAAAGTTCGAACCGGTCAACGGACGGGATGAATTGAAGGAGATTCTGGAAGGCGATGGGGCCGTCACCCGAACCACCACCTTCACGTATAACGGAGGACCCGCTCCGACGGGGAACTCTTATCGGTTGAGACAGATCGATTATCCCAATGGAAACTGGGTGATAAACTATTACGATAGCGTGGGCAGAGTCTGGAAAGTGTACTCGGCCTGGCTGGATCAAGCACCGACCACCAACGAAGCCAGCTGCAAGGTGGTCGAATACAATTATACGCTGACAGCCGCTGGCGACGATGGCTCCTTTCAACCAAACACTCCACGGCAAATCACGACTCGGATCAAAGGACAGGAAGTCGCTCGATTATATCGCAAGCTGGTGGCCGATCCATACATCAATGGTTGGGGGCCTGCATCGATCATCGAACAGGTGTGCCCGCAACCCGGTCTTGCTTGGAACAATAGCGCTAATCTGAGCACGACTAACACGTACTACACTTACGACTATAATGCCACTCTTCGTCAACTGGCGGGCCGTCTCAACAGCGTGGCTTACCCGGACGGGCAGATGGCCTTTTACACTTACGATGAACCGGATGACTATCGCGCGACCACTATTCGCCAAGGGGAACCCAACGCCAGCGGGACGGATATTCTCAACGGAACGGAAATCACGACGCTCGTTCTTAATGAAACCCCTCGCACCGTTTTCCAAACCACATATGCCATCACCAACTCCGTGACGAGGACTGCCATGAGCGCCCAAACGGTGGTCACCTATCTTGACCCGCTGAATCGATCCTATCAAGTGGATCAACTTGGCGGGCTCAGCCGTGAGGTCTTTTATGGCTGTTGCGGGCTCGAAGCCGCAACGGATTGGGACGGGACCACCACCACTTACCAGTACCGACAACCTGAGACGCCAGGTCGCCTCGACCCGTTTGGGCATAACGACGACGAACATGCTCGATGCCGCAGGCCGGGTCCTGATCCGGAAGCGGATCGGCACGGATCTCTCTTCGGTAACGAACGCGATTGTTTCCTACGATGTGCTCGGAAGGATCAAGTTCGAAACCAACTCGCTCGGAGGCATTACCACCAATCTCTACAACCTGGTCAGCGGCCGGCTCCAGGAGATCACTCTTTATCCCGACGGCGGGACACGAACCAACGATTATTACCGCGACGGCCGCCTCTCCAAGATGACGGGGACTGCCGTTCACCCGGTTCGCTACAATTACGATCGAGAGTTGGAGAGCAGCGTGTATCGCGAGTTCTCCCACGAGATCAAACTCAACGCCAACGGAACCGACAGCAGTGAAACGACGAAGACCTATCTGGACGGTGCCGGCCGGTCGTACAAGACATTATTCGCCGGCCCCACGAGCCCGTACCGGCTTTCGACTTACAACAGCAAGGGGCAGCTCATCAAAGACCGCGATCCGGACAACGTCTGGACGCTTTACGAGTATAACCGGCAAGGCCAGGTGATCCGCGTCGCGGTCGATCTCAACCAAAACAGCGTCATCGACACCAACGGAGCCGACCGCATCACCTATACGACGAATGATTTCACATCCTACCTGGGCTACGACGTTCAGCGTACGCGGTCCTATTCGTACTCGACCTTCGGGCAGACGAATCTCGTGCTGACAGCTATGGTGCAGTCAACCGCCGATGGCCTGCGCACCTGGCGCACAGCTTACAAAGACGCATCGACTCCCGTCACCACGAGCAGCGTCACGGTTTACAGTCCGTCGACCGGCACGCGCACTGAAACAACAACCCAGCCCGACCTCAGCTCCGTCGAGACCGTTTACAGCTATGGACGGCTCTCCTCCGTCACTCGGAAGAACTCCGGAGGCGGGCAGGTCACGCGGACGACTTACGCCTATGACCCGCACGGGCGGGTGGCATCCACCACCGACGCCCGCAACGGAAGCACGTTTCTTGGCTACAACGCCGCCGACCAGGTTCAGTCCACGACGCTGCCGGCTTCGGGCACCGGCGAAGCACCGCAAGTAACCACCAGCTTCTTCGACAAATCCCTCCGCCAGACGGGCCAGCTTCTCCCCGACGGAACCACCACCACAAACTCCTTCGAGCCAACGGGGTTGCTCAAGAAGACATCGGGTTCCCGCATTTATCCGGTCGAATACACGTACGATCCTCAGGGTCGGATGAAGACCATGAAGACCTGGCGCACAGGTACCGAAACCGCCGTCACCACGTGGAACTACAACCAGTACCGTGGGTGGCTCGATTCGAAGGATTATCCCAATGCCACGACCGGCGCCGCTGGGACCACCGGACCTGATTACACCTACACCGACGGCGGCCGGCTCAAGACACGGACCTGGGCGCGCAATATACCGGCCGGCGGGGCGCGCATCCTGACCACGTACAAGTACGGGTTTGACGATACGCCCACCACCAATCAGTTCGCCGACCTCACCGAAATCAGCTATAACGACGGGACACTTGCCACGACTTACGGTTACGATCGACGGGGCCGGCGAAACTCGGTCAGCCGGAATGGGATCACCACCGCCTTCACGTTCAACGACGCGGGCCAAGTGTTGACGGAGAGCTATACCGGGGGAACATTGGCCAATCTGTCGGTCGTGAACACGTACAACAATTCTTTGCGGCGCAACGACGTCACGATCAAGAACGGCTCCACACCTCTGCAGGGCGCCGGATTCGGATACGATACCGCCGGCCGCCTGTCGATCGTGACCAATGCGTCGGCCTCGACCTATCGCGCAAGCTATTCGTACCACCCCAATTCGGCTCTGATCAACACCGTGGGGTTTACAAACGGGGCTGGCGCGGGAATGGTTAGCAGCCGAGGTTACGATAACTTGAATCGACTTTTGACCATATCCTCGAAGCTGCACGGGGCCTCGGCTTCGGTCCTGCCGGTCGCCTTCGGTTACGAGCACAATTCGGCAAACCAGCGGACTCGGATGAGCACGCCCGACGGCAGCTACTGGATTTACCAGTACGATTCCCTTGGCCAGGTGACCTCAGGCCGGCGGTATTGGGCCGATGGCACGCCGGTCGACGGCCAGCAGTTCGATTACACCTTCGACACCATCGGCAACCGGACCGCGACCGGCGGCCGCGCATCCTCCCAAAGCACCTACACGCGCAATTACCTCAACCAGTAACACAACGCACCGTCCCCGCCGTGGCCGATATCATGGGCCTGGCCAACCCGACCGCGGGCGTCACTGTCAATGGGAACACCGCCAACCGGAAGGGCGAGTATTTCCACTGGCCGCTCTCGGTTCCCAACGGCTCGGCCGCATACCCCAATGTGAGCGTGGTCTCCCAATACGGCGGGACACAAACGGATTCCGGAAAGGTCTTCGTGCCTGCCACGACCGAAGCGTTCCAGCACGACCTGGATGGCAACCTGACCAGCGACGGACGCTGGACCTACACCTGGGATGGCGAAAACCGGTTGATCGAAATGAAGCGCGACGTGGACGCACCCACCGGCGCCCGACAGCGTCTGGTATTCGAGTACGACCACCAGGGACGGCGCATCCGCAAGCAGTACTTTACCTACAGCTCGGGCTGGCAGGAACAGACCGACATCATTTTCCTCTACGACGGCTGGAATCTGATGGGCGAACTCAACGCCAACGCGAGCAACGCAAAACTCCGAACCTACGTCTGGGGACTGGACCTGTCAGCCACACCGCAAGGGGCTGGTGGGGTCGGTGGCCTTCTCATGGTCGTTGATTACACCAGTGGCACGACCTACCACAACGTCGCTTACGACGGCAACGGGAATGTCAGCGCCCTCGCGAATGCCGCGAACGGCGCCATCACGGCCAGGTATGAGTACGGCCCCTTCGGCGAGCCCACCCGCACCACGGGAACGTTGGCTGAAAAGAACCCGTTCCGGTTCTCGACGAAATACACCGATCAGGAAAGCGGCATAGCCTACTACGGCTACCGGTTCTACAGTCCACAAACGGGGAGATGGCTCAACCCGGATCCAATTCAAGAACAGGGCGGGCTCGCACTCTATGTAATCGTTGCTAATTCGCCTATTGATGGCGTCGACCCTCTCGGACTTGATCCATGTAAGGTGTTGGTGGTCGTTTTCGTTCAACGTGATGACGATAGCTACCTTACAGAGACAGTCAAGGAGACACTAAGCATTGTGTTGAATGCTGTGAATAAGCATGTGACCTGGATAGTCCTCCGTGATGACCCACCGCGAGGTACGCGGCTGGGTCGCCAACGCGGTATGACAGATAGTTGGAAGCGAGTATTTTATGCCACTCTCGATCTGGAGAAGGCAAAGAATCTTCAGTATAAACCGATTGGTATGGGGAATATCGGATCCTTCGCCGCTGTGGTCTGGCCCAACAGGTTCATGCACCAGTTCGATTTGAAAGACGTAGGTCAGAGGCCTCCAGGATGGGAGCACCGGTCACCTGCAGAAGCTTGGAATCAGATGGGTGGTTTCGTTGCTGCACACGAAGTGCTCCATTCTGTTGGGGCCACCCACGATGGCTCTGACATTCGATACTTAATGTCGACGCAAGTGACGGTCGATTGGTTGGTGTCGCCACCCGAAATTAGCCGCACTACGAAAACTCAGGTGGCAAGCAAGCTAGGAGTCAAACTGGAATGAGCTCTATAGACAATACCAGTCCCTTGTCGTCATCAGTAGGCGCCAGGTGGACAAATGCACCTTCAGGGCCGGTGTGCTTATTCATACTCGGAGTAGCCGCGACACTAGCGGCGCTTTCTTTGACTGCAACTGCTTTACTGCCGCACTACCTGTCGGACCCCGCTGCACCCCATGATGCCGCGGACGATCTATGGAAAATCCGAATAGCAACGTCATTCCTAATTCCTGTGGCAGCTTGTAGTGGAATCGTTATTGGCGTCCTCGCTGTAAGGTCCCGCAGAAGATTCGCAGGAGCGCTTGCTTTGATTGAGCTTTGTTTGCTGGTTTCATCTGCGACCTTGATAGTGGTATCGCTTAATTGGTACGTTAACGAAGTGCTGGAAGGTGCGCTTCGTTGGAAAGATCTATTCGGGTGGTTTTGAGATGTTCAATGGGCGGACGAATGCGCTTTGTTACTCTAATCGGTCCTGAAAGCTATTTTAGTGTCGCGGGTCCAGTGGGTGTCTTTCGACAGTATGGCTGGCATCGCCCTCAGGATCGCCTGACGAAAATCCTCCCTCCCGGGCCGGAAATAGTGCTTGATCACGACCTCCAAGCTCCGGTGGCCAGTGACGCGCTGGACCAACTCAAGAGACACCCCGGCCGCGAGCGCGAGCGTGATCCAGGTCACGCGGAAGCTGTGGAAGTCGCGCACGGAGGCCTTCCGCTTCCTGTTCTCGCGCTCAGCCTGGAGCGAGTCGCCGTTCGGCGCCGGCCGTCGGCCGCGAACGACCGTGCACCCCGTAGCGGCTTCGATTTCGTTCAGGTAACCGGACACCGCACCCCGACTCGCTCCTGTGGACGCCATCACTCCTTTCAGGCCCTGACCATCCAAATAGGCGGTGAAGACCTCACGCATTCTCGCCGCCTTCGCGGTTCCGCCCAGGGTTTCGATATAGGCCAGCCCCTGAGAACGCGTCTCGTCCGGTGAGGCGGCCGGTAGCAGCCGGCGCTCGTCGACGGCCGTGCGTTCGAGCGCACGGGCAAGCACTTGCTTCACCCGCCAGGTGATCCCGTCCGGGTTGTTGCGATACATCTCCGCGGCGTCGGGAAAGCAGAACGCCGATTTCCCCGCCGTCCGCGCCTTCGCCAATTCGTCGCGAAGCATCGGGAACATCGGTATGTCGACCGTCTCGCCCGTTTTGGCGGTCTTCACCGTGATAAACCCTTCCTTGTGATCGATATCTTCCCACTTGAGCAGGCAGCAGTCCCCGCGTCGCATCGCGGTGCACATCCCAGTGACGATCAGCGGACGCGTGAAGTCGTCCTCGGCGCAGGCCTCCAGGATCGCTTTCAATTCTTCGACCGTGAAAGGCTCCCGGTTGACCGTTTCGGTCGCCTTGGTAACGAGACCGTGGAACGGGTTACTCCCGTCGTTCAAATGCGGGTGCAGGTGCTTGAAGGTTGCCCGCAACAGCTTGAGCGTATCGTTCCATGTCTTGGGCGATAGGCCGCGGTCTTGCTCTGCCGCCATAAACCCCTTCGCGGTTTCCGGCTTTAGCGTCACGAACTCCGTGCAGTCGGACTGCCTGTCGGCGACGAACGACACGAACCTTTCCAGCGCCACTTTGCACTGGTGCGCGTATCGCTCGCCGGGAGGCTTTCGCCGGGGGATCTGTTGCCAGAGCGCGAACAGGTCCGCCAACTTGGGAAACTCGACCTCACGCCCCGTCTTGATTTCGGCCAGCTTCTGCAGCGCCTTCTCGCCGTTACGATCCTCGACCAGATTTCGGCGCTGCCGGTCGTAGGCCCCCATCGCCCGGCCGCGCGATTGTTCGAATTCATCGTCACCGAGCATCGTGCGCTTGGGTGGACGCTTGCCTGTGATGGGAACGCCAAGGTTGATAACGGTGCGGCGCCCGTTGACCATGAACACGCCGTACCACCAGTTGCTTGATTTACGAATTTCGAGAGACATACGACTCTTTGAGTCAGCTTCTGACCGACTCTGCGAGACTCTAACAGACTCATTAGGCATTGCCAAACAATTGCCAAATAATCCCAGCGAGTCTGATCCTAAGCCCTTGGAGATCAGGTATGCAGCTTTAGGCTCATAACCTGAAGGTCCTTGGTTCAAATCCAAGCCCCGCAACCAATTTGACGTTGATGCTCAACAGGTTAAGCCGCTGGCCTTCGGCGGTTTAATCGCTTTTTTGGCACGCAAACTCACTTCGACGCTCGAACCTGTTGCACTTTGTTGCAAAAGGTTGCGCTTTGTTGCGGAACCAAATCTTTGCCAAATAATTTGCCGGGCGAGAGGCTGGAAGCCGCGTGCTTGGGAGGGGTTGGACGTGGACCGCGTAGCGAGGGCCTGAAGGGCTGTGGGTCAACTAAGGGCGAAGTGTTGCGTCCTCCGCTTCGCGGGAACCGAAGCAACTCACCTTTGCTTTCTAGGTGCCACTCCTTCGGCCTTCTTCTGTGATTTCCGAAGCATTCAATTCGAACCCCAGATCCGTCCAGAAAACGGTGGGCTCGTTTGGGCGAAAGCAATAGCCATTGCAATCCGGTATCGCCAAGAGATATTCGCCTGCCCCGTCCCCGGATACCCAACCGCCAAGGACCAGCAGTGCTCCGTCGTCATGCCAATCGCCAGGCATCGGCTCGGCGAGGAAGATGTAGGCTTGCCAAAAATCGATCAGATGGCGGTTGTCGAAGCTGTCCCACCAAGCCCGCCAAGCCGCGGCACTACTGACCCGTTCAAGCGAATCAACCATGAAGCCGAGCAAACATCCCTTTTCATCGGTTACATGGCTGAAATGTGTGAAATCTCCTACCGGCTCGAATCTTCGTCCGTCCACCAGCAGCGGAACATCCAGGCGAATCAGCTCCCGACGGGCGGCGCACAGGCGCCGCCCGTTTCGGAACAGCAGGAACGCTTTTGTCATCTCAGCAAATAATCTAGCACAATGTTGCCTGCACCCGGCGCAAGGTCGTTGCAGCGCCCGGCCAGAATCGCGGCGCTGCCGGTCTCATCTTCGCCGCTAAGGATGTCGCTGGCGTAATCCTGCGCTGCGTTGAGAAAATCAGCAGCGATGCTTTCGGCGTTGGCGAGAACGAGGATGCCGCCAACAAACGGGAAAAACCTGTTGATAGCTCGGCCAAAACGGCGAAACAGCGAGTTGTTTACGGACTGCAAACGGGCATACTGGGTGTGTATGGAGTTCATCCGAATTTTCATCCATTTCTGAAGCGTGACTCCTGGTGGCGGCTCTCGAAGTCCCATGTTGGCTTCCTGGATCCACTGAAAATCCTTCCGCAATTGCGCGGCCGCCACTTCCTGACCGTAATCCAACACGTGCTCTGGTAACTGGTCTATCTTCGCTTGGTTCGGTTTGGTCACCCTACCGGCATCCATGTTCGTGGATTCACCATAAGCAGCGTGCAGAGTTTTTTTCTCTTCCAGAGTAATTGGACCCGGGCCGTCGCCGTCGAGTTGAGGATCGCCAGACTGCGCCATACCCGCGAAGAACCCTCCGTAATGGATGAAGGTCGAGTTCCAGTTGAGTCGCAGATGTCCGGGTGCGGGCTCAGTCGTCACGAGTACGTCCGCCGTGACATTGTTGTTGACATATCGTCGGTCGTCGGACCACAGCATGGTCCTGACCTTGAAGCAGATGGGGAAACTGGATCGCCCGAAATGGCCGTATGGCGCGATTTTCAGCCCCAAATATTGCGCCATATTCAGGATCGCATTTCTCGCAACACCTAATCCTCCGATTCCTCCGTGACATGTCGATCACAGATACTCACCCCCTTCGATCATCGGGCGGGGCGACCTCCCGAAAACGCGCCCGTCCGCGATGTGTAAAGACGTATCCGGGGGAGCATGCACCGATTGGACCTTGGTACGGCTGAGAGCTTAGCCGCCAGGCGGCGGCAGAATACAGGACGAAAAATGAGGGCAAAAAGCGAGCTATACGACCTTTTTGCGGGGGTTGATCATGCTCATCCATCTCCACAGCACTAAGATGCTGTGGTCCGACCAGGATACCCAGGTTCCATTAAGAACGCGACTTCGGATACGTGAAATAGAGTGAGAGAAAAATGCCGAGCGCGACTTGAAGGAACATGCCGTAGCGCCACACAAATGACACCAACAGCAGTCCCATAACCAGAGCCTTCGACCAGTACGACGCCTCAGTCACGAAGACGTACACGCCGGTGAGGGCGATTGAAGCAACCAAAACTATGAGGCCGTATGGCATACGCGTGCGAACGCCGCCGAACGTGTGAGTACACCCACCGCCGGGCCAAGGGCAACCGCATTCGGGGCGGCGCTCCACCAGCATTGGCCAGCATGATGGGTTCGGCTCGATCAGTCTGATTGCGAACGCGCAAGCTAGGCAGAAACTGCTCCTCAACGCATTTCGGCGCCTCGGCACCCTCTTGATCGATGCCGGCGTCGCGGTATTCTCCCTTCAGCACTTGTTCGCGTAGCCGACCGCCAAGATGTCCCGACGTTCGGCAACGAGGGCGATCATGTCGACTTGTTTCGCCGGCAACAGCGGAACCTCAACCTGGCCCCAGTTCTGACATACTGCCCCCACAGCCGCGACTGCCTTGGCCCGATTGCCAGTTGAAACCAAAAAACTGGCGATCTAAAGAAATTGACTTCTCCGCGCACTCCAACCATGCGACAATCTGGCGGATCTGAAAAGGCTTGTCGAAGAGCATACAGCCAAGCAATTCGGCGCGAGCCCTGTCGTCGGGTGACCAACTGCCAGACATAAGACCGAACCATGGACGTCGGCATCCCTTAGTCATCAGCTTCTCGATGAAATCGATTCCGTTGTCCCTCGCCATTTGAACGTCCGAGAGAATCACATCGGCACAAATCGTTCCTGGTGGGCACGGACAGCTCGAAATGTTGCCCAGAGGGCAATGGGAAGGCCCCGAGAATGCAAATACTTCATAACCGCGCTCTTCAAAAACCATTTCGAGCATCCGTGTGCAATGACAATTATTCTTCACTTCAGTGACAATTAAAAATCACTCTGGTTGCCGGCATCTTTTGTTGTTGTTGATGGTCCAGACCCCAGGGGCCACCCCCTTCGGCGGAACGGAGTCCCTGGAGCCGTAGGCGACAGGGACGTAGTGGAGCCGAAGGACTGGTGAATTTTAATTGTCATTACTGGTGAAAAATAATCGTCACTGTTCATCTCGCGCAAATGCGGGTCGTCTTCGCATAGGACGGCACGGATTCTCATGTTACTAAGCCAGCCATCAACACTCTCATACCTGGGGACACTCGCCCTTCCTAATCATCGTAACTTATACTTTGCTCCGCCTGCTGTCAACGTGGTGTTGTCTTGCGTATGGATCTTAAAGATCCATACTAATATGGCCTGAGAGAATAATGACAGGAATCTTGGCCGGTATATCGTCGGTCGTCGGACCACAGCATGGTCCTGACCTTGAAGCAGATGGGGAAACTGGATCGCCCGAAATGGCCGTATGGCGCGATTTTCAGCCCCAAGTATTGCGCCATATTCAGGATCGCATTTCTCGCAACACCTAATCCTCCGATTCCTCCGTGACATGTCGATCACAGATACTCACCCCCTTCGATCATCGGGCGGGGCGAAGTATCGACCTCCCGAAAACGCGCCCGTCCGCGATGTGTAAAGACGTATCCGGGGGAGCATGCACCGATTGGACCTTGGTACGGCTGAGAGCTTAGCCGCCAGGCGGCGGCAGAATACAGGACGAAAAATGAGGGCAAAAAGCGAGCTATACGACCTTTTTGCGGGGGTTGATCATGCTCATCCATCTCCACAGCACTAAGATGCTGTGGTCCGACCAGGATAGCCAGGTTTGACTTCTTAACGAAGTCATTTGGCGTTCCGTGCAAGGCAATCACAATCCAATGCCCGCCCCGAAACGTGCCGGATTTGTTCTGGTGGGTGCAGCTCGCGACGAAGACTGAGCCGCCACGGAAGTGCACAGAGGGATTTTGGGGCGGACACGGTCGCTGCCTCCGGCGCCCTTCGGTGATGTCGCTGTCCGAGAACACCGCTTACCCCCAACCTCAATCGCAACCCAACGGGAAAGGAAAAACTCATGGATACAGAAGTGTAGCTAAGGAATTATTTACGAGGAACAAGATGTGCTTACATACTCGCCACAATGAATCGAGGCATGCCTGGGCGTCTTGGCTACAAACAAGGCCTTCTAACCGTGCTGGTCTGCCTGTTCGGCGCAAAGGCAACAGGTGCGCCCGGCGATCTGAAATGGCAAAAGCAGTTATGCGCCTCCATCATCGGCGCCCCCACTTTGACAACTGAAGGCGACATCCTGGTCGGCAGCAGCGAGGGCACGTTATATTGCCTGACCCCCGATGGATCCAATAGCTGGAGCTTCACGACTTCCCGCCCCGTTCTCGGCACACCCGCCGTCGCCGAGGATGGGACGATCTACTTCGGCTCCGACAAGCTCTATGCCCTGAACGCTGACGGATCAAAGCGCTGGGAATTCGAGCTGGAGACGTTCTCAAGCTTGATCGTGTACGCCGAAGACCCGGCGATTGGCCCCGATGGAGCCGTGTATGTGGCCCGGCCGTTTGCGCCCAGCGGCGAGGGGCGTCTCCATGCGATCAACCCCGACGGCACCCTGCGCTGGACATCGAACGGTGACTTTGTCAGAGAAGTCATCGTGGGAACCGATGGTTCGTTGTTAACCCCCACGGAATACGCTTTCGCGTGCATCAATCCGGATGGAACGACCCGCTGGAGTTCCGGCAACAATGTGGTGGCTTCGGCCGCCGTGGTGACAAACGGCACCGTGCTGGTTCCTGTCAACGGTTACAATATCTACCAGGGTGCTCTGCAAGCATTAACGCCGGCGGGATCGAATATCTGGCAATTCTCCGGCAACGCACAGGCCCTGAGTTCGCCGGTCGTTGGAATGGATGGGACAATCTACTACGCGTTCGACAACGGGCGTGTCGTGGCTCTCGACTCCGCCGGTGGCCTGCGCTGGGAATACACGATGCCGGAGACGGCCGTGACTGAGCCCATTTGGGCCACCCCGGCGTTGGCGGCCGACGGTACACTGTATTTCTCCGGCGGACAATATCTGCACGCCCTGGACACGAACGGGGCCATGCTATGGCGGTTCGACTGCGGAGCAAACCGAATGGACAGTCCTCTGATCGGGCCCGACGGGATCATTTATGTGGGCGACAATGGCGGCGTTTTGTACGCGTTGGAAGGAAGCGGCGCCGGGCTGGCGGCAGGCCAGTGGCCCATGTCGAGGCGCAATGCCCAACACCGGGCCAGGGGCCTGAAGGTGCTGAACGCGCCGCCGCCGCCGACCGGACTCGCTGCCAGCTTCACCAATTACACCGACAAGGTGCTGCTCACCTGGATCAGCGCGCCACCCGCCTCGTATTACGTGATTTCGCGGAGCCCGACGACGATTTTCGCCGACGCGCAAGTGCTCGCCGCTAACGTCACAGGCAGCACGAGCTTCGATGATCGCACGGCACTGGAGGGTGTGACGTACCTGGTACTTCGTTCAGAGCCGGAATGCGGCGGGCACCAGCGATCCTGCCGGTCCGGCTCAAGGCATGCGGCGGCCCGCAGCGGTTGGGGAGGCGTTGTGGGCCTTTCCGACGGCTGGCGCCGCGTCCACGCCTGCACTGGCTCCGGACGGTACGCTCGTCTTCGGTTCGAGCGATGGCAACCTGTACGCCGTCAACTCCGACGGATCGCCGAAATGGAGTTATCCGTTCAGGGGCACTTCCTGCAGCGCGCCCAGTATCGACTCGGACGGATCGATTTATTTCAGCGCCGCAATTTCCCGCTATCCGGACACGTTGACCAACGCGCTCTTCGCTCTGAACGCCAACGGGCAGCTTCGGTGGCGGTTTGTGGGGGGAGGAGAGCTTACCGGGGTGGCAATCGCGGCCGACGGCTCGATCTATGTCGCATCCGGAGACTTCTACTCTGCCGACCTGTGCTTTGTGAAAGCATTCAGCCCGTCGGGGAGTAATCTATGGACTTTTGCCAACGGCAGAAACTTCATGGCCACGCCGAGCATTGGTGCCGATGGAACCATTTACGCCGGCGCCACGGACGGCCATATGGTGGCGCTTCGCCCGGATGGGACCTTGCTGTGGGAATGCAACACAGCGGACGGGTATCTCAAGACACCGGTCATCGGCTCAAACGGCGTGCTCTTCACCGCGGGCGCCTCGTTTCACGCGATCAACACAGATGGCCAACTGCTCTGGAGCCGCGCGATGCAGTATGGTGCCGATGGCGGGCCAAGTTGCATTGATGTTGGAGGCGGCGTGCTGGCACAGGGAGATTACACGTATTATCGCCTGGATCCGAACGGTTCAAGTGCGAGCAAATGCGTCCTCCCCGGAACTTATGACCGCACATTGCAGCCGGTGGTGAGCGATGGACAACAGACCGTATATGTGAGCGTTTACAGTGGAGTCTTTTCGGATTCGCTGACCGGGATCATCTATGCCCTATCCGCCGGCGGTGTAAAACAATGGGATTTCAGGTTGCTTCAAGTGACGTTCGGACGCGCCACCCTGGGGACAAACAACTTGCTCTATGTGCCCGCATCCGACGGCAAACTATATGCCCTCCGCACCGCCGCCGGACTGGGCGAGTCCGCCTGGCCGCACCCGCTGCACGATTCGCAACACACGGCGCGGGCCATTCAGATCCCGGCGGTGCCCGGCGCGCCCACAAACCTCTTGGCGACAGTCCGTACTCGCGTCACCGATGTGCGGCTGGCCTGGAGCTCGTCGCTCCGCGCCGTCAGCTACGAAGTCTACCGCTCCGCCACCCCCAATCTCGGGGAGGTAACATTGCTGGGATCGGTGACCGGCGCTCTGACTTACGATGACAAGTCCGCAATACCGGAATTCGCTTATACATATTGGGTGAAGGCCCGGAACGCCTCCGGTTCCAGCGTGTTCAGCGCGCCCGCTTCCGGAATGCGCCGGCAGGCGTTCGACGGCGAATTACTGCACGAGTGGAATCTTCACGGCGCGATCAACACCTCGCCGGCCATTGCGGAGGACGGAACGGTTTACGTTTCGGTCAATTACCCGGTGATGGGTGCGCCGGATGCCGGGCGGAAAGTAGTGGCCGTTGAATCCGACGGAAGCATCCGCTGGCAGTACCTAACCGGGATGGCCATGTTGACGTCTCCGAGCATAGGGCCCACCGGCACAATTTACGTGGGCATTCGAGGAGCATTAAACATGTTCCCTTACGCATCGCCGCTGCTCGCGCTGAACCCCGACGGAACAGTTCGCTGGCAGATCATGGCCGACGATGCCATCGAAACCACTCCGGCGATTGCCGAAGATGGAACGATCTATGCCGGGTCAACTCTCGGCACGCTGTACGCGGTCAGTCCTGACGGGCAGATTCTGTGGACTAACAACCTCGGCGGCAGCATTGCCACGCCGGCGATCGGACGCGACGGCACGCTTTATTGCATGTGTGGCGGGACCTCGCTGACTGCGGTGCGGCCGGATGGCCGAGTATTGTGGAGCGTCTCAGCCCCAGGCCTCTCAGCATCTGGCGACGGACCGTTACCCGGACTGGCGTTGACAAGTGACGGTGCGATTATCGTGAGTTGTGGCTCCCAAGGCCTCCGAGTCTTCAATATGGATGGCACCTTGCGATGGCAACAGACGCAGGGAACGCCATTCTACACGCCGCCGACGATCGGCGTTGGCGACACGATCCTTGTCGGCAATTATGCCCAGGCCGCCGGATCGACTCTATGGTGCTTCAGCGCGGGCGGCACAAATCTGTGGAACGCCCCGGCAGGCGGTTCGCATGCTGGCGCTGCCGCCGTCACTGCGGACGGCACGATCCTCATTTCGGGTCATGGAGGTCAGCTGTCCGCTCTTTCTTCCGCCGGTTCGGATCTGTGGCAACTGGAGCTGGGCAGCGCGTCACTGAGTTCACCAGCCATCGCGCCGGATGGAACGATTTTCGTCGGCGCCGAGGATGGCAAGCTCCGATCGGTTTCCGGCACCGGTCCGCTGGCCGATACGGCGTGGCCGATGTTCCAACATGACGTGCGGCATACCGGCCGTGACATTCACGCGCCGGCACTCCCGGAACCGGCCACATCCGTCAGCGCCACCGACGGCACCTATAACAACCGCGTTCGGCTCGGCTGGGCGACGGCCGACGGCGCGGGATGTTATGAGGTTTGGCGCAGCACCAGTACCAACGCCGCCGAGGCGGTCTGCCTGGCGACGAATGTGGTGGGCGCAACCACGTTTGACGATCCGACGGCAGTGCCCGGGAGACTTTACTCTTATTGGGTCCGATCCGTGAACAACCTGGGATCTTCCCCACTAAGCAATCCAGATTCCGGTTATCGGCGGGTGGCAGTCCCGGGAGAACCGCTGGGCGACAGCCGCCCGCTCGCGGCCTCACTAACCTCGCCGACGCTGGGGAGCAACGGCGATATCTACGTGGGTGCGGATTCCGTTCTTTGTGCCCTGTCGCCCGCGTTGTCTAATCAATGGCAATTCGCGGATGGATACGTCAGCACTCCCGCGGTCGGGAATAACGGACAGATTTATGTCTGGTCATCCAACAAACGCTTTTATGGATTGGATCCCGGCGGCGCTCCGGCCTGGTGGTTCGCCGGCAAGTACGACACGACGCTGCCAGCCGCCGTGGCCGCCGATGGCGCGCTGATCATTGCCGACGGCAACCAAACGGTGTCTTGCTTCGATCCGGCGACGCAATCGTTGCGGTGGCAGTACGCTGCCGGAAGCTCAATCACCGCGGCGCCGGCCATTGGAGTGGACGGAGCTGTGTACGTCGGATCGCAGGACGGCCAGTTGCATGCGCTGAATACCGACGGAACCGCGCGGTGGCAATTCCGCACGGGTGGCCGCATCCGGTCCAGCCCGGCCGTCGGCAGCGATGGGGCGGTTTATTTTGGCTCCGATGATCGCGGCATCTACGCGGTTCGCCCCAATGGCCGCCTCCTCTGGGCGGCTCAGGCGCGTGGCGTGGTCAGTGCCTCGCCAGTGATCGCGCCCGATGGCACCGTCATTGTCGGGTCACAGGACGGATGGCTCTATGCCTTTTCCGCAGGGGGAACCAGGCTTTGGGAATTTGCGGCGAATGGTGGGATCTATGCCTCAGCGTGTGTGGGTGCCGACGGAATGATTTATTTTGGCACTCATAGCGGTTGGGTGTACGCGCTAAACGAAGCCGGCCGTCCGGTTTGGGATTTCAACGCCACCAGCAGTGGTTTTTCCGGCCCCGTCTTCAGCTCACCACTGTTGCTTGAGGATCGCCTCTTGGTGCCATTTTACAGCGCCGGCCTGCAAGCGCTTGCCGTGAGTGCCGGACCCGCGGAGGTGAACTGGCCTCAGTACCGTCATGATCCTCGACGCACGGGGTGCGCCGAAACCTGGCTGACTGTGGCCATGCTGGACGTGCCGAGGATGGTGGCGGGCGAGTCGCTTACGGTGACGGCGGATTTCGCTCTCGTCGGTCACGCCATCACGCATATCGAGCTCGTTTGCGGAACGAATGTACTCGTCACGTCCAACGGCCCGGGACCGTCGCTGACGTGGTCGCCGGTTATTGAGGGCGACCATCTCCTGTACCTGCGCGCCGTAGACGACGCGGGAAACACGCATACGTCCGCGCCGTTCCATGTGGAGATTGCGCCGCGTCCGCGCCTGAGCATTTCAAAGCCTCCCTCGATGGGAGCCTGCCTGACCTTCCCTACCGTGGCCGGCCGGCGTTATCAGGTGCAACGGAGCGTCGATCTCCAATCCTGGTATCCCGCGGAGGAGTCGACCGCCGTTGAGTCCATTCAAGTCTGGACCGATTCCCAGTCGTTTGAAGACCCAACCCATTATCGCGTGATCCTGTTGCCGTGAGCGAATCCATCCCAAAATGTCCATGCCGTGTCGCCCGTGTCGCACGGATCTGTTTTGTTCCGTTGACGATCGCGTTCGTCCTGGCTTGCCAGCCTGCACGAGCCGCTTTGATCACCGGTTGGGGGCTCAATGACGCGCAGCAACTCGAACCGCCGCTATGGGTGACGAATGCGGTTTCGGTCTCGGCGGGCGCGGCCCACGCAGTCGCCCTGCTCGCAACGGGCGAAGTTGTCGCATGGGGCGATAACACCTTCGGCCAGACATCGATTCCGGCCGGCGCCGGTCCTTTCGTCAGCGTCGCCGCCGGTTTTCGCCACAGCCTGGCGCTGCAGGCTGATGGCTCGATCGCTTCTTGGGGCGACAATCGACTGGGCCAGGCTTCGCCTCCTCCGGGTACGGACTATGTGGCCATTGCCGCCGGGGGGGCGCACAGCCTCGCGTTGCGCCAGAATGGAACGGTCGCGGCTTGGGGTTGGAACCAGTACGGTCAGACGAATGTGCCCATCCTGCTTGGCAGCGTCCGAGCCATCGCCGCCGGTCGTTACCATAGTCTCGCGGTTCAATCGAACGGGCTGGTGTCCGCCTGGGGATCCAACAGCAATGGCCAGAGAACCGTGCCCCCGGCAGCATCGAATGTGGTCGCGGTAGCGGCAGGTTTCCGTCATAGCCTGGCCCTGCGCGGCGACGGGACAGTGGTGGCCTGGGGTTCGAATGCACAGGGTCAGACGGATGTTCCTGCCGAATTGACCAACGTCGTGGCCATCGCGGCCGGACCGTCGCAGAGCCTGGCACTGCTCGCGGACGGCACGCTGGTGGTCTGGGGCGCGGCAGTCGGTGGTGTGGCGGCTCCCGAGCAGATCGGTGAGATTCAGTCCATGTCCGTCGGCGGCAATTTCGCATTTGCAGTGGTGCCGGCGCCGGCCGTGCTCCGACAACCCGCCGATGTGTTCATCGTTCCAGGCCAGCCCATCACGTTGACCGCGTTCGTGGCCGGATCAGATTCGGCAGCGTTCCAGTGGCAGAAGGATGGGACGGATCTGTCCGCGCAAACGATCCTGTCGCTGAACCTTATTAGTCCGGGCTATGCCGATTTCGGCGATTATCGCCTGCGGGTCCAGGATGGGACGGCTGTCGTGTTTAGCCAGGTCGCGCGACTGATTGCGCCGCCGGCCATTGTTGCACAGCCGCAGGCATCCCGGGTGTTCAATGGTGACACGAGTTTGTTTCAGGTCACAGCCAGCGGCACGACACCGCTGACTTTTCAATGGTATTTCGGGGTAGTACCGGTTGCCGGCGGAACGACCAGCAGTCTTGTCGTTCCAAACGCCGGGTATTCGAAAGGCGGGAACTACTACGTTGTCATCACTAACGTGGCAGGATCTGTGACCAGTTCCGTCGTTGCGCTCGAGGTCTATCCCAAACCGGGACTGAACATTTCGTGCTCCTCCCCCAATCTCGGGTTTGACGACACTTTGAAAATCAATTCCAGCGCCTCCGGGGTTGCGCCTCCTGCCTTTCAATGGCAGCTCAATGGCATAGATATCCCGGGCGAGACCAACAGCAGCTTCACGGTGTGGAACGCGCGTCCGTCGATCGCCGGAACGTACCGGTACCGGGCCACAGTCGCCGGTGGCTCGCTCTATTCCCCGACCCAGGTCGTGACCGTTGCCCGCGCGGTTTTGACCAATTATGTCGGGCGCCGCATCATCCTCGATGCCGGGCAGGGCTGCGGCCTGGCCCGAGAATACCGCTGGTTCCGTGACGGCACAGAACTGTCCAGCCAAACGAACTCGACCTTGTGGATAGAGACGCTGTCGGCTGGCGACGCTGGTAACTACACAGCGGCGGTGCAGTTTGACGCGGGAGAGCAGCTCTTCGACATCGCCGGGTTAACTGTTCTGTCGGCGCCTCCGGGACCGGCGATTACTGATCAGCCCGAGGGCGGGGACCGCGACGTCGGTCAATCCTTTGAGTTGAAGGTGCGGGCGTGGAGCGAGGAACCCGTCACCTGGCAATGGCGCCACAACGGCACCAACATTTCCGGAGCCGAGGCCAGCTCGCTTTTACTCACGAATCTGCAGCTCGCGGATGGTGGCGAATATAGCATTGCGGTGACCTCCGCAGGCGTCACCGTCACTAGCGATCCCGCAATCCTGAATGTCTATCGATCGCCCTTCCTTTCGATTCCGTCTGCGCGCGGCGGCATCGTGGTCTGGGGCGGCCTGAATTATGACCTGGCGACAGCGACTCCGGCGGGTCTTGGAGAAGTGACCGCCATCTCCGCGGGACCGATGGCGTACGGACGGAGTTATGCAATCGACACGGATGGACGGGTGACGACTTGGGACCACTGGACGACGAACCGGCTGTCGGAAACCAATCTGCTCAGCGTTGTGCCCTGGGGCGACCGTTACCTGGGGCTCCACGCGAATGGCGTCGTGGCTGCCTGGAATGCCACAAGCCTCGCCTTAACCAGCGCGCCAGCGGGATTGCTCGATGTTGTGCAACTGGTTGGCAATGGTTCGGGCTCCTACGTCGCGGTTCATGAAAATGGCACCATCCACCACTCGGAAACGACAGATTTCTTTCCCACCAATCTGGCTGATGTCGTCCAGGCTTCGTTCGGACAATACCACGCTGTCGCGCTCCGCGCCGACGGCACGGTGATCATGTCCACCATCAGGCCGCCGTCGAAACAGACCGCGGCTCCGGCCGGGCTGACCAACGTTGTGCAGGTCTCGGCAGGCGCCGAGCATACGCTCGCGCTCATCGCGGAAGGCACGGTCGTGGCCTGGGGGCGTACAACGAAGGGCAATGTCTCGTGCCATCTGGCTTAACCAATGTGACCGCTGTCGCCGCAGGGGCCAACTTCAGCATGGCCTTGCGTGACGATGGCACGGTGGCCGTCTGGGGCGACGGCACGCAAGGCCAGACGCTGCTGCCGCCGAGCCTGACGAATGTGGCGGCGATTGCCGCCGGCTACGGTCATTGCCTGGCGATCCGGCGAGGACCGGTCCTTGTGTCCGGCCCGTCTGATCTGAATATCGCTTCCGGCCAAGTGGGTGTTTTCGCGGTGGTGGCGCAGGGGGCCGCGCCGCTCAGTTACCAGTGGTCCTTTGCCGGCGTACCGATCCCGGGCGCGACGAATTCGATTTTGCCGGTCGCCGCGGCGCCGGAGACCGACGGCCTGTATTCGGTGGTTGTTTCCAACTCCCAGGGTTCGTTTTCGGCGAGCGCCATGTTATGGGAGGGATTGCCGCCGAGAGTCCTGGTTCAACCGGACGGGGCGGTGATTGCCACCGGCGCAAGTTGGACATTCATGGTCCTGGCGTCGGGGCTGGAGCCGCTGCGTTACCAATGGCAGGCCAACGGAACGAACATCGTGGGCGCCACGAATTCCACTTATACCGTCTCCAGCGCGACCTCCAGCCGGGCGGGCATTTACGTCGTCAACGTGGAGAACGTTTTGGGCACGACGCCCAGCCAGGAGGTGCAGCTCGCTGTCCTGACTCCTCCATCGATCATGACACAGCCCGTCTCCCTGACGCGCGCCGAAGGCGAAACCGCCCGATTCACGGTGGAGACGGCTGGTGACCTGCCTCAGCGGCTGCAGTGGTATTTCGAGGGAACACCGCTGCCGGGGCAGACGAACGCTGCGCTCGAGGTTTCCGGCATTACGACCAATCACGGGGGAAGCTACTGGGTTGCCGTGACCAACGCCGTGGAAATCCGCACGAGCCAGAGCGCCGTCTTAACGGTTACAGGACGGGCGCCGGTGATAACCCAGAGTCCGGTGGATCGGGCGGCTCACTTCGGCGATGCAGTCGACTTCACGGTGGCGGCGACGGGCGCCGCGCCGCTCAATTACCAATGGTGGCACGACGGCCAGCCCGTCGTAGGAGCCAATTCGGACACGCTCAGCCTGACCCGTGTCGACCGCGGAGACGAAGGATCCTACGGTGTAGTGGTATGGAATGCGGCTGGCAGTGTTACGAGTGCGCGGTCGGCCGAGCTCACTTTGACCATCGGTCCCAACGTGGTGATTTGGGGCACCAACATGCTGGCGCAGGCCGTCCCGCCTGACCTCACCAATGCCGTCGCAATGTCAGCTTCCTCGCACGTGCTGGCGTTGCGGTCCGACAGCACCGTCACGGCCTGGGGGCTGAACGATTACGGTCAGGCCACCTTGCCCGCCGGGTTGTCGAACGTAGTGGCCGTCTCGGCGGGATCGAGGCACAGCCTGGCGTTAAAGGCGGACGGACAGGTGATCGCCTGGGGATACGATTTTGGCGGCTGGGGTTTGACGAACGTGCCGGTAGATCTGACCAATGCCGTGGCTATTGCCGCAGGATCTCTCCACAACCTCGCCTTGCGTTCGGACGGAACAGTTGTGGGTTGGGGCTACAACGTCTATAGCCAGGCGACACCTCCGGCCGGATTGAGCAACGTGGTGGGATTGACGGCCAATCATGACGCCACCGTCGCCCTCAAGACCGATGGGACGGTGACGGATTGGGGTAACGGCTATTCCGCTGGAAACTCACTCACCAACATCATCCGTGTCATGGGACGGGCACGCATGCTGGCACTGCGCAGCGACCGTCGAATCCTGGGTTGGGGCTGGATCAGCGGAGCGGCGGTCGAAGGGCCTCCGGGCCTGGCTTCCGCCGACAGCTACACCGCGCCGTATAAGGAAGGCAACACAACGTATCTTGAAACTCACGAGATCGGGCTGCTCACCAATGGCACGGTCGCCGTGTGGGGCACGAACCGCGGCGGCGTCTTCAATCCGCCAGCGCTTTCGAATGCGGTCGCGGTATCGGCCGGGTATTTTTTCAATGCCGCCATTGTCGGCGGGCCTACCCTCCTGCGTCATCCAGTCAGCGGGGCGATTGCAGCGGGAACCGACGCGACGCTCACCGTGGAGGCCGTGGGACGCGATCCCCTGCGGTATCAGTGGCGCTTCAACGGCCAGGACCTTCCGGGAGAAACGAATGCCAGCCTCACGATTTCGTCCGCCACTCCGGCGCGCAATGGGCAGTACACCGTCCAGGTGACGGATTCGACGGGCGTGCTCGTCAGCCGGCCGGCGACCGAGCTCGTGCTGACAGCTTGGCCCTACGTATTGCGGCAGCCCGAATCCCTTTCAGTTGCGGAGGGGGCCGACGTTTCGTTATCGGTCGAAGCAGTGGGGAGCGAACCGCTCTGGTATCAGTGGTTACACAACGGGTCGCCCATTTCGGGTGCCACTGAGCGGGTACTGCCGCTGACTTCTACTTCGGCCAGTGACGCCGGGATCTACAGCGTCGTGGTATCGAACAGGTACGGTGCGGCGATCAGCTCCAACGCGATACTCACTCTCGGCCTGCCTGATCTCATCGTGGATAACACGAACGCCCTCATCATGGGGTCGTGGCAATCGGGCTCGAACTCCGGCCAGATCGGGACCAATTACCTCTTCATCAAACCGGGATTTGGCGCCAACGAGGTCCGGTTCGTTCCGGAGCTCCCGCGGGCGGGGCGGTATCAGGTTTGGACCCGGGGTTTGTCGGGCGGCCTCTTTACCCCTGGGTTGCTGATCGTTAACCATTCGGCGGGCACGGCTGGAGTCGCTCCCGCCAACACCCCCGGCTGGTGCGGGCTCGGTACCTACTTTTTTGCCGCCGGCGCGTCCGGATCGGTGGTGGTCTCGGATGATTTCGCGTCGAGTTCGGCGGTGGAAGTCGCCGATGCAATGCTGTTCCGATATGTTCCAGACTCTCCGGTCATTACCCGGCAACCCGAGGATGTTCAGGTTGTCGTAGGCTCTGACGCCACGATATCGCTGGCTGCCACCGGCGCTGTTCCGCTCGTCTGTCAATGGCAGTTCAACGGCGAGAACCTGCCTGGAGCCGTGGGGCAGACGATCATACTCAAGGCGGTCGACCGTTCTCAGTCGGGCCGATACCGCGCGTTCTTGAGCAACACCGACGGATCCATCTTCAGCCTGGAGATCACCCTCAGCGTGGTTGCCCCGCTGTTGCGCAGCAGCATTCAGAACGGAATGCTGCTGCTGGATTGGGATGGCGAGGCCACACTGGGGACCGCAACGAACGTCGCGGGGCCATTCATCGAACTGCCGGGCGTGCATCCACCTTTGGTGATCGAGCTGATTGATGCGCAACGCTTTTTCCGCCTGGCCCGGTAACGAAAATTAGTGGCCCCTTTGTCGAAGACACCGGCTCACCTCCACCGCCACGTCTTCATCCACCAGGAACTTCACTCGTCGAGATGCGCAGTTTGCGCAGCTACGAAGGGATTCAATTCGCTTTGATGACTGCGAACTTGCTCGTCGATATTGTTAACGAGAGCCGGTCCCAAAGGCAGAGAGTGTTGATAGTCGTAAGGGAGCCCAGCGGTTGGCTTGGGTGCAAGCGGGGTGGATTTGGTCGATGGGAGGCAAATCGTGCCGTTATGATGGGGGCGGCGACTATTTCTTGACTTTGGATTTGGCGGCTGGTTGCCGGGTGGTGAGTCGCACGAGATGGAGTTCACCACGATCGAGCAGTTCCCACTGAACCTCGTCGCCGGGCTCCAGGCCGATGGCGGCGGCCAGGGCTAAGGGGAAACTCACATAGAGGCGGGGAGTTTGACCGCGGGAACGAATGGCTTGCACGCGCAGAGGGTAGGACATCGACATAATATTTGTGTGATTGGGCAGTTTTTTCTGGACCGCCATGCGCTAGAGTATACACTAGCGCATGCCTTGCCTGCTCATTCCCTTCCCGCAGGAACTTCGCCCGAGGTGACCCACGATTATTGGGAATGTTGATTGCCACATTCTGCGCGAGCGACTGGAACAAATCGATGCCGTTTTGCGCGACAGTGGACTCGAGCAGGACTTTGTGCAGCGAGCTTTGCAGCGGTGGACGCGCTCCGGCAAGCGGCCCCCTACCGCCGCGCAGCAAGGGCAGTTTTAGGAGCGCTCGCGCCGGGCGCTGCGGTGCATGATCCTGCAGACTCTGCTGCAGGAGGATTACCGTGAGTTCAGTTGTCAATTGGCGGGTCATGCGCTTTATCAATGGTTCTGTCGGATCGACGCTCTGGATGCGGTGCGCGTTCCCTCCAAAAGCGAGTTGCAACGCTATGCGCATTGGCTGTCGGCGGCGGAGATGCGGGCGATCCACGACGGTCTGCTGCGAACCGCGGTGGAACAACCCAAGAAACTGGAGTTGAAGGAGGCGCTGGATCTGGAGGCGTATTTTCTGGATAGCACCTGTTTGAAGGCGAACCTCCATTTTCCGACGGACTGGGTGTTGTTACGGGATGGGGTGCGCACCTTGATGAAAGCGACGATCCTGATTCGCGAGGCCGGCCTGAAGGGACGCATGGAAGCTCCGGAAGCGTTTCTGCGACGCACGAACCGGTTGAGCATGGCGACCAGGTGATGAGCACCGACCTGTTCATCGACACCAAGTCGCTCATGGGAGAACTAGCGAACGATCTGATGGATGGCGCCCTCTGGGGGCGTCCGACGATCGTGCCGGCGCTCGAGAAAGCCGACGAAACCAGCTTCGATAAGGCCAGCCGCGGCCCCTGGACGATCCGCACCTATGGCCTGTCGTCGGTCGTGCTGTCGTCGGTCGTCGGACCACAGCAAGGTCCTGACCTTGAAGCGGATGGGGAAACTGGATCGCCCGAAATGGCCGTATGGCGCGATTTTCAGCCCCAAATATTGCGCCATATTCAGGATCGCATTTCTCGCAACACCCAATCCTCCGATTCCTCCGCTGCCTCCGTGACATGTCGATCACAGATACTCACCCCCTTCGATCATCGGGCGGGGCGAAGTATCGACCTCCCGAAAACGCGCCCGTCCGCGATGTGTAAAGACGTATCCGGGGGAGCATGCACCGATTGGACCTTGGTACGGCTGAGAGCTTAGCCGCCAGGCGGCGGCAGAATACAGGACGAAAAATGAGGGCAAAAAGCGAGCTATACGACCTTTTTGCGGGGGTTGATCATGCTCATCCATCTCCACAGCACTAAGATGCTGTGGTCCGACCAGGATAGCGAACCACTGTGGTCCGACCAGGATAGCGAGCACCTTGGGAATAACGCGGACCGCGAGCTGTTTCTTTCCACCCTGGGGGAGGCGTGCCAGAAGACGGACTGGCAAGTGCATGCGTACCGGCACGGCGGCCGCCCTGGCTGCGGGTGGACCGGTTGTTGGGGAGTTGGGTATTCCAAGGACAGCGCGGACGGGCGCCAACAGTTGGAGCGGGTGATGGAGGAACGGCGTGGGGCGTCGCATGATGGCGAGGAGTTGCGGGAGAGCGCGACGGAAAGGGCGGAACGGTTGGCGCGGGAGGGACTGCGGAAGTTGGGATGGACGGAGACGGAACTGGCGAAGCGGCCCAAGGGCGACAGGACGAAGCTTAAGTTGGCGGTCCAGTTGCGGAGGGAGACCACGATGAGGTTGAAATGGATTGCAGGGCGGCTCCGCATGGGGAAGGGAGCCAGCCGGTCCAATCGGTTGTCGAAACGGCGACGGAAAGGAAAGTCGTGTCAATGTGTGGGACCGACCCCTTTTCCCCCAACTTGTCGGCTCCTTCTGCCGGGGCCGCCAGTGGGTCATTCAGTGTTCTGATGCATGCCATCGTTGGTGACGAAGTTGAAACAAGCTGATAACGTGCACACCTTCATGGCTGTGGCTGCGAGTGTATATGAGATCAACTTCGAGGCCCGCGCCAATCATACGGGCGCAGTCTCTGGGTCGCATGGACGTCTTCCTTGCCATTGTTGCCCGGGTGAGACACGTGGCAAACAGGCAATGGTGCGGACCCTGATGTTACTCGCCGTTTTCCTTGTGCCCGCCATTGCCCGAGCTCAGTTCACCTATACGAACCACCACGGCTACATCACGATTACCGGATACACAGGACCGGGCGGCGTTGTCACGATTCCTAGAACGATCGATGGGCTGCCAGTCACCACCATCGGTGAACGTGCGTTCTTCCTGGACACGCGTCTTACTGGCGTGACGATACCCGACAGCGTCCGCATGATTGGCGTGGGGGCGTTCTATTTGTGCACCAAGCTAACCAACGTCACGATCAACCAGGGTGTCTTGCATCTTGAGGGTTCCGCTGAACAGTGACGATTATTTTTCACCAGTAATGACAATTAAAATTCACCAGTGAGCCGGTAGCATCGAGCAGCGGCCCGGAGGCAGAACCCTTGGGGGTTCAAGCCGCAACCGGGCGGCTGCGAGATGATAACCAACAGACAGTATCAACGGCTCATGAATGAATATCAGAAAACTGGAAAGGTAGTTGTCAGCGCGATGAAGGCAGACATCCATCCGCAGACGGCACGAAAGTATATCGAGGCGGCACAACCCCCAGCCCAGCTGCAAAAGGCCCACGCCTGGCGAACGCGATCGGACCCGCTGGAGCATATTTGGCCGGAGGTGGCAGCGATGCTGTGGGATGCGCCGGAACTGGAGGGCAAAACACTCTTCGAACATTTCCTGGCTCGTCCTGACAGCGGATTGGAGCAAGCCCATCTGCGTACGTTTTTCCGTCGCGTGCGACACTGGCGCGCGACCGAGGGACCGGACCGGGAGGTGTTCTTTGCGCAGGATCGCAAACCCGGAGAGCTGTTGCAGTTGGATTGGACGTATGCCCGGGAGCTCAACGTAACGATCGGCGGAGAACTGCTGGATCATCTCTTCTGCCATTGTGTGCTGCCCTATTCGGATTGGCAGTGGGCCACACGCTGCATTTCCGAGTCGTTCCTGAGCCTGGTCTCGGGCTTACAGGCCGCCCTGGTGCAGTTGGGAGCCTCTCCACGATGCCTGGGCACCGACAACAGCAGCGCCGCCACGCACGAACTGGAAGCCATGCCTGGCCGTCCGCGCGGCTACAACAGCGACTACCTGGAGCTGTGCACGCATTATGATCTGACGCCCGTGACAATTAACGTGGGCTGTCCGCACGAGCATGGAGACGTGGAGTCACAAAACCGGCATCTGAAGCGGCGGCTGGAACAGCGTTTGATTCTGCGGGGCAGCCGGGAGTTCGATTCGCTGCCATCCTATGATCGTTTCGTCGAGGGAGTCGTGCGAGCCGCCAACGCCCGGCGCTCAAAGCGACTGGCCGCGGAACTGGCCTGCATGCGGCCGCTGCCGGCCGTGCGTCTGGCCGAATACCGGGAGTTTGAACCGGTGGTCAGTTCGCAGAGCCTGATTCGGGTGAAGAAGCATGCGTATTCGGTGCCTTCGCGGTTGATCGGACACACGCTGCGCGTCGAACTCTACGAAGCGCATCTGAAGGTCTACCTGGGTCGGGAGTATCTGTTCAATCTGCCACGGCTGCGTGGAGACCGAGGCTCGTGGGTGGACTTCCGGCACGTCATCACGCCGTTGCTGCGCAAACCGGGCGCGTTCATCAACTACCGGCATCGAGAGGCACTTTACCCGAGTCCGGTCTATCGAGCCGCCTATGACCGACTGGTGGCCGACCACGGCGAGCGGCCCGGGGTCATTGAGTATCTGCAGGTGCTCAAGCTGGCCGCGGAAGCGTCGGTGGAAAGAGTCGAGTCATTGTTGCAGGAACGACTGACGGGCCCCGGCAAATGGCGTGCAACCCACGTCCGGGACCAGTTGGCGCCACCAGCCAGGAAGGTGATTGACCTGCCCGGATGGACGCCAAACCTCGAGGCCTATGACGCGTTGCTGGGAGGGGAGGTGGCCCATGGTGTTGCTTCGGCAATGATGTGTGACGGGTCTGAGGGGGGCGCGTAGTGTTCAGGACGAAGAACGATGAACACGATAACCCAAGCAAAGCGGGAGGAGCTGGCCGCGAAGATCGAACCGCTCCGGCAACAGATCGAGTCCTGGCGAAGGACGCGTGCACGCAACGAGCCCATGCCCGAGCCATTGTGGGCCGTGGCCACGGGCCTGGCCAAGGAGTACGGAGTATCCCCGGTGCAGCGGATTCTACGGATCGATTATCGAGGATTGGAGTATCGGGCCTTGGGGGTTCGCAAATCGAGTGCGAAGGCGGGACCGGCCAGGGCGGCGTTCGTGGAGTTGCCGGCGCCGCCCTCGCCGCGGCGGGCCGAGCATAGCGTGGAACTGGAGGACGGGGCGGGACGACGGATGACGGTCAAGGTGTGCGGAGGCAATCTCGCCGAGTTGCTGCCGCTGGCCCAAGCCTTCTGGAGGTCGGCGTCGTGATGGCGGTCATGCCACAGATGCGGCTGTTGGTGGCGACCGAGCCGGTGGATTTCCGCAAGGGCATCGATGGGCTGGTGGCGGTGTGCCGGCAGCGGCTTCAGTCCGATCCGATGAGTGGAGCGTGGTTTGTTTTCGGGAGCCGCAAGGGTCGGTCGATCAAGATTCTGGTGTACGACGGCCAGGGATTTTGGCTGTGCCAGAAGCGGCTTTCGCAAGGGCGCTTTGGGTGGTGGCCATCGGCCGGAGGCGAGCCGACGGTTCGGCTGGACGCGCCGCAGTTGCAGTCGCTGTTGTGGAACGGGGACCCTGGGCGGACGCCCACGGCGCCGATGTGGCGGCCGGTGGGAGTTGAAGGATGATTAGCCTGAGAAGAGGCTTGCGTTCCAGATTTTCCCCGTTACGCTGGCGGGCATGTCGACCGTCGTATGGCGCTACCGTGGCCGAGAGATCACCGCCGAAGATACCGTCTTCATTCAGCAGCTGATCGGCGAGAACCACGCCTGGAGCCGGCGGCGATTGTCGGCCGAGTTGTGCCGGGCTTGGAACTGGGTGCAACCCAACGGGGCGCTGCGCGACATGGTCTGTCGGAGTCTGCTCCTGGAGTTACACCGGGCCGGTTTGATCGAGTTGCCGGCCAAACGGCAATCGCCGCCCAACAACGTGGTGGCGCGCAAAGCTCCGGAACCGGAGTTGCCGTTGTGGGAAAGACCACGGGCGTGCGCCCTGGCCGAGTTGGGACCGCTGGAGATTCGGCAGGTGCGACGCACGTCCGAGGAAGGGCTCTTCGGGCGGCTGATGCAGGCCCATCATTACCTGCGTTACACGCAGCCGGTCGGCGAACACCTCAAATACCTGGTGTGGGCCGGAGGCGAGCCGATCGGGGGTCTGGCGTGGAGTTCGGCCCCCCGGCATCTGGCGGCGCGGGACCGGTTTATCGGGTGGCCGGCGGCGGTGCGGCAAAAGAACCTGCATCTCATCGCCTATAACACACGTTATCTACTCCTGCCCTGGCTCCGCGTGCCCGGGTTGGCCAGCCACCTGTTGGCCCGAGTGGCCCGGCGGATTTCGGAGGATTGGCAGGCGGTGTATGCGCATCCGATTCATCTGTTGGAGACGTTCATCGATCCGGCCCGGTTCCGGGGCACCTGTTACCGGGCGGCCAACTGGATCTGTCTGGGCCTGACCACCGGCCGGGGGCACAACGCTCGCACCCATCGCCGGGATCAGCCTCGCAAGGAGTTGTGGGTCTATCCGCTCTCGGCGAATTTCCGGCGTCAACTCCATCCCAGCGCATGAAGGCGAGCGCGCGCTTTGCCTGGCTGGTGCTCCCTGAAGGGGAGCGGAGTGCTTTCCTGGAGGCGGTGCGTCCGGGCGTGTCGCCAGGAGATTTCGCGCGGATTGCGGCGATGAGCGAAGCCTTCCCGGAGCTGCTGGGCCTGCTGGATCAACGCGCCATGTCCCTGGCGCGCTTGCGCAGGATCGCCTTCGGCGCACCCACCGAGAAGACCGCCACGGTGTGCCCGCCCGCCGTGGATGGTAGCCCAGCTCCGCAGGCCCCCAAAACGCGCCGCCAAGGGCACGGCCGGTGTGGAGCCGCCGCCTACACCGGAGCCCGACGGGTGAAGGTGCCGCATCCGACCCTCAAACCGGGCAACCCCTGTCCGGCGTGTGGGAAAGGCAAACTGCGTCGCCAGCCCAAACCAGCCACCGCGATCCATCTCCAAGGCCAACCGCCAGTCACGGCCATTATCCATGAACTGGAAGTGCTGCGGTGCAACCTGTGCGGAAAGACCTTTACCGCGCCGTTGCCGCCGGAGGCGGGGATGGAGAAGTACGATCCGAGCGTGGGCGTGATGGTGGGATTGCTGCGCTACGGCAGCGGGATGCCCTTCTATCGCCTCGAACAATGGCAGCGAAGTCTGGGGGTTCCCCTGGCCGCCTCGACGCAGTGGGAGTTGGTCGACGCGGTGGCGCGGGTGATTCAACCGGTGGGAGATCACCTGACCGCGCGGGCGGCCCAGGCGCCCACCGTGTTCAACGACGACACCACCATGCGCGTCGGGGCGTTGCGTCGGGAGATCCGGGCCGAGGTTAAACCCGCACGCACGGGCATCTTCACCACCGGCCTGGTGAGCCACGACCCGGACCACGCGATCGGCTTGTTCTTCACCGGCCGCCAGCATGCCGGGGAAAACCTCGATGCCGTGTTGCGGCACCGCTCGCCCCATTTACCACCCCCACTGCAGATGTGCGATGGGCTCTCGCGCAACGAACCCAAAGAGTCCCCAACCCTCCTGGCTTGCTGCCTGGCCCATGGCCGCAGGGGTTTTGTCGAGGTCGCCCACAACTTCCCCGAGGAATGCCGCCACGTCCTGGAAAGTCTGAGGGCGGTTTACCGTTTTGACGCGCAGGCCAAAGAGCAAGGACTGAATTCCGAAGAACGGCTCTGCTTCCACCAAGCCCATAGCCAACCGGTGATGGACGAACTCAAAACCTGGATGCAGCAGCAGCTCGAGGAGCGCAAAGTCGAACCCAACTCCGGCTTGGGTGATGCCATCGGCTTTCTGCAGCGACACTGGCTGTCTTTGACCCGCTTCCTGACCGAACCCGGAGCCCCCTTGGATAACAATGTCTGCGAGCGCTCCCTCAAGATGGCCATCCTCCATCGGAAAAACTCGCTCGCCTACAAAACCGAGCGCGGCGCCAAGGTCGGCGATCTCTTCATGAGTTTGATCCAGACCTGTCGGCTCAATCGACTCAACCCCTTCGACTACTTCATGGCCTTGGTGCACCATCCCAAGGAAGTGCTCGCTCACCCGGAGCAGTGGCTCCCGTGGAAATTCTCCGCCACGCTGGCTGCCACCCGCGCTCCGAGGATCGACACCGGCTGAGCCGCCGCCACGGCCACCGGCCATTGCCCGTCCCACGCGCTCTCCCATCGCCCGGGGAGCGCAGCCACCGCTCTCGCAACCGCCACGGATCACGATTCCGGCGCTTCCGCACGCTTACCGAAGTAACACGTTGCTGGGAGGGGAGGTGGCCCATGGCCTCTGACACGCTGGCAATGATGTTCCGGGAGTTCCGCCTGCCGACCATGGCGGCGCGCTGCACGGAGATGCTCCAGAGCGCGGAGACGCAAAACTGGGGATACCGCAAATTGCTGCTGCATCTGTGCGAAGCCGAGGCAGCGGACCGACGTGAACGCAAACGGGAGCGATTGCTCAGGGAGTCGGGCCTGCCCTCAGGCAAAACGCTGGGCAACCTCCAGGAAAAGCTGGTGCCTGCTAAGGTGAGGCGCCAAATGCCAACTTTGCTGGAAGGCGGCTTTCTGGATCGAGCCGAGAACGTCCTCGTATTCGGTCTCCCCGGGCGTGGGAAGACGCATTTCCTATGCGCCTTGGGTCGGGAGTTGATCCTGCGGCACGCACGGACGGTATACTTCACGCCAACGTACAAACTCGTGCAGCAGCTATTGGCAGCCAAGCGCGATCTGAAGCTGGACGCATTGCTCAAAAAGCTGGACCGGTTCGAAGGAATTATCCTCGACGATCTGGGATACGTTCAGCAGTCGCGTGAGGAAATGGAGGTACTCTTCACCTTTCTGGCGGAGCGGTATGAGCGACGCAGCGTTCTGGTGAGCAGCAATCTGGTCTTCTCCAAATGGGACCAGATTTTCAAGGATCCGATGACAACCATGGCAGCAGTAGACCGACTGGTACACCACGCGATCATTTTGGAGTTCGACGGTGAGAGCGTTCGAGCTCCAAGAACGAAAGGCGATAGCTGACCCGGCGCGCCCGCCACCCCCTTCGGCTCCACTACGTCCCTGTCGCCTACGGCTCCAGGGACTCCGTTCCGCCGAAGGGGGTGGCCCCTGGGGTCTGGACCATCAACAACAACAAAAGATGCCGGCAACCAGAGTGATTTTTAATTGTCACTGAAGTGAAGAATAATTGTCATTGCACATTCCGCGTTCACAGGTTGCACCAGCCTGGGCAGCATCATGATCCCAAGCAGCGTCAGATCGATTGGCCCCGGTGTGTTCAGTCGTTGCTTCTGGCTGAGGGCAGTGTACTTCCAGGGTAACGCTCCGAGTATGGCCGCAGATGCTTTTTATGCTACCCGAGCTACCTTTTTTTATCAGCGTGGCACACATGGATGGGTAACGACGTCACCGGGCCGTCCGATGGTTAGGTGGTCTGGGCAATTCGGCGTTCAGGAGGTTCAGATCTGCGCTGGCCTCAACGTCACTGGAACCGTCGACACCGTCTACTCCATCGAGCGCCTGGCGGCCCAGGACGAGCCGGCGACAAGCGGTTGGCAGTCCCTGGAGTTTCTGCAGCTACCGACAAGCCCCCATTTGTGGATCGACAAAACGGTGTCGACTGCAGGTCAGCGCCAGTACCGGGCAATGATTATGGAGCCTCCGACGAACATGGTTTTTATCCCGCCTGGCAGATTTCGGATGGGGAGTCCCACGAATGAGGTCGATCGATATTCGGAGGAGGGTCCGCAGACGGACGTCATTATCAGCCGGGGCTTCTGGATGGGCAAATGCGAGGTGACCCAAGGCGAGTATCAGGAGTTGATGGGGGAAAATCCGAGCTACTACAATGGTCCGTCAGAGCCGTGGGAGGACTGGCATCCCGATTACGGCGTTGTTCCCACGCGCCCCGTCGAACAGGTAGACTGGGAGGATGCGATTGCCTATTGTGCGGCACAAACTCAACGGGAGCGAGCAGCAGGGAGAATCCCTCCGAACTCCGCTTATCGGCTCCCGACGGAAGCGGAATGGGAGTACGCATGCCGGGCGGGGACCTCAACGCGGTTCCACTATGGGGAGGATCCCGGCTATGAGAATCTGGATAACTATGGATGGTTTTATCCAAACAACGGGAACCAGACGCACCCCGTGGGCCAAAAGTTGCCGAATCCATGGGGATTGCATGACATGAACGGCAACGTCTGGGAGTGGTGTCAGGATTCGTGTGAGTTTCCCTTGGACGACAGTCCATACGCTGTGTACGGCGGCGGAATTCAGTTCGACCCCCAAGGGCTTGGTGCGGGCCCGCTTCACGCCATCCGGGGCGGTGCCCGCTCCGCGTCGCGCGACTACTCTGTGATGCCCTATTCTAACCTCGGTTTTCGGGTTGTATTGTCAACACGCCGACCATAGGGGACGAGGGATCCAAAAGGTGAAACCTAACCCGCTTTGCGACGTCAGGCCGTGACGAACTCAAACATCGGAGCGCCGCTTGATACTTTGAGCAGGGCAAGGGCTTGCGTACTGGCCATCAGTTCGATGCTCATCTGCGGGACATGGAGCCCCTCGAGCCAGGCCCAGACCGGTGGGGATCCGGAGTATCAATCATACTCGGGGCTGACCATCATCGGGGAAGTGGGGCAAGTTTATTCGATCGATTACGTGCCCGAACTGGGCCAGACGAATGACCAGAGCGCCTGGCGGTGTTTGGAGTTTCTTCAGTTACCCGCCAGCCTGTATTTGTGGACCGACAACTCAACCCCTGCGGTAGGGCATCGATTCTACCGGGCAGTGGCGATGGACTCCCCGACCAACACGGTGTTTATCCCGCCCGGGACCTTTCGGATGGGATGTCCGACGAATGAGCTTGACCGTGAAGAGTGGGAAGGCCCACAGACCGACGTGATTATCAGTGGAGGCTTTTGGATGGGGAAGTGTGAGGTGACACAAGGGGAATATCTGGCGGTCACGGGGAACAACCCTAGTTGGTTCAATGGCGTCCGCCAGATCTGGGACGCAGAAAGGGAAATGGAAATCGACGTGGACTACACCGACTTGACCCGTCCGGTGGAGCAGGTGAATTGGGACGATGCTGTGGCCTATTGTGCGGCGTTGACCGAGCGGGAACGTGCTGCAGGGCGGATTACGGCCAACTGTGTTTACCGTCTGCCGACGGAGGCGGAGTGGGAGTATGCTTGTCGGGCGGGTACTTCCACGCGGTTCAGCTATGGAGATGATCCGACCTACGCACAACTCACTCTCTATGCGTGGTTTTCGGAGAACAGCGGAAACCCTTGGGACTGGGAGGGCACCCGAGCTTCGACGTTTCCGGTTGGGCTGAAGCTGCCAAATCCCTGGGGCTTGTATGATATGCATGGGAATGTGTGGGAATGGTGTTCGGATGTATGGGTGGACCATCTTCCTGGCAGGATCGCTGTCTGACCATCTCGGGTGAGGTCGGCAAGGTCTACTCGATTGAGTACGTTCCTGACCTTCCCCAGACCAACGACGCCTGCTCCTGGCGGTGCATCGAGTAACTGCAACTACCCGCCAGTCCGTACTTGTGGGCGGACGAGTCTGCCCCGGCAACGGTGAAGCGGTTTTACCGTGCGGTGGCGGTGGAAGCCCCGCTAACCATGGTGTTCATCCCGCCGGGGACCTTCAGGATGGGGAGCCCGACCAACGAAGTGGACCGAGGGATCTGGCAAGGCCCTCGGACGGACGTGATTATCCGCAAGGGCTTCTGGATGGGGAAGCACGAGCTGGCATCAGGTCAGCCGTGAGCCCGAACCGGCCTATACCCCAACCTCCACCACCCCCCACCGCGACGCGCCCCCCCGCAGTGCGTGAACGAGCACCAACAGCGCCAGCCTCCGGTTCAACTGGTCAGCCTCCCAGTCCACGTTCTAGGGTCAGAGTTGGTGAGAGTTAGTTGGGTGAGACGACAAGAGGCGCAACGTGGTTGTCCATATAAACAACGTTCTTGCCGGATTTGGGTGCGCGAGGATGGAAGTCCTCGTAGTCCAGCAAAAGGGGAGTTGTCGACGGCGGCAACATTATCACCCAGTTGGTGCTGGATGCCACCTGGCCGGTGTGGTCGTCCGCGATCGTGATTCCGACGTTTTTCGTCCTGGTTTCGTCGATGCGCTGGCAGTTCAGGTCCGTGTTCCATTCGTAGCTGGAGCCCTCAGTGGTGAACATGTTCGCTTTGTCGGAGGGACATTTAAAGACGGTGACGCGATTTGTATCGGTGCCAGAGCCCCTGCCGATGTAGGATGCAAGCACGTCGCAGATACGAGGCAGAGGGCTGGCGGGATTTATCGGGTCCGTGGGCAGAATTTCAGCGCTTGGCAGTCGACTCTCATAATCCATGGCATAAAGCCGCGTGGCAATGCCGAGCTGCCGCAGGTTGCTCGTGCAGACCACATTGCGTGCCGCAGCTTTCGAACGGGCGAGCGCGGGCCCCAGCAAGGCGGCCAGAACGCCGATAATCGCAATCACCACGAGCAACTCTATCAACGTGAAGCCGGAAGTTTTTGTATTCATGGGCGGAATGGGGGGGCGAAGGCTATTTCCGTAAATCATGAAGAGACTTTGGAGAATGCCGACGGGTTTGTTGGACCCGCTCTTCTGGAGTTAACTCGGTAAACCGGGCATTCGGGTCCGGGCTCGATATAGTACGATCCGCCACCACGCCGTCTGGAACGGGGCGACCTGGGCCCACATCACTCGGGCTAAGGGGAAATTCGACCGTCACGGCGTCAGGGGTGATGCGAATCGGGTTTAATGTCTTTTTGACAACTGCGGTCGCGGTTCCCGCAACGAGCAACGTGGCGACTCCCACCACCATGGCCGATTTAATTTTTGTCCATGCCATAATTTTCAAAACTCCTTTGATGAGGGCTAAGGCTGGAGTGGAAGCCGTCGCGCCTTTAGCTAAAGCGACGGCAGCCGCCGTTTTGGCCAGGGTCGCCGGGGCAGATTGAACCGAGTTCGCGGAAATCGCCTCCGTCAAAATCGCGACCGAAACAACGATGTCGCGTCGGGAAAAGAATAGTCGCAGCTTCTCGACCGCGCGATTTACCCGCATCTTGGCCGCGCTTTCGCTCGCGCCGAGGGCTGTGCCCACTTCTTTCATGCTTTTCCCGTCGAAGAACCGCAGCACCAGAGCGTGATGGTCGGCTTCGCTTAATCCGGCCATCGCCGCGTCCAGTAGCGGCTCGATTTGCGGCCAGACGTCGGAATCGGTTTCGACCAACGGATTTCGCATATAAGCCTCCTGTTCACGCCGCGCGCGCCGGGTTTCACTGCGGACGAAAGTCACCGCCGTCAGTTGCGCGGTTCGACACAGCCAGCCAGAGAGGATGACCTGACCGCCCAGCCGCCGGGCTTTCCTTGCCAGAATGACAAAAACGGCCTGGGTGATTTCCGCGGCCTGATGTGGATTGCGCGCGTGGCGCAAGGCGATGGAATGCACCTTATTGACGTGGCGCGCGACGAGCGCGGCGAAGGCGTCCTCAGATTCGTGATTGACGTATTCACGCAACAGCGAAATGTCGTCCAAATCCTGCATCTATAGATAAATGCCGCTCATGCTGGAATGGTAACAAAGTTTTTGCGGCAATCGAGACGTTCTGCTGCCTTCTTGCGTTCGTGCGATCCGCCTGCGCATTTCTCCATGGCGGCACCAAGGCGCGCAGCCAAGAAATCTAAATCGTTGATGCAGAAATCATCAAACGTCGGGCCGCCGACTACTCGGCACATAACCCAAGCTCGGATCAGCCATCCGGGCATTGGATGAGCGTTGTCTGGCTGCTGTCAAATAGCGCCTGTGTGAGAAGCGCGGACTGATTAGACCGACCGCTTGACCGGGGATTAGTACAAGCTTATAAGAATCATCTGTGACGCTTATCCGCCTGTGCCGCATTCTGGTCGCGACCTGCCTCGGTCACGCGTCCGCGTCGGCGGCTCTCCTGGTGTTCGATCGGACCGTCACCGAAGGATCGCCGTATTACACCGACGTCGTCCTCGACCGCGCCGGGAACGTTCACCTGTGCGGGTTCGCGTCAGTCGATGGAGTCAGCCGGGCGCTCGTGTCCAAGTGGTCGCCTGACGGCACAGACGAACTTTGGTCGCTGCAGTTCGGCGCCAGCCCGGGCCAAATCGCCACGGGCATCGCTTTGGATCGGGAGGGCAATGTTTATGTGGCGGGCTGGACCTCCGATCGTGGGTTTCCCCTCAAAGACCCATTGCAGGCGACCTTTGGCGGAGGAGAAACCGATCTGTTCATCCTCAAGATCAATAGCTCGGGCAGGAGTTTGCTTTACTCCACTTATCTTGGAGGCGCGGGTAACGACTTTGCCAATCAGATCCGCGTGGACGATGCGGGCAATATCTACGTCACCGGCACGACTTTCTCGCAGGACTTCCCGGCATTCGATTCGGTGCGCGCTGGCGAGACTGATGCCTTCGCCATCAAGCTCAACCCGGCGGGGTCGGAGCTGCTCTACAGTAGACTATTGGGCGGGAGCGCCAACGACCTCGGCAACGGATTGGCCTTGGATTCGGCGGGCCGCGCTTATCTCATCGGTAGTACCCAGTCGACCAACTTCCCCGTAGTGAGCCCCTTTCAGGCCGAGAATCACGGTGGCCTCGATGTGTTTGTCGCGGTCCTGAACTCCGCCGGCGCCACCGAATATGCGAGCTATCTGGGAGGGAGTCTTCCGGAATCCGGCACAGGAATCGCCGTCGATGCCTCGGGGAACATTCTGCTCACGGGGCTCACCACGTCGGAGGATTACCCGCTTGCGCATGCGGTGCAGGACACCCTGAGGCGGGGAGACTGCCTGGCCGGCGAGGTGTGTGGCGATGCCTTCATTACTAAACTCAATCCATCGGGCAGCGCGTTGGTATTCTCGACGTACCTCGGCGGAAACGGTCCGGAGAATCTCACGGCCATTACTTCATCGATCGGTTTTTCGTTCTATGGGATCGGCGTGGATACGGCAGGCTTTGTGTATGTCACCGGTACCACCGAGTCGCTCGACTTTCCCCTGGTGGGAGGCCTGCAGGTCAGCCCCAGGCGCGGGAACTCCGATCCATTCCTGGCCAAGTTTCAGCCGGATGGAGGACTGGTCTACTCGACCTGCGTTGCTCCCGGTCAATTCAAACCCGGCGAGAATCGGTTGAACGCCGCGTCTTCCCTGGCGGTGAATGCAGGGGGTGAAGCAGTGCTCGCCGGAGTCAGTCTCGCTCCCAGCGTCGGGCCTGGCGCCGGCACGCCGGCTGTGGGATACTTCGCCAAGGTCTTCGACCTTCCCGTGGCGCTGACGAGCGTCGATCCAGTGCAAACGGAGCCGGGAACCATCCGATTCACCGGGATTCATCGCCTCGCCGACTCATCCAGCCAACTGAGCTTTGAGGTGCCCACCAACTCCGGCTACGTGGTGGAAGGTTCGACCAACCTTCATGAGTGGACACCGCTTTTCACACAGCCGCCTCCCGATGGAAGCGACGGCTCCGGCGGAGGTAAGAAATGAAGCCATTTCTATACTCCGCCGTACTCTGCCTTGCGGCATGCCACTCAACGGCCGTGGCCGGCGTTGACCCCACGCTCGAGTTTTCGACTTACCTGGGAGGCGACGGCAGGGAATCGGCGGTTGGGGTGGGCACCGGTCCAAACGGTGAGGTGTACGTTTTGGGGAACACGGCATTCGGAGCCCTCGACACCGGGAACTTGAGTTTGATCCGCCACGTTCCGCCACTGCCACCCGGGCTGCCTCCCGGGTTCATCATCCCTACCGATCCGGACGTCATGCTCATCAAGTATGCGGCTGATCTGAGGACTATCGAGTACTTTGCCGTCATTGGGGGCACAGGTCGTGAGGAGGCCGTCGCCCTCCGTGTCGACGGTCAAGGCAACGCCGTGGTTCTGATGCGGACCGACTCCATCGACTTCCCCACCAGGAATCCGATCGAGGCAAACCTGCAGGGAGATGCCGATTTCGCGATCGCGAAGATCAGCCCCGACGGTCAGGACGTTATCTTCTCCACCTACCTCGGGGTTGGTGGCGGATTTCCCGGTTTCAATATCCTTGGTAGAGCCAACATCGCCTTGGATGATACCGGCCAGGTGTACGTGTGTGGAACAACCTTCTCGACTGATTTCGCCGTGACACCCGGGACGTTCCAAGTTCAACCCGGCGCGAACACGCCGAACGGTTTCGTCGCCAAGCTTGCCGCCGATGGCTCAGGTCCGATCTACGCCACGTATTTGGGTGGTGATGGAGCCGATGAGTGCCATGCCATCGCAGTCGACTCCAAGGGCAACGTCTACCTCGCCGGCACCACGACCTCCACCGACTTCCCGCTCGTCGAACCGCTCAACGCCGCACGCGGTCCCGACATCAGTGGACGCGCTCCGGCGCCGTTGTTCCTGGCCAAACTGAACGCAGCCGGGAACATCCTCGAGTTCTCCACCTTCTTGATCGGCGAGGGTGAGGTTTACGCGTTAGCGGTCGCGCCGCAGGGCAGCGTCGTGGTGGCTGGCCAGACGGGAGGAGGGCTCACCACGACCGTCAATAGCTGGCAAAGAGCGACGGTTGGAGGCTTCGTCCTCGAATTCGATCCAACCCGGAATGTGGTCGCCTACTCCACGCATCTCGGTGGAACCCCCTTTGGTCTGGCCACGGATCCCGCCGGGAATGTGGCCGTGGCCGGCGCTACCACTCCTGGATCACTGTGTACGACCCACGCGGGCTTCGTCTCCGACAACCCGCTGAATCAAAGCTCCGAAGCCTTTGTCTTCAAGCTCGACTCCTCTCGTCATGTGAGTTTCTCGGTCCTCCTTGGTGGACTGGATGCCGATGAAGGCCATGGTGTGGCGTTTCTACCCGGTGGCGACCTGGCGCTCGTCGGCTTTACCCAGTCCTTCGACTTTCCGCTCGCGAACCCTGCGCGCGAGTTCCCTGTCAGTGATGAGGCCTTCGTGGCGCGTATTTCCGAAAAACCCTCCAGCGGAAGCGGCTCACCGGAGACCGTGACACGGCAGTACCAGGACCGTGATTCGGCCAGTCTCCCGGCGCGATTCTACCGCGCGCATGAGTTGCGGCCTTGAGGTGGAGCTCCCACCGTGATTCGGCGCATCAACGCACTCGATCTCCTGCGCCTCGGCACGACGCCGGAGGGTGGCTCAAAGTTGCCCTTTACCAGCTTACGAGGATTTCGTTCGCCGCAAGCTGGCGCTTCCCATTCCCGTAATGGGATTGAACCAACGCAATCGTTGGAATCTGACGAAGTCGGTGTCCGCGGTATGCAGCACGGCATCATGGTCTGTCGCCAGGGCGGCCATCTGCGCGTCGCTCACCAGGTTGCCCGCCGTGCCCAGGGTCTCCAGAATTTTGAGCGTATACCGGATGTGGTCGGGATCAGGGTTGATGACCTCTACCGGCGGTTGTTCGAGCCACGAGCGCACATGGCCAGCCGCTTCCGTCGGCGTCATGGGATTCACAAAGGCGCGCGCATTGGTGGCGATCCGCACAAACCCGAAAACGACGACATGGAGCAGGCCGACCGGCTCGGTCCCGGAAAGGCAGGACTGCCACCAGCCTGCCGATTTGTTGTGAAAAGGTGAACTGGAGTCGTAGGCGTAGAGTAGCAGGTTGATGTCGGGAATGATCACTTGCGTTCCACGCTCCGGCTCTTTTCGAGCACGGCCTCCACTTCCAAGTCGTCAACCAGTTTGTTGAGGCCGCCAGGGTCCAATCCAGCTCGCAAACCTAGCGGCCGGGCCTTGATGACGAATGGTTTGCAGGTGGCGATGGCCGCATTCTTGCCCAACCCGGCGCGGATTGCCGAATTGAGCGTCTGCTTGAAGCCGCTCCGGGAATGGTGCATGGCCTCACGCAACATTCGCTCGACGTCTTTGTCCAAAGTCACCGTAGTTCGCACTGCAGCATCGTGATGCGATAAGGAAATGCTGTCAAGATGCCAGAGTCGACTGAGCGATGGTGTGAAGTTGCCGACCGGATCGTACTCGAACCAGGTCTGGCGGTTGAGGGCATCGACGCGGTTGGTGATCCGGTCTTTGGCGCCGTAGGCGTAAACGAAGTTGACGATCGAGGCGGCGTCGAGCTTGTTGGTCGCCCGGCCGTATTGATCGCAATTCCAGCGGGGCAGCAGGCTCTCGCCGTCGGACGCCAATCGTGCATTAGCGCTTCATTTGTCTTCAGCCTTCATCGGCTTGTCGCCGTCGAATAATACCTGGTGACGGCGCATGAGCCGTCCACACCGCGACACGCGACCGTTGACACTCGGTAGCGTTTTGCTACCTTCCCTCCATGAGCCAACCCGTTAAGATCTCCGATAGCCTGGTGCTCGATGCGCGACTCACCGGCGAAATCGCTGAACGGTCCATCGCCGGCCAGATTGAGTTCTGGGCCCGGCTGGGACGCGCCATCGAACCGCTCCTGCGAGGGGACCAGGCATTGGCTCTGCGCCGATCCGGAGACACCCAACCGCTGTCAGATTGCTTCCGATCCACGGATACACCCGAAGGCCGTCAGCGCGTCGCCGTGCATCTTAAATCGCGGCCGTATCCCCACTATGAGCCCGCTGATGCGCCTGGACTTCTGGTGAGGATCGAGTCCAATGGCAAACGCACGCTGGGGCGTTTTGTGAATCGCGAATTCCGAGCCGCCCGGAAGGCCGGGCGTTGAAACCCGCGGCCCGCTCAGCGGAACAACCAGTTTCCTGGGAAGAGTATCTGGATCGGCGCCCGATTGTGATTGCCGTTGCAGGTCCAAACGGCGCCGGAAAGAGCACCTTCTTCGAATCTCATCTGAAAGCCAGCGGGCTGCGCTTCTTGAACGCCGATGCGCTCGCCGAGGAAATGGAGTTGGACGCTTACGAAGCCGCGCGAGTCTTGACCGCGCTCCGTGACGAATTGGTTCGGCAACGGGAGAGTTTCATCTTCGAAACCGTCTTTTCGGATCCCGTGGGTGACAAGCTCCGTTTTCTGAAACAGGCTGCTCGAACCGGTTATGCGGTTGTTCTCTGCTTCATCGGAATCGCCGATACCGATTCGTCCGAGCAGCGCGTTTCCATGCGTGTCTCCCAGGGCGGACACGATGTGCCGAGGGAGAAGTTGCTCAAACGATTCCCACGCACACTGGCCAATCTTGCCGGGGCAATCCGCGAACTCCCATGCGTCATGGTCTTCGACAACTCCGACTTGCGGTTCCCGTTTCGTCACGTCGCCGCCTTCGCGAATGGCCGCCGGCTGCAATTGAACGAACCCGTCCCACCGTGGCTCGGCGATGACGTGCGCGCAGGGTAGGTCGCCTTCGGACATGACGTCCAGAAACGCCGGTCGTTTCTTCGCCGGCTTTTCCAGCGCCAGCGCAACGCGAGCCGCCGCCACCGTCGAGAATCGCACCGGCAAATTGAGAAAGTGCGGAGTGTCTCATCTGACTGTCGAGAACCCTGGCGGCCTCACGAAATGAACTCGCGAATCGGATGGCCGCCGGACACTATCTCCCCAAACCCGCCACATGGATTGCACCCGCGGCGGCGCGTGGGGAGAGGGGTCGCGTCTATTTATTGTTCATTTGACGGGACGTGACAGGCCGGTGCCGATGGCGCTCTTGAGCTGACCGATGTTGTCGTAGGTGTAGGTCGCGTAACTGGCTTCGGTCCGGTTCTGGCGGGCGCGCTGGTGCCCCTGGTTGTACAGGTAGCTGTGCGGGTTCAGCGCCGTCCCGCCGCTGGTTCGGAGCTTCGTCAGCGTGAGCCGCCCAACGTTTTCGAAGACGTTGGTGATCCGGGAAGTGTTGGGCAAGGCGAGATTGGTGACCAGTGTTTGGGGGCCTTTGTAAGTGTAGGTGTATACCCGGCGTCGGACGTCACCGTCGCCAAGCGATTGGCGGTGTCGTAGCCGAAGCTGTTGTTCCAGGTCCCGATGGGCTGCTGGAGACTTAGGCTGCTACGCAGCCGCGCGTTGTTGTAACCGTACGTCACGGTATTCTGCGTCCCTGGGTTGTCTGCGGTCAGCAACTGTCCGTTCGCAGGATACGTATACTTTGTCGTGCCCGCCGCGTCCACCCGGTTCGTCACCCGCCCCCGCGTGGGAAGTAACTTTTGGTTTTGATTGTGACGCGGCGAATAGTCAGAGTGTTGTCTGCAGGCAAAACTTCGGCCTTCGCGGATGCTGAACATGCTTTTGACTTTTGGTTTGGTGGCCGTTGTTGGCGTTGCGGGTGGAGCGCCATTGGCAAGGGAACGCGCTGAGAGAGGTTTGGCCGGAAGTTCCGCGCTGGCCAATGACTTCGAGAAGCCTCAAGTTTGGACAACTCTGAATGGTTTGCCGCACAACTCCGTTCAGGCGCTGCTCCAGACTCATGATGGTTACCTCTGGATTGCCACACCTGCCGGGTTGGCGCGTTTCGATGGCTCAAGGTTCACTCGCTTCGATCATAGCAATGTGCCGGTGATGGTCAGCGATGATTGCACGTCACTTTCCGAAAGTGAGGACGGCACGCTCTGGATTGGGACGACCCAAGGGCTGCTCCGGCTCCATGAAGGCGCTTTTACCCTGCTCACCGAAAAGGATGGATTGCTCGACGATCGAGCCTGGGCCGTTTGCGCGAGCCGGGCGGGTGGCGTCTGGGTGTCCTCGCGGGACGGGGTCGTGCGATGGGACCAACGTCGAGTGGCCGAGTTTCACTTCCAAGATCCGGCCAGCCGTTCCGAGACGGCATTGTTCGAGGACTCGGCGGGTGCGGTTTGGTTCGACCGGCGGGGCAGCACGGCCCGCGTGTCCCCCGAAGGTCGAATGGAGGCAGCTCCGCACGAACCACTATTTGGAAGTCGGTGTTTCTATCAGGATCAGGTTGGCACATTGTGGACTGGCTCGGACGCGCTCCTGCGTTGGACAGCCGGTCAAACCAGGCCCGAGGTGATTTGGAATAGACCCGATGACGCGGGACTCGTGTCGGCTATCGCCGAAGACGCGGATGGCGCGCTCTGGTTCGGTTTTCAAGGGGGCGGGGCCTATCGGCTGCACGATGGTCGGGTTGAAAACATCAACACGAAACACGGTCTTTCGGACAACCTCGTGACCGCGCTTCGTTTTGATCGCGAGGGCACTCTATGGATCGGAACCGAACAAGGTGGATTGAATCGTTTGCGATCCAGAAGTCTCGGCACTCTCGGCCTTAACGATGGTCTCGCGCAGGAAAACGTTTGGACAATTCTTCAAACGCGAGACGGTGCCGTGTGGTGCGGTAGTGATGGCGGTTTGAGCCGGTGGGCCGAGGGAGAATTCACCAATTACTCGGAAACCGAAAGGCTGTCGAAAAACGCGGTTCGCGCCTTGTGCGAGGATCGTGCCAGCGATCTGTGGATTGGCACGGGCGATGGCTTGAACCGGTTCAGGGAAGGCCGATTCACGCGTGTCCGGGTGGGCAATGGCCCCGGCTCAAATAAAATCCGGGCCATTTGCGAAGATCACGAAGGCCGGATTTGGGTCGGCACGGCCGAAGGTGTATATCGCGGAACCAATGGCGAATTCACTGCGTTCGATGAAGCCGGCGAGTTCGGCAAAAGCGACGTCCGCGCCATCCATGAGGACCGCTCCGGTGAGATGTGGTTTGCGATATACGGTGGCGGCCTGCTGCAGATTCAAAGTGGACAACGCCGTGTTTTCACCGCCGAACAGGGGTTGTCCGGCAACTTCGTCCTCGGCATTTTCGAGGATGACGAGGGTGTGTTGTGGATCGGGACCGAACGGGGATTGAATCGGTTCAAGGACGGCCAGTTGTTCGCCTATTCGCTCAAGCAGGGATTGTTCGACGGACCGCTGAACTTTTTGCTCGATGATCGTCAAGGCAGCTTCTGGCTCAGCACAGAATCGGGGATCTATCGGGTCCGTAGGAAGGAATTGAACGACGTCGCCGAAGGCCGGGCAACAACAGTGACTTTCGCGCATTACGGAATGGAAGACGGCATGATCAGCGCCGAGACCAACGGCCAGAAAAGCCACCCGGCCGGATGCCGCACTCGCGATGGCAACCTATGGTTCCCCACGACCCAAGGCGTCGTGGTTGTTGACCCCAAAAAACTGGCACGCGATGAACCGCCACCGCCGGTCCTCATCGAGGAGATGCGGGCGGATGGCGAGGCAATATTCGCCAATGCTTGGACGGACGGGGCCTTGCCGCATTCCCGGTTGCCGGCCGTACGCAACCAGGAAGCCTTACCCGATTCCGAATTCCGCACTCTACACGCCTTACATCGATTGCTTCCTGGACGCGGCAAGGTCCTGGAGTTCCATTACACCGCGAACAGCTTTGTGGGCGCCGATAAGATTCGATTCAGGTACCGGCTGGAGGGTTACGACACGGATTGGATTGATGCGGGCCCGCGGCGAGTGGCGTATTACACGAATCTGCGCCCGCGGCCGTATCGTTTTCAGGTGATCGCCTGCAACAGCCACGGCGTTTGGAATGAGGCGGGTGCATCACTGACTTTTGGGCTGACTCCCTACTTCTATCAAACCGGACTTTTCTATACTGCCTCGGCGCTGGCGCTGATCTTGAGCGGCTATGGCCTGCATCGGTGGGCCGGACGCCGGCAGCGGGCGCTTTTCGGTCTTCAACGGAAACTCTCCCTGGAGCGCGAACGTGTCCGCATCGCCCGAGACCTGCACGACAGCCTGGGCGCGAGCCTCACGCAGATCGCTCTGTTGAGTGAGAGCCCCGAGACGGTCGCGGGGATTCATGCCGCTTACGGGCCGGGAGCAGCTCCGGTGGCCACCAAGGCGCGCGAGGCGATCCGCGATTTGAACGAACTGGTGTGGGTCGTAAACCCGCGCAACGATACCCTGGAACAATTCGCCGATTACCTCTGCCAGTACACGGAGAGTTTTTTCGTGGCCACGCCCACGCACGTACGACTCAATCTGCCGACGACCTTTCCGCCATGGCCACTCTCGGCTGAAGTGCGACATCATCTGGCGTCGGTTCTCAAGGAAGCGATGAACAACGTTGCTAAACACGCCAACGCCACCGAGGTGGGCGTGCGTCTGCACATCGAAGGGAAGGTGTTGACACTCTGTGTCGAGGACAATGGTCGTGGGTTTGGTCCGGACTTTGGGGAAGCGGCGAAAGTCACTCGCACCACCGGTGGCAATGGTTTGATCAACATGCGCCAGCGAATCGAACAGGTTGGCGGGAAACTTCTCGTGGAGAATCCACCGGCAGGCGGCACCCGTATCGCCTTTCGCATCCCGCTTAGCCCCCAGGAACATGAACCCTGATAATCCCATCCACGTGTGCATCGTCGAAGACGATCCCGATGTGCGCCACAGCCTGACGCAGCTCATTCACGGCACACCGGGCTTCCAATGCCTGGGCAGTTACGCCGATGCCGAGAGCGCATTGGAATCGTTGGCGCGACTTCAGCCGGAAGTCGCGCTGGTGGACATCAAGCTGCCGGGAATATCTGGCATCGACTGCGTCGCCCGGCTCAAGGTGGTGTCTCCCGAAATCCAGGCGCTTATGATCACCGTGGTGGCCGACGGCCAGGCCATTTTTGAAGCGTTGCAGGCCGGCGCGAGTGGTTACCTGCTCAAAGGGACGCCCCCGGCGCAAATCATCGAGGCAATTCGAGATGTCCATGGCGGCGGCTCACCCATGTCCAGTCAGATCGCGCGCAAGGTGGTTCAGTACTTTCAGCAACAAGACGTCGCGGTCAGAGACGCCGAGAATCTTTCTGAACGCGAGCGCCAGGTATTGGAGTTGATGGCCGGCGGCGACCGGGACAAAGAGATTGCCGCGACCTTGGGCGTGGCCCTGCCCACCGTACGGACGCACGTCCGCCACATCTACGAAAAACTTCACGTCCGTTCCCGCGCCGAGGCGGTGGCGAAACACCTGCGTCGCTGAGCCGGGGATTTCTAAACGACCCTGATCGATTCCGACCAAAGCAACTGCAATGGGCCATTTTGATTGGCCCGGTTGAATCTCGACAAGCGGGATCTGACTGCATCTCCAAATCATCCAAAAGGATGATTTCTTCGGCGCCTTTTGCCCGATTAATCACGTTGAATCATCACTAGTGAGGATACTGCACGCCGAGGGATTTCGGGTACCGTTGCCCGTGAGAGCCAGAACAACTTGCCAACATAGCGGAGTGGCTCCACCGCCAACGGGAGTGCAGCACGCCCTGTCGACTGGAACGCGCAGAATTTCAGTCGAGCGCGAATCGAATCGTGGCGCACAACACGAAGACTCTTATGAACCTGATTCGCCACAAATCGCCTGCGCTTGTTCGCGGAGAACGAGCAGAGTCCACACTTTCACCCCCCCGACTTCAGCGCGGCGATCATGGCTGGCCAAAGCCAAAGCATCGAACAGGTTTGGGCTGCAAACACGCTTGCGGAAGCGGACCCGTCACCCGCTGCATTGCACCACTGTCCGGACTCGTCTCGACTCTGGCATTGGTTCGCTGTCTGGTTGTGGGGATTCTTGGAGGTGTACTCGCCTCATCGGCCTTCTCGGCACAGGTCGCCTACTCGAGTTTCCTCGGTGGCAGCGACAGCGAGTTTGCGCGCGCTGTGGCGCTGGACGCGGCGGGGAATATCTACCTGGCGGGCTATGGCGATTCGTCGGACTTCCCCCTCCAAAACGCTTTGGACAGCACGACCTCGGGACATGAGGTGTTTGTCCTTAAGTTGACGCCTGATGGTTCGCAGATTCTCTACGCCACCTATCTTGGTGGTTTCAATCAGGATGTCGCGTTGGCACTGGCAGTGGATTCCGCAGGCAATGCCTACATTGCCGGCAGCACCTATTCCAATCCCGATCCGAACAACCCACAGAACGACAGTTTCCCGCTGGTGGGCGCGTTTCAATCCACGTTCGACTTCAGCCAGGGGTGCTGCAACCCCAGGGCGTTCCTCACCAAGCTCAGTCCGAATGGTGACCAGATTCTTTACTCGACTTTCTTCGGCGGCACAACGCGGATCGGAAGCGTGCGCCATCACGGTGGACGACCTTGGCCATGCTTGGATCGGCGGTTGGACGGATTCCGTCAACCTGCCGATGCGGGACGCATTTCAGTCGGTGTTTGGCGGTGGAACGTCAGATGGATTTTTGGCGCTCTTTGACACCACGAAGACCGGTGACGCGTCGCTAGTGTATGCTACTTTCCTCGGCGGCGATCAAGGCGATGGCATTCGCGGACTGGCACGCGATTCGGCGGGCAACGTTGCGGTGATGGGCTGGACCGCATCCTCGAACTTTCCGGCCGAGAACGCCCTGCAAACTCAATACGGTGGAGGAGAAACGGACGCCTTCGTGGCCAAGCTGAAGGCGGACGGCTCGGCGCTGATTTACTCGACATTTCTTGGTGGCAGCGAAAAAGAACTGAATCCCGACCCGGACTATATTGGCGGCATCGCAGTGGACTCCACTGGAAATGCCTACGTCAGCGGCTATACCAGTTCCACTGACTTTCCCACCCAGCGCGCGTGGCAGCCCACCAATCACAGCGGTCGAAATGGTTTCGTCGCGAAGATCGCCACAGACGGTTCAGCGCTGGTTTACTCGACCTATCTTGGAGGCACCATCGGCACGACCGGGGCGGCCATCGCTGTGGACGGCGCCGGCAACGCCTATGTGACCGGCATCACCAGCGGCTTTTTCCCCGTGGCGAATGCCTTTCAATCAACGATTGGCGGCGGACAGGATCTGTTTACCAGTGACGCCTTCGTGACCAAGTTCGGACCCGATGGCGAAGAAGTCGTCTATTCTTCCTATCTGGGGGGGGTCGGGGAAGACCTCGGTCTTGCGATCGCCGTGGACGGATCGGGCAATGCGCTCGTTGCCGGCTACGGCGCGTCAGGCTTTCCAATCCTCAACCCGGTTCAACCGGCGTTCGGCGGCGGTGGGTTTGACGCATTCATTGCGAAGGTCTCAGCGGACGCGGACAGGTACTCCTCCCACAATCGTGGTGGCCCGCAACGATGGCCGTTCAAACATCGTCGAGGTCACGTTTTCGGAACCGGTGACTGATGCGACCGCAACGAACATGAACAATTACTCGTTCGACCACGGCCTTGCCATCCTCTCTGCTGCGATGGCTGAAAGTTCGAAGGTCGTCCGGCTGACAACCTCTGCCTTGGCCGCCGGCACGGAATACACACTGACGATCAACAACGTCCAGGACCGCGCACTGCCAACGCACAACACCCTCGTCCCGAACACCCAAGCGCTGGTCTTGCGCACGCATGGTTTGATTGAACTCCGTGAATATCACGAGATCAGCGGCTCATCGCTTTCGGACCTGGAGAGCAGCTTCAAATTCCCCGGTCAGCCGGATCGCGACGTCTACCTCGCGAGCTTGGAGGCTCCGACAAACGCGCGCGACCAATACGGCGTGACGTTGAGCGGTTTCCTCACGCCTCCCGTCAGCGGCGATTACGTCTTTTATCTCAGTTCGGAGGATCAAGGCGCACTCTATCTCAGCCTGGACGGCAATCCCGCGGGTAAGCAACTCATCGCGACGGAGCCGGAATGGAATCCGCCCCGGAGTTGGACCGGTGCTGACCGGCGACCCAACGGTGAAAATATCTCCGCTCCCGTCAGTCTGGAGGCAGGTCGCTTTTACTCCATTGAAGCGCGGATGAAGGATGGTGGGGGAAATGACAGCCTTGGTGTTGCCTGGAAACTTCCCGGGGGGTCCGCGCCGACCACTGGCTCCCCGCCGATTCCGGGTTTGTTCTTGTCCGTGACCAGGAATGTCGGTCCGGTCGTGATTACGCAGCCTCCGCAAGACGCTCTCGTGGGTGAAGGTGAGGATGCGCACTTCTCGGTCATGGTGGATGGCACCCCGCCGTACGCCTTTCAATGGTTGCGAAATGGTGCGGCCATTCCGGGCGAAACCAAAGCCGCTTACGCTCTTTCCAACACCGTACTTGCGGACGACGGCACACTGTTCTCGGTCCAAGTCAGCAACTCGTTCAGCAGCATCACCAGCACAGTCGCCACACTGACTGTAGCCACGGACATTACCCCGCCGGCCATTGAGTCAGTCGAAGGGGGCATCGCCAAAGTCACGGTTCGCTTCTCCGAGCCGATCACCTCCGTTTCGGCAACAAACGTGACGAATTATTCGATGAATGGGGGCGTGACGGTCTTCGCAGCGGAACTATTGCCTGATCAAAGGACTGTTATCTTGACCACCAGCCGGCAGGGAGACGGGGCTGAATATCTGCTGTCCGTCAACGGAATCCAAGACCTCTCGATCACGGGTAATACGATCGCCGCCGACACTCAACGTGTTTTCAACTCGCTGCTGCTCACGCGTGGTTATCTCACTCGGGAAGATTATTTGGGCATCCCCGGAGCAAGCCTCGCAGAACTGACGAGTGATCCGGAGTTTCCAACCCAGCCGGACGAGACCGGCTTTGTGGAGTTATTCGAGTCTCCGAGTGACGCGGCGGACTCTTACGGCGTGCGCCTTTCGGGCTGGCTGCTTCCGCAGTTCACCGGCGGCTACGTGTTCTACCTCAGTGCCAATGACGCTGGCGTGCTGTTCCTGAGCACGAACGAAACCGCCTTCCACCTGGTCCAAATCGCGTCCGAGTCACAGCCGCACGGCCAGCGCGACTGGACCGGTACGGAGCAGCGACCCAACCACGAGAACATTTCAATGCCGATCCATCTCGAATCCGGTCAGGCCTACTATGTCGAGGCGCTGATGAAAGATGGCAGTGGCGCGGACAACCTGGGAGTCGCGTGGCGCAAGCCGGGTGATCCGGAACCAAACCCCGGTGATCCGCCCATCCCGGCAACCTATCTTGCGGCAGGCAAAGACATACAGCCTCTCGCGATGTCGATCGCCGCTGAGCCTGTAAGCCAGACCGTGAACGAGTTCGATCCCGTCATCTTCCGCGTCGAATTGGCCGGCTCTCCGCCGTATGGCGTTCAGTGGCTGCGCGACGGTGTGGAGATTCCTGGCGCAAATGACGCGGAGTTCTCTCTTCCTGCGGCAAGTCCCTCCGACAGCGGTGCGGTATACTCAGTCACCGCTCACAATGGCTTTAGCTCCGTGACGAGCACGGATGCTGTCTTGACGGTGACTGCGGATGGAACTCCGCCCATACTGTCAAGTGCGGTCGGTAGCGCGACGTTGAGCGAGGTGACACTTGAGTTCTCCGAACGGATCGATCCCGTTGACGTGGCGGATGCGTCGCATTTTAACTTGGACGGGGGACTTGCTGTCATGGCGTCGGCACTCGGATCTGATGGCCGGAGTGTTGTGTTGAGCACTTCACCCCAAACTCCGGGTGCGGTTTACATTGTAACCGTTTCCGGAGTGCATGATCTCGCTGCCGCCGCGAATGTCATCGCCCCGGACAGTCAAATCGATTTCGCCGCGTTTCAAATCACAAGGGGTTTCTTGCGCCAGGAAATGTTCGCGGACATCCCCGGAAACGCACTGACGAACCTGACGAACGATCCGAAGTTTCCTTCCCAGCCCGGCGCCGTTACGTATCGCCCCGGATTCGAGACGGTCACGGCCATCGGAGTCAACTACGGTGTGCGCTTATCAGGGTTCCTCCGTCCGCCGCAGACGGGCGACTACATCTTCTATATGTGCTCCGATGACGAAGGCGCCCTGTTCCTGAGCACAGATGAGACTCCTGCGAACAAAACTCAGATCGCGTCCGAACCGGCGTCGAATCCTTACCGGCATTGGCTCATCGGTCCGAATCAAAGTTCGCGCGGCAATCCGCCCAGCAACATTTCCACCCCGATCCACCTGGAGGCGGGCCAATGCTACTACGTCGAGGCGCTCATGAAGCAGGGCGGTGGACAGGATTATTTGGGCGTAGCCTGGCAATTGCCGGGGGCTCCGCCGCCGCCGAATGTCTCTCCCCCGATCGCAGGCGAGTTTCTGGAGGCGCTCGCCGATCCTCAGGGAACGTCTCTAACCATTGTCGAGCAACCCGCGTCAGCCGGCGTCGCGGATCACGAGACGGCTACTTTCTCCGTGAAGGTCGCGGCTTCGTCGCGCGAGCGCTTTTACCAATGGCAGCGCGAGGGTGTGGACGTTCCGGGCGCGAACGATTCGAGCTACACAACACCGCCCCTCACCGTTGCGGACAACGGCGCGCTCTATCGTTGCGTGGTGACCATTCCCGGTGCAAGTGCGACGAGCGACGAGGCGTTGCTGAGCGTAAGCTCCGACGTGACCCCGCCTCACCTCGTCTCGGCTACTGGCAACGTCGGACTGAATCAGGTGACGTTGAAGTTTTCTGAGCCGGTCAATGCCGCCGATGCGAACGAGCTCTCCAACTTCGTGTTGAGCGGTGGACTCACAGTGACTGGCGCAGTGGCACAGGCAGACAATCGTGCAGTCGTGCTGATGACGAGCCCGCAAACGCCCGGCCAGTCCTACACCGTGACCGTGAACGGTGTGCGCGACACATCGGCGGCGGCAAACCAAATTGCCGCGGACAGCCAGGTCGCTTTTCTGGCTTGGGAAAATGAAGAGTTCCTCGGCCCGTTTCCGAGTTGGGCCGAAGTGAAGCGCGATTACGGCGCAGTGGGCGATGGAGTCGCGGATGACACCGCAGCCCTCCAGGCGGCGCTCAACGATCTTGGCCGGGCTGGCCTTCCTTTCGTGCTGTGGATTCCGGCGGGAACCTACCGCATCACGCAGGAACTCCTGATCAACCAAATCCAAGGCGTCGGTGTTTACGGTGAACATCCGGACACCACGAGCTTGCGATGGGACGGCCCGACTGACGGCATCATGTTTCACAATCGTGGCGTGCCTTACTTCCGGATGGGACGGCTGACATTCGACGGTGGGGGACGAGCCGGCGTTGGCATCGACTACAGCCGGGATGTTTACAACTCCTATCAGGGCACCGCGAATGAGTATGCCGACCTCATCATCAAAGACTGCAAAACTGGCATTCGCGGCGGGCACAATTCTTTTGCCGGAGACGACGGCGCGGCCGTGTTGCGTTGTCGCTTCGTGAGGTGCTCGGAGATAGGCGTCCGGATGGAAAGTGCCAACGCTGCCAACTGTTGGGTTTGGCATTCTGTGTTTGAAGACTGTCGAATTGGCACCGGCAGCGTGGGTTATTCGGGAATGGTCAACGTGTACGAAAGCACCTTCTTCCGCTCGACCGAGTCCGATTACGCAATGGGCAACTGTACGGCTTTCCTGGCTCTTCGAGGCAACACATCGCTGGGATCCAAGGCGTTCTTCATCGCGGGAGTCAACGCCTGCGCGGGGCAGATTACTCTCCAAGGCAACATGGTCCTGGACTCGCTGGACTCTTCGTCTGTTCGCATTGGAAACGTCGGACCGGTTTTGATGTTTGACAACGTGTTTCGTAGCCGAGCCGAAGCGAATGGACCCGTCGTCCGGATGGACCTTGGTGGTGACGTCATGTCCGTGGGAAACACGTACACGGTCAGCAACCCCATCGAAACGGGCGGCAGGGTCATAGCTTTGGATGATCAGGTTTTGCAACGGCAGGCCCTGGAATATGAAGTGCCGGTCTGGCCAGGAACTCTACCTATCCGATCCCGCCCAGTATTTGAAGTCGCTTCCGGCGCAAGCGCCACCGACATTCAACAAGCGATTGATCAAGCGGACCTGTTGCGCGGAACACGGCCTGTCGTTCACCTTCCGCCAGCAACCTACGAGATAAACCAGACGCTCATTATCCCTGCCGGCAGTGACGTTCAGTTCGTAGGCGACAGTTTCCACGAAGGCACTCATCTGCGGTGGATTGGTTCAGGCTCGGGACCGGTGCTCCGTCTGGCTGGTCCCTCCAGAGCGACGTTACGCGATTTCAGCGTTCACGGCGGTCGGCCAGCGGAACAAAACGTCGCCGATGGCATTGTCGTGGAAGACTGCGATCAGCCCGGCGCTCGAGTCTTCATGGACCAGTGTCAATGGTCACCCTTTAGCACAGTAGGTCTGCTCGTGGATCGGCTGGATCACGCGGATGTCACTCTCCAAGGCAGCGCCATCGTTCTGGGTGATCCACTGGCGTTGCGGGTTATCGGCGGCCCGGCGCGCGCTACTGGCGAAACCGTTGAGGGGCGCGTGGTCTGCTTTGGTTCTCAAGGCGGGGGAAGTCAAACGGTCCTCGCAGTCCTAAATCGCGGGCAACTGCTTATCGAGGACTTTTGGACCGAATCAGACACGTTAGACATGCGGGCGAGCGACTCAGGAACGGTCACGCTCAACAATATCTATTTCCAACCTCACTACGAATTGGGAATCCCTAGCGTCCTGGTGGATGATTTTGACGGCCAGTTCGCGCTCTTAAACGGTTACTTCACTCAGATCATTGGCAGTCCAAACCTCGGTCGGAGGTTGCAAGTCACCGGGAGTGGTGTGAACACCCATCTCCTTTATGTCGGAGGGTGGGCCAACTCCGACCAGTATTTTCTCAACGATTCGCCTGATGCTGAAGTTGGTTTCCTCCTGGGCCACAAACCCATTGCCTTTGGAGAAAGCAACGCCGAGCCGATGGCCGAACAAGGTACGTCCAATCCCGACTTCCTGCGCCGCATGTTGGCACAGCTCCGCTCTGAAACGCCGCGCCCGCTCGTTCCACTGCCCGAAGAAGTGACCGACGTGCGGATGTTCCGAGTGGAAGTGGACTACGCGGCAACCGGTCTAAAGCTTTCACGAGCCAATGAACCCGTTATTGCAACTCTCATCCCACCCCAGGCCGTGGACGAGCACAGCACTCTGACCCAGTCGAATCTCTTCACCGACGCTGACGTTCCGTTCAACACCCTCAAATTCACCTTGCTGCCAGGCGCACCGAACGGAGCTGAGGTTGATCCCTTGACAGGTGTCTTTGCCTGGACACCCAACGAAGGGCACGGGCCCGGGACTTACCAGGTCGGTATCGTTGCCTCGGACGACGGTTCTCCGCCATCCAGTGCGACGAATGTCCTGAACATCACCGTCAACGAAGTCAACACGCCGCCACGACTGGGACTGATCCAACAGGTGACGGACAGCCAGTTGCCGAACATCGCCGAGGTTGGACCTGTCACCGCGCAATCGCCTCCCGGCTCCACAACTGTCCTTGGAGACGGGACCATCGAAGTCATCTCAAGCCCCGGCCAGATTTGGGGCGGGGCGGACCGATTCCATTTTCCTTATCGGGAAGTCAGCGGTGATTTCGATGCGCGCGTCCGCGTCATCAGTTTGGAGCCGACACAAAACTGGCCGCACGCTGGTTTGATTGCACGCGGAAGTCTCTCCGGTGACAGCCAGTATATCTCGGCCATTGTCACCCCCAGCGAACCGGCGCCTCCGGGCCAACAAGCCCAGAACCAGGACCAAGGGCACTACCGCGAACTGGGCGGTGGAGGAGAAGGCTGGTGGCCGGGCTTTAACTGGAGCCTGGCATCAGGAGTTCCCTATCCCAACGCCTGGATTCGCCTGACGCGCACCGGCCAGAAGTTCATTGGATACCGATCCACCGACGGCTCGGCTTGGACGAAACTCGGTGAGATTACGCCCACCGAGCCAATTCCGGAAACCATTCGTGTGGGGCTGGCCACCACACCCTCAAGGGGCGATCTCGATATCAGTGCCCGCGCAGTCTATGCGGATTTCGGTATCATCAGCGCCAAACTTGTTCCGATCGGAGACCGGGAAATCAACGAGGAAACGATGTTGAGTTTCGCTATTTCCGCGATTGACCAGGATCTTCCCGCTCAAAGCCTCACCTTCAGTCTCGCGCCCGACGTGCCGGACGGAGCCTCGATCGATCCAGCGGCGGGGATGTTTTCCTGGACACCGAGCGAAGTGCAGGGGCCAAACAGTTTGCCGATCACAATTCGAGTCACGGACGATGGAGTGCCGCCGCTGAGCGCAGAAGAAACCTTCACTGTGACCGTCAGCGAAATGAACAGGGCGCCCGTGCTGGCAGGCATTGGCGACAAGGTCGTCGAAGCTCTGAGCCCGCTGATCTTTACGGTGACGGCGAGCGATCCGAACGACACGCCCGCGAATGTCGTGACCCTGAGCGCCACCGGACTGCCCACATGGAGCGGTCTTCGATCCCGCCAGTGGGGGGTTCAATTGGACTCCGACCGAAGCGCAGGGGCCCGGCAGTTACGCGGTCACCTTCACCGCGACGGATGACGGCGCGCCGCCGCTCAGCACGCACGAGACGATCACGGTCACGGTCAACGCCAGTGCCACCGCCTCCGGTGATTGAGCAGCCAGAAGCGGCCAACGGCCGATTCACGTTTCGCTGGCAGATTCAAGCCGGGAAGATGTATCGCATGCTCTTCAAGAGCCGCTTGAGCGACCCGGACTGGACGGACTTGACCGGGCCGAGCGCCTCCGGTGAATTCAGCGCACCGCTCGATGGCAGTGCGCAGGGCTTTTATCGCGTGCGGATCGAACCATGACAGCCAAGGGTAACAGTTATGGCGATATATGTTCCAAAGCGTGCCGAGATCAGTAAAGCCATCGAGAAACTCGATAGCCATCGAACAGGCCAACTGTTCCCACAACCGCTCGCCATCACTTGGCGCGCTTGGAGTCACAAGTCTAAATCACGCGAACCGAATGAGGCCCGAATGACGATTTTTGGAGATCCAAAGAATGAACACGACTGAGATAAGAGCGTCTGCATCAAACGGGATGCAGACAACCGTATCGCGAAAAGCGCGGCCGGCTTCAGCGCTTTTTCACGAATGTTTCGTCGCCAGCTCTGCACAGGCTTGAGTCTGATGTTGGGTCTATCGCGCGCTGCAGCGATACCACCGGAAATCGACGATCCGGGCCGGAGCATTTGGATCGAGATCGGAGAATCCAACGACTCGTTCCTTGGCCTCCAAGTTGACCCGCAGGGGAGGCTGCTGCGCCGAATTACCGTCGAAGGTGTCCCGGCGATCACAGTGGACGACAGCCACGGGAGGTTCTTTACGTGGAGGTGGCGAATTGGTTTACGGCTTCCGACGTGATCTTGAACGTGCATTACTTTGACAGTGGAACGGGAGCCATTGCGTTGAATTACGATCTGTACGACGAAACTGTTCAGCAAACACCGCCGATTCCCAACGGCGCGGGAAAATATATCCCTGAAGCCTTCACGGCTACTGGTTCATCGCAGTGGAAAATCGCCAGCGTCCACCTGCAGGATGCCCGCTTCAGCGGAGAGGCCAACGGACGGGATTTTCGGTTCGAGTTCGGCAACGTAGTTGGCGATTTGCCGATCCGTGCAGTGTGGATTACGGCGGTCACGACCAACGCCTGCTCCATCGCCAGACGGTTGAGCTGGTCGATTCGAGCGGTACGGTGACTGAATCGCGAGAGGCTAGTGACGACGACCGGTTTCATTTAACCGATCCGGACCATTCCTATACCTTCGCCCCGGGCGGCATGATGCAGATCAATCACCAGCCTACCGGCACGGTCTTGGCCGATTCTCCGATGCCCTACCTGCCGCTCCGATTGAGGCTTCAGAAGGAGCGGCACGATTTGCCGGTCGCTCTCGAGGAAATGCCGACGACTCTTAGGGTGATCGGGGGAGCCAACCCGACCGCCATTGAGTATGTGCTGGGCTCCCCGGAGATGCTCCACGCCACTCTTCGAATCGAGCGAGCGGAAACTGGCTTGACCCACTGGAAGATCACCTCATTGAGCCTCTCTCCGCATGCGGGCACGAGCCTGTCTGAGCTAACTTTCCCCGAGATTCGTGGCCTTGCGGTGGGTGCCGAGGCGAGGGACGATTTCCTGGCACTTCCCGGTTATGCTTACCATGGCGCGGGAATCCATTTCGATCCGATTGATGTGCAGATTCCGTCGCTGGAGCCCATGGCCATCAACTGGGTTTCGCTCTACGACCAGACCAACGGCTGCGGCCTCGGTTTGATCCTCGATGACCAGAACGATTTGGATACCGCCTTCTCGAACGACATCCAAGCCGATGCCGTCAACGCCGGATTCGTCGTCAACCCTACGCCGGAGACGATTCCCGACGCTTTGGTCCTGGTCCACGCCGGAGATTGGCACCAAGTTGCCGACACTTACCGCCTCCGTGTGGGGAGCCGCGATCACTCCACCTACTCCAGCGTGGGCCTTGGACCTGGACGGCTGGGAGGTCAGCGTCGGAAATGAAATTGAGCGGGGGTTCAGTTTCCTGCCCGATTACTACGTCAATGTGGCAAAAGAGCGAAGCCTGAAGCTCATGGACGTTTACCGCCAGATGTATGACGGGCCTTGGTCGTTCGCCGGTGGATATCCGTACCCGAATGCGTTCTATGGTTCTGTGGAAGAACTGCGGGAAGCCGCGTTGCGGGTGCATGACAATGGCGGTCGGATGATCCACTACATTAACTACCAAATCTCAATCCCTGACGGGCCTGCGGTCCAGCGCATTGGGCCTACCCCGAGGGCGTTCATTCCTACAAACATCCCGCCTCCTTACATGCCGGCAGGCTTTCCACCGATCACGGAAAGATCCTACACCGGCCTCCCGGAGGACCAATTCGGCAATGACCGCGCCGCAAGGGAGTGGAGCGACCGGGACCTTTTCTGGGCGGTCTGGTACGCGCAGAATGTTGCCGCTGACGGTATCTTCCTGGACCAGCTCTCCGCCGCTTTTGGAGGTTTGCAGGAATCCACTTGGAATATTGGGCGCATCACAACCGAAGCCCGAAAACATGTGCCCGACTTCATTCTGGCCGGAGAAGGAGTCGGTCAGGCCCATGGCCGCACGCTGGCGTTCGGCCTTGCCTCCGCGGTCTTCCATCGTTCCGAGCTTTACCGCTACACGTTTCCCGGGCACTTGGTGATGGACGGCACCGCCAATGGAGCTTTGGGTTGGGGTGGCGGCGACCGCCGGTTCAACGCGATCTTCCTCAACGGATGCCGCTTCGACGGCGTGCCGGACGACGATGCGTTTCGCAACAAACTCATGGATTTGCGACTCCGGACCAAACAACTGCTTTACCCAGCGGTCTTTCGTGACACCGAAGGGGTGTCCTTGAGCTATCCTCCAGGACTGTCGCCGCCAAGTCCTATGGCTGGGAACCAGCTGGCCCCGTGGGATGGAATTCAGGCAAAGCGGTTCGTGTTGAGCAACGCCAACAGCAGGGTGATTTTGGTGAACACTTTGAACACCCCGAAAGCAGCGGATGCCAGGGTCACAGTCGAGACGAAGGAAATCGGCACGATCGTCGCCGCGTGGGCTTTTCTCTGGGACGGGACGTTGCTGCAAATCCCCTTCGATACAGAGGGGAATACCCAGGTGGTGTTCAGCATCCCCGCCGTCGAGCAGGCGACCGTGGTGCTCGTCAACCAATGCGAACCGCTGTTGTATGCGGATACTGCGGGCATGCTTCCGGCCGGGGTTCCGGGCCAGGCCACGATGAACGTCCTCAATCTCAACCCTGAGCTCATCGAGGGAACGATCACTTGGGACCTCCCGGATGGGTGGAGTTCCACGGCGGCAAACTTCGGTGCGGTGAACTCGGGCGAACAAGTAACGACCAACGCCACCTTGACTCCTTCCTCCAGCGCCACGCGACAGATTTACGATTTTTGGTGCGAGGCCACAACTCTTTCTGGCAGCAAGGGTCGCAAATTCGCGTCGATATCCATCGTCCCCAACCCCTATGTCAAGTGGGCGTTCATGGCAGGTCCGGCACTGGAGTTAACCATTGAGAATCAGAAAGGCGAGTCCGTATCCGGCTCAAGTCGCATCTCGTTCCCGACGGATTCACTTGTAGGGACGGCGGAGGTTGAGCAAGCGTTTGCGATCCCCGCAAACAGCGAGACGATCCAGACATTTCACTTCACCAACCTGACAGCGTTGACCGAACCGATCGGTCTTCACATCCTGGTCCAATCCGGGCCTGAGCAACAAGATCTGCCAATCAGGCTCTTTCCGCCGATAGCGAATGGTGAGTTTGAAGTGGATCGGGCCGGTGACGGCAAACCCGATTACTGGACGACCTACGATTACTCAGGACAGGCGTCGATAAAAGACACCTACCCACTGATCCATCTCGACACGAATGTGGCGCATGCAGGCCAGTCGAGCTTGCGAATTGATCCATTCGCCGACGGCGGTATTCATGTTGACGTACTGCCTCTCGCGACACTGCTCTTTCCAAACACGATTTACAGCATGTCGGCCTATGCCAAAGTTCCTGTCGGAGGAGCGCTGAGGATTGTAACAACTGAAAACCAGGACCTCCAGATGAAGGCGAGCCAACTCCCGATGGCTGGCAGAAGTTCGCGGGTCGCTGGAAAACCGGTTCCATGGCGGATAAGAACGCAATGGCAATTATTAGCCAAGGCTCAATGCCAGCATGGGTTGATAGCTTTGCCGTGAGGATCAGCCAGCCCCCGGTGTTGTCTGCAGTCCCGGACCAAGAGGTTCAGCAAGGCGAACTGTTGTCGGTGGTCGTGACCGCCAACGATCCAGATGGCCTGAACGGAAATCTTGAATTCAGCCTTTCACCAGGGGCGCCTGCAGGGATGTCGGTGGATCCAAGCAACGGCTTGTTGACCTGGACACCGATCGTGGGCTGGAACTTAACGAATCGTGTTACGGTGCGAGTTTCGGATCGTCAGTGGCCGGAATTGACCGCCACAGCCAGTTTCGACGTGATCGTTCAGCGAAAGATACTCCTTGCTCCAACTGTGGACTTCATTCCAGACCAAACGGTGAATGAAGGTGAACTGCTGAGTTTCACAGTTACGGCGCATGACTCAAACCTTCCCCCGGAGTCGCTGACATTCTCCCTGGTCCCTGATGCGCCGCCTGGCAGCGCGATTGATCCAATCACCGGCGTTTTTACCTTTACACCGACGGAGGCTCAAGGGCCGGGCAACTACACAGTTCGCGTCCGCGCCACCCAAAATGGGAATTTGCCGGATACGGAAGTTTTGTAGAGCTGGATCTCGGCAGAGGCATCCAGATCGGGCTGGCGCCTGGCACGTCTGGTGGTGATCAAGAGATGATCGTTGCTGAAGCCGGACCGCTGGACGACAGGCGCGTGGCCATTCGCGCCGCGTTCGACGATGGCACTCCGCCTTACGCGCAGAATTTCGTCAACTTGGCCATACTCGATGAGGCGCTGGGGCCGAGCAGCCAAACCAATGCACATATCGCCGTGTCCGTGACCTTCTATGACGACCCCGGCTCTTGCACGGAGCTTGGTTTCTACCCGGGTCGTACGCGACCGAGCAAAACGGCTCCCTCACCTTTGGGATCACTGCCACAAAGCGAAGCAGTGATTTTGGAAGGCAGTGGCCAGTGGGTGAATGCTTATTTTGATATCCCCGACATCAAGTTCAACGGCGTCAATCAGGGTCCGCAAGGCGGGCCTCGCTTCACCTGCAGCGACAAAATGTATTTCACCCGAGTCACCTACACCGTAGCCCGCCCGCCACGCTTGAGTGATGAGCGGGCTTTTCAGGTTTTTGTCAACGAAGTCAACACGCGGCCACGATTGGGACTGCTCCAGCAGGTGATGGACAGCCAGTTGCCGAATATCGCCGAGATTGGACCGATCACCGTGCAATCGCCTCCCGGCTCTACAACGGTTCTTGGAGACGGGACCATCGAAGTCATCTCAAGCCCCGGCCAGATTTGGGGCGGGGCGGACCGATTCCATTTTCCTTATCGGGAAGTCAGCGGTGATTTCGATGCGCGCGTCCGCGTCATCAGTTTGGAGCCGACACAAAACTGGCCGCACGCTGGTTTGATTGCACGCGGAAGTCTCTCCGGTGACAGCCAGTATATCTCGGCCATTGTCACCCCCAGCGAACCGGCGCCTCCGGGCCAACAAGCCCAGAACCAGTACGAAGGGCACTACCGCGAACTGGGCGGTGGAGGAGAAGGCTGGTGGCCGGGCTTTAACTGGAGCCTGGCATCAGGAGTTCCCTATCCCAACGCCTGGATTCGCCTGACGCGCACCGGCCAGAAGTTCATTGGATACCGATCCACCGACGGCTCGGCTTGGACGAAACTCGGTGAGATTACGCCCACCGAGCCAATTCCGGAAACCATTCGTGTGGGGCTGGCCACCACACCCTCAAGGGGCGATCTCGATATCAGTGCCCGCGCAGTCTATGCGGATTTCGGTATCATCAGCGCCAAACTTGTTCCGATCGGAGACCGGGAAATCAACGAGGAAACGATGTTGAGTTTCGCTATTTCCGCGATTGACCAGGATCTTCCCGCTCAAAGCCTCACCTTCAGTCTCGCGCCCGACGTGCCGGACGGAACCTCGATCGATCCTGCGACGGGGATGTTTTCCTGGACCCTCAGCGAAGTGCAGGGGCCGAACAGCTTTCCAATCACCATTCGAGTCACGGACGATGGAGCGCCACCGTTGAGCGCCGAAGAGACCTTCACCGTGGCTGTCAACGAAGTGAACAGTGCGCCCGTGCTGGCGGGCATTGGCGACAAGGTTGTCGAGGCCCTGAGCCCGCTGATCTTTACCGTAACGGCGAGCGATCCGAACGATTCACCCGCGAATGTCGTGACCCTGAGCGCCACCGGACTGCCAGCAGGAGCTGGCTTCGATCCGGCCAGCGGTGTGTTCACTTGGACTCCAACCGAGGCGCAGGGGCCAGGCAGTTACGCCGTCACCTTCACCGCGACGGATGACGGCGTGCCGCCGCTCAATGCCGACGAGACGATCACGATCACGGTCAACGCAGTGCCACCGTCTCCGGTGATTGAGCAGCCAGAAGCGGCCAACGGCCGATTCACGTTTCGCTGGCAGACACAAGCCGGGAAGATGTATCGCGTGCAATTCAAGAGCCGCTTGAGCGATCCGGACTGGACGGACTTGACCGGGCCGAGCGCCTCCGGTGAATTCAGCGCACCGCTCGATGGCAGTGCGCAGGGATTCTACCGCGTCCGCACGGAGTGAAGGTATCCGAACGTACGCACCGCCAACTCGCTCACAGGATGAGTACGAAGATTCCCACACTCACCACAAAGCTCTTGATGATTTTCGCAACCCTCGGCGGTTGGAGCTTCCACGCCCGCTTGCAGGCACTGGAGATTACGTCGGCGCAGACGCGCGGCAACTCATCGCCTCAAAGCCGCAGTGGAACTCGTCAAGGAGATGGACGGACACCGACCGGCGGACCAATGGAGAGAATGCCTCCGTGTCCATTCCGCTCGAAGCGGGCCGTAAGTACTATCTCGAAGCGCTCATGAAGGAAGGCAGTGGCGGGGACAATCTGACCGTAGCCTGGCGCAAACCCGGTGATCCGCCGATCGTGAACGGGGATGAGCCGATTCCGGGACTTCGATTTGCAGGTCAAAGTCGTTTCGTCGACGGCTACCGACACGTATTCAACAACTGGCTTGATGATGCGGGAGGAACTTCATCCGATCAGCCGCTCCCTCGCGCTTCATGTATTTGCGGCGAGTCCCACTATCTTTAGCGTGCGTGGCAACCAGTGCTTGAATGCTTACAGCGCGGCGACGCACGAGCCGAACGCCGCGGAGCCGGTGACACGGCCAAATCACAGTGACGAATCCTTACCCGACATCGATGTTGGTGGGTGGAGCGCGATTCCAGGGCAGCACTATCGGATGCAATCCAAGGAGAGTTTGGACGACCCAGACTGGACGGACATGCCCGGCGAGATCGTAGCGAACGGAGCCACCGCATCGAAGGCCGTCTCAATAGGTGTGCAAGCCCAAGGGTTCTACCGCGTGGTGATCGAACCGCAAAACTTACCCATCGCTACATTTCTTTTGCTTGGCGCCGGTGGGCCTTGGCCAGCTCGGTGATTCTCTTTTTGGCGCGCGGGCCGAGACGGCCGGGGGATTTGCGCCTTAACGGTCGTTTGCGTTTGGCTGGGGGTGCGGGGGAAACGGCGGCCGCGGGAGGCGAGGTGGCCGGTGCGCCTACTCGAGTGGGAACCGTCTGAGAATCGAGTTCGATGCCGAACACGGCGGAGATCTCGCTTTCCGCCAGCTCTGGGCCCGCCGTAAGGGCGTTGGCAGCGAGATCGGAGGCGTTGGCGGCAGGTTGGATTTGGATCCGCACCTTGTAGAGTTCGGAGCCGCTGACCAACGCCTCGATTTGGCCGGCCCGGATATCCAAGTGAACGACGGAGCCATTACGGACATAAGTGCGGCCGCGGGGCAGGCGGTTTGCATAATCCATGTACGATTCGAGGTTATCGCACCAGGCCTTGCCCCAAAAGGTGCGGGCGATGGTCCGTCCTTCGATTTGAACGGGATGGATGGCCTTGCCTTTCTTGCCAAGCTTGGCGACTTCGCGCCGGGCGTTAAGGCGGCGTTGGGCGACGGAAACGTAGGGTCGGAATTGGTACCAGCTCAAGACTGTTTGGGTTATGCTTCGGTGGCGCGGGCCAGGTCAAGCGCAACAAAGCGCAGGAGTTCGTCGTTGTTCATTTCGGTGAGGAGTCGTTCACCACCGCCTTCGAGCAACTCGTGGCTCAGCGATTGTTTCTCCTCGATCACCCGGTCGATCCGCTCCTCAATTGTTCCGCGGCAGACGAACTTGTGCACCAGCACATTCTGCTTCTGGCCAATCCGAAAGGCGCGGTCGGTGGCCTGATTCTCGACCGCCGGATTCCACCAGCGATCGAAGTGGATTACCTGCGCTACCTGGGTGAGATTCAGGCCAGTGCCACCCGCCTTCACGGTGAGCAGGAAAAAGGGAGGGCCGTCGTCCCGTTGAAACAACTCGACTAACTTGCGTCGTTGCAGATGAGAATTGTCCAAAATAAATAGGATGGGTTCCTAGTCGCCAGCGGGAGGATGGCTGCTATGCTGCGGGGGGATTCTTATGGGCGACCTGCGTTTTGCCATTTTGGGCGCCGGCTTCTGGACGCGCTACCAACTCGCGGCCTGGCGGGAACTGAAGGGCGTTGAGTGCGTGGCGCTTTACAATCGCACGGAGAGCAAAGCTCAGAAGCTCGCCGCTGAGTTCGGGATTTCCTCGGTGTTCGACAGCGCCGAAGAATTACTGCACCGGATACAGCCGGATTTCGTGGATATCATCACCGACGCCGGCACGCATCGGCAGTTTGTGGAACTGGCGGCCAACCACCGGACGCCGGCGATCTGCCAGAAGCCGCTCGCGTCCACGCTGGCGGATGCGCGATCCATGTTCAGCGCGTGCCGAAACGCGGGCGTGCCGCTGCTGGTCCACGAAAACTGGCGTTGGCAGACGCCGCTCCGCGAACTCAAGCGGCTGCTCACAGGCGGCAGTATCGGCCGCGTCTTCCGCGCCCGCATTACTTATGCAAACAGCTTTCCGGTCTTCGACAATCAACCGTTCTTGAGAGATCTGAACCAGTTCATTCTGACTGACATCGGCACGCACATTCTGGATACTGCTCGGATGCTCTTCGGCGAAGCGGCCACACTGTTCTGCCGGACCGCGCGCGTGCATCCTGACATCAGAGGCGAAGACGTCGCCACGGTGATGCTGGGAATGGAAACAGGCGCGACGGTGACGTGCGAGTTGAGCTACGCCAGTCGCCTGGAGCATGACCGCTTTCCCGAGACATTTGTGACGATTGAAGGCGAGCGCGGCTCCGCGGAGTTGGGGCCGGATTACTGGGTCCGCGTTACCACGGTCGAGGGCACCCAAGCCCGGCGTTGTCCGCCGCCGTTCTATGGGTGGGCTGACCCTCCTTATGCGCTGGTCCAGTCGGCCGGTGTCGCCTGCAACGCCAACCTGCTCGGCGCGCTACGCGGTGACTCGCCCGCCGAAACCACCGCAGAGGATAATCTGAAAACCCTGGCGCTCGTTTTCGCTGCCTACGACTCGGCCCAAACCGGTCAGGCGGTGAAACTGACTGCCGCCCTCTGACTCCTTACTACTGCCTATGACTTCCATCGCTCTCGTCGGTGCCGGCGGCAAAATGGGTTGCCGGGTTACCGATCACCTCAAGGACAATCCCGACTACGCCCTCCGTTACGTGGAATGCAGCGAGCGCGGGGTGGCCAATCTTGCTGCCCGGGGACTACAGTCCACCCCGCAAGCCCAGGCCGTGCGCGACTCCGCCGTGGTTATCCTGGCCGTGCCGGATAAGTTGCTCGGCGGGGTGGCGCGCGAAGTCGTCCCGGCGATCAAGACCGGGGCGATGGTCATGACGCTCGATCCCGCCGCCGCTCACGCCGGCGAACTTCCCGCCCGGCCGGACATTACCTACTTCGTCACGCACCCGTGCCATCCGAGCGTCTTTGAGTACGAGGAGGACGCCGGGGCGCGCGCTGATTTCTTCGGCGGGACCAAGGCGCAAATGCCAATTGTCTGCGCTCTGATGCAGGGCCCGGAAGAGCACTATGCCCTCGGCGAACGACTGGCCCGCGATTTCTTTGCTCCGGTCACTCGCTCGCATCGCATCTCGGTCGAGCAAATGGCGATGCTGGAGCCGGCGATGGCGGAAACCGTCGGCATCGCTCTCATCATGGCTTTACGCGAGGCGCTGGAAGAAGTGGTGAAGCGCGGAGTTCCCCGGGCCGCGGCCGAGGACTTTCTCTACGGGCACATCAAGGTGCCCCTGGGCATCGCCTTCAGCCGCGTGGACTTTCCGTTCTCCGACGGCGCGAAACTCATCGCCGAGTTTGGACGTCAGCGCATTCTGCGGTCCGACTGGAAAAGGGTCTTCGAGCCGGAGAGCGTAAAGGAACAGGTGAAAGCGATTGTGGCCGGGAAATCAAACCCGGACCGTTGAGCTGTCGCCCCGTGAAACTCGGCCTCAGCACCTACACCTACACCTGGGCTGTTGGCCTGACAGGCCAACAGCCGCGTGAACCCCTCACCGCCTCCTCTCTGCTGCGTCGCGCGGCCCACCTCGGCGTCCACGTGGTGCAATTCTGCGACAACTACCCGCTCACCACACAGTGGGCAGTCCAGGTGGCAAATGCCGGTTCTGCCCAGGTCAAAGACCTGCCGGGGAGTTTGGATGAATTGACGGACTTGGCCCGTGACCGGCGTATCGCGATTGAAATTGGGACGCGAGGGATCGCAGATACTCAGAATCTGCTGGCCCACCTTGAACTGGCCAGGCATTTCGGCGCATCGTTTGTTCGCCTGGTCGTGGACGCCAAGTCTCACGAACCCTCGCCGGAAGAATGCGTCGCGCGACTCCGCCCGCTGCTGCGGCATTTTGCCGACGCCGGCGTGAAACTCGCACTCGAAAACCACGACCGCTTCTCCTCGGCCAGCCTGGCCCAGATCGTCGAGACTCTCGGCCCGGACCACGTCGGCATCTGTCTCGATACGGTGAACTCCTTCGGCGCGCTCGAGGGCCCGGAAGTGGTGGTGAAAACACTGGCCCGTTACACGTTGAATTTGCACATCAAAGATTTCACCACTGCACGGGTGAATTCCCGGATGGGTTTCGTAATCAACGGTTGCGCCGCGGGCCAGGGCAGGTTGAACATCCCCTGGCTGCTCGATCAACTCCGCGCGGCCGGCCGGGACGTGAATGCCATCATCGAACTCTGGACACCCATCGGCCCGACGCTGGAGGAAACGATCGCCCGTGAAGCCGCCTGGGCGGAGGAGAGCGTGCGGTATTTGCGGCAATTCATCACCGACTGAATTCAATATGATGCGGCATATCTTTTTTCCGTTTCTCGATCGTGGTTCGTGGTTCGTGGTTCGTTCGGCTCGCCCGGGAAGTTTGGAATTGAAATTGCCCGCGCCGCGCGCCCTGAGAACCAGGAGCAGTGCATCGCTGTTCCGCTGTTGCGTATGGGTGGTCCTCGCCGCCCTGCTGACCGCCTGCGACAAGCCTGATTCTCCGACTCGCCCAACCGGTTCCGGCGAGAAATCGCTCACTATCGGCATCGCCTTTGAGACGTTGCAAACCGGCTTCTGGGTCGCCTCGCTCGACGCCTTCGAGTCCGAGCTGGCCAAACGCAACATCAAGATGATCCAGGCCATCGCCGACGGCGACGCGAACCGCCAGATCGAACAGGTGAAGAATTTTATCACGCGCCAGGTGGATGGCATTGTGCTCGTGCCCAAGGATGCCAACGCCTGCATCCCGATCATCAAGGCGGCCAATGTGGCCGGCATTCCGATCGTGCTCTTCAACCGCCCGCCCGCCGAAAGCGGCGCGAAATCGGTTGCCGTGGTGGCGGACAATTTCGCGCTGACGAAGGAAACCGTGACCTACATGATTGACGAGGCGAGGAAGACAGGGACGAACCACAAGGCCATGGTGCTCATCGGGGACTTGGGCGACATCAACGCCATCGGACGTCGCGATGGCTTTGACGCGGCAGCGAAGGAGGCGGCTGACGTGATCGAAGTCGTGGCCCGCGTGCCCACCGAATGGAATCAGGAGAAAGCCCAGGCCGGCGTGGTCAATGCGCTTCAGGCGAACCCCGACATCAGCTTCATTTTCAGCTCGTCGGACTTTCTCTTTCCCAGCATCGTATCCGCGCTGAAGTCGGTGGGCAAATACCAGAAAACCGGAGGGCCCGGCCACGTCATCCTGGGCGGATTCGACGGCGACGCCACCGCGTATCAGATGCTCGTCGAAGGTTACCTCGACGCGACCGGCGTGCAGGATGTCTATTTTGAAGTCGCGGCCAGCGTGCAAGCGATTCTTGACACCCGCGCCGGAAAGCCGGCCGAGGAAATCCTCAAAGACCCGGGCTTTGTGATCAACCAGAGCAACCTGAAGGAGAAGGCCCCGCGGATGTGGGGGGCGAACGTGAAGAAGTAGCCATCCTATGGCCAAACTGAGAGGGCTGATTCTTTCGGAACACCTCGTTCTGGTTCTGAGCGTTCTGTATTCGGCCGCATTGGCTCCGTTCACTCCCGGCTTCGCCACGTCCGCCAACCTCGCCAACATCCTCGCCACGCTGCTGCCGCTCTTCCTCGTGGCGGTCGGACAGACCATCGTGCTCATCACAGCCGGCATTGATCTGTCCGTCACCTCCATCATCGCGCTAACGAGCATCACCGGCGCAGCGGTCATGAGTGGCGACCACGGCTGGTTGGCGGGCAATCCGTTGGCGGCGCCGGTGGCCCTGCTCGCGATGCTGGCCGTCGGCGCGCTGGTCGGCCTGTTCAATGGGCTGGCCATCACCTGGTTCAAGATGCCGCCATTCATCGTGACGCTTACTTCCATGATGTTCTTCAGTGGACTGGCCATCTGGCTGACGAGATCCAGAAACATCGGCAACCTGCCCGCCGCGTTTAATGCCATGGGCGGGATCACCGGCGTAGCCTTCGTGATCACCGCCCTGCTGGGTCTGGCGGCGCACCTGATGCTCAACCGTTCGCTCTGGGGCCGCTGGCTCTATGCCGTTGGCCACAACGCCCAAGCCTCGTTCATCTCCGGCGTGCCGGTCGGCGGCGTGATCATCAGCGCCTATGTGGTCAGCGGCCTGTTCGCGGCGACGGCGTCGGTGCTCTACATGGGCCAGGCGGAGAGTGGTTCGCCGGTGCTGGCTCAACGACTCCTGCTGGACATTATCGGCGCGACTGTGATCGGCGGCACCAGCCTGTTCGGCGGACGGGGGAAGATTCTCTGGACGCTGTTCGGAGTGCTCTTTCTGAAGCTGATGGACAACACCTTGAACCTGCTCGATCTCTCCTACTTCACGATCATGATGGTCAAGGGCGCGGTCATCCTGTTCGCGGCATTCCTGGACACCTTGCGGAGAAAGATCGTGGCAACGGCATGATTGATCTCCTTGCCATCTGCAAGAGTTTCGCCGGCGTTCCGATTCTGCGCAACGTGAACATCACCGTGCCAACGGGACACACGCTCGGCCTGGTGGGCGAGAATGGCGCCGGCAAGTCCACCTTGATGAACGTCCTGGGTGGCAATCTCCGCCCGGACTCCGGGCAAATGCGGTTCAACGGGCGGCCCTACACGCCGCGCGATCCGCTCGATGCCACGCGCCAGGGCATCGCCTTCATTCACCAGGAACTGAACCTGTTTCCGAATCTGACTATCGGTGAGAACCTCTTTCTAACATCCTTTCCTGAAACCCGTTCGCTGCCCCTGATTGATCGCCGGGCGCTGCGGCAGAAAACTGCCGACCTGCTCTCCCAAGTCGGACTGGCTCATTCCCCGGACACCCTCGTCGAACGCCTTTCCGCCGGGGAGCGCCAATTGGTCGAGATCGCCAAAGCGCTCAGCATCGAAGCCCGGCTGATCATCTTCGACGAGCCCACCACGTCGCTGGGGACCCGGGAGGCCGAGAAGCTCTTTGAGTTGATGGGCCGCCTGCGGCAACAGGGCATCTCTTTGATCTACATCTCTCATACTCTCAGCGACGTGCTGCGGCAGTGCGACGACATTGTAGTGTTGCGCGACGGGGAAGTGGTCGGGGCGGGGCCGCGGAACGAGTTCACCGCCGAACGAATGATTTCGCTCATGGTGGGACGGAACCTGGACCAACTGTATCCAAGCCGGAAACAGCGCAACTTTGAGTCGGAGACCGGGAGTCCAGTAGTCCTCGAAGCCCGCCACCTGACCCAACCCGGCATCGTGCGCGACATCTGCCTTGCCCTGCATCGAGGCGAGGTGCTGGGTCTAGCCGGTCTGATGGGTGCGGGCCGATCCGAACTGGCGCGAATTTTGTTCGGACTCGATCCGTGTGACCGAGGCGAATTGCGCTTGAATGGTGAAACCATCTCCCGGTCGACCCCCCGCCGACGCATCCAGCGCGGGCTCGCGTTCCTGACCGAGAATCGCCGCGAAGAAGGATTGTGTCGGAAAGCGGCCATCGCGGACAACATCGCACTGGCATCGCTCCGGCAGCACGCACATTCTCCGTTGCGCCTGCTGGATTGCGGTGGATTGCGGCAAACCATCCAAGCGATCCGCCATTCCGTGCGCCTGACACCCTCCGCGCGCGATGAAGTGCCGGTCGAAACTCTCAGCGGTGGCAACCAGCAAAAGGTCGTGCTTGCCAAATGGCTCCTGGTCCGGCCAAACGTTCTCATCCTGGACGAACCGACTCGCGGCATTGATATCGGCGCGAAGTTTGAGATTTACCAACTCATCCACGAACAGGCGGACCAAGGCGCGGGCGTGATTGTAATCTCCTCGGAACTGGAGGAACTCATCGGCATTTGCGACCGAATCCTGGTGATGAGTCACGGCGAGATTCGCGCTGAACAGCGGCGCGCCGAGTTTGACCGGGAGCGGATCCTCGCGGCGGCTTTCGGAAGAGGGAAAGCGACATGACCCTGATTCGGAATCGACTGCTCGTGCTGATGCTCAACAACACTCCATTGGTGTTGTTCATTGTCGTACTCGCCGTGTTTGGCGCGCGCTCTCAGCGCTTTTTCACTGGAGCAAACCTGGCGAACATTATTGTACAATCCTCCTCCACCGGCATCGTCGCCATCGGCATGACGTTCGTGCTGCTTACGGCGGGGGTCGATCTTTCGGTGGGGGCGATCATGTTTGTGGGGGCGGCGGTGGCGGCCAAGATGGTCCTGGCCGGTGCGCCGCTCGGGTTGGCGCTGGTGGTCATGCTGATCATCAGCCTGGGCTGCGGCGCGATCAATGCCTTCTTGATCACTCGGCTCCGGCTGATTGCGTTCGTGGTAACCCTGGCCACGCTCTACATCGGACGGGGCTTCGCCCTCTGGCTCACGGAGACCCGGGCCATGAACCTGCCTGAGAGCTTCCTGAACCTTGGCACGAACCGGTGGGTGGGCGTGCCGGTGCCGATTTGGATTTTTGCCGGAGTGCTGGCGGGGGCCCACCTCATCCTCACCCGCACGATGTTTGGCCGCCAGGTTTACGCGGTGGGACAGGATCTCGAAGGCGCACGCAAGGCGGGCATCAAAACCGGACGCATCCTGGCGGCGGTCTATGTCGTCAGCGGATTTACTGCGGCGGTGGGCGGCATCCTGGCGCTGGCGCAACTCGGATCGGTCTCGCCCACGTTTGGCATGAACAAGGAATTCAACGCCATCGCGGCGGCGGTGCTCGGGGGCACGAGCCTGTTCGGAGGACGTGGCCGGGTCTTTCCCGGCACGGTCCTCGGTGCGGTGCTCATCCAGAGCGTAGAGAACGGCCTGGTCATCGTGAACGCGGATCCTTATCTCTATCCGCTCGTGACCAGTGGAATCATTTTTCTCGCCGTGCTGCTGGACAGCGTTCGCACGGGCCTGTTCGCGAAATGGAGCCGGCGACAGATTCGCGTGGAGGAGGCGGAATGAATTGGGAAATCGGAAAGAAAGGAAAACTCTCACGCGAACTGTTTGTGTTCGGCGGTGAACAGTCGCGGGAAACCCTGCAATTGGCGGCCGGGCCGCTCACAATGCTCTTCGAGCCGGACACGGTCTTTCTGCGGCGCATAACCTTGGGTAAGGTGGAGGCGATTCGCGGGATCTACGCCGCGGTGCGCGATCGGAACTGGGGCACGGTACCGGCGCGAATCTCGAACGTGGACGCTCAAATAGCCAATGACGCCTGCGCGCTGACGTTCAAGGTTGAGTGCCGCCAGGGAGAAGTTCACTTCCGATGGCACGGCGGAATCACCGGGGCGGCCGACGGCAGCGTGAAGTTCTCTTTCGAGGGTGAAGCGCTCAGCAGCTTCCTTCGCAATCGCATCGGCTTATGTGTACTTCATCCGCTGGCCGGCTGCGTGGGTCAACCCTGCGAAGTGGAACACATCGACGGAAACCGCGAACGAGGAAACTTCCCGCAGTTCATCTCACCGCATCAACCTTTCCGGGAAATCCGCGCACTCCGGCACGAAGTGACCGAAGGCGTGTCCATCGAAGTGCGTTTCGAGGGAGACGTTTTCGAAATGGAAGATCAGCGCAACTGGACGGATGCATCGTTCAAGACCTACTGCACGCCACTGGATTTGCCCTTCCCGGCGGCTATCGAGAAAGGAACGCACATCCGACAAACGGTGACCCTACGAATGCTCCGGCACGACCGACAAGAAGCGGTTCATTCGCCGAAAAAAGGCGTCCGCAAGAGCCGACCTGCACTGGCGATTACGGAAATTGCCGTTCCCGGCGAGCCCCGATTGCCGCTGCCGCCGATTGGCCTGGGCCTGGCCAGCCAAGAACAATCATTGTCACCGGGAGAAGTCCAACGTCTCCAACTCCTGCGCCTGTCCCATCTCCGCGCGGATCTGACACCTGGCCAGCCGGATTGGCGGCGGACCTTGCTGCGGGCCACGCGCGAGGCTGCGGAGCTTGATTGCACTCTGCAGCTCGCGCTGTTCCTCACGGACCAGGCGGAGGCGGAACTCACAGTGCTCGCGCATGAGTTGGAAGCGACCCGTCCACCTGTCTCGCTCTTCCTGGTCTTCCATGTGGGAGAAGAAGCCACGCGCGAACATTGGGTGCGCCTCGCCCAATCGGTCCTGACCAGCGCCGGTTCGGACATCCCCATTGCCGCCGGCGCCAATGGCAACTTCGCCGAGCTAAACCGCCACCGTCCGGCAACGGATTCCATTGCCATGCCCTGCTTTTCCCTGAACCCGCAAGTGCATACCTTCGACAACCTCTCGCTGGTGGAGAATCTCGCAGCGCAAGCGCACGCGGTGGCAACGACCCGCCAATTCTCGGAGCGTCCCGTGGTCATTTCGCCGGCAACACTCAAACCGCGTCTCAATGTCGTCGCCACCGCCAAGGATTGGTCGCCGGCGGCAGACGAACTGCCACCGTCGGTCGACCCGCGACAACTGTCGCTGTTCGGCGCTGCCTGGACGTTGGGGAGCATTGCGGCCCTCAGCGCCACGGGCCAGGTCCACAGCCTCACCTATTACGAAACGACCGGTTGGCGCGGTGTGATGGAGACCGAAGCAGGCTCGCCCATGCCGGAGAAGTTCCCATCCAGGCCGGGCCAGGTCTTCCCCATCTACGAGGTATTGGCCAGCCTGGCCGGGTTCGCTCGTTTCGCGCCACTGACCGTCAGTGCTCACAGCCCCATCGCCGGCCTCGTTCTCTTTGATGGCCATCGGTGCCGGGTCATGCTGGCCAATCTGACCGGCACCCGGCATACCGTGATTCTTCGGTGTCCTAAGCCCATCGCGGGCGGGTTGATCTTGGACGAAGCGAACGTGCCGCCCGCGGTGTGCAAGCCGGAGCAATTCCGCGCGCGAGTCCATGGCGCAACCGGCGACGCGCCCGGCCGGGTCGAACTTACCATGAGGCGACACGCCTTCGTTGTTCTGGATCTGGCCTGAACAACTTGTCACTCCTCCTATCGTTCAAGACGTCGATAGGCCTTCGCCATAGACCCGTTCGAAGCGGCGGCGCTTGCGTTCGGTTTCCGAAAACTTGGCCGGCGGCCAGGCCAGCACCATGCGCCGGGCGGCGTCGGAGCCCTGCAAGCCGCAAGGGGTCATTCCGCGACCGACAGCGTCATCGAGGCCCGGACAAATTCAGCGATTTTCGGGTAGGGAGTCGGTCAGAGTCCGCATCCAACCACAATGGTGTTGCACACCAGGACCGTTTCATTGGCTGCGTCGGCCCATCGGACCGCTTCGTGCAGGCCCGCGGGGTTGGTGCCTTCTCGCCGGCGCACAGACCAGGGAAGGAGCTCCTTTTGCGTGACGAAGCGGCGGTTGCGCCGGTCTGATCTTCGATGACTTGCCTGCAGCGGATACATCTCTTCGAGGATCTATGCCTAGGCTTGCGCCTTATGATGAAGCGGCCATTGTCAACTGCCGTCTCGGTGGTCACGCTGGCGCTCGGGGTTGGCTTCAGTATTGCCGTTTACACCACCATCAACGGGATGATTCTCCACCCTGTTGCCGGATGGCGGGCCCACCGGTTGATGGAAATCACTCAACGTCATATCGACGAACGCGGCAATATTTCCTCTGAAGGCATCCCAGCGACTGCGCTACGGGACCTCCGATCGCACGAAGCCTTCTCGGAGTTAGCCTGGTCTCGCAGTATAGCTTTGGAGACTCGCTCCGACGGGTTCAGGACGGGAGTCCGAGCTCAGATTGTCTCACCGAATTTCTTTAACCTCTTGGGCGTGCGACCAACCCTTGGCCGCACCTTTGGCCCGGGAGACGCGCTCCCACTCGATCACGACAGCCTTCCGGAAAAGGACAGCGTCATAATCCTGAGCGAGGACTTCTGGAAGCGCAATTTCTCCGGAGAAACTGGAGTGCTTGGAAAGACGATTGTCCTCAGCGGGTGCCGCTTCACCGTCGTCGGAGTTCTTCCTGCACATTTCCAGTTTCCGCGAGTTCTCGTGCAGGTCTGGATTACCGCCGCGGATCCGCGACTGCCGACAGGCCGGGATCCGGGGCCACAGTATGAGGTGTTGACGCTTCTAAAAGAGGGGACGGATAGGCGGCAGGCGCAAGCGGCATTGGAAGTCATGCCTCGCCGGTTGCTTGAGGGCACTCCCCAAGATCGGGGCGCAGTCTCGGTTTTCTCCCTCCACCCTTTGGCTCAGCACTTTCCTCGGAACCCCGGAGCCGATCAGTTGCACCGTGCCCTTTTCGGCTTGTTCGCTGCAATCGGCTTTGTACTCCTGATTGTTTGTGCGAACCTTGCGAGCTTGACTCTCGCGCAGTCCGAAGCACGCGGACAAGAATGGGCGATCCGTGCGGCCCTGGGCGCCAGTCCTCGCCGCATAGTGATGCACATTCTGACGGAAAGCCTCATGTTGAGTTTCATGGGAGGCGTTGCGGCCCTGGTTGTTGCTTCCTGGAGCTTGAGGTTGCTTGTGCTGATTATCCCTCAGAACTACCCCCAATTGCGGCCCATCGAGGCCGGCGCTCCGGCACTTTGGCTCGCTTTGCTTCTCTCAGTGATCGTCGGTATTGCCTGTGGCTTTGGAGCAGCGCTCCGCGCACGACGCAGCCGGCCAACTGAAGAGATCAAACGAGCCGGCGCACACGCCAGTTCCAGCCGCAGCATCGGCGGGTTTCGAGAGATACTTGTCGTGACCCAAGTTGCCCTCGCCCTGGTTCTTTTGACGGGTGCAGGTCTGATGATTCAGACCGTTTCCAGGCTACTGCAGGTAGATCCGGGATTCGACCCACAGAACCTGCTGTTCGTATCTCTATGGTTGCCCGAGATGTATGGCGATAGTGACGGTTCGGCGGATGTGGGTCGTGCAAGGGAACTGAGGAACGATCTGTTCCGTCGGCTGCACGACCAACTCAGCGCCATTCCTGGCCTCGAAGCCGTGGGAATATATGGAGGCGGCCTCGGCAACAGGAAATTCAGAATCACTGGGCGGGTTGAGCCGGTGGAATTACCAGGCGAAGGTTGCGGTGTGGCGGAGAACGATCTGTTCCGCGCGATTCGAGCGCCACTGTTGGCAGGGCGATTCCTGAATCAAGCCGACATCGGAGAAAAGGCGACTGCCGTTCTCATCAGCCAAGCGATGGCGCGGCTTTGCTGGCCAGGGCAGGACGCGTTGGGCAAGAGCTTTTCTGACGAAGACGCCTCAACCGGCCGCACCTACGAGGTCGTCGGCGTCGTCTCCGACTTGCGGCTCGCACGCTATGCGGAAGCCGGGGGGCCGCGATTCTATCGACCCTGTCAATCTGTCACCTTTGAAGGACTTTCGCCTGCGGCGATGTTGGCGATCCGCACCGCGGACAGCCCTCAACGATTTATCCCAGCCATTCGAGAAGCTTTGCGGCACACCGATCCAGAATTGTGGCAGCCTAGGATCAAGGTGGTGAGCGATACTCTCTACAATTCGACCCGGCCTCAGCGTATCTACATGCTCTACCTGGCCACATTCGGGTCAGTGGGTCTGTTGCTGTCGGCTTTGGGCATTTATGCTGTGCTTACTTTGTGGGTGGCGCGCCGCACACGGGAGATCGGCATCCGAGCGGCACTGGGCGGGCAGCGGTCGCAGATTTTGCGCATGGTGTTGGTCCAAGGGGCGAAGTTGATCGCCATCGGCTTGGGTTGTGGGTTGCTTGGCGCTTACTGGATAACCCAGTTTCTACGGTCGCAATTGTTCGGAGTTAACCCAAACGACCCCATTGTGCTGGCCGCCGTGATTTCACTTCTCGCTCTGACAGGGCTGCTCGCTTGTTTCTTTCCTGCCTTACGCGCCGCGAGAATTAGTTGCACCCAGGCCCTGCGGTCTGAGTAGCTGCCACCGCGCACGCCTGCCCGACGTTACCGTCTGAGGCAGGTACCCGGACCCCAAGCTAAGCGCGGAAGTGGAGCCGCTCCTGTCCGCGCACCAGCATCGTCGAGAGCTCGGCTATTCCGGCGACATCCGGACAGCAATCCGGGATGGTTCGGACAGTGTTCCGGACCAATCCGGACACTGTTCCGGGGGCTCCGGACAGTTTTTCCGCCGCCCGGCTGGGGGGTGCTGGGAAGGGATCGTGAGTAGGTCCTCTCGCGGAGGGTGATGTAAAGAAAGTTGAAGGCACCGTAAGTGCTTTACTGAGGGTTCGAGGAAATGGGGTCGCGTCTATTTATTATTCATTTGACGGGACGTGACGTGGGCGGATACGAAAGAGGCATGGCCAGACCGTTGCAAATAAAGGAAATTGGATGTTCGTATTATCACGTCCCGCGGCAATGCGCGGCTAAAGGTCGCCGAAAGGACGCGCGGAGAGAAGTGGGAGGTGTTTCGAGATCGGCAGGGAGATACCGGAAGGGATCTGGTGTTGTATTTGGGGTGGCGGCGACCTGAGCATCCGGGAGTTGAGCGAACGAGTGGAGATTGAGTCCACGAGCGCTGCGACGGCGATGAGACGGTTTTCGGAACGGCGGAGAACAGACCGGACACGGTCCCGCGAAGTTGACCGCGCGACAGCCGAATTGAAAAATAAATAGACGCGACCCCTTTTCCTTCTCTCGACACCAGGGCGATCCTTGCACGGGATGGTGCGCGTCTGCTCTTCATCCTCCAGCAGGGACTTCAAACACTGGAGCACCGGCAGTTTGTTGAAAAGCTGGCGAATCGATCACAAGAGTCAGCCGCATCAACGCCTCCTCGCAGCGAGGAGCACCCTGCGTGACTCGACGCCGGTAAACTCAACGCCGTTTCCTGAGCCGATCAGCCAGGCGCAACGTGCGCTGCAAAACCGGTAGGACGGCCCGGTCCTTGTCGCGATTCGCGGCCCGCTTGCTCGCAATGACTCGTCGCAGGGGCAGCACCTTCACCGGCACGCTTTCCAACTCGCTCCATCGCGAGATTCTCCATTCGGCGGCGAAGGAGCGCAGGCCATCCGGCCGAAAGATCGCGTTGACCTGGGTGCCGTCGCTCAGTTCGTAAAGCGTGCGAGCGCGGACGGTGCCTCCCTGGCGTTGAACAATAGCCAATAAACGAACGTATTGGCGTTCGGCCAGGCGCACCCAAAAGTCATAATCCACCGTCATCAATGGCGCGCCCTGCTCGATGGCCGCCATGGCACCGATGAGGATGCAATCTATCTCTTCCTCGCGGAGCGCCTTAAGGAAAGCGCCGAGCGGGCTGTCTTGAGGCTGAAGTGGCATCGTTCCTGGGGCGACATGGCAAAGAACAGGGCGTGCTGCCAACGCTCATGATCATCGAGACCACGCACGCCGGCCAATTGCCGATAAATCCGCGCCGCGAGGTCGTGGTCACGCCTGGTTTTCTGCAAGCTCACTCTGCGATGATGCCGGTAAGGACGGTCTCTGGCAAGGCGGAGTCTCCTGCAGGTCGTGCGGAGTGTGCGACACGTTTGATTTTGACTCGCCGTACCGCTCGAGACCGTTGTTGCTGGATCAGCCCGACATCTGGCTCTGGTTGAAGCTATGCGCCGCATCCTCATCGACGGCGCCCGCCGACGTCATCGACTGAAACGCGGTCCCAACCTCGAACGGGTGCCGATCGAAGAGTTAGTCGAGTCACGCGCTCCGGGCTCTTCGCGGACCGCCTGGTCACATTTCTGACGAAACTACGCGTTATGCAGCGAGGATAAACTATCTGGAGATTCCACGCCATGAGCGCTGACGCCCAGAAGGTCGAGCAGCTCTTCACCCAGGCGCTCGAAATCGAGATCACCGGGCCCGCGGGGGTTGCTTGTTCGATCGAGGTATCGAATGACCTGGGAGGGAATTGGCTGAGTGTGTCTACAGTCACCATGACAGGCGAGCCACAACTGATCGGCTTTCAGACCACGGCGGGGACGAGGTTCTTTCGCGCTATTGTGGTCGTGCCTTAGTGGTCTGTTTCATAAATACGGTCACGTTCGTTGCGCCCAATTTGGCCTGAGGCAAGGCGCGAGGGCGAGAGTGTATCCCCTGCGATACTCGACCGACCGAGCAACGCCGCCCCAGGCCAAATTCGGCGCAACCCTCCGGGCGGCCGTTCTTTTTCGGCCAGACTTCGTTGCTCGCGCCTCGTCTGGCCGAAAAACCCCTGGCCGCGAACGTAACCGTATTTATGAAACAGACCACTTAGCCCATCGCGGGCGGGCTGATCTTGGACGAGAGGAACGTACCGCCCGCTCTGTGCAAGCCGGAGCAATTCCTCGCGCGGCATACGTCTCCTGTGACAGCAGCCATCAAGTGGCGGTTATCGAAATCGGAACTTGGAAGGTGGATGGCTGATCGAGACCGGACGCGGAACCGGCGGACTGGCCTGGGCACAGCACCAGTAACGGAGGCAGCCGTGCGATCCGGCGACTTTGCGGCAGTACTCGAGGATCGCCTCGCGCACAAACTTCACCTACGGCCCAGGCGGTTACCCGCATGACGTTAGTCGGTCGCGAAATAGGCGTCCTTCAGACGGTACTGGCTGGCGAGATTTCCCATACCCTGGTACGAGCGTTCGCAGGACCGGCCGTCACTGGCCAGTTCATGACGAAACTCTTGCCAGGTGGGCGCGGGAGGGTCGGCCTCACTTCTCGTTTCGGCTATGGGTGCGTTCTTCACAAATGACCGAAAGGGCGCGCTTTCCCGGGGGCTTCTAGGCCAGCCAAAGAGGAAACCGAGGCTTGCCAATAGCAATAGCGCGATGCCGACTGCCAAAGCTGGAGCCCGAAGGAGAGGGAAAGCGGTGATGAAGGCAGGCCGTCGGGACAGGCCAGTCACCTGATCGAAAAACCACGAGTCGAGTCGCCGACGGGACTGAGGGTTCGGAAGATGGTTGGCGACTTGAGTTTGGATCCTCGCGGCTCGTCGCAGCTCTTCACAGGCATCCCGACACCGAGGACAATTCTGCAGATGCGCTCTGAGCGACGGCTCTAGTTCCTTTCCTCCGCCTGCGTGCGCGGCGAGTTCGGGGGCATATTGAGGACAGGGTTTCATGAGTTCAGGATGTCCTTCTGCAGATGTTGCACTTCTTTCATTTTAGCCAAACGCGCCAAGCCGTGAAAGAGGCGTGACTTGACCGTGCCCAAAGAGCAATGGGCCGCAGCGGCGATTCCTTCCAGCGATTCGCCGGCATAAAAGCGAAGATAAACGACCAGCCGCTGCTTTGCGGGCAAGCGTTCAAGGCATTCGCGCATGATCCGGGCATGGTCTGGATCCAACCCGGGCTGGCTGTCGGTCGGGGCCGGGAGGGTGTCGTCTCGAGGATTGGTGAACAGGACAAAGGCACGAACGCGGAGCCGCCGTAACCAATCGTAGTGCCGATGGAGCATAATGCGGCAAGCCCAGGTAAAGAGGCGGGTGCGGCCATCGTAGCGCGGCAGGTGTTTCCAGGTCTCGATCATGACTTCCTGGAGGAGATCCAGAGCTTGATGCGGGTCGCCAGTGAGGAACAGGGCCTGGCGATGCAACCGATCCTGAAGCAGGTGAAAGAGGCGCGTGAAGGCGTCCGGATCGCGGGCCTGGGCCCGAAAGACCAGGGCCGGGATTTCTTCTTCAGAAACCCCGGCCTGATCGAGAGGGCAGGATGGGTCCCGCACAGTCATGGTGACCGTTTGACCGACGGCTTACCGCGCCGTGCCGGCATTTTTTCCGTCGAGCCGAAAGTGCTTTCCGGGTTTCTCGAGAAAAATCATGACCTCGGGATAGTCCCGAATCGGCTCCTTTGGCTTCAGCTGAAACCCGCGATCGACACCCTCGAATTCCACGCGGCTGAAGTCGAAGGAATCTTCACCGAGTGGGTCAGGCACGGACTGCAGAGCGGCCTTGCCGCCTCGTTTGTAAGCGGCCGCGGCGCGGACCATCTCCTGGCGAACGATGCACCGAAATTCTTTCTCCCGCACCTTCTTGAAGACGGTAAAGAACTGCTTGATGAAGGGGTTCCTGGATGTATCGATCTTCGTCGTAAATGGGCCCAGCTGTTGCCGGTATTCGCGGTAAGGGGCTGACATGACACGGGCTGTCTCCTGGTAAAGTGGAGGCATCTCTTCGAGTAATTTCAAAACACCGGCCCCAGTGCCGCCGGCCGCTTGCCGAATTTGATCCGCACTTGGGTCCGGAGCGGTGTTCATTTCGGCATCGGTGGCGATGGGGTTCCAGAATGCAGCGAATTCCTTCCAGAACCGGTCATTGTCCCCGTTGGACGCCGCGGCCAGGTTCTGGACCTTCCGCAGAATGTATCCGTAAAAGGCGTCCTGCTCCGTTGGAATCGTATCGGCGATTAACCCACGCGGCGGATCGGAATCCAAGACCGCGACGATCCGATCCAACTGAGCGGCGGAAAGCCGGTAGTAATTCTCCATCACGATCGAATCGAGAATATCCTCGATGGCGAACTGCACGAGAGCCGAGATGAGCACGTGATCCGTGCTCAGGTTGCGCCCCAGGGTGTGGGCGCTCGCCAGATCATCGAGCAGTTCGTCATCGAAGTGATTGGCCTCAAGCGCGATCATGGCGCGGAAACGGGTCACCTGGGCAAGGCGTTTGGCCGGCGCGAGACCGCCGAGCAGGGCTTCCGGTCCATCGGTCAAGTCGTAGCCCCACTCGCATGGCACTCGGGAGAAACGGGCCCGATGCAGGAGCTTGAATGAATTATCGTAAGCTCGGATCAGGTCCAGAGCGCGATCATCGAACCGCTGATCCGGCCATGCATCGCCGGAATATTCGAACAGATGTTTCCGATCGGATTCACTGAGCTCGGGCATTTGCTGGAAGGCCTGGAAATAAAGGAGCGCGGGATTGATGTCCGTGCGAAACCCCGGCTCGGCGGACCGGGCAGAAGTTGGCAAGAAGGCCAACGCAACCATGACGGGCATCGTGGATCGGGCAATGTTGATGATGTTCATTTGCCTCCATATTCGTCGGAAGGCCTGAAAAGGTTCAGAATTTGTGCGAAAGGCGAGGCGCACCCCGCGGCTACAAACGACCAACCGACGACCGCCAATGCGACCAGCCGGTTGGACCGACGACACACCCACGGTCTGCTCCACCGGTTTCGTGGTAATGCGTCCCCTCTTCCCACAAGCCGAGAACTTCGCGACGAACGCCGGTCAGCTCTACGAAGCCTGCTCTAAACTGGGTCTCGACTCTCCAGACCGGATAAAGGCAGCCCTAAACTGGCAACAGGACACTCCCCAACGAGGCCAACGACGCGCCCAACAACTCTCCGACGTGGTGAACCCAAACCAAGACATCCAGTTGGAAATCGACCCATTGAGTTCCGATCAGTTGCTGCTCCTGCTCCTGGCCAACAACGACACAGTCGAGCGTCTCAAGCAACTTTACCCATCGGGTCGGGGAGTCGGGCGCGCCCCGCGCCTGCTGTCGGTCGCCAAGCACCTGCAAAATCTACCACCCCCAGCATGAGCGAAGCCGCCTACGTCGAAATGCCCGTCATCCAATGGATGTGCGGCGAACAACCCACACCCTACCGCGCTGGTGGCGCTGGCGGCGGCGGTGCCGGTGCCGGTCTGGGCTGGACCTATCGCGACGAAGCGGCCATGGCCGCTTTTGACCGCCCCTTGGAGGACCCGCTCGTTGAGAAAATCCTCCTCGAGCGCCTGAAGGTCATCAATCCCGAGGTCAAAACCGACGCCCAGGCCAAACTCGCGGTTGCGGCTCTCCGCAAAACCATGTCCCACCCGGACAAGCTTACCGCCAACCGCCAAACGCTCGACCTCTTGCGCGATGGTGCCAAAGTCGCCCTGAACCCCGGTGAGGACGCCAAGACCGTCCAGTTCATCGAATTCGACCCCGCCCGCCAGAATCTCAACGATTTTACAGCCTCCAATCAGTACCGCGTCCAGGGCGTCAGACAGTGCCGCGATGACACCGTCATGCTCATCAACGGCATCCCGCTGGTCATCGCCGAATACAAAAGCTACCTCGCCAGCGGCAAGGACTGGCGCGAGGGCGTCCACCAGTTGCACCGTTACCAGCGCCAAGCTCCCCTGATGCTTACGCCAAACGTCTTCTGTATCGCCGCCGACGAGGAGGAATTCCGCTACGGCACCATCCTCTTCCACGACGCCACCAAGGAAGACGTCGAAATCCAGATGGATAACTGGGGCCGCTGGCTCAGCCTTTATCCCGACGTGAAAGGCTGGTGGAACACCACCGCCGCCGAGAACCCCGACGACCCGCTCGAAACGCCCGTCAAAGGTCTGCTCCGCCTTAAGCCGTGCCACGTGCTCGATTTCCTCCAGCACTTTGTCGTTTTCGAGACGAAGAAGGGCAACACCGTCAAGAAAGTCGCCCGTTACCAGCAGTTCGAGGCCGCTAACGAGCTGGTCGCGCGTACCGTCTCGCTCATCGGCCAGCCGGTCCAACCCCAGGACCGAACCGGCCTGGTCTGGCACACTCAGGGCTCCGGCAAGTCCATTACCATCATCTGCGCGGCGTACAAACTTCGCCGCCACCCGGCCCTCAACAACCCCACTGTCCTCATCGTCGTTGACCGCCGCGACCTCAAAACCCAAATCAGCGACGATTTCGAAGCCTGCGATTATCCCAACATCGAGAAGGCCCTCGGCGTCCAGGACCTGAAAAAGAAGCTCCGCACCGGCTGGCGCGGTACCCTGGTCACCACCATCCAGAGCTTCCAGCAGATGGAGGACCTCGACCCCATCGACCGCGACGACATCATCTGTCTCGTGGACGAGTGCCACCGAACTCAGAAAGGAAAATAGCTATGCCCGGCGACTCCTACGCCCTCACCATGCGCGCCAAGCTGCGCAAAGCATTCCGCTTCGGCTTCACCGGCACGCCCATTGATAAGACGATGCAAAACACGCATCGTGATTTTGGCCCCATCAAAGAAGGCGAGCAGGAACGCTACCTCAGCTTCTACGGCATCCGCCGCGCCATCAAGGACGGCGCCACCCTCGAAGTCCATTACATCCGCGATAAAGTCCCTTTTAACGTGGACGAAAAGGCCCTCAACATCGGCTTCGAGAAAATGTGCGAGGAAATGGAGCTGGAAGACGAGGAGGCCAAGGACCTTATTCAGCGCCAGAAATCCCGCTGGAAGGAACTCGCTCGCGACCCGCGCCGCATCGCCATCGTCCTCAATAAAATGCTCAAGCATTTTCTCGAACACCCCGACCCGAACGGCTTCAAGGCTCAACTCGTCGCCGTGGACCGCAAAGCCTGCGTCCTCTACAAAAACGCCCTCGATGCCAAAATCAAGGAATGGGCGCAGAAGCCGGAGTAACAAGGAACGTGGTCTGCATCCCGACTGGTCCGAGGTCATCATCTCCGCCGCCCAGAACAGCGAGCCGGACATCGCGCGGTTCGAGTACCAGAAATCCAAGCAGGATGACCTCATTGATTATTTCAAGCTTACCCCCACGCAGTGGGAAGCCTGGAACAAAGAGAAATACGGCCCCGACCGCTCCAAGTGGCGGCCACCACTCAAAATCCTGATCGTCTGCGACCGCCTCCTCACCGGCTTCGACGCACCGGTCGAGCAGGTCATGTATCTCGATAAGCCGCTTCGGGACCATAACCTCCTGCAGGCCATCGCCCGCACCAACCGCCCGCTTCCCAGCATGAAGAAGCGTACCGGCGTTGTCGTGGATTACTTTGGCGCCTTTGACAAACTCGAAAAGGCTCTCAATTTTGACGAGAACATTCGCGAGGAATCGCTGATCGACTGGGATGCCCTCAAAGCCACCGTCCCTGGCGCCGTCTCCCTCTGCCTGGAGTCATTCAAGGGCATCACCATCGCCGATACCCGCGAGTGCCTGCTCGCCGCCCTCCGTTCCCTGCGCGAGCCCGAGGCCGCCAAGCGCTTCGAGCAGAATTTCAAAAGCCTCGAACGCCTCTGGGAGGCCGTATCCCCCGACCCGTGCCTCTACGACCACCGCCATAAGTACCAACTGGCTCTGCTCCATCTACGTCGCCTATCGCCGCCGCTTGCGCGGCAGCCGCGACACCTACGGCGAACTCGCCGCCAAGACTCGCCAGCTCATCCAGGAAAACACCACTTTCATGCAGATCGCCGAGTCTCTGCCGGTGTTCAAGATAGACGAGAATTACATCAGTCGCCTCGACGACCTGCCATCAGCCTCCGATAAAGCCGCCGCCCTCGAAGCCGCCCTCACCGCCGAGCTTTCCGAAGATGACCCCGGCTTCATCTACCGCCTTTTGGGCGAGCGCCTCCAGAAGCTCAAGGAACGTAAGGATGCCAGCGATGCCGCTGCCGCCGAACGCCTCCGCGAGTTGGAGGGCATCGCCGCCGAGAAGCTCAAGCTCAAGCAGGAACCCCAGCGGCTCAACCTCACCCACCCGGGCGAGCACGACCTGTTCACTGTTCTCCGCGTCCAGGGCAAATCGCAGGTCGAAAACTACATCGCCGATTGCGCCCGTAAGCTGGTAGCCCATCTCCGCGCCAGCGGCGTCCTCTCCCCCGGCTGGAGCAACTCCAAAGGCGGCCTCATGCGCGTCGAGCAATCCCTCCTCGCCGAATCGTGGAACCCCGCCTACGCCGACCTCGGGTTTAACCCCGAAGAGCCGGACCCGCCTTTCCTCAAACTCGCTGTGGCCGAACTCGCCAAATCTGACACCTGATGAGGTCCGCCACCACCAGCACCATTCAGCTCGCGGACCGCAAGGTCGAGTACCAGGTTAAGCCGTCCAGGACCGCCAAGAAACTCCGTGTCCGTGTCGGCCCGCATGGCGTCCAGGTCGTTCGCCCGACCGCCCGGCCAGACGACGACATTCCGCCCTTCCTCCGCCGTAACGAGGATTGGCTCCTCCGCGAACTTGAGCGTGCCGAGGCGCTCCAACCCGTCATCAAACCGCCGCGCCACGGCCACCGCACGATTCTCTATCGCGGCAACGTCACCCCCGTCCGCGTCGCTCGCGCAGTCTCCAAGCGCGGCCAGAACAAGGTCGCCTGCGAAAATGGCGAGATCCTCATCACCCAACCCGCCGGCTCCCGCGCCACACCGGTCCGCAGTCTTGAAAATTGGCTCCGAAAGCAAGCCCGGGCAGCCATCCAGGCTCAGCTCAAAGCCATTCTGCCACGTGTGCGCCGTTCTCCCGGCAAACTCTACGTCATGGGCCAGCGCACCAAGTGGGGCAATTGCTCCGCCATGGCCAATCTTTCTTTCAACTGGCGCCTCATCATGGCCCCGGACTTCGTTCTTCGGTACCTCGTTACCCACGAGACGGTCCACCTGGCCGTTCCCGACCATTCACAAAAGTTCTGGCTCACCGTGCAGAGCCTCTGCCCCGAAACCGAGCGCGCCCGCCAATGGCTCGTCGCCAACGCCCACCGTCTCCTAACGCCTTTACCCATCTGACCCCAATTCCCTATGCTCTGGACACCCGAAAAGCATTACTCCAATGACCCCTTCGAGACGGTGTCACAGTTGCCTGCACACCCATACGGAATCGTTCCGCGCCCGACTGCGCCATCAACCGTGCCCGCACCATTTCAGCGATTTCGAGTGGGGTGCCCATTGAACTCGTGAGCATATAGGCGAATCCACCCGTTCCAGTCGGGCTGAAACATCGCGCACGACTTCGAGTTCATTTAGCATGGGAAATTGGGGCTGCGCCACAAGGCACCCCCGGCGGAAGATTGTCGGAAGGCTTATGGCTCGCCACGCCGGATAACAAACAGAATCAGGGCTCCGCGTAAACCTCCGCTCACCGCGCGAACATGTCATCCACGGGAATGATCGACACATCCTCGGCTCGGATTTGGAGCGGGTATTTCTCGATCTCCCGGTCTTCGGCCAGGACCTCGTCGGGTTTCGGGATCTCGCCGTAGTCGATCGGGCTGGCCGCGTCGCTGACGAGCGCCTGCTTCATCTTGTCCGCGTCGGCCGTTACCATTGCGATCACGAGGTTATCCACTTGAAGATACTTGCGGATCGCGGCGTTGACTTCGTCCAGGGTGATCTCATCCATCAGGGTGCGGAACCGGGCCAGATGGCCGTCGATGCCGTAAAAGCGGTCGTCGATGGCATAGCCGAGCCTCTCCGCGGTGGTGGTGGCGAAGTGGTAGCTGTATTTCTTGAGGAACTTCCGCTGCACTTCAAACTGCTCCCGCGTCAGGCCGTGCTCAACCAATCGATCCAGCTCCCGCAAGCCGGCGCGCAACGCAAAGACCGCGCGGTTCTCCGGGACGGGCCGGATCCATAGCTCGAAGATCTGCCGTCGCCGCCCCACGCCCGTGGGTGGCATGGTCCGTTGCCCGCCATTGGGGAACGCCTCGATGTAGGAATAATCGCCATAATTCATGCCCCGCGCCTCGCGGATCGTCTGAAACAGGCGACCCACACTGTTCCGGTGCTCTCCCAGCCACGAGTTGGCGATCCATAGGGCGTAAAAATCCCGGGAACCGCGCCGGAGATCAATGGGGTATCCCAGACTGATGGCGGTCGATGGGCCTGGTTTCTGGACCAGGACCACTTTGCGCCCGCGGATCGGCTTGGGTTGCGGTTCGGGAATGGGATCGGGACGCCCTTCGGGCAACCGCTGAAGATCGGCCAGGAACCGGTCGGGCAGTCGATCCTCGTAGGCTCCGCCCAGACCGATTACGACGTTGTCACGCGTGAAGTACTGGTCATGAAACCGCTTCGCGTCATCGAGGGTGATCGCCTTGAGTCCCGCGACGGTGCCGAGATCCAGGTGGGCATACGGGGTTCCTTCAAAAACGGTCTGGTACAGGGCCGCCTTCCCCAATTCCTCGTCGGACGAATACCGAAGCTGCTTTTCCAGGATGGAAATCGTCCGGCTCTTGATGCGTTCGAAGTCTTGGGGACGAAAGCCCGGTTTCATGAGCGCCTCGAGCAGGATCGGATAAAAACCCTGGACCGCGTCGCGGTGAACCAGACCGGAGAACACCGTCATTTCTTTGTCCACGGAAGCGTCATAGGACCCAGCCAGCGGAAAGAGTTTGGCAAGGATTTGATCATAACTTTGGTCGATGGTCCCGCCTTCGCTGATCAGCGAGGCGGTCAACGCAGCCAGACCTTCCTTGCCCTTAGGGTCGGCTTCGCTGCCGACCTTGAACCACAGTTTGAAGGCGATGTTGGGATCGGCGGCTTGCGGCAGGAGCACCGGAGGTTCAACGGATGTGGGACGCGGAATGTCCTGGCCTTTGGCGTGAAGCACCGCCACCGTGCTCCGTTCCGGCGTGAGGAAATGATTGGCCGCCTCGCGCACATCCTCCGGGGTGACCTTTTCGAACGCCTCCCAAAGGTCATCGATCACTTTCACATCCCCGGTCAAGGCCACAAACCGGGCCAAGCCCTGGGCGACACCCTCCGGCGTCGAGAGACTCGAGAGGAAACTCAATTTCAAATTGGAGCGGACCGCCGCGAGCCGCGCCGGCTCGACCAGGTTTTCGCGAAGCCCGGCGATTGTGCCCCAGATTTCGCCCTCGACAGCGCGCACATCTGCAGGGTTTTTAACCATCCCGTAAACGCTCCAAAGCCCGGGATCGCGGTTATAGCCGAAATCCGCGGCCAGAAACTGGAGGCGTTGTTCTTCGAGCACGAGCTTCTTGTAGAGTGGGGAGGTTTCGCCGAACGCGAGGCTGCCGATCAGCACCGCGGCGGGCATCATGCGGTTTTGCGTAGTCAATCGCTCTCCTTTGAAGTTCACACTCAGGATCGGCAGCGTCTCGCCTTCAAAGGGAATCTCGAGGCGCCGCGGGGCGGTCTGTTCCGGTTCGACGGGGACGTTCGGTGCGACGTAGCCGCGCGGCCAAGGTCCGTATTTCTGCCGGATCAACTCCAGGGTGGCCTGCGGATCGAAATCTCCGACCACCAGGAGGGCCACGTTGTCCGGTCGATAAAATCGCTTGAAGAAGCTTTTCGAGTATTTGAACTGCTCGGGCATCCGCTGGATGTCGGCCTCAAATCCGATCGTAGTGTGTTTGTAGGTGTGTTTGTCAAAGGCAGCGTTGGCCAGGGCTTCGAACATGACGAAGTACGGACTCGTCCGGCCTTTTCTGAATTCGCCGTAGACCGCTCCCGCTTCTGTTTTGAATTCCGCCTCGCTGTATTTGAGGTTTTGGAATCGGTCGCTCTCGATCTCGATCACCTGGGGGAGATCTTCCTTGGTGATGGCCAGGTGATAGGCCGTGAGATCATCGGTGGTATAGGCGTTGGCGGAGGCGCCCATCGCATTCACGATCCCGTCATAAACAGGTCCGGGGTACTTTTCGCTGCCGCGGAACATCATGTGTTCGAAAAAGTGGGCGAACCCGGTCACACCCTCCTCGACTTCGTCCCGACTGCCGGTGCGCACGATCGACCAGTAAGCCACCAAACCGTCCGACGGCATCGGGATCAGGAGGATTTTCAAGCCATTGTCCAGGCTGGCGTGTTGCACTTCGTAGGGAAGCACGCCGGCCCCGACGCGCGTTCCTGCCAACAACAGTCCCGATGTCAATATCGACCGCACCAGGGCCGGTTTCCGGGATTGAGCAAGATTCCAATGCATGCTGATAACGTAAATTGTCCGTCTCGCGCATTCCAGCAAAATGGCCTCTCCGGCAGGATTACAGGCATGACACTCGGAATAGGGGTCGATAGAATTGCGCCCATGACGTCTCCCACATTTCGGATCCTGGTCGCTTCACTGGTTCTCCTGCCGATGCTTCCCGCCTTGAATGCCCTGGAGGATTGGGAGAACCCGGAACTTACCGGGGTTCACAACCAGGCGCCCCACGCCACCATGGTGGTCTGCCCGGACCCGGCCGTCGCCCTGAGCATCGGCCCGGTATGCAATGCGGAACGGATCAAATCGCCCTATTACCGTTCGCTCAACGGCACCTGGAAATATCATTACTCGGAAAACCTGACCGGGCGTGTTCCTGGATTCTGGAGCACGGATTTTGATGACGCGGACTGGGCGGATCTGCCCGTGCCGTCCAATGTGGAGATGCACGGGTACGGCATCCCGATCTATGTGAATATCCGGTACCCCTGGCAACAGAGGCCGAATCCACCCTTCGTGCCGGCCGATGACCCGAACAACACGGTCAACAGCTACCGACGCTGGTTCGAAGTTCCGGCGGAGTGGACCGGCCGACAGATCTTTATGACGTTCGACGGAGTCAACTCCTTTTTCGAGTTGTGGGTGAACGGACGGAATGTCGGCATGGGGAAAGACAGCCGGACCCCGGTGGAATTTGATCTGAGTGCCTACGTCAAGCCGGGCAGAAATCTCGTGGCTGTCGAGAATTTCCGGTGGTGCGATGGCTCTTATCTCGAAGACCAGGACTTCTGGCGGCTCAGTGGCATTTTCCGCGATGTCTATCTGTGGTCCGCCCCGCCGGTGCATATCCGCGATCTCGAAATCAAGACTGACCTCGACGAGCAGTACCGTGACGCCGAGCTATCCGTTTCGGTGTGGCTGACGAATGCGCTCCCAGCCAGCGCCGAAATCATGGTCTGGGGCAGGCTGTTGGATGCGGACGGCGGATCCGTCGCTGAATTCGTGAATGGCCCACTCACGCTCAACCCGAGAACTGAAACTCAGGCGACCCTCGGCGCGGCCGTCGCCAATCCCCGGAAGTGGTCTGCCGAGTCCCCCAATCTCTACCGTTTGCTCCTTTCGCTGACCGATCCCAAGACCGGTAAGACTTCCGAGGTCATTCCTGCCAACGTCGGCTTTCGGGAAGTGGAGATTCGGGAGGGCAATCTCCTCGTCAATGGGCGCCGCGTATTCATCAAGGGCACGGACCGGCACGAGCACGATCCCGATCGCGGTCATGCGATCACCACGGCCCTCATGGAACGCGATATTCGGATGATGAAACAATTCAATCTCAACGCGGTCCGCTGTTCGCACTACCCCAACCAACCCGCCTGGTACGATCTCTGTGATCGTTACGGGATTTATTTGATCGACGAAGCCGACATTGAAAGTCACGGCATGGGTTATGGCCGGGCGTCCCTGGCGAACCCGCCCGAGTGGTTGAACGCACACCTCAACCGCACCATGCGCATGGTGGAACGCGACAAGAATCACCCCTCGATTATCATCTGGTCGCTCGGGAACGAAGCTGGCGACGGACCGAACTTCCGGGCCACCTCAGCATGGGTTCACCAACGGGATCAGAGCCGCCCGGTCCAATACGAACGGGCGGAGCGACGCACGCACACCGACATCGTCTGCCCCATGTACCCGCCTCCGTCCGAATTGGAACGTTACGCCAGCCAACCCCAGACCCGTCCCTTCATCATGTGCGAATATGCCCATGCCATGGGGAACAGCACCGGCGATCTCTGGTCCTACTGGCGCCAAATCTACCGCCTGCCTTATCTCCAGGGCGGATTCATTTGGGATTGGGTCGACCAGGGCTTGCGCCAGCCTCGGCAACGCCCCACGGACCCGCACTTCATGCCGGTGCCATCAGGCGACGAAACATTCTGGGCTTACGGCGGCGACTTCGGGCCTCCGGGAACCCCGAGCGATGACAACTTCTGCGCCAATGGATTGGTCACCCCGGATCGCGAACCGCACCCCGGCCTGTGGGAAGTGAAACACATTTATCAATCCATCCAATGCCGACCGATCGACCTGGCCCAACGACAGGTCGAAATCCATAATCGTTGTGACTTCACGAATCTCAAAGACATCGTTGCAGGACACTGGCGCCTGACCGAGGACGGAGTCGAGCTGCAGCGGGGCGCGCTTCCGGACCTCAATCTTCCGCCCGGGGCGGCAGAGCAACTGAGCGTTCCAGTTCAACCGTTCACACCAAAGCAGGGCGCCGAATATTTCCTCGAGCTCAACTTTAATCTCCGCCTGAATCTGTCGTGGGCCGACGCCGGACATCTCCTCGCCTGGGACCAGTTTGCCCTGCCGGATTCCGCGCCTGCCACCGCTGCACCCACGAACAACCTGCCGGCCTTGATCGTGACCGAAAATCCGAACGCCACAATCATCGCCGGAGCGGGATTCGAAGCGAAGTTTGATCCGACGACCGGGACTCTGGTGTCCTGGGTCGATCACGGTCTTCAATACATCCGCACGCCGCTCCGACCGGATTTCTGGCGCGCGCCGGTAGACAATGACCGCGGGCGTAACATGGAGAGAACGCAAGGCATCTGGAGACACGCCCACGAAGACGCGGTGATCCGGCAGTTCGAGGTCACCCATTCTCCCGGCGATGGTTCCGCGAGTGTCACCGCCGCGCAGACGCTTCCTAAGGTGAACGCCGAGTGGCGGACCACCTATACCTTCCACCCCGACGCGACCCTGCTCGTCACTGCTCAATTCATTCCCGGAAATTCCGACTTGCCCAAGCTTCCACGTCTCGGCATGCAGATGACCCTGCCGCAGGATTTCCAGCGTATCCGATGGTTCGGGCCCGGCCCGCAGGAAACCTATGCGGATCGGAAAGACGCGCTCATTGCCATGCACTCCGGCACGGTCGCAAATCAGTTCTACCAGGATTACACGGAGCCCGGCGAAAGCGGGAACAAGGTCGATGTGCGCTGGTGCGCCCTGACGAACGCGCGGGGCGAAGGCCTCCTCGTGGTGGGCTTACCTCGGCTGAGCGTGAACGCCCTACCCTACACCACGGACGATCTTCAGAACGCCAAACACCCGTTTGAACTGCCTTCGCGCGATTTCGTGACCCTGAACCTGGACGATGCTCAACAGGGGTTGGGAGGCGACGACAGTTGGGGCGCCTGGCCGCATCGCGAATTCCTGATTCCCTGCGAAGCCCGGGAATATCGGTTCCTGTTGCGGCCACTCCGTCCGGAAGATGACCCGGCCATGCTGGCAAGGATGCGCGACTAAAGCGCTTTCCCGGGCAAAGGCAGATGACCGCGTGCGGTGTTGGCAGAGGTGCGGGGACCGAACTCCTCAATCCAACGCGATGCACCCGAAAGGGTATTCCAGATTAAAATGATGAATTCGAGATCAGGAGCGGGTGATGAAGCGCTCGGCAGTCCGGCGGGGAAACGGGAGCATCCGCGCGGGTTATACACGCTCTTCTTCACGGAGATGTGGGAGCGGTTCAGTTACTACGGAATGCGCGCCCTGTTGGTGCTGTTCATGGTTGATGCGGTGCAAAGTGGCGGCATGGGCCTGAGTGACGAGATCGCGACGGCCATCTACGGGCTTTACACCGCCGCGGTGTATCTGGCCGCGCTACCCGGCGGTTGGGCCGCGGACCGGCTGTTTGGGGCGCAGCGGGCAGTGTGGTATGGGGGAATCTTAATCGCGGCGGGGCATTTTTCTTTGGCCATACCGCAGGTCGAATGCTTTTTCCTGGGCCTGGTATTGGTGGTGGTGGGCACTGGGCTCCTGAAGCCCAATATCAGCGCGATCGTGGGACAACTCTATCCCGAAGGCGGAGCGAGACGGGATGCGGGCTTCACCGTTTTTTATATGGGAATCAACCTCGGGGCCGCGATTGGGCCATTGATCTGCAGCGGGCTGGGCGAGAAAATCAACTGGCACTATGGTTTCGGCGCGGCGGGGGTTGGCATGGTGCTGGGCCTGGTGCAGTTCCGACTGACATCGCGGCATCTCGGTGATGCGGGCAAGCCCCCGGCGCCCTCCAACACCACGCGGCGCGACCTCTTATTGTTCATCGGCGGCCTGGCGGCCATCGTGTCCGTGACCGCACTGGCGTTGACGGGAGTGATCCGGCTCAATCCTATGGCCATGGCCCGGGGAACGACTTCTCTCATCGTAGGATTGGCGACGGTTTACTTTGCGTGCCTATTCCTGTTCGCCGGACTGACCACGATCGAGAAACGGAGGCTGGCCGTAGTGGTCGTGTTGTTCATTGCATCGGCCATGTTCTGGTCCGGCTTCGAGCAGGCGGGTTCGTCATTGAACCTGTTTGCGGAGCGATTTACCGATCGGACGTATGGCGGGTTCGAGACGCCGGCTGGCTGGTTCCAGACCTTCAACCCGGTCTTTATCATCACGCTGGCCCCGGTGGTCGCGATGATTTGGGTGGCACTGTCTCGGCGTGATCGGAATCCATCGTTGCCGGTCAAGTTCGCCCTCGGTTTGATCCTGCTGGGGGCCGGTTTCCTGGTGATGGCGGTGGCGGCGCGGTTGGCGTTGGCGGGCGACCGGGTTTGGCCGACCTGGTTGATCACAACCTATTTGCTGCATTCGCTGGGCGAGCTCTGCCTGAGCCCGGTGGGACTTAGCTCAGTGACCAAATTGGCGCCGCCGCGTTTAGTAGGCCAGATGATGGGGCTTTGGTTTTTGGCGGCCTCCTTGGGAAACCTGATTGCCGGTTTGGTGGCCGGGGAGGTTAGCGGCGGCTCGGAGGCGGCAATGCCGGGGCGATTTCTTCAGATTGTGCTGACGACCTGCGGGACAGGGGCGGTGCTACTTATTTTTAAGCGTCCGATCAAACGGCTAATGGCCGGGGTGGAGTAGGTGTGGAGTGGGAGGCAGGGGAATCCCTTATGGTTTCACCAGACGAAAGAATTCCGTTGGGGCACTTAGAGCCGTAGTCACCTGGAGTTTGCCTGGCGCTGACTCATTGAGGGTTGCCGCCTCATCTCGCGTATACGGACCATTCACAGAGTTGGACCGGTGCAGTTCGAAGGCTCCGGGAAGGTCGTCGATCCCCACGTCGACATCAATCTGCACCATGTCGTCGACGACTCCGATGCGCCTCATCCGCATCGTGGTCACCGTCGGCGTCAGGCGCCAGTTCAAGAAAATCTGGCCGCGTCGACCGAGACTGCCATCGACTGCGATGCGATAATTCTCTCCCGCCAGAGCCGGGAATGAGGCCTCACTGAAAAGCAGACCGGGCGGATCAACACTGGCATTGTCGGTCACCCTGTTAAGCCCGGCCAGACTGTCTCCGGTGTAGATGCCGAGGAGTGTATCGAAGCTGCTGCCGCGGGTGTCGAAAACCACATTGCCATCCACCGGGGCCGTCCACGAATACCAAATGGAATGACCACCGGGGTCGCCCGCATGGGATGGCTCGTCCAACTCCTTGTCGGCAATTATGTTCTCGGCGGCCACCATGCCAGCCATTCCCTGCAAGATGACGGCATTAGTGAAGTCGTTGTTTGGGGGTATGATGGGCGGCGATCCCGCGGGCAGAGTCACTCGAATGCGGGTCAGATTGTTATCCTCATGCGACTCAAGGATTCGGTCTTCCGGATCCACCACCGTGTCCAACCAATAGTCCCCAGGAGGCACGTCCGTAATATCGATCCACTGGTCTTGAAGGGCTGCGTCGTAGATGTCGGCCCATCCGACAGAAATCCCCTGGACCAAGCCCGCGGAATACTGCCCCTCGTTCGGCGCGCCAGGGAGCGTGAGATCATAGACATCGAAATCCACCACCGCGAAACTGATCTTTTCGCCGGAAGCGACAATGGGTCCCACGCCTCCATTCGTGGAACGCAGATGGAACTGGAGGAAATTATCGAAATGCAAATGACCGTGCCCGGGATGAAAAGTAAACGTTCCGGCCAGGCGTTCTCGGGTGCTGCCATCACTTCGGTAAATACGCTGATAGACCTCGGCATCGGTCCCGGTGGCGTGTAATTCCAACGGGCCGCGTCCCAGGTTGGGAATCGTCGTAGTTAAACGGAGGAGTGTCCGGCCGGGTATTTCATCCGAATCCAAGTACCATCCATAGAGGAACTCCGAGTCGGGATCTGCCAGGACCGAGAGATCGGGCAGGATATCGCGCACGGGGGCGGTATCACCATAGTACCAGGAAAGAACTAAAGTCCCGCCCTCTGCCCGGTGGCCTTCCTCATGATGCCCATCCACGGCAATGGAATAGATCATCCCCGCCGTGGCGACAAAGCCCACCCGGCTATAGTCGACGTCGAACAGCCCATTGTCATTGGCCGCCACCTCCTGGAGGGTATCCAAGCTATCGCCGGTGTACACCGCAAGCAGGGTATCAAATCGGCTGTCCTGGGTTTCGAAGGTCACCAAACCATCTTGAGGCGCGGTCCATCGATACCACAAAGATCGGCCACCGGGGTTGCCGGCGTGATTGGGCTCGGCCGGTTCCTTGCCGGCAAGGTCACTCTTATCCAACAGCGAACCTTCGTTGCCAGCGATGACTCTGGCGCCGGAGAACAGATCATTCGCCGGTGGCTGCGGGGCTGGCGCGGAGCTGCGATTCAAGACGACGCTCCCCTGTTGGCCTTGATATCCATCGACTGCAATCCAAAAGGTGGTGCCGGCACCAGCGGTGAAGCTGACCCGGCTTTGGACGGAATCGCCCGAATCATCATTCGCGGTGACGGTCTCCAGGTTGGTGACGGAAGTGCCCTGATATACGGCCAACACCGTGTCAAAACCACTGCCGAATGTGTCGATCGTATACAGGCGATTGCTCTGCACGGTCCAACAATACCAGACCGAAGCGCCGCCGACTTCCCCGGCATGGTCAGGCTCGCCCGGTTCCTTGCTTGCGCTCACGTTGCTGCCGTTAAGCGTGCCATCAGGTCCGGTAAGGACCGTCGCGTTTTCAAAGAGATCGTTGGGTGGCGTCCCAATCTGGGAAATCCAGTTCAATACGATATTCCCCCCGATGCCGTCATAGCCATCCACCGCGATGGAGTAAGTGGTCCCCCCCGTGGCCCGGAAAATGACCCTGCTCTGCAAGCTCTCGCCGACGTCATCATTCTCTGCGACCAGCGTCAATCCCGTCAGGTCGTCGCCGGTATACACTGCCATGATCGTGTCGATATCGCTCCCAAACGTGTCAAACGTCGACATCGCATCGTCCGGCGCCGTCCACCGCCACCACACGGAAGCTCCACCGGCATTCTCCGGGTGGTCCGGTTCTCCCGATTGTCTGGTCGCCTCATCGTTGCTGCCGGTGGTCGTGCCGCCGGCGCCAGAAATCAATGTCGCATTTTCAAAAAGGTCATTGGCGGGCTGCCCCAGCCCGGTGCCGACCGAGCACACCCCGATGAACATGGCGAACAGGCGGCAAAGACGAGCTGGCCAATGCGCGGATGGCGACACCCGGCAAGTCCACGATGGATCACTTCTCATGGGACCGCGAACACCAAAGGTATAAATTCCGAGCGTTGATGGAGGGGGATTCCGTCTCCTTCGTGCACGACTCTTCATCGTCATTCTCCGAACGCGCCAGGAACGGGAGGACGTATAGAGGGGGACTTGAGTGCGGTCAACGTAATTTATTTAATCAGCGACCCGAATGTAGAAACACTCACGCGACTGTGTGGAAAGATTCGTCGACCGCGCGCGACAACCCCGTCAACCCGCCGGATTCCTGCTCGCGTGAAGCTCCGGGCTAGGCAATCGCCTCGCCCACTTGATAGCGGACAAAACGGCGAATCTCGAGTTGGTCGTCCAACTGTTTCGCCAAAGCCGTCATGTGCTCTTTGACCGAGATCTCACTGTTCTTTTTTAGAAATCCCTGTTCCACCAGGCAGACGGTTTGAAAATACTTGTCCAGTTTGCCCTCGACGATCTTCGCGATCGCCTGCGGCGGCTTGTTCTTGACCTGCTCGGCGGCAATCTCGCGTTCTTTGCTAACGATCTCGGGATCGATCTGTTCCCGGGAGACAGCGACCGGATTTGAAGCGGCCACCTGCAGGGTGATATCCCGAACGAACTGCTTGAAATCGTCATGAGCGACGGTGCTCTCACGATGGGCGCCCACCTCAACGAGCACTCCGACCTTCGCCCCGGTGTGGATATAGGCCGCCACCATCCCAATCCCGCTCACCTCAATGCGCTGACTCCGCGAGACCTTGATATTCTCTCCGATCTTCGCGACTTCCGCAACCCGGCGCGCCTCAAGGTCGGCCTGCGGATCGGTCGCCAGGATCCTGGCGACCTCTTCGCAAAAAGCCCGAAAGGAATCATTCTTGGCGACAAAATCAGTTTCGCAATTCACCTCGACCAGTACACCCACGCGCGCGCCTTGCGGAATGTGTTGAACAATGACGCCTTCCTTCGCTTCTCGGCCGGCTTTCTTTGCGGCGGTGGCGATGCCCCGCTTCCGCAAGATATCGACGGCCGCGTCCAGGTCGCCGGTAGTTTCAATCAAGGCCTGCTTGCACTGCATCATGCCCACATTGGTCATGGCGCGAAGTTTGGCAACCAGGGTTGCAGTAATGTCAGCCATAAATAATTTCCAAACCGTGTCCTCTCCTCAATACGTCTTCGCCAAACTCCATGCTACCCGGCGGGCGGGGCCGCGACCGCCTCCGTTAATTCCGTAGGCGTGGGCGGGAGCGTCTCCGGCGCCGCCGGGGCAGGTGTGCCCTCCGAAGCCGCCGTTTCCTCCTGTTTGCGCCGGCCGTACTTGGTCTCATACTCGGCGCGGGCCTGAACCACGGATTGGGTAACCACGCTGAGAATCAAGCGCACCGACCGGATGGCATCGTCGTTGCCGGCGATGGGATAATCCACCAGTCCGGGGTCACAATTGGTATCGACGATCGCCACGATGGGGACTTTAAGGCGGCGGGCCTCGGCTACGGCATTGTGTTCCCGTTTGATATCGATGATGAAGATTGCCTCGGGATGGCTGTCCAGCACCCGAATGCCGTCAAGGTTCTTGTGCATCCGAGCGGCTTCACGGCGGAGGGCGGATTGCTCCTGTTTGACATAATTGTTGATCGAACCGTCCGATTCCATCTGCTCAATCTGCTTCAGCCGCGTGAGCGATTTCTTGATCGTCTTGAGATTCGTCAGCGTCCCTCCCAGCCATCGCTCCGTTACAAAGGGTTGCCCCCCGGTCTGCGCCGCTTCTTTCACCGCCTGTTGCGCCTGCTTCTTGGTTCCCACAAATAAAACCCGGCCACCTTTGCCGATCGTCTCGGCCATAAACGTACACGCCGTTTCGAGTTGGATGAGCGTCTTGCTCAGATCGATGATATGAACACCGTTGCGCGCGTCGAAAATGAACGGTTTCATCTTGGGATTCCACCGACGCGTTTGATGACCAAAATGAACACCTGCCTCCAATAATTCTTTAACGCCAATACTGATCACAGTTTCCTATGGTTGCGGCTCAGCCCGGATCGGACTTGCACCATCCCGCGGAATTCGGGATTTATTTCGATGTTGTTGTGGCCACCCTGGTTCCGTCGAGCCAGGGATCTTTAAGACCGTTATTCCCCCCGGGTGTATCCTTCTCCCGACGCCCGGGAAGACCGCGCAAACTATCAAAACCACCCCGGCGTGCAACTCTAAACTTGAACCCGTAAAGATGGCGGGCGCCTGCTCAAGTTGCCGGTGCTGCTCCAGCGCCCCCAACCCGGGAACGCACCCGAGCGCGTCCACTGATTCGCAGTTGCCGGATCTCCATGCTCGAGGAACGGGATGGCGACGGCCGATTCGAGCGCAGCGCGGTGTTTGCGGAGCATCTGACGCCTTCCACGGGGTTGGGCTGGCACAATCACAAATTGTTCGTGGCGGATCCACCCGACCTGGTCGCCCTCGAAGACGCCGATGATCATTGGCACGGACACCTACCCGGAAAATCGTCCGGTATCGCATCGTTCCACGCGCGGGTAGTTTTCAGTCGGTAGATCAGGATTTTCTCACCGCTGATGAACCGGACTGGTCCGGAGAATGCACGCCGCAAGGCATGGATCAGTTGGCCAACAAACGACTCTGGGATAGGGCTATCTGCGTCGGTTTGCTTGGCCTGGCCCTCATGGCGGGATTAGCCGCCGGCCTGAGGGTTGCGCTCATTGTCCATGGTTTGTAACGGCTTTAAGGTGCACACGCGGCGATCGCCGCCGGAACCCTCTCTCGTCTCATTTCCTTGTCCTCGGTGTCCATGACCCGTTAGTGGTGACCATTGCGGCTCACCCTCCCATCGCGATAAAAACCGGCGAGGGACGGATTCTTTCGTTCACGTGGCAGACAACTGCGCGCGTCCCACGGGGCGACGGCGCTATCCGACTTTCCCCGGTTTGGGTCGGTCTCTTTGGGAGACGCTCGACAGGTTTAAGCGATCAAGCGGCAGATCGCGGGACGCTCACTGCCCGCCGGATTCGAGATACCCGATGAGATCGAGAATCTCCGCCTCGGTAAAATGGTCGAGTAATCCGGTGGGCATCAGCGACAGCCGCGACGGGGTGATGTCCTCGATCTCCTTCTGCGGAATGCGCCGAAACGCCGCCGGGTTGATCAGATCCGTGATTACTTGGATGAAATCATCGTTCAAATCCGCGATGCGCCCAACGATTTCCTCGCCATCCCGGGTCGTGACTTCGACCGTGCGGTATTGGTCCGACACCACTTTGCTGGGCTCGAGGATCGATTCGAGAAGCGTCCGCTGATCGAATCGACGGGTGACTCCGGTCAAGTCGGGACCGGTGATGCCCCCACTGCGGTTGACCCGGTGGCATCGACTGCACATCGCCTCGGAAAAGATCCTCCGTCCGGTCACCGTGTTGGGGCGGGTCTTGCGACTTTCCAAGGCGGGCAACAGATCGTCGACCTTCCACTCCTCCACGAATGGGCGTGATTTTAATTCCGCGAAAGGATCGACCGGGGGCGGTTCAAGAATGACATCGCCCAACGCTGCTTGATTGGAGGGGCTCAAATGGCTGACGGCGTCGGCGCGGATCTGCCGGAGGTATTCGGGAAACGTAACCCCGCCGCGGCTGGCGGCGGTTTGATTCATCCAGCCGAAGAGCATTTTGTGTTCGTCGAGCGTCCAGAGTGACGGGCCGACGTTACGCAGGCAGGTGGCGTAATAAAGTTGTTCCTCTTGTAAGGGCGATGCATCCAGGAGCACCAGCGATCTCCCCACTACACCCGGCGCCCCCAAATAGACCAGCAATGGGCAAAGCTCGCGGTTCACCTCGAAGGAACTCCCCGGATACTTGGAATTGAGATAGGCCAACGCCAGATTACGCGTTGCTGTCAATGGATGGCCCATTCGAATGAACGTCAGTTCAAATGCTCTCAACAAGTCCACGCGCTCGGCAATGCCCAACGCATTCCAATCGATTTGGACCAGCGACTCCACCATCCGCGGTTGCAACGCAGCCTCGCCGCACCGGGCCAGGGCAATCAGCGCCTCGGTTCTCCCTCGGGTTCGCAGGTCCGCGAGGGCCAGTTCCTGCCAACCTTCCACCGGCTGATGTTCGATGGCTATCCGCGCTGCCGACCGCATCGCTGGATCACGGTGATCCAGGTAAGGCCACGCCACAGCGATCGCCTCCGGGTCCGCTCGCCCGTGATACGATTCGAGCCGGTGGCGTTCAGCGCGCGAACCGCTGCCGGCCGTAGCGCTCAACCTCACGGGCTGGGTCGGTTCCGGCCCCCGGTAACTGATCCGGTAGAGGGCCGAAGAGGTGCCTCGTCCACCCACGATGAAGTAGAGCGCGCCATCCCGGGGATGCACCACCATATCCGTGATGGCCATCGGTGTTCCGGACAGGAATTGTTCGAACTGGCCGGAGTAGGTCGAACCTCGAGGCTCGAGCTGCAACACATAGATCTTCCCGTAACTCCAGTCCGCCATGAACAGTGCCGTCTGGAACCGCGCCGGGAATTTCGTCCCATACCCGAATACCAGTCCAGTCGGTGAACTTGGCCCGACATCAACCACCGCCGGCAAACTGTCCGGGTAATAGTCAGGCCATTTGTGACTGCCGGTACGCCAGCCGAAATCCGCCCCGCTGGTCACGTGTAGAACCCGCGTAGGTCGGTACCACGGCGTGCCCATGTCCCATTCCATGTCGGAATCAAAGGTGAACAATTCCGCGGCCGCGTTGAAAGCCATGTCATAGGGATTACGAAATCCGATCGCCACCAGTTCAAACTCCCGACCGTCCGGATCGGTGCGAACGATCCACCCGCCGGGGCGGTTCTGCTGGAATAAGCCATCCGTCTGACCCAACCGGGGCAAAAGACCATCCTCTCCCCATCTTCGCGGCACCAGGGATCGTTCCGGGTTGGGCAGCGGCGAGGCATTGCCTCCGATGATGAACAACGAACGCCCATCAGGCCCGAGTACGACCGCGTGAGGCCCATGTTCGCCATCACCATCGAACTCGCGCAACAATTGCACCTGGTCGAGCCGATCATCGCCCTTGCTCGCGCGAACGCGATAGAGGCCGGAGCCGGGCTTGCCCGGGCCTTCACGTTTGCGATTGACGACCACGTAGAGGCTGTTGAAGGCGTACAGCAACCCCTGCGCGCTGCCGACCTCCAAATCAAGTGTCTCAACCCGCGGCGGGGCGTTCGACGTCGATAATGTCAGGCGGTAGAGCTTCCCAAACTGATCCGATGTGATGAACCGCCCCTTCGAATCCAGCGCCATCGAGACCCATGAACCTTCCCCCGGCGGCACTCGATAGATACCTTCAATTTGGAATCCGGGCAAAAGTGTGAAGTTTCGAGCCAGCGAGCTGGGAGGGGATTGCGGTTGGGCCGCGGCGACTGAACTCGCAACGCCGAGGAGACTCAAGCCGGCCGCCAGCAAAACTGTCATGAGCGGATCCCGGCTTCGAGGGCAATCCGTGACGCCCCGTCCATTTTCATCGGCATCCAGCAGAGTTGGTCAGGTGCGATCATCGACTGCGGGGTGTCGGGGGCGCTCAACGAGCCACAACCGGCCCGGTCCCATTCAACAACCAGACATCCACGCGCGGGGTGTCCCAGTTGTAGGGCTTGTTAAGCAAATCAAGATCACCATCTCCGTCCAGATCGGCCAGGCGCGCTTCGTGCCAGCCCTCGTGCTGCACGAAAAGGGTCTTCACAAAACTGCCGTTGCCCAGACCGAAGAAGATCCACGCCGCGGCATCCGGGTTGTCCGGGGTGGCACTCGCTTCCGTCCACTTGCCCATCTCCGCCGCGAAGATGTCGAGGCGTTGATCGCCATTAATATCGCCAACTTGAAGAGAATGACCATGCACGACGTCGCGATCCAGCAGATCCCGGCCTTTCCAGTCCTGGGGGTTCCCGGGATCGCCTGTGCATTCGTAGAAACGCAGCGGCCCTACGCCGTCGCCCGGCGCGATGACAATTTGAGGATATTTGCCCGGTTTGAAATGCGCCGCCTGGATCAGTCCGCCCACCTCGGCAATCCGAGTGGCCCTGAACTTACCATCGCCGATGTGCTTGAACCACGTGTTGCCCGCCAGCAGATCCATCTGGCCATCGGCATCGACATCGCATGCCGACATCCCTTCGGGATACTTGAATGTCGCCCGGTTCCCTTCGCCACCGTCCCCGGAATAAATGGGCCGCAACGGCCAGGTTTCCGCCTCCCGCGGATTGGGAGGGATCTCGGCCAGGTAAATCGTCTTGGCCTGCTGGTTCCAGAAAGCCAATTGCGCTCTGCCTTTTCCGAGGAAATCGCCAAACACCTGGTCATGATGCTGAGTCTTCCCCCCTTTCTTGATTGTCCGACGTTTCCAGGAAACATCAGGATCGAAATGCGGTGAGGGATTTTCCCACCACCAGAGTTCGTTGCTCTGGTAATCGCCGCCCAGAACCAGGTCCAGGTCGCCGTCCCCGTCGATATCGAGCACGGCGCCGCCCGCCTCGATGGTCAAAAAGTCGTGCTCGATGACCAAACGATCCCAACCTTCGGCGCGCCGGCGGAACCAGATCAGTGCCGGGGCCTTTTGCCGGCAGCCGATAACGAAATCATTGAGGCCGTCACCGTTGAAATCGCCGACGACTGCGGCCGTCTGCTGCGTGGAATCGCTGGGCGGGGGCAGATCCCCTCTCCGGCTGGATTTCTGGACCCACTGGATGCGCTGGGCTCCGAGCGTGGCCATTCCTCCCCACAACAGCAAGGCCATGGTCAGGCACAGGATCAATGAGCGAGTCATAGAAGCATGAAAGTCGGATTCAAAGGAAATGGGGATCAACGGGGAATTCCCAACCACGCCAGCGCTTCCGCCGGCAAACGGAGTGGCGCACACTCGGTGTGGTCTTCGAAGGATGTGGTCAGCGACTTGAGCGTTGGCTTTGGACCGCTTTTGGGATCCAAGTTCTCAAGCAATTCCTCATCCGTCACCTTGGCCGATTCGAAGCCGGCCGCGGGAACCTCAACCATGGAAATCCAGAGCAAACCGTTGAGGACCACCCTGCGGAAGTTGTCGTTGGCCCAGTTCACATGGAAATGACCGCCGGTAAAGCCAAACCCGCGTCCGCCGTCGGCGCGTTCCACCGCCCACATCATAATCTCCGAGCGACCGCTGGCAGCCTTGATATGGTCATAGGGCCCTTGCGGGTAGACATACGGCCCGTCACGGACATCGTCCGACGGCACGGTGACCAGGATTGGCGTTATGCTTTTCATGTCGGAACGGAACCGCATGTTGAAATACCACTCGTCTTTGATGGTAAATCCGTTCACCCCGCGCGTAATCGGGTGTTCGGGGAGCGTGTTGAACGCGGCATCGAAGATCGGGTTGCAGGAATACAAATGCTCGTAATAGCCGCCAATCCAGTCCTTGAACTCCGCCCCGCCCCGGTCGGCCGGCACTTCCACCGCATAATGAGCGCATCCCAAGCCCACGCCTTTCTTCATCAGGTCGCCCAAAACCTTCAAATTCTCCGGGCGAATTGCCGGGTGACCGTCGCCCCCGTCCATGTAAAGAAAGATCGCGTCGGCGCCTTCAAACGCGCTAGGATCCTGCGGCCACCCGTTCAAGTAAAGTCGCACATCGAGTCCGGGCACGTGCTGCAATCGTTTGTGCAGAAGTATGGATCCGGCATTGAATTCGTGCATCAGGGGCGGATGACTCGGTTTGCCCGCGATCATCACGAGCCGTCGGTCCGCACCCCAGGCGTTTAAAGCGCACGCCACCAGGATGACCGCGGCAAAACCGCGCATGAGTGATGTTGTCTTCATAAAGCGTTCACCTCCGATCGTGTCGTCACGTCCACTTTAGCGCCCTTTGATATCCTGATTCTGCTGCAAATCCTCTGCGGTAGGATTGGACGCCACTCCGCCCGGCGGCACTTCCACTTTGGCGATCCACAACAAAGCGTTGAGTACCACCTTCCGGAAATCCTCATTGCCCCAACCTTTGTGGAAATGTCCTCCCGTAAAGCCAAACCCGCGGCCGCCATCGGGCCGTTCGAATACCCACATCAGCACCTGCGGCTGCTTCTTTTCCAAAACCGCCTGTCGCACCGCCGGGTTGTTGCTATGTGGTCCATCGGGCTGGCTTAATGTTTCCGGCGGCGGAAGCGCCGAGAGGATGGGTGTCACCCCTCTCATGTCCGGCACAAAACGCATGTGGTAATACCACTCATCCCGAATCTCGAAGGGTTTCACCCCGCGCGTCACCGGGTGCTGCGGCAGCGCATCGAATTTTGCCAGCCAATGGGGGTTAACCGACCAATCCGTCTCGAAATACCCGCCCACCCATCGGAGGAATTCCGCGCCGCCATGGTCTTTGGGAACTTCGACGGCATAATGAATGAGACCTACCCCGACCCCCGCCTTGGTTAGTCGGTCGATCACGCCCAGGCGATCGTCCTGGATAAAGGGATGCCCATCACCACCGTCCGAGTAGATCGCCACCGCCGATGCCCCATCGAATGTCTTCAGATCCGCCGGCCAGCCATTCGAAACCACCACCACTTGAATGCCAGGCACCTGGTCCAGGCACTTGCCCAATAGAAGCATCCCCGCTCGATGTTCGTGCTCTCCCGGACCATGACTCGGCCCTCCGGCCACCAGCACGATCTTCTTGTCCGCGCCGTGTGCGGTATAGGCACACCCTACGAACGCCAAACCCGCCGCAAACCCGCATATCCTCCTTAAAATCGAATCGGTCATGGCCAAAAGATTATCGTATCCCGGTTCCCTTGGCGAGTTGAGAATCCATATGCCCAATCCCAGCCCGAGCCAGTTTCTTGCCGCTGAACACCGCTCCGCCGACCGGCATCGGGAGCGGCATCCGCGCGGATAAAACCGCGCATCCCGACGGAATGAACCGGTCTTTCGCTACGGCAGCATTTTGATCCGAATATCTTTGAATTGGACCGTCATGGGCGGCCCCACGTGGATCTGCAGGGCGAGCACGCCCGTCTTCGCCGCCTTTTCGGGCTGCTCATCCAATACGTCGATCGTTTGCTGGCCATTGATGAAATGTTGCAGATGATTGCCATTGGCGATCACCACGTAATCATTCCACTGCTCCGGGTTAATCTTCGACTGGATGTCGTCTGAATTCCCGACCGTCCCCACCACCTCGATCTTTGGCTTGTTTGGATCTGACGGGTCGGGATGGATGACCGTCTTTTGACCGCGCTGGGCAAGGATCCCGCGGCCTTGTTCCTCGTAAAGGATGCCGCTGTAGGTCTTGCCGGCCTCGAAATCCGCCTGGTAACCGCCTACAATCGGGCCGAATTCCCCGTGCCGCAGCACCTTGCTCCGGGTACTGGATCCCGGAGTTACCCGCCACAATTCGGTAGGAGAGACGCAATTCGAAATTCGCAACCTCACCGTTCGTGTACACCAGGAAAGTGTTGTGAGTCAGCTTGGGATCCGCCTTCGTCACGCCGGTAATCGTCCCGTCCCGGACCGACCACAACTCCGGGTTACCGGCCCACCCGTTGAGATCTTTGCCATTAAACAAGGGTCGGAAACCAGCGTCGGCCGCCGACACCGGACCGGCGGTTAGCAGAACCAGGACCGGGAGCGTCCATTTCATGATTGTCTTCATAGTCTCTCGAGGTGCCGCCTCAGAGCGGCCAGGTTATTGGTTTCACACAGATCTTGTCGCAACGCTCATGATATCACGGAACCGGATCCTCACAACGAATCCTGACCCCTCCGCGGGCGGGTTGAGCGATCCGGGATTTTACCGCAACGTCCGTTTCAGGAAACGCACCCCTTTGGTGGCAATTTCTTCGCGGCTGGGTTCGATTTGACGCCAGATGGCCGCCGCGCGAGCGATTACTTTGACATCCTGCGTAAACGACTCAATCACCACGTCCCCTTCGTACTTGACGGCTTTCAGCGCTTTCGCGATGCCCGGCCAGTCGATGTGATCGTTGCCTGGCGTGCCGCGGTCGCTGCCGCAGGCGTGGAAATGTCCCAGGTGCTTGCCGGCCTTTCGAATTGCCGCGGGTTGATCCTTCTCCTCGATGTTCATGTGAAATGTATCGAGGTGAAGCTTAAGCGCCGGGCTCTTGACGTCGTTGATCATCTTCAAGGCCTGTTCGCAAGTATTGATGAAATCCGACTCGAATCGGTTGAGCGGTTCCATGCAAATCTGTTTGCCCTTTTTTTCGGCGTATTTGCAGAGGGTTTTAAGATTACTGACCACCGTCTTCCACTGTTGTTTGTACTCCGCCGGAGGAACCGCATCCGCGCGGCCCACACTCGAATACACCGGACCAATCAACGAGGGACAATCCAGCACCACCATTTGATCAATCACGGCCATCATGTAATCCAATCCGTTCTTCTGCTGCTCAGGCGTGCCCCGCAAATCACGGTCCGGTCCCAGGCAGGCGCAAGCCGAGCCGCAAAGCAATCCGTTGTCGTCCAGCGCGGATTTGACGTGAGCGGGGTCGATGTGACTGGGGTCTTCGACGGCGATTTCGACGGTATCAAATCCCCATTTTCTGAACGTCCGGAACAGTTTGACGCTGTCGTTGTTGAAAGGAGAGGTGAACAAGAAGGTATTAATGCCGAATCTCATAGTGGGAATGTTTCCCGGAGGTTAGGCCAACCGGTCTGCCTGTCAAGCGCAGGAGCATTGTGGAACAGATACACCGCGACGTGCCGCTCCTCACGGGCGATGCGGGATGCTCTCGAAGCGCCGTCACGCGGGATGGGAGATGTTCGAATACGGGATTCGCAGCCTACCGTTTCTCGATCATCTGCCGGAACTCGTCGAACAACACGGTGGAATCGTGCGGCCCGGGCGAGGCTTCGGGATGGTATTGCACGCAAAACACCGGTTTGGTCTTGTGCCGCAGTCCTTCGACGGTTTGATCGTTCAGGTTTACGCGGTTGACTACCACGTCCGACCCGAGCGACGCGGGATCCACCGCAAAACCGTGGTTCTGCGAAGTGATTTCCACCCGACCGGTCTCAAAATCTTTGACGGGCTGATTCGCGCCGCGATGCCCGAACTTCAACTTGAATGTTGATCCCCCCAGGGCCATCGCCAGGATTTGGTGTCCCAGGCAAATACCAAAGATGGGCAACCCATGGTTCATCAGATCGCGCACGGAATTCACCGCGTAATCCACCGCCGCCGGGTCACCGGGCCCGTTGGAGAGAAATACCCCGGCCGGTTTGCGCTGCAGGACCTCGGCCGCGCTTGTCATAGCCGGAACGACTTCAACCCGAAAACCGCGTTGGCGCAGACGGCGCAGGATGTTGTATTTGATGCCGAAGTCGTAAGCGACAATCGGAATGTCTGCCGCCGGCAAGGGCTCGCGGCCGCCGGCTTCGGAAGGCAATTTCTCTTCGCGCTCCAGCCGGAAACTCCTGCTGACCTCGTCTTCAGGGTCCCAGGCAAAGGGCTCGGCATGCGTCACTTCCTTGACGTAATCGACGCCGAGGAGCCCGCGCCAGTCTTTGGCCCGGCGCACGGCGAGCGCGGCCGACATGCCCTCGGTGGAGATCAATCCCTTCAGCGCCCCGTGCACGCGGAGAGTGCGGGTAAGCGCCCGGGTATCGATGCCCTGGATGCCCGGGATTCCCTGTTGGAGCAGGTAATCATGCAGCGAGGTTGTTCCCCGCCAATTGCTCACTATCGGCGATAGTTCGCGGACGACAAATCCCGCCACATGCGGACGCCAGGACTCGACATCCTCGGCGTTCACGCCGTAGTTCCCAATCAGGGGATAGGTCATAGCTACGATCTGGCCCTTGTATGAAGGATCGGTGAGGATCTCCTGGTATCCCGTCATTGAGGTATTAAAACAGACCTCGCCACAGGCGGTGGCGCGGGCGCCAAAAGCCGCGCCGTGGTAGACCGAGCCATCTTCCAGAGCCAGTATCGCATTCATGTGTCTGGTGCCGCGTGCTAACGCGGCCTTACTTACCAGATGTGCCGCGAGTCGTAAAGGGCCGGGATCCGCTGTTTGCGGGACGATGTTTTCCGTTTGACCCCTTTCCGCACCGACAGGTAGGGTGCCCGGTCAACTTTGCAGCACTCGTTTGCCGGATATGTTCACGACAATTCGCCGACATCAGAAATGGCTTTGGTTGGTCATCATCGTGGTGGTCATCATTTCCTTCGTCATTTTCCTCGATCCCACCTACTCCAAAGGACACCAGGGCCGTCGCGTCGCCAGCGAGACTTTTGGCACGATCAACGGCCGGGATCTCTCGCGAGAAGAACTCATGGGGGTCTATGCCGAGGTTCAACTCCGGTTCTTCCTGGAGAACAACCGCTGGCCTGACCAGGACCCGAACAGCCGGCTCTGGTTCGATCCCGACCAACGCGTGCGGGAACGCCTGATCCTCCTGGAATCACTGCGGGACCGCGATTTTGAGGTAAATGATCGGGCGGTGGCGGAGTGGATCGCCACGATTTTTGGCAAGGGTGAGAACGGCTCCACGAGTGTGGACGCCTACCGCGAGCTGACGGAGCGGGTCCTGCCGCAACACGGCATGACCGCCGCCGATTTCCAGCGCTACGCCAGTCACGAAGTGGGCATTCGGTATCTGCTTCAGCTGGCGGCCGTCAGTGGCGACCTGGTTACCCCGCGCGAAACGGAGCAGGCCTATCAGCGGCAGAACGAACAAATCCAGGTTGAGTTCGCCCTGTTCTCGCTCTCGAATCACCTGGCGGAAGTCACCATCGATCCGGACGAAGTCTCGCGGTACTACACCAATAACCTGGCCCGTTATCGTTTACCCGAGCGCGTTCAGGTCAGCTATGTCGCCTTTGATATCACCAACTACCTCGCCGAGGCCGACCAGAAGATGCTCCAATTGACCAACCTGGACGACCAGATCGAGGCATTCTATCAACAGCGCGGCCCCGATTCCTTCCAGGGGCCGGACGGCAAACCCCTCGCTCCGGATGCCGCCAAACAACAGATCAAAGAACAAATGCACCAGCGTTTGGCCACCGATGCCGCGCGACGCACCGCCATGTCGTTTGCCGAGGAACTCTATTCCCTCTACGAACAACGACCCAACGAAACGAACCAGCTCGAGCGACTCGCGGCGGCCAAGGGTCTCCAGGCAGGCGTTACTGAACCGTTTGCGCAATTCGAAACTCCACCAGGGCTGGAAGTGGGCCGCGATTTTATCCAAACCGCCTTCAGCCTGTCCCCCGCGCAGCCCATGGCGACCGAACCCATTGCCGGCACAAAGCAGGTCTTCATCATCGCCCTCAAAGATCGGATCCCCAGCGCTTTACCCGATTGGTCCAACGTAGAACAGCGGGTGACCGCCGATTACCGCAGGGCGAAGGCCCTGGAAGCCGCCCATCAAGCCGGCCAGAAGTTCTATGAACGCCTCCAATCTGGGGAGAAAAGCCTGCGTGAACTTGCCGGCGACGCCCATGCCGTTTGGGTTAAGCCCCGCCCATTCTCGGCCTCCACCACCTCCATTCCCGAGCTCGAGGGCCAGGTGAACTTCGCCCAACTCAAAGATACCGCCGTCCGCCTGCCCACCGGCCAGTTCAGCAATCTCATCACCAACAGTACCGGCGGTTTCGTGGTTCAAGTCCTCCAGCGCCAGCCGGTGGCGGAGGCCAAAATGAAAGAGGAGCTTCCCGCCTTCGTCGACCGTTTCCGACAGGAACGCGAACGTGAAGCCGTCAATGAGTGGTTCCGGAAACTGTCCGAGAACACCATCCTCGCCGGACTGCCCACCTTCCAGACTTCACGACGATAAGCACGCCGCGATCACAGGCGGTGATGAGCCATCTGCCAGATGATGTTCGTGGCATGGAGTAAGGCAAGCACCAGAAGACCGACTCCGGAGAAATGTTCCATGCGCAACAGGGTTGATTCTTTGAACCGCCCTTGGCGCAGGGACACAACATAGCTCAAGCCCAGGAACCACAGGCCCGTGCCAACGGCCACCCCGCTCACACACGAGAACTTGCCCACCAAGTCGGGTGCGACCCATTCCCGGGAAATAAAGTTCGCCGCGAGGATGATCCAGAAAAGGAGCACCCCCGGATTTCCCAGCACCCGGATGAATCCGATCATGAATGCCGAATGCGGATGCACCCGTTCTTCAATCCGCACCTCGATCGGGGAATTCCCCAATAACCGCCGCGCCACCAGAAACCGGCAGCCGAGATAGAGCATGAACACGAAACTGAATAGTTCCATGGCCGCCTTGATCATCCTTCCCCCGAACAGGGAAGCAAACCCTGTGAACGCGATGGCGCAGTAAATCACCTCCATCACTGTCGCCCCCAGCCCAATCAATGCCGCCCACCAAAAACCGCGGCGTGCGCCTTCATTCAGGATCGTCAGATTCACCGGCCCGACCGGGATGGAAAGGAAGACCCCGCTGAAGAAACCCGTCACGCTGGCAATCAGAATGGGCTGCCACTCGGTCATGCAACGTCAGGCTTCGACCGGCGGTTCCTCGTCCTCATCCTCCTCATCCTGGTCCTCGAGCTCATGCACCAGCTTGTGGGGCAGACGCGGCCGGATAAACCCGTAGACCAGGTAAGCCGCAAACATCACGGGAAGCAAAACCGGCAGCACTTTGCGCCAAGCGATCAATAGAAACCCCACCAATAACATCGTCACCACAATCTTCGGGAAAGTCCCACGCGAACGCCAATCCAGTTTCTTGAACGAGGGATACTTCACGTCGCTGACCATCATGATCGAAAGAAAAACCATGATGACCGGCAGCACATGACGCCACGCGTTACGCGTAAAACCCTTGTCGTCCCACCACAACAAAAACAGCGTCAACGAAGCCACCAACCCAGCCGCCGCCGGGATCGGGAACCCCAGGAATTCCTTGCCCTTGCTGGGGTCGGGCTGTGCCGCCAGACAGTTGAACCGGGCCAGGCGCAGGGCCCCGCAGATCAGATAAACCGAGGCGATAAACCACCCCAGTTCCGGATGCACCTCGAACACATCATGTAGAACCACCCGATGCACCAAAAATGCCGGCGCCACTCCGAACGAAACAATGTCCGCCAGCGAATCGAACTCGCGCCCAAACGGACTCTCATACCCCCCCAATCGGGCCACCCGCCCGTCCAACAAATCAAAAACGCAGGCCAGGATAATGAAAAAAATCGCGGTCCGAATGACCACGCTGAAATTGGCGGCATGCAAATCCGCCTCCACAATCTTCGTCAATGCCAGGAAACCACAGAATAAATTGCCCGCCGTCAACAGATTCGGCAGCAGATAAATCCTCAGTTTTGCCGATCGGTCTTCCTCTCTTCGCATCGATTGAGTGACCATCTTTACCCTTTCACACCCGCTCCAACATCACCGTCTCTCCCCCTCGCACCCGGTCCCCCAGCGAAACGCGCACCCGATAGCTTAGTGGAGAATAGAGATCTACTCGGGACCCGAACTGGATCAAACTCAACCTCTCGCCCCGGGCTACTTCATCATTCACCGCCGTCCAGGGCACGATCCGTCGCGCAATCAATCCCGCGATCAAGCGGACACCGAGTCGTTCCCCCGGCCGTTCCCCCGACTCGAGCCCGATCAACACATTTTCGTTTTGCCGGGCCGACTCCGGATTCATGGCGTTCAAAAACTGGCCCGGCGCGTGCCGCAGATGCACGATGCGCCCGGCCGACGGTGCATTCTGCACGTGCACGTCGAACACCGAGAGAAACACGGAGACCCGGCGGCACGGCCCGCCCATGAACTCCGACTCCACCACCTCATCGATGATGTCTACTTTCCCGTGAGCGGGGGACACGATGAGGTCCGGGCCCAGCGGCACTCGCGGATCGGGATCCCGAAAAAACAACAGGCAAAACAATGACAACAACACCCACAATCCAAACAAAACGGCCGACGATGCCGCGATGAATGTCCCCACCAATGCGGCCAACAACCCCATGACCGTAAGGATCAACAAACCGATAAAGGTCCAGGCGATGACCTTCAACCCGGCTTGAGACGCTTTCCCGGCGTGCTTCATGCCGTATACCTTAGACCGAGGTGCCGTCGTTTTACAGGCAAATTCATCGCCGCGAGTTCCAACGGTACTCACCGCGCCTCCCTCGTCCCCGATGGAGCGAGGGTATCTTTCTCGCGACGTTGTTGTGGCTCCCATTCATCGGGAGCAGCCATTGCTCGTGTGAGGCTTTCCGCTGAAGAGCATCCCGATTTCTATTTTCACAGCAGCATCCAGCTTTCGCCTTCGCGTTTGCTTCGGCCCTTCTCCCCCGATGCGGGAGAAGGAACTCGAGCGCGGGCGCGATTCTGGCCTCCCTCGCCCCGTCCCGGGGAGAGGGAGGCCTGCCCGCCGAAGCCTCCGGCGAAGGCGGGGGGTGAGGGGGCTGGCTCGGGCATGTAACCGGCAATCCCCCTCCTTGCGCCCTGTCCGCTCCATCAGCGCGTGCCAAATTTCAAACCGCATTCGTGTTCGCCGCGCAATGGATGATTCCAGGAACGCAGGACATTGATCTCTTGGTCGGCGAGAAAACCGTATCGCTCTTCATCTTTGGCCCGCTGATCGGGAAAGCCGTGTCCGCCACCATCGAGTTCGATGGCGAGCTTCGCCACGGTGCAATAGAGATCGAGAAAGTAGATGCCGCAGGGGTGTTGCCGGCGAAATTTGAAATCGTTGAAGCGATGGTCACGCAACAAACGCCAGAGGCGCTGCTCCGCGTCCGTGGATCTCTTGCGGAGTTGGCGGGCGAAATCGCGAGAACTCGCGGCGCGTGTGGATGTTTGCCATATCGTGGCGTTTGCCCTTCATCGGTCCTTCGGATAGCTGCTTACCCAAAGAGGAAAGGATGGGATGAGGGGAGGAATCATCGGGGTTTTTGTTGGTATCATTCGCGCGCTGCCCCCTCACCCTGGCCCTCTCCCCCAAGGGGGCGATGGTATCATTCGCGCGACGTTGTTGTGGCTTTCGCCTTCGCGTTTGCTTCGGCCCTTCTCCCCCGCCTCACCCGAGCCTTCGCCGGGCAGGCATCCTTTTCCCTTCTTATAGAATCCTCGATTTCTGCAACAAAGGTGGTGCCCGCGACAGGATTTGAACCTGTACGATGTTAATCACTAGAACCTGAATCTAGCGCGTCTGCCAATTCCGCCACGCGGGCACAATAAGTCATCTTCCGTCACGGATGCCAGGGCTGCGCCGCCGGTGACGGCACCCGTCAACAGGGTCGGAAGTCTATCGGAAGCTCCGGAAAATTCGCAAGCGCGCAATTCGCGGAGTTTCCTGTCGCAAACCGGGAATCTTAAATTTCGGTGTTGCGGCACATTCGCCAACCCTCACGCATTCACCAGTGATGCGGAGCGGTCGGACCGTTGGCCGAACTGGGCGGTGGCGCGAAGGAAATCCGGATCGTCTTCGAGGAACCAGCGATTGTCCGAGAGCAGGCCGCCGTGATGCTGCTCGAGCATCGAAAGGGTGCGCGTGATGCCGGGATCATTCGGATGCCGGGCGCGGCCGAAACGGAGGAGGTCAGCGGCGTCTGCTGGGCTGGCGCTGGTCGAAGCGAGTCGGAGCAAGGTGCCCGGTTCAGTATCCGGAAGCTCGAGGCACCATCGTTGGGATGGGTGCGAACGTCGGTGAACTGTCCGTCCTACGCTGGAATACGATCGATCCGCGTGAAACACGACGGCATCGTGGCAGTGGACGATACGGTATCCGAACCGGCGGCAGCGTCGCGAGAATTCGAGATCTTCGAATTCAGCGGCCTTGAGATCCCATTGGACATGTTGGAAGAGAGCGCGGCGGGCCAGAAAAGCCCCGCTCGTGGCATAGACGTTCGGATCGTGATCGGTGGCTTCGAGAATTCTGTGCCCAGCCGGGCCGCCGTGGGTCGCGTGATCCCAGTAACGCGTGCCATCCGGGAGCCGCATCTGGAATGTAAGAATATCCCAACCCGCCGGTGCGCGCTCGAGATTCCGGCCCCAATCCGGGGAGAGGATGCAATCGTCATCGAGGAACATGACCCGATCGAACCGGGCCTGTTCCAATGCCACTTGACGGAGCGTGCCACGGCGGCATTCCGCCGCGGCCTCGGGAGCCGGAACGAACAGGACATTGGGATCCGGATCCGAATATGCGCCGGCGATGATGATCTCGAACTCTGCAAGCTTTTGCGCGCGAATGCTCGCGATGACAATTGCAAGAAGCGCGGGACGCTTTCCTGCCGTGATAACGCAAAAGGAAATCGGGCTCGAGTTGGAGCAGGCGGTCGTGAGTTCGACCCATGCAGGCCTGTCTCCGGTCGCGGGCGAAACCTCTGCGGCGCCGGTCAACGCGCCTGGCATTGGCGCGTGATCGACCGGAGATCGGGTCTCTGACGGCGGAACGAGTTTGGGGAGCCCGGCAGTCACGGGATGGTCAATCCCGGCAAGGACGAACGCGGGTTTGACTGTCGGCGAAAGGGCATCGAGTTGCGCGGCATTCGAGGCGGCATGAGGGAGCATCCGGGCCAGACGCGCGAAGGTCGGCCTGGCCGCGTCGATATTGCCAGTAATGCACTGGATCACGGCGGTATTATTCAGGATCGCCGCATGGTCTGGAAAGATGTCGCGGGCACGCCCGAGCCAGAGTTGGGCGAGTTCGACGTTCGGGTAGAGGCCACTCAGGAGCGTATTGCTCCAATCCAGCGCGGCGGCAGCGCGGGCGAGTTGGTCGCCGGGATCTTCCGCAAGAGCGGGGTACAACTGTTCGAGAGTGGCGCCCTGCCGATGGTGTGCGAGTAGACGCCGGGTCTCTGCCCGGGCGCGCCCCGCATTCTGACTTTCGAGGCCGCCTTCGAAATAAAGGCCGAGAAGTTCAGAGTCATGCACGGCGCCCGAATGGAAGGCCAGGCGGATGAAAAATTCGTAGTCGCCGGCGATCTGAAGCGAGGGGTCAAACAATCCCACGTGCTGGTGCGCGTCGCGTCGCCAGAGCGGTTGCGGTCCGAACATGCTGTAACAGAGCAGTTGCCGGAGGCTGTAATCGGGCCAAGTTAGCGCGGCATGGGCGTGATTGGATTGAAACGTCTCGTTCTCGATTCGCGTGATCAAGCTGTTGGCATAGGCCAGTCCGCAGCCCTGTCGTTCCAGCAGGGACGCCAATCTCTCGAACGCCTTCGGGCTGTGACGATCGTCCGTATTCGCGCTGGTGAGGAACTTGCCGCGGGAGATTGAGACGGCTCGGTTCCATGCCGCGTAGAGGGTTTCGCGCGGCGTGCGCAAATATCGGATGTTACCAAAGCGCGCTTGAAAGCGTTCGACGATCGAGCTTTCGTTTTGAGTCGAGCCGCTATCGATGACAATGATTTCGACGTCGTCGGCGATGGATTGTTGTTCGAGATCTTCCAGGCAGCCGGCCATGAACCGCTCGGAGTTGTAAGCGGAAACGATGGCCGAAACCAGCGGCGTCCTGCCTGAAATGTGCAGGTAGGATTGATCCGGCTCCGCGACGGGCGCACGCAAAGGCGCGATCGCTGCGGGATGACCGGATTCCTTAAGCTGTGGCCGTCCGGGTCCGGTCGTGAAATGCGTCTGCACCAGGACGCGGGGAGAGGCATTGGGGGTGCGAAGGGCGTCCTGGATCGCCGTGGTGACGAGGTGGGGATCGACGTCCTGGACGCAATGGGTGGTGGCGAATCGGCACTGCCAATTGCACGGCGCACAATCGAGTGGAAGGCTGACGGCGGTGGTGAGGTTCGAGTAGGGAAAGAACCGCCCCAGCTGGCCCCCGCCATACACCACAACATTGGGGATCCCGACCGCGCACGCAATGTGTGCCCCGGCCGAATCATTTCCGACGAACAAGCGACAGCGACGCATCAGCGCGGCCGTCTCCCGCAAGGTGGTCTGGCCGGCGAGAACGAAGCAGCGGCCTCGAAGCGCGTGCGCGATCTTTTCGGCGCAGGACCTGGTTTCCAACCCACCGAAAAAGATGAAGTCATAGCCGTCTAAGGGCGCCAATGCGGCGGCGTAGTGGGGATAGATGCGATGAGACTGCTGAGCGCCCGGGAAAACGGCCAGGCTGCGGGAGGGATCGAGTCCCTGTTCCTTAAAAAATGCCGCGGCCAATTGCTCGTCGGCCGGGAAGGTCCAGATCTCCGGCTGCAGCGCCCCGGCGGGAGCGCCGATTCCCTCAAGGAATTCACGATGCCGTGTCAGTTCAAGTTTCGGCGCAACGTCTGCCGGGATCAGCCGCGTGTAATATCCGTCGGACGATGCCTTTTCGGCCGCGGAGATATTGGCGAGGTCGCCGACGAATGCGATGGATTCGGCATTCGGCGCGCCCTGCCTGAGGAGTTTTTCTGTGAGCGGCTCGCGCGAGAAAAGAGTGTTAAGGACGAGGTCGGGCGCGAATGCTATAATCTCGTCGGCGATGGATTCGAAGTAATTGGCATCGTGGAAGGCCTGTTGCCAGTCAAAGCAGATTACCGAATCCACATAGGGATTCGCAATCCAGAGCTCGCTGACGTGGGAGCGACAAAGGACCGCGACTTGGGAGCCCGCAAACTGGCACCGAATGCGGGGGAGCATTCCCGCCGCGAGAACACTGTCGCCAATGGAGTCCGTGCGAACGACGAGGATTCGAGTTTTTGGGGGGGACGGGGGAATGTTCGGGAACGAGCAAGCACCATCGGGACAAATCTCAACCAGCGGAATGACACCGGCCGGACCTGAGTCATCTTCTGTCGCTTCGGCTTCAGTGGCGCAGGCAAAGCCTGGAAACACGAGCCCGGCCGCTTCGGTGTCCTCTTCGGTGAACGGATCGATCTTCGACAGATCCAGGAGCGCACCGTCCGATTCGGCGGGCCGCGCGAGCCGGGGCGGTTCCAGGGATAGCCAGCGACAGCCCGCAGTGAATCGCCAGGTGCGCAGACCTCCCCGCTTCTCATGAGTGTCTTGGGCGTCGCCACTCGTGCGGACCAGCTTTGACCCGGACGGGTGGCATCGATACAAGGCGGCGGTTTTTTCAGGACGCCGCAGGAACAGTTCGCGGCCCATGACGAATTGGGATGACGTCCAGAGTTCATTAGCATTGAGCAGCCAAAGCAGGGCAGTGGGACGGATCCCGTTGAGGGGGACGTTGGCACTTTGGACGTAGTCCGTCCATGCCACACCCCGGGGTGTGCGATGGATGGTAACGCAATTCGGAAATTCGCGTTGGATGCGATCGAAGATTATTGAGATGCGATCGGTGTCCGATCCCAACCGGTCAGTCAATGTGCCTGTGGGGTGAGATTTGGCCCCGCCGATTTCGGGGGAGTTTTCAACGCAACTTTCAACAAGGTGCCAATGCCATGGAAAAAGGAGCTGACGGAACACGGCGAGGTGATGGTCCAGGCAGGGCATCTCGTCCGAGACCATCGTGAGGAAGTGCACGGGCAACTCGTGGTTGTCGAGGTCGGGAAGATTGGGGGAAGGTTCAGCGACTTCCATTCCTTGATCCTCGATCATCCATTTTTGCATGCCGATCGCTGATTAGGTCCTCGAACGGCAGTATGCATGAAGAATCCGGGTTAGCACCCGATATGCCACGGGGTCACAAGGCTGAAATCAGCGAGATAACAGGATTTGCCGGCCCGCAGTGGCCCGCCATCGACAGGTCAGGGCGCCTGACGGCGCTCTCCCGGATCACCCTCAACCAGGCATATTTTCGCCGGTAGGATCCTTTTTTGCCGGGTCAAGCGGAGGAACGAAACGACTGAAGTTGGGCGTGTTCTTTCGGGAAAACCCTGGTTTCGTGGAGGCGAGGTTCGGTGGCATATCCGTTGCTAAACGGATCGGCGATACTCAGGCCTTCAGCAACCGAAGGCCTCGGACGCAAACGATACTCACAACGCTGCACCCAATCAGCCGGCCGCAGCTCCATTGGGCACATGGAATCACTCGGGACTCGGAACTTGAAGGGTGGCGCACGTGTTCCGCGGCTGAGCAAGACTCGAAGCCGTCCCGATATGGCGCCGGACAATTCAAACATGCAGCCGGAATTTACCGACCACGGACCCGAATGAAACATATTGTCATTTCAGGCACGAATTATTGGAACCCGGGCGACGATTTCGTCCGCGACGGCGTGATTCGAGTATTGCACGGCCTCTTTCCCGGCACGCCCCTCAATTTCCTGTTTTACAACTTCAACCCCGAATTCCATCCGCAGGACAAGTTCGCCGGGATCGGCAATTTTGTTTCGAAAGGCGACCTGGACCAGTACCGCGACTCCATCGATCACATCGTGATTGCGGGGCTTTCCGCCGGCGACGAAATCAAGGATCTGTATCGCTGGATCATCAGCAATGGTCTGGAGGACCGGGTCTTTCTGATCGGGGCGGGGTACGAGAACAATTACGTCGCCGGGCATGTGCTTCAGGAGCCCGAAGCCACGATCTTTCGAAAGGCGCGGATTGTCATCGGGCGGACGGAGAAGACGCCGGCATTCGTCCGGCAGACGGGAGTGCGGTATGTCCACCTCAATTGTCCGGCCATTCTTTCGGTCCCGGAGGTCAAATCGGTGCCACCCGGCAAACGCATTGAGCGGATTGGGTTTTCCATTCAACTGCCGCACGAGATCGGCATCGTGAACCAAGCGTGCGCGGCGACCCACTACGAACTGGCCGTGGCGATCCTGCGTGATTTATCCCGCAGTTACGAGGTGGAGGTGGTCGCTCATCACAAATCCGAGTATTTCCATTTCCTGCGGTTATTGCGGCACGCCCGGATCCCGGTGATATTCTCTTCATTCTATCAGGACTTGCATGGGATTTATCCACGGTACGATCTCGTCATCACCACGCGCCTCCATGCCAGCCTGTTCGCAAACGGCCACGGGATTCCCGGGATCATCATTAATGATACGGACCGGCACACCCATACGCTGAAAGGCTTTCCGCATTCGGCGATCGCGGGCACGTCGGAATCGTTTGTGGCCGGGTTCAGCGCCGCGCGGCAGGCGGATCTTTCCGATCTCGCGAGTGAGGCCTCGGTCTTCAAGCAATGTTTGCTGGGACGTTACCTCGAAGAATTGAGCGTTCCGTTTGGGCAGGCGCCCCGCAAGACGGGCAAGGCCCGGTCGGACAAGCTCAACATCGGGTGTGGCAGCGACTATCGTGAAGGGTTCCATAATGTCGATGGCAATGCCCAGCTTCCGCGGGTGGACGAGGTGCTCGATATCAAGCCCGGTATTTTGCCCAAAGTTTACGGTCCCAAACAATTCAGCCACCTGCTCGCCAAAGATTTCCTGGAACACCATCATCATTGGGAAGCCATCCAACTGTTGCGCGACTTCCACGCGGTGCTCCGCGAAGGCGGCAACGTGGAGTTATTCCTGCCGAATATTGAGGCCATTCTCAACGACCGCAATAAAACCGTCGACGAGAAGAAACTCTGGCTCTATGGTGGGCAGGATACCACGCAGCCTTGGGAAACCCCGTCCCCCACCCTGCCCCGCAAACATTATCCTCAATACTTTTGTCATCGCTACGGCTGGACGCCCGCGGAGCTGACCGCCGAACTCCAGCAAACGGGCTTCGATAATGTCCGGATCGATCCTGCCGGTGACGGCTGGAACATGCACGTTCACGCGACACGGCCGGCCGATTACGCGTTCGACTCCGAGAAGAAGGAGCAGTTGTTGGTGCGCTCCCGGTTCCGCCCCGGCATGGTCGCGTTGGACGTCGGCGCAAACATCGGCAAATACACCAAACTCTTCAGCCTCTTGACGGGTGGAGAAGGGAAAGTCTTCGCCTTCGAGCCAGACCCGGGATCGGTCCGACGCCTCCGCGATCTGGTGGCGCGCGACGGGCTGGAGAATGTCACGATCATCAACGCCGCGGTGTCCGACGCCGCCGGCCAGGCCATCCTGAACCAGTTCCCGACGGAGTATTCCTCCTGGAACAGCCTCGGCCGGCCGCAGATGGAGGATCCGCGGAATCCCAGCGCGTTTGTGCCGATCGTCGGTTCGGTCGAAGTCGAGACCGTGACCCTCGACGAGTATTGTCAGGCGCAAGGGCATCGAACAAATCGATTATCTCAAGCTGGATGTGGAAGGCGCCGAGCTTCGCGCTTTGGAGGGAGCCCGGCAACTGCTGACGAAAAAGGCCATCCACAATCTCCAATTCGAAGTCTCGCGGAAAATGCTCGAGGGTCTCGACACCTGCGCGCGTCCGGTGTTCGAGCTGCTCGCGTCGTTCGGTTATGAATGCCACGCGATTTCCCCGGAGGGGGAGATTGTCGAAGCCGTCAACCGATTCGTCGGCCTTTTACGACAATTACTTCGCCGTCCCGATGAGCCGCTCACCAAAGAACGCAGATTCTGCCGGCGGTCTGCCCATCCATTTTTTTACCATCGTCCTGAATGGCCAACCCTTCATCCAGCATCATGCGGAAGTATTCCGCCGGCTGCCATTCCCCTGGCATTGGCACATTGTCGAGGGGGTGGCAGAACTGAATCACGACACCGCCTGGTCAAAGGCTACGGGAGGTCAAATCCCCGAAAAACTCCACCGCAATGGACTGAGCCTGGACGGCACCACGGAATACCTCGATGCCCTCCAATGCGAATTCCCGGATCGTATCACGATCTACCGCCCGCCACCGGGCAAGCCCTGGGACGGCAAACTTGAAATGGTCAATGCGCCCCTGACCGGCTTGGACAGCGAATGCCTGCTCTGGCAGATCGATGCCGATGAACTTTGGACGGACTCACAAATCATTCGCGCCCGCGCGCTGTTTCTGTCGCACCCGGAAAAGACCGCGGCACATTTTTACTGTCATTATTTTGTCGGGCCGGAGCTGGTCATCACCAGCCGCGGCACGTATGGAAACAACTCGAGCTACGAATGGCTGCGGGTCTGGCGGTATCAACCCGGCGATCGGTGGCTTAGCCACGAACCGCCGCGCCTGGCCCGGCCCCTCGATGGCGGGCATTCCATGGATGTCGGGGGATGGAACGCGTTCTCGCATTCCGAGACCGAGGCGATGGGGTTGGTCTTTCAGCACTTCGCCTACGCGACCGAAGCCCAGGCGGCGTTCAAGGAATGCTACTACGGTTATCCGGGCGCGACCGCGCAATGGCGGCAACTCCAGGACGCCCCAGATTTTCCCCGACGACTGGCCGATCACTTTTCCTGGGTGACCGATGAAGCCGTCGTCGACCGGACGAAAGCAGCTGGGGTTTGCAGCATCGCGCCCGCGGAATGGTTCGAAGCGGCACCCGAACACCCGCCCAGTCCACTCGAGGGCGTCGAACGGATTCTCTTCGTCCGCACTGATTCTGTTGGCGAAGCCGTCCTGGCGTCGGGGTTGATCGAACCGATTCACCGCCGTTATCCCGCGGCGCGAATTGCGGTGCTCTGCCAGCAGCACGTCGCGGAGTTGTTCACCGCCAGCCCCTGGGTGGACTCGATTATTTGCTACGATCGCGCCCGAATGGAGGATGCGAGCGAACGGGACCAGATCATTTCGGAGATTGCCGCGTTCCGGCCCGAGGTCATCTTGAATTCCGAGCGCTCGCGCGATCGTCTTTCCAATCTGCTTACCGGGGCCTTTCGCGAGGCGCACCACATCGCCATCGAAAGCGATCTGGCCAACATCTCCGAGGCCGACCATGCGGAATCACTGGCCGGTTATGAGAGCTTGATTCCCGTTCAGGACAGTCACAGGACGGAACTGGATTACCATGCCGACTTCCTGCGCGGCCTGGGCATCTCCAATTCCCATCCGCAACCCGTCGTGTGGACGTCGGTGGAAGATGAAGCCCTGGCGGAGGCGTTCTTTCAACAGCACGCGTTGGATCCGCAATGGACGCTCGCGCTTTGGCCGTTCACCCCACGGGATACTGGGAATGGCGCGGCCTATTCGGCCATTTTTGCGAAGTTCACCCACTGGAACTTTCTGATTCTCGGTGGCGCCGAGGCGGAGGAGTTCTGCGGCGAACTGGCCGGAGTACTGCCGGGGAAGGTCTTCAACCTTGCCGGCCGCACCACGTTGGGGGAGATGGCGGCGTTGATCCGTCGGTGCCGAATCCTGGTGGGCGCGGACGAATGCGGGCCGCACCTGGCGTCTGCCCTGGGTGTGCCCAATGTCGTCGTGGTTGGGGGCGGCCATTTCGGACGGTATATACCCTACTCTCCCCTGACTTCGGTGGTGTCGCTACCACTGGATTGCTACGGTTGTCAGTGGGAGTGCCCGCATGACCGCGCCCACTGCCTGGCGGATCTCTCCCCTGATGTCGTCGCCGAAGCGGTTCGACAAACGCTTGCGCGGCCGGCTACCAAGCCCCGGGTCTTCATCCAATCAGATGCGGATGGAATCCCGTGTGGGCCTCTTCCCCGCTGGCAACGTCCGGACAAGCACCTGTGCGGAGTGGATGCCCAGATCATTGAGATGAGCCCCATCGGCGAGTCGATTGAGTTGACGCCTGAAGCGAAGGGGCACGTCGATCAAGCTCAGGCCGCGCTCGACGGCGGAGATGCGGCGGAAGCCCTTGCGCGATTGAAATCCGCTCGCAAGCTTTGTCCCCGGAATGCGGATCTGCTGATTGGGATCGGAAATCTGCAATTTCAACTGGGGAACCTGCACGACTGTTATGATGCGCTTGAGAGCGGGAGGGAACTTCGCCCGGAAGATCCCTTGATCCATGTCATGTTGGCCACCGCCGCGGTGCGGTTGGACCGGCTCGACGAGTTTGAAAACGCCATCAGTCGCGCCTTGGAGCTCGACCCCACGTTCGCGCCGGCGCATCGGCTTCTGGCCGATCTGAACCTCGAATCCGGACGTTACGCCGATGCGGCGCGAGAGTACGGCATCGTGGCCGAACAGCATCCGAATGATGTTGTGGTGTGGTTAGCGCTGGGCAAATGCCTGTGTGAGATTCGTCAGACGGAACGGGCCGAGGCGTGCTTTGCGCGCGTCCTGGGAATCGATCCGGCAAATGAGATTGCCCGCCAAAATCTAAGCGTATTACGCAGCCGTCCGAAGGATGTTCAGCCGGTCAGAGAAGCTCGCGTTGGCGACCACTCGGTCCCGGCAAACCCAGGCGTTCGTAGCCGAGCTCGGTGATAATGCGGCCCTGCGGTGTGCGCTGCAGGCATCCTTCCATGATGAGAAACGGCTCGTAAACTTCTTCGATGGTATCGGGTTCTTCGCCCACCGCCACCGCCAGCGAATTCAACCCGACGGGTCCCCCGCCGAATTTGGTAGCCATGGCCTCCAGGAGCCGTTTGTCCATTTCATCCAGACCGTGCTCATCGATCTCGAGGATAGCCAGCGCCTTGTCCGCGACTTCGCGGGTGATGCGCCCGTCACTGCGGACCTGGGCGTAATCACGCACCCGCCGAAGGAGGTTATTGGCAATGCGGGGAGTGCCCCGGCTGCGCCGCGCGATTTCCCATGCGCCGGCGTCCACGATCTCGACTCCAAGCAATCGGGCGGATCGGCTGACGATCCACTGGAGATGATCGGCGGAATAATAGTCGAGTCGCTCACGGATGGTGAACCGGGTGAGGAGTGGCGCGGTGAGCAGGCCGCTGCGGGTCGTTGCGCCCACCAATGTGAAGCGCGGCAGATTCAGGCGCACACTGCGGGCGTTGGGACCCTGGTCGATGATGATATCCAGTTTGAAATCCTCCATCGCGGGGTAAAGATATTCCTCGATCGTCTTCTGCAATCGATGGATCTCGTCGATGAACAGGATGTCGCCCGCCTCGAGGTTGGTCAACAATCCGGCCAAGTCGCCCGCCTTCTCGATGGTCGGACCGCTGGTCGATTTGAGATTTGCGCCCATGGCCTTGGCGAGGATATGGGCCAGGGTGGTCTTGCCAAGCCCGGGCGGTCCACTCAGTAAAATGTGATCGAGCGCCTCCTTCCGTTGAAGCGCCGCTTCGACCGCAATCTCCAGCCGCTCCCGGACTTTGGCCTGCCCCCGGAATTCAGAGAAGAGCGATGGGCGCAGCGTCAGTTCGAACGCGGCGTCCGGCCGGGTCAACACATCCGAAACCAATCGCTCTTCCATCAGGGAGGGAAACATGCGGAATCTCCTGAAGCCGGACAAGGCAAAAACCCCGGCGCCCGGCGAACCCTGGCACAGCGGAAAATGTCCAATCTCCAAGCCTTGATCGCAACCTTTGTCGCAACCTCTTTTCGTCCTCGGCTTTCTTTGCCGGGCGTGGTGAACTCGGACCCTTATGCACAAGCGCGAGTTCCTCCTCAGGACAGGTCTTCTTGGTGTCGCTGGTTTGGCCGGGGCCACGGCGGTCACCGCGGACGAGTCCAACGGCGCCCGGACTTCTTCGATTTTCAACGTCCTCGACTTCGGGGCCAAAGGCGACGGGAAGACGCCAGATTCGCCGGCCATTCAGAAGGCGATGGATGCCGCTGGCGCTGTCAGCGGGACCGTCTATTTCCCCGCGGGACGCTATCTCTGTCACGACCTAAAAGTGCATCCGCACACGACGGTGTTGGCCGAACCCCAATGGGGTTACCGCGGCGACGCCGGCGCGATGCTGCTCCTCGATTCGGACGAGGCGGATTGTCTCCTCAAAATTACGGGTGCATTCGGCGTCCACCTCCGCGGGCTGTTCCTGCAGGGGCGCCGCGATGCGAAGAAAGCGATTCACGGCGTCTTCCTTAACAATGCCGAACAGTATAGCCCGAAAGAGGACGCCATCGTGATCGACGATTGCAAGATCGAGCGGTTCTCCGGCCACGGCGTTCATCTGCTGCGCATTTGGCTCTTCATCGTCCGACACAGCCTTATGCAGAACAACAAAGGCTGCGGGGTCCAGATCACCGGTTGGGATGGGTTAGTTACCGACAACCAGTTCTCCGGAAACGGGAGTCATGGGTTCGGCTGCGATTCCGTCGGTGCCACAGTGATGTTCACTGCGAATCGAGTCGAATGGAACCATGGCTACGGTCTTTATATCTGCGCCGGCGATGCGTGGAATGTCACCGGCAACTGTTTTGACCGAAACTGGGGCGCGGGCGTTTGCGCGATCAAAATGCGGACCACCACGATCACCGGGAACGTCTTCCGGCGCTGCGGCAAGGACAGCAGCCTGCTGCCGGAAGGCGAGCGCTCCTGCCAGGTGCGACTTGAAGAATGCAGCGGATTGACTTTCGTGTCGAACGTGTGTGCCGCCGGCCGGGACGATGGAGGTCGCGGCACGTTCACTCCGCAGTTCGGATTGATGGTGCGGAAGTTGAGCCACTCGGTGATCTCGGCCAACAGTTTATTCCGGGGCTTTCTGACGGAGCTGACGGTCGACCTGGGCGACCATGGGGCAGACTACGTGTTCGTCAACAACGTTGGTTGCCCAATCTCATAACAACTTGGCACGCGGAGGCCAGGGCGAATAAACCAATCCAGTAACAATATCATATCCTTTGGGGTCACATCTCCACATGTGACAATTGGACGAATTGAACTCGACCTGGCTCCAACAACAAACACCGTGACATACGCCTTCCACAGCGACCGGTTGCCCAGCAGCCTGAACGGTTCGTGGATCACGAAATCCTTCGACAACGTAAGTCGGTTGACTCTGACGAGAGAGCCAATGGGGTCGCATCCATATTATTGACAATTGGACATACTGAACTCGTGCGGGCTCAAAGGACACCGTGACCTACGCCTTCCACAACGACCACAACGACCGGTTGCGCAGCAGCCTGAGCCTCCAGCAGCCGGCGGGTTACTGGACCAACGGGTTTACTTACGACGCCGCCAATCGCTTGTCGACGGTCGCCTCCCCCGCCGGGACGTACACTTACACGTACAGAGGCGCTGGGACGCTGGTGACCAACCTGACGTTGCCCAACACTTCCCGAATCACCAACGTCTTCGACAACGTCGGACGGTTGACCATGACGAAGCTCCGGACCAGCGGCGGGACGGCGCTCAACACGCACAGCTACTTCTACAACCAGGGGCACCAGCGCACCCGCCAGACCCGGACCGACGCCAGTTACGCGACGTACACCTACGACAACATCGGCCAGCTCAAGAGCGCCATTGGCACCGGCGGCGAGTCGACCGAGAACCTCGGTTACACCTACGACACGGCCTGGAACCTGAATACGCGGACCAATTACGGCACGTCGCAGGCCTTCGTGTTGAACGTCAAGAACGAGCTGACCAGCGTCGACGGGTTGGGCTGCTCCTATGACAGCAATGGCAATCTGACCTACCGCGCTTACGAGATTTACGGTCCCAGATCCTACACGTACGTCTTCGACGACGAGAATCAGTTGATCGAAATGCGCACCGACACGACCTACACAGCGCCCGGTTCGCGCTGGCGGCCCACTTGGGTCTACGACGGTTTGGGCCGCGCGCGCAAACGCAATGACTTCGCGTGGAGCACGGGTTGGTACGGCGCGGGAGAGATCAACTATATTTACGACGGGACGCGGGTGATTCAGGAGCGGTATTACCTGAGCGGCGGCGGACCCTCGGTGTCGTACACCCGGGGCAATGATCTGTCGGGCTCGCTCGAGGGCGCGGGCGGGATTGGCGGGTTGTTGGGGCGCAGCCATGGGTACTCGGGAGGCAACTGGACCACGCACAACCCCTATCACGCCGACGGCAACGGCAATGTGACGTATCTGGTGAATTCGAGCCAGGGCCTGGCCGCATCGTATCGATATGATCCGTATGGCCGGTTAATGGCGCAGTCCGGCACCCTGGCCACGGCGAACCTCTATCGCTTCAGCTCGAAGGAACTCCACGCCAAGAGCGGGATGTACTATTACGGGTTCAGGTTCTACGACCCGCATCTGCAGAGGTGGCTAAACAGGGATCCGATTGACAGCCCGACGCTAACTCAGCATCCGTCTGTGTTCAGCGACCCCCGCGCGTGGGTTGGGCGAGTGTTTCGATTGCCTGCTGAAGTGATGGCCGGCCCGAATCTCTATTCCATGCTCGAGAATGATCCGGTCAACTTTGTGGACTTGGTTGGCCTCATGGGATCGACTTACTGCCAAGCCAAGAATCCGCCGTGCTCAGGACCGCCGGGTGGCAAAGCCGAACCTCAAGACAACGTGTGCACTTTTCCAGGTGGCACTCACGTTCCGGCGTGGTTCACTCCGTGTTGCAAGAAACACGATGACTGTTATGCAGCGAAAGGTTGCAGTGCTGATTCGTGGTTTCCTGGCTGCGGAAGCAAAGAATGCAAGAAGTGCAACCACGATGTGGTTGACTGCGTTTTGAACTTCGGAGTTCCATACGACCCAGGGCACTGGCGCCGTCCACGGGGGCGTCCATGAGTAAGATCCAACTCCAAATTGGATTTTGGCTTACGCTCTCCATTTCAGCCGCAATCAATTGCCTTCTTCTGGCAATTGTCATCGGTGGAATTGTGCAGCCGCAATATCGCGGCAGCCCTCAAGCTCCGCTGCCACTGATCTTTCTCGCGCCACCATCCCTGTTGTTCGGCTTGGTGAGCTTAGTCTGCGCACGACGGTTGAAATCGAGTTTCCAACTACGTCGGCCGATTTCTATTTCAGTTGCGAATCTCGGGCTCATTCCTCTGCTCGCGCTTGGAACGGGTGTCTGGATGATAATGAGTTGATGACGTTCGGCCGTCCCGCACAAACGGTGAGAAGGTAGCCCTTCGCGCTGCAACTTACCTGACCGCTCGCAGCCCCGCGCCCGTAACAAGTCCCTGGATGAAGGCTCGGCAAGTCAGGACCTCGTATAACTCGGCCCTCCGGTGCAGAGCGAGCTTCGATCATTCCAGAGGGATCATTCCCGGCTGAGCCCCGCATATTGACACTCATCTTGCGTTTGGGCAGGAAAAAGGGCCAATGGACTGCCTGGTGTGGAATCCACGGCGCTTGTGTTCGGAGAGGTGAAACTCGATCCAGGCGCAATACTTGCCGGAACTGGGTAGCATTCGGTATTTTCGCGAGATGATCGCGGAGCGCCTGCAGTTCGTTTTGCCCGGCATCCCCCGGTGCCGAACCACGCGAACACCATGGGGAGCGCGCTCGCACTGCACAAAAACGTTCTCATCGTGACATTTCCCGGCTACGCTCCTTCGAAACCATTCATCGATGCAATATACTGCGGACAACTTGCTCGTATGCTCAGCCGCCGATCCCAAGGACCGGGACTTGATTCTGCGCATTACCCCTGACACCGCGGGCTGGGACTATATCCATTTCGAGGTGCGGCGCCTGGCTGAAGGTCAGACCTGGTCATTTCGCGTGGGCGATTTCGAGTTGGCTTGGGTTGACATGTGCGGAAGCTTCAGCGTCGAATCGAGCCGCGGCCGCTGGTTTCGCCTTGGGGGACGTCGGGATGTGTTCCACGGCGGGGGGCACGCGCTTTACCTGCCGCGAAACACAGAGTTTACGGTAACCGCCGAAGAAGCGGGCGAATTTGCTGTGGCATGGGTGCCGACGGACCAGGATCATGCACCGTTCCTGATCCGGCCAGGCCAGGTGAGCCGAAGCATCCGCGGCGGGGACAACGTGAGCCGCCAGATCAACGATCTGCTGCCGCCTGGGTCGCCGGTGCATCGACTGGTCCTGGTCGAGGTTTACACCCCGGGCGGAAATTGGAGCAGTTATCCGCCGCACAAACATGATCGCCATATCGTTGGAGCCGATGGCGCGCTGGTGGAGGCGGATCTCGAAGAGGTTTACTTTTACAAAATCCAGCCCGAAGGCGGCTTTGCCTGGCAATCGGTGTACACGGATGAACAATCCCCGTTGCATCAATCGGGGCAACCGATTGACGCGCTGGTCCGCGCAGGCCACAATTGCGCGGTGCTGATTCCCGAAGGTTATCATCCGGTGGTTTCGATGCCCGGCCATACGACCTACTATCTGAATGTGCTGGCGGGCAGTGCCCAGAGTCTCGCCAACCAGGATGATCCGCGGTTTTCCTGGGTCAAGGGAACCTATCGCGACATCGACAAGCGATTACCCTTGTACTGACGCGCCGCCGATTCCATGAGCACGACGTCGCGCGCATACGATACAGTTCACATGGGGCGGTCTTCGATCGACCTTTACAGCAATGATATTGGTGCGAGTTTCCCCGATATCCGCGGCTTCGCCGCCTATGTGGGTGGATCACCCACCAATATCAGCGTGGGCGGCCGGCGACTGAAACTTCGCACCGCCCTGCTCACGGCGGTCGGCGAAGATCCGGTCGGCGATTTCATCCTGCAATTCCTGGAACGCGAGGGGGTCGCCACGCAATTCATTCGTCGCAAGCCCGGACATCGTACCAGCGCCGTCGTCCTGGGAATCGAACCGCCGGCCAGATTTCCGTTGGTCTATTACCGCGAGGGTTGCGCGGACATCGAACTCACCATCGATGACGTGCTGGCGGCACCCATCACGGATTGCCGCATCTTCCAGTTCGCCGGCACAAATTTGTGCCTGGAACCGAGCCGCAGCGCCACATTGTTCGCCGCCGAACGTGCCCACGCGGCCGGTGCTGAAGTGATTCTCGACCTGGATTTCCGCCCGGACCAGTGGCATGACCCCCGTGCCTTTGGCGTGACCGTTCGAGGCGCATTGCGCCTGGCCGACATCGTGATGGGCACCGAAGACGAGATCTGCGCGGCGGTTTTGACCGAGATCGGGCAGGTCGAAAAATCCCAATCCATTTCCGACACGCGAGTGCGCGGAGATGTCGAGGCCGCCGCCAATGCGATTCTCGCGCTGGGCCCACACGCACTCCTTCAGAAACGGGGCGAACACGGCGCGCGCGTGCATCTGCGTCGACCGGAGGGAGGCATTGACGTCATCGATGCCCCGGGATATCCGGTCGAGATTGCCAACGTACTGGGCGCCGGCGACGCATTCGCGGCGGGTTTTCTTTATGGCCATCTCCAGGGATGGGATTGGCGAAAGGCCGCACGATTTGGGAACGCATGTGGCGCCATTGTTGTGACGCAGCACGGCTGTGCGAATTTCATGCCGACGTTGGCGGAGGTGATGGCGTTCGTGAAAGCACGGGGGGGATTGGACTGAGTTGAGATCAAACTGAAGAACCTATGAAGAATCAGACGGAACGGCTCACGATGGCGCAGGCCTTGGTGAAATACTTGATCCAGCAACACGTCGAACGCGACGGGGTATCGCAACCATTCTTTGCGGGATGTTTTGGCATCTTCGGCCACGGCAACGTCGGTGGGATCGGGCAGGCGCTGCAACAGTACCCCGCTTTGCGCTATTACCAGTGCCGCAACGAACAGGCGATGGTTCATACGGCCGTCGCTTACACCAAAATGAAAAACCGCCTCCAAACTCTCGTCTGCACCTCTTCGATCGGCCCGGGCGCCACCAATATGATCACCGGCGCCGCGGTGGCTACCATCAACCGGTTGCCCGTCCTGCTGCTCCCGGGTGACATTTTCGCCCGCCGTAATGTTGCGCCCGTGCTCCAGCAACTCGAATCTGCGCAGACCCAGGACGTTTCGGTAAATGATTGTTTCAAACCGGTAAGCCGCTACTGGGATCGGCTCTACCGCCCCGACCAAATCCTGACCGCGCTGCCGGAGGCGATGCGGGTCTTGACCAGCCCGGCGGATACCGGCGCAGTCGTCCTGGCTTTACCCGAAGATGCGCAGACCGAGGCTTACGATTATCCCGCGGCATTCTTCGAAAAGCGCGTCTGGCCCATCCGGCGAAATCGTGCGGACGCGCGCGCACTCGAGCAGGCGGCGGCGGCTATTCGACAAGCCAAACGCCCGATGATCGTCGCGGGTGGCGGCGTGATTTATAGCGACGCCACCCAGACCCTGAAGGAACTGGTCAAACGCACCGGAATTCCGGTGGGCGAAACCATGGCCGGCAAGGGCAGCCTGCAATTTGATGAAACGTTGAACCTCGGGGCCATCGGCGTCACCGGCACGCGCGCGGCCAATGTTGCGGCGCGCCAAGCCGATGTTGTCATCGGGATTGGCACGCGTTACAGCGATTTCACCACCGCAAGCAAGACGGCGTTCCAGGCGCCCAACGTGCAGTTCGTCAATATCAACGTCACGGAGTTCGATGGCTGCAAACATCATGGACTCGCCCTTATCGGCGACGCGAGGGTGACCCTTGAGGAACTGACCCGGCTTATCGGCAGCTACCAGGTCCCCGCAGGCTACCGGGCCGAATGCGAGAAGCTTCATGCCGAGTGGGAAGCCGAGGTTGATCGGATTTACTCGATCCGAAACACGCCCCTGCCAAGCCAGGGGGAATTGATCGGGGCCGTTAACACGCTCGGGGATGCCAACGGCGTCATGATCAACGCGGCGGGCAGCATGCCGGGCGATCTCCACAAGCTCTGGCGTTGCCGGCACCCGAAGCATTTTCACCTCGAGTATGGCTACAGCTGCATGGGTTACGAGATTGCGGGTGGGTTGGGGATCAAGATGGCCGATCCCTCGCGTGAGGTTTATGTGATGGTCGGAGACGGCAGCTACCTGATGCTCGGCAACGAGATCGTCACTTCGATTCAGGAAGGCTGCAAACTCACCGTGATTCTCGTCGACAACACAGGCTTCAACAGCATCGGCGGCCTCAGCCGCTCCCTCGGCCAGGAAGGATTCGGCACGCGCTATGTCTATCCTGAAAACGGGCGATTGCCGGGGGATGAATCGGGAACCACTGCTCGTCCGCTGCCGGTGGATCTGGCTATGAGCGCCCGCGGCTTGGGGGCCGACGTTATCGAGTGCAAGAGTTATGACGATTTTGTCGCGGCACTGAAGACTTCCAAGACCAGCCCGCGCACAACCGTGATCTGCGTTCCGAGCGACCGATACGTCGGCGTAGGCGGTTATGAAACCTGGTGGGACGTGCCGCCCGCCGAAATCAGCGAAATGGCCGGCGTCCAGCAGGCGCGGAAGACTTGGGCGGCGAAACGCGTCGAGGAACGCCTTTACTGATAGACAACGGCGTCAGCCAGGTGCGGCAGGCTTGAACGATTATGAGAACCCAGTGGCGCATCGGTAACGCCCCCTGTTCCTGGGGATCGCTCGAATTTGATGGCCTCGAAGGCAAACCCATCGCATTCACGCAGATGCTCGATGAACTGGCGGACACCGGTTACACCGGCACGGAATTGGGCGACTGGGGTTACATGCCCACGGACCCGGCGGTTTTACAGGAACATCTGCACCGCCGCGGCCTTGCCCTGGTCGGTGCCTTCGTACCGGTCGCCTTGAAATACGCCACTACTCACGCCGAGGGCGAGGCGAATGCTGTCCGTGTGGCCCGCCTGCTCTCAGCCGTGTACCACCTGGCCCAGGGCGATACTCCACCATTCCTCGTGCTCGCCGATAATAACGGCACCGACGCGGTGCGGACCCGGAATGCCGGGCGCATCCAGCCCGGGATGGGATTGTCCGAAACGGAATGGCAGGTTTTTGCCCATGGTGCGGAAGGAATCGCACGAAGAGTCCAGGATCAAGCCGGGCTTCCGACGGTGTTCCATCATCACTGTGCAGGCTACGTGGAAACACCGGATGAGATTGGGCAATTACTGGCACGCACCGATCCCAATCTGCTCGGATTGGTGTTCGATACGGGCCACTACACGTACGGGTCCGGCCAGTGCGATGCTTCGAGCGCCGTCGCCGGTTTGGACCGGTTCGCGGATCGGATCCGATATGTTCATTGCAAGGACTGCAGCGAAAAGGTGGCCCGCCAGGCCCACGCCGAACGGTGGGACTACTTCGCCGCCGTCCGGCAGGGGGTATTCTGCGAGCTGGGCCGGGGTGTTGTCGACTTTCCCCGCGTGCTCGACCGGCTCGAAGCACGGCACTACGCGGGGTGGCTCCTGGTGGAACAAGACATCCTGCCCGGGCTGGGCACACCCCGGGAGAGCGCTCAACGAAATCGCGATTATTTGCGGACCATAGGAGTTTGAAGACCATGGCAAAATCCATCCTCAACCTGGGACTCGTCGGCGCCGGACGCATCGGCTGCGTCCATGCCGAGCACCTTTGCCACGTCCTCGCCGACACCAACCTGGTGATCGTGGCCGACGCGAAGGAAACCACCGCCCGGGACTGCGCCGAGCGCTTTAAGGTCCCCGAGCACACGACCGATTTCCGGCAAGTGACCAGCCACCCGGATATCGATGCGGTGGTAATTTGCTCACCCACCGACACACACCTCGAAGTGATCCAGGCCGCCGCCGCCGCCGGTAAACATATCTTCTGTGAAAAACCGATCGACGCCAATCTGGAACGCATCGATCAGGCCCTCGCCGCCGTCCGAAAGGCGCGGGTGCTGTTCCAGGTCGGGTTTAACCGCCGCTTCGACGCGAACTTCCGACGCGTGCGCCAAGCGGTGGTACAGGGTGAGATCGGCACGCCGCACCAGATCCACATCATCAGCCGCGATCCCGCCCCCCCGCCCCTGGACTACGTGAAACAATCCGGAGGCCTTTTTGCCGACATGACCATCCATGATTTCGACATGGCCCGTTTTCTTGTCGGTGACGAAGTCGTGCAACTCTACGCCACCGGCTCGGCGCTGATCGATCCGCGCGTCGGCGAGGCCGGGGATATCGACACGGCCACCATTCTACTCGAATTCGCTCAAGGCGCGGTCGGCGTGATCGAAAACAGCCGGCGAGCGGTTTACGGTTACGATCAACGGGTCGAAGTGTTCGGCAGCGGCGGATCGGTTCGAACCGACAACAATTACCCCAACACCGCCATTGTGAGCGGCGCCAAGGCGGTGCGTCGCGACCTGCCCCTGAACTTTTTCATGGAACGTTACCTCGCTAGCTACTTGCTGGAGATGGAACAATTCGTGGACGCCGCGAGCCGCGGCGGATCGTCACCGCTTTCTGGAGATGAAGGTCGAATCCCGGTGGCCATGGCCATCGCTGCTCGGAAATCGCTGGAGCTCAAACGCCCGGTCAAGCTCACCGAAATCGGCTGAGCACGGTCGACTTTCGAACCTTGGCGGCCGAATCGCATGAAAACCGTGACCCTGGGAAAATGGCGGCGTCTGCAGCAAGCCTCCGGACCGCGCGGCACATTGGACATCCTCGCGATTGACCATCGTGGACCCATCCGCCGCGAATTGGCCCGGCAGGGCATCGCGGGCGATCTTGATGTCGCCCTCGCTGGATTGAAGACCGAGATTGTGCGGGCATTATCGGGCCTGGCCACGGCGGTCCTGTTGGACTCCGAGATCGGGCTGCCGCACTGCCTTCGTGGTTCGGCATTGCCAGGTCAGGTGGGATTGATTGTGGCCCAGGATACCGGTTCGACCGGCGATCATGCCGTGCTCTCCACGGGGCTGGTGCCCAACTGGACGGTGGCCGACACGGCCCGGATAGGCGCCGCCGGGGCCAAACTGCTGGTCTATTATCATCCCCAGGCTTCCAATGCCGCCCAGGTCGAGGAAGTCGTCCGTTCCGTAGCCGACGCCTGTGCGCGGGAAGAAATGCCGCTCTTCCTCGAACCACTCTCTTTTTCGCCGGAATCACCGGGAACCCCTTTGACCTCCGAGGTCCGGCGGCGCGTGGTTGTGGAGACGGCCCGGCGTCTCGTGCCCTTGGGTGTGGATGTCCTGAAGGCCGAATTCCCCCTGAATGCCGCCGAGGAACCTGATCGAACCGTCTGGGCGGAAGCGTGCGCCGAACTGAGCGAGGCGTGTTCCGTGCCGTGGGTGTTGCTCTCCGGCGGCGCTTCCTGGGACCTTTTCCGCCGCCAGGCTGAAACTGCCTGCCGCGCGGGCGCATCAGGAGTGATGGCGGGTCGTGCATTGTGGAATGAGGCCGTGACAACGGAACTCGCAGACCGAAGACATTTCCTCACTCACGAGGCCGCCCGGCGATCCCACGAATTGCGGGCGGTGTGTGAATCCCTTGCCACTCCCCTGCAACGCCTCCTCGAACCTGAGCCGTGAGAAAAAACCCGGCGTGCGCGCCGATTCGGCGGGGATCCACCGGGGGCGCGCTCCCGGGAAAGGAACTGCTCGCACAGCCGCGAAATTGGCACCCCGGAGGGTGCGGTTGGCAAAAAGAACTCTTGCGCCCCTTCCATGGGGCTTGGTAAACGCTACCCCTGGTTGTGAAAGGCAAAGCCCTGATAATTGCCGAAAAACCGTCCGTCGCGAGCGACATCGCCCGCGCCCTGGGCGGTTTCGAGCGTCATGAGGATTACTACGAAAGCGACCAATACGTCCTTTCGTCGGCCGTGGGGCATTTGCTCGAGTTGGCGGTTCCGGAACAGTACGAAGTAAAAAGGGGCAAGTGGACATTTGCCCACCTCCCGGTCATTCCCCCGCACTTCGATCTGCGCCCCCTCGAGAAGACGGCGGGCAAGCTGAAGCTGCTCACCAAGCTGATCCGTCGCAAAGAAGTCTCCTCGCTCATCAATGCCTGCGATGCCGGTCGCGAGGGCGAATTGATCTTCCGCAACCTGGTCAGATATGCCCGGGTCGAAAAACCCATTCGTCGGCTCTGGCTTCAGTCCATGACTCCGGCGGCGATCCGGGAGGGATTTAGTGCCCAACGCGACGATGCGGCCCTCCGCCCGCTGGCCGATGCCGCGGTTAGCCGTTCGGAGGCGGACTGGCTGGTGGGGATCAACGGCACTCGAGCCATGACCGCCTTCAATTCCAAGACTGGGGGCTTTCACCTCACGACTGTCGGCCGGGTTCAAACCCCCACTTTGGCGATAGTGGTTGAACGCGAGGAGCGAATCAAAGGATTCGTTCCTCGCGGATACTTCGAAGTGCACGGGACGTTCAAAGCCGCTGCCGGGAATTATTCCGGGCGGTGGTTTGACGAATCCTATGTCCGGGATAAGAATGGCGATCCCGAACTTCGAGCGGAAAGGATCTGGGACCTGGAGAAAGCTGAAGGCCTGCGTGGCCTTTGCCTCGGCAAGGCCGGGATCGTTACTGAAGAGAGCAAGCCCACCACCCAACTTTCGCCGCTGCTTTATGACCTGACGAGCCTTCAACGGGAGGCAAACAACCGGTTTGGCTTTTCTGCGCATCGGACCCTGCAACTGGCCCAGGCCCTCTACGAACGTCATAAGGCCATCACCTATCCTCGAACCGATTCACGCGCCTTGCCGGAGGATTATCTGGAGAGCACCAGAACAACTCTCCGGGCGCTGCAGGAACCGTACGACGCATTTGCGGCCCAGATTCTGGCGCAAAACTGGCTGAAACCCAACAAACGCATCTTCAACAACGCGAAAGTTTCCGATCATTTCGCTATCATACCCACTCCCGATCCCCCCAGGCATCTCCAGTCGGACGAAGCCAAGATCTACGACATGTTGACTCGGAGGTTTCTGGCGGTCTTCTTCCCTGCGGCCGAGTTCCTCGTGACGACACGGGTTACACGGGTCGAACGTGAGCCCTTCAAGACTGAGGGCAAAGTCCTGACCCAACCCGGCTGGTTGAGCGTTTATGGCCGGGAAGCGGCCAATGAAGATTCACCGAATCTCGTGCCGGTCCAGGCGGGGGAAACGATTCTCACCGAGGACGTAAGAATCCTCGAAAATCAGACCAAACCTCCGGCCCGTTTCACCGAGGCCACACTACTCGGGGCCATGGAGGGCGCAGGCAAACTGGTGGAAGACGAGGAATTACGCGCCGCCATGAGCGAAAAGGGCTTGGGAACCCCCGCGACGCGAGCGGCGATCATTGAAGGGTTGCTTCACGAGAATTACCTCCTTCGTCTGGGCAAGGAATTGCAGCCCACCGCGAAGGCCTTCTCGCTCATGGCACTCCTGCGTGGTCTCGGCATCCCGGAACTGACTGCGCCTGAACTGACGGGGGACTGGGAGTTCAAACTCAAACAGATCGAGAGGGGGCGTCTCGCCCGCGGCGCTTTCATGCAGGAAATCGCGGAGATGACGGAATCGATCGTTCGCAAAGCCAAGGAGCACGAGCACGACACGATCCCAGGCGAATTCGGAACGCTGGAGGTCCCCTGCCCCAAGTGCGGCGGCGAGATCCGGGAAACCTATAAGAAATTTCAATGCGCGAACAACAGCTGCGACTTTGCGCTTTGGAAGATTGTTGCCGGCCGCCAATTCGAGATTCCCGAGATCGAAGTCCTGATCCGGGATCGAAGAGTCGGACCGCTCACCGGTTTCCGAAGCAAGGCTGGTCGTCCCTTCACCGCGGCAATCGTCCTTACCGATGATTACAAGGCGGAGTTCGACTTTGATCGGAATGGGGCCGACGGATCCACCCCCCAGCGGAATGATGAAGTGGTCAATCCCGAACCCGTGGGTCCGTGCCCGAAGTGCGGCCACCAGGTGTTTGAGACCGGAAAAAGTTATGTCTGTGAACAGGCCGCCGGCGAGAAGAACGCCTGCGATTTCCGTTGCGGCCGCGTGATTCTCCAGCAACCCATCGAGCGCACGCAGATGACTCGATTGCTGACAACTCGAAAGACCGAACTGCTCGACAAGTTCATTTCCAAGCGCGGCCGACCGTTCAAGGCCTACCTGGTCTTGGATGATGCTCAGAAAGTCGGATTCGAATTCGAGGCGCGCCGGCCCCGAACCGCCGGCCCTGGCAGCAAAAGCAAAGCCCAGGCAGAACCGCTTCCCAAACTGGATTTCACCGGCCTGGAGCCCGTGGCAACCTGCCCGCGCTGTGGCGCCCGGGTTTTTGCCGGCGAGAATGACTATCTTTGTGAGAAGTCTCAGTCTGATTCCAAGCCCTGCAAATTCCGCGTGGGCCGCTCCATTCTTAAGCGCGACCTGACCCCCGCGGAGTTGGGGAAGCTTATTCAGGAGGGGCGCAGTGATCTCCTGGCCGATTTCATTTCAAAACGCGGCCGGCCTTTCGCGGCCTGGCTGGTTCTCGACGACCGCGGCAAAGTCGGCTTTGAATTCCCGGAACGGACTGACGATTCAGGTGCTGCCTCTTGAAACCCGCAGTCCAAACCCTGCCGGGAATGGATCCTTCCGCAAAGCCTGACTCGAGAAATCCCGGGCGTGATCCGAGGTTGACGGAGTTTGAGCGGCACCTGGCAACCGACCGCGCCGCTTCAGCTTACACCCAGCGCAATTATCTCCACGCCCTCAACGAATTCCGACGCTGGTATCATGGACAAAGTACGAAACCGCCCGATTGGACTGCCCTGCGACGTGATGATTTCCGCTATTATCTTCGTTTCCTGGGCCGTCAATCGCTAAGCCGCGCCGCCATCCAGCTCCGGTTTTCTGCCCTTCGCACGTTTTACCGCTTTCTCGTTCGCCGTGGTCATCTTGCGTCGTCACCCATCCGCAATCTTACCTTACCCAAACGCGAGCAACACTTGCCCAAATTCCTCACTCCGGAACAGATGGTCGATTTGTTGAATGCGCCGCTCCTGGCCCTCGCCCGTAAACGGAAAGACACGGAATCCCAGGTGACGGATCTCCCTTATCGCCGCGATCAGGCCATCCTGGAAACGATCTATTCGTCCGGTCTCCGGATTGGAGAGCTCTGCGCGCTGCGGGCCGAAGATGTGAATGGGCGGGAACAGATCGTTCGGGTGCGCGGCAAGGGCCGCAAAGAGAGGCTCGTGCCTATTGGCCAACCGGCACTCCAGGCAATCGAGAATTACTGGAGCGGTCTTCCCGCGGCACCCGGGCCGGGTGATCCCGTGTTCCAAGCGGAGCGAGGAAAGTCAAAGCCGCTTTATCCTCGAATCGTCCAGGCCCATCTCAAGGCCTATCTTTCTTTGGCAGGATTGGATCCTCGCATAACCCCCCACAAACTCAGGCACAGCTACGCCACTCATCTCCTGGATGCGGGGGCGGATTTGCGGAGCGTTCAGGAATTGCTGGGCCATGCCAACCTGGTCACCACCCAGGTCTACACTCACGTCAGCACCGACCGGCTCAAACGCGCCTACGACCAAGCCCACCCGCGCGCATGAGCCGTCGAATCATCTTCGAAGCCATCCGAGGACATTACCCCCTGCCCCACGACCGCGGAACTGGTTCACCAACAATTGGCTGCGTGCTGCGGTCAAAGCCATGATGAAATCGTCGTAGCTCTGATAGCGCTGGGCCGGGTCCTTCGCCAGCGCAATCAGTATCGAGTCGCTCGTGGGCTGGCTCAATTCCGTGATCACCTGATTCGGTGGGGTCACCGGGGTGTCCACGTGTGCTGCAATGACTTCTTCAACTGTGGGTGCCTCGAAAGGCACGCGGCCGGTAAGTCCGTGATAGAGCGTTCCAGCCAGACTGTAGAGATCCGACAGAAAATCCTCTTTTTCCCGACGAATCTTCTCCGGCGCGATGTAGTATGGCGTCCCCCACACTGCCGTGTCATGGTCGGCCTCCGTCTCAGTGCTACGGGCGAGACCGAAGTCCACCAGTTTGGGTTCGCCTTCGGCGTTGAAAAGGATGTTGCCGGGCTTGATATCCCGGTGCAACAGCCCGTGCTTGAGGGCTGTGTCGAGCGCCGATGCCACTTTGATGCCGATGTCCAGGACCTGCAGTTCGGGCAGCCGCCCATCGCGTTCGATACGGTCATCCAAACTCCCGCGGTCCGCCAATTCCATCACCAGAAAACGTTGGTTGTCGTGTTCCTCAAAGGTGTAGATGTGAATGATATTCGTGTGATTCAACCCTGCCGCTGCGCGCGCTTCCCGGGCAAAACTTTCCAACGCCTTGGTATCACTGAGGAGTTCCTCCTTCATCAATTTCACAGCCACTTCGCGTTCCAGGGTAAGATCGAAGGCGCGGAAAACGGTGCCCATGCCGCCCGAGGCAATCGCATCGCGCAACTCAAACTGGCGCAGCCGCATTGGAACCATCAAGGGATGGCCGCACTTCGTGCACGGCGTCGTGGTTAATGGTGCCAAATCTCCACGGATGAAAACCTTTGCGCCGCACCCCCCACAACTCACCATCTTCAACGAGGGCTTGCGAACGCTATCCGATGCCACGGTCACATGGACAGTTTAGCATCAACCGTTCCGAGAACAAGCGTTCTGAATCTCGGGAAGGATTCGATTGCGGATGATTCTTTCGAGAATGGGAGTTTCTATTGACCCGAGTCGCAGTCTGCCTAGCCTGTGCGCATGGAATTCGCAGCACCAACTCCAAACCCATGGATGATCCTGCCGTTTATCAGCCTGTTGGGGATGATCGCGCTGGCGCCGCTCCTGTTTCCCCACTGGTGGCATCGGCATTATCCCAAGGTTGCGTACGCCCTCGGCGCGTTGACTCTGGTGTATTATCTGGCCGGTTTGCATGCCTACGGACGCGTTTGGCACACCGGAGTCGAATATATCAGCTTCATCGCGCTTATCGGCTCCCTCTTTGTCGTCTCTGGCGGCATCCATATCAGCGTGAAAGGCGAGGCCACCCCGTTGACGAACACCCTGTTTCTAGCCATAGGTGCCGTGGTGGCCAACTTCCTCGGGACCACCGGCGCTTCCATGCTACTGATCCGGCCATGGCTGCGTATGAACAAATACCGGATCACTGCACACCACGTTGTTTTCTTTATTTTCGTGGTTTCCAACGTCGGTGGTTGCCTGACACCCATCGGCGATCCCCCTCTCTTTCTCGGCTACCTCAAGGGTGTCCCTTTCTGGTGGGTCGCCCGGCATTGCTGGCCCATGTGGCTGGTTGGAGTCGGTTTCCTGCTTGCGCTGTTCTATTTTTTGGACCGGCGCAACTATCTGCGCGCTCCCAAGTCCGTCCGCGAGATGCTTGCGGAGCCTGGGGATGTCTGGCGTTTTCAGGGTACCGCCAACCTCATTTTCCTGGGAATCATTCTGGCCTCGGTCTTTATCAACGAACCGCCGTTTGTCCGGGAATTCATCATGCTGGCGGCCTCCATTGGATCCTATCTCACCACCCGAAAACAGGTGCATGAGGCCAACCACTTCAACTTCGACCCCATCCGGGAAGTGGCGATCTTGTTCATTGGTATCTTTGCCACCATGATGCCGGCCCTGGACTGGCTTCAGACGCACGCGGCGGGTTTTGGCCAATTGGGCCCGGGTTCTTTCTTCTGGGCCACGGGTTCTCTGTCTAGTTTTCTCGATAACGCCCCTACTTACCTGAGCTTCTTGAGTGCGGAATTTGGCGCATTCCTGGACCCGGCGCTGGTCGACCATACCCTTGCCTATATCCATGCTCATGGCAATAACCTGAGCCTCGTCACAGGAGAAGACGCCGCACAGATTCAGGCGATCCTCGCGGCGTTGGCGACTTATCACCCGGCGCAGTTGGCGATCCGAACGGTCAATGCCGGACAAGTCGAGGTCGCGATGCTCCTGTCCGATCCAAACGCAGCCCGTTGTCTGGTGGCAATTAGCGTGGGGGCGGTTTTTTTCGGTGCAAACACGTATATCGGCAACGGCCCAAACTTCATGGTTAAAGCCATCGCCGACCAGAAGCACGTCCATACACCAACATTTCTGGGTTACCTCTTCAAATACAGCCTGCCATGCCTGGCGCCCATGTTGTTGTTGGTATGGTGGTTATTCTTTCGTTAGCGCGGTTGCTCCGCGCAAAGTTATGCCATACCCTTGAATGACTGACATGATGGATTTAAGGATCTGAGAATGCGTCGCCTCTACAACGCGTTGTTCATGCTCTGTCTCACCGTCAGCGCACCCTACTATTTCGCGCGGCTCCTACGACGCGGTCGCTGGAGAGAGGGCTTCCGGCAGAGGTTCGGCCAGTACAACGCCAAACTCAAGCAAGCCCTGACCAACCGCCACGTGATGTGGTTCCATGCCGTCAGCGTGGGGGAAGTCAACATCTGCACGCAACTGATCAAGGCACTCGAACCTCGCGCCCCAAACCTCAAAATCGTCGTCTCCACCACCACGTCCACGGGGATGGCCGAGTTGCGTCGAAAGCTCCCCTCGCACATCGAAAAGATCTATTATCCCATCGACCGGCGTGCCTGGGTGCGACATGCCATTCACGTCATCCACCCCGAGGCAGTGGTCTTTGTCGAGGCCGAGATCTGGCCGAACTTCATCTGGAGATTGCGTGATGTGCGCATCCCAGTGCTCCTCGTCAATGCACGTTTGTCGGACCGTTCTTACCGCGGATATCGCCGGTTCGCTTTCCTGTTCCGAAAACTCTTTGCCACTTTCGCCGGCGTCGGAGCGCAAAACGAAGCCGATGCCTCCCGATTAATCGAGCTGGGATGCCGCCCTTCCGCCGTCCAGGTCGTCGGGAGCCTCAAGTTTGATGCCGCCAAAATCGAGGAACATCGCGACCTCAATGTCCCCGCTCTGCTCACGCAAATCGGCGTCTCCCCGGGGGCGCCCATCTTGTTGGGAGGAAGCACGCACCCGGGTGAGGAAGGCATCCTCGCCGATGCCTACCTCAAATTGCGCCGACAACACCCCGACTTGTTTCTCGTTCTCGTTCCCCGTCATTTCGAGCGTAGCCGGGAAGCGGCGCGCGAGCTCGAACAGCGCAGCCTCCGAGTTGTATTCCGAAGCGAGCTGGCCGCCCAAAGCCGATACTCGCCCGGAGAAATCGATTGTCTCCTCGTGAATACCACCGGGGAACTGCGACTCTTTTACGAATGCGCCACGGTGGTCTTTGTCGGCAAAAGCCTCACCGCCCACGGAGGCCAAAATCCCATCGAACCGGCCGCACTCGGAAAAGCCATCGTGTTCGGTCCGCACATGGAAAATTTTGAAGCGATCGTCAAATCTTTCCTCGGCGCGGGCGGCGCGGTGCAGGTCCGGGACAGCCACCATCTGGCCGAGGCCATTGAAGGATTGTTACGAGATCCGGATCGACGCGAGCACTTGGGAGCCCAGGCCATGAAGGTCGTCCAGGAAAACCGCGGCGCAATCGATCGGACCGTTGGCCTCATCTTGCGGCAACTCGACACCCGGGAACTCTACGTCACGCCCGACCGCTGATCAGGTCAGGATGCGCCGGGCTTCATCAAGGAAGATCCCCTTGAAGTTCATTTCGAGCGCCTGCGGGTTCGTCGCCTTCGCCAGCGCCTCTTTCTCGGTGATCTTGCGCTCCTTGACCAGGTTGAACAAGGCCTGGTTGAAGTTCTGCATTCCGTCTTCCACTCCGGTCTCGATCGCCGCATGGAGCTTATCCAGGCGGTTTTCCTCGATCAATTTCCTCACCGTGGCAGTGTTGATCATGATCTCGAGCGCGGGAGTCACACCCCCATTGATCGTCGTCACCATCCGTTGGCAAACAACGGATTGGAGCGTCGCGGACAATTGGCGCCTCACCTGATCCCTCTCATCGGACTTGAAGAAATCCAATATGCGGCCCACCGATTGGGCGGCATTGGTCGTATGCAAGGTCGATAAGACCAGGTGCCCCGTGTCCGCCGCGCTCATGGCCGCAGAAAAACTCGTCGCGTCGCGCATCTCGCCGATCATGATAATGTCGGGATCCTGACGGAGGATGTGTTTCAATCCCTGTCCAAACGAGAGGGTATCCAAACCGACTTCGCGCTGCTCAATTACCGATTGGTTATCCTCAAATACGAATTCAATCGGATCTTCCAATGTGATGATATGCTTCTTAAATGAGGCGTTGAGGTGCTCGATCATCGCTGCCAGCGTCGTCGACTTCCCGCACCCGGTCGACCCGGAGATCAACACGATTCCGCGTGGGGACTCCGCCAGCCGTTTCAAGATTTCCAATAACCCCAACTCTTCGAAGGAAGGGACTTGAATCTTCACATACCGCATGGAAAGGCAATACTCCCCGCGCTGCTGAAAAAGATTCGTTCGAAAACGCCCAACCCCCGGCACGAAATACGAAAAATCCACCTCGTGATCATCCTCGAGCCGTTTCTTCAAATGCCGGGGCAGCATATGTTCCACGACCTCTTGCATCCATTCCACCGTGGGGTTCGGGGCTTCGATGGCGATTAACTGGCGATTAATCCGGAAAATGACGGGGCCGCCGATCTTGAGATGCACGTCCGACGCGCCACCTTCAATGGCGGTCTTAAGAATCCGATGAAAGATTTCCATGAAGCAGGCTGGGTCCAGCCGATACGGCTATATGGAATAGGCGTTGGCAAGCGCCGCCAACTGCTCCGAGGACTGCCGGGAGAGGTTCATAAACAGCAATGACACCGCATAACCGGAATGGCGGTTGCCGTCGCAAGCCACGACCACACCATTGCATTTCAGCTTCCGATCCGAGCCGGGCGCCAGCAACGTAACCGTCATTTCGTGCCAGACCGGAAAAGCCTTCGGAGAATGAAACTCAATTCCGTTGGGACGAACCCGGACGGCATTGGGAGGCAGGGTGAAATGAGTTGATGCGGCTTCAATATAAAACGGTTGGAAGACGCCGGAATTATCAAGTCTACTGGTAGCCATAGCTGCTCAAATTAGGTGCTCTCAATTTATCACACGATTTGTAAGCGTCAATCCATCAGTCCATAATTTCACCATTCAATCACCGCCGCGGCCCACGTCAAACCCGCGCCGAACACCATCAACAAAATGAGATCGCCCCGCTCAATGCGTCCACTCCCCACCGCCTCATCCAAGGCAATGGCCACCGAGGCCGCCGACGTGTTACCGAATTTATGCAGGTTGATGAAGAGTTGATCGGGTCGGGCACCCAACCGCTCGCCCACCGCTTCGATAATCCGCTGGTTGGCCTGGTGCGGGATCACACATTTGATCCTTCCAATATCCAGGTTGCACCGTCGCAGACTTTCCTGGGCTGCGGTATACATCGCGTTCACAGCGCTTTTGAACGTTTCCCGGCCTTCCATGCGCAGAAAATGCAGCCGGGAATTGACAGACTCGGCAGTCGCGGGAACCCGGCTGCCTCCTCCGGGCATGTAAAGCAACCCTCCCTTCGAACCATCGGCCCCCATGCACGCCGTGAGCAACCCATGCGCATTTGGACGGTTCTGCAATACTGCCGCCCCCGCCCCGTCCCCAAAAAGAACGCAGGTGTTGCGGTCGCTCCAATCCACGATGGACGAGAGTTTTTCCGCGCCGATCACCAGGACGGTATCATAAGTCCTGGAAGTGATGAATTGCTGCCCGATCTCCAGCGCATATATAAACCCCGAACACGCGGCTTCGATGTCAAAGGCTGCCGCTCGCCGGGCGCCCAGTTTCTGCTGGACGATGCAAGCCGTGCAGGGAAACAACATATCGGGCGTGATGGTGGCGACGATGATCAAGTCGATATCCTCAGGCAAGACTTGTGCGCGTTCCAGCGCTCGCCGGGCGGCCTTTGCCGCCAGGTCCGAGGTGAACTCATCGGGGGCCGCCAACCGTCTTTCCTTGATCCCGGTGCGGCTGGTGATCCACTCGTCCGAGGTGTTCACCATGCGCTCGAGATCGGCATTCGTCAGAACGCGCTCGGGGACGTAGGCGCCCACTGCGGTGATTGAGCAAGTGCGGCCGCGAAAACCGTGGGCCGCGCGAGGGTTTCTGAGGGGGGGATCGCCGGGGCGTTTCATGCGAAGGCCCTTGCCGCGACTTCTCTTTTATCCCGGTTGAGGCAATCCATGGCAGTGGCGATTTCTTCGGTAATCTGGCGATTGATCCGATGTTGGATCGTTTCGCTGGTCATGCGGATGGCATTCATGATGGCCCGTTCCCGGGCGGAGCCGTGCGCTTTCATGACGTTCCCGTTCAGGCCCAGGAGGGGCGCGCCGCCATAGCCGTCCGGATCCATCCGGCGGGTGATGGCCCGAAAAGCGTTCCGGGCCAGGAGCGCCCCCAACTGGCGCTTGAAATTCTTCATCAACTCCTGCTTCAACCAGGTGAGCATCCCCTTGGCGAGGCTCTCGCACGTCTTCAGTACGACGTTGCCCACAAAACCGTCACAGACCACCACGTCGACGCGGTTGCGAAACAAGTCGTGGCCCTCCACGTTTCCGATGAAATGGATCGGTATTTTCTCACACAATCGGAATGCTTCGAGGGTGAGTTCGTTTCCTTTGATGGCCTCCGTCCCCACGCTTAAGATGCCAACTCGCGGTTTCTTGTGTCCCAGGATCTCCCGTGAATACACGTGGCCCATGACGGCATATTGCACCAGGTGAACCGGTTTGCATTCGATGTTGGCCCCGGAATCCAAAAGCACAAACTCGTTCTCCGGTGCGGGGATCACGGTCGCGATCCCGGGACGCTCGATACCCGGCAACGTTCCAAGTTTGAGGGTTGCTGCGGCGACGATCCCACCGGTGTTGCCTGGGGATATCATGGCATCGGCCTTGCCAGCCTTCACCAGGTCGACCGCCCGCACCACGGAGCAATCCTTCTTACGGCGGACCGCGGCCACGGGACGATCATCCATCGACAAGACTTCGCTGGCATGGAGGATTTCAACCCGACGATCCTGAAAATGCGCATGCTCCAACGCCCGCTCAATGCAATCGCGCTGGCCAACCAGGAACACGGTCTGAATGGCGTCGTGGTGCTGGAGTGCAAGCCGGATACCCTCAAGGACGACTTCGCAGCCGAAGTCGCCACCCATCACGTCCACAGCTATGCGCATAAAGCAAAAGAGCGCAGAATGGGCGATTCCACATCCGCGCTCTGAAGGTGGCCGCTATGCCATTGCTTCGACCGTCACCACTTGGCGGCCCTTGTAAAAGCCGCAGGCAGGACAGACGCGGTGCGGCACGTAAGGAGCTGCGCACTGGGGGCAGGTGCTCAATTGAGGCAAGCGGAGGACGCTGTTATAGGCACGGCGCTGCCGCTGGCGACTACGCGAAGGTTTACGTTTGGGTACGCCCATAGATTCTAGCGCTCAGAGTTTCAGGTTATTCAGCATCGCCCACGCCGACGACCGTTTGTCCGCCGACATTTCGCGCGCCACTCCCGGGTCATCGGACGACCAAGCTTGGAGACCGTCACATTCCGGCTTGCACAACGGTCGTCGCGGAAGCGCCAAGACCATATCTTCGCGGAGATAGGGCGTCAAGTCCACGCAGTCGTTCCGAACGCGCACGGCGTCTTCCCCGTCCCAGGGGAGGAGCGAACACCAGTTCGAGAGCACCAGATCCTGACGAAACGCGTTCAGGCAACGGGCACATTCGCACTCCAGGGGCATAGCCAACCGCCCCTGCAAGAGCAAACCCCGCTGATGACGCTCCACATCCAGCTCGTACCTTAGACCGCCCACCGGCCGGATAAGCTCATCAAGCCCCGTCACGTCGAGTTCCGCAGCCGGAATCTCACCCTCGAGATGCAAATCCCGGCCATCCAAATGTCGCAGATTGACAATCAGTGCCATTGGAATCCTTTCGCGGGTCTAGACGACCATGAACTTGTTGGCCAACGCCTTGCGCACGTGCGCGGGCACAAACGCACTGACATCCCCGCCAAGCCGCGATATTTCCTTGACCACCCGCGAGCTCAGAAAGACGTAAGTTTCTCTCGGCATCATGAATATCGTCTCGACCCGCTCATCGAGTTTACGATTCATCAAGGCAAGCTGAAATTCAAATTCGAAGTCGGAAATCGCCCGTAACCCGCGCAAAATAGCTTGCCCCTTGCAACGCCCCACATAGTCGACCAGTAAACCCACCAACCGGTCCGCCTTCACATTCCGCATTTCACGAATTGAACGCGTCACCAATTCCAATCGCTCATCCACGGTGAACAGCGGACTCTTGCTGTCGTTGTCGGCCACCGCCACAATCACGCGATCAAATAGCCGGGCCGCCCGCCGAATCAGGTCCAGGTGACCATTCGTTAGCGGATCAAAGCTGCCGGGGTAGATCACGGTTCGCATGACGGCGACTGGCTTAGCACTGCCACGCGGGCCAATCAAGACCCGGTTGGCATCGCGTCAGCAAGAATGAACTTCGTGTCATGCTCGCGTTCCTTGCCCGTTTCGGGCGCCCACTCAACTTCGTAGAGCCGGATGGGTTCACGGAATCCCTTGACGATCGCAGGCGGCAGTTCCCGGCACAGGACCGCCAAATCCGGCGCCAATTCGTTGAGCTCACAAAAAGTGGACTGGCTGATGACAATCCTGCCGCGACCCGACAAACCCTCCAACCTGCTCGCAAGATTCACTTCCCGACCAAATACGGTGTAGTTCAGAAGGTGTTTGTCGGACCCCATCAACCCCACCGTAACCATGCCCGTGTTGATCCCGGAACCCAGCGTCAGGAGGGTCAGGAAGGAGAAGGGTGGCAGACCAGCGGCGGTGCGCAGCTTGTTCTCGTCTTTGCGTTGCCGATTTGTGGCGGCCCGGGCGTGGTTCAACTCCCGGACCGCCCGCTGGGCCTGTATGGCGGCACGCACGCAGTCGGCGGCCTGCTGTTCGCTCGGAGTGGGTGCGCCCCAGAAGGCCATCACACAATCGCCAATGTACTTGTCGAGCGTGCCGTGGCATTCTTTGATGGTGTCTGCCACTAATCCCAAATACAGGTTCACCGTGCTGAGGATCTCGCGAGCTCGGTCGTTGAGAAATGCCTCCGCCGCCACAGCAGACAGCCCATGATGGGCGACATACTCCTCTGCCAGGGCCTGGCTCTCGTCGGTCAACCGGGTGAATCCCCGGATATCCGCGAAAAAGACAGTCACCTTGCGGCGCGCGCCGCCCAGGGAAAGCTTCTCCGCCCGGAGCAATTCGTTGACGACATCGCCGGACACGACTTTGGCGAAAACGGACTTGATGCGGTGGCCTTCGTTCCGTTCGAAGATGGCGCGGTAGGTCACCATGCTGACATGCGTCATCAAGAGGGCGCCGAAACCCGGCAGCACCAGCGGGAGCCAATAACGTGTCGTGGTAAACAGGGCGGCCGCCAGCCACATGTAAAGTCCAAGGAGCAGTAATACCAGACCCGCGGCCGCCAACGCCCGTAGCCGCCATGTGATGACCGCGGCCAGCCCGCCCATCAGCAAAATCAGCAGCGTCTCGACCGAATAAGTGCTGCGCCGAACGAACCGGTCTTGAATGATCGCGTTGGCGACGTTCCAGTGCTTGCTCACCAGGTAAGTCTGACGTGCAAGCGGTGTGGCGCCAAAATCCCGGATGTTATTGCCCGAGCCGATGGACCCCACGATGACCGTTTTGTCTTCCCACCGGGGCATGAAGTTGGTCCGGCCACGATCTCGCTCCATTGCCTCCGTAAGAATGTCCACGAAGGACGACATTAACAATCGGGGATCATTCCAGGGTAGTGCCCAATCAATATAAAAGAATCCTTCCCGGTCGATCGGAATGATTCGCGTCAAGCCATCGGAACCATCAAGGCGTATCTCCTCATCACCCACACTGGCGTGGCGTAGATCCAGCCCGAGTTCGCGCGCGGCCAGCACAATGCCCAGGTGCCATATCCGACCGCGATCCGGGTCGTCGATGAAGGGTCGCACCCGGCGCAATACCCCATCCGAATCGGCTTCACTACTGATATGGCCAAGTTGGAATGCGTTGGTTCGAAAGATCTCCGGGGGAATCAACACCCGGCCCGCCGTCTGATTGTCTCTCGCGACGGCGAGGACCGTGTTGCCGCCGCGATTCATTTCAGTGGCGAAATATTCGTCGGAGCCAACCGAGCGACCCTCAATCAACAAAGAAGTTTCGGGCCGGGCGGGATCTTGATCCAGGAATAGTATGTCCATGCCAACCGTCCTTGCCCCTTGTGCGGCAAGTTCCCCCAACAGCCGCCCATACAACTGCCTTGGCCACGGCCAGCGATACCGGTAATTCTCATTGACAGTCTTAAGACTGGCGTCGTCGATGTAGACGACTCCGAGATTCGCCGCGGGAGAATTAGGATCGATTCCGTGGCGGACCCGCCAGTCGTAAGACATCAGTTCCAAACGCTCAAAGACGTCGAGGTTTGGAAACCACCTGGGCAAGGCCTGTAGCAGGCAGACTAAGCCGATCACCACCACTGCTATGATGACCGGAAGGTTGCGCGCGAACCATGCTCTGGAATTCAGCCTCACCGGAAGCGAATAGCAAAAAACCCAGGGCGGCTCACGCTCGCCCTGGGTTGAGAATCAAAATGACCGGTCCTTTTAGTCGGGGTCTTGAAGACCAATCGTCGGCGATACAAAGATCGTCGGCTCCCCACTGACTGTAGTCACCGGCGCCGCCGCTTCAGTGACACCACGGAACTCGCCCATAAGCTGGTCCAGGGTCGCCGGTGGAATCGGTTGCGGCCGACCGGTGGCGGGACTAAACATCTCCCCCTCGCTGACCACCTGCGTCACGACCGATCCGTCAGGTCGAACGCTGACCACCACCACGGAACCGTCCAGGACGTAGACTTCGCCCGTCGCACTGATGCTGTATCGGGTGCCGCGAATTCCGGCCACGCCGCTTGGAGTCTTGACCTCGTATTTGGAGGTGGCCGAAAGCTTCTTGGCGATGCCCAGGATTCGGCCTGACTTGAGATCGAGCTGGGTTTCGATGATCGTGTCGACTCCCGTCGGCTCAAACGTCAACTTGTCGATCCCTAGCGTGGTGTTTTCGGTGAGAATCACAAGCGGACCATTCTGATCCAGGAACAATACCACCTTCGAATCATTCGCCGTGCGCACGCTGGACCCCGGCTGTAGTTCCTTACCTGCGGTCAATGGCATCCACGCTCCGCCGTCGCTATACTGGGCTTCCCCGCTTACCGATCGAACGACTGCTTTACCGGTCTGAGCAGCCTGCACCGAGGTTGTAGAAACGAAACCAACCAGCACCGCCACACACGCGATCAACATCGAAATTCTCGCACTTTCTTTCATAGTAGTCTGCTCCTGGTTTGTCAGTCGTGATTAGAATTTGCCGCAGTTTAGGAAGATAGGAACGAATGTCAACCGCAATAATTTTCGAAAACATTACCGAAACCCTTGACTATTCTGGATCTTACGTCGCTTGTCCTGCGCCCGTGGCGCGTCTTCCATCATCCGCCCCGCGATACTTCTGCAGAGGCGACGTAAAGCCAAGCTGATCCTCACAAATACTCCCGGGGATCCGTCACTCGGCCGGTGAGGGCGCTGGCAGCAACGGTCATTGGCGACGCGAGGAACACCTGGCTCTCTTTGTGCCCCATCCGACCGGGGAAATTTCGGTTGGTTGTGCTGATACATTTCATCGGAGTGTTCATGCGACCGAAGGTATCCACCGGCCCGCCCAAACATGCCGCGCAACTGGCATTCTCGGTCATCTGCACCCCGGCATCCACAAGTATTTCCCAAATGGTCCGCCCATCCCAATATGTCGCTTGCAGATCATGTACGATCTCCGGCGTCGCAGGCACCCCAAAAGTGTCGATGGTCACCTTCCGCCCATTGATGATCCGGGCGAAATCGAGGAAATCGCTCGTCTTTCCTCCCGTGCAGGAACCGATGTAAGCCCGGTCCAGGAGCGTGCCTTTCATTTCTTTAGCCCGTTTGCGCTGACCTGGATCGGGATGGCAGGCAACGATGGGCTCCAGCCGCTCCATATCGACCACCAATTCGTAGAGGAAGGTTTGTTCGCGATCGAGTTCCACCGGTTCATAATCCGATCGCGTCCCATTCAGCTTGCAACGGTAATCCACATAGGCCTTGGTCTGTTCGTCGAACTCGAAGATCCCATTCTTGCCACCGGCCTCAATGGCCATGTTGGCGATCGTCATCCGATCGTCCATGGAGAGTTGACGGACTCCCGGTCCGTCGAATTGCATCGCGCGATAGGTCGCGCCGTCAAATCCGATCTCACCAACGACGTGCAGGATGACGTCCTTGGCCATCACTCCGGGCTGTAACTTGCCCTCCAAGCGGAAATGCATCGTCTCCGGAACCTTGAGCAACAGCCGTCCCGTGCCCAAAACAAACCCGGCGTCAGTGTTGCCAATTCCGGTGGCGAACTGGTTGAACGCGCCGGCCATGCAGGTGTGAGAGTCGGTGCCGTAGAGTATCTCTCCGGGCCGGGTATGTCCTTTCTGAGGCAGCGCCGTATGACAGACCCCGGCATAATGGGAGCCATACTGGCGTTGAAGCATTCCCTTGGAAACGTCAAAAACCCAGTGCCCATTGGGGTCGTCGATGACATCGTAAAAATACTTGATTTCCTGCTCCCGGACGAAGTCCCTGAGAATATCGACATTCCGGTTCGACTTGGAATCGGCGGTGAAAATGTAGTGGTCGGGAATGATCACGACCCGGTTCTTGTCCCACACCTTCGCCGTCGATCCAAACTCCCGTTTGAACACGCCGATCGTCCCCGGCCCGCAGACATCATGCGTCATGAGGATGTCGGCTTTCGCCCAGACATTGTCACCGGGTTGAACACGTTCCTTGCCCGATGCTCGAGCCAGGATTCTCTCTGTCAGCGTCATAAAGGAATGCCACAATACCGTCCTCCATCCGCGGCTGCAACAGGCTAATCTCCTTCACCAGCAGTTCGTATCTTGCCACTTCCGGGAGCGCCGGCATCCTTGTCGGCCTACGGATTGACTCGCAAACAAAGAAACGGCGCCGGCAAAGACGCCGGCGTTCCCGGCACAAAAAGAACCGCCCCTCCCTCATTCTGCTTGAGGAAATGCTGTCACCGTTTCCGGAGCTCATTCGCGCAGTTTGGTGTCCATCACAAGTGTGACCGGTCCGTCGTTGATCAGGCGGACCTTCATATCGGCTCCGAATCTGCCGGATTCAACCGGGCGGCCCAAATCCGCGGCGAGTCGTTCCAAAAAATACTCGCATAGCGGCACCGCGATGGCAGAGGTCGCCGCGCGACTATATGAGGGGCGATTCCCCTTCCGAGTACTGGCAAAGAGGGTGAACTGGCTGACGACGAGGATGCCACCGCCAATCTCCCGGACGGAACAATTCATCACTTGGTTGCCATCATCAAAAATTCGAAGGCGTGCAATCTTCCCACTCAGCCAGTCGGAATCAGCACGGCAATCGGCCGTCTCAATCGCGAGCAGGACCACCAATCCTTTGGCAATAGCCCCCACCACCTCCCCGGCGATGCTCACCTCGGCGCTGGAAACTCGTTGGACCACGGCGCGCATACGCAGGGTATTGAGCCCCAAACCGCCGGGACACGCAATGCCACCGACCGTCGATGGATCCTCGCGCTGGATGCATCGTTGGGAGGGAGGAGCGTATGGAAGCTGCCATACGATTCGGCAGCCGTGTTACCGAATCCGGCACAACCGACTGATTGTAAAGGTTATACAAAGAATTCACTACTGCTCGAGTTGGACAGCCTGTGTCCAACCCTGCAGTTTATCCTCGGGTCATTATGAATCGACGCAAACAACTTGAAATCCCGCTCGAATCAGCCGCCGCCCGATGGCGCAGTCGCGCCCCGCGCCGGCGCATGACCCGGGCGCGTTGGTGGTTCTCGCAGATGCATCTGGCCGTTGAGCAGGCCTCCGAGTGGCATCCAGGATCGCTCGACTCCTCCCTCGAATGTTCTGCAAGGGACCGCGCGCCGTCATCCGCCAAAGCTAATTAAGACACCCGGCGCGGCCGGCTCCTTTGCTTTGGGCTTTGCATTCCACGGCGGGTGGCTTAGAAAACACCTTCCGCGTTGCGGAATGCGTTATGACGCCCATCGAGATTTACGACACCACGCTGCGTGATGGCACGCAGGGAGAGGGAATCAATTTTTCCGTCGCAGATAAACTGCGAATCGTCGAGAAACTGGACACGTTCGGTCTTCACTTCATCGAGGGCGGGTGGCCGGGATCGAATCCGAGGGACATTGAATTCTTCGAGCAAGCCTCCCGGCGTAAACTGACCCAGGCCCGGCTGGCAGCGTTTGGATCCACCCGGCGCAAAAATGTCCCGGTGGAACGTGACGAACAAGTCCAGTTGCTCATGGAGGCGAACACGCCGGTCGTGACTATTTTTGGCAAGACATGGCTCCTTCATGTCAAGGAGGTGCTCCAAACGTCCCCGGATGAGAACCTCGCCATGATCGCCGATACGGTTCGGTACCTGAAAGATCATGGCAAATTCGTCATCTACGATGCGGAGCATGCCTTCGATGGTTACAACGATGATCCCGATTATGCCCTGGCCACCTGGCAAGCCGCGGAGCACGCCGGGGCAGACGTGGTGACGCTTTGTGATACCAACGGCGGAAGTTTGCCGAGTTCGGTGACGCGCATCACGCATCTCGCCCGCGGACGACTGTGCGCGAACCTGGGCATACACACCCACGACGATATCGGTCTTGGTGTGGCCAACGCGCTGGCCGCGGTCGAAGCGGGCGCCAGCCACGTCCAGGGCACGGTCAATGGCTACGGTGAACGCACCGGCAACTGCAATCTCACGAGTGTGATCCCGAATATCGGGTTAAAGATGAAACGCGCCTGCCTTCCTGAGGCGGCTTTGCGCAATCTCCACGACCTCTCCCAGTTCGTCGACGAAATCGCCAATGTCCGTCACAACCCCCGCCAACCCTGGGTGGGGGCCACCGCCTTCGCCCATAAAGGCGGCATGCACGTCAATGCTGTCCAGAAAGTCACGCGGAGCTTCGAACATGTCGATCCCGCCGCCGTCGGCAATCACCGCCGGGTCCTGATCAGCGACCTCGCCGGCCGGAGCAATATTCTGATCAAGGCCCGGGAACTCGGCTTCGATCTCACGAGCGACACCCCCGAACTCAAATTGATCCTCAACCGCATCAAAGAACTCGAACATCTCGGTTACGAGTTCGAAGCCGCGGAAGGTTCGCTTGCCGTGCTCATCCGCAAGATCCTGCGACACGAGGAGCCGCCCTTTCGGGTCGAGGCCTATCACGTCTCCATGCGCCGCGACGGCCAGGAATCCGTGGTCGAAGCCACGGTGAAAGTGCGGGTCCGCGATGCGATCGCCCATACCGTCGCTGAAGGCGATGGACCGGTGAATGCCCTCGACTCGGCCCTGCGGGCGGCGTTGATGCAGTTCTTTCCAGAAGTCAAGCATGTCCAACTCACCGATTATAAAGTTCGGATTCTGGATTCCGTGACCGGGACCGCAGCGACCACCCGGGTTCTCATTGAATCCTCAGATGGCAAGGAGGAATGGGGAACCGTCGGGGTTCACGATAATATCATCGAGGCAAGCCTGACGGCCCTGGTCGACAGCATGGAGTTTTGTCTTCTACAGCGCGGCCAGACCCAGTCCAAATCAAGGTCCAAACTGGTCCGTCACGCCTAGCCGGCCTTTTCCATGGAGAACCTCAGGTCGAATCGCTGCATGCGAATCGCTCCCTATGTGCGGGCCAACCGATTGGCCCCCGCGTATCCGGCTCTTGAAATCCGACAGGGCGGCCGCCGGCGGGACGCTCATGCCGAAATTCCATGATCGACCTCCCCAAAACATACGAACCGAACGCCGTTGAGACCAAGTGGTACGAATCCTGGCTCGAACAGGGTTGTTTTCAGGCCAATCCGGCCTCGACGAAACCGGCCTATTCTATAGTTATCCCACCCCCGAACGTTACCGGCGTCCTGACGCTGGGCCACGTGCTGAACAACACGATCCAGGATGTCCTTGCCCGGAAGGCCCGCATGGAAGGCAAGGAAGTCCTCTGGTTGCCCGGAACCGATCATGCCGGAATAGCGACCCAAACCGTCGTCGAAAAGACGCTCAAAAAACAGAGCGCGATCCGTCACCGCGACGACTTGGGCCGGGAGCGCTTTCTCGAACGCGTCTGGGATTGGAAAGAAAAGCACGGCGGAATCATCATTCAGCAGCTCAAGAAACTCGGCGCCTCCTGCGATTGGTCTCGCGAGCGGTTCACCATGGACGCGGAATATGCCCGGTGCGTCCAACGGGTCTTTGTCGACCTTTATCGCAAAGGTCTGATTTATCGCGGACGGCGTATGGTCAACTGGGATCCGGCCGCCCGGACCGCCCTCTCGGATGAAGAAGTGATCATGACCGAGGAACGGGGCAGCCTCTGGCATATCCAGTATCCTTTGCTCGACGCCAAGAACCAGACTTCTACCGAACAGGCCCTGATCGTGGCCACCACTCGCCCCGAAACGATGCTCGGCGATGAGGCCGTCGCCGTGAATCCCGCCGACCCTCGATACCAACACTTCATCGGTCGACAATGCCTCCTCCCCCTCCGGAATCGTCCCATTCCGATCATCGCCGATGCGCTGGTCGATCCCAAGTTCGGCACCGGCTGCGTTAAGGTCACACCCGCTCATGATCCCGCCGACTACGAAATCGCCCAACGTCACGGTTTACCTCTCACCGTGGTGATCGGCCCGGATGGAAGGATGACCGCCAATGCTGGCGCGGGATTCTCCGGCCTCGATCGGATGAAAGCCCGTCAGGCCGTCGTCGAGGAACTTGAATCGCAGGGGCTCCTGCTGAAGGTGGAACCCTACACTCACAATGTCGGCTATAGCGAACGCAGCCAGGTGCCCATCGAGCCTTACCTCAGTGATCAATGGTTCCTCCGCTACCCCGCGGTGGAGCAATCCGCCGCCGCCGTTGAACGCGGAGAAATTCGATTCTACCCCGACCGCTGGGCAAAGACCTACACCCATTGGATGCGCAACATCAGAGACTGGTGCATTTCGCGGCAGCTTTGGTGGGGTCATCGCATCCCCGTGTGGCACCGAAAGCCGGATAAAACCCCACCCGAGTCGGGGGCTGGCGAATCTGTCGAATCCCCTTACGTCGGTGTCGATCCGCCACCCGACCCGGAGAATTGGGAACAGGATCCCGATGTGCTCGATACCTGGTTCAGTGCCTGGCTTTGGCCGTTCGCCACAATGGGCTGGCCCGAATCCACCCCCACACTCAAGAGGTTCTATCCCACCACCGACCTGGTAACCGGCCCGGACATCATCTTCTTCTGGGTCGCCCGTATGATCATGGCCGGCTACGAATACATGGGCGACAAACCGTTTGGCTCGGTCTATTTCACCGGCATCATCCGCGATAAGCTCGGGCATAAAATGTCCAAGAGCCGCGGCAACTCGCCGGATCCTCTCGATCTCATCAGCCATTACGGAGCCGACGCCCTCCGGTTTGGAATCATGCGTTCCGCCCCCCTCGGCCAGGACATCCTCTACGACGAACTCCACGTCGAGCTTGGACGCAACTTCTGCAACAAACTCTGGAATGCCTGCCGTTTCCGCCAGTTCCAGGGCGGCAGCCCGGAAGGCGAGGTCGACCCGGCCTTGCTCACCACCGATGACAAATGGCTTCTGCTCAAACTCGACCGGGCCATCCGCGAAATCTCGGACGCCTTCGCCGAGTACCGCTTCACCGAGGTCACTCAAACGCTGCACCGGTTCTTCTGGAACGAATACTGTGATTGGTACCTGGAAGCCGCGAAAGCTGTCTTCCAGGGCAGCGACTCCGCCCTTAAATCCAACACCCTCGCCGTCATCGATTTCGTGCTCTCCCATACCCTCCGCCTGTTCCATCCCTTCCTCCCCTTCATCACGGAGGAACTCTGGCACGGCCTCGGATACCACCTCGACCTACCGGATTCCCAGGGCGGCAAAACGATCATGTTCGCCCCCTGGCCCAAACCCTTGGATGACGATTTCAAATCCCATTACGGCCTCGACGAATCCGATGAGCAGCTCGTCGATGCCCGTTGTGATTTGATCGGCCGCGGCCGAAACCTCCGACGCGAGTTAAACATCCCGGGCAATCGGAAAGTCACCTTCCTGTTTCGCCCCGCCGGCAGCGTGAGCGGACATGACGCCGAAGTTCTGCGCCTGCTGCTGAACGCCGACGCCGTTCACATCGACCCCCACTGTGCCCCGTCGAAGGGCACACCCTCCGCGCTCGGCGAACTGGGCGAATTGTTCCTGCCGCTCGCCGGACTCGTCGACGTTGATGCCGAACGCGCCCGGCTCACCAAGGAACTCGCCAAAGTCCAGATCGAGATCGAACGTGTGCAAGCCAAATTGGACAACCCTGCTTTCGTCCAAAAGGTGCCGCCAGCGGTGCTCGAGGATCATCAGAAACGTCTGGCCGACTCCAAGGCCAGACACCAACAACTCAAGACCGCCCTCGACGCGCTGGGAAACGTTTGATCACCGCCTCGGCTCAGCTCTGGCGGCCGGAATGCAGTTCCTCGTGAAAGCGGAATGACAGACTGAGCCGGGTTCGATACTCCACCACCTTACCGTTCTCGATCCTCAGATCTTGCTGAGTCACTTCGGCGATCCGAAGATCCTTGAGGGTCTTGCTCGCCTCCGCAATGGCCCGTCGAGCCGCGTCTTCCCATGACTCCGGACTGCTGCCGATGACGGCGGTTCCCCTCGCCCATCGGATGTGAGAGGGGTCAGGGGTGAGGGTCGCCCGAGTGCCGAAGAAGCGTCCGAAGCTCTGCGCGAAGACGATTCGCTCGCCCCGGGAGATAACTGGGTGGAGCGATTCAGACCGACAGGCGCGGGCCTGTCTCACGGGGCGAGCACGACTGAGCCTGGTTGCGCAATACGTTTTGCAAGGCGGCGACAGGGCCAAAATGCACGATTTAATTTTAGGACACGCTCATTGCCGCCGGTCTGTCGAAGATTCATTTCTGGCGCGACAAGCAGCAGAGTGAGCTGGACTTCATCGTGCCGCGCGCGCGCGATGCCGCCGATGCCATAGAATGTAAATGGAAACCCGAATCTTTCGAGACGCGCGGGCTGGCGGCGTTCCGCGAGCAGTATCCGAAGGGAACGAATTACGTTGTCAGTCCGTTGAACGGCCCGGCGTAGGACACCCGTTTGGTCGTAGAAGGCGAAATCGCGATGACAAACGCTGAGAAAATCAATATCCTGTCGACGGCTGCATGAAACAGCGCGCTCAAAAGACCACGGTTGCCGAAGCTCAACGCTGGGCACGTCGCCTGTCACGGCGCGTCGAAAAGGTTCTCGCAGCGCATCCCGACGCCGATCTCGACAACGTCCGTCACACTTTGATTCTGTTGGAACAACCGCCGCTGGAACGATTGCAAAGGAGTCTGATTCGTGGCCGCGCCGCTGCCATTTTCCGAAAGTGAACTCCGGCTGCTTCGGGTCTTGTTGAAGCGCAAGGTGCGGTTCATGGTCGTCGGACTTTCCGCCGCCACGCTCCAAGGCGCGCCGGTTGTGACCCAGGACGTTGACCTTTGGTTCGAGCACCTCGGCGAGCCAAAGATTTCCCGTGCGTTACAGGAAGTGGGCGCGGCCTATGTCCCGCCTTCGATCCACAATCCGCCCATGCTCGCCGGGCCTGGCGCAGAGATGTTTGACATCGTCATTCGCATGGATGGGCTGGGGGCATTTCCCGACGAAATGAAAAACTGCATCGAGATTCCGTTGGGCCGGCAAAAGCTCAAGGTGCTCTCGCTCGAACGGATTCTTGCGAGCAAACTCGCCGCCAACCGGCCCAAGGACAAACTGACCATTCCCGTTCTGCGCGACGCGCTGGCAGCGATCCGATCCGTGAAACGACCTGCCAAGAAATGAGCTTTGATGCGACGAAGGAACTGCGCGGCTTCCCCACCGACGAGTGAAAATCCCAAAACCAAAGTCATCGCAACGACCCCCGCCCAAATGCGCAGCCCGACGATTGCCCGTCCGGCCGAGACCGAACCCACACACGGCGCTCCCCGAGAGAGCGTGTCTGGAAAGGAGATCAGGCGGGTTTTGACTAATTCGAACATTGCCAGAACAGTTGATAGAATTGTTGCGTAAGATTTGTCCTCGGGTCAATGAACTCGATCGGATCCACGCTGTTGGTGAATGACCCAAGCAAAGTCCAGTCACTCAAATCCGCGGAACCAAAGACATCCACCACTGAATTGGCAGCCGCCCGTTCAATCAGGAATCGGAGCCGGCCATCCGGCAGCTTTTGAAGGGAGTCAACCAGGATTTGCGGGGGCGGGAGTTGCGTGACTGTCAGGACAGCGACCTGGCTGGTGACGCTGCTGGCCGAGTTCATCACCACCACCCGATAATCACCATCGTCCATCGGTGTTACCTTCATAAGGTTCAACGAGGAACTCTGAGCACCGGGAATTGCCACGCCATCCCTTTCCCATTGATAATGAAGCGGCGGCGTTCCATCGGCCGCCACTTCGAACGTAACGGAGGCGCAGGGCGGGGACGTCACGCTCTGCGGTTGTGAAGCGATGGACGGGGCGATCGACACATCGTAAGCCTTGAGGTTGAACGTGCCGGACTGTGTGCCGAAGGCGTCGCTCGTTCGTGTCTTCTTCTGTTTTACGATCCCGATGCCCTCGGCCAGCCAGAGGGTTGTGTCGTCCGAGCCTTTGATGGTGTCCGGCGCGTCGGGATAGGGCTCATCGATGATCAGACTGTGACTGTAGCGGATCCGCACGCGAAACGTGCTGAAAGTGCCGGCGGGCACCGTGACGTTTTCCTTTGCTTCGACTTTGGCTGTACCGGTGCCGGTCCCGTTCCACTCCAGAATCGAGAGCGTCAACCGCACGTTGCCCGTGAGGTTCTTGACCGCTCCAACTTCGAGCGTGAGCCCGATGATGTTGAGCCCATTCCAATCGATCGTGTAACTGTTCCCCACATCGGGATCGAGGAACGTCTTGTCGAGATACAGACCTTCAGATCCAAAGCTGAAGAACTCTCTCACGCGGTCATCGAAGAAGCCTTCGTCATCCGCATTGGGCAGGTAGGTGTAGAACCCGGAAGCGAACCTGCCGTTGATGAATTCCGCGGTGTCGATCTCAACCTGATAGTCCGTGGTGAGGCGACCCATGATGCCGTCGTAAAGCCACTCCGCACCAACGTCGACGGGAAAATAATCGGCGGTCAGCGGACCACCTTGTCCCCGGGCGGACGAAATCCAACCAATCACCGAAGCCATGATAAGAATCAACAAAGTGTATTGACATTCTCCGATTCGAGCAGTGGCGTTCATGGATATCGTTCGCTGAATTGGATTCCACTCGATGGCATCGGGGCCGGTTACTTGCAACCAGGCGCGCCCGGCTTCGATGCACTCGTTGCGGGTGTTGAAAACGACGCGCCGCAATTGCCAGCGGCCATCGTCTTCAAATCGAACGGATGCGGCCCGCAGGAGCGGCTCGCTCTCCCCTGTGAAGGAAAACGCGATCTGCCGCACTTCCAGCGCGCCGCCTTGCGCCAGCATTCCCAAGCCTTGTTTGGTTTGGACAAGCAAGCCGCCGACGTCCCCGGCGTGACAAATCTCCACCTTCACGTCTTCGATTACCGCCATCGGCAGCAAACCAATCCGAAAATAACCGCGCCGCTGGAAATCGCGTCGAGCGCTGGCAATCCGAACGATCGCTACGGGATCGCTATTTCCTTTGACGTAGATCCAAGTCACTGCGTCTTTCACGAAGAGGAACTGCGCGGCTTCCCCACCGACGAGTGAAAACCCCAAACTCAACGCCATCGCAACCACCCGCGCCCAAATGCGCAGCCCGACTCTTGGCCGTCCGGCCGAGACCGAACCCACTCCCGGCGCTCCCAGAGAGAGCGTGTCTTGAAGAATCTCATATTCAAGGTGGCCATCCTCGTATGCTCCATTGTCGTAAAGCCCGTAAAAACACGTCAACTGAAGCGGGCTTTCCGAGGAGATACATGTTCCCTCCAGGAATGATTCGTTTGTGAAGATGCCACCTCGATCTACGGTAATGGTCTCATCGTCCACACCATCATGATCATAGTCAAAGGCAACCCGATTATTGTTCACAAGCGACAACCCCCGGAGCCAATGCCGCGTCCCACTTCGTCCTCGCATCTCATCCTTATAGGTTACCCAATATTGATAGCCGGGCCCAACGTCTGCGCCGTGAAGGTCGGTCAGGAGGTTTATCAGGCAAAGCATCAGCACAATCCTCCGCCCTCCGGAATGACGAACGGACATGTGCGCCCTAACTGTCTTGCAATCGTTAATGGAAATGTGCAGTCGAGCCATGGGAGCGAGACGTTTAGATTCGCAGTAGGGCTTGGACTAACAAGGCTGGGCCCCCACCGCCGGTTAGCTCACCGGCTTCATATACGTTGATTGAAGTACTCGCGCTCATGCTTGTGAATCCCCGAATCAAGTGTCCGAGAGTCGGATTCACTCGATGGACGGGCATACCTCGACATGACCGTGAGATTATTCCCGTCCATCCGGCCCTCCGCTTGAATTCCGGCGCTTCCTGAAACACCGCATGGGTCTTGAGACTCAGATCGTCGAATAGTTTTGCGGATCAAATCACGGCGGTGCTTGTTTCCAGTGAACACATTGCCTCCGGTCTCTTCGAACAGCGGCCAGAGTCGCTTCGCGTTCATGATCTGCTGGTGTCGCTACGGGTGACCATCACGGAGTCGGAGGATTCCAGGGCCGGCCACACCGATGCGCGTGACCGGCCGAGGAATCCGCGGATTATTGCTCCTTCGCATCCAAAAACAGAATTGGAGCGTTTGTCAATTCCCCTTGGATCTGAGTATGGATGAATAGGTCCGTTGGCACGGTGTTAGTCCATGCGACCTGCCAAGAGGCAAGTGGAAGCGCTACGTCGGTCGACTCAACAATCGTGTAACGGGTGTTGGCCTTACCCCACAGCGTTACCATCCTGCCTCCGCTATCGTTTCGCCACGCTTCGAGGATGGGTTCATTGGCGATCAGCGTTAAACGTCCAGGCAGCGCACCAACGCAGGACATAGTGGTACCGTCCGCCATTTTCACAACAATACCCCGGGCCGTCACCTCCACGAATCGCGATGTAGGGGCGACACCCGTAAACGCCAATTCTCCGATCGTCTCGAACCCGTGCAGTGGTTGGGCCTCAAGAGTGGTCAATGTTATCCCCAACTCGTTAGCACTAAGGTTAGTCAACGAGAATGACTGAAACCGGTTTGAAGCCGCAGTAAAGCTCAGCGCATCCAGCAAACCCTCTGGGGCTGAGATCACGAAATCGAAATTTGTATCGGGCGGAGTTGAATAACCTTTTAGCACGAGATTGGTGGCGACCTGAGTGCGGAGCGCCATGTCCGGCGCCTCGATGCCGCCGAACGCCGGAAAGATGATGTCGTCCAACCACCAACCCCAGGACTCGTCGCTGAAGCCGGGAACAGCGTCGGTCGCCAAAAGCCGAAATCCGATCCGCACCGTCATACCGGCGAAGTCAAGGAGATCGATGGTTTTTGCTGTCCAGCCGTCGCTGGGCCCCGTAAATTCCTCCGGCAGCAGAATCCACTGCGTTGATCCCTTCCGTTGGATCTCCACGCGGCCCCTATCACCCGAAGAGAATGATTACCAGTGGAAGAACCGCAATCGTGGCGTTCCACAGTCAGGGACCACGAACCACGGGCTGATAAGGCGTGTATCGATCACTGCGTGGTAGTTGCCATCGAGAACCGTGGCCGCTACTCCTGTCCCCGAATGGGCCCCGTTCGCAACCGAGCCAACTTCCCACGTTCCTGCGTCCACATGCCAGTCCCCACTGCCATTCTCAAAGCCCTCCGGGTTCTCAAACTCGAGTCGCCCCGTGCAAAGAGCGATGTCATCGAGATACCAACCAAGGCCTTCGTCGCTGAAGCCGGGAACAGCGTCAACCGCCACAAAATGAAAAGCGAGGGTAATCAACCTACCCGCGTACGCGGAAAGATCTACCTGGGCGTATGTGTACGCACCGCTACCGGTGTTGAAGTAGGAGGGTGAGATGGGCGTCCAATCGTTGTTGCCTTGAACTTGGACTTCCACAACCCCGTAATCGCCACGGCCGAACTCAAACCAATGCGCGAATCGAAGCCTTGGATTCTCGTGAGCTGCTGGAACAAGGAATGGGGTTAGCTTAATCAATCGGGAATCTGCTGTTGCCGGGTAGCGACCTCCGATCACGGTCCCCGCACCATTTGTGCCACGAAAATTCCCCGAAACTTCACCAATCTGCCATACACCCGCTGAGGCATCCCAGTCAACGTTTGGGTCGGGGCCCTCGAAATCCTCTTCCCAAATAATAGCGCCATAGCTTGTGAAACTGGAAAACAAGAGGAGAGCAAGCACGAATGAACGGGTCCAACGTAGTGGATGCCTGGATAACAATCTCAGGAATGGCGAGAGGCCAAACGCGGTGGTCATCGGCATGGCATTATCGAAGCGTCTATTTAGGTATGCACTCACGGCTCTTGGTCTTGTATTCATGGTAGTTGTTGGTTGGTGTTGTTCTTTCGCTGCAACTCGGACTCATGTTTGGGCCTCCACCTTTCCACCACCAGGCTGAAGACCTTTGCGCCCAGTTTGAGACCTGCGTGACGGGTTGAGTGCGGTGCCTGGTCGAGATCATTTCCGGGTGTATTGCCGAATGGCCTCAGACGACGACATTGCCTGCTGTGATTTCGTGAGGAGATCTTCCAATGATCGTTTCAATACTTTTTCGGGATTCGACCACCCGGTGGAACCGGTGCTCTCGCCGCTGATAGTATCCGCCCAGATTGTTTGGCCGGACGGTTCGGTGAGGGTCCACTCGACTTTGATCGAGGTGATGGATTGGCCGAACGATGTCGCTCCCTGGGTTCGGCCGATATAGGCGACCTGGGGCGTGAGAATGGCGTCCGGCGACGATTGTTCCGCCTGGCGCGAGGGGTCGGCCACGACTTCAGTGAAGACATGTTGCGCCAACACGAGTGAATTGTCGGCGATGGATTGGCCTATAGGTATCACCCAGGTATCTCCCATCGAGTGGCGCTCCCACTTCGCCTCGAGGAGTTCAGGCGTGATGTTCAACCCCACCCGGAGCGCAATCTTGGGCTGCGGCGCGTAACCCGTGAAGGGCTGCTTCGGCGGCTTGATGGTGTGGGTGCAGCCGGTGAGGACAAGCGCGAAGGCAAGCAAGGCCGGCCAATACGTCCTGGAGCAGTGTCGGTTCATGGTTTTCACGGGGTTAACGTCACTTCGAAGTCAAATGGTATCAGGCCGCCGGTCGCAGAATCGCGGACGTTGACGAGGACATGGTAGACCCCGGCTGGTAGAGCATCCTTGGGATGCTGGAAATAGATAAAACCCTGGGCGCTCTGCCCGGGGCCGAGCGTACGCGTGTAGAATTCCTTGTCACCCAGATTGTGCTGAATGACGGTGGCATTAGACGCCATCTTCATCCCGGCGATCAGCAGTGGCGCAGCCGCGACAGGAGCAACCGCGAGCATCGCGGCCCCTGCGGTGGCCGTCGCACTCCCTGGCGTCTCCGAAGCTACTTTGGATCGTTGTGACGCGCTGGCGATCCCGGTCGATTCGTCAAGGACACTTACATTGTCTTTCGCCAGAACGTAGCTGGCCGACGAATTCCGATTCTCCGCCACCACCAAAATTGGCAGAACGCCTCTGGAACGCAGGTCCGTTCTGAAGATTTCCTTGACCTCGTGCCTGTCGGTAACCGGGTGCACCCCAATCGCCAGGCCTTGTTGCTCGTCGTGGTATGTGCAAGAATCCGGAGAGCGCTCGGCGAGCGGCTTGATTTTCATGGTCGTGCATCCGGAGCCGAGGGCAAGCACAACAGCGAGACTAAGCCAACAGGAGTGGCGTGGAGTCAGGAGTTTCATCGTAACGATCGTGGGTTCGAATCTATTTGAAAACCATATGGGACCGCGAACGGCTCAAAACGGAATCGCAGAGGGGAATGGAGCGATTCGAAGAAGGCGAAGCGATCAGACGGCTCGAGGGTTGTGGGCTATAGGCGCAAGCACGCATCTCAGTGGGAGTATCGGTGCCATTGTGGGCAGTCCCTTGTTGAGATGATACCCACATCTTGAGAGCAAAAAACCATATCCCATACGCCTGCCCTTCTCCACCCTAATAGGTTCATGGAAGACGAGTCCGGACTGGGTCGGGAACTCCGGAGCGGTGATGACTGGAGACTGACTGCGGCAAAATCCGTTTGCACGGAGAAAATCCCGCAAATCCCGCTGCTCCGATGGTTGCCGTTTCTGTGTCCATCCAACCATTAATTCGATCTCTTCGCCTCTCAAGTTACGTTCGTTCCTCGAAAAATCGCGACGGCGCCTTACCACGATTCCTCGTGCGGCTGGTTATCGCTGTTCCAAAGGCGGCGGCGTTCGGCCGATCCCTCCATCCAGACGGCCTGTTTAGCGAACTCGACATGGCCGTCGCAGAAGAGCGCGTTGGCGCCATCATTGTGCCAGTCGCCTACTCCCGCGCTGCCCCATGCGGGCACCTCGTACGGAAAGGCAATGAAGAGAATGTCAGAACGGTCCAACGTGGCGACCGCCGCCTCGGGCGGTCGAATGAGGGCCGGGCTGTCCAGCAGGGCAATCATCCGTGCCGGGACGACGATCCGGCTTTCGGGGGCGGGTTCGTAACGGCCCGATGAACCGTCCCAGATGAAGTCGCCGCCCAGTCCGGGATTGCGCGGCGGCGGATTGCGGCGGGCCGCTCCGATGAAGTTGTAGCCGTAGTGCGGGTTCACGCGGTCGTCCTCGGGAAACAACTCGAGCCACTGCTCCGACGCCCGCATCTTTTGCGGGCAGTAGAACACGGCGTCCGACGCCTCGAAGCGCAAGGCGCGATGCCAGCTACCCAGGCCGCCGCCGGAAGTTGCCAGCGGATAGTAACCGTTTTCCTGGCTATAAAGCTGCAAGGCGATGCCTGCCTGGCGCAGGTTGCTCATGCAGTGGGCCGCGATCGCCTTGCGCCTGGCCCCGTTCAACACCGGCAACAACAGCGCGGCGAGAACGCCGATGATCGCGATCACGACGAGCAGTTCGATCAGCGTAAAGCCCGTCGGGGAAGACCGGGAGCGCGTTGAAGCAAGGACACGGGGAGTATCACGCAGATTCGGGGACATCCGCGGATGAAGAAAAGGCGGGAACTCACCCGCCGCCGTCTCCAAATCTATGGGGAGATTCCTGAACTGGCGTGATGTCGTGGCCCGGCACACGACGACTAGCCCGCACAGGTTGAGCGATTCGCATGAAGCGGATTCGAGCTTGGAACTTCCATAATAAGTGCGGGCTAGGGTTTGATCCACACACGGTAAAACCGCTGCCTTTCGGCGACGGGCATTGGCTCGGACCAGAGGTTAACCTCCAGGTTTGTTCGTATATTCCAATTCTCGGAGAAATCACCGATCGTTTCGAGGCAATAGCTTGTCGCGTTCGTGTCGGCCTCCCAACTCAGCGTCACCAACCCGTTTTGCGATTGTATGTGCAGTCCCACCACAGCGCGCGGTTCAGCGGGAACGACGACGTCGCTCGCTTCAAATACACGCAAGACGGTCTTGGCGGTGGTCAGATCCTCGGGCGGCACCGAGGTGAAACCGGGTGAGATGACATGCACGGCCTTCCCGATCCCCCGAACGAGCCAGTAGAAGTTGCGAAAGTGCTGATCGGGGATCGGGAAACCAAATGTGAGATCCGTGGATTGATAGGTGTTGACTTCGTTCACGCGCAATGCCGGCACCTCGCCGATTTCCGGAAGCAGCACCGTTCCGTACGCATCCACCCTGGCCTCCGACGTGAAGTGGATGGCGATTTGAAGCTGAAAGCCAATATCGAGCACGTCCATCCAATCCACGCTTCGGGTCCACGTCCGTCCGAATTGGATGGAATCTGGCAGATCAACGGTGGGCGCGTTGAAGACGATGACCGGGTTCGCCGGATTGGCGTTGGTGTCAACCCATCCGTAATAGGCTCGCCCGACGCCCGACGCGATGCTGTAGATACTCCACGACAGCGCACCGTCGGACTCATTCAGCATTCGTTCGGCGTAGGCCGCATCCGGAAACTCCCCGCCGTGCCCGCTGTCTGCCGGAGAGACGACATCCATGCGTTTGATGCTTTCGCCCGCGCCGCGTGGCTGTGAAAAGTCCCATGTTTGCGGTCCACCGGGCGAACCGATCGACGAGGAGACGTCCGTATCCGTGCCGGCGTAAGCACGGTAGTAGCTGCTCCGCGTTGCGCGTTCAGGTCGGAACGGCGCGCCAGCTTCTGCAATTGCGCGCCGGCGCGGACGGATTCGTTCAACACCGTCCACGCTTCCGCGCGGCGAAGGCCCAGATGAACCGCATCCGCGTACCCGGCTCGCCGGGCATTTTCCCACTCCGCCAACGCTTCGCGCCATTGCCCGCTGCGCGCGGCGAGGTCGGCGCTGCGGAGAAACGCATGCTGCCGGGCAAGGTTGCGTTCGGCCTTCAAACCTTGGGCAACGCCGAACGCCCCGCCAAGCACTGCCAGAAGCACGACGGAAAGTAGGACGTAAGAAAGATTGCGCAGCGCCCATTTTTGCAGCACCAACAGCGGTCCCGGCCGGCGTGCGGCGACCGGACGAAGTTCGAGCGCGGCTCGGATGTCGGCGGCCATCTCCTGCATGGATGAGTAACGGTCCGTCTTGGAATGCGCCATGGCCTGGTGACAGATCGCCGCCCCATCCCGGGGACAATTCGGTTTCACGGTGCGAACCGGTTCCGGGGAACCGCGCAAGATCAATTCCTTCAGTTCCGCGCGATCCGGCAGGGAACCGTCGGCGCGGCTGTAAGGGGGGCGTCCGCAGAGCAGTCCGTAAAGCATCACACCCACCGAATACACGTCCGTTTGCGGCCCCGGTTGGTCGTTCCGTCCGGCGAGAATTTCAGGCGGCACGAACAGAAGGGTGAGCGGCTGGCCACTCCGGGCGGTTGCCAGCGGCGAATCCGGCTCACCCCAAATGGCCTCTCCGCGGTCGGTTTGAATGACCGTCCGGTTCAGCGGCACGAAAGATTCCTGGATATCGCCCGAACCTCCGCTGAGGACATAAGCCGATCCCCAATCGATCACGCGTACGTCGCCGTGCCTGCCGACGAGCACGTTGGCTGGTTTCAGGTCGCGATGGATTACCCCCCGGTCGTGGGCGTGAGCCATGATTTCACACACGCGCACCAACAGTTCCATGGCGCGCGGCAGCGTCCACTCTGATTGGGCGGGATCATGCACGCGTTTCCATACGTCACCGAGCGTGGTGCCTGGAAGCAGTTGCGTCGTGTAGAACGGACGTCCGTCCGGATCGAGCCCCACGTCATAGATCGGCAGAATGCCCGGATGATCGAGTTGGCCGGCGATCTGCGCCTCGGCCAGAAACCGGTATAGTGCCGGTGGTGAAGCAAGCGCCTCCTCTGCCAGCCGCTTCATGGCCACGTTCCGGCGAAGCTCAACGTCCCAAACCCCCCAGATGTCGCCCTGGCCTCCTTCGCCCACGCGCTCCAGAATTTCGTACTTCTCGAAAAAATCGCGACGCGCGACCAGCCGGGGTGCCTGGACGCGGGGTGGCGTTCCCGGCGACGCCTCCTCCGCGCCTGATATGCCGGGCGTCGTGTTCACACCCAGCGCTTCCCCGAAGAGACACTTGGGGCAGACGTTGAACAGGTGTACATCGCTCAACTCGCAGCCACAGGTATCGCACTGTTTCATCGGGAACGCTTCCAGACGCCGGTGGCCAATACTGATTGGCCAGCCCGTCACACCATGATTCGAGATCCCGTCCGGCGAAGTTACGCGCGGAAATCGGCGAACAGCGACATCAGGTATTCGATTTCCGACCGGATTTCGTTTTCATCGGGACCGGCCAGTTTAGCGACTTCCTCCCAGAGATCCTGGGCGAGTCTCTTGCGGAACCGATGGTAAGCCTGCTTGAATGCGTTTTCCGTAAGACCCAGCTCGAGGGCCGCGGCCTGCTGCGACATCTCTCCTCGCAGATGCGCCAGCAGGTGTCTGGAATGAGGCGCACGGTCGGTGGCGCGCCTGATGATCTCAAGGGCGAACACGCGGTCAAACTCGCAACCGAACCGTACGGACAGATCTTGGCCGTTCGCTTCACCGGCGATTTCCAGATCATCCAGCGGGACATGTTGAACGCCACCGCCGGCGCGGGCGCTCCTTTGTCTCTTCCACTCATCCTGGAGGAACCGCCACAAGACGTGGCAGAGGAAACTACGGAACCGCCGGTTCTCGCTGTGCCGGGCCGCATGGAGAAAACTGTCCTCCCCCTGCCAGTGCGCCACGATCCGGTTCGCGAAGAAGGACTGCGTGTAATCCTCCGATTCCTCAGGGCTGTATCCACGGCGACAGAAAAAATTCCGGACGGCGGGCCGATAATGCTCGCAGAACTGATTCAACCCACGCAGCGCCGCCTCTTGGTCGCCGCTTTGAATGACTTCGATAACCTGCGTCCACTGCGTCGTTGGAAAGCTGCCGGGAGAACGGTTTTCCATTGGGTCGCTCATGGGTGTGCGGGTAGATTAAACTCAGCATGGCACTCGGTGGGCGAGAATCGCAAGCAGGTTTTCCCGTCGCGTGTGTGGCAATACGGCGCCCCTGATGTGCCTGGCAGATCATTGCACCGCGTGGGCACATGGCTTACGCTCACACTCATGACTGCGGAAGCCCTGAAGGACGCGTTTTTGGAGAATCGGTTCCCGCTGGTGCTTTTCCGGGCTGACGGCCAGAACGTCCAGGTCAAACACCGGGACTACATGTTCGTCCCCCCCAACGGCCGAGTGGTCGTGGTGGCCGACGACCAAGGTGGCTTCCGCACCATCGACACCTCACTCATCACCGAGATCCGTTGGAAAACCAGGTCCAAACCGGCGCGATCGCCGTGAACCACGGCCTTGGCCACTCGAACTGCGGCCTCGGGCCAAAGCCAGTTTTCCGGCGTTGACTCCCGGCGGGAGGTTCACGATGGTTCCCTCCTATGAACGAATCTTCCAACACTACGACAAACATGACCTCACGTCGTGAGTTCATAAAAAACACGGGCAAACTGGCCGCGGTATCCGCGCTCGCAGGCGTGGCGATTCCGCGGGTCCATGCCGCAGGCAGCGATCTCATCCAAGTGGCTCTCGTCGGTTGCGGCGGGCGCGGGACCGGCGCGGCGGCCCAGGCCCTCGCAACAAAAGGCGGCCCGATCAAACTCATCGCCATGGCCGACGTTTTTCCCGAGCGGCTCCGGCAGAGTTTCGAGACCCTCCAGAAAGACTCGAATGCCGCCGGCAAAATGGAGGTTCCCGCGGACCGCAAGTTCATCGGCTTCGACGCTTACCAAAAGGCCATGGATTGTCTGAAGCCCGGCGACATTGCCATCTTCGCCACGCCACCGGCCTTTCGCTGGGTCCATTTTACCTACGCCATCGGAAAGAATCTGAACGTGTTCATGGAAAAACCGGTCACTGTCGATGGCCCCACTTCCAAGCGCATGTTCCAGCTCGGCGACGCCGCGAAACAGAAGAACCTCAAGGTGGGCGTCGGCCTCATGTCCCGTCACAGCCGGCCGCTGGAAGAATTGTCCAAGCGCATTCAGGACGGTCAATTGGGAGAGATCATCCTCCAGCGCGGTTACCGGATGCACGGTCCGGTCGGGTTCTTTTCCTCATTACCGAAGCCGGCGGATGTGAAGGAACTGCTCTACCAAGTGCAGCGTTTCCATAGTTTTATCTGGGCCAGCGGCGGCAACTACAGCGACTTCTACATCCACATTATCGATCACCTCGGCTGGATGAAAAACGCGTGGCCCATCAAGGCGCAGGCGCTTGGCGGCCGAAACTACCGTAAGAGCCTGGATGGCGAAACCTACGTCGATCAGAACTTCGACATTTACGGAGTCGAATACACCTATGCCGACGGAACCAAGTTCAATTTCGATGGCCGTTGCATGACGGGCTGCAACGACATTTATTCGAGCTACATCCATGGGACCAAAGGCATGGCGATCGCCTCCAAGAACAGCGATTGCGGCACCCCATCAAGCATCTTTAAGAGCCAAAACCCGCGTCGCTCGGACATGGTGTGGGAATCCAAAAACATCCCGGGCCAGGAAAATCCCTACCAGAATGAATGGGACGACCTCATGGACGCCATCCGGAACGATAAACCCTACAGCGAAGTCCACCGTGGCGTCGAAGCCAGTCTCATCACCTCAATGGGCCGAATGGCGGCCCATACCGGACAGGAAGTCACCTACGACGATATCCTCAATAGCGACCACGAAATGGCCCCCGGCCTCGACAAAATTACCGCCGACTCTGAAGCCCCGCTCAAATCCGGGCCCGGCGGCATTTACCCGATCCCCGAACCCGGACGGAAAGGCATGCGCGAGTATTGATTCGTTCCGAATTCCAAACGGGCGCGGACATCATCGTCCGCGCCTTATTTGTTTTCGCGCGGGTCCCGGCATAGCCGGTATGATGGGAGGTCAAGACCGGCCCGGACAGAAAACCACCGCATGATCGAAATGCACGCCGCCGGGTTATGGCGCCGGCGTCGCCAGGCTGCCCAGGTAGCGTTGGTAGGCGTCCGGGCCAAGCAATTGTCTCACCGAATCCTGTTCGGCGATTCGCGTGGATTCCAGATGGAGCGCCTTTTCGTCGGCGGACATGCTGGTGTCGTTTCGGATTCGCGCCTCTTCCATTTCAGTCAGGCGATAGATTGCAGCCAGGGACAAGATACGATCCTCCGGGACACCAGCGGCGGAAGCGACGCTCTTCGCCTGTTGGTATAAGGGATCCTGCGCGGTGCGATACTGCTCGTAACGTTCCGCGCCAAGAACCTGCTGCAGGGAACGCTCCCTCTCTTCTTCCAACTCTGTCCGGCGTTTTCCAACCAGGGCGTCCGGGGTGGCATTGGTCATCGCCAATTGCTGGCCGAGAGGATCGATCGCCCGAAAGAGCTTCCGAAATTCCTCCGGAGTCGTCTCTACCCCGGCGAGGCGGCGCCGAAGGTCCGAGGCTTCCTGGGAATATCTCAAAAGGTACTCTTCCAAAGCCTCCGGCGGCAGCGCCGTCGCCAGGGCTGCGCGTGCTTCCATCCGAAGCCGCGCCAATTCTGTGGGATCTGGCGCCTCACCCGCGGCCTGTCGCGCCGCAAGATATTCTCTTTGGCGCTGCAGTGCGGACCGTTCGATGGTTTGCACCGCCAATTTCGTCTCGGCCGGCAGCGCCCCGAGAACGGGTCCGTCCAACGGCACCAGTGTTTCCAGCGAAGGCAATGGATAATCCACCGACTCCCAGTCCGGCCCCAGCAATTGTGTTAGCAGCGCCCGCCGCTCGTCCTCCAGCTCTCGAGTTTTGGTCACTGCAGCCCACGCCACGGCCGGATCCGGCTCTGAACGCCACCACTGCTGCGATGCGGTGACCACCTCCGACAATCGCCGATGCGCGTAGAGTTGCGTGACCTCGGCAACGATGATGTCACGGATGGTCGATTCCGGGCAGCCAATCAAGCGGAGATTGGCGATGTAGGTCGGGTAATCCTCCGACTCAATGTCGCTCCAGACAAAATTCTGACGGCGCACAACCACATTTGTCCGTACCACGGAGTTCGAGCCTTCCTCCACTTCGGGCAAAGCAAAAGACCGGGCCGGCGGGGCCGGGCGCCGCAACACGGTCCACACCACCAGCACCAGGGCGGTATTCAGGACCAGGGAAATCATCAGCGGCGCTCTTACACGCATGGGAATATCCTCGGGGTAAATGCTGCCCCGGGCAAATCCAAACTGTCGCAATGCCCACCCTCAAGCCCCTGACTAGCCTGCTCTGCAGGCTAATTATCTGAACGAAAGAGTGTAGTCCTCGACCCGGCGCACGAAGGCTTGGGTGAATTGGCCCAGCAGGGCCGGCGAGGCGACCGGGAAGTGCAAATGGCGGGTGAGGAATCCGATCAAGCCGGCTTCGGTTTGCAGGCCGGGGATGTAACCGTTGAGGTAAAGACGGTCCAGGCACTTGACGGTAAGGGTGACGTGCTCGTCGAGGATGGCTGTAATCGTGGGGCGGGGTTTGGGCGAAGTTTTCATAGTTTTGAATCACCCCTTCTCCCGCCACCCCACATAAACCCGTTTGAGCCGCGCCCAAATACTTTGGGGCAAACTCCGGCTCAACCGTTTTTCGGCAGGACCCATCAAAAGCGCATGCGCCTGCGGCAAGATGGCCTCGATCCGCTCCGCGAACGGGCTCTTTATGAGCACAGATCGAAGGTCATGCTGCGCCGCTTTCTCGGCATTTTCTCCAGGAAACCAGTGGTCGCCGCGACCGAGCAGGTTGTATCGCATCTTCGCCCACTCGACCAATCCCAACCCCTGTGCGTAGGTCCAAAGCCGCAGAATCTCGCGGAGGTTGATCTCCCCCGGCACCGCCGGGTACTCAGGCACTCCTTCAAACCACCGCCCGCACCATTCCGCACCCAACATCTGTTCCATCTCCGCCCGCAATCGCGCTTCCACCGGCTGAATCGTTTCCGGAATCCTTTCGTAGAAGTCGAGCGCCCGGATGTGTTCCTCGAAATCACCAGGCACCACCGCGCCAATGCTCAAGGTATGGATCTCCGGCCGCGCGAGGCAAAACAGGTCGTTGAATTGCATCGGCGTCAGCGGCGCGCATTGCGCTCTCAATTCTGGCGGCGCTTCGTAGAGTTTGCCGCCCTTGTCGTTCGGGCTGATGATCAATACCCCCATGTCACGCCGCGCCGCCGCCGAAACCGCCGGCCAGTTCAGTTCATTGACGAAATACCAGTGCAGATTCACGTAGTCGAACTCGCCGCCCTCGACGGCCTCGAGAATAATGTCGGTCGTGGCGTGTGTGGAAAAGCCGACGAACCGGACCCGGCCTTCGCGCTGCAGGGCACGCGCGGCTTCGAGGCATCCGCCCTTCCGTAGCGACCAATCCAACAGCGTGCGATTATTGATGCCGTGCAACGCCAGAAGGTCCACCTCCTCGAGCCCAAGGTAACTCAGCGAACGTTCGAAGATCTTCCGGAACCGCCGCGCGTTCGCCTGGGGCGCCACCTTCGTCTGGACAAGGATCCGGTCCCTCGGCAGCCGGGGCAGCACCCGGCCCAACTGCATTTCCGAAGAGCCGTAACCGCGCGCGGTTTCGAAATGGTTAATGCCCGTTTCGAAAGCGCGCTGCACGACCGATTCGAGGTGGGCCTGCTGCTCTGGGGGCACTTCGCGCGGTTCCACATCCGTCCACCGATGTTGGAACCGCATTCCGCCGCAGGTTAATACCGGCATCTGCAGCTCTGTCCGGCCAAACCGCCGGTATTTCAACTTGTTCTTCATGTCGCCGTCATCATGTCGGAAAGGGTGAGACTCCGTCCAACCCCGCATCCCGAAACGATCCGCTCGCTTCCAGATTCGCGCTTATTCGCGTGGTTTCGCAGTTGGCCAATCCATTCCGAGGAACGGCCTGGCTATCCCACGAACTCGAGTTCCGGCAGTCGCGGGATCAAACCCGCCTCGTCCGCCTTGCTCAAAAAGCGGCGGATGGATTCCCGCCCGCGTTCACCATAATCCAGAGTCCAATGATTCACGTACATGCCTACGAACTGATCCGCCAGCTCACGGCCCATGTTGCGCGCATATTGCAGCGCATACCCGACGGCCTCCGGCCGATGATCGAGGCCGTATCGTATGCTCGCGGCCACTATCCTCGCGACCTGAAGGCGTTGCTCGTAATCGAGCCGTTTATGAACGACATTCCCCCCCAGCGGCAGCGGCAAACCGTCGTTCTCCCTTCCCCACCACTTGCCCAAGTCTTCACAAACGACCAATCCTTCCTGCCCGTAAGTCAATTGCCCTTCGTGAATGATCAGCCCCACTTCTGCATCCCCCGCTCGAACCGCCGAAAAGATCTGATCGAAGGGCACCACGACATGCTCGAATTGTTCGGCCGAGCGCCCCAGCCACAACTGAAGGGCCAGGAACGCGCTGGTCATCGTGCCCGGCACTGCGATGCGCCGCGCTCCGACCTCCGATCGGCTCAGGGGGTTCCGCGCCACCAGCATCGGGCCGTACCCATCACCCATGCTCGCGCCGCTCGACAGCAACGCATACTGGTCACACACGTGGGCATAGGTGTGGATGCTGATCGCCGAAATGTCCAATTCACCGCGCGTGGCCCGTTCGTTCAAGGTTTGGATGTCCTGCAGGATATGCTCAAACTTAAAGCCGTCCGTCGGGATCCGCTCGTGGGCCAAGCCATAAAACATGAATGCATCATCCGGGTCCGGAGAATGCCCAAGTGTTAACGTGCGCGACGGCATGCGCCGACAATAGCGAGCTCGTCCGTCGGTCACCACTCGATTCCGCGTAGCCGTGTCTATGCAGTGAAAACCGCCAATGAACGCCAATGGGGTTGGCCAGGAACAATTCCGGTCCGTGACCGCCACGGTCACGATTCAGTGATTGAGTTCACGTTGTCGAGCGACTGTCCCCGCACGGGCGTTTATTCGCGTGCATTCGCGGTTGAAATGAATCATTACGGCAGAGGCCAGCGAATCCCGGATTTCTCACCACCTTGCCGCCGCGTGGGGGCACGCGGCCTACACCGCTGCTGGTTGCAACGATTCGGAACGGCGGGTCGCCAAACCAATTGACCTCTCATGATTCCGCGCTAGGGTCCACGAATGCGGCTATCGTTAGTTCTGTTTCTGCTCCCGTTCCTCTCCGTGACGCGCGCATCGGCTTCCGAGGTGCAGCTCGGCAATGAAATCCTGGCCGCCACAGGCTTCCGCGAACTCCAGGGCAAACGCGTCGGTCTGATTACCAATCCTTCCGGCGTTGACCGGCGTGGAGAGAGCACCCTCGCTCGACTGCACCGGGCTCCCGGGGTTCGGCTTGTCGCCCTGTTTGCGCCCGAACATGGCGTCGATGGCCTCACTAAGGCGGGCGATACGGTCTCGCGTGCAATCCACCGCGACACTGGATTGCCGGTTTATTCCCTTTACGGTGCCACGCGGAAACCCACGCCCGCGATGCTGAAAGACATCGACGTCCTGGTCTACGACCTCCAGGACACCGGATGTCGCTCCTACACCTTCATCAGCAGCCTCGGCCTCGCTATGGAGGCATGCGCGGAATCCGGGATCGAGTTCATGGTCCTGGATCGGCCCAATCCACTCGGGGGAATGCGGATCGAAGGATCAATCTTGAATCCCGCCTTTCGATCTTTCGTGGGTCAATGGGAGATCCCGTATCTCTACGGGATGACCTGCGGCGAGTTGGCGCGGATGATCAATGGCGAGAAATGGATCTCCAAACCCTGCAACCTTGCTGTTATTCCCATGCGCGGTTGGGATCGTTCGATGGTCTGGCAGGATACCGGACTTAAGTGGGTCGCCACATCACCCAATATCCCCAGCATCTCTTCCGCATTTGGATATTCCGCAATCGGCGTCTTTGGTGAAATCGCCGGCGGCAGCGGCGTCACCATTGGAACCGGGTTCCAACGCCCATTCGGATGCGTCGCCGCCCCGTGGCTCAATGCGGATACCCTCGGTCGGGCGTTGACCGCTTACCATCTCCCCGGCCTCCGGTTTTCCCCTTTCCGCACGCGCTTCCGCGACAAATCCTACGAAGGCGTTGAACTGGATTTCACTGACCCACGGACCGCCCCGCTTTATGCCGTGAATTTTTACTTGTGCGACGCCATTCGCCAAACGTCGGGCCGCGATCTGTTTGCCGAAGCTGTCCGTTCCGGCAGAAACTTTAACATGTTCGACAAAGTTAATGGTTCCGACCAAACCCGATTGGCCCTGGTTGCAGGCCGCGCCACTGCCGAACTGATCCGCGACTGGCAGACGGATGAACGGCAGTTCCGCTCCCATCGCAAGCCTTACCTCTTGTACCCGGAACCCAAAACCAGTGTTCCCTCCGCCTCCCCCGATGCCACTTCGCTCACCCCAGTTTCCGCCACCGCACCCAGCCATGCCCTGGAATTGGCCTCCCCTTCCGCGCCTGCCGGCCATTACACCGTTACCATTCGTCGAGGCGATACTCTCTCCAAAATCGCCAAAGATCTCGGGGTGTCCGTAAGCGACATCGTCGAGGCCAATCCCGGCATGGACGCCAACCACGTTCGCGTCGGTCAAAAGATCAAGGTGCCTCGCCATCATTGAGTTTGCCCGCCGGAGGGCCGAGTTCCACGAGGCCCTGACCCGCCCAACCGCTCGCAGGAGGGCCGAGTTCCACGAGGCCCTGGCCCGCCGTTTGCCATACGCCTCGCTGATCGAATCCTTGATCCTGTAAACAACCCAACTAAAAGTTGATCTGTCCGCAACATCTTTGAGCGATCAAAGATTCTGGGGACTCGCAGAGCTCGTCCCTCCGGGGCGAATATGCAAACCGGAGGGCCGAGTTCCACGAGGCCCTGGCCCGCCGTTTGCCATACGCCTCGCTGATCGAATCCTTGATCCTGTAAACAACCCAACTAAAAGTTGATCTGTCCGCAACATGTTTGAGCGATCAAAGATTCTGGGGACTCGCAGAGCTCGTCCCTCCGCGGCGAATATGCAAACCGGAGGGCCGAGTTCCACGAGGCCCTGACCCCCGTTTGCCATACGCCTCGCTGATCAAATCCTTGATCCTGTAAACAACCCAACTAAAAGTTGATCTGTCCGCAACATCTTTGAGCGATCAAAGATTCTGGGGACTCGCAGAGCTCGTCCCTCCGGGGCGAATATGCAAACCGGAGGGCCGAGTTCCACGAGGCCTCCCGCTATTTCAGCGCCGCATAAACCCGATGCACATCGTCGTGATCGTCCAAGGCATTTAAGAAATCAACCACCACCTTGCGCCGGACTTCATCCAATTCCACCGGATTTCGCGCTTCATACCGCAGTTCGCTGGTTACAATCCGCCACTTGGCCTCCGCCAACCACTTCGAAACTGCACCCAAATCCTTCGGATCCGTAAAAAAACGGGTCCCCACCTGGCCCTCCGGCACTTCACTTGCCTCGAGCACCTCGAGATTCTGCGCCCCCGCCTCGATCGCATCGGACTCCGCATCCCGATCCGTATCGACATGCAGAGCCTCGACAACTCCCAAATGCGCAAAAAAATAACCGACGCTCCCCGGCGCTCCCAGCGAACCTGACCGGAACAAATGCCGAATCTCCGGCGCCGTCCGGTTTCGATTATCCGTCAAGCACTCGACGATCACCGGGACTTTCTCCGGGGTGAAACCTTCGTAGGTGACGAGTTCAAATTGCGCCGCATCTTCACCGTGTCCCGCGCCACGTTTGACCGCCCGCTCGATGGTATCCCGCGGCACGGAGTGTTTCCTGGCCTTCTCCATCGCCGCCGCCAACCGCGCATTCATGTCGGGATCCGCGCCTCCCAGTTTGGCGGCGACGATGATTTCTCGCACCAACTTGCCGATGATTTGTCCGCGTTTCGTGGCGTTGGCTTCACGACCCGCTTGTTTCCATTGCGCGCCCATAATAGGTTCCTTGGCCGAGCATACCAAACATAGACATCCGCGGGAAGAAAGAGTAACGCCGCCCCCTCAACGAAGGACCCGGTCCCACGAGACGACCTGCTCATCCATCATCCTGCAAACCGATGGTCGCACCGCCTGGCGAAGCATCCTGGCGTCATAGCTCGGCCCGAACACAAAACTGCCAATGGCCGCGAGCAATCCCGAAATATCCGGTTGCAAATGCACGGGGCTGTGGTAGAAAACCCGTCCCGCGCGCTATCGGCGACGGCTAGAAACGCAGCTTTTCGAGTATTATGTCTCAGCATCCGAGTTTAAGAGCGGCTTCGACCCTGGGGGCCAAACGCAACGTGCTCAAACGTTTTGAGCGGGTGGCAATCCTCAAAAAGCGCGGCGACTGGAAAGAAGGCGACCGTGTGACGGGCTTGAGAAAGACCAAAGCTTAAACCGATCGTTCGCAGCGGATTATCTCCATGGGTTTGGAGAATACGGGTCCTCTTTCGACCAGGCGCGACGTTGCCCGATATGCGGCTTCAAAAATTCCTGGCAGACGCCGGTGTGGCCTCGCGTCGCGCCGCGGAGGGGCTGATCACTGCCCGCAGGGTGGCGGTGAATGGAGAGATTGTGGCGCGGTTGGGGACTCAAGTGGATCCCGCTTCCGACCGAGTTGCGGTGGATGGCAAGTTCGTTCATGCCCGGCGGAGACTCTATGTCGCGCTCAATAAACCTCGCGGATATCTCTGCACCAAAGCCGATCCACACGGCCGCCAGACTGTGGGACAGCTTTTGCCGGACGCCTGGTCGGCCCTTTACCCGGTGGGTCGCCTGGATCGAGATACCGAAGGGCTGTTGTTCCTCACCAATGACGGCGAGTTCTGCCTGCGCCTGACTCACCCCCGTTACGGACTGCGGAAGACTTACCTGGTCGAAGTCGAGGGACGCGTTCCGGCTGATTTGGAATTTCGTCTGGCGCAAGGAGTCACCGATGCCGGCGAACAACTCAAGGCTGAAAAGGCCCAGATCCTGGCATCCAGCAAATCGCGCAGCCTCGTACGCCTGACCTTATGTGAGGGCAAGAACCGCGAGGTGCGACGGCTGTTTGCCGCGCTGGGCATCGGGGTGCTGTCGTTGCAACGAACCGAGATCGGTCCGATCAAACTCGGAGAACTGCGGCGTGGCCGGTGGCGTGTGTTGACGACCGACGAAGTGAAGCGGCTGTTCCGTGAAGGGGGCCGGGCGCGAGAATGAATCAGCCGATGACCCGTGGCACCTTCCAGAACAGGGCCGATACCGACCCTCGGGCCGATACCGGCCGGGCGTGACTCGTCCCCCTCACAAGCTGCAGAAACATTGACATCGCGAGGCGGTGAACTTCTACTTAAACCTCATGAACACATATGGGCGATGGTGTTTGGCTGTCCTGCTTCTGGTGGCCACGCTTGGCGCGGTCGGCGCCCCTGATCAAAGGGCAATCGTTACCGCCGACCGAGTGAACGTCCGTGGTCGAGCCACCTTGAATAGCGAGATCGTAACCCAACTCAACCAAGGCGAGGAAGTCGTGCTCCTGGAAGAGATCCCCGTCAAAAACCCGTCCCCCGGAGAACCCGCCGCCTGGGCGAGAATTCGGTTGCCGGCCAATACGCCCGTTTGGGTGTTTGCCCCCTATATCGAACCCGGCCAAAGTGTGGTCAACGTGAGCCGCCTTAACCTTCGCGCCGGACCGGGAGAGAATTACAGCGTCTTGGGTCGGATCGAACGCGGCACCACTGTCAAGGAGATCAGACTCGAGAAGAATTGGATGGAGATCGAAGCCCCGGGGAGTTCGTCGGCCTACATCGCAGCAAGTTTTTTGAAACCTATTGCCTCCGAAACGGTGGCGGCCAGCACCGCCCCGGCCCCGGCGGAATCGACCGAAACACCAACTAGTGTCCCCAGTGAATCCCCAACGAGTGAAGTGACGACCAACACTGTGGAAACGGTCGCGACCACCGAAGCCCCCGCTCCGCCGGCAACCTCGGAAGCCGTGACGAATACGCAATCCGTTGAGATCGAGGCGGCGCCAGTACCGCCGTTGGACCAACCCCTGGATACGATCTCCACCCCTGTCCCCATCTCTCCTTCCACTAATGAAGTGTCGCTGCCCGCCGAAACCTCGCCCCGCCGAGTGGTTAGTCGCGAGGGCCGGGTGATCATATCCCGCAGCATCCAGGCGCCGACCGATTATGCCCTGGAAAGTCAGGATACTCATCGCACAATAAATTACCTGCATTCCGAAGATCTTGGCGTGAACCTCAAGGTATATGCGGGCCGCAAGGTGATCGTCACCGGGGAGGAACTCATCGACCGGCGTTGGACTCAAACGCCAATCCTCGAAGTCGAGAGCATTCGGCTCGTGCCTTGATGGCGGACTCGAATCTCATCGACGGTCGGGCCATCGCCGAAGAGGTCCATGCCGAGACCGCCCATCGAATCTCCCGCCTCGCCAACCGCGGTATCCGGCCGGGCCTGGCTTTTGTGAGAGTCGGGGAGGACCCCGCTTCCGTGGTCTACGTGGGAATGAAGGAAAGGCACAGCGCGAAGCTCGGGATCGTCTCGCGCACGCATATCCTTCCAGAACCCACCCCCGAGGCCGAACTCCTCAACCTGATCGAAGGCCTTAACGCAGATCCGTCCGTGCATGGCATCCTGGTTCAAGCGCCATTGCCCTCTCATATCCGGGCCACTCGAATCTACGGCAGTGTTCGACCCGACAAGGATGTCGATGGTTTTCACCCGGTCAATGCCGGCAAGCTGTTGGCGGGCGATCCCACCGGATTCGTTCCCTGCACCCCAGCAGGAATTCACGAGTTGTTGATCCGAATCGGCGCGTCCGTGGAAGGCGCCGAAGTCGTCATCCTGGGTCGCGGCAACATTGTGGGCAAGCCGATGGCAGCCCTTCTCGTTCAGAAAGCGCGTCATGCCGATGCCACCGTGACGATCTGCCATTCGCGTACCCGAAACCTCGCCGCCCATTGTCGACGGGCGGATATCGTGATCGCGGCGATCGGTGTGCCGCATTTTGTGAAAGCGGACATGATCAAACCCGGAGCCATTGTGATCGATGTCGGCGTCAATCGGGTCGTCGATCCCCAGGCCAAAGCCGGCTCGCGTTTGGTCGGCGACGTCGACTTCGCCGGGGTCCAACCCAAGGCCGGCTGGATCACGCCGAATCCGGGAGGTGTCGGACCGATGACGATCGCGATGCTCATGAGGAATACGGTACGCGCGGCTGAACTCCCGCAGGCAGGTGAATCGGAACATACCCTTATTGAACCATGAATCCCTCTCGTATTCTGCCAGACCTCCAATGCTCGATTGTTTGCGAGGACGTTCGGCAGGAAGTGAACGGCAATTTCATCCTGGTTGGGGTCCTGGGTTTTGTGCGCGTAGCCCAGGTCCCGGTCACCGCTTACAAGCTCTGCGTGTTCAATCGATGGAGCTCCGGATTGGGACAGTTCACCGAGGCGGTCCGTCTGCTTGCGCCGGACCAGGCGACCGTATTGCGGACCGGCCAGACGAAGTTCGCACTCCAGGACGCAGCGCATCATGCCACCAACCTGACGCTCCTTGGCCAGGTGCAATTTGCCTCACCCGGGGTTTATTACCTTGAGGTTTCTGTGGACGAGGTGATGAAGATCCGCTATCCGTTTCCGGTAGTGCTGGCGCCGCCTCAGAAGAAGGCCGGGCCAGCCACGCGTACTGAGTCGCCGCAAGGGGATCCGCCAAACCCGAAGCCGGAGCAGCCTGACCCGGCGGCTTGAACCGAGGGCAGTGGGGGTGATTGGTAAACCCCATGCCAACAGTAGTGAGCGGGTTCGCCCGCCGGTTGAGGGAGCAACAACCAAAAGAATCCCGGATGAATCTTGTCTCCGATCCTCGCGATTGGCAGCCATTCACTTTCCGTGGCGTGGCGGCGTTGGCCATGGGCCCGCGCCGGCGTTTGCTTAAAGTCCATTTGCTGGCAGTGTTCTGGCTGGTCGGAGCTTTCGCCTGGTTGATGGCCACGGCTTGGTGGCCCGTCGTGGACGCCGCGGCCGAACAATTGCCAGACCACGCCGTCATTCGGAATCAAAGCCTCGAATGGGATGGATCCCTGCCCTTTCGCCTTGGTGAGAATCGGTTTCTCGCGGTCACGGTCGATCTCGAAGGACACCCCACACGTACGAGCACGAGCGATCTGCAATTGGAGCTGATGCGGGACGGTATCCGGTTTCATTCGTTGTTCGGCCATCTGACCCTCCCCTACCCGCCAGGCTATCAGGTAGTGCTGAGTCGACTGGAGGTTCAGGCCTGGTGGGGGGCGTGGAGGTGGCCCATGCTGGCAGTCGTTTCCGTCGCCGCTTTCGTCGGCCTGCTGATCGCCTGGCCGCTCCTGGCAACATGCTATTCCCTCGGGGTCTGCTTCATCTGTCGCTTGTCGGATCGATCCGCCCCACCGGGAGTCTGCTGGCGATTGGCGGTGGCAGCCCTCGCCCCTCCCGTGGTGTTGGTCGGCGCCGCCCTATTCCTATACGGATTGCAGCGGTTGGACCTGGTGAGTCTCCTCTTCGCCCTCGTGGTGCAGATCGTCGTCGGATGGGTTTATCTATTGGTTTCCCCGTTTTGGCTGCCACCGCGATCGGGTCCCGCCCCACGCACCGGCAACCCCTTCCGATACTGAGCCGCTCAACGGCCCCGAATGCCAAATCAGTTTCGCGATTCCCTCCATTCCCAGGCGTCGCGCAGGCCATCTCCGACAACGTTCAAGGCGAGAAGCGTGCCCACCAGAACCGCACCGGGAAAAACGATCAGCCACCAGTAGCTCCTGATCGCGTTGATCTGCGCAGCCCCGTCGGCGATGAGATAGCCCAAGCTCGCATACGGTGGTTCCACACCCAGGCCGAGGTAACTCAAAAACGATTCGTACAGAATCACGGAAGGAACGGTCAGCGTCGCATAAACAATCACGATCCCCCACACATTCGGAAGCACGTGACGGAAGAGAATCCGAATATGACCGGCCCCGAGCGCTCTGCTGGCCGCGACAAATCCCCGCTCCCGCAACGACAAAACCTGCCCGCGAACGATTCGCGCCATGGTCAACCAGGACAACGCCCCCAGGCCAACGAAGAGCAATAACAAGTTCGCCATGGGACCGTGGCCGGCGCCCCATCGCGCGACCAGGAATGCCTGCAACGGAGTTTGCAGTGTGGCGACCAGCACAATCACAAGCACGATCGCCGGCACTGCGTAGAGTCCGTCGACGATGCGCATCATTCCGTCATCCAGTCGCCCACCTACATAGCCCGCCGATGCGCCCCACAACACCCCGATACCCACGCTTACGGCAGCGCCCAGGATACCCACGACAAACGAAACCCGGGCGCCATGCAAGACTCGACCGAGAACATCCCTCCCATGCACATCGGTTCCAAACCAATGATCCGCTCCCGGTTCCGCAAACTGCAGCTCCGTCAAGGCCAGCGGCGACCAGGTCAGGCCCGTGGGCAGATGCCGCGAGATCGCAGCTCGCGCAAACAGCGGGCAAACAAGGAGCACCAACCCCAATAAAAACAGCATCATCCCCGAATAGAATGCCGCTCGATTCGCCCGAAACCGCCGCCAAGCCCGACGATTTGGGCTCAGGGATTCAGCCACGATGGATCCGCCGCGCGTTCCACGGCTCATCCCCCGGAGTTTTGCCGGATCATCCATGACGAAGGCGCGGATCAAGCCACCGGTAAACCAGGTCCACGACGAGATTCAGTCCGATCAGCAACACGGCGTACAACAGCACCAGGCCCAGGACCAACGGATAGTCACGGCTCAACGTGCTGTTCACCATGAATATACCGATCCCCGGAATCTGAAAAATATTCTCCACCACAAACGAGCCGGTCAGCAAGTCCGCCAATAACGGTCCGGCATAGGAAATCACCGGCAGGCTCGCCAGCGGGAAGACGTGCCCCACCAAAATCCTGAGATTACCCAAACCCTTGGCCCGGGCCGTGGTGATATACTCCGTCTGTAGGGTCTCTATCATGCCTTCGCGCATGAGCCGCGCAACGCGCCCGGCAAAGAAGAGTCCCAGCGCCAGCGTCGGAAGCACGGCGTGTCCCGGTGTCTCCCACAACGCCACTGGAAACCACCGCAAATGCAGCGCAAATAGCAGGACCAGCAAGGGTCCCAAAACCAGGGGTGGAACGCAGACTACAAACAAAGCCAGGTATCCGCCCCCGGCACCATCCCAGCGGTGGCGCCTTACCGCCCCCCACATTCCCCATGGCACACCCAATCCCATCGCCAAACCAAAGGCCAGCGCCCCCAGGGTCAGGGAAACCGGCAAGGCTTGGGCTATAACATCGTTCACGGAGTGATTGCGATACTTGAGGGAGGGACCCAAATCTCCCTTTAACACCCCCCCGGACTCCCATCGCCAGGTTCCGTTTGGCTGCCTTTCCCAGAGCAACCCGAGGTACCGCAAGGTACTGACTCCAAACTGGCTCATCCAGATGATACCGCGCGCGCAAAGCTCGTTCGATCTCCGGAGAAGCCGGGACGCGTTCGCGGTCGAAGGGGCCGCCGGGGGCCAGCCGAATGAGGACGAACATGAGACTGCTGATGACCAGCAACAACGGAACCGCCAATGCCAGGCGTCTTAATGCGAACGACATGGGCTCGAGATGCTGGATTTGCGGGAGATCATACAGAGCGTTCTCGCCCCTCCCCTGCGAACGAGTTAACGACTCGCCGGTATTCGAGCGATAACTCGAACCGGATGTTCGTCGCGGACATTCGGATAAACACCCTCGATTCGGTCGGAATCGAAATATTCCAAACCGGAATAGAAATAGATGGGAACAATGGGGACGGCGTTGCTGATGAGAATCGTTTCGGCCTGCCGCAAGAGTTCTCCGCGGTGTTCGGGGTTAAGCTCCGCGTTCGCCCGTCGCATGAAATCGTCGTAACGCCGGTCACTCCACCCGGTCCGGTTGTTGCCGTTATTGCTCATGAACAGGTCGAGGAACGTGTTCGGATCGTTGTAATCCCCAATCCAACTGCTCCGGCACACATCGTAATCGAGCCTGCCCTGGGCCGCGAGATACGTTTTCCATTCCATCTTGCGAAGGCCGGGGCGCACCCCAAGTTCGCGCTCCCACATCGCCTGCAGTTCCACCGCAATTTGTTCCTGCAGTTGGGAAGTGGTGTCAAACAAGTATTCGAAACGCGGGAACCCCGCGCCCCCAGGATATCCGGCCTCGGTTAATAACTGCCGGGAAACCTCCGGCTGAAACGCTGGCCCTTCCGGATTTCGATACCCGCCGATATTGGGAGGAGTGAATGAAGAGGCAACCTGCTCTCCGCCTCGAGTGATCTTGACCACAATCTTCCCTTTATCGATCGCCATCGCAAATGCCCGCCGCACACGAGCATCGTCGAATGGCGGTCGCGTCACATTGAATCGGAGAAAATAGGTGCCAAGCACCGGGTATGAATGGAAATCGGCGCGCTTAAGTAACAAATCCAGAAGATCCACCGGCACAAGATTCTTGTCCCAGACGATGTCCACTGCCCGGGTCTCATACAAGTTGAGCGCCGTGCTGGCATTGATACAAGGCAGCAGATCCACAACCTCGCTCCGGGTGTGGACCGCATCCCAATAACGTGGGTTGCGCCGAAGACGGACCCGGTCGTTGATCCGCCACGAGTCCAATTCATAGGCCCCGCTTACTGGCACGGGTGGCTTCAGTAGCCAGCGATCCCCAAATTGCTCGATCGCGCGCCGAGGCACCACCGCCATGGCGGGCAACGCACATAGATCAAGGAAGAATGGAGTCGGATCGCCAAGTCTGTACTTCGAGTTGATGCGGCCCCGCCGCCCGCACGCCGATAGCTCCCGGATCGTCGATGCGGCCCGTGTTGTATGCTTCCGCATTCTCCAGGTAATACAGGATTCCGGCATACTCGCTTCCGGTGGCGGGAGTCAACGCCCTTCGCCAGGAATAGACAAAATCCTCGGCCTTGATGGCTTCTCCCGTCGACCAAACCGCCTCAGGCCGCAATTGAAAAAGATAGACCCGACCATCGGCGGATATTTCCCATCGATCTGCCAACCCGGGTATCGGCTTGCCATCGATGGGATCGAACCGGGTCAGTCCCTCAAATAACGACCCGCCAATGCGCAAGTCCGCCTGCCCGGTCATAAGCGCGGGATCCAGCGACTCCGGTTCTGCACCGTTTAAGATGACGAGGTCAGCTGGCGGCAGCGAAGGCCGGCATGCCGCAAGTAACAATAGAAGCAACAGGCCAATCCAACCTCCCCCACTCCAACGCGAGCCCGCTGCCCCGCGCGCGGCAGTCCTCATCCAATCCCAGTCATCCCTGGCGTCAGGGTTGTCCCGCCGGCGCATTCGATTCGGCAGGAGCGGCAATGGGAGGCGCCAGGTTCGTGGCCGTCGATTGCAGTGGCGCGGTCGATTGCAAAGGAGCGCTGAACACTCCCGATTCACCGTTACTCCCAGCAACCCCGGGAACTTCGGAAGTTTTTGGCCCGGCGGGTGCATTCCGGCTCGCTTCGGCCGCGGCCCGTTCCAACTCCAGTTCAAGGGAACGGCCGCTACTCCGGGCCTGGTGGGCATTCATGACGGACAGCAACAAGGCCAGGCCCATGAAGATTCCTGCGCAATACTTCGTAACCTTGGTCAATACCGTCCCCGAACCCGCGCCAAACAACGCCTCGGTGGCGCCGCCACCAAAAGCTACCCCCGCCCCAGCCTCCTTCTTCGGGAGTTGAATCAGAATCAGCAGAATGAGGAACAGACAGTTCAGGACCAGGAAAACCGTCAGGAAACCGATGATAATGCTCATGAAAAGGACGATGGGTTAAATGCAATTCTTGATGATTTCCGAAAAGCTGCGGACCTCGAGCGATGCGCCGCCCACCAGCGCGCCATCCACATCGGGCTGGTTCATCAATTCCCGCGCATTCGATGGTTTGACGCTGCCCCCATACTGGATCCGAACCCGACGGGCCACCGATTCGCCAAAGCTCATTGTGAGCTCTTTCCGAATGAAGGCATGCACATCCTGAGCCTGAGCTGCGGTGGCATTGCGACCAGTCCCGATCGCCCAAATCGGTTCGTAGGCCACAATGGTCTCGATCATTTGCTCCGCCGTCAATCCAGTCAGGCTCCCCTGCAATTGTGTCCCCACGATGCTCTCCATCTCATTCCCGTCCCGCTGGGCCAAGGTCTCACCCACACAGATGATCGGACGCAATGACGCCGCGTGGGCTGCCGCGGCCTTCTGCGCTATCAATTCGTCCGATTCTCCCTGATATTGTCGGCGCTCGGAATGACCAAGAATGACATAGCGCACCGAGAATTCCTTCAGCATCCCGGCCGCAATCTCGCCCGTGTAAGCGCCGAAATTGTGCTCGCTCATGTTCTGCGCGCCCAGGCGGATGTTGGAATCCAGAATAACCTTGGAAACCTCACCCAGCGCCGTAAACGGGGGACAGACTACGATGTCCACCTCCTTGACGTTCGCGAGTTCGCGCTTCAGACCGTTCACGAGGTCCAACCCCTCGGCCACGGTCTTGTTCATCTTCCAATTGCCGGCAATAATCAGCTTGCGTTCCTTGTTCATGACTCTCGAGAAGGGAATTATTTGTCGGTGAGCACCGCGACTCCAGGCAGTTCCCGGCCTTCGAGGTACTCGAGGCTGGCGCCGCCTCCCGTGCTGACGAAGGTGACTTGATCGGTCAGGCCGCTCTGATTGAGTGCTTTGACACTATCGCCCCCCCCGATGATGCTCTTCGCCCCAGCCTCTTGCGTGGCCGCAGCCACCGCCCTTGCCACCGCAAACGTCCCCTCGGCGAAGCGCTGGTCTTCGAACATCCCCATCGGCCCGTTCCAGAGAATGGTGCGGGCCTCGCGAATGGCCTCCGCGTAAGCACGACTGGTCCTGGGACCAATATCCAACCCCGCCTCGTTCTCCGGTATATCCATCCCATCGACCGTGTGCGGCTCCTGCCAAGCCATCACCGGCTTGCCTTTCTTGTCCAATCGGTCCGTCTTCTCCGGTCGCGCCGTGACGTGATCCATCGGCAGCAAAAACTTAACCCCGCGTGCCCTTGCCTTGTCGAAAGCCGCCTGCGCGACTCCGATGAATTCGGGTTCAACCAGGGATTTGCCAACTTTTCGGCCTTGGGCGAGCGCGAATGTGTAGGTCATCGCGCCTCCAACCAGCAAAGCATCCGCCCGCTCAAGCAAGCGGTCGATGACCTTGATCTTGTCGGAAACCTTGGCGCCGCCAAGGATGACCACAAATGGACGAGCCGGTTCTTCAAGCTCCTTACCCAGGAATTTCAATTCCTTCTCCATAAGCAGGCCCGCCGCACATGCCCCGCCGCGCGCCCCAATCACCCGTGCTACCCCTTCCGTCGAGGCGTGGGCCCGGTGAGCCGCGCCAAAGGCGTCATTGACGTATATCTCCCCCATTGCGGCGAGTTGGGCCGCAAACCCCTGGTCGTTCGCCTCTTCCTCCTTGTAGTAGCGAACATTCTCGAGGAGCAACAAGTCGCCATCCTTCAATGCCGACGCAGTGTTTTCGGCCTTATCCCCAAGGCAATCGTCCACAAATGCCACGGAACAACCCAAAAAATCCGCCAGCTTCGAAGCCACTGGACGCAAGGACATAGACGGCTCGCGTTTGCCTTTCGGCCGGCCGACATGCGCAGCCAGAATAATACGGGCCCCTCCCTGAATCAGGGCATCCAGCGTGGGCAACGTCGCCCGAATTCGGGTATCGTCGTTGATGACCATCCGCCCATCTTTCTCTTCCATGGGCACGTTGTAGTCAACGCGCACGAACACACGCTTGCCTCGTGTGTCCAGGTCGTTGATCGTCAGCTTAGCCATAAACTCGAGCTCCGAATAAGGCCGGCAAACATAACCAAATCCCACCTCCAGTCAAAGGCGAAATGCGATAACCTAAAGAATCCGCCGGGGGCGCGGTTGTGTCGCGGACCTGTCGTAGCAACGTCCAACCGACTCCTGTCCGAGACCGACGCATCCGCTCGCATCTAAAACCTTCACTCCCCCCGCCATGCACCTCTTGCAGTGCATATGGTGACAGGCTCAACCTCATCGGCAGTGCATATGGTGACAGGCTCAACCTCATCGATCCCCCATGACGACATGGCAGCAATTCTCATTATGGCGGGATCGAGGCGCCGGGTGAGGTCACCCGGCGCAGGCTGGTGACGCCATAGTGAACTGCTGACGCTATGGTCGTGGTGCTTGTCATCGGGCAGAATTGTTGGCATCATGCCCGAATGAAACGCGGAGATGCAACGACAGGTGAGGAGCTTGCGCCCTTCCAGAAGGGTCAGGTGTGGAGGATCGGCAATTTGAATTTGGCTGTTGTCTCAGTGGGCAAGACCCTGGTCCACCACAAGAGATATACTACGCAGCCAAGGGGCATCCAAACCACCCTGACCTCAAAAGCCGATCTGCGGAAGTATCTGCTGAATGGCAACGCGGTTTTGATTGCCGAGTAACGGGCGGATCGGCACCTCGGTCTGGAGAAATACCCCGGCGATTGTCACGGTCCGAGCCGGTAGAGATGTACTGCGTAGGGCTCAAAATGATCGGTGAACCGACCCTCCCGAACCGGAATCGAACGCGCCTCATCCAGAACTTCGGCGGTGGCTAGTCCTGCGGCCGATTGCAGGGTGAACCTCCCCTCGGAGGGCTGTGGTCGCATCGACACGGTGAAGAGCCAGATGGATTGGCCCTGACGCTTGACCATGGATGCGATCGGGATATCCGGTGGTTCGACGGCTGATTCGACCGCATTGGCAACGGTGGGGCTATTGAGCACCGGCGCGAGATCATGAATCTTACGATTGATTCTCGTGACCGCCTGCAGCATGTCAGGATCGTCGAACAGGGCGGCTTCGCGGAATTCTGGTTCGAACTGGTGAACAAAATAGATCAGGCCGCGGGAGCCGTGAATCAGGGACATCCAGACTTCCGTGCGCACCTGGTCCGGCGTCGGTTTGACCTCGGGATTGCCAATGCGTGTACATTCAATGCAATTCCAAACGATCTGATCCGGTTTTGTCCAATGGACCAATCGCTCCACTCCGCGCGCGACAAATTCCAGTTTCCCCGCCACCTCCCGGTCCGGGTGCACCGCCGGGTATATGTCGAATGAGACAATATCGGCGCCCTGGACGTATTCGATGTAATCCTGCGGCTGATTGCGCCGGACTCCCCGGCCGATCCAGTTGTCCCAGGCAACCCCCTGACCCAGATTGAGCAGAACCGGACGTGACGGGTCGGCGGCACACAACTTTTGAAAATCCGCAATGATTGTGGAGGGCGGTATGGGCGGCCCATACCCGCGGCCCTCCCCCAACGACTGCGCGTTGTCCGGCTCGTCGCCGTGCATCCAGCCGACGATCGTGGGGTTTTCGAGCTGAGCCCGGCCGGCGGCATTCTGGTGGCAGATCACGGTCAAACCTGCCTGCCGCAATTGATCGAGTTGATCCGACGTGGGGCCGCGCCAGAGCCCCACATAGAGATTGATGCCGGCCGCTTTGTAGCGCGCCGCGTTGTTTGGGTTTTGAAGCCAAACCGCGATGGGGAAATAGTCGGGGTCTGACGAAGGACCATGGACCCAACGGGCGTAAGGGTTGGCCGTGGCCGGAGCCGTCATAAGCAGGAGCATCGGCAGCCATCTTGTCGGCAGGAATCGCACGGCCCGCGACAACCATGAAGTTCGGGTGGATTTCACTTTTTGTGGGTGATCTGGACGGCAGAGTAAAGTCTCTCGGCCGGCGGTCAACCGCGAACCATTCGGGTAAGGGTGCCCTCAGGCGATCGCGCTGCCGGTGTGAAGAAAAATGCGCGAACATCCCTCGATGAGATCATCGGCTGTGCTCAGGTCCCATGGCGCACCCGAGCAGGCTGCTTGACTCCGGACGTGGTTCCTTTGAATCTCCAGCTCCGGCCCACGACTGCCAGGCTAGCCCGTGAACCCAATCGCCCGCGTAACCCTAGAGATCGCGCTTCGCAAGGAGTTCGATTACCTGATCCCGCCCGAATGGGCCGACCAGGTGGAAATCGGAACGCGAGTTCGAGTGCCGTTTGGTCCGCGCGAGGTATTGGGCACGGTTACGGCCTTGATTGAATCCTCGCCTCATACCAGGCTGCGCTCGCTCATAAAGGTCATCGGCCGGTCGGCCCTGATCACACCCAACATCCTGGCCCTGGCCCGGTGGATGGCCGGCTACTATTGTTGTCCAGTCGAAGTGGCGCTCAAGAGCGTCTTGCCCGAAGTTGTGCGCAAAGAGGAATCCGGCTGGCGTGAGCGATTATTTGTTCACGCCCTTCCACTGCAAGGCGGCCCGCCAAAGCTGAGCAAGCGCCAGCTCGAGGTCTGGGGCATGATCGAAGAATGGCACGAAATGCCGCTCCATGAATTGCTCACTCTGGCGGAGACGACTGCCGGTACCGTGCGACGACTGGAAGACAAAGGTCTGGTTCATGTCGGACCTCGTGTTTCCGAGCGGGATCCTTATGCGCGGGAATTGATCCTGCCCACTCAGCCCCTGACGCTGAACCCGGACCAGAGCGCTGCGTTGGATCGCATCCGGATGGCGCTCGACGTTCAAATAACCCCTGACGCCGGACCGCCCGAGACCTTTCTGTTGCACGGCGTAACGGGGAGCGGCAAGACGGAGGTTTATCTCCAGGCAATCGCGCACACACTGCAACAGGGTAAAGGCGCTATCGTGCTCGTGCCGGAAATCTCCTTAACCCCCCAGACCGTCGAGCGGTTCAAAGCGCGTTTCTGTGCCGGTCCACTCCAGACGCTCGTGGCCGTCCTCCACAGCCATCTCTCCGCCGGCGAACGGCATGACGAATGGCACAAGATCCGACAGGGACGCGCGCGCATCGTGGTGGGTGCGCGCTCCGCCGTGTTCGCGCCGGTCGAACCACTCGGCTTGATCATCGTCGATGAGGAGCACGAACATTCCTACAAGCAGGGGGAGGCGCCAAGGTATCACGCCCGCGATCTGGCTGTCATCCGGGGCCGATTCGAAAAGGCCGTGGTAGTGCTGGGTTCAGCCACTCCCGCCTTGGAAAGCTACCACAATGCCCTCCGCGGAAAGTCACGTCCTGCTTGGCCTGCCGTTGCGAGCGGATTACAAGACCATGCCACTGGTCCGGGTGATCGACATGCGGCAGGAAGCCCGAAAGGACAAGGGCACCCCAATCCTGTCGCAAAAGCTGAAAGAGGAGATCACAAACCGCCTCGAGCGCCGGGAACAGGTGATGTTGTTCCTGAACCGCCGCGGATATGCCAGCTCACTGCAATGCCCCGTCTGCGGTTTTGTGGCCCAATGTCCAAATTGCAGCGTTGCCCTGACGTATCATCGAGGCGACCAACGATTGCTTTGTCATATCTGCGGTTACTCCGACCGGGTCCCCAAACTCTGCCCGGAGGCCAAGTGCCGAAACCCCGCTATCCGTTTTGCCGGTTTGGGAACCGAACGCGTGGAAGAAGCCCTGCTCAAACTCTTTCCCGAAGCCCGAATTCGTCGCATGGATTCCGATACCCTCAAGCGCAAGGAGGACTACCGGAGGATCCTGGGCGACTTTCGAACGGGACGGATCGACATCCTGCTCGGCACTCAAATGATCGCCAAAGGCCTGCACTTTCCCAATGTCACACTCGTCGGAATCATCCACGCCGATCTGAGTCTACATCAGCCGGATTTCCGGGCCGGCGAACGGACGTTTCAATTGTTGACGCAAGTGGCGGGTCGAGCCGGGCGCGGCGACGTGGAAGGCGAAGTTGTCGTCCAGGCTTTTTCACCTTTTCACCCGGCCATCCAATACGCGCGCCGGCATGATTTTCTCGGATTTTACGAACAGGAAGTCGAGTTCCGCCAACAACTCCATTACCCCCCCCTGTCACGCGTGGCGCTGCTCATCCTAAAAGGCAGAAACGAGGACAAGGTGCGATTCTCGGCCGAGCATGTCCGCCGAGAACTTGATCAGCGATTGCAGGGCATGAACAACCTGGTCATTGCCGGCCCCGCCCCGGCGCCCCTACTCCGGGCGGAGACATTTTACCGGCATCAGCTCATGCTGCGGGTCAGGCAAATGCCCCCGTTGAGCCGGCAATTGGCGAGGTTGGCTGACGAGTTAACTCTGCCGGAGGACGTCACATTCACCGTGGACGTGGATCCGACGGACCTGAGTTAATCATCAGGACCCTTGGATTCCTTGCTGACCTTTCAGGGGCTGAGGTGACGCCTCGCTGGGGGGATTGTGAGCTAACCCGCACAATCTTGAGCCATCCGCTTGAGGCGGAGCCAATGATGCATCTTCGCATGAAATGTGCGGGTTAGAATGAGGTCTGCAAGCGGGCCATCACTTTCTGTTGGCGGCTGGGTTCGTTCGGCACATCCAGCAGGAGATAGTTCAGGAGGACTTTCAGGTTTTTTCCTTTAAACGCATAACTCAACCCGAACGTCCAGGTGTCCGTTGAGTCCCCTCCAACGTCCTTGTTCGGATCGAAAGTTTCATATTTGACGATCGCCTGGAGCTTTTTGGTGATGTCATAGCCTACCAGCGCATACCAGCCTTGCGAATTATAACCGTCAAATAGATCGGGTTCATAACGCGATGCCAGATACTCTGCCCAAACCAGGAAAGGACCGGCCCGGAGTTGGGTATCAAGGCCGAGCGCGTAACGTTGGCCGGCAAAAGCGTTCGTCTGACCCGCGGGGACAAGGTCGGATGTGAGGGGAAAACGGTCGTCATCGCTATAAATCCCGCTGACGCCGACGGACCACAGGCTGTCCTGGCCGAACAATTGGCCGTGCCATGGGGTGCCTTCCAATCGGGGCACAACCATGAAATTATCATTGTCGTTGAAATTGTTGTTGGCATTCATGCCATTGAATACACCGAAGGACCAGGCAACGCGTTTCTCCAGCGCGTCTCCCCACCATTGAGCACCCAGTTGTCGATCGGGTAGGAGTCGATCGCCCGCAAGGCTGAACTCGATGCTCTGGACCGAGGCCGGATCCTGGCGCTTCTCAAAACCGAACGCGGGAAAGAACTGTCCCACCTTGATGCGCGAAAAATCATACCTGTTCCAATTGATCCATCCATCCGTAAGTTGAGCCCGCAAGCCGGTGCTCTCCCCAAGCGCCCCCGCCAGATCAAGCTCAATCTTGAAATCGAAATCTTCGAGGAATCGGCCCAGGGCCTTGATTCGCGCGCGCCGGATGTAGAACCGGTCGTGGTCCGAAGTCCAGCGGGCATCGCCTTTGTCGCCAAATTCGGTTTGAGCCTGGATGATGCCGCCAATTCGGAGCTCCTGAACCGGGCCGACCGGTTTCACGTCGGCAGGGGCCACTCCCAGTTCCTGGCGGAGCGCTTTATTCTCCTCCTGCAGACTGCGGAGTTCGAGTTCCAGTTTGTCCAGGCGTTCAGTGAGATTGCTTGCCGCCGGGGTTACCTGGGCGTGGGCCAAGCCGGCCGCCAGCAAGCTTCCAATGATGAGCGAGATGTGGTTGAACCGGCTCAGGCTCGACCCACGGAACCCATCGGTTGGCTTTGATGCGAATGCGCCAGTGCGAGGCGCCGAACAGTCATTTTTTAATGTAATCACTTTATTAACGCCTGATACATCATTAGAAGAACGATATGCAGCCTAGAACGTGCGCGGAAGAGGGTCAACGCCTCCGAGATGATTTGAGGCAAGTCTTAGTTGTTCGAAATTAAGGAGTAAGAGATGCAAATGGTCAAATCCCTGCCGGCTCGGCCCACTCCGTCCCGATGCCCCGGGGCCCAACGCCCTTTGCACCTTCGATAGCGAGCCTCCCGTTCACCTTCCGCAGCCGAGCACTCGAAGTTGCCATCGCCAATTGCAGAACCCGGACATAGACTCGGGACCGCTCATGGGAAAATCCGGGTTATCGGAGTTGGCGTCGCGGACAGTGGAGCCTGCGGTGACATGGTTGATGGGAATGGCATTGGCGCGTCCCGAGTTGATCTCGCTGGCCGCGGGATTCACGGATAGCGAATCGCTGCCCGTGCGTGAGGCACGCGCGCTCCTGATCGACCTTCTGGGCCGGAGCGGGCGCGGGCGCCGGGCGCTGCAGTATGGCTCAACGGCCGGGGACCCCGAGCTGCGCCGGTTGACGGCGGCGCACCTTGCGGCCCTGGATGGTGGCACCGAAAACTCGAAGGGAACGTACGATCCGGAGCGAGTGCTGATTACGAGCGGCTCGCAGCAGTTGCTGTATATCTTGAGCGAGTGTCTGTGTGATCCGGGGGACATCGTGCTGTTGGAGGATCCGAGTTACTTCGTTTATCTGGGCATCATCCAAAGTCATGGATTGCGTTGCCGCGGCATCCGACTCCAGGAGGACGGGATCGACCTGGCGGCATTGGGAGAGAGGCTCGACCGGTTACGGGCGGAAGGAGAATTGCAGCGGCTGAAGCTGGTTTACCTGGTGACCTATTATCAGAATCCGACCGGCCTCACCACGGCCCTGGGGAAGAAAGCCGAGGCCGTGCGGATGTTGCGGAACTGCGAGCGCGCGGCGGGGCATCCGATCTACCTGGTGGAAGACGCGGCATACCGGGAACTGCGACTTCGCGGAGCGGACGTTCCCTCGGCACTGAGCGTGCCGGGGGGCCACGAGCGCGCGATCTATTGCGGCACGTACAGCAAACCTTTTGCGACTGGGGTTCGTGTGGGGTTTGGCGTCCTGCCGGAGCGGGTAAGGCGGGTGGCATTGCGCTTAAAGGGTAATCACGATTTTGGCACCTCCAATTTGTTGCAGCAATTGTTGCGTGCGGCCCTGGCATCCGGGGCCTATGCGCGGCACTTGAAGGCGCTGCGGGCACGTTATTCCACCAAGGCGAATGCGATGGTTCAATCGCTGCGCCGGTATTTTCCCGACGAAGTGGAGTGGCGCGAGCCCGCCGGCGGATTGTACATCTGGGCCCGACTGCCGGGTAGAATCCGGACGGGTGTGGGGTCGAAGCTGTTCAGGCTGGCCCTCCGGCACGACGTGCTTTACGTGCCCGGGGGTTTGTGTTATGCGACCGACCCGACACGCCGGCGCCCCGATCATGAGATGCGGATCAGCTTTGGTGGGGAGCCGCAATCGAACCTGCGGGAGGGGGTCCGCCGGTTAGGCAACAGCTTAAAGGAAGTGATGCGGCAGTGAATCCGGTTCGTTATGCGCTGTTGCAGCGGTCCCTGGAAATCCCGGGAATCGAACAACTGAAAAAGGCGTTCACCGCGGTGCGGTGCTTGGTCGATGCGGATGCCGCCGGTCTCGCCAATGATGCCTATGGAATCCTGGTGCGGGATCTGAATGCCGAAGACGCATACCGGTTGCAGGGCGCACTCCAAACCGTCGGCATCGAAACGGAATTGCTGCCCGTGAACTTGTTGCCCGTGGTGCCTCCCACCAAGTATGTGCGGCAAGTCGGATTTGGCCCGGACGCATTATTGATTTTCGATCCTATCGGACGACCGTTTCCCGTCGAGTGGCGGCACCTCATGTTGATTGCCGCCGGGAACTTGTTGACGACTCAGTTTAACCGGCGGGCTGCTTCCAATTCGGTGGGGATCAGACGTTGGAATCCCGGGATGAATCGCCCGCATGGAATGGAGGAGCCTGAACGGATCGATGTGCGTGAGGAGCGAGCCTGGACCATGACGCTGGAATTGGTGCTGACCCGGGGTGTGGCGCGGTTTTCACTGATGGTGGCGGGCTCGGCCGGCGCCCTGTACCGCTGCCTGGAAGAGCGCCAGACCGGCGATCCGAGGGAAAATCTGCGCTTGTTGGTCGAAAGGCTGGCTCAGGCCTCTCCGCAGGCGATGTTGAACCGCGGGGCGTGGTCTCTGCGGCAGTCGCCCCCCACGCTCTTCGAGTACCCGAGCAAAAACGCGTTCTTCGAAGAGATGATCTGGATGATGCATCGAGCCAGCCAGGCTCGGGAGTAATGCTCGGTGGTCGCGAGAATCTACCGCGGTCCCCCGTTCCCTTGCGCCGGCCAGCCTGCGGAAATCCCGCTTGAAGGAACGGATCGGAGCCTGTTTCATACAACCTGTATGCGACTTCTCAACCATCGTTGATATGCGTGTGGATCGAAGTTCCAAGGTGGGATCGGTTCTCGTCGGAGTGTTGTTCCTGGCGCTTGTCGCCCAATCGACGCTCCTCTATCCCCGGCTTAAGGAAAAGGACGCCACAATTGCGCAACTTCGCGAGGCGGACCGGACCCTGACCCGGAACAAGGCTGCGAACGATGATTCACGGCGACTCGAGATGCAGGGGGCGGAAATGGCGCGCTTGCGCAAGGATAATCAGGAGCTCTACCGACTGCGTAACGAGGTCCACCAATTACGCGAGGCTACGCAAAAAGCCGCGCTTGTTTCCCAGGCGGCCCCCGCCGCACCCCCGGCAGCCACCGCCGAACTCGTGGCCGAACTGCAACGGCAAGTGCAGCAACTCCGGATGGAGAATGCTCAACTCAGCGCGATCGGTCAGCAGTCCATCCAGGACCAGGAACGGGACCAGGCCCAGGCACAAGCCAATGCCTGTATCAATAATCTGCGTATGATTGATGGGGCCAAACAACAGTGGGCCCTCGAGAATGCCCAGGAGGCCGGGGCAATACCCCAGCGGGTTGATCTCGAGCCTTATTTTCGCGACGCGATCTTTCCCGCCTGCGCGGCGGGCGGCGAGTACACGCTGAACGCCGTCGGCCTGCCGCCGGGGTGCAACATTCCCGGCCATAGCTTGCCGTGACCTCTCATTCCTGCATCCGCTCGGTCCAGGCGCCCCACCCGAGGATCTGCCAGGACTTCGTGGTGTCTCAAACCTCCACCAGCATTCGCGCCGGGTTCTCGATGAGTTCCTTGATCCGCCGAAGAAAGGTCACGGCTTCCCGGCCGTCCACCACTCGATGATCGTAAGTTAGCGCCACGTACATGATGGGTCGGATCGCTACCTGGTCTTTAACCGCCACCGGCCGGTCCTGAATGGCGTGCATTCCCAACACGCCGCTTTGGGGCGGATTGACCAGCGGCGTCGACAGCATGGACCCATAGACGCCGCCATTGGTGATGGTGAACGTGCCCCCCTCGAGATCGTCAGGGCGAAGCCGGTTCTCCCTGGCCTTCCGGGCGAATCCGGCGATCGACCGTTCGACCTCGGCGAAGCTAAGTCTCTCGGCGTTGCGCAAGACAGGCACGACCAAGCCGCGCCCACCACCAACAGCCACCCCAATATCGAAATAATTGCGGTAGACAATGTCGGTGCCGCGGATCTCGGCGTTGACCTGCGGAGTCTCTTTGAGCGCCTCGACCACCGCCTTCACGAAGAACGACATGAATCCAAGCTTGATCTCGTACCGCTGCTGGAACCCCTCCTGAAGTTGTTGCCGTAACTCCATCACGGTGGACATGTCGATTTCATTGAAGGTCGTGAGCAGCGCGGCCTTCTGTTGAGCCTGCACCAGCCGCTCCGCAATCTTTCGCCGCATCATGCTCATCGGCACGATTTCCTCCGCCCGCTCCACGGCCGGTTGCGTCGGAGCCGCATCAATCCGATCCTGCATCGGCGCAGCGGAGGCCGGTTCAGATTCTACCACCCGATCCACATCCTCCTTCAATACCCGTCCTCCCGGCCCGGTAGGCGCGACCTGGTCCAGCACAACTCCCCGCTCCGCCATCAGCCTCGCCGCCGCCGGCATAACCCGGGCTTCGGATGGCGCCGGGGCCGCCATCCGTTCCGATGACGCAGCCTCGACTGGCTTCCGGGCCGCGGATGCTCCTTCCGGCTTGACCGGGATATCTCCAACCGGACCCGGCTCGACCCGTCCCAGAACATCACCAGGTTGCACCCGCTCCCCTTTCTTTTTCAGAATGGTGGATAAACGCCCCGCGGCCGGCGCCGGTACTTCCACGGTAGCTTTGTCGCTTTCGAGAACCACGATACTTTCATCGAGTTTGACCACGGCGCCTTCCTCCTTCAGCCAATCGCCGACTTCAACTTCGGTGACGGATTCGCCGACCGACGGGACCTTGAGGTCAATAGGATTCGAGTTGTTCATGGCGCACTGCCCGGTTGTTTGGTGCCGACGATCGTCTCCGTGCGGGGTCGCGGCTGGGGTTGTTCCTCACTGAATGCACGTTGGAGCAACTCCTCCTGCTCCAGTTCGTGCGCCGCATGTGAACCGGTAGCGGGACTCGCCGATGCCGGACGACAAATGCCACTGAAGGGTAAACGCCCCAGGAATTGCATGCTGACCGTCACCCGCAGGTATCGCCACGCCCCCATGTTCTCCGGCTCCTCCTGGACCCAGATCACGTTAGTATCATCCCGGCATGACCGCAGCAGCCCCTCGAGCTCCGACTGTGGATACGGATATAATTGTTCGATCCGCACTATGGCAACATCCTCACGATTCAATTCCGCCCGGCGTGCATCGAGTTCGTAATAAAGTTTGCCGCTGCAGAGTAACACCCGGTTCACCGTTGCGAACCCGGCACCTCGACTGTCTGGAATGACCTTCTGGAATCGCCCCTCGGCGCAGTCAGCCAGGGGCGAGACGGCCCGGGCGTGGCGCAACAGGCTCTTCGGTGTGAAGACTACCAACGGCTTGCGCCAGCGCCGCAACACCTGCCGCCGGAGCAGATGAAAGTACTGCGCCGGCGTGCTCGGGACCACCACCTGGATGTTGTCTTCCGCACCCTGCGCCAGAAAGCGCTCGAGCCGCGCACTCGAGTGTTCGGGGCCCGCCCCCTCGAAACCGTGCGGCAATAGCAACACCAGCCCGCTCAACCGTCGCCACTTGTCTTCGCTGCTCGTGATGAATTGGTCGATGATGACTTGGGCGGCGTTTACGAAGTCGCCAAACTGCGCCTCCCATAAAACCAACCCGTCCGGACAGTCGAGACTGTAGCCGTATTCAAAACCCAGCACGCCACTCTCCGAAAGCGGACTGTTCAGAATATCGACCGGCGCCTGTTCGGGATCGATGTGCTGCAGGGGGGTGTGCGTAAGCCCGGTCTCGTAATCATGCAGCACGGCGTGCCGCTGGCTGAACGTCCCGCGCGCGGTGTCCTGGCCCGTGAACCGGATCCGACAACCGCCTGTCGCAAGACTCGCCAAGGCGAGCGCCTCGGCCGCAGCCCAATCCAACGATTGCTCTCCGCGAGACATGCGTTGCCGTTGATCGAGAAAGCGCTTGAGCTTGGGGTGAAGACTGAAGTGCTCCGGTATCTCGCACAAGCGCTCGAGCCAGTGGGACAACTGCGCCTCGCCCGGACCGGGTGCCACTTCCTCGTCAGTCGGTTCCGGCCCGCCGGCATAGTCCTTCCAAATCCCCTCGAGGCTGCTGGGAGGCATTCGATGAAATGAAGCGCGCGCCGCATCCAGATGTTTTTCGAGTGAAGCCTGCCTCTTCTGAACGATGGCATCCGCCTCTTCCCGGGTGATCCCGCCCAACCGCAACAAGTGATCCAGGTAACCGTCGCGAACTGAAGGACGTTTGATGATCCGATCGTACAACTGCGGTTGCGTGAACGATGGTTCATCGCCCTCGTTATGTCCCAGACGCCGATAACAATACATGTCGATCACCACGTCCTGTTTGAACGTGTGACGAAAGTCCATCGCCAATTGCATGCAACGCGCCACCGCTTCCGGGTCCTCACCATTCACGTGCAGGATCGGCACGGGCAGCATCTTGGCCACGCTCGTTGCATACATGGTCGAGCGGCCCTCGGACGGCGAGGTCGTGAAATCCAATCTGGTTGTTGACGACGACATGAACCGTGCCTCCAACACGATAACCGTGAAGCCGACTCAAATTCAGCGTCTCTTGAACAATACCTTCGCCAATAAAGGCCGCGTCGCCATGTATCATCAGGCTAAGGACGCTCTCTCGATCCACGTCTCCAGTCCGATCCTGCTTCGCCCGCACCCGGCCCAGGACCACAGGATTGACAAACTCGAGGTGGCTCGGATTGAAACAAAGCGACAAGTGCACGCGCGATCCGCTCGCCGTCCGATAATCACGACTGTAACCCATATGATACTTCACGTCCCCACCACCCAAAAAAAGGTCCGGATCTTTGTCTTCAAACTCCCGAAAGATCTCCCGGGGACTTTTGCCAATAATGTTCGCCAGGACGTTCAACCGGCCCCGATGCGCCATCCCCAGCACGATCTCTCCCACTCCCTGCTGCGCCGCCCGATCAATCGCCAGGTCCAGGAGCGGAATGAGACTCTCCCCTCCCTCCAATGAAAAACTTTTCGCGCCCAGAAATTTCTTGCGCAGGAATGATTCGAAGACCACCGCGCTGGTCAGTCGCGCCAGGATCCGACGCTGCTGTTCGCGCTCCAGTGGTTCCCAGTAACGGCGACCTTCGATGCGTTCCTGGACCCAGTGCCGCATCTTGAGGTCGTCCAGGTGCATGTATTGGAAGGCGATGGATCCGCAATACACCTCGCGCAACCGGCTGTGGATCTGGCGCAAAGTGAGCCAACCCTTCCCCTCCATCGTCTCGCACACGAAGGCCATCCGCATTTCTGCCTCGCCAAACCCGTAGTACTGCGGATCCAGCTCAGGCACGTACCGCACACCGGTGTGCAACGGGTCGATCCGGGCCTGCATGTGCCCCCGCACGCGATAAGCCCTTAACATGCGATCGACTCGATGCTGCAACCGAATATGCGCGTCCCCTCCCACCGCCATTCCTTCCGCCTGCGGTCGCTTCGGCGCTGCCTGGGCATGATATAGACTCCGCCGGGGAAAATGGGGTCCCAACCGAAAGTTCCGGGCCGCGCCATCGCCCTCACCCCACCTTAAGAAATAGGCCCGCCATTCGGGCGGCACGGATGCCGGGTCCTGCGCATAATCGGCATAGATCCCCTCGATGAAATCGAGGTTCAGTGCCCCGGGCAAAGGAGTGTCATCGTTCATGAATCGCCCGCGTCCCGTAAGCGAACTTTGCCGCCCCTGGCTTGCATGCCGACACCATGCCCCCGGCCCAACGCGATTTCAAGTCGGCAGCGGTGACGGGGCGTGCCTGCCGCATCCTCAAGTTGGCGGCGCCGACGGTCGCCCGGTGAGGGCACCGAGCCTGTAGGCAGAAGCCGTTCTCCTTGATAGGCCGCGTGCCCCACGCGGCGGACGATGCAGGCCCCCCGACACATCTTCATCGAGGATGCAGGCGCGGTAAAATACTCCCTGGAAACGACTCAAGCCAGCTACTCCCAGCGCACCCGCGCCTCGGCCAAATAAGAGGCGTAGGCAGCCGCGATTGCTGTTTGAGCGGGCATTCCACGATGCACCCAAATCCGGTACCGACAGCGAACGGGTTCGTCCGCCGGAAATGTCCGCCCCTCCACCCCGGGCCATCCAATGCAAAGCGCGCCGTAGTGTCGCGTCAGCCACGTGGGTGGATAATTCGGATGTTCGGGATGAATAAACAGGGCCGCGCCGCTGGACTGAGCGAGGCCGGCCCAATGCGCAGAGTAATCCGCCCACGCCAAAGGCGTCATCTCAAGATCATCCGCTCCTGTCCCCAATGGTGTGGTAATGACGGAGTAGGTGTGCGGAGCGTATCGCAGGGTGAGCCCACCATAACTCTTGCCCTCGGCACCTGCGAGGTCCAGCGCGGATTGCCGCGGGATCCAAAAAAACTCGAGATCGATGCACCGTGCTTGATCGTCCGCCGAATGGACCTCGATCCACACTCGCTCCTGAACGATCTTCTGGTCGCCGGCATACCAGCCATTCTCAACCGCCAACAGTGCGGCGTCGCCGCGACACTCTTGCGCAAGCCAGCGTTCAAATCGGTGATGCACCCCATGGATCATCCAGAGATCATACTCGCGCCCACCCGACCGGACATGGGGCCAGGCCCAAAATAAACCCCGATGATGATAGTGATCGTCCGGGAAATCATCCGTCAACACCTCGCCATCCAAGCCGTAAAGAGGATGGATGTACGTGCTCCGGTTGCGATCGACTGGCACTCCGGGCTTGCTCATCACACCCTGGTTGTAAACCAGCACGGGTCGGTCGCCTTCCCATAAACCCAGCGAGCGATCGTCCATGGGCTCGAATCTGAAAAGTGGCGCGGGTGCCGTGGAATCCTTGGGCTGCTCGGTGCGAAAACGGCGAACCCCCTGCCTCTGGTTGGGAAGCCTGACGACAAGACGACGAATATCCGCGGCCACCGCACCGTCCGCGGCGGGAGCAGAAAACAGCGTCGCTGGAATCGCCCCCGTGCCTTCCTCCTCGATCAACTCGATCCGCCGCGTCCCGGCAGGCGCGACGGACAAGGGTGTATCCAGCGAAATAACTGAGGCGGAGCCGGGCGCCAGCAGCACCGCGGGACGGAGTTCCGCGGCCTGAGATGGCGTGAACGAGCAAAATAGGATGCTACCGCACAGGGCAAAGAGCTGAATCGAGGAATTCATGGCGCTGCACCCTACTGCGCCGCCCGGGGGAAGTGAATGCTCTTCTGCGGTCTCAAATGTCGCACCGCATTCTATTTCGGAGGGACGAGCTCCGCGAGTCCCACACTGGTGCCAACCCCGGAGGGACGAGCTCCGCGAGTCCCACACTGCGCCACCCCGGAGGGACGAGCTCCGCGAGTCCCACACTGCGCCACCCCGGAGGGACGAGCTCCGCGAGTCCCCAGAATCCTTGATCGCTCAAACATGCTGCGGACAGATCAAGTTCTGGCTGGATTGTTTACAGGATCAAGGATGCTCTCAGCGAGGCGCCCGGTAAACGGCAAGATCTGGCAACGCCCTCCGCCGCATTGATATGACCTTGCATCCTCCTGAGGCGCCCCTCGCTGGACGATTGCCGGGCAAGTGATGGCGGTCGGTTGAACAGAATGGGCCTCGTGTAACTCGGCCCTCCGGCGGTCGGTTGGGCGGATCAGGGCCTCGTGTAACTCGGCCCTCCGGTTTGCATATTCGCCCCCGGAGGGACGAGCTCCGCGAGTCCCACACTCCTCCCTCTCTCCGCCTGACTCGCGGCCTCGTGTAACTCGGCCCTCCGGTTTCAGGGCATAAACAGGGCACGGCTTCGATTGTGGTTTGCCTTTTCCGACGAGGCGCGCTATGCACGATTCCCGTCAGCCATTGCATGCCCCGCGTGACGGGGTCGAAAGACCAACGAAAAGCAGAGCCATCCTATGAAACGACGAGAATTCCTCACCACCTCCGCCGCCGCCGGCCTCTCGCTGGCCGCCGGGTCAGTCGCCCATGCTGCCTCCACCCCCTCGAGCAAGGAATTGCTCGAGCTACGCACTTACAAGTTCAGTTCCGCGGCCAAACAACAGGCATTTGAAAGCTTCCTCAGCCGCGTTGCGATTCCCGCCGTGAATCGCGCGGGCGTTCGGCCGGTTGGCGTGTTTAAGCTCCTCAAAGCCGACAATCCGGATCTGAAGCTCGATGCCGACAGCACCGATCTCTATGTCCTTATGCCTCACAAATCCATGGATTCGGTGGTCCACTTGATCGACCGCATCAAGCAGGATTCCGATTTCATCAACAATGCCGGCGAACTCGTCGACGCGCCACAATCCGACCCCGCCTACACCCGTTTTGAAAGTTCCCTCCTCCTCGCGTTCGACGAAATGCCCGAACTCGCCGCACCCACCAAATCCGATTCTCGCCTCATGCAGTTGCGCACTTACGAAAGCCATAACGAAGAACGCGCGCTCAAGAAGATCGAAATGTTCAATTCCGGCGGGGAGATCGCCATCTTCCGCCGCGCCGGTATGCCGATCGTCTTCTTCGGTCAGGCCCTCATCGGCACGAAGCTGCCGAACTTGACGTACATGCTCAGCTTCGAGAACGAAGACGCCATGAAGAAGGGCTGGGCCAATTTTGGCCAGGATCCGGCCTGGAAAACACTCCGCGACGATCCGGAATATAAGGACACCGTTTCGACCATCACCAACCTCGTATTACGGCCGAGTTCGAGCTCACAAATTTAGGCACTCTTCCTTAAGGCTCAAGGTGTACCACCCCCGCCGTCCCCGGATCGTGTGAGCGGAATGCCACGCGGGCGTTGGCTTATACGCGCGGTTTGCGAGGCGAGGACGAAAGGAAGAAAGACGAACCTGGAGGAGGGGACTTAAAATCCTCTCCTCGTGTTCGTCCTCTGTCCTCGACACGCAGCAAGATCCGCGGATCGGCATTCCGCGTTCCCCCGGCGAACATTGAATCAATCAATTGACCCCGCATGGCCGCTGGCCTTCATCGTGCTCTAGCTCTCAATTATGCACCCGTTGCGTTACATTCTCGCTTTTTTCTTTCTTGGCCTCCCATCCCTGCTCGGCCAGGTCCAAATCTCGGAGTTCATGGCCAGCAACGGGCAGACCCTGGCCGATGAAGATGGCGAACATCCGGATTGGATCGAACTCTACAACAGCGGCGACTCCTCAGTCGATCTGAACGGGTGGTTTCTCACCGATACCCCATCGGACCTCAGCAAATGGCGCTTTCCCTCCGTGATCATCGGGCCCAAGGAGTTCCTCGTGGTCTTTGCCTCGGGTAAGGACCGCACCAGCTCGCCGCTTCACACGAGTTTCAGCCTGAGCGATGCGGGCGAATACCTGGCGTTAGTGGAAACCAATGGCACAACGGTTGCCTCGGCCTTCGCTCCGGTCTTCCCCGAACAATTCCGCGACATCTGGTACGGCGTCGCCCAGCTCGTCACGACCAACATCTTCCTTCCCGAATCGTCGTCGACTCGCGTGCTCGTGCCGGTCGACGGGGCATTAGGCAACACCTGGATAACGACCGGTTTCAATCCGTCCACCTGGCTGAGCGGTCCGTTGGGTGCCGGTTTCGAGACCGAAGTGGCCGGATTCGCCGTCCACAATTACAAGGCCAATGTCTTCGTCGAAAACCTGGACGCGGCCGACGGAGTCATCGCCAATCCCTCCCAACAGGTCAACGTCGTCTCCGAGAATTCTCCAGTGATCAATTATTTCAACACCGGCAGCGAAGCCCATTACGCCAACAATCGAACGTTCCCCGGCCAGACGATCGATGTCGACGTCGAAGATTTCGTGATCGAGGCCACCGCCACGATCACGTTTCCCACTGCGGGACCTTGGACCTTCGGCGTCAATAGCGACGACGGTTTCCGGCTGGTCATCGGCTCATTCGAGATTTCTTATCCCAGCCCACGCGGACCCGACGACACCCTGGGTACCTTTAATGTTCCCGCACCCGGCGATTATCCGTTGCGCCTGGTCTTTTACGAGCGTGGCGGCGGGTCGGGCCTCGAACTCTTTGCCGCCGCGGGCAGTCGCGCCTCGTGGGATTCCACCTTCCGATTGGTGGGCGACACGGCCAACGGCGGTTTGACGGTTCGTTCAATTCCCGTGGCGGGCGGCGGTGGCGGCAGTTTGCGTGAATTCATCGGCACCGACATCGACATACAAATGCGGAACCACAATGCCACCGCCTATCTGCGGGTGCCGTTCAACCTCGCCGATCCTTCCACCATCGAGTCCCTTACCCTCAGAATCCGTTATAATGATGGATTCGTCGCCTATTTGAACGGCCAGGAAATCGCCCGACGGAATGCACCCGCGGTTCCGCAGTGGAATTCGGCCGCCACGGACGTCCGCCCGGCCGACCTCAGTCTGGTCTTTGAAGATATCAACATCTCCGATCGTCTCGGGCTTCTCTCCGCCGGCGCAAATGCCCTCGCCATCCAAGGCCTTAACGCGTCCGCGGCCGATGGCAATTTCCTGATCCAACCGCAACTCGTCGAGTACCGGGTCCAAGCAGTAGCCCCGCTCTATTTCACCCAACCCACGCCGGGTACGCTGAACGGGAATGGTATCGTCGGGTTCACCGCCAGCCCGCGATTCAGTGTGGATCATGGTTTCTACGCCGATCCGTTCGATCTGGAGCTGACCACCACGACTCCGGGCGCCACGATCGTTTACACCACCAACGGCACAATGCCCGCCCTCGACAACGGGTTCACATACTCCTCCCCTCTTCGCATCAGTGGAACCACGACGCTCCGCGCCGCCACTTTCAAAGATCAATTCGACGCCTCGCCCGTCGCCACTCGCACCTATCTCTTCCTCGACGACATCCTTCGGCAGTCGCCCAATGGCCAGGCGCCGCCCGGATGGCCGTCCAACTGGGGCGCCAACGTCGTCGACTACGGCATGGACCCCGATGTGGTCAACAACCCCACCTACGCATCGACGCTTCAGGAAGATCTCACGGCGATCCCGAGCTTCTCGATCGTTATGGATCTCAAAGACCTGTTTGACCCCGCCACCGGGATCTACGCCAATCCCGGCCAGGACGGCATCAATTGGGAACGCCCTTGCTCGATCGAACTCATCAACCCCGACGGCCCCGAAGGCTTTCAAATCCCCGCCGGCATCCGGATCCGCGGAGGGTTCAGTCGGAGCACTGACAATCCCAAGCACGCGTTCCGGCTCTTCTTCCGTGCCGAATACGGAGCGACCAAACTCGAGTATCCCCTCTTCGACGATTATGGTGCGGATTCCTTCGATAAGATCGACCTTCGCACGTTCCAGAACTATTCCTGGAGTTTCCAGGGCGATGGCCGCGGCATCTTCGTCCGCGACCAATTCAATCGCGATCTCCAGCTCGCCATGGGACATCAGGCCGAACGCGGCGAATTCTATCACCTATACATCAACGGCCAGTACTGGGGAGTCTTCAACACCTGCGAACGCCCCGAAGCATCCTTCGGCGAAACCTATTACGGCGGCCGGCGCGAAGATTACGACGTGCTCAAAGTCGAGGCCGGCCCGTACACGGTCAATGCCACCGACGGCAACATGAACGCCTGGACCCGCCTCTATCAACTCGCTCAGGCCGGGTTCGCCTCCGACGCCGCGTATCAGTTCGTTCAAGGGAACAACCTGGACGGCACACCCAATCCCGCCTACGAAAACCTGATCGATGTCCCCAATCTCATCGATTACATGCTCATCATCCTCTACGGCGGCAACCTCGATGCCCCGATTTCAAATTTTCTCGGCAATACCCGCCCTAATAACTTCTACGCCGTTCGTGACCGAATGGGCGCCGCCGGCTTCAGGTTCTTCGTGCATGACGCTGAGCACACCCTGTTGAACCTCAATGAAAACCGGATGGGCCCCTACCCTGCCGGCGACACTTCCGTCCTATACAGCAGCCCTCAATGGATCTGGCAAAAGCTCCAAGCGAATGCGGAATTCCGACTGGCCGTCGCCGATCATGTCCACCGCCATTTCTTCAACAATGGCGTCCTCACTCCCCAGCGCGTTCGCGAACTCTTCCTCGCCCGCACCGGGCAACTCGACCGCGCCGTTGTCGGTGAATCCGCCCGCTGGGGCGATGCCAAACGCGCCACCCCATTCACACGCTCGGACTGGCTGGGCGCGGTGAACAACGTGGTCAACAACATCCTGCCCCAACGCACCGCGATTGTCCTCGCCCAACTCCGCAACGGGGGTCTCTACCCCGGCGTCGTCGCCCCCTCGTTCAATCAGCATGGCGGTAACGTCCAGCCCGGATTCGGCCTTACAATGAATGCACCGACCGGGGTTATCTATTACACCCTGGATGGTTCCGACCCGCGCCTGCGGGGTGGCGCGGCCTCACCCGTGGCTCGGATCTACACCGGCACCGTCGCGCTCGATGAATCTGCCGAGGTCCGGGCCCGCGTCCTGAGCAACACCGCGTGGAGCGCCCTCAATGCCGCCACTTTTACCCTTATCCAGACGTTCACCAATCTCTACCTCACCGAGATCATGTACAATCCGCCCGCCACCGAGACCTTCTCCGGCAATCAACTCGAGTTCCTTGAACTCAAGAATACCGGTCCGGTCGAACTCGATCTCAGCGGCGTCCAATTCACTGACGGCATTCAATTCACCTTCCCGATCGGCACGCGGCTCGATCCCGGCGCCTTTATCGTCCTAGCCGCCAATTCCAACGCCTTCAGCCAGGCCCATCCCGGTGTCCAACTCGATGGCGTCTACTCCGGCCACCTCGCGAACTCCGGCGAAAGGCTCACGCTCAGTCACGCCGTCGGTACTCCGATCTTCTCGGTCCGGTTTTACGACGCCGAACCGTGGCCGATCTCTCCGGACGGCGCGGGGTTCTCGCTCGTGCCCGTCAACCCGAATCTAAATACGGATCCCGACGATGCCTCGAATTGGCGCGCCAGCAGTTCTCCCGGCGGGTCACCCGGCCGCGACGATCCATCGACAAGCATCCCCGCCATTCTGGTTAATGAAATCCTCACCCACACCGACCCGCCCGACGTGGATACGGTCGAGCTCTATAATCCCAATGCTTTTGACGTCGATGTCGGCCATTGGTATCTCACCGATCAACGGACGGCCCCCAGGAAATATCGGATTCCCGCGCCGACCGTCATCCCTGCGGGCGGTTTCATTTTGTTGGACGAAACAGATTTCAATCCAATCCCCGGAATTGATCCCAACTTCACCTTCAGTTCCCACGGCGAAGAGGTCTACCTGTACTCGGGCGATGCGGCCGGCAACCTCACCGGCTACAGCCACGGATTCACTTTTCCCGCCGCCGCCAACGGAGTTACATTCGGCCGTTACCTCACCAGCACCGGCGAACTCCATTACCCCCCCCAAAGCTCAAACTCCTTCGGCGGCACGAACCATCCACCCCGCGTCGGCCCCGTCATCATCAATGAAATCCACTATCAACCCATCGCCGGTGATGCCGAGTTCATTGAACTCAAAAACATCACTCCAAACCCGGTGCCGCTCTACAATCTCGAGTTTACCAACCTGACCTGGCAGCTCAACGGAATCGGGTTCGCCTTCCCGCCCTCAACCCAGATCGCCGCCAACGGCCTGCTCCTCATCGTTTCAGACGATCCCGCCACCTTCCGCCTCAGAAATGGCGTTCCCGCCGGAGTCCCCATCTTCGGCCCATTCCCGGGCAACCTCCAGGATGGCGGTGAACGGCTCCAACTGCTCCGTCCGGACAATCCGGATATTGGCGACGACGGTCTCCCGGTCATTCCGGAGATTGTCGTCGACGAAGTCCGTTACGACAATGTCGCGCCGTGGCCGACTGAAGCAGCCGGGGCCGGCGCATCGCTCGAACGTCTGAATGCCGCCGCATACGGCGATGATCCGATCAACTGGCGCGCCAGTCCGGGGGCGCCGTCCGCCGGACTACCCAATACTGGCAATCGGCCTCCCCACGTCAGCCCGGGCGCCGACGTATCGATCGTGACTTCGACGTTTCCCGCGAGCCTTGCGCTCAGCGGTGCCGCGACCGACGATGGCGTGCCCAACCCGCCCGGCGCACTCACCATCACTTGGTCGCAGGTGAGCGGACCTGGACCCGCCTGGTTCGATTCTCCGAATCGCCTCGACTCGACGGCGAGCTTCCCCGGTGTCGGCATCTATGTCCTCCGACTCTCGGCCAACGACGGCGAACTTCAAACCACCGGCGACGTGGTCGTCACCGTCTCTCGCAACACCTCTCCCGCCACCCTGGTCGCGCAAGGTTCCATCTGGAAATACAACGACACCGGCACGGATCCCCCCGCCAACTGGTCGAGCACCGCTTACAATGACACATCCTGGTCCAGCGGCCCCGCTAAACTCGGCTATGGCGATGGGGATGAGGCGACCGTCGTCAGTTATGGCCCCGACGCCAATAACAAGCACCTCACCACCTTCTTCCGCCGCTCGTTCCAGGTGGCCAACGCCGCCACCGTCAGCAATCTCAAAATTGGTCTGCGCCGCGATGACGGCGCAATCGTTTATCTAAACGGCACCGAAGTCTTCCGGAGTAACATGCCCGAAGGCGATATCGCCTATTCCACCACCGCCAGTACCGCGGTGGGCGGTGCGGATGAAACCACGTTCTTTGAACAGGCCGTCGATCCCGCCCTCCTCGTCGACGGCGCCAACATCCTCGCCGTTCGCGTTCACCAGTTCAACGGCCCCAGCAGCGATTTGGGCTTCGATCTCTACGCCACCGGCACCGCCTTCCCGATCAACACTTCGCCCACCGTCAGCGCCGGCCCGGACCAGACCATCGCTCCGACGGACCTCGCGCTGCTCGAAGGCCAGGTCGCCGATGATGGCCTTCCCATTCCTCCGGGACTGCTCACCATCGGCTGGGTCAAAGTCGACGGCCCGGGCACGGTCACTTTTGCCAATCCAGCCGCGCCTCGCACCACAGCCACCTGCAGCCTGCCGGGGACCTACACGTTGCGGCTGATCGCAAATGACACCGCCCTCGTGGCCAGTGACGACCTCATCATCTTTGTCTCCGGCGACGACTACGAAGATTGGAAAGCCGCCCATTTCACCGCCGCCGAACTCCTCGATCCCGCCATCAGCGGCGACACCGCCGATCCCGACGGCGATGGCCATACCAATTACGAGGAATACCTCGCCGATACCGACCCGCGCGACCCGGACAGCGTTCTTAAAATCGTGGGGATCGACCCGCTCCCCGCGAACCCGACAACTCTCGAAATCCGGTTTGAAGCCGTCGCCGGACGAGCTTACTCCATGCAATCCCGTCCGTCGGCGCCCGGCAGTCCGTGGGTCACGCTGAACAACATTTCCGCCCAATCCAGCACCGGGATTACGACCGTAGTCATACCCAACGCCATCGACGCCACACCGCGCTTCTATCGCATCGTCACTCCGCAACAACCCTGACGGACGGAAATAGTATCACCCATCCGCGGGGCGCTCCCCATCCATGGGGATGCCCACCGCTCTTAGTTGTGCCGGAGTTAACAGACAGGATATTGGAGTTTTGACGCGGGAAACGTTTCGCCACCGTGGACCTGAATGGCCGGGCCTACCTCCGGGCCGAGGGACTGCTGGTGGATCGGCGTGCCCTGCCGGGTCGCGACTTCCGCTCTGAACTCGAGCCTCCGAATGTTTTTGTTGAGAAAAGCGCACGGAACCTCTAGTTACTCACCAGGTTGTGGATGCGCACCACATGTTGTTGGCCGATGCGATGAAGCCGGCCAATACGTTGCTCGATCTCCATCGGATTCCACGGCAGATCGAAGTTCACCAGCCGATGGCAGAACTGCAAATTGCGTCCCTCGGTACCGCTGTGGGTCAACAGGAGCGCGCCGCCTTCGCGTCGAAACGCCTCCGTGATCGGCTGCCGCTGGGGGGCCGGCGTCTGGCCATGGATGGCATGGGTGGGCACGCCGCTCTCTGCGAGAGCCCGCGCCAGTCCGGCCTGGGTTTCGAGGAACTGCGTGAACACCACCACGCCGCCTTCACCGGCCGCAAGCGGTGGCAAGATTCGCCATTTGCGCTCCCAGCTCTCTTCGAGTCCATGCCCTCCAATCCATCGCCGACTCTCAGTCCGGTCCGGGAATCGTTCGAGCACCCGTCGCCAGGCGGCGGGGCTGCTGCCGATCGCCTGCAACACCAGTCGCCCCCACAAACTCGCTTCGCTGGTCTTCAGCCGCCCCAACACCGCGCGGAACTCCCGCTCCCATTCCGCCTGAAATGCCGCCTCCGCCGGCGCCGGCTCGAAAACCACGGTTTCGGCCCGGCGCGCCGGAAGTTCGAGCCCCGCGTTGGCGCGGGTATTTCGGATCATGACCTGCCACAAAAGACGCCTCAGCTCGTCCGGTTCCCGCGGTCGATGCGGTCGCTTTGGATCCACAAACCGCGTGCGGAATTCTTTCGGCGAAGGCAGATGGCCGGGCTGCAACAAGGTCACCAGATTATAGAGTTCTTCGATCGAGTTCTGGACCGGTGTAGCGGTCAACAACAACAGAAACTGGCGAGGCAACAAACTGACCGCCTGCCATGCCTGCGAGGACCGGTTCCGCAAGTAATGCGCCTCGTCCACGATCAACAGATCCCATTTCACCTGTTGCGCTCGCGCCAAATGCGCCGCCTGCTTCACGGTGTGCAACGACGCCACCACCGCGTCCCCCGCGGCCCAGAACAGATCCGGATCGGCTCGGAACGCCGCGTCGTTGGTCGTCGACACCTGCAAATGAAACTTCTCCTCGAGTTCCTCGGCCCACTGATCCACCAGCGAAGGCACCGTCAACACCAGGAAGCGGCGAACCAGCCCGCGCGTCAGATATTCCTTCAACACCAGCCCCGCCTCGATGGTCTTCCCCAGCCCCACTTCGTCGGAGAGCAGCGCCCGTCCGCGCAATGGGCCAATGACGCGCAGCGCCGTGCGGATCTGATACTCGAGACGTGCGATGCGGCAGAAGGGCAGACAGATTAAATCGTCCGTCTGATTCGACACCCACCAGCGCGCCGCCTGTTCCCGCAGGAAATAACCGCCTAGATCGGTAAGCGCAAATACCGTGTCCTGCAACGCCAGCTCACCCGCGTCAAGTCGCACCGGCAAGGCCGGCAACGGTGGACGCTGCGGCGACGGCGTGTCGATCGCCTCCTTCCTCGAACGAGCCTGGGCGCTCTGTGCCAGCTTTGCTGCGCCCATCTCGGCCTGACGGATCATGCGCTTCTGCGCCGCCACGTGCATTCCCTCGCGCAATCGCGCTTCGGCCTCGGCCAGCTTGCGCCCGCGCCTGGCCAACATTCGGCTCGCTTCCCCGAATTCGGTCAGCTCATCCAGGTCAGGATCCGGCAGCCCATGCTTCCACGGGTCGAAACGAGCACGCAATATCCCAGCCATTTCGAGAACTACGTCCTCGAGCCATTGCCAGGGTCCTCCCTCCTCCCAGGGCGGAGGATCCTCGAACGCTGCCGGACGATCCGCGCCCGACCCGGGCTTTACTAACCGCACGCGGATCGCCGAATCCAAAATCGGAAACCGGTTTCGCCACTGGCGCAGTCGCTGGCGCACCGACCCTCGCCGATAGGTCGACCACAACAACTCGGGATCGGATCCCTCGGTCCATTCCCACGTCAATTCATCCGGGTCGATGCACGTGACTTTGCCGGTCGCCAGCGCATCCCCCTCGCGCGCCGGCTGACGCCACTCCACACGGATTTGCCCCCGGCGGTAATCGATGATGAATTCAACCGTCACTTCATCGCCAGAAGGATTTGCCGCGCCCTGCACACCGCCCGACAAACTGGATTTGAGCGCCTGTTGAAGGGCGAGTTGACTCCGTTCCTGAGCCGGCGTTGGCTCGCGTTCCCACGACCGATCGACCAAGCGCGCAAAGGCGCTCATTAGCCGGGCGGTCCAGGTCCACAATTCGCTTGGCGAGGAAAAAGGCTGAGGATAAACCTCGCCCGCCTTCACCTGACCATGATCCCGCGCCAATTCGAGGCACACCTGCACCGCGGCATCCGGGACTGGCAGGCGCTTCCGCATGCGGTTGATCAAGCCGCGCACCGAAGCGGTGTGTTGGGTACACGCATCGTGCGTCACCTCTCCACGGCACGTCAGCGTCAAACCCAGGTCGTGTAAACTCCGGACCTCAAATGGAGCGAGGATGCCCTCGGCGAAGGTATCCGTCTGCCCTTCCTCGAACCAGGTGAACGCAACGTCGCCGCGCACCGCCGAAAAGTGGATCATGAGCCGAAGCGGTCGGACTTGGCCGTCCGCGTCGAACAGGTTCTTCTGAATTGCCGCGGTCACGGCGGCATTCAAACCAACTCGGCTTCCCTTGGCGATAGAAACCGTCGGGACGTGATCGCAATCGATGCCTTGGCAGATAGGTCTCACACAATTGGGCCGGACTTTTGGCTGTCCTTGATCGGGCAGGGCTACCCACCGCGGGCTGCCAGGGGCTTCGACGACCGACCCGATTACCGACTCCCTTTATACGTCTTCCAGCATTAAATGCAGCCTGCGAATCATTCGGTGGCAGCATACGGAGACAAACTCCTTGGAAAACCAACCTTACTCGGAGGGCCGAGTTAAACGAGGCCCTCCCTGAACTCAGGGTAAATATGGGGACTCGCGGAGCTCGTCCCTCCGGTGCTTCCGTCCATGGCCCTGAAATCGAAGAAGCGGGCGCTACTTCTCGTTCGTTCTCTTCGTAGATGCCGGCTCCATTCTTCGGGTCGCCGTTGTCCCGCATGGGTCCCTGCCTTATTCCTCGGCCAGGGCGACGATGGGATCCAGGGCGGCCGCGCGGCGGGCGGGCAACAGACCGCTGGCGAGACCCACGACCAGGCTGACGACGAGAGCGGCGACGACAAACGTCCACGGCGTATGGACTGGAAGCGCGGTAAATTGCGCCTGGAGCAAGCGCGCGATGCCGATGCCGACCGTCAACCCCATGCTGCCACCCAGGGTCGAGAGGAGCGTTGCCTCGATTAGGAACAACCATTGAATCTGCGCCGGCGTGGCGCCAATCGCGCGGGACAAACCAATCTCCGTCGTGCGCTCGTTCACCGAAATCCACATGACGGTGAGAATGCCGATGGCGCCGACCAAAAGCGAGATGGCCCCAATTCCACCCACCGCCATGCTGATCATCCGGATGATCCGGTCCATCGTGTCGAGCATCCCGGTTTGAGTCGTCACGGTAAAATCTTCCTCCCGATTGTGCCGCTCCTTCAGAATCGATTTCATCCGCGCCACCACGGGTTCGATGAGCGAGGCATTGGCCACCAACACATCGATCTCCTGCAGCGCCTCACGGTTGAACATCTGCCGCGCATTCGCCACCGGGATGTAAACACTGTCATCAATGTCGAACCCGAGGAATTGCCCCTTCGGCTGCATGATTCCGATGACGAGGTAACGTTGGCCGGCGATCCGCACGTGGCGGCCGAGGCAGTTCTCCTCGCCAAACAACTCGTGCTTGGCCTTCGGCCCGAGCACTGTCAACGGCGCGCTGCGGTCCAGGTCAAGCCGCGGCAGAAACCGGCCCACCCGCACCGGCATCCGCCACACTTCCGGAGCATCAGCAGTGACTCCATAGACAAAGATGTTACGGGTTCTCCCACGGTGCTCGACCGGCCCCGCTCCCATTACCACCGGCACGATTCGTTTCACGCCCGGGATGCGACCGAGCACCTCGGCGTCGTCCACCGTAAGGGGATGCACCGTGGTGCCAAGCGCCCCGGGGAGGCCACTCGTCTCGATGCGTCCCGGATTGACGGCCACCAGCGTCGTGCCGAACTGGGTGAACTCGGACAGGATGTAATGTCGGGTCCCCTCGCCAATCGAAGTCAACAGGATCACGGAGGCGATCCCGATCAGGATGCCGAGCATGGTCAAAAAGGAGCGCTGTCGATGAAACCAGATCGACTGCCACGCCAGCCTCAATAGATCGCGTGTGCTCACGCCTTCCTCCGCATCAATGCCCCCACCGGGTCGAGTCTGGACGCGCTCCGCGCCGGCACGATTCCAAATACGAGGCCGACCGAACCCGCCACTCCAAGGGCGGCGAGCATTGCCCAAACTGGTGGATTGAACGGAAACTCCGGATAAAGCTTCTGGAGCACCGCGCTTCCGCCCCATCCCACGGCCAGCCCGAGCAACCCGCCGGCGGTCGACAGAATCGCCGATTCCACCAGGAATACTGCCACGACCTGCGACGAGGTGACGCCCAGCGCCTTCAAAAGCCCGATCTCGCGCGTGCGTTCCGACACCGAGACCAACATCACGTTCATGATCCCAATCCCGGCAACGCCTAACGAGACCGCCGCGATCCCTGCCAACGCCGCGGTCAGCGCCCGGAGAATATTGTTGAAGCTGGTCAGGATGGAATCCTGGGTCAGGATCGTCACGTCCTCCTCGCCGCCATGTCGTTCCTTCAACAACTCGAGTGCGCGCTCGCCGGCATTGTCCAGATCGGCGTGAATGGGCACTTCCGCCAGGATCCTGAACAGCCCGGTGCGATTGAACACTCGCAGCGCCGTCTTCACCGGGATGTGCACCACGTCGTCGAGGTCGATGCCGATCGACGTCCCCCGAGGAGCAATCATGCCAACAACCCGGAACCGCCAATCCCCTATCCGAACCAACTGTCCGAGCGGGTTTTGATCTGGAAATAACTCGCGCCGAACCTTCGCCCCCAGCACGCAAACCGCAGCGTCCGGCGTTTCCCGAGGCAGAAACCGGCCCGAGCTCATGCGCATATGCCGGATTTCGAGGAGTTCCCGGGTCGACCCGAATAACGTGATCTCGCGCTGATGCTCGCCGGCCCTCACCGTGGCTGTCCCGGCGACCAGGGGCGCCACGCTGCCGATGGCAGGAATCCGTTGAACCAAAGCCTGCGCATCCGCGTATGTCAGATCGTGCGGCGCCGAGCTCACCAACGGCGCCAAACCACGAGTCTCGGTCTTCCCCGGCACGATGATCAGCAGATTCGACCCCAACGACGCGAACTCGCCGGTCACATAGCCCCGTGCCCCTTCGCCGAGACTGGTCAGGAGAATCACGGAGGCCACACCGATGGCCACTCCAAGCAGGGACAACAGGGTCCGCAACCGGTGACCCCGCAAAGCCCCCGCGGCGAATCGGAATGCGTCAATCAGGGTCACTGTCGAACCTCTGCTGTTCCATGTTTGCGCTCATCGCGGAGGATGGCGCCGTCCTTGAGATGGATTTGGCGGTGAGCGCGTTCACCGATTTGAGGGTCGTGGGTCACCACGATCAGGGTAAGCCCCTCCTGATTCATTCGTTCAATGAGACTGACCACTTCCCCACCTGAAGCGCTGTCCAGGTTGCCGGTCGGTTCATCCGCCAACAACAACGCCGGACCCATGACCACCGCGCGAGCGATGGCAACCCGCTGCTGTTCACCCCCGGACAACTGGTCCGGTCGATGCCCCGCGCGCGCCGTCAAGCCGACCACCGCCAGCGAGTTCTGCACCCGTTCGCGCCGTTCAAGAGGCGGTATCCCCGCGAAGATCATCGGCAGTTCGACATTCGCGGCCGCGGTGAGTCGCGGCACGAGATGAAAGAATTGGAAGACAAACCCAATCTGATGGCGCCGGTGCCGTGATAACTCCGCCTCGGTCAGGCGCGCAGTCTCCTGTCCGGCGAACCGGTAAGAGCCCGCCGTCGGGCGGTCTAGACATCCGAGGATATGCAGTAACGTCGACTTGCCGGAGCCGGACGGCCCCATGATTGATACATACTCGGCCGCCTCAATCCGCAAATCGACCCCCTTGAGCGCATGCACCGGACTGCCCCCAACCACGTACGTGCGATCCAACCCGGTCAACTCAATCACGGCTTGACCTCCCCGGCGATCTCCGCCCGGGCGCCCGCCACCACTTCCGGACGATCGAGCGACACCACCACCGGCGTGTTCGTGGCCAAACCTGCCGTGATCTCCGTATAACTCCAGTTGCGCAGACCCGGCGTGACCACTTTTCCGACGAGCACACCGTCCTGCAACACCATGACCTTGTCACCCTCCAGCAAGGCATACGACGGTATCCGCACGACGTCGGGCCGGCGGTCCAGAATGATCTCCAGGTCCGCCGAGAGCCCCGGCAGGAGATTCTTCGGCAATGTCGAATCCTGGAAAACCGCCTCCACCCGCAATGTCCGATTCTGGTCCTCGCGCGTTTCAACGAACGACGAAACGTAGGTCAATGTGCCTTCAAAGGAGCGCCCGCGAAAAGCGTCCAGCGTGATTCGGACGGGCAATCCCATCCGAAGCCGGCCGACATCGGCTTCATCGATGGGCGCGCTGACATAGAGCGCCGTCGGATCGATCAAATCGATCACCCGCGGAATGAATACACCGGGCGGCGCCGGGCTGATCCATTCCCCGACTTCCGTGGTGATATCCAGCACCACCCCGTCGAACGGCGCCGTCATCGTCGTCTTCGCCAGTGTCGCGCGCGCCACCTCCAGCGCCGCTTCCGCCTCCCGCACCCGGGCTTGCGCCGCCACGCTCGCCGCTTGCGTGGTCAGGGCATGGGTGACTTCCAGTTCGAGCGCCGTCTCCGAGACCACCGAAGCCTCGGCCAACGATCGGGTCCGCTTCGACAACCGCTCTGCCTGCTCCGCTTCCACCCGTGCCTGCTCGGCGCCGGCGCGCGCGGCCTCCAATGATCGTTTGGCGAGTTCGACCTGTGCCCGATGTTCGCTGTCATCCAGTTCGAGCAGGACCTCCCCCTGCTTGACGTGGGATCCTTTCTCCACCGCAATCCGGGTCACCAGCCCCGGAATGCCCGGACTCATGCCCGCACGTCGCCGGGACTGGACCGTGCCCGCGCGCGAGTTGACCACGGTGTCTTCCACGAGACCCCTATCGACGCGGTAGACGGTGACCGGCACCGGTGCGGGCCGAAAAACTGTCAGGCGCAGCAGGATAATCCCGGCGACCAATAGGACGAGAATTACCAGCGGTTTCACCCACCGCTTCCGTTGTGGCCCCTGGTCAATCAAAGTGAGACCACGGTATATGCCGCCTACGAGCGTGGCAAGCTGTGGCGATCGGGCTTTTGCGCGGGGAAGTCCAGCGCCGACTCACGTCGGCGGCTACCCCCACTCCGCAGCCGCGCTCGTGCGAGCGCGCTGACTGCCCTTCCGCATTTCGGCTCCGCCGCAAAACTCAGCGCCGACTCACGTCGGCGGCTACCCCCCTCTCCGGTGCCGCGCTCGTGCGAGCGCGCCGACCTGCCCTTCCGCACTTCGGCTCCGCCGCAAAACTCAGCGCCGACTCACGTCGGCGGCTACCCCCTCTCCGTAGCCGCGCTCGTGCGAGCGCGCTGACTGCCCTTCCGCACTTCGGCTCCGCCGCAAAACTCAGCGCCGACTCACGTCGGCGGCTACCCCCTCTCCGTAGCCGCGCTCGTGCGAGCGCGCCGACCTGCCCTTCCGCACTTCGGCTCCGCCGCAAACTCAGCGCCGACTCACGTCGGCGGCTACCCCCTCTCCGTAGCCGCGCTCGTGCGAGCGCGCTGACTGCCCTTCCGCACTTCGGCTCTGCCGCAAAACTCAGCGCCGACTCACGTCGGCGGCTACCCCCACTCCGCAGCCGCGCTCGTGCGAGCGCGCCGACCTGCCCTTCCGCATTTCGGCTCCGCCGCAAAACTCAGCGCCGACTCACGTCGGCGGCTACGCCCTCTCCGTAGCCGCGCTCGTGCGAGCGCGCCGACCTGCCCTTCCGCATTTCGGCTCCGCCGCAAAACTCAGCGCCGACTCACGTCGGCGGCTACCCCCTCTCCGTAGCCGCGCTCGTGCGAGCGCGCCGACCTGCCCTTCCGCACTTCGCCTCCGCCGCAAACTCAGCGCCGACTCACGTCGGCGGCTAACCCCTCTCCGTAGCCGCGCTCGTGCGAGCGCGCCGACCTGCCCTTTCCGTGCTTCGGCTCCGCCGCAAACTCAGCGCCGACTCACGTTGGCGGCTAACCCCTCTCCGTAGCCGCGCTCGTGCGAGCGCGCCGACCTGCCCTTCCGCATTTCGGCTCCGCCGCAAACTCAGCGCCGACTCACGTCGGCGGCTAACCCCTCTCCGTAGCCGCGCTCGTGCGAGCGCGCCGACCTGCCCTTTCCGTACTTCGGCTCCGCCGCAAACTCAGCGCCGACTCACGTCGGCGGCTAACCCCTCTCCGTAGCCGCGCTCGTGCGAGCGCGCCGACCTGCCCTTCCGCACTTCTGCTCCGCTGCAAACTCGCGCCGACTCACGTCGGCGGCTAACCCCTCTCCGTAGCCGCGCTCGTGCGAGCGCGCCGACCTGCCCTTCCGCACTTCGGCTCCGCCGCAAACTCAGCGCCGACTCACGTCGGCGGCTACCCCCTCTCCGGAGCCGCGCTCGTGCGAGCGCGCCGACCTGCCCTTCCGCACTTCGGCTCCGCCGCAAACTCAGCGCCGACTCACGTCGGCGGCTACCCCCATTCCGGTGCCCGTCACCGCGTCATCGGGATAAGTTCGCCCTTTTCAAAATCATACATTTACTTGCCGGTCTTCACTGGCCCTGCGACGCTCCGGGCAAGCCACAGGCGATCGGATTGCAGCTGGTGGCTTGGTTCGCCCATGATTGTTTCAGCTGGTCTCCTGCGGTGGTCCATTCGGAGAATTCGCTCCTTTCGACCTGCCGTGGTGGTGTGCGCGGTCGCAATTTCTTTTTCCGTTTCAGCACAGGTGCGCCTGACCGAATTCGCTGCTGTCAACACAACCGTCATCGCAGATGACGATGGAAGCGCTGAGGACTGGATCGAAATCGCCAATTTCGGCACGGCACCGGTAAACCTCGGTGGCTGGTTTCTCACCGATGATCAGAGCGATCGCCGGAAGTGGATGTTTCCCAGCACGAACCTCCCCGCGAACGCCTACCTGGTCGTCTTCGCTTCCGCGAAGGATCGACGGACACCGGGGTCGCCGCTACACACTAATTTCAAGCTCAGTTCAGACGGAGAATATCTGGCGCTCGTGATGCCGGACGGTGTGACCTTGGCCACAGTATTCGATCCAGCATACCCTCGCCAATTTCGGGATGTCTCGTTCGGCTTTGGGCTGGAACGACACTCGACAGTATTGATCGCAACCAATGCCCTCGGTCGCTTCTTCGTTCCCCTTGACGGGCACCTGGGTCTTTCGTGGACACAACCCGCCTTTGTGGACGCCTCCTGGCAGAGCATCACCAACGCCGTGGGCTACGACACGGGCGCGACCGACCCGGCTGAAGGGTCCTACGCCGCTCGGGTGCAAACCGCTGAACCGGCGCTGTATTGGAGGCTGGACGAATCCAGTGGCCTGGTCGCCGCCAACCTCGGGACATGGGCCGACGCCGGCCAGGGCCGCTATGAAGGCGATCCTGCATTGGGTGAGGTCGGCCCCATACCACCAACCTTCGCGGGTTTCGAGTTGGAGAATAGGGCGCCGTATTTCGACGGAGTGGATGATTATGTGAACGGTCCAACCGGGCTACTAAACGATCGCGCGGGTTTCACCATGGCCGGATGGATTCGTCCGACGACGGACCAACCCGATCGGACCGGATTATGGGGCCAAAATGATGTCGTCGAGTTTGGGTTCATCAATAGCTCGACACTCCAGCTTTGGACCCCTGCGGGATCCGTCGATCTTTTCTACCCCTATCCGGTCCAGGAATGGCACCACGTGATCGCCCTCGGCTCGGCATCGACGTTGCAGGTTTATCTTGATGGGATCTTGTCTGCCGAGGGCAGCGGTGGAGGTGGTAACTACGGAAGCTCGCCGTATGCATTCCATCGTGGGCGGGGGTGGTATCTTCGACGAGAGCGGCAATGCCTTCGCCGGCCAGATTGACGAGGCATCGGTATGGACGCGCGCGCTTTTGATCGATGAGATCAACGGGCTATTCCAGGGACCATCAACCGTAGATTTCAACCCCTACATCGCGACGGATGTCCGCGCCTCCCTGCACCGCGTCAACAGCACGGCCTACCTCCGTTTTCCATTTGTGGTGGCGGATCCTGCTTCCATCAATCGGCTGACTCTGCGCCTTCGATACGACGATGGTTTGAAGGCCTGGATCAATGGCATCGAGGTGGCCAGCCTGAATGCGCCCGAGGTCTCCTCCTGGAACTCGGCCGCCACCCAGCGACACGCCGATTCTTCGGCAGTCTTCTGGCAGGAACTCGATCTCACTTCCGCCGTCAGCGCCCTCGTTGCCGGCGACAATTGCCTCGCCATCCAGGGCCTCAATATCGAAGCCGTAAACCCGGATTTTCTGCTCCAGGCCGAGTTGGTTGCCACTGAGGACGGGGCGATGACGAGTGCGGCTCGCTATTTTACTTCTCCGACGCCGGGAAACCCGAACGGGACGGGCACGGCCGACCTGGGTCCTATCATGGTCGGGGCCTCTCATGTGCCGCTCATTCCAGTGGATTCCGATTCATTGACCGTCGTGGCTAACGTCACCCCGGCCTTCTCGCCGGTTTCCAGTGTGCAATTGCACTACCGGGTGATGTTCGGTGCGGAATCCACACTCACGATGACCGATACCGGGACGGCGGGAGAGCCGCCGCCGGTGATGAACAATGGACAGCGGTCATCCCGGCCCAGGCGGCGTCGATTGGCCAACTCATCCGATATTATATCACCGCAATGGACGCACAAGGCCACTCCTCACGCTGGCCGTTGTACCCTGGCTCACTCGACTCGGAGGCCTACCAGGGCACGGTAGTCCTCGATCCCACCATTCAATCCGCGTTACCACTCGTTCATCTGTTCGTTGAGAATGTGGCGGCGGCGGACACGTTCTCCGGGACACGCGCATCTCTATTTCACGAAGGGGAGCTCTACGACAACGTGCTCATCAGCGTCCACGGCCAGAGTTCGAGCGGATTCCCCAAGAAGAGCTACAATCTCGATTTCACCGCCGACCACCGCTTCCGCTACCGACCAGGCGAAAAACGTGTCAAAGACATTCGGTTGATGTCCAACTGGGGGGATAAGGCCCGCGTGCGTAACGCGCTGGCCTACGAGTTCATATCGGAAGCCGGCAGCCTGGGGCATTTCTGTTTTCAGGTGCGGGTGCAGCGGAACGGCCAGTTTTTCAGTATCGCCGATATGATGGAGGATGGCGATGACCGGTGGCTGGAACGGCTCGGTCGTGATCCCAACGGTGCGCTCTACAAGATCTACAACAACCTCGGCAGCGCGGGAGGGAATGAAAAGAAGACCCGGCGTTGGGAAGACTTCAGCGATCTGCAGGCGCTGGTCGCTGAGTTGGATGAAAGTCGTCCCCTGAATCTCCGCGCCGCTTATGGCTGGGATCATCTCGATCTGCCCCAGGTGGTCAGCTATTTCGTCGGTCTTGTCCTCTGCAGCAGCCAGGACCACGGCCACAAAAACTTTTACGTCTATTGCGATAATGATGGTTCCGGAGAATGGAACATCCTGCCGTGGGACGTCGATCTGACCTGGGGCCGGAACTGGTTGGACGCGCAGGGCTACTTCACCGACACGTTGTTCCAGGACAACGTGCTCGATTTTTACAATCTATCCCAGCAGGGAAAACCTCCCAACCGCCTCTATGACCTTGTTTTTCAATATCCGGATTTCCGCGCCATGGTCCTGCGCCGCCTTCGGTCGGTCATGGACACCGTCCTCCAGTCCCCCGCCACTCCTGCGGCCAACCTCCGCATCGAGGCACGTGTCCGACAGATGATGGATGCCATGGATCCGCCCGGGATCGACCCCTCCGATGCCGACTTGGACTATGCGCGCTGGGGCACCTGGGGCAACGGGAATGACATGAGAACCGAGGCGGGCCGGATTCTTTCCCTTCATCTCCCGGGCCGACGCATGTTTCTGTTCAACCAGGACCCGCGGCTTAACGGCGAGAGCATCCCCTCCCCGCAATCTGCGCACGCCACGGTAAACTTTGGCCGGATCGAGTTCAATCCCCTCTCCGGTAACCAGGCGGAGGAGTTCGTCGAGTTGACCAACACGAATCCGTTTGCCATGGACCTCACGGATTGGCGGATCGAAGGGGCTGTTCGCCACACCTTCCTCCCGGGAACGGTTATCCCGTCGCACCGGAGCTTATATCTGACACCCGACGTGCGGGCCTTTCGCGCGCGTGGCGCAAGCCCACGCGGAGGCGAGGGATTATTTGTACAGGGCAATTATTCCGGACAACTCAACGCCTGGGGAGAAACCCTCACTCTGTTGGACCCGGCGGGAATGCCGAAGGCGGCGCAGACATTTGTCGGGGATCCTTCCCCGGCCCAACGCTACCTGCGCATCACAGAGATCTTCTACCATCCAGATCCCATACCGGGCCTGCCGCATGACGCACCGGACTTCGAGTATCTCGAACTCAAGAACACCGGACCGATCGCGCTGGATCTCCAGGGCATCCGCCTGACCGAAGGTGTCCAGTTCGCGTTCCCTGGCGGCACACCGACACCCCTTGCACCAAGTGCTTCGGTGCTCGTAGTTCGCAACCCGGCCGCATTCACGGCGCGCTTTGGCGCGGTCGCCGATATTGCCGGTCCATTCAGCGGGGCGTTGGACAGCAACGGCGAGACGCTTAGACTCGAAGACTCCCACGGCGAAAAAATCCTCGAGTTCGCATACGACAACCGCTGGTACCCCATCACCGACGGCCTGGGTTTCTCGCTCGTGGTGCGGGACGAAACCGTGCCCTGGGATCAGTGGGGCACTGCGGCACATTGGCGGCCCAGCGCCCGAATCGGCGGGTCGCCGGGACTGCCGGATCCGCCGCCTCCGGCGCCGATGACGGTCGTCGTCAATGAAGCCCTCGTGCACACGGATCCGCCACAGGTCGATGCGATCGAACTCTGGAATCCCGGGCCTGGGGCAGTCGATATCGGCGGCTGGTTTTTGACCGATGATTTTTTCACGCCGAAGAAATATCGATTCCCCCAAGACACAATCCTGGAACCGGACGCCTATCGAGTCTTGAGTGAGGCGGACTTCAATCCGCAACCAGGACTCCCGCCAGGCTTTGCCTTCAGTTCGACCGGCGACGAAGTGTTCCTGTTCTCCGGCGACGACGCGACCAATCTCGTGGGAACTTTCCACGGCTTCGAGTTTGGCGCATCGCCGAACGGCGTCGCTTTCGGCCGGTACGTGAACAGCCAGGGGGAAGAACACTTTGTCCTCGCCAGCGCTTACACGCCGGGATCAACCAATGCCCCGCCATTGATCGGCCCGGTGGTCGTCTCGGAGATCATGTATCATCCCGCCGATTCTGACGGTGGCGACAACGATCTCGATGAATACCTCGAACTGCGAAACATCGCGGCCACCAATGTGCCTCTCTATTCCCCAGCCTATCCCACCAATACCTGGCGCCTCCGGAATGCCGTCGACTTCGATTTCCCCATCGGCGCAACCATCGCGGCCGACAGCCACCTGCTCGTCGTGGGATTTAATCCCGCAAATGCGATCTTACTGTCGGAATTCAGATCCACCTACCAGTTGGATTCGTCGGTGGCGGTGTTTGGACCGTGGACGGGAAAGCTCGACAATTCCGGCGAAACGGTCGAACTCCTCCGCCCGGACAACCCGAACTCCAACGCGGTGCCTTACATCGTGATGGAAAAGGTGGCCTACCGCGACCAGGCCCCGTGGCCCGAAGCCGCCGACGGGTTCGGCAGTTCCCTGCAACGCCAGCCCGTTTTGGCCTTTGGCAATGATCCCGTCCACTGGTTCGCTTCCTCCCCGACGCCTGGCGCAGTGAACAGCCCGAATCTTCCGCCGGTCGTGGCCCTTCAGAGCCCGGTGTCTGGAACTATTTTCGATCGGCCCGTTGATCTCATTTTGACAGCCGTGGCCTCGGATTCAGATGGCGATGTCACCCGGGTCGAATTCTTCAATCACTCCGAGAAACTGGGCGAAGCGTCGACAGTCCCTTTCATTTTCCGTTGGGTGGATGTCCCTGCGGGAATTCAGGTCCTTACTGCGCGGGCATACGATAACCAAATGGGGATCGCGGTATCACCGTTGGTCACCATTGAAGTGCGTTCCCAACCGCCCAATGTGACCTGGCTGCGTCCTGTATCCAACGCCCTGGTAGGAGTGGATGTTCAGACTTCGTTGCTCACCGAGGCAACCGATCCCGATGGGCAAGTGGTGCAGGTTGAATACTTCGTAAACGGCCAATCCATCGGCCTGGCCCCTCAAGAACCCTTCGAGGTTTTCTGGACCCCGCCCCTTCCGGGAACTTATGCGCTCACCGCGGTGGCCGACGACGATGCGGGCATCACCCGATCTTCCCCAATCACCGTCACTGCCGTTCCGACCCTCCAGCGACATCAGACGCTGTTGCCCGCCGGTGCCCTATGGAATTACCTCGACACGGGAACCGAGCCCCCTGCCGATTGGACCGCCCCCACCTTCAATGCCGTCTCATGGAAGACCGGAAACGCCCGGCTCGGCTATGGCGAAGGGATCGAAGCGACGGTCATTTCCTTCGGTCCGAACGCGACGGACAAGTTTATCACGTCCTGGTTCCGACATTCCTTCTTCCTGAATGACCTTTCAGCCGTCACTGCCGCCGAACTCCGCCTGGTGCGTGACGATGGCGCAGTGGCCTATCTCAACGGCACGGAAATTCTCCGGGACAATCTGCCCCCGGGCGAGATCCTAACCACAACTCTCGCGCAGATCGCCATTTCCGGCGCTGACGAATATGCCTGGCAAACCGCGCCGGTGCCGCGCGAATTGCTGAGCAACGGCGACAATGTGTTGGCGGTCGAAATCCACCAGGTCAATGGCACCAGCTCGGACCTCGGTTTCGATGCCGAACTCGAGGTGGTCGAAACGATTTATGGCCCGGTTATCCGCATCCAGCCGGTCAGCCAAGCGCAGATCGTCGGCGGAACCGCCGGCTTCATCGTTGAGGTGGCTGGAACATCGCCCCTGAATTACCAATGGCTTTTCAATGGCCAACCGCTTGCAGGGGCGACGCAGCCCATTTTAAACTTGGCCCCCCTCAGACCGGACAATGCGGGTGTTTACCAGGTCATTGTTACTAACGCCGCCGGGACGGCCACAAGTTGGGAAGCCCTGCTCACCCTTTACACCGGCGATACTGACGGCGATGGATTGCCCGATGACTGGGAACGTGACCATGGGCTGGATCCCGGCGATTCTGCCGGCTTGAATGGCCCCGACGGCGATCCAGACGCGGACGGCGCATCCAATCAGGAAGAATACCGGGCGGGGACCGATCCAAGCGATGCAAGCAGCGTTCTCCAATTCTCCAGTTTCATGCTCGACCGGGAGGAAGGCGCGCTGGAACTCCAGTTCGAAGCCATCGCGGGCCATTCATACCAGGTGCAGTCGATGCCGTCGCTCTCCGGCGCGAACTGGAGTGCCGCCTCGATCGTCGCCAGCGCCGCCACGAATCGCTCGGTGATCATTCAATTACCGGCAATGGACCGGCCGGGACGCATCTTTCGGCTCCTCACCCCGGCTCTGCCTTAATCGAGCAAATCGTTTCCCGCGTCTCCTTCATCGCCTGAGCATACGCCGCCCGCTCGCGGATCTCTGACTCACCGATTGAACTTAATGACATGATACCGGTTGACGGCGGGCGAGCGAAGGGTCACCGGATCGTGCGTCGGCCACGTAATCCGGGCCTCCTCGACTTCCTCCAGCGGACCCAAACCAAAATGAACCGTGGAAGAGCTCTGGCTCCGGTGCGAAGCCCCCGTCACGATCTGGGCGATCGCCCGATGACGTGTGGTGCGAAGCTGAACCGACGCGCCTATGGACGATGGATTGGACGGACTCGTCGGGAACCGGAAGCCGATCCAATGGCCATTACAATCGAGATCGTTTCGGAAGACTCGCAGGGTTTGCCGGGTTTCCGGCCAAACTTCAAATGATGTCACTAGCAGATCCATCCGACCATCACCGTCCAGATCCTCCGAGAGCGTGGCGCGGCAATCGATCGGCAGACCGATCCCAAGCAGATGACCCACTTCGATGAACTCGGCGCCCCCGAAGTTGAGATAGAGCCGGTTCATTTCGTAGCCGCCATATGACCAGCCACGACCACGGGTGCGCGCGATTTTCGCCCCGAAATACGCCGTCTTGACCAGGTCCTCATCGGAATCTCCAACGTAGATGTCGTGCAACCAAAACTCGGGTTCGTAATCGCGAACGGACCGGCGGGTCTCGTGACCGTTGGCGATATAGACATCCGGCCAGCCATCATTGTCGCAATCGAACGCGGTGCTGCCCCACGACCAGCCCGAGTGCGCGATCGAGCCGCTCATGGATGACTCTTCGAGGCCGCCTTTGGGCCGGGCTACCCAAAGTCGATTGCCGGCTGCCATCAATGGCCGAAACCGGGAGTAGTCCTCGCTTTCGGGCCGGCTGAGCCCAAGCTGATCCAGTCGCAGCGCCGTGGGACAATGCATCCCCGTCACAAAGAAATCCAGACGGCCATCCCGATTGAAATCGGCGAAGACATGACCCATCGCGAATCCGTGCGGCTTCGGCACCCACGTGGAAGTATTGTCGGTGAAGTGGCCACGCCCATCGTTAAGGTAAAGATCGATCCCGGCAAAGTCGCTGGCAACCAGTAGATCCAGATCACCGTCCCGGTCCAGGTCGACGAAGGATCCGCTGTACAGTACGGCGAAAACGCTTGGCCGACAGTCCCGACGCTTCGGTGGCATCGCTAAACTCGCCATGCCCGTTATTCAACAATAACCAGGCTGGATAACCGTCATTCGCGGCATAGTAGGGAGTCGGCATCTGGCCTCGCTCATAGGGCGGCTTATACTGGCCCAGCCAGAGATCGAGATCGCCATCACCATCCACGTCGCCGCACGTCAGTACCTGGCCGTACTGGAGCCGCGGCTCAGCCACCCACACCGCCCGCCCCGGTTCGTCGAAAGTTCCCCGCGCCGATCCGCGGAAGAGATGAAGCCCGTCGCGCCGCGCACAGAGAAAATCAATAATTCCATCGCCATCGAGGTCGGCCATCACTGCCGTGAAAATCAGTCCCGGTGAATCCCGGCACAGATTCGTTCGGGTGAATCCGCCGTCGGGGTTTCGACGGAATATGGTGTTGCTCGCCGCGAGGATGATTTCCGGCAAGCCATCGCCATCGAGATCCTGAGCGATGAGTGGATCGATGAAATACGAACCCTTTGGAGGTTGAATGGTCGAAGAAAGAATCGGCTGAAATCCAAGCGGACCGCTCCGGGTCGCGATGGTCAGCCGACTCGCATCCAGCCGCCGCAACGTGGGCAGACCATCCTCCCGCTGGGGGCCCCACTCCACTCCCAGTTCACCCTGGATGGTGGCGCGCTCATCCGTCGTCGGGTTGGCCAATTGACCCGCACAATAAAACCGGCTGTGCCGCGGATGTCCCGCCCCGTCCACCTCGAATCCCCTGTGTCGGAATTCCACCGCACCCAGCTCCCAACCGTCACGTCTCAACCGGTTCAGAAAATCGCGCCAGTCGCCTTCATACCATTTGGGCCCCGGACCGGCAGGCTTAAACAGGCTGATCCGATGTTCAGGGATGGTGACCTTCTCCCGATCTCCCGGAATGATCGACTTGAAGTTGAGCCCGGCGAGCAGCTCGAGCTTATTCGGGGCGGCGTTGATCGACTCCCAAAGTTCCTCGACGACACGCCCGCAGTGCTGCGCCAATAACTCCTTTCCCCACACGGTCTCTTCGATGCGCTCCTCACGGCTCTCGAGTTGCTGAAGTTCGGCCGCCAGCCGGCTCAGATCCGTCCCCCCAGCCGATTGGGACTGTCGTTCGGGCCAGAACCGCAAGCCTGCCAACACCACCAGGACTGCGAGGACCCCCAGAAGCTGGATAATCCGGATCTTCATCGCGTCTGGATCGGATACTGTCTTTCCGGGCGCCCCGTCACAATCCTTATTCCCGGCCTGAAATGGGCACGCATTCGACGAGTGCCGGGCGCCGGCCAACTGGCTTTTCCGGTGCGTCACAACAGGTATGCGCCCGTTCGTTCCGCATCCCAAGTCTTTCCGCAGACGGAGGTCAATGCGTGTAGGCCGTGATGAGCGCTGACACGGGGTCATGGTTCACCATAGCGCTGACACGGGGTCAGGTTCACCATAGCGCTGACACGGGGTCAGGTTCACCATGGGCCAGACAAGGGGTCAGGTTCACCATCGCCTGGTTCACCATCGCCTGACCGCCCGGACGCTACAAGGTGACACGTTCCTTATCCCCGTTCCTTATCCCCCAGGCGATAGGGTGCCAGGTTCATTATTTCCCTCAACTGGATGCAAAATCCTTGACGAAACCGCTGTCGGCGTCGGACGATCACCCCAGGCTTTCAACAAGGAGGAGAGCAACCATGCGTAAACCACGGATCAAGGTTCGGGACCGTACTGCCGTTTATCACTGCGTGTCCCGTTGTGTCGGCGGTCAATTCCTGTTCCAGGAGCCCGACCGGGAGAAACTTCGAAGCATGATCTGGAAACAGGCGCAGTTCTGCGGCCTGGAAATCATCACCCATTCGGAGTTATCCAATCATTTTCACGTCGTCGTCCGCGTCCCTCTTTCGGAGATCTCCGACCAGGAGCTGCTCTGCCGGGTCCAGGGTTTCTACGGCCCCAAGCATGCCAGGGTGCAGGAGTTGCAGAGAGCCCTGGCCGACCACGGGGTCCTGCCGCCGAAGGTTCGCCAAGCCTATTTGCGACGGATGGGGGAGGTGTCGGTGTTCATGAAGGAGCTCAAGCAGGGGTTTAGCCGGTGGTATAACCGCAAGCACGATAGCTTCGGGACCCTCTGGGCCGAACGGTTCAGGAGCGAGTTGTTGGAGGACCAATCCCTGGCAGTGGGGATCGTAGCCGCCTACGTTGATCTCAATGCCGTGCGGGCGGGGTTGGTTCCCGACCCCAAGGATTATCGGTTCTGCGGGTATGGAGAGGCGGTGGGAGGCCATCCGTTGGCTCAAGCGGGATTGTTGAGTTTCCTGGAAGCCAAGGACTGGATCCAGGGGGGGGCCGAATACCGGCAGCGGCTCTTTGTTGCGGGGGCCACCTCGGGGAAATCGAGTCAGGTGCTGTTGGATCGGGAGCAGATCCTGGAGGCGGTGAGGTCGGGCGGTCAGATCTCGTGTGCGGAGGCGTTGCGGTTACGGATTCGGTACCTGCGGGACGGGTTGGTGCTGGGGTCGGAGGAGTTTGTCAACGGGATCTTCCAGAAGTATCGGCATCAATTTGGGCCTAAACGCAAGACGGGCGCACGCAGGCTTCGGGGTTTGCCCTTCAGCGGATTGCGCACCCTGCGTGATCTGAGGGTCAACGTGCTGGGCTGAGGCGCGGACGGGTTGGCTGGACCCGAGTTCCTTGCGGAATCACTTCCATTCGGGGCTCGCCGCTGCGGCCGGACGCGACGGGCTCGGCGGCGGTAACCGGAATGAACCGGTGTCGTGTTCTTCTTCACGCCAGGCCAAAAGGCGGGAACGCCGAATAGGCAGGTGTCATGCCTCCATGACTACAAATGTAAATTCATCTCGCCAATCGCACCGCGGCCATTTAAGATTCCGCTGAGTTCGGATCCGACCCCGAGGATCGATGGGGGCCAGGAATCTTGGCTATGGAGCAGGTGCAGACCAATACGACGTTGGGCCGGATCCTGGATTGGTGCCAGGAACAAGGAGCGAGCGACTTGCACGCGCAGGCCACCCGGCCTTACACCATCCGTGTGCACGGCCGATTGAGGCGGGTCCCGGTGGAGGTCTTTCGACCGCCGGCGGAGAGCGAACTCGGCGTCATGTTGCGCGAATGTTTTAGCGCATCGGCCTGGGAGCGCATCGCGCGCCAGTATGAAGTGGATCTGAGTTGTTATTGCGGGTCGCGGCGATACCGGGCCAATTTCAGCAAGCAGAAGGGACTGCAATCTTTCTCGTTTCGGGCGGTGCCGCAACAACGGATGAAGCTGGACGATCTGCAATTGCCGGTATCCTTGCGCGAATTACTCCATGATCCGCGGGGCTTGGTACTACTTACCGGTCCCACGGGCCAGGGAAAAAGCACCACCGCGCGCGCGTTGCTCCAGGAAATCAATGAGAACCAAGCCATGCGCATCATCACGATCGAAGACCCGATCGAATACGTATTCGAAGATGACCAATCGCAATTCGAACAACGCGAGGTCGGGATCGACACGGCGTCGTTCGCCGATGGCATTCGCAACGCCATGCGCCAGGATCCCAATGTGATCTTCGTGGGCGAGATCCGCGATCACGCGAGCATCTTCGCCGCGGTCCAGGCCGCCGAGACCGGTCATCTGGTGGTGACGACGCTGCATGCGGACTCCGTGGCCCAGTCCATTGCCCGCCTGCTCGAGCATTATCCTGCAAACGAACAGTCGAACCTCAGCAGTTTGCTGGCGCGGAATTTAAATGCGGTCGTGGCTCAGCGGTTACTCCCGAACACGAGCGGGACGCGGACACCTTGTCTCGAGATCATGCGCCACAACGCCGGCGTGGAGGAGGCGATCCGGGCGAACAACCTCCAACTGTTGACCGGCATTGTCGAAGTCTCGCTCAATGAAGGGATGCATACGTTTGACCAGTACCTCATCGAGTTGCTGGCGGCGGATATCATCACTCGCGAAACGGCGGAACACTTCGCCGTCAATCGACACAAATTGGACCTGGCCCTCCGCGGGATCGTGACCGCCACGGGAATCCTTCGGCCGGACCAGGGCCGTTGAAAACAGGTCTCCACGAACCACCGCTCCATGTTACATTTGTTGCCATGACTCTGATCGCGCTCCGAATCCTGTTCGGCGCCGCGTTCCTCTTCGTGTGTGGCGAGGCGGTCGCAAACGCGCGTTCGGAGCCGATGACGGGCGACATGCTCAACGCCTATTATCTGGTGTTGTGCGTGGTCCTGGGTCTGGCCAATGCTGCGGTTTGGGCGCCGTATTTCGGGGAAAAACTGAGCGAACCGCTCACCAACATGCTCACTCAGGGGAGCCACACCGAGAAGCGTAACCGGTTGCAGAGCCTCCTCATTCGCTTGCAGGACCGCGGCCACCGTCGCCTTACTGTCCTTTGCGCCCTTCTCGAGGGCCTGCACCGGCCCACCCAACCGACGGCCTTCCTGATCGGCCTGAGGAACGCCCGTCCAGGCACCTTGTCGGAGGCCTACTTCGCCCGCAAGGTGTTCAGTTTCGACAACGCGCAGCACTGCCTCGAAGCATTCAACATCCTCCGCAAATACGGGATCGACCCCCGGCCACATCGCAATCCCGAGGTCAACAACCTCCTGATGGCTCACGAACGCCCGGTCAAACCTGACCCGTCACCGCTGCCCGTCTTCTCCGCCTCGTCGCCTTCGCCCTTAAAGCGCGATCCTCGAATCCGGTTGTCGGTTGTGCATGATAAAGCCATCCCCCCGGACAGTCCGGTTGGGACTGGTGCCGGAACTCCGCAGGACCTGGAAATCCCGGCATCAGCGCGCGCTCAGTCCGGCGTGGACGAAGTTTGATATCGGGATCGTCGCGTCTGCCGAATCGCGGTTATGGGGTTTCGTCCCGTGGTACGGAAGTTTCAGGCTGACAACGGCCCATCGCCCCTATCAATCTGAGCGCGTGCATCTGGCCCGGTTGCGACTGCGCGATTTCCGCAATTACGCCCGACTGGACGCGGTATTCGCGCCCGGCTTCCACATATTTCTGGGTGACAATGCCCAAGGCAAGACGAACCTCCTCGAAGCCATCTACCTCCTGGCCACCCTCCGCTCTTTTCGTGGCGTCGGCGGCAGCCAGATGATCCGACAAGACCAGCGCGGTTATTTCATTGGCGCCACTGTGGTCTCCCAAACCGAACACGAAATCAAAGTCTATTGGTCGGCCGTGGAACGCCGCCTGACCCTGGACGGCCGGCCCGTCCGGCGCCTGTCCGATTACCTGGGCACGATCAAGGCCGTGGTTTTCTGCAGCGAAGATCTGCAGTTGATCAAAGGCGCCGCCCGGGCCCGGCGGCGGTACCTGGATCTCTTGCTCTCCCAAACGCAACCCGGTTACCTCGCCTTGCTCCAGCGGTACATGCAGACGCTGCGTTCCCGCAATGCCCTGCTCAAACGGCGCGGCCCGGATCCGGCCGCGTTGGACGGGTTCTCGCACGAGTTGCTCCGCTCGGGCAAAGAACTCATGCGCCTGCGCCATGCGCTGATCCCACGCTTGTCGCCCCTGGCCCGGCTCGCATTCCGGCGTATTGCCCCCGAGACCGAAGAACTGGCACTCGAATACGCGCCGAGTGTGAAGGCAGATTTTGAGGTGGAACTCACCCACACCCGCCAACGCGAAGCCGCTTTGCGCACAACGCTCGTGGGTCCGCATCGGGACGACCTCCGCTTCCTGATCAATGGCCGGCCCGCCGCCCCGTTCGCCAGCGAAGGTCAGAAACGCACGCTGGCTATTGCGCTCAAGATCGCCCAGGCGGAATACCTCTCGGGCATTCACGGCACGCCGCCGATGCTGTTGATCGACGATGTAATGGGAGAGCTGGACCAAAAACGGCGAGCCGGATTCCTGCCTCTGCTCCAACGCATCCACGAGAAACACGGCCAGGTCTTCATGACCTGCACCGATGAAAACTGGCCGAAAGATCTCGGGCTCGATTTGCAGCGATGGCAGATCTGCGCCGGCAATCTGAATCCCACGTCTTAGATTTCAAAGTTGAAATTTCAAATTTCAGACGGAGGGACGAGCTCTGCGAGTCCCTGGATGTTGGCTCAGCAAGTCAGGGCCTCGTGGAACTCGGCCCTCCGGTTTGAGATCTCACATTTGAAATTTCAGATGCGCGCGTGCATACGCAACTCAGCCGCCGACTGAGCTCTGAACTCGCGCTCCGCGCCAAGTCCTGAATGCCGAATCGAGGACGAGGACGAGCACGAGCACGAGCACGAGCACGAGCACGAGAAGGAGGACGAGAAGGAGGACGAGAAGGAGGACGAGGACGAGGAGAGAACGAGAACGAGAACGAGAACGAGAACGAGGACGAGAAGGAGCACGAGGAAAGGAGAGAGACTATCTCGCGGCGGCCAGGGTCGCGCGCCGAGTCCAGATCACCAGCCCGGCCAGAAACGCCAGCACGGCCCCAAACACAAAGACCGGTGCCAAACCCGGACCCAACGCGCGAGTGATCCGGCCGACACCCCAATTGGCGAACATCGGGCCGAGGCCGGAGCCGCAGAGCACCAGCAGCGTCTGGGCGGTGGATCGGACTTCGGGGCCGGCAATTCGATCCACCAGGATGCTGACGCCAATGTAGTAAAAGACCACCACCACGGCGGCCAACAGATAACTGGCGGTCAGGATGGCGAGGTTGCTGCAACCGGCGAACAACAGTTGCCGCAAGAACAGCGCAGCGCAGCCGGCCAATATCGGGGTGGCATAACTTCCCCGACCAATCAGGCGCGTCCGCCATCGGAAGAGGACAATCTCCAGCAGCACACCGACGCTCTGCACGGGGCCGATCCAGGCCCGGTTCATGCCGAGGTCTTCGAGTCGGGGCGAGGAGTAGTACGCATAAACCGCGAACGACGAGGCCATGAGAAAGAAGGAGAGCAGTATCGCGCGGTAGTTGGCGTTCCCGAGCAACCGCCGGGTGGCGGGCCAATACCCCAGGCCGGGCGAACCGTCCGGGCGCGGTAGTCGCGCGCCCGGGGCGGTATGCGGGAGGCGCAGGGCGCCCCAAGCCGCAGCCAACGCCAGGACGCAGCCGAGATCGAGAGTGAATTTAAGGCTTAAGTCGGAGGAGTAGGCCAACCATAGGAAGATCGGCACCGAAGGCAAAATCCACCCGAATGAACCCCAGGCGCGCAACGGACCGAATTGTTCCGAGGGATTGCGCAGATGAGGGAAACAAAGCGCGTTCATGAGCATGGGCGTGGGGTTGTAGACGCCGTGGAAGAAGGTATAGGCCGTGAGCAACGTCAAATAACTTCCCGCCTGGCCGAGCGCGATCAGAGCGAGCACCGCCAGCACATTCAACAGGAGGAACAACCGGTTCAGGGGAATGAACCGGTCTGCCAACATCCCCCAAAGAAACGGAAACAGCAGCAAGGTCGACGCGCCGCTCAGGAAAATCCGGCTGATCTGCGGGAAACTCAAACCTTGATCCCGAAGATACAGGCTCACGAACGGAAGCACCGCGCCGCCCACCGCGAACTGCAGGATCATTGCCCTCGTAAGCGAGGTGGGAATGCGCGTCGCGTCTTTGTCCATGGTCGCCTGCGAGCATCGAGGTGGGAGCACCATGCGGCAAGAATGAATCAGCGACCGTCAGTAGAGCCGGCACGATCGGCGGGACGGGCGTTACGGGAAGATCCCGTGGTGCTGATAACTTTCGGCGACGCGTTCGATGGCGTAAAGATAGGCCGCGGTGCGCAGGTCGGGCAGTTTCCGTTCTATGCCAGACCTGGCGGATCTGGCTGAAGGCCCGGGTCATAGTTTCTTCCAAGGCGGCGATCACGAGTTCCTCCTCGCTGGGTCCCTTGATCAGGCGATGCCGGCGTTCGGCCGGCAGACATTGGCCGGTCAGGGCTTCCATCTGGTCCACCATCTCGCGCTTCACCAGTTCCTCGTGGCGCGACACCATGCGGTCGAAGCTCACGCCCGCTTTATTCTTGAGCCACTCGAAATAGGAGACAGTCACGCCGCCCGCGTTAAGATAAAGATCGGGAATCAATAGCACGCCGCGCTGCTGGAGGATCTGTTCCGCCTCGAAGTCCACCGGGCCGTTGGCGGCCTCGGCGATGATCTTTGCCCGAATACGCGGCGCATTTTCGGCGGTGATCTGGTTCTGCAAGGCCGCCGGAATCAGGATATCGCATTCGCGTTCCAGAAATTCGGCGGGGTTGGCGATGCTTTTCGCGCCGGGAAAGTCGAGGATACTGCCGGTTTCCTGACGGTGGTGAAACACGGCATCCACGTCCAGCCCGTCGGGGTTGAAGAGGCCGCCTTCGCGTTCGGCGATGCCGGTGACGAGCGCGCCGCCCTGGGATTGCAGATAGAACGCGGCATGATACCCCACATTGCCCAAACCCTGCACGATCACCCGCTTATCCCGGATGCCGGTCGAGAGACCCAGGCGTTGCATGTCCTCGGCCTGTTCCAGGCAGCAACGGAGGCCCTGAAACACCCCGAGGCCGGTGGCCTGTTTGCGTCCCGGAATGCCCTGCATGGAGACCGGTTTTCCGGTCACGCAGGCATACGGATTGCCCTCGTTCATTTTGATGTTCTTGTAGGTGTCCGCGATCCAGCCCATCTCGCGTTCGCCCGTGCCGTAGTCGGGAGCCGGCACGTCGATGTCCGGTCCGATGAAATTCTTGCGAATCAACTCGGCGGTGTAGCGTCGAGTGACCCGTTCACGGAAACCTTCCGAAGCCGAGCGCGGATCGATGCGGACTCCCCCCTTGGCGCCGCCAAATGGGACTCCCACAATGGCGCACTTGTAGGTCATTAACGCCGCCAGGGCGATGGTCTCGTTAATGTGCACATCCGGGCTGAACCGGATGCCGCCTTTGGTGGGAAGCCGATGATGACTATGTTCGGCGCGGAACGCCTCGATCACCACGATCGAACCGTCATCCTGCTTTACAGGAAACCGGATGCGATAAAGCGAGTTGCACGACTTCACCTGGTCGAGCAGGCCGGGAGGGATGGACAAGAACGAGGCAGCCCGATCGAAATAGCTCGAAACACTTTCGAAGAATGAACCCCGCGGCATGCGTTGGAGCTTACCTCATTTCGTTAAAACAACAACCACGTCATGGCGGGCCATGGGAATCGTCATTCCCGCGGCCGAGTCGCGCGCTTGGATCACACGCGCACGGGACGACTTCGGTGACCTGTGCTGGGGCTAACCGCGCTGAGCCGTCTTCGCCCAGGTGTCCCGGAGTGTGATCGTGCGATTGAACACGAGTTGCCTCTCCGCCGACGAGCGTTGGGAGTCGAGGCGAGAAAAATATCCCAACCGTTCGAATTGATAACTGAGCTCGGGCCGCGCCTCCTTCAGGCTCGGCTCGCATTTCGCCCGGGCCACTTCGAGCGAATCCGGGTTGAGGAACTGTTTGAAATCTCCGGCATCGGGCTCGGGCACGGTGAACAACCGATCATAGAGGCGGACCTCGGCTTCGACAGCGTGCGCGGCGCTGACCCAATGAATCGTGCCCTTGACCTTGCGGTTGGCCGTGGCCCCGCCCCGTTTGCTCTCGAGATCGGCGGTGCAACGAAGTTCCACCACGACCCCGGCCGCGTCTTTCACCACTTCATCGCACTTTAAGATATAGGCGTATTTGAGCCGGACCTCGCCGCTGGGTCGAAGCCGGAAATATTTGGGTGGCGGATTCTCCTGGAAATCGTCCTGCTCGATATAAAGAACCCGGCTGAAAGGGATCTTGCGCGTCCCACCGCCGGGATCCTCGGGGTTGTTGGTCGCGTCCAACTCTTCCGTCCGATCTTCGGGATAGTTGGTGATGACGACGCGGAGCGGACGAATGACCGCGAGCCGGCGCAGGGCGTGTTCGTTGAGATCCTCACGGATGGCGTGTTCGAGGACGGCGACGTCGGTCAACCCCTGGTACTTGGTCACCCCGATATGGCAGGCGAATTGGCGCAGGGCGCGCGGGGTGACGCCGCGCCGTCGCATCCCCGAGATCGTGGGCATCCGGGGATCGTCCCAGTCGGACACGAGTTTCTCGTTCACTAACTGAAGCAGCTTCCGTTTGCTCATGATGGTGTAGGTGAGATTGAGCCGGGCGAATTCGATTTGGCGGGGTCGGGGCCGGGGCAGATCGAGGCCCTCGAGGATCCAATCGTAGAGCGGGCGATGGACTTCGAATTCGAGCGTGCAGATCGAGTGCGTGACGCCTTCGATGTAATCACTCAGGCAGTGGGCGAAATCGTACATCGGATAGATGCACCAACCGCTGCCGGTGTGATGATGTTCGACGTGCCGGATCCGGTAAAGCACCGGATCGCGCATCCAGATGTTCGGCGAGCTCATGTCGATTTTCGCGCGCAAGGTCCGGGCCCCGTCCGGATACTCGCCGGCCTTCATCCGCTGGAACAGGTCCAGGTTCTCTTCGAGGGATCGACCGCGAAACGGACTGTCCTTTCCCGGCCGGTCGGGTGAGCCGCGATATTGCTCGGTTTCCTCGGCCGAGAGATCGCACACATACGCCTTACCTTTGCGGATCAGTTCCAAGGCGTATTGGTAAAGCGGCGCAAAATAATCGGAGGCGAAAAACGGTTCGAGGCTGATCGGATCGGCGGTGCCCGGCACGGCCGGCAATTGATAGTCCGGCTTCCCATTCACCACGGTTGCCTCGGCGATTTTTCCCGCCTGCTTAAGCCCAAGCCGATCATCCGCCCAATCGCTGATCAGCCATTTCACATCCGCGGCGATGGAATCCACGTATTCGACCTCTTCCTTGGTCGGATTGGTGTCGTCCATCCGGAGATTGCAGGTCCCGCCGAATTCGCGCGCGATCCCGAAATTGAGGCAGATCGATTTGGCGTGGCCCACGTGCAAGTAACCATTGGGCTCCGGCGGGAAACGCGTGATAATCCGCCGGTGTTTGCCGGTTCGGAGATCTTCGGCCACGATTTCGCGGATGAAATCGGTCGGCGTTGCCGTGGACGGCGATTCGGTGGTGAGAGGATTCGGGTCGGGTTTCCGTGTGTCCATGGAATTTCATCTGTCGTTGTTGCGTTGCTTCACATTCCGTCGTCGAACGCGAGGAGGCCGATGCTACGGAACGGCCTTGAGGATGGGTAGGAGAAAAGCCATGCCCGGCAGGACCGCGAAGACCGCGGCCCAAATACAGGAGGTCCACAGCGAGGTGGAGCCGCAACCAAAACGGAAAACACCAAACGCACGAAAAGGGCTGCGTCCGGCCAAAGGCCAACGAATCATCGTCGCCTCGTTCGCCGCATGCCAAGCGGATACCGAACAACTCACCAAAATTACAGCCTGAAAAAGTTCAGCGCGTCGAACTGACGTCGTATTCGCCGGCGGTCTGTTGCCGGAGCGAAATCAGCAACTCCTTGATCCGGTCGGGATCGGGGACTCCGGGCGCCGTTTCGGACGCTTCAACCGTAGCCGCCGTTGAGATGAGGATATCGCCGATCCGCACCATCCGCGCCCAGATTCCCTGTCGCACGTCAACCGATCGGATATCCCGGATGAAGAAGTCACTGTATTCCTTGGACCAAAATCCCTCGATGATCGTGATTCGATCCGGGTAAATGACCAGGGAGAAGGAATACCGCCGGTAAATGGCAATGAGCGGCGGGATCAACAGGAAGAAGAACAGCAGGTGCCACCCGTAATTCCACCAGGACGGTCGCACCTGCAGCAGCGGAGTATTCGGATCGGTCGTCAGCGGAACGCCCGCGGCTGCTGCCATTTTCTCCGCCGACCTCCGTTCCGCGACCGGATAGCCGCATGAGGGGCACATCCGCGCCTCGGTGGAAACCGCGTTGCCGCATTCGGGACAGGTAATCAGCGCCATATCCAGATTGTTCAGGTTTGTTACGGGCGATCGGACACCGTCCTTGTCCTCATTCTTGGCCATTCAGGTCACGAATCAGCCCCACGCATGAATAGCAGAAAAGCGGCGGGTTACCAGTCCCAGATTCGAAAAGAGGGGAGAACCCTCCCCGCTTCGACCCAGCCGCGGGCTCAGATGCAATCGGCACACTTATGAACCGGAGTGCTCGTCTTGGCCTTGCCTTGGCCGGCAACCACCCATTCATTCCGGCAGTTGGCGCAAAGATGCCGTGCCGAGTTCAGCATCGGCGCATTGCCAGACATCAGCGATTTCGCCCCGGCGCCCTTCGCGTCCAAATCACGCACGTGGGTAATGCGATCTGCGCATTGCTTGCAGCTCATTGCCGGCAAGGAGTGCGCCGTTGAAGGCGCGACTGAATTTCCTGAAACGAGCCGCATCAGATGGGCGCCTCCGCCTTTGGCGGAACCCAGCGGTTCAGCTTGGAGTTCAAATGGCAGTGCCGCGAAAAGCCCGAGTGCCAACGTGAGTGTCCCGGTAGCGGCCAGTTTGGAGGTGAATCGAGTATTCATAGGATCAGAATTAAGCTTTGGTTCTTGTGCGAGTTCCTCGCATCACTCGTGGATACGCTCACCCGGCTCCAAACCCTCGGACTTCTGTCATGCCGGATTGGCCTGACGTGCGCGACCGATCTCATGAGAGGCAAATACGCCTGGACCCTCTTTTGGGGAGGGCGCGATGTTTGGGGATCGGGGAATGGGTTGGGGACGATGGCGGTCATTGGCTTGACGTGGCTGCAAGCGCAACTAAAGTCCCGCATTATGAATCCTATCTTTAAAATCGCTCCGTTGGTCGCCTCCGCCGGCCTCGCGATCGCGGGCGATTCCTGGCCGATGTTTCGAGGACCCAACGCATCGGGGGTTTCAACCGACGCCGCCCCCCCCGTCGAAATTGGTCCCGAAGCCGGCGTGCTCTGGAAAGCTGAAGTCCCGAACTCTCCATCGTCGCCGACGATCTGGGGCGACCAGATTTTTCTGACCACCGTGACGGGAAAGCAACTTGAGACCCGGGCGTATCATCGCCGGACCGGTGCGCTTCTTTGGACCCGGGTGGCGCCGGCGGAGCGCTTTGAGGAGCATCACCCGACGGAAGGGAGTCCCGCGGCGTCCACGCCGGCCGCGGACGCGGAAGTGGTGGTGAGTTATTTCGGGTCGGCCGGCTTGTTTTGTTACGACCACGCGGGGACGGAGCTATGGCATCACGATTTGCCCGTGGCACGGACTTATGGCGGGTTCGGTTCGGGGACTTCTCCGCTGATCGCGGGGGACCGCGTGATTCTGAATCGAGATGTGATGAACGGGGCGGCGCTGATGGCGCTGGATCGGAGGACAGGCAATCTCATGTGGGAGACACCTCGACCCGATTCGCCAACCAGCTATAGCACGGCCATCGTCTGGGACCGCGACGGGGCGGCCGAGGTGATCGTGGCGGGGTCGACTGCCTTGAAGGCTTACGATCTCTCGACCGGCAGCGAGCGTTGGGTGGTCCGGGGGATTCCGGCCAGCCCGTGCACGACGCCGGTGTTGGGCGAAGGGTTGCTGTTTTTTGCCGGATGGTCGCCGGGGAAGGCAGATGCGCCTTTTCCGACCTGGGAAAGTCGCATAGCGGATTGGGACAAGGACCACGACGGGGCGATAAGCGCCGAGGAGTTCACTTGGGGATCGGGTATGTTCCAGTCTCTGGATTCGGATGGTGACGGGAAGGTCAAGGAGACCGAATGGAATCTCATCCTGGAGTATGCGAAGAAGGGCGACAATGTTTTGCTGGCAATCAAGCCGGGCGGGAGTGGCGATATTACGGAAACGAATGTGACCTGGAAAGCGAACCGGGGACTGCCCTATGTGGCGTCGCCGCTTTATTACGACGGGCGCCTTTACCTGATCAAGGACGGCGGATTGATATCGAGCTTCAGGGCCGGTACCGGGGAGCCGGTTTACGAGCAGGAGCGGATTCCCGATGCCGGGGGCAGCTACTACGCCTCGCCAATCGCGGCTGCCGGCAAAATCTACGTCGCCTCGTTGCAGGGGAAGTTATCGGTGCTCGATGCGAAGGCCGATCATCCGGTCGTGCTTCACCAGGTATCGTTTGGCGAACGCATCACCTCCACTCCGGCTATCGTGGGCGATAAGCTCTATCTTCGAACTGCAGGCCATCTGTACACCTTCGGATCCTGAACCGCGGTTTCGCCGTTCCCGCTACGGATCAGCCGTGCTCGTCCGAGCGCGCTGACCGGCTTTTGCGCACTTCGGCTCCGCCGGCGTCCGGTGCCGCAGGGTTTCCGAGCGCTCACGCGCCCCTGCCTCGATGCGGCGCGCCTCGCGACGGTTCAGGGTTGCGTCGAGAATTTAAAAACGGTTGTGCTCTGGAAGGTCTGGCCGGGCCGGAGGACAGTCGAGGGAAAGTTAGGTTTGTGGATCGAGTCGGGATAATGCTGAGTTTCGAGGCAAAAGCCGGCATGCGGCCCATAGCTGACACCGCCAACCCCGATGAGCCGCCCATCCAACGAATTGGCGGTGTAAAGCTGAACGCCAGGTTCCGTAGTGGAGACTTCGAGGATCCGGCCGGAGTGCGGTTCGACGACGCGAGCGGCGAGGGTGAGGTTGGTCCCGTCATGGTTCAGGATGTAATTGTGGTCATAGCCGCCGGGCGTGGGTTTGAGTGCTGCGATCCGGGCGCCGATGGCGGTGGGCTGAGTGAAATCGAGCGGGGTGCCTTTGACCGAGGCAATCTCACCGGTCGGGATAAGCTCCGCATCGGCCGGAGTATAGGAGTCGGCGTTGAGGTAGAGTTCGTGATCGAGCACGGAACCGGATCCGGCGAGGTTGAAGTAAGCGTGGTTGGTGAGGTTGAGGATGGTCGTCTTATCCGTGGTGGCGTGGTAGTCCAACCGCAATTCATTATCGACGGTCAAGGTGTAAATCACGGCGACCGAGAGATTGCCGGGATAACCTTCCTCGCCGTCCTTGCTCAAGTAAGTGAACTGGACCGAGGCGGCGTTCGGTTTGGACGGGAGGGTTTTGCTTTCCCAGACAACCTTGTCGAATCCTTTAAGCCCGCCGTGGATGTGGTTTTGGCCGTTGTTGGCCACCAGTTGGTATTCCTCTCCTTCAAGGGTGAACCGGGCTTTGGCGATGCGATTGGCTACCCGTCCGATAACCGCGCCGAAACCGGGATGACCCTTGAGGTAGGATTCAAGATGATCGAAGCCGAGCACGACGGTGGCGAGGTTCCCGGCCCGGTCGGGGACGTGCAACTCGGTGATGATCGCCCCATAACTGGTGATCTTGACCACGACGCCATTGCGATTCTTGAGCGTGTAGCGTTTGACGGGGGTGCCTTCGCGCGTTTGTCCCCAATCCTCTTCCGAGATGCTGGTCATGGCGGTCCTTTGGTTTTGGGCATGGGCCATAGGCAGTGCTGGCAACGCGGCCCAGGCGAGGCAACCCAGGCCGAGGGCGAGCGCGCGGATCCACCGATTCTTCACATACATGGCACTCATTGCGGATCGAGGCAGAGTTAACGGTGCCGTGGCGAAAAGTGCAACCCAGAATCGGGGCGGCGGGTGTGGGCGGGTGCGCCGCGCGACAGATCGGGGGTTGAACTGCGGGAGTGATAGTGACAAGATATCGGGGTTCACCGAAACCGGAATGTGTTTGATATGACCAAAAACAATCTCAATCGTCGTCAATTCTTCAAATCCAGCACTGTATTGGCCGCGCCGTTCCTATTGCCCGCAGGGATCTGGGCCGCCGAGGGAGGGAGCGGCCCCAATGATCGGATTGTTATGGGCTTCATCGGCGTGGGGACGCAGGGGCGACATTTGTTGAACAGTTTTCTACCCCATCAGAATGTGCAGATTGTGGCGGTGTGTGACGTCGACACGACCCGGCGCTTGCATCACAAGAAACTGGTGGAGAGTTTCTATACCACCAAGGCCGATCGCGATTTCAAGGGCTGTCAAGAGATACGGCGATTTCCGTGAACTGCTGGGCCGGAAGGATATTGACGCGGTGGTGATTGCGGCGCCCGATCATTGGCACGCGTATCTCGCCATCCACGCGGCCGACGCCGGCAAGGACATCTATTGTGAAAAACCGTTGTCGCTCACCATACCGCAGGCACGCGCGATGGTGAACGCAACACGAAAAAACAACCGGGTGTTCCAGACCGGGAGCATGCAACGATCCAGCAGCGAGTTCCACAAGGCTTGCGAGTTGGTCCGCAACGGGCGCGTCGGAACGGTGAAAACGGTCGTCGTCGGAGTGGGCGGACCCTCGAAGTGGTGTGATCTGCCCGGGGAATCTATGGAGCCGGGGTTGGATTGGGATCGCTGGCTCGGACCGGCGCCGATGCGGCCATACAATTCGGTACTCAGCCCGCGAGGGGTGCACACGCATTTCCCAAACTGGCGGAACTACCGGGAGTATTCTGGCGGCATGATGACCGATTGGGGCGCGCATCATTTCGACATTGCCCAATGGGGTCTGGGCATGGACGACAGCGGACCGGTGGAGATCATTCCTCCGTCAAATCCCGCGGCAGGGACGGGGTTGCGCTACAAATATGCGAACGGCGTCGACATGCTCCATGACGCGAGCAAAGGCGGGGTCGAATTCAACGGCGATAAAGGAAAGATCTTTGTGGATCGGGGGAAGTTCGTGGCCACTCCCAAATCAATCGGCGATGAAGTCATCGGTCCGGACGAGATCCACCTGTATAAGAGCACCAATCATTACAAGGATTTCGTGGATTGCATCCGGAGCCGGCAGAAGCCCATTTGTGACGTGGAAATCGGCGCGCGCTCCGTGAGCGTGTGTCATCTCGGAAACATCGGGTATTGGTACGGCCGGCGCCTGAAATGGAACCCGGAGACCGAGCAATTCGTCGGCGACGCCGAGGCAAATACCTGGCTGGCACGCGAGGCGCGGATCCCGTGGAGTGTGTAGAAGGGTTACGACTCAAATATGGCGGGCGAAAAGGGCCCAAACTGTGGCCGGGGAAAAGCCGCCTGACACAGACGGTTAAGGTCCCTGGAATCGCTGAATGGGCTTGCCATTTGCAGAGGGCGACCCCATAAGTTTTTGCAACATCGATTGGAACGTTATGGCTGACATTGCAAATAAATATCCCGAAAACGTCGCAGGCAAATACTACGTAGACAACCAGTGCATCGACTGTGACCTTTGTCGGGAAACGGCGCCGAACAATTTTACCCGGAACGAGGACGGCGGCTATTCCTACGTGTGCAAGCAGCCCGAATCCCCCGAAGAAGAAGCTCAATGCAAGGAAGCCAAGGAAGGGTGCCCGGTGGAAGCGATCGGCGATAACGGCTGATCATCCACCCGATTCTGGAGCGCCCACCGCCGCGGGTTTGGCCAGGAGCTTCCGCCGCAATAACTCCAGCGCCTGCTGCGAAGTCACCTGTTTGAAGGTGGGCCGATCAAATGCATTCTTCGGTCGCAAGACCACGCCATCGTCCGTGACTGTCGAGCGCGATGAATACCGTGCCGACCGGTTTCTCCTGTGTCCCTCCACCGGGACCCGCAATCCCCGTCACCGCCAGGGCGTAATCCGCGGCGAACCGCGCCCGGGCGCCCGCGGCCATCTCGCGGGCCGTAGCCTCGCTCACCGCGCCATGGAGATCGAGGGTCTCGGGCCGCACGCCAAGGAGAGTTTGTTTCGCGTCGTTGCTGTAGGCAACGAGTCCGCCCCGGAATACGGACGACGCGCCGGGCACGTTGGTGATGCGGTGGGCAATGAGCCCGCCGGTGCACGACTCGGCGACGGCGAGGGATTTCTTCCGTTCCGCGAGCAGAGCCACCACCACCTGATCGAGTTCGGAATCGCCCTCGCCAAAAATATGTTGGCCGAGCAACCGGCGAATTTCCTGTTCTGCTGCGAGGACCATCGTCTCGGCCGCAGGTCCGTGGCTGACGAGACGCACATCCACTTCACCGGGCCGCGCGCAATACCCAAGTTCCAGTCCCGCCCGGGTCAAAACACGCAACGGCTCGTCGATCAATTGTTCGACTTGGGATTCTCCGATGCCCACGGTGCGCAAGATCCGGCAGGCAAACGGCGCCGACAATGGACAAAGCTCGGTGAGCCTGGGCAGGACTTCTGAACGGAACATGGGTTGGAGCTCGCGCGGTGGGCCAGGGAGCATCACGAGCCAGGCGGGACGAGCGGCTCGGAAGGGGTTGGGATCAAGAATGAAGAAAAGCCCCGGTGCTGTGCCATGGCGGTTAGGCAGGACCCGGGCACCTTCGGGAACGAGGGCTTGGATGGCGGTGCGCGGCGGCATTGGACGATTCCGTCTCGCGAAAAATGCAGCGAGTTCAGTCCGGATCGCGGGATCTTCCCGGAGCGAGCGTCCGAGCACCCGGGCAATGACCTCCCGCGTCAGGTCATCGGAGGTCGGCCCCAGCCCGCCGGTTGTGATGACCCAGTCCGCGCGCGCCAAAGCCTCCGTGACTGAATCTGCGATGGCCGCGGAGGTATCAGGCACGGTTACCTGACGTTGAACAGAATATCCGGCGTCGGCTAATTGGCGGCAGATCCATTGCTGATGCGAGTTGAGGACCCGGCCGAGCAGGAGTTCGTTGCCGGTGGTGATAAGCTCAATATTCACGGCGGCAATGTGGCGGCGGAGCGACCGAGGTTCCAAGCGCAAAAAGGGACAGGCCGACGCGGGAACGCCCCAAATTGGCTTGGTCCGGCTGGCGGCGCGTGATTAACTCCAAACCATGAAGGTCGATTTGGGGATTTGGGATCGGTTGTCCCGTCTCATCATCCTGCTGCTGATTGTGGCCGCAGTACTCGGTGTCGCCCTCTGGTACCTCCCTTTGATCCAACAGAATGAGCACATGCGGAAGGAAATCCTCATGCTCGAGAACCAGATCCAGCAGGAACAAATCAAGAATCGCGAATTAAGCGCCGAAGTCGAATCGTACCGGGACCCGCGCATGGTGGAACGTCTCGCGCGTGAACGCCTGAATTATGCCGCTCCGGGTGAAACCATCATCAAATTCGAGACCCCGGCGCGCACCAATGGTCCCACGGCGCGCCGCTGATTGCGATTCTTCCCAGGCCCGTCAGATGGTCATGATCTCCTTTTCCTTGTGGGCAAGATGCTCGTCGATCTTGGCGATGTACTGGTCCGTCAACTTCTGAATCTCCTTTTCGGCGTGCTCTACTTCGTCCTCGGTTACGCCGCCGGCCTTGCCCTCCTTCTTCAGTTTTTCTAGAGCGTCGCGGCGCACATGGCGAATGGCGACCCGCCCGTCTTCGGCGAACTTCTTGACGATCTTGGTAAACTCGATCCGGCGTTCCTGGCTCAGCTCGGGAAAGAAGATGCGAATGGCTTTCTTGTCGATGGCGGGATTGAGGCCGAGATTGCTCTTCTGTATGGCCTTCTCGACTGCATGCAGGGTGCTCGCATCCCAGGGCTGAATGAGGAGTGCGCGCGGCTCCGGTGTGGTGATGCCGGCCAGTTCCCGAATCCGCATCTGAGCGCCATAGGCTTCCACCATGATGTTCTCGACCAACGCCGCCGAGGCCTTCCCCGTTCGGACCCCGGAGAACTCGTGCTGCACGACGTGCTCGGTCTTTGTCATTTTGTCTTCCGCGTCAAGGAGAATGTCGTCGATTGGCATAGCGCAGGGCAGCGTAACAAGAAATCATCCGCATGTATAGTCCGGTCCGCATCCCGTTCTGCCCGGCGAATTGCCTCAGAGATACTGCGGTGGGTCTGAGTTGAGCGGGTCCGATTGATCCTGCAATCTGAATCCCGAGCGGGATCAGTTGCTCCGATCCTGCTGTTGGTGGATGACCTCAATCTGCCGGGGGCTCATGCGGCTGCTCGCCGGTCCTGTGGACTGACCTACGTCCTCCCCGATGGACGCAACGCTGCCTCGCCTTGGCCATGGAGTATGTGATCACGATCTCTTATTCTTCTCGCCTTTGCCGGCACCAAGGAGGCACTGGTTCACCCACTCGAACAAAGGCCGCGCAGTCAGAGTTTTCTCGAACAGCCTTTTCGCGTTCCACCCGATTTCCAGGCATTTGGTCCTATGACACTTGGCCCACTCGATCCTTTCCACCAAGTCAGACCAGTCCGTCCTGCACTCCAAATAATGCACGTTCGGGGCCAGCCGATGACCATCGGGAAGATCGATCGACAATGTTGGGGAAACAGTGCAGGCCCCAAAGGCCATATATTGAAGCTGGCCGCGGTCCAGTATGTTCATCCGTGCTCCCGGCACGCACACGGAGACTAACGCCCGACTGACTTTTCGCCAGAAGTCGCACTGCTCGGTAAATGAATTGTCAAACTGGTCAGCGAATTTCTCTCGCAGGAGGTTTTGGACATACGTTCGACGCTCTCGGTTCTGCGTGTGCGGTCGTTGGTTACTCAAGATCATGCCGTCTGCGCGATAAACGATTTCCCGATCGAGTTGATGATACTCAGACCAATCGTAAAACGAGATTACCAAAGGCGAAGCCACAGCTCGAAACCTGCGAAAGTTTTATCGTGTTCGCGGCGAAAAAACGCCACCGACTCAAAACAGTTCACATCTTTCCATCCACCAAGCGCTCCATGCAAAATTTCATTGCTCGTACGGCAGTCAGGAGATTCGCGGTGCGTGTGTTAGGGCGGCTGGGTCTTTAGCTTTTCTTTTGTTCCGTAGAGATACGCTTCAGGGGGCGTCAATTCCTGGCCGGCGACCCAACGTCTGCGCCCGTCATCCCATTTGAGCCAATCGGTTCGCACCCACTCATTCTCTTCGTTGTAGGAGTAAGTATCCCTTTCCTGCAATGTCCCGTTCCCGTCGAAGACGCGCATTTGCTGGATATTTCCGAAATCGTTGTACGTGCGATGGATCACGTGCTGGTATGAGCCATCCGGATGCTTAATGATCGTAATCATCTTCTTGCCGTCCACTTCATCGAAGTATTCGTACCATTGTTCGATTTCACCGCCCAGATTCCTGACGATGTGGACGGACGCCTGTCCGAACGAGTTCGTCTTGACCACGTCGGAAGTGAACTCCGCTTCTGAAATCTTTTTGTTCACTTGAGCCGTCGTGCACGATGTCAGGGCAAGGCCGAGCAGGGCCATCACGCATTGTGTAGCTGCCAACTTCTTCATAAACAGGTCGCTCCTATTGGCATGGGTCGCCACTCTTCCATCCTCCAATCGTTGCATCGTGGGGAGGAGTCGTCTCCTGGAGATAGGAGTCGAATGTGTCTTTGGTCTGCTGGTCTGGGAACCAGCCGACGGTCCAGGTGGTGCTCAAGTAACTGATGACCAGACCGATCAGAAAGCCAAAGAGCTGCTGATAAAGCGGCAGGCTTAACCCCCACTGAGTCTGTTGGCCGGTGTTGGTAAAGATTATGATTGGATCGGTATCCGGAATCGCGACAGTTCGGGTCAGTCTCTTAGTGCCGACCTTTCACCCTCGGGGGCCGCAGCATTTTTTGACCTGGGCCTCATATATGGCTTCGATGGAATCAATGGTACTGCCGCTGACTCCACCCGTGAGTTTGACATCGAAACTGATGAGTCTCCAACCGTTCGCATCAGCGAACCGTTCTTCGCCTGCAGGGTAACATGATGAAGATGATGACATAAGATTCTCTCCGGCGTTCCCAACGGTTCTCGAGCTTGAGCAGATATTGTAGTTGGCATCTGTGTCCGGGGCAGGCGCATTCGTGGACCACACATTCGATCATCCGAAGTTTGCGACCATCGGAAGGCGAGTCATCAACTTCGGTCCAAGTGCTTGAAGGCGGCTCTGCCGATCTGGCTGCCGCACTAGGAGCGTCGCCTATTTACCTCTTCATTTGAGTCCCCTCGCCGTGCGGCTCGAACTCAGGCGGTGCGCGGAGGGGCGGTGTACTCGCTCAACGCGGCCGAAAGGATCTTGGCCTCCGACCATTCGCTCCGGTCAAACGTTTCTACCAGTCGACCCGCCGACATCACCGCGATCCGGTCGCATAGTGCCATGAGTTCGCGCAGGTCCGAAGACACCAGGACAATGGCTTTGCCGGCATCCGCCAGTTGATCGAGCAATTTGTAGATCTCAAACTTGGCGCCCACATCGATGCCGCGCGTCGGCTCGTCGAAAATGAGGATATCGCAGTCGCGCATCAGCCATCGCGCGATCACGACTTTCTGCTGGTTCCCGCCACTGAGCTCGACGACCCTTTGTTCGAGAGAATGACAACGCACCGACAGCCGCGCAGCCCACTCCGCGGCTCGATCCACCTCATCCCGCCGCGAAAGCCAGCCTTGCCGGGACAATGTCCGCAGTGACGCGAGCGTGAGATTGACCCGCACGGCCAGGGGCAAGAGCAATCCCTGTTGTTTGCGATCCTCAGTTAGCAAAGCCACGCCCTGGCGCACGGCATCACCCGGCGACCGAATGGCGGCGCGCTCTCCTTTCAAATAGATCTGGCCTGACTCCGCCCTATCCGCCCCAAATACGACCCGCATCGTCTCAGTCCGACCCGATCCCATCAATCCGGCAAAACCAAGGATCTCTCCGTGCCGCGCCTCAAAACTTACGTCGCGCACCCATGATCCGCGGCACAAACTCTCGACCCGCATCGCGACCGCGCCCCCTTGGCGTGCGCGACGATCGCCGAACGACTCTAGATCTCGTCCAACCATGGCCCGAACGAGTTCGCCCAATGTCCATTCCCCCGCCGGTCGGCCGGCGACGACTCTTCCGTCCCGCAGCACGGTGATGCGCGCCGCGATTCTTTGCACCTCTTCGAGGTGATGAGAGACGTAGATGATCCCCACGCCCTCCCCCGTCAGTTGTCTGATTTGAGTGAACAACTGCTCGGATTCGGTATCCGTCAATGCCGCGGTCGGCTCATCCAATATCAAAACGTCGCACCGTTCCGACAAACCGGTCGCAATCTCAATCAACTGCCTCTGCCCAATGCCGAGCGTACCCACCCGCACCCGCGGATCCAAATGCGGAAGCCCGACGCGCCGCAAGACGTCGCGCGCGCGTCGATGGAGTTCACGATAATCAATCCAGCTCGCGTGGTGGGGCAAGTGACGCAGAAAGATATTCTCGGCGACGGATAGATTGCCGATGAGGTTCAGCTCCTGCATGACCATGCGCACGCCCTGATCCTCAGCCTCGGCTTTCGATTTGGGAGCGAACGGCCTTCCGGAAAGTTCCATGGCGCCGGAAGTCGGCGCTGTCAGTCCGGAAATGATCCGGCAGAGCGTGCTTTTCCCCGCTCCATTCTCTCCCACCAGGGCGTGGACTTCTCCTCGGTGCAGGTCGAAAACAACGTCCGCGAGGACTTGCGTTTGGTAACATTTCGAGACCTCACGAATGGTGATCAATGGGGACACGGTATTCATTTAGCCATTAGGCGATCCCTCGGTGTCCTGGGCCGATAACGGGCCGTCGCAGAAAGCCCGTTATTCGTAGCCGAACGCGCGAACGTAAGGACGCAGGATATCGAGGTGCGGCGCGAGATATTTCTCATAGTTTTTCCAACGGCCGATCGCTCGCCGATAAAGCGGTTGCGCGACATCCGCGTAGCTCGGAGTGCGCACGCCCTTTGTCCCGGCACGCTCATGAAATCTCAAGAGACGCTCGCTCCAGGGCACTCCCAGGAAATGGACCCACCGCCGAATCTCCGTCTCCGGGCCGGCAATGAGTTGTTCATAACGGATCTCAAGCTTACGATCCGGGCTCAACTCGCGCCAACGCTGCCAGCTATCCAAGGAATGCGCGCAACTCTCGCAACTAGATCTCAGGTCGGCCGCCGCCGCACTCCCGGCGTTGAGTGGAATAAGGGTGAAGAAATAACTCAGACTCACGTCGCGTGGATCTCGAAGGGGGAATATCACCCGCGCCTCGGGAAACAATCGGAGAGGAAGGGCCAGATCGGGAGTCAGGCTCGGGTCCTTGTCGATCAGCACCCGATCGCCCACGGCTGATCCTAAATGCGCTTCCGTGAATCTCAAGTAGGTCTCGCGGCCCTCGGCAATCTGGTCTGGTCTGAAGCCTCGAAGTTCTTCAACCGCCTCCCGGGCCGAAACAGACCGCCGAACGATTGGTTCGATGAATTCACGGGTGAGGATCCCTGTTTCATCGGTGGTTACGATATCCGGATGGGCATCCAGGATTTGCTCAACCAGGGTCGTACCCGATCGGGGGTGGCCACATAAAAAAGCCATCGCGCCCCTACGCTGTCGCGGCCCAGCCCTTTCGCACCAACCGGCCAAATCCGTCGGCGACAGCAGCGCCAGCACCTCACGTTGTCGACGACGGATGGCGTGCGCCCGGGCCAAATGAGGTTGGGCTTGGGATCGGAGTTGGGCCTTGGCAGCGAACAATTCCTTCATGGCCTGGTCATACTCGCCGAGCCGGTCGAGCACGGCGGCCAGCTCATACCGGAGCCGCCAATCTTCAGCTCCGGGGAACCTCGCCAGATGATCGGCAATACGCCGGCGTGCTTGGGGGAATTGTCCCGCGCGTCTTTCCAAATGAGCCAGCAACCGAAGCGCCCTGACGTTCTGCGGAGAAAGCGCGAGGCCCTCTCGTGCGCAGCGTTCGGCGTCTTGGAGCCGATGGTCGCGGTCGTAGACCTCGCCGAGCATCGTGAGCACGACATCGTCCTTTGGATTGCGAGACAAGGCCTCTTCCAGCCAGGCCGCGCATTGTCGAAACCGACCGATGCTAAATAACTTCTGCGCAGCCAGCAGATGCGAATCGATGTTCCGCGGCTCGACCTCGGCGGCACGACGATAAACCTCCAGCGCCCGTTCGAAATCATACAGTCCCCACAGCGAGCCAGCCAGTTCCCTCAATACAACACCGTCACCATCGCACGCCCCGACCGCGTCGCGGAACCGTGCCCGGGCTTCTTGAATGTCGCCACGTTCCAGGGCTTTGATGGCCTGATCGCGCAGTTGATTCGCGTCCATCAAAATAGACTCGCCCCCTGTTCGAAGCAGGGGGCGGTGGCGACAAACCAGCCAGGAAACTAATCGCGGCGGCGGCGCAGGGCGAGTGCCCCCAGCCCCAAAAGCCCAAGCGCAATAGTTGATGGCTCCGGCACCTGCTGAAAGGTCAGGTTGTCCAACGCCACATAACTCGGCGCGCCCGAAACCAGATTCAGCCGCAATGTGACCGCCTCACCGCTTCGCACGTCATTCGCCGTTAATCCGGTCAGGATCTGGTCGCGCCCGCCCGGGTCCGACTTCAACCAGTTCCCACTCGCCAGCGTCCCCTGGGAATCGAAAAGGGACCAGGAGATGTTCATGTCGCCGCCACCGACAAACTCATCCAGGAAGAACGAATCTACTTGTACCCCGAACTCGGGTGTGGGTGTGAAAACCAGATCGATGTCATCGGCAAAGGTGAAATCGGCCTGAGCAACGTTCCCTCGGCCGTCCCAGGCAGTATAACTCTGGTAGCCCACCCCCCAGGTCAACGTGATGTCCGGGGTGCCGGTGTTACCCAGCGAATCCAGACTGACAGTGAAATCATCATCGCCCAACGTGACATTGCTGCCATACCCCGCCATTGTGGATATATCGGCATTGTCTTCATCGAACCCGCCGAAAGTGATTTCTGTGGTTGCCTGCGCCGCTTGTATGGCCGCCAGACCGACCAAGCCCCCCGCTCCCACCCGCTTCAACATCCGCTGTGCATTTCGATGCCGCTTCGTTTTCATGCGTTTCCCTCCAGTTACTCGGATTGTGCCTCGGTTTCTATCACAGGCCCCGGCGGGCGTCCATCCCTTTTCGCCCGATCACAGCAATTCTCATTGTCCTGGAAGCGCCGGCATCCCTGCCGGCGACCTTTCTTTGTTGGTGAGCCAATCCGCGCGACGGCAGGCATGCCGGCGTTACCAGGAATGGCAAAATGAGAACTGTTGGCCCGATCAGGCGTTCGCTTTCGCCGGGTATTTGGACATCAACGCGAGAGACTCACGCATTTGCTCCGGCGTTTCCCCGCCGAGGGTCATCGCGTCGAGGACCCCGAGGCCTTGGGCGAAGCGCATGCATTCCTCTTTCATGTCGGCCAGTTTGCCCTCGCCATAAATCTTCATTCCGATCAGGGCTTTGCCGTTGGCCTTGGCCATCTTGAGCACCGGGACAACATCTTCCACCGCTCCGTCCATCGAAGCTCCCTTGGGATTGATTCTCGTGAGGATGACATCGACCCATGGGCACTGGGCAGCGGTCTTGAGCGCGCCCAGGTCATGACAGGAGACCCCGACCGCGCGGATCTGCTGCTTCTCTTTCGCCTGCGAGAGAACTTCCATGTAGGGCTGCATTTCCGCTTCCCATTGGTGGGTCATCAAGCAGTGCATCAAAACGATGTCGAGATGGTCGGTCGCCAGCTCGTGGCGGAACCTTTGGAGGGCCATTTCGCAGGATTGCTTCTTGAACGCAATCGGCACTTCCGCGGGATTGCCATCATACCGGAACCACAATTTGGTCAGGATCGAGACTTTGTCGCGCGGGATCGAACGCAACGCCTCACGGAAATAAATGTGCGAGCCGTAGAGGTCGGCGAGATCGTAGAAGGTGATTCCGTGATCATAGTCGTGTTGAAAAAGGTCGACCAATTTCTGGAAGCCCATTCGCGTATGGTTGGATTGGCGATCGCCGCCCCGCATTCCGGTGCCCTGCCCTATCCGCGACATGGTTATGCCGGTCTTGCCCAAGGGCACCTGGGGCGGCGGGGTCGGGCTGGGATCGGCCTGGGAACGCACGACGCTATATAGGCAGATCGAGCCGCCTCCCAGTGAGGCAAGAAAGTTCCTTCGATTATTCTTCATAGGTTCTTGCGGTATGAGTTCACGGGCTTGCCGGCAATCTACTCCGGGCTTGCCAACAATTAACCCTCTTCCCCGACAGGATCAAGGCTGGTCGATCGAAATTTTCACTGGTCGGCACGGGTCTCAACCTGGAGATTCCAGTTAAATGAATCCCGGACCGAATGATTCGAGGTGGCACGGTCAGTGGCTCTAATCGGGGCGGCAATTTTGTAGTCGCCAGCGGGTGATCCAAGCGCCATCGTCTTGCCAACCTCCGGGCAAAGAACAACCCGGCCACGCAACGATGAGTCATGACTGCGCAAGCTCCATCTTTCAGCGTCATTGCCCCGCTCACGCTGGCATTCAACCGAGTCAAACTTCTCCTGTTTCGGCCTTTTGATATCGGGCGATGGTTCATAATTGGTTTCTGTGCCTGGCTGGCCACGCTGGGCCAGGGCGGAGCCAATTTCAATTTCAACTACGGTCTCGAGAATCGACGTGACGGTCGCGAAGTCTTCGATGAAGGCCGCCGGTTTGTGGTCGAGAACCTCTCATGGCTGATCCCGGTCGCGATCGTGGGGGTGTTGCTGATCATAATCATCTGGCTGGTCTTGACGTGGCTGAGCAGCCGTGGCCGGTTTATGTTTCTCCATTGCGTGCGGGAGAACCGGGCGGAGGTGCAGGTCCCCTGGACGCAATTTGCGGCGCACGGCGACAGTCTGTTTCTGTTCCGATTGATGCTCGGTCTGATCTCAATGGCGCTGATTCTGCCCACAGTGGCGGGAGGGGTCATCGTCGTCATCGGCCTGTTCCACAGCGACGCGCCAAAACTACTGCCCTTGCTCGGGGCGATTGCGCTGGTATTGCTCGTCATCGGCGTGAGTGTGGCCTTTGCGGTGGTGGCCAAGTTGACAACCGATTTTGTCGTGCCGGTCATGGCCTTGCGACACACGCGTTGCCTGGACGCCTGGCGAGAGTGCGGGACACTGTTCAGGACACACCCGGGGCCCTTCGCGATGTATCTCCTGTTTCAAGTGGTGATTCACCTCGTCATTGGGGTCGTAGTCATCGCCGTTGTGGTGCTGACCTGTTGTTGCGCCGGGTGTCTTCTGGCCATTCCGTATCTCGGGACGGTCTTGTTCTTGCCGGTGCTGATTTTTCATCGGGCCTATTCCCTGCATTTCCTGGCTCAATTCGGGTCGGCGTATGATCTGTTTCCGCCCGCCCCTGCCGCAGAGTACGGCTTGACGCCGACGTCATGAGGCATGCCTGACCGGTTCGAACCGCCGGGAGATTGTCCGGTATGCGGCGCCGAGGTCCCACCCCACGCCACCGTCTGTGAATCCTGCGGCGCGTGCCCCTCCTCCGGCTGGAGCGAAAAAGCCGCCTACGATGGGTTGGGGCTTCCAGATGCCGAGTTCAACTACGAGGAATTCGTCGACCAGGAATTTGAGGGGGACCGAAGCGGCCCCCGGCGTCCCCTGTGGGCGATGATCACGGCGGTCGTGCTCGTTGTACTCTTTGTCGTATGGGTGTTGGCTTGACGCTTGTAGGTCTGGAGCCGCCACTTATATAGTCGCCCGGCAATGACCACCGAAACGATCATACTCTCCGCCGCCGTGGCCGGCATTGTGTCTTCGGTGGGTTTGGCCTTGAACCTGATGTTGAGCCAAAGGCTCCGACGCGCGGCAGCCGACCAACTTCGGTTTACGACTGCGCTGCGACAAGCGGAGCGCTCAATCCAGGAAATACGCGCATTCACGACCGAGGCGGACAAGCTTCGCGGGGCGGGCTGGCAATTACTGACGGACGTCTGCGCACTTCAAAAGAGCCGGCAGGACAACCAGGAACTTCTCGGTTTGCTCAAGCACGAAAACCCATTCGCCGAGGCTTGCACCGCATTTTTTCAATCGTTTGCGATCGTGCAGGCCGGCGTTCCCGATACCGCGATTACTTCCCTGCGTGATCTAAGGCAGCAGTGCAAGACCGAGGCGGAAGAGGTGCTTCGTTCATTGGCGGAACTGCGGGCGGTGTCGCGACATCCCTCACGTTCGGTTTCCTATGATGACATTCTGTACAACCTGCGCCTGCGCCTGGAGAACCTGCTCAGCACGCTCGATCGTCTTTCGTTCACGGTTTTGATGGCGCGAGATACCATCCTGGTCGATGCGTGGGTCGGTCAGGCCAGGTGAATGCCGCACTGCCACTCAAAACCAAATCCCTGCATCCGCCGGATACGCTTAGAGTTGATCATCCCAGCTTGAAGGACCACCCAGGCATCGCAGCTTCTTAACTCTCCTGTATGCCGGCACTTAGTTCGCGGGCATAGTTTTGTTGCTCGAACTGGGCCGATTTCTGGGGCGCCACGGACGAGGGCGTGACGAGGTGGAGGCAAGAGCCGGGTTAGGAGCGGTGGAAGGCGCGGCTGCCCGGGCCGAGCTGGACCTGGCCAATGGGTTGCAACAGGAGATATGGCATCTCGCCGTGACGGCCTGACGGGAATCCTCCAATCCGGTGGTCGCGCAGCTCATCCCGGCGCTGAATCAAATGTTCGACATAACCACGACCCGAACCACTGCGGCCCAGATTCACCCGCCGTCGATCATCCTCGGTCCGCTTACGCTGCAGAAGAAAGTTTGCCTGGACCGCAGCGTTTGATAAAACGTTCGTTATGTCCTCGCTTCTCTTATCTCCCCAGGCACGGTCTTCGTCCGATCCCTCGGCCTCGACCCGGTCCAGCCGCCGCAGTTTTTTGAAGCGCGCCGCAATGCTCGGCGGTTTCGCGTCGGTCCCAACGCTGATTCCGTCGACCGTCCTGGGCTTAAATGGCGCCGTACCACCGAGCGGGCGAATTGTGATGGGCGGTATCGGCCTGGGTAACCGGGGTTCCGGCGACTTGAACTGGCTGCTGCCGGAACGCGACGTCCAGTTCGTGGCCATTTGTGATGCGAAACGGCAACAACGCGAAGCGATCAAGCGAATCGTCGACAATAAATACGGCAATCAGGATTGCACGATGTATCGCGACATCCGCGAGTTTCTTTCGGTGCGCCCGGACATCGACGCGGTGCTGATAGCCACGGGCGATCGGTGGCATGCGCTGGCCTCGATCTTTGCGATGCGCTCCGGCAAAGATGTCTACTCCGAAAAACCCTCTTCCATGACGATCGCCGAAGGTCGGGGTGTCGTGGACACCGCACAACGCTACGGTCGCATCTACCAAACCGGCACCCAACGGCTCAGCGAAGCCAATTTTGTCTTCTGCATCGAAATGGCCCTTACCGGCCGCCTCGGTAAGATCCACACCGCCCGCGCCCACATCGCGCCCTGGGATGCCGCGGCCATGCGCCACGATTGGCTGCCGCCCCAGCCGCAACCGGAGAGGGACGAGGTCGATTGGGATCAATGGCTCGGGCCGTGTCCCTGGCGCCCCTATCACAGTGACTACGTAGGGGGAGCGTGGCGCGGTCATTATGATTTTCACACCAGTTGCATCGGGGAATGGGGCGCTCACACCTTTGCCCAGGCCCAGGCAGGCATCGGCTGCCTCGACACCTCTGCCATCGAATACAAGTATGTTGATAATCCCTATGGTGACGGCATGGAAACCACGTTCGCCAATGGCGTCCGCATGTTCCTGCATCGCGAAGGCTGGTGGCGGGGTTCGTGTGGAATGACATTCGAAGGCACCGAAGGCTGGGCCGCCGCGGCGGATGGGTATTCCCGCCCTGATGTCTCGTCGACGGCTATGCTCACGGATTTTCGGAAGATCACTCAGGATTACATGGCCCGCACGGGTCGTCCCATGAGTCACATGCGGGATTTCCTGAACTGCGTAAAGTCGCGCCGGCTGACGGTGGCCAATCCCGTGGTCATGCACCGCTCAATGACCACCGTGCACGCCGCCAATATCTGCATGTGGCTGAAGCGCGATTTGAAATATGATCCGGTGAAGCAGGAATTCATCGGCGACACTGAGGCCAATCAACTCCGCTCACGGGCCATGCGCGCCCCGTGGACGATCTAACCTCCCCGGGAGTTTATCCATGTTTAAATCAAACTTCGCACCCGTCCTGGCATCGATTCTCTTCGTGTCCGGCATCCTCCCGTCCGTCGCACAGCACCCCACTCCGCTACTCACGCAGCCGGAAGACCAGCTCATCGCCACACTCCGGTCGGAAGTCTCGCTGAAGGAGAAGATGGAGGCCTGTCGCGAACTCTCCGTGATCGGGAGTCGCCGAGCAGTTGCCCCGCTGGCCGCCTTGCTTTCCGATGAGGAGCTATCGCACATGGCCCGTTACGGGCTCGAACCCCTCCCTTACGAGGAGGTCGATCAGGCCTTTCGTCAGGCCTTGAAAACCCTTTCGGGGCGACCGCTGGTGGGAGTCGTTGACAGCATCGGCGTCCGTAGAGACTGGCGGGCGGTCAAACTCCTCACCCAGCGGCTCGAGGATGCGGATCTCGACGTCGCCCAGGCGGCGGCCCGCGCCCTGGGCAGCATCGGTACGCCCGCCGCCGCCAAGTCGCTCGTGTCCGCCTTCGATAATGTCTCTGATGCGAATCGGCTGGCCTTCGCCGAAGGCCTCTTACGTTGCGCCGAACAACTCCCGCGCAATGCCGCGCGCCGTATTTACGATCGCCTCCGCAAAGAGGACAGTCCGCACCAATTGCGGGCGGCCGCCCTGCGAGGGGCGATCCTCAACCGCGGCGAGGGGGGAATATCCTTGCTTCGTCGGTCGTTGAAGAGCGGCGATCTCATCCTGGTTGATGCTGCCTTGAGGGCTGCCCGCGAAATGCCGGGCGAAGCCGTCACGACCGCCTTGGTGGGCTGTCTGGATGGGCTGCCGGATGAGGCCCAGATCTTGTTGCTTCAGACTCTGGGCACCCGTGCGGATCCAGTGGCGCTCCCTGCCATTATCCCCCGCGCAACGTCCGGAGAGGGCGACGTGCAGACGGCTGCGATCCGCGCCCTCTCTGAAATCGGATCCGGCCTGGCAGTGAAACCCCTCGTGAATCTCCTGCACAACCCCGATCCGCGGATTTCCCAAGCCGCCCAGGAAAGCCTCGCTGCCATCCCCGGAATGGAGGCCGACGATGCTGTGCGGGAACTGCTGACTTCCACCAGGAAAAACGAGCAATTCCTCGCGTTCGAATTGGTCTCACGCCGACGCATGACGGATTGCATGCCGGCGCTATTTGCAGCCGCGAAAGACCCGGATACTGAAATTCGTTCCGGCGCCATTCGAAGAGTGGGTGAACTGGGCGCGACCGAAGAAGTCTCCTGGCTGCTGGAACAGCTATGCCAGGCGGAGGAGAGTTCTAATGTCGAAGCGGCCGAGCAAGCCTTGGGCGCCGTCCTGTCCCGAATGGATGGTCCTGAGAGTCAAACACCAGAACTCACAAGGCGACTGACTGATGCCGCATCCACCCAAAAGGCCGCGCTCGTCCGCACGTTGGGCGTCGTCGGTGACGCCGGCGCCTTGGCGGCCGTACGCGGCACCCTCGTCGATGCGGAGACCCGACCGGTCGCCATTCGCACCCTGGCCTCGTGGAAGACCGCCGACGCCGCTCCCGAACTCCTGGATCTTGTGCGCAGCACTTCCGATTCGACGGAGCGCACGATCGCGCTTCGCGGCTATCTGAGTTGGACGTCGCACTCCGGGTTGACGGCCGATGCGCGCCTCGCGATGTGCCGGGAAGCCGCCGTTGTCATCGAACACGCCGATGACAAGAAAATGTTGTTGGGGGCGCTGGGCCGAATTCACAGTCTTGACAGCCTCGCGGTCGTCGCGGCCTGTTTGGAGGATGTCGCGGTGCACGAGGAAGCCTGTGCCGCGATCATAGGGATTGCCGAGGCGCTATTGGAAGGGGACGATGCGAAACGTGTGGCATCCGGACTTGTGGAACCACTGAAGCGCGTCAGCACATCGGCCACGAATGATGCGCTCATACAAAAGGCCAAGGCCCTGCTGGAACAGGCCGAAGGAAAGGCCGGCTCCTGAACCACGACTGAAATTCCGCGCCATACTCCACTTATGCACTCCGATTCTAAGCGTATATCGCTCGCTCCAGCGTTGACCCGCCGGAGGTTTGTCCAAACTCTCGGCACGGCCCTCGGCGCTTCCGTAATGAGATGGTCGATGCTGTCGCCTCGGGCTGACGCCGTCTCCGCCGCCGCCCTGCCCCGGTGGCGGGGCTTCAATCTCACCAACTTCTTCCAGGCTTTAAGCCGGGGCGAAGAAGGCCAGGGCCAACTCCGCGAGGATGATCTCCGTTGGATCCGTGACTGGGGTTTCGATTTCATCCGGTTGCCGATGGATTACTGGTTTTGGATCGATTCCGACTGGAAGCGCACTCGTAAGCTCGCGCCGGATGACCTGTTTAAAATCAATGAAGCCGCGCTGGAGAAGGTGGATCATGCGGTGGACCTCTGCGGTCAATACGGACTCCACCTGAGCCTCAATTTCCATCGCGCGCCCGGCTATTGCATCAACGATCCCGAACGCGAACCGCTCGTGCTGTGGCGTGATCCGCAGGCGGAGGAGGCCTTTGTCCATCATTGGGACCTGTTCGCCCGGCGTTATCACGCGATACCCACAAAAGCCCTGAGTCTGAATCTTGTCAATGAGGCGCCAACGCCCCGTCCAGGTTACATGTCCCGCGCCGATTATGCCCGCGTCATGGGACGCGCAATCGACGCCATCCGCAGTCACACGCCCGACCGCACGATCATCATCGACGGCCTGAGTGTCGGCAACGATGTCGTCACTGAATTGATCCCCACCCATGTGGCACAAAGTGTCCACGCCTACTGGCCCGCGGGAATCAGCCATTATCGGGCGAGTTGGGTTGATCACAACCGGACATTTCCCATGCCCACGTGGCCGCTCAAAAACGCCGACGGTTCGATTCAGGCCGACCGGCAGAAACTCGAGGCGCGTTTCGCGCCATGGGGTGAGCTCGTCCGCCAGGGCATCGGCGTCCACTGCGGAGAGTGCGGTTGCTACAACAAGACACCGTACGACGTGTTCATCGGCTGGTTCACCGATGTCATGGGTGTCCTCAAAGCTCAGCAGATCGGTTACGCGTTGTGGAATTTCCGTGGTTCGTTCGGCATCCTTGACTCGGGCCGATCCGACATCGACTACGAAGATTGGCACGACCACAAGCTGGACCGGAGACTCCTCGAGGTGCTGCGCGCGCATTGAAGCAGCCGATCGCATCGGGACCGCGGCCCAACCCGTATCTGCCTTGAGCCGGATCCGGGGTCTACGGAAGGGCCATTCCGTTGGTCGGCGGCAGGTAATCCCGATGCCATTGCAACTGCCAAAGTCGAGCGAACCGGACCTGCTCGGAATGGCCATCGCAAAAGACCATGTTAACCGCCCCGTCCAGACCGCTGCCGGACGGCCGGGTCGTCTTCATTCGGTCCGAGGGCCCGCTGGCATGACGGGCCACGAGATACCGTCCGATTCCACCGTCGTTCCAGCCGTAATATCCGTTCAGTGATGGCCGATTGTCTGCCAGCACCCAGGCGTCGACCCACATGGAATCCCCCAGCACAGGCGTCCTGGCCGCGTCGACGATTTCCGATTCACGCTTGAACGCGCTCCGCTCGTCCGCCCAGTCGCTTGGCCAACCTCCTGAGTAAAGCCACGCGTTGAAAGCAAACCCGCCCTGGTAACCGCGGCTCTCCGGGGTTCCCCATTGGCCATTCGTCGGCCACAACCAAGCCTCGTCCAACGTGCCGCACTCGTAAAACAGTCCCGAATCCGGCGGCGCCTTCTCGGACTTTCGCGGTCGCACCCCGGAATTCTCACGACCGACAGGACAGAGTCGTGCCTTGTCCGCCGCCGCGTAATACTCGAGGTAAGCGCGCATCCACAGGTCCTGGTATTGGGCGTAGGGCACAGTTTTGCTGAAATCATTCACGTACATGAAATGGGCCAGCCCCATTTGCTTGGTGTTGCTCAGGCATGCGATGGCCTGTCCCTTGGCCTTCGCCTTGGACAACGCCGGCAATAACATGCCGGCCAGAATCGCAATAATTGCGATCACAACCAGCAACTCGATGAGAGTAAAGGCCCTCCGTCTTGTGCGGGATCTCGCCTTGCTCCGCCCGCGGTTCGATAACATCCTCCAACAGATAGGTTGTATAGGTAACCGATCTTCGGGGGCGTGTTACGCCCCCAACAGTAGCCGAACATAGCCATTAGCAGCCAAAAACAAAGAATTAATTCACTTTGTAACCAAATGCGCTCAACGCGCGTGTGCCAGCGTCCAAACGGATTCCTCTCGCGGAAAAAATGGGGCCGGGTTACGGCTCGAGCAATCCTCGGGTGGGAGTGGCCGATTGTGCCAGTAATGTCCGGTGAACTTTCGGAGCGCGAGCTTCTCGAGCCCATCTCATTGGCCACTCTCGGCGTCGTTGATGATCAAGCTGGCGATGATCTCCCTCGAATTGACGCAGCACGTTCAGATACTGGGGCTTTCAGCTCACCAACGCTTAGTGGTCTGTTTCATAAATACGGTCACGTTCGTTGCGCCCAATTTGGCCTGAGGCAAGGCGCGAGGGCGAGAGTGTATCCCCTGCGATACTCGACCGACCGAGCAACGCCGCCCCAGGCCAAATTCGGCGCAACCCTCCGGGCGGCCGTTCTTTTTCGGCCAGACTTCGTTGCTCGCGCCTTACAGACCGCTGCGGGTATGCTCGTTGCTCGCGCCTCGTCTGGCCGAAAAACCCTGGCCGCGAACGTAACCGTATTTTGAAACAGACCACTTAGTCACCGATGATCTTCACGAGCACCCGCTTCCGTCGGCGCCCGTCGAATTCGCCATAGAAGATCTGTTCCCAGGGGCCAAAGTCGAGTTTGCCATTGGTAATTGCGACGACGACCTCCCGCCCCATGATCTGGCGCTTGAGATGCGCGTCGGCATTATCTTCCCCGGTCCGGTTATGCTGGTACTGGACCGTGGGTTCATGCGGAGCGAGTTTCTCGAGCCACACTTCGTAATCGTGATGCAGTCCCGACTCGGCGTCGTTGATGAATACGCTGGCCGTGATGTGCATCGCGCAGATCAAAGCGAGTCCCTCATTCACACCACTTTTCAGCACCAACTCCTCGACCGTGTCGGTGATGTTCACAAATCCGCGCCGACTCGGGACCTCAAACCATAGATGTTCAGTGAGCGATTTCACGCGGCCAATTCTACCGCTTGTTCACGGCGCTGACACGGGTTATTCAACTGGCTCCCTCAGCCGCATCCTCCTTTCGTGCCGATGGGGCGGCTGACATTTGGCGAGGCTGAGATCATCCGGCAGCGCATCAAACAGCACAAAACGAAAGAGTTCCGGGTCTCTGCTATCACCTTCGTCTGCGGCAGCCGTCGTAATTCAAGGCGGCTGTGCAAACGGAATGCCGGCGTGGAGGGCAAGCGCCGTGCGAGGGTACACGGCCTACAGCGGGGCCGGCCGGACTATTTGGAGCCGGCCAGGTGAATGAGGGCCAGGCAATTGAGGCCCGGCAGGAGCAGGAAGATCGCAAACAGGGCATTCTTGCCACAGGCGTGGCAGATCCTCACCGACCACACGATGGCCAGGGTCACAAAGGCCGCGATGAGCAAAGAACCGAAAACGATGCTATGCTCCGGCACGCGAAACGCCGCATAGGCAAGCAGCACCGAGAGCGAGACCAGGGCGACCAGCCAGGCCCAGGACATTCGCGCAGCGCGCAGGAGGGGAAATGCCTGGAGAAATGGAAGCCACACGGTGAAGCCGGGCTCGGTTCCGGTTTTCAGACAAATCAATCGGAAGACGTAGCTGATGTAAAGGCACGCCCCCAGGAGGAGTGAGCAGCCACCAACGAAGAGAAGCAGCAGGACCCACCGGACATCCCCCGGTGGAACAAGAACGGGGAGGGACTCAAAGCGTTCCGACGCCAGGTCGGAGGCTTTAGGTGCGGCGACTTCGATCTCGTAGCCCAGACGCCGCAAGCTGGGGTTGTCCAGGTAATGGACCTTGATCCCGGTGATCCCGCCGTCATGGCGAAACAGGATATCGGTGGGAGTCTGCCGGATGACTTTAACGTGCGAGTAGGTCTCGCCATTGATGGAAAGGCTCTCGAGGGTGCGTTCCGCAGTCGCTTGCGCTCCTGAGACTTGCGTCACAATTAAAGCCGTCGTGAGCAACAACAAGCCCGCACTGTGGCTCAAGCAAGGCAGTCCTGATTTTGAGGTTCCAACTTTGGATTTCATCGTCTACTGGCTAAATACCAAGCAGTAGCGATGCCGCCTCAGACGCGGGGCAGTCGAACCTCAATCAATTCTCGAGTCTTCTGAACACGGCAACATAGGCGCCGTCTACGCCGTTCTGAATAGGAGTCAGCAGTCGATCTCTCTCGAGTTCCAATTCGGGTTCGCTCTCCAGGACATTAGTGACCACGTCTGAATTCTCCTCCGGCTCGAGACTACAGGTGCTGTAGACGAGGATTCCACCGGGTTTCAGCGAAATTACTGCCCGCCGCAACAGCTTGATCTGGGCTGATTGCAGCCGACGAAGCTCCTCGAATCGGATGCGCCAGCGCAATCCCACTCGCCGACGCATCACCCCCGTGTTTGAACATGGAGCATCCACCAGAATCCGCTCGAAGGTGCCGGGATTGTTTCCCGGTTCCGCCCGACCGGCCGGGCCCGCAGGACCAGGTGAAGGTGAGGGATCTGCGTCCGTCTGCCGGACCTGGGCACAAGTGATGCCGAGCCGGCGGATATTCTGATGTAGAAGCCGTAACCGATTGGGATTTTCGTCGAAGGCGACGATGGTCCCCTCGTTTCGCATGAGTTGCGCGATATAACTCAGTTTCCCGCCCGGGGCAGCGCAGAGGTCGAGGACACGTTCGCCGGGCTGAGGATCAAGGCATTCGACAGCCAGCAGGGTACCTGGGTCCTGGATGTAAAACGCGCCTTGCTGAAAACTTGGGAGGAATGGCAGAGGCGGATGTGATTTCAATTCGAACACGAGGTTTTCCTCCAGCCAGTCGTACCGGATGAAATCATATTGCACACCCTCATCGCGCCATTGCGTTAGAAGCTTGCCGGCATCGGCTTTGATCGTGTTGACTCGGGCAAACGTCGGGGCCGGGAGATTGTTCCATTCGAGCAATCGACGCAAGGCGAGCCCACCCCAGCGTTTCTGCCAGCGGTCGCACAGCCATCGGGGGTGAGAATATCCAAGATGAGGTTCGTCGGTCTTGAGTTGCTCCATCAGCAAACGAGTCGCTTCGCGTTCCCGGACATAGCCGCGCAAGACAGCGTTGACAAACCCGGATTGCGGTCCGAAGCCGAATTGGCGGGCAAGTTCCACCGATTCATGGACAACAGCGTGGTCCGGGATTCGATCCAACCAGAACATCTGGTAGAGCGCTAAACGCAGCAAGACCAGGAGGGTCGGTTTCTGTTGGCGCCCGTGGGTCTTCCGGTTAATCAACCAGTCCAACAGCACCTGGTAACGGGTTACACCAAACACCAATTCCTGGCACAAATGACGGTCTTCAGGGTCCAGGACCGGCAATTCACGGGAGAGAGTCGCCTCGAGATATTCCTTCCGTTCGTCGCTCCGGAGGAGGACGCGCACCGCAATTTCTCTTGGTTTTCCTTTCTTCACGCTTCTATACTTCGCATTCCGGCCCATCGCCGGGGAATTAGGACCTGTATGAGAGAAGAGTTGGAGAAGTTGGTGGCCGCTGGCAAGATCGGACGTCAGCATATTGAGCCGTTGCTGCAGTTGATTCAATGCGGTTACTGCACTCATCGCAGTTGGGGCTTCGGCAAAATCACGACCGTCGACACGGTGTTCGCCCGGCTTTTGATTGATTTTCAAGCGCGCCCGGGTCATTCGATGGATCTGGCCTTCGGCGTGGAGACCCTCAAGGCGATACCCGCTGATCATATCCTCGCACGCAAGGCCTCTGACCTTGCTGGATTGCGGCAGATGGCAGCCCTCCATCATCTGGACCTGATCCAATTGGTTTTGAGGAGTTTTGGTGGGGCGGCGACTGCCGATCAAATCCAAAGCGTGTTGGTACCGGACGTGATCGCCGACGACTGGAGGAAATGGTGGGATGGGGTGAAGCGCGAGCTGAAACGGAATGGCCATTTCATTGTGCCTCTCAAAAAATCCGATCCGATCGTCTACCTGGATGATGAGATTTCAATCCAAGAACGGTTGATGCAGGGGTTCCGGACCGCCCGCGGGCTCAAGGCGCGCCTGTTGGTGATGAACGAGATTCTTAAAGTATTCGATCAGTTGACCGATCTGCCCGGCGCCACTGCCGAAATCGAAGCGATGCTTAATGCCGAAATTGTCTCACACCAGCAAACTATGCCGGCGCTGGCTCTGGAGGCCGTGTTTGCCCGCGATGAACTGCGCCGCCTGAGCGGTCGAAGCCCGGAAAGCGATGAAATCTCCGCCGCGGCAGTTTGGGCGCAGCACTCGGATTATGGCAACGTGTTTGGGGAACTTCCTGCCACAAAACACAAACAGGCCCTTCAAACCTTTCGGGACGCCTTTCCTGATCGTTGGGATTCGTTGCTCCTCAAGATGATGAACACCGTTTCAGCGCGACTTTGCGGCGAGTGCGCCCGTTTGCTGATCCAGGAGAACAAACTCCCCTCCCTTAAGGACACACTGGCCCGGCTCATCAGCGGCCATAACGCCAACAGTGAATTACTCCTCTGGCTCGCTAAGGAACGATCGGATACTTTCGCCGACATCCTCGGCCCCGAGGTGTTCCGCTCCATGCTTTCCGCCATGGAACGAGATCAATTCAATGAAGTGCGCTCCAATCGGCTCGGTGATTTCGTCCTCAGCGACTCCGATCTCCTGCTCGAATTGATCTCTTCCGCCGACCTCGAAATCATCCGGGATCTGACGCGCGCATTGCTGATTTCCCCGGCCTTTGATGACAAGGACCGCGGATCGCTCCTGGCCAGGATCGTCAAGACTTACCCCTCCATGCAATCCCTCATTACGGGCGGACAGAGCCGACAGGAAGCGGGCCTCGTCGTCTCGTGGGAAAGCCTGGAACGACGCAAGCAGGAGTACCGATGAGCTCGTCCACAAACGGATCCCGGCCAATTCGAAGGAAATTGCCATCGCCCGTAGTTACGGCGATCTCCGGGAAAACCACGAATACAAGGCCGCCAAAGAAATGCATCGGCTCTTGATGCTGAAGAAGACCGAACTCGAGCATCAGCTCGTGCGCGCCCGAGGCACGGACTTTGCCGACGCCAAGACCGACCAGGTCAGCATCGGCACCCGCGTCCACGTCACCGAACCCGAAAGCCAGAACGCCGAAAGTTTCGTCATCCTCGGTGCCTGGGATTCCGACCCCACCCACGGGGTGATTAGTTATCTGACCCCGGTCGCGCAAGGTTTGCTGAATCATCGGGCGGGCGAAGAAGTCGAGTTCGATTTGGAAGGTGCCCGCCGACGCTACCGGATCGACCGAATCGAGCGACATGCGTACTTGCCCCAAACTGGAGCTATCGCCCCGGCGGTTGCCACTGGTGAATGACGAATGTTCAGCCACCGCCAAACCGAACTGAATTCGGCGTAACCCCATCCCAGGGGCACATGTCCCCTGAGGACACCTTTGATTCCCAGCGCGGATTAAGGAATTCATGAATCGGGCCTCAAATAGGCGCGCGGCAGACCCGGTTCGCGTTGGGTTGATCTCGCTCGGTTGCGCCAAGAACCTGGTCGACAGCGAGGTCATGCTGGGCACTCTGCTCCAACAGGGCTTGCAGGTGGTCAACAATCCCGCGCTTGCGCAAGTCCTCATTGTCAATACTTGTTCTTTCATCGATGCGGCGAAAGAGGAGAGCATCAACGCCATTCTCGAATCCGCCTCGGTCCGCGACGCCAACCATCGTGGCCAGGCGCTCATCGTCGCCGGCTGTCTCACCCAACGATTCCCGGACGATCTCCCGACGTTGTTGCCGGAGGTCGATGCCTTCATCGGAATCGATCAGGTCACTCGGATTGCGGACTTTGTCGACCAGGCACTGCGGCGGAGGGCGGGCAGGGGTCAAGTCGCTGGTTCGGCAGACCGATCTCAAGTCGCGGCGCCGAATCCCTCGACGCCACCTGTCTCTGCGGTGCATCGCCGGCCATCATTCATCCCGGATTATGCGACGCCCCGGTTCAGGTTGACGCCACGGCATTTTGCTTATCTCAAAATCGCCGAGGGCTGCAATCACCCGTGCAGCTTCTGCATCATTCCACGAATGCGCGGCAGCCATCGAAGCCGGCGTATGCCGGACCTGGTGGAGGACGCCCGGCGGCTTTTGGGTGACGGTGTTCGCGAATTGAACCTCATTTCGCAGGACTCCACCTATTATGGGCTGGACCTCCAGCCGCGCGGGTCGCGTTACGTGGCGGATCCGGCCCGCTTTCAGGCTGCGACCCGGGCGCTGCCAGCCGATTCCCCAACGCTTTGTTCGCTGATCAAAGCCTTGAACGCGATCGATGGGGATTTCTGGATTCGGCTCCTCTACACTCACCCCGCCCACTGGACCGATGAACTGATCCGAACCATCGCCGAGTGCCCGAAAGTCGCGCGCTATGTGGACATGCCGCTCCAACATATTCATGATCTCATGCTCGAACGTATGCGCCGGGAGACCAACCGGGCATATATTGAAGACTTGATTCGCCGCATCCGATCCGGCATTCCCGGAATAGCCCTTCGTACGACCTTCATTGTCGGATTCCCCGGCGAGTCCGTCGCCTGTTTCGAAGACCTCCTCCATTTCATCGAAGCGACCCGGTTTGAGCGCCTCGGCGTTTTCACCTATTCGCGTGAAGCGGACACGCGCGCCGCCAAGATGTCCGGGCAGGTTCCCGACCCCATCAAGAAAGTCCGACGCGAACGCGCCATGGAAGCCCAGCGGCACGTGGCTCGATCCATCGCGGCCGCTCAACTTGGGCGCACGCTCAAGGTCCTGGTCGAAGGGCCGCTCCCCAAAGGGGAGTTACCGCATAAGGCCATTCAATCATGGGAACATGGCCTGATCCGAGCCAACACTGCGATCGATCCCCGGTTGCGCCAGCGCTGTTTCGTGGCTCGAGGGGAGGCGGATGCCCCGGATATCGACGGCCGCGTTTACGTCTATGGCGCACCGCCAATCGGAAAATTTACTCACGTCCGGGTCGTCGATCACACCGATTACGATCTCCTGGCACGCACGGTCTGAACGTTTCGATCCGTTGGGCGTGCGGCCATCGCCCTTAAAACGTCGCCGCCCGCTTGCGAGGGATGCCTATTTCAGGTCGCTGGTCCGTTCCTTGAGCCACTCGAAATCCGCCCGAGGCTCTGCCGGTATCGTCCCGCCAACCGCACCCTGGCGTGGCGGACGCACGGTATCGGCCACTAACCACCGGTGGCTTTCGGCATGGCCATCCGCGAATGAGAAATTAGCTGCGCCATTATGATACGACCCCGGAAGATTTCCCCATTGATACTCATTCAGCCGGTTCATGAAGAATCCGTCATTGATAGTATCGGGATGTTCATCCAGGAATACGAACGTTGCGGAGGGGTTGCGGAAGTCGGCCGATTTAAAGTATTGTGCGTAATCCGGGTTGAACTGGTTCGTGAGCACTCCAGGGTCGCCGACCAGAGAATTCATCGCCACGCTTCGGATCCGAGGGCCGCTGAGGGCCACGGACCGATCGGCCGGGCATTTATAGACCTCAATCTCCCGCCCGATCTGGGACGAAAGTTTCGCGTCCGCCAGGTAGATCACGTTTGTATTCTCTTCGCTCTCGGTCCAGTCCTCAACATGATTGGCCCAGGTCTGACGCCGTGCCCGGGTCTCATCGATCCCATGATTATTGACCAGGTGATCCAGATTATCATCGGCATAGAGGGTCCACGCCAGTGACAATTGCTTGATGTTGCTCATGCAGGCAATGCCTTGCGCCTTAGCCTTGGCCTTCGAGAGTGCCGGCAACAACATCCCGGCGAGGATCGCGATAATCGCGATTACCACCAGCAATTCGATCAACGTGAAACCCGGGGCGCAAGCGGGATACCGAAATCGGATCGGACCGCAACATCTGCGTGCATGCATGCGGGCCATTGTTCGTTGAACCTGGCACCCACGGTCAAGCCCTGGTTTCCGCCTGGGCCACTTCAGGCGTCGCCCGCCTCCATCGCACGCCGTGCCCGCGAGCCCCTGCCGTTCTCGGTTCTTTGCAGTGTTCCGGCCGTCAATCCCACCGCGCAGATGACGAAGACAATTGCGCTTGGTGTGCGTGCCGTGGCGGGTTCCCAGAACCAGGGAAATCGAAAGAATGCAAAATTGAGTCCAAAATAGAGCCAGGTGGCCAGCACGAGCGCGATCTTGAGGTAGTTGTTTGCCCGAAGGTCTTGCCTTTCTCGTCGGGCATAAGAAAGCGCAACCCATGTCGTGCTCACCAAAGGGACAATCAGGAGGAGCAATACCCCGCTAACCCTGGGGACTATGGATTCTACCAGACATAACTCGCCGAAGGTTTTCCCCGCAATCGGGAGCGCCACGATCGGCAGCGCCATCAAGTAAGGCCAAATCCGACCACCCGCCACCGCCACGAGTGGAATCAGTCCCATCGTGATCGCGTGATCGGCCACGGCATCCAACAACCCGACCGAAAGAAACTGCCAGGTGATCAAGGCGGATAGATAAAGCGCCATCAGACTCCACTCGACGGTCGAACTCAAATCGGAGGTTGGCGCGGCCGGGCGCGGCGCCACCGGGCTGCGGTTTAAGTATAAGCCCAACGCCAGGAAACCACCCCAGATGGTGCCGAAGGTGATCTCCATGAAGTTCCACCAGTTCAAGTACGGATCCAGACGGCCGAGCCATCCGCTGTGGAACCGCTCGAGGTTCCATGCATGAGCGGCCTGCACGCACTGTCCCAGGGAGAATCCCAGGCCGCCACCCAGCATCCCCCAAAAACCGAGATTGAAACTCAGGCGGTCCTGCCGAACCCACCGCACATAGATCAACATGCCCACCAGGGCGAGCAGCAGACCGCCCCAACGTTCCCTTCGCGGACGCAGGCCCTCGACCGGTGTCCAGCGCCAGTCCGCCGAGAAATAGATTCGTGGCAATACATTCTGCTCCGGGTGAAAAGGTTCGTTCAACAGATGCAGGCCAATGAAAAGTAGACCAAGCAAACCGAGACCAAGCAGGCCAAACTCCAGTGCCCGATACCGCCTTCTGTTTAGGCCCATGCCAAGCAAGACTCCCGCGAACCCGATCCATAGTGCGCCTTTGATGAACAGTCCCAGCAACCCCCAACGCAATGCCGCCCAATTCCCAACCAGAGTTGGGTCGTGCGTCAGCCCAACCGTTTGTCCGTAGGTCATCGATCCCCCAAAGGAGATGCCGATTGTCATGAGTGCCACGGCCCGAGCCGCGCTGAGTGCGTCGGCCTCGGCCCAAATGTGGAGGACCAGGACCAACCCGACGAGCAAACCGGCGATCATCGCGCCCGTTTCGTGGCCGTATTGACCGCGGATCCCCCACCCCATCCCGCCGGCCATCGCTGCCAGCACCAACATGCGCGTCAATCTGGGTCGCGAAAAGGAATCGGGAGAGGCCGTCACGAAAATGTTTCTTGCCAGAAATCATTCCTTATCGCAAAGACTAATGATCGTAATAATTTCCAGGCCGATTCGGGCAGAGGTAGAGGTCGCTGAATGAAGCACTGACATGATCAATCCTGACGATTCCCAGAAGCCGACTCCATTGCGCCGGCACAGTCTGGCCGGCCGCACCTTCGCATTTACCCTCATCGAACTCCTGGTGGTGATCGCAATCATCGGGATCCTTGCGTCGATGTTATTGCCGGCGCTGGCCAAGGCCAAGGAACAGGGCCGGCGAGCGCGCTGCATCAGTAACTACAAGCAGATATCGCTCGGAGTTACCATGTACGCCGATGATAACAACAACACACTCCACAACGTCAGAGGGGAGATTCCCAACCATGGGCAGTGGACCCGCGATCCGCAATCCGACATAATGCTGGCCCCCAACGACGGAGAAGCCTACTGGGGGATTGGCTATATCAACTACTTCGGCGGCACCAGGGAGATCTACCGCTGCCCCAGCGCCCGCTTCGTCGACGAGTGGCGGGAAGAGGGCAAACGATTCCCACGCGAGTTCTGGTTGAACTCAAGCTACGGAGCCAATTCATTCGCGGTGACGCCTTACGATGGCTCGAAACCCACTCCGATGAAAATCAGCGATCTCCTGAACCCGGCCAGCACGATCTTCTTCCAGGACTCGGCTGAACAAAAAATGGAGGGTCCGGACGACAGCCTGGGTCTGTTCCCCGGAAAGAGCGAGATTCTCACGCAGTGGCGGTTCGACCTCAAATCCCTATACCCGGAACAAGACATGTCCAAGGAATGGTACCGGCACGGCGGCCGAAACGAAACCCTCTGGGTCATGGGCCACGTCAGTTCCATCCCATTCACCGGATGGAGTGTCGGTGTGGATTACCGATGGTATACCGGTGATGCGCCCACCAACAATCCCGCGTTCTAAGATCCTTGCCCGCGCAAAGATTCTGCGGATTGTTCAAGGATCACCATGGTTCGGTGGATCAGGGATTGATGATAAGGCGGCGGAGCCAAATAAGCGGAATGCTCAACAACTATGCTCAACCAGCACTTGAATTGTCGGAGGCGGGACCTCGACGGGATCGCCGCGCTATGCCTATTGAACCGATCCGCCTGGATGGCTCCGCTGGCCCTCATCATTTGTCTGGGGCTCGCGGCCTGCGGCAAGAAGGCCCCCGTACCTCTGTCGATGGATGCCGCGACGAACAAGGTCGAGGGCTTGTTCGATCACGCCGCTCCTGAAATCAAGACGCTGGCTGACAATGCTGTCCAGGCGATGTCTAACGGCGACCTGCCGCATGCCTATATGTTATTGCAAACCCTGGTGGGACAAAAGGATCTCAGTCCCGAACAGCGGGAAGTGGCGACCGGTGCGTTTCTGGGAGTGGGCGAGAAGATTCGGGAATCGGCCGCCAGCGGCGACGAAAAATCCCAGGAATTTCAGCGGATGCATCGAAGCTCGAAGTAGCCCCTGAAGCGGGAACATTTTACGAATCCGGTTCTGGGCCCCGGGGAGACGAAGTGTCGGATTTCCCGGAGGCTACTTGACGGTGTTGATCAGCGGTGCCAAACCCTGGATCCGAACCTCGAGACGATCGCCAGACTCGATCGGGCCTACTCCACTGGGGGTCCCCGTCAGGATGATGTCACCGGGGAGGAGCGTCATGTTTGTGGAGATGAAACTGACCAATTGATAACAGTTGAAGATGAGTTGGCTCGTGTTTGAATTCTGGCGCAATTGTCCATTCTGAAAAAGTTGGATGGTCAGGTCGTGGGGATCGATCTTCGTTTCGACGTATGGCCCGACCGGGCTGAAGGTGTCGAATGATTTGCATCGCGCCCATTGCGTCTCGGAGTTTTGAATCGTCCGGTCGCTCACATCCTGGGAGGCGGTGTAACCAAAGATGTAACGGGCAGCCGCGGCGGGCGTCACATTTCGAATCCGTCGCCCGATCACAATGGCCAATTCGGCTTCATAGTCGGTTCGGTGTTGCGCGAAGGGCACTTCGATCTTACCGCCGTCCGGAATCAACGAAGTCGGAGCTTTCATCCAGAAAAGTGGGTCCTTTGGCAGGGGCTTGCCAGATTCCCTCGCGTGATCGGCATAGTTCAGACCCACAGCGATAATCTTCGTAGGAACCACGGGCACCAGGGTTCGAACACCTTTGAGTGGAATGGGCTTCTTCTGATAGGAAGGCGACCCAAATACATCTCCCTGAAGGCGAAAAAGTTCCCCGTCAACTACCTTGGCGTAGAAGGTATCGTCGCCTTTCTGGAATCGCCCAATTGCTGCCATAAGTGGATCTGCTTGTAGCAGATCCACCCACCACATCGCAAGATGAAACTGGGGCACACCCATTCGACGGATTCGACGGTCGGCCGCGGGGGGATACGAGCACAAATCCGGACTCCAACGACAGCACCCGACGTCCCGTGGCAGAGTGTATGCTGGGAGGGAACCTAGTCACCGAAGACGGAATGGATCAGTCCTAAAAGTGGGCATAGACAGGCCGACCTATTCCATCCCCTGTCACAAGGTTCCCCACAGGCGGGACGGAGGAAACCGAGTTGATCTGTCAGAACGGCCCGAGCAAAGAGTATGACCTCTCAAGAAGCCACGGATTATGTTCGAAAATACCGGGAGCTATTGGCCGACAACAGTAAGCGAGGCGGTCGACGCAACCCCGCACTTCTGCCGACTTCCAAGGAGAATATCCTTACCGCAATAAAACTCGAAATTGCGCAGCTCTACTTTATGAACTCCGCGTCCGAGGACCATGTCCAGCCTTTGGTGCGGTCCGCGATGTTCATCGACAGCTTTACACACGAGGCCCTGGATACCGCGGGATTTGTCGAGGACATGCAGCGTCGGCGCGCGGAGTTTTTGAATTTCCACAGCGAACTGGTCAAGATCAAACGAGACGACGCGTTCTTTTGGCAGCGCATTTATGCCCTGATCGGGGTCAGCCTCGAAACGAAGAGCTTCACCTTCTTTCAGAATCTCAGGTTCCAATTGGGCATCGGTGTCGACGCCAAGCCCAACTCCGGCCAGACCACCATCTTCCGAGGCATCGACGAACCTTACGTCCTCGACTAAGACTCCGTGGGATGAGTAAGGATTTCGCGTATGACCCCGCCTTCGCCGGATGGGCCAATCAGTTTCTGATCAAGGCCCTGGTACCGAATTGACAACCGATGCGCATCGAACCCCAGAAGGTGAAGCACCGTCGTCTGCAAATCGCGCACAGTGGCCTTGCCCTCCAGGATGTCGTATCCCAGCTCGTCGGTCGCGCCATAAACAAATCCCGCCTTCACACCGCCTCCCGCCATCCAAAGCGTGAAGCAGTTTGGATGATGGTCGCGCCCCAGGAAGAGTGAACCGCCGCGGGCCTCGTTCATTGGGGTTCGGCCGAATTCCCCTCCCCAGATGACCAGGGTTTCATCCAACAACCCGCGGACTTTGAGGTCGTTGACCAGAGCTGCGCAAGCTCGATCCACCTCTCGGCATTTCCCCGGAAAATGGACGAGGAGGTCGTCGTGGACGCCGGTCCCGTGTATGTCCCAACCCCAGTCGTAAAGCTGAACAAAGCGAACGCCGCGTTCGACCAGACGGCGCGCCAGCAGACAATTGCTGGCAAAGCCTCCCTCGCCAATCTTTGCCCCGTAGGCGTCCAGGGTCGAAGGAGTTTCCCTGGAAATATCAAATAGGTCGGGGACCGCGGTCTGCATGCGGAAGGCGAGTTCGTATTGCTCCATCCGAGTCAGGGTCTCGGCATCGCCATGCTCGCGAGCTTCGATCGCATTCAATTGGTCGATTGCGTCCAGAGTCCGTCGCCGACTGGCGCGGTCCATGCCCGGGGGATTATCGGCATAGAGAATGGGTTCTCCCACCGAGCGGCACTGGACTCCCTGGTAGACCGAAGGCAGGAATCCACTGCCCCAAAGACTCTTTCCTCCGGTCGGATCCGTCCCTCCGGACAGAAGAACGATGAAACCCGGAACGTCCTGGTTCTCACTTCCCAACCCATAAGTGACCCAGGAACCCAATGACGGATTCCCGGGCCGCGGTGACCCGGTATAAATGAAAAGTTCCGCGGGGGCATGATTGAATTGGTCGGTGGACATCGATTTCACGATCGTCACGTCATCCACGATTCCCGCAAAATGGGGTAGCACTTCACTCACCCATGCGCCCGACTCGCCATGACGCTCGAAGCGGTACGGCGATCCAAGGAGCTTGGGGATACCCTTTATAAATGCGAAGCGCTTTCCTTCAAGCAGCGACTCCGGACAAGGCTGCAGATGCAGCTCGGCCAGTTTTGGTTTCCAATCAAAGAGATCCAGCGAAGGCGGTGCACCCGACATATGCAGGTAAATAACCGACTTGGCGCGCGGGCGGAAATGAGGCGGTCGGGGCGAGAGCGGACCGATCCCCGGGAGCGCGCCCGATTCTGCGAAGAGGCGCCGATCGCGGGCAAGCAGGATTCCCAGCGCTGCGGCGCCCAGACTGAATCCGGATTGGCGAAAGAATTGCCGACGGCTTACGGCACGATGATGGAGGAGATTAGCGTTCATCCGCGATTGAGCAAGGCATCCAGGTTCAACAGGACATTCGCCACGCTGGTCCAGGCGGCCATTTCGGCGACGGTCGTTTCGCCCTCGGGGGGGCTGGCGGCCAGGCGCCGGGCGTCTTCCTCGTTGAGAGAGTAGTGAGCCAACTCCCGTTCGAAATGAGAAGCCACGATTTCCTCCTGGGCCTCCGTAGAAGGACGGCCCAGGCACAAACGCAATGCGTATTGGATTCGGTGACGCGGGTCGGGGCCGCTTTCGCGCAGAATCCGGTGCGCCAATCCCTGTGCAGCCTCGACATATACGGGGTCATTCAATGTCACGAAGGCCTGGAGTGGGGTATTGGTCGGCAACCGCCGGAAGGTGCAGGCTTCGCGGCTGGGAGCGTCGAATGTGGATAGCGTCGGGTTCGGTATCGTCCGTCGCAGGAAGACATAGAGACCTCGCCGGTAACGGTCTTCTCCGATACTCGTGGGATAGTCGCGCTCACCATTGAACGCGGCGCGCCATAAGCCGTCAGGTTGCGGTGGAAACACCGACGGCCCGCCGATTTTGGGACTGAGCAGGCCGGCCAGGGCCAAAGCCTGGTCCCGCACCATCTCCGCCTCGAGTCGAAGGCGCGGCGCCCTCGACAGCCAAACATTCCGCGGGTCTTTGACCGATAATGCGGGCGCGCGCACCGACGATTGTCGATAGGTCGCGCTCATTACCATCATGCGAATCATCGCCTTAACGTCCCACCCGCGATCCATAAATTCCACCGCCAACCAGTCGAGCAATTCGGGATGGCTCGGCAGACTTCCCTGCGTGCCAAAGTCCTCCTCGGTCTCCACCAGCCCAACCCCGAACAGCCGCGCCCACAAACGATTGACTTCTACCCGCGCCGACAGCGGGTTGTCCCGATTGACGAGCCAGTGCGCGAGGCCCAACCGGTCCCGGGTGGCTCCGGTGGGCCACGGATGAAACGCGGCCGGGACTGCCGGTTCGACGGGATCGCCCAGGTCCTGGAAGCTGCCTTTGTGCATGAGCCTCGTCACGCGTCGTTTGTCGGAGGGAAGCTCGCGCATGATGGGCAGCGACACCGGGTTGATGGCGGCCAATCCAGCACGCGCCTCGCTCAACTGGCGGTCGAATTCGGCCATAGATGGCGCAAAATCCCGTATGTAATCTCGCAGTCGATCGACCTGCACCGGCGACCGGGTTCCCCCATCCAGAGCAAGGATTTCGCGAATCCGTTCGGGCAACTCCCGAACCGGTGGTGGTTCCGCAGTGATTGAGAACCGAATCCGGCCGAGAGATCCACGCCCGTTTCGAGTCAGAAAAAGGGTCGCCACAGATCCTGGCTCGCGGAGCGGAGGGTCTTGGAACTCAAAAACTGCCGTCTCGTCACTGCGATTCGTCGAACGGATCCATCCGTTCTCGGCGCTCATATCGCCATCGATGGCCTGTTGGACCGGATGGTCCGGCTGAACAAACCGGGTCGACGCGTTCTGCAACACCAGGTTCGTTTCGACGGCCAGACTTAAAAAAGCGACCGGATTAGGCGCGGACCCCAGGCATTTGCTCCACACGACGCCTCGCTCCGCATCGAGGGCGCTGACTTTGAAATCCGCCATTCTTGTCCCCAGCCCATTGTCAGTGCGATTCCAGACTGCAATCGCCTCGATCGGCTGATTTGTTACCAGGTCAATTTCCCACCACGGGAGATCCTCGGGCCGCGTTTGACTTGCCGAGCAGGATGCAAAATCGCCGTCGGTGTTTCCGTCGATTGCGCGATCGGCTGATGCCGGGCCATCTGTGCTGGATTGAGAACTGACTCCGCTGACTGCCAGGTTGTTCCCCCCTCCAAATACTTGCACCTCCGCCAGGGAGAGCACGCGGCGCGGTCCCGGCAGTTCGATACGGACGTACCTCGCCCTTGGCAACTCCGCCCGCGGCGATCGCAGTATCACTCGCAGCTCCGTCAAGCGCGCGGAATTGGAGGCATCCAACTCGAGTCCTCCGCCCGGCTTCTGGGCATCCTCCAACAGCTCAAGCCGAATCGCGGTCGCATTGGTGAAAGGGATCGGGACACTTATGAGATAGGTATCCGCCGAGGCATCGTCGGGCGTCATTACCGAATCGTCCTCGAGTAATTTCAGTTCTGCACCGCGAAGGGAACGGAGTCGAACCGGTCTCAGTCGACGCCAGTCCACACCGCACTCCTGACGCTTCTCCCAAGCGTCGAGATCGCGATCCAGGGCGTCCGTGTTCCGGGCCCGCCGTTCCTCGAGATCGGCAATCCGATCCTGCCATTCCTGCATGTGCAGCTTTTCAGTTTCAGTCGGCAGCGGAAGGGTCGGGCGGTCGTCGGGTTGGTCGCTATCCTCGGTCTGATTAAAGAAGGCATAGAACTGGTAATACTCCCGTTGCGTGATCGGGTCGAATTTATGGGTGTGACACTGGGCGCAACCCAGAGTGAGCCCCATCCAGACCTGAGCCGTCGTATTCGCTCGGTCCTTCACCGCGGCGACCCGAAATTCCTCATCGTCGGTCCCGCCCTCGGTGTTAGTCATCGTGTTTCGGTGGAATCCCGTTGCCACGATCTGTTCCTCGGTCGCGTTCGGGAGGAGGTCGCCCGCGATCTGTTCAATAGTGAATTGATCGTAAGGCAGATTGCGATTCAATGCCTCGATCAGCCAATCCCGCCATGGCCACATATTGGGCCGGAGTGGATCCGACCCGTAACCCGCGGAATCGGCGTAGCGCGCCAGGTCCAACCAGATCCGGGCCCAGCGCTCTCCGAACTGCGGCGAGGCGAGCAACTGATCCACCAAACGACCATATGCGGCCGGATCGCTGCTTCCGGCCAACAACTCCGCTTGTTCATGGGTGGACGGAAGGCCGTCGAGATCGAGCGCCAGTCGCCGGGCGAGGGTATAAGGATCCGCTTCCGCCGACGGCTTCAAATCTCGCTCTTGCAGGCGCGCCAGGATAAAATGATCGATCTCGTTCCTCGGCCACGCAGACCCGCGAACCGAGGGTACGACGGGACGCCTGGGGCTCTTCCAGGCCCAATGCTCTGCATAGGGCGCGCCTTCGGCAATCCATTGCCGAACCAGCTTGATTTCCTCTCGGGACAACCCAACGCCCGCCTTGCGCGGCGGCATCACGTCCGCCGGATCCGTTGCCGTGATCCGTGACACGACCTCACTTTCCCCCGGAGCGCCAGGCTTGATGGGCCATATCCCATCCCGCTCCCGCGTCGCTTCAGCTGCCAGGTCGAGCCGCAATTTTGCCTTTCGTGCACCCTCGTCCGAGCCATGACAAGGAAAGCAATGACTGGAGAGCAACGGCCGAATCCGGGCGTTGTAATCAATTGGCGATTCCGCCGACACGGCGCAGCTCATGGCGAAAACACCGCACCAACTTCGGATCCAGGGGATTCGAAAAATCCTACGGCACGCATGCCAGGCAACGAGACCGACCATTGGGCTAATAAGCAACCCCTGACGCCGGGGCGGCCGGCGTGGGATCGTTAGTGGGGACGATAACGCGCATAAGCCCTGTTTCAAGTCCGGTTTCTGAGCTCGCTGGCAGTCAGGAGGTCCGCTCACCTCGGTCGAGGTATCCTTTTTAGCCCGAATACGCCAAGCGCAGCTGATCCACGAAGCGATCCGGCGGGAATACCAAATCTTAAGTCACGCTCGATCGCGGGGTCAGCTCGCGTTCGGTTCGGAGTCGGAGTTGGCCACAGGCAGCATCGATAGCGTGGCCTTTTTCCCGGCGCAACGTGGCCAAAGCGTGTTCACGTTCGAGGACGCGCAGGAACGCGAGTTGGTCGGCCTCGGCGGGGCGCTTCCACGGCAGGCCCTGGACTTCATTGTACGGTATGAGATTGATCCTGGCGTTCAAACGCCGGGCGAGGGCACCCAACCGCTCGGCGTCCGGCGGTCGATCATTGAGGTTTGCGATGAGGATGTACTCGATGGTAAGCCTGCGTCCCTTGACCTTTTGATAAGCTTCGCAGGCCGGAATCAGTTCGCGCAGGGGATACTTCCGATTGACCGGCATGATCTTGTCCCGGACGACATCCGTGGTTCCATGCAAGGAAATAGCCAGGCCGAATTGCTCGGGTTCCTGGGCGAATAGACGGATCTGGGGGACCAATCCACTGGTGGAAACGGTAATCTTGCGGGCGCCTAAACGTCCGCCCCACGGGGCGTTCAGGATGCGCAGGGCCTTGAGTAAACGCTCGTAATTCGCGAATGGCTCACCCATTCCCATGATCACGAGATTGTTGATCACCCGTGTCCGTGCGCGGGTCGGCTTTGCCCCGGCGTCGGCTGTGGTGGAGGGACTTTCCGCGCGAAGGGCTCGTTCAACGGCCAGGACCTGTCCGACGATCTCCGCATCGCTGAGGTTTCGCTTCCAGCCGTCCAGTCCGCTTGCGCAGAAGCGGCAACCATAGGCGCAACCCACCTGGGTGGAAATACACAGGGTATGGCGGTCGCTGGCCTCGCCGTAAAGGGCGGGATTGGCCGGAATGAGGACGCTCTCGACGAGGGCATGGTCCCGGAGTCGCCAGAGGAATTTTCGTGTGGCGTCGGCCGCCCCCTGTCGGCGCACCAATTCGAGAGGCTGAAAGAGGTAATGTTGGGACAGCTTTTCGCGGAGTGATTGCGACAGATTCGTCATCGCATTCCACTCGCCCGCAAACCGGACATGGAGCCAGTCAAGGATTTGATCCGCCCGGTAAGCGGGCTCTGCCCAGGCCGCCAACTGGTCAACCAGTTCAGCCCGGCGGACGGCTTGGATATCGAGCCGTTCCAAGGCGGGATCGGTCGTCCGGGCGCGGATGACAAGCGGTTGGCTTGGTTGACCGCGCAAGATCAGGCGTCGGGTTTGCGCGGGAGATAGTACTCCTGCGTGTATTGTTGGAGCATGCGCCAGGTGCTGAATCTCGGGACGAGGTTTGCCATGGCTCGACGGATCCTGGCGATCCATTCTCTTGGGATGCCCTGCGCGTCCCGGTTGTAAAATCCTGGAATGACTTCTTCCGTGAGCACTCGGTAGAGATTTTCACTATCCAGACGGTCCTGTTCTTCAACGGAATCCGGATGCTCATCCGCGCCGATCGCAAATCCGTTCCGCCCATCGTAGGCTTCCCGCCACCAACCGTCCAGGATGCTTAGGTTAAGACAGCCGTGGATCAGCGCCTTCATCCCACTGGTACCAGAAGCTTCCAGGGGACGACGCGGATTATTCAGCCAGACGTCGCAACCCGATACCATCTGACGGGCCACGTGAATATCGTAATTCTCGATAAACACCAGATGCCCCTTCAACTCGCTGAACCGGCTCAGGTGAATAATGTGTTGGATGAATCGCTTGCCCTCATCATCCCGTGGGTGCGCCTTACCCGCATAAACGAATTGAACCGGACGCTGCCGGTCGTGCACGAGTTTCACTATTTGTTCAAAATGCTGAAAAACCAGCGGCGCCCGCTTGTAAGTGGCAAACCGACGGCCAAACCCAATCGTCAAGGCGTCTGGATTGAGCAGATGATCAAAAGCGATGAAATCCTTCTGCGTCACACGCTGGCCCTGCAGCAACAGACGGCGCCGCGCAAACTCGAGCAACTCCCGCCGCAGCACATAACGCAACGACCAAAGCTCTTCGTCGGAGATGAAATCCGGATCGGCCAATCGCGTCCAGAATTCCTGCTGATGAATGTCTTTGTCCCACTCCGTCCCGAGCCGCCTGCGCCAAAAACGTCGCGCCGTCCCTTTCATCCAACCCAGGACGTGCACGCCGTTGGTGATATGGCCGATGGGGACCGCCTCAGAAGATTTTGCCGGGCCTTTGCGCGGGGCGAATAGCGGCCTCCACATCTCCCGGCTGATCTGACCGTGCAGTTCGCTGACGCCATTGGCGGCCCGCGAGAGCCTCAAGGCCAACACGGTCATGCAGAATGGTTCCTCGCTGTCCGCCGGGTTGATCCGTCCCAAGGCCATCAATTCCTCATGTCGGATCTTCAATTGCGGCAGGAATTCGTTCCCCGCGTATCGCACCAGATCGCTCGTGAACCGGTCATGCCCCGCCGCAACCGGCGTGTGAGTCGTGAAGAGGCACTCCTGCCGCGTGGCCGCCATCGCCTCCTTCAATGGTCGCCCCGCGGCGATTTTCTCGCGAACGAGCTCCAGTGTCAGGAATGCCGCGTGCCCTTCGTTCAGGTGAAACACCGAGGGGCTGATTCCCAATCGCCGGAGCAATCGCACGCCACCGACGCCTAGCAGAATTTCCTGCATGATCCGCGTCGTGCTGTCTCCGCCATAGACCCTCGCGGTCAGGTCCCGGTAATGAGGTTCGTTGTCGGGGAGATTTGCATCCAACAAATAAACGGGCACCCGCCCCACATTCACCCTCCATGCCCGGAAGGACACTGCCGACGTCGTGATTTTGACGGAAGTAATGATCGGCTCGCCGCGCGCATCCAGCACCGGCTCCATAGGGAGATTGCGCGGGTTCAGGAGACTGAAATATTCCGTCTGCCAATTATCGGCGTTGATCTCCTGCATGAAGTAACCTTCACGATAGAAGAGGCTGACCCCGACAAATCCGAGTCCCAGATCGCTGGCCGATTTCGCATGGTCTCCCGCCAAAACACCCAGACCACCCGCCGCGATGGGGAGCGTCTCGTGAAACCCGAATTCGGCCGAGAAGTAGGCCACCGGTTGCTTCTCCAACCCCGGTGCGTTCTCCGCCGCCCAAGTATTGCGGTTGGCCAGGTAGGCCTCGAATTGTTCCAGAACTTTGCTTACCCTTTGCGCGAATTCCCTGTCCATGAGTCGGATCCGCAGCTCGTAGTCGGAGACCTCATGCAGGATGGCCACCGCATTGTGATATAGATTCTGCCATCCGCGCGGCGACAGCTCGTGAAAAATGTCCTGCGCGTCCTGGCTCCATGTCCACCAAAGATTGCGGGCCAAACGGTTCAGTCCGGAGACCAATTCGCGAATATGGCCCGGAGATGTCGCATTCTCATTCATACGTGTGTTCACTCACCATCGTGAGTTCCGGCTCAAGCCGGACAGACGCTAGTCAGCTACAACCCTGGGGGCAAACAAAAATCCCGTTCCGGGGGAGAAGGGGCGACCGATGAAAATGCGGTTGAACAAAACAAAAAAGCGGCTTGACTTCAGATTTCATCCTGATATCAGAACGATATAGAAGGCGCGCCGCCCTGCCGGCGGCTCTGACCGGATCAAACACTATGCAAACCGATCTATCTCATTCCTCTAGTCAGGATCACGATGTCCACGTCCCTAATGGCTGGGTCCTGCTCATAGTCAACTTCGCCATCCTGGCTGTCGGCGTTTGGATGTTTGTCTCTGCCCTGCTCATCGTAGGAAAATATGGCCAGCCCTTCCCCGTCGCGAGGTTTGTGACCGGGCTCCTGGTGATGGGCCTCGCGGCGCTCCTGTTCACGGGACATTTCACCCTGCAACCCAACCAGGCCAGGGTACTGATCCTGTTTGGCGCTTACAAGGGAACCGAACGGACCAGCGGATTTCACTGGGCTAATCCGTTCTACTCGCGAGGCACGAGGGTTTCCTTGCGCGCCCATAATTTCAATACGGACAAATTGAAGGTGAACGACAAACGCGGCAACCCGATTGAGATCGCTGCCGTCGTGGTCTGGCGGGTGAAGGACACGGCGCAAGCCAGCTTCGATGTGGAAGATTATGAGCAGTATGTCAGCGTCCAGAGCGAGTCCGCCGTTCGTCACCTGGCCAGTGCCTACGCTTACGATCAGGGGGAGGAAAACGAATTCACGCTACGCAGCAGCGCCGAAGAAGTGGCTGGCGCACTGAAGACGGAACTCCAAGCCCGACTGGCCAAGGCCGGGGTGCTGGTCGAAGAGGCCCGGATCACCCATCTGGCATATGCCCCGGAGATCGCGCAGGCGATGCTGCGCCGGCAACAGGCCGAGGCGGTGATCGCGGCCCGGCAAAAGATTGTGCATGGCGCGGTCAGCATGGTCGAGATGGCGTTGCATGAGTTGTCGGAAAAGGAGGTAGTGAAACTCGACGAAGATCGGCGAGCCGCCATGGTCAGCAATCTCCTGGTTGTGTTGTGCGCGGAGTCCGAAGTCACGCCGGTTGTGAATACCGGCACCCTATATACTTGAGCCGATGTTCCTATCGCCAGTGACTCCCGGCCACAACCAGCACAGGTGCGAGTTCGACGCCCCTTGGTGCCGCTTGCTGAAGGCCATCAGCCTTCTCGGGACTGCGGTTCTGTTGGGCACGTTCGTCACGGTTTGGATCTCGATGCCGACCGGGTCATTCTGGACGCGCTTGTTCGCTTTAAGCGCGGCGCCCCTGATCTTCACAGGGTGCGCCCTGTTCACCGTCCGCCGTTATCGCCTGGAAGGGCGCGCGCTCCTGGTCCAACGATTGTTTTGGTGGACCCGCGTCAGTCTTGAGGGATTGCGTGACGCAGCGGCGGATCCGCAGGCCCTGCGCGGATCGGTGCGTCTTTGCGGCAACGGCGGGTTGTTTTCGTTCAGCGGCTGGTATTACAGGAAGGGGCTGGGGCGGTTCCGCGCCTGGGTCACGGACCCCGGCCGCGCAGTCGGTACTCAGGTTCAACAATCGGAGCATTGTGCTCAGCCCTTCTGATCCTGAAACCTTTGTGGAACGGATCGCGTATCGAGCGTCACGGCTTGGACAGGAACCACGGCATGGAAGCTAGGAAGTCATTTCTGTTGCGCATCGATCCGGAACTCTGGAAGGAGCTCGAGGCTTGGGCGGCAAACGAACTGCGCAGCGTGAATGGTCAGATCGAGTATCTCCTCAAGCAGGCCGTGGCTCGGCGCAAGCGCGCCGACTCCGAAGACTCGCCTCCGCCGCCCGAATGAGTTCCGTGATCTCGTATGAGCGACGACTCAGGTCAGCGGTTGGCTTCCCGCACGAGAAGTTTGAATCTATGCGAAAGCGCGTGAGTTCACCGGGTGTCCGCAAGTATCCGCGACGTTCTCTCTTTTCAGGAACCATCCCGCCCAGAAAATCACCCTGCCACTCCCCGGAGCGCGGAATGTGTAAGCGCGCTAAACTTCCCCGCCGCAGCGCGCTCCGTGCAGGCGCTCCCGCACCACCGGGAACAGCTCCTCGGCGACCATGAAACCCAGACAGTCCGCCGCGCCGCAGCAGCAAGGATTATCAGGATAATCCTCCAGGTCATAGTTGTAGTTGTAGGTCACCTCCTCCCCTACGCCGATGTCCCGGCGGGCGACGATCCAGACGCGGCCCGCGTCATCCTCTGCCTCGCAATTCGGCGAACAGGAGTGGTTGATAAACCGGGCCAGATTGTTTTCGATCCCGCCGTCCAAATCGAATTGCTCGTCCAAGCAAAAAATGAAAGGGTTGCCTTCCTCGCAGCGGCGGAGCGATTCGGCTTTGGAGATGCGCTCGCCCACATATTCGATCACTTGGGTGCCGGCGGTAATCGGCTCAGCGGCGTACAAACCCATGCCGTGGATTCTCGAGGGCCGTGCCTCCACCAGGCGGCAGTAATCACATCCGGCTTTGCCGGTTTCGTCGCTCATACGGGCGCGAATCTCGACCGTCTCGGCTCGCTCACGCAAGCGCGAAATGCGATTCCGGATCGATCGCGCCGGTCAGGTCGATTCCTCAAAAGATGCGGGAGATGAAGCGCCCGAGAGGGCCGTGCCGAGTCGTTGCATGATTGAGAAGTAAGACCAAAGCGGCCCGACGACTCCGCGGGCGCGCAACCGTTCAGCCAGCTTGAAGTAGGCAGGAGGAGGATCTTCGAAGACCCAACCCGGTGATTCTCGCGAAGCCCGGGTCAACGCCTCAAAAACCCCCGCCTCCGATACATCGGGGGACAGATAGTATCGGGGTTCGAGGAGATCCCCATCGGAACCGCCTTCCCGAATCCAAAGGGCATGCAGCGGCGTTCCGGGGTAAACCCGCATCCCCACGCGAGCCATGAACGCTGCACCCGAAAGCGCCCGCGATCGGTCAAAGCTGGTTTGCAGCGTGTCGTAAGTCTCGCCCGGTCCACCGCAAATCAGGTAATGGGCGTGGTCAATGTTTTCCAATCGCGCCAATTCGCTTGCGTGTCGAATATCGTCGAAGGACAAGTGCTTGCCATACGCCTCCAGCACGGAGTCCGAAAAACTGTCGGAGCCGTACTCGATATGCCGCAGACCGGCGCGCGCCATCAGTTTCATCAATTCGCGCGTGAGGCCCTTCGGCCTCAGAAAACAACACCATTCCAACCGCAGTCCGCGTTTGAGAATGCCCTGGCAAATCCCGGCCACATGGTCGGGCGCGGTATTGAAGACCGAATCCACAAAAAAGACATATCGCGCGCCGTGGAACACCAGACGCTCCAATTCGTCAACGACCGACTCCGGCGGACGGCGGCGATAACTCCGTCCCTCCAAGAGGGGATACGTGCAATAGCAACAGTGCAAGGCACAGCCGCGCTGCGTCTGGATGTTCATCATCGAACTCCGCTCGAGATAGAACCCGCTCAACCGTTCCACTCCCGAAGGCGCGACAATCTCCGTACCGCCCATGGCCTCCGTTCGCGGGTTCACTTGAATCTTGCCGCGTCGCCGGAAGACCAATCCCGGTACGTCGTCAGGGTCTGCGCCCTTGCGATGGGCCACCATCAAGGTGAGCAATGCCTTCTCTCCTTCCCCTTGGATTCCGTAATCGGCACCGCTGAGTTCGAGCAACTGCGTCGGAAAAATCGAGAAGCCGCTACCGCCCAGGACAACTGGAGCAGACGAATAACGATGGATCTCATCGCAGAGCAGCTTCAATCGGTCGAAGAAAGTCTCCCGTTTCCGGATCAGGACATCATCGATGTTTCGCAATGAAACGCCGACCCACTCCGGCTGGAAATCGAGGAGGATCTGTTCCAGGGGTTCCCCATCCACATTCCAATCAACCAGGCGGGTGTGATAACCGGCTTTCTCCAGCGCACCTTCCACCTGCGCCAAACCCAAAGGAAAGACCGGATAGGGAAAGTCATACTGGTTCACGCTGACCAGGAGCACGTTGCCACCCATACTCGCTCCATTGAAGGCCCCGGCCTCCGATTTGCAAACAGAAAGCCGGCTCGACCGGGCGTTCCCAGGCACGGCTGGGTCATTGACAAGCATCCGCCAAAGAACAACATCCCCACCACCGGGCGTCCGCAACCGCCCCATGATTATCATGAGACAATTCGTCATTGACACCGTGTCCGCCGCGGGTGAGCTGCTGCGGGACCGTTTTGGCCGCGTTCAAAACGTTCGACAAAAAGAGAGCGTGAGCAGCATCGTGACCGACGTGGACCTGGCGTCCGAGGAACTGATTCTCGAGCGCATTCGACGGCAATTTCCGGATCACAACATCATTGCCGAGGAATCGGGGTTTCTCAATCGCGGTTCGGATTGGACCTGGGTGGTCGATCCGCTGGACGGCACCTCGAATTACGCGGCCGCGATTCCCTGGTACGGCGTCATGCTCGCAGGGTTGCGGGGGAGGGTTCCCGTGGTGGGCGCCATGTATTTACCCCATGACGAGGCATTCTATCTGGCCGAAATGGGACAGGGCGCAACCCGCAATGGCCGTCCCGTCCAGGTCACTGCCCAGCATCAATTGGAGCAGGTCCTTCTGGCTTACGCGGTGGATGGCAACCGGGATTCGGCCCAGACCCGCGAGCAGGCGCGCGGCTTCAGTCAGTTGCTCCACCACGTTCGCAACGTTCGGGCCACCAACTGCCTGGTGGATTTCGCCCTGACGATCGACGGCCGACTGGGAGGCTTTATCAATCATTCCACGCGGATCTGGGACATCGCCTCGGCCTGGCTCGTCCTCCAAGAGGCGGGAGGCCTGATGACGGATCTGAACGGTCAAATGCTCGACTTCAGCCCTGGCCAGGACGCGTGCGACCGGGAATACGCTGTGGTGGGCTCGAACCCGATTTTGCTTTCCCGGTTGGTCGAGGTGTTGGCTTCCGTTTCCTGACCGCCGGGCCCGCCTCGGCCGCCACCCTGCGCCATAGGCTTCCCACCAGCTTTTCCATGGCGGCCCGTTGATCATCGATGCAGTCCATCAACCGGAACTGAGTCCGACAACGGTCCAGGTTGTGTTCGGGTCGATGGATTCGGAAGTATTTGTCGCCGCTCAGATAATCAGTAAGGAACCGCAAACCGATCGTAAACGTGATCAACTGGCCGGCGAAGACCAGGTAGGACAGCTCCGAGTCGGTCAGGAATGGCGCGACGGATTCCAAATAGCCGCGGGTCAGGGCTTCAAACATCGCAGGCTGCAGGACCACCTTTGACAGGTCCTTTTCATCTTCCAACGTGGGGCTGGTGGCAGTGCGGACCATGTCGCCAAAATCGTAAAGAACGGAACCCGGCATCACCGTATCCAGATCAAGCACGCAGAGCGCCTCTCCAGTCTCCCAATCCAACATCACATTGTTGAATTTCGTGTCGTTGTGCGCCACTCGCTCGGGCACCTCCCCACGGTCGAGCGCCTTCCGCAGCTGGTCCACCATCCCCTCACGCTTGAGCGCGAATTCGACCTCGCGCGCCGCCATCGTCGCCCGGTTGTATTGATCCGCCTCAACGGCTTTCAAGAGTGCTTCGTAGCGCCGGCGGGTGTGGTGGAAATGCGGGATGGTTTCCACCAGCCGCTTTCCCGGAAGGTCCACCAGTAAATGCTGGAATCGGCCAAACGCCCGGCCTGCTTCATACGCCTGTCCCGGCGACTGCACCGACTCGAATGTTTGTGCGCGCTCCACAAAAACAAAAGTCCGCCAGTAATCCCCTGCCTCGCTGCGGTAATGAGACCGCCCATCCCGCGCGGGCACGATTGTCAGCGCCTTGCGCGTCACATCGCGCGCGCCTTCCATTTCCAGCCTCCGTCGAAGATGGGTGGTCACCCGCACCAGGTTGTCCATCACTCCGAGCGGATCCTGGAACACGGATTGGTTGATCTTCTGATGAATGTACCGAACGAGCGTGCCTCCCTGGTTGTAGGTGGCCATGTAGGTCTCGTTGATGTGGCCGATCTTGGTCGGTTCAGCGTAGAGGATGTCGCCGTATATCTGAAATTGCTTCGAGACTTCCTGCAAGTGTTGTTCCTGGTAAATCGGCATAGTAAGAAGGCGTTAGGATCGTGGGGAACCGTGACAAACACCCTTGCGGTCGGCAACCGCAAAAATCATCCGGAGGACTCTCCAACCGCCGTCGCAACCCTCACCCCACATATCGGCCAGCACCTACGTATCAGTGCCGGCCTCGACGCCCGCGCTTTCACCAGACTCGACACCGCTGCAAATCACGACTTTCTGGAAGCGTGCCGGGTCCGCCTATTCGATCAGAAAGTGTCAACCTCGGTTCGCGTCACTTGTTGAATCGGAAATTGACCACGTCGTAGTCTTGCACCACGTACTGTTTTGTCTCCAGCCGCAGCTTCCCCGCCCGCTTCGCTTGCGCTTCCCCGCCCGCCTCGATCAGATCCTGAAAGCTAATGACTTCCGCCCGGATGAAACCCTTTTGCATGTCCGAATGAATCGCCCCCGCCGCCTCCCATGCCGTCATCCCGGCCCGAATCTCCCAGGCCCGGTTCTCTTTCCCGCCTACGGTCAGGAAACTGAGAAACCCCGCCTCGCGATACGCGCGCAAGAAGAGGCCATCCAGCGCGGCCAGATCGCCCTCCTCCGCCGTCACAACCGGCTTGCTGGTCACAAAACTGTGGATCGCCAACGCCGCCCGCTCTTCTTCACTCAGGCCCGCCTCGCGCACCGTGATCTCACGTTCCAGGGAAGCAGCAAGGGTGGCCAATGCCGCTTTCTCCGCCGCCGACGGTTCCCGTCCCAGCCGGGTCTCGACCAGCTCCAGGTCCCGCAAGATCAAATCGGTATGGCTGGAACGATTCACAAGCACCGCGTCGGCGTCGACCAGGGAGTTCTCTTCGATTGTCTCAAGCTGGACGTAAATCTTCTTTTTCGCCTCAACCAATTCATGAACCTGGTCCAACCGGGGGTCCTTGAGGTTATGTTTCCCCAATCCGATGCCACTGACGCCGTAAAGACAGAGCTTCATGATAAAGGGGATGGGTCTAGGCGACTTGCCCCGCCGCGTCAAGCGCACATCCGGGCCTCACCTCAACCCGGATTGGACGGCATGACAGCGCCCGAACGCTTCGTCATGGAACGCCCCAGGTTTCAGCCCCCTGCACTTGACGTGCTCGATCCGGGCAGTTTGGAGGCCAGGGCGCCTTCGAGCAATCGACGAAACCATTCCGGTGGGCGGATTGCCCGGCCTTGGGCGTCGGTAAACGCGTGAATGGTGTGGCCGGAAACCACGGGCTTGCGGCTGTCCGCGAGCACGATTTTGACCCGGCAACACAATCGAGCGCGACCGGCCCACGAAAGGGAGCTGGTCATTTCCAACAAATCATCATATCGCGCCCGGCCCAGGTAATCGACATGCGCCTCCACCAGCGGAAAAAACAATCCGCGCTCTTCCAGGCTGGAGTAGGGCAGACCGAGCGCCCGAAACGATTCCGAGCGGCCACACTCGAACCACTCCAAAGGTCGCGAGTTGTAGAAGGTGCCCATTTGGTCGGTTTCACTGTAGCGGATCCGCAGTTGCTGGGTGTGCCGCCACAGCTCAGCTCCTGCGTTCCCGAGATTGGGATCACCCGATTCCTGGGATTGCATATCCACAAGTCCAGCAAACGCCACCCGACTTCGCAAGCCCCTCGATCGTGCGGGTATCCCGGCGGCGGGTACGCCTCGGGAGTACCCCTTTCCGACTCACGCCCGGTCACGTGGAAACACCGCTTCCAAGCGGCGGCGCACCTCAAGCAACCAACAACCGCGGTCTTCGACGGTGCTGACGATCACCGGGCTGAAGTTTTGACGATGCACGGCCGAAATGCCGCACATGCCGAAGACGACCTTGCGCCAGTGCACTTCGAGAGGGTCCCCCAACATGGATTCCTCCTTTGCCTGCGGCGTGTTGGAGGTGTTGAAGACCACCGCCGCTCGCACTTTCAACAATCCTGCCGGCTTCGCCCCGCCCTGCCCGTCCGGCACGAACTCATACGCGCGCCCCGCGCGCAACACCCGATCCACCCATCCACGCAAAATGGCCGGAGGCGCGCTCCACCAATTCGGGTGCACGATCACCAACCCGTCGGCCATGCCCACTTCCCGACAAAAACGCTCAATCGCCTCGGGAAGCACAGCGTCCCGAGTCAATTCCGCGGCGGTCATCACCGGGTCGAAACCCTCGGCGTATAAGTCGTGGACCACGACGGAGTGACCCAGTTCACGTAACACCGCGCTCGCCTGCGCGGCAATCGCATGATTGAAACTCCCCTCCGCGGGATGCGCCAGGATGACAGTGATGTTCATTTTCGGCGCCGAGGATTATCGGCGTCACGCGACCTCATGGACGCCCATGCGCGCGATACTACTCCGACGCTTTCCGCTCCTTGATTGGGATATAGGTGGACTTGTTGGGTCCCACGTAGACCTGGCGCGGGCGGTAAATCCGACTCGCCTTGTCCTCGCTGATCTCCAGGTAATTCGCGATCCAACCCGGCATGCGTCCAATCGCGAAGATCACGGTAAACATTTCCACCGGAATGCCGATGGCGCGCATGATGATCCCACTGTAGAAATCCACGTTCGGATACAACTTTCGCTCGATAAAATACGGATCGTTCAAGGCGGCTTCTTCGAGTTTCACGGCGATGTCCAGAAGCGGATCGTTGATCTTCAATGTGCTCAGGAGCGCGTCGCATTGGGCCTTGATGATCTTTGCCCGCGGATCGTAGTTCTTATAGACGCGATGCCCAAATCCCATCAGCCGCCGGCCGCTGCTCTTGTCCTTGGCCGCCTCGATAAACTTGCTGCCGTCGTCGCCTTCCTTCCGGATCTGTTCCAGCATCTCGATCACGGCCTGGTTCGCGCCGCCGTGCAACGGCCCCCAGAGCGCGCAAACCCCGGCCGCCGCGCTGGCGAACAAATTCGCCTGGCTCGAAGCCGTGAAACGGACCGTAGCCGTCGAGCAATTCTGCTCGTGATCCGCATGTAACAAAAAGATCAGGTCCAGGGCGCGCACCACCTCCGGTTGCAGATCATAGTCGTGATACGGCTCCGAAAACATCATGTGCAGGAAGTTCGCCGTGTATTTGTAGACCGGTTTCGGATAAATGATCGGCAACCCGCGCGATTTTCGATAGGCGAAGGCGGCAATCGTGCGGACTTGCGAAATCAGTCGCGCGGCTTCGTCATCAAACGTCTCGGCGTGGTAGGGTTCCATGCACTCCGGGTAAAAACAGGCCGACCCATTAATCATCGAGGAAAGGATGGCCATCGGATGCGCACTGGTCGGGAACCCTTCAAAATGGAACTTCATGTCCTCGTGCAACAACTCGTTCCGGGTGAGAAGCTCGGAGAACCGCTGAAGCTCACGGCTGACTGGCAGCCGACCGTAAATGATCAGATAGGCCGTCTCGACAAATGTCGATTTCTCCGCCAACTCCTCGATGGGTATGCCGCGATAGCGTAAGATCCCCTTCTCCCCATCGATGAACGTAATCGCGCTCTGGCAGGAGCCCGTGTTCGAGTAGCCGTCGTCCAGCGTGATATACCCGCTCGACGAACGCAGCGACGATATATCCATGGCCCGTTCACCTTCCGTGCCCGTGACGATTGGCAACTCGTAGGCCTTGCCATCCAATTCCAACTTCGCTGTGTCAGTCATGTTTGCCTTCCTTCGGGTTCTTCTCCCGCGCCGCCCTGCCGCAGAGCGACGAAGGGCCATTCTTCTACCACACGAGCCAAACCGCTGGCAAAGAGGTTTTATCCGACCTCAACTGACCGACATGACCATACCGTTCTCCGGGGTGCCGAGCGAGGCGTCGCCCCAGACCGTTCAAGCTCCGTCCAATTCCACTATATTGACCTGATTCGATAGGGGTAGGGATGCACGGGTGCGGCCGTCCTCGACCGCAGCAACATCCGCCCGCGCAAGCGAGTTGGAATTCTCGTCCGCCTCTTCTCCGAATGCTCATATGCGCCAAACACCCGCATTCCAAGACATGCCCACGAGAATCCCTATCTTGTGTTCACGCTGAGCGGCGGGCAGGAGGAATTGCTGGGAAGGCAACGACAATCCTACATGCCCTCCACCCTCGCCTTCCATCCCGCCGGCGAGGCACATTCGGAATCGATTGGCCCGGCTGGAATGCGTTGTCTTCACGTGGAGTTCCGGGCGGACTGGCTTCAACGCCATGCCGCTGTGTCCCGAATTCTGGCCGATGGATCTCTTTATCAAGCCGGCAGGCTCGGTTGGCTGTCCCAATGGATTCATCGCGAATTCACGGAGATGGACGATGTTGCTCCGGCCGCAATTGAAGGGTTGGTCCTGGAGATACTGACGGACGCAGCTCGCCAACGGCGGCAAGGTTCGACGCGCGAGCGCCCCCGATGGTTGGTTCAGGCCAGGGAGTTGATCCAAGCGCGATTCTCTGAGCCGCTTTCGCTATCGGACATCGCCGCGGCCGTTGAAATCCACCCGGTCCACCTGTCTCGACAGTTTCTCAGGCACTACCGCTGCACGGTGGCCGATTACGTGCGCCAATTGCGGATTGCATCGGCCTGCCGGATCATCTCCACTACGAACCAATCGCTGGCGGCCATCGCCATAGAGGTGGGATTCTCTGATCAGGCCCATTTCACCGGGGTTTGCAAGCGACTGACCGGGCGCACACCGGGGCAGTTTCGATGCCCAATGAGCGACGCTGGGAATAGATAAACGCGATTGTAACAAACAATACCGGACTGGCCGGCCATGATAACCTGTCACGCATGAACAAGTCTCTGCGCGGGCGGTCCTCCTGGCGGGTTGTTATTCTGTCGGTCGGCTGGCTGTTCTTCGCCGGAAACGGGCGGGCGGATAAGCTGGACGACTACATCCGCGCCGAGATGCAACGATGCCTCGTTCCAGCGTTCGCCTTCGGAGTATTCGAGGATGGCCAGATTCTGCGAAGCGGCGCCTACGGCTTGGCGAACATCGAGCTCCGGGTCCCGGCCAACCGGAATACTGTTTTCGAAATTGGCTCCGTCACAAAGCAGTTCACGGCGACACTCGTCCTGATGTTGATGGAGGAAAATAAACTGGCACTGGACGATCGTATCGACGTCTATCTCGAGAACCTTCCGGAGACCTGGCGCGGCGTTACCATCCGGCAGCTTTTGAATCACACCTCGGGCATTCCAGACATTGAGGAAATTTTTGGCTACGGCTCGTATCGCAATATTTACACCTACGACCAGATCATCGCGGTGGCGAATTCCACAAACGTGTACTTCCCCGCCGGGACCGGGATGCACTATAGCAACACCGGATATTTCCTCTTGGGCCACATCCTCGAGAAAATCGAAGGTATGCCGTACGCGGCATTTCTGCGTCAGCGCATCTTTGATCCGATCGGCATGGTCCACACCCGCCAGAGCGATCCCGGCGACGTGATTTTGAACCGATGTACCGGCTACGAGCGGGTTGGCCACGTGCTGCACAACCGTGATGCGATGCAGCCGACGGCCTGTCTTGCCGCTGGAACCATCGTTTCTACTGTCGGTGACATGGCCAAATGGGATTCGGCAATCACCCACCATCGCCTTCTCAAGCCGGAAACCCAGAAGCTCATGTGGCAACAAACCCGTTTGTCAAATGGCGAAACCAGGAACTACGGCTTTGGTTGGTTCATCGACGATTGGCATGGTCATCCCTGTGTGGAACACTCCGGCGGGACGGCCGGCTTCTCCTGCGACTACCGACGCTTTCAGGATCTCGGCCTGTCCGTCTTCGTAGTCTGCAACCTTTATTCTGGAACCGACACCGCCATGGGAAATATCGAGATCCGGGCTGTGAATACTGTGCATCCGGGTCTTTCCTACGTTTCATACCAGCCGATCAAAGATGACCCCAAAATCCATAAGATGCTCTTGAAGGCAATGGCTGACGTCGCAAAAGGAGGCGCCGGATCACCGTACATCACGGAGGCCATGTGGAAGGCGTATCCAAACGTATCCCGCCAAGATTGGAAGGACCGACTCACCCACTTGAAATCCTTCCAATTGTTGGAACATACGCATCACGCTCCGGTTGACTCGGGGCACGGTGAACGGACAGTGGAAACCTACGTGTACCGGCTGAAAACCGGAGATCGGACGTTGTTCTTGGTTTTCGGGCTGACGGCGGACGGGAAGATCGCATTACAGCAGCGGGTCGAGAACTAGATCTTCATCGGGATGACTCCCGGGCAATCTCGGGCGGCGCGGACGAGTGGTTGGAGGCGGACAAGGCGTTTCAATCGTTCAAGACGGCGATTCGGTACGCTGTTATCCCGCGGCCTGAATGAAGAACGATCTGACTTTTATGGGTGGGGAGCTGCTGAAAACCGTCTCACCGCGGATACCCCGCTGCGTCACGTCATGCAATATGCACAATAAATAGACGCGACAGCACACGGTTCAGTACGTGGCCACGGACACGATCTACGACTGGCCCTACCTTCGGCATAACTTCCCCGGCGTCTATGAAGCAGATGCGAACATCGCGGACAACGTCTGGTTTCATGTCCGGCTCGAAATCGACGGCACCGTCGCGAAGGTATTTGTCAACCAGGGTCAGGAACCCGTCCTTGTTGTCAAGGAGCTCAAACTCGGAGAACAAACCGGACTCGTCGGCTTTTGGGGTTACCCCGGGGCATTTGCTAATTTGAAGATCACGCCACGCGACAAATGAATCTCAGCTGTATCATGCCAACTCCGCACACCCTGCCTTTCGTGAACAGGCACCGCCTTGAAGCATTCCTCGCCATCGCCATCTTGACGGGAGCGCCGGGATCGTCACCTCTCTGCGAGGCTGAGCCATCGGGCACTCTTGACGATTACGTCCGGCGGGAGATGCATCATTTCCGCATACCTGGTCTCGCTCTGGGCGTCGTGCGTGCCGACGGTGATTTGCTCGTTCGAGGCTATGGCCGGGCGGACCTGGAAGCTGGAGTGGAGGTCACAGACAGGACAGTATTTGAGATCGGTTCGTTGGCGGCGGCTGGACAATTCGCCAACTGAGTTGCTTGGGCTCGTTGCCGACAAGCCACTGGACTTGACGCCAGGATCCACGTTTTCGTACAGCAACACCAACTATCTGCTGCTCGGCATGTTGATCGAGCATCTCTCCGGTATTGGTTATGCGGCTTTCCTCACCACGCGCATTTTCGAGCCGCTTGGCATGACGCAGACAAGTGTTAACGACCCGGCGGCGGTTGTGATGGACAGAGCTCACGGCTACACCCGCGTCCCCGGCCAGACTATCAATGCCAACTGCTTCAGCCCCCTCAATGCGTTGGGTGCAGGTAATCTGCTCTCCAGCGTTGATCCGGAAGACTTCAGTGACAAACTGAACCGCGAACTCGGACCGCTGGTGCAACGCGGCCGAGCCGAGGCTGCGAAGCGCGCGGCCGAAAACGGCGATCTGGAAAGCTTTCCCCTGCTCGAACGGAAACAGACCGCAGACGGCACGGAACTGACGTACCCGTGCTGACTTCGAATACCAGATGCGGGCAAAGCTGTTCGTCTCCCTCGATCATTCCGGTAAGATCACAAACTGGAGCATCCGCTCAGCGGACTGACAGATGACCTCGTTACCGCGCCCCCCAATTTATACCCCTTCAAAGACTCGATCGGATACCGGAGTAACGCGTTCGTTGTGTCCGTCGACGCCAGAGAGGTCGGTACTCGCCAATTGTGGCATCTCTGCCTGCGTCACCAACGAGCAGGAAATGATGGCGCCCGCTGCGTAATGGTCATGATGACGAATTCGATGCTGTTTCCTTAGCTACTGATTTTGACAAACAATCATTGGGTCCATTTTGGCGGCTCGATGCGCCGGAAGACTGATACTGATCAGGCCGGTTGCGATCACTCCCAAAGCAGCCCAGACGAAGGTCATGGCTTCGGGCTCTGATGTTTCGGGTATTGCGCCCTTCAACACGCCGGAAAACAACCACACACCCAGCAGGCCGATAACAACACCGAGGACGCACAGACGCAGGCTTTGCTTGAACACCATCCAGAACACATCGGCGCGTTGGGCTCCCAAAGCCATCCGAATTCCGATTTCGCCAGTGAGTTCCGCCACCGAATAGGTGATGACCCCGCAGATTCCGCCCGCCGCCAAAACAAGTCCCAGCATGGCAAAAGCTCCCAGGACCGAACTCAGGACGGCTGAATTCGTGAGAACAAGATCGATGCGCCGCCGCCCGCTGGTCACATCATAAACCGCGATTCCCGGATAAATGTCGTCAACCGCCTTTTGCAAGGACCACGTCAATGCTTTGGGGCTGGCCGTGGTTCGCAGCAGAACGGTGATCCATTTGCGGGAAAATTGGGTGATCGGACGATACACCTGCCAGCGGGTGTCCGGCGGATTCATGTTACCGGGAAAGCGGATGTTGCCAACGACTCCCACGATCTCCCACCACTCAGGCTTGGGCTCGTCGTCATAACCGATCCGTTTGCCGATGGGATCGACACCCGGCCAGAAATGGTCCGCCATCGCCTGGTTAATGACGCAAACACCGGGTTTGTCGCGTGTGTCGTCGGCGTTGAACACGCGACCCCGCCGGAGTGGAATTCCCATCGCGCCGAAGAAGCCATGACTGACGGTTTCATAATAGGCTATTGGCCCCTGGCCCGGCTCCGGTTTGGGACGTCCTTCAACAGCGAAAAAGGTGCTGCCAAATCCCCACACCGGCAGCATGGAACACAACCCGGTCCCTTGTACTCCCGGGATGTTCTTCAGTCGCGCTTCCAATTCGGTCAACTGTGGCCCCCGGTCGCGGGGTTGACCATCCGCTGGTTCAATCAACGCGAGGTTCGCCACCACGAGCCCGTCCGCATTCCAGCCGTTGTCGATCTCATTGAACTGCTGCATTCCCCGGATGAACACACCCGCACCCGTCAGAAGAATCAGTGCGAGAGCAACCTCACCCACCACCAGCGCATGCCGCAATCGACAAAGCAACTTGCTGCCGGTCGAACCACGCGAGGCGTCTTTCAGCACGATGATCGGATCAATGCTCATGGTCCAGACGGCTGGTAAAGCACCGAACGCTATCGCAGTTCCCAGCGTGCAGACGGTGCAGAAACTTAAAGTGGCAAGGTCCGGTATCAGCGGTACGTTGTTGCCACCGTTTAACCAGACCCACGCCAGCAGGCGACCGAAGCCGAAAGAGACGAACAGTCCAAGAATTCCGCCACACACGGATAGCACCAGACTTTCCAACAAAGGCAATTTGATGAGGTTCAAGCGGCCCGCACCCAAAGCTGACCGCAAGGCAAGTTGCCGGGCAGAGGTCAGGCTGCGGGCCAGTTGCAGGTTGGCGAGATTGACACAGGCGATCAACAGGACGGTCAACGCCAGGTAGAATCCCAACCACCATTGGTGGCTCATGGGGCCTTCGCTCGATGACTGAAGCAGTGAGCTGACACGCAGGCCGTTGCCGGAATTGGTCTCGGGATATTCCCTTTCCAACTGGCTGGCCAAACGATTCAGGTCGGCCTGAGCCTGACCGATGGAGACACCGGTCTTCAAGCGGGCGATCTCGCCCAGCCAGTTGTTGCCTCGTTGGGCGCGTTGCTCCAGTGTAAATCCGAAGGGCTTCCAGAAGGCGACGTCGTTCCAAAACCGATGATCCCTGAACTCGCCCGGCATGACACCGATCACGGTGGCAAGTTGCCCGTCCAGTCGGAGCGTCGTCCCGATTACGTTCGTGTCGGCTCCGAACTTTTCGCGCCAGTACTGTTCGCTCAGGACAATTACCTGATTGTTACCGGGCTGGTCATCGACGTCTGAAAAAGTCCGGCCTAGTTCGGGAGGCACGCCGAACACCGCAAAGAAGTCACCGGTGGTCAACATGGCGAACACCCGCTGGGCGGGTTCACCGGGGCCGGAGATATTGAAACTCCATCCAGAAAGGGCGGTGATGTGGTCGAACACCTGATTACGTTGCTGGTGATCCAGGAAATTGGCCGGAGAATGCGGCCATGACTGCGATTGGGGCGACGTCCGGGAAACGCGGACGAGACGTTCTGCTTCCGTATAAGGTGGCGGACGCAGCATCAATTCGTTGATGACACTGAAGATGGCGGTGTTGGCCCCGATGCCCAGGGCGAGCGTGATCACCGCGGCAAAGGTAAAGCCCGGACTGCGCTTTAACCGCCGGAAAATCCAACGAAGATCATTCATGCGATGGTCTGCGTGGCTTTCTCAGCGTTGGTTACACCAGTAAAAGAGTCTTCCCTGTGCTCATCGAGCGAATCCGGATACTGCGGATCGATACTTGGTGGTATGATCGATTGTGTGGCAGGTGGATGTGCGGGCATTCGCTTAAAGGACACTCCGATTGGAAGATTTGTATATGGAGGTTAGAGAATCTTCCTCGTTTGTCACCGCCTTGATAACTGAAGATGGGGTTATACGAGGGGTCGCATCTATTCATTGTGCAATTCGGCCGTCGCGTGCTCCACTTCACGGGACAGTGCCCGGTCTGTCCTCAGCCGTTGCGAAAACCGTCTCACCGCGGATACCCGGCTGCGTCACGTCATGCAACATGCACAACAAGTAGACGCGACCCCGATCCCGCCGCCCGAACGGCAACTTCTTAAACAGCAACCCCTCCAATGGGATCCTGGTGGTCACTTCCTATGAACCTGTCACCCTATTCTGCCCCGCTGACCCCTGACCTGACCCGATTCGGAGAACGGCTCCAGCAATACGCGAGGATTGCCGCGTGCCGGGTTGGAGGGACCGAGGGTGTTGAATGCAGCATGGTCAACGGGTCTTGGAACGAACGCCATGCCGGAGGCCGATGTCAGTGCGGAGTGCAAACGCTTCGGTCCAGTGGACCAGGTCCTCGGATGATTCGATCTGGTAGTTCTGATCCCCCAAACCGTGGAGCACGAGAAGCCTGGCAGATGATGGATCCAGGTTGGGAGCCATTTCGAGGCGGGGTTTGAGTAGCGGATATCCTTTGCGGATCGTGTTGAAGTAGAAGTCCGCCACGTAAAGATTGCCCGCACTGTCCACGGCCACGCCGTTGGAATTTCCAAACCGCACATTGTCGGGCTCGGTTGAAACATTCCTGCAGCGTCACAATATCCGCTTCGCGGAACCGCCGGGTGAAATCTCCCGCCGTCGTCGGATCCGGGATCCGTTGCGCGTCCAGTCCATTGAGAAAGGTTTCGTCTTGGCGCCGTTGCTCGATGTCCTCCAGACGCACTCCCCCAACCACGATGTTGTAGGCGATGTTCAGCACATGATCGCTCTCGTGGTAGGGCAGATGCACTTTGAGCAGATGCAGACTTGGTCGATGTCCTCCACCAACCCCAGGCGCTGCACCATCATGCATGGCACCGATCCCGCCGCAATTGACCGCCTGCACTCGTTCCGCCATCTCGTAATGAACGTTGCTGGCTTTGAACATCGGGACTGGGCTGCTCCTCCCAATTCCTTGGTCCCAGGCGCCGTTGGATTCTATTCTTGCGATTCCGAAGAATCTTACGGTAGTTTCTATTCACTCGAAATGGCTTTTCGTTGGTTGTTTGTTTTCTTGAACAACTACATTTCAACCAATGTTTACAGGCCATTTCGAGTCTTTTCGTTTTTTCAATTAATAAATCACGCTTGATGCAGGATTAGCAGGCCGGCCAGCAGGATCGCGGCGGCGGCGGCATGTAATTTGGTGAGCCCAGGACCTGGCTGGTCATGGTGAGTTCCGAATCTCCATCCAATCGTCGGGCCAGGCCGAAGTCGGTGATGCGCGGCTCATCCCGTGCATCGATCAGCACGTTGGAGGGCTTGAGATCCCGATGCAGAATTCCCCGCCCGTGCGCATAGTGGATTGCCTCCGCGATCGTCTTCAGATAGCGCGCCGCCGTTCGGGCCGGAACAGGTCCTCGGGCGAGAAGTCCGGCAAGACTCTCGCCCTCCACATACTCCATGGAGAAGTAATCCTGTCCTGAGATCACCCCGACGTCGTGAATCTGCACGATGTTGGGGTGGGACAACGCCGCGATCGCTTCTGCTTCCGCCTGGAACCTCCTGCCAGACTGAGCGCTCACCAACGAGCCTCCGAGCAACATTTTCACCGCCACGACCCGACCCAGCCTTCGCTGCCGCGCTTTGAAGACGATGCCCATTCCGCCGCGCGCGATTTCCTGGATCAACTCGTACTCCCCGAACTGTCGTGGAAACGCATCATCGGAATCCAACTCGGTGCTGGCCGGAACGAAACTGGCAGCTTGCGCGAACAAGCAGCCCGGACAAAAGCCCTGGCGCGCGTCCACGCTCAGCGGCGCGCCGCACTTCAGGCAGGCAGTTTCCTTCGCCAGACGCTTCGCATCCTGTGAGTACATCGGAAAATTCGGCCCGAGGGGACTTGAGGAACTCACCGGCTCAAGACGTCGCACAGATGCCGCAGTTCGTCCTCCACCTCCGCCGGACTGGCGACGATCTGCGCGATCTCTTCCCGAAACAGCTCGTAATAGCGGCGCCGCATCCGCTGCACCGCTTTCTTTACGGCTTCCTCGGAACGGCTTGTCTCACTCGCGATCTCGCGATACGATTTCCCCCCGTTTCCCTCCACCAGAAAAGGCTGTAGCCGGGCAAGCCAATCACTCTTCCCCGTGGCGGCGAATTCGGCCGAAAGGCGAGCGAGCACCCGATCCAGCAACGTCATGGCCCAACGTTGTTCGTAAATCACCTCTGGCGTGTGGTGGTCAACTTTCGCGTCACTCAGGTAGCGGCCTTCTGCCTCCTCGAAATCCAGCGACAGGGCTTCGCGGCCGCCGCCACGCTTTTGCGCCTGTGCCCGCGATGTGTCGCACGCCAGGCGACAGGGCTCTTGGCCGCGCGCCCCGTCCCGTCTCCCACCGGATCCAGCCTCAGCCCACAGCCCGCAACCCGGGTTCGCTACTTCGGCGATTACGAGTTGCTGGAAGAGATCGCGCGCGGCGGGATGGGTGCGGTGTACCCGGGCGCGGCAGGTGAGGCTGAACCGGCCCGTCGCGCTCAAGATGATCCTGGCCGGGCAACTGGCCACTCCCACGCTGGTCCAGCGGTTTCACACGGAAGCCGAAGCCGCGGCGCGGCTGGATCATCCCCACATCGTCCCCATCTACGAAATCGGCGAGCACGACGGCCACCACTACTTCAGCATGAAGCTGATCGAAGGCGGGACGCTCGCCGATGTAGCAGCGTCTCGTGAGAGCGCTGCTGATCTCCATTCAAGCAAGAGTGCGGCGCTCTCACGAGACGCCGCTACAGTCATGAGCAAGATTGCCCGTGCCGTGCACTACACCCACCAACGCGGGATTCTGCATCGGGACTTGAAGCCCACAAATATTCTCATCGACGGGCAGGGCGAACCGCACGCGACGGATTTCGGGCTGGCCAAATTGGCGGAAGACGAGTCCAGCCTGACGAAGAGTGCCGCGATCCTTGGCACACCCGCGTACATGTCACCCGAACAGGCAGCCGGTCGAAGCAAGGAACTGACAACGGCGGCGGACAGCATGGACTCAACCGTGCGCGTGTGGGACACCATTCAACAAGAGGAGCCCCAAACTACTCAGATCTTAGCTCCAAGTGCGATCCGGGGTGACCCGACTCTTTCGCCCGATGGGTACCCCGTTAAGAGTGGTCGCAGAAGCGATGAGAGAACTGAGGCGGCTCGCGGAAATGTCTGACCGAAAACAGGCACCCATCTATCCACTACTCTTCGTCGTTACAGTCCAAACCAACGGGCGCGGCGGCTTGAGCCGAAGCGCTCCTTGTCCGCGCGTAAGGCGACCGACGGCTCGTAATAGGCGCCCGTCGATTCATCGGGATTCGAAAGAACCCCCCAAATCCCGGAGTCCGTGCCTGCGCATCCACCGAACGGTTCGGTACCGCTTTGGCAGGTTCAGGGTTGCGATCTTTCCTCGGAGTCTTAGGATCGCCGCATGATATCATCCCCGATGCTCCCCGACGACATTTGCAGGCGGTGGTTTGCCATTTGTGGCTGGGCGCGGCGGAGGAATCCTGAGAAAGCAACCCTGCGGTGCCTCGTGATGATGGCCACCGCAGCCTGCCTGACCGGATCGATTGCCGACGGTGTGAACCGCATTCAACCCTGGACTGAAAACCCAGGTTATTGGCAGTTCAAAGGCCAGCCGATCCTCCTACTGGGCGGATCCAAGGACGACAACCTGTTCCAGGTGCCGGAGCTTGAGGAGCACCTCGACAGAATCCGCGCCGCGGGTGGCAACTACATCCGCAATACCATGAGCGACCGGAAAGACCAGGGGTTCGAGGTGTATCCGTTCAAGCAGCTGGCCGGCGGCAAATACGACCTGGAACAATGGAACGACGAATACTGGCGGCGGTTTGAGAACCTGCTCCGCTGGACGGCCGAGCGCGACATCATCGTGCAAATCGAGGTTTGGGACCGGTTTGATTATTCCACTCAGAATTGGGAGACGCACCCCTACAACCCGAAGAACAACGTGAACTACAGTTACGCGGAGTCGGGTTTCGTCGAACATTACCCCGATCATCCGGGCCAAAACAAACAGCCTTTCTTCTTCACCACGCCCGGCCAGCGCAACAATGCGATCGTCCTGAAATACCAGCAGCGCTTCGTCGAACGAATGCTCTCGTTCTCCCTGCGTTGCGACCACGTGCTCTATTGCATGGACAATGAAACCTCCGGCGAGGAGGAGTGGGGGGCTTATTGGGCCGACTTCATTCGGAAGCACGCCCGGCGGACCGGCAAAGACGTCTGCCTGACGGAAATGTGGGATGCCTGGGACCTCAAATCCGAGGAGCACCGAAGGACTTTCGACCATCCCGATCGCTATGATTTCTGCGACGTCTCTCAGAACAATCAGAAGAAGGGCCAGGAACACTGGGACAACTTCCAGTGGGTCCGAAACCGGGTGGCCACTGTTCCGCGTCCGTTGAACACCGTGAAAACCTATGGGGCCGACGGCGGAAGGTTCGGCAACAACCGGGACGGCCTGGAGCGATTCTGGCGACACATCATCGGGGGCGCGGCCGCGGCGCGATTCCATCGGCCTGATTCCGGGCTGGGTCTTTCCCGTCCGGCCATCGCGGCGTTGGGTGCGGCGCGAAAACTGGAATCGCTGGTCAAGCTGTGGGAGGTGGAACCGGCCAGCACATTGCTCAGCGATCGCGCGGACAACGAAGCCTACCTTGCCGCCCATCCGGGACGGTACCATATCCTCTACTTCACCGATGGCGGCGCCGTGGGTCTGGACCTGGAGAATGCGCCGGCAGATTACGAGCTGCATTGGATCGATATCGACACCGGCGAGTGGGGAAACCGCGAGACGTTGCGGGGCGGTAACGTGGTATCAATCAATGCCCCAGGTCGAGGTCAATGGGTCGCCGCGGTGGTGAAACAGGAATGACCACCTCCGATTATTGGGCGATATCTTCGACCAGAACCGGACCGGTCGCCGGCCGTGGCCAGGCTTCATTTCCGGCAGCAACTGCAGGCTGGCGAGAAGGATCATCCCTCCGCTGATCCAACCCAACGCTGCAATTACTTGCCGGGAAGGTAGACCGTGAATGTCGTACCGCTTCCCATCTTGGTCTGAAGGTGCATTCCACCCTGACTCTCGCGAACGAACCGCTGGACGATCGCCAGACCCAGTCCGGTTCCTTTTCGCTCCCCTTTGGTGGTGAAACCCGCTTCGAAAATCCTAGGCAGGATTTCCGGGGCTATGCCAGGTCCGTTGTCGCGAACTGAAATGGCGATCAAAGGTGGGCGGTTGGCAAATCCTTCCCGGTTCAAAAACTGACTTTCGGGTCCGTCGAGGAATTGATCCACTGCCAGCGGTGTCATAAGCCGGGTTCCGTGGACCACGACTTCGTGCGGCTCGGTTGTGCATTGCAGGGCATTGATCGTCAGGTTCAGCAGGAGCTGGATCAGCTCTGTGCCATTGATTTCCGCAAAGAGATCCTCTTCCACGGGCAGGATCGTCAGTTGTTGACGCTGGCTGCTTGGATGAAACCGGAGCAACTCGGCCAGATCGCTGAACACTGTTTTGGTGCCGACCACAACTTTTTCCGACGGTTGTTTGCGGAGAAAACTCAGATAGCGGCGGGAGATTTCGCTCGCATTGGTGACTTGGCGACCGATGCGGGCCAGCCGGTCCTTCACCAACTCCAGACTTTCTCCCTCGATGCGGGATGTCCCGGCGATGTGCTGGCTGATAATTTCCGCAAAACCGGCGATGATCGTCAGCGGTCCATTGATATCGTGCACGACGCTGGCATAAATTTCATTTTTGGTTTGGGCGATCTCGGACTGCAACTGCTGCTGTCGGAGCGTTTCCTGGAGCTCGTGCAATTGACGGGAGTTGGCCTGCATCTGATCCGCAATCGCCCGCCGCGTCATGGCCGTCGCCACCGCCAGTCGCATCGCGGCCAAATCAAAGGGTTTCGTCAAGTAATCGCACGCCCCCAGGCGCAAGGCCTGGCGTGCAGTGTCGATGGTTTCGTAGGCCGTGAGCATGATGACCTCGATGTTCGGGTCAATCTCCTTGAGTTTTGCCAGGACTTCCACTCCCGACATGCCCGGCATGCGGATATCCAATACCACAGCGTCGACCGGCTGTCGGCGCGCCAACTCCAGCGCCTGTATTCCCCCTTCAGCCATCATCACATGATAATCATCCTTGAACACCATGTGCAGCGACTGCCGCGGACCGGCTTCGTCGTCCACAACCAATAACGTGCGCCGATCGAGGCCGTCCTGCGGCAAGCCAGTCGCTCCCGTGGTGGTTCTTAATTCAGAGGCCGGAAGAAAGTTCAAGTTGGTTATCCATCGATTGCCAGGACCCAGGACGCACTTCGCGGATCGTCGTGCCCCGACGCTGTGAGCCCCAATTTGTAGGGGAGGACTGGATACGCCACAAGCAGAAAGAGAAGATGGAGTTGATTACGACGTCTTAGCCCGGATTTTTCATGGCCCAAGGCGCATTGCGATGTGTTCTCCGAAGGGCCTGAAAAATCCGGGCTCTAGAAAACCGCGCCCAGCCATGAATTGGGTCGAATTCCTCGGCCACGGAGGGTGGGTTCATGATGACTCTCCTCGGGAAGTGACTCGCACAGTCTGCCAGTCTTCCACCCCGATTTTGAAGGGGCGCGGTATTCCAACCAGCCCGCATATTCATTGCACTCTCCGTTCCAACGGTAACTCATTGAGCGAACATGCATGAAATATGCGGGTTAGGATCCCCGTTCTTTCCGATCAGGTTCGTTCTTTTCGGAATGAGCCTCACCCGCATGGGTGCCGGCGGAACCCGCGTGCGCAAGCGCCAGGGCAAATCGGACGATCCCGCCGCCATCCGGCGATTTTGACGAAGCGATCTCCAGTTTGCCGCGGTGCGCCGTGGCCACTTTTCGGCTCACCACCAATCCCAACCCCAGGCCCACGTTGCGGGTGGTGTAGAACGGCTCGAACGCCCGCGCTGCGGCTTCGGCGGTAAACCCCTCGCCATTGTCCCGAAATTCGATCTGAGCCCACCCGGTGCCGTTGTCGCCAGCGTGGGGTTGGGCCTCCACGGTGATTCGAGGGCTCTCAGGATTGGCCTGCAACGCATTGAGCAGGACTTCGACGAACGCATGCTTGAGGGCGTCACGATCCCCCGACAGAAAGAAGACCGGTTCGGCCGCGTTATGCTTCAGCAACGCCGCCTTGACCGGGTGGTATTTCTGAGCTTCCTGGTAGGCCTCTTCCACCAATGGTCCCAAGGGGAAGATCTCCTTGAAATCGACAGTGTCCCGGGCGAGAAAACGCATCTGATTGATAAGCCGGTTCACACGGCGGACGCCTTCGGTCAACGCGTTATCCAGCGACGCGCGAAATTCCGCGTCGCTGAACTTTTTCGTGAAGAGCTGCTGATGCGTGGAAAGCGGGACCATGGCGTTCCCCACCTCATGGGCCAACCGATCCGCCATTTGACGCACGAGCCGTAAATTGGCTGTCTCGATCTCCAGATGGCGCAAGTGTTCCGACTGGGTTTGATCTTCGAGGATCAACAAGGCCGAAGTTGGCAAGACGACATTCCGGGTTTGGATCGGGACGATGGTAATCTGATAGACACTGCGGGAGTCGTTTGCGGGTTGATAGCGGAAAGGAGGCATTCCCGTTCCACTCCGCAGAACCTGATAGATTTTGCCGGCGAGCAGTTCCGGGATATCACTGAACTCGAACTCGCGATTGAGCCGGCTCACACTTGTGAAGAAAGCCCGGGCCGCTCGATTGGCATGGAGGATGGCCAGGTCGTGGCCCACAACCAGACAACCGCTGCTGAACTGACGCAGCACGTCCGAAAGCATGTCGTGGTTGACCACCAACTGGTCATGCAACCAGATGTTTTTGACGGCCAACCCAATGGCTTCCAGCAAATAAAACAAGAGCTGCAACTCCGCATTCGATAAAGCCTCGCCCGTCACCCGCCCGTCCAAAAGCGCTATCCCCACCAGGGTTTCACGGTCGAAAATCGGGATGGCCACCTGCGTTCCCGTCAGATCGAACTCGCGCTGAACCTCCGGATCCACCACCGCATCCGGCTGATCCCGCCTCAAGATCCGCCCATAGCGGTGCACAAAGCCGCCAATCCCCGCGTCCACACTTAATTCAAAGTGTTCCAGGAGACTGGCAGGCACCCCCACTGCGCATACGGATCGCAAGAGGCGGAATTCATCGGAAGCCTTCAGGCCTCCCAGGCCATTGCGTGACGGCCGGAGAAACACGACCGATCGGTTCACTCCCACGACTCCCCGCAATTGCAGCAAGAATTGGCGAAGCAGGGCTTCGGCACAAAGCGAATCACCCAGGATGGCGGAAAAATCGCGCAAGGCAGTCAACGTCTCCAGCACCTGGAGGGACGGAGCCCGCAGGGCCGTGCCCTCGCCAGGGTCGGAGCCCACCGATACAAGCGGGTTGCTCGCCGGAGGGAACGACGCTGCCGGCGGGCGCCAGGCGCGATCCGGCAAGAACGACACCTCATTGGACTCATGTGACTGCAGAAAGGCGTTCGGCCCGGACGAGACCGCGGCGGTCAGGGGGCGCCAGGCACGATCCAAAACCACGGTGAGCAGCCGTGCCCTGACCGGCTTGACCAGAACCAACTGCACCCCGTGCAAGTAAGCCTCCTCCTCCCACTCCGGTTTTATCGAGCCCGTATAGAGGATGAGTGGACATTGGGGCAACCGCCGGCGGAGTCTTTCGACCAGCCAAAGGTGCTGCACCGAAGAGAGGTCGGCATCGAGGATACAGGCGTCCAGCATGTCCGGGCTCAACAACGGCTCCGCGGACTGAAGATCCGTGCGATGGATCACCCGGTGCTGGGCCGGCCCCACAGAGACACGCACGGATTCCGCAAAATCCGGATGCTCCGTCAATACCAGGATGGTCTTCATCGCGTTGGTGCTATGGAAGCGAATGCTGCGCCCCTCGCGCGCCGTTCCTCTGCCGGTATCCACGGTCCCTGCGGCGTTCGAGAATCTACCCGGGTAGATAGATCTATTCCCGCAACTTGGCAACTCCGAAGTACCCTGGAACGGGCGGATTCCACGGGTCCCCGAATACGATCAACTTGAGGTCAACAACTTAGACCACATTTCGTCGTTCAACTTGACTTTCTGCAGAAAGAGGTCGCTCTCTGCCCCCGACAATTCAGCAGGGGGATTGACCGGGAGCCGCAAGGTGAACTGGGTTCCCCGATCTTCGGAACTTTGGGCAACGATGTTTCCCCGGTGGTAATGAACGATGAAAAAACAGGCCATAAGACGGATGCCGTATTCCGAAGGACTATTGTTCCGCACGCTGAAAGGATCAAACAGGGTGCGCAACGATTCCTGCGGCAAACCGGGGCCATCATCCCGAACCTCGATCCGGACTTCCGGTTCCCCGTTTTTGCCGTCCACAACCTCTGCCGAAACGGTAATCCGGCTGCGGGGAGGGAGAAAGACGAGTTCCTCGTCGAAGAGCAGCTCAAACAGGCGCTGGAATTTCTTGCGGTCGACGTGCATGGCCGGCAATCGTTCCTCGTCGATGCGCAAGTCCACCTTCACTTCCTGTCGAAGGATTTTCGGTTCGAGCTTCGCGAGCACATTCTTCAACACGACGCTTAGGCGAATCTCATCGGCGAATTCCGTGGTTGGCCGTTCCGCCGCCGCCCACAAGTCATTGAGCATGTCGTTGATCTTGTCGATCTGAGAGAGGGCGTTTTCCCAATAATGCCCCCAAAAATCCAGATGTCGGGACGTCTCCACGTCCACCCCTTCTTCTTTCAACTTCAAGGGAGTCAATTCAATAAAAGTCTTCACGGCGACAAGCGCGTTTCGGATGTGGTGGCTCATTCCCGCGGCCAGCAGGCCCAGGCTCACCACCCGGTCGGCGATCATCATGTTGTTAAGCATGACCAGCTTCTCTCCCAGCAGCTTGTCGCGCTCACTCTGGACCTGGTAGAAATCCAAGGCCCGTCGGAGCAACGTGTGAAGGGTCGGCGGATCCCACGGTTTGGTAACATATTTGTATATCGACCCGTCATTCACGGCGCTGATGGCCACGTTCATATCGGCATAGGCCGTGACCAGAATGCGCAGGATTCGCGGCTGCATGGCCCGCGCCTTTTCCAACAGCCACACTCCGCGCTCGCCGGGCATTCGTTCATCGGTCATCAGGATGCCAATCTCGCCGCCGTGCTCCCGGAGTATCCGCAAGCCCTCCTGCGCGTTTTCAGCAGTGAGTATGCGGAAGGATCCCCCGAATGCGCGCTCGAAATTTCGCAACGACTTGACTTCGTCGTCCACATATAGAATCGCGCAATTCTGGGCGTCGGGAATCATACTCATAATAATCTGCGTCGGAGGGCTCGATGTCCCGTCCATAGGCTCCAATTTAATTCATCGCGTCTGGCGTGGGAAACAATAGAGTGAACTCGGTGTAGTGTCCCAGTTCCGTTCTCACCGAGATATTCCCGCCGGCTTCCTGCAGGATGCGATAGCAAATGCTCAAGCCCAGGCCCATCCCTTTTCCCACTTCTTTGGTGGTGAAAAACGGGTCGAAGATCTTATCCAGGCTTACGCCGTCGATGCCCGGGCCGTTGTCGCGCACGCTCAGGCAAGCACCCTCCGCCAGGGTCTTACCCTCAATCCGAATCAGCGGCGAACCCTCTACGAACACTTTCTGGGAGAGCGCATCGATGGCATTCTGAAGCAAGTTAACCAAAACCTGTACCACCTTGTTCCGGTTGGCTCGGATCACGATCGATTCCGGCACCGCGGTTTGAATTTCCACCCGGTTGCTCCATTCGTGGCTTAAGAATCGCATTGCCATGCTCACTGCCTCCGCCAACCGTACCTCGTCGGTCGGCGCCGAGTTGGGAAAAGTGAAAGTCCGCAGATCGGAGACGATATCGCGCACCCGCCCCAGGCCTTCTTCGACGTCGTGCAGAATCTCAACGAATTCCTGTCGCTGATCTTCAGCCAGGTAATCCTGCCGCTGGCGCAGGGCATAGAGCCCGGTGGCGGCAAAATTGAGCGGGTTGTTGATCTCGTGGATAATTCCGGCGCTGAGCCGTCCCAGCGAGGTGAGTTTTTCTGCCTGGACCAACTGGGATTGCATCTCTTTCAACTGCCGCAAGGTTTCGGTCAAGAGATGGTTCTGGTCCGCCAATCGCCGCTGAAGATCATGCGAAGCGATCAGATTATGCACACGCACCTTGAGTTCAGTCGTCGAAAATGGCTTCACCAGGAAATCATTCGCGCCACTCGACAAGGCCACCAGCTTCGTTTCTTCGTCCACCCGCGCAGTCAGCAAAATAATCGGCACGCCTTCCGTGGCAGGCAATTCCCGAAGCTCCCGACAGACCTGCAGCCCGTCTTTCTCCGGCATCATCATATCCAGCAGAATCAATTCCGGCTTCTCTTGCACTGCCAGCTCCATGGCCTGCCGCCCATCCACCGCTTCCAATACCCGGAACGCCGGCCGAAGTTGCGAGGAGAGGAACCGGCGCATGTCTCTTTCATCGTCCGCGACCAAAATGCAGGGTGTCCCGGCGGTTCCCTGAACTTCCAGCGACCCGGGAACCGGTAGAGGGACCCCCGCAGATACGGGCGCCAAATCAGCGCGGCGATACAACCCCGCCAGCCAATTGTGGGTTTCATCGACACCCGGCTCCGGCTCATCTACTGCCGCCGGAGAGCTGCCCTCCGTTCCCGGTTCCCGCGCGCCGTCCGTGTTATTGGCATCCATCGAAATGACCGGCAGCCGGACGGTGAAGGTCGCGCCCTTGCCCAGCTGGCTTTCGACGGAAACCGTACCCCCCTGGACCTCGGTAAGTTCCTTGGTCAACGCCAGGCCGATCCCGGCGCCCTGGTGGCGCCGACGCGCGGATGCGTCGGCCTGCCAAAACCGGTCGAACACATGCGGCAGTTGGTTTTCGTTGATCCCAATCCCGGTATCACTGACCTTGAAGATCAGTTGATCGCCCATCCGGCTCCCGAGCAACCCCACGCGGCCTCCCGCCGGAGTGAACTTCAGGGCATTGAAGACGAGGTTCAAAATAATCTTCTCCAGTTTGTCGCGATCCACCTGTCCGCTTCCCATCTCGGGTTCCACCGTGGTCTCCAACTCGATTCCTTTTTGCACCGCCATCGCGGAAACAGAGCTGGCCAAACCGCGCAAGAGATCGGCGAAATCCACCCGCTCGCGCCGGACTGTGCCCACCCCGGCATCCAGGCGCACCAGGTCCAGCAGGTCGTTGATCAGTTTCAGCAACCGCAGCCCGTTGTTGTGCATCGTGCGCAGGAGCTCCTGCACTTCCTCCCCCAGGTCCCCGCCGTAGCGATTGAGCATCGCCTCCAGCGGCGCCAATAACAAGGTCAACGGCGTGCGCAATTCGTGGCTGATATTCGCGAAGAACCGGCTCTTCAATTGGTCCAGCTCCTTGAGTCGGCGATTGCTTTGTTCGAGCTCGCGCCGATTCCGGTCCAACTCGTAACGCGAAGCGAATTCCCGGAACCGCAAAGCATTCAGGAAATAATTTCCCGTCACCACAATGATCCCGGTCAGCACTAGAAAATAGAGATTGTTGGAGAATAGACCGAGTTTGGTCACCACGACCTCGTCCTGCAAGGGTGCCATGCGCTCCGTAGTTTGCGGGCTGGATTCGATGTCCAGATCAGAGTGCGGAGCTAACTGGAACTCCTGGGTGGCAGGCCGATTCGAAACCGGCCCCAGGCTGAAGCAGGCGGTGAGATATATCGCCAACGCCAGCAACACGGCGATCAGGCTCTCCCAGAATGTCCAGCGCAAGACAAAGGCCACCATCAACAAGACCAGGTTGATTCCCGCGTAGTAAGGCGAGGTGGCACCCCCGGTCCGATACACCATGTAAGAGATGAACGACGCCGGGATCAACAGCAGTATGATCCCCAAAAGCCGGTAGTGGTCGCGCCCAACCCGTGTGAGCAACAGGGCCAAAAACACGCCAATCAGTATGGCGCTGTAAATCCGGAGTGTTAAAAATTCCCAGCACAGGGGCGCGCCATAGACCAATAAGTCCAGGATGAACCCTGCCGGCATCAGGATCATTCCCAGCGCACAGGCGACCTTGAAGTTGTTGATCGTGACTTCGCGATCGTAATCGCGATAGGCTGCCACCACTTCCTCACGCGGGACACTCATAGACTTATCCTGATGCCGGTCGCCGAATCTCCAGGAAAAGATTGACCCCCGTTGCGTCACTCGAGATGGAAGTGGCATCGGCAGGGATTTCCGGGGGCACCACCCGCTGCATCTGCGGTTGGTTCCGGTAGATCAAGTGCCAGTCGAGCAAAAACTCGAGCATGTGCCGGAAAGGCCGGAATGTGTCCACGTTCGTGGCCACCAACAAGCCCCCGGGCGCCAGCCAATCCCAACAGACTTTGAGCAACTGGCGGCAGGCGGCATCCGTCAAATAATCAAATAATCCCGCGCAGTAGATGAAATCCTGCGGCTGAGCTTCGGTGGCCCCTGCCGGGCGCGCCGCCTCGCGCAACAGACTCAGAACGGACCGCTTTCGCGTAACCACTTTGGTCAGGCGCCCGTACTGACGCTTCAACACTTCCAGAAGGGAAGCCGTGTGCGCCAGGGTTTCCTCGTTCATGTCGATCAATTCGAGTCGCATCCGGTCCGCCAGGGGGCTGCAAGCCAGAAATCGCTGAAACTCATGCGCGGGTCCGCAACCAATACTCATGACCCGACACAGCTCATCGCGGGACTGCCGACGCAAGGCCTCGTGTTTTAGCGTATCCACCAGATAATCGATCCGGTTGCGGTGCGCCTCTGACGGGAACTGCCGAAGGAGCCACCGATTCATCACCTGGGCGAACAGTGAGCCTCCCTCATAAGGAGACCGAAGGATCATGTTGACCATCTCGTAATCCCCGGCGTAGCCGAGCGGCTTCTGGTAAGCCCGGTATCCGAAAGGCGAACACAAAAACAGGGGGTGCAAGTGCCGTCGGGCGAAATGCTGATGGGCGGGGCGCAATTCCTCCGGCACCGCGTCTCCAATTTCCTCGAATCGTTGATGCAGCACGTCAATCATCCCCATTACCGATTCGTCCAGCCCCTTCAAGAATGCCTCGGCCCTAATCTGCTGCTGCTCCGGCGGTCCGGAGCGGATCTCCACCTCCCGCTGATCCAACCAGATTCGAAGATCGCTTAGAAATGCCTGGAGATCCGCCACCGCCACTTTGAACTCCGAACCCACCTTGTAAACCCGCTGCCATCCCTTGATGAAGGACTGGAAGTCGCCGGTTATGGGCATTCCCTGCGAGTCCGATACCGCCATGTCCAACCACGGATCGTCGAGGGAGACCTCACACACGAAAGCGATTCCGGCGTGAATGAGTCCATGGATGACGGCACGGCCTGAATACACGGTCTCCTGACGGCAAAGGATCTTGAAATCCGGCAGTACCTGAGACATTCGTAACGCGCTGGAAGGCGCGTAGGTTTCGAATACCGCCAGGTGCCGGGTAAAGCGGATGAGTTTGCCGATCTCGGCGCCCTGGCCCTCATCGTAAACGACCCAGCTATCCTTGATCTCGGCGTTTCCTGACCGAATGGTTGCCATTGGTAGTTCCTTTTTATCAAGGCACAACCGCAAATACAACTCGTCACGCTTGCACATTATGAGCCAACCGGTCGGAGCTACCTGAAGCGCGGCGCGTTTCCGGGCCGGCAGACGGGGAGGAACATCCATTGCATGGGATCAGGACAGCCGCGCAGTGTCTGGTCGGGTGGCATCAAAACCGCTCGCGCCGTTACGCGCAAATGATCCGGAACGAGTCCATCGCCCCCAGGATTGACGCTATTGACGCTCCCCGATACGGTGGGTCCGTTCGTATGGCCTCCCATAACACCGATGCTATCGCCAGTTGGTTCGTCGCGGCAGAGGAACTGGGTGAATACATCGGCATCCGCTTCGGTCACGTCCCGGAGGGAGTGACTTCGCCCAACTGGGAATTCCTTCGGCATATCGATTTTGACGGTATCGGGGGATTTGCCGAACTGCTCCGGCGCCGGGGCGCCCAGCTGGCGCGCCTTCCCCAGATCAAACACCCACGCTCCGCCTCCTGGTTGGATCTACTGAGGGCCCTTCCCAAATACGCCAGCCCACGACGCCGGATTCAGTGGGCGCCGTTGGAAGGCGAGAAGATCATCGGGACGAATACCGCACCTCCGCCGGCGGTGGCCTGGCACATTTTTGATGAGCCGGTCACGACCCAAATCAGGCTCGCCTGCCGAAACGCCAGCGTTACGGTCAATTCCTTTCTCCTTAAACATCTGACCAAGGCGATTCGACCTTTCATCGAAGACCATTCCTCCGACGTGCCTTGGATGATACCCGTCAATTTGCGCGGAAAGGTGCACCGGGACCGCGATACGGCCAATCACACCAGTTATGTCGCCATTCGCGTGCGCTCCTATGAAACCGTGCACGACATCCACCAGAACATCTACGCCGCCCTGGCCACGGGCGAACACTGGGCGAACTGGAACGCTTATCACTCCGGGAATCTGTTCAGCGCCGGCATGCGCCGATGGCTTATCACCAATGAACGCTGCATGTCCCAATGGAACTTGGGATCCTTCTCGAATCTCGGGGATTGGGATCCCGACCGGCTTTTAACCGAACCGGGCTGCCAGGGCGGCTGGCTTTTTTGCCCGCCGGTCTTGCGCTGCCAGCCGATCGGCGCCGGCTGCGTCACGTTTCAAAACCGATTGAGCCTGACGCTGCAGGCCCATCCGGAATTGACGGTGAACGACCGGCACACGTGGAACTGGCTGCACAATTGGATCAGGGAAATCGAGATCGATCTTGCCAGTTGGTTCGGCCGAACGGCCTCCCTCCACGAGGAGCCCATCAAACTCCCGCGGTGACGGACAGCAGGCGCGATCGCTCAAACCTATCCGCATGCCGGCAGTGATGGCGGCGTGCCCAGGAATGGCAAAATGAGAACTGTTGCGGAGGGACCCGAAACTTCAAAGACAGTGGTTGAATCAAAGACTTCCCGGGGTTGAGGCGCCGCGCTCACTAAAATTTGATCGCCCCCGAGACGTTAAATCCATGGTTCAAAACCTGGTATTCCCCGTCGGCCGATTCTCCCACCAATGATCCTGATTGGCTCCCGGAAACGGTCCGGCCTGGATTATAACCAAAATGATAGGCCGCCGCCCAACTCCAGCGCTTCCCGCGATAACTCAGCCCGAGACTGCCCAGGTGGAGATCGGAGTCCGGAACTAACGGAGTAAAGTTCCGGTCCGGACTTGAATTCTCACTGAAGAAGTAACCACCACTCAAATAGTAACCCCGCCCCAAACTCCGAGTCACTCCAAACTCGTACATCCAACTTGAGCGGTAATTCAGGGGTATGACCTGGTCTCCACCTGGCGCCCCGGTCAACGGGATCGCATTCAAATTATCCCAATCCGTCCAGTCGACGTTCACTTCCAAGTTCCATTTCTCCGTCGGCCGAAACGACACCCCGGCTACGACGTATTGAGGAAACCGAATCTCCGCCTTCGCGGAACTTGAGAGCGACATCGAGGCGGGAACCAAGAGGTCGATGTCCGCATCGCCCCGGTACTCGATCGTGGTCGAGTATCGATAATTCAGGCCCAAAGCCCATTGGCGGTGCGGTTCCCATCGCACCCCTGCGTTGAAGCCGTAGCCCGTGCCGTCGCCATCGAACTTGAACTGGTCCCCCGGCACCGCAACTCCACGGGTCAGGTTGGCCTGCGAATAATTGATCGTGGGCCCGATGGCGACGGAGAGCTTCGGATGCACGGACCATGCAACCACCGGATTGACGCAGAGATAGAGGAGCTTCCCATCCTGCACCAGCGTCCGGAAGGGATTGTTGTCACCCCAATCCAAGGCCAGACCGAACGGCACATAGACGCCCAGCCCAAAAGAAATGGGTACGGACTCCAAGGAATTCACATAATAAAGCTGCGGCGCCGACTGAAGGGAGGAGTCGGTTTTCGCCGTGGCACCGGTCGGCGATTCATAATCAATTCCGGTCGAGAGAAAATAGAGGCCGGCCTGGACATTTTGACCCTTCAACTGGGTAATGCCTGCCGGGTTGTAATAAATCGCGGAAGGATTATCCGCAGTTGCCACAAAGGCGTTCCCACGCGCGATGGCCTCAGGGTCCTGGTTCGGCAACCGCAGGCCAACCGCGCCGGCCTCGAGAGAAACGAACAGACACCAGCCCAGCTTAAGTAAAAGCCGTTTCTTCCGCTTCACCAAGTCAAGTCCCAACGGCCCACTGCAATGACCACCTGCCAAATGTGCGCTTTCGTTCATAATTGAATGACCAAACTCACGTTCTTTGAGGCACCCTCGCTGAGCACGGAGAATGCCACCGACCTGCACCGCTCAGCCGGCGTACCGAGAATCCGTTCGAAGTATCCGACGCCGTCGACGCAAAACAACCGCCCCATTTTGCTAAGTGGTCTGTTTCATAAATACGGTTACGTTCGCGGCCAGGGGTTTTTCGGCCAGACGAGGCGCGAGCAACGAGCATACCCGCAGCGGTCTGTAAGGCGCGAGCAACGAAGTCTGGCCGAAAAAGAACGGCCGCCCGGAGGGTTGCGCCGAATTTGGCCTGGGGCGGCGTTGCCCGGTCGGTCGAGTATCGCAGAGGATACACTCTCGCCCTCGCGCCTTGCCTCAGGCCAAATTGGGCGCAACGAACGTGACCGTATTTATGAAACAGACCACTTAACCGTGTCTATGCAGTTGAGGGAAACCACGAATTGGCAACGCGCGCGCTTTCCCATGCCAGCATCGCCCGCTTTCGAATGGTTCCCCAATGGTAGTTCCCCACCACTCCGGTCTCCCGGATCACTCGATGACACGGCACCAGGTAGGCCAGCGGATTCTGTCCCACCGCGTTCCCCACCGCCCGGGCCGCGCCCGTCATTCCTACCGCCCCAGCCACCGCCCCATAACTCACCACCGTGCCGGGACGCACCTCCAATAATGCCCGCCACACCCGCACTTGAAACGCGGTCCCTCGGACGAACGCGCGCAAAACCGGCCGGGTGTTTCGAGCCGGACCTCGCTCAAAGATCCTGGTCGCCAACCTCCGGGCAACGCCATCGTCTCGATGCAGCCGCGCCCGGGGCCAACTCGCCTGAATCTCAGCCAATTGTGCCTCGGCCGCGGGCGTGTCCGCGAACGACAGGTGACAGACCCCGCGCGGCCCCTCGCCAATGAGGCACTTCCCAAAAGGGCTGTCCGCGAGCCCGGCGGAGATCGTCCAACCCGCGCCGCCGGACTTCAACTCGCCCGGAGAAGCCGCTTCCATGTTCACGCAAAGATCATGCAATCGCCCGGGGCCTGAAAGCCCTTCGGCCAGGGCGACGTCCAGAACACTCGATCCGTTTCGGAGCAGGGTTTTCGCATGAGCCACGGTAAGACACTGAAGAAAATCCTTTGGGGTAATCGCAGCCCAGGACGTAAACAGGCGGTGAAAGTGAAATGGACTCAGACCGATATGTGCGGCCAACGTAGCCAGATCCGGTTGTTCCGTGCGCGATTGGTCGAGGTATCGAATAACGCGGGCGACCCGTGCATAATCGTTCATGGAACGAAATTGGCATGGAACCGGGCCGGCTCACACCCGATTCTTGCGGACAAAGTAGTCGTTTGTGCCACTGCCGCTTTCACATTGAATAATTAATACCATTAAGCCATGTTAGCACCAACGCGAAGAACGAGTGTCCCCCCGGCCGCGTCCCTTCGCCGGCTTCTCTTGAAGAAGTGCGCGGGGTGGCGCATGGGTTGATGGCGTTCGGCGAGACGCCAATCAATAGTGCCTAACGAAATCATTGACGGCCAGCATCGATGCTGGCAATCCGACCCTCGCCCCTGCGGCCTCTACACCCAAGAATCGTGGAAGCTCGGCCGGACCGCCAACCGGAACCTGCGATTTTCACTTCCCTCGTCGATCTTAAGGCGTAGTCCAGGATTCTCACAGGCGTGCCCATTTCCGGCTTGCCCATTGCGGACGCTAAAGTTTTCGGACGTCCCAAGGCCTCGACCATCAACCCTTTCGCGATCGGATCTCCACACATCGCGGATCTTTGGCTGCAAGCTTGCACTGAAAGCGAACCGGCGTCTTATGCTGAACGTGATGGCCATATCGATTCCATTGGGTTCACCCCCATGCGGTCTTTCGAATCGCGGGGCCCAACAAGGTATCCGCCACCCATGAAGTCGAGCCGCCCGTTATCTCAATCCATCGCTCAGATTGCCGCTGGCTGTGCCCTGAGCGGCGGCTTCTTGTCCCTGGCTGGAATGCTCTGGTGGTGGTCGGGCCGATGGCACGAGACGGCGTTCACCACGAATCAAGTCCCGATGGCGCCGAGCACCGCGCTCCTGATGTTACTCTTGAGCGTTGCCGCATATCTGCGCACAAAGCCACGGGCCAACCGCGGCACTCGGATCGCCGAAGCCGCCTGCGGCCTGGCGGTCATCATGTTCGCCACGTTACTCGGGTTGTCAGCGTTTGTTGAGTTTGCCGGGCCAGTCGAATCCTGGTTATCGGGGACTTCAGAAACTCTGGGGAAATTTTCCCTGGGCCGGATGTCGCCCTGGACAGCCGGGACTTTCGTATTGGGCGCTGGAGCCCTTCTCTGCGCTCAAGCATCGGAATCGTTCTGGCGGCCGTTGCGGTCGATGGGTGGATGGCTGGGTTTGACGGTGTTGTTTGTGGGAGGGGCCGTCGTGGCCGGCTATGTCGCGCGCACGCCATTTTTGTATGGCGGCGCCTACATCCCGATGGCCAGGCTGACGGGCGGTACTTTCGCATTTCTCGGGGCCGCCATTCTCCTGGGTGGAGGGAGCGAGGCCTGGCCGCTACGGATGGTTCTTCGGGGACCCTCGGATTCCGATGGGCGGGCGACGTATCAGGTTCAGTGGTCATTATTATTGCTGTTTGTCGGGTTGGCGTCCGGGATCACTGTTGTGGGGTTGTTCTTTTTGAATCGACGCCAGGCGGAGGCCCGGGATGCGGCCCGCGCGGAGTTGGAGGCCATCGCCGATCTGAAAGCCCAGCAACTGGTAAACTGGCGGCAGGAGCGACTGCTCGATGGCCGGTTCTTTTCCCAATCACCATTTGTGGCGCGGGATGTCCTCCGCCTGCTGGACGCTCCATCCGATAAAAGCGTTGTCAGTGAGGTCAAGCGCTGGCTCACCCTCCTGAAAGCGGATGAACGTTATGAGCGCGTTACGCTCTACGATTCTCAACTAAACCCTCTCGTTTCGGTTCCCGATCGGATCGGAGCCCTCAGCGCCGCCGAGCGCTCAGAGTTGGCGGGGGCATTGGACGCGGATCACGTCTTATTGAACGATCTGCATCGACACGATCCCAGCACGGGGATCCATTTGGATCTCTTTGTTCCCATATTTCTACCCGGCGCCTCGAACTCCATCGATGCCAAACTCTTGAATAGAACCGAACCGCCAATCGCAGTTCTTCATCTCCAGATTAACCCCATCACTTTTCTCTACCCGCTCGTCCAATCCTGGCCAACACCCAGTCCGAGTGCGGAGACGCTACTCATCAGACGTGAGGGAAACTCGGTCTTGTATCTGAACAATCTACGCCACCAGCCGGGGACGGGCATGATCCTGCGGCGTCCATTGAAGGACCCACGGCTGTTGGAGGCGATCGCCCTGAGGGAGGAGAATCGAGTTTGCGAAGGCCTCGACTATCGAGGCGTGCCAGTGGTTGCCGCCGTGCGCGCCGTGCCGGACACAACGTGGGTGATGGTGGCAAAAGTCGACGAGGCGGAGTTGTATGCGCCGGTGCGCCGACAGGCCCTGGCGGCGGGGGCTGTGACGCTCGCGCTGGTCTGCGCGTCGACCCTCGGAGTCACGGCACTTTCTCAGCGGCGCAGCGAACAACTCCTGGCTGCCCAGCTCGTCGCGGAGCGCGAGCGCCGGATCTTGGCAGAGCGCTTCGAACATTTGATGAAGCACGCGAATGATGCGGTCCTGTTGGTGGACGCACGGGGGCATATCCTCGAAGTCAATGACCGCGCGCTCCAGACTTATGGATGGACCCATGCGGAATTGAAGAACTTGACTCTGCCCGACCTGCGCTCGCCCGGGTCCCGTCCAGGCTTTCCCGACCAGGTGCAGACCATGCACGAATGCGGACAGGCCTTGTTCGAAACGGAGCATCGACGCAAGGACGGGACCTGTTTTCCAGTCGAAGTCAGCGCGAACCTGGTGCACATCGATGGCCATCCGGTTGAACTGGCGATCGTGCGCGACATCACCCGGCGCAAGGCCGAGGAAGCCCAACGACGGCAAGCAGAGGAGGCTTTACGGCGACAGGCGGAGGAATTGCGCCTTCGCAACGAGGATTTGACGCGCTTCAACCGCGCCACAGTTGACCGCGAACTTCGCATGATTGAACTGAAGAAACTGGTGAACGAGCTCTCCCGTCGTCTTCAGCGGCCACCTCCCTTCGCGCTCGATTTTATCGACGATCCCCCGATGACGCATGATTCGCGTGTTGCACCGGCCGACACCCCTGGAGACCGTTCATGATCAATAGCCGCACCCCTGAAGTCTATCGCATTCGACCCCGGCCGTTTTGCGACTGGTCACTCGACGGCCGAGCGCCTGCAAATGGCTATTAACCTTTCCATTCTAGTGATCGAAAACAGCCCGGAACAATTCCAGCTGATCGATCAACAACTCGAACAAATCGCCCCCCCTGCCCGACCCCATCGCGTCACCACCCGTGACGAATTGGAAGCGGCCCTTGACCTGGGGGGCTGGGATGCCGTGGTGTCAAACTATGGCCTGCCCGACTTTGACTTCCCCCAGATTCTCAAGGCGATCCGATCGCATTATCCCGACTTGCCGCTGGTGCTCGTTTCGGCCCCCATCGGCGAAGAGAACCTGGTTGAATGGCTGAAGTCGGGCTTATCGGATTTTGTGCTTAAGGACCATCTGACCCGACTCGCGTTCGTCCTCGGTCGCACCCGGCGAGACGCCGCTCAGCGTCATGCCCGCGCCAGCGCGAGTGCGGAGCTCCGCGACTCCCGTATCGCCGCGCTCAACATGATGGAGGATGCCGACGAAGCGAGGCGTCACGCGGAGGACGTCAGTGCCCGACTGCGACAGGAAATCGCCGGACATAAAGAAACGGTGCATGCGCTAAGGGAGCAAGAGCGCCAGATGACCACCCTTTTCAGCAACCTGCCCGGCATGGCGTATCGCTGCAGCAATGGCCCGCAGTGGACCATGGCGTTCGTGAGCGAAGGATCGCGGGATTTGACCGGCTATTCTCCCGCCGACCTGGTGGAAAACAGCACGGTTGCCTATGGAAACCTGATTCATGCCGACGATCGGGAGGAGGTGTGGCGGCAGGTGCAGACCGCCCTGAAGCGGCGGCAACCGTTCCGCATCGGTTACCGGATCTCTACCGCCTGCGGCGAAGAACGCTGGGTGTGGGAACAAGGACGCGGGGTATTTGACGAGGCCGGGACATTGCTGGGATTGGAGGGATTTGTAACTGACGTCAGCGTCCAACGGCATGCCGAACTGGCATTGCAGCGGAGCCAGGCCCTGCTTTCCCAGGCGGGGCGGATGGCTCGACTCGGCGCCTGGGAGCTGGACGTCACGCATCTCGAGGCTTCCGATGCGAGCCCATTATGGTGGTCCGAGGAAGTCTTTCGAATCTTCGGCTATTCATCCAAAGAGGTGGAACCCAGCCGCCAACTCTTCTTCGAGCGGGTTCATCCGGAGGACCGAGGGCGGGTCATGCAAGCCGTCCAGCGGTCTCTGGACGAACGTCGACCTTACGAAATCGAACACCGCATCATCCGCCCCGACGGGACTGAACGAGTCGTCCTGGAACATGCGGTCACCGTGTTCGATGACCACGACGGTCCGCTCCGAATGATTGGCGCCGTGCAGGATATCACTGCCCGCAAGGCTGCCGAACAAGCCGTGCGTAACAGCGAAGCGCGGTACCGTGAGTTGGTGGAAAGCGCCAACAGCGCGATCCTCCGTTTCAAACGCGACGGAACGATTACCTTCTTCAATGAGTTTGCCCAGACCCTCTTCGGCTATCCGGCAGAGGAAGTTCTCGGCCGAAACGTGGACCTGCTTTTGCCGGAACACGAATCCGAAGACCACGATCTCAGCGGCTTGATCCGAGACATCTTCAGTGATCCAGACCGCTTCGCCTTCAACATCAACGAAAACGTCTGCCGCGACGGCCGCCGTGTCTGGATGGCCTGGTCCAATAAGGCCATTCTGGACCCCAAAGGCGAGGTCGCGGAAATCCTGGCGGTCGGTAGCGATATTACCGAACAACGGCGAGCGGAGGCAAAAGTCCGGCAGATGTCTGACCGGCTCCAATTGGCCGCTCGCGCAGCCGTCGTCGGTGTTTGGGATTACGATTTGGTCCAGAATGAACTTGTGTGGGACGAGGCCATGTACCGCCTCTATGGCGTCTCCCGCAATGAGTTCGGTTGTGCATACGAGGCCTGGCAAACCTGTCTGCACCCCGAAGATCGCCACCGTACCCTCGAAGAGGTGGAACGAGCCCTCCGCGGCGAGCAGGAATTTGACACGGAGTTTCGCGTGGTCTGGCCGGACGGATCCATCCACTACATCAAAGCCACGGGTTTGGTCCAACGGGACGCCACGGGTCGGCCCGTGCGTATGCTGGGTACCAACTGGGACATTACCGAAAGTAAACGGGCGGCAGAGGCCCTCGCACAAAGGACTCGCCACGCATCGCTGGCGGCTGAGGTTGGTGCGGCGCTCGCCCGCAAAGCCAGCTTGCGCGATGTCCTTCAGGCATGCACCGAAGCGATGGTCCATCACCTGGATGCCGCGTTTGCCCGCATATGGACGCTTAACCCGGAAGGAAATATCCTGGAGTTGCAGGCCAGCGCCGGGATGTACACCCACCTCGATGGGCCACATGGGAGGGTGACGATCGGCGATATGAACATCGGCCGCATCGCCGCGGAGAACCGGCCGCATCTCACCAATGACGTCGCCGGTGATCCCCGCATCGAAAACCCGGACTGGGCTCAGCGTGAAGGCATGGCGGCCTTCGCCGGGTACCCCCTCTGGGTCGAAGGCCAACTTCTCGGGGCGATGGCCCTCTTCACCCAACACCCGCTCTCAGATGCAGCCCTCGACGCCCTGGGCGCAACTGCCGACACCCTTGCCCTGGGAATCGAGCGGAAACGAATGGAAGAGGCACTCCGCGCGAGCGAGGAGCGGCACCGCATCCTGTTTGAAGACTCCCGCGACGCCATCATGGTCGCTACGACTCCCAGCTTTAGATTTATTCGGGCAAATCCCGCGACATTTAAAATGTTCGGCGTAGCCAGCGAGGCCGTGTTCCAGAGTTTAAGCGCGGCGGAGCTCTCACCGGAATTTCAACCTGATGGTCGTTCTTCGCTTGAAGCGATCCGTGACATGATCGACTCGGCCCTGCGACAAGGCTCGCATTCGTTTGAATGGATGCATCGCCGCCTCACGGGCGAGCATTTTCCAGCCTCGGTCACCTTCACCCGAATGATACTGAGGGGCCAGACGGTGCTGCAGGCGACGGTGCGCGATATCACGGTTCGCAAACGAATCGAGGAGGCCTTCCGACAAAGGATGGAGTTGCAGAACCAGCTCACTCAAATCGCCGCCACCGTGCCGGGAACGATTTATTCCTTCCGTCTTAGACCGGATGGAACCATGTGTTTTCCCTACGCCAGCCCGACCTTGCAGAAGATTTTCGGTGTGGCGCCCGAACAGGTCCGCGACGACGCTACTTCCGCCTTTGCGATGCTTCACCCGGACGATCTCGCCCCAGTGCAAGCGGGCATTGGCGTGTCGGCCCAGACCCTGAAATCCTGGCGTGCCGAGTTCCGGGTGCGCGGCGCCTGGCAAGGCGATATCTGGGTCGAAGGTCACGCTGTGCCTCAAAGGGAGCCGGACGGGGGCACTTTGTGGCATGGCTTCCTGCAGGACATCTCCGAGCGCAAACGGTCGGAAGAACAACTCCGCAAGCTCTCGCGCGCGGTCGAGCAAAGCCCAGCTTCGGTCATGATCACCAATGCCGCCGGCGACATCGAATACGTCAACCCCAGGTTCGTTCAGGTTACCGGCTATTCCTTCGAGGAGGTCCGCGGCCGGAACCCGCGACTACTCAAAGGTGCCGAGACGACTCCGGAAGACTATCGCCGCCTGTGGCGGACGATTACAGCCGGGGGCGCATGGCATGGCGTATTCCACAACCGGCGTAAAGACGGCCAGCTCTACTGGGAGTATGCGTCCATTTCTCCGGTCCTGGATGAACAAGGGCGCATCACCCACTTCCTCGGAATCAAGGAGGATATCACGGAACGCATTCGGCTGCAGAGTGAATTGGCGCACCGGAAAAGAGAATTGGATTCCTTCTTTACCGCCGCGAGCGCCGGGATGGTTTTGTTTGATAAGGACCTGTGCTTTGTCCGCGTCAATCAGGCCCTGGCCGATATGAATGGATTGTCCATCGAGGCGCACATTGGTAAATCGATTCGCGAAGTCGTGCCCCGGCTCGCGCCGATCATCGAGCCGATCCTCCGCGAGGTGCTCGCCACCGGGCAACCGGTCCTGGACGTGGAAGTGGCGGGAGAAACGGCCAGCCAGGCGGGAATTCAGCGGAATTGGGTGGAGTCTTTCTTCGCCATCGCGGGTGACTCCGGACTTCCGGTGGGTGTGGGCGCCGTGATCGTGGATATCTCCGAGCTGAAGCGACTGGAACTCGAACGCGCGGCAATGGAAGTGCAACTGCGCCAACAACAGCGGCTTGAGTCCGTCGGCACCCTCGCCAGCGGCGTGGCCCACGAGATCAATAATCCGATCAACGGGATCATGAATTACGCCCAGCTCATCCAAGACCGCTTGCCGTCGGACAGCCCACTCGCCGAGTTCACCGGTGAAATCCTCCACGAAACCCAGCGCGTGGCCACCATCGTCCGAAATCTTCTCACTTTCTCCCGCACGGACAAACAAAGCCACAGCCCCGCCCGCGTGGTGGACATTGTCGAATCCACCCTTTCCCTCATTCGAACCGTTATCCGGCACGATCAGATCACACTGGAGATCGACATCCCCGAGGATCTCCCTGAGCTAAATTGTCGAAGTCAGCAAATCCAACAGGTATTGATGAACCTGATGACAAATGCCCGCGACGCACTCAATGAACGCTACCCGGGCCACGACCCCAACAAGATCCTCAAACTCACGGCCGGGCGGTTCGAACGGGAAGGGCGCCGCTGGGTTCGCATATCGGTCGAGGACCACGGGATGGGCATCAGTCCCAAGGTTCGCGAACGGATGTTCGACCCCTTCTTTACAACCAAACCGCGCGACAAAGGGACCGGCTTGGGCCTCTCCATCAGCCATGGCATCTTGAAAGAACATCATGGTGATTTGATCGCTGAAACCGAATTGGACCGGTTCACCCGCTTCCATGTCGAGCTTCCGGTCCGTGACGACGGGACATCCTGAACTCTTCGACTTATGGCACGTGTTCTTATTGTTGACGACGAGCGGAGCATCCGGCGAACGCTCGCGGAGTTTCTCCGCAACGACGGTTACGAAGTGGCCGAGGCCGAAGACGCCACCGTCGCGCTTCAGCATCTGGAAGGGGCTCAGTTCGATGTTGTCGTGACCGATATCATCCTGCCACGCATCACCGGGGTGGAACTGTTGCGCCGCATTCACGCCACCGACCCCCATGTGCAGGTGGTCATGATGACCGGTGAACCCAGTGTCGAGACCGCCAGCCAGTCGCTCCGGGCAGGCGCTGCCGACTACCTCTTCAAGCCCATCTCTAAATCAGAAATCCTGCGCACCGTGGCCGCCGCCGCCCGCATCAAATCTCTCGATGATGCCCGCCGGCGCTTGGAGGCGGAAAATCGCACTTACCGCGAAAACCTCGAACGCCTCGTGCACCAGCGCACCGCACAACTCCGGGCCAGTGAGGAACGGGCCCGTGAACTCTCACACTTCAATCAAGCCACCCTCGATGCCCTCACATCGCATATCTGCGTGCTCTCCCAGGACGGCGCCATTCTCGCCGTCAACCGGGCATGGAGGGATTCCACCAGCGATCCCCCTTTGGCCGCCGAGGCTGGCCTCGGAGAAAATTACCTGGCCGCATGTGAGTCGCTGGGCGGAAAGGATCGAGAAGCAGCACAGGAAGTGGCACGCGGGCTGAAAGCCGTGGCGACAGGAGATCTTCCCGATCTTACTCTGGAATACGCCTGTCACTCGAACGACGTACCGCGGTGGTTTGTCCTCCATGCAACGCGCTTTGCCGACTCGGGTTCCGCCCGGATCGTCGTTGCCCACGAGAATATCACCACCCGCAAGCAGAACGAAGAACGCCTGCGCGAACAGGCCGCCCTGCTGGATGCCGCCAACGACGCCATTCTCGTTCACGACCTCGATGAAACGGTCTTGTTTTGGAACCGTGCTGCCGAACGACTTTATGGCTGGCCCAACGCCGAAGCCGTGGGCCGAAAAATCTCCGAACTCGTGCCCCAAGACGCCGCCCTCCAGGTCGCAAAAGCCGCTCTCCTCGATCAAGGCAGTTGGTCCGGCGAACTCCAGCAAACCAACCGGGCCGGCAAATCTTTGATCGTCTTGTCCCGCTGGACCCTCCTGCGGAATGGGCAGGGCCAGCCCGGCACCGTCCTCGTCATCAACACCGACGTTTCAGAGAAAAGACAATTGGAAGCCCAGTTCCTCCGCGCTCAACGCCTCGAGGGTGTCGGCGCCTTGGCCAGCGGAATCGCCCACGATCTCAACAATATCCTCGCACCCGTGTTGATGACCGCCCCGCTCTTGCGCGAGACGGCCCAGGACGCCGAGAGTCGCGCGATGCTCGACACCATCGAAAGCTGCGCCCAGCGCGGCGCCGATATCATCAAACAACTTCTCACTTTCGCCCGCGGAACCCCCGGCGCCCGCGTGCCCCTACCGGTTCGCCATCTGTTGCGAGATCTGGATAAAATCATCCGCGAAACCTTTCCTCGCGATATCCGCTCCCGGCTGGACGCCGCCGAAAATCTCTGGCTCTTGCATGGCGACGCCACCCAGATCCACCAGGCCCTGATGAACCTGTGCGTGAACGCCCGCGATGCCATGGGCGATGGAGGCATTTTGACCATGGCCGCGCGAAATGTGATGGTTGATCCCGCGTTCGCGGCCATGGCCCCCGACGCCAAACCCGGCCACCACGTCTGTGTCAGTGTCAGCGATACCGGGACGGGAATCCCGGCGGAGAACCTGGATCGGATCTTCGATCCGTTCTTCACCACCAAGGATATTGGCAAAGGCACCGGCCTCGGGTTGGCCACGGTCATGGGTATCGTGCGTGGGCATGAAGGCTTTGTCCTGGTCGACAGCCAACCGGGCCGCGGCACGACTTTTGAACTCTACTTCCCGGCATCCCCCCATGCCCAAGTGCCTCCCAGCGCGCCGCATGTCGCGAAACCGCCCATTGCCCAGGGAGAATTGATACTCGTCGTAGATGACGAAATCGGCGTGCGCGACATTCTGCGTCGTCTGCTCGAGTTGCAGGGTTACCGCGCTGTGACCGCTGCCAACGGCGCGGAAGGCTTGGCGGCGTTCTCACTGCACCGCGACGAGGTCCGCGTGGTTCTTACCGACATGATGATGCCGGTCATGAATGGGCCCGCGATGATCAATGCCCTCCACGCGCTGGATCCGCGCCTCCCCATCCTGGGAATGTCCGGCCTGCCCGAACGCCAGGGCGTCAAAGGGTTCGAGCAAGTTGAGGTCTCGGCGCTCCTCGCCAAACCATTTTCCGGGGAGCAATTGTTGCGTGTCTTGCATTCAACCCTGCACTCGCCCGAGTCCAACGATCCCGCGCAAAGCACGTCTCCCTGAAAGTTCCGGGATCAGGCCTCAAAGAGCGTCCCGGGATCCTCCCGGCAACTTAGATTCCGACCGCCGGCAATCACCTCCGCCCACCGCCCTCCCACCCATCGACGCAGTCGATAAAGCGTCGCAAAAACGAAATCGGGCGATGTCCCACCCTGCCCCCCCACCAACTCGGCGCCGCGCCGGACATTGTCGATCATCCAGGCTGGCAACGAGAGATGGTAGGGGTTTCGGCCCAGCTCGCCCGCATGAAATGTCAGGGCTGTGATCAATTCCGTAACCTGCTCCACACTCAACTCGACCATGAGGTTTGGCCGGGACATCGCTCCCCAAAACTCGGTCTCCACGGTGTAACACGTGAACTCCTCCCCCAGCTGTTTCAGTGCATCCGCCAACAGGTAATGGGTCCCCACATGCGTGCTGTTCCAATCCTGCTCGTGCGGGAACAAAATCACTCGCGGCCGATGCTCAAACAGTATTTCCCCAATGCGCGCCACGCACCGGGCCCAGTGCTGCTCGTCGCTTCTCCGCGTCCCGATATTGATCCGTTCCAGCCCTTGCCCGGCCGTCTGCACAAGGTCAAATCCGATGAATGCGCAGCACTGCTTCAATTCCTCCAGCCGCGCTGCCCGCCGTTCCTGCTTGCTTCCGAGAGTCACCGCCACATTCCATCCCCTCCACCCCGCTTCACGCATGAGCCGCAAGGCCAGTCCCCCGATGATCACCTCGTCGTCGGGGTGCGGTGAGAAGATCATCACCCCCGGCGCTGCCGGGCCTGGTGGTGCACGTTCTGGAGTGGGCAACTGACCCAACCCAATGTGCCGGCCTTCCCGGACTAGGCGCGCATGTTCGGCAACGAATTCGGAAAAAGGATTTGTCATGGAGAGGTAATTTAGCGATCGACCGAAGCCCTTTTAGCGCAGGTCCCGGGCGCGGGTCAAAGCCTGTTGATGATCAGGGTTTTGAAAGATCGCTATAATCCGCGACACTACCGGTACTCGACCGTTGACACCCCCCCGACCTTTGTTAGTCTCGCCACTCCATTTCGATGGTTTGTTCGACTTACGGAATCCACTGAAGCGAAAACGCAGGACAGTTCTATGGCCAAAGCATCCAAAGCTCACAAACACGTCTATTCATTCGGGAACAAGAAAGCCGATGGTGACGGTTCCATGAAACCGTTACTCGGCGGCAAAGGCGCCAATCTCGCGGAGATGACCCGCATCGGACTGCCGGTTCCTCCGGGGTTTACTATCACGACCGAAGTCTGCACCTGCTACTACGCTAATAAGCGAACCTACCCGAAAGATCTCCAGCCCCAGATCCAGGCCGGCATCGCCAACATGGAAAAAATCATGGGCACCCGGTTCGGTGACAGAAATGCCATGCCGCTTTTGGTCGCTGTCCGCTCCGGCGCCCGCGATTCCATGCCCGGCATGATGGACACCATTTTGAATCTCGGGTTGAATGACGAAACGGTCCTCGCCCTCGTCAAGGCCACCAAAAACGAACGTTTTGCCTGGGACTGCTATCGTCGCTTTATCCAGATGTACGGCGATGTCGTCATGGGCGTTCAAAAGCTCCCTCACGAAGATCATGAACCATTTGAGGTTGTTATCCATGCCCTGAAACATGAACGTTACCAGTCCGACATCGAAGATACGAAGCTCAGCGTGGACGACCTCAAGGAACTCGTCACCCGTTTCAAGGCTCTCGTCAAGGAACGCACCGGTAAGGCGTTCCCCAATAACCCATGGGACCAGCTCAATGGCGCCACCGGCGCTGTCTTCGGTTCCTGGATGAACGATCGCGCCATGGTCTATCGCCGCAAATATAACATCCCCACCGAATGGGGAACTGCCGTAAACGTTCAGGCCATGGTCTTCGGCAATACGGGCGAACAGTCCGGCTCCGGCGTGGCCTTCACCCGCGACCCCGCCACCGGCGAAAAGGTCTTTTACGGTGAGTTCCTGATTAATGCCCAGGGCGAAGATGTCGTCGCAGGTGTGCGCACCCCGGAACCGGTGGCCCAACTCAGGAACCACCTGCCCAAGGCCTACACCGAACTGGATAACATCCGCAGAACTCTCGAAACCCATTTCAAAGATGTCCAGGACTTCGAGTTTACGATCCAGGACGGCAAGGTCTTCATGCTCCAGACCCGCAACGGCAAACGAACCGGTCTTGCCGCCGTCCGTTTTGCCATCGAAATGGAGAAGGAAAGACTCATCGATTGGAAGACCGCCATTCGGCGCGTTCCGGCCGATCAACTCGACCAGGTTCTGGCTCCAGTGTTCGATCGCAAGGCCGTCAAGGCGGCTCAATGCATCGCCAAGGGACTCCCCGCAGGCCCCGGCGCCGCCAGCGGCAAAATGTACTTCAATGCCGATCGGGCCGAAACTGCAGCCGCCAAAGGTGAAAAGGTCCTCCTCGTTCGCAATGAAACTTCACCGGAGGATCTTCGCGGGATGATTGCCGCCGAAGGCATTCTCACCGCCAAAGGCGGCGTCAGTTCTCATGCCGCCCTGGTGGCTCGACAAATGGGCAAGGTCTGTGTCTGCGGCGCGAGCGCACTCCAAATCGATTACACGGCCAAGACCGTCACAGTTGATGGGGCCACCTACAAGGAAGGCGACGCGCTTTCAATCAATGGCACTGCCGGCGAAGTTTATCCAGGCGATATCCAAACCGCCGCCTCCGAAGTCGTCCAGGTCCTGGTCGAGAAATCCCTGGAACCCAAGGAAAGCCCAACTTACCAGATGTTCCAGAAGCTCATGAACTGGTGCGGCAAGGTCAGTCGACTCCAGGTTCGCACCAACGCAGATACACCGGAACAGACCGCCAACGCGGTCGCCTTCGGCGCCTCCGGAATTGGACTCTGCCGCACTGAACATATGTTCTTCGAAGGAAATCGCATCGACGCCATGCGGGAAATGATCCTTGCGGAAAAGACCGACGACCGCAAAAAGGCGCTCGCCAAATTGCTGCCCTACCAACGTGAGGATTTTATCGGCATCTTTACCGAACTGAAGGGTCTCCCCGCCACCATCCGGTTTCTCGATCCGCCTTTGCACGAGTTCCTGCCTCATGACCAGGCAGCTCAGAATAATCTCGCGGAGAAACTGGGTGTGTCCGTCGACAAAATATGCCAGCGCGTCAAGGAACTGCACGAGTTCAATCCCATGCTCGGTTTCCGTGGTTGCCGCCTCGGTATCGGGTATCCGGAAATCTCCGAGATGCAGGCCCGTGCCGTCTTCGAGGCCGCGGCTGAAGTCCAGAAGAAGGGCATCAAAGTCAAACCGGAAATCATGATCCCGCTCGTCGGTTTTAAAAGGGAACTCGATCTCCAGGTCGAATTGGTCCATCGCGTCGCCCAGGAAGTCATGAAGGAGAAGAAGGTCAAACTCAGTTACCTGGTCGGCACGATGATCGAAGTCCCCCGCGGCGCGCTGACCGCGCGGGAAATCGCCGAAACCGCCCAGTTCTTCAGCTTCGGCACGAATGACCTCACCCAAACCTGCCTCGGCATGAGCCGCGACGATTCCGGTTCGTTCCTCCCTCGCTACCAGGAACTCGAGATCGCCAAACAAAACCCCTTCGCCTCGATCGATCAGACCGGTGTCGGTCAACTCATGGAACTCGCCGTCGAACGCGGACGACAGACCCGACCCGACATCAAACTCGGAATCTGCGGCGAACACGGCGGCGATCCGTCTTCGGTAAAATTCTGCCATCGCATTGGGCTCAACTATGTGAGTTGCTCACCCTACCGTGTGCCCGTTGCCCGTCTCGCCGCGGCGCAGGCCGCCCTCGAAGATGAGCCCTCGGCCAAATCGTCCAAGCCCGCCCGGCGATCCGTGAAACGGAAGTAGCGCTTGGGCCACAACCGTTCGTCTGCGAAATCAGACCACCCTCTCCGCTCCCAGTGGGAGGGGAGAGGGACGGGGCCCGCCGCGCCGTAGCGAAGCGCAGGCGGGTGAGGTGAGGGGGAAACACCGTCGCTCGAGATTTGAATCAAGCCGGGCAACACCGTGTTCATGCCGCTCCTGCAGGCGTATGCGTGTCCGCAACGTTTTGTAGTGCGGCCCGCTGAGCGCAGTGTCGACGGCGTGGCAACATCCCAGGGTCGCATCGCGTCGTCCGCGAAGCGGAGCGCGGTTGTGTCCCGTCTGCGGGACCAGCCGCAGCAACGTCCGACGGTCGCATCACGGTTCGAGGACGAGGGAGGAGGACGAGGGACGAGCACGAGGGACGAGGACGAGCACGAGGACGAGCACGAGGACGAGCACGAGGGACGAGCACGAGGGACGAGCACGAGGGACGAGCACGAGGGACGAGCACGAGGGACGAGCACGAGGGACGAGCACGAGGGACGAGCACGAGGGACGAGCACGAGGGACGAGCACGAGGGACGAGCACGAGGGACGAGCACGAGGGACGAGCACGAGGGACGAGCACGAGGGACGAGCACGAGGGACGAGCACGAGGGACGAGCACGAGGGACGAGCACGAGGGACGAGCACGAGGGACGAGCACGAGGGACGAGCACGAGGGACGAGGGACGAGGGACGAGCACGAGGGACGAGGACGAGCACGAGGGACGAGGACGAGCACGAGGGACGAGGACGAGCACGAGGGACGAGGACGAGCACGAGGGACGAGGACGAGCACGAGGGACGAGGACGAGCACGAGGGACGAGGACGAGGCACGAGGGACGAGGACGAGCACGAGGACGAGCACGAGGGACGAGGACGAGCACGAGGGACGAGGACGAGCACGAGGGACGAGGACGAGCACGAGGGACGAGGACGAGCACGAGGGACGAGCACGAGGGACGAGCACGAGGGACGAGCACGAGGGACGAGCACGAGGGACAGAGCACGAGGGACGAGCACGAGCACGAGGGACGAGGACGAGGACGAGGACGCACGCGCTGTTCGTGTGCGCGTAGCCGCAGTAATGTACCCCCCGTCACCTGAGATGGGCGCTTTCCTCTTTCGGGGAATTATTCTGCCCAATAATCATTCTGCCACTCCCCCGCCAACCCGGATCGCTCACCCCGAAGTGGCAGGATGATGTCGGCAGAATGATGGGAAGCCTACCGTCTCGTTGCCTGGGAACATTCGACCGGCTCGAACCATTCGCGCGTTGCAGCAACAGCCGACGGTCGCTGCGCGTCGGGTTGCGACATTCTTGAATGCCCCGAACCGCGTGCGCGCGTTGCTGCGACTGGCGATTCGGGTCGCGCTCCAGCCAAGCTGCACGTCGTCCGCGTGCCGCGAGCGGGTAACAGAAAAGGCCCGGCGGATGCCGGGCCTGGGTCAAACTTAGATTATCGGGAAATCAATAGCGTCCACGGTTACCGTATTCACGGCGACCGCCGCCGCCACCACCCGAACGATCTTCGCGTGGCTTGGCAATGTTGACCGTCAATTCGCGGCCGTCGACAGATTGGCCGCTGAGGGCGCGGATGGCGGCCTGGGCTTCGTCGGCCGTGCTCATGGTGACGAAACCGAACCCGCGGGGGCGGCCGGTCTCGCGATCCATCATCAAATTGACTTCGGAGACGACACCGTGAGCGGAGAAGGCATCCCGCAGTTGGGTTTCAGTGGTATTGAAGGAAAGGTTTCCCACAAATAATTTATTACTCATACTTGATGTTTTCTGCCCAGACGAACCGGTTCTTTTGCCAGACTGTTCCCGAACATCGGGTCTAAAATCATCACTGAACTGAGTTCAACTGAGGATTCACCATGCCTTGAAAGAGACAAGCTATCGCGCAGGACGCGGGACAAACTGACAGGCCGGAGTGGGAAAGCAAGCCTTATCTTTGCCATTGGGAGTCTGCGATTCATTGACATGCCCTTTCTCCGGGAGGATGTTGCGACGCATGATTTCCCGGCGGTTGTTGCAATCTTTTCGTTCAGGTTGTCTCCTGGTTTCTCTCTTCCTCGCCGTTGGAGCGCTCCAGGGACAAGTCATTCTCAGTGAATTCATGGCGGACAATGAATCCACGCTGGCCGATGAGGATGGAACCTATTCCGATTGGATTGAGGTTTACAACACCGGGGCCAGCGCGGTGGACCTCGCCGGCTGGGCGTTGACCGGAGATCCATTGCATCAGGCGCTATGGGGGTTTCCTTCCACGAACTTGCCGCCCAAGGGTTTCCTTGTCGTTTTTGCATCAGGAAAAAACCGCGCGGTGGCGGGCGCGCCGCTGCACACCGATTTCAGTCTTAAGGCGAGCGGAGAATACCTGGCGCTGCTCGAACCGGGAGGAGGCGTCGCCACGGAATTTGCGCCGGCGTTTCCGTCACAATATCCCGACGTCTCTTACGGTGTGGTCCAGGAAGTCACCACGAATGCATTCGTGCCCTCCGGCGCGCCCGTGCGGGTTTGGATCCCCTCGAGCGCACAGGGTTCGACCTGGACGCAGCCCGCGTTTAACGATGCCGGCTGGACAAGCGGATCGACCGGCGTGGGGTACGAGATCGCCGTTCCCGGTTTTGCCGCATTATGCTACGTGGCCAACGTAGGGGTCTGCAGCCTGGGCGCGGCGGAAGGCGTGGTCAACAATCCCGGGCAACAGTTCTCAGTCGCGGCCGAGAACGCCGCAGTGTTGAATTACCTGAACACGGCTGACTCGGCGCATTACGGCAACGACCGCGCGTTTCCGGGGCTGCCGATCGGTCCCGATCGCGATAATTTCGTGCTCGAGGCCACGGCCACGATCACCATCCCCGCGGCGGGCAACTGGACTTTCGGCGTCAACAGCGACGACGGTTTCTCGCTGGAGATCGGAAGCTTTTACATGTCCTACCCGGACCCGCGCGGTCCCGCGGACACCCTCCAAACGTTCAATTTTCCGGCGGCGGGCGACTATCCGCTGCGCCTGCTGTTCTACGAATGCGGCGGGGGTTCGGAAGTTGAATTGTTCGCCGCGGCCGGGAGTTACGCGGCATGGGACCCGACCCATTTTCATCTGGTGGGTGACATGGCGAATGGAGGATTGTCCGTTTTGTCTCCCGTGATCTCCGGTGGTGAGGGGACGGCGAGTTATCGGCCGTTGCTCGCCACAGATGTGGAGTCCCCGATGCTCGGGGTGAACGCCTCGGCCTATCTGCGGCTACCCTTTACCGTGGCGGATCCGGCGGCGCTCGAGTCGCTCACGTTGCGGATGCGATACGACGATGGTTTTGTCGCCTATCTCAACGGACAGGAAGTTGCCCGTCGCAACGCGCCGGCCGCTCCTTTATGGAACTCGGCGGCAACTGCGGCTCATCCCAACGATCAGGCGCTGATTTTCGAGGATTTCAATCTGTCCGACCGGCTCAACCTGCTTCAGCCGGGAAACAACCTGCTGGCGATCCAGGGACTCAACCGTTCGGCCGCCGACACTGATTTCCTGATCATGCCGGAGCTCCTGGAGCTCCAAATCACCGACGCCGACACGCAGTACTTCGCCAAAGGATCGCCGGGGGCGCCTAATGGCGCCGGATTTGTGGCCTTTGTGGCGGATACGAAATTCGACCATGACCGCGGTTTTTACGACGCTCCTTTTCAACTCTCGATCACGACGGCCACGCCGGGAGCGACCATCGTCTACACGACCGACGGTTCGGTGCCGTCGCTGACCCATGGCACGGTCGTCAGCGGTCCGATACCGATCAGCGCCACCACCGTCATTCGGGCGTCGGCGTTCAAGGCGGGTTTCGCACCATCCGGAGTGGATACCCAAACCTATCTCTTCACCGCCGATATCATTCATCAGTCACCCACGGGCCAGCCCCCCCCCGGTTGGCCGGCAAGTTGGGGCGCGAACGTGGTGGATTACGGCATGGACCCGGATGTGGTGAACGCTCCGGCCTATGCCGGCGAAATCGAGGACGACCTGAAATCGATTCCGACGTTTTCGATCGTGACCGAGTCCGGCAACCTGTTCGATCCGGCTACGGGCATTTACGCCAACGCCAGCCAGGATGGCCGGGACTGGGAACGTCCGGCCTCGGTCGAGCTGATTTATCCAGACGGCACTCCCGGTTTTCAAGTCAATGCCGGCCTTCGGATTCGGGGCGGTTACAGCCGGAGTTCAAACAATCCGAAACACGCCTTTCGACTTTTTTTCCGCCAGGAATACGGGGCGTCGAAGTTGGATTATCCGATGTTTGAGCATCAGGGCGGCACGGAAACCTTCGACGCCTTCGACTTGCGAACATTTCAGAATTACTCCTGGAGTTTCGAAGGCGATTACCGGTTCATCGGCCTGCGCGACCAGTTCTCGCGCGATGCGCAATTGGCCCTCGGCCAACCCGGAGAACGGGGCGACTTCTATCACCTTTACATCAACGGGCAGTATTGGGGGATCTTCAACACCGCCGAGCGGCCGGAGGCCTCTTTCGGCGCCAGTTATTTCGGAGGGGACAAAGATGATTACGATGTCATCAAGGTGGATACCGGCGCGGGCTACACCATCTTCGCGACCGATGGGAACATGGATGCCTGGACGCGTCTTTGGCAGGCCGCTACCAATGGGTTCGCCACGGACGCCGCATATTTTAAAGTGCAGGGGAGAAACACCGACGGCACGCCTAACCCGGCGTTCGAGAATCTACTGGATGTGGACAACCTGATCGACTACATGCTGGTGATCTTTTTCACGGGCAACATCGACGCGCCGATCTCGGCCTTCATCGGCAACACGAATCCGAACAACATGTACGCCGTTCGGAATCGCACAGGGCTCTATGGCGGCTTTCGATTCCTGGCGCACGACTCCGAACACACTCTCCTGCACGAATCGTCGCTTGGGAACAACGACGAACTCCATCGCGATCGCACGGGGCCGTTTGCCGCGGGCGATCCCACGCAACAAGGAGCGGCGGGCGCACTGGCCCGGAGCAATCCGCAGTATTTCTTTACCCGGTTGACCGCCAACGCCGAGTTTCGCCTGCGCGTGGCCGATCACATTCGCAAGGCGTTCTTCGATGGCGGCGTGTTGAGCCCCGAAGGTTGCCGTGCCCTTTTCACGGCGCGCAGCAATGAAGTCTACCATGCGATCGCGACCGAGTCGGCCCGCTGGGGCGACTCCAAACGTTCCACCCCCCGCACCCGCAATGAAGACTGGGCTCTCGAAATGAGCCGGGTCTATGGAGATTATTTCAACCAACGGACCGGGATTGTTCTCGGGCAATTAACAGCCAAAGGACTCTACCCGAACGTCGACGCCCCATCCTTGAATCCCAATGGCGGCCTCGTGCCGCCCGGATCCACCGTGACGATGGCTGCGCCGGCCGGCACGATCTACTACACCCTCGATGGATCGGATCCGCGGCTGCGCGGTGGCGGGGTGGCTGCGACCGCGCAGATCTACTCCAGCCCATTGACCTTGTCCCAGAGCGTTCGGATCAAGGCCCGCGCGCTGAGTGGCGGCACCTGGAGCGCGCTGACCGACGCGACGATTTACCTCAACCGGGATTTCACAGACCTCCTGGTTACGGAGATCATGTACCATCCTCAGGCGGCGGCGACGTTTGACAGCGAGGCTTTGGAGTTCCTCGAATTGAAGAACGTCGCGAGCACGAACCTCGAACTCAGCGGTGTGCATTTCACCGATGGGATCCAGTACTCCTTCCCACTCGGCATGCTCCTTGGTCCGGGCCAGTTCGCGGTGCTGGTTAGTGATCCGGTCGCCTTTGCCAGCCGATACCCCGGGGTGCGCGTCGATGGCGTGTTCACCAATCACCTCTCCAACAGCGGCGAACGAGTGATCCTGGCCCACGCCAACGATGTTCCGATCTTTTCCGTGGCATACGAGGCCGCCCTTCCCTGGCCGGTCACGGCCGATGGAACGGGATTCTCGCTCGTGCCCCTGAATCCGAATCTTAATCCGGACCCGAGTAGTGCATTGAATTGGCGGAGCAGCGCCTCGATCGGCGGGTCGCCGGGCGCGGACGATCCGCCCTCGTTCCTTCCCCGGATCCTGGTGAACGAAGCGCTTACGCACACGGACCTGCCGCAACTGGATTCCATCGAGCTCTACAATCCTAATCTGACGAATGTGGACGTCGGTCATTGGTTCCTGACCGACCAGCGGAATCTCCCCGGCAAGTATGCATTTCCTTCGCCCACCATCATCCCGGCCGGTGGCTTTTTGGTTCTGACCGAAAACGACTGGAACCCCGATCCGCTTTCGACCAACGGTTTCCGGCTCAATTCTCATGGCGAAGAAATCTATCTCTACTCAGCCGACGCCATCGGCCAACTTACCGGTTACAGCGACGGGTTCGCCTTCGGTGCCGCGCAGAACGGGGTGACTTTCGGGCGTTACCTCAATAGCGTGGGCGAAATCCTCTATCCCGCGCAGACCGCCAACACCCTGGGTGCGCCCAACGCCGGGCCGCGGGTGGGACCGGTAGTCATCAACGAAATCCGTTATCATCCCGCGCCGGGAGACGAGGAGTTTGTGGAGCTGAAAAACATCACCAACGCGCCCGTGAAGCTTTACGATCCCAATTTTCCCACCAACACGTGGCGCGTCGAAGGATTGGGCTACCGATTCCCGGAGAACGTCGAGATATCCGCCAATGGACTGCTCCTGCTCGTGGCGGCCGATCCGGCAACGTTTCGGACGAAGTATGGTGTCCCGGCGGCCGTTCCCATTCTGGGCCCGGTCCCGGGCACGTTGCAGGACAGCGGTGAGTCTCTGGCCCTCCAACGACCCGATACGCCGGACCTGGACACCAATACCGGCGCGATCTTCATTCCGCAGATCGACGTGGACGTCGTGCGATACAATGACAAGTCCCCCTGGCCCACCAACGCCGATGGCTTCGGTCCGTCCCTCGAACGGCTCGACGCCCGCGCCTATGGGAACGACCCGGTCAACTGGCGGGCCAGTCCGGGTCCTGCGTCACCCGGCCAAGAAAACACGGGCAACCGTCTGCCGCTGGTGGAGGCCGGCGCGGATGTGTCACTGACCGCCGCGACGTTTCCGTTGAACGTTCCGCTGGCCGGTTCCGCCCAGGACGACGGTCTCCCGAATCCGCCGGGCGCATTGACATTGACCTGGAGCCAGGACACCGGCCCGGGCCTCGTCGCGTTCAGCAATGTACACTTGTCGAATCCTTCGGCGAGCTTCCCTGGCGTGGGCACGTATGGCCTGCGGCTTACGGCCGACGACGGTGCCCTGCAGGTAAGCGACGTGCTCAGCGTGACGATTGACCGGCTCCCTTCAAATGTGCCGATTGTGAGCAAAGGCTCGGCCTGGAAATACCTCGACAACGGATCGGACCAGGGATCGGCCTGGACATCGCCTACATTCAACGATGCAAGCTGGCCATCCGGGTCGGCCCCGCTCGGATACGGAGACGCCGACGGTGTGTTGCCCGTTACGCTGGTGGGCTATGGTCCCGACGCCAACAACAAGTACCTCACCACCTATTTCCGCCAGACGTTCAATGTGTCTAATCCGGCCGATGTCACGGCCCTGACACTGAGCGTGCAGCGGGATGACGGAGTTGTGGTTTATCTCAATGGCGCTGCCGTCTTCGTCGACAACATGCCGGCCGGACCGATCGGATACCTGACCTCCGCCGTCACCGCCGTGGGCGGCGCGGATGAAACAACATTCTATATCCAGTCCATTGATCCGGCCCTGCTGCGCCAGGGGGCGAATGTCGTGGCCGCTGAAATCCATCAGGCCGGCGGGAACAGCAGCGATATCATCTTCGATCTCGAACTTATCGGACTGGGATATTCCGCTAACCAGGCGCCCACAGCCAATGCGGGCCCGGACCAGGCCGTGACCCTCCCTGCCACGGCAGAGCTTCACGGTACCGCGAGTGATGATGGCCTGCCGATCCCGCCCGGCCTGCTCACCTTCACCTGGTCGAAAGTCAGTGGCCCGGGATCCGTCATTTTTTCAAACCCCTATGCGCTCGAAACCAGCGCGAGTTTCTCGGCATCGGGTACGTATGTGCTCCGCCTGACGGCTGCCGACGGCGTATTCTCCGTGAACGACGATCTGACGGTTACAGTGAGCGGGCAGACGCAGTCGCCGCCAGAGTTCGAGTCCGTTGCCTGGGATGCATCCCAACCTCCGGTGTTGCGCCTGACATTCACCGCCGTCGCCGGGCGAACCTATACTGTCCAATACCGGGATACGCTGGAGCCGGGTTTATGGTCGAAACTGGCGGACATCCCTGGCCAGGTTCAATCCGGTCCGGTGGAGGTGCAGGACTCGAACGTGTCGGAGAACACCACGCGCTTTTATCGAATTGTCACTCCTCAACAACCATAGCATGCGAATCCCGCGGTCCACTCATTTGATGGCCTGGCGAAGACCGGGAATTTGATCATCATTCATCGGGTCTTTTGGCCCCCCAACCTATTAAATCTGGAGTATGCCAATGCCATCCCTCATATGCCCATTTTGACTGCAGTCCGATCGCGCTTCGTCTTGCTGGTTCTGATGCTCTTTGTCTTGGTCTCGGTCCGCGCCCAAAACGTTCTGGTGACCGAGATCATGGTCCATCCACCGGGCACCAATCTCCTCGAACAGTGGTTTGAACTCCAAAATCGCGGCCCGGCCGCTGTGGATCTTTCCGGTTGGCGAGTGACTCGCGGGGTCGACTATCTCTTTCCCAGCAATACTGTCCTCGCCGCGGGCGGCTACCTCGTGGTGGCCGCGGACCGGCAGACCTTCAGCGGGTTGCACCCGACGGTGACGAATTTCGTTGGCGGCTGGGAGAGCACGATCGGTCATGCGCTCGAGCTCACCGACCGATCAAACCGCGTGGTGCATGCCGTCGAGTTCTACGACCAGGGGGATTGGGCGGTCCGGCAAATGGGTCCGCCGCATTTCAACCACACCGGCTGGGAATGGCATGCCGAATTCGATGGACTGGGAGCCTCGCTCGAATTGATCAACCCGGCCTTGCCCGATGGCTACGCCCACAATTGGGGTAGCAGCACGGTGATGGGCGGCACCCCCGGACGCCCCAACTCCATCGCCTCCTCGAACAACGCACCGTTAATCGCCGATGTGCATCATCGTCCCGTGATCCCACAACCGAGCGATCCCGTCACCGTGACCGCCCGGGTGGTGGACGAGTTGTCCGTCGGCCTCGTGGTTTCTTTGCATTGGCGTGTGGATGGCGCGGCCAGTTTCAATGTCATCGCCATGGCGGATGACGGCGCGCACGGCGACGGCACGTCGGGCGACGGTCTGTTTGGCGCCATTCTCCCGGCGCAACCGGATCTGACCGTGGTCGAGTTTTATCTGCAGGCGCAAGACCAGGGAGGCAACCTGAGGACTTACCCCGTCTTCATCCCCCCGACCAATTCGACGCGCACGGCCAATCTGCTTTACCAGGTGGACAGCGGCGCTTACGCGGGCACCCAGCCGGTCTATCGGATCATCATGCGCGGAGTGGAGCGGGCAGAGCTCTTCGACCTCGGCCGCCAGTTCCCGGACGCCGACAGCGACGCCCAGATGAACGCGACCTGGATTTCCTCAGACGGCGTGGTGAGTGGCGGGTCGACCACCCAGATCCGTTACAACTGCGGCGTGCGCAACCGCGGGCACGGCACGCGCGTCGCTAATCCGAACAACTACCACGTGAACATCCCGTCCGATCGCCTTTGGAAAGGCCAGGCCGGAATTAACCTCAACGCCCACTATGCTTATTCGCAGGTCCTGGGCAGCGCCGTCTTTCGCCGGCTGGGCGTGCCGATGGCCGATTCCCGCGCCGTGCAAGTGCGCGTCAATGGGATCGATCTCATGGCTTCGGTCGGCGGCGACTCCTTCGGTTCCTACGCCGCCAACGAACAATACAACAAGGATTTCGTCCAACGCTCCTGGCCGATCGATCCCGGCGGCAATGCGTATCGCGGTATCCGGGGCCCAACCGAGACCGGACCGCAAATCGAAGCGGATCTCACCTGGCACGGGCCGGACTTCTTCGTCAGCGGGTCCTACACGAACGCCTATTTCAAACAAAACAACTTTGTCCAAAACGATTACTCCGATCTCCTGGAACTCCTCGGTGTGCTCAACGAGATCCCCGGTTATTCGAGCTCGGCCGCCTATGTGACCGACGTCAACCGCGTGATCGATGTCGAGGCCTGGATGCGGTACATGGCCATCAACACTCTCCTGGCCAACGGCGAAACCTGCCTGGCCAATGGGGTGGGAGACGACTACGCCCTCTATCGCGGGACGCTCGACACCCGCTTTGAAGTGCTCCCTTACGATCTGGATACCGTGATGGGGCGGGGCCTGACCCCCACCAGCCCGCGCAACGGACTCTGGCGCATGACCAACTTGCCGGTCATGGACCGGTTCATGAAGACGCCCGAGTTCGCCCCTGTCTATTACCGCCAACTCAAGACGCTCGCCGACACGGCATTTTCCACGGCGCAGATGGATCCGCTGCTTGATCAACTGTTTCAGGGCTACGTGCCGCAGGAGACGATTGACACGATGAAGGCCTTCAATGCGAGCCATGTGGCTTACGTGCTCTCCCAGATCCCAAACACTCTGGTCGTCAGCAACAACCTCCCGATTCTCAACGGCTATCCCCACACCACTGTTCCCATCATTGCCTTGACCGGCGCCGCCAATGCCTTGAACACCCGCACAGTCCTCGTGGGCGGTGGCGCGGCCACCTATTCCGCCTGGGAGGGTACGTGGTCGATCAACGGAATCGTTCTATATCCCGGCATCAATCGACTCCTGGTTCAGGCCCTCGATGCCGACGGTCAAGAAGTGGGCCGCGCCACCGATGACGTGTGGTATGACGACGGTGCTGCCCAGTCCGCGGGCGGGACTCTCCAAACGGACACCACCTGGACGGCAGCGGCCGGGCCGTTCGACATCACCTCCACCCTCACCGTCGCCGCCGGCGTCACGCTCACACTCGAACCCGGCCTTACAGTTTATCTCGGGCCGGGCGTCAACCTCGTGGTCGCCAATGGCGGACGGCTCCTCGCCGAGGGCACTGAGACCGCGCCCATTCGATTCACCAGGCTCCCCGGCGCCACCACCGCGTGGGGCGGAATCACGATCAATGGGGGGATCGGTTCGCCCGAGACCCGCATTACCCACGCCCATCTGGAGTTCAACGGTTCGACGGCCATCCACTCCTCGGGCGGCACAGTATTCCTGGACCATCTCACGTTTGGTTCGACCGACCACCAATACATTTCACTCGACGGTTCCTCTTTTGTGGTCAGCCATAGTGATTTCCCAACCCCCACGGCGGGTTTTGAACTTCTCCATGGCACCGGCGGGATCAAGGCCGGCGGATACGGCATCTTTTACCGGAACTTTGTTGGTGCCCCCAACGGCTACAACGACGCGATCGACTTCACCGGGGGCAATCGCCCGGGACAACCTCTCGTCCATTTCCTCGAAAACGTGTTTGTCGGGAGCGGCGACGATCTGCTCGATTTGGACGGCACGGACGCCTGGGTGGAAGGCAATATCTTCATGCATTGCCACAAGAATGGATCGCCGGATTCGTCCAGTGCCGTGAGCGGCGGCGACGACGGCAACGCGACTTCCGAGATCACCATCGTGGGCAACTTGTTTTATGATTGCGATCACGCGGCCACGGCCAAGCAGGGCAATTTTTATACGCTGCTCAACAACACGATCGTCCATCAAATACACGAGGGCGGCACCGACACGGCCGGAGCGCTCATGAATTTTGCGGATGCCGGCACCACCGAAGGCGCGGGGGCCTATCTCGAAGGCAATATCGTGGTGGATGCCGAGGCCCTCGTCCGCGACCAGAACGCCGCTATTGTCACGTTTACCAATAACCTCCTGCCGTTCCCATGGTCCGGACCCGGGGGGGCCAATTCCACCGCCGATCCGCGACTGAAGTATATTCCGCAACTCGCGGAAACCACCCAGTTCAGCAGTTGGGAAGAAGCTCAGGTGCTGCGCGATTGGTTCAGCCTGATGCCCGGGTCGCCTGCCATCGGCACGGGACCGAATCATCTGGATAAAGGTGGAGTTGTGCCGATGGGCGCCTCGGTCAGTGGCGAACCGTCCGGCACGAACAACCTGACCAGCGCCACACTCGAGGTAGGCTTTAACCGCGCGGGCAGCGGAATTCCCGTCGCCGGGTTCCCCGAGGGTTCCGGCTATGTTGCCTACCGCTACCGTCTGGACGGGGCCGCGTGGAGTACCGAACGGGACATTCATATGCCTATCAGTCTCGTCAATCTCTCCAGCGGCCCGCATCGCGTCGAAGTCTCAGGTAAACGCGACACGGGCCCTTTCCAGGACGACCCGGTGTTTGGCGATGCGGCATTAGTCAGCACTTCGCGAACCTGGACAGTCGATCCCGGCGCCGTTCCTTCCAATCTCCCAACCGTGCGCTTGAACGAAGTGCTGGCGTCGAATCGATCCGTGCTCACCAATGGCGCCGCGACGCCCGACATCGTCGAGCTTTTCAATTTCGGCAGCGCATCGGTCGACCTGTCCGGAATGGGGCTCACCGATAACGCGGATTTGCCCTACAAATTCACCTTCGCCGCAGGCACTCAGCTCGCCGGCGGCGCGTTCCTGGTTCTATATGGCGACAACGATTTCACCGCGCCCGGCGTTCACCTCGGATTCTCGATTAAAGCCTCGGGCGATAATGTCTTGCTCCACGCCGCCGCGGCGAAAGGCGGTCAACCCCTGGACCAAGTCGTGTTCGGCTTGCAGATCGCCGATTATTCCATCGGACGTGTGCCCGACGGCACCTGGACGCTCTGCGAACCCACCTTCGGTTCTCCCAACGTGACCGCCGGCCTCGGGCGCTACTGGGACCTGAAGATCAATGAGTGGCTCGCCGACGCCCAGTTCGCGGCCAACAACGATTTTGTCGAACTCTACAACCCGGAACCTCAGCCGGTCCCGCTCGGTGGATTATACCTGTCCGACGCGGCCGGCGCGCCCGACCGGCATCCGATCGCACCGCTGAGCTTCATCTCCGGCGCCGGCTACACCCCGTTCATTGCTGATAGCCAGCCGAACCAGGGCGCGGACCACTTGAATTTCAAGCTGTCGCCGGACGTGGGGCTACTGCTCCTCTCGGCGCCCGATCTGACTTTGATTGACGCCATTAACTACGGCCCGCAACAGACCGATGTGTCGCAGGGTCGCAGCCCGGACGGAAGTGAAACGCTTGCGGATTTCACGCAACCTTCCGACGGTGGACCCAATCCGGGCCTGGGCGGGGTCATCTCGGTGACCAATGTCACTCAGACCATCGAGCCGCTGCTCGAGGTCACAACATCCGCGTGGCGATTTGATTCTTCGGGGATCGACTATGGGACGGGCTGGCGTCTCCCGGGTTTCGACGACTCCGGTTGGAACAGTGGTTTCGGCCTGTTCGGCCGCGAAACCACGCCGCAGGTCTATCCTTATCCCTTCCAGACCGCCATCCCGGCGCCGAGCCAGTCGGGCGGGCACATCACGGTATACTACCGAACTCACTTTTCCTGGACCGAAGCCCTGGCCGAGTTCCAATTGATCGCCACGAATTACGTCGATGACGGGGCGGTCTTTTACCTCAACGGGGTCGAGGTGGGCCGGCTCCGCGTCTCAGCCGACCCGGTGCTTTATGCGAGCACGGCCTCCAACCAGGACAACGAGGGCGCGCCCGAGCGATTAGTCTTTCCCACGAACAGCCTCGTTCGAGGTGACAACGTAATTGGAGCCGAAGTCCACCAGGCCAACAGCGGGAGCAGTGACGACGTGTTCGGCGTGTCGCTCGCGGCGATCCAATTCACCACAAACATCGTGACCCAGACCTTTGGAGTGCCGGTGCTGCTCAATGAGGTGCTTGCTCGGAACCAGACTCTTACGAATCACCTGGGCCATACTGCCGACTACGTCGAGCTGTTTAATCCTTCCACCAACACCGTGGACCTCTCCGGGCTGAGCCTGAGCACCGACCCCAACGATTCCCGCCGCTGGGTCTTCCCCGCTAATCGCAGTCTCGCGCCTTCGGCCTACACGGTGATCTACCTGGACGACGCCGCGCCCGCCTCACCCACCAACACCGGCTTTGCCCTGGGTGCCAACGGCGACGTGCTTTATTTCTTTAACCGTCCGCTGGGCGGCGGAGCTCTGGTCGATTCCATCCGGTTTGGCCGGCAAACGCCGGACTTCTCGATCGGGCGCACACCCGATGCCGCCGGTCATTGGACACTCAATCTTCCCACTCCCGGCGGTCCGAACAGCTCGGCTGGCCTGGCGAACATTTCCGCCCTCCGGATCAATGAATGGATGGCCGATCCCTCGAAGGGCAGCGATTGGCTCGAGCTCGCGAATTCCGCCGGCCAACCCGTCGCGCTTGATGGCCTGTTCCTGACCGATGATCTGTCGGATCCGAACAAGTCACCGATTCCACCCCTCAGTTTCATCGGGACTGGCGGCGACGCCTGGGCGGTGTTCATTGCCGATAGCAGGCCCGGCGACGGAGCGGATCATGTGGACTTCTCGTTGAGCAAATCCGGCGAAGCCCTCGGGTTGTTCTCGCCCGCGGGAGTTATGATCGACGGCGTGACCTTTGGTCCCCAGCCCCTGGATGTGGCGCAGGGGCGCCTGCCTGACGGTTTCCCGACGATCGTGAATTTCGCCAGCACCGCCTCGCCCGGAACATCCAATTTTCTGCCGTTGCCCGGCGTGGTCATCAACGAGGTGCTGACGCATACCGACCCGCCGCTGGAGGACGCCGTGGAGTTCTTCAACCTCACTCCCGTCGGCGTCAACGTGGGAGGCTGGTACCTCAGCAACTCAAGGGATGACTTCAAGAAATACCGGATCCCCGATGGAACCATCCTCCCCGCCAACGCCTTCCTCGTCCTCTACGAAGGCCAGTTCAATGCCGGCGCAACCCCATTCACGTTCAATTCCGCCCACGGCAATCGGGCCATCCTCTCCCAGGCCGACGCCCAGGGCAACCTCACCGGCTACCGCGCCGAGATGGAGTTCGGCGCCGCCGCTAATGGCGTCTCATTCGGTCGCATCCCTACCAGTGTCGGCTTCGACTTCACCGCCGTGAGCGCGACTTCCTTCGGGGCCGATCAGGCCGTCACTGTGGATGAGTTTCGCATGGGCGCCGGTCTACCCAACACCGAAGCCAAGGTCGGTCCCGTGGTGCTCAGCGAAATGCTCTACTATTCGGCCACCGGCGGCCTGGAAAACGACGAAGACGAGTTCATCGAACTGGAGAACATCAGCGGCGCCCCGGTGCGGCTCTATGATCCCGGTTATCCCACGAACACCTGGAGTCTGCGGAGCGCCGTCGACTTCGTATTTCCGAGCAACGTCATGCTCGATGCCGGAGGCCGGCTGTTGGTCGTCGGTTTTCCACCCACCGATCCCCAACTGCTGGCACAGTTCCGCGCCAGGTTCAGTGTGCCCGCCGCTGTTCCTGTTTTCGGCCCATGGAGCGGACATCTCGCCAACGACAGCGACAGCGTGGAACTCTACCGCCCCGATACCGTGCAGTTGCCGCCTCATCCGGATGCCGGTTTCGTGCCCCAGATCCTGGTGGACAAGGCGGACTATGCCGCGGTTGCACCGTGGCCCGCTGCCGCGGCCGGTGGCGGCAATTCCCTGCAGCGCCTGAACCTTTCCCGCTACGGCAATGACCCGGCCAATTGGTCGGCCGCCATACCTACCGCGGGCCGAGCGAATATGGCCGATCCTACCGACACCGATCATGACGGTCTGCCCGACGTGTGGGAACTCACCTACTTCGGCACCCTTGATCGCGACGGCACCGACGACCTGGATGGCGATGGCATCACCGACTTCGGAGAGTATTTGGCCGGCACCTCGCCAATCGGGGATTTCCGTTTCCTCTCCGTATCCCTGGGGACGGTGGTTTCCTTGGAGTTCGTGTCTCAGTTCGGCCGGCCCACAACCGTCGAATACCTCGACAACCTGGGCGGCCTATGGCAAACGCTCACCAACGTGCCCGCGCCGGCGCAAACGACCCGAATCATGGTGACCGACGCCTACCCGACCGGGACGCGCTTTTATCGTCTGGTCGCCCCGTGACCGGCGAGAAACACTGATTCAAACCCTTCGCACGCTGCTGCGACTGGCGCTTCGGGTCGCGCTCCAGCCAAGCTGCGCGTCGTCCGCGTGCGGAGCGCGGCTGTGTTCCGTCTGCGGGACCAGCCGCAGCAACACCCCGACGGTCGCATCACGGTTCGAGGACGAGCACGAGGAGGAGGACGAGCACGAGGAGGAGGACGAGCACGAGGAGGAGGACGAGCACGAGGAGGAGGACGAGCACGAGGAGGAGGACGAGCACGAGGAGGAGGACGAGCACGAGGAGGAGGACGAGCACGAGGAGGAGGACGAGCACGAGGAGGAGGACGAGCACGAGGAGGAGGACGAGCACGAGGAGGAGGACGAGCACGAGGAGGAGGACGAGCACGAGGAGGAGGACGAGCACGAGGAGGAGGACGAGCACGAGGAGGAGGACGAGCACGAGGAGGAGGACGAGCACGAGGAGGAGGACGAGCACGAGGAGGAGGACGAGCACGAGGAGGAGGACGAGCACGAGGAGGAGGACGAGCACGAGGAGGAGGACGAGCACGAGGAGGAGGACGAGCACGAGGAGGAGGACGAGCACGAGGAGGAGGACGAGCACGAGGAGGAGAACGAGCACGAGGAGGAGAACGAGCACGAGGAGGAGAACGAGCACGAGGAGGAGGACGAGCACGAGGAGGAGGACGAGCACGAGGAGGAGAACGAGCACGAGGAGGAGGACGAGCACGAGGAGGAGGACGAGCACGAGGAGGAGAACGAGCACGAGGAGGAGAACGAGCACGAGGAGGAGAACGAGCACGAGGAGGAGGACGAGCACGAGGAGGAGAACGAGCACGAGGAGGAGAACGAGCACGAGGAGGAGAACGAGCACGAGGAGGAGGACGAGCACGAGGAGGAGCTCTTCGAGTGCGCGTAGCCGCAGTAATGTACCCCCGTCGCCCGACATGGGCGCTTTCCGCTTTCGGGGAATTATTCTGCCCAATAATCATTCTGCCACTCACCCGCTAACCCGGATCGCTCACCCCGAAGTGGCAGGATGATTGTCGGCAGAATGATTGGAAGCCTACCGTCTCGTCGCCTGGGAACATTCGAGCGGCTCGGACCATTCGCGTGCTGCTGCGGCTGGCGCTTCGCGCACAGTCGCGCTCCGGCAATCGCCGGAGCAGCTTGACAAACGGCAGCAGCAGCAGAGCATAGCCTCGAGTTTATCTGCTCCGTCCTATGCTCAAGCGTTCCAGGATTCTTGTAGATTGGCCTTTGCGGAAGCCGGGGGCGGCGAGGCCGGGTTTCACCCTGATTGAATTGCTGGTGGTGATCGCCATCATTGCCATCCTCGCCGGGCTATTGCTTCCCGCATTGGCCAACGCCAAGGAGAAAGGCTCACGGATCGTATGCGTGAACAACAACAAGCAAATCGCACTGGCGATGATCATGTACACGGACGACAACGGCGAGCGGATGCCTTGGCCCAATTGGGGCAACGATTACGGCCCGGGTTGGTTGTATCAACCGGTGGGCGGGCGCGCCCCGGACCCGATGAACACCAACGAATGGCCCTCCATCGAACAAGGACTCTACTGGCCGTTCTTGCGCGAACGCCGCACCTACAATTGCCCCCTGGACCGGACCAATGATGTCTCGTGGGCCCAACGCCGACAACGGATCTCCAGCTATATCATGAACGGCGCCGTGTGCAGCTTCGGCCGGCTCAGTGATGGCCGAACGCACAAAATCAGCGCCTTCAACCCGATGGCCTATGTGCACTGGGAACCTGACATCAAGAATTGGGGCGGGGTGTGGGGCGCCAACCCGGGCCACGACGCCAGCCAGTTCCCGAACGAGTTGGAGGGGATTGGTCGCCGCCATAAACTCGGCGCAATCATCACCGCCTTCGACGGCCACGTGCATTTCATTCGTTACGAGGATTTCCAGGACCAGCAACAATCGCAAAAGCCCGGCCTGCTCTGGTGTGTGCCGGACACTCCGACCGGCGAATAAGCCGGGGCTGTGGCCCGGCCTCTCCGTCGAGCAACCGGCTGTAGACTCGATGGAACCCGGTATTCGAAAAATGAATATGTGGGGCAAAACTTGCCGAATACAGCGGGATCCGGAAACGGCTTGACGCGTTCCGTTGGCCTGCCAGACTCCGCAAGCATAACGCGATTTCATGCGATTTCTCCCTCCATGACAGGAACCTCCGGCCATGCCTCTTTCTGGGTTTCCTGGCCGCGGAAGACTCGCCTGAGTCACGAATCACAGAATGGACAACTGGGGTAGGGCGCGGTCGGCATGGGTAAACGACCGACCCGATCCCGCAATCTAACAACTCGAATGACACCACTCAAACTGCGTTTCACGACGGCCCTGGGAGCGATGGTTGTAGCGACGACCGTTGCGGCTCAGGAAGTCACTCCGATCTGGCTCCAGGACGTCAATCAGCTGGTCAACGTGACGGCGGAAGACAAAATCCCAGTTCTGGTCAAGGCCGGGGGATCGGGAGACGATACCTACGGATTCAGCGGACGCGACGTCATCGACAGTTACGTGAATTTCCTGAAATACAATGACGCGCTTTACCTCCTTGGCATCCGCGAGAATGGTATTAACGAAGACGATCCCAACCTCTCCCAGGAGCTCCGGGACATCGCGATCGCCTATCCGGATCGTTCGATTATTTGGATCGATGCCGCGACAGCCAAACCGCTGGGTGTTGCGCTGCGGACCGAAATACTTCCTGTGACTTTGGCAGCGCCGGATCAGAGCCCGACGTACGCCTGGTGGAAATGGGGAATTCAGGACGGCGAGGACGGTCAACGCGCCATCTATACCGGCTACAAATACAAAATCCTGCGCTATGCCCCCGATGCCGTCGTGCAGGATCCCAATTTCCCAAATGGCCGCGCGACCTGGTCCGCCACCCCCACTGAGGCCTGGATCGAACCGGTCCCCGGGGAGCCTTCGGGAGACGGCAGCAGCGGAGGCGATGGCAGTGCGAGTTGGCGCTGGAAGGCGTTCCGGGTCTGGGGCAGCGGCAATGACACGCGGATCTGGGCGGGTGGCGGCACCTGGCGTTCGAGCATGCAGCCGCAGGAATTCGCTACGACCGACAACGGACTTACCTTCTCCCCAATCGCGCGCATGGACGACCGCGACAGCGGAGGCGCCAAGGGCGCCTATTCCCTGGGCGGCCAACCCAGCACGATCGTGAGCTATCCCGACGACCCGACGCGGCCGGGATTGCGCGTTTCTTACCAGGCGCATTACCCGGGGTCAGGCTGGGAAGCGCGACCGGATCGCTACGCCCTAAATCCTCAGGGAGACGGTACCCCGGCCAGGTCGGGCGGCACCGGCCGGACGGATTTCTACGATCGGGATGAAACCAACGGACTGCCGGACTTTGTTTGGGAGGCGGCCGGCAAGGATGGCCGCCCCATCGATCACGCCGTCGATGGAGTGGAACATTACGACGGGAATTGGGTGATGACGCTCGACACCCAAGAAGGGCTGGATTATATCGTCACCTATTCGATCCCGAGCTGGAATCAGCAGTTTGGCAACGTGGGTTCCGCTGATGCCATCTTCAAACCGGGCTGGATCGGAGTGCACACACTCGATGGCAAAATCGCGTCGGGCGACGGCGCCTACAAAATTCCGGTCTACGAAACCGATGAACCCATCGTCGATCCGAATGGCAATGGCGGCACCGGCCATGATTACGCCTATGATGGCGATATCGCCGTATACAAAGATCCGGCGGCCCCGGCCAATTCCGGTCGTTCGCTCGTCCTATGGGCTGGCGGAAGCTATGGTTTCGGTGTTTTCCAGGTGCAGAATGTTCCCGCGGTGATCACGCAGGATCTGACCGATGTCACCGCGGAGGAAGGCCACACGCTGACCCTGGCGGTGACGGCAACCGGCAGCCCGAACACTTACCAGTGGTTCAAGGACGACCAGGAAATCGAAGACGCGGCGACGTCCAGCTACACCATCGATACGCTCGCGCTGACGGACGCCGGCCAATACCGGGTGCGCGTGATCAATCCGCTTGGGAACGTAGATTCGCAGACAGCCATGTTGACGGTGATCACCGATGAATCGCCGCCCACCATTACCTCAGTCGCCGCCCGCATGACGCAAAGCCAGGTGTGTTACGTCGTCGTAACCTATTCGGAACCCGTGGACGCTTCGTCGGCCGGCGCCCCCGCCAACTATCAAATCACCGGTGGATTGACGATCAGCGGCGTCACGATCGAGGACGATCATACCGTCGTCCTCGCTACCAGCGTGCACACTCCCGGCGCCGAATACACGGTCACGGTGAACAACGTCCGGGATCTGGCGGCCGGCGGTGGTAACGTCATCGCTGCGAATAGCCAGGCGACGTTCAAGTCCTGGGCTTTGACAACCGGATTGTTGGCTTGGGAATACTTCCCGGGCATCAACGGAACCACCACGGCGGATCTATTGACCTCACCCAACTGGCCCGATTATCCCGCGCAAGTGAGACATCTGACGAGCTTCGATACGATCCCGGCACTGGGCGGAGATTTTGCCGAGCAGTTCGGCGGGAAACTCTCGGGCTGGCTTACGCCCACGGAGTCCGGCACTTACCGGTTCTTCATCCGGAGCGACGACGCCTCGGATTTGTTGTTCAGCGAGACCGGGCAACCCGGCGTTGCCGAAGTCATCGCCTGGGAGTCGACCTGCTGTGGCGCGTTTGAAGAACCCGCGGATATCACAACGGAGACATCGCTGCCCATCGTTCTGACCGCCGGCAACAAGTACTACATCTCGGCCGAGTACAAGGAAGGTGGCGGTGGCGATTACGTCCAGGTGGCTTGGCGCAAAGAAGGTGATGCCACGCCCGCAGCCGATCTCACCCCAATCCCCGGTGCGCTCTTCGAATCCTACGCCCCGGCTGAACCCCCGAAGTTTGATCAGCCCACGGTCGCCGACGGCACAGTGACGATCACCTGGACGGGCACAGGAACGCTCCAGGAATCGTCCAACCTTGCGGATTGGTCGAATGTGCCAGGCAACCCGGGCAGCGGTTACCAAGTGACCCCGAACCCCGGCGAATCGAAGGCCTATCGCCTGCGACAATAGATCCATCGCCTTCTGCTGAGACGAAGGGAGACCGGCCTTGCGCCGGTCTCCTTGCTCCCGAACGCCACCGTCGCTTTGAACCATCGGCGTCTCGCGGGAATGATGGTTCGCCCGGCACCCTGGTGCCTGGAAAGTACCGTCACGCGCGTGCGCTTGGTTGCGTGAGTGTTTTGCGGCCGGAAAGGCACTGCTCCCGAACATGAGGGTTCTCAGCGACCACTCTGCCAGCTATTCTGTCGCGGTGATTCACTCGCTTGGGATCGTCCGGATCAAAGGCGTTCCTGACTTGCTCCGCATCGTCCGGCAGACCGTCCACGGGCTCTGCCTCAGCGTTCTTCTATCGGCCCTCGGCGATGAATTCAAATGGCAAGCCGCGGACGGCTATCGTTCCGCCGTCCTGCGCGTGCCGGCCGCAGGCCGAAGTGGATTCGAATTGCGGTCGCCGGAATCGACGGGCATTCGGTTCACGAATCACCTGGCTGAATCGCGTTCGCTGACCAACCATATTCTGTTGAATGGTTCGGGAGTGGCCGCCGGTGACGTGGACGGTGATGGAAGGTGCGATCTCTACTTCTGCGGCTTGGACGGTCCCAACGCGCTCTTCAGGAATCTCGGCGACTGGAAATTCGTGGAGATCACCGACCAAGCCGGGGTTGCCTGCGCCGATCTCGATGCCACGGGCGCTGTTTTCGCCGACATCGATGGCGATGGCGATCTGGATCTCCTGGTCAGCTCCGTCCGCCATGGCCTATCCGCCTTCCTCAACGATGGTGTTGGCCGTTTTCGCGATGTGACTGCGGAGCGTGGCCTCGGCTCCACGGCGTCGGGCACCTCGATGGCGCTCGCCGACGTCGATGGCGATGGCGATCTGGATCTTTACGCCGTCAATTACCGGTCGACCACCATGCGCGACACGTTCAGCATGCGCCTTCGCATTAATCAGGTTGACGGGCGCCCCGTCATTACCCGCGTCAACGAGCGACCCGTCACCGAACCCGACCTGGTCGGCCGGTTTGCGATCGACGATCGCGGCAACATCATCGAGAACGGCGAAGCGGACCATTTTTATCTTAACGACGGCAGCGGACATTTCCGGCGCGAATCGTTCGTCGGCGGCCGTTTCACCGACGAAGCCGGACACCCCTTGCGAAGCCCCCCTTACGACTGGGGTTTGACCGCCATGTTCCGGGACCTGAACGGCGACGGCGCGCCGGATCTCTATGTCTGCAATGATCTCGGGTCCACGGATCGTATCTGGATCAACGACGGCAACGGTTGGTTTCATGCCGTGCGTCGGCTTGCCTTTCGCAAGTCCAGCTGGTTTTCGATGGGCCTCGATTGCGGCGATCTGAACCGGGACGGGTTCGACGAAATCCTGGTGACGGACATGGTCAGTCGCGGTCACGTCGACCACCAAGTCCAAATCAGCGATCATCAGATGGTGCTCTCGCCGGTCGGCGCAATCGACAATCGCCCGCGCACGCCGCGCAACACCCTCTTTCTGAATCGGGGCGACGGCGATTACTCCGAGATCGCGTACTTCAGCGGGTTGGACGCCTCCGAATGGTCATGGGCACCCGTTTTCCTGGATGTTGACCTGGACGGCTATGAAGATGTGCTGATCGTCACCGGCTTCGAGCGCGATGTGCAGGACATTGACGTCGCCAATCGCCTCGAATCCACCCGCCGCGCCCGCAATCTCCCCGACGCCGAAGCCCTTGCCATGCGACGGGCTTTCCCACGGCTGGCCCTTCCCAATCTGGCCTTCCGCAACCGCGGGGACCTGACGTTTGAAGAGATGGGAGCGACCTGGGGATTCAACGGCGTGGGAATTTCCCAAGGCATGGCGTTAGCGGATCTGGACAATGACGGAGACCTCGATGTGATCCTAAATAACATGAACGCCGCCGCCGGATTGTATTGCAATGTCTCCCCAGCCCCACGGGTGGCCGTCCGGCTTCGCGGTGAACCCGGAAACACGCGAGGCGTGGGCGCCAAAATCACGATCCATGGGGGCCCGATCTCCAACCAAAGCCAGGAAATGATCGCCGGCGGGCGTTATCTTTCGAGCGGCGACTACCTGCGCGTGTTCGCCGCCGGATCGCTGCCGTTGCAAATCGAGGTGGCGTGGCGAAGCGGCAAACGAAGCAACATCGACGGAGCAAGCGCGAATCGGATTTACGAGATCGAGGAGCGGTCCGCCCAACCTGGAAAACAAACCTCGCCCCAGCCAAAGCCGCTTTTCATCGATGTCAGTCAACAGTTGGACCACACCCACGCCGATGAACCATTCGATGATTTTGCCCGACAACCACTGCTGCCCCGAAAACTCAGCCAACTCGGACCCGGCGTGGCATGGGCCGATCTGGATGGAGATGGTCGCGAGGACCTGATCATTGGTGGCGGCAAAGGCGGGCGCCTCGCGGCGTTTCACAACGATGGGAACGGCGGGTTCCAACGGCTGACCAACGCGCCGTTCTCCCGTACGCTCACCCGGGACCAAACGGGCATCCTCGGATGGCCTCAAACCGACGGCCATGCCTTGATCCTCGCGGGTTGTGCCAACTACGAGGATGGTCTGCCGCTGGGGATTGGCCTGACCTCGTTCGATCCGCGGAGCGGGCATACAGACGAGTTCTGGCCCTCGCAGGCCTGGAGCATCGGTCCGCTCGCACTCGCCGACATGGACGGTGACGGGGACCTGGATTTGTTCGTGGGCGGGCGCGTGCTGCCGGGTCGGTATCCGGAGGCGGCGTCCTCGCGAATGTTCCGAAATGATGAAGGAAGATGGCTCGAGGATTCGGAGAATAATCCGCAGCTGGAAACCGTGGGGATGGTCAGCAGCGCGGTGTTCAGCGACCTGGATGGTGATGGATTCCCCGAACTGATCCTTGCCTGCGAATGGGGTCCCATCCGGGTTTTCCAGCGCGGCAATCGCGGGCGTTATGTCGAGATCACTCAGGCGCTGGGCCTCGATCACTATCTGGGCTGGTGGAACGGCGTCGCCACCGGCGACATGGATGGGGACGGACGGATGGACATCCTCGCTTCCAACTGGGGACGGAACACCAAGTACGAGCGGCACCGCCAGAAACCGATACAGCTGTTCTATGGAGATTTTAATTCCGTCGGGGGCGTCGGAATGCTCGAGGCCCATTACGAAGCTTCCATGGATCGAATCGTGCCTTACCCGCACTGGGGCCGCGTGGCCTCGGCTCTTCCTTACCTTGTGCCGCGCTTCGATAGCTTCCGACAATTCGCCGAGGCAAGCATCGATGAGATTTTGGAAGATCGACGCGAGGCGACCCATGAGCTTCAAGTGAACGATCTTGAAACCACGCTGTTTCTGAATCGCGGCGATCGGTTCGATGCCCGACCGTTGCCGGCGCCTGCGCAATGGTCGCCCGCATTCGCCTTGTGCGTCTGCGACGTCGATGGCGACGGACACGAAGACCTTTTCCTGAGCCAGAATTTCTTCGCCACAGAGCCCGAGACCGGTCGCTATGACAGCGGACGCGGACTCTGGCTCCGCGGAGACGGGAGCGGGAAGCTGGAGCCGATATCGGGCGGCATGAGCGGAGTTAAAGTATACGGAGAACAACGCGGCGCGGCCGTGTGCGACTACGACGCCGACGGTCGAGTGGACCTGGTGGTCACGCAGAACGGTGCGCGAACCGCCCTCTTCCGTAATCAAGGTGCGCGTCCAGGGCTTCGAGTCCGCCTTCGTGGACCTCCTGGAAACCCGACGGCGGTAGGGGCCGCAATTCGGATCAAGTTCGGCCAGCGCCTCGGACCGGTTCGGGAAATCCAGGCGGGTTCCGGATACTGGTCACAGAACAGTTCGGTCCAGGTGTTCGGCACTCCCGAAACTCCGACTGAAATTCAAGTGCGCTGGCCGGGCGGCAAGGTCTCGGCGGCCGCCATTCCGCCGGGATCGACCGGCATCGAAATGGACATGAGCGGTCGGGTCGAGACGATGCCCTGACGAAACCTACTTATCCCCGATCGTGAACTTAAGGACGTAAGCGTGTTGGCAGGGCGGTGATTTCACCGCGGAAGGCGGCAGACTTACAAGTGTCATCCCCCGGTCATCCAGAGTCCACGACGACTGATCCCTCGAACCGAGCAGTTGCAGGTCTGAGCCGGCCGCCGGCTTGAGCCCGGCAAACTCGATTTGTGCGGGCAAACCATCCTGTTCACCGGTTGCCAGCCAGATCGCGTATGCTCTCCTCCCTTTCCGGGTGAACACCACGTTGCCTTGCTTGTAAGGTGCAATGGGCCGCGTCCCGTAGATCGCTTCGCCGTTCACCTGCAGCCAACGCCCGATTTCTTTCAAACGTTCCAGCGCCACGGGGGGCAGTTCACCGTCGGGCCGCGGACCGACGTTCAACAGGAAATTGCCGCCTTTGCCCACAATATCCACCAGGAGATGGATCAGTTGGCGGGTCGACTTGTAACGGTCATTGGGTTTAAACGACCACTGGTCACCCATGGTCATGCAGGTCTCCCAGACGTAGGGCAAAGGCTGGTCCGGCACTTCCTGCTCCGGGGTTCGATAGTTCTCGTAACGTCCGCCCACGGTGCGATCCACCATGATGAGCCGTGGCTGGAGTTGTCGGGCCATGGCGGCGATCCGATCCATCCGGATGTCTTGGTGAGGGGGGCGCACCTGGCCGGCGTCGAGCCAGAGAATATCGATGGGCCCATAACCGGTCATCAGTTCCTGGATTTGCCCATAGGTGTAATCGACGAAGCGGCGCCATTTCTCCGGCTGGACGAGCGGATCGTAGTTCGGGTTGCGCGTGCGGGCCGGGGCCGACGGATCCCAGTAATCAGGGCTGTGCCAGTCAGCCTTGGAAAAGTAAGCGCCGATGGCGGACCCTTCATTCCGGAAAGCGTCAAACACCTCGCGGACGACGTTGGACCGGGCATTGGTATGGAAAGGGACGTCGGGGGCGGTGATCCGGTAATCGCTGAGTCGCGTATCGAACATGGCGAACCCGTCGTGGTGTTTGGTCGTGAACACGACGTATTTCATGCCGGCAGCCTTCGCGGCGTCGGCCCACTTGCGCGGATCGAATTTCACCGGATTGAACGTCTTCGGCAGCGCCCAATAATCGCGCGTGAACCTCGCCATGTCTTTGCCACGCTCGGTCCAGGCCGGGAGGTCGTCCGGCCGACCCCAGGCGTCCTCCTCGACCAACGGCCACGACTCGATGCAACCCCATTGGCTGTAGGCGCCCCAGTGCATCATGAAACCAAACTTGAAATCCTGAAAGGTCTCGAGTCGCGCGGCCAGCCACGGCTCGGTGTCGGCCGGCACCGTGCCCTTCCATAATCGAAGACTGGTTCCCTTGGCTGGCGGTTGGGCAAAGGGACCCGCCATGACGCGCGCGCTGTTGCGCTCGATCCCGAAGAAATCGCGCTGCGCCGCTTCCAGGAAGGCACCCATCCCCTCGGAGTCCAAGTCGACCCCGATTTCGAGTTCGAAAGTCTCCGGATCGAGCCGGATGCCGTCGGCCAGCGCGACCAGATTTGTGATGATGCTCGGTTCGCCGCGAAACTCGTCCGGCTTGGCATTGTCGACGATGAGATTGTTCGCTACGTAATGGTCTCCGTACGTCATCGGCGCACCGCCCACCTGGCGGTCGGTGATTTTGCCGTGCAGATGGAAGGCCGCGCCGGTGCTGTGGCCGACGAGATTATGCGCGAAGATCTGACGCCGGGAATCGTGTTCGTAGATCCCATGGCCAGTGGTATCCCACACGATGTTATCGTCGACGAGGTTGGGCACGGTCGAGGCCTCGACGAAGATGGCGCCGTTCCGGGTGTGGCTGCCGAGGACAACGTTTTGACAGCAACGCGAGTTGCGATTGTCCCAATCCATCCAGATACCCGAGCCGTGCCACGTGTTCGCTACCACGTTTCCCCGAATCAGACAGCGCACGTTGCAATGCGTCTTGATGCCGCCCGTTTCCCAAAGCAATTCCGCGTCGTGCCAGGCATTACGCATCACGACGTTGTCCTCGATCAAGAGACCGAACTCGCGCCCGCCGCCGGGGCCGAGCCCGCAGATCCCGCAAATCCCGCAGTCGGTGACCACGTTGTGTCGGACGATATGGAAGCCGATTTGGGGCGGTTGGGGCCAGCGCGGATGTTGAATGCCCAGGTCCAGGCCCACGCCATTCACCTGTCGCACGGCACAATCTTCAATGATCCAATGATGCCCGCGAGTCGTGGAGATCGCGCCCACCTGCTCCCACGGGAACGGTCCCGCCGCGTGCTCGACCACGAATCCTTTGACTCGGATGAACCCCAAACCGGGGTCATCCGGCGCAAAGATGGTCTCCTGAGTCGTCACCTCGATCAGCGAGCGCCCAGGTTCGGAGTTATTGAAAAAATGGGCGCGAACAACCAGGTTCGATCGGTCGACCCAGTAGGCGCCGGAGGTGGCGGTCAGTGCCTCCTCATCGCCCAACTGCGTCAGCCGTTGGCCGTCCTGGAATATCAACCCACGGGCGAGCGTGAATGGAATCTTGCCGCGTTGTGGCTGGGCCCACTCCATCGACTCAAACTGCTCCTCGGTCACGTTCGGCAGCCGAAACGGTTGGTAGCCGTCGAAAAGGCTCTCATCCAGGCGCGCCTCCCAGACTTCGGATCCTGCGGCCGGGTTGCGCGTCCAGGTCCCGGCAAACACCCGTGACCCGCGCAATATCACCTGCGCACCGGGCTCAACTTCGTAGCTGATCAATTGCATTGGGCTGGTTCCGCCACGCGCCGGACGAATGCGTTCGCGATAAATGCCCGGCGCAACCACGACGCGTTCTCCCGGTTGCAGCACCTGCGCCGCATGATTGATCGTCGCGAACGGGAGGGTTTCCGTTCCTGGATTGTCATCGGAGGCGCGGGGATGCGAAGCATTGACATAGTAGGTGCGGCTGAACTGGAGGACGGGTGCTTCCCATTTCGTGAAGTCGCTCCCATCCGGGAGTTGCACCGAGGGATTGAGGGAGGATTGGGACCGTGGGTCCACGTCCTTTTGGCTGATGGCATTTCGATCCGCCGGCGCGGCGTCTTGCGCCGCGAGGCAAGGTAACGCGAGGGTGACCCCGCCGGCCAAGAGGACCATGCATAGATCGAACCGAAGCTTCAACTGGGATTGGCTGGGTTTCACGATGATCGACTTTGAACTCGGAGGTCCGGTGATGTCAGCGAAAAACCACCGGCAACTGCTCCCGAAGGTTCCCGCGCACCTTCGCGCGCAGCCGTTGGGCAAATGTCTCGCTCCCCAGCACCACCGCACCAATCAGTCAATCCCACGGCCGCTCCGGCAGTCCCTCCCGCACCGCTTCCTCGGTGTATTCCCGCAGGGCGGCCTGACGCTCTTTGAGATTCCTGCCACCACACAACGATCCCAAAAGCTCGCAGTTCAACCAGGGCGACACCACCGCCTAACCGGCATAAGCCGGGTAAGAACTCCACTTCCAACTGCGCAGAGTCGCAAGGCGTGAGTTTGTTCGCCATACAGGCCGCACATCCTCCGGATCCCCGAAGAATCCGCACCCTGCACCGCCCTCAAGGTGGGTCATGTTGAAACCTGTCATTTCGACCCTGGGTGGGAGAGTTTGAGTGACCGCTGGCATTACGCGCGACTGAGTGCACCCACGCCGAGCGAAGGGCAGTCAATTCACGGCGGCGCTCAACCGGCGTTGAGTGACACGAGTGGTTCGCCATACGTTTCATTTGACCTTGTAGTGCCTAACTGGGTCGCTCCTCACTCGGTAGCAAGCTCAGGAAGCCCCCGCTCGCGGTACAGTCGAAGCCACTTCACTTACCAACAATTCTCTCAAAGTCTGCTTGCGCTCGTGCATCGTCTGCAGCCCGCCTCTCTTCCGGTGACATATGCCAATAAACCATTTTGTCATAAGCCTCCTGAGCCTTGTCCGTATAGTATTCTTCAAGCAGCTCAATGTACTCCTCCGAAATGCCGGATGTGACCGCAGAATCGAGCAGCGAATTGGCTTTGTCCACGAGCACGTTGTACTCAGGTTCTAACGCTTCGATCAAGAAACTCCCTGCGATGGGCCTGGGAAGCGGGTCATAGGGACCATCCCAAGTAACCGTGGTGGTCGCTCCAGCATCACGCATCAGGTCGATGAACACATGTGCCTGCGCCGAATCGAGTGACCAGCCGCGCTTCTCGATCGCATATTGCCGCAGCATCTCATACTCCCGCAGCGCTGGTTTGGAGGCCTCGAACAGACGGTACCGCTCGTAAGCATCTTCCCCGAGAAGCGACCGCATTTGGTTATCGTACTCGGCACGTGCGATGGCCAGTTGCCCCATCGGTTCGCCCGCCGTATCTGCCTTCTTATGGAGCTCAACCAAGTTCGATCGCACCTGGGTTATTGCTTCAGGCGTAAGACCCAGCTCTTGCAACACCGGCTCATACAGTTCCGCATCCTCCGCAGCTTTTCGTGCCAGTGCCGCCTCGATACCTCGCCGGATTACCTCGCGCTTGATCTTCTCACGTTGTTGTTCTTCAGAAAGCTCTGCCTCGGTGCTTTCGGGGCTGACAGGTTGGATGAGAGCGCGGGGGATATGAAACCTCCTATACGACTTCGTCCGAGCGAGCTTCGCTTGGTTAAGCTCGGCTTGGAGCCTCGCAACTTCATCTCGAAGGTCAGGAACTGAAACCCACGCCTTGCCCACCAAAAATCCAAGCCCCGACCCAATGAATGCGCAGATAAGCGCCAGGCCGAAACTGAGACATGAGAGTGGTCTCATACGTCTTCAAGGTGCCGTTGCTGCGAACGATCACCATCACCGATAAGCGGAATGCGAGGGCTCGTGATTTTCAAATCGTGCTTCCGGCCACTCATTCGGTGCATGGTGTAGTTTATCTGACCTTGTTTCAGGATTAATACCTGGTCAAGCTCTCTGGCGGCTTCCGCAGCCCGGTCGCACCACTGATGCTCGTGACCCTGCCCTTTGCCGTCAGGGCCAGTTCCCATACGTTCGTTCCCATGTATTTCGAATCGGGCAGGAATGCTGGACGATATTGAGCTAGGCAAAACTCAAGTGGGAACTCCCAGCCGAGCATGTTGGTCGATGAGGTTACCCAGTACTGGAATACAGGCTTGCTGTCGGACGTGTAGAGTTTCACGCTCTTCGGCAGACCAAAAGCGTCCTGGAAGACTAGCGTTTGGTCGGAGAAACCCGAGGGAGCGCAGATCAACTCCTTCCATTCGTCCCGAGGTGGGAAAATTAACCGCCCTTCGCGCTTGAGACACGGTCCGGAACAAAAAGCCAACCAAGCAATCCGCCCCAGCTCGCAAAGGCGATCCGGCCCAAACTCCAACCGCCTTCCGTTAGGTCCACAAGCCGACAGGGTTCCTGGATTTCCGTCAAGCGATTCGCACACCCGATTGACCTCCCTCCCAACCGGAGCACCGTCCGGGACGATTTTGTTGACGATGCTGTGTTCAATGATGTTCGTGCCCGTGAACCAATAAGTGGTTTGAGAATTCGAGCTAAAATCGCCATCCATTTGCCAACTGTTTGTTCCGACTACACATTGAACGTTCCAGAAGTAAGGCATGGCTGCTTGTCTTCCCCAATAGGTGACCTCAATCGACGCCGTCACAGTTACGAATTGAGCCCTTGCCGGTATTTCCTCTGCCGTAACCGCATCCAACCCATTGCCAGTTCTGGCGAATGTCAAAAGAGCCAGCACAGTTGCGATGGCTGCCAAAGCGGTGCTGTTGGCACGACTCTCGGTCCGAAACTGCGTGATCATGATAATTCTCCTGGTTATCTGACTGCGACGGTTGACGACCGGTATGAAGCTTGGGCAGGGAGCACTAGCGGAGAATACCTCCGACAACTTGAGCAGCGTCTCGCCGTAGGTGGGTCTCTCCTGTACATCGAGGTGTCGTAGGACCTGGGAATCGCGGAGGATCTCCCGATCCTGCCGAAGGCGCCGTAATGCGAGCCAGGCAACAGGGTTGAACGTACTCGCGTCCGTGTTCCTCGAAACGAGCCGCCTTTTTGTCCACCAAACGACGCAGGAGCGTCTGGATGGTTCTGGGTTTCCACCGCATACATGAGCTGAGGGCTTTCACGACGGCGTTGGCAGTCGCGGAGGATTGTGCCCAAAGCACGCGCATGACAAGGAGCTCAGCGTCGGAAATGCGGGGGAATCCGGAGTTCATCTGAAGCTGAGAAGGCTTTTTCACAGACTTTATCCGACGACTGTAAGAACTCTATCCTACATGTGTGGGATGGGAAGTAATTTCTTCCTCCCACCGGCACTGCCGGGTTAGCCCCCTCACCACCCCGCCAATCGGCTGGGCCGTCCCGCTATTCGGCGTCGGACCTGAGCAATCCATTCTGCAAGAACCCTTTGTCCAAATCGTTAACGATACAAGGAGTGCTTACGGCGCATCCCAAGCGGGATCCTGGCAAGGTGCGCATCGCGCGGTTGCTAGTTGACGCGCGGGAAGCCCAATGGAACGAGAGCAGAACAATTGGGAGCCGATTGTCGATAGGGTATGGCGGCTTGCCATGTGCCTTTCGCCGGCACTAAGCTCGCGTATGCACATTCCGACTTGGCTTCGATCTGGTTTCGTCGTCACTGCCCTCCTGGCCGCAAACGTTTCAACCCGAGCCGCCGCAGCCGAAACTGAAAGCGCGTTGGAGTCTGAACCCCAGGGTTGGGAGGATATCCTGCCCGGGGTCGACCTGGAGGGCTGGTATCGTGTGCCGGTACCCCCGGGCGGCAAGCTGGGACGCGAACAGTGGCACGTGGATCGCCAGAAGAAATTGTTGATCTGCGATGGCGATGGGGGCCATGACATGCTCCTGTTCGACCGGGAATTCGGTGATGCCATTTTCCATCTCGAGTTCTGCTATACCAAAATTGAGGGGAAGACCGGCTACAACAGCGGCGCCTATGTCCGAAACTCGCGGGATGGCGCGATCTGGCACCAGGCTCAGTTCGGTGATGGCAAAGACGGATACCTGTTCGGTGAAACGCCCACGCCGGATGGCAAGAAGAAGTTCTTCATCACCAAAAAGGAAGTCGCGGACGGACGGGTAAAGCCTGCTGGAGAATGGAACACGCTTGAAATCACGGCCTCCGGAAAGGTGATTACGCTCTGGGTAAACGGGGCGATAACCTGCCGGATTGAAGATTGCGGCCTCGCCAAAGGTTACCTCGGCCTGGAAGGCGAAGGCTACCGGATCGAGTTCCGGAATCTTAAAGTGAAACCGATCCGCTGAAAAACCGCTTAGCACTACTTCAGATCTGAAAACTCATGAATGCTGCCCATCATCATCATCATCGCCGGCTGGCTCCAATGATCATTGCCGCGTTTGCGACCCTGGCCATGGTGCACGCCGCCAGCCCGCCCGAACTCAACCTCCCGGTGGCCGACGGTCCCTTTCAGGCTTCGCTCCGTTCGCTCGCGGACTACCAATGCCCGGATTGGTTCCGTGATGCCAAGTTCGGCATTTGGGCGCATTGGGGACCGCAGGCCGTGCCGATGGACGGCGACTGGTACGCCCGGGGGATGTACGAACCGGGGAACAAACACTACACCTATCACACCAACCATTACGGGCATCCGTCGGAATTCGGTTACAAAGACATCATTCCGCTTTGGAAGGCGGAGAAGTGGGATCCCGACCGTCTGATGCAGCTCTATCAGCGGGCGGGCGCGAAGTACTTTGTCAGCATGGGATCGCACCACGACAATTTCTTCCTCTGGAATTCGAAGCTCCACCGTTGGAACTCGGTCAACATGGGCCCGAAACGCGATGTGGTGGGCGAATGGCAGCAGGCCGCCCGGAAATACGGCCTGAAGTTCGGGGTGTCGGAACATCTCGGCGCCAGTTTCACCTGGTTCCAGAGCAGTCACCGGTCGGATCCGACCGGGCCCAAGGCGGGTGTCCCGTATGACGGGGCCAACTCAAACAACTGGGATCTCTATCACTTCCCGGCGGAACCGGGCGACACCGGATGGTACAGCACAAACCCCAGGTGGCAACAGCAGTGGTACGATGAAATCCGCGAGTTGGTGGACAATTATCATCCCGATCTGTTGTACACCGATGGCGGTGTCGCGTTCGGTCCGGAACACCGGGTCGGCTTGAGCATGATCGCCCATTTCTACAATCAGGACGCGGTCCGGCACGGTGGGCAGGTGCAAGCCGTGTATACCTGCAAACAGAAATCGGGCGGCCGTTGGATCGAAGACCTCGAACGGGGCATCATGCCGGCGATCGATCCACATCCGTGGCAGACCGACACGTCGATTGGCGATTGGTATTACAACCGCAACTGGAAGTTCCGCCCGGTGAGCTGGGTCATCCACATGCTCGTGGATAACGTCAGCAAGAACGGCAATCTCCTGCTGAACGTCGTGCAGCGTCCCGATGGTTCGCTCGATGCCGAGGTCGAAGAGATGCTGAAGCAATTGGCCGACTGGAATGCCACTCAAGGTGAAGCCATCTTCGGCACCCGGCCCTGGCTCGTTTACGGAGAAAGCGCCGTGCGAGTCAAGGGCGGGAGTTTCAAAGAGGATTTCAAGTATGATGCCCGCGAGATTCGCTTCACCACCAAAGATTCCACGCTCTACGCCATCGCCTTGGGTTGGCCCGAGGACCACCAATTGATCGTCCACTCACTGGCCAAACCCGCCAACGACGATGTCAACAACATCACCGGCATTCAACTGCTTGGCTACGACGGCAACCTCGAATGGAAGCAGACCCCCGATGCCCTCGTCGTCACCCTGCCGGACACGAAGGTTTCCGATTACACCGCCTCGCTCAAGATTACGGGGAACAACCTCCGAAACATGCCGTTTGAAATCGCCGTCCCCGCTATCGTACCGGACGCCCAGGTCGAGTGACGGCGTCTTCATAATGCACTGGCTTCTATGTCGTTGATTTGCAGGGCGAGTTGATTTTGGTTCTTTGAGCTGGACCATCGGGCAGTAGGGCGCCGTTCGCCAGCACGCCGGGCAGCGTTGCCGCATCAAGGCTCAGTCGGTCAACCGGGCGCGGTAAAACTTCTGGTCCACATCGGCCGTATCGTCGTGAAAATCAATCCCGCCCGCGACGTTCGTAAGGTTGGTCCTCACCAGCCAGGTCTCGAGGTTTTGGGACATTTCCACCCGGTACGTCCGGCCGGTTTCGCCGAGCAACGTCGCCATGAAGACCCCTCCGGTCAGGCGCGGGGTTTGCCAGGCGGGTTCAACCACGCTCTCCAAACGTCCGGCCAGATCTTCGCGTAACTCCGGCAGAGGCAGGGTCAACAGCGCACCGTCGCTGGTTCCCACCGTTTCGCCCAGGCGTTCCGCGGTTTGGGGCTGGTGCCACAAAGCGCGGTACCGGCCGGCGGGCAGGGACTTGATGCGCAGGGCATCGCCGTCGAACGGCTCGATGACCGCGTTGGTGGCGTTGGCCGGATAGCTGACTCGCGGGTTTACCACGTAGAGGATGCTATCGCGGCTGCCGCGCAATCCCACCACCACCGGCGACGGACGCCAGTCGTTCGCATAACGCGCCGGCAGGACGGCCTCGAGTCGGATCCAGTCGAGATAAAACCAGTCACCACCCGCATTCCGGATCTCGACCAAATGCCGGCCCGCCGGCAGGTCCACGACGATGTCTTCATTGTATTCATTGTTCACCTGCCACTGGCCGTCCTTGTTTGGCAGGCTGCGTTGGAAGATCTCACTCCGATCCACGAACACCGAGAGGACGGCGCCGTCGGACACGGAGTTCACGTGCATGATCAGGCGGGCGGCGTTGGTGAACCAGGCGTCCAATCGAAACGGTGTTCTCAGATCGGGATGGCCCGTGCCGTGCACGAACGCATTCAAGGCGCTCGCCGACCGGCTCGCGGCGTCGGCATTGGCGACCGCTACTTGGCCATCGAGTTTCGAGCCCCAGTTGCCGTCCAAAGTCAGAGTCACTATGAACGGCTGGCCTTCGGGCAGCGGGTCGCCCACCTCTACCGGGGGATCGCCGCTGGTCAGGAACTCGAGCGGCTGCCACTCTCCGTTGCCCCATCCCGACGGCACGAGGAAGTCGCGCAGCGCGCGGTAGGCGGGATACAGGTTGTCCGCGTGGATGTCCTCCCAGAACCACGACATCGAGGTGCCCACCGATCCGCTGAGGGCGCCCGCCCAGATCCCCTGCCGCCAACCGCGCAAGAAGGGATCCTGTTCGCGCCGCCACCCGCGCCAGTCGGTGCCGAATTCACCGATCATCATCGGCTTGGCATAGTCCCTCAGAAACCGGCGGGCGATGTCCGGCAACGCTACGGCCGGCTGGGCTTGCGAATAGGAATGGTACATCGCGAACTCCATCTGCGGCATTTGCCAGATTTCGGGCCGGTCGCTGCTGCCGGTCAGGCTGGTGGTGACCAGGTGGCGCCAGGGATCATTCGTCTTCAACCAGCCGCCCATTGCCGCGTGCCAGGCCGCGACGTCGGCCGGCTGAAGATAGGAATAGACGTTGTCGATTTCGTTGAAGAACTCCCACGCCAGCAGATTGGGGCTGTGGCCGTATCGGGCGATGAGGTAGCGCAAGCGTTTCCGGTACATCGCGCGGGCCTCGGGCTTGGTGAAGAATTCGTTCTGGCTCGCGCAGGGGCCGCCGTTGGCGGCGTTGTACGGGTTGATTTTCCAGTTGTCGTTCCCGCCCCAGTAATCGGGCGTCGTCTCGAACATGCCGTGATAGTCGAAACACAACATGAGGTAGATGCCGTGCTGCTCGGCGAGACGAAACACGTGGTCCAACTGCCACGCGCGGTCCAGCCGGTAATTCAGGCCGGTGTTGGCCTCGGCCTCGATGCCAAAGGCCCACGGCGACATCCAGAGCCGGGCGTAGTTCTCGCCCGCCGCCGCCATCGCCGCAAACCAGTCATCGAAATCAAACGTGCCTCGCCCATGATGCCAGCAGACGCAATGGCCGATCAGCGGCAGCGCCGCGCCGTCCCCCGTCTCAAAATACCAGTTGTTCGACGCAATGCGCACCACCCCCCTCCGCGCCGGCGAATCCGGATTTGCGTCCACCACGAAGTCCAGGTTGACCGGCGAGCCTGCGGGCTGGCCGTTCGTGAATATGGTTGCCGTGAGGCGATGCGGGCCGATCTCAGTCGGTCGAAGGCGGACCCGCCATTCCCCCGGGCTCGCGGTGCTGAGCCTCTCGTCGTCGCCGACCAGGCTGCGGGTGTATTCGCGAAACCAAAACCCCGGAACCTGCTGCTGGCTTCCCGAGGGCGCATGCAACACTGCATCCACACGAATGATCTCCGGGTCGAACGGATTGCCCACCGCCGGAACGCCGGTTACCGCGACCTCGACGAGGTTCCACTGATCTGAGCCGCTGAGCAGCGACAGTTCCGCGGCGGATCCCTTCACGGCACCCGCAAGGTTCGATGCGAGCCACAGCGCCATCGGAGAAAGCCACAAACATCTCATCGCGCACCAGGGTGCGGATTTGCCGGCGCGCCGGCAAGTCCGCGCTGCATTGCAAGTTGCGTGATCGTCTAGAATCCTTGATCGCTCAAACATGTTCACGTGTGAAATTTCCGGGCCGGCATCGAGTTTCTCGTGAAAGGTTTTTCCGTTCTGTCGGTTTTCGTAAGTGGCATCGCGAACGGTTAACTGAACTATGAACCGAGCTTACGATTTTGGAGTCTTGATTACCAAGCTGTTCCGGATTGCGGCAACGAAGTTCGTCCCGGGGGCATGGTTCGGCGCGTCTATGCTGGGCGTCACATGCCTGGGGGCGACGTTCGATGGGCGACTGAGCCTGGTCGAGACGCCGGACGGCGTGGACGTGGCCTGGACTTCGACCTCGCTGACGCCGGCAGAACCGTTCCTCCACTACGAGTATCAGGTCCAGCATAGCCTCGACCTGGTCGCCTGGGAAGACTCGACGACGTTCATTCCCGGCGGTTTTCTCGGATCCGCCTCGCTGCCGCACACGTTTCCTCTACTCACGACCGCCACTCACGATTTCGTTCGCTTGAGTTACCGGCTGAACATGCCGGGAGCCGATCTCAGCGGGCTGGACCTGAGCGGCGCGGATTTGCGGGACGCGAATCTCGCCGGAGCCAACCTTTCGGGAAGCGTCTTTGACGGTGCCTTATTGGCCGGCGCGGACTTGACCGGCGCAACGCTCGATGGGGCGACGTTCAACGGGGCCAATCTGGACGATGTGAACCTGGATGGTTTCGATCTGACCGACCTCGACCTGAGCACCATTGAAGGCACTCCGCTGCTGACTCAAGTGACGGCGGACCCGGCGGGGGAAGCAGGGGCGGGGGTGCCGCATCTGCCTTACAATGCCGATCCGGGAGACCTGGTGGCGAACGATCCGAATCTGCCGGGTGTTCTATCCACACGGAACGCGATGGTGATGCTGAGGACCAACGCCACAGTGGGTCAGTTGAACGCCCTGTTGGCCGCGCACGGCGCGTCGATCGTCGCGAGCAGTCCGTCAGATAAGACGTTGCCGAATGCTGTTTTGATGATGCGATTTCCCACGACCAACGCCCAGGATCTCTATGACCTCACCGTTGCACTGAACGACGATCCGATCGTCGAAGCCGCGGCGCCCGATGTGTTGTTAGGATTGACGGTCATCCCGGACGACGCGTCGGCTGCGCCAGGCTGGCTTTGGGATCCAGCCGGGTCATTCACGGGCGGCAACTGGGGGCTAGAGAAAGCGCGGGTGCCGCAGATGTGGAACATCTACGAGGCGCTGCAGAATCGAGGGGCAGCGCGCGTGCCCACGTGCATCATCGACATTTATTTCGACCCCGGCCACGAAGATTTGCAGTTTAGCGCTGTGCTGGGTTCCACGCCCCTGGAGGTCCACGATCACGGGAACCATGTGGCGGGCATCGCGGGGGCGACGTATAACAATCGCAAGGGAATCGACGGGGTCAACCCGCTGGCGGATCTGATCGGCTACACGTTTCGGGCGACGCTCTATGACGTTCCCCTGCCCACTGACCCGTACGCATTTCTCAGCACCGGGCACCAGATCAACGCGTTCAGCATGGTGGATGACATACGCGGTGTGCTCCGCGACGCGCCGCAGACCAGGATCATCAACATGAGCCTGGGCTACAATTGGTACCTCTGGACGAATTCCTTCCGTCCCAACATCACCGATCCGTTCACGACACCGCAACTGGCGGTGATCGAGTACATCGCGCAGAAATACGGACTGCTGATGACCGCCGCGTCGCTTCGCGCGAGTTCCAAGTTGATCGTCTGCGCCGCGGGCAATGATTTCGGCCTCGTTACCGCCCGGGTAGCCAGTCCGATGTGCACGGCGGCCCTGCAATATGGTGCGCCGAACATCCTGGTCGTGGGATCCCATGGCATTCAAGGCTTGCCCAGTCTGTTCTCCAATCCTGGCGGCCACGTGGCCGCACCGGGGGAGGACATCCTGTCAGCTCAGGGCTTCGGCACCGGGTATACGAACTATCAGGGCACCTCGATGGCAGCGCCGTTCGTTTCGGGCGTCGCCGGGTTTCTGCTGGCGGTGGAGCCTCAACTCGATCCCGCCACGGTCATCGGTCTCCTCCAGGCGGGCGGGCCGAACGTGGACGCCTACACGAGCCTCCTTTCCCTCGATGAGCTGACGGGCTCTGACCACAAGGTGATGACCATGCTGCTAGACATCGACGATGGCAGCCTTGACGGCTCCCGGCGGGTGGACACTCCACAAGCTGCGCTGGGTAACGATCGCGTTTTCGAGGAAATCACCGGGCCGGACGTCGACAACAACAACCTCGTCCCGGGCGACGGCACGATCGACATGTCTGACTTCCGGCGCTGGCGCGATTGGTTGTTATTCGGCGTGGGGAACCACGACATGAACGGATCAACTACGCATCTGAAGTTCGATGGCAACGCCAACGGCACGGCGCATCCGAACGACGACATGTTGTTCCACCCGCGCGGGGACTTCAACGGTGATGGCAAGCTGGACGAAAACTCAGTGCGTTTCGTGCCGGGCTTCAGCCAGGCCCTTACGGATCTCGAAGTCCTTGTCTTCAGCGAGCTCGATGACGTGTGGGAAGATCCGGATTACGACGATGCCTCCGTGCTCTTCGACCTCGTCGACTCGGTCGACCTCCATGTCTCGGCCACGAACTTCTACTACCGCCACACCGACATTGATGCCGAGGTAGACGTCTCCGTCTACGACGTGGAGACCGACGCGCCCGTGGAAGACGGCGCCGCGATCCCCTTTGCACCGAATTCATCCGAACACGTCTTCACCGTCCCGACAGGCAAGGAGTATTTCGTGGCCAGCGATCCCATCGAGATCGGCGAAGGCACCCATGCCGTGATGCGCTCGATCGGCGAGAAGGAATTCCTCGACTCTCAGCGTGGCGCGGATTTCGCCGTGGACCTCGCCCTCTGGGAGATGACCGCGGTGGCGAAGATGCTCAATCCCGAAACCAACCTCATCGATTCCCGCGCGCTGGCCAAGTACGTCGAGGCCTATATTCCGGCCGGAGGCGGCACATCGAGTGGCGGACAGTTGGAGGAGGAGGAAACCGTAGGCGCCCGGGCGTGGGCGACCAACACCGGCACATTCTACGCCATGGCCCGCGCCGGATCGCTTCCGTTCCCGGCGACCAACGTCAATTTCGGGACGACCTGGTCGAGTACCGTGCGGTGGGAGCGGAGTTTCATCAAGGACGCAAACAAAAAGGATCCAAAGTTCCTGGTCAAACCGATGCGACTCAAGCTGGGAGGCAGTGGGCCCAACGCAACGGAACTTCATGCCCTCGCAGAGATTGTCGTGGAAATGAGGTCCTATGACATCTCGCCGGCCTGGCAACCGGTGTTCTTTTACCGCGCGGAGATTGCCGGCAAAGCGGCCTCGGGGGGTAATCCACACACCTTCAGAATTGTGGAGCAACTCGGCGACCTTCCCGACAAGGTGCTCCAACTGGATGGCACATTCAGCGCCGAGTATGTCCAGGAGAGGCGCCGGGGCCGGATCAATCTTGAGGATGTGCCGGACGGCCATTCTTTCGAAGTCCGTTACCACCTCTACGCCGAGATTCTGGGCCAGGCCAACGACAACGAAACGCTGGCCTACGTGGGTGACCCGCTCGACTACGGCAGTGGCACGCGGATGGTTTACGGTGAGTTCGGCGATCTGCCGGAAATCGACACGGTGACCATCGATCAACAGGGTAACGGTGTCATTTCGTACTACTCCCACACCAACTTCTACTATCGCCTCTATCGGGGCGCCGACGCGGACACCACCGGTTTGCCCATCGCGATGAAACTCGGCATCGAAGGGCCGGACATGCTGATCGACCCGACACCGCTTCCCGGCGCCACACCCGACGATTACACCCTGGAGAATCAGCCTATCGGCCAACCGCTCGATCTGGATGGCGACGGGATCGACGACGTCTATGAGCTGCAACACCCAGCCATCCTCGATCCTCTTGATCCGGCCGACTCATTCCTCGATCCGGATGGCGACGGTCGCTCGAATCTCCGTGAGTATGAGGATGGAACCGATCCGGAGGTGGCCGATGATCCGCCCTCCAGTCCCACGCTCAATTTCCCGGGATTGCTGGTTCCAAGCTATCCCGGTGGCGAGCTCATCGACATCAACAATGACGGCATCCTGGATTCTGCGATTCAGAACCTGAACATTGCCCTCGGTCACTTGGGCGGAACCTTCGCTGAGCCGGTCTTGTCTCCTCTGACAGGGATGCGCACCGTGGGCGGCGCGACTTTACATCCATCTCGACGGCGATGCATTCCCCGATGCGGTGCTGACGGATTCGCTGACCAACGTCGTGTTCCTGTTCCGCGGCGTCGGTGACGGGACGTTTACGGCACTTGACAAATCACCCGGCGATTAGTGGCGCGACAAAGATCGTGCCCTGCAATCTCAACGGCGACGCTTTGACCGACGTGGCCCTGATGGGCAGGAACGTCGCGGCGCCGACCTGCACGTGAACAACAGCGACGGCACGCTAGCGCCGTTCGCTACGGTGACGACGAACACCTTCGGTGTCGCACAAGGACTGGCCATGGGCGACTTGAACGGTGATGCGCAGGATGACGTCGTCGTCGGATACGGGGTTAACTCGTTGTCTTTCTCAGCCAGCCCGGACGGGAGCTATGCCGATGGCCAGCCCTATCTTGTCGCGATCCGGACTCCGAGATCTGTCGAGATCGCCGATGTGAACCGGGACGGCTTGCTGGACGTGGTGGCGGCGAATCGTTCTCGGACAATCTTTCCGTTCTCCTGGCGCACCGGGGGCGGGGCGTTGCTCGCCCAAGTGACCTATGAAACCGGTGAATTGCCAATGGTCCTGCGTCTCGCCGATGTCAACGAGGATACGCACTTCGATGCAGTCGTCACGCTGGGTCGCCGGATGTCCAGGCAATCCTCCTGGGAGTGGGTGATGGCACGTTCGACACGGCTCTACACCGTGCCGATAGGCACGACCATGCAGGCCATTCACGACTGGGACGGCGACGGCCACCTCGACTTGGTCAGCACCATCGGCGCGTCCGGCGGCCTGATCATCCTGGGCAACGGGGATGGGTCGTTCAGAACCCGGCTTCACATCGTGCCTGAGGATGGGCCGCAGACCGATGTCAGCCCGGTCGATCTGGACGGCAACGGGGAACTGGAGCTGATCGGCCTGAATACGCAGGCGAATGCGATCGACGTGTGGGAACACGCCGCGGTCACCGGCACGAGCCGGCTGCTCAGTTCAACCGAGGTAGGCGAGTTCGTGACGGCCTTCGCGCCCGGGGATTTCAACGGGGACCGCTTGCAGGACGTCGCCGTGGCGACTGAAGCCTTATCGTTCAACGCGAGCAGCAGCAACCAGGTCGTGATCCTGATCAACCAGGGCAACGCCACCTTCCAGGATGCGGGCCATTACCCGATGAGCGTGCGACCCACCCTCATCGTGTCCGGTGATTTCAACGGGGACGGCGACCTTGATCTGGCGGTTCACATCGGCGGCGGAACGCTTTTCGGCGGCAGCCAACTCGTCTCTCTTCTTGGGGACGGTTCCGGCGGATTCCAGACCGGCACTCCGGTGGTCGTCGGCACCGTCGTCTCCTTCATGGCGGCGGCCGATTCGGATGGCGACCTTGCGTCCGAGGTCCTCATCTACGGTTTCGGTCCCAGCGGCAGTGGATCAGGCGGCTCGTTCCTCGACGTTTTCGCGGTGGATGGGAGTGGCGGCTGGACGACTCAGCAATCCCTCGCCTACACCAGCAATCCCGTCTCACTGCAGATCCTGTCGGCGAATGGCGACGATTATCCCGATCTGGTGGTGACGCAGACTGATCCATCCTCCGGTGAGAATTCCCTTCGAATGTTCCCGGGAAGCTCCGCTGGCTTTGGCGTGGAGGAGATCCTGGAGAATGACGTCCCATTCACGTCCTTCACTCGATTGGCGGATTTGAACGGCGATGGTCTACTTGACGCAGCCAGCTTCAACACCCTCTACGTCGCCGATCCCAATGGCGGCTTCCATCCGGGCCAGAGCATTTGGATCGGTTCACAGGGCGTGCAGGGCGTGGCGGATTTCAACCGGGACGGCCAACCCGACCTGCTCAACGGCTTGAGCATTCTGTTGCAGGAGTAACCCGGCGGACCACCGATCCTGCGTGGGCCGCGGACGCCCTGCGTCTGCGGCATCAGGGATTACCGTCTTGGCCCCTTCCTTGTCGTTGCTCCCACTCATCGACTGCGGCGCGAACTTCGCGCTGCCATTGCCGATACGCCGGCGTCCGGCGGAACTTTTCGTACGGCGCGCCCTCGCCCACGTGACCCGGATCGAAATTGGACTGTGCGGGCATCAAGTTGACGGCCTCCCGATCAAGGTCGCTGGCGCTCATCGTCTGGCACGAACGGACACAGATTTCAGGAAAAGCCTGTGGCTCGACAAGTTGATGACTGTTCGCGCTCAACCGCAGCAAGCGGTTCCAGTCGGCTTCGCGAATCACCGACTCGTCGCCGGCTGTCGCGAATCCGCCTTGCCCGGCATACAAGACGCCCGACTCCTTCCAGTCGAGCGCGGCGGGGCTCGCACCGTCCTCAAGCCTCGCCAAGCGTAACAAGGTGCCCTGCCCGCGATCGAGGATCGAGTGTTGCCAGGAGATCGTGATCCTTTCCAGGCTCGGCGGACGTGCCAGGTCGAGCAGCGCACTCGTGACAAACACGCTCCGGGCCGCGCTGAGGCGCACGCCGGTTTCGGCCTCGGGGTTGAGGTAAAAGCCGCGGTCGACGACGAAGAGGCTGTTGTCGATCTCGACGCGCGTCGGCAACTCCGCGGAAGCCCGCATCTCGATGCCGCTGGCCACGGTCCCGGCGACGACACAGTTTCGTAAGTATCCAATGCTGCCGTGCTGGAAGCCGAGCAACGCGCGATAACGCTGTGAATCGTTGGTGGCGGATAGCCGGAGCCGACCATAGACCAGCACGTTCTGGCCCTGGTGCACGCTGCGCAGGATGCGGCAGTTCAGCAAGTGTAACGGCGCATTCTCCGTCGAGATCAGCAGGGCGAAATTGGCTATGCGGCCACGTCGCCACAGCGTCAGGCCCTCGAGTGCCAGGGGCGCATCGGCCGTGATCAACGGCTGGGCATTGTTGGTCGCCAGAAGAATCGGCCTGAATCCTGGAGCGCTACGGATGGTCAGCGGCTTCCCGCCCACGCGAAAGGATTCCGTCAAGCGCTCGCCCGAGAATCGCACCTCGATCACGTCGTGCGGGCGGGCGGCGGCCACGGCATCGGAGAGCCGGGCGTAGGCGCCGAAGCGTCCTCGGAGGTAGAAGGCTTTTCCGGTTTGCTGAGATAGGAGGGTATTGACGACGGCCGTGCGCCCGCTCCAATCCAACGCTGCGATGACGGAGCTGATTGTCAGACCCAACAGCAGCACAACCGCCGGCCATTTCACTCGGCGCCGCTCCGAATCCACCGGCTGCACGAACCGTTCGAGGGCCGCGGCAACATCGGCCGCGGTCTGAAACCGGTCGTCGGGCCGTTTGGCCACCAACCGGTCAATGATCGTCGCCAACTTTGGTGGAACGTCGGGAGCGACTGCCCGCGTGGGTTGATGATCGCAACACGCAGCGGCGCTCAACACCCGCGCGGATGACTCTCCCGGAAAGAGCGGTCGCCCGGCCGCCATCTCAAACATCACCGCGCCCAGACTGAACAGGTCGCTGCGTCCATCCACCGCTTCACCCCGGGCCTGCTCGGGCGACATGTATTGCGGTGTGCCGGCAACGCACCGGTCGCCGCGGGCAGTCGGGGAAACCACGAGGTGTTGGGCCCGGGCCAGGCCGAAGTCGGCTAGACGCACGCGATCGCCGTTGTCTTCGAGCAGCACATTGGACGGTTTGATATCGCGGTGCAGGATCCCGCGCGCGTGTGTGGCGGCGAGCGCTTGCGCCAATTGCAGACCCACCCGCGCCACGTGCATCGGCCCGAGCCCCGGTCGGTGCACCATCCGCCGTTCGAGAGTGCCCTCGGTATGATAAGGCATCACGAGGTAGGGCAGATCTTTGGCCATCCCTGCGTGGTGGATCACGACGATATGATCGTGCTGCAAGGCCGCCACGGCGCGCGCCTCCTCCAGAAAACCCGCCGTGGAACGTTCGCCGGTTTCCCGCGGGACGATAACCTTCATGGCGACGATGCGATTGAGGGTCCGATCCCGCGCCTTGAAGATCACCCCCATGCCGCCGCGCCCGGCGATCGCCAGAATGTCATACCCGGCGAACGTACCCAGCGCGTCGTCCGCCGCCGGCGCGTCAAGCACCTCCAGGATCCGATCGAGTTCGATGGCACCCGCATGCCCAATGCCCTCCCCCGCCTCGAGCATGACGCGCTCGAGTGCCGGGTTGGGACCGGACGCCAACGCCGGGCTCAACGGAAGATCGCCGATGAGAACCTCCAACTGCGCGCGGGTCATTGTTTCGACCTCCTCGGCGCACTCGAGGCAGTGCAGCAAATGCGCCTCGAGGCCGTGGCGTTCGCGATCGGGAAGGTCCGCCGAAGCGAACGCCTCCAGGACGGCGGGCGTAGGACATCGTTCAGCCATGGGCGATTTCCTCGAACACACCGGCCCCGTCCTCGAGCGTCTCGATCGTCGCGACCGTCTGCTTGAGGCGGTTTGTGATCCTCGATCGAGCGATGTAGAGCGCGTTCAGCGTGAGGCCAAGTTCTCCCGCCACCGTATCCGCCGCCTCCCCCAGAATCGCGGTGCGCCAGAAAGCATTCCAGGTCTGCTCCTTGAATTCGGCCTGGATCTGTTTCGCGGCGCGGGAAACCAGACTGGCCTGATAATCCCGCTGCCAGCTATCTTCGAGTTCTCGATCCGGCTCGTTCTCGGAGTACTTCTCGAGCGTCGTGTCCCCGACCGGGCGCGGCTGTCTTGCCTGCACGGCGAAAAAGTTGTTGAGCTTGCTCCGGACCACGGTGAAAAGCCAGTTCCTGAACGAGCTGCGCTGCCGATCGTAGCGGAACCGCGCGATCGCGCCGGCCACCGCCCTGAGGACGTCCTGGGTCACATCGCCGGCGTCCGCCTCCGTCAGGCCGCGGTTGCGGCAGAATCCGAAGATCAGCGGGGTGTAGATGGCGACGAATTGCGACCACGCCTCGTGGTCGTCCTTGTCACGCAACCGGACCAACAACGAAGGGCGTGTCGTCAAATGCCCAGTCATAGCCAGATTGATAGGCCCACGGATGCCAGCCGGAAAGCCAAATCACTCGGTGGGGTGAAGGTCCCCCCCAGGAGGAGATCGACGCCAATCTCAACGTTCTTGCCGGCGATGCCACCTGCACCCTGGAAAACCGGGCGCTGCTGGCGGAGCACTCGGCCAGACTGTTTGACACCGACGCGATCAAGAAGCTGAAAGTCGAGCAACGGCGCATCGCCAAGTTGGCGGCGCGGGCGGGCGCCCGGTGAGGGCACCGGGCCTCCAGGCAAGAAGCCGTTCTCCTTGATAGGCCGCGTGCCCCCACGCGGCGGACGATGCAGAGCCACGGACAATCCTGAAGGCACCGGTTGAGGAATCGGAATCGACATGAATCTTGAAGCCGAACGCCAAAGCTGTCTCAATCCACGCTCATTCTATGAAAGCAAGAATCCTCACGGTCCAGTGCGCGCTTTGCCTCGCCGCCGGCGCTTCGGACTCCTGGCCGCAATTCCGCGGCCCGAATGGGGCCGGCGTGAGCGGGAGCGCGGATCTGCCGGACCATTGGTCGGCCACTGAGAACGTGGCGTGGAAAACCGATCTTCCGGGACGCAGTTGGTCTTCGCCGATTGTCTGGGGCGACCGGGTATTCCTCACCGCCGTGGTGAACCTCGGGGAATCCGAGTCGCCCAGGAAGGGTCTTTATCTGGGAGGGAATCGCCCTGAGCCGCCCAAGGCCGAACATCAATGGAAAGTGATTTGTCTGGATCTGGCCTCGGGCCGAATCGAGTGGGAGAGGACCGTTCACCAAGGCGCGCCACAGTCTTCCATCCACCTCAAGAACAGTTTTGGGGCCGAGACACCAGTGACGGATGGCGAACGGGTCTACACGTTGTTTGGCAATGTGGGCGTGTTCGCCTTGACCTCGGATGGCCATGAGGTGTGGTCCAAACGATTCGAGGCGCGCGCCACACGTTACGGTTGGGGCACGGCCGCCTCTCCGGCATTGCACGATGGGCGTTTGTTCATCGTGAGCGATAACGATGACCGGGCCGAGCTGTTCGCGCTTGATGCCAATACCGGCAAGGAACTTTGGCGTGTGGACCGTGACGAGAAAAGCAATTGGGCCACACCGTTCGTTTGGAAAAACAATCTCCGCACGGAACTCGTCACGTCAGGCAGCCGCGCGGTGCGCAGCTACGACCTCGACGGCAAACTGCTTTGGTCGTTCCATGGCATGTCCAGCATCGTCATCCCGACACCGCTGGCTGGGTACGGCTTGCTCTTCGTCACGTCCGGTTACGTGGGGGACAAGCTGCGTCCGCTCTACGCCATCCGCCCCGGGGCCGGCGGCGACATCACGCTTCAAACGGACGAAAACCACAACGCGTTCATCGCCTGGTCGAATCCGGTAGGCGGGCCGTACAATCCCTCGCCGCTTGTCTACCAGGAGCGACTATACGTCCTCTACGATCGAGGCCTGGTGAGCTGCTATCACGCGGCCACGGGCCGTGTGCTCTACGATCGCGAGCGGCTGCCGAACGGATTTGCCTTCACGGCTTCGCCTTGGGCCGCCGAGGGGAAAGTGTTTTGTCTGAATGAATCGGGAGTTTGCTATGTGTTGCGCGCGGGCGACCGCTTCGAGTTGCTGCACACAAATACCCTGGCCGACGACGACATGTGCATGGCCACCCCGGCGCTCGTGGGCAGCCGACTGCTCATCCGGACCGCGGCGCGGCTCTATTGCATTCGTTCCGCCACGGCCCCGAGCCCCTGAAGAGCACCGAGCACGACGCAACATGAATGTGCATCGGACAGAAGGGCAGAACCGGTAACCGCGTTCTGCTGTTTGAACTGACCTTGTTTGGCATCCACCGGCTGTTCTATCGGAAGGGACAGAGTTTTCCCAAGGCTTCCGAGTGGGGGGTGCTGTCGGCCGTCGCGTGGGGCGGGTCCCGCGCGCTGGATTACCTCGAAATCGACGCCGACGTCGACGCGTCGCGTGTGGCGATCATGGGGCATTCCAAGATGGGGAAGGCCGCCTTGTGGACCGCGGCCCAGGACCCGCGTTTCGCGCTGGCGATCTCCGCCCAATCGGGTTGTGCGGGGGCGGCGCAAATCGGGCGAAACCCTGGAGAAGATGGTGACGCGGTTTCCCTACTGGTTGTGTCGCAACGCCTGGAAGTTCGTCAATAACGAGGATGATCTGCCGGTTGATCAGCACATGTTGCTGGCGTGCATCGCGCCGCGGCCCGTCTGTGTCTACAGTGGGGTGGAAGACACCTGGGCCGACCCGCGAGGCCAGTATCTTTCCGCCTATTACGCCAGCGAAGTGTATCGGTTGCTCGGAAAGCAGGGGCTGGAATCGGAAGCCTCGCCTCCCATCGGTGTGGCCATCACCCGGTCCGACGTCGGTTATCACCTCCGCGAAGGTGGACATTCGATTGAGCTGTTTGATTGGCTGCGATGCCTCGACTTTGCGGAGTATCACCTGTTGCCGAGCACAAGATCGAGCGAACACCGGGCGCTCGATGGGTCAAAGGACTCCCAACCGTGACCACCTTTTCATGATTCTGTCCTGCCATGATTCTGTCTTTGCTCGGTCGGAGCGAGGCGGCGGGTGCGGTGTTCGGCAGATTTGTCGGTTTCCTTTTCCTTGAGCACGCGGAAGGTTCTGCTGGGGATTCGTCGCACGTCTGGCGCGGGCTTGCCAACCTTACGGTTCCTGATGCGGTGACAGAATCATCGCCGAACTCAGGACGATACCGACTGCTCCTGTCCTGCGACCGCGGGCGGCACTGAGAGCCGGTTGACTGACTTTCCGGGCGCGTGCCCGTGAAACGGCCGGGAGTTGACGGGCGACTCCCGGCTGGCAGTGAGCCCGAGAAACGACAGAACGAAAGGACCAGCCATCGTGATGCTCCCACGGTCCGTGCTGGTCTGATGGCGTGCTGTCTGAACAGGAATAAACGAGTTATTACAGGGATAACACGTAAGTCGCCAAATCGTGGATCTCTTCGGGTGTCAGGTGCGAGGTTTTGCCGTGGCGATCGTCTGGATTCTTGACCGTTAACACCTCACGCAGAGTCACCGCCGAACCGTCGTGCAGATAGGGTGCTGTCCGCCAGCATTCCACGAGTGTCGGAGTGTCAAAGCGCTGCTCCCGAGGCTTTGAGTTGCTCTGGGTCCCCACCGCCTGCGGCTTCAGATCGGTGAACAACGGCGCCGGATGACATTGCGCACAGCCCACCGCCGGGTCTTCAAACAGCTTCCGGCCACGCTCCGCCGCCTCCGACAAACTACCCTTTTCGAGAAATGGACTGGGAGTGGGCTGCAGCGCCTCTAAATACTCATCCATCGCCATCGCCTGCCCCTCATCCCGCCGGGCAAACAAAATATTCCGCAAACCCGAGCGGACTGCCTTTTCCGCTGTGGCGGGCACCCCAAGGCTCATCGCCGGTGGTGTGCGGTGACTCAGCAACAGGCTCTTCGTGTTCTTGGGATTGCCGATCCCGTCGTTGAGCAGATCCCCTACCGCCACCCAAGCATGAAGAGCCAACCCCACATGACCCGATGACGGACGATGTCAAGAAGATCACGCGCTGACCGTGGGCGAGTCGGAGGCGATATTCGCGGACGCGGTGAACAAGGCTTACGGCCCGCGAGCGGGAGCGGAGTGGCTGGCGGCTGGAGTGAATGGTTCGGCAATTCCATTCCTGTACGCTCGGGTGGTCAACGCGAGGCGCATACGGAATGTGGTACCTACCAATGCTCCGGATGGGGTTCGTTGTCGCTATTCCACCGCCTCCCGGCGGCATCCGTGGCCTCCACGACCCTCTCTTGCTCGATCGACTCAACATGGGCATCGCAGAAGCCGACGTTGGCGCGGCCGCTGTGCCGTCTCCCCGGCCAGAGCGTGACTTTCCCCGCCGTCGAGTTAACCGTTTCATCCGTGGGATTGATGATGATCTGACGACCGATCAGTGGTGGAATCCGCGATCCCAATCATGTCTGAGGGATTGCGAACGTCCGCCTCCCGAGCCTCAACACGGCGCTTCCGGCTGCTGCCCTTCGCGAAATGAAGGCCCACATCGGCCAGCTCAAGAGCGCCATCGGCACCGGCGGCCAATCGACCGAGAACCTCGGTTACACCTACGACACGGCCTGGAACCTGAACACCCGTACCAATTACGGCACGCCGCAGGCCTTCGTGGTGAACGTCAAGAACGAGCTGACCACGGCCGTCGGCTTGACCTGCACGTGCGACGGCAACGGTAACCTGACTTACCGGGTTTACGACGCCAGCGGTCCCAAGTCGTACACCTACGTTTACGACGACGAGAACCAGATGATCGAAATGCGGACCGACACGAGTGCCACGCCCAGCGCCTCGCGCTGGCGAACGTTATGGGTTTATGACGGCCTGGGCCGAGCCCGCATCCGGGCCGAATACACCTGGTCGGGCACATCCTGGGTGGTTTCGGACATTACCCGTTACGTTTACGCCGGGATGCGCGTGATTCAGGAGCGGAACACGGGCAATACCCCCACGGTGTTGTACACGCGCGGCAGAGACCTGTCTGGATCGTTCGAGGGCGCCGGCGGCATCGGCGGATTGTTGGGCCGGAGCCACGGTTACTCGTCCGGCAGCTGGAGCACGCACAACCATTACCACGCCGACGGCAATGGAAACGTCACGTATCTGGTGAACGCCGGCCAGACGGCGGAGGCGTGGTATCGGTATGATCCCTATGGCCGGACAATGGCTCAGTCGGCGACGGCCCTCACGACGGAGAACCTCTACCGTTTTAGCTCGAAGGAGATTCACGCCAGGAGCGGGATGTACTATTACGGGTTCAGGTTCTACGATCCGCATATGCAGCGGTGGCCAAATAGGGATCCGTTGGGCGAAGAGGGTGGGATCAACCTTTACGGGTTTGTCCGCAACTGTCCCACAATCTTTTGGGACACCGACGGTCTGGAACTGGGTTACAGCCCCTGGCCTGGGCATCCACCGATTTCATTCCCACCGCAAGACCCTCCGGTTCCACCGCCGCCGCCGCCTCAACTGGTTCCCAACGACGATCCGCAGAGCTTTGGCGAGTGTTGGGATTCGTGCATGAACCAGATCGTTGGACAGCCCTGTAAGATTGCTGCGGGCTGGCTCGGCACTGCGGGCCTTTTCGCAAAACTCGCCGGTGCGTCTGACAAGGTGGTTTTCGTATTGGGCAGTCTGCCCGCGTATGCGAGCGGAGCCGCCGTCGGCTGCACGCTACACTGTCTGCAGGCAACGAACCCGTACCCTCCTCAATGGCCGCCCTTCATCCCGTGAACCTGGCGCGCGCGTGTGGATCTATATGAGCTCGGAGCGTAATGTCAGATCTGACTCAGGCAAGCGGACTATCCGCGGCCACGAAACTACACCGCCTCTCGACGAAGACGATCTTAACCAAAGGCCTGACTCTGGCGCTCGTTGTGTTCTAGGGACCGTGCTCGCAGCGGGAGGTACGATCTCGATTGTGATGGGCTGTTATCTGCGGGACTGGACTAATTGCTTCATGGGAATACCTGTGTTGGCTTTCGGGCTCTCATGGTTTCTCATTAGACGAAAGCGCCGATAAGGACGAACGTGCTGGTAAGAAATGTTCTCGGCACGCATCACACCGCTTACGTGTTTCGGACTTTTTTGGGAGGGACAAAAGGGGTCGGTCCTCACTATTGACACCCATTCATCTTCTCGCAGCGGAACGCTGGTTGTGGATTTGGGGCGGTTCATTTTTGTGCCGCTCCTACGACGAGTGGACCCTGGAAATCACCTTTTGCCGCCCAGGCTCCGGGCATCCACCGTGACGTTCATGCCGGCGTAGTCGGAAGCCGACCCCGCAAAGCTGCCAGTGACGGGAATGGCCTGGCTGGGCAACCGCGCAACCGCGACCCGGACATGAGCGTCGGCGGCCAGGATGCCACAGGTGGGATCGAACCCCTTCCAGCCTGCACCCGGCAAATAGAGTTCCGCCCAGGCATGCGTCGAATCGCTGCGTCCCGCGATGACATCCTCCGCATCCGTTCGACAAAGATATCCGCTGACATAGCGTGCCGCGACTCCCAGCATCCTCGCCGTCTCCAGGAATAGCAAAGCCAGGTCGCGGCACGAACCGTTGCGTCGATCCAGAGTCTCGGCCGGCGTCTGGACCCCGATTTCTTCCCGGCGCTCGTAATGGAATGAGAGCGACACCAACCGATTAAGTTCGATAAAGAAATCGAGTGTCTGCGAGCGGCCCGTGGGACTGAGCAATGGTTTCACCCAGGCTTGCATGGCCGGATTGTCCGACGCGTGGCCTTGGTCAAGAAAGGGCTGGACGTCGGCCCGTTCCTCATCGCGGTAGCGAAAGGGCAACTCCATGGCGGTCGGTTCAAGGACAAAATCGAACGGATTCGTGTTGAACTGGTCCACCACCAGGCCGCTCTGTATCGAGAGCTGCGCCGATGGTTCCTCAAAATCCACCAGCGCGACGGAATTATCGTAGACGTCGCGCACCCACCGGATGCGTCCCGGAGGTTCCATCGTCAACTCGCTGCTCCGGATTTGGACGTCGTGTCCCTCGATGGCGCGCACCATCAGGCGATGCGGCCCAAATCGCACCGGCCGGCGATATTGATAAACGGTCGTATGCGCGATGCTCAGGAGCATGCGATTAATCCTGCGAGTCGTCGTGTCAAAAGACGCCCTTGCGACCTGCGAGAAAGTTTGCCGAAACTCGCAGTGGAATCGGACGGCGCCATGGCGACGCGCGACCGAATCTGCCGGGTCTCGCCTCCGATGCGCACCGTGACTTCGCGCGGCTTCGATGATCGGATCTGGTAATCGATCGACTTTTCCCCGCTCCAGCGAATGTCCACCTCGAATCCACCGCGCGCCTTGAGCCCCCGCACCGAGCCTTCCGGCCACGCGGAAGGAAGGGCGGGCAGCAGATCAATTTCAAATTCAAGATTTGAGATTTGAGATTCTTCTTCCGCATCAAGGACCCGGGATTGCAGGAGCATTTCGGCGATCCCGGCGGTGCCGCCGAAGTTGCCGTCAATTTGGAAAGGCGGATGTGCGTCGAAGAGGTTGGGATAGGAACCCGCGCCGCGCCCATCGTAAGTGTTGCCGCTGTCGGCCGGTTGCAGGAGTTGCGTCAGCAACCGGTAGGCGCGATCGCCATCGCCAAGTCTTGCCCAGAGGTTGACTCTCCAACTGAGCGCCCAGCCGGTGCTGCGGTTGCCCCGCGCTTCGAGCGTCTTGCGGCAGGCCTCGGCAAACTCCGGTGTGCCGCGGGTCGTGATTTCGTCATCGGGATAAAGACCGTAGAGATGCGAAGTGTGCCGATGTTGCGGCTCGGGTTCGGGATAAGGTTCCAGCCACTCCTGCAATCGACCGTCGGGTCCGATTTGGTTTGGCGCAAGGCGGGCGCGTTTCCCGATCAACTCGCGCCGCAGCGATTCGTCGGTCCCCAAAATTTCAGAGGCCCGGATGACATTGCGAAAAAGTTCGCGCAATAACTGCATGTCCACGGTGGGGCCGAGACAGACATGGGCGATTCCGCCATTGGGCACGCGGAAACTGTTTTCGGGTGAATTCGATGGGCCCGTGACCAGCCATTTCCGCCCGGGTTCCTCGATCAGATTATCAAGATAGAACAGGGCGGATTCCTTCAGGATGGGATACGCCCAGGTCAGAAACTCGCGGTCGCGCGTGAAGGCGTAATGCTCCCAGAGATGCTCGCAAAGCCAGGCGGAGCCACTAACCGTTGAACCCCACGATGCGGCTTCGCCGGGCGCTGTGTATCCCCATGGGTTGGTGATGACATGGGCCACCCAGCCGCGGGCGCCGTAGTAGGCCTTTGCCGTCTTACGCCCCGGCTCGACCAATGATGCGACGAGTTGGTGCAGGGGTTCGTGCAGCTCCGACAGATTGCACACCTCGGCGGGCCAGTAATTCATCTGCACATTGATGTCGAGATGCCAGTCGCAGTTCCACGGGGTCTGGATCTCCTCCGCCCAAATGCCTTGCAGGTTGGCCGGCAACCCGCCAGGTCGCGACGAGCTGATCAATAGGTATCGTCCAAAATCAAAGTAAAGCTTCGCCAACGCGGGATCGGTTGCGCCCCCGGCAAAGCCGGCCAGCCGTTGGTCCGTCGGCAATTTGCTGTTGGCCGTCGTGGGAAGATCCAGCGTGACGCGACCGTACCACTTCTGGAAGTCCAGCCGGTGCGCGCGCTGCAAACGGGTAAAATCATGGCCGGCCGCCCGATCGAGGTCGGTTGTGGTTGCAGCCTTGGGATCGGTCAAATGCCGCCCGGCAAATCCCTGATAATCGGTGGCGGCGGCGAGCAATAACACGACTTCATCCGTACCGACAACGATGAGTTGATTCTCCCGGGGCGTTACGCTGCCGCCCGTGGCCCTCACCCTCAGGCGCGCGGCATAGGCCACGCCATTGGATCCGTGTCCGTCGTTCAGCGTACCGCTTATCAACAACTCATTGGGACCCGCTACCGTGGTCGCGAATCGTTCCGGTCGATCGAGCACGATGCTGAAGGACAGCGCGCCTGGTCGGTCGGCGGTGAACCGGCAGACCAGGACTTGGTCCGGCGCGCTCACGAAGTACTCCCGCCGGAAATGCACGCCGTCGCGTTCGTATGTGATCGTCGCTGTCGCCGTCGCAAGATCCAAAGTGCGTCGGTAGTTGCCGAAGCCGCCGGACGTGGGAGGGGAATCGAACCGAAGATGCAGATTACCGAGGACCTGGTAACAGCCGTAGGGCACGTTCGCGCCGCTCCCGTGCCCCGAACCGGGGCCCTCGCAGGTGAAATTGCCGTTCACTAACTGTTCGGCTTCGACGTTCTTTCCCTCCAAAAGCAGCCGTCGTATCTCCGGAAGCGCCTTGTGCGCGTCAGGCCGGTCCGCGTCCTGCCGCGAGCCCGACCATACCGAGCTCTCGTTCAGGACGATGCGTTCCGCCTCTACCCCGCCAAAAACCATCGCTCCGATCCGCCCATTGCCCAACGGCAGCGAGCGGGTGAAATGCGTGGCCGGCTGATCGAACCAGAGGACGGACTTTTCCTGCGCCGAGGCGGGGATCAAGGGGAGCGTAAATATGAGCGCGAGGATCGTGCTTGAGGTCTTCATAACGGGGAACCATCGCCACCAGTTCAAGGCCGGGGATCTTCCGCCCCTTTCGGTTCGGGTGCAAGTCCGGCGTCGCGGATTTCAGACGATGCGCCGGAGACCCATCCGCGTTCCCCCAGGCGCGCGAGCGTCCATTGGTATTCATCGACCAATTGATCTTCCACGCCGCGCTGCTTAAGCTCCGCGGGCAAGACTTCCCATGTGTAGGTCTCCATCTCGAGATGGCCGCAGCGCTCCGGGTTTCGCCCCAACACGTCCAACACGCCGAGCAGGTGATCGGCGGTCGTTTCAAACTCCGACGATGGCTGATGGTACAGCGGGACATGGAAATGAATACGCCATTCCTCGCGCTCATCCGGACGAGGCCGCCCTTCCAAGGCCGGCACAAGATCGGGATAACGCACAAGTTTCCCGCCGACTTCTCGCACGACGACCTGATGCAGATAAACAGGATCGGCGAACGATCGCAAGGTCTGGCACGCGGCCGCTCCGGGCCTGACCTTGAGCGCCGAACTGAGATGGAGTTTGCTGAGTTGAATACCCGCCGTTTCCAGTTGTTGTAGACCGTCGGCTGCGTTTTCAAACTCCACCGCGAGGTGACAAGCATCGTAGGTAACGCCCACGTGCCGATCGAGCCGTGGATCTCCGGGCCGATCGGCGCGTAATTGATCGAAAAATCGAACGGTTTCGGTGGTCGTCTCCAGGTAACAGAGTGGTTCCGGTTCCAGACCCAAACTCAACGCATGCCCGGAACGTTCACTGAGTTCCGCGATGTGTTCGGCACATCGCCACATGTTCGAGCGCATCGCCGCTTCCTGGTCCGTGCCGCGGATGAAGCTCTTGAACGATCCCGGCACCGTGCTGACGCTTCCTGCCATCCCGCTGGGAACAATCTGCGCAAGCAAATCGAAGAGGCGATTGGTGTAGGCGACCCGTTCGTCCGTGGTCCAATCCGGCACGTAAACCCGATCCTTGACGGCCGTTCCATGGAATGAACCGTAGGGAAATCCATTGATGGTAAAGACATAGCAGTCGTGTTGGTCCAGCCACCGTCGAAACGAAGTCAGGACCGCCGGTTCCGACAGTTCCTGCGCTGCCTGGTTGCTCAATCGCAGGCCGATGGCATAGGGTCGGCCGGGCGCAACACGATCACGAACCGCGAGGGTATGTCGTTTGAGATTGGCGAGCGTTTCCGTCCAGGTCTCTCCCCGATGAACATTCGTGCAGTAGGCAAGTTGAATCCCAGGTCCGATTTGCATCACTCAGCATCGCATTAACCACCCCCGCCATGCCAAGGGAATCGGCTGCGCCAAACATCGCCGGACTTCAACCCCACTTTTCCGATCGCATCTGTTCCTTGGGCAGATGAAGATGATGGAGCACAAAATTCTCCACCGTGTAAACGAAGGCATTCGAACCACATGCGTAAAAAATCGCCGCAGCAGGATCTCGAACATGCTCCGTGATCCATTCCAGCGTCAATCGACCACGCCGGCCGGGCCACGGATCATCGGCCTCCAGGCGGGTGCAGGTCACCTCGAACTTGAACTGCGGATTCTCCGCCGCCAATGCCCGGAATTCGTCGTTGAAGATGATCTCATCGGGGGCGCGCACACTGTAGAGCACGGAGATCGGCGTGTCCAGTTTGCGACGCGTCGCCTCGCGGGCAAATCCTCGGAATGGGGTGACGCCCGAGCCGCCCGCGATGCAAATGAGTTCCTTGCCCGGCTCAAACACGGGGAGAAACCGACCGACTGGAGGCAATACCATCAATTGATCCCCGGCCCGGATCCAATCCACCAACCGCGTCCCCATCTTGCCATCCCGTTTGACGGTGATTTCGAAGTGCCCGCAGTCCAGGGCGCAAGAGGAGAGCGAATAGGCCCGCTTGTAGTCCGGCGCATCGGCCCAATAGATCGTGATGAATTGACCCGTTTTGAAAGCGACGTCATAGCCCTCCGGCCACCGCAACCGGAGGGTCTTGGTATTTGCGACCTCGATCGTCACCTGCTCGACTTCCATCTGGACGGCCGTACGCATCATCGTAGAGTTAACCAAAACCTGCGGAAAATAGAGGCAGTCCTTATGCTTGTAAAGGGATCGAATCTCGCCCGCGCCCTTTCAACCTCGCTGCAGCGTCTGTTACACACCTCCGGACCTCTCGATTCACGTCGGAGACCAGGCATCGAATTCGGTGGAATTCGAATGAAACGCGCGCCGACATGACCCGGCGCGACGGGTCATACTTCGGGTCGGATCTCATGGCTTGGCGGGTTTCTCCGCCGGGTAGGCCAGAATCGCGATCCGGGCGTTATGGCGAACGGCATCGATCGTCGAGCCGTGCAGGATATCGCCGATCAATCGGTGGCCATGCGAGACCATGGCGATGAGATCGCACTGCTCCTGCTCCGCGACCTTGATGATCTGGCTGGGCGGATTGCCGAGGGCCAGGATGGTTTTCACCGGCAGCCCGGTTTGCTCACGCAAGTGTGACGCGGTCCGTTCCAGGTAATCCCAGTCGTCGCGCATTTCCTCGGAGGACGCAAGTTGGAGTTGGTCGAAATTGCGGGCGACCCAGCCGTCGGCCACGTGCAACAGGAGCAGTTCGCTCTTCAGGATCCCGGCCAGGGCCGGCAGATGTCTCAAGAGCGTTTGATCGCCATCGGTATGGTCCAGCGTGAGGAGGATTTTTCGATACATGAGGGTCGCCTTTCCATTAAATGCCCAAGGCATTCCGCCAAAGCTCCGGGGCAAAGAAGTCGAACAGGAGCTTCAGATTCAACCCGACAATGGTGAGCGCAACCGGCCAGGCCAGCAGCTTGATCCAAACCGGATTGGCAAATTCTCCCATCTTGGCACGCTCGCTGGTGAAGCGAACCAGTGGGATTACGGCGAAGCTGAGTTGCAGGCTCAAAATGACCTGGCTCCAGATCAAAAGATCCGTCGTCTTGCTCTCACCAAAACTCCCGATCACAACCACCGCCGGCACGATGGCGATGGCTCGGGTGATCAGCCGGCGCAGCCAGGGCCGGAGCCGGATATTGAGAAAACCCTCCATCACGATCTGCCCGGCGAGCGTGCCGGTGAGCGTCGAGTTCTGCCCCGAGGCGAGCAAGGCGAGGGCGAAGAGCGTGCTGGCGACGCCTACACCCAGGATCGGGCTGAGCAATTGGAAGGCATCCTGGATCTCCGCAACGTCCTGGTGCCCGCTCCAGTGAAAGACCGCCGCGGCCATCACGAGGATTGCGCCATTGATGAACAGGGCGAACATCAGCGCGAACGTCGAATCGATGGTGCCATATTTAACCGCTTCGCGGCGGCCGGCGGGTGTGGGATCAAAGTTGCGGGTCTGGACGATGGACGAATGGAGATAGAGGTTGTGCGGCATGACGGTCGCTCCCAGGATACCAATGGCGATGAAGAGCATTTCCTTGTTTTGCAGGATCGAAAGCGATGGGATGAACCCGAGGGTCACCTGTTCCAGATCCGGTTTGGCAAAGAGCATTTCGAAAAAGAAACAACCGCCAATGGTGAGGATCAACGTTACCACGAGGGCCTCGACATATCGAAATCCCTTGTTCTGCAGAAACAGCACAATCATGACGTCCAGACAGGTAATCAGGCAGCCGTAAACGAGCGGAATACCGAACAATAGCTGCAGGCCAATGGCCGAACCGACAACTTCCGCGAGGTCACATGCCGCAATGGCCAACTCACAGAGAACCCACAAGAACCAAACCACCGGTGTCGAATAATGATCGCGGCAGGCCTGGGCGAGGTCGCGTCCGGTGGCGACGCCGAGTTTCACACCGAGGTGCTGGAGCAGGATCGCCATCAGGTTAGAGATCATGATGACCGAAAGCAGCGTGTAACCGAAACGCGCCCCGCCGGCGAGATCCGTCGCCCAGTTGCCGGGATCCATATAACCCACCGACACGAGAAAACCCGGCCCGGCGTACGCCAGAAGCTTGCGCCAGACAGTGGCATCGCGCGGGACCGGAATGGATCGGAACACCTCGGGTAGCGAAGCCCCGGTGCGAGAGCGCCGCCAACCGGCCTCGGCCGCTGGGTTCGTTTGAGGCGGAGCGGGCGGCCCTTCGCCATCGGGATGGGTTCCCGGGCCGCGCCGACTATCGGCGGCACCGGTTAGCGCGGCGGACTGGTGCTCGCTTGGATCGTTAGGCTTCATTGAGCGAAAGCAGGGCAGATGAGTGGGTGAGGGCCAATCCTATTGCGACATTCTTTAACCCACAGGACTGCCCGATTTGGCAGTCGGATCGCAAGGCAACCTGGTGAACGTCCATCCCATCGAACGCAGCATATTTCGTTTGCGTCCCCGGGGTGAAGCCCAAAAACGGCAGGGCCGCCGCATTCCATTCCGGCGTGGAACACCTCCCGAGGTCGCCGTTCCGGGGCGGTGGAGTGGCATACGACCCGCTGTCCCATTTCCGGATGGAAAAAAGACGAAGCATTCTCATCGCTGACGATGACATCGTGATTCTGAAGACCGTCGGTGGGTTTCTGGAACGACATGGCTACCACGTGATGATCTGTCTGGATGGACCTTCAGCCGTTCAACGGGCCAGGACGGAAAAACCGGACCTGGCCGTAGTCGATCTCGGAATGGAATCGCCGCGTCCCATGATTTGCCCGATCTTCGATGGATACACATTGATGGGCTGGCTCAGATCAATGCCGGAGACTGCACGGATGCCGGTTATTGTGTTGACAGCGGCCGTGGAACCGCAAACGCGTCAACGCTGTGTTCTGGCCGGGGCAAACGTAACCATGCATAAGCCGGCGAACATGGAACGTCTGCTCAGTACGATCCGAATCGAATTGGATGAATTCTGAGCCGGGCGCCGCGTCCTGCGGCAACCCCTCCCGATTCTCACCTGCCTGAGGGTCACGCGTCCCCTCATCGCACGCGCCATAATGGACACGGCAGTCGACCCGATGCAAAGAGCGAGCGTGTTCGCCAACGACTTCTGCGTGGTAGCGATCGCCGAAATGCGCCGCCCATAAGGATTAAGGAGAAAGCGCGGGATTAAGCGCGGCCAATTCCTCCTCCACCTCGACAATCTGTTTGAGCTGGGTGAGAAACCACCGGTCGATCTTGGTGAGGTTGAATATTTCTTCGAGACTGAACTTGGCGCGCAAGGCGTGCCGGATGAAGAAGATTCTCTCTGCGTTGGGCACACTCAATTTTCTTACGATGACATCACGGGGAAGGATTTCGCGGTCTTCGTAAATCTCGGCGCCGACGCGCCAAGGACGCCCGTCACCGCCGAGGCCGGAACGGCCGATCTCGAGTGAGCGCAAGGCTTTCTGAAGAGATTCCTTGAATGTGCGCCCGATGGCCATGGCTTCGCCGACGCTTTTCATTTGGGTGGTGAGGGTGGGATCGGCCTGGGCGAACTTTTCAAAGGCAAATCGGGGCACTTTGACGACCACGTAGTCGATGGTCGGTTCGAAGCTTGCCGGCGTTTCGCGCGTGATGTCGTTCCGGATTTCGTCGAGCCGGTAGCCGACCGCGAGTTTGGCGGCGATTTTGGCGATGGGAAACCCGGTGGCCTTGGACGCCAGAGCCGAACTGCGCGAGACCCTGGGGTTCATCTCAATGATCACCATCCGTCCGTTGTCCGGATTCACGGCAAACTGGATGTTCGAACCGCCAGTCTCGACGCCTACCGCCCGGATGACGGCGAAACTGGCGTCGCGCATGATCTGGTATTCCTTGTCGGTCAGGGTTTGGGTGGGGGCGACCGTGATCGAGTCGCCGGTATGGATACCCATGGGATCGAAATTCTCGATGGAACAAATGATCACGCAGTTATCCGCGTGGTCGCGCATCACTTCCATCTCAAATTCCTTCCAACCGAGCAGGGATTCCTCGAGGAGGATCTCGCTGACCGGGGAGAGTTCGAGACCACGGCGAGCCAATTCCTCGAGTTCTTCCCAGTTGTACGCCACGCCCCCACCGGTCCCACCCAGGGTGAACGCGGGACGAATGATCAACGGCAGGCGTCCGATCCTTTCGGCGATCGCGCGGACTTCGTCGAGATTGTGGGCCGTTCCGCTGACCGGGACATCGAGGCCGATGGACAACATGAGATCCTTAAAGACCTGGCGGTCTTCACCCCGCTCAATGGCCTGCGCGTTGGCGCCGATCATTTCCACGCCGTAACGTTCAAGCACCCCTTGCCGATGGAGAACCATGGCGGTGTTGAGCGCGGTTTGCCCACCGAGGGTAGGCAACAGCACCAGCTTGCCGGTCATGCCGGCTGCCCTCATGACGTCCACCTCCCGCGCGATGATCTTCTCGACGCACTCGGGGGTGATCGGCTCGATATAGGTCCGGTCCGCAAACTCCGGGTCGGTCATGATCGTCGCCGGGTTCGAATTGACCAGGATGACGCGAAATCCCTCTTCCTTGAGAGCCTTGCACGCTTGCGTGCCGGAATAATCGAACTCGCAGGCCTGGCCGATGATGATCGGCCCCGCCCCGATAATGAGGACCGACTGGATATCCGTGCGTTTGGGCATACTGGGGGCCGACTAAAATGGATTCATCCGACAATGTCAGTGATTTTATTTTGCCCGGCAGACTGGGCGGCGGCCGATGGGCATTCGAACGGCTCGACCGACCCACGGCGTGGCCGGGCGCCCGCCAAATGCGCGGGGTTCGCTTCCATCCGGCGAAAAGAAATGGGGCGTCCGGCACCGACGCAACTTGCATCTTTAGGCCTAACGGATACAAACCAGGGAAAATGGAAACGATGCACCGTATTATACCCGGCATTTACAAATTCCCGTGCAGCCTGTTGGCCTGCCTGGTCGGCCCGGTGGTCCTGACCTGGTGCGCCGCAGAAGAGCCAAAGAATATGCTCGGCTTCACGGCCGGATCGGCGACTGAACAACTTTCCATCGAAGTAAAATTCAATGCCCAGTTGGACCCCGAAGACCAACGGGCGTGGCTGGAACGACTCGCAGCGGGACCCAACCATGTCGGATCGCCCCACGACCAGGAAAACGCGGAATTTATTCTCGAAAAGTTCCGTGAATGGGGATGGGACGCGCACATCGAGACCTTTCAAGTTCTCTATCCCACGCCGATGAAAGTGGCCCTGGAAATGATTGCGCCCGTCCCGTTCGAAGCCAGCCTCCGGGAACCGCCGGTGGACGGAGACCGCACATCGGTCCAAACCCGCGACGCGCTGCCTCCCTACAACATCTATGGCGCGGACGGAGACGTGATTGCCGAGTTGGCTTATGTGAATCAGGGCATGCCGGACGATTACAAGGAACTCACGCGGCGCGGCATCAGCGTGAAGGATAAGATTGTCATCGTGCGTTACGGTGGCGGTTGGCGGGGCCTCAAACCCAAGCTGGCTGCCGAACATGGCGCCATCGGTTGTCTCATCTATTCGGACCCACGCGATGATGGTTATTCGGCGGGCGATGTTTATCCCAAAGGAGGGTACCGCCCGCCCGAAGGTGTGCAGCGCGGATCCGTGATGGATATGACCCTCTATCCCGGCGATCCGCTTACGCCCGAGATCGGGGCCACAAAGGACGCGGTGCGCTTGCCCATCGCGGATGCCGCAACGGTGCTCAAGATCCCCGTGCTTCCGATCTCCTATGCGGACGCCCAACCCTTGCTCGCCGCCCTGGAAGGACCCGTGGCCCCACCCGGTTGGCGGGGCGGACTCCCGATCACCTACCACCTCGGACCCGGCCCGGCAAAAGTCCGTCTTAGCCTCGCCTCGGATTGGAGCCTGAAACCGGTCTATGATGTCATTGCGACCCTCGAAGGCAGCGAGTATCCGGACCAGTGGATCATTCGCGGCAATCATCACGATGGTTGGGTATTCGGCGCCTGGGATCCGCTCTCGGCAAATGTGGTGCTGCTGGCGGAGGCCAAGGCGATCGGCGCAATGGTCAAGCAGGGATGGAGACCGAAACGTACCCTCGTCTATGCGAGTTGGGATGGCGAGGAAGCGGGATTACTCGGATCCACGGAGTGGGTCGAAGCCCACGGCGCTGAACTCCGGAACAAGGCGGTATTGTATGTGAACTCCGACAGCAACGGCCGCGGTTTCCTGAACGCGGGCGGGAGCCATCCTCTCGAAACACTGGTAAACCAGGTCGCAGGTGGCGTGCTCGATCCGGAGACGGGCACCAACGTCCTGGCGCGCCTTCGGGCCAGGATTATGGTTGATGGCAGCGGACGCAACGCAGGCGAAGAGGCCAGGAAGATCGCCAAACGGATCATGGACGGCGGGGCGCCGCCCATCGACGCGCTGGGATCGGGGTCCGATTACAGCCCGTTCCTGCAGCACCTGGGCATTGCCTCGTTGAACATTGGATTTGGCGGGGAAGACAAGAGCGGCGGCATTTATCACTCCGTGTACGACTCCTATGATCACTACCGGCGGTTTGGTGATCCCGATTTTGCCTACGGTGTTGCCCTCGCTCAGACCATTGGTCATCTCGTTCTGCGGGTTGCCGACGCCGATGTCTTGCCCATGCGCTTCGGCGATTTCGCGGACACCGTGGAACACTACGTCCAACAGGTCCACGAACTCACCGGCAACCTCCGCGTCCAGACGGATCGTCAGCATCAATTGCTGAACCAAAACGCCTATCGACTCGCAGCGGATCCCACTGAACCACGCCTCCCACCGGAATGGGAAGACCCGGTGCCATACCTCAATCTTGCGCCGCTCGATAATGCCGTCGTGAGGTTAAAGCAGGCCACCCAAAAGGTACGACACCGCTTTTGCCAAGGCGACCGCCTCCGGCTTCCAACTCGACCCCGAAATTCGCACCCGGCTGAATGGACTCCTCGCAGGCATGGAACAGACCCTCACGCACGCCGCGGGCTTGCCCGGCCGCAAATGGTATCGGCACATGATCTATGCCCCGGGGGTGGAGACGGGATACGGGGTGAAAACCCTGCCGGGTGTGCGCGAGGCTATCGAGCTGCGGCATTGGGGGGAGGCGGGCGAATACGTGGGGGTCATTGCGGAGGTATTGAGTGGCTATTGCGCCCGGCTGGATCAAGCCTCGGCAATCCTGGAACGATGAGGCGCGTTGCGTATGAACCTGCTGGAACCGAGTTTTCTTTTCGCTTCCTTGATCTGGGGATCCGTAGGGGTGGGCTATTTCATCTATGGCAAAAAACAACAATCGCTGATGCCGGCCATCGGCGGCATTCTGATGATTGCGGCCTCCTATTTTGCCTCCAGCGCCATGGTAATGTCCGCCGTATGCGTGGGGCTCATCCTTGCCGTTCACCTGCTTCTCCGTTATGGCGGGTGAGCTTCGAGCGCTCGAAGAGAGACCACCCGCCAATGAACGTAAGAAGCACCATGTCCGGAAAGAGCATCGGCGCAAATACAGGCGCACCATGGACGATCCGATCGAACCAGGTCGCCCCAGTTCCATGGAGATCGGCCCACACGTGGCATCCCAATCCGACTAGCCCCACGGAAGCCTGGATGACCATCAGGCCGGCACAGACGCGCAGATAGTTTCGGTCCACCTCCATCATCAGGGGAATGAAGATGAAGCCGACAGCCAGGGCGCTGCTCCCGACGGGTATCCACTCCATGGGATTGTAGAACCCGTTCTGAGCGTGGTCGGTCACGCTGAAGATGAAATTGCCGACGAACCCGCCCCAGGCCAGAAAGATCACCCAAAGCGGCCATTCCCTGTCCTCGGGATCCACCATCCGGTTCATGATCAGCAACAGGCCGATACCGGTGTAAGCCAGGGGGGCCGCGAACGGGGCGGCATAGACCAGGCTGGCCAGGGTCCAACGCTGGAAGAACTGGCTTTCCAAGTGCCACACCAGGCCCATAACCCCCACCACGACCGAGCCCCATCCCGCGAGGAATCCCAGTACCCGCCACCAGCGCAATTGTCCGCGCGCCAGGAGCACCACCGCCGGCGTCAAAAGGATCGGTGAAACGAGCGAAAAAACGAGCGGGATAAATTCCGCGCGCTGACGGAAGAGATTTGTGCTATGCGCCAGGAAGATGTCCGGAGTCAGACCCGCCAGGTTGAACAGGGCAAACAGCTCAACCCACATCCGCGGGCTCCGATACCACTTACTGGCCGGCGCCATGAGCCCTTCGCAGTTCCTCCGCTTCCCGGCGGATTTCGATCAAATGCTGCAAGATCGGATAGTTGCCATGCCATTGGACAAAATCCGCCCCGCCCATGAACGCGCCGTGCTTGGTTGTGCGACCGTAATAGTGCCAGAGGTCAAAGTAATCAAACTCCACGGGTTGGTCGTAAGGGTTGCCCTCCAGGATTCCATCTTGCCGGAGTCCATCCATGATCGCTTTCGCGGCAAGGACCTTTTCATTCGTAGATTGAACAACCTCTTCGGCCTCGCGATAGACGCGGTCGACCAGCGCCGGGGTGTGACATTGACCGCAAATGTGCTTCATCTTGGCTTGAGCCCGCGCGAAGTCCGGCCGCGGCCTGGTCACTTCGGCGAACAAATAATACGATAGACGTTCGGAAGGGTCGTGCGTCACGCCACTGCCGTTGATCCCGCTCATGTGGCAGGTCGCACACGTGGGAACAAACATGTCGCGGGTGGTCAGTTGGTCCGGCGGCGCAGCGAGATTCAACAGTTTCCGTTGCGCGGCGAACATTACGCCGTGCTTCGATTCCGTGTAGATTTCCATCTGCGAATGATCCGGACCGAGATGACACTGGCCGCAGGTGGTCGGAAGCCGCGCCAGCTCCACCGACGAGGTATGCCGCGTATGACACGCTGTGCAGTTCCCCAGGGTTCCGTCCGCGTTCGGTCGGCCGACGCTGTGACAACTGACGCAACCGCTCTGCGCGGCGGAAGTGCCTTCGAGGGTTGCCAGGGCATTCGGCGCGCGTTTGACCGCACCGGGCTGGAATTGCTCACCCAGGGCGATTTGTTCCGGGGTGAAATCCTGGTCGCCCATGACGGCAGCCCACGACGCCGCGGCATGGCGGCTGTGCAAAAACTGCTGATAGATCCCCTCGTGGCACGTGCGGCAATTGGCAGGCGTAACCGACGTATTAATCACAAACCCGTTGTGATTGGTGCCTTGCTGGCCCGAGGCCACCTGGTGGCAATCGAGGCAATTGACTCCCTTCCGCGCGTGCGCGCTCATCTCAAATTCGTGGACGATGGAGTACTGGGAGTTCAAATGACATTCGGCGCATTTGCCACTCGCGCGAACAAACGCCGCGCTGGGTTGTTCGATATCCACGCGCGGCCGGCGGGAATTGACCAGATACGCGGCCACGATCATCGCCGTGGCGAGAGTGATGGCGATGAAGACGGCTCGGAATTGCATGGGGCCTTAATTGGCCGCTTGTGAAGAAGGCGTCAAGATTGAAGATGCTAGAAGCCTTGATCGCTCAAACATGTCGCGGACAGGTCAAGTTTTGGTCTGGTTGCGCGTTGCGGCATTCCGGGCCTCAAAGAGAGAATTGTTGACGTGGGTCAAGGAACGCAGCTCGCGCGGTCGCTATCTTGACACCATGCAAGAGCAACCGTGCCTGGATTCAACCCAGCCATCCTCAATCCGAAACCGCAAGGTCATCACCCTGGACGTTCGCGATGACATTCTCAACGGGCGCCACCCGTTCGGCAAGATCATGGGCGCAGCGGCCGCCTTGAAATCGGATGAAGAGCTGCTGATTATCGCGCCGATTGAACCGGTCCCGCTGTTCCACGTGCTCGGAAACCAGGGGTTCCAGCACCAATCGTGTTTGCTTGAATCGGGCGATTGGGGGGTGTCGTTCCGGCGCACTTCGAACGGTTCATCCGCCATCCGTCCGGCGTCGGACAGCAATGTTTCAGCGGACCCAAGTGGAATCAGCCAGGGCAGCATCGTGGAAGTGGACGCGCGGGGACTGGAGCCGCCTCAGCCCTTGCTCAAGATCCTGGAAGCGCTGGCGGGGCTGCCGGAGGGCTCCCATCTACATACTCGCACCGACCGGCGGCCCATGCACTTGTATCCCCAACTCGAGGAACGCGGCTTTACCGCGGAAACGAAGGAGCAATCGGATGGAAGTTTCCTCACGGAAATCCGAGGCCGGTAAGCCGACGTCACAATACGGGAGCGGCTCACCCCTTCCGGGGTCGCAGCCACTCTCGGTCGCGCTGCCGCTTGCGTTCGTGCTCGTGGGGTTGGCGGCACTGCTGACCGGCGTGGTGTGGCTTGTGGTGCGGCCCGCGATTTTGGCCCAATATCATTACAATCAATACGTGATCGCGGCGACGCACCTGTTCGTGTTGGGCTGGATTTGTTCCGTCGTCATGGGCGCGATGTATCAGCTTGTGCCCGTGGCGTTGGAGACCAGGCTTTACAGTTGCACAATGGCGTGGTGGCAACTCGTACTCCATATCCTTGGTTTCGTGGGGATGGTCTGGATGTTTCGCGTCTGGAACATGAAACAAGTCGGGCATTTCGGATGCCTGCTCGGAATTGGCGTCGGCCTGTTCGTTTATAACCTCGGGCGGACTTTGGGGCGCGTGCCGCGGTGGAACGTCACCGCGACGGCCGTTACGGCGGCACTGGGCTGGATTTCGCTCACCGTCGCCGCAGGGATCTGCATCACGATTGGCAAATGCGCGTATGAATCGACCGAGGGCATGGCCGTCGAGGAGGGCGTGCGAACCCTGCTGAACGGGTTGCGAAGTGCGGCGGGGTTTATGTTGCGCTTCGACGTCATCGGAGCTATGCACGCGCACGCTCATCTCGGCGGGATCGGTGTGTTCATGATGATGATCGTGGGGGTGTCGTATAAGCTCATTCCGATGTTTACTTTGAGCGAAATCCGAAACCCACGCCGCGCGGTTTGGAGCGTCGCGCTGTTGAACTTTGGGCTCGCGGGATCGTTTGTGACCATTCTGCTGCGCAGTTCGTGGAAACCGGCTTTTGCACTCGTGGTGGTTGTCGCGCTGGCAATCTATGGTGGCGAGCTTATCGCCATCTTACGGTCGCGAAAACGGCGCGCGTTGGACTGGGGCATCAGGTACTTCCTGACCGCGATCGGCCTGATGTTGCCCTTGTCTGTGCTGGCCGTGGTGTTGTCCTGGCCCACCCTGCCGGTAAACCTGCTCACCAGCCAACTCGAGAACGTGTACGGCTTTCTGGGCCTGGTCGGTGTCGTCTCCTTCGCCATCATTGGGATGCTTTACAAAATCATACCATTCCTGGTCTGGTTCGGCTGTTACCGTCGGCAAATCGGGCACGTTCAGGTGCCGGCGCTGGCGGACCTGTATTCGGCGAGACTTCAGGCGGCGGGTTACTGGAGTTATCTGGCAGGTCTGGGGATAACCTGCGCGGCGATTTTGTTCCGCCATGAACCTGGCGTGCGCTGGGGCTGCGTCTTATTGGCATCGAGCGTCCTCACTCTCGCGATCAATGTCGGGCTGATGCTCTCGCACTATTTCAAGCCACACCTCAAACCGTTTTCGTTTCTGCCCTCAACCATTCAGGAACCCGCATGAGCCCCTGGCCAATGAACGAAGAGACGATTCTACAAAGATTGCGCCAGGTCATGGATCCCGAACTCGGGTGCAACATCGTGGATTTGGGGCTGGTGTATAGCGTCACCATCTCCGGCACGAAGGTGTCGGTGGTGATGACGCTCACCACACCGGGTTGTCCGATGCATGAAAGCATTCAATGGGGTGTCCAAAACGCCTTGCTTAGTCTCGAAGGCGTGGACGATGCCGTGGTGCAGGTGACCTGGGACCCGCCGTGGGATCCAAGCATGATGACGGAGCTCGGTCGTAACGCCACTGGAGTCGCAACTTGACCTCGCCTGGTCTGACACGACGCCTCGATGGTGAGTTGAATGCAACGAATTATGAATAACACCCTGCAAACTGAAAACCTCGTCGGGCCGGATCAGATTATGGACGTGCGTCCAATCCCCTGCTCCGTCAAACATCCACTGATTATTCGCACCTGGCTTGAACTGCCGGTCGGCAATCACTTCATCCTGTTGAACGACCACGACCCCGTGCCACTCTATTACCAGTTCTCGGCGCAATGGCCTGGATCCTTCACCTGGGAATATCTGGCGAAGGGACCAGACGAATTCCGCGTCAAGATCACCAAGCTGAATGGGCTCGCCGCGGCGGCGGACGCGGCACCCGACTGTTGCGGTGGTCATTGACCCACAGAAGGGCCCCGCTCGATTTGGAAGCGCACCTGGCCCGCATTTTTCCTGGCTCTACAGTCGTCAAGTGGCAGGATGACTTTGGTTACCGCAAAAAATGCGGGCCCGAAGATTTCATCCGAACACTAGGCGCATGGAGGCGGGCATTTCACGTGTGAAATTTCCGGGCCGGGGCTTTTCAAACGCATTGAATCATGTCACACACTTTGGCATGCATGCATCCGATCCCCTTTCATCCCGGCGCGAATTCATCGCCAAAAGCGCAATCGCGCTTGGCGCCGCCCGTTTGAACATGTCCGCCATTACCGCGGCGGAGGCCGCGCCGCGTTTCCTGAGGATCGGTTTTTCCAAGGCGTTTCAACAATACACCGCGGGGCAGACTGCGGACCTGGTTGCCGCGGTCGGCTGGGATGGGATCGAAATCCCCGTGCGCGCACAGGGGCAGATCGAACCGGAGCGCGCCCCGGACGAATTGCCGAAATTCGCCGAGGCATTGGGCCTTTTGCACAAGGGCATTTACATCGTGGCCACCGATATCACTTCCCTGCGGACTCCGCATGCCGAGATCGTGCTGCGCACGATGGCGAAGCTCGGGATCAAGCGCCTGCGGCTCGGCTTTTTCTTTTACGCTCCGGACCAGCAACCCACCGAGCGACTGAAGGAAATCGCCCCGGCGCTCAAAGACATTGCGGATGCGTGCAAAGACCTCGGATTACAGGCCGGATTTCAGAATCATTCCGGCGCCCGCAACGTGGGGGCGCCCGTGTGGGATATTTATTCGATGATCCAGTCGCTCGATCCGAGGCACATGGGGTTCTGTTTCGATATCGGTCATGCCACGGTCGAAGGTGGGCTTTCATGGCCGGTGCAGGCGAAACTGGCCGAACCCTTTTACGCGGCGATCCTGGTGAAAGATTTCGTTTGGAAAAAAGAACCGGGCGGCTGGACAAATCAGTGGTGTCCGCTCGGCGAAGGCATGGTGCACCGCAGTTTTTTTGAACAGCTCAAGAAATCCGCCTATCGCGGTCCCGTCAGCCAGTATCACGAATATGACCTCGGCGATCCCCGACAGATGCTCGCCCACTTCCAGGCCGACTTGAAAGTACTGGACGAATGGCTGGGTTGAACGTGAGTTCTTGCCCCACTTACTTGATGGCTAATCTCTTCGCACGGGTTTCCGCCGTTCAGCGAGCGGTGGCTTTCAAGGCGGCGCCGAACTGATCCGCAAACTCGATCAGCTCGGCATCCAGGTGGGCCAGCGAAAGGTAGAGTTTGGTGCCCATAGGGTTCAGGAATATGCCGCGGCGAACTAATTCCAGCATGAGCTCACGTCCGCGGCGCCGGTCCGAATTCAGCCACGCGCGTTGGTCCAGGATCAGTTCCTTCGAGAAGGCCACCTGCATCAAAGGCCCTTCGCCCAGCACCTGGCCCGCTTCATTGGCCGATCCCAGCGCCGCCCGCATCAGGTCCCGCATTCGCTCACCGGCGGCCCGAAGTTGTTCGTAGATTCCACGCGCACCGAGGATTTCCAGCACCGCCAGCGCTGCGGCGCAGGAGACCGGGTTGCCCCCGCCGGTGGATGCGGACCAGACATAATCGGGGCCGGGCAGGCGATGTTCATCCACCAGACTCATTAAGTCGGAGTGCCCGGCGTAGGCGCCAATCGGAAACCCACCCCCCAAAGCCTTTCCATAAGCGGCAAGGTCCGGCACAACCCCGTAGAACTCCTGCGCACCTCCAAGGGCCAGGCGAAAACCGGTCACCGTCTCATCGAAGATCAGGACAATGCCATGACGGCGCGTGATTTCGCGCAGGCCGGGAAGGAAATCCGGCTGCGGGGTGATACAGCGATGGAGCGGTTCGACAATGACCGCCGATATCTCGGGCGCATGATCGTTAAGAATCCGCTCTGTGGCACCCAGGTCGTTGAACGGCGCGGTTAAAACATCGCGCCCAATCCAGGGTGCGCCGGCGCCCGTCGTGTCCGTTTCCGGGGGAGTTGTCGATTGGCCGGCAATCATGCCCGCCACGCCGATCGGATGCTGGCCATGATAAGCGCCGGCGAACCGCAACACCTTCGGGCGGCCCGTCGCCGTATGGGCGATCCGCAAACAGAGCAGCGTTGCCTCGGTCCCGGAGGCGACGAAGCGCACCCGCCCGGCACAGGGACAAATGGCGCACATGCGCTCGGCGAGTTCCACGCTGCGAACATTGACGGCGGCGAAATTCGCACCGCGCCGGGCCTGGGCGACGGCGGCCTCGATGACACGAGGGTGGGTGTGACCCACCAATGCCGCGCCCCAGGACATGGTCATGTCGAGATACCGTCGCCCCTCCGTATCCCAGACGCGGCAGCCCTCTCCGCGGGCAAGCACGGGCACCAATTCCGGCGGGAACCCGTATTCGCCATTGGATCCGCCGGGGAATATAGCAAGTGCGCGTTCGCGATAAGAAGGCGCCGCCGGGACGGCCGGCGCTGTGGCTGACTTGATCATCCGTCGAAGACTACCGGGCGAAACGGCGGAGACAACGGCAAACCTGAGGACTTGGAGACGACTTGGCAAATCCGTGTCCGACCGGGCTGGGATCGGATGGCGTCGCTTGCACGGGACACCGACCGTGGTAGTGTCAGGGGTCCGGCGCGAATCCCCGTTCCGGAAAATCACACAAGGAAATCATGAAACGAAAAGCATCTGCAGTTTGGCGTGGTGGATTGAAGGATGGCAAGGGCACGATCTCCACCGGGAGCAACGTCCTTAAGGAAACCCAATATTCGTTCGGCACCCGTTTCGAGAACGGCGCCGGCACCAATCCCGAGGAACTCATTGCTGCCGCACACGCCGGCTGCTTCTCGATGGCTTTCTCGGCGGAGCTGGGAAAGGCCGGCATCACACCGGAATCCATCCACACCACCGCGACCGTCACACTGGACAAGGTTGGCGATGGGTTCGCTGTCACGGAATCACACCTGGACGTAACTGCTAAAATTCCCGGGGCGGATCAAGCCAAAATCCTGGCGGTGGCGGACGCGGCCAAGTCGGGTTGCCCCATTTCGCGATTGCTCAAAGCGAACATCACGATGGACGCGCGGGTGGAGACGTAAGCGGTCCGGAAGCTAAGTGGTCTGTTTCATAAATACGATTACGTTCGCGGCCAGGGGTTTTTTCGGCCAGACGAGGCGCGAGCAACGAGCATACCCGCAGCGGTCTGTAAGGCGCGAGCAACGAAGTCTGGCCGAAAAAGAACGGCCGCCCGGAGGGTTGCGCCGAATTTGGCCTGGGGCGGCGTTGCTCGGTCGGTCGAGTATCGCAGGGGATACACTCTCGCCCTCGCGCCTTGCCTCAGGCCAAATTGGGCGCAACGAACGTGACCGCATTTATGAAACAGACCACTAAGGGTAAACCGGAGGTTTGGGTTGTTGGGGGTGTTGTTCGCCGCTTGACCGTGGTCGTAGCGCATAGTAGGAGCGCGAGCAAGAACAAGCCGTGCTGGGGGATCCTTGGGGCGATCCTGTTGGCGTTGCTGACGTCCCTTGACGATTGTGCCGATTGGCCCCAGTTCCGGGGACCCCAGGCGTCGGGTCTCGACGAGTCCGCGGCACCCGTTCCTTGCGCGCTCAGGCGATCGTCACCGGTGACGATCGCTGGATTCGTGAACCGTCGGTTGCAGGAATCCCATCGCTTTCCAAAAGTCTCTCCGGATCCAGCCACCCGGCGGACCCGGCTGACCGCCGGGTCGTCTGCGGGGGCCCGGGGAGTCTTTACAGAAGACTTCTCCTTTCCGTCCGGTTGCCGTAGGGTCCGGGGCGCTATGCAAAACGTCACCCGCCGAGATTTTCTTCGGAACACACTCATCACGGCTGTTTGCCTGCCGACCATGTTGCCGGCGCGGGCCATGGAACCGATCGTGCGAGCGGGCGGCGCTCGAATGAGGTTGAGCCTCGCCGCCTATTCATTTCGGCAGTTCTTCAAAACGGGAGCGCCCCCACCTGCTGCCGCCACGGCGGATCGATCGATCGACCTGTTCCAGTTCATCGACTACTGCGCCGAGCAGAATTGTGACGCCACGGAGCTGACGAGCTATTACTTTCCCGCCGATGTCGACGACGATTATCTGCTGCGGATCCGGAGGCACGCCTTCCTGCGCGGTATCGAAATCAGCGGCACGGCGATCGGCAACACCTTCACCTGGCCGCCCGGAGAGAAGCAGGATCAGGAACTGGCGCGGGCGAAACAGTGGATCGATCGCGCGGCCCTGATGGGCGCGCCTCATATCCGGATTTTTGCCGGGCAACGCCAGGACAATCAGCCCCTCGAAGAAGCGAAATCGTTGTGCATCGAAACCATCCAGACCTGCTGCGAGTATGCCGCCGGGAAAGGAATCTTCTTCGGACTTGAGAACCACGGAGGGATTGTGGCCGAGCCCGATGATTTGCTGGATATTGTCCGTGCGGTGAAGAGCCCCTGGTTCGGGATTAATCTCGACACGGGCAACTTTCATACGGTGGATCCCTATGCCGATTTGGCGCGCTGCGCGCCGTACGCCGTCAATGTGCAAGTGAAAGTGGAGATTCAAAGGCGCGGGAAACAAAAGGAGCCGGCCGATTTGGATCGAGTGATTGGGATCCTGCGAGAGAGCGGCTACCAGGGTTACGTGGCGCTGGAATATGAATCGGCGGAAGACCCGTGGGTGGCGGTGCCCCCCGCCTTGCGCCAACTGAAGACCCTGATGGCTGGCTGATCTGCATGCCCTCCGAATCGGGGATTTTGATCGGGGAGGAATCGCCTTAATGATTTCCGCGAGCGGTGAAAGACCGGCGTTGGTCATGGAACCAGCCGCGGACGGACGCGTCATTTGTTATGTGGGCGACCGGTTACGGTTCCGGTTGCATCGCGCCGACGGCTTACCGAGGGGTGAGGGTTGGCGGGCGTTTCTGCGCACGAATCTGGGGCGGGGAACCCGGTTGAAGCAGGAGGTCATCACCGCCCGTGAGAGACCGCGTCGGGGTGATATCAGTTCGTGGCGGGACATCCCCATGGAGGAGACGGAAGGGGAATGGGCGCTGGAATTGACCTTTACCGAGGTGGGCTATTACCAGGCCAAGGCCTATGCCACCGACGACCAAGGCTGGCAGGTGTGGCCCGACGGAGCCGATTGCGGAATCTCGGTTCATCCCGATCGATGTCGAACCGCCAATACAATTTATTGCGCCTTTCCGCGGCTCTTCGGTAAGACGCGCGGGCTCTCCACCACGTCGGACTCGCGCCTGGAAGCGAGACTGCGGCGTTTGGACCAACAGGAATATGCGGTCATCCCGCCCTCAGGGAAGCTACGGGACGTAACTTCGGCCGTGCCGCACATCGTCGATGGCTTGGGCTGCCGCCTGATTCAACTCTTGCCGGTGAACCCCACGCCGACAACGCTGGCCCGACTCGGGCGCTATGGAAGTCCATATGCCGGGCTGGACCTCACCGCGATTGATCCGGCGCTGATCGAATTTGACCGGCGCACGACGGGTATCGAGCAGTTCCGGGAACTTGCCGATACGGTACACGGGCACGGGGCGCGCCTTCTATTGGATCTGGTGATCAATCACACTGGCTGGAGCTCCACCTTGCAGGAAGCGCATCCCGAGTGGTTTGTGCGCCAGCCTGACGGGACTTTTCTCAGCCCCGGTGCATGGGGGATTACGTGGGAGGATTTGGTGAAATTGGACGACGCCCACCGTCCGCTGTGGGAGGTCATTGCGGAGGCGTTTCTGACCTGGTGCCGGCGCGGCGTCGACGGATTTCGGTGCGATGCCGGCTACCAGGTGCCCATGCCGGTATGGCGTTTCATCATTGCGCGGGTCCGCCAGCATTTTCCCGACTCCGTATTTTTGCTCGAAGGCCTGGGTGGCGCCTGGAACGACACTGAATTGTTGCTCACGGAAGGGGGCATGCAATGGGCCTACTCCGAACTGTTCCAGGATACTCCGGTCTGCAGATCTCCGGTTACCTCGACCATGCATTCAAGCAGAGCGAACGTGTCGGGACGCTGATCCATTACAGCGAGACCCACGACAACCTGCGTTTGGCCAAACGCAGCCGAGCGTGGTCTCTTCTGCGCAATCGGCTCTGCGCCTTGACCAGTGTAAGCGGCGGGTTCGGTTTCACTTGCGGGGTGGAATGGTTGGCCACGGAAAAAATCGAGGTTCACGGTTGCACGGGGCTGAGTTGGGGCAACGCGGATAATTTGGTGGAGCAGTTGGCCAGGCTCAACCAGTTGCTCGCCGATCATCCCTGCTTTTTCGACGGGGCAAAGTTGATCCGGGCTTCACCAACCGGCGCGGATGTCTTCGCGTTGCGTCGGGATGCGGCCGGGAGATCCCAATCCGTCCTCTCGCTGATCAATACGGATCCCGACAAACCCCATGCCGTGGATCTGGAGGCGCCGTTTCTGGCAGGTTTCCTGACGGAGAATCAAGGTTCCTTGAGCAAAACCCTGGCGGACCTGCTCGGTTCGAAGCCACCGGTATTCGAGAGCCTCCCTTCGGGAAAGTGGCGGGTTACGCTGGCTCCCGGCGCCAGTCATTGCCTGACCGTGGAGAATCCACCCGCCAAAGGCGCGGGAGAGACTTATCGCCGGCGCCGCGCACAAGCAGCCTGGGCGTTGGGGGCACTGGCCCGGATATTAGATCCGGAAGAAATTGGACCCTTCGACTGGCGCGCCCTGGGGGAGTTTGCGTCGGATGATCCCGCCGGTTTTCTGACCCTACTCACGGAACTCGATCGAGCGTTGGCCCGGACTGATCTCCTTGCCGCATTGAATATGGCGAAGTCCGTTCCGCGTTATCCCCCTGTGATCGTCTGGACTCCGGCGGACGCGCGCCGGGTTACTCCGGTGCCCGACAAGCATTGGCTGCTGATCGTGTCCCCAGATCCCTTCCGGGCATTTTTACGCCCTGGCGCGACCACGCCGCGCTGTGCGGAATCCATACCCAGTCGAGACGCGTTTATCGCGGCCTTCCCTCCGGACTCGAAAGCCGGGAGGGCCGAGCTTGAAGTCGAGCTCTGGCGCAAGCCCGTATCGCGCGTGACGGCTTCGCTTCAGTTCCTGAGTGAGCGATGGACGGCGGGGGCGGCCGACGGCGGATCTTTTCGTGGCCCACCGGAAGCCGCGCTGGTGCTCCTGACGAACGGCCGGGGAGGGATGAGCCGGCTTTGCGTGGATGTTGGCCGGATAACGTCCAAGTATGATTGCCTAGTAGGAGCGAACCTCCATCCATCGGTGCCCGTCGATCGACACGTCTTCGCCAAACGCGTTCGAATCTGGGCGATGGCCAATGGGTTTTTGTCGCCGCTGAATGGGGAGACTTTAACCCGATTTGAAGCGGATCCGGTGGCGAGGTGGCTTTTCACAGTGCCCACGGGTGACGGCCACACTGTGCCGATTGGAATGACGGCAGCCATGGTGCCGGGCGAAAACACGACCCAAATCCAATTCGAACGCGAGCCCGGACCAACGGAGGCGGACGCGGTTGAAGTGCGCCTTACGATTCGGGTGGACCTCGAGGATCGCAACTTTCATTGGGAAACGAAGCGCAACCCCGGAGCTGAGGCCCATTTCGAGTCGCACGTGCGGGTACTGCCAAACCAGGCGGGATTCGATTTCGACCCCGCGGAAGACCGCCATCTGCGGGTGACAACGAGCGCCGGTGTTTTTCATCGCAACCCGGAATGGTCGGAGAACATACCGCACCCGGTGGAGGCGACGCGGGGGATGACGGGATCGGGGGACGCATACAGTCCCGGCTGGTTTGATTTCCCGTTGCCGGCCGGTCACAAAGTCATCCTCGCGGCTGAGTGTGACCCCAAACCCGAGCCCGCGCCGGACTTCCCTGCAGTTGCACTCCGGCCCCCGACCCAAGCAGGCACGATCGCCGACTCGGAAGAGGAGACATTTTCGAAACAGATGCGGCAGGCCATTCAGTCATTCGTCGTGAGGCGAGACGCGGGCAAGACGGTGATTGCGGGATATCCATGGTTCCTTGATTGGGGCCGGGACACACTGATCTGCGCGCGGGGGATGCTCTCCGCCGGGATGGTGGACGAGGTGGAACAAATACTCCGTACCTTTGGCCGATTCGAAGAAGAGGGCACGCTCCCCAATACGATACACGGGGAGGATGCCTCCAACCGCGAAACGAGTGACGCTCCGTTGTGGTTCGGTTTGGTTTGCGAGGAGTGGTCGACCCGGGGCTACGACGCGGCTGCGCCTCTGAGCTCACCGGGAGTGGAGCGGGCGCCGGAAGCCCTGCGCGCACTCTATCATCGGCCCATCGATGCCAAGGGCCGAACGCTCTTCGATGTCCTCCGATCCATTGCCACCCACTATGCGAAAGGCACCTCCACGGGTATAGGCATGGACCCCGGCTCCGGGCTGATTTGGAGTCCGGCGCATTTCACCTGGATGGATACCAATCATCCTGCCTGCACGCCCCGCGAGGGTTATCCCATTGAAATCCAGGTGCTGTGGATCCGCCTCTTGCGCCAATTGGCCAGGATCGATTCGGGTCCCGAGGCGCAATCGTGGACGGATTTGGCCCATCATGCCGAAGAATCCCTGCACCGGTTCTACTGGCTCGACGCTCAAGGTTGGTGGGCCGATGTCCTTCATGCCGGGAAAGGTGTCCCCGCGCATCTCGCGGCGATCGATGATGCTTTGCGGAGTAACGGACTTCTGGCGGTGAGCCTCGAGGCCGTAAAGGGCGAGCGCGCCCAGCGCAGTGTCGAGGCCGCGCGTCGTCACCTGGTAATCCCGGGCGCAGTGCGATCGCTGGCGCCACTGCCTGTGAAGCGTCCGCTGGAGATCCGCGGCGGGGACGGGCGTTTGCTGAACCAGCCGCAGGAGCCCTATTGGGGCCGATACGAAGGCGACGAAGACACGCGGCGCAAACCCGCGTATCACAACGGCACGGCCTGGGTATGGGTGCTTCCCGTGTTCGCGGAAGCCCTGTTTCGCGCTTGGGACAAGTCACCGGCGAGTCGGGCCGCCGCCAAAGGTTATCTGTTGAGCCTCCAACCGCTGTTGGAGGATGGCTGCATCGGCCAATTGCCGGAGATCCTGGACGGCGATAGCCCGCATCTGCCACGGGGTTGTGACGCGCAGGCATGGAGTGCAACGGAGGCTCTGCGGGTATGGCAAATCCTCACGGAGAAAGTGTGAGCTCGAAAACCGTTTGAGCTCGAACACTTGATTCCTCGAACATGCTGCGGGCCGACCAGGTTCCGGTCCCTCATGGCTGGCAATAGACCAAAATCCCCGGCGACGAAACTCCAGCCCACGGGGAAAGACAAATCAGAACTCGGTCCGTGCACCCCTCCAGAGTTGCCCGGGTAACCCGGTAACATTTTCCTCATCCCGCCGCGCTCCGCGGCGAAACCCCCGGTAAATGGCCTTTTTTGCCGGCGGCATACCGGCTGCTAAAACTTGTCCCGTCCTGTTGCTATGGCCAACAACCCACTTTCAAAACACGTCCGGATTCGCCGAACTCGGTTCCAGGGGGCGTGCATTCCTTCGGTGTGGACAATCGCCGTGTTCCTGCTGTTCAGCGCAGTCCCCGCCCTGGGCGCCGCATCCGCCGACTCCTCGATCCAACTATCAAAGGCGCCTACGCTTGAGGATGCCGGTTTTTCCATTCTTCGCTTGCTCGGCGCCTTCGCACTGGTCATCGCGCTTTTTTTTGCGGGCATCTGGTTGTTACGAAACTGGCAGCGGGTTGCCCACCGGCACGGTGCCCTCGCGCGTTTGAACATTCTCGAGGCCAAGTCGCTCGGCAATCGGCAACTTCTCTTCGTGGTCGGCTACGATCAGCAGCGCATGTTGATCGGCGCATCTCCGGGCGGGATAACACTCCTGACGTTGCTCCCGGAATCCACCGATGGCCCGGCTGAACCCGCTGCGCCCAACAAAGGGTTTTCCGCGGCTCTGATAAGTTGCTTGACCCGTAAACCCAATCGATGAACGGGCCACTATCCATCCTGCCTTCCGCGCGCCGGCGGCACACTCCTCCTTTCATTCTCGGGATTGTTGTCCTGGTGCTCGCAGGCACTGTCGCCCGCGCGGCTCAGGCGCCTGTGCCACCGGCGCCGGTTCCATCCATTGCCCAACTGACCAACGCGGCCTTCAGCCTGAACATCGGCACCAGCGGCCTCACCCAACCGCAACAGGTCGATTCCGCGATCCAGATTCTCTTCACCATCACGCTGCTCAGCCTGGCCCCTTCCATTATCTTGTTGATGACCTGTTTCACTCGAATTGTGATTGTCCTTTCCTTCGTTCGCAGCGCCCTTTCCCTCCAGGGCACCCCGGCCAACCAGCTCATCATCGGCCTCTCCCTTTTCCTCACTTTCTTCATCATGGCCCCGGTCTGGGATCGCATCAATGCCGAGGCGCTCACGCCGTACCGCGAAAATAAGCTCACCGGCACGGAGGCCCTCGAACGAGCGGCGGCGCCGATTCGGACGTTCATGCTCCACCAAAGCCGGCCCAAAGACGTCGAATTATTCGTGGCCCTGGCCAAACTCGGCCCCACCGTTCCCGAGCAATTGCCGCTACGCGTCGTCATTCCGGGCTTCATCCTGAGTGAGCTTCGAACTGCATTTCAGATGGGGTTCCTGCTCTTCGTGCCGTTCATACTCATCGATATCGTGGTGGCCACGGTGCTCATGAGCATGGGAATGATGATGATGCCGCCCATGACCATTTCCATGCCTCTCAAGATCCTGCTTTTCGTCCTGGTCGACGGCTGGAATCTGGTCGTCCATTCCGTGGTCCTCAGTTTCGGAAGTTAACCGGATCGCACCCCAACTCCCAACGCGACCATGAACCCCGAACTCGCTGCCGAACTTTTGAAGACGATGGTCTTTCATGCGGTCATGCTCGCCGCACCGATTCTAGTGACAGGCATGATCATTGGCCTCGCGGTGAGTCTGTTCCAGGCCGTCACTTCCATCCAGGAACAGTCGCTCACGTTCGTGCCGAAAGTCCTGGGCGTCGTCACCGTAATGATCGTGCTCCTCCCCTGGACCATGCGAAGTCTCATCGAATTCACCCGCGCAATGATCGAGAAAATGCCCGATCTCGTCCGATGATTCCCACCGCGAATGGATGAAGTGCGACATCACATGTTGGTTCCTGGCCTTCCTCCGTATCAGCGGGATGCTCGCCGTCATTCCTGTCTTCTCCGGCGCAAATATGCCCGCCCGTATCCGGATCGCCCTCGCCGCGGCGGTGGCTTTCCTCGTCGGCCCCATGCTCCCACCCATGCCATTGCCCACCGCGAACCTATGGGGGGTGGTGGCCATCATGGCCCTCGAGCTTTGCATTGGGCTTCTCCTCGGCCTCGTCAGTCGAATGATCTTCTTCGCGCTCGAACTCGCCGGGTCAATCGTCGGGACCGAGATCGGCCTCGCCCTCCCCTCGAGTTTCAATCCCCTTTCCAGCACCCAGGGCAGCCCGCCGGCCGCGATCCTCAGCCAGCTCGTCATGGTTCTTTGGCTATGCCTCGACCTGCATCATTCGCTCCTGTTGGCTTTTCATCGATCGTACCTGCTTCTTCCTGCGGGTGGAGGGTCGTTATCCGAACCGTTGGTGATCGACATCATCACTCGATCACAGGAGGTCTTCCATCTCGCCCTGCAAATCGCCGCGCCCATGGTCGCCGTGGCATTCCTGGTCTCCATCCTGTTCGCTGTCCTGGCCCGGGCAGTGCCCCAGATCAATGTCTTTTACGAAAGCTTTTCCGTTCGCATTCTGGCCGGGCTCATCGTCCTCGGCATGACCTTTCAGCTCATTACCGTCCACATCGTCCGTTACCTCCAACGCCTGCCCGAAGATCTGTTACAGGTCGCACACCTGGTCGGAGCCACCGGTTGATCCCCTCGTGAACCTCATCTCCACCATGTCATGAGCGAGCAACAAGGCGAGAAAACTGAACAACCGACGCCGCGCAAACTGGACGAGGCCCGTAAACAAGGCAACTTCGCCCGCAGCCCCGAGGTCCAAACCGTCTTCGTGCTCGGGGCCAGCGCGCTCATGTTACTTTTCACGGGCTCCGAAACCTGGAGCCGTCTCGCCTTCGCCTTCAGTTCCATATTGGGGCACCTCCACGACATGCCCGTTACCCTGGGCACCATGCAAGGACATGCGATCCAGGCCGTCCTGGTCACCGGATCCTGCGTGGCACCCAGCTTTATCGCTGCCGTATTCGCCGGCCTCCTTGCGGGCGGACTTCAAAGCCGGTTCCAAACCGCAGCGGAAGCCCTCGCCATGAAATGGGAGCGCGTCGATCCCATGAAAGGTTGCCAGCGGATCTTCTCGTTTCAAGGCGCCGTCCCCGCCCTCCTTGCCGCGCTCAAGCTTGTTGTGATTATCGGATTGATTGCCAGTGTCGTGCGGACCGTCGTGATTCATCCGGTGCTCACCTCCCCGGTCGAGCTGGCCGCCATCACTGATTTCCTGGCCAGTTCTTCACTCAAGATCACGATCCGTGTCCTGTTCGCCCTCGCCATCCTGGGTGCGATGGACTACGGCTACCGCCTCTGGCGCACTCATCAGGATCTCATGATGACCCGTACCGAAGTGCGCGACGAAGTCAAAAACTCCGAAGGCGATCCGCTTGTCAAAACCCGGCAACGGCGCCGGCGCCAGGCCGCCGCCAAGCGCCGTATGCTCCTCGATGTTCCCACGGCCGATGTCGTCGTCACCAACCCGACCCATCTCGCTGTCGCCCTTCGCTATGATCGCCGCTCCATGCAGGCCCCCCGCATCGTCGCCAGCGGATCACGTCTCAACGCTCAACGGATCCGTGATCTCGCCCGACAACACCAGATCCCCGTGGTGGAGAACAAACCGCTCGCGCGCCTTCTTTTCCGTCATGGCCGTGTCGGGCACGAGATCCCGGCCGAACTCTATGCCGCCGTTGCGGAACTTCTTGCGTGGGCCTACCGCGTAAATGCCTACCGTTACTACCGCGAAAACCATTCGATCATCTGAACCTGGCATGCCACCACGCCCCTCCAATCTGAGCCGCCTCTTCCACAACGGCGATCTCTTCCTGACGGTTGGACTGTTCGGAACGATGCTCCTGATGATCCTGCCGATCCCCCCGTTCCTGCTCGACGGGCTGCTCGCCATCAGCATCACACTCTCGCTCCTCATCCTGCTCGTTATCCTTTACGTCAAGGCGCCCGCGGATTTCACCGGTTTTCCCACGCTGCTCCTGTTCATTACACTCTACCGTCTTGCCCTGAATATTGCCTCGACTCGTCTGATCCTGCTGGATGGTAACGCCGGGCACATCATCCAGGCCTTCGGCAATTTCGTCGTCCGGGGCAATTACGTCGTGGGTCTCGTCGTCTTTGGCATCCTCGTCCTTATCAACTTCATCGTCATCACCAAAGGCGCCGGGCGCATCGCCGAAGTCGCCGCCCGTTTCACCCTCGATGCCATGCCCGGCAAACAAATGGCCATCGATGCCGAACTCAACGCCGGCGTCATTAATGATGTCCGAAGCCCGCGAGCGACGCCGGCGGGTCGAACAGGATGCCGACTTCTACGGGGCCATGGACGGCGCCAGCAAGTTCGTCCGCGGCGACGCCATCGCGGCCATCCTCATTACGCTCATCAATATCATCGGCGGATTCGCAATCGGCATTCTTCAAAAAGGCATGGGGGTCAGCGAAGCCCTCCAACGCTTCACGCTCCTCTCCATCGGCGACGGATTAGTCTCCCAGATCCCTGCCCTCATCACCTCCACCGCCGCCGGCATCCTCGTTACCCGCGCCGCCGCCAAAGATGACCTCGGTCGCGAACTCGGGCAGCAATTGCTTCACTATCCTCGAGCGCTGACGATCCTCAGTGTCATGCTCGCCACCTTCGCCGCGATCCCGGACTCCCCATTATTCCTTTTATTTCCCTCGCGCTGATCATCTTTTTCCTCGGTCGATCCCTCCGTAAAGAACGCCAACTCACCTGCGGGGCGGGCGAGAACGCTGCCGACGCGAACTCGACCACCGATCCCAATGCCGCGAAGGCTTCTGGCGCTAACGCGCCCGATAAACTTGAAACGCTCCTCGACCTGGACACCCTCCAAATCGAACTCGGTTACGGCCTCGTCCGGCTCGCCGATGCCCGCCGCGGCGGCGACCTCCTCGATCGGGTGACCGGCGTTCGCCGCACGTTCGCCCAGGAAATCGGAGTCATTGTGCCGCCCATCCGCCTGCGCGATAACCTCCAATTGCGCCCCAACGAATATCGTTTCCTCCTCAAAGGCGACACCGTCGCCCAAGGCGAACTCATGCCCGGCCATTGGCTTGCCATGAACGCCACCAACTCCAAAACCACTCTGAATGGCATCCCCACCGTGGAACCCGTGTTTAAACTCCCCGCCACCTGGATCAATGATGCCGAACGCAAATCGGCCGAAGCCGCCGGTTACACCGTCGTCGACGCCGCCTCGGTCCTCGTCACGCATCTCTCCGAGGCCGTCAAACGACACGCCCACGAGATTCTCAGCCGCCAGGATGTCCAACTCCTCCTCGATCATCTCAAGCAAACCCATCCCGCGGTCATCTCCGAACTCGTTCCCGCTCTCCTTTCCCTCGGTCAAATCCAGCGTATCCTCCAGAATCTCCTCGCCGAAGGGGTCTCCATCCGGAATCTGCCGGGCATTCTGGAAAAGATCGGAAACCATGCCGCCACAACCAAGAACCCGGACGAACTCTCCGAATACGCGCGCCGCGCGGTCGGCCCCCAGATTGTCCGCCCCTTTCAGACGGACAAAGGCCAACTCCACGCCATCAGTTTCGATCCCCAACTGGAACAGTTGATCGCCCTGGGCATTCGCCAGTCACCCACTGAAATCTCGCTCGTCATGGAGCCCAGCCTCGCCCGACATATCGTCGAACAACTCTCCAGCCGGATCCAGCAGGCCCTCGCCTCCGGCTTGCCTCCGGTTGTCCTCTGCGCGCCCCAAATCCGGCTCGCCTTCCGGCGCTTCTTCGAAACCTCCTTCGCCGATCTCGCTGTCCTCTCCTACTCGGAGATCCCGGCTCGCGTGGACATCCTGAATACCGGCGTTATCCCCGCCCCGGCATAACCCAACTCAACTCCTGTGAACCTGATCCCTTTCATCGCCGATTCCGCTCACGATGCAGTCGCTCAGATCCGCGCCCAACTCGGACCTGATGCCGTCGTCGTTCATGTCCGGCCCCTACCCCTGAAGGGCCTCTCTCGCCTCTGGTCGCGACCCAAATTCGAAGTGCTCGCTCACCGTCCGGAAGCGCCCTCCTCCCGTCTTGACCTGACCTCCAACGAACCTGCCCTGCCCGATCACCATTTTACGCCAGCCTCCACCGAAACTCCTGGGACCCTCGCCGGAATCCACCCCCATGACAGTCTTCTCGCCGGGAATTTTAATCCCGACGATCCAAACGACCTGCCCGGCGCCCAGGAAGATTCGCCTCGTTCATGGCGAATCGGTCCGGTCCTCGAGCGAGCCGGTTTCCTTCCGCTCAACGCACAGCGCGTTGTCGATCAACTCATCCGCCGGCACGGTCCGGTTCCACCCGACTCACTGGTCCAGGAGATCGCCCTTTCCCGCCTGGCCCTCGCCAGCCTCTGGCGAAAACCCGCACAATCCCTCGACCGCACGATTCGGCCGCACATCCTGATAGGTGCTCCGGGTGCAGGCAAGAGCACCTGCCTTTGCAAGTGGCTTGCCCAAACCGTGCTGGTCGAGAACCGCCCCGCCCAAGTCTGGCGTCTCGACGGTTCCTCTGCCAACCGCGGCGATCTTGTCGATGTCTATGCGGAAATTCTAGGCGTCCCCACTGAACGCGTTTGGCGGCTCGATGATCCTTCCGCCGATGATGTCGTTCGATTCATTGATCTTCCCGGCGTCGATTGGCAGATTCCCGCCGCCATCTCCAGCCTGGCGCGACAACTTGCCCTCTATCCTTCGCCGCAAATTCACCTGGTGCTCAACGGCGCTTACGATCTGCCTCTCCTCTTCGCCCAAATCCGCGCCTTCGCCGTTCTGCCACTCGAAGACCTCATCATCACTCATCTCGACGAGGAGACACGGTGGGGCAAACTCTGGAATCTCGTCCTAGGCACAAATTGCTCGCTGCGCTACCTCGCGGCCGGGCAAAACATACCCGGCGACTTCCTCCCCGCGACCCCGGACCAGATCCTCGCGCGTCAGTTCCCAACAGCCGAGCTCCTTCAACCCTGGCCGGCCGGACGCGGCATCGCTGGCAACCTTCCTGCTAAACTTCCAGCCACGGTGACTTCCTTATGAAACTGCTGATGCTTTCAGGCGCGCTCGCCGGATTCCTCACTGGCCTCGGCGCCGGCTGGATCCAGCACGTCCCATGGCCCACGCTTCTCTGGCGCGCCACCCTCGCCGCCTATGTCGCCTGCCTTCTCTGCGGATGGTGGGGTCGCCACTGGTCACGCAATCTTTCGCTCGCTCACCAGGATCAACCCGTCCCCTCAAAACCGGGCCAGCCCACACCTAAGTCACACCGACCATGAGCCCCTGCCTTGACCTCCCCACGACCACCGGACCATCCCTCGCTCCGTCTCCCGCCGGTGGCTCCGCCCTCTGGCACCGATACCTCGCCGCCGGCCCCGGAAGCGACGCCGAAAATGAACTCGTCGTCCAACACTTGCCCCTCGTTAAATCTATCGTCGGACGCCTTGCCCTCACCCTCCCCTCCCACCTCTCGCTTGACGATCTCCATAGCGCCGGACTCGTCGGACTCCTTGATGCCGTCCGCCGATTCGATTCCTCAACCGGGACCCCGTTCGAATCGTATGCCCGCGTCCGAATCCGTGGCGCTGTCTTCGATGAATTGCGTCGGCTCGACTGGGTCCCGCGTTCCATCCATGACAAGGCCCGCAAAGTCCAGGAGGCGATGCATCAGATCGAACAACGCGAGTCCCGCATCCCAACCGACTCCGAAGTGGCTCGCGCCCTCAACCTCTCCCTGGATGACTATCTCCAACTTTTGGACGAAATCCGGCCGGCCACCTTTGTCTGCCTCGATTCCGTCCGCAGCCACGAATCCGCCTCAGGTCCGCCCATCAGTGATACCCTCGCCGATCCGGCTCAACCGCACCCGGCGGAGCGGACCGCCGATCGGGAGCTCGCGCGATTGATTGCGGGCCGTCTGGAGGCCTTGCCGGATATGCAACGAAAAGTCCTCGCCCTTTACTATTTCGAGGACCTCCGGCTCCGCGAAATCGCCGAACTGTTCGGCGTCACCGAATCCCGGATCTGCCAGATCCACTCCCAGGCCATCCTCGCCATCCGCAGTTACCTGCGGCGCACGGACCCGGAAATCCTCTAACCCGGCCGATGACGCTAATGTTATGACGGTATTCATCGGCGCAATCATCGTTCTCTTTTCCGTTTTGGGCGGATTCATCATGGGCGGGGGCCACGTCGGCGCCCTGCTTCATTTCTCCGAATGGGTGATCATCGGCGGTGCCGCCCTCGGCGCGCTCGTCATTATGTCCCCGCGGAATGTGATTCAACTGCTCATCCGCAAGTCGCTCGCAACGCTCAAGGGCCCCCCTCACTCGCGCCGCTCATACGAAGATCTTTTCAAAGCCCTCTACGAACTGTTCATGCTCGGCCGACGCAATGGAATGATCGCCCTCGAGGAACATGTCTTCCAGCCCCAATCCTCCAACATCTTCGCCCAGTATCCATCGCTCGCCGCTAACCGCAGCGCCCTTACCTTCCTCTGCGACGGGCTTCGCCCGATCATCGACGGCAAAATCAAACCCGATCAGCTCAAACTCCTCCTCGATATCGAAATGCACAGCCTCGAAGAGGAGGAATACCAGCCGGTCAATGTGCTCGCCAAAGCCGCCGATGCCATGCCCGGCTTCGGGATTGTCGCCGCCGTCATGGGCATTGTCATTACCATGGGATCCATCGCCGGACCGATTGAGGAAATTGGCCACAAGGTCGCCGCCGCCCTCGTCGGCACGTTCCTCGGCATCTTCCTGTCCTACGGCTTCATGCATCCACTCGCCGTCAATATCGAATTCGTCAATGCCGCCAAACTCGCCTACATTCGCTGCATCGCCGCTGCCGTGCTCGCCTTCGCCAACGGCATGGCCCCGGTCGTGGCCATTGAAGTCGCCCGACGCGGTCTTAGCCAGGACGTCAAACCCGATGCGGACTACCTCGAGGCCATGTTGAAGTCTGTCAACATCACTCCCAAATCCTGACCCATGTCCAAGAGAGGTCACCACGGTGGCAGTTGGAAAGTCGCTTATGCCGACTTTACCACGGCCATGATGGCCCTCTTCCTTGTCCTCTGGCTCACCGCCCAGGATAACCGAATCAAAGAAGCCGTCGAACGCGCGTTCCGGAATCCTTTCGCCTCCGTGACCAAGGAAAGTGTCGGCATCATACCCAACCCGGATTCTCAGGCCGTCCGCGATCACTCCAAGAATTTTGATTCCGCCTCCGCCGTCGAACTCACCATGCTCCGTCGTCTCAACGAAGACCTCCTCAAATCCCTGAAAATCGAACTCGACGATCCCAATAGCCAATCGGTCAAACTGGAACTTACCCCGGACGGCCTCCGCATCACTGTCTTCGATCGCTCGCGCCGACCGATATTCGAACCGCAATCCACCCGCTTCACCCCCTATGGCGATTGGGTCTTTTCCACCCTCGCATGGGAACTCTCCCGCTACAACTCCTTCGCCATCGACCTCGAAGGCCATACCGAATCGGGGTGGACCCCGCCCTCGCCCGATTATGGCGACTGGGAAATCTCCGCCGACCGCGCCAACGCCGCACGCCGCAAACTTGTCGAACATGGAGTCGCCCGAAATCGAATCCGCAAAGTCGCCGGATTCGCCGACACGATCCCCATGCCCAATGAACCTCCCGATAGCGAAACCAACCGGCGCGTCAACGTCCTCCTCTCGCTTATCCCCGACGCGCCTTGATCCCGCTCATGCCATCCGATTTTAAACCCCTGTGCCCGCCGGCTGCCGAAGCAATCAAGCCTGACTCGAATTCCCTGCGCGTCGTGCCATCCCCTCCCGCGTCGCCTGCTGCGTTCAAGCCGCTGGCCGCGTCGGGTCTCCAACCCAGTCCTCCGCTCTCCCCCGCCAATCCCACGCCTGCCGTAACTCTCCTCCGCGATGGGGATCGTGTCATCGGTATTCGAATCCAGTGTTGCTGCGGACAAATTCTCGAGCTCGACTGCGAATTCTAGAACGGTGTCCCTCAATTGGGCTGGGTTATGTTGTGCCCATATCCGCGGTGTTTCGATTCCCGGCAATTTCTCCCTGCCACCCCGCATCATTTGCCGCCCCAACGGCGAGTCCTCTCCAAAAAGCCTGCAATCAGCCGCCGCCAAGCGCTGGCATGTTCAGTGCTCGAACCCTCACACGATGAACATCAGCCTCTACCAGGCAGCTTCCGCCCTCAACGCCAACGCCCGCTGGCAGGAAGTCATCGCAGATAATCTCGCGTCCAGCTCTACCCCCGGGTTCCGAAAACAAGAGCTCAACGTCGAAGCCGTCCGCGCTGGACTTCTCCCCGCTCCCGGCCAGGCAGTCCCCGGGGCGACCGCCCATTTCGCCCTCCCCAGCGCCTCCACCAGCACGAACTTCGTCCCAGGAGAACTTCGCTATACCGGGGTGAATACTGACCTCGCCATCGAGGGATCCGGCTTTTTCGAAGTCCAGCTCCCCAACGGCTCCAGCGCGTTCACCCGAGACGGCGAATTCCGATTTAACGGCCAGGGCCAGCTCACCACCAAACAAGGATTCCCTGTCCTCGGCGACTCCGGGCCCGTCCAGATCGATTCGAATAACCCCGCACCGGTCACCATCTCCGCAAGCGGGGAAATCAGCCAGGGCACGGACCAGTTGGGGAGCATCCGCCCGGTCGACTTCGATCAGCCGCAACTCTTAAAACCTATCTCCGGGGGCCTCTTTCTCGCCAACGACCCGAATCTGATGCGGGCCGTGCCCACGCAAACGACCCTCCGCCAGGGTTGGATCGAAGGCTCCAATACTTCGGTCTCAACCGAAATGGCCAATCTCATGACCTCCATGCGGGCGTTTGAGGCCAACCAGCGCGTCATTCAGATCCAGGATCAACGGATGGCCAAAACCATCGAACAACTCGGAAACCCCTGAGCCGTCCCTGACCTATGATGCGAGCCCTCTATTCCTCTGCCGCTGGGATGTATTCCCAACAACTCAACCTCGACGTCATTGCCAATAACCTCGCTAACGTCAATACCACCGGATATAAGAAAGCCAAGATCGAGTTCCAGGATCTCCTTTACCAAACCATCCGACCCGCCGGCGCCGAACAGGGCAACGGCTTCCAACTCCCCACCGGCCTTCAGGTCGGTCACGGCTCCCAGGCCGTCGCCACTTCGCGCATCTTCACCGACGGCGAATTCACCCAGACCGGCGAACGCCTCGACATCGCCATCCAGGGGGATGGTTTTCTTGAAGTCCAGCTCCCCGACGGTTCCCGGGCTTTTACTCGCGATGGCGCCCTGAAAACCTCCGCCGACGGACAAGTCGTCACCAGCGACGGTCTGCCGCTTCAGGGAGGATGGCAACCCATCACGGCCGATATTTCCAAAATCAATATTGCCCCCAATGGCGAAGTCACTACCTACGGACCCAATGGAACCCAGAACTTCCGGGTTCAGACAGTTCGGTTTGCCAACCCGGGCGGACTCGAGAGCCTCGGCCGCAATCTCTATCGCGAGTCTCCCGCGTCCGGCAATGCCGAAATCGGCAACCCCGGCGAAAACGGATTCGGCGAACTTCAGCAGGGCTTTCTCGAGCTTTCAAACGTCAAGGTGGTTGAGGAAATGGTCAATATGATCCTCGCCCAACGCGCCTATGAGGTGAATGCCAAGGCCATCCAGGCGGCCGACGAAATGATGCAAATGGGCAATAACCTCAGCCGCTGATCCACCCCGCGCCTACTCCCTGCCACATGGACTTATTCCACCAACGCCTGCTTCTTTATCGATCTCTGCCCTCCGCACTCGTCCTTGTCCTGACCCTCTGTTCCATCCCCATTCTCGCCTCGACGCAACCCGCTTCCGATTCCGACTCCAATCTATCGTTGCGTCTATTGCCCCAGGCCACGGTCGATAGCTCGGGGATCTCTCTCCATCAGCTCGTCGCTTCTGATGCGACAAACGCCATCCCTGATGTGCGGCTTGCCACCGCACCACCCCCCGGCCGGTTCATCGTCCTCTCCCGCTTTCAAATCACTGAGCTTATCCGCCGATCTGCCCCAATCCTGGTCGCCACGAACTGGACAGGAGCGAACCAAATACAAATCTCCCGCCGGTCCCGAATCCTCGATGAAACCGAACTGAAAGCGCTCCTCACTCAGGCGATCGCCGAATCGAAACTTCAGGATCAGGGCGAACTGGAACTGCGCTTCCCCCGACCCTGGACTCCCATTCCAGTCCCCGACGAGCCGCTCACCATCCGCATCCTGGACCTCCCCACTACCGGCGTAAGTCCGTTCTTTATCGTTCGGTTCGAGTTGATCGCTGCGAATGAACGCGTCGGCCACTGGCAACTCCCGCTCCAGGCCCAGCTCTGGCAGGAAGTCCTCATCGCGCGTTCCCCCTTGCGACGCGGCCAGCTCCTCGCCAATGCCGATCTGATTGCCGAACGGCGCGATATCCTCTCCGTGCACGAGACCTTGTCTCTCGATGCCCGCTCCGATACCTCCCTCGAGCTCATGGTGAACGTCAATGCGGATCAACCCATCCTGAATCGTTACGTCCGCCAACGATCCATCGTCCTCCGTGGTCATCAGGTCCCGGCTATCATTCGCAATGGTCCTCTCACCATCTCTTTAAAAGTCGAAGCCCTCGAAGACGGTCATGTTGGCCAAATGGTCCGTGTCCGCAACCCCCGCACCCGGCGCGAACTTACTGGGATCGTCCAAAATGAACACTCCATCCTCATCTGTCTTTAAACTCCGTCTGGCCCTGCTCCTTGCCGCCGGCATTGCCTGTCTCCCGCTTACCGCCCAGTCGCTCTGGAACGATGATGCCGCCCGTTCCATGTTTGCCGACAAGCGAGCCCACAGCGTCGGGGATATCCTGACCATCCTCGTCCAGGAAAATACCGCCTCCACCATCGAAAACAACACCCGCACCAGTAAAAGCGCGAGCGTCGATGCTGCCGTCAACACCTTCCTGTACAGCCCCGGCGCCAGCGGGCTCCTCACCAAAGCCGGCACATTGCCCGCCCTCAACCTTGGCTCCAAACAGTCATTCGACGGCGGTGGCAAGGTGAACAACTCCGAACGCATCACCACCCGCATCGCCGTCCGCGTCGTCGACACTCTCCCTAACAAAAACCTCATCATCGAAGGCCGGCGACAAACCAAGATCTCCCGCGAATCGACTGACGCCATCCTGCGCGGTGTCGTCCGTGCCGAGGATATCACCGCACAAAACACGATCTATAGCTACCAGATCGCCGACGCCTCCATCCATTATCTCTCCAAAGGCACCGTCGCCGACAGCCAACGCAAAGGTTGGTTTCTCCGGATCTGGGACAAAGTCACCCCCTTCTAAACATGCCCCAAACGCGCTATCCATTAATCCTCACCCTGCTGCTGGTGATCTCATCCAGTTGTCTCGCCCTCACGGCCCGCGTCAAAGACCTCGCTGTCGTGGCCGGCGCCCGAGACAATCAACTTGTCGGGTATGGCCTGATCTCCGGCATCGCCGGGGATGGTGATCGTAATCCCGTCTACACCCTCCAAAGTATCGCCAACCTTCTCCAACGCCATGGCATCTCCATCCCCACGGCCACCCTCTCCTCAAAAAATGTCGCGGCGGTGATGGTTACCGCCGATATTCCCGCATTCAAGAAACCCGGCAGCCGTATCGATGTCACAGTCTCTTCCATGGGCGATGCCAAAACGCTCCAGGGCGGAATCCTCCTCCAAACCCCGCTGATCGGCGCCGATGGCACGGTCTACGCCGTCGCCCAGGGCCCGGTCGCCATTGGCGGAGTCAGCGCCGGTCCCGATGGCGGCGGCGGCGCCACCGTCCAAAAAAATCATCCGACCACCGGTCAGATCATCAGCGGCGCCCTCATCGAACGAGAAATCCCCACTGAAATCGTTCACGATAACATGATTGAACTCCTGCTCCGCGAACCGGATTTTACCTCCGCATCCCGGCTCGCCGCTACGATCAACCAAACCTACCCCGAGAGCGCCCGTCCACTCGACTCGACGACCGTCGCCATCACGATGCCTGCCGAGGATGCCTCCCGCCCCGTCGATTTCATCGCCAGCATCGAAAGCCTCGAGGTGGAAGCCGATGTTCCCGCCAGAATTATCATAAACGAACGCACCGGCACGATTGTCGCCACTTCTCATATCCGCATCGCCAGTTGTGCCGTCGCCCACGGGAATCTCACCATCACCATCGCGTCCACGCTGAATGTCTCCCAACCGAATGCCTTCAGCCCTAATGGTTCCACCGTGGTCACCCCCAGCACCGATACCCAGGTCGCCGAACAACGGGCTTCCCTCGTCCCTCTCCCGGACATGCCCACCGTCGATCAGGTCGCCTCATCCCTTAATGCTCTCGGCCTTACCCCCCGCGATACGATGGCCATATTCCAGGCCATGAAACAGGCCGGGGCGCTCCAAGCCGAGTTAATCATGCGCTGATATGCCCATCTCCCCTTCCAGCTTGCTCTCCCCCGCTGCCGGCATCCCCTTGGACCGCATCGCCTCGAGCCCCCGCCTCTCCGAATCCGAAAAAATCGCCGAAGCCTCCCGTCAGTTCGAGGCTGTGCTCCTTCGTCAGATCTTGACCTCCGCCCGCCGCACTGTCATCGCATCCGACCTCAACTCATCGTCAACAGCATCCGATGTCTATGCTGACATGATCAATGATCAACTCGCTACTGCCATTAGCCGCAGCGGTGCATTTGGCTTGGCCAATGCCCTCCAGGCTCAATGGCAACCCGTTGCCCAGATCTCCCCTCCCCCGGCCGCTGCGCCACCTGACACTACCCTTGATGGCTCTGCCGGGCCTGGACAAGTGGCCTGCTCGAGTTCCTTTCCCCCACGCCCTTAACCCCACGCCATGAAACCCAAGCTCGATCAACTTGTCGCCGCCCTTCGCGACGAACTCCAACATTATGGCGAGATCCTCGCGCTCCTCGAACGCCAGCAACACTTCGTCATCCATCGTTCCACCGACGACCTGTTCCGATCGGTCGCCGACGTTCAGCAACAGGCCGACACGCTCCGCCAGGCGCGCCAGTATCGCGAACACTGCCGTCACGCCGTCGCCGCGGAATATGCTCCCGAGGAATTGAAGGAATTCTCCCTGCTCATCCCTCATCTACCCGGAGATTATCAGCCGTTGATCCAGGCCCTCGTAGACGAAAACAATCAACTCCTGGTCCGCGTCCAACAGTGTGCCCAACAGAATCACCTGCTTCTGAGCCGATCCCTCGAGCTGATGCAACGATTCATCAGCTCCTTTGCACCCGTCCAGGAAACTGCCGCCTACAACGATCGGGGCTCCCGCCCCTCCGCCAGTGTTCCTTCCCGTGTCCTCTACGAAGCCATAGGCTGATCGAACCTTATGCTTGGACTATTCGGCACCCTGAGTCTTGCCACCCGCTCCCTCGCCACCCAGCAGGAGGGCACGGAGGTCGCCGGTCATAACCTCGCCAATGTCAATAATCCCGCCTACGCCAGGCAGCGACTGGTTATCCAAACCGCCAATGCCGTCCCCACCGCCATCGGCCTCCAGGGTTCAGGCGTCGACGCCGCCGGCATCAACCAATTGCGGGACGATCTTCTCGATCGCCAAATCCAATCCGAGCTCAGGTACCGGTTCTTCCCTCGATGCCCAACAACGCGCCCTCCAATACTCCCAGGCCAGTTTGGGGCAACAACTCGATCTCCAGGGTACCACAACCTCGGACAGCGGCACCCAGCACTCCCTGGCCGAAGATATCTCAAGCCTGTTCAACGGCTTCCAAAGCCTGTCCTCCCAACCCTCCTCACTCGCGGAACGACAGATCCTGGTCGCCAAAGCCCAGGACCTTACCACCCAGTTTTCTCAAATCGCCCGGCGCCTCGATGACGTCGATAACGCCCTCGACCAGTCCGTCGCTTCCGACGTCGAGTTGGCCAATGCTGCCCTCACGGACATCGCCCATCTCAACGCCAGCATCGTCGCCGCGGAACTCGGCGGCGCCGGTCGGGCCAATGATCTGCGCGATACCCGTGAACAACGTATCGAGGACCTCGCCAAAATCGCCAATATCACCGTCACCAACAATCCCTCCTCCAGCGGCGCCCTCGATGTCTCCATCGATGGTGTCCCCCTGGTCGACGGTCCGCAACTCTTCGATCTGCTCGAGTCCTATTCCGATCCTGCCGGTCTCGTTTCTATCCGCTCCCTGGCCACGGCGACACCCATTACGCTGTCCGGTGGCAGCCTTCACGGAACCATCACCGCACGGGACGGCGCCGTCGCCTCTCTCCGCACCGACCTCGACACTCTGGCTTCTGAGCTCGTATCCCGTGTCAACGCCATTCATACCCCGGGCTTCGATCTCCAGGACCGGACTGGCCTCGCCTTCTTTACCGGCTCCGACGCCGCCACGATCAGCGTCAATAGCGATCTGTTGGCCGACCCGTCGCGTATTCAGGCCGCCGCTACCCCCAACGCGCATGGCGATAATCAGGTAATCCTCGCCCTCGCCCAACTCGGCGACCAATCCATCTCCGGCCTTCAGAACCAGACCTTTTCCGAAAAATACCAACAATCCGTCGCCTCATTGGGCCAAGCTCTGAATCGAGTCAATACCCAGTCCGAAAACCAGGGGCTCGTCGAACAAATGCTCGCCAGCCAGCGCGACTCCGCCAGCGGCGTGTCGCTCGACGAGGAGATGACCGATCTCATCCGCTTCCAACGCGCCTTCGAAGCCTCCGCCCGGCTCATCACGACCGTAAGTGAAATGCTCGAGACGGTGGTGAATCTCAAACGCTGATCACATCCTGGCTATGCGCGTCACCGCCAATACCTTCCCCAACAGCCTCGTCGAGCAACTGAACCGCCTGGCCTCGCGACAGAATCAGCTCCAACAACAGGCCGCCTCCGGCCAGCGCTTTTCCCGTCCCGAAGAAGACCCGGTCTCCATGCGCCGCGTCATGGAAATGCAAGCCGAGGCCCGTTCTCTGGTCCAATACCAGCGCAATATCGAACGTCACCAGGAACTCGCTACTTCATCCTTCGCCGCCATCAAGGGCCTGAATCAAATCACCGACCGTGCCAACGAAATTGTCACGCTCGCCGACGGACTCAAGTCGCCCGAGGAGCTCTCCGTATACGCCAACGAAGTCAACGGCCTCATTGAACAGGCCGCCAATCTGGCAAATGCCACCAATCGCGGCGATTATCTCTTTGCCGGCACGCGAAGCGACCAAACTCCTTTTCTCGTAACCTCCGATCCACAGGGTCGTGTTACCCAGGTTGATTACGTCGGCAATACCGACGTCGCCGAAAGTGAAATCGCTCCCAATACCCCGTTTAGCTCCCTCCTCCCCGGTTACAATGCCACCGGAACAGGACCCCAGGGTCTGATCACTGATGACCGCTCCGGCGCGGATCTCTTTCAACATCTCATCGAGCTCCGGGATCGGCTCGAAGCCGGAGACGTCGACGGCATCGCCTCCACCAGCAGTCCCCAACTCACCGACGATTCCAATCACCTCGTCCTGCTTCTCAGCGCAAACGGAACCCTCCAGTCTCGACTCGAAACGACCGCCGCGCTCCTTGATCAGCGCTCCCTTTCTGTCGATACCCTCATCTCCAACGAGGCCGAGGCTGACCTCGCGGAAACCCTCGTCCGACTCAGCGAAGTCCAAACGGCCTATCAGGCCGCTCTCCAGAGCGGAGGCACCATCCTCAACTCTTCACTCCTCGATTATCTGAGGTAGGCAGTGAATTCTCCACAGCGGTTGCCCTGAATGGGCTGCGTGTGCCTCCTTCTGACTTTCCCCGGGCATTGCCACTGTCCGACATGACGTGGTCGTCCTCAGTTGAGGTTCGAAGGCGTCGGAACGGCCTGATACGAAGTGGTATCCGGTCAGTCGGCGTGGCGGACGCGGACTCGCCTAAATCTTGAGACGAGCCAGGATTTCGCCCGTGAGGACCTGGTAAGCGGCGGTGGCACTGCTATACGGATCGTAATGGAGGATGGGTTTCCCGAAGCTCGGCGCTTCGGCCAATCGCGTTGTTCGCGGTATGACGGTTTCAAACACCAGTTCACCAAAGTGCTGCCGGACCTCGTCCACCACCTGGTGCGATAGACGGGTCCGGGCATCGAACATGGTCATGACCACGCCCAGCAAAGCGAGTTGGGGATTGGCGCCGGATTCCTGCAATTGGTTGAGGAGCCGATGAATCGTGGCGATGCCTTCGAGGGCGTAGTACTCGCATTGGAGCGGCACCAGGAGGCGCTCCGCGGCCGCAAAGGCGTTCATCGTGAGCACGCTGAGCGACGGTGGGCAATCGATGAGGATCACTTCAAACCTGCCACTCCCGCGGATTGGCGCCAGGGCGTGTTTCAGACACTGGACCGGTTCAGGGAGTCGCATGAGCTCAATCTCGGCGCCACAGAGATCCACCTCGCTTGGAATGAGGGAGAGCCGATCGAACTGGGTTGCCTGGATCTTGTCTTCGAGCTTGTTCTGACCGAGCAGAGGTTCGTATGAGCTTGCGCCAGGTTTCTTTTCGATCCCGAGCCCGCTGGTCGCATTGGCCTGAGGATCCAGGTCCACGAGCAGAACCGTCCGTCCGGCGTCGGCCAGACACGCAGCAACACTCACCGCTGTCGTTGTCTTGCCAACCCCGCCTTTCTGGTTGGCAACCGTGATCGTCTTCGTGGACACGCGGATGATTTAAGTTGAGGCGTCTCCCATCCGCAAGGCTTGTTGATGCCCGTCAGGCCGCCAAGCCCGGTGCGGGTTCGTCCCGGCCACCAACATCAATTGTGCAATTGGCTCGAATTCTGGACCTTGGCGTTTCGCCGCGTCCAATGCCGGCCAACGCGACGCCCTCCCCGGAGAGCAATCGCTCCAGAGGAGCGCCATTTTCATGGGCGTTGGGGTTCAATGGGAGCTGAAGAAGTTCAGTATGATTCTGTCCAGCCATGATTCTGTCACCGCAACAGGAACTGGACTGGCAAACCCGCGCCTACGGCCTACGTGACGAGTCCCCAGCGAAACCTTTCGCGTGCTCAAGGGAAAGGAAACCGCCAAATAGGGCGAATAGCCCACCCGCCGACTCGTGCCGACCGAGCAAAGACAGAATCATGGAAGGACAGAATCATGAAAAAGGCAGGGCCAGCGTCGCTTCGTCCAATGCGCAATAGGCCTTCAACTCGCGTGTCCCCATCCGCGCGTTGCAGGTGATCCGCGGACGATGCTTGAACCTATCCTGTTGGACCCGGCGCGCGGCGATGACCCGTTCCCGGATGGTGGCTGACGGTTCGCCGTTTCTCTGGCTGGTGATGTCCTGGAACTTCACGGCCGGCACTTCGACGTGCAGATCGATCCGGTCCAATAATGGACCAGAGACGAGGTTAAGATAATTCTGGATCTCGCGCGGCGAACAATGCGATTCGCCGGGCATTTTGCCGTCGGGGGTCGGGTTCATCGCGGCCACCAACATGAATTGCGAGGGAAAAGTGACCGTGCCGCCATCGAGAAATGGGAGAAGAACGTCAATCGCCCGACGGACATTCACCGCCAACGGATCGTCGAGTTCATCGGATTCGATCCAAGCAGGGAGAAACCGACAGGTGAGTCCTGAGCAGCTTTCTGTTGGGAATTCCGCATCCCGCAGCCAGGTGGTCACCCGTCCAAAAGGATCGGTGATGCTCTCGAGCGACCCGCACCCGCACCAGCCAAAGCGCGTCACCCGGCCCAGGGCGTCCTGGACCGCTGTCAACCGCCGGGACGAGTCGTACACCATCGCGGTCCAGAGCCCACGCCGGTCCCGGGCCAGCACAGGATCGAGTTTGTCGTAGACGATCTCCTGGTACGTCCCGTCCGGGTAGGTCACCCGGGTCGGGCGATCCAATGCGTCGTAATCGGTGGTGACCGTATAACCGTCCGAATCGGTGACGGTACGGACTCGGCCGTAATCGTCGTAGGTGAAATCGGTAGTCGCTCCGGACAACGCGCCGGTGATGTTGGTGAGGTAACCGTTGGTGTCGTAATTGAGGGTGGCGGTCTCGCCCAGGGCATTGGTGAGCGCGGTCAACTGGCCGTAAGCGTTATACCCGAAGGCATTGGTCTGGCCGGCGGCATCGATGACCGTCAGCGGCAGATGCTGGTCGTTGTAGGCGAACTGCCCGACCAATTCGGTGTTTTCCGCGTTGGTGCCGATCTGCTGCCGGATCTCGAGCAGATCGATCTCGTTCGTCGGGCGCTTCCCGCATCGCCTGTTTGTTGCGATAGAAACTGTTGTACGTTGCTTTTGCCCTGCCGCGCTGCGTTCATTCGTGGTTTTGACTGCATAAACACGGGCTAAGGGAGAAGCGCGGCGTTGATCGGCTCGTCGAGCGTGATCGCCAGCGGCGTCTGGTCTTCGGGATCACTCTCCGGCAGGGTGGTGCGGGTGGGATCGAGCGGAAAAGCATCCTGGGCATCGTTGACTCCGTCCCCGTCGGTATCTGCATCGAGCGGTCTGGTGCCGGCGAGGAGTTCGGCAAAATCATTGACGCCGTCTCCCCGTCGGTATCCGGCGGTACAATGACCCCCACCGCGGCGGCGTAAGCGCTGTTGCCCTGGTCGTCGATGATCTTCGCCAGGATCACCGACACGCCCCTTTCCAGGTTCGGGAGAGTCGCGCTGAAGGGGGAGGCGCTGTTGGTGGCCACCCACTGCTCATTAACCCGATACTCGACGCTCGCGACCGCACCATCGAGGTCGGCGGTGGTCACTTGCACCACGACGTTCGTCCCCGAGGCAAGAATACTGTTTGCGCCTGGAAGGGTGATTGTGCCTGACGGCGGCGAGATTTCCGCGGAATAATCCGATTCACCGGTGTAACTCCACGACTTGACCCGGTAATAGTAATTCGTTCCCGGCACGACCCCGAAGTCGGCATAGGTGTGATCATCACGGACCGTTCCGATCGGCACATAGGCCCCGCCGCTGCCGGTCTTGCGTTCGACCGTGAAAAGCAACCCATTGGTGACGACGGCGTTGGTCCAGGACAGGTCGATCTGTTGCGGTGTGATCGCGTTGGCCAGGAACCCTCCGGGCACGGGAGCGGCCGCGGAAACGAACGCATACTTCTCATTAAGATAAATTCCAACCGTGTCGTGCTCCTCCGCGCTCAACGAGCGATTGAACAAGAGGATCTCCGCCAGATCACCGTCAAACGTCCAACCGTACAGCGTGCCACCATACCCGAGCCGCGGCGCGGTCGGGAAGGCGATGCCGTTGGCGTCGGTCGCGAAATGAGCCATGCCATTGATCCAGCTCTGCCAGAACCCATGGACCGAGGAGACGCTGTAAAGGTGATACTGACCGATATCCTGGAGCGGTGTTCCCTGATCCTTGCTCGCCGTGCTGCCAAAATCGTCGGCGATGTAACCCGTCGACTGCGGATAATAGCTCGCAAATCCCGAATTACCCAGCCGCCACAGGGCGTGGTTACCGGCGGGGTTGTTGGTGGCCGCTTTGAGCACCACGAACACTTCCGCTTCGGTCAGGGTGGTCATGAAGTCCGGGAGATTGAAATAGTCGCCGGCGTCAAAGCGCAAGACCGGCCGGCCGTTCAGCGCTTGGTCCACCCACAGCGACTGCAAGCCGGACGACGTAGCCGTGGCATGATTCCCCTGGCCGCTCCCATCCAACCAGAAACTCGTTCTGTCGCCTGCAGCGTTGAACACCACTCCGCCGTCAGCCTTGAGCCAAAGTTGAAGGTCGCCGAAAGGCAACTCCGTGCCGGTCGACAAGGCGGTCACGCTGACCTCCCCCGAATACCCGGATTCGCCGCCATAGTTGCGGGCCTTGATCCGGTAGTAGTAAGTTGTCACTTCAGCTAATCCACCATCCAGATACGACGTCGCATCCCGCGGCTCTGCGACCACCGCGTAGGTTCCTCCCTCCCCGGTCTTGCGTTCGATGATGAATGCGGTCGTGGCGGTGCCCAGGAGATTGGTCCACGTTAAACTGACCTGGTTGGTCGATATCGCAGCGGCCTCAAGACCTGCAGGCACCTCTGGTGCGTCGATCCATCTATACCTCTGGTTCAAATAGCTGCCCACCGCCTCGCGCTCTTCTGCCGAGAGCACTCGGTTGAACAACATCACCTCGGCCATGTCGCCGGCAAAATACGCGCTACCACCCTGGCCTATGCTGGGACTGGTGGTAAAGCCGACGGACGTGTTGGCATCCTGGTAGTGCAGCTTTCCATTCAGTCGGGCTGTCCACTCACCGGACACGGAAGAGACATTGTAGAGGTGAAAGAAGTCTATCCGCTGCGCCGGTTCGCCGGTGTTTTGGTTATCGGTGCGGCCAAAGGCATCGTAAATCGCCCGTGTTGAATGGGGGTAGTAGCTTGCCGTGGTCGCCGCACCGAACTTCCACAGCCCTCTGCTGCCGCTCGGCGCATTAGTGACCGCCTTGAGCACCACAAACACCTCGGCTTCCGACAATGAAGTGAAGACGTTGGGCAGGGCAAACGAATCGCTGGTGCCGTCAAACCTCAGCACCGGTTTCCCTTCCAGCACGTCTGCTATCCACTTGGGCTGAGCGGCGGTCGCTGATGCACTCGCGTTGTGTCCTTTACCGCTCTGGTCCAGCCAAAATCTCACCGCCGCGTTGGTCCCCGCATACACGATCCCGGCATCGGCTTTCAGCCAGAGTTCGAGGTCAGCAAGAGGCAGCTCGATCCCGCTTGAGGGGGTGGTCGCGCTCGCCTCGGCGGAATAACCGGAGTCGCCGCCATAGTTGTGGGCCTTGACCCGGTAATAGTAAGTGGTTCCCCCGACCAACCCGCTGTCTAAATACGAGGTCGCGTCTTGCATCTCTCCAATCACCGCATAGACCCCTCCCACACTGGTTTTTCGTTCAATCACGAATGCCGTCGTAGCTGTGCCCAACAGATTGGTCTAGGTCAGACTCACCTGGTTGGTCGAGATCGGCTCGGCCTCAAGGCCCGCAGGCGCCTCCGGCGCGTCAATCCATCTATACCTCTGGTTCAAATAGCTGCCCACCGCCTCCCGCTCTTCTGCCGAGAGCACTCGGTTGAACAACATCACCTCGGCCATGTCGCCGGCAAGATAGTACCTGACTCCGACCCAAGTTCGGACTGCTGGTGAAAGCTACCGTCGCGCTGGCGTCTTGATAATGTAGCTTGCCATTGAATCGAACGATCCACTCACCGGACTGGGACGAGACGTTGTATAGGTGGAAGGAATCCACGCGCTGCACGGGCTCGCCGGTGTTCTGGGTGGTCGTACGGCCGAAGGCGTCCTGGATGTTCCGCGAGGTATCGGGGTAGTAGCTCCCGTACGTCGGGGTACCGAATTGCCACAGCCCTTTGTGACTGCTCGGCGCGTTGGTGACGGCCTTCAGGACGATGAACGCTTCAGCCGCCGACATTGACGAAACAAAATTGGGCAGGGCGAAGCGGTCGCCAACCCCATCGAAACGAACCACCGGTTGCCCGTTCAGTATGTCGGCAACCCAGAGCGGCTGAAGCGAACCCTGGGTTTGTGTTGCGTTGTTCGCGTTTCCCGACTGATCGGCCCAGGTGCTGATGTTACCGCTGGCATTGGTCGTCAAACCCACGACTGCATTCAGCCAGAGCTGCAGGCCCGAATAGTTGGTCGGATTTTGCAGCGAGAACTCAACCGTCACCACGGAAGAAGTCGCGGAGAGCCCCTCATTGTCTGTCGCTACTGCCGTTAGCAGGTGCGTTCCCGGCAGATTGTTTGTCCAGGTCATTGTCCATGGACTTTGGCCCAAGTCGGCAAGGAAAACGTCTCCAGAATACAGCGCGACGCTTTCAACTGCGCCATCTGGATCTGAAGCGTCCACGGTGACCGTCACCACCGCCGGCGGCGTGAAGTGTTCATTGTTCGTGGGACTGGTGATCGACACTGTGGGAGGGTTGCCTTCAGACATCAATTCAATGGCAGTTCGCCGATCCGGCGGCACTTGCAAGATCTCGTCAGACCCCGCATTGTCACTCAACAATCGGATCCGATAAAAGGTTACGCCGATGGCGGCACCCTCGGCATCAGGTACAGCGTCCGTGATAGATCGCAAGGTATTGGTCACAAAAGGACTCCAATCGGAAAGATCCGATGATCTCTCCACCACGTAGACCATGCCTGTGCGGCCTTTGACTGTCAGTTGATATGCCCCATCCTCCTGTCGCTCGGCCTGCAGTTTTATCCCACCGGCCGAACCACCCCCATCGGCAGACAGAAGCTCCCTTCCCAGCCCCCACAACGCCAGAACGATGAGGACGCACAAGAGCACCAGCGACGTGCGGCTGATAAGGATCCGGGCATTCATCGGACTCCTGCACAATTGATTTCTGCTTCGGCTCAGTACACGGAGCGACGCTTAACATCTGGCATTACGCAGCGCGAAATGCGACAAGCGCTCACCCCGAGCCAAACGTGTAGTTGCGGCTGGTGCTGATAAAGACAGCTTACTGCGGTGCGGCCTTTTGACCTTCCGGTCGAGCTATCGAGGCAGATGGCCTACCGGTGCGTCCGTTCTAGTGCGATTGTGGGACTTATGATCGCTTTTAGTCCCGCTGTTGAACCATGTCAAGCGCTGGTTTGCATCGTCACCGAATTGTTACCTCCGCATTGCTCTCGATCCTACCCGTAGCTCCGGCTCGGGCACTGGAAAGGTGTCTATTCGGGCATGCATCAGATCTCCATGGAGCGAACTGGATCGCCGACTTCCCGCGCGCCCTCAAGCCAGGAACGCAGTCTGAACCATGGCCACCACATTCATGAGCGTGTGCATCAGGATGGCCGGATAGAGAGAGCCGGTCCGCAGTCGGGAATACCCCAGCAACAGACCGCCCACAAAGACGGTGGCGACTCCATACAAATCATATTGCAAATGGATCACGGCCCAGATGAGCGAAGTAAGAATCACAGTCGCCCATCCGCCCAGTGGAGTGTGGAGCCAACCCTTGAATAAAAAACCGCGGAAGAAGAGCTCTTCGCCCCAGGGTGCGCAGACCACCACGGCGACCCAAAGCAGGATGGGCCATACCGAAGTGCGGTAGGCCTCGAGCATGACCCCCGGCACAATCGGTTTGCCCAGGGCCCAGGTCAGCCCGTCCGAAAACAATGCGAAGGTGAATAAACCCAGACACCAGCGCAGGAGCGTTCGCTTGCGGACGCTCCTCAATGCCAGGTATTCCCGCACCGACAAACCTCGTCGCATCCAGGCAAACAGGAGGGTGAGTCCCACCAGGAATGGAGTCGAGAGCAGCGTCGACAGCGCCCATACCAAACCCGGCTGGTAGACCCAGTCACCCACTTTTTCGCCCTGGCCTGCCACCGCGGAGGTCAAACCCAGCAGTAGTGCCAAAGCCAGTTCCGAGGCCAGAACTACTGCCGATATCGCAAGACTCAACCCGAGCGTCGCCCAAAAACCCCAGGGCCGCGCGGAGGGCCTGCCTTGTGGACTGCTGACACGTGGAGGACCCTCAGCCTGGTCCGGGTCTGCGGTGTCGGCGCCCATCGCCTTGGAGAGCATCGCCAAATCCACGTCAGCGATATGCGGGGCGACAATGTCCGCCCCACGCAACAAATCCTCGCTGAAGGACTGGGCAACCGCCACACACGCCATACCCGCGGCCTTGGCCGACTGGACGCCCTGCACGGCGTCTTCGACAACGACGCACTCCGCAGGCGAACAACCAAGACGTTCCGCCGCCGCGAGAAAGATATCGGGCGCCGGTTTCTTATTCCTCACATTCTCGCCAGTGACGACCGCGTCCCACCAATCCGGCGGAAGCCCGATGGTGTGGAGGTTGGCGTGGACCTTGACCTGATCGGCACTCGAGGCAACGGCGATCCGCAGGCCGGCCTCGCGGCACGCACGAACCAGTTCACAAGCGCCGGTAAAAGCCTTTAGACGCGAGGGCACTTCTTCGAGATAGATTTCGTAGGTGCGCCGCTTGAGAACCGGAAGGTCAACGACATATCCGTGCTTCTCGGCCACTCCACCCAGATAGCGATCTTCGCCTGTGCCCACAAACGGAAGAAAATCGTCTGGTTCAACCCTCAGTCCGAATTCACGGAAGGCAGCCACCGCCGCCGCATTGATAAGCGGTTCCGAATCCGTCAACACTCCGTCCATGTCGAAGATCACCGCGCGTGGAGTGGCCTTTTCGAACATGGAGGCAGGGTGACTCATGGCAAAGCCGTGTCAATTCCCCAACCGCCCCGAGAAGTTCACCCAAAGCGTCGATTGAGTCGTGCGAGGTCGAAGGCGTGGCGCTGGGAGGAGGTCATCCGGCTGAAGTCCGGCGCGCCATTGGGGCCGGTCGGCCAGGACGCGTGGACCGAATCCGTCGTGCGCGTAGCGCTGGAGTCCGCGGAGTCGATTGAAGTATCTGGTGTTTTCGCACTTGGCGTTGCGGGATGGGCCAGTGGATTCGCGGGCATTGGCACTCGAGTGGCGGGGGCGCCAGCATAACTCATGGATGAATCGGTTAACTCAAGATCTTTCTCGAGCGTTCGTTTTGGCGTGATCCCCCGGGCCTGAAGAACTCCATGATAGGCACGCACAGCCTCCTCGGGACTGATCCGTCCATCCGTAATCAGCCGGAGCATCTCAATGAATCCGAGTTGGTGTTCCGCCTGGTTGATTTTGCGACCGAACAACGCCACCCTTGCACCGTACTTTTGGGCATCGTGGATGAGGCGAAAGGCGTCGTATGTTGTGCCTGCGCTGCCGCCCAGCACGCCGACGACCAGGTTGGGATCGTATTGAACCAGCTCCTCCATCGCCCGCGGTCCATGGTACACAATTTTCAAGAACATCGGCCGTCCGGCCTCGGTGACGCCGGCAAGACTGCGCAGGATCTGGTCGTTAATGAATTCGCCCAATTTCTCCGGCGCCAAACCGTTCGGCACGTTGGGGTCAAATACTTCGAGAAAATACCGGAAGTGTTTTCGTTCGGACTCCTCGCGGAATTCCTTGAAGCACCGGAGCGTTTCGCGATCCCGCGCGAGATCGTTGACGAACGTCACGGAGTAGAGCCCGAGGTTCGCCCCCGGGAACTCTCCGGATGAACGGTCGCATTCGATCCGGCCGCACTGGATGTGATCAATTGTCGCGGATCGAAAGGGCTGCGCGGGTTCTCTGGTGTAACAGCCGTGTCGGATGGCCCAGATATCCGTAGTATCGTTGGCACGGGCGGCGGGAGTCACCGGAGAATTCCGGAAAACGCCCTCCTTGATCGCCAATTGTTCACTCACGTAGGCGGACATCAGCATGATGTCGATCAATCCCTGGTCCACGACTTCCCGGATGATGTCGAGGAATTCCGGAAGATTCCGATGTCCAAATTCATCCCGAGTCCAGAGCTCGGGAGAAAACCGGGCGGGCCGCTCGCCACGCGCGGAAAGATAATTGCGGGGGCCGGTCGCTCGAACACCAAACGCCATGTCCGCGTCCTTGGCGTCGGCCAGGATAAAGGCGCGCGAGGCTGGGTCTGCCTTGATGGCGGCCAGTTTCGTCTCGAGTGATTTCGTCATCGTCCCGGTTCGGCGCTGCCGGCAAAGTTACGCCCCCAGCTTGGCGAGTGTTTCCCGCAAGGCGCGCGCGGAGAACTGCAGTCCCTGGAGTTCTTTCGGCCACAACTTGACGTCCACATGCCGCACGACGCCGCCTCGGCCCACGAGCGTGGGAACGCTCAAACAGACGTCGCGGATATCGTACAGACCCTGGCCCAGCGAGGAAACCGGCAAGAGCCGCTCCTGGTTGAGCGCGATCGCATGCACCACATCGCGGATAGCGATCGCCACGGCCCAACCCGCGCCTCCTTTGCGCTTGATGACCTCCGCGCCGCTGCCTTTGGTCCGTTCGAACACCGCGTTCTGAAACGCCGGGGTGCAATCGGACAATCCGGACAGGGGCAATCCGTTGATTGCCGCCGAAGACCAGATCGGCACCATCGAATCACCATGTTCGCCGAGGATCAGGGCTTTGACTTGCGTAGGCGGCGCCTTGAGTTCATCGGCAATGAGTGAACTGAACCTCGCGGTGTCTAGCATCGTTCCCAGGCCAATGACCTGATTCCAGGGCAGACCAAGCCGTTTCACCGCCAATTGAGTGAGAATGTCGACCGGATTCGAAACCACAAAGACCAGGACCTCGCGACGGATTCCCGCGGTCCGAATGCTCTCGAGGATCTGGGAAAACAGCGCAACGTTCCGGTTGATCAAGTCCAGGCGGGATTCATCCGGTTTACGGCGCAATCCCGCAGTAATCAGAAAAAGATCGCTGTCCGCCGCGCGTGAGTAATCTCCCGCATAAATTCGTTGATCGGCGGCCAGGGCCGCGCCGTGAAGCAGGTCCAGCGCCTCGCCTTCGGCCAATGCCGTGGCCGCATCGAGCAACTGGATCTCCCGCACGATACCGCCGCATTGGAGCGCGAAGGCAGCGCAGGCCCCCACCCGTCCGCCGCCGCCAATGATGGTGACTTTCATTTCTTTGCTATTTTAATCGCGCCATGATCTGCTCTGTCACCGCCTGCACGACGGCCTCAGCCTCCGGATCCCGGGTCTGGGCAGCGCGAGGCTGTTCCGAGGACCGAACACCGCAGGAGACTCCCGGCCGCCATTCGTTGTTGTCGCACAATTCGCATTCCTTTAGGCCGATGCGCGGGTCGGGGATGCCGAGATTCTGTTTGATTTTGAGGAGGTCCTTGAGTTGCTCGGCCGTAAATGTCTTGAGGGGCTGCCCCAATTGCGAGGCGACCCAGACCGTGCGGCAGTAAGCCTCGAGGATTTCCATCTTGAAATAGGCATCCTCGACGCTGACATGACTCCAGGCGACCGCCCCGTGATTTCCCATCAACACCGTGTTGTGTTGATCCACCAAATCACCAACCAGCTTCCCCATCTCCGGAGTGCCCGGTGTCCGATAGGGCGCGATGGGAACCCGCCCGATGAAAACTTCGATTTCGGGGATCATGCAAGTGGGCGGCTCGACTTGCGCTACGGCAAAGGCCGTGGCGTGTGGCGGATGACAATGCACCGAGGCCACCGCCCGCGGTTGTCTTTTCATGATCTCCAGGTGCATGAGGATTTCACTCGTGCGCGGTTTGCCGCCGGCTTTCTGGTTCCCATCCAGGTCCACGAGACACAGATCCTCGGGCTTCATGAAGCCCTTGGAAACCAAGGTGGGCGTGCATAGAGCCAATCCCTCCCCCACACGAATCGCGATGTTCCCGCCATTTCCGTCTACGTATGCACGCTGCCAGAGACGACGGCCCACCTCGCAGATCTCTTGTTTGAACTGCTCCAAGGCGGGGGACCGAAAGAAGGCCTCAATCTCGGCTGCGGGGCTGTTGGACGTCACGGGCTTGGCCTGCGCCGGCGGGGCAACTGGCAAACCCCGGGAAGAGTGATCCTGGTTTCGGCCACGCCCATTCAACTCCAAATCGCGCAGCACGTCCCGAGCGGAAGGCGTGATGATGGCATCTTCCGGCAACTGGCGGAGGTCACGTCCCTGTCGGATGAACTCCTCGATATCTTTGGCACTAATGACACTTTTCATGAGAGTGGATGGTAAAAAACTTCGTCGACCAACGCGGCATTGATGGCATCGACCGGGGCTGGTCCATCGAACGGTTCGGCAGCCTCCCGCCCCTCCACGTAACCGATGGTCTGGCCTACACTGCCACCCAAATTGTCGTAGACCACCAAACTCGGATCCCGGCTCAGGCCGCTGGGCGTCTCTGCGCCATTCTGATAATGCTCTCGCGTGAAGGGGCTGACGATCAGCCATCGGGCGCCCACCAGTTCAGGCACCGTCTGACTCAGTGTCACTCGCCCCATGACGGCGCCCAGCTTCATGCGTCACTCCCCGCTTCGGCCTCATCGACAATCCCAATGACCATCCAGCGGGCCGGGCTGTGTGGATCGCCCACCGCCAGTCGAGCCGCTGCACCGTCTGATGAGATGATCACCCTTTGGTGCATGCCGGCGCCGTGCGCGTCGAGCGCGATTTGAGGGGCGCCTTCCGGACCACCGTCAACATCGATGGGCTGGCAAATGACCAGGCGCCGCCCGTGCAAACTGGGATGTTTGCGGGTGGCGATCACGCTGCCTTCGACCCGGGCGAGATACATGTTTTGTTTTGCGGGGAAACCGGCGGATGGATGGCCGCCGGTGTCACGGTCAAAATATTCTCAGATTATCCACCATCACGCAGCGGCGCACCCGGGTGAAGGTTTTCGGATTGCAGATCCCCTCGCCCGTAGTGGTGGCGATTGAGAAGTTCGGATAGCCTTCTCCTCCGCTCCCCAGGCCCGCCACGCAGGCGCCGTTCTTAACGAACAGAGTGGTCTCGAGTGCCCGGGCCATCGCGGTCATATGTCCAACGTCCCGCGAATGGATGATCGCAGAATGCCGGTAACCGTGTTCAGCCTTGCGCGCCTCCGCGATGCCTTCCTCAACACTCTTCACCCGCACGATGGGAAGAAAAGGCATCATCTGCTCTTCATCCACGAACAGGTGATCGGCGCTTGTCTCCGCAAAAAGCAACTGCGTGCCCGAAGGAATCGTCACCCCCGCAATACGCGCCAACACCTCCGGATCGCGACCCACCAGGGCGCGATTGACCACCGGATGCGGGCAACCCGCTCCCTGGCCCTCCGGGAAAACGAACGCTTCCTTGGTCAACCTTTCGACCTGGCCCGGGTTTAATCGGACCGCGCCGTTCTTCTCCATGGCCGACAGGAAACGATCCCAGACACCGTCGAGCACAAAGACCTCTTTCTCGCCGATACAGAGCAGGTTGTTGTCATAAGCCCCGCCGAGAATAACGCATTGAGCTGCCCGATCGAGACTGCCCGTGCCGTCCACCAAAACCGGCGGGTTGCCGGGCCCGGCGCAAACCGCGCGCTTGCCGCTCTGCATCGCCGCCTTGACGACCCCCGGGCCACCCGTGACACACAACAGGCGGACGTGTTCGTTCTGTGCGATCGCCTGAAACGATTCCAGGGTGGGCGACTCGACAATGCAGGCCAGATTCTCGATGCCGAGTTCCCGGTGAATCGCCTCATTGAAGACGCGCGCGGCCGTCACGGCGCACTTCGCTGCGCCCGGGTGGGCGTTGAACACTGTCGCGTTGCCGGCGGCAGCCATGCTGATGATGTTGCAGGCCATTGTCGGAATCGAATGTGTCGACGGCGTGACGGCACCGATCACCCCAAATGGCGCGTATTCCTCCAACGCGATCCCATGATCTCCGCTGAGCCCGTAAGGATTCAAGAACTCCACACCCGGCACGCTTCGCAGACCTTTGAGCTTCTCGATCTTGTGATCCAAACGCCCGATCTTTGTCTCTTCCAACTCCAATCGCCCCCATTCAACCGCATGGGCATAGGAAATCTCCTTGATCAGATGAATGATCTTGTTTCTGCCGGCCACACCACGGTCCGATAACTCCTCGAAGGCTTTCTGCGCCGCGCGACATGCTTCGCCTGCGTCTTGAAACACTCCGAAACGTCCTTGCGCTCCCGGGGTTCCTTTGCAACCGCATTTTACCGGGCTGCCTTGGGGTTCAGATGAAGGGCGAGGCTCGCCGTTGGTCGAAGGGCCTCCCCCCAGACGCCCCAGCACCTCTTCAATGACGTCACGGATCAAGGTTTCGTTAATAGTCGGATTCATGACTGGTTGGAGTAAACTTGCCGCCCCAGGACATCCACCGTGTCCACAATCCCAATCACCACGGCATCCACGGGTGCATCCTTCAGATTCGGGGCAAGGCGGGCCGAACTGCCCTGGCAAAAGAGAACCATCTCGCCCAACCCGGCGCCCACGCTATCTACGGCCACGATGGTATTCGCGCCGGGGCGAAACTTCGTGGGATCCTGGTCATCGATCAATTGCGGCCGTAACACGAGCAGCTTCCGGCCGCTCATCGACGCGTCTTTCTTGGTCGAGACGACCGATCCTTCGACTCGGGCTAGGAACATGGCGCCTGTTATTTCCTCTTCGGCAGCACGGATTCGATGTCGCCGTGAGGCCGCGCGATCACATGCACACTCACCAGGTCGCCTTTGATCGCCTTGATGGCTTGAGCGCCGGCGTCGGTGGCCGCCTTGACGGCCGCCACATCGCCCACGACCACAGCCGTGACCAGGGCGTTTCCGACCTGCGTCATGGGTCCGACCAACTCGACGTTGGCGGCTTTAAGCATGGCGTCGGTGCCCTCGACGAGGGCGACCAGGCCGCGCGTTTCAATCATGCCAATTGCTTGCTGAGCCATAATCTTCTTTTCGTGTTCAGGTTGAATGTTCCAAAGCGTAAGCGTCTTCAGTTGCTTTCCAGGTGCCGCTTCACTTCTCGCGCCACCACCAGTTCTTCGTTCGTCGGGATCACCAGGATTTGCACGGGCGCCCCCGGATCTCCGATCGATCCCTCTTTCGCCCGTAGTTTCTCATTGAGCGCCGGGTTCAATCGAAGGCCGAGCTGATCCAAACCCGTGCAGACCGCCTGTCGCACCTGCCATTGGTTCTCGCCAATCCCCGCCGTGAACACCAATGCGTCCAGGCCGTTCAATTCGAGATAAAACGCACCTATCCAATGTCGGATCTGATACACCATGACATCCAGTGCCAGTTGTGCCCGCGCATTTCCAACCCCGGCCTGAGCAATCAGGTCGCGCACGTCATTCGATGCCCCCGACACCCCCTTCAAACCGGATTCCCGGCAGAGAACGCGTTCGACCTCCTCCAAATCGACAACTTCCGATCGGAGCAGGAACGGGATGGCAAACGCATCCAGATCACCCACCCGATTGTTATGAGGCAATCCCGATTGCGGGCTCATGCCGAGACTGTTCCCAATCGCGATCCCATTGCGGATCCCCGTGATTGATGAGCTTCCCCCCAAATGACAAGAAATTACCCGCAACGGAGGTTCGATCGCCGATGCCCCCGGACCGCACACATACAGGTCCCGCACCCGCCCCGCAACATCCGGACGCCCCAGCAATTGGGCCGAGCGTTCCGCGATGAACTTGTGACTCGCCCCGTGAAATCCCCATCGACGAACCCCCAACTGGTGCCAGGCCTCGGGTACCGCATATCGGCGCGATGCCTCCGACGTCCACTGGTAAAAGGCTGTCTCGAACAGCCCCACCAATGGAGTTCCCGGCATCCGTTTCGCGAACAGCCGGATCCCGGCGACGTAAGGCGGGTTGTGGGCCGGCGCGATGTAGTTGTAATCCTCCATCGCGTGGATAACCTCCTCATTCAGCCGCACACAGCCATCCATCCCGCGCGCCATAATCGTTTTAAAACCCACCGCGGTGAGCTCATCCTCGCGCTGGATTGCGCCGGATTTCTTGATCTGCGCCAGGCAATCTTCGATTGCCACGGCATGATCCGAAACCCGCTCAAAACCGCCCCGGGCCAACAGTCGCTCCTGACCGTCCGCCAGGTCAAAGAGACGATACTTCAGCGATGTCGAACCCAGATTGGCGACCAGAATCTTCACATGAGTAGTTACGGCAAATGCCCGGCTTATCGCGAACCCCGGGGGACAAACAAGGCAGCCTCGGACTTCCCCTTGAACCGGTGTTATTGCAGCCATTTGCCCAGGCCGGAGAGTCCCTCGTGCGGGCGCGGGATGACCTGCACGCTGATCACCTGCCCCACTTGTGCCGCGGCCGCCGCTCCGGCATCCGTTGCCGCCTTCACGGCCGCTACATCACCCCGGAAAAATGCGGTGACATATCCGCTGCCAATCTTTTCCCATCCGGCCAGGGAGACATTGGCCGCCTTCAGTGAGGCATCACTTGCCTCCAGCAGGGCGCAGAGACCCCTCGTTTCAATCATCCCAATCGCTTGTTGGACCATATCTGTTTTTGATTTTGAGATTTCCACTTTACTTCGCCGCCGGCTTCGCAGTTTCACCCAGAAATGCCCGCAATAAATCCTCATGCGGCCGCGCGATGATGTGCGAGCTGATCAATTCCCCCACTCGGCTCGCCGCCTTGGACCCGGCGTCGACAGCTGCTTTCACGCTCCCCACGTCACCTCTGGCCATGACGGTGATCATGCCGCCTCCGATGGGGACCGTCTTAACCAGGGTCACATTCGCCGCCTTCACCATGGCATCGCTGGCCTCCACGCTGCCCACGTAACCACGGGTTTCAATCATGCCTAATGCTTCGCTCATGTTTTTATTCTCTGTTCAGGTTTCTAAGATTCGGGTCCCGGTTCCTCTTCGCTACTTCAATAATTCGCAGATGCTATTGGGTTGAAGATTGCATGCGTTCCCTTCATCCGTGTCAATGTGGACCTCCAATTTGAAACTGGAATCCACCCGCGCCAACAATCGCTCAAAAGTCACTTCACAGGGCCCGGTAATCCTCAGTTTCATCTCTTCTCCCCCCTTTAACCCATAAAATGTCGCATCATCCGGATGCATATGCACATGGCGAAGGGCCCGAATTACCCCTTCCGGCATCTCAAAGAATCCTGCCGGCCCCATCAACATGCATCCAGGGGTTCCCTCGATCTTCCCTGACAACCGTAATGGAATCTCGAAGCCCAACGCGATGGCATCCGTATAGGCCAGTTCAATCTGATTCTGGGTGCGACATGGCCCAAGAATGCGCAGATTCGAAATGACCCGACTGCGCGGCCCAATCAATGTCACTGTTTCCTTGGCGGCGAACTGTCCTTCCTGGTAGAGCCATTTAAAAGGAGTGAGAGTATGCCCCGCGCCAAAAAGCGCCTCGACAGCCTCCGGGGTAAGGTGGCAGTGGCGAGCGGATACATTTACCACCAACGGATTAGGAGCGCCAGCGGTGCCGGCCAGAGGCTTCCCCAAACGCTGATAAACCGCCTGCCTAACGAGATGTTCGACAACCGCACGATGGAGATTTGGTGCAGGAACAGCCATAAACGAGCTTGAATTCCGGGCGTATTCTGCCAATAAGAGCAAAGATGTCAACGAAATTGTTGCAACTTGTTTCTAAATCTATCAGAATCGCGCTTGGATATGCAGGCTGAAGAACGCCAACTTCGGATTGCGGAACACATCCAAAAGGTCGAATTCGCTTCTTTGGACGAACTCTCCGAACTAGTCGATGCCTCCAATTCCACCGTTCGCCGTGACCTCACCCTCCTCGAAACCAAAGGCACGCTGCGTCGCACGCATGGAGGCGCGCGCCTCTTGAATCCCCCTTCCGAGGAATTCATTTTCACGGCGCGGGACACGCATCAGTTGTCCGAAAAGGAAGCGATCGGCCGGGCGTGTGCGGATCTCATCAAACCAAATCAGAGCCTCATTCTCGATGCGGGGACAACGGTTTACCATGTCGCCCGCTACCTGGAGCCGAAGCTGCCGCAGATCGTGACCAACTCGCTTCCGGTGGCGAACCTCTTCGCTTCGGCCAATCGATTGGAAGTGGTGCTTTCCGGTGGAGTGATTTATCCGCGTCTTGGCGTGCTGGTGGGACCTTTGGCGGTTGAGGCGTTTTCAAAAATTCATGCGGATGTTGCGATCATGAGTGCCGGCGGCATCACGATTGAAGAACTCACCAACTCGCACGGGTTGTTGATCGACATCCAGCGAGCCATGATGACTGCGGCGCAGAAGGTTATCCTCTGCCTGGACCACACTAAATTCGGCCGTCGCTCGGTCACCCACCTGTCGACTCTTGAACCGATTGATATCGTGGTCACCGACTCTGCATCGCCGTCGGAGTTGGTTGAGTCGATTCGCGCTGCCGGGATTGAGGTGATCGTTGCCCCAAGCTCCCCCTGAGCGATACCGACAGCATCCGGGCAACAAAAAAGGCGGGGCAAGCAAATACCCCGCGCTCATCCGAATCGAAAGCCATCCATTCAGGGCACCGGGTCCACGCGGTAGTAGAGCATCGTCGCCGGAGGCGGCGCCGGATCCTGGAATGAAACCGTGGTGCTGCTGGCGGTAAAAGAGCCCAACGGCACCCAGGTTACGAGATCCACCGACCTGGAGACCTGATAGCGCTCTCCGCGCACGGCCTTCCAGGTTAACTCCAAGCCCGTAGCTGGCGCCGGTGAGGGGTGGAGGGATAATTCCAGCGGCGCACCGCTGACCAGGACGCCGTTGGTGGCAAGCACCGCACGGATCGAAAAGTCCAAATCCTGGTTCAGATCCGGCACCACCCGCAGGAACCAATCACCCATCAAATTGGCCGGCGCGCCGCTATTCGTCCGGAATACAATCTGCGCCGAATCAGTGGGTGAGCCGGGATCGCTGCCAAAGAAATTAAGCGGCGGACTGGGGAATGCTCCAATTTCGGCATACATCGTGGCGTCACCGGTCAGATTGTAAGCCTCGAACAAAACGGCGCTATTGGTCGCTTCGGCGATGCTGAAGAGGAAATAGTTGGTAACCGCAGAACCAGCCGGGATCGTAAAATCGAGCGGCACGCCGTTCTCGAGCTGGATCACGTTGGTCGACGCACCCACGGTCTCAGTCACGAGCACGGTGTAGGTCACGGGGTTGGTATCGATATTCACCACACCCAAGTACCAACGGCCAGCCTCGAGGGGAACGGGATCGGACATTGGGGTAACGATGATTTCTTCCGGTTCGGTTCCGGGATTGCGGCTGACATAGTCGTAATGTCCGGCAGCGGTGGTGGGAAGCGGGCCTTGGATCGGCAAGGCCTTGCGGATGACCAGGTCGACATTTCCATCCATTTGCGGAATCTCGAAACGCACTTGCACGGCGTTCGAAGCGACGGTGTACTGGTAGTAGTCCAGGGCATTCGTCACGTCGATCGTGGCGGTGTACGGAATTGCATTGGTCAACTCAAGAACCGACACCAGATAATTGTCGGTTTGGTCGAACGCCACGCTGATGAAAAATCTGTTCGTCTCCGCCGGGTCGGCATTGGCGACCCCAAGGTAATACCGCTGTCCGGGCTGCAAGCTCGGCAGGGAATTCGTGTCCAACGTGAAAACCTCACCGCCGGGTCCGAAATCATTCACGATGGTATCTCCCGGCAGGCTTCCGGTGGGAAGACCGTCCTGGTTGAACAGCAAAACCAGATCGTTCGTGCTGGTCACGAGATTGGTCGCGATCGAGGCGGAGCGAGGGACCTCGACGATGAAATACTTGATCTCCTCACCGGTCACGGTGAACTCCACGGGCTCGCATGCCTCTTTATAAACCGAGACCGTGTTCGTGTCCGGCCGACAGAATACGAGTGGCAACGCGGGTGGATTTGTGTTGGCGAGGACAAATTGGAGTTGCCAACTGATCAATTCCGGCTGTGGGCCGCTATCGGGTCCAACACGGTTGTCCCACATTTCGAGCGTCCAATTTCCGAAGGCCGACTCGCCCTGGAAGGCGCTTAAGAATTCCTCCGGCAGGAAATAAAACTCCTCCTCGTCGGCCACCTCGATAATCTCCACCGAGTCGATGAGCGGTCCCACGGGGCTTCCTGAACGAAACTCGATGGCCGTCGACGAACTCAAGGCCCGGAGGAGGATGGAGTTCGTGACCCAGCCACCGGCTGAGACAGGGAGAAATGCGCTCAAGGCATCGTTGGTGTAAATCGCCAGGACCTGGGGGGCATCGGGAGTCCCTATCGGATTCTGGTGCATGGCAAAATTCAAAATGTATCTCCGGTTCACCGTGGTATCCACGATTGCAGTGAGCGACGACGGGGCATTGCTGACCGCCAGCTCGACGAAATTCGACCCGGTGTTGGCGGAGACACCCAGGGAATTCGTGGGTCCATGCACCACCACCTGCCCCAGGTCGACGAGCCAGATACCCAGATTCGTCGGCGCGGTATATAACCCCTCCGCGTAAAGTTCGAAGTCGTCCCGCAGAATGGCGGTGTTGGTCGATGCGTTACTGACGGTGCTGTTGGTGAAGGGGGCGGTCGCGTATTTGATCGGCAGCTCGGCCCGGTTGGTATTCTCTGTGAGGACCGTGTAAATGAGACGCTCGGTGATCACGCTGGCGGTATAACTCCACAGCGTGGTCTCTAGTGAACTGCCTCCTTCGTTCACCACAATGGTAATTTCCGTGGCGTCGCCGGGGCCGAAAGGAAGCCGAATCGAACCCACTCCACTCACCAGGCCGGAATCGTAGATCAGCGCCCCCTGGTAGTAGACGCGCAAAGTGTCGGGAACATCGATGAAATCATAATCAATCTGTAAAATGCCGGCATTGCCGCCGGTATCGAATGTGTTCCGGTCTTCCTCAGGCCCGCCACTTGAAGTGCGCGGAAATACGTTTGTCGTGATGATCCGGTCACCGTAGCCGTCGGGATTGGCTTGTCCCCGGTTTTCCGCCAACAACACACGCGTACCCTGCGGGCTGACCAAATGGAACACGAGGTCCGACGCCCGCGCATGCTCGACCACGACTCCGGCTTGGACATCCACCACCGGGCGTGCGCTCGGCACAAATATCGTCGAGCGCGTGATCGCATCGTCGCTCAGCACCAAGGGCGTGTCTTCGGAGATGGCCGATAACGCGTTGACCGCGTCGAGATCCCGATCGATTAGCACCTGCAAGCCAAAATTCACCGTCTCCGCGTTTGGGTTATAGATCCCAATGAAATATCGGCCGCCATTGAGAGGCGGCACATCGCCGCGCGTGATCGAAACGCCGCCGCCCGGCGGTTGGATCAGCCCTTTCTTGTCGTATTCGTCGAAGTTGGGTGCCTGACCGCGGCGCAAGTAAAGATCAAGCGGCAACCCCTGCTGGTCGAGCTTCGAAAGTAACGCGGTAAGCCGCACGGCATCCGGAGGGACGCTAATCGAATAATAGACCCACTGATTCGCCAGTACCGAACCGTCGATGACGCCGCCTTCGGACAGGCGATTCGGTTGAACCCGCAATACAATGCTGTTCACCAAACCGGTCCGGCCCAGGGCATCATCCGTCATGGTAAACAGCCAGACGCCGGAATTCTGCAGCCCGATGAAGTCATTCAAATTACCCGGACCGTCCGTGGGGCGGCTGTAATTGTACAAGCCGCTGTTGTTGTCATCGTAGACCGTGCGGTAGAAGAGATTGGTGCCGCCTTCAAACCGGCTGTGATTGTTGAGCACGGCAAATTGATCCTCATGACTTAGATTGCCAATCAGGTCGCCCACCGATTGGTGAGTCATCTCCAATTCGGCGACCACCCCGGCAACCTCGACCGGGTATAACCCGACGGCGAAGATATAGGCGGAACCCGGGTTATTCGGTGATCCGTCCTCCACCTGGATATTGGTCGGCAAACCCCGCAGCACCCGGTTGCCATTCTCATCCTCCTCGTCGAACGGCTGGTCCGACGATAAGGCCACGATGCCAAATTCGGCCGCTTGCTGGTCTTCGGACTTCACGCCGATGTAGAACACCTCATTGCTGCCGACCACGGCATTGGTAAACACGACGACTTCGGTGCCACTGCGGGTAATGGACTTGAACGCGTTGGCCACCGCCGTCGGCTCGAGGTTCGTCAACTCGGAATCCTGCGACACATAGAGGTCGATATCCGCGTCGAGATTGCGCGGCCGCGCGAGATTGGGTGGCAGGAACGTAATGATGGCGACGTTGCTGCCATTGGTCAGCACACTGACGTTCGTGACAAACTCATTGGTGAATAAGTAAAACCGCCATTGTTCCGCCAGCCCATTGGTCGAACTCAGCAGTTGGAAGTTCGCTCCCGCCCGCTGGTTCAACACCGGCACACCGTTCGTCAATCCCAGGGCCGGCGGGAGCTCAAACGCGTCGTCGATGCGCTCCAGAGAGTCGAACGGTTTCTCGACCGTGCCGTTTCCGGATGAAATCACCAGGGCGTAGTCCTGCACCACACCGGTGGTATTGGCGGTGACCGCGTTCACATTGACCCGTCTTGCCACCACGGAAATGGAATAATTGGTCCCGAGCAGCGGATTCAAAAACACGCATTCGACGTTGTTCACGAAATCATAGGCGGGTGATGTGTTGGTAGTGGTGGGCTGGTTAAAATCGCCGTCCTGCGGAATGTCATTCCCGACAAAAACCTCGCCCGTTTCAAGGTTGGTCACGACCAGATCGAGATCATTGACCAGCTTGATGGCCGAGCCCGGATTCCCTGGAGGGTCCGTCCAGACCAGGGTAACCCGGAGGGGTTCATTGACACCGTTCGTGGTCAGCTTCAAGTCCCAGGTCTGTGCCTGTCCGGTGGCCAACGCGTTGTTGGTCCCCATGTCGAAGAATCGCAACGGCCACCCCGCGCGATCAGTGGTGTTCGTCAATTTCACCGGCAAGCTGTTCGTCAAATTGGCGACACCCCAGCCCTGGGCATTATTGATCTTACGCACCTCGACGTCGTAAATGGAATTTACGGTCCGCGCCCCATTGATCAACAACGCCTTCATCAGTGCGGGGGTGAATGGTTCGTGCAACACCCGCTCGAAGTACTCCTGCAATAGCGCCAACACTCCCGACACCACCGGCGCCGCCATGCTCGTCCCGGATTCGTAGCGGTAGTTCGGCTCCAACTGGCTGTTCAGGTTCGAAAACGCCGGATACAATGGCGAATTCGTCAACAGGTCGTTCTCCAACTTCCATTGCGCCGATCGCGCCGATACCAGAAAGCTCCCCGGCGCAACGACGTCCGGCTTGAACCGGCCAAATTCGCCTTCGCTGCCAATTCCAACGTTTCCTCGGCTCGAATAAGAAGCCACCTCACTGTCACTGTCGGTCAGCCGTCGAAACACCTGGTTCGTGACAATGGTGTCATCGCTGTTGGTTGTGTAGACTTCAGTGGTGATCAACCGGAATTGCTCCAAGGCGCCCACGGTAATCACATTCTTGGCGGTCGCCGGCGAGATGATCGTATCGGGCGAGCCAGCCACGCCATCGTCAGTTCCGAAACCTTCATTGCCGGCGGCGAACACATAAACCGCCGGTTGCGAGCCGGAAAGCTTGGGGAGGGTATCGCGCACGGCGGCATCGAAACTGGCCGCGGAGCTGTTGTACTCGAAGCTCCGCTGGTATCCCCAACTGTTGTTGGAAATGAACGCGTTGGTCTTTCCCTGCACCACGTAGTGATTTGTCGCCGCCGCCTCCTGCAAATACGTGTCCGAAATGAGCGGGCCCGTCCGAAGATCGATCGGCAGGACGTACAATTCCGACATCGGCGCCATCCCGCGAAAATTAGCCCCCGGCACCGAGCCAACGGCGTTAGTAATGGTATCGGAGGATACGCCGGACCCCGCAAGCGTGCCCGCCACGTGAGTCCCATGACCATCCAGGTCCAGCAGCGTGAAGCTGTTTGTGTCCGTGCTAAAGACTCGATCGACCAGATCGGGGTGGCTCGCGTCGACACCGGTATCGTTGAGATTCACCCAGACGTTTGAGCCGCTCAGGCCCAGATAATTGGTCTCAGTGACACTATTGCTCGCCACCGCCACTCGCACTCGGGCGAGGTCGTTCAACAGCACTCTGGGAGAGGCCCATTCGATCCTTTGCACCCCCGTCAACTGCGCCAACGCCGGCAGGCTCTCAGGCGGGGGATCCACCGTGATCAATGGCCCGAACGGCGTCCGGTCCTCCGCTACCGCCCGGACTCCCAAATGGGCAAATGCGTCCAGCACATGCTCTTGTTCACCCGGAAAGAGGACCACGTCCAACCGGGCGTCCTGCGGTAGCCGCGTTTGATCGACTGCGGTGCTCAGCAGATTCCGCGCGATCTTGTAATAAGGCTCATAAGGCAATACCGCCCGTATGCCAGGGGCTTTGGCCATTCGCTCCACCGCGCCCGCATCGATCCGCACCAGGGCCGCGTTGTTGGGGATGTAAGAAACAAACTTCGCCCCCTCCGCGCGCAACAACGCGTAAAAATCAGAATTCAGCGGCCGATCCGCCTGGATGATATAGCTCCCGGGATCACCCGCGGAGCGCAGATGTTCCGGAATGTCCACCGCCACTCCGACTGCCGTGTCGATCAGTGCGTTGTCCAGCAACAAGGCGGTCTCTCGACGCGCCAGCTCATTGAGTGATTCGCCGCTGTTCTTCAAACGATGCGGGAATTTCGGGTCGCCGCCCGCAACGGCCACAATGGATGCACCGGCGGAGGGACGCGCTTGCGTGGGCGCGGCGCGACCAGGGACGGGGGCAGCACGATTACCCGACGCGGAGGATTTCGCCGTGGACCCAACCGAATTCGAACCCCTATTTGTGGTGGCCCTCGATTCGAATAAGCCCGGACGAACAAAGTGTTCCGCCGATTTCAGCCCGACGAACACCCCCACCACGACGAGGATGACACCGAGCAAACCCCAGATGGGACTTCGAGCGGACATAAGCTAATCGTTAGGCAGATTCTGATAACTCTCCACCCGGGCGCGGTACAAACTCGGCAGATTGGGCCGCCGAATCTCCTCAAATCGAAGTGCGGTTTTCGTGAACACTTCCCCGGTGATCTGGTAATTGGTGCACAGGCCATAGTAGGGGCCAGGGGCGACAATGACGGACCGGTCCGCCGGCCGCAGCGACTGCCCATACGCATAGACGATTACATACGGGTCGTCCTCCTTCAACAATCCCAGCACCTGCTGCGGGATCCATTCGTAAAAAACGTCGCTGATCCCAAATTGAGTCTGGTCACTTGCCCGGTTTAAGAACGGCGATTCCAGGCTGAGGGCCGGCGCCGCCAGCACGTGCCCCAGCCGACGAAAGGTTTGCTGGGGCATGGCTTGGCGAGCCAGATTGATGCTCTCAACGATCTGCCGCAACTGCGGGCTGTTGGGTTCGACATACCATGGCGTGGATTCCGTCAAGGGCGACGTCAGCGTCGCCATCGGCGTCGAGTTCGAGAGCACCGCCACTCCTCCCAAAACCGCCGACCAGGCGGCGAGATTCGTCTGGTTCACGCCGAGCAATCCGCGTGCAGCATTGTCGTTCGCGGCAGTGGTAAACAACTGAAGGTACCACCAGTCGTTGGTGGGGTGGTTCTCCGCCCGCACCGACCACTTCATCCACCGATCCACAGGTTCCACCGCGGACTTCAGATAAAAGGTCTGCCAGGGTGTCCCCCGATGCACCCTCCCCAACCAGCCAATGGACGCGAAATGATTGGTCGGAAATTCCCAATCATCCGAACTGCGAATCAAAGGATCTTTCACCCCGGGATCGTAGGCCCAGGGATCACCAACCGAACCCGGCCGACCACCCCAGGGACGATACCGCTGGTTGATCTTGCCGAGGTTGGAGGGTTCGGCTTGCGCCCCCGGCGGGCGTGGCACGACATTCTCCACATTGGCGTAAGCGGGGTCATACAAGTCTTCGATATGGTAGTGAACCAGGGGATCATTGGCCTGCCAGGTCAATGCCTGATCCAGAATCCGAGAAGGAGAAAAAGGCACCTGCACCCGGGGACCAACGGGTGGCTGAGTTCTTCGGGCGTCGAACAACGCCGGCAACCCCATGAACAGGCGAAAATCGTCAATGGCCTTTTCCTTCTGCTGGCCGGACACCGGGTTCTCGGTGAGGCTGCGCCAGTCCGATGCAGCCAGAACATCGTTGGTGGAAACGTAGAGTTGGTTCGTGATTCCCCAAGGCATCCCGAGCAGCGGATCCCCAATGCGATTGGTGATCCAGAACGATCCGGCATCCACTCCGCGATCGGCAAAAATATTGGTGCGTCCCACCAGGTTCGCCGTGATGTTCATGCCGCCTTCCATTCCGTCCAGGTTGACGAAATCGACGACGCGCCGGGTACCGTCGGCCGCAAGGGTTAACATGACCACCACCAGCCGATTGGTGATCTCGAGCTTGAGATCGGGGATCGGATAACCGGTGGTTTGATCAAAAGATATGCCGGCATCAATCTGCCGCAGGGGCGGTTTGAGCAAGGGCCAGTATTCACTCGCCGGCACCAATTGCACCGGGCGGGATGAGAGTTGGAATTGTTGACCCTGCCATGCCCCGGCAACGATGTTGGTGGTAAAGATGTTCGTGATCACCCGCGGACCCACCACATACCGATCCCCCAATGACCGGAGATCGTCCCGCAACGCCATCGTGCAGAGGTTCGTCACATACAAATCCAGCACTCGCGGGAATGCCTGGGTGTAGGAATTCCATTCCTCAACGCCGAACAAGTTCGAGATCGCAATTTCGTAGGACTGGTTCAGCCGTGGTATGGACGTGAGCGTCGGCTTGTAAGCCTCCATTCGCCGAGTCACTTGCACCGCCGTTTGGAGGTGGAACTCGTTGAAATTGGGCCACCCTTTCTTGGCCCCCACCACCCAGGGCACCCCGAAGACATTCACACTCGTTGAAGCCGGTCCGATTAAGGACGCCCCTCTGGGCAACTCCACCCAGGGTAAAGTCGTATAAGACGCGTCGTTCGTGACCTGGACAAATCCGGAAACGACCACGTTTGTGGCCACACCATTAGTCTCGAACCGCCGGAACACCGGACGGAATACTGAGGGCAAATAAGGATAATCGGTCAATTGAACCCGGTTGGTGCTCGCGTCATAGATGTTCGCCGAAAGCTGCAACAACCGGTGCACGACCGAGGAATAGTAATTCGTCGGGTAAACCGGAATGTAATCCACCCGGATCTGATCTCCGAAGTGCTCGCGCAACAGTTTGGCCGCGGCGTTGGTAAAGAATTGAACCGGAGCCCATTCCACAAAATTGGTCGCAAGTTGCGGCACGACCTTCCCCGTGACGTCCACATTAACGTAATTCAGATTGATTTTGTCCCGATTCGCCGGGATTGAATCCACCCCCATCTGCCCCAGGAGGCGGCTGAACGTGTATTCGTACTCGGTGTTGCCCGACATCGTCGTTGCCGTCTGCAACCGGTTCACCATTTGCGGCGAACTGCGGGTCGGATCAAACCATTCCTGGATGTTTTCCAAGCCCCGCACACTTGAGCTGCCCCACCAGGGCCACAGGGGATTATCCCAACTGGCGCTGACGACCGGGTCCACGTCTGGCGTGATCAGAACCGGCCCGGCCCCATATCCATCGATCCGATCTGACTGAAATACCGTACTTCCCCTTGTTCCATAGAGGTCCGAGACCGAGACGATGTTTGGTCGGCTAAGATCTTCATAGCGATAAGCGAGGACCGAAAGTGCATCCTGGAACGAACTGCCATCGCTCGGCGCCAGGACATTCCCCAGTTCATACGGCCGGTAAAGGTATCTCTCCGGAGCGTATGCGGGTGTGTACATCAGGGGCATCAGCGATTCAAAGAACGCCGCGAGGTTGATCTCCCACGAACCCACCCCCTGGTCCCGCAAAAAGCCCTCATGAATGATGGGCGGTGAAAAACCCCGCGACTTGGAACTGTTATGGATAAAATTAGCATCCAGGCTTTTCCCAGCGGGCAGCACCATGTAGGCATACCGTCCCACGAATTGGTTCGACGACGAATGCCGCTCCTCCGGACGTTCGAGCACTCCGACCCACTCCGGGTCGCCTACCATCGAATTCGTTCCCACCACAATGCCATTCGTCAGGATCTTAACCCATCCGTTGGTCTCGAATCGCGCGTTACGATTGATATCGAGATAAAACCGGAAGTCCTGTTCCCCGGTCTGAGCGTTGGTCTGGATGAAGACCGGCGGCCGCGGATCATAGTACAAATTGACCAGATTCTGCCAAAGCTCCTTATCATTCAAGGGCCTGCCGGCTTCAATATTCGTATAGCCGACGTTCAACAGGTCGGCCCCGAATTGAGGCCGAAATCCATTGGGATTGATGAAATTCGTCGAGACCTGGAAATCATAAGCGAACAGGTTGCTCTCCGCCGCGATCCTCCCCACTAGTTGAGCCTCCGCGCGAGCCACTCCATGCTCGGCCATCAATCGCGCGGTGGTCAGATCAATCGTCACTGAAACCGAGGTCCGCTCGCGGCGGCTGACCCCTAAAAAGATGATCGCCATCACCGTTACCACGGCCAGCATGATCAGCGTGATAATCAGCGCGATGCCTTCCTGCGCTCCACACGCCGGCTTCGTCCGGCGCTCGATCCCTTTCGGCAGAGCGTATGCCGGCGTCAGCCAATCGGGATGTCGTGAGGCCTGGCCCCCACGACTATGCGGTTCATGAAAAGGACATCTCATCGGGCGGTTCGAATCGGTATTCGTTGCTGAAAAATATGCATGCGACCGCTTTGCTTGGACAGGAACTCATTGGCAAGCGTCGGATTGGGCAACGATTGGAGCCGGCCGACCGCCTGCGGCTCCAGCAAACCCAGCTCTACTTCAACCGTCGCCGGCAACGCGTCGTTCACGAACGCGTACCGAAGTTCACGCCCCGCGGAGGAGGGTAAGGATCGGGGATCCAGGTTCATCCACACATTCGTGCTGACCCTGTTGGTCTCACTATATTGCACCCCAAGGGCATCAAAAAAGCGCACCCGGAAATGCACCACGCCATCCGTGACCTTCTGGAACGATACATTGGTCCGACCATTAAACAGCGCCGCCCGATTCTCGAAATAAAGCCCGCTCAAACTATTCGAGGTGAAATTCGAGACATGGTTGGACAGGGCAATTCGATAAAGGGTTCCCACCGGCTGATCGATGTTCAAGCTTCGGTCCGGGAGCACCACATAGCCGAACTGCTCCCAGTACTTTCCCGGTTGGGTAAGGAAAAAACACTCTTGAAGAACGCTGACGCGGGCTTCGCCTTGTCCCGGCAGGCTCTGCACGGTTTCCGGCGCGATCATCTCCACGAACAGATTCGTCGTGAATCGCTGGTCACTTGCCCGCATCTGCTCCAAATCCGAGCCAATCATCTCCATCGCCGCGCGGCCGCCCTCGAGGACATCGACCTGCGCGACATTCCCGCGCATCGCCCGTTGCGTTTGATCGAACAGCCCGTACAAAGCCAGCACAATGAGCGTCATGACCGAGATCGCCACCATGAGCTCGACCACCGTGAAGGCCGGCGACCCGCGAGCCGCGCACTCGTCGATTGATCGGCTGTTCGGTGTCGCCACTGATTCCATCGCAAACTTCCATGGTCGCTTGGAATCTTCGACCTTCGGCCCCGCAAATCCAAGGAGGCAACCCCGGCGGCTCAGCCTTCCGGCACAACTGCATTGGACAGATGCCGTTCTCATGGCGTGGCCTGGGCGAATACGCCAGGTTGAAATACCCACCATCTTTCCGGGTCATCCGTCTGGATCAACCGGCCACTTACGAGGGTTCGGAAAATCCTGGGTCGGCCGGCCACATCAAGCACGGGCCCGCGGAAAAAGACCGGCCCCTGCAACGACAGGCGTAATTCGCTGAAGTTCGTGGATTGGTTGCGGGCCCGGAGCCAGTTGTTTGAATACGTCTGCACTTCGAGGGGCGAGAGATCCGAGGCCGTCCAGTTGGTCAGTACCGGCGGCTGAATGTTCAGCGGGATCACTTCCGTGCTGAGCAGGTAAACAAAACCAAATGGCAGCGGCTCGCCCACCTGCCGCGACCGCCACTGATTGCTGCGCTCTTCGGCGGTGCTGGTGACGGATCGCACCAGGGCTCGAATATAATTGGTGATCACCCGCCCTTGATTATCGGTGAAATAACGGGGAGTGCTCAACAGGCCAATCACGGCCTGACCATTAGTCAGGTCATTAATCTGATTGCCCCTGACATTCCCTGAGGGCGAGTTGGTGTGCACCACGACATTTCCCACGCTGTTGCTGTAAGTGATCGCCAGGACATAGTTCGTCAGTTCCGCGCTTCGCAGGGCTCCGGACCTAATCGCCTCCAGGAAATACTGGCCGTCCCGGTCAAGGATGGTGTCGATCCGGTTGTTTTTCTGCACCTGCAAACCGGTGGGCATCACCCCAATGATGGCCACCAGCGCAATGGCGATAATTCCCAGACACAAGGCGATCTCGACCATCGTAAACGCGGCCTGGCCTTGAACGCTTCCGCCTCCCCCATTACGTGAGGCATCCTTTTTGAATTGGGGTATCCTCATGGGCTTACTGCAATTGGGGTTGCTCGATAACGGTCCGCCCGGTCAGCCAGTTGATCCGAATGATGTTGTTCGTATAATTCAACGGCGGCTTGATCTCCACGTCCGGCGCGGTCAACCGGCCACCCAGATCCCCGTAAAAAACACTTCCTTCCGCCAGCGGAATAATCTCGTCCCGCGCCTCCATGCCCTGCGCGACCGGCATGAGCTGGCCTCGAGGGTTGAACGCCAGCACCGGCAGCGGGTACCCCGTCAGAAAATTCGTCGAATGCGGGAACGGCAACCAACCGTTGTCGGCCATCGTGAATGAGCGCACATACTCATTGGCTTGGTTCGTGAATGCCGGATCGAATTTGTACGGGGCAAACAAGACGCCTTTTGGCAACTGCTTCCACTCGCTCACGTACTGGGGTCTTTCCTGGCCCGGTTGATCCCCCAGTGTCCGCCGCGTGAGGAGAGCGTAGCCACTGTACTGGCTGCTGACCAGGTTGGTGAGTTGGCCGCGAACCGGATTGCTCGGTTCGGCGGCGATGCGCACAAGCAGATTGGTGGGCACAAACACCACATACACCACACTTCGGGAATTAATCGCCCTCAGTCGCGCTAACGCCAGGTCATCCACCACCTGCCGCATCGCCGAGCTCATCCGGTTGCCTTTCCCAATGCCGCGCAATGCAGGCAAACCGACCGTGGCCAGGATCCCGATGATCACCATCACCACGAGCAATTCGACCAGCGTAAATGCCCGCGCCCGCGACTGCAGGCGCTCGAGGAATCCGCCCTTCCGATGGTTTGATCCACCAACTGCGCCACGAACCCCGCTGCTTTCCATCCCATCCTGAAACGACATGCGCATGGGAATGATTACCAGCTCAGGATGTTGTCCCGGTTGGCTCCGGCGTTCGCCCGTTGGCTTGCATCGATGCTCGTATCCGCTCCAAAGGACCACACCATGGCCTTCTTGCTCGCCTGAAAAAAGTCCGGGTCGAGTGCGTCCGGCAGCCGGAACATGCCGTTCAACCCGCTGTTTCCCTGCCCCGACCAGGAGACTGAGGCCAATCGATAAAAGGCGTCCAAACACCGTCCGTCGAAATCGAGATCCAAGGTCAAGATATAAGGCATGCCCCAGGGATCCCGGTATACCCCGTCGGCACCCAAACCGGACTGGGTGATTCCCGAAGACTCTTTGATCTCGAGATACGGTTCCTTCTTGGGATTCAATGAATGCTCGGTATTGAATGTCGCCTCACCATTTGCCCAGGTGGTGCGGTCCAACAAGGCCGCCATGACCTCCGCATTGCTGTTGTTCCAATCCGGTTTTCTTCCCGAACGGTTGATCACTGCCGGCAAAGGAAGAGGCTGACCGTTATCGTTCTTCTTTTTCGGGTGGGACAGGGTGTATTGCTGCTGATTGAAAGTGGTATTGACGGTGCCAAAGGTAAAATCCGGGTTAACCCCATTACCCGACGCTCGCGCCATCTTCGAGGCCGGCATTCGATTGTTATCCGCCTCGTATTGGTTGATCGCAGTTAGTAAATCACCCATTTCCACTCGTGCCTTGGCCTCCTGCCCTTTCACCTTGGCCCTCGCGACCACCGGAATGATCAGGCCGGCAAGGATGCCAATGATGCTGATGACGACCAGCAACTCGATCAGCGTAAATCCGGCCGATCGGCTATCCAATTGTATCGAGGATTTCATAGGTTCTATAAAGTGACTCGTGGTGAAGAATTTTCATATCGAATGGCGACCCAGTCAATAAGCGGCACCGAATGCAGGGATCCGATCCCGGACGAAGACCGAAGTCCCCTACGGCGATACATCGTCACGGTTGCCATTGGATCGTCCGGTGACACCCGCCTCTGGACGATCGAATCCGACGCGATCTGCGGCTTCCATTCGCACCTCGACCAGCGAACTTCAAGTCGCGTGGAAGATCTTGTGCCGGGCCGGTGTCCGTTTCGAGTCATGGTCGGTCGAGGATATCCTGGTTCCAATTGCAAATCATCTTCACGGTCTTGCCGTCGACAAATTCCGCCCATAGATCGAATCGGCCAGGGTTGTTGGTCGGGTTCGTCGAAACGTAACGCCAGGGATTCAACCCCGGTCGGCTCGGCACGGGCTGCGCAAGCCGCGTTCTCATTTCCAGCGTATCCTTAGGGGGATTCAACGGCCACCGCAGCGGAATGGTCAAAACTTCCACATCCGGCTGCGTGCTGATCTCCCCGAACTGCTCTGATTTCAGTTCGATGAATTTCCGGACTTTTCGCGTGTCCGCCGCCATATCCCCCGTGCTCGGCACGGAGTTGGCAAAACCATCCACTCCGAAGAAGTTTCGAACGTTCGCCGCGCTGATCACTTCACTTCGATCCGGAGTGAAGAATTCTCGGGCGTTGTTATCCACAATGGTGCCCGTCAGTTCGTAGAATAGGGCATTTGTGACCGCGTTAATGGGGCGTTTGGGATAGTTCGCACGATTATCCGCAGGATAAAATCCGTACTGCGACTTATAGTCTTCAATCGCCGTCACCAGTTGGTCCCTCATCACCTTCAGCTTGCTATCTCGTGCCGCCCGCGACGCCCGGCTGGTTAGCCCCACCACTAACGAGGCCAGCACCGCGATGATGGCAATCACCGCCAGCATCTCGATCAACGTGAACGCACGCGAGCCTCGCTGCTCGCCCCTCACCTCTGAATGAATCCGGAATTTCATTATTGTCCCTGCCATGACGACGACCTGCCCCGTTCCGTCATCGTTCTCTCAGTTCCTGCTCCATTCGCTCGCTCAACCATTGCTTGATCATGCTTTGGTAGTTCAGGTACCGCGACCGCGCCAGGCGCTTAATCCGAGCCAGCATCCGTGGATCGATCCGCAATGTAATCGTGACGGACTCCGCACCCTCTGATGCCCCAGCCACCGACGACTCCAGCAGCCTCAGATCCGGCCGATTGTCTTCCCAAAACGCCGCTTCGGCCTGTTCGCTGTCGAACAGCGGGACATCATTCCAACTCGAAAAGGAGTTCATTGGCCCAGTGACTGATTCAGTTTCCGCTGGTAAAAAAATTGTTCTTCCGGATCGAAAGGCCGGGCATAAACGACCTGGACCTGCCGCCCGTTCGTGCGGTATACCGCGAATATCCCAATACCGCTGGCCGACCGGCCGAGATTAAAAAACCGGCCTTGCACACTAAATCGCGGGGAGTCAGGCAGGAGCCTTACTGCGAATGGATCCTCGAGAGACTCTTCCACATCCCGCTGGGTCAAAGAGCTGTCCCACTCAAATGAGACGTTGTTCCAATCAAACTCCACGGGCGAACACTCCGTATATCAATCGCCCATGCATTGTATTGACATTGTATTTACGCAAGGGCGACAGCGTTGTCAACTGTCAATTTGATTTTTTGCGCGTCCCGGCCCTTATAAATGAACTTTACCCACTTGACTACCTGGAAAGTGGCCGGTCGAAATCAGACTCCATCCCGGGCAGCGAATCCTTTCGCCCGTGACACCTTCGGATGGCTCGTCTGCCTTCGGCAGAAGCCTTGATCCACATGTAAACCTTAAGTCTAGTGAACTTGGTCAGCCGCTCAAACCGGCTCGGCACAGGTCCTTGGTCCATATCGGCCCCGCCCAAGGTCTTCCGAGTTGGCGAGTGTTAATCAGCACCAGCCCCGGCGCCGCCGCCTGTGGTATCACCCAACTGATCGATCAGCGTGATCAACGGCAGGAACAAGGCGATGACAATGCTCCCGACCACTACGGCGAGGAATACGATCATGATGGGCTCGAGCAGCGAGGTCATGGCCGCGACGGCGTTGTCCACCTCATCATCATAATTGTCGGCAATCTTCATCAACATCTCCGGCAGGGCGCCGGTCTGCTCCCCGACGTCCACCATGCTGATGACCATGGGAGGAAAAACTCGTGATTCTTCGAGCGGGGCCGTGATGGTTTCCCCTTCTTTGACGCTCTCGTGCACAGCTCCGACAGCCTCGCTGACGATGACGTTACCCGAGGTCTCACGCACGATCGTAAGTGCTTGGAGGATAGGCACGCCACTGCTCACCAGTGTTCCCAGCGTGCGCGCAAACCGTGAGATGGCGACTTTGCTGATGACCGGTCCCAGGAGCGGGAAGTGCAGCTTGAACCGATCGAAGAGTTTCCGGCCAAACTTCAGTTTCAGGAACAGCCGGAACAAAATGACGAACGATACCACACAAATCGCGGCAACCACCGCGTGGTTCGAGATCGTCCGGCTGATGCTCAAGACGAACTCGGTGAACGGCGGAAGCCCGCGGCCTTCGAGCATGTCTTTGAAAATCTGTTCGAATTTCGGGATCACGAAGACCATCAGAATCGTCAGGATGGCGATGGCGACAATGATCACCGCCGAGGGATAGAACATGGCTGCGACGACTTTGCCTTTTATCTTCTCCGCTTTCTCCATGAACTCGGCCAACCGGTTCAGGACCACTTCCAGCACGCCGCCCAATTCGCCAGCCTTCACCATGTTGACGTAAAGTCGATTAAAAATCTTCGGGTGTTGCGCCAAACCCTCCGAGAAGGTGCTCCCGCCTTCGATAGCCGTTGCGAGATCGCCAATCACGTTCCTCAAAGTGGAGTTCCTCTCCTGGCGTTCGAGGACCCGCAAACCGCGCAACAAAGGCAGTCCAGCATCGACGAGGGTCGCCAATTGCCGGGTGAAAGTCGTGAGGACTTTGGGTTTGACGCCAGTGCCCAATCCGGGAATCCGGATATTGATATCGAAGCCCTTGCGTTTCTTGCCGCCCGCGCCGCCCCGGGATTTCGTTTTCGCCTTCTTGCCCCCCTTGGGCTTGGGCTTCTCCGCCTCGACAACCTTGGTGGGGAAGTATCCCATCTCTTTGAGGCGGCTGATGGCTTCATTCTGGCTGGCCACATCCAAGGTGCCTTTGGTCTCCTTGCCTCGTGAATCCATCGCGACGTAATTGAATGTGGGCATATCGACCTCGCAGGTTAGGTATACTTCAAGACTTCTTCAATAGTGCTGTCGCCGTCGAAAATACTCCTTAGACCGTCTTCGCGCAATGTCACCATCCCGAGCTCCACCGCTTTCTGGCGCATGACGACCGTTGGAGCGCGCTGATTAATCAGCTCGCGGATCGGCTCGCTGATCGGCAATAATTCAAAGATCCCTTTCCGTCCCTTGTATCCGGTATCGTTGCAATTGGCGCAACCCCGTCCGTAATAGAACACCTTTTCCCCGACATCGTGCGGCGAAAGATTCAAGAGCGACAGCTGGTTTTCCGTGGGTTCAAATGGCGTCCGACATTTTGTGCACGTGGTGCGAACCAACCGTTGCGCCAGGACACAAAGCAACGTGGAAGATATCAAAAACGGTTCCACCCCCATGTCGACCAATCGCGTGACTGCTCCCGGGGCGTCGTTGGTGTGTAATGTGGTGAGCACCAAGTGGCCGGTTAGCGAGGCCTGGATCGCGATCTGCGATGTCTCGAGGTCGCGCATTTCACCCACCATAATGATGTCCGGGTCCTGCCGGAGGAATGAACGCAGGGCCTTGGCGAAAGTCATCCCCACGCCATCATGAATCGCCACCTGCATGATTCCTTCGACGTCATATTCCACCGGATCCTCCGCCGTGAGCAATTTGGAATCGATGGTGTTGAGTCGCCGGAGAAACGAATACAAGGTTGTGGTCTTTCCACACCCGGTTGGCCCAGTGACAATCACAATCCCATTGGGTTGCAGGATGGTCTCGGCCATGTAATGCTGGATGAAATCCGGGAATCCCAGGCTCTCCAATTCCATGTTGACGGCCGACCGATCCAGCACCCGTAACACCACCGACTCGCCAAACTGCGTCGGCAATGTCGATACCCGCATATCGATCTGCCGCCCAGCCATCGAGAGCGAGATGCGACCATCCTGAGGCAGGCGCCGTTCCGCAATATCCATGTTCGCCATGACCTTGATGCGCGAGGTCACCGGCAAGGATAAATGCTTCGGAGGCGGCGTCATCTCATACAACGCTCCGTCCACGCGATACCGAATCTTGAACTCATCCTCAAACGGCTCGAAATGAATATCGCTCGCCCGGTCCATGACGGCCTGGTAAAGCACCAGGTTGACGAATTTGATGATCGGCGCCTCATTCGCCAGATCCTCCAGATCCATGACACCGTCGCCCGACACCACCCCGGCCACTTCCTTCGCGATTTCTGTATCGGACCCCAGGGCCTTTAGCAGGTCACTGACACTCTCCGCCTCGTCGCCGTAATGTTTGTTGATCGCTTTTTCGATGGACGCGGGATCGGCCACCACCAATTGGATCTCACGACCGGTCACGTAGGCCAATTCATCGACGGTCGACGGGTTTAAGGGATCCGCCAAGGCCACCCGTACGGTACTGTCGTAAACTCCCACGGGGATGCATTGGTGCATCCGAGCGGCCGTGGCGGGGACCGCGCCGATGACTTCCGAGGTAAGGTCCTGGTCATGGATTTCCACGACTTCTGTATGAAGATGATCTGCAAGGACTTGAAGTATGGTCCCCATATCGAGAAGTCCAAAATCCTGCAAAACCTGGATGGCGGGAACACCGCTTCGCTGAAGTTCTTGCGACACTTCCTCCAACTGCATGTCGTCAATCAGACCGCGCTCCTGCAGCAAAGCCAGCAATGGATTCGAGATCTCTGACATATCAATCCGGGCCGGCCTTCGCGCTTTGGTTCATGGCCATAGAATCGTATCTATCCTTCTCAAACGTCAAGGCTGGGAAATTGCATCTGCCGCGCCATCCCGGAACCATGGATGAGATCGGCTACCCTCCCGCGGGTTGGCCTTCTCCGGTTTGACTCGATTGCAACTCCTGCAGCTTGTGGAGAATGGTCGCCGGGTCTTGCGACTTTGTGATGACTTCCTCCTGCGAAATCATTCCGGCCAGGAACTTGTCGATCAGGAAGCTGTCGAGGGTCACCATACCGTATTTTGCCCCTGTCTGGATGTCGGAATTGATCCGGAAAGTCTTGTTGTCGCGGATTAGGGCGGCGATGGAAGGCGTATTGATCATCACCTCAAAGATGGCCACGCGCCCCGGTTTGTCACAGCGCGGCAGAAGAAGTTGCGAGATCACGGACTGCAGCACGGTCGAAAGCTGAATTCGAATCTGTTCCTGTTGATTCACCGGAAAGGCATTCACCACCCGGTCGATCGTCTTGGCCGCGCCGGTCGTGTGCAATGTCCCAAAAACCAAGTGTCCCGTCTCCGCCGCGGTGATCGCGGCGTCGATGGTCTCCAGGTCTCGCATTTCACCCACCATGACCACGTCCGGGTCCTGTCGCAGTGCGCGGCGGAGCGCCTCGGCAAAATTCGGGACGTCGACGTTCACTTCACGCTGGGTGATTACTCCCTTCTTGTGCTTGTGATAATATTCGATCGGATCTTCGATGGTAATGATGTGAGCGTCGTCTCGCTCCTCATTGATAATATTGATCATGGAGGCCAGCGTCGTGGTCTTGCCCGACCCCGTGGGCCCGGTCACCAGCACCAGACCCCGGGGCTTATACAAGAGCTCCCGGACCGAAGGCGGCAGCCCGATCTGCTCCATCGTGAGCAGCTTGGTTGGGATCTGACGGGCGACGACGCCGAAGTTGCCGCGTTCCTTGAACACGCTTACGCGGAACCGGGCCATCTCGCCAAACGCGAATCCAAAATCCACCGTGCCTCGTTCACGCACCTGCTGGATGTGGTCCTCAGAGGTAATGCTTCGCATCAATTCCTCGGTATCTTCTGCCCCCAACGGTGGGCCTTCGACCCGGTGCAATACCCCGTGCAGGCGGATCACCGGCGGAAGATTGGCGCGAATATGCAGGTCGGCGGCACCTTCCGCGACGACCAACTGCAACAAATCCGACATCGAATAGGACATAACTTGCTCTACCCTCCCGAGACGCGCGGCCCGGATAGACCTTCTTCCGGCCAGCCTCTCGGCTTGATCTGACTCTTGCCCGTGTTCCCGCTCTCAATCGCCCGGTCTCGCCCGGAAGCCCGGGCGGTTGGCAAGTCCCGGGCTGGAATTGCCGCGACCACCCACCCTATCCATCCCATTAGACAAATCGACGCAGGATGACTCATGCATTCCTTCGCCGACATTATTCAGTGATTCTTACGGAGAATCGGTCTCCCGCCCGCAGGGTCGACCGAGTTCGAAGGCACAGCTCGATTAATCAGTATCCATGATCGTTGCGTGGATGACTTCATCCGGAGAAGTCATTCCCGCCAGGACCTTGCGCGCGCCGTCCTCCCGCAACGTGCGCATTCCCATCTCACGTGCACGGGTTCGCAACACGGAAGCAGGCACCTTGTCGTAAATCAGTTTCCGAGCTTCGTCGTCGATCACGAACATCTCGAAGATCCCCATGCGCCCCCGGTAACCCGTTTTATTACAGTCCGCACATCCTTTCCCCTTCTTGAATGTTGCGGATTCGGCCTTTACCGGATCAATCCCCAACGACCGCATTTCGGCTTCGCTTGGGGTGTAGGGCGCGCCGCATCTTCGACAGATCTTGCGCACGAGTCGTTGTGCGAGCAAAGCGCGCGTCGAGGATGCCACTAAAAATGGCGCCACTCCAATATCAATTAGCCGCGTGACCGCGCTCGGAGCATCGTTCGTATGCAACGTGGAGAAAACCAGATGCCCGGTAAGCGAGGCGTTGATCGCGATCGTCGCCGTCTCAAGGTCACGAATTTCCCCCAACATGATGATGTTCGGGGCCTGGCGTAACATCGACCGCAACGCGGCGGCGAAGGTCAGGCCCACCGTCTCGTTCACCTGTACCTGGTTGATCCCGGACATCTGGTATTCGACCGGCTCCTCTACGGTGATGATCTTCCGATCCGGTCGGTTGATGTAATTCAAGACGGCGTAAAGCGTGGTCGTCTTCCCCGATCCCGTGGGACCCGTCACGAGCAGGATACCGTCAGGAAGCCCGATCAAGCGCTCGAAAGTCTGCTGATCATCCGTAAAGAAGCCCAGCTCCACCAATCCCAGCTTCAATCCTTCCTTGTCCAAGATACGCATGACGATGCTCTCGCCATGGTTGGTTGGCAGGCAGGAAACGCGCAAATCAATGGACCGTCCTCCAACTCCGATCTGGATGCGGCCGTCCTGAGGAACCCGCCTCTCCGAGATGGACATATTGGACATGATTTTCAGCCGGCTGATGATCGAGGGTTGCAGGCGCTTGGGCGGACTCTTCATCTCGTGCAATACGCCGTCGATGCGATAGCGCAGCCTGAATTTCTTACCAAGCGGCTCCAGGTGGATGTCCGACGCCCGCATTTTAAAGGCTTCCACGATCACCGTATTCACCAGCTTGATGATCGGGGCGTCCGCGTCGACCACCGAGCCGTCATCCACCGCAGCGACCTCGGCCAGCGTTGAAATCTGGATCTCACCTTCAGTGATATCCTGGATCATCTTGCTGACGGAATCTTCCTTTGCGCCATAATACTTCCCGATCGCCGTTTCGATATCATCCGGACTGGCAACCCGCGGTTCGACCTCCATGTTGAGCAACATCCGAAGGCTGTCGAGAGTGTCCAGATCCGAGGGATCCCCCATGGCGACCGTCACCGTATTCTCATGCCGGTACAACGGCACCACGCTGTATTTTTTGGCGATGTGCCGCGGCACGGCCTGCAAGACATCATCCGTCAGCCGCATTTCAGCCAAATTAACGAATTCGACCCCGAACTGCGCCGCCTTGGCCATTGCGACGTTTGCCGGTGTCAGAACCTGCCTCGCAATGAGCGTGTCGACCACGCCTTCACCGGTGGAATCAGCCTCCTCCCTCACTGGACCGAGTTGGTCTTCCGTGACCAACCCCATCTCGATCAGGGTATCCAGCAAATAATCGTCTCGTGTCGCCACAGCTCAAAAGACTGACTTGCCGCAGACTGGGTCCGCGGAGCTCCGGCGAATAGTATCGGCCTCCCCATCAATGTCAAACGCGGACACGTCCGGGCGCGCCTGCGCCCGAACGCCGGCCCCCATAGTTCATTACGGCTAACATTTGGCCGGGCGATGGCCTTTTCCTCAAGGCCGTGACTTGTCCAATTTCCATTCAAGGGCCTGCAATCGTTCCCGGACGCAACCCTGCTCAATTTCGAGCACCCGATCGCAGCTCCGCAACGTGCTTCTTCGATGCGCGATGGCAATGATGGTCAGAACCCCGTGAAGCCGATGAACCGTTTCCATGACCGCCGCTTCGGTGGCCCCATCCAAGGCGCTCGTTGCTTCATCCAGAATGAGAAGTGACGGACGGTGATACAAGGCCCGGGCAAGTCCCAGTCGCTGACGCTGTCCACCGGACAGGCGCACCCCGCGGTCTCCGACCTCGGTCGCGAATCCCCGCGGAAGATCTCCCAGGATAAAGTCCAGAATTTGCGCCATCGCGCATACTTCGTGCAGCCGTTCGGCATCTACGTCCTCCGGCCGCACCCCGAGGGCAATATTGTGCGCGATGCTGTCATCAAGGAAGTAGATCTCCTGCGGGACGTAGCCAACGGATGTCTGCCAGGACGGCACCTGTTCGCGCGTGAGCAATCGTCCGTCGATTTCGATTCGGCCCGAGCTCGGTTCGTGCAAGCCCAATAGAAGATCCACCAGGGTGGACTTGCCGGCGCCGGTTTGACCGATGAGACCCACCGAGGTATTCGCCTCGATCCGTACTGACACCCGGTCGAGAATCGGTCTTTCGATGCCGGGATAGGAAAAGCTGATGTCGTCCAGGACTATCTCCCGGTCCCATCGCAGCGGCTCCGGTCCGGCTCCATTACCCGATCGCTGCCTGTTCGTGGGTTGCTCCTCGCCTTCGGCGGCCACAAATTCACCGTACACCTCATCCAGCGTATGCAGCATCGTGCTCAGCTGGGAGCAGTTTCCATATAACGTTTGGATGGCCGGGAGCAGGCGGTAACTGGCGAATGCCATTATTCCCAGACTCGGCAGGAACGTGGTCAAATTCTGCCCTTTGCTCCCAAGGACCAGCACCACAAGGACCAGCCCCCCGAAAGCAATCGGTTCGATAAGATACCGCGGCCCCGAGGTGAATACCGGTATCCACGCACTGAGTTTCGCCTGGGTCGCCGAATACTGGGAATAGCATGAGACATAATACCGTTCCGCCTGGTGGACTTTGATCGCCTTGATGCCCGAGAAGATTTGAACCGCTTCTTTTACAGCGCCGCGGTTAGCCACCAGAAGCCCGGCTCGAATCGCCGCTCGCCTCCGGCCCAGGAGCTTAAAAACCGTCAGGTAAAACAGGCCCAGGACGATGGCCGAGCCCATCGCAATTCTCGGATTGACGAGCAACAAGGTCGCCATCAAGAGGAACACGGTGAACGCCCGCGCAACGATCTCAATCAGGGGGATGAGCACCCCCGTGGTGTATTGCATTACGTCAAATGCCACTTTCTTGACGAGAATGCTCGAATTTCGCCGTAAGAAGTAAGCGTAAGGCCGCGCAACCACCACGGTCATCATGCGCAGTCTCAGCCAATGACCAAAGCGATGGGCATAATGCGTGCGGTTTAGCTCGGAGAGAAGATTGACGGCGTTTGACATCACCAGCGCAAGGATCGCAATCACACCCGCTACAATCAGCAGCTGCCGGTCATTCATGATCGGCAAATGGGCCAAAAAACGCGCACCCACTTCCGAGTTCCGGATCCGGTCGGGATTTGAGGCCAGCGCCAGGAAGGGAAAGACCGAAGTGACTCCCACCACTTGAAAAACTCCTTGCGCCAATGAGAACATCAGGACCAGCGCCAGCTTGTCCCTGCCGAACGGACGCGCAAGGAAATAGACGCGGCGGATGAGATTCCCAATGGCTCTTGAATCACCTGGCATCGTAAAAAGACGGCCTTTTCCTTAAAGGCTGAATGGGCATTGGCACGGCTTAAACGGCGCCGGCTTCCAGGGATGGCGCTGCTTCCACCGATACGTTCCGCGGCAGCCGTGGGATCCGCCAGCCTTGCGATGCTGCGCTAGCCGCAATGAACAGGACCGCGAGCGGAACGATGGAAATGAACATCCGATTGAGAGAATCACCACCGCCGACCCGATAGGCGCTTTCCCGAAGATAGGCGAGCAGAAAAACCAGCGGCAAATACGCCGTGACCGGCAGTCGGAGAAAAATTCGATCGGGCGCGCCAGTGAATAGCAGCGCAAAGAGAAAGAGCCCACCAAGCATGATCGCGAACACCCCCCAGTAGATGCCGAGGTTTCGGATGGTCGCCGCGAAACTCTTTTCGAGCAGTACGGGATCACGGAACGCCAGGAAGGCGAGCATGAGCCAGAGGCCGGCCTCAAACAGGAGCATCCAAGTCATCGGGCGTGCCTGGATCTGTCGGAGCCGCAGCAGAAACGAACCGGCGATGAGCGCGAGGCCGACTCCCATCATGCCAAGGATCGACGCGGGAATGTCCGCCTTCCGGTTGATGAAAACGCTCAGCATGAAGCCCTGCCACATGACCATGGAGCCGCCGAGAATAATGGCGAGGATCACACGCTTTCCCGCAGGAACTCTGCCGCACACCAATGTGGGCGCGAGGGCGATGGCCGCAAGCAGCGAACCCTCGGGTCGGGTTATCGCGAGCACGAACGTCGCAAGTGCCTGCATCGCGAGCATGGCATTCTCCTGATCCTTCCTGCCCGCGGCCACCAGCCAGCCGCTGCCGCCAATCATGACCATGCAGAGTCCCGCCAGGAGGTGCCCATTCATATAGAATGAATGCATGACAAAGCGATTTGCCGTACCAAGGGCTAGGGCCATCGATATGAGGAGAAGGACCAGGAGCCGCCGATCCAGCCGGTCGTGGAGCCGGGCAACGATGAACCAGGTCATCAAAGCAAGAATGGACCCCGCGATGAACGGATTCAGGAGTCGGATGTAATATTCGCCGATCACATTTGCCGGGGCATGCATCAGGCCGACGGACAGCGGACGGTGCTGGAGATCCCACGGATCCACATAATCTATGAATCCCCCCGAGTAGATGAGACTTCCGATATTCAGGTACCCCACGGAATCCGTATGATGGATGTAAGTGAGCTTGTCGATGAGCGGGAATAGAGCGATCCCGCCAACGAACGCAATTACGGCGGGAGCCAGGATACAGAGACTATCCGTCGCGGAGTAACGCGATCCGCGGATCCCCCGAAGAAACAGTGGAATCGCCGGTATGGCAACGGTCGCCGCCGGCAGGATGAGCGCTCCTTCTGAAATTTGAAACAACGTCAAGGCAAGACCCACAACCACATACAGCACGATCCCGATCGCCGGCGCGAGCGCTACCACCGCCCATTTCCGCAAGCCCTGGAGGTGGGCAAACATCGCCCCTGCCAGGACAAGTAAGAACAGAACGCCAGCCTCGTACAACGCTACGGTAGTCATCGACTCGCCGCCTGCAACACATTCGAGTTAAGCAGAAGACGCTCATCCACGAGCCAGATCTCGTGGGAGCTCGGGGTCATGCAATAAAGAACGTCCGGATCGTCATCCTTCAACAGGATCCGACATTGACGCATATTGCTCTGAATTTCCTCAGCCGGCACGCCGAGGCGCTTTCCGATATACAGCTTTGTTTCACTCACGATGTAGGGCCGGTATTTGGCCTCCCGCATCCGTATTCGCGGATCGTATTCGCGTCGTTCAAACTCCTTGGCCCGACCAATGCCCAGCGCGTAAGTGGCGAAACCCTCATCCCGGGTCAGATCCCAGGAATCCCATTTCTTAGGGGCGACGAGAGTGATCCCCGGCGCAACATCCCCAAGTTCGAAATGGCACTTGTAACGCTGGCTGACGAGGGGGAGTTCAAAAAACCGAGTGCCTTTCCAAAAATGAACGGCTGCCCACACCCCCGCCCGGTGATCAACCGCGAAGAAATCGACCACATTTGCCACTGTGACCAGTAACAAAGCGCCTAAAATAACCGGGCCAGGCTGAAGCGTGCTTCGGGCCTTCGTCAAAATTCGTTGAATCGGCAACATAATAGCCAACGTAATATCCGCCGGTATTCGGCGCCGCAAACCGGCGGTCTCTTAGCGCTCTCCCCGCTGCTCCAATCGATCGGAGCTGCACTTCAAGCCACCAGTCACCCGACGGCAGTCGCAGCATCGACACTCGTCTAAGCCTCCGGAACACTCCTTACGTCCACTCAGCCGGAGATCCCCTTTCCTTTTCCATGCCAGTGAATAGCTAATACATTTCATAAGACGTGTCAAATGGACTTCGAGGGCGCTTTGTGAAGGGCGTCGCCGCTTCAGATCCGGGTTGTCTCATTGTTCTTGTTCCCTGCCGCGAACCTAATTAGGTTCTCACCGATCGAGAAAAGGATCGGCGCTGCCAACCCGTGGGATTCGGCTCATGAAACTTGTAATTCAAATCCCGTGTTACAACGAGGAGCATACCCTTCCGATTGCCCTCCAGGCCCTGCCTAAAGAAATCCCAGGTATCGACACCATCGAAGTCCTGATCATTAATGACGGCAGTACCGATGCGACCGTCGACGTGGCCCGGGCGCATGGCGTCGATCATGTGGTTAGCTTCAGCACGAACAAAGGTCTTGCCCGGGGTTTCATCGCCGGCCTGCGGGCAAGCTTGATCGCAGGCGCCGACATCATCGTCAACACCGACGCTGACAACCAGTATTGCGCCGATGACATTCCCGCGATCATTCGACCCATCCTCGAAGGGAAAGCGGAGATTGTCGTGGGAGCCCGGCCTATCCAACAGATCCAGCATTTCTCCCCAATGAAGAAACTGCTTCAACGCATCGGGAGTTGGGTGGTGCGGATGGCGAGCGACACGGCCGTGGAGGATGCCCCAAGCGGTTTCCGGGCAATCTCCCGCGAGGCGGCCATGCGCCTGAATGTGTTCAACGACTACACCTATACTCTTGAGACGCTCATTCAGGCCGGTCAGCAGCGGATGACAATCGCATCAGTGCCGGTGCGAACCAATGGTGATCTGCGCCCCTCGCGCCTGGTCAGCAGCATCCGGAAGTACGTGACACGGTCATTCACGACGATCTGGCGCATATTCGCGACTTACCGTCCGCTGCGTTTCTTCGGCACGATCGGATTGGTGTTCCTCGTGCTCGGAACCCTGCTCGGCGTGCGATTCCTGATTGCCTATTTCGGGGGTCATGGCCAGGGCATGCTGCAGTCGCTGGTCCTGGCTGCAGTGCTGCTTCTCATGGGGTTTCAGACCTGCGTCCTCGGAGTTCTGGCGGACATCATCAATGTAAACCGCCGCCTGCTCGAGGACATCCAACTCGATATTCGCCGGCAAAACTTGGGAAACAAAAACGACCGCGCGATTAGCTCCCTGCCTTCAGACTATCGTCGTTGAGCTTCACCGGCGCAATCAAATCACTCGAGGTCGAAGATGAATCCCGCAGAAACAGGTAAGCAACACCACCCAGTAGAAGTTCAGCCAGTGTCCAGATGACTCGACTGACAGCGGCGCACACGGCTGCCTGCTCAAAGGATAGCATCGGACTCAATACGGCAACCAGTGCCGCCTCCCTCACCCCGATCCCTCCAGGCGCAAAGACGGCGATGTAACCAATAGCCCAGGCGACGGCAAACCCGCCAACGGCCTGCACCGCCGAACTGAAGCTGCGGTTTCCTGGCAACAATACCCACAAATTCAGCCCCATCATCGTCCAGGCGACAGCTTGCTCGAAAATCATGGTCGCGGGTCCGCGCCAGCCGCGTTCGCCCGGATCGGCCAACACTTGATGGATGGCGCGCAAGACCAGGTACCATGCCAAGCCAAAAACAACCGTCCCCACGAAGGCCGGCATGTTTGCCGGCAACCAACGCGAAATCCGCAAGTGGTCGGCAATGGGATTCCAGACGAGCATTCCGCCCAGGCAAAACGCGCTGACCACCAGCCAGAGTTGTTCGAGCAGGATCGCCTTGGAGGCCCGCCGGAGTCCCATCCCCCGACTGTGGTACATGCCTGCACGGCCGACAAAATGCCAGACACCACCCGGCAAATACTTTCCCAATTGCGAGATCAGCGTCATGAATGCGATCTGCCGTGCGGTGAAATGATGACCCACGGCGACGGCCGACCTCCTGGCCACGTCGACCAACATCAGCTTGCCCCCCAGAATCAACAGCAGGGTCGCCAATAGTTTTCCGATTGAGATCGAGGCCACGGCCTTCCCTTGGATATTGACATGCCGATACAAGTACCAGCCTGCGGCAACCAACACTCCGGCGGTCCAACACCATTTCGCGATCCCCAGCAGCCTTCGGCTCATGTCAGCACCTTGTCGATGAGATCAAATTGTCCCAAGGCCGATCTTCGCACACCGGGGAGCGCCTCGGCGATGCGTTCGCGTATCTGATCGGCCTGGTCGAGCAACTCCGAAAGCAGCGAGCTCATCTCCTGGAGCGAAGCGGTATGATCCGCAGCATACCGCTCCAAGCCGAAGGCCTGGAGAACTTCGCCGTATTTGTGGCTCCAGCCCACGACGAGAACGGGGGTGCAGGTTGTCAACGCGGCGATCATCGCATGAAAACGGGAAGTGACGAGGACATCGGTTATCTTGACCAGGTCGCGTATATCCCGGGTGTTCAGATCAAAATCCACCCAGGTGACCTTGCCGGAAATCGCCGGTGAAGAATTCTGTTCCAAGCGGGCGCGCAATTCATTGATGACCACCAGGTCATTGTTTTTGGCTTTGCTCGAGCCTTGGCGCGTGGCATTGGGAACAACGAGCAGTTCGTATCCCTGGCGGACCATTTCGAGCACAAGTTCAGCCATGAAGGCCACATAGTCCCGGCCGCACTCCGCGAACAGTTTGCGGACCACTGTGCTGGGAGACAGGCCGATGAGGCGAACTCCCCTGCTGCGGGCACTCGCCAGAAAACCGCGAATGGCCTTCACGCGATCCTCGTTTTCTCTCGATAAACTGAATTCCGGCTGATACCCGAAGGCCACATCTGCGGCCTGGCCGCACCGCCCGAGAGGCATGTCGAGCTCTCGAAGGTGCCGCAGCGTTCGAGGTCCGCGTGCCACGACGTAGGTGCAGCGGGTGAGAAATAAGCGCGCGCTCCACCGATTACACCAATTCCTGAATGGCCCCAGGGCCTGGGAGAGTTTGATCACCCGGACACCAAACAGCATGGCGGGAAGAATGCAGAGAATGTTGAACGGCAGAAAAATGGCGCGCCGGTCGGCGAAGGATATGCCACCGAGGTCAATCAAGAGCTCGCTCGCCCCCAGGGCTCTTGCGGACGCGGGCATGAGGCTCCGAGGCCAACGCAGTTTCAGATAACGCAAAAGTCGATCCCCCAAAGCAAACGGGAAATGCTGCAGCACCAAAGCAGCGGGCCGGGCGTCCAGAATGGTCACCGCCGGGTCCCTGACGAGTTCGCGGTCTTTGCCCGGGTAATACGACATGACGTGGAAGCATGTATCCGGGTGCCTTTGGCGAATGACGCCGATGGTCGTCATCAGCATAGCCTCCGCGCCACGGTTTCCCCAGCAGGTCGCGCCAATGAGGGTGACTCTTTTGGACATCGGCCGCAGGTTAGAGCAACTCCAGCAATTTGAACAAGTAAAGGTAGGCTTTGATCAGCGGACGCGGCATTGCCATGATCCATCGTTGGCCTCTCGGCGTCCGCGTGATCCGCTCATTCAAAAGACAGACAAACGCCACCGGATAGTCAATCCACCGGACCTTTTCATGGACTTCGTCCTTGATGCGGAAACCGAACCATGGGGCCAATCGAGCGCGGGCACTCACGTTGTAGTGAAACGGCATTGTGCGCGATTGGCCATCGAGAATGTCGTCCACGGATTCCAGTTTCCCCTTGATATACCCGAGCTTGAGCGCACCCTCGACAGCTGCAGTTCCTGCTTCTGTCCGCACGATCAATCCCGTTTGCTTGATCGGTTCCCGCCTGGCCTTGAGGGACCAAATGTCCCCGGCGGAAATATTGTTGTAATAGCCATAATGATCGTGGCAGTGATGGCACTTGCGCTGGGAAAAGAAATAAAGATTCCGATACACCATTTTCAATGCCCGTGGTCAGGACCAATGCGCCCTCGATCTGTTGCGTTTCCAACAGATAAATCAACAGCGCCGACACACTCCCGCCCGAGGCCGATTTTTCGCGCAGTTCGGAATTGATCGCATGAGTGAAATAGACCGCCCGATAAGGTCCCACGAACTTGGCCGCCAGGTCGCGCGGCCACTTGCGCGTGCCGGTTTTGTAAAGAATGCTCGGACAATAGCCTGCCATATGCATTGTATATACCGACGCTCCATGCCGGGCTCCGGGTAATGCGATAACCCGCCCCCTCATCCCACGCATTGATTTGATTCCTTTTCCGAATCCCAGGTTAACCAAAGCACCCGCCGCAAGCTAAACCATCGCATTGACTTCGCCAAGGGAGGATTCTTCGGGTTCCCGTATTTCCTTGTGCCCGAAATCCCCGGTCCGTATCCTGCCACCCGTGATACGAAGGTGTTTTCCGATTGGTATCCGCCGGGATGGGACCATCCGATGTGCGGAATAGCCGGAGAATTGCGACGTCATCACGGGACCTGGCCTGACGCGGACTGGGAGGTGATCAGCTCGATGATGTTTCGGCGCGGCCCTGATGATGGAGGGCTGTGGTCCGGCGATCCCCATTGTACTCTGGCCTTCCGCAGGTTGGCGATCATCGACCTGAGTATTCACGGCCACCAACCCATGACCGCATGCAATGGGCGTTATGTGCTGGTATTCAATGGCGAGGTCTACAATTTTCAGGAATTGCGTAAGGATTTGGAGGGGCGAGGGAGACAGTTCCGTTCTTCCGGCGATACCGAGGTTGTTTTATACGCGCTGATCGAGTGGGGCGTTTCGGCCTTGGAGCGCTTCAATGGCATGTTCGCCCTCGGCTTCTATGACACTCGGGAACGGCGGCTTCTGCTCGCCCGCGATCATGCCGGGATCAAACCGCTCTACTATTTGAACCGACCCGAGGGAGTCGTTTTCGCGTCCCAGTACCGATCAAATCCTGGCTCACCCCCTGAGCCGCCAGTTGAGCATTTCACCGGACGCCCTCGGGCTTTACTTAAGGTTGGCTTACATTCCCGCCCCCTATGCTCTCCTGAAGGACTCCCACATGCTCGAACCGGGTTCATGGATCGAGTTCGCGGGAGAAACCGAAGTGCGGCAGGGGAGGTTCTTTCATTTCCCTCGCGAACAGACCCCGACGCTCAAGGGCGGTGAAGCCATCGAGGCGCTCGACGCGGCGATCACCAATGCGGTGCGTCGGCACCTCATCAGTGATGTCCCCGTAGGTGCCTTCCTTTCCGGAGGGATCGATTCCCCGTTGGTAGTCGCCAAAATGCGCTGTTTGAGCTCCTCGCCGATTAAGGCATTCACCATCGGCACGAATGAGGGCGCCACGGATGAATCCCTCGATGCCATACGATATGCCCAGGATCTCGGGGTGGAGCACGTGGTCGAGACATTGTCTCCCACGGATGCGCTCGAGAGACTCCATGACGTGATCGATGCCTGTGGTGAACCTTTTGGGGATTACTCCATCTTCCCGACCATGATGGTCACCCGCCTGGCCAGCAGGAACTACAAGGTCATGCTCTCCGGTGACGGCGGGGACGAACTGTTCTGGGGATACCCGAAACGGTTCGGGCCATTGGTAAAATACGCGAAGAACTTCGGTTCACCCGCGGCACTACGGCGACTCCAAGGCCGTGTTCGTAGGTTTCTGGGCCCGGCGAAGGCCGGAGCTCCGCTCGCCCATCGCACGATTGGCGACTGGCATCGACAGATGTTAACCCACCTGGCCGAACCAGCGTTGCGTCGAATTTACCCTTCTCTCCCGGAGTGGCCCGCGGAGTTTGCCGCGTTCAAGAATGAGGCATCCGACTCACAGGGAGCAGCCCAAGGGTCGAGATGGACCGAACTCGAATGTCATCTGCCTTACGTCCTGATGAAGGTCGATCGGGCGAGTATGTATCATTCTCTCGAGGTGCGGGTACCGCTCCTCGATCGGGAAGTCATGGCCACCGCCGCGCGGATGGATTGGCAGGAATGTCTTGATCCCGATCAGGGACTGGGGAAATTACCTCTCCGTAAACTCCTGGCGCGGCACACGCATCATCAGACTCGGGCAAAACGCGGTTTCGAGGCTCCCATGGCAACCTGGCTTCGGACCTCGCTTCAGGACCTTTTCCGGGATACCGTCCTACAGCGTAAAGACCTCCTGGGACTGGAAGTGAATACTGCCGAATTAAGCAGGACCTATGACCTTCACCAACAAGGTCAGGCGAATTATGCCTGGGGGTTATGGCCTCTGTTGAGTCTCGCAATGTGGGTCGACCGACATTACTGCCGACGAAAGGTCTAGCCTGCGAAGCTCCATGGCGTGAATCTTCCCACCGAACCCTTTCCCTCGGCGAAATCCCCCTGCCCCCCGTTCCATGATCCCCGTATCCGAAAAGAAGCCGCAAGACGCGCCGCAACTGCCGGACAGTAAAGACGAACTGTTCAGCACGGCCCATTTGAAGTCCGACCTGCGAGGTCGATCCGTGCGCGGTGGAGCCATAACCTTGACCGTACAGGGATGCAAATTCTTCCTGCAACTTGCGTCAACCATGGTTTTGGCGAGACTCCTCATCCCTGCGGACTATGGACTGGTGGCGATGGTGTCGGCAGTGACCGGTTTCCTCGCAATGTTCAGCACACTGGGGCTCTCCACGGCCACCATCCAGAAAGCGAATATCACCCATGCCCAGATCAGCACACTGTTCTGGGTCAATGCGGGGCTGGGCCTACTGGTGGCCCTGGTGGTTATGGCCCTCGCCCCGGCAATCGCCTGGTTTTATGATGATCGTCGATTGCTGCCGGTCACGGTGGCTCTTGGAACCGGTTTCATTTTCGGCGGTCTCTCGGTTCAGCACCAGGCCATGCTTACGCGACAAATGCGGTTTATGGCCATTGGTGTGGTCGGAACGGTTTCGATGGCTCTCGGTCTCGGCGCGGCCATCGCGGCTGCCTTGTGGGGAGCGGGTTATTGGTCGTTGGTCGTAATGAATCTGACGACCGCATTTGTGGGCGCCGTAGGCCGGTGGATTGCCTTCCCCTGGATCCCCGGCAGGCCGAAGCGCGGCGTGGGTGTGATGAGCATGCTCGGCTTCGGCGGCAGCATTACGGGCTTTCAGATGGTGAATTATTTCTCCCGTAACGCCGACAATATTCTAATCGGTAAATACTGGGGCGCCGCCGAGTTGGGTATGTATAGCAAGGCTTACGCCCTGCTCATGATGCCTCTGAGCCAGCTTCGCGAGCCTCTAATGAGCGTCGCCTTGCCGTCCTTGAGCCGGCTACAATCGGAACCTGCTCGTTATCGAAATTACTATCTCCGGATGCTGCAGGTGCTATCGTTTTTGAGCGTGCCCTTGGTGGCCTTCATGGGGGCATTTTCTCATGAGATTATTCTGCTGATCCTGGGTCCGGGATGGGAGGAAGCGGCCGCGATCTTCACGATCCTGGCCTTCATCTCGGTGCTTCAGCCGGCCACGGCCACGGTTGGTACCGTTATGATCACTCTGGGTCTCACCCAGAGGTATTTCGTTCTGGGCGTGGTCACATCGGGTCTTTGCGTGATTTCCTTTGTGATCGGGCTGCCTTGGGGTGCGCGCGGGGTGGCTCTGAGTTATACCATCCTCGGTTACCTTTCCACGATCCCCTACTTGTTCTATGCGCTCCGGGGAACACCCGTTCGCCTGCTCGATTTCCTTAAGGTATTCGCCCTGCCGTTTCCCGCGGCCTTATTGATGATCGCAGGAGGCAAGCTGGCCTTTCTTGATTGCGAGGGACTTCCCCAGCCCGTGGCATTGATGATTGCAGGGTGCGTGGGGGGACTCTTCTATCTCGCCGCTTACCTGGTCTTGCCCGGAGGCGCCGAGGTGTTGAAAAATCTGCGTAGCAACATCACCCTGGTCTTCAAATCGTCGCGGAAGAAGACTCCCGCCTGAAAGGGGCTCCCGGTTAAGGCGAAAGTCGGGTCGATTTGGGCCGCTCGTTGCTTAACCGAAACCGCACCTGATCCAGAATTTCTCCCACCTCGCCGCCATCCGGTTCGCCGGCGCTCATTTTAAACGTCTCCGGGGTCTGGAGGCGCATGAGAGCCCTTTGAAGCCGGTTGAAACGGAGTCCATATTGCGCTACCCGACGATCTCCTGCCGGCAATTCCGAAGCCGCAATCTCAGTCAGCAACTGCTCAAGTGCCCGTTCAACGCAGCCGACATCGGCGGCCACCACGTCGAAGCACCCTTTAGCGCTGTAATGGGGAGCGCCCGTGAACTCCTGTGTCCACCAGTAGTGCCACCGGCCCAAATCCCAGGGAACGAATGTGACCCGCCAACGGTGATCCCCGACGTAATTCGCGAGGACAGCTTGTTCCCGGCCTGATGGCGCCAAGAACGTCCAGGAGACTCGCTGACTTTCTTCGGGACCCGAAGTCACCCACGTATCACGTATTTCCGCTTCGAACACTCCGCCGGCCGGCACCGGGTCACACAGCGCCTCGACTCGGATCTCACACCAGTCCCAATCCACCGCGAGAGGACGATCGATGCGACGCCAGGAAGAAGTTTCCCCATTCTTCCCCCCCCGGATGTAAAATCCAGGACTCTCCGAATCTGCACTCGCGTCGAAAGTGACCGCGACACCTGACAGCCGATCGACATCCACTCGCGGCAAGACAAGAGACCGGCCGTGTTCCAGGAGGATGTCGTGAGTCGAGTGCGCCGACTCTGCGTCCGAACGCCATTCCAGAAATAACCGGGGCCGGCGCGCTGCGTTTCGGGTGTCACCCTGATTCGCCGAATACACATGGAGCGTCACTACCGGGAATATCCTCCAAGTAATCCGATAGTTTGAACAAGAAAAGCAAAGGCCTGCCCAATTGAATGCGCTCATCCACATAGGTGGTGAGCCGCGTCCCTTGAAACACAATGCTGGGGTCTCCTGGTCGATAGATAGCACGGGCGAGCGGCGTTAAGCCGGTATCGGCCTCCGGATGTTGGTCGGAGGAGAACCCGGCCCCCGGCAATCCCCAGGCGCGAGTTTCATGGCCGGCTTCATTCCACCAGACTTCCCCCCGGGCCGGCAGGCTGAGGTTGTCACCCTGAACTCCGCCATTGCCGGGATTCCAATCTTTATGGACGTCATAAAGGAACAGTTCCAACTCCTGGTTAATCCCCTCCTCAATAGTCAACTCGATCCGCGCCTGGGTCACCCGGGACTGCGGAGGTAGCCACACATCCACCCATCGTTGCACAAAACGAAACAACTCCCATTCACCGAACTTCGACCGCTCGTTCACCCGGCCGAGTCGCACGTGAATTTGGGAAGGCTGATTCCAAGCGAATTTGAACCGGCCATCCAGGAATCCGCGTAAATCGTTGTCCTCCATGCCGGCATAAGTTGAGTCCACCACCCATGAATGGTGATGGGATTCCCGCCGGGATTCCACATTCCCTTTATCGCCCTGGGTATCACGGTAAGTAGAAATGCGCAATGTTCCCACGGCCGAATTCGGGACAACGTGGCCATCAACGGATGGCAAGCCCCGGTCGCCTTCGGCCTTCCGCCTCCGAATGAGTCGCGACAATCGGTCCAAGTAGTGCCGGAATGGAGTGCGGCGCACCCAGGAATTTTTGCTCAGGGCTTGCATTGATGCCTTCATGAATTCCATCTATCAATTCAGAGTTTTCGCCATCCGCCGGCCTCTGACGAAAGGCACATTTCATTCCCATTGTTGGGCTTTCGAGGCCCGCTGCAACCGCTCTTTTTTCCTTGCGTGCGCATCCTTCTCCTGCTCACGATCTGCCTGTGCGTGGGTGTTTTTTATTCAGAACGGAGCTTCTAACGGAATCGCGGCCCTTTTGAGCCGCGAGGATAGCACAGCCCGCCCTCAACTGTTCGTGATTGGTCAACATGTTAGATCCACAGCCCCTGGTCACCATCGCGATTCCGACGTTCAACCGCGCCAACAAATACCTGCCTCTGGCGTTAAAAAGCGCGGTGAATCAAGACTACGCCAATCTTGAAATCATCGTCTCGGACAATGCGTCAACCGACGGAACCGAGGCGGTGGTCGCTTCTCTTAAAAGTCCGCGCGTTCGATACATCAAGCACGAACGCAATATTGGCAGCAACAAGAACTGCAATTATTGCGTGGCACAGGCCGCCGGTGTCTACTTCCTCCTCCTTCACGACGATGACCTGATCGATCCGGATTTCGTGACCTCATGTATCGAGGCTGCGGCAGGGCAAAAGGAGCTCGGCGTCATACGCACCGGGATCCGCGTGATCAACAGCAACGGAGATACCCTCCGTGAAAAAAAGAATCCCACTGAAGGACTCTCGCTTTCGGAGTTCTTTCGCGCCTGGTTTCGGGGTGACACTGCGTTTTATCTGGCCAACACCCTCTATAACACTCGCGCCCTCCAGGAAAGCAAAGGCTTTTCAACCAGCCAATTCGATGACGTATGCTCGCTGGTCAGTTTGGCCGCCGCACATGGACGCGCGGATGTTCACGAGATCAAGGCGAGTTTCCGACGCCACGAATCGAATGCCGGAGGCAACCCGGACCTGGTCATGGCCTGGGCCAGAGACAGTGTCGAGCTGCGCGACCTCCTGGTTCGCCTAACCCCTATCGAAGACCGAGAGCTCATTCAGTACCGAAGCAACCAAGTACCTTTGCCGTTCGGCCTTGAATCATCTCCCCAGCCTCGACGGCCGCATTGCGCGCTGGAAGGCGGCATACCGGATTTATTCCATGTTCGATTACCGTATTTCCCTCCTGCAGTTCCTCAAAGGTCATGGACCCTTCGAATTGCGAGGCACGCCCCGAACCCGGCGACAAGTTCCGAAAGACCACCAGGAATCGCATACGGTTTGAATCCCCATGCGCATCGCCTGTTTCGTCAGGGTTTTCCCGAAGCTTTCCGAAACGTTCATTCTTAATCAGCTTACCGGGCTTATTGATCGGGGACATGAGGTGGACATTTACGCTTCCCGCCCCGAGGCGACGGAAATTGTGCACGAGGACATAGCCGACTATCGACTCCTGAAGCGAACTCATTATTTAAACGTTCCTGGCAGCCGCCTCGCCCGACTCCGGAAAGCCCCCTTCGCGCTTCTGCGCAAACGCTCGCGGCGCACTCCGGATCTCTTAAAGGCCTCCTTTGGTCCGGCTCTTACCCGGTGGACCATGGGTCTCCGTCTTCTTTTTCGGGGGCTGGCCCTGGTTGATCAGGGTGTCTATGATATCCTGCACTTTCAATTTGGCGACATTGCGATGGAAGACCTGCCGTTGGTCAGCAGCGGCTTTCTCCGAGGCGGGTTGATCGTCTCCTTCCGAGGATCGGACTTGTCTCAGACTCTCCAAGCGGACGCGCATGCCTACGACGAACTCTTCCAGCATGCCGACCTTCTATTGCCCGTGAGCCAGGCATTCCAACAGAGACTGCTCCAGCTGGGAGCGCCCCCCGATAAGGTCCGGGTCCATCATTCGGGCCTCATGATTGACAAGTTCCAGTTCAGGACCCGCACGCGCAAGCGCGATGAACCGACCCGGATCGTCTCCGTCGGCAGATTCGTACCCAAAAAGGGATTTGGCTGTGGGATTGAAGCCGTGGCACGACTTTTGGCCAAAGGTCACAATCTGACCTATACGGTGATCGGCGGAGGCCCGTTAAAGACCGAACTCGAGCGTCAAGTGGCCGAATGTGGCCTGCAGAGCAAGGTGTCCTTTCTGGAAGGGCAATCGCACGAAAAGCTTATCGCGCTCCTCGAATCCATGCACGTCTTGCTCGCTCCAAGCCTCACGAGCCCCAAAGGCGACCAGGAGGGGATCCCCAATGTCCTTAAGGAGGCCATGGCACTGGGTCTGCCGGTGGTGAGCACGGTGCATGGGGGAATCCCCGAACTCGTTAAAACCGGGATATCGGGATACCTCGCGCCGGAAAACGATCCCCAGGCTTTGGCCATCGAACTGGAAAAAGTCGTCGCCTGCCCGGGTACTTGGCCCGGGATGGCACGTGCCGGTCGCATGCATGTCGAAGCAGAGTTCGACAGTCGCAAGCTCAACAACGAGTTGGTGACTCTCTATAACGAGGTTCTGAAGCACTGAAGGCCGGCTCGTTTGGCCCCCTCAATCCTTTCATGCCGTTCGAGCCTTCTGAACATGCTCCTCGAGGATCTGAGCGACCTTGTCGTTTCCCCGCACATTCCAGTGCCCGTCTCGAGCCTTATAGTCCTTAAGGTTCAAATGGGAGGCACCGGAAATGAACGAAACGTTCAGGTCGCCACAAATGCTTGAGAGTCGCTTGTCGGGATAGCCGGGATCAAATCCTTGCGCGTCTGCCAATCGTTGCTTCAACTCCAAGAGTCCCGCCTGGGAGAGTTGCTTCTTGTAAGGAATGGAATATACGGTGAGTTGAGTCCCGGCATTTTGGCAGAGCTCTTGAGCCTGACCGATCAGATACCTCGCGGCTGAAAAGACTCGCTCCGAATATGGACACGGAGTGCAGAGATGCGCGAACAGGAGCACATTGCCTATGCCGCCGTCGCCGTGACGCCAACGGTCCATTTGGACATGTTCCGTGACGACCTCCCAACTGTCCGTCCCGGGGGCGCTTCGAAGATAGGGATTGGTGTATTCCCCGGAGGTATAGGCCTTCAAGTTTTCAGCGAGATCATTTTCGATGCAGACGAACCAAACCACGTGCTTACCGCGCAATTGACCGGAGTATCTCCTCATCAGCATCAACTCCTGCACCATGTTATACCCCGGGGCGCCAATGGCCTTGAACCGTTGACTCCGGCCGCGGGCGTAATAGGCCAGGTCCGCGGGCACCCCATATCCGAACGCAAAGGAGTCGCCAAAGACAATGATGTCGCTCTCGCCGATCGTATGTGCGCCCGGCCATCCGTCGGCATCGGTTCGTACGGTGCAACTGTCCCCGGTTTGGTCGGCGTATCGAGTATCGAGATGGGATCGGGGTTTCCAACCGATATCAGGTTCAAATCGGACGATTTCGTCCCATTCTCTGCTCCGTCTCGCCAGGACGTGTTGAATCGCACGCACGGACGCGGTAAAGAGCCAGATGGGGACGAGCAGAACAAAGGTGGGAAGGATCAACGCCAGACCGATCAGCGCGGCGAGGAATGCAAGTATGAGCCGAATCATTTCGAAGCTTCCCTAGTAGAGTGTGTAGGTGTCGGCGGACACGGAGGACTGTATCTCCCCTTCGTCAATGAATGCCAACACGAGCAAAAATGGAACGAATGCAATCACCCACCAGTTCCTGGTGGCACGAATCCAATCGAAAAGCACCCGAAGCCACGATCCCGCTCCGGATTCGTCGACCACGACGTCTTTAGCGCCGCCCCCTCCGATCAGTTCTGCGACGATTTTGGGGTGCCAGGTCGTTTGTGCGGGCTTGGCGAACTCCGACCGCAAGCGCGTCGCGAACGGTCGATTCGCCAGCACAACCATGGAAAAAATCACCCAAAGCATCCATTGCCGAATGGGGCGTATAAACAGACCGGCAATAGCCCGGTTGCAGAGCTTATAAGGGGTCTCCAACAAAACAGGATTAAAAGTCGTGATGCCGCCGATCAAGGACGCCCACACCGCGGCGGCAACAACGCCATACGGCCCTTTGATACAACAGAATTGCGCGGCCAGCAGGACGCCGACTCCGACAAAACCCACGACGATTCCGAAACCCATGAGGGCGGGGGTGGAGGCTGATCTGGGCAAATAAACCATGGATGCGTTGTTTGGGGTTAATCCAACTGGATGCTCGTCCGGGTACTCCTCAATATTCGGCAGCAGACCGGGGGGTTGCTCCGGCTTCACCAGCACGTAGTCGTCCATCACCAGACAATCCATGTCGGTCGCCATGAAACAGCGGTAGGCATGCTCCGGCGTGCACACAATGGGCTCGCCCCGGATGTTGAAACTGGTGTTCACGATGACCGGACAACCGGTCAGCCCGTGAAATCGTTTCATGAGACGATAGAATCTGCCATGTCGTTCCTCATCGACCGTCTGAATCCGAGCTGAGTAGTCGACGTGGGTGATTGCCGGAATGGTGGAACGTGGCACGGATACCCGGATCCGAAGGTCTGGCGCCCTCATTCGCTCTTGCTCTTCCTCGGTCAGCACGCGGCGGTGCGCCTGGCGAACGGGTGCAACCAAGAGCATGTAAGGACTCTCCTGATGTTCCTTCAATTCGAAGACTTCGTGTGCATGCTCTCTCAGAACACAAGGAGCGAACGGACGAAAAGATTCTCGATACTTGATCTTCAGGTTCATCTTCTGTTGCATGGTCTCCGACCGGGCATCACCGATGATGCTTCTTCCGCCCAGGGCCCGGGGACCAAACTCCATCCGCCCATGGAACCATCCCACGACATTGCCCTCGCTCATGAGGCGGGCAACCTCGTCAAGCAAAGCCTCCTCCTTGCCAAAGTAGCGATAACCAGCACCCGCGGAGTCCAGATAAACTCGGATCCTGTCTTTGTCGAATGAAGGGCCCAGGAAAGACCCTTTTTGGCTGTCTCCCTTCCGCGCCCGTCTCGGTCTTTCCAGGTGATGATGCCATACCAGGAGCGCGGCGCCCAATGCGCCTCCGGCGTCGCCCGCCGCCGGCTGGATCCAGAGGTTTTCAAAGGGCCCCTCGCGCAACAGCTTCCCATTCGCGACGCAGTTCAGGGCCACGCCACCCGCCAGGACGAGCTCCTTCTTGCCCGTCAATTCGTGGGCGTGCCGGGCAGCTTTCATGACGATCTCCTCGGTAACTTTCTGGATCGAAGCCGCGAGATCCATATCCTTCTGAGTGATCATTTCTTCAGGGTCCCGTGGCGGACCGCCGAAAAGGGCATGGAAACGGTCAGAAGTCATCGTCAACCCCTGGCAGTAATTGAAATAACTCATGTCCATCCACAAGGACCCATCATCGAGAATCTTCACGACCTTCTCTCTAATGACATCAGTGTACTTGGGCTCGCCGTAAGGGGCCAACCCCATCAGTTTGTATTCGCCCGAATTAACCTTGAATCCCGTGTAGTACGTAAATGCAGAGTAGAGCATCCCGATCGAATGAGGAAACCGCATGTCTCGCAACAACCGAATCTGCCTGCCCTCACCGACACCGATCGAACTGGTCGACCACTCACCCACCGCGTCCAGCGTCAGTATCGCCGCGCTGTCAAAAGGGGAAGGAAAAAAGGCGGACGCGGCATGGGACAGGTGGTGATCCGTGTAACAGACCTTGCCCGAGAATGAGGGTCCCAATTGTCGATGTATTTCGCGGGTGATGCGCAGCCGCTGGCTGGCCCATAATGGAAAGGCCCTCGAGAACGGCTCCCACCCCTGGGGTGCCTGTGCAATAAATGTTTCCAGAAGCCGGTCGAATTTGACATAGGGACTCTCGTAGAAGACCACGAAATTGAGATCCGACACGGCTATACCGCCTTCGTCCAGGCAGAATTTGATCGCGTTGGTCGGGAATCGTTCGTCTCCTTTCTTGCGGGTGAAACGTTCCTCCTGGGCCGCGGCTATGATTTCGCCATCCTTGATCAGCGTGGCCGCCGAGTCATGGAAGAAGGCGGCAATGCCGAGAATATTGATGGACTCACTCATATGGATTTTAGAATCCGTGTCACAAAAGACCGTCATTCAGAAGCGCTTTCCGCGCCCAACGCAGGCATCGGCATTCCCTCCTCAATCCTCGCATTGCTGGAGTAAGGCGGCCTGACGGAGCGCCGCCACAGCGTCAGTTAACCGGATCCAGGACTGGCCGGACCGTTCGGCAATGTCAAGCAGGGAGTGCGCTCCGTCAGAGAGGTTTAATACCCAGAGCATGGCCATCTGTCGAGCCTCGGCGTCGGGCTGGCCACCAATCGCCTGGTAGAGACCGCGCTTGCCGAGTTGCGGTTCGCACTTTGGAGCGGTGTTGCGATAGCGGCGGTTCTGCTCCAGGACCTCCACCACGCTGAGCAGCTTCATCAACGAATCGGTGAGTGCTGCCGGTGTCACCAGGTCGAGATTGTCCGCCGAGCTGTGATACTCGGGATACTGTCCGTTGGGAGTGCGCATCAGGCAGCCAACCGGCAGGTCGAAACCAGGGGAACAGTATTGGCGCTCGTCATAGCCATAGGGAATAAAATCCAGGACGTTGTGGGGTTGTCCCGATTGTTTAAGAACCTGAAGCACCGCCCGGTCGATCTCAGCATTTCCGCGACGACTTCTCTTATAAGTGGAATGGCCGGGATCACCCAGGCAGGTCAGCACCAGCCCATGTTTAATGTTCGATACGGTCGCCTCGTTGCGGGCAAGCCAGGTGATCGAACCGATCGTCCCGGGAATGAATAAAAAACGATAGGAGTACCTCAGACGGACCTGGGAAAGTTGCTCAGCCAGGAACGTGGCCACCGCGATGCCGGCGAGATTGTCGTTGCACAAGGACGGATGACACGCATGACAAGAGAATAAAACCTCTTCGGCACTTTCCCCCTTAATCAGACATTCCGCGTAAGTCAGGTGCCCGGGCTCGAGGTCGGAGTCAATGAAAACTTCGTATTCTTCCTCTTCGCGCATCTCCAGCAATTGCCGGTGCGTCAGACAGAAGCCCCAGCGTTCCGCATAATAAGAAGTGCGATAAGGAATCCAATCCGGGTGCTCAGGCAGCGTGAACAGGTGCGGCCGCAACTCGATCATCGGCATGGTGGCGCGCACCGGTGCGCTGTAATTGAGCACGTGCAGGTTGGAGTGTTGGAAGTCGATCACACGGTTCCCCCGGCTGTCCTTCACATAGGCGTCCCGAATGTTCCATTCCTTGGGCACCGACCAATCGAACACTTTTGTTCCCGTGGGGACTTCATGGGTTTGCAATGAAATCCGGTTAGCGATCTCCCGCAACGTCCAACGCAGCCCATCTCCCGTGATGCTGCGGCATACCGGGTAAAGCGTGGAGATGAATTGGAGCATCGAGGGGCCTGGAGCTTCCCCAAGCCATGCACTCCGCAATTCCGCCAAAGAGCTGTGGGAGTCCACAGAAGCGGCTAAAAGTTGGATTTCCAAAAGAAATCCTGGTCGATCTGCTGAGTTTGAATCAGATACTGGAGTTGTTTAAGCCGAGTAAAGCTGCGAAATTTGAAGCGTTCTTCAGTCATATCGATCTGATTGAAGAGGGCGTGCAGTTGCCGGACACCCTTGGCTACATCCCAATCACACTCGAATCCCGTCAGGTGTTTGTGCAGTTTGTCAAAATTTACGCGGTAACTGCGATTGTCCGCCCCTTGTTCCCCAAAGCTCACCTCGCAGCCACTAAACACCTTCCCCACGATCTCGGCCACTTCCCGAACCCGGTAATTCTGACCATTATCGCCAATATTCATGACTTCCCCGTGGATGGCCTCGATCGGCGCGGCCAGGGCCATCAGGATGGCCCTGGCGATATCCAAACCGTGAACCAGCGGACGCCAGGGCGTCCCATCACTGATCATTTGAATTCTCTTCGTGGTGTGTGCCAGACCGCAGAGGTTATTCACCACCAGGTCAAAGCGCTGGCGTGGCGACGCCCCAAACGCCGTCGCATTCCTGAAGAATACCGGCGAAAAGTCTTGATCGGCCATCGGCTTCAGGTCCCGCTCGCAAAGCGACTTGCATTCCGCATAGGCCGATTGTGGATTGATGGGCGAATCTTCTGTGACGGGCGCATCACTACCCGCAACGCCGTAGACCGAGCACGAAGACATGTAAATGAACCGGCGAACCCCAACGGACTTCGCGATCCCGGCGAGCCGCACCGTTCCCTTATGATTGATTTCGTAAGTGATATTCGGAGCGAGTTCTCCCGTTGGATCGTTGGAGAGTTCCGCCATGTGGACCACCGCCTCGTGACCGGCCACGTCTTCCGCTGTCAGTTGCCGGATGTCTTTAATCAAGGTTTTGGGCTGAACTCCAAGGACATTATAGAGGCAGCCCTCCCGATAAAACCCCACGTCCACCCCCGTGACCTCATGGCCATGACTTACGAGCAATGGCGCAAGCAATGACCCCAGATAACCTTCCGTCCCAGTTACCAGTACTTTCACAATGCTTTGATTTCGTTTTAGTTTGGTTGCAGAGATACGCGAGCAGGCCTCACATCGGGCACCTGCTTGGTAATCTCACGTCCGATCTCTAGTGATGCCGTGGCCGCAGGTGACGGTGCGTTGCAGATATGCAGCGTCTGTTGACCGGGCACTATGAGAAAATCATCCACCAGGCTTCCATCCGGCAACAGCGCCTGGGCCCGAATCCCCGCCGAACAGACCTTCAGATCTTCCTTTCGAATTTCCGGAACGAGGTCCTGCAGGCTCCGCGTAAATATGCCCTTACTAATGGACCGTTGCATTTCCTTCAAACCCTCGCCGAAGTTCTTGGCGGCCATCTTCCAGAAGCCACGATAAGCGAGTGTCTCGAACAAATCGCGCAGGTTTAAATTGTGCTTGAAATAACCCTCCCGGGCAAACGCCAACACCGCATTCGGCCCGGCATGAACGCTGCCGTCGATCATCTTCGTGAAGTGAACCCCCAGAAACGGAAAATCCGGGTTGGGTACCGGGTAAATGAGCGTCTTAACCAGGTGCCGCCGGTCAACCGCCAACTCATAATATTCTCCTCGGAAAGGAATGATCTGTGCCCCCGGCGAAACACCGGCCGAACGCGCAACACGGTCACAATAAAGTCCCGCGCAGTTTATCACAAATCTTGCCTCAAAGTCGTTCCCAGTTGTTTCGACCACCCTGAGCCCTTGGAAATCCCGGACCGCCATGACTCTGTTGTTGTATTGAATCACGCCCCCGCCAGCCTCAATCTGGCGTCCGTATTCCAGGCAGACTTCGCGGTAACTGGTGATCCCGGTGGACTTCACCAGCAGTGCCCCAACGCAATGGACGTGAGGCTCAATTTCCCGAGCCCGTTCCGCGGACACCTTTTCCACGGGCGCACCATTCGCCACACCACGCTGAAACAGCTTCTCCAGCCCCGGTAACTGCTTCTCACAGGTTGCCACGATCAACTTGCCGCACACCTCCACCCGAATTCCGTGATCCTTACAGAACCTGACCATGGATTCCGCCCCTGCTTTGGCAAAACGTGCCTTGAAACTCCCGGGTTTATAATAGATGCCCGAATGGATGACTCCTGAGTTCCGCCCGGTCTGATGTTGGGCCGGTGAAGCCTCCTTTTCCAACAGCATGACTCGGGCACCCGGGTACGCGCGGAGCAAATGCATGGCGGTGGAAAACCCCACGATCCCCCCGCCAATGATGATGTAATCGTAAGGGGCCATAGTAGCCAATTATCCAGGTGCTTCCCGCCCACCAATCAGTTGGGACACGTCTCTTCGCAGCCGCTTACGTTCACAAGTTACCGGCCGTCCGACCGAGAATTAACGAAGCCACGCATCCGGAGCAAGAGCAAATCCCGGACCGGGGCCGGCCCGGCGCCTTAACGAATTTTGCGAGGTTGACATTGCCGATGCGTCAGCACAAACAGAAAGGGGCGGTGCCTTCCCGCCCGGATATCCATGCAACAGGAAGTCATAGGGCTGGTCCCGATGGCCGGACGCGCAACGCGCCTTGGACCGTTGCCGTGCAGCAAGGAACTCTATCCGGTGGCCATCCAAAATGGAATCAGGGGCAACTATCCCAAAGTCATCTCACACTTCCTGCTCGAACGAATGCGACTCGCTGGAATCAAGCAAGCATTCCTGATTATCCGCGACGGCAAATGGGATATTCCCGCTTACTTTCGCGATGGCGCCGAGCTGCTCGATCTCAGTCTGGCCTACCTCATCGCGCAACTGCCGTACGGTCCACCCTTTTCGCTCGATTCGGCTTATCCCTTCGTTCGCGATTCAATTGTGGCGATGGGTTTTCCGGACATTATTTTCCGGCCTGACGATGCGTATTGCCGCATTTTGGCCCGTCAGGCCGAAACGCAGGCGGATATGGTCCTGGGGCTGTTTCATCTTCCCCAGCCCATGGTGGACGATATGGTGGAGACCGATGGCCGGGGCCGAGTGACTCGCTACTTCATGAAGCAGAGGATGCCCAACCTCACTCACACGTGGAACGTGGCGGTGTGGACCCCCAAGTTCACCGAGTTCATGCACGACTATCTCCGCCACTACCTCAAATCCAACGACGCCCCCTCAAGCGAGTACATTTTCGGACATGTCATCCATGCGGCGGTGAATGCAGGACTCGTGGTGCAATCGGAGTTTCTTTTGAATGCCGCATATCTCGACATCGGCACGCCCGATCGGCTGGCCAAAATCCAAGATTTCTTTATTCAACCGGACTCGGAATCTGCACGGTATCACGCCAATTGCTGATCAACGCCCTGCCGAGCCTCGCATGCTCAGAATCCGGTCATTCGGTACAAAAACAAACTCGGCGATCGGTTCTTTCCGGATGCCTCTGACGAGGTCGAAAAAGCGTTGCCGCACTGCCGACATCACCGGGCCATTGGCATCGATTGCGGCACCGTCAATGGCCTTGACCGGCACCAGTTCGGCCAACGTACCGCACAGGGCGATCTCGTCCGCAATCAGCAATTCCGTTCGGTCGATTGGTCGTCTTACGAACTTAATGCTCAAGGATGACGCGATTCTCTCGACAAAATCCAGCGTGATGCTCTCCAGCGAGCCTTCCGAGGCAGGCGGCGTATAAATTACGCCTTCACGCACCATCAAAATGCAACTGCCGGTGGCTTCGGCGACGCGTCCGGCATGATTCAGAAGAACCATGTCTTCGCAATCTCTCCGTCGGCCCTCGACTCGTGCAAGTCTCCCAACCTGGTAATTCGTGGAAGTTTTAATTCTCGCGGGCAGGGCAGTGTCATTGCTGCGTTGCCACGTGCTGACCCCCAGTTTGATGGGCTCAGGCGTAGTCTTGTCCAGATGATACGCCGTCATCACCAAATCGGCCCGGGTCCCCTCGCCCCAATGTCCCTCCACCACGTACAGCGAAGTTCGGACCCACATGTCCTTGTCCGGCTTCAGGAGCACTCCAAAGAGTTCGAAAATTGCGCGCTCATACTGCGCATAACTCCACGGACAGGGAATGTGGAGCAATTTTGCGGAACGCAAAAGCCGGTCATAATGCCGGCGCACAAAGATGATCCCAAATTCACAATCCCCATGCCAGTAACCCTTCAATCCCTCGAACACGTTCAATCCCCGAGTCACGGCTTCACACCCGATGTGTAGCACCGCTTTTTCCCACTCGGTGATCGCTCCGTTCATATAGACGTATTCGGGCTTCTGTAGTGTTGCCATATCCGTTAAAGAGTTGAGGTTATTTGAAGCCGGGGATCAGAGAATCTCGTGGCGAGGGATGAAGACGACGAATTTACCGCCCCACTCCCTTACATAGGCCAATTCCTCCATGATTTCTTGCTTCAAATTCCATGGGAGAATGATGACAAACTCCGGCTTCCGTTCCCTGATCCGGGCTTGGTCATAGACCGGAATATGGCTGCCTGGCAAGAATTTGCCTTGTTTGGCCGGGGAGGCGTCAACCACGAATTCAATGAGCTCGTTCCCCTTGATGCCGGCATAGTTCAGCATCGTATTACCCTTTGCCGCTGCGCCGTAGGCAATCACGCTGCGGCCGGACCGCTTTTGATCGATGAGAAACCCCAGCAGTTCACTCCGGGCATGATTCACGCGTTGCTGGAATCCCCGATAATATTCCCCTGTCCGCATGCCGGCCCGTTCCTCCTTCTGCAACATGGCTTCCACGCTGGGTAAGATGGCTTGTTGTGCATCCTCTGTGTGCCTGGCGAAGATCCGCAAGGATCCCCCGTGCGTCGGCCATTCCTGCACGTCAAATAGATCGAGGCCATGGGCCTTGAATATCTCCCGCACGGTGGTGAAGGAGAGATAAGAAAAATGCTCGTGATAGATCGTGTCGAACTGGCACTCCTCGACCAAGCGCAGGAGATGGGGAAACTCCAAGGTGATCACGCCTTCCGGGCGCAGGGCGATCTTCAAGCCATCCACAAAGTCGTTGATATTCGGCACGTGCGCCAAAACGTTGTTTCCAATCAGGAGATCGGCTCCTTTTTGTGATGCCGTCAGCTTCCTGGCGAATTCCGCCCCGAAGTACTCCGCCTGAGTCGGAATTCCTTTCCGCCGAGCGGCCTCCGCCGTGTTCTCGGACGGTTCTATTCCCAGCACTGGAATACCCTTGGCATGGAAGTGTTGAAGCAGATAACCGTCGTTTGAGGCGACCTCGACAACCCTGGATTCCCGGTTGTATCGGAACCGTTGAATCATGTCCTCCACGTAGCGACGGGCGTGTTCCACCCAACTCCTCGAGTAGGAGGAAAAATACGCATAATCGCCGGTGAATATTTCCTGGGCCTTTTTGTACTCATCCACCTGCACCAGGCGACAACGGCTGCAGACATAGATCTTAAGCGGATAGTACGTCTCAGGTTGTCCCACCTGCACCTCCGATAAAAAGGCATTGGCAGGCGGCGAATTTACCAGGTCTACGAACAGGTCGACGACGGGTTCGTTGCAGAATCGGCAGAACATAGGATTTGGTTGGTGCAGACCCTGCCGGGCGCGTGACCCGGAGGATCAATATTAGAATGGTGCGCTTTTTGGGGTTAAGACCACACTTTCCACGGCGCCTTGCCTCTCACCCACAGATCCTCCAGGAGCACGCGGTCGCGGATCGTGTCCATGGGCTGCCAAAAGCCCGCGTGTCGAAAGGCTGCCAGTTGCTTGTCACGCGCCAGGTATTCCATCGGCTCCCGCTCCCAAATCGTCTCGTCTCCCGCGATGTAGTCGATAACCCCGGGTTCAAGCACAAAGAAACCGCCATTGATCCAGGCCCCGTCCCCTTTGGGCTTTTCCGCAAAACGCGGAATTAACACCTCGTTCTCGGCGAGCGCGAATGCGCCAAACCGTCCGTCGGGCTGTGCGGCGGTAACCGTGGCCAGCGTCTTTTGGGTCCGATGAAATGCGATGAGGTCCGTGATATCCACATCGCACACCCCGTCGCCGTACGTCATACAGAATGTCTCATTGCCAACGAATTCCCGCACTCGCTTCAGCCGACCGCCGGTCATCGTTTTCTCGCCGGTGTCGACACAAGTCACCTGCCACGGCTCGACGGCGTTGTTGTGAACGACCATTTGCTGATTTTTCAGGTCAAAAGTGATGTCCGCTGCGCCCAGGAAATAACTGGCAAAGTACTCCTTGATCACGTTGCCCTTGTAACCACAGCAGATCACAAAGTCATTGATTCCATGGGCCGAGTAAATCTTCATGATGTGCCAGAGGATGGGCTTGTGCCCAATGTCGATCATCGGCTTTGGACGAACCGCCGTTTCTTCGCTAAGCCGTGTGCCGTACCCCCCCGCCAATATGACCGCCTTCATTATTCGCTCCTCATTAAGATTTCAACCTGCGCCGCCCGATAATCGGACCATCCATTTCACTCCGAAAATCAATTAGACACCGGTCCACGCGTTTTGGCCGGCCCGTGACGAATGTGCACTGCCTTAGCACAAGACCGGCCAACTCGACAACAAATTCTGCCGACCACCGCTGTGCGCTCGGCTCGCGGCAGGTCATCCCTCGCCCCACCCACGGTTCAAGAGCCGATCCAGCCCGGGCAACAGCGTCCGCAAAATAATGATCGTATCCGACCATAGATTTGCCTGCCGGGCATACTCCAGATTGAGCTCTATTTTGCGCGGAAGGCAGTGCTCCAGATAAAACTGCTCCGCGTCCTTAGCCGTCCGCAATAGTCCCTCCTCATTCCGAAACTTCAGCGTCGCCAGATCGGTGATTCCCGGTTTGAGACGAAGGATAGCCTGCTGGGCTTCCGTGTATCGCGCCACGTACCGGGGCACCTCTGGACGCGGTCCGACCAAACTCATCTCACCCACCCATACGTTCCACAACTGAGGAAGCTCATCGAGTTTGTTCCGTCGCAGAAACCGCCCCAAAGGAGTAACCCGCGGGTCGCCTTCACTCGTCACGGCAATCCCCAACCGCTCGGCATCGACCACCATGCTGCGATATTTCCATATCCGGAATAGCCGCCCTCCCTGTCCCACCCGCGGTTGGCGATAAAACACCGGACCGCCGTCGGAGCATTTAACCACGATCGCGAGTAACAGGAACAGGGGGCTCAAAATCACCAGGCCAATTCCGGAGAAGACCAGGTCGTAAACGCGCTTGATCACACGCCGAAGCCTCGTGCTTTGCCGATCGAGGATTGAACTCACTTCGTGCCACCTGCCGCTAGTCGATGATCTCAAACGACTCGGACTGTTTGCTGGCATAATAGGCGTAAATCAGAGAAACGTCCTCTCGCCGGGTCATAAAATCCTCTGGATTGATCCGAAAGCACTTAATCTGCATTAAGCGTCCGAAAATGATTCGACTGTTTTCCAGCGCCGAAGAGAAAAACGACGCCAGGATCTTAGGCCGAGGCCCCCGAACACTCATTTGGTACTCAATGGGAACATCGAATGACATTGTCCGAAATCCCAGGATGTCCTGGATCGTCCGCACCTTGTCGAGCCGCTCGCGTTTGTGCGGCAAGTACAGGACGGACTTCCCTGCAAGATGGCGCTTCACGCGCTCCAGATGCGAAGTGAAATCCTCCAAGGTCATCAGGCCGTCCTCGACCATGGGCTGTCCAATGAAGTAGACATCCTCGGTACCATCAAGCTTCTCCGACCGGCCTCGGAAATACCGATAATCGTTGCGGACGATTTCATCCCCGTCCGCCAGCAATAAATCGTAAGCGGTGAAAAACACAACATTCTCTATGGGCCTTAAATCAAATCCCAGAAACCCAGTCCTGAGCCGGTATCGCCACCCGCTTCTCCCTGCTCGGGCGCCGACCGTTTTGCGTTTACGACGTTCCTCGTTGATCGCGATCGTCGCCGTCCCGTCATCGAGCAAGTAAATCGATTCGGCACGGATGCGGTTGGCCAGGTGCTTCATATGCGGTTGGCCATAATTTCCCAGAAAGATTCGCTTCACCCGCGTAATATCGCATACAACCAAATCAATCATTTTGCGGATGCCATATTCGTTGTAGAATCCCACAACACTGCGATACCATCGGCTTAACGTAGATGCTCCGCCCATTTTGTTGATCTCAATTGGCCAGTTTCGATATGTGGAGGTCCAGGTGTGATCACGGAGGAGCATGTCGAAAGTATGAAATGGATACGGACGAGAGACCATAATGACGACACGGTTGTCAAACTCGTCAAACGATTGGCGCGCTTCAATCGCATTGAAGAGTTGATGTGGTGTGTCAACAAAGTAGAGATTCATGCACGTGGCTGATCTTCTCGGAAAATCTTCTCCGCCAAGACAATCTCGGCCACCTCACGTACACACCCTTGTCCACCGCGAGACGCGCAAATATATCGGGCGACAGCCTTGGCCTCCGTCCTTCCATCCTGAGGAGAGAATGCAAATCCCGCCATTCGCAGCGCATCGAGGTCATTCACATCGTCACCAATGTAGACCACATCCGCCAGGCTGATGTTGAGGCTCTGGCAAAGCGCACCCAAAGCCTGACCTTTATCAATGACTCCTTGCAACACGTGATCGATTTTCAGTTTGCGCGCCCGGCGTTCCACGATTCTGGTATTCTCGCCCGTAATGATTGCCGTGACGATTCCTCGCTCCCGCAGTAGTTCGAAGGCTTTGCCGTCACGCGTATTGAATTTCTTCAGCTCGTCGCCACTCTCCGAATAATACATTCCACCATCTGTCATTACGCCATCCACATCCGTCACGAACAGGCGCACACGGAGTGGTGGGGATGCCGCCAACGGCGCGGGCTGGGGTAACCGCGTCCGCAATAATCCCTCGACGATGGTCCAGTCTGTGGGTTCATCGAGTTCAAAGTAGGTCTGATCCGGCATTTCATACAGCGCCACCTTTCCCGAGAGCCGACATCCGCTAGCGAGCAATCCGGCCCTGGTCGTGACATAAAACGCCCCGTTTTCAACCAGGTATCCATTAAAGTCCTGACGGCGCGGACGATGACGAGGATCGTAGTTGATGGGGATCGCGCCGTGTGGGTGCGGCTCCCACAGAAACCTCTTCTGCCGGACCACGGAGATCAGGCTGTCCGCTCCGCTCGACCGGTAGAGGCTAATCCCATCCTCCAGGTGCTGTCTTTCCAGCAGCGGCGAAGTGGCCTGAATCAAGACGATGTCATCGAATTCCACCGTGCGGGCGAATTCGAGCATTGCCGATTCGGTGCTGGCGGTGTCCGTCGCCGTATCAGCGCCACGGGTGACCGTGATTACCTTTTCAGAGCCATAGGCACGAGCCGTCTCCGCGATAGCTGGGGCATCCGTCGCCACATAGACCCTGGAGATATGCGTGCAGCCGGCAGCAGCATCCATCACCCAGTGAATCAGTGGCCGACCGCAGATCGGCTTGATGTTCTTGCCGGGAATGGTCTTGCTCCCGCCGCGGACGGGAATAAACGCAATCGTCATGAGACTTCCAGCCCGCGTTTGAGCTTGGCCCTTTGCACCTGTTCGACCTCGAGGATTTCCTCCCGCTTGTATTCGAGCGCCTTCGCGACGTTGCGAACGTCCCGGACGAGCCGCCGCAGACCATCGGGCTCGAGCGAGGCGGCATGGTCCGTCCCCTTCCAGGTTCGGTCCAGGGTGTAATGGCGCTCGATCCAGGATGCGCCGAGGGTCATGGCCGCGACGTCCGCGGCGATTCCAAGGTGATGGCCGGAAAAGCCAATCGCCTTGACCCGGTCGCCAAAGGTCTCCTTTAAACGAACGATCTCGCAAAGGGCAATATCGTCGAAGCTGACCGGGTAGCCCGACGTGCAGCTATAGAGGACGAGATCTTTGACTCGGCCCCGGGCGTCGAAAAAGTCGATGATCTGCTCCTCCTCGTGCCGACGGGTCATGCCGAATGAAACATGAATTTCTCCCTCGTACTCGCCGCAGAGATGTCCCATCAGCTCAAAGTGGAGATTGCATGCGGATGGAATCTTGATGTGCGGAGGATGCAGGCCGATGATCTCTTTGGCTGAGGATATGTCCCACACGGAACTGCTGTAGGTTAGTCCAAATTCCTCACACCACGCTTTCAACTTCCGATGCTGATCGAGGTTCAGCTCGAGAAACTCACGGTGCTCCCCGTAAGTGTTTCCATAGGCATGGATCGGATTGGGGTGGGGAGCATTGTATTCCGCCTCGGACAACAATTCTCGAGGATTTCGCTTTTGAAACTTCACTCCGTCCACCTTGCAGAAGGTCGCCGCAACCAGGATCATCTCCCGGGCAATGTCCATATCCCCTTTATGGTTGCAACCGATCTCGGCTATTATTTTCGGCGCTTTCATATCAGCTTAACTTCAATTCCTGGTAGTTAATCCCGCACAATGGAACGGCGGTCACGCCACCATTTCAAAACTCGATCCGGCGCGCAAGCGGTTATGGTTCGTTTGATCGCGGTCCGGGCTTGCCGGCACATCAATCCCGCCCTGGCCTTCATAGATAGACCGGCACGGCTCCGGCCGACGCGCGCCCGGTAAACCACGTCCGGCAAGTCCATGGCCCAATAACGCCGAAGGGCCCCGTCCAATCGCAGGCCGTCCTGCCTCCGGATGAGGCTCGGATCCTTCAGCAAGGTCTCGTAAACTCCCCGATACCGGTCGGCAATAATCCGCTCGGACCAGTATGAATCAATCCAAATGCGGTTAGCCTGGCCCATCGATCCGATCAATTCATCCCGCGACAGCAAATCCACGAGCACCTCACGGGCGTTCTCCAGCCGGACGTTCATAAACGGAGGCGTCTCGCAGCCGGTGATTTCCTTCAAAACGCGCTCAGTCCGTGGGTCCAGGTGACACAATACGGCCTTACCCAGGCACAACCCCTCCAAACCCGAGGCGTGGTAACTCCCCGTCACGAGGTCATCAATGATGATTTTTGAGGCGCGCTTGTGCGCCATGACTTCGCTCAGCGGCCTCCCGGAAATGATCAGGTTCCGCGAATGGGATCGAGCCTGAACTTCTTTCAACATGAGGATGGTTTCCGGAGCGCCCTTGGTGTCCCACCGCGAACTCCAGGCCGGGACCATTCCCGAAGGACTGTAACAGATGTCATGCGTAATGGGTTCGCCGTGATATCGGTACTCCGGCACTTCCGACGGCACCGAGTTGGGCACCACCAGGGCATTGGGATAGTAACGTTCGGGATATTGCGCGATGACAATGGAGGGTATCGCGGCCGAGACAATGGTTTCCTCCGGCAGTCCCGTCTTCAGCGCCAGTGTTGCCGAGGCGGTTCGGAATTGTCGCAGGATCGACTTGCCCGCCCGATGCAATGCCTCAAGGTCTACCGGAACGAATCCGTGGGACCGCAAATCGATATAGTTGTGCAGATGGAGGATGTCCGCGGCATGAATCAACTCCACCGCTTCGTCCCGGGATTCCTCAAAAATGATATCCTGCGGGTATGCGCCCCACCGCTTCAAATCAATGAGGCGCACGTTCAAGTCCGTCTGCCGGCGCAAAACCGACACGAGACGAAAGGGCCCTCCGGCAAGCGGAGTAATGGAGAGATGAACGACAGTTAACGCCATAAGTCCGCGGCAATTTTAAGGGGAACCTTCCAACAACCGTCTCGCCGGCAAATCGCCGAGCACGGTATCGACCATGTATCTGAACTTCTGTGCCCAATCATGGGACCGGGCTGTCTCCTGTCTCATGCGACGGTATTCCTCATCGCTGGAAACCTGAATTGCCTTCCGGCACTGCTCCACAAAATGATCCGTTCCCTGATCACCATAGTAGTACAACCCGTCCCGACAACAATTCCGGGTCGCCGGAACTCCGACCCCGACCGCCGGGATCCCGGAAGCCAGGTATTCGAACAGCTTTAGAGGGCTGACGGCATTGTTGTAATCAATTTGACGGTACGGCAAAAGCCCGACATCCAACGCCTTCATGTAACCCGGCACCTCGGCATAACAGATGCCACCCAGAATATGAACGTTTGATCGGCGGGAGAGCCGCGACACTTCCGCCTTCACCGACGGGTCTACGGGGCCGATCAGCAGAATGCTGGCCGCGGGTAATCGGTCGGCCAGCATCCCTACCAGGTCATAATCAATCTTGAATTTAAGCCCGCCGACAAAACCCAGCCGAGGCTGGGGAATGTCTCTCAACAGAACCGCGGGGGTGGCGATAAAATGTTCAAAATCGACCCCGTTTTCAACCACAATGGCCGGTCGGCCACCCAATTCCGCGATGCGCTGATTAAGATACTCGGTCGTCGCGAACGCCAAATCACATTTGCGTACGATGCGTTTCTCAGAGGCGAGCTTCCGATGCCCCCCATCGCCCCTATTCCAAAGATCACTGCAGTCGTAAACCACCTTGTCCCATCTAAGTCCGCACAGGACGGGGAACGATGGGTTCGTAAACCATAAAATACTCGTCCTGTCGCGGGATAGGCTTCGCCTGATCATTCTTGCCGCGAACCCATCCAAAGCTCCCCCGTAGCGCAAATGCCCCCGGACATCCGGAACCGCAACTTGTCTTACCCGATTCTCCAGCGGCCTCGTGCTTCGCCGGCATTCTCCCATGCTGCGAAACGGCCGCCGCAGCGACAGCTCATAAGGTGCAATGTATACCACACGGTCGGTGCGGGGGTCCGCCAGCAAATATTCGCACAGCCGGTGCCTGCGGTATTTCAACCCGTCCTCGAGCCATAATGCACCGGACACGACGTAGTGGTCTATCAGCATGCTATCGACGTGAACCGTTTTCCGCTAACCTCGGTGGGCAGCCCCGAAAGAGCTTCATGCAAAATATAACAGCGTGTCGCTTCTGTGGCGTGGGATCGACCGTGGTTCACCCCAATTGCCTTAATACAGCATCAACCATCCAGTCCTGGGGATGAAAAGGCCCGGGATGAAACTCGAGCGAGCGATCCCAATAACCGACGCAAGGGAGGTAAACCGCCGAAATAAAACCATAACTGACTTCCAGCAGTTTGGGCGTGCCATTGCGGTCTTCCACAAAATCGAATGCCGAGCATTGGGATTGGAGCTTTCGATGCAATTCGAACGCCAACTCGATGGTGCTGTCTCGGAAGTGTTCCTTTTCGTAGAGAATATTACCGCTTCCGGACGCTCTAAAATCATTGGGTCTCACCATGCGCTTTATCGCAAACGCTTTGTCTTCAATCACAATAACGCGAATATCGTGAGTGTTGTCCGGTAGGTAGTCCTGGAAGTAAACGTAACCTCGTTCCGCCCCATGCATCTTCGCAAACTCGGTGGCGACAAAAAGGCGGCCAAAACCTTTCAGCACCCCTGTCAGAGTGTCCTTGCCCTCGCGGTATTTTCGCAGGCGCTCCCTGGCATGACCGACCCGGTCGAATTGCTGGAATCCCGAACCGAAGGCCTTTCTGACCAATTTGCGGGCCTCCCATGCCGTATGCACCAACCGCACATTTGCCGATCCAGCACCTCCGCGAAGTTTGAATACCTTCGGAAAGGAGGCTTCGTCAATCCAACGAAAAGCGTCCTCCGGCGAATAAAACACATAGCTTGGAACCAAGGGTGCCCCAATGCCCTCCAGGAGGTACTTCTGTCCCACCTTGTCATCGAAATGCCAGCAGGTTCTATAGTCGGGAAAGGTCGTTTTTCCGCTCTGGCCCACGGCAAATAGAAGCTGCTTCGCGAACAGTACATCTTTGTAATTCGTATGATTGTGATGCCACATTAAAGCGGCGCATCCATCCAGCTGTTCAATAATGTTCGTGGCGTAACAGTTGACCACTTTCGTGGGCACTCCAATTTCCTCACAATAAGCAACCCACCGTTCACTAAACGTCTTCTGCGTGGGATGTATCGCCAGTTTCATATCTTTTCCTGCTTGTCCGGCGACGACGGCCGCACTTTAGGGTCGCAATCAACCAAGCTCGAATATAGTTCCAAGAGCTTCTTCTCTTCTTCTTCCCAGTTATACCTTTCCCAGACTATTTTGCGCCCGTTCTCACCCATTCTCGCGGCCATGTCGGGATCTGCCAGCAACGTCCGTATAGCTTCCGCGAATTGGTTGATGTTATCAGGTTCCACAGAAATCGCACAATTCAAATCCTCGATGAACTGCCTTGAAGGAGGTAAGTCCGATAAGACCATCGGCATGCCGCATCCCATGAACTCAAACATCTTAAGCGGAATGTTCTTTAGAAACTTCTTATACGGCGGCAGCGGGATAATTCCGATTCGGGCGTCACTGAGGCAACGAGCGACCTCGAGGTAATCCAGGTATGGGAGAAAATGAAAATGCGGGTCCAATCCAGTCCTTTTCAGCTCCTCCAGCGCCCAACTGACAGTCTTCTTGTCGTTCGTGACAATGCCCCAAGTGTGCGAAACGTTTAACCGAACAAGGGCTTGGGCTATGGAAATCATGCGCTCGGCGTGATAGACCGGGAAGCTTCCGTGGTAAAAAAGATCATAACGCCGCTCTCGCCAGGGAATCTCCTGTTGCTTCGCAAAAAAATCCAGGGTTGGGAAATTGTATATCGTTACACTGGGGCGATGGCGAAACGCTTGGGCGATAAAGTTGTCGTTTGGAATAATGGCATCAAACCACCTGCTGGAGATTTGCTCGAGAATATGCACGAAAAGAGACACGCTCTTTCTAAGCGGCCTCGGAATGTAGGACTTAAGTAACATGTACTCTGCGTGGGCCTCATGAACATCGTAAATTATTTTCGCTCCCGTCAGCGCTTTAAGAAGCACGGCCCAGGGCACAAAATCAAGGTCATGAAAGTGATAAATGTCCGCTTTATGTTTTAAGGCCCGTCTTAATATCCGGAAGTTGATGATGCCAAACCGAGCGATTCTGTGTCGGGCACTTCCGACACCAAGCACCTGAACATTATTGATCTCCTGATCTGAGTCGGCCAAACGGCAAACGGTCACATCGTACCCCGCCTTCACAAGGGATCGTGCCTGTTTGTAAAAGGATCTGGGATCCAGGGTCTTCACCTTATGGATGATAAAAACCCTCGTTTTCAGATTCGTATCACTTAATGAAAACTGGATGGTTAGACTTCAACCGTCGACATGTTGAGCAGATTATAGAGGCGCTCTACATTCTTAGTGGCGATGACGTTGCTCCCAAAATGGCTCAACTCATTTAGTGTGCGACCTTCAAATACCATCCAGACCTTCCTGGCTTTTCCCCGTGGATGCCTACCTGCGTTCGGCGCGGACAATCCCCCTCACGACGGAGCACACATGATCGGCGCCCGCCTCGCTGAGCCCCGGATAGATAGGCAGGCTGATGACCTCGGAATAGAGGCGCGCCGCCACCGGCAGGTCCTGGGGTTGATAACCGTAGGCTTCGCGATAATAGGGGTGCATGTGGAGCGGAAGCCAATGAACGCTGGCCCCGATTCCGTGGTGCTTCATTTTCTCCACAAAAGCCGCACGTTCGATTCGCAGCCTATCGAGGCGCAACCGGATGGCGTAGAGATGCCAGGAGTGAACGCGGTCCGGAGAGGGTCTAGGGAGCATCAATTCCTCGATTCCGCCGAGCCGTTCGAGAAAGAACTCAGCCCATCGCGCACGCTGGCGGTGGGACTCGTCGGCTCGCCGAAGCTGATGTAGGCCAATGGCGGCCGCAATATCGGTCAGATTGTACCTGTATCCCGGCGCGAAGATCTCGTAGTACCATGACCCTTTCGCGTTGTACCGCTGCCATGCGTCTTTCGAGATGCCGTGCAAAGACATGATCCGCATGCGCTCCGCATATTCCCCGTTGTTAGTGCAGGCCATGCCGCCTTCCCCAGTGGTGATGGGTTTGTTGGCGTAAAAGGAAAAGCAGGTGATGTCCGCTTCGCTCCCCACTGGTTTCCAGGGCTGAACGGCCAGCGCCGAGCGAAATCCGGTGTTCGCTTCGCCGACCTCACTCGCATGCCGATAGTAGGCGGGACAGCAATGCGCAGCATCCTCGATGACTTTCAATCGGAACTTCCTTGCCAGGTAGGAGACACCGGCGACGTCACCAATCTGACCCCCGTAATGCACCGGCATGATGGCGACGATTTCCTCTCCTCGGACCCGTGCGGCCTCAATCCGTCGCTCCGCGTCCGCCACATCGAGATTGAAATCGTTCTCACGGCAGTCCACCAGGAGGGGCTTGGCGTCAAAATAACGCACCACCCCGGCGGTGGCTGCGAAGGTCATCGTGGGTACGACCACAGTCTGCCCGGCCTTCAGACCGATAGCCTCCAGGGCCAGGTGCAACGCTGCGGTACAGGAGTTCAAGGCCACAGCGTGATCTTGCCCAATATAGGTGGCGAACTCGGATTCGAACTGCTTGGTCTTGGGACCAGTGGTGATCCAGCCGCTTCGGAGCGTATCAACCACCTCGTCGATCTCTGCCTGAGTGATGGTCGGCCGGTAAAACGGTACTTGCGGCACCTTGTTCATCGCGTCCTGCGGGCCCAGCCGGTGCCGAGCCAAAAGGCGATCAAGACGGCGCCGACGATCGCCGCCTGCGTTGTATGTTTGAAGGTATTTTTGTAGATCTGGAGCTTCTGGCTATCACGAGCTTCCTGGGCACGGCGTTGAAGCTCTTGTCGAGCTTTCCCCAGTTCTGCCAGTATCTCCTGGCGGGCTGTCTCCGGGTCTTTACCGTCGCCAATCCGACCTGCCTGCTTCAGCACATCCGCCAATTTCTCCCCTTGAGCAGCAACGACCGCATCCTGCAATGCCTTCGTCTGGGACATTTGTTGATCGAGTTGCTCGCTGATTTGCTTCTCACCCCCGGCGTCCACCCGGAAGGTGTTGGTGATGAGCAATGGGATCATCAGAACAAAAGCGACACCCGAAGCGAGGGCGCCCCAGGAAATCCATGGTAACAGCCAGCGCTCCCATCGGGCACGCCGTAACCACTCCGCCTGAAAAATGAACAGGAAACCCAACACTGCCACGGGCGAACGTTCGATGGCTGCAGCCATCAGTTGCAGTTCCCAATCCGGGTTCATGAATCGTGGCGGAACGACCGACTCTACGAAATCGGAAACGGCCAGGGCAAGAAACGCGTAACCGGCCCAGCGCATATAGCGCACCGTGCTCGATTCCGCGCCTGACAGGTGACGGGCAGGGGGCGTAGAGGTCGAATCGCTCATCTTGCTTGGGGCAGAAAGAAGCAGCCGCCCGGCCAATCTTAAACCGGGCGGCTGCTCTAATCTCCAATGTCTTCCCTTGGCTCTTTCAACCCATGAATGTGCGGGCAAGGACCGGTTGCATTAATAGGTCGCCGTGAGGTTCGGCAGCGCCGGATAGGAATGACCCTGCACGGTAAACGTCTTGGAAATGTTGAGACTCCCCGCGACAGAAAGGTTCAGCACGCTCCAACTGGAGGGAACCTTGGATGGATTCCACAGATATTCCTTCCCTTGGGTGTTCTTCTCCCCCCACCAGGCCGGGGTGGAACCCTGGTTGCGAACATAGTTGTAAGAAAAGATGCCAATCCCGTTCGACCAGTTCATGGGTGAGACCGAACCCAGGGTGCTCACGATCCCCCGGTCCGAACTGAAGAGGTTGTTCAAAAACCGCACGTTCGGCAAACCTCCTCGTTTCTGGATCTCCGTTGAAACGGACACGGAGCGCCCACCGCCGGAATGGCTGTTGTGGTAGACCCAAATTACCGGGTGGAACTGGTCCGAGCTGGTGGAGCCGTGAATAAAAATGCCACTGCCCATTCCCGGCGGTTGCCAGATGCTGTTGTCATAGAAATAAAGGGTCCACGTTGATGAATGATTCTCGTTTAAGTTTTGCAGCCGTACCCCATAATGGGCGTTTCGGATGTCGTTTCCCCCAACCTGCGTTTCAGTGTGGCCACGATTGTGATTAAATGCGGTCATGCAGAGATTGTATAGACGATTATCGGCGATAATGGTTCCCGAGGCTAAGGTCCCGTTCTCGATCGACTCACCGGTCAGGTTGAAGCCGTCAAAGCCATTGGTAAGCAAGTTGCCATAAAAAGCATTTCCGCTTCCGGAATTATTGGAGACTATTTGATTCGCACAGTCGGTCTGGCCATATTGCATTTTATTAAACCAATAGGCGTTATAGCGTGGCCACGTCTTAGGTTCCGATGACCCCCATGGGCCCAAGTCGGAGAAGCCATACCGGTTTGGCGTAACCACGTTGTAGCGGACGACGTTTTTGACGGTCGTACGCGGAGCCTCGGGGTTCAATGCGATCTGGTTGTAACCGTGCTCCACAAAGTTGTCTTCAACGATGCAGTGGCTTACCTCGCTGCCCTTGGTTGCACCCAGTCCGATCCCGCACCTGGCGCCACTCACGTGGAAGTCGCGAATGGTGTTGTAGGCTACATTTCGAAGCCGGATCGCCGAATATTGGGTGGAGTTTTTGTATTTTGGACCAATCGAAACGCGCAGGTCTTTCCCATTCGGATTGTCATAGTTCTTAAACCGAATATAGGTGTAGCCGTTTGATGGCCGATAGCCCCACATCGCCTCAATCCCTTCCCAGAATGGAACGTTGCTGTAACCCCCAAATGAGCCGCGGAGAATGTTCGCCGGTTGCTTGAAATACCCCCAACTCTTCTCGATGATATCGCGCCATGGGCCTTCCATGTTCTTGCCGTCGCAAATCACGGCGCCCACTTCAAAGCCGAATTTCTTTTTGTAAACCCCTTTACCAATCTCGGAGGCCGAAGCCCAGCCGCTCGATGCATCGATGCTCGGATCGATAATCGTCAGCCATTTGCCCTTGGAATCGCGGGTCCCCTGGAATGTGATGGGCTGCGAGGCCGTTCCGCTGATGCTCAACGTGACATTCTCCTGAAATGTTCCCGCCCCGACATTCACGGTATCGCCGGGCTTCACGCTATTTGCCGCCTTGCCAATCGTCTTCCATGGTTTGCTCTGACTGCCGTTACCCGAACTGTCGCTGCCTTTTGTGGTGACGTAATAGACGGAGGCATTGCTTGAAACGGCACAAAGCACCGAGCCCACCAGGGCCATACGGCACAACGCCCGCCACGCCAAAGACGATTTCTGGCTTCCTCGAAAACCAGAATCACCTGAATCGCGATTTGCCCTGGCAGGGCGATCCAATCTCATTGCCACACCGATCATGCTCATCCCTTTGCAACTGTTCCCTGCCTGGAATATTGGTGGTTCCATACGGTTCACTTCAACCCTTTCAAACGACATGCTTGCGTCGTTACTGGAATGTTAACGTTAGCTGTCCCTCATCGGCCATAGTACAAATCGCTAGCCGATTCCGATCTTGATGCGAATGACTGTCGCTTGGACGACAGATCCCACTTGCCTACCTCCGACGTCTTCCCCATAGAAGGCTCCGACTGGTTTCGCGTTGGCCCACTACACGGCGAAAACAGCCCGGCCGTCAGGGTATCACACGGAGATTTTCTTCAGATACGGAAGCCTGATAGCGACGAGGGAGTGGATCGTCAACCCTTTTTATGACTTTTTTCTTCGAGGGGTTTTTCGAGGGCAGCAAAGGAATTCAACGGCAAGCCAAATGTGGAGTGCTCAATTGCTCAATCCTGTCGCAGAAGGGGCAAGTTTCAATGTGGGTGTTAACGAGGATCAACGTTTCTGCCGCGTGCGAATTAGTGCTCCGTTCCGGGTAGGTTCTCTTTGGTCCGCGTGTTCCCCCCAAGGGGCAGACGGGTATGGCCAGGCTCCTCCGCCATTCTCGTCTTTCCGGGTAACAGTATTAAGCCAAATAAACCAAACAATAGAACCGGCAACATCGTCCAAAGCAGCGACCCCGAGCCGTTATGCCAATACTCGAACGCTTCGTGGCGGCCGGCAGCTTCCATCAACGCCAAGGCCATAATCCGGAGTACGTTGGTAAAAAACGCGAGCACCGGTGCCAAAGCCAAGGCCACCCCACGCTTTGCGCCGCGCACGGGGAAGAGAAATACAAATACCACACCGACGCAGATGAGATACGAGATCACCCCCGTGCCGTCACAACCCTTGTCCACCGTCACGGATCCACCCGGCATGATAATCGTGGTGCCGGCTAACCGAAGCTCCCACCCGCCATGCCACAGGCCGAAACCGGCGACTCGGGCGGTTACGCCAGATAGATCCACCCAATCGCTGATGAAGCCGCGCGGGATGCCCAGGCAAAAGAGAATGACCAGCTCGCGCCAGCATCGGCGCATTCCCCGGATTCCGGAAGCCAGCAAGCCCAGTCCTGTCGCACCCAGCAACGGATAAACAAAGAGGAAACTCTCGCGGGCATCGCTTATCCAGAAAACACTGCTCAAGGCGAAAAGGAGGAGGAGGAATCCGAGGAATTTTTCGGCGGGCAAACTGGACAAGTCAAATCGACGCCAGTCGCTGAGGACCAGCGTGATTACCGCGTACCAGCAGATCACCGTGATTCCGAGTTGCGCGGAGGTCTGATGCCAAAAGACCAACCCCAGGTGCACTACCACCATGGTCAGACCCAGTAATGCCAATCCCCAGCACCTGGCCGGTGCGCGTGCCCCTGCGGAGCCCTCAGCGTTGCCAGTGGGCTGACGAGGAGCTCTAGCGGTTTCTTCCGATGACGTCGTCATCATCCTTGTCCTCCGCACCATGCATAAGACAGTTCAGCGGGCATTAGCGTTGCCTCCAGCCTTTGATACGCTGAACCAGTTTGAAGGTCCAAAGCGCGAGATCCCGCATTTGGGAGGTCAGGCGGTTCCGCGATTGCCGGATTCTGGCGCGTTCGCGCAGGACGCCTCCGTAATTCTCCTTGTACTCGCCGCCACCACCCATGTCATAACAGGTCATGCCACGTTTTCTCCAATACCGCATCGCATGCCAGTGCAACGGCTCATTCGGATGCTCCTTCAGCTTTTCCTGCCGAGTTGCTCCCCCCCAGAAATGCATGGTGCCCCTCCGTGCCGGAAAGATTCCGGTCGCCATACATCCACCGGCTCGATCCCGGGCCCGCAACAATAACAAGTCGCCCGACGGCATCAGACAATCGACTAATGCCCGAACGCGGTCGATTCCGTAAGTCGGCACCAGACCCTGTCTGGCGAACACTTCGACGAGCTGAGAATAATAATCCATCACGAACCCGGAGTCGGTGCATGCTTCAATGACAACGTTCAGCCGCTTTTCTGCGCGCCGGATATAGCGACGCGTACTCGCGTGCATCCCCTCCAATAACGCCTCCTCAGAAGATGTCAGATCGATCTCGTAAGTTTTAGCCGGACTGAACTCCAGCCCGAGATCCTTGGCGCGTCCAAGGTCGACTTTGCGATCGACCAGTTCAAAGTGCGCGCATCCCACCTGCTTGAAAAGAAAAGTGCTGACCTGGCGGAGGGCTTCATCCCGTACCTCCTCGTCTCGCACATTGAATCCCAGGTAGTCCGTCGTCCAGCCTTTGAACGGACTTCCAGCGATCCGCAAGCCAGCCCTCCTGACGACCAGGTAAGTGAAGAACCCGACGGTCTCATGACCTCGCCTCAGGACAACAATTCTGGGCCTGGCCCGTTGTGTCCGGGCCACAAATTCCAACCATGGCCGGGATTGAAATAATGACCGGTCCGGATACGATTCCAATTCGCTCCAATCAACCTGGGGCCAGGGAATCGGATGGAAATGAAGTGGGACGACGCCCGGGGGGCCTGATCTCCCCATACTCGGCGGCCGCGAGGAGGCTCCCCCTGGAGCTCCCGCCTCCTGCTCATTGAGTTGCATTCTATTGCATCCACGCATCCTCTTCGAGCTTATCAAGCTGCGATTTGTTTGGCGATCGCTTCATGCGCCGTAATTTGCCGGCGAACTTGAATGAGCTCAGATTCCCATGAACTTTCGCCGCCAGAATCGCGAGCCCGTCCCATCCATGAACTTCCACTCGAGGCAGCATAAAAAGCCGCGCGCCGGGCTGGATCGAACCCGGTTCTGAGACGTAACCCTGAGTGAAACCGGCCCGGCGCACTGCTTCAATATGATCCCGGCCGACATCTCCCTGGCGTATCGACCCGTAAGGATAGGCATATGCGAAGGCATGAGGCTCCCCCAATCGATGCTGCAGGACGTCGCGGGATTGAATGGTTTCGTGCAGTAATTCTTCTGCGGTACAAGTGGCCGGATGTGGATGACTGTCCGAATGAGAACCGAAGGTCACCAAACGGCTTTTTGCGCATTGGTGCACCTGGTCCCAGGTCAATGGGTGCCAACTTTCGCGATCCGTCCGTTGGAAATTGCGCTGTCCCCAGCGATCGAACGGATAAGGCTGGTTGCTATCCATGTAACGAGTCGGCAAAAATACCGTCGCCGGCACTCGGTATTTGGCAAGGATTGGAAAGGCGCGAGTAGCGAAATTGGCGAATCCATCGTCGAATGTAATCGCAACCGGGGGTTTGTCGGCAGCAGGCCGAAACAGCCTCTCTTCAATTCGGTCCAGAGTCAGACACTCGGCATTCCGGGACAACCACGAGATGTGGCGCTCAAATCGATGGGGCGTAACATTCCATGCGTCCACGCTGGAATCGAAACAGCCGAGGTCTGCCACTCGATGATACATCAGGACGACAACCTGGGGGGTGGATCTTTGCAGAGTGAACCGACGCTCGGCGACCGCCGCGCACCCAGCCATCCATTTTAGCGGATGTTTGAGAAAAATGCTGCCTCTCACGTTCCCGCTGGCATCAGCAACCCGCATGCCCTCCCCCAGGTCCTGGGTCGATGGCCGCAGCTTCCAAGTGCCGGTCTTTGCGCGGAGCCGAAGATTCGAGATACCCCCCTTCTCAAGCAAGCCTTTCAGACGCCTTTCCCGATCCGATTTACGATCGACAAGAACTTTCCGGATTTGGTCAGTTCGATCTTATCGACGTATTCGATCCGGATCTGCATTCTGGATTCATCCCCGAGTTTCTTTCGGAATTCTTTTTCGATAATCGGTTCGTCCTTCTTGCAATCAAATTCTGGCTGTCGCACGACTCTTAACTTCACCCTTCCGACTTCTTCCTGGACCGCTTGCATCGCCTTAACGTTTCGGCACTTCTTGGCCATCACACTGATGTTCGACACCCGACTGCCATCGGCACACCGGATGAACTGGGCCGTCCGACCATAGATTTGCTGGATAACGCGGCCCGATTTGCCGAACGGACATTTGGCCCCCGGATCGATCAGCGCCAGGTCGCCCACTCGATACCGGATTAAGGGCATCGCCTTGTTAATGAAGGAGGTGCAGATCAATTCAAACACCTGCAGTCCATCCTCTTCACGTACCGGGAGGAATTCCATCAGGCTATAAGTAATCGACTCGTGTAACTTGCCGCATTCGCAGGCAAATGCCGCACCACCCATTTCCACCTGTCCATACTCATCCCACACCCTGGTGCGGAAGGCCTTCTCAATGGCCTCCTTGTATTCCGGCAGGCATTGTTCCGAACTGGTGATAATCGCCTTCGGCGGACGCGGAAACTCATACCCGGTCCGCAACACGAAATCGGCGAGCGTGAACAAGGCGGAGGGATACCCGTAAAACCACGTCGCATCATAACGCGCCAAATCCTCGAGATAAGATGGCATGTTCCGGTCGCTCAAATGGAAGACCGAGTAGACCCGCTGGCGGTTCGCGCCGTTCATTCGCCAAAAGGGCGGCCTGGTGCGTTGCGGACTTACGATTTCCAACCCTGTAAAGCTGGCGTAGCGTTCTTTCCCTCGGCGAAAACCCAGGCGGCAGTGAGCCCACAAATGCCCATAGTTCCGCAAAGCCGCCTCGCGATCGCTGTAAATCATCATGGGCATACCCGTGCTGCCGCTGGTGGGCGCCCGAGTCAACGTCTTCGGGGCATATTCGTCGCTGATCAAGGCCTGACCAGCCTCCCGGATCTGATCCTTAGTGAGGTATGGAAGGCGCACCGCGTCTTCGATTGTCTTGATGTCTTCGGGCGTGACTCCTGCCCGTTGGAACTGAGTCCGATAATAGGGGACATGCTCAAATCCGTACCGAATGATTTCCTTGAATTGTTCCAGTTGATAATCGCGCAGACGCTGTTCCGTCCACGTCGCAGATTCCTGATAGAATCGCGACCATTCCTGCGCTTCAGGTGTCCCGTACCGATAACGGTTCTTCTCCCAGCCATAGGCTGTCGTCATCAGGTTTTGAACCCAGACCGGCGACCGGTCATATATCATACGATACAGGGGCGTCTCTGGCATATGCGTTTCGCTTCAGGATAGGTCGGTGAATCGAATCAGGCGGAGCCTGCCGCTTCGCACGGCGCTGAAGAAGTCCTCCGAAGCGAGCAGTTCGTATTCCTCAACGCGTGCCTGTATCATTTCCGATTTTGACAGCCCGATCTTACTCATCGCGGGATGACAGGCAATTTCCCATGTTCCCTCAGGCAGTTTATCGTGGGCAACTTTCCTCAAGGCATCCAACGTTGAACCGTCCGTCAGTGCCAACAATCCAGTCGGCAATTTGAATCGCCGGGAAGCGCGCCAGGAAAGCAGACGATAATAAGTTTCGTTCATCACCCGCCTCCAAGGAAATGTCCTGCACGTTCGGAGGGAGGGGCGCTCGACCCGCATTGGGTGTTGGGAAACAATGAAGTAATGCCGGTGACTCCGCATCCCCTGGACGCGGTACTTCCCGCAGGCAGACATGCAGATGCTCGCGAAAGGTTCGAAACGATGCACCCCTTCGTGTGAGTCCCAGTGGTCCAACCGTTCACCCAACCAGGAACGCGTCCGCCCGACCTGGGCCTCCAACTCTTTCCTGATCTCACCGAAGCCGACCTTTCCCCTGAAGGTTCTCTTCACCAGCGTAGACAATGAGTGAAATGCGCCGGTCTCATCAACGAGAGTTGGAACCTCCGCAGGCGGGCAAACCGGTTTGCCCGTTGTCAGGGTTAGGTGCACCCCAATCCCCACTGAAGGAACAGCATCGGCCATGGCTCGGACCTCCTCAGCATGCGGCATATTCGCCATCACGCTTGTCGAAGAGAGAGTGCCCATGCCGGCCAACTTCCAAATAGCCTTGTTGGTATCGGGCGTCAGGCCAAAATCGTCGGCATTAAGAATCAAACCTTGAGATGTCATGGAGGAGTTAAGATGGTTTGACCGCCGTGGTTGTTTGCCTGGAAGTGCGTTTGGCTCTTCAACGTATTCGACCCATTAGGTGTGGACGGTTCTGCGCCTGATTACTTTTGCCGGGACACCCCCTACAATAGTGTGGGGAGGGACGTCTTTGGTCACTACCGCCCCCGCTGCGACCACTGCACCGTCTCCCACACGGATTCCGGGCAACAGCATCACACGAGCCCCCAACCATACGTCTCGTCCGATCTCCGGTGGTTGCTCGCGCTCATAACCCTGTTCAACTATGGGTATAGTGGGGTCATTAAAGTGGTGATTCCTGGTGATCGCGTAACATCCCGGCGCAATCAGGGCATAATCGCCAATTTTACACGACTGCATTCGACAGTTTTCGTTGATCGTAACATGATCACCAATCTCGCAGGAGGACGCCACCGTCACTCCGGGACCGATAAAGACACCTTCCCCGCAAGCCGCCGCGAAACGCCGCACGCAAAAGACCCTGAAACTCGAGAATGCTCGTTCCATCCGCGCCCCCAGGATATATCCAGGGAGGTGTTTCGCGACAATTTCATAAACCAATCGCCAGAACATTTGCCACATCGTGGCCGGCCTCACATCCTTGTCCTCCCATTCACACAATTCTCAAAGAGCTCATGGACCTGGCTCGCCACTGAAACCAAGTCCAATCGCATGTCCGGAATTGTTTGGCGCGCGGCTGTTCGCAATGCCTGAGTCCGCTCAAAATCATAAAGGCAATCGATCAACGCCATCTCCAGCGAAGCAGGGTCGCGGGGTTGAACGATAATCCCGTTCATCTTATCACGCACAATGGAGGGAATCCCGCCCACGGGTGTGACAATTGCCAATAAACCGCATGCCAGCGCCTCAAGCAGGGCGTTGGGAAGCCCCTCTCTGTAGCTTGGGAGCACGAATATGTCACTGGCATGGTAAAATGAGTTCACTTTTCGGGGCTCCACCGGACCCAAGAAGCGCGCGCGGCTGAAGCATTGCTCCAGTTCCAGCCGACTGGGGCGGTCCAATACTGGCCCGATGGAAACAAAATGAACGTCAGGAAACCGTGTCAAAGCCGCTTTCAGCGCCTGGGTCAATTCGCGGGATCCTTTTGATTTTTCCCATCTACCCACGAAAAGGGCTACGACCGCTTTTTCGGGCAGACCGACAGCAAGCCGAGCAGCAGAACGTTCCCCGGCACTTGCCGGATGAAAGAGATCAGTATCCAAGCCATTCGTGAGACAAACCAGTTTCTTTGCATCATAGAGCTCGGACTCCTGGAGTTCACGATAAAGCCCTTGGCCCTGGCATACTACCCAGGTTGCACGATCGATAATGGAACAGTAGTGAGCTCTGCGGCGATTTGACTGTCGCGAAGTCCGAATCATAACCTCCACATCATGCCCCCGTGCGCGTAATACCAGGGGTGTTTTCCATTTCGTTGCGACTTCGGCGGCTGCGAATCCGCCAGGAACGATCCAATCTCCGACGATCAAATCCGGTTTCCAGTGGTCGCGAAACTGTTTGAGCGATCTCAAAACGGCCCGTTTGTACGCGGTTTCATATATGAATCCGTCGGAGTTCAACCATTTGGGAAACCAGAAGTATCGAGGACGCCAAATGGGGATGCCATCGCGATCCGACTGCATAGGATAATAGCGACCCCGTCCTTTGAGTTCCCGATAGAATAAGGCCTGAGGATTGACAACCTTGATGTCCCAGCCCTTCCGTTTCAGCACCTGGAACTGCCGATGGATAAACACGCCCGCAATATCCGTTGGGTCATCACTCAGATAGGATTGGGCGATATCGAGGAGTTTCATTCAAATGTTGGGCTCCAGAGCACTCCCCGGGCCGGGGATCAGCCCAAAGCTACGATGTCTTTTCATATCGAAAATGGCTCGAACTCATTTGTGCATGACGGGCCATTTCATCGGGAGGGCCGGTAATCCGAAGCGTTTGGCATGCCTGCTCTCTGGAATAAAACAAACCGAACAACTCCCCAGAGGCATCCCCATCCATAGGAATGGTGGAGCACCAGGAACGCCAGGAAAGCTGCCGGTGCACAACGCCACCCCGTAGAGCGCCCGATTTGAAGCGCACCCCAAAACAGCACCGTCAGGTAGATGCCTATGATTCCGGACAGCAACCAGAGAGCGGGCCCCCATACTAACGCGGCGCCGCTGAGAAAAAGGATTGCGCTCACGAAGGCCATCGGAATGAGCTGCCGCGTGGCACCTGCCTGCCCATGCTTTTGAAGTGTGCGAATCCTCCAGAAACCATACTGAAAGTACCTGCCGGAAAAGTCTCCTGAAATCGTTTCGGCTGAAATACTGGCTCCGAATGGAGTTGGAAAGCCAGATCTTTCCACCGGCAGCGCGGATACGCTGATTGAAATCATCATCCTGGTTACGCACCAACTCCTCATCAAACAATCCGATCCGGTCCACAATCCAACGGTGATGCGTCCCGAATGCGAGGGTGTCGACCCAGCCTTCATATCCCCCGGTGCGGAACCGGCTGTTGCCCACCCCAACGGGCGAGCGCATCGCCGCGGCAATGGCTTCACCCTGCGGCCCTGCGGACACGGTCTCTATACAACCGCCGACAACCCAGGCATCCGGATGCGCCTTCAATTCCCGGACCGCGACCCTCAGGAAATCCGGTTCCACAACCGCGTGCCCATCGATCCGCGTGAATAAGTCGCCTTTCGCCTCGCGAATCCCCATGTTCATCGCCGAGGCAACCGCCCTCTGAGGGTTTTCCAAAAGGCGAATCCGGGGATCCGCCAAGGCGAGGCGCTTTATGATTTTCGATGTTCCATCGGTGCTCATCCCATCCACAACCAGGATCTCTAACTGGTCGTGGGGGTAATCCAGCCTGCAAACCGAGTGAAGGCACCGCTCGACGAAATCTGCTTCATTCCGAATCGGCAGGATAATCGACACGAAAGGATGCGGGTCTGCGTTCAATGGGTCTTGCACTGGAGGGTCAATCCATCGACCGGAATTGAGGATAAGCACGATAGCCTGCCACGACAAGCACGACTGCTTCCTGTGAAATGATTTAGCAGGATCTGCCAGACTCAACCGAAGATGCGGAAGCGGTAATTCGGGTTTGTCCAGAAGACATCCCTGATTCGGACCACTTTGTCCCTCGAGCGTGCACTCTAATGTGCGTCCGCGGACATGCCCATAATTGAACGTCCCATATCAATGCGTTTCTTTTATTCGGCGTAGGAATAATTTCATCTCAATAATAAAGCATTCAGCGCTGCCAGCTACTTCTCGTGATTCCGGCGAAGGAAAAGTGCGGAATCGGGATGGCTGCATCATCCTCATCCACAATCATTTGTAGTTCCGCGGATGGATCCCACCAGAAGCGCGCCAACTCGCCCTGTTCAGACTCGAACAATGGCACCCATGCAGTCGCAAGGCAGCGTAGGTTTGAATCTCATGACTTAGCCAACCTGAATTCAATGTCCAAACCTGATGGCTCGAGCCTTGACACAAAATCGCGGATAAATGGAATGTTCTGACCGTATGCTCGGCGAGCACCTCTATGGCACATCGATTGCAGAAATGAGAACACCATGATGCAGTTTTGCCGAATCCTGACCCTGGTTCTGACGATGTTCCTGTTCCGCGTTAACGCCGCCGTCTTTTATGTTTCCACTTCCGGCAATGATACCGGCAATGGCAGTCAGAGCACACCGTGGCGTACCATCAGCCAGGCCGCGAAACAAGTGAACCCTGGCGATACGGTGAGCGTGGGCCCAGGCACATACACCGAAAATGTCACCCTCAGCGTCAGCGGCACCGAGTCCAAACAGATCACTTTCCAGGGATCGAGGGGGATCAAAGGCGAGTGGCTCACACGGATCGATCCGACCATTGAAGCATCCAGTGGCTGGGTGGCCGCACCGGAAATTGGAAAGGGAGTTTACAAGCAAGACTTTGGTTTCCAGGTCGGCGCGCTGATTTGCGACGGGAAAAGCATGGAGGGACCGTGGGCCGGGATAATGGAACAGAGTCTTAGACTATTTCGCGAGCGGCTGCAGACAGTATGTCCGATCGGGACAATATTGGTGGAATGCCATTCTGGGACGGAATAGAAGCCATGTGGGGATATCGACCGTCCAATGGCTACACCTATATTCGGTTCAGGAATTATGACAATCCGAATGGAAAAGACCTACGCATCTCCCGCGGCCCGCCGTACAACAATTCAACTCAATATGCAGCCGTTCGGTTACTGAGTGTTCGCCACAATACTCTTCGCAACTTTCACGTGGCGGGTTCCAGGTGCGGAATCGGCCTTGATGCGACAACAGGCAATGAAGTCAGTCATTGCATCGTTGAATCGAATTTCGTTGAGCACGGATATAACCAGATTGCACTAAATCCAGCGGCAATGAGAACCGCAATCTCGAATGTAATCCGCTTTAATGTGCTTACCCCGAACCGGTATGGTTTTGCCGACATGGGAGCGTGGGATCCAAGCCATCCTGATACGTGGCCTCGCTACAATGCCTACTGGTTTAATAAAATGCAATATGGTGACTCCAGTAATGTGCCGCATATTATCTTTCCAGGAAACTGCGGAAACGGGAACATGTTTGTTGGGAACATACTCACAAACGGATTCGATGGCATCGACATCCTTGGTGGTGCAATGAAGGATGGCGGCCTTGGCCACTGGAACAATTATCGCCAGCAACCGAATCTTCAATTGTTCCATGACCGCATTCATGCATAACCGCGGTTACACAGAGACACAATTCAATGGAAACGATATACGCGACGTCCATTATGCGTCACGCTGGCAGAACTTTAATGAAAATCATTCGTCGACCTGGACTCTTTATTTCTACGATAACCGTATTTGGCAACCGGAGGGATTGGGCAGCGCGATTTACGTACATGCGTCCGCGGCCGCTGAATCTTTTCAACCCGTGGTCTGGTGCTATCAAAATACCCACACCGGTGGCGAACGTTCCGTTTATATTTCCCTTACTTTTCAAAATCTGGACTCGCTTAAAAACGTCCGCTTTCTGAATAACCTGTTCAGCTCCAACTGCGGCATTCTAAGCTCATCTGGGTCATCCCTCCCCTTGAATTGGGCGGGAGGTATCGGCCTATTCGATTACAACTACGTCCGAAACCAGGGATCGACCCCGGTATGGTGGGGTAGTCACAACACCCAGGGCAGCGAATTTGTGTGGGATCCCTGTGCACCGCCCTCGGACTGGTTGGCGGATCATGCCCCGATGAGTATTTCGGCCGGTCTCGACATCTGCAGAAGCTTTACGGTGGGTGGGCAGACATATGCCGCCCTTCCGGGAATGACCTCCTCTTACTACCCCGGCCCTGCCCCGGTCTTAGGATCAACGCAGACCACTTCGGACAACACCCCGGCCGCTCCTGATCCAACACCAAAGGACTACTACGTTTCGATCACCGGCAGTGACAGTAGCGGCGACGGCAGCCAAGCCAAACCCTGGAGGACCATCGGAAAGGCGGCCTTGATCGTCAATCCGGGAGATACGGTGAATGTGCTGGCTGGCATTTATAATGAACAGGTGACCCTCACGCGGCATGGCACCGCGACCAAGCGGATTGTAATCCAAGGGCAACGTGGCCCAAACGGCGAATGGCTTACGATCATTGATCCGAGTGTGGAGGCATCCAGCGGTTGGATCCCCGCCCCCGAGATCGGACGGGGTGTCTACAAGAATCTCAACCTTCCGTTTGAGCCCGCTGCGGTGATCGCTGAAGGGAAGAACCTCGAGTGCGTCCCAAATCTATGGCTTTCTGACCCGACCAACGAAAACTACCAGGCGTCCTGGGACCGCTTTGCATATCCGGCAGACCACCTGTTATCCCTGGATCGTTACCTCGGATGGACGGGTTCGTTTCCGGCCTGGGACGGCATCGAGGGATTATGGGGTTGGGCCAATGGGGCGGCGTATATCCGATTCCGAAACGGTGACGATCCAAACTGGATGAACATTCGCATATCGGACAACGAAGGTGGAGTGGGTCCGCAAGTCAACCGTGCGGGAATCCTGTTGCGGCCGGCCCAATATAATACGATCCGAAACTTGCACGTGCGCGGCGGCTACGTGGCGATCGCCGCGAAGTCCGAGGCGGGGATTGGACCGAGCTATTCACTCATCGAATCCAATTATCTCGAGCACGGGACATCCCAGATTGTATTCCAGCCGGACAGCCCGGTATGTCATTCTAACATCATCAGCCATAATATAATTACGCCGAACCGTTATGGTTTCAGCGACATGGGCGCGTGGGCCGCGAGCCATCCGGAGACCTGGCCGAGGTTCAATGCCTGGGATTTTACCAAGGATGTCCTGGGCTCCGGCGAAAACAGCAGCATGATCACACTCATCTCCGCGGGAAATGGAAACGCCCTCGTGGCCAACGTCCTGTCCAATGGATTCGACGGCATTCGGCTGTCGGGTGAGTCTCTATGCACCACGAGCCCGGCTACCGGCACGATCATCGCCAGCAACGTGATCCACAACGTCTCGATGACCCCGATCATGCTCGATCGTGGCTATGATAAGACCGACATTTTCGCGAATGAGACTTGGGATTTCAAATTCTCGATGCGCTGGCAATCACTCAATGCACCGCATGCCTATGGTTGGACCGCGTTCATTCATCACAACCGTGCCTGGAACCCCCCGGGAATGGGGAGTTGGGTCTACCTGCATGCACAAATCACCACCAATCGCTTTTACCCGACGATTTGGGCTTATCACAATACCTTTTCGGGCGGATTGGAGGCGGTCAATTTCAGTACGCAATGGGCAAAGGTGGGCGGGCTTCCCAACGTGCGATTCTTGAACAATTTGTTTTCCTCGGAAATGCCGTTCACCTATGACTGGGCCTTCGGCAAGGATCCGGCCATGCTTGGGGCGTTCGATTACAATTTCATTCGCGGCACTCAATCTCAAACGAATGCGGCGTGGTATGGCCCAAACAACATCTTGAGCGAAGACCCGCTCTGGAATACGCCGTCGTTGGCACTGATTTCTGACGCCTTCCCAGTCACCCTCCAACAGGGAGTGGATCTTTCCCGTAGCTTCACGCTTGGAAGTGCCGCTTACGCTGCATTGCCTGGAATGACCGCGGGTTATTTCGCCGGCAGCGCTCCAATCCTGGGGGCGGTGCAAGGCAGTTGTTATGTCCCGGAGCCCCCGGCGACGACGTTCATCGTTTCCCTGGAGGCATCGGATGCGGAACGAATGGATACCTACATGTCACTGCGGGAAACCACGGTGCCAGGTTCGTCCAGCGCCACCGAACAGTATCTGGGATCGGAATATCCGGAGCGAGGAGAAGCGCGGTTCCATCCCAGTCTTCTGGCAGCGGGGCCGTATACTGTCTGGTGCCGGGTCAAGGCCACCAGGCCCGAGGCCGATTCCTTTTACGTCTCGATCAATGGAGAAGCGGAACAGGTTATTGAAACCAGGTTTTGGGCGCCGGTCTGGCAGTGGGTTCGCCTGGCAACCGCTGAAGTCTCCGACTCTCAATTGCCGGCCGATGCGCATCTATTCACCAGTGGCAGCAATCAGATCAGCTTCCGCTGCCGGGAGGCCAACACACTGCTCTCCCGAGTGATCCTGACCAATGATCCGGAGTTTGTGCCTGCTGAGGCCGTTGCCAGTCAAGTCATCCCGCAGATCCAGCAAACCCGTTACGGGCAGTTCCTAAAATGGTCCTCCTCCCCCGGTGTGACCTATAGGGTGTTTTACTCACCCGATTTCGCTAACGCCCCCTGGACGCTCGTCGGAGAACCCATCGAAGCGATCGGACCGGAAACCGAATGGCTCGCGCCAGCCTCCCAGCCTGCCGCCGGATTCTACTGGGTCCTGGCAGGGATGTAGGCGAAGAGCCAACGCCTCATTACGCAGTCTGTGATTCCTTTCTGGCCGAATTCACTTGAGCCACGGGACACGTGAGCCGGTTCCTCTGCCTGCCTTGAGTTCGGCATGTGCAGGTCTATTCTCAACTGCCGCCGGGGTTCTCGCCCGGCGTGTGCGCTGCTGCTCAACGAAACCGCAGATGGCTGCCCATAGAGGTATTAGATCCTTGGAGGCAAAAAGAATCGAAAACATGCAACTAAAAATAAAGACCATCCCAAAAGCCAGGAGACCAACCGATAGTTTGCGAATGGGTGGTCGGCGGTTTTCGAGCGCGAGGAGAGCCAACTGCATGCCGGGCAGAATGAAGAAAAAGCCCAAAAGTGCGAAGCCGATTAGGCCCCCATTGGCCAGCACTTCGCCGTAGGTGGTGTGCGAATACCTCCCGGCGTATTGCGATGAGACCCTGGCGAAACCCTGAAACCCGGCCCCGAAAAGGGGATAGTCCCACCAAATTCCGAGGGCCTCTTTGGCCATGCCCCACCGAGCATAGGTACTCCCATCCGCTTCTGCGCCCTCGGTAAGCCGGGTCAGACGCTCAAACTGCCGCGTTTGAGTAAGGGCGGCCAAACTGATACCAAGGGCAACACCTGCGATCAGCATGCCTTTGATGCATTTGATGAGCATCTGCTTGCGCTCGCCCGCAAATGCAATAAAGGGCACCGACATAGCCGCGATGAACAAACCGATCATTCCGGTTCGCGACCCGCTAAGGCCGCCGATGATTAATCCGCTTCCCAGGCCGGCGCTCAACAAGAACCAGCGAGCTCGATGTCGGGTGTTAAAAAAGACAATCAGGGAGCACGTGCTTACGATCGAGGCGAAGACCCCGGCAGCGTTGGCGTTGGCGAAAGTCCCCCCCAACCGCATGCTTTCGGTATCCATGGCCCCTATGTCCATGGCATAACGGATTTCTTTAATGTCACTCCAGTTAAGGATTAGACTGACGATCCCAGCGAGAGAGTATATGCCCAAAAGCCAAAGGATGTGTCTTGGAGTCCTGATTATGATCTGCATCGCCACCGCAAGGGCGGCGAGTTTCACCATCGACAGGTAAGCTGAACGGTCATCGTCGGTGAAAGAAAATCCCCAATACGCCACAAGCAGCAGGTAACTGATCAGGGCTGGATGAATTCGTGGAATGCGCCAGAAGATCGTCAGACCAGCCATTCCCACGGTCCCTAATGCAAGCAACTGGGTGATGTACGATAATCCGAATTGATGGGAAAAGACCGGCACCGCGGCTACGGACGCAGCGCACATCAGCACCGCCAGAGACCAGAAACGGCCTTCAAACACTTCCTCAGCCGAGCGCACCTTAGCGGGGCGGCGAATAATCGTCGTCGACGCAGGGACCTTCGCATCAGTACTCCGCTGCGTTAGCCGGTTGGATTTCGAAGCGATCATGTTTGACTGAATCATCTCCCCTTGCAGTCGGCAAGCCCATGCTTCGCCCGCAACCGAGGCCATGTAACGGCAGCATTTGGCATTCTAAAGCACTGGTTTGAAGGAAGTCATGGGACCGAGGCGCAGTTCGCGTGTCCTCAATGCTGCTCCTAACCCATTGCTATGCGAACCTAGCTTTGATCTTCTATCGACGAGGAATAGCATCACATTGGGATGGCTCTCAATGCCCCAACTCTCTATCCCAAGGCGCAGATCTGTAGCATCTTCTGCCCGGCTGCTGAAGGCTAAGTTGTCCGACAATGCGAACACCGGCATTGAACATCTTACTCAGGGGCGAACTCGGTTTTAGCACACGCGTCGGCGGGGACTTTCCAGTGTGTGGATCTGCCACGTGATAAGAGCGACCAGCTTCATCATCCATTCCTAATTGCTAATTGCATCTCAAATAATCAGCCCAACCCGGAGGTGGCAGTGTTTCAAGAGAAATCAACTCAAGCTTGGCCATTGATGATCGTTCACCATTCACACACACCGTATACTCGAGTTTATCGATATGCTCTTTGGATGCCCTAAGCAATGGGATCTTCCCCACGGGCAACCGCATTATCGCTCCTACGGCATAGTCATGTACAAATGAATTATCCGAGAACGTTAGAATTCCCATTGGCAAGGGTTCAGGCCTCAGCGGACCATCGCCCTGACCGCCTATGATTCCGTCACCCAGACTGTACAGTTTCCTTTGTGGCCGATCTGATAATGTCCCATCCGATCTTCCGTAGATAATAATCTGGTTCAAATCCATGACCATTCGCCATGTCGTATCATTACCGTACCAGGCAGCTCCTAGGTCGTGCACCTTCGTAGGCAAAGATAGTTTCCAGCAAACGGCGGATAGCTTTGACCAGAACCAAAAACCTTTCTTACCAATATTTCTATTGGCCATATCAAGCGCTTTCTCTGCCGCTAGACGCAAATAGTTCTTCCCGGGATAGCAATCACCATTGAAGCCTGTTCCTCCCATCCTGTGGTGGGGCAAATAATCTTTGTCGCCATTAATTCCAACAATATTCTTTAGTGCCGCAGTTATTCCCGCTTTTTGATGCGTCTTAAGCTTAGGCATGGATACAATGATATCAGAGTCAAAGGCATCTTTTGTGATACAATACTTGTGCGTGCCCTTGCAGTGGGATTCTGTTAGCCGGTCAGGGTTATAATCGGCAACTCGGAAGTTTCCTTTACGATGACTGATCTCCTCCAAAAAGCTCTTTCCGCCAAGGTCAAAGAGCGAGTATTCCGTGAGCGACTTACGATCAACTATCAAGTCGTTCGTACTTCGGTCAAATGTTACGCGTCTAAAATCCTTAATCTTCACAGGAACATTATGGTTTCGGCTTAGCGTCTCACAAGCATCGTAAAAGCTCCCAGGCAACATTTTAAGCCAATTACATCCTTGAAGAGGCGCATCCCCAATGACTACCTCCGATGGCCTTTGATCGAGTACAATCTCAAGTAAAGCGACAATGACAGCCTCGTTCGTCCTTAGACAAAGGTCGTCATTTATGGCTCGGTTATGAAGCACCCAATTGGGCTTGAGCAACACTCGCTTACCTGTAGTAAGAGCAGTATCTATCAATTCCTCCTTTATCAGGGAAAGTATCGAGGTCTTCAACTTTCCACTATCATGATAAACGGTGGCCAGCTTTTCAACCGACCGCTGGCCGGACGATTGGTACGCGGTTAGAATATTCAGAAAATTGTCCATTTTCAAACATCGGAATTAATGCGCTAATCAATACAGCTTGTGAAGTTATTTAGAACTGGAGTCCAAATGGGGAAGTTTTCAGGATAAGAATGAGCCAATCTGATTCTGTTGATTTTACCTCATGGAGTTTGTAACGCCCTGAATATGAGGTACTTAATTATCCATTCACGCACATTGTCTTGACCAGGTTTAGGCCCAATTCCTACTCTTTGCCGCTGACTTTGATTCTATTGAAACATCGAATTTCCCTGAGGCAAAGCGGAAAAAAGAGATGCACATTTGGATCGTTCGCATTCCTTCTTTTGATCTTCTATTTCGATGGTTGTGCGGGAGATCCCAGGAAGCATTTGCTGGTCAACCGACGGCGCCAACGGTGCCCCGAAAATGCTTCGGCTTGCAAGACACGCTCCAATCAGCTTGTTTCCTTTTAAACAGCCAGTCCCCATATCTGCCAAAGCCCGCACAACACCTACGCCTTCCACACCCGGCCGCGAGGGCACTTGATACGCGCCATAGCGTTTCTTGTGTCAACGATCAGCCGTGCCCATTGGCCCAATTGGCTGTAGTCCACCGAGGCATGCGCAGTCGAAATAAGCACCAGATCGAACCCGGCAATGTTCTGGCGATTCCACTTGATCGACCGGGTCCCCGCCCAGTGGCCATGCTCGCGGCTGGGGCGGATGACGGGCACGTAAGGATCGTAATAGGCTACCCGTGCGCCCCGCGCCTTCAACAGATCCATCAACGTGTAACTCGGCGATTCCCGGTCGTCATCGACGTTGGGTTTGTAGGCCAGCCCCAGGACCAGGATTTTGCTGTCCTTGAGCGGCTTCATCTTCAGATTGAGCGCCTCGACCACGCGTTTGACCACGAATTCGGGCATGGAGGTGTTGATTTCCCCGGCCAGCTCTATGAAGCGGGTATGTTGGCCGAATTCCCTCGCTTTCCAGGTTAAATAGAACGGATCAATCGGAATGCAATGCCCGCCAAGGCCCGGCCCGGGATAGAACGGCATGTAACCAAAAGGTTTCGTCTTGGCCGCATTAATGACTTCCCACACATCGATGTCCATCGCGCCGTAAACCAACTTGAGTTCGTTCACGAGCGCGATATTGACACTCCTAAAAATGTTTTCGAGCAGCTTGGTCGCCTCGGCCGCACGACACGAGGAAACCGGCACCACGGTCCTAATCGCCTGACGGTATAACGCCACCGCCCGGTCGAGACATTTGGGTGTCAGACCACCCACCACCTTCGGGATCTGGGCCACTTTGCTGTCCGGGTTGCCCGGGTCCTCACGCTCGGGTGAAAACGCCAAATGAAAATCCTTTCCGGCTTTGAGTCCGGAGCCATGTTCGAGCACCATGCGCAGATCGTCGTCCGTTGTGCCAGGATAAGTGGTCGATTCCAAAACCACCAGGAGACCCTTCTGAATATGAGGGGAGATCGCCTCTCCGGTCTTGATGATGTATGAGATATCCGGCTCGCGATTCTTATTCAGGGGCGTCGGCACTGCGATGATCACAGCTTCGAGCTCGCGAATCCGGCTGAAGTCGGTGGAGGCCGAGAATCGTCGGGCCTTCCGTTGTTCCTGGACGGCATCGGCCTCGATATGTTTGATGTAGCTCTCACCGCGGTTCAAAGCCTTCACTTTGAGGGGATCGATATCCAAACCGAGGACGGAGATCCCTGACCGCGCGAATTGCAATGATAAAGGCAATCCAACGTAGCCCAAACCAATAACTCCAATTTTCATAATTCCTGACCTGCCGGGTTGTTCACTTTCACAGCAGTTGTTGTTCATGCGTTGACCGCCAAATCTTCAAACATGCAAGGCGGAGGCCAGATCCAACCGGGTGCGGCAATGGTGCTGGCCGCCCAAAACAAGTCATGCTGCCGCCCTTATTCACATTGTTACCTTCACTGCGCAATCGCACTCGGCGGAGCATATGGCGACCTTCGATCCTTTGTCCCGCGCCTGGTATGAGCCTCAATCCCGGAAGCCGGCTCAGCAACCTTCACCGGGGAAAGACGCACGCTGAGGAGTGATGATCAGTTCACTCCCTAGTCAATGCCGGGCAGACAAAGCCAGCGTGATAGTAATGGGCCGAAAGCCTGGTAAAAATGAGTGACCACAGTTGTTGCTCATCGGCGGAACAGGGCGGGATCCATGCTCATCCCAAAGAGGATCGCTCTTCTCATGGAATGGCCGCCCATCTGACCGCTAACCGCATGCGGCTGTTGGTATCATGACAGCGGTGAGTTTCAAGCATTATCCACCCTCTGCCTTGGGATGTCGGCACTGGCCAAAACCTTGAATTCGGGGCTAGGGCAACGCGGGCTGTGGGGCGGTGGACGCCGCCACCGTGGCTGCAACCGTCGTTGCCTCCAGGAGGGGCTGGGTTAAGTAAGGACGATACTCCGGGATCAGCCGTTTCAGGGTCAACTTCAGTTCATTCGGGTTAATGTCCTGCACGTTTGCGAACAAGCTCTGCAGCTCCTTTTGGAGCTGATCGAGCGGGCGTGGTTCCGAAGCGAATCGAAGAATCTTCGGATGCGTGGTCGGCAGGATGTTCTCGCCCTGGTAACTGAGTTCTTCGAACAGTTTCTCGCCGGGCCTCAGACCTGTGAATTGGATTTCAATGTCAGTCCCGGGACGCAGGCCGGAGAGCTCGATGACCTGCCTGGCCAAATCCACAATCTTCACCGGCTCGCCCATGTCCAATACAAATATTTCGCCACCGTTTCCCTGCGCGCCGCACTGAAGCACTAGGCCGACGGCTTCTGGAATGGTCATGAAATAGCGCGTGATGTCGGGATGCGTGACTTTGACCGGACCACCGGCAGCGATTTGTTTTTTAAAAGTTGGAATGACACTGCCCGATGAGCCGAGAACGTTTCCGAAACGGACCGCCATGTATTTGGTTTGTTCCGGTTGGCTGGCCCACAAGGATTGGACGAAGATCTCCGCCAACCGTTTGGTGGCTCCCATCACATTGGTGGGGTTGATCGCCTTGTCGGTGGAGATCATCACAAAGCGCTCGACCTTAAACTCCAAAGCCATGGTCGCCACACATACGGTCCCCAGGATATTGTTTTTGATCGCCTCAGTGGGATGCCGCTCCATCATCGGAACATGTTTATGGGCAGCGGCATGGAAAACGACCTGGGGCTGGTAGCGCTCAAAAATATCGTGCATCCGCGGCATGTCCAACACGTCCGCCATAACCGGTACGATCACGCTCCCCAGTCCGGCGTCGATCAACTCCTGCTCGATCTCGAACAAGTGCCCCTCGGATTGCTCAACTAGCAAGAGCACCCTCGGCTGAAAGGATGCAATCTGACGACATAGCTCGCTTCCGATGCTCCCCCCGGCACCCGTCACGAGCACGGAACGATCCTGAAGTATGGAACGGATATTTTCCGTCTCCAGTTCGACGGGCTCTCGCCCCAGCAAATCCTCGATCGCGACTGGGCGGAGCTGGCTTACCTTCACTTTGCCGGAGGCCAACTGCTCCAAAGAGGGCACCGTTTCAAAAGTCAGGTTGGCCCGCTGGAGAATCCTCACCACTTCACCCACCCTTTTTGCCGCCGCCGAGGGCATGGCGATGATCACCTTATCCAGTTTGCCGTTCAATTTCGGATCGAGGAGCGCCTGAGGACTGCCGATTACCGGGATGTCGTGGACCCGGGTATTCCATTTGCGCGGATCATCGTCAAGGAACATCACCGGTCGCATACCCATGCCTGATCGGACCGACAACTCGCGCGCCAACGACGCGCCCATGTGACCGGCGCCGACAATGCCCACTCGCGTGATTCGCTGGGCACTATTCGGTTTGGACCAGGCGGACTGCCTTTCGCGGATGAGCCGGCAACCGAGCCGAAAACCGGAGATCGTCAAGACCGAGAGCACAAAATCGATCGCAATGACACCTCCCGGGAGGAGCAAGTAAGGCGATACATCTATATGCACGACATTCTGGCAAAGCCACATGGCCACGGGGACGGCGGAACCCATCGCAAGGCCCATCAATTGCCGTCTCAGATCCGGAACACTAAAATAGCTGAGCAGCCCATGAAACTGCCCAAGGGTGAGCAGCACGATGAGCTTCAGAGGAATGATCCAACTCGCCTGAACAAGAATGAGCGGCGCATACTTCTGGAACGTCTGATCGGCCGTGAAATCGAACCGGAGCAGATAGGCGAAGACAAAACTGCATGCCAGCGCCGCAGTATACCCCACCACAGCCACCGCCATCCTGTAAAACGCGACTTGGAGCAACTTCACGGTGTTGATTGGGGCCAATCGAAGGTCCATCCTGGACTTCGAGCCCGCCCATGAAGTTGCATTGTCTAGGGCGTTAATCAACATCAAAAAGACAGGTCGAAAACGGTTTGACGCTCGATTCCCTTTTAACTCCGGGAGCCCCACGCTGCTAGAATCGCCTTCAAAGGGCTCGCCGCGCGCAGGGCATTTGAATGCTGAGGCAGGTGATCTTGTGAATGCCTCTCCACCCCCACGTTCGTATTCGGTCCACGCTGCCACATATCATATCGCAATAAACTCACCTCAGAGGCACACCCTATGCCAGAAAGCGTTGCCCGCGAACTTGTCGCCGCATAAGCATCTTATGTCTGGTTGAATCACCCGAGTCTCCAACACAACGCGCATTCGCAATGCGTTCGCAGACCGGACGACACGACTCGGCCGCGATTTCATCCGTTCCTAATGTTCCACCGGTTCGCCAGCCGATTGCCAGGCCTGCATTCCCCCGTCCAGGTGAACGATCGACGTGAAATTGAGCTTCTCGAAGGTCGCGAGTGACGCCGTGCTGCGCCTGCCGGATGCACAGTGCACAAGGTAGGTCTGCGTCCGGTCAAGAGCGGCCAACCGTGCTTCGAAATCAGGCGCCTTAAAATCCACGTTCCGGGCCCCGGCAACATGGCCCGACTGATATTCCTGTGGCGTCCTCACATCCAAAACCACCACGTCGCCTTTCGCAATCAAATCCGCGGCGCCGCCCGGGGTGACGTGCAGAATTGTGGTCCTTTCCATCGCGCTCGCCCCGGGGGCCTTGCTGGTGCATCCGGACACGAAAAAAATTGCGATTGAAAATGCGAGAGCGATGGGCAAGGAGCTATAAACAGAGCCGGACCTACCGAAGCAACCTTTGCCATCCCTGCCAGAAAGATAAGAGACGCTCAATGTTTGCATTCGGCAAATTGAACTCCATTCTCACGCCTTGTCAACCACCAGAATCTCGTCCCTGCGGCATCCGCGACTCCTTTCTTGCGCTTTCAATACCAAAACAGAAGGATCCCCGTAGATGTCCTCGGGGCAACGCAAAGCGAAAAAGCATCCCTCACAAAAGATTGTCGCCGGAAAAGGTTGGCTGCTCGTTGCCCTGGTCTTCATGGGGATTCTTGGGTCGGTCTGGATGGGCAGCCGACGGTGGCAGTTTGGTGGACTCCTGGGGACGCGAGGCACCGATGAAGCCGCGTTGATCGAATCTGAAAAGAGCGCCTTTGCGAGTTACGCCGGCTCAGCGAGTTGCCGCGAATGTCATCTGAAGGAGTACGACCTTTGGCGACCCGCCAACCATGGTATGGCAGAACGACTGCCCACTGCGCTTTTGGATCAAAGTGCGTTTGATCCGCCAAGGTTGATTTCCCACGGAACGACAACCAGCGGGATGCGATCGGTGGAGGGACGTTACGAAGTAAGCACCGATGGATACGGGGGGAAACGTGGGGCCTATCCGGTTGAACGCGTGATCGGCGACGATCCCCTGCGTCAGTTCCTCGTGCCCGGTCCGAGAGGGCGGTTGCAAACCCTCGAGTTGTCCTACCATCCCGCATCCAACGAATGGTTTGATGTCTACGGCGAGGAGGACCGGCGTCCGGGCGAATGGGGTCACTGGACTGGCCGTGGCATGAACTGGAACAGCATGTGCGCAAGCTGCCATAACACAAGGGTGCGCAAGAACTACGATGAAACCACCGACGCCTATCACACGACCATGGCGGAGATGAGTGTGGGATGCGAAGCCTGTCATGGTCCGATGTTGGCCCATGTGGAGTGGCGGCGAGGGCATCCCCACGCCCAAAGTGCGGACCCGACCGTCGCACCTCTAAACGTGCAACAGACCCTGGCCACTTGCGGGAGTTGTCATTCGCGCCGGCTTGAATTGACGGGTGATTTCAAACCGGGCGACTCGTTTTACGATCATTTCGCCCTGACGATCGTGGATGAGACTCCAACTTATTATTCGGATGGCCAGGTGATGAGCGAAGACTACGTGTTCGCCTCCTTCCTGAGCAGTCGGATGTATCATGCGAACGTCCGATGTCTCGATTGCCACGATCCGCATTCGCTTCGAACCGTTTTGCCGGGAAACGATCTATGCATGCGCTGCCACAACGGGGGCTATAGCACCAGCCCCATTATCGATCCTGCCAGCCACGGCCACCACGATCTGCGCCAGGCGGGCGGTCAGTGCGTGGGCTGCCACATGCCGCAGACCACTTATATGCAGCGTCATCCCCGGCGCGATCACGGGTTCACGATCCCCGATCCGCTTTTGACGGTTGAATTGGGCATTCCAAACGCCTGCAACCGATGTCATCTCGATAAGGATGTCGCCTGGTCGGTCCGGACGGTGGAACAGTGGTTCGGCGACCGTATGGATCGCCCTACACGAAAGCGTGCCCGGATCATTGCTGCCGCCCGGCGAGATCAAACGCTCGCTCGCGATGGCCTCCTGAACATGTTGACGGGCGATGAAACCCCTTACTGGAAAGCCGTCGCAGCGGGACTGATGAACCGCTGGATCCTTGATCCCCCCGTGCAACAGGCTTTGCTCAGGGCCCTGCAGAATCCGGATCCCCTGGTCCGCGCGTCGGCGGCGTCGGCGCTCGCGCCCCTCACCGCTTCCCCTCAATACCCGGTCAAGAGTGCGCTTCAGCCGCTGCTCGACGATCCCATGCGCTCGGTCAGGTTCCGTGCTGCCTGGGCCCTCCGATCAAGTCTTGATGGGGAGTCTCGAGCGGGACGGGAACTGCGGCACATCCTCGATTTCAATGCGGACCAGCCCGGTGGTCAGGTGCAAAAAGGAGCATTCGCGCTGGCCCGCAACCAGGCATCGATTGCCCTGGATCACTATCGCAAAGCCGTGGAGTGGGATCCGTTCTCCGCCGGTCTTCACAACGAACTGGCCGTCGTGCTGAGCGTGCTGGGACGACCCAAAGAAGCCTTAAGCGCCATGCAACAGGCCACTCAACTCGAACCCAATGAACCCGAATACCAATACCGCCTCGCTCTCGCATGGAACGAAGCCGGGCGTCTGGATAAGACCCTGGAAACACTCGAACGAACCGTTCGACTCGATCCCATGCATTCCCGAGCCTGGTACAATCTCGGTCTCGCACGCAACCAGGCAGGCGACCCCGAGGCCGCACTCGCTGCCTTGATGAACGCCGAACAAGCCGATCCCCAGGATCCGCATGTCCCGTATGCCCGGGCAACGATCCTCATGCAGCAGGGACGGAACGCCGAGGCCCGCCAGGCCCTTGAAACCGCCCTTAAGGCGCAGCCGGGATTCCCCGAGGCCCGCAGCCTGCTCGAACAGCTCTCTCACTAACGCCTGCCTCATATGCCAGGTTCGGGGTCGAACGCGCTTGAACTTCTTCGTGACTCCCGCATTGCCAACTGGTCCAATTTCTGTGGAAATGGCCGTGCCAGTGATTGAGAGCACCGAATCCATCGAGCCGCCTTCGCGGGGTTCGGGTTGGTCATCGTCCCAGTTCGCTGCGGTTTATCAGGAGCACTCCCGACCGATCTATTACCTGGCCCTGCGCTTCCTGGGCGACGCCGCGTTGGCGGAAGACGCCACCCACGATGTCTTTCTCAAGGCTTACCGGAAATTTCACGAGTTCAGAGGAGACGCCGCGATTCGGACCTGGCTCTATCGGATTGCGGTCAACCATTGTCAAAACCTGCTCCAAAGCTGGCATCGCCGGCACATCACAACCGTCGCCGACGACTTTCTTTGGGACACCACGCCCGCATTAATCGATACCCCGCTGCAGGTGCTCGAAATGAAGGAACTCGGCCAGCGCATCCAAAAAGCCCTCGACACCTTGCCCGAGCCGTATCGTCTGCTCCTTTTGCTCGTCGCTGACACGAAACTAAGCTACGAGGAGATCGCCGAGCTCACGCATCAAACCGCCGATGCCGTCCGCGGCAAACTACACCGGGCTCGAAAGGCGTTCGCGCAAGCCTTCCCCAAAACCGCCTGAGACCTATGGAACGGAAGACTTCCAAGCTCGAACATCGCGAACGATCGGAGCTCGAGGCCCAGCAGCACACGCAACATGCTCCGCCCGGCCGAACTTTTGAAAGCGTGGATGAACTACTGCGCGTCGACGCCGCCCAAACCGATCCGCCGGCGAACCTGGAGGAGCGTCTCGCCCAATCGATCGCCAGCACACCACCTCCGGTCCGCTCCTGGTGGCGGCGGTGGTTTGGATTCCGATAGCTTGATGGTTCAATCACCGTTTGCCGTCGCTAGCGCACTAAATCTCGACGGTGGATGAAGCAGACTCGATGGCAAGCGATTTCATGAATGCAAGCGGGCGCTCTGGCAGATTCGTGATCGACTCGCTCCAAACCAATCGAGCTTCCCGAACTCACAAGGCCGCGGCTCGGATTGCCGCCGCCCGCCGGAGCCTAGGCGAGTGCCGGCTCTGCGCACACGAATGTGGAGTCAACCGCTTCGACGGTCCCGCCGGTCGTTGTCACGCTGGCATTCGCGCCCGGGTATTCCAGGCGCAAACCGAGGTGAGCGATGAGCTCATGCTTTCGCCGACCTTTGCCATCGCATTAAGCGGTTGCGATATTCGTTGCGATTTCTGCATCACGGGCAGAGAAAGCTGGAACTCGAAAGCCGGCCAGCCGCTGGATATTTCTCATCTTGTGCAGGAAGCCGCGCGCGCCCTGGCTGGCGGAGCACGCAGCATCATGATCTTGGGCGGGGAGCCCACCATTCACCTGCCCACGGTGCTGGAAATCGTGGCGGCACTTCCTGAGGCCGCGACCTTGGTGTGGAAAACCAATGGACACGGCACCCATGGCGCGCGGTTGATGCTGGAGGGTTTATTCGATGTCTGGGTCGTGGATTACAAATTTGGCAATGATCAGTGCGCCCTTCGGCTCGCTCAAGTCCCTGATTACACGGAAATCCTTCGCCAAAACCTGCTGTGGGCGCACGCCAACACGGATCTCATTGTGCGCCACCTGGTCATGCCGGGTCACTTGGAATGTTGCTGGCGGCCGGTAGCCGAGTGGCTTGCCCTGGAGACACCCGGGGTGAAAATAAATCTCCGGACCGGGTTCTGGCCTGCCTGGCGGGCTCACAAGCACCTCGAACTTCGCGCCACAGTCGCCCCGAACGAAGCCGCCGAAGCCGTCCGGTATGCCAGATCGCTTGATCTGAACCTCATTGACTAACACCCGTAGCCCGCCTCACGATGTCCCTGCATCATGCCACACCCCTAAGCCGCATTCCAAAGACTGCTTATTCATGACACGGACATCCATTCCTGCGAAGGACGCGCCGACAGCCGGGGCAGGCACCTCCCCTCCTCCGTTGGTGACGGAGATGCTGCTCCTGCCGAATGGAAGCCTCCTGGTGCACAATCTCACTCCAACTTTTGCCGCGCTCCTGGCCGACCTCGATTTCAACGATGGGAAGGGCCGAATCCGCACTCCCTTACCCTTACCCGCGGAGCATTGCTCTCCGCTGCCCAGCGATGCAAAATCGTCTGATTCCTTAACTCCTGAATGAGTTTCTCAAGTGAAATTGAAACGTTGATCCGCGCCCGGTATCCCATCCTCTATGTGGTGAGCCCTGAGGAATCGCGAGTTCAACAGGTCCTGGTCCAAATCGCTAACAGTAGACAGAAAAAGGCCTTTGAGTGGAGCTTCAGCACCGGCATCGTCGCCGCCGGCACGTCGATTCAACTCCAAAAACACCGCTCCGCGGCCAGTAAAGATCCTTTGGTTGCGCTGGATCAGGTCATCGACCAAGTCGAACCCGCAATTTACATCTTCAAGGACTTCCATCCCTTCCTGAGTCGCAACAATTTCGCCATCATTCGGAAATTGAAAGAGATCGCCCTCCAACTAAAAAACAGCTTCAAGACCATCATCCTGATCGCGCCCGTGCTCGAAATCCCAACGGAATTGGATAAAGAAATAACCGTCCTTAATTTCCCGTTGCCCAGCCGCGATGACCTCGGCGAACTGCTCGACCGTATTCTTACCGACGTTAAGGAATATAAACATCTGCGCATTGATCTGGACGATCACGGGCGCCAGCGCCTCCTTCAAGCCGCTCTGGGCTTAACCCTCGGCGAAGCCGAAAATGTCTTCGCCAAAATCATCGTGAAGGACGAACGCCTGAGCGGTGAAGATGTCAACGAGGTCTTCGCGGAGAAACAGCAGATCATTCGGAAAAGCGGGCTCCTCGAGTATTACGCGACCGACGAGAGCTTTTCGAAAGTCGGCGGGTTGGCCGTCCTCAAGGATTGGTTGCAGAAACGGGCCGTGGCGTTCACCGACGAAGCCCGTGCATTCGGCCTTCCCGCCCCGAAAGGGATTCTCTTGTTGGGTGTCCAGGGATGCGGCAAGAGCCTGTGCGCAAAGGCGGTATCCTGTCTATGGCAACTGCCCCTCCTCCGATTCGACATGGGCCGGATGTTCGGCAGCCTGGTCGGATCCTCCGAGGAAAATGTCCGGCGCGCCATTGCTGTAGCGGAATCGGTCGCGCCCGCCATCCTCTGGGTCGACGAGATTGACAAGGCATTCGCCGGGTCGCAAGGCTCGGGTGCCACGGATGGTGGAACCACCGCGCGGGTCTTCGGCACCTTTCTGACCTGGCTCTCCGAAAAGACTGCGCCGGTCTTTGTCGTAACCACCGCGAACGACATCACGCAACTGCCAGCCGAACTTCTACGCAAGGGAAGGCTCGATGAAATCTTCTTCGTCGATCTCCCCTCCCTCGAGGAACGCAGAGAAATCATCGCCATCCATCTCACCAAACGCAACCGCGAACCGGCCAAATTCAACTTGGAGGAGCTCGCGGGACGCTGTGAAAACTTCAGCGGCGCCGAAATTGAACAGGCGGTAATCAGCGCCCTCTACGACGCCTTTTATGCGCAGCAGGACATCACCAACGATTTTCTCCTCCGCTCCCTCACCGAAACCGTGCCACTGGCCAAAACCATGGACGAACAAATCAGTCGGTTGCGCAACTGGACTGAAGGCCGGGCTCGCAACGCCAGTATCCCACGTGCGGCCGGTCTCAATATCCCGCATCGGCGGATGGAATTTTAGCCTGCGCCGACTACGATTCAAGCGTCGCGAAATAGCTGATCCGCCAGGGTCGCCAGTTGTTTCCCGAAGTCCTGGCCGCACCCAAAGCGTCGGCCCGCCTATGCCTCTCCAGGATTCCGCGTGAGGTTATCTTGCGACACCTATCTAACCGTCAGAAATGACCGGATGGTTTTCCTTATGACCAGCATGAAAGGTAGATCATGAGTTGCGTGTGCATCCTGACCCCCGTAGTCATCGCCGCATGGCCGGCTCTGAGCGCAGCCGTGGTCGCGGCGGCCACATCCATGGGTTACACCATTGTTCAAGGCGCCCAGGATATCGCGGAGAATCGTGCCGAATCCGAAACCAAATCCAGGAGCGTCGAACTGGAGATCGCCAACAGCACGGTGGTGACAGAACGTCTGGGCCGTGACCAGCGGATCACCGTCGCACGCGAGGGGTTGACTATCACCTTCGGCCGTGATGCCCGTGGACGGGCCTCTCTTTGCGTCGGAGGGGATGGCACCGAGGCTGAATTGCGCGCTCAGGGAGAAGCCTTGAGTCAGCGCGTGGTTCAGCAGTTCGTCTATCAGAAGCTCAAGCAGGAAATGGAGGCCCGCCAGTACCTTCTCGTGGAGGAGGAAATCGATGAGAACCAGCGGATCCGCCTGAAGGTCCGACATTGGGAGAACTAATCGTGAAACAACGCGAATTCGAAGTCATCATTGGCCCCGAAGGTTCGGTCGAACTTCAAGTCCGGGGATTCAAAGGTCCCGGTTGCCTGGAAGTTGCGAGGTGGTTCGAAAAGGTCGTCGGCGAACTCCAATCCCAACAATTAACTTCCGAATTTTATGATCCCCAGGAACAAGTGCAATTTCGGATCGACCAGCGTCATTGACCCGTGAACAAGCCTCGACCACTCCGAGCCGCACCTGCAAACCCGTTGCGCCGGCCTCGGTCCATGGCTCCGACATTTCATGCGTCCAACTAGGTCCTTGTATTATCCGCCCCGCGCCCGATGGCATGCTCGTTTTATTAGCCTAGCGAAAGCGCTTTTCCGCCGAATACCCTTCCATTGGCTGCGCTACGCGGACGGCTGCGATTTTAAAAACGTCGCCGCCGCGCTGGCCTTGCCCGGCTATGTCTTCTTGATGCTCCGTCGGCCGCGCCTTGGCCAGATTGTGATTGGGGCATATGCCTTCCTGTTCCTGGTGGCGCTGGTCTGGCTCGGTTCGAGCGTCGCCAGCATTGCTTTTGGCCTCATGGTAGCCTTGCACGCCGTGAGTTGGGCCAGCCTTTTCGAGTATTGGCTACACCCCGAGGGTTGGACGAAAAGACTGCTCGTGGCGCTACTGGCGGCGCTGATGCTCGCCATCCTCCTCTACCTTCCGGCTCAGCGCTTCATCCAAAGCCACCTCGTCATGCCGCTCCGCATAAACAATCGCACCCTCTTGGTTGCGCCCGGCAATGGACATTCGCTCGCCCGCGGGGAATCGGCCGTATTTCGAGTCGATTCCGTTGCCGAAAGAGGTTTACGCGTCGGCACGGGGTATGTTGTGGCGGAGATTCTTGGCCAACCCGGCGACCGAATCTATTTCCAAAAAGGCTTCTATCGCGTCAATGATTCCGTCCACCCGTCGCTGCCGCTGATGCCCGCCAGTGGGGATTGGACTGTCCCCGAAAACCACTGGTTTACGTGGCCGTTTTCGGCTATTCAAATCCGTGGTAACTTGAACGCCATTGACCCAGTGACGGCCCACACGGTCCTGCAGGGGCTTTCACTGGTGCCCGTGTCGCACGTCGTTGGTCGGCCCTTGCACTGGTGGTTTTGGCGAAGCCTTTACGTCCCATGAGCCGTTTTCGCAACCTTGAGTTTGGTGACCAGTTCGAACAACCGTCCGAACAAACACCGATCGCCAAGGATGAGACGTATTACCTCACTGAGGCTCAGGCGGCTTATGAGAGCGGCCGGTTCGAGAATGGGCTGCGCGCTTACGCCAAGGTCCTCGAATTCAATCCCGCCAACACCGTCGCCTGGACCGGCCAGGTCCGCATGCTGATCGAGTTGGGCGAATATCGCGAAGCCAAACTCTGGGCTGACAAGGCCCTCGAAACGTATCCGTCCGATCCCGAATTGCTCGCCGCCAAAGCCGTCGCCCTCGCCCGCAGCGGCGACTTGAGCGGGGCCATGGCCTTCTCCGACGCCGCGATCGAGGAACGCGGCAACACGCCCTACGTCTGGCTGGCCCGGGGCGATGTCCTGCTCGCCCGAAAGGAAAGACGTGCGGCCTCCTGTTTCGAGCGCGCCTTGGCGATTGCCCCGGGCCAATGGTTCTGGCCCTGGCTGGCCTCGCGGATTCACTTCTACTACGAGCAATTTGCCAATGCCCTCAAATACGCCCAGCAAGCGGTCGAAGTGGAGAGCCTGCGCGCGGTCGTCTGGCTCCAGTTGGGCCGCTGCCAGTTCGCCCTGGGCTTGGTTGGCGCCGCCAATCATTCTCTCTCCCAGGCCGAGCAACTCGATCCCACGTCCGACGAACTCGCCCGCGAACTCGCCCAAATCAGATCCGCCGGACTTGGTGGCCGCCTTCGCGGCTGGTGGCGCAAAATCCAGGGGTCATGAATCGTTCCGATCTTGATCGACTCCTGCTCCAAGCCGAGGAATCGGAAGCCTCCGACCTGCATCTCATCGCCGGTGTCCCGCCCGCCTACCGCATCAATGGCGATATCGTCTTTGCCGATGCCGACGCCTTGAGCGCGGAGGACGCGAGCGCGCTCGCTGGCACCCTGCTCAACGACGAGCAAAGGGCCAAGTTCGAAAGCGATTGGGAATTGTGCATCTCCCTCCCCCATAGCGCCGCCGGCCGAATTCGGGTGACCTTCTATCGCCGCGACGGGCATCCCGAGCTCAGCATACGATTTTGCGGCGAGCGCATTCCCAGCCGCGAGGAATTGGGGCTGCCGGCCAAGATTGACGAACTGGCGCTGAAAACCAACGGCCTGGTCCTGATCACCGGTCCGACCGGTTCCGGCAAGACGACGACGCTGAACTACATGATCGACTTGATCAACAATGAGCGACGTTGCAAGGTCGTGACCATCGAGGACCCCATCGAATTTGTTCACAAAAACAAACGCGCCATCATCGTCCAACAAGAGGTTCTCACCGACACGCACTCCTTCAATCGCGCCCTCATCCACGTCCTGCGCCAGGATCCCGACGTCATTGTGGTGGGTGAAATGCGCGATCACGAGGCCATCTCCGCCGCCCTCACCGCCGCCGAAACGGGCCATCTCGTGCTCGCCACGCTTCATTCGCCGAACGTGATGCATGCCTTCGAGCGGATTACTGGCGTATTCGAGGGCAACCTCCAGCGGCAAGTCATCATCCAACTGGCCAACTCGTTGCTGGGTGTCATCGCCCAGGACCTGCTCCCCGCCGTCGATCGTTCCCGCCGGATCCTGGCTTACGAACTCCTGATCGCCAACGGGGCCGTCCGGAACCTCGTCCGCGAGGGCAATAAACACATGCTCGAGACTTCGATGCAGACCGGCGGCAAGGAAGGCATGGTCCTCATGGATGCCTGCCTCTACGATCTCTATTGCCGTTGCCTGATCAGCTACGATACCGCCCTGAGCCGTGCTCGGCACCCGGATCGCATCGCCAAACGCGCCGGCCAGGAAGTTTAAACCGGTACAGGGACATGCGTGGTCCATGAGTAGCACCCTGATCATTCTATTCTTGCTGGTCCTGGCGGTGCTCGCACTCGGCTGGGTCGTTTGCCAGGCCCAGAAGGAGGGGGCCGACCGCACTCGCCGCCTGCTCCGCTGGCTCTTGAGCGTCGGCCTGCTGGTCGTTGTCGTCCTTCTCATGCGAAAGCTCGGACGACTCAACGACAACGGAATGTTTGCGAACTTTTTCGTGGTCCTGTTCCTCGTGGGGGTCATTGCCCTTTGTGCCATCGTGTTCGGCCTTCTTTGGGCCCCTCAATTCGGTTCATGGGTGGCACGGCCCATTATGAGTCTGTTCGAAGGTGGCAGCCAGGAGATCGAACCACGTCCGTTGTACGCCATCGCCCAGGCCCATCGCAAACGTGGACGCTATCCCGAGGCGATCGCCGAGATCCAACGTCAGCTCCGTGGTTTCCCCGGCGATTTCGACGGCACCCTTTTGCTTGCTGAAATTGAGGCCGAGCGCGGCCAGGATATCACTGTTGCCATTGGCATCTTGGAGAACTGGATCCCTGAATGGGGACAACACTCTAATCGCGTGCCGGCCGCGCTCAGCCAGATCGCGGATTGGCATCTTCTTTGTCACGATCCCGACGCAGCAAAAGCCGCCCTCGAACGCATCGTGGAACTCTTCCCGGATAGCGAGGCGGCGCACGTTGCCCGACAACGCCTATCGCATCTTGCTTCCGGCGAAACCCTGGCGGACCGGGCGAATCCCCATCGGATCCAGATGGGCCAATACCCCGCCCGCGTCGGGCTCATGCTCGACCCTCCCAAGCCGCCACCGCCCCAGGATCCATCGGCTCTCGCAGCCGACTACGTCCGTCAACTCGAGCAATTCCCCGACGACAACGAAACGCGGGAAAACCTCGCCCGCCTCTATGCGGAGGAATTCCACCATCCGGCCCTGGCGCGTCAGGAATTGGAATGGCTCCTCGCCCAGCCCAAGGCCCCCCAACGACAGATTGTCCATTGGTTGAACCTGCTCGCCCACCTCGAACTCGACACCGTGGGCGACATCAGTGCCGCCCGGGCTGCGCTGGAGAGAATCGTTACGCGCTTCCCCAAATCCGCCGCCGCGCAACAAGCCCGGCAACGAATCGGCCTCCTCGCCCTCGAATTACGGGGCAAACAGAAGAGCCGAACCTTTCGGCTCGGCTCTTCGGACAACGATAGGCCACCCCGGTAAACGGAAGTTAACGAGTGATCAACCGACCGTAAATTCGCTTGTCGATCTCGCTGGCCAGATCGACGTTGGCCATCCCACCGCTGGTGCGCGCCTCGACCGACATGGTGGTGATTCGGGGTTCACTATCGTCTAATTTGACCCAAACCGTGTTGGTGTCGATCCGCGCGCGCAACACTTTGGAGACCTGGTCGTCGCTCACGAGGGTGCCCGTGTCCTTCAGAACAGCCTTGGCTGCCTCGTAAACCTGGCTGAAGGGGACCTCGTATCGGCTCACGATCGTGTCTTTGCCGGGAAAACCCGCTTTTAGGCGGCCCTCCAAAGTCGTGTGACAGCCCACCCCCAGCAGCGCCAGGCAACCCCAGCCAACCAGCTTCATAACTCCAGCATGCATGAACCTATGCAATCACATTAGCAGCCGGCGTCAAGCTCCATCACGGACTTCTCCTTTCCGCTCCATGCCCCGTTTTTCGTTGCTATTCCTACGACATCCATCTTGACAAATCCACCCCCGATTTTATGCTGTGTCAGGTTTTGATTCGGGTGGCGGTACGTTTCTTCAGCGGGGTTCCCCACCCCCACCTCCTTGGCGTCTGCTGCCCGAATCACCTTCTTCGCTTACCGGCTCACACCAGATTCTGGATTTACAATTGACGCGCCCTGCCGTCTTCCTTAATTTCGCTCCCCCGGTCGCGGGGGTGTAGCTCAATTGGTTAGAGCGCTGCCCTGTCACGGCAGAGGTTACGGGTTCGAGCCCCGCCACTCCCGCCATCCCCCGCCATTCCAGGATCCAGGAGATTCACGTCTTGTTCGCAACATGTTCAAGCCTCATCCGCACGACCCGCGTTCCCTGCATTTCTTCGACACGCAATTGCCAGTCGTCCCACGTCAGCAGATCGCCTGATCGCGGAAACCGTCCCAATCGTTGGGTCATCAAGCCGGACACCGTGCATACCTTTTGAGTGTTGACGAAGGGTTGCCCCACCAACTCGGCCAATCGGTGTTGCGGCAGCAATCCGGTCAGCTCCCAGGTACGTTCGCCCGTGGGACGGATGAGGGGTTCTTCCTGATCAAACTCATCCTCGATGGGTCCAACCAACTCCTCCAACACATGCTCCAGCGTGACCATGCCCACCGTGCCGCCGTATTCGTCCACGACGAGCGCAAAATGCTGTTTGCGCTGAAGGAAGAGGGCGAGGAGCTTTTCCAATCGCGCGGTTTCCGGAACAAAGATGATTTTGCGAGCTGCCCGCGCCAGATCGCGCCCGCGTCGGGTTTCGAGCCGCAGGGCGAAAATGTCCTTGGAATTCACCACACCGAGGGTTTTATCCAAGTCCCCGCCTTCAGTCAGCGGGAAGCGGGAGTAGCGCGTTTGTTGCACCAAAGCCAGGCATTCCTCCATTGAAGCTTCCGTGTTCAATGCGACGATGTCCTGCCGCGATCGCATTATTTCGCGCGCGTGTCGTTGCCGCAGGGCAAAGGCGTTCAAGGCAATGTCCTGGCCAAGCGTTGGACCATTGGCAAACCTCCGGGACTGGGCGAGAATCAACCGGATTTCCTCTTCGGAATGGACCAACTCAGACTCACTGACGGGTTGCAGACCGCAGCGGCCTAACAACCAAAAGGCGGCATGATTGAGCAGCCAGATGGCAGGATAAAAAAGTTTGTAGAACGCGTTCAAGGGTCGCGCGATCCACAATGAGATCAACAACGGTTGCTGAATCGCCAACGATTTGGGCGCGAGTTCCCCCACAACAATGTGCAGAAAGGTGATGATCGTGAAACCCACGGCGAACGCGAGCCAATCCGATTGAGCAGGATCAACATTGAACGACTCCAGCAATGGCAGGAGCAGGGCGGCGAATACGGGCTTGCCCACCCAACCCAAGCCCAGACTGGCGAGGGTGATGCCGAGTTGGGTGGCGCTGAGAGCCGCGTCGAGATTCCGAACGATCCTCCGTGCAACTCCAGCTCGCCGATGGCCCTCGGAGACGAGGGTTTCGAGTTGGGTGTCGCGGATTTTGACCAGCGCGAACTCCGCCGCGACGAAGAAGCCATTGAGCAGCACCAGCAATGGCACAGCTGTCAATTGCAGGACGGTCACGAGGATCTCCATGGCACTCACAGAGGGTTCACCCCCCGGACGTCCCGAGGCCGAACGATTTCCAGGTCATTAACAGATGCATGGGCTGAGCATACGCGTCGTGCGTAGCTTAACCTATTACGACTTTTTAAATGAACTGTTAGGTTAAATCGAATAGGCTCCCAGCATGGATTTCCTGAACTATCATCATCTGCGGTATTTCTGGGTGGTCGCCAGGGAAGGTGGCCTGCGCAAGGCAGCCGAGAAATTGCACGTCTCCCGGCCGACCATCAGCGCGCAGATTGCCGCGCTCGAAAGCGTGCTGGAACAAAAGCTCTTCCAGCGAGGTGGGCGCGCGTTAACGCTGACGAAGGCGGGTCAACAGGTGCTGAGCTACGCCGAGGAGATTTTTTCGCTCGGGCAGGATTTGATGAGTTCGGTGAAGCATCGGCCTACAGCCCGGTCCTTGCGGGTGCATCTCGGGATTGCGGACGCGTTGCCCAAACTCGCCACCTACCGCCTGATCGAGCCGATCTTTCACCTCTCGCAACCGGTGCAAGTTTCCTGTTGGGAAACCAAACTCTCCGACATGCTGGTGGAACTGGCGGCGTACCGCCTGGATCTTGTGCTCGCGGATGAACCGGCATCCAGCGGCGTCACCGCGAACGTATTCAATCATTTCCTGGGTGAATGCGGCGTGACGTTTTGCGCCGAGCCACGGCTGGCGGCGAGACTCCGGAATGGCTTTCCCAGGTCGTTGAATGGCGCGCCGGCCCTGCTGCCGATGGCCAACAGTGGCTTGCGCCGTTCACTGGAAAAATGGTTTCACGCCAAGGGCGTGCGCCCGCAGTTGGTCGGGGAAATCGAAGATCCCGCCTTTGTCAACATTCTCGCGCTCCACGGTCTGGGATTCATGTCCGTCCCCACCATCGTTGCGGAAGAGAATGTCACTCGATTTGGTTTTCGCACGATTGGCAGCACCGATGAGTGCCAACAGCAGTTCTTCGCCATCACCAGCGAGCGCAAGCTCACGCATCCTGCAGTACTCGCGATCACCTCCAGAAATCGCTCGGCACTGTTTCGATGAGGTGGAAGGGACAGCATCTCAAGCCTTTTTCCGGGAACCTGGCCGCCCCCTCGAGCCTCTTATGTCCCGGCAGCGCACGAGAGGCGCGCCGTCAAACCATGTTAATCCAGAATTGAACCGCAACGCCAACTCAACCCCTATGAACAAGCATGCCTTGACCCTCGCGTTTCTCACCGCCGCGGCCTTGAACACTGCCGCCTGGGCCGCAACGGAACAGTTCGTCGTCGATCTACAACCTGAAGGAGATGCAGGACGAACCGGCAGCGGGTCGGGTACGCTGACGTTCGACGATGCACTGAATACCCTCACCTTCAACGATATCCTTTGGTCCGGCCTATCGGCGCCCTCCAGCAACGCCCATATCCATGGCCCTTCGGGTCTCTTTCCGGAGACGGCCGGCGTGATTTATGGTTTGTCACCGGATTTTACAACCCTCGGCGGCACCAACGGCACCATTTCCGGCACCCTCACGCTGGTCGACGGCACCGCGGGCATTGATCTTGCCGATCAAATTGGCCAACTCGAGGGCGGCCAATGGTACATCAATATTCATTCCGACGCCTTCCTTGGCGGTGAAATCCGCGGTCAAATCCTTATCCCGGAACCTTCCACCTGGGCACTCCTCGGCCTCGGAGCCACCCTGGTCGGTTGGCATCTGCGACGTGGTCGGAGAGTTGCCGCTTACCGACGCTGAATGGCGCGTGAGTATGCCGTCGATGCAATCAAACGGCGGATAGCAGGAGGCGTCCGAGTTGAAGTAAGTCGAATAGATCTGGTCGCCCGGCGCGGCGAGATCCACGCTGGTCGGGTCATAATTGGAAGAGAATCCCAGTCCGTCATTCCGCGTGGGGCAGGCAACCGAAACGATAAACTCGTCCGTCCGGACCCAACCCTCGGAGGGCCGAGTTCTACAAGGCCCTGTCAGAATCGATGCGCGAAGGTGGCCAGGATCGAGTAATCGGCAAACGCCGCGTCCCCCGGGGACCGATTCAATTTTGCTTCCGGCGCGCTCTGCAGTCGGTTCCGATAGACGGCGACGGGGGCGGTGACCGTGAGCGAGTTGTTCTTGTAGTTCCAGGCAATGCTTGGCTCAACGGAAACGGTGTAGCCGGGGCGCCGAAAACCCATGCTGGCACCGATGGCGTCGTAAACCGGTACTCCCTCCATACGGGCGCCCAAAGAAAGGGTCAGGCCCTGCTCCGGCCAAAGCACATAACTGAGGCCGGCGCGACCCAGGTACTGGTCGGCGATGCTGTTGTGGGTCTGCAGTGGAGTCAGGAAGGCTGCGGTCAGCGGACGATCTGCGAGTGGATATTCGGTATCATTCTGCTCCGCGGGTGTGAAGGTGTACGAACCGTTCAGATAGGCGAAGAGGTTACCATGGATTTCTTGATACGCCTGCAGTTGGAGAATGATTCCCCACCCGCCGGTTCCGGGTTGAATCGATGAATCCACAGGACGCGTGACCGGGCCGGTGCTGCGATAAGCCGTGTCGGTGGCGTCGTGGTTGCCGGTTGGCGCGACGAAGCCGGCCCCGAGGGCGAGGTTGCCATCCATGTGCTCGTGAGGATCCAGCAACCAGAAGTCGGTGGTCAACCGGATGTCGCCAATTCCGGACGCGGACATACTGTGCTGGCTGACGAGGTCATGCTCGTAGTATGACGAGCGGGTGGCATGGGTGAATGGGATATCCATAGTAGCGCTCCATCGCGGAGTGATGCCATAGGTTGCCGCCACGTCGAGCGAGTAGACTTCGTTCACCATCCGGCCATATTGGTCCGGCTGCTCGTGGTCTTCCACATATGCCCGCTTCGATTCGTACCATCGGAATCCCACTAGCCACTGCCATTGATCGGCACCCAGGAAACCACTTTGAAAATCGCTTCCCATTAACGCCGACAGGGGACAATTCCGCACTCCAATGCAGCCCTGCGCAATTCCCTGATTCGTGACGGTCCAAAGGAAAAGCATGGCCGCCAAGACCGCACGCCCAGGTCGACTCCGTCCGGCGCCTGCGCAGTTCATGTGAAAACTATGAACGCTCAATTCGGCCGCGGTAAGTCGCATAAATCTTCACGGTTTACGGCACTGGAGAACTGACCACTCGATAGAACTTTAACGAGTTGCCTGCGTTGTCGAGGGTCACCGTCGAAGAATTCACGGCCCGAGTCCATCCCTCCGATTCATCTGCAAACGGCCGGTCAAGCCCGATGCTCGACTGGAGCTTATAGTAGAACCCTCGGACGGTATTGAATCTCACTTCACACTGGCCCGGTCCCAGGCTGCGAACCGCGAGCTGGATCGGCGTATCCGTCACCGTGCCGTCAAAATACTTCTGGGCCAGCTCCCAAACGGCCTTCCCCACCTCCGATCCCACGCGTCGACCCCCCAAATTGTCGCAAGGAGGATGGATCCCGCCCCAGATGCGCGAAATCCCGGCCTCGTCCGAGGCATCGTAATACGTGGCCCACTGTAGAGTCAGCGGCTCGGACGGGCCTTTCTCGAAGCCGAGGACATAGTTGGTGTAAGTGCCGAGGCCGCCGGGGAAGAATGGCGATCCAGTGATTCCGGCCATAACCTCCGCCGCCGATCGGCTGAAAGTAGCGTGCCCGGAGATGTAGCCGGGGAATGCCGGCGTCACGAAGTTCGTTCGCTGGTACGTGCTCCAGGTATCGGCATGGATCCATTTCACACCGCTATGGTCGTGGACCGGATCCGCAGGCGGCCCCGGCCAGGCCCGGATCGCAATCTTCCCCGGGGTCAAACCCGCATGCCGCCCGGATGCGACCGATGCCGTGGTCACCAGTTCAATCACGTTCGTGATCAGCGGCAGGCCATTTGCATTGTACGACGGCTGCCCCGGATCACTTGATTGGCCCAGTCCGGCCAGATACCGAATAATGCCGATGGGACGCCAGCCATCATAGTAGCGCTTCGCACCCCATGCGGCACACGCAGCGTCATGAACGGCCGCGTTGAGGGCGAAGTACATCTTGACGTCCCACTCCAGATCGTCGACCACCGGCCCTATGCCCCCAATGCGTTTTTCGAGCAACGGATGGTCCGCCAAATAATTGGCCAGAACATTCCAGTGTCCCGGCGGAGTTTCGGAATTTGGTCCGTCGGCCCAAAACTCCGCGACGAGTCGTCCATAATCGCCGCGCTTCACCACATTCGGCGCGTAGGGAAGCCCGGTCACGGGATTATTGGTGTACCCGTGTCCATCGTAGATCTCGAAGTTGCCCGTGCCATAGTCCCCCGCGTAATCGAGACTGTTGTTCCCGCGCGCGCCCGGCGAAATGTCCATCATGACCCCATCATCCGGATCCAATTGGCTGTCCGCCGTGATGTTTGCGACGGCCTCCCTCACAAACTGGGCCTGGGTCTCCCCCCCAAAGTATGGCGGCGGTCCCGGGTCGAACCAAAGATCTGTCGGATTGTCGCGTGTCAGCACGAACGGCCGCACCCGGAGCCATTGAGCCCCCAAGTAGGGCTGGACCGGACCTTGCGGAAATCCGTTTTGATCGACGGCATTGACGATTTGCAGGCGTTGCCACCGGTTAATGTCGACCACCGTATTGCCATTGCCATCGTCGATCCCTGGCAACAAGGTCGCCAGCGGCGGGTTGATATAGGCGTATCCACCCTCGGCCACGGGAAAATCGGGATACGCGATCGGTGGATCTGCATCCGGATAGGGGGTCCCACCTGTTTGATTGGCACCGTCATCGATGAACCACTCCGATACGGCGTCGTAAATCGAGTTGCCCACGCCAGCTGCAGTGGACGTATCCCTGGAATCATTCTGGAGGTCGTAGCCCAGCGACGTCATCAGGGCATCATCCGCCTCAAGGGTGGTCGCGGCGGTCCTCGAGTATACATGTCGTTCCCTGAGCAGACGCCAGGCGGCATAGCTGATCGCCTCACGCCGGGCCGCAGCCAAGTCGGCAGCCGTGTGTTTGCCGCGATAAACGTAACCCACTGCCACGGGATCATACGCCGCCCACGCGTCGTACATGCAGACCGACAGACTGAAATAATTTCGGGCTTGCGCCGGCGGATGAGGTGTATCGACGCGGATGGCGGCCAGGGCCCGCTCATCCCATAGCCGGGCGATACTCTGCGATGCCATGCCGGTAGAGAATGCGTGCAAACACAAGATCAGGAGCGAGCAACGGATGGGGAACGACCATGGCGGAAACAAATGGGTTGTTTTCATAGGCGCTAATGCGAAGAAGATCCTATGCTGATCATCCGCCCCCGCCGATGTTTGTGGGACGAGAAGCTCTTTTCCTGCCGCAAGACGCTCATTGCCAGGGATGTATCGCCATCACGCCCCTCCCGGCCTCCGGAGTTTCATCAGGCGCACCCGCCCGCGCCTCGCCTCATCCCGCCCGAAAAGAGATCCGCGCAACCATGTCCTTGCCGAAACTGTGCTGCAATCGCTCCAGAATCTCGCGGTAACGGTAGCGCACGATTTCATCCAACCAGACGCTGCTATCCACCGTGACAAACAGGGTGCCTCGGCGGATGCCGGTCGGTTGAGCGTGCGCAGTGATGGTGGGATCCAGCAAGTGATTCCAGACGCGCGCGATCTCCGCTTCCGATCGGCGTCGGTCCAACCCCATTCCCTGCAGGATCCTGGGCACCAATTCCGACATGGGCCGATACCGCAGCGCCCTGGCTTTCTCCTGGGCCGTGACGTCGATTCCTCGCCACTGGGCCAATACGCGGCGCCGGCCCTGTGGGTCATCAGCCTGGACCGACGCGCTCGCGGGCGGAGTGCGGCCAGGGTTTTGGGTTGGATTTTTCACGGGCGGCCGGTCGCGCTTAGTGGTCTGTTTCATAAATACGGTCACGTGCGTTGCGCCCAATTTGGCCTGAGGCAAGGCGCGAGGGCGAGAGTGTATCCCCTGCGATACTCGACCGACCGAGCAACGCCGCCCCAGGCCAAATTCGGCGCAACCCTCCGGGCGGCCGTTCTTTTTCGGCCAGACTTCGTTGCTCGCGCCTCGTCTGGCCGAAAAACCCCTGGCCGCGAACGTAACCGTATTTATGAAACAGACCACTAAGGTAGGGAATATCCCACAAATCCGATTCAGGAAACGCCCGTCCGAGAGAATGATCAACTGTATTCTACTCCGCGGCCTTGGCCGGCGGCGGTTCGTGGAGAACCAGCACGCCATGCGGCGCCAAGTCATGGTTGCCATGGAGTGTCTCCCCGGTGAGAAAATCGTGGGCGGGTTTGTAAAACTGGATCCGAACGGGAGAATTCTGATGATTCAGCAGGAAATAGATCTTTGTATCGTCCTTCTGCCTCATACTCACTTCGACGGTGTCTGGCACCTTGAGGAGAGGATAGAGGTTGCACAACTGTCGCAGCCAGACAATCAGATCGTAATAGAAGTGCTGGTGGCTCATTGTCCCGATGTAAATGGCCTTGCCCAAACCGAATGAGTTCATTGTCATGGCGGCGCGTCCGGCGTAGAAATCCTTGGCATACGTGGCCAGGATCTGGCACTCCCCAGGTTCGATCAAATCGCACCAAATCCTCGCCGGATGCAGGTGGCTCGTCGGAAAGGCGCCCTTGAACGTCAGGTGGTTCTCCTCCCCCGGCGGGAGTGGATCGAATTCAAGAATCTCCATCCCGAACAAATCGGTCAGATCATGCGGATAGCCCGTATCCGGGGCGATCTGATGTTCATCGACCAAGCCCGTGTTGAAGGTGCCGACGAGCGTTCCGCCATTCTGGACGTACAACTTCAGCAGGTCCGCTTCGCCGCCGGCAAGCAAATGCAGTGAAGGTGCGATGACGAGTTTGTAGGCCGACAGATCCTCCGACGGACGTGCAAAATCCACCGGGATATTACGATCATGCAGCGCGTTGTAAAACAGCTGAAGGTGTTCGTGCTGGCTGAAAAAGCGGTTGGGCTGGGGTTGTAGCTGCAACGCCCATTCGTTTTCGTGGCTGAACAGAATACAGGTCTCGGCCTGAACGCGAGTGCCCTTAAGGAGCGGCCCCAGCAGCTTCATTTCCTCGCCCATCTGGCTGATCTCCCGGTAGACCCGATTGTCCTCGCGCCCGTCATGGGTCAATACCCCGCCATAAAATTTTTCCGAGCCGATCCTCGGCTGGCGCCAGAAGAAATACAAAATCCCGGTTGCCCCTCGCGACACACACTGGTAACTGAACAGCCTCACCACACCGGGGCGGATCAATGAATTGACATCCTGCCAGTTCACCTGCGCCGCTTTCTGCTCCACAATCCAGAATCCGCCGTCCTCCCCGGGCGACCGAATGCCCGTCTTCTTCAGCGAACGCAACATGTCCAACGAACAGGCGTTCTCCGATGCCCGGGACTTGATCGTCGCCTGGCTGTCGACTCCGACAAAGTCCAGAAGTTCGGCCACGTCAAAGTGATCAAAATTACGAGACAATGCCCGGAGGTTGTGCGTGACCGGGATGTCGGGCGTCAATTCCCGGAGCAAATCGGCCTGCATCCTGGCAAAGGCGACAATGGTGTCGCTGGAGAACCGCATCCAATCCAGCACCAGCGCCGGATTATGCACAGTCGGCGCCGTCTGCGGCATCGGCACCTCCGACCAGTCTCTTACCCGTTGACCCCAGAAACGCAGACCGAGCAGGTCGTCCAGGCGATCGATTGTTTCATATTTGGCCTTGAGCCAGGCATGCCAATCCCGGCGGGTTTCGTCGTTGAACGAGCAAATGGTTTGGTGCTGGCCGAAGCCATTATCGATTTGCCACGCGATCAGCGCGGGATGCTTGCCGAGGGCTTGGCACAATGCCGTGATCAATTTCTTGCAATAGGCCCAGTAAACATCGCTGTTCATGCAATAGGCCTTGCGCGTGCCCTCGTGCATGGGCAAACCGCGTTCGTCCAACGGCAAAACCTCGGGATGCTTGTGGGTCAGCCAGATCGGCGGGGCCGCCGTGGGTGTTCCCAGCACAATCCGCAACCCGGCTCCGGCCATTACCTCCATCGCCCGTTTCATCCAACCAAAATCAAATTGCCCCTCCTCGGGCTCGTAAATTCCCCAGGCAAATTCGCCCATGCGGACCACGTTCATTCCCGCCGCCACCATCAACTCGGCATCCCGCTCCCAGCGCGACTCCGGCGTTTCCCGCGTTCCGGCATAGGGGTAGATCCAGTGTTCCGGGTAGTAATCCGTGCCAAAGTGCATAGCTCGATGGGGGTGGAGTTACGCTTACTCTAGTCTGCCGCTCTGCGGGCGCAACGCCAAAATGCCCAACACCGCTCGCCGGTACGGTGCCTCCCGGCGCGTTAGGGCGCGGCCTCCGGTTGCAGGGCGACCTGCAGGCCCTCGCAGGCTGCGTCCACCACCAGGCTTTCACCCTGCATGCTCACCGATTCGCGGGCCCACGCCAACATTTTGAGGATTTGGGCGTCATCGTGATCAGGGTCATGGTGAAACAAAAAGAGCCTCCGCGCGCGCGCCATCAATGCCAGCGCCACCACGTCGTCCACGCAACCATGCCCCCACCCTGCACGCGTCTGGTATTCCTCGTCATTGTATTGCGAGTCGATGATGAGCGCATCCACATCGCGAAGGAACTCAACCAACTTCTGATCTTTCGCGCTCGTGTGTCTCATCAACTCCGCCTGGTCCACCGCCGAGGGCATTCCGGGTTGTGATCGCATGCGTTGATACGATTCGTGATCGGGCAGATAAGCCACCGACCCGGCGCTGGTGAATATTCGGTAACCCAGACAAAGACCGGGGTGGTTGACAAAAATGGCCTTTACCCGCAGCTCGCCGATGGAGAACTCGAATTCACGCAACTCATGCACTTCAATGTTGCTGGGCATCTGCCGCATGCTTACCGGGAAGTATGGGCTCTCCATTTGGCTCGACAAAGTACTTAGCAAACCCTGCCGCGCCCCTTCATAACCCAGAATCCGGACTTTGTTCCTCGGGTGATAGGCCGGGACGAAGAACGGAAATCCCTGGATGTGATCCCAGTGCGTATGGGTGATCAGGATGGTGACGTTCACCGGTTGATCCCGGAATTCGCGCGCCAACGAAAGCCCCAACTTCCGAATCCCGCTGCCCGCATCCAAAATGACAATCTCCCCATCAGCTCGCAATTCCACACAGGAGGTGTTGCCTCCCATTAACACCGTGCTCGGCCCTGGAACCGGAATTGATCCCCGCACGCCCCAGAATCGGATGAATGGCTTTTGACTCGACGGGGGGATCGGGGCGGAGGAAGGCGGCGGCAGCGGACTTCCGGCCTTCGGAATGGATTCCGTCTCGTAGAGGGATTCCCCCTCCAGCAACCGCAGTAGCGTCTCCTGCTTAAAAGGCTTCACCAGGTAACGGTCCGCACCCACTTCCAGCGCATTCAACCGGTCCGTCGGATATCCGCTGCTGCTCGTAACCACAATCACCGGTTGCCGGATCCGGTGCCGCTGCGCCCGGATCATCCGGCACAGCTGAAATCCATTGAATCGCGAGACCAGCAAATCGCAAATGATAAGATCGGGCTGGTGTTGCATTGCCATCGCCACTCCCTGCTCACCCTCCTCCGCTTCCAACGGCCGCCAGCCCGCGCTGAGCAACAAACGATAAGTCTCGCGCCGAAACGTGGCGTCATCGTCGATGACAAGAGCGGTCTTCATCAAATACACGGCGATAATCCCATTGCATGTATTAAACAGCAAGGCTTTAACCCAAAACACCTTCCACGCCCGATCACTTCAGCCCGATTTTCCGTGCCCGCCGGTTGCCGGCCGGCTAAAATCCTCAGCCATGCCGTTCCCGATGTCATCCCGCTTCCACTTCGGCGCCGCACCATCGCATTGCTATGAAACGCCCCCGGATCGATGATCTGACTCTTATTCTCCGTGCCGGCGACGACGTTGCGATCGCCCGCGGCACGCTTACGGCCGGACTGGAATTGGACACGACGTCCGGCCCACTCACCCTTTCCAGGCTGATCCCCGCCGGACATAAGATCGCCTTGCGACATCTCGATCCCGGCAACGCAGTCAAGAAGTATGGGCAGATCATTGGCTTCGCAGCGGATATCATCCGACCGGGCGATCATGTCCACACTCACAATCTTGTGGTTCGCGATTTCCCGCGCGACTTCCAGGCCATCACCCGTCCGACTGGGGTCGAACAGCCGCCGCCCGGCGTTGTTCGGACGTTCCCCGGCTACGCCTGCCTCGACGGCAGGGTGGGCACCCGCAATTACCTCGCCGTCATCTCCAGTGTGAATTGCTCCGCCTCGGTCGCGCGTCACGTCAAGGACCGGTTCCCCGACGACTTGCTCCGGCGCGACTTTCCCAATGTCGATGGGGTCATTGCCTTCACCCATAAAGGGGGCTGCGGACTCCAGCCCGGCACACCTCACCAAATCCTCATGCGCGTCCTCGCCGGAATTGCGCGACACCCCAACATCGCGGGATGCGTCATGATCGGACTCGGCTGCGAGGTCAATCAACTGGACCAGATCCGCCGGGAGCATCTGCTTGATTCGGATCTCGCCCATCCCCATTCCCCCATCTTCCTCAACATCCAATCGACGGGTGGCACCCGAAAGACCATCGAAGCCGCCGCCGCCGCCGTCCTTCGTTTACTTCCGTCGGCCCAAAAGCGATCACGCACCCCCCAACCGGTCAGTAAACTGGTCCTCGCCGAACAGTGCGGCGGGTCCGATGCCTACAGCGGTGTCAGTGCAAACCCGGCACTGGGCGTGGCCTCCGATGAATTGGTCCGTCACGGCGGTACTTCAGTGCTCGCCGAGACCCCCGAAATCTACGGCGCCGAACATCTCCTCGCCCAGCGCGCCATCAACGCCGATGTTGCCGATCGCCTCATGACCAGAATTCGCTGGTGGGAAGAACATGTCCGGCTCCATGGCGCCTCCATCGACAACAACCCCGCCCCGGGCAACAAACTGGGCGGCCTGACGACAATTTACGAAAAGAGCCTCGGCGCTGTTGCCAAAGGCGGTCAAGCCCCCCTCGCTGCCGTTTATGAATATGCCGAGCCCATCCGCACCCCGGGGTTCTGCTTCATGGACACCCCCGGATATGATCCGGTCAGCATGACGGGCCTCGTCAGTGGCGGCTGCAACATCGGGGTATTCACCACCGGCCGCGGCAGTGTTTACGGATGCAAACCGACACCGTGCATCAAAGTCGCGGCCAGCACTCCGCTCTATCAGCAACTCGAAGATGACATTGATCTCAATGCCGGCACTATCCTCGATGGCACGGAGTCCGTTCGAGAAGTCGGCTTGCGTCTCTTTGAACTGATCGTGGCGGTCGCCGGCGGAACCCGCACGCGCAGCGAAATGAACGGCCTCGGCGATGAGGAGTTCGCCCCATGGCAACTCGGCCCGACATTCTGAACTGCCGCGGAGGGACGAGCTCCGCGAGTCCCGCGAACTCACACCGCCATCACGCTCACAAACGCTGCAGGCTTGCCCCGCGCAGGCCGTCCGCGCACAATCCGCCCATACTTATGAGCCATACCTCGTCCCGAAGGGTTCCGTCTCCATTGAGGTTCATCCCCGCCCTCCTTTTGATTCTGACCTATTCCGGCCAGTCCGCCGAGGGTCCACCTCGCTCGGGAACCAATTACATCGCCACCCCCGTCTTTACCGCCGAGGATGACCATGAACTGCTGGAAGCCTTCCAGGGTCTACGCGTCGCCGATGTCACCGATGGCATGGACGCGGTGGGTCTTCAAAACACCGGTCTGATGAATCCGGAGATCCATCCCCTTTGGCGCGACACGGTCCATTACGCCCACCGTTTCATCGGGATCGCGGTCACTGCCCGTTACGTTCCAACTCAAAGAGCATCTGCGGGTGAGCAAACCATACAGGATTATGACCGCTGGGTGGGCAACTGGTACAACCGCCTTTCTCCGGAGCCGTTTCAGTCCCTCTTGCGTCCCGGTTCCGCCCTGGTCATCGAGGACGCACCCGATACCGATGTCGGTTCCATCGGTTCGAACAATATCATGAGTTGGAAACTTCAGGGATGCCTGGGCGTGGTCACCAGCGCTACCGCCCGTGACACCGACGAAATCATCACCGAAGGCATCCCCCTCTACTTAAAACATCCTGGCCGCGGCATCCGGCCCGGTCGGAATGAACTCGAATCCGTCAACCGCCCCATCGTTTGCGGGGGCGTCCTCGTCATCCCGGGCGATGTCATCGTCGCGGACGGCGACGGGGTATTGGTCGTGCCGAGGGCAAAAGCAAAAGCGGTGGCCGGCTATGCCCGGCGGATCATGGAAGGCGACAAGACCGGTCGTCGTGGTCTCTATGAGAAGCTGGGTCTGGCGCCCGACCCATCCGTGGAATAGTCCGCCCGATCCCTCAGCCATGGAACGCCAACACGCCTGGGATTTGCTCGCCGAATATACCCGCTCGGAATCGCTCCTCAAACATGCCCTCGCCGTCGAGGCCGCCATGCGACACCATGCGCGCCGCCTCGACCAGGACCCCGAACTCTGGGGGATCACCGGTCTCCTTCATGATTTCGACTATGAGCGCTGGCCCAATCCCCCCGATCACACCCGCGAAGGCGCCCGCATTCTTCGCGGCCGAGGTGTCGACGACGAAATCATTGGCGCCATCCTCTCTCATGCTCAATGGAACCAGGCCGAATTCCCGCTCGACCGACCCCTCCGCAAGACGCTCTTCGCCGTCGATGAGCTCTGCGGCTTTCTCATCGCAGTCGCCTATGTCCGGCCCGAAGGGCTCTCGGGCATGGCCCCGGCGAGCGTCCGAAAAAAATTGAAACAAAAATCGTTCGCCGCCGCCGTTTCCCGCGAGGACATCCAACTCGGCGCGGACCTGCTTGGACTCTCCCTCGATGAGCATATCTTCCTCGCCATTCAAGCCCTCGATTCCGTGCGCGTCGCGCTAGGATTCGGCGATTAGCCTGGAGATTTCACCCGAACGCCGGTGGATGGAAGTGGGCATTTCACTTATGAATTTCCGCCTGCTGACGTGTTCCGATGGCGGCAGGCGGCTGGACCCTGTTGTGCCGGCGTTGGACAACCACCCGTTCCCTCTGTCTCTGCGCTCTACAGCCCACTCCCTTCCCCAGATGAGCCTGAAACAACTTGGGGTCTAAACAGGTTGACCTTCATCCTTTCCGGCTTGGCTCAGCCCCAGTCACTTCGACTCCAGTTTGCCTCGTTCGCGCCTTCTCTCGCCCGCCCCGCGATGTCCCCGGCGGCACCCGACATGCTCGCCAAACAGTCTGCCTCAACAACTCATGCGCAGCCGTTTTCAAAGTCGCAACTCCTCATACCGTTCCCGCTCCCATGAAACCTCATTGCAGAACCCTCACCCGCATCCTGCCGTCAGTCGGCCGTGCCCGAAAATCAGCCGGCTTCCTCCTTAGCATCTCACTCCTCTCTTCCGCACTTGCCTTCTCCCCCGAAGTCGAGAGCGCCCTCCAAATCCCCGACCTCAATATTTACGCTCAATTCGGAGCGGACGTGGATGTCAGTGGCGATACGGTCGTAGTGGGTTGTCCGGGTTTTAAAGTGGACAATGCCCGGGTGGGCGCCGCCTTCGTATTCGTCCTTCGCGATGGCCAATGGGTCCACCAAGCGACGCTCCTTCCTCAGGGCCTGCCGGCGGAGACCGAGTTCGGTTATTCCGTCGCCATCAACCAGGATACCATCGTGGTAGGCGCGTATCGCGACGCCGATTTCGGTTCTTACTCCGGGGCCGCTTATGTATTCACCCGCACTCAGGACATCTGGACTCTCGATTCCAAGCTTTCGCCCACCGATGCCCAACCCGAACTCCAGTTCGGTGATCCGGTTGTCACCAACGGCGATCGCATCGTCGTAGGCGCCATCGGCGACAATGACCTGGCGACCGCCTCCGGGGCGGTGTACCTCTTCCGGCGGGAAGCGGACACATGGCAACAGGAAGCCAAACTCAAATCGAACATACCGGTCGCCGGGGCTTTGTTCGGTTTGTCCACCTCCATCGAGGACGGATTGTTGGCCGTCGGTGCCCCGTTCCACAGCCACAATTCCATTCGTTCTGCAGGAGCCGCCTATCTCTTTGAATTGAGAGATGATGCCTGGATCCAAACCGCGGAACTCACGGCGGATGATGCCACTGCGAGCAGCCTCCTCGGTTGGTCCGTCGCCGTCTCCTCCGACCGACTCCTGGCCGGCGCACCCCGCGGCCGACAGAACGATGTCTCCGTCGGCGCAGCCTATCTTTTTCAACGATTCGATACCGGCTGGGCGCAGGCCGATAAGCTTACCGATTTGACTCCTCTCAACAATGCCTGGTTCGGATATTCGGCGGCCCTCGATGCGGACCTCGCCGTCGTTGGCGCCTCACAGGATGCCGCCTTTGGATCCTCCGCCGGGAGCCTTTGCCTCTATGCCCACCAGGACGGCGCTTGGCATCAGACCCTCAAGTTTAACCGCGCTTCGCCCGCACCCGGCTCCCAACTCGGCTTCAGCGTCGCCTTGGATAATCAAAACCTCATTGTCGGCGCCCCTTTTCAAAACGACCCGCTCCTTCAGACCGGAGCCGCTATCGTCTTCTCCCCATTCGCACCGCCTCCCAACGAATGTCCCATCGCAGACGCCAGCGCCACACCCACTTCAATTCTTTCGCTGACCTCACCCCACGCCGAAGTGATCCTCGATGGCTCGCGCTCATTCGACCCGGATGGCTCGATGCTTTCCTTTCGTTGGCTCGAAGACGGCATCTTGATCGCCGACACCGAGATCGCCGCGGTCGTCCTCCCCATTGGCCGGCACACCCTCCAACTCGAAGTCCATGACGGCTCGGATACCGGCACCGATTCGCTCGAACTTGAGGTGGTGCTTGTCTCGCAGGCCATTGATCGCCTCATCAGTAAACTCCAAACGATCGGCGTTCCCGCCGGTCAATCGAAGGCCCTGGAGGCCTCCCTGATTTCGGCACAACGCGCGGCGGATCGCGACAAACTCGACCAATCCATTCACCACCTTGAAGTCGCCGAACACTACTTGGAAGTCCAGGCTGGCAAACAACTGGACCCCATAGTCGCCCAAAACCTGGGCCAAGCCATCCAGGAACTTGCCGAGGCACTGCGAAGCTTTTGATCCCTCGCTCGCCGCGGGTTCCGCTCGACTCCTGAGCGATCCATGGTATGACGTATGGGTCATGCAAAAGGTCGCACCATGAAATCGAAAACTCAGAAACCAAGCGCTTTTCACCAGTTCACCGCCTCCTGCCCCGTTTTCGCCATCGCACTGACCCTGGTCGTTTCATCCGCGTTATTATCCCTCAGTCCGACCCTTTTCGCCGCCAGCGAAAAGCCGCGACTCGATCCGCCTCCCGCGACATCCACTTCCAGCTCGAATGAGTGGATGAAGTTGTTTGATGGATCAACTTTGAACGGTTGGAGAAACACGGGCTACGCCGGCGGCGGTGAAGTCGAGGTGGATGACGGTTCCATCCGCCTGGGAATGGGCGCCCTGTTGACCGGAGTGATCTACACGAACCCGACGCCCAAAATGAATTACGAGGTCTTCCTCAAAGCCATGAAAATCGATGGCACCGATTTCTTTTGCGGGCTGACCTTCCCGGTCCGGGACTCGTTCTGCACCCTCATCGCCGGCGGATGGGGCGGCGGCCTCGTCGGCCTCTCCAGTCTGGACAATTACGATGCCTCCGAGAACGACACCTCCACCTTCCGGAACTTCGAAAAGAATCGGTGGTACACCTTTCGCCTGCGCGTTACCCCGTCCAGGATCGAGGCCTGGCTCGATGGCGAACGCCTTATCGATGCGGACATCACTAACCGCAAAATTTCCCTCCGCCCCGGCGACATCGAGTTGTCCGTGCCCTTCGGAATCTCCGCCTATCAAACACGCGCCGCCATTCGCGACATCCGCATCCGGACGCTCGAGCCGGGCGAATCGAGTCCGGACTCCAAACCGCCCAAGTCCTGATTGCGACGGTAATGCTCCGCGGCGCCTCCAGCAACCCGCCCAACCGGTTCGAAAGGGTTCACCTGCAGCGGGACGAGGATTGGGACCCGCACGAGGATCCGTCCCCCAACACTCAGTTCCTTCGCGATCTCTCCCAGTCGATCATCAGTCACAACGAGAGCCCGGACATCGCGTTCAATGCCAGCCTCAACGTTTACCGGGGATGCGAGCACGGCTGTTCCTACTGTTACGCCCGAAATACCCATGAATTCCTGGGCTTCTCAGCCGGGCTCGATTTTGAATCGAAGATCGTGGTGAAGGAGAACGCGCCCGAACTGCTGCGGCGCGAGCTTTCGTCGCCCAAATGGAAACCCCAAATGCTCGCCATCAGCGGCGTGACCGACTGCTACCAGCCGGTCGAGCGCCGCCTGCAGTTGACCCGGAAGTGCCTCGCGGTGCTGGCCGAATTTCGGAACCCGGTCAGCATCGTTACCAAGAACTATCTCGTCACCCGGGACCTGGATTACCTGCAGGAATTGGCAGCCTCCCATGCCGTGGCGGTGCAACTGTCGATCAATTCCCTCGACTCCGCGCTCGCGCGCAAACTCGAACCGCGCGCCGCCTCCCCCAACCAACGGCTCGCCGCCATCGACGCATTGTCCAAAGCCGGGATACCGGTGGGCGTCCTGGTCGCGCCCGTCATTCCCGCGCTCAACGATCACGAAATACCGGCAGTCCTGGCCGCGGCGCGAGCAGCCGGGGCGGGTTGGGCCGGCACAGAAATACTCCGCCTGCCACTAACCGTCGCTCCGATCTTCGAACAATGGCTGGATCGGAATGTGCCGGAAAGAAAAGATAAAGTCCTCGGCCGGATTCGGGCCATCCGGGGTGGCAAGCTGAACGATCCCCGGTTCGGATCACGCATGAAAGGCCAGGGAATCTTCGCCGCCCAGATTTCTCAGATGTTCCACGTTTCGCGACGCAAAGCCGGCCTGGAGGAAGCCGGACCCGCGCTGTCCATCGCGGCTTTTCGCCGGCCGGAAGGCGCGCAGATGATTCTGGGGCTCTGAAAATGCTCAATCGCTTGACCCACGCATGGCTGGCGCAGCCAGCTCTGGAGATTGGACATTCTCCGCTGTGCTACAGCCGGACCTTCGTCGCGTCGGTACGCCAGTGTGGCGGCGGTGGGCAGTGGGGCGGTGGGTCAGTACGCCGGTATGTCGGTACCGACACACCGACTCACCGACACACCGACTCACCGACTTCACCGACTCATCGACTTCACCGACTCATCGACTTCACCGACTCATCGACTTCACCGACTCACCGACTCACCGACTCACCGACTTCACCGACTTCACCGACTTCACCGACTTCACCGACTTCACCGACTCACCGACTCACCGACTCACCGACTCACCGACTCACCGACTTCACCGACTCACCGACTTCACCGACTTCACCGACACACCGACTCACCGACACACCGACTTGCGCCTCTATCCTCTGCGCTCTTCCCGCCGGATCATTCTGAACGTGTAGGCGTGCGGGTTGTAATAAGGTCCGCAGGCCGCATCCCATTGCGTGAGGGTGCTCACATGAATGACCTGAACGCAAAACCCGTGGCGCTCGAACATCGTCCGCATTCGAGCGAGGCTCAAAGTATTCCAGTGATAATCGCCCACTACGCGAACGACATGTTCGTCACTCTCGTGCATACTAAAGAATCCCACCGAGGAGCATCGGGCCGACACTCGGGCAACTTCCGTGACGGCCTGTTCGAGGCCAGACATGGACAAATGTTCGAACAGGTCGTGCACAACAACCGTTTCGAATGATCGATCCGCGTAACCGAGCTCAAAGACATTTCCAACCTCGAACGTGTCCGGACCGGCGAACCGACGCGCGTTCGCAATGTTGCTCTCGCTCAGGTCCACCCCGGTATAATCCAGGATCCGCCCCAGCCCATAGGATTCGAAGTATCGATAGTCATTTGCCGACCCGCAGGCCGGCTCCAACACCCGCAGAATCTCGACCTCCGTCTTCAAGGCGCTGCGCCATAATTCCGAGAAAACGCCACGCACAAACTCGAAGCCCCTGGGATCGCACAGCATCTCCACGTAATTGGGAACTTGCAGGCCGTCCACTTCACAAGGCAATTCCCGAAAGGCCAACCGTGCAAAATGAGGAAGCGCGGTCCCCTCGGCATTGTCGCGCCCCGCTCGCAGCGCATGCCTGAGGGACGCGCGCGTTTCTTCGTCACCATCCTCCAACTCGAGAGTCAACCACCAGCGAAGGACCGCCCCGAAGCGTTGTTCCTCCCGCCGCAGGCGCGGAAAAAGGTCTCCCCAGCGTTGTGCGATCAGAAAATGCCGGGTGAGGATGCTTTGGGCGTTGAGCCTCGGGTCTTCCACGCCCTGGACAAGGTAATCGCCCAGCCAACGCGGGTCCTGGTGTGCCCAGGCCCGCTTCAACCCCAGGGTCTCGCGCTCAAGCTCGTCCTTCATGCGATGCTTGGAATAACCTCCCGCGGCGCGCTGGCCTGGTCATTTCCGCTTTTTCACGGGCTGGGTGAACGTGCTCACGGGAAAATATTTCCCCGGACATCGCGTGTAAATGGGATTGATTTGTTGATGAATGCGGATGGCCGCCGCCGAGAGATCACAGCGTTTGCGCAATGTCTGCAACAGCGCCTCCAGGCTGGCCAGTTGCTTTTTGGTGGGGCGTTCCGCGTCGAAATTTCCGACCAGGCAGATGCCAATGGCTATCTCGTTCAGGGATTCGCTCGCGAGATGCCCGCCATTGAGCTGAGTAGTCCATCGCATCCCCACGGCGACCTCGCCGTCTCCCATCCCCCGCCCGTTTCCAATCACAAAATGATAGGCCAAACCATTTTCCATGTGCCGATGCATTCGGTGATATTCGTCCATTCCCTTGACGGTGCCCGTGGTGGTGCCGCTATGGTGGATCACAATGAACTTCCAGCGGCCCTTGCGCACTTTGGCCGAGGCGATCGCGTGCTGCACGGCCTTGCTCAACACCGAATCCGCCGGCTCGTCCTTCGACGGAATCCGAAGCCGTTGCCCCACGTAAATCGTCGCATTCCGCGCGATATGATTGTGCACCGCCAATTGCGTCACGGTCACCCCATAGGTGGCGGCAATCCGCGTCAGATTGTCGTTCTTCCGCACGCGATAGACCGTGTCCGACGCCAGCGCGGTTTCCCGCCCGGTGCCGATGATCAGCGCGATCACTACAAGCAGACCCGCGCAAACTCGATATGAAAAACGTCGCACTAACATGCTCGCCCTGCTTTTCACCCGCTAACATAGCCCGCGGCCCATTGGCGAGGACTTTCTGCAGTCGCGCGGCCTTTTCACTCCATTCTCCCCTCCGTCGCATTTCTGCATAGCTCGCCAATCGGCGCCCATTGCCGTAACCTCATGCCCAGCCCATGACCTCGCGCGAACGCATCCGCAACGCACTCCACCATCAAGCGGTCGATCGCATACCGATCGACCTCGGGGGCACCCGGCAAACCGGCATCGCCGCCGTCGCCTATGCCCGATTGCGCCGTGAACTGCAGCCGGACCTGAAGCGGCCGTTCAAGGTCTTCGACGTCTTCCAGATGCTCGCAGAAATCGAACCTGAAATGCTGGGGCACCTGCCCTCGGATACCGTTGCCTTGAATCGATCTGCCGTCGCCTTCGGCATCCCCAACCGCGATTGGAAACCCTGGCGGCTATTTGACGGCACTGAGGTCCTCGTTCCTGGTGACTTCAACCCGGTTCGAAACGAAACGGGGGATTGGGAACTCCTGCGCGCGGGCACTCCCATCGCCCGCATGCCGGCGGAGGGTTTTTACTTCGATCGCCTCGAGAGTTACCCGGGCGCCGCGCACCCTGACCTTGCCACGTTCTCCGTCCCGCGGCTGTCGGATAGCGAATGTGAACATTATTCACTCGCGTCGCGTGAATTGTTCGAAACCACGGACAAGGCGCTCATCGCCGCCATGGGCCCTCCCTACGAGCTCTTCAACGGGATCGGCCAGGGCGGCTTTGAAGCCTGGATGATCACCTTCGCATCGGAACCGAATTACGTCGCCGACCTCTACCAAATCCTGACCGACACCTGGATAGAGAACCTGCAATGCTTTCACCAGGCCGTGGGCCACCGCCTCCAGATCATCCAGATCTGCGATGATTTCGGCACTCAGCGCGCCCCGTTCCTGTCCGTCCCGATGTTCCGCGAACGGCTCCTGCCCGCCTACCAGCGCGGCCTCGATTGGATCCATGCCCACACCGATTGGAAAGTCATGCTCCACTCGGATGGCGCGATCTTCCCGCTCCTCCCATCGATCATCGAGATGGGCGTCGACATCCTCAACCCGGTCCAAACTTCCGCCTCCGGCATGGATCCCGTCCGACTCAAGACCCAGTTCGGCGATCGGCTCGTCTTCTGGGGAGGCAGCTGCGATCCCCAGACAACGTTGCGCTCCGGCTCCCCCGACGAAGTCGCCCGCGAAACTGAAGCGCACTTCAATATTTTCGCCCCGGGCAGCGGTTACGTGTTTGCCCCCATCCACAATATCCAGGCCGATGTCCCTCCGGCGAACATCCAGGCGCTGATTTCGGTCGCCCTTTCCGGCAAGACATAGCCGATCCATTTGACCGCGCGTGAAGTGGAGTGGGTGGGTCGGGCTACCACCAGGTGAAACCCGGATCCGGCGCAGGCCCCGTATAGTTCCATTGATAGGCCTCCTTCGGGAATTCGAAGAAGTCCGTATGCCCATCTCCAAAGAGCACATTGATTCGGTATTGCCCCTTCCAGTTGTGCCACTGGCTCCACGGATCGTTCTTGTCGCGATCGGCCCACCACAGCCAATCCCCTTCAATCAGCTTGTTGGACGGGCTGTGGGCAATCTCGCTGGTCTTCATCGGCGTCGCCTCGGGACTTCCCGGCGGCGCGCCGGAATCTCCCGTCACGTGCTTTACCCGCAAGGTCTCGACCGCCCAGACGACCAGATAACTGTTGCCCCAGCCGGCATAACAGCTCTTGACGCCGGGTGGAAAGGTATCCTTCCAAAGTGAATCCCCTTTGTCGCCGGGACAGTGAAATGTTTCCACAGCCGGCACGTATACATTCAGGGGGCGCTTGTCCACTGCGGTCAACCCGCCGTGTAGTTCCATGACACCCGTGTTCCCGCCCCAGTTGCCCCAATTATCGTACGTTGGATAATAATCCTGGTTATCATCGGCGTACATGTGAAAGCCGAGGGCAATCTGGTGGTGGTTGTTGGTACACTTGATTTGAATCGCCTTCGATTTTGCGCGCGAAAGCGCCGGCAGGAGCATGCCGGCCAGGATCGCGATGATCGCGATCACGACCAGAAGCTCGATCAGCGTGAATCCCAACGCCGGGTACGGAAATCTGATCTTCTTCATTGTTATTTTGAAGCCATCCCGGGCGGGGCGAAAGCGCGTCAACGGCTCAGAATGGCAGTCGGGAACGGTATCACATAACCCGGAGTGTTGGGCAAGGCACATATTCACGCGCGGCGGTCTTCCTGATTCTGTCCTGCCATGATTCCGGCGGTGACAGAATCATGGCAGGACCGAATCATGCCGTATCCTTCACCTCTCATGGAAACCAAACCGCCTACCACAGCAAAGGGAAAGGAAAGGGGCCGCTTAGTCATTTTGCAATTCGGCTGTCGCGCAGTCCACTTCACGGGACAGTGCCCAATCTGTTCTCAGCCGTTCCGAAAACCGTCTCACCTCTCCGCGCATCCATTCGGCGACCGCTACAATCTCCTCCCGAGTAACGCGTTCTCTCGAGCGAGCGCCTGGCCCCTTTTCGGAGGGCCGAGTTATACGAGGCCCCAAATGCTTTACGAGCGAAGAACATGACCAGGAAGGATTGGGGACTCGCGGCTTGTCCCACCCATGAATAGGGAGATGAGGGCTCGTGGAACTCGCCCCTCCGAGGTATGGTTGCAAATATGAATCCCGTTGATGAGCCAGGCCGCAAACACCTGCCGCACCTGCCGCCGCAGGAGTTTCCCAATCCGAGCGTGATCCTTTACGTGACTGGGTGGTAGCCGGGCGGCGGTCGTTGCTGACGCGGTCGGGAGCGACCGAAACAATCCGCGATGCGTGGCGCGAACCGGATCACTGGCTCGTGGGTCGCTGCGTGTTGATGCCGGATGATAATGGGGACTCGCGGAGCTCGTCCCTCCGAGAGTCTTCCGTTCGTCTGAATTGGGACTCGCAGAGTGTGTCCCTCCGACAAGACAACCAACGGAGGGCCGAGTTCCACGAGGCCCTGAATGATTTTTAGGCGGGCAAGGTGACCGGGAAGGTTTGGGACTCGTCTCTCGAGGCAGCGTCTGGCACGGCTCCCTCTTTCCAAAAGCGCGCTGAACCCGCCTCCGAACCGTTACTCTCCAAGACCTTCTGGTCGAATAGGATACTAACACCCGATTCCCTCTATTCGCAACGGTCTGGCCATGCCTCCCGTGTACCCGCCCATGTCACGTCCCGTCAAATGAACAATGAATAGAGGCGACCCTGTCCGTTCTGCCGCACCTGCCGCCGCAGGAGTTTCCCAATCCGAGCGTGATCCTTTACGTGACTGGGTGGTAGCCGGGCGGCGGTCGTTGCTGACGCGGTCGGGAGCGACCGAAACAATCCGCGATGCGTGGCGCGAACCGGATCACTGGCTCGTGGGTCGCTGCGTGTTGATGTCGGATGATAATGGGGACTCGCGGAGCTCGTCCATCCGAGAGTCTTCCGTTCGTCTGAATTGGGACTCGCAGAGGTTGTCCCTCCGACAAGACAACCATCGGAGGGCCGAGTTCCATGAGGCCCTGACTTTGTGCGGGACAGCCGGCGTTGGGATTACTTCGAGCGGACAACCCGGCGGACAGGGTTGATCGCAAGGCTGGTTGTCCCCGTCTCCCTGGATGTTGGGATTGCCGCGCCCGAGGATCTGTCGGGCTTCGGCATCGGTGATCGGCCGCCACGCCAGCGGAACGGATCTCGACGGGACCAGGAACACGCCGCTGGCTCCAAGGTTAATGGTCTCGGCGGTCATGAAACGGCGCTCGCCAAAAGTCGGATCGACGACTTTATAGACGGACCCCGCCCCCCTCGTCGAGAACCCTCTCAACAGCAGGCAGCCGGGAAGGCACACGCGATTCATCGTGGGGATTGGGTGGGGGTTATTGAGGGGTGTTGCTCGATGGGGATCGAGCATGCCGCGTCATCGCGGCAATGGGGGCTGGAGTTGGAGAGACGAGGAACGACCGAATGTCAGGCCGGGTGGGCATGGGAGACTTATGGGAGCTGTTACGTTTGCTACTGGCCGCTGTCAAGCGGCGAGTTCAACCCATTCAACCCAGCCACTTTTCGTGCGGTGCAGCAGCTTCGACCCGGGCGTGCAAACCCCCATCTGCAGCCGTTGCGCGATCCATCTCAGCGTCATCGTCGTCTCTGCCCGCGGGCACCGGGCCATGCGCAATCTCGCCAGGATAATCCAACAGGGCGATGGCCGAAATCGCTCCGGAAGAATGGCACGAACGTTGACAGACATGGGGACGATCTCGACACTGTACGGAGATGCCGGGCCACTCTCAAGCCGAGGCGCGAACGCTCCTGGTTTTCTCCCACTTGAACGCGGAGAAGACGGCGCTGTATCGCGCCGTTCTTCGCGTCTTCATGGAGGCCAAAGCGACATTCGCCCTCCATCTGCGGCCTGCCGATGTCCGGGCGGGGCTGGGAAACGCGCCGGCGTTGGACCCGGCAGATGCCGGTGGGGTTGAATCCACCTTGGCCCAGTTGTGCGAATGGGGAAACCTCGAGGCGCACCGGGATACCGCCGATGTGGCAACCGTCGAGGAGTTTTACCGGCCGCGGTTTGTCTACCAGCTTACTGCCGAAGGGGAGGCCGCGGAGCGGGCACTGGCCCTTTTCTATGAGACGCTGGCGCAGCCGGGTGAACTCCAGACCGCCGCGCTGGATGATATCCGGCAGTATCTCCTCGAACTGTGCCGGCTGGCCCAGGCGGATCCGCTCGACGAGTCCATGGCGCATCGCGTGCTCCATTCGCTCACCGGCCGGTTCGAGCAGTTAACCGCGCGGGCCCAGACCTTCCTCCGCAGTCTCCAGCGAACTATTGACCTGCACGGGATCACGGTCCAGGCCTTCCTCGAATACAAGCAAATCCTGATCGATTACCTCGAGCGGTTCATCGGGGAACTCGTGATCGCCACGCACGAAATCGCCGCGACACTGCGCGAGATCGAAAATCGCGGAACCGACCGTTTGCTCGAAGCCGCCGCCCAGCGCGACACGGTCGATGCCATGGACCACGAGCGCCCCGAGCGATTGTCGGATGCCCGAAAGCTCTGGCACGCCCGCTGGAACGGATTGCGCGGATGGTTCATCAACGCCGCCTCCCGGCCATCGCAGGCGGACATCCTGCGCGGCCGCGCCCGCGCCGCAATTCCCGCCCTGCTCGGCGCGGTCGCCCGGATCAATGACCGCCGAATCACCCGAAGTGACCGGGTAGCCGACCTTCAAACCCTCGCCCGCTGGTTCGCCGAAGCCGCTTCGGACGCCGACGCGCACCGACTTTGGCGCGCCGCATTCGGGCTCACCCCATCGCGACACCTTCGCGTGGACGAGGAAACCCTGGATGAACGCGAGCAGAATCCGGTTTCATCTCAGACGAGCTGGCTCAAGGCCGAACCCTTGTGGATATCTCCGCGGGTGCGGCAGTCTGGGCGCCAGATCGCCCGAGGCAGCGTCCGGAGCGTGATCGACCGCACGCAGGAGAAGGAGCTGCTCGCCCGGTTGGCTCGCGATGAATCCCATCAACTCGCCGCCGCCCAGCGCCAACTCGCCAATGGCCGGCGCATCCGACTCTCCGAGCTTGAAACGCTGGAAACGGCGGCGGAGCTCGATCTTTTTCTGGATCTTTTGGGCGAAGCCCTGGCGGCCAAAGTGCATCCCGATCAGGTCGTCGTCGCGCATTCGAGCGATGGCGCCTTGCGAATCGAGCTGGAACCGGTGGGTGACGGCAGCGAAGCCGTGGTGCACACGTCGGACGGCATCCTGCGCGGGAAAGACCATTACTTGACGATTTCGAATGCGTTCAACGATGAGATCGAGCACTGCAATTCCTTGAGCCTGCCATGAGTGCCGGCGTTTCGACTGAGTCGAGCGCACCTCCAGTTCTCCTGGACGAGAGGCTTAATGAGGTCGCCCGGGAGGAACGCCAACGTGCCCTGCGCGCGCTGTTGCAACATCCGCTGCTCACCGCCGACGGACCGCACGCCGCAGCGTTCGGACTGGTGCGCCGTCACGCGGACGATCTCCGCGACTGGCTGGCGCATCACGTTCAATGGAGTCTGCAAGTGACCAGCGAATTTGCCCGTTTGCGCAAGACGCCGCCCGACCAGACCGACGGCACCCGGGCCGCCCGCGATGCACGCACGGAGTCACCGTTCACCCGCGCCCGCTACGTCCTTTTCTGCCTCGCCCTGGCGGCGTTGGAACGGAGCGAGCGTCAAACGACCCTGGGCAAACTTGCCGAGGCAATGTATGGCTTTTTCGCGGCCGACCCTGCGCTTGTGGCGTGCGGACTGACATTCGAGCTGAAGACCCTGGATGAACGGCGCGACCTGGTGCAGGTCATCCGCTTCCTGCTCGATGCCGGGGTATTGCAGCGGGTCTACGGCGATGAAGACCACTACCTCAAAGATGAGCACAGCGATGTGCTCTACACCATCGACCGGCCGGTGCTCACGGCAATGCTCGCCGTCCGGCGTGGGCCATCCACGATCGCCGCCACTGATTTCGAGGATTATCTCGCCGCAATCGTCGAGGAGCCCGTCCCCGACTCCGAGGAGGGTCAGAACCGGCAAATCCGCGTCCGGCTCATGCGCCGGCTGCTGGATGATCCGGTATTGTATTACGCCGATCTCGACCCGCGCGAGCGTGGCTATCTCGACCGCCAGCGCGGTTTTGTGCTCCCGCACCTCAAGGAGGCAACCGGCATGACTCCCGAAATCCGCGCCGAGGGTATCGCCATGCTCGATCACCGCGGCGACCTGACCGACCTGGGCCTTCCCGAAGAAGGCACCGAAGGGCATCTGACGCTGCTCATCGCCGAGTATCTCGCGGATCGGTTAAGGACTCACCAGGACGCCGTCGTCGGTCTTTCCGCCTTGACCGCGCATACCGCCGAACTGATCCAGGAACACCGGCACCACTGGCGCAATGACGTTAATTCACCTGGCGCGGACCGATCGTTAACCGGGACCACCATCGCCCGCCTCGAAGCCCTGCGCCTGGTGCGTCGGGTGGCCGACGGAATTCAGCCCTTGCCGGCCATCGCGCGATACGCCCTGTCGAAATTGGCTGACGCCGCCGCAAAACAGCCTGATCTCATCTGACCATGGACAAGCCCGGCACCGCACTGGCACTCCCGGAACCGGCCCGCAACCGCTGGCAGCCGATCCGCGGCGGGTTGCTCAACCTCTACCGTTTCGACGAGCAGGAGTTCCGTTACCAGGAGGGGCGCCTCTTGTTGCGTGGGAACAATGGAACCGGCAAGTCGCGCGTCCTGGCGCTCCAACTCCCGTTTCTCCTCGACGGGGAGATCGTCCCTCAGCGGGTCGAACCGGACGGGGACCCGGCCAAGCGGATGGAGTGGAATCTCCTGCTGGGGGGCAAACACGATGATCGCCTGGGATACACCTGGATCGAATTCGGACGGCTGAATGAACAGGGCGAGGCGGAATTTCGGACATTGGGTTGTGCGCTCCGCGCGGTTCAGGGCCGCGGGATTGCCCAACAATGGCTCTTCCTCACGACGCAGCGAATTGGGCGCGATTTGTTTCTTGAAAACGAACTCGGGCAGCCACTGTCAAAAGCAAAACTCGAAGCCGCCCTGGCCGATCACGGAACGGTTTACGGAAGCGGCAAGATCGAAGAGGACCGGCGTGAATATCGGCGGGCGGTCGACGGCGCATTGTTCAAACTGGGCGAGCGCTATGACGCGCTGTTGAATCTCCTCATCCAATTGCGACAGCCGCAACTCTCCCGCACGCTCAACGAACAACGCCTCTCCGATGCTCTCAGCCAGGCCCTCCCACCACTCCCTGATTCGGTCCTTGGCGACGTCGCCGAGGCCTTCCGTAGCCTCGAAGCCGACCGCCAGGAATTGAACGATTTCATCGCCGCCCGGGACAGCGCCGAACGTTTCCTCAGGGAATACCGCCGCTATGTCCAGATCGCCGCCCGCCGGCGCGCCGACGAGGTTCGCAAGGCACACTCCGCTTACGAGACGACCATGCGCCGGCTGCGTTCGGCCGAGACCGCGTTCGACGAGGCACAACGTGATCTGGCGGACAAGGAAAAGCAGATCGCCGAATTGGAAATCGATGAACAACGCGCGCTCGCGGAAGAACGAACCCTTCGCGACAGCCCGGAGATGAAAGACGCCCGGACCTTGGAGGAGGCGCGGCTTGCCTCCAATAGCGCGAAAGCCGGTGAGGAGAAAGCCCGGGAGGAAGCGGTCGATGCCGGCGCCAGGCTCGAAAAGGAGCGGCGACTAAAACAAATTGCTCTGGATCGATCGACGTTGGCCTGGGAACAGGCCCAGAGGCTCGCGACCGCGGCGCAGGAGGCCGCCCGCCCAATCGGCTTGGAGCCCAGACACCGGGAGACTGTCGAACGATTGGGTCTGCCAAACGTCGATGCCCGCCAACTGGACTCCGCGGCCGGGACGCTGCGGGAGATCTTGAAACGCCGCCTCGACGCCGCGCGAACCGTCGAGCAACTCAGTCGAAAGGTTGAAGCCGCCCGACAACAGCTCGTAATCGCTCAGGAGGCCTTCGCCTCCGCCGATTCCGAGCTCAACGGAAGCATCGAAGCCGAACGCCGCGCCCGATCCAATCTCGAGGGCGAAACCGTCGCGCTCTTTGCCGCATATCGCTCCTGGGCGGCCGGAACAACCGAGGTGCGCCCGCCCGACGCCGACGAGATCGAAGCGGCCTTTTCCGAATGGCGTGATACTGCGGCAGGCGAGAGTCCCCTCGTCCAGGCCGTCAAAGAGGCCGATCATCAGGCTTCACAGCGGATTGAAACTCGTCGTGCCGAAGCCGGGACGCGTCTCGACACAGCAGACGCGGAAGCGGGGGAACTGAACGAAGAATTGAAGCGCCTTCAAAGCGGCTACCACCGACCGCCACCGATCCCATACACCCGCGATGCTGTCGCACGTGCGGGGCTTCCGGGTGCGACGCTCTGGGAAATGTGCGATTTCCTCCCGACCACACCGGAGGCCGATCGCGCGAGCATCGAAGCCGCCCTGGAATCGTCCGGTCTTCTCGATGCCTGGATAACGCCGGACGGTCGCCTGCTCGATGGCCATCACCACAACACGATGCTCGCCGTAGGGACCAGCACACCGGCCCCGGAAGGTCGGAGCCTGGCAACTGTGCTCGGCCCGAGCCTGGCCCGACAGCATCAGAGTGCGGTCGGCGATTCGACCCTTGTCGCGGTGCTGGATCACATCGGTTTTGGGCCGGAAGCGGGACAGGTATGGGTGGATGCGGGCGGGCGGTGGCAGGTGGGCCCGCTTCATGGAGCGTGGAACAAACCAGCCGCCGAGCACATCGGTCATGCCTCAAGGGAAGCCGCCCGCCACCGGCGCATGGCCGAACTGACGGGCGAACTCGGACAGATACGAAAGCGGATCTCGGACATTCAGGAAGAACTCGAACAATTGGCGGCACGATCAGCTCAGTTGCGACGTGAGATCGCCGCGGCACCGGTGGATGCCGGTGTCCGCCAGGCCTTGGCGCAGATCGCCGCGGCGCGGGAAGTTGTGTCCTACCGTCGCTTGCGACTTACCGAGGCCGAGAACCGTCTGACCGACCGGCGGCGATTGACGACCAGCGCTGTCACAGAACGCGATGAGGCTGCTCGCGACCTGGGCCTCGTCGAATGGGTGGATGATTTGGGTGGTCTCGTCCGGGCCGTCCACGAATACGGCCAGGTCCTGGCGGAATTCTGGCCTTCGGTGCGGGTTCACATCGATGCCGGGAACCAACGCGCTGCCGCCGAAGAACGACTCGAGGAGGCCATTCGCCTGCGCGACCTGCGCGACCTCGAGTTTCACACATTGGCGGGCAAAGCCGCCGCCGCCGCCGCGCAACTCGCCGTGCTCGAATCCACCATTGGCGCCACTGTGCGCGAAGTGCAACAAAAGTTGCAGAACGCGCTGCTGCGCCTGCAGTGTGTCCGCAACGACCGGAAACGATCCGAAGAGGAAAAGAGCCGCGCCCGGATTGGGAGCGCCGTCGCCCAAAAAGACATAGAACGGGCGAATACCGATTTGCAGGAGAAGAATGCCGAACGCGACGCCGCGATTGGCACCTTGAGTGCCTTCGTGAGCACCCGCCAACTCGGCGTGGCGCACAGTGACTTCACCGAAGACGAGACCGGTCAATGGTCGGTCGCGCGCGCTGTGGATCTTGCGCGCCGCATCGAGGCGGCCTTGAGCACCGTGGATCACAGCGACGGGGCATGGAGTCGCAACCAGCGCGAGATTCACGGCCACTTTGAAACCCTGCAGGCGAGTCTGCGCGCGCATGGCCAAATGCCGGAGGCCTCGATGTACGACGGGCTGTTCGTCGTCAGCGTCCCGTTCCATGGCCGTCCCTGCACGATCGCGGATCTCCGCGACAGTGTCGTGGTCATCATCCAGGAACGCCAGGAGCTGCTCGATGCTCGCGAGCGGGAAGTGCTCGAAAATTACCTCATCGACGAGGTCGCCGAGCATTTGCACGATCTCCTCCACAACGCCCTCCAGTGGAAGGAGGAAATCAACCAGGAGCTCCGCGAGCGACCCATGAGCACCGGGATGACTCTTCGGTTCGCGTGGGAACCATTGGCTGATCTCTCCCCCGCCTTTGCCGAGGCCCGCCGGCTCCTCCTCAGCGCGCGCGGCACGTGGTCACCCAACGAACGTTCCGCTGTGGGCGAATTCCTTCAGCAGCAAATCAAGGCCGTGCGCGCGGCGAACGACACCGGCACGTGGCAGGATCACCTGTCCCACGCTTTTGATTATCGCAAGTGGCACCAGTTCGGCATTGAGCGCAGACAAGATGGGGTGTGGAAACGACTCACGCGGCGAACGCACGGCACCGGGTCCGGCGGCGAAAAGGCGGTGGCCCTCACCTTGCCGCAGCTCGCCGCCGCCGCCGCTCACTATCGCACCGCCCATCCAAGTGCCCCGCGGTTGATCCTGCTCGATGAGGTGTTTGTGGGGGTCGACAAAAACATGCGGTCCAAATGCATGGACCTGCTCCAGGCGTTCGATTTGGACGTTGTCATGACCAGCGAAAGCGAATGGGCCTGCTATCCCACCGTGCCCGCTATTGCCATCTATCAACTCTCCGCCCGGGACGGCATCGATGCCGTCCACGCCACCCGCTGGGTCTGGAATGGCAAACAACGCGTGCGCGACGATTCGCCCCCTGCCTCCGCACGTTCGTCTGCCATCCCCGATGCGGCCTCGTCCATGGGAATTGCATGATTCCCGATCTCCCACGTCTCCGGGAAACTCTGGGACGGCCGGACCTCGCCAGGTTGGTGCAACGGTTGCGAATGCGGCTCGAGCGAGGGCAATCGCTCGCCGGCGTCGTGGCGATCCCTGATGCGACTGCCGATGAGCGTGACGCCGTCAATCGCCTGTTGGGACGCGCCCCGGCCTCCTCGAGGGCCATTGCGGTTTCGCTGGAGCAGCTCGAACAAAAGCTCGCGCGCGCCGGAATCTGCTCGAGTCTGCGCGAGGCGGTGGAACTGCTCACCGGTCCGGTGCCTGATCGTCGTGCGGAACGTGAGGCGCTCGAACAACATTGGGCCGATCTCTTCGCGTTGGCATCGCGGCGCATCGCCACCAGGCCGGAATACAGCGGTTGGCTCGCCGAATTGCAGGAAGCTGGACTGCTCCGCCGCTACGGAATCGAACAGGCCGGGCAACTCCTGATTCAGGCCGTGGACGTTCTCGCGCGGCTGCCGGCACGCGGCATACCCCTGTCCGAACTCGCCGCGCTTGCCACGGGTGACGCGCATGCGCTCGATCCGGACAGACCGCTGGCGACCCTGGTGATCCGCGCCACCACGCGGTTCGGCGGTGAACGCTGGGACGATGCCGGATCCCGCCGCGATGCCTGGGCAGCGCTGGGAGTTCTTTGCGATGAGCTCAGCGCCCCGGTGCTCCTGCTCAATATCCGCGCGGCCGGGGAAAGCAGCACGAGCCGGGCACTGCGGCTCCATGCCGAGGCCGGCGAACCGTGCTTTCTCTCCACGCGCCAAGTCCTCCGGGCTGGGCCGCTGTTTACTCCGGACGGTGTGGGCTTGCGGGTTTTTGTCTGCGAGAATCCCAGTGTGGTCGCAGCCGCCGCCAACCGCTTGGGCCCGGCGTGCCACCCGTTGATCTGCATCGACGGCCAGCCAAAAACTCCCGCGCGGCTCTTGCTGAATCAACTCACGGCCGCAGGCATTGGGTTGCTCTACCACGGAGACTTCGACTGGCCCGGGCTCCAGATCGCCAACACCATCATCACCCGCCATCACGCGACGCCGTGGAAGATGACCACCGCCGACTATCGTCGGGCCGCCAAGGGCGCGCTTGCGTTGTCCGGACCGCCTGTAGCTGCGCGCTGGGACGATCTGTTGATGCCCGCCATGCTCGCCCTGGGCCGGGCGGTGCATGAAGAGCAGGTCCTCGACGAGCTCATGAGCGACTTGGAACGACCGGCCGCGTCATGAGCAATGGCCGGCGGTGTGCAATGCATATTTCGGTTTCCTGACCGCCTCCGCCTTTTCGAACGGCGGAAAGAGACTCCGTGCCGCCGGAATCGTTCCGCAGCGAATTCTTGATTCCCGGGCTTCCGGCAGACTAGGATCCCTCCAGAACGCCCCTTTGCGTCACGCGATCTCTTCCGAGCCGCAAGGTCTGTCGTGTCCTGCCATCCAGGCCAACATGAGCGATGCCATCAGTTTCACGCGTGTGACCAAGGTCTACCAAGCCAGGCAGATCGCTTTGGCGGATGTTTCCTTTCGATTGCCCTTCGGTTCCACCGTCGGGTTGCTCGGCGCCAACGGCTCCGGAAAATCCACCCTGCTCCGGATCGCCATGGGTCTGATTTCCCCTAGCGCGGGGGAAATCGCGGTATTTGATCAACCCATGCGCCCGAGCGCAAAACAGCTTCGTCAGCGAATTGGATTCCTGCCGGATGATCCTGCTTTCCCCCGCGACCTGACCGCAATCCGTTACCTCAATTTCGTGGGACGTTGCTTCGGTCTGGACAACCGGGACGGCAAAGCCCGGATGGGCACGCTGCTCCGGGCGGTTGGATTGACCGATGACGCCGGCCGCAAGATCGGCACTTACTCCACGGGAATGCGGACCCGGCTGGGAATCGCTGCATCGCTCATGAACGATCCCGAGCTGCTGGTTTGGGACGAACCGACGGCCGGCCTCGATCCGATCAGCCGGCGCCAGACCCTTGAATTGCTCGAGCAGTTTCGCGGACGCAAGACGGTCGTCCTCAGCTCCCACATCCTGGGCGATATCGACCGGGTCTGCGACCGGCTCCTGATCCTGAACCAGGGCCAGCTGTTATTCGACGGATCGCGCGCCGAACTCGAGTCCATGCTGCCGGCCAACCTCATCGAATTGCGGGTCACCGGATCCGTCGAGGCCTTTCGGCGCGCCCTCGCAGAACGCCTCCAGCGGCAGGACTATTCGCGCGACCCCTGCCGCATCCGGTTGGCCCTCGATCCTGATGAGACCGCAGGTCGCGTCCTGGAAGATGTGTTGGCGCTCGCCCACGAAATGGGCGCAACCATCGAAGGCATCAACTCGACGGGCCGCCAACTCGAAGATGCTTATTTGAAACTGATCACTGACGATGAATTCCGAGGATTCCTCCGGGTTTCGGGGAGTTAGCTCCGGCGCCACCGGGACAAGCGCCCCACCCGCGCCAGAGGTCGAACTCGCCCAAGGCGGGTCCGAACCGAAGCGTCGTTTGCCGGGCCGCCTGGCGTCCGTCCGTCTGCTGGCGTTGAGCGACCTGGACGCCATGGCCCGCTCGTGGCTCGTGCGGGGTTTTCTCCTGGCGAGCGGCATATTGACGGTGCTTGCACTGAAGGGAATGCAGGCCGAACAGAAGCTCGCCAGCCAGATGTTGGAGGCGGCATATGTGAGTTATATCCTGATCTGGATGCATGCGGTGATCTTCATCGCGGGCAGTGCGTTTTCCCGGGAGCAGGACTGTTTGAACGACGCCATCTTGAGTCGCGGCCTGACCCGCGGCGAATACATCAGCGGCAAAATGGCCGCGCGTTGCGTTGCGATGTTCCTGGTGATCGGCGGGGTGTTGTTGCCGGCAAGTTTCTGGGCCATCCGACAGGATCAACTCGTCCGGACTGAGGCCGGCCAGGTGGCTTCCCAAGCCCGCAATACCAGGATCGAAGCCTGGGATCCCAAGAAAGTCTTTGCCGAAACTGACGGCACCATCGTCCAGCTCTCCGTCGAGATTGGGGATTCCGTCCAGGCCGGTGACGTCCTCGCCGTGCTCGATGACCGGCAGTTATTCGATCAACTGGAAACGGAACGCCGCGCCGAGGAGAATGCCCGGAACGAAGTGGCCAATACCCAGCGCCGTGGCGAAGACGCCCAGCGCGCCGTCGACCAGGCCGAAGACGCGCTTGCCCGGGCGGAGCGCTCCCTGATCGCCCGGGATCTGTTGAGCAAGCTCGAACAGGCGGATCGCGAAACGGATATCCGGGCGCGCAAACGCGATCTCCATACCGCCGAAAACCAGTTACGCGTGGCGCAGGACGCGATCCCCACCGCCGAACGGGCAGTGGAGAACGCCCAGTCCCGCGTCCGCGAGGCGCGCAAGCGGCTCACCTACACGACGATCACGGCACCGTTATCCGGTTATGTGACCGAACGGAACGTCCAGGCCGCCCAGTATGTCGGGTTGGGAACCCATCTGCTGACCATCGCCAGGCTCGATGAATTTCAGGTCCGCGTGCCGGTCTACGAATTTGATGAGTTCAAGCGGTTGCGCACTGGTCTCGCGGCGTACATCAAGGTGGGTGAAACCGAATTCACCGGCAAAGTCGACCGGCTGGGCGCCACTACCCAGGACGATCGCTGGGGACGCCCCAGCAATTACGCCGTCGCGCGTTTCCAAGGCAACGGCACGCTCGGGTTGCTCGGCCTCAACGCCGATGTGCGTATCGTCCTGCCCCCCGTCGAAACCAAGCCCAACCGCGTCACCGCCCTCCTCAATACCTTGACCGGCCAGGGCCAGGACGACCTCGAGTCCCGTACCGCATCGGTCACGGCGGGTTGGATGTTGATCGGTCTCGGCAAGGTCCTGGGCTGCGCCTTTTTCCTGGTAAGTTTGACGCTCTTCATGCTCGTCCTCTCTCGCAGTACCCTGGTTGCGATCCTGGCCACCGTCGGCCTCTGGCATGTGTCCAACCTCCTGTTCGATTTTGCGGGGTTGCCCGACCTTTCCTATCTTGAAATGGTCCGCACGATGGACAAAGTGCTTGGCGGCGTGGGGCACCCTGCCCAGGAGTTGGCCACGCTGGCCTGGCTTTTTGGAATCGCCGCGGCAATTGGCGCGTTGGCCGTCGTCCTCTTTGTGATCCGCGATCCCGTCAAATGAGCGCGCACGGCTACTCGTCATCACCTCTCACGCCGACGGCCTCGCCGATCGTCTTAATCATTCTGTTCAGCCTGGCGGTCTTCTCCTGTTCGGCGGATCCCGAGCCGGCGTCCGCGCCCGTGCGGCCCATCCTGCTTGGAGTGTCTCGGGCAGTTGGGGTGGATCAATGGTTCCTGGTCGACGGCCAATCTCGCCGGGGGCAGTGTCTTAACGAATCGTTCAGGCTGCAGACGGCCTACGGATTGTTGCAACTGCCCGTACACTCACTGGGGGCATTGGATCTTACGCAGCAACGCCTCGGCGTCGATGTGGTCATTACCGCCACTGGCGACCGGTTCAGCGGCGTGTTGCTCGATCCTGAATTAGATCTTCAATCCACGAATGATGATGCCCCCGTGACGCTCCGCCGCGAGATGATCAGCCGCTTGGTCTTCCGACTTCCGCCCACCAAACCCCCATCAGCCCGCCCCGGCATGTGGATCAGTCTGCACAACGGTGATTTCTTCCATGGCCAAATCCGCTCCGGCCCGATCCGGCTTGCCATCGCGGGCGAGGAACCCCGTGACATTGCGCTCGACGCGTTCGAGGTCGTTACCTTTCCCGAGGCACCGGGCGGATCCACTCGCGTCCAGTTCGCCGGTGGCGAGACGTGGGAAGGGATCGCTCCCGGCACGGACTTGCGGATCGACCTGGATATTGGTGTGCCGCTCGAAGTCTACTCGGATCGCGTTGCGGTCCTGCGACGTTCGGATGCGTTACCGCGGGAGTTCGCCGAACGCCTGGGCATACCCGCCACACCGGAGGATCGACCGGCAGGACCGTCAGCCACGCTCATGCCGGGTTTGGTCTGGATTCCCCCCGGTGCGTTCGAACTCGGCAGTCCGACCGAAGAAAAAGATCGCGAGTTGGACGAAGGACCGCTCACGCGGATCATTTTACCGGAGGGATTCTGGATGGCCGCCCGCGAAGTCACCCAGGCCGAATATGAGCGTCTTATGGGCCGGAACCCGAGCCAATACACCGGCGACGACCAGTGCCCCGTCGAGAGGGTCAACTGGCAAGAGGCGCTCGACTACTGCCGGGCGTTGAACCAGCGTGAACTCGCCGCCGGCAGATTGCCCGACGGTTACACGTTCCGATTGCCCACCGAGGCGGAATGGGAATATGCCTGCCGGGCCGGGACCACCACTCGGTTCAGTTATGGGGATGACCGGGGATACTTCGAGACCCCCGACTACGCCTGGTGCAGTTACAACAGCAACTCGGCAACACACCCCGTCGGGACCCGCAAACCCAATAAGTGGGGCCTGTTCGACATGCATGGCAATGTCTGGGAATGGTGCCTCAACGACTGGACCGGCGCCTACCCCGGTGGATCCATGACCAATGCCGTCTCCGCCCCTCAAGGATCCCTGCGCGTTGCCCGCGGCGGATCATGGCTCTATGACCCGCGGTTCTGTCGTTCCTCCAATCGCGACAGCTACGGCATGCTCAACCGCTGCAGCGATGTCGGGTTCCGCGTCGTTCTTGCCCCCGTTCGCTAAGTGGTCTGTTTCATAAATACGGTTACGTTCGCGGCCAGGGGTTTTTCGGCCAGACGAGGCGCGAGCAACGAGCATACCCGCAGCGGTCTGTAAGGCGCGAGCAACGAAGTCTGGCCGAAAAAGAACGGCCGCCCGGAGGGTTGCGCCGAATTTGGCCTGGGGCGGCGTTGCTCGGTCGGTCGAGTATCGCAGGGATACACTCTCGCCCTCGCGCCTTGCCTCAGGCCAAATTGGGCGCAACGAACGTGACCGTATTTATGAAACAGACCACTAAGCCGCAGGCCGAACCACGCGCTCGATCCATTCTCCGCCCGGCGCTCCGTCCAGGTCAGCGCCAGCGCTATTTCTCAATGATGTAGTACGGAGCGTCCGGACGCAGGTCGATGTTCGCTGCCGCAACGGGTGCGGCACCAGACCGATACCCATTGAAATCGAGGGGCACGACGGTCATCGTCGCGGCATCCGGGCGTTTGAGCCGGACCGTCCCGGTGAAATCCTTCACCATGAGGGGCACGGTCCCGCGCTCGGTAATGGTGCGCACAGCGGACGGAGCGCTGGTCTCCCATTCATAGGGTTGCTCTTCGCTCGTGATCTGAAGGAGCAATTTCGACGAATGGGTGATCGCTTGGCCATCCAGCGCAACAAGGATGATCGAGCCATATTCCAGCGCCGATTCGATGCTTACTCCGTCCAGTTCCACCCGCCCCATGGCGCTCAGGAAACCACTGACTCCCTGAGCAGCGGGCGCATTGATCGTCAGCTTGCCGGCGGCCCAATCCCATTCCAGCTCGCCGGTGTGGCTGCGCACTGTCCGTTGCTCACGATCAATATACGGCGAAAGGTCAAGAATCTGCGATTTCGGCGCCCCGTTGGTTACGAAATCAACACCCACGCGTCCCACGAGAAAGGCCAGCGAATCAATCGCGCTGGCGTTGGTGATCGTGCCACCGGGAGGCACCTCGTCACCGCGGAGTTGGTCGAAGTTCTGAGGCGCGGGCAGCGGCGTGCCTTTAAGATCGAAGAGGTCGCTGACGGCGAGTTGGAGGTCCACCACCTTCGGAGCCGTTTCCACCAGGCCCTGCCGGTAAATCAGCGACGCTGCGGGAAACTGCCCCTGCACCACCGGCGTTTGAATCGAGAATTTTCCGGGCAATCCATCCCAAGCGGGAGATCCGGCGGCAAACCAAAAGATGGCGTCGGTGCCCTGGAGGGCGCCATATGCGGCGCCGGCCAACAGCATATCCGCCCGGTATCGGTTGGGCAGCGGCCAATTGACTTCAGAGATGACAGAGGGCTGGCCCTGGTAGATGAGATCCCACAGGGGGTTGTCGAAGTCGTCGGCGCTGCCATCGGCGGAGCGGAACTTGAGTGCGCTGCGGTCGTCGTAGGTCTGGTTGACCTCGATGTTCCAGGACGAGTTTGGCCCCTGATGCACTCCGCCGAAATAACCGTGACGATCGAAGAAATCCGCGACCGCGTTCGCATACTTGTCGAGCGGGTCGAGGTACTGGGGCGAGGCCGTCTTCCAGTTCGAGCAATAAACCAGGCCGCGGAACCCGAGATCCTCCTTCAAATAGGCGTAGGTCTCGCGATGGAACCTGAGCATGAGCTCGGTCAGGAACCGCGCGGTGTCCTGGTCGCGACGCGTCCGATCGTTGGTAAGGTTCCAGAGCCCGCGAAAGCCCACGCGCCCGCGGGCGAGATCATCCTGGACCGTCGCAAGCCCATTCCAATCGTCGGTCCTGATCTGGTCCAACGTCCGGCCCGGATACTGGATCAACAGCCACTCGCCGAATTGCTGTTCGAGCAGGGACCGCTGTGGGCCGGGGATGTTGCCCGAGTTCCCGGCGTCCGGGTTGAACGTCCAGAACAGGGTCGAATCTTCGTTGACCATCTCCGCGAAGGCGACGGCCGGATCGTCCTTGATGGCCAGGCCCGTGTATGGGTTGGGCGTCGTGAGCAGGTACCGCCACCACTCGCGATACACCTGCTGAAAGGACGGGTTGAAATAAAGCAGCGCGAATGGATTCTGGCCGCTGCGGTAACCGGCGAAAGCAGTGTTCTCGGGGCCCAGCGTGACCCAAAGTGGGAAGTAGATGCTCAAGCTGCTGTAGATCCCCTCGCGCTTCAGCGCCTTGATGAAATACTGGAGCTGCGCCACCCGGTCCGTGTCTACGCGCCCGAAGTCCGTTCCACTGCTGGTGTAGATCGCTCCGTGAACGCGCACCAGGTTCACACCCCGCTTCGCCATCGCGCGGGCGAACCCGTCCAATTCGCTGTGAGCGCTGTTCACGAATCCCATCCCCACGTTCACCGCCCAGAAACGCACCGGTTGCCCCGTCCGTTCATGAACAAAATCTTCCCCGCGCGCCCGGATGAAACCGTTCTCGCCCGCTTCGCGTTCATTCAGGTAACGGAGGTCGATCGGGCTGAACCCGAATGGATCGGGAGCCGGCTGAAACGCGAACCACCCCGGCTGATCGACGTGCACCGTCTCATCCGGTTTGTGTTTGCCGTTCGGCACGAATGGATCGCGAGTCAGAAGAAAGCAATCATAGGCGGTCGTGTTCGGATCTCCCGCCAGGACTTCGAGCCGGAAGGTCTGTGGGCCGGGTTGAAGTGCCAAGGCGCCGACATTGGCCCATCCAACCCGGCGCCCCGGGTCGTTCCCCAATACAACCAGGTCGGAGAGCGTCTGCGAACGGGATTCCTTCCATGAGTCAGCCGTGCCCATCCGCCACCGAAAGGCTTGCGGATTCCAGAACTTGCGGACCCAGAGTTGGTAGTTGCCGGCAGACGGGATCCCGACGTCGCGTTGCAGCGTTCCCGAGGGGCCAATCCATGTCATGGCGCCATTCGACAAATCGGGTTCGGTTTCACCCTCGCCGCTTTCAGCTTCGAACCATAACCACCGCGTTTCAGCGGGCGGCGGCGAAACTTCAGCGGCAGTTAATCGCATGAATGTCTGTGTCGCGCCAGCCGCCACGGCAAGCCTTGCGGTAAGGAGCGAACTTGAAGCGCCGGCGTCCACCAAAGAGGCGTCCAATGGCTCCCAGGCAACGCCGTCCAGCCTCGAATCCCAATCCACGTTCAGTCGTGCATCCTCCGGTGCCGAGGCCTTCAGGTATTGGAGGGTGATCGCATCCGGTGCCGGTTGCCAGGCGACTGCACGATCCAGATCAGGGCGCGTGGGGTCCAGGCCGAGGGCGTATTCGGCGAAGTTGACCACGCCGTCGCCATCCGGATCCGCGGCCTTGCCGCTGAATGAATCGTTGGTGGCCGTTGACGGCGAGAAGGCCTGGACGCGGAAATCGGCATATACCGCGGCATAACTCCCGGCTGCCAGGAAGCCATCAACGATGATGAGGGACAGCGCGGCTGCTCGGCATTTCCAGCGCAACATGGTGGACTATCCCGTACCAATTTGGCGCGTCGGGGTCAAGGTTCTCCGCCTCGTCGAACTCGGCGTAAGGGTTGCTTCCTGGTACAATCATATGACCGAATTATCCAAAAAAGCTGGAAGGTGGAACGATTCAACGCGGTGCGACGGTCGTACGTTGCCGCGGCTGGCCCCGCAGACGGGCTATAAGCCGCGCTCCGCGCACAGTGCGAAACGGACTTGGCCGGAGCCATAGAACGGCCGTTACCAGGCCGGTTGCTCAGGCAAATGCCCTTCGAATTCCCGAACTAGGCCCGCCTCGTAGTCCCCGGCATAACGTCCCTCAAAGAACCGGTTCAGTGCCTCTTGGCTCAGGCGTTTCCACGAGGCCTCTTCGTGTCCGGGATTAATCGGATAGAACAGCGCGTTGTTCCCCTTGGCCGCCTGATAGTCACCGGGCGCATCGCCGATCATGAGCATTTTTTCCGGCGCGTATTTGCCGCCGGCCGCGAACTTGATGTGCTCGGTCTTTGTGCCTAGGTCCTGGCCCGCGATGAAACGGACCTTCTTATCGAGGTTGTGCTCGGCCCATTCGCGGATGAGGGCTTCGGTGGGTGTCTGTGACACGACGATCACGTCGGCGCGGGCATTCATCCGGTCCAGGTTTTCCCGGAAGAGGGGGAACGGCGGAACACCCTCGACCATCTCTTCGATGGATAGGTTCACCGCGGTCGACCAGGCCAGCACCAACTCGAGCGCCTGATTGCCCGAAGTGATCTCCTGTTTCAGTGCGGCATTACCCAGTTTGGATTCCCGGGCAATCCAGGCCTCGAGCGGCGCGGTATCCCAGATTCGAACTGCACGGGCGCGAACCTGGGGTCGTTCACCCAACAACTTCAGCGAGCGCACGAGCGCGGGAAACCGGTTCAATCCGCGGGTTCGGGAGTACAGATTCACAAAGTCCCACACCTCGCGGGCGTACTTGCTTACGGCCTGCAGGTGGAAATGTTTGATGAACATCGGAGTGAAACACTCCTTGTGTTTGATCTCCATGGTATCGAAGACGCAACCATCGGAGTCGATGCCGATGAAATATTCGTGCGCGGCCTCCAGATCTTTGAGGGCTTGGATCGAGTCGTTCATTCTTGCTGCGAACAGCATCCTGGCTGTGCCGCGCACGCGCCGTCAACTGGTTCCTGGAACAACAGATCCTCGATCACTTGACCGTCAGGCCAATCCGGCCACAGGAGCGCCCGGTCACCCGCATGGGGTCAGGCCAAACAATTGATAGTTGTCATCGCCTGACGTTCGCTGTCAGGCAAAACGTCACGTTGCTCACCGACCCCATCGCCAGTTGATCGGCGATCCATCGCTTGCTGACCGTCAACCTCGCCTTTGCACATTGCTTTGGTTGGGGTCGCATCTCGACATTTGACAATTGGACGGGGGCAGAGTGGTGTTCGCCGTGACCTTGCCGCGCAGAGGCGGGTGACGAACCGGGTGGACGCGGCGGCCACGACCAAGTATAAGTATCACGCGAACGGGCAGTTGCTGACCGAAGACAACCCGGGGACGCAGGACATCGTGACGTACGGTTACAACAACGCGCGACTGCGCAACAGTCTAAGCCTCCAGCAGCCCTCGATGAACTGGACCAACGTTACTCCCACTCCCATGGGGGTCGCGTCTCCATATTCTACAATTGGGATTCAAATTGGGAATTTCAGATGGAGGGACGAGCTCTGCGAGTCCCTGAATGAAGGCTCGGCAAGTCAGGGCCTCATGGAACTCGGCCCTCCGATGGTTGTCTTGTCGGAGGGACGAGCTCCGCGAGTCCCCATTATCACCCGGCATCAACACGTAGCGGCCCACGAGCCAGTGATCCGCTTTGCGCCACGCATCGCGGATTGTTTCGGTCGCGCCCTGCCGCGCCAGCAACGACCGCCGCCCGGCTACCACCCGGGTCACGTAAAGGATCACGTTCGGATTGCGAAACTCCATCGGCGGCAGGTGCGGCAGGTGTTTGCGGCCCGGGTCATCAACGGGATTCACATCGGCAACCATGCCCCGGAGGGGCGAGTTCCACGAGCCCTCATCTCCCTATTCATGGGTGGGACAAGCCGCGAGTCCCCAATCCTTCCTGGTCATGTTCTTCGCTCCTCGTAATGCATTCAGGGCCTCGTATAACTCGGCCCTCCGGTGCAGAGCGAGCTTCGATCATTCCAGAGGGATGCCGAACTACGCGAACACTTTGGGGAGCGCGAGGGATCGCGACCACCCCGCTGAACCTGGCCCGATTCTGTTGCATCCGTACCGACCTTATTCCGCCGAGACCTCCCATCCTCCACCCAATGCCTTGATCAGCCGGACCGTCGCCAGGAATTGCTGATTCTCGACGAGGACCCGGGCGAGTTCGTTCGCCAAACGGGCTTGTTCGGAATCGACGATCTCAAGGAAATTCACCGACCCCGCCCGGTAACGTTCAAAGGAAAGTCGCGCAGCGTTCGCGGCCGCAGTGGCAGCGGCTCCGCGGGCCCGGCCCTGCTCGCCAAGGAATGACAAAGCCGCCAGGCTGTCCTCGACTTCTCCAAATGCCACCAGGACCTGCTCTCGGTAAAGGGCCACACCCTCTTCGTACGCTGCCCGGGCACGCTCCAGGCCGGCGCGATTGCGGCCGCCCGCGAAGATGGGCAGGCTGATGGAGGGGCTGATCGACCATACCCGGCTTTCCCATTCGAACAAATCCTCCAGTTCGCCACTGAGGAATCCGCCGCTTGCCGTCAGGCGCACGACCGGGAAGAACGCGGCCTTGGCCACACCGATCTGGGCATTACGCGCGGCGAGTTGGCGTTCGGCCTCCGCCACGTCGGGTCTGCGTTCGAGAAGCGCGGATGGGAGATCTGGGGCAACCGACGGCAGGAGTGGGAGGGTATCGGCGAGGGCGGGTTTAAAGACGTAAGGAGACTTGCCGCAAAGGATGGCCAGGGAGTTGTGCCACTCGGCTTGGCGTTGTTGGGTGGCGGCGAGGTCGGCCTTGGCGGTTTCGACTTCCACCAGGGCACGTTGGACCTCGAATTCGTTGCCAATGCCCACCTGGGCCCGTTGCCGGATCAAACCCAGCGCTTCATCCCTGATTTCGATCGTCTTGGTCAACAGTGCCACCTGGTCCTTTGTGCTGAGCAGGCTGAAATAGGCCGTCGCCACGTCCGCTTGCAATGTCAGCAAAATCGATTGGCGCGCCGCCTCGGCTCCAAAGGCCAGGTTCCGGGAGGACTCGAAGGCCCGTCGGACTTTGCCCCAGAGATCAATTTCGTAGCTGAGATCCAGGGGGGTCGACCAGGTCGTTTGCTGGAAACTGGGAACATCAAATTGGGGCACAGGACTGGGGGCGTTGCCCGAGGTCCGATGTCGTGAGAACACGGCCGCCGCATCGAGATTGGGATAGAAGTCCGCTCGGGTGATGCGGGCGATGGCGCGCGCCTGTTCGACGCGGAACATCGCGGCCTGAAGGCCGAGGTTGCCCGCGATGGCCTCCTCCTCCAGCGTATTCAGAGCCGGATCGCCAAAGACGATCCACCATTCGCCCCGTGGCACATGATCCCTCGGTTCCGCGACTTTCCATCGCCAATCCAGCGGAGTTTCCACGGAAGGCCGGTGGTAATCTGGGCCCACCGTGCAGGAACCCAGGAATAGCAACAGGACCGGAGTCAGCCGCCAGATGCGCAACCGATCATCAGGGCGCGGCCGTAGTGGGTATCCGGAGGTTGATTGAGCACAGTTAAAACTGGAATTCATCGCTCTGCAGCTCCTTCACATTAGAAAAACATCAGGCGCTCCGTCGTTTGGGGGGTGAAGATAGTGAGGGCCAGGCGGGACTGTCCAGCCAACAGTTCCCGGCTATTCTCAACCTATCCGACCGCCAGCCGAGACAATGCGAGCCAATCATCCACGAGAATCGCCGCCGGCCCGTCTGGATTAACAACTGTTTTGCGCTGGTGAGCCTCAGCGCGAAGGGCTATTGCTTTCCCGGGTTTGCGCCGGAATGCGCACCATCGTCGTTTGTAAGTCGAGGGATGACGCCGGGCACCGATATAAACTTGATATGGCCATCAAGCAGTTGACCGAGGAGCAGGTCCGGACGTGGACGCTGGAGCAAAAAGACCGCTGGTGGTTCGAGCACGTGTGGCGGGGAGACATGCCGCAGCTCACTGTGCGATCAGCGCTGAGCGGGATGCTGATCGGCGGTCTCCTCTCGATGACGAATCTCTATGTGGGGGCGAAGACCGGTTGGACGCTGGGTGTGGGGATCACCTCCGTGATCGTGGCGTTCGCCATGTTCAAGGTCATGGCCCAGATCGGCCTCGCCCGGGAATTCACGATCCTGGAAAACAACTGCATGCAGTCGATCGCCACGGCGGCTGGCTACATGACTTCGCCGCTGATCTCCTCTTTGGCCGCGTATATGTTGGTGACCGGAACCGTGCTTCCCCGAGGGGCGACAACGATCTGGATTGTGGCCATCGCTCTGCTCGGCGTTTTGTTTGCCTTCCCGCTTAAACGCCGGTTCATCAACGACGAACAACATCCGTTCCCAGAGGGGCGGGCCGCAGGCATTGTGATGGATGCCCTGCACACCGGAGACGCTTCCGAAGGCGTTCTAAAGGCGAAAATCCTGGCTGTCGCCGGTTCCTTATCCGCCTTGGCAAAAGTGGCGAGCAGCCAAGCCATCATGTCGAAACTCGGGCTCGGTCTTTTGACCATTCCCGAGTTCCTGGACGGCTGGATTTACCGGATTGGGACGCTGCGTTTGTTTGGGACGGACTTGCGGGAACTCACCGTCCGGGTCGATTCGGACTTTGTGATGATGGGAGCCGGAGGATTGATCGGAATCCGCACCGGGGTATCGCTCATGGTGGGGGCAGTGCTGAACTACGTCCTGCTGGCGCCGTTCATGATCCAGGGAGGACAGATCGAGGGGAGCGTCGGAGCCGACGGCCTCGTGCACTTTGGATTCCGGAACATCACGACATGGTCGCTCTGGTGCGGCGTCTCCATGATGACCGTCGCATCACTTTATGCCTTTTTTTCGCGGCCGCAGATCCTGGTGAGCGCGTTCACGGGATTATTCGGTCGAAAGGAGTCAGAAGAGACGGCAGATCTGCTGAAGCCGATTGAATTACCGATGGGGGTCTTTGTAGTGGGGATTCCGGTGGTGGGTGTGGCCGTAGTGTGGCTGGCACATGCGCTGTTTGGGGTGGCGGTCTGGCAGGGAACCATCGCGGTCCCGTTGATCTTCGTCTTCACGTTGATCGGAGTAAATTCGACGGCACTGACCTCCATCACACCGACGGGGGCACTGGGCAAGTTGACCCAACTGACGTATGGCGTGCTCGCCCCGGGCAACATCCGGACCAACCTGGCGACCGCCTCAATCTCCGCGGAAGTCGCCGCTAACGCGTCGAACCTTCTGATGGATATCAAACCGGGTTACATGCTGGGAGCCAAACCGCGACAGCAAGCCATCGGTCACGTCCTCGGGATCTTTGCGGGCGCACTGGCTTCAGTGCCCATCTTCTATGCGGTGTTTCTCGGGCGCGGGTTGGACCACCTGATTTCGGATCAATACCCCATGCCGGCTGCTGTGATCTGGCGGACAGTCGCCGAACTCCTCACGCAGGGGTTGAGCAACTTGAGGGTCTCGGCTCAGTGGGCGGCACTCGGGGGCGCATTGCTCGGACTGTCGTTAGAGATTGCGCGAGTGGCAACCAAAGGCCGGTTCTGGTTATCCGGGGTGGGTCTGGGACTGGCCTTCGTCATTCCATTCCACACTTGTTTTGCGATGTTTCTGGGTGCTTTTTTGTTCTGGTTGGCGGCCATGCTCTGCCGCAACCCGGCAAGAATGATGCACCGTATCGTTGTGCAAAACCTGGAACCCATCTGCGCCGGGGTCATCGCAGGTGGTGCCTTAATGGGGATTGCGGTAATACTGCTGGAGAATTTTGTGCTTCTTCCTTGATTTTGAACGCTTTCCTTTGACTCAGGGTCTAAAGCGCTGTAAAGGGAAACGTCATGGCGCGCCTGGGAATCAGCACGGTGAGAGCCACCACAATAGCCGCGGTGGCATTAATGGTTTGCGCCCGGACACTCGGCGCGGACGCGACGCCGGCAGCAACCCCCGATTCCCCTGCGCAAGGCAGGTCGAGTTTGTTTCCCGCGTTGCCCGATGACGGTGCGGAATCGCGGTTGCCTGGCAACCGGTTTGACTTTATGGGGCACGGCGATTCGTCGGCCGGCAGCCCGATGGAAGCTCCGTCCATGTCCAAGCCTCCAAGCGCCCGTGCCGTGGAACTGCTCGAACGGCGGCGAAACTGGATCTATAGCACGCAGACCCCGGCATCGTTCGACATTTCGGCGGACCAGACCCTGGGTAACCGATCAGGCGAGGACGTATCGTGGGGCGGTAAGCAGAAAGGGGCGCTCGCGGATTTCTTTTATGATCGTGGCACGCAGCGCACGCAGAGCGCGGCATTCGAAGAGGACAGTCTCTCCCGCTCGCTCCAAGTTCCGGGTTACAGCACTCCGCTCACGCGACTCGACTCCGGATTGGGTATGCCCGCGCAAAATCCTACTCTGGGACTTACGCCGTACCAGTCGGCAGCCCCCGCGAGCGCGAATCCCGGAGCCGGTTCCTCCGTCTCAGGTTTGACCAGCGGGCTCGGATCGAGCCCGGATTCGGGCATGGACGTGTCCGCTTCCGTGCATCAATTGTTATCCAGCCCGCAAAGCCTCAACCCCTTGGCAGGAGGTTTTGATCCCATCAATCTGCGCGGCGATACCACGCGTCAAGATCTGAATCCAACTGTGGGAAATCGACTCTCCAACATGCGGTCCGCTCCCCGGACGGTGGATGCCCTGCTCGAACGGCCCACGCGGACGCTCGGTTCGGATCCCGCCGCCTACCTTGATAACATCAACACGCGGACGGTGGGCAGTAGCAGCCTTTCCCCCACCACCGCGCCTTCATCTGAAGTCCGGGCGGCGAACCGGCCGTCGGCTTTCGGCCAATTCCCCGCGCGCAAATTCTGATCGGCGGCGGACGGGGAATCAGAAGATGGAGGTGCAGAGCAGCACTTGTTCGAGGGTGGTGGCGCCATCCCGAGCCGTCTGGAGACCAACCATCCGCAACGTGCGCATACCCATGGCCATCGCGATTTTCCCAATCTCGTGCGCGTTGGCGCGTTGGATGATCAGCCGGCGGATTTCGTCGCTGATGGTCATGGCTTCAATGATGGCCATGCGGCCTGAGTAACCGGAATTTTTGCATCGCTCACAACCGCGTCCCCGGTAGAGAGTCGAGCCGTCGAAAATAGCTCGGATCAATGCTCAGATCCTGGTACATTTTGGGCGGATAAGTCACCGGCTCCTTGCAGATGCGAGCAGATGCGGCGCATGAGCCGTTGCGCGCAGGAGAGGATGACGGAGGAGGAGATCAGGAACGGCGCAATGCCCATGTCGTCCAGACGCGCGATGGCGCCGGGGGCGTCATTACAGTGCATGCGTGCTGAGAACCTGATGGCCGGTTAGCGCGGCTTCGATGGCGATTTCGGCGGTTTCGGTGTCGCGGATTTCGCCGATCATGATGATGTCCGGGTCCTGGCGGAGGATGGAGCGGAGGGCGTTGGCGAAGGTGAGGCCGATCTCCTTTTTGACGGGCACCTGGTTGATGCCGGGAATCTGGAATTCGACCGGGTCTTCAACGGTGATGATGTTGTAATTCCGGGTTGTTGAGCTCGTTGAGTGCGGAATAGAGCGTGGTGGTCTTGCCCGAGCCGGTCGGGCCGGTCACGAGGATCAAGCCATGCGGGCGCGTCCACCGCAGCTTTGACGCGGCGGAAGGTATCAGGATCGAGTCCCAGTTTGTCCAGGCTGGCGGAGAGATTGGATTTGTCCAGGATGCGCAGCACGCATCTTCTCGCCGTGGACCGTGGGCATGAATCGACACGCGCAAATCGATAATCCTTCCGCCGACTTTCACGCGCATGCGTCCGTCCTGCGGCAGCCGGCGCTCGGCGATGTCCAGGCTGCTCATGATCTTGAAGCGCGAGATCAGGGCGCACCTGCATTTGCTTGGGCGGCGGCGTGGCATCCAGGAGCGACGCCGTCGATCGCGATAGCGCAGGCGCACCGTTTTTTCAAACGGCTCGATATGGATGTCGCTGGCGCGGTCTTTGATGGCCTGGACGAGGATCAGGTTGGCCAGCTTGATGACCGGGGCTTCCTCGCTCGAGGCGGCGAGCTGGTCCAGGTTGACTTCTTCGATCGTCTCACGCGTGATCTCAAGATGGTCGGCCTCGGCTTCGTCATCGGCCCTGCTTCTGCGCGTCCTGGATGATGTCCTCCATGCGTGCCGCCTTGGCGGCGTCCAGGTTGTTGAGCTTGTCGATGATCGCTTTCTCGGAGGCGATCAGGGGCACGACTTCAAGCTTCGTGATGCGCTTGACGTCGTCGAGGGCCAGCACATTGAGCGGGTCGGCCATCGCGAGGAACAACTTGTTTTCGAGGCGGGAGACGGGGACGACCTTGTGGTTGTGGCCGATTTCGCGCGGGAGCAGACTCGGCGACATCCGGGGGGATGCTAATGCGGCCGAGATTGATCGGCGGCCACGTTCAGCACGCGTCCCATGGAGACCGCCATGTCCTGTCTCGCTGACGTAGGCCTTCTCGAGGATAAGCTTCAGCAGGCGGGTGCCTTCCTTGCTTCTGCTGTTCCAGCAGTTCGTCTACCTGCTGGATGGAGAGCAACCCGTCTTCGACGAGGGCGTCGGCGATGCGTTCACCAAATGCTTTTCACGAGGGGGCATGAGATCAGCGGACGATTTTGCGAATGGTCCCGCACCAGTTCACCCGGCGGGCACAGATACCAAAGCAGCCGGCTTCGGGTGGCGTCGGCCAAGTTCCATGGCCGCCTGCTGATTGAAGGGATTGGCGGTGGCAACCAGGACACGACTTGCTCATCCGGTCGAATGGCAGGACGCACCATCGATGGCAGATCTCGCGGGGGAAACCGCGCGCCACATCGACATCGATGTCATACTTATCCAGCGGCAAAAAGGGGAGCCGGGACCGGTCACACACCAGTTTCAAGGACCGCTCCAACGGCACCAGGCCCTTGTCCGCGAGCAACTGGATGAACGGCTCGTGAATCGTTCCAGCCGGATCGCCCACTTTGGGCGTTCTCCAGCAGAGATTGAAATCCGGCGCGGCCAATTGCCGGCCTTCTACAAAGATCTTCTCCATCGCCATGCGGCCATCATCCATGTCCTCGGCCTGTGCGGTAGGTTCCACCCGTTGGCCGGGCTCGGATTGCACAGCGGCCTCCCGGTCTTCTGCCCCGGCAGCGCCGGCGAAATTGCCCGCCTTGCTTTCGATGTCAAGCAGGGCCGCTTTGACGTCGGGATCATCCGGGTAACGCTGGAGGATGGTTTCGTATTCGAGGATGGCCGAAGAAAGCTGGCCCAGTTGAACGTAGGCCTGGGCAATCCGTTTCGACGTATTGACCACGTCCTTTTGCCGGCTCAGTTTGAAGTATGCTTCCTTCAGGATTTCCAGCGACTGATAATCCTAAGGCTGCGATTGAGTGATGACTTCAAACATCTCAATCGTCTGGGCCAGTTGGGCTTCGTCGTTTCCGGTAGGACCAGCCATTGGTTGAGAGTTATGCCCGACACCTCAGGCTTTGTCTAGACCCAGATATGGCCGAAGGGAAAGCAACCTCATTCCCGGCCTGGCGCGTTTTTAAGCGGACATAATCTTTGAAAATCGCGTCCCAGCTTTGTTGTTACTTGCCCCGCCGCAGGATACGCCGAGCCCGACGCACCCAGACGCGATCACGTTTTCTTTGGAACCCGGGCGCATGCGGCTCGTCGTCCAGGACCTCCCGAAGCAACGCTTGTGCGATTTCGGTTTGTCCCTTGGCCAGGCACAACTCCGCCAATTGCACCCGGGCGCGTGGGTAGGAATGATGTTCCGTGACCTGCTGCCAGATCGGGATTGCCCCGTCGATATCGCCTACTGCCGTCCGCGTTTCCGCCAATGCCATCAACGAATGGCCATAGTCATGTTCCGGGGCCTCCTGGCAAACACGCTCCAGCAACGGCCGCGCCTCCGCAGGTCGGCCCTGCCTCAATAGGCAATGCCCCAGGTGCGCCCGTATGTCCAGATCCTCGGGATCTCGCTCCTGTGCGGCCCGATAGGCGGTCTCCGCCTTGACCAGCTTGCCTTGGTGGAAAAAAATATCGCCCAATTCCAGATAATGGTGCGGCTTGTCGAGGTGGTGAATCTGCGCTTCGAGTTCGCGGATCCGCCGGCGATCGACCGCCCCGGGCAGTTCAAAACCACGGGTCGCCACCGGGGACTGCCGATACACGAGAAAGAAATAGAGCAACGCCGTCAGATACGAGAAGAAAAAGATCATCGCCGCCCAAAGCCACTCCCGCCGACGTATGGCGTCAACCAGCATCCATACCCAAAAGGCCGTGAATACCAGGAAAATCGGCGAAGTCACCAAGGCTCGTAAGTAATCCAAATCGAACACTCTGCCGCCCATTGCGCCCAAATCCTAACTCAGTCAGGGAGCGAAGTGAACCGGCTTTTCTGTGCTTGGTCGGATCGCGCACGACCTCGACTTTTCACTTCGTCAGACGCCGGAACTCCGCCTCGTCGATCACTGGTACTCCAAGTTGCCGCGCCTGCTCCAGTTTCGAACCGGCATCTTCTCCCGCCAGAACGTAATCGGTTTTACGGCTTACGCTGGCGCGCACCTTCCCTCCCAAGGCTTCGATCTTCTCCGTCGCTTCTTCCCGGGTCATGGAAGGTAAGGTGCCGGTCAACACCAGATTCTTACCGGACAAGGACCTGCCTCGGGCGGAGGCCACGTGCATTTCCGAATTGAAATTCAACCCGGCATTCCGCAGCCGCCCAACCAATTCCCGGTTTCGTGCGTCCGCATACCAATCCACAATGCTCTGCGCGATGACTTCTCCAATGTCTTCCACTCGCTGGAGCGGCCCAACGCCTGCCGCGAAGATGTCATCCAACGTTGCGAAATGCATCCCCAACGCCTTCGCCACACCCGCTCCGACATGCAGAATTCCCAATCCAAACAAGAGCCGCCAGAGGTCGCGATGCTTGCTCGCGGCAACACCATCGAGAAACTTCTGCGCGGACTTCTCTCCCATTCTTTCGAGCTCAACCAACTCCACCAGCTTCAACCGATACAAATCCGAAACGTCCCGCACGAGTCCCCGCCGCACCAATTGTCCCACCAGCACCTCACCCCCGCCCTCTATGTCCATAGCCCCGCGCGAACACCAATGTTCGATCCTGCCTCGCACCTGGGCCGGACAATCGGGATTGGGACATTTCCATTGAACCCCGGCCTCTCCCTGCACTCGTTCGCGCGCGACGGTCGAACCGCATTCGGGGCAAACCCGGGGAAATTCAAAAGGCTTCTCGCGTCCCGTTCGGCGCTCGACAATTACCCGGACGACCGCCGGAATGACTTCTCCGGCTTTCTCCAGGACCACCGTATCGCCGATGCGAAGTTCTTTACGACGCAACTCGTCCGCATTGTGGAGTGTGGCCCGGCTGATTGTGCTGCCCGCGAGCAGCACCGGTTCCAGCTCCGCAACCGGCGTTAATACCCCCGTCCGGCCCACCTGGATCGTAATCCCCCGGAGCGTCGTTTCCGCCTGTTCCCCCGCATACTTGTACGCCATCGCCCAACGCGGCGCCTTCGCGGTCCGGCCCACTCGCTCGCGCAGTTCGATCGCGTTCAACTTGATGACCGCCCCATCCGTCTCGTAATCGAATTCGCGGCGAACGGCATTTAACTCTTCCAACGCGCCAATCAACTCCCCAACGTCATGGCAAATCCACAACCGATCGGCAGTTCGAAACCCCAGGCCGCGCAACCAACTCAAAACCCCGCTTTGCGTGGCAGGAATGCCGGCCGATCCTGACGCCGACTCGTAGGCGCCTATCCCATAAAAGATCGCCTGCAGTGGACGCCGCGCCACCGCACTCGGGTCCAGTTGCTTCAAGGAACCCGCCGTCGCATTACGCGGGTTGGCGAATGGCTCCTCCCCGGCGCCTTCTCGCTCTCGGTTCATTAGCGCAAAGCCCTTCCGGCTCATGAATACTTCACCCCGGACTTCCAGGAGCTCCGGAATGGTTTTGGATACGGACAGGCCGGATTGGCGGTCCGGCTTCAAGGATGTTTCTCCGGCGAGTCGCAACCGTAACGGCAGACTGCGAATCGTCCTTAAGTTCGCGGTGATATCGTCTCCGGTGGTGCCATCGCCGCGCGTCGCACCCGCGGCGAGCGTACCCCCTCATAGCGAAGGTTTACGGCCACTCCGTCAATCTTCGGTTCGACGGTCCATTCCAGTGGCATGCCCGGGAGGAGACGCTGCACCCGCAGGATGAACTCCCGAACCTCATTCTCGGAATAGGTGTTGTCCAGGCTCAACATTGGGACGGCATGTCGCACTGGCCGGAATTCGGCGAGCGGTTGACCGCCTACCCGTTGAGATGGGGAATCCGGGGTAATCAGCTCGGGATGGCGCTGCTCCAGTTCCAGTAACTCATGATAAAGGCGGTCGTATTCAACATCACTGATCGTTGGGTGCGCCAGGACGTAGTATCGATGATCATGCTCCCGTAGCTCTCTCACCAGCGTCGCGTGACGACCTCGGGCCTCAGGCAGGGTCATAGGCAGGAATGATTCGTAGATTTAACGCGGGCCCCATGCCGTGTCCGTTCTCAATTCCCAGTCCTCCATCGGACTGGCCGTTGCTTAATGCAAACTAGGGTTTCTTACTGGAGTTTACAATTGGCGTTTTGCGGGGTTTGCCGTGGGACTTTTTTAACTAGAAAATGCCCCGTAACGGCGCGAGATTCCTCCTTATGAAGAATCCGCTATCCCGATCCGCATTAAGCCGTCGCCAATTCCTGGCCAGCACCGGCGCCGCCGTCGCCGCTCCTCTGATTGTCCCTGGCCGCGTCCTGGGCGCTGCCGGACAACCCGCGCCGTCCAACCGCATCACGATGGGTGTCGTCGGTTGGGGCATGATGGGTCCCGGTAACACGGATGCGTTCCTGGCACAATCGGACTGTCAGGTTGTGGCCGCCTGCGATCTCGACAAAGAGCACCTTGAAAAAGCGGTCAATACTGTGAATGGCCACTACAAAAACAGCGACTGCAAGACCTACCACGATTTCCGCGAACTCCTGGCCCGCGAAGACATCGACGCCGTGATGCTGGCGGTGCCGGATCACTGGCATGCCCTCGTCGCCGTCGAAGCGGCTAACCGAAAGAAGGATATTTACGGGGAGAAACCGCTCGCTCGAACCATCGCCGAACAACAGGCGATCGTCCATGCTGTGCAACGCAACGAACGGATCTGGCAGACGGGATCCTGGCAGCGGTCAGTCGCAAATTTCCATAAGGCTGCCGAGATTGTCCGTAATGGCCTTATCGGCAATGTCACTCGGGTCGAGGTCGGTCTGCCGGGTGGTCACACCGACTTTGCCGGGACCGGCGACAAACGCCAGGTCACGGAACCGCCGGCACGCCTCGACTATGGCTTCTGGATCGGTCCGTCAAAGATGATGCCTTATATCGAAGCGCGTGTGCACATGAACTGGCGTTGGAACTATAACACCGGCGGAGGTCAACTGCTCGATTGGATCGGCCACCATGGCGACATCGCCCATTGGGGACTCGATTTCGACAACACCGGTCCCCATGAGATTGACGGACACGGTGAATTCCCGCCCAAAGACGCCGTCTGGAATACCTGCACCAATTACCGAATTACCCTCAAATACCCGCGAGACATCACCATGATCATCGCGGGCGGCCAGGCGGATATTCGTGGAGGTACCAAATGGATCGGTACCGACGGCTGGGTCTGGGTCGACCGCGGCGCCTTCGATTCCTCGAATCCGGAGTGGAAAGACATCACGCGGCTGCCCGACAACCTCCGAAAGGTGAAACTCTACGAGTCGCGCAACCATCATCGCAATTTTCTGGATTGCGTCAAATCGCGTAAACCGACCATTACTCCGGCTGAAGTGGCGCATCACTCGGCAATCCCAGGCCACCTGGGCCTGATCAGCATGCTCACCGAACGCAAAATCCAATGGGACCCGGAAAAGGAAATCATCGTGGGAGATGACCAGGCCACAAAACTATTGACGCGAGATTATCGCCCGCCCTGGGAATTGGCGTGACCTTCACACGGGCATTCAACGACCAGCCGGGGTTGAGGCGAGCACCTTGCCGTCCTGATCGACAGTGATTTCCCTAAGGCGAGTTTCCAGCCGGGTCGTAGTGACGTTTCCTGCGGGCCAACAAATCGTAAGATTGGCCGGAACTTCGGAGACAGCCATCACCTGCACCGCACTGTCTTGTGACCAGTAACCGCTGCCGGCTCGAACTTCTCGGGCCGGTCCGCTCCGCTCGCTATATGCCAGACGCATGACTGCCCCTATCGCCAGTGGATTGGTGGATGGTCCACGGAGTCGGACCCTGAGCCCGGGAACGGCGCGCCGGTTTTCGAACAAACGAGTGGTGGCACCGTTCTGGGTGACCACGAGATCAACACGACCGTCTTCGTTGAAATCCGCGACGGCGGCCCCGCGCTGTTCCCCATAGACCTCCACGCCCGAGTCCTGCCCCCGAACCGATTCCAGTCTGCCGCGGCCATTTCCCTTCAGCCATAGCCCGCGACCGGCATCCAAACGAGGGGTTCCGAGCTCGGTGGCGAAAAAGTTCTGACTTAGGAAGACATCTTCATTTCCGTCGCCGTCCATGTCCGCCACCACAACGGCAAATGCGGCGGTGAACTGGGCTTCCGCGGGCATCTCAACCGGTTCGAATCGACCGCCGCGGTTCAGGAAAACGGTCGACCCGAGAGTATTGGCGTCAACCACCTTGGTCCGCTTTAGATCGCCGCCGAGTAACTGCGAGATCGAGGCCTCCGCGAATGCTTTGTGCGTAGGGAAGCGTTCGACGATCCACGGCAAAGAAGCCGCCAGACTGTCCCGCATGCGCTTGGGAACGGTCTCCTTGATTTCGGGATCGAATTCCGTCTCGATGATATCCACGCTGTTGGCGCCACTCCAATCGAAGTAATAGACCTGGACAGGATGGTTGGAAGTCGGGTGGTAGGAACCGTTCAAGCCCCAGTTCGAAGCGACAATATCCAGCCGCCCATCATTATCGAGATCCCCGGTGGTTACCCCGTTCCACCAACCCTTGAAACGGTCCAGACCCAACGCCTCCGTCAATTCGCTCAGCCCACCGCCCAAGATCCGGAACACGCGGATCGGACCCCATTCACACGCCAGGAGCAGCTCCGGCCGTCCGTCGCCATCCAAATCACTGAACACCGCCCCGCTGACCAACCCCACATGCTTGAGCGCCGCCGATCGCGTGGAATCCAGGACCCATCGGCCCGCCTCGTTCCGAAAAATCCGGGACGATGCCGGCTCCGGCCATTGCCCGGCCATCACCCGGCCACCCACGAAAAGATCAAGATCGCCATCACCATCGATGTCGGCGAGGGCCAATGGGCCCGTGCTCGATGGATCGGCCGGGATGAGATCATTGGCCGCACCCGCGAGGGGATCGTATTGGCGGACGGCGCCGCCGATCGGGAGGCCATCTTCATAATTGGCGGCCCCGGCCAGGATGAGCGCGTGACCCATCGGGTTGGACCATCCGAGGATCGAGGTTTGATCCCGGGTGACTACGGCATTGAATGGCGGGGTCTGGTCCGGTTTGAACCCGCCCCGCCCGTCTCCGAGAAAGAGGGCGAGCCTGCCGCCCTTGCCGCCGCCGACGATCAAATCCTCGTGACCATCCCGGTTGACGTCGAACCACGCCACCCCGGGTCCGAGCTGGCTCAGTTTGCGGGGCAGCAACGGTTGCCGGACAAAATCATCAAACGATTCTTCCACGTGAGAATGATCGAGCCGACCGGTCGCATCCTCGAAGAATGGTTGAGGTGATGGGTGGCCTGGAGCGAGAACTTCCGATGCGGCGAACGCCTCATCGATCTCGTAGATCCGGTTCGCTCGGACGTCGGTCACTACGCTGGTCTTGCCACTGCGCCAGCGCACTTCAATCCTCATGCCTGATGCGTTTTCGCCGCAGGCGAACATAAGCCGGGGATCCGAACCCGAAAGATATCTCCCGCCCGCGATGACCTCCTCGCTTTGGACGGGAATGGCGCCGTTCAAGAACGTGACCTTGGCTCCGATCCCTTGGGTGTTCGGCGGCAGTCCCTTCAACCGGACCGCGACCCGAGGGGCCGTCGATTCGTTGCGATAGACGCCGGCGGCCTGGCCGAGGTTATTGACCACAAAATCGAGATCGCCGTCATTGTCCAAATCCGCCAGGGCAATCCCGTGATGGGTGGCCAGATCGTCCGTCCCCCAAATGGACGTCGTTTCCTCGAAGGTGAGGTTTCCCCGATTACGTAAAGCCACCACGGGCATTTCGAGTTCGGGGTAAAGACGGGCGTTGAGCATCTTGTCCGTCGTGAATGCCTTCTGTCGTTCGGCAGGATCGGTGATGGAGGCATAGGAACGCTGGCGCGCCTGGATCGCCGCAGCGGCGTCAAGGTCTTGCACATCCTTGGTATGACCCGCGGGGATCAGGAGATCCTGATACCCATCGAGATCGACATCGATAAACGTGGGAGACCACGACCATTCGGAGCCGGGGAGGCCGGCATAATCGGCCAGTTCCTCGAACGTTCCATCGCCGCGGTTGTGGAGGAGGGTGTTGCGCATGATCTGCGGGCGATCGTCGATCACTCCCACGCGCGAAGCCATGGGCGTCTGCGCGAGCATCTGCCTTTTGCGCAAGCGGGCATCGCGGCTGAGCATGTCCAACACCACGAAGTCCAGGTGCCCATCGCGGTCGATATCCGCGAAGTCGATCCCCATCGAACTTGCGCTGGTATGGCGGAGGGCCAGGTCCTCGACGGCCCGGAAATGACCGTGCCCATCATTGATCCAGAACCGGTCGGGCGACCAGTAATCATTGCACACATAAATGTCCGGCGCGGCGTCGTCATTGACGTCGCGGAACGTGGCCGTCAGGGCCCAGTCTCGCGGCTCGGAGTTCAGGGGCTCGCCTTTTTCGTCAAGAAAGGCGCCATTGGTCCAGGCCACTGGCGTGAACACGCCTTGGCCATCATTTAACAACAGCTGGTCCGGCTCGCCATACTCGAGCACACGGTTTTGCACCACGACCAGGCGGTCCGCCAGCGACGGCGGGATGACGAGTTGGCGGTCGCGCGACATGTAGATGTCAACCTTGCCGCGATCACGGATGTCGTCGGCCCGGTTGTTTGCAATGTAAAGGTCCAGCGTGCCGTTGCCATCGATGTCGGCCAGGGCCAGCGTGACACTGCCGTGTCTGCTGACCGTGCCGGCCACAGCGCTCATGTCCTTGAAATGTGAATGGCCGTCGTTCAAAAAACAAAGCACTCCTTGGCCCGTCGTGGAAATCAACAGGTCCAGCCAGTCGTCCCCGTTCAAATCCGCGAACACCGCGCCACGGTAAAATTTACCGTCGAAGGCGAGGCCCGATTCCCGGGTCACCTCTTTGAACTTCCAGTCGCCCAGGTTCCGAAACAGCGCGTTGGGGGTGTCCATGCCGCAAATAAATATGTCCGACCGGCCGTCGCGGTCGAAGTCCCCCAGGGCGACGCCGGACCCGTTGAAAAGCACGCGGTTGGCAGCGCCCTCCCATTCGCCGAGGATATTGGTGAACGCGACTCCGGTCGACTGGAGGTCCATGCGTTGGAAACCGGTCCGCCCGGTAGTGGGCACTTCAAGCGTCAACCAACGAAATCCCGTTCCCTCCTCCCAACCATGGGGTTGGACTGGGGCGGCGCTGGGAACGCTAGCGCTCAGCCCCCAGATGCAACAGCATACCAATACCGCTTTCAATGATTGCGGAGGCTAACGAACCATACCCTGAAACGCAAGTTCCCGGCAAACCCGCGTGGTCAGCGCGCAAATCGATGGCACAAACCCGTTCAAAGCGCTCACGAGCGCGGCTATAGAGCGGGCACAAAAAAAGGACCGGGCAGAAGCCCGGTCCTTTGTGTGAGCATTGATCGGTCTAGTTTCGGAGCCGATAGAAGCCCTCATCCGTCACAGTCGCCGGACTGGTCCCTTGAACATCCGTCCAGGTGCCACCAAGGGCTGGAGTGCGCTGAAGCGTGCCCGCACCGGGCCAGGTGATTTGCACGTTGCCGCCCACAACGGAGATGGTGAGCGGACCAGGTTGCACGGACGTTTCGAAGGTGTCACCGTAGTTTCGAATCTGGGCCAGGAATGTCCCCTGATCCCCTACATTCGTGATGTTCCCATTCTCCGGAGAGAACTCGGGGCCGACAAATACCGTATCCGGCATGACCACACCGTTTGTGCCTGCGGTATCCGGCCACGTCGTGGCACCCAATAGGGTCCAATTCTCGCCATCCGTGCTCCGGAAGATGGTGAAAGTCTGGCCGGTGCGCTGGATACGAACCCAGCAATTGGGATAATCGAGCGGGCCGCCGCCGGCGGGCGCGGAATCCGTTGCGCCTCCGGTCAGAAGCCTACGGTTGCCTTCCCAATTGTTATTACCGTCCGTTCCAGGTCCGGTCAGGGTTGGCCCAGTCGGGTTGACATGAACCTTTTGGTAACGTCCCGCCGCCCCGCCGTTCTGGGCGGCGCTGTCCACGCCAAAGTTGGTGACGTCCCGGGCGATGAGCCCGGCCCGCGCCCACTGACTGGAGTTATCCTGGTAGATCACTTGGGCCTTCTTATCGAAATCACCGGTGATCTGCTCATATACGAAGGTGGCTTCGTCGTAGGTGCCCCACTCGCCAAAACCGTTGGAATAGATGTCGAATCCCTTGTCGGAGACGGGCACGACATAATTGCCCGCGAGCCCCAATTGAGCGCCGCCCACTACCCCCCACTTGATCTTGGTGGAGACAGTGACGGGGACATCGACCGAGGCGATGGCATTACCTTTGGCATCCGTCACGTTCTTGACTGTGACAGTCGTGCTGCCGCCGGCGGCAAGCCCGGTCACCTTGAGCAGGGCACTTTGCGACTTCGGGTAGTAGGTGAAGCTCGAAATCGTTCCTTGCGAGATGGAATAGTTGCCGGCCACACCGGCGGTCGTGTCATTGACGCGCTCATCGAACCCGACACCGAGATCGACCGTCGTGCCGTCGCTGCTGACAATGGCACCCGCCGAGGGCACTGGTGGGAAGGTATCCGGTACTACGGTGATCGTGGCGGGATCGCTGTCCACTTGCCCGAATAGCGTATACATCCTGGCAACGTAAACTGCGCCGCTGTCCGCCACACTGAGGGTGGATGTTTTGTAACTGTTGCCCGTGGCACCCGGGATCGGCGTGCCGTTCTTGAGCCATTGCAGCGAATACTCGCCCGCATCGGGAAGGGTCTGGATCTGGATCCTCACGGTCGCTGCGCGTTCCTCGACCACGGTCTGGCTCTGGGGTTGTTGGGTGATATTGAAACGATGACCGGCTCCAGAAAGCATGCCCCAGAGGTTCGGACCCGCGATGGGCTGCAAATTCGCCGCCGCATTCGTGTCCCCGGCCATCCGCCACGCCACATAGACGTAATCGCCGCCACCAGCCTCTTTCATGAGGACCGTGATGCCGTAGCGCTGGCCGGAGGTCAGCGAAATTGGCAGAGATGTCACTGTGGGAGAAGCGTCGGGTTCCAGGAACGCCTGGCAACAGGTTTCTTCATACGCGATGGGGGAATCGACGGACGGATTCGGCGGGTCACCCCCGGCCGTTTCGTTCAGATATAGCTCGGAGCCGTCGTCGCTTCGCAGGAAGAAAGTATAGGAGCCCGAGACAGGCGGCTCGACCCATCCCGTGATGCGGACGCCGAAGTTGCTGAGATCAGGCGCAGTCTGATCCACCCCCGCCTTGCCGCTGTAGGCTCGTCTATCCGGGTTATCGGGGAATTTCGTCGTGTTCGTGAAGAGGTCGGCCACAAGCACTCCCGCACCCGTGTCGTAATAATAGTCGACGTTCAGGAACCCGCGAGCGAGGACCTCGGGCGACGGGGCGTCCACACCCACCGAGGCAGCCCGCGTTGTCACGCTGCCATTGCCATTCGAGATGACCGCGTCGAATTTGGCGCCGTCGTCGGTCAGGGCGAGGGCCGGTGTGGTGTAGGTCGGGCCAGTTGCTCCGGCAATATCGACCCCATTTTTGCGCCATTGAATATCCCAAATCAGTGGCTGGTCGGTCGCGACCGCGAAACTGGCCGTGCCGCCTTGCAGGGCCACGGTATCCGCCGGCAGGCTCGCGTCCGTGATTAACGGCGGTGCCGTCTGTGGCGGGAAGGTCACCCCACCGTTGGCGATGATCTGAATGCCGGCGACACCGATCCCGTCGGCGGCCTGAGGCACGTCAACTTTCTGCGCCGTGAAGCGGATTTGGCCATTGGCATCTGCGGCAACCCCGTTCCACCGGACGTAATTGGCGACGGTGGCGGCGGCTTGAGTGGTAGCCGTGCCTTGAATGAATGTCCCGCCATAGGCGACCTGGCATTGCACAAAGTAGCTGGTGCTACCCAAAGTGAATTGCGCGATGGGTGCACCGCCGTTGTGCGAAGTGTAGGCAATCACGTCGAAATTGCCCTGCGGCAGGTTTCTGATGGTGAACGTCATGACCGACGTAGGTCCCAGATCGCCATCCGGGTCGGGGTTGGCCTTCTGAATGCCCTTCATGAGCTTTTCGTCAGGCGTGGTCTGCCCACCGTCGCTGTTCCAACTGTCGTTGGCGTTATAAACCAACTCAACCACAGTCAGGGTTCCCGCGTTATCTTCAAGCAGCGTCGACCCGGAGTAGTTGGCTGATCCGTCCCCCACGTTGCTCCAATGATCCTGGGGCACCACGCCCGCCACTTCGTCGGGCAGCAGACTGGGGCCCGGCAAATCGCCACCGGCGCTATCCCTGCCGACGAAATTCGCTCCCAGCGAAGCGGCGGCGGCTGCGGTATACGTGGCACATGCAAGTGCCCCTAACACCGAGGCCATAATGGCCAGTTTTCTGAGATTCTTCATAAGGGTATGTTTGAGTTCGACTTTAATCCTGCGCGGCTCTCCTCATCCCAAGGCACCAAAGGAACCGGCACTCTCGCCACCATCGCCTCTGGTGACGCGGCCCAAAGCACTGCTCCGGGAGGTCGTAAGACGGTTCGGGTTACATCAAAGCACATGGGGTTTCGGAAAGCTTGATTCGTGTATCTCACTCCGACAGGGGCGGAGTCAACACAAATGTAAGCGAAGTGGCTCTCCCCCGGGATGGATGGGCATCTCACCTCCCGGACCCTCACAGTCGGCCTGACTCGTCCCCTTCTCTCGCGGTTGTAGTACTTCAACCATGGTTGACCGCAAGTCGTCCCCGGTTCTTGATGGTCGGCCGCTTTTGCAGTGTGCCGAATCGACCGATGAAATCTCTTTGACGATCCCCGCCATTTTGTTCAAATGCCGCCTCAGATGAACAAAATGTTGATCACTTTCGCCTTTATGGCCGCGGGGGCGGTCATCGCTCCTTCTTATTCCGCATTTGCGGCCGACAAACCGCCAGATATCTCGAAGTTGCCGCCCGCCTCCAATCAAACTGGCCTGACCTTCGAGGATGACATCAAGAAGATCATCGAGGTTTCCTGTTTGAAATGCCATAGCGGAAAGCGACCCAAGAGCCGCTTCGAGGTCGCCACGCGCGAAACCTTTATCAAGGGGGGAGAGAGCGGCAAACCGGCAATCATTCCGGGCAAGAGCGCCGAGAGCCCCGTCATCCACTACGTCGCCGATCTCGTCGAAGAAATGGAAATGCCACCGCTCGACTACCGCGACGATTACCCGGCATTGTCCAAAGAACAGATCGCCACGCTCCGCGCTTGGATTGATCAAGGCGCCAAATAAACCCGCATGCTGATCCCATTATTCTGCATATCCGGGTGGCTTACGAAGATCGGGAGTTTCCAGCCCGGAAATTTCACCCGAACACCAGATGGATGGAAGCGGGCCTTTCACGTGTGAAATTCCCGGGCTAGCGCGATGCACCTGCTACGCTTCGATTCCCACGAATCCTGGATCCGTTGCGCCGCAAGCCTCTGGCGCGATCGTCTCCGGGTTCAACCGCGGCTCAAGATCTGCCTGGCCTCCGGGCACACCCCAAATCCGCTCTTTGCCGCCATGGTCGCTGGATATCGCCAGGGACTTGTTTCCTTCCGGGACGCGGAGATATTCGCCCTGGATGAATTCGGAGACTTGGCGCCCGACGATCCCGGCCGGTGCGCCAATATGCTTCGCGATCATCTCGTGGACCACGTCGACTTGGCAGCCGGCAAATTCCAGGTCTTGAACACCGATTCACACGATTCCGCCCAGGTCTGCCATGAGTTTGACCTCGCCATCGGCTCAGGATTCCAACTCACGCTCCTCGGCATCGGACTCAATGGCCACCTTGGCATGAATGAACCCGGCACCCCGGCAGATAGCCCGACCCGGCGCGTGCAACTTCATCCGCAGACCGTCGCCACCTCCGCGAAATATTTGTCCCATTCCCGCGTCCCCACGTGGGGCCTGACGGTCGGGCTCAAACACTTGTTGGCCACCGAAGAAGTCTGGTTGCTGGCCACCGGCCCGGCCAAGGCCGAAATCGTGCGCAAAATCGTCCACGCTGAAATCACGCCCGACGTTCCGGCTTCATTGCTCCGCGCGCACCGGAATTGTTATCTCTTCCTTGACCACGAAGCAGGGGCGCGGCTGTGAATCGGACCACGGAGTGAAAGGTCCTTCACCCCATTGACTTTACTCCGGCGCGGCCTCTGGGCGGCCTCCACCGAAAAGCGCCAATTCGAAGGTCTTGAAATAGCAATCCACCCGGTCATATCCCAATTCACGCAGCCAAACGCACTGGTCTTCCACTGGCAACAGAATGTTCGCCGACTTGTCGGCCCGGTGAACGTAAGCATCCGCGATCGCCTGCCGCGACATCCTGTTCCCGTCTCGGGCGTGATAGTCGCAGAGCGAGTCGATGAAATATTCGTCAAACAACAACGCGCCCCAGGCACTCCGCGACGCCACATGTTCCAGGTTCAGGAACAACCCACCTGGCTCCAACAATTCCAGGATTTCGCCGTAGAGTTGGCGCTTCCGATGATCGGGTTGGTGATGAATGGAAAAGCCCGAAACCACCACGTCGAACAGCGCCGTCAATTCCCGTCGCTCCATCCAACGCGGCTCGCCATAATCCGCCAGGACAAATTCGTGCCCCACCCGGCCGGCGGCTTCCAACTTCTCCCGGGCGGCTCGGAGCATGGGTTCAGAAAAATCCAGGAAAACGCCGTGGGCCTGCGGCTGCGCCTCCAGCAGCGCCAAACCCAACACCCCGTCGCCGCAACCCAGGTCCAGAAATCGGCTCACCCCCCTTCGCGCGGCCCGAATCAGCCGCAGCAGAATGTTGATCTGCTCCGCGGCGAGCGGGATTCCACCGCGCACGCCTTCGAGGTAACGCCGCACCACCGGCGACTCCTGCCAAACTTGGTCACTGCCTTTCATAATTCTATCTCACAATCGATCCCAAACTCTTGGAGGGCCAATCTGTCGGAGGGCCGAGTTCCACGAGGCCCTGATCTTCCCGTTTGCCATACGCCTCGCTGATTGAATCCTTGATCCCGTAAACAACCCAACCCAAAGTTGATCTGTCCGCAACATCTTTGAGCGATCAAGGATTCTGGGGACTCGCAGAGCTCGTCCCTCCGGGGCGAATATGCAAACCGGAGGGCCGAGTTCCACGAGGCCCTAATCTTCCCGTTTGCCATACGCCTCGCTGATTGAATCCTTGATCCCGTAAACAACCCAACCCAAAGTTGATCTGTCCGCAACATCTTTGAGCGATCAAGGATTCTGGGGACTCGCAGAGCTCGTCCCTCCATGCCATACGCATTCCCCGTCTCATGGCTGTAAACGCGGCGCCTTCTTCTTCGATCGACGGCCAGCTTCGGAGTGAAACCGGTTCACCGCATTCAAATAAGCGCGCGCGCTGGCTTCGATCACGTCCGTGCTGGCCCCTTTGCCGCTCACGAGCTCGCCGCCAAAATCCGCCTTGATTGTGACCTCGCCCAGGGCATCTTTACCCTGCGAAACCGCCCGCAATCCGTAGTCGATCAATCGGCCGCGCATGTTCGTCAATCGGTCGATCGTCTTCAATGCGGCGTCAACCGGCCCGTCTCCGGTGCCGGCATCCTGCAAAATCTCTGATTTGCGTCCCGCCTTCTTAATCCGGACTGTCGCGGTCGGAACGCTGTGGCTCCCGCTGGACACATGAAGGTACTCCAGTGACCACGTCTCCGGCACCTCGGTGATATGGCCCTCGACTAACGCACTGAGATCATCGTCATAGACGAATTTCTTCTTGTCCCCGATCTCCTTGAATCGAGTGATGATGGCGTTCACGTCGGAATCTGTCATCGTGAAGCCCAAATGTTTGAGGCGGGCGGCTACTGCGGCGCGTCCGCTGTGTTTGGTCAAAGGCAATTCGCTATGTCCCCACCCGACGTCGGCGGGATCCATGATCTCATACGTCTCCCGTTTCTTGAGAATGCCGTCCTGGTGAATCCCGCTGCTGTGGGCGAAAGCGTTCTCTCCCACAATGGCCTTGTTCCGCTGCACGATCAGTCCGCTCATCCGGGAAACCAACTTCGAGGCCTTCACAATTTCCCGCGTGGCCACTCGCGTTTCGAATGCCGCGAAATAATCGCTGCGAGTCTTCATCGCCATCACCAATTCTTCGAGTGACGCGTTGCCGGCCCGCTCGCCAATGCCATTGACGGTGCACTCGATCTGGCGTGCCCCGGCCTGAACCGCCGCCAGTGAGTTGGCCACCGCCATCCCCAAATCATTATGACAATGCACGCTGATCACCGCCTTCCCGGACTGAAACGCCGGCACAGATTGATGCAAATGCCGAATCAATGCGCCGTACTCCTCCGGAACCGCCCACCCCACTGTGTCCGGGATGTTCAATGTCGTTGCTCCTGCGTCAATCGCCGCCTGGCAAACCTGCACCAGAAAGTCCGGCTCCGTCCGCGACCCATCTTCAGGCGAGAACTCCACATCCGACACATAACTTCGCGCTCGTCGAACGCCTTCCACCGCCAACCGAAGGATCTCATGCTTGACCTTGCCCAGTTTGAACTCCCGGTGAATCCTCGAGGTCGCCAAAAACACATGAATCCGCGCGCGCTTGCCCGCCGGCTTTACCGCCGCGCCGGCCGCATCGATGTCCTTCGGCACGCACCGCGCCAGTCCGGCAATGGTAGGTCCGGTTATTTCTCGAGCGATGGTCTGCACGGCCGAGAAATCGCCTTCGCTGGTCACGGGAAATCCCGCCTCGATCACGTCCACCTTCAGTCGCGCCAATTGCCGCGCCACTTCGAGCTTCTCGCGCAAATTCATCGAGGCCCCGGGGCACTGCTCGCCATCCCGGAGCGTCGTGTCAAAAATAATGATCCGATTCTTCTTCATAGTTCCTTCCATGCTTCACCGCCGGCCCGTCGCCAAACCATCGAACCCGCATTCAATCTCCGGCCGAAAAAACAAAAACCCCGCCGCCTTTACTTGGCAGCAGGGTTCTTTGAAAGTCCGGAGAGGCCGTTATAACCCAACTGCCGCGCTACGCAGTCGCAGCGCCCCGATAAGCAGTTGGCCGGTCCGATTCATCACGTGCGTCATCCGATACGCGAATCCCCTTCCGGAGTCAAACGGATTCTTTGGATTTGGTTTGACTCATATCTCCAACGGACGACTGTTTCTCCCATGGACGTTCAAGTCGCCGTGCTTTGCGATGCCGCAACCGATTATGCTGGAAAACTCAATCTCCTTGGAACCTTCGATACCATCGTTACCCATCAACTCCCCGCCGTACACCCACAGTGCTCCGTCGCCCTTCGCATCGTCTTCAGCCGGATCGAAGAAGGCTCTCACAAAGTCCGAATGAGCCTCGTCGACGAAGACGGCCGCAATGTCATGCCGGGCATCGAATTGCCCGCCGACGTCGTTTTCCCGAATGACGGAAATTTCCTCTCGCGCAATTTTATCATTAACATTCAACAACTGAAGTTCGACAAAGCGGGTCATTACGCCATCGAAGTCGCTATCGACGGCCGTCACGAAGCCAGTATCCCCCTCCAAATCCGGCAACTCGCCACCGCCCCCGCCCAACCCGGGGCGTGTTAACCGCGCATCAACGGTCGGGGATACCGCGCGCCAGGCATAGCGCGCACCCCTAATCCCCTACCCGCGCCCGATAATAATGCGATGCGTGCGTTGCGCCGGGTATGACGTGTAATAGCGTCAAGCCGATTGCGTCGGTGAATACCGCTTTGCTCGACCACTCCCTGAAATCAGAAGTCGATTCGATCGCGTAAGCCTGGTACGGCGTGCCCCGCAAACATAACTCCTGCCCGGGCGCGCTCAGTCCCGTCGACCAACTCAAGCGGGCACGTTCCGGTTTCAGGTCGGGCAACCGAACCAGCGCCTCCGGCAAGGCCTCACTCCGAACCAGAAAGAAATCGCACTCCAACGCGACGCCCGCGCTGTGTCCCGGCAACAGCAACCCGGCCTGCCCCCGCCGCAAGGGGAGCAACGGATAGTAGTCCCAATAAACCTGCCACTGCCAGGGCTCCCGGGTCTCGCCATCGGCCGGCCAAAATCGCGCGACCACGTCCGGATAACCACTGATCGCACTCGGATCATGACGAATCCGCAACCAATACCACCGATTTGCCTGCCAGTTCACCACCGATGCTTGCTCCAACCCAACCGATGAATCCCTCAGCACCAACTCTCCGGCCCCGCCGCTACCTGCCCGCAATTGGCATTCAAGCCCAGGGGCCGACTCCGAAGCCGCTCCCCAAAAAGCCCCTCCCAACCAGCCTCCCCACACGGATGCCTTCGAGACCCGTACTCGAGCCAGGATCTCCCCTGCCTCGAGTCCACCCCCTGGCACAATGCAGGCGAATCGTTGTTTTCCGTCCACTCCGCCCTCCATACGCATCATGCCATCGGACTGTCGCAAGTTCGCCCCGTCCGCGCCCCACGAAATCCAGTTTGTGTAAATGGCCCCGGAGAAATCCTGAGATAGGCCGTTCAACACCTTCCCCGCTTCATCCGGCAATCCCAATCGTCGGACTCGAACTCGCCGGACGGCAAAAGCCTCGGCTTCGACTACAATCCGAAAGTCCGCGCCGGAGTTCTGTGAATTCAGGAAGCGCGCGTCAACCAATGTAAAGGTCGCCCTCCGCCAGGTCTCGCTCGCCGCCAGGGCCACCCGTCGCGCCGCCCGCGTGTAAGCGCCTTGGAACGGCGCCTCCAGATCACTTCCATCAAACTCTATTGTGAAGCCCCCACTCCCCGAATCGAAGTATTCCACCTCAACCACGATCCGCATGGCCTCCGACCATTTGAAGGAATCGTCGATGCGAAAATAGATGTAACGCCCGCCGTTCTCGGTGGGAACCGCCCGCCGGCAGCTACTCCCTGCCACCTCGAACGCCTCCGTGACTCCATCCGCCGATTCCACCTGGGCCACGCCATGCACGACATTGGTCTCACCCAGTTCGACGTCGACTTCCTTGAAATCCGAGTACGGCCCGCGTGGCAACGCCGGCCGCACCCCCGCTTGGAACAAATCCGCATACTTCCGATTCAACCCGATGTACTCACGTCCATACTCGATCGAGGCCGCAATATCCGTCCCTTCATGAAATTCGTTCCATGTCTCGACAAACACCCACAGCGTGGGCCGGCGCAAAAATCGGATCCAATTCCGCTCAAAAAACGCGCCCCCCTCGCGATCGACCACCAACGGTTCACGCCCCGGCACCGCCGAGTGATCGTAGCCGGGCCCCAAAGATGCGACCCCGGGGTTCTTCAATCCCAGCGCCCCGCCCCAGGCATATGCGTTGTCGGCCGTCACCTGCCACGAAACTTCGCGAACCACATAGGGTACCCGGCCGCCAAAATCCCGGGCAAACGACGTTTTCAAAATGTCGATGCAGCTCTGGTCATGGGCCGCCGCAAAGCCCGCGCTATACAAAAAGATGATCGGATGGCCATCGATCATCGCCCAGTGTTTCGGCGGGATCAGGGAATAGAAATCCCGCACGGTCTCGTAAAACCACTCCCGGCCTTCCGGTGTCGTCAGATCCACCTTTCGGCCCGCGGCATTGAATTCGAGCGTCGACGTGTCGTAGAAAAGGCCAATCCGCGGCGGCTCGAGTCCCTCCGCGATCAACTGCCCCCGCGCCGACACCAAAGGCGGCAGCCCCGCATAACTCCACGGCTGCGCGCTGATCGGTTGGTTCGTCAAACGCGCGGAGGGTTCCCCCCAGTAAACCGGCAAGACCACCTGGATGCCCGCTTCGATCATGTCGCGCAACTGGGCGGCGTGCCAGGACACCGATCGATAGCTGAATCCATCCAACGTCGCCGGATGATCGGTCAATGCATCCGACCCGTCCTCATCAATCAGGTGCGCCATGCTGAAGACATCGTACCAATAAAAATACGGCGTGAGCACCAACCGATCGGCCGCCGTGAACGTCTTCGTCTCCGCAAAATGCTCCTCACGTAAATTGACGTAAGGGCCAATCGGCGGATTGATTTCCGCCGCGCACAGGGACACGCAAATCTCCCACAAGACCAACTGCCCCAGCATCAGTCCAATGCCCGCGGCCTGATCCCACCACCTCCGCGCCCTGCCATAAATCATTTCGTCCATTTTCGGTTGTTGCCGGACGGGATTCAGATTACACCTTTCATCAGTTCCGCAATAGAATATTCATGAAGACTTTAACTCGCCTGCTTCTCGTTCTGATCGCCATGGCCACTTGCCATTTCGCGTATTCGCAATCCGGCCCTTTTGACCCCGAACAATGGCCCCCAACAATCGATGCCTCCAAACCGGTGCATTATTTTGTGACCGATGGCGGGCTCACGCCACCGGGCGCCGCCTGGCTCCAGAATGAACTCCAAATCATCAGCGGCGGCGACGATGCCGTCACCGATATCTCCATCGGTGGACATCCCGCCAAAAAGGCCGTCGGGGATTATCTTAACGTCGGGGATCCCATGTTCCAGGAATGGGCGGATGACGAATTCATCGACATCCTCGTCCAGGTATACGGTGACGAGGCCGTGCTCGACGCCCAAGGCGCACCTCGCGATTTCGTCTTCCTCACCGGGGTGCTCCCGGACCTCAATTTCCCCGTCGGCGGGCAACTTCCCGTCGACGCCAAGAACCGTAAATGGAACTGGGTCCTGTTCCGGATTCCCAATGACATCCGCCCATCCGATGGCGCCCGATTCATCGGCTCCATTCCGCCCAATGCCGAGGGTAATTCCGCCTATGGCGGCGTAAATGGCGGCACCATCCGATTCGAGGCTGTTCCCGGCTTTACCATCCGGCTCGTGGCCTTCGGGGCCCAGGGCGCCTTTGGCGAACCCGAACAAATCAATCTCTTTGCCCCGGGAGACACTTGCGACCCGGAGCCGGATACCAACCTGGCCGGAATCGACATCAACACGCGAACCGCCGATCACATGGTCGTGCTGGATGACAGCGATCAAACCGTGTTCTACCAGGATAATATCGGGCCCGCCAATGATCTGCGGCGCGCGGTCGGGGCCAACGGCTCGTTCCTCAACTTCGGCATCACCGACAACTACCTCGGCCAGCCCTGCAATGATCCGCGCACGATCAAGGTCTGCGTCGATTTCTTCGATGACCCAGGGTTCGCCGGCGCAAATATCTCGTTCGGCCCCGAAGCCTATGCCACCGATAACCAGGGCGGGACCGCGGTTTATCCTGCGGCCCAGCTTCATGTTATGCAGGGCACCGACCAATGGATCCGACGTTCGTGGGTCATCCCCGCGGTGAGCCTGCAGGGCGTTAACGCCGGCGCGTACACCGGCGGTCCGCGATTCATTACTGAAGATGCGCTGGTCTATGTCTCCCGCGTGCAGCTCGCCGTCTTTCGAACGGGCGATCATCCCCTCGCCGGCCAGGATCCGCTCGCCGATTGTTACTCCGATCCCAATATCTGCACCGATGCCTATGGCCGTTTTGTCGAACTGGACCTCGCCCAGAATATCCGCGCCGGCCTCGACGTCGGCTCCAGCACCGGTGATCAGGAAATGATCGTGGAAGAAGCCGGCCCCGCGTCTGATCGCAGGCTCGCCGTTCGCCCCGCCCGCGAAGACGGGACTCCCGGCTCGGCGCATCAGTTCCTGAACTTTGCCATCCTCGAGGAGGCGCTCGGACCCAGTTCCCAGCCGCCAGCGCACCTCGCGATCTGCGTAACCTATTACGATGACCCGGCGCTCATCGGCGCCACCTTCAAACCCGAGGTTTACAAAACCGAACGCAACGGCATCGAGTCCCTCGGCTTTACCACCGACAGCGCGTTCGTCACAATCGAGGGAACCGATACCTGGCGCACCGCCTATTGGGAAATCCCCGACGTTAAGTTCAGCGGCGTGAACCAGTCACCCCAGGCCGCCGCGCGCTTCATCGCCAGCGATAAAATTTATTTCACCGACGTCAAGTACGCCGTGATCCGACCTTGCGGACCATTCGCCGGCGTGAACCTGCTCGAAGACTGCAAGCCGCCTGCGGAAATCGGCCTCGGAGTGGGGCTGGAAGCCAGCGAGCTCCGCCTGACCTGGCCGGTCACCACGGAAATCTATGCCCTTCAGGAAGCGGATACCCTTCTCAATCCCGAGTGGTCGCCCGTCCTCACCGAACCCACTATGGTCGAGACCAATTACGTCCTGCAGCTCCCCATTACGGCCACCGCCAAATACTATCGGCTGATGCGCTAAACGGCTTCGCCCAAGCAGGGATTGACCTGGCGCGGCTCCTGGTTGTATGGGGCTGGGCATGAATCCGCGTAGCCTCACGCATATCCCTTACCGTCTGCTTATCGTCTGTGTCTGGATCGCGCTGGGTCGGATCGCCGCGGCGCCGGCGTCCGAACCCCTGCCGAACTTCGTTTCCGCGCAACCTGTCTGGCCGGCCGGTCGGGAGCGGGAGAAGAACCTGTTCGTCGGATTCCGCGCGGCATTCACCGCGCCGGCCAGCCGTAACGGCGTTCTGCGCCTGACCGGTTCGACCGTTTACCGCATTTTCCTCAACGGTTCGTTCCTCGGATACGGACCCGCCCGGGGACCGCATGGGTATTTTCGTGTGGATGAATGGGAAATTGCAGGGCGACTGAAGCCGGGCACGAATATCATCGCAATCGAGGTCGCGGGATACAACGTCAACAGCTATTACCTGCTCGATCAACCCTCATTCCTCCAGGCCGAAGTCCTGGCGGATGGACAAGTGCTCGCCGCAACGGGTGGTGGCGGCGCGACATTCGAAGCCCAGGTGCTCCCGGAACGCGTGCAACGCGTCCAGCGCTACAGCTTTCAACGGCCGTTCTCTGAGGCCTATGGTCTCGCCCCCGAATCTTGCGCATGGCGAACCAACGCACTGTCGATGGGTCACCCGGCACGATGCGCCGTGCAACCCACCCGACGCCTGCTGCCGCGCCGCGTGCCGTATCCCGATTTCAGGCTGAGGTCGCCGAGCTTCTTGAGTGCGACGGGCACTGTCGCCCAAGGATCACTGCCGGCGCAGCCGTGGAGGGACCGTTCGTTGACGGGTATTGGGCCGAACCTGGGCGGCTTCACGGAGCAGGAGATCGGTACCGTTTCGTCGCTCGAACTCCAACGCTACACGAACCTCACATTGCGCACGGCCTCACAACCGTTGTCCGGGAGATTGCCGGCCTCGTTGGCCGCGCGGCAGTTCCGGATCTACGATTTCGGCGTTAATCTATCCGGGTTTATCGGAGTCAGCATCACGGCTCAACGGCGGACACGTTTGATGCTGATATTCGACGAGGTGTTGACCGATGGCGATGTCGATTTCAAACGGCTGGACTGCGTGAACCTCATCGAACTGGAACTCGAGTCCGGGCCGCACACCTACACCTTCGAGAGTTTCGAGCCCTACACGCTGCGATATCTCAAATGCCTCGTGCTCGAAGGCGATTGCGCCATCCGGGAAATCCACCTCCGCGAATATGCGAACCCGTCGGTCGGGCAGGCCCACTTCGCCGCCAGCGACGAGCGATTGAACCGGCTCTACGAGGCCGGCCGCGAAACTTTTCGCCAAAACGCCGTCGATTTGTTCACCGATTGCCCCTCACGCGAACGCGCCGGCTGGCTGTGCGACAGCTACTTCATCGCCCGCGTGGCGCTCGATCTCGGTGGTGATACCCGCATGGAGAAAAACTTTATCGAGAATTACCAATTGCCATCGACGTTCGCTTTCCTTCCGGACGGCATGCTCCCCATGTGCTACCCCGCAGACCACAACGACGGCGTGTTTATCCCCAACTGGGCCCTCTGGTTCGTCGTGCAATTGGAGGAATACCTGGCGCGTAGCGGCGACCGCGAGTTGGTGGACTCCCTGCGGCCGCGCGTGTTCAAACTGTTCGATTATTTCCAGAAGTTCAAGAACTCGGACGGCCTCCTCGAAAATCTCGAAGGCTGGGTGTTCGTCGAATGGTCGAAGGCCAACGATTTTGTCCAGAATGTCAATTATCCCTCCAACATGCTTTTCGCGGAGGCCCTCGCCGCGGCCGCACGGCTCTACGACCGGCCCGATCTGGAACGCGAAGCCGATCGCCTCCGGGCCACGATCCGGGAACAATCGTTCGACGGAGAGTTCTTCGTCGACAACGCCCGGCGGGCAGACGGCAAACTCGAAATCACCCGAAACCGCAGTGAGGTCTGCCAGTACTTCGCGTTCTACTTCCATGTGGCCACCCCCACCACGCATCCGCGTCTCTGGCGCACCTTGCTGACCGATTTTGGACCGCGGCGCAAACAAACCGGTGTTTACCCCGAGGTCCATCCCGCGAACGCGTTCATCGGTAACGTGCTCAGGCTCGAACTGCTCTCACGCGCCGGTTTGTGCCGGCAACTGCTGGACGAATCGCTCGCCTATCAGCTCTATATGGTCGAGCGAACCGGGACGCTCTGGGAAAACGACGGCGCTTACGCGAGCTGCAACCACGGGTTCGCGTCGCACGGCGGGGTGCACACACTTTACCGCGATGTCCTGGGCCTGCACCGGGTGGACGTAGTGCACCACGAGGTCGAACTGCGCTTCCCCGATCTCGATCTCGACTGGTGCGAAGGCCAGTTGCCCACCCACGATGGCCCGATCGAGTTGCGCTGGCGCAAAGACGCCAGCACCCTGCGCTACCGCGTTTCTGTCCCCGCCGGATACACGGTCACGGTGGACAACCAAAGCCGTCTCGATCTGCGCCGCGAGCCTTGACAAGTATCGCAGCGTTAGGCATAGTGCCGCTATGCTTTCAAAAGAGCTCGTGGCCGCGTCCACTGTGCCGCTGGTGCTTTCCGTCCTGAGGGAGGGCGAGAATTATGGTTATGCCCTGATCCAACGAGTGCGTGAATTGTCGGGAGGCAGGATCGAATGGACGGAAGGGATGTTGTACCCCGTGTTGCACTGGATGGAGCGACAGAGTCTGATTGAATCGGACTGGCGCGAAGCCGATACCGGGCGCAAACGGAAGTATTACCGCCTGCGCAAGGAAGGGCGAAAAGCTCTGCAGCAGGAGAGGGAAGAATGGATGAGCGTTCACAACACCTTGACTCGATTATGGAAAATCACACCCCGTTCGATTTAAACGCCGCTATCCGGTGCTGGCGCAATCAGCTCGCCATCTCCCCACAGTTCCGCGTCGAGGACGTCGAGGAACTTGAAGGCCACTTGCGCGAGTCGGTAAATGAGTTGCACGCCAAGGGACTTGCCGTTGAGGAATCTTTTTGGCTGGCAACGCGCCGCCTGGGGAGCAGGGAAGAACTCGGGACCGAATTCAGCAAAACCAACCGCGGTTGTGTCTGGCGCGCGCGGATGTTTTGGGGCTTGTTGGGAGTTCTGGCATATATGGCAGCGGCCAATATGGCGGCGGCAGTGTCGGCTGGGTCGCTCTTCTTGGGCAGCTACCTTCAGGAACGCGGTTTGTGGCTCGGCTGGTTCAGCGTCGGGTGTGAATGCGCTGCGGTCCTGGGCAGCCTCGGGGTGATGCGCTGGGTGGTCCGCCGCCACTCGGAAAGAATGGCCGCGCTGGCGGAGCGGGTGACCTGCCGCCGGTCGACGGGACTGGTCATCTTACTCGGAGCGATTCTTCTCTCAAAGGCGGCCACAGCGTTCTTCATTGTGGGTGGAGCCAAGCGGCTGCCCGCTTACACGTGGGGAGAGGTTTCCGTGATCCGCTCGTGGTTCGCATTGGTCAGCCCGTTGCTGGTGCTCGCGGCAATTGTGTTCGTCTATGCCCGGCTTTGGCCTTCCCGCGCCTCGCGTGCCGGTCGGGCCTTTCTGCTTCTGCTGCCCGCGATAATCGGTGCAGGGTTGTTAACCGGGTGCGACCACTAGTGTGCCGATCCGGGGCCGGGCGGCCGGGCGACCAATCCGCGCTGGAACAAGGCAGGACCTGGTGGACGGCGGGAGGAATGAGCCGGCTGCGGCACAATTCACCCTTGCTCCCCTCGGCGGAGAGGGCGCCTGCCCGCCGAAGCCTCCGAACGCGGGAAGGGGGCAATCACCGAAATTCGGAACTTCATTCCATCAATGAAGTGGACCGATAGTCTGCTCGGCCCCGTTGCCGTCGTACCAAATAAACCGATAGCCGTTCGTCAATTCACGTATGATGTAATTGCCTGGTGAATCTTCCTCGTGGATCAAGCCGCCCAAAAGCACGTTGTTCGTGTTTATCTCAGGTGGAAACACCACGGCCTGGCGTGCCTCCGCTAGCGACTTTGGCGGTGCGTCTTTCCACTCTATCTCCACCGAGAGTGAAAGCATCTTTATGTCATTAAACATTGAATGCACGCTCCCTTTTCGGACCGCGACTTTCGTCAGGCCGGCAAAAACCGCAATACCAGCGACGACGGCAAGTGCCACGAGCACGGACACAATCTGCGGCATCGCTGCCCGCCCCTGCCGGTTGACTTTCCGACCGAACAGAGCCAGCCAAATAGCTGCCAATAACAACCCCGTCGCCCAGTTTGCTGCCGTTGTAATCGCCGCCGAATTGCTGTAGACCGCATGTCGATGTGCGGAAATGTTCCTCCACCGAATCAACACATCCTCGCGCATATCAGCGGGCCGAAGATGGCCAACGAGTTTCGTCACAACTGGACAGCCTTGCACCCAGGAACGCAGTAACGGATGAAGAACCGGTAGGGTTGTCCCGGGTCTGCCGGACCAATAGGCATCCGCCGGATACTCCGTTAACAGGCACGTTTCCGCAGTAAACTTCGCCGCCTCAGCCTGCTGGTTTCCGAACACGTACAACTCAATACTCACAGGTCCCGCGTCCACTCCCGTGAGCCGCATCGGGTAAACCGGTTGCTCCGTTGGAAACTTGAATGACAGCGGATGAATCGCGTTCGTTCCTGCGTCCGTTTGATCGCGAGACAGCTCGCTGGCGACGAACACCCAGCCGCGCTTCACGTAATCCGCAATGACCGGTTCAGTATTGCTCGAAACCGAAAAGCCGTTTTCGCGCAGCCAATCGAGCAAGCCGCTCGTGGTCTTGGCAGAAATCGTCTTCGTCTCAAACGCTCCAACCCGAGACGATGAAAGTTCGGTTACATCGGTTGCCGTCCGACCTTTCGCCGTGCCCAACGCCGGCAAAAGCAATCCGGCCAGCAACAGGATGAGTAACACCACGGCCAAGACCTCGATTAGATTTCCGGTGTTATGCAAAACCCGCGCAGCCCCCCAGATCAGAAACAAAAATGCGAACGGGGCAATGAATGGGGAGACCGGAATCAAGCTCACGCCCCCGAGCAAACAAGCCGCCGTGGTTTGCAGGCCGAACTTATGAGTCGTGGCGATGGAGATCACGAGCCAACTCATGGCCAGACAAAAGCCGAACAAGGAATACCACCGCGTCGGATCATGAATCAGTTCCGGGCGCAGTTGATAGTCGAGCGTCGGAAAAACTCCCGTAGTCCCCGGCTCAATTTCCGGCGCGCTCGGCAATGGCACCACCCAGGCGAAGTTCGTTCCTTCCCCACTGAAACGTGTTTCGATCACGAGGCGTTCGATTCCATTCGACCAGCAAATCAGCCCCCGTTGATCCGGGATGGTTGTTTCCGCGATGACGGCGCGCTGTTTGAAGACTTTTCCGTCGGCTTCCGTCCGCATCGGCAGCCAACCCAACAGCACAATGAAGAAAACGCGTTGCACCAAGGCGCGACGACGAGTTGCGGTCACAGCGCCTCGCCGCCGATACAGCCGTTTCTTTTCCACCAGATACATCGGCATCGCTAAAGAATGGGCTTGCCGCCAATATCCGACGCCAGGCAAACCCTGCGCCGCCCCCCAAAAAGAAGCTCACCGGATCACGGCGAGCGAAGTCGGTAAAAGCGGCTGGGGTGCTTCTTCCATTAAAGGCCGTCCACGGCGGAGTGTTTCCCGGAAAACGGATGCGTTTGTGAGACGTGGTTCGTCGAAGATTTGGATTTTGACTTTCGTGTGATGTGAGGCTGGTCGAACCGAAAGGTACTTTCAAGGTGGAAATGCACCGGAATGGACCCTTCGGAAGGCGCGGCCCGTGGCGCGAAGCCGATCCCGGGCGCAAATGGAAGTATTACCGACTCCGCAAGGAAGGGCGGAGAGTCTTCCGGGGCAACCGCCGCACATTGTTCGAAAACCGGTCAGCGGCGCGCAAACGCCTCGTCCAGGCGGCGCAGTCGGCGTGACAAGTCACGGGCCAGGTTGAGCACGAGGATGCTGTGTTGATCGGGCTGGTTCTCGTAGAGATCCAGAAATGCCATGGCGGACAAACGCAACAGGACGGCGGGAATCGTCGTTTGCACCGTGGCAACTCGCGGGAGGGTCTCGAGCATGCACATCTCGCCGAAGAAATCGCCGGCATGCAAGCGAGCCAGTTCGACCTCGTGATCCGTTCCGAAGGCCTTGACTACCCGTGCGCTACCGGAAAGCAACAAATAGAAATGGTTGTCTGATTCACCTTCTCGAACCACAACCTTGCCAACCTCGACCTCAAGCCGGACCGCCTTACGCGAAAGGCGCTGCAAGGCGGGCTCACCCAAACCCGCGAAGATGGTGATCCTTTGGAATGGCACCAAGCCATCGTCTGCGACTCTTTCGGAACTGCCGGTCATGCCCTGGAAAATCCGGACTATTGAGTCAGGCGTTCGACCAGAAGTCTTTTGAACGCTTCCAAATCGTTCCATTCGGTGGCCACGCGAACGCTTTTCCCGGCCGGATCAATCCTCGTGAAACCCTCGTCCGTGACCCGAATCCCAAGCGTCTCCACTTTCACCAGGTCGGTCGCGAAGGCCAGATACACGGCTACGGTATCGAACAGTGTGCTTGACCGGGTCCGTGCGGTCTCCTCACCCGTGTTCGGGTTCTGACGGACGCTCCAGATTCCGTAGTTTTCCACAATCGCCCGGGCGATCGGATCGTGGGTATCCCGAACCCGTCGGTAAAGATCGCCCTGGAGATCGACCACGCCGCAAGTGTCCAATGGGGTTATGAGCATTTCCCAGGGAGCCGTGAACACGCGCTGGCATGCGGCAATGTCGGCCTTCACGTTATACTCGGCCGAGAGTTCCCGGATGTTCCCATAACCCCGACGAACGCTGCCGTGCATCCCCACAAACCGTGCCCGCGTGGCTATTTCCGGCTCGATCGCCAGCGCCCGCGCGAGGTTCGGAACCGGACCAATGGCAATAATGGTGATGGGGTCCTTCGAATTCATGATCAGCCCAATCATTGCCCGCACTCCATCCGGATAAACCCGCCCCGGGTAATGATTCAGATCATAATCGCGAACCCATTCCTCCTGTGGCCCTTCGCCGCTCGCGTTCCGGTCCATGCCAATTCCGACGGGGATATCGCTGCGCTGGGCCGTCTCGAGGAATTTGGCGATCAACCGCGTTCGATATAAGTTTTTGCCTTGGTCGCCGATGACGAGGCGCACGTCAAGTTCCGGAGACTTGAGGAGGAGACCGAGCGCCCATGTGTCATCGATGTCATCCCCAATGTCCGTATCCAGAATTACGGGTATCCGCGCCGCCGATTCGGAACTGGCCGCGACGCATCGTGCCGAGGGAACATCGAGGAGCAGTAGAGTTGCGCAAGTTGCCAGGGCGAACCACCGGCAGAGCGGGATTGAGATCGCGTTCGTTGTCATAGCGTCGAGTGGCCAGTAGTCTGGCGTGGCTCGTCCCGGGAAGCAACCCGGCATTGTTCGCGAATCCATCCCGGTGCGTCGCCATTCTGCTGACTCGCGTCCAGTGAGAAGAGGGCTGCCCGGTCTTCAGCCCAATGGGCCGGACAAATCAGACAAAGACCCCATTGACGGGGTCTCCTCCTGCGGCGAGTTTTCCCAGGGAAAACAGCCGGTAACAGTTCTTTAGGGGTCCACTTCGTCGGGGAGTTGCAGGAGGACGCCCAGAGCAGTCATGAAACTATCGCTCCTGAAGTCTTTGTTCGGATCACCCTTGGACGGGCTGGTGATCGCGATCCCCATCGTGGCAGCGGTAAAATGCATCCCGCAATGGCGGAATCAAACGGCCCTTTTCTTCCTTGCCGGCTGCGCGATCATCCCGCTCGCGGGATGGATGGGGCGCGCGACGGAGCAGCTCGCGGATCGGACGAGTCCCGGAATTGGCGGATTGCTCAACGCCTCCTTTGGCAACGCGGCGGAACTCATTATTGCCCTCATTGCCTTGTCGAAAGGCCTGGTTAATGTGGTGAAGGCTTCGATCACGGGTTCGATCCTCAGCAATCTCCTGCTGATTCTGGGTATCTCGGCTTTCGCTGGCGGCGTCCGGTTTCGAGTTCAACAGTTCAACCAGGCGGGGGCGCGGATTGCAGCCACTGCCCTGACCCTCGCCGCGATTGGCCTCGTCGTCCCCACGATCTTTCATGTCTCGGCGGATTCAATCGCCGGCGGCTGGAGCCCGCGAGCCGAGCAAAAGTTGTCGGTCTCCATCGCGGTCGTGCTGATCGTCACCTACGGGATCTATCTCGTCTTCTCGCTCATCACTCATCGGGAGTTGTTCGGCGGAAATCGTGAACCCAACTCGGAGGGGAAGGAGTCCGCAACGTTCAAGTGGCCGGTGTGGTGGTGCATCACGGTCCTGGCAGCATCGGCCGCGCTGGTGGGGTGGTTAAGTGAAATACTGGTAGGTTCGATCGAAGCGGCGCGTGAGTCCCTCGGTTTGACAGAGGTCTTCGTCGGGGTGGTCATTGTGGCCATTGTGGGCAATGCGGCTGAACATGCGACCGCGGTCGCGGCTGCGATGAAGAACCGAATGGCATTGAGCATTGGGATCGCGTTCGGCTCGAGCATGCAGGTGGCGTTATTGGTAACGCCGGTGCTCATTTTTGCTTCATATGGATTTGGCCAGCCTATGACGCTCGAATTTTCACTACCGGAGATCGCCGGCCTGGGGCTGGCCATCTGGATTGCCGGCCAGATCAGCGGCGACGGCGAGACCAACTGGATGGAAGGCGTTCAGCTGGTCTCGGTATACCTGATCATCGGCATTCTGTTCTACTTCCTGCCGTAGACGGCGTTCTTGCCCAGCAATTGTTCGATGCGCAGCAATTGATTGTATTTGGCGATCCGGTCCGTGCGGCTTAAGGATCCCGTCTTGATCTGCCCGGCATTGGTGGCCACGGCGATATCCGCAATGGTCGCATCTTCCGTCTCCCCGGACCGATGGCTGATCACCGCGGTATAATCGTTTTGCTGGGCGAGTTCCACGGCGTCCAGGGTTTCGGTCAACGACCCGATCTGATTCACCTTTACCAGGATCGAATTGGCCACACCTTGCTCGATGCCCTTCCGAAGAAACTTCACGTTGGTGACAAACAGGTCGTCCCCAACCAACTGCACGCGGTCGCCCAGTTTCTCCGTGAGCGTTCTCCAGTTCTTCCAGTCGCTCTCCGCGCAACCGTCTTCCAGGCTGACAATCGGGTACTGGCTGCACAGCTTCACGTAGAAATCCACCAGTTCAGCGCCGCTCAGTTTGCGCCCGGAACTCTTTTTAAATTCGTAGTTGCCGTTTTCGAGGTAGAATTCACTGCTTGCCACATCCAGGGCCAGGAAGATCTGCTTGGCCGCTTTGTACCCCGCATTCTTCGTCGCCAGCAGAATGGCTTCTATGGCATCCTCGGCGCTTTCCAACCGGGGCGCAAAGCCGCCTTCATCGCCCACTGCGGTCGAGAGGCCCTTTTTCTTAAGGACGGCTTTCAGAGCGTGGAAGATCTCCGTGATCGCGCGCAACCCTTCGGAGAAGCTGGTGAACCCCTGCGGCACGATCATGAACTCCTGGAAATCGATCGGGGCATCCGAGTGCGCGCCACCGTTGATCACATTTGCCATCGGGACCGGCAACACCTTGGCATTTGGACCACCCAGATACTTGAACAGCGGAATGCCCATCGCCTCCGCCACAGCCTTGGCCGTGGCCAGGGAAACCGCCAGTATCGCGTTGGCCCCGAGGTTCGATTTCGTTTCCGTGCCGTCCAAGTCGATCATCGTCCGGTCAACGGTAAGTTGGTCCAGGGCATCTATGCCTTCCAACGCCGGCAAAATCTTTTCCGTGACATTCTTTACGGCCTTCGTCACGCCCTTGCCTAGATAACGGCGGGCATTGCCGTCGCGCAGTTCCAGCGCCTCGTGAGCCCCCGTGCTTGCTCCGGACGGCACGGCCGCGCGGCCGATCGCGCCGCCGGCCAGTAACACGTCGGCTTCAATGGTGGGGTTTCCGCGGGAGTCCAGGATTTCGCGTGCTCGTATGTCTTGGATAGTCGTCATAGGGTCAAACCAGGATCGTTGATCATTGGCCTTCAGGGTGCTCGTGCCGATCGAGCTTTGGGTTTCATGGATGGAGATTCCAATGCGGCGCGAATCATAGAAAGGAGACGTGGCGAGTCAAGCACCGCCACCGCGTGCGGCTATACCAGACCGGCCAACGGATCATCGGCCGTCTCCAGGTAGGGGCGAAAAACCGCTTCCAGTTCACTGAGGTGATCCCGATCGATAGCGAACGCCACGCTCATCGTGAAGCAATCGAGGCTGGCCAGGCCGTTCAAGCTGGCGTCGCGCGGATTGATGCTCAACAGCCGTCGGGAGAATCCCTGGTTGACCTGCCCCACGTCGTCGCATAGGTCCACCAATCGGCGCAATTCCCAGTCGGGCTCGCCGCCGTGCTGTTGGACAAAGTATTGCGCCAACAAATACATCGAGGCCAGCCGATAAGTGGTTTCCTCTATGGTCGCAAACGGAAGATGCGTGCGCACCATCGGCCGCAATTTGTCCATGATCGGGCAGCCGCTCGTCACCATGTAAAGCCCCATCAGTGAACTCACCCCATATTGTAGCGGCGCCTCCCGCCGATACTCCCGGCTCTGGCATCGGATGATGATCTCCGCGCGTTCCGTCGACAAACAATCCCGGAACGACTCGATCACGTCCGCCATCCCAGCCGCCACCGGGCAACGCGGGTGAGATTCCGTGGCCAGCGGGCAGTTGAGACATTGATGGTGTTCCAGCCGCGTCCATTCCGGCAAGGGCCCGGGTTCCTCGAGAACCAGCTGCAGGTCCGGTTCTCGCAGCCGGATGCGGAATACCTTAAGCCTCCCGCCGCCAAGCCGGAATTGATACTCCAGTGAAAGAAATTGCTCCGCGGTCATCGCAAGTTCGCCGGGGATCATATCCTTTCCGGGGTTGAATTCCACTGTATTCGCCGCCCAAACCCACAAAAAACGGTTGTCGCCCGGCCCCACCCACGGCAAGCTCTCCACCCTTATGCAGCAGGTCAATTTGGGCATGATCGGCGGCGGCACGGTCGGAGGAGGCGTCTTCCAGGCCTGGCAGCGCAATCGAACCCTGCTGACTTCACGACTCGGTATCCGCATCAATATTTGCCGGATCGCCGTCAAGGCCTTCGACGAACCCCGCAAAGTGGCGATCCCGGAAGACCTGATGACGACGGACTGGCGCAGCGTCGTTGAGGATCCACGGATTCAATTGGTGGCCGAGCTGGCCGGTGGCACCACCACCGCCCTCCAGATGTGCCTTACCGCGCTGCGGCTGGGGAAACCTGTCATCACCGCCAACAAAGCGCTGCTATCCGCCCATGGCGAAGCCTTGTTCGCCGCCGCCGAACGTTACCAGACCAACATCTATTACGAGGCGAGCGTTGCCGGCGGCATCCCGATCATCAAATCACTACGCGAGGGTTTCGTGGGCAACCGCATCACGCACCTCTACGGGATTATCAACGGCACCTGCAATTACATCCTCAGCCGCATGAAAACCGGCCAGGCCGATTTCACCGAAGTCTTGTCGGATGCCCAGGCCCAGGGATACGCCGAGGCCGAACCGTCACTCGATATCGATGGCCTCGATTCCCTCCACAAAATCGGCATCCTCGCCTCGCTCGCCCATGGCTTCTGGATCCGGCCCGATTCCATCCATGTCGAAGGCATCCGCCACATCTCGCGGCTCGATATTCAGTTTGCCGCGCAATTGGGTTACACCATCAAGCTTCTGGGCATCGTCAAGAAGACCGGGTCGCGCGTCCAGGTCTCGGTCTATCCCGCGCTCATCCCGGACACGCATGTCCTGGCCAGTGTCAGTGGTGTCTTTAACGCCATCTTCGTCCGCGGCGATATCGTGGGGGACACGCTTTTTTATGGCCGTGGCGCCGGGCAGGATGCCACTGCCAGCGCGGTCCTGAGCGACATCGCGGATGCCGCGCTCGACCTCAAATTCGGCACCCGTTTTCGGCTTCCGCCCTTTGTCGCCCACGACCCACGCGGCAGCGTGCTCCCGATGGACCAAGTCGTTGGTCCCCACTACATCCGCCTCGATGTGGTCGATCGCCCCGGCGTCCTTGCCCGGGTCGCCACGATCCTTGGCCAGGCCAGGATTGGCATTTCCTCCGTCATCCAACCCGAAGGACATGAAGGCGCGAGTGTGCCCTTGATTCTCATGATTCACGATGCGCCCCATGCGATCGTGACCCGCGCGCTGGCCCGGATCGGAAGATTGTCCTCGGTCAAATCACCCCCCGTGATGTTCCGGGTGGAGACGTTTTCCTGATTTAGCTCCATGGCACTCATCGTTCAGAAGTATGGCGGCACTTCCGTGGCCAATACCGAATGCATCCGCAACGTTGCAGCCCGGGTTGCCCGGTACCATAAGGACAATAATCGAATCGTCGTCGTCGTCTCCGCCATGAGCGGCGTCACGGACAACCTGATCAAACTTGCCCGGGAAATCATGCCCCTGCCCACCGAGCGCGAAATGGATATGCTCCTCGCCACCGGCGAACAGACGACCATCGCCTTGACGGCCATGGCCCTGCATGCCCAGGGCATCCATGCCGTGTCGCTCACCGGCGCCCAGGCGGGAATTGTCACCGATGGCGTGCATACCAAGGCCAAGATTCAAAACATCAGTCCCAGGAAAATCCACGACCTCCTCAACTCCGGCCATGTCGTCATCGTCGCCGGGTTCCAGGGCCAAACCCCTGAAGGCCAGATCACCACCCTGGGCCGCGGTGGTTCGGATCTTACTGCAATCGCCCTTGCCGCGGCGATCAAAGCGGACCTTTGCCAGATCTACACGGATGTGGATGGCGTTTATACCGCGGATCCGCGCATCGTCCCCGATGCCCATAAATTGGCCGAAGTCTCATACGATGAGATGCTCGAGCTCGCGAGCCTGGGGGCGAAAGTCATGCAATCGCGCTCTGTGGAATTTGCCAAGAAATTTGGAGTGATCTTTGAAGTCCGATCCAGCCTCAATGACAACCCAGGAACCACCGTGAAAGAGGAAACCCGCAGCATGGAAGACGTCGTCATCCGCGGCGTGTCACTCGACAAGAATCAGGCGAAGGTTACGCTCGTAGCCGTTCCCGACAAACCGGGTGTGGCCGCCCGCATCTTCAAGTCCCTCGGTGAGGCGGCCATCAGCGTCGACATGATCGTGCAGAATATCAGCCACGGCGCCGGAATCCCATCCACCGATCTCTCGTTTACTGTCGATAAAGCCGAACTCCTCAAGGCCCGAAAGGTCATCGGCTCTCTCGAAGGCGCGATCGGGTTCCGGGAAGTCATCGCCGATGAACAGATCGCCAAGCTCTCCATTGTCGGTGTCGGCATGAAAAGCCACAGCGGTGTCGCCGGCAAACTGTTCGATGTCCTCGCCCGGGAAGGCGTCAATATCGGAATGATCTCCACCAGCGAGATTAAAATCTCCGTGGTCATCAATCTCGGCGAAGCGGAGTCGGCCATGCGCGCGATCCATGCCGCCTTTCTCGGCACTTCGAACTGAATCCTGCAACCTATCCGCCGGCGTACATCGCGCGCCGGCCTCAAGTCACCTGTCCGGTCCGGGATAACTTGCGCCAGCCGCGCTCTTGGCGTAAAGGAAACCATGCCTTTCAGCGGCTTATCCTGCGGCTGGATCCTGGCCGGTGCGTTCCTTTCGCTCGGGTCGCTGACCGCGAACCTGTTTGCGGCGGATGTCGATCTCGAACGCACCCGAAATCATTTTCTCTCCGGTCGTTACTCGGACTGCGTCCGGGAATGCCGGGAGGCCATCGCCGATAAGCTCAGCAACGAGGAGTGGTCGCTTCTGCTCGGCCGCTCCCTCCTCGCCCAGGGCCAATACCCGGAAGCCAAGACCAATATCCTCGAGGCCATCGAACACAACCGCGGCAGCATCCGAATCCGGCTGCTGGCTTATACTGTTCTTGAGGCCAATGGTGACCGGATCGAGTCCAGGAGACAATTGGGCGAAATCAACGACCTGGGGGGCTCGCGGATCTGGAATTATCGCGACCCCGTCAACCTCGCCGCCCTCGGCCAGGCCGCGCTCCTTCTCGACGCGGACCCGAAGTTGGTCCTCGAACGGTTCCTGGACGCTGCGCGCAAAGCCGACCCGCTATGTCGGGAAGCCTGGTCGGCCAGCGGCGAGCTCGCGCTGCAAAAACAAGACTATGCCCTCGCGGCCAATCTTTACTCCGAGGCCGCGCAGCACTTTCCCCAGGATCCGGATTTCCAGTATGGCCTGGCCTGTGCCTATCAACCCAGCGATCGGCCCCACGCCATAAAATGCATCCAGGCCGCTCTCCAACTCAACCCGAGGCATACCCCCGCACTCGTATTGTGGGCCGAACTGGCGGTCGATTCCGAAGATTATTCGGCCGCTGATGAATTGCTGGACAAGGCGCTGGCCGTCAATCCATGGCTCCCGGATGCGTGGGCCTGTCGCGCGGTTCTTCGCGAACTTCAGGATGACCCGCGCGGCGCAGCCCAGGCTCGCGCCAATGCCCTTCACTTCTGGGACACCAACCCGAACGTCGATCATCTCATCGGCCGGAAGCTCTCCCAAAACTACCGGTTTAAGGAGGGGGCTGCCTGCCAACGCCAGGCCCTTAGTTTCGATCCGGCCTTCCTGCCCGCTCGATTGCAATTGGCGCAAGATCTCCTCCGGCTCGGCGATGAACCTGAAGGCTGGGCGCTCGCCCGTGAAGTCCGCGAAAACGACGCATACGACGTCACCGCCTTCAATTTGGATACCCTCCACGAAACACTCTCGAAATTCGCCACTCTCACCAATGATCATTTCATCGTGCGGATGAGCCCGCATGAGGCGGAGATGTATGGCAGCCGAGTATTGACGCTGCTCGAGCGGGCTCGATCCCGGTTGACCGACAAATACCGCGTCGAATTGGAACGCCCCACAACCATCGAAATATTTCCGGAACAAAAGGACTTCGGCGTGCGGACGTTTGGTATGCCGCACAATCCCGGGTTCCTGGGGGTCTGTTTCGGCCCGGTGATTACCGCCAACAGTCCCGCATCCCAATCGGAGACTTCCAACTGGGAGGCCGTCCTCTGGCACGAGTTCACTCACGTGATCACGCTCCAGATCACGCGAAACAAGATGCCGCGCTGGTTGAGCGAAGGGCTCTCCGTTTACGAGGAAGAGCTCGCCAATCCCGGTTGGGGCCAGCATATGAACCCGCGATATCGCGAAATGATCCTCGGCGGCGAGCTCACACCGGTCGGCGAACTCAGCGGCGCGTTTCTTGCCCCAAAAACTCCGATGCATCTTCAATTCGCCTACTACGAGGCTTCCCTGGTGGCCGATTACCTCGTCGATCAATTCGGCTGGGATACCGTCCTCACCATCCTCCACGACCTGGGCGAGGGCCAAACCATCAATGCGTCCCTGAGCTCGCGCACGCTGCCGATCGAACAGCTTGAAACGAACTTTGAATCGCATGCCCGGCAGCTCGCCCTGAACCTCGCCCCAGGCCTCGATTGGGAGCTGCCCCCCGGAACCGCCCCACCCGGAACTCCCCGGCAAATCCGTCAGACAACCGACGATCCGCTCCCACCCCATCCACCCATTACCCCTTCCCCGCCCACGATCCAGGCTTGGACCGCCGACCGATTGGCCACCAACTTTTGGGTGCTCCGTCAGAAGGCAGAAACGGCTGTCGCCGGCGGTAAATGGACCGAGGCAAAGAAGGACCTCAACCTTCTAGTTCGGGAATACCCGGAACAGCGCGGGCCCGACAACGCCCTCGCCCTGCTCGCCGAAGTCCATCGTTCACTCGACGAAACGGATCTCGAACGGGCGGCGCTCGAGCGTTGGGCAGCACTCGATGCCGACGCCCCCGATGCTTATCAACGTCTCATGGCGATCTGCAAATCGGCTCAGGATTGGGAAGGGGTAATCCTGAACGCCAATCGCTATCTCGCCGTCAATCCCATTCTCGCGCAGCCTTACCTTTTCCTCGCCCAGGCCAACGAAAAGCTGGATCGTCCCGAAGCCGCAATTCAAGCGTGGCAGAAGGTCCTCCTCGCCGGACCCGCCGATCCCACCGAAGCGCATTTCCGCCTGGCCGAACTTCTGCACCAACAAGGCGATCCCGGCGCGAAACGGCATGTCCTCGAGGCCCTCGAACGCGCCCCGCGCTTTCGCGAGGCGCATCGACTCCTCCTCGATCTGCAAGCGGATACGGAACCTCAGCCCCAAAGTGATCGGCGTGATCGCTTTTGGTGACCCATGAACCCTAGCGTGAAAAACCGATTTTCCAGCGCCGGCCCGGCATGCTCGCGCCTGCTGGCCTGCCTGCTCCTTTTCCTGATGGTTCTCCCCCTCGCCGCGCAGCGATTTGGCCGTGGGCGAAGAGCACCCGATCCACGGGGTGGTGCGCCCGAATGGGAGATCAAGCCCCAGTTCAAGCATGACGTTTTCACCTTTGTCCGGATCGAATACGATGCGGGCGGGCGCGCGAGTTGGCGGGGCGGCTGGGACCGGTGGACGACGGATTATCCCGATGCCGATCTGAATTTTTCCTATCGCCTGCAGCAACTGACCTCGCTCCAGGTCGAGCCCAAGGGCAAGACACTGCGCATCACCGACCCGACCTTGTTCGATTATCCCTTCATTTACATCGTCGAACCGGGCGGCCTCCTGTTCCGCGACGAGGAGGTGCCGATCCTCCGACGTTACTTGTCCAGTGGCGGATTCCTGATGGTCGACGATTTTTGGGGCCGGCTCGAATACGCCAATTTCTACGAGCAGATCAAACGCGTCTTCCCCGACCGCGAGCCGGAGGAACTCCCCCTCGATCATCCGATCTTCCATTGCGTCTTTGATCTCAAGGAAAAACCCCAAATTCCCAACGTCGACCTGGGCACGCGCAGCTGCATCCCGGTAATCCCCTCTACGGCATCACCTGGGAACGCGAGGACGCCCGCACCCCGGAATACCAGGCCATCAAAGACGACCACGGCCGGATCATGGTCCTCATTTGTCACAACACCGATCTCGGCGACGGCTGGGAACGGGAGGGCGATAACGAAATCTATTTCCGCGAATTCTCCGAGAAATGGGCCTACCCGCTCGGCATCAATATCGTCTTTTACGCCATGACCCATTAACCCGGAAAGGATCCCGTGGATAAAACCGTTGATACCTACTCCCGCGACAAACAAACCGTCGACCAAATCCTGAGCGGCCGCTCCCGCATCCAATCCGAACTGGCCAAGGTCATCGTCGGCCAGCAATCCGTGGTCGAGCAAATCCTCATCGCCCTCTTCGCCGGCGGCCACTGCCTCATTACCGGGGCGCCCGGCCTTGCTAAAACCCTCCTGGTCCGGTCCATCGCCCGGATCTTTCACCTCAAATTCCAACGTATCCAGTTCACGCCGGATCTCATGCCGGCGGACATCACGGGCACCGAGATTCTTCAGGAAGCCGCAGAAGGACGCAGGCTCACGTTCGTTCCCGGACCGGTCTTTGGAAACATCATCCTCGCCGACGAAATCAATCGCACTCCACCCAAGACCCAGGCCGCCCTGCTCGAGGCCATGCAGGAACATCAGGTCACGGCCGCCGGCATCCGGCACGCCCTGCCGGAACCGTTCTTTGTCCTCGCGACCCAGAATCCCATCGAGATGGAAGGCACCTATCCCCTGCCCGAAGCACAACTCGACCGCTTCATGTTCAATGTCGTTATTGATTACCTTCCCGAAGCCGAAGAAGTCGCCGTCGTTGCCCAAACCACCGCCCGCAGGACGGAATCAATCGATGCCCTGTTCACTGGCCAAGATGTGCTCCAGATCCATGAGCTCGTCCGTAAAGTCCCCATCGCCGAGGATCTGATCCGAACTGCCGTTCGCCTGTCCGCCTCCTCGCGGCCCCGCCAGAAATCCAGCCTGGACTTCGTCAATGATTGGGTCAGTTGGGGCGCCGGCTTGCGGGCCAGCCAATTCCTCGTGCTCGGCGCCAAAGTCCGCGCATTGCTCCTCGGCCGTTCGTGTGTCACCGCCGAGGACGTGACGGCGCTGGCTCATCCGGTGCTGAGACACCGTATCCTGCTCAATTATCGCGCGGAGGCCCAGGGCATCGGCGTCGACGGTCTTGTCGACAAATTGCTCGACCACCTCAAAACCACCCCCGCCTCAAGCCCCAAACGCTAAGCCGTATCGACGATCAGCACCGACGGCCGAGACCGACGGTCGGGACCGGCAGGCAGGGGAGAAACCTCCAATGCCCGAGAATTGCGAGTGACGAATTGCGCGCGCCACTCTCCTTGTCCAGCGCGATAACCTCCTTTTTTCTTGCCGCTACTGGGGTTTGGCCTACCCTTCGCCCGGAATTATTCAGGAATATCCCACCGAAGGCCCCCGCTGCACTGTCGCTATGACCGCTTACGAGAAATTGCAGGAGCAACTCAAGAAATCTCCCCAAACCTGGTTGGTCACCGGCGCCGCCGGGTTCATTGGTTCAAATCTCGTCGAAACCCTGCTCTGCTTGAACCAACGCGTCGTCGGCCTGGATAATTTCTCGACGGGCCGGAAGACCAACCTCGACGAGGTCCAGTCTATCGTGACGAACCGGCAATGGAGGAATTTCCAGTTCATCGCCGGCGACCTCGGCGAACCACAACTCTGCCGAAAGGCCAGCCGCGGCGCCCGGTTCGTACTCCACCAGGCCGCGTTGGGATCGGTCCCTCGCTCGATCAAAGATCCCATCACCACGCATAACAGTAATGTCACCGGGTTCCTTAATATCCTGATGGCCGCAAGAGATGCGGCGGCCCGTCGCTTTGTCTATGCCTCCAGCAGCTCCATCTACGGCGATCATCCGGGTCTTCCCAAGGTCGAGGATCAGATTGGCGCGCCGCTCTCTCCATATGCGGTCACCAAGTATGCCAACGAACTCTATGCCGCAGTCTTCGGACGTTGCTACGGCACTGAGACAATCGGCCTGCGCTATTTCAACGTGTTCGGCCCGCGACAGGACCCCGACGGTCCATATGCCGCCGTCATCCCCAAGTGGATCGACGCCATGATCCGGAACCAGCCGGTCCAAATCAACGGCGACGGAAAGACCAGCCGCGATTTCTGTTATGTGGCCAATGCCGTGCAAGCCAACCTTCTCGCCGCCACTGCCTCGCATCCCCGGGCCGTTGGCCAGATCTATAATGTGGCCCTGCATGATCGTACCACCCTCAACAGCCTGTTCAAAATGTTGCAGGAACGCCTGCTGCCGCATTACCCGCACCTCCGTTCGTTCCGACCGCATTACGCCAATTTCAGGGAGGGCGATGTGCGCCATTCCCTCGCCGATATCTCGAAGGCGCGTCTGCGACTCGGCTATCGGCCCACGCATCGAGTCGATCAAGGCCTGGATGATGCCCTGGACTGGTACCGCGCCCACCAGGGATTATAGCCAAGTCTCGCCTCCGATCACGCCGCCGAACTCGACCTGTCCGCAACAGGGTCGAACGATTCAGGATTCCAGCCCCGTTGACTCATGGATAAAAGACACCGAAGGACTCTGAGTAAGCGGGGCTTGGTCAACTCATGTCCGTGTGGTGTGACGTTGTAGGTCTTGAGGTGTCCGACAGCGAGCTAAAACGAGCAGGGGGGAGGCTGTCGAGCCTCAGCTCGCGCCCCCTGCGGTCACCAGCCCGCGACTTCGTGGGAGGGACATGGCGAAATACCCTTGGTGCGGCGTGCGATAATCCAGGGCCTGATGAAAGCGTTCGCTTTTGTGTAACGATCCTTGGCTTCCAGAGACCCGTCCATTTGCTGACGATCTCACCCAAAATGTAGGCGTAAGCTCGAATCTCAAATTGGGCGTGGCTGTCAGCGCGAAGGGCTATGAAATGAAGCAGATTGTGCAAGTCAATTTTCCAATACCACTGTGCGTAATAATTCGTTGGAAGAACGATTCGAACAAGCTCACGAGCGATTCCCGTTCGATTTGGATTGGTCTTGGTTCCAGTCTCGTCTTCGTTGAGCAGTTTCATGTATGCCGTGTAGGCGGCGGAAACTCCAGCCGCGCTCTGACGAGCGCGGCTACGGAATGGGGCGTAGCCGCCGACGTCAGTCGGCGCTGACTTGGAGTAAGCGGACGTGGTTCGGCGGAGCGGGTTAGCGCGCTCGCACGAGCGCGGCTACAGAGTGCGTAGCCGCCGACGTCAGTCGGCGCCGGCGATGACTAGCGTCTTGGCATTGACGAATTCACGGATCCCCAGGAGCCCCAACTCACGCCCATAACCGGACTGCTTGATTCCACCGAACGGCGCCCGTGGGTCGGATCGGACGAAATCGTTGACATAGCAACAACCGGCTTCGATTTTACGCGCGACTTCCTCCCCCCGACGCGAATCCCGCGTGAATACGGCGGCGCCCAGGCCAAACGCCGACGCGTTAGCCAGGCGAATGGCATCGGCTTCGTCTTCAGCAGGGACGATGGCGGCAACGGGCCCGAACGTCTCCTCATCGAACGCGGTCATGTCCGGGGCGACGGAGGTGAGAATCGTCGGGGGATAGAAGGCGCCGGGACCGTCAGGGAGCGCGCCGCCAAGCAGACAACGTGCGCCAGCGGCGATGGTCTCGGTGACCTGGCGATGAAGCGTATCGCGGAGATCGATGCGGGCGAGCGGGCCGAGGGTGGTTTCGGATTCGAGAGGATCACCCATGCGCTGGTTGCGCATCTCTTCAAGGAGAAGATTCTCGAATTTGGCGAACACCGGTTCCACCACGATGAACCGTTTGGCGGCGATGCAGCTCTGCCCGCCATTGATCAGGCGGGAGGCGGCGCAAGCGCCCGCGGCCATTTCGAGGTTCGCATCCTCCAGTATCACGTATGGATCGCTGCCCCCCAGTTCGAGCACCGTCTTGAGCAGCCGCCCACCCGATTCCCGGGCCAAGGCACGCCCGGCCTCGGTGCTGCCGGTCAGGGCGACGCCCCGGAGAGCGGAATGATCCAGCACCGTATCGAGCCGGGATGAAGATACGAGCAGAGTCTGAAATACGCCTTCGGGCAGGGCGGCGGCTTGGAGCGCAAATTCGATGGCCAACGCGCACCCGGTGACATTTGAGGCATGCTTCAGGACGATGACATTGCCGGCCATCAATGCTGGTACGGCACAACGAAAGACCTGCCAAAGCGGAAAATTCCAAGGCATGACGGCGAGCACGACTCCCAGGGGTTGGTAGCAAACGAGGCTGCGGGCGGCGTCGGTTGTGAGTGATTCATCGGCAAGATAGGCTTCCGCGTGCTCGGCGAAATGGCGGCAGACCCACGCGCATTTCTCGACCTCGGCGCGGCCCTGGGCGATGGGTTTGCCCATCTCCTGGGCCATGAGCACAGCGAATTCCTGCTGACGTTCCAGGAGCACGCGGCCCAGGGAAAGCATCAAATCCGCGCGACGCTCGAAAGACTCCCTGCGCCAACGCGCGAATGCCGCCGCTGCGGCATCCAGTTTTCGCTTGAGTTCAGCGGCACTCTCTTCCGTGTAAGAACGGATGGCCTTGTTCGTGGTGGGGTCGATGGATACCAGCGGCATGACACCTTGTGCATACCACAATCCGCCGCTTTTTCCAGGGCGCTCATCCGCGATCGAATTCGCCGGACCGAGACTGCCGGGGGCGAATCGGAGACCGGCGGCGATTACGCCTCGACCAGGGCGAGCGCCTTTCGGAGAGCCGCGATTGTCGCGGCGCAAGCGTCGTCGTTGTCGAGGCGGTTCAGGGCCTGGTTGAAAGGTTCGGCGCGAATCGGGCCGTTATATCCGATCCGCACCAAGGCACCTAGAAATGCCTTGAGATCGATCACACCGGTGGCGGCGGGCAATTCGCGCCGGCTATCCACCTGTTGTTCGATCGGGATTCCCGACGGGGCATCGTTGAGATCGACGGACACGACATCGGCAGCAGTGAGGGCAAGCAGCCCAGCCTCGGTATCGCGCGCGGTGTACCAGTGCCAACTGTCCAACACCACACCGACGTTGCCCGTGTCGATCGCTCCAATCAGTTCCCGCACCTCCGCCAAGGTGTGGATAAACCCATAGCGCCTCCGCAGCCGGGCGGTCGCCGGCCCCACATATTCCAGGCCGAGACGCGCGCCATGCTCCTTCAATATGTTCGCGATCTTCCGCAGACGATCGGTGTGCTGCCGGAAATTCTCGAGGTAGGTCAGTTCGTCATGGGCCGGGGTGAGCCAGGTGCCCACGCGATCCACTCCGGCCCGTCGGAGACCGGCAGCGATTGCGGGCAATTCCTGGAGCCCGGACTGAAACCGGGATTCATCGCCCCGGAAATCCACGGATAACCCGGCCGCGCCCCAAACAAGATTCTTCTCTTTGAGTACGCCGAGCAAGTCCGCCAGTTCGGATTGGGTAACGCCGGCGAGGTAGCTGCCGAAAGGCTCGACGGATTCAAACTGATATTGCTGGGCGAGATCGATGGCCTGGGTTTGATTGGCCTGCACGCCGATGCTCCCCGGCGCCAGGCAAAGCGTCATTTGGCGCGACCGGGTTCCGTGGTTGGTTTCGGCTCGCAAACCCTGGGTTCGGGCGAGACCGGCGAAGGCAGCCAGCCCGGCAGCGCGGATGAAAGTCCGTCGCGATTGAGCGTGAACAAGCATATCAGGATTCCTCGAGGGTATCGTAGAAGCGGATGATGTCGCCCTTCTCCTGGGCGGCATTGAACTTGATGGCGGAACGGGGGTGCTGATTCAGGAAACCACAAACCATGTAAGGCAGGTCGAAGCCCCAACCCAATTTGGCCCGCAGCGGCTCGACATGATCTTGAACGCAGCGCAAGACCGGACGCAAGCGATATTGGGGATTGTGCAGGAATCCGATCAACAGTTCCATGGGGCAATTCCCCGCGCCGCGGCCGAGTCCCGCCATGGTGGCATCGACCATATTCGATCCGAGGACAATGGCCTCGATCGTGTTTGCGAAGGCCAACTGGAGATTATTGTGAGCATGGATGCCCACCTCTTTGCCGGCCGGCTTGGCATGGTGGAGATACTTGCGCATGAGATACTGGATCTGCTCGCTGTATAAGGCGCCAAAACTGTCCACGATATAAATCGCCCGCGTCTCCGACCCGGCGAGCAGTTCAAGCGCCTCGTCCAGCGCCCGCTCCGCCACGGTTGAGACCGACATCAGGTTGACCGTGGTTTCGTAGCCCTTGTCGTGGGCGTCTTTGACCATGTCGAGGGCGGCCGGGATCTGGCTGATATAGGTCGCAACGCGGACAAGATCGATGGCGCTCTGTTCCTTGGGGAGAATGTCCTCCCGATAATCGCACCGCTCGGCGTCGGCCATGACTGAGATCTTGGTCCGGCCCGGTTTTTCCCCCACGATCCGGCGGATATCGTCCTCGGTGCAGTACTTCCAGGCGCCGTATTCACCCGCAACGATATTCTTGCGCGAGGCCTTGTATCCGATCTCCATGTAATCGATCCCGGCCGATACGCAGGTCTCGTAAACCAACCGGACCAGGGAATCCTCGAACAGGTGATTGTTCATCAGGCCGCCGTCACGGATCGTGCAATCCAGGACTTTTATTTCGGGCCGATACGAAATCCAGCGGCTGGTGGCGGACTCTCGGGTGGCGGCGTCTTTTTCGGGAGTGGGCTTTCCTGTCTTGGGAACCGCATCGCTCTGCTTACTGGGCATCCCCGTGCCTAAACTGAAAGAGTGAACAAAGCAATCTTCGATTGCATGCATGGAGGCCCACTCGCGGATACCGCCTCCACAAATGCCTGACCTGCCACCAGGTGTGCAGGCAGTGCGGCCAGTCGGCCCTGAGCCGGCTGGTCCGGCCCAGGGCGATCGACCAGATTGCTACGGTTTAGCCGCTCGGTAGAAACGTTGCGGTTGGTCGGCCGAGGAATTGGTGTAGGTCCACTGTCCATTGTCAGCTACGGTGTTCGTGGAGACATTCTCCCACGAGGGCGGACTCAGGATAATGGTAGCCTGCACGATGTATTCCGATCCCGGCGTGCCTGCGAACGTGACGGTCACAGTGCCGTCTCCATTGTCCTGGATGCCGAGAGTCTCTGGTTGCCCGGCTTCAACGGTCACTACCTGGTCGAGGCTGTTGGTGCTGCCCAAGTAATTATCATCACCCAGGTAGGACGCCTCCATCGTGTTCGTGCCGGCCGGCAACTCGGTTGTGCTGAGGCTGACCTCACCGTCTGATAGCGCCACGGGATCGCCAAGGGCGACGCCGTTGGTGTAAAACTGCACATTGCCCGTCGGTATCGTGGTGCCCGGTGAAACGGGGGCCACAGTCGCCGTAAGGGTAACGCTCGCGTTCAACGCCGAAGGATTCAGCGAAGAAACCAACGCAGTGGTCGAGTCCGCCTTGTTCACCGTCACACTCACCGTGGCGTTCGTAGTGTTGTAGTTGGCGGTGTCCGTCGGCGTGTAGGTCACCTCATGCATTGCCGTCCCCGCATCCGGCGCGTTCGTCGGCGCCGTGAAGGCAAATGTGCCCTCGGGTGTCGCCACCCCACCGCTCAGCGTCGAGTCGGCCAGCGTCTGGCCGTAGGTGATGTCACTGGCCGTCGGCCAGGTCGTCACGCCCGGATCCGCCTTGTTCACCGTCACACTCACCGTGGCGTTCGTAGTGTTGTAGTTGGCGGTGTCCGTCGGCGTGTAGGTCACCTCATGCATCGCTGTCCCCGCATCCGGCGCGTTCGTCAGCGCCGTGAAGGCAAATGTGCCCTCGGGTGTCGCCACCCCACCGCTCAGCGTCGAGTCGGCCAGTGTCTGGCCGTAGGTGATGTCACTGGCCGTCGGCCAGGTCGTCACACCCGGATCCGCCTTGTTCACCGTCACACTTACCGTGGCGTTCGTAGTGTTGTAGTTGGCGGTGTCCGTCGGCGTGTAGGTCACCTCATGCATTGCCGTCCCCGCATCCGGCGCGTTCGTCGGCGCCGTGAAGGCAAATGTGCCCTCGGGTGTCGCCACCCCACCGCTCAGCGTCGAGTCGGCCAGCGTCTGGCCGTAGGTGATGTCACTGGCCGTTGGCCAGGTCGTCACGCCCGGATCCGCCTTGTTCACCGTCACACTCACCGTGGCGCTCGCGGTATTGTAGTTGGCGGTGTCCGTCGGCGTGTAGGTCACCTCATGCATTGCCGTCCCCGCATCCGGCGCGTTCGTCGGCGCCGTGAAGGCAAATGTGCCCTCGGGTGTCGCCACCCCACCGCTCAGCGTCGAGTCGGCCAGTGTCTGGCCGTAGGTGATGTCACTGGCCGTCGGCCAGGTCGTCACACCCGGATCCGCTTTGTTCACTGTCACACTCACCGTGGCGCTCGCGGTATTGTAGTTGGCCGTGTCCGTCGGCGTGTAGGTCACCTCTTGCATTACCGTCCCCGCATCCGGCGCGTTCGTCGGCGCCGTGAAGGCAAATGTGCCCTCGGGTGTCGCCACCCCACCGCTCAGCGTCGAGTCGGCCAGCGTCTGGCCGTAGGTGATGTCACTGGCCGTCGGCCAGGTCGTCACACCCGGATCCGCTTTGTTCACTGTCACACTCACCGTGGCGCTCGCGGTATTGTAGTTGGCCGTGTCCGTCGGCGTGTAGGTCACCTCTTGCATTGCCGTCCCCGCATCCGGCGCGTTCGTCGGCGCCGTGAAGGCAAATGTGCCCTCGGGTGTCGCCACCCCACCGCTCAGCGTCGAGTCGGCCAGCGTCTGGCCGTAGGTGATGTCACTGGCCGTCGGCCAGGTCGTCACGCCCGGATCCGCTTTGTTCACTGTCACACTCACCGTGGCGGTCGCGGTGTTGTAGTTGGCCGTGTCTGTCGGCGTGTAGGTCACCTCTTGCATCGCCGTCCCCGCATCCGGCGCGGTCGTGGGCGTCGTGAACGCAAATGTACCCTCGGGTGTCGCCACCCCACCGTTCAGCGTCGAGTCGGCCAGCGTCTGGCCGTAGGTGATGTCACTGGCCGTCGGCCAGGTCGTCACGCCCGGATCCGCTTTGTTCACCGTCACACTCACCGTGGCGCTCGCGGTATTGTAGTTGGCCGTGTCCGTCGGCGTGTAGGTCACCTCTTGCATCGCCGTCCCCGCATCCGGCGCGGTCGTCGGCGTCGTGAAGGCAAATGTGCCCTCGGGTGTCGCCACCCCACCGCTCAGCGTCGAGTCGGCCAGCGTCTGGCCGTAGGTGATGTCACTGGCCGTCGGCCAGGTCGTCACGCCCGGATCCGCTTTGTTCACCGTCACACTCACCGTGGCGCTCGCGGTATTGTAGTTGGCCGTGTCCGTCGGCGTGTAGGTCACCTCTTGCATCGCCGTCCCCGCATCCGGCGCGGTCGTCGGCGTCGTGAAGGCAAATGTGCCTTCGGGTGTCGCCACCCCACCGCTCAGCGTCGAGTCGGCCAGCGTCTGGCCGTAGGTGATGTCACTGGCCGTCGGCCAGGTCGTCACGCCCGGATCCGCTTTGTTCACTGTCACACTCACCGTGGCGGTCGCGGTGTTGTAGTTGGCCGTGTCTGTCGGCGTGTAGGTCACCTCTTGCATCGCCGTCCCCGCATCCGGCGCGGTCGTGGGCGTCGTGAACGCAAATGTACCCTCGGGTGTCGCCACCCCACCGTTCAGCGTCGAGTCGGCCAGCGTCTGGCCGTAGGTGATGTCACTGGCCGTCGGCCAGGTCGTCACGCCCGGATCCGCTTTGTTCACCGTCACACTCACCGTGGCGCTCGCGGTATTGTAGTTGGCCGTGTCCGTCGGCGTGTAGGTCACCTCTTGCATCGCCGTCCCCGCATCCGGCGCGGTCGTCGGCGTCGTGAAGGCAAATGTGCCTTCGGGTGTCGCCACCCCACCGTTCAGCGTCGAGTCGGCCAGCGTCTGGCCGTAGGTGATGTCACTGGCCGTCGGCCAGGTCGTCACGCCCGGATCCGCTTTGTTCACCGTCACACTCACCGTGGCGCTCGCGGTATTGTAGTTGGCCGTGTCCGTCGGCGTGTAGGTCACCTCTTGCATCGCCGTCCCCGCATCCGGCGCGGTCGTCGGCGTCGTGAAGGCAAATGTGCCTTCGGGTGTCGCCACCCCACCGCTCAGCGTCGAGTCGGCCAGCGTCTGGCCGTAGGTGATGTCACTGGCCGTCGGCCAGGTCGTCACGCCCGGATCCGCTTTGTTCACTGTCACACTCACCGTGGCGGTCGCGGTATTGTAGTTGGCCGTGTCCGTCGGCGTGTAGGTCACCTCTTGCATCGCCGTCCCCGCATCCGGCGCGGTCGTCGGCGTCGTGAAGGCAAATGTGCCTTCGGGTGTCGCCACCCCACCGCTCAGCGTCGAGTCGGCCAGCGTCTGGCCGTAGGTGATGTCACTGGCTGTCGGCCAGATCGTCACAATTGATCCGGCTTTGTTGACGGTGAATAATCCGCTGGTCCCGCTCCTGCCATCGGCGCTTGCGGTGATTGTCTGATCGAGTCCGGCCTCCGTCACCGACACCTCCTGGCCGGACAGCACACCGGCTGTAAACGCATCTGAGGTCGGCGGACTGATGGATCCGGCCGTGGTGGTTAAACTTGCTGTCCCCTCGAAACTGGTGGCCGTATTGTCGTTGGCGTCCAGTGCGGTGATGTTTACGCTAAATGGTGAGCCCACCGTCTGGTTGTTTATTGCTTCGAAGGCAAAATGATCCAATGGGCCCGGCTCATAGGTTATGACCGAGGACGAGGCACTGACCGCGGTGCCCACGGCCGTCCCGCCCAAAGTCGCCGTGAATGTCCCCGACCCGATCCCCGTGGGCGCGGTTACTATCGCCGTGTAAGTCCCGTTGCCAAGGTCCGTTGTGCTGCTGACGGTCCCTGTGCCCAACGTCCTGCTGACGACTACGGAGTCGCCCGCGATCGTCAGGTTGTTGTCATTCACATCTCTGGCCTGGACTGTGATGACTTGCGTGCTCAAACCGTCCGCCGTGATCGAGGCGGCACCTGGACTCACCGTCGAGTGCGCTGCGTTTACTATTTGCGGCCTCAATGTTACCAGAATCGCGCCATTGCTTTCCGGCGCGGAAAGCGTTGCGACTCCATCACCCGTGGCGCCGGCGGCTGCTTTCAGCGCCCACGCCGCGCCGACCGTCGCAGTGCTGGTTGCCTGAGCATCGTACAATTCAGTCAACGCGCCTGGTGAGGTTGTTGTCCAATCAGACCAAGTGGGCGCGGAGGCGGCCGCCATGCCGAACATAATCACAGCCGCGTTGGGAGAGACCGTAGTGGTTGAGGTGGCCGACACGCTCGTTTGAGCCGGCTGCACTGAAATCGTCCCAGGAGGAACATCAAAAGGAGTCGCCCCCGAGACGTCTACCCCTGAGAAGGCCACGATGGTACCGACGGCGCTCGTTGTGCCGGGGCCTAAAGTGAAAGTGAAATTGGCCCCTTCAGTGCCGCTCACCACTCTATACAACAACGCGCCATAGCCCGGCGTAGCGCCGCCAAGGCTTCCGCCAGCAATCGGATACCAAAACGTTAGCGTGGGCGCAGTCGTGTCGTCGTCAACCTGGACGATATTAACGATCAGGATGTCGCCGAGCCTCAGCCCCGATGGTTTGCCGATCGTCAGAGATGTGCCGGTGGTCGTGGCCGTCGTTGGGTTACCTCGCCGGGCTATCGTCGCGGAGACCGAAAGACTCGAAAGGACGAGTGCTGGAAGCACCAAGGACAATACTTTTGTGAGCGTGTAGTGAGTTTTCACAGGTGATATAACTGTGCGTCGTGGTCGGTTACTGTGTTGCCCGATCATTTTAGGCTGATCATGTTGGAGGCATCAGTCCTGAAACCCGTCATGGGCTGCCATACACGCCCCTAGGAAGAAGAGACTCCATCGGACGCAATCGCGAATGTCTATGAATTTCATACGCCGCTTCTGCGAAGCGCGGCATATGGGGCGCGGTGACTATGGGAGGAATATCGACACAGTCAACAAGAAAGAACTTCGCGCGGCGGGATTGCGGCCGGGGTGGCACCGGCCGGAGGAGTGGGTTCATTTACCGACGGTCGCCGGAGGGTCTGGTGCTCGGGTGGATGGCGCTGGTGGAGCGCTTGGATGGGATTGACACACCTCAGTTGTCGGTCCGCAGGAGCTTGGTGGCCTGCTCCAGCAGGCGGCTCAGGGAGAACGGCTTTGCCAAAAATGCGGTCGTCTTGTTCTCAACCGAATCGGCGATGGTTGGATTGCCCGAAATCATGATGGCGGGAATAGTGCCGTGGGCCTCCCGGAGAACGCCGAGGAACTCGATGCCGTCCATCCCGGGCATCAAATGGTCCACAATGAGAAGGTCGTAAGCCTCTCGCTGGCAGATTTCCAATGCGGCTTCGGCGTTTTCAACGCGTTCGGTTCGGAAGCCACCGGCGGCGCCCAGAAAATCACAGATCAGGGTCGCGATGTCGGTGTTGTCCTCAACCACGAGCACTCGATTTCGAGATAAATGAGCTGCAGACATAGAAACAGGAACGACGGTGCATGCTCAGCAGGCCTTGGACCATCCAGCTAATGAGAATCATAAGCCAACCCTGGCCCTCACCGCCGCCAGTCTCCGCCCGGCTCCCTTTGTCACTGCAAATCGCATAGCGAAAATGGCCGTCGATTGGTATACGTGCCACGTGCTCAGTTTACTCGGAGCTCAACCGGGATTGCCCCTTCTCGACTCCCACCTGGGAGGTTGGGGGTGCGAAATCCCGCGATCCGCGCGCACGCTGGAGATCGGAACCATCAGTTTGCGAATTGAGCGTTGGATCCAACAGGCCTTAACTCAACACGCGCACGCGGCTCGATCGGTAGCGTCGTTCGGGTTTCGGCGTCTGCCTTTGTATTACGGTTACCCGACCCTCCTATACACCAAGGCGATCTGTGTGCGGAGTGTGCCGTTGCCACCGCCGCTGGCATTGGGATTGGACAATTTTTCTGAGAGCGACTCTAGAGAACTGGCGGGGCTGGCGTACCTGGACAATTATTTCGTGCGCGTCGATTGCGCACATATGGAATCGTTGCACTTTCATGAATTGGTGCACGTCCTCCAGTGGCGGTTGCTAGGCCCGGGAAAGTTTTTAACATTATACGCCGAAGGGTTGGCCCGGTTCGGTTACCGGGGAAATCCGCTGGAAGCCATGGCCTACGACTTCCAAGAGCGCTTTGAGGGGCACCCGCAGCCGTTCAATGTCGCCCTCGCCTGTCAGGAGTTGATTAATCCCTGAGCGGTAAAGCTGGTGAGCCGCCGTGGCGCGCTTGTGCGGGTAAACGAAATTTTTTTAGCCGATGAAACGAATCTCCGCCGTCGCATTTTGCGTCTTGCTGTTCGCCTCGGCGGTGCATGCGCAATCGCTGCCCCAGACGCGTCCGCTCGTGTGGGAAGAGGCCGATTTGTCCACGAGGCTGATGGATGGCGCGCATCGCTTCGTGGAGCGGAAGATCTCGGAATCCGTGGAAAAGCGTGCCGCGCGGTGGACCCGGGATTTCTCGTCGGACGAAGCCTATACACGGTCGGTGGAGCCGAATCGCGCGCATTTCAGCACGATCATCGGCGCAGTGGATCCTCGGCGGCCGGCGGCGATGGAACGTTATGGCGATGAGACGAACCCGGCACTGGTGGCGGAAACGGCGCAGTATCAGGTCGAGCAGGTCCGCTGGCCCGTGGTCGAGGGCCTCTGGGGCTCGGGACTTCTCGTGCGCCCGAAATCGGCGCCGGCCGCTTGCGTCGTCGTCGTGCCGGACGCAGGGGAGACCCCGGAGCAGTTGCTTGGGCTTGCGCCGGGGATCCCGGTGGTGGCGCAGGTGGGACGGTGGTTGGCGGAGAATGGGGTTGAGCTGGTGGTGCCCCAGACCATCCGCCGCGAACAGCTGGTGACGAACGACGAGCAACTCCGGGCGACGGACCAGACGCAACGCGAGTGGATCTACCGGCAGGCCTTTCACATGGGAAGGCACGTCATCGGTTATGAGGTGCAGACCGTGAGAGCGGCGGTGGACTGGCTGTCCCGGCAGCACGGTCCGGGTGTGAAGATCGGCGTGTGCGGCCACGTGGAAGGCGGGCTGACCGCCCTTTACGCCGCGGCGGTGGACACGAGGCTGACTGCGGCGCTGGTCAGTGGCTATTTCGACTCGCGCCAGGGCCTGTGGTCGGAACCGATTTATCGCAACATCTGGGGATTGTTGCGCGAGTTTGGCGATGCCGAAATCGCCGGGCTCATCCTGCCACGCGCGCTCGTCATTGAATATAGCCCCGTGCCGGACATCACCGGTCACAAGGGCGAGTTGCACACCCCGGACTTCTCCCGCGTGCGCGCGGAGTTGGGCCGGATCGAGACGGGTGGGTTGTTGCCAAAGCCCATCCTGACCCGAAGCGAGGAAGGACCGTTCGGCAAAGAAGGGATGACGGCCTTTGCGCGCGCTCTGGGGGTGGCAAGTCTAGCGCCGCTTTCGGATGAAATGCCGGTCGAGCGGCGCCACGCTTTTGATGCGGCGGCGCGAAGCGCGCGATATTTCGCCGAGATGGAAGGGGAGGTGCAGCGGTTGGTGCAAACGTCCGACCAGGTGCGGGACGCTTTTTTTCTGTACTCGGTCCTGCCTGAGCTGGCGGAGTGGACGTGGAATACCGAACCGTACCGTCCCACGCGGCCACCGGACAAATTCATTCAGGGTGCGAAGCATTTTCGGGAGTTGTTTCGCGAGGAGGCAATGGGCCGCTTCGACGAGCTGCTGCTTCCCTTCAACGCGCGCACTCGCGTCGTTAAGGAAACCGACAAGTGGATCGCCCACGACGTGGTGCTCGACGTCTATCCCGAGCTGTTTGCGTGGGGACTGCTCGTCGTGCCGAAGGATCTGCGACCGGGCGAGCGGCGTCCCGTGGTCGTGTGCCAACATGGCCGTGACGGCCTGCCGCGCGATCTGCTGGATGGTAATCTGACCGGTTACCGCAACGTGGCGGCAGTGTTGGCCGAGCACGGCTTCATCACTTTCGCCCCGCATAATCTCTATCGCGGCGAGGATCGCTATCGCTGGCTTGATCGCAAGGCGAATACGGTGAAGGCGACGCTATTTTCATTCATCATTGCGTCGCACGACCAGATTCTGCGCTGGCTCGATGCCCAGCCGTTCGTGGATGGCAGCCGGATCGCGTTCTATGGTTTGAGTTACGGCGGTGAAACGGCGGTGCGCGTGCCCCCGCTCCTGGAGAAGTATTGTCTCTCCATCTGCTCGGGCGATTTCAACCAGTGGACACGAAAGGTCGCCTCCACCGACCTGCCATTCAGCTTCATGCGCACCATCGAATGGGAAATGCCGTATTGGAATCTCGGTCACACCTTCGACTACGCGGAGATGGCCTATCTCATGGTGCCGCGCCCGTTCATGGTCGAGCGCGGGCATCTGGACCTCGTCGGACGCGACGCGTGGGTTGCGCACGAGTACGCGAAGGTGCGCTGGCTCTACGCGCAACTGGGACTAGCTGATCAGACGGAGATCACGTTCTTCCAGGGCGGTCACAGCATGCGCGGCGAGGCCACCTTCAACTTCCTCCACCGCCATCTTCGCTGGCCGAATCCGGCCGCGGTAGACGAATGATGACCCCTCAATCATCCAGGTGTTCCCGGTTGTCGCTTACCAGAATGGGCTTCAGTATCCGGTGCAGGTTGGAATCACGACGAACCCTCCGCTTCGAGCAACTCATTGACCCGCGCCATCACGGCAAAGGCATCCGCGATGTAGAGCACATCCGCCTTGCCGCGAGACCAGCCGCAATTCGGATCGAGATTTATGGCGCGACGCTGCTCGACAAACCGCCAGCCGACGGTGTGCGGTTCCTCGCCATGACAGCAGGCGGAGAGTCCCTTCGGATGCCGGGGCGTGGCGCCGGTCTGACCGATCTGATTCAAGTGCGTGAGGAATGAAAGCACGGCCTGGCCTTCACCCCCCAGATCAACCAACGATTTGCTGCTGCCCAGCGACGCCCGACTCCGGTTCAAAAACCCCAGAATCAACTGTTCTGCTTCCTTCACATGCGTTTGTCCATCCGCTTGCTTCTTGGTCCAGCCTGCCCCGGCGACAAACAGGAGCTCGGCGTCGGGCCGAATCGTCTGCGCAGCGGCAGCGGGCGATTTTACGCCTATAACCCGGGTTCGTTGATGCACATCGCCGAGCGCCACGGAAACAGCCTCGATCGGAACGTGCGTGGGTTCACCGGACCATGCAGAGTTCGCTCCGGGATCAAGCACGAGCACCCACGGGCGATGCGCGCGTTGGAGCCGGGCTTCCATACGTTGACGGTAGTACCAGCGGGTGATCTGGATGCCAGCGCCGGCCACGCTCATCCCGCTGATGTGGGTATCCGCACGTCCACCCAACCTTTGGGCGACACCCGGCAGAACGCGGTTCCAGCGGGCGGTTCCGGGAGCGAGCACCATCGTCGCACCGGCGGTGCGACACAGCGCCTCAGCAGCCGCGGCATCCGTGGCATATCGAGGTTGGGCGAAATCGGCTCCCGAGACGGCGAGGAATCGTTGGGCGCCGCAGGATCCGATCTGGTGGGCGGCGTCATCGACGGTTTCACCTACGATGCCGACCTGGAATGGAACGTTCCCCAGTGTCACGGCGAATTGTCGAACGCCGTGGATCGCTTCGAGTTGCGGTTTGGCCAACGCGCCATCGTGTTCGGTGTGGAGGAGTAGCAGCAGCGTTTCCATGGGCGGGAGGCAAAGGCGGGCAGGGGTGGATTACTCTTTCAACCAGGTCACGATTTCCTGGGCGATCTCATCGGGGCTGAGATCCCGGACAATCCGGGTATCGCGCTGTTGTTTTGGCAAAGTCACGTTCAAGAAAGTGAGGCCTTCGGCGCCGATCCGTACCGGCTTGGCCTTTTGAAGTGCGGGCATAGCGGTGCGCATGTTCATCATCCCCGTCTGCGGATTATTGCGGGGTTCGGGCAGGTGACCGGTGGCCCAGCCCAAGAGCGCCGGAGGACCGGCGCAACGCGAAACCTGGTGTCGTCCGCCTTCGATTCGCTCGAAGATTTCGAGCGCACCATCGTCGTGTAAAATAAGTTCGTCCACACCCTGGAATTGATCGAGGATGCCTAGTCTTTCACCGATGGATTGCAGCGTAACCCCGGCCCCGCGCGACGCGGATTCCCATCCGCCAAAGACCAGGAGCCGCGACCGATCCAGTCGAGGCAGTGATTGAATCGCTTCCGCCAGAGCGGCCGCGGTCTCGGCCGGTTCGGTGAAACCGCCGGTGGAACCGTCGAGCGCAATCAGTTCAAAAGGGACTTTTTGGGCGATGGTCATCAGGACCTGCTGAAGCTTGGGTTTGGGACCGAGGCTGACAAGCCAGACGTTGCTGCCCGGCGCGCGCTGGGAAAGATGCGCGGCCTCATAAAGGGCGTGACCGGCCCAGGGATCAAGAACGGCCGGGAGCATCATTTCATTCTTCAAACTCGGGCCTGTAGGGCCGACGACCGGTTCCAGGGTCTGCCACGGGTCCGGGACGATCCCTCCGCAAACGACAATCTGATATCCGCCGCTCATAGGTGGGTGCGATCAAACAGCGCCGGAGCAATTCAAAGCAAATCATTTCGTGTCCGCGCGAGTCAGCGCGCTCGCACGAGCGCGGCTACGGAGTGGGGAGTAGCCGCCGACGTGAGTCGGCGGCTGGAGTTTGGACATTTCGTGCTGAACTCGGCGGACCTTGGCGTGTAAAACGTCGGTCCAGTGGAACCGCTCCGCGTCTAAGGCCGCACGGTCACGGGCGATGATCTGAGGGAGTTGCGGGCGCTCATCGCCCAGCATCCCGACTGGCATCGCACGGCTCTTTCACTTCACCTCTGCCAGCTCTGGAACTGGCGCAACGCCGCCGGCCAGATCAAGGACATGGCCGCTCGGACGCTGCTTTTGAAACTGGCCAACCGTGGGCTGATCGACTTGCCGCCCCCACGCAGCCGCACCCGTCGGCCTTGTGCGCAGGCTCCGCCCATGATCCAACAGCCCTCCCTGGCTCTGAGCCCGGAGCCGATTGCGGGCCCCCTCGGCTGGCTGCAACCAATCCAATTGGAGTTGGCTGATACCCGGCTAAAGCGTCAGCAAGTGCGGCAATGGCTGGCCCAGTTTCATTACAGAGGTTTTCACGGAGCGGTGGGAGAGAACGTGCAGTATCTGGCCAAGGATCGGCAAGGACGGGGGTTGGCCGTCATGATATTTGGAGCCGCGGCCTGGAAGGTGGCCGATCGGGATCGATTCATTGGTTGGTCGCCCCAACAACGTGCCGAGCATTTGGGTAGCATCGCCAACCAGCAGCGCTTTTTGATCCTGCCTTGGGTGCGCGTGACTCACTTGGCTTCGCATCTTCTGGTCCTGGCGGCACGACGTTTATCTGCCGATTGGCAAACCCGCTACGGCCATCCGGTGTGGCTGATGGAGACTTTCGTCGAGCAGGAACGCTTTGCCGGCACTTCTTACCGCGCCGCGGGGTGGATCTGTCTGGGACAGACGACCGGGCGCACCCGGCAGGATCCTCAACGCACTCTCCGATCCCCGATCAAAACGCTCTGGGTTCGACCCCTCCACTCCGCTTTTCGAAAACATCTGAGCCCCTCATGAACTTAGTCAGTTATTTATTGGAACAGATCACCACCGGCTGGGGCGCAAGTATTACCACAAACCAGCCTATCTGCTCACGACCGATCTGACCTCGCCCGCAGTCGAGTTGCTCCAAGCCTATTTTGATCGATGGGGAATTGAGGTCAACCATCGTGATGAGAAAGAGATTATCGGAGTCGGCCAAGCCCAAGTCTGGAATCCTCAATCGGTGAGCAAGGTGCCCGCGCTGCTGGTGCCTATGTATAGCTGGCTCTTATTGGCGGGCCTCCAATGTTACGGGCCCAAAAGAACCTCAGAATACGAGCCGCTACCCAAGTGGCGGCCAGGCGCCAAACGACCCTCCTGCTTGGATCTGATCGCGCTCTTACGCAAACAACTCGTGGAGCAACCAGTCAGATTTGACACCGGCAACACATCTCCCAACCTCCAAACCATGGTCACATCTGCTGCCGCCTGAGAAAATCCCACCAGTTTTACGCCAGTTTCGCCTCGGCCATATGTCCAAACTCCAGCCGCGCTCTGACGAGCGCGGCTACGGAATGGGGCGTAGCCGCCGACGTCAGTCGGCGCTGACTTGGAGTAAGCGGACGTGGTTCGGCGGAGCGGGTTAGCGCGCTCGCACGAGCGCGGCTACGGACCGGGGTAGCCGCCGACGTGAGTCGGCGCTGACTTGGAGTAAGCGGACGTGGTTCGGCGGAGCGGGTTAGCGCGCTCGCACGAGCGCGGCTACGGACCGGGGGTAGCCGCCGACGTGAGTCGGCGCTGATATTCCCGGCGCAACCAGACGCGCACACCCAGTCCGCGCGCTCTGACGAGCGCGGCTACGAACCCGGGTGTAGCCGCCGACGTGAGTCGGCGCTGAAGTTCCCTTGCGCAAACGAAATGGGAAATTGCACTTCCCAATTCTGAGTGGCCCGGCATGATATTCGGCTGATGGTGATTCGGCGTGAAAACCAAAACGAATGTGCGTAAACCCGCGTCGAGGCCGAGCCTCGAGATGCGGACAAAGGAGGAGAACACCTCCGTGCCGGCCGACCTGCCGACGGCGGATACTGCCGGAATCGAACCGATAGGTTTCTGGGAACGGTTCAAGTCCATCCTGTCGGGTCCGGTTGACGGCGCATCATTGGCGCTGTTCCGGATTGCCGTCGGCGTGATCATGACGTTGGAAGCGATCACGCTGTTGCGGCCTTCGCTCAGTTCAGGAGGAGCCGCGCCCCTCGAGAATTACTACACGGGGCCCAACATTGGTTTCAACTTCCCATATCCGGGTTTTGAATGGCTGCCGTTGCTGCCGCCATCGTTGATGCTCGCCGTGGTCTGGATTCTGGCGATCGCGGGTTTGACCATGGCGCTGGGATTGTTTTATCGCACGTCGGCCGTCCTGGTTTTTCTCGCCTGGGCTTACCTTTATGCCGTCGAATGCACCCGGACCTACTGGATGAGTCATTACTACCTGGTCTTGTTGACCACTTTTCTCCTGATTTGGATGCCGGCGGCGCGAAGGGTACAGCATCGACTCCCGGCGCGCGGCTGGGCCGCCGGTGAAGATACCCTTCTGGCCGGTGTTCCTGTTGCGGGGCCAATTGTTGATCACCTATTTCTACGCGGGTGTCGCCAAGCTCAACGCGGATTGGCTCCTCGATGCCCAACCGGTCCGCTACTACTTGTCCCAACCCCACGTTCGAACCCCGTTCGAATCGATCAATCGACTCCTGCATACTCCCGAATTCGCCTATTTCATCAGCTACGCGGGGGCCTTGTTCGATCTTTCGGTTGGTTTTCTGCTGATTTTTCGGCGGACCCGGATTGTCGGTTTCATCCTGATGTGCCTCTTCCACGGCACCAACCATTTCCTGCTGTTTCAAGACATCGGTTGGTTCCCATTGTTGGGTGTGGCCTCCGCCACCATCTTTCTCTCCCCGGACTGGCCGGAACGACTCCGGGCCTGGCCCCGGCGTTTGCCCCGATTACCGATCACCTGGGGCCGCGCACATCCATTGCTGCCCATGGGCAAGACCGTCGTTCCCTTTGTCGTGGTCTGGTTGATGTGGCAGGCCTTGTTTCCGCTGCGGCACTACCTCATTCCGGGAGATGCTCGGTTCACCTTCGAAGGCCTGGCCTTTAGCTGGCGGCTGAAGGCGGAAGTGTACCGGATACCCCATGCGAAATCCGCGTGCGCGACCCGGCGGTGTTCCCGCCCACCGATTCGGGGCGGCCAACCATCGACTGGAACGCCTGGACCGGGGAGAAGGTAATCTATCGCCAGATCCCGTCCGGTCCGATCGATTGGACGAAGCTGCCCGAACTCGTCGTGTTGTTCGAGCCCGTAATCGGCGAGCGCGTTGTGTATAACCCCTATGCGCATTCCACGACGGGATCCGCCCAGCCGTTCACGGAGTCGGTCGAACGCGCAAAACAACTCTGGCAGGAATTGTATGGGCGACAACCTGACAGCTTCCAGGCCACGGTTCCGCTTGCGAAAATCGTCGAGGCATTTGCGCAAGCCTGGGTCCGACGGGGCGGAACAAACCTCGCGGATCGCCAGGCCATGCTGCAGCTGATGCTCAAGAAGCACGGGCGCGAGGGCGACGGCCAAATGATCCCCATGCTGCGGTGGACCTATCCCTTTGAATTGGCCGGCCGGCCACCCCAGGCCGGGCCATTCCTGGTGATCGAGGACCGGGCATTGATCCCCCAACCTCCGACGGAGTTGATGCGGGTGGATCGAACCGCGTGGAAGCCGGGATTGGCCACGCAACCCCCGAATGGGCCGAGATACTCGAATGTCGGCGCCACACCGCTGGTTATTCACACGGTCGCGTTCACCATCGACAGCGCCAAGATGTTCCCGGCCTTCAGCATTTTCGATTATCAATCCCATCCCGATCAACCTCCGTTCGTTCCGTGGGATTACCTCCAGGATGTGCCGGTTTCGAAGGCGATGCACATCAGCACCCAACCGTTCATCCTGCGGCGATACGCCCGACGCGTCGCCGACCTCTGGCAGGCCCGAACCGGTCATCGACCCGCGGTCTACGCGACCACGGCCTTGTCGCTCAATGGCCGCCCCTTCCAACCGGTCGTCAACCCGGATGCCGATCTGGCCGCCGTTTCCGTTCATTGGTTCAGCCATAATCCCTGGATCCTGGATCTCAAAGAGAAGCGGATCCCGCGCGACCGGGCGCTCCCGGGTTTCTTCGGAAAGTGACCGCAGCCACGCCGTCGCCGTTCGACCAACACGACATGAACACCCGTCGACACCTGATAACCTTTTTCGCCGTGCTGATCTTGGCGCTGGCCGCGAATCCCGCCACCGTGATAGCCAGGGAGATTCAACTCCTCAATGTCTCCTATGATCCCACGCGCGAGCTCTACCACGAATTCAATGCCGCTTTCGCCCAATACTGGCAGGCAAAGACCGGCGACACCGTCACCATCCAACAGTCCCACGGCGGCGCCGGCAAACAGGCCCGCGCTGTCATCGACGGCCTCCAGGCCGACGTGGTGACACTGGCGTTGGCATACGACATCGATATGATCGCGGAAAAGGCGAAACTCCTCCCGCCGGACTGGCAGAAGCGCCTTCCGCATAACAGCTCACCATACACTTCCACCATCGTCTTTCTCGTTCGCAAAGGGAATCCCAAGGGAATCAAAGACTGGGATGACCTGATCAGACCGGGCATTTCGGTTGTCACCCCTAACCCGAAAACATCCGGCGGCGCGCGGTGGAATTATCTCGCCGCATGGGCTTACGCACTTGAGCAGCACGATCGCGACGAGGCCCAGGCCCAGGACTTTGTCACTCGTCTCTATCGAAACGTGCCGGTGTTGGATTCCGGCGCGCGTGGCGCCACGACCACCTTCGCCCGACGCGGCATCGGTGACGTCCTGATCTCGTGGGAAAACGAGGCCTTCCTGGCCCTCCAGGAATTCGGCGCCGACAAACTCGAAATCGTGGCGCCGTCGTTGAGCATTCTGGCCGAGCCTCCCGTCGCCGTGGTGGATCGCGTCGCCCAGCGGAAGGGTAACGAGGCTGTTGCCCGCGCTTACCTCGAATACCTCTATTCGGATGAAGCCCAGGACATCGCTGGCAAACACTTTTATCGGCCGCGGTCGGAAAAAGCGGCCGCCAAATACGCCTCCCAATTCACCTCGGTCAAGCTCGTCACCATCGATGGCGTCTTCGGCGGTTGGCGGCAGGCGCAGCAAAAGCATTTCGCCAACGGCGGCATGTTCGACCAGATATTCAGACCTCAACGGTAGCACCGGCATGAAATGGCGATGGATCCGAATCCTGGCGACGGTTTCTCTCGCGTTGAACCTGGTCCTCGGCTGGGCGCTCGTCCGACAACTTGAGGCTGGCCGGCAAACTTTAGACGGAACCGCATCCGCCACGACACCGGGAGTAGGGTACGTCCGTCGCCGGCAAGTTCCGCACATTCGCCCGTTCCGAGCCGGTCCTGACCATTGAACCTTCCTGGCCGAGTTGGGACACCCTGCGCAGTGACGATTGGCAGCTCTATGCCGAGAATTTGCGCGGACTGGGCTGTCCCGAGCGGACCATCCAAGCCGTTCTCGTGGCGGAAGTGCAGCACTGGTTCGATCAAGCCTGGGCGGTCCAACCTGCCGAGACCAACTACTGGATGAATGGTTCCGCGCAAGCCGCGGCACGCCGTCGCACGCGCGCGCTCCGCCGGCAATTCGTCCTTGAAGAGCGCACCTTCCTGGAAGGGCTGTTTGGAGTCCCCTGGTACAACCTGCCGGCCTATGTCTTCTCGCTCGAACGCGAGGCATGGGGAAATGAGATGTTGGATTTTCTGCCGGACGACCGGTTCGACGCTGCCAGTGGGCTGTTCATCAAGTTCCTCGATCTGTGGCGGGAAATCGAAGATCGTGAACCCCGTTTGATGACGGCGGCAGAAATCGACGACGTGCGCGGTGAGATCAACGGCATCGCGAATGAGTTCGCCGGCCTGATGTCTCCGGCCGAAATAGAAGAGATGGAACTCCGAATCCGCACCATCGACGTGCTGGATGTCTGGGGCGTCGAGGAGCAATTCGGCAGTGAATTGTCCGGCCGGGAGTTCCGCGAAATCCTGCGGATCCAACGCGGCCAGGGCAGCACCTTCGAGACTCTCTTCATGAAAGAGCTTCTCGACGATGCCGGCCTCCCGGCCATGCCGAAAGATCCCGCCCAGACCCTGCAGCAGGAAACCCAATTGCGCGCCTTGCTCGGCAATGCGCGCTACCAGGGATATCTGCGCGCCCAGGACTTCGATTACCGCTTCCTCTCGCGGTCCGTGCGCGGACTCGGCGCACCCTCCGAGACGGTCTGGGCTGTGTACGACATCCGCCGCGCGGCGCGCGAGACGGCCGACCGCGTGCGATCCGACTCCTCGTTCGACGAGGCGGACCAGCAAGCCCGGCTCGAGGCCATCCGCGACGAGACGCGGTTGGCACTCAGGGGCGCGCTCGGCGCCAGTGCCTACGCGGGTTATTCGCGCGATGGTGTGGACTGGGTCGACGCGCTGGTCACTCAGCCGCCGGAACCGCCATAGGCGATGCCATGACAACACCCAGGAGAATCAATCGAACGTTGAGTGGCGCAGCCGCGGTGCTGGTGGTGTCGGTGGTGTTGAACGCGGTTCTGCTCGCGCGCGTCCTGTCCGATCGACCGACGGAACCGCCCCAGGCGCCGGCCCGCGTCCTCCCGGTGCCCGTTCGCGATTCGAAAATAGCCGCTGCGGCGCTCACCGATGTCACGCTCCCCACGAAGAGCCTGCAATGGTCGGATCTGTGGGCCGAAGGGTTGCGGGAGTACGCGACGAACCTGTACGGCATGGGTTGCCCCTCGCATGTGGTCCGGGCCGTGTTGGCCGACGAGATCCGGAGCCGTTATTTGCCTTTGCTTCGGGAACTCCGGCGCCAGAGCGCCGGAGATTATTGGGATCGCTCCGCCCTGGTCAAGACGTCCAAACACCTCAAACGCACCCCCGAGGCTAATGCGGCCAAGGAACGGCTCGACGATGTCTACCGGAAGTTCCAATCCCTCCAACGGGAGTTCGATGTTCCGGACGAGCGCGACCGGTTCCAGGATTCTGACGGAGACGACGTCCGCATCCGTTTCCTCTCGGACGAAAAGCAGACGCGTTTGCGCGATCAGGATCAAGCGGTCGATCAACTCCGCCATCAACTCCGCTCCGAGCGTGTTCCCGAAGACGAGATCCGCCGGCAAGTCCGCGATCTCGAGACCACCCAGGATGCGGAGCGGCGTGAATTCCTCGATCCGGGGGAGTATGAGGAATACCGTTTGCGCACGTCGCCGCACTCGGGTTTGATGGGGGAACTGTTCGGCTTCGACCCCACACCGGAGGAACGACAGAAGATCCTCAATTGGCGTGAGTCCATCGGCGACGAAGTGAAAGAGGAGGACTGGGCAACGGGCCTGCGGCCTTTGCTGGGCGACGCGCGGTTCGCCGAATTCCAGCAGGCGCGTGATCCTGAATATCGAGATCTCGTGGAGATGACCGCGCATTTCGACCTCAATGAGACCGTCGCGAATGACATCTACGCCGCCAGGCAGTCCGCGGAAACCGCTGCCGGCGCCCTTCGCGCCCTCGATCAGACCCAACCGGGCCAGCAATTGGAAGACGCCCTCGCGGAGGTCCGGGCCGAGGCGGAACGAACCCTGCGCCTGAAGTTGGGTGATGCCGCATTTGAAGTCTACGCGCGGCACGCGGAATGGCTGAAAGTTTTCGGCAACACGCCGGCGGCTCCGTGAGCCGACACCGCGATTCACCGGCTTCACTCTGCAATCCTCTCCCACGCGATGCACGATTGCCAAATAACGTTCAAATCTTTGGTGGTTGGTGCGGCACAGCTTTTTGAATGGCTGAGCCCGTTGCCGAGCCGGAGCGCGACTCTGCGCGAAGCGCCAGTCGCAGCAGCGCGCCGGGTCCGAGACCTCCGAACTTCCGGGCGACATGAGATGAAACGTCCGCTGCAGATGTTTGCAGACGTTGAGGACTACGACATGGTGAACAGGCTCGTCATCTCTTCACGGGTCTAACGCTCTCGAACGTTTTTGACATCAGCATTAGCGACTTCGGTGTCGTTATCCCGTCACCAACCTCATCCAACCTGCAATTGGCACTGCGAGCCAGCTGCTCCACCGCGTCGGCGAATGTGACATTCTCAAGATCCAGGGTGATTCTCAGATCTCGCCGCTCGTCCGCAGTCCGCTGAATGGCACCCATTAACAGCCGCCGCTCGTCGTGGGCCATTAATTCCCTCAATGCCTCAGCGAAGGTAGCCTCTTCGACCTTGAACCGAGGAAGAATGACCCGTCTTGCTTCCGCCAAAGCCCCGGACTCTTGAGGCGATTGCGACTCAGCCATCGAACCCGAAACGCCCGGCAATTCAAACGCGAACTTCGAGCGAGTTAATACTTTGGCGCCGGATCGAAGTGCGACCGTGAATGTCGCCGGCCCATCTGCACCGGCTTCGGGCCAAGCTATGTCCGCGCTTACACTCGTACCGTCCGGTTGCGTGTCCGTGATCCGACCTCCCTTTCCAGCCAGCACCGTCATCCGCGGGGCTGCCAAGAGTTTTTCGAACGTCTCACCCCGATCGGTAATCAACTCCGAGACTTTGGCAACCACGAGGTAGTGCCCGGTTTTCTCGTCGAAGCTAAGTGGTCTGTTTCATAAATACGGTTACGTTCGCGGCCAGGGGTTTTTCGGCCAGACGAGGCGCGAGCAACGAGCATACCCGCAGCGGTCTGTAAGGCGCGAGCAACGAAGTCTGGCCGAAAAAGAACGGCCGCCCGGAGGGTTGCGCCGAATTTGGCCTGGGGCGGCGTTGCTCGGTCGGTCGAGTATCGCAGGGGATACACTCTCGCCCTCGCGCCTTGCCTCAGGCCAAATTGGGCGCAACGAACGTGACCGTATTTATGAAACAGACCACTAAGCTGCGACTCGGTTGTGAAAGCGCGTTGAGCCTCATTTGTTGTCACCGCTGCCGGATCCGCGACAATTCGATTGCCGGTCCGGGTGAACGTCACGAGGGCAAGTGCAGTTGCGACGGCGGCCAAACCAAAGGTGCCGACCCGACTCTCAGTTCGATATCGTGTAATCATAATGATTCTCCTTGTTGTCTGGCTGCGACGGTTGACGACTGGCATGAAGCTTGGGCAGGGAACGCCGCCAGAAAGTGTCTCCGACATCTTAAGCAGCATCTCCCCGTAGGCCGGTCTCTCCTTTATATCGAGGCGACGTAGGACTTGCGAATCACGTAGGATCTCCCGGTCCTGCCGAAGGCGCCGTATTGCGAGCCAAGCGACCGGATTGAACCAGTGAACCGCCCCGGCCAGGACGATCATCCAATTCAGGAGAATGTCGCGCGACTTGAGGTGTGCGAGCTCGTGAAGAAAGACCATGCGAATCTCCGGAAGGCTGAAGCGGTCGAGAAAGCCGGGAGGCACCAAGAGCTTGGGTCGAAAGACGCCGAAAAGCGCCGGTGTCCCCAGATCGGGCACTTCCAGCATTTCGACCGCCTTTAGCCCCGATGACTGCCCGGCAATCGTCCAGCACTCGCAAAGCATCGCCGTTCACCACCGGCACGGCGCTCCGGACTCGAAATGAGAACACGACCATTCGTGTGACGCTGAATCCGAACGTGAGAAGTACACCCGCAGCCCACGACGCTGAAAAGGACCAAAAGACACTTTCAGTTACTGGCGTTTGGTGCGGAGCCTCCGCTGGCCCTGCCATCGATTCCATGATCACCGGTGCGGCGATGACCTCAGCCGAAGGCTCTGCATAAGTGTCTTCGGCTTGGACCCACCGCGGTTCAGGAATCCCCTCTGGCACCAGCCGATGAAGACCCCATGTCCCAGGAAGGCTTATCGGCAAAACCAGTCGCGCAAGGATGAGCAACCCCAACACGTAACGCCAACGCGGCGGCAGCCTCCGTCCCGCTGCCCATCCAACCAGGAAAACAAACCCAATGAGCACGGTGCCTTCCAGTGAAGTCCGCCAAACCCACTGGGCGGCATCCCCCAAATCGATGGCAAGTGCGGTCACGTAGATCGGGTGGGCCGATTAAGCAGCCGTCGAAGTTCCGCGATTTCCTCCGGTTTCAACTTTTCTCGTTCCATATGGGAGCCCAGCACTTCTACGACGGCGTTGGTGGTCGAGGAAGATTTCAACCAAAGCACGCGCATAACCAGGAGTTCAGCATCGGAAATGCGCGGGAAACCGGTGGGCTTTGAAAGGCGAGAAGGCTTTTTTCACAGGCTTGGAAATCACGAATGTAGGATATGTATCCTACACATGTGGGAGATGCAAGTGCTTTTTTCGCCATCGAGAACAATCCGTGCAAAATTTTCGTGGAACCTTTCCCAGTATGCTGCCCCTGATCATTCTGCCTCTTCCCCCGCGCACTCGGATAGGGAGGCACTGCGAATAGTGCGGCAACGTCACATGCCCCTTTGTAGCCAAACACTCTTCAGATGTCATCGGCGTTCTTTCCGGTTTTAATCGGTTGCGCCTCCGTGGCACCCTGCGATCGCTCTACCAGCCCACCGTGCTGTTGCGCTACCTGTTCGTCTGCCAGGTGTTACTCAAGGGTCAGCAGGAAGGTCCGCGGACGCTTTTCCACGCCGATGCAGGGCGGCACGCCGATGGGGAAATGCCCATGGAATCGGGGAAATGTCATGTTCAGTGTCCTTTCCAGACCGTGACACTTCCGTTTAGGGTGCGAGCGTGAACGGTTGCACCTCCTGCTCCCAGTCGCCCTTCCATCTTCCTTCCGGCGGGAAACTCCGGCTCGATCGGCAAACCCAGATCGCTAACCACGCTCCCGTTCACGACCTGGGCGGACACTTCAACGGACGCCTCGACAGGCAGCGTCACGGTCGTACTGCCGTTAACTGTCTCCAGATCGACGCACTGCCCAGCCACAAGCGTGCTCAACCGGGTGATGGTTTTGCCGTTGACGCACTTGAGCGTGAGATCGCCGGTGGCCCGTTCCACCCACACCGAGCCGTTCACGCTTGAAGCCGCCACATCGCCGTCGGTGTCCCTTATTGTAACGTCCCCTCTGCCGGATACGACATTCTCCAGTTTGGCGTCGCGGGGGACCCACATCCGGATGTCGACTCGAGGCCCCTGATTCGGGTTGCTCCCGGTGCCCGGAGGAGCCGTGGCGCGAATTGAGGCGTGATCCCCATTGGCATCGACTTCCACGTTGATCAGGGCCAACAGCGCGGAATCGCTGGCACGCTTGACCGCTTCCACTCTGCATTCCTCACGATCCCAACCCGTGACGGATATTGCGCCGCAGGAACTCTCGATCTTCACCTTGGCTCCGGCATCCAGTGGATAGGTCTGTACCGTTTCCTCGCTGACCTGCGGCTTCGCCATCCGTTCACAGGAATCAAAGCTGATCATGGACAGGCATAGCAATACCAGATTCGGCAGAGGCCGCAGGCACTCAGCTACAGAAGGGGTAATTCTCATGGTGGCGGGGTCGAGGCGGCGGGTCCGGCTCAGCGTTTCGAGTAGGTCTTAAACCGCACTCCGAACCGGTAGCCGGGAGGGCTCGCGGCACGTTCGACATATGTTTGACCGTCCCAACAGATCAAATGCATGGTGGGATCCTTCAACTGGCATCGGACATAGATGTATTGTGGCATGTCGTAGATGCGGCGGCCGTTCAATGCCACGATGATGTCACCTTTCTTCAGGCCCGTTTCGCGGATCAAGTCGTTCTCACTCTGAATGAGAACTCCCTCGTCAGGCTGGCCTTCGAAGTCTGCGAGCGCGACGGTTTCCACGCCGCGTGGGAACAGCGCCTTCATCCGTTTCTCGATCTCGGAATCGAATCTGACGTCATTGGTCCACCCGCGATAGTCCGCCCACCAAACAACCACCGCATAGGGGTCATCGTAGCGCTCGTCAATCTTGCGGTAGTAATCCATGGACTCCTCGTAGTGGCCCTGCCAATAAAGGAGGTCACCCCTGGTTTTGAGTCCGGCATAGGAATACGTGGCCGCCGCGCGATTCGCCAGCGACTCCGCATCCGCGACTCGTTTTTGATCGAAGTAGTATTGCACCAACCATTGACTGTGATTTGCAACGACCACTTCGTCGCGACAGTTGGCTACCGCCTTCTCATAATAGCCGGCGGCTTTGTCGCGCTCTTTCCGACCGGCAAGATAATCCGCCAGCTCGAAATAATGATTGGGTCGCAGCGCTGCCGCCCGCCCCATGTACCGCTCGTAAAACGCCGGATGATTGGTCGCGAACTGGGCAACGCGGACCATCTGAGGCACGGAATACTCCAGCAGTGGCCCGTATACCAACTCCAGATCATCGATCGGCGCATTAAACCCCTCTCTGCCATGACGAAGGTGCAGTAACGCCCGAGCTGCGTCCGGATCAAACGGAGAGCGATCGTGCAGCGCCGTAATCTGGGTCAGCGCATCCGGACCGTGGATGAAACTCATATGATTGAGGCGCGGCCGAATCATGTAGCCGGTGAATGGCGGGGGATTGTGCTTATGCCACTCACTGATACCCCACAGCCCCGGCACCTGGTAGGGGGAGATACCGCGCGGAGGCTGATGGAAGCGGTTCCAGAGGGCCGGACCGCACAGCTGAGGTGATTCCCGGACCCGTTCTGCACACCGGATTGCCGCGGCACGAAAGGCGTTATTACTCGTGGCATTGGCGAGTTGCACGAAAGGATAAAGCCGCATCTTCCCAAACCTGGAATCCGCTTCCCGGGCGAATTGGGCAGCGAATTCGGGAACGGACCAGGAGCGCATCAGAAAGTGGAATTGTTGCTGGACACCGTGACAAAGGTGGCGCTGCAGGAACATGGCCCAGTCTCCCCACCCGATGACATTCACCGCGGGCGCACCGTTCTCCGCGAGCGTAACACACGTGGTTGGTTCCGCGTTGAGCATCGACCAGTCCGGTTCCCTATTGGATTCCCACACCCGCACACGGCGGAGAACCTCAGCGGTCTCGGTCATCTCGAGCGGCAGGCTCAGCTCGCGGAGGGCATGTCCCAGCTCCACCGAACGCGGATAACTGTTCACCCAGCGGCAATAGTCGGTCCGGCTTCCGAGCTCGCGGTCCGGCACATTCTGCCACGCGTCGGTCCGGTCCAAGGAACGGCATTGCGCCTCGAACAGGCAGACACGCTCGAGGACTGTTAATACGTCCGTTGCCCTACCCAGCTCCCGGTAATCACCCGTGATACGCGCCCGCAAGGCCCGGCTCCAGGGTTTGACCTCGTCGCCGATACCCAACCCTGCCACGGAAATCAGGGCGTCCTTTTGGTTGCCCATCAACGTCAACAGTATCGCCTCCGCAACCAATCCTTCGGAAGTTCGCGGCTCGGGGCCCGCCAGCCGTCGTGCCACCGCGAGATGTGCCGTCATCCGGCATAGAACAAGGCGCACGTCATAGAAATCTCCTGATGCCTCGCGCAGCCCAAAGACTCCGAGCACCAGGGCCGCGCGTTCGTGGCTGACCGGCTCCAGGAACCCGCGGGTCAACTGTTCCGACACAGCCCGGTTCGCGGACTCGATGCTTTCGACATCAAAACCGGCCAGTTGTTTGAGCAGCGTGGGAGGGACGTCCATCGGCACCAATGTCTCTGGGGCGGGCCGCGCCGGCTGCCGAAAGAGTTGGATCGTCAGGCCTTCATACAACGAGGGATCCCAGATTCCGCGATCCACGGTCAGTTCGAGCCGCAACGAGTGCTTGCCTTTCACCTGAATCGCATAATTGGGGCGTCCGACCGGCGAGCCCGCCTTTTCCATGACTCGGACACGCGGCGGAGTAAACGAGCTTTCGTTCGGAGCATAATCCGCCATGGCTGCGAGCTCGGCGACGACCGAATGCACAATGAACTGAGTTTCGTCGCTGAACCCGGAACTGGATACTGGCGATTGCTCGTTCGATTGGCCGCAGCCAGAGAGCCCAATCGATAATAGAACAAGTGACAGAGCGAGTGGCCCAAAGAACATCGGGCCCAGGTGGTGCAGTTGATTTCCAGTCTGAGAGGCGGGAGAAGGCGCTTGCATAAAGCGGGAGCAACAGTAGCGACACTGACCGAAGTATTCAAGCGAGATCAGGTAAGCCACTTCCACGCGAACGACCAGGCCGATCGCAGGCGTATCCGGGATGAGGGCGAGCGGGCCTTCCGCACGATGAAGGTCCGCCTGAAAGATCTCCGGCTCCTTTCGCACCCTCGACCGCGTCCCGCCGGTTGCTCTTGCGCATCTTCGCGCTTGGCTGGCGGCTGAAAGTGCAGCCTAATAGCGGCATCCGCCTTGCCTGCGGCGATTATTTGAGACGGTTTGGCCAGATTCAAGACGCCCCGCGAAAGGCCTTTGGGAGCACCCCGCAGGATGGGGACTGCCGCAGCGGAAACTTGACGGTGTCCAGGGCCAGCCGGCAGGACCGTGGGCCCAATTGTCGACGTTTACGATCTGCTTGGCTCGCGTCTTGCACCGGCTTCAGGCCAAAAAAAGTCGAATCATGTTCGGTCAAGCGCAATTGGCAGCTTTGTTCATCCTGACACTGTTTTGGAGTGCCGCACTGCTCTTTTGTGTGCAACCCATGGTGGGCAAGATGCTTCTCCCCCAGCTTGGTGGTGCACCCGCCGTTTGGAATACCTGCATGGTTTTCTTCCAGGCGGTCCTCCTGGCGGGCTATGCCTGCGCGCATTGGATGGCGACGCGTTTGCGGTCTCGGCAGCAACTCGGGCTGCACCTCGCCGTGCTTCTGGTCGCCTTTTTTACCGTACCCATCTCTCTGGCGGATGCCGCCGCGAGTTCGAAACCGTGGGAAACGTCGCCGATTCTGTGGCTGCTGGGAACCCTTACGATTGCTGTTGGTCCCGTGTTTTTTGCGCTTGCGGTGACGGCGCCCCTGTTGCAGCGGTGGTTTGCGGCCTCGGCACATCCAGCCGCCCGCGACCCCTATTTCCTGTACGCGGCCAGCAACCTTGGCAGTTTCACGGCCTTGCTCGGCTATCCCTTGCTCATTGAGCCCACTTGGCGGCTGTCACAGCAATCCCGACTCTGGACCTATGCGTTCATGGCCCTGCCGCTCCTGGTGCTCGTGTGCGGTTGGCGAGTATTCTTTGCCGGACCGCGGCCGTCCAAGGCGCTCCGGGAGAATGTGCGGGTTGAGCCGGCGGATCCGGGGTATCCCGAAGGATCGTCCCGGTCCCAGAGAGCATGGTGGGCGGTCTATGCCGCGGTGCCTTCGGCGCTCCTGCTTGGTGTCACCAGCTACATCACGACGGACGTTGCCAGCGTGCCGCTGTTCTGGGTTGTGCCGCTCGCGCTTTATCTGCTGACGTTTGTCCTCGTCTTCGCCAAACGGCAAATCTTTGCCCCGTCGCTCGTGTCGCGGGTGCTGCCATTTGGAGCCATCGCGATGGTCTATCAACTGTGCGTCGGCCTCACCGAGCCGGCCTGGCTTGTGTTGAGTCTTCCGCTCCTCGTCTTTTTTCTGGCGGCGATGGTTTGTCACGGGCGGCTTGCCGCGAGCCGTCCCGCCCCGGAACAGCTCACGCGTTTTTATTTGTGGATGTCGATTGGGGGGGTGCTGGGCGGAATGTTCAGCGCGCTGGCTGCGCCATTCCTGTTTCGTCATGTCATTGAATACCCACTCGCGTTGGTATTCGCGTGCTGGCTTCGGCCAAACCCAAAGCCCAACATTGCCAAACTCCGGGTCTCCATGGAATCGCTGACTCGCTTTGCAGCCGCCCGGTCGGTGTTTCCCGAGCTCGGCGCCGCGGCCTGCATTGGCGCTCTGACCGCCCTGTTGGCCGCACAACTTCCACGCACCCTGGTGTTGCCTCAGCAACTCCAATCTATCCTGATCTTCGGCATGCCGTTGCTGCTCAGTTTTCTGCTGGTCGACAGGCCTCGAGGGTTTGCCCTGGCGCTCGGCGCACTTCTCATGGGAAGTAGTTTCTTCAGTGGCGGCGTTGGCCGGACTTTGCATATGGAAAGAAACTTCTTCGGCGTTTCCAGGGTCACGCTTTCACCCAACGGCGATTTCCGCCAATTCGTCCATGGCCGCACCATCCATGGCCGCCAGTTTCTCGACCTGGAACGAGCCGGCACTCCCCTGACGTTCTTCCACCCTGCGGGTCCCGTCGGGGATATCTTCGCGAACTTTCGCACACTGCCGGTTCAGCGGACGGTGGGAGTGATCGGGCTCGGCGTCGGTTCAATGGCAGCCTATGCCCGGCCGGACGAATCCTGGACCTTCTACGACATCGATCCGTCCGTCCTGCGGATTGCGCAGGATACCCATTACTTCACGTTTCTGGCCCGAGCCTGCGCGGCAAACCTGCGGCTGGTTGAAGGCGATGCCCGGCTGCGTCTGCACGAGTCGCCTTCAGCCAATTACGGGTTGTTCGCCATCGACGCGTTCACCTCCGATGCCATCCCCATGCACCTGATCACCCGTGAGGCGCTCGAGTTGTATCTCGACAAACTCGCCGATGGCGGTCTGCTGGTATTCCACATCTCGAACCGCTACCTGGACCTTGAGCCGGTATTGGGGAATGTCGCCCAGGACCTCCACCTGGCCGCCCTTGGCTGGGACGACAACAATCTTACCCCTGCCGACTATGCCGCAGGACGCGAACGATCCTTCTGGGTCGTCATGGCCCGTAAATCCGCCGACCTTGCCGGGTTTGCCCACAACCAACGTTGGCAGCGGCTCAGACCCAGGGCCAGCGTCGGTGTTTGGACCGACGATTTCTCCAGCCCGCTCAAAGTATTCGTCTGGTGATCATCTCACCGTGCAGCCCGTTACCTTTGTCGTTCGATCCGGGATTTCCTGTAGGGACAAGGGATGGGCCTAAACGCAAGACGGGCGCGCGCAGGGGAGAATCCGATACCGATCAAACGTGGTGCCCGGGTGACGAGCTCTTACTCCAGACGCAGCACGACCACCGATCGGGCCGGGAGCCGGGTCTCGAACCCGTCGGGAGTGGTGGTGAATTCCCCAAACGGAGTTGGATGGACGCGGTCAGGACGGTCGAACGTGTTATGGGCGTCAATGGAGTCTGCCGTAAGAATGCGGCCGGTTACTGGCTTCGGGTGGGCGCCAATGAATCTTGCGTGGACGGTCAGCGGCTGGGTCGGCCGAACGTTGCACATGCTGATATGAACGGCGCCATCGGATGCTCGCGAGGTCGAGGCGCTCAGCGAGGGAATAGGTTCATTTCCGACCCTGTAATCGGGACAGTTTACGTCCGTCGAGAGAAAGGTCGCGTCCTGATGAACGGCATACATCTCGAACACATGATAGGTTGGCGTCAGGATCATCTTTTCGTGGTCGGTCAGGATCATGGCCTGAAGCACGTTGATCGTTTGCGCGATGTTGGCCATGCGGACGCGATCGGCGTAGCGATGGAAGATATGGAAGGTGAGGCCGGCGGCAAGGGCATCACGGAGCGTATTCTGTTGATACAGGAATCCAGGGTTGGCGCCCGGTTCGACATCGTGCCACATGCCCCATTCATCGACGATCAGCCCAATGCGTTTATCGGGGTCGAAACGGTCCATGATCTGGGCATGCCGCCGGATGAGTTCATCCATGGCGAGGGCTTGTCTCAGTCCGTTGTGCCATCCCACTTCGTCAAAGTGGATGGCGGAGCCCTTGTGATCCCACTGGCCACTGGGAACGGTATAATAGTGGAGTGAAAGGCCGTCCATCCGCCGCCCCACGACATCCATCAAGATCTCCGTCCAACGGTAATCCTGAGAATTGGCGCCGCACGCGATGCGGTAGATCCGGTTGCCGGGATAATTTTTCACGAAGGTATTGTAGTGACGATAAAGATCGGCGTAGTGCTCGGGCCGCATATTTCCACCGCATCCCCAGCTTTCATTGCCGATCCCGAAGAAAGGAATCTTCCAAGGCTCATCGCGGCCATTCTGACGACGGAGATTTGCCATCGGCGAGTCGGCATCAGAGGTCAGGTATTCGACCCATTCCATCATTTCCTGAACCGTGCCGCTGCCGACATTTCCGGAGATATAAGGCTCGGCGCCGAGCTGTTCGCACAGGTCCAAGAATTCGTGAGTGCCGAAGTGATTGTTCTCGATCACGCCTCCCCAGTGGGTATTGATCATGGCCGGCCGATGATCACGCGGGCCGATGCCGTCTTTCCAGTGGTATTCATCGGCGAAACAGCCACCCGGCCAGCGTAGGACTGGGATTCGGATCTTTTTCAGGGCTTCAATAACGTCATTGCGGATGCCTCGGGTATTGGGAATTGGGCTGTCTTCACCAACCCAGAAGCCCTCATAGATGCAACGCCCCAAGTGTTCGGCAAAATGGCCGTAAATGTGTCGGTCGATCTTTGCGCCGGGTTGGTCCGCATGAATCACCAGATTGGCTTCCGCGGCAGTCAAGGAGGGGGAGATGACTGCCCCAGACAATAGAGGAGCGATGACGACGAGGGAGAGGAATCTTTTTTTCATGACGCGTTTAAAGACGTTTGGCGAGACCGCCCACCAGGTCAGTGGTGGGTAGCTGGCCAATGGCTCCGCATGAGTCAGGGGGATCCTAACGGTGCTCTGAAAGATGGGTCAAGGGCATCAGATGGAGGCGGGACGCATACGGGTAGAGGGGAAAGCCGACGAGGACGGCGTGAGGTCTGGGAGTAGCCGGAGTTTTGAGCCGGGGTTTCGGACGAATGGCTGACATGTTTGGCCCGAGGAAGCTCTATCAACGAACCTGTCCCCATATGCACCATCAACGAACCTGTCCCCATGTGCCGGCCGTGAGCCGTTGGAGGCGAATTCGCTTGCACATTGATCGCCACGCTCCAGCCTCGGGGTCGATGTCGTCGAAGCGGCGCGGGGCTTTGTATGCCATAGGCGCTTACCTGATGTGGGGCGTTTTACCGGTGTATTGGAAGCTGCTGCAGGGAGTGCCGGCCCCGCAAATTCTGGCGCATCGGGTCGTCTGGTCATTCGGCTTTCTATTGGTCTTGATTCTGATCCGGCGGGAATTTCGAGCGTTGTGGGATTCGGTGAACCTAAGGCACGTGGGAGCGCACGCCATTGCGGCCATCGTGCTCTGGATCAACTGGTTGGTTTATATTTGGGCCGTAAATGCTGGCCGGATTGTCGAGGCGAGTCTCGGCTATTTCATCAACCCGTTGGTGAGTGTCGTATTGGGAGTGATCTTCTTCGGGGAGCGATTGAGTCCGATGAAGTGGCTGGCCGTCACGATGGCGGCCCTGGGCGTCGGTTATTTGACCTGGCAATTGAGGGCGTTGCCATGGGTGGCGTTGGTATTGGCGGGCACATTTGCGCTTTATGGATTGCTCAAGAAGAAGGCGCCGCTGAGGGCATTGCATGGTCTCGCCTTCGAGACCGGAGTTTTGTGGTTTCCAGCGGCGATCTATCTTGGGTTGCTGGAACTCCACGGTTATGGGGAAGTGGGGAGGGTTGGGCCATGGACTTTAGGGCTCCTGCTTTTCACGGGCGTCGTGACGGGATTGCCCCTGCTTCTGTTCGCTGCGGCGGCGCAACGCATTAATCTTTCGACGATCGGCATCCTGCAGTACATCGCGCCAAGTTGCCAATTGTTCATCGGGGTGGCGGTGTATCACGAGCCGTTTGACCAGGCACGCTGGTTGGGATTCGCATTCATCTGGATGGCGTTGGCCATTTATTCCATCGAGAGCCTTCGGGGAATGGGCCGTGGAATCGATTGAGGGGGGCTGGGGAAAAGAGATTCTTGCGCAGGGGCTGCATTCCATGCGAGATGCCGGCATGCACTTGCGAATGTGGATCATCCTCTGGGGAACGATGCTTGCCGGAAGTCTGTGTGTGGCAGTCGAGAACGCAGGCGAATCGCGCAGTATTCGGGATTTCGGCGTTTCTTCGACGAACAGCGCTTCCATCAACACCACGGCATTGCAACGGGCCATCGACTGGGCTTCACCCCGTGGGGCGGCGCTCTTTGTCGATCCGACGGACGAGCCGTATCCGATGGCGGGAGGTGTGGTGTTGAAGATGAACGTTTCGCTGGTTGGGGTGCACGGGCCGGTAGGGCGAGGGACGCGGCATCCGGAGAGGCCGCAGCCGGTGGGGAGTGTTTTTCGGATCGAAGACATGGAGAAGCCATTCATCACGGTGGAGGGGGCCACTCAATTGCGCGGATTGCAGTTTTGGTATCCGGGACAGACATTGACCGATCCAGCCAGGATCATTCGATATCCGGCAACGATTCAGGTGTCGCAGGAGCGGTCGGCGCAAGGGGTTACGTTGTCGTGCCTGACGTTTTATGGCGAATATTTGGCGATGGATTTCAATGCGCCGCGACGGCGTCCATGCGAGCAAATCCTGATCGAACACTGTTATGGTTACCCATTGGGGGGTGAGTTCGTTCGGATTGATTATTGTTACGACGTGCCTCGGATTTTGCATTGTCATGTAAACCCAGCGAACCAACGTTATTTCCACGGTGGTTATTCGAAGTCGGTAATCGACGGCGTGGTAGCGGCGGGCACATTTACCTATGCGATCAATCACACTGACAATGCGGTCCTGATGGACTTATTTACATTTGGGGTGCACGGCGGGGTCTATCTGGGTCCGGCAACGTATGGGCAGTTGACCAGTTTCAATTTCGACTGTGTGACGGTGGGCATTCAGAAGCTGGGAGATGGGAGCTTTAATCGGAACTGGCAGATTGCCCAGGGTTCGATAATCGCGAACACGGGGGCTCGAGTTGATGAAATTCACCCCATCATGGTTGAAGGCCAGGGTCACACGGCCATTGCGAACGTGGAGGCATTTTCCGGGGGAAACCCGGCATTGAGCACGTTGAATCAGTCGCAGGACTTCCTATGCGTCCGGGGTCAGGAGAGGTTAACGGTATCGCTGGTAGGTTGCCGAATGCGTAACTACGCGGCCGAGGCACCAATCACCTTGTTGAATCCCAATGCGACTGTGCGGGCGGTGGCGTGCGTAAATCAGGAGGAGCGGCTATTCGAGGGCACGTTCGGCGAGGAGTAGGGAGCAGCTCGGATGACGCAGAGAGATCGGAACGAGCCATTGGGGGGGTGGGTCGTGTCGAATCTCCGCCAGGGACGAGGGGCAGTCTTTATGGCGGGGGATTGCCCTCGGTGATCTGGAGGAGTTGGTCTACCTTGACATTTTCCATGACGTCGGTGCCTCCGCCGACCCAGCGGATCTCGATCCGATCGATGCGGGTTCGCTGGCCGAGGCCAAAATGGGGCCAGGCACCGTAATGGCTTTGATAACCCCGGCCACTATGGACTTCGCCGACTTGGGTCAAGTCGCCGGCCACGACTTTGATGCGGGCGCCGACCCCATCGCGGTTGGTTCGAACTCCGCGCGGGCGGATCTGGATCCAGTGATTTGGGCTGGGTGATTCGTTTCGCAGGATTGTGGGTTCACGGCGCGAATTGAGGATGACGGCGTCGATGTCGCCATCATTGTCGAGATCATCGAAAGCAGCACCGCGGCTGCTTAACTTCACCTGGAGACCGTTGCCGGAGCGGTCGGAGATGTCGACGAATTTCCCGTGAGCGGTATTTTCCAGGAGAATATTACGGGCGAGGTAGCTGGTGGTGTCATCCCAGAGATCGACGGTGTCCTGGAGGTGGCCACAAGTGATGAAGAGGTCGAGGTCTCCATCGTTATCGAAATCGACCATGCCGATTCCCCAGGTGACTTGGGGGAAGGTGCCTGCGCCGGCGCCTTCCGAGGCGGTCACGTCTTCGAAGAAGCCCGCGCCGAGGTTGCGGTATAGGCCGGCCCACTGTTTCTGGTAGGAGGTCATATAGAAATCAGGGAGTCCGTCATTGTCGTAATCGCCGGATTCGACTCCCATGGTTCCCTGACCTACGCCACGGACGTCGTAGGCGAGACCACTGAGCAAGCCGACCTCGTCAAAATGTCCGGCGCCATTGTTCCGCAGAACAAAATTACCCATGGCATCATTGCCGACAATAATATCTGTATCTCCATCGTCGTCATAGTCGGCGCAGATCATCCCCATGCCGGTGCCCGCATGAGCAGCGACGCCGGATTCGCGGCTGATGTCGGTGAAGGTACCGTCGCCATTATTTCGGAAGAGCGTATCGGGGACGGGGCCATAGATCATGGGACCGACGTAGGCAGGGTGGCCATTGACGAAACGCGTTTGGTTTTTGTCGCAGGAGAAATCGACATAATTGGCGACGTAGAGGTCGAGATCGCCGTCCTGGTCGATATCGAGGAAGGACGCACCGGCCCCGACTTTGAAGCCATTGGCGACGCCGGCCGCCCGGGTGACATCGGTAAACGTGCCGTCACCATTATTTCGGTAGAAGACATTGGGTCCGAAATTGTTCAGGTAGATATCGGGGTGTCCGTCGTTATCATAATCACCGACGCAGACGCCCAGGCCATAGCCGGTATCGCCGACGCCGGCCTCGCGAGTGACGTCGGTGAACTTCCAATGACCGTCATTCCGGTAGAGGGCATTTCGCGGAGGAGGGTCAATGTTGCTTCCGGATAGCGGGGCGCCATTGAGAAAATAGATATCGATGTCGCCATCGCCGTCGTAATCAAAGAGCGCGAGGCCACAACTGACTGTTTCCACAATGTATCGTTTCCCCGAGTTGCCATCGGTGTGGACGAAGTCGATTCCCGATTCCCGCGTCACGTCGTGCAGCAGGATGGGAGATAGGGAATCCGCGGCCTGGAGAGGCGTGTGATTCGGAAAGGCGGAAAGTGCGAGCAACGCAAATCCGAGAATCCGAGTTCGGCTGTGAACGAGGCGATTCGACGCCCGTGTGATGTTCGACCAAGGAATCGTTGAGCTGGGCCGGATCATGGGGAATTGGTCCGGGATGTCTGAGGTGCGGGATTGGAGCCCTGGACGATGGTGAGGACGCGGTCGAGGCTGGGGTTTGGGATAATGTCGAGGCCGCCACCGATCCAACGGACTTTGACCTGATCGACCCTGGTTTGCTGGCCCAAACCAAAATGCAGCCGTTTGCCAAAATCACTTTGATAACTGCGACCGCTGTGGATCTCATCCAATTGGGTGAGGTCGCCTGCGATGACCGTCACCTGGGCTCCGATCCCGTCACGATTGGAAGTGGCGCCCCGGAGTTGGATTTGGATCCAATGGTTGTAGGCAGGCGATTGATTTTCGAGGATGGTGGGTTCGCGTCGGGAATTAAGGATCACGACATCGAGGTCGCCATCGCCGTCCAAGTCGTCGAATGCCACTCCACGGCTGCTCAACCTTGGTTGGAGCCCATCGCCGCACTGGTCGGTCACATTGACGAATTTACCACGGCCGTTGTTGTGGAGAACGATATTCCTGGCGAGGTAGCTGGTGGTGTCGTCGAACTGTTCCACATTGTCGATCAAATGACCGCAGGCGATGAACAGATCGCGATGGCCATCATTATCCAGGTCGACCAAACCGGCGCCCCAGGTGACTTGCGGGTAGGTGTCAGTGCCGGCGCCGGTCTGACGGGTGACGTCTTCGAAATAGGCGCCGGCTTTTCCCTGATAGAGCGTGGCGAGTTGGCGTTGATAGGAGGTCATATAGAAGTCGAGCCATCCGTCGTTGTTCCAATCGGCACATTCCACCGCCATTGTGCCGTGGACATTGCCCAAGGCATCGTAAGCGAGTCCGAGGGCGAGACCGACTTCTTTGAACATTCCGGTGCCATCGTTCTGGAAGACGAAATTGGCGCCCAGGTCGTTGCCGATCACGATGTCTGTATCGCCGTCACCATCGTAGTCGGCGCATATCATTCCCATTCCGGATCCGAGTTTGGCGGAGATCCCGGAGCTGCGACTGACATCCGTGAATGTGCCATCGCCGTTATTGCGAAAGAGGATGTTGGCGATGGGGGGGTATTGCAGAGGTCCGACGTAGGAGGGAAACCCACTCATGTGTGAGATCTGGTGGTTTTGGAAATTGAAGCCGATGTAATTGCCGACGAAAAGGTCGAGGTCACCGTCGCGGTCCATATCAAAGAAACACGCGCCAGCGCCGACATGATCGCCGATCGCGACACCGGCGGCTCGGGTGACGTCCGTGAAGGTGCCGTTGCCATTGTTTCGATAGAGGACGTTTGGGCCGAAGTTGTTCACGTAGATGTCCAAGTCGCCGTCATTGTCATAGTCACCGGTGCAGACACCCAAGCCATAGCCGGTATCGCCAACGCCGGCCTGTTCGGTTACATCCGTAAATCTCCAGCCTCCATCATTTCGGTACAAGGCGTTGGTGGGTGCCCGAGTTGAGGGTGCACCTGGCAGCGGCGCGCCGTTGAGAAAATAGACGTCGGCATCGCCGTCACCATCGTAATCGAACAGGGCCAGTCCACAACTAACCGTCTCGACGATATAGCGTCGGCCGGAACTGCCGTCCGTGTGGACGAAGTCGATGCCTGTTTGGCGGGAGACGTCGCGGAGTTGGATAGGGCAATCCGAAGTTGCAGCGTAAAGCTGGCAACTTGCGAGGTTCAGGATTGGCAGGATCCCGGCGATCCATGCGCAACAGATCATTGGGTGTTGAGGGGCCCCGCCCATGCTACGGTGCGGATTGAAGTTCATGAAGGAGGGCCTGGTAGCCGGGATTGTTTGGGCTGAGGGCAATCGCCTGCTGGATTGCCTCAAGGGCAGCTTCGCGATCGTTGGTTTTCAGGCACGCCACCGCCAATAAGTAATAGTTCGGCGCGCCGGGTTCCAACTCCAAGGCTTTGCCGGCCATCGTTCGCGCTTCAGTGAGCCGGACATTGGCGCGAAGGTAAAGGTCCGCAAGCGCGCGATAGCCCGCGGGTTGGTCCGGGGCCAGTTTTTGCACCGTACCGATAGGCGCGATCCGCGGCGTCCAACTGTTTGAGCCGATCACAGAGCCGTCCGAGAAAGAAGAAATTCAGACTGTTGTCCGGCTGAGCTTTTGCCAGTTGTTCGAATGCGATCACTCCGTCGGCGAGGGCGTTACGTTTAACGTACAGGGATTCGAGCCCGGATCGGTATGCGGCATTTCCTGCGTCGAGGGCGGCCGCCCGGAGGAGGAATTCGGTTGCCTTCGCTGGTTGTTCATGGAGGCGGTGAATCTGGGAGGCGCCATAGAAAGTCCGGGCCACGGTTTTGCGCACCAAGGGCAAACCCGTGAGGGTATCTTCCTGAGCATTTCGATCGGTCAACGATTGACGATCGATCGCCTCGAGTTTGAGGAATTGCTCGCGATATTGGAGGGCTTGATCACTTTGGCCCAGGCGCATGCAGGCCGTATAAAGTCCGAAATAGGCCTGGGTATGATCCGGCATCAATCCAATTGCGTGCTGGAAATTCTCCTTGGCATGAGGGGCATCGCCGGACTGAAGAAAGGCCTGTCCCAGAAGATAGAAGCTTTCACTGGCCGGTCTGGGCAACTTTATGGCTTGTTCCAGGGTCTGTCTCGCCTCGGCGGTATTTCCGAGGTCCATGAATGCCCGGCCCAACTGGTTGAGCAGCTCGGGATTCGCCGGACCGCGTTTCAAGGCTTCCTGGCACAAACGTATGGCTTCGTCGAGATCGCCTTTCTCGTAGGAGACGCGGGCCAGAATTTCATAGGCCTCGGCCAGACCGGAGTTTAATTCCAGGCATCGGCGAAGGTGCCGGGTGGCATCGTCCGATCGGCCCGTATTGTAATAAGCCGAGCCCAGCAAGGCATAGGACAAAGCATCGTCGGGATAGGCTTGAGTGATCTGGGTGGCGATGGTGACGGCTTCTCGTTTCAATGAGGCCGCCTCTGCCTGCGGTTGGGGCACCAGCGCGACGGGGTGGGCGTCCGGGTAGGCCGCGGTTTCGGTCGGGATCGACTGAGTATTCTGCGCTACCGGTGGCTTGGGGGAATTCGAACGAGGATGGCTTGAAAACAACCCCCAGAGGAGTGCGATGCCGGCGAAGGCGGCCAGGACGACCGCCACCAGGGTACGTCGGGGGCGCGGAGTATCGGGCACGCTCCGGAGGACTTTCTGCGGGCGTTGCGAGAGACTGTTTTTTCTTCGCTTAGTAATGGCTCACCGTCCCCTTTACTTGAGGGATCACAATGATTGAACCATAGGAGGATGGGAGCGTGAGGGTCAAGCTGGGAGCGTAGGCACGGTAGGCACGCGCTACCGAACGGGGGTGATGGGGTCCCGGTGACGAGCTCAGCGCTTCCTTTAATCAGTCGGAGGTGGGCGAGTGATTGGACAAAGAAAAGAAGGTGAAGTGCCGGATTTTTCGACCTTGGATGCCTTGCACGGTGTTCTGCGGAAGCCGCCGTTGACCTGGCCCGACGCGCAGTTTGCGCCACTGCGAGTACGGCCTCTCGGCGAGGACTGAATGGTTTACTGGGTCTCCGCAAGCAGTTCCGCCCCGGTGATCTTGAAGGCGAAGGCGTGTTGGCAAGGGGCCCCGCCGGGGGCGAAGCGCGGGGTTTGGATCGTGAGGGTGCTACCGACGACGGAGTATTCGAGGGGTTGTGGAAAACCCAGCATTGTTGCCGATGGGTTAGTGCCAAGACGGACGTTATGGATGACGAGTGAATCTCCAGGCCATCCGGGGGTAATCGCATAGAGTGCATTGGATTTCCTGGTGAAGAAGATCTGTTTAACCGCGATGCCATTTTGGGATTCCTGGCCAACTTGATCCATGAGGTTGTACTTGACCTTGTATTCGCCATATTCCTGACCGGGGCGTTTGCCGTCACTCCATTGGCAATCCCGACCGGCGAAGCGGCTGCCATAGATGGCCTCGCCATTGACGCGGAGCCAGTCGCCGATTTCGAGCAGGCGCTGCTGCATAATGACCGGGATCCGGCCATCGGCGGTGGGACCGATGTCGAGGAGGAAATTTCCGCCCCGACTGACGAGGTCGACGAGGACAAGAATGAGTTCGCGGGGGGATCGGTAGTCGTCGATGGTCTCGGCGCGATTGTAGCCATAGGAGAAGCCCATTCCGCGGTTTTCTTCCCACGGGTGAGAGTCGTCTTTCAGACCGGCGCCGTATTCGGTGGTGAAATAGCCGCCGTGTTTGTGCCGGCAATCCTTACCCCAGCGGTCATTGACGATGACGTAATCTTTGCAGGGAGATTCGTTATAGAGCCATGCAAGCAGTTCCTGACTGCGCCAGTCTTTCGAGGGCATATCCCATTCACCGTCGCTAAAAATGAGCGCGGGGGCATAGCGGGTAACCACGTCCTTGAACTGGGGTATCATGTGCTCCTGAACGTAACGTGGTCGGTCATTGAGCCAAAGCGGATTGAACCATTCGTACAGTGAATAATAAAAGCCGAACCGGATGTCGCGCTTGCGGACGGCGTCGCTCAATTCCCGGAGGAGATCGCGGTGAGGGCCGACATCGACGCTGTTCCAGGGGCGGTTCCAGGTTTGATTGGCTTGGGCGCTGGGCCAAAGGCAAAAGCCTTCGTGGTGCTTGGACGTGGGCACAATATATTTGGCGCCGGCGCGGGAAATCAAATCGGCCCATTGATCGGCATTGAAGAGTTCGGCCCGGAACATCGGGGCAAATTCCTGATATTCGAAATCGGCGCCATAGTTTGTCTGGTGGAACTGCCACCAAACGTTGTCGGGCTTTTTATCGGACATGTTGTTCCAGTACCACTCGGCATATGATTTTGGCGCCCCCCAGGCCGGGACCGAATACACGCCCCAGTGGATGAAAATGCCGAATTTGGCATCGAGGTACCAGTCGGGAGCTGGGCGTTGATCGAGGGATTCCCAATTAGCCTGGTAATTCCCGGAATGCGCGGGGGAGCTCAGGAGCTTTGAGGTGACGAGTGCGAGGACGAGTCCCAGGGATAGGAGAATCGTTTTTATGGGTAGATGACGAGAGCGCATAAAAATCCATCAAGGTTTTTTGAGCATTATGACAGCAAGCCAAGGCTCGGGCTCATACGCGAGTTTGGCAGCCGCTCCGGATTTGTTAGAGTTTGCCCGCCTTTCGCCATCGATAGAGGGTGGTCGGGTGGATGCCCAATTGCGCCGCGACCCAAGTGAGATCGTTTCCGCTGGACTCCAGGAGTTGCTTTGCCATGTCCAGCTTCTGTTTTCGGCTGAGCGGCAGGCCGGTGCCGCCGAGGAAGGAAGGGGCGCCGCCGCGGCCGGAGGGGCCGGGGTCCGGGAGTTGCCTGGGGGTCGCGTGCGGGGGATCCCACCATGCGCTGCGAAGGGTCGGTCCGTCGTAAAGGATGGCCAGGCGATCGATGGCGTTGCGAAGCTCACGCACATTTCCCGGCCACTGATGATCCTGAAACTTTCGGATCAACTCGGGTTCGATGCTGTCGAAGAACTTGCCGAGCCTTTCCCCCGCCGCCTGCAGGAAGCCAAGCGCGAATTGGGGGATGTCCTCCGGCCGTGTGCGCAGGGGAGGAACGTGGAGGATGACTTCGGAGAGCCGATAGTAGAGGTCCGACCTGAACCTGGTCTGAACGACTTCTGCTTCGAGGTTGCTGTTCGTGGCTGAAAGGACGCGCACCTCGGACTGGATTTCTGTGTTGCCTCCCACTCTGCGCGCCCGGCGAGTCTCGAGAAACCGCAACAGCTTGGGTTGCAAACGGACATCCATTTCTCCGATTTCGTCGAGGAAGAGCGTCCCTCCCGAGGCCTGTTCGACCAACCCCGAACGGGTCCGCGTTGCCCCGGTATACGCGCCTTTTTCCGCACCGAACAATTCGGCTTCCATCAATTCCTTGGGGATCGCAGCACAATTCACTGCTACGAAGGCGCCACGACCGGAAGCCGCGTGAAGGGCGCCGGCCACTTTTTCCTTTCCGACTCCCGATTCCCCAAGGATCAAGACACTGGCGACAGTGGGGCCCAATCGTTCGATGGCTTGGCGCAACGATTTCATGGCGGCGGATTCACCCAGCAGAACTTCCTGGGCCGTGAGGCGCGTTCCCCCGTAGAGCTTGAGCCAAACTTCCTGCGCTTGCTCCGCTTTCTTTATGGCGTCCGTCCACCGATCATTGGGATCCGAGAGCAGAAGAACATCAAAAGCCCCGTCCCGCGTCGCGGCAACGATATGATTCGTCATGAGATTCTCCCCTACCACAAGGAAATACCGGTTTGCTTGAGCCAAGCGAACCCTAAGCTGAGGCCAGGATTCCTGTTGGGTAAGTTCGAAGGGTACGACGTATACGACGTCCCCGGTTTCATGATTCAGATCTCGGAGAGCCTCGGGATTGAACTTCTGATGGGGGATCTGGAGAACGCCGAGTTTCGATTCGATCCGGGGAGTGGATTGACTATTAATGATGGACAGCCGCATGCGATTGAGAGTAAATATGGGCCTTAATGCATCGCAAGTGCAATGCGTTTCTTCGGAAACATTAATGCCAACTGAACAGCTTCTTTTTCTTAATGAAAAGACTCCATAATCGGATTGGGGCAACGGCGGTGTTGGCCGGCTTTCACGTCATGTTTTGCGGGATGTTGGAAGGGCAGCAAATGGTCTTGCCGACACATGAGGTGCCCTCGCCGGAGGTGGCGGCCGATGTATTGAGGAGTGACAATCCTCGTGTTGGTTTTGTGAAGCTTGGGCCGTTCGATATCTTGCCGCGATTTGAATCGACGTTTTATTACGACGACAACGTAGGGACAGACGCGACAAACAAGTCGGACGCGTTCGTATTAACATTGGAGCCGACGATACGGGCGGAGGCGACCGACATGGAGGATGGGATGGGGAAGACCATCAGCCTTAGTTACATGCCGGAGTTCTACTTTTTCTTTGGAGATAAGTCTCATGATCCGAGCCGGATAAACCATTCCGCCCTAATCACTGGACGGCTCAGTGGAGCGAAGATGTCGGTAGGATTTTCGCAGGGGTTTCGGCTAACGACTGGTCCGGTGATTGACGTTGGCGGGAGGACGGATCGGCAGGCGTATGCTACCAGGCTCACGTCGCGATATTATTTCAGTGAGAAGACCATTTTTGAGGTTAATGGCACAGTGAACATCGTGGATTACAGCGATAACGCCCTTACCAGTTCCTACGATATCGCGAATGACGATTGGATCAGGTACCGGTACAGCCCGAAGCTGAGCATGGCCATGGGGTTTGTGATTGGTTATACCGGGGTTGAGAACCAACCGGATCAGTCCTATCAGCAACTGCTTGCGCAAGCGACGTACGCGATTGCGGAGAAGGTGAATCTGTCGGCCAGTGCCGGCGGTGAATTGCGGCATTACCGGAGTGGGGTTGACGACAATTTGAACCCAGTCTGGAATGTGACTGCGGCATTTCGACCGCGAGATTCCACGACGTTGCGGCTGACGCTTTATCAGCGTTATGAGGCCTCCGCGCGTAATGGCAATCAAAGTTATGTTTACACCGGTGTAACCTTGGGTGGTCGACAAATGCTGATGCAACGATTGGCTTTAAACCTCTCGGGGACGTACGCTCGATCCGATTATGAGTCTACTCAACAAAATGTCCGTGCGACTCGGAAGGACGACTTGTTCCTGTTCCAGGGCAGCTTGGACTTCTACATCAGGCCGCGTTGGACGGCGGGGATTTTTTACGGCTATCAGACACGCAACTCAACCCTGCCGGAATTGGAATTTGACCGAAACCGGGTTGGCCTGCAAACTGCATGGAGTTATTGAACGATGATTAGCGATTTAAGAACAATCAAGGGGCCGTCGTTTGTCCGGTGGAGTGCGCAGGCGGTCATGGGGCTTTTTGCGGCGACGATCGTGAATTGCGCATTCGCGCAGATCGATCCCATTGCCGAAATGCATCGGACCTCGGAGGCGGAGAATGCGGATCCCCAGCCGGACCGACAACTGGTGGTGGACGTGCGGGACGTCATGTCAGTCGTACTTGAGGAGGGGGATGTGCTGAAGCTGATCGTGTTGGGGGATCCGCTTTTGACGATGGAACAGGCGCCCATCAACAAAGGAGGGGCGATCCTCCATCCGGTGCTTAAGCAGCTTAAGGTAGCCGGAATGACTTTGAAGGAGGCCCAGGAGATGATCACCAAGATCGTGGCAGATGATTATCTTGTTGAGCCTTCAGTGACGCTGACGATCGCCCAATACGCGAACTATGAGTTCAGCGTGTTGGATGAAATCATGCGCCCCGGGACCTACAGCCTTCCGCGTGACAAAAAGATAGATATCGCCCAGGCCATGGCGATGGCGGGCGGGCCGACGAGGGTAGGCTCTTCCAAAGTTCAGGTAGAACGGATTATCAATGGTCAACGGAAGAGCTTTAAGGTGGATACCAGCAAGCCGAACGATTTCATTGTTCAGCCGTTCGACAAAATCAGGGTCGGCGAGAAGTTCTGGTAACCTTCTGCGGTCGGCCGGATCCTACCGCAAGCCGGGACTGGAGTTGAGTTTGAGCAGTTGGTCTGCTGCGACTTCAAAGGTAGATTGACGTCCGAGGAAATCGAGGAGCACCGCAACTCGTTGACGGCCTGGGATTACCCGAGTGATGATCCCCTCCAGCCCGTCGAAGACGCCACCGGAAACACGGACTTCCTGACCTACGTCGAGCGTCGCATCGAGGATGCGAAGTTCATCCTCTCCGATTGCCGAGCGTAGATCGTCGATTGCAGCGTCGGGGATGGTGGGCCAACGGGATCCGAAATGAACGATACCGACCACGCCACCGGTATGGTGGATGAGGCGGAGGGAATTCCGCCAATCAAATCGCGCAAAGAGATAATTGGGAAAGAGGGATTCCGTCACCCAAACCGGGCCGCGTCGGGTGGCGCGTTTAAACCGAATTCGGGGATTGAACACTTCGGTGTCGGGGAGTTGACGGAGATTGGCCGCAGCGATGTGCTCATGTTTCAATTGGGATCGAACACAAAACCAAGCCAAGTAGACCCCCTCCTTATCCGCGTGTGCCAAGAGCGGCTCAAGGTGCTTGGGTCTAGCCATGAGCCGAAGTGTAAAGTGTTCGATTGGAATTTGACAGAAGAGTTCGCGACCCACTCCCACATCGGTGACTTCGCTCCAGCCCACGGAACCGGAGTTCATTTTTTGCGGCAAGCAGCAAGCTCCGGCCCCGGTAGTCGAACGAGTGCATCGTTGCGAATGCGACCGACGGTCCGGCCTGTCGAGTTCACAGCAGTGGCCTTGTCGGCAGGACATTTCTAAAGCTCGACGATATTATAACCCAACCATTATTCATGCACATCGAAACCTGTCCCTGTATCCAGCGGCGATAGCTTATATGCTCAGAGCGGGAAGAGTTGCGGAGGGGTACGTGCTGACGTGGCAAGCGCCGCGCGATACATTTTGGTGGATTGCCACTTCAGGGCAGCATCGAGCGTAAATATCGACCGGTATGGGAGGCCCGGCACCGGGCGATTGTCTCAGGCGTGCCCGTAGCGACGACTCGGCCGCCAGCCTCTCCGCCCTCGGGGCCGAGGTCGACGATCCAATCCGCCTCGGCAATCAGGTCAAGGTTATGTTCAATGACGAGGACCGTGTGGCCGGCATCGACGAGGCGATGGAGGACGGAGATGAGTTTATCGACGTCGGCCCGATGCAATCCGACGCTCGGTTCTTCGAGCAGGAAAAGGCTCGAGTTAAGGCAGGAGTCGAGAAGGCCCGGTTGCGATCTGAGGCCGGTGAGGAGATGGGTAACGAGCTTGACGCGTTGGGCTTCGCCGCCGCTGAGCGTGGGGCTGGTCTGGCCCAGGGGAAGGTAGTCGAGGCCAGTATCGTGCAGGGCCTGGAGGGGGCGGCAGATACGGGGGAAAGAGGCGAAGAAATGGAGCGCTTCACCGACCGTCAGTTGAAGTACCTGGGCGATATTCTTTCCGGACCATAGGATATCCAGGGTTTCCTGACTGAAACGCTGTCCCGTGCAGACATCACAGGTGACAAACGCCGGTGGTAGAAAGTTCATTTCGAGTTTCACGCTCCCGGCGCCCTGACACGTGGGGCAGCGGCCCTGAGGGCTATTAAAGGAAAAGCGACCAGGGGAATAGCCGCGAAGCCGCGCCTCGGGCGTCCGGGCGAAGAGCGATCTGATTTCGTCAAAGAATCCCACGTAAGTGGCAGGAATGGAGCGGGGCGTGCGGCCGATAGGCGACTGATCGACTTCGTGGATCGCATTGAAGGCGCCGGCTCCTTCGGTGATGCGGCCAGTAGTCGGGATATCGCGGGGGGCGACGCAGGGTGTTAGTTTCGGTGGATTCGACAGGCTTCGAAGGGCGGCCAGCAGGCATTCGCGGATGAGGGTGCTTTTGCCCGAGCCGCTGACGCCGGTTATGAACACCAGCCGGCCAAGAGGCAGGCGGATGGTGAGGTTTTTGAGATTGTTGAGCCGGGCCTGGGAGAGTCCAACGTGCGGATTCGCAGATGAGACGGGGCGGCGATGGCCGCGGGAAGGGTAGGTTCGACGTTGGCGGAGGCACTGACCCGTGATGGAGTCCTTGTGAGTGAACAGTTCGTCAAGAGTACCGGTGGCGACGACGTGGCCGCCGAGTGCCCCGGCGCCGGGACCCAGATCAATGATGTAGTCCGCGCTGCGCATGGTGGCCTCGTCGTGTTCAACCACGACCAGGGAATTGCCGCGGTGTTGGAGTTGATGGAGCATGGCGAGGAGTTGTTCATTATCGCGCGCGTGCAGGCCGATGGTCGGTTCGTCCAGGATGTAGAGCACTCCGGTCAGGTTGGAGCCGAGTTGGGCGGCGAGGCGAATGCGCTGGGCTTCGCCTCCAGAAAGCGTGGGGACCGCCCGTGCGAGTTGCAGATACCCCAGCCCCACTTGGCGGAGGAACCTCAGGCGTTCAATGATCTCAGGCAGGATGTCGCGGGCGATTTTTCGCGAATTTCCAAAGAGACGGAGTTTGCAGAAGTAGGCAAATGCCTCATCTACCGAAGCTCGACCGAGTTGAATGATGGTGGGTGCGCTGGAAGGATCGACCGCCTCGGATATGGGCGGGAGTAAACGGGCAGCCTGGTGATTGGGTTGGCCGAGGTCGAGGCGTACGGATCTTGCGAAGCGGTTGAGGCGTCCGCCCTGGCAATCCGGACACGGGTCGCGCTTGCCTTCCTGCCATCCAAACCAGGATTCTTCGATCGCGTCTGCACGTGCGCCGCGATCCACTTCGGGCAGGTAGAACAACTCGCCGAACCCGCGGCAATGGGGACACCAGCCCAGGGAGGAATTGTAGCTGAAATGCTTAGGGTCGAGTGGTTCGTAGGATTTGCCGCACTTGGCGCAGGAGCGGGTAATGGAATGGGTGGTTTCCTGGCCATGGTCATCGAGAGCGAACAGGACGCCGTGCCCAAGCTTGAGGGTTTCTTCGATGAGGTCCGGCAGTGCTTTGGCTTTTTGGCGATGAGGGAGCCGGGCAGACGATCCGACCAGGATCTCCAGATCATGCTCCTTGAATCGGTCCAATCGGAGCCGATCTTCCGAGGAAAGCATTCGACCGTCAGCCCGGATTTGGCGATAACCATGGCGCTTTGCCCAGTCCGCGATTTCGGTATGGAATCCCTTTCGGTTTCGGACGATGGGGGCGAAGAAGCGTAACGTTCCGCGCCGACGCGATTCAGCGCGGATTTGGGCAACGAGTTGGTCTTGGGTCTGGGCTTCGACGGGGATCTGGCAGTCAGGACAATAGGGCATCCCCAGCCGACTGAAGAGGAGCCGGAGGAAATGATGTATTTCCGTGACGGTTGCGACGGTGCTCTTGCCGCCACCGCGAGAGTTGCGTTGTTCGATGCTGACGGTGGGTGGAATACCGATGATGCGATCAACGTCGGGGCGTGCCATCTGCTCGACGAACTGCCTCGCATAGGCATTCATCGAGTCCAGGAATCGGCGTTGCCCTTCGGCGAACAGCAAATCGAAAGCGAGGGTGCTTTTGCCGGAACCGCTCACGCCGGTGATCACGACGAAGCGGTTACGGGGGATTTGCAGGGAAATGTCTTTGAGATTGTGCGCGCGCGCGCCCTCGATAGTGATGGCTTCCTGAGATGGCGGCTGGCTTAGCGGGCCGGACACGTCCGAATATGCCGCAGCCTATCAGAAATTCCCAACAGAAGTGAGTTATTCGTTAATACCCCAGTGGAGAGGGGGTGTGGCGGCGGAGGGGCTGCGACGAAGGATCTCGTCGAGGACCCGAGTTCCCTGACTGGCTCGAGATTGGATATTCCGAATCCTCTCGGATGGCATTCCCCAAGGTTCGTCGGTCATCCGTGGAAGGAAATCCATTGTCGCTTGGCGGGCGAGGTTGGAAAGGAACAGATAGAGGGGGGAGGCCAGAAGCTCGGGATCCTCGGCCGCTTCAGTCAGCAGGAGCAATACTCCTTCCCCGGGTATCCTTAAGGGGAGCCAAAGTTCGGTCCAGATCCGCACTTCAACGGGGAGATCGTCCTGATGGGTGGCCGAGAAGATGAGGATATCGGCGCGGGCAGCGGCTTGGGCAGCAGCCTGGGCGATGTTGGGATCACCAAGGTAACGGAACCGCCACCAATTAAAGGAAAAATCGATATCCGCCTCAAAACTATGAACCAAATGCTGACAGAGGTTCAGGGCGCGCTCGCGGGATCCTGTATCCTCGTAGACCACAGTCACGGACCATGGTTCATCACTTACAAGTTGTGGCTTGAAACCGGTGAAGTCGTCAATTGAGGTTCTCATGATCCACTCGGTGCCGAGCATTTTGCGTTTGCGCGTCCAGGCCGGACGTGCCCCCCTCCGGCCAGCCAATTGCCAATGTGCGTTGGTCGGTGCAAAATGCAAGCGAAAGTTGCGGCGAAATGAGTCATGATGGCAATCGATGAAAGGGGAACACGAAAGGCAAGGGGCGACGGCCCCGCGGAAGTGGAAGGGACCGCCGCGCCGGACCGCAATAGACGCCGATCGCGAGGTGATCCAGATAAGCCGTTAGTTGGGCACGAGGGGGACCACGACCTTTTGTCCTACGGCCATTGCTTCGGGTTTGATATTGGGATTGGCGTCCAGGACCAATTTGAGGGAAGTCCGTTTGCCACGTTTTTTGTACTCGGCGTTGTAGGCGGCGACGATTGCCGACAGCGTTTGTCCCTGTTCCACTGTATGTTCAGCCACCTCGTCATAGGCAGTGGAGGCGGATGCCGTCTGCTCCGCTTGGGTCCGACGCGGTGGCGGCGCCTTAAGGGAGGCGGACACACTCTTTCCGAGATTCTCAATTTCTTCCAGGATCATACGCCGATCGGCCTCTCGTTTTCGGTCGATTTCCCGGAGCATATCGACCCATTGCTTCAGTTCTTCGTGGGTGACAAAGTCGCCGCGAGGTTGGGTGCTGTCGACGCGAACCTGCCGCAATTCAGTCGCCAGGGCCTCGAGTCGTCGCTGCTGTTCGGCCTGTGCCGCGAGCAACCCTTCGACGGCCGTGTTCAACCGTCGGTAGCGCTCCTCCGCCGCGTCATGGTCGGCGATGGCAGCGGCTCTTGAAGTATTGTCCTGCGCCGACAGTCCCGAGATGCCGGCCATGAAGACGGCTAGAATAAGCGCTCCGCAGCTCGATTGCTTCATGAGGCGGAACTTAGAACTCCCGCGGATCGACATCAAGGGCCAAAGGAGGCCGGGGCAATCATGCCGGGACGACGTCAAAGGTCTCCTCGCGTGGATGCGCCTGATCTTCTTCCTCCTCCACGGGAGGGGCCGCCGTTGGAGGAACGAGTGGCGGGTGCGAATGCTCGGGAACGACGGAATCGGCTTTGTGGAATTTGACGCCGACGATCTGGCTGATGCCCTGTTCTTCCATGGTAACCCCGTAGAGGACATTGGCCATGCCGATGGTTCGCTTGTTATGGGTAATGATGATGAACTGGGAGCGCTCGAGGAAACGCTGAAGAATTCGGATAAACCGATTGATATTGGATTCGTCCAGGGGCGCGTCCAATTCATCCAAAACACAGAACGGACTGGGTTTGACCTGATAGATCGCGAACAGGAGGGCGACGGCGGTCATGGTCTGCTCCCCCCCGGAAAGCAGCGAAATGCTTTGGAGTTGCTTGCCCGGCGGGCGGGCAACGATCTCAATACCGCTTTCGAGCACATCTCCTTCGTTGACGAGTCGGAGATCGGCTTTGCCGCCACCGAAGACCTCGGTGAACATGGCGCTGAAATTCTCGCGGATTCGATTGAAGGTATCGACGAACATCTCCTGGGTCTGGGTGTTGATCCGGTTGATGATCTCGATCAATTCCTGTTTGGCCTTGATCAGATCATTGTTCTGACTGGTCAGAAACTCATAACGCTGCTCGGTCTCTTCGTATTCTTCGATCGCGACGAGATTGACGGGGCCCATTTCGTCGATGCGCTGCTGGAGCGCGACGACCTGTTCGGCCACGGCCTTCCAGTCGGTAGAGACGCCCGCGTCGGCCATTTCCTCCGGGCTCAAGGTTTTGACCCGGGCGGGGCCCTGATCGGCAAACGTGATCGTGATGCATTCGCTGCGAATGTCGTCCAATCGAAGTCGGTATTTCTGCTGGATGCGATCACGGAGGTTTTGGATCGACATCGTCTTCTGGGCGATCTCGACCTCATGAGCGGCTCGGCGATCCTGGAACTCGGTCAACTGCTGGCGGGTGTTGCGGAGAGTCTCATCCCGGTTGGCAATATTGGCTTCCAAGGCATCCCGCCGGCTGATGACCGCCGCGGTTTGCCGGCTCAATTGTTCACGTTGATGGGTCAGCCCCTCGATGAGTTGGCGGGATTGCTGCATTTCGGATTCGGCCTGAGCGCGGCGTTGGATGAAACTGCCGATATCCGAGCGTCGTTGGTCGAGGAGTTGGGTCAATTCCTGCAGACGCTGATTCAGTGGTCCCTGCTGACGGGCCAGGGAGTCGGTCACCTGTTCCTGCGTTGCAACCGCGACCCGGCCTTCGGTGAGCGCGTCAACCGCCGATTCCCTTTTTTGTTGCAAGGCCTCAAAGGCAGTTGCCGCGGTGGCAAGTTCCCCGGACAAACTGCGCTCGAGTTCATCGGTGGTAGATATGGCCGCGGACAACGCGGCGCGTTTGTGCTGGGCCTCATCCTCGAGGGCGGCAAGGCTTTGGATTTCATAGACCACCGTATCGATTCGCTGATGGGAGATCTGGACGGCGTTTTGAAGTGATTTGACTTCTCCCTCATGGGAAGCGATGGAGAACTCCTGTTGTCGGAGGGCGGATTGATCTTGTTGCAGCCCGGCCTGGACCTGCGTCTGTTCGCTGACCAGTCCGCCCTTCTGTCGGCTCACTTCTTCGATTTGATCCTGAAGCGTCGCGAGCTGAGCCTGGAGTTCAGCGATTTGATTCTTGCGCCCAAGGATCGAAGCGGGTCGCTGGCTCGCCCCGCTGCCGGTCGGTGATCCGCCGGTATAGATCCCCTGGCGGGTGAGCAATTCGCCCGCAAGAGTTACGTAGTTGAAGTGGCGACCGCCATTCCGCCATGCGGCGGTTGCTTCGGGCAGGCCGGATACGATCAACATATCGCTGAGTAACTGGCCCAACAACGGTTCGACCGCGTCATCCGCCCGAACCACACGCATGGCCGGTTCGCCGTGGACGGATTCGGGCAGGGTGGGTGCCCTGCTCGTTGCTGGCTGAAGGGCGAGGGGAGCGATGCTGGCCCGGCCTTTGCCGTTGACCTGGAGATCGGCAAGGATCCGTTCGGCGGTTTCGGGTTGTTCTGCGAGCACGAGTTGCAAGTGATGCCCCAAGGCTGCTTCGATGGCCGTGACATACTTAGCCGGGACCTCCAGTCGATCCGCGAGGGAACCGAGCACCTGTTCGGTCTGGAGCGCGGCCAGGGCCCCCGAGCCGTAACCCTCGTGTTCCGCTTGGAGCTGGTCGAGGAGTTGAAGACGGGATCGTTGCCCTGCCTGCAGTTGGACGCGTTCGTCCAGCGTCCTGGTGACGGCATCGAGCTGGACCTCGAGCTCGCGCAGTTGCTGCTGGCGATCGGACACCGAACCGCGGCGTGACGCGGCGTCTTGCCTCTCGGCGGCCACGGTATCGGCGAAATCCCGAAGGCGGAATTCCAGTTGCATCCGCTCTTCCTCGAGCTGAATCTTTTCGGCACCGAGTTTCTCGATGCGAACGAGGTTGCTTTGTTTTTGAAGATCGAGGGCGGCGAGTTCGTTTCGAAGCCGGGCGAGATCCTGGGCGGTGGAAAAACTGCGGGCCTGAAGCTCGCGTGATTGCGTTCGGCGCGTGCTCAGCTCCGCTTCGAGTTGCTGCAGGGTCTCGGTTCGGGAGTGGAAGCTTTCCTGGTGTTTTTCGAGCAGACTCCGGGAAACGGTCAATCGGTCGGCCAAGTCGATTTGTTCCTGGGTCGCCGTGGTGCGTCGTTCTTCGGCCTGGGCGATCTCGGCCAGGGCGCTGCCTTGTTGCCTTTCGATTTCGAGGAGGCGTTCCTCATTGAAGTGGATTCGATTTTGGTGATGCTCAATTTGGTTCCGCAGCTCCAGGCCTTGTTGCTGGAGCTGGTTGATCTCGTGTTCGTGTTCCGCCAATTGGCCTCGCAACTGGGCGATTTCGTCTTCATCGCGCAGTACTTGGCCGGAGCAACCTTCCGTTTGTCGGCGGAGATGCTCGAGGGCCTGCTGCTTTTCCACGAGTTCCATCTCCAACACATCGAACTGGTGACGGGCGAGCTGGGTATCCAGGTGCTGCAACTCGAGGGCGAATTGCTTGTAACGCCGCGCCTTCCCGGCCTGGCGCTGCAGGGAACCAATCTGGCGTTTGACTTCGCGGATCAGGTCACCCACGCGCAAGAGATTCTGTTCCGTGTATTCCAATTTGCGCAATGCCTCGCGTTTTTGCGCCTTGAACCTGGTGATGCCGGCCGCTTCCTCGAAGACCAATCGCCGGTCCTCAGGCCGGCTGGAGAGGATCTGCGTGATGTTGCCCTGGGCCATGATGCTGTAGCTCGTCCGGCCGACCCCTGTCCCCATAAATAATTGCTGAATATCTTTGAGACGGCAGGGGGCGCGATTGATGAAATATTCGCTCCCACCGTCGCGGAATACGCGCCGGGTCACGGTCACTTCGTTGTACGTGATCTCTGTCCCGGCTGCTTCCAGATGATCATGGTCGACGTCTCCGATGGTCAACGAGACCTCCGCCAATCCCAGGGGCTTGCGATGGTCGGTGCCATTGAAAATGACGTCAGACATCTCGCTGCCACGCAAGGCTTTAGCTGATTGCTCGCCCAAGACCCATCGGATGGCGTCGGCGACATTCGACTTTCCACAGCCATTGGGGCCGACGATCGCCGTAATGCCGGGTTGGAACGTCAGTGACGTTTTATCAGCGAACGATTTAAAGCCGAGAACGGTCAGGCCTTTCAGGTACATGTCTGGGTAGGAGCTAAGCATCATGTGCATCGGCAAGTAAAGCTGAAAAACCACCATATAAAGGGGTCTGTAGTTTCGACAACACAACTAATGGCATCACCCGCGGTCTGCCACTGTGGATTATTCACTCCTTTCGGGGACGAACTTCAAGCTCTACCCATCTGCCGCCGGCAAGCGGCCGCGTTGGGTTGAAATGCGCTTTTGCCAGGTCGTCTGTCCTCGGGTGAACAACCTTTTGACGGAGTTCCGGCAGGCACTATATTCAGCAACGTTGCAACGAATCCCTTGCATTATGAATCGTCATCATTCCGCCACCGTTGCGCTATTCGAAACGAGCAAGGCTGCCGGATTCACATTGGTCGAGCTGCTGGCGGTGATTGCCGTGATCGGCATATTGGCAGGGCTCTTTTTGCCGGCGCTTTCGCGGGCAAAAGCGAAAGCCGTCGGGATAGCCTGTTTAAACAACCAACGTCAGTTGGCTTTGGCTTGTCAGTTATATGTCGACGAATTCGGCGATGCGCTGCCTTACAATTTGGGAGAAGCGGACACGCGCCGGACGGTTGCGGAAGGCCGGAATTTGAATTGGGTGAACAACGTGATGAACTGGGAGTTGGAAATGTACAACACCAACGCTGCGCTGATCGCTGCCGGCGGTCTCGGGCCTTATTGTGCCGGGCGCCCCGAGGTCTTTCGATGTCCCAGCGATAAAGTCCTGAGTGATCTCCAGCGTAGAGCCGGATGGCGAGAGCGGCTGCGTAGTGTCTCGATGAACGCGATGGTGGGCAACGCAGGGTCATTCATGCGGGAGGGATACAATGTGAACAATCCGGATTACCGTCAGTTTTCCCGGCTTGCGGAGATCGCGGAACCGGTCCGGATTTTTGTTTTTATTGAGGAACACCCGGACAGCATCAACGACGGCTATTTTTTGAACCGGCCGTCGGAGCGGGAATGGATCGACCTTCCTGCCACTTACCACAACGGGGCAGCCAATCTCACCTTTGCGGACGGGCATGCGGAATTCCGTCGATGGGTGGACCGGAGCACGGAACGACCGGCGCAGCCGGACGGGGCGGGTCTGCCGTTCAAGGTAGACGCGGGCGGCGGCGCAGACTTCGACTGGTTGATGGAGCGCACCACCTTGCGGACCGGTGGATCTTACCGCGCTGCCTACGGTGCGGAGCCTTAAGTTTCAGAGGTATTTCTCTCGGAATCCGGGTTCAGGCGGGCCGGCGAGGAGATAAACATTCTCGCCCCGGCTCCAGCTCAAGGTACTGAGTTTGTTGACCTGAGCGATTTCCGGCTCGGCTGGCGGCGCATCGTCGAGCGCCTCACGCCGAAGAACGAATAAGAAGAGCATTTGATCATCCCCCCTCTTGAAGCAGATCATCGAAACCGGATGGTTCCGCCATTGGTGGATTCCGCCCCCCGCGAGCGGGCGTTGTGCCAGGCTTTTGGGGACGACGAAATCATCCGGACTTCCATGCTGCGCCATGAACGCGCGGACTTTGGCGGGGTCGCTGGTTTCGATGTCCATATGGTAGGAACGGAGAACAGCCGAGATCATGCGGTTGCGGTAGTCGGCGAAATGATCGGGAGTGGCCGGGCGCATCCACCAAATGCTGGCAAGGGCAAGAAGGAATAGAACCGCGGCGACGGCAAGCATGGCGCGTCGCTGGAATTGGAGGTTCGGCAGGATGCGGTTTCGGCGTGTGAGCAGAAGATCGCGCAGGTGTTCCGGGGGAGAGAACGAACGGAATTTTCTGCGCAAGGAATGCTCCACCTGTTGATGTTTTTCGAACCACGCTTTCAATTCGGGGTCGAGGCGAGTCAAAGCCAATGCATCAACGATCTCCGAGCTGACTTGATCCGGCGCATCTTCCCGGTAAAGCTGCAGAATCTGCCTGGCTTCGGACGGCGTCATGGTCGCGCACCCCTGGGGGAGTGATCAGGGGCATCTTTCAGCAGCAGCCGACGCAATTGCACAAGCCCTCGTGCGATCCGTGATTTGACGGTGCCCATGGGGATATCGAGAATCTGCGCAATTTCGAGGTAGGAACAATCCTGCAGGTAAAACAAAGCCACAGGTGCCCGGAACTGGTCATCGACGCGCCCCAGGTATTCCATCGCCAATTGGCCATCCAATCGTTCGACCAACGCCAGGGGCAAAGCGGGTAGTTCCAACTCCGCGGCACTCAATTCCACCTCAGGAAAGCGAATGCCGCGCTGCTGTCGCTTCAGGAAGTTCCGATGCATGGTCGTAAACAACCAGGATTTGACCTTGGTCGGATCGTGGAGCTGTCGACCCTTTTCAGCCCAAGTCTGGAACACGTCCTGGACCAGGTCGCAGGCGTCGGGTTCTGTGCGGGTGAGGCTCAACGCAAATCGGTAAAGCGCACCGTAATGGCGGTCCACCAGATTCGCAAAGTCCACTCCACCTTCCATACGACCTGCGCTCGGATATGAGTCTCGAACCGCCCCTCCAGTTCCCGTCGAAGTTAGCGATCGTGAGTTATTATGCCTCGCAAACGTAATCAGAGGCTAGCCTCATTTTTCCTGGAACTGAAGAGCACTCTGGTAGCTCTCACCCACGCGAGGTGGAGCGTTCTCCCCACGCGATTGTGCGTGTGGTTGCGTAGTGAGAGGGACGGAAGAGTGTCATCGTGCGCGGGGAGTGGAAAGAATTGAACAGCAATCCATGAAAAGCAGTCACTCGGTTCATCTACGGCCGGCCGTTTCATCCCGGCATCTTCTTCACTTCATTTGGGTGGTCAGTCTTGCCGCGTGGGGTGATTCCGTTGTCCTGGCACCCAGCGCGGACGCTGAGCTGCGTGAAGCAACTCCGGGAGCGGCCGGCGGTTCTGCGACGACGATGGTTTCGGGTGGATTGGGATCGAACGCGGGCAACACCCGTCGACGCGCGCTGTTGCGATTCAATCTGGCGGCGGCGATTCCGAGCGGCGCCACGGTGACGTCGGTTCAACTTTCTCTGCAGGCGGTTCAAATGCTCCCGGCTGCTCCGGCGAACTCAAACTTCGAACTCCACCGGCTCCTGCGAGCCTGGAACGAAGCTTCGGCATCCTGGACTTGGGCCGACAATCCGAGCACCGCCTGGGACGACGGGGGCGCCGGCGGAGCCGGCGACGTGGCCACGAGCGCGAGCGCGAGTGTCGCAGTGAGTGGTTTAGGGCCCTATACATTCAGCTCCACACCTGAATTGGTCGCCGACGTGCAGCTTTGGGTGGATGATCCAGGCTCCAACGCCGGTTGGTTGCTTCGCAGCAATACGGAGGCCCCCTTCACAGCCCGACATTTTGGAACGAAAGAAGGTGGTTCGTCCGCAGCGAGTTTGACGGTGGAATTTGAATCCGGATCAGCGCCCGAGCCTGCGACCATTGACGGAGTCATCACGGCCAACGGCGAGCTGAGCTTTAGTTTCGAAGCACAGGCCGGGGTGGAATATGGAATCGAGTTCCGCACGGGAGTCAAGGCAGGCGATTGGCAGACGGTCACGAACCTACCGCCGCTGTTGGCACCCGGCACGGTGAGCGTCACCAATCCCATTCAGGGAAGCACCGGATTCTATCGCATCCAATCGGCGTCGCCGAGCCCTTAGTGGTCTGTTTCATAAATACGGTTACGTTCGCGGCCAGGGGTTTTTCGGCCAGACGAGGCGCGAGCAACGAGCATACCCGCAGCGGTCTGTAAGGCGCGAGCAACGAAGTCTGGCCGAAAAAGAACGGCCTCCCGGAGGGTTGCGCCGAATTTGGCCTGGGGCGGCGTTGCTCGGTCGGTCGAGTATCGCAGGGGATACACTCTCGCCCTCGCGCCTTGCCTCAGGCCAAATTGGGCGCAACGAACGTGACCGTATTTATGAAACAGACCACTAAGCCCGGAAATTTCACCCCACCAGCCGATGGATCCCAGCAGGCGGTTGATGCGTGAAATTTCCAGGTTAGAGTGCCTGAACGCTCAGACTTGTTGCGGACGGGTCATGTCCCGGTTTGGCTCCTGCAACGGACCCTGCATGGTCGGAATCGACGCCCGCTCGTCCTTCTATAAGGCCGCAGCACGACACCTTGGAGTCCATTCCTCAGCGTGCAAGCGCCCTTCCGGCGATCCAACCGGATGTCCAGGCGGCTTGAAAATTGAACCCGCCCGTCAGGCCATCGATGTCCAATACCTCGCCGGCGAGATGAAGGCCGGGAGTGATCCTGCTTTGCATGGTTTTGAAATCGACTTCCGCGATTCGCACCCCGCCGCAAGTTACGAATTCCTCTTTGTTGAGACTCTTGCCGGTGACGGGCAAGAGGGTGCGCATGAGTTGCTGACCCAATCGGTGAAGCACTGCTCGCGAGCATTCCGCCCATCGGATCTCTTCGGCGATTCCTGCGCATTCGAGCAAATAGCGCCAGAGTCGAGTGGGAATAGGCTTTGGCGGCAGCGCAGAGACAAGGCGGGAGGGATGGGCGTGCTGCCATGTCCGAAGGCAATCTGCCAGCGTCTCGAAGGAGAGCTGGGGGAACCAATTGACCTGCAGGTTAAACCGGTAGTCCCGGTCGTGAAGGATGCGAGCGCCCCAGGCCGAAAGCTTCAGGATCGCGGGTCCGCTCAAACCGATGTGGGTCAGAAGCATGGGGCCGCGAGCCCTTAACTGCGTCTGTGGCACGGACAATTCAACATCGTCGACGACAATTCCGGCAAATTCATTGAGGCGTGGGAGGGACACCTGGAAGGTGAACAGGGATGGCACTGGCGGTTCCAAAGCGTGCCCCAGCGAATGGGCGAGCTCACCGGACGCGGGCGTGCGGCAACCCCCCATGGCGAGCAGCAACCGATCACACACGAGCCCCGTTCCATCCGCCAGGCTTAGCCGAAACCCACCGCCGGGTAGAGTTTTGGCCCCAATTACGCCGCGGTTGCATTCCAAGCGAATGCCTCGAGCCAGGGCCGCATTGAGGAGACATTGGACAACGGATTGGGAGCGATCGCTTCGGGGAAAGATGCGGCCGTCGTCTTCTGTCTTGAGTGGAACCCCGCGCTGTTCGAACCAGGCCACTACGGCTGAGGGTCCAAACCGGCGAAACGGGCCGATCAGCGATTTACCTCCGCGCGGGTAATGCGTACTGAGCTCGAGCGGATCATCACAGGCGTGGGTGACATTGCAGCGTCCGCCTCCGGATATGCGCACTTTGGAGAGGAACTGCGAGCTCCTCTCCAGAATGATCAATTCGGTACCCGGCATGGATTCGGCGCAGGTGATTGCAGCGAAGAAACCTGCCGCCCCGCCTCCGACTACAATGATCCGCCGTGAGCTCACGGGGCGCAGCATAGCATTACACATCGGCGCGGGGTAGGACCATGGCCAGCTTCAACCGCACGGGATTTACAATGCTCGTTCTCCGGCACACACCCGGCCGGACCTCACGTATGCCACGAGTGGGCGCCAAAGAAATAGCTTGCCCGGGGCCGACATCCGAGTTATGCCGCACTGCCACGGCGGAAAAGGACGCCCGGGAATTGCCGGTTGTATCGCCGCTGTTTGCCTCACACCCCGCTCGCAAACAGGTTGGCGGGCAGCCGGGAGGAATGAATTCCAATAGATTGCGCCTGTTCCTCGGCGATTCCGCGGCGTCGCCTGGCCCAAGTCGGCTTTCATGGACGAAAACGCCCCGCGCTGCCCGAATGATCGGGAAATCGAAATGGAAGAACACATATTGATTCAGTTGAGCCGCCGGGACTATCTCCCGATGCCGGCCTCGGAACTCGCACGGAGTCTGGATGTGGCCCCGGACCAACTTCGAGACTTTCACAAAGCCCTGGGCGCACTTGAAAGGAGCGGTCGGATTGCACGCACCAAAGGTAACCGTTATGTTCAGTCGCGCGAGGCCGATCTGATCCCCGGCCGCATCCAGATCACCCGCCAGGGCCGCGGATTCCTCCAACCGGATGATCCGGGGTTGAAGGAGATTTTGATTCCCGAGAATGCCACATCAACCGCATTGCATGAAGACCGGGTCCTTGTACGGCGCGAGGTCAGACCGTACGGGTTGAGGGGAAAACCCGGGGAGCAAAACACCGGGGCCGTCATTCGTATTCTCGAACGCCGCCGATCGCGGATTGTGGGCACGCTCCAACAGAGTCGCCAGTTCCTTTATGTTATCCCGGATGATCCCCGGATTCCCCACGACATCTACGTGCCGCCGGCACATGATGTGGGACGGCCGGCCCGGATGGGCGACAAGGTCGTCGTCGAATTGCGCGAATGGCAATCGCGCCATACCAACCCGGAAGGGGAGATCGTCGAAGTATTGGGTCCTCCGGATGCCGAGGGTGTGGATATGTTGTCGGTGCTGCGGCATTATGATCTACCGTTACATTTTCCGAAATCGGTGCTGCTGGAGGCGCGTGCTTTTGGCGAGCAAGTCGCCACCGAGGAAATCCAGGGCCGGACCGATTGCCGGTCACAACGGGTCATCACCATCGATCCGGATGATGCGAAGGATTTTGATGACGCAATCTCGCTGGAGCGGGCGGGGGAGGGGCAATGGCGGCTCTGGGTCCACATTGCGGATGTGGCGCACTATGTGAAGCCGGAAACTGCGCTGGATAAGGAGGCGCGCCGTCGCGGCAACTCAACCTACCTCGTGGATCGGGTCATCCCGATGTTGCCCGAGGCGCTGAGCAACGAGCTCTGTTCCCTCAAGGCGGGCCTGGATCGTCTGACCAAGAGCGTCGAGTTTCTGCTGTCGGCGGACGGCGCGGTGGTCCGCACTCGATTTCATTCGGCAGTGATATGCTCGCAGCGCCGGTTCAGCTATGGCGAGGCATTTACGATTCTCCAACGCGAGCCGGCCAACGCCGTCGAGCGAATGCTCCACGATGCGCATACTTTGGCTCAACTGATCCGGCGCCGTCGCTTCAAGCAAGGCGCGCTGGCGCTGGATTTTCCGGAACGGAAGATCCGGTTGGACGACCAAGGCCGGGTCGTCCGGATTGAGAAGGTCGAGAACGATATCTCGCATCAGCTCATCGAGGAATTCATGCTCCTGGCGAATGAGGCGGTGGCCATCCAATTGGTCCAGCGTCGCCGCCCCGCCATTCATCGGGTTCACGAAGAGCCCGATGCCCAGCGCCTCCAGGAATACCGTGAGGAAGTCTTGAGCCACAACGTCCCTTGCGGGGATCTGCGACAGCGCGCCGAAGTTCAGAAATTGCTGCAACGCCTCGACCGTCTGTCAATCGGTCCAGCTTTGAAAGTCGGCTTCCTCAAGTCGCTCATGCGCGCCCAATACGCGACCGAGCCGATCGGCCACTACGGATTGGCGAAGGCGCGCTACGCTCATTTCACTTCACCCATCCGTCGTTATGCGGATCTTGTGGATCACCGGATCCTTTTTGACCGGCAGGAGGGTACACCTCAGACGCTTCGCGAGACTGCCGCGCATCTTTCCATTACGGAACGAAACTCCGCCGATGCTGAACGCGACAGCAAGGATCTCAAGCTGTTCGCATTCCTCCGCGCCCAATTGGACTCCGGAAAACCGGAGGCATATGCCGCCCTGGTGACCGATGTGCGAAACTTCGGCTTTTTCGTGGATGTGCCCGATTTGACCTTGAGCGGTCTGGTTCACCTTTCAAGTCTGGCGGATGATTTCTACGCGTTTGACAGCAGCCGCAGCCAACTGGTGGGCCGCCGCACGCGATCCGTGATTCGACTGGGCGACCGCCTCGTCGTCCAAATCGCGAGAATCGATGCTTTCAAGAAACAGGTGGATTTTCAGCTCGTCAGCCAGCGGGGCACCGCTCGGCAATCGGTTAAGTCCCCACGTAAAAACACGCAGCCGCCCCGTGCCGGCGGCCAGCGAGAAGGTTCCCGCCCGGCCCGGGAGCCTCGCGTTGCGCGAGAACCACGACCTGCCCGTCAACCCCGTCCTGCGCGCCCGGCCCGGTCCCCCCGGCCATTGTCACGTCCTCGTGGGCAGTCTCGAAATCGTCGGCATTAGACTCCACGATCCGGGGAGTTACCAAGGCATTCGTCTCGGTGGACGCCGTCCTGGAATGCACCAGGCGGAAGTGAATCGCCCAAGAACGTTCTCAGGCCGGTTCCGGCTCAATCCCCAGACGTTTTTGCATTTGTTCGAGGGGCACGCCTTTGGTTTCGGGCACCATAAACTTCACCCAGAGAAGTTGAATGACCATCATCATGCAAAAGAACAGGAAGACGTCGCCGGGGGGAAATTCCTTCACCATCTTCGGGAAGAAAGTCGTCAGCAGCGCGGCGAAAATCCAGTGGGTGAAACTGCCCAGGGCCTGGCCCTCCGCACGCTGACGGGTGGGAAAGATCTCGGCGATGAAGACCCAAATGACCGCCCCCTGCCCAACAGCGTGTGCGGCGATGAATGCAAAAATACAAATCGGGACGATCCCAAAATGTTCCGTGAAGAAAGCCCAGGACACCATTCCCAGCGAAAGGATGTAACCGAACGAACCGATGAACAACAGCGTGCGGCGTCCCAGTCGGTCGATCAGGGCAAGCCCGACGAATGTGAAAATCAGGTTGGTCACCCCGATTCCCACCGATTGAAGCAGGGCCGCACTCGAGCCCAAACCGGTCAATTCAAAGATCCGCGGTGCGAAATAGAGCACCGCGTTGATTCCCGAAAGCTGGTTGAAAAATGCCACCAGGAACGCCAGGACGATGGGGAACCGCAATCGCCAGGTCCAAAACCGACCGGAAGTCACTTGCACTGAGCAAGCGGCGATAATCTCGTTCGCGTCCGCCTCGATCTGGTCGGACGAAGCCTGCGGCTCGATGAGTCGAAGCACCTCGACGCCTTTGTGCCGGTCTCCCTTCCGGACCAGCAACCAGCGTGGACTTTCAGGAATTCCGAAACAGAGCAGGGTATAGCAGAGCGCTGGAATTGCCTCCACTCCGAGCATCCATCGCCAGGCATGTTCGCCTACGCCCGCCAAAAGGGCATTCGAAAGAAAAGCCACCAGGATCCCGAAAACGATGTTGAATTGGAACATCCCCGCAAGACGGCCGCGATGCGCCGGTGGCGAGATCTCCGAGATATAGAGCGGGGCCGCCACGGTCGAAATGCCGACCCCGAGACCGCCAATAAGACGCGCCACGATGAACGAATAGACGTCGGTGGCGAGTCCGGACCATACGGCCGAAACGAAATAGAGGATGCCGATCCAGAGCAATGTGGCCCTTCGACCAAACCGGTCGGTCGGCCATCCACCCAACAACGATCCCAAAACCGTGCCGTAAAGTGCCGAGGCCATCGCGACCCCGTGCAAACCGGCACTGAGGTTCCAGAGCGTCTGAATCTTCTGCTCAGCGCCGGATATCACCACGGTGTCGAACCCGAAGAGAAAACCCGCCAGGGCGGAGGTCATGGACCAGAACAATACGCGGCTTTTCATGAGCGATTGGAACGGAGCACGGTATGCACTCGAAGCAGGCCGCCCGTCAACGCGAAACTCAGCTCGGGCAAATCGGAGATCAGTTTCCTCAATCTCACTGAATGCCCACCCGAGAATCGGAGCCGGGATACTGAGCGCTTCAAGGCAGGCCCGGTTTTTGCTCTTTGAAGTTTTGTCGCTCGAAGGTGGTATCAAGGCATGTCGAGCGGCCATCTCCCTGGTGGGGGGCGGGTTTGTGTGTTGGCCCGCCCCCTTTTCATTGTTGTTATGCGGAACATTTTTCCTCTTTGGCGGGCTGCTTTTCCCAATGCATGAAGGAACAAGGCGCAGTCGCTGCTCATATCGTCGTGTGGACGACAATGGTAATTATTACGTATTTCGGAACGAGGATGATGCCGAGACCACGGTTTCGGGTGAGATGCTGGAATGGATGCAAGATGAAGCCCTCGAGCTTGGTATCACCTTGGAAGAGTTGTGGCGGAGGATGGCTGGAAACAGTGAACGCCAGCCAGGCGTGAATTGACGAACCCCGTTTTCGAACTCAACCGCCCGGAGCGATCCTTGGCCCGCATCGCCACCCCGCGAATACTCCGGTGAGAGGCCGGCGCTTCGACCAAACGGACATTTCATCTGGTCTTGCGCTAAGAAAGGTCACCCAATCTTCGCAGTAATTCCAGGCTCGCGAGCCTCACGGTTTTCTGGCGTTCCGAATAACTTCTGGCGGCAGCGAGTTTCTCCTCCAGGAGGACCGGCAGGACTAACGATGGATAGGGAGTCGTCCACGCCAATGCATGAGCTTCATGCACCGCATGATTCAGGTTATCTGCGAGCTGTTGATCCGCCGCGAGCTCCTGAGATTTCCGGACAAGGGCTTCCCTGGTCCGTACCGGGTCGATCCAAGCCGCCTGCATGTTCATGAGGTGGAATTTCAGTCGAGTCGAAACTGCAGGCCATTATAAAGGCTGACGGAGAATTGAACTCGTTGCCTCAGTGGCGGGGGCCCAGCTGAACTGAGGATCTGCCAAATGCGCCGATCAGGCAGAGCTGTGTGCGAATCCATTGGAGTTGAACTGCTGCGGTTCCAAACTCGTGTGTCATTGAGTTCTCCTTCAAAAACACGCGTGACGGGCCACAATCGGCGCAACGACAGCACTCGCGGATGGCCGTGAGCTTTGGCGTTGGCAAACGGGACGGACAGCCGGCTTGACCGGAATTGCCCTAACCGCTACCCCTATCTCGTGAATCCTCCCGCCTCAGACACTCCAGCCGCTTTATCCCCGGCAAGGATGGAGGCTGCGGGAACCGCATATCTGCGCATGCCGCGACGAGCGTTTCTTCGAAGCGGAGCCGCTGCAGCCGGCTTGAGCTTCGCTCCATTCCTTCTGCCGGCCGCTGTCCGGGCAGCAGAGGAACGACCGGCCCCGAGCAACCGCATCCAGGTGGGACTCATCGGCAAGGGCGTGATGGGCTCCGGTCATCTGCGTCGGCTCCTGGGTGATCCGGCGTTTCAAGTGCTGGCCGTGTGTGAGGCGGATCAAGTCCGGCTCAGGGAAGCCAGGAACCAGGTTGAAGCGCAATATGCGGAGGAGACGACTCGTGGTAGCTATCGGGGCTGCGCCGCCTATAACGACTACCGGGAGATGCTTGCGCGACCGGACATTGACGCGGTCGTAATCGTGACCCCGGATCACTGGCATGCGTTGCAGGCCGCCGACGCCGTCCGAGCGGGCAAAGACGTTTACTGCGAGAAACCCATCTCCATGACGATCGAAGAAGGCCGGCGGGTCGTCGAACTCACGCAACGTTTTCAGCGCGTCTTCCAGACTGGGAGCCAGTACCGGTCGATCTCCACTATCCGACAGGTCTGTCAATTCGTTCGCGATGGCGGGTTGGGTCACGTCAAATCCGTGTTCGCCCTGTTCAACCCCCTTTCGCTGTGGATCGGCACGGAGCGTTTTAAGCCGTACTCGGAAATCGTCAACGCCGACATCTGCGGCAAGGCATATGTCCCCATGGATTTCGCGTTGCCTCCGGAGACCATCCCCGCGGGATTGGACTGGGAGATGTGGGTTGGGCCGGCGCCGTATCGGGCTTACAGCTCGCTCTATCACGTGAATCCCGCGCCGGGTGTGGTCCCCTGGTCATTCTGCGACGCATTCGGTGTGACCTCGCTGACCTGGCACCTCGCGCATTCGGTCGATGTCATTCATTGGGCGCTCGGCGCGGAAACCAGCGGCCCGGTGGAGATCCTGCATCCCGCGGATGGCGAATTCCCAACATTGAGCTGCCGATACGCAAATGGAACACTGCTCCACCTCGTCGACCATTGGGGCATGGTGAAAGAGCTCTATCATGCTGTGCCGGCGTCGGCACGTTTGGCCGGCAACTTCGGCGGGGTTTTTGTGGGTGAACGCGGTTGGCTGACGTCCATGACTACCGGTGGACCCGTCGAGGGCGGCCCCGACAGTCTATTTGATGAACTGCGCCTGCCGTCCCGCGAAGTGAACGCCGGCTCCAATAATCATCACGCGAATTGGCTCGAGTGTATCCGGACCCGTCGTCAGCCGAGCAACCACGAGGAGATCGGCCATCGCTCAGCGTCGCTCGGGCACCTGGCGAATATCGCATGCTGGACCGGCCGATCTTTTCGCTGGGACCCGGTTATGGAGACGTTCCCAGAATTCACCGCCGCAAACCCTCTTTTGCGTCGCCCCATGCGCGCGCCCTGGCGGATATGAAAACAGGTGATGGATTCATGTCTCGAAGCCCTTTCTCGCGGATCCCCCGGTTGGGGCTACGCATCGTGTGCGCGGTAGTGACTCTGGTCGGCGCGCTGCTTCCCGCCCAAGCCGCGGCATTCCTCACGCCGGACGAAGTCGCGGATGCGATCAGCCGGGAGGAGCGCGCATCTATCGAACTCGCCGTCCCGGAAAAAGCGACTGTGGCCCCGCGAAAACCCCGCCGCCTGCTCGTCTTCGATCATAATGTTGGTTATGGCGGGCATCCCTCGGCTGCGCATGCCAATTACGCTTTTTCGCTCATGGGACGAAAGACGGGTGCGTTCGAGACCGTGGTGTCACACGATCCAGCGGCGTTCGAACGCGCATCATTACCCAGCTTCGACGCGGTGTTCTTCAATAATAACGTCGGGAATCTTTTCGAGACGGATCAGCTCCGCCGGAACCTGGTTGAGTTCATTATGACGGGCGGCGGACTGCTGGGCGTGCATGGGACGGCGGTGGCATTTACGCGCTGGCCGGGGGCGATCGAGGACTGGCCCGAGTTCGGTTACATGCTCGGGGCCAGAGGCGCCAACCACCGGATCAGCACCGAACATGTCTTCATCCAACTGGACGATCCCGGGCATCCTTTAAACCTCGCGTTCGGAGGCCGGGACTTCGACTATCGCGATGAGTTCTTTCGCGTCCATGAACCCTACTCGCGCGACCGCGTGAGGGTCCTGTTCCGCATCGACACCAAGAGGACCGACATGAACCAAGGTCAGGCCTACGGTCAAATTGACCGTGCCGACCAGGATTATGCCCTCGCCTGGATTCGTAACTACGGTCGCGGGCGGACGTTCTACTGCACGATTGCCCACAACCCCTACGTGTTCAGCGATCCCGTCATGCTCAAGTTCTACCTCGATGCGATTCAGTTTGCCCTCGGAGACCTGGACGCCCCCACCACCCCCAGCGCGCGCCTGACCCCGGCCATAAGCGCTCAGGAAAAACTGCGCTGGCGGCTAGCGGCGGTAGATGCCGGCGCACATCGCTCAACGTTGTTTGATTTGATGGACAACGCTCACGCCCGCGGCCTGTCGTTTCTCAGCGCATCGGGCGAAGGCGCCATCGTCGCCGATCAACGTGGCATCGTGGGCCCGGAGCTTACGGAGAGCCAGCGCCAGGCAATCCGGCTGAGGTTGGATGCCTTCGGGCTGCGGTTGTTGAGTTACCACCTGGCACGGCTGCCCGTGGATCCGTCGGCGGTACGACAGACCCTCGAGTTCGCCCGACTCATCGGGGTGGAAACCGTCCTGGTGGACAGTGTTCCCGACGATCTCAGCAAGGTTGCATCATTATGCGAAGCACTTGATCTCCAACTCGCGATCGGCTGTGGTAACCAGCCCAACGCGGAGCATTTGAGCGACCTGCTGGAACAATTCCGGCAACTGGGCCCTCGGATAGGTTTTCAAGCCGGTCTTGCCGAACTCGTCCATGCCGGCTTCGATCCGGCCGACTGTATAGGTCTGTTCGGCAATCGACTTTTTGTCCTTCAACTGCCGGAAGATATGCCTGTCGAAAATCAAGGTGGATCGTTGGAAACAGTGATCGAAGCCTGGCTGCGTGCAATCCGGGATTTCGATTCCGCCCCCGTGCTGTTTACCTTGGCCCTGCCCGAACGTGTCGAGGCGACGATACCAATGCTTGAAGATTTCAACCATGCCGTGCTTCGGCTTGCTCAATGAACGGGCATCCATCCGAAGCGCTCCTCCCAATCCCAGCCATGCCTGAATCTGAAAATGCATCTTCGGCGGTTGCTGAACTTGAGCGGGCCTTCGCGGCGCTGGCAAACTATGACACCGGCTCCAGCCGGGCCGGGCTTGTGCCGATCGACCAGGCCGTGAGCACTGCTCTCGTCGATTCCACGCGAAGGAATGAGCTCGAACTGCGTTTGCTCGCATTGCTTGAGCGGCCCACTTCGGTTGAGGCGGCAATCTACATCCTTACCAAACTGCGCCTCGTCGGCTCGGCCACGGCCGTCCCCGCCCTCGCTGCGCGCTTGCCGGACCCGAACCTCTGCGATGCGGCGCGCGCTGCCCTCGAATACCCTGCTGAACCGGCCGCCGATGCCTTGAGGCGGGCCGCATCTTCCCTGCAGGGCAACCCGAAGATTGGCGTGTTGGACGCGCTCGGACATCTCGGAGATCAAGCCAGCATCGCGGTTCTGTCCCCTCTTTTGAAGGATCCGGACATTGCCGTTGCGGAGGCAGCCGCGGCGGCTCTTGGCAGACTCGGGACTCCGCCGGCGGCGCAAGAGCTGCGACAAATTATGGATGACCCGCCGGCCGGGCTCCGCCTCGCGTTGGCCCACGCGGGTCTCGACTGCGCTTCCGGGTTGGCTAAAAATGGCGCGAAAGCAGCCGCCACGGAACTCTACGATATCCTTGCTCGGCCCGAGTGGCCCCAGGTTATTGGTCAAGCCGCGCGGCGCGCCCGACAACAACTGCAGGCGGGACCTGGCGGCGTCACTCGGTGACCTTGAGTGGTCGAACATTCCAGATCTGATCACAGGTACTCGCGGATGGTTCGATCGGAGGAGAAGAACCCGCAACGGGCGGTGTTGAGGATGGAACGTCGGGTCCAGCCCTCGCGGTCTGCATAGGCCTCCGACACGCGATCGTGGCAGTCGATGAACGAACTGTAATCGGCCAGGAGCAGGTAATCATCCTGGTTCAAGAGAGAGTCCACCAGCGGTTGAAACAACCCGGCTTCGCCAACCGAGAAGGTCCCCTCGCTGATGCTGTCCAGCACCCGGCGAAGTTCGTAATTATTCTGGTAGTAATCGCGGGGCCGATAACCGCGGGCCTTCATCTCGAACACGGCATTGGCGTCCAGTCCGAACAGGAAGAAATTTTCTTCGCCCACGTGATCACGGATTTCGATATTGGCGCCATCCAGGGTCCCGACCGTGATCGCGCCATTCAAAGCGAACTTCATGTTGCCGGTGCCGGAAGCCTCTTTTCCAGCGAGGGAGATCTGTTCGGAAACATCGGCGGCGGGATAGATGCGCTCGCCGAGCGACACATTGAAGTTAGGGATGAACACCACCTTCAGTCGGCCATTGACCTCCGGGTCAGGGTTCACGACTCCGGCCAGGTTATTGATCAGCTTGATGATCAGCTTTGCCATGAAATAGCCGGGAGCGGCCTTGGCGCCGAAGATGAACGCGCGGGGTTGGACGGGAACGGTGGGATTCGCCTTGATGCGCAAGTAAAGCGTGATGATATGAAGCGCCTTCAAGAGTTGCCGCTTATATTCATGGAGCCGTTTCACCATCACATCAAAGAGACTGCCCGGATCAAGCGCCGGACCGCCCTGTCCCGCCACCAACGCCGCCAGGTCCGCCTTGTTGGCACGTCTCACTTCCTGCCAGGCGCGAAGAAAATCCTGATCCCCCGCCAACGGCTCCAGTTTTCGAAGCTGTTCCAGGTCACAGATCCAATCCTCGCCAATCCGGCTTCGAATCAGCTCGGCGAGCCGGGGATTCGCAATCCGGATAAAGCGGCGCGGGGTGACGCCATTAGTCTTGTTCTGAAACTTATCCGGCCAAAGCTCGGCAAAATCGCGGAGCGTATGATCCCGCAGGAGGCGGGATTGGAGTTCCGCCACGCCGTTGACGGCATGGGAGCCGACAACGGCCAGATGCGCCATGCGCACCTGCTTGACGGCGCCTTCTTCAATTAAGGATAACCGGCTCACCCGGTCGCCGTTGCCGGGAGCGGCCGCAGCGTCGGCCAAATGCCGTCGGTTGATTTCGTAGATGATCTCGAGATGCCGCGGGAGCAGCCGTTCGAATAACGCCACGGGCCATTTTTCCAGGGCCTCGGGCAACAAGGTGTGGCAGGTATAGGCGAAGGTTTGACGCGTGATCTCCCAGGCATTGTCCCACCCCAACTCGTGCTCATCCATCAGCAACCGCATCAGCTCCGGAACAGCGATGACCGGATGGGTATCATTGAGTTGGATGGCCACATGTTCGGGGAATTTCGTCCAATCCTGGTTCCGGATGTGAAACCGGCGGATGATGTCCCGTAGCGAGCAGGCGACGAAAAAGTATTGTTGCTTGAGTCGTAGTTCTCGGCCTTGAGGCGTCGCGTCATTCGGGTAGAGCACTTTCGTGAGGTTTTCCGAATAAATCTTGTCCTCGACCGCCCGCTCGTAATCGCCCTGATCGAAACAACGGAAGTCGAACTCCTCCGTCGCCCGCGCCCGCCACAGCCGGAGGATGTTGACCGTGTCGGTGCGGTAGCCTGGGACGAGAACGGTGCATGGTTCGCCGCGGACTTTATTGGCCGGGATCCAACGCACGCGGTAATGGCCGGCGGCATCATGAAACGCTTCGGTGCGTCCGTAAAAACCGACCTCGCACATGTCATCGGATTGCGCGAACTCCCAGGGGAACCCGTAGGTGGTCCAGGCGTCGGGTTGTTCCACCTGATGGCCATCGACGAAGATCTGTTTGAAAATACCGAACTCATAGCGGATCCCGTAGCCTACGGCGGGGATATCCAGGGTGGCCAGGGAATCGAGAAAACAGGCCGCCAGCCGCCCCAATCCTCCATTGCCCAGACCCGGCTCGACGTCCAACCCCAGCAGGTCCTCCATCTTCCGGCCATAGGCCGCGAGGGTCCGGCACACCACATCCTCCAGACCCGAGTAAAGCATATTCTGGTGGAGTTGTTTGCCGAGCAGGTATTCGGCAGAGAGATAATAGACGAACTTCGGGTTGGCCTCGTATTGCGCTTCGGTGGTGCGCCGCCATCGGTCCACCAAATGATCTCTCACCGCGAAGGCGAGCGCGATGTACACATCCTGCCGGCTCGCAGATTGCAAGGGCGATCCACGCGTATGGTAGAGGTGGCGAACCACTCCGGCTTCGAAGGCCCTGGCTTCGACATCGAGTTGCTTCTTCCTGGGCATTGCCTTCCTTTCTTCGGTTCTATTTCCACACCCGCGGCTGGCCGGTCGACGCCAGCACGCTCGCCCACAATCGGCCTTCCGGATCAACGGATTTCTTTTCGCTCACCGCCAGCGCAATCGGCAAGTGTGTGAAGGCTCCATTGCAGAGGCCAACGACCATGTTGGTTTTGCCGGCCATGGCGGCATGCACGGCATGCCGTGCCAGTTGATCACAAAGCAGCGCATCCTCCGAGTTCGCCGACACGCTTCTCACCACGTAGCTGGGATCGAAATACTTCACATCCACCGGCAATCCCGCAGACCTGAAATGATCACAAATCCGGCTCTTGAGAAAGATCCCAATATCCCCCAGGCGTTTGTTTCCGGATGCGTCCGCGCCCTCGGGATGGGCGGGGATCAAATCCTGTCCCGCCCCTTCGGCCACCAGGATCACGGCGTGCCGTTTGCGTTTCAGGCGTCGGCACAAGGTTGCAAGCAGACCGTTCCTCCCTTCCAAAATAAAGGGAACCTCGGGGATGAGGCAATAGTTGACCTCCTGGCTCGCGAGGGTCGCCCCAGCTGCGATGAATCCGGCATGCCGCCCCATGACCTTGACCAGGCCAATTCCGTTCATCACGCTGCGGGCTTCGGCGTGCGCCCCATCCAAGACCCAACTGGTTACTGCGATCGCCGTGGTCATTCCGAATGTGCGCGTCACGTACATCACATCGTTGTCGATGGTTTTGGGAACGCCCACGACCGCGAGCGCAAGGCTGCGCTGGCGGGCCTCCACCGCAATGTCACGCGCCCCTCGAAGTGTTCCGTCCCCACCCACACAAATCAGGATGTCCATTTTCCGCCGCTTAAGGAAATCCACGATCATGCCGGTATCCTGGGGGCCACGCGATGTGCCCAGGACCGAGCCGCCTTCCTCCTGGATGTCGGAGACGATGTCGGGCGTCAGCGGCATGGGAGGCAACCCGGCTTTCGAGTTCATCCCGGCATAGCCATAACGAATCCCCTGAATGTCGCGCACCCCGTAGTTGTAATAGAGCTCGAGCACAGTCGAACGGACCACGTCGTTCAACCCGGGACAGAGCCCGCCGCAAGTGACCACCGCCGCGCGTGTCTTTCCCGGCGGAAAGTAAATGCGCTGACGCGGGCCCGCTTTCTCAAACAGAATATCCCCGGGCAAATCCCGACCGGAATCCAGTTCAACCTGGTATCGGACGCGGGCGTTTTCGGGCACGAAGGTGCCGAGCCCCCGACCATGAGCGGGCGCGAGGTTCTGGGGTGAATTATGGCGGCAGGGTCCAAGCCGCTCGATCCTGGTACTTGCAGGCGTCAACATCGCTGTAACCATCCTGGTTCGAATGGGCGCGAACATGCCACAGCCGAAGCCGGCGGGAAATGGAAAAGCTTGAGTGCTCCCACAAATTGCGCTGTCATCACGTCTCAGCCAAACACAGAGTCTCGCAATCCAACTGGAATCTGGCGACGGCACGCCAAGGGTTTGGTGGCGGCCGCGCCTAACTCGAGTTCAACCTTATGACAAGAAAAACCATGGGAGTTTGGGCCGTGACGGCGGGCGTCATGGCCTGGGCAGGCAGTCTATACGGGGCGGCGTTCGATGGCGTCGGAGTGGACTTGGGCAATCTCTACCGCACCTCGAAGGCCAAAACCCGGTCGATCAGCCCGGAAAACTTCACCGGCGAAAAGGGCAAGGCCGGCATGGCCACCGAAGGCACCGGCAAGAATGCCGCGCGCGACCTTGGCCAGGGCTGGAAACTCTCGCCTTCGGTCCGGATCGAGGGGAAATCCACCTTTACCCTCGCCACGATTGATGGCCCCGGCGTGATCCAAAGTATCTGGATGACTCCGACCGGCAATTGGCGCTGGTCGATTCTCCGTTTCTATTGGGACGACGAAACGGAGCCTTCCATCGAATGTCCGGTGGGCGACTTTTTCGCGTGCGGTTGGGGGAAGTATGCCCAGGTGAGCTCATTGGCTGTAGGGGTGAATCCTGGAAGTGCATTCACATGTTATTGGCCGATGCCATTCCGGAAAAAGGCCCGGATCACCATGGAGAATTTGAACGAGGAAGGAATGGTGCTCTATTACCAGATCAACTATGCGCTCACGGAGATACCGGCTGATGCCGGCTATTTCCATGCCCAGTTCCGGCGCGAGGACCCCGTCAGAACCAAGGGGCTCTATACCATTCTGGATGGCGTCGAAGGCGAAGGACAGTACGTTGGCACCTACCTGGCCTGGGAGGTCCACAGCACCGGCTGGTGGGGCGAGGGTGAAATCAAATTCTACCTGGATGGCGACACGGATTTCCCCACCATCTGCGGCACCGGCACGGAAGATTATTTTTGTGGGTCTTATAATTTCGATCGCGAGGGACAGTACCGCGAGTTTACCACGCCATACGTGGGATTGGCTCAGGTAATCCGCCCCGACGGGACGTATCAGTCGCAGCAACGCTTCGGCCTTTATCGATGGCATATCCCCGATCCCATCCGCTTCGAGAAAGACCTCCGCGTCACGATTCAAGCCCTCGGTTGGATGTCCGGAGGACGTTACCTGCAGCTCCAGGACGACATCGCATCGGTCGCCTTTTGGTACCAGAAGGAACCGCACCGGAAGTTCCCGCCGCTGCCGGACAAGAACTACTTGGAGCTCAAGTAATCTCCTCGCAGCCAATCGACGATGAGCCCGATGGCATGGTCATCCAACACGCCATCGGCGCCAAAACTTGGCATGCGATCGTTGCGCCGGCCGTAGAACCGGGGATGGGCGGGATCCCCCACGAAATCGATCAACCAGGCACGCGACCCGTAGCCGGTCAGCTCCGGTCCGACGGGATCCTCGCCGTACTCGTGGAACCGGTGACACTCGGTGCAGCGCATTGTTTCTCCGTCCATGGCGGCGCGCCCTGTCTCGATGAGGGCGGCATCGGCCCCGTCCTTTTCGGCCTGGCGGGGGAGGGCGGCTTCGGCGGAAAGTGCGGCGACGACACTTAGTAATTCCGCCTGTTGTTCCGCGGTGAACCCGGCGACGTCCCGCTTCACAAAACGAACCATCCGTCCTCCATTGAATCGCGTGCCGCCGAAATAATGCGGCCCGTCAATCCGAAGCGGATCCACCAGACCGGTAAGCCAGGCCCGACTCGCGAAACCCTGCAGATCCGAAGCCGACGGCTCATCCGCGGGAACGCGTCCCAGACCATCATGCCCGTCGTAGCGGTGGCAGCCGGCGCAATAACTCGCAAATAACCGGGGTCCCTGCGTCAATGGATCCTCCCGCAGCATCACCAGGGCGCCATCTGAGGGAATGCCGGCGGGTAAGGCCGCGAGGAAGCGCGCGCGTTCACCTTCGTTGCGCGCCCGGGCCACCCCCTCCCGATAGTCTGGGTCGCGCCAGTCGATGAACCAGGCGGTGGTGGCCAAGGCGCCGGCACCCAGAATCAGGGCCAAAATGAAAATGACATTCAGGGTGTGGCCTGGGGCGGATCGACCGATCCAGGGCATCGCAAAAATGACCAGGAAGACGAGAGTCGGAATGATGATCGCACCCCAGATCTCGGACCTGCCCGGGAACAACTTCAGGAACTGATAGAGAAAAAGGAAGAACCATTCCGGCCTTGCGGCGGAGTATTCCTGGGCAGAATCAGCCGGGGCACCGAGTTCGGCACCACCAGTCGCAAACACTACTCCAATCACCAAAGCCACCGCCAGGGCGAAAGCAAACGCATCCAGGCAGGCCTGGTTCGGCCAGTACGGCGCGCCGGCGAGAACTGCGGCTGGGGGGCGCGCCACGCGTTCGCGGAAGAGCAGGTGGAGATGCAACAAGAGGATCGAGCCGATGAGCAGGGGGAACAAACCCGCGTGCAACGCCAAAAATCGGGTCAATGTCAAATGACTGACATCCGGACCGCCGAGGAGCAATTGCTGCAACGCCGGACCGAGGACTGGGACGATGCCCAGCAGGTTCAAGGGAACGCGGGCGGCCCAAAAGGCCTGCTGGTCGAAGGGCAGCAGCCAGCCGGTGATCGACGCGCCCACCAATAGCGGAACAAGCAGGAGAGCGAGCCAAAAACTCAACTCACGCGGGGCTGTGTAGGCCCGATACAACACCAGGGAGACGAGATGCACGGCGAGGAGCACGACCAGGAGTTGAGCGCTGAAATGGTGCAAACCCCGCAGGAACCATCCGCCCCAGACGTATCGCTGGAGATAAAAGACACTTTCCCACGCCGTCTGGGTGCTTGCGCTGTAGCTGGTCCACAAGAAGAAGCCGGTGAGCACCTGGATGAGAAACGTAAGCGCCAACAATGTTCCCCATACATGACGCCAGCGTGCGCCGCCCGGAATGGGTTCGAGCAGGACACGCAGGACATCCGCCGCGAAGCCGGTCCGCCGATCGAGCCATCCGAAGAACCGGTGCATCATACCGGGATTTTGCGGGGGCTACCCGTGCGGAAGTTTTCGAATCGGACCCATATTTCCCCTCCGCGAAGATTCACCTCGAGCGTGTCCATATTCCGGGGGCTGGGGGTGGCGGCCCCGGCGATGCGGCCGGCGAGATCAAAACTGCTCTTGTGACAGGGACACCGGAAATCCCGGGTATCGGATGAGAACTCGACAAAGCAACCCGCATGTGGGCAAACAGCCTGTAGCGCCTCGACCTTGTCCGGTCCGGTCCGGCGAAGGAACACGGCGCCGATCGGCTCGCGGGCAGACCGATTCCAGGCGTTCTGTCGGCTCGCCAATACCGGGAAACGGCGCGGCGTGCCGTCCTCGGGTAATGCCGCCAAGCCGGTCACCCGCACCAGAGTGCCCGCGCCCGCAACGCGGCGCAGGGGATTGACGAAGGCCAGCAACCCGGCTGCCAGGGGCGGCAAGAGGGCCGCAGCCCCCAAGAAGAGCGCCACCGCCTGCTTCAAGAACGGGCGCCGCGGGAGTTCATCCGGCTCGGGACGTGTATTCAACATGGGACATCTTCAAATCCAAACCGGGCACGTGCATAACTCGTAAGATAACTGGCCAAAAAAGCAACTGCTTCCACGCTTGACCCTCGCGGAGGCGCCGCTTCGCCACTCGAACGTGTGATCCGTTTGCCGTGGTAGAGGTTCCCGTAATCGGAGGCCGACGCTCCGATCCGCGGTTCGCCGACATGCATCGCTTTTTGTGCGTGCCTTTTGCGGGGCGGGCGAGTAAGGTACGCCACTATGCTGATCTGGCTGACTGTTCTGGTGTTGGTGATTCTTTTCGCGGCCCTCGGCTACGCCAAGGGCGCGATCCGAATGGTGTTTCCCCTGCTCGGCTTGTTCGTGGGAGTTCTATTGGCGTTGCCGCTGGCGCCGGTGGTCCGGCCGCTGGTGCCCTTGGTGGGATTGAAGAACCCGATCTGGAGCATTCTGTTGCCGCCGGTGATTGTGTTCTTTTTGGTGGGGCTCATCCTCGTGGCAATCGGCTTTGTGATTCATTGGAAACTGAACCTCCACTTCAAGTACCGCACGGATGAATACCAATATCATCGTTGGCTGCGGTTGAACCAGCGGCTGGGTGTGAGCCTGGGATTGGTCGCCGGGTTGATTTACTCGCTGTTGATCGGGGTGGTTATCTACGTGCTGGGCTACCTGACGGTGCAGGTCGCCGCAGGTGACAGCGATCCTGCCATGGTCCGCTATCTGAACAAGGCTCGGGCGGATCTGCATTCGAGCGGCCTGGAGAGCGCGGTGGCGTCGTTCGCCCCGGCGCCTCCGATGTATTACTCCGCGTCGGATGTCCTGGGTCTGCTCTATCACAACTCGCCGTTATACACGCGGCTGGCCACCTACCCGCCCTTTTTAGCGTGGGGCGAGCGGCCGGAGTTCCAGGAAATCGCCAACGATAGCGCCTTCCAGAACATGCTCGCCACCCAGTCCAGCGTCAGCCAAATCCTCCAGGATCCCAAAACACAGTCCCTGATCACCAACGACAGTCTGCTCGCCGAACTCAAGCAGATCGATCTCAAAGACCTCTATCATTATCTCAAGACCGGCGAGTCCGAGGTTTTTGGGGATCGCCCAATCCTCGGTCGATGGGAAGTCGATCCCTTCGCCAGCATGCTCCAGGAAAAGCGTCGCCGCGTGACGCTGACCGTCGCGGACATGCTCAAACTTCGCGAACAGATGAAGTTGCTCGGCGGCATGCGGCTCATCGTCACCCCCGACAACGCCGTCCGGCTCAAAGGACCCGATGTCTCGGCCCTCATGCAGCAGGTCGAAGTTGTGGGAGTCCAGCGCCGGCGCAATGTCCCCGTGGTGCGCGTCCCAACAACGACGGCGACTCCGGGTGCCCCGACCGCGAACAGCAACGAGGAGGAGGCCCGATTCCGCGCGCGTTATGGTCGACCGTCTTCGGCCTCTCCCGCTCCCGCCACGCAGGCACCCGCCGCCATTCGCACTCCGACCGTGTCCACGCCGACCCCGCTGAGCCCGCAGGCGATTGACGAGCAGATGGCCCGTTCGCCCTCGGTTCTGTTGGCCGAAGGCACGTGGCGCGAGGATCGCGGCCGGTACTTGATCACGCTGCGGCCTCAAAAGGAGCTCTATTTCTTCGAAGGCCGCCAGGCGCCGGAATTGCAGGGAACCATCCGCGACGGCTCACTCTATCTCGCCAAGGAACACAAGAGCCTCGTTCTGGAACGTTTTTGAGAGAGCGGCACCAGGGACACCGTGTTGGACGTCGGTCCTAAACCACTCGCCGCGCGCGTCGGAGAAAGGCCCGCATCCGCCTTCGCCGGATCGTGCGATGGTCCGCATCGCTGTCCCAGCGCCTGGAATCCCGCACATGGCCGCGCAGGCCGACATTCGCGAACCTGAGATTGTGCTCCCCGCGACGCGGGCGGGCGGACTTTGGTGGCGCGTCCGCCGGGAATTGCTGTCGGAGGAATTCCATCCCGTGCTCGCAGATCCCGATGTATTCCTGGCTGATCCCGATAGACGGCTGGCCCATTCGGAACTGATAACAATGGCAGTGCTGACCCCCGCCGTTAAGGCCGATTCCATGCTCCTGCTGCGACGGCTCAATTATGGCCGATGGCGGCATCGCCTTCGTGATATCGTTCGGCCGACGCGGGCCGAGCGCGCCTTCAAGAATGGCTTGGCCATGGAACGGGCGTGTGTGCCGACGCCTCGGGTTGTCGCCGTCGGCGTGGAGCGATGGTGGCGATGGCCCGTGAGGGCTTATCTGCTGACGGAATTCGTGCCGCGGGCGCAGACGCTGCGACGGCTTTTGGCTGAACAAGGGTGCGTGACGCGTAAGCAAACCCGTCAACTCGCGGGCATGATGGCCCGGCTGCATCAGAGCGGTTTCACTCATCGAGATCTGAACACCACGAATATTCTTTTCAATGCCGAGGGCGAACCCTGTTTCATCGACCTGGATGGTGTTCGACAGCACTCCGTCGTAACCTCCAAAGATGCCGTCCGAAACCTGACCCGGCTGGCGCGAGATTTCACCCCACAAGACCTGAACGCCGCCGGGCCGTGGTTCTTGAAACACTACTGCTCGCGACGGGATATGCGGAAACAACTGCACACGCTACGCCTGACTGTTGGAAAGCGATTGGAAACACTCTCCCAACGATAGCGGTCTCCTGGCCTGATCATCGCCACGGGTTCGGCCCTCCCTCTCCCATGCGTTCCGTGACCGGAGGCTTTTCCCGCAGGATCCAGTATTCCGGCCAGTGGGTCAGTCGGCGGCTGAAACTGAGTTTTGTGATCTGGCTACCCAGCCCTGGAAAGGCCGAGAACAGACGATTGCTGCTCTTGATCGGCCGCATCTCGTAACCCGCCTGTTCGAAATCCCGTTGATGCGGGGAGGTGGTCAAGATCAAGGTGCCCGGAGCTAATCCGTATTCGTCCCAGTCCCCCTCCAACTCACCCACTCTCAATCCGCCGGCCGACAACAGCCGAAGCTGCGCCGCCGCGCCATCGCTGACCTGCCATGTCCGCACCGTTTGGTCCGGCGCTGCTCCCTGCTGCAAGGCGGCCGCAACGACCGGCAAAGGCGAGGGCCCGATGGCATGTCTCAGGCAGGCGTTCGAAATCACAAATGTCAGGATGCACAAAACTCCAACCCACACCGTTCCCCAAACCGCATGCCCGGTACGCGCGATCAGGATTCCAGCAGCGCCCAGGCCCGTCATGATGATGCCGGCGACAACCCAGGCCAGGCTCGCCTTCAAGCCGATCATCAGCAGGACCGCGCCACCCAATACCGCGGCGAGAGCGCCCCACTTGACGCCGGTTCGCAGCAACCCCTGGAAAATGGGCCTGTTCATTCCCAAGCCAACAAAGGGGGCCAGAAGCACCGCCAGAGTTGGATAGGCCGCGAGCAAGTAGCGGGTCCGGCGCATGTTTCCAAGACTGAAACCAGCCACCAGCACGACGAAAAGGCAGATCAGAAAAACCAGCGCCTCGCGCTGATTCCGCAACTTCTCTGCCGCTTCGCGACGCGACGCGACAACTGCCACCGGCAACAAGAGACTCCACGGCAAAAACGAAATGAGCGGCGCGGTCAGATAAGTGGCAAAGTTTACCAGGATGTCCCACGGGCTGTGCGATACTTTTTCCCCCACCTGATCATCAAAAAACAACTGGAGCCCGTCGAAGCCATGCCGGTGGATCATGATCACATACCACGCCAGCCCAATGCCAAGGCTGAACAGGATCGCCGGCCAGTTCGCCAGCCTTCTCGTGCGGGTGACGTCTGGCCGGATCCAGAGCCAATACAGCGCATTCGCCGCAAGCGGCGACAAGCCGAGCAGACCTTTGGTTTCCACGGCCAGGGCCATTCCTCCCAGAGCGAGCCACGCGGCCGCCGGGTTCGGGTGTGGCTCAAACCAGATGGCGGCGAACCCATACATGCTCACGAGGATAAAGAGGCAGAGCATGGCATCCGGCGTGGCGCGCGTGGCCAACGTCATCAACTCCTGATTCGACGCGATGAGGGTAGTCGAGATGAGTGCCGTCAGTCGTGAGCTGAAGATGAGCAGCGCAAGCTTGAAGGTGAGCCAAAGAGTGAGTGCCGCCGCCGCCAGGGAAACGATTCGCGCCGTAAAGAGGCTGATCCCAAAAAACCGAAAGGGCCCCGCGACCGCCCAGTAGGTGAGGACCGGCTTGTGCAGGCGAACGCGTCCATCGGCAAAAACCGGAGTCCAGTAATCCCCGGTTTGGAGCATCTGAATGGCGGCATCCGTGTAGAACCGCTCATCGCCGCGGAACTTCTCCACGTTGGGAAGCACAACCAAAAATCCGACGACAAACACCCCCAGGAGCAGCAGGAGGAGGTACATCGGCGGCCGTGAAGATTCCTCGGCAGGCGGGACAATGCGCGCATCTGGCGAGGGGGGTGTCACCGTAGACAGATTACGAATGACTCAGGGTGTTCACAATCCCAATTGCGCGCGGTCTTTTCAACTTGTGACGGCTCCCGCGTCTGACTTACGTTGCGCCCATTGGGATACCGCATGCCAGGACTTACTGCCATCGTCACCACGTTCAACGAAGAACATAACATTGTCGATTGCCTTCAAAGCATTCGATTCGCCGATGAGATCATGGTGGTCGATTCCTTCAGCACGGATCACACCCGCGAACTCGCGGCACCTCTCGCCACGCGTGTCCTCCAGCATAAATACCTGAACCCCGCCGCCCAAAAAAACTGGGCCATCCCGCAGGCAAACCACGAATGGGTCCTGGTTCTCGATGCCGATGAACGAGTAACACCCGAATTGGAAATCGAGATCAAAAACATCCTGTCGGCGCCCGATTGGGACGGCTATTGGATCCGCCGCCGTAATTATTTCTGGGGCCGTGAAATCCGACACGGCGCGTGGAAGACCGACAAGGTACTCCGGTTATTCCGCCGGGACCTGGGTCGCTACCAGGAGAAACAGGTGCACGAGGAGATCGTCGTGAATTTTCCGGCCGGCTTTTGTGACCATCGACTGGTTCACTATTCCTATCGGACCTTGGACGATTTCCTGCATAAGACGACTCGCTACAGCGGATGGGGGGCAAACGACGCGCACGCGGCCGGCAAACGCGGCTCCGCGTGGCGGATGATCGGCCACAGTGTCGGGCATTTCTTCAAGTCCTATGTGCTCAAGGCCGGTTTCCTCGATGGCGCGCCCGGCCTGGCCATTGCCTTTATGGAGGGCTATCACGGTTTCTTCAAATACGCCAAGCTGTACGAACTTCAACATCACCCCGCCGGCACCGAACCTCATGTTGCGCCACAGCCAACCGCGCGACGGTAATTTCGGCGACGACCTGAACCCGTGGCTGTGGTCACGGCTCGCGCCGGAAATATTCGCCGACCGATCGCCGACTTTGTTCCTCGGGATCGGCTCAATTCTCAACGATCGCCAACCGTCAGGGCCGATCAAGGTGGTTTACGGTTCGGGATATGCCTACGGCCGGCCGCCGGTGTTGGACGCCACCTGGAGGATATACGCGGTTCGGGGACCGCGCACCGCCCAAACGCTGGGTCTGGATCCATCCCTGGCGCTCACCGACCCGGCCATGCTGGTGCGGCGTGTCCCGTTGCCGTCGGTGGAAACGAGGTTCTCGATTTCCTTCATGCCGCACCATCAAAGTTTGTGGTACGCGGATTGGAATTCATTATGCCGGCAAAGCCGGCTGCACTTCATCGATCCCCGCGCCAGTGTGGACGAAGTGTTGAAGGAAATCCGGGAGACGACGCTGCTGCTCAGTGAGGCGATGCACGGAGCGATTGTGGCAGATGCCCTGCGAGTGCCCTGGATTCCGGTGCGGTTGTACGTTCATTTTTCGGAATTGAAATGGAACGATTGGGCGGAGTCCTTGGGACTTCCCCTGAGCATTCACACGGTGCCGCCGGTATATGACCGAGGAGGGTTGTCGAAAGACGGCTTCCGGCGGGCGGTCAAAAGGATCCTTGCCGGCGCCAGCTTGGGCAAACAGAAATGGCGAAGTTATCCGATACGCCCGAGTTCTCCCCAAGAAGTGAGCGAATCCTTGCGGAGGCTCGAACAAATCGCAAAGTCCGGCAAAGAACAACTGAGCCATGATCGCACGATCGGCGCATTGGAAGAGCGGCTACTCGAGCGACTTGATCTGGTCCGGGCTCACTGGCGACGAGGCGTGTTCGAACCGCCGCGGTGAGAGGCAGGCGGAACTTCCCGCTCCTTCCAATCATGGCCCGGATGGAATCGCGGTCACCCGCAGATCTCCGGATTGAAAGACGGTGAGGCTTCCCGCACCCAGGTTGACTGAGGCTCCAGAGGAAACCACGAAAAGCCCCGGCTGGTCCGCACCCGGGTGAGTCGAAACAGCCTGGTAACGCTTCAACCATTGCCCGCGCTTCAGGTAGAAATAGCAGAGTTGGTTCGGTTCAAGATCCGAATATCGCAGCCGGTCCGGTCCGATACCTTCCCGTTCCATCCAGCGGAACAACCCCTGCCATTCCGCGTTCTCGGGTTTTTGGAATTGGATGGGGGCCAGGCTCAGCACCACCAGCAGTGCGACCGCGGTTGGCGCCAACCCGGTCAGGCCTGACCGATACCAATTGCGCAACCGGCGCCACGGCATCCGGCACAGGCCCGCGGCCGCGATCCATGAGAGCATCGGATACAAGGGCAGTCCGTAATTGATTTTCTTGTCGGGAAACAAACTTAAGAACACCAGGACCATGCCGCACCAGACCCCGCCGAACATTGCGAGATCGCGCTTTCGCCCGCGATAAATGCCACCACGCCAACGCCTCCAGCCTTCGAAGATCACGAATGCCATCCACGGCCAATAGGTGGTAAAAAGCACCATGGAATGATAATACACCGGTCCGTGCTGCAAGTGGCCGCGAGTGCGCTCGACCACTTCACTGAACAGGTACCGCTGCAAAAACGCGTCTCCGAATATGCTCCACATATAGATGTGCCAGGGCGCCGCCACCAGCAGCCCCAGGGGCAGGGCGACCACAAGTAGCCAGGCGATCCAACGCCCGCGGCCCCACAATGCCAACCACACCGCCCAGATTGGGATGATCCCCAGCGCCACAAAGGGTTTGCAGAGCAAGGCCAGCCCCAGCGGTATCCCGGCCGCCACCACCAGGCCGCGCCTTGCCGATTTCGCGCCAGAGACAACCAGATAAGTGGCCAGCATCACAAAGAATAATTGCCAGAAATCGAGCGAGATTTCGCGCGTCCGCCGAAAGAACTCGTATGTCAGCGCCAGCACGCAACCGCTGGCGAGGGCTTCCGCGCGCGACCCAATCCGCCGCGCCGTGAGCACGCTCAGACAGACGACTCCCACCGCGGCCAGCACGCTGGGCACGCGCGCGATGGCCACACGCACCCCCAATACTTTAAGGAACAACCCATGAATCCATAGCGCGAGCGGCGGCTTGTTGAAGTACGGCGTCTCGGGATCCAGATACGGCATGAGCAGCGGACCTTCGGTCCACATCCGCAACCCCAGCGCGGCATAGCGCCCGGTGTCGCGCCGGAAATCGCCTTGATTCAAGTGCGGCAAAGTCACGGTCAGCAACAAGACACAGGGCAGCAGCAGGATCTTGGCGCGGTTGAAGATCTCGATCATGCCTTTCGGGCGCCCTTGTCAGGATCAGGAAGGTCCATTGGCCAACGCCACAACTGGCCATGTCCCTCAGACCGGCAAACGAGGAGATTCACTTGACGAAAATCGCGAGCAGCCACGTGCCTTGACGTTTGATGGGATGGCTCATGACCGCGTACAATAACGCCAGATCCGGGTCCTCGTTAAGGGCCTTCAGACTGCCGGCCGACGCCACCAGGTATCGGTCGTGGTTGCCCAATCGTAGTGCGGTTTCGGCCTCTTCCACCGTCCGAACATTGATGATTCCGTGATAATCACGCCGGACCCAGGCGAGATATTCCCCCATGACGCCGAAACAAACCACCGGTGCTCCGGGGGGAACCAGTTTGTCGACATCGGTGATGAAGTAGTATTCGGAGTCCCCGCGGGGTCGGAGCCTTTGGAGGATCGGCCCGTAATAGAGGGGATCGGCCGCCAGGCTGGCCACGATGGCGGCGACGGCCAATCCGCGCAACACATGCTGGCCAGGGGCGAGCCCGGCCAGGCCGCGTGCGAGACCCAATGCCAGAAATGGGAGCAATGGAAGCAGATAATGCCGGCGTTTGCCTGGGACGCAGGAAATAATGAACAGGATCACCGCAGCAATCGCCAACGCGGCCGGAAATCGCTTTTCCCTCCGCCACTGCCGGTATGCGAGCGGCAGGAACAGGATCACCGGCAAGGACTGTAAAAATCCCGAACCCAAGTACCAATAGAAGGGTTCGAAATGCCCCGTCCCGCCGCCCGTCGCCAGGTTTTCCTGGAAGATGACACCTCGAAGGTAATCACCACCGTCTCGCAAATAGATCGGCAGACACCATGCCGCAATGGTAATCACCCAGCCCGCGCCGAACCACGCGAACGGCCAACGGGGTCGATGCAGTTCCGCATTTTCCCGGGGCGCAAAGGCCAGGAAAAGGAGGGGACCCATCAAACCGTAAGGGCCTTTGGTGATCACCGCGAGGGCGGACGCCACGCCGCTGACGATGAGCCATCCGGCTTTTCCACTCCCCCCAGGGGTCCGCATGCCGCATCCCAGAAAGAAACAGGAGATCAGGATCAATGCCACCAGGGTCAGGTCGGGGCGGGCCACCCTCGCCATGATCCAAAAGCCCGGCATCGCCAACAAAAGTAGCGCAGCCCACCGCCCGACTTTTCCTCCGCCCAGCATCCGGCCGATTCCATACACTGCGAACAAACTCACGAAGGCCGCCAAGGCGGATGGAAAACGGGCGTGAAAGAGATTGGGTGCACCCGAGATCCGCATCAGGGTCGCCCCCAAAAAGTGCATCACCGGCGGTTTGTCATAGTAGACTTTGCCCATCAGATGCGGAATCAGATAATCTCCGGTCTCAGCCATTTCGCGCATGATTTCGGCGTGACGGATTTCGCGCGAGGCCCAGTTCCCGTTTTGGCCGAGGAACGAGAAAAGCACGGTCCCGCCGACCACGAGGAGGAGGAAAAGATCCGCCGTCCGCGGGTATTGCAGAAGCAGTCTGTGGATTTTCGTTTTCAATTCAATTCCGCTCTCGGCAGGGCGGCATGCACCGCAAGCGCGGTAAAATAGACAAAGCCAGCCGACCAAAGAACATCCGACAACCAATGACCGCCTTGAGCCATGCGAACAAAGCCGACCGTGCCCCCGTGGACCAGGGCCAATCCGACCAGCACCCAGGCCCATTTTCGACGCGAGCGCCAGCAGAGGATAGCCGGGGCCAGCCAGTAAAACCCCATCGAGGCATGCCCGCTCGGGAAAGAATGAGCCCCCGGATCGGATGTCGGGCAATACCATGGTTGAAAGGTACGGGTGCCGCCGAATTCCCGGACCTGGCGGGGCCGCGGTCGGCCGTAATGTGATTTGAAGGCGGTATTCACCACCAGGCCGGGCCCGAGAAGCAGAACGATTATGAGAAAGTAGCCGGACCTGCGAAACGGGCGCAGTCGTGGAATCCGCAGCGAAAGCAGTCCGATGATCAAACCGATTCCGCCGACGGACAATGCCGGCCAGTTGCTCCAACGATAGAGCCACTTGCCCCATTGGATCTCCGAGAACCACCATCCCTGGGTGTCCGACCAAAAACCGTTTGCCAAGCCCAGGTCAAGGTTCAGGAAGTCCACCGCAACACTCGCCGTGACCAGCAATACCAGCGGCAGCCACACCGGCCAATAGACGCGCAGCATCCTTCCGATCGTCGAAGGGACCGGATCAACGGTCTGGTTTTTAGGGCGATGTTCGGACGCTATGATGGACATGACGGAGCCTCGGCAGACCCGACATGGAGCCGGAAGCCCGGCTGTACGACCCGCAGTCTCGCCAGACGAGCGAAGCGAGTCAATGCCCGGGTGCGACTCTCGTGATGCCTTCGCCCGGGAGGTCCAGAGTGGCATCGGCGTCAGGGCAAAACCAGGGTCTGAGGAAGCATTCCCTGTCGCGCGGCCATGGCCGCAAACGGGCCCGCATTCCGCAACAAGGCGTCGAAGGATCCTTCTTCAATGATGCGTCCGCCGGCCAGGACCACAATGCGATCCATTTGCGCCAACGTTGAAAGACGGTGTGCGATGCATAACACCGTACGGTTCTCCTCGAGGCGTTCGATGGCCGACTGGACTTCGGCTTCGGCGGTGGAATCCAGCGATGCGGTGGCCTCGTCAAGCACGAGGATGGGCGCATCCCGAACGAATGCGCGCGCGATGGAAAGCCGCTGTCGCTGACCTCCCGAAAGCGTGACCCCCCGTTCGCCAATCCGGGTATCATAGCCCTGCGGCATTCGCAGGATGAATTCATGGGCGTTCGCCGCCCGGGCGGCCGCCTCGATTTCCTCCCGCGTCGCCCCCGTTCGCCCGCACGCTATATTCTCCGCCACGCTGAGGTCGAACACCACGATTTCCTGGCTGACGAGGGCCATGAGCCGGCTCAGATCGTTGAGGGAAACTTCGCGCAGATCATGCCCGTCGATCCGGACCGCACCTCGAGTGGGATCGTAAAAACGAAAGATGAGATTAACCAGTGTGCTCTTGCCCGAACCGCTTTCACCCGCCACACCAAGGCGTTCCCCACGCCGTAGCTCCAGTTGGATGTCTTGCAGCACCGGCTGATCACGATAGGCGAAGGTCACTCTGTCAAATTGGATATTTCGCTGGAACTGGGGCAGGCGGACCGGATTCGGGCTTTCCATGATGGAAGATTGTTCGGCCAGAATATGGATGATGCGTTCGACGCTGATACTCGTCTGTTCCAGCAGCATATGGAGCGCGGCCAGTTTCCGGACCGGAGCGTAAAGCAGGACCAGCCCGGTGAGATACGCGGCCATATGTTCCACGCTCGCTTGCCGGTAGCTCACATAAACCACCAACAGCCCGACGCCAATCATAGCCACCGTTTCGATTATCGGGTTGACCTGTTCCTTGGCTTTCCGGCCGCGCATCGAATTTTTTAAGAGATCGCGCGATAACCGGGTGAACCTCTCGATCTGTCGATCCTCAAGTCCAAATGCCTTGATCACCCGAATCCCTCCGAGCAATTCGACCAATTGGCTCGTCTGCGTGACCGTCGCCATCCGGCTGGCCCGGCTCGCCCGGCGCGCCTTGCGCCCCAGGAGCACTACCGGGAAGACCACCAGTGGAAAAAAGATCAGCACCGCGCCGGTCAGTTTCGCATCCAGCAGGAACAGCGCAACAATGATCGCGGCGATCGTGAAGGGCTCGGTGATCAAATCGGAGAAGCCGCGGCTCATGCATCGCTGTAACGTTTCCGTATCTCCGCTCACGCGGGTCAGAGCATCGCCCGTCGTCGCCTCGCTGAAATAATCCAACGACAAGCCGCTGAGCTTCTTGAAGATGTTCACCCGTAGATCGTTCACGACGCGTTCGCTCACCCAGGCCAGGCAATAGGCCCCCAGAAACCCAACCGATCCCCTCATACCCGCAAGCAACGGTAACAACAACAAACCGCCGATCACCTGCTGCGCGTCAAGGGGACGGCCGACGGCGGGCAACCATGGATCCACAAACCCCGTGATCTTTTGATCCAGATCGCGTTTGAATTCGTCCCAACCGGAGGGAGTGGCCACCAGGCGAGGCATGCCGGTTTCGGGTTTGGCGGCGGCCGGTGCCACGGTTTCCGTGGGAGGAGTCATACGGCCGATCAGGGCTTTGGTGGCCCAGACGAATACGGCATTCGAGACGCCAAAGAACATCCCCAGCAGGATGGCGGCGAAGAGCCGAACCCGATACCTCCGGAAATAAGGCCAGACGAACCGCAGGACTTTGCGTAGATCGGTCATACCGCGGGGTCATTAGCCGGCAGTTTATCTCCCCCGTCAATGCGAGACGTGGGTTTCACCCACGCGCCGGCTGGCTGGTCACTCGTTTCATTCCGCCGGTATGAGCACGGGGATAACCTTGTTGCCCAGGCGGCGGTAGAGGCGAAAGTGCGCGTCGAAGGTGAGTACCCGCGCGTCACGATGCAATTCACTCAAGCGCACCAGCGTGGCATCCGCGAGCGACATGGGAATGTTGTGATATTTCCGCATCAACGAACGCAACGCGCCGCGCTCGCGATTAAACTCAATGCCGACGGCGATTATTCCAGCGTCCGCCAAAGCGAAGAGTTCATCCGCGTCGAAGCCGTCCCGGGTGAGCAGGAACGCGGCCTCGGTCAGCACGGGTTCGCTCGTCAGCAGCGGCCGGGGCAGAGCCTTCGCCTGGTCGCGCACCCACTCGTGCTCCCGCGTGTCGCGGTCAATGAGTGCCACCAGCGGGCCGGTGTCCGCGACGACAGTCATTTCCCGAAACCTTCGATGTGTTTGGGATGGGTGGCCAGATCACGCTCACCGCGTCCGCGTCGCGCCCAGGCCCGCTTCAAGATGGGCAGCGCATGGTCGTAAACCGACTCGCCGGGCGGCAGTGTGGGCAAATCCGACCGCGAACGCTGATGAGGCAGTTGCTTTTCCAGACACTCCCGCACGAGCGAGGACTTCGTGGTGCGCCGCGCCCGGCTTTCCTGTTCCAGCCGGGCGAGCAGATGCTCCGGCAGTTTCAGGGAAATTGTCGTCATGCCGGCACGGTAATACGCGGCATGTCTCCGCGCAATACCGAAGTCAGCCCGCGATTCGGCGGTGATCCACGACGAAAGAATCACCTCATGCCACGAGCCAGAGTCGAACTCGGTTCACTTCAGCGTGAAAATTAAAGTCGGATCAATCGGGTATCGCCCGAATTGTTCGCCATAAATGGCGAGACCACCGGGCAGGGCAGATGCGACTTCAAGACGGATCACGATTTCCCGCGTTCGTGCGGCGGTTTCCAGCACGGAGGCCGGAATCGTGGCGCTGACTAGATAGCCATAAGAGCCCGCTTCGCGCAGCTTTCGGTCGCGCGACTGGGCGTGCCAGGAGAGAATGCCCCGGTGATCCGCCGGGTCATCAGGCAGATCCTGAATGGACACTCCTCGACCACACACCTGGATCTGCACCGCACTGGGAAACACCTCAGTATCGGTCATGGGATAGGAATTCGGATTCAAACTGGGATCGAGAGTTCCTCGACCGCGCATGAAATCGCCATCCTGGGTGCCGGCATTGGGCTGGTCCTTGCCATTCAGACGCTTGGCGGAGGCCTCCATGATGAACGTCGCCGCCGCGACCGCATCTGGATCCAGACCCTCCGGCCAGCGCAATACGTATTCGAAGTAACCGTATCCGGCGCCATTGATCTTCAGACCATCGAGCACATTCCACTGCTTCAACGACCAGTGACTGTCGCGGAAACTATGCGGCGCGAATCGCGAGATGAGTAATTCCTTGCCTTCTCGCTGCAGACGTTCCACCCGCGGCGCATTTCCGTTGGTGACCCTGAACGTGGTGAAGTTTCGCTGGAGCACGGTTCCCGCCTCGTTCTCCAGGCTCATCCGTAGGACCGCCAGGCACGGTTGATCGGGCGCCTGAAACTCGAATCCCGGTTCCAACTCGCGGGTCAACCATGGAGTGAACTCCGCCAGAATACGATTGTCCCGACCAAAGGTTTCTGGTTGTCCCAGCGCGTCCCAGCCTGCGAGCTCCGTGCGGAGGACCAACTGGCGCCCCGGGGCGCGGTCAGTGAGGCAGGAGAGATAGAGCGGAACGCTCACCGTCTCCCCGGGTTTGACCTCGCGACAAAGATCGCTTCCGGTCGAGAGATAGAATGGGCTGTGAAGGTCGGCGAGGGTCATGCCGGGGGCGATTTCGTCGAGGCCGGTGAATTTTTCCGAGCGATCGTAGCGATAATATCCGTTCCACTCGTTGATGACGTCGTGATGTTCGGTATAGAGCCAGCCGCAGATTTTGGGATGGCGCCGGAACTCGTTCATCATGATGTGGTAGTCCCAGGTCCAATCGACGTCGCCGGTGCTGCCTTCATAACCCCAGACATTCCCGCACTCGCTGTTGAGCAAAGGCTGCCGGGCCTGCGTGCGCCCGCCGATAAAGTTCCAGGTCGATCCGGGATGCGTATCGCTGGTGACCTGGTCGAGGTGATCTTTCCATTCCCAGCCGGGAAGGTAGGCGTGCCAGCTATTGAGGTCCGATTCGACGTGATCATGGTTGCAGGGAGAGTTGTCCTCGACCAATCGGGTGGCATCGAGTGTCTTGGCCAACCGGTAGATCGAGCCAACCCATTCCTGGGTATCCGGAAGGTAGGCCCGTTGATCGCCCGTCTTGCTGAATAACCCCCAAGTCTCATTGAAGGGCACCCATGCGAATATTGCGGGGTGGTTGTAATCACGCCGGATCATGCCTCTCAAGGCATCTTCCGCTTCGCGCCGCATCTCGGCGTCCGGTTCACCCCAACTGTTGGGGACGTCGGCCATGACCAGCAGTCCCAGGCGATCGGCCCAGTAGATCTTGCGCGGCACATCGATCTTGACATGAAACCGGTTCGCGTTGAGCCCAAGCCGGCGCGATCGCAGGATCTCATCCCGCATGAACGCGTCACTGGGAAACGTGTAGAACCCCTCCGGGTGGTAGGATTGATCGAGCGTCATCTGGAGGTAGACCGGCCGATTGTTGAGGGCGAGGTAGGGATGATCCGTGCCGGGCAAGTCCATGACACTGATCTTCCGCATGCCGAAATAACTTTCCACGCGGTCCGTGCTGTCGCCAACTTCGAAGCTGGCTCGGACTTCGTAGAGGAAAGGATCGTCAAGCGACCAGAACCGGGGATTGGGCACCGGCAGATCAAAGCTGATCTGTCGATTCTGGTCTTCCAATGCGTGGGCGGCAGGAGCCATCCCCCCGCTGCCGAACTCCAGCCGCAATGTCCCGCGCGCCGGCGCGCTGAGCGTGGCTTCGACCTTTACTGACGAATGATCGATGTCCGGCGTGAAATGCAGGGTCTCGACATAAACAGATGGGCGCGCCTCCAGGTAGATCGTTTGCCAGATTCCTTTGACGGGTCCGTATCCTTGCTTCCCTTCGAGTTTGAACGGATGCGGCGTATCATCGACACGCAAAACGAGTTGCTGTTCCTGGCCCCACCGCACGTGCGGCGTAAGCTCGAATTCGAACGGGGTATAACCGCCGCGATGATCGCCCACGCCATTGCCATCGAGCCATCCTTGAGTCATCCAATCGCAGGCGCCCACCACTAGAAACACGCGCCGGCCCTGCCAGGCCTCCGGAACCGTTATGGACCGGCGATACCAGGCAATGTCCGCATGGTTGTCGATGCCGGACAACGGCGATCCCCAGGGGAACGGGACGAGAATGGTCTGCGGGAACGTCGTTTTCCCCGCCGACCAATCCCCAGCGGCCCCCTGGTCTTCCGCGTCGAAACGGAATGCCCAGCTCCCGTTGAGATTGAGCCAGTCCGCCCGCGCAAAGTCCGGTCGCGGATGTTCCGGCAACGGGATCGTCGCCGGCGCCGCGGCCAGGACGGATAGCAGCAGCGGCAGGCTGAGCCATTGAAGCTTGAGCCGAAGAAGGATGGCGCTGTTCCCGGATGACGCGGGAGTCCGATGTGGAGTTCGCATACGGATAACTTGCCTAGGGTTTGCGATACACGATGGCGCGATCGATGGCGAAGACCGTGCCTTTGGAGGCGGGATCGGCGGCGCCGGTTGTCACGATGCGCAGAAGATGATCCCGGGATTTGAGATCATAAATGTGCCACAAAACATTGTCATGCGTCCGCTCCACGATGTAGGCATCCGCCGATCGCATTTTCTTCCCGTCGAGATAGACGTCGGCTCGCCCGCCCTCCTGATTCAGGCGCCCCATCACTGCCACCGCGGCTCCATTGAAACGCAGTTCTGCCTCGTTCCCCGCGGTCGTGGAAATCCGGCCCTCCTTTTCCTGGGTCCAATTCCCCTGCCAACTCCAGGCAGCATCGGCGGTACTCAATCGAGCATAAGGGATTCCCGGATTCCATTGCTCGAGCTTCGGGGCCTTGGGTTGTTGAACCGGAATGTAGACATCCTGCGCCGTGACCTGGCCGCCGTTCTTCTCGACGAGCGCCAGGGCGCGCTTGAGCGTTGAGGCGCAAATCTCATTGAAGGAGTAATCCGTGTAGTCAAATTTCTTGTCGGCCAGCTCCGGAATGCCGGATCGAAAAGATTCGGGGATGCCGGTATAACCCAGAATGACGCCCAGGACGCCGGCGGCGCTCGAAGGATTGCAGTCTGAATCCTGGCCACAGCGGGTGGAGATCTCCATCGTTTTGTGGAAGTCACCCTCGCCAAACAGGAGACCGAATCCGATGTAGGCCCCGTTCAGTTTGGCATCGATGTTGAATGGAACCATCGCCCCGTCCGGGCAGGGATCGTCCTTGTCCCATTTCGCTTCCACAAATTGCCATACCTGGCGCCAGTCGTCGGGATGCCGGGCGGATTCATCGAGCAGGTCCCGGATCAAACGGGCATATTCGCTTTTTGCGGGAATGCAGGCCAGCCCCGCTTCGACCACACGGCGCGGATCCGTTTCGAAAAAGGCGGCCGAATACATCCCGCAGACGAACATCCCCCCGTAGACGCCGTCGCCATAATTCATGACGCGGCCGACGCGGTTGCAAAAGTCGTTGGAAACACGCGGCAGTCCCGGTGACATCAGTCCGATGAAATCGGCCTCGATCTGGAAGTCGATGTCATTGGCGTGGATGTTGTATTTGGGATGGCCGGACCAGGGGGCCTTGATCCCCTGGTTAAGAATTCGCCGGGCACCCGCATTCGCATGCCAGAGATGATATTGCGAGACCTTGAACGCCTCGCCATAGGCTTCGGTCGTGGCCTCCAATCCCAGCGTGTCCATGACCTTCGCGAAGGTCATCTCCACGTAGAGGTCATCCTGGTGAAGCGTGTTGTCCAGCATCCCCTCCTTCCAGTCCAGTTCCCCTTCCAGAATCCGCGCGTTCGACCTGAATTCAGTCGGCGCACCAAACGATACGCCAATCATCTGTCCCGCCCATCCGCCCCGAATCTTGTCCTCGAGTGTCGCGCGGGAAAGATGGAGGAGTTCGACCTTTGCTTGGGCCGTGAAGGCCATGAGACATCCCAGGAAAAGCAATGGAATCGGGGTTGGCTTAAAGTGCGGGTTCATGCTCGGAGTCGGGTTGGTTTTGCTCGCTTGTAATCCCGATGCCGATGCCGATCAAGTCCAGAGCTCAAGCAGACGCATTCGAATCGTGCCGCCGGCCCATCGGCTTCCGGTCCGCCCGAATTCTGATGCGAGCCCGCCGTAAAAGGAGTACAAGCGCCTCATGCGCCTCCAATCCGTTTCCCGCTCCGCCCTCCTGTCTTTGACCCTGACCGCGATCCTCGCCGGCAATGGCTGCGCTCCATCTTCCAGCGAGAAGGCCTCGGAGCAGAAACCGCGGGTCGCACTGGTCATGAAATCTCTCGCCAATGAATTCTTCATCACCATGGAGAATGGCGCGCGGGCTCATCAGCGGACCAACGCCGCCACCTACGAACTCACGGCCAACGGCATTAAGGATGAGCTCGACGTCGGGCGTCAGATCGATCTGGTGGAACAAATGATCGCCCAGCAAGTCGATGCCATCGTCATCGCCCCGGCCGATTCCAAGGCCCTGGTCCCCGTCAGTCAAAAGGCGCAGCAGGCCGGCATCGTAGTCGTGAACATTGATAACAAATTTGACGATGACGTGCTCAAAAGCAGCGGGGTGCATATCCCTTTTGTAGGACCCGACAATCGTCGGGGCGCGCGCCTGGTGGGTGATTATCTCGCCAAACAGCTTCAACCGGGCGACAAGGTCGCGATTGTGGAAGGGGCGCCGAATGCCTTCAATGGCGTCCAGCGCAAGCTCGGGTTCGAGGACGCCATGAATGCCGCCGGCATAAAGATCGTGAGTTCCCAGTCCGGCTATTGGGAGACCGATAAGGCCAGCCAGGTCGTCGCCGCCCTGGCGACTGAACATCCCGATTTGAAGGCGGTTCTCTGTGCCAACGATAGCATGGCCCTCGGGGCCGTGGCCGCTCTGCGCGATGCCCACCGGCTCGAGAATGTGAAGGTGGTGGGTTATGACAATATTGCAGCCGCTCAAAAACTGCTCCAGGAGGGACATCTCCTGGCGACGGCCGATCAACACGCCGATCAACTTGCCGTGTTCGGCATCGAATACGCCCTGGAGATGCTGCGGAACCGTGCGGCGCCGGCAGACAAGGAAACGCCGGTTGACCTGATTACGCTTGAGTGAGGGCTCGCCCAGACCCGGCCGGCTTCGGGCTTCATGGCCTGTTCTGGCGGAGGGTTCACATTGTGCACCCCGGCCCAATCATTTTCCCGATGTAACTGGGTTTGGCGATGTGCAGGCCAGGACTCCTGCGCAACGAGGCGTGTTGACGAAGAGGCGGGGGCCGGTCCATCACCCTGCAGTCCTGGTCCGGAACTGACGCCGCAGCCAGTCCAGGATCCGTGTCGTCAGCAGCGCGTGCGATTCTTTGCTGGAGTCGGAGTTAGTGAACTGCGTCTCGCGCGGGCTTGGATCAAGCCACAGCACATGCACGCTGCGCAGGCCACCCCGATCCCGGGTGGGAATACCGACCACTACGGCCACGTCGCTTCCCGATTGGGCTCGCGCCGCGATCGCAATCGCTCTCAGTCGCTCCGCTTCGGGCGCGTCCGCGGCTCCCAGTTGCAGAAGTTGGCAGAGCTGTCTCTCATTGGGCGCGACGTAGCTCCCCACGAGGACATGGTCCAGGTTCGGCACCTGAGCCAGGCTATCCGTCAGATGCCCCCCACTACCCACTTCAGCCAGGGCCAATGTGAGACCCCGGCGCGCAAAGGCCCCAATAACCTGGTCCTCAAGCGAAGTGCTGTCCTCGGCGTAAAGGAATTCGCCCAACTCCCGACGCAGGATCGTCGCCATCGTATCCACCCGGGCCTTTTCGGCCACGGACTGCCCGGGAAATGAGAACGTGAAATCGACCCGTCCAGCGTCAAACTGCGAAGTGATAACCAGGTCGGACGGCAATTCAGCATGATCCTGGAGGGTTTGGGAAATCTGTGATTGTCCAATCCCGACAAAGCGCATGGTCAGGGTTGCGCCGGCTGGACGCAGACCAAACCGACGCTGCAAAAGCGGCAACAACTCCTGTTCGACCATCGGTTGTAATTCCCGCGGTGGCCCCGGCAGTGCGACGATGGCGGCATTGGTGGTATCAAACAGGAGTCCAACTGCGGTGCCCGAATGGTTGGGAAAATATGTTCCCGCAACGGGGACCAAGGCCTGTCGTCGTAGCGTCGGACGAAACTGATCGCGGGATTGATTCAACCGTTTCTCCAGATCCGCCACCACGTCGGACTGCTCCCGGAGGGCAATGCCGGTGAACCGGGCGAGCGTTTCGCGCGTGATGTCATTTGGCGTGGGACCCAATCCCCCGGTGACGATGATGAGGCCGGCCTTGCCCAGCGCAAAACGGAGAGCCGCCATGAGATCTTCGGCGCGGTCGTCCACCGTGATCGCTCCGACGCAACGGCCGCCTAAAGGACGCAGTGTCCGAGTGAGGAAGTGGGTGTGGGAATCGGGATAAAGACCATCGAGAATTTCGCTCCCGGTCACCACGACGAAATAATCAAGCGGCGGCCGGTCCGCGGTGGGGGATTGAGCTGTGCCGACCAGGCCAGGTCCGATCAAGAGCACCGCTTGGACGATCGACATGACCGACATGATCACTCGCCTCGGCTGCCAAACGCACTCGCGAGGGACAAGCCGAGCGCCCGATGGGTTCCGTGAACGTCCGGGGGATTCGGCTCCACGGATTGAAACGGGACCAGTCATGGCACGAACCAACCTGCAGCCGGCCGTGGTCAGGCCACGCATGCTTCCAGCGCAGCGATCGACCTCGTAAGAATCTGCTCGGGTGAGCCGTCCGCGGATATCGTGATTAGTTTACCAAGTTTCCGGTAATGCTCGGTCAGGGGCGCGGTGCTTTTTGCATAGGCCTCCATCCGGACGCGCACGGATTCCGGGCGATCATCCTCTCTCTGAAGCAGCTCGCCGCCGCAATGATCGCACACGCCCGGCACTTTTGGCGGGAGCGTCGTCACATGAAATACCGCTTTGCAGCCCGCGCAGGTTCTTCGCCCCTCCAACCGCGCCACGATCTCCTCGATGGGCAGCTCGTAGTCCAGCACCCCGTCCAACTGCAGCGATTCCTGCCGGAGCAAATCCTGCAGCGCCTCCGCCTGCGCGACCGTCCGGGGGAACCCATCCAGCAGGAATCCACCCCGACACCGCAAACAGCCAACACGTTCGGTCACCATATCGAGCACGGTGAAATCCGGCACCAAATCTCCGCGCCGCATAAAGTCCAGTGCGGCCGACATCGCCGGGGATCGTTCCTCGGCGGAGAGACATTTCGCAGCCCGAAAAACGTCGCCGGTGGAGAGCTGACAGGTGCCCAGACGCTCGCACAGGAGTTGGGCCTGCGTTCCTTTGCCCACCCCGGGCGCACCCAGCAGGATGAGCCGCCACGGTCGGTCACTATTGATCGGAGGGACGGAGCACGGGGATGCCGGGCCTTTGAGCCAGGCTGAGCGGTCGCGTTGTTGTTCCATAGCTATTCAGGGATTTTCGAGAGCCCGTCCCCAGCGAACAGGCGGGAACCGTTTCCGTCAAGGAGAAGCCGCTTCGGATTTTCCTGGTGACAACCCCGCCGCCCCTAATGACAATGCTCTCATGATGGATCCGCGCTTTGCCAAGCTCGCTCGCCTGCTGGTCACCTATTCCACGGAACTCAAGAAGGGAGACCGTATCCTGCTCGATATGCTCGATGTCCCGGATTCGTTCTCCGTCGAGTTAATGCGTGCCGTCCGCAAGGTCGGCGCGACACCGCTCATTGAGATTCGCCATTCCAGGATCAACCGCGAAATCACCCTGGGCACCGACGACCCGCATGCCTCCCTGGTGCGCGACATCGAGCTGTTTCGCATGAAAAAGGTGCAAGCCTACATTGCAGTGCGAGGCAGCCTCAACGCCAACGAAGGGGCCGATGTTCCCAGCCATCAACAAACCCTTTACGCCCGCAAGCTTCGGCCCCTGCTCGATTACCGGGTTAATAAAACCCGCTGGGTCGTCCTCCGCTGGCCAACCGCCAGCATGGCCCAGGCCGCCAACATGAGCACCGAAATGTTCGAGGATTTCTACTTCGACGTCTGTTCCATGGATTACCGCAAAATGGCTCGCGCCATGGTTCCCCTCCAGCGCCGGATGGCCCGCGCCGACCGCGTCGAGATCCGCGCCCCCGGGACCGACCTGACCTTTAGCATCAAAGATATCGGCGCCGTCCCCTGCGTAGGGCTCCGTAATATCCCCGACGGCGAGGTCTTTTCCTGCCCCGTTAAAAACTCCGTCAACGGCCAAATCCAGTTTAATACCCCCACCCTCTATGCCGGTACGCGGTTTGAAAATGTCCGGCTCTCTTTCAAGAATGGTCGAGTGGTGGACGCCTCAGCCAATCATCCCCGGCGCTTGAATGAAATCCTCGATACCGATGCGGGAGCGCGGTATGTCGGGGAGTTTTCGCTCGGGTTCAATCCGTATATACTGAACCCCATGTGCGATATCCTGTTCGATGAGAAGATCGCCGGGTCGCTCCATCTCACCCCCGGCCAGGCCTACCAGGAAGCCGGTAACGGAAACCGTTCTGCAGTTCATTGGGACATGGTGCTTATCCAGCGGCCCGAATGGGGCGGAGGGGAAATTCGGTTCGATGGTGAACTGATCCGCAAGGACGGTCAGTTTGTGCCCCGCGATCTGCAAGCCCTCAATCCCGGGAGGTTGCGTTGAGCGCCGCCGCCTAAATCGCTTCTTTCAGCATCGCGATGAACTGCTTCATCGCTGGTGAAAGCACTTTGTTCTTCTTGTAGATCACCGCCAGCGGCCGGTAGAACTCCGCATCGTCAATCACCACTTGTGCCAGGGTCTGCTTCGCGACCTCCTGCGCCACGGTCGTCTGCGGCACAATCGCGATGCCCGCATCGATCTCCACCGCGCGCTTTACCGTCTCGATATTATCGAATTCCATCACAGGATGAACGGTCACTCCGTGCTCCTTCAGGACTTTGTCGATGGCCTTCCGGGTCGGGATGTCCGGCTCGAACGCGATGAACTTCTCTCCCGCAACGGTGTTGACTTTGGTGGTCTTGCCCTTCGCCAATGGGTGCTGCGGATGGCAGATCAAAACCATCGCATCTTTCTTAATCGACACTACCTCCAACTTGCTGTCGCGGGCAGGAAAGGCCACCATCCCCAGATCCACCACGTTCCCCACCACATCCTCGTAAACCTGGTTCGCCCGGCGATACTCGACGTGCACGTGCACGGTCGGATAGGCCTTCAGGAATTTCTTGATGTACGGCGGTAAATCGTGGAGACCGATGCTGTAAATAGTGGCCAGCCTGATCGTGCCGGACACGATATCCTTAATCTCCTGTAACTTGCTGTGTAACGCTTCATAGGTCTGGATAATCTGCTTGCTGAAGTCGTACAACACCTGCCCTTCTCGCGTGAGTCGAAATTTCTTCTTGCTGCGCTCGATTAGCAGGGACTTAAACTGGCGCTCCAGTGAGCTTATCTGTTGACTCACCGCGGACTGCGTCACACCGTTGATGTGAGCCGCTTTCGTAAAGCTTTCCGTCTCCGCGAGGTCGCAAAATACCTTCAGGCTTTCGATCTGCATAAGGGCACTGAATACTAAAAAGTGTCCGCCGTCAATCAAGGACTCTCGCAAGTTTCAAGATCGATCTCCCCCCCTTTCCGACACCCGCGCGCACGCCCCACCGAGACCCTACGACGGCACCCGTTGCAGCAAAACTTCACGTGCCTTTTTCAGCAGATTCTGCGTCGTGAACGGCTTCCGCAGGTACAATCCCGCCTCCGTCGCTTCCCCGGTCCGGCCATAACCGCTCATACAAACGACCGGGATCCCCGGAGCGATCAGACGCAACCGGTCCATCAATTCCCTGCCGCTCATTCCAGGCATGACCATGTCCGTGATCACCAAATCGATCTCTCCGGGCATTTGGGCCACCAACTCCAACGCCTGTGCCCCGTTAGACGCCATCACGACTTGATAGCCAAATGAGGAAAGAACCGTCTGGCACATCTTCAGCAGCATTTCCTCGTCGTCCACCACCAGGATCATTTCTCCGCCTCGCAAGTCGGTCAACTGGGTCGGATGATCGGTGACTGTCTGTTCCTGGGCCGGCAGGAACACCCGCACGGTCGTTCCCTGACCGGCCGGGCTCGTGACCGCGACCACTCCTCCGTGATTCGTCACGATTCCATAGACCCAGGCCAGTCCCAAACCCCGGTGCGGTTCCGGTTTGGTTGAAAAGAAGGGCTCAAAGACCCGTGGCAAGACCTGCGACGGAATGCCGGGCCCCGAGTCACTCACTTCCAGGCTGACGAACCGTCCGGCGGGGAGTTGGATGGACTGGCTGATCACGGGATGATTGAAAGAATGATTGAGGGTTCGCACCGTAATCCGGCCGGACGAGCCCACGGCTTCCACCGCGTTTTCCAGGATCCGGGCGAAAGCCTGCTGCAATTTCGCCTCATCACCATTCACGATCGAGGGCGTGCGCTCGAGTTGCATGACCCATTCGATGCCGCCAGACGCGGTCTTCTGGAAGGGTTGGACCGCATGGCGCACCATCCGGCTGACGTTTCCAGAAGTCGCGCGAGTCGCATCCTTTTCCGGGCTGCTGAATTCGGCGAGGTCGTGGGCGGTCTCCGCGGCGCGTTGGGCAAACTTCTCCACTTCGATCAGCGATTTGCGCCACGGATCGTCCGGGAGGAGTTTATCCAGGATCAACGAGGTATGCCCAAGGATTCCCGTCAGGGCATTGTTAAAATCGTGCGCCAGCGTCCGCGTAAGTTGCAGGGCGCAATCCAGGCGTTGTTTCTGGGCCAGGGCCGCCTCCGCTGTGATGACTTCCTTAGGATTGGCCTCGGTGATCGGGCCGGCCCCGCTCTCATCCATCGATGGGTTCGGCGCGGGGTGAGCCATGTTTTGCTCGGCCGCAGGAAAGAGCTGGAACAGGAAGAGTTTTCTTCCATTGCCCGGAAAGGTGCAGACATAGGCCGCAAACCATTTCGTAAGCCCGCCCTTGACCCGCAGGCTCAGGCGGGACATCGACGCCGAGGATCGTTCCAGGCGGATCAGAAACTCTTCCGCGGTGAAATCGTTTTGGGGCGACCAAATCGAGGCTCCCAATGAGGATCCGCCTTCCATGACGGTGCCTAAATGCTGGACGGACGCTGGATTTGCCTGGCGGATCACCCCGGAATCATCCACCACGAATGCCGGCCAGCCCGCGAGGTACAAATTGAAATCAGATTTCATGTGACGTGGGCTGAACTCGCATCACAATCTGTGCCGGAATACCTCAACAGATTGCGCCCCCGGTCCCAAATCTCCTGTGGCAGCAGTTTCCCCGGAATCCGTCGACCGCCAAACATCGGATTAGAAGAGCTTTCCTACCGCGATCCCCAAGACGCTGACCGGACCCTGGTCTTCAAGACTTTCCGTGGCCTTGTCCAGCTTCTGGAGCGACACCTTGATGTTGCGATAAAAGGCTTCGTCATTCACGAGCATCCCCACACTCCCCTGGCCTACGTTTATTTTTTGCAGGATGCCGTGCAGATTCGTCATGGCCGCGGTCGTTTCTGTATACAGTGTCGGGTCCTTAACCAGCATCCCCAGCGTCCCCTGTCCCTGGTTCACCTGGCCGATCACTTCACGCGCTTCGGACAGCGTGGCATCAATCTTATCCGACGTGCCGCTCAGATTCCCGACCGCGGACAAGGCCTTGTCATAAAGCGCGGGATCCTGGACCAGCTTCCCGATCGTGCCTTCGCCCCGGGTGACATTCTTGGACACCTCGGCCATCACGATATCCGCGTTGGAAAGGATACCACTGATCCTGGGACTGTTATCCCTCAGGAAATCGTTGAGCGGCCCAACCAGGTTTTGCAGCGTGTCCGGCTTCACGCTCTGTGTTAGCCGTTCGATCCCCGATGCCGCCTCGTCCAGTTTTGCCATTAGCATGCTCAAATCCGGTTGCGGGTCCGTGGCGAGTGTCCCGGTCTTGGAGGGATCGATCGCAGGTGCTTGAGGCGACCCAAAACTGACCGAGACGTAGTTCTGGCCCATCAACCCGGTGAATTGAATGGAAGCCCGGCTGTCCGTTTTCACGCGTTCGGCATCATGCGCGTTCAGTTTTAAGTGCACCACGATTTTGGGCTCCATTTCGGCCGGCTCGATCTTTTCCACTCGCCCAATGGTATATCCCGCCAGTCGAACCGGGTCGCCTTCCTTCAGTTCCTTGACCGAATCGAACGCGGCGGTCACGCGGACGCCCCGCTTGAAATAGTCGAAGCTTCCAATGAGCTCCATGATGATGATCAATGCCACCAAGGCCAGGGCGAAGAACAAGCCCAGCCGGGTTTCCAATGTGTTTTTCATTTTGGTTTCCTGGTCTTTTCGAAATGAGCGGATAAGAATTGCGCGATTACCGGATCATTCGATGCCCGCACCTCCGACGGTGTTCCCACCGCCCGGATTTTGCCTTCGTGCATCACCGCTATCCGATCGGCAATCCCGAAGGCAAGATCCCGATCGTGCGACACCACAATGGAAGTCGCCCCGTTCCGCTCGTTCAGATTGCAGATTTCCTCCCCGATCACCACAGCCATTTGGGGATCCAACTCGCTCGTCGGTTCATCATAGAGCAACAACTGCGGTTCGATCACCAGTGCCCGCGCGATAGCCACTCGCTTCTTCATGCCGCCCGACAAATCCGCCGGGTATCGATCTGCCTGCCCCTCCAATCCCACCAGATCCAACTTCTGTCGCACGATTTCTTCGATCTCGGCCGCCGGCTTCAGCCGGTGTTCGGCCAGATATAATCCCACATTTTGGCCGACGGTCAGAGAACTCAGCAAGGCGCCGGATTGAAACACCATCGCCAATCGGCATTGCTCCATGAAATCGGGGGTATTGATGGAGCGCCCCCCGATGAAGATATCTCCCGCATCGGGCTGTTCCAGGCCGATGAGCTGCTTCAGCAGCACCGTCTTCCCGCTGCCGCTTGGCCCCATCACCACGAAAATCTCTCCCGCGGCCACCTCGAAATCCAACCCTTTCAAGACCGCCCGTCCCTGATAACTGCGCCGCAGCCCGCGCACTTCGAGCCCCACTCCGCCTGTAGAATTTCGGTCCATCATTCGAAATACATCAAAAACCGCGTCAGGAAATAATCCAGGATCAGGATCAATACAATCGAGTTCACGACCGCCTTGGTGACCGAACGCCCAATCCCACGCGGCCCGCCAATGGTCTGGAAGCCTTGATGGCAGGACACCACGCCGATCACGACTGCAAATACGAAACTCTTCGCCAGCCCATTCAGGACTTCCTCAATCCCCACAATCGAGCTGAGGTCAACGAAAAAGGCTTTGAAACTCACGCCAATCTCCGCGTTAAAACTGGAGACCGCCGCACCTCCAACCCAACCCGTCAGGATCGCAAAAACCACCAGAACCGGGAGGGCCACGCTGATCGCCGCCACCCGAGGCAAGACCAGGTAATGGATCGGATTGATGTTCATCGTTCGCAAGGCATCGATCTCCTGATAAACGGTCATCGACCCGATCTCTGCCGCCATCGCCGAGCCAATACGCCCCGCGATCAAAATGGACATCATCACCGGCGCCAGTTCCTTGCACATCGAAATCCCCACCATCCGGCCAATATACGACGCCAGCCCTCGCTCGGCCAAAACCGGCCCGGTTTGCAGCGCCAACACCGCCCCGATGAACAGGGACAAAACGCACGCCATCAGTAAACTGGCGTTGCCGATCTCGAAGAGTTGCTCGAGAATCTTGCGGCGATGCCGCCAGCTTAGCGGCGCCGCCTGTATCGCCCGCCAGAACAACACGAGCATCTCACCCAGACTGTGAAACATAATCCGATCAATTCGAACTGCGCGTCATTCCCTTCCGCTCGTGCAACACCGGCACATGCAGGATTCGCAATTTCCAACCCGACACCCGCGACTCGTACCGCACCAAACCGAACAGCGCCGACCACTTCCGCGAACCCGGCATAACGTCCCGCCGATACATATTCCAGAACAAAGATTGGCTTGAACGACCCCGCTTCCGGTCACTTTCCGAACGCCAGACCGACCACAAATGGGCATAATCCCGTTGGATGGATTTGTTCTTGGGCAAAAACGGCTCCATCAGCGACAACACCTGCAGCCGCTCCCGGCCATCCCCCGCTTTCCACCGGCTGAACAATGGCCATGCAACCCATCGCTGATCCTCCTCGCCTGTCTCCAGATAACTCAAGGACGTCCAGGAATACAAAAAAAACAAAATCCTCGTCCGTTCCCGATCATAGAGCGACGAATGCGATCGGTTGTACTTGTAGATTGGCCAGAGATAGAACGTGCTCTCCAACGTCGGGCTGCGCGCCCGGCTGTAAAAGGGCCATACCCGAGTTATATGCTTCCCTTCTCCGTTCGCGAACACCACCAGCGGCCATGGAAGATCCCATTCCCGGGTACTTTTGGGCACGGTCATCCGTATAGGTGAACAAAGGCCATAGCCAAGTGGTGGAGTCTCGAGCCTCCGAGCGTTCGTTGGCATAGAAGGGCAACAATAACAAATGCCTCGAAGCGTTGGTCGTCCCCAAACCCAATTCCTCACGAAAATACAGAGGCCATAACACAAAGGTCTCGCGATGACCCGGAACCACCTCCACATCACCCCAGAGATTGGTCACTAACCCGGGTACCTTCGTCTCATGCCCCGCCAACGGCCAAAATTGCCAACCCCGCAAGCCTTCGCCTTTCCTCCAGTGAAACAGCGGATAAAGATAGTTGGACGTCACGACGTCCGCCTTGCGCGTCCGGGAATACAACGGAAACAATACGAACCGAATCTCATCCCGGTTCAACCGTTCCCGAATCGTCCCTCCTACCGGGAAGAACGCGAAATAGTCCATCGCGCCACCCTTGGTCCATTGGCTGAAAATAAACGGAAAGATTGTGAACCGCCGGCTTTGATCCTCCAACTTCCGGCCCCCGGAATAGGTCGTGAGCAGGAATATCTTTAAGCGGTATTCCTCGCCGAACCGATCAAAGGTCACAAGTGGATACAGAAAATCCAGCTCCTCTGCGTCGAGTGCCTTATCCCGCCAATACGTCAGGAATGGCGAAAAGGCCCACTGCTCGTGCGCCTCCCCCCGCTCGTAGTAAGCGAGTGGTCCCACCGCCTCCGTCCTTTCCCCGGGCTCCAAGGTCAATTCAAACTCATGCACCAGGGGACCCATCTCCACATCTGCGGCACCCGCGCTGGGACTACTGATTTGAAGGCACAATCCGGCAAGTACGGCCATCCTGGCGCATCGCAGGTTGGCAATTCGATTCGATGCGTGTCGACGGGGCTGGCGGGTCGAGGCATGGACGGGATCGCCACCAACGAAGCGGGAGGGATCGGTCGATGAGTTAACGTTATCGGCGGCACTCACAGCGCGAAACCCGGCCTTTTCTCTCCACTTGCTGCAATAAAGGGTTTGACTTCACGATTCCTGCTACCTAGCCTCGTCCCAGATTGAGGTTTTTACCTCGGTTCCTCCCGACCCAGTGCCGATTCTGTCGTTTCGTCACTGGGTTTTTTTCTAACCGGCGTCCACCCACGCAAACCCAACAACCGCAACAACGCAGGCAGTGATGTTAAAGCCGCTACCATACATGTCATCGTTCCGATCGTCATGATTTGACCCAGGCTCGCAATCCCTTGATGCTGCGCGAGCATCAGGCTGCCAAAGCCGACCATGGTCGTCACTCCCGAAATTAGAACCGCCTTGCCAGTGCTCTTATCGAGGATACTTGGGCTGCCTTCTTCAGCGAAGCGATTCAAGATATGGATGCCGCTGGTCACACCAATCCCGATCACCAGTGGCAGGGTCATGATATTGGCCGGGTTGAAGGGGATGCTTAAAGCTCCCATCACCCCCACCATCCACAAGGTCCCCAGTCCCACAGGCAACAAGGCCAGAAAAACGCAGACAACCGATCTGAAATGAATGAGCACGAGCAGCGCGATGGCCGCCAGTGCATATCGCGCGGCTTCCTCGTAGCTCTCTTTCAACAGGGTCGTATATTCCAACAATTGCACCGGCGTTCCCGTAATGATGGGATAACCATGCTTCCCCGGCGGCAGACTCTCTCGCAGTTGACTCACAAACTGCTCCTGGTTCTGTCGCTGCCATACATCGTATTTTGGATAGACCTGGATCAAATGCAGGTTGCCCGAACGGCTGATGAATCGCCTGCGCAAGGGCGCAGGTAAATCCTCGATCCGCATTGGACCGCTGGTGTCCTGTTCCTGAATCGCCCCAAATGTCTCCTGAACATCGTCGAATAACGCGCGCTGAAACAATCCCAACTGCGCGCCCGCCCGATCCGGATCCTGGCTCCACATCCGATTGCGAAAATCGTCCACTGCCCCGCGGAGTTCCTGAAGTTGCCGGGTCAACGCCGGTTCTCCGGCCGCCTCCGTCGCGTTTGCGGCCTGGCCGAGATAACCCTGTAAGGAGTCCAGGATGGCGCTCAATTTCGGCACTTGCACCGGGGCCTGATCGACCGGTCGAAACTCGAGCCCGGCCACTTCCTTTTTGATCTCACGGACCAGCTCCAGTTTTGGAGCGGAGTCTTCGGCCAGGAAACGCGATATCGAATCGACATTCTCGACGGAAGAGAGCTGCCGAACCTTTTGCTCGAGCGCCAGGGCATTCGTCAGGGAATCCGTTATGATGGCGCAGTAGAGCACGGATTTGTCGGTCGACTGGACCAGTTTTTTCTCATATTCCACCGCCGGCAGACCTTTGGTTTGCAGATTGAGGAGGTTATAATCGAACTCCACACTGGCACTTCGTGCCCAGGCCCAGATGGAAAATCCCAGGGTCAGACCGATCACCAACCCCGGCCGTTCCAGCCAGAGCTCCTCCAATCGAGCCCGGCGACGGACCCGATCCTGATAATGATGATCCAGGACATTTTGCCTCCCCCTCAACAAGAGCGCCGGCAACATCGTCATCATCGGCACGAGGCAAATGAGCAAGCCGCCACCGCAGATAATGCCCATCTCCTGGATGCCCTTGAAATCGGTCAACCCCATGGCAAAAAAAGCCCCGGCGGTGGTGAAACATCCAGTGAAAATCCCTTGTCCCGTGGGCACCATAGCCATTTCCAAGGCTTTGCGTTCGGGATGTCCATGACGCAATTCCTCCTCATAACGCGTCACCAGGTGAACTCCGAAATCGATGGCCAATCCCACCAGCATCGGAACAAAGGTGATCGTCAGGATGTTCAAATGCCCAATTGCGAACGTTGCGAACGCCATCGTATACGCCACACCCACCAACAGGCAGGCCACCGCCTTCAAAGGCCTCCCCGATTCCTGGTATCCATAGATGAAGATCAACGCCACCAACACCAGAGCCACAACGCCGGCAACCATCGTGTCCCGCTGCGATTGCGCCATTTCGTCGAATTCCAGTACGGATTCCCCGGTGATCGCCGCATTCACCCCGGGCACCTCCAACCCAACCTGGCGCACCAGTTCCCTGAGCCTTCGGACCGCCTGTTTCTCCGATCTCTCATCCGCCGGTCGAGTCGTCAGTAACCAAATGCGTCCTTCGGCGAAAGTGAGATAAATCTCCCGCTCGGCCTCTTCACGCGCATCGAACAATGCGGTAATGCCCGGTGAGGGTGGAGGGCCGGGACGCGTCAGCGAATCCCCGGCCTGTCGGACGATCCTCTCCAGCGCCGGAAGTATCTGGATCAGCGATTCAGAATCGGCAGAATCGGTGCGCGGCGCAGTCCGGAACTGCCGGTTTACCAACTGAAACAGGGAAACGAGGTTGGTCGCTTCCATGAAGGTTTCGATGATGGGGCGGTACTCGTGCAGGGTCGCGCCAAACTCCTTGAGTCGATCGATGGGAAAGAAGAGAAGGGCTTTGTTCCCGAGCATCCGCACATCGTTGTTGTACAGTATGTCCGTGAAGAGATTGGTCTCCAGTTGCAACCGGGCTCCCAGGCGTTCCACGAATTGCCGATTCTTGACCATGCTCTCGCTCTCCACAATGGCCACCAATTCGTCCTGCGCCTGGAACTGCTCCTTGAACTTCAGGAAATTCCGGTGGTACTGCTTATCCGCGCCTACCAGATCGTTGCGATTCGTGCTGAATTCAAGATTCCGAACCGTGTAAACCACCGCCAGGAAGCATAATGCCAACTGCGGGTAAATGCACAGGCGCGGATGGTCGCAAACCCAACGCGACAATCGCTCCAACCACCGCACCGTCAGCGAATCCAAGCTTCCGTCCATGGATGAATTCGGGTGGGGCAGCCCGACCCGTGATCGTGAAATCGATGGTAATCGCCCACAGGGGACTCAGGCGGGACTACCGCCCACCGCCGCGTTCGAGTAAACATCTTTGACGTCGTCGTGCTCCTCCAACACCTCGATCAATCGTGTCATCGCAGAAGCCACCTCCGGTTCCACCGGCACCGAGATCATCGGCAGCCACGTCACTTCCGCCGCGTCGCATTTAACGCCGCCCGCCTCAATCTTTTGATGCACCTCCTCAAAATGACCGGGATCGGTCAACACTTCGAACCCTTCGGGATCCGCGCGGAAATCTTCCGCTCCAGCTTCGACCGCCAGTTCCATCAATCGATCCTCCTCGGCGGATTCGCGCGATACAAAGATCTGACCTTTGCGCTGAAACAGGCGGCTCACCGACCCCGATGTCGCCATGCTGCCACCATGACGCGTGAGAATGGCCCGCACTTCCGCGGCGGTGCGATTTCGGTTGTCGGTGCTTAATTCAACGAGCAACGCCACGCCGCCCGGGGCGTAAATCTCGTAGGTCAGATCGTCATAGGCCGCTGATTCCAGTCCGCCCGTGCCCTTTTTGATGGCACGCGTGATGTTATCTGCGGGCATGTTCGCACTCCGGCACTTGAGCAAGGCCATCCGCAATCGCGGGTTCATGTCCGGATCTCCTCCGCCGAGCTTCGAGGCGATGGTGACTTCGCGGGAGAGTTTGGCAAAAATCCGCGCCCGTTTCGCGTCAATCGCACCCTTGAAATGCTTCACCTTGGCCCATTTGCTATGTCCTGACATATATTCTCACTCGCAGCTCGCGAAACCTTGCGCCAACGCCCGATCCAAGCGGGCGGTTACGCGTTCCCGTCCCAGAACTTCCATCAACTCATACAGGCTCGGCCCGACCGCGCGCCCCGTGCATGCCAATCGCGCGGGATGCACCAGCACCCCCACCTTCACCCCCAACTCAGTCGCGATGGACTTGAACTGCTCCTGTAACCGCGCTGCTTGAAAGGGCTGCAACGCCGACAGCGCCTCGCGTAACCGCGCCAATCGTGCTCGGTTGGCCGGGATGAATTCCTTTCGCGCCGCCTCCAATTCGTAATCAAACCCATCATTGAAATAAAAATCGGCAAAGGCCGGCAAGTCGCTCAGCACCTTGATTTTCTCCCGGCAGGTGGCCAGGGCAGCATCCACGTATTCCGGCGGGTAGCCCTTCACGCCTATACCCGCGCCTTCCATTACCGGCAATGCCTCCGCCCGCAATTCTTCACGCGTCAGGCGCCGGATATACTCAAAATTGAGCCATTGCAGCTTGGCCATGTCGAAACGAGCGTTCGCCCGCAGAATCTGAGGCAAATCGAAACGCTCAACCACTTCCTTCAGCGATAACATTTGCCGGTCATCCTTGGGCGACCAGCCCAGAAGACATAGATAATTGACCACTGCCGCCGAAAGATAACCCTGTTCCTGATAGCCCGCCAATGAAGCGCCCTGGTCACGCTTGCTCATTTTAGAACCATCGGGATTCAAAATCAGCGGGATGTGCGCATACCGCGGCGGAGGCGCCCCCAGCGCCCGGAAGAGCTCAATGTGCTTCGCGGTATTGCTCAAGTGATCCTCCCCTCGGATCACATGCGTAACCTCCATCTCGAGGTCGTCCACCACGTTCACCAGGTGAAACACCGGCTGACCGTCCGAGCGCACGATCACAAAATCCGGGTCCACCGACTCGCGGTCGGTGAGCTCCCGGCGCACCACCCCCACCACTTCATCCTGGATCGTGACCGGCTCGCGCGTCATCCGGAATCGAATGGTTCCTTCGCGCTCGTAGGCCAGCCCTTTGTCCTGTAACTCCTCCACGCGTCGCCGATAGCGATCCATCCGGCACGATTGGAAGTAAGGCCCGCGTGTGCCCCGGCTCGGGCCGCCCCGATCTCCGGTCGTCGGTCCTTCATCCCAGTCCAATCCCAACCAGCGCAGCCCCTGCAAAATAACCTCCACGGCCTCCTGCGTATTCCGCGCGGTATCCGTGTCTTCGATCCGAAGAATGAACGTCCCGCCGGTGTGCCGGGCATAAAGCCAATTGAACAATGCCGTCCGCGCACCGCCGATGTGGAGGTAACCCGTTGGACTCGGGGCAAAACGCACTCGAACGCTCATGGATCAATAGTCAAACCGGGACAAAGCACTGCCGTCCACCATACCGAGCCTATCCTCGCGCTGGCAAGCGATCCCCTCGCAAGCATTGCGAACCGAGCTGCCGGAGCGCGACAACCCACGTCGCCGCGCCACCCACCAAAACCGGCGGGAAAAATCAGTTTACCCAGCAAGAATCCGGGCTAGTCTCTTGCCTCGAATCCAACCATGCATACTTCCCTCGTTTTGACGATCATCGGGGCGGATCGACCCGGCCTGGTCGAGCTCGTCGCCACTATTGTTGCCGATCACGGCGGTAACTGGCTCGAAAGCCGGATGGCTCACCTCGGTGGTCATTTCGCCGGCATTCTTCGCATCCAGGTTTCGGCAGAGCGCGAGTTCGATCTGACCCGTGCCTTGCTCGAACTGCAAGCCCAAGGCCTCACGATCGTCACCCATCCCGATCCATCGGACATCCCCGCTCGCTCGCAGGTCAGCGCCCTTCTCGAAATCGTGGGACAGGATCGGCCCGGAATCATTCGACAGATTACCCGAACGCTCTCAGCCTTCGGCGTGAACGTGGAAGAACTCGAGACCGAGTGCCAGAGTGCCGCGATGTCGGGCGAGTCATTGTTCAAAGCCAGTGCCAAACTCCACCTGCCAACCGACCGACAACCGGCCGACTTGCGGAAGGCGCTTGAGAAAATTGCCGCGGATCTCCTGGTTGACATTTCCTTTGCCGAGATCACGGATCATCATCTCCCGAACAAAGGCCCGGGCTGAAGGCAATGTCGCCCCGCCTGCGCGGGTCGCTGGGTGAACGCCCTCATCCCCGCACAATTCCGCGTCAGCTTCGCACATCCTGGCGCACCCGAAGCACCCACAGCAGCACTATAAAATCATACCAACCATGGGCTACCATCGGGGTCAGAAGATTGCCCGTCCAACACCGCAAAATCCCCAGGTAAAGGCCCATCAATCCGGCCACCAACGCATAGCCCGGTGTGATCCAATGGCACACTCCGAACGCCGCGCTTGCCATCATAACCGCCGGCACCCGACCCTGGCTCCGTTCCAATATATCCTGCAGAACGCCGCGAAACAGTACTTCCTCGCATAACCCGGCCAGGATTGAAATCACTGCCAACGCGCCAATACTCCATCCCTGCATCCATGGTTTCAGCACGCTTTCGACAAAAATTCGGATCCGCGCCATCGGCCTGAATTTCGTACGGAGCAGCCATCGGAAGACCAGGAGCAAGGGGGCGGTCGCAAAGACGCCTCCAAAACAATCCTTGAAATCGAGGCGCCACTCCCCCGGCCAGGGAACCCCGATGGTCCACGCCAATACCACCGAGATCCCGAGCACCGCCAGCTCGATTCCCACTGCCCACCAGAACGAAAGCTGCTCCCGACGAAGTTCCATATCCGGCCTTCCATCGGGTCGGATTGTGTAATTCGCGGGTAAGCCGGAGGGGTCCGCTGCCGGATCATCCTTCGCACTGCCACGGTCGCCACTCTCTCTCATTCGCTGTCAACACTGGTTTCCCGGCCTCCATGGATCCGCCGCTCCTCAAGGGCTTTTAGAACCGAGCAGAGCGCCGCCAGAAGGGGCGTATCCACTCCGGCGCGGCGAGCCCTGCGTAAGGGCTCGCAGAAGAGGCTCTCGAGTTCGATCGGCTTGCCTTGCTCGTAGTCCAGCAGTGTCGACGCGCGATAGGCGCCCATCACCCGCGTGCGTTCGATGTTCTTATCTGCCAGACCGGGATCCGCTTTGAAGCCGAGCGCGCTGGCCGCACAAAGGACTTCCATCATCAAGCCGCGCACCAGTGCCGCCCACCGCGGTTCGGCCAACAATTGATCGGTCGTCAGACAGGCGCGTTGCAGTTCTCCTCCCAGCAATTGCCCGGCGCGGACAGCGTCATAGCCGGCGACGCCGGCCACGCCGAGTCCGTTGAAAGGAACGTTCCAAATCAGCTTCTCCCAATGCGCCCGTTCCAGGTTGTCGGTCAAATGGCATTCGATTCCCGCCGCTTCGAACAGGCTCTGGACGCGACGCAATCGCTCGCCCTGGGTGGATCGATATTCGCCGACAACGACCCGGCCATGCGCGCTATGCACAATGACCCCCGGCGCCACTCGATTAAGGCAGACGAAACAATGTCCGCCTAATACTCGCTCCGCTCCCACGACCTTCGCCAGGGCCTCCTCGTTGCCCAGTCCATTTTGCAGGGTGAGCACCACAGTCCCTTGATCCGTCAGGGGCGGAACGAATTGAGCCAGATGTTCATTGGCCGTCGTCTTCAGCCCCACCAGCACGAGATCGCAACGACCGATCTCCTCCGGTAGCCGCGCCACGCCCGGCCGCACTCGGAAATCTCCCGCGATGCTCCGGATTTCCACACCGGCCTGCCGCACCTCCGTGTAATCGGAACGGAGTAGAAAATGCACCTCTTCCCCGCTGCGACAAAGCCGGGCGCCATAGAAGCTGCCCAACGCTCCGCAGCCCACAACTCCGATCTTCATGAACCGAATAAAAAAGGCACCCGGGCCAAATCAGGGTGCCTTTGAGAAAACTGTCGATCCGGACTACCCGCCGAGAATCGAGTCTTTCGCCGCCTTGGCCACGCGAAATTTCACCACGCGCTTGGCAGGGATCTTAATCTGCTCGCCGGTGGCGGGATTACGGCCCATGCGGGCTTTGCGGTTGACGAGCACCAGTTTGCCGATACCCGGCAGGGTGAAAGTATTCTTGGCATTTTTGTAAGCCAGAGCGGCGAGATGATCCAGGACCTCGACCGCCTGTTTCTTACTGATCTCGGTTTTTTCGGAGAGTGCAGTCGCAATTTGCGACTTGGAGAGTGCTTTTGCCATAACTCGGTTTGTATTGGTTTTGGTTGTTATCGACGACCGTCGATGGCGAATTAAAACGATTCAACACTAGGGCGCAAGGACAAAAACTGGCGTGATTCTGCCGATTTCACAGGCCTTTTGTTCACTTCCGGCAGCGCAGACTTGACTTGCCCGTTCGTTCTCACAACATGCCCGCCGTGGACCCGTTGTTTACCATCCAAAGCGAGTTCCGCTACGAAATCGTACGGAAAATCTTCGAGGGTGGTATGGGCATCGTCTACGAAGCCGAACAACATGGCGCCAGCGCATTCGTGAAGCGGATCGCCATGAAAGTCATCCGCCAGCACTACGCCAGCCAAAAGATGTTCATCGAGAACTTCATCGGCGAGGCCAAATTGGTCGCGGACCTCATCCACACCAATATCTCCCAGACCTATCACCTCGGCACCAGCGGCGATATGTTCTTCATGTCCATGGAACTCATCCGGGGCGTGAACCTTGAACAGTTTTCCCGTCGCCTCGCCGAAAGACGCCGCATCCTCCCGATCGAACTCGCTGTCTTCATCGTCAGTCGCGTCGCGCGCGGCCTCGCCTACGCCCACAATAAACGGGACAAGGACGGCAAATTGCTCGGGATTGTCCACCGCGACGTCAGTTTCAAGAACATCATGATTGCCTTCGAAGGCGACGTGAAGCTCACCGACTTTGGCATCGCCAAGGCCAAAGGCTTCCTCCTCGATCAGGAAGGAGAAGTGGTCGCCGGCAAGGCCGATTACATGAGCCCGGAACAGGCCAGCTTCAAGATCACCGACAAACGCTCCGATATCTTTTCCTCCGGAGTCGTCCTCAGTCATCTCCTCCTGGGCTTCAACATCTTTAAAGGTGCCACCCCTGATGAGTCGCGGGACCGGATTATGACCCTCGAGCTCCCTGACTTTCGCACCCTCGACACCCGCATCGACGACCGACTGCATCGCGTGCTCCTCCGCGCCCTCGCTCGCGATCCCGCCCACCGATACCCCAACGCCGATGAGTTGCTCTATGAACTCGAGCACTACATCTACCACTCCGGTTATGGGCCGACCAACGAAACGCTCGGCAAATTCATCCGCGAGTTGTTCGATCAGGAAAACGCCGACCACGACGAGGAATGCAACGGAAGCTCGATCCTCCTTGACCGCACGACCCAGCTCTCTCCGCCCGCCGCCCTCTGAGCGCCTCCCCGCCGTCCCAGGCAGTGCCGCCGCCAATGGAACCGCACCCCAGGGCATTCCGCCAGACTCTTCACGGGAGAACATCGTTAGTGGTCTGTTTCATAAATACGGTCACGTTCGTTGCTCGCGCCTTACAGACCGCTGCGGGTATGCTCGTTGCTCGCGCCTCGTCTGGCCGAAAACCCCCTGGCCGCGAACGTGACCGTATTTATGAAACAGACCACTTAGCTCTTAAATGCCCCCTTTAGCCTGGATCACCGGTGCCGGCGGTCTCATCGGAAGTCACCTCGTCCGCACCGCCCCCCAATGCGCTCCTGGCTGGAAGGTCGTCGGCCTCACGCGTGCGAACCTCGATTTGTCCGATGCCCACGCCCTCCACCATCGCTTCCAGGAAGAGCGCCCGGAGCTCATCCTTCATTGCGCCGCCCTTAGCCGAAGCGCGGCCTGTGAAAGCGATCCTGTGCTCGCCCACCGTTTGAATGTCGGGATCACGGCTCAACTTTCACGCTTGGCGGCGCAGGTTTCATTGGTCCTTTTCTCGACCGACCTGGTCTTCAATGGGCGTCAAGGGAATTACCGGGAATCCGACCCAACCGACCCGCTGGGCGTTTACGCGGGAACAAAAGTCAACGCCGAACGCATCGTCCTCGCCAATCCACATCACACGGTCGTTCGCACCTCACTGAATGGAGGCATCTCCCCCACCGGAGATCGTGCCTTCAACGAAGAGATGCGCCGCGCCTGGGGTTCGAGCCGCGCCCTCCGGCTTTTCACGGACGAATTCCGTTGTCCCATACCTGCCACGATCACCGCTCGCGCCGTGTGGGAACTGGCGAATCTCAGGCAAACGGGGCTCTACCACCTCGCGGGCAGCGAACGACTCTCGCGCTGGCAAATCGGCCAGCTTATCGCTCAACGCTGCCCCAACCTCCATCCCCGTATTGAGCCCGGTTCCCTCCGCGATTACCAGGGCGCTCCCCGGCCGCCGGACACTTCTCTGGACTGCAGCCGCATCCAGGCCCTCCTTTCGTTCCCGCTCCCGGGACTTACCCAGTATCTCCAAACGCATCCTCTCGATCCTTTCTGATAACAAACAGAGCAGTATTGCGATATCCCCGCTTGCGTGTAGGTTCACGCTGCGGCCTGCACTTGCGCCGCGAAGTTTTGATGGATCGAGTGCTGGTCATTGACGATGACGGTTCTGTGAGGATTGCCCTCCGACTTTTGCTGGAAGGCCTGGGTTGTTCCGTGGTCGAGGCGGGTAACGGACGTGATGGGCTGGATGCAGCCCATCGGGACCGGCCCAACCTCATCCTGTGCGACCTCGATATGCCCGTCATGGATGGCTTCGAAACATTGCGCCAGATCCGTCGTGATCCCGCCCTGTGCCAGGTGCCGGTGATTGTCGTCTCTGGACTGATCACCCGCAAAAGTGAGGAGCAAGTTACGAGTCTGGGGGCCAATGCCATCCTGCGAAAGCCCTTTTCCTTCGACCTGCTCGCATCCCTCGTGCGCCGCCTCCTGCCAGGGACGAAATCGATCGGGGATCCCGGTACTCAGCAGGTTTGACCCGGCTCGGCTGCGGACACGGGTGGGATAACCCGACTTGGACACCGTACTTGACCCCACACCCAACCACGCCGATAGTCATTAGCAGCGTGAACATTTAGCATGATCAATATCCATGATGAAAACCCTCGTTTCTCTCCTCCCCGTTAGCCTCGCCCTCGCTGTCGCAGGTTGTTCCTCCCCCTCTCCCATCACCTTGAACCGCGTCGGACCCGTCCCGCAGGCTTCTATCAGCATGGCCTCCGATGGATACCTCGTGGTCTATCCTCCCGCGCTCCCCCTCACAACGCTTGACGATCCGGACATGTCGTTCCGATCGGTCTGCCGCGTTCGGTCGGATGATGGGGCGCTGTATCGTAAAGTAGCCGTTTGGTCCCCTGCCGAGACGAAGCAGCCTCTGGCTTTGCCGGCCGGCAGCTACACGGTCGAGGCCCGGGCGGCGAACCGCGCGCTGGTCCATGTCCCGGTGGTCATCGAACCCGATCGCACGACCGTTGTCCGACTGAACGGCGAACTGAGTTCGGAAGCTTTGGCCGCACTGGACTAAGTGGTCTGTTTCATAAATACGGTCACGTTCGTTGCGCCCAATTTGGCCTGAGGCAAGGCGCGAGGGCGAGAGTGTATCCTCTGCGATACTCGACCGACCGAGCAACGCCGCCCCAGGCCAAATTCGGCGCAACCCTCCGGGCGGCCGTTCTTTTTCGGCCAGACTTCGTTGCTCGCGCCTTACAGACCGCTGCGGGTATGCTCGTTGCTCGCGCCTCGTCTGGCCGAAAAACCCCTGGCCGCGAACGTAACCGTATTTATGAAACAGACCACTTAGCCCCCGACATTTTGATGTCGGCTGGAAACGACTCGTTCGCCGGCTGGAAGAGGCGCGTTTGATGTAGGCCGCGTGCCTTCGCACGGCGCCTCACGCGGCGTTGACGGGCTGACCCTGTGGGTTATTCACCCTGCCGGTGCGGTCGGTCTTCAGCCCTCATGGCTCGCCAGCTCTCGTTCAATGCGCCGGTCGGGAATGAACCAGAGCAGGGCCACAAGGACATACAAGCCGCTGGCCAGCCATGCGTTGACGAAAGCCAGTGGAATGGCCGCCAGATAACATGCGGGCGATAGTTTGCCCTTCCAATCCACGCCGATCGCGGCAGCCAAAAGAGAGTCCCGGCCGTGGCGGTTAATGATCGCGCGCTGCAAAATCAGGTAGGCGATCGAAGCCATCAGCAGCACGAACCCGTAAACGGCAGTGGGGATGGACGCGAGATGGTTCTCTCCCATCCACGCTGTAGTGAACGGAAAGAGCGACAGCCAGAAGAGCAAATGCAGATTTGCCCAGAGAATCCCGCCGCTCACATGCTGGGTGGCATGGAGCAGGTGATGGTGGTTATTCCAGTAGATGCCCACATAGATGAAGCTTAGCACGTAACTCAGGAAGACCGGCAGAACGGGGTGCAACGCCATCAGTCCTGTCTCATGCGGCACTCTCAATTCCAGCACCATGATCGTGATGACGATGGCGAGCACGCCATCACTGAACGCTTCGAGCCGATTCTTACCCATACCCCAGAATATCAGAACCGAAAGATTGCTGCCGCCATGATCTGTGCGAGGGTCCCGTCGCATCGCAACTCGTGCCGATGCGGGGATGTGCCGCATAGAATGGGGCGGACGCGTCAGGGTGCGTTGGTCGCGGGCGTGGGAAGACTGATGGGGGCGGAGGCGTTGAGTTCGGTGAGCACCGTCTCCGTCATGTCGTTCTGGCCGTTATGATAGAGGATCATGGGTGTTTCATTGGCGGTCACCGCCGCGGTATCCAAAACCAGCGTATAGCCGCCGCTCCTGGCTTGCGTGTCGATCACTTCCCGTATCTTGACCAGAATCCGATCCCGAATCCGCCGAGTCTGGTCCCGGAGCGATTGCTGGGTCGTGCGATCGAACTGGGTGATGCTCTGCTCAATTTCCCGGATCTCAAGGACCTTCCGTTCGGCATCAGCCTTCCGCTTGGCGCGTTCATCGGCGGATAAGGCCTGATCGTTGGCGCCCTCAATGAGCTTCTTGTATTCGTCGCCGGCGCGTTGGTAATCGTCGAGGAGCCGGCGGCGTGATTTTTCATATTCCGCCTCGGATTCTTTGAGCTCCACGTTTTGCTGTTTGGTCATCCAAAAGTTGTCGAAGACTTTTTTGAGATCGATCAGGCCGATCTTGGGTTGGGCGAAAGCGCTCGAGGTCATGACCACGAAGGCGATCGCGAGCAGCGAGGAGCGGATGAGGCGAGGGTAGAGGTTCATGTTCTTCGGAAGAAGTGGTTAAAGCGGTCGATCCCACCCCACACTGAACTGGAACCGGGGCTTGCCACTGACGGTATCGTCATGATGGATGGGGAATCCATAATCCAGCCGCAAAGGGCCCATCTGCGGAATATTGATGCGGAGGCCGAGTCCCCAGTTATCATGGTAATTGCTTGAGTCAAAATCGTAAGCGTCAGAATTGACTGTGCCGATGTCATAGAAAAGCGCAAATCTTAAACGCTCGATAATCGGCAGGCTGTATTCGACCGACCCCATCCAGAAGCTGTTGCCTCCGGTCGGTTCACCCAGAAAATCCTTCGGCCCCACATCCCGATACTTGTACCCTCGCAACGTGTAGGCGCCTCCCAGATAATACCGGTCCCAGATATGGGTCCGATCCGAATCGCCGTAGGGCTCGACCACCCCGGCCTGCCCCAGGACTTCGAGGATATGCCCCGGGAAAAACCCGCGGAAATACCAGGACGACTGCAATTGCAGCTTGTAGAAATCCACATCCGCCCCGAGTGGACCCCCGGCGAGATCCAATCCCAGTTGAGTCCGCTGCCCTCGATTGGGCAACAGCCCACCTTGGCGCGTGTCGTATCCCAGTGTGAACCCAACCTTCGACACCAACCAGTCGCCCTCTTCCTGGGCAAGCTCCGGCGAGACTCGAGGCGGCAGCACACGCGTCCCCCGGCTTCGGCCCGGTCCCAACTCGACCTGAAGATTGGTCGTGGTGGTGGTGCTGTCGAAATCGATCCCGATGTCCTCGATCGTATAGCTGATGCCGGCGATGAGTTTTTCCCGCCAAAGGGCCTTCGTCAGTCCGACCTGCGCGCCCGTCTCGGTCTGGGTGTACTCGTCACTGTAATATTGGATATTCCGATGGTATAAATCCAACTCGAGCGCGAGCCGTTGACCCAGAAACCAGGGTTCGACGAAACGCAACTCGTAGTCCTGTCGCCGGGTGCCGACGGTCATCTGCAGTCGCAGCTTTTGTCCACCGCCGGTGAAGTACGGTGGATTGAACAGGTCGAAGTTGCCTTGGGTCATCCCCACATAGGCAAATAGATTCTCCACGGAACTGAACCCGGCGCCCATGTAAAAGCTGCCCGAAGAGCCCTCCTCGACGCCGATAATGAGGTTCTTGCGATTCGGGATATCGGTGGGATCCACCTCCGTCTCCACTTTGTTGAAATACTGGAGACCGCGCAGCCTCTCCTGGCTGATCTTGACCAGCACCATGTTGAACCGCTCACCCGGGGCGATCGCCAACTCCCGCCGCAACACGCGGTCACGGGTTCGCGTGTTCCCACGGATCTCGATCTTCTCGACATAGGATTCGGTTCCTTCCTCCAGGCGGAACACCAGATCCATCGTGCCTTTCTCGATGTTCGGCCGTTTGATGGCCGCCACCGGTATGCGGTTGGCGTCTCCCTTGCCGATATACCCCCGGGCGCCATAGAAATCCTGGATCGCTTGAATGTCCTGATCGAGCCCTTTGGGCGTGAAGGTATCGCCTTCCAGCATTCGTGGACGTACCAGGCGCCCGAGTACCGTCACCCCCGCCCGGATCTGCTCGGCATTGAAGGTGGCGTTGCCCTGGAATTCCACCGTCCCCACTTTGTATTGGTGCCCCTCGAAAATGTGGAAACGGATGACCATCCGGTCGGGACGGGTCTCCTCGAAGGTCACTTCTTTGAGGTCGAAGTCGATGTAACCCTCTTCCTGATAAAAGTCCCGCAGTTTGATCTTGTCCTCTTCGAATTGTTCGTCCTTGAGTTTGCCGCTGCCGGTCAGCCACGAAAACATCCACCAGCGCCGGGTCTTGATCACATGCCGCAACTTCCTTTGCGAAAACGCCGACGCCCCATCAAATACGACATCGGTGATCCGGATCTTCGGACTCTCGTGGATCTGAAAGATGGCGGTGGCCCGACCCAGCGTCTCGTTGACCCTTGAAACCGGTTCCACCCGGGTCCGATGATAGCCGGCCTTTTGGTACATCTTCTGGATTTCCTGGGCCGCGAGGAAGAGCTTGTAGTCGTCCAGGGGTTGGCCGATTTTGGCATCAACCTTTTTGAGGAGCTTTTTCCGGCTGTACTTGGTGTTGCCCTCGAACCGGATTTCCGTAAGCACCGGCTTGCCCTGGACGTAATAGATGAGTTTGTAACCGCCATCGGTGCGGTCGGCCGCCACACGCACATCGCGGAAATAACCGGTCGCCTCCAGGGAACGCACATCCGAGGTGGTCGCGGACAAACTGTAGGTGTCACCCTCCTTGACGCGGATATGGGCGCGCACGAGGTCATCGCTCACCGCCGGCGGCCCGATATGGACGATCTGGATCTGCTCAATCAGGCCGACTCCCTGAATGCGAGTTGTCGCGGGCTGGGCATTTAGACCCACCGCCGAGAGTGCCAAACCCACCAGCAGCAGCCCTATTCGACTTCGCACGACATTCATCGGTCGACCGTCATACGGCTAATCGTCGGCACTTACTTTGGCCGCGCTCTCGAATCGCGTAATTGACTTCAAGAAAGTCAGTCGAATCTCGCCCGTCGGCCCGTTGCGTTGCTTGGCGATCAACAAGTTGATCGGAAGGGCGTCCCCTTCCGGCACCGTTGCGCCTTCTTCGTCTCCACCCGCGTTGGGACGATAGAGCAACCCCACCAGATCCGCATCCTGTTCGATTGCCCCGGACTCGCGCAGATCGGACAACCGCGGTTCACGGCGATCGCGTTCGACCTCACGATTGAGCTGGCTGAGGACAATGATCGGCACATTCAGTTCCTTGGCCAAGGCCTTGATGCCGTTGGATATGTCCGCGATCTCCTGCTGGCGGTTCTCTGCTCGCCGCGCAGTAGAATGGAGCAACTGCAGGTAGTCAATGACAAACAACTTGATCCCATACTGACTGTGAAGCCGGCGCGCCTTCGCCCGCAACTGCAGGACCGACAACCCCGAGCTGTCCTCGATGAACAACGGCGCGCTCGCCAGCTTGCCCGCCGCACCGGTCAGCTTCGGAAAATCGCGCTCTGCCAAAAACCCTTCGCGGACGCTCCTCAAATTCACCCTCGATCTCGAACACAACAGCCGAAGCACCAGCGAATCCGCCGTCATCTCCAGGCTGAATACACCCACCGGCAACCGCTCATCCACCGCCACGTGCTCCACGATGTTCATCGCCAGGGAGGTCTTGCCCATGCTCGGCCGCGCCGCAATCACCACCATCTCACCCCCATGCAGCCCCGTGGTCATCCGGTCAAAGTCCTGAAAGCCGGTCCCCAGGCCGGTTAATGTGCCCTGCCGCTGGTGGAACTCCTCAATGGTTACGATCGCCCGACGCACCAGGTCCTTGATCGTTCGCGTTTCCGATTCCACCCGCTCTTCGCTGATCCGCAATACGTCCCGTTCGACTTCGTCCAGGACCAGGTCGATCTCCCCTTCCTGCTCGTGGACCCGGCTGATCACCTGCGTGCAGGTTTGGATCATTCGACGCAGCAGATGCTTCTCCCGCACGATATCCGCATAGTACGTCAGGTTGGCCGCCGACGGCACCGCATCGCATAAGGAAGAGAGATAGGCCAGCCCGCCCACCGCATCCAGTTGGCGCTGGTCCCGCAGCCGTTGCTGAACCGTCAGCAGGTCGATCGCCTCCTTGGCCTCGTACATCCCCAGCATCAACTCATACAAACACCGATGCCGCAGCTCGTAAAAGACCTCGCTCCCGGTCTTGAACCGCTCAACGCACAATCCCAGGGTGTCGTTCGGAGAAATCAAAACGCAGCCCAATACCCCCTGCTCCGCCTCAACCGAGTGCGGCGGCAACCGGTCCACTTTGCTCGGATCCGCCAGCGCGCTTCGTTGCTGCCGAGCCCGCTTCAAATCCGGAGCGCCTGCTCCGCTCCCGTCCTCTGGCGCCGCATTGGTCATGACCACAGCAGACCCCAATGACCTTCGAGCTTCAATGACATCCTATCCTCATTCGATTCACAGGTTATTCACCCGGTCCCGTGCCGACCAAGGATTACTCCCCCGGCCCCCTTGGCCCCCGAATGCAGTATTTCGACCGCCTCCGGACCGAAGGGCTCGCAAAGAGGACCGCTGCGATCCCCGGCCAACCTCAGGACTTTACTCACGCGAAGTTATGGTCATAATCCGCATCAATAAAAATAACATGAGGCCTCCATGTGTGTTCTTCTCGGCGGTCACAGGCTGGACCGTTTCTATCCTTTCCACCTTGTATGCCGCGCCTCTGATCGTCGGCCCCGGAGAAAATGTTCAGTTAGGGGAAAAGGACCAACCGGTCTCCATGACCTACGATGCCCTCACGGTCGAGACTGGTGGGACCCTCGAAGTGATGGGCGAAGTCACCATCAATGTCGTGGGCGACATCCGAATTGACGGCCAAATCTTCTTTCGCAAGCCGGAACTCACGAAGGCCAACAACGGCCCTCCCGGCATCGATGGCGCCGATGGAGCGGATGATCAGCCCACGGGGGCCAACGCCGGGTCCGGAGGACTGCTCGGCGGAACGGGTGAAGGTTGGACGACCGGCGGCGAGCCGCGGCTCGTCCTGAACAGCCAGGGCGCCATCACGATCGCCGGCAGCATTGACTTGCGCCCGGAATTCCAAGGTGGTGACGGTGGTCGCGGCGGTCACGGCGGCAACGGGGGAAGTGGCATCTCCGAACCACTCGGTGGAGGTCCGGCCATCGGCGGATTTGCCGGCCAGGCAGGCTCGGGCGGCTTTGGCGGATTTGCGGGGTTGCCGGGAGCAAATGTGCGGATCAGCGGACGGCGCATCGATCTGCGTCCCGGCGGAAGTATTTTGCTCGATAACAAGGGGAGCGGAGGGTTGGGCGGTGTCGGCGGAAATGGCGGCAACGGCGGCCGCGGCGGCGATGGGAGTCGCGGTGAAGTTGGTGGTGGTGGCGGTTCCGCCGGCAGTGGCGGCCAGGGTGGCTCCGGCGGCACGGGTGGGATCCTGACCTTGAATGCGGACACGATCATCCTGGAAGGTCAGATCTCGCTCAAAGGTGGTCCGGGTGGGAATGGGGGTGCCGCGGGTAATCCTGGCAATGGCGGTGACGCCGGGACCAGCACGGGAGAAGGAGTGCCGGGACGGCGTGGCGGCGACGCCGGTAACAGCGGAGGAAGCGGACCTCGCGGCGGCCGAGGCGGCAGCGGTGGCAGCGGTGGCTCACTGGTTTTGAACCCGCATTTCCAATTGATCAACCAAGCCCAATTCATCCTGAACGGGGGCGAGGGTGGCAAAGGTGGGGAGGGGAGGGCCGTCGCCATTGCCAAGGGCGGCAAGGGTGGAGGTGGCACACCGACCGGGATGGACGGGGCGGATAGCGGTGTGCTTGAGACCGGCGCTGATGGCGCTCCTGGAGTTCCCGGGAGAATCAGCGTTGGGGCGGCGTTCGGTTCCGGGCTGGTTTGGCAGGTTTCAGGGCCGCTAGACTGCTTTGCGCTGTTTGCCGAGACCAATTCGAGCACGGTGATTCGCCTGGGTTGGAGGCTCTGCGCAAATCAATGCTATTCGACATTTATCAATACCGGAGTGGACCGGCCACTCGAACTCCAATTCGAACAGCGTTGGGGATCAACAAACGGGACGCTCGAATTCTCCCTGGCCGACAATCAGATTTACCGAGTGGAAGCCCCGATCGTCCTCGATGGTGAGTTCGAGGCCATTCGGGTGGTGCTCGACGATCCCGCACTTCGCAGTTTAAACAGCCAGGAATTCAAGATTTGCCTGACGGGCGACGGCGCGCAGGTGGATTTGACGAACGTCAGCCTCCGCAAGCTGCCGGATGAGCCGCCTCCGTCCCCCGAGGTTTTGATCAGTCGTCCTGGCGGTGGGTCGACCCTCGAATTCATCTGGACCAGCGTTGCCGCCTTTAGTTACCAACTGCAAACGCGACCCTCGCTCACCGTCGGCACCTGGAGCAATGTCGGCCAGCCAATCCCTGGAACCGGTTCCGCGGTTTCGGCCTCCGCGACGATAGACGCAGGTCAGCGCGCGACTTTTTACCGCGTGATGGTTGCGCCTTAATGCCTGAAAAGTTTGCCGCCGCGACAAGACTTTCACGAATAGTAGTACGAATGGGGGGGCGATGAATTGATCGCTGCTTTCCGTTCATCGATGCCGTATCTACAAAGGCGTTCATGGCCGCGAATACCCCGCTGATCACCGGGATGCGCGTTATCCCCGTCGCCGGGCATGACAGCATGCTCCTGAATCTGAGCGGCGCCCATGGGCCCTGCTTCATCAGGAACGTCGTGGTCCTGAAAGACAATTCGGGCCACACCGGCCTCGGCGAAGTTCCCGGCGGCGAACGCATCCGCAAAACCCTCGAAGACTCCCGGACGCACATCCTCGGCAAACCGATAGGCGCTTACCAATGCGTCCTCAAAACCATCCGCGAAAGCTTCGCCGATCGCGATCCCGATGGCCGCGGCATCCAGACCTACGACCAGCGCGTCACCGTGCATGCCGTCACAGGCATCGAAGCCGCGTTGCTCGACCTGCTCGGTCAGTATCTGGGCGTGCCTGTCGCCGCGTTGTTGGGAGAAGGACAACAGCGCGCGTCCGCCGAGACGCTGGGCTACCTGTTCTATGTCGGCGACCGCCGTAAAACCAATCTGCCGTATGTCGACGACTCCGACGCGACCGACGACTGGCTGCGTCTTCGTCATGAAGAAGCGATGAACGCGGAGGCCATTGTGCGGCTCGCAGAAGCCGCGCAGGCGCGTTACGGGTTCACCGATTTCAAACTCAAGGGTGGCGTCCTCCCCGGCGCGCGGGAGATGGAAACCATTGCCGCGTTGGCCCGGCATTTCCCTCACGCCCGCATCACGATCGATCCCAATGGCGCGTGGTCGCTCGAGGAAGCTGTTGCGCTCTGCCGCGATCATCCGGGCGTGCTCGCCTACGCGGAAGATCCCTGTGGCGCGGAACCCGGCCGGTCGGGACTGGAGAGCATGGCTGAGTTTCGGCGTATCACTGGATTGGCCACCGCCACGAATATGTTGGCGGTGGACTGGCCGCAGTTGACGGAGGCCCTCCGGCTTCACGCCATTGACATTCCACTGGCCGATCCGCATTTCTGGACCATGCATGGGTCGGTTCGCGTTGCGCAGCTTTGCCGGGATTGGGGTGGGTTGACCTGGGGATCACATTCTAATAATCACTTTGATATATCGCTCGCGATGGCCACCCACGTTGCCGCCGCCGCGCCCGGCAAGATTACCGCCATCGATACCCACTGGATCTGGCAGGACGGCCAGCAATTGACCAAAGAACCGTTCCGGATTGTCGGCGGCGCCATTGCGGTTCCCGACACGCCCGGTCTCGGAGTGCTTCCCGACTTCTCCCGGATTGAAAAGGCGCACGAGCTTTACCGGAAGATCGGTGTTGGCGCGCGCAATGATTCCATGGCCATGCAGTGTTTGATTCCCGGGTGGCAATTCGATCCGAAGCGTCCGTGCCTGGTACGTTGAGAGTGGAAGAGGGGTGAGCAGGCCAGGGCCTCGTATAACTCGGCCCTCCGGCGGATAGGTCCACCGAGAACCTGTCCCCCGATCCGCAAGCGCGTATCCGGCCCGTCAGGGGGGCAACATCTGCTGCGAAGATGTCGCCCCTGCGGGGCTGATATTCGTCCCTCTCTGCGGTGTGTTGACGGAGCGATGTCGGATCCTCACAATCCGACTTCATTAACTCCAACCCATGACTATGTGCTTTGCTTCCTTATCCATTCCACGACCGCGAATGCGGGAGATACGCGCTGTCTTTTTCATCGCTCTCGCCGGCAGCTTGCCCTTCGCGACCGCCGTTGGACTGTCCGCCGCCGAGTCCGTGGCTTTAGAATCGCTCGATCTTTCGAAAATGCGTCAGGGCTGGGGCCAGCCGCAGGTAAACCGTTCCATGCGCGAAAAACCGATGGCCATCGCCGGCCAGACCTTCGATCATGGTGTCGGCACACACGCGCACAGCACGTTTTGGGTGGATTTGGGAGGCGAGACCGAACGATTTGAAGCCTCGGTGGGTGTGGACGATTCCGCCCAAGGCCCGGGCTCGGTAGAATTCATCGTTTATGCCGATGGCCGGAAGCGCTGGAACTCCGGTTTGATGAAAGAGGGCGATCACGCCAAGACATTGGAGCTCGATCTGCACGGCGTAACCAATCTCATGTTGCGCGTCACTGACGGAGGGGACGGGATCAGTTATGACCATGCCGATTGGGCGGCCGCGCGGTTTTTCGTCCGTGGCGCAAAACCCGTCGCTATCGATGGTCCCCAGGAAGAGCCGGTCATGCTCACACCGAAGGCGGGGCCGGCGCCGCGCATCAATGGTCCGGTCGTTTATGGTTGCCGTCCCGGAAATCCATTCATCTTCCGCATTCCGACGACGGGCGAGCGGCCGATCCAGTTTTCCGTCAACGATCTGCCTAATGGGCTGCGGGTTGATTCCGCGACGGGCATCATCACCGGGACCGCGCCGGAACGGGGGGAATATGAAGTCATCTTGCGGGCGAGCAATACTGCGGGGGCCGACGAGCGCAAGTTCCGGATCGTCAGTGGCGATAAACTGGCGTTGACGCCGACGATGGGGTGGAATCATTGGTACACGCATTACGATCGGATCACCGACCAACTTATGCGGGAGGCCGCGGACGCGATGGTTCGCAGCGGCATGGCCGACGTGGGTTACCAGTACGTCAGCATCGACGATTGCTGGATGAACGCGCCGAAGTCCGAGGACCCCCTCCGTGTCGGGCCATTGCGCGACGAACAGGGCAATATCCTGCCGAACCGGCATTTCCCCGACATGCGGGCGCTGACGGCGCACATCCACGGCTATGGGCTCAAGGCCGGGATCTACACCTCTCCCGGACCGTTCACCTGCGCCGGATTTTCGGGGAGTTACCAGCACGAAGCGCAGGACGCCCGACAGTTTGCCGATTGGGGGTTCGATTTTCTAAAATACGACTGGTGTTCCTACGGCGATATCGTCCGAGGCGATTCCAGCCTTGAGGCGCTCCAGAAACCCTATCGACTCATGGGCGGCCTGCTTCGAAAACAACCGCGCGACATGATCCTTAACCTCTGCCAGTACGGCATGGGCGACGTCTGGGAGTGGGGCGCCGAAGTCGGTGGACAAAGCTGGCGCACCGCGGGCGATCTTGGATTCGAGCTGGACCGCGTTTTCGAAGTCGCCCTCAAGAATGCCGAGCATCGGGCCTGGTCGAAGCCCGGGGCCTGGAATGATCCGGATTATATTCAGATTGGATTCATCGGTAATGCGCGGGGGATGGGCGAGCCCAGGGCGTGTCCACTGACCCCCACGGAACAATATGCGTTCATGTCGCTGTGGAGCCTGATGGCGTCGCCGCTCTTCTTCAGTGGCGACATGAACCGGTTGGACGAGTTCACGCTCAATGTGCTCTGCAATCCGGAAGTCATCGCGATCGATCAGGATCCCCTGGGACAATGCGCACGCGTGATCCCGCTGACCGACGAGACCTTCCTCATGGTCAAGGAACTGGCAGACGGATCAAAGGCGGTCGGCCTCGGCAACCACGGCGAGTTCGAAGCTGAAGTGACCGGGAGTTGGGAGGCGTTGGGTATCACAGGTCCGCAAGTTGTCCGCGATGTCTGGCGTCAACGAGATCTCGCGATCCGCAGCGACCATTTTACCTCGGTGGCGCCGAGGCATGGGGTGGTCCTGGTCCGAATGCGACCGGCGCGAGAAAGGCAATAGTCGGCTGGGGGAAGGGCGGGGCCGGCGACCGAACGTCTATGATTGAAGTCAGTTATCTCGATCTCCTGGTGATTGCCGTTTTCTACGGCGTGGTGCTTTCCATCAGCTTCTTCAAGAGCCGAGGCGAGAAGGATAGCGCGGATTATTTCCTCGGGGGACGTTCGCTGACCTGGCCGCTGATTGGCATCTCGATTGTGGCGGCCAACATTTCAACCGAACAATTCGTTGGCATGGCGGGCCAGGGCGCGGGCGACGTCGGTCTTGGAGTCAGCGCCTGGCAGTTATCCGGTTCGGTAGGCATCGTCTTGATTGCCTTTACGCTGCTGCCCAGGTTTTTGCGCGCCGGGATTTACACCATGCCGGAGTTCCTCGAGTACCGCTACAACACGGCGGCGCGTTCGATCATGGCGATCCTGACGGTCATCATTTATACCACCGTTCTGCTGACGGCGGTGCTGTATTCGGGTGGTCTCACTTTACACACGATCTTCGGCGTGGACCTGCGCCTGGCCATTTGGTTGGTGGGCCTGCTCGCCGGCATTTACACCACCTGGGGCGGACTCAAAGCGGTGGCCTGGGCGGATCTATTCCAGGGATTGGCGCTGCTCGTGGGCGGGCTGATCATTTTTGGCCTGGGATTGCGCGCCTGCGGTGGCTGGACTGCGTTCTCGATAGCGAATGCCGACAAGCTCCATATGGTCTTGCCGGCCGATCATTCCAGCTTGCCCTGGACCGGCGTCGTCTCCGGAATGTGGATCGTCATTCTTTACTACTGCGGATTGAACCAGTTTATCGTCCAAAGAAACCTCGCCGCCCGGTCCATGCACGACGGTCAGATGGGAGTCATCTTCGCCGGCGCGCTGTGGTTGTTGGTTCCCTTCGCAATCGTCATGCCCGGTATTATGGCCGCCCAATTGTACGGCGGTGAAATGACGAAACCCGACGAGGCATTTCCCACCTTGATCAAGCGGCTGGTCCCCGCCGGGCTGCGCGGATTCATGCTGGCCGCCATTGCCGGGGCGGTGATCAGTTCGCTTGCCTCCATGGTCAACTCCGCCTCAACCATCTTCACGATGGATGTCTACCATCGGCTCCTGGATCGCCGGGCCACGGAACGGCGCCTCGTGGCGGTCGGTCGGATCATGAGCGTGGTCTGTGTCTTGATCGGATGCACTCTCGCCCCGCGATTGGCGGATCCCAAATTCGGCGGTGTGTTTCAGTTCATCCAGCAGTTCCAGGGCTATATCTGGCCTGGTATCGTGGCGGCATTTGTCTTTGGTCTCCTGGTCCGCGAAGCCCCGGGTTCTGCCGGCGTAGTGGCATTGGCGGGCGGTCCGGTCATTTACGGGGCATTCCAGGCGTGGGCGCCGGAGCTGAACTTCCTGATCCAGGTGGCCATCACGTTTAATCTGCTCATCCTGGTGATGAGCCTCCTCACCATGTGGCGACCCCTCAAAGAACCGAAGGCCCTGCCAGAACGACCGGGGTATGATGCGGTGACATCTCCGTTAGCCAAGGTCTTTGGTGCGGCGGTTGTCGCCGGGGTGGTTGTTTTCTGCGTCGTCTTCTGGTAGAGCCAACGCTGTGCGCGTGCGATATCTTCGCCAGGACTTTCGCCGGAAACTTCGTCGCGCATCCGCGCCCGGCGGATTCCACATTCCTTCCGGGTGGGAATTCCTGAATGCGAGGGTCTCGGGATGGTGGACCGGCTGTTTCCTGCTGGTCCTGTTCTGCGCTCACCCGGCCCTGGGGAGCGACTTCACCCCGCAGGACGGAGACCGGTTCCGGCGGTTGACCGTCGCATTCGATCGTCCGACTGGATTTACTTCCGCCCCGGCCGCTGAAACCGGAGTGACCTTTACCAACATCCTTGCGGACAACACGGCAGCGGGCAACCAGGTCCTGCTCAGCGGATCGGGCGTCGCATTGGGCGATGTGGACGGCGACGGTTTTTGCGACATCTACTTATGCCGTTTGGAAGGGCCCAATGCCCTGTATCGGAATTTGGGCGACTGGAGATTCACCAATATCACCGATTTGACGGGCGTGGCCTGTCACGGCCAGTATTCAACCGCGGCGGCCTTTGCGGATGTGGACGGCGACGACGACCTGGATTTGCTGGTCGGCGGCATTGGTGCGGGTATGCGGCTCTTTTTGAATGACGGGCGCGGGCGGTTTCAGGAAAAGACGGACGCCGGCCTGGACCGTCAATATGGGACCATGTGCCTGGCCCTGGGCGATCTGGATGGCAATGGCACCATCGATCTGTACGTCGCCAATTACCGGACCTCGACGGTGCGCACTACTGGCTTTGATCTGCTCCTGAGTGGTAACCAGCGCATGATCCGGCCCCAGGATCGCGACCGGCTCTACATCACAACGGACGGTTTCGTGCGCGAGTACGGCGAGCCCGACTTCTGTTACCTGAACGACGGACACGGTCATTTCCGGGCATGCTCATGGACCGATGGGACCTTTCGCGATGAGCAGGGCCAGCCTCTTTCAACATCGCCCAAGGACTGGAGTTATTCGGTGGCCGTTCGCGATCTCAACGGCGATGGCGCGCCCGACATCTATGTGTGTGGCGATTTCTGGAGTCCGGACCGATGCTGGATCAACGATGGCCACGGCCATTTCCGGGCTTTGCCGCGCACGGCGATCCCTTGCACCAGCAGTTTCACCATGGGCCTGGACGTCGCCGATATCAACCGCGATGGCCACGATGACATCATGGTGCTGGACATGCTCAGCCCGGAGCACGCGCGTCGACTCGTGCAGACCGTGCTGTTCGGCCTCCAGTATCAACCCATTGGGTTCCCTGTGGAACGACCCGAGGTCAACCGGAATTGCCTGTTCTTGAACCGCGGCGATGGAACCTACAACGAAATTGCCTGCCTGGCCGGCCTCAGCGCGACCGAATGGTCCTGGTGTCCGGTGTTTCTGGATGTCGATCTCGATGGTTATGAGGATGTGTTGCTTCCCACCGGGCACGGCTTCGATACCCAGGATGCGGACGCCGAAGACCGAATTCGGTCGAAAGGTCCGTGGCCGCGCGAACGCGTGCCATACAAACTCCTCGAATATCCCCGGTTGAATCTGGCCAACCTCGCCTATCGCAATCAGGGCGATCTGACTTTTAAGGAAATGGGTCGGGAATGGGGATTTGACCTGGTCGGTATTTCGCAGGGGATTGCCCTGGGCGATCTCGACGGTGACGGGGACCTGGACGTGGTGCTCAATAACATGAACTCCGCGGCCGCGCTCCTCCGCAATGACAGCCCCGCTCCGCGCATTGCCGTCCGGCTGGCCGGCAAGTCCCCCAATACGCAAGGCTTGGGCGCGCGTATCCAAGTGCTCGGCGGTCCGGTAACGCAGAGCCAGCAGATCGTGGCGGGCGGGCGGTTTGCCTCGAGCGACGATGCGATGCGTGTCTTTGCCGCCGGCTCAGCCACGAACCGGTTGACGCTCCAGGTGACCTGGCGATCCGGCAAATGCAGCGTTGTCCGTGACGCTCACCCTAACTGTCTCTACGTGATCTCGGAAGACGGAGCCACGACCGCAATGCCCGGGCAGAATGCATCGACGGACATTCAACCCTACTTCGAGGATGCGAGCCCGCGCATCAATCATCGCCATCATGATGAATTTTTCGATGACCTCGCCCGCCAACCGTCGCTCCCGTTGCGCCTAAGCCAGCTCGGTCCCGGTGTGAGCTGGTATGATGCCGACGGAGATGGTTGGGATGACCTGATACTCGGTAGTGGCCGCGGCGGGAAACTGGCGATATTCGGTAACGCGCGCAATGGATCCTTCATTCCGCGGACCAACGCGATCCTTGCCCAGACTCTGACCCGCGATCAAACGAGTGTGCTGGCTTGGACGCGCACCGACGGGGAGACCGAGCTGCTGGCCGGTTCGGCCAATTACGAGGACGGTCTGCCGATGGGATCCATGGTTCGTCGTTACCCGCTCGGGCAATCTGCGATCGACGATTCGATGCCCGGCACCGAGTCCAGCGTCGGTCCGCTTGCCATCGCCGATTATGATGGCGATGGCAACCTCGACCTTTTCGTCGGCGGACGTGTCGTTCCAGGGAAATACCCGGCCCCGGCCTCGTCATTTCTGTTTCGAGGGCATGGCGGCCGGTTGGAATTGGACACCACCAACTCCGCGGCACTGGCCTCGGTCGGGCTCGTGAGCGGCGCGGTCTGGACCGATCTCACCGGCGACGGTTGGCCGGAATTGGCACTGGCGTGCGAATGGGGACCCGTCCGGATCTTCATCAATGAACAGGGCCGGCTGCGTGAGATTACGGCGGCCTGGGGTCTCGAGAAATATCGCGGCTGGTGGAATGGGATTGCAGCGGGTGACTTCGATGGCGATGGCCGCATGGATCTCATCGCGTCCAACCTCGGACGGAATTCGCGCTACGAACCCTATCGAGCGCAGCCCATCCGCATTTACTATGGCGATTTCTTCTCTTCGGGTGTGGTTTCGCTGGTCGAATCCTATTTTGATCCCGGACGGATGAAGTATGTGCCATGGCGAAGTCTTGAAAGCGTCGGAACAGCCCTTCCGACCGTGCGTGAACGGTTCACCACCCATCGAGCGTTCGCGGAGGCGGATATCACCCAGGTCTTGGGCGAGTTCTCCCGGACAGCCAAGGTCGTCGAGGCACAATGGTCGGAAACCAGTTTATTACGAAATTGTGGACGACGCATGGCGGTCGAGGCCCTCCCGTTGGAAGCCCAACTCGCGCCGGCTTTCGGAGTCTGCGTGGGTGATTTCAACGGCGATGGGTTGGACGACGTCTTCCTGGCTCAGAATCTCCTCGCGGTGCACCCGGAGGATTCGCCCATGGTTTCAGGAACCGGCTTGTGGCTCAGCGGCGATGGCCATGGGCATTTTGAAGCCGTCCCCGCGGAACTGAGCGGTGTGCATGTATACGGCGAACAGCGCGGTTGCGCCTTGAGCGATTACGACCACGACGGCCGCGTCGATCTCGCCGTCGCGCAAAATGGTTTTGAAACCCGGCTGTTCCATAATGCTCGGGCAACACCCGGCCTGCGCGTTCGATTATCCGGTCCTCCCGGCAATCCGACGGGAGTGGGTGCGGTCGTTCGACTCATTTACGCCGGCAGCGAGGGTCCCGCGCGCGAGGTCCACGCCGGATCCGGCTATTGGTCGCAGGACAGTCCCGTCCAGGTGCTCGGCTTGGCCGAGGTTCCCAGGAAGGTGTGGGTCCGGTGGCCCGGAGGACACGTGACAGAATCACCATGTCCCGAAGGCGCGCGGGAAATCCAGATTGACTTCCGAAGCAATGCCGGACTTGCAACTCCTTAGAAGGTCCATGACATGACCCGCAAGCCCAAGGAACACCGGTCAATCAAGCCTCCGGCCATGGTCTGGTTGTGGTCGGCTCGGCTTTTGATTGCCGCCGCGATGGCCGGATCCGCCTACCTGGCATGGGCCGCTCTGGCTGGCGATCGATTACCGGGTTGCGGGCCCCGCTCGGGCTGCGATGAAGTGTTGGGCAGTCGATGGGCTCATTGGTTCGGCATCCCAGTCAGTTTCGCGGCGCTGCTTGTCTACGGAGCGCTCGCAGCAGTTACCTTGACATCCTCAGCCGACAGTTCGATCTCCGCGCAACGCCGGCTGCGGGCAATCAGTTTTTTCGCGGCGCTGCTGACGCTCGGCGCGGCGCTGTGGTTTCTTGGCCTGCAAGTTTTTGTCCTTCACGCCTTCTGTCCGTATTGCCTGACCGTCCATGGCTGCGGCGCGGCGGCGGCGTTGATGATTCTTTTGAGGTTTCCTTTGACCGCACCGCGGAACCGGGTTGGCCAACCCGCAGATCCCCGTCTGGTTGGCCGCCGCCCTGCCACGTGCTTGGTTCTGGGCGCATTACTGACCATAGCACTGCTTGGACTTGGCCAAACCCTTTACCAACCGCCTGTCATCCTCACTCGCGACCTTCCGATTGGGAGCGCACCTGAAGTTTCCGCCGGGACTCCATCCGCAGCATCCGAAGGCAGAACGCCGGATGCGGCGAAGCCCGGCCCGGCGTTGCTATCATCTGCCGTCTTCGCCTCTCGCATGCTACGGGTTCACGGCGGCGCTTTCGAGTTCAACCTGGATGAAGTTCCGATGGCAGGATCGGTGGACGCCACGGGGGTGATCGTCAATCTATTTGACTACACCTGCCCACATTGCCGGGTGTTGCATGGGTTCATGAAAGACGCCCTGCGCACCTTCAGTAATAAATTGGCAGTCGTGAGCCTCGCAGCGCCGCTCGACCCCGGTTGCAATCCCCTCGTCACCCGCAATCTGCCCACCCATACGAATGCCTGCGCTTATGCGCGGATCGGGCTTGCCGTCTGGCGGGCGGATCGGGAACAAGGGCAGACCTTCGACGACTGGATGTTCTCCACTCCGCGGCCGCCGGATCTGGGTCTGGCGCGGGAGCACGCCATGGAATTGGTAGGAACGAATGCCTTTGACCAGGCAAGCGCCGATCCCTGGATCGCGCGTGAACTCGAACTGAACATCCGCCTTTTCGCCACGAATTACCACCTGTCCCGGATCAGCCAACTCCCGCAATTGATCGTCGGCACCAATATCGTCTCGGGCAATTTCCGGCGGGCGACCGATCTCTATCGCGTGTTGTCAAATCACCTGGGCCTCGTGGCGCAACACCCAGCCGCGCCTTGAGCCGGCGCCGATTGAAGCCGAAATCGTCGATTCATCGCCGCGCACCTCGAAGACCATGGTTGTGGCGAGGTCGGTCTTCCGAAATTCGCAGGAGGCGATATTGGACGTGGACAAGGTCCAGGGCCGCGATCGCCGGTGTCATTGCGTCGTATCGTCTGAATTGGCCGGCTCCTCGCTGCCGATCCCGCGGACCAACCATCTCCCTGAATCTTTCGGCGGCTCGCTTCGCGTCGGTCGTCTGGTCCAACGGGCTGCCGGCCCGCCAAGCATCCAAGGCTGCCGACGGTCCCGCGCTCTTCAAGATCTGCAAACCCTTGTACACGGCGGCGGGGATCTCGGGATTGGAATCGCCCGGACCGGTCTCCTGCCCCAGAAGCAAGGGAATGATGCTCAGCAATCCCAGGAGCGCGCGATGCGCAGGTATTGTGTTCATAGTCAGCCGCGATACCCCAAAACCCGCGCGGGCAGGAACAACATCGCCCGCAACAAGGCAAACACGGAATCCACGCACACACCGATCAGCCGCAGCGGCAGGCAAAGCAACCAAACAAACGGCGCCGCGATCAACGCGAAAAGCGCGACCGGCCAACAGAACACGAACAGCCCACACCAAAGAAGGAATGCGAGGATGACTCTCATGTTTTCGGTCCTTTCAATCGAACGGCATGGTTTAACACCCCGGATGCGGGGTTTCGGTCGCAGGAATTTGCCAACGCCCGCTCCGCTTCCAACAACGGCAATTGCCGGGCGCTCGGCTCGCCCAAATTACTGACGCCGAGTCCCAAAAGCCGCAATGGACGCGAGACCAGTTTGTCCCGGCCCAACAAAATACAGCTCAACCGGTAGAGATCACGGGCTTCGGTCAGCGGTTCCTCGACCGTCACTTGTCGCGTGAGCGTTTTGAAATCGCCATAGCGCACCTTGACTTGTACCGTGTGCGCCCCCAATTGCCGGCGACGGAGGCGCTCGGAAATGTCGGCCGCTTGTTCCTTCAAACAGGCCCGAAGAATGGCCCGGTCCTCCGTGTCGCGCAGGAATGTTTCCTCTCCGCTGATGCTCTTGATCTCGTCGCCCGGCTCCAGCGGTCGATCGTCTTCGCCAAAGGCAAACCGCTTGAGCTTCGGGCCGAACGTACCGATGATGGACCGCAAATCGCCGGGGTAATCCTGCAGGTTGGCGATTGTCCGGATGCCCTCCTGATTCAACATTTGTTCCGTGACCTGGCCCACACCGTACAGCGTCCGAACGGGAAGGGGACGCAAGAAGGACGCTTTGTCGCGGTCGGTGATGACCGTGAGCCCGTCCGGTTTCTGATGGTCGCTCGCGATCTTGGCCAGCAGCTTGTTCGAGGCAATGCCAATCGTCGCGCTCAATTGCCGTTCCGACCGGATCCGGCGTTTAATAATTTGTGCCAGGGGCAGCGCCTTGAGCAGAGAGCGATCCGGATCTCCGTCCTGGGAGTTTTCCGACACATCGGCGTAGGCCTCATCAATCGACATCTGTTCGATTACCGCCCCGGTCGTCGCCACGATGCCCATGATCTTCACCGACTCCTCCCGGTAGCGATCCATCCGGGGTCGCACAAAAACGCCCTTGGGACAAAGCCGGACGGCGGTTGCACTCGGCATGGCGGAGCGCACCCCGAACACTCGCGCCTCATAGCTGGCGGCACACACTACCCCGCGCTGCGTGGGCGGCGCACCAACGATGACCGGTCGCCCCCGTAACGCCGGGTCATCACGCTGTTCGACCGATGCGTAAAACGCATCCATGTCCAAATGGAAGATTACGCGAAACATCGTTGGCCAGATTCCATCACCAGGTTCGACTCCGCCGCACGAGAGAGTGTCGCTCTTCAGAAACGGACCGTCAACGCGGCGTTGACCCGACGGAGAAACTCGTGTTCACCGGTGCTCGGCGGGCAACCGCGGCGACAGTAGACGCGTTTGTGGTAGGCCGCGTGCCCTCACGCGGCGTAGATGGTCTCAGCGAATTCTTGAGCCCAATTCAATCTGGGGTGGATGGAAGTGGGCATTCGCGCGTGACATTTCCGAATTAGCCCTTCCGCGATACCCACCCCCGCCATGTCCTTGCCAGGTCTGCCGCCGCCGGATGACTCGGATCACGGCGAAGCACGGCCTGAAGCAAACGCCGGCTCTTGACTGTCGCACCCAAACCCAACCAGGCCTGTGCTTCGAGGAACAGCGCGGTCGTTTGCTGTCGCCCCAGGAGGTCATCGTCGAATAATAACAATGTCGGCAACGAAGTCGCGAAATAATCGACCTTCGCCTCCGCCTTCCCCAATTGACGGGCATACAACTTCAGTTTGCGCAGAAGTCCTGCCGCTTTAACAGTCCGCCCCAGGCGCTCGAGGGCCATGGCCGAATAAAACGTCTGCTCCGAATAGGACTGCACTCGCATTTCCTGAAAATCCCCCTGCTCCGTTGCTGCCGCGCGCCAATGACGTCGAGCTCGTGCCCGGTCACCCAGAGCGTAACAGGCCTTCCCAAGCCAATACTCAATATCGGCCTTGCTGGCCAACATGTGCCGCGCTTCACCGAGGTTGACCGAAGGGTGGCTCGCAGCCTGGAAATGCTCGAGCGCGACCGTTGCGTTCCTTGATGCGAGGGCCTCCTGCCCCAACAAAAGGCGGGCACGCGCGTATTGGCCGAGGGCCTGGCCTTCTCCCCCTTCCCATGGTTGAAAGTGCCGGTCGTTCAATGACGCAAGCGCCTTCGCCGGTTGGCCGACCTGATTGTAAAGCGCGCAAAGTTCGACGGTCAGATCGTCCCGCTGTCGGACGAGTCCCACGAACCGTTCCAACTCGGCCAGACGTTTCTTCGGGGATACGGCGGTCCGCTTCAGGAGTTGATCGCGTTCGTAGCAGAGGCGGGCATTGGTTGGCGCGGCCTTTAGAGCGCGGTCGTAGGCAGCGCGCGCCTTTCGTGGCTGATGTCGCACGTTGAAGTAACCGATGCCGAGATTGCGCCAGACCACCGAAAAGGCAGGATCCCGTTTGGCGCTCCGCTCCCACAACGAGATCGCTTCGGCGTGCCGTCGGCGGTCGTACAGCAGGTTCCCCAGGTAATAGGGCGCGCGCGAATCCCGAGGCTCGATGCGCATGGCGTCGTTCAACACCAGGATCTCTTCCAGTCGCGCAGGGAAGCAGTAATCCGGTTTCAGCGCCGACGCCGCTTGATAATGCTCGCGCGCCGCACGCCCATTCCCGTTGAGGCGGTGGAGCCAACCGATCGTGTATGCCACAAGCGGTTTGGCGCCGAGATTTTGATCCGGCAAATCCCGATCCGCCGTTCGCGCGTGTTCGAGGATCCCGATAGCCGCGGAATAGAACCCCGCGCGGGCCAGGTCGTGAGCGATATCCAACCGGACCTGGAGATCGCATGTGACGGACTGACCAGACAAATGCCGCGCCCACCAGTCCAGCGGATCAACCGCCAAAATACGGATCAAATCCGCCTGCGCCTCCGACCTTCGCCCCAGTTGACGCAGCACCATGACTTTCAAATTGGCCGATCCGTTGTTCTCCACGCCAAGCCGCAGACTGCGCTCGAGATGATCAAGGGCAAGTGACCAGTCTTTTCGTCCGGCATCCATCTCCCCGAGGGCCTGATAACCGGCGGCGGCCCATCCCTGATTCCAGGTTGATTTATAAAACGCCGCGTACGCCTCTTCGGACATCCGGTGTTTCTGGCCCGGGTTCACTTCAGCAAGGACCCGGTGGCGGAGGCATTGCCCCAAATGATAATAGGGCTCGCCATCGCGCGGGTTGGGATTCCTGAGCGTGAGGCGCTCGATCGCCCGTCGCAAGTGAACCTCGGCAAGGCCAGGTTCACCTCGACGAAAGTGCCAGATGCCCATCGCCGTATTACAGCGCGCATCGAACGGATCCCGACGCAGCGCCTCCCGCCAATAATCCGTCCCGGAGCGGGTGGCATGTCGATACTGTTCCAAATGCAGGCCGGTCAGATACAACTCGTCGACACTCCTGGTCTCGCGGGGCGCGGCCGGTTCGGTCGCCGGGGACTGCGCCGGACCGGCCGGGCTCGAATCCTCGGCGGGTTGATAGGCTATGATCTCGTGTCCGGCTCGATCGAGAACCTGCACCTTGAGGCGAGTTGCGGAAACGCCGCTCGGCAATCGGAGCTGTTCCACAAATGGCGCGCCCGGTGCCAGGCCGCGTTTCAAATGAGCGATTGTTCGGCCATGATGCGAGAGCACGATGGTCGCGCTGGGATATTTCACGGTGACCGCCACCCCCACCTGCGCCCTGGCACGATCGACTCTCAGGCTGATGGCCGCATCGCGATTGGCCTGTTGTGCCGGACCGATGCGTTGGATCGGATACCAGAACTGGCTCCAGGACTTCGTTTCGCCGGGGTGCAGAAAGCTGAAATCGGGCTGATTGTCGGTGTAAACCCCCGCCATCAGCTCAATGTAGGGACCGTCCTCGTCGGTCAAATTGCGATCCCAGGCATAGCCGAATGCGTGGTTGCCCCAGGTCCATTGTTTCTTGCCCGGTGCGATGTGATGGTTGGCAATGTGCACAATCCCCGCCTCGCGATGATGATCATAACCCCCGAAGAAATCCGCGCGGCTGCCTGCCGCCATATACGAAGTCGGCACCGGGATATTGGCATAGAAAGAGAGATCATTCGCGGCGTAGCGGACCGCCCCATGCCCGCCGTGGAGCGGCTTGAACATCGGCGGCGGCTCGGTAGTGGACGCCCCGCTGTCGCGCCGCCGGGCCCGGCTGCGCTGGAGATAATCCACACCATAGTAAGTGCCCTGGCACAGGGGGAACGCGCTCACGGCCCGTTTCGCATGATCCACTACCCATCGAACGTCCGGAGGGAAAAAACTCTGATACCCCTCGTGCACCCGTGTCGCCACATTGGCCCACCACAAAAATGTCTGAACCAGCCCAGTCCGGTTGTGCACGCGCACCTTCAACTCGATATAGGCCTTGCCCGGATGCAAACAAACACCATGCATTCCCTTCATCCGCGACATGGGATCATGATCGCCGCACCAGACGGTTTGCGAACCGTCCGGGTGCGGTTCCACCTGAAAATCCACGGGGAGAAAAGTTGCCGGCCGATGATGCTGTGGCCAGTTGAACTCGATGCCGCCCGAGATCCACGGCCCGGCAAGCCCGACCAGCGCAGGTTTGATCACCGTCTGACGGTAAATAAAGTCGTAGCCGTTGGTCTTGTCCTGGGCCACCTGAATCCTGCCGCCAAGCTCGGGCAATACCATCACACGCAGATATTCGTTCTCGAGCCAAACGGTGGTCCATCGACGATCGATCTTCTCGGTAGCGATCCGGTCAGTGAACGGCAGGGGATAGACCCGACCGCTGCTGCCCTGATAAACCCGCTGCTCGAGGAACATCGGGTTCACGTCCGGCATCGCTGGCATGTAGGTTGGAATGACTTCCTCGACTATCCGAACGCTGATGCGCCGCCGGCGATTCATGTCAGAAATGAAGTATGCGCTTTTCCGGCGGCAAACAAGCCTGCCGTGTAACAAAAACGGCGCGCTGCGGAGCCGCTACCAAAAACCCTAATCGGCCCGGCGCTCGCGCCACATGAGCGCGAACGTACTTGAAAACGCGGCGGAAAACGTCTGCGGATTTGAGGGCTGACAAGACGGGAAGCACACTGAACAACACCTAGCCCGGAAATTTCACCCATGAACCGCCCGCTTGGATCCGTCGGGTGTTCGGGTGAAGTTTCCGGGCGAGCTTCCCGCTCTCCCATAAGGCCGCGGGCCGCCGAAAGTGGCCATCAAGGAGATGCCACAGGCTCAACCAAGGGTGTTCCCAAAGCATCCTTGGACCGGAGTAACGCATCACGCCTTTGATCTGATCGCGGCGATCCCGCTGGTAACAATGAACCGGGCACTTGGCGCACGTCGGTTTATCTTCACCAAAGCGACAACGATCGAGTCGCAGGCTCACATACCGCGTCAACTCCTGGCACTCCGCACACAAATCACCGCCATGTTTGTCGCGGCAATAGATTTGGATCATCGCCGTCACCGTCTTCCATTCCCGGGCCAGGCGGCGGTTTGGAAAGCTCTTATTCATTGGATTGCGACGTTAGGGTTGGGTGGCTGCCTTCCGGGCTGCGGCTTCGATGGCCAGTTGTTCCTCGCTTTGGTCGGCGAAGGACCAGCCGGTTTTCAGACCCAGCACAAACCAGCCAATCCCCACCGCGCCGCAGGCAAAGATGGTATCACCGAGAATGCGCAACCAACGCAGCTTTTGCAGCAGCGGCTGTTGCAGGAATTCCGCCGACCGGGCATACCACATGCCGTGTTCGACGCTCGCCCAGGTTTGCAGCAAACCCACCGGCAGCAGGCTCACGAGGACCATTAATGCCAAGCCAACGTTCATCGACCAGAAACTGAACGAGAGCGTGCGCGATTTCCAGTACTCCTGGCGCGTGAGTCCCCGCAGGCAGAACAGCATCAGCCCAATCCCCAGCATTCCATACACACCGAACAGCGCGGCATGCCCATGCACCGGCGTCGTGTTCAAACCCTGCATGTAATAAAGGGCAATGGGCGGGTTGATGAGGAAGCCAAATAAACCGGCGCCCACGAGGTTCCAAAACGCGACCGCCACGAAAAAGAAAATGGGCCAACGATATGCCGCCACCCACGGACGCGCCCGCGACAAAGTGAGATTCTCGTAGGCTTCAAAGCCAATCAAGACGAGCGGCACAATCTCCAGCGCACTGAATGACGCCCCGAGGGCCAACACCGCCGGTCGGCGTGCCGCTGAAGTAAAGATGATGCATCGTGCCGAGAATGCCGCCGCCCAGGAAAATGATCGTTGAGAAAAGGACCGCCGAAGTGGCGCTCCCAATTTTCAACAGACCCATGCGCGTAAACAGGAACGCAATCACCACCGTGGCGAAGACTTCGAAAAATCCTTCCACCCACAGATGCACCACCCACCAGCGCCAATACTCCGCCAGTGCGAGATGCGTTTGCCGTCCCCACATCAACCCGGCACCGTAAAACATGCCGATGGCGGCGGACGCGATGACAAACAAAACCAGCAGATGCCGATTCGGACCCGGGTTTTTGATCGCCGGCCATAACGAACGGCCCATGAGGAAAAGCCAGACGAACAAACCGATAAACAGAAAGATCTGCCAAAACCGGCCGAGATCGACATATTCGTAACCTTGATGACCGAACCAGAAATTGGAGACAAAGCCCAATTTCTGTTGCACTCCCAGCCATTCACCGGCGAGCGATCCCACCACGATGATGAGCAGGCACGTGAACAGGAAGTGGATCCCGAACCGTTGCCCCCTCGGCTCGTAACCGGAAACCGCCGGGGCGACGAATAACCCCGTGGCCAGCCATGCGGTGGCGATCCAGAAAATGCCCAATTGCGTATGCCACGTGCGCGCGACGGCATACGGAAGCCACTTGCTCAGCGGAAAACCAAAGAAGGCATCGCCCTCCACGCCATAGTGCGCCGTCACTGCGCCCAATCCGACCTGAACCACGATCAATGCCGCCACCACCCAGAAATACTTCAGCGTGGCTTTCATGGAGGATGTCGCTTTCAGCGCGAGGAGCGGATCGCGCCGCGGCAGTTCGTCATTCTCTTCTTCCTTGTGATGTCGTTGCACCGCGAAATACCAGACCAACGTTCCCACCCCGGCCAGCAGGATCACGAAGCTAAGGACCGACCAGAGGATGATGGAACTGGTGGGACGATTATCAATCAGTGGTTCGGACGGCCAGTTTTGGGTGTAGGTGATGTGCGTGCCGGGACGCTCGGCGCCGCACGACCACGCCGACCAAAAGAAAAAGGCGTTCATCAACTGACGCCGCTCCGGAGTCTTGATGGCGTTGGTAGGAATGGCGTAACTCCTCCGTAATTCCCTCAGTCCCGGATCGTCACTGAACAAAGAGCTGTAGTGCTGGCTGACCGCCGCAATCGCTTCCGCCCGCGTGCTCGAGACCACCAGGTCACCCGTCTGCGGATCGTAGGTGTTCACGCGAATTTCGTGCTTCAGTCGCTCGCGCATTGCCGCCTGCGTTTCGGCCGGCAACTGCGCGTAGCGGGTCGCGCCCGATTCCCTGGCCCAATGATCGAGCAACCAGGTCGCTTCACGATGCAGCCAGTCCGCGGACCAATCCGGCGCCACATACGCGCCATGTCCCCAGATGCTGCCAACCTCCTGGCCACCGATGGATTGCCAGACGTTCTGCCCGTCCTTGATGTTTTGCGCGGTGAAAAGCGTTCGGCCGTCGGCCGTGACGACGCGCTTGGGTACCGGGGGCGCTTTGCGATAAATCTCCCCACCGTAGTACCCGAGGACGAGGAAGGACAGCACCAGCACAGTGGTCAGGCTGACCCAGAGCTTCCGGTAGGAGCGAGGTTTGGAGTTTTGATTCGGTTCCGGTAATTCAGTTTCGGGGTTCATAGTTGCCGGCATTTCGTGAATGCACGTTCGCAATCTACGCAAATTGCGGTATAGGGGATTTGATGGAGGTCAAGGTTTTGAAACATTGACCGGATGCGTGAATACGCCTTCGGTCCGGGACTGAATGCGGGCCGATGTTTAAGGCGAAAAGGAAGGACTTAAACCAGCGAGGCGCCGCCTCAGACCTGCAAGGTCATCCACCAAGGTTTCGTTGCAACAGATGATGCAACTTCACCGGCGACAGGACGATGAACGTCTTGCCTTTGACCGAGAGCAGCTTCTGTTCACGAAACTTGGCGAGGGTGCGCGAGAACGTTTCGCTGACGGTGCCCAACTCCGCGGCCAGCACCCGCTTGGTCATGTTCAGGTGAATCTGGACGGCGTTCTCACTCTGCAGATCCGGACATCGCTTCACCAGCCAGTTGGCCAGCCGGGTTTCCACGTCGCGTAGCGTGAGGTCTTCCAGTTGACCGACCAGCACGCGCAAATGGCTGCTCATCGATCCGAGCATGCGCAAAGCAAGTTCGGGTTGGCGGCGCAACAACCTCAGAATGCCCTCCTTTTGCACCAGCAACACCTGGCTCGGTTCCAAGGCGCGCGCGTCGGCCGGATATCCCGTCTCGCTCGCCAAAGCCACCTCGGCAAAGGAATCCCCGGTGCGGAAGACGTGGATGATCTGTTCCTTGCCTGCGGCCGTGACGCGGTGGACATTGATCGCACCGCGTTGAATGACATAAAAACCAATGGCCCGATCGCCTTCGTGAAAGAGATACTCACCCTTGTCGAGCGACGTGATGACCGTTGCCGCGGCGATGTTCTCCAGGTCAGACGAGGGCAGGCCGGTGAACAGCTGGCAACTGCGCAGGGTGTTTATGAGACCGATGCTTTTGAACTCCGATAGCGCATTCGACATGGCGGCCCCGACTTCAATCCATTTCGCGCCAGAAGTAAACCAGCCAGTCCGCACCGGAACCCCGCTCCACCTTCGATTTGAATCCTTCGCCGGCGAGTCGCTCGATGAGAGGCGAAGGCAAAAACGGCGCGACCACGATCAACCCGGTCTCCGTTTTCAACCGGCTGACGCGACGGTGAATCTCCGGAAACGGTTCAACGCCCTGCCGAATCAAGTCCCGAACGTCGAACCGTTTGAATTGGTGTGCTGACGGCATCATAGCTTCCCCAGTTCTTAAATGGGACAAGCCCGGGGCGCCATGGTCAAGGCAACTCAGGGTTGGCCGGCCTCACTTCGGCGGGTTGGGAAAGGGTCAGCAGCATCGAGAACTGTTTCGTCGCTTTGACCGCGTGCGCGAGACTAGGCGGGAGGTAAACCACATCGCCCGCCTTCAACGAATTCGGTTTCCCCGCCAGCGAAAATTCGCATTCACCGGAGAGTATCTGGATCAAGGCGTGTTGCGTGGAAGTATGTTCCGTCAGCTCCTGTCCCTCGGCAAAACCGAATAATATGACCCGGGAATGGGGGGTGCGCAGCACCGTCCGGCTGACGATGCCATTGGGTGCAAACTGGGTTTCCGCCGCCAGGGAAAGCACTTTCTCGTGTTGCGCATCAATTAAGGGTCGCTCTGTCATGCCGGGAACATAACGGGCCGGCACGATCGAGGGTTTGACGCACGTCAAGAATATGTAAAATGCGGACGGGCGCGTCCCAACGCATCTTTTTCAGTCCCCGTGTCCTTTCTGCCGTCAATTATCGCTATTGCCAGTAGGACCGGTTTTTTGCCGCCGGCTGAAATTGTCGATCCGCATGAATTGGAATGTCGCGCGAGCAGGACTGCCGGAAACCACTGAAAACACGCTAACGGGCGATGCCGCCCGTGCCCCCCGGAGAAAGGGCTGGGGGTTTCATGAATGACAATGCCCGCCGCGAGCTCGCTGTCTTCACCGAGGCCCTCAAGGTCCCGCTTCAGGACCGCTTCGCGTTTTTGGTGGACGCGTGCGGCGGCGACGAGGATCTGCGCCGTAAAGTGGAGGCCCTGCTGAAGGCCTACGATCGAATCGGGAACTTTTTGGAAGAACCGCCGATGTGAGCCTCTCCTGGATGAAATCAACTGAGCTGCTACACCTTGCCCTGTTTGGACGCGGCAGATCAAGCCTGGGCAGCCGCAAAAATACGAGTGGAGCGCGGCGCGCAGGCGAGCTATGTTCGGCGATTGGTGGGACAGATAACATGAGCGATGCCACGGTAATCTTGGACGCCATCAAAGCAGGTGATACGAAAGCCGCCGATGAGTTGCTTGTTCTTGTTTATGACGAACTCCGGCGGCTCGCCGCATCGAAGCTTGCCCACGAAGCGCCCGGGCAGACACTTCAGCCTACGGCGTTGGTGCATGAAGCCTGGCTGCGGCTGCTTGGCGATCGAACCCCCGCGTTCAACGATCGGGAGCATTTCTTCCGGGCCTGCGCCGAAGCGATGCGCCGCATTTTGATTGATCGGGCGCGGCGGAAACAGACGAAGCGGCATGGCGGGGGCTATCAACGGGTGGATTTCGAGGGCTTCGACCCGGCCACCCCTGCCGTCGATGACCAACTCCTGGCGGTGGATGAAGCCCTGCACAAGTTTGCGGTCGGATATCCAGTTCAAGCGGAGTTGGTGAAGCTGCGCTATTTTGGCGGCCTGACCAACGCGGAGGTGTCCGGGGTCATGGGGATTTCAATTTCCACGGCCAAGAATTATTGGACTTTCTCCCGGGCCTGGCTGCTGAACGAAATTGATGGCAAATAACAAGGGGATGGAGGATCTCCAATCCCGACACCGGCAGGCCCGCGTGCTGCATTGTGCGGGGGCGCCTGTTGTTCCATGATGGCCAACTCTGGACGCGACATCGAACTCTTCACTGAAGCAATCCAGCTTCCGATCGGAGAGCGAATCGCTTTCCTGAATCGGGTTTGCCTCGAGGACAGGAGTTGCGCCGGAAGATCGAGGCTTTGCTGCGGTCCAATGACCGAGTCGGCGGCTTTCTGGAACAGCCGCGTCGGCGACGGCACTCGGCCAAGACAGGGAGCCGCCGGCGCCCGGGGAAGAACCCGGGCGACCGGGTAGATCGTTACCAGTTGTTGCAGCAAATCGGGGAGGGAGGGTGTGGCGTGGTGTTCGTGGCGGAGCAGCAGGCGCCTGTCTTGCGGCGCGTGGCGCTGAAGGTGGTTAAACCGGGGATGGACACGAAGAGCGTGATCGCGCGCTTCGAGGCCGAGCGACAGGCGCTGGCGTTGATGGATCATCCGAACATCGCTCACGTCTTCGATGCCGGTGCGACTGAGAGCGGGCGGCCGTATTTCGTGATGGAATTGGTTGACGGCTCGAAAATCACCGATTATTGCGACCGCCATTCCCTCCGGTCGATGCCCGCCTGGAATTGTTCATTCAAGTCTGCGACGCAATTCAGCACGCGCACCAGAAAGGAATCATCCATCGTGACATCAAACCGTCGAACATCCTCGTGACGACCGGACGCGGATGCGAAACCGGTGCCGAAGGTGATTGATTTCGGGATCGCCAAGGCGACCGCCGGACAGCGGTTGACGGATAAAACGATCTTCACCGCGCGTGAAATGCTGATCGGCACCCCGGCTTACATGAGCCCGGAACAGGCGGCGCTGGCGACCACGGAAGTGGACACCCGCACCGACATCTACAGCCTGGGCGTGCTCTTGTACGAATTGCTGACCGGCACAACACCATTCGATGCGCGCGAATTGCTCAAGTCCGGATTTGATGAAGTTCGGCGCGTGGTTCGCGAAGTGGAGCCGGTCCGCCCCTCGACCCGATTAAGCGCGATGCAAGCGTCGGATCTCTCGGAAGTGTGCCTGCGTCGTCATGAGGAATCTTCGGCGTTGATTCGACAATTGCGCGGCGACCTGGATTGGATCGTGATGATGGCGCTGGAGAAGGACCGGAAGCGCCGCTACAAAACCGCCAACGGTTTGGCGCTCGACGTCCAACGATTTCTGGCGGGCGAGACCGTCTTGGCCCGCCCACCAAGCAAGCTCTACAAATTTCAGAAAGTTGGTCGCCCGGAATAAGCTCCTGTTCGCAGCGATTGGCACTGATCGCCCTTCTGCTCGTCACCGGCGTCATTGTGTTGTCCACGGCACTTGCCCGCGAGCGGGAGGCTCGTCAACAGGCCGATTAAGGACAAGGAAAAGGCGGAACAGGTTATGAAATTCGTCGTGCAATGGCCGACAACAACGAGAACGTCATCAGCACATTGCGCCATCTCGCCGACCTCGTCGAAGGCGACGGAAATATCGCCGGAAGCGGAGGCTATGCGCAGCGAGGCGCTCGATTTGTTCCAGAAGCCCGGGCAACGTGACCTGCTGTCATCGGACGAAATGGGCAGTCATGCTGGCTATGAAAGCCGGCATCGAGGCGCGCCGCGGACAATGGGAGCAGGCTGCAGCCGATGCCGCCAAGTCGTTGGATTATCAGCCGATGGGCAGTTTCCGATATACCATGGTGGCGGCGCTCTACCTCAAGACCCGCAATCGTTCCGCATACGAACAGTTCTGCAAAAAGTTACTTTTGGAGTTCCGCGATACAGACAACATCTTCATTGCGGATCAGGTGGCGAAAGCCTGTCTCTTCCTTCCCGCTTCGGTCGTTGACCTAAACGCGGTTGCTCACCTGGCGGACATTGCCGTGACGCTCGGAGCGAACGACGTTGGCGCCATGCCGTTCTTTCAGGTTTGTAAGGGGCTTTCGGAATACCGGCTGGGACATTTTGCCCAGGCCGCCGAATGGGCCCAAAGTTCCCTCGACAGTCCCCGCAAAGATGCCCATCCGCATGCCTATGGCGTCCTCGCGCTGGCCGATTGGCAGCTCGGAAAGAAAGAGGAGGCCCGCGCAATGCTCGCCGCCGGCGAAGAATTGACGCCGCGCGAAATGCCGGCAAGGATTGCCGAAGATCCGGGAACCGGGTGGCTGATTTGGCTCTTTGCGCGCATTCAGTTGGACGAGGCGGAAGCACTCATCCATCCGGTATCACCGGCGGTCGACGAGTCGAACGCGCAACCGCAGGCACGGTGATACTCGCCACATACTGAGTTTTGTCATCACTTCTTTAACGGTCCGCCAAGGCCCGCGATCTTGGATTCAGAAACCCGTAAGTCTGTTCTTTAGGCCTATCCCACTTTCCTGCGCGACGCAACAGTCCTCCAATTTCCATTGGCCTTTCCAAACCGAATTCTCGCTGTTGTCCGTGTGAGCAGCATTTGAATCCACGGAAATCCAAAGATATGAAAAGCTACGAGAAGAGTTCCCCAATCGTCGTAACCGAAATCCCTCCTGGATACCGCGATTGGAAGTTGATTTCCGTGGCTCATGAGGAGGGAAAGCTCAACGACATGCGCGCCATCTTCGGCAACGACGTCGCGATCAAGGCGTATCGCGAAGGCGCTCGCGCCTGGGTCGAGCTGATGAAGCGCCTCGGTTACACCAGGTATGTGGCGCAGGGTGGCGACTGGGGTGCGGTCATCACGGATTTAATGGGTGTGCAGGCGCCTCCGGAACTCCTCGGTGTTCACACCAACATGCCCGGAATCTTTCCAGCCGACATTGATGGGGCGGCTTTTTCCGGCGCGCCGGCGCCAGCGGGTCTCACAGCCGATGAGAAACTTGCTTACGACCGCCTGCAGTTCGTTTATCAAAAGGGCATCGCCTGCGGGTTCCAGATGGGCCTGCGACCGCAGACATTATATGGAATCGCGGACTCACCCGCCGGCCTGGCGGCTTATTTCCTTGATCACGACGCGCGCAGCTACGCGCTGATCTCACGTGTCTTTCAAGGACATGCCGAGGGTCTCTCGCGCGACGATATCCTCGACAACATCACGATCACTTGGTTTACAAACATGGCGCTTTCTGGCGCCCGTCTCTATTGGGAGTATCGGGGCAAAGGGTATTTCAATGCCAAAGGCGTCTCTATCCCGGCGGCCGTGAGCGTCTTTCCTGACGAGCTCTATCCCGCTCCGCGGAGTTGGGCGGAGAAAGCGTATCCCAAATTGATCCATTACAACAAAGTCGACAAAGGCGGGCATTTTGCGGCCTGGGAGCAACCGAAACTCTTTTCACAAGAGGTTCGCGCGGGCTTCCGATCGCTGCGCTGAAAAGTGCCCATCTTCCCTGCTGCACGCGACAAGATTAACCGAAAGGAAATAAGACTATGAACACAACCACAATGTCCGAACAAAATACCACGACTCAACCTGTAAAAGTGCTCTACACTGCCAAAACTCACACGACCGGCGGCCGGGAGGGCGGCGCATCCCGCACCAATGATGGCCGCCTGGACGTGAAGTATTCGCTTCCCGGCGGCCCGGGCAATGGCACGAACCCGGAGCAACTCTTCGCTGTCGGTTGGTCAGGTTGTTTCCTCAGCGCAGTGAAAATTGTCGCCGCTCAGATGAAGGTGAAACTGCCGACTGACCCGGTGATTGACGCTGAAGTGGATCTTTGCACCGGCAGCGATGGTTACTCCCTCCAGGCGCGCCTCAATGTCAGCCTGCCGGGCGTGGATCGAGAGGTGGCGCAGAAGATTTTGGACGGAGCACACCAAACATGTCCCTATTCCAAGGCCACGCGCGGGAACATTCAGGTCGAGATTAACCTGGTCTAAAGTTCCTGTCCGAATCCAAAAGCAAAACAGAGAAATCACAGAAACAGGAGGGAAACGCGCATGAAAAACAAAAGGAATCGTAAACCCAGCGTTCCCGTTCTACACGTGGATCAAAGCGTGAGCTTGGAAGAGCAAATGGCCACGCGCGCCCACGAATTGTACGAACAGCGCGGTCGCGAGCATGGCAACGATCTGTCCGACTGGCTTCGGGCTGAAGCTGACGTCAATGAATGGCATCATCGTCGGCTGTAAGCGCAGACGGCCCAGCAACCGGGACGCGCCGCCGCTTGATGCGAGAATCTGTCTTTCGATTCGGTGAACTCACGAGAGAAGAATACATGGCAAATCCCATTCTAGTCACCGGCGCGGCAGGCCGCGTGGGCGCGGTAGGGCGCACAGTCACCGAACTGCTGTTGAAGCAAGGCAAGGCGGTGCGCGCCATGGTACGAGGTGAAGACGAACGCGCGCAGGCGTTGCGCGACATGGGCGCGGAGGTCGGGGTCGGCGATCTGCTCGATCTCGATTCAATGCACCGGGCGATTGCCGGCTGCGACACCATGTATTTCAGCATGTCGGTTTCGGATATCCTCGCTGAACGAGGAGAGGCCCGGGGTGAGGTGTCGAGCGAAGAAAATCAACCACGGTCTTCACCTGTTTGGACAGATGATTGTAAGCCTCGACGAGGAAGCCGCCCGTGGCTCTGGCGGGGTCGAGTACGGTTTCGCATGGTAGCCGTGTGCAAACACTCGGTGACGGCGACCATGAGGCGCACGGCGGCGCGCGAAGTGTAGAACTCGCCGGAATCGCCCACCGCATCGCGCATCTCGCGGAGCATGGATTCGTAAAGCGCGCCCAGCGTGTGCAATTCGGCGAGGAGAGGGAGAATTATTTTGTGGGAGGCAGCCGAAAGTTCTTTTGGCCATTCCGTCCGGAATTCTCGCTGTTGTTTGTGAAGCCGTACCGAGAACAAAACCGAAACCGAAATTTATGAATACGACCTTAGCTCCAGGACCCGTCAGCCGGGCGAAGCAATCATCGTCGCCGTTACAATCCAAAACCGGCGCAGCGGAACACAAAGCATGGGCTGCCCGCTCGGCGAAACAACCGATCAAGCTCGAAGTTGTTGACCTCGGGCCGTTCCAACCGGAGGACGTTGAAATCGCTGTTGAGCATTGCGGCTTGTGCCACTCCGACCTTTCCGTGTTGAACAATGAATGGGGCATCTCGCAATACCCCGCGATCCTCGGTCACGAGGTCGTCGGTCGGGTCACGGCTGTCGGCCCGAACGCGAAGGGACTCCGAGTCGGGCAGCGCGTCGGCGTCGGCTGGAACTCGGGCAGTTGCATGCACTGCCACCAGTGCATGTCGGGAGACCATCATCTCTGTCCAGACGTGCAAGCAACCATCGTCGGTCATCGCGGCGGGTTTGCCAGTCACATCCGCGCGCACTGGGCGTGGGCGATTCCGCTGCCGGAAAAATTGAACTTCGCGGAAGCCGGGCCGCTCTTGTGCGGTGGTGTGACTGTGTTCGCGCCGCTGGCCATGCACGCCAAACCGACCAGTCGGGTGGGAATCATCGGCATCGGCGGCCTTGGACACATGGCCGTGAAGTTTGCCACCGCCTACGGCTGCGACGTGACGGCGTTCACGTCGAGCGAAAGCAAATTCGATGAGGCGAAAGGTTTCGGCGCGAACCACGTCGTTGCGACACGAGACTCGGCGGCGCTCAAGAAGCTCGCTGGCAGCTTCAACCTTCTGATCAGCACCGTGAACGTGCCGCTCGATTGGGACGTGATGATTGGCGCGCTCGCGCCCAACGGCCGGCTGCATGTCGTGGGTGTCGTGCTCGAACCAATTCCCGTTGCAGCGTTCTCGCTCATCAGTGGACAGCGCAGCATCTCCGGTTCGCCGACCGGTTCACCAGTGATGCTTGAGACGATGCTCGACTTCGCCGCACGTCACAACGTCGCGCCGCAGACCGAGCACTTCCCGATGAGCCAGATCAACGAGGCATTCGCCCGGCTTGAATCCGGCAAGGCCCGGTACCGGATCGTCCTGGACGCGGATTTCTGAATCGTATTGCCGACGTTCGCGACTAGAGCCGAGCAAAGCGGAGCCAACCGGAAATGAAGACTATGATTGGAGCCGACAATCTTCGCCATACGAGGCTGGCGCTTGATAATGCCTCTGGGACAATCCCTGCGCTCGGCTTTGGGACGTTGATTTCCGATCCCATTGCAACCCGGAATGCGACCAAGGCGGCGCTTGAGGCGGGATTTCGAGCGCTCGACACATCGGAACGTTATCGAACTGAGAAAGAAGTTGGTCAAGCGATGAAGGAGGTGTTCAATACGGGCGAGATCAAGCGAAAGGATGTATTCGTTGCCACGAAACTCTGGAACACCAATCACCGTCCTGAACGCGTCAAACCGGCATTTGAGGCGAGCCTCAAGAAACTTCAACTCGACTACATTGACCTTTATCTCATCCACACTCCTTTCGCCTTTCAACCTGGAGAGGACCAAGACCCGAGGGACGCGAATGGAAATGTCCTTTATGACAAAGGAGTCACACTGTTGGAGACGTGGAGGGCATTGGAAGCACTGGTGAGCGACGGCAAATGCAAGGCGCTTGGATTGTCCGACGTTGGCCTCGAAAAGGTGAAGGAGATTGTTGAAGCCGCGACCATCAAGCCGGCGGTTGTTCATGTCGAATCCCATCCCTATCTCCCGGAATGGGAACTTCTAGAGTACTGCCGAACGAATGGAATCGTACTGCAAGCTTTCGCCGCTTTGGGTCACAGTAGCGAGCCAAACGTGCTGGCCGATCCTGTCCTCACGACCATCGCTAACCGCGTTGGCAAAACTCCGGCTCAAGTCGCTCTCGCGTGGGCGATCCAACGCGGGACGGCACTGCTAACCACCTCGAAGACTCCAGGTCGTATCAAGGAAAACTTCGATGTTTCCACTCTTCCTGAAGACGCGATGCGGGAAATCAACGAAGGAATCAGGTTACGGATGAGATTCAACCCCGTTGTGGACACAGGAGTTCCTGGGTTCATCCCCAGAGGAAAGTGAAATCAAGCGCATATGGACGCAAAACAAAAAGTGACCAAGGAACGCATGGCAATTGTCACCGGCGCGTCTAGCGGCATCGGCTTGGGTATCACGCAGGCGCTGCTTGAACGCGGCTACAGCGTCGTGGCAAATTCCCGCACGATCAGCAACTCCAAGGATTTGAAAGCCTCAGAGCACCTCGTCCTGGTCGACGGCGACATTGGGAAGAGTGAGATCGCCGAAAAGGTGGCCGATGCGGCCGTCAGGCATTTCGGTCGCATAGACCTCCTCGTAAACAATGCGGGCATCTACGTTCCGAAGCCATTCATTGAATACACGCCGGAGGATTTTGAGACGATGATCGGCACGAACGTCGCCGGATACTTTTTCATAACGCAGCGAGTCGTCGCGCAAATGCGCAAACAGAAGGCCGGGCACATCGTGAGCATTTCGGCGGCCGTGGCCGAGCAACCGTTGGCGGGCGCGGCCATCTCACTGCCCGTCCTCACCAAATCCACCATCCCGGCGTTCAGCCGCGCGTTGGCGATGGAATTCGTGGCGGACGCGATTCGGGTCAACACGATTTCACCCGGCGTTGTTGACACGCCCATGCACGCCAACGATGACCACGAGCAACTAAAGAAACTGAGCCCAATTCCGCGATTGGTTCGAGTTTCAGAAATCGTGGATGCACTGTTCTACCTGGAAGCCGCGCCGATGGTGAACGGCGAAAACATTCGAATTGATGGAGGAGCACATGCAGGCGCGAAATGGTAATAAAACCGGGGCGGACAGTCCGAGTTCGCGCCTCACCAGGCTTGGCATCGTGCTGCCCGTGCCTCCGACACCGTTGGGAGCTTACGTGGAATCTTCGGAAGCGGAAGGCTTGCTGTTCCTGAGCGGAATGCTGCCGGTAGTGAACGGCAAGCTCTCCATTTCTGGACGCCTCGGTGAAAACCTATCGGTCAAGGATGGCCAAGAAGCCGCGCGCATCGCTTCGCTTAATGCGCTGGCGGCGGCGAAGGAACATCTCGGCAGCGTGGATCGACTCAAAAAGCTCATGAAGTTGACCGTGCTCATGGCGACCTCCGAGCAGTTTGTCAAGCACGCCCTAGTGGCGGATGGCGCGTCAAATCTGTTCGTCCAGATTTTTGGATCAGAGCCTGGCCACGTCCGGTTGGTCTATGGAGTTCAAAGTCTGCCCATTGGCGCGCCGCTCATTGTTGACACGGTTTTTGAAATCGGATCAGCCCGTGAACCAACTCGGAAACGTCAAGCTGTCGAATGAGACGACCTGCCGAAACCGCTTATGATCGCCGCCACTTTCTTGCGCTCTGCGGCCATGACCACCACTGCCGCCGAACTTGGCGTCATCCGTTCCAAGAACGCACTTTCTCGCAAGACCCAACACGAACAGAAAGGAACAGCGCATATGAGCACAATCAAAACGAAAGATGGAACGGAGATCCATTACAAGGACTGGGGCGAAGGCGCGGTCGTGACATTCTCGCACGGTTGGCCGCTGAACTCAGACGCCTGGGATGGCCAAATGCTTTTCCTCGCGCAGCACGGCTTCCGCGTAGTCGCGCATGACCGCCGCGGTCATGGCCGATCAAGCCAGGCTGCCAACCGAAACGACATGGATGGCTATGCCGACGATCTTGCGGCGGTCATCGAGGCGCTCGATCTTAAGAACGTGACGCTGGTTGGCCACTCCACCGGAGGCGGGGAAGTCGCGCGCTATATCGGCCGCCACGGGACAAAGCGCGTCGCCGCAGCGGTCCTCATTGCCGCCGTGCCGCCGATCATGTTGAAATCGGCATCAAATCCCGAAGGCCTGCCGATGCAGGTGTTTGACGATCTGCGGAGCGCCCTCATATGGGATCGCTCTCAATTCTACAAAGATCTGGCGGTGCAATTCTATGGTGCCAATAGGCCGGGCGCCAAAGTCTCGCAGGGAATTCTCGACCAGTTCTGGCTCTGGAGCATGCAGGCCGGTCTCAAGAACGCCTACGAAAGCATCAAGGCATTCTCAGAAACGGACCAGACGGAGGATCTGAAGAAGTTCGACGTGCCGGCGCTGGTCATGCACGGCGAAGACGACCAGATCGTTCCCGTCAAAGCTTCGGCCAGGAAATCCGCCAGGTTGATCAAAGGGGCGAAGGAAATCTATTATCCCGGTGCTCCCCATGGTCTGACGGCCACCCTTCAGGATCAGGTCAACTCCGGCTTGCTCGAGTTCTTACAGGAGCAGGCGCGAGCGCTAAAGAAAGCAGCGTAAATCCGAAAATGGAAAGGAAACAATCATGAACATTGTAGTGATCGGCGGCAGTGGACTCATCGGGTCAAAGCTCGTACCCTGGTTACGCGACCACGGGCACGAAGCAGTTGCCGCATCTCCCAAATCCGGCGTCAACACCCTTACCGGCAAGGGACTGGCCGAAGTGCTGAAGGGCGCTTCGGTGGTCGTTGACGTAACAAACGCTCCTTCGTGGGAGGATGCGGCGGTGATGAACTTCTTTGAGACGTCAACCCGCAACCTCCTCGCCCATGAAGCGTCAGCCGGCGTCGGACATCACGTCGCACTTTCCGTCGTTGGAACCGAGCGGCTGTCCGAAAGCGGCTACTTCCGGGCCAAGATCGTTCAGGAAAAGCTGATCAAAGGCGGAACGATTCCCTACTCCATCGTCCGGGCTACACAGTTTTTCGAATTCCTGAAACAGCTTGCCGACATTTCCTCCGACGGCAAGAAGGTGCGTTTGTCGGATGCACTTTTCCAGCCGATGGCCGCCGATGATGTCGCAAGTGCTGTGGGCCGGATCGCCGTCGGACCGCCGATCAATGGCACCGTCGAAATCGGGGGCCCGGAGACGTTTAGCCTCGAAGATTTGGTGCGCAGGCGATTGAAATCGCTCAATGATTCGCGCGAAGTGGTCGCCGATCCAAACGCCCGATACTCTGGCGCAAAAATCGAGGAGCGCACCTTGGTTCCGGGCAACAACGCCCGGCTCGGCGAGACGGGTTTCGAAACCTGGCTCAAGCAGTCTGCGGGACAGAACCTGAGTAGGAATACGCAGACCGCAGCGAAAACAGCGGCGGTCGCCCATTAGGGGATCTCTTAGTGGTCTGTTTCATAAATACGGTCACGTTCGTTGCGCTCAATTTGGCCTGAGGCAAGGCGCGAGGGCGAGAGTGTATCCCCTGCGATACTCGACCGACCGAGCAACGCCGCCCCAGGCCAAATTCGGCGCAACCCTCCGGGCGGCCGTTCTTTTTCGGCCAGACTTCGTTGCTCGCGCCTTACAGACCGCTGCGGGTATACTCGTTGCTCGGGCCTCGTTTGGCCGAAAAACCCCTGGCGCAACGAACGTAACCGTATTTATGAAACAGACCACTAAGGTGAGGCCGGTTGGCTGAACCGGCCTCAACCAGACCAGTTCGCTTGTCTCAAAACACAAATGCAGAACGAAAGATTTGCTCATGACATGCGTTCGTTTATGTGCTGGAAGTCTCGATCGTGATGCAGGTAAGGGGTGGAAAAGAAGTGGCTCTGACACCTGGTCAGACCTTCTGTGAGGGCCCCGATGATGTTCACGTCGTCGGGCGAAACGCCAGCCAAACCAAGCCGGCGAAATTCATCGTGTTCTTCGTGAAGGGCCAAGGCGATCCGGTGCTGGTACCCGCCAAATAAATCTAAACCGCAGGCTTTCCTGTGGATGCAACGCAGAGAAGGTCGTGGCCGAAATCACCAGCGCAGGCGGTAAGACCGTCGCGGTCCACAGGCAGACATGGCGAAGAAAACAGACATCGAGCGCCTCTTCGCCGAAACCATCGTGCCCGGACGCCGCTCGGGCGTCTAGGTCAGCCACAAGACATCGCCGGTGCGGCGGTTTTCCTGGCGTCCGCCGACTCTTCCTGGATAACGGGCGAAACCCTGATCATCGCGGGCGGCTCGCGCTGATTCCCTGGGAACGAAATGAACGCAATATGAACGCGACTCTACTCATTGGCTGTGCCCTGCTGATAAACGCTCATCCGCGCTGATGCTCCAGCGTGAGCCCCTGAAAACGCATCCGAGTACCGCGGCTTGTTTGCCGGTCGAAACCTCGGCACAATCGGGCCATGAGCAATCAAATCAAGCCTGCGGTGAAACTGGGATTCGCGGAAGAAGAGGCGTCCAAGAAGGGAATGGAAGAAAAGTCCCGCGAGTTCACCGAGAAGGGCAGCGAGCTTTACGCGACAGCGTGAGAGCACCAGACCGACCATGGAAAATCGACCAGTTCCTCACCACGCGGCGCTACCAATATCTGTGAGGAAATCGCGTCAGCAAAACAGTAAGCGATTTTGACTAAAAGAAGAAAACTGTGGCAACAAATCCATTGATTGAAATTCGGAGCGGCCGCATGGCAAAGGCTGCGGCCTTGCGTTCCATGGGGCTGAACCCTTATCCATCGCGCAGCAGACGGACTCACTACACCAAAACAATTCTGGATGAGTTTGCGAGCCACGAAGGCAAGATGGTTACAGTAGCCGGGCGGTTGATGTCCTGGCGCAAACAGGGCGCGCTGGCGTTCGCTCACATTCAGGATCGGACCGGCAAGTTGCAATTGTTTCTGCGGCGCAATCTCGTCCAACCCACAGACGCAAGCGCCGGCCGGCTCGGTTATGCAGAAACCAATTTGCTCGACATGGGCGACATCGTGGAAGCGGCTGGGAAGGTGATTAAGACTGAGCGTGGCGAGATCTCCGTCCTGGTGGAGGAATTGCGGCTGCTTGCCAAGGCAATCCGCCCGTTGCCGGATCAGTGGTCGGGCTTGAAAGACCGCGAACAGGTGCTGCGCAAGCGCTACCTTGACGCGATTCTTGAGCCAGCGTCGTTCGAGCGGTTCGGCACAGTCTGCAGAATGGTTGCCGCGATCCGGTCGTTCCTCAACGAGCGCGGTTTTCTGGAGTTCACCACGCCCATCATTCAACCCCAATACGGCGGCGGAACGGCCAAGCCGTTCAAGACCCATGTCAATGCGCTGGGCTGCGAAATGTATCTCGCCATTTCGCACGAACTTTACCTGAAGCGGCTGATCGTCGCTGGCTACGACAAGGTTTATACGATTGGTCGCTACTTCCGCAACGAGGGCATTGACCGTAGCCATCACCCGGAGTTCTCGATGGTCGAAACCATGACGGCCTACGAGAACTACGAATACAACATGGACCTCATTGAGGACATGTTCCGGCACGTTGCGGTAACGGTGTTCGGCAAAACCACATTTACTGTGCGCGGCCACGAGATTGATTTCGGCAAGCCGTGGCGGCGTGTGAGCCTATCGGACGCGGTGAAAGAGAAGACGGGGATTGATTTTCGCGACGTTAAAACCGTGACGGAAGCGAATCAGCATTTGGCCGCCCTGAACATTCCCGAGCCGCAACCGAGCGTCGGCGAAGCGTTGGTGAAGGCGTTTGAACTGACGGTCGAGAAGGATTTGATTCAGCCGGCTCTTGTCTATGGACATCCGATTGAGATTTCCCCACTCGCCAAGCCAATGGCCGAAGACCCGCGTTTCGTGGAGCGATTTGAAATCTTTATCGCCGGAATGGAGTGCGGCGACAATTGGTCCGAGCAAAATGATCCGGTGCATTTGCTGGAAACGTGGCGCAAGGATTACCATGCCGAGGAACGCGACGCCGGCAAGTTCCACACGCTGGACTTTGATTTCATCGAAGCACTGGAATACGGCATGCCTCCAACAACAGGCATCGGTCCGGGCATCGAACGCATGATGATGATTTTCACCGGGCAGGAAAACATTGATGACGTGATCTTCTTCCCGATGATGCGTCCGGCGATTTCTCCACTGACCGCGACGATTTACGGCGTGCAGGAGACCGCGCTCGCGCCAGTGGAAGACCTCGCTCTGTCCTTTGAGGACTTTGAATCGCTCTGCGACGACGGCGTGCTCAAGCCTCACGCGCGCAATCTTACCATCAAACCGCATGTCCGTTTGTGGAGCGTGGCCTCGCCACTTGGTCGCTCGCGGGCTTCCGGCCACGTTGAGATCGAGGGCTTCCTGCCGAACAGCATATTGCGATTGTCCGGCTACAAGATCAAATCCGAGGAACAATTGGCGGAAGATGAGGAAAAGAAGAAGGTTTTGGATTTGCTCGATCTTTCGCTGGTGCAGTTCATCCGTGAGGCGTTTCCAGAATGTCACGTGACAGTCTCGCCGGCAACGGTGATGCGGCACGGGTCGGGATTGTGATCAACTAAAAATCCGCGGGCGACCTGAAACCGTTGTTTGCCGAGCGCACCAAACGGCGGCGGCAGGCGTTGGCGATTACACAGCAACGACTCCCTTTCTTCCCTGTACGGGCACCGCGAAGATCTGCGAAATTCGATTGGCCATTCGGGGTCGAATTCTCGCTGTTGCCTGTGAGAGCGGATTTATGAAAACGACAAAGGAATGAAAGCGCTCCTGGCATTCAGGCTCGTTGCTGCAGTTCTCGCGGCGCTGGGGGTTTTCTCTGCCGGCTGCAAGCCCAAAGCTCCCGCCACGTCTCCACCCCCGCTGGTTGAAGTTGCCGCCGTCACGCAAGCGGACGTGCCGATTTATCATGAGTGGATTGGCACACTGGACGGACTGGTGAACGCCCAGATTCGAGCCCAGGTGACCGGCTATTTGCTGAAGCAGAACTATATCGAGGGCGATCCGATCAAGAAGGGCGATCTGTTGTTCGAGATTGATCCGCGCCCCTTTCAGGCGGCACTCGACCAGGCCAAAGGACTTCTGGCGCAGGCGGAGGCCCGGCTCGGCAAAACGAAACTCGACGTGAAACGTTATGAGCCACTCGTGAAGGGCAAAGCCATCAGCCAGGAGGAATACGACGACGCCGTCCAGGCCAACCTGGAAGCCGAAGCCGCCGTTCTTTCCGCAAAAGCGCAAGTCGAACAGTCGCAGTTGAACTACGAATTCACCCGAATCACTTCCCCCATTGATGGGATCGCAAGCATCGCGAAAGCCCAGATCGGCGACCTCGTGGGGCCTGCCTCCGGGGAGTTGACTACGGTTTCCACCATCGATCCCATGAAAGCCTATTATCGCGTCACCGAGCAGGCCTACATCAACTTTACCAAACTGTTTTCCACGGAGAGCGATCGCTATGATCGGCTCAAGCAGTTGGAGATTGAGCTGATCCTCACCGACGGCACGGTGTATCCGCTCAAAGGCAAAATCTATGCGGCGGGCCGGCAAATTGGCCCAACCACCGGCGCACTCCGCCTGGCGGCGCTTTTCCCCAATCCCAGCTATTCCCTTCGTCCCGGGGAATTCGCCCGCATCCGCGTCAAGTTCGACGTCAAGCATGATGCGCTGCTCGTCCCGCAACGCGCGGTGTCGGAACTGCAAGGCAGCTACCAGGTCGCGGTCCTGGGCGAGGGCAACCAGATCCACATCCAGCCGGTGCGCGTCGGAGATCGGAGTGGTGATTTATGGATCGTCGAAGAGGGGCTTCATCCGGGCCAGCGCGTCGTGGTCGAAGGCATTCAGAAAGTCCGTGAGGGGCTGACGGTGATCACGACGAATTTTGTGGCGGAGCCAATGCCATCCGCCCCGCCGCCGTTGAACCACTAAATCCAATGTCAAAATTCTTCATCGACCGGCCGATCGTCGCCATGGTGATTTCGATCATCATGGTCATCGTCGGTCTCGTGACGATGCTGGGGTTGCCCATTGCGCAGTTTCCAAACATCGTACCGCCCGAAATCTTCATCCAGGCGAACTATGTGGGCGCGGACGCGCAGACCATCGAGCAATCGGTGGCCACGCCGATCGAGCAGCAGATGAGCGGCGTGGACAACATGAATTACATGTACTCGATCAACGCGAACAACGGGCTGATGCGCATGTTCGTGAATTTTGATCTCAGCACCGACCCGAACATCGATCATGTGCTGACCCAGTTGCGTTACGCCCAGGCGGAATCGCAGTTGCCCGCCGAGGTCCGCAATTTCGGCGTCACCGTCCAGAAATCCCTCTCGGCCCCGTTCATCATCGTCGCGTTGAGTTCGCCCGGCGGCACCCGAAACGCCGAGTTCCTCGCCAATTATGCGCAGATCAACCTCAATGACGCCTTGAGTCGCGTGCCGGGAGTTTCGCAGGTGCAGGTCTTCGGCGCCGGCCAGTACGCCATGCGGATCTGGGTGAAGCCGGACCAATTGGCCAAGCTCAACATTACCGTTCCGGAGATCATCCGCGGCGTCGAGAGCCAAAACAAAGTGAACCCGGCCGGCAAGATTGGCGGTCGTCCGAGCCCGCCCGGCCAGGAATTCACCTATACGGTCCGCGCGCAAGGCCGTTTGACTTCGGCGGAGGAATTCGGCGACATCGTGCTTCGCGCGACGCCGGACGGGTCGATCGTGCGATTGAAGGATGTCTCACGGATCGAATTGGGCGCGGCGGACTATGATGTCATTGGCCGGTTCAATGGGAAACCGACCGCCGTGCTTGCCCTCTATCAACTTCCCGGCTCGAACGCCATCGAGGCGGCCAACGGCGTTCGAAAACTAATGGCGGAATTGAAAGGCCGGTTTCCGTCCGACCTCGATTACCGAATCACGATTGACACTACCAAGGCGGTCACCGAAGGAATTCGCGAAATCGGCAAGACGTTTTGGGAAGCGCTCGCTCTGGTGATGCTCGTGGTATTTCTGTTTCTCCAAGGCTGGCGCGCGGCGCTGATTCCGTTGCTCGCGGTGCCCGTTTCGCTGATCGCCACGTTCGCGCTTTTTCCCCTGCTCGGTTTTTCCATCAACACCCTATCCCTCTTCGGCCTGGTGCTGGCCATTGGCCTCGTCGTGGACGACGCCATCGTGGTGGTGGAAGCTGTCGAACTTCACATTGAGCAAGGAATGCCGCCGAAACAGGCGACGCTCAAGGCGATGGAGGAAGTGTCCGGCCCGGTGATTGCCATTGCCATCATTCTGTCCGCCGTTTTCCTGCCCACGGTGTTCATTCCGGGAATCACCGGCAGGCTTTATCAACAATTCGCCGTCACCATCGCCGTCTCCGTTCTCATCTCGGCGTTCAATGCCCTGACGCTGAGTCCAGCGCTTTCGGCGTTGTTGTTGCGACCGAAAAGTGAAACCCGGGGGCCGCTTGGGCGTTTTTTTGCCGGGTTCAACCGTGGCTATCGCCGGCTCAACGAGGGTTACGTCGGTGTGTGCCGGGCCTTGATTCGGAAGTCCGCGGTCAGCCTGGTGTTTCTGGGCGTCGTGGGGGTGGCCGTGGCGATTTTCGGAAAGACGCTGCCCTCGGGGTTTTTGCCGGAAGAAGACCAGGGATTTCTCTTCGCAAACGTTCAACTGCCGTTTGCGGCTTCGCTCGAACGAACCTCGGCCGTCTGCAAGCAGGTGGAGGACATTGCGCTGGCCACCCCCGGGGTGAAGGACTGCACGACGGTCGCGGGTTTCAGTCTGCTCAGTTTCTCGCGCAACACCTATAGCGCATTTCTCTGGTTGAGCCTGAAAGATTGGAGCGAGCGCCGCCGCCCGGAGGAAAGGATCGACGCTATCCGCGCGCACTTGAACCAGAAGCTTGCGCGGCTTCCCGCCGCGGTTGCGTTCGCCTTTCCCCCGCCCGCGATCCAGGGTGTTGGCACGGCGGGCGGGTTCACGTTCATTCTCGAAGACCGGGCGGGGAAGGACATTTCGTTTCTCTCCGCAAACGTGACGAAGTTCATGGAAGCGGCGCGCAAGCGTCCTGAAATCGCGAGTATCAACACGACTTTTCTGCCGAGTGTGCCGCAACTGTATGTGAATGTGGATCGGGATAAGACGCTCAAGGAGGGGGTGGACCTGTCGGAGGTTTACCAGACGCTGCAAACGTTCATGGGCGGATATTTCATTGATTACTTCAACCGCTTTGGGAGGCAGTGGCAGGTCTATCTGCAGGCCGAAGGCGACTACCGGACCCGCGCCGAGAATCTCGGCCTGTTCTATGTCCGCAATCATTACAGCGAGTCGGTCCCGCTCGCGGCGCTCACCAGCACGAAATCGATTTCCGGACCCGAGTTCACGATGCGTTACAACCTCTATCGCAGCGCGCAGATTAATGGCGCTGCCGCGCCCGGCTATAGTTCAGCGCAGGCGATGAAAGCCCTGGAAGAAGTGTTTGCGCAAAACATGCCCGCCGAGATGGGTTATGATTATCTCGGAATTTCATTTCAGGAAAAGCGAGCGCAGCAAGGCGTCTCGCCGGCAGCCATATTCGGCCTGTCCTTCCTGTTCGTCTTTTTGATTCTGGCCGCGCTTTACGAAAGCTGGAGCCTGCCCTTCAGCGTTCTGTTGGGCACCCCCATCGCCGTGCTTGGCGCTTTCGCGGCGTTGTGGTCGCGACAAATGGTCAACAATGTTTATGCCCAAATCGGCCTGGTGATGCTTATCGGGTTGGCCGCCAAGAACGCCATTCTCATCGTCGAGTTCGCCCGGCTCGAATACGAGAAAGGCACACCGCTCATCGAAGCAGCACTCACCGGCGCCCGGATTCGTCTGCGACCGATTCTGATGACTTCTTTTGCGTTCATTCTGGGAACTGTGCCGCTGGGACTCGCCACCGGCGCGGGAGCGGTTTCGCGTCGCATCATCGGCACCGTGGTTATTGGCGGGATGCTGGCGGCGACGTGCATCGCGGTCTGTCTGATTCCCGTCACGTTTTATGTGATTGAGAATTTCGCCCGGAAGCGGCGCGATGCGAAGGCGGCGGTCAAAGCCGGTCCGCCTGGCCAGGCCGCCAACGAGGGCAGCATATGAGTGCCCGGAACTCTTGTCCGGTTTGTTGGACGGCCGTGATTTGCGCCATGGCGTTGTTTGCCAGTTGCGCCGTCGGTCCGAATTATCAGCGCCCCGTCATCAATTCGCCCGCGGCCTTCCGAGGTGACCACGCGCCCACGAATGCTCTAACCACGGAGTTGGCCTGGTGGGAGGTTTACCAGGACGCCACGTTGCAGGCGCTGATCCGGCAGGCCTTCACGAACAACTATGATTTGCGTATCGCTGCGACCCGCGTGGAACAAGCCCGCGCGGCGGCCATGCAGGCAAGATCGCAATTCGTCCCGAGCGCTGCTTATGGGGGAACGGTCAGCCGCGGAAGAAATGATTTGCTCGGCTCACCGTTCCCGAACGGCGGAGCCACGGTCAATTCCGCTGCGGCCACGCTAAATGCCTTCTGGGAAGTGGATCTTTGGGGCCGGGTTCGCCGCCTCAATGAATCTGCGCGCGCGCGATTCCTGGCGTCCGAGGAAACCCGCCGAGGCGTGCGGCTCAGTCTCTTGGGCGATGTGGCTACGGCTTATTTCCAGTTGCTGGAATTGGACGAGGAATTGCAAATCGCCGGCCGCGCAACCAATTCGTTTGCCGGGAGCTTGAGAATTTTCAGCCAGCGTTTGGCGGGCGGAACGGCATCGGCCCTGGAATCGTCACGCGCAGAGGCCGCTTTTGAGGAGGCCGCGGCGGCATTGCCGTCGATTCGGCGGCAGATCGCCATCACAGAAAATCAACTTGGCATCCTGTTGGGGCAAAACCCCGGCGCCATCCAGCGGCCAACGACGTTGCTCGGGTCGGAAATAGGGCCGCAGATTCCCGTGGGATTGCCATCCTCCTTGCTGGAGCGTCGACCGGATATTCGGGAGACCGAACAGCTTTTGCGCTCGGCCAATGCCCAAGTTGGCGAGTCCATCGCCGAGTTCTTTCCCAAAATCGGACTGACCGCTTTGCTGGGAAAAGCCAGTCCCGAATTGTCCGCGTTTACTCTTGGAAGTGCGAATGCGTGGGGTATCGCCGCCGAAGGGACGGGTCCATTGTTTCAAGGAGGCCGGCTCGTCGGGCAATATCGCGAAACCAAGGCGGCGCGAGCAGAGGCCGGGCTCCGATACGAACAAACGGTGCTCAATGCATTCCGGGAAGTATCCGATGCGCTTGTGTCGCGCGAGCGATTGGCCGAAATTCGCGAACATCAGGCGAACCAGGCCGGAGCACTCCAGCAGGCGGTGAGACTCGCTTCCGATCGATACGTGGCTGGTAAAGCCGGCTATTACGAAGTTCTCGAGGCTCAACAGCAGCTTTTCCCCGCGCAACTGAATTTGGCCCGCACGCAGCGCGACCAACTATTGGCGGTTGTGGCTCTTTACAAAGCGCTCGGCGGCGGCTGGCAGGAGGAATCCGGATGGGCGCCGGTGGCGGCTGCAAGACCGCACTGAATGAGCCTGAACGAGGTCGCAATGATAAACGTCCCGGTCATTGACATCGGCGGCACTCTCGGCAAGCTTTTCGCGGCGGGTCAAAGCACTCTTCATCCCAAGCAACGTTCCGATTCAGGCAAGGCCGCGACTCAGCCCCGGGAAGGAATTGATAGCATTATCAGCATGAAAGCGACCCGCAAACCACTCTCTCAACGCCGGGCCTGGAAGGCCCTCGAGGCTCATCACAAGAAGCTGCGAAAGATGCATCTTCGAAAACTGTTCGCAACCGATCCCCAGCGCGGGCTGAGAATGACCGCCGAAACGGCCGGACTTTTTCTTGATTATTCGAAGAACCGAATCACCGACGAAACCCTCGGGCTGTTGATGGCGTTGGCGAGGGAATCCGGCTTGCGGGCGGCGATTGATGCGATGTTCCGCGGGGACAAGATCAATCGCACCGAAAACCGCGCCGTGCTGCATGTGGCCCTGCGCGCCCCCAAGGGTGCTTCTATCACCGTGGACGGCAGGAATGTTGTGCCGGAAGTCCATGCCGTGCTCGACAGGATGACGGCCTTCACCCGGCGCGTCCGCAGCGGCGGTTGGAAAGGGCACACCGGCAAGCGCATTCGCAATGTCGTCAACATCGGCATTGGCGGCTCCGATCTCGGCCCGGTCATGGCCTATGAAGCGCTCAAACCCTACAGTGACCGCGCGACCACCTTCCGGTTCGTTTCCAACGTGGACGGAATCGATTTCGTGGAAGCGACGCAGGACCTGGATCCTGCCGAAACACTGTTCATTGTTTCCTCCAAGACATTTACGACCCTTGAAACGATGACCAACGCCCAAAGCGCGCGGGCGTGGCTGTTGGCAGGTTTGGGGAACAATCCCAAAGCCGTGGCAAAACACTTCGTCGCCGTCTCGACCAATGCCGAAAAAGTCGCCGCGTTCGGGATGGATCCGGCCAACATGTTCGGGTTCTGGGATTGGGTCGGCGGACGCTATTCGATGGATTCGGCCATCGGCCTTTCGACCATGCTCGCTGTTGGCCCGGAAAACTTTCGTAAAATGCTCCAGGGCTTTCACGAGGTGGACGAACATTTCCGCACGGCGCCATTTGACAAGAATCTGCCGGTTCTTTTGGCTTTGCTCTCCATCTGGAACAACGATTTTCTTGGCGCGGAAACCGTGGCCGTTCTGCCCTACGAACAATACCTTAAACGCTTCCCCGCCTACCTGCAGCAGTTGACGATGGAGAGCAATGGCAAGCACGTGACGCTGGATGGAAGGCCGGTGGAATGCCAGACCGGGCCGATTTATTGGGGCGAGCCGGGCACCAACGGCCAGCATTCTTTCTATCAGTTGATCCACCAGGGAACACGTTTGATCCCGTGCGACTTTATCGCGTTTGGCAACGCGCTGACGTCGCTGGGGTCTCACCACGACATATTGCTGGCGAATGTGTTCGCCCAGGCCGAGGCATTGGCCTTTGGCAAAACGTTGGCCGAAGTGAAAGCCGAAGGCACGCCTGCGTGGCTGGCGCCGCATCGCGTCTTCGAGGGCAACCGGCCATCGAACACGATCCTCGCCGATCGGCTGACGCCAGAAGTTCTCGGCAAACTCGTCGCGTTGTACGAGCACTGTGTCTTCACCCAGGGCGTGATCTGGCACATCGATTCGTTCGACCAGTGGGGGGTGGAACTCGGCAAAGTGCTGGCTCAGCGGATTATTCCCGAGCTCGAAAGCAACACCGCACCCCGGCTGAACCATGACAGTTCGACGAACAACCTCATCCGTCGTTATCGGAAGCTGAAGGGCAACCTCGCGTGAAATCAGATTCGCAAATGGGATTGGGAATGGTGGGGTTGGGTCGCATGGGTGGCAGCATGGTTCGACGCCTCCTCAAAGCGGGCCATCCGTGCTCCGTGTTCGATGTAACGCCGAAAGCGGTCGAGAATTTGGCCCGTGACGGAGCCGTTGGCTCGTCTTCATTCGCCGACCTCGCGAAGAAACTGGCGAAGCCGCGCGCCGTCTGGCTGATGGTTCCGGCAGCGGTTGTGGACAAGACGATCAGCGATATTCTGCCTTTTCTCGAGCCGGGAGATACGCTGGTTGACGGCGGCAACTCCTATTACGTGGACGACATCCGGCGCGCGCAGGAGCTCGCAACGAAGCGTGTTCACTACGTTGATGTCGGTACGAGTGGCGGTGTCTGGGGCCTGGAACGCGGATATTGCATGATGATCGGTGGCGAAAAGCAGGTGGTCCGGCAGCTCGATCCCATTTTTGCCTCGCTGGCACCGGGGATCGGCAGCCTCGCGCGCACTCCGGGACGAGACAGACTCGGCGGCACTGCCGAACAAGGCTATTTGCATTGCGGCTCCAACGGCGCCGGTCACTTTGTCAAAATGGTCCACAACGGCATCGAGTACGGCCTCATGGCCGCTTATGCCGAGGGTCTGGGCGTTTTGAAGGCAGCATCGGCCGGGATGCGGCCGAGTGAAATGGATGCCGAAACAACTCCGCTACGCGACCCGGAACATTACCAGTATGAACTGAATCTTGCCGACATTTCCGAAGTGTGGCGCCGCGGCAGCGTCATTGCTTCCTGGCTGCTGGACCTGACCGCGAGTGCTTTGGCAGCCGACCCGCACCTGTCGAAGTTCGAGGGACGCGTTTCGGATTCCGGCGAAGGCCGTTGGACCATTAAAGCGGCGATTGACGAAGGCGTACCCGTGCCGGTTTTGACCACGGCACTTTACGAACGCTTCGCTTCGCGCGGAGAAGCCGATTTCCAGGACAAGATCCTCTCTGCGATGCGATTTGGATTTGGCGGCCACTTGGAGAAACCTGCAAAGTAATCGATTCATGAAAGTAACTCGTTCGGACGCTCTCGTATTCTTTGGCGCCACGGGGGATCTGGCTTTCAAAAAGATTTTCCCCGCTCTCCAGGCGATGGTGAAACGCGGACATCTCGATGTGCCGGTCGTCGGTGTGGCCAAGGCGGGCTGGACGCTCGACCAACTCAGGGCGCGCGCGAAAGAGAGTGTGAAGCAACACGGGGAATTCGATCCGGAAGCGTTTGATAAACTGAGCGCGTTGTTGCGGTACGTGGATGGCGACTATAACGATCTGTCCACATTCCAGGCGCTCCGGCGGGAACTCGGCGCCGCGCAACATCCCGCGCACTACCTCGCGATTCCGCCGGCCGCGTTCGCGATCGTCGTCGAGCAACTGGCCAAAACGGGTTGCACCGGCAATGCCCGCGTTATCCTGGAAAAACCGTTTGGCCGCGACCTCGCTTCCGCGCGTGAGTTGAATTCGATCCTGCTCAAGACCTTTGATGAGAGGGCGATTTTCCGAATCGACCATTATCTCGGCAAGCAGCCGGTGCACAGCATCCTGTTCTTTCGTTTTGCCAACATGATGCTCGAGCCATTCTGGAACCGGTCCCACGTTGAGAGTGTGCAAATCACGATGGCCGAGAAGTTCGGTGTCCAGGGCCGCGGCGCATTTTATGAACAGGTGGGCACCGTCCGGGATGTGGTGCAAAACCATTTGTTCCAGGTGCTGGCCAATCTGGCCATGGAGCCGCCTGTCCGCACCGACAGCGAATCGATCCGTGACGAAAAGGTAAAGGTTCTCAAAGCTATCGCACCCATCGACCCGAAGAACCTGGTTCGCGGACAATTCCGAGGCTATCGGCAAGAGCCGGGCGTCGCGCCGGAATCCCAGGTGGAGACTTTTGCGGCGCTTAAACTGCACATCGATTCGTGGCGCTGGCGCGGCGTTCCTTTTTATATCCGCGCCGGGAAAAGTCTGGCTGTCACATGCACCGAAATCCAGATGCATTTGCGATTACCGCCCACCATGTATCAACGCTACGACCTCGCTTCGAACTATGTGCGGTTGCGGATCAGTCCCGATGTCGTGATCGCGTTCGGCCTGAACGTGACCTCGCCAATCGAAGAGTCAAAGAGCCAGAAGTCGGAAATGCTGGCCGCGCGGCACCCGTCCGCCAGGGAAATGGATGCCTACGAGCGGGTGCTGGGAGATGCGATGGTCGGTGACGCGACGTTGTTCGCGCGCGAGGATTACGTCGAGGAAGCATGGCGGGTGGTGGATCCCGTGCTGAAGGCAGGTACGCCCATCCACGAATATAAACCGGGTTCCTGGGGGCCGCGTGAAGCCGAGAGAATCGCACCTCCCGGCGGGTGGCACAACCCGGTCCTGAACGGGCCGCAAGCAGATTCGCAAGACAGGCGACACGCGACATCCCAGTTCGAAACTACGGAAGCGCCGTAGTGACGCCGGGTGAGATCGTCGATTCGTGCTCGCCGCGATAAACCGTCGCGGCCGCCGTTGGCTTGAAAGGAAAACACGGATGATCGAACAAACTGTCCCGATGGCTGCCGCGAAAGCCCCGGAGTTTTGGGTTGGCGATACCGGGCGGGATTCTCGCTGTCCTCTGTGGTAGAATCCGTATGCGAGACTTGAGTCCCCGTCGCGCAGCAAGACCGGAAGTCCAACTGTGCAACTGTGAATACCCAAAATGGTATGACCACCTTGAATACATCGACGGCGTCGACAACCCAGCGTTCCCTGAAATCACCCCGCCTGGAACCCGGGGAAAACAGTTCTGAATTCCATGCCTACGCTGAAGCTTTCCAAGAGCCTTGACCTTATCATCTCCGCCATCAACGTGCCTTTGGACGTTGCAGGTTTCCTCGAAACCCTTGCGCCTAAAGGCCATCTTCATAATGTAGGCGCTGTCTTCAAACCACTCGAAGCCTTCAGCGCACGGCATTCCATCGCACCCATCACCGAGGCCTTTCCGATGTCGAAGGTCAATGACGCCTTGGAGCGCCTGCGATCTGGAAAGGCGCGCTATCGGATCGTGCTGAACGCGGATTCCTGATGGGCCCGGAGGATAGGCGCGCGGTGATTTACCTGAGGCTTCCGAAGTGATAATCTCACGAAATGGCTTCGGGACAAATGGACGCTGATGAGGCTGCGGCCCTTCGCCTCGTGGTTGAGGGCACGGTGGCGGAGACGGGTGTCGAGTTCTTTCGCGCGCTCGTTAAGAACCTGGCCGTGGTGATGGGAACGGCGGGGGCTTGGGTCACGGAGTATCTGCCGGAAGCGCGCCGGCTGCGGGCACACGCATTTTGGCTGAAGGGTTCCTTTGTCGAGAACTATGAATATGACATCGCCGGGACGGCGTGCGCTCACGTCATTGCCGAGCGCCGGCGGGTTCATGTGCCGGAGCGCGTCATTGAATTGTATCCGGACGACAAGGATCTCGTTCCCATCAATGCCGTAAGCTACCTTGGCGTGCCTCTCGCGGATACGGATGATTCGCTCATGGGACATCTCGCCGTGCTTGACACCAAGCCGCTCCCTCCCGAGCCACGTCTGCTTTCCCTTTTTGAAATCTTCGCCGCCCGCGCCGCGGCGGAACAGCAGCGTTTGAAGCGAGAGCTGGAAGTCCAAACCCGCGAACAGCAACTCAATGCGCTGTTGGATGGCGCGATGGATGCCGTGATCGTTTTGGATGCCGCCGGCGGGATCGCGCGGGCAAATCCTGCAGCCGAGCGGCTCTTTGGCTGCACACGCGAGGATTTGCTCCATGAAAACCTTCGCGATTTCCTGCCCGCGCGAAGCGCCGCGCGGTTTGATACGTTCGTAAAGGAAATCGACGCCCAACCGGAGGGGCGCGGCCAGCTTTGGATTCCGCAAAGCTTCACCGTGCAGCGATGGGACAAGACCACGCTTCCCACCGAAGCGACCATCTCGCGATTCCGCAATCGAGGCGAAAATTTTCATGCCGTCATCTTCCGCAATGTGGACGAACGCCTGGCCGCCGAACGACGCATCGAACTGCTGACCGCCGAGGCGGAATTCCTGCGCGACACCGCCCGTGAAACGGCCGGCATGGGAGAAATGCTCGGCGCCAGCCCGGCGATGAAAGACTTGTTTAGTGCGCTCAAACGCGTGGCGGCCACGGATGCCACCGTGCTCGTTTCCGGCGAGACGGGCACGGGCAAGGAACTCATTGCTCGCTCTCTCCACGAGGGGAGCGCGCGCAAACGCAAGCCCCTGGTGCGGGTGAATTGCGCCGCGATTCCCGGCACTCTGATGGAGAGTGAATTCTTCGGCCACGAGCGAGGCGCGTTCACCGGTGCGGCAACGAGGCGCGAGGGGCGCTTCGCGCTGGCGGACGAAGGAACCATTTTCCTCGATGAAGTCGGGGAGTTGCCACTTGATCTGCAATCCAAACTTCTGCGCGTTTTACAAGAAGGTGAATTCGAGCCGCTCGGGAGCGCCCGCACGCGGAAGGTGGATGTCCGCATTGTCGCCGCGACGAATCGGGATCTCTCCGCCATGACGAACGAGGGGAAGTTCCGCGAAGATTTGTTTTACCGACTCAACGTCTTTCCGGTGCGCGTACCGCCGTTGCGCGAGCGGGGATTGGATATCTCGCTGTTGGCGCGCGAGTTCGTCGAACAATTTGCCCGGAGAATGGGGCGGCGGATTGAACCACTCCATCCAGACGACATCCGGCGGCTTCAGGATTACGCCTGGCCGGGCAACGTGCGGGAGCTCCAAAACGTCATCGAACGCGCCATCATCCTGTCCTCGGGCAGCCGGCTGGAACTTCATCGCGCGATGCCGGCTCGAATTGTTGTGCCGTCGCCTTCCGCAGAACCACCGATGGAGGATGGGCCGATTCTCACCGCGCGTGAGCTTGAACTACTGGAGAGATCAAACATCGAGCGGGCACTTGTCGCTTGTGGGGGGCGAATCGCCGGTGAAAGTGGCGCGGCGCAGCGCCTCGGACTTGCAGCTTCCACACTCAGCTCTCGCATGAAGTCGCTGGGGATTCGGCGCCGGAGTTAGTGTGCAGGCTCACGAAACTCCGCAACTACCGTCGCGAAAACTCGTTATTCGCGAGTTCTCGCGAGCCATAATCGCCCATCATCCAATCCGCATAGTATTCCGCATCAATAGCTTACATAGACAGGACTCCGGCGGCACGCGGTAAGCCTAAGGAGATCTCGTCTGCGAGCTGTGAGGCCGCGCAGCGTAAAACCAACAAACACATGGAAAGTAAAATATGAATACCATTGCTCAACCCCATACCATCAACGGCATCGATACCGAGGCGCTTCTCGCCGCGGTCAACGCGGTTGCGGCCGATCCCGCCAAAGGCATGACCCATTGGAACGTTTCCTCTCAATGGCAAAGCGGCGCGCGTTCGGACACGAAGGTCTCGAGCTGCACCATTGGAGGGAAGAAAGTCGAGAAGGACTATACGATCAAAATCGATGAACCCGTCGAACTGGGCGGGACAAATAAGCACGCCAACCCGCAGGAATACCTGCTCGCCGCGCCCAACGCGTGCATGATTGTCACCTATGTCGCCTATTGCTCGATTGCGGGCATCGAACTTGAAGATCTGCGCATCGAAACCGAAGGCGACATTGATTTGCGCGGGCTCTACAGTCTCGATCCGTCGGTGAAGGCCGGTTATGAACAGTTGCGTTACCGGGTCTTTATCAAAGGGAATGGCACCCCGGAGCAGTTCGAGAAAGTGCACCGGACCGTGATGATCGCCTCGCCCAACTACTACAACGTGGCGAACACCATCGCAATGAATTCGCAACTCGTCATTGAGGGGTAGTCGCATCACGCGGAAAAGTTGGGAGGCGGGCTCCCAACCTTTCCGTTCTTCGCCGATTTCGTCGTGAACGTCTGCTCACTGGACTCTGGCCCGCCGAACTACGAGCGCTGCGTCCGGACGAGGAAACCAAAGTAGCGTATCGAACAGCTCAAACGAGGTCGGCATCGCGGATTTTCCGGGCAAGGATGTGCCTGACGCATCTCACCGAAAGCAATGCCAGCCAGGCGAGACATCCCACCACAACCGTCGCCCGCAACCATCTGGCTGTTGAGAAGGAGACGCCCATGCCGGTTGCCAATGCCACATATGCCGCGGGGCACTTGGGGAGCAGCACCAAGGTCGCACCCGGCGCGATCCAACCTGCCATTTTGCCGCCACGAATCCAGCGCGACCGGGGTTGTGAAGCGTCGGCGTGGCCTGGCGTCGCCAGCTCGCAGCAATCAGCATTCATCGTCGCTTTCCGGCGTTGAGGTTAAGGGTCGAGCACCCGCAGGCCGGCTGATTGCCGCGACACCTTCCCGTCCGCCGGCGTCCACCATCGCCGGCTCGCGTGTTCATCGAGTGGCAATGACGGTTCACGCGGGCGGCTCCGAAGTGTGGCAACACGAGCTGGTTTTTCGAGGGAGCGACTCGTACTCGTCGTGCCGGCGAATCCAGAACCCGGTCTCGTTGCGACCTCGCGGCGCCCGGTCGAGCCATTGGTACGTGGTCCACAGCGCGTCCAACCCACGCGCGTAGGCCGAGTAGGTGTGATAGACGACACCGTCCTCGAATGCGAACGCGCTCATGCCGGGAGTCTCTCGAATGTAGGTCGCCCAGTCCGTGCCGACACTCGCCGCGAGTTTCTTTCCGTCTTCGGTTACGGACGCGCTGGTCTCGATTTCGTTCTCGCGCGAGCGGACACCGCCCTGGCGATAGTTGTAATCGACATTCCCCGAGCGTTGCTGCTCCTCCGTGAACGAAACGTTGAAGTCGAAATTGAAGTCGCTGCCCTGTGAGGATGCCCAGGGAAACGTCCAGCCCATCCGCCGTTGGTACGCCTGCAACTTCACCAGGGGCGCCCGCGAAACGGCCCAGAGCACCACGTCGTGATTGGCCAGGTGGACGGCGATGCCGTTGAACCCATCCGCGATCGACGAGCAGGAAGGGCATCCCGCCGCATATTCGGGCCCGAACATAAAATGGTAAACGAGCAGTTGGGAGCGTTTTCGGAAGAGATCACTCAACGAGGAGCTGCCCTCGTCGGTATCGAATCGGTAATCCTTGTCGATCCGAATCCACGGCAGTTCCTGGCGCCGCCGAGCCAGTTCGTCGCTGCGCCGCGTCAGTTCCTTCTCCGCATCGAGCAGGTCGATTCGGGCCGCAAGCCATTCTTCGCGAGAGACGATCTTGTGGCCGGATTTCAATGGGTCGTTTTGCGCGATAATCATAATACCTTCCTTTCCTTGGTCGCTTTCAGACGGTTTCGAAACTCTAAGAATCAATGCGGTCAGTGTGATCCGAGCTTGGGCTTGCGCACAGCCCGCACCTTGCCGCTGGTGGAACCGCCGCAGTAAAAGACGCCGTCGCTGCCCGCTTCGAGCCCGGACACGGTGACGCCAGAAGGCAACTCAAGGCGGTCGAGGACTTCGCCCGTCGCCGGATCGATCCGGCGGATTTCGCTCCGATCGGATTCCAGGGTGCCATGCCAGAGCTCGCCGTTGATCCAGGAAGGGCCGCAGAGTGAGCGCGGTCGAGCGCACCTTCGGCATCCGCGACCCGGACGCGGCGCAGCGCGAGTTCGGCGCGAGTGAGCTCCGCCCGAGCCACGAGCGGTGGGGGCATGGTGGTGGAGGACAGGCTCACTACAGCCAACGTCTGCTCGGCGGCATCCAGTTCGCCGACGAGGAGTTGGCGGCGCGCTTCGACCAGGCGGGCGTGGAGCGCATTGGCGTGGTCACCGAGTGCGTCGAGCGCCTGCGCGGCCGTGTCAAGCCTGGGCGCCGACCGGGTCAGATCGCGTGCGGCGAGCGCGACTTCGGCTTCGGCCACCTGGCACATGGCCTGGGCCAGGCGTTCGCGAGAACCGAAGTTGTGCGCAGCGCGGCGCAGGAGTTTGCGCGCCCGCTCGTAGTCGCCGAGTTGGGCCATCGCAATGCCGCGCAGGGCGAGCGCCGGCGGGTCGTCGCGCAGCGCCACGCGCTTGAGCGCGGCGAGCGGATCACCGGTTGTCAGCAGGCGCGCGGCCGAGGCAATGAGAGAGTCCATAGCGGCACGATATTATGGCCGCGTTCGGCGCGCGCTATCCGAAAAGGATCTCCCCTTTCCACACCAGCGGATCGCCCACGGTCGCCACCACTCTGGCCTTGGGCGTCCCGCCAGGCCGCAAGCGCCTTTGCCTGGGCGCTGTGGCTTTCGGCGGTGATTGCCGCGCAGGTCGACGCTCAGGCAAGGCAGGAACGATCCAGGTCCATCACCTTGCTCCAGGCCGCGACAAAGTCGTGCACGAACTTCGCCTCCGCATCGGAACTGCCGTAAACTTCCGCCACCGCGCGAAGCAGGGAGTTTGCACCAAAGACAAGATCGACCCGCGTGCCGGTCCACTTGATGGCGCCGGTTTTCCGATCGCGGCCTTCGAATACGTCAGCGTCTTCGGAGACCGGCTTCCACTCTGTGCCCATGTCGAGCAGGTTCACGAAGAAGTCACTGGTCAGCGCCTCCGGCCGGTCGGTGAAGACGCCGTGTCGCGTCCCGCCGACGTTGGTGTTCAGAACGCGCATGCCGCCGACGAGCGCGGTCATTTCGGGTGCGGTCAGAGTGAGCAACTGCGCCTTGTCGATCAGCAACACTTCGGCCGACAAGATATGGCTGGCCTTGAGATAATTTCGGAAACCGTCGGCGATGGGCTCGATAACGGCGAAGGCCGCTACATCGGTCTGCTCCTGCGAAGCGTCCATGCGTCCCGGCGTGAAGGGAACGGAGACCGTGTGCCCGGCATTCTTCGCCGCCTGCTCGACACCGGCGCAACCCGCCAAAACAACCAGGTCCGCCATCGAGACCTTCTTCCCGCCGGACTGCGCGCCATTGAAGGAATTCTGGATGCCCTCCAGGGTTTTGAGCACCTTGGCCAGTTGCGAAGGTTGATTGACTTCCCAAAACTTCTGCGGGTTCAGGCAAATCCGGGCGCCATTCGCGCCACCGCGCTTGTCGGAGCCACGGAACGTGGAGGCCGACGCCCAGGCGGTCGATACCAGTTCCGATACCGTCAGACCGGAAGCGAGCACCTTGGCCTTGAGCGAGGCGATGTCCTGCGCATCGATCAACGGGTGATTGACCGCGGGAATGGGGTCCTGCCAGACGAGTTCTTCGGCAGGCACCTCGGGCCCGAGGTACCGCGGTCGGGGGCCCATGTCGCGGTGCGTCAATTTGAACCAAGCCCGGGCGAAAGCCTCGGCGAACTGGTCCGGATTCGCCAGGAAGTGTCGCGAAATCGGTTCGTAAACAGGATCAAAGCGCAGTGACAAGTCGGTCGTCAGCATGGTGGGTAGACGCTTCTTTGACGGATCATGCGCATCGGGTATCACGGCCTCAGCGACCTTGGCGACCCACTGGTGCGCACCCGCCGGGCTCTTGCTCAGTTCCCACTCATAGTTGAACAGGTTCTCGAAGAAATAATTGCTCCACTTGGCCGGCGTCTGCGTCCAGGTGACTTCCAGACCGCTGGTAATCGCGTCTCCGCCCTTGCCCGTCCCAAAACTGCTTTTCCACCCTAAGCCCTGGTTCTCCAGGCCGGCCGCTTCCGGCTCAGGCCCGACATGGGATGCTGGACCGGCGCCGTGCGTCTTGCCGAAGGTGTGGCCGCCGGCGATGAGCGCCACCGTTTCCTCGTCGTTCATCGCCATGCGCGCGAACGTCTCGCGGATGTCGCGCGCCGCGGCGACGGGATCGGGGTTCCCGTTCGGGCCTTCCGGATTGACGTAAATCAGCCCCATCTGCACCGCGGCGAGCGGGTTTTCGAGATTCCGATCGCCGGAATAGCGTTGGTCACCCAGCCAGGTCGCCTCTCGGCCCCAGTAAACGTCGTCGCTCGGTTCCCAAGTGTCCCCGCGACCGCCACCGAATCCAAACGTCTTGAAGCCCATCGTTTCCAGGGCGACGTTGCCGGCGAGGATCATCAGGTCGGCCCACGAAATCTTCCGGCCATACTTCTGCTTGATCGGCCAAAGAAGCCGGCGCGCCTTGTCCAGGCTCACATTATCCGGCCAGCTGTTGAGTGGTGCGAAGCGCTGCTGGCCCATGCCGGCGCCGCCGCGGCCATCACCGATGCGATAGGTGCCGGCGCTGTGCCATGCCATGCGAATGAATAATGGTCCGTAGTGGCCGAAATCCGCCGGCCACCAGTCCTGCGAATTCGTCATCAGCGCCGCGAGATCGTTCTTCAACGCCTCGTAATCGAGGCTCTTGAACTCTCTCGCGTAATTGAAGTCCTTTCCCATGGGATTGGACATGGCGGAATGCCGATGCAGGAGTTCGATCTTCAACTGGTTCGGCCACCAGTCGCGGTTCGTGTTTCCGCTGATGTCGGTGCCGTGGTGGAATGGGCATTGGGGTTCGGTTGACATAGATTTCGATCGGTTGAATTAAACGCGGGTGGTTGACCATCGAATGCCGACCGCCGCGGTCGTCCTGCTTTCGCTGACCGATGTTGTTTCGCTTATACGACAGTGAACCAGTTGGAGAGCGATTGTCGAAATACTTTTTTCCTCGTGAATACGTCCCCCGGGATGGAGATCGTGGTGCCGGAGGATACCCCGGCGCGGTTCCTCAAACTGGCGAGCGCGTATGAGATCGATTTCGCCCTGGCGAACCGTCCGATTCAGGACCAGCACATCGAGGTCAATTCGAGCCTCGGGCATTTGTGCCCATTGAGCCGCGCGTTCCCTGAAATCGAATTACACGATCGTGTTACGCCGAAGTATCCGGGACATCGGCTTCAGCGGCTGTCGATGGCTGCGATGACGCGTTGCAGGTCGTGCCCGCCCATTTCGATCAAATGGCGGTTTTCCGGAAAGCGACCGTGGATTACGTCGGCGATGTACTCGCCGAAGGCGGCGACTCGTTCCTGTTGCAGTCTCTTGTGTTCCGCGAAGAAGTTTCGGTAAGCCTTCGCGTGGCGGGGCAGGCGCTCATCGTAGTCGCCCAGGATGTCGTCAGAGAACAGGAATTGGGTGTCGCAGCCGGTGCCGGAGCCGAGGGACATGAGCAGCATGGGCGTTTGAGAACAGAGGAATGAAGCGAGGTTGTGTGGCACGACCTCCAATTCGGCGGCGTAAGCCCCGGCATTTTCGAGTTCTTTCAACTGGCGATAGAGTTTGAGGGCTTCGTCCACAGTTCGTCCGATGGCGCGGTAGCCTGTCCATGTGACATGCCGGGGGACCATTCCCAGATGGCCGACCACGGGGATTCTCTCGCGACTCATGGCCTCGATGATGAAGGGACTGGCGGAGCAATAGACAGAGCCGGCGCCCAATTCGAGGGCGCGGAAGGCGACGCGGATCGCTTCTTCGGGTGAAGCGAGGCCGTGGGGTGTTGCGGCTGAGATGAAGCTATTGGGGGCCGCGGCCACGAGGTGGGGGAATCTCGCCTGGGTTTCGGGCGAGTCGAAGCTGCAGCTCATGAGATCGACGCCAGCGGTCTCGGCGGCTCTGGCCTCGTCCGGTGATTTGACGTGGATATGGGCCAGGCAGCGTTTTCCTTTGAGCTGCTGGAGATCGTAGACCGTGTACTTTTTCCGGGGTCTGAGCATGTTAAGGAGAATCAAGGAAGCACGGGACACAATCAATCTCGATTCAATGCAGTTGCATGTGTGCTTGAATACCGGCGGCTGATCCATGAAATAATAGAGCCATGCCCGAGATAACGAAACCAAGTGATCCCTTCCGCGATGCGCGGCGAAAGGACGGTATCCTGCAATGTGAGTTTCAGGGTGAAACACTGCCGATGATTTTGCGCCATGGGGATGTTCGTCAGGCGGCGAGGGATTGGGGCGCGTTCAGTTCGGATGTTCCGTTTCGCGTGCCGATTCCGACCGAGGAGAACGTGCGTTCGATGCGGCAGTTGCCGATCGAGACCAACCCGCCGGAACACACGGAGTATCGTGCGATCGTGGAGCCCTTTTTTCAGCGGGCCAAGGATCCTGGCATGGTTGCTCAAGTGGAGCGGTTGATGGACGAACTGATTGCCGAGGCACAGGCGCGGGAATCGATTGAAATCGTGCGGCAATTCGCGTTGCCGCTTCAATCGCGGGCGCTGACGTATTTGCTGAATGTGCCGGAGAGCGAAGCGACGACATGGATCGGGTGGGGGATTCATGTCTTTCGGGACGGTGAATCGAAGGGGGCGGCGTTGGAGGCCTATTTACAAAAGAAATTCGACCGAGCCGCGGAGGCGCCGGGCGAGGATTTTTTCGGTGCGTTGACGCAGGCGATGTATCGGGGGCGGCCGCTTACGCGGGAGGAGATGATGGGTTTTGCGAACCTCACATTTGCGGGGGGGCGTGACACGATCATACACAGTATTTCGTGCGTGATTGCTTATCTGGGCCATCACCCGGATGCGTTGGAGTATTTGCGCGAGGATCCGCGGCGGATTGTTCATGCGTGCGAGGAATTTTTTCGGGCGTATATGCCATTAACGCATATTGGGCGGGTTTGTCCGGTGGACACGGATGTTCACGGTGTGCCGGTGAAGGCGGGAGGGCGCATATCGTTGTGTTGGGCATCCGCCAATTTTGATGAAACGGTGTTTGAGGCCCCGGCGGAAGTGCGGTTGGATCGGCGGCCGAATCCGCATCTGTCGTTTGGTTTTGGCGCGCATCTTTGTTTAGGGGCGGCGCATGCGCGGTTACTATTGCGAACGCTGTTGATGAAGCTGGTGGAGCGGGTCTCGGCGATCACGTTGCTTCAGGCGCAGGAACGGGTGGAACATGAAGCGCGGTATGATCGGCGGCTTGGCTATGAAGTCTTGGAGGTCAAGTTTGGCGATCAAGGGCGTGTGGCGCGGCCGGTGCCCAGTTCGTCCTGAACTGTCGTGAACGGCAATCGCAGCAACCCCTTCCTCGGAGCACCGGGTCCCTACCGGGAGGGAGGAATTCGACGTGGCGGTGGAAGTTGGACGTTCGGGAGAATTAGAACGAATCGAATGACACGAATCAGAAGCGTCAATCGGAATCTCGGGCATTCGTGTGATTCGCATGAATCGTGTGGTTCCCGCCAGCCCCGCGATCGCCGCGGCGGCGAAGCGAAGCCCATTGAGCCGCGAGTCCCCTGAAATCGAATGGCGCGACGTGGCGGACGACTTCTGCGGATGTGTCCAAAATGCGGGCTGGACTGGACGCCGTTGTGCCGGCCATGAAAGTGGCGCGATCCCGACCGCCCCCGTCCTGTCATCGCGCCTGCGACGCGCGTACTGAGATCTTACCCGCCGTGGGGAAGTCCGGGGGAACGGGGATCGTCACGTTGCCGGTTGCTGCCCATTCGGCGCCGCGCTGGAGAGTCAGGATGAAACCGACGCAATCCACCGCCGCAATCGGTTCCACTTCGCGAGGACCGACATGCCCGAGCGTTGTATGGAAAATACGGCCCTTCCCGAACTGGATCGCCATGAGGACCGGCTCGTGTTCGCCGGAAGCATTGGGAAATCTGGCCTTGTCAGCCAGGGCCGTGGCCAGAACTTCGAGCTGTTTGGCCGGGCCGCGCAGTTGGCTGTACAACTCGTCGTGCGCGTGCATCCATTTCTCCGGCAGGCCGCGCATCACCGGATGTTCGGGCGCGCGGACTGTGATCTGAAAATCGTGTGCCGGTGGATGACTCGCGGTGCCGGGCGAATCATCGAGGACCATTTTACCATCGCGCCAGCGCACCTTGGGCCCAACGGCGGCCGTGCGACCTCCCCAGCCGCCCACGCCAATCATTTCGTTAAACTCGGTCCAGCTCCCGAACGCGTTGTCAGTGGCGTGAAATGAAACGAGCCCGCCCCCGTTGCCAATGAACCGGGCGAAGTCCTGCTGCGTCGCCTCCGGCCAATCGTCCCCTTCATAATCCATGACCACCACGTCGTAATTCGTGAAGTCCGGCCTGAAGCTGGACATGTCGCCGCCTTTGGGAGGCGTGACCACCGAGGTGACTCTGAAAATGCCGGGCTGCTCCAGTACGCGCTGGAGGATGGCACTGCTCAAGGGCCAATTGTGATACTGGCTGCACTGGCCGGTGAGCAGCATCACACGAATCTTCGGCGCCGCGCCCTGGACCGTGGCGATTCCGAGGACAGAGATGCAAATGGCGGCGGTGAGCAATCTGGCGAACGCGGATCGTGTCTTCATCGTGATTCGATTCGACGGTGAAAAATGGTCGGAGCGACAGGATTCGAACCTGCGACATCCAGCTCCCAAAGCTGGCGCTCTAGCCAAGCTGAGCTACGCTCCGACCCGTAAGGCGAGGCATCATGGCAGACCGGTCAGCTTCTGCAAGGAGTCATTATCCAAATCCGTGTGCCGAATTGACAAAGTCCGCGCGCCTCCTATTCTGATCCGGGTTATGCGGGTGTAGCTCAATGGTAGAGCTCCAGCCTTCCAAGCTGGCCACGTGGGTTCGATTCCCATCACCCGCTCCACACTTCCAATCCCCCAGGCACAACGATCCATTGGCAGAGACTACGCCGCCGATCCCGGTCCGCCTGCCGACGGTCAGTGCCGGTGCACGTCGGCGGTCCATGGTGTCTGGCATCTGCCGAACTTTGCGGGCAGGCACGCCGATTCTTATTCCGGCAATGCGAAACAGTAATAGGCGTTGCCCGGCCGGGTTTCGGGCTTGCCACCGCCACCTGCAGCGATGATGACGTACTGGCGTCCACCCACTTCATAAGCGGCGGGTGTCGCGTAGCCGCCGGCATCCAACTGGAATTGCCAAAGAAGCTCGCCCGTCTCCTTGTCGAAGGCATGGAAGCGCTCGTCCAATGCCGCGCCGATGAACAGCAGGCCGCCGCCCGTAACCAGCGGTCCGCCAATATTGAAAGTGCCCGTCGACGGCAAGCCTCGCTTTTCGAGCTCAGGATACGTCCCGAGGGGCACTTGCCAGCGGAATTCGCCGTCGTCGAGCGCAATCGCGGTCAGGGTTCCCCAGGGCCGTCGATTTGCCGGAAAACCCTCCGGATCGCGAAACTCCTGATGGCCGGTCGCCACGAAGGGGATTTCCTCGGCCCAACTCAAGCGGAGATCCTTTGACTGCAGGACTTCCTCCGCCCCTTCGTTGAAAAGAAATGCGGTTACGGCCCGTTTCTCGACGGTCGAGAACGTGGCGAAGCTGGGCATTTGGTTGCGGCCAGTCTCGAGCAACTCCAGCACCTGTGGTTTCGTGAGTCGCTGTCGCACACCTTTCAGCGTCGCAAAATTCGGCGCTGCCGGGTTGTTCGCGTGCTCGAACCCGTGACAAGCCGAACAGACCGAGCCGTAGAGCATCCGGCCGAGCTCCGCCAAAGTGATATCCTCGCGCGGCCGGGCCGGCACCATCGAGATCCACTCCGCCTCGCAATTTCCGTTCACGTAAAGCGTCCGCGTTTCGGGATCGAATGCAGCTCCGCCCCATTCGCCACCGCCATTGAATTGCGGCAGAGCGATCGACGGTTGCAGGCCGGGCGGGAGGAAAATGCTTCCCGTGCGCATCGTCTTAAGGCGTTCCAGCACCTGATCACGCGCCTGGGGATTGAGATCGGTGACTTCAGCTTCGGTGAAGCGTTGCCGGGCAAAAGCGATTGGTTTCAGGGGAAAAGGCTGCGTCGGCCAACTCCTCTCGCCAGGCAGATCGGATTTGGGTACCGGCCGTTCCTCAACGGGAAAGAGCGGTTGGCCGGTATCGCGATCGAGCACGAAGAGATGGCCCAACTTGGTGGACTGCACCACAGCGTCGCGAAGGACGCCGTCGCGTCGCACGGTGACAAGGTTCGGCGGGCAGGGAATGTCATAATCCCATAGGTCGTGATGCACCACTTGGAAATGCCAGACCCGCTCCCCGGTATCGGCACGAAGCGCCAGCACGCAGTTGGCGAACAGGTTTTGCCCCGGGCGGTTGCCGCCCCAGTGATCATACGTTGGCGAGCCTGTGCCGCAGAAGACCAGGCCGCGCTTGATGTCGAGGGTGAGACCGCCCCACGAATTGGCCCCGCCTGCGGTTCGCCATGCGTTCGTCGGCCACGTGTCGTATCCCACCTCGCCCGGGTGTGGGATCGTGTGGAAGATCCAGCGCCGGACACCGGTGCGGACGTCGAAGGCGCGGATGTGTCCCGGCGCCGCGGGTCCGGGACCTTCACCCACCGATGAACCGAGGATGATGAGATCCCGGTAAATGATACCGGGCGAGCTGGCGGTGACAAACAGGAAGAACACATCGCGATCGAGTCCTTCCCTCAAATCGATTTTGCCGTCCCGGCCGAAGGATTTCACGAGCTGGCCATTGGTGGCATTGATGGCGTAGAGATACGTGCCGCCGGCGAAGAAGATGCGTTTGTCGGGCCCCTCACTCCAATAGGTGACACCGCGGTTCACACCGCGCCCGCCCCTCCCTTCCCATGGGTCGAATGTCCAGACCGGCACCCCGGTGGCCGGATCCACCGCCATCACCTTGAGCCCCGGCGAACTCAGATACATCATCCCATCCACCACGAGGGGATTGCACTCGATCGTCGAACCCGGCCCCTGCACGTCGTCGAAACGCAGAATCCATGCGGGCTTCAGCTCGTGGACATTGCCCCGATTGATCTGACGCAGGTCGGAGTACTTTGTGCCGGCGAAATCGCCGCCATATACCGGCCACTCGCCGGAAGGCGTGGGGGCGGCCACGCACGCCGCTGCTAACAATGCGGGGACGAATAGGAAGGAAGTGCAATTGCGACGGTGGCCATTCACTGGATTTGCGCCGGTTGGGCTACCCGGTTCAGCTCGGATTCTGAATGAGGGGCTGGGTTGGGGCAAGTCCCAACCGGGCTCCCCTTGATTGCGTGGGCTCGCGCCGTATCGCCCTGCGCCTGACCAATCCCCGCGGTCCGTTCGATGACGCGCCGTCGATAAAATCGGCGCAAGGCCTTTTCAGACGTACGGAGGGAGTTTCTTCTCTACCCGGACTTTCTCGAGCGCACTGAACTTGGGAAGCCCCAATTCGAAGGGTGTGCGCAATTCGCCCTCGATCAAGGGTTGGGCGAAGGCGACGAATTTTTCGTTCGGGAGAAATCCATCTTCGGCGATCCATTCCCGCGGCACGGGGTTCACGCCCGCCAAAACATCGCCCAATTCGTGAGTGTCGGTAGACCATTTAACGGAGCCGTCTTCGGCCGTCTCACGGATCGTTTTGATCATCACGCCGCTCTTGGTCTCCACGGCAGCGCGCACGGCCGCTGCTCCGGCGGCGACGGCGTTCTCGGCATCAGCAGCGCTGGCGAAATGGGCGGCCGAACACTGCGCGCGCCCGAGTTTGACGGTGGCGGTCTTCAGACTGAGAGCTTTTTGAATCAACTCGGCGAGATAATCGGAAACACCGAGGTTGCCGGCGTTGCCATTCTCATTGATTTGCACCCCTTCGCCGACGACGACCACGCAATGCCGGTGGGAGTCAAAGGTCTCCTTGACGCGCTTCAGGAAATTCTCCGAGTGGAATGCCACTTCCGGGATGAGAATGAGATGCGGGGCATCCTCGGTGTTGCGCCGGCCGAGCACGGTGCCGGCGGCGATCCAGCCGGTGGCGCGGCCCAGGACTTCGATGATGCAGCAGCCTCCATCCCGCGTGCCGCGCAGGTCCTGCGCAACTTCCACGCAGGTCGCGGCGCCGCATTTCACGGCCGACCCATAGCCGGGGGAGGAATCGGTCAGTGGAAGGTCATTTTCGATGGCCTTGGGTATACCGATAATCCGCATTTCGTAACCGCGTTTGACGGCCTCCACGTGAATTTTGAGGGAGGCATCGAGTGCCTCCCGCCCCCCGATGAACAGAAAATAGCGGATGTTATGCGCCTGAAAGACCTGGAACAATCGGTCCAAATCGGCCCTCGCCCCATCCGGGTTGTTGAAATCGATGGGCAGGCGCCCCGTCCCAAGCGCCGCCGACGGGGTAAACTTCAAACCCTCAATTAAATTCTGCTTCTCATCCTGCAGGTCGATCATCTCTTCCTGAAGCACGCCGGCAAGACCATTGAGGCTGCCGTAGATCTCTTCAATCTGGTCGGGGTGACGCCCAGCCTCGAGAATGGCCCCCACCAGGCTCGCGTTGATCGTTGCCGTCGTTCCACCCGATTGCGCTACCAAAAGATTTCCCAGTAAATCAGCCATAGTGCTCTGTCTTCCTGCCGTCTGCCGGCCCGGCGATAAGTCCCCAAGACCGGCTCAAAATTGACGCGCAACCTTGCCAGCGGGGATAACCCGTGTCAAAGGCGAAGTGGACTGCGAACGGGACCGGTGTGTCACGTATTGTGGTGCGAGTCGTGGACGACGCTGGATGCACCGTGCCCGTGGCTTCGAACGATCTAACGTTCAACGATGTGCCGGGCATCCGCAGCGGTTGGTTCGGGCTTAAGAATATCGTCTGTCCACCGGAAGCGTTTCCTCAATCGGACGCACTTCAATGCTGCCCAGACGGGCGGAGGGCCACTTTCCCGCCACCGCCAACGCCGCACTCATGTCCGGCGCGGTGATCAGGAAGAAACCGCCGAGGTGCTCTTTAGTCTCGGCAAAGGGTCCGTCGGTCAGCGAGAGTTTGCCCTCGCGGACCCGGACGGTTGTTGCGGTCCGCGCGCTTTGCAGGGCTTCAGCGCTTACGAGACAACCGCGCGCCATTAGTTCATCGACGTACGCGAGCGTCTCACGCCGCAGGTCATCCCACTCGCTCGCGGAAAGATCGTTCAGCTTCTGTTCCTCCTCGTACGCCAGGCAAAGGTATTTCATGGTGTCCTCTCATTCTCTTCCGCCAGGTCCAGTCCCAATAGCACTACCCTACCAGCCACCGCGCAGTATGGCGAGAACGGCATCCAGGGCCATACGACCACGCGGCAAGGCGCCCGGCGAACATGTTCTTCAGGAATCAGCACCCTCGATGATTCCGCATTTCCACCCACCCGGCTTCGCGGATCAGCTTGCTACTCCGGCGCGTTTGGGCAAAGTGGACGGCGGTTCGCGGCTGCGCTGAAGGGAGACGCCAGCGTAACGTGCACCGGTAAGCCGGTTGGGCCCGTAGCTCAGCGGTTAGAGCAGGCGACTCATAATCGCTTGGTCGCAGGTTCAAATCCTGCCGGGCCCACCAGCAAGAAAACCCCTGAAAATAAAGGGGAATCTGCACTTCCGCGACTTGAGTCCGCATCCCTCGAAAAACCTTGCTTGGCCAATTCTTGGCCAATTTTGAAGTGGTCCTTTCTGCCGTGCTCATGCGTTGAGATTTTCGACCACTCACCCACGATTGCAATGCGATTTGAGCCGGGCGTTTCAAGAGCGATGGGCGTGGTTGCCGTTATTGAGATACCGGTCAAGTTCGGTGCGTGGGATTAAGACGCGGCGCAAGCCGGGCAGCTTGCGCAGGACTTTGCGGCGTACGAGACGGCGGACCGTTTCCTCGCAGACACCGAGTTCCGTTGCGCTGCTTTTCACGTCAAGAGTCTGGCATTCGATGGTTGCTGTTGCATTCATACTCGTTCTTTCATGAGGCAACAGGTTACGACCCACCGCGATTTCTTGGGTGTAGTGGATACACGGAATGCATCCATCGATCGCACGTTCAGGCGAACGCAAAGGCAGAGGAACGCCGATGGAAAAATCGCGAAGCATCCAAACCGAATGGAACGGCTCTGGCTATTGACGGAGCTGGCTCCTACAGGCAGCCCGAATCAGGAGTGTTTGACTGCCGACTGGGAACGTCACCCATGATTAAGCGTGTGCGGACCACCGTCAGCATCTGAAGACATGCCTGGAGAAGCGAGCATGATCCCGACAATTGCGCGCGTTTGAGGCGAGGCGCGGTATTGGAGGCGGCGACTTGCGCTTGCGGAACAGAAGCCAGGCTATTCAGCAAAGCAAGCCCCTGCGAACACCATGAACAGATAGACCCCGTTGTCCATGAACTCCAAAAGCTCATTCAGCAGTTTTCCGAAATGTCGAACCGGGTCTTCCATATTAAGCTGTTCGCCACTGTATTTTCGCGGGTGACGTTTGGCGTGTCAAGTGGTTGGCTCGAAACCTCGCTACACAGTCACTCCAGCGCGCCGTTTTTGACGAACAGTCTTATCTTGTATTTCGGAATTTTTCTGCGCGTTGTCGTCCGGTGAATCCGCCTCGACCTGGCTGGGCGCTTGGTTTTTCATCAGGTCCAACTTTTCTTCGATTTCGCTCTGCCGGCGGGTCAGATGCTGATAACGCTCCTCGTGCTCAAACACAGCGCCAACTTTGGATTCGAGTTCCTTGCCGCGCTTGTGGGCATCGGCGATGTCGGCTCGCAGCTTGATGGCGCGCTCCGCGAAGGCTTGGACCGTGGCCTCCAGAGATCGGATGGTGCCGAGTGCGGTGTCGGTCACCCGGGCTGCATAGCTGTTCATTCCGCGCAGCACGAGGTCCGCCTCACCGCCGAGGTCGGTGCGGACGAAGAGCTCGAATCTGGCGAACCGGCCGACACATACTTCCTCGCACACGCGGTTCTTCAACTTCTCCGCGCGGCGGATGAGCAATTCGCCGGCAATGCCAAGGTTGGTCACCGTTTCGCCGTCGAGGACAATGCTGAACTTGGCTTTGGATTCCAGCTCTTTCCCGGGACCGCTATGTCGAAGGGCTTCGTAGCACTTGACGTCGGCGGATGCGAAGCTGGCTCGTGAAGTCACGATGCTGCCGGTACTTGGCCACCACCTCGTTAAGAAACTTGAGCGCTGCGGCATCCGATTGCCGCACCTGGAGCACCTCAGCCGTTGCAGCCACCATGACAATTGCGCGTTCAACACGAGGGTGGCGGCCACCGTCGAGCATCACTTGAACACCTGCCCGGACTAGTCGGGCGCAGGTATTCACGACGACGGCTTTGACAGCTTGGGCCGGCTCCTTCCACGATGGCACAACGTCTTCCAGCGCACACCGCAGGCGTCGACTCACGCGCTCCTCAAGCTCCTTGGGATCGTCGAACAGATCCAGCGCAGCCTCGAGTAACGCCGCTGTGCTGGCGGGCATTGGACGTTCGGGCCATCCAACCAGCCAGGCCATAATCACCGGCAGGATGAACGTCCGCGCGGTGGTGGCGCCCACCCAATCGGAGAATGGGTCGTCGCGAGCCAACTTGAAGGCCTCCTGCCAATTGCCCGCCAGCATCAGGGCGCACGCAGTCGTGGCATTCGCCGGGCCGCTGGTGAAGCTGTCACCGTCGTTCAGGAACAAGACTTGGTCGCCACCCGTTCCGCCGTCGACCAACGGGCCTGGGATGAGCCCACCAGTCTGATCGCACGCCCGGGTCACCAACTGAAGCAGCCAGTGGTCTTGTGCCTTTCGGTCGCGCGCCGCATCGCGCAGATCGAGCAGGCGGCGGGGAAAGGGCTCGGCTCGGAACGCTTCCCAACGCGCGGTGAGCAACGACTCGTGGTCAGCGAGCGCTTGCGCCACACAAGCCAAATGGTCCGCCGCCACTGCGCGTGACTCCAGGCCTTCCGGGATGTTCTGTAGGGCTTCTTTGGCTGCCGGCAACAAACATGCGGGGTCTTGCTGAGCGGCAATTGCCTCGAGCCAGTCGAGCCAGGCCTGAGGTCGCCACGGACGGTCCTGACAGGCCAGTTCCCGCAAGCCGACAGCGCCGCGTCTCAACCGGACGGCTTCACGTAGCCACCGATCAGCCTCGTGCTCGCGATCGTGGCGGAGGACAGCGATGATCTCGTCCAGCCAAGCGTCGCGGACGTCCGGCGGCATTGGCGCGCACTCGATCAGCGACTGCACCTTCAGACTGCAACGCTCCCAGAGGTTCCGCCTCAGGCGGTGCATTCCTTCCGTCAACTCGACGCCGCGACGCCCGGGAGGGGCGGACTCGCCCACGCCGCGCAAATAGCGGACCTGCTCGTCGCAAATTGAAATCGACTTGGGGCGCGTGATAGCAAAGCCGTGATCGTCCTTCAGGGCCAGTGTGGCAAAGAGGGCGGCGTAAGCATCGCGCGCCAGCCTCATGTTCTGCTGATCAAACACCTTCCACGTACGCCCGAAAAGGCGCTCCAGCTCGGGCGCAAAGTCGTCGTACGGATTATCGGGGCCACCGAACCCACGGACACGGTCCAGGCGACGCCAGTCGCCGAGTGCTGCCCGGAACCTTGCGTCGAATGATGCGATTTCCTTTAGGAGCGGATCGGTCCGGAGCTGGCGTTTTGGCGCCGCTGGCATAGGCCGAGATTAGATTCGCTGGCGCTTTCCGCAAGCATCCGGCACGCTATTTGGGTTTCTGCACCATGACGAAAACCCGCCAGCGTAACCGACGGATCGTTGAAATGCGTGCGCAGGGAGTAACACGCCAGGAGATCGCACGGCTGTTCGGGATTACCCCTGGCCGAGTGGCAATGATCGAGCAGCGCGCCGCGACCGAGCAGGCTCAGGCTGAGCAACGCGGCCAACTCCAAGCGGAGCTTCGGCTTGCGGACGATCTGGACAGGACATGGCCCGTCCTGAACCTTTTGGACGCACTGCATCTACTGGCAGTCGCTCGAGCGCGGCTGCTCACCCACCTTGGAGAGCAACACAAAACGAGAATTAGCCTCCGGGAGTTCATGGATTTGGTCGTGTCTGACCACGGCGATCCCTCGGAGGTCTTTGCGCGCACTCCCTTGCTGGGAGTACGGGGGATCGGAAAGATCGGCTACTATTCCGTGGCAGCGGAACTGACCGAGACGGATCTTGGCCCGCGCTGCAACGCGGAATGGCAGAGGCGGCTGGCTGTGCTCCGACGCGAGTGGAGGATCCCGTCGTGGCCGCCGAATCCGCGTCGTCGGGCAGGGTAAGGTCAGGCGATCGGGACTGCGGATGTTGTGGGCAGGCGGCGTATCAAAGCGATGGTGCCGGAACCTGGATAGCTTGGCCACATCTGCCATTCGGTGGGTCCAGTCCACGTGGAACTTCGGCCTTGTAATTGTACTACAGAGTAATATCTTTGCTTCGTGACGTTCATCGAGTTGCCGTTGTTCACCGAACTCATCACGGACTTCTTTTTTACGTCTACACCAAGGCGAAGAGCGAAAACCTCACCGCCGACCAACTGAAGCGGTTGCGCAACGCCGTCGCCGTAATCAAACAGGAATTCAAACCATGAAGCGCAAAGAGATCCAATTCGACGCCGAGGCGCTCGTTGGGAGCGTGGAGGCACTGGCGGCTCACGTTCGCGGCGAGCGCAAGCTGACCCTGCGCAGCCGTGCCATGGCCCTCCCGGAACCGATCGGACCGCTACGGCCCAAAGACGTGGCTGCCATCCGCCGCCAACTCAACGTCAGCCAATCCGTGTTCGCTGCCCTACTCAACGTGCCCAAGGTGACGGCCATCAGTTGGGAGAAGGGCCGACGCAAGCCAACGGGCGCGGCCTTGCGGCTGCTCGACCTCGTTCGGAAAAAGCCGGAAATTCTGCAAGAGGCCTGACAGGGCGAAGGCGAATTGGGCACGGACTTGGCCGCCGACTGGAGCACACGTTGGTCACGGCAGTTCAGACGCGGATGCTGGAGCGTCGCGCGGGGCGAATAGCTTTCGATGGGGATTGGCTCTCGATTGTGTCTTCGGCCACGTCCATGGACGTCGACTCCGCTTGGCTGGGAGCTTGGTTCTTGGTGAGGTCGAGTTGTTCCTCGATCTCGCTTTGGCGGCGGGACAGTTGCTGGTAACGCTCCTCGCGCTCGAAGGGTGCGCCGACTTTGGTTTCGAGTTCCTTCGCCCGCTTCTGGGCGTCGGCGATGTCGGTTTCGAGTTTGGTCGCGCGTTCCTCGAAACCTTGGACCGTGGTTTCCAGCGAACGAATCGTGCCGAGCGCGGTGTCGGTCACGCGGGCGGCGTAGCTGTTCTTGCCGCGCAGCACGATCCACCTCGACGGTGTTGTTGAAGCTGCGGACGCAGGAACAAATCGAAGCCGGCGAAGCGTCCGATACGCACGTCGTCGCCGAAGCGGTTCTTGAACTTCTCCGCGCGGCGGAGAATCAACTCGCCGGCGATGCCCCGGTTGTTGACGTTTCTGGCCGTCGAGTTCGATGCTGAACTTGTCGCCGGACGTGTCCTGACGGTCGGCGATGTCCTGGCGCAAGATTCGTCGAGTCGCGCGGTGAACGATCTCGGCATCCTCGTGCGAGCGGCGGAGATTGCGTGCGGATGCGGTATTGTTCCTCGGCGTGGGCGGAGCGAAGCCGCGTGAGCCGCATCAACTCGGCGTCCACCTGGGCCTTTTCAATCACCAGCGGATTGCCGGACGCGATGGCTTTGACCTCGGCGTAGGTCAGCGCGGCCGAGTCGAGGTCTTCAAGGCGGCGGATCGTCATGTCACCGCTCATCACTTGGGCGATGAACTTGGCCTTCGTCTCCAACGTCTGCCACATGTAGGCGTCGAACGAGCCTTCGGTGACGTAGCGGAAAACGCTGACCACGGCGATTCTTGTTGCCCTGCCGCAGAATCCGTCCTTCGCGCTGCTCCACGTCCGCCGGTCGCCACGGCGCGTCGAGGTGATGCAGGGCAATCAGCCGTTCCTGCACGTTCGTTCCCGAACCCATCTTCTGCGTGCTGCCGAACAGGACGCGGACCTTGCCCGCGCGCACATCCCGGAACAGCGCCAGCTTCGAAGCGTCGGAATCGTAGTCCTGGATGAAGGCGATCTCGCGCTCGGGATGCCGCAGGCGCTCCAGCTTGTCCGCCATGTCGCGATAAACCGAGAAGCCCCGGTCCTTCGGCGTCGAGAGGTCGCAGAAGACAAGCTGGGCGCAACGCTCGGTCTGCGGTTGCCTGCCAGATGCGGAGGATGTTTTCGACGGCCAGATTGACTTTGCCCTGCGGTTCGTCCGGCGCTGCGGTTTCATCAGCCGGAGATCCAGCGCCGCCTTCCGCCCCTCGGACGTGATCTTCAGCATGTTGTCCTCGCTCGGATCAACCCGACCGGTCTTCAGCCGTTCGGCCCGCGCGGCGAGCTCCTGAACAAACGCCTTCAGTTCCGGCGTCGCTGGCGCGTTGCGGATGGCTGGCTTTTCGCCTTCCAGCTTCGGGCGCGGCAGGTTGAGCATCGCGGCGGTCTGCACGTCGGCGGACTGGCGGAACATCTGCATCAGCTCCGGCACATTGATGAACCGGGCGAACCGAGTGTTGAGCCGGTAGCCCGCGCCGTCGGGCGAAAGCTCCATCGCCGTGACCGGCTCGCCGAACGTCGCCGCCCACGAATCGAAGTGATGCAGGTTGTGCTTCTTCAACTCGTCCGGCTGGAGATACCGCTGCATGGTGAACATCTCGGCCATGCTGTTCGCGATGGGTGTGCCGGTGGCGAACACCACGCCGCCCCCGCCGTTCAGCGACTGGACGTGGCGCACCTTGAGATACATGTCGAACGCCCGTTCGCTGGCGGTCTGCGGCAGCCCGGCGATGCGCGTCATCTTGGTGACGTAGAACAGGTTTTTGAAGTAGTGCGCCTCGTCCACGAAGAGCCGGTCCACGCCGAGTTCCTCGAACGTCAGCGTGTTGTCCTTCTTGTGCTCGGCGGCCAGCGCCTGCAGTTGGGCTTCCAGCCGCTTCTTCGCGCGTTCCAGTTCCTTCACCAGCCGGCGGTTGGATGCTGTCGGCGTGCTGGCGTTTGATCATCTCCAACTCGTGAAGCTGTTCCTCGAAGAACCGCTCCTGCGTGTCGTGCGACAGCGGGATGCGCTCGAAACCGGAATGCGTGACGATGACGGCATCCCAATTCCCGGTGGCGATGCGGCTGAACAGCTTCTTCCGGTTCTGCGACTCGAAATCCTCCTTGCCCGCGACGAGGATGTTCGCGCCGGGATACAGCGTCAGCAATTCGGTCGAGAACTGGCCGAGCATGTGGTTGGGCACGGTGAACATCGGCTTGCGGGCGAGCCCAAGCCGCTTCAACTCCATCGCGGCGGCGACCATCGTGAAGGTCTTGCCCGCGCCGACGACGTGGGCGAGCAGCGTGTTCGGCGTTTGCAGAATGCGCCAGACGCCCGGCCTTCTGGTGTCGACGTGCAGAGTTGAATGGCCCCGCTCGCGCCCGGCAGCGTCAGATGGTCGCCGTTGAATGTGCGGACGCGCGTGTGATTGAACGTGTCGTTGTAGAGGCGGCAAAGCCGTTCGCGCCGCGAGTCATCCGACCAGACCCATTCCTTGAACCGCTCCTTGATGCGCTCCTGCTTCTCGCGGGCGGCTTCGGTCGCCTGGGCGTTCACAACCGGCTTCTTGTCCTCGTCCAGGTCGTAAACCGTGGGCGTCTTGAGATTCAGCGCGTCCTCGATGAGTCCGAGGGCCGTGTAGCGGTCAGTGCCCCAATCCGTCGTGTTCGCGGTCTGCGCGCTTCGCCTCCCAATTGCCGTTCATGTGCCAAGTGCCGAGCGCGTGAACATGGCCGACCTCGACACCGGACGGCATGTTCAGCAGATCGTGAACAAACCGCTCCACGTCCTCCGGCGGCAGCCAGGACGCGCCGAGCCGCACGTCAATCTCGTTGGCAGCCAGATCGGCTGGCTGAACGGACTTCAACGCCTCGACGTTCTCGGCGAAACGCGGATCGGTGAGGCGGCGGCGTCGGCAACGGCCAGTTTCTCGCGGACGTTGCCGGACAGATACTGGTCGTCGGTTTCCCACTGTTCGGTCTGCGGGTTCAGGAAGATGAGGCCCTTCAGTCGGGCAGGAATTCCTCTGCCGGTCTTGTTAAGCAGTTCCGGCCATGTGGTCGAGGTCCACGCCGACCGCGCTCGTTCAAGGTCACGAGCAACGCTTCCTTCGGCGACGCGACGAATGCCACGGGCTGCCGGTGATGGATCGTTCGCTCGCGTGAAAATCGTGGCCTTGGTCGCGCGCTTTCGTTTCGTCGTTGTAGTGCTCCAGCGAGAGCAGCAACGGCAGATCCGGGTCGCCGTCGAACGCGCGCTGGTTGGCGCGGAGATTGACGGGACCAAACCGCCCGACAAACCGGTCGTAGGCGATGTTGAGTTGCTGGCGGGTTTCGACAACCCGTTCCTCGGGGCTGCCGTCGAGTTGCGGCGCGGAGGCAGTCGCGAACGGCGTCGCGCACCGGGATCAGGCCGCGAATGCGCGATCGCGTTTCGCTGGGCAGGTCGTTGAGCGGACGGAGAACCTTGTCCTCGCGGATGCACACCATGCCATCGTGAAGGCAGTAGGCGTTGGGCTTGACGTAGTCCGGCGCCGGAATGGATTGCTCAAGCGTTGGTTCGGTCAGTTCGATCCGCTGCGCGCGATAGATGCCTGCCGGAAGCTCTGGAATCGCTGCGGCGAGTGCGTCGGCGAGCACTCGGCCGTCCCCTTCCAAGGTTGGCTCGTTGTCGCGATACATCCGCCCGGTCAACTGAAGATGCCCGAGCATCAGGTGAGGGCGTTCCACGAAATACTCGTTGATCGGGATTCTCTCCCAATTGTGATTCGTGTACTCCCGCACCTCCCGCCAGGCCGGCCCGAGCGGGGTTTCGCCAGGATGCAGTTTCCGGAGCATGACGATGTCCGTCGTCACCTCGGTGCCGGCGTTCTGTTTGAAGGCGGTGTTGGGCAAACGAATCGCCCCGAGCAACTCCGCCTTCGGAGCCAGATACTCCCGGAGCGTGGAGTTCACCTTGTCCATCGTTCCCCGTGAAGTGATGAACATCACCAGACCGCCGGGCCGGACCTTGTCCAACGCCTTGGCGAAGAAATAGTCGTGGATGGGGAACCGGTAGGCATTCAGGCGCGGGTCGTGGACGGGATAATCGCCGAAGGGCACGTTGGAGATCGCCACGTCGTAAAACCCATCGGCGAGTTGGGCGCTCTCGAATCCCTGCGCGCGAATGTCGGCGTCCGGGTAGAGCGCCTTTGGCGATGCGGGCCGTGAGCGGGTCAATTTCGACGCCGGTGATGGTCGAGTGGCGGTGCATCCCCTCGGGCATCAGGCCGATGAAATGACCGATGCCGCACGCCGGTTCCAAAATCCGGCCATGCTCGAATCCGAACCTCTCCAGGCGCGCGATACATGGCCCGCACCACCGTGGGCGAGGTGTAGTGGGCGTTGAGGGTGCGTCGCGCGCGCCGCCGCCAACTCCTCCTGGGTCAGCAGCTCCGCCAGCTCGGCGCGAGCCGCGCGCCATTCGTAGTTCCGCGGGTCAAAGACCTGGGGCATCGCGCCCCAACCCACGTATCGCACGAGGACTGCCTTCTCCTCTGCTGTTGCGGGGCGGCCCTCGGCTTCCAACGTCCGCAGGGTGCGGATGGCGTCGATGTTCTGCCGGTATTTCTGGCGGGGCGGCCCTTCGCCAATCCTGTCCGCGTCTGAAATCCGGTAGTTCTGTTCGTTGCGAACGGCCGGCGTGAATTGGCGCTCCGCTCTGATCCGGCTGTTCAGCTCTCCGGCGGGAGCAGGATGTAGCGTTCCCGGACCATTTCCCACGCCTGACGATGCGCCTGGTCGCGCCGTCAGCCCCTGGCGCATCAAATCCGTTCGGAGACTCGCCATTTCGTCCTTCGTCTTCTCCTCCGCCTCCAGCAGCGCCTGGTGCAATCGGCCGTTCGACTCCAACTTCGCGCACCATCTTCGGCAGGAACTCGCGCCAGTGCTTCTCGGCCATTCGGCCGTATTGGGTCAGCGGTGTCATTCGTCGGCCTGCGGTAAGAGAACAGGTCAAGTTGGTCGTTCGGGCTGACTCTGTTCCGTCGCGTCGGCATTGAATCTTCCTCTGTTCACGGGAAGTCCGCAAGTTGCCGTCCTATGGGGTTCCTCTTCGCCCCTTGCGCGGACGCCTTGGTCGGCGACGTCCCCGCGTGCGGATTTCGTGCGTGAATCCCAGCGGGCGGCCAGCGAAGTGAGGTTTTGCTGGAAAGAAAGCACCCACCGACACACCAAAGACTTCTGACAGGTATTCGAGGTGTTTGTCGGTCACCGGCGCGCGCCGGGTCTCGATGCTCGCCAGGATGTCTCGTGTCATGTAGCAGTCCAGCATCTGCAGTTTCCCAACCAGATCCTCCTGCGTCCACCCCCGCTGGTAGCGAAGCTTTGCCACGGCTCGTCCGATCACATTTGCATCGTGGCGCATGGTTAACTCGCAACATCACCGGGGGAGGTCTATTTGCGCTGCTCGGTGGTGGGCAGAGGATCCCGGAGGATGTGCACCGGAACAGTTCGTGGGCACGAGGAACACACCCTGAAGGCGAAACGAAAGAGCGCAGCACGGGCGCGGTGTGTTTGCGTCGTCGCGCAAGTGGCCACAGAAACCGGAGCCGGACTCGGGTTCATAGTCACACTCTGTAGCAAAAACGCGAGCCAACTCCCGTCCTCTGCCGCGTGGCCGTATTGGAGATACGACGATTCCCGAGAGGGGGGCGTCCGGGCGGGAAGCGCATTCCGACGGAATGATTGTTCGGACAGAATAGATGATAATTAATGCGGCAGTGTGCGTCGAGTCATGGTAAGTTCTGCTACGGATTCCAGCGATTAAGCGAGAACCGACAAGCTGCGTATGAGTAGGATGTTGTACCGATTTGCCTACACAAATCCACCAAGCGAAGGACGACTGCGGTTGCATCAAGTTCGAGATGGCGCAGCGTTCAGTGAACTGGCGGTGAGCCTCTGCCATCTTGGTTATGACTACGGGACGGTCATCCACAATTACCGGAACCACGGGCAACCCGCCGATCAGTTCACTTTCCTGCATCCGGGGGACCTGATTGTCATGACCACACGTCCGCCTTTGTCCGACTTTCCTGGTGACCCTGGGCAGAAGAACGAGGACAAGGACAAGCGATACGTCAGTCGCAGCCATGACCACCTTGAGAACGCGCTGTTCAAGGAGCTTGAGCGCTTTTTCGACCACGTCTCGCGCTACCACGTAGTGCTCTCGCACGACGTAAGGGAGTTCCTGCCCGCCGAGTCCCTGGCAATGGCCACGCTCAATTTCCACACGAAAGGCAAGGCGACGATCCGTTCGATGGAGGTTTTCGCCGGCGGTCGGACTCGCACCGTCAAAGCTCCGAAGGAGTTCAACGCTGTCGGCTGCTTTCTGCACTTGAGGCAGATCAACGGCTATCCATGTGGCGCGGTCGTCTCTTTCAGCATGGGTGGATATGAGAACTTGCTCTGGAATCGAATCGTCCGTCTGCGGTTCGGCGAGTGGCTGAAGAAGCCCGTGTTCGCATTCGTCGGACTGAACGTGCCGGAGGAACCTCCGCAACCGTTGACTCCGGAGATTGCCGACAAGGCCCACGCTCGGGTGCTGACCGAGCGTTGGTTGGAAAACGAGAACTAACGCGTCCTGTTGCGAGGTGCTGCCGTCGGAGCAAGGCGCGGCCGAGACTACAAACTCGACCGATCCTCGAATGGTTCCGGAAAGCGCTCGGTTTCTTTTCGGGGCGCGAGGCCGAGGGGCAGGATGACCACCGAGAAGTCCTGGACCGGATGCCTTCGCCTTCGAATCAGTATCCAGGCGATTACACCCAGGCAGATGAACCCGAACGCCACGAACAAACGATCCCCATGCTCCTCGATCATTCGATCCAGGAACTTCGTGACCACTGTCAGATACTGGACTGGATGTTCCATCCGATTCCCGGTGTTTACCCGGTAGCAGGCCGCGCGCAGAATTCCGGCATTCGGAGGCCGCACGCGTCTTCGTTGACTGCGCACCAACATGCGCGCGACAGCACGTTTTCGCAAGCAGGCGTTGGCGCTTTGCGCACATTGTCATGGAGATGACATCGAGGTGGACTGACTGCGGCTCGGACTGCTCAATGCCGGCCGAGCCGCAGGGATTTGCGGTTCACACTCCGACGGTCTCTCCCGTCCTTTGCTGCTGTGCGTGTGTGCGTCCCACAGCACGGCGCGCTTGGCGGGCGATCTGAGCGATGACGCTTTCGCGCTGGTCTTCCGGGAGATCTTTCACGAGGGTGTCGTAGGCCCGTTTCAGCTCAGGGTTGCGGCTGATCTGGTTCAGGACACCCTCCCTCACGCGCTGCTGGCGGTCCAGTTGGCGGACTTCGTTCAGCACGACAGTCCTTTCGAGCCGTTCACGAGGCATCGCCTGGACGTAAGCCCAATACTTGGGGTTTTCCTTGATGTAGGCGTCGATCTTCGCATCCACCTCGGGATTGCTCCGGAAGGTGGGCTGTTCTGCGGGGGCGGCATTGCCGCCGGCGCCTGTTGGCGCAGTTGGTTTTGATTTGATCATGGTCTTCTTCTCGTTGGTTCTTGTTGCGTGGTATCTGCCTTGTTCGCCGATGAGGATCGGTGGTATTTGTTGAGCACACCCGCGGTGCCCCGTCGGCACAGCGTTTTTATGGTTCGGACACCGGAGCTTCCGGTTCGACTATCTGCACGTCGTTCGTTGTCGAGTCCGTTGCCGGGGTGACAAGTCGTTGGAGGTCCTTCGCGAAATCCGTGACGCGCTGCTCGATTTCGGCGAAGCGTGAACTGAGTCGCACATGGTTCGTCACTACCGTCTGCATCTGTTGGATGACGCGTTGGAATTCCTCGTGCGACTGGGCCAGTCGGCGAGCCTCCTGGATGACTCGATCCGTCGCCTCGCGCTGGCGCCCGATTTCAGCGATCACCGCATCGTTGACGGGCGGAGGCGAAAAAGCGGCATCGGGAGGCGGGTTGAGCAGATTCGCGGTGGCGGGCCAAGGTGGGCCAGGGTGGAGGTCCCAGCGTGATGAAGCCTCGACCCGATACACCGGATGCTGCTCGTGCATGGCGAGCGGGTGATTCGGGTCCACGTAACGGCCGACATGGTAGGCACGGACAACCTCCGCGCAGCGGATCTTCCCAAGAGGCTCTACGGCTGGTGCAGGCAGCGGGCGCACCACGACTCGCGGCGTTGCGGAGGAACAGCCGACGACACAGATCAATGAGAGATACATCCACGTTTTCATCACGAGAAGCAGCCTGCTTTCGCTCTCGTTCAACAGCTCAGTTCCCAGAATCATGCAGGAAGATTTACCAGTTCGCAGGGGGGTTGTTGTGTAGCTGGCACACAGAATAGAATCCCCGTGCCTGGGCCGGCCAAGCCTGCAAGCGCCCCTGAACTTGTGTTTGTCCTCGATCAATCTTGCGTCGGGTTCCGGCCCTCGACATGAAATGCAGTACAAACCTGCATTTGACCAACAGCCGAGACGGAAAGCCCACGGGACAACGGTGTGACGTTCGAACGGTATCACGGGGCGGGTAGTCCTTTGCTGAAAGCTCGATAGCGTCAAGTGCCACCCCGCCCTCGCAGTCCCCGGGCCGGTGTTGGAGGACCGGTCATGCTTGCGGGTTGGCCGCTTGTGAGGACGAATAGAGAGGAGGGCAGCGAACGAATCCTTCGGGACTCTCAGATCTCTCAGGAATCTGATTGCCCTAGGTTTCCGGGCTCGGTATTGTTGGATGATCGGATTGGGTGGCTCGCGGTCAATGCCGTCGCATCCAGGACTGGGGCCGGCCAGCCAGCGCGCGCGTGAAAATCGGCACTCACATCGCCTTGCCGTTCTTCGTGTTGGTGTGCAACCAGCACTGCCCGTATTGCGTCAATCACCACACCAAGGAAGCGAACCTCCGGTACCCCTTGGAACCCGGTCGCCGCTGGATCGACGGGTTGAATGGTCTCGATTTGATCGACGAACTCAAGACCGGCGGAGGGGAGCCAACCTTGCATCCGGATTTCGTGGACATTTTCAATCACGTCAATGACGTGCGCGGCCGAATTCTAATCGGCACCAACGGCGCGGAGTTAGCAGTCGCCAAGTTGTTGCGAGTGCGTCCGCGTCAGCGGCTGCGCGTGCAGATCAGTTACCATCCTACGGAGACGGCAATCGAACCGTTCATCGAACGGGTGCTACGGATCCGGGAGGTGCATGGGTCAAACGTAGGCGTGCACGCAATCACGCGAAGCGGGCAGCCCGATCCGGCAATATCCGATGGGTTCCGCCAACGTGGCATCGAGATGAGCGCCCACCCTTTTCTCTATGACCACGAGGGATATTATCAGGAGTCACTGCGGGATTTCTCCGACATGAGCAAACCGCCACGGCGCATCCGGTGTCCTCTGTCGATTTATAAGCCGATTGCGCCTAACGGAGACATTTACGCGTGTCATCAGCTAATGTATACGCAATCGAGAATCGGCATTCTGGGCAACATCTTCTCACATTGGTCGAGCCCGGCGCTGGAAATCGATTGTCCAATGTACGGCTGGTGCAATCCATGTGACACGGGGCATTTCCAGGAGGGCGAACAGCTTCGCACCTTGCAGAAGCACCGGCCGGAGCTCGCAGAGTTCTGAGCGGTTGACGGTGCTCAGGCGGGGCAATCTGAAGCGCGCAGCAGGTGGGCGGGAAGAATGCCGAGCTGGCCCATGGACTGGTCGTATCGGATTGAGGCCACGCTGGGATTGAAAGGGATGCGGAGCCGGCGGCGGACGGTGCGCTCTATGTGGTCTCGCCAGCCGACCAGATCGTCGGGGGAAAGAAAATCGCTGAAGACGAACGAGCGATAACCGCCGTCGGGATTGCCGTTGTAATAGTCCATCACCTCTCGGTAATCGATGTCGAAGCTGTGCAAGCGGTCGCCGGTCTTGGGATAAGTGTAGGTCCAGATGCCGCGCCGCGCGCAGGTCAGGGTGGCGTGGTCATAGTAGAAAGTCCCGGGTGTGCAGGTAATTATGGTCACATTGAATTCGTCCGGGGCAACCTCAAGCAGCCAGTCGAGGGTTTGCTGCACCGTGGCTTCGCTTTCTCCGGGATGGCCGATGGACATCAGGGCCTTGACCTTGAGTTCGTGCCGGCGGGCGATCTCGACGCAGCGAGTGTTTTCCTCCCGGGTGGCCTTCTTGTTGATGTTTTCGAGCACTCGAGGTGCCCCCGATTCAAACCCGACCAGAATGAACCGGAACCCGGCGCGGCGCAGGGCAGCGGCCTGCTCGTCATTGAAGAGCTGGGCCTTGATGCACCCGCGCAACTTGAACTCAACCCCGAGCCGGTTCTGCTCGTCGGCGATGGCGTTCATGAGTTCGATCATGCGGGGGTTCACGTTCAGCTCGTCGTCGTAAAACATGAATCCCCGATATCCGTAAGTCTCATGGAGGTGGCGCAGCTCCTGAATCACGCTCTCGGTCGAGCGAAGGCGGATCTTGCGCAGCATGGGTGAGGTGCGCCCAGAGCAGAAGCCGCAGGCGAACGGGCAGCCAAGTTGCGCGATCAGGCTGGTTGCGGGCTCGCCTTCGATGCGAAAGCGGTAGCTGCGGACATCGACCAGATGCCGGGCTGGGAAGGGCAGTTCGGTGAATCGCTCGTGGGACAGAAACATGGGCGAGGCCGGATCGTCCACGTCAAGCATGGAATTCGAGTTGGTCAAGGCAGGTTCGATAGCGTCCTCACCGTCCCCCGCGACAAGGACATCAAACAGCTCCGTCGCCTGTCGCATGGCGCGGCTTGCCCGGCCGTCGATGGCAAGAGCCCGCTCGCGTTTGAAGGCGGCGTTGACCAGGGTGACATGCGGGCCCCCAAGGATCAGCCTTGCCTCGGGGCGGACCTGCCGCAAGGCGGCGCAGATCCGTACGCAGGCCGGGAACTGCGGCGTGGTGGCGGTGACGCCGAAGCAACTGGCCTCGGTTCTTGCGGCATGCAGGACGGCCACCTCCTCGTAGTTGGCCACGCCGGACAAATCCAGCACTTCGACCGGATAGCCCTTTTGTTCGAGGGAAGCAGCGACCCGCAGGACGCCGAGGTTCATGAACACGCGTTCGTCGAGCAGGAATACCGAAGGCGGAATGATGAAACAGACGCGCGGCTTCATTGGGTGGAAGGTGGGATCGGCGTCGGCTCAATCCGTTTCTTGTTCCGGTATTTGAAGACGTTGATGCGATCGCCGTCGATGCAATCCAGGAGGATGTCATACTCGCCCTTCCAACCCACGCGGTCGTCCGGGAATTGCCGGACGTAATCGCGAAGGCGTTGGCAGCGGCGTTTAAGACCGGCGTCCCATTTGAAGTGGTCGATGGGCAGGCGCAATGGCGAGTATTTGAATGGAGTCGTACTGGGGTTCGAAAGCCAGTGGCAACCGATCTCGATGCGGAAACGGTTCAGGGCGAGCACCACCTTGCGGGGGTTGGCTCCAAGGACGCCATTGGTGAAGTCGAATTCGAGAGGGAACTGCAGGTGCAGCGGCAGATCGTCGATGATCTCACGGAGCAGGTAATCGCGAGCGAACCGGTCGCGGATGTCGCCGTCGATGTAATTGAAATCGTGTCGTCCCAGCCATGTCACCAGATTGGGGACCGAGTCGGAGAAAGCAATGAGCTCGTCCATGTCCGGGTTGACGAACCAGGCGTCGGGCTCAATCCGGGACTGGAGTTCCTGGCGTTCGCGAGTGACCTCGAAGAAATCGAACTGGGCGGACCCCTTGACCTGCAGATCCCGGACGCCGAAATCCCCAAGCCAGATTCGGCACGGTTCGGCGTAATCCATGGCGTTGGTCAAGATCGTGACGTGCATGTGGTGTGGCTGGATGCCGCAGTCGGCATAGTGTTTGAACCAGCATTTCAGGAGCGGGAAGCGGAAGCTCTCGTCTTCGCGTATGCCCCACACCCCCAGCAGATGGGCTTCTTGCGTGGTCATGGGGCAGAAGATTGGTCGAGAGATGCGTTTGCGTGCCCCGGGTCGGTACCGGATGGAAATCGCAGGAACGCGACGGCGGTGTCGCGCAGCCAGGTGACCGGGTAACTGTGCGCCAGCTCGCGACGTACGTATTCGCCGACTTGCAGCCAGTCTGGATGGGTGGCCCTGCAGCGTTTGGGGACGTAATCATGCCAGGCCAGTAGGCGGGGCCGTGGGACTGGACGGGTGAAGAAGTTACTCGAGAACCCTTTCGCTGGCCTCCTTGACACCTCGGTAGGTGAGATCTGCGTCGTAGAAGACGAAATCCACATCGTGCAACAAGCTCAGGTCCAATCGATCAAACCGTTCGTCAAAGACGCACACGTTTCGCAAGGCCCGGACCCGGCAGCCGACTTGGGCGGCGACGGGTTGCTCGTGCCGCTGGGCTTCAAACAGGGAGGGGTGATCGCCCGAATAGTCGAGCGCGTAAACCAATTTGTCCGGGTTGTTCAGTGCAAGCTGCAAGGTAGTAAATCCCTCGTGACAGCCGATCTCGAGGAGATTTCCGTGCACGCTTTGCGACAGCCACACCAGTGCCTCGACGTCCCGCTGGGGTGTGAAAGGCAAACCCGAGTGCGAAGGTATCAAGCATTCGATAGACCCTCCACCGAGTTCTGGTTGCTCCTCGCGCACGTGGGCATCTGAATCCCCCGGCGCTACCTCGACCCGCCCCTGTTGTCCTTTACCCAGAAGGATCCGGTTACGCCAGTATCGCAGGAAGGCAATCTCCTTCTCACGCCAGAGAGCGTTGTCTCTCCGCATAGCCTCCACAACTCCGGGGTTAACGTGGGAACCGTGCTCGAAGTGGTCGTAACATTGGCGACCTTCGATGACGGCAGTGCGCCAGCCGTGCATGTTGGCAATCGTGCTTTTCCAAGAATCGCCCGAGTAATACTCCAGACTCTCGGGGAACAATCCGATCTCTCGCCACATTTCAAGGCGCGTGAGCTGGCATTCGTTGGCGATCTCCTCGACATAGCCCTCGGTCGAACAGGGAAAACCTTTGTTGGCCTGCGGATACCCCACAAACCCGAGGCGCTGGTCGGAGCGAATCTTGGTTTCCATTTCCTCAACCATCCCGTCGTGAAACCTCACGTCCGAATCGGCCAGTAGCACGAACTCGACCTCCCCGCGGTCGCGGAAGTATTCGATGATGCGATTGCGCGCGTAGCACAGCCCACGATTGGTGGGAGCCAGTATGAGCCGCTCGATCCGCTGGCGCTTGAGCCAGTGGACCACCTCGGGCTCGCTGCCATTGTCGAAGATTACCAAGTGCCCGATGCCTGGCGCCCGCCAGGACGGAAAACACTTCTCGAGAAGCGGCAGATTGTTGAAGGTGACGATCCCGATGCCAATCGGACGGTTGCGCGCCACGGTCTTCATAGGGCTTCGAGGATCAAGGAGAGATAGTCATGGGACCAGTACGGGTAGAGCCGGCCGTCGATCGCCCGCTCCAGGTTGTCCAGGGTCAGGCGTTCGACCAACGGGCCTTCGTTCTCCTGGTGGAGATGGACGTTCTGAGGATAAAGCCACTCGCTTTCGATCAGATCGATGTCCTTGAGCACCGGCAGGATGATCTCGCCGGCGTGCGGAAAGTTCACCAGGACCACGCACTTGATCCCCAGCGCGGTGGCCAAGTGCATAGGCCCGCTGACGATGCCGATGAAATACTCGCACTGGCTCAGCAGTTCGATGGTGCGCTCCAGCGGCAGCCCCGTGCAATCTTCGACGTCCTGGAATGCCAAGGGGGTTCGGCCAATCTGGAAGAAGCTCATTTCCGGGTGCGCGTTGATGTAAGCCTGCACGATCCGCTTGGACTCCGGATAGAGCTGGCGTGCCCTTGGATGGACAAAGACGCGCTGCCATGTCATGTGCGGAGAGCCGGCCTCGAAGTGCAACGCCGTTCGTCCCCGCTGGACGCGACGCTCGATGTGGATGTGGGCGCGAGGCAGGAGTTCCGGTTCGAGTCCGACGGCACGCTGTAAACGCTGGAGGAAATGCCCGTTGCCTAGTTCATGGCGCAACTGCAAGATGTTGGCCGCCACCCGGGGTCGATCGCTCGCCGGCAGGTAGTGTGGGTTGAACTGCATCAGTGGCTGGAAAAACCCGCTCTCCGAAGCGATATAACGGACGGTTCCCTGCCGTACGGCCACACCGGGCAACGGGGTGAGCAGGAGCGTGTCGCCCAATCCCTGAGGGGTGTTGGTCATAGCATGTTCTGACAAATCCTCCGTCAAGGGGCGTTTGATCGATCGGGTCTGTTGCCGGTAATGCCTCAGAATCAGGTCGCGCTCGTCTACCGGTTGATCGGGACTGGGCGAGAATCGCTTCGGTACGCTGTCGATGCAGATAGCTCGGCCCAACGTCGCTCCCGGTTCGGTGTCGAGCTTGCGTTTCTCCTCCTCAAGCAATCGCGTGAAGTGCGGTCCGGCCTCCAGGTACATCTCGATGTGGCGGATCACGTCTTCGGCCTGGATCAGGTCCATTCACCGTGGAAGGCCGTCGACCACATCCAGGCATAGGTGCTCAGACCGATTTAGGTGGCTTCTGTCGCGTAGCGGCCGGGTTCGGGCCCGCCAGCAACCGCCGGTGCGGCAGCAGGGCAGCATTCCGACCGTATGAAGAAACTGGTGTCCGGGATAGGCTTCCCAGTGGGGCGGTTCGCGACCGCCTGAGATGACCACGCACGGCCGTAGCCGGTGCGGCTGCCGGGTCGGCACCGCGGCAGCCAGATGCATGAGGAAAGTTACCGGGCAGACCACTCCGTCGGCGTGGTGCATCAGGCGGATGAGTTGGCGCAACGTGGTTTTGGCTCGCAGGTCCAGGACGCCTTCGAGTTCCGGATGATAATGTCCTGCGCCGCCGACTTGCACGAACTGGATGGTTCCGCGGAAATGATCCACAACCCGTTGAAACCGCCGGTGGTCCCACCATTTGATCGTGAAGTCCTGTTTTCCACCGGCCACAATGATCCAGTACGGCCCGGCATGACCGAAGACCTCCTGGGCCGGGGAAGGGGAGATTTGTTCCTGGTTCGAGAGATGAATGTCACCACGAAACTCACTGAGCTGGATGCGCAGATTGAGTCTTTCGTTGAGGAACTCGACCATGCCCTGGACGAAGTGGCACGGGATGAAGTTCGAGCTTTGGATCAAGGGATAGAGACATTCAATCGACTCGGCCGATTCGTCCCGGTCGTCCAAGGCGGTGACGTGCGGATTGTTCTCCCAAAGTTCGGCGAACCGTGTCCTCACGTCGGTCAGGAAGACGCCCGGATAACAGCGGTGCAGGTCTCGCACGGCGACCGTCAGCATGAGGACGTCACCGGGCGGCAGCGAAGACTTGAGGATCAGCTTCTCCATAACCGCAGTTTCCTGGATGTTCGATAGGAAACATCCATCGGCATGAGTGGGCAAGCAGAAATCGCTGAGAGTTACGTTGAAAAGAATGTTACAGAGATGTCACCGGAAAAGTGTTGCGCCGAGTTAGCGGAGGATGTAGGAAAGCGAGCATAGCACTAATCAAGAGCCTCGGGACGGAGGCTGGCTTGGGATGTTGTCATTGGAAAGGCGTTGGAGCTGGCTCTTCTGGAGGATCATTCCACATGAACTAGGAAAGCGGCAGGCTTATGGCGACATCGATTCCCAGCGAAGCGACCCCACCTGAGCGTTGGATATTGCCGGAGCCGCGCCAGCCCAATCCTGGATGTCCGAGCTGTGACGGGCGTGACGGCGGTGGTGGTGGAGGCGGAGGCGGCGGCGGTGGTGGTGGCGGCTGGAATCCAGATTGTCCGGAGGCGTGTTCCGGGGAGGGAGAGACCGTCTGCGAGAGTCCTTTCAGTTCGTATCCGGTGCGGTATTTCAACGGGGAGATCAAGCTGGTGGCGACGGATCTGAGTTCGAAAGGGTTCGGGCTTCCCTGGGGCCACACGCGCAACTATGGCAACCGGGTGACGGTGCCCGGGGAGGGGTTCAACGGGAACGGTTGGTTTATCCAGGAAGTGCCGTATGTGGCGGCTGACGTGAGCGGCAACGTGGCGGTGGTGGGATTGATCAACGACGCGCTTTGGTTCGACAAGTCGGGGTCGATCTACACGGGGCGGTATTACATCCTGCAGACCCTTGTTCACGACTCGGCCAACAAACAGTTTGTATTGCGGGACGAGCGGGGGTTGGTGCTGAAGTTTTTCGATTTTGACGCGACGCACCCGGTGGTCAAGCGGGGCGCATTCAAGAGCGTGACGGACGCGGCGGGGCGTGAGGTGGTGGTTTCGTATGGGGTGAACAACCTGATCGGCTCCTTCGTGCAGGGCAGCGGGGGCACGACCAGCGGGTATCACTACGAGTATTACACCAGCGGGGTGAACACGAACCGGCTGCGGTATGTGACCTTGCGGATCAACGGCGCGGATGTGCGTCGGGGCAACTACGATTATTACGACGGCAGCGACAGTTACGGGAGCGCGGGCGATCTGAAGCGCGCCCGGATCGAGGAATGGGACGGCAGCAACTGGCAGACGATCGCCACGCATTACTACCGGTATTACAAGAGTGGGGATGCTGATGGGGTGGTGAATGGGCTCAAGTACGTGGTGAGTCCGCTGGGCTACGCGTCGATGGTGGCGGCGGGGATCACGCCGGAGACGGCGACGGACGTGCAGATCGCGGAGTACGCGCGGCACTATTTCAAGTATAACGGAGACCGGTCGGTGAAGAACGAAGCGGTCAACGGCGGGGTGCTGGACTTCGGATTCACGGTGAGCACCAGCGGTTTTGGGGACGGGGTCAACAACTGGAAGCGCAAGACAATCGAGACGTTACCGGACGGGAACCGGAACGTGGTTTACACAAATTACGTTGGGCAGGTGATGCTCAAGACGCTGGTGAGGATGTCCGGGGGCCAGGAGACCAGTGACAAGTGGCACGAGTATTACCAATATGACAGCGCGGGGCGGGTCACCTTGCGAGCCAACTCCTCGGCGGTGCACGCCGTCAACGAGGGGACGGCGGGCCTGGTGACGCTCGAGAGCGCCGAGGGCCTGATCCGGCTCTACGAGTATTACGGGCAGAGCCCGCCCGCGGGCGGCGCGCCGGGACGGCTGCAGTTCGAGAAGATCAAGAAAGGCAGCTCGGGCACTGCGCTCAAGCTCAAGGAATGGACGTATGAGGGGCGGACGGTGGGGAGCCACACGATCTACGTGCCGAAGAAGGAGATCTGTTATCCGAGCGACACCGATCAGCTCATTCAGATCGAGTGCACGGTGTTCAGCTACACGTGGCAGGGGAGCACGTTTCAGATCGACGAGCGGACGACGACGCTGCCGGTGGTGGGAACCAGCGAACATGGGTCGGGCAGTTCGAACGCGCGGAAGGAGAAGTTCAATGCCTACGGGCAAGTGGCTTGGTTCCAGAACGAGCGGGGCTACATCAGCGGTTACAGTTATGATCTGTCCCGGGGCGGGTTGACGCAACGGATCGAGGACGCCAACAGCGGAACTCCGTGGACCCCGGTGGGGGGCAGTCACCTCAACCTCACCACCAACTACACGGTGGACGGCTACGGGCGGGAAACGGAAGCGTTGGAGCCGGTGCATAGCGTCGATCTGGGGGGAACCCACACGAGCATCCGGCGGGCGCGGTGGACGGTATACAAGGATGAGGCGCGGGAGATTTGGGTGGGCCAGGGCTACCAGAAGACCTCCGACAGCAGTTACACGCTGATCAACCCGGTCAGGATCAGCCGGCTGGACGAGAGCGGGCGGGTGACGGACGAGATCCTGGCCACGCGAGCCAGCGCCAGCGGCAAGCTGCTGCCTACGGACAGCCTGCCGCAGACTGACTGGGTGGGCTGGAGGAAGTATCTGTATGGAGCCAGTCCTTCGCTGGCGGCCGAGCGGGTGTATTACTCGATCCCGGCCAGCGGAGAGGGAACTTTGGGGACCCACTACGAGCAGACCGACTACGGGTATGACGTGATGCGGCGGCGGATCCGGGTCAAGGGACCGGAGGGGACGATCACGCGGCAGGTGTATCTGCCGACGGGCTGGGTGAAGGAGAGCTGGGTGGGGACCAACGACCACGGGGCGACCAGCGCCGATCCGAGCGGGGGTGGAGCGCAGGGGAACAACATGGTGAAGGTCGAGGCCTTCGAGTACGACGGGAACAGCGCGGGCGGGGATGGCAATCTGACCCTGCAGACGCGGTGGGAGAACGCCAGCGGCACGCGGGTGACGGCCTTCGGCTACGATTGGCGCAACCGGCGGACCAGTGTGGACGGGGAGATCGATTTCTTCGAGGAGTACGCTTACGACAATCTGGACCGGTTGACGAAGACCGACCGCAAGAACACGACCAGCGGCGGGGCTTTGGTGGCGCGGGAGGAGATCAAGTATGACGGCCTCGGGCGGGTGTATGAGCGGTTGCGCTACGCGGTGAGCGGTGGATCGCCGGGCAATAGTGTCAAGGAAAAGATCTGGTATGATCCGGCGGGCAATGTGATGAAGCGGGTGGCGCCGGGAACGCGGCAGTTCGAGAAGCTGCATTATGACCAGGTGGGCCGGCTGAGCAAGGCGTTCAAATGCTACGACACGGCCGAGGCGGATACCAACTACAGTGCGGCGGGGACGGTGACCAGTGACACGGTGCAGGAGCAGGTCGAGAGCACGTACGACAACGGAGGCAACCGGATCCAGGTGCTACGGCGGAAGCGGTTCCACAATGCCACGGGCACAGGTGAACTGACCACTCCGGGTGGCGCGCAACCCAAGGCGCGGGTATCTTACACGGCGATTTATCCTGATGCGCTGGGTCGAACGCAAGCCGAAGCCGATTACGGGACCAACGGAGCGGCAGCTTTCAGCCGTCCGGCGACGGTGCCGGCGCGGTCGGACACGGTGCTGGTGACCAGCACGGTTTACGACGATGCCGGAAGGGAATGGAAAGTGACCGATCCGAAGGCGATCGTGAAATGGACCGAGTATGACGACGCGGCACGCACGAGCAAGACGATCGAGAACTATGTGCAGGGGGGCACCGATCCGGACCAGAACCGGACGACGGAGATGACCTACACGCCGGATAACCAGCTCAAGACGCTGACGGCCAAGAACACCGTGACGCAGGACCAGGTGACGACCTGGGTTTACGGGACGACCCTGAGCGATTCGGACGTGGCGCGCAACGATCTGCTGCGGGCCAAGGAGTTTCCGGACAAATCGAGCGCCAGCGACCGGGTCGAGTACAAGTATAACCGGCTTGGGGAGTTGAAAGAGATCAAGGACCAGATCGGAACGGTGCGGGTGCTGGAGAATGACAAGCTGGGGCGTTTGGCGCACGACCGGGTGACGGTGCTGGGGGGCGGGGTGGACGGGACGGTGCGGCGGATCAGCCGCAGCTACGAAGTGCGAGGGATGCTGTCGAAGCTGACCAGTTGGAACAACGCGACGGTCGGGAGCGGCTCGGTGGTCAACGAGATCGAGTACGCCTACGACGGGTTCGGATTGTTGACCAGCGAACCGCAGTCGCACAGCGGAGTGGTGACGGGCAGCACGCCCAAGGTGCAGTACGCCTACACCAACGGGGCGGACAACCACGCCCGGCGGACGTCGATCACGTATCCGGACAACACGGTGGTGGCCCTGGACTACGGGAGCGCGGGCGCGGTGGACGACGTGTTGAACCGGATCAAACAGCTCAAGATCAGCACGACGGTGCTGGCCGATTACAGCTACCTGGGCCAGAGAGTGCCGGTGATCGCTAATTACTCGGGCCAGCCCGGGGTCGAGTTGACGTATTACACGAGCGGGGGCAGCGGCGATGCCGGGGACCAGTATACGGGCCTGGACCGGTTCGGACGTATCATCGACCAGCGGTGGCGCAAGACCAGTGACAGCACCGACCGGGAGCGGGTGAAGTACGGGTATGACCGGGCCGGCAACCGGCGATGGCGGCAGAACACCGTGGCGGGCACGGGGCAGGACGAGTTCTATACGTACGACGGCCTCGAGCAGGTCAAGACCCTGGACCGGGGGACGTTGACGGGCAATCCGCCCACCGGGATCAGCGGCACCCCGAGTTGGGAGGAAGACTGGAACTACGATCCGACGGGCAACTGGCGGGGATCGAGCACGGCGTATCTGACGAAGGTGAGCGGTTCGACGACGCTCAACCAGAACCGGACGCACAACAAAGCCAACGAGATCACCGACATTACCGAGACGACGGGCACGGCCTGGCCCACACCCGGTCATGATGCGGCCGGGAACATGACCCAAGTCCCGCGGCCGTTGTCTCTGGGCAACAGCTTCGATCTGAAGTGGGACGCGTGGTATCGGCTCATCGAGGTCAAAAACACCGGCGCGAGCGTGGTGGCCACGTACGGGTATGATGGGGCGCACAGGCGGGTGACCAAGGTGGCCGGCGGCAACACGCGGCATTACTATTACTCGGACCGGTGGCAGGTGCTCGAGGAACGGCTCAATGCGCTGACGACGGCCGACCGCCGGTTCGTCTGGGGAGTGCGGCACGTGGACGATCTGGTGCTGCGGGACAGCGGAGGGACGCGGCACTACGCGTTGAGCGACGCGCTGGGGAGCGTGACGGCGATCATCAACACCAGCGCCACCGTCCAGGAACGCTACGGGTATGACGGGTTCGGGCAGCCCCGGTATATGGACGGCAGTTTCGGCAGCCGCGCCAGTTCCAGTTACACCTGGGAGACCCTCTTCGACGCCTACCGCTACGACCCCGAGTCGGGGCTTTATCAGGTCCGATACCGTTACCTCCACCCAAGGCTCGGGAGATGGATGGCGCGCGATCCAGTCGGTGAGGTAGCTGGATCGCTCCTTTATGAGTACGCAAGAAACTCTCCGGTAAACTCTGTCGATTCGACGGGGCTTCAGTGTTGCACTGTGGAGGCGATTGCTGCGGCTCGAGAAGGATTGGAGGCCTGCCAAGACGCGATGTATGAACTCTTCGGTCAGGAGCTCCTGGCTCTGGAGGAAGCTTACAAGATGACCGTGGCTGCTATCGAGGGCGAGGCTGCACGACAACAGAAGGAATGCGAGACGCAGTTTGACCCAGATTCGCCCTTTTACCATGAGAAAGTGTTCCTGTGTAAGAAGTTGGTAGCCGCGGCTGCGGCGCTGAATAAAGCTGCGGCACTAGCCACGTACGAAGCCGGCCGTGCGGCTTTGGGAATTGCGCTCCAGGACGGCCTACGTCGTTGCCGGGGAATGTATCCGTGCGCCAACGCAAGTCCGCCGCTTCCACCATACTCGGGTGGTCCTATCAATATGCCTCCCGCTAGGGTGATCCTCCGACCGGGAGTGCGTCCACGCTGGGGCACGTCGCGATGAAATACGAGCATTACAATCTCCCTATCCAGTTGCTCTTACTGCTCTTGGGTTTGTGGGTTCTAAACGGATCCGGACGGCTAGCACCGCGCCTCGGGCTGGAGCAACTCACGGTCGAGTACGTTGGTGTGCTCTTATTGATTCAGTTCGCGCTGATGAGGAGAAGGAAGTCGTCGTGTAAGCGGGGTAAATCCGAGGCATCCGAGGATTAGACTCTACTTGGGCAAATCATAGAGCAAAGGCTCTGAGATTTGCCCAAGTAGAGTTTATACGGCTACGAAAGTCCTTTTATATATAACTCACATTTTGGCGATAAATATGACCGGGAAAGTTCACAAATAGCCCAACTCTTCGGCCTTCAGTTGAACTGCGACTTGTTGCGGGCTGATTTGCAGCGCCTGGTTAAGAAAGTCCTCTACGGTCTGGTCGATGGCGGCCAAGACCTTCTTGAGGACTTTGCGACCTAAGTCTCGGACCAGACCTTCGAGAGCACCTTCAATGAGGGCGCGGAACAGTTGCCACAGTAAGGCTGCATAAGTGAGGGACTGCAGCCGCCCGCTTTCCCGGTCCCGGATTTCGCCGTAAGTCAATTGGCCCGCCCGCAGCATCGACTCGAAAAGCAGCAGATAGCGCAACGCAGCCAAATGCACGGAGGCGTAGGCCAATTGATAGCGTCCGCTCTGTTCCTTCAGGAACCCCAGGTTCTGTTTGATTTCTTTGAAGTAGACTTCGATGGACCAGCGCAACGAATAGACTTCAAGGATTTTCGCCTCACTCAGTTCGACGTCCGTGCACAGAAAGACGACCCAGGTGTCGGCCGACGCCGCCCGCACCGGAGCGCTGAAGACCAAGCGAACCTTCACCCAACGGGCAGGTTGCCGGAGATTCGTTTCCAAGTTCAGACTCACGATCAAGCTGGCGGTCTTAAACCGGGCCCGGCGATGGGCAGGCCGCATGCGGCGCTGGACCCGCCCATACAACTGATGGATCGTGTACGAGCGCCCGTGATAGCGATAGGCCAAGAGGCCCCGCTTCATTTGAAAGACGGCGGTCAATTGATGCTTCAGGCAACAGTCGATGTTCTCCTTGCAACCAAACCAGGCGTCGGCCAAGACATAGCAGGCGCTGAAGCCCGCCCGGAGTGCCCGTTGAAGCATTCCCCGGAACAGTTGGTGTTTGCTTTCCTCCCGGGCCCGGCGCATATCGCGAGCGGCCGAACTGCGTTGGTCGCTGAAGGGTTTGTCCTTGGGTTTGTCGATGGCACCCTTTTCGCCCATGACGATCTGGGCCTCCAGCGGCAGGAAGCCCTTTTCGGCGGCCAGGCCCAATTGCAGGACCTGATGTCCCTTGCGGTGACGGCCCTCGGTGTGGTCGAAATAGCAACTGGTGCCTTCGACCTTGCGGCCCGCGCGAGCTTGGCTGGTATCATCGACGACGAAGGCGCACTGGGAGCGCGGCCCCAGTTCATTGGCGTGATAGACCCTCCGGGCCAGTTCGCCGGCCAGGCCCCGCCAATGGATGTCTTCGCGGCCCAGGAAATCATAGAGCACGCTCACCTGGCCGGCCAGGATCTGGCACAATTCGGCGCAGAAGCAGTGGAGGGACTTCACTTTCAACAAGGGCCAGACCAACAGGGCACAGAGCACATTGGGCAGGGGCTCCCCGTCGGAGCGGCGCTTGAGGCTGATCGCCGCCCGGAGCAATCCGGCCAGGGAGTGACGCTGAAGGCCTTCGGCCAGTTCGGTGTCGGCGAAGGTGAGGGGTTGGCTCAAGGCGTCGGACAAGGGGGTGTAGGAGCGGGGCTGGCGGGGAGGTTTGCTGGTGGGTTTGCGCATATATAGGTATATATACCTACCTATTGACACTCCTGCTACTCTTTTGTTCATGCAATCGCTAAAAACCGCCGCCGCCGCTTCCCGCCAAAAGGAATACGCCCGCCTCCGCGCTCAACTGGCCCAGATCGGCTGGATCAGCGAAGGCTATGTGCAGGATCGGGGACCGGGCGCCGGGGGCGCTTGTTACCCATGGACCCGCAAAGTCAAAGGCAAGACGGTGTGCGTCGCTTTATCCAAGGAGCAGTATGAATGGCTCAAGCAAGCCATCGCCAATTGGCGGGTCGTCCAGAAAATCCTCCGCCAGATGCAGCGACTCAGCCGCGAGGAACTCTTCGAATCGCTGCCCGGTCCCAAGCGCCGAAAAAAACTCGGCAAAAGAGTTCTGGGACTGGTTTAGCGGACTTGGGGCCGAAGGCATCCAATGTCACCGGGAAGGTTGCTCGTGTGAGATGAGAATCCCCAAAAGCGCAGGAAAACCACGCATTGCTGGGACAAATGACGGCCTAAATCTCAAAAACACCTCTTCGAATTACCGCCAA
>CAVXWU010000005.1:0-459082 GCA_963765535.1 uncultured Verrucomicrobiae bacterium
CGGTGGATTGACGGGCATGGTGGTAGATTTCGAGGGCGACGGAACAACTTGGACAGAGAGTCGCAGGATGAGGCGGCAACAATGATTTCTTCGCCCAACCATTCACGGGAGCCAATGCCGGGAAAGCGCCTCGGGTTTCGCCGGACGCCAGTGGCCCGGCATGGCTCCGTTCAGCGTTCGGCGAAAAGCGTGATCTCGACATCATGAAGCTACTGTTTTCCACTCCAGACAGTGCTGAGATCGGACTCTATCGCAGCCGATTGGAGGCTGCTGGTTTTGAGTGCGAGATGCGCAACGAGCATTTGTCACCGGCCATGCCGGGGGCACCTTTTTATCCGGAGCTTTGGATTCTGAGGGATGATCAGTTTGATGAGGCGAGAGCATTGTTGACCGCATGGCGTCAGTCCGCATCCTCGTCGGATCCAAGCGAGCACTGAACGATGGAGATGAAAACGCCGAACCAGACGATGCACCGAATGAGCGCCTCGCCTTGCCAGTCGAAGCCGGTTGGATTCATCGGATGTCCGTTGAGCATTGTGGCCTTGCTTCCGGCGCTCATCGGTGATCTTGGACGTTCTGCATGAAAGCACCACCTCACGTTTTTGCGAGCATCGCGGTAGTGTGCCTCGCGTGCACAGGATGTGGTCTGGTGCCCATTCCTGTGGCTCGCACCCTTCCCGGCGCTATTCGCCAAGTTGAGGTTGTGGAGGACGGTAGCGGCCTTCCAGTTTCCGGCGCTCAGGTTGTCATGTACGCGGACCGATTCGAGAATTGGAGTCGTTCCTTCCCGCCTTTCTATTCCACAAACTACGTCCCTCCCGGGACGAATAGTATCACTTTGGTAGTGAAGCCAGAGTCTGCGGGTTGTTACACGCCGGAGCGGCGCCGTGTTTGGCGCTACATTCGGTTCTGGGGGATTGGGCCTTTAGGCACGAGCATTCACGAGGATTACACATTGACGGTCAGTGCTCGCGCAGCCGGGCGAGGTGCGATGACCGCCACCTACTGTCCCAAGGGAGGATTCGCGCCACAGCTTCCGCCGGATTGTGTGGAGCGGGTGTCGTACCCACGACTCACGACCAATGGGACTTTGATTGTTTACCTGAACAAAGAAATTGCAGAACCAGACGGTGCAGGCAACAGCCACCGCGCCGGTCAGTAGCATGAGCATCAGACGGCACAACACTGTGGTTGCAGTCGCGAGTGCGGCTGCCAGTGGCTGTGCCTGACCTTTTCGTTCGGTGCTAGCTGCCTCGGATATGAGCGCTTTCCGATCGGTTCATCGACTCCACCTTCAATAGCCCAATCTTCGACATGAAACAGAACGCGCTGAGCCGTGGTATTGCCCGAGGAATTGATGCAGCAAAGCAGGTCCACCTGCCTGGCAGATTCAGAGGAAGAACAAAGCCCATCGTATGCATCGCGTGCGGTCACGATGTGTTTACGGAGAGCACTCTCAGGACGTTTTTGTCGAATACACCAATTCTTGTCTGCGAGGAGTGTGGTCGATCTGAACACTTCGGAAGAAGACCAGAGAGGATCGAGTGAGCACCGAACCATTCGCGTCAGGCAACCGCCGCCCCGCCTCGACATCGAGCATCATCGATAATATGAACACGCTGATTCCAGAGCGGCAGACGCTGTCGGCGGCGGTGCCTGCGCTCGCCTCTGAGGTGATCCGTCAAGGGTTGAGAATGATTTTTTGAGTTTTTATATTTTCGAGGTTCTTATGGGAAATTCTTCGCTCTAAAATGCCCCAGGACGCGTTTTGATGCTCGTGGGAGGGATGGGAGATGGGGTGTTTCGGCGAGGTTTAGTTCAACTCGGGCTTCGGTTGTTTTCGAGCGCGGATGATCGGTGGGTTTTTCTCCATCCAGGCGATGATGGGACTGCCGGACTTGCGGAGCGCGGCCAGGTATTTGGCTTCCTCGTAAACGGTGCGATCCTGCCAGCAACGCCACAGAACCCGAATCCACTTGTAGGCCAGGGAACGCACGGCGGCGTGGTGGCCCATGCCGCCGGCCCGCTTCATCTGGTAGCAGGCCAGTGCCCAGCCGCTGAAGAAACGACTCTCCCCCGCCCATTCGTGGAGGCTCTGCTTGAAGAACTCCGAGCACCGGTAGCGGCGGTGGACGTGTCGCTTCTTGCCGCTCTGTTTGGTGACGGGGGCGATGCCGCTGGCACATTGGAAGTTGGCCGCGGTGGCGTAGCGCTCGCGCCGGGTGCCGAAGCTGGCCAGGAGCCGGGGAGCGAACGCCGGACCAGCGCCGGGGAGGTTGGCGAAGAGGGCGTGCTCGGGATGACTTTCGAAGGTGAGCGCGATCTGGCGATCGTAGGTCTTGACGGTACGGGTGGCGTGTTCGAGTTCCTCGACGGTGAGTCGGGTGCGCAACACGTAGCTGTGCAGGACACCCGGATCGTCGCTCAGGGGGACGGCGGTGCGGATGCGTTCGAGCCGTTTCTGGAGCAACGGTTCCCGGTGCGAACCCTGGCCATAATAGAACTTGCGGAGGGATTCCGGTGTGGCTTTCTGGGCCTGCTGCAGAGTAGGCCAACGTTTGAGAAAGGCCGTGGCCAGAGGGCGGAACACCTCTTCGCCGATGAGGTCCAAGGCCTGGGGGAAGTAATCCTTCAGGAGGGCCTGAAGCCGGTTGCCCAGGCCGGTGCGATGATCGACCACATGACGGCGATCCACGACCAAGCGCTGAAGTTGGCGAGTGTCGGCGTCCTCCGGCGACCAGGCCCGGAAGTGCTGGCCGTGGGCGGCCAGCAGATGGGCCAGGTAGAAGGCGTCCTTGGCATCGTCGTTGGCGCGACTGACGACGAAGGTCTCGCGGAATTTCTGGAGGCTGATCGGGTTGATGGGATAGAGGGTGATCCAATCATACTGGCTGAAGAAGCCGATGAGGTTGTTGGCGGGCTGTTCGAAGACGATGGCCACGCGGTGTCGGGGGAAGCGTTGTCGGAGGTCGGTGGCCCAGGCCTGGAGGGCGGCCGGATCGGTGGAGAGCACACTGGCATGCTCCTGGTGGGCGAGCAAATCCAGTTGATAGAGGTTGACCTTGCGGTCGGAGCGGTCCATGCCGAGGACCAGGTCGAAGGCAGGTTCGGGGATGTGCATATGGAGTCCTTTGGTTTGATGTGTGTGTTGATGACCGAGGGACTTCACGCGGCCTTGACCCCGCGACGCCAATATAGAACAGTTCCGATGGAAGCCATCTGGAACGGCCTCTGGAGTGAGTCGTTTCAGGTTAAGGCGCGTCCCGGCGGGCGGACCATGAAGCGCAAAGTCGTCGTGCGACCGAACGTTATCAGTCCTATCCCGCCGGGGCGTGAAATCCAGCATATGAATTACTGCGGGCAGCCCGGAAAGTCCAACGCGTTGGACCGGCCGCCGGGGTTATTCACCGGGGGCTGCGGCGAGCTCGGAGGACCGGCTCCTCGCCCCCGGTGAATAACGCCCGGATCACCTATATCAATCGTTAGCCAGCACCGAACCCACTCGACACTATGGCGCTCATCAAATGCTCAGAATGCGGAAAGGAAATCTCCACACAAGCAGCCGCATGTCCTCACTGCGGCTGTCCACTCTCGACCAGCGCGGGAACGTGGCAGAGTGATTTTGGGCAGAATGGTGCGTTGCGAATATTCGCCGGCGGTGGGGCCGTCCGAACGCGGTGCGACGGTGGGTGGTTGCTGCGGCTGGTCCCGCCGACGGGACGCTGATTGAGCGATCAAGGATTCTGACGATCCCCGGTCCCTCCCAACCGGCTCGCCCGGTTGGGAACGGTCGGCGCGGCGATTTCGGGCAATTCCGGCGTCGAGTATTCCGGATCACCGACCACATATTTCAGCATCAAATAATCCACCAAGTCGGTGTAGGCGTATCCCACGTTCACGGCGCAGTTCCCGGAATAGTCGGTCAGCATCGCCCGGGCGGCATCCGGTCCCTGATCCTGCGAGAGTTCCATCGCGGTCCGCTCGACTTCGGTCTGGAGTTCCAAAAACCGTTGCTCGGCGGGATGGATCACGGCCCGAACATCCCGGATGGCTTCCTGATAGCGCACCCGGTGGGCAAGGTTCTGCGTCAATCGGAAGTTCCATTGCGATTGTTCCCGATCGATCCGCGTGAAGTTTGCCGGATGATCCCAGGTATTCGGAAGATCCTGAACCCCCGCATATAGCGGGATGAAACAGCTCGTGTCCGCCGGCCCATAAGCGAACCAGAGGAGATTGCCGATCGCGTCGGGAAGCGTCTCACGGAGCTGGGCGACCAGCACATACCCACTCGTGGGTGTGCAGAGCGCGCGTTCGGGCCGCAAGCCGAGGAGATCGAGCAGTTCCGGCGGACCCGACGGACAGGCGAGAGGACTTTTGGCGTCGTCAACCCGGAATGCGGGCTGGGTCGTCAGATCGAAGGCCGTGCCGGCGTAAGTGTCGCGCATGACTTCCATCAGCGTCGGAACGGTCATCGGTTGATCAGGCTTCACTGAAAACGGATAGAGGTCCGACGCGGAATCACCCGTGAACTTCAAATCGAGGGACGGTGCCGCCAGGCTCAAGGCCCGCCATTCGCGCAGCGAATTCGACGAATCCCCCGGGCCGCCGTAGACCTGGCGCCAGACAAACGGTGTTCCTGATTTCCAGAATCCCAGTTCTTCCGCCAACCGGAATACGTTGTCGGATGCCAGGAAATGCTCGGCATCATCGAGGTCCACGAGTCCTATCCGGCTTCGGTTCGCAGTGCACCCAACTTCACCGTCCGGAATTCGTTGGGCGCACCACACTCCCCCGGGACGACCGGAATCGGGCGTCCAGTCCCTGCCAGGACCGAAGATCTCCATGAGCCAGACTTCGCGTCCATCGGCGATCGGGAGGGCTACACCCGCATCGGGTGCACGGTAATAAAGAAAGCCGTACTCCTCGACCATCGCACCGATCAGTCGGATAGCCTGGCGCGCTGTTTTGGTCCGGAGCAGACCGTTGGCGATCAGGGAGGTTGTCCAATGATTGCTATTGGGACCCACGCGACCCCGTTTGCAGGCCAGTCCGCTGCGCATCGGCAGGAATTCGATGGCAATGCAGAGGCCATGTTCGTTCAGGCCGCCGGTGGTCATGCTCTCGACGTTTCCCGCCAGGATCAGGCTGCGATAGGTGTCGCCCACTTCGAGCGTTCCCACCTGGTCGTATCCCTTGCGCAGGTTGGCTTGATATTCATCGTAATTATTCGGCCGGGGCAGATTCCAGTACATCGGCAGCCGGGTTCCCGGTGGGTAAGAGTGAGCCGGCATGACGTAAACCAGGCCCATCACGTCGCCATCACAGGAGTGGCTCATGAGCACCGAACCGTCCGCGGAACAAAGCCGGCCCGCCATGATGGTCGAGCAGGCCCCGGATCGTTGGATCCCGCCATCCACCGCGATCAGCAACAGCGACGAGAACAATATCCTATTCATCAGATCTCCCAGCCTTTCCGAAAGTAACCCTCAATCAACGGCTCGGCTTCGGGCACGTTCGTCGCCTTCATGTTTGGACCGTCCCAATGCAACGTTTGACCGGTTCGCAGGGCCACGCTTCCCAGGAGCACAATCTCGGTGAGCCGTGCGCCGTACTCGAAGTTCGCGCTGGGTGCCGGACCGCCCTTGCACGCGTCGATCCAATCCCGATGATGTCCCTTGGATCGGGCAATGGTGGGCGACGGCGTTTGATACCGGTGACGGCGTTCCTCCGGGATGATCCGCGGCGACCCGCTCCACAGTCCCGACAACAGCGCCCCCTCGTTCCCAACGATCAACGATCCTCCTTCGAGTGGGAGATCCCGGTCTGTTTCCAGACACTCCGGACGCGGCGGACGCAAGCCTCCGTCATACCAGAACAAATCGATGGGCGGTTTGTTGCCCCGGGTCGGGAAGCGATAATGATACGCGGCCGCTACGGGCGTGGTTTCATCACTCAACGGTGTGGAACTCGCCTCGACCATCTCCGGATGATCAAGCTCCAGCGCCCAAACCGCAGTGTCCAACGTGTGGCACCCGAAATTGCCCAGAGTGCCACTGCCAAAATCCCACCAGTAATGAAACATGAGCGGTGCGTAGACCGGGTGATACGGTCTCGCCTTTGCCGGTCCCAGCCAAAGGTCCCAATCCAGTCCGTCCGGGACCGGCGGCGTTTCGAGGGGGCGCTTGGTTGGGACGGCGCGGTTGGGTCCACCCACCCAGCCATGGACTTCGCGCACGGTGCCGATGGCTCCATCGCGAATCCATTCCACCGCGCGCCGAATGTCGTCCGTGGAATGACCTTGGTTGCCCATCTGGGTGGCAACGCCCGTTTCCCGAGCCGTTCCAGCAAGCAGACGCGCTTCATGGATCGAGTGCGTGAGCGGTTTCTCACAGTAAACCCCTTTGCCCGCCCGCATCGCGGCCATGGCCGCCACCGCGTGGATGTGATTGGGGGCGGCAATCAGGACGGCGTCGATGTCACGGTCTGCTCGCTCGAGCATGATCCGATAATCGACGTGCACCCCGGGATCGTGCCGGACCGTGCCGGGTGACTGTGGGTGTTCCGCAATCGCCTTCCTCGCCGGCCCGCGTCCGCCATTGTGCCGGTAGTAGAGATCGCTGTTGTCCCAGAACTCGGCGACGTCGCAGATTGCGCTGATGTTGACCTCGGGAAACTTCAGCAACTCCTTGAGGTTGGTTATCCCCTGGCCCCCGGTGCCGATAATCGCAACGTTGAGCCGCTCGCTGGGAGGCACATGCCCCGCGCCACCGAGAAGATGACGGGGAACAACGCTGAGGGTCGCGAGTGCGGCGGTCGCACGCAGAAATGCGCGGCGACTCGGGCCCGGGCTGGGAATCGCTGGTTTCATGGATGATGACCGGCGCAGCATGGCATAGGTGAAGGCGCATGACACGCGAAATGCTCGCTTGATCCGCTTGCTGGCGGCGGGGACTGGGAGTGGATCGCACATCATTTTGCAGGGTGCGGGGTGCGTTGTCGGTGGCCCTGGCGATCCCCGCTCCATGGGCTGCCGACGGGCGGCCCATGGAGTTTGGAAATTTTTCTGATCGGACTTCATCGCACACTTCATCGATCTGTAGCGAGCACACGAACCTGGCCGAGGATGCCCGGTTGCGCAGTGCGGCTAAGAGGCAGCATCTGCTCGATTATGCCATTGGCTCGGCCTTGGAATTCATGCGGTGGTTCCACTGCTTGCCCGGAGCGCCCAAACTCTGGACGCGCCAGTTACGTCAGGTGGATAATGGCGGCACGAGTCTGGTGTTGAACATTGCCGAAGCCAACGGGCGTTATGCGTCTGGAGAGAGGCGGAGTCTGTTCGAAATCGCCGAAAGTGCGGCGGTCCGGGTAGGAACGTACCTGGAGCTTTGCGCGCGCACGGACAAGCTTGATCCCGAACCGAAAGCCGCAGCAATGGCCCTACTGGACCGAATCGCATCGATGCTGCGCGGTTTGGGCTCCGGCTGATCGAACCTAGCCGACCAGACGATGAAGTGTGCGATGAAGGCCCTGAAACCACACCGACAGGCATCGCGTGAGGCCGACCGCGGGGCTGAGAATGGAGTCGTCGGCCGGTCCGCTGGCATCTGGTCGAGCAAGCAGTTCCCGATAGAGCGGGGCGGCCTCGGCGAACTTGTTTTGTCGTTCCAGCGTTTCGGCGAGCGCGTAAAGACTCCACTGCATCGTTCCCGGATCATTGGTGCCGTGCCGTCGCATGATAGCCAATCCTTCGCGGAAGAAGTGTTCTGCCTCGGGCAAGTCGCCGCGCTCGTAACGCGCGTCGGCGAGATAGTTCAGCGTCCGGGCGAGAGCGGGGTCCTCTTGCCTGAGTCGCCTGCGGATCGCCATCCGTCTCCGCCGCCACGCGCACCGTGACCAATCTGAATGATGACGGCCCGGGCTCGCTGCGGGATACGATCACCATTTCTTCGCCGGGTGATACGATGATTTTCAGCGTCACAGGCACCATCGCTCTCACCAGCGGTGAATTGGTGATTGAGAAGGATCTCCGCATCAACGGGCCGGGTGCCGGCAGTCTGCAGGTCAGCGGGAACTACGGCAGCCGCGTGTTTCGCGTACCGGCCGGCGTTGTGGCAATTATTTCGGATATCGAGATCATCCTCGGTTACGCGGTTGGCCCCGATGGAGCCGTTGGGGCACCGAACCAGCCTGGGCAAGCGGGCGCGCCTGGACGCGGGGGGGGAATCTATAACGCTGGGAGCTTGACCCTTTTAAAGTGCTTCGTCCGCGGCAACCTCGCGCAGGGCAGCAGAGGCGGGAACGGGGGACAGAATGGAAATGATGGCGACAACCCCGGCGGGATTTTGCTTCTGGCCGGTCCAGGCAGCGACGGCGGAGCGGGTGAAGGAGCCGGAGTTTACAGCGAAGGTAGTTTGAGCGTGACCCATTGCTCGTTCTTCGAGAATGAGTGCGTGGGTGGTGCAGGTGGCAAGGGGGCTGACGGGACAATACATGGTTTTGGCGGCCCGTTTGACCCTTCAGGTGTGCACCATCGCGCGGAATTCGGTCTGGGACGGGCGGCGGCAACGGCGGCGCGCCTGTCTGTAACATAAATCCTTGCCTGCCAGGCGCCGCGGGTGACAACGGCCAGAGCCTCGCCGGGGGCCTCTCTCAAGCAACCGCGGGCGGTGGCATCCTGAATACGATCATCGCCCAGAACAGCGCCGGTGGTTCAATGGAGGATGTTTCGGGCACGCTCACCAGCCTGGGGCATAATCTCATCGGGCGCACGTCCGGCAGCAGCGGCTGGCTGGCCAGCGACCTCCAGGACGCTTCCCCCTTTGACATCCAACTCGGCCCCTTGCAGGATAACAGTGGGCCGGTGCCCACGATGGCGCTGCTTCCCGCGAGCATTGCCATCGACGCCGGAGACGATGCCGTGTTGAGCCCGCCTTACAGCTTAACGACTGATGCACGCGGCTTCGTGCGTAGAACGAGCGACCATGTGGACATCGGGGCTTATGAATTCAGGTACTATCACGCGTCTGGTGACCACCGCCAGCGACAGTGGAGGCGGATCGTTGCGCGACGCCATCGGCCTCGCGAGCCCATTGGACCGCATCCTCTTCGCGCCGATAGTGCGGGGGACCATCCGGCTGACCAGCGGCCGTTCGGCTTTGCCCCTGTTCAGAGGAACGCGGGCTTCCTGGCGTGTTCGGCCCCATCGCCCATCCATGTACTATTGACCAGAAAACCGGCTCATCACACACGAAAAGAGCGAACAGAAAAAGATCGTGTGAGCCTTTTCGCCGGTTTTTGGCGCATGACGGGGTGGATACAATGACGGGATCGGACACGGCCATGGGAGGTTTCGTCGAACCTCGCGATCAAAATCAACGAATGAAATTATGAAGAAACAAATGACTATCAGTGAGGTAAACCAAGCCCAGACTTCGGTTTTGACTGCAAGATAGAATGATCAATGGGGTCGAATCTAAATAGTTGATATTTAGGGCTGGCACTGGGTGCATTGGCGATCGATGGTAAGGCAGTTACGAATTGAGCTTTCCGAAGGCACAGTACCATGTGGTTCTGACACCTCAACTGCAGGTCCTGCGTCAGTACGCTGGTTGCACATTCATGATGCCTCTCAGTTTGGAGCTCTATCCGGGCCATCCTTCCTCACCAGATTTGCCTTACGTCCTGACACGATTCTCGGCCAATCAGGCCCGCGCTCGTTGACTCTGCGGGTTTACGCCTCGACGACGAGCCGTTCCGTCGCCGGGCTGAGCACGACCTTCGCCGAGAACTTCGGCACGGACAACACACTCGTGTTTGACGGGACGGTGAACCTGACAACGGGCAATCTGCCCGGCCCTGGAAACACCCGGAAGTTTGACTATGTGTTCCCCTTCACGACGCCGTTCCTCTACGACCCTGCGGCCGGGAATCTGGTCTTGGATCTTCAAATCGAAGGAGACGGTTCAGCAGTCACGTTCGATACGGTGTCGGGCGATTCGGCAATCGGGAGAGTCTTCTCTTTCGGCTCCTCCACCGCTACCACCGGCGACATCTGGGCTTTTCCTCACGTGACCCAGTTCACCTTTGCACCTCCGCCCCGGGTCACGATCCGGATGTCTCAAATTGACGTGTGTTGGAACAGCATCTCGAACCTCACCTATCAAGTGCAGTACCGTTCGGACCTGACCACGAACCTCTGGACGTCCCTGGTGGATTGCGTCCGCAGCACCGGCTCCACGACTTGTATCGTTGATCCGATTGTCGTGGGCCAGCCGCAGAGATTTTATCGTGTCGAGGTCCGGACGCCGAAGGGCCGCGTGCTCGCAGCGACGCCCCTGGCCCGTGCCGCCAAGCGTTTCGGTGTGCCCGGCAGCGTGTGTGTGCATCGGGCGGATATCCTTTCCGAGTTGATGCGCCGGAGCGATCCGGCGCGCGTGCGGCTCCGGTCTCGCTGCGTCGGCTTCGCAGAGCGCGATGGCAGAGTGGTCGCCCATTTCGCCGATGGCCACGAGGCTCATGCCGATTTTCTTGTCGGCGCCGACGGGCTCCGTTCCGCGGTCCAGGCGAGGCTGTTCGGCGAGAGCCCACCGCGTTACGCGGGCTACACTTGCTGGCGTGGTGTGGCATCGTTGGAGCAGACGGCGCTTCCACCTGACACGGCGTTCGAAGCCCGTGAGCAGTTCGCAAAGCAACACGCCGAGGCCGTAGATGTCGCTGCGCGTGTCAATGTCCACGCTGCTCATCTCCGCTTGCTCGGGACTCATGTAGGCCGGCGTGCGTCGGCGTCTCCGCTCAGTCCGGCGGGTGGCTGTTCCAGGAAGTCACCCGAGTTCTCGGCGGCGCGGAGCAAGGCCTCGACGCGCTGGCGCAACGCGGTGTCCGTCGCGCAAGCGGCATCGAGATAAGCCGCGCGCGCTTCGGGCGTGTCGCGCAGGAGTGCCTCGGCGAACACGGCTTGTTCCGCGGGAGCGGGCGTCATGGCAGCCGGTTCATCGCCCATACATGCGCCATTCAACCAGAAAACGGCTCATGGCCGTCTCCGCCGCCACGCGCACCGTGACCAATCTGAATGATGACGGCCCGGGCTCGCTCCGCGAGACCATCCGCGTTTCTGCCCCCGGCGATGCCATCGACTTCTTTGGCAGCGGCACCATCGTGCTGACGACCGGGGAGTTGGCCATTGGCCGAAGTTTAACGATTCTCGGTCCGGCAACGGGCATGGCGGTGAGCGGCAATGACCGAAGCCGCGTGTTCAACATTTCGGGCGGCACGGTAGTCCTTTCGAATCTGGTCATCCGCAACGGGCGCATGGCAGGGATCGATGGCTTCAACGAGGGGGGCGGTTACGCTCAAGGTGGAGGCATTTTGAACAGCGGCAGTCTCAGCCCAATCAATTGTACGCTCCACGCCAATGTGGCCGCCGGTGGAAGGGGTGACTCGGGACCGTTCGGTGGCGGAGATGGCGGAGGGGCTTTCGGCGGGGCCATCTGCAATTTGGGCACGTTAGCTCTTCTGAATTGCACTTTTGATTCGAACTCCGCGCTGGGTGGCGATGGATTTATCAACGGTCTGTCAGCATACAATGGAGGCAACGCCTATGGCGGCGCTGTTTGCAGCGACAACATAGTCGCCCTCGTCAATTGCACGCTCCGTGAACATCCGATCTGAATAATTATGAAAAAGGCCTCCATTGTCTGCTTGGGACTGTGCTGGTGTTTTTTCTCACCGGAGCCGCAACTCAAAGTGCCAGCACTGATCAGAAATCCTCACCGCTTGTGGGGACATGGAAGCTCGTTTCTGAAAAGTGGAACGACGCCCAGGAATTCACCGCTGTTGAATCCGGCGCTCCGGGAGGGGAGAACGGCAATAAGATCGCAGTCGGAAGTTCGTGTTCCGAGTGCGGCATCACCTGTCGCTTATTAGATGCGACCCGATTGGCGGAACTCAATCACCCTGCCAGATCTGGGTGCGTGATCGCCTCAGCGGGGGAGTGGCAGAGTGGGTATGGGCAGGGTGATTTACCGCCGGAAAACTCCCCATCCTACGGACTCCAGAAATTCTTCTATTCGTGAGTGGCTTTTGGGAATCGCATCTCGACATTTCGATCAAGGACTCGCGTTTGTTGCGGGACTTGCTGGACCGCGAGTGTTCCCTCTCGGATGCGTGAGCAAAAGTAATTGACCTGCCGGGATGACACTCGTATTAAGAAGCCATCCAGAGGAATTCAAAAGAGAGTTAAACAGCCCAAAAACCGTACCGTTAACCCCAATACAACTATGAAACGCAGGATTTGGCGGAGTGTGTTCTCCCCGGCATTGCTGATTTCGCTTTGGTTGGGCGCCGTGAGCGTTCAAGGACAAATCACCAACACGGTCTTCTTCGAAGACTTCGAAAGTGGCGTCATCGATCCTGAACAATTCGTGCCGGATGCGCCCTTCTTCGAGGGCGGGCTCGGCGATATCTCCGGGGCGATTGTCAATGGCGAACTCGAGTTCACTGGCACCGTTTCCCAGCGTTGGTGGGCGGGGGCGACCTTGAGGCTCGTGCCGACGTTTTCGGTCTCGGAAGAGGCGGACATCATCGCGTCGGTCGACCGCGTGCAGGAGGCGGGGGTTGGCAGCGGTTCCCGGAGCGCCTTTTGGATCATGGACGAGACGCAAACGAAGTACGTTCTTTTCGCCGATGTGCGGGGAGAAGGCGGTTGGCATTACAACCGGAAAATCGGCGAACCGGGCGATGTCCCGACGGGCGGCGGCAATAACATCGACGCTTTTGATCCATTCGACAACGAAACCGGCGGCGGCCTGAACCGGATGAAGGTCATCGCCAACGGCGAGACGTTGCAACTTTACTTGAATGACATCTTCGGCGCGGAGGTGAGGTTTCCATTCAAGAACCTGGTGTTCCAAGTGGGAAGCTACGCGCGAAACGACGCCACGGATGGTGTGGCCGACACGGCTCACACGATCTTCGACAACCTGCGGATTGAAACGGTGGGGAAGGTCAGCTTTGGCACCAATGTGGTCACGCTGCAGCAAGGCCAGACGGCTCAAGGCATCATCGTCCGAATCCCTCCCGGCGTTAACGCGGCCGCCGATGTCGAGCTTCGGGTGGTGACCAGCGATCCCACCATCGCCATTCCCGCAGGTGCAACCGGGGATACACTGACATTGACGTTTGCCGCGGGTGGTCCAAATGAACAATCGATGGATGTCCAGGCCACCGGGGGATTTGGCGGCTGTCAGTTCACGCTGGAAAATGATCTGGGCCTGGCCAGCGGCAACCGCCTCAACGTCACCGTTGTTGAACCCGCCGGCATCCGCCTGGAGGAGGATTTCACCGCAGATACACTGGATCCTGCCAAATGGGTGCTCAATGAGCAGGGATTCGAGACCGGTACCGGGACGTTCGTGTCGGGACCTTACAATGGCGCCCTGGAGATTTATGGTTTCGTGGACGCTCAATACTGGGCGGGAAATTCGATCAAGACCGTCGCCAGTTTTACCGCCACCCAGGAACTCCCCCTGATCGTCGAGTTGGATCGTTCGTCCATCGATCCGGCGACCAGTACCGCCGCCCGCACCGGCATCTTCCTCACGTCCGACGACCGTTCCAGCTTCATCTTTTTTGGGCAGGACTACGGCGAGACCGGCTGGGAGGTCAACCTGAACCCGGGTAATCCTACCGGGAGTGGCACAGCCCTGACCGCGTTCAGCGCTCTGTCCCAGGATACTGGGCTGCACCGGCTCAAGGTGGTGGCCGATGGCGAAGTGGCGGAAGTGTTCCTGGATGGGATATCGGGCGGTCAATTTGCCTTCCCGACGCAGGCGGGTATTCATGTTGAAATCGGCTCGTATGCCCGCGCGAACGGCGATTACGTGAGCGGCATCTACGATAATGTGAAGATCGAGAACGCTGTGCCGTGCATCAGTGCGGCGCCCAAGGCAATCACCACCGCGCAAGGAGTGAACACCAGCCTGGTCACCGTCACAATCCCCCGGTTGCTGAACGCCACGCAGCCCGTCAACGTAACGGTAACCAGCGGCGATCCCGGCATCGCCACACCAGAGGGTGCGGTGGCGGGCAGCCTGACCCTGACCTTTGCCGCCGGTGAGGCCAACTCACAGAGTTTCCAGGTCCAGGCCAATGGAACTGGCCAGACCACACTCGAATTCGACAACGACGCCGGCGCCTGTCTCGATGCTGCCGTGGCGGTCACGATCACCAGTCCGTTGGGCGCCGTGTTTAGCGATGATTTCGCCTCCTCGATCGATCCTGCCAAGTGGCAAACCATCACCGTTCCTCTGGACGCCGCCACCCCGGGAACCACCACCACCGACTCCGCCGTCACCATCGACAATGGCGCCGTCCAAATGGCCGTCATCGCCGAAACCGGCAACTGGCCGGGATTCGAACTAACTACGGTAGACAGTTACAACGCGGCACTCCTCTCTCCGGTGGCCTTTGAAGTGGATCGGGCGGATCTGGAGTTCGTGTTAGTGACCGGCACGTCGGCCAAACAACGCACCGGCGTCTGGGTCCGGGACGAGACAGGAACCAATTATCTGTTCTTTGGTGAATACGCCACGTGGGATGGGACGGCCGGGGGTTGGCAGTACAATCGCAACATCGGCCAGTCGGGCGATACCCCGCTCCCGGCCGCGGGAGTGGCGATCCCGGCATTCAATCCCGCGAGGTTCAATGACCAGGGCAGTCATCGGATACGGGTGGTGGTGAATGGAGCAGCGGCCCGGCTTTACCTCGACGACGTTTTCGGGGCCGAGGCCATATTCCCCTTTGCCAGCAACCTGACCTTTGGGTTTGGCACGTATGTGCTGGCCGCCACCGACGTGGCGACGGGCCGGTTTGACAACGCCACGGTCCTCGCGGCGGTCCAGACCCTCGGCACGTTGACGGCCTCACGGCAGACCAACGGCGATGTGACCATCAGTTGGCAGGGCAGTGGCACACTCCAGTCCATTCCAGCGATCAATGACCCCGCCGGATGGACCGCTGTCACCCCGGCGCCCACCGGCAATTCACTCAACATTCCAGCGGCTGAGCTGGGACAACAGCTCTACTACCGGCTGGCTGAATAACACTGCGTGAACCTCGGCAACGCGCGGGCGGATCCTTCCGGGTCCGCCCGTTTTTTGTGTCGGCGAGTGGATGGGATAGGTTGGCAACGTGAGCCGTTGCGCGGTTGGGTACTTGTTGGGCACGTGTCGGGCATGCTACAAGCAGGCCGTGGTCGAACCGGATTGGGGTTTGTTGAGTGACGAGCAATTGCTGGAATTAAAGGTCCGGCGCCTGGGCCTGACCCTTGAAGGCACCCCTTTGCAACCGCTGATCCAGCAGTTCTACGCCGAATTGTCCGCCCGGGGGCTCGCCTTCCACCCGCCATGCCATATCGGTGACGAATGGTTTTGTCCCGTGGGGATTCCGTCGATTTTTGTGCCTTTTTTCCTGGTGCATCCGCGGCTGCGCGAACTTGAACGGCGGATGATGCTCGAAGTCGAAGGCGAAACACCCGATTGGTTCATGAAACTCATGCGGCATGAGGCCGGCCACGCCTATTCGTTCGCCTACCGTTTATATCGGCGCCGGAAATGGCAGGAGACCTTTGGACTGGCCTCCACTGAGGAAAGCGAGTTTTACCGTCCGCGGCCTTACAGCCGGTCCTACGTGGTGCACCTGGATGACTGGTACGCTCAGAGCCATCCGGACGAGGATTTTGCCGAGACCTTCGCGGTCTGGCTGACCCCCGATCTCGATTGGCGGGAGAAATACCGGGGTTGGAAGGCCCTGCAGAAGCTCGAATACGTGGACGGACTCATGCGGTTGCTGGCCGCCCGGCCGCCCTTACACCAGCCCGTTTTCACCGTGGCCCAGTACCAGACTGCCTCGACGTCAAACTCAAAACGTATTACGCCGCAAAACGGAAACAATATGAGGATGTCTACCCGGACTTCTACGACGAGGATCTGCGTCGCCTGTTCGCGGCGGCGCCCGACGTTTCCTCGGTCATCAAAGCCGCGGTTTATCTGCGCCGCCGCCGCCGGGCCATTCTCGCCCAGGTCTGTCGTTGGACCAATGAACGTCAGTACCGGGTCCACCGTCTTTTGAATCGATTGATCGACCGATGCGACGCTTTGAATCTCTATGTGTCGCCGGACGATCGGAATCTGGAATTGCAGCTCGGCTCGTTCGTCACCACGCTCATCATGAACTACCTTTTCACCGGCAAGTTCAAGCGGACCAAATAACGTCCCGACCATGGCAAACTCGAATTGGAAAGTGCTGGCCTTGTTTGATGCCATACGTCCCACGACTCTGGACCAGGATCTCAGCAGCGAACTCGCCACCGAAGACTGGAAGACCGAGTCCGACTTGCTGACCGCCCTGAAGGCCCTGGATTGCCCGGCCGAACACCTGGCCATCTTCGACGATACCGATCTGATCCGAAAAAAGGTGGAGCAATGGCCGCCCCAGGTGATTTTCAACCTGGCCGATCAATTCAAAAACAACCGCGGGTTCGACCAGAACATTGCTTCCTTTCTCGAACTCCAGGGCATTCCCTTCACCGGTTGCGGTTCCACCGGCCTGACCCTCTGCAAACACAAGGGCATCTCGAAGAAGATTCTCAGCTATCACCGGATTCGCGTGCCGGATTTCACCATCATCCCCCGCGCGCGGCGCATCGCGCGCCCCAAACGCCTCAAGTTCCCGCTGCTCGTGAAGCCCTTGAAAGAAGAGGCCTCCATGGGAATCGCCCAGGCCTCCCTCGTGGAACAGGACGATGACTTTCGCGAGCGGGTCGCGTTCATTCACGAAAAATACGACCAGGACGTCATCGCCGAGGAATATGTCGAGGGCCGCGAACTTTACGTTGCGGTATTGGGAAATCATCGCCTCGAGGTCTTTCCTATCCGCGAATTGGTCTTTCGCGAAGTGCCGTCCGAGGAACCCAAAATCGCCACCTACAAAGCCAAATGGGACGAGGCATATCGTCGCCGGTGGGGGATTGAAAGCGGATTTGCCGAGGACCTCGATCCGCTCCTGACCCGGCGCATCCAGGATCTGAGCAAGAAAATCTATCGGCTGCTCGCGATCGACGGCTATGCCCGAATGGACTTTCGCCTCTCGCCCGATGGACAGGTAGTGTTCATTGAGGCCAATCCCAATCCCATCCTCGCTGAGGGCGAGGATTTTGCCCAGTCGGCCTGTACGCGCCGGGTACTCCTATGCCGAACTGATCCGCCGCATCCTGCGCCTGGGCATCACCGCGGCTCGGGACTGAACGCCCCGGACGGCGTCATTCAACCCCAAGCCGATTATGGCGAAACCGCCTTCGCTCGCGAGCCCGCAACTCAAACGAGCGTCCTCATGCGCACTACATGTGGGCGATGATGCTATCGCCAAATTCCGAGCATTTAATCTCCGTGGCGCCGGCCATCAGGCGGGCAAAATCGTAAGTGACGCGCCGGCCGCTAATGGCGCCATTGATCCCTTTAAGGATGAGATCCGCCGCCTCGGTCCAGCCCAGATAACGCAGCATCATTTCGCCGCTTAACACCACGCTGCCGGGATTGACCTTATCCTGGTTGGCATATTTGGGCGCCGTGCCATGGGTGGCCTCGAAGATGGCGTGGCCGGAGATGTAATTGATGTTCCCGCCGGGGGCGATCCCAATGCCGCCAACCTGGGCCGCCAGGGCGTCGGAAAGATAGTCGCCATTCAGATTGAGTGTCGCGATCACATCGAAATCCTCCGGCCGCGTCAGCACCTGCTGTAACGTGATATCCGCGATGGCATCCTTGATGATCAGGCCCGCGCCCGGTTTGCCTTCCGGGATCCGGCACCACGGCCCGCCGTCGATCTCGACCGCTCCGAAATACTCCTGTGCGGTCTGGTAACCCCAATCACGAAACGCGCCCTCGGTGTACTTCATGATATTGCCCTTGTGCACCAGGGTGACGCTCTTGCGCTGGAACCGAATGGCGTAGGCAATCGCGCTGTGCACCAGCCGAATACTCCCACTGCGACTCACCGGCTTCAGACCCAGCCCCACGCACACTTCGTCCGGCACCTTGGCCCCAACCTGTTCCCAGAACGATGCCGCTTTCTCCTTCGTGCCAAATCGGATTTTGCCAAAATCTTTGGGGAATTCGCGGGCCAGAAAATCCAGGACCTTCTGCGCCTCGGGAGACCCGCTCACGAATTCGATGCCCGCGTAAATGTCTTCGGTGTTCTCCCGCAGAATCACCATGTTCACTTTCTCCGGATGCTTTACCGGAGACGGCACGCCCTGGAAGTACTGGATCGGCCGCAAGCAAACGTAGAGATCAAGGAGTTGACGGAGGGCGACATTGAGTGAGCGGATGCCTCCGCCAACCGGGGTGGTGAGCGGTCCCTTGATCCCGACCAGGAATTCCCGGAAAGCCTCCACGGTGTCGTCGGGCAGCCAGTTATCGAATTTTTTCTTGGCGGTTTCGCCGGCGAACACCTCGAACCAGGCGATCTTGCGCTTCCCGCCATAGGCCTTTTGAACCGCGGCATCGAACACCCGCACGCTGGCCGACCAGATGTCCGGCCCCGTGCCGTCGCCTCGGATAAATGGGATGATCGGTTGATCGGGGACTTCGAGGCGGCCGTTGCGGGTGGTGATGGTCTGGCCGGCTGGGGGTTGGATGTCTTTATAGCTCATGATGGGAGCGCTTTTTTAGCCGAAAGCACGGCAGGTTTCAATGGGAGATGCGCGGCCCCACCGGCCGCTCTCCGGCGGCTTTACCGCGCCTTCAAACCCTTCGCCGGCTCCTGACCTCCGGAAATGGGCATCCGACCGCGCGGTGGCTGGTAGGGGGCCTCCGGAATTGGCAGCAAGTGAGCCCACAAAGCCTGGCGGGGCTGGATCGACGCATTGATCAATCGATTGTCAACAATGAAGATGTGACCTAAACAAAGATCACCGCAGAACGGTCACCTGGCTCAGCGGATACCAGCCCGTTTCGTCCCGACCCGCGATCCCGAGTTGAACGACCGGTTTCTCGTTCTCGTCCACCACGCCAATCGACAGGCGATAATCCCCGGCGGGCAGGTCCGCCGGCAACTTCAACCGTTCCAACACCTCGTGCACCGCGCCCGACGGCAGGTCGCCAGACCCTTCAAAGAACTCCTCCGTGAAAGTCTCGATCGAGCCCGGCAACCAGTCATTCACCGTGGTTCGACCGGCGAGCACAACGGCAATGTCCGTTCTTTTCGACAGGCGCGCTGCAACCCGATAAGGCGCGTAACACGGCGCCGACCCGGTATTGCGCCAGCGCATCACGAGCTCGAGTGCCTCGCCCGCCCGCACGCTGGATGGATGGTTCAGTTCGGCCAGTTCGAGGCGATAGCCCAGTCGGCGCAGGAAACGTTCAAGCTCGGCGCGCACCTCGGGTCCTTTGGGCAGGGCCGCGGACTTGTTGTTGATTTGGGATCCGTGCAACGCCAGCGCGTAGTTGAATATGTGACGGAGCGACCACCCTTCCGCGGCCCACTTGCGCATGTCCCAGCAGCTTTCCCAGGCAACGGGCGCCGTTTTCCACGTTTCCTCGATGCCGGCCTGACGGATCCAGAACGGATACCCCTGACGCATGTGGTTCCATATCTTCGAGAAGCCCCCCATGTCACCCAGACAATCCGCCCGCCAACCCGCTCCCTGCGCCGTGGCGTACGTGAGCATCTCCCCGCCCCCCATGAGCATCAGCAACCTCGTCTTCCGGAACGCGGCCAGATACGCATCGACAATCGCCCGTTGCGTCTCCGGCGCCGGCATCGCGCAGTTCGAATCGCTCATGTGCCATTCGCCCCACCAGCCGACCGTGCCGATGTCAATGTGATCGATGTCTGGATGACCGTCGTATCGTGCGCCAAGCCGTTGAATGAAGTCCAGGTGGTGTCGCAGCACGATCGGATCGTCCAGGTCCGGCACTAAATACGGTCCGCCCTGCCCATAGCGACACTCGAGCACGCGCCCGCCAACCTCGACGATCCAGTCCGGATGATACGGCTGCCCCTTGGAGGTCGAGGCACACATCACCCGAAACGCCAGTCGCTGGCCCGCCTCGCGGCTCTCCGCCAACACCCGGTCCAGAAACGACTTGTCGATCCGGCCCGGTTCGGGCTCGAGAACGCCCCATCCCCATCGCGCGTAATGCACCGCCGACGGGATCCAGTCCGGAAGGTTGCGGTCCTGCCGCGCCGTGTGATGAAACGTCTGCCAGCCCATCCCGGGATTGGCGAGGATCGCGTCCGTCGTATCTGGGACAACCGTGAGCATCCGCTCCGCGGCCGGGAGATCGGTCGCGAACAGCAGCCCCAACAAGCCAACCATGCATCGTGGGTTCATCGTGGCCTTCTCCATGTCACTCCCAGCCGGTGCACCGCAAGGCAAATGTTTGCTGTGGCTCCGCCGCGTTGCCCTGTATCGCCAGCGCACAATCGTGCTGTGCCAGTTGGTCATTCGCGAATTGCCGCGTAATCTGCGGTTCAAAGTCCTCGGAAAGATTGCGGGCTTGCCAGTCATTAGCCGGTGACGGAGCCTCGCGATCATGAATCCGATCCAAGTTCCGACCGACGGCGGCAAACGAGTAAACATCCTCGGCATCCCAATGCGCATTCGCATCCGCGGGCGCGATACCGGCGGCGTAGTCAGCGCGGTGGAATCTCACGACGTGCCCAGCGGCGGCCCGCCTCCGCACATCCATCATCGCGAGGACGAGACCTTCCAGGTGCTGGAAGGCGCATACGAATGGACCGTGGGCGGAAAAACTTTTGTTGCCGGAAAAGGCACAACGATCTTTGCGCCGCGCGGCATCCCGCACACCTACCGTTACCTTGGACAATCGCCGGGCCGCCTACTGTGCGTCATCACTCCTGCGGGTTTCGAGGGATTCTTCGAGGAAATCGGCGCAATGACTCCGCAACAACAGCAGGACATTCCGCGCGTGATGGAGATCGCGAAGAGATACGGGTTGGAAATCCTGCCACCGCCCGCTGCGTGAGCGCTAGCTGTGAATCCGAACTCCGCTATCTCTGTTCCAAAACGCCTGCGCGTGGCGGCCGTCCAGATGATCTTCGCCGATTCGATCCCCGGCAATCTGGAGAAGATCGAGGTGCCTTGGGGTCACATCTCGACATTTGACAATTGTGATTCCACCCGAGCGAGCGCTCGCGCCAGCTTGCGGTCCTTCCCCAGACGGCGCCCGAACCGACTGACCGCCGCGCCGGCTGCGGTATAGTCCAACCCGCCCATCCGCTCGGCAAGCTCCCGCAACCGAAAACGCCCCAAGCGCCGCCCCAGCCGCCGCAGCATCGGTTGCTCCCGGCGGTTGCCCCGAACCTTCGCCCGCAGCCGCTCGGCGAAGGCCTCCGTCCCCAGCACCACTCCTCCAATCAAGTGTTCCCATGGACTTTCCGGCAACCCCTCCCGCACGGCCTCCTCCGTATATTGCCTCAGCGCGGCTTGCCGCTCTTTTGCGGCTCCGGCCTCCGCACATGGCCCCCAGGATCTGGCAGGTCATCCAGTCCGGCGCCGCCGCGTAACCGGCATGGGCCGGATAGGAACTCCACTTCCAGCTTCGCAACGTCGCCAAACGCTCGGCCACCACTTCGGCCGTGGGTGCCGGCGACAGCCCAATCCTGGCTGATGCCCCCCGCCGCTCCTTGTCCAGACCCCGCCGCTTGATCCGGCCGCCTTGGAACTTCTGCAAAACCCCGGTAACATTCCAGGTGAGGCAATGGGCTGGAAAGTTTTAATTGTCGCCAACCAGGCCGTCGTGGATCCCTTAGAGGAACATGGACCGGCGTGCGGCGCAGTAACTCCAATTGGTGCCGCTTGTGAAGTGGATGAACATTCGATCGGATGGGCGACGAGTCATTGCCGCAGAATTTTCTCCATCGTTGTCGATTCCTCGATTCGTGAATTGGCGAAACTAGCGAACCGGAGCGGTTTGGTCTCGTCCGGCCGAGACGGTGGGATGCAATCGATTGCCCGCAGGATCGATCTCGAAGGCCGTGATCAGCACAATCAAGCGTTTGTGGAGTTGGCTCTCCCGCTCGCTTCGAAAGAGCCGACCCAGCACCGGGATATCACCCAGGACCGGAATGCTATCCTTGAACATGACGGTTTCCACCGCCGCGCCGCCCGCCATGAACAACGTCTCCCCATCCGACAGTCTCGCGTTCGCCTTCATCTTTCTCACTCCAAAACGCGGTATCGGCGCGGTGACCTTGGTTTTGCTTCCGTGATCCCAGACCGCAACCTGCTCATTCCCCGGCGCCTCGGCGTAACCCAGGCTTTCGGTGAGGTTGAAGCCCACTTCGAGTTCGATCGTCGGACCATCCTCTGAGACCTTGGCAATCACGTTGAGCACCGGTCCGCACGGAATCGCCCTCGTCCGGAAAGGCCCGGCGTTGGTTGCGTTGACCGGCGCGGGGCCAGCACTCACCCGAGCGTCGGGTTCAATCCCGGCCACGATGCTCCGCAACTCAACGACCGACATCTCCGTCGGGCGCCCGCTCAAGGTCGTGACTCTTGGGGCCGCCATTACATCCGCGCCGTTTTGATGCTGAAGCCGATCGACGAGCGCCCGCAGTTTCGCCTCGTCGAGCACTTCCACCCAGGGTGGTTCCATCGAAGAAATCACCCGCATTCGATGCGCGTCCGGGTCTGATCGCCCGACCCAATCGAGCTCGTCACCTCGCAACTCGGTGGCATAGGATCGCGCCGGCAATCCGTTAAACATGGGATCGCTCATGATGCCGGTGACCGTCGCTACCGAACCCTGGCCGTTGGCTCCGCGGGTTCCCAATGGGCTGACCTGCGGCCCTTCCATTCCGAGGTCGAATGGTTCGGTGATTTCGATGAACTTCGCTTCGATGAGGATTTGCCTCTCAACGGGGAGCAACAGATCCAAAGCCTGCGTCACCAGCCGATGCTCCTCAGGTGTCGCTCGCAGCAGGAGGCGTCCGTTCAATTCGTTGAACAGAAGAGATCGACCCGCGGGACTCTGCCACGCTCGGCCGGAGTTGTTTATCCCGGCCAGGGTGTTCGTCGTTCCGAATGGAACCCCGGCGGCATTGAGGTATTCGCGCAAGGCAACGGCCAGCGGTGTCGGTTCTTTCTGATCGTTGGAATCATCACCGAATGCCGCTCGCAGCCTGTGAACATCCACGTGGTAGGTGCGCGACTGCAAATCGCCGAACGGTTGCCCATCGCCATCTGTTGCGTTCCCGGCACCAGCCTCCGGGGATGCTGATTCGGGCGAGACCGCGGACGCGTTGGTGAACTCTGTGGCGTTGTTCATCGATGGTTCCGGCTCCCCCGTCAACCTCCCATCCACGGTCAGTCCCGCCCCGGCCCCGACCAGGGCCGTCACGTGCTCGAACAAGCTCGGTCCCTCTGCCTGCAATCGGGGTGCGACCCAGCCGGGGACAAGAACCCCAACTGCCAATACCGCGACGCTCGCAAGGATCATCGCCGACATCTGACCTCTGCCCAGATGCGGTCGCCAGTCCATGCCCTGCCTCTCGAGCAGATGCCGCACGCGTCGACCCAGCCCCGACTGAAAGCCGTGTCCGCGCACGCCCAACCATCCCGCCGTGAGTCGGCGACGGAGTTGCCCTGCCAACTCAACCAGACACTCGGCCAAAGCCGCCGGGCCGCCGTCCACAACCACGCTGGCTTCATCGGCGGCCAACTCGGTGGAATGACGCAAACGGGCTCTTGCCCACCAGATCAAGGGATGCCACCAGAGCGTCGCGGTGATCAATTCCGCGGCGCCCAGCCAGAGGGGATCTCGTGATGCCGCGTGCGCCAGTTCGTGACTGAGAATGGCCTCCTGCTGTTCCTTCGAGTATTGAGCTTCGAACCCGGCTGGCAAAGCGACTCGAACGTTCCACCAACCGTGGGTCACGGGCGATATTATTTCCGGCAATTCGCACCCGACGACTCGGCGAATGACTCCAAGCCGTTCAGCGACCTGTTGCATCCGTTCGGCAACTGGCCTCTCAATCCGTCGGCCTCGACGTCGTACATGCAAAACAATGAACGCCTGCCCCATCGCCACCCGGGCCCAAAGGATCACAGTCACCCCGAGCCAGAGATAGCCCGGCCACCAGATCGGCCGCGCTGTTTCCCTCGCCTCAAGTCCAACCGATCCTTGTGTCGCCGGAATCGAAGGCAACAATTCAGCCTTTGGAACCGGCGCCGGGAGATGGTTGCGGATCACGAGGCGGCGTTCGCTTTCCTCCGGGGAATGCAGCGCGACCTGCCAACTTCGATCCAACCCCGTTACCGCCGTGAGCAACCAGCAACCACTCATCACGAACGCCGCGCGCCACATCCATTTTCGTCCGCGGCCACTCGTGAGCCGAGTCTCGATCGTTGCCATCAGGAGGACGACTCCAATGATTTGCGCGGCCAGCAGAACGATCAGGCGTCCCCAGAAGGGCAGATCCGGATTCATTGTCCGCGCCTCCTTTTCGCGATCAGACGTTCCAGTTCACCCAGTTCCTCCTCGCTTACTTCGTGCGTGCTCAACAGATGACTGACCATGCCCGCCAGGCTTCCCTGGAACAACCGGTCCAACAAGTGATCGGTCATCCTGCGGCTGACTTGTTCCTCCGCGACGGCCGCCCGGTAGATAAATGTCCGGCCCGCGACCCGATGCCGCACAAGATCGCGGATTTCCATTTTGCGCAACATGGTGGCGACGGTGGTGTAGGCCAGTTGTGTTCCGCGGCCCAGGTCTTCGAGCACCTGAGACACTGAAGCCTCGCCGCGTTTCCAGAGCACGCGCATGATTTGCAGCTGGAGATCGCCGAGGCGCAGGCCGCGTGCGGGCTTGGGTAAAGAATGGTCCATGCAACGACCAGAGTAGTATTACCACGGTAATAGTCAAGCGCGTCTTTTCGGCGACCTTTAGCCACACATCGCCGCGGGCCGTAATATGATACCAACATCCAATTTCATTTATCTGCCATGGTCTGGCCATGCCTCCCTCGGACCCGCCTGCGTCACGTCCCGTCAAATGAACAATGAATAGACGCGACCCCAAACCCTCCCGCAGAAGTGGCATTATGTGCGGGAGAATCTGGTGCGGGCGGGTTTGTTGTCCAAGGCGGAGGATTGGCCGCGGCAAGGAGAGATGCATCCGTTGCGGCGGCACGAGGCTGGGTGATAATGGGGACTCGCGGAGCTCGTCCCTCCGACAAGAGAACCATCGGAGGGCCGAGTTCCATGAGGCCCTGCCTCATTTTCCGGGGAAAGGAAAGGGGTCGTGTCTATTTATTTTGCAAGTGAGGTTCAAAGCCTCCCGTCACCCCTCCAGCTTCACACCCGGGCTCGCCTCCGATGACGTGAGCCGCGCCGGCAACCCTCGAGTTTAAGGGTTTGAATCCCTCGCGCGCCAGTGCTAAAAGCTGCGTCATGAATCGCACCTCCAACTATCGTCGGATCGGCGTGGCCATCTTCATTGCAGGCATGATCCCAACCTGCGATTCGGCCATCGTTCAGTTCACCATCGATTCCTCTCAGACCCAGGTGACCCTCTCCGGCACCGCCGCCGGTCTGGCGGTGGACGAACAAGGTCCCGGCAGCCTCACCACTTCCTTCGAGGGCATGATCCTGGCCGACCTGACCGCGGATTCCCTTCGATTTGTCGGGGGCAGCCAGATTGATGGAGTGACCAACGGCGACTGGAGCCCAAAGGCCATGGGTGTCGCAGGGACGGAGCCGGCGGATTTCGGCGCTGCCGCGAGTGGGGGATTGATCTCGGGCACAGCGGCCCTGCGTAATCTGTTGTTGGATCTGGAGAGCGAATCCGTGGCGTTGGCGGAAGGCGCATTCAATGCCGATGGTCTGCGCTTTCGATTCCCGGACGAAGCCCCCAGCGCCTTTGATTATCGGGTGACCGTCTTCATCAGCACGCAGAGTGACCGCGAGCTCCTGGCGGGTTACGCGACCAACCATGTCGCCGGCACGGGCACCCTCACCGAGCAGGACAACGTCCAGATCCTCGAGGTTCCCATTGAAGCCACCATCGTGTTCGAACTCCTCAGCCCGGCGGACAGCACACTCACCATCAGCGGCCAATTGCACGCCACCCGGTCGCTGGAACCGGATACGGAAATCGTGCTCGGATCGGTGCGTCTGACCGATGGAAGCTTCACTTTCGAGTGGAACGATGCCGCGGGTGACGCCGCCCATATCGAAAGCTCTGTGGACCTGGTGGATTGGGCTCGCATTGCGGATATCCCTCCGGGGGTGCGGAGTTGGAGTGTGGATGAGACGACATCCGGGTCAGGGTATTTCCGGGTCGTGAAATGAGGCGCGAACGCGCATTGGTGTGCGGACCATGACATTCCCTTACAATCGAATTACTTTTGGTGTTATAATCTGATTCTAAAAATTAGCTTGTTTGCATGGTTTGGTCCGCAGATATTTTGTTTTCCGGGACATGCAGGATATGAATGACACCCTGATGAGCGACTTGATTTACGTCTTCGCCTTTTGCTTGGGCGGACTGGTTTTCGCCGCGGGTCCATTCGTCGTGGTACACCTGATCTCCGCCCGCAAGACCCGGAATTATGCGAATAAGACGGGTCAGTATATCGAATGCGGGATGGACCCGATCGGAGATGCGTGGATTCGTTATAGCGCCGTGTATTACCTGTATGCGCTGGTATTCGTGGCGTTTGCAGTGGACGTGTTGTTTTTGATTCCGGTCGCGCTGGTCTACGATCGCGTTTATGGAGTGCGCGATTTTGTCGAGCTGGTGATTTTCGTGGGGATATTGTCGCTTGTGATTGTTTACGCGTGGAAGAAAGGAATTTTCGAATGGAACCGAAAGGGCCCTGTGCCCAAGGCGACTGTTCCCAAATCGTAAGGTTTGCGTTACTGGATGAACTGCTTGCGCTCGGTCGGGCCAATTCTTTGTGGCCGTTGACCTTTGGTTTGGCGTGTTGTGCCATCGAGATGATGGCGGCGGGGGCGTCGCGTTTCGATATCTCGAGGTTTGGAGCGGAGGTATTCCGGCCATCGCCGCGTCAGGCCGATGTCATGATCGTGGCTGGGACGATCAATAAGAAGATGGCCCAGGCGGTGAAGACCCTTTACGACCAGATGCCGGAGCCGAAATGGGTGATTGCGATGGGCAATTGTGCGATCTCCGGAGGTCCGTTTGTATTTCCGGGTCAATATGCGGTGGTCGAAGGGGTCGACAAATTATTCCCCGTCGATGTGTATGTGCCGGGCTGTCCGCCGCGCCCGGAGGCGCTGATTGAGGGCATTCTGACATTGGAAGAAAAGATTACGGGCAAGCGGCGATGGCCCAGGGTGAAGGCGGAATGAGTCCGGAGGATCTCGCCGAAAGACTGTCACGGTTGAATGCCCCAGCGGAATCTTCCGCGCCGGGGGAAGGATCGGTAACGGGGACGGGGCCGGAGACCACCACCGTGGGCCGTACCACCCGGGGATGTGCATTGGATGTGACCCTGGTCCCGGAACAGGTCGTGGCGGCGGCCCGGGTGATGGATCAGAATGGTTTTGCCCTCGATGCGGTGACGGGTGTGGACTGGCTCGCGGAGAGCCAGATGGAGGTCATTTACGACTATTTCCATCCGGCCAACGGATTGCGGGTGGTGGTGCGGGCCCGAGTATCGCGGGAGACCCCGGAGATACCGACGATTTCGGAAGTCTTTCCCGGAGCCAACTGGCACGAGCGGGAAACGCACGATTTTTTTGGGATCCATTTTAGCGGGCATCCCCAACTGACTCCTCTCCTTTTGCCCGAGGACGCCCGGGAACATCCTTTGCGGAAGGATTTTCAGAGTTGAATGAATTGAACGTCATTTCGGACGCGGAGCATGCCGGAGAGACCTTCGTCCTGAACCTGGGTCCGCAGCATCCTGCGACCCATGGCGTGTTACGAGTGAAACTGACGATGGACGGCGAGTATATCACCCGGGCGGAACCCGTGCCGGGTTACATCCATCGGATGCACGAAAAGATGGGCGAGAATCGGACCTACGCCCAGTTTTTGCCGAACACGAGCCGGATCGATTATCTCTCGGCGATGCATTACACCCACGCATTCGTTGGGGTGGTGGAGCGTGCATGGGCATCGAGGTGCCGGCGCGGGCGGAGTATATCCGCGTGATTACGTCGGAGCTCAATCGGATTTCGAGTCATCTGGTTTGGTTTGGGGCATTTCTGTTGGACTTGGGAGGGTTCACGCCGTTGCTTTACGCGTTCGACGATCGGGAGAAGATCCTGGACGTGCTGGAAGGCATTACCGGGTCGCGATTGACGTACTGTTATTATCGGTTTGGCGGGGTGTACAACGATGTGGATGAGCCGTTCATCCGGGGGACGCGGGAGTTTGTGGAGCTGATGCGGCCGCGGCTGGGGCTCTATCGCGATTTGGTGACTGACAACATCATTCTCCGGAAGCGATTGGAGGATATCGGCCCAATCCCGGCCGAGATGTGCCGCAAATACGGGGCAACCGGACCGGTGATTCGGGGCGCCGGAGTGGGGTATGATGTCCGCCGGTTGGAGCCCTATTCGGTCTATCCCGAACTTGATTTCGAGGTTCCGGTTCAATGCGAGGGTGATTGCATGGCGCGGTACCTGGTGCGCATGGAGGAGATCCGGCAAAGCCTGCGCATTATCGAGCAGGGTCTGGATCGATTGCCGGAAGGCCCGGTGATGGCCAAAGTGCCGAAGACCGTGAAACTGCCGCCCGGCGACTACAGCTACGCTGTGGAGGCGGCGCGCGGACGCTTCGCCGTCCGGGTGGTGAGCGACGGCAAAGAGATTCCGTATCGGGTCAAGCTGCGCGCGCCGTCGTTTTCGAACCTCAGTCTGTTTGAGGAGGCGAGCCGGGGGATGATGCTGCCGGACGCGTTGGCGGTGATGGGGAGCCTGGACTTGGTGATTCCGGACATCGACCGGTAGCATTGGACATGAGCATACCCGAACCTTATCGATTATTGCTTTTCCTGTTCGGGACGATGGCCTTTGTGGGCTTGAACGCCGCCTATCTGGTTTGGGTGGAACGGAAGGGGGCGGGTCGTTTCCAACGACGCGCGGGGCCGACCGAAGTGGGTTACGCGGGGCTGCTGCAACCCATTGCGGACGCCGTTAAATTGTTGTCCAAGCAACTGATTCTGCCGCCGGGGGTGGACGCCACTCTGTTTCGGCTGGCGCCGTTGATGGTCTTGGCGCCGGCGATGATGTGTTTCGCGACCATACCCTTCAGCGAGACCCTGGCGGCGCGGAACCTGAACGTGGGATTGGTGATGGTTTTCAGTTTTGGATCGATCAACGTGATGGCGATTATGGTGGGTGGATGGGCGTCGAGGAACAAGTACGCGATCATCTCGGCGGCGCGGATCGTTTCGCAGAATGTGGCTTATGAGATTCCGATGCTGCTGGTGGTGATCACGATGCTGATGGTGACCGGCACCATGAACCTTCATGAGATCGTGGAACAGCAGGCCGGAGCGTTTTGGAACTGGAATTTCTTCCGGTTGTCGGCCAATCCGCTCATGCCGGTGACCTTCCTCATTTTCTATATCTGCATGCTGGCGGAGACCAACCGCGCGCCCTTCGACATGGCGGAGGCGGAGAGCGAGTTGGTGGCGGGAGCATTTACCGAGTATGCTGGTATGGGATTCGGGGTCTTTTTCATGGCGGAATATGCGAATGTGGTAATCGGGTGCAGCCTGGCGACCGTGTTATTTTTTGGCGGCTGGCAGAGCCCGATTGGCGTTTTGCCGGGGGCATTTTGGTTTCTGTTAAAGCTCTACCTGCTGGTCTTTTCGGTGATCTGGGTGCGTTGGACATTTCCGCGAACCCAGTTTTATGGGCTGCTGAATCTCTCCTGGAAGATCCTGATACCCGTCGCGCTGTTTACCCTGGTGCTGACCAGCGCGGTGATGAAAATTTTTTGAATATGAAGAATTCGCCGAGGCAGATCATCGACGGGCTCGGGAGCCTGTTTACGGGAATGCGCATCACGCTGGCGCAGTTCTTCAAACGTAGCGTGACGGTGCAGTATCCGCACGAATCCCTCAAGATGCCCGAGCGCTATCGCGGGCACATCGTTTTTGTCCGCGATTCAACAACGGGCAAGTCCCTCTGCATCGCCTGCAAATCCTGTCAGAAGGCGTGTCCAAGCGACTGCATCGTCGTGGAGGGTATCAAGCGCGAGGGCGAGAAACGAAAATCCGTGACGGACTTCCGGCTGGACTTCACCAAGTGCAGCCTGTGCGGTTCCTGCGTCGAAGTTTGTCCCACCGACGCGCTGGAGTTTTCGCGGGCCTACAATCTGGCAAGCACCAACAAGGAGCAGTTCCTCTGCATTGACCTGGTCGAACGATTGGAATCGGAAAAGGAATGAGCGATTTTCCCGGTTCCGAATACGTCACCACGGGGATCTTCGCCGTGATTCTGGCGACGACCCTGGCGGGGGCTTTCATTGCGGTGGGCAGCACGCGCATCATTCGGAGCGTCTGCGGCTTGGCGTTGTGCTGCATTGGGCTGGCGGGGCTTTACTACTTTTTGCACAGCCCGTTCCTGGCATTGATGGAGATCCTGATCTATGTCGGCGCGGTTTGCGTGACCATCGTGTTTGCGTTGATGCTGGCGGAGCCGGATGAGCCCCCGGCGGTTAAGGGCGGGCGTTGGTGGATGGCGGCGTGGGGGGGCGGGGCGGTGCTGATGAGTTTGTTGGTTTTGGTGATGCTGGTCCGACTGGCCGCCGGCATGCCCCGGACGACACCGATTGAGCGGGTGACGGACGGATCGGTGAATTCCATTGGGATTGCCTTATTGAGCAGCTACAGCCTGGCGTTTGAAATGATTTCGCTGGTGTTACTGGTGGCGATCCTCGGTGCGCTCGTGATCGCCCGTCCAGGCCGAAACAACCCATGATCGCCCTCGCCATCCAGGACTCGCCCGAGGTTTATCTGAGCGTCGCCGGGGCTCTCTTCGCCCTGGGCATTTTCGGTTTACTGCGGCGCCGCACGTTGATCGGGATGCTGATTTCGGGGGAATTGATGTTTTCAGCGGCCTCATTGAATTTCATGACGTTCAATCGGTTTTTGGCGCCGGACCCGACGGTGGGGCAGGTCTTTGTGTTGTTCATCATGGGACTGGCCGCCGCCGAAGTGGCCATTGCGCTGAGCATCATCATCGCCGTTTATCGGAATTATCGATCCATTAATCCCAAGGAGTTGTCCGATTTGAACGGATAGGCGCATGGAATTCATTTCGGACAGCCGGCTGTTGTTGGCAGCACTTGCGCCATTGTTGGGGGCAGGGGCAGTGATGGCGACGGGGAAACGGCCCAATCTGCGAGAGGCCTGTTCGTTGGCGGCCGCGCTCACACTTTTCGGTCTGGTGGTCTCGCTGGTGCCGGATGTTCGAGCGGGAAAGCACCTTCGGTTCATCGTCGCCGAACTATTGCCCGGGGTGCGCATCGCGCTGCGGGCCGACGGGATGTCGATGATCTTCGCGGTATCCGCATCGTTCCTGTGGGTGGCGACGGTTTTTTACTCGGCGGGTTACATGCGCTGTTTGGAGGAGCATGCGCAGACACGGTTCAACGCGTGTTTTGCGCTGGCATTGTTCGGGGCGATGGGTTGTGCCTTTGCGGACAATTTGTTCACGCTTTATCTCTTTTACGAGGTGGTCAGCATTTGCACTTACCCGCTCGTGGCGCATCACCAGGATGAGGAAGGATACGAGGGAGGGAAGAAGTACCTCGTTTATCTGACCGCGACGGCGAAGGGTTTGATCCTTCCGGCCATGATCCTGATCTATGTGCTGACCGGGACCCTGGACTTTGCTCATAACATCCACAGCGGGATTCTGCCTGCGGGGGTGTCGCACGGCGTGGTGATCGCCTTATATGCGTGCTGCATCCTGGGGTTCGCGAAGAACGGGATCATGCCTTTGCATCACTGGCTTCCCGGGGCGATGGTCGCACCCACCCCGGTAAGCGCATTGCTGCATGCGGTGGCGGTGGTGAAGGTAGGGGTCTTCGCGACCACGCGAGTGATGCTCTACGTATTCGGGACGGACACGATGGCGGCGTTGAATCTGGGTTTGCCGACGGCGTATTTTGTATCGTTCACGATTCTGGCGGCGTCGATCGTGGCGTTGACCAAGGACAACCTGAAGGCACGGCTGGCGTATTCCACCGTGAGCCAATTGTCCTACATCATCCTGGGAGTGGCGTTGCTCAAACCGGCGGCGATCGCGGGCGGCCTGGTGCATATCGCCAACCATGCATTCGCCAAGATCACCTTGTTCTTCTGCGCCGGCGCGATCTATGTCGCCACTCACAAGAAGGACATCTCTGAAATGGACGGTCTGGGGCGGGTGATGCCGTTCACTTTTGGCGCGTTTGCCCTGGCGGCATTGACCATGATCGGGGCGCCGCCGGCGGGTGGATTCATCACCAAGTGGTATTTGTTCCTGGGCTCGGTGGACGCGGGTTCGCTGGGGATCATGTTGGTCCTGGTGGTGAGCACCCTGCTGAACGCGGCGTATTTCGTACCGATCGTTTACCGGGCGTTTTTTGTGAAAGCCCCGGGCCAAGCGCACGCCGGATTAAAGGAAGCGCACCCGGCTCTGGTGATCCCCCTGATGATCACCGCGATCCTTTCGGTGCTCGTCGGGATCTATCCGGATTTCTTCATGAACTTTGCCAAATCCATCCTGCCATGAACCTCGTTCGACTCATAGAGTGGCTCCGACGACGACTTCGCACCGTGGTGCGGGTCTGCCTCGTCGCGCTGGCGCTGCTGATCTTGTGGGACGCCATTCCCGGTATGGTCGACAAGGAACACGCCCACACCCGGATCGAACATCTGCCCGCTTTCTGGTCGGTGTTCGGATTCATTGGATGCGCCGTTTTGATCCTGGTTTCGAAGTGGTTTGGTCATTTGGGGATCATGCAGGACGAGGACTACTACGATGACTGAGTTTTGGCTTCATCCGGCATTGATCCTGGTTCTGGGCGGGGTCTTGCTGCCACTGGTCCCGGATCGCTTCCGAAAGGCGTACCTGGTCCTGGTCCCTGTCCTGGCCTTTGCGCGGACCGCGACCCTGGCGCCGGGGACGTTTGGCGTCGTCCATTTTCTCCAATGGGATCTCGTGTTTGGGCGGGTGGACCGTCTGAGCATGATCTTCGGTTACATCATGAGTTTGATGTGCATCTTAGGGAGCCTATACGGATTGCACGTCCGGGAAAATGCGCAGCATCTGGCGTCGTGGGTCTATGTGGCGGGGGCATTGGGGGTTATCTACGCGGGGGACCTGCTCACGCTGTTCCTGTTTTGGGAGCTGATGGCGCTTTCTTCGGTATTCCTGATCTGGTTCCGGCGCACGCCGGCATCGCTGGACTCGGGATTTCGTTATCTGCTCGTGCACACGGCGGGCGGTGTGGCCTTGCTTGCCGGCATTGTGCTGCATTACCGGGCCACGGGCAGTCTCGGATTTGATTTGTTTGACGTGGCCAACATGAGCCTGGGCTCGTGGTTGATCGTGATCGGGTTCACGCTGAACGCGGCGGTGCCGCCGCTTCATGCCTGGCTGCCCGACGCGTATGGGGAGGCCACGTTCAGCGGCTCGGTTTTTCTATGCGCGTTTACCACGAAGACGGCGGTGTATGCCTTGTGCCGGGGATTTCCGGGGCTGGAGATCCTGGTGCCGCTGGGGGTGATCATGGCTTTGTACGGGGTGGTGTATGCCGTGCTGGAGAACGATTGTCGCCGGTTGTTGGCTTATCACATCATCAGTCAGGTGGGCTACATGGTGGCCGGGGTAGGGTTGGGGACGCAGATGGCGATCAACGGGGCTTGCGCCCACGCGTTCGCGCACATTTTGTATAAGGGGCTCCTGTTTATGGGTTGTGGTTCCGTGTTGCACATGACCGGCCAGAGCAAGTTCACCGAGCTGGGCGGGCTTTACCGGAAGATGCCCTGGACATTTGTATTTACCCTGGTGGGAGGGTTGTCCATCTCGGCCTTTCCGTTGTTCAGCGGTTTCGTGAGCAAATCCATGATCATCCAGGCGGGGTTTGAGCAGCATCTGATCTGGGCCGGTTTCCTGCTGAACCTGGCTTCGGTCGGGACATTTCTCCACACGGGACTCAAGGTTCCCTATTTCATCTGGTTTGGGAAGAACCGTTGCCAGCCCGAAACATGGGAACGTGCCAAGGATCCGCCATGGAACATGAGGACGGCGATGGGAGTGGCGGCGGTGCTGTGCATCTTCATTGGGTGTTACACGCCGTATCTATATCGGATGCTGCCCTATCCGGTGGAGTATCACCCGTACACCGCCTATCACATATCAGAGACGTTGCAGTTGCTGTTGTTCACCGCGGTCGGGTTTTTCCTGTTGCTCAAGAAACTCGCGCCCGAGGCGACCATCAGCCTCGACCTGGATTGGTTCTACCGCAAAGGCGGGCAATTGTTCCTCTGGATCGCCCGTAAACCGGTCCAGACTCTCGACTCCGCCGTGGGTGTGTTGTACCGCGTTGCCGGCCTGGTCCCGATGATGCGCTCGGCCCGGTTCCTCGGGCGGTTCGACAATCGGGTGATCGACGGGTGCGTGGATGGTTTGGCAGGAGCGGTGCGCCGTTTCGGCCGGGGATTGCGCCGGGCGCAGCGGGGAGCGGTGCAGGAGAATCTCGCGTTGGTATTTCTGATTGTTTTGGCCCTGGCGGTGGCAATTTATTTGGCGACTTGATCCATGGTTAATACCACCTCCCACACGGCATTTCCGATCCTGAGCGCATTGATCTTCGCCCCATTGCTGGCGGTGGCGGTGGCGCTGGTCATCCGCGACGAGCGCGTGCTGCGATGGTGGGCCTTGATTATTACGGTAGTGGTGGCGGGTTTTTCGCTGCCGCTATACGGACAGTTTGATGCTTCGACGGCGGCGTTTCAGTTTGTGGAAGACCGGAGTTGGATTCCGGTTTTGAACGTGCGTTACACCCTTGGGTTGGATGGCATCAGCCTGTTGCTGGTGCTGTTGACGACGTTGATCATGCCGCTCTGCGTTCTGGCTTCATGGCGGTATATCCAGACGCGGGTGAAGGAGTTCATGATTTGCCTGTTGATCATGGAGACGGCCATGGTAGGCGTTTTTTGCGCGCTGGACTTCGTGCTTTTTTTCATTTTTTGGGAGGCCATGTTGATACCGATGGCCTTGCTGATCGGGATCTGGGGAGGCCCCCGCCGGGTCTATGCGGCGGTCAAATTCTTCATCTATACCATGTCCGGATCGGTCTTTTTGCTGGTGGCGATCATTGCGCTGTATCTGGAGGCGGGGACGTTCAACATTCCGGCGATGATGGAGCACGTCTACTCGCCGGCACTCCAGCTTTGGGTATTCGCGGCGTTTTTCATTTCTTTTGCGATCAAGGTGCCGATGGTGCCCTTCCACACATGGCTTCCCGCCGCGCACGTCGAGGCGCCTACTGCCGGCAGCGTATTGCTGGCGAGCGTGCTTCTGAAGATGGGGACGTACGGTTTTCTTCGATTCTGTTTGCCGATGACGCCGCATGCCACGCAGGTGTTCATGCCGTATGTGCTGGCACTCTCGATTGCGGCTATTGTTTACGGTGGTTTCACGGCATTGGCGCAGAGTGATCTTAAGAAGCTCGTGGCTTACTCCAGTGTGGGTCATATGGGTTTTGCGACGCTCGGCATCTTCACGTTGAACGCGCCGGGCATCGAGGGCGCCATACTCCAGATGATCAACCATGGAATCACCACCGGCGCGCTCTTTATCGCTGTCGGCATAATTTATGAACGCCTCCACACCCGGGAACTGGACGCAGCGGCCGGGTTGGGTCCGCACATGCCGGTTTTTGCCACCTTCCTGGTAGTCTTTGGATTGTCGTCGCTGGCGTTTCCGGGTACGAACAGTTTCATCGGGGAATTTTTGGTATTGAGCGGCGGCTTCATCGTTTCTAAAGGCATGGTGGTCCTTGCGGTGCCGGGCGTGGTGTTGGCCGCGGCTTACATGCTGCGCATGCTTCAGCGCGTCGTTTATGGCGGCACCCGGAACCCGGCGCACAAGGGGGTGATGGATTTGAACTGGCGCGAAGGGCTTACGCTTGCGCCCCTGCTCGTGTTCGTCTTTTGGATCGGATTGCATCCCCAGCCTTTTACGCGGGTGCTGCATGCGAGCATTGGGCGGTTGATTGAACAGACCGCAGCGAACCTTCCTTCGGATTGACCTGCCATGATCACGGCCTCGCTATTGGCACTTGTTCCCGAATTGGCGCTCTTACTGGGCGCTTTGATGCAGTTCATACTGAGCCTTGGTGAACCGCCCGTCCGTCAGGTCCGGCGGTTGGCGTTGGTCACCGCGGTGGTCTTTCTGTTGGCGGCCCTGTACGGATTGGGACAATCGGGAGCGCTGTTTGACGGGGCTTATCGGGTGGACAGTTTTTCGCAGTTTCTGAAGGTCATCCTCGGCTTGGGCTTTGTGGCGTTGGTGTTGGTGAGCGGCGATCTTCCCGACATCCGCCCGGAAGTGAAGCCGGAGTACTTTTTCTTTCTGACGTTGAGCGTGTGTGGACTGACCCTGCTGGTGAGCAGCGTCGATCTGCTGACCCTGGTCATCGCGTTGCAGTTGTCCTCGTTCCCCCTTTACTTGCTGGTACCCATGCGACGCGAGGCGCTCGGCCGACGTACGCAGATGGAATCCGCGATGAAATATCTGATGCTCGGCATCGCGGCCAACGGGATCATGCTGTTCGGGATGAGTTATTTGTTTGGGCTGACGGGGACCACGCGGTTGCCGGAGCTCTTCGCGCGTCTGGCGCCGCAAATCGATTCGACCGCGGCGATTGTCGGTTTGGCAATGACCTTTGCGGGGATCTTTTACAAGCTGGCGGTGTTTCCCTTCCACTTTTGGACTCCGGACGTTTACCAGGGGGCGTCGAACGAGACGGCCAGCCTGATCGCATCGCTGCCCAAGGTCGGAGCGGTGGCCGTGTTGGTGCGGCTGGTCTCGTTGGCCGCGCCGGGGCAGGAGAGCCTGGCACTGTTGCTCGCGGTATTGGCGATCGCTTCGATGTTCTATGGCAACCTGATCGCGTTGATGCAGGACGATCTCAAGCGGCTCCTGGGATTCTCCGGAATTGCGCATGCCGGATACGCGTTGATCGGGTTTGTGGCGCTCGATCAAGCCGGGTTCACGGCCGCCGTTTATTACATCATTGCCTACCTCTTCATGGTTTTGGCGTGTTTCGTCGTGATCTGCCAGGTCTCCTCCGAGGGCGATAATCCGGGATTCAACGATATTGCCGGGTTGCATCAACGCGCACCGCTACTGGCCGTGACGCTGGGGGTGGGGATATTTGCGTTGGCGGGGATACCGCCATTTGCGGGGTTCATGGGCAAATTCGCCTTGTTAAAGGCCGTGCTGGCCAAAGGCTATCTCGGATTGGTTATCCTGGCGGTAATCAACACGGCAATTGCCGCGTATTATTATCTTGGAGTCATTCGCGAGGTGTTCTTTCGCGAGCCGGGTGATCGCCCGCCGATCCCGTTGCGCACTTCGGTCCGGGTGCTGTGCCTTCTCCTGTTGACGGCGAATGTGGGGCTGGGCGTTTTGCCGGGGCGCTTTATCCGAACGATATCTTCTTCGATGGCGGGGGTTGCCGGGCTGAATCGGGAACCGTCGAGGATGGCGTCCGGGTCGGAGACCCATAGGATGGGCGCCGCAACGCGCGAGGCCGCATCGCCCGGCAGCACGCTTGCGGAATCCCGGCCGTAAGTCCGCACCATGGGGGAGATTTTCAGCAATTCTTTCCATAAACCTCAAAATGCCCTCTTTGATTTTCAAGGACTTGCGCATTTCGAGGTTCCTGGAAGGAACCGCTGGCGAGATTTGATTCGGCCTTGCACATGGCTTGCCAAGCAGGGCATTGTCGACTTGGCGACGAATCCAACCACTTTCGATAACAATGAAAGCCGCGTCAGTAGTTCAAGGTCGGACACGAGGTTTCACGTTAATCGAGTTGCTGGTCGTGATCGCGATCATTGCGATTCTGGCCGGTATGCTCTTGCCCGCGCTGTCAAAGGCCAAGGAGAAAGGACAACGGATTGCCTGTCTCAACAACTTGAGGCAGATCAGTCTTTTCATGCAGTTTTACACCGACGAAAACAGCGACACTTTTCCGGCGCATCGCAATCTCGGGCTGAACACGTCGGACGCCGGCCCGTCGCTGACCAACTGGTGGGGGACAGTGATCGTTCCTTATGCTTCCGGGGAATCCAACCTTTTCCATTGCCCTTCGATCAAGGGCAAGCGTCGCGACAATGGCATTTCGTGGGAGTGGAAATTTGACTGCCATCAGGTGGGTTACGGGATGAATGCATTCTTTTTGGGGATCCATCCTTACGAGGGTGGGTCCGTGACGATCGGGAGCATTCAGTTCGATTCCCGGCCCTGGTTCAAGCGCAGCGCGATTATCTCGCCGACGGAGAACATCCTGGTGGGCGATGGCCAGCCGTATGGAACGGGCCAGCCTGCGTGGAGCAGCAGCCTGTGGTGGCCGAACTCCTGCATGGACCGGGAGAACAGCGTCAGCCAGTCGTTTGAGGGCATTGACATTGAACGTCACCGGGGAACGGGGGTCGTCGTTTTCAATGACGGCCACTCGGCGGCGCGCAGAAACGATGAGATCAATCCACCCGCGGATCCGGGAACCGGCGACGCCCGGGGACTGATCAATTCGCGGTATTGGGATCCTCTGCAGCGGGGTGGGACACTTTGAGGGGGGCGAAGCTGGCGAAAAGGGAGGATGTCCCAGGCCTGCTCCGGGAAATGACCGTGAGGGGCCGTTCAGGCGGATAGGCGGTCGGGATGATTGACAGGCAAGCCTGCGACTATCGATAGTCGGCTTTGTGGCGCGGGTTTATGACGTGGTAATGACGCATTTTTTGGACGCGGATGAATTCTTCATTCACTGTGTCCAGCGGCACTGTGCCGAGCGGTCCTTGAGCTTTTTTCTGATTGAACCGCTGTGGATTGAGGCCTTCCAGGAGGCCCTTCGTGCGGATCGGGTCTGGGCGCGGATATTGTTGAACCTGCATAGCGAGCATCACTTGCCCGAGGATGCCTTTCACCGGTTGGTGCGGATGGCCGAGGATCGGAAGGTGCAGGTGGTGGACCCTTTGGAGGTGGCGCTGCCGGCCTTTGACAAGGCGCGGCTGCATCCACGATTGGTCGAGGCGCGATTCGAAGTCCCGGCTACAGTGATTCTCTCCCGGGACGAAGCGCGGAACTGGCGGCTCGATGAAGCGCAGCGTTCGATCCTGGGATCTCCTTTTGTGATCAAACCGGCGATGGGTTACGGCCGGCGAGGGGTGATACTCGACGCTGTGGGAATGGACGATTTGGAGCGGTCGGCGGCGGCGTGGCCTGACGCGCATTATTTGTTGCAGCGACGGGAGAGGGTAGCCGAATTAGACGGGCAACCGGCGTATTTTCGGGTGTTTTATGTGTTCGGCTCGGTCTGGTGCTGCTGGTGGGATTGCCACACGGACGGGTATCGTCGGGTAACGCCGGAAGAAGAGCAAAGGTACGGCCTGGCCGTGTTGGGCGACATCGTGCGGCGTCTGGCGGCCTTAACCGGCATGCGCTTTTTTTCGAGCGAGGTTGCGATGAGTGAGCCGGGCCGGTTCGTGCTAATCGATTACGTGAACGACCAATGCCATATGCTCAGCCAGGAGGCCAATCCCCGAATGGGGGTGCCGAATTCCGTGGTGGCGGCGATCGCCAGCCGACTGGTGGACGCCTCGGCGGAGTTGATCCGAAGGCAGTGAAACCCAAGACGGCTAAAGCGCGGATGGTCCTTCGAATGCGCGAGCGGGAGTTTCGATTTCCGCGTCCAGGATTGGTCATGGGCATTGTGAATGTCACCCCGGATTCCTTTTCAGATGGGGGGCGGTTTCTGGACGCCGACGCGGCGGTGGCGGAGGCGGTGCGACAGGTGGCTCAAGGGGCGGAGATCATCGACATCGGCGGGGAATCGTCACGGCCCGGGGCGGAACCCGTGGCCGAAGGGGAAGAGCTTCGTAGGGTGCTGCCCGTGATTGAGCGCGTTTCGAAACTGGTGTCGGCGCCGGTTTCGATTGATACGATGAAACCGGGGGTGGCCAGGGAGGCATTGGAAGCGGGCGCGAGCCTGGTCAACGATGTGGGTGGTGTCCGGAACGACGAGGAGATGTGGCGGGAGGTGGCGCGGCATGGGGCGGGTTATGTCTGTATGCACATGTGGGGTCGGCCATCGACCATGCAGGGGGTGGGCGAGCATGCGAACGTGGTTGGCGATGTGAAGGACTTCTTCCGGGAACGGCTGCGGCGGATGCGCTCGTGCGGGGTAGCGCCGGAACAGGTGATTTTGGACGTGGGGATTGGTTTTGGGAAGACGGTTGAGGATAATTTGCAGTTGATCACAAGTGCAGCGAGTTTTAAAAGAGCACGGCGGCCCTTGCTTTTGGGAGTATCGCGGAAGTCATTCATCGGAAGATTGTTGGGGGCGGAGGTGGGTGGCCGCCTTGCCGGGTCTCTGGCCTGCGCGTGCTGGGCGACTGCGGCAGGGGTTCACATTATTCGAGCCCACGATGTGGCGGAAACGCTTCAGGCGGTGCGGATGACCGAGATCTTGTTGGCCAGACGTTGTGGCAAGCGTAGTTAACTTTTTGCAGTCGAATTGGCGGACCGCGGTGGAGATCATGATCCTCACGGTCGGCATCTATTACATCATCAATTTCATTCGCGGCACCCGGGGCGCCTCGGTGGTGATGGGGTTTGTCGGATTGTTGGTGACGCTGGGATTTCTGACTGTTCTGTTGGATCTCAAGGTATTGGGGGCGCTTCTGGGGGCCGCAGCCGTATATCTGTCCGTGGCGGTGGTTGTGCTTTTTCAACCGGAGATCCGGCGGATGCTGGCACAACTGGGGGACATCCCGTTGTTTACGACAGCACAGGAAGAACGAGAGAACATTGAGGTGATTGTCCAAACGGTTGAGCGATTGTCCGATGTTCGAATTGGGCTGTTGCTGGCGGTCGAACGGTCCGTGAATGTGCAGCAGGCGGTGGAATCCGGGGTGGAGGTGGACTGTGTCGCGACGCCGGAAATGTTGGAGACGATTTTTTTTCCGAATAACGCGGTACACGACGGAGGGGTGATCATGCGCGGCGATCGGATTGTATATGCCGCGTGCATTTTTCCCCTCTCGCGGCGGGAGAATCTCTCGCCATCGTTGGGGACCCGGCATCGTGCAGCGATTGGGCTTTCCGAAGAAACGGACGCGGCGGTGGTGGTGGTTTCCGAAGAAACCGGAGCCATTTCGTACGCGTATCGGGGACAACTGGCGCGGGGAATCAGCGCGGAGGAATTACGAGCCTTTTTGACCGCAGTGCTGGTCAAGCCGCCGACCAATCGCAACCTTTGGGAACGCCTGCGGAATTTCGCTTCGCGACCACGCGTTCCGCGGCCGGCGGGAACCGAGGCAGGAATCGAACCGGAGTCGAGGTGACATGGTGGGACGCAACATCGTTGTTCACAATCTGGGGTGGAAGCTGCTTTCACTCTTCCTGGGTTCGTTGATCTGGTATTTTGTCAGCACGGGGATAGAGCGCGGCTTCACGCCGTTTACCCGTGTGAACACGACGACCTTCGAACAGCCGGTGTATATCCTGACGACGGGACAGATCCCGACGGCGTACGAGGTGCGGCCAGCGAAGGTTACGGTGAAGGTTCGCGGTCGGCGGGATGTGTTGCAGAGGCTATCCCAGACGGACCTGGTGGCCTATGTGGATTTGAGCGACGTGTTCACGGCCACGGAAGTACAGCGGCCGGTGGCCATGAATCTGCGCGGGAACGCGGTGCAAGTCACCATCGACCCTCCGACGGTGCGCGTTTTGCTCACCCGGGAAGACAGCGAGGATAAACCTCCGCGGATCGAGTTGAAACTGACACCATGACGCAGCCCAAACGCATTTTCGGCACCGACGGCGTCCGAGGCACGGCAAATATCGAACCGGTTACGGCAGAGACATCACTGAAGCTGGGGCGAGCGGCCGGACATGTTTTCAAACATTTGGAGAGCCAACCCCGCAGTCGTGGGGGTCACCGCATTGTGTTGGGAAAGGACACCCGATTATCGGGTTACCTGATCGAGAATGCCCTCTCTTCGGGCATTCTGTCGATGGGTGTGGATGTTCTCTTCATCGGGCCGCTGCCGACGCCGGGGGTGGCCTATGTGACTCGGAGTTTGCGGGCGGACGCCGGGATCGTGATCACCGCCTCGCATAATCCGTATGCGGACAACGGCATCAAGTTTTTCCGGGCCGACGGTTACAAGCTGGACGATGCGATTGAGACCCGGATTGAAGGTCTGGTGTTTAGCGGGGACATCGAGAACATTCGTCCCACGGCCGAAGAGATCGGTAAGGCTGTGCGGATTGACGACGCCCTGGGGCGCTACATCGAACATGCCAAGGCATCATTCCCGCGCGGACTAACGCTGGATGGCCTGCGTGTGGTCGTCGATTGCGGCCATGGCGCGGCTTATAAATCAACCCCGTGTGTGCTTCGCGAGTTGGGAGCGGAGATATTTGTGTTCGGGAATCAGCCGGATGGAACCAACATCAATAAAGATTGCGGGTCCATGCACCCGCGGCAGATGTGCCAAAAAGTCTGGGAACATCGAGCGCATTTGGGGATCGCGCATGATGGCGATGCGGACCGAGTGTTATTATGCGACGAAACGGGTCGCTTGGTGGACGGCGACGACATCATGGCCATTTGCGGGTTGGAGATGCTCGCCGCCGGCACACTCCATGACAAAACGGTGGTGTCGACCGTGATGAGCAACGCCGGGTTGGATGCGGTGATCGGAAAGGCGGGAGGACGCGTCATTCGCACCGATGTGGGGGATCGGAATGTGATCGATGAAATGTTACGTGGGGGGCACAATTTCGGTGGCGAACAAAGCGGCCACATGATTTTTCGCGACTTCAGCACGACCGGTGATGGATTGGTGTCGGCGCTGCAAATCCTGCGGATCATGAAAGCCAGCGATCGGACGCTCTCCGAGTTGCTGCGTTGTTGGAAACGCTTCCCGCAGATCCTTAATAATGTTCCGGTGCGCGAGAAGCGGCCATTTGCGGGTTTGGATGGGGTGGGGGAGTTGTTGCGTGCGGCCGAATTGGCGCTTAAGCCTCAGGGCGGGCGGGTTTTATTGAGGTACTCGGGCACCGAACCCAAAGCACGGTTGTTGTTGGAGGGGCCGGACCTGGAGGAATTGGAAAAGTGGTCCGGCCAAATCGGCGAGGTCATCAGACGACAGATTGGATCCTAGCCCGGGAATTTCAAACCGATCCCGTACACCCGAGGCAGGTGGCCACCTCAAATCCCCTCCTGGTTAATCGAGCACCCGGCGCGGGTGTTTTGGAACATCCGCGCCGGGACCGCAAACCGCATTTGGCCGACGACCTACGGCTTGGTTAGCCGGTAGAACTTGGCGCTGCCGGTTGTGGCGATTGTCACCGGATTGCCAGCCGGTCCGGCAGACCAATTGGGCGCGCTGAGACTGTCCGACATTTCGAGGCTGAATCCGGCGGTCGCCGGCGACCAGGAAAGGGTCAACTGATTCCCATCGAGGGCGACGGAGAGCATCGGCGCTTCTCCGCCGATCGAGGGAGTGGGATCATTGGCCGGAACCGGGTGTGTGAACACGGTATAGAAGTTCACTTGCATCGGTGAATCGGCACCCAGCTCCGGTTGGTTCTCGAGGTTGATCTCGCCCTTGGCGCCGATGCAGATCTCCTTGGTCGTCATCGCCACCGTCATCTGCAAGGTGCGGATGCCATTCGTCTTGCCCACGTTGATGAACGGCAGGAAGGTCGCCGTCAGGGGGATGATCTTATCCTCGGTTGCGGGATCCAGCTTGAGAACGCGGGCGGCGACCTGCTGTTGGTCATACCCGGTGGGTTTTACCACCCAGGAAACGGTGAACCGGTCGAGGGCATCCACGGCAAGGTTGGCGCGATCGGCATCGGCGGCGAACCCCGCTTCGTTCACGCTGGCCGCCCCGACGAAACTGGCGTCGCGCGAGTCCCACACGGCGACTTTCACATCGGTGCCGCCGGACTCCCGGCCGGCCAGGTAAACATAGGGGCTGTTGATATGCCCGGCAATCCGAGTGCCATCGCCACGATTGGTATCGAAGCTGACCCCGGAGGTGGCCTGGCCGGTTTGCCTCAGCAGATTGCCGTCGTTGTCGAAGAAGTAGATGGCCCGGCTTCCTGCGCCGTCGCCGGTGCGGATGGCAAATCCGCCCTGATACGCGGCCACATTGGACCAGATATCGCTTCCCGCCACGACAAACGTATCCTTCACCACGGAACCGTCGGGGGCAAAGATCGTGGCGACTGTCGCCGTCGTGTTGGTAAACACGTTTGATCGGTCTTCGACCACGGAGACAAAGTTGCCATTATCCAGGCAAACGATGTCACCACCAAACCGGGAAATCTGATTTCCTGGGGCAGCTCCGGAGGTGACCCGGCCGGTGGCCGAGTCCAGGGCTTCGCTGGTGGGGGTCTGTTCGAGCGTGGCGGGATCCAGGGCATAGATTTGCACGGTCGCGTAGCGGCCGTCCACGAGACGATCAAATCCCAGGTTCCAACGATTGTCGGACTGGAATCCCGGGATCAGATGGGGTGAGGCCTCGCCACCTACCATGAAGTTGACGGCTCCGGGGCGTCGATCACCGGCGACGCGGCCCGGGTTGCCGTCTTGGCGGGAGAAGTTGATTTGACCGGTGAAGGGTTGCCCATCGTCGGTATAGAAACCCTCGCCCAGCTTCATGTCACCGCCGGCCGCCGGCTGCAGGGCGACCACGTAACGTTGGTTCACCGTGCTGCCTTCGGCGAAGGTATTGCCCTCGATCAGGAAGGTGCTGGTGCCAAGCACGCTTGCGTAGGGTTCCCAGTTATTGAGTGCATCTGTGGGCGGCACGATGATCGGGGTGTCATCCACCAGCCGGGTCAGGCCTACCGACTCCAGGGTTCCGGGTATATAGGCGGCAAACAAGCGCACGGCCACGGCGGTGTACTGCGTGCCGAAATTGAAGTCATTTTGGCTTTCCCACACGATCGCCACCAACCCGTCGCGCAAGGCAACGCGGGGAGAGCTGGCCGGGAGCACGGCGAACTGGCTGGGGTCTTCGAGTTCGCTGACGAAGAAACTGCTGCCGATGGGATCGCCGGCGGCATCGAGACGGCGGCCCATCACGAAAGGAGCAGGATTGCCGGCCGCCACGTCGCTAAAGACCACGATGACTTCACCATTTTTCTCAATCGCGGCATCAGGTGAACCCAACTGGGTTGTCAGTTGGAGATCATCCACGGCGGACTTGGACCAGCGCACGGTGCCATCCGTATTCAACACGGTCACCCAGACCACGTTGGTGCCGTCCTGGGTACCGCTGTTGACCGCCACATAGGCGTCCGTGGCGTTGCCGTGGAAACCGGCGCCGTCGCCTCGCCCGCCGCCGGCGGCGGCCTCGAAGCCGGTCAATGTCCCCAAATCGAGATCTCCCGAGGTCGCGTTTCCATCGTTGTCGAACATCCGAACCGTCGTGCGTCCACCCTTGGCGAACCGAATGGCAAAACCGTTTTCGGTCACGCCGACGCCGTGCCACATCTCGGTCGCCACGACCTCTTCACTGCCGAGGGTGACTCCCTTGATCTCCTGGCCCGAGGGATCGACGATACGATAGACCGCGTGGTGGCCGGGGGCGGTCCCGCCATAAACACCCACCAGATCGTCGTCCTGGCGGCTTTCCCCAACGATGACGATGTTCCCATTCGAGAGATAACCCCAATCGGCGATCCGAATGTCGCCGGCGGGTTGGGCATAAGCGTCGGAAACCCCCGCAACGATGTCGACTGGCGCCCCATTATCCGTCAACAACTGCACGGAGGGGAAATCGCCGCCGCCACCGTCGTCGTCTTGAATATCCAGGAATTCCGGCACTTCGAGGCCGAGCTCGAACGAAGTCGCGCCCATTCCGAGACCGCTGCCAAACAAGTTCGCCTTGATTTTGGGTCCCCAGGAAGTGCGTCCGGGCACCGCGCTGCCGTCGGCGCGGAAGTAAGAGAGGAAGTTGTTGCTCAACACCTGGCCGGCGAATGCGGGTTGCAGGGAAGTGATTTGGGTGATGGGCGTGATCGGATTGGCGCCCGGATCGAGCAGGGTCCAAACGGCCTCCAGATCGGTCAGATCGTCACCGTCGTCTTCCCAGCCCACGAGCACGTTCCCATCGCTGGCGATGGCCACACCGAGGCTTTCGGTGCTGAAGTTGTTCAGCGTATCCAGATTATTGAGATAGAGCGTGCCGGATCGCGCCTGAAGGCCGCTGTTTTCGGGTGGTCCGGGAATCTCCTGGGCCCGGGTCGGCTGGAGCGAGACCGCAGCAAGCATCGTTAGAATGGCCAGTCTGATTTTCATGGCTTTTCTCCGTATTGGTTAACCGCCTTTCCATTGATCCTATACAACGTCGCACCTTCGATTTGCCTCTTCGGCGCCGCTGTTCCGCCGGTCCGGTGGCGAAGAAGGTGGGTTCCGAAAGGCAGTGTCTCCCGCGCTTCCTGTAATCGAAAACCCGCATCCCGGCATTCCCTGTGAGTTCTGCCGAACACCTTCATCGTGGCCGACGAATGGACCAACTCTTAAACTTTCGCACGCTCCCCGCGCGCGAAACCCTGCCCCGAGACTTCGCTGGATTCCGGTAAGCACAGATGGGATCAGGGAGTACGTCTCGATCTATTCCGCATCCCTCTCCCTGTCAAGGAATGTTTTCCTGGAATGGCGGTCGGCGTCTCCGGGCGCCCCGCGCGGAAGACTTGTCAATGAATCGCGGCTGATACCAATCCACCTATTTCCGATACCATTCCCCCTCGGCATCTTGAAGCCAGATGCCGGTGGCCGAACGTTTGCGGATGAGTTCGGCTCGCGCTCGCTCGATTTGTTCGAGTTTGGTCTTGGCGCGCCGGGCGAGCAGCTCATAGATAGATTTGCGGTCAGCATTCTCGACTTTAAGGAGTTCTTTCCCGGGCTTATCGAGCGGCTCACGGGCTTCCAGGTAGCCCTTGTTAGTTTCGCCGACGACGCCGGCCTTTTTGAGTTTATCGATCTTCGGCAGGTTTGCTTCCATGCGTTTGCGGATGGTTTCGGGGCCCTGCTCCTGAGCGGTGTAGCCCGGGGCCGAGACGAAGAGGGACAACAGCAACATCAAGGTGAGCAGCTTCATGTTCATTATTGCGGGGGTTGGAGGTCAGCCGGGGATTGCGGGCTCATCACGGTGGATTTCTCGTCCAACTCATCGAAGAAGTTGGTGAGTTCCTGCGCCACGCGCAAGTTCACGTTCATGGTGATTTCGATCGGTTCAACGCGTATAGGCTCGGTCTTCACCCGGAGGCAACCGGTCAGGCCGATCATCATGCTCAACAAGGCCAGGTTCCATTTCATGCATTTACCTTTTCCGGATTTTAGACGTTGGCGTCGGGATGGAAAGTCAAAGAAAGAGTTCGACATCACCGAGGCTCAACAGGCGGATCACCTGGTCCAAATCACCATTGATGTTCAGATTCAATCGCACGGGAATCACCGCCTCAGCAGAGGTGAAAGTGCCTTCAAGGCGAAGGCGTATCGGCGTTTGCGGTTGACCGGGAGCATGGAGTCGCACCGTCAGGTCCGACAGCCGCAAGTCCTGCAGCGCATTCTCGATCAGCTTGAGTTGTTGGTAGCGCTCCGAACCGGGTGCGGATCCCGCCGTCAACAACCCTTCGGCCGGATAACGGAGACGCGCCGGGCGGTTGCGGCTGAGTTGGAGGGTGGTTGCCCCCAGCGCAAATTTGCCCGCCTCGAAATGAATCGGTACGCGGCCGTAGATCTCGCCTTCAATCGATCCGGCAAAATGCGGGATCAGTTTCGCAAGCGTGGCCAGATTCACGCGCTCAACGTCCAGAAGCGCGTCCATTTTCCCGGCCTTCAGATCCCAAAGGAAAGGGGACGTCCGGGCCTGGCCGTCGAGCAAATGGGCATCCTCGAGTTGAACCTGGAGCGTCTGGGTTCCGAGACTGGAAACGTTCAGCACGAGATCCCTCACCTCAAACTTGCCCACCCCGAGGCGGTCGACGTGAATTCGGTTCGTCGAATGCGCTTCAGGCGAACCGGGCCATGGTCCGGACAGGACCCCGCGGATTCCCTCGACGACCCAAGCTTGATTCGGCTCTTCGACGTGTTCCAGGGAGAATCGGACGTTTGGGTAAAGGTCAAGAACCTTGCCGGTAAGGAAACGATACCGGCCATTGGCATCGATCTCCCCGCTGATCTGAAGGGCCTTGCCTCCCGTCCATCTCGCCGGGGGCTGGTAGGCCTGAAGATGGACGGGGCCTACGGAGAAGTCGCCGGCAATTCCCGATGCCGTCGGCGCCGTCCAATCAGCGCTGAGATGGAAGTTAAAAGGTTCGGCGCCCAGCGAGGCGCGGCCCTTCAGCCGAGCTCCATTCGGCATGATTTCAACCGCGCTCTCTGCATTGCTGATCTGGAAGTCCTGAAATGCAATCGAATCTGCCCGGCCCCCAAATTCGAATAGCGATCCGGATGGCGCGCCGCTCGACGTGGAATGACGCAGATGAAGACTCGGCCGCAGGATCTGCCACGCGTTAGATCGATCGACCGAGCGGGCGCCGACACTGAGCTCAAAGCCGGAAGACCCCAACCAGCGTGAGATTCCCGGCAGTTGCCCTTCGAGCCAGCTTGAGACCGCGTCGTGCGGCGGCGAGCCCACTTCGGGGGGGGTCACCAATGTTGCGCGAGTGCTTATTGAGCCCTGGCGAACAGTCAATCCCGCCACGACGATTTCCGCCTGGGTTGAGTTCAGGCTCATCTGCCATACGGATTGGTCGGATTGGAATGTGGCCGATGTTGAAGCCGTGCCGGAAAGTCGGCGCGCCTCGCCATTGAATGGAAGACGCACCGAGGCATTCGTGAGGTCGAGGCGAAGGCTGGCCGAAATGTTATCGCGACCGCGCCTGCCCTCCATCGCGAACGTGATCGGCTCGCGAATTTTGATCCCCGAGGAATGGAACCCTTGGAATTGGCCCGCCAGGGTGAGCGTGGCGAGCCGCTCGAGTGGATTTACCATCACGCCTTTGAGGTCGGTCACCCGCAGGGTCGTGCCGTTCGTCGATTCGACTTCCAGCGAGGAAATGGCGAGATCAAGCTGCGCGCGGCTGCCTTCGAGTTTCCCGTAAAACGGCTCAATGCGAATCCCGTCGAGCCCCAGGCTATGCACGTGAAAATCGAGAGAACCGCGGAGATTGGGCCACTCGCGCAGGCCGGCGGCAGCCAGGTCGAAGTCAGCCTTTGCCTCCAATCCTTCGGGGCCACTGATGTTGAACTGCCGGACTGTGGATTCCAGTGTTTGCAGATCCGGGGAAGCCAGGGAGATGGTGTCGGCAGTGACGCGCAGATTGGAATGTCGGAGTTCCATAAGCGTTGTATCCACGCGCAGTTCGCCGTTTCCATCGTTCCGCAACTGCGCGTGATACTGGGTGCGGTCCAGAACGGCGGACGCATTGGTGACCTGAGCCTCGAAATGCGGGATCTCGCCGGAGATTTCCAGAATACCGCCTTCGGGGCGATACGCGAGATCAAGGGTGACGTTTGCCGGACCCGGGTGAAAGCCATCAAAGCTGGACGGCAGTTCCCCGGGCCGCACGAGCGTCAGCCATGGATTCCATCCGTCGGAGAGTTGGATTTGGCCGAAAGCATGAAGACCCTCACGCCGATCCCATTGGGCGTCGAATTGGAGTTGGCTTTGGCCGCTACCGCCCCCGGCATTGATGTGAAGGATCCGACTCGCAGGATCGTTGGTCAAATCAAGCTCAAAGGGCAGCTCAATATCTTGCTGGCCCCGGTCCAGGCGGAACAGTCCTCCCTCCACGGAGAGTGAACGCAAAGGGAGCTGCGACGGCTGCGTGTTGGCCCATTCGCGCCAGGAGTCGAGATCCCAAGGGGCGGTGCCCGGCGCGGGAGGAGAATCGAGGTGAATCTCGACTTGGAGGTCGTCCAATTTCACCGAGCGAATTTCCGGACGAACGAGCTCCAATGGGCGATAGTTGGCGGTCCCTTCACGAAGCCAAACCTGCCAGGTGCGGTCGGAGATTGACAGGCCGGTCACCTTGAGTCGGTGCAGATCGGCTGATTCGATGTGGAGGTGGGCTGCCGGGAGGCCCGCAGCCCTGAGACGCCGAAGGGCTTGTCGTTCGAGCAACCCGGGCAGCCACTGCAGGATCAGGAGGCTCGCGACCAGCGCAACCAGCAACGCGATGAGCGCGAACTTAAACGCCCATTTCAGGACCCGGCTGAGACGGGAGATCGCCATAATCCCTGCAAGCACCACGACCGCGCCTGCCGCGCTGCCGCAACTGCTGGAAGAGCACAGGACAACCCGTCGTCAGCGTCAACTTGATTCGAGCGATCTCAATCGCAGGCCATGGTCGGATTAATCGATGCGCAGATCATCGATATACCAACCCGGCATGGTGCTGAAGACATCGGAGATCAATTTGAATTCAACCCGAATATTCTTGCCCAGGGCCTCGGGGGGCAGCGCATAGCTCACGCGCCGCCAGTTCTTGAAGGCGCCCTGGTAGTGCAGTGCGGCGGCTCCACCCGGAAGCAAGTTTTGACCGGTCGCGGCATCGAGCAGGTTCACATCCCCCCAGTCGAACGGGATGCCTTCGGCGTCTACCGGCTCGAATTCATAGTAGGTGTAGAACTGGAGCGTGGCGGCCTGAACCCCGGTAAGGTCGATGACCGGGCTCCGGTACCCCACCTCCTGGTTGAGGCCGTAGTCGCCTGCCAGTTTCGTCGCCAGGACATTGACGCCGGTGTGGGCGCTGCCAGGCCCGGTTGTGGGTGCGCCCACCTCCCATTGGCTTTCGCCCATCGTGACGACTTCGCTCCATCCGCTCAGGTCTTCATTCGGCTCGAAGCCGGCCTCAAACAAGGCAGGCGGTGGGAACGCGATGACGCGGTAGAGCGCCAGACCTGCGGGCGGGGTGGAGTCGGTGTAGCTCGTGGAAGCGCCCTGGCCGGGAAGATTTTCTGCGATGGTGGTCCAGGCGCCGGCGGGATCGGTCGCGCGCGCAACGGCATAAGTGGCGGTGTCACCGGCGGTGGATCCCCAGGTGAGGGTGAACTGGTCCGAGGCAGTGTCGAAGTGGTAGCCCGTGATCTGCGGCGGCGGCATACTGCTCGTGTCGCCGGTGTCGATGAGCACAAAGTTGTCGAACCAGTTTGTGGTTCCGCTCGGACCCCAGGCGCCATTGGCGATAACCATGAAGCTCGGAGCGGGAGTGGCCCAGTCGGCCCAGGCGAATTGGTCAAGAGTGATGGAGTAGGTTCGACGGGTATTGAAAGCGCCGGTCAGGCTCCAGGGCAAGCCTCCCTCTTGGGTGTCGTAGCTCGTGTTCATCCAGGTGTCGGTCCAATCGGTTGCCTGCTCGGGATAGGTCACATCCCAGCGCAGGGTGTAGCGGGCGAGTTCGGCCGGGGTCGGTCGTTCTTCGGCCGGCAGGTCCAGCTTCAATACCTCGGCGAGCATCGTGTCGTTGAAGGGAACAAGGAAATCCGAGTCCCACGCCCCGACGCCGGAATAGTTGACCTGCAGCGCGTGTGTGCCGTGAGAGACGTGAATGTCGCCGGCACCGGTGGCCGTGTATTGTTCGTAGGTGGTTCGAGTCCCGCCGCCCCAGCCGGTGAAGTTGGTCACGCCGCCGGTAGGGTTGCCTGCATCCTCGAACGACTGGAGAACGTAGATCTTCGGTGTGGCCCGCGGCGCGTAGGTGTTCACCAAACGGACATTGTCGACGTAGACATCCAGGCTGACGAAAGGGTCCTCCGTGGCATCGAAGTTCTGCGCGAACTGCAGCAGGAGCGGGCCGTCCTCAGGCAGCGCGTCGGTCAGCAGATCCAGCGGAATCGACATCGTCACTCGTCCGTTGTTCGAGTCGAGTTCGTCGGAGTTGCCGCCAAATTCCTGGATCTGGCTGTTCATCCAGGCCGTGCTGCCCTCCGGCGGAAAGATATAATCCCAGCGCAAGATATACTGCGCCACGTCGCCGGTCTGTACCGCCTCGCGGACGAGCGCGGAGGCCTCATCCGACAAAGCGATTTCGAAGTCCGCACCCCATCCTTCGTTCCCGCTCAGGGTCACTTTCAAAGATTTCTGGCCGTCAGTCACGAATGGATCATCGGCGCCCGTGGCGGTGTATTGCGTCAAGGTTACGCCCGGAGGATCCAAGTCCGGGCGCCCGCCCCAGGTCATCGGGCTAGCGGCGTCGATATTATCCTCGAAGGATTCGAGAACGGTTACATCTTGGGCGCAGAGGGAGATTGCGGACATCAAGCTCAGCGCGACAAAATAGGCTAAAGGTGAATGCTTCATGTCAGTCCAGGGGGTGGAGGTTACGGGTAATGAAGGCATCGCCCTCCGCCCGCGTCAAGATCGATTGTTTAATTCTGTAACCGCAGTCGGTAGAACTCCCGAGCGGCTGCAGCCAGGATCTCATCGGGCCACGACATGGGCGAGGTTTGGACCACGTTCGTCGCCATCGAATTCCAGGTGCGACAATCGGTGGATACTTCGAGGACCTGCTCGGATCCCAGGGCCGCATCCACGGTCAACTGCACTCGCCCCTGAGGATCGATTTCAACGCCGCGAAACCGGGCTACGGGGACGATCCGCACCACGGTGGCACTTTGAGGGTCGAGGTTGAAGGCCCAGCCCTGGCCGGTCCAGGGAACGGGCTGTCGGGTGAGCAGGTCCGTCGCCTTCATGGCGGCCTGTTGTTCGAGCGGCTCGCGCGTCCGACTCAGCGCTCCATGCGCGGGAGTCATACCGTCGTTGAATAGTGTGTAGTAGGTCGTGCCGTTGGCGATGGGACCGAATCGCTCCACCAGGACGGAGGCAACGTCGCACTTTGCGTCGGTGACCGGGGCCCAACCCGCCTGGGCGATCTCGCGGATCAGCGGCAGGTAACGTTTAAACAGTGGCCGATCGCGCTCATACCATGCGGGATTCTGCCAATAGGGATTCTCAGCGGCGTTGTGACTGAACATCGAGGGGAATATTCCGTAAAAGAGACTGCGTTGGAAATAGCGTTCGACCAGATTGGTCCCGAACTGGTCGAAATCCGTGTTCAGCAGAAGCAGGTAGGGTTTGCGCCCGGCCAGTGTGCGCCAAAGGCCCATTTGGGAGTGAGACGCCGCCTGGTAATGGCCGTTTACCAACCAGTCGGTTTCCGTGCCCATGACGTCGAGCCACGGACAAAGGAACGAGAATCGGTAAGGCACTCCATTGGCGAAACAAAGCCTGCCCAGCGCGTGCAGGTCATCGCTGATCCAACGCGTGAATTCGAAGACAGCCAGGCCCTTAAACAAGGCCGGCTCGTGAGTATCGGACGCGAAGGTCAACGGCACCGTGGTGGGGGCGAAATGCTCGCGTCGGAAGTTGAGGTTGGCGGTGACATAGCCTTCGAGGGAATCGAGGTATTCACCATCGAGTTCGGCGCTGGCAGACGCACCGTAGAGCTGCTCGCGAATGGAATCGTTCCAGTGGATGGTTGCCGCATTCGGATCCGATGGCAGGAACGGGTTGGGGTTGAGGCTCCAGACCGCGCCGTTCGCCCAGGGTTCGTTGCGAAAGAGCAGGGCGGGATGTCCTTCGGCATCGAACATCGCAGCGGCGTGCGTCACCCGCGCCATTTGCTGTTGGGGACCTCCGGGGCCGTCGGCGTAGTCGTCGCGGACCTGCAGCGCGGACTCCTCCGTGCGGGGCAGCTCAGGCGCCATGGGCATCCACCAGGTCATCGGCTCGGTATAGCGAAAACTCAGGATGCCGTGGGCATCATCGAACGGAACGTTGTTGTTCCCTTCGTGGTAGCGGAACCCGAAATCCTCCCAGTGCGGCACGGTGCCGACGTCCGTGAACGGCATCCAGATGCCTTGCTCCGGTGATCGCACGACGAAGTGTTGGGGGAAAATCTCCATGTACTTCTGCCACGCGGCGCGGAAGCCCCATTGAGGATCGAATTGGAACAGAACAAACCGGAAATCTGCCGCGGATGGAAACCGGGTGCTGTCGGGAACCAACCCAAGATCATAAACGATGAGAAGCTGCTTCGTCCCGGCATGGTAAAGGATGCGGAACACGGCCGCCCGCCCCATATCGAGACCGAGTGCGAGCCCCGAACGGCCGTCCTCCACACAGGCCATCGGGTAGACCGACAGCGTGCCGGTGGCGCCCGCGCCAATCGACGTGGCATTCAGGTATTCTCCCTGACCGGCGATGACGCGATTTTGGCGGATATCATCAGGCCATTGCCAGCCGGTGGCGTCGATTGGCAGTGCAAAGGCCAGGAGAATCGAACGGTCGTTGGTGCTCGTGGCTGAGATGCGGCCTTCGATCGCCAAATGATCGGCCGCGGCGGTCACCGTGGTGTTAAGGCGCAGTCCGAGTTCCCCGCACTCGCCGTTAAGGAACCCATAGACATCCGAGTTGGTCTGGACATCCCAGACCAGGAAGCCCGAGGCGACGTTCGTCGCCAACTCCCGGCCGTCCAATTCCAGACTTGAGATGTGCGCGCCCTCAAACGTCAGCTTAAATCCATCGCTCGTGGCGTAGCTTACCGGCGTGGCCGGGGGCGGGCTCCACGGTACCAGAGTCATCGGCGTCCCTTGAAACACCACTGAACCCGCGGGTGCGAGGATTTCCGAGATCTCGATATCGTCAAACCAGGCCTGGCCAGAATGCCCGCGGAAGATGCAGTGGAGCGTGATCGAACGGACCGGCTTCTCGGGAGCGATGATAAATTCGCGTTGTTCCCAGTCGTGCGTGCCCGCATGAAAGTTTCCGGTTTGGCCCCAGAGGGGTGTCCCGTCCTGGTAGATGAGATCCGCATAGAGGGAGTAGTCGTTGTCCGAACCGCCGCCGACATCTTCCGCCCGGCTCCAACCGCGCACGATGATGGGGGCCGTGTTCGTCCGATTGAGCACCAGGGTTTGGCTTGCCCCCAGCCAGCCAGCATCGTCGGTCGCCGCGACCGCGAGCGCCTGCGATCCCCCCCGGCCTTCACCTGGGGCGATCCGCCATCCTTGTGGGGCGCGTTGCCACCCAGTGAACCGATCATCTTGCGTTAGTTCGAAACCGGCGTTGAGGAGCAGATTTGCAGCGCCTTCACCCGATCGAGCGACTCGTAGCACCGGTTCCGCCTGGGACGGCGGATAGGCGAGCATCGCGATGAAGAGTCCCGCCAGCGTTCCCATTCGCGTGCGCATGCCGGAGGCCTTATCAGAGCGATGCCCGGCAGGCAACTGTGCAGTTGGAATGGCTCCTTCCGGCACCGCCTGGCGGGCGCCCGTCTCATCTCCCAAGATCCCAGGAGCCGGATGCTTCAGCGCGACCAGAGAAAGTAGAGGAGCATGGCAGTGGTGAAACCGAAACTGAGAACGAGGCAGAGCCATCCGGGCCATCGAATGACCGTGGACTGGTGCCAGAGAAAAATCCCGGTGAGCGCGAAGAGAATCATCGCGCCGCTGGCGAGGTCGTATACGACGGCCCACAGATCATAGAGCCAGCCGCCGCCGTACCCATGCAGGCGATGCAGGCCATGCGCCAGGCCCACGGCGCCGAACTGGCTTCGTGTGATGGTGACTTCCTGGCCGGAGGGCGACACCACCACCTCATGGTTCACTCCGGGGCGGACGTAATTGAACTGCCATGACCCATCGGGACGTCGGCGTGGCGGTTGTCGTTTGCCCCGGACCCCGAAGGTATGTTCGAGGTAGCCGGCGAAGTCGGTGGTGGAGAGGTCGCCCGCGTAGGTCAAGCGCTCGTTCCTCGTGGTCTTGAGTGGCTCGCCGCGTTGGAACCACTTTTCATGAATCATCAGGTAACCGCTCACGAAGTACATGAGCACAAAGACCAGCAGGAACAACCCGGTGAACAAGTGAATGCGTCGAATCCAGGGATACATGGTCAACCTTGCACTACGACATAAAGGATCAACGCCAAAGCCGCCGCGGTCGCCCCCGAGAACAGCCACAAGCCGGTCCACCGTTCCCGGCGCGAACAGGCCCAGAGGTAGAGGCCCGAAGTGGCGGAGAAGAGCACCACCCAGGTGCAGAATTCGGTGAACCAACCCCACATCCGGGTGAACGGCGCGTTTGGGACGGACATCAGGGCATGGAGCGAGTTCAACACCGGCCAGAAACCTTTGCGTCGTTCCTGGACCTTCGCGCGTTTCTCTTTCACGAGTACGTCGAGGGTGTAGCTCTTGCCCGGGCGTTCAAGATTGAAGTGGAGGTTACCCTCCGAGTCGCGGTTCATGGTCCAGGGCAGGGGCCAGCCCATCAAGCCGAGCTCGTCCCGGACGGACTCGGCCGCCTTGAGATTATCGCTGTCCAGCGGGAGATCGAGCGGGGCCTCCCAGCTCTCCTTGGATTCGAGCGGTTTGGCGAATGCAAAGTGATGGTTGAAGTTCAGGGAGGAGAATCCAAACACCATCAGGTAAGCGGAGCAAAGCAGCCCGCCGTACAAGTGAACCTTGAGAATCCAAAATCGCATAGGCGCACGAACCAAAACCAAGCCAACCCTACACCGACACTTGCCCAGGGAACGCGCTCTGTCGAGCACATAGCCGGGGATTTTCATTTGACAACTCCCGGATGCTGAGGCCACCACCCGCCGCCCCAAATCCAACACCAGATCCCTTTCGGTATCTCCCAAACCGCGTAACTCAACGGCCTGGCTATGCCTCCCCATACCCGCCTGCGTCACGTCTCCCAAATGAAAAATAAATAAACGCGACCCGTTCCTGCCCCCGTGTGTCAGCTCCGGGATCGGCCCGCACATGTCGCCAATGGACGCAAATGGGGAATGGCCCGATCATTTGCGTGATTGGCGACATTAGCGGTTGACTTTCCTTTCGGCAGCGGATGCATCGAGTTTCCGCTCCGGGCGCTAGAGGAAAAGGAGGTCTCGTTTATTCATTTTTGAATTCGGCTGTCGCGCGGGCCATTTCATGGGCCCGTCAAATGAACAATGAATAGATGCGACCCCAATCCCTCCACGACCCCAATCCCTCCAATCCCTACTCGACGGGACGAACTGCGCGTTCCCGCTAAAGCCACTCGAGCTTGATTTCCTTCGCCACCGCCTTGAACTCAGGGTCGCCGGTGACCAGTTCGGCCTTCAGCTTCTTCGCCAGCGCGGCAGCAAAGGCGTCCGCCAGGCTGAAGCTGACGCGCGATTTGAAATCCGCCGCCAAGTCGGCCAACTCGCGGTCCACCGGTTGAAATTCAATAGGCAGCGCAACGAGGACTTTGGCGGCTTCCACCCACGCGCCGGTGCCGTCTTTGCGCACGATCATGTACTTGGCCTCGGCGTAGTTCACTTCGGTCATGTGAACGGGCTTGTCGGTTTTGCTGGCCGTCTGGAGTAGTTCCTTCACCGGCGCACCCGCGGGTTCACCCCGGAAATAGGCGATCAGCGCGAAACTATCGAGAACCGTGGCGGGCATACTTGGCTTCCACTTTCTCTCGTTCTTCGCGTTTGTGCTCGGCCCATTCCTCCGCCAGGGGCTTATCACCGGGCTTGCGCTTTAGCAGCCCGAAGCCGCGTTCTATTATCGTCGCCGTGACCGGTTTGAGCAGGATGCCCTCGTTGGTGGCAGTAACAACGGCGCGGGTGCCATCCTCGATGTGGAAGAGCTTTCGCAGCCGTAGCGGGATGACCACCTGGCCCCTCGTGGTGAACCGGACCGTATCGGCCTGCTCGGTCGCATTCATGTCCTTGAGTCCGACGACATTTGTGAAATCCGTCAAGAATATTGTTATCTGACTTCTATGACATTGTCAGATCTAGCCGTTTCTCCTCCACCCGGCCCTCGTGCCTCCGCGCCGGCTTGCTCCAGTCGGCCGAGCGTGAGGACCGACCCGAATGGCCCAACCTCGCGAAGATTCTGGCGGACATCAAGGAGCGGCGTAGCTAGACTGGGCTTGTGTCGCGCAGCCTTTGCATTTTGCTGACGCTTTTGGCGTTTGTGGTGCAGGCGGCGGAGACGAATTGGAACGCCACGCCCGCGAACCGATGGTGGCCAATCCAGAGGATGCCCAAGGTATTGGTGCGAACGCCGCTTCAAAATGAGTTTCCATCGCCTCAAGCCTCCTATCGGGTGATGGTTCAATCAGTGGCGGGCTTGGCGGCCAAATCCGTGAATGAGGGCCGTGGCCATGAGATGGTTTGGGTGGCAACGGACACTGTGGACATGCAGGATTGGCTCGACCGCTTCCTGAAACGCCATCCTGAAGTCGAGTTGCGTGGCACGGTCGGTCTTTGGGACTTGGTGGACCGCTATGCGAAAACGGGAGTCATCCAAGGTTACATCCTTTACCGTGCAGATTGTTCCAAAGGAGAAATCAATCAGCACCGGCGCGACATGGATTGCTCGATCAATGTCGCCACCAGTCTGGCTGGGTTGTTGAACGGCATCACCGTGGACGAAGGTCTTGAAGCGGCGGCCCAAGCTCATGGTTTGAAGATGTTGGTGGATGCGCGGGACAAGACACAGGCATGGTGTTTCGATACTTACCAGGGGCAGCTCAACCGCCGGATGCTCTGCACCCAGGATCCGCGAAAACCAAACGTTCGCGACCTGGCCATCGCGCAGAAGGCGCTGACCGTTTACGGCAACGGCAAACCAATCACTGAAATCATGAAGTGGCTTGAGCCGCTCTCACCGATCCTCGGCTGGAACGGCGGCGATGAATTCGATACCACGGCGTTGTCGAGCGACTTCGGACACATCCAGACGGCGACGGATTGGTGCAACAATCTGCCCGTGTTGATGGCTGGCACGGAGGCCGCCAGATCACCCCAGGCCAGGAGTTTTGACCCGCGCGCGATTGACTGGAATGACTCGCGAAGCGCGGTGAGTTTTGTTTGCTCCGACGGCGACAACGTCCAGTGGTGGGAAGGGAATTTCTTCCGGAGCGCCGAGGGGAAGAGTTATTGGGGCGCGCCGGAGCGGGGAAAAATCCCATTCGGTTGGTCCTGCTGCTTCGCTCATCTCGCGCAGTTGTGCCCGGAAATCATTGGCTACGCGGCCGCCACGCAATCCGCAAACGACTCGTTCATCGAATGGGGCGGCGGCTATTATTTTCCGGATCGGTTCGGCGCAAAACGCACGAACCGATGGGACTTGCTGGCCGAGCATTCCTGGCGCACTTGGGCGATAATGAAAACCAACAACACGCGCATCATCGGCTTCAACGTCGCGAAGTTTGATTCGCCGGACGCGTTGAAGGCGTATGCCACCATCGCCGGCCAGACGGACGGGCTGCTTGGAATTCTGGTTTTTCAATATGACCAATACGAAGCTGGCGCTGGAAAAGTCTTTTGGGTCAAGGACCGCAATGGCGTCGAAATCCCGGTGGTTTCGGCGCGTTACTCAATCTGGAATCATCTCAACAACCGACCGCGCGCGGGCACGCCGGCCAAGGTTGCGAGGGAAATTCGGCAGTCCGTGGAGCGAACGCCGATGACCGGCCAACCGCGATACGACTGGGTGATTGCCCACGCCTGGTCCTGGTTTGAGAAATCGCCCGGACTGGATGAAACCGCAGAGGACGCGCCGCAGGACAACGCTGGTTCGCGCGGCGGCGTTCGCGGTTATGCACCCGCCACCTGGTGCGCCGAGCGGCTTCCCTCCAGCATCCGAACCGTATTGCCGGAGGAGTTGCTCTGGCGAATCCGCATGCAGCACAACCCAGAACAAACCCGGATACTGCTCGCCAGCTTCTCTCGGCAAAACTGATTTTGCCGCGACATGGAAGCCGGCGCGGTGAGCGTGCGTCTCCACCACGGCGGCGCGCAAGGCGCGAAGCCGAAGGCGGAAGTGATGGCGGATATTTTGGCGGGTATCAAAGAGCGGAAAGCTTGATGCAATTCCGCCGCGCCGCTTGGGAGCTCAAGGCGCACCCAAACTGTCCAGTGAATCTTTCAATTCCGGGCTGTTTACTTCCGTTGCTTGGATGCGGGCCTTGATTTTGCCACGAACGGCGGCGGCGTGCGGAAAATCGCGGTCGGTCCAGAATCGTCTCTGCTTTTCAAAAAAGCCGACGTCTCTCAGGAAATAAACGCCGAATTCGCAAGGCACGTCACCCAGAATCAGGCGGCCAAGAATGGACGTGCTCTCGTCGGCTTCCATCCGATTGATGACGCCGGTTTTTAGAAAATCATTCCGGACGACCGACCAGAGATAATTCGTCAGTTGTCCCGGCGAATTGATCCGGTCCAAAAAACTCAGCGGATACTTGGGTTGCTTCCCTTTCGCCAGACCTTCATTGGCGGTGCCGAACAGCTTCATGAACCACACGTTGTAGCCCGCGCCCCAACTGCCGTCCGGTTGCTGTTCCTCGGCGAACCGTTGGTCGGCATCGGTTGCGAGGCTCTGTTTCAACTCGGCGATTCGATGACGGGTGGCCGCTTCATCCGACGTGAAATTGGCCCACCAGCGAATCTCGCGGTAAATCTGCATCGAGTAGGCAACATTCTTGCCGCTGGCCTGACGGTCTGAAATCTCCTTTACCAAGGGTCTCAAGTCGCCACTGAATCCTTCGCTGCGCTTCTGGATCTTCCCGCAAAACCCACTCAAGTCCTGGAGAAACTGAACTTCACTGCGAATCCCTGGAACACTTTGAGCCGGAGAAACCGCCAGAATGAACAGCCTTGCCCGATGAATTCGAGCCAGCAATAGAATTTGTTTGATAGTGCCGTGACCAAGATACGCGGTCGCAAGAAGCCTCACGACCACAACGCAAGCAATCCGCCAGAAATAGCGGCGCACCAGGCCTGACGACGATCGGTAACCGATGTTTTCCACGGGGTTTGAAGTGCGGAGCAGCTTAACCAGCGTGGTGACTCAAGTCCAGAACCCAACCCACCGGGAAGGGAGAGCCATTGAGTGCCGCCGTCGTCGCCGCCGGGTTTGCCCTTGCCGGCGGCTTGATTGCTGAGTATCAGTGCCGCCGCGGACGAAGCCAGCATTGTCATTGCCCAGCGTGATCGAGTGGAATGAAATGTTTGGTTCGTCTTCATAGGGTTCAGTTTATTGTTTTTGTTGCCGAGGGTTTCAACTTCAGTGAAGACAGCGTGGGAAATGGACGGTTCTTTCACGGGAAATGAAAAAAGTTTGAGAGACCATGGATGACACGGATGCCCCAGATAAAGAGCAGCGGCGGCTGCTTTAGTTCCTCATTCGCTTTTGGGTGAGCTTAATTCCGGCGGTGGAGAATTCCCCGAGCAAGAAGTTCGCGCCGTGAATCCCTGAACCGGGACCAGTGTCTGTCGGACTGCGGAGGCGGCCGTCGCGCGCCAGCGTTTGGACTGCGGCGAGCTTGCTCCCGCTTCCTGGTGCGGGAGACAGCAGCGGCAAGTCGCACGCACTCCAAACGCGCTGCGCCTTTGCACGCCATCCGGGCCATCCACGTGATCCGCGTCATCCGTGGTTCCTGGATCGAAGGTTGCAAGAAAGTTTGAAAGATTGCTTGTTCTGCTCCGCTATCCTAACAAATGGAAAAGCCCTGTACAGCCAAGAACGCAGCCAACACGGACGCAAAGCCAAATCGGAGACCGGGCACATGGTCAGGCGAGGGCCACAACCCCGTTGGGGTTGGCGGACGAATCGGACGACCACCCAAGGGTAGCTCTTGCAACCCTGGGGCTGGACGACACAATCCCTTTGGGATTCGACATGGGCGGCGACGGCTTTTCGGAGCGCGGAATTTATTCCGCTTCAACACCGAAGTTTACCATGTCGCACACAATTTTCGGGCGTGACTCGATGCGAGTTAAGAAGCGGACTGAAGTCCGCGCACCTTTTGCCGTCGGCTTCGGCGGGTTGCGCTGATGAAATGAACCCAGGTGCCGGGAGGGGTCGGTCCTCACTATTGACACAATGGCCGGTTCGTGGCGCGCTCCGGTCATGCCACGGCCGCTGCGTCCTGAATTCGATGGAAATGCCGCAAGCGAACCTCGTGGCGGGGACGAGGTGGTTGTTCGGCACCGACACCAGCCGCTTCAACCCCAGGCACAAACTCGTTCGGCACAGTTAGGAGGAACTGCAGGCTCGGGCCTCGGGGCGAGAGGGAGCACAGCACTACGGAGCGGAATGCCAAGAGGGCGGGGAAGCCAAGGCGGAACGATTGGTGCGGGAGGAACTGGCGAAGGAGAGCTGGTCGGAGGCGGATTTGGGCCGAGTCGCAAGGGGGATCCTGGCAAGGTGCGCATGGCCCGGCGCTCGCGGGTGGAGACGACGATAACGCGGGCCTAGCTCGCCCAACGCCTGCAGATGGGGGTTGGACGACCGTGTCGAACCTGCTGGCAGCCAGACCAGGAAAAGGGACGGGAGTGGCGAGGAAGTGAATGTGTGTCAATAGTGAGGACCGACCCGAATGGCCCCAGCGTCCGCTCGATCCGCGGATGTTGCCCGAGACGGCGCGGCCGTTCTTTCAGGTTGGCGAGTTTGTCGGCTGGATCGTAGAAGCACCGGAGGTCTGACCGATGGCGGAGGAATCAGGCACCATCAGCGCAGCGCAGCTCGCCCGGCTCAGCGGTCTGACCGAACGCCGACTCCGCGAACTGGTCACCGAAAGCTGGATCCCGAAACCGGTTGGAGGCCGCTATCAACTGGTGCCCGTCATCCAAGGCTTGCTCCGTTTCTACCGCGAGCGGGAACAGCAGCGAGTCCTTCAGGACTGCTACGACAGTCTCGGGGCCTGTGCCGCAGCGACGGGCATCCCTGTAACCACCCTCAAGCACGCCAAGCGCCATGGATGCGCGGCCTTCCGTGGCAGCAGGGTCTACCTGGCGCCGTTGATTCGCTGGGTCTTCGCATCTCCAGATCGATCACTCGTCAATTACGAACAGGAACGGGCTCAGCACGTCGTCCTCCAGAACGCCAAGCTGAAGGTCGAGTTGCGCCAGATGAAGCGGGAACTGATTCCAGCCGACGAAGTCGCCCGCGTGGGAGCAGAGTTGGGCGGGGCCATCCGGAAGGTCGTCTCGCGACTTCACCGAGTCGCGCCGTCGCTCGAAGGTCATCCGGTCGATGTGGTCGAGACCAGGCTCAAGGAGGAAGAAGACGAGATCCTGAAACAGCTCCACCTGATCGACGGACAGATGAGCCAATGGCAGGAATCCGCAACGACATAAACGCACTGGACGATTACCCGGCCGCCACCGTATCGAGCGTCCTCGATGGACTCGATTACGGTCAGCCGACACAAGCATACCCGGTTTTGGGCGGTCCGGGACGCTGGCGGCGAACTAATCTGCGTCTGCGTTTACAAGCGCGGGGCGCTCGAGGTCGCCCGTCGCCTCGCCTTCGATTCGACTTCCAGCGCCTCTTACCTGCGCGAGAATCCGCCCGAGATCAGCCGAGAACCGGTGCGAGCGCTGCCGGAATCGGGTCAAAAGGGCGAATAGCCAGCCTTCGGACCGGAACAGCGTCCTCGTCCTGCCACCCAGATTCCCTTGGACATTTCCCCTGAGTCACCCGAGCGAGGCTCTCGTTCGGTCCGAACATGACCGAAATAGAACGGAGAACACTATGAAGAACAAAGCAGAAGCGAAGAAGGAAGAGGCAGCGAAGGATCAAACCGCGAAGGCGAAACCGGCGAAGGGCAAGCGCAATGGGACGGCGAAGACCGCCAAGGAGAGCAAAGGCGAACCGGCCGACCGGCTGCCGGGGAACCTCGACGAATTGAAGGCCAGCAAGGGCGGGTTGGTTGCCTTCCTGTTCCTGTCGGGCAAGGGCAAGGATGAGATCGCCCAGAAGATGAAGACCGCGTTCAAGCTTCCCGACGCGCAGGCGGTGAAGATCGTGCGTCGGATCACCGGCCGGGCGCGGTTCTTCCAACGCGCCGTGGAACTGACGACGGCGAAATAGGCTCGCCTCGCTGACTTCAAAGCCCTTCGGGAAATCCGGGGGGCTTGCTTGTGTTCGGCACGGCGGTGAGGTAAGCAGAGATACTACTTGATCCGTTTGGCCGGAAGCCGGATTATCCCGCTGTGCATGCGGATAGCCCACTTGCCGACAATCTTCTGGTCCGCCTTCGCTCCTACTCGATCAGAGGTTCTCGTGATCCGTTTGAGGACTTCTGCACTGAGATTCTCGCTTGGCTCTTGAGTCGAGATGTTTCGTTTAGAAGAGCGTTCCTGACCAGTATAGACGATCCACGGCTACCGCCAGATGTCGAACCTGTTCGGGTGCACACCCAACTGGCGTTCCGATCGATGCCGGAGGAAGAGGTCTCGGAGACGCCGCCGACTGAGGGTGGTCGGTTCGACTTGGTCATTGAAGGGGATCAATTCGTTTTAGTGGTCGAGAGTAAGATTAGGGGTAGGCTAGGCCCCTCTCAATTGCCGAAATATCGCGCCGAATTGAAGACTGGCGGACGGTTCAAAGTTCATCGCGATAAGGGAATCCCCATTGTCATCGCAGTGCTGACTGACTGGGAAACGGTAAGCTCGCCGCAGGATTCGGAAGTGCAGCGGATCACCTGGGAGGCAGTGCAAACGTTACTTAACACCTGCGGGAGGGGGGTTACGGTTGAGGCGACAATCTGCTCACAATTCGCAGAAATGCTGAAGGAGGAAGGTGTGGCACATAGTACGATCAGACCCGTAAAGAAGGCGCAGGAGGCGTCCTTCGTTCAGTCCTTGAAGTTTCGAGAGGAGGTTGAAGCGATTCTCCTGCGGTTCCGCACCGACAGTCGTATCTCCGCGTTGGGCCACTTCCGAAACAAGGTCTATCCTCATCCGAACGATAACGAAACGGTTGGTCATCTGCTGCTTTGGGGTCGCTCTGTTTCCCGGTGTCTGCCGGCTTCCAGTTCGAAGCCACCTCTCCGGCTACCTTGAGCTGTCGACTCTTCGTGGAAATAGAAGCGCAACGCGACATTAGGGAGGACGTAAAGCAGCTTATTCAGACGGAGCCTTGCCGGTGCCTGCTCGGGTGTCCTATAGAGGAGTACCCTGACCCCGACACCGGAAGGACGTGGATCGCTTTCTACCGGCCAGTCACTGGAGAACTCGACGGAAACGCAGCGGCGATCCAGGGAGCGCTTGTAGAAATGACTCAGGCGATAAAAGCAATTGAGGAGAAGTTGGGCGAGTCGCTGACGGCATGACCGAGGGGCGAACGTTCCGCCTTCTGTGTGGAACGTCATCCGTTCATCGAAGGATTCTGCACGGCATGCAAACCCGCAGACCGTCGCCCCCCGTGGCAGTGGTGCGAAGAACACGTCAACGTCGACGAAACCTCGCCCATGCCGGGCCGCTGGCGATCGGATTCCTCGCCATGGGTTCCGGCGGTGATGGAAGACTTTTCCAATAACGCCGTCCGCGACATGGCCGTCCAGTGTGCGGCGCAGAGTTCGGAGACCCAGACGGTTATGAATTGCGCCTGCCGGGCCATCGCGGAAGATCCCGGCCCCGCGATGTGGGTTGCCGCCACAAAGGATGAGCTGCGGGACTTCGTCCGTGATCGACTCGGTCCGACGTTCGAGGATTGCAGGCCGGTTAAGGAGCGGATGGCGGAACCGACGCTCCAGGGCTTCGCCTTCGATGGGATGCCATTCTACTGCGGGTGGTCGGGGTCGAAGGCGCGGCTCCAGTCCAAGCCGATCCGCTGGCTGTTCTGCGATGAGGTTCGCAACTACCACGACAGCGACACTTCGCGCTTGCGCCGCGATTGGAGTTGGTTTAGCGTCGGGCTTGAGTGAAGGGCGCTGGGTCGGAGAACGAGAAGACGCGGGTCATCCGCGGACGCAACTTTGCGTCCTGTGATCTGGCGACGGCCCGGCGATTGGTGGGGGAGTATTTCCGCGAAGGGCGCGTGCGCATCGCCACGGAGTTGGCGCAACATTGGCAATGGCGAAGCCGCAGCGGGCGTTTAAAGGTGCGGTCGGCCTTGGCAATTCTCGTGACCTTGGAAAGAGGCGGGCAGCTGCAATTGCCGCCGCCTTTGATCCTCCATGGTCCGGTGCGCGACACCGGTGACTGGGCCTGTGCGACCCCTCCCGGAACGGATTTGACCGATGGACTCGGCCAATATCTTCCGCTGCATTGGCAATTGGCGGATTCGGCGGAGCAACGTCGCCAGTGGCGAGGGGTGCTGGCCCGGCATCATTATCTGGGAGCACCCGGATTGGTCGGCGCGCATCTCCAGTATTTGGTCTACGGCGCTTCCGGAGATCTGTTGGCGGCCCTGGGCTGGCAATCGGCCGTGGAACGGTTGGACTGTCGGGATCAGTTGGTGGGAGTCAGCGGGAGAGCCGACTGGCGGGCTCGTTTTCTAATCCATGCGGTCAACAACGTTCGATTTTTAGTTTTGCCCTGGGTCCGCGTGAGACACCTGGCCTCCGCCGTCTTGGGCCAGGGGTTGGAGCGATTGCGGCGGGATTGGCCCCGTCGCTACGGCGCGCCGGTGTGGCTGGCGGAAAGCTTCGTGGATCGCACGCGTTTCGGCGGGGCTTCCTATCGGGCGGGCAATTGGGTGGCGATCGGTTGGACGCGCGGTTATGCCAAGCAACAAGGTCAGTTTCATTATCACGGTCAACCCAAGGAGGTTTACGTCTATGTCATAGAAAAACGGATTCGACAGCTCCTCTCGGAGGATCCCGCGCAAGCGTTGTTGACGCGGGATTTTCTCTTGGCCCGGCGCCCGCCCGGAAACCCCCAACCTCAAGCCAGGAGAACCATCATGCCTGAAGCCCTTCAATCCTGGGCACCCAAGGTGCCTCCGCAGTGGAACCTGAGCCCCGAAGATCTGGAACATGTGGGCCAGGAACTCCAGGAGTTTATCGGTGAGTTTGACGACACATTTGGCCGGATCGAACCGGCGGGCCTGTGCCGACTCTACGTGCGGGGCCTCTTAAGCGGCACCGCGCGCAAGAACGTGGAAGCGATGGCGCTGGGACTGGAGAGCCCCAAAGTGGTGCGCAACCTCCAACGCTTCATCAGCGAATACGAATGGAACGAGGGCCGGATGGGCGACCGGCACTGGCAGTTGAGCGCCCAGAGTCTGGCCGATGAGCAAGGGGTCTGGAGCATCGATGCCAGCGAGTTCCCGAAAAAAGGGAAGGAATCGGTGGGCGTCGCTCCGCAATACTGTGGGGCTTTGGGCAAGACGGCCAATTGTCAGTCGGGCGTATTCATCTGCTATTCGGGCCCCAAGGGACATGCGTTGCTGAACGCACGCCTTTATCTGCCGCAGTGCTGGTTTAGTGAAGCCCACCGGGAACGCCGCGAGAAGAAATGCCGGGTGCCCAAGGAAGTTGTCTTTCAAACCAAGCCCCAGATCGCGCTGGAACTTTGCCACGAGCTTTGGAAAACCAAGCTCTTCCCGGGCCAGTGGGTGACCTGTGACGCTTCCTTCGGAAACAATGAAGCCTTTCTGGCCCAGTTGCCTCAGGGGATGCTTTACCTGGCGGAAATCTCCTGCACCCGCAAGGTATGGCTCAAGCACGCCCCGCAGCATCCGGCGTGGGAGACGGAGGGCGGGACGGTGGAGCAATTGCTGGAGGAGAACGATCTGTTGCATTGGCAATCGCGCAAGATCGCGGAGGGCGAGAAAGGCCCGATCGTGGCCGGCTTCGCCCGGGTTCGTGTTTACTTGAGCCGCCAACGCACGCCCGAAAGCGAACGAACCCTGCTCCTGCGCAACGACCCCGATGGCCGGATCAAGTATGCCTTGAGCAATGCTCCGGAGTCGGTGTCCCTGAGTGAATTAATCCGCGTCAGCGCCGCGCGCTGGCCGATCGAGCGCTGCTTTCAAGAAGACAAATCTGAGCTGGGCCTCGATCATTACGAGCACCGCTCCTGGGCCGCCTGGCACCGGCACATGCGCCTGGTGTTTCTCGCCCATCTGTTTTTGACGCGGTTGCGCCTGAAATATAAAAAAAGCCCCGGCCCTGACGTTGCCGCAGGTTCGAGCCTTGCTGGAATGGAGCTTGCCTCACCCGATGCGCGACCCCGCTTACGTCCTGGACTTCGTCCGTTACCATCAGTTGCGCAACCATTGCGCTTACCAATCCCATCGCAAACGTCGGCTTGAGGAGCTCACAGCATGGAAGGACCCGGAACTGTCGCTGTAGTGCTAGCCGCCCGGCGGCTGGAGATGGTGCTCAAGCGGACGCGCTGGTTCTGAATTCGCGCCGGTTCCTGATCTCGACTCCTGGAAAAGGGGCGACGCGATGGACACCGCGTTCCGCTCAGGGACCAGCGGGCGTGGCATTCAGTGTCCCGCTTGCCATCAGTTCCAGCCTCTGAAGTTCAAGCAACTCAATGGGATTGGAACGACACGACCAAGCCCCAAGGCAAATGGCGGTTCGACGCCCTGGCGGAGACGATCCGGTTGGTTGCGTCGGCTGCGGGCATCGGATCAAGCACACGCCAGTCATCGGCAATGGATCAGAACCATAGGCACTTCTGCTCTTCAGATCCGAACGCCCCGCGGTCGCGAATCAGCTACACCTGGAACGCCCTGCTGCCGCACTGGATCGAATGGCGGACGATCGTGGATGAGTTCCTGTCCGCGGTCGATGCCATGCGCGTGGACGGGGACATCGAACCCATGTTCACCTTCGTCACCGAAACGCTCGGTGAACCGTGGGAAGGCAACAACGGTGGTGGCGACGGGCGACGATTACCACAAGAAGCGAAAGGCCGACTACGACTTCGGCGACCCGTGGCCGAGTCGAGAAGACCCCGATCGATCGCAGCGGACCGACAGGCACGAGGGGGCGAGCACTACTTCTGGGTCTGCCGGATGTTCGGACCCAGGCTGTGCCAGCCGGCTCGTCAGCTACGGCCGCTGCAACACAACATCCGAACTGGAGGAGATCCGGAAGCAACTGAACGTGCCTGTCGTCAACGCGATGATCGACACGGGATTCAAGGCATCAGAAGTCTACCGTTTCTGCATGGCGACGGGTTGGAAGGCGATGAAAGGGGGATGACGCCGAGTGGTTCCTCGACCACGACCAGACCAGCGGACGGGGAAAACCGATCCGGCGGGTATGGCGCCGGCTGCTGGTCGATCCGAGCCTGGGGCGAAGCGGGGGTCGAGTCCCCGTCGGCATCTACCTCTGTTCCAGTGGTCGAACCCCAGCATCAAGGATCACCTGGCGCTCTTCACGCATGGCGTGGTCGGTCAATGGAGCCTGCCGAAGAAAACTGGCCGTGATGACGTCGATCAGATGACGGCGGAAGTCAGAGAGGAACGCGAGGATTCGCGGGGCCGAGTCAAAGTACTGTGGGTGCAGAAGCGCCGGGACAACCACTATCTGGATTGCGAGTTGATGATCAATGTGGCGGCGATCGTTTCGGGGTATCTGGAGCGGGCGCATCGGCTCGAGATCTGACATCGGCTCGAGATTTGAGATTGAGGGAGGCTCTGAGGCGTTGCGATTATTGGGAATTGAGGAACTCCTCTACGACGCTAATGGCTGTATTCAGTTCTTTCGTCTTCGCTTCGGCGACACGTCTCAGTTCAGGGCCAAGGTGTGCGACTTTGTCGGGATGATAAGACTGGACAATTTTACGATAAGCTTTGCGAGCGAGTTCGAGGTCGAGTGACTCGCCGAGGCCGAGAGTAGTGAGCGCAGATTTCACCGCTCGCGGAACCTGCCGCGGACCGGTGCGGTGGATAAGCTGCTGTCGAGGATGTTGAAGCTTGCGGAACGATGAGGAAAGCAGAAGGAGCGGTCTGAACCTCGCGAATGATATAGCTCGCCCTGCATTGGGGACAACGGATTGAGCCAGGAAGTAACGCGACTCGTATTTGACATTGCAGTTGCAGCATCGAAAGAGAGCTGTCGGCCTGGAACCGTTCGTGGTGCCAGTATCCTTGTGGTTCTCGTTTGCGGCGGTTCTGTCAAACTCGGGAAAGTAATACCGCAACGGCCGCCAGCTTAACGCACCAAAAACCGTCTTCGGAAAGCACAAGACGTCCCCTTGAATTTCGCCGTTAGCGTATCGCTGCTGCAATTGAGCAAACTTAAACGGCCCCGTTTCCGAGTGGCCTTCTAGCAACATCCAACTTACTTTTTTCGGATTCATCGGTAAACTGTGCGCGAGCAACGCATGATGACTAGTTTCAGCTTACCCTTGCCGCCGCCCAATCTCTGCTGGTTCGAAGCAGGAGGATGCGTTTCATATTGTCGCTTTCAGCGAGTTAGCGATTTGGGCGAAATCGTTTAAGGGAAGAATATGGGTGAATAAATACCGATGGCGGCCCGGTTTCAACCCGCAGTATTTGAGCACCTTCTCGGCCCCGTGAAAAGTCGCAAATCAGTCCTGATCGGATCGCCATTCAGTGCCAGAAGTCGGGAGTGTCTGGCACCCTCAGGGGAACGTTTCCGCTTTAGTGTGACGGCACGTCCACGGCTCGAAGTCCGGATGCTGGTCCGGGCGCTGAAACTGCAACTGACCGGCGAGGAGACCCTCGTCGGTGCCCTGAACGCGCTGGTGACCCAGAAATGGGCCGCCAACGTGGTCAACGGCCAGACGATCCTGTCGACCTCCGAAGCCGGGGGTTCGGTCACGTTCACCTTTGAGCGGGCCTACACGCCGGCGGAACTCGCGATGATGGCGGAGGAGGCCCTGGAATGGGTGAACACCCTCGTGGATCCTGAGAACCCGCCCGCTGGACGTGCCCCGTTACAACCGCCTCCACCCGACATTCCACAAAGCCGTCCTATGATCCGATCCTCCGCCGCCTATTCGCGCCGCCCGAGCCCCGGTTCGCAAGCCGGCCCATCGAAACCCGCCCGTCCCCAAACCGGCGACCGCCGCCCCGCCGTAACCCCGGTCCGGCACTACTTCGAGGCCCTGAACACGGTCGACCACCGGACGCCGATCCCGGCCACGGGCTTCTACGTCCACCGGTTGCTGTCGAAGTTCAACCGGCTGCAACTGGCCTCGGTCGCCCGATATCTCTGGGACAACGTCGGGCTGGTGTTCTACGCCACCGACCTGGTCGCCAACTACTCCACGCCGATGGTCCCCCGGGCGGCGACCCTGGACCGGAAGTGGAACGAAGCCGCCAACGGGTACTTCGACGATTGGGCGGAGCGGGCCGATTTCACCGGCCGGTTCGATTTCTGGGACCTGCAGCGGCTGGGGTCCTTCTACCTCGACACCGACGGCGAGGTGTTCGCGCTGTGGACCGACGAGGCCGGGTTCCCGCAGCTCCAGCTCCTCGAATCCTGGCGGATCGACAAGCCCACCGTGGCCGATGACCGGATCTTTGACGGCGTCCAACTCGACACCCAGGGCCGGGTCCTCGGCTACTGGCTCGACGGCAAACCCTGCTGAACGCCAACGTTCTCGTCCACCTGTTCGACCTTGAACGGTACAGCCAATACCGGGGGATGAGCCCGATCCGCCGCGGGGCGAACGACATGCGGGACGGGAACGACATCAAAGGGTTTCAGAAGGTGCTGTCGAAGCTCTCGACTGTGCTGACCCTCGCCATCCAAGGCGCGCCGCTCGAGGAAAACCCGTGGGGCTCCCCGCCGGAACCGGCCGGCGAAAGCCACCGGCCGAAGAGGAGACCCGCCGAATCCAACGAGAAGCAGCGAGCTTCACCGTGGCCGACCTGGTCGCTGGCGACATCCCGACCGTTCCTGAGGGCCACGAGCTGAAGCAGGTCAACACCCCGAGCGCCCCGCCAACAACATCGAAGTCATCAGCTACCTCGCCGGCTGCTTCGTCGCCGGCATGGGGCTGCCGCCGGCCTTCTTCCTCGACGAAAAGCTGACCGGTCCCAACCAGCGGGCGGTCAACGGCAAGGCGCAACGGAAGTTCGACCGCCGAAGCAGGTCGCCGCCCGACTGGGCCGGTCGGCCTGGCAGCGCGTGATTGCGAACGGCATCGCTTCCGGGGCGTTGCCGGCCGTCGACGGCTGGGCGCGGTGCGACTTCATCGGACCATCCAAGATCACCATCGATGCCGGCCGGGAGATGGCGCAGGAGCGCGAGGACGTGGCACGAGGGCTGATGACTCGGCGCGATCATTACGGCAACCGGGGCCGGTCCTGGCGCCGTGAAACCGACCAAGTCTTCGAGGAGATCGACTACATCCTCGACCGGGCCAAGGCGGTCGCTAAGGAACACGGCATCCCCATCGAAACGGTCATGGCGAGCTTCGGCTTGACATCCGCGAAGGGCGCTCCCCGAGGGCCGAAAATTGAAGGGAACGTTCCGTCCTCTGGTAACGATGAACGTTCTGATGATGCTGGCGGCGCAGGTGCCGATAATTGAAGCGCGGGCCGGACAGGCGCTCTTCGGCCAGCTCCTGCGGCCGGCGGCCGCCGAGCCAGAATCCTGGGGCAAGGTCCGGCAGAACTTCGCGCCCAAGGCAACGGTCGAGAACGGCGTCGGCATCCTTGAAATCAAGGGCATCCTCGCCTACCGGCCCGACATCGGCTGACTGATCTTCGACGGGTTTGAGGATTCAGCCGAAGTCCTGGGGGCATTCCACCGGCTCGAAGCGGATCCCGAGGCCAAGGCCATCGTCCTGAACATCAATTCCCCCGGCGGCTTCTCGGTGGGCGGCGCGGAGATCGCCGATGCCGTTCGCGGCTCCTCCAAGCCCACGGTTACGTGGGCGGGCGGGATGATGTGCAGCCTCGCCTACTGGATCGGCTCGCAGGCCAAGGCGGTCGTCTCCACCCGCAGCGCCATGGTCGGCAGCATCGGGGCCTACGTTTCGGTGGTCGACTTCCACCGGATGCTGGCCAACGCCGGCATCGAAGTGAAGGTGTTCCGCAACAAGGAGGGGACCTTCAAGGCGGCGGGCATGCCCGGGGCGCCCATCACGGACGAACACGCGGCCGAGTTCACCCGTCAGGCGCAACGATCTTTTGACCTGTTCCGGGCCGATGTCCTGCGGCCCGGAACAACGTTCCCGCTTCGCGATGCAGGGCCAGGTCTTCGATGGGGCTGAAGCCAAGCGCAACGGACTTGTCGATGCGCTCGGAGACCTCGGATTACGCCAAGGCGATGGCCCGTCGAAACTGGCACGCAGACGAACAACGTTCCGCGCTGAAAGGAAGGACGATTATGCCCGAAACGATCCCCATCCCCGACCAGGACGATGTTCTGGCGACCAACGAACGGCTGACGGCCGAGAACACCCGGCTGACCGGCGAACTCATCGCCGCCACCGAGCTGCTCGAAACCGCCCAGGCTGACCTGACGCGCCACCAAGAAGGACTGATTCGGGCGCAAGGTCACCGGCCTGCAGACGGAACGTCAACGCGAAGCGACGAAGCCGCACGTTTCAAGGCCGGGAACGCCATCTGACCGCCAAGATGGCCGACTTCAACAAGGCCGTCGCGGCAGAGGTCCAGAAACTGGGAATCAGGCCGAAGGCTGCCGAGCACAAGGAAGCCCCGGCCGACACCGATCTGACCCCCACCCAGCGCGTGCTCGCCGCCAAGGGGTGGGCTCGATCGCCGAACTCGCCGAAGAATCTGACACCGCCCCAACGACTTCAAACCTCATGCCCACCACCATCAGCGATCTTTGGATCCCCGACATCTGGCTCCAGACGATGCGGGAGAAACAGGCGACCTTCCCGAGCCTTCTCAATTCCGGGGTCGTGGTCGACAACCCCAAGGCCACCGAACTCGCCTCCGGGCCAGGCGAGGTCGCCATCATCCCGTTCTTCAAGGACATCACCGATCAGGACGACGAAATCCAGGTCGAGAACGCCGAGCCCGCGGTCGATAACAAGATCACCTCCGGCCTGATGAAGGCCGTCGCCTGCAACCGGGTGACCAAGAGTTCGGCAACGGCGTTCTCGGCTCAGCTCTCCGGCGAGGATCCGGTCGGTGAGATCTCGCCCAGATGGTTCAGCGCCGGCTCAAACAGCGGCAGAAAACCCTTCTGGCGATGGCTCGCGGTGCCTTCGGTTCCGCGGGTGTCTCCGGCGTGGCCGCCTCACTCAAGGCCGATCCGGGTCGATGCCTTCGACGAGTCGGGCGATGGCGCCACGCGCGATCAGTTGATGGGCATCGAACTGTTCATCGACGCCAAGAGCCTGATGGGTGAACTGGCGGACGAACTAATGGACGGCGCGTTTTGGCTGCATCCGACCATCGTCGCGGCGCTCGAGATGGCCGACGAGACCAGCTTCGACAAGGCCAGCCGCGGGCCCTGGACCATCCGCACCTACCGCGGGATTCCCATCTACACCGTCGAGAGCCTGGTGCGCGCCGGTACCACCAACGGCTTCATGTATGACACCTACCTCCTGGCCAAGGGGATCATCGCCCGGGGCGAGAAGCCGCAGAAGACCGACGTGGTCGACGGAAAGCCGATGGGAGTCGGTCCTCACTATTGACACAATAGCCCGGTTGGTGGCGCGCTCGGGTCATGCCACCGCCCGCTGCGTATTGAATTCGATGGGAACGCCGCAAGCCAACCTCGTGGCGGGGACGAGGTGGTTGTTCGGCACCGACACCAGCCGTTTCAACCCAGGCAAGAACCCGTCTCGGCGGGAAAGACTGGCCAAGCAACGGCCCATTCCGGTACGGTGGAGCCTGTCCCGGATCCCTATGAACCGACGTCAATTCTTGCAGACCACCGGCGCCGCGGGTGCGGTGGTCGGGCTTGTTAAATTCCCCTGGCCACGACTCGATGCCGAGACATCCGGCGCGTCCGGACCGGCGCCCAGCTGGGTGGATCGTCCCATGCGCTGGGCACAGTTGACGCTCGTCGAGGATGATCCGGGCAAGTTCGATCGTCAGTTCTGGTTGGATTATTTCCAACGCACCCGGTCCGATGCGGTGTGCCTGAGCGCGGGCGGATGTGTCGCGTATTACCCGACGAAGGTTCGGTTCCATCATCGCAGTGCCTGGTTGGGGGATCTCGATGTGTTCGGCGACCTCGTTGCCGGCTGCCGCAAACTGGGCATGGTCGTCATCGCCCGGACCGATCCCCACGCGACGTATGACGATGTTCGTGAGGCGCACCCGGATTGGATTGCCGTAGATGCCGCGGGGAAGCTTCGACGGCATTGGGCGTCGCCGGAGATGTGGGTGACGTGCGGTCTGGGTCCGTACAATTTCGAATTCATGACTGAGGTGAAGCGGGAAATCATGTCACGCTATCGGGTGGACGCGATCTTCATCAATCGCTGGGACGGTTCTGGCATGTGTTATTGCGAACACTGCCAAAAGAATTTCCGCGAATCGACCGGGCATGAACTTCCCCGGACGACCGACCCCCTGGCCGAGGACCGGCGTGCGTATATTGTCTGGCGTCAACAACGGCTCTTCGAACTCTGGCGGCTCTGGGACGCCGAAGTGCGCAAGATCAATCCGGATTCGTGCGTTATCCCGAATACCGGCGGGGGCGCGACCAGCAGTCTGGATATGTCCCGCATTGGCGAGCTGGCACCGACGCTCATGGCGGATCGTCAGGCTCGACGAGGCCTGATGCCTCCCTGGGCGAACGGGAAGAACGGGAAGGAATTCCGCGCGGCCATGGGCCGGAAACCCATCGTCGGCATTTTCAGCGTCGGGGTCGAAGAACCTTATCGATGGAAAGACAGTGTGCAGAACGAGGCGGAGATTCGGCTCTGGGTGGCCGACGGCGTGGCCAATGGGCTTCGGCCCTGGTTCACGAAATTTTCAGGTGTCCTGCACGACCGGCGATGGTTGAAACCGGTTGAAGATCTTTACCGCCGATATGGGGATTGGGAGAAATACCTTCGTAATGAGCAGCCCCTCGCGCGCGTGGGGCTGGTGTATTCCCAACAAAGCGCATGGTTTGTGGGTGCGCGGGTGGAAGATCACACGTTGGGCTGGTACCAGGCCCTGGTCGAGGCGCGGATCCCCTTTGAGATGGTTCACGATCGTTTGTTGGACCGGGTCCACATCGCCTCGTTCAAGACGTTGATCCTCCCCAATATCGCGGCACTGTCGGACGCGCAATGCGATCAACTGCGCGCCTTCGTTCGTGCCGGCGGCAGCATCATCGCCACCCACGAGACGAGCCTCTGCGACGAGTGGGGAAACCGACGGAGCGAATTTGGGTTGGCCGACCTCTTCGGCGTTCATTTCCGCGGGGGCATCGTGGGGCCGATGCGGAATGCCTATCTACGACTCGAGAGTGATCCCGGGACTGAACATCGGCATCCGCTCCTGGTGGGACTGGAGAATGCCGAGCGCATCATTCACGGCGTGCATCGGATCGAGGCCGAAGCCGCCAGGACATTCCTCAATCCGCCGCTGACCCTGATCCCGTCGTACCCGGATCTGCCGATGGAAAAGGTTTATCCACGCGTGCCGAAGACCGATGTGCCGCAGGTGTTCCTGAGCGAAACTCCCGCGGCCGGCGGGCAAGCCCCCACCGAAGATCGGCGGCCGGAAACCGGAGATCAGAAATGGCCGGGGCGGGTGGTCTATTTCCCATGGGATATCGACCGGACGTTCTGGGAAATTCTTTCGGTAGATCACTTCAAATTGATGCGCAATGCCGTCACTTGGGCCTTGGATGAAGAACCCGTGGTCACGGTCACGGGACCGGGCGTGCTCGATGTGACCGTGTGGCAACAACGAAATTCGATCACGGTCCATCTCGTCAACTTGACCAACCCCATGCTGATGAAGGGGCCGGTCCGAGAGTTGATACCGGTGGGCGAACAGATTGTTCGCCTGCGTCTGCCGGACGCGAGACCGGTGGGCCGGATTCGGTTGCTGGCCGCGGGGGCGAGGCCGCGTGTGCGACGCGCTGACCGGTTCGTGACGGTGACCGTCCCGGCGATCCTCGACCATGAGGTGATTGCGCTGGAGTTGGGCTAGAACCGCATATTTCATGCATGTTCGCTCAATGAGTAACCGTTGGAACGGAGAGGGCAATGGATATGCGGGCTAGCACCGCCGGGGAATGGCAGCGCGACCCCGCATGGTTGAGCTGGCATCGGACGTGTGCCGGTGCGCAACGGACAGAAGCACCAAAGCGGCGTACTGAATTGGCTCCACGGTTCGAGCACGAGGGACGAGAAGGAATCCCATCGCGTGCGTCTCAACTGTCGGATGCATCGAACCCCTCGAACGTTGCTGCGACTGGCGCTCCGCGCACAGTCGCGCTCCGGGACCGAGGCCGGGCGGTAAAACCGCCGTAGCATCCGGCGACCGCCGGGCCGGAAAAGTCACTGACACAACCCGGATCCAGGCGTTAAATGACGAGACACGACTTATGGCTCCCTACTTTCGAATCTTGCTGGCCGCGGCAGTGCTCGACGCGATTACTACTCCTGCGCGTGCGGCCGAACCGGGCTCGGGCGAAAACCCGGCCGATCACTTGCCCGCGAACATCAGGCGAATGACCTGGTTTGGTGAGCGGGCCGACTGGTCCCACGACGGGAAGCGGATCCTTTTTCTCTCGAAGACATTTGGCGACGCGATGGAGCTCGAAGTGGCGACCGGCATCATTCGCAATCGCACGGCCCATTACGCGCATCACGGTTACACTCGCGCGCTTTATCTGGCCAATGAGGATATTCTGCTTTCCGGGCCGGAGGAATTTGATCCTAAGGATCCGGGGGCGGCGCGGGTCCAGTGCACGCTCTACGTGCTTGACCACAGTGGGAACGGCGCCGCGGTGGCGTTGGATACGAAGTGTTCGGAAGGCCCCGCAGTTTCCCGCAAGCGAATGCACGTTGCCTGGACGCACGTCGCGGCTCAGTATCCGGGGGAAATGCCGGCGGGCAGTTCGCGGATTCAGGAAGCGGACATAGTGTATCAGGAGGGCCAACCCAGGCTGGCAAACCAGAAGGTGGTTCTGGACAGCCGCGATCTGCCGTTCACGTGCACCCTCGAGACCCAAAACTTCCGTCCGACCGATGAGGCGGAATTGACGTTCAGCGCTTACGGCTACCAGGGAACGGAGGTCTGCGGCGTCCAACTCGCCACGGGGAAAGTCACCAATTATTCGAATGGCCCCGGCCAATATGACGAGCCGGAAGGCATTTTTCCCGATGGCCAATCCACGCTGGTGGAATGCGACCGGCAAAACCATAAAGGCTCCGGTTATGTCGATTTGTGGCGTCTCATGCTCGATGGCGGCGGCGCCTACACCCGGTTGACCTCCTTCAGCGATTATCCGGGTTACAAGGCCTCGAACCCAGTCGTGAGCGACGATGGCCGGTTCATCGCCTTCCAATTGGCCAGATCACGCGAAGCCGCCGGGGTCGGCCACGGGATCTTCGTCCTGCAGTTGGACCCGATGCCGAACGCCGGGCGATAAGGGCTCGCTGAGCATGCCCCTCCAAACCACGCGCAGGAACTTTCTGAGGCAGGCCGCAACTGTGACCGCAGCGCTGGCGGGAGCGGCCGGATCCTTCCGGACCGCGAAGGGTCAGCCGACCGGTTCAAGCGCGCCCGATGCCAGGGCGTGGTACCGCAGGACGCTACGCTGGGGCCAGACCAACATCACGGAGATGGATCCCACGCGCTATGACATCGGATGGTGGCGCAAGTACTGGAATCGCACCCGGACGCAAGGCCTCGTGGTCAACGCTGGTGGTATCGTCGCCTATTATCCGAGCCAGGTCCCGTTCCATCATCAGGCGCAGCACCTGGAGGGCCGTGACTTGTTTGGCGAGTTGTGCGGTATCGCGCACGAGGACGGTCTGGTTGTATTCGCCCGGATGGACTCGAACCGGGCGCACGAGGAACTTTACCGGGCGCATCCGGACTGGTTCGCGGTCGACGCCGAGGGCCGGCCGCACCGGGCGGGAGACCTGTATGTGAGTTGTGTTAACGGACCCTATTATGACACCCATATTCCGGCCATTCTACGAGAAATCATCGGACGATACGGGCCGGAAGGGTTCACCGACAACAGTTGGAGCGGGCTGGGCCGCGACACTGCTTGCTACTGCGAGAACTGCCGTGGGAAATTCCTCGCTCGTACCGGCGAGGCGATCCCGCGCCAGAAGAATTGGAACGACCCGCTCTACCGCGAGTGGATCCGATGGAACTACGACCGCCGGATCGAGATTTGGGAACAGAACAACGAGATCACCCGGTCGGCGGGCGGGCGGGATTGCATCTGGGTGGGGATGAACAGCGGCTCGATCAGTCATCAATGCCGCAGCTTCCGAAACTACCAGGCCATCTGCCAGCGCGCCGAAATGATCATGCTCGATCACCAGTCCCGCAGCGATGACGCCGGCTTTCAACAGAACGGCGAATCCGGCAAGCTCATTCACGGCCTGTTGGGCTGGGAAAAGCTCATCCCGGAAAGCATGGCCATGTATCAGGCGGGGCGGCCTACCTTCAGGCTTGCCAGCAAACCCACGGCGGAGGCCAGGACCTGGATGTTGGACGGGATCGCCGGGGGCTTGCAGCCGTGGTGGCATCATGTTGGGGCCTACCATGAGGATCGCCGGATGTATCACACCGCCGAGCCCATATACAGATGGCATGAGGCGCACGAGGAATTCCTCGTGAACCGCAAACCCGTCGCCACCGTGGGCGTTGTATGGTCTCAACAGAACACCGATTTTTTCGGCCGCGATAATCCCGATATTTTGGTGGAACTGCCCTGGCGAGGCATGACACAAGCCCTGATCCGGGCGCGCATCCCCTATTTGCCAGTGCACGCCAACCACCTCGACCGCGATGCGTCACAATTCTCCCTGCTCGTGCTCCCCAACCTCGGCTCGATGTCCGAGGCACACGTGGCCAGTGTTCGCCGCTTTATCGATCGCGGTGGCGGTTTGCTGGCCACGGGCGAGAGCAGCCGTTTCGATCTTACAGGCGATCCGCGGCCCGACTTCGCGCTCGCCGACCTTTTCGGCGCACATTGGATTGATCCGGGCGGAGACGGCGACGAGGCGATGCGGATCCGGGCTGCGCGCGACACGATCCACACCTACCTTCGTCTCGATCCCGAACGGCGCGCGGTGGTGGACGGTCCAGAGGTCGGCACGGAACCCGCCGTAACCCGCAAACGTCACGAAGTGCTCCGTGGTTTGGAGGAAACCGATATCATTCCTTTCGGTGGATCTTTGAAACCAATGCGCGTAGATCCCGGCGCGCAAGTCCTGCTTACCTTTGTGCCCGCGTTCCCCATTTACCCGCCGGAGACGGCGTGGATGCGCGAACCGAAGACGGACATTCCCGGTTTGATTCTGAACTCGTCTTCGGGCGGTGGCCGGGTCGCATTCCTTCCGGCCGATCTGGATCGTCGTTATGCGCGCGATTTGCTGCCCGATCATGGCGATCTGCTGGCCAACTTGGTTCGTTGGGCGGCGAAGGAAGAAATGCCGATCACGGTGGAAGGTCCCGGTTTGATCGACTGCCATCTCTATCGTCAACCGGGGCGGATGATTCTTCATTTGGTCAATCTGACCAGCACCGGCACCTGGCGGCAGCCGGTATCCGAATGGATTTCCGTGGGGCCGCTGCAAGTGCGGGCGAAACTCTCGAATGCGGCGGGCAGAGGCACTGCGCGTTGCCTCGTGGCTGGAAAGACCCTGACTTCGAGCGCCCAGGACGGTTGGAGCCATTTCACCGTCGAAACCGTCCTTGACCATGAGGTCCTCGTGATCGGCTAACCCGCGCTGATCCACCCCGGGAATAGTCTGGATCCCTTCCCGGACAACATTCCTGCCCGCCTTTCACGGGTCGAAAGACCCTCACGCCCGGTCGATGACGTTCGGCAGAGCCGCTCAACGACCGGGGTTGCGCGTGCGGACCGAATACAACGATGTCCGGGCGGGGATGAAGAGCGTCTTGTGGTCGGCTCCTCCGAACACGACCTGCAATGGGCGTTCGGGCACGTCAATTTGACCCATAATATGGCCGGACGAGTCGTAAACGTGGATTTGGCCGGCGGCAATATAGACGTTGCCTTCGGAGTCCACGGCGACGCCTTCCCCGCCCTGGTTGGCGAATAGACGAAATTCCGTCAGGCCTCCTTCCGCATTGACGGTGGCAACCCACGTCGTCAGTTCTGCCTCGTCGGTGACATAAAACGTCTGGCCCGCGCGAACGGGTGCCAAGCCGAACGATCGAATTTGCGGACTCGATTTGACGCCCCAACTCATCGCACCGCCGAGGAAGTCCCCGCCGGCGGGGATAATGGACGTGCCGTCGGGTGAAATGAAATGGGCCGCCGGATGTGAAAGCGAATCGCGGTTCAAGCGCCAGTCGCTGACCGGGATATAATAGACGGCTCCGGTGCGATTGGCGATCGGCTGGGGTTGCAGCGGTTCGACCGAACCATCCGGTTTCACGGTGTAGACGGTGCCCCGACCCGAATACGATACCACGACGAGGTTGCCGCCCTGATCCACCGCCAGGTTGACGGGTTCGAGCGGGAAATCGCTGATCGTCGAAAGTTGCCCCGAGGCCGGGTCCCAACGATAGATTCGTTGCCAGTGAGAATCTACGAAGTAGAACGCGCCGCCAGGACCAGTCGCGCCGCCCGAGATATTATAGAAACCACCCGCGAGTTTTTCCACCTGCACTCCTCGTTCCAGGACGGGTGGGCGCTCATCCGGGTTTGAGGGTGGGGCATTGCCGGAGAGGTTAAGCCAGGCGAACTCGCGCTGGCGGATCTCGATCTGGCGGGATGAATCGTAGACCGCGGCGTCGTAGCTGACTTTGCTGTTGCTGTAACAGTGCACATTACGGAAGCGGATGTCGTGGGAGTTCGACACTTTGACCGCCCATGGAAAGGGCTGAAATGAGCTGATGACCCGGTAGACATGGAGGTTCGCGATGGTGATGTCGCGCGAGGATTCAATCTCGAGCGGCAGGTCGAACCCGCTTTCTCCCCGCTCTGCTTCCGTCTGCAAGGCGTAAAACCGCCAATGCGCTGCGTTGCGGACCTGGACTTCGTAACGAACATGATGCTCACTGGACATCTGGTAAACGCGGCCTTCGGTCTCGGTGTCAGAGACCATCATGCCGGCCTGGGCAAAGGTGGACGGGGTCCAGATATCGAGAAATGTGCCGCCACCGCCATCAACCCAAAGGCTGGGGTATTGACTGTCCCAGCGTCGGTCGGGGTTGGGATCGGAGGTGTGATTGTTGTTGTAAGGATTCTCGCGCGATCCATCGGGCCTGGGTGTGCCATGGCCGCCGAGAAACCGGACGTCGTTCATCATGGAATGTGAACCGGCTTTCCACAGGGCGGCAACCGCGCGTGGGTTTGCGCCACTGGTGTAGAGACCGATACCGATGACAATGTTGCTTCCACCGGGCGGTGCCTCGAGGAGGCCCTTGGGCGCACCTACGCCCTGAAAGGCCGGCGTGCCTTCCGGCAGGATGATCTGAGTCGCCCCTGGATGAAGCCCGATCAGCACGGTATCCGGCCGCAGAGTGAGCGTATCGCTTACGACGTAGTAGCCCGACGGGATGTAAATGGCCGAATGTGTGTCGATCGCCTTTTGAATCGCTGCCGTATCGTCGGTTGTCCCATCACCCTTGGTCTCGAGGTCGCGCAGGTTGACCCAGGTATTGGGTGCGGGCAGATCGAACCGGTCGGAGGGTGTCGGGGGTGGCAAGGATGACACTGGCGCCGCGTCGAACAGGGTTTCGATCCGGGGGGTGGCGCCGATGTCGGGATAGCGGAGGCCATGAGAGAATGAATTCACCACATAGGCATTCGCGGGGGCGGAGAATCTTCTGCCACTATCGCGAAGCTCGGCAAACACCGGCACCTCCCGGCAAATGATCCCTTCCAGGTTGATTTCATTGCGGGGATTCTCCTCGACGCCGAAGATGATCGCCGGCCCCGAGATTTCTTCGAGACGCGCGTCCTTGATCCAGAGTTCATCCGCCTGGTCGGGTTCGAGGGCGACTGCGGTGGGCACGCGAAGAAAGTGGGGGCGGATCAGTGTGAGACCCGCCTCGCGTTCGAGGATCGCCGCTTCGCGCTGCCCTTCAAACGAACAGTCGATGACGGTGAACTGCCAGCCCGGCGAGGGTTTCGAGGTCCAGATGGCATGGCGCCCGCCAAAAAAACGCACGTCCTCCACGACATTGCCCGCTTCGTGGATTCCGGCGAGGGCCGATCCGAGACGAAAATCCATGTGCGCAAGAAAGCAGTGCTGGGCATACTTGGCGCGTACCGCGACCGCTCCCGCGTTTCCCTCTTCAACCTGGATGTCGATATTGGAGAATGCGGAATAGAACGTGCCCGGGTTGGCGTCGGGAACCGGCCCGCGGGCCGCATCGGGATTGCGCGATCGGCCACGACCGAAACCGGGACGGCCTCCGGCAAAAAAGACCATCACTTTCTCCTGATCGGAATCCTGATAACCCGGCGTGTTGCGCGGGAGAACGATCACCGGCCGGGTTGGACCATACCCGATCACGCGGATGCCCGGCCAGACGTACAGTGTGTTCGTAATCACATACTGGCCTTGCGCGAGGAAGACGATGCCCTCGCCAGTGGTTTCTTGCACCCGATTGATGGCTTGCTGGAGCGCTGAGTTGTCATCACCGCCTGACGGGCGATCCAAGTAGACCGCTTTGGAATCTTCAAGCCGCTGCGGGAAGAACGATGTGCCATTGACGGGCAGCGATCCGACCAGAGACAACAGCATCAGGACGAGGCCTGGACGAACGCTGCTAAATAGCGGGGCGCCATTCGATGTTCGCCGGCGTATGAATGGAGATTGGCTTCGCTGCTTGGGCATGGAACGAATCCTATCAGCACCGGACATGACATCCAAGGCCTCAAAACCAGTCCTGGCGGATTCGGTCTTGCCGATCACTGATTGTTGATGTGAACATGCGTCCATGAGACTCAGGCGTTGGTCCATGCTTCGTTTGTTCCCTCGGCCCGGACTCGCGATTCTCTTGGCCGCCGGCGCTGTGGCGGCTACACCTTCGAGCGCCGGGTTTTCCAAAGGACCGTACCTGCAAGCGCCCGGCGCCACCACCATGTCCCTGCTCTGGGAATCGCCAAAGGCGCTTGCCGCCACGGTCCGGTATGGCCGGGGAAAGCGGTTGGACCAGGTTCAAGATGTGCCGGCGCCGCGCGCCATGCGGGTCGTCTCAAAAGTCGCCGCGAGCTCGCTGGAAGGCAGCAGCGAATCGAGGGAAATTACGAACACGGTCTATCTCTATGAAGTCTCGTTGCGGGATCTTCTCCCGGGCACCCGCTATAGTTACCAGGTGGAACTCGGACGGGAGTCCAGCGGCACCCATCACTTCCGTACATTTGCGGAGGACCCGCGGCAAGTCCGGTTCATCGTCTATGGAGACACCCGTACGCGGCCGAAGGTGCATGCGTCCGTGGTCCGGGGTTTTTCCGAACATCATCCGGATTTCATTTTGCACACGGGCGACCTGGTGGCGCGAGGCCAGGATTATGACCTCTGGGGTCGTGAATTCTTCGGTCCTCTGGCGGATGTGATCGATCACATCCCGCTTCTGCCAACGATCGGCAACCACGAACAGGATGGAGTCCTTTATTTGTCTTACTTCGATTTGCCGCCGCCCGAGCGATGGTATTCGTTCGATCTCGGGCCCGTGCACGTCCTGGCGCTGGATTTTCATTATCCGGAAGCGACGCATCAGCAATTCGCTTTTGCGCAAGCAGACCTGCGCCGGAGCCAGGCGCCATGGAAAGTGGTCTTCCTTCATTACCCCATGTTCAACATCGGGGGGCATGCGTCCAACTGGGGGAACGATACTTACCTCCCGCTCTTTCACGAGACGGACGTGGATGTTGTCGTGGGCGGCCACTCGCACCTCTACGAACGGTTCCGTCCCATCGTTCCTTCCCAGGGCGGTGCGGATCATCCCATTCTATTCTTGACCGCCGGCGGTGGCGGCGCCCCGCTCTACCCTGTATACGATCATCCCGCGTTGGCGTCGAAGGCGTCGACGAACAACTTCATTCTGATGGATGTCACGCCGCAACGGCTGAAAGGCACCGCTTATCTGGCGTCCGGCAAGGTCCTCGATCGATTCGAACTTCGGAAGCGAAACGGGGAATTGATCTCGCAGTTGCGGGATCAAGCTTATCCGGAGGAGTGGTTGCGAACCCATTTTGAAGGAGCTGAGATGCTACAGGGCGAGGCGAGGACGCTCCCAACGCCGACGCAGCCGGCGGATGTCCTGCTCACCGTCCGACCACTCACAAACGCTCCTGCGACCATGGAATGGGAAATCGATCTGACCCCGGAATCGAAGGCCTATTACACCTGGCCGGAGGCGCCACTGCGCGTCCGGACCCCTGCCATTGGCGAGGCCGAGCGAGTCTTCCGGATCCCCGTGCGCGCCACCGGCGCCAAGCCCGTGACCGCCAAGCCGGGAGCGGAACTCTCGCCGGACCTGATGTTCCAGGCGAACGCCAGTTCCGGTGATGAACATTTCGTCATTCGCGGCCATGCCAGTTACCGTTCGGGCGAGGGAAGGGAGGAGTGAGGCCCGAACGCGGCCGAGATGGTCACGAGTGTGGAAATAATTCAATAGTTTGTCCCGCCAATCTGTTCCTCGTGCCCGAAGAACCGCTGGCTTATTGTTTCACACCTCCGACTTCGCCGGGGGCGTTGACTGCGTGAGCCGCCGGTTGGACCGCGTGAATTCCACGCAAACTGCGTGAAATTCACGCGCGATTCCGGATCACGGTGGCTCACACAAGGCCGAGCTCAACTCACCCAGATTCGCGCTCGTTGCCCGGTTCTGGCGGTTGGAGAGCTACATGGGAGCAAAGTCAGGTCTAAAAGGGGTCGGGACTGACCCCTTTACCCCCGCGGATCAAGCGCTTCGGATCGAACGGAAACCTCAGGCGGGTTAGCGGGAACGGTTCGAATCAAGCCTGCTTCGCAGCCGGCGTATTGGACGACTTGCGACAACAGCATTGTGTTGCACCGCGACTTGGAGAGATCCTATCCTTCGCAGCAATCTACGTCCCATGCACAGGTCACTCGACACTCTCATCGCCACGACCAGATAGCCTGGCTTCCACCATGGCCATTGCGAACTCGAAGTCCCTCGAATCCTGGATCTGGGACGCTGCCTGCTCAATTCGCGGGGCCAAGGACGCGCCGAAATACAAGGACTACATCCTCCCGCTCATTTTCACCAAGCGCCTCTGTGACGTCTTCGACGACGAACTGAACCGAATCGCCAAGGAAGTCGGCTCGCGCAAGAAGGCATTCCAGCTCGCCAGGGCCGACCACAAGCTCGTCCGCTTCTATCTCCCCCTTGTGCCGGACGATCCCGAGCAGCCCGTCTGGTCCGTCATCCGCAAACTCTCCGACAAGATCGGCGAAGGCGTCACCACCCACATGCGGGCCATCGCCCGGGAAAACCCGCTCCTGCAGGGCATCATCGACCGTGTGGATTTCAACGCGACCACCCACGGCCAGCGCGACCTCGACGACGACCGCCTCTCAAACCTCATCGAGGCCATCAGCACCAAGCGCCTCGGGCTTGACGACGTCGAGGCCGACATCATCGGCAAGAGCTACGAATACCTCATCCGCAAATTCGCCGAGGGCGGTGGCCAGAGTGCCGGCGAGTTCTACACCCCGCCCGAGGTCGGCACCATCATGTCCCGGGTCCTCCAGCCCGAGCCCGGCATGGAAATCTACGATCCCACCTGCGGCTCCGGCGGTCTGCTCATCAAGTGCGAGATCGCCATGGAGGAAAGGATCCATTCTCAAAATCCTCCTCCCTCGCCCCCCTCGGGGGAGAGGGCCGGGGTGAGGGGGCATTCCGTGAAATACGCCCCGCTCAAGCTCTACGGCCAGGAATACATCGCTGAGACCTGGGCCATGGCCAACATGAACATGATCATCCACGACATGGAGGGCCAGATCGAGATCGGCGACACCTTCAAGAATCCCAAGTTCCGCAATAAACAGGGCAAACTCCGCACCTTCGACCGCGTCGTCGCCAATCCCATGTGGAACCAGGATTGGTTCACCGAGACCGACTACGACAACGACGAACTCGACCGCTTCCCACGGGGCCGGTTTCCCCGGCAAATCCTCCGCCGACTGGGGCTGGGTCCAGCACATGCACGCCAGCCTCAATGATAAAGGCCGCGCCGCCGTCGTCCTCGACACCGGCGCCGCCTCTCGCGGATCGGGCAATGCCGGAACCAACAAGGAAAAAACCGTCCGCCAGTGGTTCGTGGACCACGACCTCATCGAGAGCGTTCTCTACCTGCCCGAAAACCTCTTCTACAACACCACCGCCCCGGGCATCGTGTTGTTCCTGAACAAGGCGAAACCCAAAGCGCGTCGGCACCGTGTGCTGCTCGTCAATGCCAGCCAGGTCTTCGAAAAAGGCGACCCCAAGAACTTCATTCCCGACGCAGGCATCCAGCGCATCGCGCAAACCCTCATTCAGTGGAAGGAAGAAGAAAAACTCAGCCGCATCGTCGATCATGCCGAGCTCAAGAAAAACGACTACAACATCTCCCCCAGCCGCTACATCCACACCAGCGACGCCGAAACCTACCGGCCCATCGCGGAGATCGTCGAGGAACTGAAGGTCATCGAAGCCGAGGCGCGCGAGACGGACAAGGCGCTCAGTAAAATCCTCAAGCAACTCGGAGTCGGCGGATGAAGAAAAAACCCACCAACGCCACAATCGACGTCCAGGGCACGGAAATCGCCGTGATTCACCAGCAGGACGACGACTTCATGTCCCTGGCGGACATCACCCGGATCGAGACCTGCATCAACCAGCATCTTGCCTACGCCCAGTTTCACTCGCCGAAGATGGTTCCCGATTTCGTGCTGTGGTTCATGCAGACGCGATATGACTACCTGCGTTCAATTGCGCACGGCGGCGGAAGCACGAAAGGGGCTCTCACCTGTGGCTTTCTCAAAACTCTCCCGATACCAGTCCCACCAACGGACGAGCAGAAGGAGATCGTGACCGTATTCCAAACCCTGGCGGACAAGCAGAACTCGGCGGCGAGCAAACAATCGGCTCTCCAAGACCTCTTCCGCACCCTCATTCACGAGCTGATGACGGCGAAGACCCGCGTTCACGAACTCGAAATCACAGCATGAGCACGAAACACATCCTCAAAACACGAGATGACAAGACCACCATGTCGCATTTGTTCCAGGCTCCACGCCCCAGTTCTGTTCAGATCCTCGTGCGCTGGAAACGCACGGGAGTTTTGAAGAATTCGCATACTCGGTCGAGCGCTCCTTCAGAGAGAAATCAACGACTGCAATAAAAATGACTGCACTTGAGGAGACAGCCAATGTGTTGTCCGAGATTGCTGAGAAGCACCGCCACATTTCGCCTGAATCCAGACGCGCTTCCCGGACAAGACTAGCTGATCGTCACCCGCTTGATCAAATAGCCTTCTATTCACAGGTGTTTTTGGATTCCCAGATGTTCATTGTTAAGGAGCATGAGGAACCGCAGGGCCATACTCATTGAGAACCACCGTAATCTACTGATGCCCACACGCGGAGAACAGAAAACCGTCCAAGCCCGGACCTCGAATACGCCGAGGCCACCGGGTGGACGGATATGTCCCGCGAGGAATCCGAGTGGCAGCACGCGATTGGCCCACAGGTTGCGCAGAGCTTCACATATACAGACTCAGGAAAGAATCATCCGCGCCCATCCGCGCAATCTGCGGTTCACCAGTTATGAAGCCCTCCACGATCACGCCTGATTATCGCGCCTTTCTCCGCGAGGTGAAGGACCGCATCCAATCCGCGCGATTGCAGGCCGGGCGGGCCGTGAACCGGGAGTTGGTGATGCTGTATTGGGACATTGGGCGCGGGATCGTGGAGAAGCAGAAGACGGCGGGCTGGGGGGAGGCTGTGGTTGAACGGCTGGCGGCGGATCTGCGGGCGGAGTTCCCGGACCTGCGGGGGTTTTCGGCTGCGAACATCTGGCGGATGCGACAGTTTTACGAACTCTACTCGAGTGCCGAGTTTCTCGCGCAGGTTGCGCGAGAATTGAAGCCGGGTGGATCGGGCGAGTTTCTCGCGCAGGCGGCGCGAGAATTGGTGTCCAACCTGCCTTGGTGGCACCATGTGGAGTTGATGGGCAAGGTGAAGGATTCCGCCGCCCGGCTCTATTACCTCCGCGCCACGGCGCGATGCGGCTGGAGCCGGAGCGTATTGTTGAACCAGATCAAAGCCGGAACGTATGAACGGGCGGTGAAGGAGAAGAAGACACACAATTTCGGCCTCGCGCTGCCCGAGCATCTCGCGGAGCAGGCGGACGAGATGCTGAAGAGCCGCTATAACTTGGAGTTTCTCGGCCTGGCGCGGCCGATGAAGGAGCGGGAGCTGGAGGAGCGACTGATTTCCCGGCTCCAGCAATTCATGTTGGAGCTGGGCTATGGCTTCTGTTTCGTGGGCCGGCAATACCGGCTGGAGTTGGGCAGAAAGGAGTACTTCGTCGACCTCCTGTTCTACCACCGATTCCTCAAGGCGCTGGTGGCTTTCGACCTCAAGATCGGCGAATTCGAACCCGAGCATGCGGGCAAGATGGATTTCTACCTCAATCTCCTGAACGAGAAGGAACGAGGGCCGGATGACGGGCCGTCCATCGGCATCATCCTTTGCGCGGAAAAGGATGATGTGGAGGTGGAGTTCGCACTGAAGTCCAAGGCGAATCCGATCGGCGTGGCGGAGTATGTGTTGCGGGACAAACTGCCGCCTGAGCTCAAGGGCAAGCTTCCCACCGCCAGGCAGCTCGCCGATGTGGCGAGGGAATTCTTGCCGGCGCCGAGCGCACCCGACCGGAGGAAGCCGAAGAACACATGACCAATCCCGGCGAACAAAAGACCGTCCAAGCCCGAATCCTCGAGTATGCGCGGGAGGTCGGCTGGACGTTTGTGCCAAGGGACGAGGCCGAGTTGCGGCGCGGGTTAAAGGAGAGCGGACTTTCCAGTCCGCTCGGTTCTTCGAATGACGCGGGTTGGAAAACCCGCGCTCCGTTGTCACTTTTCTTCGATGATCTGCTCATCGCCAAGGTTCGTGAACTGAATCCGCGCTATGCCGATGCGAAAGGCGCGTTGCTCGGTTCATTCAAACGCATTCACACGGATATTTACGGAAACCGCGAGTTCGTGGATTACTTGCGCAACCGGGGCAAGTTCTTCGACCACGAGGAGAAGCGGGAGCGCGACCTGAGCCTGATCGATTACGACGACCCGGAGAGACCACCGGCGGCTCGCCGGAACGTTTACGAAGTCACCGAGGAGTGGGCCTTTCACAATGGCCACCACGGCACGCGGGAGGATGTCGTGTTTCTCATCAACGGCATTCCGGTGCTGGTGATCGAGTGCAAGAACGCCACCAAGGACGAGGCGATTGCCCTGGGGGTGGACCAGATCCGCCGTTATCACCGCGAGACGTCCGAGCTGTTCGTTTCGCAGCAGCTTTTCACCGCCACCGATGCCATCGGCTTTTCCTACGGGGTGACCTGGAATACGGTGCGCCGGAACATTTTCAACTGGAAGCAACTCCAGAAAATGGCTCCGATCGGGATCAGCCCGGAAAATATTCCTCCGTTCGTTACCCCGGCTGGTGACGTGATAACGTCCTCCAGCCACCTCGATGCGCAAGGGCCTGGCCATCGCTCGAACCGAAACAAAAAGGCCGCTAAATGTCAAGATATGAGATCTGACCCCTACAAATGCTGGCGATCATCGGTGCCCGGGTTCCATTTGCCCAACGGCTCGAGCAACTGTCGGGCGCCCGCGGCGAGGAGGCTGAGATCGCTCACGGTTTGGAGGAGGAGAAAGCCCTGGTCGATCGCGCGCCGGATATCGTCGAGCGACGTGGTGTATCGCCCGGTGAATTTCCCGTGCCGGCGGGCGGTGCGCCCGACATGGGCCACGGCCTCCTGAACTTTGGGATGGGCCATGTCACCACGGACACCCAGCGAAAATGCCAGGTCGCTCGGCCCGACGAAGAGGACGTCGATTCCGGGCGTGGCGGCAATTTCATCGATGCAGTCGATCGCGGACGCTTCTTCGATAATCGCGACGACGAGGACATTGCGATCGGCAAAGTCGTAATAGCCCTCGGGGGCAGGCCAGCGGAAAGTGGCCAGGCCGGCGCCCGATCCACGTCGGCCGGCCGGCGGGTATCGGCACGCATCGGCGGCCTGACGGGCCAATTCGGGTGTGCTGGTGAAAGGAAACGCGACGCCGAGGACGCCGGCATCGAGGACTTGTTTGGCGGTCCAAAGGGCATTGAGCGGCACGCGCGCGAACGGGACGGAGGTCCTTCCCTGGGTCGAAAGGACGATGGCGCGGAGCGTGTCGAGGCTGACCGGCGAATGCTCCATTTCGATCCAGAGATAATCGAATCCCATGGCCGCGAGTTGGGCAGCGATCTCGACGTGGTTGACGGTGATGGTGACGCCGAGGGCGGGTTTGCCCTGGCGGAGGAGTGTCTTAACCGGGTTTTCCCAGGGGGGTGAGGAGGGAATTGAATCGGGCATAGAGGAAGCAGGACGAATTGACGTCACTCTTTGATCAACCAGACTTCCGCCACCTGGCAGCCGCGGCCGTTGCCACCCAAGCCGGGCTCACGGGTCCAGGTGAGGGTCAACTCGCCATTCACAATGGCGGCCTGGGGAATATCGAATGTCTGAGGTTGATAGGGGAACTGCTTGGTCCGGTAAGGCTGGATCTCGAATGTATCCCCAGCCACGAGTCGAATGCGACGGTTTGGACTGTCGCCCCCGTAAATCACGCGCAGCCGGTAGTGCGACGTCGGGTTCAGGTCGGAGTAATGGAGTTGGAGCGGCTGGTCGTTCAAGGATTCCGCGTGGTCGATCCAGGAGATCCTCAGGGCTGTCGCGGGCTTCTGATCCGGTTCATCCACGACATCGCCCTCTTCGAAACCAGTCTTCGCCGAGAGCAGGCTGGCGGGGTCTTCGGCGAAAGGCAGGCCGCGGACGAGATGCTGTTGTTGCGCGGGGTTACCCAGGTCATCGTAGAAACCGCCCGGTCCCGGGTTGGTCCAGTTGACGATGGCCTCGATGGAGCGCAGTCGTTCCGGCTCGGTGGGGAGCCGGCTGATTTCATGGAATCGTTCGAGGAGCCAGCGGCGATTGTTCAAGGGATAGTCGAGCGTATCGAGGGAGGCGCCGCGATCGACGGCGATGGCCCGGTAACGGGGGACGCTCAGTTGCATGTGGATGCTTTGGAAGAGGGCCTCCGCCAGTTCGAAAATGCGCGCTCGCAGATCGGGCGCGACGTGATCGGTCAATGCCCGGTCGAGGATCGATTCGGCATTCTGCAAGGCGAGGGAGGAGCCGAGGTCGCCGGCCTGGCGGAGTTGATTCAGTGCCCGGTCTTCCAGCGTCGTCTCGTAGAGCAGACGCCGGCGGATGTAGGAATCGTAATAGGCGCGGAAGAGGGACTCTTGAAAGCGCCAGTTTAATAATCGAACGGGCGTGGCCTCGCGCTCCATTTGCTGGAATTGTGCGAGCGTCGTCTCAATGCCGGGATTCGACACGGCAGGTCCGCGCCAGTTCCGTTCCAGGGCAAGGAGCCCCTGGGCGTAGCCCTCGGTGAGATCTTCCCCGATGAAGTAGCGGCCATAGTCGCGAAGGATACCGATTAAAGGTTGCTGCGAATCCCAGCCCAGGGCGCTCCAAATGGCCTTGTTGACATCGTCGTTGCAGCCTTCGGAATAGGTCAGGAAACCGATGGTGTCGCTCTGTAATAGTCGAAAAATGGCCGTCATGTCCACCGGCCGCGGATTGATGCACTCCCGTCCTTCCGTGATGGCGAAGGCAACGTCCCAGTCCGGAACCGGATACTGACATTGGCGCGTGTGCGTGATGTCCGGGTAATGCCGGATCGGGTAGCGCGCGGGAACGGATGAGCGCAACTCGGGCAGACTCATCCGGACTTGCGGGCCGAAGACCACACCGCCGAGCCATTCCGGTGTTTCCCGCCGGAGGATGCCCAGGAATTCCTCGAGCCAGACTTGATCGAAGCTTTGGGGAGAGACCCACATCTGCGCCTGCGGATGGACTTCGTGAAGCGAGCGGGCTTGCTGTTCGAGTAAATTCATCAGCACACGTGGGGCGGTATGCCCGGGATCTCCTCCCGGCACGAACACGGCGTTGATCCTGGGCAAACGCTCGAATACATTCCGCCATTCCCGCAACGCGGACGTCACCGTTGCGGGATTGGCATAATCGCGGTCCATGGCCGGATACCAGATCCACACGTCCAGATCGTAAGCGTCGGCCAGACCCGACATGGCGGCCATCATTTCGAGGGGCGGCCGAGGGAAATGCGGACTGTCGGCGGCATCGTCGGACCGGGGCGGAATGAGTTCGACAGCGTTGGCCCCGAAAATGATCAGATCCCGGTAGTACTGTTCCCATTGCGGCAGATCCCAGGCGTCGTACGCGTGTGTCTTAGGCCGGTAACCCAACTGATGTCCGCGCAGAGGATATTCGGGTGCAGTCGCGATCTCCAAATGGTCCGCCAGCAGGATGCTGCCTCGCCGGATATGCAGCTCCCGAAGCAATCGTCCGACGCCAAACAAGACACCGCGCGGATCATGACCGGCGAGCAACACTGCCGGGGCATCGTGGTCCGATCGGACCCGCAGGTGAAATCCCTCGGCAGTATCGCCCGCCGCATCCAATGCAGGTTCAGTGGCATAGGGTCCGGCGATCGTTCCCCAGTCGTTGGCCGAACCTATGGCGATAACGGGTTGGCCGTTCGTGGGCCAGGTAGTGGCCACCAGCCAGCGAATCTGCGAGCGCTTTTCCACTTCATCGAGGAGCATGGCCACCGCCTTTTCTTCCGGCGCCGACAGCCGTTCGGGCCGAACCACGACGGCGTGCGACAGATCGAGGCCGAGGGAGGCCGTTGGGAATAAGAGCGCACACAAGGCGAACACGCCCGCTGCCCCGCGGAATCGAGCACCGACCCGGGAAGCTAGCTGTGGTCGGTTGCATCCGGCCACGGTCTGGATCAATTTTCGCAGCATTGTTGGTGGGTTGGCGTCCATACCCGGCACCGGCCGACACAGTCGGAGTTCAAATGAATCCGACTCGGCTGATGGACGATATAATCACCTCGCCGGCAGTGTGGCTATGCCGAATCTGTGACCACTTGCTGGGAGCACATTCCATCGACTCACCGACTTATACCGACCCACCGACTTACCGACCCACCGACTTACCGACCCACCGACTTACCGACTCACCGACTTATCGACCCACTGCCAACCGTCGTGCGCGCGCACCTCCCATCGACCGTTGCGCAAAGTGACGTAAATCGCACCGTGATCGCAGGTGAACAGGACCGGGACACTCAGCGCCCTTAGCCTTGCGCGCAGCTCCCGCGAAGGCCTTTCGGAAGCGGGATATTCGCCCGCGCTGACGATCACCAAGGCGGGATCGAGCCGGCGCAAAAAACCAGTGCTCAACGGTTCATCCGGGTTGGGCATACCGGCCACGATCAGATCGGGCCGCAAATCGGGTTCGCGATCCGACAATGTCCGTTGTCCCAGGCGACTCAGGTCTGAACATAGTAAGACCCGCACGCCCTCGAATTCACCCGACAATACCAATGCGTTGTCATCGGCTCGACTAAATTGATCGGTCGCCGCCGGATGCAGCACCAGCCAACCGCACACCTCATCGCCCCGCTCCACCTCGTGCCAGCTTTCGGGCGCATGCTCCAACTCCCGAATCAAATCGCGATAGGCCGGCGACCTTGAGCGCGACCGGCTGGTGATCGTCATCCGTGGACGGAATTCGTCGCGAATGGCGCGCGCTCCGCCCACGTGCCGCACATCGCCATGGGTCAGGAGCAGGGTGGGAAGACGGTTGACACCGCGTGCCCTGAGGAATGGCTCGACCAGATATTTCGCAGTGTTCGCGTCACCGGTGTCCACCAACAACACCCGCCGCGGCCCTGAACTCTCCACGAACAGACTGTCGCCTCCTCGGAGTGGGAGGACCGTGAGTTGCATGCCCGCCCTTTGCGAACTTGCGATTAGACTCCCGGTCAACAGCGACACGCCGGTGCCGATGGCGCACAATCTGGTGCGGGAAGCGAAGGGGTGCTGATTGACGCCGGAGGCGATGAGCACCGTATAATAGCCGATCATGGCGACGACCGGCGGGCTCGTCACATAAAACCAACCCCAGGGGATCTCGGCACACCATCGGCTGACCGTGATCATGCCGATCATCGCCAGCCATGCGCTGTGATTGTAGAGGACGCTGGCATAGGGACACCAGGCCGCGGTGATCAGGCTGCCCAACCCGCTCATCAAGGTCACCGCGGCCAGTGGCACGACCGCCAGATTCGCCAACAGGCTGATCGGCGTGCAGATATTGAAGTAGAAGGCCATCCAGGGGATGGCGCCGAGCATCGCGGCCAGAGAAATCCCGGCGCTGCCGGTGATATTTCGAATGGCGCGTTGGCGCCATTGTTGCCAGGTGGAGCGTAGTTCATTGGGGAGAAGCGGGTCCGGTTGCAGAAATCGATCCTGGAACCGGCTGAGATGGGGCAACATCAGGAGAATGCTCAGGACGACAGAGAACGACAGTTGAAATCCCACCTGGAAGAGTTGCGAAGGATCCCACAGCAAGATCAACCACGCCGCGCCCGCGAGTGAATTCAACAAATCCAAGGGCCGGCGTAGCGACCAACCTGATAACAACAGCGTCGACATCAGCGTGGCCCGGATCGCCGAGGCTTGCCAGCCGGTCGCTGCGGCGTAAAACCACAGGGCCGGGATCACCACGATCCCGCATAACCCGCGCGGCAACCGCGCCGCGCGGCACAACCCAACCAGGATGACCGTGATCAGGCCAATGTGCAGCCCGCTGATCGCAAAGATGTGCATTGTTCCCGAGTGACGGAAGACGTCGGCCACGTCATCGTCCAAGCCCCCGCGGCGTCCGAGCATCATCGCCCACAACAACCGCACCACGCCATCGTGGACGGGAAGCCCATTCGATAGCGCCGCCCGCGCCCAATGTTGAAATCGATCCGATATCGGGGGTCCGGTCGGATCGGCGTCACAGGGTTCCAGGCGCCATTCGTGAGTGGAATCGCATCGCAGCTCATAATAGATCCCGCGCCCGGCCAGAAATTTCCGATAGTCGAACAACTCACGGGCATGGGCGGCCTCCGGCTCGATCAACACTCCCCTGATTGACACGCGCCGCCCCTGGAAATATTCAGGCCCCAGCCGTCCCGGCGTCCGGATGAGGACACGACCGACTGCAGGTCCCTGGTAGTTCTCACCTGCGAGGGATAGCGCCTCAATCACGGCGAGGGTTCGAGGGGCGTCCTTTCCATTCTCGTCACCCCGCTCTTCGGGAGACGCCACAAGGCGGCCGCGCACGGTGACATATTCGGCTCGTTCTCCAATCAGGCGCCGCAGATCGTGCGGCGAGAGAACCATCGTCTGAAGGGTGATATTGGCGCAACCCGTGAGCAGCAGTGCCAGGGCCAGCCATTTGCGATCACGACACCGGTGAAAGAGACAGATGAATAGCGCCAGCGCGCTCGCCATGAACAACCACTCTAAAGGTGGCGCCCAAAAGCGGCCCGCCAGCACGCCCGCCGCATAGAGCAGCACGACGCTCACGAACGGTCGTCGCAAAATATTCTACCTCCTGGATCGTCTCTTTTCGATGAGCCACCACGCGGCCAGCCCAATCGCCGCGCCCGTTGCGTCGATCAACACATCCCATGCCGAAGCGTAGCGCGTGGCGACCGTGGATTGGTGTAGTTCGTCGGTGGCGGCATAGCCAATCGCCAGGAAGAACGCCCATAGAACGTGCCTTCCCGGCCGAGGACGCGGTTGGTCCACCGAAGGCCCACGCAAGGCCCGAAACAATAACGCGGCTAAAAACGCGTACTCGGTCAGATGCCCAATCTTCCGAATCCCATACTGAATCCGATGGATCGTCGCCTCCGATAGATCCGGGGCCAGCCAATGAAGGATCGGCTCGATAAAGCGCGACGTATGTCGCTCGGACAAAAGATCCGTGGATCCACCAAAAATGAGCACCACCCAAAGCAGTGGCGGCAGCCAATAGCGGATCAACACTCCTTGCTTCAACACGCAGGAATGTAGCGTCTTCCAAACCGCCCAAGTCGAGCCCAAAATCCTCATTCGATAATTTTCCGCTCCGCGAGAATCGGCAGACGCACCTTTCCTTCCAGCGAGACGCTTGTAATCAGATAATTCGCCAGCGGCGCGGGCTGGAGGGCCCTCGCGGACGAATGCAGATCGTCGCTGCGGCCGCTTGGTCTTCGGGGGGAGAACAAGGGCTTGCCATATTCGCTTCAAATTGGCGAAGTATTGCACGATATGAAACAGGTCCACCAGATTCGCGCTTTAGCGCCGCTCCTGCTCCTTTTGCTTTCGCCCAATCGCATGCGCGCCGAGTGGTCCTGGATCTGGGCCGATAAAGCCGACGCCGATCGAGTCGCTTTGCGGCTGGAATTCACCGCCCCTGCCGCGGTCGAGGAAGCCACCTTGTGGGTTGCATGCGACAATGAAGCGCGCGTCTTCCTCAATGACCGCGCCGTGCTGACGAACGAGGATTGGTCCTCCGCTTCCAAAGCGGATGTGACCTCGCTGCTCCGATCGGGGGCCAATAAACTTCGTGCGGACGCCCGCAATGAAGGCGGACCCGCGGGATTTCTCGCCCGGCTCCGGATCAAGAGCGCGGACGGTGCGGTGACTCTGGTGGAAAGCGACGGCAATTGGCAGGCTCAAGTTTCCGGAGACGCTGCGTGGAAGCCGGCCAAGGAGGTCGGGAGCTACGGGCAGGAGCCGTGGGGCGATCCCTTTTCCCTGGGCATCGGGCGGCCGGTCGTCGTGCAACCGGCGGACATCGAGCTGCTCCCGGGTTTCAAGGTCGAGTTGATTCACGTCGTGCCCAAGGCGGACGAAGGTTCGTGGGTGAGCATGACGGTTGATCCGAAAGGACGGATCATCGCATGCGATCAGTATGGCGGTCTTTACCGGCTTACCCCTTCACCAGTGGGTTCCGGTGCGATTTCTGCCGTGGAATCGCTCAAGGCCGACATTGGCGGCGCCCACGGGTTGCTTTACGCCTTCGACAGCCTTTACGTCATGGTGAATGAGCAGAACGGGCGGCAAGGCCTCTGGAGATTGCGCGATACGGATGGCGACGATCAATTCGATAAGATGGAGGAACTGCGACGAATCGCCGGCAGCGGCGAACATGGTCCGCACGCCATTGTCCTCGGGCCGGATGGCCGATCTCTCTACGTCGTGTGCGGAAATCACACCAAGCTGCCGGAACATCTCGAGCTTTCGCGAGCTCCGCGGAATTGGTCGGAAGATCAGATCGTCAGCCGGCTATGGGATGCGAACGGTCATGCGCGCGGGATCCTTGCTCCGGGCGGTTGCATTTTCAAGACCGATCCCGACGGTAAGGTGTTTGAGTTGGTCAGTTCCGGTTATCGCAATGCCTATGATTTCGCCTTCAACGATCTGGGTGACATCCTCACCTTCGATTCCGATATGGAATGGGATGCGGGCCTGCCCTGGTATCGTCCCACCCGAATTTGTTTGGCCACCAGCGGTAGTGAATTCGGCTGGCGCAGCGGCTCGGGCAAATGGCCGTCCTATTATCCCGACAGCCTGCCCGCGTTGGTAGACATCGGGCCCGGCAGTCCCACCGGGATGGAATCCGGACGCGGCGCGCGTTTCCCGGCGAAATATCAGCAGGCTGTGTTCGCGAACGATTGGACTTACGGCACGATGTACGCCATCCATCTCACTCCGGAAGGCGCGGCTTACCGGGCCGTGCGTGAGGAGTTCCTGAGCGGCAAACCGCTCCCCCTGACCGATCTGGTTGTAAACCCGAAGGATGGCGCGCTCTATTTCGCCATTGGGGGGCGCCGGACCCAATCCGCGGTCTACCGGGTGAGCTACACCGGTTCCGAGAGCACAGCGACGGCGGCCGTCCCACCACCCACAGCGGAGTGGCTGTTGCGCCGGCGTCTTGAGGCGCTCCACGAAGAAGGCACAGGCCCGGAGGCGATCCAGGAGGCCTGGCCCTACCTCGGGCATCAGGATCGTTGGATCCGATTCGCGGCCCGTGTTGCCCTCGAACGTCAACCGGCCCGCCTATGGTCCAAACTGATCCTTCACGAGCAACGTCCGAAGGCACTCATCCAGGCCACCATCGCGCTCGCTCATCAAGGCGCCAAAGAAGATCGCGACGCCCTCCTCGACAGGCTTCATTCGATTGATTTCTCCGCACTCGACGAAGCCGACCGGCTCGGCCTGGTCCGTGCCTACGAGTTGATCATCATCCGACTGGGTCCGCTCGAAGGGGAAGTCCGGGATCAGACCGTAGCACGGCTCGATGCGCTGTTCCCCGGCGGGACATTCGAGCTCAACCGGGAACTCGCAGGGACGCTCATTGCCCTGAACTCGGCCACGGCGGTACCCAAAACCCTTCAACTCATGGCGACCGCGCGCGACACCGACGTGCATTATGCGAGCGACGCCCTGCTCTCGCGCAATGCCAGCTATGCCGACGCCTTCGCGAACGCCGCCGCCAGTCGGCCGAACCAGCAACAAATCGCCTATGCCTATCTCCTGCGGGTGGCAAAGACCGGCTGGAATCCCGCCTTGCGCAAGGCCTATTTCGGCTGGTTCCCGCACACCGCGCCTTGGCAGGGAGGCAACAGTTTTCGAGGCTATCTCGAGAATTTCCGACGCGAGGCGTTGGCGAACGTATCGGACCCGGCCGAACGCGAGGCGCTGGATACCCTCTCGAGCCGGAAGGAAGGATTGATCGCCCACGAATATCCACTGCCCAAAGGTCCCGGTCGCGACTATACGATTGAAGAAGTCATGACCCTGGTTGGAAACGGGCTGCACGACCGCGACTTCACCACCGGCCAGAATCTGTTTCACTCGGTCACCTGCTTCTCGTGTCATCGCTTCGATGGGGCGGGCGGCGGGCTTGGCCCCGATCTGACCACCTCCGCTTCGCGCTTCAGCATCCGGGATCTCGTGGAGAACATCGTCGAACCTTCCAAAGTCATCTCCGACCAATACGGCAGTGAACAAGTCGAGTTGGACAATGGCACCAGCCTGATCGGCCGCGCCTATGTCGAGAACGGCCTTCTGCATGTCGTCTATGACCCGCGCAACCCGGACGAGAAGGAAGAGATCGAGTTGTCCCGGGTGCGGAGCCGAGCGCCCTATCCGGTTTCATTCATGCCCACGGGGTTGCTCAACGCGCTGAACTCGGACGAGGTGCTTGATCTCCTGGCTTACATCCAGTCCGGGGGCGACCCCAAAGCGCCCTTTTTCAAAGCCGCAATGAAGTGAAGGGCGGAATACGGTTGCAGTCGAGGCCGAGGACGGCGGCTACGTCCGATTGGTAGCCGCGCTCGTGAGAGCGCGCTGATTGGGTGTTGCGGACCTCGGCTGCGCCGGGGAAGTCAGCGCCGACTCACGTCGGCGGCTACGGCCCGATTGGTAGCCGCACTCGTGAGAGCGCGCTGATTGGGTGTTGCAGACCTCGGCTGCGCCGGGAAAGTCAGCGCCGACTCACGTCGGCGGCTACGTCCGATTGGTAGCCGCGCTCGTGAGAGCACGCTGATTGGGTGTTGCGGACCTCGGCTGCGCCGGGAAAGTCAGCGCCGACTCACGTCGGCGGCTACGGCCCGATTGGTAGCCGCGCTCGTGAGAGCGCGCTGATTGGGTGTTGCGGACCTCGGCTGCGCCGGGGAAGTCAGCGCCGACTCACGTCGGCGGCTACGGCCCGATTGGTAGCCGCATTAACCAACCAAGGTCCGCCTCAAACCGGCCAGAGGAAATGTGGTATGAGGATCAACTCAAAGCGCTGGCGGGTTTGAGGCGGACCTTCGTTGGTGGGCTAGGCGCGCATCGGCGTCGTGGCCGTCTTGCAAAGTCCGATGAACGTTTCCTCGGCGAGGTTCAGCCGTTTACCTTGCCAGTGCAGAATGCCCCAGCGCCGCTGGAGCTTGCGGCGGCCAAGGGGCAGCGCAACCAGCGATCCCTCCTCGATTTCTTTCCGCGCGATCCACGGTGCGAGGATGCTGACGCCGACGCCCAATTTCACGAGTTCCTTGGTGGCCTCCATGCTGCCCAGTTCGATCACGGAATTCAGGACCATTTGTTCGCGTCGAAAATAACTCTCGACGAGCTGAAAGGTGAGGCTCTGTTTGCTGTATAGGATATAGCTTTGCCGGGGAACCTCCAATCGGTCGACTCGGCCGGCCTGCGCCCAGGGATGTTGCGCCCCCACGATGAAAAGCAATTCGTCCGTGAACAACGGATGAAAATCCAGTTGCGGCTCCTGGCCGGGTTCCAACGAAAGCGCCAGGTCGATTTGGCGCCGAAGTAGTGACCCGATCAGCGCCGGAGTATCGCCCGGCTCGATTGTGATGGCGTGATCGGGAAAGCGCTTCTTGAACTCGCGCAGTACCGATGGGATGAGATGCTGGCACGCCGTGGTGCTGGCCCCCAAACGCAGTCGGCCCCGTCCCCACTTGCCCAGTCGCACCAAGGACGCGCGGGCATTTTCCATTTCCTGAAGAATTTTAGTGGCATGATGGAGGAGTTGCTCGCCAGCCTGGGTAAGCACGACCTTTTTACCCAGCTTGTCCAAAAGCCGACAGCCGATATCCCGCTCCAACGCCTTCATCGAATGGCTAACGCTCGATTGCGTCAGATGCAATTCGCGTCCGGTCTCCGTGAAGCTGGCCGTGCGCGCCAGCACACAGAAGGCACGAATCTGCCGGCTGTCGAGGGGCGCGCTCATCGCCGGATGGTGAACAACATTTCCATGGCTACGCGGGCGGAGCACCCATCGGGCCACGAACTGCACCTCGTGCACGGCTCGCCTGCCAGGCGTCAATTCGGTTCTACCGCGCTGGATGAGGATCCAATAATCATTCTGCCACTCCCCCCGCTAACCCGGATCGCTCACCCCGAAGTGGCAGGATGAATGTCGGCAGAATGATCGGAAGCCTACGGTCTCGTTGCCTGGCAACATTCGACTGGCTCGGACCATTCGCGTGTTGCTGCGACTGGCGCTGCGGGTCGCGTTCCGGCCAAGCTCGTTACGCACTTGATGCGGAGCGCGGCCGGTGTCCCGTCTTCGGGACCAGGCGCGGCAACGTCCGACGGTCGCATCACGGTTCGAGCACGAGGACGAGCAGGAGGAGGAGCAGGGAGGAGGAGCACGAGGGACGAGCACGAGCACGAGGAGGAGGACGAGCACGAGGACGAGCACGAGGACGCACGCGCTGTTCGTGTGCGTGTAGCCGCAGTAACGTACGTCCGTCGCCTGACATGGGCGCTTTCCTCTTTCGGGGAATTATTCTGCCCAATAATTATTCTGCCACTCCCCCGCAAACCCGGATTGCTCACCCCGAAGTGGCAGGATGAATGTCGGCAGAATGATCGGAAGCCTACGGTCTCGTTGCCTGGGAACATTCGACCGGCTCGGACCATTCGCGTGTTGCTGCGACTGGCGCTGCGGGTCGCGTTCCGGCCAAGCTCGTTACGCACTTGATGCGGAGCGCGGTTGTGTCACGTCTGCGGGACCAGCCGCAGCAACGTCCGACGGTCGCATCACGGTTCGAGCACGAGCGCCGTTGATGATCTGTGGGCGCGATTTGAACGCGAAACTGATCAAAGCCTCCGGCAGCGGGGCTTACATCTCCGGTTCCTTCATCGTGATCGTCACCTCGTCAATGACATAGTTCACGACCCCGCCGCCACCGAAGTAGGCGAGATAGAGTGTCGGCTTGGGCGTGGCCAAAGCCGAGGCATTGAGGATCGGAACATTATGTCGCGAACAGTTATGATTGCTTTGCAGAAAAGCGACGTCGTAGGTACCGGCCAGTTTATCCACCGTGAACAGAATGACATGGCTCGTATCGGTGGCATAGGTTCCGATTGTCTCGTAAGCGTCTGCCCCCGTACTGAGGCGTACATTCCCGTTCTCCAACCGAATCCCGCAGATCCCAGCGAAGTGCGTGTTGCCCAACCATATATCCAGCGGTGCGGAACCGGGACTCATGGTACCGGACCAGTATGCATAGAACTTGTGAGCGCTGGTGGAGATCCCTTTCGAAAAAAAACCAACATAACGGATCGTGGGACCATCATTGACGAAACGCATGCTCTTTGACGAAAAGATCGGGCTATTGACGACCGAAAGCATCGTGGTATCGCTGCCGGCGGTAGACCACAACTGGTCACCGGATGGGGACCCGGGGAGCGAAGAATCCGGTAAGGTGCCGACCACATCGGCATCAAACGGGGCGTAGAGAATTTTGGAACCACAGCCGGTCAGGCCAAACAGGGCGGCTACGATCAGTGTGGCGATGGAGGGAGAGTGAACTAATGATGTCATAGAATCGTTGTTGTTTAGTTGGTGTTGCTGTTGTTTCTCGGAAGACTACGAGTGGACCAGAGCGGATCTTTCATTGGAATTTTAGACTGACGCGCCATCAACCTGCGATTCGGATGACCGGCCGTCGGATTCCGGCAATTTCGCCCGGCGAGGAAACCGCCCGCGCATGGTTCGTGGTGCCCCGATTTGCACAGGTTGCGCAAATCGCATGATGGGATTGGCGATTTCCCGGCAATTCATCGGTCGAACGTCGGCCGGCCTGGGCATTACCAAGTCGTCGATCTGGGTTCGGAGGCTACCGGATCCGGTTCAATTCTCAGTATTTTGGAGGTTCACTGCGTCGGCACTCCTGGTGTGCGGCCATCGTTTCGGGGTTTGATTGAATCGCGTGCATCGTTTGCGTGAATTCATTTCATGCCGGATGCCCGTGCCGTGGCATGCCACGTGTTCAACGCCCGACCCGACCGTGGAGGGTGTTCCTCCCTGAAAGAGAAGAAATGAGGGTGTGAAACTCAGTAGGCGCGCTGCCGCGCTCGGATCGGAAACTCAGCCCGGTGAATTGAAAACCCAAAACCATCAAGCATGAAACTAAGTACCACACGAAACCTGCATAACTCATTCGGTCGGCGCCTGGGGGCCACCACCCTCATTGCCGGATTGGCCGGCTTGACTGCAACCGGCGCGGAAGTCGATGCGCCGGAAAAATCGGCGGTGAGCGGCACTCTGAACCTGAGCGGCAATACCCATTTCGTTTCTTATGGTCAGGACATCTGGGGTGTCGGCAATGATTGGGGTCATAACAGTCCGACGTTCAATCCGTCGCTTGAATTGAGCCTGGATCTGGGCAAGAACTGGTCGGGGATTCTCGGCACCTGGTGGGATGTCAACAACAACGCCGATTCCAGCATTGGCAATGCGATCCAGGAGGTGGACGTCTGGGCGGGCTTGGGCTACGGCGTCGAGAAATGGAAGTTCACCCTGCTTTACCAGGATTGGAATTACGGCGGTCAGTCCGAACGCATCGTCGACTTCATTGTTGGCTATGATCACTGGCTCAATCCCAGCCTGACCCTCCACGCTCGTGTCGACAACGAGATCGGTCCGGACTTCAAGAACGGCCTGGCAACAGTGCTCGGCATCGCCCCCGGCAAAGACTTGGGCCCAGTATCACTCTCCCTGCCGGTGAAAGTCGCGTTCGATAGCGCGGGATTCCACGGCGGCGACGCGGGTTTTTCATTCGCATCGGCCGGAGTCAACGCGAGCGTCCCGTTGACTTTCATCCCGAAGGGGGACTGGACGTTTAGCGGCGGTCTTGTTTTTTACTACACGCACGATGAGGTGATACCGGGTAATCCGGACGACGCATTCATCACCGCCAATGCGGGTGTCAGCCTGTCCTTCTAACCCAGCCCAGAAGAACTGGGCGACTCAATTAACCGACCCTCACCGAGACCCGATATGAACACATTAAAAAAGTTCGTTCTCCGCGCCGCATTGGCCGTGCTGAGCGCCAGCCTGATCACTGCGGCCGCCGAAACCGTTCAAGTTGGGGTGCTGCATTCCCTGAGCGGCACGATGGCCATCAGCGAAACTTCGTTGAAAGACGTCTTGCTTTTTACGTTTGACGAGATCAACAAGGCCGGTGGGATCAAGATGGGCGGCAAATCCTACACCATCGAGCCGGTGGTGGTGGACCCCGCGTCCGACTGGCCGTTATTCGCCGAGAAAGCCGAGGAATTGCTGGTGAAGAACAAGGTCGCGGTCGTATTTGGCTGCTGGACCTCGGTGAGCCGGAAATTCGTCCTGCCGGTATTTGAGCGGCACAACGGCCTGCTTTTTTATCCGGTGCAATACGAGGGGGAGGAATTATCGCGGAACATCTTTTACACGGCGGAGGCGGTGAATCAGCAGGCGATACCGGCGGTGGATTACATGCTGGGGGAGGGCAAGAAGAAGTTTTATCTGTTGGGATCGGATTACGTCTATCCGCGCACCACCAACAAGATCCTCAAGCAATACCTCAAACTCAAGGGTATCCCCGACTCCGATATCATCGAAATCTATACCCCCTTCGGGCATACCGACTACCAAACCATTGTCGCTGAGATCAAGCGGTTCACCGCCGGCGGCAATGCCTGCGTCATCAGCACTCTCAACGGCGATACCAATGTGCCGTTCTTCAAGGAGTTCGCCAATGCCGGGCTCACCAGTGAAAACTGCCCGGTCGTTTCCTTTTCGATTTCCGAAGACGAATTCCGGGGGCTCCCGGCCAAAGACCTGGTTGGTCATCTCGGTTGTTGGACCTACTTCATGTCGATCGACACTCCGGAAAACCGGAAGTTCGTGGGCGATTTCCAGAAGTGGCTGGAAACGGCGCCGCCCGGCGTCGAAAAGCGGGGGCGGGTGACCTGCAGCCCGATGAACCTCTCGCGGATCGGGGTTCATCTCTGGAAACAGGCGGTCGAGAAAGCGGGTTCGTTCGATGTCGATAAAGTGCGCGAGGCGATGTACGGCCAGACATTCAAGGGGCCGGCCGGGGAAGTCACCATGCAGCGAAATCACCACCTGGTGAACAACGTTTACATTGGCGAGACCCTCGCCAGCGGCCAGTTCAAGGTCATCAAGTCCTTCACCGGCGTGGCCGGAGAACCGTTCAGCGAGAAATTCCTCAATAAATAGCCGGCGACCACGGATGTCCGGGTTGGTCATTGATCCCTCCGGGAGGCGGACCGTTCCGTCCGCCTCCTGTCCGACAATCTCACTCCTGATCGAGCCTGTGAAACGCATCGAAATCCTCCTGCTCGCCTTGGCGCTAACCGGGGCCGCTCGATCGTTCGCGGCAGCGGGCCCCTCGACCCACCGGACGACGCTGGTGCGGGCGGTCCTTGCGACCGACGCCGATGAGCAATTGAAACGGATCAAGGAATTGGCGGACGCCGATGATGATCTGATCGTGCGCGCCCTATCGGCCTGGCGGGTCAGCGAGTTATACATCTACACGGCGCCGGATGGACGCCAGGTGCCCATTCTTCTGGATTCCCAGCGCGACACCGACGGCCGGGCGCAGGCCATCGAACTCGCCAACGGCGAGGTCCTGGTCGGCCCTGGCGGCGCACCGCTGAAATTTCATGCCGGAGAGTTGACGGCCGCCGACACGACCTCACGGCTGCGGCGAGCGATCCGCACGGCCCTCGACCTGTTCGCGATCAACACTTCCAACGCGCGGATGCGTCGCGACGCGGTCGTCAAGCTCGGACAGCAGCAGAACGCCGAGCACCTCCCGTATCTTCAGGATCGCCTGCGAACGGAAAAGAACCGTGACGTCATCAAGGCCCTGAGGGAAGCGATTGCCATGATCGAAAGCGTGAGTGGCGATTCCGCTGTTCGCATTGACGCAATCCGGACCTTGGAAAAGATGCGGGCCGTCAATGCCCTGGATTACCTCAAGGGCCTGGAACGCGATAGCATCGCCACCCCCGATCGCTTCGAAGCGGACATGCGCGCGGCGGTGCACGGGGCGGTCCTGGCCATCGAAAACCACCTCTGGTGGGGCAATCTGGTCGGCACGGCGTTCCGCGGTCTGAGTCTGGCCGCCGTGCTCCTGGTCGCGGCGCTGGGATTGGCCATCACATTTGGACTGATGGGAGTGATCAACATGGCTCACGGCGAGATCATCATGGTTGGCGCATACACGGCCTATGTGACGCAGCGATTCTTCCAGGGCAAATTCGGCGAGAGTGGTGCGGGCTTCGACAGCTATTTCGTCGCCGCTTTGTTCGCCTCCTTTGTTGTGGCGGCCGTGGCGGGGCTGATTTTGGAGCGGGGCATCATTCGCTTTCTCTACCAGCGTCCGCTCGAATCGTTGCTGGCGACCTGGGGTGTGAGCCTGGTATTGCAGCAACTCTTTCGACACACCTTCGGCGCCGCCAATGTCCAGGTCGATTCCCCGAGCTGGCTGAGGGGAAGTTTTGTGCTCAACGATGTCCTCTTCGCCTACAACCGGCTGTTCATTATCGCTTTCGCTGTGTTCATCGTCCTGATGACCTGGCTCCTGCTCACCCGAACTCCGCTCGGGCTGCAAATCCGGGCGGTGATGCAAAACCGGGCGATGGCCGCATGCATGGGGGTGCGCACGAACCGGGTGAACATGATGACCTTCGCCTTTGGATCGGGTTTAGCTGGCCTGGCCGGCGCCTGCCTGTCGCAGATCGCCAACGTCGGGCCGGGGCTGGGCCAGAGTTACATCGTGGACTGCTTCATGATCGTCGTATTGGGCGGGGTCGGCAATCTGGTCGGCACTGTCTCGGCCTCGCTGGGAGTCGGCGTTACCAATCAGGTGCTCGAGCCATGGTTGGGCGCCGTGTTGGGGAAGATCACTGTGCTCGCCGCCATCATCCTGTTCCTTCAATGGCGGCCAGCCGGTTTGTTCGTCACCCGCAGTCGCACCTTGGAGGGCTGAAATTATCTCAAATCTCAAAGCTCCAGTGTCCCGGACATTTTCGAAGCGCGAACTGTGGGTGATCGGCGTGGCCGCCGTGATCGGGTTGATTGTGGTGCCCGGTCTGAACGGGTTTCTGCCGGCCGATCATCCGCTGCATATCAGCACGTTCAGCCTGAGTGTTTACGGCAAGTATCTTTGCCTGGCAGTGCTGGCCATGGGCATCAACCTCCTTTGGGGATACACCGGGATCCTGAGCCTTGGCCAATGCCTCTTCTTCGCGCTCGGCGGCTACGCCCTGGGCATGTATCTCATGCTCAAAATCGGGAAACTCGGCCAATACCAGAAGGAGCTTCCGGATTTCATGGTCTTCCTCGAATACGAGACCCGGTATGCGGCCACCGGTGGACTGCCGCGACACTGGATTCCATTCGACAGTTTCACGTTTGCCCTGGCCGCGGCCGTCTGGGTGCCGGCCCTGGTGGCCCTGATCTTTGGCTACCTGGCCTTTCGCTCGCGCATCAAGGGCGTTTACTTCTCGATCCTCAGCCAGGCCCTGACATACGCGGCGTGCCTGATGTTCTTCCGCAACGACTTTACGTTCGGCGGGAACAATGGATTTACGGATTTCAAATACATCCTCGGCACGCCCGTCTTTCACCCGGCCGAGATCCGCCACCCCGGGGCGTTTGCTAAACGCCTCGCGGCTGGCGGTGATGGTCTGTCCGAATACCTTTGGAGCCGGATATCGACGAACGCGCAAACTGCGATCGCGAACAGTGCGGCGGACGGCGCGGACGGAACGGATCGAACGCTGGCGGCGCTGCTCGTGCCGGAATTGAACGACCTCATATACGGCCCGATGTTGTACGACCAGGGACGTTTCGCCGCGGTCGAACTTTCGGCCAAAACCCAGGTCCTGGTGGCGCAGAACCCGCGGGCCGAGACACTGCTCCGCTTAAATCGGCTGCTCCTGCAGGAGGCTTACCCGGTCGAGCTGGGGCGGAAAGCCTGGATCGGTTTCGAAGTCAACGCGGCCTCGACCAAGCGCGCATTTTACCTCTGTTCGGGCATGTTGTTGCTGTCGGTCTACCTCTTCTGTCGCTGGCTCACCTCGACCAAGTTCGGTCTCATTCAACGCGCCATTCGCGACTCGGAAAATCGCGTGTTGTTCTCCGGATATGCGACCGTCAGCTTCAAGCTGTTCGTCTTTGTGACCGCGGCGATCATCGCCGGGCTGGGCGGTGCATTGTACCTGCCGCAAGTTGGCGCCATCAATCCGAGTGAAATGAGCCCGGCCAAATCGCTCGAGGCGGTCGTTTGGGTCGCGGTCGGTGGGCGCGGCAGCATGCTGGGGCCGATCCTGGGTGCGGTGGGCATCAACGCTCTCAAAAGCTACGCCACTCATGCCTACGCCGAGCAATGGCCTTATATCCTGGGTGGGCTGTTCATTTTTGTGACGGTGTTTATGCCCAAGGGGATCATCGGAGTGCCCGGACAACTCCGTGAACTCCGACGACGTTGGGGTTCCCATCGAACCCGCTCGGTCCTCGCGGTCCCCGTCCAGGGAGCGGCTGCGGAACCTTCCATCAGCAACGGCGAATGAGCGCGAAAAAGGAATTCATTCTCGCGCTCGAAGGGGTGAACAAGACCTTCGATGGTTTCAAGGCCATCAATGAACTCAATTTTTATGTGGACAATGGAGAACTGCGCACGGTCATCGGCCCCAATGGCGCGGGCAAAAGCACCATGCTCGACATCATCACCGGCCGCACGCGCCCGGATAAGGGAAAAGTCGAATTCGGCCGGGACACGGATCTCACCCGCTTGAACGAATCGCAGATCAACCGTCTTGGCATTGGGCGGAAATTCCAGACCCCATCGGTCTACGTCGATCACAGCGTCTTCGAGAATATCTGGCTCTCGCTTGAGGGCAGTCGGAGCGTTTGGAGCACGCTTTTCTCCCGGGTTTCAACGGAGCAACGCCAGCGCATTCATGAACTCCTGGCGGATGTTGGTCTTTCCGACAAGGCGGCGTGGAAGGCCGGGGCGCTCGCCCACGGCCAGAAGCAGTGGCTCGAAATCGGGATGTTGCTCGCGCAAAACCCGAAGCTCCTGCTCGTGGATGAGCCGGCGGCGGGCATGACCGATGAAGAGACATTTAAGACGGGGGAGTTGTTGATGAGCCTGGCCGGAAAACACAGCGTCGTGGTGATCGAGCATGACATGGTGTTCGTCCGCCAGATTGCGCGCAAAGTGACCGTACTGCACCAGGGCACGGTTCTGTGTGAAGGGACGGTCGACGAGGTCCAGAACGATGAGCGCGTGATCGAGGTGTATCTCGGGAGGAAAAAGCGGGCATGCTGACCCTTTCCAATCTCAGTGTTAGCTACGATGGCTCCCGCATCCTTCGTGATGTGAATCTCACCGTTACACCCGGCCAGGTGGCGTGCCTCATGGGTCGCAACGGTGTCGGTAAAACCACGACGCTCAAATCGATCGTCGGCCTGGTGAAACCCGACACCGGGAGTGTGGCGATCGGTGACACCGCCCTGGACGGACTGCGCCCCGAACAACGGGCACGACACGGCATTGGGTACGTCCCCCAGGGCCGCGAAATCTTTCCGAATCTCACCGTGATGGACAACCTCCGAATCGGGGCGCTGGCCCAGGGTCTCAAGCTCAATGGCGAAGTGGACCGGATATTCTCCCTGTTTCCTATTCTCAAGGAGATGACTCGGCGCAAAGGCGGCGTCCTCAGCGGCGGCCAACAACAACAACTCGCCATCGGCCGCGCCCTGCTCACGAATCCGAAGGTGCTGCTCCTGGACGAACCCACCGAAGGCATCCAACCCAACATCATTGATCAGATCGGTGAAACGATAAAGCGGCTCCGCCGGGAGGGAATTCCAAGCGACGGCCACAACTACACGGAGGAAATTGGCGAGGCCCTGAAGCGGCTTCGACAGGAGGGGCGCATCGGGATTCTATTGGTCGAGCAGTATCTCGATTTCTGCCTCGACGTCGCCGATGTGTTTTACGTGATGGACCGCGGGAGCATCGTGGCTGAGGGCCCCATCAAGGATCTCAATAACGACATTGTGCGTTTGCACCTCACGGTATGATCGGCGCCCGTCATACGCCTGGACGAGAGGATCACGCAACGGCGCCCCTTGTGCCGTCTGCGGGTTCGTACGCGCCGTCCCATGGCGTCGGCATCGTTTCCCGAGCCCAATCTTCACCTGGCAGGTTTAACCCGTCTCTTGTTCACCATGGGCTTTGGCCATTCTCACCAACATAAACGCAGAACCTCTCGCCGCGTCCGTTCGGTCACCGCCGAAGCGCAGCACGATCTCGCGCATCGGGAGGGCAAGGAACATCGAGATGCCCGCGGTCACGATTCGTCCGGCCAGCATCACGGCGATCAGCCAGGCGTGACCAGCCCATTGCACGCGCCGCCAGTGAACGGCAACTGGCCGCCGTTCCCGAACCTGCCCAGCTCTCATCATCCCCATCCGGAACACCCGTCAGGCTATCCCTGGAAACCTGGATCGCACGCCGAGCATGGGGCGCCCGGGCATGTGCCGCCCAATCATCCGCACCCGGAGGTGTTCGATCCGGCGGTTCGGCAGGGGGCCTGGGCCAAGCATCGAGAGGCGGAACTCGGCGCGAAGGGCTGGAAGGACGAAGTGGAACGATGTCTCGAATACGGGCTCGAGGCCGCGCCGTCCATCAAGGACCGCACCATATCGACATTTGCGCGCGGGGAGCTGCCGCATTTTGCGGGAATCAATACGTTCGCCAAGACGCATTACCTGGAAGACGTGAAACGAGTTTCGAGATTCGATGCTGCGATCATCGGCGTGCCATTCGACATTGGCACGACCTACCGAAGCGGGACCCGCTTCGGGCCGCAGGCGATCCGCCGCATTTCGGCCCTCTACGGCACTTACAATTACGAGCTCGGGGTCGATCTTCGGGAATCACTGAAGTGGTGCGACCTTGGCGACGTTTTCACGATCGCCAACATTGAAAAAGGATTCGATCAAATCTCCAAAGCCGTCGCCCATGTCCGGGCAAACGGTGTGTTCCCGATCATGCTCGGGGGCGATCATTCGATCGGTTACCCGGATCTGCGCGGTATCGCGCCTTACATCGACGGCCCGGTCGGCATCATTCACATCGATCGCCACGTCGATACCCAGGAGACGGACATGGACGAGCGGATGCATACCTGCCCCTGGTTCCATGCAACGAACATCCCCAATGCACCGCCCGTCAACCTCGTCCAACTCGGGATCGGCGGCTGGCAGGCCCCTCGCCCCGGCGTGCAGATCGGCCGTTCACGCGGTTCCACCGTCCTCACCATTGAAGACATCGTGATGATGGGTGTGGACAAGGCCGCCGAGATCGCCCTCGACGTGGCCTGGAGCAACAGTGCCAAAGCCGTCTTCCTGAGCTTCGACGTCGACTCCCTCGACGCCGGCTTCGTCCCCGGCACCGGCTGGCCCGAACCGGGCGGCTTTTTGCCGCGCGAGGTGTTGCGGCTCCTTCGGCTCGTGGCCCGCGAAGGACTGTGCGGCATGGAGGTTGTCGAAGTCGCACCGCAATATGATGTCGGGGACGTCACGGCGCTTGTCGGCACCCGGGCCATCATGGACGTGCTCGGTACGCTGGTGAATGAGGGGCGGCTCGGACGGAAGCCGGATACGCATTTACCGCCCCCCCCCTATTGGCCCCGGCCGGGGCGCGGGAGCGCGAAAGGGAAGAAGCAAAAAAGGGCGGAGCGCGTTTCAAGAACCATCCCGAATAAACTGAAACAAGGACCCCAATGAAGACCAAAATGACCCTCGTCACATTTGCCGCGATGTTTGTGCTCGCGATCTTCGCCCAAGCCGAACCGCTCAGGATCGCGTACTCCGACTGGCCCGGATGGGTCGCCTGGGAAGTGGCGATTCAGAAGGAGTGGTTCAAGGAGGAGGGTGTGGAGGTCCAGTTTGATTGGTTTGAGTATGTGCCCTCGATGGAGGCCTATGCCGCCAACAAAGTGGATGCGGTGGCCATGACCAACGGCGATGCCCTCGTGACGGGTGCCACGGGTGCAAAGAGCCTGGCCATCCTCATCAATGATTACTCGAACGGAAACGACATGATCGTCGCCCGGGCGGGGATCAATTCCGTCAAACAGCTCAAAGGCAAAAAAATCGGCGTTGAAATTGGTTTCGTCGATCACCTCCTGCTCCTCAAGGCGCTCGAAGCCAACGGCATGAAAGAACGCGACGTCACGCTCGTGAATGTGCCCACACAGGAAACCCCCAAGGCCCTCGCCTCCGGCGACGTGGACGCCATCGCCGCATGGCAACCCAACTCCGGGCAGGCCCTCAAGGCCGTCGCTGGTTCAAAAGCCATCTACACCAGCGCCAATGCCCCCGGGCTGATCTACGACGTGTTAGCCGTGAATCCGGCAAGCCTCTCGGCCCGCAAAGCGGACTGGCAAAAGGTTGCGAAAGTCTGGTACCGCGTGGTGGATTTCATTGGCGATCCGGCGACCCGCGCTGACGCCATCAAGATCATGGCGGCGCGGGTCAATCTCCCGCCCGCGGAATACCAGGCCTTTCTCGATGGCACGAACATTCTCCCGTTGTCCCAGGCAAAAAAGGCATTCAAGAAGGGACACGGCCTGGATTCTATTTTTGGGTCCAGCGAAATCGTGGACCAATTCAATGTGGCCAACAAGGTCTACGAAAAACCGCAACGGGTGAGCGAATATATCGATCCCCAGTTCACCGAAGCCCTGCGTTAGCTCCCTCTCCTTTGAACTCGCGACACTGGCTCCAACCCTTCGGCGAACTCCATCGCCGACAGCGGCTCTTGCTGTCCGCCGGTTCGTTTCTGATCCCTTTGGCCTTCTGGTGTGCCGTCAGTTACCTCCCTTTCCTCTGGCATCCCATGATGCGGATCACCGACCCCGGCGGCGTTGCTTATTTCTCCGAGGGCCAGTTGGTCGAACGCGAGGTCTTCCAAACCGAAAATGCCGCCCTCGCTGCCGAGGGAAATCCTCCCGCCCGGGGTGTCCGCGCCAACCCGGTGTTCCTGCCCGCGCCGCACGAGGTGGCGCGCGCCTTCTACCGTGCCTTCACCACGCAACCGAAGCGACGCGGAGAACCGTGGCTGCACCAAAGCATCGCGCACAGCATCGAAGTCATTTTCTGGGCCTTTTCCTGGAGCGTGCTGGCCGGTGTTCCGTTGGGCATCCTCTGTGGGACATTCCCGCTGTTCTCCCGGTTGTCGGAACCGTTTATTGATTTCATCCGTTACATGCCGGCCCCGGCGTTCGGCGCGCTGGCGGTGGCAGTTTTTGGGATTTATGATGCGCCGAAGGTCGCCATTATCTTCATCGGCACTTTTTTCCAAATGGTGCTTGTGGTCGCCAACACCACGCGCCGGATGGATCTGTCGCTGATCGAGGCGGCGCAAACGCTGGGGGCGCGGCGCTCTCAACTCTTATTCAAGGTGGTCGTGCCGGGAACGATCGTCGACCTTTACCACGATCTGCGGATCCTGCTCGGGTGGGCCTGGACCTATCTGATCGTAGCGGAGTACATCGGCGCCAGTTCGGGCATCACGTTTTTTATCAATCAACAGGCCCGTTATCGCATCTACGACAACGTCTTTGCTGCCATCATCATGATCGGCCTGATCGGATTGTTCACCGATATCCTGCTCGCCTGGATCGGCCGCCAAATCTTCCCATGGCACCCCCACGCCCGGCGCAATCTGTTCCGCGCCGGCATCGACTGGCTGGTCGCCTCGCGTGAACCGCCGATCTACCTTGGCGCGCATTCAGCATCTTCGACCGACAAGGACGTAGCCGACGTGAGCCGGCGCACACTTGCATCCGCCGACGTATCCGGCGGGAAGGTTCAGCGCGACCGGCCGTCCGCGTTTACGATCGACAGGGACGTAGCCGCCGACGTGAGCCGGCGCACACTTGCTGCCGCGGACGTATCCGGCGGGAAAGCTCAGCGCGACCGGCTGTCCGCGTTTACGACCGACAGGGACGTAGCCGCCGATGTGAGTCGGCGCACACTTGCAGCCACGAACGCATGCGGCGGAAATGCTCAAGGACCGGGTAACCGGGCTCGCTGTTGAAGGAGAAAATGAAGACCACCTCCCTGGATCGACCGCTGGACCTCCCGAGCTACCTTGATCAAGCCCCCGAGGTTGCCGAACGCTTTGCCCGCCTCAAACGTCGTCCCGTTCTACTTGAAGTCGATAAGCTCACTCGCATCTTCTCCGGACCCCAGGGCGAACAGGTCGCCCTCCGAGATGTGACGTTTTGGGTGCATCGCCGCGAATTCCTCTGTGTGATCGGCCCGTCCGGTTGTGGCAAATCCACTCTTATCCGTATTATCGCCGGGCTCGATCGCCCCACCGGCGGCCGGGTCCTGCTGGAAGGCGCACCGGTAACCGGTCCCGGTTCGGACCGTGGCATGGTGTTTCAAGGCTACACGCTGTTTCCCTGGCTTACCGTCAAAGGCAACGTCATGTTCGGTTTGAAAATCTCGGGACGCAGCGAGCCGGCGGCGGAAAGCGAGGCCCGGCAGTGGATCGACCTTGTCGGTCTGTCGAAGTTCGAGAACAGTTATCCTCACCAACTCTCGGGTGGCATGAAACAACGCGTCGCCATTGCGCGAGCCCTGGCCAACAACCCGCGCGTTCTGATCATGGACGAGCCATTTGGTGCGCTGGACGCTCAGACCCGCTGCCAGATGCAGACCTATCTGCTCCAGATTTGGCGGCAAGTGGATGTGACCATTCTATTCATCACCCACGACCTCGACGAGGCCATCTATCTCGCCGACCGGATTCTGGTTCTGGGCGCGCATCCGGGGCGCGTTCAGGAGATGATCGAGGTGGCCGTGCCCCGGCCTCGCAATACGGAACAGTTCATTTCACCGGCGTTCCTGGCCGCAAAGCGAAGGTTGGAGGAACACATCCATCCCGCTCAGCCGGAGAGCCTGCCTGACATTCGATTGACCGCGGTGAGCGGTGACCTGGAATGAACCCGCCATCCTCCGCTCTCGGCATCGATCTCGGCCCCGCGCCCGCGGCGGCGCGGACGGACGCTCCTGCGACAGACGCTCCCGCATTTCGCCCGGGGATGGATACGAATCGCTTTTCAGGCCGGGCGAAGTTGAGGGTCGAAGTCGTTCACGGTCAGAGCGCCGTGGTTTCACTTTGGGCCTCGAACCCATTGAAGCTCCTGGCGCCACATTCCCGGGGCCGGAGTGTGTGGGCGTATACCAGCAACCTCGGTGGTGGCCTGGTCGCGGGGGACCAGACCCGGATTGACGTCCGGATTGGTCGGGGAGCGCGTTGTTTTGTCGGCACCCAGGCGTCCACCAAGGTTTATCGGAATCCGGAGGGTTTGCCTTGCGGCCACACGACGCACGCCGTGGTGGAGGACGATGCGCTACTGGTATTCGCGCCGGAGCCCGTGCAGGCATTTGCCGAAGCCATATACACCCAACGGCAGGAGTTCCGCCTTGCGCCGAACGCGGGACTGGTTCTCGTTGATTGGTACACGGCAGGTCGCACGGCATGCGGGGAGCGTTGGGCGTTTCGTCGATTGCACAGTCGCAACGAGGTATGGCGGAAGGCTGAGGAACACGACCTGGTTTTGTTGGACTCGCTGCGCCTGGATCCGTCTGAACAAGGGATCGCACCGACGCATCCCACCGGACGTTACAATTGTTTCGGAATGCTTTTATTGCTGGGCCCCCCCGCGCGCGAGATGGCGGCGCGCTTGTTGAAGGGTATCTCCACCCGCCCCGTTCTGCGCCGGGACTCCGTCGTATGCAGCGCCAGTCCCGTGCGTGATGGCGCCATCTTCCGAATCGCGGGCGAAACGGTTGAACACGTCGGGCTCGAATTGCACCGCCACCTGATCCAGGTGCGCGATCTCCTTGGAGACGATCCATGGGCGCGCCGATAAATCACGGATCTGGCATCGAATATTCCAAATCCCAATGCACCTTTCCCCCCGCGAAATCGACAAACTGCTCCTGCACAACGTCGGTTTCCTCGCGCAAAAACGCCTCGCACGCGGGCTGCGCTTGAACCATCCCGAGGCCGTTGCACTGATCTCCTCTCAACTCCAGGAGGGCATCCGCGACGGCCGGACTGTAGTCGAATTGATGGACCTCGGACGAAGGTTTCTCGGGCGCAACCAGGTCCTGCTTGGGGTGCCGGAAATGATCGAGGAGGTTCAAGCCGAAGGCACTTTTCCGGATGGCACCAAGCTCGTCACAGTACACCACCCCATCGCCGGCGAGGACGGTGATCTCGAGTTGGCGCTTTACGGGAGCTTCCTTCCTGTGCCCGACGTGGCGGAGTTCCAACGCCACCCGCCCGCCGATCTCCTGCCCTCGGGAGACGAGGTCAAATCCCATTCGCCCGGCGCCTTTGAGATCCGGGAAGGCCGGGTTGAACTCAATGCTGGCCGCGCCACCGTCGCGATCTCCGTCACGAATCTGGGAGATCGACCGATCCAGGTCGGGAGCCACTATCATTTCATTGAAACGAACAAGGCCCTTCAATTCGACCGTGCCAAAGCCTACGGCCATCGCCTCGATATCCCGGCCGGGACGGCGGTCCGATTCGAGCCTGGCGAAACGAAAACGGTGAAGCTGGTGGAGATTGCCGGCGAACGAGTCATCCGGGGCGGCAACGGCCTGGCGTCGGGCAAACTCAGTGATTCGGGCAGGATTGCGGCCCTGCAACGTATCGAGGAACAGGGATTCGCGCATCAAGTGACATGAAGCGAATCGGGATATTGACCGCCGGCGGGGATACCCCGGCCTTGAACGCGACGATTCACGGGGCGGTCGTGCGCGCGAACCGCCTGAAGGTCGAGATCATAGGATTGATCAAGGGATTCAACTGCCTGTTTAACCCAAGCGTCCCTCACGTCCTTCTCAATCCATTATTCCAGGAAATTCCGGAGCTGGATCCCACCAAGGGCGGCACATTGATCGGTTCGTCGCGCGATTTCGTGGATCCGAGCAAGCAGGACGAGCTCGATCTGGTGGCGTCGAGGTTGAAGACGCTCGGGATTGAAGGACTCATCTGTATTGGGGGCGACGGTACGCTCAATGGTCTGCAGCCACTGGTGGAACGCCTGCCCGTCGTGCTCGCGCCGAAGACGATCGACAACGACCTTGGCTTGAACCACCCCGCCGAGTCCGACGAATGGGTACGAGTGAATGACACCGCCGCGAAGTCCGGTTACCGCTACAGACACGCGGCTTCAAACGCCGAGTTCGATCTGGACCAGATCGTCAATTACGTCACGCCGGGTTACGCGACTGCGGTGTTTGTATCCGCGACCGGTGTCGACCGCATCCGGACGACGGCCGAGAGCCATCGGCGCATTGCCATTATCGAGGTGATGGGTCGACATTCCGGGTACATCGCGCTGGGCACGGCTTACGGTCGTCCGGACATCATCCTGCTACCGGAGCACGCGCTCGATCTTGAATTGCTCGTTGAGCGGGTCAAACACCTTTACGACCTCCAGAAAAACGTGGTCATCGTTTGCGGTGAAGGCATCGTGGACGGGCAGGGGCGTGAGCTTGGCGCGGAGTCGAACTCGTCCGATCCGTCGGGCAACGTCGTGTTGAGTGGTGCGGCGGACACCTTACGGTCGCGGCTCATCCAGTTGATCGGCGATCGTTACTTTCAGCTCTATCGGCGCAGCGACTCCGCCCGCGAGGCCATCTTCACGCGCAAAGTGGGTCATACCCAGCGCGGGGGCCGGCCGATTCTGTTCGATCGCTTTTATGCCGCGCAATTGGGGGCGGAAGCGGTGGATTTGTTGATGGAAGGCCGCAATAATTCCGTGGCCATCCTGCAATACACCGCGTCCCGGGGTTTTCATGTGGAAGGTTACGACGCGAACCGATTCCGCGACCGTTGGGGGATCATCCATGCCCGGAAATTGCATCCCTCGCTCTATGATCCAAAGATGATGAAACCATCGACCACCGGCATCCGTTATCTCCTGCCCATTTTCACCGACGCCATCGGTAACGATGACGCCGAGTATATGCGCCAGACCCTGTTCGCGCCGGGCAACCTCGCCCAGCCCTATCATTCCATCAACACCGACGTCCATAAGCGCATCCGCCACATCGCATCCGCCCCGGCCTGATTTTATGTCCCATCAAATGGATCGCGGCCATTACGCCGACATGTTCGGCCCGACCACCGGCGACAAAGTCCGTCTCGGCGACACCGTCGCTCACGCTCGAAGTCGAAAAGGATCACACGGTCTATGGCGACGAATGCAAATTCGGCGGCGGTAAAGTCATCCGCGAAGGCATGGGCCAGGCCGCCGGTGTCGGCGATCCGGATGCGCTCGATTGCGTCATTACCAACGCGCTCGTCGTGGATTCCACGGGCATCTTACAAGGCCGACATCGGAATCAAACACGGACTGATTTCCGGCATCGGCAAGGCCGGCAATCCCGACGTGATGGCTGGCGTCACCCAGGGCATGATCGTCGGCGTCACCACCGAAGTCATCGCCGGCGAAGGCTTGATTCTTACCGCCGGAGGGTTCGATGCGCATATCCACTTCATCTGCCCGCAACAGGCGCACGAAGCCATTGCCTCCGGACTCACCACGATGGTCGGGAGGCGGCACCGGTCCCGCCGTCGGCACTTGCGCGACGACCTGCACTCCGGGTAGCATTCACATTCGCATGATGCTGCAGGCCGTGGACGGTCTGCCGCTCAATTTCGGTTTCACCGGCAAGGGTAACACCGCCATGCCCGCCGGACTTGCCGAACAGATCCGGGCGGGCGCCATCGGTTTGAAGCTGCACGAGGACTGGGGCACCACGCCCGCCGCGATCGATTGCTGCCTTGCGCGTGGCGGAGGAACATGACGTGCAGGTCACGATCCACACCGATACCCTGAACGAATCGGGATTCGTCGAAGGACACCATCGCCGCGTTCAAGGGTCGCACGATTCACACGTATCACAGCGAAGGCGCGGGCGGCGGGCACGCGCCCGACATCATCCGGATCTGCGGCGAGCCCAATGTTCTGCCGAGTTCGACCAACCCCACCCGGCCCATACACGGTCAACACGATCGACGAGCATCTGGACATGCTTATGGTCTGTCATCACCTCGATCCGAACCTGCCCGAAGACGTCGCCTTCGCCGAAAGTCGGATCCGAGGGGAAACCATCGCTGCCGAAGACATCCTGCACGACCTGGGCGCGATCAGCATGATGAGCAGCGACATCCAGGCGATGGGCCGCATCGGCGAAGTCATCACCCGCACCTGGCAGACCGCCGACAAAATGAAACGGCAGCGCGGCCGGTTGCCCGAGCGAAACCGGCGACAACGACAACCTCCGCATCAAGCGTTACATCTCGAAATACACCATCAACCCCGCGCATCGCCCATGGCATGGCGCACATGATCGGCTCAATTGAAGTCGGCAAACTCGCCGATCTCGTTTTCTGGAAACCCGCGTTCTTTGGCGCGAAACCGGAGATGGTGATCAAAGGCGGCGTCATCGCCTGGTCGCAAATGGGCGATCCCAACGCCAGCATTCCGACGCCGCAACCGGTCTATCATGCGTCCGATGTTCGGCAGCTTCGGCCGGGCGACTGGCCCGATCTCCGTCGCATTTGTCAGCCAGACTCTGCGAACAATCCGGCGCAGCGAATCAGGTACGGCCTCACCAAACGCATCGAAGCCGTCCAGAACTGCCGGAACGTCGGGAAAACGCCACATGAAATGGAACAACGCGACCCCGAAAATCACCGTCGATCCCGAAACCTACGACGTCCACGCCGATGGGGAGCGGTTGAACTGCGAACCGGCCCGGGTGTTGCCCCTGGCCCAGCGGTATTATCTCTTTTGAGCCTGCTGTCCCACGCTGCCGGCGACAACCGGGTACTTTGTTCCGTAGAACCGGAGCAGCCGGTTCCATTGGCCTTCGGTCTGCCCCATCCGGACTTTCTCCTGTGGCAACTGGCCGACTCCGCTTTTCCCACTGGCGGTTTCGCCCATTCTTCGGGGCTCGAGGCCGCATGGCAGCATGGTGAAATCCGGACTCGCGACGATCTATTTTCCATCCTCGACGCCAATCTCCATCAACTCGGCCACGGTGCTCTCCCATTGGTCAGCGCCGCCCACGAAGCGCCGGATCGGCTGGATTCTCTTGACCATCTCTGCGACGCCTTCACCACAAATCACGTCGCCAATCGCGCCAGCCGTGCACAGGGCCGCGCGCTGCTCTCGGCAATCGAGCGCATCTTCAAATCAGAAATCAGAAATCTGAAATCTGAAATCCCCCCTCCTTCCTTGGCTCATTTCGCGCCCGTTTTCGGAGCGACCCTGCGCCAGCTCGACGTCCCGCATGACCCGGCCACACGCCTCTTTTTTTTCATTCATCTGCGAGGAACTCTCGCCGCATCGGTGCGGCTGAATATCATCGGGCCGATGGAAGCGCAGGCCATGCAACATCGTCTCAGCCCGCGGGCAGAAGCCATCCGCGCCCACTGTGAGACCCTCACCCTCGACGAGCTCGCTCAGACCTCTCCGATGCTCGACCTGTGGCAGGGCGCACACGACCGGCTCTATTCCCGGCTGTTCCAGAGCTAGTCCCGCACACCCAGCCGTCCACGCCTCGAAGCCGCATGCGCGGGGGATTACCGGTCAGGAGTCACCCGCGAAGCCGGATCAAGCGGACACGCTTCGCTTGGTTGACTCGGCCTATTGCCGATTGATCTCCCGCACGGCTGGCCTCATGTTATTCCCATGCCATCGGTGCAAGCGCCCATGCTCACAGTCGAGGATTAATTCGGAGTCTTCCCGAGGCCGGGTCCCGTTATCAACTGATTGAAGGAGATCGAATGCCCCCTGTTCCCCGGCCTGCGCATCGACACGGTTGAAGTGTTCGCCCGGTGAACCGCTAGCCCGGAAATTTCACACGTGAAATGCCCACTTCCATCCACCCGGTTTTCGGGTGAAATTTCCGGGCTATGGAAACCCGCGCCAGACAAGGGAATCGATCGCCCTGGATCGAAGGAAGAGCCTAGGCAACCGACCCATGCTTGGCCATTCCACGCCCAACACATTGTCCGCTTTCCTCTCAATTCTCTCAAGAGGCGCGGGTTTCTTTAGCCCGCATTTTTGCGGTAACCAAAGTCATTCTGCCATTTGACAACTGTAGAGCCATGAAAAATCCGGGCTAGGATTGGCAGTTCGTTCTGCAGGACGTGATTCGACCATGCTGTTGTCCCCGACTTCATTTTGGCCGTAGCGCGTTCGGGCGGATATGGCATGTTCAGCCGTAACAAGGCGCGCGATGTTCCGTCGCCGTTTCCATCGCGGACGTTCTGCAATGGAATTCGTGCGCGGTCCGGCGAGGGATTGGACCTCCCTTCGGCGTAACCATGGACGTGAACGATGTGGCCGGACACCGGCCAAAACCGACTAAAGAACCAGGAAAACATCTATGAAAATCACTCGAATCTCCCTGTTGGCAGCAGTAATCGGAGTTGCAAGCCTGACAGCCTCCGCCGGTGAGTTAACCGCCACCACCTCCATCCGCGGCCGAAGTGGTGTCGTGACTGTCGTCCGGGCCGCGCCCGAGAAGACGACCATCGCCCTCTCCAAACAAGACAAGGGGGTGGGTGTCGAGAACGAACGGACTCGGCCCGTCAAGGCCCGCACCTATGAATGGCACAACGCCAGCCGGCCCGCTGGCGGTTCGTAAGCCCATCCCGTTGGCGGAAATTGATCGGGCTGGGGATTCTTCTGCACCGGCCCTTGGATTCGCCATTGAAGTCTCGCGTTTTCTGAGGCATTTGGCGGTTCACCGCCTCGGCATAACGGGTGCTAACGCCGTGGCGTGTCTGGGCTCGCCCGATCGATTGCACTAATATTTCTTGCCGCGGCGCTGGTTTTTGGCTGCGTCGGTCCTGAGGCATCGGCGGAGAACTTGCGCAAGACGACGTTCAAATTCGCCGATGGCTTGATCTGGGTTGAGGTCGCGATTCCCGGGCGGTACGAGCCGTTGCATTTCCTGTTTGATACCGGCGCCGGGGCGACCGTGTTAAACCTGTCCACCGCGCGGGAATTGGGATTGTCGCTCGGACGCTCGCTGCGCGTGCAGGGTCCCCAAGGTCACACCACGGCTCGTGTCATCCACCGGTTTCATGGCACCCTGGTGGGTATCCCGCTGCCTGAACGCGTGCTCGCAATTGACCTCGGGAGCCCTAGTCAGGCGTGTCATTGCCGGATCGACGGACTGGTGGGCGCCGACTTCCTCGCAGGGCGTGTGATCCGACTGGATTATTCCGCCCGGTCATTGTGGCTTGAATCCACTGGTGACACGCTCTCGCGCGACGCCTTCACAGTGCCGCTGGAGCGGCGCAACGATGCCTGGTGTGTGCCGGCGCGTATAAGCGGACGACCGCGAAACTGGATCCGCGTCGATACCGGATACGACGGCGGATTATCCTGGTGGCCCGGTGCGGGTGGTCCGCCCAGGCAAAATGATCCCACCGTAGGCCTCTCAACCGACCCCGGACATTCCCCGGGACGCCGAGCGCCGCGAGTCATTCCTTCCGAATCGAGCGCATCCGATTCTGCTTCTTCAACCGATATGAGCGCCGCCATGGCAGAACTTGACCTCTCATTGGGCGATACTCCAATCGGTAACATGGAGACGACGCTTTTGCGGCACCCATTGTTCAAAGGCGAGCACGGACTCCTGGGTAACGAATTTCTTCTCCATTACGAGGTGACCCTGGATTTCGCTCACGGTCTGCTCGTTCTTGCGCCGCCCAAAATGCGGAGCGCTGGAGCGGCCGTCTGTCCGGTGCAGTCCATGAGATCTCGCTGAACTCATGCTCGACCTCGACTCGCACCACGCCCAGGACGGGCACGCTCACGAGCATCTCGTTCATGCCGGGCATTTCCACGAACGGGAATTGCCGATGGGCCGCGACTTCGACCAACGCGCATTCACCGTCGGCGTGGGAGGGCCGGTGGGCAGCGGCAAGACGGCGCTCCTCCTGCAGCTCTGTCTGAAACTGCGCGATCGCCTGAGCCTGGCCATCGTAACCAATGACATCTTCACCCGCGAGGACGGCGAATTTCTGGCCCGTAACGAGGCGTTGCCGGCCGAGCGCATCCGCGCTGTGGAGACCGGCGGTTGTCCGCATGCCGCCATTCGCGAAGACATTTCGGCGAACCTGCTCGCCCTGGAAGAACTGCACCGAACGTTTAAACCGGATCTCCTGTTTATCGAGTCCGGCGGAGACAATCTCGCCGCCTGTTTCAGTCGCGAGTTGGCTGACTTTACGATCCAGGTGATCGATGTCGCCGGAGGCGACAAAATCCCGCGCAAAGGCGGCCCCGGGATTACCCAGACCGATCTGCTGGTGATCAATAAAACCGACCTCGCAGATGCCGTAGGCGCGGATCTTCAAGTCATGGAACGCGACACCTTAAGAATGCGCGGTGCGGGTCCTTTTCTGTTCGCCCAGGTGAAAAACGGTGTGGCATGCGACGCGATCACGGGCCACGTGATCCACGCCTGGCAACACGCGCGCGGGTAGCGGGCAAATTTCAGGGTTCTACCGTTGTCCAGCCGGCTTAGATGACCAGAAAAATGCGGTTTAGGGCCTGATTTCCTGCTTGCATCCCGCGGTTCCGGGCCTAGTTTTGCGGTCGCCTGAACTCCGCTTGTGCGGAAATGTTCATTGAGGCTGAGAAACAAAAGTCAACGAATAACCTAACCCTCAACCTCCGTTGCCGTCGCAACGTCTGGTCCGTTAGGCAATGGAGCTTCGTGGGGCGGTTCGTCCTGACCAAGTCTCCCTGTTTCACCGCGTAAGAAATCGTTATGCTCACAATGGAAGAAGCCCTGAAGCAGAGCCGCCATGCGCTTTGCTGCAGGTGAAATTGTCAAAGGCACGATCATCGAAGTCCGCCCCAAGGAAGTCCTGGTGGACATCGGCTACAAGAGCGAAGGAGTCATCTCCGCCAACGAATTCGAGGACATCAAGGCCGTCAAAGTCGGCGACGAGATCGACGTCCTGATCGAGAAGCTGGAAGACAAGGACGGCATGGTCGTCCTTTCGCAGCGAGAAGGCGGAGTTCAAGAAGAACTGGGACAAGATCCTCACCATCTGCAACGAAGGCGGCACCATCGCCGGCAAGGTCAAAGCCGTGGTCAAAGGCGGGCTGCTGGTCAACATCGGCGTCGAGGCGTTTCTGCCCGCGTCGCAGATTGACATCATGCCGCCGCAAGAACCTCGCAGCAGTTACGTCGGCAACACTTACGATTTCAAGGTCGTCAAGATCAACCAGGAACGCCAGAACATCGTCCTCTCCCGCCGCGAACTGATCGAGCAGGAACGCACCGAACGCCGCGCCAAACTCCTCACCGAGATGATGCCGGGCGACATCCGCAAGGGCACGGTCAAGAACATCACCGATTTCGGCGCGTTCATCGATCTCAACGGCATCGACGGCCTGCTCCACATCACCGACATGAGCTGGGGCCGCATCGGGCATCCCTCCGAAATGCTCAAGGTCGGCCAGGACATCGACGTCGTGGTCCTCGACATCAACCGCGAAAAGGAACGCGTCAGCCTCGGGCCTCAAGCAGAAGCTGGCCAATCCGTGGGACAACATCGAGACGAAATACCCCGTCGGCAGCCAAGGTCAAAGGCAAGGTCGTCAACCTCGTCCCTTACGGCGCGTTCGTCGAACTGGAGCCGGGCGTCGAAGGCCTGGTGCACGTCACCGAACTTTCCTGGACCAAGCGCATCGCCAAGCCCTCCGACGTGCTCAAGCCGGACCAGGAAATCGAGGCCGTCGTGCTCGGCATCAACCGCGACGAGCAGAAAATCTCCCTCGGCATCCGCCAACTGGAAACCAATCCGTGGGACAAGGCGCCAGGAGAAATACCCGCCCGGCACCCACGTCAAAGGCAAGATTCGCAACCTCACCAGCTACGGCGCGTTCATCGAACTGGAGGAAGGGTCTGGACGGCATGATCCACGTCTCCGACATCTCCTGGACGCGCAAGATCAATCATCCCTCCGAAGTGCTCAAGAAGGGCGACGAAGTCGAGGCCGTCGTGCTCGAAGTGGACAAGGCCAACCAGCGCATCGCGGTCGGCGTCAAACAGCTCTCGCGTAGATCCGTGGGACAACATCGATCAACTACTACAAGGTCGGCGACCTCGTCACCGGCAAGGTCACCAAGCTCGCCAGCTTCGGCGCGTTCGTCGGCCTGCAGCACGACATCGACGGCCTGGTGCACATCTCGCAGATCAGCGAGGAGCGCGTGGACAAGATCAAGAACGTGCTCAAGGTCGGCCAGGAAGTCACCGCCCGCGTCATCAAGATCGACAAGGGCGACCGCCGCATCGGCCTGTCCATCAAGGCCGCCAATTACTCGCCCGAACAACTCAAGGCCGAGCAGGCCGTCCTCGACGCCCTGAAGCCCGGCGAAGACCTCGTCGCCCTGCAGCACGCCTTCGATGCCGCGGACGAACCGCGCCAGGACGAGAAATAATCAGCGCACGGATTCAGTAAGAAAGGCGGGCCGCTTCGGTCCGCCTTTCGACTTTCGCAAGCCACAATTCCGGGTATTCCGCGTTGACGCCGGGCGCGCGCGGCCCCACGCTCCACCGATCGTTTGCAGCGCTTATGGTCACCCTGCGTTCATTTCTCGTGCTCGGTTTGTCGTTGATTGTGGGCCTCGCCCTTTTCGGCATACAGATCGGGCGTGCCGTGAAAAAGGGGCGCGAGTTTGACCGTTATCTCACGGTCAAAGGCCTCTCGGAAAAGGAAGTTAAAGCGACTCTGGCGCTCTGGCCCATTCGGTTTTCTGTGACCGCCGACGATCTGGCGACCCTCAAATCATCGATGGAGCGGGATCGTTCCACCGTGATTGCGTTTCTCGATGCGCAAGGCATCGCCGCCGAGGAGATCAGCCAGGGCCTGCCGATGGTCAGCGACCGGGAAGACGAGCGCATCCAGGCCAATCGGCCTTCATTGATGCGGTATCGGGCGATGGTCACCCTCGTGGTCCGCAGCGCAAATGTGGATGTGGTGAAGAAGGCGATCCAGGCCGCCGACGGCTTGCTCGAACGCGGGGTTACCCTCGTGAGTAACGATTTTGATTTCGTCTTCGATGGCGTGAGCGAGGTGAAACCCGCAATGATCGAAGAAGCCACCGCGAACGCCCGGGCCGCCGCCGAGAAATTCGCCCAGGATTCGAAAAGCCAGGTGGGGCGCATTCGACGCGCAACCCAAGGAACGCTGGAAATTCGCGACCGCGATGCGGCCTCGCCGGAATTGAAGATCCTTCGGGTTGTGACGACCGTCGATTTTTTCCTCGAATGAGGACAAGCTCGGGACAAGAACCTCATCGGAAGCCCATCGTCTTGCCCGCCATTCAACCGAGTCGGAATCTTCGAGCAGGTTCGGGGCGCCGCACTGTCCTCGGTGCAACCCGGTTTGTTCCCGCCCTTCGAGGGTCGAATCGCGAAACAGGAATCAACGACCCTCGGGCGCGATGTTCGCAGACACGCGGTAGAAACAGGTCGGTGACGCTACGGTGACGGGGCACGTCATCGTGAGAATCGCGCCATCGCCGTCGAAGTTGTCTGCGAAGGCGCTCCACAATCCCCCCGCCAGGACCTCCGTCCATTCCACCGCGTATGTCTGGCCCGGCACGGTTGAGAAGCTGATCCGGGTGTCAGCAAAGCCCGGGCGAAACTGAACGATGCACGACGGTTTGGGCTCGCCCGTATGCCAGATGGCGAAGCGGTTGGCGAGGTGATCGCCCGCCGTGGTGAACAGGCCGCCGACCAGCAGATCGGGGCCGCGCACAGCCAGCGTTTCCACCCAACTATCCACGCCCCCGCCGAGCGGAGACCAATTTGCACCATTCCATCCCGCGATGAAATGGGCGCTGGCACCGCTCGCATCCGTGAAGGCCCCGGCGGCGTAAAGCGCACCCTCGTCGGCGGCCAGCGCGAACACCAGGTTGTCGAGTCCCTGGTCGAGCGCGAACCAACTCGTCCCGTCCCACCTCGCGATGTGATTGGCGCTCGCACCCCCAGCCATGGTGAATGACCCACCCACATAAACATCGGCGCCGCTGACGGCAATGGCATACGCCGAGTTGTTCAGAGCGGGATTCCCCAGCGCGGACCAACTGTCGCCATTCCACTTGGCCGCGCCGAGCGAAACGATCGATCCCGCCACCGAAAACGATCCCACGGCATAAACATCGGCGCCGCGGGTCGCAATGCCACGAACCGGGCCATTGGCCCCGGCGCCGAGAGCGGACCACCTGGCGCCGTCCCAGCGCGCGATTTGGTTCACAACGACGCCACCAGCATTCGTGAAATCGCCGCCGGCGTAGACGCAATCCCCGCTTACCGCGATGGTCCGCACAGAGGCGTCCATCCCGGTGCCGAGAGCGGACCATTTGCCACCGTCCCAGTGCGCGATGCGGTTGGCGGCGTCACCCCCCGCACGGGTGAAGGTTCCGCCGGCATACACGCTGTCGCCGCCAACGGCGAGGGCCAATACCTCACCATCGACCCCCGCACCGAGCGGGGACCAACTTCGGCCATTCCACCCCGCGACCCGATTTGCCAAAACTCCCGCGGCATTGGTGAAGCTGCCCGCGGTGTAAATGTTCGTTCCTCCCGTCGCCACGGCGTAAACGGGGCCGTCGAAGCCGTCGCCGAGTGCCAGCCAGCGGCTGCCGTCCCACCGCGCGATGTTGTGCGTCCCGACGCCCCCGGTCCTGGTGAAGTTGCCGCCGACAAGGAGTTCCCCATCGCTCAGGCCGATGGCGCGCCCCCCGCCGTCCTCGATACCACTTCCGAGGGGTGACCAATGGGCGCCGTTCCATTGGGCGATGTTGTTGGCACTCACGCCGCCTGCGAGCGTGAACACTCCGCCCGCATAGACATTGGTCCCGCTCGCAACCAGGGCGAGCACATCGCCATTGACCCCGCTGCCCAGAGTCGACCACGCCGTCCCGTTCCATCGCGCAATATTCTTCGCGCCCGCATAGGAGAACATGCCGCCTACATAAAGGTCACTGCCACTCACTGCCATTGACCACGGACGACCTTTGGGCAATCCCGTCCCCAAAGCAGACCAATGCGTCCCGTCCCAGCGGGCGATGAAGTTGACTTCGAGCGCCCCCGCAAATTGGAATGAACCTCCGGCGTAGACGTCCGGCCCGCTCACGGCGATAGTGTTCACGCCCTCGCTCAATCCCGTCCCCAATGCTGACCAAACTTCGCCGTTCCACTTCGCAATGCGAAGCGCCGCGACGCCGCCCGCATTGGTGAAATCGCCGCCGACATAAACATCGTCGCCACTCACGGCAATGGCGCAAACCGTGCCGTCGACGCCACTGCCAAGCGGCGACCACCCACTTCCATCCCATCGCGCGATGCGGCTCGCAACGACGCCGCCGGCCATCGTGAAATTGCCTCCCGCGTAGACATTGCTGCCGCTGACTGCCACGGCGAGAACGTTTGAGTTCAGCCCCTCTCCCATCGATGACCAACACCGCCCGTTCCACTTCGCGATGTTACTACGGAAGATCCCTCCGGCGGCGGTGAATGTCCCTCCGATATAAACGTCGCGCCCGCTGACTGCAAGCGCATGCGCGCCGCCCAGGATTCCAAGCGGGCCAAAACGATCATCCCAGGTTCCATCGCCTGCGGCTGCACCTGCAGTACCTATAATCACAACGCCCAGCCATACCCTCATGGCGGTAATTGGCCATGGTGCGAGGGCGCACCCCGCGTTTCGCCTACCGAACGAGTTCAAGCGAGCTCCCAACCCCGCCGGTAATCGCGGACGAGAAAGCGGTTGGCCTCGGGCGCATTCGTGATCTTCATGGCATCGCTGTCGAAGAGGACTTTCTTTCCCGCGCGCAATGCAACCGTTCCCAAAGTGATCGCATCGGTGATTGCGGCGGCGTTCAAGAAACTGCCCGGGGATGGATCGCCGCCCTGGCACGCGTCCACCCATGGATTGGTCCGGCCATTTCCCGCCCGGTTGGCCGAATCCTCGGACCCTGCCGACCAGAGAGGACGGTTTTGGCCATTGACGATCAGACGCGGGTTTTGTCCGGTGAAGCCGGCCATGATCAGACCCTGCTCGCCGACGAACAGAATCCCCTCCGGGTCCATGGGAAGGTTCAGCGACTCGATTGCATCGGGCAGGCGCGGCTTCATGCCGCCGTCGTACCAGAACAGGTCGAGCCCCGATAGATTCGGTCCAGCAGCGAATTTAAATCGCATGCGGCAGGCGGTCGGGAAGGAGAAATCGTTTTTGGCGGGACGGCTGACATTGCCGACGATTTCGCAGGTGTGACTGGCCCAGGCTTCGGCGCTCAAAGGAGCGCCGAGGTTCAGCCCGGTGAACACGGGCCACAAGCTGTAGATCCCCATGTCCGCCATTGACCCACCTCCAAAATCATACCAACCCCGGAAGACGGTGTGCGTGTAATGGGGATGGTAAGGGCGTGCCTTTTCCGGACCGAGCCAGAGGTCCCACTCAAAACCGGGGGGAACGGGTGGTTCATCCTTGGGGATCTCGCTATATTGGGGCCAGACCGGGCGGTTGGTCCAATTATGGATTTCACGCAACGGTCCAATGGCCCCTTCCTTGATGCGTTCGACGATTCGGCCGTTTTCCGTCCCGCTACCGTAAGCGAGCAAATGAGTCGCCGTGCCGGTGTCGCGGGCGGTTTTAATGACGAGCCGGCCCTCGGCCAGGCGATTGGCAATGGGTTTGTGCATCAGGACGTGCTTGCCTTTGCGCATAGCTGCGATCGAAATGGTGGCATGCAGGTGGTCGGGGGTCATGACCTTCACTGCGTCGAGATCCGGTTCCTTTTCCAGCAGCTCGCGGAAATCGACATAGGTCGCGCAACCTCTGGAGTCCCGGGAGCGGCCATGGTTCGCATAATACGTTTCCACAATCTCGCGTCCGACTTCCCGGCCGCCGGGACAACCGCCCGCCCCTTCGCGCCAAGTCGAATTGTCCAGATAAGTACGGATGCGGTCTCGAATGCTGTTTCGGCTCCACTCGATGTAATCGTGGCTGTCCCGGTTGGGATCGCACACCGCGATAATCTGAATGCGGGGGTCTTCAAGCAACCCGCCCAGTTCCGAGATGCCTTGCGCTCCCATGCCAATATGGGCAAGGGCGATCTTGTCATTGGGCGCGACAAAACCCGCACCGCCGAGGACGTGCCGGGAAACAATGGTGAAGGCGCCGGTGGCGGCGGCGGTGGAACTGAGGAATTTGCGGCGGTTGATGGGAGGGTTCATGTTCCGGGGTTGTTGGCGATGTCGGGCATCGGACCAATGATCGTGGGAATGTTCTCGGTTAGAACCAGCACGCACTGGCTTCAACATGCAAGCCAAAACTCTCGGCCTTTCCCCGCGGTGTTGCGATGAGACAACGTTCGCCCGGAAGACGCCCATGGCGCAGTTATCCCCGCCAATTATGAATTGCCGAGAGAGCACTCTTGTTCGAAACTCTTTCCCTCCATTCATGATCATCGATGTACACACCCACGCGTTTCCGGATCATCTTGCAAAACGCGCCATGAACCAGTTGCAGGCGGAAACCGATCAGGTGACCGCCGTGCTGGACGGCACGATCGCCGATCTCGTGCGGTCCATGGACCGCGCGGGAATCGCAGTTTCCGTAGTGGCTTCCATCGCCACGAAAGCCGCCCAGTTTGAATCCATCTTGCGGTGGTCCGATTCGATCCGATCGGAGCGAATACTTCCGTTTCCGTCGCTTTTGCCGGGGGCCGACGGGGCCGGGGAACAGGTACGGCAGGTCGCCGCGGAGGGATTTCGCGGCATCAAGTTGCATCCCTACTATCAACAATTTGTGCTCGACGATGAGCGCCTCGAGCCGGTCTACGCCACCGCTCAGGATTGCGGCCTGGTTATCCTCCTGCACTGCGGCTTCGACATCGCTTTCCCGCGCGAGCGGGTGGCCGACCCGCCGCGGCTGGCCCGCGTCCTGGATCGCTTCCCCCAACTGAAAGTCATTGCCGCCCATCTCGGGGCATGGATGGATTGGGATGAAGTGGAGCGTCATTTATTGGGCCGGCCCGTTTACCTCGATATCTCGACCTGCTTTGATTTTATCGATCCCGCGCAAGCCGATCGGATTCTGCGCGGGCATCCCGCCGATTACCTTGTTTTTGGCTCGGACAGTCCCTGGGTGGATCAGCTGCGGACCCTGGAACAGTTGAGAGGGTTTGGACTGGAAGCGGCCGTAGAAACGGCGATTGAGGGCGGGAACGCCGCGCGGTTGCTCGGGGTGGATGGCGGAAGCGGATTCACTGCATGAAGTAAATTAATCTAATCTACTTTTCTCTTTCCGTTATTTGCGCTTACCCCTATTGTCGCGTCCACCCTGAACCGAGTCTTACTCGACAAGTTGTTCAAAAGCCCAGCGCTTTGCCCACGGGATGCCCGGCCCAGGGTCGAAATCGAACGCATGACGACATCCGAGGTCCGTCCGACAGAGCGCCTGCTGCTCAGCGGCAACGAAGCGATAGCGCTGGCCGCGAGACACGCCGGTATTGCCCTGGGGGCGGGTTATCCGGGGACGCCGTCGACGGAGATCCTGGAAACATTTTCACGTTATGGTGGCCGGGCGCAGTGGTCGCCGAATGAGAAGACCGCGCTTGAGGTGTGCATCGGGGTGGCCTACGGGGGCGGACGAGCGCTGGCGACGATGAAGCACGTGGGGCTGAATGTGGCAGCGGATCCACTTTTCACGGTGGCTTACACGGGGGTGACGGGGGCGTTGATAGTAGTGTGCGCGGATGATCCGGGGATGGCGTCGAGCCAGAATGAGCAGGATAATCGGCGATACGCGGTGGCGGCCGGGTTGCCGATGCTCGAGCCGAGCGACTCCCAGGAGGCCTACGATTTTTTCCGGCAGGGAATTGAGATATCCGAGCGTTGGAGAATACCGATCCTCTTTCGCGTGACCACCCGGGTATGCCACAGCAAGAGCGTGGTGCATCCCCAGCCGGGGCAAGAACCGCCTCCGAAGGCGGAATTTGTGCGGGACCTGCGCGGGCGAGTCATGATTCCGGCGTACGCGCGGGTGGCGCACCGGCGATTGCGGCAGAAGCTCTCGGAGATCTCGGCTTGGAACGAAACCGGACCGTTGCAGGCCGAGGATCGTCTGGGGAAGGCGCTGGGGATTGTTACCTCGGGTGTCAGTTATCTCCATGCGCGTGAGGCGGCGCCGGAGGCGAGCGTTTTGAAACTGGGAATGACCCATCCGCTTCCCATCCAACAGATCCGTGATTTTGCGGCCTCGGTTGATCGTTGTTTTGTGCTCGAGGAAGGCGACCCTTATCTGGTGGAGGCGGCGCGCGCGGCGGGCATCGCGGTGGAGGGCAAGGCGGAGATGTACCGTTACGGCGAATTTAACGTTGTCCGGGTAAGGAGGATACTCATGGGCGACACCACCCCGGAAAGTGCGCCGGCGCCGGGGAAGCCTCCGCAGCTCTGCGATGCGTGTGCCTATCGACAAGTCTTTGGCACGCTGAACAAGCTGCAAGCGATCGTGGCTGGGGATATTGGGTGTTACACTTTGGGTGCGCTGGCGCCGTTCGAGGCAATGGACACCTGTGTCTGCATGGGGGCGAGCCTGGGTGTAGGCTTGGGATTGCGTCATGTCCTGCCGCCGGATCAGGCCCGGAGAGTGGTGAGTATCATTGGCGACAGCACATTTGTGCACAGCGGGATCAGCGGACTCGTCGAGATGATCTACAATCCTCCGCCAACCGGCCATGTGCTGATCATCCTCGACAATTCGACCACCGCGATGACGGGGCATCAGGAACATCCGGGCACGGGCAGAAAGCTCGATCACCAGGGTACGGGCCGGGTGGTGTTTGAGGAGTTGGCGCGGGGCATGGGAGTGCGGCGTGTGCATGTCGTCGAACCGCGGGTGGGTTCGGATGAATTCGAGCGGGTCCTGGCCGAGTCGCTGGAGAGCGGCGAGCTGGCGGTGATCATTGTGCGAAGGCCGTGCATCCTGGTAGCCAAGCAACTCCGGGAATACGAGCGCCAGCAACAAGAAGAGGAATGTCCATGCGCATGCGAGATCGTGTGACCAGTGTGGTCGTTGCCGGGTTGGGCGGGCAAGGCGTCCTGAAGGCTTCGGATATCCTGGCCGACGCCGTATTTCGGGCGGGCCATGACGTCAAGAAGGCCGAGGTGCATGGCATGAGCCAGCGGGGCGGTTCAGTAAACAGCGATGTCCGATTCGGCGCCCGGGTCTTCAGCCCGATGATTTCCCGGGGAGAAGCGGACTACCTGGTGGTGCTGGCCGCCGATCAAATTGAACATAACCGGAGTTATCTGGGGCCGGAGGGCGTGTTGTTGGAGCCGGGGATGGTGGATGTGGATCGGCTGGCGAACAGGAAAAGCATGAATGTGGCGCTAATGGGGATGTTGAGCCGGCGCCTGGATTTGCCGGAGGAATGCTGGCTCGAGGCGCTGGCGGCGAATTTCACCGCAGCGTTGCTGGAAATCAACCGCGCGGCTTTTGAACTGGGCCGAACCGTACTGGGCCGATGAAGCATCTTCGAAGAACCGACGCGTTGACTCGGAGGGACGAGCTCCGCGAGTCCGGCGATCCAACGGCGCGGACTCCATTCGCGGCGTCCTGGAACCCGGCCCCGCGGGTTCGGTTTGGCGTGAGCCTGTCCCATGAACCCGCAATCTCATAACGACTCCATGTTTCATCCCGCCAGTGCTCCAGACTATTTGCCTTTGCCCCGGTTGCGGGAATTGCAGCTCCAACGGCTGCGATCGATGGTGCAGCGCGCCTACGATCGCGTGCCGCTTTACCGGGAACGCATGACCGAGCGAGACCTGACGCCGGAGAAGATCCAATCTCTGGCGGACATTGTGCGGCTGCCGTTCACGACCAAGACCGATTTGCGGGACACCTATCCCTTCGGATTGTTCGCCAGTCCGTTGCAGGAGATTGTGCGGTTTCATGCCTCGAGCGGGACCACGGGCAAACCGATCGTCGTGGCCTACACGCAGGAAGATTTGCAGGACTGGACGCAGGCGATGATGCGGAGCTTTTTGGCGTGCGGGCTGCACCGGGGTGACGTGATCCAGAACGCGTACGGCTACGGGTTGTTTACCGGCGGGCTGGGGGCGCACTACGGAGCGGAGGCCCTGGGCGCCGGGGTCATTCCGATCTCGGGCGGCAACACGGAACGACAGATCATGATCCTGAAGGATTTCGGGGTGACGGCGATCTGCTGCACACCCAGCTATTTCATTCATTTGATTGAACGGTCCCGGGAAATCGGGGTGGACCTCAAGCAGCTGCCTTTGCGGGCCGGGGTGTTCGGGGCGGAACCGTGGACCGAGGCCATGCGCGAGCGGATCGAGGCGGAAACGAATCTCAAGGCTTACGACATTTACGGGCTCTCTGAGATCATCGGGCCGGGAGTGGCCATGGAATGCCGGCACCAGGCCGGGCCGCACATCTTCGAGGATATGTTCTTCCCGGAAGTGATCGATCCCCAAAGCGCTGAACCCGTGCCAGACGGGGCGGAAGGCGAGTTGGTACTCACCACACTCTGCAAACGGGCAATGCCGATGATCCGGTATCGAACCCGGGACATCAGCGCGCTGGACGCGGACGTATGCGCGTGCGGACGGACCTTGCGGCGGATCAAGCGCATCTCGCGGCGGACCGATGACATGATGATCATTCGGGGCGTGAACGTGTTCCCATCCCAGATCGAGGCGGCGCTGTTGGCCGTGGAAGGGACGCTGCCGCATTACCACATCCTCGTCGACCGGGTTAAGGGACTGGACGCATTGGAAGTGCAGGTCGAGGTCACTTCGGACTTTTTTGGCGATACGGTGGGAGCGCTCGAAGGGTTGCGGCAGCGCTTGTCTCATGCCGTCGAACAGGTCATTGGGATCCGGGCCCAGGTGCGCCTGGTTGAACCTCATACCCTGCAACGAAGCGAAGGCAAGGCGAAGCGGGTGACGGACAAACGGAAACTGTAGGAGCCAGGCGTGATGAAACTCAGGCAATTGTCGGTCTTCCTCGAGAACCGTCCCGGGGCGCTCAGCGGGGCGTGCCGGGTATTGGCGGATGCCGGGATCAACCTGATCACGCTCTGTCTGGCGGATACTCAGCAGTTTGGGATTCTGCGATTGATCCTGCGGGAGTGGGCCCGGGCGAAGGAGATTTTGGAATCGCAAGGTGCGGTGGTGAAGATCACGGAGGTGGTAGCGGTTGAGGTGGCGGATCGGCCGGGAGGATTGACGGCGCTGCTCGAGGTTTTCGAAGGGGCCGGCATCAATGTGGAATACATGTATGCCTTCACGGTGAAACAGGAGGATTTGGGGTTGTTGGTCTTTCGGTTTAGTGATCCGGACCGGGCGATTACGGCTTTGCAGGAGGCGAAAGTGAACGTGGTGGACGAGTTGGAATTGTTTCGGCGGTATAACCTTTAACAACCGAGGTAAAGATGTTGGGCATCCCTGATCCGTGGGTTTGGTTGGCTTATGGCTTGTGCCTGGCCAGCGCGCTGGCGTGCGTGGGCTACAGTTGGCGCAATTGGAACCGGGGCGAGGAAATCATCCGCGAGGATGATGTGCGTTGGGCCAGGGAAGAAGACCAGTTCGAAGACCAACTCTAAACACCATCTCTTCATGCTCGCTCAAGTCGCCTTATTCGATATCCTCGCCGTCCTGCTCTACCTCTGCGTGACAGCCTACCTGGGCTGGCTCGGTTACCGGGGCACCAAGAACACCACCGATTACCTCGTCGCCGGCCGAAAAGCGCACCCGTTCATCATGTCGCTCAGTTACGGAGCGACCTTCATTTCCACCAGTGCCATCGTCGGATTCGGTGGTGTGGCCGGCGTCTTCGGAATGGGACTCTTGTGGCTGACGTTCTGTAACATCTTTATCGGCATCTTTATCGCCTTCATTTTTTTGGGCGAACCAACGCGCCGGCTGGGACATCGGCTCGATGCGCATACCTTTCCGGAGTTGCTGGGACGCCGGTTTCAAAGCCGAACGATCCAGATTTTCGCGGGCGTCGTGATTGCCCTGTTCATGCCTTTGTATGGGGCGGCCGTACTGATTGGAGGAACCGAGTTCATCGCGACCTCTTTCGAAATGGATTACAACGCCGCGCTCCTGTTGTTTGCAACCATCGTGGCCACCTACGTCTTTTTCGGCGGGCTCAAGGGAGTGATGTACACCGACGCACTCCAGGGCGTGATCATGTTCATCGGCATGGGGTTTTTGTTGGTGTTCACTTATACCCGCCTGGGCGGAGTGGCCGAGGGTCACCAAACCCTCACGGATCTCGCCGACCTTGCCCCGCCTGCGCTCACCGCGATCGGCCATCAGGGTTGGACCCAAATGCCGGAATTCGGGTTTGGCGCGACGCAATACAACCTCTGGTGGATCGTGGTCTCAACCATTGTCATGGGCGTCGGAATAGGAGTGCTCGCGCAGCCACAACTCGCTGTCCGGTTCATGACCGTCAAAAGCCGGCGCGAGCTTAACCGCGCCGTGGGTGTCGGCGGCGTTTTCATTCTCGCCATGACCGGAATCGCCTTCACTTCCGGCGCCCTCTCGAATGCCTATTTTTCCGAACACGGGCCGCTGTTTTCGGGAAGGGTGATCAAAACCGTGAATGCGGACAAAGGTCATGTGCTGCTTCAATTGCTGCGGCGCGCCGACGATGGCGCCTGGCGGGACGTGCTCAAAGAGACTGGCCCGGGCGCCGCGGGCGGTCCGGTTCTGGCCTCGGTGGCGACCGACGCGGATGGCCGATGGGTGCCCGTGGCGAAGATGACCAACGAATCGGGCATGATACGCGAGGGCAATGTGATTCCGGCGGTCCTGGATCGCGCGGCGCCCTATTTGGCGGAGGGCGCGGGACCGAACCGGGTAGCCCAGGGACGGAGCCTGTCGATCGTGGTTGCCAAAGGGGTCTCGGATCAGATCATTCCGACATACATCACCACGGCATTGCCGAAGTGGTTCGGATTGATCTTCCTGTTGACCCTGCTGGCGGCGGCCATGAGCACCCTCTCGAGCCAGTTCCACACTGTTGGCACGGCCGTGGGCCGGGATGTGTTTGAGAATCTGGTGAAGCGCAAACCGGGCGGAACCGATCGCACGATCTATGTCGTCCGAATCGCGATTCTGTTGGGCTTGGTGCTCGCGGTGCTGATCGGCTATTACGCCAAGAAAGAACAATTCGTAGTGAGCATCATCGCCCGGGCCACGGCGATCTTCTTCGGGTTATGCGCTTCCACTTTTCTGCCGGCATTCTTAGGCGGGATCTTTTTCCGGCGCATGACCTCGACCGGGGCGCTCGTCTCCATGATTACGGGTTTCGCCGCCACTGCATTCTGGCTTGCTTTCGTGAAAATGCCGGAGTGCACGGTCATCGGCCTCGTGAAGACCAGTATTTTGGCAAACTCCCCCAACTGGCCGGTGGTTGACCCGTTGTTTATCGGTCTGCCGCTCTCGGCATTGGCGGCGTGGGTGGTCAGCGCCTTGACGCAACCGTGCGAGGAGGCCCATCTCCGGCGTTGCTTTGGTCCGTCCCGGGATTCGGCTCTAACCTGTTAGCAGGTGCCTTCGGACGACCATGCCAGTTTTATATGAAGCACAAACTCGGTTCGTTTCTCGTGGCCGCGGTGATGTCCTGGGTGGGACTGAACGAAGTCGCGGCTCAATCCGCATCGATATCGCCGGCTCAGCGTGCCGCCGCGCCAGCGGGACCTGCCAAGGCCCCGGTCGCGCCAGGTTCGACCGAGACAACCTTGCGTGAGTTGAAGAACCCGAGGGATTGGTTCTCGTGGGGTTGGGATCTTCGGGTGCGCGACGAGTACCTACAACAACATCGTTAGCCTGGTCGATACCGACCCGTTGCACGAACAAAACGTAGTCCGGTTTCGCGGCCGACTGTGGACGGCCGTTACGCCGGTCACCAATGTGACCCTGAAAGCCCGCGTCGCCGCGGAACCGCGCGACTGGACTCGGCCCTCGTTCGTGGGCTCTCACCGGGGAGAGCAGGGGATGGAATGGCGTTACGGGATCGTCGACAACTTGAATCTCAATTGGAACAGCATTCTGGACCAGCCACTGTCGATCGCCGCGGGCCGGCAAGACATCGTGATGGGAGATTTTTGGAACTGGTGGCTGGTGGCCGATGGCACGCCGCTGGACGGGTCGTGGACTTATTTCCTTGATAGCGCCCGGGTCACTTATGAGCCCAGGGAGCTCCAGACTCGATTCGACGTGATCGCCATCGACCAACAGGCCAATGCGGATGATCGCCTCCCGGTTTTCAATAATAAGCAGGCGGCGGTGGTCGAACAGAACGAAAAAGGTGTGATCGTGTATGCCTCGAACAAGTCCCTCCCCCATACCCAGGTGGACGGCTATTTCATCTACAAGGGCGACGAACGGGAACTCGCCAATGGCGACGACGCGGATCTCTATACCTTGGGAGGCAAGGTCACCGGGACATTTGCCGGACATTGGTCGGTACTCCGCCGAGGGCGCTTACCAGTTCGGCAGCAAAAACGATCCTATGGTGAGTAACGCGGACGCCACGCCCGGACGGCGCGAGGTGGATGCGTTCGGGGCGAATGCCCGGCTGAGCTACGCCTTTAGTGATCGATTAAACAACCAGGCGCATCTGGTCTATGAGTATCTCTCGGGCGACGATCCCGACACGGCTGGGCAGGATGAAATGTTCGATTTGTTATGGGGACGGTGGCCGCGATGGAGCGAGCTTTACATCTATTCCTATGTTTACGAGACCGGGGGAAAGATTGCCCAAATCAATAACATCCAGCGAGTCGGAGCCGGTTGGACTTTGCAGCCCTTCGCAGGGACGCAGGCCGGCGTTTATTACAATGCCCTGTTCGCGCCCCAGGAGGAACCCACCCGGACCATCCGGCCGACCGCCTTCAGCGGCGACGGCAATTTCCGCGGGCATTTCCTGCAGGCGGTCCTCACGCACAACTTCAGTCCTCGCTTGAAGGGGCATCTTTGGAGCGAGTTCGTCTGGCAGGGCGATTACTATGCTCAACGGAATCTGCTGAGCTTCCTGCGAGCGGAAATGTGCTGGACCTTCTGACCCGGAAATCTCTCACCTGAAACGCCCGCTACCATCCACCCGGTGTTCGGGTGAAATTTCGGGGCTTGGAAACCCGCGCCTCTGAAACGGCAAGTCCTCTGCTGCTGACCGGACCTATCGAGAGAACCTTGGCCCGTCATGAGTGGATAACGGCGAGCGTCTCTTGACCTCACAAATCCTCGCTTGACCTATGAAATGTCTGCACTGGTTTTGGTGGATGGGGCTCGCATTCTTGCTTCCCTGTCCGTTGCTTGCCGCCTTTCCGAACTTGGCATCGGAGCGCCAGAACTTGCCTCCCATGGGAGCGGCGGGGAATACGTTGATCGCGGATGTGGGTTCGGATGGCCGGTTTTTCCTGGCCTTGAGCGATGCCCCAAACCTGGTATCACCGCCTACCTCGGGAGAATTGAGCCTTTTCCTGGGCGATCGTGTATCGAATTCCTTCATCCAGATCACGCGTGGGTTGGGGGATCAACACGCAGACGGTCCGGTCCTGAGCGCCTTCTTCGCCGCCGACGGGAAACAGGTGATCTTCGAGAGCCAGGCGCGGAACCTCACCCCTGATCCGGTGTCAGGGTTGGGCGATCTGTTTTGTTATGAGGTCGCCACGGGGACAACACATTTGGTGAGCTTGAATCGGTGGAACACCGGGGGCGGGAATGGACCGTCGCATAGCGCAGTCTTGACCTCGGACGGTCGATTCATGGCCTTCGTGAGCGAAGCGAGCGATCTGGTGGAGAATGATTGGAACGGTGCGGACGATATTTTCCTTCGTGATCTGTCGCAGGACACCACTCGATTGGTCAGTGTTAGTTGGAATGGTTCCGGGAGTGCGGACGCGCCATGGATGTCGCAAGGGGCCTCGCATTCGCCAAGTATCAGCGCGGACGGACGGTTTGTCGCCTTTGCCAGCCTGGCCAGTGTGACATTGGGACTGCCATCGTTCGGGCGGAGCCTGCAAGTCTACGTGCGCGACATGGAGCTGGAGACGAACATCGTTGTTTCACGAAACCTCAACGGCCAACCCACCCAGCAGGGTGAATCCAGTTCGCCAGTGATCGCGGGAGGTTGCGTCTACTTCCTCAGCACCGCGCGGGATCTGACCATCGAGCGACTTCCCGCCTCGGTAGTTTATGCCCGCTCCATCGAGACCGGAATCATCACGAGGATCAGTGCGCTGCCCGGGGCTGAGAAACGGTTCGCCAGCGAATTTCAAGTCGTGGCGGATGGTCAGATGGTCGCCTACCTGTTCGGTGAAGGATCGCCGAAGGCGCCGAATAACGTGCGGATCTGGAATGGAGCGGCCGGCACGGACGAAGTGGTCACTTTGAACACGAACGGGCAACCCTCCGCGGCGGCTGTGCAGGCGTATTGGATTTCCAGCGATGGCCAGCGCCTGGCCTTTATGAGCGCCGCGTCTGATCTGGTGGCGGGGGTTGTGGGTGGCCGGACCCAGGTCTACCTGCGGGACCTTGCCGCCGGCGCGACGCACCACGCGAGCCCCTCGATCACACAGGCTGGTTCCAGCTCAGGAGATTGCTTCAATGTGGTGGCGAACGACGATGTCACCGTTTTGGGTTTCAGTGCGCCGGACGGTGATCTTGTGCCGGACGACAGAAATCAATACCTGGATGCGTTCGCCTGGGATACGGATACCCGGGAAGTCCAAATGCTCTCACCGGGCCATCCCCAGGAGGTTCCCGAAACTCCGACGGGACCGTCTGGACTGGAAGTTCGGGCAGTGAGTAGTAGCAATGGAGTTCACCTGTTGTTCACCTCGTTGGCCGACGATCTCGTCGAGAATGACGCGAACGGCGAATCGGATGTCTTCCTCCGTGATCGGGAGGAGGGCGTGACCCTGGCGCTGAGCACAACGGCCGACGGCCGAACCGGCAATGGAATGTCGTGGGGCGGAGTCATGACTCCCGACGCCCGGTTTGTGGCCTTTTACAGCCGCGCAACCGATCTCGCCGGTTCGGACACGAATCAAACGGTCGATGTTTATCTTCGAGAAATCGGCCCGGGCACGACCGCGCTGGTCAGTCAAACAACGTCGGGTGAGGCGGGCGGCGTCGAATGGAGAATGCCGCTGCTCTTGAGTGCGGACGGCCGGTGGGTCGGTTTCATGAGCATGGCCTCGGACCTTGTGGAAGGCGACTCGCAGGCAACGCTCGACCTCTTCGTGCGCGATGTCCTTGCGGGCACGACGCGACGAGTGCCGGCGGCACCTGATCTCGGATGGACATTGGCCGATTTGCCGCTGGCCATCGTTCCGGATGGCCGCGTTTATTTCCTGGCGGGTCCGGCCCGCGGTCTTTTCATAGCCGACCTCGAATCACTGGCTTCCATGGAACGGGTCCCCTCGGTGGCGGGAGTACCGGCCATCACGCCGGACGGCCGATGGATTGTCTACGGCACTGCCGCTTCCGGGGGGCGCCAATCCATCCAACTGTTGGACGTCAACACCTCGGAAACGATGGAACTGGTCAGCGCTCCAGCCGATCTGGTCCCTCCGACGGATTTGGATTCGCTTCGGGTAAGTGCGGATGGCGAACGGGTGGCATTCAGCACCTGCGCGTCCTTGATTACAGCGGATTCGAACGGGATGAGCGATGTCTATGTGGTCGACCGGCTCGCGCCAGGTTTGCCGAGGTTGGTCAGCGCGACCCCTTCCGGGAAAGCTGCATCCGGGAGATCGCGCCACCCGGATATGAGCTCCGATGGCCGGCTGGTGGCTTTTCAGAGCAATGCCCCGGACCTGGTAGGGATCGACTTCAACCTCAAACCGGACATTTTTGTTCGGGACCTGGATTTGGAAGGGACTTGGTTGGTGAGCGCGGGCATCGGGAGCCCAGGAACGGACGATGGCTGGAGCTTTTCCCCGCGGATCAGCGCCCGGGGCGGGATCGTCGTTTTCAATTCCAGCGCCGCCGGCCTGACCGGTCGGGATTGGAATGGGACGCTGGATGTATTTACCTGGCAAACGCCCGTTTTGACCGCGGGAGACCACGATGACGACGGGATGGACGATCTTTGGGAATTACGTCATTTCGGTGGCGCCTATCGCGACGGAGATGGAGATGCCGATGCGGATGGATTGACGGACCGGGACGAATTCAGGGTCGGAACCGACCCATTGGATCCCGGATCCGTTTTTGCCCTTCGGTATGTGCAGAATGCGGGTACCGGCGAATTGCAGTGGCCCGGCGCGGCGGACCGTCATTACCGTCTGGAGTTCCGAGAGGCCCTCGACGGCATGGTTTGGGAGCAACTCTCCGGGCAACCCGAAGCGCTTGAGGGTGGTCTGATGCGCCAATGGGATCCGGGGTTTCCTTCCATAGAGCGCCGGTTCTTTCGTGTGATCCTGCTCGAGTGACCAGCGACGGCGCGGTCAATCCGGCAGGATTTCGAGAGTCAGATCTTTGTAGCTCACTTCAGATTTGGCGCCGCCATGGATCTGGAGACCGATGAGACCGTGTTGTGGAATGGTTTCGTCCGTCTCGGTGTAATCGATCATGGGCTCGGCATTCAGCCAGGTGCGAATCCGGCGACCTTCGCAGCGAATCGTGTAGTTGTTCCAATCGTCCGGCTTGAGCGCCCGTTGAACGGCCTCGGGATCGGGCTGGACAAGGACCTTGTTTCGTCGGGATTCGTCGTAGAGCGCGCCCCACCAGCCTTCGCCGATATCGGCCTGGTACCCCCGCATTTCGTTGGGAGGATCCACCACGCGCACGCTGCGGAACTGGACGCCGGCGTTGACGAAACCCTCAGTGCCTACAAGCTTGAATTTCAAGGTCAACACAAAATTGGTGTAGGAACGTTGCGTGGCCAGGAACTCGTTCCGAGGCACTTGATGTTCGAGCGAGCCACCGACGAACGCGCCATCGACAATCCGCCAGGTGCCATTGGTGTCGCCCTCCCACCCGGCGAAGGTCTTGCCATCAAATAGCGGGCAGGCGTCGGACTGGGCATGCGCCAGGAGCGGGCCGGCGTACAGCAGGAGGAATAGGCATCGGAGCACGTGTGTTTTCATGATCGTTGTTTCCAGGCGCGCAACCGCAGGGCATTGCCAATCACGACCAGGTCAGACAAGCCCATCGCGAGGGCGCAGAGGACCGGGCTCAGGTAACCGAGAGCGGCGAGGGGAATGGTCGCGGCGTTATAGAAGAAGGCCCAGAACAGATTCTGTTTGATCGTCCGGAGGGTCGCCTGGGCGAGCTGGAGCGCCTCCGGGATGGCCTGAATGTCCGAGTTCAGCAATATGATGTCGGCCGCCTCTCGCGCGACGTCGCTGGCCTTGCTCACCGCGATGCCCAGATCCGCTTGTTCGAGCGCCGGGGCGTCATTGATGCCATCCCCAACAAAGGCCACCCGCTCGCCCCGTTGTTGGAGCTCGGCGACGATGCGACTCTTTTCTTCCGGCCGGACTTCGGCATAGACGTGCTCGGCGTCGAGGCCCATCTCGTGTGCGATGGCATTGGCCGTAGACCTTTGGTCGCCGGTGATTAAATAAAGCCTAAGGCCCGTGCCACGGAGGTTTTGGAGCACTTCGGCCGCGTTGGGTTTGAGGGCATCCTGCAGGGCGAACAGCCCCAGCAGACGTTGATCCCGGGCGAAACCGAGAACGGTCGCACCACGGCCCGACCATTGATCAGCGAACCCCGACGTGCCGTCGAAATCGGCGCCCATCTCCCGGAGCCATGCCAGAGAGCCGAGCCGGAACTTCGAGTCGGACAGAGCGCGGAAAACGCCCTCGACGCCACGCCCGCGGATTTCCCGCCAATGCGCGAAAGGTTCGGCCTGGGAGCCGTCGGTGGTTGGACTAGCGGTCCTGGGTTCAAGTGCGGCGATGGCTTGACTGAGGGGATGGTTCGAGGGACGGGCAAGGCGGGCGGCCAGGTGCTGGAGCTCCGTGACCGAAGAGTGGATTTCGCCCAGGGGTTCAACGGCGGCGACGGTGAGTTTTCCTTGGGTCAGGGTGCCGGTCTTGTCGAAGATCACTGATGTGACGCGGCCGGATTTCTCGAGGGCTATGCCGTCGCGGATGAGGATGCCGCGTCGGGCGGCGGCATTGGTGCCGGCCATGATGGCGGCGGGTGTGGCGAGGCCCATGGCGCAGGGGCAGGCAACGATTAGGACAGCGGCCGCATGAATGATAGCGGCGGCGAGGGCGGTGGCAGGGATGAAGGGTTGCCAGAGCAGGCCGGCGAGCGTATCGCTCAATTGGACGGCATGTGAGTAGCCGAGCCCCCACCACAAGGCGGTGAAGATCGCGATGAGGACCACAATGGGGACGAAGACGCTACTGACCTGGTCTCCGAGTTTCTGGATGTTGGCGCGGCTGTTCTGAGCCCGTTGAACCACCGAAATGATCTGAGCCAGCGCAGTCGCTTCCCCGGTGGCGTTGACGCGCAGGACCAGTCGGCCGTCCAGGTTGGCGGTGCCGCCGATGAGCGATTGCCCCTCTGATTTTTCCACCGGTCGGGGTTCTCCGGTAAGCATCGACTCGTCGACTGCCGAATGCCCTTCAATGACCTCGCCATCGGTGGGAACACGCTCGCCGGGTTTGAGCACAATGCGGTCCCCGACGCGCAGATCAGCCACCGCGATCTCCTCCTCTGCTTCAGTGGAGCCGAGACGCCGGGCGGTCGGCGGTGTGAGATCCATAAGCGCGCGCAGCGAATGCGTGGCCCGGCGGCTTGCGAGGGCCTCCATCCAATGGCCGGCGCTGACGAGCGTGATGATGGCGGCCGCCTCCATGAAATAGAAGTGCCCCGGCCAACCCGCCAGCAGTCCCCACAAGCTGTAACCATAGGCGGTGGTCGAGCCGAGAGCGACCAGGGTGTCCATGTTCGAATGGCCCCGTTTGAGTTGCTGCCAGGCCCCCCGGAAGAATCCGCGACCACAAACCAGCAGGACCGGTGTGGCGGTCGCAAATGAGAACCACTTGAATCCCACGGTGTCGCCAAGGCCCAGGACCCATTCGCCAATCATCAGCGGCAATGTGAGCGCGGCGCCGAAGATGACGTTGAATTTCCACGCGTGAAAGGATGAACCGGCTTGGGAACCGGATTGGTCTGGCTCAATCCGCTGTGCCTGGTACCCGGCTTTCGTAACTGCCTCGACGAGCAGATCCGAGGTGGGATGGGAATCGGGTTGCCAGCGGATCGTGGCCCGGCCTTCTTCGAGCCGAACATCCACCGCAGCGACGCCAGGGACCGACTGGAGCGCCTCAGTGACGTGGCGCGCGCAGTTATTACAGCTCATTCCGGTTACGGCCAACTCTGTGGTGCGATCGGTTGATGGGGTTGCCGCCATGTCAGGTGTGCAAGTTATTGAACCGTCATCATGATGGGAATGGAAGTGGGCTTTTCACGTGTGAATTTTCCCGGCTAGCGGAGGGACTTCGGTAAATGTAACCGGCCTCAGCCTTCGTTGTTGATACCAGATGACTCCGAAAAGATCCCAGATGCCGCGTCCCAGACGATTCCAAACGCCGTATTTGGAGACGCCTGACATACGGGGGCGATGGTTGACTGGGACTTCGAGCACGCGCGCACCCGTCCCATGGGCCAGCACGGGAAGGAAGCGGTGCCAGCCGTTGAAGGGCAGAATGCCGGCAATGGATTCACGCCGAAAGACCCTGAGGAAGCAGCCGGTGTCCCGGAAGTCGACGCCGAACGCGGCGCGACGGGCACGGCGGGCGATCAAGGACGACGCCCGGCGAATCCAATTGTCCTGGCGCTTCAATCGAACGCCACAGACGAATTCGGCCTCGGCCAGGCGAGCCAACAATCCCGGAAGATCGGCCGGGTCATTCTGCCGGTCGCCGTCCAAGGTCGCGATGATGGAACCCCGGGCCGTCTGAAGCCCGGTCCAGAATGCGGCGCTTTGGCCGGCGTTGCGTTCGTGATGCACCGCGCGAACTCGATGATCCGTGGTATGTGCCTGGGCGATTCGCGCGCGCGTGGCGTCGGTACTGCCGTCATCCACAAAGATCAATTCGAAGATCCGCGGCTCAGCCTGCAAGGCGGCAACGACCTCGCGCGCCAGGGGCGGCACATTATCTTCCTCGTTGTAAACCGGAACAATGATGGAAATCTCGGGCGCCACGGATTAATTCACCGGTAATTCCCGGATTTTAATATTCCGGAAATGGGCCGCGTCGGTGTGGTCGGTGAGGAGGATATGGCCACGCAGCTTGAAGCCGAAGCCGGGGACATTCTTGAATTTGCTCTTGGCCACCCCGGCCAGGACCGTCGGGCTGCCCAGTTGGTATTCCAACACCATTTCACCGTTCAACCAATGCTCGACGTGCTGGCCCTGGACCATGATGCGCGAATAATTCCAGTCATTGATCCGGGGGGGCTGATGATCGGCCGAGGGCGCGAGCACGGCATAAAAGGCGGCGGTCTTGCCCTTGGGCTCCCCGACGACGGAATCGTCGATCATCTGGTACTCGTGCCCGATGGCGGCGTCACGATCTTCGGTGATGAAGTATTTCACGCCATTATTTCCGCCGGGAGGGATCTTCCATTCCCACGTCAACTCGAAGTCCAGAAACGTCTCGGTCGTGATGATGTCCCCGCCATGGATGCCGGGTTGCTTCGTAAGCATCCCGTCCTCGACGACCCAACCCTGGCTCGGGAAGCTGTTCTTTTTGAAATTGCGCCAACCTTTCGCCGTCCGGCCATCGAACAGGAGTTTCCAGCCCGCCGCCTTTTCCTCGGCGGTAAGCGTGTTGGGTGAAGGCGTGGGCGCATCGGCGGGGGCGGGCAAAGGAGTATCGGCGGGAAGCCCAAGTCCAATCGCGAAAAGCATGAGCAGGCCGGGAAGTGCGCGTCGCATGCCGGCATTTAGCCCATCGCACATGGGATCGTCAAGCGACGGCTCGCGGGCGGGGACTGGTACTGGTTTCGAAGGGAGGGACGAGCTCCAGTGAGACCGAAGCCGACTACGCTCGTTCACTTGCTGCCGCCTCGTGGTCACGATCGAACGGTCGGGAGGCTTTGTGGCGTGCGGCTGCAACCGGCGCTTTGGTTACCGACCTTGCACTTCAGGCCAATACCGCTCCGTAATCACCTTCCGCTCGGTGAAGAAGTCGATCACCGAGCGGCCTTGAGCCTTGATCGTCGAGAACTGGGAGGATTTCATCCCGCCAAAGGGGAGTTGCGCGACCGGCGCCGGGATTCCGACGTTGACGCCGATCATGCCACAGTCGACTTCCAGTTTGAAGCGGCGGGCCCAATAACCGCTCTGAGTGTAAATGGACGCGCCGTTTCCATAAGGATGATGGTTGAGAATGCGAACAGCCTCGTCGAAATCGGCCGCCGGCAATACGACCACTACGGGGCCGAAGATCTCCGTTTCATGGATCGCCATGCCGGGGCGCACATCCGTGAAAACGGTCGGCCCGACATAATGCCCATCGGCACATTCCGGAGGTTGAACCCCGCGACCATCCAACGCCAACCGAGCCCCTTCCTGGATTCCGGTTTCGATCATGTCATGAATAAATTTCTGCGCTTTGGTGGAAATCACTGGGCCCATGACCATCGGGTTGTCCGACACGGCCGGGTCGAGGGGGTTGGCCACCACAAGCTGGCCGCAAGCCTCGACGAGGCGGCGGCAAACATCTTCATAAGTTTTGTGCCCCACCGCCACAATCGCGGAGGCCGCCATGCATCGTTGCCCGGCGCAACCAAAGCACGATGAAAGCAGGTTGCGAATGACCTCATCAATGCGGGCATCAGGCATAACTACCAGATGATTCTTGGCGCCGCCCATCGCCTGAAATCGTTTCTGGTTGCGCACACATTTTTCGGCCACCGCGCGACAGGTGCGTGTCGATCCCACCAGGGAGACACCCTGGACCTGGGGATGGTCCATCAACGCTTCCGCGACGACCTTATCACCATGCACCAGGTTGAATACGCCAGCCGGAAAACCGGCCTCATCGAGCAACCGGGTGATCCGTTGCATGGTCAACGGCGTTTGCTCGGATGGCTTGAGCACGTAGGTATTCCCGGCAGCGATCGCGTAGGGAAAGAACCAAAAAGGTACCATGCCCGGAAAGTTGAAGGGCGCGATCATGCCGAACACCCCCAAGGGCACTCGGAGCACTTCGCCGTCAATACCCTCGGCAGCTCCCACCAACTTGTCGCCCTGTTGGAGAACCGGCATGCCACAGGCCACCTCGCAATTCTCGATCGCCCGTTTCATTTCCGCACGGGCGTCGGAGAGCGACTTGCCGTTCTCCTCCGTGATTGAGCGGGCCAGGTCTTCTTCGTTCCGTCGCATCAATTCGAGCAGTGCGAATAGTGGTTGCACGCGTTTCGCGGCGGGGGTACGACTCCACGCCGGGAATGCGCCCGACGCGGCCTCAACCGCCCGCCGGGTCTCAGCGGCGGTGGAGAGCGGAACTTGCCCCAGGATCGAGCCCGTGGCGGGATTTTCGATCGGCAATGTTCCCGAGCGCTCGGCCTCAATCCACTGGCCGTGGATGTAATTCTGCAGGGTCTCAGGAGTCATAGCGCTCTATCGTTGTTCAAGGGGCCGCATGGCCACCCAGTTTCTCGCGAGTGATGAGTTCGATCTTCACCGGGATATATGAAGGAGGGACTTCGCCATGCAAGGCCTTTACGGCGTACTCAACGGCGAGCCGGCCCATCTCCGCCGGGTTCTGCGCTACCGATGCTTCCATACGTCCCGCGGCAATTTCTTTGCGCGCCTCCTCGATGGCATCGAACCCAATAATCTTAATCTCGCCGGTCCGTCCCGCCGCCGCCACCGCTTCAACGGCGCCCAGGGCCATCAAGTCGTTTCCGGCAAAGATCGCATTGAGATCCCGGTGCGCCTGGAGCAGGTTCTGGGTGACATTAAAACCTTGGTCCCGCTCCGCGTTGGCGGTCTGAGAGGCCACAATTTTCACCTGGTCCGCGCCGGCCACCGCATCGCGGAACCCACGCAAACGGCTGTCAGCAGTCTCGTGCCCGGGAATACCCTCGAGCAGTGCCACTCGGGCGGACTCCTTTAGAACGCGGGCAATATGTTCGCCGGCCAGGCGGCCTCCATCATAATTGTCCGAGCCGATGAACGTGAGGATCCTGGCGCCTTCCGCTTCCAGGCTGGCCGGATCAAGACGGGTATCGACGATAATGACGGGTATGTTCGCCTTGTTCGCTTTGGCGATGACCGGGATCAGCTCGCGCGAACCACTTGGCGTCAGGCACAACACCTGGACCCGGGTCTGAATCAGATTCTCGACGATCTGCATTTGCTTTTCGACGTCGAGTTCGCGTTCCGGCGCCTGGACCACGAGGTTCACGCCGAGTCGCTGCGCCTCCGCCTCCGCACCCCGTTTCATGTCGAGAAAGAACGGGCTGTTAAGCGTTTTGCAGACCAGGGCGATCCGCGGGCCACCACCAGGCCCGGTGTCTTGCTCGCCGCGGCGGCAGCTTGTGAGCCCGGCGCCGAGCAGCGCCAGGGCTAGAGTGATCCGTGACAATCGATTCATGATGGACGTCGTTTAAAGGCAGTGTCGAACAGTACCGCCGCGATGATGACCGCGCCAATGATAATCTGTTGGAGGAATGAGGAAACATCCAGCAGGTTCAGACCGTTCCGCAGCACTCCCATCAGCAACGCCCCGATCAACGTGCCGCCCAGTGTGCCCTGACCACCCATGAGACTCGTCCCCCCAATCACGGTCGCCGCGATCGCGTCCAACTCGTAGGCGATGCCGGCGATCGGTTGCGCCGAATTCAGCCGCGCCGTGAGCACCACCGCCGCTATGGCGCTGGTGCAGCCGGACAACACATAAACTACGGACTTGTGCAGCCGGACGTTCACCCCGGACAAGTGCGAAGCTTGTTCATTCCCACCCATCGCATAGGTGTACAAACCGAACTGCGTCCGCGTGAGGAGGAGATGGGCAACCCCATAAACGATCAACATGATCCACGCCGCCGCCGGTATCCCAAGAAATTGGCCGGTCGCCAAAACCCGAAAACCGCTTCCAAATCCCGATATCGGGCGTCCATCGGTCATCAATAAGGCCGCCCCCCGCGCCACGCTCATCATGCCCAGCGTGGCAATGAAAGGCGGCAACCGACCCAGAGTGACGAGGAGGCCGTTGATCAGGCCGCACAAGCCCCCCGCCAGGATAGCCAGGGACACGGCCGTTCCCGTGCCCCATCCCGCCTGCAACAGCAGAGCGAGCACGATCCCGCCAAATGCCAGGATTGAACCCACCGAGAGATCAATGCCAGCGCTGATAATAACGAAAGTCATTCCCACGGCGATGATCCCGTTGATGGCGGATTGCTCGACTACCGTCCGGAGGTTACCCAGCGTCAGAAAATAGGGGCTGAACAGGGTCAATACCCCGCAAAGCCCCAGCAGCCCGATCAGCGTTCCCAACTGCCGGCCGTGATGTAAAACAAGCTCGCGAACCTTCATCCCTTAATTCCCCAACGCCGCCCTTAAGACGGTCTCCTGGTCCACCGCCCCTCGAAAAAACTCCGCCGCAATCCTTCCGGCGCGCACGACCAGAATCCGATCGCTCATACCCAGGATCTCCGGCAGATCGGACGAAATCATCAGGATTGCCGCCCCGCGTTCGGTCAATCGATTCATCAACTCGTAGATGTCCACCTTCGAAGCGACGTCAATTCCCCGGGTGGGTTCGTCGAAGATGAGCACGTCTGCTTCGCGGGCGAGCCATTTGGCCAGCACCACTTTCTGTTGATTACCGCCGCTGAGATTCATCACCGGTTGCTCGAGGTGCGGCGTCCGGATGCGCAACTGGCCGACCTGGGTCTGTGCCAGTTGCTGCTCGCGAGCCGGTCGGTGAAAACCCCACGCATAGGTAGAATCGGTGTTCGCCAGCGAGATGTTCTGGCGCACGGACAGCGACAACACCAATCCCATTTGCTTCCGGTCTTCCGGCAGATAACCCAGGCGATGACGTATCGCCGCCCCCGGGGATCGGATTCTCGCCATTCTGCCGTGAACCCGAAGGCAACCGGCTGAAGCCTTCAATTCTCCGAAAAGCGTTCGTGCCAGCGTGCTGCGCCCCGACCCCATCAGCCCGGCAATCCCGAGAATCTCCCCACGGCGAAGAGCGAAATGGATCCCATGGAGCTTGTCCGATGTGCTGAGGCCTTCCACTTCGAGCGCCGGCTCGCCCGGCGGGGTAGGGCGCCTTGGAAAATGATCCTTCAGTTCACGATCCGCCATCCATCGGATCAACTGGGGGATGGTGACTTCCCGGACCGCCGCCGTAGCCACTCGGCGGCCATCGCGCAAGACCGTCACGCGATCGCCCACCTCCATGATTTCCTCCATGCGATGCGAGATGTAAACGATCCCGACTCCGCGTTCGCGCACGGCGCGGATCAGGCCAAACAACGTGCGTATCTCGGTTTGGGTCAAAGCCGACGTCGGTTCGTCCATCACAATAATTCGAGCGGTAAACGCGAGCGCACGGGCAATCTCCACCATTTGTTGCTGGGCGATACTGAGCCGGGCCACGCGAACCTCCGGGTCGAGTTCAATGCCGAGGTCGTGAAGAATCTGCGATGTGGCGGCCCGCATCGCGCGACGATTGAGGATCCCGCCACCCAGATTACGCTCACGACCCAGAAAGACATTGGCATAGACCGGCAGATGCGGCACGAGGCTGCACTCCTGGTATATCGTGTTGATCCCCTGTCGGCGCGCCTCCGCGGGCGGATGAAGTCGGACTGCTTTCCCGCCAAGAAACACCTCACCCGAGTCGCACCGGTAGGCGCCGCTCAAAATTTTCATCAACGTGGATTTGCCCGCACCGTTCTCGCCCAACAGCACGTGCACCTCTCCGGCATGTAAATCGAAGTCCACGCCGTCCAGAGCCCGTACTCCCGGAAATGCCTTGCCGATCGCCCGCATTTCGAGAAGCAGCGCGCTCATGGGGACTGGATCTCGGAGTGATATGACTGCTCCCGGCAGACGGTTTGAAACGCGCAACGACCTTTCCCGGCACGCAGTCCAGACGAGGTTGCAATCGGATCCCAGCCTTCGTTTGCCATTGAAACGCTTAAGCTAGAGATAAGTGATCCCATTGACAAGGCCTCGCTCCGGCCGACGCGCACCTATTGCAGATGGGACAACCACGCTCCGGCGCCCATGTCAGGCGACGGGCGTACGTTACTGCGGCTATGCGCACACGAACAGCGGGTGCGTGCTCGTCCCTCGTCCTCGTTCTCGTCCTCGTCCTCGTTCTCGAACCGTGAGGCGACGGTGGTCCATTGCTGCGGCTGGTCCCGCAGACGGTACACAAGCCGCGCTCCTGGGCGTGGCAGAATGATTGTGGACAGGATGATGCCAAGGAAGAGGTTCGTTCAACTGCAGATGGTGAAGGATCGGTTTACGACTGCCCTTGATTCACGGGCCCATCGAATCGGTAACCGGCACGGTGCACGGTTCGGATCCATCGCGGTTCCTCGGCGACGTCTCCCAATTTGGTCCGGAGCGTGGCGATGTGTCGGTCCACGGTGCGAGTGGTGGGGAATGAGGTATAGCCCCAAACGGCGTCGAGGAAGTGTTCGCGTGAGATCACCTCGCCCGGTCGCTCGAGCAAGAGCCGCAGGATCTCATATTCTTTTGCGGTAAGCGTGACCGGGACGTCCCGGCGCCACGCGCGCCGTTGTGCGAAATCAATTCGAATATCGCCAAAGGCAACACCTCCAATGGGGGACACCTTCCGCGTGGTGCGCCGAAGCAAGGCCCGAACGCGCGCGAGCAGTTCAGCGCGACTGAAGGGTTTGACCAAATAATCATCCGCCCCCGCGTCAAGGCCGCGGACGCGATCTTCAACCGTGCCTTTGGCGGTGAGCATCAGGACGGGCACGGATCTGGCCAGACGTCGCAGTTCGGCGCACACCGCGAGTCCATCGACGCGCGGCATCATGATATCGAGTACGATCAAGTCCGGTTGTTCGCGCAGGGCGAGATCGAGTGCCTCGGCGCCATCTCCACCCACCAGAACGCGGTAGCCCTGGCGCTCGAGGCAATCGCGGAGGACGATCCGCATGGGGCGTTCATCCTCGACCACGAGAATGCGGGGGAGTGGTCGGTTCTCTGCCGCAGGTGGGATTTCGTTCATGACGGTTTCGCGTGGGGCACCGGCAATTCGACGATAAACCGGCTGCCTTGTCCGCAACAGCTCTCTACTCTCGCCGTGCCGCCGTGTGCTTCGGCGATATATTGCACGATTGCCAGGCCGAGCCCGATTCCCTGGGTCTCCCGTCGCAGCTCCGTCCCCCGGCGGTAGAATCGTTGAAAGATCCGCCGCTGTTCATCGTCGGGAATGCCCGGGCCTTGGTCGCGGACGGAGAGCCGGAAGGGTGTCGCGCCATTGTTGAGCTGATGGGTGTGGGTGGCGGGGTGCAAGCCGGGAGACGGATAGGCCAGGCCGACCTCGACCGCGGCGCCGGCTGGAGAATGTTTGATGGCATTATCGAGCAGATTCACAACGACCTGTTGGATGGCCGCAGCATCGAGGTCGAGGTCGAAGGGGGTGCCCTCAATTTGCTGACGAATAGTGACTTTTTGCTCGGAGGCGTAACTGCGCATGACATGGATAGTCTCATCCACCACCGGCCGCAAGTCGGTCCTCTCAAAGTGATACTGTTTGCGGCCCTGTTCGTGGCGTGAAAAATCAAGCACGTTTTCGATCAAACCCGAGAGCCGGCGACATTCCTGCAATATATAACCGTGATACTCGCCGGACTTTTCCGGGGCCGACGGCCCGCGATCCACCAATTCCTCCGCCATTAGCCGGACAGAAGCGATCGGCGCGCGCATTTCATGTGAAACGCTCGAAACGAAGTTGCCCTGCATCTCGGCCAGCCGTTGCTGGTCCCTGAACCCGCGCCAGGCGGCGAGGACTCCACAGAGGACCGAACCCGCAGAAATCGCGATCAAGGACCCGAACCACCATGTCCGCATCTGCTGACGCGCATAGAGCAGGTTCGGATCGGCCAGTCCAATGGCGACGGACAACCCGCGATCGGCGGAGTCTTCCGACGAACCGGCAATGATGGCCAGCACCGGTTCCGCTTTCACGGTTCCCGGAACTGCTCGGCCGCCTACCTCCACGGCGCAGCCCAGATACGCCGGCAGCGATACTTTCTTCAACGCCTGCTGGAGAGTATCGAACAATACTTGTTCCGGCCATGCAACCCACCACCCGCCTTTTACGGCATCTTGAGAAGTGATGTAGTACTCACGTTGGTCGACCTCAAACCAGCCGGAATTCGTCTGGCCGCTCGCCTCAGCCGCCGCCAACCCAGCTTCTTTCCGGAGTCGGGCGAGCGCGCGAGCCTGCTCATGCGCCTTCCAGGTCGCATCCCACACGCCACCATTATCCTGCCTTCGTCCATTCAATTTGGATTGACGAACATCATCCAGGATCTCGGGTGTGAGCGGCCCTGGATCGAACACGGCCTGTGCGCACAGCCAATTCCATCCAGCCTCGGCCCCAGTCGCCGGGGTACCACCCGGCGTCTGATTCGCACTGTGGAACCAGCGCCATTCTGCGAGGAGCCGCAAGGGCAATCCGGCCTCCGTTTTAACCTTCGCGAAATGTTGGCGGATCTGGTCGAGTTGATCCACGGCGCTGCCGATTTGCCCGGCACGCAAAGAGAGATCGAGGAGATGAAATCGGACGAGGGCCTCGAAGCGTGAGGGCAGGCCATGCGTCGCCATTGCCTGGAACTTTGCCATGGCGGTGGCAGGATCTTTTCCCTGAAATAATTCCCGTCGGGCCGACGTCCAGGATTTGAGTTGGTCGGGATCGAGGAGGCCAAGGTCGAGCGGTTCCGGGACCGGCCAGGCAACCGGAGCGGGATAGTCCGTCGCGCCGGTATTGTCAGTGAGGTAGGCGATGATACCGCGCCGGGAAGCGATGAGGACGGGATCGTCCCGAGCCTGCTCAATACCAGGCGGATCAGCCCCGGACGGCATGCCGAGATCGAGTTGCAAGGCGTTTGGGAGGATGACCTCGGCGAGTTCGGACGCGAACTTCTGGGCTTCCTCGGTCGCCTGGTGACGGGCCAATAGCCGATCCTGCCGCAGCGAGAGGAAACCGAAGGACGCCATCGCGAATGCCGGCAGGACGATCAGCAAACCGCGCCAGAGAAAGCGCGGTTGCTTCCGACCGGGCTTTTGCTCTGGAACGTGTGGTATCATCGGTTCATCTGTCCGCTCCGGAAAAAGGTGTTCAAATCTGTTTTTGTCCTGCTCACGGGTTAACCCGCTGCTGGCTTGCCCGCAACTCCGAGAGCAGCGGGCTCAATTGCTGGTACTGGGCGACAAGTCCGTCCCGCTTCGCCAGCTTTTCGGCATACTCGGATTTCAACGCTCGCTGCCGATTCTTCAGATCCTCCTGGCGTTGCAGTGAGTCGCGGAAGTTGCTTTCTGCCAGTTCGAGTTCCGTCTTCAGTTCCGGTCGATAGATCTTGTCCACCCACTCGGCGAGTCGAGCGAGGGCGCGTTTTTCCTGGTCAGGATTTTTACCATCCAGAACCGTCGATTCGTATTCGGCTTTGAGCCGTTGGTATCGTTCATCTTGATTGACGGCTCTGGGCAAGAGTTGAGCCGGGACACTGAGGGCATCGAATCGCTGTCGTGCGGTGCGAAACTGGGACTGCGCCTCCTGTAATTCGGAATCCGATGCCGCCAGTTCGCTATCGATTCGGATCCGGTTCTGTTCATTGACGTCGAGCTCACCCTGGAGCGCCTCTGCTTCCGCCGTCAGCTTGGCGAGGTCCTCCTGGATGGCCGGTATGCTGTCTGCCGCGAGGCTCACCTGGTTCACGCCGGCGGCCTTGCACGCATCAAGGACCTCGATAATTCGGTGCAGCTCGGTCTTCTTGTCGATCAGGACGACAAGCGGAGTTTTTGCTCTGAGGTCGGCGGGCATTTCCTTTAGCTTGGTCGTCAATCCATCCATCTCGACCGGATCCCCGGCGACCCGCAGAGTTCCATCAGCGGCGATCGTGATCGCGGCCAATGTCGTTGGTAGGCCTCGGAATTGCCGAAGAGGTGGCTGCTGTGCGCTGCCGACGATGGTGTTGAGAATGTCGTCGGTGTCACGGGCTGGCGGCGAGTCGGATGGGCTCAGTCCATAGCGCTGCCGCATGATCTCCATGGGCGGAGCGCCCGATTGCCGATCGAGGCGCCCCTCCTGCACGCTGCCGTCTGCCAGCGCCACGTTCCCATGGATCGGGCATCGCAACAGCTCGCGTCCAGGTTCACTGTCGCGCGCCGACGCGCCGAGATACTGGTAGGTCATGTGAATTGCCGGATCGAAGTCTCTCCACGACGCTGCCGGTTGGCGACTGTTGTCCGAAGGACAAACCAATATCTTGGGCATGGGGATTTCATTGCTCATCGCCTCGATGTTGGACGGAAATGCACCCTGGTAGTCGGTTGCGAAGATTCGCGCAGCCAGGGCAATCTGCTTGAGGTTGTTTGCGCACTCGATCCGTTCCGAAGTTCCGTAGCGCTGCTTCATCAAGCGCTCATCATGGCCCTGAACTGTGGGGACAGATTGTGTGGCGGCTGCTCCTCTCTGCGTCAAAGCGGTTCCCCCCGCGCCGCCGCCACCGCCGAACCCCGCGCCCGTGCCGCCAACCCCCCCGTCGCCACCGAATCCGCCCACACCACGGCCGCCCGGTTTGGGTTCATCGGCGAACAGCAGGGCGTGGCTCAGTTCGGTCAGTCGGACCATGTCGGGGAACTCGCGAAGGATCCGGGCGTACTGGACCTTGGCTTCTTCGAGGCGACCCATTTTTCGATAAACCTCGCCTAACCGAAAAATGGCATTGGCGGCCCCTTCTCGCTGTCGGTCAAACTCCTGGATGGCCTGGCGATAAGCCATGGCGGCCGACGGCAGGTCTTGTTCGCCTTCCTCGCTGAGCAAGCCGGCGGCATACGGATAGTCCGGTGGCGCGTTGGAAGTTCGTCTGACGGACGGAGAGCTCGAGATCGAGGGTGCTGTGGCGGGTTGACCGCCGGGTTGCGCATCGAGGGTGTGGAGAGTCACCACGAGCGCAACTATGGCTGCGATTGTCTTCATGGCCGGTACGGTTTTGTTCATGGATCCATCCTGCCGGAACCCGCACCTGATGTTGTTACCGTCTTGTAACTTCCGAATCAAGCGAGGCCGGATTTTGGAAAATGCAGTGGCGCATTTTCCTTCCCAAATCAGTGCCCCGTTCCTATCCTTCCGAAGTATAACCTATGGCAAAAAACCGCTACCAATTCTGCTTTGGCCCCTGGAACATCAGCGAGGGCGCGGACCCATACGGACCGACCACGCGGCCCACCCAGACCTTTGATTGGAAACTCGGCCAACTCAAAAAGCTCGGTTACGACGCCATGATGTTTCATGACGACGATGCCGTGCCGGACATCGATACCAAGTCTGACGCGCAAATTCGGAAGGAAGCCAGGGAATTGAAGAAGCGACTCGACGGCGAGGGCATCGCCGCCGAAATGGTCGCCCCTCGGCTCTGGTTCAGCCCAATGACCATCGATGGCGCTTACACCAGCAACGATCCCAAGTCCCGCAAATATGCCATCGACCGATCTCTGCGCTGCATCGATGTGGCGAAGATCTTGGATACCGACCTGGTGGTGCTGTGGCTTGCCCGGGAAGGCTCCTATCTTAGGGAATCCAAAAACGCTCGAAAATGCGTCGATCTTCTGGTGGAGGCCATCGACAAAATGCTCGCTCACGACAAAGGCGTGCGGATTGCCATTGAACCCAAGCCTAACGAACCGATGGATGTCGCCTATATCCCCACCATCGGCCACGCCCTCGCCCTCACCCAGCTCACCGCCGATCCCCATCGTGTCGGCGCCCTCATCGAATCGGCCCATGCCATCCTCGCCGGACTGGATCCCGCCGACGAGATTGATTTTGCCTCCGCCTTCGGCAAACTTTGGTCGCTCCATCTCAATGATCAGAACGGCCTCAAGTTCGACCAGGACAAACCCTTCGCAAGCTCGAACTTGCGCACTGCGTTTAATCAGGTCCGCGCCCTCGAACGGAATGGCTACGGAAAAAAAGGCGAGTTTGTCTGCTTTGACGTTCACCCGTTTCGTCCCACCAAAGTCGAGCACTGGCTCAAGCACCTGGACAATAGCCGCCGGACCTTTCTCCATCTCCTCGAAAAGGCCCGGTCTTTCGATGAAACCAAGGCCAAAACCCTCATCGCAGAGCGGAATTATCAGGATCTCGACCAGATGGTCCTCGAACATTTGATGGGACTATAACCCAACAGAGGGACCAGCCAACCCCTAACCCCCGGGACGCCGCCCCGCCGGCGTCCCTTTTCTTTAATCCGGATGGAACGGCAATATTCGATGCACGCTGTGCGGAACAAATTTGATCCTATCCCACGACCTGCTTCATCCGGAAATGTGCTTCGAACCAACCGCACAGAGTCTGAGCCGCCGCCGTGCTAAACCCCGAGCCCGTGTCCACCGAACGCAACCGAAACTTCCCACAAGCGGCGGAAACCGCGCTCGTCATCGTCGCGTGGATGTGTCTCGTCGAAATCGTCGACCTGCTTCTGCGTAGACAGACCGGTCGGACCCTGGATGCATTCGGCATTGCGCCCCGCACCTTGCCCGGGCTGATCGGCATACTCCTAAGTCCCATGTTGCACGGAAACCTGGCGCATCTCGCGGTCAACGCCGTTCCGCTCTTCATCCTTTTGACGGTTTTGTTCTGGGATCGCCGCTATCACCCGTGGCCGACCTTGACCTCGATCTGGCTCCTGAGCGGTTTGGGCACTTGGCTGATTGGACGTGGTAACTCCATCCACATCGGGGCAAGCTCAATCATCTTTGGCCTGGTCGCGTATCTGATCGTTGCGGGCTTCTTCATGCGGAGTTGGCGCTCGGCCTTCACCGCAGTCCTCGTCTGTCTAGCCTTCGGAGGTATCTTCTATGGCGTCCTCCCCCAAAATGGACCGATCTCCTGGGAGGCACACCTCTGCGGCGCCATAGCGGGGTTGTTCATGGCGTGGTCGCATCGTAAATAGCGGCAGGGACTGTTGGCCTGAGTTCCTCCAAACCCATGCTTTTTGCAGAGCAGTTATCAGTGCTAAACATCAGCAAAAAGTATAAAACAATAAAATACATTGACATCGTTCGCTTTTCCTTCAGATTTAGCCGCATGCCAGCCTCTTCCACAAATACCACTTCCTTGCCACAGGCTGACTCACGATCGCATGGCACCCGAAGTAACGGTGGGTTCTGGGGCATGCTTGATGGTTTGCTTAGGCATCGGGACGGTTTCTTCGAAGAGATTTTTGCCGGATACGAGATTGGCCGGCGAATACGGTGGTACCTCCTGGCCATTGTATTGTTGTCTGGGCTTTATGGTTTGACGATGGGCGGGATGGGGCTCACGTCCGATTTTCAGAGAGGGTTGGAGCAGGCGGTGACGTCGGCGGTGAAGGTGCCGATGCTCTACGTGTTCAGTGTGGCGATTTGCTTTCCGGTCCTTTACATCGTGCTGGTGCTTATGGGGGCGAAGTTGACGTTCGCGCAGACGCTCTCCTTGATTTTGCTGGCGCTGACGCTCAATTCGGTTTTGCTGGCGAGCTGCTCCCCGATCCTGATCTTTTTCATGATCACAGGTTCTGATTACAACTTCATCAAACTGCTCCACGTTGCGGCTTTTGCGTTCAGCGGCGCCTGGGCGATGATGGCGCTGTGGCAAGGGCTGCGTGCGATGTGCGAGAAATCGGATCTGTATCCCCGGCAAGCGATCAAGATCCTCCAGATCTGGATTCTAATCTTCGGGTTTGTCGGCACCCAGATGGCGTGGAGCCTGCGCCCGTTTGTGGGATCTCCGGACTTAGGTTATCAGTTTTTTCGGACTGGGGCTCATGGGAATTTTTACCAGGCGGTATGGAGTTCGATGGTAAATCTGGTGCGCGAGGACTGAGCGCAAGAAAGCCGAAGGCCGCACCCGTTGCCTATGTCGACTGACGAAATCATGACTCTGGAAGAGGTTGCGCGGTACTTGAAGCTGAAACCACAGACAGTCTATAAGTGGGCGCAGGAAGGTCAAATCCCCGGTACCAAATTGGGTAAGGAGTGGCGATTTCGGCGCAGCATTCTGGATGAGTGGATCGACTCTTCCATCGTCTTGTCGAAGGGGGGCTGGGATTTGCTCGTGCGGGGAGGACAGGCGGCCGTTCAAAATCGCGGTCTTTCCTCGGCGGAACTTGATCAACTGCTCAAGGATGCCATGGCTTCAACTTTCAAGGCCGCCGGGTCCGTCACTCCCCCTCCCGGGGAAACGGCGTGATCGGCGGTGCGATGGCTTCGGAGCCGGGCCCCCTGCGTGTCATCCTGTCTCCGGATCTTGTGGGCGGCCTCTGGGTCGACGCTTCATGCGCTGCAGTGCTTGAGGCCTGGCGCGACAAAAAACTGCGACCGGCGGTGAACCGTGATTTGCTCGTCCGCTACGTGGGTCTGTGGCGCGCGATGGGCCTGCCGGAAATCCAGATACGTCGCTGGTCGTGGTGGTTTACTGCACCGTCCGCCGTGGATTTCGTGCCGAACGACCTATCGATCCAGGCCGATCCGATCAAGTGTTGCTCTGAATTGGCGATCCGAACCGGCGCCAGTTGCGTCGTGCATCGCGGGGCCATTTCAGTTGAGGGAACATCGGTCCAATGGGTAGCCGCCTCCGATTTCCTGCTTTCGCTTCATCCAATTCGCTCTTGAAATGCCCCCGCACTTGGGGCGAAATGACTCGGCATCGTTTCTATGAACTTAGCGGATATTCTCAGCACGTCGCAAATTGTCTCGGAAATGCAGGCCGCCGACCGCTGGGAAGCCATCGATGAACTGATCAATCACCTGGTCGCCACGGGGAAGATTCGAGCAGAAGACCGCGACTCCATTTCGGCGGTCGTGCGGAAGCGGGAGAATTCTATGAGCACCGGCATCGGATTCGGCATCGGAATCCCGCATGCCTCGACGGATTTGATTCACGAAGTTGTGGGGGCATTTGGGCGGTCGAAGGCAGGGATCAATTTCGAGGCGCTGGACAGCCAACCCGTGAAGCTGGTGATGTTATTCCTGGTGCCGCAGGGTCAGTTCCAAAAACACCTTCATACCCTGGCCGGTATCGCCAAGCTCCTCCATCAAACCGAATTTCGTCAAGCCTTGGAAATGGCCCCGGACGCCCAGACCATGTTTGATGTGATTAGCACTTTTGGTCGCCACCGATAGCCCGACATCCGCTCTCTTTCATGCCGCTTCAATCCTCTCCTACCGGCTAATCCGCCTGTGCTCCATCATTTCATTGAAAAGCGCGTCCAGGAGGCATTGACCGAGGTTCTTCCCGACGCGCCACCCGGGAGCGTGCAGGTGCAACCCTGTCCCGACCCCGATTTTGGCGATTACCAGGTGAATGCGATGATGGCCCTGGCCAAAACCCGCAAACTCAACCCGCGAAAGTTGGCGTCGGACCTCCTCATGCGACTCGACGTGTCCGATTGGTGCGAAACACCCGTTGTGGCGGGGGCGGGTTTCTTGAACTTCCGGCTCAAACCCGACGCGATCGCAGATGTCCTTCGGGCGGCGGCTGCAGGTGAGAATCTGTTCTTTTCTCCGGCCGAAACGCCACGCACGATTGTGGTCGATTTCAGCTCACCCAACGTGGCCAAGTCCATGCACGTCGGCCATATCCGTTCCACAATTCTGGGAGATTCGCTTGCACGGACGTTCCGATTGCTCGGGCATCGGGTGATTACGGACAATCACATTGGCGACTGGGGCACCCAGTTCGGCAAATTGATCGTTGGTTGGAAACGCCACCTGGATCGCGAGGCGCTGGGTCGCGATTCGCTTTCCGAAATGGAGCGTCTTTACCGCCTCGTGAACGCCGAGTGTGAAGCCGATCCGGCGATCCTTGAACAAGCCCGGGAGGAATTGCTTAAACTGCAACAGGGGAATCCCGAAAACTTGAACATCTGGCGCGAAATGATCGAGGATTCCCGTCACCAATTCGATGCGATTTATGCTCGGCTCGGCGTTCGCTTCGATCACACCCTCGGGGAGAGCTTTTACAATCCCAAGCTCAAATCGCTCATCGAGGAATTGATCCGACTCGGCATTGCCGAAGAAAGCGAGGGCGCTCGGGTGGTCTTTTTCCCGCAGATACCCGAGCTTAGGGATCATCCCGCCATCGTCCTTAAAAGTGACGGCGCGGCGAACTATACCACCACCGACCTTGCCACTCTCGCCCATCGTCTCGAAACGTGGCGACCGAATGAGATCATATACGTCACGGATGGCCGGCAGCAGCTCCATTTCAAACAACTCTTCGCCATCTTTCGCCGGTGGCGGCCCGATGTGAACGTCGCCCTGGCGCATGTTTGGTTCGGTTCGATTCTCGGCGAAGACGGCAAGCCCTTCAAAACCCGCTCCGGCGAAGTCGTTCGGCTGACCGATCTTCTGGCGGAAGCCCAAGAGCGCGCGTTCGGAGTGGTATCCGAAAAGAACCCCGCATTGGACGAGGCGACCCGTCGGGAAATTGCCCGTGTGGTTGGAATTGGGGCCTTAAAATACGCGGATCTGCTCCCTAATCGGCAGGGTGATTACGTCTTCCGTTGGGACCGGATGCTGGCACTCAACGGCAATACCGCGCCGTATCTACAATATGCCTACACCCGCATTCGAAGCATCTTCCGCAAAGCCGGCCGGGATCCCGACCCGATCAGCGGCGAACCGGCCCTCACATGGGCTGAACCGGACGAGTTGCGTCTGGCGAAAAAGCTCCTGAATTTTGGATTGGTGCTCGAGAACACCGCTCGGGATTACCGCCCAAACTTCCTCTGCAACTACCTCTATGACCTGGCCGGCCTGTTTGCCCGCTTTTACGAAAACTGCCCGGTCCTCAAGGCTGAGGCACCCGCTCGGGCCACGCGTCTCGCCCTCTGCGAATTGACGGCCCGGGTTTTGCAGCGGGGTCTCGATACCCTTGGAATCGAAACCCCGGAACAGATGTAAGTGGGTCAGTTGGACTTCGTAGTCGGCAGGTCACCGCATCACGCGCAACGCTGATACATTCCAGGAATTCGGCTTTCGGGACTATTGCCCTCGGGCGGAGGCGCCGGTATCATTAAATCAATGCGACCAGCACTCGTGGAAACCCGGTCCTCAGTCATGCAGATTCGGCATCAGCTCCCGCCTCTTGCTCAGGCTGGCTGGATTCGGATCATGGCCGTGTTTGTCGCGGGTATTCTCTTCGGCGCATGTCAGCCGCGGCAGCCCTCACCCGTCGTCCCGGAGGTGACGCCGCCCGTCTTGCCGCCGCCTCAGGTGGGCGTGCTGGTTCCGCCAAGTCGAGTGGTCACGAATGAGTTGCAGCAGGTGACCTATACCTTCGAATTACCGCGTCCGTCGATCCGCGGCTACATTATTCAGGAGTCCAGGGATGGCAAGAGCTGGTCTAATCTGGGCCGGTCCACCGCCACGAATTACACCATGGTGACATTCGTGGACGCTTCCGCTTCGAGCGGTAAACGCTATCGGGTCTGTTTACCTTGACGCGTAGTTCGTTTGGTGGATCTCATGGGGCCGCAAACTGCGCCATAGACGGTCACCACGCCGTTCAAGAAACCGCCAATTCGTTCCTGGCCAAGTTCGCTTCGGCCCGATTCCCGATTCACCATCCGAGCCGTTACAGACATCAGCCCGAATTTCAGGAAGGCGATCCGTCGAATCAACCTTGCGGTTTGTCCGGATTACTCGCAGGCGCGGGCTGTTCGCGGTACCTGAAGGTCGACGCGAACAAGACCATGATGACCAACGCTCCCACTGCCGGCAACCGCCAGATTCGGTTCCAGAGACTCATCGGACGACTCAGGCGAGCCAAAGGCAACTCCACGACCCGCCCCCCGGCACTGTATCCGTGTTCCCCGGGCTCCCACACTTCCACTGTCGCCCGTTCTTCCCCTTCAGCCGGCCGGTCGATCTTCTGGATCCGGCCGTACGCATGACCGCCGTCCGCCTCCCAACGCGAGAAGTTGCCCACGGCCCATAAGGCGGGATCGTGGACTTCCTGCGCCTGCGCGGGTTCGACGCGCGGGAAGCTATATCGCTCAACGACGATCCCCGACAGATTTGCCCCCACAAACATCCCCGCGCCCAACGTCACGAACGCAATAAACCCCTGTGCCTTGGCCCGGATCGTCTCGGGGGCCTTCTTGTCGACGTAAATGTATGCCGTCACAAAGAAGAAATCGTAGCAGATCCCGTGGAGCAGGACCCCCAGGTAGAGCGGCCACACCTCTCCTGTGTTGTAGCCCAACATAAACAACAGATACCTCGCTCCCCAGCAAAACATCCCCGCCAACAACATGTACTTCACCCCCAGGCGCACAAAAAACCACGGCATGACCAGCAGGAAAAAGATCTCGGACATCTGTCCCATCGTCATCTTGGCCGGCACGTTTGTGACGTTTTGGTCGCTTAAGAACGCCGGCGTGAAACTGAAATAAAATGTCAGCGGAATGCACAATAAAAATGCGCTTACCACAAAGATCGCAAATGATCGTTCCCGCATCAATCCCAGGGCGTCCAGTCCCAACACGTCCCGATACGTCACGGGCTGCTCCGTCCCCTGCGGCGGCGTGTGGGGCAACGAGAGGCAATACACCCCCATCACGAGCGAGGTCAACCCCGCCAGGATAAATGGCGCCGGTGTCGTCGTCGCCCGCGTCCCCAGCATTCCGACCGTGAATCCGGCCACGATCCAACTGATCGTCCCCAGCACCCGGATGCTGGGAAACTCCTTGCCCGGATCTCGCATCTGATGAAAGGAGATCGAGTTCGTGAGCGCCAGGGTTGGCATGTAACAGAGCGTGTGTCCGATCAACAACGGGTAGAACACTTCGAATGTCCGTGCCTTCCACAATACCAACATCAAAACCCCGCCCACCAGATGCAGCACGGCCAACACTTTCTCCGTCGAAAAAAAACGGTCGGCCACCATTCCCACAAAAAACGGGGAGATCATCGCCGCCAACGCCGTGCAGTTGTACGCAAACCCAATCTGCTGCCCCGTGAAGTTCAGCGTACCCCCCAAATACGGCCCCATCGTCACATACCAAGCCCCCCAGATGAAATACTGGAGAAACATCATGACCGATAACCGTGCGCGGATGGAAGTGTTCATGTGTCCCTTAAAGTGTGCTTGGAGCCGTGGTTGATGGGCCGCACGTTAGAACAAGCGGGTCTCCGGAATCAAGCTTCGAGGTGTGCCTCCTTCACATCCGGCTATTGCCTCCCTGCCCAAGTCGTCTATAGTCCGAAACAATCGGATGAGCTTGCCCCCACTCGTGTTGGCTTCGGCCTCGCCCAGACGCCGCGATCTGCTGCGTCAAACGGGACGGTCATTCCAGGTCGTCCCGAGTGAAGCGGCGGAAATCGAGCACCCCCAACTCACCCCCCACGAAGTCTGTCAACTCAATGCCTACCGGAAGGCCCGCGTGGTCGCCAAGCAACATCCGGACTCGCTTGTCCTCGGTGCGGACACGCTTGTTTGTGTCGGCAACCGGCGGTTTGGCAAACCCGCGTCGCACGGTGAAGCCATTCAGATGCTCGAGACACTCCAAAACAAAACCCATCAGGTCGTCACCGGGATTTGTCTCATCCACCTCCGGGTCCACCGGCAAAACACGCTTGCGGACAGCACGGATGTTCACTTCCTGCCACTGGCGCGTGTCCAGATCCAACGCTACCTGGAACTGGTCGATCCCTTGGATAAGGCGGGGGCCTATGCCATCCAGGAACATGGCGAACTCCTCGTCGAACGCATCGAAGGCTCCTTTTCCAACGTCGTGGGTCTCCCTGTCGAATTGCTCGAGAGCGAATTCAAACGTTGGGAAGGATAAGGGGCAGGTTCCAGATTCATCCTTGTGGAACTCAGACAGGGCTAACGGGTCAGTCCCACATATTGACACTATTGAAACGCATCCCGCGTTTGGGCATGGATCGGCGCGTGGCGAGGAAGGTCCGGGTCGAAGATTCAGGAGGGGTTTATCACGTGATGAATCGGGGCGGCCGTAGGGAGGCCATCTTTGGGAAAGACGCGGACCGCGAGCTGTTTCTTTCCACCCTGGGGGAGGCGTGGCAGAAGACGGACTGGCAAGTGCATGGGTACTGTCTCATGGGGGATCATTTTCAGCTGGTGGTGGAAACGCCCCGGGGAAATCTGGTGGCCGGAATGCCGTGGTTTCTGGGGACCTACACCGGGCGCTTCAACCGTTGGCACCGACTCTCGGGTCATCTGTTCGCCAACGGAGACAGAACTGGCGAAGCGGCCCAAGGGCGACAGGACGGGGCGGCTCCGCATGGGGACCGGAGCCAGCCTGTCCAATCTGTTGTCGGAACGGCGACGGAAAGGAAAGTAGTGTCAATGTGTGGGACTGACCCCTGTTTCCGCCAAACCGCCGGCACCGAACGCACTCCCGACATAAGCGTATAGCCCGGGACTCTCAGTCTCTTAAGTTGCTGGACTTGCCCCAGGAGGAGGTACGTTCCCTTGTCTTCGGGAAGATCCAGACCGTTCATATCCGCCGCCGCCGTGAAACCGTCAGATGCCTCTTCAACACGCCGGTTCTCGACGGAGGTTGTTGGTCCTTCCGGACATTCGCACGCGTGAGCGTGGCTGCGAGCCTGCTCATACCACATGTCTTTGCCGCGCGTGAGAACAATACATCAGATGCATCAATCGCAGAACCGGGTTCTGGTTGTGGATCGCGACGCCGACATGGCAATGGTCATCTGCGATTTCTTGAACGGCACCGGCCGTTTTCGAGTGGACTGTGTAGAGGACGCCGGTGCCGCTTTGAAAGCTTGGGAAAGACAGCCTTACGACCTCCTGATTGCGGATTACGTAATGCGGGGAATGAATGGCGCAGAGTTGATCTCCGCACTCCGCCAGTTGAAGGGTCGCGTTCCCGCCATCATGATGTCGGGCAACCCGAATGACACAGAAGCTCTTGAGAGTGGGGCGGCCGCATTTCTCGCGAAACCGTTCCCAATGAGTCGATTGCTCGATGAGGCAACAAGGATTCTCAGGCTGACGCCGGGGACCGCGAGCTGATCCGACTCCCTCAGGAAACCCACAGCAGCAGCGACATCCAATCACGGAAAGCCGTTACGCCTCGATCCGCGGTGAGATTCGCGTTTCTTAACGTGGCCCCTGGCCTGCTTAAGGCCACGCCAAGTTGTCGGGCGTTGATTCTTTGTCCAAGCCGCAGAGATCCCGGTATCGTGTATTGGTAGTCGATGACGATCTGGATCTGGCGGCGGTCATTTGTGATGTGCTGAACGGCATGCGTCGCTTTCGAGCGGAGCACGTCGGAGACGGCAACGCGGCTTTGGCGGCTTGCCAAAGCCAAATCTACGATGTGCTGATCCTCGATTACGAACTCCCTGGCATGGACGGGCTGCAGTTACTTTCGGTCCTCCAGAGATCGGGCGATTTCTCCATGCCTGTCATCATGATGTCTGGAGTGCCCGTTGGCGAGGTGGTTCTGCGAAGCGGCGCCGCGGCCTTTCTCGCGAAGCCGTTTCCCATGAGCCGGCTGCTGGAGGAAATTGTCACCGTCCTTGGTTTGGATCATTGAAGCCTCGGGCGGTCTCAAAAACGCCGGCGAAACCGCGCCTGTCTCGCTTTCTGGAATCGGTTCCTCTGGTATTCCCTCTGATTGGCCCGGAGAATGCGCTTCGCATCAGTTTGTGGTTGGTTAGCAATTCGGGCGGAGGCGCTGGGTTCCTCCAGTGCGCTCCTGACCAGCGCTTCCGCCCTGGAATTCCTCACAGAAGATGTCACGGAACGAGTAGTCACGAAGAGGATCTGGGACAGAGCTATCAGCATCGGGTTGCTCAGCCTCGCGGTCCTGGATGGTGTCGCCTCCGGTTTACGCGTGGCCCTGATCTTTCACTGCTTGTAACTCCAACGGAAACACACAGGATGTTCGCCCTCGTTAACCGTCTGCATGCCATCCCAGGGTATAGCCACGGAACTGTCGTCTCCGTGCACCGGACCGAAGTCGAAGCGCTCATAGCCGATTTCCATTTACAGTTCCGTGTCCACAGCGCGAACCGAAAAACAAAAGCCAGGAATCACCGCTGTTCGTGCTACCTCTGGCGGTGCACCGGCAACGGGGAGAGCATGTTCGTTCCTCAGATCTCGTCGGTCATGACAGCGAAACTCAGTTAATACCCAGATCTCAGAGACTCCGACGTGAGGTTTGAGCCGGCGACGCGGACGCTTTCTGGTCTCGAGGCCGCCGCCTGGGTCCATTCGCTTTGAGGCTATCACAGCCGCGTTTGCGACGGAGGGAACGACCATTCTGGGGTTTCCACGCCCTCTCGCCTAAAGTGACAACCTTGCTCGGGGATTCCGAGCGAGGCCAATTGTCAGACAAACGGATCAGTGTAATCTTGTGCCTGCCAGGCTCAAGCTCGCTAGAGCGTGGGCGTGTCAACGTCGCCGCTTTAGCATGCAGAGGTTCATGTCTTGCCGGGAACAAACTGACGATACGTTCTGGCGGGCAAAGCGGCGCCGACCAAGCCGCGTTAGACTGGGCGATCGCCAACGGCATTCCACACATTGGCTGGTGCCCGCGCGGGCGCCGGTCGGAAGCCGGCCCAATCGACGATCGATACGATCGGAGTACGCCTGGGAATACCGGAAGCCTTGGTTGCATTTGGCGGCTGACCGGGAGGTAGTTGATCACGCTGCGCTTCTGCGGGTGTTCGTGGAGCAACACAACGTGAAAGTGCTCAACAAGGCCGGACCAAGGGCTCCCAAGGAACCCCTGTGGACCGGTTCGTCCAGGCTATGCTGACGGCCGGGTTGCTTTGAGCCGAAGATTAGAATTGACGGAGGTGGGCAGGCGAAGTCCCTGAAGGGCAAGGCTTGGGCGGAAGAGCCTCAACTCAGGGAGGAAGACCGCATCTTGGAGGTCGAATTCGTCGGCAAAGCGGCAAATGGCCCTGTGCAATTGCTCTTGCTTATCTTCGACGATGAATGGAAAAGGTGCATCCAGACCCCCACCACCAGCCGCTGACTTGCTTCTGATCAGCCAACGACCCGCGTGCGAAGATCCGGCTTGGACCGGTCGCAACTACCAAATTCTGAAGTATGAAGAGGCAATCCCTCCTCATGGAAGCAACTTGCCCTGGCATGATGGCCGGGCCTCGAGGAACGAAGCACGCAACCAGACTGCTGCCGCTGCTCCTGTTGGTTGCGCTGCCCGCGATGGCACAAGCTCAGTTCAATTACACGATCAATGGCGACACGATCACGATCACGGGATATACCGGTTCGGGTGGTGATGTGGTCATACCCGAGACAATCGGCGGCCTGCCGGTCACCACGATTGGGGACTGTGCGCTCGAGGGCTGCACCAGCCTGACTGACATTACGATGCCCGACAGCGTCACCAGCATCATACGCTTTGCGTTCGCTGGTTGCAGCAGCCTAACCAGCATTACGATCCCCGACAGCGTCATCAGCATCGAGTCGTCGGCGTTCGCTTTCTGCCGCAGCCTGACTTCTGTTTATTTCGGAGGCGACGCTCCGAGTCTTGGTGAGAAAGTCTTCTACGATGCATACGCCACCATTTACTATTTGGAGGGATCGTTGGGGTGGGGTCCGTACTTTGGTGGTCGACCGACCGTTTCGATCGTGCCGGACAGCGATGGCGACGACGTTGCAGATGGGGAGGATTCCTGTCCTTTGTCCGACCTGAGAGCGACGGTGGTAATCGCCGGACGGGATTCAGGCGTGCCGAATACCCTGTTTCCTGATGGCGCCACGATTGCCGATCCCGTCGGGATAATCGCGGTGGCAGCAAGAAACCATGGAGGGTTTGTCAACGGCATAGCGGAATACCTCGATGAGCTGAAAGAAGCCGGTGTGATTACCGGGGCGCAAAAGGGCGCGATTCAGAGCTGTGCGGCGAAGGCGAAGATTCCGTAACCGAGCGGACAGAGCCCCCGACCATATGCGGTAGGTTTGGCGGAGTAGGCTGGGCGCCCGCGGGGCATTCTCGTGAGGAAGAGTACATTCCTCGAAGGCGCCGATATGCTACGCTCGTCCGCCTTAGCAAACCTGGCGATCCGCGCACGGTCTCCAAGGAGTAACAACAAGCCAGCCAGGGCATTCGTGTTGTCTGTCAGCACTTCCGCCGTGTTGCGTGCGTCCAAACCCCCATCTGCAGGCGTAGGGCGAGCCAAAGGCCAGCGTCATCGTCGTCTCCGTCCGTAGGCGCCTGGCGATGCGCACTTTGCCAGGATCATCCTTAGGAGGGCGACTCAAATCCACCTCCGAGCAGCCCTTCTTCGCCAATTCTTCCCGCACCAAACGTTCCGCCTTGGCGTCCCCGCTCTCTTGGCGTTCCGCTCCGTAGTGCTGTCTAATCGGTTGTTTCATGAGGATTATGAGCTGCTCGAAAACCGCAGTTATTTCCTCTGGCTGGGCGCGCAACTCCAATGGACCGAAGTGACGGCTCTTGCTCGCAAGGGACCGCCCAGCCCGGATCAGGATTTCCTGGAAGCCACGGCTCAAAAGTAAGCGGCTTTCCGACGGGCGTCCGGGTATTGGCCAGGGCTTTGCTTCCATCGCGGCGCAAGCGTACGACCGGCAGATATTGGCCTGTTCGACCGCCTTGCTTTTCAAAACAAAATTGGCTGAAGGCAAATTCAAAAGCGTTTATTTGAGCCACTCCGGCCCGCTGCGGCACTCCCCTCTTATGATGACTGTAATCAATAACGCTGCTTCGTTCTGTGCCTCCCGCCTCTGGCAGGCCGGATTGCTTTGTAGTCTGCTCTTTATTGCGACAGCACGGTTGGAGGGCCAGACATACTCCGGCGTCAATGCCCCGGGTGGCTTCACTCAATTCCAATTCAATCTGAATCAGGGAGCTACGAATCTATCCATTACTGTGACGGGTTCTGCGACCGCCTATTCCCATTTGCTCTTGAGGGCGGGTAGTGCGCCGAGCGACGTCAGTTTTGATTTTATTGCCGCAGCAGCGGGATCCAACGCGCTTCACATTGAGGGTGGCGACCTCCAAAAGACGAACTACGTCCTTCGCGTCCGGACACCGGCGAGCTCCGCCGCTCACGCCTTCAATGTCACCATCGCCACTAACCAAACGGATCTCGGATCGGCCGCCAAACCGATCACAAAGAACCTGAATGGCCGCGCCGAGGGTCAGGTCTCCCGGGGGGAATGGCGTTATTATAGGTTTGAAGTGACTGGTGAAGTGCCCGGCTGGCAGTGCTCGGTGTCTGCCAATCATGCCTATCCCGAGGTGTATGTGCGGCGCGACGGTGTGCCATCGACGTCGAGTTGGCTCAAACGAAGCCTGGGACAGGTTAACGATCTGATGGCATTCACCGGCGCAGAAGCGAGCACAGGCTACTATGTGGTCGGCCTTCAAGCTCCTGCCTCGGCCCCGTTACCGGCCATGCCCTTTACTCTGCAAAGCCAGATCGTTCAGTTTGTTGAATTGAGTTGGGATCCGGGAACCAGCCATGCCGGCACCATGGTTCACAGCCAGACGACAGCCGAAGCCGGCTATTACCATTTCAAAGTCACGACGCAGCCCAGTCTCGTGGGCGGCTGGAGAACCGCTTTAAATGTTATTCGAGGGGAAGCGCGCATCTTTCTGAGCAAAGGGGTGGCGCCGTCGCCTTCCAGCTTCGACTATAAGTCCGAAAACATCGGTTCAGACGGCTTCGTCACTCCTCCCGCGGACTTTGCGCCGGGCCAGGATTGGTATTTCATGGTTCAGGCGGATGCCGATTCGGAGTGGACGCTGGTGACCGGCGAGCCGTATGTGCAGAACCTCGGCTCATTGAGCCCCGACAGCTCGAGCGGGAGTGGGCCGGTGGACATTGGGCCGGAGGGCATCCGTTACTTCAAGACGACGATACCGCCCAACACACTCGCGTGGCGGCTCTGGCTCAAAGGAGCCACAAACCAGATTCTGGTGAAGAACACAGCAATCCCGCACCCCAGTCTGAAGGATCTCAGCCAAGCGGGCCGAATGCTGGTGACACCGGGTTATCTGGTGGGCGGGCAGGTGTATTTCATTGGGGTGAAGGGGACTCCGATGACAGTGATTGATCTGGATTCGAGACATCATGCGGTCATGGATCAGCCGTTTGTTTCGAGTCTCACTCTCACGAACTCTGACTTTGGGTATCGTACTTATCGCATCAAGGTCCCGCCGGATCAGCTCGCATGGCAGGTGAATGTGGTCGCGCATGAGGGCGACCCGAACGTCTCAATCCGCCGCAATATGGTTCCAAACGAACTGAATAACGATGCTTATTCCGAAGTGCCCGGCGGTATCACCGACAGCGTGACGCTCGTTCCGCCCACATTGAGTGACGGGACGTTTTATGTGACTGTTTATGGCGACACGCCGCACGCCTTCACTTTGCAGAGTGGCAATCCCACCATCACTGATATTCCCTTCATTTCCCTGGTGACCAACGAGGAGACAAACCGGGTGGGCTGGCTATTCTATCGCATTGCCAACATCGACCAACAGCTCGGCTTCCTTGGCTGGGAAATGGCGCTGACCAATCACGCGCCCGGCACGCGTATCGCCATTCGCCGCAATGCGGTTCCGGGGATCTGGAATTATCGAAATCCCGGTTCTGGTTCTGCCGGTTATCATGACGATTTAAGTGCCGGCAGTTTTCTGCAAGTTCCGGGGCACCAGGCGGATATTTGGTATGTCGGGGTTTACAACCCATCCGAAGCGTTGGGGCCATTTACCCTGATCTCAGGCGCTATTGGGGCGGAGGATGTGGTGGCCGACGGCGGCATCGTGAATCGCTTGAATGTCGAGAACTCCAAGTGGCAGTTCTTCCGCGTGACCATTCCGTCCGGGGTGCTAGGTTGGGATCTTCGGCTGGCCAGCGTGACACAGGGCCTGCCGCGCCTGGTTGTCGCCAAGGATATTCTGCCCGTCTCCCTTAAAAACGTCCGCTTCTCGATCCCCATTACGGGCACAAATTGGCCGACGGGCAATCAATGGGCCGCCGGGGAGGACTGGACGGAACGGGATCTGTCTGAAGGCGGCCTCGACCAGAGCGGACAGATATTGACGATGGGATGGGGGCGGCCGCTGGATGCAGGGACGTATTACGTCGGCGTGCTGAACAAAGCGGGTGACCCCGAGGCGATGAGCTACACGCTGGCCAGCCGGCTCATTGGCGATGAATTCAGCCTTCCAGTGACAGACTTGGGATATGCCGGAGGCGCTGTGACGAACACACTGGCCCCGCGTGAGATTGATATCTACCGCGTCACCATTTCTTCCGGGACTAAAAGCTGGAAAGTGCGACTGCGCGTTCTCGAAGGAGACGCTGTATTGGCGGTGAGCAAGGGGACGCTGCCGAACATCACCGCCCGTCCGAATGGAAGCGTCACCAACCTGTCAACTGCAGGCAAGAAAATGATGAGAACCGGCAACGAACATTTCCTTTTGTTGCCGTCGAATCTCACCCCGGAACTGATGCCCGGGGTGTATTATCTCATGGTAGCGAGCGAGGGAACTGTGGGAGAAGATGAGCGTCGAATCGGATCCGATCCCACTCGTTACGTGCTCGAGAGTGTGGGCCCGACGCCCCAGGTGGACCTGGGAACTCTCCTCTCTGAAGACCTCGTCGCGAAGGGAGTTTTGGAAGGTGGCGAATCGATGGCGTATCGTTATGCCACCGATCCGGACATCCTGGGGGTGGAGATGCGTCTGGAGGATCGCACCGGTAATCCCGTTTCGGTTTCGCAAATCACCGGCCAATTGCCGGACCCTGGCGCTGCCAGCACCATCGGCAATGTCGGGGCCGATCCCTATGGAACCGAGGGAGGAGATCGCTTGGGCCTGGTGGCGAGTCCGGCCATCATTATGATTGCAGCCCCACTCCCGAACGAAATTGTCACGGTAAAGGCCCGAGCACAGGGAGGCGATCAACCGGATGCCAGCTACACTCTCCAGGTGCGGCGGTTGATTCCAACACCGATTGGCTTCGACGGTGGCGTGGAGCATGTGGATGACCAGGTGACGCCGTGGCGGTATTTCAAAGTTGAAGTGCCGCCGGACGCAGTCGGTTGGGACCTTCGGCTCATCGATGTCCTCGCGGGCGATCCGAAGCTCGTCGTAACGCGTGATTACCTGCCCATAGGCTCAGCCACGAGTAGCGGCTTCACTCCTGGCACGGCTACCAATTGGCTTTCAGGGCAGCGGTGGGCTGCGGATAAGGACTGGACTGGGCGCTCACGATCAGCGACAGGCGCCACCGAGGATGGCAGGCTGCTGGCCATGGGCATGGGCCGGCCTCTCGAACCAGGAACATATTACGTGGGCGTTTTTGCGGCCGGCATCCCCGAAGCACCGGCGCAGTACACCCTGGTGAGCCGCGGAATCGGCGATGGCTTTTCCATACCGGTATTGGATCTTCCGTTCCAGGGCGGCAGCCTGACGCAGCCTGAGTTGGCACCGCGCGAGGCCGCCTACTATCGGGCCGTGGTGCCGGAAGCGGCCAAGAGCTGGCAACTCAAGTTAACCGCGCTCGAGGGTGAATCGATGTTGGTCGTTTTGACTAATGCAGTGCCCAACGTCCTCACCGGCATTTCGTCCGGCTCCGGCAAGTCCATGCACAAGACCGCCAACGAGCATTATCTTCGATTGCCGGCCAATGGTCAGATCAATGTGGCTGCGGGCACTAATTATCTCGCGGTGATCAGCGAAGGCCAGGATCCATCGAGCGCCAGTGCGATTGGCACAAATGGAAGCAGCTTCACGATTCAGAGTCTGGGGGAGATGATCCTCCAGGACCTGGGTGAAGTCACCGCCACTGAGACACTCAGAAGCAGCGCTCTCGAAGGGGGCCAGGTTCACGGCTACAGATTCACCGTCTCGGGTGATTTTACGAGCCTTGAGGCGCGGCTTGACAGTACGGGAGGGAGCGCGGTCATGGTGCTGCGCAGTGGAGATCTGCTGCCGGATGCCGGCGCCGCTTCGGTGAAGACCGGCCTGGGTGCCGTGCCGAAGGAGATATACGGCACCGAAGGCGGGAGCACGTTGTCCACGGGTTTGGGCGAAGCCAACTCCCAGCTGATCACACTGCCCGTCTCGACGAACCGGGAATTCACGCTTCTGGTCAAAGGTCGTGCTTTGAGCGGAGTGTGGACGGATGCGGGCTACACGCTTCGCCTCCGCGGCATTAATGCCCGCGATGTGCAATTCGATAGCGGCTCGTTCACGGTGACGAATCAGCCGGCGAACAGTTGGCGTTATTTTGTCGTGGATGTGCCGCCGGAAGCACAAGGCTGGGATATTCGTCTGACGGACGTTGATATGGGCCTTCCAAGAATGGTGGTGTGCCGCGATGAGCTTCCCATCTCGCTCAGGTACGCGCACATGGAGCCAGCCGGGGAGTGCCGCCAGTTGGGCTCCCGGCTATCAATGGGCGGCGGGATCTGATTGGACTCGACGCGCCTCCTCTGCCGACGGCGCGGTTAACGAAGATGGGCGAATTGTGGCGATGGGCATGGGACGCCCCCTCGAGCCAGGAAGATACTACATTGGCGTCATCAATAGCTCGGGCAACAGTTCGATGAACTACACTCTCCTGAGCCGTGGCATCGGCGCAGGATTCACTGTGCCCGTCACCGACCTGGCATTCGAAGGGGGATCAACCAATGTCTCTCCTCTGGCGCCGCGCGAGACCGCTTATTTCCGGGTGGAAATCCCTACAAACGCGCCGAGCTGGAAGGTGCGATTAAGCGGCCTGGTCGGCGAAGCTCTCCTCATTGTGACGAAAGACGCGTTACCCAGTGTCGATGCCGGCCGTTCATCTGTGCCTGGCAAGATCATGCAAAAGGCTGGCCCTGAGCATTACGTCCTGCTGCCGTCCGCTGGCGCGACGAACATTGCAGCGGGAACTTATTATCTGGCTGTGGTCAGTGAAGGGCTCAATCCCGCCACGACAAGTCGAATTGGGGCTGGTCCGACTGGTTTTCAGGTCACCAGCGAAGGGCCGCTGCCGGTGCGCTGGCTGGGGACCGCCAGTCCGGCGGGGCTGAGTCATCGCGACGATCTTGAAGGGGGCGAGGTCAAGGCCTATCAATTTGCCGTGGGACCAGGCGCGGCCGCTATCGAGCTCCGCCTCGACGATCGAGTCGGGAATCCCGTTATGGTGCTGGTCCAGGACTCCACCTTGCCAAACCCGGGCGCCACTGTGAACGGAAGTCAGGATCTCTACGGCAATGAGGGTGGCATCGCCATCAAGGTCGGCGATGCCGCAGGGCTGACGTGGGCCAATCCCACCAACGGCGTATATACGCTTGTGATCAAAGCCCGGCCGGTCAGCGGTGTCCACGCGGATGCGAGTTACCTGCTGCGGCTGAGCGAGCTGAAAACCCTGCCGCTGAATTTCTCGCCGGAGTGGAACACCAACGGTCTGTTTCATAGTGTAACGAGGACGATCGAGAACGACCAACGAGTCTTCTTCCGGGTGGAAGTGCCGGATTACAATCCTGACAATACTCCGGTTGTGGGATGGGAACTTTCCCTGACCCAGTCCTCGGGTCTGGCGACGCTTCGCGCCCGCAAGGATCTTCTCCCCAGTGATTCAATCACGACTGGCATGGCTTTCACTCCCGCCGCGGCGATCTTGACGCCGCCATTCCTAACCAATGGCACCTGGTATGTGGAAGTCCGGGGGGACAACACCACGACCTTCACGCTTTCAAGCCGTTCGCTCGTGCTGCAAAGGCCAGCGTGGGCAATGCCGGCGGCAGGGGAATTGCCGGGGACGCCTGGCCTGGCCGCGCCGAACTTCGGGGATTCGAGCATTGACACCAACGGCCTATCTTCCACGGATGACGAGGGAATCGAACTCAGAAGCAATTACTCGCATTACTACGCGTTCGATGTGCCCACAAACAATGCCGGATTGCTGCGCGTGCAACTCGACGCCATCAGCGGCAATCCTGATCTTTACATGCGCGTCGGACTGCCTCCCACCGTCACGCATCGTGCAGATGGCCGGGCCGGTACGCTTCTCAACCGCGCATTGCTCGGGACGACAACCGAGTATGCCAACTGGGTTCCGGTGGATGGCCGGAATGACGACCAACTCGAGCCAGGCCGTTACTACCTTGCCGTGCGCGCCGTCGGCAATGCGAACGCGCGTTATCGGCTCCGACTGTCGACGGGTGCGGTGGATGAACTCGAATTGAATGGCGGCAGCAAAGAGCAGCAACTGGTTGCGGGTGGCGATTGGCGCTATTATCGCGTGCAAATTCCGAATAGCGCTCCCACCAACTGGAATGTGTCCTTCACCCAAATCTCCGGTGACGTCGTGCTTTATGTGCGGGATACCGTTCCTCCCGGCCATGGCGCCAGCAATGTCGTCAGCCAGATCAAGGACTGGAAGTCCGATAACAAAGATGGAGGAGTCTATCCCAATTATCCCATCCCGGGGGTCTACAATCTGGCCGCCTCGCCCATCCGCGCCGCGAACATTTATTATCTGGGATTCCGCGCGAACAAGGACACCGTATTCTCATTGAGCTCCTCGGTGGATGGCGCCTCCACAGCGGAACCGCCTTCGATCGAGTTCTACGGCGGGTTCGTGACCAACACCATCGACGCGTCGAGCGAGCTGTCTTATCGCATCTTTGCCCCCGACGATGCCGCGCGGTGGCGGCATGTCGCCACTCATGCCGTTGGGGTTAAGCTCTACCTGAGAAACGGGCTTCCGCCGGCCAAATCAAGCTCAGATCACTGGCGCAGCACGACAGCCAACAGCACTTTCAATCAATTCCTCAGCGGCTGGCCGTGGCTGCCGAACGAGACGTACTACCTGGTCGCCACCAACACAACGGACCTGCCTCAACCCTTCAGCTTCCAGATGCAAGGCACCAGCGTGGATGTCGACGACGACGATCATGACGGAATGTTGGACGCCTGGGAGGTGGGTCACTTTGGGAGTATCTCTCAGAAACCCGATTCGGACTTTGATGGCGACGGGATCATGAACATCGATGAATTTCGCGAGGGCACGGATCCGACCGAGTCGAAGTCACTGAACCCGCGCCTGACGGTGCAGTCGACGAACGGGGTCGTTCAAATCGCTCCGCAATTGAGCCAGTATCCTTATCGAGCGACGGTCATCCTCCACGCCACTCCGCAGCCTGGGTATGAGTTCGTGCGATGGAGCGGGCACGCCTCCGGCGCCCTCAATCCACTCGCGCTCATCATGGATGGCAACAAGAACGTAATCGCCCATTTCCGAGTGCCGGGAGACGATTTCATCCAGCGATTGATCTTGCCGGAAACCTCCGGCACCGCGAACGCCTCTAATGCCGGTGCAACCCTGGAACCCGGAGAACCGGCGCATTCCGTCGAACCGTCCGGCGCGTCCATTTGGTGGACCTGGATGGCTCCTTTCACGGGGGCAACCGTGATGAGCGCCGCCGGCAATGGGTTCGACACAGGTCCTCGCGGTTTATTCCGGGGACGAGGTGGAACAACTTACCCAACTTGGAACGGACATCAACGGAGCGGGCCCGGGCGTGAGCCAGGTGCAGTTCGTGGCTCAGGCAGGCACATGGTATCACCTGGCGGTCTCTGGTTGGTCTGGTGCAGAAGGCGATGTCGCCCTCAATTACTCCATGCCCGGCCTGCTGGCTCTGGATGCTCCGGAGTGGAGCGATGCGTCCCGCTTCCAGTTTCAACTCATCAGCAATGCGGGAGAAGCTTGCCGGATTGAAGTCTCCTCGGATCTCAGGAACTGGAGCCCCGTGACTAACATTGTGAATAACACCGGACGATTGCTGTTCGATGATCCGGGCTCAGCCGAGGCCGCGCACAGATTCTATCGGGCTGTGAAACCCTGATTAGCTGGGTGGTGCCTTCGTGCCGCCCGCCGCTGGCGCCTTTGCACCTGGGATTTTACTGGATCTTTTGGCTGTCTTGGAGTCGCGCCCAACTCGGCCACAAAGAGGCGAAAACTGCAATGCCCTCGGGTCGGTTTCAAAAAGCCATTGACATGCGGAATATCAGCACGCAGCATGCGCGCGCCCGTTGGATCAACGGTCTCATTGAGAGTGGTTGAGGGACTGGCCCTGCGAAACCACGACAACCGGCCGAGGCGACATCCTTGGTGACCAGGTGCCAAATCCAGTCCGGCCTTGCGGCCCGGAAAAGATGAGAGGGGTGTCTTCAATTCCTCTTCTTGTCGGGGGCTCATTCGACCTTCCAGCGGTTGGTTACCGGCGATATTATGCAGCGACAAACTGGTTTCATGCGGGCATTGCGGTGCCGAGAATGCGGGCGCGAGTATCCGCTCGCCGCCACCCACGTTTGTGAATTCGACTTCGGACCATTGGAAGTGGTGTATGACTACGAGGCGATCCAAAAGGCCATGCGCCGGGACCGGATCGAATCCCGTCCGGCCACGATGTGGCGGTATCGCGAATTGCTGCCGATCACGGAAGAGCCGACCCTGGGGCGCGAGGTCGGTTTCACCCCGTTGATCAAGGCGGATCGCCTTGCCCGGCGATTGGGTGTCCGTGAGCTCTGGATCAAGAATGACGCTGTCAATTACCCGACCCTCTCGTTCAAGGACCGGGTGGTCAGCGTTGCGCTCAACCGGTCGCGTGAGCTTGGATTTTCCATTGTGGCCTGCGCCTCGACCGGGAATCTGGCTAACTCTGTGGCTGCGCTTGCGGCAGCCAGTGGCATGCGGGCCTATGTCTTTATTCCCGCCGATCTTGAACTTAGCAAGGTAGTGAACTCCTTGATCTACAGTGCGACGGTCGTGGGGATCAAGGGGCACTATGACGAAGTCAACCGGCTCTGTGCGGAGATCGCCGGCAAATACGGATGGGCGTTTGTGAATGTCAATATGCGTCCTTACTATGCCGAGGGCTCGAAGAGCATGGGGTTTGAGATCGTCGAGCAACTCGGCTGGAAACTCCCTTCCCATACCGTGGTATGTATGGCGTCGGGTTCGCTGCTGACCAAGATACATAAGAGCTACCAGGAACTGGTCCGGCTTGGGCTGATACCTGAAACTCCGTATCAGATTCACGGAGCCCAGGCCACGGGCTGCGCGCCGATTTCATCCGCCCACAAGGCCGGCCTCGATTTCTTCAAGCCCGTCAAACCCCATACGATCGCCAAATCATTGGCCATCGGCACGCCCGCCGACGGTTTTTACGCCCTTAAGGTAATACGTGAAACCGGTGGAGCAGCCGACGACGTCACGGATGATGAGATTCGCGAAGGAATGAAATGGCTGGCGGAGTGCGAGGGCATCTTTGCCGAGACAGCGGGCGGGGTGACCGTGGGGGTGGCCAAGAAACTCATTGCTTCCGGACGCATTCCTGCCGATGCTTCCGCAGTCCTTTGTATCACCGGCAATGGTCTTAAGACCCTCGAGGCGATCAGTGGGTGCGCGGGGGATACCCATGAGATTCGGCCAAGCCTGAGGGAGTTTGAGGCCCTGCTGGTGAACGACCGCCGGCTGACTACAGATAGCTGATCGATATGCCGACCCAAGTACCGTATCCCGACCCCACTGCGCAAGCTGACCAATAATGAGGAAATCGTCGAGGTCACCGCCTCGACAATCGGCGAGGCCATTGTTCAATTGCAGACGCGATACCCGGGCATTCGCGAGCGCTTGCTCGATGATACCGGATCGGTCCGGCGCTTTGTGAACGTCTACCTCAACGAGGAGGACATTCGCTTCCTTCAGAATCAGGAAACTCCCGTCAAAGATGGTGACGAGATCAGCATCATCCCGGCAATCGCGGGCGGATGACGTTGCCCCCTTCGCCAATCCAGTATCGATCTACACCTGAACCATGCCCAAACCGCCCAAAAAGGGAACGGCCAGCCGGAAACTCGCGAAACAGATTCCGGATAAAAGGCGTCTCTGGCTGATGTACCCCCAAAAGCTGATCCGGACGCCGATCATTTGGGAATTGAGTCAAAAATACAAAATCATCCCAAATGTTCGGCAGGTGAGTGTGACCGATGAGATCGGGGTGGTCTGTCTCGAACTTGAAGGACTTCGTTCCGAAATCCAGGCCTCCATAAAATGGCTTGAGCGGAAGGGAATCCGCGTGGAACCCGTAGAGATCAATGTGATCGAGAGTTAGGCTCACGCCCGTTGGAGAGAGGGTGCAATGGATAGAAGCGCGCTCGTCTCTGGCCGGCCCGCGATGAAGATTACGGCAGAGGCTTTGATGTGCATTAAGCACGGGGAAGTGGACGCAGGGTGGGCGCATTTCGCGGGAAGTATAGCGGGATTCCCAGCTTGACCGTTGAGGCCAAAGTAGTTATAAGGAGGCCATTGCAGTTACTCGGCACCCAAAAACCGAAGGGGAGAATGTTATGACGAAGCGTGACATCGTAGTCCGGATCAGCAACGAAACCACCCTGGTCCAGCAGCAGGTCCTTGACGTCGTCCAAAGAACGCTCGATTACATCGCTGAGGCCGTTGCTCATGGCCGCAAAGTTGAGCTGCGTAACTTTGGTGTCTTCGAAGTCAAGATCCGCAAGGCCCGCATCGGCCGCAACCCCAACGCCCCGGCGAACGATGTTCGTATCCCACCTCGAGCCGTCGTTAAATTCAAACCCGGTAAGGAAATGCGCGAGGCCGTACTTAAACTCACCCCGGCCGATATCGAATCTGCCGCTTCTTCCGAAAACGCTGAAGCCCAGGACTCTTCCGCACCCGAGATTTGAGCCGGTGCCATGGAACGATTGCCCGGCTTTCGCGACTTTTATCCCGCACCCGCACCCGCCTCCGTAAACTGGACTTCCGATGCGCGTCAGTACCTCTTCGAGACGTGGCGGGAAGTGGCACGCCGATATGGCTTCCGCGAATATGATGGCCCGCCCCTGGAACCCCTCGAACTATTTACCACGAAGAGCGGCGAGGAAATCATAGGTCAACTCTACAGTTTCAACGACAAAGCCGAACGCGCCGTCGCGCTTCGGCCGGAAATGACCCCCACGCTGGCCCGGATGGTTGCTGCGGCCGAACGCCATTACAAGAAGCCGGTCAAGTGGTTCGCGCTCCCGCAACTCTTTCGTTACGAGCGACAGCAAAAGGGCCGGCTGCGCGAACACTTCCAGTTCAATGCCGATATCTTCGGCGAAGTCTCACCCGGGGCCGACGCCGAATTGATCTCGCTCCTGATCGATAGCCTGCGCGCCCTGAAGTTGACTGCCGATGATTTCTGCGTCCGGCTGAGCAGTCGCAACGCCTGGCACGGGTTTTTTGCCCGGCACTGTCATGAGACCCGCCACGAATACGCCTTTTATCAAATCATCGATAAGCTTGGGCGAGACGAACCGGCCCAGAGCGACGAAAAGTTTCGCGCCCTCGGATTCAGTGTCGATGCGGTTCGGGATTTCATCCAGGCCGCCCAACCGACCCCGGACCTTTCCCGGATCCTCGACGACCTTGCGGCACGCGGCCTTGCTGACTACGTGAACATCGACTACGGCGTGATCCGCGGCCTGGCTTACTATACCGGGACGGTCTTCGAAGCCTTCGATCGCTCCGGTGAATTTCGAGCCATTGCCGGGGGCGGGCGCTATGATCAGCTCGTCAAGTTGATTTCGGGCGGCGGAGTCGATCTCCCGGGACTCGGTTTTGGAATGGGAGATGTCGTCCTCACCGAGTTGCTCCGAGCCCGTAAGCGCATGCCAAAGTTCGAACCGCGGGTGGATGTATTCTGCCTGATTGAAGAGGAAAAATTGCGGCTCCAAACCGTCGCCCTCGCCCAGCAGATTCGTGAGTCGGGCTCAATCGTCGAATTCCAACTGGGCCCGGCTAAATCCGATAAACAGTTCAAGCGGGCCCTTGAGCTCAAGGCCAGCTTCACCCTCCGAATCCGAGCGCTGGCCGATGGCAGTACCTCGGCTTTGATTAAGAACCTCGAGACGCGCCAGGAAATCCAATGCGCGCCGGCGGAAGTGGTCACGAGGCTTGCTCAGGCGGCTCAACCCGGAACTGAGCCGCTCCCCTAATTGGCACTCACGACTTATGAGAACCCTGGTAATCGGCATCGACAGCGGGACCCAATCGACGAAAGCCCTCGTCGTGGACGCCCGCAACGGCAAAGTTCTATCCGCCGCCGCCCAATCCTACGGCCTGCTTCCCAAGCTTCCCCCGGGCGCGAAGGAACAAGACCCACGGACCTGGCGCGAGGCAACGGCCAAAGTATTGAAACAAGCGCTCAAAAGTGCCCACGCCTCCCGCGCAGAAGTGAAGGCTATTGGCGTCAGCGGCCAGCAACATGGTTTCGTTCCACTCGACTCCAAGGGTGAAGTCATACGCCCAGCCAAACTCTGGTGCGATACCTCCACTGCTGAGGAGTGCCAGGAGATCATGTCGGAGCTCGGGGGACTCAAGGCGGCAATCCGCGCGCTCGGCAATGCCGTGCTCCCGGGATTCACCGCTTCAAAAATTCTCTGGCTCAAGCGACATGAACCAAAGAATTTTGCCCGTCTTGCCACGGTCCTGCTTCCCCATGACTATCTCAATTTCTGGCTTACAGGTAAACGCGTCATGGAGTATGGCGACGCCAGCGGGACGGCACTCCTCGACGTCCGCCGTCGTAAATGGTCCACCGCCGCGCTGCGCGCGATTGATCCCGAACTCGCGACGAAACTGCCGCCGCTCATTTCGAGTGAACAACCGGCCGGGCGGCTTCAACCTTCGACCGCCGAGGCCTTGGGTTTGAGTACCGGAAGTGGTGGTCAGCGCTGGCGGCGGCGATAACATGATGGGGGCCATAGGAACCGGAAATACCCGCGCGGGCGTCATTACCGCCAGCCTGGGAACCAGCGGCACCATTTACGCCTGCGCTGAAAAACCGGTGGTCGATCCGCAGGGTGAGATCGCGGCCTTTTGCGATTCGACCAATCATTGGCTGCCGCTGCTCTGCACGATGAACGTCACTGTGGCCACTGAGATGGTCCGGCAGGGTTTTGGTCTTAACCACGCCCAGTTGGCCGCCGCTGCGTCCAAAGTACCCCCCGGCTCGGGCGGGTTGCTCCTGCTTCCTTACCTGGAAGGTGAACGAACCCCCAATGTCCCCGATGGCACTGGCGTTTTCTTCGGCATCAGCCCCCGCACTTTCAACCGAGAGCACTTTGCCCGAGCCGCCATGGAAGGTGTCACTCTGGGTATGAACTACGGACTGCGCCGGCTCTCGCAGCTCGGTGTCCACCCCAAACAAATTCGCGCCACTGGCGGCGGAGCTAACTCAAGGCTTTGGCGCCAGATGATGGCGGACATCTTCGACGCCGAAGTTGTCACACTCAAGGTGGGGGAAGGGGCCGCTTACGGGGCCGCACTTCAAGCCCTGTGGTGTTGGCGTCGGACACTTGGTGAACGCGTATCGATGGCTGATCTGACCGATCGCTTTGTCCAGCTCCACCGGTCACAAACAGCCGAGCCGAACCCACAAAACACAATCATCTACCGGGAGCTCCAGGCCCTGCAGGATGGTCTTTCCCGCAGTCTGGGCAGTGCCTTCGTCCAACACCGCCAATTCGTCCTGCGCTGATTCTGGTTCGGGCATTCTTTATCTGGATTTTGTGGTTTAACGAGTGCATCATTCGTCTCATGAAACTGGTGTTGAGCACGCACAACCTCACCCTCACCAAGGCCATCGAGGATCACCTGATCACTCGTATCGAAAAGCTTGACCACTTCGACCAGCGCGCCATCGACGCGCGTGTGACTCTCGAACTCGATCACAAGCGCGCCCCGGAAAAACAGTTCATTTGTTCGATGCGCCTGGCCGTTCCCGGCCCCGACCTTTTCGCCGAGGATGCCGAAAGCGATCTTTACGCGGCGATCGATCTCGTCACCAAAAAGATCGAACAGCAAATCCGGAAACGCCACAGCAAATACAAGGCGCGCAAACATACCGAGGCCGCTTCCAATAAACGCCGGCGACAGGAATCGTCCATTACCTAGTCCCGGAATTCGGGAGGGATGAGTTTCTTGAGGCCGAAATCTATCCTGCCTTCCAGGCTCATTCGGGCGCGCACGGTATGGCCGGGAGATCGGCCGCCCATTGAGAATGGGGGGCTGGCGGTTGCTCATGGTCGTATTCTCCATGTTGGCAAATGGGCGGACTTGCGGCGCACTTTTGCCGGTCCCTGGCAGGACCTTCGCGAGACCTTGATCCTTCCGGGGCTCGTCAATGCTCACTGTCATTTGGATTACACCGCGATGGCCGGGTTGATTCCCCCCGTCCGCTCGTTCACGGACTGGGTCAAATCCATCACCACCATCAAGGGAACCTGGTCCGACGCGGAGTTTACGGACAGTTGGCTGGCCGGATCAGAAATGTTGCTTCGCTCGGGTACTACCACCGTCGCCGATGTCGAGGCTGTTCCTCATCTCCTTCCCGGACTCTGGAAATCCACGCCGCTCAAAGTCATCTCGTTCCTCGAGATGACCGGGGTACGGAGCCGGCGCGATCCCAAACTCATTCTGGCCGCCTCCGTCGACCGCGCGCTCGCGCTTCGCGGGCACGGCGCGGGCATCGGCCTGTCGCCCCACGCTCTTTATTCCACGACGCCGCTGCTGGTCCGGCTCAGCCACCAGGCTGCCCGCCGGCACGATTGGCGTTTGGTCACTCACGTAGCGGAATCGACCGAGGAATTCGACATGATCCGGCACGGACGCGGACCGATGTTCGATTGGCTTCGCCGCAATGAACGCGACATGTCCGATTGCGGAAGGCGGACGCCAGTGGCACAACTGGAGCATCTGGGCGGTCTCACGCATCGACTGATCGCGATTCACCTCAATTATCTCGGGCCCGGCGATGCCCGGCGCCTGGCCCGACGCGGCGTTCATGTGGTCCATTGCCCTCGCAGCCATGACTATTTTGATCACCGGCCCTTTCCCTATGCTGAACTCGCCCGAGCGCGGGTAAACCTGTGCCTCGGCACCGACAGCCTGGTCACCGTTCGCAAAGCCCACCGACAAACCGTGAACCTCGATCTCTTCACCGAAATGCGGACCTTCGCCCGAGCCCATCCCAGGGTTCCGGCTGCCGACATCCTGGCGATGGTCACGCGCAACCCGGCCCGCGCATTGGGCATGGCGGCCAAAGCAGGGGTATTGCGAGCCGGGGCCTCTGCCGATTTAATCGGTATCCCATTTAAAGGTTCAATCCCCAACGCCTGCGATGCGGTCATCAATCACCAAGGCCCCGTTTTGGCCTGCATGATTGGTGGACGGTGGGTCATCGACCCTGAGCCATAATCCGGGGAATGGCATTGCAGGTTGACGTCAAACCGGGCGTTCTGCGAGCCTCGATCTCGAATTTGCTGTTTCCACCATCATGACGACTGAGCCAACCGCCGAGATTCCGGATGCGGATTTGGTGCGCCGCGCCAAAGGAGGCGAATTCGACGCCATGGAGGCGCTCGCCACCCGTCACGAACAACAGGTCTATTCCCTCGCCTTGCGAATGGTGCGCCAACGGCAGGACGCTGAGGACGTCGTTCAGCAGACTTTTCTGAGCGTGGTCGAGAATCTCGCCTGCTTTCGCGAGGAATCGAGTTTTTCCACCTGGCTGATGCGCATTGCCTCCAACGCGGCCCTGAAGATCATTCGCAAACGGCGTGGTCTGGACACCATTTCCCTGGAAGCGGTTACTGAGCCCTCTGAGGCGGGGGGACCAATCCCGCATCCGGAATACATTGCGGACTGGCGCGAGGCGCCGTACGAGTTGGCGGCCCGGACCGAGACGCGTGAATTGCTGGTCGCGGCCCTGAACCACCTCGACGAAAAACACCGGTTGGTCTTTGTCCTGCGCGACGTCCAGGGTTTTTCCGTAAAGGAAACCGCCCAGGCGCTCGCTTTGAGCGAGGCCAACGTCAAGGTGCGCCTCCTCCGCGCGCGATTGGCCTTGCGGGAAAGGCTGACTCGGGCATTCGGGGATCCCACGCGACGCCAGAAACCCCATTCTCATTGAATTGTAACTTTCCACCGGCTGACGGCTCTGGACCACTGCCACGAGTTATGAAGTGCGAAGAACTGTTGAACCTTTTAAACGAATACGTGGATGGCACTGTGGACCCCGCCATCTGTGTCGAGTTCGAGCGGCACATGGCCGGGTGTAACGCCTGCCAGGTTGTTGTGGACAACATCCGTCAAACGATTTCCATTTATCGGGCCGGAGAACCCTTGGAGCTTCCAACCGAATTCCGTGAGCGACTGCACGCCGCTCTTCGGGCACACTGGCGGCAGGATCACGATCAACCTCCAGCCTGATTTTCCTGTAACCTTCCTGCGCCTCGTGGCTCTTGTCTGAATAACCGTTCGACCATCACCGCTATGGAAATGATCATCCGCCGATTTGCCGGCAGCTTCATTCTCGGCAGCCTGCTGCTCGCCCATTATCACAGCCCGTATTGGCTCTGGTTCACCGCCTTCGTCGGCGTTAACCTGCTACAATCCTCGTTTACCTTCTTCTGTCCGCTGGAGATCATCCTGCGCAAGTTTGGCGTGGGCGGTTCGTGTTCGACGAAATGAACAGGGTCACCGCGAGTCTGTTCGCCTGGGGCGTTGTATTGTCGGTCGGCGCCGCGGAACCCTGGACCCTCCGAGAGGCCCTTGGATTTGCACGAACGAATAGCCCCGATGCCCGGATCGCCCTCCAACGCGTCGCAGCGGCCCAGGCCGGCCTCGACCAGGCGAACAGTGCATTTTGGCCGCGGCTCTCCTTTCAATCCCGTTACACGCGCACGGACAATCCCATGCTCGGGTTCGGGCACATCCTCAACCAGCGGGTCTACTCTCCCGCAATCGACTTTAATGATGTGCCCGATACGGATGATCTGAACGTCCGCGGTGTACTCGATGTGCCACTCTATGCGGGCGGCAAGCTCTCTGCGGACCGGCGTGCCGCGAAGGCGGCCGGCAACGCGATGCGTCTGGACGCTGAGGCCGTGCGACGGGCCCTCGACGGAGAAGTCGCCCGCGTCTTTTTCAATGCGCAAAAGACCCGGCAGTTCATCGATGCGGTCCGAGCGGAGGTCCATTCCTACGAAACGAATCTCGGAGTCGTCCAGCGACGCTTCGACAGCGGATCTGCGCTCCGAGCCGATGTGCTCGATCTCGAGGTCCGTCTCGCCCAGGCACGGGAGGATCTGATTCGCGCCAGCAATGCCAACGCCCTGACCCGCCGCGCGCTCCAAAACCTGCTCGGAATCGACGGACCTGAAATCGACATCGCCGAGTCCGCGCCTCTGCTGACGGCGCCACGGCCCGATGCATTGGCCGACCGTCCGGAATTGTTCGCGGCGGCCGAACGCGTTCGTGCCGCCGAGGCGCGGGTGCGCGGCGCAAAGTCGGGTTATTTGCCCCGGGTCAGCGGGTTTGGCAGCCTGGACTACGATCGGGGTTGGGTGGCAGATGGCGATGGCCGCAGTTATACCGGTGGCATCATGCTCGAGTGGAACCTGTGGGACGGTTGGTTGACCCGCTCCAAAGTGAGTGAGGCCGACGCGGATGCGACCGCCGCCCGGGAACACGAACGCAAAATGCACCTGGCGGTGAGTCTCGAGATAGAACGGGCGCGCCTCGACGCCCAACAGGCTCGTGAGCGGCTGCAGGTCGGAGAGAAGACCGTGTCTCAGGCGGAAGAGAGTCTCGCGCTTATGCGGGACCGCTTCGAGCAGGGACTTGCGTTATCGGCGCAACTCATCGATGCCCAGACCGCGCTCACCGCCGCGCGAGTGCGCCGGGCCGATGCCCAAACCGATCTTCAGATCGCCATCGCCGCGCTTCGGAATGCCTTGGGCCTTCCCATCCTGGAATCTGAGCAACCCTAATTGTCGATGGATATTCAATACTCAGAGGAACCTGCCTTTCCTGTTTGGATGCCGCTGGTCGGTCTGCTGCCCGTCATGGCGGTCCTGCTTTCCGGATGCGGCAACTCGCATCCTCCGGCCAAGGCATCGGAGAAGGAGTCGCCGCCTGAGAGCGTGCGGGTGGAAACCATCGAGTTGCGCAAACTGGCGCTTACCCAGGACGTCGTTGGCACCGTCGCCACGCGATATTCCGCCGATATTGCCGCTAAAATCAGCGGCCGGATTCGCGAGTTGCCGGTGCACCTTGGGCAGAGCGTCAATCCGGGCGATCTGTTGGTCGCCATCGAGACTGAGGCCATCCAGGCCCGGCTTGAACAGTCGGAAGTGGGACTGCGTCAGGCTGAGATCGATTACCATCGGGTGGATACCTTGCGCCAAACCGGAGCGGCCACCCAGTCGGACTTTGAAATGGCGACCACCCATTTCCACTCCGCGCAGGCAACCGTCGCCGAGGCCAAAGCCTTGCTCGACGACGCCCGTATTACCGCTCCGATTCGCGGGGTCGTCGCGCGAAAAGAGGCCGAGCCTGGTGATCTCGCGATGCCCGGTCGTCTCCTGCTCCGAATTGAGGACCCATCCCATCTGCGGTTTGAAGCGGATATTCCAAGCTCGCTGTTTGATCGAATCGAGTCCGGCGTGACGCTCCCCGTTCGCGTGGATGGTCTGGCCGACCCGCTCGAAGGCAAGGTCGTCGAACTCGCGCCGGGCGCCGACCCCGCGACTCGTTCGCTTCGAGTGAAGTTGGAATTGCCGCCCGTGCAAGGTGTCCGTCCCGGGCAATTTGGGCGACTCACTCTGAACCTGGCGGAAGCGGATTTCCTGATCGTGCCTGAAACGGCGTTGGCGACGCGCGGCCAATTGCAGGTCTTGTTTGCCGTCGTGGAGGGCAAAGCGCAGATGCGGATCGTCCGAACCGGCCGTGCCATGGCTGGCGGCATCGAAATTCTCGCCGGGCTAAGTCCTGGCGAGGCAGTCGTTGTGGAAGATGTCCCGGGATTAGTCGACGGGCAACCGCTGCGGCCACAATGATCGGGCACGTCGAATCGCACACTCCGTGACCGAACCCCATCAACAGTCTCCATCCCCGACGCCCGGTCTCGCCGGCGGGATCGCGCGTGCATTCATTGATTCCAAGCTCACCCCGCTGATCATTCTAACCTCGATCCTGCTAGGCATTGGATCAGTCGTTCTCCTGCCGCGCGAGGAGGAGCCGCAGATTAAGGTGCCGATGGTGGATGTGATGGTCTCGATGCCGGGCTTCAGCGCTCGCGAAGTCGAGGAACGGGCCACGCGCCCGATGGAGAAGCTGCTCTGGGAAATTCCCGGGGTGGAATACATCTATTCGACCTCGCGCGAAGGCGAGAGCCTGGCCATCGTGCGATTCAAGGTCGGCGAGGATATCGAATCGAGCCTCGTCAAGCTCACCACCAAACTGCAGGCCAATTTCGATCGCATCCCCCCGGGCGTTTCGTTCCCGCTTATTAAGCCCAAGTCGATTGATGACGTTCCCATTCTCGCGCTGACGTTCCATAGTCCCGCTGCCGATCATTTCACATTGCGCCGGATTGTGGCGCAGGTGGACGATGCCGTGAAACAAGTCGATCAGGTCGCGGAAACGAGCATCATCGGAGGCGTGCGCCGGCAACTCCGGGTCCTCTTCGATCCTGCCAAACTCGCCTCGCGCAATCTCAGTCCGGCGGAGCTCGTGCCTGCGTTGACCACCTCGAACCGGCGATTGATCTCCGGACCGATCCATGCCCACAACCAGGAGATCCTGGTGCAGACCGGAACGTTCCTGACCAGCGCGCAGGATGTCGCGAATCTGGTGATCGGAGTATTCGGTGGCAGTCCGGTGTATTTGCGCGACGTGGCGGAAGTTCTGGACGGTGCCGAGGAGCCGTCCCAGTATGTTTTCTTCGGCCATGGCGCCGCCCGGTCCGAAACAAAAGATGAGCAGCCGGCGGTCACCTTGAGCATCGCCAAGCGCCCCGGGGCCAACGCCATTGCCGTCGCCGAGGATGTCCTGCGCAAGGTGGGAACCCTCGAGGGCCGTGTCATCCCGGCGGATGTGCGGTACACGGTCACTCGCAACTATGGGTCGACGGCTCAAGAGAAATCCGACGAACTGTTGCTGCACATGGGCATCGCCATTCTGGGCGTTTCCCTGCTTATCCTTTTGACCCTCGGCTGGCGAGAGTCGCTCATCGTCGGCATTGCGATTCCCTGCACGCTCGCTCTCACGCTGCTGATCTTCTACCTCTACGGTTACACCCTGAACCGCATCACGCTGTTCGCGCTGATCTTCTCCATCGGCATTCTCGTGGACGATGCGATTGTGGTGGTGGAGAATATCGTCCGCCATTTCCATCTTCCCCAGAGTAAAGGCCGGGCATGGTCCGCCATTGCGGCCGAGGCTGTGAACGAGGTGGGCAATCCGACGATACTGGCAACGTTCGCCGTAATCGCGGCGGTATTGCCCATGGCGTTCGTGGGCGGCCTCATGGGGCCCTACATGCGTCCCATCCCGATCGGCTCAAGCGCGGCCATGTTCTGGTCGCTGGCGATCGCCTTCATGGTGACGCCCTGGGCCGCGATCCGAATTCTGAAATGGGGCGGCCGTTATTCGCAGCTTACCACAGGCGCTCGACGGTGGCTACCACAGGCGCTCCGACGGTGGCCGATCCGAAACGCCCGGCGCACGCCGGTCATCCGGAGGATTTTTTCACCCGGTTCTATCGGCGGTTGATGGGCCCGCTCATCGCGCATCGGAGTTGGGCGCTCGCCTTTCTGGGGGTGATCACCCTACTGCTGCTCGGTTCGATGGGCACCGTCGTGTTCGGTTGGGTGAAGGTGAAGATGCTGCCGTTCGACAACAAGAGCGAGTTTCAGATTATCCTGAATATGCCCGAAGGCAGTGCCCTGGAAAGAACCGCCCAGGCCGCGCGCGAAATCGGCGCTGCGGTGCGTCCCGAACCGGAAGTCACCGACTACCAGGTCTATGTCGGCACGGCGGCGCCCTTTAATTTCAATGGCCTGGTGCGGCACTATTTCCTGCGGCGCGGCGCCAACATTGCCGATCTCCAAATCAACCTCGCACCCAAAAGTGAGCGGACCGCCCAAAGCCATGACATCGCGAAGCGCATCCGGCCGCGCGTCGCACGGATTGCTTCGAAGTATGGCGCGCGCGTGGCCATCGCCGAGGTGCCGCCCGGACCACCCGTCCTGCAGACACTGGTCGCCGAAATCTATGGGGATTCGGAGGCGCATCGCAACGCCATCGCCCGGCAAGTCATCGATATTTTTCACCAAACAAAGGGTGTGGTGGACGTGGATTGGTACATCGAAGCCGATCAACCCAAACTTAAATTCATTGTGGACAAGGAGAAGGCGGCACTCAGTGGTATCGCCGAGGAGACGATTATCCAAACGATTCAGTTGGCCGTCGGCGGAGCCCGCACCGACCTGCTGCACGTGGATCGCGAGAAGGAGGACTTGCCCATCATCCTGCGGCTCCCCCAATCCAACCGCACCGCGGCGGAGGATCTGCTCGCCATCCGCGTGCGTTCCGCCACCGATCGCAACGGGCCACTGGTGCCGCTTCGCGAACTGGTCCGGGTCGAGCCCGGCATCATGGACAAGAGCATCTATCATAAGAACCTCATGCCGGTCACCTATGTCATCGGCGACGTCGCGGGGGTGGTCGAGAGCCCCGTCTATGCCATCCTCCAAATGAACCGCGCCTTGCGAGAGCTTGATCTGACGGCCCTGGGCGGCGATGGAGGCGGGTTGTCGATATACAACGCAGCCCAGCCCTTCAGCGACATCAGACCCGCCATGAAATGGGACGGCGAGTGGCACATCACCCTGGAAGTATTTCGAGACATGGGGATGGCATTTGCCGCTGTTCTCGTGCTGATCTATGTCCTGATGGTCGGCTGGTTCCGATCCTTCCTCACGCCACTGATCGTTATGATGGCCATCCCATTCTCGTTGGTCGGGATCCTTCCTGCTCACGGGGCGATGGGCGCATTTTTCACTGCCACCTCGATGATCGGTTTTATGGCCGGAGCGGGGATTGTCGTACGCAATTCGATTATCCTGGTCGATTTCATCGAACAACGTATCGCCGAAGGCATGACCCTCGGGGAGGCCGTCGTCGATGCCGGGGCCGTTCGTTTTCGGCCCATGCTGTTGACCGCCTTGGCCGTCGTGGTGGGTGCCGCCGTGATTCTGGCGGACCCGATCTTCCAGGGCCTCGCCATATCGCTCATGGCCGGTGAGATCGCCTCCCTCCTCATCAGCCGTATGGCCGTGCCGGTGCTTTATTTCATGGCCTACTCGCGCCGCCGCTCGACCGAGAATTGACGGCGGAGTCATGCCAACCCTTGTGGTCGGTCATTTCCCGATCGCGTCCAATTCCTGCCAACGGACATAGAGTCGTGACAGTTCGGACCGCGCCGCCTCGAGCTCAGCGATCAAATGCGGCGCCTCGATCGCGCGAGTGGCGTAGAAGGTGGGATCGTTGAGCGTGGACTCGAGTTGCTGCACTCGCTTTTCCGCCTCGAGGAGGGACGCCTCCATGCCCTCCAATTCGCGAAGTTCCTTGTAACTCAATTTGCGTGGGCGTTGGGTTCGCTCGTGGAGCGTTTCCTTCACTGTGGCCTGAAGCAACGTCGTCCGTGTTTTCGCTCGTCGTTCCCGTTCTTCCTTATTCTCGAGGTAATAGGAGAAATTACCCGGCTGGACGATAACGCCGCCTTCCTCGAACGCCACGACCTGATCGCAGATCCGATCCAGGAAGTAACGATCATGGCTCACTACCAGCACACTCCCCTCAAAATCGACCAACGCCTCTTCCAACAACCGCAGGCTCGGCAGATCCAGATCGTTGGTCGGCTCGTCCAAAACCAGTAGATTGCCGCCCCGCTTCAAAACCTTCGCCAACAGCAGCCGGGCGCGTTCGCCTCCCGACAGCCGGTTCACCGGCTCGTTCGCCCGCTCCTCGGGAAACAGGAACCGGCGCAGATAACCGCGTGCGCCGATAACGCGGTCGCCGAAGCGGACCGTGTCTCCCTCGTCGGCAACTTCACTCAAAACGGTACCGCCCCCATTGAGTTGCAGGCGTCCTTGGTCGATATAATTGAAACACAATTTCCGGCCCAGTTTCACTTGACCTTCATCCGGCGCTCGCTCCCCCATGCAGATCCTGAGGAGCGTGGTCTTGCCCAAGCCGTTGCGCCCCACAACCCCGGTACATTGCCCCGGCTTCAGGCTGAGGTCCAAATGCCGGAACAACCAGCGTTCCGCGCGACCGCTTCCCACCTTTGCCCCGGCCGACACGAGGTCGACGGCATGATTGCCCATTTCCGGGGCGGGCGGGATCAAGAGATCCATCTGGCGTTCATCCGGGGGCGCTTCGAGACCTTCCACGGCATAGAATGTGTCAAGGCGGTGGCGAGCCTTGGATCGTTGCGCGCGGACGCCGGCCCGAACCCAGTCGAGTTCGACGCGGAGATAGCGCTGCCGGCGGCGTTCCGATTGATCCGCGATTTGTTGTCGGATGGCCTTCGACTCGAGGTAAGCGGTGTAGTTGCCCGGGTGCGAATAGCACCGGCCATCGGCAAGCTCAACGATTCGTGTCGCGATCACATCGAGAAAGTATCGGTCATGCGTGACGAAGATCACTGCCCCGGCAAATCCGCGCAGGAAACCTTCCAGCCATCGGATCGACTCGACGTCCAAATGATTGGTCGGTTCGTCCAACAACAGCAACTCCGGTTGACCGACCAATGCCCGGCACAACGCCACCCGCCGTTTTTCGCCTCCCGAAAGAGGTTTCACCGGCGCATCCAAGGGGGGCGCCCCAAGCATGGAGGCCTCCGCCTCCAGGCGGGAGTGCAGGTTCCAGCCGTCGGCCGCGTCGATCGTGTGCAACAGCTCCGCCAATTCCGCTTCCGTGCCCTTACCCAGCTCGTAATGGTGCATCCACGCCGCGAGATCGGCGGCTCCGGCCTGGATGTTTTCACGCACCGACAGAGTATCATCGAGTTCAAATTCCTGTGGTAGTGTCCCGATCCTCAGGCCTCGCCGACGCGAGACCAGACCGGAATCAGGGGGGAGGTCGCCGCTGAGGATCTTGAGCAGGCTGGTTTTGCCGCTGCCATTCCTGCCCACCAACCCCACCTTTTCTCCCGGCTCGACGGCCACGGTGGCGTTGACCAACAATTGTTGGTAGCCATAGGCCAGGGTCAATTCACTCGCGGATAACAGCATCCACTGCATCAAGCCACAGCAGCAGGATGTTGTCGATCCCTCCACGCATGCTATCTTTCAAGGTGCTTCATCCATGGATGAGGATGCGCCAACAACCGTCATGAATGCTCGAGTTCAGTTATATCCATTCCACGACGCAGAGGCATTGGCCAAGGCAGCTGCCAGTCGTTGGCTTGGCGCATCTGCCCCTCTGGCTGAAAATGTTGCGGTGTCGGGTGGAAAAATGGGCCGCCTCTTCCTTGCTGCAGCGGCGGAGGTGGCTGCGGCCGAACCCGGAGCCGCTCGCAAAATTCGGCAAACTCATTTTTACTGGGCTGATGAACGCTGTGTGCCTCCCACCCATGCCGAGAGCAATTATCGGCTCGCCCGGGAGGCTTTATTCGATCCGTTGGGGTTGTCACCGGCATTGGTGCATCGGTTAAAGGGGGAACTGGAGATAGGCCGTGCCGTTGAGGAAGCCAACGGAGAGATTGTGCAAACGGTGCCGTGCAATGCCGCGGGAATGCCCGTGCTCGACCTGGTTTTTCTGGGGATGGGCGAGGATGGCCACGTAGCCTCCATTTTTCCCCAGGGCACCACGTTGTGCGCCCTCGAAGGAATGCCCTATGCCGCGGTGATCGGTCCCAAGCCACCCAACCCGCGGATCACCTTAAATTTCTCCGCTCTGGCGGTCGCCCGTGAGGTCTGGGTATTGATCGGCGGGGAGGGCAAAGAGGCCAGCCTATGGAACTCTTTTGAAGGCAAGGATTTCACGCCACTGGGTCGTCTCATGGGCCTGAGGGAAAGGACTTCGGTCTTCGTGGACCATTTTTTGAACAAGATGCCACCAGCAGGGGTCGAATGCATTGATAACAGTGTGGGCGCTGTTCGGTAAGGGTTGGCAGAGAGGTCCTGTTAGCGGCGGGGTTCGAACAGCGCGCAGTTAGTTGGCCTCGTCGCCCTTCTGAGCGTTGGGTGAGAACGTAAGCGACCTCATCACCACCGGGCCGGAGATGACATCTCCGGCCCGTTTTTTCTTCGCCAACGTGCCGCGGCCCGTTCGCACTTCCCCATTGCGCCAGACCCACACCGAACCTAGACTCCCATCACCTAATGGTTGACGCTCGCACCCCCATTTGGAATGAAGCACCATCTCGATTTCGAAAAGCCGATTGTTGAACTCCAGCGCAAACTGGAGGAGCTCAAACGCCATCCCGAGAGCGCCACACTCGGCGTCAGCTTCGAAGACGAGATTGCCCAAATCGAGAGCAAGATTGAAGAGACTCGACGCCAGATTTTCGCTAACCTTACGCCCTGGCAGCGCGTGCAACTTGCCCGCCACCCAAAACGACCTTATAGCCTGGATTACCTCAAACTCGGCTTCTCGGACTTCCACGAATTGCACGGCGATCGGCTTTTCTCGGATGATCGTGCAGTGGTCGGCGGGTTCGCTCGACTCGATACCCAGAAAGTTATGGTCGTTGGCACTCAGAAAGGACGCGAAACCAAAGAGAACATTCTCCGGAATTTCGGATCCGCGCACCCGGAAGGCTATCGCAAGGCCCTGCGCTTGATGCGACTGGCTGACAAGTGTGGGCTTCCCATCATCGCGCTCATTGATACGGCCGGGGCATATCCGGGGATCGGCGCCGAAGAACGCCACATTGCGGAGGCCATCGCCGTGAATCTCCGGGAAATGATGCTGCTCAAAGTCCCCATCATCGCGGTTGTCATTGGCGAAGGCGGATCAGGAGGGGCCTTGGGGATCGGTGTTGCCAACCGGGTTTTGATTCTTGAAAACGCCTATTACTCCGTCATCAGTCCCGAAGGTTGCGCTGCGATACTTTGGAAAGATCGTTCAGACCGCTCCGCTACCATGAAAGCCGCCGCGGCACTCAAAATCACCGCAAACGATTTGTTCCAGCTTGGTTTGGTGGATGAAATCGTGCCCGAGCCACTGGGCGGCGCGCACAATGACGTGTCGGCCACAGTCGCCAACCTGAGACAAATACTGCTGAAACATCTCCTTGAAGTGCTCGAACTCTGCCCCGCCGATCGACTCAAACAACGATACGAAAAATTTCGCGGTTACGGCCTCTTCTTCGAACCCAAATCTTCAACCGGCGATGCCGATGCCTCACGATCATCGCCGGCTTCGTCATAACGATACCTCCCGTCCCAAAAGGCGCCCATGCTGTATCCCTTGCAGTTTGAGCCAATCCTCAAGGAGCGAATCTGGGGTGGCCACCGGTTGCTTCGAGATTACTCCAAACCCGCCCGTCCCGATCAATTGATCGGCGAGTCCTGGGAGATCACCGACCGTCCTCAGGGGGTCAGCGTCATCAAAAACGGACCGCTCGCCGGTCGGGATTTGCGCTGGCTGATGCAATATCACCGGGACGAGATGCTTGGCCATGGGCGTTCCGTCGCTTCTCAAACCCGGTTTCCGATCCTCTGCAAAATCCTCGACGCCGAACAAAGACTTTCCCTCCAGGTGCATCCACCTGCTTCTGTTGCCGATGAACTCGGCGGTGAGCCCAAGACGGAGCTATGGTTCATTGCCCAAGCCGAGCCGGGCGCGGAACTCTACGTCGGGCTGAGACGCGGCGTCACGCGCGACATGTTCGAGCGTAAAATCGCAGACGGCACGGTCATGGATTGTTTTCACCGCCTGCCGGTTCAGCGTGGCGATGTCATGTTTTTGCCCAGCGGGCGCGTGCACGCCCTCGGCGCCGGACTGGTCATTTTCGAGATCCAACAGAATTCGGACACGACCTACCGTGTATTTGATTGGAACCGGCTGGGCCTCGATGGCCGACCGCGCGAACTTCATATCCCACAGTCCCTGGCATCGATTGACTTCGAGGACATCGAGCCGGGCCTCGTGCAGAACCCGTGGGTGTCCTCCCGAGGCATTCGCCGTAAATCGCTGCTCCCGGCGGACCCTTTTCGAGTAGATTTGGTCGGTCTCCCCCCTCAAAGCGCATGCCCCATGCAAGGCGGCCAGTTGCGCATCCTGGCCACCGTGGACGGGGTGGTTGACGTCCGCTTCCCGAACACCTCCTTGCGCCTTGATACCGGTCAATTTCTTCTCCTGCCGGCGTCCATGCCGGGTTTCCTGGTGGACAGCGAGGCCCCGGCAACCCTGCTGGATGTTTCTCTCTGAATCTCAGGCGTCGTCCACGGCCATGACCCGCACGATCTCCTCCATGGGCGTTTGACCGGTCAGCACCCGGCGCAGTCCCATCTGCCAGAGCGTGCGCATCCCTTGTTGAATAGCGACCTCCTGCAGGGCGCGAGTAGGGAGCTTCTGAAGGATCGCGTCTCTTAGAGACTCGTTAACCTCGAGCATTTCCGTCACCGCAGTTCGCCCATGATAGCCGGTATCAAGACATTCTTTACATCCCGATCCGCGCCGAAACATCGCGTTCTCCTGTTCCTCCGTCGGCACGAGCCGCAGTAAGCTCGGCTCGGGCTGATAGGGTTCGGCGCAGTAGGCGCAGTTTGTTCGAATCAGACGAAGACCAAGCACCCCGATCACGCTCGACGACAGCAGGAACGGCTCTATTTCCATATTAATCAACCGCGCAAATACCCCCGCCGTGCTGCCGCTGTGAATCGTCGTGATCACCAAGTGCCCCGTTAATCCTGCCTGAACCGCGATGGCCGCCGTTTCGGCATCCCTGATTTCGCCCACCATGATGACTTGTGGGTCCTGTCGCATCAAGGAACGTAGCGCGATCGGATAGGTAAAATCCTTGAGAGGGTTGATCTGTGCCTGGCTGATCATGGGGAGGTTAAACTCCACCGGATCCTCCACCGTGCTGATGCTCATCGAAACCCCCGACCGCTGCACGATGTGATGCAACGCCGCATAAATCGCCGTCGTCTTCCCGGACCCGGTCGGCCCCGTCAGCAGCAGCAAGCCGCTCGGACGGGTCAGGAGCCGGACCATCGAGTGCAAAGTCTCCTCCTCAAACCCCAGACTGTGCAGGTCGAAACTCCGATTGCTCGGGTCAAATATTCGAACCACGATCTTCTCGCCGCGCACGGTCGGAAATATGGAGATTCTAAGCTCCACCCCTCCGAGGTCGGCGTGAGCAGGGGCATGACCCTCCTGCGGCAGATCGGTCTGGTACGAGATCAGATTCGCCATGACCTTCAACCGGCCGGAGATTCGTTCCATCAAATCCAGGGGGAGATGCACCAATTCCATCATCACCCCGTTGAGGCGAATCCGCACCACGAGTGTGCTTTCCCAGGGCTCAATGTGAATATCGCTCGCTCCGGCGCTGATCGCATCGGTCAACAAGTGCCGGACCAGGGTAGCGATCTCGATCGAGCCCTGGTCGGATACGCTCTGAAGGTATTCCGTCGTCTGGTTCATGGCTTCCCTCCGGTCATCGACTGGCTCAACAGGCCAAAGCGTCTCCCCACCAGTTCCCGGATCGCCTCTGCCACACCCTCCACCGACCCCGTGCCGTCGATTCGGCAAACCCGCGGCCGCTCGACCCGTGCCAGTTCCTCATAGCCGGCCTCAACGCGGCGGAAGAAATCGGCCCCCGCCGCTTCAAACCGATCGGGCTCCAATCGCGGGCGTGACCGCGGAGCTTCCCGCTCGAGCCCGGTTGTATCTGCCGCGGATCGCGACGCCCGGCGTCGTTCACTGAGTTCGACGGGAATGGCCAGCAATACGGTCAGATCGGGCCGCGTATCGCCCACCGCCGAATCAATGATTTCCCGGACCAACGTCAGATCCAATCCGCGACCGTAGCCTTGATAGGCCATCGTCGAGTCATAAAACCGGTCGCACAAGACGATCTCGCCCGCCGCCAGCGCCGGTCGGATGACCTCGCGCACCAGTTGCCCACGGCTGGCGTTCATGAGAAGCAACTCCGTTTCCGCCGCCATCTCGTGTTTCAGGGAGCCATGTTTCAGCAAGCGCCGGATCTCCTCGCCGATGGCCGTGCCGCCCGGTTCGCGGGTCACTCGGACCAAACGCCCCGATTGCAGCAACGCCGCGGCCAGCCGTTCGACCTGAGTCGATTTCCCACTCCCCTCCGTCCCTTCGAAACTAATAAGAATCCCGCTCATTCAAGGAACGGCAACACCGTTTCGCGCGCGAAATCGAGGTCACCCGGGAAATCCAACTCGGTCCAGTGCTTTCCGGTCACGTCCTCATAACCAAACAAGCCTTCGACGATCATATCCCGCAAGACTTCGTCGTAGGACTCCTTGCGCGAGGCTCCCACTGTTCGCCGGAGAGTCGCCGCAGCCAATGCGGCGATATCGGCCGGATCCACCTTAAAGAAACCGACCGACTCGCCCACAAAGTCGCACGAGCCGCTCCATCGCTTGCGGAAATCAAATGGGCGCCCGTTGCGCACCGGCACGAGCACCGGGTCGTCATCGGCCTTGGAATAAGTTCGGTCGATCAGAAGCGCGGAACGGTGGATCGAACTGGTCAATTGGCGCAGGATATCCGTTCCGTAAAAGACGTCTCCGTCCATGATCAACACCGGTTCGCGCTCCGCCTCAAGTTGGGGAAGCGACGCCGCGAGACTCAACACACTCCCCTCCGCATAATCCGGATTTAGAATTGGCCGGATCGAAATGCCATATTCCTGTTGAAGCCCCGGCATCAGGCTGCAAACCTCCCCGGACTTGTAGCCGACCACGACATACATCTCCCGGAGGTTGAGCTCGCTCAGTCGGCGGGCATGCCACTCCAGCAGCGTCCGTCCTCCGAGCTGCAGCAGGATTTTGGGCTGCGCACTATGGACGGGGCCAAGACGCAGCCCGCGGCCGGCGGCATAAATGAAGGCTGTCACAGGCGCGTGATGCTGTCCGATCCGATTGTTGCCTTGAGGCGCTTGAAGCTGGCTTCCTGACTCCAGAGAAGACCCATGCCCACCAAGGCATACAAGAGCTCCCGCACTCGACGGATCAGAGCGTAGGCCAGCGCTTCCGTCGAGGTCAAGCCGAACGCCCGAAACAGCAGGACTACCCCCGATTCCTGCACCCCAACCGAAGCCGGCACAAATGCCCCAAGTCCCTTCGCCACTCCGATGAACGATTCGATGGCAATGGCTCGCGACCAATCCAGCGGCCAGCCAAAGATGGCGCCCATCAGCAAGATCTCAATCGAATCACACAGCCAGCCCGCCAAGTAGGCCGCGGCTGACATCAGGAACGCTCCCGGTTGTTGATGATAAAACGAACGAATCTCCGCATCCGCTTTTCCCACCTGGTCCCGATGCCGGTCAAACCATTGCCGTAATCGGGGGGAAAGTCGCGCCAGCCGGCCGAGCGTCTTCAGAAAACCGAAGTACTGCACCGCGATCAAGACGAGCAACACGACCGGCGCAATCCCCGCGATGGTCCACATCGCCTTGCGCATGGGCGAGCTCAGCGGAAGTTGCAAGCCGCCCAGAAACGCACCCAGCCCGATAAACAGGACCTGCCCCAAAACTTGCACGGTCTTGCTGATGACCACGCTCCTGGTCCCCAGCCAACCCGAAATCCCGCACTTGCGGAGGAGGTAAACCTTTACGGGTTCCCCACCCAAATAACCGGAGGGCACCAGGTTGTTTACGGCTTCGCCCGCCCAACGGATTCGCAGCAGCTTCGCGAATGGGAAGCCCCTTGGCCAGTCGCGACCGAATGCGAGTCGCCAACCCACGGTGTCGATCAGGTAGACCAGTCCGTATGGCAGCAAGAGCAATGGCGCCCATCCTCCCAACGATCTCACGACGCCCCATATCCTGGCAGGGCCGGCTCGCCAGAAAAGCCAGATCACCAGGCCGAGACCAAGAATGAACAACAGGCCCTTAACCAGCTTGTTCATCACCTGACTTGGCTTTCCCTTCCAGCAGTTGCAGTGTCAGCGCCGCCATCCAGAATACGTGCGATCCGACCGCTGCCAGCCAAAGGAACCAATCCAGCGCCTCCCCGAAGGCGCACAAAATCAATAAAACCGAGAAGTCCCGATTTGTCGTCGCATCAATCAATCGCTGAACTCGGCTTTTGCCTCGCAACTGCAGGCGCACCTTTGCTCGCACAACCACGAGAAATGATACGACCACACCGAGTGCCGCGATCACTCCCAAGACTACCACCGATTGGCCCATGCCCGACCTCCAAAGACCCAAACCGAGACCAAGAAAGACTGCCAGATGCACGACCTGGTCGCCCACAATATCCAGCCACTTCCCCAAATTCGACTCGCGGCACTTCGCCCGCGCCAGATCGCCATCGACACAATCCACAATCGCCGATAACTGCAGGACAATCGCGGCACCCACCGTCACCCACCATCCGCATACGGAAAACATCAAGGCCGAAATCAGCCCCATCAAGGTAGCGGCCACTGAAACCTGATTGGGGGTCACGGGAGTCTCCACCAACGCCTTCGAAAGCCATCGTCCCACAGGTCGATTGAAGCCCCGATCGACCAGGCCATCCGAGTCGCTCACCAGGGACGCCCAGTATTCGCGTTCCACACGCGCGGCGCTTTTCCGATCCGTGACGTTTCCGGCGGGTCCCTTGGCGATCACTTCCGGCAACTCATCAAGCCGCGATCGCCAATCGGCTTCGAATTTGTCGAGCACCCCCACCGACAGTCGTTCCCCATTGCGCGTAATCATCCTTCCCGGGTTTCGCATCAAATCCTGCAGGTCTTTTACCCCGATGAGCAGGTTGCCCTCAGAAACGAGGACGGGGCCGTACCGAGCGGAAAGCGCCCTCAGCCGCTCGACCTGAATTCCCAGAGCTCTCGTGCGTGGAAGTTCCACCCATGGATCGCCGACGAAGAGGATCTTCCCAATTCCAGAACGCGACAGGCTCACCGCTAACCGATCCAGCACGCCCAGACCGGCGAGCCTGAAAGCGTCGCCGGGCGGGGCGGCCACAATTACGGCTGTCAATCCCAATGCCGAAGTTGGCCTCACACCGGCCGGCTTGTACGGAACGCGGGACTACCGGCAGGGAAGCGGCGAGGCATCATTTGAATGGGGTTGCGACAAGCGCCGGTCCTACTTGGGTGCGGGAGTTTTCTGCTGTTCCTTGAGCAGTTTTTCCAAATCCTCTTTTTTGATCACTTCGATCTTTGCGCCTTTATCCATTTCGTCCTTGGAGGGCACTTTGATGATGTCGCTCGTGACGGGCTGAGGGGCTGCCGGCGGTTCTTGTTTTTGCACTGAAGCGAGTTCGACCTCAAATATCAAGGCGGCATTGGGGCCAATCAGCGTCCCGTTACCCCGTTCCCCATAGGCCAATGCCGAGGGGATATACAACTCCCACTTGGCGCCGGGTTTCATCAACTGCAACACCTCGGTCCAGCCCTTGATCACACCACTTACATTGCAGGTCCACGACTTGCCACGCTTGTAGGAGTTGTCAAATTCTGTGCCGTCGATCAGGGTCCCCCGGTAATTTACGGTCACCTGGTCGTGTGCTGCCGGCGGTTCACCCTGTCCTTCCGTGATGATCTTGTATTGGAGTCCGCTGGGCAGCGTAACGATCCCGGGTTTGTCTTTGTTCTCCGCCAGGAATTTCTCGCCTGCGACTTTGTTTTGCTCCCCCTGGACCCGGCGTTTTTCCATCTGGCGGGCCCGATGCTCGTTTTGGAATGCCGTGAGGGTGGTGCGCATTTCCTCCTCGGTCATCAGGGTTGGCTGGCCTTCCATGGCGTCTTTCATTCCTCTCAGCAGGAGGTCGGGATCGATCGGCACTTCCTGTTGTCGCCATTGTGTGCCGAGGTTCATGCCGATCCCATAACTGACCTTTGCCTTCTCGTCTTTCAGTTCGGCGGAGTCTGCGGCACGCATTGCGCCTGCGCAAAGGAGCAGGACCGTGAGCGCCAGGCTGAGAGATCGCGATATCTTCAAATCATTCATAGCGTCGGATTATTCGGCGCAGCCACGCCAACTTTCAATGGGAAAAAGTGCGCACTTTCGAAGAAATTCACTGGTCGGGCTGCGAACTGCCCTGGAGAGGCCCGGCCAGCATGGCCTCGAATGTATTCAGGTCACGTGCCCCCACGAATCGCCGGCAAATGGCCCCATAAGGGTCCACGATCACGGTTGTGGGCAGTTCCCCCCCATTGAATCGACCGCCAACCCGGTTGTCTGCGTCCAGCAGCACGGTGTAGTTGATTCCGAGCTTCTTAACCACCCTCGCAACGCCGGCACGAATCGTCCCCATCGCCCGCCCAACATCGCGATCCAACGGTTCCGCATCCGCTTCCGCCCCCAGGAGATCCGGGTCCAAATGCCCATGGTTGTCGGGAACGCAGTCCAGGGAAATGCCCAGGATGACAAGCCTATCACCGTGACGCCTTTGCAGCTCCACTAATTCCGGTATCTCTGCCAGACAAGCCACACACCACGTCGTCCAGAAGTTGATCATGACCACCTTCCCGCGGAAGTCGGTAAGTCGCACGGTATGTCCTTCGAGATCCGGCAGCTTGAAATCTCCCGCCGGTATGGATCCTAATCCGGCCCGGGGGTCCTGAAGCTGTTCTAACGACTTTGTTGGAAAGTCCGATGCATGTTGCGACCACCATTCCCTGGCTCGCGCCCCGGCTGCCCGCGTCCGGGCTACACCCTCATTCCGGAACGTCTTCAGGCCGGTCCTGGGATCATCCACTTGGACTGTATCTGCCAATTTGATGCCGAAGTTCTGCTGGGTCCAATTCTCGAGGAGCTTAATTGCGCGGCCAGCGACCCTGAGATCCGCGTCGTCCATCAACGGCGCGACGAGAGACACCCCATCCGCAGCCGCAGCATACCTGACGTAATCCAAGCCCAGCAGTCGGATCTGAGGATCGGCATCCCGCAGTTGGGCCGCTGCCAGTGCGATCATCGCCGGACCGTGGCGGTTATGAAGCCCGCTCATTGCCGCCTCCCGAACGTTCTGATCCGGATCCAGCGCCCCTTCTTGAAGTATCCGTTCGAGCTCGGGCCGAACCAGGGTTCCGGGCATTCCGGAGAGTCGTCGCATAGCGAACTCGCGGTGAACGATCTTGCCCGAATTCCAGGCCGCCAGGATCGCGGCGCTCGGTTCTGATGCGTTCTGTATGAATCGCTCGAGTAATTCGGCGGAAGGCGCATCGCTGGCGAGCGTTTCCCGCGCGATTATCCAATCCTGCAGGGCGCTGCGGAAAGGCCATATCCCCAGGAGCACCAGGATCGCCGCCCCAAAGACCCATAGGCGTATCGGTCGCCGCTTTACCGGATGCATCGAGGGAGAACGCGAAGTCGGGCACATGATTCAAGTTCGACTTGGATCCCCATCGAACCGCGCCGAGGCGGAAGCTTTCCATGCATGCATATTCGTCACTTACCTTGAAGGAATTATGCCGGCCGTGCAAACGGTAAACCGGCTCGCCTCGAATCTCGATCTTGGTTTATGTTTGGGAAGCCGTAAGATTTGCTGTAATTCGGCTCACATGGCTACCTGCGTGATCTCTGAACGGTTTGCCGGTCCGGCATTTGACCCGCGATTGAAATGGCATTGCCCCCCCAAACATTGGACTTCGGGCGATTCCCGCCTGATAGTTCATCCTGAGGACCACACCGATTTCTGGCAGCGAACCCACTACGGGTTTTCGGCCGACAATGGACATTTCCTGCATTGTGAAGTCGCAGGTAACTTCGTGGTGTCGACCGCGGTCCGGTCGTTCCCGTTGCATCAGTATGACCAATCCGGACTGATGGTGCGTTGCTCGCCGACTTGCTGGCTCAAAACGTCGGTTGAGTTTGAACCCGATGGCCCTTGCCGGTTGGGTGTGGTCATCACCCGCGACGGCTTTTCCGATTGGTCGACTCAGGATTTCCCGGCTGGCGAGGATACCATCCAATTGCGGGTGCAGGTGAAGGGCCAGGACGTGCAGGTTGAATTTGAAGCACCCGGCGCCGGCTCCATTACTGAACGCGCGCGTTGGAGCCAGATCCGGTTGGGCCATCTCCCCATACCCCAGGGATCAGCCGTTCAAGCCGGTGTTTATGCGTGCAGTCCCAAAGGAGCCGGGTTCCGCGCCGAATTTCTGCATCTGACCATTGAATCCCTTTGAATCATTGGATCTCAATCCTGCTCGGCCCGTCCATGCGAAGGATCAATCGCCCTTGGTCGGGCTGATATTGAGCTTGATCGAGCCGAACTTGAACTCCGTTGATCCGGACTGTGGGATTCTCCCGAACGCCGTTCACCAGCACCCAACTGGGGCGGCTTGACCACGGCGTCAATCGGAAGGATAGGCCGGCCGGGTATTCTTCGATCTCACCAATTTCTCCCGGCGCGTGAACCAGCAGACCGTGCCGACGGAAGGCGCGAAAGCTGTAGGGCGCGGGTTGGTCGAACAGGCGCAGCGCTGGCGCAAGTAGTGTGGCCGGATTGATCGCAGGCCCTTCGCGGCGTTGGGGGCGGAGCAGAAACGAGTCGGGTAATAGTCCTTTTCGGTCGGGGTCCGTGAGCGGCCAGGTCTGTTGGATGCCGGACGCGGCGATGCCTTTGGCAAGTTGTCGCCAAGGCCCGGTGGGGTCCAGCCTGGCCAGTTCATTAAGCGCCTCGGCATAGACCAGGCCGCACCACTGAACGGGTTGACCCAGCCAAATAGGGGCCTGCCAGGAGGTCGCGCCGAGCACCGCGATAGTGCTGTAGGTCCCGATGATTCCATCAGTGGGCGGGCTCAAATACACAAAGGGAACTCCAGTCCAGGCCCAGTATCGCGCCTGGTCGAGAAATCCGGAATCGCCGGTCAGTTCATATCCCAACGAATAAGCCTTCACCAGGTAAGCCGAGGCGAGGATGTCCGGCGTATGTAGGGGAATCTCCCAAGTCTGAGCGCCGCGTGGCACGGAGTTCTGGAATTTATCCAGAGCGCGCAGGCATCCCAGTCCGATTTCGATCAAATCCCGATCTCCAGAAAATGCGGCCGCCTCGAGCAACTGGCTGACGACACTCGCGGTCAGGCCATTGGCATCCGGAGCCCAATGGGTTTTGCCATAATCGGGTCCTTCAGCCCGGCGCTCGTAAAGGACAGAACCGTCCGGCTGGAAGCGGCGAACCAAACTCCGTCCAAGCTCGCGTGCAGCGGAGGCATTCACAGCCACCGCGCCGAACACGAGGGCGGGCAGGGGAGAGCGGTTATGCCCAATCTGCGAAGCATTGTAGCTCGAGGGCGGGACTCGACCAATAGCAGCGGCAGCGGCTTCATTCAAGGAGTCGGCGAGAGTGACGGCGCCCGGTGCCTGCGCGAGCCAGGACATCCAGAGGGCGGCGTCTGACGAGGGTTGTGCATTGAACCCTGACCAGAAGGCGTGGCGATAATAATTGTCTTCCCGGATTTTCGATTCAAGCCAGCCGCGGGCGGCGAGTTGAAAGTACCTGTGGCGCGCCAAGGGTGGGAGGAACTGGTGGGAGCCCACGCAGCCGGAGGTAATGTTGAACGGCGGGAACGAGCGAACTGCCGGTGCCGCCTATGAGGGTGGCTTGGAGGCGCAACGGTTCGTTCGCTCGCAGAATGTCCGGGCGATACGGGAGCAGGCTTCCTTCGTCGCGATGAATGCCATCCGACCCGGGAAAGAGCAGGCCAAAAAGATGTCCGCCCGAATGAAACTGTCGGTCGGGCGAGTCATACACCGCGCAGAGGTTCGGCTGAGGTTTCCATATCAACCCGAGGTAATGATTCCCTGCCAGAATCGACATGAACGGGAACGTCACCTTTACGGTATTCGGCGCGAGCCGCCGCGCTGCAGGACCGATAAGATCTGCTTCCGAGCTGCTCGGTTCATTCGCGAGGTACTCGACGCCGGCGAAGAGCCCTTGTTGCTTGTTCGTTCCATAAGTGCCTGCGCCTGGCAGTAAAAGGAATGCCGGCAGGTAAAATGCCTCCCGATCTCGATCGACCGACCATGAAGTCTCGATGTCAATCGAACCCTCGTGGTTTGCCGGATTGACGCGTTGGGTGCATTCCCAATGGGCGCCGTCCGGGTCGCTCCAGGACCATTTGAGTTCGAATGCGTTGTCCCTTGATTCCAGCTTGATGCCAAACCGTCCCGACTTTTGGGGATCGAACCAATGCGGTTCAGTGTTCCAGAGATAGCCGATGAGGAATGAAGTCTGACCGATGGCGGCCTTCTCACCCGCGACCTCGAGCTCGAATCCACCCAGTTGGGTTCGATTTTGCACCAGTTTCAGGGGACCCGATTGCACCGTCAATGGGTCGACGCCGAGATCGGGCGGTTCCGGTCTCGGCCAGCGCGGCGCCGTGAACAGGGGCCGTGCTTCAAATGACAGCCGTTCGAACACGCATTCCCCGGTTTGTCCCGGCGGATCGATCCGCAAGCGGCAGTGCGGCCCAAGCGGAGGCATGGGTACGATGGCCTCATGCCAGACACCGGCCGGAACTTCGAACCTCACCGAACTCCGCTCCGCCGGAGCGTTGGTGAAATAAAAGACCTGTGCGGTGCCCGCTTGGTCGGATTTGAGCCTGAGCCGCAACCACAATAGTCTGTCGGGTGGAAAATCCCGTGCCGGCCCTTGGAAATAGGGATCGGGTCCACTGATGTGTGCCAGAATCCCGGCGGGGGTGGACTCAAGCGACTGGTCGTGCACAGCGTGCCACCCGACTTGGTCCGCTGCTTGAGTGAAATCGAAATGGGGCAGCTCGCCTTCGCTTCGCAGCGCCCCGGTAAAAAACAGAAATAGAAAGGTCACCGCCAACCAGAGTTGCTCGCGCATAGGCCAGGACATTAGGGATTGAACAAACCCCGGGCAATTGCGATCCAGCCCGCCAGCCGCAGTCGGCATTGACCCATCCACCTTGGAGGGGCGCGGGCTGTCCGCGGGGTCGCCGGAACTTACGAATTATCCCCCATGAAAGTCGCCAGATCGAGGACGCTGCCGGCGAGGGCGAGTACGTCATTTTCCCGGATGATCTCATCCGGCAATGGCACCGGCTTGAACTCCTTCATGACTTGCTCGCCGCCCGCGTTTTTTTCCGTGCGCTTGATGGCCACGAGATTGACCCGGAATCGCTGGCGCAGATCCAGTTCCCGCAAGGTTTTGCCCACGACTAAAGGGGGTGCCTGGACTTCGACCAGGCTGAAGCCTTCAGCCAACTCGAAGTAGTTCCGGATCTTGGACATCGTCAACCGCTGGACCATGTTCCGCGCCGCTTCCTCCTCCGGATAAAAGACCTCATCGGCGCCCACCGCTTCCAGGACCCGGCGATGATCCTCGCTGGTGGCACGGGCAACCACCCGGTTGATCTGGAATTTCTTGGCGTGCACGACGACAAGCACCTGGGCCTCGAAGTTTTCACCAATCGCCGCGACCAGGACGTCCACGGTGGGAATACCCTGCGATTCCAAGGCATCGCGTTGAGTCGCATCGAGGCGCACGGCCAGGGCCACCTCGTCCTTCACCGCATTGAGCCGGTCCATACTCCGATCCACGGCGATGACTTCCGCTCCCGCCCGTGCCAGACCGATAGCAACCGCCCGTCCGAAATCACCTAAGCCAATCACTGCGCATTTCATAGTTTCATGGATTAACCGACCACCAGATCTTCTTCCGGGTACTGATAGCGCGTGTGCGGCGAGGCCTGGAACATCGACAAGACCAGCGACAGCGGGCCCACCCGTCCCACGAACATGAGCAAGCATATAACGAGCTTGCTGGGACCGCTCAGTTCGGCCGTGATCCCGGTCGATAACCCCACCGTGCTCAAGGCGGAAATCACTTCAAAGCTCTCATGCTTTAACGGGATCTTTGGATCAAACAGCGCTAGCGCAAAGATCCCCAGGCCCGCTGCCACGGAGTAAAGCACCGCCACACTCAAGGCCGCAAACACGACTTTTTGCGGTAGCGCTCGGCCAAACGCCTCGACCCGCTCACGACCCGTGAGCAAGGCGCGCATCGCCAGCATCAAGACTCCAAGAGTCACCGTCTTAATCCCGCCTCCCGTGGACACGGGGGATGCCCCGATAACCATCAATGCCATCATCAACATCAAGGTGGCAGGTTGTAGAGCGCCAATGGACACGGTGTTGAACCCGGCGGTACGAGATGTCACCGATTGAAACGCCGCAATCCCAAACCGGTTTAAGAACGACTGATTGGCAAGGACGTGGCGCGCTTCCAAACACCAGAACCCCACGATTCCCAGGACAAGCAACACTCCCGTGACGACGAGCGAAAGGCGAGTCTGGAGAGGAAGCCGGTAAACCGGCATCCGGCGATTAAAGCGCTGGAGAATGGGCAGTCGGCGGATCAGTGGTAGTCGCGTCAATTGGATGCCCACGACGTCGGTGACGACAAGAAAGCCAAGCCCGCCCAGGAGAATCAATCCCATGATCGTGAGCAAAACCAGGCTTCGGCCCTGGTAGCCGATGAGGCTGTCATTCTGCAGCGCAAACCCCGCGTTGCAGAAGGCTGAGACCGCGTGGAATACACTCCAGCCGATCGCCCGCAACGGATCGTCACTGGCGGGTAGTCCCCAATAAATCAACATCGCCCCAATCAGCTCGACCAAAACCGTAAAGATCAATACCACCACGATGTGCCGCCGCATCTCACCCACTCCGCTGGTGCTCAACAGGTGCCGAAGTGCCAGGGTATTGGCCAGGGGCAGGGGTTGGGCCGACGTCAACGCCAGCAACGCCACGAAAGTCATGATCCCCAATCCTCCCGTCTGGAATAGGATCAGAATCACGAACTGACCGAGTCCGCTAAACGCTGTGCCGGTGTCCCGGACGACCAATCCGGTCACGCATGCTGCGCTGGTGGCGGTAAAGAATGCGTCCATTGGGCTGACCGGCGAGTTCGGAGAAGCGCTGGCACGGGGCAGCAACAGGAGGAGCGTTCCCGCCAGGATCAGCAGCGCAAAGGACCCGGCCAGGATCCATTCCGGTCGAATGCCTTTTCGAAGGATCCCTTGCTGGCAGCGCAGGAGCTGGATCAGCACATTCGACAACAAAAACAGCTTGAGCAGTTCGATGCCGAGCCGCGGGCGGCTTTCCAGATGCAGAACGCTCAGTAATCCCTGGGTCCAGGACTCGTGCACAAATACGATCACCGCCACCACCACAAAAATGAGCACCACCGTAAATTCGTGGAAGCGCTGTCGCAGCACCAGAAGCCGGTCCGGCGCACGGAGCACCATCAAGACCCGGTCTCCGATGAAACAGCCCACCATTACGATCTCAAGGATGTGGACCCAGAGGGCGGTTGTCGGCGTCACCGCAAATCCGTAATCCAGGACCAGAAGACCGAAGGACACCACTCCCACAACCAGCATCCAGCCTCCAGCCAAACCCCGGGGTAAGGATTGCCCACCGAAGAGCAGGTTTATCCGATCCTCTCTCGGCGTCAATTCTGACGGAATCGGCCGCGCCATCGCCAAATGGAAGCCTCACCGCCCGTGCGACGCAATAGATTTCACGCGGCGGTCCATAAACTCGCGACTTTTTCGCCTCGGCAGTTGCCATGACCGATTCCTTCATGGCATCCTGGTTCGAGCCACTCACCGATCTCCAGCTTATGAAACGACGTACATTTCTCCGACGCTCGGCATTGGCCGCAACGGCCCTTTCCGTTCCCACCTTCATCCCTTCCGCGGTCTTGGCTGCGGCCGGACGCATCGGCGCCAACGATCAAATCCAACTTGGATTCATTGGTATGGGAGGGAGGGCCCGATGGATTTTGACCAAGGAAGCCCTTCCCGGGGCGAGGCTCATCGCCGTGGCAGATTGCTTCCTGCCTCGATGTGACGAAGCGGCGAAAGCCATTCCCGGAGGTGATCGCTGGCACTGTTACCAGGATTATCGTGAGATGCTCGAAAAGGAAAAGCTCGACGCCGTATTTGTCGAGACCACGACCCATGCGCGCGTTCGGGCTATGATCCATTGCATGCAGGCCAATTGCGATATCTACGGGGAGAAACCCATCTCGCTTACCATTGCCGAAGGACGGGTGCTCGTGAGCGCCGTGAAACGATTCCAGCGCGTGTTTCAGACGGGCTCCCAGCAGCGCTCCATGCCGATCAACATGCACGCCAGCCAGCTCGTCCGTTCCGGCGCCATTGGGAAAGTGCACACGGTTATCACCTGCAACTTTAAAGGCCCCAAGAAGTGGAGCCCCAAGGAAGCCGAACCCGAACCCGTTCCGGCCGGCCTGGATTGGGATCACTGGTGCAACCAAACCGATCTTCGCCCCTATTACCGCGAGCTCCAATATGGTTGGGCCGATTGGGAGGCTTACGATGGCGGCGGTCAAGTGTGGGGAGTGACCGGTTGGGGCACCCATAGCCTCGACCAGGCCCAATGCGGACTGGGGCTCGATCGCACCGGCCCCGTGGACATTATTCCCCAGGAATCAGGACCCGATTGCCCGATCACGATGCGCTATGCCAACGGCACATCGATCAAGCTCGAAGGCAAAAACCGCGGCATGGAGGACCTCGGCGCTATCTTCGTTGGAGATAAAGGCAGGATCGAGATCTTGCGCGGCGATTATCTGGCCGATCCCAAAGAACTGCGCGATGGCGCCCCGCCAGTCACTCCCCAGGGCGATCACGAATCCATCCCGCACATCACGAACTTCCTCGATTGCATTCGGACCCGGAAACAGCCCAATGCCGATGTTGAGACGGGTCATCGGGCCACCACGCTATGTCACCTGGTCAATCTGGGTCGGAAATTACAACGCCGACTGCGTTGGAACCCCCAGACCGAGCAATTCGAGGGCGACGCTGAAGCAAACCTGTTGCTCTCACGGCCCCGGCGACGCGGATATGAATTACCGGTCTGACGGCAAATGCATACTGCCTGAGTTCACTTCCTGACGTCCGTGCGGAATAGGTCGTCTGAACCTGTGGCGGAACTGTCTTCGAAGACTTGATTGGGACCGGCGGAACGGATCATTACCCCGTTCTCCGCGAAATAGAATTGAAGTGGCGTCCCCCACGGATCAACGATCTCACCCTTGGCGTTCTTCTGATTCTTGCTGGTGGCCAGGATCAATACCCGATCCTTCTCAGACTGACCGGAAAGCGCCTTGGAAATGTCCGCCAGACTCCCCGAGGGATAGCACTTCACGAATTCCTTGTATTGCTGGAGTCCTTCGATCAGGCGATCCGAGTTCTGGTGGAACTCAGTCACGAGCGGATTCATCCGCGAGCGTTGCCAGTTCAAATAAGCCAGAAAAAGGACAATCACCAGCGCCGCGCCGGCAATTACGGGTAGGATTTTCTTCATATGCTCTAAGATTCTTTAAACCGGGCCCGATAATACTCCGGGTTCGGACCGACACTGAGCGGTGCTCGAGCGAACCACCAGGTTGACGGGCAGCCGGCGGGATTCCGGCCGTTTGCCCCGGATCGCCTGGAACATCAGTTCCATGGCTGTTGCGCCCAGGCTGAACTTTGGTTGATGAATCGTGGTCAGAGGCACCCGAAAGTGCCCGCTCATCAATATGTCGCCATAACCGATCATCGAGATGTCTTCCGGAATTCGAATTCCATGCCGACCCAATAGTGCCGCGGCGCCAATCGCCACAAGATCATTGACCGCCTGAACTGCCGTAACACCCGTGGTCTCCTGGAGCAGTTGAAGTGCCGCCTTTTCCCCTTCTTCTATGGTAGCCCCGGCCGAAAATACCAAACGATCGTCACGATCCATTCCCACTTCCCGCAGGGCGCGGTTATACCCCTCCAGCCTTTCACGCGCCCACGGCGAAGCGGCGGGTCCGGCCAGGAATGCAATTCGGCGATGGCCGAGCGACAACAGATGACGAGTGGCAAGCACGCTGCCCTGAATGTCGTCCGTCTCGACCCCGCAGAACTTGCTGCAGAACCCTGAGCGATGGCCCAGGATCACGGTGGGGATCCCGCAGCGCTGCAGTTCTTCGTAAACCCCGGCGGCGAAATCCAACCGATAAACCGGTGTCACCAATATGCCTTCCACTCGGCGCGCAATGAAGCGTCGAAGGGCGCTCGCTTCCCGTGCGGGTTCATTCAGGGAATGCGACAGAAGAAGCTCGTAGCCGGCCGCACTTGCTCTCTCTTCGATCGCGACCATCATGCGCGCGAATACCGGATTGGTGATCGCCGGGATCGAGAGGCCCAACAGGCGCGAATTGCGCGTCCGCAGGCCCTGCGCCAGGGAATCCGGAACATACCCCATCTCGCTGGCCAACGCCCGCAGTCGCAATTTGGTGGCTTCGCTGATATCCGCCGCGTCCCTCAACGCCTTCGAGACGGTCATGATGGAAACCCCAGCGCGTTCGGCGATGTCTTTGAGTCGAGTCATTCTTACTTGCTTACAGCTTGAACGTTGCCCTCCGCGATCACACCGTCGAGCCACTCCATCGGAGCTTTTGGCGCAGTGTGCCAAAGAAGGAACTGCCTCCCAGGCGGACCAATTGCACTGAACGCCGACTGCGCCGGATCGTTATAACGTCCCCTTTCGTCAGACGGGTTTGGACCTGGCCATCGGCCGACAAGAGCGTTTCCAATCTGGAACTGATGACCCGGACCTGGATGATGGAACTCAGGCTGACGATCACCGGCCGAATCGATAGGGTGTGGGGGGAGAGCGGGGTTAAGGCAATGACTTCGGCGTCAGGCGCGATCACCGCACCCCCCGCAGCAAGCGAATAAGCGGTTGAGCCGGTTGGCGAACTGACAATCAGACCGTCGCAGCGGTAGCGGGTCAGCTCCACCCCGTCCACGCGAACCTCAAGTTCGATCAATCGCGGAATATGACTTCGGCTGATCACGAAATCATTCAGCGCAAGTTGTGACCCTTGACCACGGCGAGCCGCCTCGATCAGGGGGCGCGCTTCCACTTCAAAATTGCCCGCCCAAAGTTCGGCAAGCACGGCGTCGGTTTGCGCGGACGATTCCGCGGTCAAAAAGCCTAACCCCCCCGTATTGATTCCCAGCATCGGAGTGCCGGATCCGGCCACTTCACGTGCCACACGCAACATGGTGCCGTCACCCCCGAAAACGAGCAGCATATCCGCCCGCCGCGCCAATTGGCGGATCCCGCAGGTCGGGGCCGGCACTCCGCCTACCCATTCGACCGTGGCGGAATCCAAAAGGATTTTGCGCCCTGTGCGCTCGATGGCGGCTGCTGTGTCCCGCACGACCCCGCGATAGCCGGGCTTGGCCGGATTGGCAATCAAACCGATCCGCTTGATCTCAAATGTGGGCTTTTTCAAGGAGCACAAGGTATTCAAGGTTTCCCGCCGGCCCGCGCAGCGGCGATTCAGTGACTCCGAGCCAGCGCAACGGCAATTCCGCCTCGACGAAGTTCTTTAATCCTTCCAGTACACGCGCATGCACCGCCGGGTCCCGGATCACCCCCGCGCCACGATCAGCTTCGAGTTTGCCCGCTTCGAATTGAGGCTTTACCAGGGCCACAATCCGTCCGTTGGGCTGGAGCAGGGTGACCGCAGGCGGTAGAAGTTTCTTGAGAGAAATAAATGAGCAGTCCATAACCACGAGCCCGACCGCCTGATAATCCGCGGGAAAACCGGCCGGCGTCAGGTAACGGGCATTCACACGTTCCATGACCGTTACGCGCGGATCCTGCCGCAGCCGCCAGGCCAATTGGCCGTGGCCCACGTCCACAGCGAAGACTTTTTGGGCACCGTGCTGCAAGAGGCAATCGGTAAACCCGCCCGTCGAGGCTCCGAAATCGACTGCACGCACGCCGGTGACATCAAGCGCGAACAGCTTCAAAGCGTGTTCGAGCTTATGTCCTCCCCGGCTTACGTAACGGTCCGGAGTCTTCAGTCCCAACGTGTCGTCCGGTCGTACCGGATCGCTCGCCTTCCGGGCCGTTTGCTCATTCACGCGGACTCGACCGGCCAGGATTGCCCGTTTGGCTTGCTCGCGACTGGCACACAGGCCGCGAGTCACCAGGGCGTGATCCAGGCGAGTGCTCATCATGCGAACCCTGTTTGCACGCAGGGGGAAGAATAGCGATGCCGGCCTGCATGCCGGGGACTGGCCATTGGCGGTGAGGTTAGGATCGGCCTTGAACGATCTGGCGGTGACTGTCGCGGAGAACGTGCAGAAACAAATCATTGTCAGCCACCACGCGCTGCACAATCGGTCCGAGAATGCTGGCGCCCAGCAAGGCCATTTCATCGCGATTGACGACCGCATGCACACTGTACTGGAAGGCCTGCAGGGTGTTCAGGGTGCTGAATGAATTACCCAGCAGGATAAAAACCGTGTGCCGGCGCTGCGCCATCGGCATCCGCTGAATATAGCGTAGCGTGTAGTTTTCCTCGGGCGTGTTTGCGGCAAAGAGCTCCTCCATCAATACCAACTGATACTGGATCCTCCCGTATCGCACGATGAAATCGTCGTGGTTGCTTGCGGCATGCACCTTGTAGCCAATCTCCGCCAACACCCCTTTGGCCGCGTCCAACCATTCGGGGGCGCTGATCGCCAGCAGGGCCGGCTTATCGCTAAGCCCAATGAATTCGGCTTCGTTGATCATGGTCACTTGAGCTTAAGCGTGATAGGCAGGCTGGGCGCCGCCGCTTTCGCGGCTTCCTCCGTGAGTCTCATCCGAAGGTTGTTCACGTCCGTGATAGCCTCGCCTCGGCGTTTCTTGACGTTGTCGATCCCGCGCGAGACGGTTCCCCGCTTCGTGCAATGTAGCATGGCTGTTTCTTCACTGATCAAATTGTCCTCGTAAGCCTCCATCGTGGAATGATCGAACGTGCGCCAGCCGAATGTGTAGCTCGCTTCGATGATATCATAGAAGGTCTTTCCTTCACTCTCGCCGATTTGAATGCTCTCTTTGGTCCGGAGATTGGACCCCATAATCTCCAGAAGTGCGGCACGTCCGCCGCCAATCCGCGGCACCAACCGCTGGCTGATCACCCAGCGCAGCGTGTCCGCCAATCGCACCCGAACTTGCTCGTGTTCTTCCGTTTCGAACATGCCCACGATTCGGTTGATGGTCTGGCCTGCGTCGATGGTATGCAACGATGCCAGGACCAAATGCCCCGTCTCAGCCGCCGTCAACCCAATCTCGACCGTCTGACGGTCGCGCATTTCGCCCACCAGAATCACCTTGGGCGCCTGCCGCAACGCCGCGCGCAAGCCATGGGAAAAAGTGTCGAAGTCAATTCCCAGCTCCCGTTGATTGAAGGTCGCCCGTTTCTGGGGATGCACGTACTCCACCGGGTCCTCCAGCGTAATCACATGAACCGAGCGATTGTCATTGATCTCGTTCAGGAGCGCCGCAAGGGTCGTCGTCTTGCCGGATCCTGTGGCCCCCGTTACCAGCACCAACCCCGTCTTTTCCTTGGCCGCCTCTTGGAAAATGGCCGGCATTCCCAAGCTCTCCAAAGACGGGATCTGAGTGTTCAACTTGCGCAGTACTACCGAGTGATTCCCGCGCTGCGAGAAGATGTTGACCCGAAACCGGGCGGTATCGCTCAGCGAATAGGAGGCATCGCAGGATCCCGTTCGGAGCAAGTCTTCAGTGAGCCGTCGGTTGCCGCCGATGAGGTTCATCGCCACCAATTCCGTTTGGAAAGGAGTCAATCGATCAATCGCCGGATCGACTTCGACCGGCACGAGCTCGCCAAAGGATTCAACTTGAAGAGGTTTGTCGACGGTGAAATTGAGGTCGGAAACCTCATGCTCATATTCGAGCATCTTGCTGAGGATGTAATCCAGTTCGTGGCGGCGCATGGCTTTTTTCTCGGGTCAGAGTTCGTCTTCGTCGGGCGGATTGGTCAGGAATTGCCGGAATTTCCGTTTGTCCAGGGCCTTGTCATAAGCGTCCTCCGGAGAGATCCGTTTCATGCGCAAATGTTCCATGATGGAATCGTCCAGCGGCATGTTCCCAAGCTTCTTGCCCACTTGGATCATACCCGGGATCTGATGGGTCTTGCCTTCACGGACCAGGTTCGCGATCGCCGTGTTGAAGACCAGAATCTCCATTGACGCCACGCGACCCTTCTTGTCGATCCGTTTGAACAAATGTTGGGAAACCACTCCCTTGAGCGATTCGGACAAGGTCGCCCGGATTTTGTTCTGCTGTTCGGCGGGAAAGACATCGATGATACGGTCGACGGTCTTCGCCGCACTCTGTGTGTGCAAAGTCCCGAATACCAGATGGCCGGTGTTGGCTGCAGTCAACGCCAACTCGATCGTCTCCAGGTCCCGCATCTCGCCTACCAGAATGATGTCCGGATCCTCGCGGAGGGCGCCCCTCAGCGCGCTGGCGAAGGATCGGGTGTGGCCGCCAACCTCCCGGTGATTGACCAGGCAGTTCTTGCTTTCGTGGACGAACTCGATGGGATCCTCGACCGTGATGATGTGGTCCCGGCGGTTCCGATTCGCGTAGTCCATCACCGCCGCCAAGGTCGTCGATTTCCCCGAACCCGTGGGCCCGGTCACCACGACCAAGCCACGCGAAAGCATGGCGAACTTCTTTAATACGGAGGGCAGTGGTGCGTCGAACTTCTCGAAATCCTCGAAAGACAGGACTTTGGACGGGATTTGCCGGAAGACCGAAGCGCATCCAAATTTCTGGTTGAAAAAATTGACGCGAAATCGGGAGACATTCGGGATCTCATAGCCGAAGTCGACATCGCCCGTTTCCTCAAAGTGCTTAATCTTGTAGTCGGGAGCGATTTCGTAAAGCATCGCGCGCAAGGTGTCGTTGTCCAACGGCGGGTAATCGACACGATGCAGTTCCCCGTTGATACGGAGCATGGGCGAATTGCCCGAAGCCAGGTGTAGGTCCGAGGCCTTCTGCTCGAACATTAAATTGAAGAAGGCATCAATTTTAGCCATAAACGCGGTCGGTCAGCTCGGCAATCCATCTTCTACTCAATACTGGATGCCCCTGCAAGCAATGTTACTGCCAGACGTGAACTCACTCGCAAACGTTATTTGTGCCGAGATCAATCAGTCCGGCCCCATGCCCTTCGCCCGTTTCATGGAGCTTGCACTCTATTGTCCCGAACTTGGATTTTATGACCGCTTCCCGCACAGGATCGGCAGAACCGGCGACTTCATCACCAGCGTAAGCGTCGGACCCTTGTTCGGGCGTCTGCTCGCATTCCGTTTCTCTCGATGGCTTGACCATCTGCAACTCCGGTCTTCCCGGGCACAACTGGTGGAGGCTGGCGCGCACGACGGCCAACTGGCGCTCGATATTCTGACCTGGCTCGGAGCTCATGACCCGAAACAGCTCTCGCGGCTCCAATACGTCATCATCGAACCCTCCTCTAATCGCCAGGCATGGCAACGCGCCAAGCTGCTTGATTTCGAGCAAAATGTTTCCTGGATTCGCGCATGGGGTGACGTGGCCCCCGGCACATTCCGTGGAATCCTCTTCTCGAACGAATTGCTCGACGCTTTCCCCGCCCATCGCTTTGCTTGGGATGCTTGCGACCGGCGTTGGTTCGAATACGGAGTGACCCTGCGGGAGGAGCGCCTCGTCTGGTGTCCATTGGCTCAAAGCAGCGCCCTGAAATTCACCCCGCAGCTGCCCGAAACCCTCGGTGCAATCCTTCCCGAAGGATTCACGATCGATGTCGTGCCTGCCGCGCGCAGGTGGTGGTGGGATGCCGCCGCGGCCTTGGCCCAAGGTTATCTCTGACATTCGATTATGGGTTGGATCCGGCCTTTCCTCTCGACCCGCATCGTCCCGAAGGAACTCTGCGCGCTTATCGGAATCATCATATGATTGCCAACTTGTTGGATGATCCCGGTGAGCAGGACTTGACCGCGCATGTGGACTTCGGGGCGCTGCAAACTGCTGGAGAGGACGCGGGCCTGCAGACGGTGGAGTTCACTTCACAATCTCGCTTCCTGACTGCCGCATTCGAAGAGATCGTGCGCTCCAATGCGTCCGGCTTCAATTGGCCTCCGGCACGATCGTCGTCAGTTCCAAACCCTCATCTCATCCCGAATACCTCGGCGATCGGTTTCAAGGTGCTGGTCCAATCCCGCGCGTTGCACCCTCGCTCATGACGTGCATCGAGTGCCCCTCCTACTGCGGAGGCTCGAGGTTGTCCCTCCGCCGCCCCAATACCGTTCGCCGCAAATTGCGGCGCCGGACAGGGAGACAAATACCGGGTCCAGTGGAACTCTGCCGCCCGCCACATTTGATTCGCTTCACTCGTCTCGGCTTCATGTCGGTGCCATTCCAGAATGTTCTGCCATGAGCTCGACGAATTCCCTGGGCGATTTGCCATTAGCTGTTTCCAGGCCGCAAGTAAGGCCTCTCGCGGTTGGGCCGAAATCTGGTCCGCTTGCAGGACCTGCCGTCCCGAAAGCATCCGTGCGATTGTTATCAACTCCGGCAGCGGCCGGGATTCACGCGGGAGTTGCCACACGACATTTTCTCCGTCCGATCTCTGCGTGACAATGCCGTTCGCCCCATCCAGAAACCAACCATCGAAGGCATACCATGGCTGTTCGAAGGGCGGAGTGATGGGTTCGGCCATTTCGGCATCCCATACCCGGGTCTTCTTGTCCCGGCAAACGGTCACAACCCAACGCGAATCGCTGCTGAACCGCGCGCTGTAGACCTGGTTGGGATGATCAAGCTGCAAAAGATACTTGCCCGTCTTCGCATCCCAAAGCCGGGCCTGGCAGTCCTCTCCTGCCGTCAGGATTGTCCGGCCGTTGGGGGCGAACTCTGCGAATAGCACGCCGTCCCCATGCCGCAGCGGCGGCAGGAGTTCCTTCCCAGACTCACTGTCGTGCACATGCGCTGCGCGCTCCTCAACCGTCCCTTCGGATTCACAGGCGATGATCAGTCGTCGGTCATCCCAGCTGAATGCCACATGCGCGGCCGTGTCTTCGCATTCAATGTCAAACCGTGGCTCCGCCCTCGGCGGCACGTCCCAGAGAGTCACCTGCGCGCCGCCGGCGATCGCCATGCGGTCGCCGGCATGGTTGAACTCGACGCATTGGATGGGATGGCCCGGCAGCAGTCGCTGGGTAGACACATTGTCCCTGGTGAGATCCCGTAATTGAATGCCATTGGTCGGCCCCCAGCATGCCAGCCAGTGCCCGTTATCACTTATCGCAGAGTTCGTGATCCCATCGTCACACTTGAAAGGCGCCGATAACCCGTTGGATGACCCGATCTTCCAGAATTGAACCCAACGCGATTCATACCCCCTCGAAGGATCGACGGCCGAATACGCCAGGAGCCCGCTCCCGGTCCGGTTGAATTTCATCCGCTCAATTCTGAACGATGACACATATCGGCCGGGCAGCCGCTCATCTCCGTGCACCCGCCGCACCTGAATCCCTTCGGGCCCCAGGCTGGCCACCCGATCGCCCGACTCACTGTAGACGCGGGATTCGACAGATGGCCGCTGAAACCCCGTTGTCAGGTCCCAAAGCCCAATGCCAGAGGTCGCACTCACTGTGACGACGCGTCGTCCGTCAGCGGCGAAACCCGCATACATCAGGTGCCTGGCATCATCTTTGAGCGGTGCAAACGCGAGTTTTCCCGTGGCGATGTCCCAAACCCTTGCGGAAAAATCCCATCCGGCGGTGACAAGATAGCGCCCATCCGGGCTGAACCTGGCCGTGCGCACACCGGCCGGATGCTCAAGGTTCTGGATTACCTGGCCGGTCGCAGCATCACAGATGCGTGCACTCTGATCAAAACTGGAAGTCACGAACAGCCGCGAATCCGGGCTGAAATCGACATCCACCACCCAACCCTCCCCGTGGTGGATGACTGGCGAGCCAACCGGGGAAAGCGTGTCCAGATCCCAGACCTGCGCCCAGCCTTCCGATCCCGGCAGTTCACCGCCAACAACCACCCGATGGCCGTCGGGGCTGAAAACGGCGCAGCGGAAGGGTTGGCTTGATCGAACCACCTGCGGCACAATCCGTTCTCCGGAGTTCGCGTCCCAAAGATCAACCCTACCGTCGTAGCGACCGTCTCCCAAATCCACGTAGCCGGCGGTCAGGAGGCGATCGCCTGACGGGTTGAATGCGATGCTGTAAATAGTCGTATTCTCTAGCTCCGCTTCCAGTATCGGCCGCTCTTTTCCCAATGCCCATACCTTGAAACCGCCTTTCCCGCCGCAGGCCAACACCCGGTCGTCGTTCCGGAACGCTGCGCATTCCAATTCGCTCGTCTTCGGCAATGTCCACCGAGGTTTGTCTCCACCCGTCAAGTCCCACACCGATGCCATGCCGGAACTTGGGGCGATCGCGCACCATCTGCCGTCGTGACTCACACAGGCTGCATTCACGTAGGTGCCGTGGATCCAGTGGTTGATCAGGGTTGGACACCGCCCAAGAACGGCAGCGATGCGTGCCCGATGGGTCTCCGATCGCTGCGGATCGCGCGCGTCCAGCGCAAGGGCGGCCACATACCATGGAAGGGAGCCGATGGAATCGCCTTCTTCCATTAACCGAGTGCCGCGGGCGACCATTTGCCCCGCCTGTCGTTGTCGTTGTTCGGTGGCCAAATGCATTTCGCGTGATATCTGGAAGTAGATCGCGGCCCCCACCAAGGCCACGCCCAGTCCGGCAAGCGCCACCCGCTTCAGTCGCGCCAACCGAGATTCAAGCAGATGCAGTCGACGAACGGATTTGCCGGCATTCAGCAGAAGGAGGTCCCCGTGCATCGCGTCCGCCGAGGCATAACGCCGTCCCGATTGATCTTCGCACGCGCGCAGTATGACTTCATTGAGTTCGAGGTAACCGCGCAAATCACCCGTTTCCTCGATGATCGTCGGAATCTGGGGATATGTTTTGCGGTCCTTTCCCGAACTGATCTCATACAACACCTTTCCCAGACTGTAGATATCGGCCTGAATCGTGCCCGGCCCTTCCGGAGGTATGAATCCTTCCGTCCCCACAAATGAGCGGGCGCTGCCGGCTTCGGCTACCAGGCCGATGTCCGCGATCTTCGCGATCCCGTGGACAAAGACGATGTTTGAGGGCTTTAGGTCGCGATGAATCAGCCCTTTCCGATGCAGATGGCCGAGTCCGGCGCTCAACGAAAGAGCCAACCGGAGGCACTCTTCGAAGGGCAACCGGCCCTTTCGGACAATCTCCGTTCCCAACGTGCGCGGTTGATAGCGCTCGGGGTCAATCACTTGGCCCTCGACCTCATCATCTGCCAGCTCCATTACATAGTAGAAATAACCCGCCTGGTCATCCCGCCCAACATGGAGGATGTCGATAAGTTCGTCATGCGTCCGCGATACGGGTTCATAGAGCCGGATTCCGTTGAACTCGCGTTCGTAGGGTCGCTCGTTTGCAAAAGTTGCCCGGTAGACCACTTTCACCGCCCGATGAATCCCCATGACGTTCCGGCTTAGCCAGACCTCGCCATAACCTCCGGAACCAATGCACCGCAAAAGGGTGTGGTCCGGCACCCGCAGCGACACATCAGGTCTTGTGGCGCAACCCGTCTCTGGTGTCCCACCCTGCCGGGTGTCCGAATGGACTGTGCTTCTCTGCGTATCGCTCATGTTCTGTTCCCGAGCACCGCCGTGTCCCCGTCAAGGATGACCTTTCCGGCAGATACGAAACTGGCGATCTTAGCTTAGGCCACCGGGTTTCAATCCGTCGAGCCTGGGAATTAGGCACCGGGGGGCTTGACAAGGATCATATTGTTGGGTAGTCACGTTTCGTTAATAAGCGAAACATAGAAATACGCCGATGCATGTCCGTCAAGGATCGCCTTTAGGTCGATTGCGCCCAGCCCGGTGATCTCCTCGATATGATTGAAGAAACCTCGAACTCCGAATCGATCCGGCAAAAGGTCCGCACCGGCTATAGCCAGATCGCCCAGGAAGGCGGATCCTCCTGTCGCTCCGAAGTCAGCTGCTGCGGTTCCACCCCGGCGGATGCTGCGAAACTGGCCCGCTCTATTGGGTATTCCGCGGAGGAACTGGCCGCGCTGCCCGACGGAGCGAATATGGGGCTTTCATGTGGAAATCCGAACGCACTGGCCGCACTGGCGCAGGGCGAAGTGGTGCTTGATCTAGGTAGTGGCGGAGGCTTCGACGTATTCATCGCCGGACGCAAGGTCGGCCCCGCCGGACGCGCCATCGGTGTGGACATGACTCCGGAGATGCTCGCAAAGGCCCGGAAGAACACGCTGGTCTACCGGGAAATGTCCGGGTTGGACAACGTCGAGTTTCGCCTGGGTGAGATCGAGCACCTCCCGCTGCCCGATGCCAGCCTGGACGCGGTCATCTCCAATTGCGTGATCAACCTCTCCCCGGACAAAGCACAGGTCTGGAACGAGATCGCCCGCGTCCTGAAGCCTGGCGGTCGCGTCGCCGTGTCGGATCTTGCCCTGCTCAAGCCATTGCCGCCGGCCGTTGAGCAAATGGTTGAAGCGCTCGTGGGTTGCGTCGCCGGGGCCGTATTGGTATCCGAGACCGAACGGATGGTGAAGGCAGCCGGCCTCGTCGATGTCGTGATTAAACCCAAGGGTGCCTACGTGGATGGGATGGTTGATTGGCAGGACCCCCTGTACCAAAAGATCATGGCGCATCTGCCCTCCGGAGCGAAGCCTTCGGATTACATTACGAGCCTGGAAGTTACCGGCAGAAAAGCGCTGAGGACCTGCGGCTGCAGCGGTACGGCGGAACCGTCCAGGTATACCGTGGAAGTCGCGGAATTAGTGGCCATCGGCGCGGCGATCGCCGCCAACTGTGAGCCTTGCTTCAAACATCATTATGAAAAGGCGCGGGAGCTCGGCGTGTCGCTGGATGACCTGGCGCACGCGGTGGACACGGCGCAATCAGTCAAGCAAACGCCGGCGCAGGCGATCCTGAAGCTGGCCGACCGGTTTCTGCGCGGCAAATAGGACGAGGTGCCGGGATCCGATTGCTGCTCCGGCGTGGATGCAGCCTCAAAGCCGGCCCGGGGGTGCTGTATTCGTGGTTGAAATGAATCATTACGGTTTTGTGGTCTGTTTCATAAATACGGTTACGTTCGCGGCCAGGGGTTTTTCGGCCAGACGAGGCGCGAGCAACGAGCATACCCGCAGCGGTCTGTAAGGCGCGAGCAACGAAGTCTGGCCGACAAAGAACGGCCGCCCGGAGGGTTGCGCCGAATTTGGCCTGGGGCGGCGTTGCTCGGTCGGTCGAGTATCGCAGGGGATACACTCTCGCCCTCGCGCCTTGCCTCAGGCCAAATTGGGCGCAACGAACGTGACCGTATTTATGAAACAGACCACTTAGAGAGCAGGGGTGGGTGTAATTCTCCACAAGCCGGGCGTTGCCAGCTCCACGAGATGCCGTTGGAGCTGCCTTGCAATGAATTCTACCGAAACGAGTTCGAACTGCGCGGTTCCGGCGGCAGCGGCACCGACTGCCAACCTTCGATGCCAAAGCGAATGTCGCGCTCAACGAATTCCCAAACCACCACTTTCTTAAACTTGAGGTAGTCGGGGCGGCGAAAAAGTTCCTGTCGCACCAGTGTCGAGGCGCCGCCGTCGTTGACGATTGAAGTCACCGGCTGACGGAGTTGGTACGCGAGATGAGCCAGGAAGCCAGCCGATCCCGGTTCATCCTGCTCGAAGATCCTGAGAAAACTGTCCCCCAACACCAGAATCCCCGATTCCGGATCGTCCTGATAGACTCGACCAGTATCCGGATGGACTACCTGCAGGCAAGTTACAGATTCCGACGCCAGCCGGGCCTCGATCTGCGGTTCCTCGAGCATTCGAATGACATCGCCCACTCGGCGGACCGGTACAGGACGGGTCGCAAACTCGATGTGGCCCGGACTGACCCAGCCCCGTTGTTCGAGCCGCTGCGACACAGCTTTCGCGGCCAGCGCCAGACCCGCCGCCGACCAGTGACTGTCCCGCGCCAAATACCAACTTGGCGCAGCCGCATTCCGGGTCTTCATGCGGCCGTAAAGCTCGAACAGGTTCACGACTTCCACCCCGGCTTCATGCAAACGACGGAATAGGGATTGAGTCTCCGCGCCGATGGCGATAGGAAGATCCGCGGCACGGCGCGTCAGTCGTTCTGGATAGACGCTCGCCTTGTTAGGTGCCGGCATGACGACGAGATGAATGCCGCGAGCAGCCAACTGATCCCGAAAGTCGCAGATGGCCGCCACGGGATCGGAATCGGGCAATCGAGAATGGCGCTGCGTCAGGGTACTGGACCCCGGGCAGGTAGAAGCACCAACTCTCGAGTCCGACGAGGGCCTTGGGACCGAGGTCCCGGAACAGGATAAACCGGACATATTGAATCCAGGGACGCAAATGAGTCGCGATCCAATTCGTTTCTTCGAGGGTCTGTTCGTAAGCCCGAAGATGGGGGACGGTCGGCGTTCGAGTAAGTAACTGCAACACTCGCGGCGTTTCACCTTGTCGCAGTTCAAGCCCGAGTTGAAAACCGCCGGCACTCAGCAGAACTCCAACGAACGTCAGGATAACCAGCAGGTGGGGGCCTCGACCTTTCATGGTGTCAGGGTCAAAACTGGAAGTAGAGAAAGGGGTTATAGGCCTGGGCGAACATGGCCATCAAAGCCAGGGCGAACGCGGGCCCAACGACCAACGCCTTGGGCCAGGTAATCTGTTCGCTCCAGTCGTGGGCCTGCCATGGGATAACCGTCAATCCCGCTCCCAAGATCATTAGAGTCACGTGTCCTCGAGAGTATAGCTCCGCGGCCACCAGCACGGCAGGTACATTCCGCTCGCCTGCGCCGAACATCAGAGAGAAGTAGCGCGCGGCCGCCCCCAGGTTCTCCGCACGGAACAGCACCCAGGAGAACAGAACCAACGCAAACGTGATGGTGATGCGCAGCGGTCCCGGCAGCCGATGATACACCGCCTGCTTTCCCAGCCATCGTTCGAAAGCCAGCCAAAGCCCGTGGTAAGCCCCCCACGCGACGAAGGTCCATTGGGCGCCATGCCACAGGCCGCCCAGGAGCATCACCAGGATGAGGTTGAAATAGGTACGATGCACTCCGCGCCGATTGCCGCCCATGGGAATGTAAAGATAATCACGCAGGAAGGTGCTTAGAGAAATGTGCCAGCGCCGCCAGAAATCCGTAATGCTGTCGGCGAGGTATGGCGCGTTAAAATTCTTCATGAATTCGAATCCGAAGATGCGCCCCAGTCCGACAGCCATGTCGGAATAACCCGAGAAATCGAAGTAGATTTGAAAGGCATAAGCCGTTACGCCAAACCAGGCATCCGGGGCGAGCAGGGATTCCGCTCCAAAAGCGGCATCGGCAATGGTGCCGAGTGGATTCGCCAGCAGAACTTTCTTGGCGAACCCGAGCACGAACAGGGTGGCGCCGGAGGCAAACCGCTCCCACGTATGCGCGCGATGGACGAATTGGCGGGCGACGGTGTGGTAGCGAATGATGGGGCCGGCGATCAGTTGGGGAAAGAGCGCGATGTAACAGGCGAAGTCGAGCATCGAACCAGCCGGCAGCGCATCCTTCCGATAGACATCAACGCTGTAGCTGACGGCCTGGAAGGTATAAAAGGAAATGCCCACGGGCAGTAGGATCTGCCATACCGTGATCCTTTCGTCCCCAAACCATGACAGCAAATCGTTCAGATTGTGTTGAGCGAATCCGAGATACTTGAAGAAACCAAGCGTCCCCAGGCTCATCACCACCGCCGTGGCCAGCCAAAACCGACGTTGACCCCGGGTCGCGCCGGGCCGACTGATGCGCCGTCCGCACGCGTAGTTGACGACCGTTACCCAGAGCATCAGCAGGATGAAACCGGGATTCCACCACCCGTAAAAGACGTAGCTCATCAGCAGAAGCCAGAGATTTCGCGCCCGGCAGGCAATTTCGGCGCGCCCTCCCAACCCGCTCACCAACGCCGGCAAGGCATAATAAACCGTTAGAACCGTCGGGAGGAAGTAGAACACGAACAACGGGGTGGTGAAGACCATTGCTCACTCCTCGTTGGTCCACACCGCCCAGTACAGGGTGTTGGTTGTTCGTCCAAAGTATTTGTTTACCATGCCGCCCATGAAGTAATCGTCGACGGGCTTCTCCAACGCCATGCGATGCGTTTGGCCGGCTTGGAACTCACGCAACTGGCCACCGACGTTCGGGACACGTTTGTCGGCCGCCTCGGAGCGCGGTTTCCATGGGTTATAGTGGCCGACGTAGATCGTCTCCCCGTCAACCTGGCCGCGATGAACTTTTAACACGCGGTATTTGAGGATCGTGGCGTAGTCGTAAAGATCACGCTTGAAGATGGCGCCCTCGGGAATCTCCAGAAGCCGGGCGGTGACCTCAACGCTCCCATTCGTGGCCAGGTGCGGATCGATCGCCGAACCCGCCGGCTCCTTTGATCTACCGCAGGACAAGCCGGCGAGACCAAGCGCAACCAGGACGGAAGCGAGCAGGGTGTTTCGTCTCATGGGGTGATTTCCTGCGAAGTCCAGTGGGGTTCCCATCCCGATCCCAGGTCCAGGCGAGCCTCCGGATCGCGCGGGGTGGTTCGATCAGGCCCGGGCCAGCGGATGATAGCCATCGCGATCACCGGCACTTTACCCAAATCTTCCGCGCTACGAGTGAACAGGAGGTAACGGCCGTCGGGGGATGCGCAGGCGCCATAGATATGACGACCGCTTTCGGCATAAAGCGGATGCCGCTGCTTTCCCGACGCGTCCCCAACCCACAACTCCGCATGTCCCCCCTGGCCCGGGATAATCCCGCGCGCGTATAGGATGCTCCGTCCATCCGGCATCCAGTCCGGGGTGCAATTGTAGCGCTCCGTCTCACTTACCGCGTGGATATAGCCCGTGTCCGGGTTCAAACAGGCGGCATTCCAATACGGACCCAGGTTATTGGCGGTACCGGTGAAATACCGACCGTCGGGAGACCAAACCAACTGGCTAACAATCCCGCGGCGCGGGATTTCACGGACGACCGCGCGCGTCGCCACATCCACGATCCGGATCCCGGTTGCGGTAAGGCACGCAATCTGCCGCCCGTCGGGCCCCCACGACGCCCAGGGAAAACCATTCCCCAGGATCACCGGCGCGCTCCCGTTGGCATTGGCGAGCACGAGGTCGAATGTCCCGTAGGTATTATTATCAGGCGCGTCGGCCTTGGGCATCCGGTAGTACAACAACCGCCGCCCGTCCGGCGAAAAACGCGCGCCGCCTTCATTGAACTCGACCGTCGCTGTGATCCGATGCCGATCCTGACCATCCGGACGCATGAGATACAAATCCCAGTCGCCAGCCTCGCTCATCGCGCTGAAAACCAACCAGCCGTGGCCGTGAAGTTCATCGGCCAGTTGGGCGGTCGGCGTGGATTTTGATTGTTGACCGGTATGCGGTTCGCCGCCTGGAAGTATGGATGCGTGCGGTGCGATTTCCGCCGACGTCCAGCACGGCTCCCATCCGGAGGGCAGCGTCAAAATCGGCCCGCCGGCCGCTGCCGGGAATTGCGCGCGCAGGACAGTGTTTTTGCCCCGGATGATCGGCGCATCGCTCAGCCGCATCAATCCCATCGGGGCACCCGCATGTTCCGGGTCGCCGTCCTCCTGGACATTGCCGGTGAAGAGAACGTACTGACCGTCCGGTGACACATGTCCACCATACACATGGCGGCCTTCTTCGGCGTAAACAAGTTGGCGCAAAGTGCCGTCCGCCGTTGCGCGCCAGAGCTGCGTCCAGCCGTAACCCGCATTCAGATTCTGACCCGGTGGACGCCAGGAGAAAATAACGCTGTGCGAATCCGGAAACCAGTCGGGCGTGCAGCAATTCACCTGGTTTACGGCGCCGGCATCGCCGGTCAGGACATTCATCCTCACGATGCTCCAGGCGGCGCCATAGGAATTGGCCACGCCGATGAGCCAGTCGCCGTCCGGCGACCAGGTCAATTGTTGAAAAAAGCCTTTTCGCGGCAGCGTGCCCATGACCACTCGGTCCTGAATGCTGAAGAAAGAGATTCCGCGGATCGACAAACTCGCCACCTGTTCACCACCCGGACTGAAACTGGCCCAAGGCAATTCCCCTTGCCTTCCGAGCGCAACCGGCTGGCTGCCGTCGGAGTTGGCGAGGACGAGTTCGCCCTGCTCGCCATGCCGGTTATTGTCGAGTTGTTCGCCGCGCGTCACCCGGCGATACAGCATCCGGCGTCCGTCGCGCGAGATTTGCGGAGCGAACTCGCTCCATTCCGCGGTTCGAGTCAGTGGACGTCGTTGGCGTCCGTCGGGTCGCGATTGATACAGGTCCCAGTCGCCGGATTCCGATCGCGCGCCGTAGACAATCCATCCTTGGGAGCCGACCTCCTCCGCGAGACGATCGATCGAGTCGGCCGGCGACGATGGGGCACTGGTCTCGACCGCACCCTGGACGGCGATCGACACAAGCGCCGCGATCCCTGCCACCCGGCGGGCGCAGTGTCCAACCACTCCCCTCCATCCCCGTCTTCGGAGGGACGAGTTCCGCGAGTCCCCGACAAGTTCTTCCAGCGCCCTTCGTTTCCGGAGGGACGAGTTCCCCGAGTCCCCATATCTTCCTCCCGGGACCCCGCAGAGCGTGTCCCTCCGAATGCGTTTGAGGATTGTTCTGTTCATTCAATCTCGATCCACCGGATATCCCACGGCTTGAGGCGGAGCGAAACATTGCCCAGATCGCTCGTTGGGCCGTAGAAAAGCACGCGGATGTTGTTTGCAGCGGCGTCGGGGACCAATTCAACAACCCGGCAATGACGACGCTCCACCCCACCCGCGATGATTTGCACTTCGGCTTCCTCGTTGCCCCCATCCTCATTGCGCCAAACGATGACGTGTCGGTAGCCGTTGCCCTCCCCGGCGATCGCCCGAATGGCTGGTCCTTCCCCATCGACCGCGTAGCGAGGCCCCTCGAGTTGCCCCAGCCACCGAAAGACATAGTAGGCCGGGCGCACTCGCCCGTGATGATCAAAAAGCGCGCTGTATTGCGGCATGATGTTCCACCAGTGCGCCATAAAACGCCGCCCCGCGGGCGACATCCAGTCGAAATCCGCCGGGTCCACAAAACAGTCGCGGATGTGATAATAGGCGGCCATGTCGAGCTTCTCTTCGGCGAAGCGGCGCATGGTCTCGAGCACGAAACAAGGCTGGAATCCCGGTGCGAGATTTGGGTGCATCAAGTCCATGTTCCACTCGGAGATGAACAGCCGAACGTCTTTGAGCTGAGGATAACGGGAGAGAAGGACGCGGATCCGTCCAATGTTCGCTGCCTGTTGTTCCGGGGAGTCCGAATAAAGATGCCAGGAGACAAAATGCAGCGGTACTTGCTCGACAGCACAATAGCGAATCAGCCCTTCCACCAGGAAGCTCTTCGCATCGGCGACGGCCGGCCCACCCACGCGCGCTTCGGCATCGCCACGTAGCAGCCCGATCACCGTATGGGTATAGAATCGGTTGTAGTCTTCCGCGTTCTTGAAGTAATGAGGCGTGCCGCCCCACTCGCCGATATCGGGTTCGTTGCACACTTCCCAGGCGGCGATGTCATACCCACTCTCGCGGCAATGCCGGGCGAGAGCGGCGCACAGCGACTCCCATTCCGCGTAATCGTTCGGATGCACGAGGAAATGGTCAACCTCGGGGTAAAGGACCGGCGGTTTCATGGCCAGGGCCAAGGTGGGACGCGCCCCGGTGGCGCGAACCGCGGTGAGTTCCCGGTCGAGCTTCGCCCAGTCGTAACGGTCGTGCTTCGGATAGATGCGGTAATACTCGCTCAGAAACAACCGAATAGTCCGTGGCCGCAATTGACGGATTTCCTTGATGTGCGGTCCGATCATCGGATCGGCCTGAAGACCGCCTTGCCCCAGGGCAAGCGCCGGCATGTCCCAAACGCCATCCGATTTGGAAAAGTCCACATGCAAGCGGACCGGTTCCGCAGTGGCGGACGTGAACAACATTGCTCCGGAAAGGAGCGCAAGGATCGCTTTTAACCTGACGGATGCAGGTCCGGCAAAGGAGTCTGCTCGATTAAACTGCCCAGGCATAGTGGATGACTTGCAGGCAGCATAACGTCGAGTGCCCCTGGCGCACGACACAATTCATGCAAAAGCATCAATCGATCCCGCGCAATTCGAGACAAACCAGGAGTCGCGGACTGCGCGCGAAAAATCGCCCGTTGGCGAGCGCAGGATAGGCCCGAACGCCGGATGGCAGCACCTGCGCTCGATTGATCGGTTGGAATCCGTCCGCGGATGCCTTGGCTCGGATCAACTCACCCTGCTCGGTGAGGACCAACAGTTCATCGCCGGCCAGAGTTACCGTCCCGGCTTTGAGCCCGGTCTCGCTCCATCGGACCCGCCCTGTCCCCAGCTCCACACAACGAAGTTCGCAGCCTTGTTCCTGTCGGCCGTGCCAGCCGTAGAGAAAACCCCGGTGATGGACACTGGTCGCATAGTGGTTTGAAAGGGACTCATCATTGGCCCAGACGCGTTCCAGACCGGTCGGAGTTGACCGCAGCAGCGTCGCCCCTGCGCCATAGCTCGCCGAAATGAAGACTTGATCGTCTATCACCAACGGGGTTGCCGCGCTGACTGACGCACTCATCCGCGGTCGCCACGGATAGCGAAAAAGCAATCGCCCATCCGCGGGCGCTATCCCCACCAACGCCTCACGGGTGAGGGCTACGAGCGTCCGCCGCCCCTGCAAACCGGCAACAACCGGCGACGAGTAGCTCGCTTCGTCATGGGTGGCCGTCCACTTCAGGTCCCCGTCTGTCGCGTCGAAGGCGGCAATGCCCGCGCCGTCACCGCCGCCCATCAGAAGGATCACGAGCCCGTCCTCCACCAACGGTGAGCACGCCCGTCCAAACCAACCCTTGGCGGCGCCAAATTTCTTCACCGTGTCCACACTCCAAACCGGTTCGCCGGTACCGAGGTCCCATGCGCTCAACCGGCCTTCGGCGCCGAAGGTGAAGACCCGGCCTCCGGCAATCGATGGCGTCGCGCGCGGCCCGGCGTCGAATCCGAAATCGTCGCGATAATCGGTGGGGTAATCGGCCTTCCATAATCCGCGACCGGAGGAGGCTTCGAGACACTCCACAACGGCCAAGTCGCTCAGGCGATGAAACAGGATGAGCCGGTCGCCCTGAATCGCGGGTCCGCTGAAGCCCAAACCGACCTCGCGCTTCCAAACGACCGGCGGGCCCGCAGCCGGCCAACGCGAACCCAGTGGTGGTCCGTGATCGACACCATCTCTCGTGGGGCCCAAAAACTGCGGCCAACCGGTGGAGGGATCCGCAACCAGTACCAGGATCGGCGAAACCAGGAGAGCGACCGAAAGACGTTCAAGATTCTTCCTGGTGAGTCCCGATCTTCCCCTGGTCGATTGAACACCGCACGACGTAAGCATCGCCAAGCCTTACCACGCTCGGCCGGAGTTGCCAAATCACAGTCTTGGGCGACGCCGCCGACTTCGCCTTGGCAAACCGCCAAGCGGGAGTTACTGAGGACGAATGCCCGAGTTATCGAGTATCTCCTGCAATTGCCGCGGGGTTACAAGGTCGACGTGCCCATCGGCAAATAATACGCCGATGCGCGAATCGCCGCCCGGCGTCGGCCGTTGATAGACCAGGACGGCGTTCATGGGGGATTGGATTTCTTTCATCGACACCCCTGGCCGGAGATAGACGAAGGGCGTGTGACTGTCGATCCAAGCCAATTTCTCTTCTCGGGATAGGTTCGCGAAATCTGGCGGAACAATCTGACCTTCGGCCGGGTTCAAGAACAGACGGGCATCTCCACCTATGTATTTCAGAATATCCACTAGGTGGGGCGGCAGCCGATCGGCCTGCTCCCCGGCTTGAATGATCAATCCCAAACCGATTTGCTTGAGTTGATTCACCATCTGGATGCGATAGGCCTTGGTTCGGGCCTCATCCAGCGCGGGCTGCAATCCGCGAATGACCTCCGCCAATTGCGCAAACTCCAGCCGGCACTCCAATCGGTCGCTCGCCACCTGGGGGATTAACAACGTCCGAATGTTGCTCCAAGCCGGAAAATGTTCCTTCACTTCCCGGGCCTCGCTGAGGGCGTCGAATCCTCGTTCAATGACCTGTCGCAGGGCTACGGCGGATTCGGGTGAATCCGATTGGATCGTCAATGCAAGCGCCCCCGCCGGGGGAAGCTTAACGGTTAGTGCCCCCCACTGGAAACCGCGCGTTACGACGCTCCCGGGCCCGCCCCCAAGCATGGGGGGCAGCGTGGGAAGAAGATCCGTCAACACACGATCCGATTCCGCATAGGGGACCATTGCGACTCGCGCCAGCCCCTCCGGCGCGGCATCAAACGCCGCCTGCCAGCGAACCACTGACGCCGGTGCAGCGCCCGCTTGAAGTCGACGTAGAAGGGAATCCGGTGCGGTCACGACGCAGCCATGCATCACTTGAGGATGCCAGTCCGGGCTGGCAATCCCAAGGCTCGCCTTCAATCGTTCCGCGTCCGCGTTTCGCGTCAGGGGCGCGACGATAATCACGGGCTGCTCCGTTCCAAGCTGGGCAAGGCTGAGCAGGACGTAAATCTTCTCTCCACCCGCTGCGCGGAATTCCTGGTGCCATGGCCCCAGGAATCGCTCCACTTGCTTAAGCGGCTCAGCCAGAAACTGGCGCGGCTCGGGCACGAGTTTGGCCAGCTCCGCCGTGCTGCCCGCGACATCGAGATCTCTCAGATTCAGCTCGGCGATGACAACGGTATAGGGATCAATGAACGGGATCAGTCGCTCCAGATTGGTGTTCGACGCGGCGTTTAACGCACCGGCGCTCAACAAAAGCAGGCTGGCCAGACGGAACCGGTGAATCGAAGTAAATGACGTTTTCATTTTCTCAGCAGGAATGGCTTTGGGCTTGGGTCGTTCAGGGCCGGAGAGTGATTTCGTAGATCTTAGGTTTTCGGACCGAGGCCGCCGGCGGCGGCTCCAATGTCGCCGTCGCACCTTCGACATGATAACGGAAAGGCAATCCGGTCACCGGGTCGCTCGGCACCGGCATTCCCTCGATGAGATCGAGCGACGCCGGGAGTTGACGCTCATGTTCCGCGGCATAACAACGGACAGCTTCGATGCAGCGCAAGACCGCAAACTGACGCTCCAATTCGGCGAAACGATCGACTGCCCGGCTAAGCGCGGGCAGGAACATACGGGCGAACATGTTCTCGATGGGATCGCGGGCGATCGCTTCTTCGAACTCCGTTTGTGCCCGGGCCAGTCCTTTCTTCGCCTCTGGATAGGGCAAGGCAAACCATTTGAACATATTGTCCCGCTGTCGGACGTAGCCGTCGCCCACATAGCGGACCAGGATCTCGGCTGCCGATAGGCTATTGAGCCGTTCGGGAGTCATCCCTTCCCGAACCAATCCCTGCCGGGCCAGCGGATAGACCAACCACCCCATCCCGGCGACCGACAAAGCCGCCTGGTCCTCGCTCGAAGGGTTGGTCGTCGCAGGCATATTCTCACCCAGATTGTGAAAACCGATCAGAGTCCGCCTCAGGTCCGCCGCGGTGATCGGCTTGTTGCCGACATCTCGCAACACTGGAAATTCCACGTAAATGCAGGAGCGCTCCCAACGCGTCGACTGCCAGGCACTGAGAAACGCCGGGGGCAGATCGGTCAGCGCCCAATAAAGGTTGGGGGCGCCCGGTTGTTGGATGAAGTCCTCCACCAGGCCGAGCATCTGCTGCGTCACGGCTACACCCACTAACCCTTCAATTAGAGTTGAATCACCCGTGTGCCGGGCGAGGGTCAATCCAGCCCGAAGACGCGCGACGGCATCGTCGAAACGCCCTTGCCGAATGCAAAGCCGGGTGTCCAGTGCGAGTAAGCGCGCAGCCGATCGGACCTTGCTCAGATGGGGGAGCAAGGTCGCCATTCCCTCCCGGCGAATGGGGACCTCCCAGTCGCACTGTTCATACAGGGTGGCCTTCATCAGCTCTCTCAATGCGATGGCATATTCCGCGAGCATGGCCGCCACTTCCTGCTCGGGGAGTTGATCCAGCGGCTGTCCGAGCCATTTGCCGCATTGGTCCGCATCCTTTTTCCAACGCTCGTCCTGTAAGATCATGCTGATGGCGCGCGAGTAGGCAATCGCGGCATTCCCCGGCACCTGATCATACACATCCTGGAACAATTCATAGCGCAAGGCCGGTTGCGGCACATTGGCCGCATCGACCGTTAGCGGCACGCGCACCGGTTCGGCCCCCGCGGCAACAGCCTCGGTCGTCACCCGCACCCCGATAACCCCAAGCAATACCCCCAGCAGAATAGGTTTTCGTTTCATGATCGGTCTCCGTGAATTCCAAGTTTAGTTTTGTGATTGGGATCTGACCGTGGGCCATCCGGGGCAATGGACCGCTGCCAATCGGCAATCGTCTCCGTTGTGCCGGGCACCGAATACTCCCGGGCCTCGGGCAGAACCTGCCCCCCGGCCATCACCAACAGGTACCGCAAGCGCAGGTAATCTGAAACCGCCGCCGGGCCCGCCGTGAGATCGCGGCTTGCCACAATCTCGCGAACCGGCGCAGCCACAAGGACGCGCGATGGGGCGGCGTTGGCGATCCCAGGCGGTTCCTGGAACAGTCCAGGATTGAAAATCGACCAGCCGATCGAAATCGTGAGTAAGGCCACCGAAACCGCCTGCCAGGTCCGCACATGCCGGCGTGACACCCGTTGACCCGCTTGAAACATGAGATGGTCGCGACTGAGGTTTCGCGTTCCCGGCACCAACTGGCGCAATTGCTCTTCCAGCCGCCAGTCTTCGGCGTTCAATGGATCTTCGTTAAACATGGCTTCTCCAATTCTGTTCGAATCTTTTGCAGGGCCTCCCGATGCTTTCGCAGGACCGTTGCCGCGGAGATTCCCAGCACCGTCCCCATCTGCTCCAGCGTTAGCCCGCCCCATATCCGCAAGGTAACAATTTCCCGTTCATCGGCCGGAAGCCCGCGTAATATTGCTTCCGCCCGCCGCGCATCGATTCCCAACCCGGGATCCGGGACGAACCAGCCCGGCGTCTCATTGGCGACATCTTCCTCGCGCGAACGTCGACGCCCGCTTGACCGGACCCGATTCAAAGCCAGATTTCGCACCGCCCGGTAGAGCCACCCTTTCACGTGCTGACTTTCGATGGTTTGTTGCATCAGGCGTATAAACACATCTTGCACCACGTCCTCCGCTCGCGCCGCGTCCAGCCAATGACGGGCATACAGCATCAACGGACCGGCTTCGGTCTCGAACCGTTCACCAACTTCTTCGCGACTCAGCGTCCCCATGTTCGGGCTTTCATAATGAAGACCCCGCCGAAGCGGGTTCATTTCACGAAATCTCATTCCCCGGTGCCTCAGAAAGTTTCTGTCCGGTCGTCGAGGTCGGGAAACCAGCGCCCGTGACAAAAAACAGATCCGCTACGGGGCTGTAAACAATCGATGCGACAAATTGCTGGGTCGGTCGATCGATGATCCAGTGCAAACGGCCATCGTGAGGATCATAACTCGCGATGCATATCGTGCCGCTGAGCACCATTTGGGTCACGACGACCTCTTGCCAGATGGCCGCCAGCGTCGCGAGATACCATCGCTGCCGGCCTGCACCCGATCCCACGCTTCGCAGGGTGATTGCCGTTCGAAAGCCACGGCCTGATGTGAGTCGACCAGAAGTGAAACTGGTGCCGGTGGTGGGACTTGAACCCACACGCCTTTTTATGGGCCCAGGATTTTAAGTCCTGTGCGTCTGCCATTTCGCCACACCGGCATGCCAATATTTGGAGCTATATCGTGAGATTGTGAGAATGTCTGCTTGGCGTTGTCCTACTTTAGCGCCATGAAACCCAGCGCAAGCCAACGCAGCAGCAAAACCGGCGCAAACATCAACACACAGGCTCATTCTCGCGCGCCTACGTTCGCAAAAGTCCTCGACGGGCGCAAGCAGCCTGTGTGCGGGCTCTGGCAACGCGGAGCGCGATTCTACGCGCAACTTAGCGTTGAGGGTTTCCGCACCGGCGAAAGCGCGTGCGCCGTGTGCCCCTGGTAAACAGCGAGGGCATTCCGGTGGAGACGGTCGCCCAAGCCATCGCGGAATTGAGCCGGCTGCGAACACCGCACAGCGACGACACGCTGCCCAGGCCCGGACGGACGCCCACCTTTGCCGACTATGCCGACGTCCGCTTTCGCGGGGCCGTGCGCGTGATCAAGTCGTGGACATCCTCGCGGCGGCGGGTTTGAATAAGCTGGACATCTCAATACTCTCGGATGACTTCCTGGCCGACGCGCGAGGGATGGGTAATCGAGGCGTTCATCGGGAAGTTGCGGGATGCCGATCGGAAATTCGACTTGTTCCAACGCTACTCGCGCAGTACGTTCTCACCAGCGGCAAATCTTATTTCAGTCGCCGAGGACTGAGCCCCACCCCCAACCGGGGAACGTGAGGAAGGAAACTCCAATTCGTCACCGCCTAAAGGATCTTATGAAACGATGCTTCCTGATCGCTTTGCTGACTTCTCTGGGACCTGCCAGCGCCCTGTGGGGTGCTCCCGGCGACGTGGACCCGGCTTTTAATACCGGTCATTCAGGTGGCGGGCTTGCTCCAGGGATTGTTCGGGTCGTGGTCCCCCTACCCGATGGCAAGGTCCTCATCGGAGGCGGCGTTGATAATATTGGTCAGACGACGGTACATGGCATTGCTCGGCTCAACGCGGACGGCACAGTCGACAGCACGTTTATCGCTGATGCGGGCTTCGCCGGTTCGGTCGTGTCGATGGTGCTTCAAACGGACAACCAGATGCTGGTGGGAGGCTCGTTCTCCGCCATTAATGAGACAACCAAGCATGGCGTTGCGCGGCTGAACATGGATGGGAGTGTGGACAACACGTTCGATCCAGGCACGGGAGGAAAACGTGGTTTCAGCGCAAGTCGGGTCTGGTGCGTCGCCGTGCAGACGGACGGCAAGGCGCTGGTGGGAGGAGCGTTCACCTCTTTCAATGATACCGACCGGAACCTCATTGCGCGATTGAATGTCGATGGCAGTGTCGACGACACCTTCAATCCCGACACAGGCGCGGACGGGACCATCGTGACCGTGGCCGTCCAAACGGACGGACAAGTTCTGGCAGGTGGAAATTTCACCACCAGCGACGGGGCGACTGCACTTGGAATCGCCCGGTTGAACACGGATGGGAGTGTGGACAGCACGTTCAATCCCGGGACAGCCGCCGACCACGTCGTCAATTCCATCGCTGTGCAGACGGACGGCAAGATCGTGGTGGGGGGATCCGACTCTGGGATAACGGAGGGATGGATTGCTCGGCTGGACACGGATGGGGGTTTGGACAGCACGTTCGATCCCGCGATGGAGGCGGGCCATGTGGTCAATTCCGTCGCTGTGCAAGCGGACGGCAAGGTGCTGGCGGGTGGATATGATGCTGAGACGAAAAACGGTTGGGTCGAGCGACTGAACACCGACGGGAGTTTGGATGGCACGTTCAGCGCCGGCGTTGGGGCTGACGATTTGGTCTGGTCCGTCGCAGTGCAACCAGACGGCGATGTGCTGGTGGGGGGAGATTTCGGCGCTTTTAATGGGGTGTCCCAGGTGTATGTGGCGCGGTTGTTCGGCAGTCCCGTCACGGTCGCGCCCAGCCTGAAGATTCAAAAGGCAGGCAACCACGTGCTATTGAGTTGGACGGACCAGGCGCTTTTTCTGCAAGCCGCTCCGGTCGTGACCGGCCCCTACACGAATGTGACAGCCGCAACCAGTCCATATACGAATGTGCTCAGCGGCACGCAACAATACTTCCTGCTCAGATCAAATTGATCCCGCGAGATCCGGCGCCTCCTTGTCGTGGACAAATTCCGCACTATCCATGAATTCAACGGAGCCGCAGCAAGCGACAGGGCAAAAGAAGCGCCGAGCCTGCCCTCAGTGATTTGCCGGCGGCCTGGTAATTGTGAGCCAAGTCCACACCAGGAATGCCGCCAGCTCAAAGGCAATTTTGTGTCTGCTCCGGGATTTTTAACGCATGATGCGCCCGGATGAATGCGATCACCCAGTCCGCGGTCAATAGGCACGGCCAGGAAACTTTCGCAAAACGTGGAGCTGAAACGCGAGGGGCAACGACCATCCGTACGTTGGAAGTGCTTTGCTCGCTGGCGGCATCGGATGCGTCATGACCGAGGCTGCGGAGAAACCCATCTACTCGGTTTCCGTCCGGGACCTGGTGGCGTTCGTGTTGCGAACCGGCGATCTGGGCGGCGAACGACCGTTCGTCGGATCCGATCGCGCCATGGCCGGAATTCGGGGCCATCAAAAGATTCAACGGTCCCGTCCGGCGGGTTACGAAACCGAAATCCCGGTTGAATACGACGTCGATGCCGGTGAATTCGTACTTCGAATTCGCGGTCGCATCGATGGGTTGTTCACCACGCCCGAGGAGGTTTTGCTGGAGGAAATCAAAACGCTGCAGGGAATCTGGGATCGAAAGGCCGATCCGCTGCATTGGGCCCAGGCCAAGTTCTACGGTTTTATCCATGCGCATGTTCGTTCCGTGAGCAATCTCGTGATCCGATTGGTTTATCTGGAGTTGGAAACGGGCCAGGTGACCGAGTTCCGGCAGGCATTTGCGCTCACTGAACTGGCCCAGTTTTTCACGGCCACCACCGCCAGCTACCTGGATTGGCTCCAGGAAGAGCATCGCTGGGCCAAAACGCGAAACCAGGCCATCCGCGATTTGGGATTTCCATTTTCCGCTTATCGGCCTGGTCAGCGTGAACTTGCCGTGGCGACGTATCGGGTTCTGACCAACGGCGGGAAGCTGTTCCTGGCCGCTCCGACTGGCATTGGCAAAACGATGTCCGTCTTGTTCCCGGCCATCAAAGCATTGGGGGAAGGAAAGCTGGAACGTCTCTTTTACCTGACTGCCCGCACGGTCGGACGCGGCATCGCCGAGAAAGCGCTGGCTGATTTGCGGCAGGCAGGGTTGAGGTTTCGTTCGATCACGCTCACCGCCAAGGAGAAGATTTGCGTCCGCGACGGTCATCCCTGTGATCCCGTCTCGTGTCCGCTGGCGGTCGGCTATTACGACCGAATCAAGCCGGCCATCCGCGCGGCCCTGGGCCAAGAGGAAATCACGCGGCCCGCGCTTGAGACCGTGGCCCAAAAACACCAGGTCTGTCCCTTCGAACTTTCCCTCGATGTCTCGGCGTGGGCGGAGGCGGTGATCTGCGACTACAATTACGCCTTCGATCCGCAAGTTTATCTGCGCCGGCACTTTGCCGAGGAGGGGGGCGATTATGCCTTTCTCGTGGACGAGGCCCACAATCTGGTGGATCGGGCCCGCGACATGTTCTCCGCCGATCTGGACGGTCAGGAGATTCGCCAGGTGAAGCGAGCCATCAAAACCGCCGTGCCGCGTTGCGCCCGGGCCCTGACCAAGCTGCTCGCGGCAATGCGCCAGTCCGGGAATCCCACGCCATCGGCCGGTGATGAACTGGAATCGTCCGACCTTTCCATGGAACTCAACCTGTTTCCCGCGAAATCCCGGATCAAGGTCGCATCGGCGGATGCCGTTGCGATCCTTCATGAATTGAACGAGGCATTGATTTCCTCGGTGGAATCCGCATTGACCGAAGCCGAAGTCTGGTTGGCCAAGAACCATCCGGCGGCGTTTCAAGAAGAGTTGCTCACGCTCTATTTCCGACTGCGTTCTTTCCAGCGAACTGTCGAGCTCTACGATGCACGGTTTGTGATGATCGTGGAACGCTCCCCGGTCTTGCGCGTGAGGCTTTTTTGTCTGGACCCCTCGCACTTGATCCGGGCGGCTTTGGCGCGGTGCAAGGGTGCGGTCTTTTTCTCGGCCACCCTGACGCCATTGGACTATTACCGGACGCTGCTTGGCGGCATGCCGGACGATCCTGTCATGCAATTGGCGTCTCCCTTTCCGTCCGAAAACCTGGCGGTCCTGATTCATGATCGTATTCAAACCCGTTTCAAAGGCCGGGCCGAATCGATCGGCGATGTGGCGGAAGCGATTGGAACGATGGTGCAGGGACGTCGCGGCAACTACCTCGCTTACTTCCCATCGTTTCAATACCTCAACGATGTACTACGGGAGTTTCAGCGGCGTTATCCGGACCTTCCTGTCCTGCCGCAAAAACCGGGAATGAGCGAACCCGAACGCGACTCCTTCCTGGCTTCTTTTGCGATCGAGCGCGCCGACACTTTGGTGGGCTTCGCCGTTCTGGGCGGAATATTCGGAGAGGGAATTGATCTCGTCGGCGAACGTTTGCTCGGCGCGGTGATTGTCGGCGTGGGATTGCCGCAACTGTGCCTCGAGCGGGATTTGATTCGAGACTATTTCCAGAAGGCGAATTCGCTCGGCTTTGATTACGCCTACACCTTCCCCGGCATGAACCGGGTGCTTCAAGCCGTGGGACGAGTTATTCGTTCTGACACGGATCATGGAGTCGTCTTGTTGATCGACACCCGGTTCAATGAAATCCGTTATCGCCGGCTTTTTCCGCCGTGGTGGAACTATTCCCGGGTCCGCCATCCATCCGCGCTTAGCGAGGCGGTCCGTGACTTCTGGGAACGCTTCCTTTAAGGACACGTGACGCAACCAGCGTTCGTCCTGGCGTCGAGGCGGAACCAGCGGCCCCTGGTCGAGTGGGGAAAAGGGGGCAAGAAGAAACCTATTGACGGCCGGCATCATCTATATATCTTCGAATCCTGATACGTCAATATGAACTGCCCGCCGCTGGCGAGGCGCAACTTGCGACATGAGCAAAAATTACATCTTTTCTTCCGAGTCCGTCGGCGAAGGACACCCCGACAAAGTCTGTGACACGATTTCGGATTATGTGCTGGACGCCTGCCTGGCTGAGGATAAGCGGAGCCGGGTGGCCTGCGAGACCTACGCCAAGTCGAATCTGGTGGTGGTGGGTGGGGAGATCACGACCCAGGCCGAGCTTGACTACACTGCGATCGCGCGGAAGGCCATCCGTGATATCGGTTACACGCACGAGGATGACGTATTTCACGCCGACCGTGTGTTGGTGCTCAACGCCATCACGCGACAAAGTCCGGATATCGCCCAGGGCGTCGATGCACGATCCGCAGTGGGGAAGACCACCAGCGAACAAGGGGCAGGGGACCAGGGGTTGATGTTTGGCTATGCCTGCGACGAGACGCCCGAATTGATGCCGGCACCCATCATGTACGCGCATCGCCTGGGCCGGGTATTGAACCTTGTCCGGCACCAGGGAAAGGCGAACTGGCTTCGGCCGGACTCGAAAACGCAGGTTTCGGTGCAGTATGTGAACGATCAACCGGTGCGAATTACGAGCGTCGTGGTGTCCACCCAGCACTCGGCGTCGGCTCGGCATCGGACGATTCGGGAGTTTATCATCGAAGAGATCATCAAGCGCCATCTTCCGGCTCAACTGCTCGATAAAAAGACCCAGTATTTGGTCAATCCGACCGGGCGTTTTGTCGTGGGTGGTCCGCAAGGCGACACCGGCTTAACCGGCCGGAAGATCATTGTGGATACCTACGGGGGCATGGGTCGCCACGGTGGAGGCGCGTTCTCGGGCAAGGATCCCTCAAAGGTGGACCGGAGCGCGGCCTACATGGGGCGCTACGTGGCGAAGAACATCGTTGCGGCGGGCCTGGCGACCAGCGCGGAGATACAATTCGCATACGCGATCGGGCATCCGGATCCCGTGAGCGTCTGCGTCAACACCTTCGGCACTGCCGCGTCCGGGGTGACCGATACCATGATTGAGCGCGCGGTATCCGAGGTCTTTAGTTTCAAGCCGGCGGACATTATCAAACAACTCGACCTGTTGCGGCCGATCTACCGGGCAACGACCAATTATGGTCATTTCGGAAAAGTCGAGGACCTTGCGAGCATCACATGGGAACGAACGGACAAAGTGAAGGCACTCCGGCGCGCCCTGAAATAGTACCCGATCAAGCGTTATTTATGCGAACCCCAACTACGGTGAAATTATCCCCTGCGCGTCCGAAGTTCAAAGCGGGCCGGCGGGCGGCATCCACCCGCAACGGCAACGGCCGCTTGCAGGATTTCAAAGTCAGAGATCTTTCCCTGGCGGAATCGGGGCGGAAGGCTATCGAAGTGGCCGAGCACGAGATGCCCGGCTTGATGTCGATTCGGCGGAAGTATGCCTCTGAAAAGCCTCTGAGGGACGTTCGGATCACCGGGTCGTTGCACATGACAGTCGAGACCGCCGTGTTGATTGAGACCTTGCGCGATCTCGGGGCCTCCATTCGATGGGCCAGTTGCAATATCTTCTCGACGCAAGACCATGCGGCGGCTGCGGTGGCAAAGGCGGGCGTGCCGGTATTCGCCTGGAAAGGCGAGACCCTGGAGGAGGTACTGGGAGTGTACTCTGGAAGCCCTGACGCACCCGGGTTCAAGAGGACCCCAACTGATCGTTGATGACGGGGGGGACGCGACATTGCTCATTCACAAGGGTTATCAATTGGAGGAGGGCGATGGGTGGGTGGAAACGGCGAGCGACAGCCACGAGGAAAAGGTCATCAAGGATCTATTGAAGCGCGTGGCCCGCGAGCGGCCGGGGTTTTGGCACAAAGTGGTCGCGGATTGGCGTGGGGTGAGTGAAGAAACCACAACGGGCGTGCATCGCCTTTACCAAATGCTCGAGCAAGGCAAGCTGCTCGTGCCGGCGATCAACGTCAATGACTCCGTTACCAAATCCAAGTTCGACAACTTGTATGGCTGTCGGGAATCGTTGGCGGATGGGATTAAACGTGCCATGGATGTCATGGTGGCGGGCAAGGTGGCCGTGGTTTGCGGATACGGTGATGTCGGGAAGGGAAGCGCCCATTCGCTGCGTGGGTTTGGCGCGCGAGTCATTGTGACCGAGATCGATCCGATCAACGCGCTGCAAGCGGCGATGGAAGGCTTCGAAGTGACGACGATCGAGGCGACCCTGGGGCGGGGCGATATTTACGTCACGTGCACCGGAAATCGTGACGTCATCACTTTCCAACACATGGAAAAGATGAAAGACCAGGCGATCGTGTGCAACATCGGCCATTTCGACAATGAGATTCAGGTGGACCGGCTGAATCAAGGCAAGGGTGTGACCAGGACCAACATCAAACCCCAGGTCGACAAGTACCATTTCTCCAAGGGCCACAGCATTTATCTTCTGGCCGAGGGGCGACTGGTGAACCTGGGTTGTGCGACTGGGCACCCCAGTTTCGTGATGTCCAATTCGTTTTCCAATCAAGTCCTCGCCCAAATGGATCTTTGGCGGAATCGGGAGAAGTACGAGGTTGCCGTCTATCGATTGCCCAAGCGTTTAGACGAAGAAGTGGCTCGACTACACCTCGAGAAGATCGGGGTCAAGCTGACCCGGCTAACCCGGAAACAGGCGGCTTACCTCGGGGTATCCTTGGATGGACCGTACAAGTCGGAGCATTACCGCTATTGAATGGGACGGCTCGGGGGACCCGGGAAACTTGCGCGTCGAACAGCCGTTTCGAGGGCCACGGGTTGTTCGACGGTAGCCATGAAGCCGAACCCGGAGTGGCTGCGTTGGGCGCGCGAGTTGCAGGCGATGAGCCAGACGGGGCTCCATTTTGCCCGGGATCCTCATGATCGCGAACGTTATGTTCGGCTTGGCCACATTGCGGCGGAGATCCTGGCGGCCCATACGACCCTGGGCATCGAAGATTACCTGCGCCTGAATGCCGGGGAATTCGGTTACGCGACGCCGAAGGTTGATGTCCGCGGCGTCGTCTTTCGGGATCATCGGATCCTGCTGGTGCAGGAGGCAGCGGATGGCGGGCGCTGGACTGTTCCTGGTGGTTGGGCCGACGTGAATGAAACGCCCAGCGAGGCCGTGGAACGAGAACTCGCCGAGGAGTCCGGGCTGGCGACTAAGGCCACGAAGCTGTTGTGGGTGTTCGACCGGGAACGGCAGGGGCACGATCCTCCGTTTCCCTTTCACGTATACAAAGTGGCGTTCCTCTGCGATTGGATCGGCGGGTCATTACGTGCGGACCAGGGCGAGACGACTGGCGCCGCATTTTTTGCGGAGGATGAACTGCCGGAATTGTCGGTATCGCGGGTAACCCTCGCCCAGATTCAAAGATTCTTTGCGCATCATCACGAGCCCGGGCGACCGGCGGACTTTGATTGACGGAAGGGTGCCACCCATCCCGGAGGGACGAGTTCCACGAGTCCCTGGCTGGAAGTTCCGATTGGGGACTCGCGGAGCTCGTCCCTCCGGGGATAGTGCTTGCGTTCGCTGCAAGAGGGCGTAGGACCAATTCGGCGAATGGAGGGTTCGACACCATCAGACACGGCAGACACTCAACCCCCGTTGCATCTTGCAGCCGACGACCGTGAGATGCACTCGGGCGTCTACCAACGGCTGATGGCGATGGCCGATATTTGTCTCGAGACACGGCGATTGATCACCGGTGATTATGAAGTCGAGGGCAGGTGGGTCTTTGAACGCAAAACAGTTCAGGATTTTGCCTTGTCCGTGGTGGATGGCCGGCTCTTCCGACAGGCCCATAGGATGGCCCAGGCGCCTGAAGGGAGGGCTTTGATTCTCGAAGGAAATGAAAATGAAGTGACCTCCATTTCCCGCGAGGCGTGGCGAGGGGCGTTGATCGCGCTGAGCCTGACGTTTCAACTTCCAGTGCTTCGGAGTGAAGATTGTGCGGAGACCGTTCAACTCCTCCGCTATGCCGCATGCCAGGCGCGGCGCCAACGGGAATTCGTGTGCGTTTCCACACGCCCCCGGGTGCGCACCCTCGAACGACAACGATTGCGGGTGCTGGCCGCGTTGCCCGGTGTGGGGGCCCACCGAGCGCGGCTGTTGCTGGATTACTTTGGCAGCATCGAGGCCGTGGTATCTGCCGAAGAAGCGGAGATGATCAGTGTGCGCGGGATCGGCGCCCATACCGCCAAACAGATAAGGCGGATCGTTTCTGCAGGTCCGCGGGTCGGCTGACAACTGCACCAGTTGGACTGCGGCTTGACATCCGGCAGCTACGGGCAAGGATGTGGCGGTACTCCCGGACCCATAAAGTGTGCCGGCGAGAATCCAATCATGAATCGACGAGAAATGCTGAAGCGAGGCGGGATGATCCTGGCCGGTGCGGCGGGCGGAAGTCTTAGCAGTGAATCGCTCTCGGCGGCCGAAGAGGTTCGAGGCCGGGTCAATACCCGCTCCGAACCGTCCCAGTTGAAGATCACCGATTTGCGGGTGGTCCCGATCTTCGGGGCGATGCGTTCCCACGTGGTCCGACTGGACACGAACCAGGGGATTTCCGGGTATGGTGAGGTTCGGGACGGGGCGAGTCCGACCTATGCCTTGATGCTGAAGAGCCGGGTTGTAGGGGAGAATCCGTGTCATGTGGATAAAATCTTCCGCAAAATCAAACAATTTGGCGGGCATTCGCGGCAAGCGGGTGGTGTGGTCGCGGTGGAGATGGCTTGTTGGGATCTGGCGGGCAAGGTGTGGGGGGTGCCCTGCTGGCAAATGCTTGGCGGTAAGTTTCGTGATTCCATTCGGCTCTATGCCGACACTACGACCAGCCCGGACGGAGAGGAGATGGGCCGCAGGCTCAAGGGACGCCGAGACCGCGGCTTTACATTTTTGAAAATGGATGTGGGAATCCAGTTGTTGCGCGGGATGGAAGATGGTGTGTCGTCACCTTGGAATTTCGGGGGCTCTGGAGGAAGACGGGGCCGGGGGCCGGCGAGCACTCTGGCGCACCCGTTTACCGGTGTCCGGATTACCGATCGCGGGCTGAAACGGATGCAGGAATATGTGATGCAGGTTCGCGACGTGGTGGGTTGGGATATTCCACTGGCGGCCGATCATTTTGGCCATTTCGGAGTTGAAGACGCCATCAAATTGGCGCGGGCACTGGACCCCTGCAATCTGGCCTGGTTGGAGGATTTGATCCCGTGGTTTTACACGGAGGATTACGTCCGGCTGAAGAACTCCTGCGAGTCGCCCATTTTGACCGGGGAGGACATCTATCTGAAAGAAGAGTTCGTGAAATTGTTCGAGAAAAAGGCGATCTCGATTTGTCATCCGGATATGATGACTTCCGGGGGGTTGCTCGAGACCAAGAAGATTGGCGATCGGGCCATGGAACACGGGGTGGCCATGGCCATGCATTTTGCGGGGTCGCCCGTGGGGCTGTTTGGCAGCATCCATTGCGCGGCCGCCACCGAAAACTTCATGGCGCTCGAATTTCACGACGTCGACACTGAAGGATATGAGGACCTGTTCGATGGGGTTCCGAAACCGCTTCCGGGTAGAGATGGCCAGGTGACGGTGCCGGACCGGCCGGGTTTGGGAATCGAACCGAATGAAGAGGCGATCAAGGAGATGCTTGGGCGTCGTGGGTTGGACGTCGACCGTTATTATTTCCCGCCGACCGAGGAATGGAACCAGGAACAATCGCATGACCGAATCTGGAGCCGGCTCGCGCCAGAGCCGATGTCCGGAGTGGGCTGATCGCGTTGCGTTATATCGTGGAGGATTTGATCGTTCCCCGGCGGAGTAAACGGGATAAACTCGGCGCGGTGATCAAGAACGTCATATTCGATTGGTCGGGCACATTGGTGGATGACCTGCCGGCAGTCTGGGCGGCCACCAACGACGTGCTCCGGGAGTTTGAACTTCCGGAAATGACGTTGGATCGGTTCCGCGCGGAATTCCGGTTGCCCTATGATACGTTCTGTGCGAGTTTCGCGGCGCATATCCCCTTGGCTAAATTGGAGGAGCGCTTCCATCATCATTTCCAAACGCGGCAGGATCCCGTGATCGAGCTGCCGCACGCCCGGGATTTTCTCCAGTTTTGCCGGCGGCACGGGTTGCGGACCTTCGTGCTCAGCACCATCCCGGGGGAGTATTACGCTGTGCAAGCAGGGATGAGCGGCTTCGGGGAGTACATTGACCATCCTTACCTGGGCGCGCGCGACAAGCGTCTGATGATTGGGGAGCTTTTGGCCAGCCACGGTCTGGAACCGAGTCGGACGCTGTTCGTGGGCGATATGCAGCACGACATCGAGACCGCCCGGCATGGCGGGGTCCTCGCCTGCGCGGTATTGACCGGGTACCAAGGGCTCGAGCAATTGCGTTCCTCCACTCCGGATCTCATCGTCGAGCATCTGGGTGAGTTGCAGGCCATTCTCGAGCGAAACGCGTTCGAATTACTCCCGCCTCAGGGGAACACTCGCGGGACGCAGGCGGGATCGCCTGTGGTTACCGTAGGCGCTCTGGTCTACGATGCGGCCGGGCAGGTTTTGATGGTTCGCACTCGGAAGTGGTCGGGGCTATGGGGTATCCCGGGCGGCAAAGTCAAGTACGGCGAGACCCTGGAAACCGCGGTGCGGCGCGAGATGAAGGAAGAAACGGATCTGGAGCTCGAAGATATTCGGTTCGTGCTCGTCCAGGACTGCATTGAATCCAAGGAGTTTTACCGTGCCGCGCATTTCGTGCTCTTGAACTACACCGCGCGTCGGCAGGGGGAGAATAGCGTGCGATTAAACGATGAAGCTCAGGAATACCGCTGGGCTCCCTTGAGCGAGGCGCTGACTATGCCGTTGAACCGGCCCACCCGGGTGTTGCTGGAATCATTGGAGAAGTAGCGAGATCGCGATGGATCATATCATCATTCGGGATCTGGAGGTCTGGTATCGGGTCGGGGTTCCCGAAGAAGAGCGCGCCGCGCCGCAGCGTTTGCTCTTGAGCCTGGATCTGGAAGCCGATCTTGCCCCATCAGCCGCGAGTGATGAGCTCCATCACACGGTTGATTACCACGCGGTAACCCGACGCCTGTTGAAGTTTGGCGATGGCCGGAGCTGGAACTTGATCGAGAAACTGGCGGTGGACATTGCCGAGATCATCCTGCACGAATATCGCGTCAGTGGGGTGGAAATCGAAGTGCAGAAGTTTGTGATCCCGGAAACGCGGCACGTGGCGGTGCGGATCTTCCGGAGCTCACAACCACCCTCCCCGCCGCAGGGACAGTGAGCTTCCCTGCGACCTCCGGAAGGAGAGGCAGTGGGTGGGCGATGCGAAAAACAAAAAGGCGGAACATTGAAATCCCCTCAGGGTGCCGCTGTGGTTATTTGTCCAGAACCAAACCGTTCGCGGATCGTGGTCTGTACCTGGGACGTGGATTGACTCGAGTCTGCCACCAAGCCCGCCGCAAACCCACTGATATAGGCGGTGGCGTACGAGGTTCCCGTCCCGAGAAAGGCGTGGTTGTCGAATTGGACGACGGCAGTGCCGGGCGCGATGAGGTCGACGAAATCGCCACGGCTGGCATAGGCAGCGAGGTGGCCCTGGGGATCGGAAGCGGTGACGGCCAGCACCTCGGGATAGGCGGCGGGATAGATCGGGGTATTGACGGGTTGATTGCCCGCGGCGGCGATCACGAGCACGCCCTGCCGGGCAACATCCTGGATCAATTGATAAAGGAAAGGGCTGTTGCTGTCGCTGCCCAGGCTGAGGTTGATGACCGTTGGTCCAGCCTGTGACGCCGCGTATATCCCGCGGGCAACATCGAATGTCGTGGTCGCGGTGTTGTTCCCATACACGTCAATCGGCAGGATCCTGACTGTCGTTCCTTCGGCGCTCCCCGGGCTCAGGGAAAGCGCGCGCAGAATGGTCTCGGCCATGGCCGTACCATGCGTTAATTGGTCCGGCACCACGGAATCGGAGACCGACACCGAAGGCAATAGAAAGTCCTTCAGACTCGGTTGCGAACCGGCCACCGCGGTGTCGACCAGGGCGACGACGGTGTAGTCTCCATTGGGAACGATCTTGGGCCGTAAAGCAATCGGCGGCACCTGGCTCTGGGGCAGGGGATCCAGACGTGCCGGGGGTTGAACGAGATAATTGGAATCCACCGATTGAACGTCATCGTCCTTTTCCAGCACCGCGCGGGCATGGGAAGCGGATTCGTCGCTATCGAACTGGAGCCGGTACGCATTGAGGCCGTCGAGGCGACCCGCTATCTTTGCCCCCAACCGCTGGGCGAGTTGCTCGATGGATTCTTGCGAGCCCGGCTTGAGGGTCACGATCAATTCCTTGCCGAGCTTGGAATCGTGTGGCTGGAGAGGTTCTTTGCCCGCCTCCGGCAGGATCACCAGGGTGGCCCCCTTGCTAGTGGTGCGGTAAACGTAAAGTTGTGCTCCTCCGTTGGGCAACGGCAGCAGCGCGAAATTGAGGTCGCCGAGGAGACGCGGCAGGGCCTGGGTGATGCCGAGCCTTTCGAATTGGGCGCTAACCGGCGGCACCGTCCCCGGCTCGAGGTAAATGCGCCAGCCCGTGGCCGAGGCGAGGGACTTCAAGACTTCCGGGAGCGGCAGGTTGTGAATCTTCGCGTCCATTCGTTGATCGCGCCAGAGGATGGTATCGCCTTGGAGCGCGCCTGCGCCGGATACCGCCGCCAGCAGGACAAAACCGGTCAACCAGGCTTTAGCGCTGATCATCACGAGCCCAATTTAACAGAACCGGGTTTGGTGATCGAACAAAGAATTCGCCTATGCCACTGTGCGAACGCACCAAGGCAGGGCAGCGCGGGGACGGATCAAGCACTGCCAACCGCAAGTTTTTGGCTTTGAAGTTCGTCGGCCCGATTCTATAAGGAGCGCATGTCTGTCTTGCCGGTTTTGCTCAAGCATGGTTTCCCCATGATCTGGGTGTTGCTGTTCTTGAGCGCGGTGGTGATTTACGTATTCATCGAGCGGGTCCTGCATTATCACCGGGCACAGATTAATTCGATCGAGTTTTTGAACGGAATACGGAATGTGCTGAAGCGGGAAAACGTGGTGGAAGCGCTCTCGATTTGTGAGGCCACACCCGGTCCGGTGGCGCGATTGGTCAAAACGGCGATTCTGACACGGGACCGGGGCAGGGACGGGGTTCGGGACGCGCTGGAAGAGACCGGGTTATTGGAGGTCCCACGATTGGAGGAGAAGCTCAACCTGATGGCCACGGTGGCTCAGATTGCTCCCTTGATGGGGCTCCTGGGAACGGTCATGGGTCTCATGCGTATTTTCTTTGCCCTGCAGCAGAAAGGACCTTTCGCGAACATCAGCGATTTGGCGGGCGGCGTGTGGGCATCCTTGATCGCAATGGCGGCAGGATTGGCAGTCGCTATCCCGGCATACGCCGCCTATAACTACCTGGTGAGCCGGGTGAACAGCATTGTGCTGGATATGGAAAAGGCGTCGGCGGAGATCATCAACATGGTGACTGAGACGGCAACCCATGACGAGCGATGAGATTCCCGCGCAATGCCCGGGTGTTCCGCGGGCAACTGGACGCCTCTCCCTTTGTAGGGGTGTTGTTTTTGCTTCTGATCTTTTTCCTGTTGAATTCGGCCTTGATCTTCACGCCGGGTGTTCCGCTCGAGTTGCCGGAGAGCTCGGGATGGCCCGGACCGACCAATCCGATCGTGACGGTAGCCGTGGATGCGGCCGGTGAACTTTACTTCCAGAACCAGGTAACCACCGAACAGAGCCTGGAGACGCAATTGGCCGATGCCGCTGCCCGGCAGCAGCCCTTGACCATGGTCTTGTTGACCGACCGGCGGGTGCCTAGTGAAATGATCATCCGGCTGATCACTATGGGCCGGCGTTTGGGAATCCGGGATGCCGTCCTGGCAACTCGCCCGCCACCCGATCCGGCGATGCCAGCGGAATTCCCGTGAACGCGAAATCCATACGCCGGTATGCCCCTGCCGATCTGCGGTGGTTTCTGATCGCCCTGGGTATCACGGCACTTCAAGCCGGAGTGGTGCTGCTGCTTTCCAATCACTCGCCCGGTTCGACCATTCAACACGATGCCGTGCCCAGGGTGGAAGTGGCGGCCTGGGACTTGACCCACGTGCTTCCGGATCCCTTGTTGCTGGCCTTGCCGACACCTCGAGGATTTGCCGGAATAGGTTGGCGTTCAGCATCGGATCCACGCTACATCGCACAAGACTGGACTGAAGGGATACCCTGGTTGTGCCAGTCCGAGACCGGCTTGGCCCGGACTTTTCTGGCGGCGCCAACCGTGGGGATCGGCCGAGGCGTCACCGTGGACAAACCTCTGCCGCAGTTGACCCAGAATGGCTTGCCCGGAATGGTGTTGGCGCAGCAGACTGTCCTCCGGATTGAAGGGGATGGATCCGATTGGGAATTGGCGGCCCCATTAACATTGCCATCCCTCACGCATTCCAATGTTTTGAGTGAGACGGTTGTCCAAGCCATTGCCGACGCGTCAGGCCAGGTGTTCTCGGCAATTGTTTTGAAGAGTTCGGGCTTGAAAACGGCGGACCAACAGGCCCTGGCCCTGGCCCGCACGGCGCAATTTCGAATTACCCGGGTTGATTCCAATGAGCTGGAGTGGGCGTGGGCTCATCTCATTTTTGAATGGCGAACGCTGGCACCTGGCCCGCCCGCCGGAGAAGAACCGGCCCGCAATCCATGAGTCCCGAAGCGATGGTCTTTGTATACGCGGTTTCTTTTCTTGCCGCGATTTCGTGCGTCGCCATATACTCTCATTTCCGCCGAAAGCGGTTTGAACCAATGCCCAGCGAAGACAACATATTTCGCTGCGAGCAGTGTGCGTTCGTTTACACAGATGACGCCGATGTGGATCGATCGCGGTGCCCCCAATGCGGGACATTAAACGCGAAGTTCCGATTTTGAAGAAAGTACGATTATGGGAATGTGGATTGGTCGCAACCGGAAAGCCCGAGTCACCTATGGCTTTGACGAGATTGCTTTGGTGCCGGGTGATACCACCATCAACCCCAATGAAGTCGACACCAGCTTCAAAATCCCATGCCCGGACGGTAGCAATATCGAACTGAAGATCCCGATTCTGGCCAGCGCCATGGACGGAGTGACCGACGTCCGGTTTTGCGTCGAGATGGGGCGTTTGGGCGGCATGGGCGTGCTCAATCTCGAGGGCGTTCAGACCCGATACGAAAACCCATCGGAGGTACTGGCCCAGGTAGTGAAATCGGACCGGGACGAAGTGACGCACCTGCTGCAAAAACTCTACCTGGAATCGATCAAAGAAAAACTTATTACCAAACGGATTCAAGAGCTGAAGCAGGGCGGAGTGCTGGCGGCGGTCAGCTCGATCCCGCAGAAAGCGGATATTTTTGGACCCATCGCGCAGGAGGCGGGAGCGGACGTTTTTGTGGTGCAGTCGACCGTGTCCACCGTTCGCCATCTCTCGACGGAGTATAAGTCGCTGGACTTGGCGGCATTTGCGCGGAGCATGCGGATTCCCGTAATTATCGGTAATGCGGTAACCTACAGCGTGACGCTTGAATTGATGGGTTGCGGCGTGGCGGGCGTGCTGATCGGAGTTGGCCCTGGCGCGGCATGCACGAGCCGGGGCGTATTGGGACTGGGCGTGCCTCAAGTGACAGCCACGGTGGATTGCGCTGCGGCGCGGGACGCGTTCTTCAAGAAGACGGGCAAGTATGTGCCCATTATCACGGATGGCGGGATGAGCAAAGGGGGCGATGTCTGCAAGGCGCTGGCCTGCGGTTCCGATGCGGTCATGGTGGGGAGCGCATTCGCCAGGGCTGAAGAAGCTCCGGGTCGAGGCAACCACTGGGGCATGGCCACCCCGCATGCGAATCTGCCCCGCGGCACGCGGATACGGGTCGGAGTGACGGGTTCCTTGAAGCAGATCCTATTCGGGCCGGCCTCGGTGGATGATGGATCACAGAACCTGGTGGGCGCCATCACGACCTGCATGGGTAATGTCGGCGCTCGGAACATTCGCGAGTTCCAGGAAACGGAGATCATCATCGCGCCCAGCATCAAGACTGAAGGCAAGTTATTCCAGGTGGTCCAGAGTGTGGGGATGGGGACGAGGTAGCGTACAACCGGCCGTAATCTGCAACGGTCAGGCCCTCGGCCGGTTGAGATTTCGACTGACTGAGGCCCGCAAGCCGGCAGAGGAACAGCACTGGCGGTTGAAACGTAATCACTCCCGGGAGTGGGCCTCCCGGATACGGCGCAGGAGATTTGATGTCGAAAGCCCCGGTGAATGGGCCAGGGTTAAGACCTTTCCGCCCATGCCAATGACCGCATCGACTTCCTCGGTGGGCAGTTGATGGACTTCGAAATCCCCACCCTTCACATACACATCCGGCCTGGCTTCCCGGAGGAACTCGGTGGCGCGCAGTTCGGTGAAAATCACGACGGCATCGACAGCCTCCAAGCCTGCGAGGACGGCCGCGCGGTCGGTGTGAGTATTGAGGGGGCGCTCGGGGCCCTTGAGCTCTCGGACGGACTGATCGCTATTCAAGCCCACCAATAAAACGTCACCCTGCGCGCGAGCCGCTTCCAGATAGGACACATGACCGGCGTGGAGGATGTCAAAACAGCCATTGGTCACAACCACTCTTCGGCCCGCCTCTCTCATCCGGTCGCGCCAGGCGCGGAGGGCTTCGCGCTGCAGGATTTTACGGCGGCCGCTCACCTCCGGATTGTGCGCCCCTGCCGGGAAACGGGCAACGGGTAAAGGGGGGATTTTTTGGGGATTTCGGATACTTGTGTTTTGGGCGGCGTCGCCTACACTTGCGGTATGAAAAGAGAAGTTGTGCCGGTGCAGATCCGCGGCATATTGCCTGCCAATAGCGGCTGCGCGATTTTTGTCGGCAACGACGAGAAGGTTTTTGTCATCCAGGTGGAGACCAACATGGGTCTGGTGATCGGCAAATTCTTGCGACAAGCCCCGAGCGAACGGCCACTGACCCACGACCTGATCGTCAACATTTTCGAAGGATTCAACATCACGGTCGAACGCGTGGTGATCACGGAGTTGCGGAACTCGACCTACTTCGCCCGGTTGATCCTACACCAGCATAATGAACTCGGCCGTAAAATCGTCGAGATTGATGCCCGCCCGAGCGATTGTATCGCGATTGCCACCGCTCATAAGAAGCCGATCTTCGTCGCTGGTCCACTCTTCGAACAAGTGGACGACATGTCCGAATTACTTGAACGTATCAACGAGAACGGTGGGGATGCGGTGGCGTAGTCCGGGGTTCTGATTCAAAACAGACTGCCTTCCCCGACGCCGAGGAGAATTGGCCGGCATTGGTTGAGGTGACTTTCTATGGCGACGAAGACACAACGCCGGGTGCTGTTGATTCACGGCGAAGATGAGTATGGCGTGAAGGCTCGGGGCCGCGCCGCATACCAGGAGTGGAGCGCTGAAATCGGCGGGGCCGATCACGAGATTATTGATGCGGGCGTGGGCAACGCAAGCGAGGCGGTCAAGGCCCTGGGTCGCTTACGGGAGGCACTCGAAACCCTTCCCTTCTTCGGGCCGGGCAAGGTGGTGTGGTTCCGGGATTGCACATTCCTCGGGGATGACCGGACGGCCAGTGCCAGCATGGTCGTGGAGCGTTTGGCCGCATTGGTGCCGTTCCTCCAGAGTTTTCCTTGGGGCGCCGTGCGGTTGCTGATTACTGCAGGGAAGGTCGATAAACGCCGGTCCTTTTACAAAGCGCTGGACAAGTTGGGCGGCGTCGAATATTTCCCCGAACTTTCGCTCGATACACCCAACTGGATGGGGAGGATGGCGGAAACGGCCGGACATCTGTTGGGGGAATCGGGCAAACGCATCGACCCTGATACCCTGTCGACTCTGATCGCCATGGTCGGCCCAAATGTCCGGCAGCTCCACCAGGAGGTTGAGAAACTCATCCTGTTTCTGGGCGATCGGGTCGACGTTCGCGGAGCAGATCTGGAAGCTGTCGTAAGCCGGAACCGCCAGGCCCGCGCCTTTGCGCTGGGCGATGCCCTGGGTGAACGCAACCTGCCCGAATTGCTGAAGGCACTCGGGGAAGAACTCTGGGGCTTACGAACGGAACGGAAAAAGAATGAAATCGGTCTGCTCTATGGGCTGATCTCGAAGATCCGCGGTATGTTACTGGCCAAGGAGCTTATCCGTGAGGGTTGGCTGAAATCCGACCTGGATTATGGACGTTTCAAGGCCCAGTTGGGGAGTCTGGCCGACAAGCCACTCCCCGAAGACAGAAGATTCAATCCCCGAGTCATCAATTCTTTTGTGCTCTTCCGGGCGGCACAACAAGCTCGCAACTATTCCACCGAGGAACTGGTCGCGGCCATGGAACGACTGCTCGAATGCAATCAACAACTGGTGGGCAGCAGCTTGCCGGAGGCTCTCGTGCTCCAACGGGCGCTGGTCGGCATCGCCGCCCCGCATGAGCCGGCGCCCGGGCGCGCTGGTGTTGCGACTTGACGGACCTCTCCGATCTGAAATGGGTTATGCGCCCGCATCCAAAATGATCACCACAGGCCTTGACCACCAGGTAATGCGGGACCTATTTTCAGAATAGACGGCTCATGGGAACCGCAAACTGCAAACTCCTGGTCGCCCGGTCGGATGGATCTGCTCTCATCAAGATCTGCGGTCGTGCCACGTTTATTTGTAGTGCCGACTTCAAAACCCTGGTTTATCGCTTGCGCGATCATCAATGCCGCAGGTTTGTCCTCGATCTTACCGACTGCGTGATCATGGACAGCACGTTCCTGGGAATCCTGGCCCGTTTTGGGCTCAACTTGTCCGGTCTGACTGAGTCGCCTGGGTCAGTCCAGATGCTTAATCCGAATAGCCGCATCGTCGGGCTACTCGAAAATCTGGGCGTGGATCACCTGTTCGAAATCGTTCGTGGGGTGGAACCACTCTCCACCGTCGACGCGACGAATCTGGAACTTCCCTCAAGTCCGAACAAGCATGAGGCCACCCGCACTTCGCTGGAAGCCCATGAGACGTTGAGCGCGCTGAATCCGGAGAACGCCGCGCGCTTCAAAGATGTCATTCGCTTCCTGGCCGAAGACCTCAAAGCCCAGGATCGACCGGCGTTCCCGGGCGAACCGCCGGAAAACGCCTGAGGTAAATCCATATTCCTAAACCGTCTTGCGGCGGAATACGCACTGCCATCGGGACATCACAACTGCTTCAGGTGCGAACTTGGCTGTATTTCGACCGGATCGTTCGTGCCGGTTGATGCTCCATCCGCCGAAAGCGGAGAAGGCACCGTCAGCCTCCCGGGCTTTGGAAGCGAGTCCGTCTTTCGACATAGCGCCGGGCAGCATCCAACTTCTCCCGCAACAGCTCTGGCAGCACCAAAAGCGGGAACGGTGTCAGCGATGCCAACGCCTCGGCTTCGTCGGCCGCCAGCCGAAGTAGTCGGAGTTGCCCTGGGTTGCCAATGTTCGGCAGGGCGGTATCGAGCAGCCGCTTTTTAAACCCGCTCAATTGTCGCCCGGCCTGCTGGCGGTTGATCGCCAGCACCCGTGGCGCGCGTGTCATTTCGTTCATGGCTTTCATAGTTTTTGGCTCTCTCGTGGAGAGCGGCTCTAACGCATCACCGCTTCCAGTTCACCCGCTGGATATAGTCCTCGCCCTCGATCTCGCGGCCATTGGACACGACAAACTTGTTCAGCATGCGGCTCATAAAATGTTGGGGTGTTTGCTCTTTGTTGAAATGGGCAAAAGTGGCGATTTGTTGAGCAGACGGATGCCTGCTACACTATGCGCTGGAAGCCCCGGAACACTCGCCGGGGTAGGGGACTCTGGATAACGCGGGACATCGAACCTTGGCATGATGTCCGGCCGCGGGATTCTGAAAGCTGGCCGTCCAGAAATGGTGGGAAGCGCCGGTAACCCGGGTCAACAAAGAACAGACACCACCTGGTGTCTTTCAACCAGCCCGCGGTTTCACGGCGGCTCTTTCGGTGTTTAGGGGCACACCTCCTCCGAAGCCCTTGGTCTGCAAATCCGGTCGCCAAACGCCGGGCGTGTTTTCCGGAAACCGATGGGCACAACCCATCAGCGGAGAACTTCGGCTCTCCCACGCTCGATTTCGATTTGGCGTCGGTGACATCAATTAGATGTCGCGATCTTTTCTACTCACAGCTCGTGCGCCTTTCGTTTGGTTGGCTCAAGCGACCGTCATTCATGGCAAAACAAAAAACCCTGCTACCGGGTTGGTAAGCAGGGTTTGGAAAGTTCTTGGTTTTCGATTTACCTGCTTACCTGGGTCCTATTCCCAATGGGCTGATGTTCCATTGCAAGGACCCGGCGGAACGGATAACCCCGGAACGACCCACTGCGACGCGTACCCAGCAGGGCACACTCCGTTGGCCACTTCGGCGTTACTATGTTCATGCACGGTTTCATCGAACTTCGCCCTACTCTTACTTTGTCCTTACGTGGGCTGTCAAACGAATCTTTCAACCGAACGCAAGTTTTCCGGGTTTGTGGCTACTCATGCATCTGAAAGACATTACTTCGCTTCTAAGTTCGGCATGGTTGTGCCTGTTTGGCCTGATGTGCCCGTACTTGACGTCCCGGCAGTCGTTCTGTCATGTTGCGCCAAGCGCGTTTACAACTTATGCCAACACCCATCCTGAACCTATCCAGCGGCCACCTCAAGAAGGCGGCCGTGCTCCAGGCCCGCATTGAAAAACTCCAGGCCGATCTGGCCAGGATATTCGATGGCCGTGAAACGACGGAGTCTGTGGGCTCGAGGAAAAGTCGTAGAGTAATGTCCGCGGCCCAACGCCAAAAGCTTTCCAAAGCAGCGAAAGCACGATGGAAGAAGGCCAAGGCGGCCGGCAAGACGACGCTATAGCGGACCGCTTTCTGCCTGTCTGGGCCGCCCAACAACGCGGTCGTGCGGTAAGGATCATCCCGCTGACCTTTACGGGGGTCATGACGCTTGCACACAATCAGTTGAACGGAACCCGGGACTCGGTGCGCTTGGGCACAGGTCAGGGCGCGGCGAATGTGAATAGAATGTAACCTGGCCGCCATACGCACGCCACGTCGCTAGTGTAGCGACTGGTGAATGGTGAACAAGGTCTTAGTCCTCACCGCCAGCTATGGCGAAGGCCATAATGCGGCGGCTCGCAACGTGCGCGATGCCCTCGAACTGCTCTCTCCGGAGGTCGAGGTGGAAGTCATCGACGCCCTTGCTCGAAGCTATCCGCGCTGGAACGCACTGGCCCAGAAAACCTATCTCGGTCTGGTCCGTTACGCACCCATGCTTTGGCGCGGGCTGTATCACTTGCTGGATCACTCCAGTTGGACCCGCGCCAACTACGCGCCACTTCGGCAACTCCAGGAGGACCTGAAATCCTTACTGGCCGAATGCCAACCGGCTTGCGTGGTCTCAACTTTCCCGCTTTATGCCCATGCCATTGCCAGCCTGTAACCCGATCCCCAAACGAGACAATTCCGGCTCATCACGGTAGTGACGGTCGCTTGATCTGCCCGATCTGCATCTCACGATCGTGGCCGGTCGCGACGGCATGCTTCGTGAAAAACTGGCGCGCCGCCTGGCGGTTTATGGCGACCGCGTGCGTCTGATCGGCTGGACAAACGAGATGCCGCGACCGTTTCAGTTCGCGCCCGTCCGCAGGGTCCGTCACTGCTCTGCGATTTCCACATCCACACGAACTACTCGGACGGCAAGTTGTCGTTGCCCGAACTCGTCGATTTTTACGGTCAACGCAGATTCGACTGCATTTGTGTGACCGATCACCTGGCGGACCCGAGACGTTTGATCGGACGTGTGCGGCAGCTCTCCCAGCTGACGCTCAGCCCTTACCAGATCAACGAGTATTTCGCCGTGCTCGAGCGGGAACGGCAGCGCGCCTGGCGGCGCTACGGCATGATCCTCATGACGGGCATTGCTGGTATCGGGGGTATTCTACCTTTTTGGAGGGGCTTGAGGCTTATTCGGCCCGATACACGTTGTTGGAGGGCCGGACATGGGTTGTGTCCTGCGCCAGAGGTCGCCGGTGTAGAGGGCGTTCGGGAGCACTTCGCATTCGGCCCAGCAGCCGGGGCATTTCCTGACCCAATTCCGTTGGGCGGTAATTTCGGGACCGAACCAGATTTCGCGGAAGGATTGCCGGCGCAGATTGCCGACCTTGCGGGTGTTGAATTGACAGGTGGGCACGTCGCCGTTGGGAAGGATGCGAAGGTGGGCATTGAGGGCGACACAGGGTGGGTTGGGCGATCCGTGGCCGTGCAGGACGCGGTTGCGAATACCGCGAATATAGTAGCGTTTGGCCAGGCGGTCCGGCCACGGCCAGTGGGCGACGTCGCGTTCTACTTCGTCCCAGAGGGCGGCGATGTCTGACTTCTGGAAGTTGCCGAAGGTGGCGAACTCACCTATGGCTTTGGGGGCAGCGTCAATTTCCTTCTTCATGCTGTAGGTGGCGCTGAGTTCGTAGGCAAGGACAACGTGATGACGAATGTTGAGCGGCTTAAGGAAACGGTTGAGCCGGTGGTAGTCCGCCACGCCCTCGGCATCCACGATGGTCTGGAAGGTTCGGCTTCCAGTAGGGCGGCTCGTAGCAAAACTCCGGTTTGGGTGACGTGTTCGCACCCAGGACGCAACGGAGGGAAGTAAATGAGGAAACGATGCGTGAAACGGCCGGACTGTCGTAGGCGCGCACAATCCAACCCATATAGATCGTGTGCAACCGCAGCCAGGTTGGCAGAGATCGCAACTCATAACTCAGCAGAAAATGTTGGTGGTTCAGGTGATTTGCCTCCATCCCATCGAGCGAAATCAGACACCCGCAACTGAAGCGGGACGCCTTTGTGTCATTGTTCACAGAACCGCACGATACTGGCTGGAACAGAGATTGCCGGAAGGCCTGCCGGCTCTGCGACAACACTCAGCCCGGAAATTTCACCCATGAACCGCCCGCTTGGGTTGACGATGCCCTGTCGGTTGACGCACTATCGCGCCACCGCGTCACCGGAATGGTGCGCCCACGGGGTATGTCGTGGCCGCGGGATGTGCAGGTGAAATCTATGATCATTCGTACGAAAGCGTTTGCGCGCGCGGGCCTGGTGGGGAATCCCTCGGACGGTTATTTTGGCAAGACCATTTCCTTCATTGTCAGGAATTTTGCCGCGGAGGTGGTGCTCTACGAGAGCCCGGAGGTGGAGATCCTGCCCAATACGCGCGATCAATCCACTTTTTCGAGCCTCGCGGCGTTGGCGGAGGATGTGCGAAAGTTTGGGTATTACGGCGGGATCCGACTGCTCAAGGCGACGATCAAGGCATTCCACGAGGTACCTGCGAGGAACACGGGATACTCCTGGACAACCGTAATTTCACCATTCGGTATCAGACCAACATTCCGAGCCAGGTGGGGATGGCGGGATCGAGCGCGATCATCACGGCCTGTCTGCGGGCTTTGCTGGCATTTTATGGCGTCACCATTCCTCGATTCATTCAGCCCAACCTGATCCTCTCGGTGGAAACACAACACCTCGGGATACCGGCCGGATTGCAGGATCGCGTCATCCAGGTGCACGAGGGGCTTGTGTTTATGGATTTCAACCGCGAATTCATGGAGCGGCAGGGCTATGGTCGTTACGAGGAACTCGATCCCAAACTGCTCCCCCCACTGTATCTCGCCTATCGCACCGATCTCGCGGAAGGCACGGAGGTTTTTCACAATGACATACGCGGCCGGTTCAATCGTGGCGAAACGGCCGTGATTGAAGCGATGAAGTTCTGGGCCGAATTGACCGACCAGGTGAAGGATTGCCTGCTGCGCCAGGATTGGCCGCGGATTCCGGGATTGCTGGACCAGAATTTCGACAAGCGGCGCGAGCTCTACAATATCTCCGAAGGCAACCTGCGCATGGTCGAGATCGCCCGATCAGCGGGGGCCAGCGCGAAGTTTACGGGGTCGGGCGGGGCCATCGTGGGGACCTATCCCGATGAACCCGCTTTCGAAGCGCTCCAGGCGAAACTCGGCGCCATCGGCGTCGAAGTCATCAAGCCGGTCATCCTGCCCGGGTAATTGTTGTGCTATGACAGACCTGATTCGAAAAGCTGTGATTCCCGCCGCCGGTTTCGGCACGCGTTTCCTCCCCGTGTCGAAGTCCCAACCCAAGGAGATGCTGCCCATCGTGGATACACCGACGATCCAGTACGTCGTCGAGGAAGCCGTCAGCGCCGGCGTCACGGATATCCTCATGATCATTGGCAAAGGCAAGCGGGCGATCGAGGAGCATTTCGACCGCAATTTCGAGCTCGAATCCGAATTGCAGGAGAAAGGCCGGACCGAGCAACTCGAAGCCATCCTCCGGATCTCGAACCTGGCGAACATCCACTTCGTTTGGCAGAAGGAACTGAAGGGACTCGGCGACGCCGTCAGCTATGCGCGCGATCATGTCGGTCACGAGCCGTTTTTGCTGCTTTTGGGCGACACGCTGATCCAGTCGAGGACGTCACTGGTCCGGCGGTTGGTCGAGCTTTATGGGCGTTACCAGGATTCCGTGGTGGCCCTCGAGTCGGTGGACCCCGCCAAGGTCGACCGTTACGGTGTCATTGGTGGTAAACAGATCGCCGGCGATCTTTACCTGATCGATGATCTCATTGAGAAACCCAAGGTGGGTGAAGCCCCCTCTAATCTGGCCATCGCCGCGCGATACGCGCTCAGCCCGGACATTTTTGATTACATCGAGCGAACGCTTCCCGGCAAGAATGGCGAAATCCAACTGACCGACGCGATGCGGCTCATGCTCAAGGACCGTGCCATGTACGGAGTGGTCCTCGATGGCCAGCGCTTCGACATCGGCAACAAGCTCGATTTTCTCCGGACCAATGTGATCTTCGGAATGAACCATCCGGAGTTGGGCGCCGAGTTCCGAGCATTCCTCAAAGAGACCGCAGCCGGATTGTAACCCGGGCGGGCGCTCGCGGACGTGAGGGGTTTCATTTCGGAGGGACGAGCTCCGCGAGTCCCCAGCTTGTAAGATTATCGCGTCGCCGTTTGCGAAGTCAGGGTCCTGTATGGACGCGGATGGATAATTGGGGCCTCGTGTAACTCGGCCCTCCGAAGGTAAGGAGGGATTGGGCCTCGTGTAACTCGGCCCTCCGAGGGTAAGGAAGGATCGGGGCCTCGTGTAACTCGGCTTTCCGAAGGGTGGCGTCGAAGGGCCGACTTTCGGAGGGCCGAGTTCCACGAGGCCCTGAAGGGACCAAAGCGGAGTATTTGGGGACTCGCGGAGCTCGTCCCTCCGGGATGGGAAGGTTGGGGACTCGCGGAGCTCGTCCCTCCGGAGAAGGGACGGTTTACCAGTCCGACCTGGGCATAGCTGTTCATGGTCGTGGTCCAGCCATGGGTCCAATAGGGGATGTCCGCATTCGGCATTTTTAGAACGGTGAAGATCAGCGCGCCGAACATCGCGAGCGGGACGGACCCCAGGAGGATCACGAACGGATCGCCGAACGAATTGAACTGCACGGTGAGCACCAGGTACCCGGACGAGAAACTCAGATGCACGGCGGCAAACTCGGAATCCGCCGATTGCACGCTAATAGAAGGAACTTCCGCTTCCGCCGGCGGCTCGTTGCGAACCTGGTTTACCTTCGCGGTGATGTCGGCGAGTGCCTTCGTGACGTCGTGACGATCTAAGAGTTGTTTCCGGGAACGCAATATGAAAAGAATCCCGGCGTGATTCTTCGAATTCTCCTCGATTGGAAGTCGTTGTTGGCCTGCTCGATCCTGCTGGGGCCGGCGATGGGGGCGACTCCGCCGCCGAACTCCGCATTGCTACCGGGGCCGCGACCGGATGGCTCGATGCAACTGCCTAACCAATGGCAGTTGCGCCCGGCAGGGGAGCGGGTGGATTTGGCGGATTTTCCCGTCAACATCGCGGTGCACCCCGGCGGTAAGTTTGCCGCCATTCTGCATTGCGGTTACAGCCGGCACGAGGTCGTGGTGGTGGACCTGGCCGAAAGGAAAATTGCCTCGCGCGCGGACGTGGCGGAGGCATTTTATGGAATCGCGTTCAGTCGCGATGGGAAGAAACTCTATTGCAGCGGCGCAAGCGGGGAAGAGATCATTGCATTTGTTTTTTCCGGGGGAGCGCTCAGCGATCCGCAAGCCATTGCGCTGCGCCCTCGGAACGAACGCGGAGTTCCCGCCGGACTGGCGATTGATCCGGATGGGAACGTCCTCTTCGCGGCGAACCTCTGGAACGACCGGGTGTCGCGCGTCGACCTGCGCGACCAATCCGCGCGCGAAATCCTCCTGGCGGTTCGCGGCACGAATGATCTGGATTCAGTGAACCCACCGGAGACGGATTTCGACACGGCTGCAGCGAACAAACGCAGGTACGCAGCGAAAATGGCGGAAGAGCCCAATGCCGAGTTCCCGTACGACTGTGTCCTGGATGCGAAACACGACCGCTTGTACGTGAGCCTCTGGGCCCGTGCGCGTGTGGCAGTGGTGGATTTGAAGACGGAAAACGTCGTCGGCCAGTGGCCGACCGGCGAGCACCCGTCCGAAATGGCGCTGCGCCGCGACGGAAAATTCCTGTTTGTGGCCAACGCGAATGACAATACGGTTTCGGTCTTCGACACCGACAAGGGGCAGGCCGTCGAAACGATCTGGGCGACGCTGTTTCCGCAGTCGCCCCGGGGGGCGACCCCCAACAGCCTGGCGCTGTCGCCCAATGGGAAACTGCTGTTCGTCGCCAACGCCAATATCAATGCCGTCGGCCTGTTCGACGTTGGCCAGCCGGGCAAAAGCCGCCCGCTGGGGTTTATCCCGACCGGGTGGTATCCCACGTCCGTGCGGGTGACCCCGGACGGGAAATACCTATTGGTCGCCAACGGCAAAGGCCAGGTGGCGATGGCCAACCCCGACGGACCGCAACCGGTCCGTGGAAAATCCACCGAACAATATATCGGCAAGCTTTTTCGCGGCACGTTAAGCATTGTGGAGCTGCCACCGCGTCGGAAGCTGGACGCTCAACTCGAAGCCTGGACCGCCGAGGTAATGAAATGCACGCCGCTTCGGCCGGACGCGGCGGTGACAGCGACGCGGCCCGAGGGAAACCCGGTTCCGGCGCGTCCGGGTGATGGCAGCGGGATCACGCATTGCATTTACATCATCAAGGAGAACCGCACCTACGACCAGATGCTGGGAGACATGCCCGAGGGCAACGGAGATCCGAAGCTCTGCCTGTTTCCCGAGCAGGTCACGCCGAACCAACACAAACTCGCCCGCGAGTTCGTGTTGCTGGACAACTTTTATGTGGAGGGCGAAGTCAGCGCCGATGGTCACGAGTGGACGATGGCAGCCTACGCCACCGATTATGTCGAAAAGACCTGGCCGCTGAATTACGGCCACAAAGCGTCGAAGTTTCCCTATCCGAGCGAGGGTGTGTTCCCGATTGCGCTGCCGGCGAGCGGGTATCTTTGGGACCGCGCGCGCGAGGCGGGGGTGAGCTATCGCAGCTATGGTGAGTTTGTTCAAAATGCCGATTCCACCAACGCACCCGCAACCACACGGATGAAGAGTTTGCAGGGCCATTTCGATCCATGGTTCCGGAGTTTTGATCTGAATTACTCGGACCTGGACCGCGCCCGGCGGTTTATCAGTGAACTTCGGAGATTCGAGCAGGAAGGCGAGATGCCGCGCCTCCAGATCGTTCGCCTGCCGAACGATCACACTCACGGGGCGACATCGGGGACCCTCACCCCGACCGCGTATGTGGCTGAAAACGACGCGGCATTGGGCATGGTGGTGGAGGCCGTCAGCCGCTCGAAGTTCTGGCCGAGCACCGCAATCTTCGTCGTGGAGGACGACGCGCAAAACGGCCCGGACCACGTTGACGCCCATCGCACAATCGCCCAGGTGATCAGCCCCTACACCCGCCGGGGCACCGTGGATTCCACCCTCTATTCGACTTCCAGCATGTTGCGCACGATGGAACTGATTCTGGGACTTCAACCGATGACCCAATTCGACGCCGCCGCGACGCCGATGTTCAACTCGTTCACTGCCGAGTTGGACACGCGGCCTTTTGCGGCGGTTCCCGCCAACGTCGATCTCCATGCGATGAACCGCCCGAGCGCCTGGGGGGCTGGGATCAAATTCGACTTTGCCAAGGAAGACGCGGCGGATGATCTGCTCTTCAATGAGGTCATCTGGCGCTCGGTTCGAGGCGCGGAACATCTGATGCCTGCGCCTGTGCGCGCCGGTTTCGTGAGAATCGCCATCACCGGTGACACCGACTGAAGATGGATACATCGTAGGAAGAAACGGTCGCGATCAACGCAGTGCGGTGGACTTATCGAACGGCAGCGCCAACCCGTTCACCGCGTCGATTCGCCCCACCGGTGCAGTCAAATTCAGAACCGTTCCGGCCGTGAAGCTCAAAGTTCCCGAAAATGCGGCCGGTCTCGGTCATCGCGAAGATCAGCCGGCATTCCTTGCCATGGCTTCACTTGATACCCCAACAGCGGGCTTGCGCCCCTTGTTCGGATGTCAGTCGCTGCCGTGGCGGAAACCGTTCCAACCGTCTTGGGGCGCTACGGCATAGTCCCGTTCCCGGTATTCAAAGAAATCAAAGTCCGCCGGTCGTGCGGTGCCCGCCATATCCTGGCAGGCCATGCCGACGAATGCGCCGGTGAAATTCGGAAGGCCGGGCGCGGTGGCCTCATCGGAGAGAACACTGGCGTCGAACTGTTGAGGAATCCAGTTCCAGTCACTGTCGACACCCTCAACCCGATAGGCGAAGTAGAGTCGTTCGTAATCCATCTCCGCCCGCAGACGCACCGGCTTGCCAGTGGGTATCGCAATCGGCGGCGTGAAGGCGTCGGTTTGCGCCGCATCCGGAATGCAAGCCATGACGGCGATGAACTTGCCGATCGCTTCATGATGCGAGATGTAAAGGTAATAGAATTTCGTCGAGTTGTAGTAACAGGTCAGACCCGCCAGTTGTTGAAAATGCTCCGGCTCGAATTCTACTCTGGTTTCTGCGCCGTAGCAGTGCCGCTGCTGTCGTCGAGCAACGAGCGATTGTCTGAACAGGCCGCCAATGGATTCGCGTCCCAGAAGTCGGAGATGACCCGGACGCGCGGTGAGACTAAAGATCTCCTCCGGGTAGGGCGTGCGCAGCCATTGGAAATCAATGGGGAGATCGGGCGTGTCGAAATCCTCGCGAACAGGTTTCGCGGGAAACGGGTGAGCGGCTAAATCCGGCGCCGGAGTTTCCATGGTCGGGACCGTCTGGCCGTCGAGGGTGCGCAGCCAGCCATCCTCGCCCCAAACCATTTTTTGAATAGCCGTCTCGCGTCCCAGAATACAACGACCCCGATTACGGATGGGGCGTCCCGCGAGGTAAACCATGTAGGTTTCGCCCTTCCGCGTTTCGACGAGATCCGCGTGCCCGGAGCGCTGCAATTCCGAGTCCGGACGATTGCGCGCCGTCAAGAGGTGTCCGTCAGGATGAAGCTCGTAGGGGCCGGCGAGATTGCGCGAGCGGGCCAGAAGCACTGCGTGGTCCCACTGGGTTCCGCCTTCGGCGGTGAGCAGATAGTACCACCCTTCTCGTTTGTAGAGATGCGGTCCTTCCGTCAACGCGAGCGAGGTGCCCTGAAAGATGTTCACTCGTTTGCCAACGAGTTGCCGGTCTTCGACCGAGTATTCCTGCAGAACGATGCCGGCGAAGCGGTTCCTCGCCGGACGGTAGTCCCAGAGCATGTTGACCAGGTATTTCCGGCCATCGTCGTCGTGAAAGAGGGAGGGATCGAATCCACTGCTGTTGAGGTAGATCGGCTCGGACCATTCGCCGTCGACGGTTGGAGAGTTGACGAGGTAGTTGTGAAAGTCCCGCATCGAAGCCCCGCTCGCGCCGCCGATGCTGGAGCGGCCGAAGCGTTTTACGTCCGTGTAAATCAACCAGAACATGCCGTCGGCATGCGTCAAACACGGCGCCCAAATGCCGCAGGAATCAGGATTGCCCAGCAGGTTGAGCTGGCTGGCGCGGTTAAGCGGGCGCGTCAGCAACCGCCAGTGGACAAGATCTCGCGAGTGATGAATCTGCACTCCCGGAAACCACTCGAAGGTTGAAGTCGCGATGTAAAAATCATCCCCGACCCGAACGATGGAAGGGTCGGGATTGAAGCCGGGCAGGATGGGATTTCTGATTGGAGTCACGATGCTTAAAAGAGTCAGGTGATCACTCGTTCGGATCGGGTGGCCGAAGCGCAACCGCGCGTCGCCGCGCTCTGGCCCTTAGATTGTGCGGTCCTGCCAGCCCCTCGTCAGTTTATAAAAATGCAAGCATATGAGCGCGAGTGAAGCCGCAATCACTGTTGAACCCGCGAAAGCGAACACGATCCCAAACAGTGCGCGGTCGGTCTGCTCCACATTGGCCTGGTAGCCGAAAAAAGCCAGCACCCAGCCCGCGAGGCTGCCGCCGATGGCGTTGCCCGCTTTCAGGGCGAACAGGTGGCCACCACAGAACATGGCCATCGCTCCCTTGCCCATAGTCCGGACGCCGTAATCCACGGTGTCGGGAATGGTGGAGAACAGCAGCGGCACGAACATCATATGGAAGAAGTTGGACAGCATTGTCAGGCTCAGCGCCTGAAAGATCCATTCGCGCGGCACAAAGAACAGAAGCGCGTTCATCACGATGGTGCCGGCGAGCGCCAGCTTCATGACCTTGACCTTGCAGTGCCGGCGAATCAGGTGATTGGCCATCACTGCGCCCCCGACTCCCGCGAGCATGGTCAGTCCCAGGAACAACGACAACAGGTTGTTGAGATCGGCAAACGTGCCGGTCAGATTGTTGATCAGGTAGTAGTCGACGAAGTACGGCTTGGCCGCGCTTTGCATGGCGCCGCGCGTCATGATGATGAGGGTGGCCAGGGCGATGATCAACCACTGCGGATTCGTGACCATCGCGTGGACATCCTGCATGGGATTCTTCTTGGGCAGGTTATCGTCGTGGTAGACATGTTCCCGGGTCAGGGCGAAACAACCGATGAAGCACGCCACGCCGATGATTGCCATCGCGATCATCGCCAGCGGAATGCCCAACTGCTGGTTCCCACCCCCCAGCAGCGCCGCGAGGGGGAAGACGGATGTGGTGACCAGGAAACCACCGACCATGGCCATGGCGAACCGCCAGGTCTGAAGGTTTGCCCGCTCCTCGCTGTCGTCGGTCATCACGCCGCCGAGGGCGGAATACGGAATGTTCACCGCGGTGTAGGCCGTCATCAGGAGTGCATAGCTGATGTAGGCATAGACGAGTTTCGTGCCCATGCCGGCGCCCGGCGTGATGAACGCCGCGACCGCGAGGATGCCGTAGGGAACCGCGACCCAGAGCATCCACGGACGATAGCGACCGTGCTTCGACCGCGTGCGATCCGCGACGGCGCCCATGATCGGATCGGTGACGGCGTCGAAGAGGCGCACAACGAGCATCAGGGTTCCGGCGGCGGCGGCGGTGATGCCGTAGACGTCGGTGTAGAAATAGAGCAGCACGTTGATGACGGCCTGATAGACGATGTTGCTGGCAGTGTCGCCGAGACCGTATCCCAGTTTCTCCCGGAAGCTCAGATTCTGTTTCGCCATGGTATTCTATCCCCGCCCGGTTGGTCGCCAAGGTTCCCTATTTCGCCCAGGCGTTGCCTGCCGGTGTCCGTCGCCAGGCGAAATAGGCATCAAGCACCTCCAGCGACCCGGCGCTGGGAACCGGCCCGGGGTAGGGTTTGCCATGGAAATACATCACCTGGCGATGGCCCTCGGTGAAAGGCGGCCACCGGGGCACACCCTCGCCATTCGGGTCGCCGTGTTCGGCGAAGTTCGTCCAGTAACTGGCGAGTGCGTCGGATATTTCCAGGTCGCTGGGAGTGACCTTCGCATCGTTGCGGTTGAGCGTCTGGAAGACATAAGGCACGTCAACGCCATGCGGCGTGCCGTGGTCGGCCTCGGGCGAGCCCGCGGGACGATCCGGGTGCTGGTCGAAATAGTAATAGAACACCCTGGACTTGCCGGTCCGGGACTGTAGCCGCGCCCAAGCCCACGTGTGCCAGCCAAACGCTGCGTCGCGAATAAGATCGCGGGCGGTTTTGGGCACGCTGTCTCCGCCCACGGGGTAGGCCTTGAGAAGGTTTTCGGCGAAGGGCCCGTAGCGCTTTTGGACGTTGGCGATGAATTCTGCCGGCGTCTTTTCGCGGGAGAAGCTCAAGCCCTCGTCGGAGTTGTAGCCGACGAGGATGTCGACGTCGTTGTAGTTGCCGGCTTCGTAGAGCCTGTATTGGTCGTCGGGGATCACCCAGCCGTCGATGATCGGCCAGGCGGCGCCGCTGCCAAAGCCGGGAGGAAATTTGTCCGGGGTCATATTGCGAAACTCAGCGATTGACGTGGCGCCGGCACTCTCGGCGAAGGCGACACCGGCCCGCTCGGCTTGCGCGAGCGTTTTCATGTTTTCGCCCGGATAGGTGGTGGGACGCGGTGGGCCGAAGGAGCCGCCGCTCTGCGAGATGGCTCCGCGGAAGAGGCCCTTCGCCGCGGGTGACGCGCAGAGCATGCTGACAGAGATGCCGCCGGCGGATTCACCAAAGATCGTCACCTTGTGCGGATCACCGCCGAAGGCCGCAATGTTCTTCTGCACCCATTTGAGTCCGGCGATTTGGTCCTGCAATCCGTAATTGCCGGAGAGGTGATGGGGGGACTCGGCGCTCAATTCGGGGTGGGCGAGAAAGCCCAGTGGACCGACACGGTAATTGATGCTGACGAGCACGACGCCCTTGCGGGCAAGGTGTTCCCCGTTGTGGGTCGGCGTGGAAGTCGAGCCGAAGGAGAAACCGCCGCCGTAAATCCAGACAAGTACGGGCAGCGCCGCATCGGCGGATTTGGCGGGCGTCCAAACATTGAGGTAAAGGCAATCTTCACTCACGTTCCCCTTGCCGTCCCCCTGATAAGGATCCGGGGCAAACGTGGTGGCCTCACGTACGCCCTCCCAGTTCGCCGCCGGTTGCGGCGGACGCCAGCGAAGGTCGCCAATCGGCGGCGCGGCGAACGGAATGCCACGATAAACGGTCAGGTCCTTTTCGGCGGCGCCCCGCACCGTTCCGTATTCGGTCACCACAGGATTAGGCGGCTGCGCCAAACCGCGGCCGGCGGCAACCAGCGTAACCAACGAGAGCAGCAAAGTTCGGTTCATCATATCGATCTTTTGAAATAGGTTCGCAAAGCTCCCGGTGACGTGGCGCCGGGTGTAGAGCCCCGGAACCAGGCATGTCCGCAGGGGTGATTGCCATCGATTCGGTCGGGTAACATGGGCGAGAGGAGCCTTCACTTCGCGGCTTCAGCCAGGCTTACCGCGAATCCCTTCAGCGGCTTGTCGTTCGCGTCGAGAAAACGGGCGCAAAAGTCGGTGGCGCCGCCGCCATTGATGACGGCGCAGCGCACGACATTCGGGCCCTTTTTGAGCGTGATTCGTTTGGAGACGCCGTCGTCGATGACCGTCTGGCGATCGTTGTAAATGCCGATGACCTCCCGACCGTTGACCCACCAGACCGAGGCGGCGTTGGAACCAATCGCCAGGCGCACATTCGGGATGTCCGCGGGACAGTGGAGGATCGTGACGCCCCAGAACAGCACGTTGGACGTTGGTTTTGCGAGGGCATGGGCGAAGTGATAGAGGTTGACGTTATACGCCTTCGTATCCACGGCGTGCCAGGTGAGTTCCTCACCTTGATACGAGACGCTGTCCCCTTCCTTCGGCAGTAACGTGAGCTGGCCGGGAAAGTACTCCTGCTCCACAGCCGCGCGGACGGCGCTGTCAGTGAGTCCATTGGAGCGGATTGGATCGAGGATCATCCAGCGCTGGATGAAGCCGGCCGCGTTGGGTGGCATTTGGATCGAGGCCGGGCGCGTGAGCGTGGGCGCCGCATCGAGTCCGTCCGCGGCATCGGCAAATGTTCGGAGCGCGCCACCGGTCAGAAACATGAGAGTCGGGAGCAGGATCTTGCGGAGCGTTGTCATGGGAGTTTTGAAATGGGATTCCCGTTCTCCGGCGTGGTGTCAGGGTGCCTTGAACCGCCAGCGGTGCTTATTGCTTTCGGCATCAAACTTCGAGAGCGTGGCGAAGCTGCTGCCGATCGCCGAGAGCGCGAGCGGTTCCTTCGAGTTCGGGTACTGCCTTGGGCATGATGCGCCAGGTGCCGTCGGTAAGCTGCTCGATGCGCCAGAGCTGCTCGGGTCCGCCGGTGAAGCTGGGAACTGAAACAAGTTCGGCGTCTGAAGTTGCCGCCAGCGCGCGGTCCGTGCCGGCGATGGTGATCTTGAAATACGGCGAACCGGGGTAACCGCCGGCACCGGCGACCGGTGTGAGGGTCCACTTTTGTTGGGCCTGGCACAGATAGTTGGCCATGCGGATGTCGATGTTCCCCTCCGGCCAGTTTGTCGAAATCTGCGTTACGTCCTGGGCGGGAATCGAGACACCAGTGCCACCGAACAACCCGCCGCCGCCGGGTCCAGGGGGCGGGCCACCGGGACCGCCCGGTCTGCCAGCTCCTCCAGGTCCGGCAAAACGCCGGGTGCGTCTGCCGCCCACCGGCACGCCTTCGACGGCCAGTTCGAGCGTCGTGCCGGTGCGGACGGATTCGATCTCATACGTGCCTTCCTGAAGATTCTCGCCGGCGACCGGCCAGCCGTCCTCCCAGATGAGCGGGCGGATGTCCAGCACGCTGGCACCGCCCCGGTCCAGGGCGGCCTCGTAGTGACAGGAGAACTTCTCGATGCCGTCGCCCAGATCGATCAGACCGAAGTGACCGGGACCGATGAATCGTCCGCGGGAACCGAGGAACAACTTGCCACCGCCCATGATCATATCGATGCCCTCGTGGTCCACGAAAGGACCCGTGACTCTCCGGGCCCGGCCCACGCGGATGTTGTATCCTGAGTCGGCGCCGCGGCAGCAACTGCCGTGGGTGGCCAGGAGATAATACCAGCCTTCGCGATGGATCATGACCGCGGCTTCGCAATTGATTGCGAGGTCCACCGGCTTGTCGTTTGGATCCATGCGCCGGCCGGTCTTCGGATCGAGTTCAACCAGCCGGATGTAGCCGAAATAGGAACCGTAAACCAGCCAAAGCCGGCCCGTGGTGGGATCCAGAAGCACTCCCGGATCAATGGCATTGCAGTCCTCGACACCATCCGACCAAGCCACGACGCCCCCTTCTTCCCATTGATGGTCGGGTGATGCCGGATCGAGCGATCTGCTCCAGATCATGTTGATGTCGGCGCGGGGCTGCGCTCCGATGTTTCTGGCAATATACAGGTAATAGCGATCGCCGATCTGGATGGCGTCGGGCGCCATGCCACGCCGCGATGGCGTTTCCCCTCGCCGCCAGGTCCAGCCGTCGTCGGAAACCAGCGTCGTGCCGCCGGTGCCGTAGGTGTAGTACTTGCCTTCGCACTGGACGAGGGTGGACGGATCGTGAATTCTGAATTCACCGTCCAACGCCCGGGCAGGGGAGGTGAGCGCGAGCAGCAGTGCTGAGATCGCTAGAAGCTTCATAGTAGAGTGGAAATTCAGGACGCCCGATCTTTTTCAGGCACGACTCCGCGGTCGAGATCATTTTCCGTCATTTGGGATCGGTCTCATACCCCTGTAGGGGGAGCATGATCAGGGCGTAGCGCTTTCCCAACTCCCGGTAGCCTTCCGGCGTGAAATGCAGATGATCCGGCCGGCCGGCGCAACCCCGCGACGAGACGACGTGCGCGTTGGGGATCGTTTTGGGCAGCCCGTCGATGATGGCGTTCATGCTGGCACAAGCCCCGCCCTGGTCCGCGTGGACGAGTTCGCCGGCGAGCAGGGGCACGGCATCGGCCTCGAGATTCAGGTCCTTGATCAGATGGTCATAAATGCGTTTGACCTTGTTCGGCCATTCCTGGTCCTGTGTGTTGGACTCTCCCTGATGCAGCAGGATCCCTTTGATGACGCCATCCTTCTGGGCCAGCCTGGCCATTTCGACCAAGTGCGCATACGGGTTGCCGCCATAGGTGTGGATGATTCTGGTCATCCACGCCGGTGCAGTCTCGGCATAGGACGAGTAATGATCCGGATCGAACAGCTCGATCTTGCAGCCGGCCACGGAAACATTCACAACCCCCACCTTGATGTTTGGCGGGAGATTGGAAACCATTGTTCTGCCAAAATAATCCGCCGGGCAGAGGCCCGCGTTGGGCCGGCACAACGGAGGCACCGCCGGATACCATTGTCCCTTCACTCTCGACAGGTTGGGAAAATCCACCGCGGCGAGCACCCGGAATCGCTCATTCACCGGTCCTTTGTCCTGCGGTTCAATTCCTGGAAAACCCTCCATGTTCGACTGCCCAAAGCAAAGGAAGACGAAGAGATTGGTATCCTGTGAGAGCGACTTCGGGGTGAACAGGAGCAACCCGGCCAGTAAGAACAATGCCCTCTTCATGTTCGTGGTGTATGTCTTCGATCTGATATAGACGCTTTTGAAATGACCGTGGAATCTAGCCCGGATTTTTCATGGTCCAAGGCGCATTGCGATGTGTTCTCCGAAAGGCATGAAAAATCCGGGCTCTAGAAAACCGCGCCCAGCCATGAATTGGGTCGAATTCCTCGGCCACGGAGGGTGGGTTCATGATGACTCTCCTCGGGAAGTGACTCGCACAATCTGCCAGTCTTTCACCCCGATTTTGAAGGGGCGCGGTTTTCCAACTAGCCCGCATATTCATTGCACTCTCCGTTCCAACGGTAACTCATTGAGCGAACATGCATGAAATATGCGGGCTAGGGTTGCTCGGTAGCGACGCGTAGGACGGCATCGAAAGCCGCTTTGGGCTGGCTATTGACATCGAATAGCAACGGTGTGCCGCGACGGCGCCACGAGTTCGCGTCATTAGGGCCCCAGAAGGTGACCATCGCCACCGACTTCTTGTGTTTCAGAAATGCACGAAAGATTCCTTCATACGCGTCAGTCAAACGTTGATCGGCCTGGTCAACCTGCCCGCCTTGAGTGGCGGCGGCGTTGTTCGAGATGTCCGCACCGGTATTGCGTTGACCGCCTTGAGCGCTGTTGATGTCGAGTTCGGTTACGTGAATCGGCAAACCAAGGCTCTCGATCTCGGTCAGGGCCTGGTCCATGGTTTCGAAGCTGGCGTTTGAAACATTGAGATGGGCCTGGGTGCCGATCGCCATAACCGGTACCCTTTGCTCCTGTAAAGACTTGATCAAAGTGATGAGTTTGCGGCGTTTGGCCGGGTTCTCCAACCCGTAATCGTTGTAGCGGAGGATGGCGTCCGGGTCGGCCTCGTGGGCGTATTCGAAAGCCTTGGCGATGAAGTCGGGACCAATGATTTGCCGCCAGAGAGAATTCCGCAACAGATCCTGTCCGCCATCGGCGATCGCTTCGTTGACGACGTCCCAGCACTTGATCTTGCCCTTGTAGCGGCCGACAACGGTGAAAATGTGATCGTGCATCCGCTCGAGCAACTCGTCGCGGGACGCACGCGGCCCGGTGTAAACGAATCGGCCAAACCCTCCGCCGAAGCCACGACTGGGTCCTCCACCGGCTCGAGTATTCCCCGGAGCGTCGGCGGAGGTGGGATTACCCGTTGGCGCTCCGACATCCGTTTCCGTGGGCGGCGGGTTGGCTCCCGCGAAGACCCAATTGGGAGTTTGGGCATGCCAAACGAGCGTGTGGCCGACCAGAACCATGCCGTTGGCCAAACCGAAGTCCACAAAGGCGTCGGCCGGTTCGAAATGATAGCCGTCCGCGCCCTCGCGAGGATGGATGAGCGCCCATTTCATATCGTTCTCGGCCGTGATCTGGTTGAATTGTTCCTTGACGAGAGCGATGTCTTGATTCACCTGCTCCTGCGGTCGCCACCGGGAGGCGGTTCCCGTTGCCAGGGCGCGGTTGATGGCCGAGCCGATCAGGAAATCGCTTTTGTAGGCGTTCCTCAGGGTGGGACTTTCGGCGGACTGGGCGGATACACCATGGGTCAGCATCACTGCCAGGAGCAGGCCCATGCGGGAATTGGGGTGAGAGTTGTTGAGTTTCATAGCGGTGACGCAGGTCGTTGCTTTAGACGTTCGGTCGTGGTCAGCTCCCAATACATCTGGTATCGCTCATGGCGAAGATCAAAGAACGGCGCGAGCTCGATACCGTCCGAGCTCTTCGGTTCCACCACGCCCGTCATGCGGAAGTGTAGCGGACCTGACTCCGGGTCCGGGACGATATGCTTCGGCAGATCGCGAGCGGTCGCGAGCAGGCACGGGACTTGGTCCAAGGGAACCACCGGGCCAAGGGCGACGTGCGCCATGCGCCCGTCGTTGGCACGCTCGCCAATCATATCGTTGGTGCCTGCGGGTGCTGCGAGCACGATCGGACCATACAAAATGGCCGCCCAGTCCGAGCCGTCCGGCAACGGGTCCACCGCAATGTGCATGGGCAATTCAACGTCCATCGTATCGCCGCTGGTCCACTGGCGACGCACCTCGGCATAGGTGGAGGGTTGCGAGGAAACGCCGATGGACTTGCCGTTCACGCGGATGGCGAGTTTCCCCTCCGGCACCCACCAGGGATGACGAATCCGCAGCGTGAATGTTGCCGGCTGGTCGAGTTTCAGGGTGAGGCGCGTGCCGGGTTCGAAGGGAAACCGGTTCTCTTGGAGGAGCGTGATGCCGTCCGCGGTTTCTAATTCCGAAGCGATGAACAGGTTGACATAAAGACCGTCCTTGTCCCGCGCATAAATGAACTGGCCGTAGCGGCCAGGATTCTCCATGCCGGTGCCGACGCAGCACCAGAAGCTCTGCTCGGGCTGCGAATAGACACGATAATGTTCCGGGCGCAGCGGCGTGAAATAGACATACCCGGGCGCCTTGGGATCGATCGAGGAGAGGATATGGTTGTAAAGTGCCCGTTCATAAAAGTCCGCATACCGCGCTGCGGGCCGGGATACGAAGAGCGCCTCGGTGAGGCGGAGCATGTTGTAAGTGTTGCAGGTCTCCGGCCCCTCGCGGTGCTCGATCATGCCACTGAAATCCTTCGGGTCATTGAAGTGTTCGGAGACACTGTTACCGCCAAATGCGACGCTGCGATTGCTGACCACGGTGTCCCAGAAAAACCGGGCGCCGAAGTCCTCCTTCGGATTGCCGGTCAGCGTCGCGATCTTCTCCAGGCCGATGATCTTCGGGATCTGCGTGTTTGCGTGCAGGCCGGTGAGCTTGTCCTGGCCGTTCATGAGGGGATCCATGACCGCGTGATGATTGAAGCGCTCGGCGGTCTCCAGGTATCTCCGGTCGCCTGAGATGGTATAAATGTCGGCCAGCACCTCATTCATACCGCCGTACTCGTTGCTGAGCATCTGCTGCATTTGCGCCTCGCTCAGTTGCGCGGTGAGGTTTACACACCAGTCTCCCAGGTGGAGGAGGAGCTCGCGTGCCTTCGGTTTGCCCCCGACGACATGGGCGTCACGCAGACCGGCAAAAGTCTTGTGGACGTTGTACCAGGGCGCCCATTTGCTCCAGATCTTGGCCACATCACCCGACGCGATGGTGCTCCAAAACTCGCGGCTATCCGGAATGCCCCCGATATACCCGTTGCCGTTAGCCCGTTGCACGCGTTCCAACTCGGCGAGCATGTAATCCAACCGGCGGCTGAATTCGTTATCAGGATCATCACCGGCGGCGATCATATCCGACAGCGCACTGAGGTAGTGTCCCGCGGTATGCCCGTCGAGGCCCATGCTCTCCCAATTGGGATAACGCGCCTTCTTAGGCTTAAGCCCGGCTTCGCGCAGAAACGGAGCCAGCAGGCGATCCGGATCATGTGCAAGAAGATACCGCCGATTCGCCGCAACCGCGTCGGCGAAGGGACTGGGCAGAAGCCGCACCTCAGCCAGCGGGAAGAGCTGTGCCGGGGTGGCCGGCATCACCGCGAGCGGGCCGTCGGCCGCGTGGACGGACAAGGCCGCAAACGCGAACAAGAGCAGACGGATCAGGTTCATTCGACAATTCATTCCTGGCCTCCTGGCCGGTTGCGGGCGACCCGGCTCAGTAGAGCACGGATTCAAAAAAGGCCTTCATCTCCGCGGCATAATAGACGCCGTACTGCTCAAAGGTCGCCTTGGTCCGGGCGTCGGGTTTCCAGTCGAAGAACGCGTGACTGGCGCCACCGACCTGCACGTATTCGACCCGCTGTCCGGCCTCGACGAGCACATTCATAAACTCGGTTACCATGTCGTCCGTGATCAACGGATCGCGCGTGCCACGCGTCAGGGTACTGGGGAACGGCTCGTTCGGACGCGCGGGGAACGTGCTTGACCGGAGAGATGGCCTCGTTCCAGGTCTCATCGGCGGCCGGGTCCTCCGAGTAGTGATTCAAGAACCGGCCACCGAACACCCCATAACTGGGCGCTGCCGCTTTGATGGCGGTCAACATTTCGGCCTTCACCTGTTCGACGGTTTTGTTCCCAGGCAGGTAGGTCGGCTTGAATTCGAAGACGCCGGGCGTCTTTCCGAAGCCACGGTCACCGATCATGTCCACCATCAGCGAGCACGCGGCCGAGAGATGACCGCCCGCACTGTCACCGGTCAGGCCGACGCGCGTTGGGTCGCCACCATAATCACTCGCATGTTCCATGATGTGGGCCACGGCTCCGTAAACGTCCTCGATGAGGTTGGCCATCGTGTTGTTCGTGGCGTCGCCATCCGCCTTGCCGCCCCAGCGATAATCGATGCTGCAGACCACGAACTTGCCGCCCTTGGTCAGTTCCCGCGCCAGCCCGCGCATAATGTCTTCGTCGTTGGTCACCCAGCCGCCGCCATGGATGATCACGATGATCGGCAGGGCTTTTGCCGCCTTCGGCATGAACACGTCATATTTCAGTATCTTGACGCCGGGTTTGGCGTACACCACATCCTGTTTCACGAGCACATGATCGACCTCAGATTCCTCGATGAACGAGGCGCCAATGTGTTTGGCCTGATCGATCGTTACCGTGAAATCGGGGGTCATGGATTCGTGATACATCGCGCCCCAACGACCCGGCACCGAGTAGTAGCCCGAGTCCAGCGCGAACCCGGCATCAGGAGCCGTCGATACCGTGACGATCGTCCCCGCCGGGTACTGGCCATCGGTGGGCAACGGAGGGTTCAGCGAGAGTTTGCCGTGAACGGGTTCGTCGATTACGACCGCGAAGGATTCGGCCCTGGCGGACCAAGTAAAAATCGCGATCAGGGCCGGCAGGGCAACGAACTGGAGTGAGCTTTGGAGTAAACGGGACATGACAAATGGCAGTTCAGTTTTGGTGCTTGATGAGTCGGGTGATCATTAACCCACGGATCAAGCATTTCAAGGGCGGAATGACCGTCAAGTCGTCCTCCCCTCGGGTAACAGCCACATTTGGCGCGCGGCGGCCTGTCCTTCCGTACATATTCCCGACGCTGCTCATTTTGCCGCGAATCACGCTGCCTGCCAATTTCAGCGGGGCAAGGCAGATGGAAACGAAGGGCTGCCTCAATGGCAAAGCCGCTGAAGTCGCGGCGCCGCTCCGGTGGAAGAACGGGCTTGCGTTATCTCGGTTTGACAGTATTTTCGGTCCTGACAGAAACTAACGAAGCCATGGCTAAGCTCAGTTCAGTGCAACAAAAGTTCATCCTTCACTGGGGCGAGATGGGAACCAAGTGGGGCATCAATCGCACCGTGGCGCAAATCCACGCGCTCTTGTTCATTTCGGAAAAGCCGTTGAATGCCGATGACCTGGTGGAAACCTTGAGCGTCGCCCGTTCCAACGTCAGCTCCAGCCTCAAAGAACTGCAAGGTTGGGGGATCATCCGCCGCGTCCACGTGATGGGCGACAAGCGCGACCATTTCGAGAGCATGAAGGACGTGTGGGAAATGTTCCGTGTCGTGCTCGATGAGCGTAAGAAGCGCGAGATCGATCCCACCATCGCCATGCTGCGCGAATGCGTCGCCGAGGCGGAGGAGGAAACGAACGAATATACGGAGCAGAAGCTGCGCGAGTTGGCCGAATTCTTCGAGACGACGACGGCGTGGTATGGGCAGGTCCGTTCGTGGCCGACGACGGCGGTGACCAAGTTTGTGAAGTTGGGCGACAAGATTCGCAAGTTGCTGGGCATCGGAGCGGATTGAACCTCTCTTTTTTTGCAATTGAGTTTCTGTGAATACCGAAATGACAGGAAATAGCGCTGGACGCGGTTCGGTGTTTTACGACGCCCAATGCCGCCTTTGTGTCGCCGGCCGGCAACGCTGGGGCGCGCTCTTCGAACGACGCGGGTTTTCCTGGGTGCCTCTGCAAACTCCCGGCACGGCGGCGCGCTTGCGGATCACCGAGAATCAGTTGCGATCGGAAATGTGGCTGCAACGGGCGGACGGTCGCACGCTTGTCGGGGTCGACGCATGGTGCGCACTGATGCGGAGCGTGTGGTGGCTGAGCCCGCTCGGGATGCTGATGGCGCTGCCGGGAATCCACGCGGCGGCGCGCATCCTCTATCGCTGGATTGCGCGGAACCGCCATTGTTTGGGAGGCAGTTGCAACGTTCATTCGCACACGCTGGTCGGCGTACACCTTGGCGATGCACATCCCCGGGCCGGCGGCCGCGGATCTGGCCGGATGACATTCTCGGCGCGCCGGTTGCGCCGGTGGTTGGGGAACGACAAGTCACAACCCGCGAAGTCTGAGGCGGAGGTGACCCCAGTCGCCAGAGCTTCCCGGGCGAACAAACCTCATCGTCACAGCGCTTTCCTCGAACTGCCATGAAAACGACCCTCCAAAAGCCGGTTCAGTTTCACGTTCGTCAACCCAGACTGCATCTGCCTGTGATGCGTGGGGTCATTGAACGACGGATGCTGCTGAATTTCCGTTGCGATCCGGCGACAGTGGCCAAGCTGGTTCCCGAACCCTTTCGGCCCAAGCTCGTTGATGGATTCGCCATGGCGGGGATATGTCTGATCCGCTTGGGGGGAGTTCGGACGGGTTTCCTGCCGCCGGGTGTGGGGTTCAGCTCGGAGAATGCCGCGCATCGCATCACGGCGAAGTTTGACAGCGCGTTTCTCATGCGCGGCATTCCGCACCAATGGCGCGCGCGCGGACGGATGGAATGCAACGGAGGCGGGCGCTTATGAACCCACGCATCATCCTCGCGGGCGGCAGCGGCTTTCTGGGGCAGGTGCTGCTGCGCTGGTTTGCCGGTTGTGGCTGGGAGGTCGTGGTTCTTACGCGCTCACCCCGGCTGCGAACAGATGGTGTGATTGAAGTGGGTTGGGACGGCGAAGCGCTCGGTCAGTGGTCGACCGAGTTGGAGGGGGCGACCGCCGTGATCAATCTCGCGGGCCGTTCCGTGAACTGCCGCTATCACGCGCGCAACCGGCGCACCATTCTGAATTCGCGGCTCAAGTCGACGCGCGTATTGGGCGAAGCCATCGCCAGGTGCCAATCGCCGCCGCGCGTCTGGCTCAACTCCAGCACAGCGACGATTTACAAGCACACGCTTGGCCCGGCGTGGAATGAGTTGGGTGAAATCGGCGGGACAACGGAGGCGAAGGATGAATTCTCGGTTGAAGTGGCTACGGCGTGGGAACGCGAGTTCAACCAGGCGCTTACCCGGAACACGCGCAAGGTGGCGATGCGCTCGGCGATGGTGCTGGGCTGCGGCCAAAACAGCGTGTTCCCCATGCTGCGGAGGCTGACGCGACTGGGCTTGGGCGGGCGCATGGGCAGTGGGCGCCAGTTCGTGTCGTGGATTCACGAGGAGGATTATTGTCGCGTTATCGAGTGGCTGATGGCGAGCGAGGACGTTAGCGGCGCGGTGAACGTGGCCGCGCCCAATCCGCTAACGAATGCGGAAATGATGCGGATATTTCGCGAGGTGTGCGGCGTGCCGTTTGGCCTGCCGGCGACCGAATGGATGCTGGAGCTTGGCACATTCCTGCTGCAGACGGAAACGGAACTCGTCATCAAGAGCCGTCGCGTGGTGCCGGGGCGATTGCTGGCGAGCGGTTTCGAGTTCCGCTTCCCTCAATTTCGCGAGGCATTGGTGGATTTGATCGGACGGAAGCCTCGCAGATGGGATCCTTGATCCAGTTCAACAGCCGGACCAAAACTTGCCCCGTCCGCAACCGGAGGGGCCGACTCAGGATTTCAAGGCGCAGTGGGGATAGCTCATCAGGGATGTGGCAGACCCCTCCCCGGCAAAGTTGCTTCCCGCGCGCTGTCGGCTCGAGACCACATGTCGTAATCGTTGATTGTCACCGGGATCAGCTTAGCCGTAATGATTCATTTCACCCTCGAACGGTATGAAAAATCCGGGAGCCAATGATGCATCTTCGCATGAAGTGTGCGGGTTAGGCGCCAGTGCGAAAATTTGAGATGTGCGCCGGGAACGGGTCGGAAAAGATTTGATTTTTCTCCAACACAGTTTACACAACCGAACCTGTTATGCTCAAAGTCACCGAAATCGCATTCAGTTGTTATCCGGTCACCGACATGGCGCGGGCGCGGAAGTTCTACGAGGACGTGCTCGGCCTGAAGCCTACGATGCAGGTGGGCGAACCGGGTGGTATGCAGTGGACGGAATATGACATTGGCCCGGGCACACTCTCGTTGGGCGCCGGCGCACCCGGCTGGAATCCCCGTTCGGACGGTTGCAGCGTGGGCCTGGAAATGGAAGATTTCGACGTAGCGATCGCGCACCTGAAGGCGAACAATGTGACGTTCAAAATGGAACCCTTTCCCACGCCCGTCTGCAAAATGGCATTCATTTCCGATCCGGACGGAAACACGCTTTGCATCCATAAACGGCATGCGAAGTGATCGGGCGTCGTCTACGGAGCGAGGGTAGCCGCCGACGTGGGTCGGCGCGGACTGATGGTAAGCGGACCCGCGCGGCGGGGAAGGTCAGCGCGCTCGCACGAGCGCGGCTACGGAATGGGGTAGCCGCCGACGTGAGTCGGCGCGGACTGATTGGGGGGCAATGGCGACCTGTCCATGAAGTCGAGTCCCTCGCGCGTGGCTGGCGCCTTGATGAAGATGTTGGGATTCGCCCTTCACGATTCAACGGCCTGCTTCGAAGCGGTTGCCGCCGACTTGCCGCAGGGGCTTCGCGGGGAAGCCATTCGCGAAGGCCCAGCCCAAGCTGGTCATAGGCCGGCGCTGTTTTAACGGGTTACGCAGGCTGGCAACAATCCGCTATTGCTTTTCGATAACCCCACAGGCGACCCGCGCGCCGGCATCTCCGCTGGGTTGAGATGTAAGGTCATCCCGTCCCCCATGCACGATCAGAGCATGGCCAATGATGGAATTGCTGCCGGACAGGGTCAGGAAAGAAAAGACGCGGTCCAGATGGGCGTTCCCCGAGGCGTCGGCAGTAATGTTTCCCATATCGCCGAGATGATGTTCGCCCGAGTCAGGGCCCCCGTGAGGCATTCCGGTCGGATTGAAGTGGCCGCCCGCCGAAGATGCGTCCGGCGCGGAGCAGTCGCCCTTTTCGTGAATATGGAAGCCATGTTCGCCAGGAGTGAGTCCGGTAATGTCCGCCACTACCCGCACGCCATTGTTCTCTCCGGTAAATAGCACCGTGCCTTTCACCTCATTGCCTTGAGTCGGATTTAGCGTCACCGAGGCGGTCGAAGCGGCTTGATTCTCTGGCGCACCCAGTGGCGAGACATCGTCCGCGGCAGGCGAAGTCCTGCTGGCATTCGTTGCGCCGGTGTTGGAAGTTCCCGGTTCCTTAGTGCAGCCGCCGGCCACCAGAGCCACCAGCGCGCAGAGCCCTGCGGGTGTGAGTCTCAATAATTGTTTCATCATCTTGGTGAAGATCTGTCGCCAGGTGAATTCTTCAAGCGCTGTCCTCCCTGATTCTAACTCAGAATAAGGCCGAGCTCGCATCAGGAAATTTCGTATGCGGTCATCGAGGGCCACGTGACCCAAATCCGACCGCAGGTTTCCGGTAGGCTCGTGTCCCTTTGCGTTGTGGAGCCAACGCTTTCCTGGGGGCGGCTGTCTGATCGACCTGGGCACGCATCTGGTGGATTTCGCCTTATGGAGTTTGGATTTTCCGCGCGTCGAGCGCGCGGCGGGACGCCGGCTGGCGAACGGCCTGCCGCTCGAACCGCGGACGGGCAATCATCGCGCGCAGGTCGACGATTACGCTGCGGCGCAATTTCACCTTTCAAATGGCGCGGCGGTTCAGCTCGCATGTTCCTGGAAGGCGCCCGGCGGGATGCGATGCGCGAATTGGAGCCATAAACCATAAGTCATAAATCAGAAATGGTCAGCAATGCTCCATCCGGCGTGATCCATGATCGGATCATCTCCAGGCTGTCGTCCAACTCATGGGTAAACCATCCGACCATCTCGCGGATCCATCCCAAACAGCCGAGGCCGGGCACTGGCCCGGCCTCGAGACACCGAGATGAGGGGATTTGCCTGTTAATTGTCTTTCCGAATCCGGCCGAACAACATCGCCTCGGTCGGTTCGAAGGTGAAGGGACTCTCGGGGCTCACGTCAGCCCAGGGGCCATCGAGAGACGGTGCGGCCTCAAGCACGCCACCACCTTCCCAGCTCACCGTGATGGTTCCGTCCTCGTTGAGTGCCACGGAGCTAATCTTCAGGAGCGGTCCTTCGGCGGACGGCACGATCTGCAGCGCGTCAATGGGCGCGCGATTCGGACTGCCAAATCCCCAGGGATCCACCGTGGTCGCCTCGACCGTGATATTCGTCGCGGTCAGCCCCGGGAAGACCAGGTAGGTGCCCGTCCCCCAGACCGCGGGATCGGTCGTCGGCACTTGGAGGTGATTCGTCGGAGCGGCCGGCGACTGCGACTTGATATAATCGCGTAATACCGCGCCGTCGGAAGGATCCACGACCCGATAACTGCCCCCGCGCCCGGCTACGCCACCCAGCGCATACACATATACGTCATACGCCTGCGATACCAGATCTGCCGGGATCCCCGATATCGTAACGGTCGTGGTGGTATTATCTCCGGTGTCCAAATAACCGGTCATGAGGACCTTGTCCGGCCCGGTCAATCCATTGTTTTCCTCGCCACGGCCGGTTGAAGCCCAGGTGTTGGCCGAAGACCATTGCACCGTCACCGCAGTTACCTGCGCCGAACCGCCTGAGTCCGCAATGAGTCCACTGGCGGAGCCGGACAAGGCATTCAGATTATTCCAGGATGCCTGAGCTACGGCGGGTGCGCCCGCTACATCTTCCGCCGCCAATGCCCCGGCAGTCTCGTCTGCGCCAAAGTTCAAACCGATCCCCGTGATCGCGGGCAGAGGTTCACCCGCCGAGACCTGGAGCGGTGCGGAGAACGGGCCGGTCAGGACTTCGGCGTTGGGTTCCTGCGGTCCGCCTTTGGAGTAATTCGCGGTGATAGTGAGCGTGCTGTCCGCAGGAATGTTCCACGCCCCGACATTGACATCGAACTGGCCGACGGCCGGATCATTGTCGCCCAGGTTATCCAGCACGAAAGATCCGAGGTAGTCGTCGCCCTGGACAAATCCGTCATCCAACCCGGGGAGCGAGGCCTCGAACCCGTTGGTGATGCCTTCATTGTTGGCGATGTAGACGTCGATGAACACTGTGGAATAATTGGTGCTCGCCGGCGGCGCCGATCCGACGAGGCGCGTGGTCGTGCTGCTGGCGTCAAGCAAGGGGTAAACGCTCTGCTCGATGTCCGCCACGGCCTTGGCCATGTAATTCGTCAGGAATGCGCTGTTGTCACGCGATGGTTCGGACGGTGCCGGAAAGTTATTGACCAGCACATTGCCCCGCAGCGACACGCTCGCGCTCGGTGACAATTCATCGTAGAAGTTCAAACTGCCGAGTTTGTTAAAATAATCGCCCGAGGGGAACAGATCCGGGGGATAGAGGTTATAGATATGATTGGCCTCGAGATCGTCGCTGACCCCATCCAGGTTGGATCCAATCCGATAGCTGGCCGATCCCCCGGATGCGTTCACCGCCGGCACCCCATTGGTGAACCGGGTGGTCCCGTCGATTCCAATGCCGATGTAGTTACCGGCGATGACAATATTGGTCCCGGGCGTGTTGCCGTAAAACTCGATGTTGTGGTCGTAGGCCTGGGGTACCGCGCCGGCAATAATATTCCGTTCGTCGGCGTCATTCACGCCGTCGCCGTCCGTCCCGATCACGGTATTGTTGCCCTGGCGCCCGATCTCAATATTGCCTTCGAAACCGTATGAAGAATAATCGGGATCGAAATAGGGATCGAAGTCGCGCACCCCGTCCGGGAAGACATTCAGGAAGTTGCCGCTGATGCGGGTCGCGTTGGCCTCGATGATAATCGGAATTGCGGGAATGCCGGTTAACACGTTGAATTCGGCGCGCGGGTTGGCGCTGCCGGGCGCCACGCCAATGATGATTCCATCGGTATAGGTCGGAATCTCCGTCCCCGTGCTATTATCGCGATAGCGGAACCCGGTGACGCCGCTGATTGGCGGCGCGAGCGTCTGACCGTCGAGGTCGACGCCGATCCAGCAGCCGTTGATGTGGGCCTGGGCCCCGCGCGCGAAGGAGATCGCGTAGAGGCTCACATCGCCGGCCTCATCCGCATTGGGCCGGGCAAGGAAGCAAAGACCCTGGATCGTCACGTTCGTGGCCTGATAAAAACCGAGGATGGCATTCTCGGTGTCGCCATAGCCGTTGCTATCGGTGGGATCCTGTCCCGGGAAATTATCCATCGACACGCTGTCGCCGCTGCGCGAGTCGAGCACAATCTTGAGCTGCGCATTGTTGGGTTCGAGGATTGAATTGCTGTTGGGGACGGCGCCCGGTTGAGAATAGCCGTCGATGGTCACACCGCTCTGGGTGATTACGGGATAGCCCCCAACCGGGGTGACGATGTACTGGGCGCCCTCGCCCGGTATGTTAAACTCGATGGTGTCGCCATCCTGAAGTGCGGTGATGGCTTGCAGCAAAGAAGTGCTGCCGGTTGGGGGGGTTACGTTGTCGATGGTATCGACGGTGATCACGGCGGCTTGAGCCACCGAGATGCCGACGGCCAACGAAATGCCAAGTACGAATGATGTCTTCATAATCCTTTAATGAAACAAGACCCAGGTTCCTTTGTATGAAATCCTCTTCTATAATTGATGACTGCGGCATGCAAGCAGATATTTGAATCTCCCGGACAATCGTGAATCATTTCCGCGATGGTGTAAGAATCGCCCCGGTCGCCGCGAACTCTCCTTAAAACAAAATCGTGTCATGGCCGATCCCGATCATCATCACTCACCGACGCGCCGGAGCCTGATTGGCCGGCTGAAAAACTGGGAAGACCGTGAAAGCTGGGCGGTCTTCTTCGAAACGTATTGGCGGCTGATTTACGGATTCGCCATCAAGACCGGATTGTCGGATGCCGAGGCGCAGGATGTCGTCCAGGAAACGATCGTTTCCGTCGCCAAACGGATGCGTGATTTCAAATACGATCCCGCCGTGGGTTCTTTCAAATCCTGGCTCCTGCTGATCACCCGCCGGCGGATTGCAGATTTTCACCGGAAACGAAATCGCGAACCCCACCACGGATTTGGGAATGCGCTTGAGGATCACCCTGTCTGGGAGGGCACGGAGGAAATATCGGTCCTGCCGGAATTGAACGCCGTTTGGGAAGCGGAATGGCAGCGAAATATCCTCGACGCTGCGGTGCATCGGGTCCGTCGAATCATTGATCCCAGGCAGTTCCAGATCTTCGATTGTTATGTCCTCAAGCAATGGTCTCCCAAAGAGGTCGTTCGCACACTCGGGGTGAGCATGGGCCAGGTCTATCTCGCCAAACATCGAGTCTCGGCCCTCGTCAAAAAGGAAATCGCGCGTCTCGAATCGGAGATGGTGTAGCGCGTGGGAGGTCAGGCGGGAGGAGTGGAGTCGGTTCCGCGGAGTTTCTTCATTGGACATCGGAGCAATTTCAATCAACGGCTTTCTTGACAGTCCCGGCGCGTCGCATATTCTTGCGGACACCTCGCCATGATTTGCCTCCCGGCATATCGAGCGAATCGGCAAGCGAGGTGCGGACGGGCCCGGGTGGCGGCCAGTCCGGGATTGGAATCGACCACCCAAAGGAGGTTAGAACCGCATGAATAAGAACAACCGACCCGTACACGAGGTGCGCCTGGGATCCGTCAAGGCCAGTATCTGGGAGAATACGTTTAATGAAGTGACGCGTCATAACGTGACGTTTGTGAAGGTTTACAAGGACAAAGATGGCGATCAATGGAAGACGACGGAGAGTTTTGGACGGGACGATCTGTTGCTGTTGGGGAAGGTGATTGATCGCGCCCACGCCTGGATCTGGGATAAGCCGGTAACTCGGCCCGAGTAGCCGCGGCCGGTAAGCCGGCAGGGCGGTAAGCCGGTAGGTCAGTACGCTGGTACGTCGGTACCGATTCACCGATTCACTGATTCGCTGATTCACCGACTTACCGACTCACTGGCTTACCGACTCACTGGCTTACCGACTCACTGGCTTACCGACTCACTGGCTTACCGACTCACCGGCTTACCGACTCACTGGCTTACCGACTCACTGGCTTACCGACTCACCGACTTACCGACTCACCGACCTACCGACCCACCGACCCACCGACCTCACCGACCTACCGACCCACCGACCTACCGACCTACCGACCCACCGACCTACCGACCTCACCGACCTACCACCGACCCACCGACCTCACCGCCGACTCCGCAAACGAAGCTTTTCAGCTCTTCAGCTCTTCAGCTTTTGCAGGATAAAGGAAGAGACACAACACCGCCGAGATCACGGCCAATGCCGCGAGACAATGGAACCCGAGCTCATAACCACCCCGATCCAGGATCAAACCGAATGTGTACCCGGTCATGAACCCGGCCACGTATCCCACTCCGTCCACCACGCCGGCCACGGTCGCGACATAGGCCGGCCCGCGAATCTCCACGGACAATATGCCGGCCAGCAGACTGTACGGGCCGTAGGCCAGAAAACCGATCGCACCAATCGCCATCGAAACGGTCCAGAGTTCCCACGTGGCCAATGCCGGCACGAGCTGCAATAATCCCGCAACCATCATCAACATCAGGCACAGCAATCGCATCCTCCCTTTCGGCCCCAGCCGGCCAAACAACCAACCCAAAACAATAATCCCCACCGCCCCGCACGCGTCGAATGGCGTCGATAGAAATGCGGCCATCCGGTTGGACATCTCTTCGCCTCCGGTCGTCTTGAAGAAATCCACGGTCCAGACATTGAACGTCTCCCGCACCAGCGTCAGCGTGAAGCTCAACGCGCAGACGATCCAGAATTGGCGCGTGCGCAAGAGCTCGGTGATCTGGCGCGCCTGAAAGCCGGATGAGATACCCTGACCCAGGTTGGCCCGGTCCTGGGTCTTCTGGCTTGGCAATACCCGCCAGCACCAGATCAGGATCCCCGCCAGCACCAGGGCCGGACCGGCCATCACCCAGCGCCAATTATCTCCGCTCCACTCGGCAATCTGACCGGCCAACAACACGGCGCAAACGCCGCCGAACACGAAGCTGAGCGAGAGCCACGCCATCGCGAGCGGCAACCCCCGTGCGCTGAACCAGCCCGGAACCATCTTGACCATCGAACCCCAGGCGGCTGAACCGAAGAACCGGTTCGCACTGTAGGCGATGACCATTCCCCCCAGGCTTCCCACCATTCCGCCCGCCAGGCAAAAGACCGCTACCAGGGAGAGCGCCCCCAGGAAACAGACGCGGCCACCCACCCGATCGATCACGGGCCCAAACAGGAATTTGCCCACGGCATAGGCAATCGTGCTGACGCTGGCGACCAATCCCACTTCCGCCTTCGTGATTCCCCAGGAGGACGCGAGCATCGGCAAGGCAACGGAAAAATTCTTTCGGCAGAGATAGACGCCGATGTAGCCCAACACCAGCGTTCCCAGCCAAAGCTCCGGCCGCAACCCTTGACCCGGCGAATCGGCGTTAGAGCGCTTCCCGGATTCCATTTAGATCCAATCTCCCGTTGGCGCAGGCGGCCGGCACGTCCCTTTTCTGATCTTCATGACACGATAATTCGTATTCCTCAGTTCCGGCTGCGGCTACGGATTCGACTCAAGGCCGCGCTTCAGCCGCGTCCATGTAACAGAACCCGCCGTGGTCGGCAAGGCCACGAAGTCCGCTCCCAATTCCGTTCACGGCCTCTCCCCCATTGGGGCTGCCCAGACGAGCCGAACACTTGCCTGTTCCGGACGCGCCATGCTAAGCCTAAAACGAAAATAATAAGACGGACCTCAGACCATGAACAATGCCCAAGCCCACAACCCACGGCTCGCCCGGTTCCCTCACCTGCTGGTGGGCTGCCTGCTCACCCTGCTTTCGTGCAGTTGGCCGGACCTCTTTGCCGCCCCCATCCATGTCGTCGTCGTCGGAGTCGATGGCCTCAGCCCCGATGGCGTTCGGCACGCGCATACGCCGGAAATCGATGCATTGACGCATGACGGCGCTTTCAGCTTTGAGGCGCGCGGGGTGATGCCCACGTCGAGCAGCCCGAACTGGGCCTCGATGATCATGGGCGCCGGCCCGGAACAACATGGGGTTACCTCGAACGATTGGCAGCCGGATAAATACGACATCGCCCCGACCGCCACCGGTATGGGCCATATCTTTCCCACAATCTTCGGGCTGCTCCGCCAACAACAGCCCGCCGCCGTCATCGCCTGCTTCCACGATTGGGACGGGTTCGGCCGGCTGTTGGAACCGGAGGCGATGGACCGTCTGGAAGATGCGGACGGCCCCACGAACACGGTCCGTGATGCCGTGGCTTACTTCCGCGAGAAACATCCGACGCTCACGTTCATCCATCTCGATCATGTCGATCATGCCGGCCACGAGTTCGGCCATGGCACGCCCGAATACTACGCCGCGGTCGAAGTCGCCGACCAACTCATCGGCGAAACCGTCGCAGGCCTCAAATCCGCCGGCATGTGGGACACCACCTGCCTCTTGGTGACCGCCGACCACGGCGGGATCGGGAAAGGTCACGGTGGCGCCACCATGGCCGAAATCCAGATCCCGTGGATCATTCGCGGTCCCGGCATTGCCCGCGGCCGGGCGCTTCATTCCCCCATCAACACCTACGACACCGCCGCCACGCTCGCGAAGATCTTGGGTGTCCAACCCCCGGATTGCTGGATCGCCCGGCCGGTCGTGGAGGCATTCACCGACGGGCTGCCGACGGCCGCGTCTTCGCGATGATCTGCGCGTCCGACACCCCCGAAGCCAACGTGATATGACTACCGGTATCCTTCCCACCGCCCACGACCAGTTGCTCTTTACGCCCGGCCCGCTCACAACCAGCCTCGCGGTCAAACAAGCCATGCTCCACGATGCCGGCTCGTGGCACCACGCGTTCAATGCCCGCGTCGCCGCCATCGGCGATCAACTCCTGACCCTGGCCGGTGTCTCCCGCAACCACGGCTGGGAGGTGATCCTGTTGCAGGGGTCGGGCAGTTATGCCGTCGAGGCGGTGTTCCTGACCTGTGTTCCCCCGCGCGGGAAGGTCCTGGTTCTGGCGAATGGCGCTTACGGCGAACGTATCGTCCGAATGTTGCAGCATGCCCACATTCCTCACACTGCTCTGCGCGTGCCTGAGGATTCGCCTTGCGATCCGGCCGCCCTCGAGGCCCAACTCCAGGGCGATCCCGAAATCACCCATGTTGCCCTCGTGCACTGCGAGACCACCACCGGCCTGCTGAATCCCCTGGCGGAGATCGGGGCGGTAACGCGCCGCCACCAGCGCATTTTCGTGGTCGATGCCATGAGCAGCTTTGGCGCTTATCCCATCGACTTCGAAGCTCTCGGGATCGATTACCTCATTTCTTCACCCAACAAATGCCTCGAAGGTGTGCCGGGCTTCGCGTTCGTGATCTGTCTACGCCGAAAGCTCGAGGCTTGCGCCGGCTTTGCGCGCAGTCTCAGCCTCGATCTCCTGGCTCAGCTTAAGGGATTCGATGCCACCGGCCAGTTCCGGTTCACTCCTCCCACCCATGCCCTGCTCGCGTTCGAACAGGCCCTCCATGAACTCGAATCCGAAGGCGGCTTGCCCGCGCGCCGCGCCCGGTATCAACAAAACCATCGCGTCCTCGTAGAAGGCATGCGCGCGCTCGGGTTCCAACCCTATCTCGATCCCGCGGTCCAGAGTTGCATCATCACGGCCTTCCTTTATCCCGACTTGCCCGGATTCGATTTCGCCACGCTTTATGAACGGCTGAGCGATTCGGGGTACATCATCTATCCGGGCAAACTGAGCCAGGCCGACACCTTCCGCATCGGTTCGATTGGACGCATCCATCCCGCCGACGTGCGGGCGCTCCTGGCGGCCCTGGACCTGGCCACCCGGGATTGGCGCGCCACCTCAACCACCCAACCCGGCACCATTCTGGCCTAACTCAAACCCGTAACTCCACCCCGCCCTACGCCACGCATTCATCATGTCCTTCGCCACCACCCCGTTCACCGTCAATGGTCGATCCTACCAACCACCGGCACGCCCCATCGCCGTCATCTGCCTCGACGGATCGTCGGAAGATTACCTGGTGGCCGCTGCGGCCCATGATCGCATCCCGCACATCGATGAAATCAGCCGGACCGCCCACCACGGCCTGGCCCGCTCCGCCCTCCCCTCTTTCACCAACGTCAATAACTCCTCGATCGTGACCGGTGTGCCTCCCTCCGTCCATGGCATCTGTGGTAATTTCTTTTATGATCCGGCCCGCGATGAAGAGGTCATGATGAACTCCGCAACGTATCTCCGGGCCGATACCATACCCGCGGCCGCCGCGCACGCAGGACGCAAAGTCGCCGTCATCACCGCCAAGGAAAAGCTGCGGGATATCTTCGCCCATCGCCTCGTCGGTCCGCCGCCGGACGGCGCGAACGGAATCGCCTTCTCCTCCGAAAAGGCCGGTCAATCCACCGTCGCCGCCCACGGCATCGATCGCGTCGAAGATCGCATCGGCGCGCGCACGCCGGCGATTTACAGCGCCGAGGCCAGTCTGTTCGTCCTCGAAGCAGGCGCAAAGCTGATCGAGACCGGTCTGGCCGATTTTGTTTATTTGTCGACCACCGATTACATGCAACATCGCTATGGTCCAACGGCGCCTCAGAGCCTGGACTTCTACCAAAACTACGATTGCGCCATCGGCCGCTTGCTGGAGCTGAACGCGGTGGTCGGAATCACCGCCGATCACGGAATGAACGCCAAACAACAACCGGATGGCTCGCCCAATGTCCGCTATCTCGAATCGCTGCTCACCTCCCGGTTCGGCCCCGGCTTTCGCGTCATCCTCCCGATCACCGACCCCTACGTGGTGCATCACGGGGCGCTCGGTTCGTTCGCCGTCATCCATCTCCCACCACGCCAGCCATGGGAACCCGTCGCCGCGTTTCTCCTCGATCAACCCGGGGTCACGGAAGTCTACGACCGCGCCACCGCCGCGCGTAAGCTCGAGCTCCCCGCCGATCGGCTTGGTGAACTGGTCGTCCTCGCCGGACGCGATGTCGTCCTGGGCCGGACGCCCGAACACCACGACCTGAGCGTGCTGGAAGACGGGCTTCGCTCGCATGGCGGTCGCTATGAAGAAATGGTCCCTTTCCTGGTCAGCGCGCCGTTGCGACCCGAATACGCGGCGCGTGCTCAAATGGACCCAAGGAACTTCGACATCTTTGATTTCACTTTGAACGGAATCGCACGATGAAACTGGCCTGTTATATCGCTGGACAAACCATCACATCGGATCGGTCCTTGTCCGTTCTCAATCCCTACACCGGCCACGCGGTTGGACAGGTTCTCATGGCCGCAAAGTCGGATACCGAATCGGCCATCGAGCAGGCCTTGCAGGCCCCGCGCGACCTCAGCCGGTTCGACCGCCACACGATCCTCGATCGCGCCGGACGACTCCTGGCCGGGCGTCTGGACGAGTTCGCGCAGTGCATCACCGCCGAATCCGGTCTCTGCCTCCGCGATACCCGCTACGAAGTCGGTCGCTCCCTCGACGTCCTCAAGTTCGCCGCCATCGAGGCCCTGCGCGACGATGGCCAGATCTTCGCCGCTGATGTTTCGAGCCAAGGCCGGCCCCGCAGGATCTTCACCACCCGCGAGCCGGTGACTTGCGCCGCGGCCATTACGCCATTCAATCACCCGTTAAACCAGGTCGCTCACAAAATTGCCCCCGCCATCGCCGCCGGCACCCCCCTGATTCTCAAGCCCTCGGAGAAAACGCCGCTCACCGCCCTCCGTTTTGCCGCGCTCCTTTACGAGGCCGGACTCCCTGGCCCCATGCTCAGCGTCCTTGTCGGTCCCACGTCCGAGGTCGCAGAAACACTCGTGCGCGATCCCCGTGTGGAGGTCCTCTGTTTTACCGGCAGTGTCGCGGTGGGCAAGAAACTGCCGGCCATCGCGGGCTACAAACGCCTGGTGCTTGAGCTGGGCGGGAACGATCCCTTGATTGTGCTGGAAGATGCCGACCTCGAACTGGCTGCCCATCTGGCGGCCGAAGGCAGCTACCGCAACTCCGGACAACGCTGCACCGCGGTCAAACGCATCCTCGTCCATTCCGGGATCGCCGATGCCTTCACCGACAGGCTGGTGTCGAAGACGGCCGATTATCCCTGCGGCGATCCCACCGACCCCGCCACTCGCATCGGCACGGTCATCGACGAAGCCGCTGCCGCTCAACTGATGACTGTGCTTCACGAGGCGATCATCGCCGGCGCGCAGGTCCTCACCGGCGGCAAGCATCACGGGGCACTGTTCGAACCCACCGTGGTCACCGCCATCCCCCGCGACTGCCGCCTGGTACGTGAGGAAACGTTCGGACCGATGGCATCGGTCGTGCCGATCGAGGATGTGGACGATGCGATTGCGCTTGCCAACGACACCCCCTATGGACTGGGTGCCGGAGTGGTGACTCAACGCCTCGATCACGCCCTCGCCTGCGTCCGGCGTCTTCGGTGCGGCACCGTCAACATCAATGAAATACCCGGGTTCCGCGCCGAGAACTCGCCTTTCGGCGGAATCAAGGATAGCGGTCTTGGTATCAAAGAAGGCGTGATCGAATCCATCCGGAATTTCACCACGGTCAAGACGTTCTCACTTCCATGGTAATCCTGCGAAGCCTGGCAGTCGGTGAATCGGTAGGTCGGTAGGTCGGTAGGTCGGTAGGTCGGTGAGTCAGCGAATCGGTGAATCGGTACCGATTCGCTGATTCACTAATTCGTTGATTCACCGACGTACCGATTGACCGACTTCACCGACTCACCGACTCACCGACTACACCCGTCTCCGTAGCCGCGGACGTGAGGACGCCGGTGGGTCGGCAGGTCAGTACGCCGTACGTCGGTACCGATTCGCTGATTCACCGACCCACCGACTTCACCGACCCACCGACTTACCGGCTACACCCGTCTCCGTAGCCGCGGACGTGAGGACGCCGGTGGGTCGGTAGGTCAGTACGCCGGTACGTCGGTACCGATTCGCTGATTCACCGACTTACCGACTTCACCGACTCACCGACTTACCGGCTACGCCCGTCTCCGTAGCCGCGGACGTGAGGACGCCGGTGGGTCGGTAGGTCAGTCCGCCGGTACGTCGGTACCGATTCGCTGATTCACCGACCCACCGACCTACCGACCTACCGACTCACCGACTCACCGACCCACCGACCTACCGACCTACCGACCTACCGACCCACCGACCCACCGACCCACCGACTTCACCGACCCACCGACCCACCGACCCACCGACTTCACCGACCCACCGACTTCACCGACCCACCGACTTCACCGACCCACCGACTTCACCGACCCACCGACTCACCGACCCACCGACTTCACCGACCCACCGACTTCACCGACCCACCGACTTCACCGACCCACCGACCCACCGACCCACCGACCCACCGACCTACCGACCCACCGACTCACCGACCCACCGACCCACCGACCCACCGACCCACCGACCTCACCGACCTCACCGACCCACCGACCCACCGACTTACCGACTTCACCGACCCACCGACTTACCGACCCACCGACTTACCGACCCACCGACTTACCGACCCACCGACTTACCGACCCACCGACTTCACCGACCCACCGACTCACCGACTTCACCGACCCACCGACTTCACCGACCCACCGACTCACCGACCCACCGACTTACCGACCCACCGACTTACCGACCCACCGACTTACCGGCTACCCCCGTCTCCGTAGCCGCGGACGTGAGGACGCGCTGACCCGCTCCGCCGCATTCTGCCGACTCGACTTGGCCGCTGACTTTATCGCAAGCTTCAGAAGCGAGCGGATGAACCGGACAACGGGGTTCGCTTTTGGAGGAGAAAACGTTTCTCGCACCAGGGCAGGATGGTTTATGACAAGCACTGGCCAGTGTGGCACACTTGCCGAAATTCAATCCTATGGTCTCTGATCAGAAATCCGGGCTCACCCCTCTCCAATCCGAGGGTGATCTCAATGTCTCACCCCACCGTGCCGGCTGGGCGGAAACTCATTTGGACGCGACTACCCGCCAGTTCCTGGACCAGGATTCCCAAGCCTTCATCCATCAATCGCTCTCCACCCCCTGCCTCAATGTCCTGCACGGCTGCCAGGGCGCCAATCTCGAGGACGCCCAGGGCCGAACCCTGCTCGATTTCCACGGCAACAACGTCCACCAGGTCGGGTTCGGTCATCCCCGTGTGATCGAAGCGATCACACGGCAACTCCACGAACTTTCCTTCAGTCCACGCCGTTACACGAACCTCCCCGCGATTCAGCTCGCCCAACGCCTCGCCCGGCTTGCGCCCGGTAATCTTAACCGCGTCTTGTTTGCCCCCGGCGGCACCGCGGCGATTGGCATCGCCCTTAAACTCGCCCGTGTCGTCACCGGCCGATTCAAAACCATTTCCTGGTGGGATGCCTTTCACGGCGCTTCACTCGACGCCGTCTCGGTAGGCGGTGAGGCGATCTTCCGCTCGAACATCGGCCCGCTCCTTCCCGGTGGTGAACATGTCCCTCCCCCCGAACCTTGCCGTTGCCCGTTCCGGTGCGGTTCGACCTGCAACCTCGCCTGTGCCGATTACCTCGAGTATGTCCTCGACAAGGAACAGGACGTCGCCGCCGTGATCGCGGAACCTGTCCGTTGCACACCCGCCATCCCGCCCCCTGATTACTGGAAACAGGTGCGCGCCGCCTGCGATCGACACGGCACCCTGCTCATCTTCGACGAAATCCCCACCTGCCTTGGTCGCACGGGCCGGATGTTCGCCTGCGAACACTACGATGTCGTGCCCGACATGCTCGTGCTTGGCAAAGGCCTCGGCGGCGGCATCCTCCCGCTCGCCGCATTAATTGCCCGCGAAGACTTCGCCACCGTCGCCGCCGAACGCGCCCTCGGCCATTATACCCACGAGAAGAACCCGGTTCTCTGCGCCGCCGGCCTCGCCACGCTCGACATCCTCGAATCGGAACAACTCCCGGCGCGCGCCCAATCTCTCGGGACGATCGCCGTGAATCGGTTAAATGAACTCGCGGAGCGCCATCCCTGTGTCGGCGAAGTCCGGGGGCTCGGTCTCCTGCTCGGGCTTGAGATCGTCCAGGATCGTCAGTCCATGCGGCCGGATCCCGACCGGGCCGAGCGCGTGATGTATGAGGCACTGCGCCGCGGGCTGAACTTCAAGGTCACCATGGGCAATCGCATCACGCTCACCCCGGCATTGACCATCTCCGAGGCCGAGCTCGTGCGCGGCCTCGATATCCTCGACCAGGGTCTCACTGCCACATCCGCCGAACCCGCCCGCGAGCCACCCCGGAATTCATGAATTCAGGTCGGTTCAACGCTGCACATCGGCCGCCTGAAAAACAAATTGATCGCCTTTCGCATGTGCCCGCACGCGATCGCCGGGCTTGAACACGCCCTCGAGCAGTTTCATCGAAAGCGGATTCAAGAGATGTTCCTGGATCGCCCGTTTCAAGGGACGGGCGCCAAACTGCGGATCATAACCCTCACGGGCGAGCAACTGTCTGGCTGAATCATCCAATTCCAGCGTGAGCTGTTGGTCCGCCAGCCGATGCGTCAACCGCTCGAGTTGGATCCCGACGATGGCCGCAATCTGGTCCCGATCCAGGCTGTGAAACACAATCACATCGTCCACCCGATTCAAGAATTCGGGCCGGAAATGGAGCTTGAGCTCGCCTTTAACGCGCGCCTCCATCTCGGCCAGCTCCTTCGGCGTGGGGCGGCCGCGCTCGAAATATTCCTGGAGAATGGCCGACCCAATATTGCTGGTCATGATCACCAGAGCGTTCTTGAAATCGACCGTGCGCCCCTGCCCATCCGTTAAACGCCCGTCGTCGAGCACCTGCAGCAGGACGTTGAACACATCGTGGTGCGCCTTCTCAATTTCGTCGAATAACACCACGCTATAGGGCTTACGACGCACCGCCTCACTCAATTGCCCGCCTTCCTCGTACCCGACATATCCCGGCGGCGCCCCGACCAGCCGCGCCACGGTGTGTCTCTCCATGTACTCGCTCATGTCGATTCGCACCATGGCGTTCTCGTCGTCAAACAGGAACTCGGCCAGCGCGCGCGCCAACTCCGTCTTCCCCACGCCGGTCGGCCCCAGGAATATAAACGAGCCAATCGGCCGGTTGGGATCCTGCAGGCCGCTTCGGGCCCGGCGCACCGCGTTGGAGACGGCCGCAATGGCTTCCGTTTGACCGATCACGCGCCGGCCCAATCGCTCCTCCATGCGCACGAGTTTCTCCCGCTCGCCCTCGAGCATCCGCGAGACCGGGATACCGGTCCAGGAAGCGACCACCTGGGCGATATCCTCCTCGGTGACTTCTTCGTTGAGGAGGCGCTTTCCCGGGGTGCTTTCGTGCAGCGCCTTCTCGGTATCCGCCAATTTCTTCTGCAGCTCGGGCAGGCGACCGTATTGGATTTGGGCGGCCTGGTTGAGATCGCCGGAGCGCTGGGCCTTTTCCATGTCGAGTTTGGCCTGTTCCAACTGTTCCCTCAGTATCCCCACCGCGTTGATCGCGGCCTTCTCGTTCTGCCATTGCGCCTTCAGCTTCGCCGATTGCTCCTTCAGGTTCGCCAACTCCTGCTCCAGTTTCTTCAGCCGCTCGCGCGAGGCCTCGTCTTTCTCCTTGCGCAACGCCGTCCGCTCGATCTCCAACTGCATCGTCTGGCGCTCGAGTTGGTCGATCTCCGTCGGCATCGAATCCAGCTCCATCCGCAACCGCGAGGCCGCCTCGTCCACCAGGTCCACCGCCTTGTCTGGCAGGAATCGATCGCTGATGTAACGGTGCGACAACGTCGCCGCCGCGACCAACGCCGCATCTTGAATGCGAATCCCGTGATGCACCTCGTACCGCTCCTTTAATCCCCGCAGAATCCCAACCGTCGCTTCCACGCTCGGTTCAAGCACCATCACCGGCTGGAACCGCCGCTCGAGCGCGGGATCCTTCTCGATGTGCTTCCGGTATTCATCCAGCGTCGTTGCCCCAATGCATCGCAACTCCCCCCGCGCCAGCGAAGGTTTTAACAGGTTGGCCGCGTCCGTCGCGCCCTCCGCCGCCCCCGCGCCCACCAGCGTATGAAGCTCGTCGATGAACAGGATCACGCGTCCTTCGCTGGAGGTGATCTCCTTGATGAACGCCTTGAGGCGGTCTTCAAATTCTCCCCGGTACTTCGCCCCGGCGATCATCGCCCCCAAATCCAAGGCCACGACCTTCTTCTGCTTCAGCGACTCCGGCACATCGCCACTCACGATCCGCCGCGCCAATCCTTCGACGATCGCGGTCTTTCCCACTCCGGGCTCGCCGATCAACACCGGGTTATTCTTCGTCCGCCGGCTTAAGACCTGCATGACTCGACGAATCTCCTCGTCCCGCCCAATGACCGGATCGATCTTGCCCGCGCGCGCCAATGCCGTCAGATCGCGTCCGTATTTTTCGAGCGCCTTGAACTTGTCTTCGGGGTTCGGGTCGGTGACGCGTTGATTGCCGCGCAGTTCCGCCAAAGCCTTGAGCAGCGCATCCCGGCGCACCCCGTGGCGCTCCAGGACACGACTCAGGGCGGGGCCGGCCTCCTGGATTAGCCCGAGCAGCATATGCTCGGTGCTGAGGTATTCATCTTTCAGGTTTTGCGCCTGGGCCTCGGCGCTGGCGAGCGCCTTCTTCAGATTCGCACTGAGATAGACTTCGCCGGCCGCACCTTGCACCTTGTGCCGCCGATCCAACTCGGCTTCGAGGTCGGACTTCAGCGCCGGCACACCCACCCCTATCTTACGCAAGACGTCCGGAACCAAACTATCCGCCTGATCCAGCAACGCGACCAGGAGATGTTCTCCATCCATTTCCTGGTGCGAGTAACGATGCGCCACACCCTGCGCGCCCTGCAATGCCTCTTGTGCCCTAATGGTCAACTTGTCCATCTGCATGGGTATCTAAATAAGCCGATTTCACCCCGGGTCAAGTGACGGAGGCCGATCCGTGCGAGAAGCCGCCGGCCATGTCTGCCGGCCGCCGGCGGCTCGATAGGGAGAGCCGCAATTCCTCCTCGAGCCTGCCCAATCCTCCGACCCTACGCCGCCACGCGCGGATTCCGAGTTGCCACTCCACCTCCAGCCACTCCACTATCGCGGCCTATGCCACGCCCCTGCTTCTCGAGCCTCGCCTTAATTCTCCTGATTCCGCTGACAGCGCCTGGTCAGCCCATCACCCGGGCGGATGCCCCGCCGCCCGCGAGCCCGTTGACGTTATGGTACCGGCAAGCGGCGACAAATTGGAACGAGGCCCTGCCGGTCGGGAACGGCCGGCTCGGCGCAATGATCTTCGGCGGGATTGCTGAGGAACGCATCCAGCTCAATGAAAACTCGCTCTGGGACGGTTATCTCCGCGATACGACGAATCCCAAGGCCATCCTCGCCCTGCCCCGGATTCGGCAGTTGCTGTTCGACGGCAAAAATGCCGAGGCTACCGAGCTCGCCAAAGACCTTCTCGGGATTCCCCCAGGGGTGAAATCGTACCAAATCCTCGCCAATCTGCGGCTCTCTTTTCCTGCCTCTGACGTCATGTCGGACTACCAACGCGCTCTCGACCTTGAGACCGGTATCGCCACCGTCACCTACCGCATCGGCGAGACCCGATACACTCGGCGGATCTTCGCCAGCGCGCCCCATCAACTCATTGTCGTCCGACTCACCGCCGATCATCCCAGGCAACTGAGCGTGATCGCACGGCTCGATCGTCCCGCCAACGCGACCATGACCGCCATATCACCCAATGAACTCATTCTCGAGGGGCAGCTCGGCCAGAAAGGTCTCCAGTTTCGAACGCATCTCCTGGCCATGTCCGAAGGCGGCCAGGTCAATGCCACCGACGCCGGCCTCGGCATCGAAGGCGCCGATGCCGTCACCCTGCTCATCGCCGGCGCCACCAGCTACCGAACCCCGTTCGACATTACCGCCGATCCTGCCGAGCGTTGCGCCTTTCCCCTCCATCTCGCGGTTGGCCTGCCCTACCCGCGGTTGGCCACCGCTCACGTCGCCGATCACCAACACTTGTTCGGCCGCGTCCAGCTCGTTCTTGGCCCACCTTCCACGCTGCCCACAGACGAGCGCCTTGCCGCCCTGCGCAACGGCGCGCACGATCCCGATCTGGCGGCCCTCTATTTTCAGTATGGACGCTACCTGCTGATGGGGAGCTCGCGCCCGGGGACGCTCCCGGCGAATCTGCAGGGGCTTTGGAACGAAGCGCTCGAGGCGCCATGGAACAGCGATTATCACTTCAATATCAATGTCCAAATGAATTATTGGCCCGCCGAGGTCTGCAACCTGCCTGAACTCCAACTCCCCTTCGTCGATTACCTCGATGGCCTCGTCCGCTCCGGCGAAAAGACCGCCCGCATGCACTACGGCGCCCGCGGGTGGGTGGTCCATCATCTTTCGGACATCTGGGGCTTTACCACCCCCGCCGATGGTGTCTGGGGCGTCTGGCCCATGGGCGCCGCCTGGGCCTGCCAACACACCTTCGAACATTATCAATTCAGCGGCGACCGCGAATTCCTCGCCAAACGGGCCTACCCCCTCATGAAAGGCGCTGCCCGGTTCATGCTCGATTTCCTAGTCGAAGCACCCCCGGGCTCGCCCATGGCCGGCAAACTCGTCACCAACCCATCGCACTCGCCCGAAAACAGTTTCCAAAAACCCGATGGCTCAAAGTCGATGTTCACCTATGGCGCAACCATGGACCTCGAAATCATCCACGATCTCTTCAGCAATTGTCTGGACGCTATCGCCATCCTCGGCCCACGCGGTCATTTCGATCCCGATTTCAAGCGCGAACTCGAATCGGCCCTCGAGCGACTCGCCCCTCTCCAGATCAGTCCGAGCACCGGCCGACTCCAGGAATGGATCGAAGATTATGCCGAGCCCGAACCGGGTCATCGACATATGTCGCATCTGTTTGCCCTCCATCCGGGACATCAAATTACCCTGCGGGGAACACCCGAACTCGCGGCCGCCGCGCGTAAATCACTCGAAGCCCGCCTCGCCCACGGTGGCGGCGGCACCGGTTGGAGCCGTGCGTGGCTCATCAACTTCTTTGCCCGCCTCGAGGATGGTCCGGAGGCGCATCGTCATCTCATACACCTCCTCGAAAATTGCACGCTCCCCAACCTTTTCGATAACCACCCGCCTTTCCAAATCGATGGCAATTTCGGCGCCACCGCTGGCATCGCCGAAATGCTCCTGCAGAGTCACGCGGGTGAAATCCGACTCCTCCCCGCCCTGCCACCGGATTGGGCCGATGGCTCCGCGCGCGGCCTGCGTGCGCGCGGCGGATTCGAGATCGATCAGGAATGGCGCGGCGGGCGATTATCGGAAGTCACTATTCGGTCATCCCTGGACGGCCTCGCCCGGGTGCGGTCGAATACTCATCTCGAATGGAACGGAAAGGGGGATCCTGCCCGGATCAAATACCTCGACCCTACGCTCCTCGAATTCCGTGCGCGCGCCGGCAAAACGTATGTGCTTACGCCACTTTCGAATTGATGGGCTGACACTTTGTGGTAAGCCGGTGGGTCGGTGGGGCGGTGAGTCGGTGGGGCGGTGAGTCGGTGGGGCGGTGAGTCGGTGGGGCGGTGAGTCGGTGGGGCGGTGAGTCGGTGGGGCGGTGAGTCGGTGGGGCGGTGAGTCGGTGGGGCGGTGAAGTCGGTGAAGTCGGTGAGTCGGTGAGTCGGTGAGTCGGTGAGTCGGTGAGTCGGTGAGTCGGTGAGTCGGTGGGGCGGTGAGTCGGTGGGGCGGTGAGTCGGTGGGTCGGTGAAGTCGGTGGGTCGGTGAAGTCGGTGGGTCGGTGAAGTCGGTGGGTCGGTGAGTCGGTGGGGCGGTGAGTCGGTGAATCAGCGAATCGGTACCGACCGTACCGGCGTACTGACCTGCCGACCCACCCGCGTCCTCACGTCCGCGGCTACGGAGTGGGGGGGTAGCCGCCGACGTCAGTCGGCTACGGAGACGCGGGGTAGCCGCCGACGTCCGTCGGCGCTGACCTGGGGTACGCGGACCTGGTTCGGCGGAGCAGGTCAGCGCGTCCTCACGTCCGCGGCTACGGAGTGGGAGGTGTAGCCGCCGACGTCCGTCGGCGCTGACCTGGGGTACGCGGACCTGGTTCGGCGGAGCAAGTCAGCGCGTCCTCACGTCCGCGGCTACGGAGTGGGGGGGTAGCCGCCGACGTCCGTCGGCGCTGACCTGGGGTACGCGGACCTGGTTCGGCGGAGCAAGTCAGCGCGTCCTCACGTCCGCGGCTACGGAGACGGGGGTAGCCGGTAAGTCGGTGAAGTCGGTGAAGCCGGTGAAGCCGGTGAAGTCGGTGAAGCCGGTGAAGTCGGAGAATCAACGAATTAGTGAATCAGCGAATCGGTACCGACGTACCGGTGTACTGACCTACCGACCCACCGGCGTCCTCACGTCCACGGCTACGGAGACGGGGGTAGCCGGTGAAGCCGGTGAAGTCGGTGAAGTCGGTGAAGTCGGTGAAGCCGGTGAAGCCGGTGAAGTCGGAGAATCAACGAATTAGTGAATCAGCGAATCGGTAGCGACGTACCGGCGTACTGACCTACCGACCCACCGGCGTCCTCACGTCCGCGGCTACGGAGACGGGCGTAGCCGGTGAAGTCGGTGAAGTCGGTGAAACAACGAATTAGTGAATCAGCGAATCGGTACCGACGTACCGGCGGACTGACCTACCGACCCACCGGCGTCCTCACGTCCGCGGCTACGGAGACGGGGGTAGCCGGTAAGTCGGTGAAGTCGGTGAAGCCGGTGAAGCCGGTGAAGCCGGTGAAGTCGGAGAATCAACGAATTAGTGAATCAGCGAATCGGTAGCGATGTACCGGCGGTACTGACCTACCGACCCACCGGCGTCCTCACGTCCGCGGCTACGGAGACGGGCGTAGCCGGTAAGTCGGTGAGTCGGTGAAGTCGGTGAGTCGGTGAAGTCGGTGAGTCGGTACGTCGGAGAATCAACGAATTAGTGAATCAGCGAATCGGTAGCGACGTACCGGCGGTACTCGACCTACCGACCCACCGGCGTCCTCACGTCCGCGGCTACGGAGACGGGCGTAGCCGGTAAGTCGGTGAGTCGGTGAAGTCGGTGAAGTCGGTACGTCGGTGAATCAACGAATTAGTGAATCAGCGAATCGGTACCGACGTACCGGCGTACTGACCTACCGACCCACCGGCGTCCTCACGTCCGCGGCTACGGAGACGCGGGGTAACCGGTGAAGCCGGTGAAGTCGATACGTCGGTGAATCAACGAATTAGTGAATCAGCGAATCGGTACCGACGTACCGGCGTACTGACCTACCGACCCACCCGCGTCCTCACGTCCGCGGCTACGGAGTGGGGGGGTAGCCGCCGACGACCGTCGGCGCTGACCTGGAGTAAGCGGACGCATGCGGCGGAGCAAGTTAGCGCGTGAGAAGACCGATCTGTGAGCGATGGAACATGGAAAAGGACAAATCCGTGCGTCAACGCTGGCAGGCACTCGAATGAGCTCAATACGAACACTTGACCCATCCGATAACCATCACTTGTAACTGTCGATCGGCGGCATTAAGTCTTGCTGTCGAGGATTGAAACTCTGAAGGTAGCCGCACTCATTGAACTTTGACCGATGAGTGCGTTTGTTGTGCGTGTTGTATCCCCGCATCACCCAATGGAGGGATGACGGAATGCCGATGCGGGATGACATCACGGAACAGACCGAACAGGTCCGCATAGGCCCAGGCCGCGCTCGGGGCCGGGCGAGGGTCCATTTCGATCGGTGATCGATCGGGTGTGCACCGTAGTTTTGTCTCCTCAAGGCGACATCGGAACTCAGGACATGATCGTGTCGTTTGTCGTCAAAGCCAACGAGTTTTGCCGCTCGATGGTGGTCTGCGCCTCGCGGGATCCAACATTTTTCGAAATACCTGGGGCTGCTGGGCTTAGCATTCGGGGTGACGTACTTCCTCACGCCCGTCGTTCGGACCATGGCGATCCGGTTCGGCATGGTCGATCAACCCGGCGAACGACGGATGCACCGCCGATCCACGCCTCGAGGCGGCGGCCTCGCGGTGGTCGCGGGTGTCCAGGCCGCGTGCCTGTTGGGTTATCTACACCCGGGGACACGGCAATACTTCAGCGGCCCATGGTGGTTCGGTTTTTGGCTGGGCTCGATCGTCCTCGTGTTGGTGGGGTTGATCGACGATTGCCGGGGGATCCGTCCCTGGTCAAAGCTCGCAGGGCAGGTTCTGGCCTCGAGCATTCTCTGGTGGTACGGAACGCGGTTCGGGTCGCTGCTTGGTTTTCAATTGGCGCCGGCCCTGGATTACGCCATCACGGTCTTCTGGCTGGTCGCGATCACCAATGCCTTTAATCTGATCGATGGCATGGACGGGCTCGCGTCGGGTCTGGCGATCATCTCCGCGCTGGGGTTGGTGGGAGTGAGTCTGTTCCGTCGGATACCGACCGACTCACTGTTGTTAGTGGCATTGATCGGGGCGTGCCTGGCGTTCCTTCGCTACAACTTTCATCCGGCATCCATTTTCCTCGGCGACAGTGGCAGCATGTTTCTCGGGTTCAGCCTGGGCGCGGTGTCGTTGGGGAGCCACGTGAAAGGGGCGTTGGTGGTCTCCCTGGCAGCGCCAATCCTGGCGGCTGGTGTGCCCGCCCTCGACACGTTGCTCGCCATGTGGCGCCGGAGCGTTCGCATGTTGGTGCTCACGAGAACCGGAGAGCTCGATGGTCATGGCAACGGCAATGGGATGGCCGATGGAATGGATGGTGGAAACGGTAATGGCCACAGCAATGGGTGGGGAAGGGGATTGATGACCGCGGACCTGGAACATCTGCATCACCGGTTGTTGCGCCAGGGCTGGACACCGGGAGGCGCGGCGTTGTGGTTGTATGGGGCGAACGGTGTCGTGATCGCGATCGTGCTCGCCTCGATGTTGTTCAAGAGCCACGTCGCAGCGATCTACCTTATGGCGTTTTTGGCCGGGACCTATGTCCTGGTGCGCCATGTCGCGCACGTCGAACTCTGGGATACCGGGCAGGCGTTGTTGCGCGGGCTCAAACGACCGTCCCGCCGCGTCGCTGCGGTGCTGTTCTATCCGGTGTGGGATTCGGCCTGCCTGGGGGTGGCGTCGATCGCGGTTGTCGCGTTGACCGGTTTGGGGCCGTTCCCGGACCGATGGGAGACCTGGATCGGGCAATTACCTATCTGGCTCGGACCGACCTTCATTCTGTTGTGCCTGGTCCGGATCTACTCGCGCGTGTGGTCACGGGCGCGAATGTCGGATTACCTGGTGTTGGCGCTGGCCTTGATGGCGGGGAGCCTGGCAACCGTCGGGTTGTTCGACTTCATTGAACCGGGGCATTGGTCCAAGCACTGGGCGCAAGCCGCCGTGTTCGCGGTCGTGGGACATGTGAGCATCATCGGGAGCCGGAGCGGTTATCGCACGTTGCAGGAACTCAGCGCCTGGCTCGCCCGCACTCGCAACGCCGCGGCCCAATCCGAGCGCGTCCTGCTCTTCGGCGCGGGCGGGCGCTGCCAATTCTTTCTTCGCGAACGATTGTTGCGGGGCGAGCTGGAATTGACCCGTCGACGCATTGTCGGCCTGGTGGACGACGACCCGAACTTGCGCAAGCGGCGGGTGGCGGGATATCGCGTCCTGGGCAGCCGGGAGGAACTCGCAAGCCTGGTCCTGGAGCACCGAATCAATCGGGTCGTGATCAGCGCGGCCATTTCCGAGTCCACGCGGTTGGCGTTGCAGGAGATCACGGAGCGGTCGGGCATCGCGCTTTCCGAGTGGGTGCAGGGGGAGATCGATGTCGGGAAGAAGAAAAACGGGAACGGCGCGCCGGCCGCGGATTGGGAAGGCATGGCGGTATGGGACGGGACAACGGTGCACCGATGCCGGGGCGCGGAGTTTTGCCAATGGCTGAAGCGCTGAAGGTCTTTGCGCGCCGGCGCGTGATTGGCGGTTTCGACTGTAGCGGCACGGGCCGAGCCGGAACGGTGTTTCAACCGCAAATGACGCAAATGGCGCAAATAGAAGGAAGCGCTCACCGGAAACAGCCCAACCCGGTTTGAAATGTCAAAATGCGAGATCTGACCCTAAAGCTCAGCCTTGCAGTCCGGGGGCTCGTCCTCTTTCCCTTCTGCGCTTCGGCGTTGATCGGACAGGAAGCGATCCGGTCGTCCTTGGCGGGCGAAGCAGCGGCAGAAGCGCGACGGTATGCGCGCGAGACGGCCGGTTATTACAATTTAAACCTCGGCCCGACGTTCTGGCGGTTCGAGGCCGGGCTCGGTCTCGAACATAACAGCAATGTTCGGTACCAGAGCGACGCGACGGAAGACGATCTCATTGTCCGACCCGATTTGGACGTGGCGATCCGCTGGCCCGTGACTGAGCTCAATACCCTCGTCCTCGACGCCGGGTTCGGTTACGCCAAATACCTCAATCATTCCGATCTCGACCGGCTCTATGTCCGGCCCGGAACCCAACTGTCGTTCGACCTCTATACCGGCGATGTCCGGATCAATTTCCATGACCGGCTCGAGATCCGGCAAGAGACCTATCAAAACCCGCTCGTGTCCGGCACGGGCGATTTTCAACGGCTGGAGAATACGGTCGGGGTGACCGCCGATTGGGACCTGAACGAATTGATTGTCAGCGGCGGGTTCGATCACGAGGATTACGTGAATCTGGGTGACGATTTCTGGCCCGATGGCCGGACCGAATCGCTGTTTGGGAGCGCGGGATGGCTGGTGTCTTCCACGGTCACTGCCGGTTTTGAGGCCGGGGGGAGCCTGATCAGTTACAACGACGCGGGTTATTCGGACGGCGAACAATTCAGCGCAGGCGGGTTCTTTGATGGGAAGGTGACGCAATACATCACGGCCCGGGCGGGTTTGGGCGTGACGGGCACCTACTTCGACGAGAACCGCTACGATCCGTATGGCTATGTTTCATTGCGACACCGGGTGAACGCGACGCTGGGTTATTCACTGTCGGGCGGGCGCGAAGTGCGATCGGGTCTGCAATGGGCGCGCACGGCGCAGGTGGTGGATGTCTATCACGCGGCGTGGGAGCCGAGCTGGGATGTTTTCCGGGATTGGACGGTTGGCACTCCGCTGTTTTACCAGCACGTAAGCGAATCGGGCGGCATCGACGATGAGACCGTGGACCAATACGGTATCGGCGTCAGGGTCAGCCGATTGATCACGGAGCGGATGACCGCCGCGCTGGAGTATCGTTTTGTATATCGCGAATCCGATCTGCCCGACCGCGATTACAGCTTAAACAGGGTGCTTTTGCGGATGGGCTATCGGTTTTAAGAGCTCTGAACCGCCGACGTCCGCGGCTACGGAGTGGGAGGGGTAGCCGGTGAAGTCAGTGAAGTCGGTACGTCGGTGAATCAACGAATTAGTGAATCAGCGAATCGGTACCGACCACCGACCCACCGACTTACCGACTCACCGACTTACCGACTTACCGACTCACCGACTCACCGACTCACCGACTCACCGACTCACCGACTCACCGACTCACCGACTCACCGACTCACCGACTCACCGACTCACCGACTTACCGGCGTCCTTACGTCCGCGGCTACGGAAGCATCTATCTCCATTCATCTATGACCGCCAAACCAGGCATCGCACCCATCATTCTGCTCTTTTTCCTCGCGCTGACGACGTCCCTCCCGGGCGCCGACTTCGCCACGCACGGTTCCACCGACATCGGCCCCACAACCAATCGCGTTATCAGCGCCGCGGGGTACGTCCCCGACGATACGTATCGCCTCCGTCCCGGTGATCAATTGAGCTTTCAGATCGTCGAGGACCGTGATCCGGCGAAGAGCCTGGCGGTCACCGATTCCGGCGAACTCGATATCCCGTATATTGGACGCTATGCCGCCAAGGAAAAGACCTGCAAACAACTCGTCGGCGAACTTAAACCGTTGTTGGAACAGGAGTATTATTTCCAGGCAACCGTCATCCTCGCGCTTGACCAGGCGAGCAAGGATCTCGGATTTGTCTACGTCATCGGCCAGGTCAAGAACCAGGGACCGGTCAAGATCATCTCGGGTGAGACACTGACCGCCGGCAAAGCGATCCTGCAGGCGGGCGGGTTCGGCGATTTCGCCAATAAAAAGGCGGTGAAAGTCGTCCGGAGCAACGCAGGCGTCGGCGGTGAGAAACAGACTTTCGAGCTGAATATGCAGGATATCCTCGAACGCGGGATGATCGAGCGCGATCTCGAGGTGCTGCCGGACGATTTCGTGATCGTCCCCGCTCGCGCAGTGAACTTTTAGGATGCGGGGATTGTTGGCAGAATGATTTCCCGAAGAGGATTACGCGGGCTTGGCCGGAGCGCGACTGTGCGCGAAGCGCCAGTCGCAGCAGCGGGCGCAGGGTCGGACGCATCCGACCGCTCCGACGCACACGCTCGTTCTCGTCCTCGTCCTCGTTCTCGTCCTCGTTCTCGTCCTCGTCCTCGTTCTCCTGCTCCTGCTCGAATGGTCGGGGGCCGTTCGAACGCGGTGCCGGTTCTGTCCCATCCGGTTGCCTTGATCGCAATCCTTATCGCTCACGGGGCGAGCGCGTACGTTCCGCACGTAGTGTGAGTCTCTCGGTTTTCAATTTATGACTTTTCCTCCATCTAACCCGGACGGCAATGGAGCCTCTCCCGGGCCGCCATCCGGCCCGGAACGGAATACCGACCGCCGGCACAGCCACGGCCGGCACCATTCGCATGCCGCCCATTTCTTTGCCCGCCTGGGACGCTACCGCAGCCTCCTGCGCCGGCGCGGCTGGCTACTGCTGGTGACGACCCTGCTCGCCCTCGGCGTCCAGGCGATCATCATCCGGGCTTCCAAGCCGATGTATTTGTCGTCCGGCCGGATGATTGTGGCGATCAAGCTCTCGATTCCCGAAGGCGCGGTTTACACCGAGGAACTGAGCAGCTTTTACGGGACCCAGACCGAGCTGATGAAGAGCGACAAGGTTGGGCTGGACGCCGCAAGCCGGCTGGCGGCGGAGCATCCGGAACTCGAGCCATGCGAAGTCAAACTCCGCGTCACAGTGTCGCCGCGGACGAGCATCTTCAATCTCGAAGCCACGGGCGAGCAGCCCGAGTATGTGCGGTATTATCTCCAGGCCTGCATGGACAGCTATCTGGAACTCCGGCATCAAATGCGACAGACCACCTCCGAAGGGACGCTGGTCAATCTAAGCCGGCAGGTCCAGGAACTCGATCACGACCTGCGTGCCGGCGAGGAACAGATCGGCGCCTTTCTCCGGACCAACAACGTGGTCTTCATGCGCGAACAACGGAACCGGGCCGCCAATCGTCTGACCTCGCTCGAGAACGAGCGCGCCAGCTTCGATTCCGAATATCAGTTGCTCTCGATGATCACCTTTGACCAGGAATCGACCCGGATCAACCAGGACTTGGTCGATCTCGCCAGCGCCGATCCTGAGAAGGATGCCTCCTCCCGATCGATGCTCGAGGAACGTAATCCCCAGTATTATAAGGCCAAACAGGAGCTCATTTTCCTCCAGACCGAGATCGCCGATCTCTCCCAGGTCCTCCGCCCGCGCCATCCCAAGATCGAAAAGCTCCAGGCCGATATCGAACGCCAGGAACGCCTGCTCGCGATCTACCGCGCTCAAAGCCTCCAGCAGCTCGACGACCGCAAAAGCGCGCTCCTCCTCAAGATCACCAATCTCGACCGGGACATCACGCAGCTCAAGACGGCGGCGGTGGGGATCAACTCCAAGCTGGCCGATTACGAGCAGCTCGAGCGACGCCGGGACATGACCAAGAACGCCTATGAACGGCTCCTGATTACGATCCAGACCCTCGACGTCAACAAGACCCTCAACCAGGAGACCGTCAGTCCCCTGCAGCCGGCCTCCCTCGCCGAACCCGACACCGCCAGCATCCCCAAACGCCTCGCCCTCGCCGGCGTGGTCGGCTTCGCCCTGGGCGTCGGCCTCCTCAAATTGCTCGATCGGATCGACGACCGCATGAATTCCCACACCGAACTCATGCATCACTTCGACGAAACGGTCCTCGGCCAGATCCCCCGAATCCGGATCCGGGAACGACGCGGCGAATCGCCGTTGCTCAAGTCGGACGACGACCGCCATTCCTTCGTCGAGGCCTATCGCAATCTGCGGTCCTCCCTTCATTTCATGATCGAAGGACCCGCCTCGCCGCGCCTGATTCTTGTGACCAGCTCCGTCCCGAACGACGGCAAATCGGTGACCGCCACGAACCTGGCGGTGACGATTGCGGCGGCCGGCTCGTCGGTGCTCCTGATCGACGCCGATTTGCGGAAGGGCAATCTCCACACACGTTTCGGCCGGGGTCCGGAGCCGGGGTTATCGCAGGTTTTGACGAAAGAAGTGAATTGGCGCGAGGTGATCGCCCCCACGGCGATCGGCAATCTCTCCATCTTGTCCCGGGGCAAAACGACGTCCCACTGCAGCGAGCTGTTCCTCAGCCCGGTCACGACGCAGTTCCTGCGCGAGGTCAAAGCCGAATACGAGTATGTCCTGATCGATACCGCCCCGGTGATGGCCGCCGACGACGTGACGAGCCTCGCCCCGCACACCGAAGGGGTCTTGTTCGTGGTCCGCGCCGATCACACGTCGGCGCGGGTGGCCCGGGCGGCGATCGACTCGTTGTATCAGCGGAAGGTTCGAGTGCTCGGGTTGCTCTTCAACGCGGTCCGGACGAACGCCGGCGAATATTATTACTACTACAAATACCGCGATTACTACACGTCCTACCCGAGCCGGTGAGAAACGCCGGACTGGCCGTACCCACCGACAGTGCGTAGCTTGCGGGGGTCGGAGGGCCGAGTTATACGAGGCCGTCCCGCAGGCGCGGGTCAGCTACGAAATGGCGTAGCCGCTGACGTGAGTCGGCGCTCCTGTCCGCGCCTCGAGGTTCGTGGGCCCGCGGGAATCGTCGGTTGCTTTGGGGGCATTCCTGCGCAGTCCAAACCCTGGCGAGCGTCCGCCGCGCCTGGACGCGATCTTGCATAAGCATCTCAGCGGATTTCGTGATTTACCGTTCATTTTCTTTGACAGCGCGTTGGAGTTCCTTAAATCTCCATTCCAGACACCGCCTTGCCTCCTAACCCTTATCCAACCCACCTGACCCACATGACTTCATCCCTCCGCGCTTTCCTCACCGGCGCACTTCTCTGTTCGATCCCGCTGACCGCGGCCGCAGCCGATCCCGAGATCGTTTACGACAACACCCTCAACGATCTCGCGTTTAACCTCGACCCCGGCGCCCAGGAGGTCGGCGACGAAATCATCCTCGATGGCACCGCCCGCTGGCTCTCCGAGTTCAGCTTCGAATACTGGGGCGCCAATACCGAGAGCGAGACCGAGTTCGCCGGCACCGTCGAGGCCCGCATCCGATTCTATCTCAACGACGGTCCTGCCATTCCCGGCGTCGATGGCGCCTTCGCCCCCGGCACGGTGATTTTCGACAGCGGCACGTTCTCGATCGATCCCACCCTGCGCTCGACCCTGAATTTCAGCAACTTCTCCAGTGGCGTGGATGTCCCGCTCGAAACGCCGCTGCCGGATGCGTTCACCTGGTCGGTCCAATTCTCCGGTCTCGGCCTGACCGACACCGCCGGCGTCACCATTTACAGCCCGCCAACCGTCGGAAACAGTTTTGATGATTATTGGGTCAACGACGGCGCCTCATGGACGCTTCAGACCAACGTCGTCACCATCGATTTCGCAGCTCGCGTCTCCGCCGTGCCCGAACCGTCGACGCTCGCGCTGGCGCTCGTGGGTGGATTGCTCGCCATCGGTGGTGGAAGGAAAATGCGGAAACCGCTCCTCAATTCATAAATCAGAAATCAGAAATCAGAAATGCTCAAACGTCCCCCCTTTTTCATGATTCTGTCCGACCATGATTCTGTCTTTGCCCGGGCGGCGGGTGCGTTATTTGCGTTATTGGCGTGATTTGCGGTTTTTGGCTGCTAAGCCGTGACGGAGTTTCAACCGCAAATGGCGCAGCAATGCGTCTTTTCAATTCACCGCTTTATTGGTTATCGTGTCACCGTGAATGAACAGGGCCGAGACAACGCGTTGCACGATGCCGTGGCCGCTGAGCCCCGGCGATACACCTACGACGAACTGATCGCCGAACGACCCGAATCCAATCAGCCCTCCGAGCTCTGGGATGGAGAACTGATCGTGTCGCCCGCGCCATCGCTGCTGCATCAGAAAGTCGCGCTGGCGTTCTATCGCCGGTTGCATGAATGGGTGTCGGCGCACAACCTCGGCGAGGTCTACGCCGCCCCGCTCGACATGGTGTTGTCCCCTCATTGCGTCATGCAGCCCGACGTGGCTTTCCTCGCTCACGACCGTCTCGGCCTTGCCCGGCGCGCCATCGAAGGCCCGGCTGACCTCGTCGGCGAGATCATTTCGCTGGGCGGACGCGACCGCGACTGCATCCAAAAGCGCGATCTCTACGAACAACACGGCGTCAAGGAATACTGGATCATCGATCCCGAACCCCACACGATCGAGGTATTGTTCCTCGACCCCGCCGGTTACCGCCGCCTCGGTTGCTTTCGGTCGGGCGACACCGCTTGCTCGGAATTCCTCCCGGGGTTTTGTGTGCCGGTAGACCTGCCGTTTGAAGGGAAAAGCTGAAGCCACGCCCCGAAAGATCCATTCAGTTCGCATTTTGCCATGGCTGGGAGCGCCGGCGTGATTGCCGTGATTTGCGGTTTCGACTGCAGCGGCACGGGCAATGTCAAAATCCGAGATCTGACCCTAAAGGGTTAGTCGCCCCGGGCTGGTCCACAACTGAAACCAACCCGGGGAGATAACGATCGGCAGTTACGCCGCAATCGCCGTCACCGGCTTGCGCGGACGACGGCCGCCCGTCCGGCGAGCGCTCCGGCGCACATAACCCATCGCTTCATACAATGCGCTGTTGTCGCCTAACTCGGGATCCGCGCGCACTCCGTTCACGATCCGCGCGACGGCCAACGTCGCCGCCTGATCCGCCGCGTCACGCCGGCTGTACTCCGCCCGCAACTGATCCTCGAGCGCGCCGATGTGCGCCCGCGTGTCCACCGACGGCTTGATCGCCGCCCGATACTGCTCCAGTGACAACCCGCCGAACGAACGCTCCGGCGCCAGGTTGGACCAGGCCGTCTCGATCTGATGGACCTTGTCTTCTGTCATTTTGGCACTAAGTGGCATTTTGAATTTCACCTCCTTTCCCTCTTTTCCCATGACTTTCCACAGGAAAATCCCGATGGCATTTCCCTTGCCAGGCCTTCAGATGTCCTAATCCACGTTTTACCTGTGGGTATCCGTGGTTTAAGAGCTCCAAACGTAACTTACACGGAATAAATGGGCTCCGTTGATAAGGAACAGCCATTGACCAAAGCTGTTCAGTCGCGCTTACTCACCGGAAAACACGTCACCAAGCTTCGGTAACGCTAAACTTTAGACATTCTTCCACGCGCAAGACACCCAAACCACGATGTCCCGGCCAATGGGTCTCCTCAGCGAAATCGAAGCGGCACGTGATAAACCCACGGCAAAGGCGTCTCCGCGGATGAAGCCCGCTCGGATTCCCTTCGGATTTCAAGAGTCGAGCTCCCAGTTTGCTTCCAGCTATTCGACTTGACGAAATGTCGAATGTGGAGATGTGACCCCAAACTCCTACCACGGCAAAGGCGTTCCCACGGATGAAGTCCGCTCGGATTAACTTCGGATTTCGAGATTCGAGATCCCAGTTTGCTTCCAGCTATTCGGCCTGACGAAATGTCGAATGTGGAGATGTGACCCCAAACTCCACTCTTCCAGAAATGCTCCGCCGTTGTCCCGCGCACCCGCTGAGCCGCAATTGTCAACAATTTAGATGTGACCCCATTGGGACCTTCTCCAGCCAAATCAACCGTTCGCGCCCTGACCCCCGGTTTCCTGCTGCCGCTGTGGACCCGACTCGAGGCCTCGCCGCTCGGCTACCGACTTGCCAGGGGCGCATTCTGGTCGCTGATCGGGGCTGCGGTATCGAGGGCACTGGGGATGGCGGCCAGCATGTTAGTTGCGCGGATGCTTGGGCGGGAGGGCTTTGGCGAATTCGGAATCGTTCAAAGCACCGTCATGATGTTTGGGACTTTGGCCGGGTTCGGGTTGGGGCTGACTACCACCAAGCACGTCGCCGAGTTTCGGAATAGCTTCCCTCATCGTGCGAGCCGCATTCTTTCGTTGTCAGGCATCGTGTCCTGGGGAAGTGGTGGACTGTGTGTCGGCTTGTTATTCTTGACCGCATCATGGTTGGCGACTGAAACGTTGAAGGCACCGGAACTGGAAGGGGCCATTCGCATTGGATCCTTTCTTGTTTTGTTTGGGGCGGTAAACGGTGCTCAGTTAGGTGCTCTGGCCGGCTTCGAGGCCTTCAAGCGCATGGCGCAACTCAGCGTGTGGGGTGGTTTGGCCAACTTCCCGTTCGTCATTGGGGGATGCCGGTTCTTTGGGCTACACGGCGCCATCTGGGGTTTGGTTGCCGCTCAGGCATTCGGCTGCGCACTGAATCGGTGGGCATTGACCCGTGAGGCACGCTCGCATGGAATCGCATTGTGGTCGCGAGAGTGGCGGCAGGAATTCGGCGTGTTGTGGACATTCAGTATCCCGGCCCTTGTGGCCGCGCTAGTAACAGCCGTGGCGCGGTGGATGAGCCATGCAATCATCGTGAGACAACCGGATGGCATGCTGGCGATGGCCACCTGCACCATCGGTATTCAGTTCCAGGCGCTGATCCTGTTTCTGCCGGGCCTCATCACGGGAGTCTCGCTTCCCATTATGTCTGACCTGAGGGGACAGGGGGAGGCCGAAAAGCTCAGGAAGTTCACGTACCGCAACCTCAAGCTCAACCTCGCCGTGACCTCTGCGTTTTGCATACCACTGGCGCTCCTGTCTGGTCCAATCCTCCGACTCTATGGACCCGCCTATAGGGGAGAGGAAACGGTGTTCATGCTGTTTCTGTTCGCGGGTATCCTGGCATCAGGTTCACGGTTCGCCTACCAAATCCTGGCTAGCAGGGACGCCATGCGATTCAGCCTGCTTTCGAATTTCGCCTTCAGCAGCCTGCTCATCGGAACCGTTGCCCTGCTCGTTGAACAGGGCGCCATGGCATTTGCCTGCGCCCAAGTCGTTGCTTATTCCGCCCACCTGCTGCTGCCGCTCGCTTACATCCGCTACGCTCTCGACTCCGCGCTTGAAAATGGTCAATTGATTGGTTCCTCATCCTGACATGGACGTACCACTTTCCACACGAGCCGTGCATTTCCTGAAGAAGGCGGGACCAAAGGCATTTCTTCGCAAATGCCGGCTGGTCATTAAACACCGGTTGGCCGCCAGAAGGCTCAGAGGCCAAGTCAAGATCGACGAGCAGCGTTACCAGGAGAAGCTGAAATCGCTGCCGGTCGAAGAGGGCCACGTGACTGTTCCCGTGCTTGATTTCCAGATGAAACTCCGCGCCAACGATCAAGGGCTCAGCAGGCAGCTGATCCTCGATGGTGTGCGGGAGAAGGACGCGGTTGAATACCTGCGCCCCCTGTTGCCGCGATTCAGGACAATCGTTGAGATCGGCGCCAACCAGGGATATTACGCAATACTCGAGGCGCTAAACACTCCCGATGATGCCAGGATCTATGCGTTCGAGCCGCACCCGGATAATGTGGCGACGCTGAAGCTGAACCTTTCGTTGAACGGCTGTGCCGAAAAGTTTGCCGGCATCCATCAGGCGGCGGTTTCGGACCGGGCAGGGACTGCCGAACTGCGCGTGCATCAACTGTCGAACTGGCACAGCCTTAGCCGCGTGGATCTGCCTGGCGGCGGCGGGTGGAAGGAACGCGTCAATGTGCCAACAGTGACTTTGGATCAGTATTGCGGCTCGAATGACTTGAGGGCGGTTGATTTCATCCGGATGGATGTTGAGGGGCATGAAGCTGAAATTGTGAAGGGGGCCGAGCAGATTCTCCGGGCATCGCCGAACTGCACTGTTTTCATTGAAATTCACAGCAGTCTTCTTCGTGAGGCGGGACATAGACCTGAAGAGTTGCTGGAGCGATTGGCCTCACTTGGATTCAGGAAGGTGACTGCTTGCGGCAAGGGCAGACAATTGACAACTTCGAATTGGAAACAGCTGATCAGGAACCTGGAGTTGTTGATGGAGGAATACGGCAACCATCTCTTTTTTTCAAAGAATGGATAGCGTGCGATTCGCCGAGTGACACTTACTTCCAAGCATCAGTGTAGAATCGCTCCGGGAGTCCGGCGTTGGCCAATCCGGCAGAAACGGCGTAGCAACGTACCTTGGACTTGATGGATTACCCGATGCCCGGCTGAGGACCGTGGGACGAAAGTGATGGTGGACGATGGCATAGTTCACCCGGCGTCTATCGAGCGGCGCCTTTGGCTCGATTCATCGGCGCTTCAACCACCTTATCGACGTTGGTAATCGAAGCCCATTGCTAATGTTTTGAAGGGGTTTGCGGCCGCAGATGTGGTGCTCGCTAATTCCGAGTTCGTGAGGGAAATATTCAAGGAAGCGGGAGGTGCCGGTTCCAAGATATACGCTGATGCACGCGCCGTTCTTTCGTTGTATTCGCCGGTTTGAAATTGCATCAGTTGGAATGAAGTTCATCGTTGCGCAACTGGGAGCTCGCATGCATTACGCCGTCCCACGTATTCTTTATGCGGCTGGGATGCTTCAGCGGCTTTACACCGACGCGTGTGCGGTTAAAGGATTCCCACGTTTTTTGAAAGTGATCCCGCCGCGCGTACGGCCCCTGCCCTTGAGACGTCTGATGGGTCGTGTGCCTCACGGCATTCCACCGGAGACAATTACCGCTTTCACTTCGTTTGGCCTGAAGTACGAGAAGCGGCGTCGGAACGTCAAGAACCCCGGGGAAGCGATGGCCGCGCATTTGTGGGCGGGAAGGTCTTTCTGCGAACGAGTTATCGCGGCTGGAGGCTTTCAAGGGCAAGGTGTCTACACGTTCAATGGTGCAGGACTGGAACTGCTTCGTGCAGCTGCTGTTCATGGCCTCCGCCGAATTATGGAGCAGACTATAGCTCCGATGGCTATCGAGCAAGAGCTGCTCGCAGGAGAATTGGAGAAGTTCCGGGAATGGCACATCGCCAGTGATGCGGCACCCCCCATCGAGGAGTGGATCACGCGCGAACGATCCGAGTGGGCAGCGTCCGAGCGCATTCTTTGTGGCTCCGAATTTGTGCGTAACGGCATCGGCAAGTGTGGGGGACCCATTGAACGCTGTGTAGTGGTGCCGTATGGCGTAGCAAACCATTTTGAAGTGCGGGAAAGGCGGGCACACTCGGGGCCGCTGCGCATCTTGACAGTTGGCGCAATCGGTCTGCGAAAGGGCTCTCCCTATGTGCTCGCGGCTGCTCGCAGGCTAAAAGGCGTGGCGCGGTTCAGAATGTGCGGTGGCTTTGCTGTGCCGCAGTCGATCATTAGCAAACTCAGCGAACAAACCGAAATTACTGGACCCGTCCCACGCCCCGAGATGATAGAGCACTTCAAGTGGGCTGATGTTTTCCTTTTGCCATCCGTGTGTGAAGGATCCGCGTTGGCCACTTATGAAGCCCTGATGGCGGGTCTTCCCGTAATCTGCACACCCAACACGGGATCAATTGTGACCGATGAGGTCAATGGCATTATCGTGCCTCAAGGTGATGTGGATGCCATTGTGTCGGCCCTGGAGCGTTTTGCCTCCAGCCGGGGGGTGTTGGAGCAATTTCAGCGAGGCGTCAAAGATAGCTCGGCTGAGGCGTCCCTTGACGCTTATGGGGCAAGGCTGATAATGGCGCTTCGGGCCGCTCAGTAGTTTGTGAGAGCAAACATTCGCGATCTCCTCGGCCGCACGCCAAACCGGCGCTGTCAATTGGGAATCGACAACGGCTTACTCTTATGAAGCAGCCCTCCTCCATTGCGGCGAGCATTGGCCTCTTCGTTGCCGTCAGCGGTGTCTCCATATCCTCAATATTCGTCGGTGCTCAAACCGTGCCCTATTATGGATCAATTGTGCTTGGAGCTCTTCTGTGCATCCCACACTTCTATAATCGCTTCTCTGCTCAGGAAGATAGGTTGCGTCTTCGTCAGAGTGGGTTTCTTGCCCTTCCGATGATCATATTTGTGGCGCAGGAATACGTGTTTGAAAGCGGCCTGCACTATGAAAGTGCGGTTTTGCCAACGCTGGCCCTTAGCGTGATCATGTTTCTCGCCATTACATTCTCCATGCTTCCAAATGGACATTTTGAAAATACAATGTCCGCCATCGCTCTATTGCACATCGGTTTACTGATTTTATCACTCCACGAAAGAGCCTGGATAGCTACAAAGGCGTTTGAGTATGATATGTCGCTCTCGGGCTCCCGCCAGGCAGTGTGGGCGGAGCTCGGCATGGGCGTCGTCCTTGCAGCATTCCTCGGGCGCAGAATTATCATTATAGCCGCTTCCGTCATTATTGGTTCACTGGTCATTATACTAATGCAAATGCGTGGAATCGGCTTGGCGGTGGTATCGTTTTTTTTCGTGGTACTTTGGAGTTATTCTCTGGCGGCGGGACCTCTTCTTTTTTTCCATTGTCGTGGGCGGTATCGCCCTTTGCTGCATTTTATGGATAGAAGAGATCAATTCTGCAATGAGGGTCATGTTTCTCTGGGATGATACCCATCGTGGAATCATATCCGGATTCAGCGGGAGGATGGACAATGTTGATGCGGGCTTCAGAATGTTTCTGGAGTCGCCTTGGATCGGCGTGGGACCAAAAGATGCCGGTGGCAGGCTATACCCACAATGGATACGTTCGACTGCTTGCTCAGTACGGGGCTATTTTCGCAGTTCCGTTTTTTGCCTTGCTCGGTGTCGCTATGGTTAGGGGAATGAAATGTAAGGACCCTACGATGCTGGCGTGTACTGCCAGTTATATGGTGTTTATAATGTCGACACCGCGGTACTTGAACTTCCAGCTGATGCCATTTGTTGGCCTGGTGGGCATTGCATGGGTGCTCGTGAATGGAACCGGAAGAAGCCATCCGGATACTATGAAAGCAACATGAATATGTTGCGAGATGATACACCACAAAGCTCGATGCTCAGCAACTCCCTGCCCAGGTCCTACACATCCTGATACGTGGCGCCATGGGAGGCCGAGGGCGTCAGACGTGTCATACATGAGTTTCTGAGTCGTTGGTGTTTATGGCGATCTTCTTAACGCCGGTGTTTCTGTGACGTAAATTCCGTCTGGGGTCGCACCACAGGCGGTGTGTCGATGACGGCTCTCTTTAGGCAGGGTTAAGCGGGATAGCCGCGGATGGTCATTAGTAAGATGGTAGGAGGCAGAGGCGTGGAAAATGGAAGCAACAGGACTGTCGTCATCGTCTGGAGCCGATTCGGGCCTTATCATGTGGCCCGGTTAAACGGCGCGGGCCAGCGTTTTGGGCAGGATGGTTGGCGAATTATGGGGCTGGAGGTTGCGCGAACCGATAATACCTACGCTTGGAGTGTTGCGGAGCAGAACAGGCAGGTTCAATGCGTGACACTCTTCTCTGGGAATTATCATGCCCTCCGCCCCTCGCACATTAGGAGGGCGGTAGATATGGCACTTAATAGGGTCAACCCTGCGGCGGTATCGATCAACGGATGGAGTCTGCCAGAAGCGAGGGCTGCCCTAGGCTGGTGTCGAAGAAAGGGAAGAATAGCTGTCGTAATGTCTGCGAGCAAGGCTGATGATAGCCGTCGGCGGTGGTGGAGGGAATGGGCAAAACGCAAACTTGTACGGCGATTCGACAGCGCTCTGGTAGGGGGGAAGCCACAAGCGGAATACGTGATGGAGTTGGGAATGCCTGCCGAACGCACGTTTGTGGGCTACGACGTGGTTGACAACGATTACTTCGCTCTGGCCGCGAACAAAGCGCGCGAACGTGCCTCCGTGCTCCGAGCCAAACTGAACCTTCCAGAGAAGTTCTTGCTTTCTGTGGGAAGATTCGTGGCGAAGAAGAACCTTGAGCGCCTCCTGGAGGCCTACGCTTATTATCGATCTTCCACGTCCGATCCTTGGGGTTTAGTGCTGTGCGGGGGTGGTGTGGAGGAATTATCCCTTCGGACACTCGCTCATTCACTCCGAGTAGAGGGGATTGTGTGGCCGGGATTCACCCAAATCGAGGATTTGCCCGCGTTTTGCGGTCTTGCCTCGGCATTCATTCTGCCGAGTACGATTGAGCCATGGGGTTTGGTGGTGAACGAAGCGATGGCGTCGGGATTGCCGGTGCTGGTGTCCAATCGCTGCGGCTGCGCGCGTGACCTGGTGCAGGAGGGTGTGAACGGGTTTACGTTTGATCCATACGATGTGGACGCGCTTGCGCAACTGATGTTGAAACTTACAACCCTCACCGGACCTGCCTGCCAGCCTCACCCATCGGATGGGAGAGGATCTGCGGATGAGGGACCTTTGTCAGCGATGGGCCGCGAAAGCCAGCGCATCATCGCGGATTGGGGCCCGGAGCGGTTTGCCTCGGGATTGAAGGCGGCAGTTGACAAAGCGTTGGAAGTGGGACCCAAGAAAAGTACCTGGCTGGACCAACTGATTCTGCGTGCGTTGTTGCTGCGTTGAAAGTTTCGCTCGTCACTTCATACCTCAGCCGGCTCAGAGGTGGGATCCCTCCGGTGCTCTGGGCCTGGGCCGCTGAGTTCCCGCGTGCCGGAGTAGAATGCCGCCTTGCAGGTTTGGCCGATGAATGGACGGATGAAGATTGCGGAAAGCAAGGGGTTGCTTACGACGTTTGCCGCAAATTGGGACCGGCAGCATTTGGATTCTCGCGCGCTCTCCGTTGCGCGCTGAAGGAGCATCATTCGGATGCGGACCTGGTTCATTGTCACGGACTCTGGATGTATCCCGGAGTGGTGGCGCGTCAGTTCGCCTCGAGACACAACAAACCATTCCTCATCTCGCCGCATGGGATGCTCGAACCATGGGCGCTGAATCATTCGCGTTGGAAGAAACGGTTGGCAGCCTGGACTTTCGAAAAGCGCAACCTTGACTCGGCTGCCTGCCTTCACGCGCTCTGTTCTACCGAAGCGGAGAATTTCAGGCGTTGCGGCTTGTGCAATCCGATTGCCGTGGTGCCGAACGGGGTTGACACAGCTTTGTTCCAGACTCCACCTGCGCGGGCAGCGCTCGAAGCTCGCTTCCCGATGCTGTGCGGGCGGCGCTGGGCTTTGTTTCTTTCCCGGATCCATCCCAAGAAGGGCCTGCTCCACTTCCTGCAAGCATGGCAAGCTGCAGGTGTGGCTTCGGAATGGGTGCTCATCGCAGCCGGTCCTGACGAAGGTGGACATGAAGCCGAGGCAAAAAGATTGTCGGCAGAACTCGGCGTGGCTGGACGAGTCTGTTTCACCGGCCCGCTCCACGGCGATGACAAACTCGCGGCGCTGGCCGGCGCTGAACTCTTTGTGCTGCCGTCCTTCAGCGAAGGGTTCAGCGTTGCGGTGCTGGAGGCGGCTGCAGCAAGTTTGCCGGTTATGTTGACGCCGCAATGCAATTTCCCGGAACTGGCCAAGGCGGGCGCTGCAATTGAAGTATCGCCGGACGTGGCTGGTTGTTTGGCTGGTCTGCGGCGGATTCTTGGCCTTGCTGAGGCGGAACGGCAGGCGATGGGAGAGCGTGGGCGCGAGTTGGTCGCGCGTAATTATGCCTGGCCGGTGATTGCCGAACAAATGATCAGAGTTTATCACTGGTTAATCGAGGGGGGTAATCCACCGGCATGCGTCCGCCTTAACTGACCAATGGATCTGAGCCAGTTTGACAACCGCAGCTTCAGTCGTGGCGCTTCAAGGCTGAAGGAAGCCGCATGGGTTTTGGTTCAGGCGGCTTTCTTCCTCCCTCCTTTGCCATGGCCCTCTGCGCTCCGCGGGTTTTGGCTGCGCCGGTTCGGGGCGAAAGTGGGGCGGGGAGTGGTGATCCGCTCACGCGTCAACATCTGGTTCCCGTGGCGGTTGGAGATTGGCGACCACGTCTGGATTGGGGAGGAGGCCTTTATTTTGAACCTTGCCCCGGTGAGCATCGAGTCCAACGTCTGCATTTCGCAGCGCGCCTTTCTTTGCACCGGCAATCATGATTACACTTCGCCGCACTTTGATCTTATCACTGGGCCGATTTCCATCGAGCGAGGCGCATGGATCGGAGCGTGTGCCTTTGTCGGCCCGGGAATCGTGGTCGGTGAGCATGCTGTCTTATCGGCCGGCTCTGTGGCGACGAAGAACATGGAGCCCTACGGGATCTACCAGGGAAATCCTGCGGTGGGCATCAAAAAGCGTGTGATGGAACCAGTAAGACGGTAGGTCGGTAAGCCGGTAGGTCGGTACACCGATCTACCGGCTTAGCGCGCGCAGCGGCGGCGGGCGCGGAATTCCAGGCGGAACAAGCGTGAAGGTAGAAGATTCGTCATGAAAGCTAACAGCGTATGGTTTCGCGGGCACCGATGTTTCAAAAATGAATGGGCTGGCTTTGAAACGATCAAGCCGATCAACATTATCATCGGCCGGAACAACACGGGCAAATCACACTTACTGGATCTGGCGGGCGCGCTATGCGAGCGGACACTCAAAGGCAGAGATTGGCACTATCGCTGTCGAGGGACATTGGATGAAGAGACGTTGAAGGGAGTGTTTCATCAGGGAACCGGCGGCGGAAATCTTAGCGGTGATCACTGGCTTGGGCACGGCCAACACTTCGTTGGGCGCAAAGTGACATGGGAGATTGACAGTCAGGCAGACCCGACAACACTCTCGTTTGGCGATAGTTTTGACTACAAGTCGCCTCATGGGAAAGAGTCCACCGACTCCCGTCTTGCCGCGATACGAAAGGCACTCAAGAACTTCCTGACCCCATTCCAGGTCAAACACCATGACGAGCCGGGCTCTGGTGGGGTCACATCTCCATATTTGACAATTGGTCGCCGGCTCGTTCGTCAATCAGGATAGAGGAGGAAGAAGGTATCCATGGATAGGTCGGCGAGCACGCTGAACGTCGAACGCCGAAGTGACTGGAGATATCATTCCGCCTATCAGTGATTTCGACGTTGGACGTTGGAGGTTGGACGTTCGAAGTTCGATCGAAAAGTGTCAGTCCCAGACGTTGACACATTGAAAAGGGGTCAGTCCCGGGTCAGTCCCACAGATTGACACCTTGTTCCTCTCCACCGACCGGCCGGACTTCATCAAGCTGGACACTGAAGGCGCGGAGGGTGGGGCGTTGGAATGAGCGGAGCGCCTTATGACCGAGGTGCGAAGGACCTGGTTAATCGAGTTGCACGGTTCGGAGTGTGAGCGTGGAGTGCGGCGGATCCTGGGTTCGATATCGGTTCTTTTGGGGTTTGGCGGTGTGTCGGATGCAGGACCGTTACCGCATCATGTGGTGCCGAAGTGCGTGGAGTGAGCGTTGTCAGGTCCACTGAGGCTTGAGTTCGTAGTCTTGATCATGATCTTGCTCTCCGGGGTGTCACGTCCTGATTTCCGTTTGTCACTTTTGAGCCGTGGGTATTTCGTGGCGGGAGGTTTTGGAGGGGCGGTTGCGGACTGGGATAGCGCCGACCTGAGCCGAAGCGCAGCGAGCCTTGGCTAGCGGCTCAGGTCGTAGCGCCCAGGGGCCTAGTCCGGAGGCGCCCCTCCAAAACCGTGGCCAGAGCGTTCGAACCTGGTCCGGGAGGCGGGCTGCTTCGAAATCTCCCCTCCAGGTTGCCCAGGAGGCGTTTTGATGTCCGGCGAGGCATCCTGATACCCTCCAACTCGAGCCCGTTTCAGGCCGCCTCCATATGCACATCAGCCGGAAAGCGGTAATCCAACATCAAGTGAGGCCGCCGATGGTTGTAAAGCCACACCGCTTGTTCAAAGGCTTTCCGGGCTTGTGCTTTAGTCCGGAAAGTCCGATCCATTTCATACTCCACCTTCAGGATCCCATGCACGCGCTCGGCCATGGCGTTCTCGTAGCAATGCATGACTTGAGTCATGCTGATCGGCAACCCTCGCTCCTGCAACCGCTCCACATACGCGTGGCAGCAATACTGACATCCACGATCGGAGTGGTGGATCGGATGCTTCCCTCCGGAAGGCTCTCCAGCGCTTGATCCAGCGCCCGGAGGCACCCTTCGGCTTCCAGGCTGTCGCCGATGTGTGCCCCCACGATCTTGCGAGAGTGGACGTCGGTGATCACCGCCGCATACAAAAACCCTTCCTCGGTCCGAACGTAGGTCAGATCGCTCACCCACGCCTGATTCGAACCCGTAAATGCCCTGCCGCGCAATAGATTGGTAAAAACAGGCAGCGAATGCCGGCTGTTCGTCGTCCGAGGTTTGCCGCGCTTCGGAACGACCAACAAATCGTTCCGCGCCAACACTTCGAAAAACCGATCCCGTCCGATGCTCACGTGCGCTTCCCTCAGATCCCCCTCCAATAAATGCATGAGCTTGCGTCCCCCAACCGTGGCTGCATCTGGCGCTCCCGCCTAGCCAACTCCACGATCAACTCCTCATCCACCTCCCGGCGCTGACGCAAGCGTCGCGCCGCATAGTAGTTCTGTCGGCTCATCCCCACATGGGCGCACAGCTCCCCAATCCGAATCCCGGCTTCCTGGGCCCCTCCTTCCACCACCTCATTTACCGCTTCCCAACGTGCTTTTTTTTAAACTCCCCCACGTCTTCTACCCCCGCGGCCCGGCACGCGATCCGCAGATACGCTTCATCAAACCGATGTTCCAGATGCGCATCGGCCAACGCTTTCTCCAATTCCCGCACTCGCTTGCGCAACTCCCGCATCTCATTGAACTCTCTTGCCTGTTCCACTCGAATCACCTTTCCCATTAAATGCTCCTTCCCATACTTCCGCGCCCAATAGGCTATCATCCCACAACCGCCGATCCCATAGGCACGCGCCGCCGCAAAACGACTCCCCCACCGGCCCTCTTCCAACTCACGCAAAACCTGCAACTTGAACGCCTCGCTATACCGCACCGTCGCCTTGATCACACCTGTTCTTCCCTTCATAGGCTGTCAACCTATTTCAGGACGGGACACGAACGTCGAAACCGAACGCCGAACGCCGAACACTGAAGTGACGGTAGCTGCAGGGACATTGGGAGGCGGGACTTGAACGACGCCGTGCCGGAGGCCGGCGCTCCGATACTGGATTCGAGTGCGTCATCGAATGATGGCGCGTGCGCGCGTCCTCGGTGGTCGAGGCTGCTGGCCGACCTTCGGGTGAGAGACTTGCCTCGGGTCCGGTGTTACCTGATGGAAAAGGCAGTGCGCGGTTGGATCGGAAGGTTCAAGGCGAACGTCGAACAGGGAATCCGCGTTGCTTGTTCACGTGCGGTTCAATAAGCTTTCAACGCCGACGGACGTCGGCGGCAAGCGCGACGTAGCCGCGGTCGCATCCGTCGTAGGAAACGCCACATACCATGAAATCCATCCCATCCAGGCTCGAGCGCCTCTTTGTGATCGTGGTCGCTGCCATGATTGTGGGGTGTAAGGACGGCAAGCAGCCCGCCCCCGCCCACGCTGTCGCGTTCGAGACCATGGAAGGTCCGGAGCTTATTGGGCAGGGACTTCTTCCGGATGTTTGCAGGATTTGGCGTTGGGTCATTGAGTTCTTTCCAACCCAAAGTCGAGGAGTCAATTTGGCTTCATCTGCCCAGACTGGCCAGATCATCCAGAAGGTCGAAGTGATAAAGCAAGTGTTTCGCTGCGACGGGACCCCGGACCTGGCCTTGTCCTCCAACGAGGTATTCTGGGAGTACTTCAACGTCGTTGATGGTCGGACCGAAGGCTCCGACAACGTTCAAGTTGTCTTTCCGAATGGCCGGCGCACTACGGTTGAGTTGGTCCTTTCGGCCGGTTATTTCGCGTCGCTGGACGGGGTGGCGCCGCAGACGATCAATCCGCTGACCAATCCTGGCGGCGCGTCAGGACGGCTTTCGGCCGAACCGCCCGGTTTCTCCGCAACCGCAACCTTGGTGCGTCGTCTTACTGCGTCGGTCAACTGCTGCGAGACGGCCACGACGAGCTCATGGACAGCCCAGGCGACAAACATATGGGAAAGCTACTCTGAGACTTGGCAGCAACAGGATGACGGTCCCGTCGAGCATCAAAAATCAGTCGATGACGAGCAAATCCAGGATCAATAGGAAATGGGGTCGCATTCATATTATTGACAAGAAATGCCGCAACAGGCGTGAACTTAGGTTTGCGCCTTTTTTGTTTTTCATTACCAATTCATGCATCGATGGTTTCCGTCATCACAGTGAGTTGGAATGCGGGCGGGACGATGACCGAATGTCTGGCGTCGGTGGCGGCGCAGTCGGTGCGGCCGGAACATGTGATCGTGGATGGGGCGTCAACGGATGGGACCCTGGAGTTGTTGCGCGGGTGGAGGGGTCATGGGCTGAAGATCGTTAGCGAACCGGACGGCGGGATCTACGACGCGATGAACAAGGGGCTGGAGCGGGTGACCGGCGAGGTCATCGGGATATTGAACGCGGATGATGTGTATGCGGATGGAGAGGTGCTGGCGCGGGTGCGGGAAGCGTTTGAGGATACGTCGGTGGACGCGTGTTACGGGGACCTGGTTTATGTGAAGGAAGAAGGAAGAAGGCAGAAGGCAGAAGGGGGAAAGGAGTGGATCGCGCGGTATTGGCGGTCGGGAGCGGGAACGGCGCGATCATTTTACTGGGGCTGGATGCCGCCGCATCCGACGTTTTTCGTGCGTCGGTCGGTGTATGAACGGGTGGGCGGGTTTCGGTTGGATTTGGGATCGGCGGCCGATTACGAGTTCATGTTGCGGGCGATGGTGAAGCACGGGGTGGAGGCGGTGTATATCCCGTCGGTGCTGGTGCGGATGCGGGTGGGGGGTGTGAGCAACATGACAGTGACCAACCGGGTGCGGGCGAATCGGATGGATCGAATGGCGTGGCGGGTGAACGGGTTGCGGCCGTATCCGTGGACGATGTGGTGCAAGCCGCTGCGGAAGATTGGGCAATGGCGCCCTGTAAGCCGGCGGGGCGGTGGGGCGGTAAGCCGGTAGGTCGGTAGGTCGGTAAGCCGGTGGGACGGTGGGGCGGTGGGACGGTGGGGCGGTGGGGCGGTGGGACGGTGGGGCGGTGGGGCGGTAAGCCGGTAGGTCGGTAGGTCGGTAAGCCGGTGGGACGGTGGGGCGGTAGGCCGGTGGGGCGGTAGGCCGGTGGGCCGGTGGGTCGGTAGTTCGGTGGGGCGGTAAGCCGGTGGGCCGGTGGGGCAGTGGGCCGGTGGGTCGGTAGGTCAGTACGCCGGTACGATTGGTACACGGATTGAGCGACTGACTGGCTTACCGACATACCGACATACCGACATACCGACATACCGACTTACCGATTGACCGACTCACCGATTGACCGACTCACCGACTACCGACTCACCGACATACCGACTCACCGACAAAAAGAATGGTGGCGGAGGATCATGGAGCCGAGGAGGCGGCCGATGCGGGCCAGGGCATCGGCGAGCGCGAGATATTCGGGGTCGGTGAGATAACCACAGTTTCGGGCGGTATCGAGCCAATGGAGCGTTTCCTGGAGCTCGGCGTCGGCGTCGGTGAGTTTGCTGAGGAAATGGGCGGGATAACGTCGTTTGGCCCAGGACTCGGCGATGTTCGCGCCGATGGATCTGGAGGCGCGTCGGATCTGGTCGGTCAAGGCGTAGCGTTCGGCGGGAGGCCAGCGACGGCTTAAGCCGAACATTTCCTGTTGGGTTTGGAACGCGGCTTGATAGACCTCCAGGTCCCGGAACGAATCCACTCTCTGCATAGGAGCTCCTTGGTTACGGAGATTGGATATCGCAGGGAGGTGGGCGGGTCGAGGGGAAAGTAAGCCGGTAGGTCGGTAAGCCGGTAGGTCGGTAGGCCGGTGGGGCGGTACGCGGATTGAGCGACTGACTGGCTTACCGACATACCGACATACCGACATACCGACCTACCGACCTACCGACCTCCCACCGACCCACCGCCCTACCGACTCACCGTCCCACCGTCCCACCGTCCCACCGTCCTTTACTGAGGACACTCAGGATTGCGCAGAGCAATACAAACAGAAACACAATGGAATGGATCTGGAACGGGAAATCCCACCGGGCATGGACCAGGAGACCCGCCAGCGCCAGCCAGATCAAAGCCACCAGGCGACGGCCCCCGTGGATTCCACCCGGCTGGAACCAGCGCGCCAGAACCAGGATGAACGACGTCGCGATCAGCAATACCCCGACGCCCCCGAACGTTATCCGCGTTTCCAGCCAGTCGTTGTGCAGTTGCGCCGGCCAATAGGCGTCGGTCGCCCCGCGATAGAGTTGAAATACCCAGCCGAATGTCCCCGGCCCGGTGCCATACCACGGATAATCCGCGGCCATCGGACGGGCGACATCGAACATCTTCTCGCGTAACTCGAAGCCGAGCTCGAATTCTTCCATGCGCGGGGCCAAAGACGTCCAGCCGAGCCGGTAGCCGAGGTAAAGGCCGCCCGCCAGAAATCCGAGGATCAACAGGAGCGTGACGGCCCAGCGAAGGATGGTCCAGTGTCGGGGGACGTCGAGGAGGAATTGCGCGGCGATGAACAGACCGGCAGTGGCGAGGACGAGCGCGAAGGCGATGACCGCGCCACCGCGGCTGGTCGAGATGATCGGGCACGCCGCCATGATCGTCACGCAGACGAGGAGCAGGTGACGCCGGAATTGGCCGGTGCGCGCGGAACGATGGAGGGTCCACCAGAACCCGAGCGTGACGGGCCAGAGCAGGTTGAAATAGGCCGCGGCATTGGCCCGATACGCCCACGGGCCGAACTGGGATTCAGCGCCCGGGTTGACGGTCGGTCGGATGAGGAACAGGAGGCGTCCGGATCCTTCGAGTCGCTGGAGGATGCCTTCGATCCCGAGGAAGGCGCCATTGACCGCGAGGACCCAGAGCAAGGCGCGCAGCCGGGCCGGGAGGAGATGGTGTTGGGCGCGCGCATCCCCATCGGCGAGGGGGAGCGTGCGATCGCGGGGCGGCCCGGTATGTTCGCGATCGGACTTGCCGAGGAGCCAATCGCGGAGGGCCCAGAAGCAGCCCGCCAGGGCGAGGTATTGCCAAAAGGCGAACCAGGTGGAGGCACTGTCGAGGCTGGAAGGGAGCCAGGGGATGGCGTCGTGATAGACGAAGCTGAATGAGGCCGGGTCGTAGGTGGCACGGGCGTTCCAGGCGCTGACGAGCGTGAACAGGAGCAGGGCGATCGTGAGCGTGAACAGCGCGCGGATCAGCAGGCAGGACGAGGAGGAATCGTGTCGGGCGGCGGGATACGCCTTGAACCGGCGCAGGCCGAGTTTGATCAGCCAGAGCAAGGCGAGGAGATCGCCGCCGACGTTCATGACCCAGGTGGACCATGATTCGGTGGTGCCGAAGGCCCAAGGGCTGAAGAGACACAGACCGAGAATGAGCAGGCCCGAAGTGTCGTCGCTCAAGCGATAGAGATGCACGTCGGCTGGGCGCAGGATTGGACCGGGACGGGCGCGGGAAGATCGGGAACCAGTGGGGGCCGATGGCATGCGGTCTGCATTAGAGGCAATCGTGGCTGAAAGCTCAAGCGCCGGGTGCGGTCAAGAACTTTTTCCGGATCGGTCGTTGACCCTGTCCGCCAGCGTTGATATAAACCGTTCTAAACACAAGTGACGAAGAGATGAAAAAATATACCTGGAAACTCACGCTTCTCCTGGCGCTGGCCGCGGTGGCGGGACTATCGGGGCGCGCGGCGACGGACGAAGTCAATCCGTATCGTGCCCAACTGAGCGCAGTGCGCCCGCCGGAGTTGCCGGCCAAGGCGGCTCAACTGGTGCGGCGGGAAAAGGCGGCGGGGCAAGAGCTCGCAACCATCGCCGTGGTGAAGGCGGCAGCCGATATCAATCCTTCGGCGCTGCTCTCCGTTGTGGGCGCGATCAGCCGGGGCACGCCCAAGCTGGCGCCGGTCGCAGCGTCGACCGCAGCGGAGCGGGAACCGGAGTTGGCCTGGGTGTATGCGCGGACGGCGGCGTTGGCGGCGCCGGCTGAGGCGGGGGAAATTGTGTATCGGGTGGCGAAAGCGGTGCCCAAAGAAGCGGAATCGGTGGCGATTGCGGTGGTGCAGGCGGTGCCGGACTCCTCGGATGCGGTATTGGCGGGTTTGGCGCGAGCGAACCCGGATCTTAAACCTTACCTGGATGAGGCGGTGCTGCTGGCGGCGGGGCGCGGAGTATCGACGACTACGATCATTGAGCAGGCGATCAAGCGGATGGCGAGCGAACCGGTGGCATTTGACGAGCCGCATCCGGAGCTGTCGCCGACTCCTCCACCGACGGTAGGGCCGCCGTTTGTAAGTCCTCCGGGGAACCCGGGGCATGTGGTGCCGGGCCCGCCGTTTGTGGTACCGCCGGGTTGGCAGAGGAAGTATTCGCAGCCGAAAGGGTAAGCGAGTAAGCGAGTAGGTGGCAGTGGGCAGTGCGGCAGTGCGTGGCGGAGAGTGGGCAGGGGGCAGGGCGGCAGTGTGGAGTGGCGGTACGCGGCTGGTTCCGGAGACGGGATACAGCCGCGTGCTGCGTACGGGGGGGATGTGCGGGGCGGCGAGGAGAGGAGCATTGCAGCGTATGAAGCGGCTGCCTATGGTTCGCGCGTGAAGCTCTCGGTGAAGAGTGATTATGCGGCGCGGGCGGTGCTCGGATTGGCGAGGCACTATCCGAAGGGATCGGCAGTGCGAGTGGAGGAATTGGCGGTCGAGTACGGGATTCCGGCAAATTACCTGATCCAGATCCTGATCGAGCTCAAATCGAAGCAAATCGTCAAAAGTCAGCGTGGAAAGGAGGGGGGTTATCTTCTGGCCCGATCTCCGGCGGAGATCAGCATGGGCGATGTCATCCGGGCGATCCACGGGCATGTGTTCGATTCAGCGGGGCTTTTGGAGCCGGGTTCGCCACCGGAATTGCGGTCGGCCTGGGCGAAGTTGAGGGAGGCACTGGAGAGTGCGGCCGATGCCATCACTTTCCAGCAGTTGATGGAAGAAGGCCAGGAACGGGAGAAGATGTATTACATTTAGCCCGCACATCTCTTGTATTGCTGCTCACATATCTTCGCTTTGAAATGTGCCGGCGTGAGCCACGGCGCTCTTGGGTGCGCCTGCGCCACATCCGTTTTGCCCAGGTCCGATCCTGGTTTGAAATGTCAAAATCCGAGATCTGACAGGCCTAAAGAAGGCCCAGATACAGGAATAGGGCATACACGGCGGCGAGCACCCCCCCCATGAATCGCGGCAGTCGACCAAAGAACAGGACAACGGCGGTGTGGATCACCACCGTGCCGATCAGGATGGCGACCGCGGCGTCGAAGATTGGGGGCATGGGGATGGGTTGGAACAGGGCGGCGAGCCCGACGCAGAGGGGGATGCAGATGTGTCCATCGCCGACCTGGGATGTGTAGATGATCTCGGGCTGGCGTTTCCAGCCGTAATAGAGGGCGAGCGTGGCATTGGGGAGGACCAGCAACCAGCCGCTGAGCCACCCGAGATTGCCAATGCTGATGAATCCCTTTTCGACGTGCGCGAGCCAATCGACCAGGGACTGCACACTCAGGTACACCGCGAAGGCCCCGATTAACAGGAGCGCGAAATCCAGGATCAATGTCCAGGGAAGCGACCGGTTCTGTCGAACGTTCGTCTTGAGGACGTCAAAGGCCTGGAAGCATTGCCAGAAAACGAATAATCCCACCAGGACCAGGCCATCGCCGAAATCGAGCCGGCCGTCGCGCGCGAGGGCCCAGACCGCGCCGGTGAAGAATAGAACCGCGAGCAAGGTGAAGAGCATCGAGAGCCGGGAAAGGCGTTGATTTTCGTGATCGCGGCGTTTGCGTTTGGCCCGGCGTTTGGCGGCGGGGAGGACGGCGGCGCCCCAGATCAAGGCGGGCAGGCCGATGCAGAGGGTCATGTTAGTGAGATTATTGACGAGGCAATTGGTCATGACTTCCTGGCCGGGCAACCCGTGACGGACGACTTCGAGGACGAAGATGATATTGCCGAGGCCGGAGCAATAGGGCATGACGAGGGCGCCGAGGACGGTTCCTTCCATCCCGCTTTGGGTGAGATGTTCGAGCCGCCAGATCATCAGCAGAGAAGCCGCCAGGAAGATAGCGACCATCACCCACGGGGCGGCGGCGCCGAGCTGTGCGGTCGAGAGAGCGGACACGACGTTCTAGCGCGCGAGGTCTTTGGCCGTGAGGACGCGTGATTGAAGGTAATCCACGATGGGTCGGGCGCGAGCGATGGCGTTGGCCTCGGTCTGGCCCGGAAAGCGGTTGAGCAGGACGCGGACGGAAGCGATCGGTTCGCCATTCCGATCGCGGATCGGCATGGCGACTTCGGAAATATCCCCGTCTTTTCCATAGAATATCGCGCCTTTGGCGAGGACATCACGATCGACGCCGGTTCCGGGCTGGCCCACTTCTTCGGGCCGGCTGCTGGCGATAATACCGGGGGGCGCACCTGGCGCGGGGGCGGCGCAGATACGGAGGCCTGCGAGTCGCGGGAAACGGGTCATGGTTTCGCGGAGGAGGTTTTTGGCGGGGGGCTCTTTTGGGGTGTAGTTGATCGAGGCATCGCGGAAGTAACTTACGGAATCGGATTTCGTCCAGAAACCGATGCGACCTTCGGCGAAGGAAGTGTCGGTCAGCGAGGGGAACAGCTCGCGGCCATCGAGCTGGCAACGGATTTCATTGCCGAGACATTTGACGGTGAGTTCGTGCCAGGTATTGGTGGCGATGTGGGTTTGGACACCGACGGGGTTGCTGCGGATGCCCTCGACGAATTTGTAGAAGACGAAGCTATCGCCGAGGGAGCTCGCGCGGAGGACATAATAATTCTGTTCGTCCTGGTAACGGAAGGCGACGCCGGCCATTTGTTCGACCGTTCCGGAGACGGTTTTGAACCGGGTGGTCAGGGTAAAGTCGCTGAAGGTCAGGGGCTGATAGATCAGGAGGGGGAACCGTTCGTCGGTCGGATCGCGGGAGAGCTGGGCAAGAACCGGATGTTGGACCTGGACCGAGGAGGGCGGCTGGCGGGGATCGGCCAGGTCGTTGTCGGAGAGGATCTGCCAATCGCCGGGAGGGGCGTTGCCGGTGACCGTGCTGAGGAAATCTCGGGGGGGATGTCCGATCGGGTCCGCGGAGAAATCGAATGCGAGGTCGGCGGCCCGGAGGAGGGAGGGGACAAGGAGCACGGCCAGTATCCAGCCCCGCACGCGGCGGGCGAACGACGGGGCTGGGTAAAAGGCCACGAGAACGGGAGCGATCGGGTCAGTGTTGGTAGACCATTTCGGCGACCGTTTTTCCCGCGGGGATAAAGGGCAGCACGTGTTCGGTGTAGGGAGTGATCACGTCGAGCACGTAGGGTTCGGTGCTGGCGAGCATGGCTTCGAGAGCGGCGCGCAGGTCGCGTTTAAACATGACGCGTTCGGCCTTCACATTGAAGCTGCGGGCGACGGCGACGAAGTCGGGGTAGATCTGCCGCATATCCTCGGGGTCGCCGAGGTAGGTATGGCCGCGATTGCCGGCGTAGAACCGATCTTCCCATTGGACGACCATGCCGAGGTGTTGATTGTTCAGGATGATGGCCTTGGCCGCGATGTTCTCGATATGGGCGGTGGCGAGCTCCTGGACATTCATGAGGAATGAGCCATCGCCATCGATATCGATCACCTCGCGATTGGGGCAGGCGACTTTGGCGCCGAGGGCGGCGGGATAGCCGAAGCCCATGGAACCGAGGCCGGCGCTGGTGAGGAATTGGCGGGGGTGATTGAACTGGTAGAATTGGGCGGCCCACATTTGGTGCTGGCCGACGCCGGTAGTGATGATGGCCTCGCCGCGGGTCAATTCGTGGAGCAACTCGATCACCATCTGGGGGAGGATGACCTGGTCCGTCTCGCCGCCCATATGATCGCGCATATGTTGTGATTTGAGCACTTCATCGGTGAGCCGATAGCGGAACGGGGCCTTGATTTTCCACGACGCGATCTGCTTGTGCCAGGCTCCGAATTGATTCTCGAGCGGTCGTTTGCGCACCAGCTCGTTGAGGCGATGGAGGGCATAGTTGATGTCGCTCACCACCGGCAGTTGCGGCTTTCGTTCTTGTTGAACTCCGAGGCGTCGATGTCGATGTGCACAATCGTGCCGTGCTCGCAAAACTTGTCGACCTTGCCGGTGACGCGGTCGTCGAACCGCACGCCAAAGGCGAGCAGCAAATCGGCGCCGGGGGCGAGGGCGACCGTGCGTTCGGTACCGTCGGCGGCGGTCTCTTTGGTGAACTCGCCATTGACGGCCCAATTGGCATAGGCGGCGCCGTGCATGCCGAGCCAGCGCAGGGAGAGTGGGTGATCGCCGGGGAAAGCGCCGCAGCCCATGATCGTGGTGGTGACCGGGATGCGGGTTGCTTCGGCGAATTGGAGCAGTTCCGCCGTGGCCTCGCCGGAGATGATGCCGCCGCCGATGTAGAGGACGGGGCGCTCGGACTTCTCGATCAGGCCGATGATTTCGTTGAGCGGCAGGTCATCGGCGTGTTTGTCGGGTTCATAGCCCCGGAGGTTGACTTCCTGTGGGAAGACCGGGCGTGTGCGTTGTTGCTGGACGTTCTTGGGAATATCGATCACGACGGGGCCGGGCCGGCCGGTTTGGGCGATGTGAAAGGCTTCCTTGATGATCCGGGGAATGTCGTTCGACGTCGGTGATCAGATAGCTATGCTTCACGACCGGGAGCGTCATGCCGAAGAAATCGGTTTCCTGGAACGCGCCTTTGCCGATCATGTGATGAGGCACCTGGCCGGTGATGGCGACCAGGGGCACGGAATCGATGATAGGCGTCCGCAATGCCGGTGACGAGATTGGTGGCGCCGGGGCCGCTGGTGGCCATGCAGACGCCGGCGCGGCCGGTCGCGCGGGCGTAGCCGCCGGCGGCGAATGCGCCGCCCTGTTCGTGCCGTGGTAGGATTGTGCGGATTTTTTTGGAACGCGTGAGGGCCTGGTGCAGCTCCATGCTGGCGCCGCCGGGGTAGGCGAAGATCGTATCGACGCCTTCGCGTTCGAGGGCGGCGACGACGATCATATTCCCTTGCATGAGGGGGGTGGTCTCGGCCGATTCGGCGAGGGGCTCGGGTTTACTGATCACTTTGCTCATAATTCGTATTGCGCTGGGCCGCGAAGGCCGGGGGACAATAAAAAAACCCACGACCGTTGCCAGCCGTGGGTTCTTGTCGAAATTGCGTTAAGCACGACAAGCCCCGGCGGCGTCCACGAGGACGACGACCAGAACCACCACTTGCAGTGCTTCAAGATTCATGCGGGTGGGAAACTAAGGTTCGCGCCGGGGCAGGTCAAGCGTCGAATTTCTCGCCGAGATTAGCCATGGCTTCGCTGCCGACGGCAGGGGGGATCGTTTCGGTTTGATCTTCCGATGAGCCGGCATTGTCAGCGGGGGCAGCGCCATCGTTGGAGTCGTCAGGCTGGGAATGGCCGTCGGAATTGTCTTCGGTCTCAGTGCGTCGCGGATTGGGCGCGCGTTTGGCGCGCGGCAACGGGCTGAGCATGACATTCAGGTTGCGGCCGGCGAGTTTTGGCGGGGCATCGGGCTGGCCGAACGGGGCGAGTTCCTGCACGAATTTCTCGAGCGTTTGGAAGCCGAATTCCTTGTGGGCCATTTCGCGTCCACGGAACCGGAGCGAGGCTTTGACTTTCATTTCTTCGCAGAGAAAGTCGACGGCATGGCTCAATTTGACCTCGAGATCGTGGGGATCGATGGTGGCGGTGAGTTGGATTTCCTTCACGCGATTGGCGTGCTGGTGTTTCTTGGCTTCCTTCTCGCGTTTGGAGAGTTCGTACCGGTATTTGCCGTAGTCGACCAGGCGACAGACCGGGGGGACCGCATTCGGTGCGACTTCGACAAGGTCGACCTGGTTGGCGCGGGCCATATTGATCGCTTCGCCGAGGGGCAGCACGCCGATCTGCTGGCCGTCGACACCGATCACCCGAACTTCGCGGGCGCGGATTTTCCCGTTGATCCTAATGAACGGGCCTGAGGGTGGGGAACGGAAATAGGGGCGCTTCAAGACACCCCCAGCGGTTGAAGCTTATTCATGCAAGAGCGCAGACCAATATCGTCGTCATAACTTGGGAAGTCCTATAATGCGTTTCGGTATGATTGCAAGCCCTTAATCGCGGCCCTGCGAGGGAGGCGGAGGGGACAGGGAAAGGCTGAAGAGCGGCGAGTGGACGGCGCCCGCGTGATTCCGTTCACTTTTCATGAGGTGCACCGAGTCCACCTGCCAGGCAAAAGCGACTGCAGGAGCGGTCCATTGGATCCCGGTGAGGTCGAGCCGCCCACCTGTGTGACGCACGCGGCCGAGGGTGAGATGCGGGTGAAATTCATCCTCTGAAGTGTCGACCAGCGGGGCAAGGGCCCGTGCGATGGCTGTTTGAAGCGCGAGCAGTTCCCGGATCTGACCTTCCAGGCCCACCCAGAAGACGCGAGGCCGCCGGGCATTGGGGAAAAAGCCCAGACCGCCGAGTTTCAGGGAAAAGGAATAGGATGGAGAGCAGGCGCGGCGCAAGGCCTCGATGGCCAATGACGATTGTTCGGGGGTGATTTCGCCGAGGAAACGCAGGGTGAGATGGATTTGATCGGGCGGGGTCCAACGGAGTCGATCGCCGCCGGGCAGCGCGCGGAGGGTCGCCTGGAGTTCCGCCAGGGCGCGCTTCAATGCGGGCGGGGGAATCGAGGCCACGAAAGCGCGCATGTGGCATTGTCCACAGTATGAGCTTGAAAGTCCGCCTTTTTAGCTGAGAATTCACCGATAACTCGTCAAGTGAAAGCCGGCACATTATGAATCGAATCACTTTGGGAATATGCGCTGCACTCTTGGCCGGTCCGATCGCGCTGGCGGAATCGTATGCGTTGGACTGGCACGTGGTGGCGGGAGGTGGCGGCACGAGCAGTGGAGGGGATTACACGTTATCGGGCACTGTGGGACAGGCGGAGGCCGGCACGACATTGTCCGGGGGGATTTACACATTGCAGGGTGGATTCTGGCCGGGGGTGATCCTGGTCTCGTCGACAGAGGCGCCTCAGTTGTTCGTTCAGCTCTCGGGGCCGGATGCGGTGGTGTCTTGGGCGCCGGCGACGCCGGGATTTATTTTGGAGATGTCGGGGGATTTGAATTCGGGGCTATGGATCCCGGCGCCGACGGGCAACCCAGTACAGGTGACGGCGGCGGACGGGGTGATGTTCTACCGATTGCGGAGGAATTGACCGGGCGGCACAGGGGAGTTGCCGATGTTCGGGTTACCCACGCAGTTTCACCTCAAGCCGACCTGCGCTTCGAGTTGATCGCATTATGCCCAGGGCCAGGATGTTGTATCCGGTCGTGCTCGGCCTGCTTTGGGGGGCCGCCTATCCGAAGTTGGGTTGGGCGGGTTTGGCGTGGGTTGTCCCCGGCGGATTGATGAGCCTGGCATTGCTCTCGCCGAACGCGGCCTTTCGGCTGGGTTATTTGACCGGTTTCGCAGGGTTCCTGTTTTCGCTTTCATGGTTGTTGAGAATCCCATTCCCTGCTGGGGCGATCGCGGGGTGGGTGGCGTTGAGCGCGTATATGGCGCTCTACCCGGCGTGTTGGGCCTGGTTGTGTTCGTTCATGCTGCGTCGTTGGCTGGCACAACCTGAAGGACACGCCGGACTGGCGCCGCCCGATGGGTGGGCGATGACGGGGCTTTTGAATGCGAGTTGGGTGCGGCGCTGTGTGTGGGCGGTCGTGGTGGCATCGGCCTGGGTGGCGATGGAAATGGTGGAGGGCCGGATGTTCTCGGGATTTCCGTGGCTGCCCTTGGGAATGACGCAGTATCGAATTGTGCCATTGATCCAAGTGGCGTCGGTGACCGGCGTATACGGGGTGTCGTTTCTTGTGGCCTGGTTTTCGGCTGGCCTGGCGATGGCGGTCGGACAGGTGGTCCGACACCCGGAGAATCGGTCGGCATGGTTGCCGGACCTGGGGCTCCCGCTGGTAGTGTTGCTGGGGATGATCATGGCCGGGTATGGACGGGCGGGGCGTCCGGAGACCGCGGGGAGGACCGTATCGCTGGCGTTGGTGCAACCCAGCATTCCGCAAGAATTGATCTGGGACGAAAACGAGGACGAGCACCGTTTTGAGCAGATGATGGAGTTGTCGCGGTTGGCTTTGCAGACGCATCCCCAGGTGCTGGTGTGGCCGGAGGCGGCCTTGCCGGCCTTTACCGAGGGGAACTACATCGCCATCACGAATCTCATCGCGGAACATCATGTTTGGATGGTGTTCGGCGCCGACGATTCGGAACCGCGGCGGACCGCGAGCGGCGAGGAGAAATCGGATTATTTCAACGCGGCATTTCTGTTTGCGCCGGATGGAAGCTATCGGGCCAGTTACCGAAAACAACGGCTGGTGATCTTTGGTGAGTACGTGCCAATGGCGGATTGGCTGCCCTTTCTGAAGAACCTCACGCCGATCCAGGGAAGCTTCAAAAGCGGGAGCGGCCCGGTCGCGTTCCGCCTGACGCGGCCCGAAGCGGAATTGTCGGTGTTGATTTGCTTTGAGGATGTGTTCCCCCATGGCGCGCGGTTGCACGTGACCAAGACCACCGATTTTCTGCTGAACCTGACCAATAACGGTTGGTTCGGGGAAAGCTCAGCCCAGTGGCAACATGCCGCAAACGCGGTGTTTCGGGCGGTGGAAAACGGAGTGCCGCTGGTGCGCTGCACGAACAACGGACTGACCTGCTGGATCGATCGGGTTGGGCGAATGCGCGCGATTTTCCGGGACGCGAGCGGGAACGAGTATGCCCGGGGGTTTTTACGGGTGGAACTTCCTTTGCGGGAACGGGGCGAGGCGCAGGGGGGGACGTTTTACTGGCGGCACGGTGATGTCTTCGGGTGGGGCTGTATGCTTGTGGCGATGGGCGGGGCGGGCTGGAAAAGGCGCAGGGACGTGCAGGTGGCGATCCAGAATTCTTGATCACGCAAACGTGTTGCGGGGGAGGTCCATTTGGCGGTGCTGGCGGACGCCCGGTGAGCGCACCGGGCCTATCAGGCAGAAACGTTCTCCTTGCGTGCCCCCCCCCACGCCGCGGATGATGCAGATCCACCAACAACCTGGCAATGCGCCGGCGGCTGGGGATCCATGGAAAAAGGACTGGGCAAGGTGCGGTTGGGGCACCTAGATTAGGCGTATGTTCGAAGCAATCAAAGCGCAGGTGACGGAGGCGGGCGACAAACTGGCGCATTTGCGGAGGTTTCTTTGACGTCCCCAAAGTGCAAAAGCGGTTGCGGGAGCTGGATGCCGAGATGGCGCGGGAGCATTTCTGGGCGAATCGCGAGCAAGCGCAGAAGCTGATCGACGAAGCCAACTCGATTCGGAAGCAGTTGGATCCCATGCTGGCGGCGGAGCGGGAGCTGGAAGATTGTCGGGTGATGATCGAGCTGGCCGAGGCCGAGCCGGAAGCGGAACAAGCCAGGCACGAAAAAGAGCTGGGGCGGCAGTTGGAGCGGTTCGGGCGGGAGTTGAACGAGCTCGAGTTGCGGATGTTTCTGAACAGCCCGCACGATCACAACAACTGCATCCTGAGCGTCAACGCCGGGGCGGGAGGGACGGAATCCTGCGATTGGGCGGCGATGCTATTGCGCATGTACCAGCGTTGGGCGGAGCGACGATCGTGGTCGGCGGAGGTGACGGATGCTTTGGCGGGCGAGGTGACCGGGATCAAGAGCGCGACGATGCTGATTACTGGCGAAAACGCCTACGGCTTTTGCAAGGCGGAGCGGGGCGTGCATCGGCTCGTTCGGATTTCGCCATTTGACTCGAACAAGCGCCGGCACACGAGTTTTGCGAGTGTGGATGCGATCGCGGAGGTGGACGAGGTGGAACAGGAGAGCGTGCCGCCGACGGAATTCGAGATGGACACCTTTCGATCGGGGGGCAAAGGGGGCCAGAACGTGAACAAGGTGGAGACGGCGGTGCGGATCCGGCACCTGCCGACGGGGTTGGTGGTGGCCTGCCAGACGCAACGTTCCCAGCACCAGAACCGGGCGACGGCGATGAAGATCATTTTGGCGCGGATATTCGCTTTGCGGCAGGATGAGCAGCGCCAGGAGATGGAGAAGTTTTACGGTGAGAAAGGGAGCATCTCGTGGGGCAACCAGATCCGGAGCTATGTTTTACAGCCCTATCGAATGGTGAAGGATTTACGGACCGGGATTCAAACCAGCGACGTGCAGGGAGTGATGGATGGCGACCTGGACGAATTCGTGCACGGCTGGTTGAGGGCGGGATGTCCTTCCAAACGAATGGCCGGCATCAAAGACGACGAAGCGTGAACATCCTGGATACCATCGTCGCGGAAAAGCGCAGCGAAATAGCCCAATGGCCCAAGCGCGAAATCGCGGAGGACGATCTCCGTGCCGCCATTGCGGCGCGAGGCGGACTTCGGGATTTCCTGGGCGCGTTGAAAGCCTCCCGTTCGCCGGCGATGGCGTTGATCGCCGAGGTGAAGAAGGCATCGCCTTCGGCGGGTTTGATTCGCCCGGCGTTTGATCCGGTGGCGATCGCGCGCGACTACGAGCGGTCCGGGGCGACCTGCCTGTCCGTGTTGACCGATGAGAAATTCTTTCAGGGAGCACTCGCCCATTTACGCGCAATCCGGGAGGCGGTGGGTCTGCCGTTGCTGCGGAAGGATTTTATTATTGATCCGCGCCAGGTGCTGGAAGCGGTGGAGTGGGGCGCCGACGCGGTTCTGTTGATCGTCGCGATACTTTCGGATGACGCGCTGGAGCGGCTGCATTCGTTGGGTGAGGCGGCTGGGCTGACCGTGTTGGTGGAGGTGCACGATGCGTCGGAACTGGAGCGGGCGTTGCGCGCAGGGGCTCGATTAATCGGGGTGAACAACCGGAATCTCAAAACATTTGAGGTCGATTTGGGGACAACGGAACGTGTGGCGGCGGCGTTGCCGGCGTCCTTTCTAAAACGAGGAGGTATGCTCGTGGCGGAGAGCGGCATTCGCACGCGGTCGGATGTGGAACGATTGAAGCGATGTGGCGCCGGGGCCATCCTGGTGGGGGAATCCCTGATGCGGGAGTCGGACTTGAGAGCAAAGATCCGCGAGCTCAGGGGGATCCCGTCTTGAACCAGCCCATGGTGCGAGTCAAAATCTGCGGGATCACGCGCGAGGCGGACGCGAAAGCGGCGGTTGATGCCGGGGCCGACGCGGTGGGATTGATGTTTTGTGAAGGCAGCCGGCGCCGGATCGGCATCGAACGGGCCCGGGAGTTGTCCCGGGAATTGCCGGACCCGATTTGGCGGGTTGGGGTTTTTGCCAACACGGATGAGACGACCGTCCGGCGGGCGATCGAGGCGTGCCGGCTGGATACCCTGCAGTTTCACGGCGAGGAAACCCCGGAATATTGCGAACGCTTCAAACCGTTGAGGATCTGGAAGGCATTTCGGGTCGATGGCCCGGCGGTTCTAGGCGCGCTGATTCAATTCAAGACGGACGCCTGGCTGCTTGATGCGGCTGTCCCGGGACGGCTTGGGGGCAGTGGAGAGGTGTTCGATTGGAACGTGGCAGTGGCGGCCCGGCAATTGGGGCGGCCGCTTGTCATAGCCGGGGGTTTGACGCCGGAGAACGTGCGGCAGGCGATAACCCAGGTGCAGCCCTTCGCGGTGGACGTCTCGAGTGGAGTGGAGTCGGCTCCAGGAATCAAGGATGCGGACAAGATTCGGAAATTCGTGACGGAAGCGAAGGGCGCGGGCTGAGAGGTTTTCCACTTGGTAATTCTCGTTATGGCGGGATCGATAGGAGCGCCGGCCTCCGGCACGGCGTCGTTCATCCGACACATTCCATCGCGGCTCAGTGTTACGGCACTTCAGTGTGCTCGGCTGGTCCGCGGTTCATTCCCCGACCGGTCCTCCCACGACTGCAACACCCCAAATTCGGCGTTCGGATTTTGGACGTTCGACAATCGCCCGATGCTCCAATTGTAAAGAAGATGTGAAGATGTGCCCCCAATCTGAATCTCCCATCCGACTGCGCAATCTGCCTCACCCTCGACAGCCTGACGACCGGAATGCGATAGGGGAGCCTTTCTCATCATTCTGCCGCATAACCATTCCGCCACATTCCAACGCATCGGACCGTTCGCGGACGCCCGCGCCTGGTCTCGTCCTCGATCCCGTTCGAGCAGAGGAGGAGGACGAGCACGAGGAGGCGGACGAGCATGGGGCGGCCGAGCAGACGGGAGGACGAGAATGCCGCGCTCCGGTGCGCGGATCGCGCGAGCCGCGCCTGACATGAGGGCTTTCCGCCGGGGAATCATTCTGCCCAACAGTCATTCTGCCACTCCGCCGCCAACCCGGATCGCTCACCCCGAAGTGGCAGGATGATTGCCACGCAACTCCGGTCGATCCACGAATTGACCCGAATCACACGAATAGACCCGAGAGGGAACTCTACGAGCCCATTGAAGTCACACAAGCTCAGTATCACGATCGCAGCCGCAACCTGGCGGTCTTTACGAACCAACATCGAAGCCCACGTGAGCATGCTGTTTTCCACTTTCTCGAGCCGGGTCTTTCCATTAGGTTGCGCGACCATGAGTCACGTTGGGGAAGCGGCGGTGCCGGATGGGTTGGGCCATTTTGGATCGTATGGGGGAAGGTATGTGCCGGAAACCCTGGTGCATCCCTTGGAGGAATTGGCGGCGGAATACGGCCGCGCGCACGATGACCCGGCCTTTCAGCGGGAGCTGGATTATTATTTGAGGGAGTTCTGCGGCCGACCGACCCCGTTGTATTTCGCGGAGCGGCTGACGCGCGAACTGGGAGGTGCACGGGTTTATCTGAAGCGCGAGGACCTGCTGCACACGGGGGCGCACAAGATCAACAATTGCGTCGGCCAGGTACTGCTGGCGCGGCGGATGGGGAAAACCCGGATCATCGCGGAGACCGGAGCGGGCCAGCATGGAGTGGCCACGGCGACGGTGGCGGCGATGTTCGGATTGCAGTGCGTGATTTACATGGGGGCGGTCGATTGCCGGCGCCAAGCGCTGAACGTGGATCGCATGCAGATGTTGGGCGCGGAAGTGGTCGCGGTGGAGGCCGGGCAACAGACCCTCAAGGAGGCCATCAACGAGGCCATGCGCGATTGGGTCACGAATGTGCGATCTACGCATTACATCCTCGGCACTGTTTACGGCGCGCATCCTTATCCGGTCATGGTGCGGAATTTCCAAAGGATCATTGGGGACGAGGCGCGACGCCAGGTGTTGGAAAAGGAAAAACGCCTGCCGGATCTGCTCGTGGCCTGCGTCGGCGGAGGATCCAATGCCATCGGGCTCTTTTATCCCTTTTTGGAAGATGCCACCGTGCGGATGATCGGCGTGGAGGCGGGCGGAGAAGGGATCGAACCGAACAAACATGCGGCCCGGTTTCAAGGCGGGTCCGTGGGCGTTTTGCAGGGGACGCGCTCCTTTTTGTTGCAGGACGAGTGGGGCCAGATCCAGGCGACGCACAGCATCTCGGCGGGGTTGGATTACGCGGCGGTCGGACCGGAGCATGCCTGGCTGCATGATCGCGGACGTGTGGAGTATACCTTCGCCACCGATCCCGAGGCACTCTCCGCTTTCCACCGGCTGGCGAGGCTCGAAGGCATCATCCCCGCGTTGGAATCGGCGCATGCGATTGCCGAGGCGATAAAGCAAGCGCCGGGTCTCGGAAAGGATGCGCTTTTGATCGTGAACCTGTCGGGTCGCGGGGACAAGGATGTCGCCCAGGTCGCGGCAGCCCGAGGTTGACCGGGCCGGCTGGGAACGCGATGGGAGCGGGTGCAGACACGCGATGGAAAGACGTGAGATCATGTGGAGGGTGTGGAGGGGGGGGGGCGATCGGATGGGGAGGGTAAACCCAATATGTGCGGGTTCGCCTGATTGAAGACCACAAGTAATAGCGTTTCCAGGGGGTTCCGGACGAAATAAAGGTTGTTTTCACCCTTCGATTCTTTACGATTTGAAGTCTGTCGAATGGTTATTTACCGGATGCTGTACGGCGTCCTGGGTTTGGTTTCTATGTCTGAAGAAGCAGAATTCTCGGAAGAGCAGCAACTCAATAAGTCAGCGGTTGTGGAAGATCGATACGACTCCTCAAAGATCGACAAACTGGAGGGACTGGAGGCAGTACGGAAGCGGCCGGGGATGTATATTGGCGACCCGGACGAGAGGGGGCTGCATCATTGTGTTTTCGAGGTCCTGGACAACTCGATCGACGAGCATCTCGCGGGGTATTGCAACAAGATCGAGGTGACGATTCATATGGACGGGTCGTGCTCGATCCGCGACGACGGTCGTGGGATTCCGGTCGACACCCATCCGAAGTTCCAGATGCCGGCGGTGGAGCTGGTCCTGACGAATTTGCATTCGGGCGGGAAGTTTGGTCAGGGGGCCTACAAGTACTCGGGCGGACTGCACGGGGTCGGGGCGAAATGCGTGAACGCGCTTTCCGACTGGTTCAAGGTGGAGGTGTCGCGGGATGGGCTGGTGTACTCCATTGAATTCGAGCGGGGAATCACCTCGAGCAAACTACAGGTGATCGGCAAGTCCCAGCAGACCGGGACGCTCGTCACGTTCAAGCCGGACGCGACGATTTTCACCATCACGACGGAATTCAAATTTGACGTATTGGCGAATCGATTGCGGGAGCTGGCGTTTCTGAATCCCGGGGTGGAGATCGTGTTGTTGGACGAGCGGGAAGAGGAGAAGCGCGAGCGATTTTTGTACAAGGAGGGGATTGAAGAATTTGTCAGGCAACTGGGGCGCAACAAGCAGGTGCTGCATCCGAAGCCGATCGCGTTGGCGGCGCGCAAGGACGAAGTGTTTGTGGACTGCGTGATGCAGTATACGGACAGCTACAATGACCAGATCCTCTGTTTCGCAAATTCCATCTCGAACCCGGACGGGGGGACGCATCTGACCGGGTTTCGGTCCGCCTTGACCCGGGCGATCAACCAGTATGCGCGGGCGAACAATCTGTTGAAGGAAAAGGATCCGCCAATCTCGGGCGAAGACGTCCGGGAAGGGATCGTCTGCGTGATGAGCGTGAAGCTGCCGAACCCGCGGTTTGAATCACAGACGAAAGTGAAGCTGGTCAACACGGAGATTGAGGGGTTGGTGTCGTCGGTGGTTTACGACGGTCTGATGACCTATTTCGACGGCAACCCACCGGTGGCCAAGAAGGTGTTGGAGAAGGCCTTGCTGGCGGCCCGGGCGCGGGAGGCGGCGAGGAAGGCGCGGGAAACCGTGCGCAAAGGGGCGCTAACGGGCGGCGGGTTGCCGGGGAAACTGGCGGATTGTTCGGACCGGGATCCGACGAACACCGAGCTCTATATCGTGGAGGGTGATTCCGCCGGAGGCTCGGCCAAGCAGGGAAGGGACCGGAAATTCCAGGCCATACTTCCAATCCGCGGCAAGCTGATCAACGTGGAAAAGGCCCGCTTGAACAAGGTGCTCGATAACACGGAAATCCGGACGATGATCACGGCGATCGGGACCGGGATCGGGGATGGGGAGACGGAGGGATCGTTCAACCTGGAAAAGCTGCGCTATCACAAAGTGATCATCATGACGGATGCGGACGTGGACGGCTCGCACATCCGGACCTTGCTGCTGACGTTCTTTTACCGGCAGATGACGGAACTGATCCGTGGCGGTTATGTGTACATCGCCCAGCCGCCCCTTTACCAGATTGCCCGCCGGAAACGGGTGGAGTATGTCGAGGACGACGCGCAGTTGAACCGGATCCTGATTCAATTGGGGACCGAAGACGTGCGCTTGCGGAACCTGGCGGACGGGAAAGAACCTTCGCAGAAGCAATTGGCCGAGATCCTGGAATTGCTGGAGTCGTTGGACAAGTATGCCCGGGCAATTCAGCGGCACGGCGGTGATTTCGGCGCCTATGTCGAAAACCGCGATCCCGCGACGCACGAGCTGCCCCGGCATCTGGTCCGGGTGCGGCAGGGCAACGACGAGACCGTGCACTATTTCCAGGCGGAAGCGCAGTTGCGCGAGTTCAGCGAGACGAACCCGGATTTGCGGTTGTTCGGCGAAGAAGAGGCGGATTCGACCTTTGTGGAGAAGGCGCGGGGAGGACAGGCGCGCCGGGCCCGGCATGTGGAATTGCACGAGAGCAAGGCGATTGGCGAGCTGCTGCAGTCGTTATCAAGGAAAGGGTTCAGCGTGGAACATTACGCCGCGCAAGACCTGCCCTTGTTTGAATTAATCGAGGGGGAGGGCGAGCGCGCGGTCGTGCGGTCGTTATTCTCGATTCCGGAGATTTTGGAATCGGTGAAGGAAGTGGGTCGGCGGGGGCTGCAGATCAAGCGATTCAAGGGGTTGGGGGAGATGAACCCGAGGGAATTGTTTGAGACCACGATGGATCCGGCGCGAAGGAAGTTGTTGCGCATCGATCTGACCGACAAGGTTGAAGCCGAGGAGATGTTCACGAAGCTGATGGGCGACGAAGTGGAACCGCGCCGGCAGTTTATTGAAGACAACGCCTTGAACGTGCGAAACCTGGATGTCTAGAATTTTTGACCGCTCGGACATGTTACGGAGAGGACAAGTTTTGGGTGGATGGTTGAGCGGGAAAGAGCTTTCTCGTGGGTGGTTGGATTAGCGTATGGCCGAACCGATAGAACCCAATGAAACGTCCACCGGGGGCGTTCCCCTGTTTGCTTCGGGTGAAAAAATCACCAAGGTCAATGTCGCCGAGGAAATCAAGAACTCGTTCCTTGATTACTCGATGTCGGTGATTATTTCCCGGGCCCTCCCGGATGCGCGCGACGGCTTGAAACCTTCGCAGCGCCGGATCTTGTTTGCGATGGGCGAATTGGGGGTCATGCCGACCCGGAAGCATTTGAAATGCGCCCGGATCGTGGGGGAAACCATCGGCAAATACCACCCGCATGGGGACCAGGCGGTGTATCCGACTCTCGTGCACATGGCGCAGCGTTGGGCGATGCGCGAACGCCTGGTGGACGGGCAGGGGAATTTCGGGTCGGTCGAGGGCGATCCTCCGGCGGCGATGCGGTATACGGAGGCCCGGTTGGCGCCGTTGGGGGCCTTGCTCATGGATGACATGGACAAGGAGACGGTGGATTTCGTGCCGAACTACGACGAGACCCACGTCGAACCGGTGGTGTTTCCGGCGGCATTTCCGAATCTGTTGGTGAACGGCGGGACGGGGATTGCCGTGGGGATGGCGACAAACATCCCGCCGCACAACCTCGGAGAGATCATCGACGGGATCTGCGCGCAGATTGACAACCCGGACATTTCACTGGCTGAACTGATGGTGCATGTGAAGGGGCCGGACTTTCCCACCGGCTGCATGGTCTGCGGGTTGGAGGTGGTGAAGCAGTATTTCACCACGGGCCGGGGGGGTGTGAAGGTGCGCGGCCGGGTTGGGGTGGAGCAGTTGAAGGGAAGCCGGGAACAAATCGTGGTGACGGAGATACCGTATGGGGTGAACCGGGCGACGTTGGTGGAGCGGATTGCGGAGTTGGTGAACGAGAAGACGGCGGGACTGACGGACATCACGGCGATTCGGGACGAATCCGACGAGAACACGCGGGTGGTGATCGAACTGAAGCGGGACGCGGTGCCGAAGGTGGTGATCAACAATCTCTTCAAGTTCACGCAACTGGAGACTTCTTTTGCGGTGAACATGCTCGCGATCGATCATGGGCGGCCCAAGACCCTCGGGTTGAAAGAGCTGATCAACTGTTACATCGAGCATCGTCGCGAGGTCGTTTTGCGCCGCACCCGGTTCGAACTCCGGAAGGCCGAGGAACGGGCCGAGGTGCTCGAGGGTTACCTGGTCGCCTTGTCCAACCTGGACGATTTCATCCAGATCATCCGCAGCTCGCGCAACCGTGAGGAGGCGAAGATCAAACTGCTGGCGTTCGAGTTCTCCCGGGCGCAGGCCGAGGGGTTCGGGATCCGGATCCGGAACGAGGCGCGATTATCGAACGGCCGGTACGCGCTTTCCGAGGCCCAGGTGGACGCGATCCTGGAATTGCGCCTCTACCAGTTGACCGGGCTGGAGATCGAGAAGGTGGACGGGGAATACCGGCAACTGCTCGAGCGGATCGCGGACCTGATGGATGTTCTCGCCAAGGAATTTCGCGTGCTCACCATCATCAAGGACGAGCTGCGGGCGATCCGGGAGAAATACGCGACCCCCCGGCTGACCGATCTCGTGCCGGACGAGGGCGAGATTGCCATTGAGGACCTGATCGCCAACGAGGGGGTGATCATCACGATCACGCACAACGGCTTGATCAAGCGAACCAATGTCAGTTCTTACCGGGCCCAACGGCGAGGCGGCAAGGGAGTGATCGGAATGGCGACCCGCGAGACCGTCGTGATCGATGGGGATACGGCTGATTTCATCGAACACTTGTTTACCGCCGGCACGCACGATTACCTGATGTTCTTCACGAACACGGGCCGGGTCTATGTCGAGCGGGTGCACGAGATTCCCGACATGGGCCGGGCCGCCAAGGGCCGGAGCATTGCGAATCTTCTCGAGCTGAAGCCCGAGGAAAAGATCGCCGCGCTCATTCGCGTCATCTCGCGCACCGACGCCACGAAGGAGGATATCACCTGGCAGCAAGAGGGTTTCCTGTTCTTCGCCACCAAGCGCGGCACCGTGAAAAAGACCGCGCTGTCCGAATTTGCGAATGTGCGCAAGGGAGGGATCATTGCGATCACGATCGATCCGGATGATGCATTGATCGCGGTGGAACTCACGAATGGACAGAACGAGGTCGTGTTGATTACGCACGGCGGGATGAGCATTCGATTTGCCGAGGAAGACGTAAGGTCGATGGGGCGCCCGGCCGCCGGGGTGCGCGGCATTGCCCTCGATGCGGAGGACGCGGTGGTGGCGCTTGCCGTGATCGTCTCGGACGCGACGTTGCTGGTTGCAGGTGAGAACGGGATTGGGAAGCGGACGGAATTCGAGGAATACCGGCGGCAAACTCGAGGCGGCAAAGGGATCATCACCATGAAGACCACGGAGAAGACCGGACTCCTGGTGGGTGCGTTGACGGTCCAGGATGCCCACGAGATCATGCTGATTACCTCGGGTGGCCAAATGGTGAGGACGTCTGTCCGGGACATCCGTCAGACGGGGAGGAACGCGCAAGGGGTGAAGCTGATCGACCTGGAGACGAACGACAAACTGCAGGCGATTGCGCCGGTGATCAGTGAAGACCTGGGTGAGGACGAACCGGCGACCGACCAGGACGATCCAGCCAGCCCGGCCACGCCATAACGACGTGGCGACTCGTTTCATGGGATCGTGATGCTCCTTCATGGCATCGAGAAGAAGGCGTTCCTCGAAAACGCCGGCGTGCTCGCGCACCCGGCGCATCTCGACAACAAGGTCAGCGAATCTGCTTCGACCGCGTCCTGGCCAATCGGTCCTTTTCGATGAACTACGAGCGCGACGGGCTGCAATCTCACAATGCTTTACGAACTCTGGCGTCAAACGGTCGAGCAACATCCGGATCAGTGGGCGTTGCGTGAGCTGGCTTCAGGCCGGTCCTGGACCTTCCAGGAGCTTGACGACGCCGCCCGGCAGGCGGATGAAACGCGCGGTCCGATCCGATATCCGCAGGGTGAGGGCATCGATTTTCTGCTGACTTTGATCGATGGATGGCGAAGGGGGCAGGTCCTGTGTCCCCTCGACCCCGGCCAGAGTATCCCTCCATTGGCAGGAATCCCGGAAGACTGCGTCCATCTGAAGACCACCTCAGCGACCACGGGCAAGCCCCGAGTCGTTGCGTTCACTGCAAGCCAATTGGTCGCCGATGTCGACAACATCACTGCGACGATGAAACTTCGCCCGGATTGGCCGAACCTGGGAGTGATCTCCCTGGCGCATTCGTATGGATTCTCCAGCCTCGTGTTGCCATTGGTATTGCGGGGTATCCCATTGATTCTGGCCAATACGGGATTGCCCGAAGTCGTTCGACAGGCAGCCGAACAGTTCGGGCCGATAACTTTGCCTGCGGTTCCTGCATTATGGCAAACCTGGCACCAGGCCGGATCCATTACCCGTGGCATCCGCCTCGCCATCTCGGCTGGCGCGCCGCTTCCCCGCAGTCTTGAACTCGAGGTCCACGAATCCGCTGGAGTGAAGATTCACAATTTTTATGGGGCAAGTGAATGTGGCGGAATTGCCTACGATGCGACGGAGCAGCCGCGCCGGGAATTCACCTGCGTGGGACGTCCGATGCACGGAGTGGAGGTCTCGATCGCGGATGGCGGTTGTTTGAGTGTCCGGAGCAAAGCCGTAGGACAGGGCTATTGGCCCGAGCCGGAAGACAACCTGGGTCACGGACATTACCTTTCGAATGATTTCGCCGAGCTGCGCGGGGATGAGATTCATCTGCTGGGGCGCGCGAGTGACGTGATTAATGTTGCGGGCCGGAAGGTGCTGCCCGAAATCATCGAGCGAGCGCTCTCGGATCATCCGGAGGTGACCACCTGCCTCGTCTTTGGCGCGCCCGCCCGGGACAGCCGGGGAGAAATCATTGTCGCGCTCATAGCCGCGCGCGGAACGCCGGACCCGGCAGAGTTGCGTCGTTTTCTGAGCGCGCGTCTTCCGGCCTGGCAGGTGCCGCGGGACTGGTGCGCGGTAGCGGGTCTGGATGCGAACGAGCGGGGCAAGATATCCCGCGCAGAATGGCGCCGGCGGTATCTCCTTCGGGACGGCCGGATTACGGGCCTGGGTTGAGGTTGTGTGTTTCTATTGACTTGGGCGATGTGGTAGGGATAAAGAAACAGGGAGTTCCCGATCTGCTGTCCAACTCAACCCAGCGTCGATATGATTCAGAGTCGTCCCTCGGCGGGTGCAACCCACAGTCGCACCCCGGTTCAATGTGATCCGTTCGTTCCCAGTCAAAGTAGAAAGGTATGCGCCATGGGCCTGGCACTTACCCTTCTCCTTCCCGGCGTCGTCGGTCTGCAGGCACAAGAGGTTTCCGACGACTTCGACGATGGCGACACCGCGGGTTGGACGCGATTGGATCTCACCCAGATCGGGCTGCCGCCGGAGATCGTGGAGTATTCATTCCCGGATGATGGAACAGGTGGCAAGGGCTTCCAAATCCTCGTCAACCCGCCTCCGTCCGAATTGGGCGGCGCCGCGGGTCCCGGCCGAGCCTTCTTGTATCGCGAGGAGAGCTATGGACGCTTTCGGGTGGCGGTGGACATTCTGAATTGGGATCCCAGGGTCGACGAGGCGTATGGTCTCATTGTGCGGGGCACGGACCTGGGCATAGGGACGAGCGGCGGTTTTGTGATGAACTTCAACGCGTTGGACGACAATCTCCAGCTCAATACAATTAACCAGGAAGCCCCGGACACGATTGCGGAAACGCCAGTGCCGTTGCGTCCAGCCGACGGGCCATTCCGCTGGGTATGCACCAGCGACGGGATCATCTTGCTGGGACAGGTCTTCTTGAAGTCGGATCTGTTAAATCCCCTCGCCTCGGTCCTCTCCGCGGATCCGGGCAGTTACCCGAGCGGGAACGTGGGGATCTTCGTATTTGATCGCAATGACGCCGATGCCTTTACCGTGGCACGCGCGACCTTCGACAATTTCGAGGCCGCTGCCCCCGCCGCGGGATCGCTTGGGCCGGCGATAACCGAATTGGTTCCGCGGCCGATGGCAGCGGCGAGTACGGGGCTGCCGGTAGTCAAGGTCGGGATTGTGGATATGGATCGAACGGTCGTTACGGACTCGATCCGGCTCTGGATTGACTCGGTGGAGATTCCGGCGGCCGATTTAACCATCGACGTGTCCGTGCAAGCGCCCGACAATCCCTTTCTGTTTTCGGGGGCGACGGTGACCTATCCGATGACAACACCTTTGACGGCTGGAGTATCTCACACGAACAAGGTTGTGTTCACCGATTCAACCCAGCAAATCACAACCAATGAATGGACCTACTCCGGTCCCCTCCTGCTTCCGGCCTCAAGCGGTTTGCCCGCGGGATCCGGCGAGGATCGCGGATTTGGCATTCGGCTCGTCCAGACCCTTGAGGGCCAGCCGCTGGCGAACAGTCTTGAGCGAGCGGAACAACAACTGGCCGTGCCTCCGCTGATCGCCATCCAGGTCGAAACCAACACCACAGTGGAGGTGATCAATTACTCCCAGAACCCGGCTACCGACGGATATTTCCCCGATTTCGATGCGTTCCCGGGGATTGATCCGCTCGGGAATACCGATGACTTCGCCATGGAAGCCCGGTTTTATCTCGAACTCCAGCCGGGTTACCACACATTTGGCGTGAGATCCGACGATGGTTTCCAGCTATCCACCGGGCCGAGCCAGGCAGAGGTGACGGCGACCATACTCGGTGAAAAACTGAGCGGGACATTCGACGGTACTTTCGAATTTGCGGTCGAAGCCGAGGGCCTCTATCCATTCCGGCTGGTTTACTACGAGCGGGGTGGCGGGGCGAACGTCGAACTGTTCGAGGTCAACCGCGACGATCCCAATGACCGGACCCTGATCAATGACACAACCAACCCCAACGCGATCAAGGCATGGCGCACGGTGTCGTTACCGGAGATTGTGGTTGAATCGGCAACCGACCTGGCTGGTGGCGGGTTTGCGCCGGAGCCGGCGGCCTCCATTGATACGACGAGCCGAACGATTACGATTCCAGCCACAGGCAGCGCAAAATTCTACCGATTGCAGGCTTCGACCGCGCCCACGATCCAGAGTATCCAGATCCTCGATGGCAACGTCATCCTGACCTATTGAGCCAGCCGACAGGATCACGGCGAGACATGGTGAAGAAGTGCCGTATGATTCTGTCCCCCCCATGATTCTGTCATCCGCACCAGGACTGGACGATCGGTATGCCGTCCTTACGGCCTGGCGCGCGACGAGTTGCCGGCGAAAGCTTCCGCGTGCTCAAGGAAAAGGAAACCGCCAATCACGCCAATGGGACTGGCCGAGCATAACCGTGAGCGCATGTTTTTATTTGCGTCATTTGCGGTTGAAACACCGTTCCGGCTTAGCAGTCAAAAACCGCACCCGCCGCCTCATGCCGCCCGGGCAAAGACAGAATCATGGTCGGACAGAATCATGAAAAAGGGGAACGGAGCATTTCTGATTTCTGATTTCCGACACTATTCAGTGACTGAGTTCACGTTGTTGAGCGACTGTCCCCGCACGCGCGCTTATGCGTGTTCATTCGTGGTTGAAATGAATCATTACGGCTTAGCTCTTCCAATCGAAGGCCCGTTTTCGGACGAGGTAGAGATATCCGATAAAGAGGACGCCGAGAAAGGTCAACATCGTGCCAAAGATCATGTTGGCGTGCTCGGCGAGCATCTCACGGTAGACCACCGCCCACGGGTAGAGGAATACCACCTCGACATCGAACAGGATGAAGAGCATGGCCACCAGATAGAAGCGCACGGCGAGGCGCGTGCCGCCTCGCTGAACCGGCAGCATACCGCATTCGTAGGGGGTATCCTTGACCGGCGTGGCGCGCCCGCGTTTCCCCAACAGGACGGAGAGACCGAGCATGCCGAAGGCAAAGACCAGCGCCAGGAGCAAGAGCATCAGGACCGGCAGATATTGGGCAAGCTCATCGAGCATTGTGGGCAACGTAGGCAGGCCCTTTTCACGGGTCAAGATCTGCTTTGAGCCATCGAACGATGGGCGCCGAATGCGCCATTCCATGGATCGAAAATGATTTCGGGCTTGCCTTTTGAGGTCGTGGCCGATTGATTTGCCCACTTGCTATGAGTTCCGAAACCATTGGGTCCGCGCGAGGGATAGAGTTTTTGGCGTGGCTGGAGTTGAATAAGCGGCGCGTGATCGCTGGAGCCGCGCTGTTCGCATTGTTGGCGTCCGGCATTACCCTGTACCGTTGGTGGTCGGCGCAACGTGAGATCGACGCCAACTCGGCGCTGGTCGAGGTTGAATTGCGCAAGACAACGGCCGGTGTTGCGAGCCCCGATTCGAAGGCGGAGGAGTTCCTCGACGTTTCATCTCGATACGCATCTACCCAGGCCGGGCAGAGGGCTCTGCTGTTGGCGGCTGCGGCGTTGTTTCGAGAGGGGAAGTACTCGGAAAGCCAAAGGACTTTCGAGCAATTCCGATCGGGTAACGAAGGCGATCCCCTCAAAGGCACGGCCGCATTTGGGATTGCCGCCTGCCTGGAGGCCCAAGGCAAGACGGACGAGGCGATCGCCGCCTACCGTGAGGTGGCTGCCGCATATCCAGACAGCGCCGTGAGTGCCCAGAGCCAACTGGCCCTGGCCGGTCTCTTTGATTCAAAAAACGAACCTCAACAGGCCCTGCAGTATTACGATCAGCTGCGGACGACCGTCTGGATGAACGAGGCGGAGAGTAGCCGGCAAGCACTTCTCGCCAGGCATCCGGAACTGGCGCCCACCAACAGCAATCCCGCCGAGGCGTCGACTCCGGAACTCGCCGCCCCGATCTCGAGCCCGGAATGATGACCGTCCTATGAACATTGCAATTATTGGCACCGGATATGTCGGTTTGGTGACTGGGACCTGTTTTGCCGAAGGGGGTCATAGCGTGATTTGCGTGGACTGCGACGAACGGAAGGTGGCGACCCTCATCGCGGGAGAGATGCCGATTTACGAACCCGGCCTGGAAGCATTGGTGCGGAAAAACGTGGCGGAGGGGAGGCTGCGCTTCACGACGAGCACGAAAGAGGGAGTTGACGAATCGGCCGTGATCTTCATCGCGGTTCCGACGCCGCCTCAGGCCGATGGATCAGTGGACTTGAGTTTCATCGAAGGTGTGGCCCGGGACATTGCCGGAGTCCTCACTTCGTACAAGATCGTGGTCGACAAGAGCACCGTGCCGGTCAAGACGGGTGAAAAAGTGACGGAGACCATCAAACGATACAATAAGGCGAAGGTTGATTTCGATGTGGTGAGCAATCCGGAATTCCTGCGGGAAGGCTTCGCCGTCGAGGATTTTCTGCGACCGGACCGCGTTGTGATCGGCGTGGCATCACAGCGGCCGGTTCCGGCCATGAAAGAGGTCTACGCGCCCTATGGCGCGCCGGTGGTCGTGACGGATATCAGCTCGGCGGAGCTGATCAAACACGCGGCGAACTCTTTCCTGGCGCTCAAGATATCCTACATCAATGCCATCTCGGTGATTTGCGAAGCTTCGGGGGCGAACGTGCAGGAGGTTGCCAATGGAATCGGACTGGACAATCGGATTGGACGGCGATTCCTGGATGCTTCGTTGGGCTTCGGCGGAAGTTGTTTTCCCAAGGACTTGAGCGCCTTTGTCAAGATTGCCGAGGAATTGGGATACGACTTTGCCTTACTGCGGGAGGTTCAACGTATCAACACCCAGCAGATGGACCGCTTCATGAAGAAAATCACCGACACACTCTGGGTGTTGCGCGACAAAACCATCGGCGTTCTGGGTCTCGCCTTCAAGCAGAACACCGACGATGTCCGGATGTCACCCGCGATGGATCTCTGCGAGCGCCTGCAAAAACAGGCCGTTAAACTCCGAGTCCACGATCCGAAGGCGATGCCGAAGGCCGCCGCTATTCTGAAGGATGTCGAGTTTATCGAAGACATGAACCGGGTTGCCGACGGCTGCGATGCCCTCGTGGTTGCCACCGAATGGCCCGAATTCAAGCAGCTGGATTTGGAACACGCCCGGAAAGTCATGACCCACCCGATTCTTTTCGATGGTCGAAATCTTTTCGATCCGGAGGAAATGGAACAGATGGGGTTTATTTACAAGAGCATCGGACGCTGAGCGCATTTCCACGACGCGCCATGGGCCCGGAGATCGAAGTTGCCGCCGGTCTCATCTTTCGGAACGGGCGACTATTGATTACTCAGCGCCCATGGGATGCGCATTTGGGTGGTCTCTGGGAGTTTCCGGGAGGTAAGCGATCGAAACCGGAGACATTCGAGGAATGTGTTCGCCGCGAATTGCGGGAGGAACTGGGAGTTGAAGTCGATGTCGGCGAATTACTGGGGACCGTTCGACACACCTATCCCGAGAATCCCGTGCTCCTGAAGTTTTACCGGTGCCGCCTGGTACGCGGGGAGCCGTCGCGTTTGGGTTGTCTCGATCTGTCGTGGATTCGGGCGGAGGACCTGGCCGCCTACGCATTTCCCGCGGCAGACATCACGCTCATTCGGCAACTTCAATCCAACCCGTCCTGGTGGGGCACTGCGGCCACCTGGCACGATCAGAGTTCGCCGTCGCCGTAGAACTCCTGGATCACGCGTCGGAAGATGTTTTCCTTTCCGAGGCGGATGATTCCCAGCTCGCGCTGCACACTGGCGGGGGAATCGCTCGCGTGGGCGGCATTGACCATGATGGTGGAGCCGAACTCGCGTCGAATCGATCCGGGAGGCGCCTTCGAGGGGTCGGTGGGGCCCAGGACATCACGGATCTTACGGATGGCTTGATGGCCTTCATAAACCAGCGCGATGCACTTCTCGCTCCCGGGCTCCTTGAGCATGTTTGGGTCACACTCGCTCGGCGTCCGGCCGGACATGAATTTGACGATGTTCTCGAATTGATGATCCCCCGAGAGCGGCCCGAGCAGGCTGCCCAGGCTGCGTTGCGCATCCTCCGATATGGGGAACCCCAGCTCTGTTTCCAGGATGCTTCGGGCCTTGGCACCCACCGAATCGTTCAAGCGGGTGCGTAAGATGTCCCGGACCGGCCCGTAGAATTCCATCGCCTCGGCCACGCTCATCCGCTGAATCTTAATCGCGACGATGTAAAGGCCCGTTCGTGAAAAGAAATCAATGACGTTTCCGGGCCGGCCGGTGGGGAACCGGAAGTTATCCGGTTTGATTAAGACCAGGGTGCGTTCGGGTTCTTCGCCGGGTTCGTAGGCAATGACGTTTTGGACGAGCCCACCGTCCGTCTCGGAAAACCGCGCCCAGAGTTTGAGTTTGAGTTTCGCTTCCTTTGCCGTTGGCGGCGCGAGCACCGCAGGCTCCATATAACGGACGTTTCCGTCATCATCCAGGATCAAATCGCCATACGTATCCCGGATTGTCTCACCACCTCGCCGATGATAACTGATCAAGCCCACCACGGAACGCACCTTGCGCACGGCGTCCTCGCCCTGGAACAGCAGCATCATGACGCGTCGGCCTCGGCCAGTCTTGGGATCGGGAGCGAGATTTTGCCGGATGTAGACCTGGATGAGCTCCTGAATCACGCGTTCCTGGGGGTCGTCATCGGACACGGCGATCTCAGCGTATTGCTCAACCAGTTCGAGACTTGGGGCGAACATTCGTGCCCCGACGAGTTCCAGTCCGGTGCGGCTGATCAACCGGGCAAGAATCCCGCCGGTGCGGGATTTGTGCAGGGAATAGGGGGTGATGATGACGTAAGAAAGTTCCTGAGGCATAGAATTGATTCAGGCATCCGGCTTGTCTTGATTTGCCGGGATGGGTGCCGGATCGGCCTCACTGATGGGTTTACCCCCGAGAATCTTGAACATCACGACACCACACGTGGGGCAGCGGCCTTTAATAGCCTTGCGCCCGTTCTTCATGGTTTCCTCCACGGCATCGACTATCTCTTTTTTCGCCTTACACTTAACGCAGTAGCCTTCGGACATAAGTCTCCGTGCAATAAATTAAGACAACCGATGGCTCCTGATGAAGCCGGGGAATAGCTTACGAGCCGTATTGGGAGAGCGTCAACTGGTAAAACCCCGGCCAACCCCGGGTTTGAGAGTGGTTGGGCTCTATCATAACCTATTGATTGTTAATGTGCTATGTCCTGTTCATCTCGAAATGCGCCGCGAACCCTGCCCGCCCCTCCAGGCCTCATTCGTCCTCCGCACTGTCAGAATCCGACGCGCTCGAACGATTGCGTAGAACCGTTTTCAGGATCTTGCCGGAAGCATTCCTCGGGAGCTCTTCCATGATCTCGATCCGACGCGGGACTTTGAAGTCTGCCAATCGCGTCCGAAGAAACTGGGTCAACGTGGCGAGATTGAGGGTGACGCCATCATTGGCTACTACATAAGCGACCGGCTGCTCCCCTCGTCGGCGGTCCGGTTGGCCAATGACGGCCGTTTCTCGAATGCCGGGAAACTCGTAGATGAGTTCCTCGATCTCGCGAGGGTAGACGTTGATTCCATTGACCAGGAGCATATCTTTCTTTCGATCCGTGATGAAGAAATAGCCTTCCTCGTCCTGATAACCCACATCACCGGTCAACAACCATCCGTCCCGCAAGACAAGACCCGTTGCCTCCGGCTGATTCCAATAACCCAGCATCACATTCTGGCCGCGAACGCAAAGTTCACCCACTTCACGGGCCGGGAGCATTTCACCGGCTTCATTCTGAATGGTCAGCGCCACACCAGGAATGGGTTTTCCGATGGACCCGGGTTTCGCCCCTCCGTGGATTGGATTGATGGAAACCACCGGGCTGGCTTCGCTTAGACCGTAACCTTCCACCAGGGGGAATGGAAACTTGCGCTCAAATTGGCGCAACGTCTCGACCGGCAAGGGAGCGGCGCCACTGACACAGAGCCGCAGTGGAAGGTCAGTAGGGACGCGTTGGATGGCCATGGTCCGGAAGAACTGTGGGATCGCGGGGAGAATCGTGCCTCGCCCACGCATTATTTCTTCGATCAGGGATTTGAGCGGCTGAATGGACTTGATCAGCACGATGGAAGACCCGGTCGTCAGCGGCAGGAGGATGCCGACGCAGAGCATGAAACTGTGGAACATCGGAAGCAATACTACGAAGCCATCGAAGTGGACCGTCTCAAGCACTTGCCGGCAACCGTCCACGTTATGCAACAGGTTCGCGTGGCTCAGCATGGCGCCTTTGGGCCTGCCTGTGGTGCCCGAGGTGTAGATGATGAAAGCCAGGTCGGATGCCTGCCGCGGGAGCGCCTCGTCCATCTGTTCCAGGGCCGTCGTTTCCGACGTCACCTGTTCGACGTTCAAGGATTTGAGTTTCGGGATTTGGATCCGCAACGCGTCCACGGCGGAATTCATCTCCATTTCGGTGACCAGCACACCGATCGCAGCATCTTGAAGCAAGTAGACCACTTCGTCGGTCTTGAGGAAATTATTGAGCGGGACCACGACCCCGCCCGCGCGGAGGATGGCGAATAATGCGACGACAAACTCGGGGCGGTTTCGAAGCCAAATCGCCACCCGGTCGCCGGGGTGGACGTTGAATTGATGCACAAGTTGGTGGGCCATCCGGCGGACCTGAGTCTCGAGGTATTCGTAGGTCCATGAGTCCTTTCCCCAGTAAATCGCAGTCTTGGTACCATTCTGGGCCGCCGCAGTGGCAAAAGCGGATGAAAGGTTCATGGGTGATCGAGGCTTCAAGTTCAGCCCATTCACGAGGGGTGAGTCAAGCTCCACAATCCGCTTTTGTCCCCGGCGGAGATGAGGCTTAATTGGGTCGTGATTGACAACGAACACGCCTTGCACGAACTGCTGCCCAACCTGCGGGAAGCCGAATGGGTCGCTGTCGACACCGAGGCGGACAGCCTCCATTCCTATCCGGAGAAGCTCTGCTTGATCCAAATCAGTGTGCCGGCACTCGATGTCCTGGTCGATCCACTTGCGGGCATTTCTCTGAACAAATTGCTTGATCAGCTTCGTGGGCGAGAATTGGTATTTCATGGAGCGGACTACGATCTGCGGCTGCTCTTTCGGGCCTACGGATTCAAGCCCCGGGCGGTGTTTGACACGATGCTCGCCGCGAAACTGCTGGGGTACAGTCAGTTAGGTCTTGAGGCGCTCGCTGCCAGACTCCTGAATGTCAAACTTGAAAAAGGACCGCAAAAGGCGAATTGGGCCCGCCGTCCCCTGACCGAGCGGATGATCCATTACGCACGAAATGACACGCGCTATCTTCAGCCCATTGCGCAGATGTTGAGCGACGAGCTCAAGGCGAAATGCCGGAAGGAATGGCATACCGAGTCGTGCGAGCGATTGCTCCGCGAATGCACCCAGGTTCGCTCTTTCGATCGGCCCGACGCGTGGCGGATCAAGGGGGCAGCCCGCCTGGACCCGCATTCCCTGGCCGTCCTTCGCGCTCTTTGGCAGTGGCGCGAACAGGAAGCCATTCGACACGCCCGCCCCCCATTTTTCGTGATGCCCCATGAAAGCATCGTGGCCATGGCCGCGGCCGCTGCGAATGCCAAGCCGATTGACCCCTGGTTGCCGAGGAGCATTTCCTCACGCCGGCGCCGCGACATTCAAACCGCCATTGCCACGGCCCTTGCCTTGCCACCCTCCGCCTGGCCCGTGATCCCGTGCCGGCCCACGTTGCGCCTCAACCGCAGCCAAAGACGCAAGTACGAGCATTTCCTCCGAATTCGGGATCTTCAAGCGACGAAGCTGGGCCTGGAACCGAGTGTGATCGTCAGTCGTGCCGCCCTCGTTGGATTGGCTGCGGGGCCTCAAAATGGCGGCGACGAACTCATGAGCTGGCAGCGCGGTCTGTTGTCTTTGGAACCGGCCAGTGAGGATCCCTCGGTCGCCCGCGCTGCGGGGGATTGACGCGGTTAACGGACGACTTCGAAGGCATAGCCTTTGAGGTATTCCGTTTCGGGGATGCTGGGTATGACTGGATGATCCGGCGACTGGCTGTAAATCGAGACTCGCCGCAGAATGCGCCTGGCATCATAAGCCGCCGAAAGGATCACGTTCATAAACGTCTTCGCGTCCACGTGGTGCGAGCAGCAGAAAGTGATGAGCGTTCCACCGGGGCGCAAGGATTTCAGGGCACGGAGGTGGATTTCCTTGTATCCTCGCAAGGCATCCGGCACTGCGGATCGGGTGCGGGTAAAAGAAGGCGGGTCGAGGATAACGGCGTCATAGAGCACCCCGGGCTTTTCGGCTGCCGAGGTCGATCGTTTGAACCAGTCGAATACGTTCACGGCCTCGAATGCGCATTGGCCACCCAATCCATTAAGCTCGGCGAGACGGCGTGCCACACCGATGGCATCCTCGCTCTGGTCAATCCCGAGCACCTGGGTCGCTCCGGAGCGTGCCGCGTGCAACGCGAAAGCACCCTGAAAGCAGAAACAGTCTAAAACTCGGTTCGCCCCGGAACGCGCCAGCAGTTCGGCTACCAGGCGATAATTCACTTGTTGATCGAGGTAGAGTCCCGTTTTATGACCCGCCTGGGGATCGCACTCCAGCGTGAGATCGTGGAAATGCACGGGGACGGTGCCGCTCAATTCGCCCATGAGGACTGAACTGGATTCGGTCATGCCCTCGAATTTCCTGAACGTGGCGTCGTTCCGCTCCACAATCGCCCGTGGATGCAACAGTTGCTGGAGGGCCTCGACAATCATGGATTTGCGGTCGTCCATCCCGCGTGCGGCAGTCTGAAGCACCAGGACATCTTCATATTTGTCCACGATCACTCCGCTCAGGAAGTCACTCTCGGCATTGACCACTCGAAACGAACTGGCTTCGGGAAGCCATTTCTTTCGAAGTTCAAGCGACGACCGGATCCGTTCGACAAAGAACGCCAGGTCGATATTCACGCGTTCGGGGGCCAGCATGCGCACCAGAATCTTCGACTTGGAATTATAGCAGCCCACACCCAATAAACGCTGACGGTGGTCCTTTACCTGGACCACCGCACCGTCCGCGGCGGGATGGGTGAGCCGCATAACGGAACTCTGATAGACCCAGGGGTGCCCCGCGATAATGCGGTCGGCTTCTCCCGGTTTCAGCAGAATTGTCGGCAACGTTTCCATCTTTCCCGTGATCATCGTTCGCTGATCAGGCCAGACAAACGGCGGACCGGCAAAGACTTTCTGTCCCAACGCCATGGAATGAACAACCGTTGCGGTTTCCGGCCCGTTCGGTTGGGCGGCGGTGGGACCCGCCGGGCTGGGTTTGGCCCGGCGCGCAGAAAGGGCTTTCGTGTCGCATGAATCCGCGTTAGAGATCCTCTTGCCGTTTTTTGAACCGCCAGCGACATTGTTACCTTATGCGATCTGATATCATCAAGAAAGGCTTCGAACGCGCGCCCCATCGCAGCCTGCTCCGGGCCACCGGCTCGATCGAATCCGAGGCCGATTTTGACAAGCCTTTTATCGCCATCTGCAACAGTTACACCGACTGCATCCCCGGGCATGCCCATTTGAATGAGGTGGGATTGCTGGTGAAACGCCTGGTGCGGGAGGCGGGCGGTGTGCCGTTTATCTTTAACACCATCGGCGTGGACGATGGCATCGCCATGGGTCATTCGGGCATGAAATACTCGCTTCCCTCCCGGGAACTGATTGCGGATTGCGTCGAGACGATGGTCCGCGCGCACTGCTTTGATGGCATGATCTGCATCCCGAATTGCGATAAAATCGTTCCGGGCATGCTCATGGCCGCCGTGCGCGTGAACATCCCCACCTTGTTCGTTAGCGGGGGGCCCATGGCCGCAGGCATCGCGGAACAGGCCACGACTCAGGAGGGGCTTCCGTCGCACTTGCAGCCCGCCTCGAAGAAGTCCGATCTGATCTCGGTGTTCAAGGGTGTCGCCGAGCTCCAATCCGGCAGGATTGGCGAAGCGGAACTCACGAAGCTGGAACAAACCGCGTGTCCCACCTGTGGTTCCTGTTCCGGTATGTTCACGGCGAATTCGATGAATTGCCTCGCTGAGGCCCTGGGCCTGGCGCTGCCTGGCAACGGCACGATCCTCGCCGTCTCCAAAGAGCGCGAATTCCTGTATCGTTCGGCGGCCCGACAGATTCTGAAGCTGGTCGAGCTTGATTTGAAACCGAGAGACATCGCGACGGCGGAGGCGTTTGATAACGCGCTGGCGTTGGATGTCGCCATGGGAGGATCCACCAACACGATTCTGCACACCCTTGCCATAGCGCGCGAAGCCGGCATCGACTACGACATCGCACGGATCGATGCCATCAGCCGCCGAGTACCTTGCTTGTGTAAAGTCTCACCCTCCTCCGACTACCATGTGCAGGACGTCCACCGCGCCGGCGGTATCCACACCATCCTGGGCGAGTTGTTGCGGATCGACGAAGCCAACGGCTACGCGAATAACGCCGATCAAGGTCAAACCCCGCCGCTCCGCACCCGCATTCTCCATCCGGCCTGCCGCACGGTCACAGGCAAAACCCTGGGTGAAAACATCGCCGAGTGGGACGTCCGTTCCCCGGCTGCGCTTCCCCTTGCGAATGTCGTGCGCGTCTCCGGTGCTTCCGCGCTGGTCCTCGACCCGGCGGATAAGTTGGGGCCGGCCGCACGGAGCGCGAGTGGCAACCTCGTGCCGAAGCCGATGATGTTTCTTCCGGGCGATGACCAGGCCATTGAACTGTGGCGCATCGCGGCTTCCTGGAATGCGGGGGTCATGGATGCCCTGGTTTCCCGATTCACACCTGACGCCAAACTCGAGGGAGACTGTCCCCACCATGGCGTTGCCGAGATCCGTGAGGCCTTTGAGACGGCGCACAAACAATCGGGAGGCCGGACCCGGGCCGAATTGGCGTCCATTCGCGGGTCAGCGGCGCTCCTTTTTTGGCATTATCCCAAGGAGGGCGGAAAGCTTCGCCAGGGCCTGATACAGATTGACCGGCTCAAGAAGGGTTTGATTCACCGTTCGCGTTGGATCACCGATTCCACGAAAGTCGCCCAGGCGAAACCGGCCGGATTAGTTCCCTACGACGCCGCATTTCTGTTCGATCCCCACGATTGCATCCGGCCCGCCGCCAGCGCCTACACCCTGGACGGTGGGTTGGCGGTTCTCTATGGCCAACTCGCCCCGGACGGCAGTGTGGTTAAAACCGCCGGAATCAGTGACGGTTTCAAGGCGTATTGCGGTTCGAGTTTCGTGTTCGAAGGGCCGTGTGTCATCTTTGAAAGCCAGGAGGAGGCGTGCGAAGGCATCCTGGCGGGAAAGGTCAATCCCGGCGATGTGGTCGTCATCCGCAATGAAGGGCCACGGGGCGGCCCCGGCATGCAGGAAATGCTGTCGCCCACCAGTTACATCGTCGGGATGGGGCTGGGAGACAAAGTTGTCCTGATCACCGACGGACGATTCAGCGGCGGCACGGCCGGCGCCTGCATTGGCCACGTTTCGCCAGAGGCTGCCGAGGGCGGTCCGATTGGTCTGTTACAAGCCGGAGATCGTATTCGCATCGATTTTCCCAATCGGCGCATGGACATCCTGGTGGAAGACTCCGTGTTGTCGGAACGCAAATCGACGTTCCAACCGGTAAAGCGTGATTTGACCGGTTGGTTGGCGCGATACCAGAAACTCGTCAGCAATGCCAGTCAGGGAGGCATACTGGTCGTTTAGGATCACGCCCGCCGGCGACGTCCCCTCGCTGCGCTGGTGCGTTGCACGCCCGGCGCCTCACGGACAGCGTCAGTAATTCTGCAGCGTGCCGAGGACCGCTTTCACTCGCGGGACCTCGTGCGTCCGAAACAAGTGCGCTTTACCGAGGGACGCCAGCACTGCGAAGAATGGTTCGGCACACCGCACTTCGTCACCAAACTGCTCGAACGCGTGGGGCAGGGCGTGACAAATGGGATATCCCAAGCGGCGCAGCCTGAAAGTATTGAGGAAGGTCCGCATTTGATGCCGAATCCGGACGGTGCTGTCCTGGAGGTTCCGGTAATAGAATCCCATCCCGGGATCAATCAGAATCCTTTCCACGCCGCAGCTCAATGCCAACTCGATCTGCCGCCCAAAATACTCCTCCATCAGGGCGATCGGGTCTGCCCCAAAGTCGAACTCGCCCACTTCCCGCACATTGGCGCCCTGCACGTAGCAGATGATCACCGAGGCCGCATGGTCCGCTACCGTCCGGTATAGGGACTCGTTCCCGATCGTACCGGTGAGATTGAGAATGTTTACACCGGCCTCCAAACACGCTCGGGCGACGGTCCCATGGTAAGTTTCCACTGAAACCAAGTGGCCGGAACCACGGAGGCCTTCCACCACCGGCAGCAGCTTGGCCTTCTGCCCGGTCTCATTCAGTCGCTCCGTGTGATCCAGGGTGGATTCGGCTCCCAAATCCACAATGTCCGCACCTTGGGCGACAAGGATCCTGGCCCGCTCAAGCGCCGCCTCGGTACTCAGCACTACACTCTCGCGGTACCAGGAGCCGGGCGAGAGATTGATCACTCCCATGATCGCCGGCCGTGAATTAAAGCAGAACTCCCGGCCGTTGATGTCGAATTCACGCACCTGGAGTTGGAGCTCCTCCGCGTGTGCGGCCGCCAATGCCGCCAATTCTTCCAGGGTCAGCATGGCCGCGAAAATAGCGTATCGTCCAAAATGCGCAATGCTCGCGCCGGTTCAGCGATCCGCGGGTGTTCGGTCGCTTTGCACATCCCGGGATTGTTCCCAGAGCGTACGGGCGCGCGTCACCGATCCGAGATTATAAACGCGAGTGTATCCCAGACGTTTCAGCATGCTGCGTCCAATCAGACTTCGTCCCCCGCCCAGGCAATGCAGCAGTAGAACTGTGTCTTTGCGGGGGAATTGTCCTGGGGCTTGTCGAGAAAGGTGATTGAGCGGCACGTTCATCGCTGAAGGGATGTGGTCGGTTTGGTATTCCTCCTCGGTCCGGACATCGACGATTGTCGCTCCCTGCTTGAGCAATTGGACGGCCGTAGTGTTCTTGACCTGGCCGCCAAACCTGAACCAGGCGAGTATAGCCAGCAGCGCTCCGGCAATCAGGATCGGAAGAACCATGCTGTTCACCGGAAAAGCGTGGAACGTAACAACTGAGATGGCAAGCGCGTATCCTCGGCGGAATTCTTCGCTACGCACGCATATAAGCGCGAAACGCGCCTGGTGGAAGGCAGGTTAGGCACGAGGCGCAATTTTGACGGCGAACCAGCGGTAGAGCGCGGGGATTACCAGCAGCGTCAGGAGCGTCGAGGTGATCAGGCTATCGATGACGACCGTGGCGATGGGGCGTTGCACTTCGCTGCCCGTGCCGCGCGACAGGGCCATGGGCACGATGCCGAGCCCGGCCGCAAGCGCGGTCATCAGCACGGGGCGCAGGCGCAGGCACGCGCCTCGGACCGAGGCCTCCGGTATTGGCAGCCCGTTGCTGAGGAGTGAATTCAAATTGGTCACGAGCACCATGTCATTGGCGAGCGCGATGCCAAAGAGCGCGATTGAAGCTGCTGAACAGCAGCAGGGATGCAAAATTCCTTTGCGCCGGGAGCGGGCACGCCCCCGCCTGAACTGGCGGGCCGCGATGAAATTCGTGAAGTCGTGCGGATAGCGATTGCGCGAGCCCGCATCGGCAATCCGGCAAAAAGCGTATTGATGGTTGGGTTGCGTGGGGTGGGTAAAACGGTCCTGTTGGATCGCATGCGTGATGATGCCGAGGCAACCGGAGTGCAAACTCTGCGGCTCGAAGCCCCTGAAGGACGATCCTTGCCGGCCATTATCGCGCCCGAGTTGCGATACGCGTTGTTGCGCCTTTCCCGAGTTGAAAAAGCCAAGGACCTTGCGCAGCGGGCGCTTCGTGGGCTGGCGGGATTTGCGAAGGCGCTCAAGGTTACCTATGAGGACATCACAGTCGGCTTGGATTTCGAACCCGAAAAGGGTTTAGCCGAGTGGGGCAAACATGCCTGGGATGTTGCGCCGAAGTCGCCCATCACGTTGGCGGATGTGCAGACGGCCACAACCACAGCCATTGCAGCATTGGATGCGAGCTTTTTCCGGGTGCGGTTCGATCGTCTTACCCCGGTGGAAAAGAAATATCTTCGAGCCATGGCCGAGATCGGTCCCGGGCCACATCGCTCGGGAGACATCGCCGACAAACTGGGCCGCAAGGTCACGGCGCTGGGACCAACAAGAAATCAATTGATCACCAAGGGAATGGTTTACAGCCCAAGCCACGGTGACACGGCGTTCACCGTTCCGCTGTTTGACGAGTTCATGAAACGAATCATGCCGGGGGATGACTGGAAAGAGTAGGGACATTTGCATGCCCACCTACATCAAAGACCTGTTTGACCTGCCCGACGTCCCGGGTGGATCGCCCGGGAATCTTCCAACACAGATCGAAAGACAAAGACCGCTCTAATCCCAGGCCGAATGCCGGACTTAACTTGTTCGTACTTATTGCCCATGTTGTTTATCGCATTATATGCATTTTTCAACTGAGCGTTTTTCCCTCCTGCCAAATTGTCCTGGCGTGACGGACCAGGAGAATGGCGCGCCCGCCGCGACTCGAACGCGGGACCCTCTGCTTAGAAGGCAGATGCTCTATCCAACTGAGCTACGGGCGCGGCCTGTTCTATTGCCGTTGTCTGCAACCGGATGAAACGTAAGAATTGACTTAATGTAAACCGCAAATCCTTTCTCGCACGATTCGGGGTCAAGGGCGAGCGGATCAGAAGTGGCAAATTCTCATTATGGCGGGATCCAAGCGCCGGGTAAGGGCACCCGGCCTTCAAGACGGCTGGATTCACGGACCTGTAGGCCGGGTGCCCTCACCCGGCGCAGGCTTGTAACGCCATCGTGAACTGCTGGATCTGAAGTGGCCTCAAGATCGAGAAGACCACCGTCGCCCGACGTGCTTGACGGCGAAGACGGAATCGCGGAACAGTCTTGCTGTATCCAATACGATGAGAAACGATCCACGGATGGTCCAGGCCGTTAGGAGTGGCGTCGTCGGGACCGTGGTGGCCGCCGTGGTGGGAGTCGTTTTCTGGCTGATGGGAGAGAAGCTCACGCAACTGAGTTACGATCTGCCGTTTATCTTTTTTGTCGAAAAACCGGTCGATGAGGTCCTGATCCTTCGGATGGACGAATCCACCTACCAGGCCACGGGCCAGCAATACCCCTTTTGGGACCGCAGCCGTCATGCACGGCTCCTTCATAAGCTGCAGGAGGCCCACGCGCGTTTGGTGGTATTCGACGTTTTCTTCCCCGACCCCGACACCGCCGAACACGATGCCGCATTCGCCGCAGCGATGCGCGAACAGGGACGCGTCATACTGCCCGCGGATCTCTCACCGGAGGCGGAGCGGTACACGAGTGGTTCTGCCGTGCGCCCACCCCTCGAAGTGTTGAAGGAAGCCGCCTGCGATTGGGGTGTCGCCGCGTTCGTAACGGACACCGACGAAGTGGTCCGCTGGCAGAGTCTGGAGTTAGCCCACGTCACGAGCACCGATGCAGGGACCGCGACTGTCGCCTGGGCCGCTGCGCGGGCATTGAACGCCCCGGTGACGCGACAGGGAGCGGCCTTACCAGGCCGCCTTTGGTTGCGTTATTACGGGCCGAGCGGCGAGCTGCCGGATTTGAGCTATCATCGCGCCCTGGAAAGCCCAAACAGTTATTTTCGAGACAAGGTGATCTTTGTGGGTGGCAAACCGCAGACGGTTTATCAATGGGAGCAGAGAGACGAGTACCGAACACCTTACACGCGGTGGGACGGACGTTTGAGCAGTGGAGTGGAAATCATGGCGACGGCGTTCCTCAATCTTTACCGGGGCGATTGGCTCCGTCGATTGTCATGGTCCGGGGAACTGGCGAGCCTGCTGGGTGCCGCGGCCGTGTTTGGGTTCGGATTGTGTCGGCTGCGCCCCTGGCTGGCGCTGGGGGCTGGGTTGTTAGGCATCGTGGTGGTCCTGGTGATCGCTTTTGTGATGTTCGCCCGGAACATTTGGTTTGCCTGGGCCATCATCGCATTTGGACAAATCCCGGCAGCCTGGTTATGCGCCCTCATCGCTCATAACATCCGAATTCGCCATGAAAAGGAGACGCTTGAGGAGAAACTGACCGCACTCGAAGCCCGGCCCGCGGCCCGGGCTCCCGACGGAATGGTGGCCAGTCCGGGGCAGAGCACGCATGCGATGATCTCGGATTACCAACTCATGGCTCTCGTCGGCAGAGGATCGTATGGTGAGGTCTGGCTCGCACAGACGGTGACGGGGGAACACCGCGCCGTGAAAATCATCCGTCGTGGTGATTTTGACTCGGAAGAGGTCTACTGGCGCGAATTCAACGGCATCAAGAAGTACGAGCCGATCTCGAGGCAGCACCCCGGTTTGGTTCAAGTATTGCATGTGGGTTACAACAAGCAGGCCGGGTTCTATTACTACGTCATGGAGACCGCGGACGACCAGAAAACGGCGGGCGAAATCCATCCCGAATCTTATCAGCCAAGAACTCTTGCGAGCGACCTGGTCAAACGGGCGAGGCTGTCGCCGGCCGAGTGCGTCACGATGAGCCTGGCTCTGTGCGACGCGCTCGAATTCTTGCATGGGAAAAACCTGGTCCATCGCGACATTAAACCCTCCAATATTATTTTCGTGAGCGATCAACCCAAGCTGGCTGACATCGGGTTGGTGACGGTCGTGGATCCGGGGCGTAAGAAGTTGACCTATCTTGGGACGGAAGGATTCATACCACCGGAGGGCCCCGGCGGCCCGGCGGCCGACATTTATAGCCTGGGTAAGGTTCTCTATGAAGCGAGCATGGGGATGGATCGGTTACGATTTCCGGAACTGCCCGCCTCGCTTGCCGAGCACGGTGGCTCGCCCGAATTCTTTGCCCTCAACGCGGTTATCCTCAAAGCGTGCGACGCGGATCCGCGTCAGCGTTATCACAATGCCGCGGCGCTTCGACAAGATTTGTTCGTGTTGAAACAGAATTTTCCCCCGGCGCTCTAGCGTTAAGACGCACATTTCGCAGGCCGGCGTGGCCGGAACCAAAAAGCCCGTCCCTTACGTCGGGTGGTTGATTGAAAAGCCGATGCCCACGGCGGCGCCGGCCTGCGAAATGTGCAAGCGACTTCGTCGCAAGACACAACACCCTCGGGGACCAACTGGCGGCGTGAAAATCTGCGCGGCAATGTCAGACTTTGATCCCTTATACCAGGGTCTTTTGCAGAAAGCGAAGCTATGGAAGCGGCAATACAAGAGATGTGCGGGGTATACGAGCCAACTTGCCTCCGCAAACACGGTTAATGAAAGAAACTGCGCGTGGCTGACGTATTCCACCGGAGACGTCATGCGACCTAACAGGCAATTCCGGTTCGGTGGGAATCGGCGGGAAGACGCAGGGTGCAGACACCTTGGGCTTTCGCAGCCCATGATTCGGATGTGGAAGCATGCGCGGGCTTCGTTATTGTCGATGCCCGTCACGGTGCGAAGGATTACCAGTTCGCCGAAAGCCGTTCGCGGGTTGGTGTGCCTGGTTGGCTTGATTGCGTCTTCGACCATCCAGAGCCAACCAGCGGCAGACCAAGCCCCAGGTGACGATGCGGCTCGCGGAATACTCCGGGTTATCGAGATCCAAGGAAAGGGCGTGGAGATCTTGCGGAAAGACTTTGGGGATTGGACACCGGCCGCCACCGGGAATGAGCTCCGTCCGGGAGATCAGATGCGCACCCGTGAATTCGGCCGCATTATGCTTCAGGCCGGTGACGATACCGTGCTTCACTTTGGCGGGCCATTTCACTTTGTGGTTGAACCACCGCGGAGCGACCGCGAAAAGCCGGGTTTCAGTCTGTTGCGCGGGTTGATGTACCTCTTTCATCGCGGCAAACCGGAAGACGTTCGGGTGGGCTCCAGGATTATCTCCTCCCTGGTACGTGGGACGGAGTTTAATCTTTTGGTGGGCGAGGATGATCGAACCGCGCTCACCTTGCTGAACGGTGAGGTGGACCTATTCAGCCCGTGGGGGGATCGCCGGCTGACCAGCGCGGAACAATGCATCGTTGAACGGGGGCATCCCCCCGCCGTGACGGCCGTGATCGATGCGGTCAGCGTGATCCAATGGGCTTTGTATTATCCAGCAGTTGTCGACCTCCAGGAACTTCCGCTCTCTGCCGGGGCGCAGACGGCACTCGCGGAGTCTCTGGCGGCGTACCGCAAAGGCGATCTGTTGCAGGCACAGGAGAAATACCCGACCGATCGTAATCCCGAAGATTGCGCTGAAAGGGTATATTTGGCGGCCCTGCTGTTGAGTGTGGGTCATGTTGAACAAGCCGTCGGCTTGCTGGACCAGCTTGATATCCAAGCCGGCCCGGCCGGCAATCAGGAAGACGTGCTGCGCCTGGCGAAGGCGTTGCGCCAAGTGATTTCCGCCGTTAAGGGTGAAACGTTCATGCAAGCCAGGATGCCGGTTCTTGCCAGCGAATGGTTGGCTGAATCGTATGACCAGCAATCCCTGGCGAAATTGCCCGAGGCCTTGCAGGCGGCGCGCCGGGCAGTCCTGGTCTCGCCGCAGTTCGGATTCGGCTGGGCGCGAGTGGCGGAACTCGAATTCAGCTTCGGCAACATCCGCAAAGCAAGCGAAGCACTGCAGCGCAGCCTCGAACTCGCACCGGACAATCCGCAGGCATGGAGCCTGATGGGTTTTCTCCTGGCCGGCGATCACCAGATTCAGGCGGCGATCCGGCACTTCAACCACGCGATCCAGCTTGATAGCGCCCTGGGCAACGCGTGGTTGGGACGGGGGCTATGCCGGATTAATCAAGGCGATTCCAAGGCAGGTCGACGGGACCTGCTGATCGCCGCGGCCCTCGAACCGCAACGATCGGTCCTGCGCAGTTATCTCGCCAAGGCATATCTCGACACGGGAGAGAAGAACCGTGCCGAAGCAGAGCTCGATCGGGCCAGGGACCTGGACGATGCGGATCCAACCGTATGGCTATATTCGGCGCTCATGAATCATCAGTACAACCGGATCAACCGGGCGATTCGCGAACTGGAGCGGTCTCAAGCACTCAATCAAAACCGACAAGTTTATCGCTCTCGATTGTTGCTGGACCAAGACCGGGCGGTGCGATCGGCCAACCTGGCCCGGATCTATGAGGATGCCGGAATGATGGATTTCGGTGTTTGGGAAGCTTCGCGAGCCGTTACGGCGGATTATGCGAATTACTCAGCGCATCTATTTCTGGCCAATAGCTATGATCAACTCCGCGATCCGAAGCTGATCAATTTACGGTATGAAACCGCGACCGACAGCGAATATCTCGTCGCCAACCTGCTGGCCCCGGTGGCGGCCGGCCCGTTCTCATCCACCGTGTCGCAGCAGGAATACTCGCAACTGTTCGAGAGGAACCGGCTGGGATTGGTTTCAAGCACCGAGTACTCAAGTGACGGAGGCTGGATTCAGAAGGGCGCCCAATACGGCATTCTAGGCGACCTGAGTTATTCCTTGAACGCCTTTTATCGGACCGAGGATGGTCAACGCCCAAACAACGATCTGGAGCAACTGCAACTCGCCCTGCAGCTCCGACTGCAGGCCACCCCTCAGGACAGCGTCTTTTTTGAGGGCGCCTATGCCGACCAGAGCGGGGGTGATCTCTTTCAGTATTATGATCAGAACGATGCGGCACGCCACGCCCGCACGAGCGAGCTCCAGGCGCCCTTCCTCACGTTCGGCTACCACCGGGAGTGGAGTCCGGGCCAGCATACTCTGGCTTTGGCGGGCTGGCTGAACGACGAGTTTGAGTTGGTGAATCCGACCCAGCCCACACTCTATTTCTTCCGGTTTCCAGATGGATCGATCAGCTCGGCAGTCGATTTGAACATGAACGAGCGGCTCCGGGTTCAACCCAAAATCCTGTCCCTCGAACTCCAACACATCGCGCAAGTCGGCGAGCACACCACGATCGTGGGGGCCCGATATCAGCACGGCGAGTTCGAGACCGCCAACCTGCAAAGCCCTCCCATATCACGGTCCTCCGCATTATTCGACAATCCTCCGGCTGACCAACGACTTGACCCGGCATTCGAGCGCGCCGAATTCTATGCTTATCACCATTGGCAGGTGGTCGACTCTTTGCAGTTGGTGGCCGGGGTCAGTTACGACTACATCCGGTTCCCGGAGAACGTCCGTTTGGCGCCGGTCTCCCGGGATACCGGGACGATCGATGGAGTTCTACCGAAGGTCGGTTTCGTCTGGAACCCCTGGCCTCAAGGCACACTGCGGGGCGCTTATACGCGCTCGCTTTCGAGCACGAGCCTGGAACAAAGTTATACCCTGGAACCCACCCAAATCGCGGGTTTTCTGCAGTCCTACCGCAGTATCCTGCCAGAGTCGATCGCCGGCGCGAATGCCGGCGCCAAATTCGAGACCGCCGGCGCAGGACTGGAACAGCGATTCAATACCGGGACCTACCTGGGTTTGGAGGGGCGGCTCTTGAAGTCCAAGTTCGACCGTACCTGTCGGTGCCTTTGAGATCCGGCCGGACGAATTATGGGCGATCCCTTCCGGGTTGCATCAGCAACTGGACTACCAGGAGCAATCTCTCTATTTCACGTTGAACCAGCTTATTGCGGACGAATGGTCGGTGGGTATGCATTATCGACTGACTGAGGCGGAGCTCTCCGATGAGTTTCCCGAACTCCCTGAGGTCCCGGTCGAGCCCGGCACAATTCAGCGCGACGGTCACGTTGAAGGCACCTTGCACGAGGTCGAATTGCACACGCTCTTCAATCATCCATCGGGGTTCTTTGCCGCGTTCGAGGCGCTTTGGCAGGCTCAAAGCAATCGAGGTTACCATCCCGATCGCCCGGGGGATGATTTCTGGCAGTTCAACGTGTTCGCCGGCTACCGGTGGGCCCCGCGCAAGGCGGAATTGACGCTCGGAATCCTTAACCTCACTGATCAGGATTATCGGCTCAATCCACTTACGCTCTACCAGGATCGGCCCCGTGAGCGCACATTCATGGTTCGATTGCGGTTCGGTCTCTGATGCAGCGGCCCCGGCTAGTCCGCATTCTTGATGTAAACCTGATAAGGCCGAGCCGGCGGAAGCGGCCCTTCGACAGGAAAGTAAACAGCGAACCGCCACAGGCTCCCGGCGGGTGGGTGGGGAATAGAGAGTCGCGTCTCCTGAAAAGGGGCACAATGCAGCTGCGGACTGCCGAATTGAACCGCTTCAAGCGCATTGAACCCTTTGGTTTGACCACGATCTTGGAACTCCAAAGTGCCCTCACCCGATGCTTTCCATCCCCAACCAGAATTCTTGAGGTAAACGACGTACCCCGCATAGCGACCCGGACAGGACGCCCCCGTGGCTCCACTAGTGAACGTGGGAGGACCGAATGCATATGCCGATTCGCCCCGCCAGTAGACGACGAGAGAAGCTGGAAACGAAACAGCTTCCTCTTCTCCTTCGCGCACCCTCACCCGGTAGTGGGCGACATCATTCGTCGCCGCTTTGCCTTCCGGCAAGACCAACTCCAGGGTGCTGTTTGTTTGGCCACCGAGAGCCTCCCAATTCTCCCTCCCCATTCCAATGACCGGGCTTCTTTCCCATTGGTACTGCAAAGAGTCATATCGCAAGGGGACGCCCGGCTCGGCGAGGACCTCGAAGACCACCCGGTTCGTATAATCAATATCTACGGTCTGAGACTGAGGGTGACAGAGGATTCTCGGGCTGGCGGCCACCAGGTCCGGGCCGCCTTCGGCGGCTCCCAACCTCCCGGACGGGATCAACCACAGACCGAGAATTACACCACCCAGAAGCACCGACGAGTTAGTTCGTGTCTTCACGATTTGCCTCCATGTTTCATCATGCCTTGGCATTCCACTGTTCATAGATGTGGCGACAAGCGCACCATCCACCCGATGCGCACTTTGGGGCGTGTAGAATTAAAACTTCGGTCACTACGGTGTAAAGGATTTTCGCAGCAGTTCTCACTTTGGCGTTACAAGCCAGCGCCGAGTGAGGGTACCCGGCCTATAGGCCCCTGAATCCAGCCCTCACCCGGCGCTTCGATCCCGCCATAATGAGGATTGCTGGGATTTTCGGGGGGCATTTCGCCTGAAGCCGTGGGATCCCACCCACAGAGTCAAGGAGTCCCAATGACCTTCGAGGGTCTGAACATCCCGTGTTCGAAACGGCTAATCTCCTTCTTGACGAGCTTGGAGACGCGGTGCTTGGCGAGGTAGACCTGTCCGGAAGTGACGCTGAGCGCCTCCGCGACCTTGGCAACCGGCCAACGCTTTCGCACGTAGAGGTCGAACATCTGGAATTGTCGGGCGGTGACGAGCTCTTTGACGCGCTGGGTTGCCTGTTCCAGCAGGTCATCCTGCCATTCTTTATCCCACACCGCTTCGTTGGGCGGTGGTGCCGGGTCGGGAACCCGTTCGATCGTGGCCGTGCGCGGGGTGGCATCGAACCTGGGACTGCCGGATTGCCCGCGAGGATCCCGCTTCCGGAACTGGTCGGCGATGCGCCACTGTGCAGTATGGAACAACCAACTCTTAAAGGAGCCCACTTCAGGGTGGTATTCGAACTGGGGCATCTTTCGGGCGACAGTGAGGACGGTCTCCTGGACAACATCCTGGGCTTCGGCGTCGGATAAGCCCGATTTAACGGCGAAATTGTAAATAACCCGCCAGTAAATCTCAAAAAACTCCTCCCAACTATCCTGATCCTTCCAATCCTTGAGCCGCGCGAGCAAGGTGCGGCGGGTTTGAATCAGATCTGGGAATTGCTGGCGCATCACGTACTCATACACCGGCGTGACCCGGTTGGAAACCGACAAATCAAAGACGTTGCTGATTCCGTCCTGGTCCAGTTCTTAACGGGGTATTGCCGAAACTCCATGACGCACCTCGCACGTTCAGGGGAATTCAAGGGGTAGTGAGATTGAGGCAGACGGCCTGCCCATCCAGGACGCCCGGTAGCTGGGACTCCAACTGCTGGTCGATCCGAGCAATCAGATCGTCGATGTCGACGGGTTTGGCAATAAACCTCAAGCCGCCAATCACCCCACGGTGGGAATCGATCTCGTCTTTTTGAACCGCCGCCGTGATGAAGAGGATTGGGATATCCCGAGTGGCTCCGTTCTTATGCAACTGGCTGGCGACCTCGCCGCCGTCCAGGCCGGGCATCATCACATCCAACAAAATCAAGTCCGGATGAAAGTCGCGCGCCGCTGGAAGGGCCGCCGAGGCATCGTTCACAGCCCGGACCGAATAACGGCCGGTCCAATTCAGGTTGAGCTGGAGGAGTTGAGTGAAGCCGACTTCATCATCCACAATGAGTATTCTTTTCCGGTTCATGATCTCCCTTGGTTTGAAGGTTTAGTTTCACGAGGAAACAGGCGCCGCCGCCGGGCCGGTTGGAGACTTCGATCGAGCCGCCGTGCAATTCGATGATCTTCCGTGTCACGGGCAGTCCCAGCCCTGTGCCCGTCCCCATCGGTTTCGTGGTGAAAAAGGGATCGAAGACACGATTGAGGATCTGATCCGGAATCCCCTTGCCGGTGTCTTCGACTTCGGCGACAACCGCGGCCGGTTCCGGCGGAGGATTCACCGAGACAGGCGCACCGTCGGCGGAGCTCGTCGTCCGTGGTCCGCGATAGGTGCGCACCGTCATCGTGCCGCCGTCGGGCATAGCCTGGACGGCGTTGAGAAAGAGATTAAGGAACGCCTGTTGGATCTTGTTCCTTTCCATGGGAAGATGAGGCAACTCCGAACTGAGATCCTTGTTGACCGTCACGTGGCCCTTGGTGAGTTCGTACTTGGCCAGCGCCAACGATTGTTCAATGACGGCATTCAGATCTTCCGGTTCGATCTGAAGCGTGCGCGCGCCGGCGAACTGAACCAACTCGCGCACAATCGAGTCCGCGCGCCTGATCGCGTCGATGATCTCGGAAAGCACCATCTTCATTTCTGGCTCATCGCCATTCAATCGCCGGTTGAGGTATTGAACGCCCATGAGGATCGTCTGCAGGGGATTCTTGACTTCGTGAGCCACGCCGGCGGCCAGCGTCCCGATCGACTCGAGCTTTTCGGCCTGGATCAACCGCAGTTGCGCCGCTTTAAGTTCCGTGTGCGACGCTCGCAATTGGCTCAGGGCGATGCGGAGGGCTTCTTCGCTCCGCGATAACTCGTGGTTCGCCCCAACCAGATCGAGGTTGGCTTGCACCAACTGATTCTCCGCCTGCTTTCGCTCCGAGATGTCCGTGGAGATCCCGCAGACGGCAATGGTTTCGTCCAGGTTGTTGCGTAGTGGGAATTTGACCGAGATATAGGTGCGTGGTTCATTCCCCAGCGGGACCACCTCTTCGAATTCACCCGCACGCCGCGACGTCAGGACCTGGTTATCGTTCGCTCGCAACCGGGCCGCCGACTCCGCGGGGAAAATGTCAAAGTCGGTCCGGCCCAGGACCTGTTCTGAATTCAACCGAAAGAGCGTTTCGAACTGGCGATTGATGAGGAGATATCGGCCTTCCTGGTCCTTCAGGTAGATCACCGCAGTGGTGTTGTCCAGGATGGCCTGGAGGCGAGCTTCGGTTTGTCGGTGTCTTTCCTCCTCTTCCTTGCGTGCGGTGATATTGCGCCCGATCCCGACGAGACCGGTGATCCGGCCCTGGAGATCGCGAAGCGGAGCTTTTGTCGTCAGGAGCCATCCCCAGTGTCCCTGGGAATCGACCACGGGCTCTTCGCGGTTTATGAGGGGCCGACCTGAAGCCAACAAGACTCGCTCATCGCTGTAATACTGATCCGCCAACTCCTTCGGGTAATAATCCGAATCCCGGCGCCCATAGAGGTCTTCCGGTTTGGCGGCCCCCATCAACTGGGCGACCCCAACGTTGGCCAGGACAAATCGGCTCTCCGAATCCTTGACGTAAATGGCATCGGGTAACGTGTCGATCAGCGTCCGCAATAGATTGTGTTTTTCGGCCAGGTCCGCCTCCACCTGCTTTCGGAGCATGAACTGGCCAATCTGGGCCCCCATTGTCGCCATCATCTGGAGCAAGACCTGGTCACTGTCGCATCCGGCCCGGCCAAAGAAGCCGATCAACCCCAACACTTGAAGATCGACGGAAATAGGGACGGCGAATGCGGTCCCCAGGCCTGCGGCAATGGCGGTCTTTGTACCGGGGAAATCGGCTGCGGCCAATGCAACACTCCAGGCCGGTTCCTTCCCGTTCCAGACTCGCCCGCAGAGGCCATCTTTCTTCGGCATTTCAGCCTCTTTCAAGACGGTTGCGAAACCCGCGGCGGCGCTGGAGGGCCGGCACCAGGTCGCACGACAGCGCAGGACTTCGGCATGGGCATCGACTGTCCAGACGGCTCCCAATTCCCATCCCAAGTGCTCGCAAGCAGCCTGGAGGATGCGCGGGGCGGCTGTGTCCAAATCCGGGGACTCGGCGAGGAGTTGGGTCACGGCACATTGGGTTGACAGCCGGCGCTCGGTTTCCTTGCGTTCGATGGCGTAGCGGATCACCCGCGAGAGCACGCGTCCTTCGAATCGGGATTTCACCAGGTAGTCTTGAGCCCCTTCACGGACGGCACGCAGAGCCAGAGTTTCACTGTCGAAGTCCGCGAGAATGATGACCGGGAGATTGGCCGCTTCCTCCTGAAGCCGCTTGAAGGCGCCGATTCCCTGGCCATCGGGCAATTGGAGATCGAGCAGGATGGCGTCCACGTGATTGGCCTTCAGAAACTCGAGTCCCACCGCCAACTTCCTGCAGTGCCGCAAGTCGATGCGCGAGCTGGTGAACGCCGCCAAATTGTGCCGCAACAGCCGGGCGAAGCCGGGATCATTCTCCAGCAACAGGACTTGGATGGAAGGGGCGGGCATCATGGCTGCGAATTACTTTGCTCACGAGTGCAATACGAACCGCACCAGCACATCTTTCAAAAAAATTGCTCGCCCGCCGAAGCAAGCACGAAGGCGGAAGATAGATGCCGGTTCCCGGACATCGGGCAGCATCGTCCGGTGAACAAAAAGTGATCGAACAGACGGTGGGACGGCACGGCCCAAAACCTTCGTGGTTGAGTTCAACCGAGCCGTTCTTCACCGGCTGTCTGTCAGAGTTTCCCCAGAACGTCCTCTCCGGATTCCACCCGGCCACCGAGGTGTTTCGCGAAAAACTGCTCGATAGCGCGATAGACTTCGAAACGGTTTTCCTCGTTATGGAAGCCATGACCCTCGTTTTCCTTTACGAGATAGGGGACATCGATCCCGCGCTTTTTCAGGGCCGCCACCATTTGGTCCGACTCGGCCTTCTTCACGCGCGGGTCTTTCGCGCCTTGCGCGATGAAGAGCGGCGCCTTGATCCGGTCGGCGTGGAAGACCGGCGACGCGGCTCGCATCAGGACTTGGTCTTTCTCGGGATCGCCCATCATCTCCTGCATCATCTTCTTCATGGGTTCCCAATAAGGCGGGATGGTTTCCAGGATGGTGAAGAGGTTTGCCACGCCCACGTAGTCGGCGCCACACGCATAGAGGTCGGGGGTGAATGTCAAACCGGCCAGCACCACATACCCGCCGTAAGACCCGCCGTAGATCCCCACGCGCCTGGGATCGGCGATCCCGAGATCCACGAGCCATTTCACGCCGTCGGTCACGTCGTCCTGCATGCTGAGTCCCCACTGTTTGAAACTCAGTTCCCAGAACTTGCGCCCATATCCGGTGGAACCGCGAAAATTCATCTGCAGCACGGCATACCCGCGGTTGGCGAGGAATTGCAGGCTGGGATTGAATCCCCAGGCATCGCGAGCCCACGGCCCTCCATGAGGCAGGATCACCGTCGGGAGCCCGCGGGCGGGTAGTCCCTTGGGGAGAGTCAGGTAACCGTTGATCAACAGCCCATCGCGAGATTGGTAGACCACGGGAACGACATCCGCCAGATCCTCCGGCTTCAACCAGGGACTTACATCCGCCAGGTGGATCAGGTCTTTGTTGGAATGATCGTAAAGATAATAGGCCCCCCGCGTCTTATCGCTGGTGGTCCGCACCAGAAACCGGTTTTCGTCCAGGTTGCTGTCCACCAGGGCAACCTCCACTCCGGGCAGTTTCGATTCCAGGAATTCCTGGATCTGACGGCGCTCTTCGTCGAAAAAGTGATAGCCGCGCTTCGCCGCCACGAATCCTGCCGCAGTGATGGTCTTGCGCTTGTCGGATCGAAGCAGGTTTTCGACGTCCACTTGCGGATGCTCATAGATGAGTTGGGTTTCCTTCAGGGTCTGGGGATCCCAAATCACCAGGGCCTCCTTGTCCCGGCCGAGATTTGAGGCGCAGTAGAGCTGCCGGTTGTCGTAAGTGAACGCCAGGGGATTGAGTGTGTTCCGGAAATCGTTCGTCACCAGGGTGCGAAACGCGTCGCTCTCCGTCTCGCGGTAGAGCAGGCTGGTGTTCACGCCGTCCGCCGTGGTCGCCACGCGGACTTTGCCATCGTGATCGGCCAGATACGACACGATGTTCCCCGGGTTCTCCACGATCATTGTCGATTCCCAGGTGCGCGTATCCACCCGGAACAAATCGAACACGGTCTTGTCGCGCCGGTTGTGCGAAATGAGGATCTGGTCCGGCAAACGCGGCAGGACATCGACCACCGAGGCCCGGGTCTGTTCGTAGGGGGTGATGTCCTGGAGGCCGCTACCGTCCGATCCCACCTTGTAGAGGTGAAAGTTCTCATCCCCGCCCTGGTCCAGCGAGTAAATCAAGACGTCGTCCGTGATCCAACTGAAGTCCGCGATGTCGCGTTCGGTCACCGACGTGATTCGGTGTGGCTCCGATTCGCCCACCTTTTGAACCCAGAGATTGAGGCGGGATTGCCAGGGTTTCAGGTAGGCTATTGTGTCGCCGCTTGGAGAGATGGCGTGCCCCACTTCCACCGGGTTGCGGAAGAAATCGCGGAGAGGAATCAGGGGAGGTTCGGCTGCGATCGAGAGGTTTACAGGGATCATGACGCTCAACACGACGGTTGGTAATATGGTTCTCATGGCTTTACCCTTTGGCTCGCTGGTGTGTATCCGGCGCTGCCAGATTCCCACCCTAACGAAGCCCCCGCGCACGCACAAGCTTACCTTGCGTCCGGCCAGCAGTTGCCGCGGCAGGGAATAACCGGCGGCCGGCGCCAGTTCGAATCATCCGTCACCGGTCGCATTTGCAGATGGCAAGTCCCACAAGTCATCCTATACTCCATCCATGCCGGAGAAGGCCGTGTCCGATTCAGGAGCGAGCTCCGGCGACGGGTCTGCGCCCGCCCACGTCGGGCCTGGGCCCCCGCCGCCGGCGCGGCCCGCCCTCGGTTCGAAGGGCGCGACGGCGCCCCGCTCGCTGTTGCCACCGAAGACTCGCCTGGAACAAGGATTGAGTGTAGTCACGTTGGGCCTGCTTCTCATTGGATGCTTCGTGGTCATGCGCCCATTTCTATCCGCGCTCATGTGGGCGATCATGCTCGGATTTACGTTGTGGCCAGTGCAGAGGCGGGTCACGCGCTGGCTGGGTAATCGTCGCACGCTTGCGGCAGCGCTGACGACCCTGAGTATCGCCATCGTGCTAGTGGTCCCGTTCGTCGTGATCGGGGTCAGCCTCGCTGATGACGCCCGCGCGCTTGCCGCGGCGACGCGCAAATGGTCCGAGGGTGGATTACCGTCTCCGCCGGTCTGGCTTGGCCGGATCCCGCTCGTGGGTGGTCAGGCCAGAACCTATTGGAAAGAGTTGGACGAAGATCTTGAATCTTTCTGGGACCAACTCAGGCGGCCCATGGATGAAGCGCCACCCGGCGAATCAACCGACGGCGTGGTCGTCACGAATAATGATACTATTCGGAAAACGCCGGCTGAGTTTGGAGAATCCCGATTGGCCAATGCCCTTCGCAAGGTCTTCGCCTGGGCCCAATCGTGGCTGCCCCGCGCCGGCCTGGCCATTGGTCGGGGTATTACTGAAGTCGGTTTGAGCGTGTTCCTGGCATTCTTCATTTTGCGGGATGGTGGCGCAGTTGCCGTTCGTCTCGCGACCGGCGTCGATCGGATTGCGGGGGACCAGGGACGCCACTTGTTGGAAGCGGCGGGGAATACGGTGCGTGGGGTGGTTTATGGGATTCTGGGGACGGCTCTGGTGCAAGGTGGGCTGGCTGCGGTAGGGTTTCTCATCGCCGGAGTTCCGGGTGCCACCCTTCTTGGATTGCTGACTTTTTTCTTCTCGGTGGTCCCGATGGGTCCGCCGCTCGTCTGGGTCCCGGCGGTGCTCTGGCTTTATCAGCAGGGGTTGGTCGGGTGGGCCCTATTCATGTTGATCTGGGGCCTGTTGGTCAGCAGCGTGGATAACCTGGTCAAGCCGTGGCTCATCAGCCAGGGCAGTAATCTGCCATTCATCTTGATATTCTTTGGCGTCATTGGCGGGGCGCTCGCGTTCGGGCTCATTGGAGTATTTTTGGGTCCCACACTGCTGGCCGTGGCTTATCGCCTGATCGAAGAATGGTCCGCGACGAGAACGCTGGTGCCGGCGCCTGGCGCGGCCGGGGATGATGACGCCTGAGCATGCGGACGATTATTGACGAGGTGAAGAGACTGGCTATTGACTAAGATGACTGAGCGACCAATCCAGGACTTGCATTACTCGACCACGGAACCGCTCACCGTGAAGGAGTTCGGCGACGTATTGCGGCGTTCGGGACTTGGCGCTCGGCGGCCGATTGAGGATGAATCCTGCCTGGAGGGTATGCTGCAAAACTCCAATCTTATTGCGAGTTGCTGGCAGGCCGGGCGATTGCTGGGTATCGCGCGATCGGTGACCGATTTTCATTACTGCTGTTACCTGTCCGACTTGGCAGTCGACGCCGAATATCAGCACCTCGGGATCGGCACCGCGCTTATCCAGTTGACCCAGGCCGCCCTTGGCCCGCGTGCCCTGATAATACTCCTCGCCGCGCCAGCGGCCGTTGATTATTACCCGGCAGTCGGTTTCGATCATCATCCTCAGGCATGGGTCCTTCCCCGGGATAGACGGGCGGGAAAGTAGATGTCGATTTCACCCCTGCCAGTTCAATCAGCGCCGATCGGATCCGGGGCAAAACTCCGCCGATCCGTCGAAACGGGCTCAGCTCGCAGAAACCGGTGCTTCCGCCGCCAATTCGGGATACACATTGAACGGTCCGCCTTTGGCAACCGCCAGAACCGCCAGGGCCGCGTAATGGATTTCCGGCGATAACCCCAATCCCTCGGCGGCAATCATGTTTTGGAGACCCATGGATAACCCTGCTGCGTCCGCTCTTGACACAGCACCGGACAGGTATGGATTGATGTGAGGCACGATGAGCTGGGTCTCCCACGTGGCTGTCGGCGCCGGTCCGTCGAGTCGCTCGGGGTTCCAACCATGGAATCCGACCAAATGCAGGATCTTGCAGAGCGTCTTCGATTCAATTCGCATGCGACGCCCGGATTCCAGACTGATCAGTTCGATCTTCACATCGTGCAACCTGAGCAGGGTCGATGCCCGGAAGCGAGCGCATCATACGCGCGGCGCCAAAAGCCGATCATCGACGTCTGCGGATTGATGGGGGCCGGTCTGGGATCCAATAGTTATTGCCGAAGTCGGAAGTATTGGCTGACCTCGGCGGCGGAGACCGTCGCTGAATTGCCGGTCACACCCGCCACCGGGGTCCAGGACCCACTCACCACAGTCGGCGCCGATTCCAGAATGTAGTCGGTGGCGTCGCTCGGCCAGGAGATGACCAGGGTATTGTTCGCCAAAACCACGGATAAGGCCGGGGGCGGCTGGACTGTGAGAATGACGGGTATGCCTTCGGCCGACGGACCGCCGATCGACTCGATCTCAGCATTCGAGAGCCGGCCCGCGCGGATCTGAACCGCGTTTACCCACCACTCGCGACGTTCATCCTGATCACCATCGCCGAATAGAATCGCGGTTGATTGCAGCGATCGACGAGGATTGTCCAGGCCCTGGTTCGCGGTCCAGTTATCCTGGAATACGCCATCGACATATTTGACGACGACGGGTGGATTGGCCGCCATGTCATACGCGGCCACGATACGGTGCCACTCGCCCGGAGTAAAAATGCCGGTGCCATTGTAACCATCAGTGCCCTGGCCGAAGTTGTTTCCCTGCCAGAAGAGATCCCCGTCGTCCGTGTTGTCGAGGGAACTGACCTGAATCATTGCGGCCGCGCCCGGTCCATTGGTGCCGACCAGAACATCCATGATGAGCGTGTATTGGTTCACCAGTGTGCCGCCACCGTTCGGCGAAATCAAATGGTCCATCACATAACCCACATTCCGGTCCAGATCTCCGGGGACATACATGACGTTGGCCGGTTCACCGTCGATGTTGGGTACTGCGGCAAAATCGCCCGAACCCGTAGTCCCAAATATCGTGTTTGTGGCGGTCACCCCGGCATCCCCGTCTAGATACGTGAGGTTACGACCGATGGTAGCGCCCAGATCGGCGAACTCGAAATCCCATTGGCCGGTGACGGTGCTATGTGGTGTGGCAATGGGAATGCCGGCGGCCGTCGGGCCACCGAGGGCAACGATTTGGGCATCGGACAGTTTGCCATCACGAATCTGGACGCTGTTGACATACATTGCCCGGCGCTCGTCCTGGTCGCCGTCGGCAAACAAAATCGCCGTCGGCATCAATGCCCGGCGCGGGTTGTCCAAGCCCTGGTTGGCGGTCCAATCATCCTGCTTGATGCCGTCGACGTACTTGGTGACAACCGGCGGATTGGCTGCCATGTCATAAGCGGCGGCGATCCGATGCCAGGCCCCGGCCGTAAACGTGCCTCGCCCGTTGTAGCCCCCGGTTCCCTGTCCAAAGTTGCTGCCCTGCCAGAAGAGATCGCCGTCATCTGTATTGTCCGGCGAACTGATCTGAAGCAATGCGGCTGCACCCGGTCCCTGGTCGGCGACGAAAACATCCATGATCAGCGTGAATTGGTTGACCAGTGTCCCGCCGCCATTGGGCGCGATCCCATGATCCATGATATAGCCGATGTTTCGGTCCAGATCCGCCGGGACAGACATCACCATGGCCGGTTCGCCGTTGATATCCGAAATCCCGAACGCCGCAGTCGATCCGAATGAAGTTCCCTGCGCGGTTAAACCGTTTGCTCCGTCCAGGTATTCCAGAGATTGACCTACCGTCGCCGCCAGGCTACCGCCTTCAAAATCCCATTGGCCCGTCACCGGATTCATCGCGCCCCCGCTCGCGCTGATGGCAAACTGCCATTCGGCGGTCTGGGCCAGACCGTTCGAATCGGAGAACTCAAGCCGTACCAGGTTGTTTGCCGTCGTCCGGGCAGGGTCGGGCGCGAAGTCAACGGTCGTGCGGCCCGCGGTTTGATTCACGGTGGGTTGGACTTCGTCGCCGTTCAGCATCACCCGAATCGAAGCCGGGTTTACGGAAGTCTGACCATCGAGAATAAGGATGGAGATCGGGTCGGCCGGGTCGATTCCTGACGATCCCGCCAACGGGCTGACTTCCGCAATGTGGGGCGCCGTGGCGGTCGGGATGTTGGAGTCTCGATAAGCCTTGACCGCGCGTGGATCGTTGAACGGATCGTTCACCGGGAGACGTTCCTCCGCGCCAACGATCGTGTACCATTGCAGATTGGCGGCACGTCCCGTCTGCCAATAGACCAGGCGGAACGGGTAGATTCCCGCCACCGGCGCTTCGACGGTAAAACGGTTTTCAATGTGCTGATCGGAAACGAACGCCTGGGCTGTTCGTTGAAACTCCGCGACTTTGGTGGCAAAAACATCCCGCGGATTCGCCCCGACGAATACCTGGTAGCCATCGTCATCGTTCACATCCGTTCGATCGGCGCTGACGCTTATGCCAAACTCGTGAAGTCCCGCTGACAGCTCAAGGTAAGCCACCACTTCGGTGGCGAAGTTGTCCGTATGCAGACCGGTGCCCGGGATCCCCGGGAACAGTTCGCCGACAAATGAAACTACCACTGTCCCACTGGCGTCCGTCACGTCGAACACCTGCGCGTCCCGTTCGAAGTTAATCTCGTCAATGAAGTAACTCCCGCCGGCGTTCGGCCCCGGAAGGGATTCGCTGGGAATCGGCGTCCCTTCACTATCCACCAATGTCCCGTCGAGCTGCCGAATTGCTCGCAGTAAGTTGTTGGCCACCGAGACATCGGAGGGGGCCTGCGCGGAACGAACCACGAAGCCCCGGGTTGTCGATGACCCGAGGGGATTTGCCGCGGTAGCCGGCAGCAGGACGGTTGCGGCCCGTGCGGTGAGCCATGGATTGGAAACGGCGACCAGGATAAGGGCAAGACGCAGGAAGTTCATGGTTTTGAATGATGTAATCTGAATTACAACGGTAGCTCATAAGAATTCAGCCCCACTTTGGCAAGCGGATTGAGCCTCCATCGGCGTCCCCTTCGCCCAACGATTGACCGCGTCAACGAGAGGGAGGTCTCCGCCCATCAAGTGCTGGAGGCCGGGGGAGGATGACGTCACTGCGCGGGCTCTTGCCGCGGCAGGTGATCGTCGGCGTAGTCGTCGCGGGGCAGCGCCAGCGGTGTCGTTATTGAACCTGTCCCCTTATACGTTGCTCCGTCGAGTGGCTTGACGGGCCGGGTGTTTTTCAGTCCACTTGCCGCCCATGACTGAAGCACCGATTCCGCTGACCGAGAGTGTGGAGGCTCGTCGAGTTGGGTTGTTGCGAAGGCTTTACAATTGGACGGTGCGCTGGTCGGAACGCAAAGGGGCGGTGTGGGCGCTGTTTTTTGTGGCGGTGATCGAATCCTCAGTGTTTCCGATACCGCCGGACGTGCTGTTACTGGCGCTGGCGGTGGGTTCTCCGCGGCGTTCGCTCTGGTTCGCGGCGATTGCGTCGATAGGATCGGTCATCGGCGGTATGATTGGTTACTGGATCGGTTACTCGGCGTGGCAAGCCGTCAAAGGTTTGTTCATTCCTTATCTGTTTCCCCAGGCGGCCTTCGACCGGGTCCAGGAGCTGTACCAAGGCAACGCGTTCCTGGCGATCATGTCGGCCGCCTTCACACCGATACCCTACAAAGTTTTCACGATTGCGGCCGGGGTGTTCGAGGTCGGGTTTGTCACATTGATCCTGGCCTCGGTGATCGGAAGGTCGGCACGATTCTTTACGGTTGGGGGCGCGATTTACCTTTTCGGGGCCCAGGTGAAGATCGTGATTGAGAAGGTACTTCGACTGGCTGGCGTGGGGATTATTAATCCTGGGGATTGCCGGATTCGCGCTGCTCAGGTTGTTGCGATAGATCATCGGCTTGACCCGGGTTCGATCTGACCACGATAGACGCACATGGCGGTGCACGTTTCCGCTACCGTGATCTCTGTGAGAAGCGGCAGTGCGGGTTTGAGCCGATCCCAGATCCAGCCCGCGATGGATTCGCTCGTGGGGTTCTCGAGCCCCGGGATGTCGTTCAAGTAACGGTGATCCAGGGATTCCCAAAGCGGTCGAAATGCAGTGGTGATATCGGCATAGTCGATGAGCCAGCCGAGTTCGGGGTTACAGGCGCCGGCGACGACAATCTCGACTTTGAAGCTGTGGCCGTGAAGTCGTCGGCACTTATGGGTGTGGGGGAGTTTCGGGAGGAGATGGGCCGCCTCGAACTGGAAGGTTTTGCGCAATTCGACATTCATAATTCCCAATCCGTCCAATTCACGAGTTCGGTCAGGGCGGGTCGTCCGTCATGCCGCCAGGCCAATGCGGGATCTTGCATCTGGCCGACCGGGCAAATCCGGGCCAGGCCCCAGCGCGCGAAGGCGGTGGCGAGTTCTCGAAGTTTGTCGCCGCAGGCGGCAAGGGCCACCGTCGAAATCCGCCCGGAGTATGCCGCGCAACCTCGGAGGGCTTCGGTCAGATCACGGACAGGTTTTACATAGACGAAACGATTGAGGCACGAGTTTTCGAATTTCGGATCGTCCTCGTAGACCACGGTCCAGGCGGTGGACTCGGGGCTTTGCCAGAGTTGCGTTTCCTGTGACTGAGCGGCCCGGACGTCATAGACCGTGCGGCGCAGCGCGATTTCGCCGGCTGCGCTGGAGGTGAGCGGGGCTCGTGGTTCGATGGTCTCCCGGTCGGCGAGGGCCGCAGCGAGCAATTCGGCGAAATCCCGCGGGCTGACCGCGCCGCCGGTCTCCAGGTAGTAGAGGTGGGGCGAAAGACAGCCCAGTTGGTCCCATGCGGAGACGTCCAATGCGGCGCTTTTGGCGATTTGCCGGGCTTCGGATTGCGAGAGCATTTCCCGGCTGATATATCCGAAACTGGCGCGATGACCGTGGCCAACAAACCGGGCGCCCTCTGGCAAACGGCGTCGAATGGCGTCCAATGTCTCGTTGCGGCCGGTTGCCGTCACGCAATCGGCCTGTTCAAACAAGGCCGTTTCGAGCGCTGTGTCGCCCCCGGGCCATTCCACAATCTCGAGGCAAGCGCCGAGTTTGGGTTCGTGGGCGTGGATGGCATGGGCGAACAGCCGGGGAAGGAGGGAAGTGCCGGAAGCGCATTTTACGAACTGTGCCGAGCGGACGAGCAGGCCGAGGACCATGCTCATCAAAGCGGGGACGGGGAGGTTTCCCGCCGTAATATGGACGAGCAGATCCGGACTGGTGACGATGGACAGCCGACGCGTGTGTTGTTCAGGTTCGGTGGCAACGAACCGATCCAACCGTTCAAGGTGACCAAGGTCCTGGATGACGAGCTGGCGAAGCCGGTCGGGAGCCAATTGGCCAAAGAATACGTCCAGACCGCGCTCGAGGACGGGTTGGGAAAAACCTGTCGCCGCAGGGCCATCGGAGAGTGCGAGCTGGCGAAAGGGATATTGCGGGTCGGCCCACTCGGCGGCGACGTCGCCGATGATTTCGATAAGATTCAGCGTGCTCTTTGAGGCAAAGAACTGAGCCCGGTTTTGTTTCAAGGCATGGCACGCCTCGGCGATCATGTTCGGGCTGAAACTGGTTTCGCGGGGCAGGTCGGCCAGGAAATAATTGGGTAATTTCATGTGATGTCGGCACTTGCAGGGCGTTTATCGGCAAGCCGCTCATGTTTTCGGATTGCATGGAGGCAAGGAAGCCCGAGCAGGGACAACACGATCAGCAGTGCGAGTGCGGTGTAACTTGGGAAATACTGTTCGGCCTCATTGGCCGCCGGGCCCATGGCGTTGACCTGTTCACCGACCCGCCAATGAGAGAGGTTGCCGATGAGTCCACCCACAGTGATGAAGAACCCGTAAACCCGGCCGCGCACTGCATCGGGCACCGATTCCATCAGGGCGGCCTCGATCATGGGATAGCTGGCCATGAAAAAGAAACCATACATGGCGAAGACCGGGACGAACCATTGGGGTGGCACGTGCGGGAACCCGGCCACCAGAAAAGCGGCGATCCCCAGGACAAAACAGGTCCAGCGTATGCGGCCCCGGTCACTGAGCCCGCCGAAAAAGGGATTGCTGATGACGGCCGCAAGAAAGATCGAGCTGATCGTGAGCCCCGTTTCGTGCAAGCCGAAGCCATGCACCTTCTGCATGAAAAGTGAACTCAGACTGCCCATGCCCGTGCCGGCGAAATCGCGCAGGCCGAACAGAATGCTGGCCATGATGAACGCCATCCACAGAGCGCGCGTCGGGAACATCGGGACAGCGCGGCCCGTGCGCGCGGGCGGATCATCCGACGCCTGGGGTCCCGCGAGGACAAAGAAGAGCGCGGCCATTGCGACGCCGAGCAACCCCAGTTCGAGGACCGGCGCGCGCCAGCCCGAGATTTCGGCGCGCCAACCGGTGTAGATAGGGCTCAGAAAGAAGCCGACGCCTGCCCCGATTCCCACCAGTCCCAGGGCTCGCCCCGTGCCGGTAGGGAACAATCGGGCGATCATGGCGGTGGCGGAGGGGTGATAGAAGCTGCCGCCGATTCCCGCGATAAAAACGCTCGCGAGGGCCCATTGGAAATCAGGGGCCAGGGCTAATCCGACAAATCCGAGCCCATTGACGACGAGCCCGAAGGTCAGAAGCCAGCGGCGGTTGAGGCGGTCTGCCAGGATGCCCATGCCATAGCTCGGAACAAAGTAGGCCAGCATCAGGAGCGTTTGGAGGAAGGTCGCCTGTTCCACGCTTTCCAGGCCCAGTTCGCGCTGGATCGGGAGGTAGAGCGGCACCAGGGCAATATGATAAATGTGGGTGAGCGCGTGCAGCGCTCCCAGCAGCCAGAGCGTCCGGGTGGGGTGGGATGGGATGGGAGCGGAGGTCCGACCTTCAACAGTTGCGCCTTGCAGATTCAATGGAGCAGTTTCGGTCGACACTGGCGAGCCGGCGTTCGAACTGAAGATCCATCCGACGAATCGCCGAATCATGCGAGGCCAAGCTAAACGCAGGTCGTTCATCGGCGCGCTCAGCGACTTTGGAGTGAGCATCCGCGAACTTCAGCGGAGGCGCGACCGAGCAGCCTAAAACCGTCAGGAGTCGAGCGCGCCAAGTCATCGGTCTGGATTGTCATCACCGAGTAGACATTCGCGAGATCGAATAGCCGGAGCAAGCCGCTTTCGCCAATCTGCGCCGGGGCGTTGGTCTCGGGATCGATGACCCTACCGCGGACCCAGGGTGGGAATCGAAAAGTGCGCCCCGAAACAGGTTCAATTGCGCCTGCCTGGTGATCGTATGCCTGGGAACTCAACTCGCACATGCCGTATTCCGAGATGATCGAGGTGCCCGGTATCCCCAGCCGTTCCGTCAACCTGTGGTAGAGTTGGTGTTTTGGCAGCACCCTGGATTGGCCTTTGTAGCCGCCGGTCTCGAGGAGCCGCGACCCGGTTGGCAGCGCCACACGCATCCGGGATGACGTGAGTTTGTCCAACAACTCAACAAAGTTGAATGCCGTGCCGAGCAGCGCGATGGGCCGGCCACTCTTTTGGGAATTCATCAGCACAGACTCCACCGCATCCTGTTCGACGATCCATCGCCCGCCGGGATCGCATCGCCCGACGAACCGCGACTCCGCCGTTCCCCATTCGCGGCGCAGAGTCCCGAACATGTGTACCAGCGACGAGTGCGGGGCATGAACCGGTTCGGGGCTGAGGATGCATAAATCGCGTCGGTGCGGGTGATCGGATAAAAACCAGGGCCTGATCCAGGACAACAGCGAACGTTCGTAAATGGCTAGTGAGGCATCACTGTGAAAATGGCGGCTGGGCCGATCGCGGGTGGTTGCACTCGAATGAAAGACCCGGGTCCGCTCGCCTTTGGCCAGGCTGGTCCAGTCGAATTCCTTGAAGCTGGCGGTGGGAACTGCGGGGATGTGCGTCCAATCGGGAACGGAATCCGGGGCAAATCGACGCGCGCGACAGAGTGCCTGGTAAGGCGGCACATTCTCAAATTGAAACGCGAAAAGCTGTTGAGCGAGTCGGCCGAACTGTTCATCGCCGATCGGTTTCAATGGCGAGGCCAGCAACGAGTCCAGTTCGGCGAGATAATCTGGAATGAATGTCCGCATGCGGTTTTTTTAGGGGTCCGTGGTTTTCCGGAGTGGGCATCCGGCTTGACGTGCGGACGTTCCGGCTGGTTTTCCGCCACAGCCGTGAGAGGTCCTTTTAGGATTTGGAGGGACGGGAAGCAATGGAAAATTCCGCGGGGTAATGTCAGCGGGACGTTACTCCAGACTGTCGGTGGCATTACGCCGGTAGGTCGGTAGGTCAGTAAGCCGGTAGGTCTCGCGTCACTCACCGTACCGTCACCGACTTAGACCTACCGACCCACCTACCGACCCACCGACCTACCGACCCACCGACCTACCGACCCACCGACCTACCGACCCACCGACCCACCGACCTACCGACCCACCGACCTACCGACCCACCGACCCACCGACCCACCGACCCACCGACCCACCGACCCACCGACCCACCGCCGTGAATTCACTTGCAGACGCGATGCTCGGGAGTTTCAATCTCCGCGAACCCGTTAGCGAAGGTAGGACCCGTTCAGCGATGAAAACTGTAACCGCCCTGAAAAAAGTCAGCCGCAATGTGCAATCCCTCGTCGAAGGCGCCCTGGCCGATTCCGGCGGCCTGCTGCGGCTCGCCCCGTGCTGGGTGCCGCGCTCGTTCCTGCAACCCGGCAAGCGTCTCAAGTTGCATCCGGACGATCTGTATGCCTTCGGCCTGGATCGCGGTGGCATCGACGAACGCTGGTTCGCCTCAACCACACCGGCGGCCAACGAGAACCGGACGCCGGACGAAGGCCTGAGTTATTGTGTGGTGGGCAAGCAACGATTCACCCTGCAGCAGGCGGTGGCCGATTGCGGGCCGATGGTCATCGGCCGGCGGATCTGGAGCCAATACAAGCGTTGGCCGGTCTATTCGAAATTCTTCGATAACATGGGCCCGATACCGCATCACATGCACCAGAGCGCAAAGCAGGCAAAGCTCGTCGGTCAGGAGGGCAAGCCCGAATCCTACTATTTCCCGCCTCAGCACAACAACGTGGGCAACAATTTCCCTTACACTTTCTTCGGACTCGAGCCCGGCACCACAAAGGAACAGGTGCGGACATGCCTGGAGAATTGGAACAAGGGCGACAACGGGGTCCTGGATTTATCGAAGGCGTATCGGCTCAAACCGGGGACGGGTTGGCTCGTCGGTCCGTGCCTGCTGCATGCGCCCGGCTCGTTCTGCACCTATGAACCCCAGTGGGGCTCCGACGTCTTCGGGATGTACCAGAATCTCGTGGAAGGCCGTTCGGTCCCGTGGTCGCTACTGGTCAAGGATGTGCCCAGGAAGCACCATCGCGACCTGGATTACCTGGTCGAACAACTCGACTGGGCCGGCAACATCGATCCGAAGTTCAAGGATCACCATTACCTCGAGCCGGTTCCCGTGGCGGATACGCGAAAGGAAGGCTATGTCGATCGCTGGATCGTCTATGGCAAGATCGAGGGGGAGCAACTTTTTTCTGCAAAAGAGCTCACCATCGATCCCGGCGCCCGCTGCACCATCAAGGACAACGGGGCTTACGGCCTGATTTGCGTGCAGGGCAAGGGCAGGATGAACAACCTCCAACTCGATTGCCCGAAGTTGATCCGGTTTACGGAGTTGACCGAGGACGAAGCATTCTGCACCGAGAATGCCGCCTACGCCGGGGTGACTTTCGAGAACACCAGCGACGTGGAACCCCTGGTCGTGCTTCGCTATTTCGGCCCCGAAGTGAACCCCGAAGCCCCTGCCGTGGGAGCCCACCGGAAGAATACGTTTGACTGACGGACCCTCGCGGGATCGAGGGCGGTCGCCCTTCAAACATCGTCCGACGGCCGCCGCGAGGAGGGGCGCGTCCCGGCCGCGAAAATCGCGTCCAAGAGCCCGCTTTTCCCGCGCATTGGCGGGTCAGGCAAGCGTTCACTTGCGCCCGAAGTTCACGGGGCATTAGAGTGCCGTCATGCCGCACGCGGAGTTTGTCCATCTTCATTTGCACACGGAGTATTCGCTGCTGGATGGGGCGTGCCGCCTGGACCGGCTGATGGACGCGCGCATGAATTGAAATTCCCGGCGATGGCGATCACAGATCACGGGGTGATGTACGGCGCGATCGATTTTTACCAGGCGGCGCGGGAGAAAGGCATCAAGCCGATCATCGGCTGCGAGGTTTATGTCGCCCGGGGTAGTCGGTTTGAGAAAAAGGGCGGGAGCGGCGGCCGGGATGTTTATCATCATTTTGTTGTTGCTGGCCGGGGACGAGGTCGGCTACCGGAACCTGGTGCGGCTGGCAACGGCGGCGCAGTTGGAGGGTTACTATTACAAGCCGCGCATCGACAAGGAACTCCTCGAGCAGCACAAGGAAGGATTGATCGCATTGTCGGGCTGCCTGGCCAGCGAAATTCCGGATTTGATACTCCAGGAGCAAATGGACCGGGCGCGGGCGACCATCGATTGGTTCAAGCAGATGTTCGGGTCCGAGCGATTTTATCTGGAACTGCAAAATCACAGCATTCCGGAGCAGGCCAAAGTCAATCGCCCAGTTGATTCCGTGGGCGCAGCGAGTTCGGCCTCAAATTCGTCGCGACCAACGACGTGCATTACGTCAAACGCGAGCATTCGCATGCCCACGATTGCCTCATCTGCATCGGCACCCAAAGCCAATTGGCGGACGACGAAGCGAATGCGTTATGTCCGGGAACAATTCTATCTGCGCTCGGCGGAGGAAATGAAGGCGCGCTTCGGCGAGGTGCCCGAGGCCGTGAGAAACACGCTTGAAGTCGCCGAGAAATGCAACGTCGAAATCGAATTCGGCAAGCTGCATTACCCGGTATTTGATCCGCCCGAACATTTCACGCGGGAGGGTTATCTGCGTCAATTGCTGGCGGACGGCGTTGCCCAAGCGCTACGGGATCCGCGCCCGCGCGGAAGGGGGCGAGTTTGTGGTCGAGGGCATTGAGGATCCGCGGCGGCTGCCTTTGGAGGTCTCAGAACTCGGGTCTCAAATCTCAGATCGGTCGGACGCGGCAGCGGGCGGGCGTCGGGCGCGGTTCAGTTCTCGGCGATGACGGAACCGGAGATTGAGGCGGCGGTGCGGAAGGTGATCGATCGGCTGCAACTGGAATTGGAGGTGATCGAGAAGACCGGCTTCATCAGCTACTTCCTGATCGTCGGCGATTTCGTCCGGTATGGGCGCGAGCAAGGGCATCAGCTTGCGTGGCGCGCGGATCGGCCGCCGGTTCGATCGTCACTTATCTGCTCGAGATCTCGAACGTGGATCCGATCCGTTACGGCCTGCTGTTCGAACGCTTTCTGAATCCCGAACGCGTCAATCCGCCGGACATCGACATTGATTTCGCCGACGACCGGCGCGCGGACGTCATCGAATACGTGCGACAAAAATACGGGAGCGATTCCGTCGCCCAGATCATCACTTTCGGCACCATGGGCGCCAAATCCGTCGTGCGCGACGTGGGGCGGGTGATGGGGTTGAGCTACGGCGAGTGCGACCGGCTGGCCAAGATGATTCCGAACGAGCTGAAGATGACCCTCGAAAAGGCGCTGAAAGCAGTCGCCGGAGCTCAAGCAGGCTTACGAGAACGAGGACGTCGACCCGCGAGCTGATCGACACGGCGTTCGTGCTGGAAGACCTGACCCGCAATGCTTCGGTGCACGCGGCGGGGGTCGTCATTGGCGATCAGCCGCTGGTGAATCTGCTCCCGCTCAAGACAGGACGAGGACGGGACCATCGTCACGCAATATGCCATGGGTCCGGTCGGCGAACTCGGGCTTGCTGAAGATGGATTTTCTCGGGCTGAAGACGCTGACGGTCATTCGCAACACCTGCGAAATGGTCAAGCGACGCAAGGGCATCGAAGTTCCGATCGACAACCTGCCGCTGGACGATCCGAAGACCTACGACTTGCTGAACAAGGCGAACACGCTCGGCGTCTTCCAATTGGAATCCGGCGGGATGCGCGATCTGTGCCGGAAGTTTCAGATCAGTTCCGTCGAACACATCACGGCCTTGATTGCGCTGTACCGGCCCGGGCCCGATGGAACTGATCCCGGAATTCATCGAGCGCCGTCACGGCGAGGTGAAGATCGAATACGAGCATCCGTTGCTCGAACCGATCTGCCGCGAGACCTACGGCATCATGGTTTACCAGGAGCAGGTCATGCAGGCGGCGCAGGTCCTGGCCGGCTACACCCTCGGCGGCGCGGATCTGCTCCGCCGCGCCATGGGCAAGAAGAAGGCCGAGGAAATGGCCAAGCAACGCGAGACCTTCGTCAAGGGTTGCGCGAAGGCCAACGAGATCCCCGCAGGCCAAGGCCAACCAGATGTTTGATTTGCTCGAGAAATTCGCCGGCTACGGCTTCAACAAGTCCCATGCCGCCGCCTACGCCATCGTCGCCTATCAAACGGCGTATCTGAAGGCCAATTATCCGGTGGAGTTTTTCTGCGCCATGATGACCAACGACATGGCCGACACGGCCAAGCTCAGCCAGTTCATCGCCGAGGCGCGGGCCATGGGCATCGAAGTCCTTCCCCCCGACGTAAACGAGAGTCAGCGTGGTTTTCGCCCCCGCGCGCGGGGGCACCGTCATCCGGTTCGGCCTCGCCGCCATCAAGGGGGTGGGTGAGGTGGCCGTTCAAAGCATCCTCAAAGCGCGCGACGAAAACGGCAAATTCCAAACGCTCGCTGACTTGTGCGGACGCGTCGACACCCGGGCGGTTAACCGCAAGGCCCTGGAGGCTTTGATCAAGTGCGGGGCCTGCGACGGGTTGGGGGAGACTCGGGCCACGTTGTTTGCCGGTCTGGACCGCGTGATGGCGCGGGCAGCCAGCAACGCCACTGATCGCGAGCGCGGGCAGGCATCGTTATTCAGTCTGTTGCCGGAGCCCGAAACGCATGCCGAGGAACTGACCGAACGCTTTCCCGAATGGCCGCAACATGAATTGCTCGCGCATGAGAAGGAATTGGTCGGTTTCTATGTCACGGGCCACCCGCTGACGGTCTACGCCTCCCTGCTCGAACAATACGGCCTGGCCAATACGAGCACCCTGGCGGAATTGCCGAACCGGAGCCTGACCCGGATTGGCGGTCTCGTGGCGGCGGTCCAGACCGGGGTCTCGAAGAAATCGGGCCGGCCCTATGCCATGGTTCAACTTGAAGACCTGCACGGATCGGTTCAAGTCCTGTGCATGAACGAAAACTACGAGAAACATCGGGAGCTTCTCGTGCCGAACAAGGCCGTCCTGATCGTCGGCGAGGTCAACATTGGCGACGACAAACCCAAGATCTTTCCGCAGGACCTTATGCCGCTCGAGGAGGCCCCGGCCCGGTTCACGCGCCAGGTCCACCTCCGTCTTCAGCACGCCCATATTAGCCCGGAACGCCTCGAAATTATCCGCGAAATGGTGGGTCGATTTCCGGGCAAATGCCCGCTTCTCCTCAATGTCCGGTTTTCCTCCGGGGCGGCGGTCTTCCTCGAGACACACGATCACTATTGGGTGACGCCGTCGCGTCAGCTGCAGCAGGCGGCCGATGAAATGTTTGGCGAAGAGACCTACTATGCCAAGGTGGATACCTCGCTGCCGGAGCGGGCTCAGCGGCGTTGGCCGAAGCGCGGCGAAGGCGAGTGAAGCCTGGAGTGGGTTTCCCCCCGAGGAGACGAAGAGTCTGGATAGCGCAGCGCGATGGGGCGATTCGGACGACAATTCGTTCAGCGGCGGCGCGCCATCACGAAGGCGTTGAACATCAGATAGCGGAGCGGCGTGAGGTTTAACAGGAGGTCCATAGGCCGGGCGACATAGCGGTCCGTGCAGGATATGCGCTCGACCACACAACCGGCGCCCTCGAGAAAGAACCGCATCTCGAGTGCGTTCGTCGCGACCACGGCATCGTCATCCGGCGTGAACGGTTCCTTCACGATGGGGGTCATCCGGTCGAATCGAACATCGCCTGGCGCCGTTCGTATTTGCCGGAGTTTTCCCAGCAGCCGGCGCCCGTTCCGCCACTTGTTCCTGAACCCCCGCATTTGGGGATGATAATCGCGAAGGCCGATGACGCGGAAGAAATTGGGGCTTGAAAGCACGACCTTGCCCCCGGGGCTCACCACCCGGGCCAATTCACGAATGAACGCCTCCGGTTCGTCGACGTGTTCCAGGACGTTCAATGCACCGGCGCTGGCGAAGTGGGCATCGGGATAGGGCAACCGTTTGCCGTCGTAAACGAGGCAGTGATCAGTGATGCGTCGGGCCCGATCGATGTTGGGTTGGGAGACATCGACTCCATGGGCTTCGAAGCCCGCCTGGATGAGTCGTTGAACCACTTGACCGGTGCCGCAGCCCACGTCCAGGACATTCGCCCCGGCGCGGGCCGGTTGCAGCGCATCCGCATACTTGGCGTAGAACTTCGGATCCCAGTTCGAGAGGAATTCGGCGTAGGCTTCGTTGTGCTGGTAGGATTCCTGGTGGCTCAAAACGTTCAGCGCTGGCGGCGGCGCGGGGTGGGGCGGGGTGGGATCGCTTCGGGTTCGTCCGCGCGTTCCAGGTCGCGGTTGGGATTCAGCCAGCCGATAATCAACAGGATCAACCCCGCCACCAGCGCACCCACGCTTACATAGAGAGCCGTAAACGGCGGTTCGAATTTGAACTCGATCGTCTGTTCGCCCGGTTCGAGCCGGACTCCGCGCATGATATAATTGCAGCGGAGCAGGGGTCGGGACTGACCGTTCACGTAGACGCGCCAGGCGGGATGATACCGGTCATTCAACAACAGCACCGAAGGGGCGGCGACCGTGGCCTTGAGAACGACGTGTTTGCTCGCGTAACGCTCAATTTCAACCGACTGCTTCGGGACATCCTCCGTCGACAATTCCGCCGGGATGGGATCGCTCACAAGAACGCCGTGATGCGGGTCGAAATCCGGATCCTGCAAGCGTTGTAGACAGGCCGCATCGTTAGTAACCACCTCCCAGCGCGACATCAAAGACACGCGCGGCAAAGCGGCCTTGAACTCAAACAACGCGAAAGGACCATTTGTTGTCGGTATTGCGGTGAGCTGGGAGAGGCGTTCGATTTGTTGAACACCCGGCTTGGGGCCTACGGCGAAGGCGGTGTGGATTTGAAACCGTTCCTTTCCGGGATCGAATTTCTGATTCAAGAAATCAAGAAATCCGGCCATGCCCAGGATATAACGCGTATTGGTCAATTCCCAAAGGCGTCCGGCATTGCGGAAATCCGGCGGGCCGGGCCGGAAAGCCGTCATATAGGCCTCATCGAGGACCGGCGTGCGGGGCATTTGGATGATGTCGAGGGTTTGCACCTGGTAATATTGGAACAGATGTTCGAGCCATTCATTGTAAACGCCGGCGAAGATCTTTCCCTGTTCATTCCACAGTCCCACGCCTCCCATGGGGATCACGCGTCCGGTTACCCGATGTTGCCACGGTTGTTGTTGGAGAAACTCGACAATCGGATTGCTCGCGTACTTCTCATGATAATCGTAGTGAATGATCCACGGCAGACTCGTCCGTCCCAGGTCCGCCACCAGGACCAGCGCGGCCACAACCGGCAGCCACTTCCTTCGCCGCCCGGACCACATCCCGCTCATGACCATGATCACCAGTCCCGCGGCCACGGCCAGAAAGATGAAGCCCATTCCGGCTTCGCCTGCGCTGGAACGGGCGATCTCGCGCGCCAATTCCGGATCGCTGCCGAATCCCACACGCCCGAGATAAGTAGACATCTTCGTGGTTGAGGAGGCGTAGAAGAGCCAGGCGAAGCCGGCCAGGACGACGACGGCAGTACTCCCCAGAACCCATCTGCGGTCGGCGCTTACGGTGGATGTCCACCACGCGCGAAATTGCTCGCTGAGCGTAGGACGCAAAAGCCGGCGCGTTTGCAGATAGCCGCGGGTGAGTCCTAGCAGCCCATAACCGAACAGGATCAACAGGCTGATCTCGAGCGGATGCAGGAATTTGATCGGGTTGCGGATAGTGGAAAAGAAAGGGAGTTGATACACGATTTGATAGATCGGGGCGTGCCGGCCGAAGGCCAGCAAAAGGGAAATCCCCGCCGCCACCGTCCAAAACCAGATGTAACGTCGCTCGTGCAGTAAGAAGGTGCTGTTCTTTTGGCGGAACGAGTGGACCAATGCCCAGGCCGCCACCAGCGCCACCATGATTCCGGCATAAAAGCCCGCTCCAGAGTGTCGCATCAATCCGCCGGCCGGTGCTGTGGCGGTATCCGCGTTTTTTTTCGACAGGTAAGCATCCCAGGCCGGGTCTCGACCGACGCCGCCCCAATAAGCCCCGCCGTCCGGGGTATCCATCCGGTAGCCGAACAGGCCGGGAACGAGAATCTGAAGGGTTTCCAGTTTGGGCAAGCTCCACTGGGTCGCCTCTTGCCAGCGCTGCGCCTTCGTGGACTCGTCCTGGGCCATGCCCGACACTCCGACGACCTGGGTGCCGACGAGCGTCGAGAGGGCCTGCGCCGAGATCAGCGCCGCCGCGATCGCGACGACGGCGACCCGCCCAATGCTTTTCAGTGCCCGTGCTCCCGGTTTTCCCGCCTCCATTAAGGTTTGAAAAAACGCAAACGCGGCCACATACAGACTCAAGATGGCGCCGACGTCGTAGCTTTCCATCACCGCCATCCCGACCGCGAAACCGGCGAGAATCAGTTGGCGCCAACCCGGGGCGCGGGGGCCACACAAGATGCCCAGGGCGATCACGGTGAAAGCCATCCCCAGCGGGACGGGGGGGAGACCCCAACAGGCGTGAGAGATCGCGTCGGTGTTCAGCGCGGCGGCGATGCCTGTGAGGATCAGGACCGCCAATCCCGCCCCGTTGCGGGTGAAGAAGAAGACCAGACTGAGCCCAAAGACGAGCAACGACAGCGGGGCATAGAGCTTGGAGTAGATAATCGGCCCGGCCAAAACGTAAAAGAGATGCGAAAAATTGGGCAGCAGCGGGATTGTCTGATAGCCGATCCAATTGAACGGTTGCCAAGCGCCCAGGAAATTACTCACGCCCGGCACATAGTGGGCCGTAATCAGTCCCAGCGGTCCATCATTGGAAAAGAGCGTCCGGCCGGGCGCCAGGCTCTGGTGGAACAATGCCAGGAGGAGCGCTGCGAGGATCAACGCGGCACTCCAGTGGCCCTTCCCTCGCGTGAATTCTGGTTGGCTTTGCGGCATAGGCACGAAAGTGCCATTCTACGGATCGGACCGCGGGACGCCAGTTCCGATTGGCGCAAAGCATCAGTTCTGCCCATGGCGTTACGGGCCTGAGCCGGGCGAGGGCATCCGGCCTACAGGCCCCCTGAATCCAGCCGTCTTGAAGGCCGGGTGCCCTCACCCGGCGCTTCGATCCCGCCATAATGAGATCACTCCGGACTTTGTCCGCGCGGTGCACCCATGAACTTCAAAATCCGGAAATCGTTGGAAATCAAGGAAGGGATTTGGAGGCGCATGGGAAGAATGACCAGGCAAAAAGATGGCCTCAGCGTTGACGTTTCCGGCCACGACGGGGATTGGAGTAGCGCGTCGGACGGTTGGCTAGCTCCGGGGTTGAAGCGTCCGTGCCGCGTTTCAGCTCACGGACTTGATCGCGAAGCAGGGCGGCCTTTTCGAACTCGAGGGCATTGGCGGCTTCGAGCATCTCGGCTTCGAGTTCGCGGATCGTTTCCGTGACGTCGAAGTTGCCGCCGGCCTCATTGATGACCATAGCGGCGGCGTTGTGCGTGGCCCGGCCCTGGGCATCCGAGGTCAGGCTGGCCTCGACGGGGCGGCTGACACTTCTGGGGGTGATGTTATGTTCGCGATTGTATTCCATCTGCTTTTCGCGGCGGTATTGGGACACCGCGAGGAATTTTTGAATGCTTTGGGTCTGGACATCCGCGTATAGGATCACTTCGCCGCGGAGATGCCGGGCGGCGCGTCCCGCGGTTTGGATCAGGCTCGTCGTGCTTCGGAGGTAACCTTCCTTATCGGCGTCCAGGATTGCGACAAGCGACACTTCGGGAAGATCGAGGCCTTCGCGGAGGAGGTTGATGCCCACGAGCACATCAAATTCGCCGTTGCGCAAGGCGCGAAGGATCTCGACCCGCTCGATGGCGTCGATCTCGCTATGCAAGTAGCGGACGTTGATGCCGATGTCACGGAGGTAATCGGTGAGTTCCTCGGCGGTCCTTTTTGTCAGGGTGGTGACGAGGACACGTTCGTGTCGTTCGACCCGTTTGCGGGCCTGTTCGATGAGATCGTCGATTTGGCCCCGGAGAGGTTTGAGCGTGATCTGAGGATCGATAAGCCCGGTGGGCCGGACCACCAGTTCGGTGATCTGGTTCTGGGACCAGCCCATTTCCCGGGGACCGGGGGTGGCGCTGACATAGATCGTCTGGTTTTGAAACGATTGGAATTCATCGAAACTCAAAGGGCGATTGTCTAGGGCGCTGGGAAGACGAAAGCCGTAGTTGACGAGCACAGTTTTGCGCGCGAGGTCGCCGGCATACATACCACCGATTTGCGGTACCGTGGCGTGCGATTCATCGATCACGAGCAGGTAATCATTCGGGAAGAAATCCAGGAGCACGTGGGGACGCGAACCCGGCGGACGCCCGGTCAGATGCCGGGAATAGTTCTCAATCCCGGAGCAGAAACCCATCTCAAGCATCATCTCCAGATCATATTCGGTGCGCATTTTGATGCGCTGGGCTTCGAGCAGTTTTCCGCGGGCTTCGAACCAGGCGATGCGCTCCGTCAGTTCCTCGCGGATGGTGTAGACGGCCCGCTTGATCTTGTCCATCGGCGTCACGAATTGTTTTCCCGGATAGATGGCGAGCGCGGCGAGGTGCTCAATGGGATGCCCGGTCAAGGGATCGAATCGGGTCAAGCGCTCGATTTCGTCACCAAAAAACTCCAGTCGGAGGGCATCCTCGGTGTAAGCCGGGCGCAATTCCACAGTGTCGCCGCGCACGCGAAAATGGCCGCGTTCGAACTCGATATCATTGCGATTGTATTGGAGCTCGACGAGGCGCTGGAGCAGGTGTTCGCGGGTAATTTCCTGTCCGACGCGGATGGGGATGACCATGGCTTGATAATCATCCTTGCTGCCGATGCCATAGATGCACGAGACGCTGGCGACGACGATCACATCGGGACGGGCCAGGAGCGAGCTCATCGTCGAGAGCCGGAGACGTTCGATCTCTTCGTTGATGCTGGAGTCCTTCTCGATGAAGGTATCGGTCCGCGGGATGTAGGCTTCGGGCTGGTAGTAATCAAAATAGCTGACGAAATATTCGACGGCGTTGTTCGGGAAGAAGCTCTTAAACTCCGCATAGAGTTGGGCGGCCAGCGTCTTGTTGTGCGATATGACCAGCGTCGGCTTCTGGATTTGCTGAATGACATTGGCCACGGTGTAGGTCTTGCCGGAGCCGGTCACACCCAACAGCGTCTGGTGCCTGACACCGGAACGGACGGCGGCGACGAGCCGCTCGATAGCCTGCGGCTGATCTCCGGCCGGTTGATAGGGCGCAACCAATTCAAACATGGGCGGAAGGTAGGTCGGGGACCGGCTGCATGTCAAAGGGGAGAGAACGCATGGCGCCCGCGGCTGCGAAGACGGGGTAGCCGACGTCAGTCGGCGCTGACATGGGGTAAGCGGGCATGGTTCGACGGGGCGGGTCAGCGCGTCCTCACGTCCGCGGCTACTGGGACGGGGGTAGCCGCCGACGTCAGTCGGCGCTGACATGGGGTAAGCGGGCGTGATTCGGCGGGGCGGGTCAGCGCGTCCTCACGTCCGCGGCTACGGAGAGGGGGTAGCCGCCGACGTCAGTCGGCGCTGACTTGGGGTAAGCGGGCGTGATTCGGCGGGGCGGGTCAGCGCGTCCTCACGTCCGCGGCTACGGAGAGGGGGTAGCCGCCGACGTCAGTCGGCGCTGACATGGGGTAAGCGGGCGTGATTCGACGGAGCGGGTCAGCGCGTCCTCACGTCCGCGGCTACTGGGACGGGGGTAGCCGCCGACGTCAGTCGGCGCTGACATGGGGTAAGCGGGCGTGGTTCGACGGAGCGGGTCAGCGCGTCCTCACGTCCGCGGCTATGGAGAGGGGGGTAGCCGCCGACGTCAGTCGGCGCTGACATGGGGTAAGCGGGCGTGGTTCGACGGAGCGGGTTAGCGCGTCCTCACGTCCGCGGCTACGGAGAGGGGGGTAGCCGGCCGACGTCAGTCGGCGCTGACATGGGGTAAGCGGGCGTGATTCGGCGGAGCGGGTCAGCGCGTCCTCACGTCCGCGGCTACTGGGACGGGGGTAGCCGCCGACGTCAGTCGGCGCTGACATGGGGTAAGCGGGCGTGATTCGACGGGGCGGGTCAGCGCGTCCTCACGTCCGCGGCTACGGGGACGGGGTAGCGGGGGTAGCCGCCGGCCTCAGTCGGCGCTGACTTGGGGTAAGCGGGCGTGACTCGGCGGGGCGGGTCAGCGCGTCCTCACGTCCGCGGCTACGGAGAGGGGGTAGCCGCCGACGTCAGTCGGCGCTGACATGGGGTAAGCGGGCGTGGTTCGGCGGAGCGGGTCAGCGCGTCCTCACGTCCGCGGCTACGGGGAGGGGGGTAGCCGCCGACGTCAGTCGGCGCTGACATGGGGTAAGCGGGCGTGGTTCGGCGGAGCGGGTCAGCGCGTCCTCACGTCCGCGGCTACGGGGACGGGGTAGCGGGGGTAGCCGCCGGCGTCAGTCGGCGCTGACATGGGGTAAGCGGGCGTGATTCGACGGGGCGGGTCAGCGCGTCCTCACGTCCGCGGCTACTGGGACGGGGGTAGCCGCCGACGTCAGTCGGCGCTGACATGGGGTAAGCGGGCGTGATTCGACGGGGCGGGTCAGCGCGTCCTCACGTCCGCGGCTACGGAGAGGGGGGTAGCCGCCGACGTCAGTCGGCGCTGACATGGGGTAAGCGGGCGTGATTCGACGGAGCGGGTTAGCGCGTCCTCACGTCCGCGGCTACGGGGACGGGGGTAGCCGCCGACGTCAGTCGGCGCTGACATGGGGTAGGCGGGCGTGGTTCGGCAGGGCGATTGCACCGCTTTGGCTTGACGTGAGAGGTGGGCTGGGCTGGCATGGGCAGACAAATCATCAGGAAAGGCTGAGACCATGTTACGCACTTTTTTCTCCGTTGGGTGGCTTATCCCTTGGATGGTATCGGCTGCAGTGTTGAATCCTCTGCGACTCTGGCCGGGCGCTGCTCCCGGTGCATTGGGCACGGCAGATACGGACATCCCCACCCTCACGCCTTATCTGCCGGATGGCGCCGCGGGACCGGTGGCCGCGGTGCTGATTTGTCCGGGAGGCGGCTACGGGATGTTGGCCAGCCACGAAGGAAAGGATTACGCGCTTTGGCTGAACCAGAATGGAGTGGCGGGATTTGTCCTGAAGTATCGGCTTGGATCGAACGGTTACCGACACCCGGCGATGTTGCAGGATGCGGCGCGGGCGATGCGCCTGGTCCGGGCGCGGGCGAACGAGTGGCGAATCACCAAGGTGGGTGTGATGGGCTCGTCGGCGGGCGGACACCTCGCCTCGACGTTGCTGACGCATTTCGATGCCGGCAATCCGGCGTCGCCGGATCCGATAGAGCGTGAAAGTTCGCGACCGGATCTGGGGATCTTGTGTTATGCGGTAATCACGATGGGGGAGAACACGCACGAGGGATCAAGGCGAAACCTGCTGGGGGAGAATCCCTCAGCGGAATTGGTACGGTTGTTATCGAACGAACTGCAGGTCACCCCGGAGACGCCGCCCTGTTTTGTATGGCACACTTATGAAGACCAGGCGGTGAAAGTCGAGAACGCGCTGGATTTTGCGGCGGCCTTGCGACGAAACAACGTGCCGTTCGATTTGCACATATACCAGCAGGGCCGTCATGGAATCGGACTCAACGACAAGCCGCCCTTTACGAATGTGCATCCCTGGGCGCGCGATTGCCTGTTTTGGCTGCGAGTGCAGCGATTTGTGAACTAACGAGGCGCAGCCTCGATCCCGCCATAATGAGAAATGCTGAGTGACAAGCGGGTAACAAATGGAGTTTGGCTGGGTTGAAGATCGAGGGATGCCAGAGCTCTGCGGGAGCAGGTCCGTTGCGGCATTTGAAACGAAGCGGGGAGCCCGCCTGGGCGGACCCCCGTGCAAGGGCAAGAGACAAGTTACTGCGCAGGGAGGCGCCGGTTCAGATGCAAGAAGCCTTCGGACCGAAAACGATCCTCGATTTGCTTCATCCACCTGCCCGACGGCTCGCTGCCAGAATCTATGATCCCGGCAGCCAACCGAATTTGACCTGTCGGCAGTATCTTCGCGCGTCCCAGGGTTCTAGGGCGAAACCAGGATGCGATAGTATTTGTTCGGATTCCCAGTATCCGGCGTGACCGAGTACGTGTTGCCGGTGGGCGCGGGAGTTACGTCACTCCAATCCGCCAGGTTCGAACTTTCCTGGAGTGTGCCGGTGCCGGTCCAGTTCAATGTGACTTCTCCGCCCGCAACCGACGGGGCGTCGAATGTCGCCTCTCCGCCGGACGGGATATCAGGTTCGGGCACCGTGCGGGTCCGGAACGACGGGATCGAGCCGGTTTGCTCGCCATTGACCAAGGCTCGACTGCCGTCTTCGTTAACGGTGAACCATTCGACGCTGGCGCCACCGCCGCCTTCGAACCAGAGCAGCCGGAAGAAGTAAACGCCGGCCTCTTCAACATTGAAGTAGAAGGCGGTGTCCGCCTCTCCACGACCGCTGTCGAATGCTCCGAGGACGAGATAAGTGGGGTGGTCAGCGGTGCCGGTGGTGACCTGGAATCCGTCGTCGCTGTTCACGACCATGGTGTGGATGCCGGCCTGGAGTTCGAGGAATGTGAGGGCCTCTCCGGCAATATTGTCCGTTCTGTTCGTGGAACCCAAACCCGGTATGCCCGGAATCCCCTCGTCCGCCACGTTTTGGGGCGCAGTGGCACCGGTGTTAAAGTTGCCGGCATCAGCGGCCTCTTGCTCGAAATTGACCCAGTCAATTCGGAAGAATCCATCAGCGCCTTCCGGAGTGGCGTACCCGGCCGGGTCGTGGAGGTCCGGACCGAGTGTGCCTGCGAGGATATCCTCGGCTCCGGCAATCGAGGTGCCGGGGCCGGTTTCGACTTGATAGGTGCGCCAACGCATGCCGGCTTCGGCGCCGGTGCTGGGGGCGGTGCCTAGCGTGGACGGGATTGGGATCCAAAGCGGCGTCACGAAGCTCACGGCATCCGTGACTGAAGCGTCATAGGTGGTTTGGAACGTCACGGACAAGAGATGCGTGGACTGTGAGTCGAAAACGGTCGGCGCCTGCGAATACGTGATCGTGAGCGCATTGCCATTCCGGGTGGTCGAGTCCGGAGTGATACTTGCCCCGTCGAGGCTGACCTGAATGCCAGAGGTTTCGTCCACCACAAGATCGTTGGCGACATCGTCGTTGATAACGGCGGTCACCGTAGTTGGCGTTGAAGTGACTTTGGTGAAGCTCGGGGCGATGAACTTGATCGTATCGACGATTTGTCGGTTATCGCTGGAGGTGAAGTGGACATCGACCGTGTATTCCTGGCCCGGGGTGAAGACATCGGGGAACTGATCGTAAACGACCCACACGCCATTTGCTTGTGCTAAGACATTGATGCCTGTGAGCGCGGTTCCGTCGAGGTCGACGGCGATGGAGGCTTGGTTCACCGTTTTGCCGAGGGCTTCGACGATGTTGACACCAAAGGCATAGCCGCTGTTCGTGATGCTGGTCACGAAAGGAGGCACGCCTACGGCGATGTTGTCCACCGCCCACCACCAGTCGTTGGCGCCCTGCTCCAGGCCGAACTTGATTTTCAACGAGCTCGCCCCGGCGGGGTTGTTGAGTGGCACCAGGACAGTCTCATTGGGAGTGTGGTCATGGAAGGTGGGGCTGCCGCTAACAGAGTCCCAATGCAGGACCTCGGCGGGACTACCGTCGTCGTAGGCGGCAGTGATGATCGCGGTCTGATCATTGATGGGGTCGCCGTTTGCATCTCCGGGAAAGTCGGGTGGTCCGTCGTCGTGGGCTTCAGGTCTCCAGGAGGAGGCGAAGGCGAGCACCAGGGAATCAGCCGCTTGACCTTCGATGAGGATGCTGGGCGTGGTGATGTAAGCGTTCCATAGCCCCACCGCGTGGTCGGCATCGTCCCATTCATCGGGATCCGCGATGGCGACTGTTCCGGAACCGAAGGAGAATTCGCTGCGACGCTGGTCCTCGGCGGTGGTTACCCACCAAACTTTGTCGGCGAATCCCCACCCGGACCATTCCGTTACGCCGTCCTGGTCGGGAATACCCACGCCAGGCATCTGAGAAGCATCCCAATCCCAACCGACGGGTGGGGTACTGGTCCAAACTTCGGTGCCGACGAGCGCCTCGTCCACATTGGGGCCGAGGGCAAGTTCTTCGAAGTCTTCGGTGAATATTTTCTGTGCGAAGACGGGGGAGCAGGTCAGGAGCAGACTTGCCATGATCCCAGTCAGGCAGAGGCCGAAGCCGCAGAGGGGCGGGGAGGGCCTGAGGTGATGAGTTGTTTTCATGTATATGACGGACTGCTGTTTTTTGAGTTTAAGCCAACTTACTCGTGAAGATTAGTACTTTGCAATGTGGCGAGCAAGAGCAAAAGTGAGAGTTCCGGTCGCGAAGGCGCGTATTTACATTACCGGCGCACGTTCGTCACGATTGGCCCTGTCGAGCCGGCATCCGCAGCAGGGGCGCAGTGGTCTTCAAGGTTGGGAATCGCTCCAGGCAACCGGTATCTAAGAATCTCGCTTTAAGGCCGTTGCGATCGAATTGAATGGAGGATAAATCCGGCTGCTCTTCAACCTGTGAGCCCCAGGCCCATCTCGCGAAGAACGAACTCTACCAACTCCTTAAAGTCCAATCGGGAGCGGCATTGGATTAGCCACGAAATGGGGGCCGTTTTCGGGCGGATATCCGTCAGACATTTCTTATTATTCTAGCGCCTCTATGCCCCGCTCACCCTTTAGTGTCATTAGCCGGGAAGAATGTTGGGGCGTTCGCGGTTCATGGGGGAGGAAGTGAATCGGGCAATCACGCTGTGGGCGATGATTTCCGCGGCATCCTTCTCGGCGAACCCATCGGTATTGAGCACGAGATGGTAAAGCGAGGGATCGTTGATGTTGTGACCGAAGTGCTTCTTGAGATAGCGCTCACGACCGGCGTCCTCCCGTTGGATGAACGCCGCCGCCGCCGCAGGGTCGAGTCCCAACCGGGTTTCAACGCGTTGGGCGCGTCGTTGGAGGGATCCCACGAGGCGGACGTGAAAGACATGCATTAGTTTGGCGGTGATCACATTGGCGCCGCGGCCGACAAGGATGACATTGCCGAGCTCGGCGAGTTTCAGGATGGTTTCCGTGGTTTGATGGATGAGATTCCAGGTTGGGGGGTGGAGTCCCAATAGTTCTTCGAGGGCATCCGATAGATAGGACACCTTGTCCTCGGGCATGAATTGGGCGAGACGCGCGGGAAGGTCATGATCTTCGAGGACTTTGGAGACGAGATTCTTGTCGAACACAGTCCAGGGACAATCGGTCTTGAGCGGACTGGTTTCGAGGATATGAGCGAGACGTTCGGCAATGGCGAGGGCGCCCGTGCCGGTTTGGCGGGATACCGCGACGGATGGGGGCCGGGAATGCTGGGCGCCGTGGATCTCAGTGGCGCGGAGGTGGCAATCGATGTAAGTCTGGCATTTCTGGAGATTCGGATAAGTGGTCATAGGGCATTCTGGTTCGAGGATTCGGGGAACTGCACATCCACTGACTGTCTCTTCCGATGACGCTCTTTCACGGTGAACGAGTCTAATGCTTTGGAACGAAAGCAACTTACCCCCGTTATTCACCAGGGGCAACCCTTTCAACACCCGTCGGTCCGCCTGTGGAGGGAAGCAGATATTGGATTCGGGAGGATTGCTTTTGTCGATGTGTCAGGGACGCGCATTTTCGTCCTCGTCGTCGTGCTTGTCCCTCGTCCTCGAACCGTGAGGGGGGGAGTCCGCCGCTGCCGGGGAGTGGCAGGATGATTCCGGGGCAGAGGATCGCGCGCAGGGCTTGACGCGTTCGAACGTCCCGACGCGACGCGCATTTTCGTGCTCGTCCTCGTCGTCGTGCTCGTCCTCGTCGTCGTGCTCGTCCTCGTCGTCGTGCTCGTCCTCGTCGTCGTGCTCGTCCTCGTCGTCGTGCTCGTCCTCGTCGTCGTGCTCGTCCTCGTCGTCGTGCTCGTCCTCGTCGTCGTGCTCGTCCTCGTCGTCGTGCTCGTCCTCGTCGTCGTGCTCGTCCTCGTCGTCGTGCTCGTCCTCGTCGTCGTGCTCGTCCTCGTCGTCGTGCTCGTCCTCGTCGTCGTGCTCGTCCTCGTCGTCGTGCTCGTCCTCGTCGTCGTGCTCGTCCTCGTCGTCGTGCTCGTCCTCGTCGTCGTGCTCGTCCTCGTCGTCGTGCTCGTCCTCGTCGTCGAACCGTGAGGGGGGAGTCCGCCGCTGCCGGGGAGTGGCAGAATGATTCTTGGGCAGGATGATTCCCCGAAAAAGGAACCAGGGAGCATCGTACGTTCTTGCGCCGGGTCTGCGACACCGCCGCGCTCCGGCGGCGAGGTTCCGGCTTTTCAATGCGGTGCGACTTGCGTAACGTTGCGGCACTTGAGTCATGCCTAGCGTTTATATCAAGACCTACGGTTGTCAGATGAACGAGCGGGACAGCGAGGCCGTGGCGGCGCAGCTCGTGGCTAAAGGCTATACCCTGGCCCCGGCGGAGGCCTTGGCGGACGTGGTTCTGCTCAACACCTGCAGTGTGCGAGACGCGGCGGAGCAACGGGCAATGAACAAAATGACCACGTTATCCCGCCAATTCCGTCGGAAGCGGCCGGAAGTGGTGTTGGGCTTCCTGGGATGTATGGCCCAAAGCCGGGGACACTCGTTGATCGATCAATTGCCGGATGTGGATCTGGTGTTGGGCACGCAGAAGTTTCACCGGGTGGCCGAGTACCTGGACGAGTTGTTTGCCGGCCGGCAGGACCGGATCGTGGACGTGTCGGAGGAAGCGGGGAGCGAGGGGACAATTCGAGAGCATCTGTTGGCAGGGGCCGGCTTGGGTAAGGCGGTGACGGCGTATGTGAGCATCATGCAAGGGTGCAACCAGTATTGCACATTCTGCATCGTGCCCTATACCCGGGGGTTGGAACGAAGCCGATCGATCGAGTCCATTGTGGTCGAGTGCGAGGAGTTGGTGTCGCGCGGGGTGAAAGAGGTGACTTTGCTGGGGCAAATCGTCACGAGTTACGGGCGTCGGGATATCGGGTTGAAATCGGGCCGGTCGGCATTCGTGCAATTATTGGACGCGGTCGAGCAGGTGCAGGGGCTGGAGCGGGTTCGTTTCACAGCGCCGCATCCGAAGGGATATGGGGAGGATTTGGTAGAGGCCTATGGGCGGCTCTCGAAGTTGTGTCCGAGCGCGCATTTGCCGGTGCAGAGCGGGAGCGATCGAATTCTGCGGTTGATGCATCGGGGATACGACCGCGACCGTTACTCGAGGATTGTGGAGAATCTGAGGCGGGTTCGGCCGGGCCTGGGCATCACCACCGACCTGATCGTTGGGTTTCCCGGAGAGACCGAAGCGGATTTCGAACAGACCCTGGATTTGGTGCGGGAGTTGGAATTTGACCAGGCGTATGTATTCAAGTATTCGCCGCGGAAAGACACGCCGGCGGCGCAGATGCCGGATCAAGTGCCGCAGGAGTTGAAGGAGGAGCGGAATTACCGACTGCTGGCGGTGGTGAACGAGGTGGGGCGGCTCCGTTATGAACACTGTATCGGGAAGAGGGTGCGGGTGCTGGTGGAAGGCCCAAGCCGGCGGAACGGCGCGCGGCTGGAAGGGCGGACGGGGACCAACAAACTCGTCGTGTTCGAAGGGAGCGAGCGGCAGGTTGGAGAGATTCTGGAAATGAAAGTGGTTCGGACGGGCAACTTCACGTTGTATGGTGATCCCGCGATCTTGAACCTGGATGAGACGGCTGGATTCGGCCGGGCGGGGAGAAACGAATAGTCATGCAATTGTCGACACTGGCACTTTGTTTAGGGATGGGATTGGGTTTGCCGCAGATCTGGGGCTTGTTGAAGCCGGCGTCATTCGGAAGCGCGCTCAGGGGTTTTCCGCGCTCAGAGAAGTGGGGTTATCCGTTGATGCTGCTGGCGACCGCTTGGTTTGTCTGGAACCTCAAGCAGGAGAACATCTCGGACTTTGCGGCCTGGAAACCGCTCATGCTGGTGGGCTTCGCGGCGATCGGGGTTTTGACCTGCATCTTCGTGCGGGATTTTCTTCCGGTGCGCGGTCTGGCGATCCTGCTGTTGCTATTGGCGAAAGTGGTTTTGGATCTCCAGCGCTGGGCGGGCACGGACTGGAAAAATGTGGTTACCGTCCTGGCCTACATCTGGGTCCTGGCCGGCGTGGTCCTGACCATTTCACCATGGTGGCTTCGAGATTGGATTCATTGGATGACGGTCAACGAGACGCGGGTGCGGATTGGCTGCGGTTTGCGGCTGGTCTTGGCGCTGTGGCTCATCGTGCTGGGGCTGACCGTGTATCGGGCAGACGAGCGGGTGCGAGGCCAGGGTTCGGTGTCCTCCGCCATGTCGGTTCCGAAGAGCGGGGGGCTCTACGGATAAGGAGCCGCACATCCGATCCGATCGTATGAAGTCGGTGATCGATAGCACGGAGCCGACGGCTAATGGCAAAATATTGGTCATCCGCGGAGGTGCGATTGGAGATTTCATCCTGACTTTGCCGGTGCTGGCTGCGCTGCGGCAGCAGTTCCCTCAATGTCCACTCGAACTGGTGGGTTATCCGCACATCGCGGTTTTGGCGATGCGGGGCGGTTTGGTGGATGCCATGCGTTCGATCGAGTCGCGTTCGTTGGCCGAGTTTTTCGGGAGGGGCGCCACATTGGACGAGGAATGGGCGGCCTATTTTGCGGAGTTCGCCTTGATCATTTTGGTACTTGTACGACCCGGACCAGGTGTTTCAGGCGAACGTCAAGCGTTGCTCGAAGGCGCAGTACATCGCGGGTCCGCATCGGCCGGATGAAGGCGCGAAACTTCACGCGACGGAGACGTTTCTGCAGCCGCTGGAGCGGCTGGCTATTTTTGGGGCCAATCCGAACCCCCGGCTGGACATCAGCCTCTCGGTGGAGGCGGATCGCGATTCATTGGTTGGAGGGATGGTGGCGCGGCGGGCGCTGGCCTTGCATCCCGGCAGCGGAAGCGAACGCAAGAACTGGCCCGAGCGTGGATGGACAGAATTGATCGCGCGGTTGGTTGCGGGAGCGGACTGGCATTTATTGTTGGTGGGTGGCGAAGCGGAGGGGGAGCGATTGAATCGATTGTCGCGAGGTGCGCCGGCCGGGCGCGTGACGCTGGCGCAGAACCAGCCTTTGCCGTTGCTCGCGGAGCAATTAGCGGGTTGCCGCGGGTATGTGGGGCACGATTCCGGGATCTCGCATCTCGCCGCGGCGGTCGGGTTGCCGGGGTTATTGATCTGGGGCGAGAGCCAGGAGGCCATCTGGCGGCCGCGCAGCGAGCGCTTCAGAATCGTGAGTTCGCCGAAAGGTTTGAGCGGGGTGACGGTTCAGCAGGTCGTGCGAGAACTAAACGATCTCCTGGCCGCCACGGAATAAACCCAGCTTGCTCAAGGTAGCGCCTTCAAATCCCAGAAGGCAGAAGTCAGCCGGACCCCCGACTCGCAGAGCGACATCCATCCCGGCGAATGCCGCCGGCTGCACGGAAAACCTGTCCCAGACTTCGCGCCAGGAGACATTCAACATTTGAGCGGCACGGAACACTCCGTCGATCGGGCGAAGGGCGGACCCGGCGAAATTGGGTTGGCCAGGTTGGCGCACTATTTGGTCTGCGCCGACCTGGATTTCGAGTCGGCCGAGGTTGTAGGATCCCGGTGGCGCACCGGCGGCCGCGGTAGCATCGGAGATATACAGGATTCGGGCCGGGTGGAGCAGGCGATGGAGCAGCCGGAAAAAGGGAGGGGAGACGTGGATGGCATCGGGGATAAGGCTCACGTGGATTCCCGGGAGGTCGAGGACGCGCCAGAGGATGTTGTCGTGACGATCGAGGAGTTGTGGGCAGGCGTTGCCGAGGTGAGTGAAGCCGGCGGCGCCGGCCCGGCAAGCGCGGTCCAGAATCGGGCTGGAGGCATTGGTGTGGCCGAGGCAAACCATGCAACCGAGTTCGACTGCGGTTTGGATGGCCTCGATTGCGCCCGGGCGCTCGGGGGCGAGTGTAAGGAGGAGCGGTTCCTCACTAACGGCAGCGCGCAGTTGTTGGATTTGCGGGGTCGAGGGATCCGAAATGAACTCGGGGTCATGGGCTCCGCGATAGCCGGTTTCGCCGGAGAGGAAAGGGCCTTCGATATGCCAGCCGGCGATGGCGTTGGATAATTCGGGATGATGGCTTCGGAGTCGGTGGAGATCTTGTAGCCGACGAAGGAGACGGTCCCACTCGTCGGTGATCAGCGTGAGGAAGAACCTGGCGCAGCCGGCTTGGTTGAGGCCCTCGATCGCCCTCAACAAGGCATCGGCGGTGAGGTTATCCTGTTGAAAATCGATCCCGGCGAAACCATTGACCTGGAGATCGACAAGCGGAGGAGCGATCCATGGCAACGGGCTGATTTCCGACGTGCGGCACGGCTGGATGGCAGTGATCTGATGGGCAGCCCATGAGATCAGGACCGGCTCGCCGGTGGCATAATGGCGTGCGTGCACGGGCATGAGGTTGGGGTTCAATGGGAGGTGAAAGAAGTTCGGCCACGACTGCGGCGGGACGTGGCCCAGCGAAGCCGATTGACAGCGCCATGGCGATCGTTGAGCAACCTGGTTTCCGTGGAAAATTGCTTGTCACTGATGCGGGAGAATCCCAAGCTCCCCGGATTCTTATGAAAGTTGAATTCTACGGCCATGTTCGGCAATACCACAATATCCAATCGGAAATCGACGCCAATGTGAAGAAGGTGCTCGAGAGCGGGGCCTATGTGATGGGCCCGATGCTCAAGCAGTTCGAGAAGGAATTGGCGGACTTCCACGGCACCCGGCACGCCATTGGCGTGGGGAACGGCACGGATGCGATCTGGCTTGCGTTGATGGCGCTGGGAGTTGGGCCCGGAGATGAGGTGATCACTCATCCGAATACGTTTTTTGCGACCGCGGAGGCGATCTGGATCGCGGGCGCCACGGCGGTATTTGTCGATTGTTGTGCGAAGACGAAGTGCATTTGCCCGGAGTCGATCGAAGCCGCGATCACCCCGAAGACGAAGGCGATCATTCCGGTGCATTTGTATGGCCAATGCGCGGACATGAAGGCGATTCGAAGCATTGCCGATAAACACAAATTGTTTGTAATCGAGGACAACGCGCAGGGGATCGGGGCGCGCGGGGACGGTTTTAGGATCGCCGAGCTTAGTGACGCAGCGACGACGAGTTTTATCATTCAGAAGAACCTGGGCACATTTGGCGACGGTGGCGCCCTGGTCACGAACAACGCCGAACTGGACCGGGAGATCCGGAAATTGCGGAACCATGGGTCGGACAAGCGCAACGTGCACAGTTACGGATTCAACAGCCGGTTGGATGATCTGCACGCCGGTGTATTGAGCGCCAAGCTAAAACAGATTGACGCATGGAATGACAATCGGCGGAAGTGGGCCGCACGGTATAACGCCCTTTTGAAGGGATGCGGAAATTTGGATTTGCCGGTGGAGCTGCCGGGATATCGGCATGTGTATCATCTCTATGTGGTGGAGACCAAGAAACCGTCCCAACGCGAAGGGTTTCTGAAATGGCTGAACGAACAGGGGATCGATGCCAAGACTCATTACTCGATCGCGATCCATCAACAAGAAGGCTATCCTTGGGGCAAACCGGCGCGTTTGGCCGGACCCGTCCCGAATGCGGAGGCGAACGCGGCGTGTTGCGTGAGTCTGCCGATGTTCCCTGAGCTCATGGCGGAGGAAGTGGATTACGTCATTTCCAAGGTGCAGGAGTGGGATCGGGCGAACGCCAGTTCGGCGATCCAGGAACCCGGTGCGGCGCGGTCGGGATCGGCGTGCACCTGCTGCGGGCATTAAGTTGCGGGCTTAACCGGCGAGACGGCGGGAGACCCCAGGCGCGGGGACTTGCCGCCGGTCGGGATTGGGACTAAACCAGCGAAGTTCGAGATGAACGACACATTCAAAGTGATGGTAGTAGGGATGGGAAAGCGGGGGCAACACCATGCCTCGGCGTTCCATGCCAATCCCCGATTCCAGGTAGCCGGAATCTGCGACATCGACCGCGCGCGGTGCGAGGCGGTGGCGCCGAAATTGGGTCAACCGCAAATCGGTGTGGATGCGGCGGCGATGGCGAAGGCGATACGACCGGAGGTGTTCTGCTTCTGCACGCTGCCGAATCTGCGGTCGGAGATGATCGCGGTGGGGGTGGAAAGCGGGGCGAAGCTGATCGCCTTTGAGAAGCCGGTGGCGATGACGAGTGCCGAGGGGATGCGGGTCAAGCAGTTGTTGGAAGACAAGGGTGTGCGGGCGGTGGTCAGTCATCAACACCGGTATGGGGCGCATTATCAGAAAGTCAAAGAGATCATCGCGAGCGGGGTTTTAGGCCGGGTGCATACCGTATATGGGACGGCTACGGGTTGGATGGGGCACATGCTGAGCCACCTCATCGATTACACTTCCTGGTTCAATGATTACGCCGGGGCGGAATGGGTGATGGGGCAGGCAGCGGGCCGGGCCAAACTGTCGGACGTGCACACCTCTCCGGATTACATCGCCGGGATGGTGCACTTCCGGAACGGCGTTCGGGGAATCTACGATTGCGGGGCAGGGGCGCCAGACGTTCCCGAGGTGCCCTATTGGTGGCGGAAATGCCGGATCGGCGCTCAGGGGTCGGAGGGTTTTGCCGAAGTCCTGACCGGGGGCGGTTGGCGCGCGGTGACTCGTGACGGCGTAAGCTCGGGTGAAGGAGGGATGAGTTACGATCATGATATGCCACCCTATGTGCAACAGATGGCGGAGTGGCTGGACGACGCGGCAAAGGTGCATCCGTGCTGTTTCGATCATGCGTGGCAAGGCTTTGAGATTATGATGGCCCTGATCCGATCCGTGACTGAGGGAGGTCAGATCAAGTTACCCCTGGAATCGGGAGTAGACGAGTTGGCCGCGCTGAAGGCAAAACTGCCGGACCGCCCGGTGTTCGTGACTTTGGCGGAGTCTAAGAAGGAATACGGGTTGTGAGTTTTTGGGCATTCCGGCGACGGCGCCCGGGTGCGGATGGTGTCGATATTCAGCAGGACGGAAGTGCGACCTTGAGTGAGGCCAGGTGGAAGTCATCATTAAAGCTGACGCGGGAGTGGCGGCGCTGTTGGTAGCGCGGATCATCGCAAAGGAACTTCGGTCAAACCCGCACCTGGTCATGGGTTTGGCGACGGGACGAACGATGGAGATCGTGTATGCGCTTTTGGCGGAAATGCACGAGGCGGAGGGATTGGATTTTTCACTGAGCCGAACCTTCAACCTGGACGAGTACGTGGGGTTGCCACCCGAGCATACCGGATCGTACCGATTTTACATGAACCGACACCTGTTCGCGCGTGTCAATGTGGATCCCAGGAACACGCATCTCCCGAATGGGATGGCGCGCGACCTGGATGCGGAGTGTGACCGATACGAGGAGGACATCCGGCGATTTGGCGGGATCGATCTGCAGTTGCTGGGATTGGGCCGGGCCGGGCACATCGGGTTCAATGAACCGTTATCCGCACTGCGTTCGCGGACGCGGGTCAAGGCCCTGACGCCGACCACCATTCAGCAGAACGCGCCATTGTTCGACGGGCCGGGCAAGGTGCCTCGGCGGGCGATCACAATGGGAGTGGGGACGATCCTGGAAAGCCGGCGTTGTATTTTGCTGGCGACGGGGCCGGAAAAGGCCGGGATCATCGCGCAAGCCGTGGAAGGTCCGATCACGTCGATGATTTCTGCGACGGCGCTGCAATTGCACGCGCGGTGCACCGTGGTGGTGGATGGGGCGGCTGCGAGTCAGTTGAAAGGGGCAGATTATTATCGCTGGGTATTTGCCAACGAACCGGAATGGCAGGAGTTTCGGAAGATGGAATCGCGGGTGAGCCTCGACTCGAAGCGGAAACAAGGGCGAGAAACTCCGGGCCGAGACCGTCGTGTGGTGACGCCCCGGAGGGAAAAGCGCGAACGATATGAAAGTGGAAGCGCTTGAAGTTCGGGTTTGCGGCAGTCCCGAAGCGATGGCGGCGGCGGCGGCGGCGGAGGCCGGGCGGGTCTTGCGAAAGGTGCTGTCCGTTCAGCCGGGGGCGGCCGTGATTTTGGCTTCGGCGGCATCGCAGGTGAAGTTCCTGGAGGTGCTGGTCGCGGCGGAGGGGATCGATTGGTCCCGCGTGACGCTGTTTCACATGGACGAGTATCTGGGGATCACCGGGGAACATCCGGCGAGTTTCGGGAGATTTTTGCGGGAGCGGGTCGAAGCGAAGGTGCATCCACGGCGGGCACATTATCTGCAGGGCGAGGCGGATCAGCCGATCCGGGAATGCGAGCGGTATGAGGCGCTGTTGCGGGCGCAACCGATTGACCTTTGTTGCCTGGGAATTGGCGAGAATGGGCACATTGCCTTCAATGATCCGCCGGTGGCGGAATTTGAAGATCCGAGGCAGGTAAAGGTGGTGAAGCTGGATGAGGCATGTCGGAACCAACAAGTGGGAGAAGGCGCCTTTCCCTCATTTGATGAGGTGCCGCAATACGCCTACACCCTGAGTGTGCCGGCGCTTTGTGGCGCGCGGAAGATGATTTGCGTGGTGCCGGAGTTAAGAAAGGCAGAGGCCGTGCGGAAGACATTGACCGGAAAGGTGGATAGCGGTTGTCCGGCGTCAATATTGCGGCGTCAGGGGCAGGCGGTATTGTTCCTGGATGATGACTCAGCAAGCCTGTGGCTGGGCGGAAGGGGGGCGCCGGCCGTGGGGGCATGAAAAGCCTGCGGGGGAAATTGGGGACGTCGCGGCGGGCGACTTCGGTGGTGAGCAAATGGGCGACTCGCGTTGCTTTGTTGCTGAGCCTGGCGGTTGTGGCGGAGGCCGGGGACTTCAACCAACGGGATTTTTATCGGCCGGAGAACCCGCGCTACACGATCCTGGGATCGGCAATCGACTCGATTGAATTCACCTTGGGACGGACAGTGCGCACGGACGAACGCGGCCATCTGGTGTCGATTTCGAGCTTTGTGGATCCGGATGGCACGGTGATGGAGTGGCATGATTTCGGGAATCTCGAAGGCCCGGGTTGGGCGGCCAATGCAGTGGGCGGGGCATGGGAGATCTACCGGGTGGGCCGTTTCATGAACAAGGGAGACTGGCAAACGAACGCGGTGCGGATTCTGGATCATGTCCTGGAGTTCGGATTCATCGAGGAAGAGAGCGGTTTCATCCGCGGCTACCGCGAGACGACCACGGGCAAATTCTGTTTGAATTACAAGCATCAGTCCGATTGGTTTTGTCCGGGGTCGATGGCGAAGGTGGCCTTTCAGTTACTGCTTTTCGCTGACGCGCTCGAAGGGGATCGGCGGGCGACTCGGATGCGAAAGATTGCGACGCGTTGCGCGGAATGGATCGAACATAACGTGGAGCCGGCGCCCAACGGATGGTATCCGCGGCGGACGACGCCCGAGGGGAGGATTTACCGGCTGTCGCCCGATGGGGGGCAGGATCAATTCTGGCAGACCTCGGCGGACAGTTTGTTTATTTTACAGTTGGAGGCGGCATTGACGGAGCGAGGATTGGCGGATTACCGGGAAGGATTACGAAAGAAAGTTGAGGTCTTTCGCGGGGCAGGAGGAATATTTGGCAGCATCAACCACGATACCTATGATCCATATGAGAATGTGGCGTATTCGGTTGCGTTCCGGACGTTGAGTTTAGTGGGACGCGTGCTGGGTGACGCATCGATCCGGTCATTTGCGTTCGATCGCTGCCTGGGGGGCCTGGACCAATTCAAAATGTTGGAGGATCGGAATCGTGTGACGACGCGCGGATTGTTGTATATGGAGCGATCGTGGGACACCGCTTATCTATGGGAGAATGCGGAGGCGGCTTTGGCCTGGTTTGAGGCGGCATCGGACCTGCGCCAGAGCGATCCCGCACGAAGCCGGGAATGTGAAATGGACGGATTGGTGGTTCTCAGGACGGCGGCGCGGCATCACTACGGCCGGCACGGGTTTTTGACCGAGGGTGTGGACTGGAACAATCATGTGGGGCAACAGCATCATATCGGTCAGGCGCGTTTTGGGGCGATCCAATACACGGAACCGTTCCTGAACAACCAGCACATCGTGGAACCGACCCTCTATTACCTGGAGCACCTGGCCCGGCGCAGCGAAAAGAGGGGTGAGCTGACCTGGGTCGATCTGGAGAACAATATTCTCTTGCGCCGTCAGATTTTAGGTGCGTTCTGAGAGAATAAGGAGAGAATGCGTTCAAGCATGAAACCCGAAAAGGATACCCATTCTTCCGGCTCGAATCTCAACCGTCGAGCGTTCCTGGCACGTTCCACCTTCGCACTGGGGGCCATCTCCATCGTGCCTGGACATGTCCTGGGACTGAATGGCGCGACGTCACCCAACGAGAAGCTGAATATCGTCACGGTTGGCGCCGGGGGGCAGGCGCATAGCGACATCAGTCAATTGAAAGACCAGAACATCGTGGCGCTGTGCGATGTGGACTGGGACCACGCGGCCGGGACTTTTCGAGAATTTCCGCAGGCGAAGCAGTACAAGGATTATCGCAAGATGTTGGACGCCGAGAAGGATTACGATGCGGTGCTCGTGGCAATACCGGATCACGTGCACGCATTTGCGTCGATGGCCGCGATTCGACGGGGCAAAGGGGTTTACTGCGAAAAACCGCTGACCCATTCGGTGTGGGAGGCGAGACAAGTGGCCGAAGCGGCACGTGCCGCCAAAGTGGCGACTCAGATGGGCAACCAGGGCGCCGGCTCGGAAGAAACGCGACGTTTGCAGGAGTTGGTGTGGAGCGGCGCCATCGGCAACGTGGCGGAAGCGCACATCTGGACCGATCGCCCCTCACAGGGGTTGTTTGATGAATACTGGCCGCAAGGTGTGACTCGGCCGAAGGAAACGCCGCCCGTTCCAAAGACACTCGATTGGGATCTGTGGCTTGGTCCTGCGCCGGAGCGACCCTATAACCCGATTTATGCGCCATTCCGTTGGCGGGGTTGGTGGGACTTCGGGACGGGTGCGTTGGGGGATATTGGGTGTCATTCTTTCGATCCCGTATTCCGAGCCTTGAAGCTGGGTGCGCCGGAGAGCGTCGAGGGTTGTTCTTCGCGAGTCAACAAGGAGACCTACCCGCTGGCCTCCATGGTGACCTATCATTTCCCGGCTCGCGACGCTGCGCCGCAGTCCAACAACATTCAGATCGAAGGGCAGTCGGGGGCGCAAGCAGGCGGGATCGAGATGCCGCCGTTAAAGCTGGTCTGGTACGATGGTGGATTGCGTCCGCCCCGGCCCGCAGGACTGGGTGATGGCGAGGAGATGGGCGACAATGGCCGGCTGTTGATTGGCGACAAGGGATTTATCCTCGGCAACCGGATCTTCCCGGAGTCGCGAAGGAAAGAGTTCGGCACACCGGATCGTTTTTTGGCACGTTCCCCAGGGCATCACCAGGAGTGGGTGAATGCGTGCAAAGGCGGGAAAGTCGCAGGCGCGAACTTCCATTGGGCGGGGCCGTTGGCGGAGGCCGTGTTGCTGGGGAACATCGCTTTACGCGTTGAGCTTCGCGACAAGCTGACCCGGGCCAAGCTGCTTTGGGACCCGGTCAAATTCGAGATCACCAGTCTGTCGGAGGCGAATCAATTCCTGCGCCGAGAATACCGATCGGGCTGGGAGCTTTGATCGTGAGCGGCTGAAACGCCGAGCTTTTGCACACAGAGGCCGCGCTTGCGACTCCCCGCGTTGAACAACTGCGCCTCAGACTGGGCGACCGCACGCCGAACAACTTCAGCCTGTGATACTGACCAGGAGCCGCCAACCGCCTGAGACGGAAGGCGGTCGCACTGTCCCGGACAAAAGTAGTCCGGTGGTTCATCTTCAGTACACGACAACACGTACCGTCACAATTGCCCGGCTGCAAGGCACCCAGGACATGGCCTCGTGGAACTCGTCCCTCCGGTCGCCTTACAAATCGGAGGGACGAGCTCTGCGAGTCCCCATCTTTGTATTGGACATCGAAGCAGTCCGTACGTTGGGCTGGTAAAAAGGCGAAACCCCGATATTGTGCGCCCCACGATCATGCAAACGGATTCAAGTGCCCTGCCAACCGCTGAGCCTCGCCCCGGACGGCTGATGTCGCTGGACGCATTGCGCGGGTTCACGATGTTCTGGATCATCGGCGGGGATTCGATTGGCAGCGCTTTGGCCGGGACCGAACCCACGGGGCTGATGAAGCTCTTGAGCGAGCAGTTGGAGCACGTGAAGTGGGAAGGGTTCAGGTTTTATGACCTGATCTTCCCGACTTTCGTTTTCATCGTGGGCGTTTCGCTGGTGTTTTCGTTGTCGCGAATCGATGCGACGGGGGGGCGCCCGGCTGCAGTTCGCAGGATTGTGCGTCGGACAGTTTTGCTCTACTTGCTGGGGATCTTTTATTACGGGGCCTGGGGACAGGGTTGGGAGCACGTTCGGCTGCTCGGGGTCTTGCAACGTATCGCCCTGTGCTATGGAGCGGCGGCCCTGCTTTTTCTTTATTTCAGTCCGCGCGGTCTGGCGATTTGGGCCGTGGGAATCCTGATCGGTTACTGGGCCTTGTTGGCGCTCGTGCCGGTGCCCGGCGTGGGGGCGGGCCACTACGCGGAAGGTCAGAATCTGACGAACTGGCTGGATGCGCATTATTTGCCGTTGCGGAAGTGGGATGGGGATCATGATCCCGAGGGTTTATTGAGCACCTTGCCTGCGATCGTCACCTGTCTGCTGGGTGTGTTCGCCGGGCTTTTAATGCGCGACAGTCGAAGAACCGGGCCGGAGAAGTTGCTTTGGCTTGCGGCGGGCGGGACGGTGTCGGTGGTGGTGGGACTTCTCTGGGGGCTGGAGTTTCCAATCATCAAGAAGCTGTGGACGAGTTCTTATGTGCTGTTGGCGGGCGGCTGCAGCGCCTTGCTGTTGGCGTTGTTTTACGGGTTGATCGATTTGCAGGGATGGCGAAAGTGGGCGCAGCCATTTGTGTGGATCGGTCTAAACCCGATCGCCATTTATCTGTTGAGCAATTTGATCCGATTCGATGAGGTGGCCGAACGAGTATTGGGTGGGCCGGTTCAAGGTTTTCTGGATCGACAGATCGCGGCGGGCCTGGGCGCCGTGGTGGTCTCGGTGGGCGGGATGCTATTGGCCGTGGGGTTCTGCTGGTTTTTGCACCGGCGCAAATTGTATTTTCGGCTTTAGAATCTTTGATTGCCAGCCGCGCTCATTTTGCCATTCCAGGAAGGCCAGCAGCGCTCCTGGGTCAATGAGAATGGCTGCTTGATCGTTCAATGATGTTGCGGACAACCATGAAAGCTGAGGCATTCAATACCCGTCGTGAGTTTTTAAAGACCGGGGCACTTGCGGTGGCCGCTGTGGGGGTTCTGCCGGCCCCCCGATCGGTCGCCGTTGATACTGCTCCGAAACCGATGCGCATTGGCGTTGTCGGCGGGGGGTTCGGCTGCGATTTCATGTGGCGCGAGCATCCTGATTGTATCGTGGAGGCAGTGAGCGATCTGCGGGAGGATCGACGGCAAAAGCTGATGGCCACCTATCATTGCGCGAAGTCTTACCCTTCCTTGGAGGTACTGGTAAAGGACGCTCGGATCGACGCGGTAGCCATATTTACCGATGGTCCGCTGCATGTGCAGCATGTGGCGGAATGCATGAAGCATGGGAAACACGCCCTTTCGGCGGTGCCCGCGGCCTACGGATCACTGGAACAGGCGGAGCAACTCCTGACGACGGTCCGCCGGCATGGACTGATCTATATGATGGCGGAGACCGGTTATTATCAACAGCCGACCATCACGGCGCGCAAGCTTTCCCAGGAGGGCCGTTTCGGCTCGTTGTTTTACGCCGAGGCCGAATATCAACATGATGGGTTGGAAGCGCTCTTTGTGGTCGATGGGAAGCGGACCTGGCGATATGGGATGGCGCCGATGCATTATCCGACCCACAGCACCTCACAGTTGATCAGCGTGACCGGGGAACGCCTGGTGCGGGTGTCCTGTCATGGTTGGGGCGACGACAGCCCTTGTTTGCAGGATAATGACTACCACAATCCTTTCTGGAACGAATCGGCCTTCTTCAGCACCGATCGTGGTCACGCCTTCCGCGTCAATGTCTGGTGGAAAGGCGCGCATCGCGGGACCGAGCGTGCCCAATGGATCGGCGACAAGCTCAGTTTCTACAGCGGGCACCCCAACGGTATTGGACCGGTCATCATTCGTTCCGGCGATTCAGTGGAAACGGATGATGCCGGATTTGCGCGGCGGGCGCCGAGTTTCGAGAATTACGAACAAGTGGAATGGTGGAAGACCGATCTCCTGCCCGAGCCGCTGCGACACAACTCGGGACACCAGGGATCGCACACCTTTCTCACCCATGAATTTGTCGATGCCGTAACCCATGGCCGCCGGCCTTCCGTGGATGTCCATGAAGCGTTGGCTTACACGGTGCCAGGCATTGTCGCCCATCAATCGGCCCTGCGTCACGGGGAGTCGATGGTCATCCCGCAATACCAGTAAGAGGTACTTCCTGGCAGGTTCGACATCCAGTAGCCCCTGGCGGCGCACTGAAAAATGTTGCGGACGCTCGAATGGAAACTGGAGGACCCGACAATGCAGTTTTACTGTGCCGGATTAGCCGTCGCTGGCAAGAGTACGCGCGTGCTATTCGTCCTCGTCCCTCGGTCTCGTCCTCGGACCGTGAGAGAGCCCGAGGGAAAGGCCTCCCATCATTCTGCCCCATGATGATCCTGCGCGCGCGGCGTTCGAGGTGGTCGAATGTTTCGAGGTCTGGCGCTTCAATGAACCGTGATATTTTGAGGGACGGACGCTGATGAGGATTCGGGCGCCACGCGTTCAGCGAGGACGTTTTTCCAGGTGGCGCCGAGTTCCTGGACGGAATGTCCGGTGAGATCGGTCCAAATCGATTCGTTGAAACGGTGCTCCCGGATCGCGGCATTGATTTTTGGGATGAGATCTTCGCCGTACGTTTGGCTGCCCCAATTGAGGAAATTGGCAGTAATTCGGTAACTCGCGTCGTAGCGGGCGCGGTCGAGGTTGCGGGAAGTGATTTCGGCGCCGTGGGATTCGGGTTCAAACTTGTACCAGCGCATGTAGTCGGCGATGCCTTCGACCAGCCAACCCGGGGGACGGGTCGTGTTTGGGGCGGAACGCGGTGAGCGCCCGTATTGCTGCAGAACATGAACCATTTCGTGGAAGATGGCGCCTCGGGCTTCTCCCTGAAGGTTGGCTCGAATCCAGGAGGCGGCGCAGCGGATGCGTGTTCCGCTGGTAGCGGCGACGCCCCGCATGGTCGGATCGAAGAGGATGCTGAACTGAGGAGGTGGGGAGAAATCCTTGCTGGGGAGCATTTGGATGAGCTTGGGATACCATTCTTGGACCATGGGGATGATTTGGGTTCGAGTCCAATCGGTCAAATCGGGCGTTTCGGAAGTGTCAATCACGACGGTGTACCGGCCTTCGGCGAGGGGAATGACATCACGAATCGTGGCGTGGGTGGATGAATCGATGAGCTCGAGCTTGGGACCATCGCGGTCGACGACATCGATTTCGCTAAAAAAAGTCTGCCCGAACGGGTCGGTCTTGTCCGTGGGGGCCATTTGAAAGAGGAGATATCTGCACACGCCTACAGGGCCGTTGGAATTGGAGATACTCACTCCGTATTGGCCTCCGGGCTCGCCGGATTCGGAGCGCGTATCAACTGTGGCAAGCAAGTTCCAGCCGCAGGCGAGCGGATCGGTGGTCGCGGCCGGTTCAAGTTCCAAACCCCCGGATTGGCCGTCGGAGCCATACAGGGTATAGACCTGAGGTCCACGCCCACCGGGATGCCAGGAATAGGTGTCGACCTGTTTCACGGAGATGGGCGCGCCCAAATCACACAAAAGGCGCCCGCCCGTCGAACCCGCGCGAAAGAAGAAATTGGCGGCGGGTTCATCCGGTTGGGAGGGCAGCCGCCCGTCTTGCAAGGCGGCGATCCGGCCGCTATTGGAATCCCGTTCGCCGGTCACGATCCGGAATCGAGCTTGGGCAGCGGCATCGTTGCGTGCCGGTCGGGGGACAGATTCGAATTGGAAGGCCGGCAGGGAGTCGGCGGCGCGATGTTCGAATTGGACGGTGTTGGCGGCCTGAGCCAGGACGATTGGGCCGAACAACGCGACAATGAAGAGGGTTCCGAGCGGGTGCGGGTCGACGCCCCGGCCCGGGTTACGGGATGAGGGGGATTGGAGTGTGAAGTTCGTGGGCACCGCAGGATCGTATGGCGTGTGTCGTGGAATGTAAATGCCTGCGCAAGGAGGGGCATTGATCTTGGAGAAGCGGACGGGATGGTCTGCTTAATCGTATTGCGGACCGGTCGAGTTTGCATTCTTCTGAAGTAATGGTTCAAGCATTCGCTGGGGCAATGGGTCGAGTCGCGGTCGCGGCCGGAGCACAATTTGCGCGTTGAAGCGTTTCGTCCACAGGGTCATTCGGCTTCCGGCGATACATGTGGCCAACGCGGCATTGATATCGACGCTGTTGGTGGGCGTGCCTGTCGTGACGGGCATCAGCCTGGGTGCGTTGCGAGTGAGCAGCAATACCTGGTTGGAACGGCTGCTCATTGGGGGCCTGGGGCTGGGCATATTGGCGAATGGCCTGCTCGGCTGGAGTTCCCGCTATCGCAAAGAGCGGGCGGCCTGTTTCGGATGGATCTACCTGTACGCGGCCATCCTAACAGTGGCGGTGCTGGCGCATTTAGGATGGATCCACTTTGACTGGCTCAAGAATGGACTGGGCCGGTTGTCGAACCGGATTTGAGCAGTCGGAGCCGGCGCCCGGCCGGGAAGCCGATATTGCTGTCACCCGGCGGAGTGCCGCGCCGCCGGTCATCAGCGAGGGAAACCGCGGCCACGGATCGATCGGAGGACTCAGGTCACTTTACTTTCCGAGTGGAACGTTCCATCAGCCAAAAGGCGTCTTGATTGTTGGGCGACGGCTGATTGAGGGGGAGCGGTTGTCCGCGCTTCAAGTTGGGGGTGGTTCGCGAGTCGACCCATCGCCTGATTTCCGAATGACCATCGGCAAACGAGAAGCCGCCCGCGCCATTATGGTAGCTGGCGGGGTAATCGACGATCATCCAGGCGGCGGGTTGATCGGGGTAACCGTTCATGCTCACCACGGTTTCGGCGTCATTGATACTATCCTCCCGCTCGTCCAGAATAAGCCAGGTCATGCTGGGGCCGGGTTCGAGAAGGTCGGCCATCTTCTTGTAGACGCGGTAACCGGGGCTGAAACTTTCCACATCGGTGGAATCAAACCACGCATTCATGGAGATGCTCCGGACCCTTGGCAAGGTCTTTCCCTGGTAGCTGACGGTGCTTTTATCGGCGGGGCATTTCCAAATGCCGGGTGTATTGCCGGCGTAGTCCCAGAGGAGGCTCCTGGTGAGATCCTGCTCGATATCCCAATTGCTGCGATTGTTGCCATCGTCGTCGAGCCAGCCGTGGACCCATTCATTGGGGCCATAGGACTGAGGCACCTTGTCCGCGTTGTCCTCGGCATAGAGGCGCCAGGCCAGGGACATCTGGCGGCCATTGTTAAGGCACATAATGCCCTGTGCCTTCGCCTTGGCCTTGGACAAGGCGGGGAGCAGCATGCCGGCGAGAATAGCAATGATTGCGATGACGACGAGCAATTCGATCAGGGTGAACGCATGCCGCCGCGGTGGGCGGAGGTAACGGTGGCTTGTAAGCGTGGTTTTCATGGGATTTGGATAATGGCGAGGGCTCGAGATGCGCACCCGCGGGGGAGGTGGCTGACCGAGCGACTTATGGTTCAACAATGACATTCGACGATTTTCACGGTCCCGAGCGGCGGCTTAAGGATGGATTCCTTTGAGTCATCTCATCCATCAAACCAGAACTTGATCCGTCCGCAACATCTTTGAGCCATCAAGGAGTTGAGCCACTTCTGAGCCGGTAGAACCTGGCGGGGCGGCCGGCCGGCACGCGAACGGTCACCTGGTTGCCACTGACTTCAGGAGGTGTGGTTTCATCCGACCAGTCTCCTGAACCGAGGTCATCCTGATACTGAAGTTGGAAAAGCGGGGAATCCCAAGTGACCACGATCTCATTACCCTCCCGCCTGGCGGTGAGCTCCAATTGCGTGGGCAGACTGGTGGGAAAAGCGGTCGAGGAGATGATCTGCAATCCCGCGATGGCCGCGCCATCACTGCCGCCGATGTAGGTTGCGGTGACCGTGATCCCGCCGCTGACGGGCGTTACGCCGGTAAACTTGACGTAATTCCCTTCGGCGCGGGCGTCGGGATCCGAGCTCGCCACTTCAATAAAACCGGAACTCGGGTCAAAGGCAGCGGGTGCGGACCAGTAGTTCGTTAAGGCATCAATACTCACGTCCATATCGACGGGTCCGCCGTTCACATTTCCATAGACATAAAGATCATAAAAAGCCGAAGCCAGATTGGTGAAGGTCAAGGTCAGGCTCGAACCGATCCCATTTTCCTTGAGGATGCCTTTCATGAGTTTTTCATTCGGTGAGTTGGTGAGACCGTCACTGTTCCAGGAATCGTTGGCGTCGAACAGAAGTTGCACGACGGTGAGATTGCCTGCGCTATCAAGCATGGGATCGGATATGGCCCCCCCGGACGGTGCCTCTCCGCTGCCCCAACCCGTAGTGACGATATTATTCCAATTCGTCTGCGGAACGACGCCAGCCTCTTCGGACAGATTCAAGCGCCCATATTCCGGGTCATCACCGTCACCCAGGAAATTCGCGCCGATCGAGGCGACTCGTGTACCGGGATCGTTCATGATGGTCAAAGTTGCTTCATCGCTGGTGACCGAGTTGACATTGTTCGTGATGGTGACCTTGTACTTCGCGCCGTCCTCAGCCGAAGTCAATGAGGGCGTAGTGTATCGCGCGCTCGTGGCGCCATCGATGGGCGCGTCATTCTTGAACCACTGGTAGCTCGGAAATGGACCGGTCACTTGCACGGCGAAAGTCGCCGCGCCCCCCGGAGCAGCCAGGGCAGGCTGGGGTTGTCTGGAGATGACCACCGGAGCGGCGTTGGACGGAAAGCCGGTGGCGGATACGATCTGAAGCCCGGAGATACCCAAGCCATCGCTGCCGGCGAGGTAAGTTGCGGTCACGGTTATTCCGCCGTCCACCGGGTTCACCCCGGTGAATCGGACGTAATCTCCGAACCCCCCGCTGATGGGATCAGCGGCGTCCAAAAAGCCCGCGACATCATCGAATTCGGCAAATTCGTGCCAGAAGTTAGTGTGCCCGCCAAGGGACAATCCCAAATCGACCGGGCCGCCGTTGACATTGCCGTAGACGTAGATGTCGTAGGGCGCCGGGGACAAGTTGGTGAAGGTTAAGGTCATGCTTGAGGCGACTCCGCCTTGCTTGAGGATGCCCTTCATTAATTTCTCGTTGGGGCTGGTGTTGAAGCCATCGCTGTTCCAGGCATCGTTTGCGTTATAGCCAAGTTGCACCGCCGTGAAATTGCCCAGGTCATCGAGCAGCGAATCGGCCGTGCCGACATTGCCGGAGGCCGTCGTATTCACGTTGTTCCAATGGCGCTGCGCAACCACGCCGGCCTCGTCGCCGGGCGCCAGGCGCCAATCATCGGTGCCGGTCTCTCCGTCGCCCAGAAAACTCAGGCCGATCGAGGCGGCATTTAACAACGAAGCCGAAAGCATTAACATTCCCGTCCAAAGTCCGAGTTGGCTCGCAGGGGTCATAAGTTGAAGAGTGAAGGTTCGGCGTCGCAGGTGACAGGGCCGGTCTGATCTCGAATTCAGCGATCTGGAATAGTCGATAACATCAATGGACGCTGTTTACAAGGAGGGAAGTTCCATTGATCGCGGCAACGCGGAATGCGATGGATTGCCTGATTTGCTCTGAGGATTTTTCCGAGAGGGAGTAGGAGAATTTCTTAGAAATCCCGATCGAGTAGGATTCGTGCTCGTCGGGAAACTGCAATAGAATGCCTGTCATCACGGTTTGTGAGTGGTATTTGGTTCTTACCTAACAACGGCCAACCCGGATCACCATCGGTTGTTTACGACCCCAGGCATGAGGTCGAGGCAGGTTCTAAGGCAGGCCCGGCGAGAAAAGCTTCTTGTCGGCCCCGGCAAGATCGAAGATGCATCGTGTAATGCGCTCAAGCGGTGTTCATCCGGCTGAGGTAAAAATAGCTGAGCGGCAAAGCCCTCGCTTGTTTTTCAGTTACGATCGAGCCATTCAAGGCAGCCGGTGCGCCGGGCTGCGATCGGGTCGGATCGTCGATGCACTCCGCTTAAAGGTCGGGCTTGAACTGCTGGGGTGGGCCATCGTGCTCGTGTCGATCTGCGGGGGAGCGCAGCGTGCCGCAGCATTCACCGCCGACGTCCAAGAGTCCATCTCGCAATTCAAGCGAATGAGCCTGGACGAGCTGCTCAACGAGAAGGTCGTGACCGTCTCAAAATCCCCGGAGCGCATCTCGAGTGCGGCGGCGGCGATCCAAGTCATCACATCCGAAGATATCCGGCGTTCGGCGGCAACGACACTTCCCGAAGCATTGCGACTGGCTTCGAATCTTCAGGTGGCGCGGGTGAGTTCGTCCTCGTGGGCGATAAGCGCCCGGGGCTTCAACAACACGTTGGCGAACAAGCTCCTGGTGATGATTGATGGCCGAACCGTATATACCCCTCTGTATGCGGGGGTGTTCTGGGACGTGCAGAATGTGATGCTGGAGGATATCGATCGGATTGAGGTCGTCAGCGGTCCGGGCGGAACGCTTTGGGGAGCCAATGCCGTGAACGGCGTGATCAACGTGATCACGAAGCAGGCGAAAGAGACCCAGGGGACTTACCTCTCGGCCGGAGTCGGATCGTTTTTACAGGATTTCGGGGCGGTGCGTTATGGCGGGAGCAACGGATCAAATTTGTTCTTCAGAGTTTATGCGCAGCGGCTTGATTTCAACACCACAAAACTGCCGGTCGGTCCGGACGCGCCGGACGATTGGAACATGACGCAGGGAGGGCTGCGATTGGATTGGGAGCCCTCGTCGATGGACGCGCTCACGCTGCAAGGGGACCTGTATTCCGGCAAACTTCAAGGGGCAACCGGGGACACGGGATTGGATGGACAGAACGTGGTGGGGCGGTGGACGCGGGTTTTGAGTTCGGAGTCCGAATTCCAGGTGCAGATGTATTTCGACCGGACCTGGCGGGAGGCGCCGACCTACTCGGAGGCGCTGGTAACTTATGATATCGATTTCCAACACCGATTTGAGATTGGAAATTCGCACCGCATCGTTTGGGGGGGTGACTACCGCCTCATGGCGGATCGCATCGACAACACCAGCACCGCGTTGGCGTTTTTGCCGGAAGATCGCAATTTGCAGTTGTTCAGCGGGTTTGTGCAGGATGAGATCACGCTGGCCCCGGATCACCTGACGGTTGCGCTCGGCACGAAGTTTGAGCATAACGATTTCTCGGGTTATGAGTACCAGCCCAGCCTGCATGCGGCGTGGACCCCGAATGAGGATCAGACGGTTTGGGTGGCCGTTTCGCGCGCGGTCCGTTCGCCCAGTCGGATTGACACCGACGCGTACATTCCGGCGCCGCCGGTTCCCGGCGACACTCCGAGACTGGAGGGGGGACCGCATTTCGATTCGGAGAAGTTAATTGCCCTGGAATTGGGTTACCGAGTGAGGCCGGCCAAGCCGTTGTGGTTTTCCATAACGGGATTCTACAACTTTTATGACGATCTGCGGAGCCTGGATCAGACCACCACAAATCATTTTGTCCTGGGGAACCATTTCAAGGGAGAAGTCCGTGGGGTGGAATTGTGGGCGGAATATGCCCCGGTCGCGTGGTGGCGATTGCGGACTGGTTACACCTACCTGAACAAGAATCTCCGGCCTCACGGGGGAACGGATGTGAGTTCGAGCGTGCGCGAAGGGAATGATCCGGAGAATCAATTCACATTCCAGTCCATTCTGGACCTGCCGGCCCGGTTTCAGTTTGATGTGGCCGGTCGGTATGTGGACACCTTGCCTTCGCCCCGGGTGCCGCAGTATTTTACCTTTGATATCCGGCTCTCCTGGCAATATCGAGACTGGGAGCTCTCGCTGGTGGGCCAGAACCTGGCGGAATCGGGTCATCGCGAGTTTGGGATGCGTGAGATTCCGCGGGGTGTTTACGGAAAGATAGCATTGCGATTCTGATGTATTCGCCAAGCGTGCAAAGGCCGGGCCTGGGCTGTCGAAGGCAGTGGTGGGTGCCTTCGTTTGTTCCGCTGTTGATCATTGCGGCCGCGTGCGGTTCACGCGGGGAGATCATTGCCGCAGTATCGCGGGAATATCAGCTGAAAGCGGTATTGCTATTGAATCTGACGCGTTTTGTGCAATGGCCGGAGGAGGCTTTTGACTCGACCAACGCGCCGCTGGTGATCGGGGTGCTGGGCCGAAATGAGTTCGGGTCGCTCCTGGAAGAGGTTGTTCGCGGGGAGGAGGTTCATGGCCATCGCATCCAGGTTGAACAGTTCCCCTCCGTGAACAGCGTGAGCAACTGCCATCTCCTGTTCGTCAGTGCCAGCGAACAGCGAGAAATGGAAACGATTCTCGCCTGCCTTCAAGACCGTCCCATTCTGACCGTGTCCGATGCCGACCGGTTCACCCAACATGGCGGTTTGATCCGGCTGTTCACCAAACCGAACGGCAAGATCGGGTTGCGCATTAATGCCGGGGGGGTAAAAGCCGCCAACCTCAACATGAGTGCCATGCTATTGCGAGTGGCGGAAATCGTGAACGTGGAGGATGATTGATGATGCGGTTTCAGGATCTACCGATCAAACGCAAGCTGGTCGGGTTGATGTTTCTGACCAGCATGGCGGTGTTACTGGTGGCGGCGGCGGCCATGCTGGCCTACGAATTTCGGAGCTATCACCGCGACATGGCGGCGAGACTGGGAGCAGTGGCGTCCATTGTCGCCAACAACAGCGCGGCTGTGCTGGGCTTTGATGATCCGGAGTTGGGTAACCAGATTCTGTCGAGCCTGCGCGTGCAACCGGAAGTGAGCCGGGCAGCTTTGTACGATGAAGCGGGGATTATTTACAGCCGTTTTCCGACCAACCTCGCGCTGGGTGAGTTTCCGGCCACGCTGGCCGATGGCGATCGGGCTGGATTCAATCCGGATTATTTCACCCTTTACATGCCGGTGACGCAGGAGAACCACCGCATGGGAACAGTGTATTTGAAGGCGGATTACCGGCAGATGTATCAACGGCTGGAGATTTACGGCGCGATCCTGTGGATTGTGCTGCTCGCGGCGGGGTTACTCGGGCTTTTTCTGGCCAATTTATTCGAGGGAACCATATCCAAGCCGATGCTCGAGTTGACGAACGTGGCGAAGTCCATTTCGCGAAGAAAGGATTACTCGCTGCGGGCAGTGAATAACAGCAAAGACGAGTTGGGTTATCTCACCCAGGCCTTCAACTCCATGCTTTCGCAGATCCAGGCGAGGGATTCCAAGTTGCAGGAGAGCGAAAAACGCTTCCGCGAGATGATCGATGCCCTGCCCACCGCCGTTTATACCACGGACGCCTCGGGCCGTCTTACGCACTTCAACCCCGCGTCGGCCGAACTCTCGGGACGCACGCCCTCCCTGGGAACGGACCAATGGTGCGTGAGTTGGAAGCTCTACAATGCGGACGGCAGTCCCATAGCTCACGATCAATGGCCGATGGCACTCGCCATGAAAAACGGCCACGCGATCCGGTCCACGGAGCTGATTGTAGAGCGTCCGGACGGTAGGCGTGCCTGGGTTAGTGCGTATCCCACGCCCTTATACGATGGGGGGGGACAAATGACTGGTGGAATCAATATGTTGGTCGACATCACGGATCGCAAACGAGCTGAGGAGTCGATGCGACGGAGCGAAGCCCGATATCGAAGCATATTCAAAGGGGTGCCGGTCTCGCTCTGGGAGGAGGATTTTTCCGGGGTGATGTCTGCCCTGGCCGAGCTCCGGGCCCGGGGCATGAAGGATGTCCGCCGCTATTGCGCCGATCATCCGGAATTTGTGCAGGACATAAAGCGCCTCATTCGCGTACGGGATGTGAATGACTGCACGGTCCGAATGTTCGAGGCGCGGGACAAAGAGGAATTGTTGGGGGCGCTTGCGGACGTATTCACAGCGGACTGGCTGCCGGTACTGATTGAAGAAATCCGCGCGCTGGCCGAGGGAGAGAGCTTTCTTCAGGGGGAAGCCGTGCTCCGCACCGTGCAGGGAAATCCGATCAACGTGCTGTATGCGATGTCCCTCCCGCCAGGCACAGAAGAGTATGACCGGGTGTTGTTCAGCATGATCGACATCACGGAACGGAAGCGTGTCGAGCTGGCCTTGCTGGATAGCGAGCAACGCTTTCGAATGATTGCCGATAACATCCCCGTACTGGCCTGGACCGCGGATCCGCTTGGGGTTCGGACATGGTACAACAAGCAGTGGTGCGAATACACCGGGTTGACGTTGGAGGTGGCGCAGAGCGATGGCTGGGAATCCCTGCAACATCCGGAACATCGTCCAAGCGGAACTCTGCAAACGTCCTTCGAGTGCGGCGAGCCATGGGAAGACACGTTCCCGTTGCGTGGCCGCGATGGGCATGTACCGTTGGTTTCTATCCCGGGCGGTGCCGATCTTTGATGAGCAGGGCCACATTTTGCGCTGGTTCGGCACGCACGTCGACGTTACGGATTTGCGGGAAGCTGAGCAATCCGTGACCCGGCTGGCGGACATTGTTGAATCCTCACAGGACGCCATTCTCAGTCTGAGTCTGGAAGGAAGGATTCGCACCTGGAACCGTGCTGCCGAACGTCTGTTCGGCTATAGCGCGGAGGAAGCCGTGGGCGGATCCACCACCAGGCTCTTTCCGCCCGAAAGATGGGAGGAGGAAGAGTCGATTCTCAGCCGCCAGCGACGGGGTATCCGGATCGAGCATTTCGAAACTATCCGCCTTCACAAAGACGGGACGCGCATCGAGGTGTCACTGAGCGTCTCACCCATTCGCAACAGCAGTGGGGAAATCGTGGGCATTTCGAAGATCGCCCGCGACATTACTGAGAAGAAGCGCGCGGAACGCGAGTTGGAGCGCGCCTTGAAAGTGGCCGAGACCGCCAACCGGGCCAAGGACGATTTTCTGGCGGCATTATCGCATGAGCTGCGGACGCCGCTCATGCCGGTGTTGTTTACCATTTCGATGTGGCAACAGGATCACGGACTGTCGGTCAAGCTCCGGGGCGGCCTGGCCGTGATCCGGCGCAACATCGAAATCCAATCGCGGATGATTAATGACCTGCTCGATTTGTCCCGCATCCGTTCCAACCGGCTGGAGCTTGCCTTTGAGATCGCGGACCTGCACGAAGTTGTCGGACGCGCACTGGAGGTTTGCCGGAGCCACCAAAAGTATCCCGAAGTAAACCTGACCCTGAAGCTGGGCGCGGAGTCGCACTATGTGCGCGGCGACGCGGACCGGCTGCAGCAAGTGTTTTGGAATCTGATCCAGAACGCGATGAAGTTCACACCGCTGGGCGGCAGAATCACGGTTCAGTCCGGGAATCTTTCGGACGCGATATGGGTTGCAGTTCAGGACAGCGGATGCGGCATTGAACCGGAATTGCTCGCGAAGGTGTTCGACCCCTTTGAACAATGCGGGCGAAAGGGCAAGGAGAGTCTGCAGGGCCTGGGGCTGGGACTGGCCATTGCGCAGCGGATCGTCTCGGCGCACGGGGGCACGCTTACCGTCGCAAGCGAAGGGAGAAACCGTGGCGCCTGCTTCACCCTTAAACTTCAAACGGTGCCCGCGGCGTTCGCTGAAGGCGATCCGGTCGAGTCGGTGGTGACACACCCAAAGGCATGAATACTGGTTCTTCATTGAGGATTCTACTGATCGAAGATCACGAAGACAGTCGTGAGGCGATCAAAAACTGGCTGGAATGGAAGGGTCACAAGGTCTTGACGGCCGGTGATCGAAAATCCGGCCTCGCGCTCGCTCGCACAAACGCGATCGATTTCCTGATGTGCGACCTGCAATTGCCCGACGGCAATGGCTGGGAGCTCATGGAGGAATTGAAAACGGAGAAGACCATTCGCGGTATCATCACGAGCGGCCATTGCAGTGGGGCGGATGTCGCGCGAAGCAAAGCGGTGGGGTATCTGGATCACCTCGTCAAACCGTATCCGGTGGAGGAACTGGACGCATGGCTCGTCCGGATTCGAGAGCTGCAGCAGGCCGGAGATGGCAATGCTCCCCCGTCGACTCCTCGCGAAAAACGGAGATAGCCGGCTGTTGCCAATCCCATCTTCAGATTCGCAGGGCAGTCGGTATTAAGGAGCGGCCAGGGCGTCTCGCGCATCGATTCGGGTGGGATCGAGTTGGAGTGCCTTTCGGAAGGAGTGTCGGGCGTCAGAACGTCTACCCAATCGAGCGTACGCGGTGCCAAGCCCGACATGTGCCTCAACGTCGTCCGGGTTTACGCGGATCGCTCGCAGGAAAGCGGCGATCGCCGCCTGCAGATTGCCCTGTTGTTGTTCCAGTTTTCCGATTTCAGTGTGTGGTTTCCCGGCCTGGGGAATGAGCGTCGACACCTGGCGCCATTCAGCCTCTGAGGCGGCGGAGGCGTTCATATTGGAAAGCAGCCGGGCGATCAGTTCGTGGAGCCTCCAGTCATTCGGGGAGCCCTCGAGCGCCTTTCGGCAGACCTGCAGCGAGTGTTCCACGGCGGCGGGCTTGGTCGCGCCCCGGAGGTTGGCCAATTCCCGGTGGATTTCGCTGACGTGCCCGGTGTGGTCCAGTTGTCCGAGGTAGACCGGTTCCTGGTAGCGGCGTTCGATCACGGAGGCGACCTCATAGCGCTGGGTATCGGTGCGACCCAGTCGGTCGGCACAATCCTCTTCAGAGAGCCAATCCCGCGCACCAGGCAATGTGGGGGTGCGTGACGGCAGGTCCGCCGTCATGTCCTCGGCGAACAAGCGCGCCAACCGGTAATTACCTGAGAAAGTGAAGTGGACGTGATCGCAGAGCCACTCGCCACCGGGGATCCCATTCGTGCTGTGGACCGCGAACCATGTTTCCGCTTCGAGCAATCGGACGCCGCCGTCCCGTTGGGCTGCGACGGTTTCGCGAATCAGATCGTTCAGGGCCGAGTCCGTCCGAAAGCGGAGCGTATCGAGATCCCTGGCGAGTGCAAAATGCTCTGTTGCGGCCTCCATTCGGCCCAGCGCCAGGCAACATCGGGCCCAACGAAAGTGGAGTTCGGCAAACTCATGATCCCATTGTGAGGCCTGCTGATAGTTGTGGATTGCCTCGGAAAAATCGGCAGCATCTTCCGCGGTCACTCCGGCCTGATAGAACCGTTCCCATTCCGCCCGCTGCGCTTCCGGCAGATCGATGCGGTGCAGTGAACCGAATGGGGCCCAGTCCCGAAGCCGTGAAACCACCGTGCTTACCAATACTTTGGCGCCGCTCGCTCGCCCCAGGGCGATGATTTCCTGAAGGTTGCTTCGGAAGTGCTCATGAAGTGCGGGCAGGCGCGGATCGCTCTGGCGCACCTGGTTTTGCAGAAACATGGACATTCCTCCCCAGCCCTGGGCGGCTTCACGGGAGGGACCCAGTCTTTGAACCATGGCATCGAGCCACTGGCCGAACCGGGTTTTCTGAAGCGCCAGGCTCGCCCGGACAATGGGGAGAGGCGGCGACTGTTGACCGAAGACCGTGCCCGTTCCAAATGGGCCTACAATTTCATTGTTACCCATGTAGACAAGCCAGACATCGGCCTGCAGAACCTGGCAATCGCGGGCCATCGGGACGATCACGTGCGAATTGATGGCCGTGAATGCCGTATTCACGAGCTCAAATTGCATTCCGGGATAACGTTCCCGCAACAGGATCTCGAGGATGCGCGAGAAGCCGAATGCCGGTGCGGGATCACCTTCAGCCGCAGACTCTCCAAAAACCAGGACTCGAAAAACGCCCTTGGGCTTTTGGGGGGTTACGATGATCGGTTCGGGATGTCGCGCCAGGGTCCTGGGAAAGAACTGCCAGGGAAACCGCTGGTTTTCGACCAACACATTTGGTCCCGCCGCCGGGTGGTGCACCAGGAATTTGGTCGCGTAGCCGTATCCGGCCAATCGAAGCGCGAGCTCCAACAGAAGAAGACCCGCCAATGGGCACAGGATTGCGGCCAGGCGAAACCAACGTCGGCGCGAATAACTTGCGGGGGCGGGAGCCCCGGGGCGTTTCCTGGGCACCCGGCTGAGGGGCGAGGAATGGGATTCGGCTTCTTTTTGTCGCCTTCGCAAGAACACGAAGACTAGCACTGGCAAGCGCTAATCGTCCAGCCCGCGCAGCAAGTGCATCAAGCGTGTTACGGGAGGAACGGTGTCTCGAGGGCGAGCGTTTCAGGGCACTCGCCGGGCATACCCTGGCGGAGGGACGACGTGCCCGGACCGTCGCGCCAGCGGCTTCGAGCTAATCGGTATCTTCGCGGAGGTGCTTGGGCAGGATGGCCCATTTGGGATATGGGGCTGATGACCCTTTCCGGGCGTACCAGAGGATGCGGTTAAGGAGATCTTCGTCGCACTGGTCCACGCGTTCCAAGGGGAGGTTGGCGGAGAGTTCGGCATGACGACGGAGGAGCGGGTCACGAATGGATTCTTTGGGCGGGTTCATTTCGTCCAACGGGACGCGATTCGGTACTGCATCGAAGGGCGTCCAGTTGGGAACATCGCTAAAAGCATCGAACATGGGGGTGGCCGCCGCGTCCATTTGGTTCATAGGCGGCAGTCCGAGGATGAGTTCGATCGTGCGGAGCAGGCCGGGTTGATTGTATTGCGTGCTGACGACGGCGCCGCGTTTTGTGTAAGGGCTGACGACGTAAGCGGTGGTGCGGAAGCCGCTGACATGATCCCAGCCATTCTGGGGATCGTCTTCGATAGCGAAGACACAAGTTTTTGGCCAGAATCGGCTGTGGGTGATGGCCTCGATGATCCGGCCTAACGCGAGGTCATTGTCCGCCACCTGGGCCGCCGGGGTTGGAGCGCCCTCGGATGTGCCGGAGGTATGGTCATTGGGAAGGCAGATGATGGCGAGACGAGGGAAGTCACCCTGTCGCTCGAATTGTTTCAATTCCCGGATGAACTGGTCGGCGCGAAAAATATCCGGAATGTTCATGTCCCATCCCACGGTATTGGTGCAGAGGACGGGGCGGAGGGACTCAATGGCGGGACGGCTGAAGATGCGGATCAATCCCGTCTGGTCGACGAAATCACGGTAATGGTCCGTCCAGCGAATCTTGCCGGTGCGGTTCGGATCCTTCCAGGACTTCTCCGTCACGGCAAATTCACCGTAAACCCGGAGCGAACGGCCATGCTCCATGGCACTGTCCCAGAGGAAACCGCTGGGGGAATAGGCCAACGCATCGACGTCGTCGTCTTCCATGCCATCGGGATAACTCCTGGGCCAGCCGGCGAAGGAGCGCTCGAGGTAATCGGTGGCGAAAGCGGCCGTGGACCAATTATGGCCGTCGGCACTAAGGATGCCGGAACAATAGGTATTATCGAGCAAGGTAAATTCGCGGGCGATCTTGTGCTGGTTGGGGGTGACTTCTTCGCCGAAGACGCAGAGTGAGGCATCGCCATTGCCTTCGGGCATGTCGCCCAGGACCTGGTCATAAGTGCGATTCTCTTTGATGATATAGACCACGTGCTCGAACAACGACCGCTCCCCGGTGCGCGTGGGCACAGGTCGAGCCGGCTGGTCCGGGCGCGGGGGAAGCTGAGTTGCTTCGATCAATTCCCGCCGGCAATTGGCCAGCACCTGGCGTGTGTGTTCGATAAGTCGCCTCTTATTCGGGACGGGAACGAGTGAAAGTGATCCGAAATATTGGTGGGAATTGAACTTCTTCGGGTCCCCGGGCGTGGTGCGGCGGCCGGAGCCGAGACCTTTGATGTTCGCGACCTGGAGCATCCGCCGTGCGGCATCGTAGACAATGGCGCCCGGGAACCATCCAACCGGGATGAGCCCGCGCAACCTGGAATGGCCGGGACGGAAGGAGACGACGGCGATGGCATTGTGAGTCCCATTGCAGACGTAGAGGGTCTTGCCAGACGAATCGAAAGTGAGGGCATTAGGACTTGCGCCGAAATATTCGTCCGGCTGCCAGCGCAACGAAATCGTCTCGACCACGCGATCATTACGAGTGTCGACGATGCTTACCGTATCGCTGGCGGCGTTCGCAATGGCCAGGTGTCGCCCGTTCGGAGCCAGGGCGAGCCCCGAGCTATGCAACCCGAGCAGGATCTCCCGCTCAACCTGTTCAGTCTCGAGATTGATGATCGAAAGTGAACCCTCGCTGGCGATATGGCGAACGGGGTCGACGCGGACCCGGGTACCGCGACCGGCTGGTCCGGTCAGGCTGTTGCTATCGGGGCGGCGGCCGCCCCAATTGCTCACATAGGCCTTATGATTGGCGAGGACGACATCATAAGGGGCGAAGCCGACGTCGAAGCGCCGAAGAGGTTGTCCGGAGGCCGCGTCGATTTCGAGTAATTGATTGGAGAGGTTCAAAACGACGAAAAGGCGTTTGCCATCTGATGAGAGCGCGAGTCCGGAGGGGATCTCCTCCTGCCGCTCTATCCGGCCGGTCGGCGGAAGGGCCAACGTACGGAGGGGCCGGACTTCGAGGTCCGGTTCGACGGCAAACACTTTTACGCTGCCATTCACATTGGCCAGGTAGATCCGTTTCCCGTCTTGGGAAAAGATCAAACCGGTGAAGCTGAGCTGACCCTCCTTGTCCGGTTCGAGGATGTGACCGGAGACCGGATCGGCGGAAGACGAATCCCCCTTTTCGGAGGGGAGCGGCACGCTTTGTCGCAATTCACCGGTGTTTGGATCGACCACGATCAGCTCGTGGGATTTCCCTGAAGTGACCAGGAGTCGGCCATCAGGACTGAGGGCGAGGGCCTGCGGGCGAAGGCCGGGGAGTTCAACCTGTATCCCCGCAGGAGTCAGGATTTGACTTACAGGCAAGACGATGCGGCCGGAATCCGTCAGACCGACTTTCTCAGTGGATGAGGAGTTCGTGGCGGATGGGGATGACGACGATGTGCGGCAGCTCAGCAGTAGAATCGAGCTACCGATAGTGGCAACGAGCCCAACCCATCGAGAAATGGGCGACGACGAAAAGCGATAGCGCTGGATGCGGCAATGGGCGGATGGGGAAGGATCTGCCGTAATTCGTCTTGTTGGGCAGGTGGTGGGGAGGGATTGCGGATCCAGCCGACGGGCCGGGTAGACCAAGGGTGTTTGAAGCATGAGTGAAATGGCGTTGAGCATCGGACCAGGATTGTGGGCAGGGATTGTGTGGGTGGTTTCGCGGCTAGGCGAGCGAGAAATGGACCCCGCGTCGTCCGCGGTAGGCGACGCATGATCGCGGACTAAGTGGTCTGTTTCATAAATACGGTCACGTTCGATGCGCCCAATTTGGCCTGAGGCAAGGCGCGAGGGCGAGAGTGTATCCCCTGCGATACTCGACCGACCGAGCAACGCCGCCCCAGGCCAAATTCGGCGCAACCCTCCGGGCGGCAGTTCTTTTTCGGCCAGACTTGGTTGCTCGCGCCTTACAGACCGCTGCGGGTATGCTCGTTGCTCGCGCCTCGTCTGGCCGAAAAACCCCTGGCCGCGAACGTAACCGTATTTATGAAACAGACTACTAAGCTGGCGGTGCTCATCGCGTCTCTTTAGTCGTGAAAGCAAGCGCGTGTTGTCCGCGCGATGTAAGGGGCAACTGTGCAGTTGCATTCGTTGTAACTTTATGGCTCTCTGAGCGGCACATGACCGCAGCGCCTGGTGGTAAGCCTCCGTTGGGAATGCGGATCTGAAGTGATGTTGGGCTTATGACTGAAACGATCAAATATTTCCTGGACGAGGGACGTCTCCCCAAGACCTGGTATAACCTGCAAGCCGATCTGCCTCAACCCGTTCCGCCCGTGCTTCACCCGGGAACCCAAAAGCCCATCGGCCCTGACGATCTGGCGCCGCTTTTTCCAATGGCGCTGATTCAGCAGGAAGTCTCGACCGATCGGGAAATCGAAATCCCAGAGCCGGTGCGGGAAATCTATCGTCAGTGGCGGCCCTCGCCCCTCTACCGGGCGCGGCGGCTCGAGCGGGCGCTGGATACACCAGCGCGAATTTACTACAAGTATGAGGGCGTAAGCCCGGCGGGGAGCCACAAGCCGAACACGGCCGTGGCCCAGGCCTTCTACAACAAGGAGGCCGGGATCAAGCGGATTGCGACGGAGACGGGGGCGGGGCAGTGGGGTTCGTCCCTGGCCTTTGCCGGGGCCTTATTCGGATTGGATATTCAGGTTTTCATGGTGCGGGTTTCCTATGACCAGAAACCGTATCGGCGGGCGATGATGGAGACGTGGGGGGCTCGTTGTGTGCCTTCCCCGTCGGACGAGACGGCGTCGGGGCGGGCCATTCTGGCGAAACGAGCGGATCATCCGGGCAGTCTGGGCATTGCCATTTCCGAGGCGGTGGAAGTGGCGGCGCAGCGGGAAGATACCAAGTATGCCTTGGGTTCGGTGCTGAATCATGTCTTGCTGCATCAGACGGTGGTGGGCAACGAAGCCATCGCGCAGATGGAGATGGCGAATGATTATCCGGACGTCATTGTGGGTTGCACGGGCGGGGGATCCAATTTCGCCGGGATCGCCTTTCCGTTTCTGGGGATGGCGCTGCGGGGCGGTCGGAAGGTGCGGTTCGTAGCAGTAGAGCCGTCGGCGTGTCCGAGTTTGACGCGGGGCAAATATGCGTACGATTTTGGCGATACGGCGCATTTGACGCCGCTGGTGAAGATGCACACGTTGGGATCCACGTTTACTCCTCCAGGGTTCCACGCCGGGGGATTACGTTATCACGGCATGGCGCCCCTGGTGAGTCATGTGTTGAAGCTCGGTCTTATCGAGGCAACTTCCTACCCGCAGTTGGCCTGTTTCGAGGCCGGGATGCTCTGCTCGCGCACCGAAGGTATCGTGCCCGCCCCGGAAGCCAACCACGCCATCCAGGGCGCCATCGACGAAGCACTCAAATGCAAGCGGGAAGGGGTCAGCCGCGCGATCCTGTTCAATTTATGCGGTCATGGACACTTTGACATGCAGGCCTACACTGATTATCTGGCCGGAAAGCTGACTGATCAGAGTTACGACGAGAGTGAGCTAGCGATGGCTCTGGCGGGATTGCCATCGGTGACCGAGATCTAATGGGGGGAACCGGGATGCTCGGGGTAGGAAATTGGGCTTTGACTCGGTGTGAAAGGTACAGGGAATCGGATTCGGTGCCATCGGATGGATGGCCGGAAAAATCAGCGGCTCGGAACTATGGCGGACAGCAAGCACGTATACGACGAAAGCAAGATCAAGACGCTCTCTTCCCTGGAGCATATCCGGCTGCGGACGGGGATGTACATCGGGCGGATCGGCAACGGCACTCATCAGGACGACGGCTGTTACATCTTACTCAAGGAGGTGATCGACAATGCGATCGATGAGTTCATCATGGGCTATGGCCGGGAAATTCGGATTCAAATCGAAGGCACGCGGGTCCTGGTGCGGGATTTTGGACGGGGCATTCCCCTGGGCAAAGTGGTGGATTGCGTTTCGAACATCAACACGGGGGCCAAGTATAATGATGAGGTTTTTCAGTTCAGTGTCGGGCTCAATGGCGTCGGCACCAAAGCGGTCAATGCCCTTTCGCGCGAGTTTGTTGTGCGGAGTCATCGGAACGGGAGATTTGTCGAGGCCGCGTTCAAACAGGGCAAGCTGAAAAGCGAGAAAGAGGGCAAGCTGCCCGCGGAACCGGATGGGACGTTGATCCGGTTCGAGCCGGATCCGGCGATCTTCAAGGAGGTCGAGTATTTGCCGGAGCACGTGGAGCGGCGCCTGCGGCATTACAGCTATCTCAACACGGGGCTGCGGCTGATTTACAATGGCCAGACCTTTCAATCACGCCTGGGATTGCTCGATCTAGTTATGGAGGATTTGAAGGGGGACGGAAGCGACCCGATGTATCCGCCGCTGCATTACACGGGCAAGACGCTGGAATTCTGTTTCACGCACAGCAACAGCCGATACGGCGAGACGTTTTATTCGTTCGTCAATGGCCAGTATACATCGGATGGCGGGACGCACTTGAGCGCGTTTCGTGAGGGATTGCTCAAGGCGGTCAATGAATACGCCGGCGCCCGCTTTGACGGCGACGATGTGCGGGAGAGCATGGTGGGCGCGGTGGCGTTCCGGCTGAAAGATCCGGTATTCGAGTCGCAGACGAAGAACAAGCTCGGCAACACGGAGATCCGGACCGAGCTCGTCAACCGGGTAAGGGAGGAATTGCTGCAATTCTTCCATCGGAACAAGGAGATTGCCGAACGGATCGTCGCGAAGGTCAAGGACACCCAGCAACTTCGGAAGGAACTGCAGGAGGTCAAGAAACTCGCCCGCGAACGGGCCAAGGCGATCACGTTGCGCATCCCGCAACTCAAGGACTGCAAGAATCACTACGACAAAAAACGGGACAAGGGCCGGGGATCGATGGTCTTCATCACTGAGGGGCAATCCGCGGCCGGTTCGATCATCAGTTGCCGCGACGTGAATACCCAGGCGATTTTCATCCTGAAAGGGAAGCCGCTAAACGTCTGGGATCTCAAGCGGGACATTGTTTACAGGAACGACGAGATGTACAACCTGATGCAGTGGCTGAACATTGAAGACAACGCTCGACGGCCTGCGCTACGAGAAAGTCATTATGGCAACGGACGCCGACGTGGACGGTTTGCATATCCGCAACTTGATGATCACCTATTTCTTCCGATTCTTCGAGCAACTCGTCCATGACGGACATCTGCACGTGCTCGAGACCCCGCTGTTCCGGGTGCGGAACAAGGAGCGGACGGTCTACTGCTACAGCGAAGCGGAGCGTGATGCTTCAGTGAAAGAATCGGCGGGCAAGCCGGAGATCACTCGCTTCAAGGGGCTGGGAGAGATTTCGCCCAAGGAGTTCAAACAATTTATCGGCAAGGAAATGCGGCTCAGCCGGGTCGAGTACGCGCCCAAGCCCGAGGCGGCCGGCATTTTGGGATTTTACATGGGCAAAAACACTCCGGACCGGAAAGATTACATCATGGAACGTCTGGTCGTCCCGGTGGAACCCTAGCGGGCAAAGCAATGTCCCGTGGTGGGCGAACCGAATCGTCAGGACAGCGAGACGAGTCCGGACTGGTGTGACGGGCGATCCGGCGAAGAAGAATGAATCGGAGGCCAGCCTTGAGCAAACGCAAAAATGGGACAAAACAATTGAGTTTTCCGATGGCGGAGAATGTCGACGGGAGTTCCGTCACCCTGGGCGCCCCCGCGGAACAACCCGCGAGTGAAAACGGAAGTTTCGAGGCGCACGTGCAAGCGGAGACGGTGGAGGGCGGGGGAGGCCCACTGCCGTTTCGGCCAGGCGCCATCGAGCTTCCGCTGCATCGCCGCGTCGATCGAAGTTTTTTGGAGTATGCCTCCTATGTAATCCGGGACCGGGCGATCCCGAACCTGGCGGACGGGTTGAAGCCGGTGCAACGGCGGATTCTGTGGTCGTTGCACCAGAACGACGACGGCAAGTTCATCAAGGTGGCGAACATTGTGGGGCATTGCATGCAGTATCATCCGCATGGGGATGCGTCGATTGGAGAAGCCCTGGTGGTGCTGACGAACAAGCGGTATTTGATCGAAGGGCAGGGAAACTTCGGGAATCTATATACCGGCGACTCGGCGGCCGCTCCGCGTTATATCGAATGCCGGCTCACGGAGTTGGCCCGCAGCGAATTGTTCGACGATGAATTGACGGAGTTTGTCGCGAGCTACGATGGGCGGAAACAGGAACCGGTGGTTTTGCCGGCACGTTTGCCGTTGCTGCTGATGCTGGGGACGGAAGGCATTGCGGTGGGTTTGTCCTCCAAAATATTGCCGCACAATTTTCCCGAACTGCTCGAGGCGCAAGTCGCGATCCTGAAGAAGCAACCCTTCAAAATCCTGCCCGATTTTCCCACCGGCGGATTGATGGACGCTCGCGCCTACGCCGATGGCAAAGGCAGCGTTAAGGTCCGGGCGAGAATCAAGATCAAGGATGAGTTCACGGTCGTCATCAAGGAAATCCCGCCCTCAACCACCACGGAATCATTAACCACCTCCATCGAAGATGCGGTTCGAAAGGGAAAGCTTAAGGTTAAGAGCATTCAGGATTTTACCTCGGAGGAAGCGGAGATCGAGCTCAAGTGCCCGTCCGGAGTATCAGCGGAGAAACTCCTGGATGCGCTCTACGCGTTCACCGATTGCGAAGTCAGCCTCAGCAGCAGGATCGTGGTAATCCGGAAGAATCGGCCGGTTGAGTTGACGGTGAGCGAGGTATTGCAGGAAAATACGTCGCAGCTCGTTCTCCTGTTGAAACGAAACCTCGAACTGACGCAGAAGAAACTGGAGGCCGAGCTGCATTTCAAGACCCTGGTCCGGATTTTCATCGAACAGAAGATTTACAAACGAATCGAGAATTGCCGGACGGCGGAGGCCGTGTTGGCCGAGGTGCGCGAGGGTTTCAGCCCGTATCGACGCCAAATGCTGCGCGACCTGACTGAGGAGGATATCGAGATGTTGCTGGGAGTTCGGATCCGGCGAATCTCATTGTTCGACATTCAGAGGCATCGGGAGGAGATGGACAAGGTGAAGCAAGAGCTCGAAGGGGTGCGCAAGAGCCTCAAGAACGTCACCCAATACACCATCGCGCATCTCAAGGCCCTGATTGAGAAGTATGGTCCAATCTATCCGCGCCTCACGCGCAGCAGCCGTTATGACGAAGTCGACGCCAGGGAAGTCGCTTTCAAGTCGTTCAAAGTCGCCTATGACCGGGCTTCGGGTTATCTGGGACACAAAGTCAATGGGGACGAGTTCAAAGTGGATTGCACGAAATTTGACAGGCTCCTGCTGCTGTTCAAGGACGGGCATTACCAGGTGGTCGAACTGCCGGAGAAACTCTACGTGGGTCAGGATTTGATCCACTCCGGCTTGCCCGAACGCGATCGGGTCTACACCCTCGCCTACACCAATCGCGAGGCCAGTTATCTCAAGCGCTTCACGTTCGGCGGCACGATCCTCAAAAAGATCTATCACTGCATCCCGCCCAAGTCCCGAATCCTGTTTTTCGAGGCGGATACCCCCGACGAGTTGTTCGTTAAATACAAACCCGCCCCGTACCAAAAAGTCAGCCAACAGACTTGCCGTCCGGCCGAAGTGGAAATCAAGGGCCCGAAGACGCGCGGGCGCCAGATATCCATCAAAGATGTCGGGTCGATCAACAGCAAACCGCCCCGGAACTGGGACTCAAGCGCGCCGACCACGCGGTTGCAGTTTGTCTGACCTGCTGCCGCGGCGAATTTTCGAAGCGCAAAATGGGTAGGAGAAGCGGTTCGGGACCCACTCCAACTGTTGGCGCCCGGCCGTGCTGTCCTTGGGAATGCCCAACTCCCCCAACAACCGGTCCACCCGCAGCCAGGACGGCCGCCGTGCCGGTGCGCATGCACTTGCCAGTCCGACTTCTGCCACGCCTCCCCCAGGGTGGAAAGAAACAGCTCGCGGTCCGTGTCATTCCCAAAGATGGACTCCCTCCGGTCGCCCCGATTCATCACGTGATAAACCCCTCCTGGATCTTCGATCCGGACCTACCTCGCCACGCGCCAAAACAGGCCCAAACGCGGGATGCGTCTCAATAGCGTCAATATGCCGGACTGACCCCTTTAGACCCGATCGGACCGCCGACGACCGGGTCGCATGTCCTCGACGAGATTTGGAAGGATGCCCTCGGCGGCGTGTTCAAATGCACGGTGGCCGGGACACCCGGCACCTCGAAGCAGATGCTAATGTTCTCCGGTCCGCGCAGGCTGCAATAATCCCACCCGTACGCGGGAGCCTTGCCGAGCATCGACTTCAGGAAGCCGAACAATGCTGACTTTTCGTTACCCGAAATCTTCATCTGCCGGCTAGCGACCTTGTGCGGGACGCCCTGCGCGTCGCGAGAGCCGAACAAGAACGCGGTCAAATCGACTGTTTCGATTTCGGCCGACTGGAACTTCGTCCGCTTGACGCCAAACTCATCGCGGATATCGAGGACCGTCGAGACGAACGTCCCGGCTGGCGCAAGCGGCGCGTCGCCGATCTGCTGGGCGAACGGGTTGCTGTGACTGGTGGGTTGTTGGAGTAATGCCATGTGGCGTTTTCCTTTCTCTATAGGTTTGCGGTTTGCGGCATCGGCTGCTTGCGAGCACCCTTGGCCGAGATTCTCTGTTCCGCGCGGAGTGCGGCGCGGCGTCGCTTGAAATCGTCCGTGGCGAGGTAGGCTTCGATGTCGGAGAACCGGAATCGGAGGACATCCAGCCAATCGGCAACGGCCGCTTCAATCTCAGGCTCAAGCGCGACTTAACCATTGGACCGTTTGAAGGCACATTCACACGTAATCAGCGGACTCTCCGTGCCGAATTCCATTCACGGTGATGAACCCTTCTTTGTGGTCGACATCCTTCCACTTGAGCAGGCAGCAGTCCCCGCGTCGCATCGCGGTGCACATTCCGGTGACGATTAGCGGACGCGTGAAATCGTCATCGGCACAGGCGTCGATGATCGCCTTCAGTTCCTCGACGGTAAACGGCTCCCGGTTCACGGTTTCGGTCGCCTTCGTGACGAGCCCGTGAAACGGGTTGCTGCCGTCACTCAGACACGGGTGCAGGTGCTTGAACGTCGCCCGCAGCAGTTAGAGCGTATCGTTCCACGTCTTCGGCGAGACCCCGCGTTCCTGCTCCGCCGCCACGAACGCCTTCGCCGTCTCCGGCTTCACCGTTACGAATTCGTCTGCATTCGGCTGGTGGTCGGCGACGAACGCGGCGAACCGTTCGAGAGTCACCTTGCATTGGTGCGCGTATCTGGCGTCCGGAACCTTCCGCCGCGGGATCTTCGCCCACAGCGCCGGCAGATCCGCCAGCTTCGGGAAGGTCACTTCGCGCCCCGTCTTCAATTCGGCCAACTTCGTCAGCGCCTTCTCTCCGGTGCGGTCGTCGACCATCGCCTCGCGCAGTCGGTCGTAAGCCTCCTGGGCGCGGCCGCGGGATTGTTCGAACTCTTCGTCCCCGAGCATCGTCCGCTTCGGAGGACGTGCACCCGTGATGGGGACTCCTTCGTTAATCAGAACGGACCCGCGTGTCAGATGGTGTTGGGGGCCGAGGGGGTCAATCCCCTCGGGTTACTGATTGGCCGTCAATTGCCTCGAACTCATCTTAGGGCGAAACGTCGTCGCCTCAACGGGAGGAAGGCGCCATCCAGGCACGGATAGCCTCCAGATCCGTGTATTCGTAAGGATCCAACTCCACCATCTGCTCGGACCGCTGGAACGGAGCGGGATGCCCAGCCGCAGCATCGGAGGCCGCAGCTCGCAGGGCTTGGAGTGCCGGCTTGGCGTAGTCGCCGTTTTCCCTCACCGGTAGCAGCGCATCACAAAGCCGGACCACCGTGGCGTGATGACCCGTCGTGAGGAGATGCACCCCTGCGGCGTAGCCACGGGCCTCGGTATTCCACATGTCATCGTGGAGGTCTATTACCGGCTGCCGAATGGCTTGTTCGACGACAGCAGCCGCATCTGCATCGCGTCCCAAGACTTGGTGAAGGTAGGCCAGCCAAAGGTAGCGAGAGTAGCTCGGCTGGCGCCGCACATATTCCGAGAAGGCTTCCACTGCGCCGGGGCGAGGTCCGCTGACGCTGCTCAACAACGCCAAGGTCAATCGCGGCCACCAGTGATCGGGACAATTCCGGACAGCCTCCTCGCAGATCTCTTGGAGGCGGGCCGGGGCCAGTTCCCGTACGAAGTTGACCCGGGCCTGCATCGGGATAGTCACCGCGTAGCCTCGCTTTACCTCGCGGGCGTAGGCGTTTAACGCATTCTCGATCAATTCATCCCGGTTGACTTGATCGTTCTTTGCCAGCCAGAAGTTGGGCAGGTTCGTAGAGAATCCCTCCCCCTCAGAGCGTCCAGGGCCAAAGTACGACAGATGCCAAAGGTTTGACACCGCGGAGACGACGTTTGTATCCCGCATGAGCCGATAACCCCAGAATCCAGCCATGCCGCTGCCGGCCACCAACGTCGTACCCTTAGCATACACTCGACAGGCATGTGGGTTCGTGGGACCGAGTTCGCGGATGACTGCCGGCAGCCACGCTGAGCCCGCATGATGCTCCGGAAAGCCGTTGGGGAGGGTCTGACATAGCTGTGCAAGAGCGCGGCCGACCGGTTCATACGCTGAAGGGGTCTGGAGGCGCTGTTGTTCCTGACGGATCTGGTCTCCCGCAGCAGCGCCGGCCGCCATGTAGCATGTGAAAAGGCGGTCGACTATCCGCTCGAACGTCGGGCCGCGGGCGGCCGAAAAACCCTGCGTGGCGAACGCCGCGGCGGCAATTGCAACGACAATGGTCACACTCACAATCGCTTGTCTCCCCAACGCTGAGGCCAGCCACGCCGGGCCGCTGGCATTCGATTGGAGCGGAGACGCTCTCCCGGCATTAGATGAGCCGACTGGTTAGGCCGATGGCTCGTCATCTCAAATATTCCCTCAGAGTCATGACGATCACCCAGAACAGTGCTAGGACCGGAAAACACGCGACAACCAGACCACACCAATCCAAAGCTGACAGTCGCTCGTGAAGTCGTCTGCGAGCGAAAACCAATGCGGCCACAAGCACGATGCATACAATCGGAATCAGGCAAATAATAAACAACCAGAATAGGGATGCCTGCGATACTCCATCCTTCGATTGCCGATTTTCGACGGATGCCACCCAAAGTCCGACGAACCAAACGGAAACTAAAACCATGAGCGCCCCAGAAAGGGCTGTAACAGGAACTTGCTTGAATCTGAGCGTACTCATATCGGCCACTCATTTCGGCCTAACGACAGAACTCAGGCACAGCCACCCGCCCAGGGGGGCGACTGCCGCACCGTGATCGAACACCCGTTGGCCTCGCCCTGGCTCCACACCGGAGCCGGATGGCTGTTGCCTGGAGTGCCTGGTGTGCGCCTGACATGGGCGTGAACTGATGGGGTGAAAGTCCCCTGTGCGGGAACACGGTTGTCCACCCGGGCTTCATGGCCGGGAGGATGACGCAAGCACTAGACAGAAGCAACTGCGGGATCGCGAGGTCCCGTGGGAAGGAAGCCTCAGTCAAACCTGATGAGCCGACGAACAGAAAGGTCATATAAGGCCGACGGAACGGGCAAGCTGGCACCACACAGCCAAGCCCCGGGTTCAGTTCCGGAGGTAAATGATCCGGTTGCTCAGGGAGAGTTCATGTCCTTACTCAGGGAGATCTGTGCTTCCAGCACGGCGGCGACGCCGGGCGCGGCGGATCGAGAGGTCCGTCGTGAGGGCACAGAAGTCAGCCGAGGGCATAGTAGTTCCGAACCTTCGGAGCGAAGGCCCGAACTGGTCGGGAGCGGTTCGACCCCGTCATCACTGCCATCCCTGTCACGGCCGACCGGCCCCGGGGAAGCGGGGGTGACGGATGGGAAGCATGGAAACGCTTCAGACGATCTATTGGAGCAGGTCCTATCTCGGGAGAACATGCAACGGGCATGGAAACGGGTGAAGGCCAATGGCGGGGCACCGGGCATCGATGGGATGGCCATCGCGGCCTTCCCCGCTTTTGCCCGTCAGCACTGGGAGCGGATCCGTTCGAGCCTCAAAGCAGGCACGTATCATCCGGCGGCGGTCCGCCGGGTGATGATTCCCAAGCCCAACGGGGACTTGCGCCCCCTGGGTATTCCGACGGTCCTGGACCGTGTCATTCAGCAGGCCATCGCGCAAGTGCTCACGCCCCGGTTTGATCCACACTTCAGTTCGCACAGCTACGGGTTCCGCTACGGTAAGCGGGCGCATGAAGCGGTGCGGGCGGTCGAGGCGGCGAACCAGGCGGGAGATATCCACGCGGTGGACTGTGACCTGAAGTCCTTTTTGGATCCATATTCATACTACTCCTTGGTTGCTGGAGGTTGGTCAAAAAGCTGCGGTTGGTTTTCTAAGACGCGGATGCGCAAGCCTTTCTGTTTCCCATAGCTGACGTGTACGACATCAAGCTCTCCGCGCTTTACACGCTGCATGATGGTTTGCCGTGATACCCCAAGAATGCGCATGGCTTGGAATACGGTAAGATAACCCGGTGGCACGTCGGGGACGATCAGTTTTTTGAGTTCTTGGGTCATTCGAATGCGCCAGGGAGCGCCAGGAGTGACTTGCTCGCCGCCCACAAATCCGTCAGCTAACCAGCGAAGCAGCGTGGAGGCGGCAACGCCGAGTTGATCAGCAGCGACCTGCACGGTGAGCAACTCGCCTTCGGGAGGTTTTGTCGGCGCCTGGTAGCAGGCGATCTTCCAGTGGGTGCGGAGGCTTGAGACACGATTGGCGGTGAAGCTTTCGCCTCGAGCCGTCTTTCGGCCTTGGCTGTTAAGCACGCCGGCAATGACGGTGTCAGGATGATGGATTGCGAGGCGGCGCAGGAGGTCGATCGTGTCTTCGTCGGTTCGGACGGGAGCCTTTTGGGGAACCCGCCAGAGCACGTCCAGTTCGGTAATGGCGCCCGTCTTCCAGCGCAGGACCAAGTGGCCTTTAGCCTCATGGGGCAAAATATTGATTTTAACCTCCTCCAGTAAACTGCGCAGAAGTTCTTTTCGATCCCGGTCCGTAGTAGTTGGCGCATCCCACACCCGTTTCAAATCGCTGCCCAGAGCACGGATTTGTTCTCGTTGCGGGTCCGTGAGCTGCAAGCGCTGCTCGCACTCTTTGCGCGAGAGCTCACCTTCGGCGGTTCTCTGGTCCTGGAGCTTGCGCTCCCACTCGGTTTCCAGCGTACCAGCCACCAAACGATTTTCGGGCTCCACGCTGCGAAATCGGCTTTCGGCTCGTTCGGCCTCATAACGCGCTCGCTCAACTTGCAGACGAAACTGCTTGAGGGAGGCTGATCTTGAGCCTCACCGAGGTCCTGGGCGGCGATCGCGGCCTCCAACCCCGCAGGAGAAATTGCGTCCAAGAATGTCTCGACGACGGCCTTGTCGATTCGAACTCCTCCGACGCGCATGCACCAGACTCCTCGGCCAGCGGCCGCTTGACTCTGTTCACAGTAATAACCCGGGGTCGAGTTCTTGCCTTGATAGTAGACTCGCAGATGACGACCACAACGGCCGCAAGTCGCCAGGCCTTGCAGCAAGGCTGAACCTTCCCGGACAGCGCCTGTGGCCTGCTGAGGACCGGGATGAAAGTTGCTGGCTAAACGCGCTTGATTCATTTCAAACGTGGCCCAGTCAATAAAGCCGGGATGATGATTTGGAATCAAGACCGACCATTGGTCCTGAGGCAGAAGACGGGTTCTTTTGCGGACGCGTCCGGTTTCATCGACATAGCGTTCCGTGCGGCTTTTACCGTAGGCGTAAGCGCCTGCATAGACCGGGTTGCGCAAGACCGCGTGAATGGAAATGTAAGTGGGCTTGACCCAGAGGATTTGACCATTCTGACACTCATGAGGAAAGAGCAAACCTTCGGTCTGAAACCAAAGCCATACCCGGCGAGCAGAGCCCAGCTCCTTAAATTTATCAAAGACGGTGCCAATCGCCCCGGCGACGGATTGATCGGGATGAAAGATCACCTGACCTTCCCCTTCGCCCCAGAGGTGTCCAACGGGCAAACCGCGCCGTAGTTCCCCTCGTTTAGCTTTGTTACGAATGGCGCCGTTGAGACGCATGCGCAGGACGTGAAGTTCGGCCTCAGCCATGGTGCCTTTGAGTCCAAGTAAGAGGCGGTCATTGAATAAACCTGGGTGATAGAGCCCGTCCAGGTCGCCGATCAGCGTGTCGGTGACGCCACACAACTCAAGGAGCCGATACCATTCGGTGTTGTTGCGTGCGATGCGCGAAGCTTCCAAACAGAGGATGATGCCCACTTGGCCCATGGCCACTTCATGGGTCATATGGGCAAAGCCGTGACGAGTGACGAGGCCCGATCCGGTGTGAGCCAGGTCTTCATCGATCACTTTGATCTGCGCTTTGGACCAGCCCAGCAGCGCGGCACGCTCGCTCAATTGGTATTGCCGCTCGGTGGACTCACGATTCAGGAGCACCTGAGTGGCGGAGGACTGACGAATGTAAATATACGCGCAACGCCGCAGATGCGCGTCCTGGATTTTGAGGTTATCGCTCATGTGGTTTTGGTGGAGTGGCGGCAAGAGGCAGGGTCGGGGGTTGGGGGACCATTCTCAGGAGAAGTCCGGCCAGGTGCCTGACCAGACTGCTCCGTTGCGCAGGGGTGATTTGTTGATAGATCGGTGGAGTTGGATGAGGTTCTGCACTCCACAGCTCCAGTTGCGGCCGTTGCATGTTGGCTCTCCTGGGTTGACGAGTTTTGCTCTGTGCTCGGACCGGCTTGGATCCGGCGCAGCAAACAGTCAACCCGCTGACGCAGGCGCAACAAGTCCGATCCCGAGGCGACGATCGAGCATGGTGCCGCAGAGCCCGGTGGCGGCGCGACAAAATCGGTCCAGGCAACCGGAATGTAAGAACGGCTGCCGTCGGGCAGGACCAGCATGAAATGCGGTCGGCCCTTATGCCGTAGCTTGGCAAACACTCCGAGGACCTTGCCTTCGAGGGCGTGGTGCGGGCGTGTCACGCGAACTTGGCTGGGAAGGTCTCGGAGGGGGGAAGTCTGTCGTAGGTTTCTTCGATACTGTCAACCACGAGCGGTTGATGAATTTGCTGGCCCGACGCGTCGCCGACTTGCGGGTGCTCCGACTCATCGGATGCTACCTGCGGGCTGGAGTGGTGCTGCCGGATG
>CAVXWU010000006.1:0-148106 GCA_963765535.1 uncultured Verrucomicrobiae bacterium
GACGTTCGCAAAGTTCAACGTGCGTCTGGCGAGACGGATCGTCCGGCGGGAGGTCCCCCCAGGTTCTCACAATCACATTGTCCGAACTGTTCCGGCCCGAAGGGACGTTCTGTCTGAGGCAAGTTTGGCAGACGCAACAGAATCTGGTCCCGAGCATTCCCGGTCGTTTTGATTCCGGCATCCCCCCCGGCCACTCGCTCACTCAACTCACGGACGCGGATTTTCCTTTCTTCGGCTTCGTGGGTCTTCCCCTCCGCGATCAAACTTCCTATTTCCTTCGATATACGATTTCGCTCGGCCTTGAATTTCTCGACTTCCGCCAGCCGCCGCCGGCGCTCCTCATCCAAAGCCAGGAGCTCGGCCACGGACGCTTCATCCCCTGCCCCGCGGGCTGCCAGTCTTCCTCGCACCCAGTCCGGCTGCTCGCGAATCAACTTGATGTCAAGCACCTGCGCATTATACGGAGCAACGTTCCCCTAGCAAGGTCGAACCCCTCCACGTGGATTGGATCTGGGTCGATTCGGGGGACCACCCAGGGAATCCGCACACTGGCCGGGCCCGCGATCATTCGGATCGGCGTGCGGTAAGTCGACGGATTTCCTCGAGGAGTTGCGTGGGACTAAAGGGCTTGGTGAGAAAAACGGTGGCGCCACTCGATTCGGCCTCTTCCCGCGAAAACTTATGGGGATTGGCGGTCAGCGTGATGACGGGGATCAAACAGGTAGTGGGATCCTGTTTGAGCAGGCGCAAGGCTGTAAAACCATCCATTTTCGGCATCATGGCATCCATGATCACCAAACCGGGTTGTTCCAGTCGCGCGACCTCCAGCGCCTCGTCGCCGCTTGCAGCGGCCACCATGACATATCCACCCCTTTCCAGGATGATCTGAATCATCCGGAGCATGAAGGGTTCATCGTCGACCACCAGGATTTTCATATTCTCAGAGGCTCATGATCAGAAACGTCTGATCGTCACGCAGCGGTTCATCGGATCGAAAGCGTTTCAACTCTTCCAACAGGTTATTCTTCATCACGTCCACCGGCGCTCCTTCTCTGGCGCAGCTCGCCAGCCAGCCAGCCAAACGTTTGATCCCAAATTCGGACCCGTCCGGACCCGAGACTTCGGTCAGGCCGTCGGTATAGAGCAATAACCGGGCACCCGATTCGAGTGGGAGTGTTTCCTCCGCGAATTCCGGGTCTGGCAATATGCCGAGCGGCATGCCTTCGGGGAGCCGGCGCGAGGCGCACGACCGTCCCCGGCCGATCAACAGCGGGCAATGCCCGGCGTTGGCCACGGTCACTCGATTCTTCTCCAAATCCACATGCACCAACTGCGCTGTGATGAACATCTCCACTTCAGAGAGTTCGTTAAAGAGGAGTTGATTCACCCGCCGAAGCATCTCCGCGGGTTGAGACGCCCAGGCCAGCGAAGCACGCACCAGACCGCGCAAAATAACGGCAAACATGGCGGCAGGTATCCCACTTCCCATTACGTCCGTAATCAATGCGAGCATGCAGGTATCGGACAGTTTGAGGACATCGAAAAAATCTCCACCCACCTGGCCTGAACTCTCACAATAGCCACCGAGCTGGAGACCACCCACTTCCGGGAGGCTCTTGAGCAGCAGGGAACGTTGAATGTGCCGTGCAATCTCCAACTCCCGGGCGACCAGCAACGCCCCAACCCTCTCCTCCTGATACCGGGAGTTCATGATTTGGATGGCCAGGAAATCGGAGAACGTGTGGATGAGATTCACCTGCGCGGCGGTCAAACGCATGGTCGCGGCGCCGCCTCCCACGGCCAGCGTGCCGATAAGCGATTCTCCGTAGTAGACCGGATGCACTAAACCCACCGAGCCAACACCCGCCACTGACAAGGGATCATTTGCGGGAAGACCCCCCGGTTGATCGAACCACACGTCCCGACGTTTTTGCACCGACTCCAGTTCCAAACTGCTCCCAGCCAGAGTGGCATCCTCTAATTGAAGGGGCTTGAAGTAAAGCGTGGGGTCCGAGGCCGTAAATACACTCAATTCACCCGTCGTGTCGTCCAAGAGTCGCAGGATGTGCCAGCGCGACTGGGTTACCCGCAGGAGATCATCCAGAAGCCGGTTGGAAAACTCCTTGATGCCGGTCTGCCCCGCTTGCTCCCGTCCGGAACGGAAGATGGCCGCGAGACTCTCGTAACAGGAACTGAGTTCATCCGTCATGTCGCGGATGATTCGCTCGTCCACGGCCAGCAGACGTTCAATCTCAATTGCTTTCCGTGGGGAATTATCAATGATGGTCTCCGCGGTGACTCGGTCCCGGCGCATGACCAAAAAATTTCGCTCGGGGCCGCGGCAATAGGTGGAGTCTCCCATTAACGACTGGATCAGGAACAATCCCCGCCCACCCTCCATCTCGGGCTCCGGCAGTTCAAAGCGGGGGCTCCAGTCAAACCCCGGCCCATAGTCCGTCACTTGAAAATCGACGTGAAGCGGTTCCACCACTGCCTCAAGCAGGATGGGGCGATCGCGTTTGGAGCTCGGCGTGTGCTGGACGGCATTGTTGCACGCTTCGGCCAGCGCGAGTTCACAGGCCCCTAATTCCTTTTCATCCAATCCATGTTCCGCCAGGTAGGCGCGGACCGCCAGCACGGCAGGCCGGACTTCCGCCAATCCACAGGGCATGGCGATGCGCAGTGCAGCGCAACGCGTGAACTCATGCTTGAGAAAGGCCATGGCGACACACCGGTTTTGTCGCTGAAACTGAATAGAAAACCAGCGACACTGAAAATCTCCAGCCTGAACGGACGTCAGGCGGGTTTGACTATCTCAAAGATGCGATGCATCCGCGTCAACTCCAATATCTGTTGGACGGGCATTGCGGGATTAACCAGCCGGACCAGGCCCCGTCGGCTGCATGCGGTTTTATGGAGGGAAATGAGCGCGCCCAATCCGCAGCTATCAAGGAAAATCGCCTGGGATAAATCGATCTCGATATTCTTCAGGCTGTCGGACATGGCACAACGAATCTGATCGCGAAAAGCGTTGGCGTTGGCGGCGTTAAGTTCACGTATTCCGCCAATGCTTAGCGTATCCCCCTGAATGACCAGCCTGATGTTCATTTCTTAGTCGGCGAGGCGCAATAACCATGCCGACTTATTCCCTTTGTCTGTTCGCCCCCCCCCCGCAAATGAAGACGCGAATACCGCCAGAACAACAAAGCCAATGATGATTGTCACGGAAAATTCGTGCTGACTGCGTGCCCCGCGCCGGCTAGTTTCGATGGCTGGTGATGTTGTGTCTTGTTTTCGACCAGAGGCGATGCCGGCGAGGCCGAACCTCGTCGCTGCTTCTCGGCGGGCTCTTGCTTTGCTCCGGGATCAACGATGCTTTCGCTTGGGTCGGCCCCATACCCTGGCTCATCACTCTTGGAGCAGGACTGCCGCCCGTCAACGACGCGGAGATTCCCCGAAATCGCCCGAATAGCGCCTGGGTCTCTCAGGATTATTCCCTGTTCATTGCTGCAAGCTCGGCCTTGTTGCTGGCCCTCGGCGCCCTGTTGCTCTGGCGTCAAAAGCGGCTCGCGTTGCTTCAAGCTTCAGAACTCCGGTCACTGGCATCGAGTCTCCAGCGTTCGCAGGAAGCCCTCCGCCAGAGTGAGGAACGATTCCGTCGCGCCTTTGAAGAAGGGCCGGTCGGCATTATTCTGGCCAGCCCAAAGTCGCTCGTGCTCCGCGCCAATCGCACGCTGTGCGACATGCTCGGTTACAGCGAGGAAGAGCTTTTGGGGCTGGGCCTCATAGATCTGGCGCACCCTGAAGATTCTCCGCAATTGCTTCGCACTGCCGAACAATTGTTCAGCCATGAGCTCACGCGTTACCAACTCCAGCAGCGCTTCGTGCGGCATGACAAGGCTATCATCTGGACCAAGATCACTGCCAGTCTGTTGACCAACGCGGAGGGTCGGCCCCTCTACGCCCTGGCTATTGTCGAAGACATCACCGAGCAGAAAAGGGCCGAACACACGCTCGAGGAGAATGAACGACGCTTTCGAACTCTGATCGAGAAGAGCTCCGATGCCCTCTCATTGTTTGATGCCCAGGGACGCTTTCTCTGGGACGCCAACTCCGCCACGCATCGCCACCTGGGCTACTCTCCCGAGGAGTTGGTCGGTCGTTCCGCCTTTGATTTTCTCCATCCCGACGACCGGGAAACCATGGCGGTGTTCCATCGACAATGGCTTTCCCAACCCGGTCAGAGTGTCACTCACGTCTACCGGCTACGCTCAAAAACAGGCGAATATCACTGGATGGAATCCACGGCCACAAATCTATTGGATGACCCCGTGGTTCGCGCCATCGTCGTCAATGAACGGGAGATCACCGAACGTAAGAAGGCGGAGGAATCCCTGCACAAGAGCGAAGAACGATTTCAGCTCATCTCTCGAGCCACCAACGACACGATCTGGGACTGGGATCTCGATACCAACAGGCTCTGGTGGAACGAAGGCATCAAAAACGTCTTCGGATATCCCGCTGAAGCCGTGGAAAACGAGGGACATTGGTGGGACAAACAGATTCATCCGGAGGATCGTGATCGCATTTTGCAGGGTCGGACGGCTGTCATCGAACAGGGCGGTCACTTCTGGTCCGATGAATACCGTTACCGGCGGGCCGATGGCAGTTACGCGGATGTGCTTGACCGCGCCTATGTCACTCACGATGCCCATGGTCGCGCCGTTCGCATGATCGGCGCCGTGATGGACATCACCCGCCGCAAACAAGTCGAGAAAGAGCTGGCTCAGGCCCGCGATGAGGCCGTGGAGGTCGCCCGGCTAAAATCCGAGTTTCTGGCAAACATCAGCCATGAAGTCCGCACTCCGCTGAACGGGATCATTGGAATGACGGTGTTGCTGGACGACAGCGAGCTTCACCCCGAACAGCGCAATTTTGTCGAGACGATCAAAACCTGCTCCGAAGTGTTGCTCCGTATCATCAATGATATCCTGGATTTCTCGAAGATGGAGGCCGGAAAGATTTGCTTCGAGACTCTGGACTTCGATCTTCGACAGACGGTTGAAAGCACCATCGAAGTGTTGGCAGATCGGGCGGATCGCAAGCACGTCGAACTGGTTCTGCTCATCGATGCGAATGTACCGGTCCAACTTCGGGGAGATCCCGGACGCCTGCGTCAGATACTGATGAACCTGGTGGGAAATGCGGTCAAGTTTACCGACCACGGTGAGGTGCTCGTGCGGATAGCCCTTGGAATGGAAACCGCCTCACACGTCGACCTTTGTTTCACCGTAAAGGACACCGGCGTCGGGATCCCGCAAGAGTCGATGCCCTACCTGTTCCAGGCGTTTTCGCAGGTCGATGGCTCCACCACCCGCCGCTATGGCGGAACCGGATTGGGACTCGCGATCTCCAAGAACATCGTCGAAACTATGGGAGGCCAGATCGGCGTCCAAAGCCTTCCGGGTGAGGGTTCCACTTTTTGGTTCACGGTGCGCTTTCAAAAACAACCCCATGCCTGCCCAGCCGCCATTGGAACTCCGACTCAGTTGTCCGGTCTTCGAATCCTCGTGGTCGACGATCATGAAGCCACCCGCAATTTGTTGGCCCAACAAACTTCTCTCCTCGGCATGCGCCCCACAGTTGCTTGCGACGGTCCCGAGGCACTGCAGATCCTCCGGAGTGCCGCCCAGAACGGCCAATCCTATCCCCTGGTGATTCTGGATCTGCACATGGCCGAAATGGATGGGATTACCCTTGCTCAACTCATCAAGACCGATCCGGCACTGGCGGACATACGCCTCCTGCTGTTGACGCCGCGCGTCTCCCGCAGCGACACGTCCCTTTTCCGGGCGGCGGGCATCGGCTCATTCATGCTCAAGCCTATTAAACAAAAGGAATTGTTCGAGCGCATCGCCGGACTCATGGTCTCTACGTCCCCTCGCGAGACGCGGTTCTGGTTGAACCGCCGCACCACCGCCCCCATTTCGCCCTTCGGCAAGTCTTCCTCGAAGCCCATTCATGTGCTCGTCGCGGAGGACAACCCCATCAATCAGAGAGTTGCCATCGCCCTGCTCGCCAAGTTGGGTTACCAGGCCGAGGCGGTCGCCACCGGCCCGGAAGTGCTCCAGGCACTCGATGCCGTCAGTTATGACGTGATTTTCATGGATTGCCAGTTGCCGGAATTGGATGGCTTCGAAACCACGCGCGAAATCCGCCGCCGCGAGCGCGCCGAACTCCCCGCCAAACGTCGTGCCTATGTCATCGCGATGACGGCCTATGCTCTGCGCGGAGCACGGGACGAATGCATTGCCGCAGGCATGGATGATTACCTGACCAAACCCGTCCGACTTGAGACGCTCAGAGCGGTCCTGGACAAAGCCATGGAGTGTCAATCCGAACCGGCCGAACCCAGCGCCAATCCCCTTCCGCTCCCGCAGGATGCGGTTGTCGATCTCAACGTCATTGAAAGCTTGAAAGCCCTCCAGGATGAACGGCATCCGAATGCCGCCAAAGAACTGATCGATTTTTTTCTGGAACAGGCACCCGATTCTATTCGCGAGATGGACCGCGCCGCCGCCCGGTATGATGCCGTTCGACTCGAACGCGTTGCCCACGCATTGCGCGGCAGTTCCTCGAGCGTGGGGGCCGTTCTTCTGTCCCGGAGTTGTGGTGAAGTGGAGGAGAAGGCGAACGGCCGCGCTCTCCAGGAGGCGACGCACCTGCTCGCCCGGTTGAAGGAGGAGTTTGAGAAAACGATTCCCGCGTTCAAGGCCCTGCGAGAATCGCTGTGACGCCACGAGATGCCGGCACTGTCACCTGATTGGGCGGCGACCGCTGATACCAAGCATTCGGTTAAGTGCAGTTCGTGCAAAATCAAGAAAGCGGGCAGGTGAAACGAGATCTGCTTTTTCGCTCATCGAAATCGCCGTGGTCGCAGTAATCCTCGGAGTTCTGATCGCTATCGCACTGCCTAACTACAATAAGCACCGGAAACACCTTCAGACCGGGCGTGGATAGGGGATCCTCATTCGAATCCGAGCCTTCCGCCGAAGAGTTCGCCTCTTTCTTTGCGAATCGCCAGTTCTCCGCGTGCCCGGGGGGGAGCCAATCTGGGTCTGGTGAGCGAACCGATGCTCTGCACTCTGGGAGAATTCGGCCACGTCTCAAGGGATGGCGCTATTTTCTACGGGGATACGCCGGGATCGTCGATGGGCGGCGTCCGAAACGTTACCCACATCAATAGATCCATGCCCTCGAGCCGTACCCGTGCATTGACCGGACGCCAAAAAGGATTTGAATTATGCCGCGCCCAATCCAATACTTCCGTATGCGCCCCATTGAGGGCGAGTTGATGTCGGGGCGTAGCGTAGCTTGGTAGCGCGTCTGAATGGGGTTCAGAAGGTCGTGAGTTCAAATCTCACCGCCCCGACCATCTTCAACAGCAAGGAGTTAGACAAAACCGTGGCGGGTTTTACAACGCCAGCTTACAACACGTTCCCTTGTTTCCATGGATGTTTGCAGAAGTTGGAAAGGACTTTTGGTTCTTTAAAAAGGGTTTTGTTGTTCTTTTCTTGCGTTCACCCGTCCCCGGTGACAGTTTTTGTCTGAGAGCGAAACAGAGATTCAGAAGAACCGCCTGGAATTCTGAACAGGCTTGAAAGAACTATGGACTGCCATCTTTACAGCATCATTATTCGAGTGCTGATTTACCCTGAAGGCGGCGAGCTTGCTGCCAGGGCACTCGAACTGGATTTGTTGGGCTACGGCAAGAACGAACGTGAAGCGACCGAGGATCTCAAGCGGGCGATTGAGGCACAGGTTTCATTTTCCCATCAGATTGGCGATTCAAGCCTGATTCCGTTTGCTGCTGAAAAGGAATACTCTGAAAGGTGGGATGAGGCGCACAGGAGAGCGTTGCGGAGCGAACTCTCGGGCGACAAGTCGGCCAAGATGCAGTGCAGAGCCGTGTTTATCACATTCACTGGGGCTGAGTTAAAATCTCTGCGGCAACGGAAACAGTTTGTAGCCCCGGCTTGTGCCTAAGCCTCGGAAAGCGGTTGACGTGTTCCGGGCCCTTGCGGAGCATGATCATAGGTTCCAGTTCGCCGCGCACCGAGGCAAGGGCTCCCATCGCATGGTCTACCACCCCGACATTGCGGGCAAGGCTGCCTCATTTCCTGTCCCGTATCATAAGGGCAAAGATCTTCAAAAAGGGATTCTCAAAGCCCTGATAAGACGGTTCGATTTGCCTAGAGACATCTTTGGATGAGTTCGGCGCAGCCGTAGTCTACGATAGAATTGCACTACCCTGCAACACATGGCTGGGTCCCTCACGATTCCGGCCTTTTCCATTTTCCGTCCGATTCCGTTCCGCCATTTGCGCCACGTTGGCCTACAACGCGTTTTTCCGACGTGCCCGCTATGCTGACATGGGGGTGAACCTCAACATTCGCGTGGCCCGGCGATGCGTGGCACGGTGAGGCGAATCAGCGGCCTCGGGGTTGACGCGGTGCGCTATACGTGAGCGAAAGTTGTTTCGACGGTGCCCATCGATTCCAAACCGAGACTGGCTGTGAGTCAATGGATGCGGCACTCGCGACTGAGCATAACGGGAAATACCTCCACAACGGGCGCCCGCACGCGGTATTCCGGGCACCGGATTCCAGTGATGCGTTCTATCAAAAAATCGACCAGTTGCTCGAGGGCCGCATCGAGAGTGAGGATATTCGCCATCTCGCCGCTGACGCTCTGAGCTGGATTTTTGATTATGTGTACTGTGTCAGGGGGCATCGCCGCGCCGATGCACTTGAGGTTGCATTCACCCGGTTCACGACACTTGCCTACCGAATGAGACCGAGAATTTTCAACGAAGAACTAAACATCAGCAACGGCACGGAACTCGCCCGCCGGCTCGGGCTGACGCGGGCTTCGATAAGTCAACGACTAGGCGAGCTAAGTCGTATGACGGGCCTGCACCTCGGCGCAAGAACCGAGAGTGCCAGGGCGAAGTTTCGGCAGACACAAAAGAAGATTTGGGCGAGTGGAAAACGGCCGCGAGCAGATAAAACTAAACCGCCCCAGCGGCCGAAACCGGTGAGGCGGTGATGTCGCGGGTTGGGCTGACAATCCCAACCCTGTATGACGCGGTTCCCCGCGAAATCAATGGGCCGCTGCCACGGCTTGCGCTTCGGCGTTGGCCTCGAGCGCGGCCAGCTCTGATTCAACCGCGGCGGAACGGCGGTCAAGTTCCTCGCAAACGCGGCGATGCGTTGCAATCTGCGCGTCTAAACTGCTGACTCGCCACACCAAACTATCGAAGCGCTGGACGGATGCGCCGTCAGGTGAGATGGCAGTGAAGTTCTCTACCGTTTCCAAAGCCAAAGCCTCCAGCGCCGCCTCGCGGTCGGCCTTCATTGCGGACAGCGGCGAAAGCTTTGCCCTTGCGGCTTCGAGCTTACACAGGGCCATACGCAAGGCCTCGATGGCGATGAACTTTTCGCGCTCGGCTTGGGTTTCGGCCTCGGCCTGTTCGACCGCATTGCGGGCCAACGCGAGGGCCTTTTCTGCCTTCGTCAACTTCGGCGGTTTTGCGGCGGCTTCCTCGGCGGCGGCGGCCTCGCGCAGCTCGTCCAGGTCCCGAAACCCGTGGCCTAAAAGCAGGCTCTTTGCCTCGAGTCCACCGAAGGCAGTCGTTTCACACTGCGTCACGCGGCGAAGTAAATCCCGGTAAAATCGAGGCGGCTTGGTGATGGCGATGCTCGTGTTCATGATTCGCGGTCTTTCAGGCTTTGGATGAGACGGTCCCGGCCGCTCAATTCCCGGTGCCTGGTGCGGTCTACCATCGGCTCCGAATCCGGTTCCATCGGCGCGGGTGCCTGGGCCCGGGCCGTGGCGGTGCGCCCCTCGAGAGTGTGAACGAGCAGGTCGCGACCATGAAGATCGTGCCTCGGTGGGGGTGACGCTGTGCGTGGTGCCAGGGTGGCGACGGTGGTCGGTTCTTTCGCCTGGCGGACGGACGTGGCGCGTCGTGAAAGGTCCAGGTGGCGAGTGAGCTTTTGTGAACTGGTGTGCATGGCAGTTGGTGGTGAGGATTCGTCGGGTTGCGCGATGACCGCGCAGAGCGCGACGCTGCGGCGGGCCAGCGGTTGCCTGAAGGCTTCGAGAACTTCCGACCCGTCGCATCGTTCAAGGGCCAGCCGGCGCAGAGCATCAGCCGTGGCGCCAAGATGGTATCGGCGGGTCGGGTCAAGGCCGGTCATCTGCACGATCATCGCGCCCGCCCTCGAGTTCGGGTGTTTGCCGGGTTCGATCTTCGCCGCAATGCCAACGCCAAGAACGCGGTCGCATGCGCTACCGACGATTGTCAGGTCTTCACTGGTCATATTTGCGGTGCTCCTACCAGACGTTGGATTTCACGAAGACGCGTGGCGCGAAACAAACGAAGCCGGGGGCGTACGATGTCCGGCATAATCCGCCCCTCGCGTAGCAAACGACGAAGCCGGGGTGCGGGGACGTTCAGCACGCGCCCGATCTCGGACTCTGAAACGAAATCTGTCTTCACGTTCTAACGTGCGAAGTCAACCCAATCGGCGCCTTCGTGTCTTCGCACGGCGCGGCTTCGGCTTCGGTGGTGCCAGGCGGGGCGTGACGGTTGCCGGGGCGAGTGGTTTCCAGTTTCGCGGGGCGCACAATCTTTCCCAGTTCTCGCGGATGCTTAGCGGTTTTGGTGTTTTCATAAATTCTACGATGCAGACGGGTACAGCTTTAAAGCGGCCGCGCGTTCGTTGATCTGTTCAAGCATGCGGCGGGCGGCATCGCTCACGAGCTCGGTGAGCAGTGGGGCGCGCTCCTCGATGGTCTTTTCCACACCGGAATAAAGCTGAGCCAGTTCTTTCGTGAACGGCGCGATAATCCACGCCGGCGCATCTTTCAGTCCGTGGGCACGGCAGCAGGTCAGCGCCCACAGCCACGTCTCGAAAAGCAAATCCTGCAACTTGATTCGGGTCGTCACAACGTCAGTTTCCCCGGCGAGGTCACCGGCTGCAGCGGCGGCGACCTGGGTGCCGGTGAGTCTCCAAAACATTGCCAACAGCTTTAGACCATTATCGACCTCTCGCCGGCTAACGGTCTCCCCTTGGATGCGACGCTGCTCGTCAATCGACAACTCGTATTGCCTCAAACTGGAGACTGTCGCCAACCAGTTGCGACGGCAATCCGCGATGGAAGCGGGGTCGCGGGAGTCGATGCTCCCGAGGAGTTCGGCGTGCAGGGTCTTTTCAATCTCCTTCAATCGCTCGTATGTGTGCCCGACGCCCATGCCGCCGGACCGGGTCTTGACCAGTGGGGGGGGCAGCGGCGGGGCAGCGGCGCGGTGATCGCGATGCTCTTTCAGCTCTGCGAGTAGAGTCGCGATGTGGATTCGCCCGTGCCGGAAGGCGCTCGAGCCTGACCGCTTCAGCGAACGCAGTTCGCCGCGTGTCGCGCCCGTCGCCTTCGATGCAGCCTCGAAATTATCCGCCCAACCGGAGGGTGGCAGAACGGTCTTTTTGCGCGTCTTTTTGGGCCGTGAGGGTTTCTTTTTCATATCAGAACTTAGATTAGAGTCGAATGCTTTTTGTTGTGCGGTCACCTGACCGACGCGGTCCGCCGGTAACCTGTTCTGGCCCTCGGTAGTAGATTCCTTAAATTCCTCATGCGCAACAACTTACACATTTGCCTCATTGGTATCATGTTGTGGGTGTGGGTGTTGCGATGTGGGGTCCATCTCGGCTATGGGCTTGCATGCGATGCACCGAAAACCCCAAGCCCGCTTAATCGACTTCAATAGGCGCCGCAACCTCACCTCCGGCTCAGCCCTCCAGTGCCCCGGCATTGCGCGAATCGTGAGGCAATACGATGGCGGTGCGGCTTTCATGTTCCAAGCGCGGCCTCGACGGCGCGGCGAAGTCCGGGGCTCAGGTCCGGCCGGTCCAAAAGCCAGAACAGGTAGCCGGGCGAATTCCTCGCAATCCAATCCAGCGGGCGCCCTTTGTATTTACCGAATGGCATGGACGGCCAATGCCGCGGCGGCGGTGTGGGTGTCCTGGGGGCGACGCGGCCCGGTCCGGCAATCAACTCGAACAGCTTTGGCCACTCCAATTCCGCGCGCCTCAAGGCGTTGAACGCAGCCAAAGCCTCGCCCTCAGGTGTCCGGCAATCCACAGCAAGCCGAATCGTGTTGATGGCGGTTTGCGGTTTCATGGCTGGTGGTTTGCGGGGTATGCGGGGTTTAAATCAACGTTTCGGTAAAAGTCCTATTTGTTAGCAACGCGAAGGGAGTTTTAGGGAAAAGCCGTTTGAAACCCCGCAAACCCCGCATTTGAGAACCTGAAGACCGTGACTTTTGAATGCCCGCCAAGCTCTTTTTGGGCGTTCAGGATCGAGGCGATGTGCGGCCAAAGTGCGGAAAGTCGTTTGCCGATACGCTTCGGGCTCCAGTCGGCAAGGTCTCCGTCGATCTCGGTTAATTTCGCTTTCAACTCGGCGGCTGTCCCTGTCCAAGTCAGGGCCTCGCCTATAAAGGCCAACAGGGCACTGCCTACAATGTCGTTCTCCAGGCAGAACCGCGATTTGTCATCCTCGGCGGCATGGATTGCCTCAATCGCTTGCGAGCCTCGCCCGATGGAACGGCCAAGCCTCACAGCGAACGCGGCAAAATCCGGGTGCCGGGTGTTCAGCCCCGGGGGCGCAGGAGAATCGTCGGCCAAACCGCGGCCAATGGTCTGAACGATGTAGGAAAGCCCGGCATCGCGGGCCTGGGCGATTTCGTCCGACAATTCAGCGTCGCCCGTTTCGCCATCCCGGCGGTTCATTCTTACAACTAAGATGCGGTCCGCAAGGCCTGGGTCGTTTGCGAACGTCGGGTTGGCCGGAGTTATGCCAATCCAAGCGCGGGGCCGCAAAACTACCTGTTCTGAATTCGTGTAGAGTCTGCGGCGCGACGAACAACCATCCGTTGCCGCGGATGCGAGAGCATCGGCCAACCACGGAACTTTTGTGTCGGCGTTATCAAATGTGACGAGCCCGCCTTGGTCGATAGCGGGCCAAAATTCCGATTCCTTTTCCTTCTCAACCTTGGCGGCGACGAACGGAATGCCGTAAAGCTCGGCGAGACCTTTCGCCGTCCGAGTTTTCCCGCTTCCAATCTCACCCGCAAAACAGATTGGCGGTTTGCTCCTGGGATTCGTCGGCAACGATAGCGCCCAAAGCTTGAATAAGTCCCGGCCATGGGGCGCAGCGGCCTGCAGGCCGCGAAACAAGGCGCAAGCTTCGAACGGGTCCATTGGCGCCGCAAAAGTCCACGGTGAGCAAGTGCGCCCTGCCGCGAATAGAACTTCGTCGGCGCCATTATCGACCAACTCAGGCCCGGCCTTCGTCACGCGAACGGCTCGCCCATCGCCGTTGCTGAGGTAAACCGCGCCCGGCCGACTTGCCCAAAAGGCTTCCGGCAAAATTGGCTTCGAGATTGCGCCAGCAAGCGCGGCGGTTTCAACCTCGGCTGAAACGTATTTGAAGACGGCGTCGGCGCGATTCACGGCCAGCCAATCGGAAAGCCAGCTGAGTAAAGCATCGGAGCGCATGCGCTCAAGCCGTCGGCGCTGGCGGTCGAAAAACATAGCGGAATCGAAGTCCCGCAGTTCGGCATGATAGAAGAAATGCCCCCGTTCGGAGAGGGCGAGCACAACGCAACGGGCAATCTCGGTGCGGATTTGCACGGCGGATTTATCTTCATCCATCAAGAGGCGAATAATCGTCCCGCGAATGTCCGCGGGTCCGGTCTCGACGCGTTGCGGCTCAGCCTCGGGCTCGGGGCTGGGCTTGGTGCATTGGGCGCCAGGTCAACGAACTCGCCGAACTCCTTGGGTGTGCCCCGGCGGCGAAAGAGACGCTCGTGTCCTTGACCGGGCGGCTGTTGACGTCGGGGAATTCAACAACGCGCAGCGAACCGACGTTGGCGGTGAGCGAACGTGGAATCGCCTGGGCATGGGCGCGGCCGTCATCGTCCTTCGTCGGCGACAACGACAACTTCAGCGGCGCCAATCAGGGGCGCGGCGCTCACTTGGTTTCCATTCGGTTTTGTGTGTTCTTTGTGGCGCTTTCTGGGTCGGTAGTCGCGCAGAATCCGTGAGAGACGAGCGTTCATCGTCTTTGACAATGAACATGGTTCTCCTCCTGCTTCACGGCGGCCAGAATTTTGGAAAGCGGAAAGAACGGCGCGGCGCCTATCGGCGCGCAGCCTTCATCCTCCGGCGCCCTTCGGGTGATTCGATGAGTCTTTGGGCTCCGTGCGGAGATCTTCCGATAAAAACGGTCTTTCCTCTTTGGCGTCTGACAAGCGTAGGCCTGACCACGCGGCGCGGCGTGCTCTTTGCCTGGCGGGGCTCGGGAGGGCTCGCGAAGGTCTTCTGCCATGGTCAGACCGATCGCGGCGACGATCGCCGGGCAGCATCGGCATGCAGTTTAAGAGCGTTCGACCGTCGGCGCCTTCACGAATCGAGAGCGCATGGGCGCGGCCTCGGTGCCAGGGGCATCGCTACTTCCAGCCCTCGCCGTTGCGGCGACGCCTTCGAGGCGGTGGAGACCGTCCCGCGGTCGTCATTGGCTCGTCCTCTCGGTTTGCGTTGTGATCAAACCGCGGGCGAGTGATGCCAAGCGCCGCAAGACAAAGCGCCAGCGAAGCGGGCGCTGGAAGATGAGTATGTGAACCAAATTGTCTGCTCCGGTCACACATTTGACCTCCCGCGGCTCCAGCCTGCTCGGTCGCCGGTGAGGGTTCCTGCTGCTTGTTCCGCTAAGGTCTGAACGCCGGAGCCGGGTCGAAACCTTGAAAATCATAAAGTGCGACACGGCGGGCCGCGCCCAGCGCGGTAAACGGTGCGGCTGGGCTATTTTGTCAAATTCCTCCGGGGCCGGGGATTTGCAGCTCGGCTCCAAGGAAATCTAGGTATGCTCGCCAAGTGGAAAGGCGGGTCCTACCACTTCGCCGCTCTGCGAATCGACGCGGACCGGATGCGCCGTTGCTGACCGATCGCAAAGTTTTGCCTGGAACAGCCCGAGAAAATTCTTGAAACCCTTGTGCGGCGGCTCCAACCCACACCGGAAGCGGTCCAGACTGCTCAGCAAGGAATTCCTGCGCAGTGCGATGCGAGACTGGGCGCGTTTGCCCGGGCGCCCGTCGGTGTCTTTCGTGCTTCACGTTCCGAGCGTAATCGAACACTGGGAAACGTCAGCGGATTCGGGACAAAAGCCAGTCGGGTTTGTCCTGTATAGGTTGACGGCGCGGTGTAGTCGGGGCCGATTTCTTTGTGGGTCACAAGGCCGAGTCTTTCGCGCCGTTTCTTAGCGGCGGCGGGGCTCAACGTGGTGCCGCATTCCTTGTTGATGACGCGGGCGAGATTCTCGGCCGACAGATAGCAGTAACCTTTCCAACAGCCAGCCAAGCGCCAGTTCATAACCGCCGCGGCCTCGCGTCCCTTGGCCTGCTTGTGGGCTTTCAGTAATGCGCGGGCAACTTCGAGCGCGCGACTCGGTTCGGCTTCTGCCTGGACGATTCGCCCGGTCTGTTCTGCGGCATCTGCGCGCCAAGCGGCTCCCATTTCCCCGACCGTCGCGGAACGTTTGCCGTCGAGGATGGCGAAGCAACGGGGCCAGCGTTTTCTGAGAATGTTCAAGCGCGCGGCCTGGACGTCCTTGCGGTCCGATGGGCCTAGGGGCGTGCAACGGGCGGGCGGCGGCGGTAACTGTGCGGCGTCTCTGGCCTGTTGTAGAAAGTCCGCAATCTCCTTTTGCTTGGCGTTGTGCAACGAAACGGCGGCGGCTTGCGCTTGTTCCTTGGTTTGGCAGAACACAACGGCGCGGCTTTTCCGTTCTCCCGTGTCGCGGTAAACGTCCTCCAAACAAGCTCGCCATGGTTCTTTGCTGGTAGGGTCGTGGCGGGTGACGATTTCCCAAGACACTTCCCTGAGGCTTGCAAGGCGCGCGACGGTATAGGCGGCGGCGGGGCTGTCGATGATTCCGATTGTGCCGATTGCTTCGGCTTCCGTCGGCGCGGTTTGGGTCCTGGGCTTTTTCACTCCGCGCCCCCATCCTTCGACGGCGCGAGCAAGTCAGGAAGCTTGGCGAGCGCGGCGGCTTTCGTGGAAGCGTCAATCTTCGTGTAGCGGCGGGAGACGGCCGGCGAACTGTGCCCCGCAATGTCCATCGTGACGGCATCGGAAACGCCAGCGTTTTTCAGCATCGAGGTTGCGCTGTGCCGCAAGCTGTGAAAGCTCAACTCGCTTTGCTCATGCTTCACGCTCGACCCCTTGCCAGTGACGCGGTAACGGCGCGGCTTGGCGAGGCGCGCTTTTTCGAGCAGGCGGCGGAATTCCTTGCTCAAGTCTCCATTCGCGTAGGACTTGTCATAGAGCGCGAACGCGCGCGGGAATAACGGTGCCTTGGGGTCATCCGCGCTTGGCAATGTCTCAAGGAAACGCCGGAGCGGGTCGGCGATGGGAACACTCACGGTCTTTCCATGGCGGCGGGTCTTTCGTGGCGTCAACTCGATGGTGCCTGATTCCAGGTTGACGCGCGCCCAGTCGAGTTTCGCGACGTCGCCAAGCCTGAGGCCACCAACGTAAAGGCTGGTCATAATCATTCCCTGCCATTCGCGATCCGCGACGGTGAGCAAGTGCCGTAATTCAGCTTCAGTGAATGCCCGGCGGGCTGAATCGAAATCTTTCGGCAGCGTCGCGACGCGCTCTGCTTGGTTCGCATCGGTCAAGCCGTGGACCTTCGCGCGCCTCAAAGCGGACCGAATTGCCTTGAGTGCGAAGTTTGCGGTTTGCTTGGTTAGTCGGCGGGCGACGTCATCGCGGAAGCGTTCAATCTCCGTTGCGCTCGAAGTGCGCCACGTCTCGCCCCGCGCGGTTGCCAAGGAATTCCAGAAACTGCTCCACGACCACGGCATAACGGGCCGCGGTCTTTTCATCGGCCTCAATCTCCTTCGATTTCAGCCATGAGTTGAAAAAGTCGCGAATGTTCGAGCTTGCGAGTTGCTCCCGGTTTGAAAGCGCGTAAATATCCGCGATGGTTTTCCGGGCCTGGGTATCGATTAACTGGCCGGCCTTGCCAAGCCTCGCGGTGTCTTCAAACGCGTCGGCAATTCGCTGGGCGAGGCGCCTCGACTCGCGAACATCCAAGGCGCCCTTGACCTTTGCGCCCTCGTGCAACTTCACGGTGGCGCCGAGGGCCTGCTCGAAGGTCTTTGTAAGCTCGGCGATGTCCTCGGCTTTGATGCCCCTAACCGGGACCTTCGTTGACCTTTGCGTTCTCCGACCGTCTGGCAACGTGAGGCACGCAATCCAGTAACCGCTTAGTGGGTGTTCTCGTATGGATGCCATATGGCTTACAACATACTTACAACGTTTGCGGGTGTCAATGACGGTTAAAGACGTTAAATTCCTTAGGAAAAGCGCATATTGGGCCCGAGAAATTGAATCGTGAGTTCAAATCTCACCGCCCCGACCATCTAACTCAACTTGAAACAACTCGCTAGGCTGTCTCGAGGAGGCTCTCGGCGCGAGTCAGGCGGTGCGCCACCGGTCCATTCACCGTCGAAGCCGTCCCCGCGCCGATGGTGAGGTCGCTGGCGGAAATCTCCGGCGAAACCGGAATATCGGAGGGACGAGCTCCGCGCAGTAGTGTCCAGTTATTACGTATTGGGCCAGAGCAAGTTCTGAGGATGGCGATCGCCAACGATTTGCTCCGCAAGCACGAGCGTTGGTGCAAGCAGCTCTGCCAGAGTCGTTTGCTCGAAGATGTTGACGCTCACAATTTGCAGAATTTCGTTCAGACTTTGCTGTAGATTGAGCTGCTTCCGAACGATGGCCACCATCAGGTACGCACAGATGGCCGACCAGATTTGAACGCGCACCGCGTTCTCGCTGCGACCGTAGAAACTGCGAATCCGCAGATGCTGTTTGATCCATTTGAAGAACAGTTCGACCTGCCAACGCTTACGGTAGAGTTCGGCGATCACCGCTGCGGCCACGTCAAACTGGTTGGTCAATAGAACCAAGGTGACTTGGTTCTCCGCATCGTAGACCCGAATTCTTCTGAGCGGTATGGGGTAGGACTTTCGCGACCATGGACTGACGAGCTGAATGGTTTGATCACAACGCAAACCGTCGGTCTTGTCGACTGGCCGTGAAGCGAGCACTCGGAATTTAACGTGGTGTTTATTGCGGACTACGAAGAAGCCGCCCGCCTGGTGGAGTCGATAAAGGCGGATGAAATCCAGATAGCCACGGTCCATGACATAGTAGGCGCCCCGGAGCACGGGGATGCGATCGAGGATCTTCATGTCCGGGAACCCGGCTTGAGTGATGGCGCCCCAGGCTGGCAGGTTGCCCTGTAAAGACAGCATCAAATGCAGCTTGAGGGCGGACTGGCGGGAGCGGGCGTAGTAGCCCCAAGGGAACAAATTCAGGCTCAGCGAAATGATCGAGGAATCCAACGCGAAAGCCACTCGGGGCAGTTCCGGATCGATCGGATGGTCCTGATAGAGTCGGGCGGCGCGGCGCATGAGGATCTGGGCCAGCGCCTGAAATAAACGCCAATCGCGATGACGGCCGGCATAGGCCAGGTTGGTGCGCGAAAGGTGACCGCGGAATCCCAAGTGATAGAGGCCAGATCCTCGGGCCTTGAGGCAAGCCACGACATCGCGCAGGCTTTCGCGATAGGTCAGTTGGCCGAAGCAGAGCGCCAGGAATTGATCGTAGCTGGTTAGACCACGCGTCGGGCGGGTAGTGGGGAATCGTTCGGTGCACCGGGAAAACTCGGCTGGAAACAGTGCGCAGGTGATTTGAGAGAAGACCGTTGCGGAAGGCTGCATCTGCCGAGAGTGCGCCCATCGCGAGGATCTTCGAGCTCATTACCCCACCGCATATCCACGCGCAGAACATCTTAAAACGGGCTCCTCAGCTCCATGTCGATAACAGGGGGTGCAGTCAAAACACCCAATGAATTCAATGCTCCGGCCGAGGGTCTCGCCAACTTAGCTGGACACGACTGAGCTCCGCGAGTCCCTCACTCTACTGGGAATAGGCCGGGTTAGGGACTCGTGGAACTCGTCCCTCCGAGTGGACGGCGGATGAACCCGTCGCCCTTCCGGCGAAACCGTCCGGCAAACCCATTGGCGGCTTGACCCACGGTGTGCGGCACACGAGTTTGCAGCATGTCGAAACTGTCGATGCGCCGACATCGGGCGGGGTTGCCGCTGGCACTGACGATCGCGACGATCGGACTGACGCTGTTGGCCCTTATGGCATGGGCGGTCTCCACGCCCCCTGTCCCCACGCATCGTAACCGAACGGCCAGTGAATGGCTCTTCGATTTGGCAGGACCAGACCATTCGCGGAAGGGACCGGCCTTGGAGGCGTTCGGTGCGATGGGCGAATCGGCGGTCCCGATGCTGGCGAAGGCTTTGGAGGATCGGAACTCCGCGATTGAGCAGTTGATGCTGATGCTGATGCCGCGGGCGCCGGAACTTGGTTCGTGGGTCGTCCCCGCCGCCGACCGCCAATCCGCCGCCCTCGAGGCCCTCGCACGGATAGGCACAGTCTCCACCCTGCCGCCTTTGATCCGTTTTCTTCAGAAACCTCCGAAGACACCCGGAACTGAGGATCTCCTCCGGGCGACTGCCGCGGGAATCATTGGCGGCCTGGGATCGAAGGCGAAAGCCGCCATACCGGCCCTGTTAGACGCGGTCCGGGTGGATGCGGGACGTGGGAGTGCTTTGTGTCACGCGGCCTTGACGGCAGTCAACAGGGTTGGCGGCAGCCGCGCTGAGATCGGGCCGGTGTTGGTTGAATGTCTTCGCAACCCCGACGAACGCGTCCGCCGACTTGCAGCCGCCGGGCTTGGGCAATGGCGCGAGAACGCCGCGTTTGCGGTCGAGCCGTTAAAGGGCGCCCTCTGGCAACCGGATGACGCCGCTTTCACCGAAGTCGCGACCGCGCTCGGCCAAATGGGTGCTGCGGCGTGCAAATCGGCGCCGGATCTGATCCGCGGCTTGAGTCACGAGAACTCAACGGTCCGCGGCGTCGCAGCTCTGAACCTTGCGCGGGTACGACCCGCGCCCGAGCTTGCGTTGGCGCCGCTGATCGCGGCATTGAAGGATGGCGATGATTTTGTGCGAGCGCGAGCGGCGTGGGCGCTGGGGCAGTTCGGAGCCGGGGCGGCGCCAGCAGCGGTCGAGTTAGGCCGGGCTTTACAGGATGACCATGAAGCAGTTCAGATCGCGGTGATTGAGGCGCTTGGGGCCATCGGACCTGCCGCGGCCGGAACCGTGCCCGATCTGGAGTTGGCAGGGAGCAACCGGCAGGCTGGGCTTGGCAGCTATGTGCGGACCGCGTTGGCCAGGATCGAGAAGGAACCGGTGGTATCGAGGCCGTGGTGAGCGGGGTCGGCGCTCGCCGTCAGTGCAGTTGGCGGCACTGGTGGACGCCTGGTGAGGGCATCGCGCATACGCCGTTCCCATTGCAGGCCGCCCGCGCGGCGGATGATGCAGCGCCACCCACAACTTGGAAAATGCCCCCCGCTCGCGCATGTGCATGCGCAAATGAATATTGACTTGCGCGTTTCCTTTGTTAGTTTCGCCGCTCCTTATCGTTGGATTTGAATGAAAACCTATTTGCCCAAAGTTGAGCCGGAACAGCGCAAGTGGCACGTGATCAATGCCGATGGCGTCGTGCTCGGCCGCCTCGCCGTGCGGGTGGCCGATGTCCTCCGCGGCAAAAATAAGCCTATTTTCACACCTCATCTTGATGCCGGCGATTTCGTCGTCGTCATCAACGCCGAAAAGATCGTCCTCACAGGAAACAAAGAGGCGCAGAAAACGTATATGTCATATTCCGGTTGGCGAGGCGGCGAACGATACCGGAGCGTGGGCCAGTTGCGGTCCGCGCATCCCGAGCGGCTGATTACCCATGCGGTCAAGGGAATGCTCCCTAAGAACCGCCTGGGCGCTCAACTCCTCCGTAAATTGAAAGTCTATGCCGGCGAGGAACACCCTCACGCCGCTCAAAAACCGGCCCCCATGACCGCGACTAACTAATCTGAACCGACAATGAACGCAGACTCTGAATTCCTGGGCACAGGTCGTCGAAAAAAGGCCATCGCCCGCGTACGTCTGGCCGAAGGCTCCGGAACGATCACCGTCAATGGTCGCCCATTTGAGCATTACTTTCCCCTGGAATCCTACCGCACGCAGGCCAGCCAACCGCTCACGACCACGGAAACGACGGCCAAATTTGACGTCCGCGTCAGCGTCGTGGGTGGCGGCCCCGCCGGTCAGGCAGGCGCCATCCGACACGGCCTTGCCCGGGCCTTGCTGGCCGCAGACGCCGCATTTCGGCCCAGCCTCAAGGCAGAGGGCCTCCTTACGCGCGATCCCCGGGCACGTGAGCGGAAGAAATACGGGCAGCCCGGCGCTCGAAAGCGATTCCAATACAGCAAACGGTAAGGGCCGGGGGGCGGGGGTGGCATTGGGGTCACCTCTTCATTTGTGACAATTGCACGCTTACGGCGCCGACCCGCTCACGCCAGGCCTGGTCTCGAGGGATCCAAACTACGCCGATGAACACTCCAATCGCGGCCTGAGATGATGACCCATTGCCTCGAAGCATCCTGCGACGCCCGTTGTTCTGCACTCCCTGCCCAAGTGTCATAGTTGGTGTCACTCGGACTGTCGGATCGGCATGGACACACCCGCCTTGCCTGAAATTATAACCTTCCCTATCGTCAGCGCATGAGCGTTAAACGCGTGGCGGTAGTGGGCGCCTCAGGCTACTCCGGCGAAGAACTGGTACGCCTGCTACTCCGCCATCCGCACCTGCAATTGTCCGCCGTGACTTCGCGCCAGAATGCGGGTCAGGCTGTTGCCCAGGTTTTCCCAAAGTTCGCCCATCTGGCTGCCTCGGACAAACTCCGGTTCTCCGAACCACGGGTGGAGGCCATCGCACGAGACGCGGAATTGGTGTTCCTGGCCCTGCCCCACGGATTGGCGAGCGAGTTTGCCCTGCCCTTGCTCGAACGCGGCTGTCAAGTCATCGATCTCAGCGCCGATTTCCGGCTACGCCGCGCGGCGATCTACCAGGATTTCTATGGTCATGCACATCCGGCGCCGGAATGGCTCGCTAAAGCAGTATATGGACTGCCGGAAGTTTACCGCGACCAGATCCGGACCGGGCAGTTGATTGCCTCGCCAGGTTGTTACCCGACGAGCATTCTCCTCCCGCTACTGCCGCTCATCCGAGCGCATCTCATCCAGCCGGACGCGATCATCGCCAATTCGCTAAGCGGTGTGAGCGGGGCCGGCCGAAAGGCCGAAGCCGAGTATTTGTTCTGCGAGTGCAATGAAAGCGTTCGCCCCTATGCGGTGCCCAAGCATCGGCATCTCTCCGAGATCGAGGAGCAATTGAGCCTTGCGGCCGGGACCGACTTGACCATTCAATTCACGCCTCATCTCATCCCGGTTAACCGTGGGATACTAACGACGCTCTATCTTCAGCCGACCTCGAATGCCCGCGGCCCAAACGCCGCCGAGTTCGCCGGTTGCGTCGCCGCCTGTTATCAAACAGCATACTCGGCCGAACCGTTCGTCCGACTCCTTGGGGAAAATTTACTGCCGGACACCAAAAATGTCGCGGGCACCAATGTCCTCGAATTGGCTTGGCGCGCCGACCCCCGCACTGGGCGTTTGATCGTCATGAGCGCGGAGGATAACGTGGTGAAAGGCGCGAGTGGACAGGCCGTTCAATGCGCCAACATCCTTTGTGGTTTTCCGGAGACCACCGGGCTCTTGTGATGCATGCCCGAACCAGGAAACCGAGCGGCATCCGAATATGTTGGGGGGCGACCCGCTATCCGCAGATTCTCAAGCCTGTTGATCCATGACACCAAGGCTTACCTCGCTTTCCGATTCAATCGTTGCCCCGCGCGGGTTCCTTGCCGCCGGTGTATTCTGCGACATCAAACGGCTCGGGACGGGCAAAGGCTCCAGCAAAGGCCTCAAACGCGATCTCGCGTTGATCGTCTCTGAAGTGCCCGCCACGGTTGCCGGAATGTTCACGACCAACCAGGTTTGTGCCGCGCCGGTGAAGCTCTGTCGGGAACGCGTCAAACGAGGTGTCGCGCGGGCCATTGTGGTCAACTCCGGCAACGCCAACGCCTGCACGGGCCAACGCGGCCTGGCTGACGCCCGGGCCATGACGGGGCTCCTGGCACGAGAACTCCGTGTGCCGGAGCGTCACGTGCTGGTCGCGTCCACAGGTCGGATCGGCGTGCCATTACCCATGCCCAACGTCCGAAAGGGTATCTCCCAGGCGGTCACATTGCTCGGCCGCCAAACCGCCGAGGCCGATGCTGCAACCGAGGCCATTCTCACCAGCGACACTCGCCCCAAGGCACTCGCCGTGGAATTCAATCTCGGCCACCGCAAAGTCCGGCTTGGCGGCATCTGCAAGGGTGCGGGAATGATCCAACCGGGAATGAGCCCAACCGGAAAGAGGCCCGAATCGCGTTCGCGCCACGCCACGATGTTGGCCTTCCTGACCACCGACGCTGCGATCGAAGCCCGGACGCTTCAGGCAGCCCTCGAAGCAGGTGTTGCTCAAAGTTTCAACCGGATCACGGTGGATGGCGACATGAGTACCAACGACACCGTGTTGATACTCGCCAACGGAGCGGCGGAGAACCCGATGTTGAAGGCACCGTCACACACTCGGCGCCCGGTTCAGACCCCCACTCGCCGCCACTCGCCGCCATCCGGGGATGCCGCCCGAAATCTCGAGCATTTCCAGGAGGCCTTGAACCACGTTTGCCTCGAGCTCGCCAAGATGATTGTCCGCGATGGCGAAGGGGTGCACCGCGTCGTGACCTTGCGCCTGTCCGGAGCGAAAACCAACGCGGACGCGGATGCCGCGGTGCGCGCGGTTGCCAACAGCATGTTGGTGAAGACCAGTTGGCACGGCGGCGATCCCAACTGGGGACGGATCATGGACGCGCTCGGATATAGCGCGGCAACGATCGTCGAGGAGAGGATCGATATCGGTTACAGCGTTCCAAGCCAGCGCCAGGTGCTCTGGAGCGTGCGGCGTGGGCAGCCAACTTCCATCCCTTTTGTGGAACTTTGTCGAGCCGTCGCTCCCCTTGAGTTCGACCTCCACATTCGCCTCAACCTCGGCCAATCGAGCGCGACGCTGTATGCGGCGGATCTGACGGAAGCCTACGTCGAATTCAACAAAGGTGATGTCTCCGACCCCGCTTCCCTCGGCGGTTGAGATGGACCGCTGCCAATCCATTTACCCTCTATTATGCAGGACCCGATCGCCAAAGCCCAGTCGCTCCTCGAGGCGCTCCCCTATATCCAGAAATTCAACGGCGCCACATTCGTCATCAAATATGGCGGTAGTTTCATGGATTCGCCGGATGCGGCCCTCCGCGAAGGCGTTGCCCGTGATGTCGTCTTTCTCGAAGCGGTTGAGATCAACCCGGTCATTGTCCATGGCGGAGGCAAGGCCATCTCCCGTGCCATGGAAAAGGCCGGTTTAAAGCCCGTCTTTGTCCAGGGCCAGCGAATCACCGACGCCGAGACCGTGCGCGTGGTCGATCAAGTCCTCTCCCATGAAATCAATCCCGGGATCGTTAGTGCCATCAATGAGCTGGGTGGCGTGGCTGAAGGACTCGCGGGCACGGACATCTTCACCTGCCGCAAACTCATGCTGACGGACTCCCGAAATGAACCGATCGATCCCGGTTTTGTGGGCGAAGTCACTCGGGTCCATCCGGAGCCGTTGCTCGAATGCATCCAACGCGGCGTGACTCCGGTCATCAGCCCGACAGCCCGCGGCGAAGATGGGCAAGTGTATAATTGCAATGCCGACGTGGCCGCTGCGCAGACCGCCATCGCCCTCAAGGCGCGCCGGCTCGTGTTCATGAGCGATGTCCCCGGGCTCCTTCGAGATCCGCAAGATCCCGCCAGCGTCATTGCCCACCTGCACAGCGCCGAGGTTGGCTCCCTCAAAAAATACGGGGTGATTGGAAGGGGGATGATCCCGAAGGTGGACAGCGCCATCGCCGCCATTCGTAGCGGCGTGGAGAAGGTCTCGTTTGTCGATGGCAGAGTCGCCCACGCGATTCTCCTGGAGATCTTCACGGACGCCGGCGTGGGCACGGAAATCGTGTGTTGAACAACTCGGGAGCTGCCCGACTGCCGGCCGTTGATTTTCCATATTTCTTTTCTGGCCAAACCACGGCTAACTCAACCCCGGATGAAAGAAATCGCGCCCTTGCCGCCCATCGTGCACAACCAGTTCGAAACGGTTAAAGAGCTGTTCCATCGCCACGTTGTTCCGAGCTATGGCCGGTTCGACCTCGCGTTCAGTCACGGCAGCGGCAGCTATCTTTTTGACGTCTGCGGCAAACGTTACCTCGACCTCGGCGGCGGCATTGCTGTCTGCGCCCTTGGCCATGCCCATCCGGAAATCACCCAAACCCTCGTCGACCAGTCCCAACGGCTGGTCCACATCTCGAATCTCTACTATCAAGAACCCCAGGGACGACTCGCCCAACGCATCGTGTCTCACTTGGCCCCGGGCAAGGTCTTCTTCTCCAATAGCGGCGGAGAAGCCAACGAAGGGCTCTTCAAGCTCGCTCGAAAGTTTGGACATGAGGAAGGCCGGTTCGAGATTTTGACGGCCCACAATTCGTTTCATGGCCGCACGCTTGCCGGTATCGCCGCAACCGGTCAGGAAAAGGTCAAAAAGGGATTCGAACCGATGGTTCCCGGGTTCAGGCACATTCCGTTCAACGATCTCGACGCCGCGCGCATGGCCATTTCACCCGCCACCGTTGCGATCCTCATCGAAGGCATCCAGGGCGAAGGCGGAATTACCCCCGCCGGGGCTGACTATCTTCTTGGCCTCCGGAAACTCTGTGACGAGCATCGCCTGCTCCTTTTCATGGATGGCGTTCAATGCGGGCATTTTCGCTCCGGACGATTTCAGAGTTTCCAAAGGCTGCTCGAGGGGGTCGCTCAGGGGGAAAAGTTTCTGCCGGATGGTATCTCCATGGCGAAGTCGTTGGGGGCCGGCTATCCCATCGGGGCATTCTGGGTGCGCGAACCTCATGCGGATCTGCTGGGACCGGGATCGCATGCGACCACCTTTGGCGGCACCCCGCTCGCCTCGGCCGTGGCACTCAAGGTATTTGAGATCATTGAACGCGATCACCTCGCCGATAACGCCCGGAACCTCGGCGGCTGGATGTTCGAACAACTCCTGCAGTTGGCCTCCGCCTGTCCCCAGGTGATCCGCTCGGTCCGCGGCGTGGGCTTCATGATTGGAATTGAGTTGGCGGCCAAAGAGAGTATTCCGCGCTTCGCTCAACAATCGCAGCCGGCCTCCCTGCAATTCGTCAATCTTCTACACACATCGGGTCTCCTGACGATCCCCGCAGGCACTCAGGTCTTTCGCCTGCTCCCCGCTCTCAACCTTTCCCGGGCACAGGCGGAAGAGGGTCTGGGCATCATTGCAGAGGAGGTCCGAAAGCTGGCCGCAGGCTCGTAGTGTGGCGCTTCTCCATTGGCTGGCGTACCCACGGGGTCGCGAAAGGGCTGGTAATTCATTATGGCGGGATCGAAGCGCCGGGTGAGGGCACCCGGCCTTCAAGGCGGCTGGATTCAGGAGCCTGTAGGGGTAGGAGCGGGGGATTGAACCTCGCCCCTCCCTCCGAACCGGACTGGCGGTTTTCCCGCATCCGGCTCTCCGGTCAGTGGCGTGCCTTGCAGGATTGGCTCGCTTTGGCCCGGGCTGTGGCTACGGAGAACAGCCCAAGTTCCGCGAAGTAAGCATTTGGCCATCTCCATCTGCCTCCTTTGATTCCTCTTTCGAGGGTTGCCAACATGCGCTCGGTCCACGCGCTGACTTCGGTCCACTCCCAGTGCGGGGGGACTTCTCTGCCTTGTTTAGCCCGTGGCACTCCCGGCAGTTCGAATTGCCTTTGTGTGTCCTTCACGCCTCCACCTTCCTGCCCCCCTTGGGGCTCCACGGTCGTTACCCGCTTCGTCGCTACTATGGAGGCTCTGACTCCTGCCCTGCTCCTTCCTGCACCAGGACAGGTATCCTTGATTACTGAGCATGCACTTCCTGGCATCCCGTCTCCAACCACCCCATGCGCCCCTGTTCCGGCTATGCTTGCCGGGACGCCGGGGTATCGCGGCCCGGTTAAAACTCTCCCGCCGCGCCCACTTGCGCACCGTCTTGAGGTCCAGTTGGAGTTGGCGGGCAATCTGGTGCAGCCGCAGTCCCTTTTCGGTGAAGAGGTGCCGGATCTGGCAATAGGTCTGGTAGTCGATCACGACTGACCCCCCAGGGCGTGGCGCAACAACTCCCCCACACTGGTGAAGGCCGAACGGGCGGTCGGGCGTGCCGGCTCCAGGCTCAACACTTGGTAGAAGGGCTTTTCGTACGCAATGAGCCCGGCTTGGATCAATTGCTGGCGGCTGTTCGAGAGCCCCAGGGAATCCATTTTCAGGCGTCGCATCAGCGAGGCATCCGAGTAATAGCTCAGCCCCTGGGCGTCGGCGACGCTGGCCAGAAACAGGTAGAGGGTCCAAGCGGAGTGATCACACCGCAGGAAATAATCTTCCCGTACCAGGCGGTGATCGATCCAACTGAACTGCGAGGGGACTTTCCGGAGTCGCTCCGGATTGAGGAGACGCTTTTTCATGTGCTGAGTTTCCCACGTTCATTCCGGGCACCATGCCCAGGATGTCGTGCCCCTTGACTACTAAACGGCGGGTGCTGGTGGCGATGTCGTCTGGTAAGGTACTGCCGAGGAACATGGAGATAAGCCCCACCCAAAGAGGAACTTGCATCGAGCAGAGATCTTGTAAGGTACGACACGCAGAGGTTGATGTGACCTCCTGAGCCACAGCAGGTTGCTCCGAGCAGCCGTCTCGTAAGGTACGGCGCCGATAGCGGGTCGTGTTCTTCCAATACCCGGGATGCGCCTGCTGCCACTTTCGAACCCGTTGCGCGTTCCCGGCATCTCGGAAGTAATCCCGGTTCTCGGGCTTGGCCAACCAGGTCCGTTGCGACTCCCGCTTCCGGGCCTGACGACACTCCGGTTTGAGGCAAAAGCGCTGACGCGCGCCGCACCGATAGTCGGGAAGAAAAAGTTCCTTGCAGTTCAAACACCTATGGCTGGATCGCGGCGGCTTCATCGGTTCCCAAATCAAAAGGAACCAGTATCCGAAACCGCAGAACAGGGAGGGAAGAAAATCCACCCGAAGAAAATTCAAACCAAGAAGATCCCTTTTCAAACCGCCCGTTTTGCGCCACTTCTCGTTCGCTGATGGCAGGCAATCCGTGTTCCTCCAAAAAGATCCTCGCCTCTTTCACCGTGGTGGCCTCTTTGCCTTCGGCAACAAACAAGACACGGGTCGCTCGTTTCTCTTCCTGGCAGCCTGGTTGGCAGACCACCGTGTTATAGTCATGGCCCTTCCTCATACTGGTTTCGTCCACCGTCAATTGCGTGACGCCGGTCACATCGATCTGCTCGTGGGCCTTGTCGACGTGATGGAGAGTCGGTATGGGGACATTCTCATTAAGTTCCGACATTCAACCGGCAGGCGATTGACACCAGGCGGCATGGCCGAACACCCTGCATACGACAAGCTAGCCAGATCATTCCGTCCTTACGCGGTAAAAGCGCCTGCCATTGTTGGTTGCGGTTTGGTCGGTAAAACCGGCGGTGGCACCCGTAGTGGTAATTACTTCGGGCAGATCGAGCCAGGATATCGCTGGGTCCAAGTTGCTTTTGAACTGCACACGATATTTTTGTCCGGGCTCAGCTTGCCAGGCAAAGGAGAACTGGCCATTCATCGGTGCCGAAGTCCCGACGATGCGCAACTCGGGTGTCGAAGCAGAAACAATGACGGTGTAAGTGCGGTAATCGCTCAGCGGAGGCACGCCATTGTCAGTAACGCCGATAATAAGAAGATTGGTGCCTGTACTTTGAGTCGGCATTAAGACCCAACTGAGAAGCCCGGTTTGGGGATCCAGAGAGGCTCCCGGAGGCGGCGAGGCGCTGAACCCGAAGCTGAGCGTGTTGGTGGGATAATCCCGGTCGCTCGCGGTGAGGAGAAAGCTCAAGGTGCCGCCCGCTTCCACGCGCAGGTCCGGCAGCGGAGAAAGTACGGGAGGGCTGTTTACTTCGATGACGGTTACGGCAAAGCTGTTAGTAGCGCTCAGAGCGGGAGTTCCATTGTCAGTGACGACGGTGGAGAATAGGTTGGTACTTGGACCTTGGATTTCGGTCGGAATCCAGGTGATTACGCCCCTGGTGTCAATCAGGGCTCCGGCGGGCGGGTTGAGGAGCTGGTAGGTCAGGATGTTGGCGGGGAGGTCGCTGTCCGTGGCTGTATTCGTGAGTGCCAAGGCCGTAAGTTCATTCATGGTGAGATTGGGCTGCAAGGGCAGCACCGGCGCACTGTTGACCTCGTTGACCACGACCCTGAAGTTGTTCGTCGCGCTGAGCGGCGGGACCCCGCTGTCGATCACCACTGTCGTGATCAAGTTTGTGCTCTGCCCTTGCGTTTCGGACGGGGTCCACGTGACAACGCCGTTGATGTTGATGGTGGCGCCTGGTGGCGGATCGACCAACGTGTAAGCTAGAGCATTCGCCGGAATGTCCGAGTCAGTGGCGGTGTTCGTGACCATAAGCGTGGTCAATTCGTCAACCGTGCAAGCTGCCTGGGCTGGAAGTATGGCTGCGCTGTTAACCTCGTTGACGTTGACGACGAAAGTTTTTGAGTCGTTCAATGGTGGTGAACCACTGTCCACGACGGTGAAGGTGATCGGGTGGACACCAGGTCCTTGTGACTCGGAGGGAGTCCAAGTAAAAACGCCAGTGGCCGAATCGATGGCAGCCCCGGCCGGTGAACCTTGAAAGAGGGCAAAACTCAATGGTGCTAGCACGTCATTGGTGTTGACCACGACCAGTTGGAGTCGCAGCGTGCTTCCTTCATCAATGAGTTGGTCGGGAACCGGCGCTAAGACGGGCGCAACATCCATTTTTAAAGTCAGTTTGATCTGACCAGAAACACCAGTAAATCCATCCACCGCTATGTGATAAGTCACCTGGGCGACTGCGCTTAAGTGCAATGCCGTTTAGGAATCACCCCAAGATGTTGCGGGGGAGGCGGTATGGAACCACCATATAAAGTGTTAATAACCATAAGTTTACACTTGTACTTATTTGCCTAGTACCCCATTAAGCTGGGGATGCGAAACAAAACCGTCGTTCCTGCGGCCACCTTCAAGGTTCTCTTTCGTGAGGTTTTCTCCGCTCAGTTCATTTACGCGTTGCTGCGTTCCGCGGGTGTACGCCGCCGTCGTCCGCCGGAGATCAGCCCGGTCGAACTGATCTACAGTCTGGTCTTTCATGTCGTGGCCGGGGCGGGCACCTTGGCGTACCACGTGAAGCAACTGACTGGCAAGTGCATCACCGACGGCGCGTTGTCCCAACGGCGGGCTCTCATGCCTTTGGCCATCTTCGAACAAATGATGGCCGCGGCGCTCCGTCCCAAAGCCGATCCGCGTCGACATGCCGAGGCGTTCTACCACGGACTGCGGTTGTGCGGAGTCGATGGCAGCACCTTCTCTGTTACCAACACGCCCCAAGTCAAAAAGCAGATGACGAAGGCGCGCAGTCGGCGCGGCCGGGCCGCGTTTGCCAAGGTGGGCGTGGCCGTGCTGGTGGAACTGGGAGTGCACAATCCCCTGGCCGCCGCGCTGGGGTGCAACGGTGAATCGGAACGGGTTTTGGCCCAGCGCCTGGTGTCGGCGCAACCCGAGAAGAGTTTGGTGATCAGCGACCGTTACTATGGGATGCCGGCGCTGTTGATCGAGTTGCCCGCAACGGCGGAGCGGCATTTCCTGGTGCGGGTCAAAGCCAATCTGAAGCGACGGTTCATCGAAGTCTATCCAGATGGCAGCGCGCTGGTGGAGATTCGCTCCGGCCAGAAGACGCGCTTGGTGCGTGAGATCCTGGCGCGCGTGCAACGGGGCCGCGCCGGGGCGTTCGCGACCGTGAGGTTGTGGACCAGTTTGCTGGACTGGAAGCGCCACTCGGCTACCGAGTTGCTGGCCTTGTACGGCCAACGCTGGGAGCAGGAGATTTTCTACAAGGAACTGAAGGTGGACATGCGCTCGACTCCGTGCCTGCAAAGCCACACGTCCTTGACGGCGATGCAAGAGATCGCGGCGCTGATTCTGGCGTATGCGGTGTTGGTGGATTACCGGATCCAGACGGCCAAGCTGGGCGAGGTCGGCGTGCTGCGCATCAGCTTTTTGAAGACGCTGCAGGTCGTCCAAGGGCTGTGGCAATTCCTGGAAGTGTCGGCGGATTTGCTGGGGCCCGAGAAGGTGCGCCTGGTGGTGAGGCGGGCGTTGCGACGAATCGCCGAGGCAGCCATTCCCAAACGGCGACACCGGTCCTGTCCCCGAGCGCTGCGCCAACCGGTGAGCAGTTGGCCGCGCTTGCGCAAGAATACCTATCACAACGGCCCCATCGAGTACGCCGTTGGCGAAATCTATGCCTGAATTCCTAAACGGCATTGCCCCTATGGCACCACCACCTTTACGTGGTCTACCGATCTGCCCTTTACCGAATACTCCTATGCCAACCGGAGCCTATTGATTACCGATCCTGACGGCCATAATCATTTCTACATTTACCGCAACGAGTCGTGGTATCTGAATGAGGCGCCTCCGCTGCAGGAACTCTTGCCATACAGTTACCCCGCCAACCAATTACCGAACACCGCGCCATTCTCCAACATGATCAACAACTATGGAGTGAACATGGTGAACAGCTTTTATTGGGGGCCGGCCCAGTACGACGGATTGTCGGCAGCCTTTAAGAACTCTCCCATCGCGACCAATCTCACCGTCGCGGACTTCACATTGGCCCGAAACCGCAATTGGCTGCTCCGGCACGATTCGATCGAACAGGCCGGTGGGACGCTCAACCTGGAGTGCCTCCCCAGCCCGGATGGGGTTACTCCGGGTCAGAAGATCTGGTACGACTACGCCGGCAAGGATGTGCCCTACGGCCATTGGTGGGAAGGGACCCAATACAAACCGCAGTTGGTGGCGATGGTCTTGCCGGACGGCACGACCCGTTACACCCGGTATGTCCGCAATACCTGGGGACTGCCCACCCAGGTCATCACCACATATTCAAACGGGAGTGGAGTGAGCACGCGCACAAACACTTTCACTTACGACGCCACGGGTACGAGGTTGGTATCCGTGACCGGCCCGGATGGGCAACTGCGCGTCGGTTACACGTACGACACTCAATTCACAAACCTGATCAAGACCATCACGCGGTATCACGCCGCCGGACAGGGCTACACCACCACCTACAACTATAATCCGACCACCGGGCGCCTCTCCAGCCGAGTCTCTCCAGCGGGCCTGACCACGACATACGGTTACACCAGCGGGTTCCTGGCTTCAGTGACCGATTCGCCAGTGAGCCGGAGCGAATCGTTCACTTATCTCAATGGCCGGGTCCGCACGCATACTGATTTCCGCGGTCTGACGGTCACCAAGACGTGGGACAGCCTGGGCCGGCTCACCCTGGAAAGCTTCCCGGGCTCCACGACGGTTCAGGTACAGTTACGACCTCCAAGCCGGAATGGGGTTCAACACGACCGGGAGTGCCATTTCCATTCTCGACCTGTGTGGCGTCAAGGATCGCCTCGGGCAATGGACCCGCTACGGCTACGACCGGGGCCGGCGCCGGACGCAGGTCAAAGACGCCCGCAACAACGTCACCTCCTACACCTATTGCGGCTGCGGCGGACCCGAGATGATCACCGATGCGTTAACCAACATCACCAGGTACTTTTACGACTACGCCGGACGCCGGGACGCCGTCCTCTATCCGGATCTGACCTCCGAGACGTACGCGCACAATCCGCTGGGACAGCTCACGGCGATCACCAACGCCCTGGGCGTCCGTAAGTTCGGCTACAACAATCAGGGCCTCCAAACCAGCGTCACCAACGCCTTTGGCGTCGAGGAGCGGATCGTGTACGACATCCGCGATCAGCCCACCAGCGTCACCGATGCCAACGGCGTGACCATCACCCAGACCTTCGATTATCTCGGACGTCTCTTGACCCGGACCGCGCCGGATACGGGTGTCGAGAAATACCTCTACACCGCCCGGGGCCTCGTTGGTTACACCAACCAGTTGAGCAAGGTCTGGCGGTACGAGTACGACACCGCCCTGCGGAAAATCACCGAGACCAACGCGAACACCGAGATCATCCGGTACACGTACAACTCGGCCGCCGATCTGTTGACCCTGCGAGACGGCAAGAATCAGGTCACCACCTGGAACTACGATCAATACGGCCGGATGACCAACAAGATCGACCAGGCCAGCGCCTCGATCCTGCGCTATCAGTACGACGCCAATGGCCGGCTCACCAACCGCTGGAGCGCCGCCAAGGGCAACACGGCTTATAGTTACGACGCGGTAGGAAATCTCACGCTCGTCAACTACCCTTCCAGCTACGACATCACCACCCAATACGACGCGCTAAACCGGGTCACGAACAGAGTGGACGCCACTGGCACCACCAAGTATACGTACCATGCCAACGGGCAGATCCTTACCGAGGAAGGCCCGTGGGATTACGACACCGTGACCTACGGCTACAACAACGACCGGTTGCGCAGCAGCCTGAGCCTCCAGCAGCCGACGGGTTACTGGACCAACGGGTTCACGTACGATGCAGCCCGACGGCTGTCGAGCGTCACCTCGCCGGCCGGGACATACACCTACACCTACAAAGGTCCTGGCACGTTGGTGACCAACCTGGCGTTGCCCAACACTTCGCGGATCACGAACGCCTTCGACAACGTCGGTCGGTTGACCCTGACCAAGCTCCGGACCAGCGGCGGGACGGCTCTCAACACCCACAGTTATCTTTACAACCAGGGCCACCAGCGCACCCGCCAGACCCGGACCGACGCCAGTTACGTCACTTACACTTACGACAACATCGGCCAGCTCAAGAGCGCCATCGGCACCGGCGGCCAATCGACCGAGAACCTCGGTTACGCCTACGACACGGCCTGGAACCTGAACACCCGTACCAATTACGGCACGCCGCAGATTTTTGCCGTCAACGTCAAGAACGAGCTGACGAGCGCCGTCGGCTTGACCTGCACGTGCGACGCCAACGGAAACCTGACTTACCGGGTGTACGACGCCACAGGACCGAAGTCGTACACCTACGTTTACGACGACGAGAACCAGTTGACCGAGATGCGGACCGACACCAGTGCCACGCCCAGCGCCTCCCGCTGGCGAACGTTATGGGTTTATGACGGCCTGGGCCGAGCCCGCATCCGGGCCGAATACACCTGGTCGGGGACAGCCTGGGTGGTTTCGGACATCACCCGTTACGTTTACGACGGGATGCGCGTGATTCAGGAGCGGAACACGGGCAACACCCCCACGGTGTCGTACACGCGCGGCAGGGATTTGTCCGGGACGTTCGAGGGCGCCGGGGGCATTGGCGGACTCCTGGGCAGATCACACGGTTATTCCTCCGGGACCTGGAGCACGCACAACCATTATCACGCTGACGGGAACGGGAACATCACGTATCTGGTGAACGCCAATCAGGCGGCGGTTGCGCAATATTCATATGATCCCTATGGCCGTACCATGGCCCAATCGGGAAGCTTGGCGACGGCGAATGTGTATCGCTTCAACTCGAAGGAAGTCCATGCCCAGAGCGGGATGTATTATTACGGATTCAGATTCTATGATCCACATCTGCAGAGATGGCCAAACAGGGATCCGATCGGTGAGCGCGGTGGGGTTAGTATCTACGGCTTTGTTGACAACTCGCCTCTCAACAACGTCGACGCTCTTGGTCTCTGGCCGAAGTGGCTGGACGATTTCATAGAGCGATGGTTTCGTCAGCCACCGATTGAGGATCCTGAAGATGGAGACGTGAATACCCCAGGGTGCATTGAGAAGAGGAAGCCGAAACCGGTCACTTTCTACCGCTATTGTCGTCATCCTCTTCCCGCCGGCGCTTGTCTTCCTATCCGTAGAGGTGTCACCAGTGATCCTGCTCTGAATGCGTACGATGCCATGCTAAAGCTTGGCATCGATCCACCCACTTTGGTCTATCCGATCACGCTCGACAATCCGTCGGATTATCTGACGACGGACCCTGGGACCCCGGGGAGGGGAAATCCGCCTGCATGGCAAGTCATTGTGCCGATCCCTCCCGAGGCGATCGGACCGCCCATGGAAATTCCCAAAGTGAAAGGAGCAGTGAATGCCAATTGACTCCGCCTGCACGGCTTTTGTTGGACGACGACTAATATGCGTTCCCTCTGCAGGATTCTCAGATTGGGTGCTGTATGAGCATGATTGCGATCGACGGTTCGATTTTGTGCATGAGCTGCCGGAGCAGTTGCCATTTAAGTTGGACACACTCGTAGCACACGCGAACTACTTGCGCGCTGGTATCGGTCAAATCGTCGTCGACTGCATCGGTGTGGGATCATGGTGGCTCACGTTCGCGTTGCGAGAAGGATTTTTGGATGAAGAGCTGGAACGCCTGAACTTCCGGAATTTTGGTGATCGCAGTGCGGATTATAATCTCTCACTTTCTCCCGTGAGGCCACAATTAGAAATCGACTTCGCAGTCCCAATCGTTGCTTGGGCGAAGCATTCGCCTCAGACAGTCCGTATTAGTGGTTACGGAATCATATTATATCCGGCCACCGAATCCTGATCCGCGACAGCCAGAGGCCCATCAGCCTTACTACGATGCTTAGATGGTCCGGCAGCACGTGTGTGAATAGTTCCCCCACGCGGCGACTATGTGACTCTTGTACGATGGGTCCTCCACGAGTGTGCGATCTGCTGTGACCAAACGGCAGCGTCCCCGCACCTCCGCTAGCTATCCCCATCGAGAATGCACGTGGTTCTCTTGCTTCCGATAGCGCTCACCTAAATTGCCCCCCCGAAGACAGACCATGGGGTCGTATCCATATTATCGACAATTGGCACGCTTCGAGAGGCCGAGTGTAACCGAGTGGGAATCATGGTGTCGCCTGAACAAGCTTTTGTGATGACGCCCACGGGATTGGTGATGGTGGTGACTGCGGACCACCTCCTAAAGCGGCGGTACCAGGTACGACACCGCCACGCGCAAAATCACCGAGACCAACGCGAACACCGAGATCATCCGGTACACGTACAACTCGGCCGCCGATCTGTTGACCCTGCGAGACGGCAAGAATCAGGTCACCACCTGGAACTACGATCAATACGGCCGGGTAACCAACAAGATCGACCAGGCCAGCGCCTCGATCCTGCGCTATCAGTACGACGCCAGCGGCCGCCTCACCAACCGCTGGAGCGCCGCCAAAGGCAACACGGCTTATAGTTACGACGCGGTAGGGAATCTCACGCTCGTCAACCACCCTTCCAGCTATGACATCACCACTCAATACGATGCGCTGAACCGGGTCACGAACAGGGTGGACGCCACTGGCACCACCAAGTATACGTACCACGCCAACGGGCAGTTCCTGTCCGAGGACGGCCCTTGGGAATACGACACCGTGACCTACGGCTACAACAGCGACCGGTTGCGCAGCAGCCTGAGCCTCCAGCAGCCGACGGGCAACTGGACAAACGGCTTCACCTACGACGCCGCCCGACGGCTGGCGACCGTCACCTCGCCCGCCGGTACGTACGCCTACACGTACAAGGGTGCCGGGACACTGGTCACGAATCTGGCGTTGCCCAATAATTCCCGGATCACGAACGCCTTCGACAATGTCGGGCGGTCGACCCTGACCAAGCTGCGGACCAGCGGCGGGATTGATCTGAACACGCACAGTTATCTTTACAACCAGGGCCACCAGCGCACCCGCCAGACCCGGACCGACGCGAGTTACGTGACGTATACCTACGACAACATCGGCCAGCTTAAGAGCGCCATCGGCACCGGCGGCCAATCGACCGAGAACCTCGGTTACGCCTACGACACGGCCTGGAACCTGAACACCCGTACCAATTACGGCACGCCGCAGGCCTTCGCGGTGAACGTCAAGAACGAGCTGACCAGCGCGGTCGGCTTGACGTGCACGTGCGACGGCAACGGTAACCTGACTTACCGGGTGTACGACGCCACAGGACCGAAGTCGTACACCTACGTCTATGACGACGAGAACCAGTTGACCGAGATGCGGACCGACACCAGTGCCACGCCCAGCGCCTCGCGCTGGCGAACGTTGTGGGTTTATGACGGCCTGGGCCGAGGCCGCATCCGGGCCGAATACACCTGGTCGGGCACAGCCTGGGTGGTTTTGGACATCACCCGTTACGTTTACGACGGGATGCGCGTGATTCAGGAGCGGAACACGGGCAACACCCCCACGGTGTCTTACACGCGCGGCAGGGATTTGTCCGGGACGTTCGAGGGCGCCGGCGGCATCGGCGGATTGTTGGGCCGATCACACGGTTATTCCTCCGGGACCTGGACCACCCACAATCATTATCACGCCGACGGGAACGGGAATATCACGTATCTGGTGAACGCCAGCCAGACATCGGAAGCCGCTTACTCGTATGATCCCTACGGCCGCACGATGACCCAATCAGGCAATCTGGCGACGGCCAACGTATACCGTTTCAGCTCGAAGGAGATTCACGCCAAGAGCGGGATGTACTATTACGGATTCCGGCTTTACGAGCCGCATCTGCAGCGGTGGCCAAACAGAGACCCCATCGGGGAACGTGGTGGAGCCAACTTATATGAATATGCCCGCAATGACGCGGTTTCCTTCACCGACTTTTTTGGCCTTACACTCTTCAAGTGCACCAGACAGGCGCACTTCCCGATCGTCGGACTTCAGCACGTTTACCTCTACGATAGTGAGACTGACAAAGGTTGCGGGGAGGGAGGGAATTTCTGGTGCCAAACCGGAGTCGATAACAAGGATGACCGGGGGCCAATTTCAGGCCACAAGTGCGTTCCGGTGAAGGATAGCGCCGGCAAGGAATCCAATGTGATCAATACCTGTCTAAACACGAAGACTCATCTTTATATACCTTTGCTCCATGACTGCCATGGTTTTCTAAGAGGTGTCTTGGCTGAGCAGGGACTCGAGGATCCGTTCATATATGGCCGAATTTACGGACCCATTGACGCGCTCCGGGACTTCTGCAAAGCCAATCCCGCAGCTCCGCTTTGCGAGATTCTGAAACTTAAACCCTTGTAGTCCTAGTCTATGTGCGAGCTGCTGCACTCTGGCGTTCGGAAGGCCTTCCTGCTCTTGGTATTGTGTGCGATCTTTCCACTCATATTGTGGACTCACGCTTCCGAGGAAGCGTCGTTGACCTACAGTGTGTGCAGTTATTGGAGAGATGATATCCGGGTGTATCTCAAGCGCAATGGATTACGGCTTGACTCAGTGTGGGACCTGAAGCGGGCTCCTTCGGCCGATGGCCTTCTGGTCTATGGATTCGCTTCAGGTGTGCCTACTTGCGTGGAAATAGGCGCTGGCACTGAGAAGCTCCGCGCTCAGGCATTGCCGTCGATTAATTGTTGGCTAGGACAAGACCGCAACCCAGTGGCGTGGCGTGAGCCAAAAGGCATAGTGCGATTGAGGAATGGGGAACATATAAACCTGCCGCCCTTCGCGGTGTTCAATGTGGATCCAGGAGGCGAGTATTTCGTTCTCGGCGAAAGGAGGCGATCGTGGATTGGTCGGATTGACGATGCCAGCAGTCGGGAATTGATCTCACTAGAAATGCTTGGCGTTGATATCTTCAGTAGCTCCAATCGGGTCTACGTATGCGGTCTGGTTGAAACTGCGGTCCTTAGCACAGGCCAGGCTATTTCGGGAGCTCGCTGTATGGTGCTGGAGATTACCGGCGGAGGGTATAAGCTGCTCCAGCAGCGTGACTTTCCGTGGGCCGCTGGAGTCGTTGACATGGTCCCGACAGAGGAAAAGCTATTGGTGCAAGCCAAAGCCAAACTCAGCCCGAAACTTTTTGTTTGTGACCTAAAGAGCGGCGAAAGGGTACGGGCTGGCACGGCCAAGGCCCTCAATCTGTTGCTCGTCCGGGACCCACTCACTGGGCAAAGCTCGCGCGGGGAGGACCGCTGAGCACAGCGAGGATTTCCTACAGAGACTTGGCACATCTGCGTGCTTGTGATTTTTATGGAGTCAGCCTGCGAATGCCGGTGTTGCTTCGGCAATGATGTGTGACGGGTCTGAGGGGGGTGCGTAGTGTTCAGGTCGAAGAACGATGAACACGATAACCCAAGCAAAGCGGGAGGAGCTGGCCGCGAAGATCGAACCGCTCCGGCAACAGATCGAGTCCTGGCGAAGGACGCGTGCACGCAACGAGCCCATGCCCGAGCCATTGTGGGCCGTGGCCACGGGCCTGGCCAAGGAGTACGGAGTATCCCCGGTGCAGCGGATTCTGCGGATCGATTATCGAGGATTGGAGTATCGAGCCTCAGGCGTGCGCAAGGCCGGTTCGAAGGCGGGACCGGCCAGGGAGGCGTTCGTGGAGTTGCCGGCGCCGCCCTCGCCGCGGCGGGCCGAGCATAGCGTGGAACTGGAGGACGGGGCGGGACGACGGATGTCGGTCAAGGTGTGCGGAGGCAATCTCGCCGAGTTGCTGCCGCTGGCCCAAGCCTTCTGGAGGTCGGCGTCGTGATGGCGGTCATGCCACAGATGCGGCTGTTGGTGGCGACCGAGCCGGTGGATTTCCGCAAGGGCATCGATGGGCTGGTGGCGGTGTGCCGGCAGCGGCTTCAGTCCGATCCGATGAGTGGAGCGTGGTTTGTTTTCGGGAGCCGCAAGGGTCGGTCGATCAAGATTCTGGTGTACGACGGCCAGGGATTTTGGCTGTGCCAGAAGCGGCTTTCGCAAGGGCGCTTTGGGTGGTGGCCATCGGCCGGAGGCGAGCCGACGGTTCGGCTGGACGCGCCGCAGTTGCAGTCGCTGTTGTGGAACGGGGACCCTGGGCGGACGCCCACGGCGCCGATGTGGCGGCCGGTGGGAGTTGAAGGATGATTAGCCTGAGAAGAGGCTTGCGTTCCAGATTTTCCCCGTTACGCTGGCGGGCATGTCGACCGTCGTATGGCGCTACCGTGGCCGAGAGATCACCGCCGAAGATACCGTCTTCATTCAGCAGCTGATCGGCGAGAACCACGCCTGGAGCCGGCGGCGATTGTCGGCCGAGTTGTGCCGGGCTTGGAACTGGGTGCAACCCAACGGGGCGCTGCGCGACATGGTCTGTCGGAGTCTGCTCCTGGAGTTACACCGGGCCGGTTTGATCGAGTTGCCGGCCAAACGGCAATCGCCGCCCAACAACGTGGTGGCTCGCAAAGCTCCGGAACCGGAGTTGCCGTTGTGGGAAAGACCACGGGCGTGCGCCCTGGCCGAGTTGGGACCGCTGGAGATTCGGCAGGTGCGACGCACGTCCGAGGAAGGGCTCTTCGGGCGGCTGATGCAGGCCCATCATTACCTGCGTTACACGCAGCCGGTCGGCGAACACCTCAAATACCTGGTGTGGGCCGGAGACGCTCCGATCGGGGGTTTGGCGTGGAGTTCGGCCCCCCGGCATCTGGCGGCGCGGGACCGGTTTATCGGGTGGCCGGCGGCGGTGCGGCAAAAGAACCTGCAGCTCATCGCCTATAACACACGTTATCTACTCCTGCCCTGGCTCCGCGTGCCGGGGTTGGCCAGCCATCTGTTGGCCCGAGTGGCCCGGCGGATTTCGGAGGATTGGCAGGCGGTGTATGCGCATCCGATTCATCTGTTGGAGACGTTCATCGATCCGGCTCGGTTTCGGGGCACCTGTTACCGGGCGGCCAACTGGATCTGTCTGGGCCTGACCACCGGCCGGGGGCACAACGCTCGCACCCATCGCCGGGATCAGCCTCGCAAGGAGTTGTGGGTCTATCCGCTCTCGGCGAATTTCCGGCGTCAACTCCATCCCAGCGCATGAAGGCGAGCGCGCGCTTTGCCTGGCTGGTGCTCCCTGAAGGGGAGCGGAGTGCTTTCCTGGAGGCGGTGCGTCCGGGCGTGTCGCCAGGAGATTTCGCGCGGATTGCGGCGATGAGCGAAGCCTTCCCGGAGCTGCTGGGCCTGCTGGATCAACGCGCCATGTCCCTGGCGCGCTTGCGCAGGATCGCCTTCGGCGCACCCACCGAGAAGACCGCCACGGTGTGCCCGCCCGCCGTGGATGGTAGCCCAGCTCCGCAGGCCCCCAAAACGCGCCGCCAAGGGCACGGCCGGTGTGGAGCCGCCGCCTACACCGGAGCCCGACGGGTGAAGGTGCCGCATCCGACCCTCAAACCGGGCAACCCCTGTCCGGCGTGTGGGAAAGGCAAACTGCGTCGCCAGCCCAAACCAGCCACCGCGATCCATCTCCAAGGCCAACCGCCAGTCACGGCCATTATCCATGAACTGGAAGTGCTGCGGTGCAACCTGTGCGGAAAGACCTTTACCGCGCCGTTGCCGCCGGAGGCGGGGATGGAGAAGTACGATCCGAGCGTGGGCGTGATGGTGGGATTGCTGCGCTACGGCAGCGGGATGCCCTTCTATCGCCTCGAACAATGGCAGCGAAGTCTGGGGGTTCCCCTGGCCGCCTCGACGCAGTGGGAGTTGGTCGACGCGGTGGCGCGGGTGATTCAACCGGTGGGAGATCACCTGACCGCGCGGGCGGCCCAGGCGCCCACCGTGTTCAACGACGACACCACCATGCGCGTCGGGGCGTTGCGTCGGGAGATCCGGGCCGAGGTTAAACCCGCACGCACGGGCATCTTCACCACCGGCCTGGTGAGCCACGACCCGGACCACGCGATCGGCTTGTTCTTCACCGGCCGCCAGCATGCCGGGGAAAACCTCGATGCCGTGTTGCGGCACCGCTCGCCCCATTTACCACCCCCACTGCAGATGTGCGATGGGCTCTCGCGCAACGAACCCAAAGAGTCCCCAACCCTCCTGGCTTGCTGCCTGGCCCATGGCCGCAGGGGTTTTGTCGAGGTCGCCCACAACTTCCCCGAGGAATGCCGCCACGTCCTGGAAAGTCTGAGGGCGGTTTACCGTTTTGACGCGCAGGCCAAAGAGCAAGGACTGAATTCCGAAGAACGGCTCTGCTTCCACCAAGCCCATAGCCAACCGGTGATGGACGAACTCAAAACCTGGATGCAGCAGCAGCTCGAGGAGCGCAAAGTCGAACCCAACTCCGGCTTGGGTGATGCCATCGGCTTTCTGCAGCGACACTGGCTGTCTTTGACCCGCTTCCTGACCGAACCCGGAGCCCCCTTGGATAACAATGTCTGCGAGCGCTCCCTCAAGATGGCCATCCTCCATCGGAAAAACTCGCTCGCCTACAAAACCGAGCGCGGCGCCAAGGTCGGCGATCTCTTCATGAGTTTGATCCAGACCTGTCGGCTCAATCGACTCAACCCCTTCGACTACTTCATGGCCTTGGTGCACCATCCCAAGGAAGTGCTCGCTCACCCGGAGCAGTGGCTCCCGTGGAAATTCTCCGCCACGCTGGCTGCCACCCGCGCTCCGAGGATCGACACCGGCTGAGCCGCCGCCACGGCCACCGGCCATTGCCCGTCCCACGCGCTCTCCCATCGCCCGGGGAGCGCAGCCACCGCTCTCGCAACCGCCACGGATCACGATTCCGGCGCTTCCGCACGCTTACCGAAGTAACACAAAGCGTCTAAACCCCATAAGTCCCAAGGTCGAAGTGATGAAAACATTATCGCCATCAAAAACAACCGACGGTTCATAAATCTGCCGCTATGTCGTTTGGGGTGGGTGGGAGGGGATCGGAATGGGGAGATCAAACTTCAATTTCGATCGGATGAGATAAATAATGGTCTTGAAGTAGAGGAACGAACGAAAGCCCTTGGCCTTGCGTTTGGCGGTCTGGATGAGGCCGTTCATCGCCTCTGCTCCTGCGTTGGTTAGGTGTGTCTCCAGATAGGCCACAATGCCAACTGGCAGCTAAACCCTCGGTAGTCCTCCTGCAGCAGCGTCCGCAGGATCGTGCAGCGCAGAGCTCGGCGGGACCGCTCCTGAAACTTCAACTGCTGCTGAGGCGCGATGGCTTTGCCCGCCGCCTCCGCGATCCAGCCTTTCAAGGCTTGCTCGACAAACTGTTCTTCCACGCCGCTGTCTCGCAAAAGGGTATCGATTTGGTGGAGTCGCTCCTGCAAAGTCAGGTAGTCAACGTTCCCAACAATCGTGGGTAACTTGGGGCGAAGCTCCTGTGGGAACGCAATGATCTGGCTGGCCATGGCGTTAGTCTATAGACTAGCGTCAGGAGAGCCAGTCAATACTCCGATTTAATCAATAAAAATGCCAACTTCCTTTCCTTTACGCGTCCAAGCCATCCGCTCTCGTGGACAAAACCCCCGGCTTTCCATCACTTTCCCGATGGCCTTGGCTGTCGCCATCGGCTTGGAACCGGGAGACGAGGTTCAGTCGGAGTTACTGGATCGTGGCGAACTCCACCTCATCCGTCTAAATCCCGCCGCCCCAACAACCAAATCGAAAGTCCGAAAGCAGTCGCCCGCACCCATCATAATGGCACGATTTGTTGCCTTACCCACAAATCGTTCCTTCTTGCCAGCCGGCCAACCGCCGTCTCATTCAACAATCACGGTCCTTTCTCACCATTAGGACGGGCTCTAGCTGTCTCGTCAGTTGCATCAGGACGTATCGAGTTCGTGTCGCGGCCCATTCAAGGTCCGCTGTTCTACGGGCTGCCTTTTCACTTCCAGTTGCTCCCCACCTCACCTCGCGGTGACGCGGTTACTTTCCGTTACTGGCGGGAAGCTCCGCCAGAGAGGGACTCCCACCCTCCTGTGCACGCTCACTCTCAAGCGCACTAGGCCGGGTGCCCTCACCCGGCGCAAGCGCGTAACACCATGGGCAGAGCTGCCGCGAAAAGGCGGTTTTCGCTTGAGAGTTGCCCGCGTTGATGTTTCGTTTCCCTTTTCCTCGAATGAAATGACGATATCATGAGACACTTGTTGAGCATCGAGGCCCTCACAACCACCGACATTGAGAGCATTCTCTCCGCGTCGGCCAGGCTCAAACAACAGCGCGGACACCACTCAAACCAGCCGCTCGCCGGACAGGCCTGGGCCCTGATCTTTGCCAAATCCTCGACGCGCACCCGCGTCTCTTTCGAAGTCGGAATCCGTGAATTGGGCGGCGAGTCCCTCTTTCTCAGCGCCAACGATATTCAACTCGGCCGCGGAGAGCCGATCAAGGACACGGCCCGCGTGCTCGGCCGGATGGTGCACGGGGCCGTCTTCCGCACCTACGGGCAATCCGACGTCGAGGAGTTCGCCGCTTACGCCAATATCCCCACGATCAATGCCCTCACGGATGAGGAGCATCCCTGCCAGATCCTGGCGGACCTGTATACTTTTCAGGAAAAACGCGGCCCGATTCAGGACCGGGTGGTGACCTTTCTAGGCGATGGCGCATGTAACGTGGCCAACTCCCTCGCCTTCGCCGCGAACCGCCTCAATTTTGAATTGCGCATCGCTGCGCCCGCCGCTTACCAACCCTCGCCCGAACTGCTGAAACGCGCGGGCGGGAGGATCCATTGTACTGAAGACGTCCGCGCCGCAGCCGCGGGCGCCGACCTCCTCTACACGGATGTCTGGGTCTCCATGGGAAAAGAGGCCGAAGCCCAAGACCGACTCGACCAGCTCGCGCCCTATCAACTGAACAATACCCTCGTTCAACTGGCCAAACCGAAGGCACTCGTGATGCACTGTCTTCCCGCTTATCGCGGCCGCGAGATCGATTCCGATACCTTCGAGGCCTACGCCCAGGACATCTTCGACCAGGCCGAGAACCGCCTCCATGTCCAGAAGGCGATCCTCGTGTCGCTCGCTGAGTCGCGGCTCGAGAAATCAACTTCGGATCACCGACCGTCACGGCCTTCCCCGAAGGCATAAAGGGCCTGTTCCGTCCGCACCAGAATCCGATCCCCTTCAATGACCGGCGTGGCGAGGATTCGTTCACGGAAAGGATGCGATGACAGCACTCGCCATTCGCGTTGTGCGGCGACCACGCTCACTGTCCCGGATACGCTGGCGAAGTAGATCTTGCCATCCCCGACCACCGGCGATGCCGCGTAGTTGCCTATCCCCGGCAGCCGTTCCTCGGCAATCCGCTCGCCGGTGACCGCATCCAGCATGGTCACGATCCCACCGTCGCGGACGATCCACAAGACACCCTGGTGGATTAACGGTGTCGACACGTAAGGGGCGCCACGCGGGTACTTCCACACCAAGGCGCGCTCGGTCAGATCGCCAAGCCCCTCCGGTCGCAAGGCCAGGACGACATTCTGGGCGCGTCGGAAGACTTCACGATGACGTTCCCATTCCTGGGGATCGAGCCGCCCGTCCTGATTGAGGTCCATGCGGTAAAATCGATCGAGCACCGCGGCATTGTCGATTTCGGTGCGACCCAGCCGCCCGTCCTGGTCGTGGTCCCACTTTCGCAATGCCTCCGGCCACAGATCCAGGTTGAGCCGCGACCCGGTGTCTCCTCCCGGGGACCATGATGCCATGTAAACCATCGCCCCATCGACAACCGGCTGTGGGATGACGATCCGGGCCAGACCGCCCACCCGCCACCGCTCACCGCCCGTGTCCGGGTCATAACTGACTAATTCCAGCGCACCGGCTACCAGTATTTCTCGCTGACTCCCATGCGACCAAACCACTGGAGTCGCATAACTTCGCACCGCCTTGGGCCGGTCTTGTTTCCAAAGCGTATGGCCATCGGTCCGCGCAAGCGCGATGAGGAAATTGTCGCGGTCGTGGTCCTCCACAAGAATGATTTTGTCATCGATCAGGATCGGCGAGCTGCCGGCCCCATATTCATCCTGGAATGGACCCATCCTGCGCTCCCACTGGAGACGGCCGTCAAGGTCATAACAAAGGAGACCGTAACTTCCGAAAAACACGTAAACATGCTTCCCATCGCATGCCGGCGTGGCTGTGGCCGGGTTTCCCATCTGCGGATGCACCTCTTCGAGTGCGTCCACATGTATCCCGTGCCTCCATAAAACCTCGCCGTTTCGCGCGTCCAGTGCCTCCACCCCCAATTCCCGATCTGCCGCGCGAAACGTTGTCAGAAAAATCCGGCTACTGTGAAGGATCGGCGTCGAGTGCCCGGAATCCATCGGAATCCGCCAGCGAAGGTTCTGCGTCGGATCCAGGCGCTCGGGTAAATGCCCCGTTCCACCCGGGGCGCCGCCATCGGAACGAAAGAAGCGGTCCACCGACAGATCGTTCCGCCAGAAGTCAGCATGGTAGGCCGGCCCATCTTTGTTCCAGACCTTGCTCACAATGTCCGGGTCGCCATCCCCGTCCACGTCACCTATCGAGGCGTCGTGCCAGCCCGGGTTGTCCAACTGGATCACCTGGGGCGTGAACTCCGGCGGTTTCGTACCGGAGTTGACCCAGATCACCCCTCGCTCTTTGAGCCCCGCCGGTTTCATCGGCAGTTTGCCTTGCGCCACCATATACTGGTCGGGATCCTCTTGTTCGCCACTGAAGATGTCCGGATCCCCATCCAGGTCGAAATCCGCCACACCCAATGAGTGCCACGATCCGGTCCCGGGTGGATCGCCGGGGTGGGTTGGGGGATCCGGCAATGGGCGGCGTGACCACTGTTTGCCATTGCCCTCGTTTCGCACCCAGCAAACGTGGCCGCTGCCGGTGTCGCAGTCGGAATAAAGAATGTCCTGTTGTCCGTCTTGATCGAGGTCGGTCACCCAACTTCGGATGCTGACCCCATAAGATGCGTTCGGGATGGGTTCGTAGGGCCACGCATGCGGCAACCACGTTCCATTACCGTGCCCCGGATTCTCGAACCATGTCCCTGCGATCACAAGATCGACATCCCCATCCCCATCAATATCCCCTGCCCCATGCGGCGTGAGCCCACCATGATGGTCAATCCCCGATGCGACCGGGTGGATGGTCCCGAGATCTTTGCCGCCAAACCATCGAAGATCGTGACCGTCAAAAACCACCACCTCACGCGCCCCGTCACCATCCACGTCCGCCGCCAGGATGTCATGACCTCCCCCTTCGTATCGGTGAACGGACCACGCACTGTCTGGCGCCGTTCGCAATGTCCCCGGGTTCCGGAACCACAGTTGGCTGAACACGAGATCGGTCCAACCATCCCGGTCGACATCGACCGCGGTAGCACCGAGACTCTGGGGCAGTTCCGGCGCCTCACTCAGGACATGCTGAATCCATTCCGAATCCGACTTTCGTTCATACCAGTAAAAGCCGTGAGCCGGCCGACGGGAAAGCGCAACGTCCAGGTCACCATCCCCGTCGAAGTCGGCGAGAGGAGTGCCCGCCGTACCCCATCCCTCTCCGGGCAAGGGATCGGCGATGGTGAAATGACGCCACTGGACTTCCTCCCCTTTCGTCGGGTAGACACTCAAACAAGCGCCCGCCATCAAACCGCATGTTATGAACCGCGCCGCAGGAGTGCGCGTGGCGTGAGGATGTTGTTTGCTCATAGATATCCAGCGCAACAGGATTGATCGATCAAGGATTCGCGGGGCGCTCGGCCACAACGCCCTACTATGCCGGACATTGTGTCACCATTGACGATTCGGGGCAACATCTTCGCCCTCCGGACAAGTTGCCGAATCGCCGTAAGATCCCTCAGAGTTGTCGCCACATTTTTTCCATTCGACGCGGGCGATGGGATAAGCCATTCTGCCGGGCAGAACCTCCATTCCCAGCCAGCTACTAATCATGAAAAGCTCTCCTCCCCTCTCCGGTTGCCGCGCTTGCACCTTGAATCGCCGCCAATTCATCGCCGGTTGTGCCGCCTGCGCCGGTGCCTTCGGATATCTGGCCGCGCCCGCGCTCAGGGGAGAATCCGAGCCAGGGAAGGTCAAGGTACGAATCGTTCATAGTCTCCATGCCCTGGTGCAACCGGGGCCGGATTGGCCCAACCAGGGATTTGACTTTAATCCGTTCATCGATCGCACCCGGGCGATGCTGGTCAAGTCATTTCCCAATTACCAGTTCTTTACCTCGTTGGCCAATGGTCCGGAGCAAGCCCAGACCATACTCGATGCCGACAAGGACGCCGAGATGGATGGCTATCTCGTCTATCAATTGAACTGCTGGAACCGCGTGGTTCAAACTATCGCGGCTTCGGGAAAACCGGTCTTGTATGTCGATTTTCCCTACGGCGGCAGCGGAGGCTTCCTGACCTATACCGCCGCTTTCCTTCGCGACAAAAGCGCCCATGTCGGTTTCGTTGCTTCTTCCCAACCCAAGGATCTGCTCGCCGCGGTTCGTTGCTTCGGCGCTCTCAAGAATGGGGACGCCGCCCAGTTCGCCTCGGCCACCGCCCGGGTCCGCGTGGCGCACACCCCCAAGCCATCCCGCTTGAAATGCAAATCAGATGCGTTCACTACGCTCTCCACGGAGGATTGCATTCGTCAGATGAAGAACTCGAAAATCCTGGCCGTCCGCAGTCAGGAATCCGGCCCGGGCGAAGCCATGTTCACCGTTCCGGTCGAACAGATCGCATTCGCAGAGCTCAATGACGCCTGGGAAAAGGCAGATCCGGACGAAGCCTCAGCCATCGCCGATCGCTGGGAAGAGACGGCCGCGCGAATTGAGAGCGTCTCCCGGGAAACTCTCGAACAATCGGCGGCGATGTATCTGGCCCAAAAAGCCGTCCTCAAAAAGCATGATGCCAATGCCATCACCATCAACTGTCTCGGCGGCTTCTACGGGGGCCACATTCATGCCTATCCCTGCCTGGGCTTCCATGAGCTCTCGAATGAAGGGCTCATCGGCGCGTGCGAATGCGACGTTCGGTCCACGGCCACGATGGTCGCGTTTACGGCCCTGACCCAGGGCCGGCCCGGCTATATATCCGACCCGGTCATCGATACAGCACAACGCCGAATCATCTACGCTCATTGCGTTGCGTCCAAGCGGCCCTTTGGACCCCGGGGCAAGTCCAACCCATTCCAGATCCTGACGCATTCCGAGGATCGTCAGGGCGCGTCGGTTCGATCGCTTCTGCCCAAGGGATACCTGACGACAACCTTGCAGGTGGCCCAGGACCGACAAGAAATTCTCTTACATCAGGGCAAAACCATCGCCAATGACCCCGACGACAGGGCCTGCAGAACCAAGCTTATGGCCGAACCGATGGGTGACATCGAAAAGCTGTTCACCATGTGGGACCGATGGGGATGGCATCGCGTCACCTACTACGGCGACCTGAAAGCGCCCGCATACGCACTCGCCGATGCATTGGGATGGAAAGTCGTTGAGGAAGCGTAGCATCGGTCCCCATTGTTCTGCCCAATATCATGCTGCCCGATCAGGCTTCGCAGACGCTGGAGCGAGCTAGCGCCCTGGGACAGTGGTGATGCGGTGCGACGGTCGGGCGTGCTGCGACTCTTCGGCCGCGTGGGACGTGGCAGAATGATTGTTGGCAGAATGATTCCCCGAGGAGGATTACGCGGGCTTGGCCGGAGCGCGACTATGCGCAAAGCGCCAGTCGCAGCAGCGCCCGCAGGGTCGGACGCCTCCGACTGTTCCGACGCACACGCATGTTCTCGTTCTCGTGCTCGTGCTCGTGCTCGAATGGTCGGGGGCCGTTCGAACGCGCTGCGACGGTCGGGCGTTGCTGCGGCTCTTCGGTCGCGTGGGGCGTGGCAGAATGATTGTTGGCAGAATGATTCCCCGAAGAGGATTACGCGGGCTTGGCCGGATAGCTTGCGTCGATCGTCTTTCAACGTGCTCATCGTCGGGTTGCAACACGCCCTCCGCCCCATTACAGTTCGCGGCTTATGAAACTTGAAACCCTCTGTCTGCACGGCGGCACTCAACCCGACCCCACCACGCTTTCCCGGGCGGTCGCAATCCATCGCACGAGCTCATACGTCTTCAAGAGCACGGAACATGCAGCAAGTTTATTCGCGCTGAAGGAACTCGGAAATGTCTATACCCGGATTATGAATCCCACCACCGACGTGCTTGAGAAACGCGTCGCATTGCTGGAAGGGGCTCCGGAAATGGGCGGTCTCGGCCATGCCTCCGGAACCAGCGGCGTCTTCAACTCCGTGATCAATGTCGCTCATGCCGGCGACAACATTGTCTCGGCCCGGAATCTTTATGGCGGTACCTACACGATGTTCAATGACATCCTGCCCGGCTTGGGCATCCGCGTGAAGTTCGTGGATTCGGCGGATCCCCAGAATTTCGCGGGGGCGATCGACGACAAGACGCGCGCGCTGTTTTGCGAGACGGTGTCCAATCCCGCACTGGAGATTGCGGATCTTGATGCGATTGGCGCGATCGCAAAGAAGGCGGGATTGCCGCTGATGGTCGATGCCACGTTCAGCACGCCTTACCTGACGCAGCCGATTGCGCATGGGGCGGACGTGGTGATTCATTCGCTGACCAAGTGGATGGGCGGACACGGCACGGGGATTGGCGGTGTGGTGATCGACAGCGGCCGTTTCAACTGGGCGGCCGGCAAGCATTCGCTCTACACGAGGCCCGACACGAGCTACCACGGGTTGCGCTGGGGGATCGATTTGCCCGAACCGTTGCTGCCCCTCGCGTTTATTCTTCGCATGCGAACGGTGCCGTTGCGGAACCTCGGGGCCTGCATCGCCCCCGACAATTCGTGGATGTTTCTGCAAGGCATCGAGACCCTCCCCCTTCGAATGGAGCGCCATTGTCAGAATGCCCTGGCCGTGGCCCGCTGGCTCCAGCAACAGTCCCAGGTGACCTGGGTTCGGTTCCCCGGCCTTCCCGCCGACCCGGAATATCAACGCAACCAGAAATACCTCCGCGGCATGGGCGGCTCGATGGTCGTCTTCGGCATCAAAGGGGGTACCACCGCCGGCCGCAAATTCATCGAATCCCTGAAGCTGCTGTCTCACCTGGCCAATGTCGGCGACGCCAAATCGCTGGCGATTCATCCCGCCACCACCACTCACTCTCAGCTCAACGAGGAACAACAGCGGGCCGCCGGTATCACACCGGACCTCGTCCGCCTCAGCGTCGGACTTGAGCACATCGATGATATCCTGGCTGATCTCCAACTGGCGCTCGAGGGATGCGACTGATCGGTTCCTTTCCGAATCCGAGCCCGGTCATGAGCCGAAACATTGGCGCCGTCCAAACCCGTTTCATCGAGTTCAACAATCCCCGGCAACCGCTCCGGTTGCGTGTGGGGGGCGGACTCGAACGGTTCACTCTGGCCTACGAATTGTATGGCCGGATGAACGCCAACAAGTCGAACGTCATCCTCCTCTTTCACGCCATGACCGGCAGCCAGCACGCCGCCGGCGATAACCCCTCCGTGCCGGGCCTCGACGGTCGCTGGACGGAGGAACTGCACGCGGGCTGGTGGGACGGGTTCATCGGACCGGGCAAGGCCCTCGATACCCGCGAGTTCTGCGTCCTGTGCGTTAATTATCTGGGAGGCTGTTACGGTTCAACCGGCCCGGCTTCGACTAATCCCCAGACGGGGCGCCCCTGGGGTCCGGGTTTTCCGGTCTTGCGCATGAGTGACATAGTCGATTCCCAGGTGCGGTTGCTCGATGAGTTGGGGGTCGATCGTGTGCACGCGGCCATTGGGGCTTCGATCGGAGGGTTTCTCTGCCTGGTCCTGGCCACCCGCTATCCCGACCGCGTCCGGATCCTGGTGCCGATCGGGACGGGGGTTGAAACCACGATTTACAATCGCATCATCAACTTCGAACAAGTCACCGCCATCGAAGGTGATCCTCACTTTCGCGGAGGCGACTACTACGGCGGCGCGCGGCCGAACACCGGTCTCGCCCTGGCCCGGCGTATTGCTCACAAGACGTTTGTCTCCCTCGATATGTTGCGCGAGCGTGCCCGCGGCGAGATCGTAAGCCACAAGCCGCCGCACGGTTGGTATGAGATGAACCACCCGGTCGAGAGTTATATGCTCCACCAGGGTGAGAAGTTCGTGAAGCGATTCGACGCGAACACCTACCTGCGAGTGCTCGATGCCTGGCAGTGGTTCGATCTCGTCGCCGAGTCCGGGGCTGACGACCTTCAGAACCTCTTCGACCGCTGTCGCCAACAGGAGTTCCTCGTGTTCAGCATTGACTCCGACCTCTCGTTTCCCAGCGCCGACCAGGGTAAGCTCGTGCACCTGCTCAAGCGCGCCGAGGTTCCGGTGATGTGGATCACCGTGCATTCGGACAAAGGCCACGACGCGTTCCTGCTCGAACCCAAGTTGTTCACGCCACACCTGCAACAGGTCTTGTCCCTCTGAAGCCCTTTGGGCTGCTGGTATCCCAGTGGACTCGGCGCGCCAGTTCACTGGTGTAGTGGCGTCCGAGCGTGTCCCGGTGGCGGTCCAGCCATTTTGTCAGCTTCGTGGCACCCAAGGGTGACGCAGCCGCCATAGCGACCCGAAGTTGAACCCCCGTTACGCTGCTGCGACGCGCGGTTCGCGCACGCTCGCACTCCGGTTGCCGCCCAAGTTTGAGTTGCATCGCGCCCGCAAGCGGTCCACTTGTTACAGGATGACCGAACAGGAAACAACGGTCCCCGGGCTCGAACGTCCAAGCCTGATTTCGCCGTCAGCCCTGATGTCGATACGCAATCTGGAGTTGCGGGCTCGCGTTGTGGTGGAAGGATTCTGGAGCGGGCTGCATCGAAGTCCTTATCACGGTTTCTCCGTGGAATTCTCCGAATACCGCCAATACACACCCGGGGATGATCCGAGATATCTCGACTGGCGGTTATACGCGCGATCGGACCGATATTACCTTAAAAAGTTCGAGGACGAGACCAACCTGCGCTGCTACCTGTTGACGGACCAGAGCCGATCGATGGCCTACGGTTCCATCGGGCATACCAAGGCTGATTATGCCAACACCCTCGCCGCGACGCTCGCTTCCTTCCTGTATCAACAAGGCGATGCGGTGGGGTTGTTGACCTTCGACGAAAAGATCCGCGATTATCTCCCGGCCCGCCACCGAACCGGACATCTGCGGAGCCTGATGTTGCATTTGGAACGCCCCACCGCCGGCGCGGGCACGGATTTGTCGTCGCCATTGCGGCGGGTAGTGGAAATTGTGCGGAAGCGCAGTTTGATGATCCTGATTTCGGACCTGCTCGCCGCGACGGAAGGATTGGAGGGGGAACTGACAGCGCTGGCGGCCAGCGGTCATGAAGTGCTGTTATTCCAGGTGCTCGATCCCGCGGAGTTGCAGTTCGGGTTTGAAGAGCCGGTGGTGTTGCAGGACGTGGAGACCGGGCGGGAATTGATGCTGGATCCGGTGACGGCGCGGGCCCAATACCTGGAGCGGATCACCCGGCATTGCGCGGAGATGGAAGGGCTATGTCGCAAGCTGGGGATCGGCTACCGCCGGTTTGGCACGGATCAACCACTGGAACTCGTGTTATTTGACTTCCTGCGGGAACGCATGCAACGGGGCCGTGGAGTGCGACGCGCAATCGGCGGGGCTCGGCGCATATGAGTTTCCTGGCGCCACTCTTTCTCCTGGGCGGCCTGGCAGTGGGATTGCCCATCCTGTTTCATTTGACGCGACGCAGCACACGGAAGCGACAGGTGTTCAGCACACTGATGTTTTTGCGGACCACTCCTCCCCGGTTCACCCGACGAAACCAGGTCGAGCATGTGCTCCTGCTACTGGTACGCTGCGCCGTGATCGGTTTGCTCGCCTTTGCCTTCGCCCGGCCATTCTTTCGCCAACCGACGGCGCTCGTTCCCCACGCCGCGCCGCCCAAACGTGTCGTGGCATTGCTCGATACCAGCGCCAGCCTGCGACGGACCGGGCTCTGGACCCAGTCCGTTGCGCAGTTCCGCCGAGTGCTGGACGAACTCGCAGCGGGAGATGACCTGGCGATCCTGACGTTCGACCGGCAAACGCGCACCCTCCTCTCCTTCGACCGATGGCGGGATTCGGACCCACAACAACGACGCGGCCTTGCGCTGCGTCTCGTCGACGAAGTGAAACCCGGCTGGGCTGCGACGCGGTTGGACCTCGGGTTGATGGCCGCGGCGGAACTTCTGGACGAAGCGGATGCCCTCTCCAACGACGCCGTCGATAAACAGATCCAGGTGTTCACCGACCTCCAGTCGGGTGCGCAGTTGAACGCACTCCAGGGCTACACCTGGCCGGCCGGGATCGAGGTCGTCCCCCAGTCCGTCCAACCCTCCGTCCCCGGCAATGCCGGGCTCCAGTGGTTGGTCTCAACAAGGACGGAATCGGCTGCGGCCGCACCCGCCGTCATACGCGTGCGCCTCACCAATGCCGCGGACTCACGAGAGGATCAGTTTGAAGTTCGATGGGCGGGCGGAACCCAGGCCCCACCTGTGCGCGCGCAGGTCCCCCCCGGTCAATCGAGAGTATTCGGTCTCCCGGTGCCCACAGGATTGGAAGAAGGGACGAGATTGGACCTGTTCGGCGACGCCTCGGACTTTGACAATCGAATCCACACCATCCCGGAGCAGCTCACTGAACGCCATGTCTGGTTCTGGGCAGACGATCCCATCGACGACCCTCAACACCTCGGATTCTACCTCGGCCGTGCCTTCCCTGCCACCAAACCACGGAAGACAGTGTTCGCGACCCTGGGCCGCAACTCAGATGAGGCAACGACAAATGTCCATGCGCTCGTCATTACCACGGGAGAGCTCTCAACACAGCGGATCGCTGCGGCGCGAGACTGGGTGGATCACGGCGGTACGATCTTATGGATTCTCGACCGCGCCGCCGCGGCGGACGGACTTCGTGAGCTGATGCAGAATAACTCGCTGACAGCCAGTGAAGCCCCGGTCAATGGCTATTCCCTGCTCGAACAGATCGATTTCCAACATCCGCTGTTTGCGCCGTTCGCCGATCCGCGCTACAGCGACTTCACCCGGATCCATTTCTGGCGGCATCGGCATTTCGGATTTGGCAATCTCCCCGGCGCCCGCGTTCTGGCGCGATTCGACAACGGCGATCCGGCCTTGGTGGAATTGCCTCGGGGGAATGGCCGGGTGCTGGTCCTCGCAGCCGGTTGGCAACCCGCAGATGGCCAACTGGCGTTGTCCTCGAAATTCGTTCCTTTGTTACACGCCCTGGCCGAATACGCGGCAGGCGCTCCCACGCGTCAAAGCCAATACTATGCGGGCGATCCTGTCCCCCTGCCGACGGTCGAGGCTGGGCCGGTCACCATTCAATTGCCCGATCACACGTCGATCAAGGTGTCGGATGGAACATTCCAACAGACTGCCGAACCCGGGATCTATCTCGTGAGCCAGGGATCAAACCACTGGCGCTTCGCGGTGAACGTCGATCCGGCCGAGTCGAGAACCCGTCCAATGTTGGAGGATGACCTCGAACGGGCGGGCATTCCTTTGTCGCCGGAGATCACGCAGGCGGCGCCATCACCCCAAAAAGATCGGCATCTTCGGGAGGCCGAGCTTGAAGGACGACAGAAGCTATGGCGTTGGCTGATTTTAGGGACGCTGTTGATATTGGGGGTGGAGTCGTTGCTGGCGGGGCGAATGACGCGAGCAGGCGTAGGTGACCCGGCCGGATGACGCATTGCAATTCCTGATTCATGGTGTAAATAAGACTGAACCTTGAGGCCCGGGGCCATGCTCGATCGACTGCTTCAAACCCGACTCGAACCCGTTGTCGAGAATTATCGCCGGCGGCAATTAGCCCTTCGGCTGGCGAAGTTTTACGCCGGGGCGGTTCTGGTCGGGTTGGCGTTGTTCGTTCTCTGCCTGGCAACGGGGTGGCGCTTGCGATGGCTGGCGCCGGTATTGGTGGTGGCGTGGTTTGCCGGAGAACTGGCCGTGCGGTTCCGCACTCGCCGGCATCCGACCGACGTCCGGGACATCGCGCGGGAAATCGAACGCGAGCATCCGCGTTTGCAGGCCTCGTTATTGACGGCAGTGGAACAGCAGAAGGAAGCCGCGTCGACTGGTCTGGGTTACTTGCAAGAGCGCGTGGTGCGTGAAGCGCTCGAGCACAACCGGCGGCGGCCATGGGGGCATCGTTCCTACCAACATTTATTCTTTGCCCGCGCGGCGCACTGGGGCGGCTTAACGGCATTCCTGTTCGTGCTGGCCGGGTTGTTTCTGCTCGCGCCGGTCAGGGCGGGTTTGGGCGCGGGCGCGGCGGCCGTTGCCGGGGTTGAGGTAACCCCGGGTGACGTAGATGTGGAACGTGGGGATGGTGTGGTGGTATTGGCGCGATTCGAAGGGCATGTCCCCGCGGAGGCGTCATTGGTGATTATCCCGTCGCAGGGCGAGACAGTGCGTTTTCCACTGGCGCGGAATCTCGATGATCCGGTATTCGGCGGGCGCATACCTGAGGTGACCGGCGATTTGACGTACCGGGTAGATTACGAAGGGAAAGAGACACGTGATTTCGGGGTGAAGGTCTATGACTTGCCGCGCCTGGAGCGGGCCGATGCGCATTTGGAATATCCCGAGTATACGGGTCTGGAGAAAAAGACCATCGAGAACACGCGGCGGGTATCGGCAGTGGAGGGAACCCGCGTGCGGTATGAATTGGAGTTGAACAAACCGGTGGCATCGGCGGTTTGGATCGGCCGGGACCGGAGTGGGATCGAGTTGAGCCAGGATGCGGTTCGTTCAAACGTGGTGCAGTTGGAATTCACGCTGGATCATGATGCGCGGTATGCATTGCAATTGACCGACGAAGCCGGGCGGACCAATCGCGCCCCGGACCAATTCGTGTTGGAAGTTTTCACCAATCGGGCGCCGGAGCTCAAGCTGGTCCTGCCCCGGGGAGACGACCGCGTGTCGCCTTTGGAGGAGGTCCTGTTTCGCGGACGAGCCAGCGACGATTTCGGGCTTCGCAGTTACGGCCTGGGATACCAGTTTGGGGCGGGTGATACGCAGTTGATCGAGTTTGAAGGACCGACAGGACGTCACGAACCTCGTGAATTTGAGCGTGTGGTGTCGCTCGAGACCCTGGCCGCCCAACCCGGTCAGTTGCTCACTTACTTCCTGTGGGCGGACGATGCGGGACCCGATGGCGCGGTGCGTCGGAATTATTCGGACATCTATTTCCTCGAGGTCCGCCCGTTTGACGAGATCTTCCGCGAAAACCAGTCCGGCGAACCACAGAGTGCGCCGGGGAGCCAGGGTCAGCAAGAGAGTCCGGCCGAGAAGCTGACCGAATTGCAGAAGCAAATCATCACCGCCACCTGGACCCTGAGGCGCCAAGGACTGCGAAAGGAGTCGACCGGATTCGTGAACGACACCCGGGTGGTCCACCAGTCGCAGGAACACGCCTGGGAACAGGCGGGTGAATTGGGAGACGCATCGAATGATCCCGGCGCGCACAAATGGGTGGAAACCGCGCGGACCGAGATGCAGCAGGCGATGGATCATTTGGAAAAAGCGGCGACCGACGTTTCGGCCGAGCCGTTGGAGACGGCATTGAGATCAGAGCAATCCGCGTATGAGGCGTTGCTAAGGCTTCAAACGCGGGAATACCAGATTGCGCAGGGCCAGCGGGGACAGGGCCGGGGCAGCCGGAGTGGACGGATGCAACGGCAACTGAACCAACTTCAATTGAAGGCCTCGGAAGATCGATACGAGAACCAACAGCAGGCGGCGCCGCAGGTCGACGAACAGCAGCGCGAGCAGTTGCAATTCCTGGCCCGGCTCAAGGAACTCGCGCAGCGGCAGCAGGACCTCAATCAACGGTTGCGCGAGCTCGAATTGGCGCTTCAGGAGGCCAGGACCGAACAGGAACGCGAAGACCTCCGCCGCCAGCTCCGTCGGTTGCGCGATCAACAACAACAAATGCTGTCGGATGTCGATGAACTCCGGCAACGCATGGATCGGCCCGATAACCAATCCGAGACCGCCGAGGCGCGGCGTCAACTCGAAGAAACCCGCTCGCAACTGCAGCGTGCATCGGAGGCGATGGATCAAGGGGCGGTTTCACAGGCGGTGGCGTCCGGCACGCGCGCCTCGCAGCAGTTGGAACAACTCCGCGAAGATTTCCGGACGAAGAATGCGAGCCAATTCTCCGAGGCAATGCGGCAAATGCGCGGCCAGGCGCGGGACCTGGTGGAACATCAAGAGGAACTCGCCCGACAAATGTCGGCATTGACCGAGAAACAACGACCCTCCCTGAGCGACGCCGCTCCCCGCGAAGAACTGGCTCGCCAGGCGGCCCAGCAAACCGCCGGGCTCACCAACCTCCTGGACCAGGTCCGGTCCGTTACGGAGGAATCCGAGGTCGCCGAGCCGCTACTATCGCGTGACCTCTACGAGACCTTTCGCGAGGCGGTCCAGGGGGATTCCGCAAACCTTCGCCAAGTCATGGACGATCTACTGCGGCAAGGCGCGCTGACCCGCCCGGTGTATGACATGCTCCGGTACCCGGGCCGCGAAGGTCCCGGACAAACTCTCGCGACCACGGAACGGCTGCTGCGGGAGGGCGAGCTCGACGCCGCCCAACAACTCGAACGAAAGGCCCGGGCCGATCTTGCCCGACTTCAGCAGGGAATCGACCGCGCAGCGGAAAAGATATTGGGAGACGACACCGCGGGACTGGAGCTGGCGCGCTCGGAATTGGACCAACTCCTCGAGCAGTTAAACCAGGAAATCTCCGAAGGTCGCGGCGGCAAAGGCGACACCAACACGCTCGCGACCAGCGCGGGCCAAGGCACCGAGAATGATCCGGGCCGTTCACCGGGGGACAACCCGGGACAGGATGAACAACGCGAGGGCACCGGCCAGGCCAAACGCCGGCCAACCAAACGCTGACCAGCCGGGCAGCGGCCAAGCTGGCGGCGGCCAGAGGTCCGCTCCGGGGAATGAGCGCGCCCAATCACCTGGTGATCAAAATGGGTCCAACGGATCCGAAGTCGCCGCCGCGAGTCGCGGTTCGGGAAACCGTGAGGGCACGACGGGCAATCGGCAAGGCGGGGGCGGAGGTTCACCTGGAGGCGGCCCGGACGAGCGAGGAGGAACGAGAATGTTCTTCGATGGCCTGAGCTCGAGCAATCCCGAGGGTCGTACGGGGGGCGGAGGGCCGGTTACCGGCGGTGGTTACCGCGATTGGCTTACCCGACTGGGCGAAGTGGAGGAATTGCTGGATTCTCCCGATCTCCGGTCGGAGGTCGGACGCGTGCGGGATCGACTACGCGCGGCGCGAGCGGATTACACCCGGCATGGCCAGGCGCCACAGTGGGATTTGGTGGAAGTGGAAATGGCGGAGCCGCTGGGTGGTGTGCGCGACCGGTTGATTCAGGAATTGGCGCGACGGCAGTCACCGGAGGCGTTGGTGCCGATCGATCGTGATCAGGTTCCGCCCCGATACACCGAATTGGTCCGCCGCTATTACGAAACCCTGGGTGGAACCACCAACTGAGCGAGCATGGAGGCAAGCACATTCGCATCCGTGCTGATTTCCAATCGGGCCTGGATTCTCCCAAGCGTCGTATTGGTCGTCGTGTTGGCCGCACTGGCCGCATGGAACTATCGACGGGCGCCGGTGGCGAATCGCCTGCGGGGACTGTGTCTGGGGTTGAAGTTGGTCGGCATATTGGCGCTGGCGGCCTGCCTGGTCGAGCCGATGTGGACCGCCCGTCGAGCCCGACGTGGCGCGAATTACTTCTCGGTCCTGGTCGATAACAGCCGGGGAATGCAGCTGAAGGATCCGGGGGCCAGCGAGACGCGCGGGGGGCAAGTGCAGGGGCTTTTGGAGGCGGGTGCGTCCAGCTGGCTGGGCACCCTCGAAGACCAGTTCCAATTGCGGAGATATTACTTTGACAGCCGGTTGCAGGCCAGCCGTGAGTTTTCGGAACTCGATTTCGAGGGCAACACCTCGGCACTCGGAACGGCATTGCGAGGCCTGCGCGATCGCTTTCAAGGCCAGCCCATCGCCGGGGTGCTGGTCTTCACGGATGGCAATGCCACGGATGCCGATGACGGACAATTGAAGGTGAGCGGGCTGCCTCCGATCTATCCGGTCCTGGTCGGGGCTGAGGCGGCCATGCGGGATGTCGGAATCCAAACAGTGAGTGTCAATCAGACCGCGTTCGAGGACGCCCCGGTAACCGTGAATGTGCAGGTGAAGGTGTCGGGCTATCGCGGCCGAAACGTGACGGTTCGATTACGGGCGCCCGATGGCAACGTCGTCGAACAACAGGATCAACGCGTCGCCTCGGAGGACGACTCGATCGCATTTCGATTTCAGGTCAAGCCCGACCGGGACGGCATCCTCCTTTACCAGGCGCAGGCCGCCGTGGATGAGAGTGCAATGGCGGGGGCGCCGGACTCGCCCGAGGCAACCCTGGACAACAATCAACGCTGGGTGGTCGTGGATCGCACCGGAGGTCCGTATCGGATTCTCTATGTGGCGGGACGGCCCAATTGGGAATTCAAGTTCTTGAATCGCGGGTTATCCGAGGACCCGGAGGTGGAGGTGGTGGGTTTGATCCGCGTCGCGAAACGCGAACCCCGTTTTGAATTTCGTGGACGCGAGGGTGAATCCAGCAATCCATTGTTCCGAGGGTATGGGTCCTCGACGGAAGAGACCGAGCGCTATGACCAACCGGTCCTGGTGCGATTCAATCCACGGGATGCCGCGGAACTGGCAGGCGGCTTTCCCAAAGATGCCGCCACGTTGTTCGGTTACGATGCCCTGGTGGTGGATGACATTGAAGCGGAATTCTTCACGCATGATCAAATGACTCTGATCCAACGGTTTGTTTCCGAACGGGGTGGAGGGGTGTTCTTTCTGGGCGGAGCCGAGTCGTTCCGCGAAGGTGGGTATGAGCATACCCCGATGGGGTCAATGATGCCCATCTACCTCGATCGCCAAACCGTTTCGCCCTCCGGCGACACATTCCGGCTTGAATTGACCCGCGAAGGCGCGCTGGAACCCTGGCTCCGACTCCGGAGTTCGGAGGTGGCGGAGAAAGAACGATTGGAGAAGGAGGCGCCCCTCCAGGTTCTGAACCAGGCACGCGACTTAAAGCCGGGGGCCAGTCTACTGGAGGTAGTCAAGGACGCGCAGGGACAGGCCTATCCGGCATTGGCGGCTCAAAGGTTCGGTTTGGGCCGGGTGGCCGTGTTGATGGCTGGAGATTGGTGGCGCCTGGGGTTGCGGGACGAGGCCGCTCAAGCCGATCTACAGAAGGGTTGGCGCCAGTGGCTGCGATGGCTCGTCGCCGATGTCCCCGGCCGGGTGGAATTGCATTGCGTCCCCAATCCGGGCGAGGATGGCGCCATGCTCATCCAGGCGCGAGTGCGCGACGCGGAATACCGGCCGCTCGAAGACGCCACCGTGACGTTAACCGTCCGGCAAATGACCAACGCGCCAGGGGCATCACTCCCTGGCAATGCGCTCGAAAGCGCGCCGGTGGTCCTTCGTTTAACAGCCGAACCCTCCGCGGCAGAGGCGGGGTTGTACGAGACACCCTTTGTGCCGCGGGTAGACGGGGCATATGTCGCGGAAGCCAGCGCGATCGATAGCGATGGGGCCAGCGTGGGCAGCGCGGAGTCCGGATGGACTGCAGATTCCTCGGCAGAGGAATTCAAGTCGCTGACGCCGAATCGCGCATTGATGGCGAGCCTCGCGCAAACCACCGGCGGGCGGATGTTGCGCCCGGCCGATCTTGAAGGGTTTGTGCGTGATCTACCGCTCCATTTCGCCCCGATCACCGAGCAAATGTCCGAGCCGCTTTGGCATCGGCCGGCGGTGTTTCTGTTTGCCCTGGGATGCTTCATCCTGGAATGGGGGTTGCGCCGCCGAAAGGGATTGGCGTGAGAATCGGGCTCTTACTGGCCACCCTGCTCCTCCCGGGCCCGGCCGCAAGTTTGTCCGGCCAGCATCGACAGAGCGTCCTGGTGGTGGTCGGAGCCCCAGGCGAGGAAGAATATGCGTCGCAATTCCAATCGTGGACCGATCGGTGGCGGGAGGCGGCGGCGCAGGCCGGGGCGGATTTTGGCACAATAGGTCTGGGACCGACGAACACGGCGCCGGATCATGATCTTCTCGAACGAAAACTGGCGGAGCTGAATGTCGATTCCAAAGATCCAGCCTGGTTGGTCTTCGTGGGCCACGGAACATACTCGGGTGAAGAAGCCAAGTTTAACCTCCGCGGCCCGGACGTGTCCGACTTGGAACTGGCCACCTGGCTCCAGCCCTTTCGCCGTCCGCTCGCCGTAATTCAATGCGCCTCTGCCAGCGGCCCTTTTCTCGCCGCATTGTCGCATACCAACCGCGTGGTGATCGTTGCCACCCAGAGCGGGAGCGAACAGAATTTTGCTCGGTTCGGCCAATACCTCGCCCAATCCATCGCCGATGCGACAGCCGACCTCGACAAGGATGGTCAGACTTCCCTGCTCGAATCTTTTCTGGTCGCGGCCCGCGGCGTCGCGGACTTTTACGAAGGCGCAGGACGGCTGGCGACCGAACATGCTTTGCTCGACGACAATGGCGATCGTCTGGGAACTCCCGCGGATTGGTTCGAGGGTGTGCGCGCGGTGAAAAAGGCCGCCGGCGGGGCGACCCCGGATGGCCGTCGCGCGCATCAATTCCACCTGGTGCGAAGCGAAGCGGAGCAATCGTTGCCGGAATCCTTTCGCCTGAGCCGGGATCAACTCGAATTGGAACTGGAATCCCTGCGGGACCGGAAAAGCGAGCTGCAGCTCGACGTTTATTACGAGCAGCTCGAACAGGTGCTGGTTCGGCTGGCCCGGCTTTACGATTCTAGCGGGCAACTCTCGAACCCGCCGACGGCGCCGGAATAGTGGGCGTTGGATTGGATTTGCTAAAATTCCAGGGCTCTGGCATCCACTTCTCACCGCTATGAAACGGAAGATTCTCTCACCCATCTTTGCCGCCGCATGCCTCGGGATGGGTTGCCATGCCGCCCTCGGGGCCGGCGCCGTCGTACCGGACATCCTCGCAAGTTACCACTTCGCCGGGCTCACCCCGGGCTCCAGCCAAGCCGACACCACCAAGGTCAAGGCGATCCTGGGCTTGCCCCAAACCCGGGCCCTGGGCAATGACGTCGTGCAAAGACTCGCCCGCGCGCCGCAAGTACTCTTCCCCCAATCCATCAACGATGCCCAGGCAAACCGCGGCATTCCGTTGCTCCGCCCGTTGATCAACGATCTGCTGCACCACGAATCATTTCTCGATGTGCGCGGCCCGGCCGGGACCACCCCGGACTGGCTGTTCGGTGTCGCCCTCACCCCCGAGAGGGCTTCGCTCTGGGAAACGAACCTGACGCAGCTCGTCACGCTTTGGAAACTCGGCCCGCCGGTGAACCACCAGGAAAATGGCCTGCCTGTCATGACCGTCAATACCAGTCAGGCCAGGGCGACGCTACGATGGACTCAAGCCGCCGGTTGGCTGGTGCTCAGTGTGGGCGCCAATTCCTCCGGCGAATGGGAGAAGTCCATCGCCAGACTGCGCGAATCCACCCCGCCGTGTCCGCCCCTCAAGGAGGAGTGGCTGACGCTGGAATTGAACCTGTCGCGCCTGGCCGCGCCACTCGGTTTGCCCAACGCCCCCTGGCCGTTCGCAACGGTCCGAGCGACGGTCCGTGAAGAGGATGTCCGGACGCAGGCCCGCCTGGTCTTCCCGGAGGATGTGACCGGGCCGATTGAGCCCTGGCATGTCCCCACCAACATCATTCGGGAACCGCTTATCAGCTTTACCGCCTGGCGCGGCGCCCGGCCCTGGCTGAACCGATGCGAGGCCCTGACACGTCTGGGGCTCTCGCCGGCGCCGAACGAAATTTATTTTTGGGCACAAGCCCTGAGTGTGCCACAGACGCTAATGGCGTTTCCATGGAATGATCCCACGAACCGCGTTCGCGCGATGGTGGATCCCTTGCGGGAATTGATCCCGGTTTCCTGGCAAAAGCGGGGCCTGGCACAGTTGGAATGGCGCGAGGCCGACCATCAATTGATCTGGAAATCGTTGCCCTTGCTCTTTCCACACCTCCGCGGCGCCGAAGACGGCGGACGCGGTTATATCACCGGGGGTTCGTTCCCCGCGCTGCAAACCACAAATCCGCCACCACAGGAACTGTTGACCCAGTTTGTTGGGAAACCCGGCCTGGTTTATTACGACTGGGAGATTACCGCGCGCCGGTTGGCCCAACTCCGAATGCAGGTGCAGCTCTCGACGTTGATTGCCGACCGGGCCCTGCTCCGAACCAACACCCCGGCCCTGCCGTGGCTCGAAGAAATGGAACAACGCCTCGGGAACTCCGCAACCGAAGTGGTCGCCGTCTCCCCCAGCGAGTGGACCTTGACCCGGCGATCGGCGATGGGTCTCACGGCTATGGAAATGATGGGGTTGGTCTGCTGGGTCGAGAGCCTGGATTTTCCCCGGTTCACGCTCCGATTTCCGGAGCAGATTCAGCCAAGAGCCGCGGCGCCAAAGCGCAAGCGATAGTGGGCAGGTCATGCTGAAACTGGGCGTTAACATCGATCACGTAGCCACGATTCGCGAAGCCCGCTATCGCGGTAAACCCGCGGGTGAACCCGATCCCGTTGCCGCGGCGTTGCTCTGTGAGTCGGCCGGTGCGCACGGTATTACCGCGCATTTGCGAGAGGACCGCCGCCACATGCTCGATCGGGATGTCTGGGAATTGCGCGAAAAGATCGGCACCCGGTTCAATCTCGAGATGGCGAACGTGGCTTCGATCGTGGAGATCGCGCTTCGGCTCAAGCCCGACGTCGTCTGTTTGGTTCCCGAACGCCGGCAGGAATTGACCACGGAAGGCGGGCTCGACGTGCGTTCCCAAAAGGAAAGCGTCCGGGAAAGTTGTGCGCGGTTCCGCCGGGCCGGCATCGAAGTCAGCCTTTTCATCGATCCTGACCTCCACCAGGTCCAGGCCGCGGCCGAAACCGGCGCGGAATTCATCGAACTGCACACGGGGGCCTTTGCAGACCAATTCCCTGATCCCGCCGCCCGGGAGCGGGAATTAAACCGCCTGACCCTGGCTGCGAATACGGCTCAAGCATCGGGCCTGCGCGTGAATGCCGGACATGGCCTGAATTACGAGAACGTCCCCGCGTTGCTGGCGGTGCCGCAGCTGGTTGAACTGAATATCGGTCACAGCGTGATAAGCCGTGCGATTACGGTGGGATTGGGTCAGGCCGTGCGCGAGATGCTCGCGTGCCTGAACGAAAAGGACAAGCCGGCGTCGGGCGCGAGTAGATGAACCTCCCGGGTCAGACCCGGCCTGTTGAAACACACCACATGATTCTTGGCACCGGGGTGGACATTATCGAGGTCGACCGCATTCGCGGCTCCTACGAACGGTTTGGTGAACGATTCGTTCGCCGGATTCTGAGCGACAGTGAATTGGCCTATTGCCTGGCGCATCGCGATCCGGCGCCGTTCCTGGCCGCGCGCTTCGCCGCCAAGGAAGCGATCTCGAAGGCCTTTGGCACCGGGATTGGCAGCCAGTTGAGTTGGCAACATGTGGAGGTGGGCCGAAAATCATCGGGCGAACCGTTCGTGATCCTCCACGACCAGGGATTGTTCCTGCTCAAGGAACGTGGGGCCGATCATGTGCATCTGACCCTCAGCCACACCCAGGTTTACGCCGTCGCCGTGGCGCTCCTGGAACGCCAGCAACCCTCCCGCCCGGCCCCGATTTTGTGAGTGACGATGGAAGCAGCAGTTCACTATGGCGTCACCAGCCTGCGCCGGGTGACCTCACCCGGCGTCTCGATCCCGCATAATGAATTGCTGACAATGGAAGCCCCCGCCGCCCTCAATGTGCGGGCCGGCGTTCGCCCTTCAGAAGGCCGGATTTCTTCAGGAACCGGGCGACGACATAACCCAGGGTTGCCAGCACCAAGCCGGCGAAAAGGGCGGTGATGAGCAGGCGATGGGCCTCGGCATCCCCGGCCAGCCAGGCATTCTTCAGGGTCACCAGCAGGAGGCCCACAATCCACAAATAGGCGGAACCGTATTCGGCGGTGATGAGGCGCCGCCAGTTGAAGTGCCAAAGCTCGAGCTTGTGCCCCTCGGCGGGAACCGTCGGAAGAAATCGGTGGACGCGCCGGCAGTATTCGTCGAATTGCTGGCCGAACTTGCCGCGGAGATAATTCTCTTCGGCCGCGATGATCGTCCAATATGCGAAACTGAAGAACGGAATGGCCACACCCACAAACAACCAGGAGTTGGAAGCAAGCCCGACGCCCAGGAGGATGAGGGCGTTCCCGATATACAGGGGGTTGCGGCAGTAGGCGTAAACGCCGCCCTGCACCAAGTCCTCCGCGTAGACCTGCCGCTTGCGTCCGCCGCGAATGATGTATTCCAGGCCGACCGTAATGGCCCTCAGCGTTTGACCCGATAAGGCCACGAGAAATCCCAACAAGGCCGCGAGGCGGTAGTCGGCGAGCAAGGGCCGGCTTTGGAAGAGCAGCAACAGATAAACGGCGGGAAAGATACCGTTGCGGTAGCGGAAGAAAAAGTTACCGATGGCGATGATCATTTGACGGCGATAATGCCACCGAAGTTATACCACTTAAAGAATACATCGCACTGGTGAAACCCCGCGCGGAGGAGGGCCTCCCGGTTTTCCAGCAGCGTGTAGGGAACCAGGACGTTCTCCAGGGCTTCGCGTTTTTGGGCGATCTCGAGCGTGCTATAGCCGTTGCGTTTCTTCATTTCATAGTAGTGCTCGATGAACATCCGGTTGAACAGGGAATGTTCGCCCAGGAGTTTCTCGACAAGAATCAGGCAACCATTTTCGCTCAGGCCCTGCAGAATCGTGCGCAACAGGCCGTCGCGATGCAATGGGCGCACAAACTGAAGCGTCAGGACCATCAGCACCATCGAGGCGTTCTCGATATGAACCCCGTGGTTCAGATCCGCCCGGATCAACTCGAGATCCCGTTTCACATGGTGTTCGGCCAGTTTCGCGCGGCATCGTTGGAGCATTTCCTCCGAGGAATCCACCCCAACAAACCGGACGCCCGGCGGCACCACGGCATCCAGATTAACCAGCGTGTTGCCAGTGGAACAACCGAGGTCATAAACCTGCGTGCCGTTGACGGCGAAATCCGTCGCCATCTCGGCGATCATCCGCTGCATTTCCTGATAAAACGGCACGGATCGATCCAGCATGTCGTCAAAGACCGTGGCCACCCGCTCGCCAAAATCGAAATCCGCCGCGGGTTGCGGTTCGTGGAATACTTGATCTTTCATCGTGAGTCGGAGTGGTACATCGAACCGTTCTGCCCCTACCGCCGTCGACGGGATGGCCCAAAGTAATAGCCGCCCCGGATCCGGACGCCACGCGCGCGACCGGCGACGACGCCACGTTTCTCCATGCTTTCGTCGAAGAGGGTCGTGTAGGTGTATTTGAAATCGGGAAGTTTGAGGCGGTCGATTTTACGCCCAATGAACCGCTCGATGGCCTCCATGTGCGGGCCATCCTCCGCCACCATGATAGTGAAGGCGTCGCCGGTGGCCTGGGCGCGGCCGGTGCGGCCAATCCGATGGACATAATCCTCGGGATGTTGGGGGACATCGTAATTGATAACGTGACTGACGTCGGCGATATCCAAACCGCGCGCCGCGATGTCGGTGGCAACCAGGGCCTCAAACCGGCCATCCCGGAAACCGCGCAAAGCCTGTTCCCGCTCGCGCTGGGTCCGGTTGGAATGGAGCACCGCCACAGCATGATCGTGCCGCCGAAGCAAATGCGACACGCGGTCGGCGCGTTGTTTTGTGCGGCAAAAAATGATCGCGGAATCGTAATTCACCGCCTCCAGCAGCGCCAACAGAAGATCGGCCTTCTGCTGGTCCGAAACCGGGTACACGGCATGACGCACCGTCTCGGCGGGCGAGCGGCGAATCCCGATCTCGATCGTTTCGGGACTGCGCATGGCCCAGCGAACCAGGGATTCAATCTCGGACGGGATGGTGGCCGAGAACAACGACGTCTGGCGGTCGCGGGGACATCGCTCGATGATACGGCGGACATCCGGCAGAAAACCCATGTCCAGCATCCGATCCGCCTCGTCGAGCACGAGGAATTCGACTCGGTCGAGTTTGCAGGTCCCGCGCTGAAGGTGATCGAGGAGTCGTCCGGGGGTGGCAACGATAATGTCGACCCCTTGCTTGAGCAACTCGAACTGCCGTCCGTAGCCGACTCCGCCATAGAGAACGGCGATCCCCAGGGTCGTGAAGCGAGACAAGTCGCGGAAGGCAGTTTCTACCTGGGCGGCAAGCTCGCGGGTGGGCTCGAGGATCAACGCCCGCGCGCGGCCGGATGGTTGGTCCAGCCGGTGCAGGATCGGGAGGGCGAATGCGGCCGTTTTGCCAGTGCCGGTCTGGGCGCTGCCAATGAGGTCCTTGCCCTCAAGCATGAGGGGGATGGCCCGCAGTTGGATGGGGGTGGGCTCGATATAGCCCATGGCCCGGATACCATCCATGAGCGGACGGGAAAGACCGAATTTGGAAAACGCCATGGAGCGCAACATAAATCGGCGCGGAGACGGACGCGAGGGCAAACTGAAACTCACGCAGAGTGCCTCACAGAGCCTTTCAAGCGGGCGTTCGATAACAGCATTATGGATCTGCTTTGTCGGGAGCGCACAGGAGCCAGGCGGTTTCCTGACTCAGCGCAAACGCGAGCAACTCCCTTTCGATAACCATCGTGTCGAGGAGAACTCGGTCGCCCCTTTTTCATGCCCGCTACAGATCGAAGTGCGGCTCCATGCCGTACTCGCGGAACAAGTCCTCCAAATCCTCGATCGTGCAATCGAGCAATCCCGCGAGTTCGAACCGCTTCAACGCCGTGTTTGAATACCTGCTGCGCCAGAGCGGCGGCCAATTCGAGGTCACCAAGACCGCCAGCGCCGTCGGGGTTACACGCCCGACAGTCGAGAGCCATGTGCGAGCGCTCGAAATAACCAACGCCCTCACGCTCGTGCACCCCTTCTTCGGCGGCGGACAGAACGAGATCGTCAGACAGCCCAAGATCTACGGCTTCGACACCGGGTTCGTCAGCCACGCGCGCGGCTGGGACCCGCTCCGTCAGGAAGACCTCGGCGAACTTTGGGAACACCTCGTTCTGGAGCACCTGCAAGCCACCTACCCGGACACGGCCATCCGCTACTGGCGCGACAAGGCGGGTCGCGAAATTGACTTTGTGCTCGCCCATCGCCGCGACGAAGTGGATGCCATCGAGTGCAAGTGGGACCCGCGCTCCTTCGACAGCACGGCCCTGCAACTCTTCCGCAACTACTACCCGAAGGGCCGGAACTTCATCGTGACACCATCCTCCGACCCCGGATACCTCAGCGAGATCGGCAACCGCGAAGTCCGCGTCTGCACGCCCTCCGAATTGCATCCCTAGCCATGCGTCCCGACCTTCAACCCGATTCCATGCCCGCCGCAAGCGCGCCGACATCTTCTCCCTCTCCGTCCTCGGGGGGAAAGGGCCGGGGTGAACTCGGGGTGATCCGGTCCTTCATCCTTCATCCTTTCTCTTGATGCCCCAGGCCGTGGCTCGGACAGCAGGCGCTGCCCTCGACGCCCTGGCGGCCGAATTGCCCGCCGAAGAGCGTGGCACACTGGTAATCGTCAAAGCCATCGTCCCGACCAATTCTTCAACCTCCAGCAGCAGCGGCGGCTGGCCGAACTCATGGCACGGTGGCGCAAGGCTCGGGACGGAGGCGGACAGTTTTTCCGCCGCCCTGAGTGAGGTGGTGGGAAGGAATAAGTAGGTCCACTCGGGGAACTGCGCCGTCCCAACTCACCCTGCGCCTGTTGTGGCAGGAGTATACCGAGAAAAAGCCGATGAAGCCATCATCGTCACCTCAGGCGATCGGCAATTGACGCTTCACAATCATCTGGTTCTTCAGCATCCACTGGCCCAGCCATTCCACGCGAACACACTGTTTGAAAGAACCGCCTGCACGCTGCCAGCACCTCGCATGACACCTGAAGAAAAAGCACGCGGGAAGATCGACGCGATGCTTGCAGCTTCCGGTTGGCTCGTCCAAACGAAGGATCAGATCAATGTCTCCGCCAATCGCGGCGTCGCCATCTGCGAACTCTCCTTCGCCACCGGCGAGCCCGACTACACCCTGTTCGTGGACGGCAAAGCCCTGGGCACGCTTGAAGCCAAGCCGCCTGGTGTCACCCTGACCAGCGTGGAAGAACAATCCTCCAAATATGTCGCCGGCGTTCCGTCGGGTTTGCCAGCCTGGAAATCGCCGCTGCCGTTCTGTTACGAAAGCACCGGTGAGGAGACCTTTTTCACGTGCCGGCTGGATCCGCATCCCCGCGGCCGGCGGGTGTTTTCGTTCCATCGCCCCGATACATTGCTCGGCTGGGCGCGGGAAGTTGCTGAGGGCGGTTCGCCATTGGCTCAGCGACTCGGCGAACTGCCCTTGCTCGCCCCGGGCAATCTCTGGCCCGCCCAATTCGAGGCCATCAGGCGCCTTGAATTCTCCTTCGCCGCCGGTCGTCGCCGGGCGCTGATTCAGATGGCCACCGGCTCGGGCAAGACCTACACCGCCGTCAATTTCATCTATCGCCTCGTCAAATACGCCAGAGCGAAGCGCGTCCTGTTCCTCGTGGATCGCGGCAACCTCGGCGACCAGACGCTCAAGGAATTCCAGCAGTTCGTCTCGCCCGTGAACAACTACAAGTTCACCGAGGAATACATCGTCCAGCGCCTGAGCAGCAACACGCTCGACACCTCCGCCCGCGTCGTTATCGGCACAATCCAGCGCATCTATTCCATGCTCAAGGGCGAGCAGGAGCCCGCCGCTGACCTCGACGACCTGCCTATTGAGAACATGGGCCTTGTAGGCCGCGTGCCCCCACGCGGCGAACCCCTTCCATCCGACAAAAGCGGCGTCCCTGTAGGCCGCGTGGCCTCACGCGGCGCGAACGTGAATCCCGCACCCGACGCAGGTTCAGGGGACCCGGCCAACAATGCGTTATTTGCCGCGCCGCTGCCCGTCGACTACAACCCCGCGTTCCCCATCGAGGAATTCGATTTCATCGTCACTGACGAGTGCCATCGCTCCATCTATAATCTCTGGCGGCAGGTGCTCGAATACTTCGACGCCTCGCTCATCGGCCTCACCGCCACGCCGTCCAAGCAGACCTTCGGCTTCTTCCAGCAAAACCTCGTGATGGAATACAACCACGAGAAAGCCGTGGCCGACGGCGTGAACGTGGGCTGCGACATCTACCGCATCAACACCGCCATCACCCAGGGCGGCGGCAAGGTGGACGCCGGATTCTACGTGGACAAACGCGACCGCCAGACGCGCAAGGTCCGCTGGGAACAACTCGACGAAGTCCTCGCCTACGACGCCAACGACCTCGACCGCGACGTCGTTGCGCCCGACCAGATCCGCACCGTGCTCGCCACATTTCGCGACAAGCGTCTTCACCGAGATGTTCCCCGGCCGCACCGACCTGCCCAAGACCCTCATCTTCGCCAAGGACGACTCCCACGCCGACGACATCGTCCGCATCTGCCGCGAGGTCTTCGGCAAGGGCAACGACTTCTGCCAGAAAATCACCTACCGCACCGGCTTCACCCGCATCCTGGTCGGCAAGAAGCTCGTGGACGGCAAGGAAATCGAGGTGTTCAAATGGGAACGCACCGCCAGCCTCACGCCCGAACAAATCCTCAGCGCCTTCCGCAACAGCTACAACCCGCGCATCGCCGTCACCGTGGACATGATCGCCACCGGCACGGACATCAAGCCGCTGGAAATCGTCTTCTTCATGCGCAGCGTGGCGTCGAAGAACTTCTTCGAGCAGATGAAAGGCCGCGGCGTGCGCGTCGTGTCCGACACCGAGATGGAACAGGTCAACCCCGGCGTCAAACGCAAGACCCGCTACCTCATCGTGGATGCCGTGGGCGTGACCGAACGGGTGCAGACCGAATCCCGTCCGCTGGAAAAGAAACCCACCGTCAGCTTCGAGAAACTCCTCGATGCCGCCGCGCTGGGCACGACCGAAGTCGCCGCCGTCGAATCGCTGGCCGGCCGCCTCATCCGTCTCGAACGCCGGTTCGATGGCGAGCTGGCAAAGCAGGTGTCCGACGTCCTTGTAGGCCGGCTGCCCCAGCCGGCGAAACATTTACGCACGGCGCCGGGTCGGGGGACCCGGCCTACAAGACGGGACAACCAACAAGCCTTTCTCAGATCGCCAAAACCATGCTCGCCGCGATTGACCCAGACAACATCCTGGCCGCCGCATCAGGGGACGCCGCCTACAACGCAACTGATGTAGGCCGGCTGCCCTCAGCCGGCGTCAGCTACGTTGAACCGAATGCCAAAGATCTGAAAGCAGCGGCTGATCAACTCATAAAATCCGCCCTCGCCCCGCTCGCCACGAATCCCGACCTGCGCAACCTGCTCAAAAAGATCGCCAAAGCCGCCGAGCAGACCATCGACATCATCTCGCAGGACACGTTGCTTTACGCCGGCCCGGCCCAGGCCAGCACGCAGAATAATGCCCAGACTGCAAAGTCCTTCCGCAACTACATCGAGCAGCACAAAGCCGAGATCACCGCGCTCCAGATGCTCTACTCGCGCCCCTACAAACAGCGTCTCACGGAGACCATGTTGAAAGAGTTGGAGACAAAGCTGAAATCCGAGTTCGGCCCGCATCCCGTGGACACCCTCTGGCACGCCTATGAAGTCTCCCTCGCCCCGACTGCGGGAGAGAGGCTGGGCAACAAGGCATCCGCATCTTCACTCCCTCGCCCCCTTGGGGGAGAGGGCCGGGGTGAGGGGGCACGTCGGGTTACAAGGAATCCTGCCTGCCGCTTCGCCGACCTCGTCGCGCTCGTCCGCTTTGCTCTGGAACAACAGCCCGTGCTCGAACCCTTCGCTGAATCTGTCACCACGCGCTTCAACGAATGGCTCATGGACAAGGCCAAGGCCGGCGTGAAGTTTTCCGGCGACCAACTCGCCTGGCTGAATCTCATCCGCGACCACATCGCCACCAGCCTGAGCATTGAGCCGGATGATTTTGAATTCGCCCCGTTCAACCAGCGCGGCGGACTAGGCAAAGCCCACCAGTTATTTGGTGAAAAGCTTCCGGCCTTGCTGGACGAGCTGAACACCGCTCTGGCAGCCTGAAACCAACGACATCATATTTGATGTTGTCCATTTATGGAGTTTGAAATAGAGTTCTACAAAACTGCGAACGGTGTTTCGCCGGTGCGGGAGTTTCTATTGGAACTCAAAGCCAGCGACCTCGGCGATTTCGCCGCAGTAGCCGCGGGGTTGGAAAAATTGCGCATTCGCCAGTATCACCGCGAGCCTTTGACGAAGTCCCTCGGTGACGGCCTGTTTGAGCTTCGGCACGTCGGCAAGTTGAACACCCGCGTGCTGTGGTTCTTTATGAAAGGCCGTCGCATCATCGCCGTTCACGGCGTCCGCAACAAAGGTCAGGCTATTCCAGCCCGCGACCCCGACACGGCGCATGAACGAATGCGCGACTGGAAGGAAAGGAACGAATCATGAGCAAGACTGACTTTGACATTTTTCTGGAAGAGCAACTCCGCGATCCCGATTTCGCGGAGCGGTTCAAACGCGCTGGCGAAGCCTGGGACGTGGCCTTGCAACTCGCCGCCCTGCGCGAGAAGGCCGGCCTTTCCCAAAAGGAACTCGCCCGCAAGCTCAAGACCTCGCAACAGCAGATCAGCCGCCTCGAATCGCCCGGCTACGAAGGCCATTCCCTGAGCATGTTGCGCCGCGTCGCCAAGGTGCTGCACGCCCGCGTCCGCGTCGTGATCGAAGCAGAGACCAAAGCCGATGCGGTCGCCGAAACTTCTCCCCGCTACCGGGTGCGACGGACCGCGAACAAACCCGCATGAACCACGACAGCCTCAACCGCGATCTTGTAGGCCGTGTGCCCTCAGCCGGCGTCACTGTCGGTCGCGTGCCCTCACGCGGCGTTGACGCACGCGGTGTGCCCTCAAACGGTGTCCCCGATGAACCCCCTCCCCGCCGTCTGCGCCGATTGCATCGCGTATGGCCGGATCGCGATGGAAACATTTCCTATCTCTTGACGATGTGCGTGGAGGGACGGGCCCACGTTCTGGACAACGAACCCACCTTCGATCGTTTGGTGTCCTTCCTCCTCGACAGCGCGACACGCTACCGTTGGTTCGGTCGGCGCTTCGTCATCATGCCCGACCATATCCATTTGATCGCCCACGTGGGGCGCGACGCCGTCCGCCTCGGCCAGTGGATCAAAGCATTGAAGGCGGTGGTGGGTGGGTTGGAACGGCGTGGGGTACGCCCGGTGGGGACACCGGGCCTCCAAGATGCGACACCCGACGCCGCGTCAGGGGACGCGGCCTACAACGCGACGAGCCCCGCCGTTGTAGGCCGGCTGCCCCCAGCCGGCGTCCCTGTAGGCCGTGTGCCCTCACACGGCGTCCCCAAACCTGACCACGAATTCACCCGCATCAAACGGGCATGGCGATGGCAGGACGGTTATCACGACCACAAATTCCGCACACCCGAAAGCGAACAACGCAAATGGGAATACATTTGCTTGAATCCCGTTTGCGCAGGTTTGGTGAAACGCCCTGAAGATTGGCCTTACGCCGGTGAGATCTTTTACGATGAACCCGCCGGACCACAATTGGTTCGCGGCACACCGCCGTTGCTGGAGATCGGGATGTTGATTGAGGAAGATGGAGAACAGACGCCGGGTGAGGGCCGAATAACGCCGGGTCAGGGGACCCGGCCTACAACAAGGCTCGCTCCGCCGCACTAGGCCGGCTGCCCTCAGCCGGCGCCAACGTGGACCGGGTGCTCCCGCGCGGCGCACCCCCGACGGGGCGAAACAGATCGGCCCAACGCAAGGAGCATGGTGGCCGTGCGCAAGCACCCGCCCTGGGTCACGATTCCCAAAACACGTTGAGCCCTGAAGGTGCGAAGCGAGGTGGCGGACTTCCGGCCGGTTGGACTCGGCTAACGATGGGCGAAATTGGCCGTTGGTTTGGCGGCGGCACGCCGAGCAAAGCGAACCCGCGTTTCTGGACGGGCGGCAGAATACCTTGGGTCTCGCCCAAGGACATGAAATTCGACCTCATCTCCGATGCACAGGATCACATCACGGAAGATGCGGTGGCGCAATCGGCAGGTCGCGTTGACCAAGACCTCAAGGCCGTAAAGCCGCTCCACAATATCCGCTCCGATTACTTGGCCCTCGCGTTGAAAGCATTTGAGCGGGACATTCTCCACACCTGCTCAAAGACGGGAACGACTGTGCAAAGTCTGGAGCTGCCGGTATTTCTTCGCTTCCAAATTCCCGTCGCCCCGCTCCCCGAGCAGCGGCGGATTGTAGCGGAGATTGAGAAGCAATTCACGCGGCTGGAGGCGGGGGTGGCGGCGTTGCGGCGGGTGCAGGCCAACCTCAAACGCTACCGCGCCGCCGTCCTCAAAGCCGCCTGCATCGGTCGGCTGGTGCCGACCGAAGTAAGAAGTAAGAAGGCAGAAGGAAGAAGTGTTGAGACGGGCGAACAGTTGTTGAAACGGATTCTCGCCGAGCGCCGCCGCGCATGGGAGGGGAACGCCGTGTCAGGGGACACGGCCTACAAGGGGACGCGCGCCGGCGATGTAGGCCGCGTGCCCTCACGCGGCGTCCGTGGCCGCGGCCAATACAAAGAACCCGCCGCCCCCGACTTGTCCGCCGTAGCTTCGGCGAAGGCGGGCACCGCCAACCTCCCGCCTCTCCCGGTCGGCTGGACGTGGGCAAGCGTTGACCAGTTGAGTTCTCACATCACCAGCGGATCACGCGACTGGCCTCAGTTTTACGGCAAAGGTGACGGAACATTCATCCTCGCGCAAAATGTCCGACCAATGCGCCTCGACTTGAGCGAGCGTCAATCAGTCGCCGCACCGCAAGGCAATGCCGAAACGGAACGAACACGGGTTTGTGTTTCTGATCTGTTGATTACGATTGTCGGAGCAAAGACCGGTGACGTTTGCCGCGTGCCGAGCGAACTGAAAGACCACTTCGTTTGTCAGAGCGTCTCCGCCAGTCCATCCTCCAAAAAGCCTTCACCGGAGAACTCTAAACCTATGCGCAAACAGCCCGCACTTAATCAAAAGACACGGTTCATCCTTCTGTTGCTCGATGTCGTGATTCTCTTTGCAGCGAGCTGGTTTGCATTTGGCCGAGTATTTCCAGCAGGTGATGATAAAGGTTGATTCGTGCCAATGATCGGGACGATTTCTTGGGTATGTTCCGCGCCGCGAATCCACCGTCGCTGCTACCTACGGGTGACGAACCGCCCGTGACTGTCGAACCCACGCTGCCCGCTGCGCCTCTGGCAAATTCGCCGGATGACGACGTTCCGTTTTGAATCCATGAGCACACCATCAGCACTCGTCCAAAAACTCTGGAACTACTGCAACATTTTTCGCGATGACGGTTTGTCCTACGGCGATTTGGCTTCCCAAGCCCGCCACGAGTTAGTTTCCCCAAATCACGACGTGCGCTTCGCGCATTGTGGTCGTGGAGCAGCAATTTGATTTAGTCGCCATGAGCACACCATCAGCACTTGTTCAGAAACATTGGAATTATTGCTCGATCCTGCGGGACGATGGCCTTTCGTATGGCGACTGCGTTGAACAACTCACGTTTCTGCTGTTCCTCAAGATGGCCGACGAGCAGTCGCGACCGCCGTTTAATCCGCCTTCGCCCCATGCTACGGCGGGACAGGCAAGCCCAGCGCCGTGCCCAAGGATTACGCCTGGCCGAGCCTGCTGGCGTTTTTGGGAAGGCTGGCAACCGCGCGGGTTTCCAGTTAAATTCTCTTCGTCATGCCGAGCAATCAGGCCATAGCAGTCAATCCGTTGCTTCTCGCGTGGGCACGCGCCGAGAGTGGCTATGCTCTGGATCGGGTGGCCAGGCGCTTGAACGTGAAGCAGGAACGGGTCGCCGAGTGGGAGGCGGGAGAACGCCAGCCTACGCTCAAGCAGGTTGAGAATCTGGCCCGTTTTCTTCATCGCCCGTTGAGCGTTTTCTTCATGCCGCGTCCGCCGCAACTGCCGCCCCTGGCGACGGAGTATCGGCGTTTGCCCGATGTTGAGCCAGGGCATGAATCACCAGAATTGCGGCTGGCGTTGCGCCAGATGCTGACGCGTCGAGAGAATGCGCTGAACTTGATGGGAGAGTTGGGTGAACCTGTTCCGCAGTTTTCATTGCGGGCGCACTTGCGGGAATCGCCGGCTGAGGTCGGCCAGCGCTTGCGAGAAGCGGCGGGAGTTGCCGTCGCGGCGCAACTGGGTTGGGCCAATGAATATGAAGCGTGGCGGGAATGGCGCGCAGCGGTCGAGCGGTTGGGGGTGTTGGTGTTTCAGTTTCCCAAAGTCTCGCTCGGTGAAGTGCGCGGTCTGGCATTATTGCGCACACCGATGCCGGTGGCAGCCGTCAACGGAAAGGAAATTCCCGAGGCCCGGGCGTTCACGCTTTGCCATGAGGTTGTTCATCTCATGCTGGCGGCCAGCCATGAGGAAGAACCCGCCGCCCGGGAACGGCGCAGGGGGAATGAATGGCTCGACGTGGAGCGCTTTGCCGAGGTGGCCGCGAGTCACACGCTCGCCCCTGAAGATGCGTTGCGCGGTGTGACCGGCCAGCTTGGGTTGCAGCGGGCGGAATGGAGCATCGAGAATGTCCGGCGGGTAGCAAAGAAATTCCGGCTGACTCCGCTCGCAACAGCGACGCGACTGCGGGAGTCCGGCTTAATGACTTGGGCACAATACAACCAGTGGCGCGAGCAATGGCAGGCTTATGTCGCAACGTTGCCGCCGCGCAAGGGCGGTTTCGCCACGCCGATGGAGAAAGCGGTGAATCGGGCGGGAAGACCGTTCGCACAATTGGTGCTGGAAGCGCTGTCGGCGAATCGCATCACCTCGGTGGATGCGTCGCGCTATCTGGATTTGAAGTTTGAGCACTTTGACAAGTTGCGGGCGCATCTGACCACTGGACCTGGGGAAATGTCATCCGATGAGTAATCCCGCCACGGAGCAAACCTATTCGGTGGACTCCAGCTCCCTGATGGATTGGCAAGGGCGGTATTTTCCAACGGACGTGTTCACCGGTCTTGTGGACCGGGTTGAGGAGCTGGTTGTCGCCGGGCCATTCATCGCCCCAGCGTTGGTGAAGGAGGAGGTCGAGGCAGTCGGAACAGCGGGCTTGATGGCATGAACGGAGAGTCATGCAGGAATTTTTGTTCCCACCGCCGAAGTGCTCGCCGATGCGCAGGCGATTCAGAACCAGTTCGCCGGCTTGCCTGACCCCAAGGCTGAATTTGAAGAAGCGGATGCCTACGTCATCGCTTTGGCGCGGATGCGAGGTGGCATTGTCGTGACGCAGGAAACTCCGGCGGCGGAGAAGCGCAATCCGAAGCGCACGCATTTCATTCCCGATGTTTGCCGCGAGTTGGGCATTTCGTGCATCAGCCTTCTCGGTTTGATGCGGCGCGAGGGTTGGAGATTTTGAAACCGCGTCAGGTATGAAGCCCGCCACTTACCTAAGCGACATTCGCCGCGACGCCATGGGGACGACTTTCAATAAGCGCAGGCCCTCGCACAAAGTGCGCAGGACTCGTGGTGATTACCAACACAAAGCCTGAACATGAGCAACCCCACCGCCCTCGTCCAAAAGCTTTGGAATTACTGCAACATCCTGCGAGACGATGGCCTGTCCTACGGCGACTACGTCGAGCAGTTGACGTTTCTGCTGTTCCTGAAAATGGCGGATGAGCAGTCGCGGCCGCCGTTCAACAAGCCGTCGCCCATTCCCAAGGGTTACGATTGGCCGAGCTTGCTGGCGCAAGGACGGCGACGAGTTGGAAACGCATTATCGCCACGTGCTCGAAGCGCTCGGCAAGCAGACGGGCATGCTCGGCGTCATCTTCCGCAAGGCGCAGAACAAAATCCAAGACCCGGCCAAGCTGCGCCGGCTCATCGTGGACCTGATCGACAAGGAGCAGTGGTCCAGCCTGTCCGCCGACGTGAAGGGCGACGCTTACGAGGGGTTGCTGCAAAAGAACGCCGAGGACGTGAAAGGCGGCGCGGGCCAATATTTCACGCCGCGCCCGCTCATCGCCGCGATGGTGGATGCGGTCGCCCCGCAGCCGGGCCAGGCCATCTGCGATCCGGCTTGTGGCACGGGCGGTTTCCTGCTCGCCGCACACGATTACATCGCCAGGCACCTACGCAACTGGATCGCGCGCAGAAGAAGAAGCTCCGGAGCGGCACGTTGTTCGGCATCGAATTGGTGGACAGCGTCACGCGGCTCTGCGCGATGAACCTGCTGTTGCACGGCATTGGGGAGACGGTGGAAGTACAGGGACGGCAGTGACCCGTGCGCATCGGACGTCGCGGGCAGGGAATGCGAGGGACGCCGCGTCGACGCGGCCTACGATCTGCCAGTCGTGACCAAGGATGCGCTGGCCGGGAAGCATGGCGAATACGAGATCGTCCTGGCCAATCCGCCGTTCGGCAAGAAGAGCAGCGTGACCATCGTCAACGAGGCGGGCGAGCAATCGAAGGAATCGCTCATCATCAACCGCGACGATTTCTGGGCGAGCACGAGCAACAAGCAGCTCAATTTCCTCCAGCACATCTTCACCATCCTCAAGCAGCACGGTCGCGCGGCGGTGGTGTTGCCGGACAACGTGCTGTTTGAAGGCGGCGCGGGCGAAACCATCCGGCGCGAATTGCTCAAGCAGGCGGACGTGCATACGTTGCTGCGCCTGCCCACCGGCATCTTCTACGCGCAAGGCGTGAAGGCGAACGTCCTGTTCTTCGACCGCAAACCCGCGCAGGAAAAGCCGTGGACGCAGAAGCTCTGGATTTACGACCTGCGCACGAACCAGCATTTCACGCTCAAGGAAAACACGCTGAAGCGGAGTGATCTGGATGATTTCGTGAATTGTTATTTTGGCAGTAGCAGGTCCGATCCCTTCACCGAACTCGCCGCGTGCGGGGCACGCGGCCTACAGGGAATCGCCACAACCGCGTTGAGACCGAGCGGTTCAAGTGTTTCACCTACGATGAACTGCTCAAGCGCGACAAGGTGAACCTGGACATCTTCTGGCTGAAAGACGAGGCGCTGGAAGAATCCGCCAACCTGCCCGCGCCGGAAATCATCGCCCGCGACATCACAGCTGATCTGGAAGCCGCGCTGGAGCAGTTCGCTACCATCGCGGAGGATTTGAAGTCGTGACCACTGGACTTCATCGCAGGGTTTTGGCTTCTCGTGTTCGGACTTGATCGGCCTTGGTCCGACCACAGCATCTCGTTGGGATGGAATGAGACGGATTATTTTGATTCGCGTGAGGCCCACATGGCTTTATTTTCGGCCCCCATTTTCGATCCTTGATCGCTACGACGTCCTTGCTGCCGCCGGTCAATGTCCGTAATCGGCAGCGCCTGGCTTCACGGCCTGCAACCCGTTCACGCCCGTGATCGCTATCCGGAGGTGTCGCACCAGGGACATGTCCTGGCGATCCAGCCGTCAGGGATCGACCTGACCCCGGCACGGATCGAGGACTGGTGCGCGTGGAATGCCACGCTTGGCACAACGGATCACGCCTTTTGGCGACCTGGGGTCGATATGCTTTTCCCATATGCGGTCCGGCTCGACATCCCGAGGCCGAACGAGGATGTTCAGTTTCCATGAAGCCGGTAACAGTCGTTTGGATGGCCGCGCTGCTGACCGCCTCGGCGGTGGCGAGCGAGGAACCATTGCGGATCGGGATCATTGGACTCGATACATCGCATGTGGTCGCGTTCACCCGATTGCTCAATGACCCAGGTCAGCCCAACCATATCCCGGGCGGACGCGTGGTGGCCGCGTTCAAGGGAGGCAGCCCGGATATCGAGTCGAGCCGAACACGCGTGGCCGGTTACACGCGCCAACTCGAGCAGGAGTTCTCGGTCCGGATGGTGGAAGATATCGAGGGACTTTGCGGGCTGGTGGACGCGGTATTACTGGAAAGCGTGGATGGGCGGCCGCATCTGGAGCAGGCCCGACCGGTCCTCCGCGCGGGCAAACCGTTGTTCATCGACAAGCCCATGGCGGGATCGCTGGCCGACGTCTGCGAAATTTTCCGGCTGGCGGCCGAGCGAAAAGTTCCCGTTTTTACTGCGTCGGCCTACCGGTTCTACGAAAGCCTGAGCAAAGTGAAGGCGGCTGATGTCGGCGAAGTGCGGGCGGTGATTTCGTTTGGGCCGGCCCACCTCGAACCGCATCACCCCGATCTATTCTGGTATGGGGTTCACCCGGCGGAGGCCCTGTTCACCATCCTCGGGACCGGTTGTGAACAAGTAGTGCGAACGGCCACGGCTGACACCGATGTCGTTACCGGTGTCTGGTCCGGGGGACGCGTGGGAACCCTGGTCGGTTTGAGGGCCGGACCGACCCCGCATCGAGTTCTGGTCTTTGGAAGCAAAGCCACGGCCGAACAGGAAGGAAGCGGCGATTATGCGCCGCTGGTCCGGGAGATCATTCGGTTCTTTCACACAGGGGTCGCACCGGTCTCGCCGCGTGAAACCATCGAACTATTTGCTTTTATGGAGGCGGCCGACCAGAGCAAGCGATCCGGCGGACAACCGGTCCGGATAGCCGACGTCCTTGAGCGCGCGGGGGCAACGGACATTTCACCGCAAGGAAAGCCGTGAACCGACAACCACCGCAAGGGCTGATAGAATCCTTGATCCGTCGAACCGGCAGGAAGAAAGATTGACCGGGCCGCCCTGGTTCAGGGCGAGCCCCGATTTTACTCACGATGGCTGAACCAGGACCCACACGCCAACCCGAAGAGGAGCCAGGCGCACCCGGCGACGCGATCATTGGCCGGGCGGTGTTGCGCACGCTGGTCGTGGTGCTGCTTGTAGGTGCGGTGGTCGCTTTGATTTCCTTCTTGTTCGAGGCGCCACCGGCAGCCCCAAGTCCAGGCGTAATGGAGGCGGGTGGGAGCGCTGCGATGGTGCCCCCCCAATGGATTCCCAGGGTGATCTTCACCGAGATCGGGGCGAAGGCCGGGATTGATTTTGTGCGCACGAACGGCGCGTATGGCGACAAGTTGTTGCCCGAAGCCATGGGCGGCGGCGTTGCCTTCTGGGATTACGACGCCGACGGCGATCCGGATTTGGTGTTTGCCGATGGCGGCGAGTGGCCATGGCATGACCCTGCCCCGGCAGCAAAAAACAAACTGGCCCTGTTTGTCAACGACGGTACGGGTCATTTCACCCGACCGCCGGAGCACACGGGGCCCGAGTACTTCGGATATGGGATGGGCCTGGCGGCCGGCGACTACGACAACGATGGCCGGGTCGATCTCTTCGTCACGGGCGTGGGGACAAATGCCCTGCTGCGCAACCTGGGCGGAGGCAAGTTCCGCGATGTGACTACGGATGCGGGCATCCAGGCCGCGCCCGGGGACTGGGGAACAAGCTGCGCCTGGTTCGACTTCGATAACGACGGCGACCTGGACCTGTTCGTCTGCAATTACCTCCGTTGGACGAAAGAAATCGACTTCGAGGCGAATTACCAATTGCCCGGAATCGGCCGCGCCTACGGCCAGCCCTGGAACTTCCCGAGCACCTTTCCGCGTCTCTACCGGAACGAAGGCAACGGCACATTCCGCGATGTCTCGGCCGAGAGCGGCGTCCAGGTCCGCAACCAGGCAACCGGACAGCCTCTCTCCAAATCGTTGGGAGTCGCGCCGCTGGATTTGGACAACGACGGTTGGCTGGATCTGGTGGTGGCCAACGACACGCTGCCCAATCTTGTCTTTCACAATGAGCGTAACGGGACTTTCAAGGAAATCGGCGCGGCCTCGGGCCTGGCGTTCGATAGCTTTGGCGCGACCCGCGGCGCCATGGGAATCGACGCCGCCCGATTCCAGGACGACCGCAGCATCGGCATCTCGATTGGCAATTTCGCCAACGAGATGACCGCGCTCTATGTCGCGCGCGAGGAGCCCTTGGTCTTCGCCGATGAAGCGATCACCCAAGGAATCGGCCAGGCTACCCGGTTCTCCCTGACGTTCGGCGTGTTCTTCTTCGATTATGATTTGGACGGTTGGTTGGACCTGCTCACCGCCAATGGTCACATCGAGGATGAAATCGAAAAGGTTCAACCCAACCAACGCTACCGTCAACCCGCCCAGCTCTTCTGGAACGCCCGCGGTCACGACCCCCGCGCCGGGTTCGTTCCAGTCCCGATTGAGAAATCCGGTCCCGACTTGTTCCAACCCATCGTGGGTCGCGGAACGGCTTATGCCGATATCGACGGAGACGGTGACCTGGATGTGGTGATCGCACAGGTCAACGGCCCTCCCCTGCTCCTGCGGAACGACCTGGCGACCGGGCCGAACTGGCTTCGGATCAAACTGGTCGGGACCCGGTCGAACCACGACGCCATCGGCGCCTGGGTGAAACTGCGCGCGGGCGGCCGAGTGTTATGGCGGCAGATCATGCCCACGCGGGGATATCTCTCGCAATCGGAACTGCCGCTGACATTCGGGTTGGGTCGGGTCACGCGGGTGGAAGAGCTCGTGGTTCAGTGGCCCAACGGGTCAAGCCAACGCGCCGATCCGCCGGCGATCAATCAACGAGTGACGCTGGTCGAACCGCAATAGCGCATGAGCCCCTCCCCGCTCCCGCGCGAACCCGCGGCCTGAGAGCGGATTGACGGCGCAGGCGTTGCCGTTTAGCTTCGCGCTGCACCCGCACATCCCAGCAGTATGATGGACCATGGCCTTCTTCAGAACAGGCCGAGCGGTGGAAAATCACCACGCGCACGGGCTAGGCTCTTCACCGTGCTCTATCTCCTGGCGATCGTTGGCGTGCCGTCCATCCTGGCCAATACACCGCCGCATATTGCCATTCTCGAACCGGCAGCCGGTGCCAGTTTTCTACTGGGGAATGAGACGTTGATCGTGGAAATCGAGGACGATGAACCAATGCCAGACGAGTACATTCCCTTTTTGTTGAATGGGGTGCGGGCGCAAGGCGATTTCCTGGCCATCGGACAGGAGAACGGCCGGCGCAAGCTGCATTTGGAATTGATCGGGGCATTAGCCCCCAATCACGATTACGAGTTTGAAGTCATCGCCACCGATTCGGCGGGCGCCACAAACTCAGCGAGAATCTATTTCGACACGTTCGATCCGGAAAGCGTGGTGATCGAAGCCGAGGACTACAACTTCGAGTCTGGCTTGTTCATCGACCAACCCATCGTCTTGCCCGAAGGGGAGTCGGACGCGTCCGCGTTCGGGCTGAAAGTGGGTACGCCGGGAATTGACTTTTACGACACAACCTTGACTCCCTCCCCGGGCATGAATGCATACCGCCCCTTTGACGCCGTAGGCGTCGAGCGCTCGGCCGACCTGCCGCGGGAGAAATTCATCCGGGGGGGCGGCCCATCCGCGGACGTGTTCGACTATTCAGTGACCAGGATTCGAAATGGGGAATGGCTCAATTACGGGCGCGGGTTCCCACGATTGTCATACCGGGTTCGGTTGCGCCAGTCACTGGAGGGTTTACCGCAATCGGCAACCCTGCTCAGTCTGGTAACCGGCGATCCTGCGTCGCCGGGGCAAGCGGCCATTCCCGCGGGCATGTTTCTGGGACAGTCCGTGCCGGGCCGATACCGCACCATCCCGCTTACCGACGGAGTGGGTAAGGAAGAGGTGGTCCTACGGCTGACCAGCGAAGCCACGGTGCGGCTTACCCAGTTGACGGACGATCCCACGGGCAACTTGCTTTCGCAGAACTTCCTGGTCTTCATTCCGGTTGCCGATCCAGGATTGTTGCCTCCGATAATTGCACAGGTGAGCCCATGGCCAGGTTCAATCGTGCCACGGACGGATTTGGTAATTAGCGCGGAGATTCTGCAGCGTGACACCACCGTAAACACAGGATCGATTCAGCTCAATCTCAATGGCAATGCTGCAACCCCGAGCGTGGCGGATGATGGTTCGACGGTCACCGTCGCGTTCGTGCCGTCCGGACTTCCGGCGGGTGCGACCAATTTTGTCGAGATCCGGTATGCCGACATCCTGGGGGCAAACCGAACCAGGCGATGGAGTTTCATGACATCGACGGAGAATCCGCCTCGGCTTGAATCCGCCCTTCAAGTGTCGGGGCCCTACGCATTGGAAGCTTTGGCGGTGGTCGACACCGAAACAGCGGTCATCCGCGCCCCGATCAACGCGCGGGAGAAGTTCTATCGGCTCAGTCTAGTCGATGCCGGGCAAACCACCTCGCCAATAATCGACGCGATCAGCCTCGAAGCTACGAACGTGGTGATCAGATATCGGCGGTAAGCCTGGTTGTAAGGCTGCCGCGCTGGCGCCGACGGCAAGTCCGCCTTGACGTAGCCGGTCGTTTGCGAACGCGCGTTTCTTCCCGCTTCCCATATCATTGGCCCGGCCCAGGGTGAACGTGTCTTGTAGGGATGAAGACCATGTCTGCGGTCGGGGTTTGCCGTACGGCGCGGTAGAATCTCCGGGGCGAGAGATGCGCCGCCGTGTCCGTGAAGAAGACGCTGCCAAGGGGATTAGGCGTCACGCCCAGGACGCTCCAGACTGTGAGATTGGTCGAGCAGAGGACGGTGTAATCGTCCGGTGGTCCGGTGATGCCAAATCGGAACGCGCCGATGGGCTGCTGTCGCGGGAAGGTGAGTTGAACCGTTACCGGATAGGTGAACACTTGAACTCCTTGATTCTGCAAGTGGATGATGGTCGCGGCCAGATTCGTGGTGAGCGGTTCGGAGAGAACAAACGTCTCGAGCGGATTGCCATCGAGAAAAATCGAGCTCAGATTTGTAAGGTCGGGCGGCAATGTCAAGTTGGTCAGTTGACAGAGGCCCAGGTCCACGTCCCGTAAATTGATCAAACCCGCAGGAAAAGTGAAGTTGGCCAGAGGGTTCTCGCCCAGGTCAAGCAGGGACACCTGGATTAAGTCGGAAGGTATCGTGAGATTAGTCAATTGGTTTACGGCGAGGGCGAGGACATTCAAATGAATCAAGCCTCGCGGCAATGTGAAGCTGCCAAGGTTGTTCCCATTCAACCGCAGAGTCTCCAATTCCGTCATACCGGCCGGCACAGTGAAGCTCAGGAGTTGATTGGCCTCAATGTCGAGGAAACTCAAGTTGGTCATGTCGGCAGGGATCGTCAGGCCAGTCAATTCATTGCCAAGGAGCGTGAGAACTTTCAATTCGGTCATACCCGCGGGCAACTCGAGGTTCCGCAGGAGATTGAAATCGAGATCCAGATTGTTCAACCGGTTCAGATTCGGCGTTAAGACGACGTTGGTAAGCTGATTGCCATTCAGAAACAGGGAAAGCAGGTTCGTCGTATCGTCGGGCAAGCTAAAACGGGTCAGTTGATTCTGCCATGCCGCAAGCTGGGTCAATCGGATCAGGCCGGAAGGCAAGGTGAACGTGGCAAGCCGATTGGCTTCAAGGGAGAGCGTGTCCAGGTTCGTCATCCCGCCTGGAAGAGCGCAGTTGGTGAGCGAATTGAAGCTCAAGTCCAGAAAGAACATGCGACTCGCCAGGTTCGAGGAAAGGGTAAAGCTCGTGAGACGGTTGTTCTCCAGTTGCAGGCTCTCCAATTCCGTCAAGTTGGAGGTCAAGCTGAGGCTGGCCAGTTTATTCCCGCTCAGATCCAGCACACCCACTCCAACCAGGCCGGAGGACAATTGGAAGTTCGTGAACTGGTTGCCCGACAGGTCCAACTCGATGAGCACCCGCAGGTCCGCCGGCAGGCTGAGGCTGGTCAGATGGCTGGCTTTGATGATCAGCCGTTGCAGGTTTGTGAGCCCGTCCGGAAAGGAGCAATGGGTGAGCGGATTGGAGCTGAGATCCACGGTGACGAGCTTTGTCAGCTCGCCCGGGATGGACAGGTTCGCGAGGTGATTGGACTGGAGGGAAAGCGTGACCAGGTTACCAGCCGCTTCCAACCCGGCGAGATTCGTGATATCTCGGTCGTTGGCGATCAAGGTCCCCAGACTGAGCAGGTCCTGCTCCGTCAACGAACCCGTCGGCTTTTGCAACGTTTGGCGGATGGCGCCGTTCAGGCCGGGATCGGGGATGGAAACTTCCTGCGCCAGCGCCGCGGTAACCAAACTGGTCAGAGCCAACGTGGCCAGGAGGTTCAGGGGAGTGCCGAACTTTAGCATCCTTGTCTGAGACTCGAGCGAGGAGAATGTTCCAACGAATGTGTGGGACCTTCGACCCATCGCTGCCGGGAACGGCGATGTCCCCGGCCGCGGCTTTCGGGGTATTCGCGATTTCACAAACGTTCTATTTAGCGCTTCTCACCCGTCCGGCCTGGTGCGGGAAATGGCCGAGCGCGGAATCAGCAAGGCGGAAGGAGGCCAATCGCCAAGCATCAAGGTATCGGTTCCCGGCGGGATGACGAGGGATTGGAGCCCCACGTTATCGCTCTGGGCTCCGCCCTCGCTGATATTCCAAACGTGCCGGGTGGCCTCAGCCGTGTGCTCCAGGGTCTCTCCACGGCGAGATACCGCAGAGCACACGCCGAGGCTGTTCAGGAAGTCAGCCGGCGGGACAGCCACAACGTCGCCGGCGCGGGCGGCGTATGGTTCGCAGATTTCGGCCGCGATGAGCCAGTTCACGAAGAGTAACCCGCGCAACCAAGAGGCGCGGAGAGGAAGGCGGGTGGTGATCTGAAGCTGCAGAGGGGGGCTCATTCCTGTGTAACCATCCGATTTCAACCCTTTGGTCCCAAGAAACTTACGAGCTGGAGCCAGTGGTCGGGGTCGAACCGACGACCTACGGTTTACGAAACCGTTGCTCTGCCACTGAGCTACACTGGCTTCAGGTCTGGCGTGTGTGCGCCGGGTTAAACCCAACGGCTGCCGTGAATCGACTTCGTTTAATGCAACTGACGCGCAGATGCAAGCCATTGCCAATGGCTTAATCGCAATACCCTGATCATACGTATGTTACAAAGTTAATGGGAAAGTTCCTTCGGCGCCGCTTTTCCTGGCCTTCGCCTCAGGCTATCTTGCGGGGCGATGTATCACGTTACCCGACTCGAGAATGGTCTCACGGTAGCCACCGCGGAGATGCCCCATATGGCCAGTGTCAGCCTCGGACTATGGGTGGCGACCGGCGGCAGATGCGAACCGATGGAATTGCACGGAGTCTGTCATTTCATTGAACACATGGTGTTCAAAGGAACGCGCCGCCGTTCCGCCCGCCAGATTTCTCAGGCCGTCGAAGGCCTCGGCGGTTACATGAATGCCTACACCAGCGAAGAGAATACCTGCTTCTACTCTCGCGCCCGCCATGATCACCTCGACGAACTGCTCGACGTTCTGGCGGACATGATTCTCAACTCCACATTCGATCGGCTCGACATCGACCGCGAACGCAACGTGATCAAGGAAGAGGTCGCCATGTACCTCGATCAACCTCACGTGCATGTCCAGGAATTGCTCAATGCCACACTCTGGCCCGATCAACCCCTTGGACGGCCGCTTACCGGCACACCCATTTCACTGGATCGGTTGCAACGCAAACAATTGCTGCGCTTCATGGGTGAGCATTATGTCGCTCCTTCGACCCTCGTGGTGGCTGCAGGTTGCGTGACCCATAAGCGCTTTTTGGAAACAGTGGATCGATATGCCTCGCGCTTTTTGCCCGGCGACCGACCCCGATATTCCCCCGCGCGCAGTGTTCAGTCGCGCCCACTCGTGAATATCTTCACCAAGGATATCGAGCAGACCCACCTCGCCCTTGGCGTGCGCACCTGTTCCAGGCACGACGACCGCCGGTTCGCGCTGCGCTTGCTGAATACCATCCTTGGCGAGAACATGAGCTCGAAATTGTTCCAGGTCATTCGCGAAGACCGCGGCCTGGCTTATAACATCTCCAGCTCGATCAGCTTCTTCGAAGACACCGGCGATCTGGTCATCTCCGCCGGACTCGACACGGATAATGTCCCGGAAACGCTCCGTCTGGTCCTGCGCGAGCTTCGCAAGATGACCCGCTTTGCTCCCACCCCCGCCGAGCTCCGCCTCGCGCGCGATTATGTCCTCGGCCAGTTCGACCTCGGCCTCGAGAGCACAGAAAGCCAGATGATGTGGCTCGGTGAACAACTGCTCGGCTACGGCAAAGTCCACTCCCCCGCCATGATCAAACGCCGCATCGCCCGTATCACCCCCTCCGAAATCCGACAGGTCGCCAACGATTTCTTCCAGCGCGATCGCCTCAATCTCGCCCTCGTCACACCACTTAAACGAGGCAATCGCCTTCTCGGTCAGCTTAATCGCTATTAGCCCTAATGCCTTTCGGAAAATGGCGAGTGTGTCATTTTGTCCTGGTAACTTTTTTAACACCTAGGTATTTACGCTGGGGATGCGAAAGCGTTCTCAGTCTCGTTCTGCTTCGAAATCCAAGGGTGGCGCTTCGCGCCGAGTCGCGCCTCGACACACGTCGCAGGAGCGCGTGTTCCGTGAGCACGACGAAGCCTACGGCTTCACGGCCGCCTACGGCCAGTTGCTCGCCGGCCAGGCGCCGCCCACAGTGCCCAGGCGCCGTGGGCGCAAACCCCTCGTGCCGCTGGACATTTTGTTGCCCGCGCTGGTCTTTCATTTCATGAACGCCGCCGGCACCGTCGCGGAACACTTCGCTCTGCTGTGGGGAAGTTCCTTCGCCGACAGTTCCATGAGTGATCGTCGCACTCGCCTTCCGTGGGAGGTCTTCACCGATTTGATGAAACTGGCTCTGCGCCCGCTGGCCGATCAACGCCGCCACCAGGACGCCTTCTGGCGAGGGTGGCGGCTCCTGGGGCTGGATGGCGTGCAACATAGTCTGACCAACACGCCGCAAAACAACAAGGCCTGCCGGAAAGCCAAGAGCCGCCGGGGCCGCGCGGCCTTCGCCAAAATCACCAGTGGTGTGTTGCTGGAACTGGGCCTGCACAACCCGATCGCCGCCTCGATCGGCTGGCAGGGTCAGTCGGAGTGGCTGTTGGCGTGCGGCTTGTTGGCGGCGGTGCCCGCCGGTGCGCTGTTGCTGGCCGATCGGTTGCATGGCTGCGCGGCCTTCATCGCGCAAACGCTTCAGCAGTGCCGCCGGGTGCGAAGTCACTTTCTGATTCGAATCCGTTCCCAGATCAAGGTGAAGGTCCTGCGGCGCTTCAAGGATGGCAGCCGGTTGGTGCGCGTGCCGGTGCGCCAGAAAGGCAATCCCCGCCAGATTACCGAGTGGCTGGAACTGCGCGAGATCCGCGTCCGCGTCGGACGCAAAGGCTTTCGCACCGAGGTGCTGCGGTTGTGGACCAGTCTGTTGGATCCTCGAAGCGCGCCCGCCGACGAACTGGCCGTGTTGTACGCGCGACGCTGGGAGCACGAACTCTACTATCGGCAACTCAAACGCGAGTTGGGCAAGGGCCCATTGCTCCAAAGCCATACCCCGATTACCGCCGCCCAAGAGGTTGCGGCGCTGGTTCTGGCCAGTGCGATGTTGGCCCGTGAGCGGGTGCGGGCCGCCGCTGGCCAGGTGCCCGTCCTGCGCGTGAGTTTTATCAAAGTGCTGGAGTTGCTGCGCCCGCTGTGGCTGCTCTTGGAACTGGGGGCCGACTTGTTGAGTGCGCGGCAGAAAAAACTCTTGGTCGAACGGTTCTACGAGCAGATGCGCCAATGCCTGGTGGGCAAGAAGCGCTCGCGCAGTTGCAAGCGTGGCGTCCGTCAGCCAGTCACCGGCTGGCCGCGCTTGCGTGAAACTCAATCCGTTGAGGGGCCAATCCACTTCACACTGATTTGACCATGTATTTCCGAAAGGCATTACTATTAGCCCGGAAATTTCACCCATCAACCGCCTGCTGGGATCCGTCGGCTGTTTGGGTCAAATTTCCGGGCTCTGGAAACCCGCGCCAGAGAAGGGACCTCATCGCCCTGGATCGAAGCAAGAGCATGGGCAAACTACGACCCTTGGTCCTTGCACGCCCAACACCTAGTCAGTTCTGTTTTCAATTCTCTAAAGAGGCGCGGGTTTCTTTTAGCCCGCATTTTTGGGTAACCGAATTGAATCTGGCCGCTTGTCACCTGTAGAGCCATGAAAAATGCGGGCTAGCATCGGAGCACGTTTCCTTTCCTCGACGTTCCGGCCCAGGCTATATTCGCCTCGCGTGCGCCCGCTCATTGTCGAACACTCATTCCCCTATCCGCCCGAACTGGTCCTGGGTGCCCTCGTGGGGAGCCCCGGGACAATCCTGCTTTGTTCCGGTTCCTCGACGGACTCGCAATCACGTTATTCCTTCCTGGTCACTCGCCCGTTCCTGCAGTTCCAGTCGCGCGGTTCCGTCTGCGAGGCGCGGTCTGCGCTCGGCCGCACGCGGAGGTTCGGAAACCCCTGGCGCGTCCTCGAGGGACTCATGCACCGTTACGAAGTAAACGAGGATATCGATCAGCCCTTTCCCCTGGGTGGTTGCTTTGGCTATTGGGGTTATGAACTTCGACGCCACATCGAACCACGGCTCCCCGCACGACATCCACCCGGGCTCGGACTCCCTGAAGCCCAGCTGGGGTTTTATGACAGCCTGGTTGTATTTGATCATTTCATCCCATCCGTTTTCATCGTTGCCACCGGACTGCGACTCGACGGTTCCCGGACTTGCGGAACCGCCCAACGCCAAATCGATTTCTGGCGCGAGATCCTGGACACACCAGTCTCCCCGCCGATGCCCCCTGATTTCGCTTCGGCTTCTTTCCCCACGGCCTCCTCGAGTCTCAATGAAGCCTCTTTTGTTGCTGCAGTCACTCGTGCCAAACAATACATCCGCTCCGGGGACATCTATCAGGTGAACCTCTCCCACCGCCTCGCGGTGGATTGGGTAGGACACGGATCCGACCTGTTTCGGCGTTTACTGGCCGTTTCGCCGGCACCCTTCGCCGCATACCTCGACGGCGGGCCTTTTCAGCTCACTTCGTCGTCACCCGAGTTGTTCCTCCGCTTTAGTGGACGCCATGTACTCACTCGACCCATCAAAGGCACTCGGCCGCGGGGCATAGACGCGACCCGCGACGCGCAACTTGCCTACGAACTACAGACCAGCCCCAAAGAACTCGCCGAGTTGCTTATGATTACCGACCTCCTACGCAATGATCTCGGGCGCATTTGCGAATTCGGTTCGATCCACGTCCCCGAGCTCGCTCGACTGGAACGGTTCCCGCAAGTCCAGCATCTCGTCGCTACGATCGAAGGGCGGCTCCGCCCCGAACTCAGTCATCTGTCCGCCCTCTCCCAATGTTTTCCCGGCGGTTCAATCACGGGTGCGCCAAAAATCCGGGCCATGGAAGTCATCGATGAACTGGAACCCATCGGGCGCGGCCCGTATACTGGGGCCCTTGGATATCTGGGGTTCAACGAGGAGAGTCAACTCAGCATTGTCATTCGCACCGCCATCACCACCGCGGGCAAGGCCTGGTTCCATACCGGGGCCGGTATCGTCGCCGATTCCTCCCCTGAAGCTGAATATGCGGAGACCCTCGCCAAAGCCGGCGGTTTTCTCCGCGCCGTCTCTTTCCCCTCAATATCGCTACCCGGCCCGGAATCCTTGCCGCACGCCAAAGGCCGTGGGGTGAAGAAGACTTGAACTCCCCTGCGTCCACTTATTCGCCCGAGGATCCGGCCGGTCACGCCGCAGGGGACCATGGTCCGTTCCCGATCGTTTTTCATTCCGGCTTTTTTTTGCCTGCCGATGAGGCCCGGGTGTCGATCTACGATCGCGGACTCCTCTATGGTGACGGGCTCTTTGAAACCATCCTCGTTCGAGACGGCCACCCCTTGCGTTGGGAGCTGCATCTTGACCGCCTCGACCGCGGCGCGGAATTTCTCCACATCGCGCGTCCGCATTCAGCTGCCGAGCTCCACGCCGCGATGATCGAGCTGATCCGACGCAATCGGATTTCGAACGCACTGCTTCGTCTTACCTTGACCCGCGGTGTGGGTCCGCGCGGCTATTCGTTCGAACACGCCTCTCTCCCCACGCTTTTCATGAGCCTCCATTCCGCGCCCGTGGTCGACCCCCGCCTTCCCGCTCGATGGCGACTGGTGACCTCCAAAATCCGGATCTCTCCCGACGATCCCCTCACTGGCTTCAAGACCTGCAATCGGCTTGCCTATGTGCTCGCCCGCTATGACGCGGACATCGCCCACGCCGACGACGCGCTCCTGCTCAATACTCGGGGTGAAGTCACGGAAACCTCCTGCGCGAATGTTTTCTGGCTCCGAAAAAACTGCCTCTGCACCACCCCGCTAACTTCTGGCGTTCTCCCCGGTATCACCCGGGCTGGCATTCTTCGGTTGAGCGCCAGCCTTGGACTGACCGCAACGGAGGTTCCCATCACCCTCGCCCAACTCTTCACCGCAGACGCCGTGTTCCTCACGGTCACTTCGCGGGGCATTGTCGAGGTTACTCATCTCGATAATTGTCCCCTGGCACGTTCGCCACTGGTCCATTTGCTTCACGCAGCCTGGTGGAATTCATAGTCCGCCTCGGAAGACCAAGGCATTTGACGGCCCAGACCGCAACCTTTCCAACTCTCGCCTCCGTTTCCCGCTTAAGGTTTGCGGGAATACGATCGCTCCATGGACAACGGCGTCACCGGGCCGGACCACGACACCTCAATCTCCTCGAGTGTCCGGCCCTTCGTCTCCGGCAGTTTCAAAAGCACGAACACCCATGCCGCCAAACTGAATGCGGTATAAATCAGGAACGTCTTTGCCGGACCAATTGCCGGATGATCGTTCAACATTGGAAAAGACTGCGCCACCAGGTAACAGGCGGTCCAAATAGTGAACGTCGCCACCGACATCGCCCGTCCTCGAATCCTGGTCGGGAACACCTCCGAACATACGATCCATGGGATCGGCCCCAATGCCATCGCGAACGCGGCAATGAAAGCCAGAACCGCCGCCAGCAAAGCCACCCCCCCCACCCCGCCGAAAAAGAGGGCGCCCACCGTCCCGAGCGCAATTACCTGAATCGCCAGCCCGATCAGCAAAAGCCGGCGGCGCCCGAGCCGGTCCACAAAACCGATCGCCACAAAAGTGAATAGGACGTTCACCATGCCGACGATTACCGACGATCCAAACGCGTCCTTCACCCCAATCCCCGCGGTCGTGAATATCTTGGTGGAGTAATACATGATTGCGTTGATCCCGCTGAACTGCGAAAACGCCATCAGGGCCACTGCCACAATCAGCGGAGTCCGAAATCGGGCATCGAACAACTCGCCGAACCGGCCTTCTTCCCGGCCCAACACCCGCCGCACTGCCTCAATCTCCTCCCGCGCCTGCTCCGCGTCCATGAGTCCTTCCAATACCCGCCGCGCCTCGGATTCCCTTTCGGCTTGAATCAACCAACGGGGACTTTCCGGCACGAAATAGAGGAGGAACAACAGGAACATCGCCGGAATCACCTCCGCCCCCAGCATCCACCTCCAGCCCGTGCTGATGTTCCACGCTTCATCACCTCTCCCCTGGATCCCGGCATTGATAAAAAGTGTCAGGAATATTCCGACCACGATCCCAAGTTGAAACAGCGAGCCCAGCCGTCCGCGTTTCGCGGCCGGCGCCAGCTCCGCGATATAGATTGGACAACACATCGACGATACCCCAATCCCCAACCCGCCCAAAAACCGCGCAGCCAGGAATTGGTCGAAGGTTCGTGGCACAGCCGAGAGCATGGCCGACGCAGCGTAGAAGATCGCGCAGAGAAAAAGCACCTTACGTCGGCCGAAACGATCGCTTAAAAATCCCGCCGCCATCGCGCCCGGAATGCATCCCAGAATCGCACTTGCCCCGGAAAATCCCTCCTGCGCCGGTGTCAGGCCAAAATGGGCGGTAAGATATTGGTTGGTTCCGTTGATTACCGCGGTGTCATATCCAAAGAGAAAACCGCCGGTCGCCGCCACCAGCGTTACCAGGAACAGTGAGTTGCGGACTGGGACAGCAGCAGTATGGGTCATATCGGATCGCCCACATTCTTGCCGCATTGCGACACCCTTCGCAAGAGCGCCGTGACCTCCGTCTGCACTCATTCCGCAGATACGACATCAGCAAGGGTTCGGTCGCGGTCGACGAGCTGGTTCGACGCGTTCCCCCTTTCGTGAATTGATCCTAATGTTCTCCGGCCGGCGCTGCGCCTCATCTTTTGCATTTCATTTCTGATTACGTCATCCTCCCACCCAATGAGCATCGACTTGAACGATGCGCTGTTTGCAAAACTGGCCGGCTGGGAGGCCATGCAACGCGCCCGCGCCCTGGTTGCTTCCGGGTCCGTGCTCCAGTCCGAGTGGCACAGCCCCCAGCTGCGCGGCCGGGTCCGGGAAGGCAGCGCGACCTACCCGGCCGGGCTATTGATCCGCAGCGCGCTCGACGCCGACAACGTGTGTCCGTGTCGCGATTCCCGCGATCGCGGATTGATTTGCGCACATTCCATCGCCGTAGGTTTGCATTACTTGCGCTCACTCGCTTCTGCCGACTTGCCGCCTTCCCCTCCCAATTTCAAACCATCCTCGGCCGCACCCATCCAACGGCGTTCGACTAAATCCCTTACGCGCGTCGATCCGGGAGTGGCCGGGGAATCTCTCGAAGTTTTCGTGATCCTGCCGCCCAACCTCCGCGAAGCCCTGCCGCGCGGCCACGTTATGTTATGCCTCGAAGGCCGGTGGCGAAACCGTCACTGCCCGCTAAGTTCCCTCCCCTTTCAAACCCCATTTGCACTCGACCCCCAGGATGCCAAACTACTCACCGCGCTCGAAGGACTTAACAATGGCGATACCCCATCGATGGTGCGTCTGAACCATGAACAGTTCGCGAGCCTCCTGCCGCACCTGGTTGGACATCCACGTGTGACCCTCGGCAAAGGCCGCACGGTTCGTATCATCGACGATCCCCTGCGCCCAGTCCTCCGCGCCAGGCTCGAACCCGGCGGTGAAATTCTGCTGAGCCTCGCTGGTGCCGCCCCCCAGGGTATCATCCACGGAAGCCCTTCTTGGGTCTTCACCGATCTGACCCTGCGTCCGCTTGATTTGCCGACGGGATTTGAGAACCTGGTCAAGGCGGCCATGCGCATTCCCCGTCCACGCGTGCCGCGCTTTCTGATCCGTCAATGGCCACAACTCGTGAACCAGCATCAGGCCGAGGCCGGCTTCAACTCCGAGGACTTTACCTTCGTCACCTTGAAACCGCAGTTCACGCTGCACCTCGCCGGCCATCTCGCCGCGCTCGAGGCAAGAATCGATGGATCCTACGGCGATCGACCGTTTGCCGGCTTTGCGAATGACGAGCCCTGGTTCGTCGATCCCCAATCCCCAACCCGCTATTTCGCTCGGGATCTGGAGGCCGAGCGCGCTGCACTGGCGCGGCTCTTCCAGGCGGGATTCACCGGGCCCGTTCCGGGCGGTCTCTATCATCTGAAAGGCCAAAACGCCGTTTTGAACTTTTTCGCCCGGTATTATCCGCGCCTCGAACAGGAGTGGCATGTGACGCTCGAAGAACGCCTCGAACGCAACACCCGCAAGAATCTCGATTGGCTTGAACCCCGCTTTCAGATCTCCGCTTCCGGCGAACAGTGGTTCGACCTCAACATCGCTTACGAAACCCGCGGCGGCGAACGCCTCGCACCCGCCGAGGTCCAGCGTCTTCTGCGCTCCGGCCAAAGCCACGCCCCGCACAAAAATGGCAAATCGGTCCTGCTCGACACCGGCGCCGTCGAGGAACTCCAGGAAGTGTTGCTCGATTGCGCGCCACAACAACACCCCGGCGGCTATCGGCTCGACAACGCGCAGGCCGGTTTCCTCGATGCCACCCTTCGACAGCACTCGCAGTGGCAGGTCCAGGCCCCCAAGGCCTGGCAACAACGCGCTGCCCGCCAACGCGGCGAAATTAAAATCACCCCGCCACCCCTCGGCGACCTCGAATCCGTCCTGCGTCCTTACCAAAAGTATGGCGTCGCCTGGTTCCGCTTCTTGCGCGCAAATGGCTTTGGCGGGATCCTCGCCGACGAAATGGGCCTGGGCAAAACTTTGCAAGCCCTGGTTCACATCGCGCTCCTTCGAATCCGGATTCCCTCCCATGCGGACGTGCCGCCGGCCGATCATCCCACGCTCGTTGTCTGTCCCACTTCGCTCGTGTTCAACTGGGCCCAGGAAGCAGCGAAGTATTCCTTGGGATTGCGAGTGCTGACTTTGCAGGGACCCCGCCGACGCGAATCATTGGCCCTCATCCCGAACCATGACCTCGTCATCACGAGCTATGCCCTGCTCCGACGCGATGCCGAGTGCTATCGCGACTTGACGTTCGATACCGTCATCCTCGATGAAGCCCAGCATATCAAAAACCGCCAGACCCAAAACGCCCAGGCCGTCAAAGCCATTCGTTCCCAACATCGCCTCGTCCTAACCGGTACCCCGATCGAAAACTCCGTCCTCGATCTCTGGTCGATCTACGACTTCCTGATGCCCGGTTACCTCGGCGCCGCTCCGGATTTCCGCGAACGCTATGAACTGCCGATAGTTCGGGATCGCGATCGACAAGTCCAGGAACGCCTCGCTCGGCGGTTGCAGCCTTTCCTCCTCCGGCGGCTCAAACGCGAGGTCGCCGCCGATCTTCCTCCGAAGATCGAACAGGTGAGCACTTGCGACCTCACCGATACCCAAAAGCAAGTCTATCAACAGGTCCTCCATGCCACCCGCCAGGAATTGTCCGGTGCCGCCTCAAACCGCGCCCTTCCCCAAGGACGAATGATCGTCCTTACCGCCCTGTTGCGACTCCGCCAGATCTGTTGCGATCTTCGCCTGCTCCCCGTCGCCGCACCGCCCCATCCGGTCGACCCGGCACCCATACAACCGTCTATCCTCCCGGACGCTGAATCCTGGCAGGCCGGACAATCTGCCAAACTAGAACTCTTCGAAGAACTCCTCGATGAAGTGCTCGACGGGGGGCATCGCGTTCTGGTGTTCAGCCAGTTCACCCGGATGCTCGCTTTGCTGCGGGAGAAGCTTTCAGCCCGGGACCTGCCCTTCTGTTACCTCGACGGATCCACGCCAAATCGGACCGCGATCGTAGATCGCTTTCAGCGCGATCCCGCTATCCCTGTCTTTCTGATCAGTCTCAAAGCGGGCGGCCAGGGCCTGAACTTGACCGGCGCCGATACCGTGATCCATTTCGATCCGTGGTGGAACCCGGCCGTCGAAGCCCAGGCCACTGATCGCGCCCACCGCATCGGCCAGCAAAACGTCGTGACGAGCTACAAGCTCATCGCTCGCGGGACTGTGGAGGAAAAAATCCTCAACCTTCAAACCCGCAAACGCGGCCTCTTCGACGTGATGCTAGGCGACGAAGAGCAACTCGCCGCATCCTTGAGTTGGGAGGAGATCCAGGACCTGTTGAAGGACTGACTCATCCGGGAAATCAGCTTCCTTCGTTGACCGACTTTCGCTAGACTTGCGACATGAAATGGATCTCCAGCCATCCCCCGCTCTTGCGCTGCCTTCCTTTCATCCTCGCCCTGTTGGCCGGCTTGCCCCTGGGTCGCGCTGCCGAACCGGTCCGGGTCCTCCTCTTTGTGGGTGGCCACGATTTTCAGACAAACGAGTTCCATCAACTCTTCCAAAACCTGCCGGACGTCAGCGTTAAATGGGTCGAACATCCCGCAGCCCAAGCGTGGCTCGCGAATGAGAAAGCCGACGCTTGGGACGTCCTCGTTCTGTATGACATGTGGCAACCGATCACAGATGAAACCAAGGCCAACTTCATCGCCCGGCTGGAACAAGGCAAGGGCCTCGTCGCGCTCCACCATTCCCTGGCCAACTATCAGGAGTGGACCGAATATGGCAAGATCATCGGCGGCCGATACCTCCTCGCCAAACGCGTCGAAGAGGGCAGGGAACAACCGGCCTCATCCTATCTTCATGGCGTCCAGATACCCGTTGAAATCGTCGACCCCCACCACCCGGTCACCCGGGGGCTCTCCGACTTCAGCATTCGGGATGAAACCTATGGCAACCTTGATATCCACCCCGATGTTGATAGGCTCCTCCTGACCCGGGAGCCGACCAGTAATCCCGTTATCGCGTGGTCGCATCTATACCGGAAAGCCCGCGTCGTCGCCATCCAACTCGGCCATGATCGATCCGCCTACGAAAATCCCAGTTACCGCAGGCTTCTTTCCCAGGCCATCCGCTGGACCGCCCATCGTGGATAACGACTCCCCCGCAGTGACCCCGCGCTACCTTAAAATCATCGCCTGCGAAATCGCCCTCCGGGAAATCTGCCACGCTGCCTCGCGCTCGATCAACACCCTCGACCTTGATTTCCTCACCCAGGGCCTCCACGACCATCCCGTGATCGGCCGACAGCGTCTCCAGGAATTTGTCGACGCTCAACCGTCAGACAAGTACGACGCCCTCCTTATCGGATACGGCCTTTGCGGGAATATCGTTCAGGGTCTCCGCGCCCGCCATACCCCGCTCGTTCTGCCGCGGGCCCACGATTGTATCACCTTTTTCCTTGGCTCCCGCGCGCGCTACGGGGCGCTTGCCCAGGATACTCCATCAGCCTACTTCTACTCCTCGGGCTGGCTCGAATGCCTTAAACGCCGCGGCGGCTCCGTGCCACCCGCCCATCCCGCACTCCTTCCCGTCCGGGCCGGCGACGCGCATTCCCTGGGCAACTCGACCTATCAGCAGTGGATTGAAAAATACGGGGAAGAAAACGCCCGGCACCTGCTCGAAATCATGAACAGTTGGACCGACCATTACACCCATGGCGTGCTCATTGATTTCGATTTCGCGCATCCCCTCGATCTGCCTGAGAAGGTTCGCGCGCTCTGCCGCCAAAACGGTTGGCAATTCCAGGTGGTCGAAGGTGATCTCAGTCTCCTCCAGCGCTGGGTTGATGCTCGATGGGACCCCGAGGACTTCCTGATCGTTCCCCCTCGGCATCGCGTCATTCCCAGCTACCGGGATTCGATCATCGAAGCTGTTCCGGATTCGGAGGACGCGCCGGCTCCCGAGTGCAATGTGGTTCCGGCTTAGCTCCCGCCCCCGTGCCCGCGGGAAATCCCGGATTCGAACTTCCAGATTCCCGATCTGGATCAGCTCAAAGCGCTGGTCGGTTTGAGGCTGCGATTCGTTGGACTAGAATCCTTGATCGCTCAAATATGTTGCGGACAGGTCAAGTTTTGGTTTGGTTGTTTACCGGATCAAGGATTCTATCAGCGAGGCGTCATCTCGGCGGGAAGATCAGGTAACGGCGCCTGGTGAATTGAAATGACCTCGCATGGTCTGAGGCGACGCCTCGCTAGGAGACAAACGCCCCGGGTAAATTCTGATGCCGCTGCAGATCTCGAATAACCGCTTCCACCGCCTCCTGCGTCACCATCGGGAGTTCCTTGACCCAGGCAAACTCCAACGCCAGCTTCGCGATCCGGTTCAATTCTCGCGGCACCCCTTTGGACACCTGATAGGCCCGCTCCGTCGACTCCGGCGGAAAAAGATCACCCGATGGATGCCCAGCCACCCGCAGCCGGTGCCGCAGGTAATTCCCTGTTTCCTCAAGATCGAGAGGGTTAAGATGAAACCGCAGGCTGATCCGCTGGTTAATCGCCGGTTGCTTGCTCACCATCGCCCGTAACTCGGGCTGTCCCACCAACACAATCGTCAGATAATTCACCCCCGCCCCGTTCAAATTCGAAAGCAACTTCAGCTCGTTTAACGACGCCGGCGCCATCTCCTGCGCCTCATCGAAAATCAAAACCAAATGCCGGCCCTCGTAGTGCAGCTTCCCCACCACCTCCTGCAACCGTGCCCAACGCGCGTGTTTCGTCTGGTTCGCCGACGAAACGGTCGGATCCAGATCCTCAAGGATCGAGCCCAGCATCTCGCTGAACGAAAACGCCGAGTTTTCCTGAATCACCGCCCGAAATCGCTGGCGATCCAATCGATCCGTGAATACCGCCCGCGTCAGCGTCTTTCCGCACCCGATCTCTCCCGTCAACATCCCGATCAGCATGGTTTGCTCACCTACGAGGAACCCAAGACGGCTCAAGGCCTCATCGTGATCGCGGCTCTGGAAAAAGAACCGCACGTCCCAGGTGTTTTCAAAGGGACGCTCCACTAAATTCCAGTAAGAAAGCAAGTCCATGTCAGGCACTAATACCTCATCGCGCCCATTTTGCACGCATAATCTCGGACGCCGCTCACACCCTCCGAACAGCCTGTTTTCTTAGGCCCCTCACCAGCTCCGAACCGCTCACTTTGAGCTCGACCCGGAGTTGCTCCCCCTGGCCTTGAGCAGGCGAGCAAGGATCTCCCCCGCCAAATTAGGATTCGCCTTTCCTTGACTCAACTTCATGACTCGGCCCTTGAGGAAGTTCAGCGCCGCAGCCTTTCCCGCCAAATAGTCTGCCGCGGATCTCGGGTTTTCGGCAATCGCCTGTTCGCACCACGGCTCCAAAGCATCCGCATCGCTCACTTGCACCCATCCCCTCCGCCCGATGATCGCTCCCGGCCGATCTCCACTCGTAAACATTTCACCGAATATCTCCTGGGCCATACTACTGCTCACCCGACCCGAATCCACCGCCTCCACCAACTCCACCAACCCCTCCCCCGGGAACTTCAGGTCCGACAACGTCCCGCGGGTCTCGGATAGTTTGGCCCGCAGATTGTTGATCACCCAATTGGCCAACGCCTTGGCATTTTTTGACTGCGCCGCAACCCGCTCAAAATATTCCCCTAGCCCGACGTCATTCTTGAACACCTCGGCATCGCCCGCCGGCAATTGATATTCCTTCATGAATCGCCGTTTGCGCGCCAACGGCAATTCCACGACTCGTCCGCGCACCTCCGACCGCCACTCCGCCGACGGCGCAAAAGGCATGAGATCGGGATCGGCAAAGTAGCGGTAATCGTGCGCCATCTCCTTGGTCCGCATCATTTCGGTCACTCCCGTGTCGTCGTCCCACCGCCGGGTTTCCTGGCTCAGGGTGCCTCCCCCTCCAAGGACGTCGGTCTGTCGTCGGATCTCATACGTCACCGCCCGGCGCACACCACTGAAACTGTTGAGATTCTTAAGCTCGATCTTAGCGCCTAGCGGCTCGGTTCCGCGAGGCCGTATGCTCACATTTACGTCGCAGCGGACCATGCCCTTTTCCATGTCGCAATCGCTCACTCCACCGTAAACCAGGATATCCTTCAACGCATTCAGATATTCGTAAGCCATCTCCCCCGAACTCAGGTCCGGTTCAGATACGATCTCCAACAACGGCACACCCGCCCGGTTAAAATCCACTCCGCTCTGTCGCTCGAAATGGAAGCTCTTCCCCACGTCCTCTTCCAGATGCGCCCGCGTGATCCGAACCCGGCGGATCCCGCCCTCAAACTCAAATTCGACCTGGCCTCCCAATGCCGACGGCCGATCATACTGGCTGATCTGGTAGTTTTTCGGCATGTCCGGATAGAAGTAATTCTTCCGGTCGAACTTCGCGAAGGCCGGAATCTCACAGCCCAGCAACATCCCCGTCAAGACCGTCAGGCGCAGCGCCTCCTCATTTGCGACCGGTAACACCCCGGGCATCCCAAGGCAGACGGGGCAGACCTGGGTGTTCGGCGGAGCTCCATATTCATTCGCGCAGCCACACCACATCTTCGACTTCGTCTTCAGTTGGACGTGGGTCTCCAGTCCGATCACCGCTTCGTAATCCATACCCGCGGCCATTCATGCCACAAAGCCCGCCAGCTCACAACCCACTTGTTGCACTTTCGCCGGCACGAACGCGCCCACGCCTGATGGCCAAGCCGGGCTCTCCCACAGGCAGACATCAGGCCTTGGGGAAGGCATGAGGGATTAGAGAACAGGATTCTGAAAATCATGCTGGCTTGAACGCCCACGACGGTTTATGGTCCAATCTGTGACGGTTTAATGGTCAACCAAAAGGACAATATCCCGTGAAAATCATAACCTCCGCCATCTGCAGCCTCGCTCTTCTCGCAACCCTCTCCACCGCAATTGCCGCCGACAAGGAAGTGACTCTCGTCGGCGAAGGAATGTGCGCCAAGTGCGCCCTGAAAGAGGCCAAGACCTGCCAGAACGTGGTCCAGGTCGAGAAGGCCGGCAAGAAAGTGAATTACTACCTCGAGCAGAACGAAGTCGCCAAGAAATTCCATCCTGAATTGTGCCAGGAAAACAAGAAGATCAAGGTTACCGGCACGGTGAAAGAAGTGGATGGAAAACAAGTGGTCACCGCCAAGAAGATCGAACTGGTCAAAGGCGAAAACAGTTAAAGCGGTCCTTTGGCGAAGGGAGAGTTGGGTCGGTTCCCCGTCGATTGCAGGGCCTCGCGGCCGTCCGATCTTCTGTTGATCGGGCGTACGTCGCGAGGCCTGGCGCCGTTTGGTCTGGCGGCCAAATTCAATTCCCCTTAACGGACCCGACTTCAACCACAAGAGACTTTATAAGATGTCTGGCTTGGCCCGCGCTGTATTTCCGATCGGGGTGTTGTTCCTGGGAGCCCTGATCTGTTCGGCGGACGCGCCCCCCGAACCCAGGTTTCGTCCACTCGAAATCGACGCCCAAGTGGGTATCGGCTATGGAGTGGCCATCGCCGATGTGGACGGAGATCAACGACCCGACATCCTGATGGTCGACCGTGATGAGGTCGTGTGGTACCGGAATCCCGCCTGGCAAAAACAGCGGATCATTGGGAAGCTCACCCCGGAAGACAACGTTTGCATCGCCGCGGAAGATCTCGATGGTGACGGCAAAGCCGAGATCGCCATTGGCGCGGGGTGGAATCCCTCCGATACTCTCAACAGCGGCGCGCTCTTTTATCTGCTCCCGCCTCAGGATCGGACCCAACTGTGGCAGTCCATTCCCCTTCCCCACGAGCCGGTCGTGCATCGCATTCGCTGGGCTCAAGACTGGCAAGGGCGATGGACCCTGATCTCCGTTCCGCTTCATGGGCGTGGCAACAAACCGCAGACCGGCGAGGGCTTGGGTGTCAAGATCCAGCGCTACACCCTGCCGGCGGATCCCCGAGACACCTGGGATGTCCGGTTGGTCGATGATAGCCTGCACAAGACCCACAATTTCGATGTCGTCCAGTGGGACGATGATCCCGCGGACGAATTTCTCATCGCAGGCAAGGAAGGCATCTTTTTGTCCGACTGGTCCACCACACAGAATCGGCTCGTGCTGACTCCGGTTGGCACAAATGATATCGGCGGGGCGGGCGAAATTCGCGCCGGAAAACTGGCCAGTGGACACAAATTCATCGCGGCCGTCGAGCCGATGCATGGCCATGTCCTCGCCTTCTACTCGGCGCCCGATTCCGCATCCGAGAACACAAGTTGGCGACGCGAAGTCCTGGACGATTCGCTCGCAGAGGGCCACGCCCTGGCTTGCGGCGACTTGATTGGGATTGGTCGCGACCAAATCGTGGTGGGTTGGCGCGCCCCCAACCGGGAGTCCCCGCCCCGGGTTGGAATCAAGATGTTCAGTCCGATGGACGGTGAGGGCAGCCGATGGACCCCGCACGTCATCGACGACAATTCCATGGCCTGCGAAGATCTCCGGTTGGCCGATTTGAATGGCGATGGAAAACTGGACGTCGTCGCTGCCGGCCGGGCCACCCACAATCTGAAGATCTATTTCAACGAGACCCCGTGAGGATTGAACTGCGTGGCCTGACGCGCGATCTGTTTCTTCAATCCGCCGGTTTGATCAGCAAATAATCGAGCCCGAACATGTAGGATTTGACGGCTTGATCATTGCCTCCCACCACGGTCACCGAGAAGAGATTGTCGCCGGTTTTCAAATCGAACATGCCGAGATTCACCTCCTCTGAAGGAGTGACTTCCGGGCTGTAAAAATCCATCGGGGGTCCGGCATTCCTGCCGTTTATGGCGAGCTGATGGATTCCGTAATCGCGGGCCCTCAGAAATCGGGCCGTCACATGGTATTTGCCCACCTGGGGGGCGGGAAAGGCCAGAGTTAGATGGTCCCCTGGTTTCATCCCGGCATGCCACCACAACTGTTTGTCGCTGCTTAAATTTGCCCATTCCTGCGGCGACACAACGCCCGTGACCTCGAGGATCCTCATCGTTTCACCTTCGATCGCCCCATCCACGCGCGGCGCCACATATTCTGCCAGCGGCCGCACTACGGCTTCGCCTGCGAGAATGGGTCGGAATCCATCGTGCCCGCCCGGCCGCGCGTACCAATACCCCGTGACGGCGAGATTCACCCGGCAGCGCGCATGCCAATGCCACAACTCCATGTCGAACCGAAAGTCCCGCGTGAACGGGATCCGGTCGATAATATGGAATCGGTTCACGCTGGTCCGGCCATAATTTCCCGGTCCGTCGCAGCGCGGCTGCGCATGATAGGCATGCGTGAACAGCGCCGGCCAGCACCAGGCGTAGCCGTAATAATCTTCGGTGCCTGTCCCGAAATGGCTCGGAAACGTCTCCCCGTCCACGTAGATCTTTTCGTCGCCCTCGCCCCACCAATCTTTAACCGGATTGTCGATCGTGAATGCGACGCCGGCAAACACGCCCCGCCCGTAAGCGGTGAGGTAATTCCAGTCGATCATGGGTCGGGTCGGGACGTCGTTTGCGACGCGCCATTTGGCGTGGAAGTGCATCGAACGCTCGGTCCATGCGTAATCCTGCAACTCTAACTCGCCCGTGAGCGCGACCTCTTTGCCGGCATAGTTCGTCAGTTCGATAACCGCTCCGTCTCGGAATGGCATAAACCATTGACTGTACATTTCCCCGTCCTTTGCCATCCCCAACGGCAGCGCGCGATAAGCGTTAATCCCCGGCCCAGTCCCAAAAAGATCGCCCAATGGCGCTTCCACGCAGAGTTCACCGTCGAAATGGATTTTCACAATCACACCCCGCAAAGCCATTTCGGGGTTATCGCTCTTCGCCCTCACGAGTGCGCGAGCGAAAGCCGCAGGGCCGCGGTAACTTTCCCTGACAGTCTCCCCCGGAGAGACCGTCAGTTGAAAAGGCTCCGTCCGTCCTTCGGTTTGAACCTCCCTGGGTCCTGGCTGACTGAGCCGCGCCGCAACCTTCCGGAGTTCGCCATCGAGTGATTGGAGGTGGCTGGGTTGAAACGTTTCCACCCGGGCGCCGCGCTCATACGTCCGGTAATTCACGTGGTAATAGAACCCGTCCTTGTCGCTCGTGATCTTGCAACCCTTCGCGTAGGGGATCGGAAAATAGAGGTTCCATCCCTTGCTGTACTCCCCCGAAAGTGGACGCGGCAAGCCGGGGAATTTTCCACCCAATACATCCGTCATGGGCGACTCCAAAACCGGTGTGGCGCCGCCATCCAGGTATATCCGCAGAGTGCCTGCCGGATTCGCCGACCAGATCCGCACCACGGCGCCGGGACCCACGGCGTCCATCATCACATACTCCGTCCGTCCGCCATGTTCTTCAGCCCGCAAATAATTCCCCGCATCTCCGTTGGCAAACCAGTCCACCTCGGGTGACTTGGCTTTGCGATCATAAGAAGAGAATTGTTTGCAGGTGTAGGCCGGATCGGGAAACACTGCCATCCCCGACAGATCCGTCATCTCTTCCAACAACGACGAAGTCGTGATCGTCGGGGCGATGGATTCCCCGAGGCCAGTAAACCCGGACCCGCCCCAACCCAATGCCCACAAGAGCACGATCAACCCCACGCGCCAGCCGCACGATTTCGTGACTCCAATCCCCCCCGCCGGGCGAAAAGCCGGCTGGAGATGTGAGGAGGACGCTGACCTTAAATATTCAGTTTTCATGGGTTGCGCGTTCAACGATATAATTGGGGTTCGGTCCGCCAATCCTTCTCCCGGTCATAGCCTAGGGTCATGACGCGAGGACGGCGCTCGCGCAGGCGGACCGATTCGATTCCGCAATAATATCCGGCCGACTGTGGATTCCGGCCCACACACTCCAACCGCACGGTGTGCGGCCCCGGTTCGGGCCAGAAATCGAGCAGATGAAACTCGGCGCTACCGAGCGTGGCCGCATAAAAATCGAGCGGTTCGCCCACCGGTTTACCGTCCAGCAAGACCTGGTAGCGCCCGTAATCCTCCGCCTGGGTCGCCTGGATCAACAAGCGCAAGGGTTCCTTCCGTTCGACCTGGAACGGGATTTCGACCCATGCGTCTTCCGGTTGCTCGGGGCGATAGAACAACTGCGGCCGCGAATAGAAATCGAGCGTTTGCGTCACTGCGGCGCCTTTCCCGTGATGCACCGCATTCGTGAAGTCGCCCGCCGCAACCAGCACCCGTTCCAGGCTGGGCAATGTTCGTTCACGAGCGGGAGGAATGCCTGGTTGGAATGTGCTTTCGCCGGTCTGGTACCAAAAGGCCACGCTGGCATAGTCATCTTCGCGCTCATTCCAACTCGTGGCGCGATGTTCGGGATTCTCGTCGGGCGAGATCCACCCGAAATGTTCCAGGGTGACTTTGATTCCACGTTGAAACACGATCGGATCGCTCACATGCCATCGGTAGGCGCTCGTGTGTCCCCCCACAATTCCCCACTGGTCGAAATAGGGCACTCCAAAGAACGGCGTGCTGGTCGTCTTAAGACCCCAGGCCGAAAGAAAATAGTCCTCCGTCCCCGTGCCCCAGATCGAGGGGCTCGATTCGCCATCAACGTAAATCTTCTCATCGCCTTCGCCGAACCAGGCCGGACTGCGGGTCCGCACCGCCAGCACTGTCCCGACGTAATGGCCCGTCCCTTGAGTCTCGAGCACCACATAATCCTTGCCGTTTTGGGCCGGGTATTCCTGCCGATACTGCGCGTGGAAATAGGGCGTGCGTCGCGCCAGCTTCTTCAACTTGATCCAGTCGATGTTGTAATAGAGCAGACTGATCGGCCGATCACTTTGGTTCACAATCTCGATCCGCGCCGACTTCCGGAACGGCATCCGCCAATAACAATTGTACCAATCCGCGTCTTCGACGACCACCGGCAGGCTCACGACCGTGCTTCGTTTCCCAAAACAATTCGCGAAAAAATCGCCCACCGGCGCCTCGACGGCGGGACGACCGCGCCCATCCCAATACATACGCAACAGCATCTCCTGATGATTCGCCGAACCTTGCGGGGCCCAGTCCTGGGGCTCCGGCCCCAGAAACGTCAGCCAGATGTGCGTAATGACCCCCGGTCCCCGCTCATCCATCAATACGTGCGTCGCTCCCGGCGCAATCCGGAAATTATCCCAGTTGCTCGCCTCTTCCAGATCCCCTTTGGGCTGCGCGGTGGGATCCGGCACGCGTTCCCGTCTCGTGGAATGCAACTCGCCCATGCGCATCGTCGAAGTCGCCCGCATCGAGTGTCCCTCATGCGGCTCGGTGAGGCTCTCCAACATCCCGCCGGCTTGACTGACTGCGACAGCACTCGCAATCCCTGAAGCCAGCATCGCACGCGCTAATGCGCTCTTCGCTATCCGCATAAACCTTAAAAGCCCCATCTTAAAACTGTGCCGCTTGTGTTTGATCGTGGTCACGCCCAATAAGAGGTGGAACGGGCGGGGCTTGGCAAGCTCCAAGGCGACAGTGGACTGTCGCCGAGGGGACGCAAAAAACGCTTCTGTTGTAGGTCGGCGGCCCTCAGCCGGCGGCCCAGGGTTTCCCCAGCCGCCACCCGGATGCCGGTAGCTAGTGTGGAGGGTATGCGCGTCGCTAGCGCCTCGCGGGAGGCGAAAACCCCTTGCGGCGATACACCAGCCAATTGAGAGACACCACACTAAGCGCCCGCTTCTCGTCGTTCGTCGTCCTCGATCTCCATTCGACGGACGAGTGCGATGCCGCACCATCCCCAACTCCACGCTCGCATGCCCTAGGGCTGGCGAGCATAGTCGCTCAGGAAGTCCGGAAGTGACGGAAATGACCTCAGAAAATACGTCGTTTTACGTGGTCGGCGGCACCCTGCACGCCGACGCGCCATCCTATGTCGAACGTCGGGCCGATGCCGATCTTTTGGCTGGCCTCATGGCCGGCAAGTTCTGCTACGTCCTGACTTCCCGGCAAATGGGGAAGAGCTCTCTGATGGTGCGGACCGCCCGACGTTTGCGCGAAAAGGGACTGCAAGTCCTCGTGCTGGATCTTACTGCGATCGGTCAGAACCTCAGGCCCGATCAATGGTACGACGGCCTGCTCTTGCGATTGGGACGACAGGCAGGGCTCGAGGAACAACTGGAAGCCTTCTGGGAATCCAACCGGAGGCTCGGTCCCTGCCAGCGTTTCTTCACCGCCATCCGCGAGATCCTCCTTCCCCATCTCATCAGCCAATGCCGGGACCTCAGCCCTCCTTCAAAGCCGGCCCTGGTCATTTTCATCGACGAAATCGACACGGTCAGGAGTCTGCCTTTCTCCACGGACGAATTCTTCGCCGCGATTCGCGAATGTTACAATCGCCGCAGCCAGGAACCGGAATTCGAGGGATTGACCTTTTGTCTGCTCGGGGTCGCCTCCCCGACGGATCTCACTAGTGATTCCAAAACCACCCCCTTCAATATTGGGCAGCGCATCGAGCTCAATGATTTTTCCGAAAAGGAGGCGGCACCCCTGGCCGCTGGCCTCGCGGCCGTCACTCGAATGGCGGGTTCGACGGACCCTCGGGCGCCCGGGCGCGTCTTACGCCGAGTCTGGTATTGGACCGGGGGTCACCCCTATTTGACTCAACGCCTATGCCGCGCCGTAGCCGATGCCGTTAAAGACCGGCGTTGGTGGGTGGGCAGTGAAGAACTCGTCGACCAACTGTGCACGGAATTGTTCCTCTCTTCACATGCCCGGGAGCGCGACGACAATCTGATCTTTGTGCGCGAGCGGCTCCTGCGTGCGGAGACCGACCTGATGGCACTCCTCGACCTCTACGCGCGAATCCAAACCGGCAAGGCCGTGGCCGACGATCCCGCCAATCCCTTCGTCTGCCTGTTGCGGCTTTCCGGCATCATCCGAGTCTCCCAAGGCCTGCTCGATGTCCGAAACCGGATTTACCGACACGTGTTTGACCGGAACTGGGTGGCGGCCAATCTGCCCGGCGCCGAAGTGCGCCGCCAGCATCGCGCCTTTCGGCGGGGCGTCCTCCGCGGAGCTGCGCTGGTGGGGCTGGTCCTGATCCTGGCAACGGCCGCGACCGCATTACATCGGCAGGCGGATCAGCGTCGTCAGATCCAACGCGTTCGACAGACGCTGGGTGGCGCCTATGAAGACCTTCGGACGTACCAGGACGCCGCTGACCTCCAATTGCAGATGCGCATGGACGGCGCGGCGCTCACTGCCAATGGCACATCCACATTCGCCTGCGTCCGACCGGACAAGTTCAATCTCAGTTTCAAACTGCGGTTTGGCCTCATGGAAACCAACGTCCGGCTGATCTGCGATGGCAAGCGGACCTGGGTGCACCTGGTCAACGCCAACCAATACCTCCTGCTGCCTTCGACCTCCCGGCTCGACCCGCTTACCGATCAAACCGGCCTCAGCGGCCTTTTTGCCGCCCCGCTCTTCCTCTACGCAATTGTCGAGAATAACAACCCGCGCCAGCGCGTGATCGACACTATCGGTTCCGAACTCGACCTGATCCGTCGCGAAACCGTTGATGAATTGCCCGGATGCCTGTTCGCCTTTCAGCAACAAATGCCCACCAAAAACGACAGCCTGCCCATGACCGCTCGGCCGGCCTTCGAAAATATCTCGGGACGACTCTGGGTCACCCCCGACGACGCCCTGATCCGGCGAGTGTCGTTGGATCTTTCTCCCGTGATCCAAAGCGCCACCCTGCCAAGCCTTAGCGGCGGGCCCGCCCGTGAAGTCAGCATCCAATCGTATGTCATGACCAGCCGCCATCACGACGTCCGGCTCAATGAACCCATCCCGGAGGAACTCTTCCAATTCGCTCCGCCGGCAAATGCCCGACAAATCCAGGCATTCGATTCTGCCACGCTGTTTGCCGTCGGCGACCGCAGTGAAGTTGAACCTCTGTTCGACCGTGACACATTGAACGAACTCATCCCCGGCCGCCCGCCGGAGGCCGGTCCGGCTCAGCTCGATCTTTCCACGCTCTATAACGCCCCACTGACTCAACCTTGGCATTCGGCCATCACCAATAACGATCTCTCGGCCTTGCCGCAGGGCCTGCAAACGCTTCAAGGACGGTCTTTCGACATCCGCGGCGTCGTCCAACTCGCCGGCACCGCCGAAGCCTATCTGCGTCGCCTGTATCCCGATTCTGTGCGCGGCATCACGGTCCATCAGAATGTGCGCCAAATCCATTTTCTCCAGAGTACGGGTTGGACGGTGGCGGATGGAACCCAGATTGCCTACTACCTCATACATTTTGAGGATGAGACCCGACGCCTCGTCCCTGTTGTCTACGGTTACGATGTCCGTAATTGGTGGCCCCAACCCAACGAACCGCCCGACCCAAGCACCGGTCTTCACCTGGCCTGGCAGGGTCCCGGCACGAACACCAACAGTCGCCGCCTTTACCTCACCTCGTGGATCAATCCCCAGCCTGACATCCCTGTTCAAACCATTGATTTCATCTCGACCCTCTCCGACGCGGCACCCTTCCTGATCGCCATCACCCTTGATCCTTTGCCGCAACTATCCCCTTAACGCAGCTGTCTTGCTGCCGACAAAACGCATCCCCCACCGGTTCAACCCCTGGTTCTCCACGCCGACCTCCCCTTCGCCGCCAATGAAGGTGAGGCGCTGAATTTGCCGGCCTACAAATGGCGTCGACTTCCGGTACCCGCCCGTGTTCTATTTCACGCCACAGCCGGCCCACAACGGCGGACATTATGGACAACACCAACGCATTGATCGAACAACGCAAAGCCAAGCGTGAAGCCTTGATTGCGCGCGGACTGGACCCCTTTTCCCAGCGCTTCAGTCCCGATCCGCATTCCACCACCGCCCACTGATCCGTCCGCCCGTTTCCATGGTCACGAACTATTTATTCGTCGCGCTGGGTGGCGCATTGGGGAGTGTCACCCGGTTCTGGCTGTCAGGCGCCGCAGCCCGCAGTTTCGGTGAAACCTTTCCCTGGGGAACGCTCATCGTCAATGTCACCGGCTCGTTCGCAATTGGCTTCCTTGCCACGCTCACTTCGCCCGACGGCCGCTGGTTCGTCTCACCAGGCCTGCGCAACCTCTTCATTGTCGGACTCCTCGGCGGTTACACCACCTTCTCTTCCTTTAGCCTCCAAACCCTCAACCTCGCCGAGAATGGCGAATACGGACGCGCCGCAGCCAACGCACTCGCTTCCATGGCCGGTTGTCTTGTGGCGGTTTGGTTCGGCCATATGCTGGCGCAAGTCTTGAATAACTTGAAAGGCCACTGATATGCACCTTCCCGAGGAAGCCATGTTGCTTCGGATCTTTTTGGGCGAAAGTGATCGTTACGGCCACCATCCCCTCTACGAGGCCATCGTCCTGAAAGCCCGCGAATTGCACCTCGCTGGCGCCACGGTGCTCCGCGGTCCGATGGGCTTCGGCAAATCGAGCCGTCTGCACACCGCGAAAATCTTGCGCCTATCAACGGATCTCCCGCTCGTCATTGAAATTGTCGACAGCGAAACAAACATTCAGGGGTTCCTTCCCGAACTGGATCGCATGATGGGCGGCGGCCTCGTGACTCTCGAAAAGGTTAAAGTTATCAAATATCGCTCGGGAAATCCCGGTTCGGACGAATAGGAGCGCCTTGGAATTCGCCACCAAAAATGCTGCAAATAGGGTTTGCTTTGACCGTTGATCCATGGCATGGTGCGCACCGCAATTTAGATGACTCGTCAATCTCAAGGTCTGGTAAATCTTCAGGTGAACTCTAGTTCGGTGTCGATTTGAAACCCGGGAGTCGGGAACAGGTTGGGAGGAGGCAGCCACTCTAAAAAAAGTCAGTAAGGCAATGAGCACTAAGCTATTCGTCGGAAACCTGTCCTACAACGTGACCGAGAATGACCTCGAAGACCTGTTCGCGCAGCACGGGACGGTTACGGAAGTGAACCTGATGCTCGACCGGGCCACCGGTCGCCCTCGCGGGTTCGCCTTTGTTACCATGGAAAACAAAGAAGCAGCGGATGCGGCAACCAATGCCCTCAACGGAGCCGATCTCATGGGCCGCGCACTCACCGTGAATGAAGCGCGTCCTCGTGAAGAGCGCCCGAATCGCGGCGGCGGTGGCGGCGGCGGCGGTTATGGCGGTGGTGGTGGTGGTTACGGCGGTGGCGGTGGCGGTGGCGGTGGACGCCGTCAGCATCGGTAGACCACCCGGTCTTCCCGGATACATTTTCTGCCAGCATCTCAATGCCCCGGTTGACCCGTTCGGCCGGGGCGGCTTTACGTACCGCTCCAACGAAGACCTATTCCGCGGAGATCCGTCCGCGCAATGCCTTCTTCCTGGCGTTCCGGCTCTTGTCCTCCAACATCCGCTCCTTTGCCCCGCGGCTGCGGGCTCGTTTCTGCCGCTGGATCCTGGCCACGCGAGCACGCTCCTGCGCGGCATGCCGCTCTCGCAATCGCTCCAATTTCTCCACCAGGAACTGTCGGGCCAGAATCCGGTTCCAACCCTGTTGTCGCGTTGATTGGCACTTCACCTGGATTCCCGTCGGTCGATGCAACAACATGACGCAGGTGGCGGTCTTGTTCACATTCTGACCGCCGCGGCCTCCCGAACGAACAAAGGTCTCCTCAATGTCACGCTCGCTCAGGCCGATGGCGGCCATCCGCCGGGACACCTGCTGGGCACGATCTTCCATTTGCGGCTCCCGATTCCTGGGCGGATTTGTTCGCGACTCGGGCGAGTGATCTCAACTCACCGGAATCAATGATACCCGTTCATTCTGGTCATTGCGGGTAATCCCTTGCGCGCGCGGGTCCAACGTCAGGGTTCCATCCACCAAGAACGCATAACGATGATGACCGTGCTTCAATTCTATCGAGAGCAGCCATGCGCCATCCGGCATTTGCTTCATTGGATGCGCTGCGCCATTCCATTGATTAAAGTCACCCACCAAACTGACACTCCGCGCCTGCACCGCGTCGCAGACGAAATTGACGCCGCGCAGCGTTTGCTTCCCGGCCAGGCTGGGTCCGAAAGCGTTTCTATTCATATCCTGCCATCCTAAATCGCGCCTCCTGCTCCTCGGCCGGATCACTTTCGACCCCTCGGAACGGATGAAGGTCCCCCGCGAGATCGCTCAATTCAGCAGATTCCGCAAAATGATTAAGGCCGCTCGACGCACTTGCTCGGATTGCGACTCAAGTACGCCGTAATCCTTGATCCATCCCGTCTTGGGCTCGTTGCGCTCCCGCCATACGGTCTTGAGCACCCGCTCCGTGCGCTCAACTTGCTGCATGGCGGAGGCCAAAGATTCGCGCCCCTCGGGAAGATCGGAAACGCCGCCCACGAAAAAGCGCGTGATGCGACGATTGTTGAACATCGCGTGCAACAACATGACCACGGTTTGTTCGTAAGCAAACCAGCGCTGACCCAGTATCTCACGGAGAAAATGATGACGGACCGCGAAAAATTCCGACCGCGGCCGTTCGGTGAATTGGCGGATCTCCCGGGCCTCCTGAGGAAACCAATTGTACAGCAGGGCAAAAGTTCCGTAGGTATCGATGAGCTGTTTGGGATTGTTGTGATCAGTCGCAATCTCTCCAATGCAGATGTCTTGTTGCAATTCCTGGCAAATCTCCGGCAAATCATGCAAACGCCCCAGCACTTCACCCCCGGCCGCCGTCCCATAATTGAAGTCCCCCGGAATCAACCAATAAATGTCCGCGTCGTTCCCGCCTTCAAAAGCCCGGCCCAAACCCGCATACCACATCTGGCACGTGTCAACGCACCAGGCATCCAGAATATCCGAGTGTTGCGCCACCACACTCCGCTTGAATTCCATAAACCGCTTGTCCTGCGCCATGCTGTAATGCGTCTTGCGATCCATTACCGTGAGCGGACGCGCGTATTTCTCTTTCTCTCCATCCAATCGCGCGATCAGACGGTAAAGCTGATCAAGATCCGAATAATCGGCCGAATGCTTGAACGGATAAATAATGATGGGATGAATTCGGCCGGATACAGCCGGCTCCGTTGCTTTGCCCTCCCGTCTGTTACCGGGGTTGGCCGCCGGGCTTTTTTTCATGGGCGCACTATAAACTTCGCTTTTGAGTTGTCCATGCCATTCACCCATCTGCCGCCTTGACGCCTGCCTTCGCCGCTATTTGAATCCCAACATGTCCACTCACGCCTTTCAAATCTCACGCCGTTCCTTCCTGAGTTCATGCACGGCGCTGGCCACCACCTCCTGTCTCCCGCTCTGGTTTGTCCACCGCGAGCTCGAAGCCGCAGCTATCCCCAACGCGCCAACATCACCCCTCGACCGTCCGGGCATTGCCTTGGTCGGTTGCGGCGGCATGGGTCGCGGCGATGCGACGAACGCCCGCCGTTTTGGCGACATCCTCGCGGTGTGCGATGTCGACGCCGGTCAGTTGGATGCGGCGACGAAACAATTCACGATCGACGGAAAAACACCCACTCCCTACCACGATTTCCGAAAACTCCTCGAGCATCCCGGCATCGATGTCATTATCCAGGCCACCCCCGACCATTGGCACACGCTGATCAACCTGGCCGCCATCCACGCCGGCAAGCACGTCTATGCCGAGAAACCACTTACCCTCACCATCAATGAAGGCCGCCGCCTCGTGACCGCGGTTCGAAAAGCAAAAGCCATCCTCCAAACCGGCAGCCAGCAACGCAGCGATCGCAACTTCCGCCTCGCCTGTGAATTGATCCGTAATGGCCGGCTCGGTCGACTGCGGCAAATAACCGTTTTCCTACCCGCCGGTCTGCGCGGTGGCCCCTTCGGTTCGACGCCTGTGCCTCGAGGCCTGGATTGGGACTTCTACCTTGGGCAGGCCCCCGACACGGCCTACGTGAAGGAACGTTGTCATACCACCTTCCGTTACTGGTTCGATTACTCCGGCGGTACCATGACGGATTGGGGCGCCCACCATAACGACATCGCGCGCTGGGCCATCGGCCTCGACGGCCCGACCGGGATCCAGGCTGAAGTGCTTGCCGTCCCTGTCCCTGGCGGTTACACCGCATTCAGCGAATACCGCGTCACCTACTCCTGGCCAGGCGATATCCAACACGTGGTGCATACCACAACTGGCGACAGCATCTACGGCAGTATTGTCAATCCCCAAGGACAACGACACGGCATCAAGTTCGAGGGCGACGAGGGTTGGATCTGGGTCACCCGCGGCGATCTCACCGCGAGCCGTGACGAGATTATCAACACCCCCCTCCCCGACTCGGCTGTCCGGCTCGAGTCCAGCTCCGATCATATGAAGAATTTCTTCGATTGCGTCCGTTCCCGCCACGATCCGATTGCGCATGTGGAAGTGGGACATCGCTCCGCTTCCCTCTGTCATATCGGCGTGATTGCCCTACGACTCGGCCGCAAACTCAGCTGGGATGCGCTCAATGAACAGTTCGTCGGAGATGCCGCCTCAGAGGCCAATGCATTTCTCACCCGGGATATGCGAAAACCCTACGATTATGGTTTCATCGGTTGATCTCTCTCCCTCCCGGTAGACGAATGCCTCGGTGAGCCGGTGAGGTCGGTGAGTTGGTAAGCCGGTATGTCAGCGACTCAGAGAATCGGTGAATCAGTACCGGCGTACGACCACCGACCTACCGGCTCACTCTCCCACCGACGTACCGATTCACCGACCTACCGGCGTCCAGCCTTCCCGTTACTGGAGGCCGTCCATGGATCGCATGGAAATCAAACATATGTTGTATTTGTCCCCGCCACCCACCCACGGTAAAGTGTCGGCATTATGTACCATGACCGCAGACGCACAGCCTGAATTGGACACGGACATCCAGTTCGGGCCTGACGGGTTGGCGCGCATCGTTCTGCGTGGCTGCCTGGACGCGCAGACGGCTGTCCTTTGTTGGAATCAGCTGGAACCACGCCTGCGATCAACCAAGGTCGCCACCCTAGAAGTGGACGCGAGCGGGTTGCGGATCTGCGATGGGGCGGGCCTGGCGCTGCTCCGCTATTTGAGTATGGCGCAAATGACCCCGGGAGCCTCGGTGTCCGTGGTCGGACTGGACGCGGAGTTGGAGCCACTCTTTCGCGGATTCACCTTGCAGGATTATGAAGCGTTTCGCCCGCCTGCCCGGGTCAAATGCCATTCCCTGCCGGCGGAATTGGGGGAGGCGGTCCGACAGGTGACCTCGGATTTGGCGGAGCAGGTTGATTTTCTGGGAAACATCACGGGCAATCTGTTGCCTGGCCTGCTGAATCGTAAGCGAATGCGCTGGCAAGAGGTGCGGCGGGTTTTTGAGCAGGCCGGCGCGAACGCCGTCCCCATCGTCTCCCTGGTCAGCATCCTCGTTGGGCTGATCATTGCATTTGAGTCGGCCCAACCGTTGGCGCAATTCGGCGCCCAGATTTTCGTGGTGAATATGATCGGGCTTGTCATGGTGCGTGAACTCGGGCCCCTGCTCGCGGCCATCCTGCTGGCGGGACGCTCCGGTTCCGCTTTCGCCGCGGAAATCGGCACGATGAAGGTCAATGAGGAATTGGACGCGCTGCAATCTCTCGGTCTTGATCCCATCCGCTTTCTGGTCGTTCAGCGTATTACTGCCGCGATCCTTTTGACGCCGCTGCTGACCATCTACGCCACGTTCCTGGGTATCATTGGTGGTGTGTTGGTGGCGCTGGGGCTGGGATTTCCGCTGCCGCTGGTTCTTCATCAACTGACCTCTTCTCTCCAGCTAAGCGATGTTGGCCTGGGCGCGGCCAAAGCACTGGTGTTCGGAACGATCGTTTCCGCCGTCGGCTGCTTGCGTGGACTTCAGACCCAACAAGGCCCCAGCGCGGTCGGGGCATCGACGACTCGCGCCGTGGTGACCAGCATCGTGCTGATTATCATCGCCGACGCCGTGTTTTCAGTCCTCTTCTTCTATCTTAAGCGATGAACGCCGACGCCGAAGCCATCATCACGGTGCGCAACCTCAAGGTCGGCTACGGAGAAAATGTAATTCTTCAAAATATCAATTTCCAGGTGCGACACGGCGAAGTGTTTGTCATCCTGGGCGGGTCGGGCAGTGGCAAGAGCACTCTGCTGAAGAATCTGATTGGATTGTACACCCCGCTCGAGGGCGAAGTGTGGATCGAAGGAGACAATCTCATTGCCGCCACGGGCAACGAACGCCTCGAGCTGCTGCGAAAATTTGGAGTCTCCTATCAGAGCGGGGCCCTCTTCGGATCCATGACCGTGCTCGAAAACGTCCGCCTGCCGCTGGATGAACTCACCGCCCTTCCCGAACCCTTGAAGGAGTTGGCGGCCCTCGCCAAGCTAAAACTGGTCGGGCTCGGAGATGCCGCGCAGAAAATGCCGGCAGAGTTGAGCGGCGGCATGCAAAAGCGCGCTTCCGTCGCGCGGGCGATGGCGCTGGATCCCCGAATTCTGTTTCTGGATGAGCCATCGGCTGGACTGGATCCGGTCACATCGGCAGAGCTCGATCTTCTGATCACGGAGTTGTCCGATCATTTCGGCATCACCTGCGTCATCGTCTCCCATGAGCTGGCCAGCATCTACAAGATTGCCGACCGGGTCATAATGCTCGATAGCCGGACCCGGACAATTATCGCCGAGGGCTGTCCGGCTGAATTGCGGGAGCACGCCACCAACCCCTGGGTGCGCCGCTTCTTCAACCGCGAACCCGATGCCGCGGCTTCCGGACTCCACCTGTAGAACCCGATGGGCCAACCCATCAACAATTTTAAGCTCGGCCTGTTCGCACTTTGCGGATTGGCGCTTTTAGTCGCAGGCATCTTTGCCCTTGGCGCGCGAAGCTACTTTGAATCGACCAGCCTGTTTGAAACTTACGTTGAAGGGGAGGTCACGGGACTAACAGTTGGCTCCGCCGTCGAACTCCGCGGCGTGCGCGTCGGCAAAGTCTCACGCATCGATTTTTCCTGGGCCGATTACCAATTCACGGAACCCAACTATGTCGTGGTGGAGTTCGAAATGCGTGACGACGTCGCGCCCTTGCCTCCCGGAGCGGCTCAAAACAAGTTGCTCCAGTCCGCCATCGAACGCGGTTTCCGGGCACGCGTCAAAGGCAAGGGCATCACCGGAACCAGCATCCTCTCCCTCGAGTATGTGAATCCAATCGAAAACCCGCCCCTGGAGGTTCCCTGGACACCTCGACACACGTATATTCCGTCCGCTCCGGGCGAATTTGGCGAACTGCTCGCTTCCGCGCAGAAAACGCTGCGCAACATTGAGCGGCTTGATTTCAGCGCCATAAACCAAATGCTGCAGGACGATCTGAAATCCGCAGGGCGGCTTTTGGATAACGCGGGCCGGATCGATTTTGCCAGTCTGAACACAAACGCCAACTCGCTGCTCACCGATCTGCGAGGCAGCAGCTCCAGGTTGAAGTCCTTCATCGAAGACGCCGAAGACACCGTCAAAAAGATGAAGTTGGAGAAATTGACCGGCGATTTGGACGCCTTCATTGGCCAGTTGCACGACACCGTCTCCCAACTCCAGCCAGGCATGGCGAACATTGATTTCGCCGCGTTAAATCAAACATTGACCGGAGCCCGCCAGGCCATCCACGACCTGGATGACGTGCTGGCCGAACTCAAGAAATATCCGTCTGGGTTCCTTTTCGGAAAACCTCCTGCGGCATTGAAAGGAGTCGAACGCTCTCCGAAACCATGAACACTCCTGTAGATCACCCGGCCCGCTCCCGCTCCCGTTCGCGATGGATCGTGAGGATTTCCAACGCGGCGCTCCTTGCGTCGACATTCACCTTCGCCGGTTGCTTGGCACGACCGCCTTTGAACAAAGCAACGTTTGCCTTTGACACACCCGCGTCCTCCGTCACGAATGCAACCACTAGCGATCGTGTGCTCGCCATCCGATCACTCGAAGTCGCCCCGCCGTTCGATGGGCGGGCGCTGGTCTACCGAACTGGCGAATTCCTGTTTCAACGTGATCCGTATGCGGAGTTCCTGGATTCTCCGGAAGAAGGGCTGCTTGGTCCCGTGAGCGGAATGCTCCGCGGAGCCGGGTGCTTCGGGGCCGTGGTCGAACCGGGCAGCGCGGTCAAACCCGATACGCTGGTTGAGATTAACATCACCCAACTCTATGGCGACTTTCGCACCCCGGGAAGTCCCTACGCCGTTCTCGCCATGGAATTGATCTTTCTGAACGCAACAAACGGCATTCCCGGCAAAGTCATCTTTCAACGAGCTTATTCGCGCCGGGTCCCCATGAACTCGCCATCCCCCGGAGCGCTGATGGCCGGCTGGAACAACGCCTTCATGAGCATTTTAGCTGACGTTACGTCGGCCCTTGGGCGTGCACAAGTCGATGCGGCCAGTCCATGATGGCTCCCGAATTTTCTCGCCGAGGCTGGGAAGATCGGTTGCAGGGCCATTTGCGCGTAGTTCTCTCATGTGAACCAGCGGTTTACTGACCATTCATGCTTCGATTTCCCGGTAAGGACGTGGTACGCGCGACGGGATTTGAACCCATAACCTTCGGCTCCGGAGGCCGACGCTCTATCCAGTTGAGCTACGCGCGCACGCTGAGGTCTATATGAACGCGCCGTCCCTTCCCGAAGCAAGAGGGATTTTTGCGGTCATTCGCGCCATATATCGGCCGTTCGCGCCGACACGCTCGGCATATCCGGCAACGGTGCGCTCGGGATGGGTTCGTACCAGAAGGTGGCACAAGACCAGTCATCGCGACGCTCGTAAAGCCCGTCTTTCCAGCCGATCTGCTGGATCGTAATCCGCACCTCCTTTTCCCAGTAAATCGGGTCGGGCAGATGCCACCGATACATCGAAACGAATCCTTTCTGGTTCAGGCTGCACCCATGATAGTAAAACGGCGTCTGTTGGATTCCCCAGGAAAGCCCCACGTAGTCCTCGCTTCCCGTCCCGCAGATGGTCGGAAATTCCTTGTCCCCATCCAGGTAAACTTTGAACTCGCCTTCACCCCACCAGTTCTCTTCCAATGCGCGAATCCCCATCACCGAACCGATGAATCGCCCCTTGCCCTTCCGGGTAGGGAGCAACTCGAAGTCCTGGGTCAGCGTGGTTGGATTCTCCCGTCGGAAAAGCGTGTGCAATCGACCCACATCCCGATCGTGCCGATCTCCGAGGGTATAATCGATCTGGTAGAAGAACAGCGGGGACACGGTGCCTTCATTGGACACGGTCATTCGCGCCTGTTTCGTGAAGGGCATCGGCAACCAGATATTCATGCCGGCCTTTTCTCCCACCGAATGCACCGCCGATTGATAGGGCATGACCTTGCCGTGGGCAAAGCCCATGAAGTCTCCCAGCGGACATTCGATGCTCGGATGCTCTTGCTCGTCCCAATAGAAACGCACGACCAGCGAACGCAGGTTCACCGCGTCCGGCGCGGTCGTGATCCAGATATGCCGGATCGTCCCGCGGCCTTGGATGTTGCACAGTTCGATGGTCTGGTCCGGCTTCAGCGTCCACGAAGGTGACCCCTTTCTTCCGAAACCCAGATTGCTTGCGGCCTGGCCGCCAACGCCCCGCCTTCCAGACGGATTCTCGAAGGAGATCGAATGCGACTCCAGACGATTGTCGAGGTTGTAAGGTTCCCGGACGACGTTGGGCTCGGCCGCCAACGCGACTCCGGAGCACAGACCCACCCATATGAAGGGCGCCATTTTTCGCATCTCAATTGGTAAGCTCATCATACAATAAGCTCAACTGTGCTCCAGCCGCCGCCCATTGACAACCGCCAATGCCCTCACAAAGAGCTTTCACCGACCGACGATACGGTCTAGCCTCCGCCCATGAAATTCGTATCCGCCCTGGGTGTGGCCGGCGGTTTGGTTTTGCTGGGCGCCTGCTCGAAGCCCGAGTCCGATACGGCCGGGCAAACGGAGACCGAAAAGGCCTGGACCATCGCCGTTATCCCCAAGGGAACCACCCACGAATTCTGGAAATCGATCAATGCCGGAGCTTTCAAGGCCCGCGATGAACTCGCCGAACAAGGCATACCTCTCGACGTCATTTGGAAAGGCCCGCTCAAAGAAGACGACCGTGATCAGCAAATCATGGTGGTGGAGAATTTCACCAGCCGCCGCGTCAAAGGTATCGTCCTCGCCCCCCTCGATTCCCAGGCCCTCGTCCGCCCGGTCGAAAATGCTGTCGAGTCCGGCATCCCGGTCGTGATCATCGATTCGGATCTCAAGACGGACAAGTATGTCAGCTTCGCCGCCACCGACAACCACAAGGGAGGTGAGATGGCGGGCGAATACCTGGGGAAACTGCTCGAAGGCAAAGGCAAGGTCATCCTGCTCCGTTACGCGGTCGGCTCCGCCAGCACCGAAGCCCGCGAAGCCGGTTTCCTCGAAGTCATGCAATCCAAATTCCCGGACATCGAGCTGATCTCGACCGACCAGTACAGCGGCGCCACCCGTGAAACGGCCTACCAGGCCTCGCAAAACCTGCTCAACCGTTTCGGCCGCGAAGTCGATGGCGTCTTTTGCCCTAACGAACCGACCACGATCATGATGGCCCACGCACTGCGCGATATCGGCCGAGCCCACGGCGACGTCAAAATGGTGGGCTTTGATGCCGGCACCCAGTCAGTCGCTGATTTGAAGGCGGGCGATGTTCAAGGATTGGTCGTCCAAAACCCGATGGCGATGGGTTACTTCGGGGTCAAGGCCGTCGTCGATCATCTCCAAGGCAAACCCGTCGAAAAGCGCATCGATACCGGCGTCACGCTCGTCACCGCGGATAACATGGACGATGCCGAGATCCAGGAGCTGATTCATCCCCCCCTGGACAAGTACCTGAAGTAACCCCCTCGCGCAGGTCATGCCGCCCCCCCGCCTCCGAATGATCGAAGTGCGGAAGTCCTTCGGGGCGACTTGCGCCCTCCAGAATGTCTCCCTGGAGCTCGAGGCCGGCGAGGTCCATGCCCTCATCGGAGAAAACGGGGCGGGCAAGAGCACCTTGATGAAGATCTTGAGCGGGGCCTACGTGGCGGACTCCGGCTCCATCGAACTGGAAGGTGCGCCCTTTCGCGCGGCGGATCCCCTCCACGCCCGGCGCTCCGGCATCGCCATGATTTATCAGGAGCTCAACCTTGCACCCCATCTTACGGTGGAAGAAAACATTCTCCTGGGCGAAGAACCCCATGCCTGCGGCTGGCTCAAACGCAAGCAACGCCGTGACCTCGCGCTAAAGGCGCTTGCCGAACTCCAGCACGATTCCATACCCCTCGAGGCCCCCGTCCAAGCCTGCACCATCGCGGAACAGCAACTCGTGGAAATCGCCCGGGCTTTGGTCGGTCAGCCCAAGGTCCTGATCATGGACGAGCCGACCAGCAGTCTCACGCAAGTCGATACCGAAAACCTCTTCGCCGCTATCGGCCGCCTCAAACTGCGCGGCGTCAGCATCGTTTACATCAGCCATTTCCTCGAAGAATGCCAGCGCGTCTGCGACCGATACACCGTCCTCCGCGACGGCGCGACCGTGGGTCACGGAGTCATGGCCCAGGCCCAACTCCCCGACATCATTCGCCTCATGGTTGGCCGCGAGATCCAGGATATTTATCCCCGCATTCCCCACACGATCGGCGCAACGGTCCTCGAGTTCCGCCAGCTCGCCGGCAGCCCCAAACCTAAGTCCGCTTCCCTTCGTCTTCGCTCTGGCGAGATCCTTGGCATCGCCGGTCTCGTCGGCGCCGGACGCACGGAAATGGTCCGCGCCGCGTTTGGACTGGACCACCTCCAGGGCGGCACAGTGCATGTCCGCAATCAAGTCAGTGGTCCGGCCCAACCTTCCGGACGGCTGTCCGAGGGTATTGGACTCTTAAGCGAGAATCGCAAGGAGGAAGGCCTCATGCTGAATCGCAGCCTGGCCGACAATCTTACCCTGACCCATTTCGAACCCCTGTCTCGATTCGGCTTCATCAACTCACGCCGGCAACGCCAGTCCACCCGGCGATGGATGGAGGAATTGGACGTGCGCGCCCAGGGCCCCACCCAGACCGCGGCCGAGCTCTCCGGAGGCAACCAACAGAAGATCGCCCTCGGCCGTTTGCTCCATCACGACGCCTCCATTTTGTTGCTGGACGAGCCCACCCGCGGGATCGATGTCGGAAGCAAAGCCCAAATCTACCGGCTGATGGGCCGGCTCGCCGACCAGGGCAAGGCGATCCTGTTCATCAGTTCTTATTTGCCCGAGCTCATGGGGGTATGCGACACCATCGGGGTCATGTGCCGCGGCGTCCTCTCCGACATCCGGCCCGTCTCGGAGTGGACCGAGCACGCGATCATCGCCACCGCCATTGGTCAGCCGGGCGGTCAACTCGAAAGCGCGTCCTAATCTCACTACACTCGCCATGGGCCATACTTCGTCTCGAACGCAAGCTCGCATGCGCCAAGTCTTCAATGTCCTTGGCCCCTTCTTCGGCTTGCTCGTCGTCATCGGTTTCTTCTCGCTGAACCCCGAAGTGCGCCCCTATTTCCTCTCCGGCGCAAACTTCAAGATCATCCTCTCGCAAACGGTGATCGTGGCGGTCGGCGCGCTCGGGATGACGATGATCATCGTCAGCGGCGGGATCGACCTCAGCGTGGGTTCAGTCGTGGCCCTTACCAGCGTTGTGGCGGCCGCTCTCCTGCGCCTCGAGTGGATCCCCCTGCTGGTGATTCCCCTGACGATACTCGCCGGCGGATTGATCGGTTTCGTCAATGGTTGCACGATCGCCGCCCTCCGCATGATGCCGTTCATCGTCACCCTCGGAATGATGGGAATCGCCCGCGGCACGGCCAAATGGCTCGCCCGCAATCAAACCGTCAATTGCCCAAACTCTCCGGTCAACAGCATCATGGCCCTCCATGAACCTACGCAACTGCTGCCCTTGCCACCTGGAGTTTGGATCGCCGCCGTGCTGGCCATCCTCATGGTCCTCGTCCTTCGAAGCACGGTTTTTGGCCGCTACATCTTCGCTATCGGATCCAATGAAGCCACCGCCCGCCTCTGCGGCATTAAGGTCCAGCGCCAGAAGGTCCTGATCTACACGCTGGGCGGGCTCTTCTTCGGCTTGGCCGGGCTCATGCAAATGTCCCGCCTCGCCCAGGGTGATCCATCCGTGGCCGTGGGTCTCGAGTTGGATGTCATCGCCGCGGTCGTCATCGGAGGTGCGAGCCTCAACGGCGGCACCGGCAGCATCCTGGGGTCGATGATCGGCGCCCTCATCATGGGCGTGCTCCGCAACGGCTCGAACATGAGCGATTGGCCCAATTACATGCAGGAAATCATCATCGGTATCGTCATCATCCTCGCCGTCGCCCTCGACCGCCTCCGCCAACGCCGCGCCAACTGATCGATCATTCGTTCATTCGCGAATCCCGGCGCGGCGACTGTTGGATGCCTCCACACTCCCGGGTTGATTCCCTCAGCTCCATTGGAGTTTCACACCGCAATGGTCTGTCCCCTTCGGGCCGAAGCCCCAATCGCGTCCAGCACCCGCATGCTGGCCACCGCGTCCTCCAAACTCCAGCGCGCCGCAATCCGACCTCGAACCACCTCAACGAAATGTTCCACCTGGAGTTGATAAGCATCCGCCCCGGGCACACGAATCGCCTCGGGAGGACTTCCCTCACGATATAACGTGAACCCAGTCTCGCCTTCCCCGGGGATCCAAGGTTGATCGATCACGATCGCTCCGCGGGTCCCCGCCACTTCGACTTGATGGCGTTCGAAGCTGGCCAGGCTGGCCTCGAATTGCGCCAACACCCCATTCGGAAAATCGAGCAGCCCCACCACGGTGTCGTCTACGGTCGAGCGCCTCTCGAACGCGCTCACCCGCGCGGGCTCTTGCCCGGTCAACAGGCGCACCACATTCACGCAGTAACAGCCCACATCGAGCAGCGCCCCGCCGGCCAGCGCCGCCGACGCCGCATTGGCCGATCGATCGTCCAGCATGAAGGTGAATCGGCTGTGAATCGTGCAAACCTCCCCAATGTTCCCTGCGCGGATCATCGCCTGGATCCGATCGAACATCGGATGATACCGGTACATGAAAGCCTCGGCCACGTGCAGGCCGCATCGTTCCGCGGTTTCTTTCACCTGTTGGGCCTCGGCAAGATTCGCCGTCAGCGGTTTCTCGCACAGCACCGGACAACCGGCTTCGAGCGCTTTAATCGTCCATTCGGCATGCCGCGAGTTGGGCAGTGGCAGATAAACCCCGTCCACTATTCCGGCTCCAAGCAGTTCCTCATACGATCCGCAGATGTGCGGGATCGCATGTTCCTTGGCCCACCGCTCGACCCGCCCCGGATCGCGGCTGGCGACGGCAATCACCTCGCTGTTCGAACTGTTCCGAATCGCGCGGATCATCCGACCGCAGATCCCGGCCGTGCCCAGAATTCCCCAGCGAAATCGCGCCGTCATTATTTCGGTGATGGGTTTGATTGTTTCCATGCCCGCAGTGTTGCCGAATCGCTTTTTGAACTCCCTGGTTCCAGGGATCAAGGATTCTGTCTCCACAATCCCGGTCCAACCGTATCTTGCATTTCCAGGCCGCGTCTCGCTAGCCTTCTCTCCCATGAACCGATTCGGTGTTCCCCGCCAGCTCCAAATACCCGAAGCCGCGCTCTTTCCATCCTTCGTCATCGCTACCCTGCTCACCTTGTCGCAGGCCGCGCTAAGCGAAACACCACCTTCCACCCTCCCCCGAACCGCGCCGCTCGAATGGTCCGGGGATCCCTCCGCCCGGATGGTCGAAGGAATCGATCGTTTCCTCTCGAAGGCCACCCAGGAATCCATCCAGGCACGCCAGCACTTGTGGAAACGAAACTTCACCTCTCCCGCCGCCTACGCCAAATCCGTCGACCCCAATCGGGAACGATTCCGCCGCCAAATCGGCGCCGTCGATCTCCGGTTTGTCGTCAATGGCCTCGAATTGATGACTACCACGGAACAGGACGCCGCCATCGCCGCGGCCCAAACCTACACCGTTCGCTCCGTCCGCTGGCAGGTGTTCGACCATGTCTACGGCGAGGGCTTGCTCGTCCAACCCAAATCCGCGCCGATCGCCCGTGTCGTTGCCATCCCCGACGCCGATCAGACCCCTGAGATGTTGCTGGGACTCCGTCCCGGCGTGCCACCCGAAGCCCAATTCGCCCGGCGCCTGGCCGAAAACGGTTGCCAGGTTGTCGTCCCGGTCTTGATCAGCCGCGACGATCACTGGTCCGGCAACCCGATCCTCGACCGCTTCACTAACCAGCCCCACCGCGAATGGATCTATCGCCAGGCTTATGAAATGGGCCGTCATGTTATCGGTTATGAAGTCCAAAAAATCCTCGGCCTGGTCGACTGGTTCGATCATGAGAATTCCACCTCCGGCCAAACACCGCTTCCGATCGCCCTGGCCGGTTATGGCGAGGGCGGCCTCCTCGCATTCTACACCGCCGCACTCGATCAACGCATCCAGGCCACGCTCGTCAGCGGCTACTTCGGCCCCCGCGAGGACCTTTGGGAGGAACCGATCTATCGAAATGTGTTTGGCCTGCTCCGCGAGTTCGGCGATGCCGAGATCGCCAGTCTCATCGCCCCACGCACACTGATCGTGGAATACTCCGAGGTCCCGAACATTAAGGGCCCGCCTGCCCCCACTCAAGGTCGTAGCGGCGCCGCTCCCGGCCGACTTGCCACTCCCGAGCACTACCGGGTCGAGGCCGAATTGGATCGCGCGCGCGCCTTCTTTCCCGCCCAGCTCCCCTTTACGACCCAGCTCATCCACGAGAATGAAGGAATGCCCATCACCCCCGGTAGCGACGCCGCACTCTCGGCCCTCCTCAAGTGCCTGGGCATCTCCGCCAAACTTGCTCCCCCGGCGGCACCCGCCTCCTCATCTATCCCCTCGACGGTCGACGACGACGAACGCCAACGCCGGCTCGTCACTGACCTCGTCGATCACACCCAGCACTTACTCCGGGTCTCGGACCAGGTGCGAGAAGACTTCTTCTGGAGCCGGCTCACACCCTCTCCCACCAATGACTGGGCCACCGCCTGCGACTCATTCCGCAAATACTTCCACGAGGAAATTATCGGCCGCCTCCCCGGCCCCAGCGTCGGCGCCAACCCGCGCTCTCGAAAAATTGAGGAACGCTCAAAGTTCACGGTCTATGAAATTGCGCTCGACGTCTGGCCGGATGTCTTCGCGTGGGGTGACCTGCTCCTGCCCAATAACCTTCAACCCGGCGAGCGTCGACCGGTGGTGGTCTGTCAGCACGGCCTCGAAGGCCTCCCCGCCGACACCCTATCGGGCCCGTCCGAATCCGGCTATCCCGCTTACAAGGCCTTCGCCGCCCGCCTCGCCGACCGCGGCTTCATTGTCTTTGCACCGCATAACCCCTATCGTGGCGGCGATCGCTTCCGGGTCCTGCAGCGGAAGGCCAATCCCCTGAAACTGAGCCTTTTCTCCATCATCATCGGCCAGCACGATCGCATTCTCGATTGGCTCGTCGACCAACCTTTCGTCGACCCCAAACGGATCGGCTTTTATGGCTTGAGCTACGGCGGCAAGACGGCCATGCGCGTCCCGGCCGTGCTCAGCCGCTACTCCCTGTCCATCTGCTCCGCCGATTTCAACGATTGGATCCGCAAAAACGTCACCACCGACTCCCCCTACTCCTACCTCTTCACCAACGAATACGAAATGCCCGAGTTCAACCTCGGCAATACCTTCAATTACGCCGAAATGGCCGCCTTGATCGCCCCCAGACCTTTCATGGTCGAACGCGGCCATTTCGACGGGGTCGCACCCGATTCCTGGGTCGCTTATGAATATGCTAAAGTCCAACACCTCTACGTCCAACTCGACCTCGCCGACCGCACCAATATCGAATTCTTCGACGGCCCACACACCATCCATGGTGTCGGCACCTTCCAGTTTCTCTACAAACACCTCCACTGGACCAGTTGGTAAATTCTCGCGCCTCATGCGAATCGCTTCCTATGTGCGGGCTAGTTGGAACCGCGCCCCTTTGAGCGTGATGCTCGGTCACCGACAGTCCGTTACAACCCTCTTTTTGGAAAGTCCCCGTTGTTCTGATCCCGGCGGCAGAATGACAGGGACGGATTCCTTGGCGGGCGCGGTTTTTATAGCCCGGATTTCTCATGCCGGTCGCTGATCGCATCGCCGAACATCTATGCGCATGAAAAATCCGGGCTAGCGGACTCTTCACCCCCATCCCCGGCTTGCTCAACACATGCGTATAAATCTGCGTCGTCGACACGTCCTTGTGCCCCAGCAGTCCTTGGACTGTCCGGATGTCATAACCTGCCTCCAGCAAATGCGTGGCAAAGCTGTGCCTCAACGAATGACAGGACGCCGGTTTATCCACTTCCGCCGCCGATCTACACCCTCCCGTAACACCACCCGCCGATACCGCTCCCAAAACACCTCCTCCCGCGATTGGCCGCTTTCCGATGACATGGATTCCCAACATGAATCTTCCAACTTCACGCTTGATCCTTCCTCCTTTCGGACTTATCGTCCCGACAATCGGTTCAGTATCAAACATGCCCTGATCCGTCCACTCAAATCCGCCCTCACCTTCCACCTCTGGCGCCACGCCACTCCGATTCACGGCCGCGACGGGGATGGACCAGGTCGAACCCGGTGGCCATTCCGTTAACGTCAACGATTTGGCCTATCACACAAACAACGCATGTCGCCGATTCAATATCATCGCACTAGCCCTAATACCTTTTCGCCACTGTATTCCATGCGTAGCAGAATTCTTATCGTTTCGATCCTACAGCTGCTCTTTTGTGGTGGTTGGAGTGCCCAATCCGAAACCACGAATACCGCCTTGAGGTTTTTTGTTGTCAGCCAGGAGAAGGTCGAGGGCGGACGATTCATCGACACGCCCGAACTGCCCAACGTGGGCTATATCGCGGCGAAACTCGACCTCGTGGTTACGACACTCCAAGACGTATCCGTATCTTCTAAAAATCCCCCCGACTCTCCCCCAGCATTGAGCGTCACGCTTCAGCCGGAAGATGCCAGGCGATTTGCGAACCTCACGAAGAAGTCGATTGGCAAACGCCTACTGCTTATGCTCGGTGACAAGCCTCTCACTGCACCCCGGGTAATGAGCACGCTCGAGGGTGGTCGGTTCCTGATCCGCATCCGGCGGTTCCTGACAGTCCCGAAGGATGAAGCAGCACTCTTTCTCTGCCACGCTGACTCGGGGCCAAGGCTCCACCGATCGGCTTCATCGCCAGCCTCCGTTCAGCTATGGTCGTGTTCTGCCTGTCAAGTTCGGCCCTTCCTCAGGTGAGTCCTCCGGGTGTGCCCGGCTCGTTTCCTTGAGTAGTATGGCCTCGGCTGACTTCTCGGCATTCACCCCGCCCATTACTGTACGGGGCGCTGCGGTGTTTCCACCGCCGCGCGTGTCCGAGATCTCCCCAGGTAAGGGCGCAGTCCTCCCCCGCACTGTCGCCGCATTTACCTCCACGACTGAACCGGTGGGCTTTGCTGTGTTGTGCCAGCTCGCCCCATCGTGTCGGCCTTGTATGCGGTTCTTGTTCATCAACTCGCGGGTTTCGCCTAGCCTTCCTTCCCACGGTCGGTCACCCTTCCGCAGTTGGCTTCGGCTGATGTTTTATCTCTACGGTTCATACACAGGGGACTTGAACCCCTTTTGGACTGCGTCCATGCTGGGCGCACACAAGGCGCTGCACGCAACAGCCGCCGCGCCGGGCAGTTGACCGGTTTATGAAACTCGAACATCATCATTGCAGTTCACGTCCCGCTCCGGCGGCTGTGCGTGAGCTTTTGCGTTCGCCGATTTGGTTGCGCGCGCTCGTGTGCGGCGGTAAATTCGAGCCATGAAGCTGGATGAGTTGCAGCGCGAAGCCGAGCGTCTGAGTTCCGATGAGCAACGAAAGCTGATTGGATTTCTGGTGGCCATGGAAATCCGCCGGGATGAGGTTTACCGGGAGGAGTTGAGCCGACGCCTGGACGATCGGACGTCGGATGCCTGGATCAGTCTGGGGGAAGCAGAGGGGCGGCTGAAGCGCGATGGAGTATGAGGTTTACTTGCGCCGCGAGGCGTTCGAGTTTTTGCGCCTCCGTCACTTGAATGACCGCGAGCAGTTGCTGGCATTACTCCACCAGTTGGACGAGATCCGTTTCGACGCGGGGATTTTTCCGAGCGCGATCGGAGCGGCCGAGTGATTGAGGGGCTGATTCTGCGGCGCTACGCGATCTTGTTTTGGGCCGACCATGCAGTGAAAGAAGTGAAAGTCGTCGAAATCCGATATGCTGATCGCTAAACGAGCATTACAATCGGCGAACATAACGCTGCACGCAACAGCCACCCGCCTCACCGTTTGCGGATGGGCCGGAGAACTGGAACGTCGGATTGGCTGCCGACGCTCCCTTCCTGGTGGCTGTGCGTGAGCTCGGCGTTGGGCCTGCACACCGCCCGGGTCAACTTGCGGCGGTCTTGACCAGTTTAACCTTCCCTCGTAGCGTCTGGCCATGAGACAGGTTCTGATCCACCGGGGGGAGGACGGCTACTGGGTTGCCGAGTGTCCGAGCCTGCCTGGTTGCGTAACCCAGGGAAAGACTCGGGAGGAGGCGATTCGCAACGTGAAAGAGGCGATTGAGGGATACATTCGATCGTTTCAGGAGGATGGGATTCCGGTTCCGGAGGACAAGCTGGATGCGCTACTGCTCGCAGTATGAGCAAGCTGCCGAGGGTGTCTGGGGAGCAGGTCGTGACCGCCCTTCGGCGGATCGGTTTTCGAGTTCGCCGTCAGCATGGCAGCCATATCATTATGCGGCGGGACGAGCCATTTGCGCAGACAGTAGTTCCCGCCCATCGCGAGCTCGATCGCGGCACGTTGCGGGCGATTCTGCGGCAGATCGATCTGAGCGTGGAGGATTTCACAGGCGGTTCCGGTCAGATTGACGGAGGCATGGCAGGCGCTCCGGATGCGTTGCAGGCGAGTGTGTTTCTGGACCGTGGTGCCGAGCCGGTCATCAGCATCAGTGTCTGCTGGTCCGGAAGATCCATGGGATGCAGACGCTGTCATCATGCCCCTGCGAAAGTCGGTTATACCGGTGACCGATACAGTGCGCCGAGGCACTCTCATGGATGCTTTTGTTGCCACGAAGGGTCCGCCGGCTTTCGGTATCTGTAAGGGTTCATATCTGCAGAGTCTCTCCGGTGGCGCCATCGATACCATTCTTGATGGGTTTGCCGAGGCTCCAGGCCCCGTTGCCATGATCGGACTGGATCATTACATGCACGGAGCGGTCTGCCGCGTAAAACCGGACTCGACCGCCTTTGAGCTTCGCGCCCGCGATGCTGTGCCTATCTGGGTGCAGGCGATCTGGGAAGACACGGCCAGCGAAGCTAGTTTGAGCCGCTGGGTGGAACAGACGTGGACCGCGCTCCGGGCCCGTAGTGGCGGACGTGCATACGCCAATTATCCTGCGGCAGAGACCGAATACTCCATCAGAGAGGTCTACCAGGAAAACTACTCGCGCCTTGTGGCAGTCAAGACGCAGTACGATCCGAATAACGTCTTCCAGAGGAATTTCAACGTCCGGCCTCGCAGCGATTGAGGCCGGAGAAGCCGTCGAAAACGGAAAACGGCATAACAAATCGCGTCAAGGAACGTCGCTATCGCGCCGTTCCTGCGCTCCGCGTTCGGCGTGTGGTAGTCCAAGTCATCGGGATCTATGGCAACCGAAAGAAAGAAATACGCCATCGTCCTCCCTGAGGTGAGGAAACCCGCAGGTTACGGAACACTTGTCGCCGTCGTGGCTGGCGAGGGTGCTATCCTTGATTACTGAGCATGCACTTCCTGGCATCCCGTCTCCAACCACCCCATGCGCCCCTGTTCCGGCTATGCTTCTGGCTCCGGCCAGGCTTCGTCTCCGATTCGCTTCTGCAGCTATCGGCGATTCGTCGGACTTCGTTCATTCCTAGCTGTCTCGTCAGTCGCATCAGGCCGTATCGAGTTCGTGTCGCGTCCCATTCAAGGTCCGCTGTTCTACGGGCTGCCTTTTCACTTCCAGTTGCTCTCCACCTCACCTCGCGGTGACGCGGTTACTTTCCGTTACTGGCGGGAAGCTCCGCCAGAGAGGGACTCCCACCCTCCTGTGCACGCTCACTCTCAAGCGCACTAGGCCGGGGATGTTAACCCCCGCCCCCCGCACCACCGGACATGCGGCTCCGCATCCGGCGGTTCCGCAGTTGGCTTCGGCTGGTGTTTTGTCTTTACGATTCATACACAGGGGACTTGAACCCCTTTTGGACTGCGTCCATGCTGGGCGCACACATATCGGTGGAGACGAACCGCAGCCTCACTTCTCCGTTCCACGCTGGGCGGCGCCTCGGACACGCCTCCTGCGCTCCACCGTTCCTGTCGGCGGCGGTCGCTCACCTCTGTCATTGGGGGGCAACAAATGCCTGATCCCCTCCCGTCATCACTGGCCAGGCCGGTCAACGCGGCGGTGCTGAAGCATGTGGAGTTGCTGTCGGCGCATTCCGACATCGTCGACCTGCTGAAGGCGGCACTAAAGCCCCTCGGAGACGTCCAGCTCTTCTGCCCAGATTGGCAGGCCTATCGATACTTCGTCGCCTCCACACAGGGGATCGTGTTCGCTCTCGCCGTTGGTATGCACACCATTGCCGTGCGTCTTGATCCGAGGATGAAGACTCGAGCCTTGCAGACCGGTGCTGAGCGCTATCCCGACTGCGGAGATGACTGGGTGGCTCTCCTTTATCACACCTCGGACGACGACTGGCCAACTGCCGACCTCCCGTTCTGGACGCGTAAGGCCTACGTTTACGCCCGCACCCTCTGATGCTCCAAAGACCACTGCCCAACCAGACGCGCCAGCCAACGCCGGGAGGCCACCTCGGTTTCAAGCGGACGCCATCGGCCCGGTGTGCCTGCGCTCGCCCCCGGTGAATAACGCCCGGATCACCTATATTTCCGTTAGCCGTCACTATCCATGAGCAAGAGCGGTAAGGTTAGGAGTGGAGTTGGCCTCGTCGGAGGATTGCTTATCGTGTCGTTGTTGGTGAGGATGTGCTGATGAGGCAGGACGAAGTCGCGACGCTCTTAGGGTTGAGCACGCAGGGCGTGCGCGGGATCGAGCGTAGGGCGTTGGCGAAATTGCGCCGTGTGCTCCGGCAGATCATGCCGGAGCACAGGGATCGGCCTGACGAATAGAGCCCTGACCGGACGATCGATTGAGCCTGCGGAATTACATCTCAAAGTTCGTGAAGCGACGGAACTGGCGAACCACAAACGCCGGCCCGCGCATCGAACGCACAACAGTCCTACCGATGCCAACCGACCTTCGAGCGCGTCACGGGCTGGTTGCGTGATCACGGCGTCACGGCCGACAAACCCTTGCACGCTCTGCGGAAAGAGTTCGGATCGATCCTGGCCGCATCTGCCGACATTCACACGGCGTCGCGCCAGTTGAGGCATTCGCAAATCAGCACGACGGCCGCGTATTACCTGGACAACCGCCGCCATGCCGCGGTCCCGATTGGCGATTTGCTCGGCAAGGCTTCGAAGAAAGCGGGGACAAAATGAGTCCCGGCCCGAAACGGACTGATAGTCTACCTTTCACCGGCTGGGATGCATTTTTTGATCCCGAAGTGCAACGCGTCTTGGATCCGCGGCGGGAATTACCTTCAGGTGATTTAACTGAGGATGCACGAGACGAACTGCTGGCTTACCCAATCCACGCCTTTGAGTGCGTTGACGAAGTGGTGCAGGAGATCCCCACCAGCATCTCGCGACACGGGCGTTTTCTGGAGCTGTTCGCCGAGGATCGGCAGTTCATGGCGGACCTGCTCGCGGCCGTCACCAGGTATCACGAGATTCCACAGCAAGAGCGAAGTCTTCGGCGGCTGGTTGCGGAACACTCGAATACCAAAGACGTCGATGGTTGCATCGTCAGGACAGCGCACTCGCCAGCTGGCTCTGGCATTTGGACCCTTCGATCATGGAAGGCGGTTTCGGATTATATCACGAAAGCCCTTGGTCTTTTTCCTAAGTCAGCAACAGCTGAACGCATTCGCAAGAAGGAGTACTTCGACGTGAAGCGTGATCGTCAACACACCATTGAACGCTGGCAGTCGAACATAGCTGCCTGGCGACGATTCAGGTCCGCCCCCACCGAATAACCTCTCCGCCTATCCGTCACCGGATCGGCCCGCCGAAGGTGACGGACACCGCACAGGTTGACTTCTACCTTGTGTGGTATGACATTAACAACAACTCACAGGTCGAACTCCACGGGAGAGAACTCCTGATTGACCGCTTGAAGAAGGCCCAGGCCGGCCAGCCCGCACAGGGCCAAGCACAGGCCAACGTCAAACATGACGAACCGGAAGTCCGGGACATGGGAAAACACTCCACCCTTCATGGTCGTGATAGACTCTTGGCCGCACTCGCTGAAAGGAAATGACTATGCCCACCGCCACACAACACCCGCGCCATTATCGCGACTTGCTGCGTCAAGTCGAACGTGAAGCCACTGCGGGCAACGAGCCGGACGCTAAACAACTCCTTCTTGGCAATGGCTTCATCGGCATCGAGGCATTGCGCGAGCGAGCCACATTGGAGGAACAGGAAGCCAAACCGGCGAAGCTGACCGCCGCCGAGCTTGAGCTCGCCAAGGCCCGCAACGCGGTTGAACAAGCCGAGGCCGGCGCCGCCGCAGAGCTCCAGAAGTTTCACCAAATCGAGCACCACCGGGCCTTGCTTCACCGACTGGAGCAGGGCCGCGTGAAGGTCCCGACATTGCCGGCGTTGAAGGCCGACCTTGCCACCGCTGAGGCCACGTTGGCGTTGGAGATTGCCGAGACCTACCTTGCGGTCGCACCGGACAACAACGCGACTCTGAGGTTCGATAATGCAGTCTTCCGCCTCGCCAGTTTGAACGCGCAAATCAAAACAAGGGAAGCCTGTGCAATGACAATTATTCTTCACTTCAGTGACAATTAAAAATCACTCTGGTTGCCGGCATCTTTTGTTGTTGTTGATGGTCCAGACCCCAGGGGCCACCCCCTTCGGCGGAACGGAGTCCCTGGAGCCGTAGGCGACAGGGACGTAGTGGAGCCGAAGGGGGTGGCGGGCGCGCCGGGTCAGCTATCGCCTTTCGTTCTTGGAGCTCGAACGCTCTCACCGTCGAACTCCAAAATGATCGCGTGGTGTACCAGTCGGTCTACTGCTGCCATGGTTGTCATCGGATCCTTGAAAATCTGGTCCCATTTGGAGAAGACCAGATTGCTGCTCACCAGAACGCTGCGTCGCTCATACCGCTCCGCCAGAAAGGTGAAGAGTACCTCCATTTCCTCACGCGACTGCTGAACGTATCCCAGATCGTCGAGGATAATTCCTTCGAACCGGTCCAGCTTTTTGAGCAATGCGTCCAGCTTCAGATCGCGCTTGGCTGCCAATAGCTGCTGCACGAGTTTGTACGTTGGCGTGAAGTATACCGTCCGTGCGTGCCGCAGGATCAACTCCCGACCCAAGGCGCATAGGAAATGCGTCTTCCCACGCCCGGGGAGACCGAATACGAGGACGTTCTCGGCTCGATCCAGAAAGCCGCCTTCCAGCAAAGTTGGCATTTGGCGCCTCACCTTAGCAGGCACCAGCTTTTCCTGGAGGTTGCCCAGCGTTTTGCCTGAGGGCAGGCCCGACTCCCTGAGCAATCGCTCCCGTTTGCGTTCACGTCGGTCCGCTGCCTCGGCTTCGCACAGATGCAGCAGCAATTTGCGGTATCCCCAGTTTTGCGTCTCCGCGCTCTGGAGCATCTCCGTGCAGCGCGCCGCCATGGTCGGCAGGCGGAACTCCCGGAACATCATTGCCAGCGTGTCAGAGGCCATGGGCCACCTCCCCTCCCAGCAACGCGTCATAGGCCTCGAGGTTTGGCGTCCATCCGGGCAGGTCAATCACCTTCCTGGCTGGTGGCGCCAACTGGTCCCGGACGTGGGTTGCACGCCATTTGCCGGGGCCCGTCAGTCGTTCCTGCAACAATGACTCGACTCTTTCCACCGACGCTTCCGCGGCCAGCTTGAGCACCTGCAGATACTCAATGACCCCGGGCCGCTCGCCGTGGTCGGCCACCAGTCGGTCATAGGCGGCTCGATAGACCGGACTCGGGTAAAGTGCCTCTCGATGCCGGTAGTTGATGAACGCGCCCGGTTTGCGCAGCAACGGCGTGATGACGTGCCGGAAGTCCACCCACGAGCCTCGGTCTCCACGCAGCCGTGGCAGATCGAACAGATACTCCCGACCCAGGTAGACCTTCAGATGCGCTTCGTAGAGTTCGACGCGCAGCGTGTGTCCGATCAACCGCGAAGGCACCGAATACGCATGCTTCTTCACCCGAATCAGGCTCTGCGAACTGACCACCGGTTCAAACTCCCGGTATTCGGCCAGACGCACGGCCGGCAGCGGCCGCATGCAGGCCAGTTCCGCGGCCAGTCGCTTTGAGCGCCGGGCGTTGGCGGCTCGCACGACTCCCTCGACGAAACGATCATAGGATGGCAGCGAATCGAACTCCCGGCTGCCCCGCAGAATCAAACGCTGTTCCAGCCGCCGCTTCAGATGCCGGTTTTGTGACTCCACGTCTCCATGCTCGTGCGGACAGCCCACGTTAATTGTCACGGGCGTCAGATCATAATGCGTGCACAGCTCCAGGTAGTCGCTGTTGTAGCCGCGCGGACGGCCAGGCATGGCTTCCAGTTCGTGCGTGGCGGCGCTGCTGTTGTCGGTGCCCAGGCATCGTGGAGAGGCTCCCAACTGCACCAGGGCGGCCTGTAAGCCCGAGACCAGGCTCAGGAACGACTCGGAAATGCAGCGTGTGGCCCACTGCCAATCCGAATAGGGCAGCACACAATGGCAGAAGAGATGATCCAGCAGTTCTCCGCCGATCGTTACGTTGAGCTCCCGGGCATACGTCCAATCCAACTGCAACAGCTCTCCGGGTTTGCGATCCTGCGCAAAGAACACCTCCCGGTCCGGTCCCTCGGTTGTTCTGCTTCAGTTGAAAACGCCGGTTTACGGATTGAGCTTACGCACTGATGCGGCATAGAAAGGGACAGTGCTATGAGTCAAACAGAACGGCGCCACTTCGGTGGCCAAGAGAAAGTCAGGATCCTGAGGATGCACCTGCTCGAGGGCAAGCCGGTGTCGGATTTATGCGAGCAACACAAGATCAACCCCAGCCTGTTCTACCAATGGCAGCGGACGTTTTTCGAGAATGGTTCCCGAGCCTTTGAAGGATCGGGCAACGCCCGTGGTGATACGAAGCTGGAGAAGCAGGTCCAGACGCTGGAGTCGCGGCTGCAGCGCAAGCATGAGGTGCTCTCCGAGCTGATGGAGGAGCACATTCGTTTAAAAAAAGATCTTGGGGAGCTCTGAACGCGGCATGGATCGCCCACGACATCCGGGACGAGTTGGTCGATTTCGTGCGACACTGGTCGGAGCGTACGGAAATCTGCTACGAGCAGATGCTGCGGTGGATTCAACTGTCGTCGCGCAAGTTCCGGGACTGGCGCAGCCGCTACGGCAAGGCCAACGAGCACAATCACCTGGTGCCCCGGGACCATTGGCTGGAGAGCTGGGAGAAGGAGGCCATTGTGGCCTTCTTCCAGCAGTATCCCCTGGAGGGTTACCGGAGGCTGTGTTTCATGATGCTGGACCGGGACATTGTGGCGGTCAGTCCGACCAGCGTTTACCGGGTGCTCAAGGCCGAGGGGTTGCTGAGCTCTCGTTGGCAGAAGCCCACGCGCAAAGGCAGCGGGTTTGTGCAGCCCCTGGAGCCGCACGATCACTGGCACATCGACTTTTCCTACGTGAACGTGGGGGGCACCTTCTACTACCTGTGCAGCATCCTGGACGGGTGTTCTCGCTGGATTGTGCACTGGGAGATTCGGGAGTCGATGAAGGAAACGGACGCCGAATTGGTGTTGCAGCGGGCCCGGGAGAAGCATCCGGAGGTGCGGCCGCAAATCATCTCGGACAACGGTCCGCAATTCGTGGCCAAGGACTTCAAGGAGTTCCTGCGCCAGTGGCAAATGACCCACGTATTGACCAGCCCGCATTACCCTCAAAGCAACGGCAAGCTCGAGCGTTACCATCGCACCCTCAAGGAACAGGCCATTCGACCCAAGACACCCTTGAGCCTGGAGGATGCCCGGCGAGTGGTGGGGGAATTTGTCGAACACTACAACACGGTACGGCTGCACAGCGCGCTGGGCTACGTGACCCCACACGATCGGCTCCAAGGCCGTCACCGGGAGATCTACGCGGCGCGCGATCAAAAATTGGAAGCAGCACGAGAGAAGAGGCGTCAGCGCCGCGCCCATCCGCAGTTCACTCTGTAAGAGCTCCAGGCTTGGCAGCCCCTTGGAGCGTGATACATTCCGAGCGGTCCACCCGGAGGATAGGGCTCTGCTGGGAAGCAACCCGAGCGCCGCGGTGGGCTCGAATACCGCAGGCTTGGGCGGCTTCGGTCGCCCAGGCCGGCCTCCTGCGGGATCGACAGCAAAGCGAAAAATCCCAGGGGTCGGGGACAGAGTCCCCGAGTCGTTCCCTGAACAGACCAAACAAAAAACCGCCGGCAAAAGTGCGTTAGCCGTTTCCATCACCCGGCGTTTCACGCTGAACCAGTACACGGTCGCGCGCCAGTGTCGCACGCGACGGAAAAACGTACGCAGATGGGCTTGCTCCAATCCGCTGTCAGGACGAGCCAGGAAATGTTCGAAGAGTGTTTTGCCCTCCAGTTCCGGCGCATCCCACAGCATCGCTGCCACCTCCGGCCAAATATGCTCCAGCGGGTCCGATCGCGTTCGCCAGGCGTGGGCCTTTTGCAGCTGGGCTGGGGGTTGTGCCGCCTCGATATACTTTCGTGCCGTCTGCGGATGGATGTCTGCCTTCATCGCGCTGACAACTACCTTTCCAGTTTTCTGATATTCATTCATGAGCCGTTGATACTGTCTGTTGGTTATCATCTCGCAGCCGCCCGGTTGCGGCTTGAACCCCCAAGGGTTCTGCCTCCGGGCCGCTGCTCGATGCTACCGGCTCACTGGTGAATTTTAATTGTCATTACTGGTGAAAAATAATCGTCACTGTTCAGAAGCCGTCGTTTCCCTACTTGATGGGCGAGTTCAAGAGGCTGAGAACGCGCTCGCTGGATTGCTGGGAGACACCGAGCAGAAGTCTATCGTCACCGCACACGATGCCTGAGAATTTCCCCCGGAAACGGGGGCCATGCCAAAGGGCCGACCTGTTGTCGGTCCCGATTCATACCCGCCGTTCAGGTTCGCTTGGACGGCGGTTTCGCTTTCGATGTCGTCTTGCCGTTCGCCCCGCGTTTGGACCACGCCAGACGTTGCGCTTGACGAAACCTCTCCCGCGCCGCGGGTGAACGCAACCCGAGATGGATTTTTAGTTCATCCCCGGCAATGGCGATTCTCCGGCTGATGCAGGCTCTGCTCACATTTGAGGCCTTGCTGATGTCAACCTCGCTTCGCAAGCAAGCGGGTAACAGGTCTGGTTTTATTCGACACAGCAGAGTGGCAAGCCGACTCCCCATAAGATACAACAAGCGTCGTGGCCTATACCGTGGGCTTACGCGGATATTGTGCGTCGGAATGAGGAACCTCGCGAGGGCATCGAAGATCTCCCTCGCAATCTCCATTCGCTTGTCGCCATCCTCCTCCGGGTCCGCGTCGCTGTCGCCGCAAAGCCTGCCGATGTCGCCGTAAAATTTGTCGGTGCTGCTCGATGGCTGAAAGTTTGCGTGGACATGTCCATTTCTGGCGTAATCCCCGTGCTGGAAAAGAGTCATTTCCGCATCAAGCCTGTCAAACCCGCTGTTGTCGCCGCCGAACCGATGCGCCGAGTCCGAAGAATGTTCGCTCACTGCTAAACGGGCGACGTCAATCGGAGTCCCGATGATTTGCCGCGATGCTGCTTGCCCGCGTAGGCTGGCGCCGATGTTCAGGTTCACCCCCACCTTCACCATAGCGGGGCACCAATCAAAACGCGTCTCAAGTCATCCTGGCGCAATCCTCGAACGCAAATCACCCCCGAAAATGGGAGAACCCGCCAACCCGAAGGGGGCTGGCGGGGTTAAGCAAAAAAGAGCGGCCTAAGCAACCACAAGCTCTCGAGGCTGAACCTCGCGCTGAATCTTGGCCCCGATGCGGTCTTGCTCCGACTCCAAGTCATACCTCGCCTGCAAACCGATCCAGACATCTGGCGACGTGCCGAAGTATCGGGCCAACCGCAATGCCGTGTCGGCCGAGATTCCACGCTGTCCCCGGATGATTTGGCTTATTCGTATAGCCGGCACCCCGAGAGAATCCGCCAGTCGATACTGAGACAACCCGGATGGCTTCATGAAATCTTCCGAGAGGACTTCCCCAGGATGCACAGGATTAAGTTTGTTCGTCTTCATTCGTTCGTTCCTTCATTCGTGACCCGCCTTCAGTGGTAATCGACAATCTCAACTTCGAATGCGCCCTCTCTGTCCCACTGAAAGCAAATCCGCCACCGGTCATTTATTCTGATACTGTGCTGTCCCTTCCGTCGCCCCGATAGGGCTTCCAAGCGATTGCCCGGAGGCACCCGCAGGTCCACCAGTGACGCAGCCTCATGGAGATAAACGAGCTTTCTACGTGCCACTTGCTGAATGTCCTGCGGCAGCTTTCTCGACCGCTCGCGGTTGAAAATCCGCTCCGTTTCACGGCACGCGAAGCCGCGTATCATGCCGCAATATTATCGCGAAACGATACTATGTCAAGATTGTGACAAGATTGCGCCGAGGGTGGTTCGGCTTGTGTTTGCTGCTTGTCGAAGATCAGACCCCGCAGAATGTAAGAAGCCAGAACCGAACCCTTTCTGGCCAAGCTGAGCTTGCCGTGAAGGTGTATCAAGTGATCCTCGCCTCTGAGTTCATTGGAGAGCACGAATATGTTCCTCCGCATTCCGGCGCGTTTTTGAATCAATGACCTCAGGGGGTCCCTAATTACGCTACAAGGCGGGTGGCGGTGTTTTGTTGGTCGTTTGTTTGGGTCATGTCGGATTTCTGCTTCTCATTTTCTTCTCGGCGCCGACATCGCTGAGAAAGCTTTTTGATGCGCCGCTGATCGACGATTTGTTGCCGCAGGCCCTGGTGAGCTTGCTGAGGGGTGACGTAGTCGATGCCCGAATGGTAGTGCTCCGTATCATACCAGGTAAAGTACCGATCGAAATAGACGACGGCTTCTCCATCATCCAGGAAGCGACCGGGATACTTCGGTGCTCGTTTAACCGTGCTGAAGGCCGACTCAATAAACGGATTGTCGTTGGGGGTTCGGGGGCGAGCAAACAACTGAGGCATGCCGTGATCTTCACACAGCCTCTGGATCGGCTTGGCTTTCATCTGGCGCCCGCGGTCGTTGATAACCTCGGGCCGCTGATCCTCCGGGAGGTCCAGAACGCTCTGATCCGCCAGACCCCCTTCCAGGAGGAGCCGCGACTCCGCGGCCGTCTGTTGCCAGTGGATGCGCCATTGGATGACTTTGCGGGACCACTCATCCAGAAGCAGGTAGAGGTAAAGATACACCCCCTTCTGAAAGGTCATCAGGTAGCTGATGTCCCAGCACCATCGCTGGTTTGGTCCCGTCAGATCCTTGCGGACCGGAGCTTTGGAGTTGCCGTTGTGAGCTCCGCCAGACCCTCGTGCAGTCATCATATTCCGCTCCTTCAGGACCCGGTAAACCGTGGAGAAAGAGGCCTGAAAGAGGCCCTGATCGCAGGCCGTGACCGCCAGGATGCGATGCGACAAGTCGACATACTCCTGACTCCTGGCCATCGCCACAATCTGATCAATCTCCTCGGGCAACATCCGATGCAACGGCTCCTTGGGACCCGGAGTCAAATCGGCCAAGCTCAGTCCCTGGCGCACCAAATGTTGCCAGCGCACAACGCGACGATGCTCGATCGCCAGGATCACGCAACTGCGTCGCACCGAAACACCTTGTTGCAGGGAGGACTCGATCACCGTGAGGATCTCCAGTTTGGTTTGCTCAGGAATCCATTGCTTGACTATCGGTCCCACGAACCCCCATTCGTTTTTTTTCGCAGGATCGCCAGTTCGACCGACTGGTCTGCCATGGCCCTCTCCTTGTCCTGGAGTTCGCGCTTGATGGCGTCGTAGGCGGAGGAGTCCACCTGGCCAGGTTTGCTCCCAGGCTTGGCACTGAGGCGTTGCAGTGCCCCCTCCCTGACCTGCTGCCGGATACGCGCCAGATCGGTCGAGTAGAGGCCCTCTCGGCGCAACAGCTCGCCCACGGGTTTCTCACCGGCCTGCGCTTCGAGGAAGATCTGAAACTTCTTCTCGGCTGACAGGATTCGTCGCTTTGCGCCGCGTGGCTTCTGGGGTCCATCGGATGGATTGCTATTCGTCATTTTTCCACTTTCGTTTGGACCGCCAGTGGGAGGCCATGGTTCCGGTCGCCCTACGGGCTCCCTCCACCATGGCCTCCCACTCCACCTTGTAGCGTAATGAACCTTTGCTTTGAGGTCACGAACTCAGAAACGGGGGGATTCCGGCAGCGATTTCACTACCCTACTCTACAATCAGGTCTGCGGGATGAATCAATGGGACATACGTGACGAAATGTTCCAGAGACTCGTGAAGGACCGCCTTGCGGGGGACGGCGATGACATCATGCATATATCAAGAGCGATTTGCAGGCACACAATTGCGGAACCATACGCCAAATCGGGGAACTGCTTAGCTTTATGTGTTTCGCTCGCCCGGACGATTCCTGATTTCACGGACTGGCTACGACTCACTGTTGCAGACGCGTTCGGGGATGAACCGACCGTTAAGAAATTGAAAAAGCGCATTCAAGACCGCCTTCCCGAAACGCCCCCACACGGTAGTTACCTCTCGGGAGGATGATCGCCGGAAGGTGCGCGGGCAGCTTGAGCGGTACATGCGGTCAGGACACGGAGGGCATGATCTGGATTGTGGATGCCCTGCGGAGATTGACCGGTTGAAGCAGCCTCCGAGGTTGCTGGCTGAGCCTCAAGCGTTCTCTCGTTGGCCCAGCGGCATAAGCCAGCCGAGCGCATACCCGCTTGCCAACCACGATGCGATTCCGGCCTTGCCTGAAGCCGGATGGTTAGGCGGATTCCTCACTTGCCATTACGAGCATTGAATCACCTGTGGATGATAAAACATGGCGCACTCGTTTCCACTCCGCACGCTCAGCTTCAGGAATTCCAAAACAATTCGATTCCACGATGAATACCGCGAATTCTAAACACACCGGTTTCAAGGCTCGATACAGCGGAAACACTGGCCACGGCTTCGAAGCGGGTGTGTGGCGAAGTCTCCTGTAGGTCAAGTGCATCATGTCCTTACCAAACCGAACCCTGTCCTCACCAGAAATAGAAAGCTGCCTTGCAGCGAATCCAAAGTCCGCGCAAAAGACATCATCCTTCTTCGGTTTTGGAGGGGCTGGCTCAAAGAAGCCCACCAAATTCCGGGCGTGGACCATGAACGAAAGGAAAACTGCCTCGGTAAGCAAAGCATCCGAGCGGTCGTGTGCCGGGATCACCATGCCATACGTGATCTCGTAACGCACATGCGGAAGAATTGCCTGTGGATTTTTCACCTAACGGTCAAGCTCACGCACAGGCCGCCGGAGCGGGACGTGAACCGCAACGATGGGGTCCGAGTTTCATAGACCGGTCAACTGCCCGGCGGGGCGGCTGGTGCGTGGAGCGCCTTGTTCGGCGAAAAAGCACGCTCCATGACATAAAGTGCAAACCGCGCTGACACCGCCACTCGCCCCGCACCCATCTCAATGCCAACCTCTATCGCTTCAAGAATCTCCTGCTGAGTCGCGCCGCACGCTGCCGCTTGGTCAATATGCCACTGCATACAAGACTCACAGTCCATCAGCACCGAGATGCCGATGGCGATCAACTCCTTGGTCTTCTTGGGAAGCGCACCATCTGCGTAGGTGGCCTGCTCCATCTGGAGAAATGATTCGTAAACCTTCGACTTCAAGGAAACGAGTTTCTGATGTGCCTTCTTCCGTTTGTGTGAAATCTCGTCAAGCTTGTCTATTGTCATTCCTGTGTGGTAGATGCAATCAACGCCGAACGTGGAACGCAGCCATGCCGGGCCAGTGGCGCTCGATTGAAACGGAGACGCTCTCGCGGCGTTGGCTGGGACGATTTAGCCATCATAGTTTCGTGTCTCCACCCACTCTCTCAACCTCCAAGTCCGTCTTATGTGTCAAGTCACGTGCCGACATCAGAATCTGCCGATCTGTGATCCTAAACGTGACCTGCACCTGTGGTATGCCACGTGGTGCTGGCGGGATGCCGATAACCTGAAAGCGTCCCATGGCGTGGTTCGTGCCACGGGGCGTTACCAGAATCTCAGACTGGCCATTGGTCGCGGTGCTGAAAATCGTGTAGAGCAAGAATGGGACAACTGTGCCCGACTCGACGAGCGGCGTGAAAACTCCGTCGAGCTCAATGCCGAAATCCTCCGTCGTGCGCCCTGCTGAAACAATCGGAGTAACGTCCGCTACAATAAATGGCGCTCGGCTCTGCATCCGGCATCCGAAAACCAGAAGCGAAATCGTGAGAATTGGGAAAAGCGCACGCATGACGGCATGACGACTAATGTCCCGTATAGGCAGGCCGGGCCAATGAAGTTGAATTGTCAAAGCAGATGTGATCCCGGCCTTGCCTGAAGACGGATGGTTAGGTGACCAACGATCATCTGACATGACTCTCTCCGTACTTTTCAATAAGTGCTGCGCGAACGTGGGCGGCCACGCTCTTTGCTTCAGGACTCGAACGCATCTCCCCCCACTCCCTGAACCTGATTTCCAAGCCAGTGACGGTAAGAACGATGTAGCAATCAATCAACTCCGATTCCGATTCCAGCGTTAATGAATAGCGGCGAATAAATCCATGCTCGTCTTGGTTGGAATAATCGTGGGTGCGCTGAAACCGATGTTGAGTTACAACAGAATCCACGATGATCACGGCCTCACGAATGTCCGGAGAATCTACGGTGACTCGGACGTCCGCCTGCTGCGGTGAACGCAACTGCAACCGGACTAGCACGGTCGCACATGGATCGCATCCACAAACGGCTATCGCAAGGAAAGCGAGGATGAGTGCATACGTGCGCATGGACACCTAAGGCCAAAGCTCACCGACGCCGGGCCAAGAATGTTCAATCATCAACGGAGACGCGGCCCCGGCCTTGCCTGAAGCCGGTTGTTTGGACGAGTTCATAAGCCGTAAACAAGAAAGGAATGTAGCATCGACACCACGAGCGCACACAAGGCGGTAGGAACCGTTTCGCGTCCGCTTGCGGCTGGAGCAGACCGAGGATCAGGGCTGCCGCAAATGCAACGAAAGACCAGCCGCTCAGGATGCTGCCCGCACGATGAGAGACAAACGCGTGCAAAGAAAGGGAGACGACACCGATAAGAACAATCCCCACGCAACCGTCTTCGGACTCATACCCATAGGGTTCACAATTCCAGTTCTGTCCAACCACAAAGTGCACCCACGCCGGGCCGATGGCAACCGCGTTTACGGACGCGCTCGACCCGCGTTGGGTGTTACGATTTTGTTAGCCGTCGTGGTTGGTGTCTGTCTCATTTCCGTTTCCCGTTCGATTCCGCAACAAGCGCCCGAATGTTTCCCACCGTTAATGTCGCAAGCCAATCTGGCATGAGCCACACCACGTTCGAGCGAAACTTCCCTCGCTCGTCCTGCAACCGAAACGCGATGGTGTGGTCGTCGTGGTGCGCGATGACCGCCGTTGTCACTATGAGCGCCAAACACAGGGGCAAACTCTGGGAATGCCTCGCGATGACTCGCCGCGCATGTGCCATCTCTTCCTTCGTGGCTTTTCTGTTCTGATTGCCCATAACGCTGTAACGTGCGAACGACGGCTAACGCTGCTCACCCACAGCCGCCGGAAGAAGGCGTCCGCAGCGGATGGGGTCTGAACCCCCCGTTTCTGAGTTCGTGACCTCAAAGCAAAGGTTCATTACGCTACAAGGTGGAGTGGGAGGCCATGGTGGAGGGAGCCCGTAGGGCGACCGGAACCATGGCCTCCCACTGGCGGTCCAAACGAAAGTGGAAAAATGACGAATAGCAATCCATCCGATGGACCCCAGAAGCCACGCGGCGCAAAGCGACGAATCCTGTCAGCCGAGAAGAAGTTTCAGATCTTCCTCGAAGCGCAGGCCGGTGAGAAACCCGTGGGCGAGCTGTTGCGCCGAGAGGGCCTCTACTCGACCGATCTGGCGCGTATCCGGCAGCAGGTCAGGGAGGGGGCACTGCAACGCCTCAGTGCCAAGCCTGGGAGCAAACCTGGCCAGGTGGACTCCTCCCGCCTACGACGCCATCAAGCGCGAACTCCAGGACAAGGAGAGGGCCATGGCAGACCAGTCGGTCGAACTGGCGATCCTGCGAAAAAAAACGAATGGGGGTTCGTGGAACCGATAGTCAAGCAATGGATTCCTGAGCAAACCAAACTGGAGATCCTCACGGTGATCGAGTCCTCCCTGCAACAAGGTGTTTCGGTGCGACGCAGTTGCGTGATCC
>CAVXWU010000007.1:0-729282 GCA_963765535.1 uncultured Verrucomicrobiae bacterium
CCTGGCCAGCTTCGGCACCCGGCGCGAGCGCTACCCCACTGCGGCCAACTTCCAATGTGCCAGCGGCATCGCCCCCGTCACCAAACAGAGCGGCAAGAAACGCCACGTCCACCGACGTTACCGGTGCTCGGAATTCTTCAGAGCAGAACCTGCACGAATGGGCCTCCGAAAGTCGTTTCTTCAGCGGCTGGGCACTGGCCTGCTACCAGATGAAGCGGGCTGGTGGCATGGGCCATCACGCCGCCGTCCGCGCCCTGGCCTACAAGTGGATTCGGATCATCTGGCGTTGCTGGCAGGATCGCACCGTTTACGAGAAAGCCCAATACCTGGCCGCACTCCGCAAATCCGGCAGTCCCATCATCGCCTGGATGGAACAGAATCCGGCCACCGTCCGTACCCAAAGCCATTGAAACCGGAGAATAACTGAAGGCCTCTCCTACTCCCAGCTCCTATGCCACCATCAAACAACAAAACCCGTCCCGAGCTAATTTAGCGCGATGAATATTCCCAAAGGAGGACGGAAATCAAGAAATGAACAAAATCACTTTCAACCCTTGACGGATCACCTCAGAGGCCAGGTGAGCGACCGCCGCCGACAGTGACCGTAGAGCGCACGACGCGCTCTCGAACCGTTGCCCAGCGTTGAACGGAGGAGCTGGGGCGGCGGTTCGTCTCCAGCGTCTTGATCGACATTTGGTCTGGGTCTGGCGTGTGCACGTCAACTACTCAGTGTGCTCGCCTGCTTGTATGCCCATTGATCGTCAATCTTGGTGCGATAAAACGCCTGCTGCCACTCCGGCTCGCCCACCGTAATGCACTGGCTGAACCAAGCAACCATATTGCTGGCCGTGTGCTCCTGCGACCAATCGGGCTGATGCTGCTGGGCGGCGTCGATCATGGCTCTGGCCTCACCTTCCGCCAGCAGTCGCGCGGCAATCTCCCGCGCGGTGACATGGCGGTGATGGTGCTCATACTCCTCCGCGATCATCCGCCCGATAATCGGGAACACCTCGTTGTGTTTCCACGCTGGTTCTTTCATAGCACTGAGCGCGTGCGCATGTTTGTCGAACGTTCAGCTCACCGATGGCGGCCTCCGTGACTCCCCAATTGCTCGCCGGCTCGCCGGGCCGCCATTCGCTGCCGGGTAGGGGCCGGGGTTGCCCCCGGCGCCCCCCACAGATCCGTACGTGAAGTATTCCCTCATACGGTTCGTCAGCACCCGCATGTGGGCGGGTGACCCGGGCCGTTTCCAGCCCGGGCGCATGACACGTTGCTGCCCGCAGCGGCCTGTTCCGCAATCCGAGCGAGTTTCGTTGAGACAGTTGGTGCGCTCAAAGTCGCTCCTGTCTTTCCCTCGCCCAGAGGTCATGCCCGGCTTCGCCTTCCCGCCGCCTCACGGCCTTTATCGTGGGTCCCTTGGGCCTTGGTTCCCCACGCCTCCGGCCCAGGTGCCCTGCGGCTCCTGGTCCTGCGGTACTACGCGTTGCTACGACTGCCTTCGTCCTTCCCGGTTGGTTCGCTTTTGGCTCCCTTCCGGTACCTTGGGTTGACGCGCTGTCTTTGTGTCCCGCCCGGCTTGCGCCGGGTTCGGCTCGCTGGCGGCCACGTCGATCGGCAAACGCCTGGGTGTTGGTTGTGCCGGTCACCCTCCTCCGGCTCTTGCTCCCAAGGAGACGGGAGGCTCTCCCGAGTTCCCGGATTACCCCTTTAAGCGCATGCCCCGCTCTCAGACCCCGGTGGTGTCCCTGCCCGCTTGCCTTGGCGCGGACTGGACTGCTGCCTTCCGAGCGTGGGAACCCGTCGGCTTTCTGTCCGGTTGCCCGGACTTATCCTTTGACCACAACTATACATTTTTCGGAGCTCAATTCACGGCCTGCGCCCTCGCCTTCCCTCTGCTTCGAACACCGCCTCTCGGCGATCGCACTTCGGTTCGGCTACCGACCTGGTGGCTAGTCTTTGGCCGGGTGGGATTTGTCGGCTTACGCCGACGCACCCACTGGGTAACATTGACGAATTTCTAGGGGTGTCACCCCTATCCCGTCGTCCCGGGCTTTATCTCGGCACGAGCAGTGCATGGTTCGGTCCGATCGAAGTTCTCCTTGATGACTCCGGCCAGGTCGGTGAGCAGCCGGTCCGCCCTGGCCGATGTAGGACGAGCCGTGCATGACGGCCAGCGTTTCCGGTTTCAGGTCGGCCAGCGAGCGCAGGACGCCTTCGGTCTGGCGGGTGTAAGGCATGTAGCCGGCCAGCGGTCCTTGCTGCATCTGTTGCATCGCCTTCCGCGTCGGCTCGATCAGGTCGGACGAGGTCGTGACGGCGGCGACGTTGCCGAAATGATGAAAGAGGTCGGAGCAGAACAACGTCTTGCGCGTTTCCTCGAACAGCACGCCCGCGTCCCAGCCGTGCGGAATGTGCGGCGACCGATAGAACCGGTAGCGATACTTGCCCGTGCTCAGGACATCGTCGGCCGTCATGCCGCGCGCGGGGCGGATGGCGAAATCATCCACGCTCACGAGCTTGCCCACGAGCGTGCAGACGGGTTGGGCCTGGGGCGCCAGTTGCAGCCAGTCGTTGAGCGCGCCGCACTCGTCGGATTCAAAGTGGCTCCAGGCGATGTGCCGGAGTTTGGCGGGATCAATCAGCGTGGCGACGGCTTCCCGCAAGGCCGGGAACATCGCCTTCAATCCCGCGTGAAACAGCAGCGGTTCCTCGTCGCGCACGAGGAAGTGATTGAACTGCATGTCGAAGTCCGGAACATAGATGGAGAGCCGGAACAGGTCGGGGGCGATTTCGTCGATGGTGGTCATGACACAATTTGATGTTTTGAACGAATTTGTAAAATGGAATGGCGGCATGGTGCGAGTCGGCCGAACGTCCCAGATCAGTGACCCGGCGCCACTGATCTTCGATTGCAAACCGGAGCGCCATCGCCGGGTTCACTGCATCTGGTTTGTTGGACGTCTCAAGTCTCATATCCACGAGTCACAGCTTCGCAGAAGGCAAAAATGAACCACCTCCAGCCGAAACACACACCGGCTAAAGCAACTCGACGCCAAATCGGAAATCTGAGGAACGGCAGGAGAACCAGAAATGAAACGAGCGCCATCACTGCTCCTTCAGATTTCCGATTTGGCGTCGAGTTGCTTTAGCCGGTGTGTGTTTCGGCTGGAGGTGGTTCATTTTTGCCTTCTGCGAAGCTGTGACTCGTGGATATGAGACTTGAGACGTCCAACAAACCAGATGCAGTGAACCCGGCGATGGCGCTCGGGTCTGCAATCGAAGATCGGTGGCCGCCGGGTCACTGATCTGGGACGTTCGGCCGACTCGCACCATCCGCATTTTCCAGTTTTTGATTCATTTCAAAACATCAAATTGTGTCATGACTACCATCACTGAAGTCGCCCCTGACCTGTTGCGGCTCTGGATCTACGTTCCGGACTTCGACATGCAGTTTAATCATTTCCATGCGCGACGAAGAACCGCTGCTGTTCCACGCCGGGCTTAAGGAGGGCCACGTGTCCCCAGCCTTGCGGAAAGCCGTCGCCTCGCTGATTGATCCCGTTAAGCTCCGGCACATCGCGTGGAACAGCAGCGGTTCTTCGTCGCGCACTAGGAAATGATTAAACTGCATGTCGAAGTCCGGAACGTAGATCGAGAGCCGGAACAGGTCAGGGGCGACTTCAGTGATGGTAGTCATGACACAATTTGATGTTTTGAACGAATTTGTAAAATGGAATGGCGGCATGGTGCGAGTCGGCCGAACGTCCCAGATCAGTGACCCGGCGCCACTGATCTTCGATTGCAAACCCGAGCGCCATCGCCGGGTTCACTGCATCTGGTTTGTTGGACGTCTCAAGTCTCATATCCACGAGTCACAGCTTCGCAGAAGGCAAAAATGAACCACCTCCAGCCGAAACACACACCGGCTAAAGCAACTCGACGCCAAATCGGAAATCTGAGGAACGGCAGGAGAACCAGAAATGAAACGAGCGCCATCACTGCCGTCCAGCCCCAAAGCGATGGCGAACGGAAGAGCATCCTGATGTCGAATCCGTACAGCATGGCAAAACCCAGCGAGGCGTCGCCTCAGACCATGCGAGGTCATTTCAATTCACCTGGCGCCATTACCTGATCTTCCCGCCGAGATGACGCCTCGCTGATAGAACCCTTGATCTGGTAAACAACCAAACCAAAACTTGACCTGTCCGCAACATATTTGAGCGATCGTCTGCGTCATGGATCGCCAGGGCAAGAAGCTCGTCCACACCAACATCAAACACAACGACTTCGAGTTCTTCCTCAAACTCGTCGCCCCCTACCGCCACGACCTGACCGTCTGCTGCCAATGCATGTTCGACTGGTACTGGCTCTGCCACGCCTGCCAGGAAGCCGGCCTCACCTTCGTCCTCGCCCATGCCCTCTACGTGCGCGCCATCCACGGCGGCAAAAACTAGAATGACCGCATCGACTCCGAGAAACTCACCCACCTCCTCCGGTCCAATCTCATCCCTCCCGCCGACGCGTATCCGACCGAGAAGCGGCCGCTAGGGGCTCTGCTGCGCCAGCGCACCTTTTATGTCTGGCGTATACCAGCCTTCAGGCGGCGCTCAGGTTGCATCCTGGCCTTATCCTCCGCGGAAGCGGGGATGAGCTTATACCCTGCAGTGGCTCGTGCGCAACGGCGCCAGGACATAACCGCCTGGTGAATTTTGGAGCATCCGCCCCAGTGGCATGTCCGCAAACAACTGGACTCGCACGCCCGGCCCGCAAGGGTCGGCGAAGCGATAGCCGCCTTCAATTTGAATGGATAGCCTCTGGGTTGACTGCCGTAAGTTTCTGGACCGCCCCGCGGCTCGTCCCGCCGAAGCCTTGGCGAAGGTGGACGTCTGATCGCGGGGCTGGAAGGCGAGGTGAGGTTCGGCTCACGCCGGGCTCTGCCCCGCCTGATTGAGTCCGAATAGGTGTTTAGCCGGACTCCCAAGTCCGAGCTGCAATTCAGAAATGAAGACGGAGTTCCCGCTCGGTGGACGTTAAGGGGAAATGAAAAATTTCCTTTCGGATGCTTTTTACCTATTGACCGCGCGGGCTTGATAGGGGTTAGCCGCCTTCTTCCTTAAGGCGCTTGCGGAGATAGTCGGGATGTCTTCGCTCCTGAACCAGTCCGAGAACGTAAAGCGTTCCTTCTTGGATTTCATAATAAACATAGAATGGAAATGGCCTGCACCTCCTGCAAGGAAAGCCATGCGGCCCAACGTGATCTCCACCTTCCCACTTCACGATAGTACGGACGACTTCCTTTACGCGCTCGTGGAATTCCTCTCCAAGCCGAACCGAAATCGACGAGTACTTTGTCTCCTCATCAAATAGATCCTGCTTGAAAACCGTACTGAAGAACACCTTCACGGCTTGTCGCCAAAGACATCCTCAAAACCAAGTCCAGGATCACGACGAGCCAGTAGGTCATCCAAGCGCGAACGAAGCATCGATCGTATCTCATCGTCACTTCGTCCATCGTCTTTCAAACTGTCCATCAACAGCTTGGCCAACGCATGGCGCTGCTCAGCAGGGAGGGAGAGAGCCTCTTCGGCGAGGTAGACGTTGGTGAGCGGCATGGCTAGACGCTATCGGTGAAACCGGGTCCACGCAAGTCCTGCTTTTCGGCTAACGAGCACAGGCACGCCGGGCCAAAGGTGTCCACCCAACATGGAGACGGCCACCCGGCGTTGCCTGACGCGTCTGGTTGGCAGTTCTGCGCAACGGGGAGTTCGTCCGTTTGACCCTGGACGACATTGACTGGCGAGTCGGCCTGCTACGCATTCGGCAGACTAAAACTCGGCAGACACTCCGATTGCCCCTCACCGATGAAGCCGCCCACGTGTTAATCGATTACCTCCGCAACGCCCGCCCCGAGAGCACGCTCCGTCAACTGTTCCTGCGAGTGCGAGCGCCGTTCACGCCCTTGCAACCCGCCTCAGTTCTGGCTGCTTACCTGGGGCATGTCAGCGCCGTCAGCACCCACCATTACTTGAAGCTCACTCCGGAACTTCGGCAAGCTGCCAGTAATCGGTTCCACCAGCGATTCGCCCCGTTGTTTGTCAAAGGAGGCATCGCGTGAACTTACCAAAAGTGTCATCGCTCGCGTCGGGCCTGAAGGACTTCTTTCTCGATTACGTGGCACGGCAGCGAGCGCTCAGCCTTCATACTATCCAGAGCTACCGCGATAGCCTGAAGCTGCTTTTGCAGTTCATCGCTTGAAGAAGTTCAACGACTGACCTTTTATAAAGTCATCAGTCTTACTTCCGGGTGAAATCGACTCTCGTCCAACTGGAGTAACTATCATCCGTGGCCTCAAAAAGACGCCCGTTACCGCCCACAAAACGGGACCTGCCAGGGTGCTCCGGGTCGGCATGAATGCCATTAATCTCCCGTAGATGTCCAGTCCCGCCGGTGATGTCTTTCCAATGCTTTTCATCCACGGACATCAGGATCTTATAGCCAAGGAACTGTGTCACGTATCCCTCGCTATCATTCGTCAGCCATCGGTCCCAGATGGCAGCGTACAGCACTGCGGTATCGGGATGGATAAAGAGTTCCCTGTACTCGAGGTCGAGGCCATGTCGCCTCCAGGTCGTCCCACCGTCTTTAGAAAGATAAAAGCCAGGGGCTTTCTTAGCATTTCCCGGATCAGGCCACATCATCCCTCGGTTCGCGATGTAGTACTTGGTCTTCACCTCTCGAGGGTGATCCAAGAACCGGCCGCCGGTCGGCAGTTCGGCTCGGCTGTATTCGCGATCGTAGTACACGTCGATGGAGAACACCACCAGAGGCTCCGCACCTTTAGAGATCCATGCTCCAACTGCCAGCACCACGATCCACAGCGACCACGTTCTCATTGGCGGGTTATCACAGTCCAACGCAAAAGTGCAGCCACGCCGGGCCGAGGGTATCCGCTCCACTGGGAGCCGGCCTCCCGGCGTTGCCTGACGCGCCTTGATAGGGGTGTTCGGCAGGTGTAATCTCCGGGCCATCATACAAGGCCTACTGGGTCAAAGCGAATGTTCGTCAATCTCAGTCGTATTGCTGCGTCATGGAACCTCTCCGAAACGACCGTGCCCAAGCACTGCCCGGGGTTGAAGAGATCGAGGTCTTCTGGAATCAGCCTGCGCTCAAGAAACAATCTCTTCGGTCTCGTCTCGACATTCACACCGCATCCCTTGCACTCGCGAGTCTCTGCGTACCTGAGCGTTTCCGAAGCCATGCAACGCACCGGTCTAATCTGCGCAATTCGGATGTAATCAGAACGTGGCAATGGCGGTCTGCCGCTCGTGATCTGAGCTGGCCCAGTTGTGAATGACAGCCCCGTGGCGCAAAGGCTCAGGAAGGCCGTCTCTTTGATTAGAAGGTAATCGTTCCAAATCCACAGGAAATCCTTCGCTTCCCGCTTATCGATCCGCCCGATGAAAGGACCCAGCCCGATGCCCGGCAGAAGTGCAAAACCAGTCCTGTTAATTGCCTCCACGGGTGCACAGAGCCGTGCGTATGCGTCTGGCTCAATGGAGCCGGGTCGCTCGTACGGAGACGTGTCGATCTGTCCGGTGAGATCCAGGTTGGGAACGCCCAAACGGGAGGCCCTGTAATGGCGGCATTCCGGGCATAGCAGTGCCGGGAGACTCCACTTGAATGCGCCGTGAATATCAGTGCCCGTCAGCGGTTCCTTGGCCGATGTTGCAACAAAGTAGCGCATCCTAAAGGCAGCGGTCCTGTGCCGAACGACCCGGATTAGGCACGCCGGGCCAATTGTGTCCGATTGTCAACCGAGACGGGATCCCGGCGGTGCCTGCAGCCGGATGGTTCGGCTCGTCTTCCATAACCTCAGTAACGTCCAGAAAGCAGTGAAGGCATGTCAATGCTCGTGATGGTCCTCGGGGAACGCTGCGGATCGATCCAAATGAATACCTGATTCGTGCTCATTGCGAGGGTACAGGTGCCATAGCCATATCCGCCGCCCACCATGCCGAAGCACTGGTGCTGAGTCCCATCAATCGTGACGATATTTGTATACGGCCACACTCGCCAACCAGCGGTGGCGCGATTCGTCATATGGCCACGCGCCAAGTACTCGGAGTACCCGACTTTGAGCGCATTCATGCCGCTGTTCAAGCTCGCGTGCCGCAGTGACTGGCGCTGGAAGAGTAGAAACAGGTGTGCAATGACAATTATTCTTCACTTCAGTGACAATTAAAAATCACTCTGGTTGCCGGCATCTTTTGTTGTTGTTGATGGTCCAGACCCCAGGGGCCACCCCCTTCGGCGGAACGGAGTCCCTGGAGCCGTAGGCGACAGGGACGTAGTGGAGCCGAAGGGGGTGGCGGGCGCGCCGGGTCAGCTATCGCCTTTCGTTCTTGGAGCTCGAACGCTCTCACCGTCGAACTCCAAAATGATCGCGTGGTGTACCAGTCGGTCTACTGCTGCCATGGTTGTCATCGGATCCTTGAAAATCTGGTCCCATTTGGAGAAGACCAGATTGCTGCTCACCAGAACGCTGCGTCGCTCATACCGCTCCGCCAGAAAGGTGAAGAATACCTCCATTTCCTCACGCGACTGCTGAACGTATCCCAGATCGTCGAGGATAATTCCTTCGAACCGGTCCAGCTTTTTGAGCAATGCGTCCAGCTTCAGATCGCGCTTGGCTGCCAATAGCTGCTGCACGAGTTTGTACGTTGGCGTGAAGTATACCGTCCGTGCGTGCCGCAGGATCAACTCCCGACCCAAGGCGCATAGGAAATGCGTCTTCCCACGCCCGGGGAGACCGAATACGAGGACGTTCTCGGCTCGATCCAGAAAGCCGCCTTCCAGCAAAGTTGGCATTTGGCGCCTCACCTTAGCAGGCACCAGCTTTTCCTGGAGGTTGCCCAGCGTTTTGCCTGAGGGCAGGCCCGACTCCCTGAGCAATCGCTCCCGTTTGCGTTCACGTCGGTCCGCTGCCTCGGCTTCGCACAGATGCAGCAGCAATTTGCGGTATCCCCAGTTTTGCGTCTCCGCGCTCTGGAGCATCTCCGTGCAGCGCGCCGCCATGGTCGGCAGGCGGAACTCCCGGAACATCATTGCCAGCGTGTCAGAGGCCATGGGCCACCTCCCCTCCCAGCAACGCGTCATAGGCCTCGAGGTTTGGCGTCCATCCGGGCAGGTCAATCACCTTCCTGGCTGGTGGCGCCAACTGGTCCCGGACGTGGGTTGCACGCCATTTGCCGGGGCCCGTCAGTCGTTCCTGCAACAATGACTCGACTCTTTCCACCGACGCTTCCGCGGCCAGCTTGAGCACCTGCAGATACTCAATGACCCCGGGCCGCTCGCCGTGGTCGGCCACCAGTCGGTCATAGGCGGCTCGATAGACCGGACTCGGGTAAAGTGCCTCTCGATGCCGGTAGTTGATGAACGCGCCCGGTTTGCGCAGCAACGGCGTGATGACGTGCCGGAAGTCCACCCACGAGCCTCGGTCTCCACGCAGCCGTGGCAGATCGAACAGATACTCCCGACCCAGGTAGACCTTCAGATGCGCTTCGTAGAGTTCGACGCGCAGCGTGTGTCCGATCAACCGCGAAGGCACCGAATACGCATGCTTCTTCACCCGAATCAGGCTCTGCGAACTGACCACCGGTTCAAACTCCCGGTATTCGGCCAGACGCACGGCCGGCAGCGGCCGCATGCAGGCCAGTTCCGCGGCCAGTCGCTTTGAGCGCCGGGCGTTGGCGGCTCGCACGACTCCCTCGACGAAACGATCATAGGATGGCAGCGAATCGAACTCCCGGCTGCCCCGCAGAATCAAACGCTGTTCCAGCCGCCGCTTCAGATGCCGGTTTTGTGACTCCACGTCTCCATGCTCGTGCGGACAGCCCACGTTAATTGTCACGGGCGTCAGATCATAATGCGTGCACAGCTCCAGGTAGTCGCTGTTGTAGCCGCGCGGACGGCCAGGCATGGCTTCCAGTTCGTGCGTGGCGGCGCTGCTGTTGTCGGTGCCCAGGCATCGTGGAGAGGCTCCCAACTGCACCAGGGCGGCCTGTAAGCCCGAGACCAGGCTCAGGAACGACTCGGAAATGCAGCGTGTGGCCCACTGCCAATCCGAATAGGGCAGCACACAATGGCAGAAGAGATGATCCAGCAGTTCTCCGCCGATCGTTACGTTGAGCTCCCGGGCATACGTCCAATCCAACTGCAACAGCTCTCCGGGTTTGCGATCCTGCGCAAAGAACACCTCCCGGTCCGGTCCCTCGGTCGCGCGCCAGTGTCGCACGCGACGGAAAAACGTACGCAGATGGGCTTGCTCCAATCCGCTGTCAGGACGAGCCAGGAAATGTTCGAAGAGTGTTTTGCCCTCCAGTTCCGGCGCATCCCACAGCATCGCTGCCACCTCCGGCCAAATATGCTCCAGCGGGTCCGATCGCGTTCGCCAGGCGTGGGCCTTTTGCAGCTGGGCTGGGGGTTGTGCCGCCTCGATATACTTTCGTGCCGTCTGCGGATGGATGTCTGCCTTCATCGCGCTGACAACTACCTTTCCAGTTTTCTGATATTCATTCATGAGCCGTTGATACTGTCTGTTGGTTATCATCTCGCAGCCGCCCGGTTGCGGCTTGAACCCCCAAGGGTTCTGCCTCCGGGCCGCTGCTCGATGCTACCGGCTCACGGGTGAATTTTAATTGTCATTACTGGTGAAAAATAATCGTCACTGTTCAAACAGGGCAGCCACGCAGGCAAGCAGCGCGAGGATTACTGGAGCGCGCGTGAGCATGAAATAATAGCCGAACGGAAAGCGCAGGCACGCCGGGCCAAGGGCGTCCGCCCCACCCGGAGACGGTCTCCCGGCGTTGCCTGACGCGCCTGGTCGGGCTGCGTTCTTCTCACGTCAACTTTCCTATCGGCCGCTGATCAAAAAGAGACCAATGCAGGCCAATGAAACCAGCAACAGCAGCCAAAGTGAATGCCAAAGCCGAGAGGATACGGTGTGCGCCCGAAATACCTCACCACACCGATCGCAACGGCATCGTGGCTTTCGGCTCAACGCGAAAAGCAACGACGTGCCGCCGCCGCCGGCCACCTGAGGGGACACGGGGGCATACTCTGCCCGAGGAATCGGATGATGTGCAGTCGTCTGACCGCAGAGGGGGCACTGGATGTTCATAAGCGCAGGCGTGTACGGGCCGCAGCCCGCAGCCCAACGAAAAGGTCGTCGATCCGCCTGAGTGGACGTTCGATATGAAACCAGCGCGCACGCCAGGTGGATTCGACGGAGCGCCTTTGTTGCTTCGCTACAAACTACGGTGCAGGTCCGCATGCGAGGATAGCGTCCACCAATCAAGCCAAAAACAACGCGGTAAATACTACTTGCTCCCGCAGTGCCTAGGGCTGTCCGACTCAAGCAAGCTTGAGCGGCGCCCGACGGCACTGCGGCCGATTCTATTGACCACGGTGCCTCTTGGCGAGCTTTGATTCGCCTTCCGGCCATGCAACCACCGCTTGAGTCGAAGCAACTGTGATTCAACGACTGCCAGTCGCTGATCAATTTCGGGGAGTGGTTTCCTTGGGTCCGGCACAAGTCCTTCGGCAGCAACGACGCTTCCTGAAAACGGGCGTTTCCTGGTTCGTTGATCACGCCGTCTGAACCGCGCCGGGCTCCAGTTCGTAAGATGTTCATAATGAACCGAACCGCCCTTAATCGTACGACTACGGGTTAGGTGATTAAAGCGCAAAAAGCACACCCCTCTTGCCGGAGCTTGGACAGCCCTGGTCCATCCAAGCCAGTTACCTTCGTCCGCAAAATGAATGCAGAGATATCCCACGAACCTTATCGCCCGCATGCTGTACGGCTGTGGGCTGCGCGTTTCCGAACCGCTCAACCTTCGGATCAAGGATGTGGATCTCCGGCAGCACCGACTCTGTATCCGTGGTGCCAAAGGTGGCAAAGATAGGATGGTGGCGCTGCCCGCGACGCTGGTGCCGGAGATCGTGCAGCAAGTCCATGTTGCCCGTGCGATGTGGGGACGGGATAGGCAGAACCAGATTCCCGTGATGCTGCCCGGCGGTTTGGCCATGAAGTACCCGGAATACCAGTATACCTGGATGTGGGTGTGGCTCTTTCCTGCGCATAACCCCTGCCGTCATCCGCGAAGCGTTGCTTTTTACTCGATACCGGATGCACGAGGCCAACGCGCAGCGTGCCGTCAAATATGCGCGCCAGGCGCTGGGGATCTCTGTCCTGCCGCATGAACTGCGTCATCATTCCGAGATCGGAATAAGCATCGGGGTTACGCGACTCATTGCCTGGAGCCCGGCGCGAATCCACGAGCCATTCAGCAGGCCATGGGGCATGCCTCGCTGGATGCCACGATGGGCTATCTGCACACCGAAAGCCTCAGCGTGCGCAGTCCGATGGAGGCTCTGGCTTCTAGCCTGACACTGAATCAGCCTGGCTCCGACCGCATGTATGAGAGGCGAGATCGCCCTCGTGTCTCCAGCCAATTCCCCGCGCTTCTGAGTGCAGGGGCATCAATCTCGGCCTGCGCAAATAGGATCGACCCATGTCTGCTCAATCGGGTGTCAGCGCAGCGCAGACAGTGACGTTTACTGGTCCGACAGCCAGGGCAACCGGCGAACGATTTTGAGGTGATCGTTCAAGGGCGCGGGGCGCGGGCGGCTCTCAACTGCGCCAACCGATAGCCTCCAATACACGCGGCAAAGCCGAGCGCACACCAGTAGTGGCCGAAGCCATCTTGCGGTCCAAGGAGGATCGCCTCCAGAAGAATGTCGAGGATGACCATGCCATGGAAGAGCTGGTCCTAACGGTTCTGGAAGCCCCGTCGTCCCAATGCCCACACAGCCCAGCCTAGCGCCGCCGAGGAGGTGACGCCGCTGATGCCAACTCAGAATCGGTCCATGAAATGCCACGAATGGAAAAGGGTGCGGTATGTCCCCAGGAGCACGACTGTGAAGCCCCATTGGCGGATTGCCGCCCATGGTGCGAATGAAGCCACGGATGTCACGTGCGTCAACGCTTCTTGATCGCCTCGTTGATCTTTGCGACCAGTTCCCTCGCCTCGGGCTCGGTGAAGCTCCCGCTGATTTCCGCCTTGCCACCCGGAATCTCCGACCTGATCACAGGGGCGCAATAAAGGTGCCCTTCGATGATGATTGCCAGCCGGGTTCCCAAGTGATCCCGAGTGTAAGCCGCAAACCGCTTCCGTCCGTCCGGCGTGAAGGAGATGACTATAGCGAGGCTGTCGGCATTCCGCTGCACCGTCGCCGTTTCCAGCGCAGTCTGATCGAGAATAATCGCCTTTACCACGTTCAGGGTCTGGACCGGCTCGCTGCCGTGGATCCTCATCGGCTCGGATTCGCTCGATGGCGCATCCGCGATCTTCCGAATCTGAAGGATCGGTGCTTCCGCATCCTCGGCCACCGAGGTGCCCACAATGATCAGGCTGGCCAGTACCGCCAAAATGGAGCGCATCATAGATTGTCCCTTCGAGCCATGTCACCGGCCTGTTCGGCATCCGTCGCCTGAGAGTCCTCCCTCGTTCCTTCGGTCAGGTCGTCCGGGCCGAACTCAGGACAGCAGGAACTTCGGGCCACATAGCAGGACTCGCAGATCCAGGCATCGCCAATCTGCGAATCGGTCTCCACGCCGCAACGTATGCACTCGCCTGTCATTGCAGCCCCACTATCGGCAGGAAAATCATGTGTCCCAGTTTGATGAGGTGTCAGCCGGTGTGCAGAGGGTTGTTCATCGTCCTCTTTCTCGTCGAAACAAAAAGTCGATCACGCGCTCCAGTTCCGGATCGTAATTATAAGAAGGTACCTGGCTCAAACCCGATTTCAGCATCCGTGTGCTGGTTCGTGAAGAGGAACATTAACCCACCGACATTCGATCTGAAGTCAGTCGACACCGGAGAATCGATTCCGTGAACGAACCGTATCGCATCGAACGTGCGCCCGTCACCTTTGTAACTTCGTACGACGGTCCCCTTGAACCGGTATGAAGATCTGTGTGGTCCTTCAGCCCGTAACTCGTCCTCGTAGATGCACGCCAGGACGACGTGATCGTGTTGGGCGATATAGTCCATAGCGAAATCGGCACTCTCCCAGTTCCAGCGGTGAAACGAACTGGCGGGCGGCGATGTGGCGCGGCACCCAAGGGCGATCATCGACACCATGATGGTGGCCGCAGCGGTGAGATCGGCTAACGGGTGCGCGGTTCGACGCATCTGAACTTCTCCGGTGCTTATTGGGTCTGAAACACCAGGAGGTACGGAAAGGTCTCATCCGAGCTCTGCTTCATTCTCTCTCCTTTGGGTTTCACGGGGCGATCTTCATTGGGGTGCTGAGGTCTGCTCACCCAGCAGCGCAGTGACGCGCCGCTCAAGATCGAACCGAGCATTGGTGTCGCGCAGATTGCCGCGCTTGTCCACCAACCACATCGTGGGGATGCCAAACACTCCGTACCGCACCGCATATTCGTTCTCCCAGCCTTTGCCATCGAAATGCTGTGGCCACGGCAGTTCATTCTCTTTGATGAAGCGTTGCAGGGCACTCTCCTTGTCATCGAGCGAAATCGCCACAACCTCGAACCCTTGATCGTGCAGTTTCTGGTAAAGCGCCTTCACAGTCGGCATCTCGGCTATGCACGGACCGCAGGTCGTGGACCAGAACTCGACCAGCACGACCCTGCCAGTTAGCTTCGACAAATCGACCTCACGCCCGTCCAGCGCCGTGAACCGAATGTCTAGCGGCTTGCCAATCTCGTATGGCTTCGTTCCCAGCAAGATGTGATTCGCCAACGCCTTTGCACCCGGCGGTGCGCCGGGCGTATTGACGATCTCCGTGGCCAGTTCTCTTTGGCGCTCGCCTGTGGAGCGCTGGGCTACAGCGGTCAGCATCGTGTAGATCATTGAGTTGGTCGGAAACTGCCTCAGGGCAGCCCGCATGTTCTCAATGCCTGCCGTTTCAAACTCCTCGTGCAATTTACCCATCCCTTCAGTGAACAACCGCATCCCGACTTTCTTCATGAACTGTGTGTTGCCGGAATACAGCAGCACCCCCACTCGGTCATCTTCCGGAATGCTGCTATCGGCCAGAACCGACGAAACAAACGCTGCGATCTGATTCTCCGCGTCTGCGTCACCTGCTGCCACGGCATGGCTGAGGGCGTACACCACGGTGATCCGCGCATCGCCAACGTTTTCATTGATCGGGAACCGCTCAATGAACTCTTGAGCCTTGTCAGCGAAGGACACCGCCGCGTGCTGAACCTGGGTCTGGAACTCCGCCACCTGCTGGGGCGTCGGTTCATGTGCCCGCCAATCGTCAGGTGGTCTCAGCGCCTGATGCACCTTCTGAACTTCGGCCCATGCCATTTCGGGATCGTTGGGAAGAGTGTGGGACACAGTTTCTTGACCAACCAGTGTCAATTGAACCACGAGCAATTCCATAAAGCAGAGCGCAACAACAGCAAACGCGGTGTTCATATGTGCGATGGACAGTTCTGGAGGGCGCGACTCACGGCCAATCAGTGTCCCGATCAGGCACGCGGGGCAAATGATGTTCGATTTCCTGAGACCAGGCGCTCCGTCACAGGGTCTTGAAGCTCGTCTGTGCGGATATACGGCAGATGCCAGGCGTCTGGCCGACAAACACGACATCGAAATGATCCAGGAAACCGGATTGGCCAAGTTGCTTCAGGCCGCGAATGCGGGCTGCGATCCGAACATCATCGCTATCATCCGTGACACCCAAAAATACTGTCCCAAATGCGAGGCGGAGATGGTTCTGCGAACCGCGACCAAAGGGCGGGGGGCAGGCCAGCAATTCTGGGGATTCTCACGCTATCCGAAGTGCGTCTTCACCATGCCTCTGGAACAAGGGCGATCTCAGCCGGGACAGTCAATGATTCAGCACCAACGAACCGTGATCTAAATGTGAGCCGCGATTACGATTCACACTGAGGTTCGAGCTCCCCAATCGGCGCGGACTCGGGGTAGCGATGGCGGGCTATGCGCTGTGGAATTGGATTTTACCACTGGTGTCGATTGACAGGGAGCCTCGTCCACGCAGGTCTTCGAAAATCTTGTCGGCGGTCGCGTCGCTCATTGGCTCGGTGAACTGAAACATGGCTTTGATGGAGTTGACGGCCGTGGCGCGTTTGGTCGGCTTGAGCTTGAGAAGGCGTTTGAGGATGCTGTTGAGGCCGTGGGGTGCCGGTTTCAGTCCGGTCCCGTTGCCACGGTTCGGGATCGGGGGCAAAGCGGGACGAATTGTTGTCACGGTTACAGACTCTTTTAGACGAATTTCCACGTCCTCCGAGGCCACGATCACGGCTTGGCCGGAGGATGCTCCCGTGCGAAGGATGAGTTCAACCGATGCTCCGGTCCGAGGGATTTCGATGGTAAGGTTCTTCATGGAAGTTCAATACAAGTTACAACAAGTTGGATGCCGAGGTCATCGAGACTGTTGAAGGGGCGACATACCCACGGCCGAGGAGCCGAGCGGGCGTTATACACCGATCATTTTCCGGTCACGGTAAGATTGCATCTTCCGCAGAGGCAGGAACCATAGCTGATCTCCTGGCCGACCGTGGGGGGGCCGGGCTCCGCCCCACATCATTCGGAAATCGCCTCGCCGCACTTTTGACGACGGCAAACCAGGTCATTTAGCAGGGTCGAAGCAAAGCACGTTTTGAGGCCTCAAGCCGCCGCTTAATCCAATCTATCGTGAAGGGACCGCGCGGGATTCGCTGTTGGATGACAATCGTTTCTATCTGCGTGCTTCTACATCCCCACACATTTCGGGCGCTTTCCCGGGTCAACTTCTGGGCTTCGGAAGTATTCGGCAATTGCGCATCTCCAAATGCAACGAAAGTGCGAGTAAACTGACGTTTCTCGCCTTTTTGAAGGCGGGCTCCGACCATCAACTGTTCTGGCCGCAGTCGCGATGGGTCAGTAGGCAGCGGCGTCTCCACTTCGCTAAAGAGATAAACAAGCATCGACGCGTATGCCTCAGCCAGGACCGTGGTCATGCGAAAAGTGACACTCCGGCAACCGGTTGTCTTGATCGTGTTCCAGGATGCGTGGGCCGGAAACCGCTCTCGCACGAGCTGGCCTGTCGCCGTCTCCCTTACAACTGATTCAACTCTGGTGGCACAAAAGCCTCCTGGACCGGACGGTGTCGAAAATCCTTGCGATAGACCAGTCAACTGTGTTGCGGCGAGTATTCGCCAACGGGTGTTGCCGGGTAGCATGATTTCGACCTCATCAACGGAAGCAGCGCTGGAATCGCTCCGAGAATAGCCCCACCAGTCAAGAATGTCCGTAACTATACGGGTTTTCATCGTCAGGATTATAGTGGGGCGACCTTGAATCGCAACACCGCAGCGCATTTGTGCTTGGCAATGGCAGTAGTGTTGCGGGGCCGCACGTAGGTGGCGGATGGCGATCCGTTACTTTAGGGTGTACGCTGGCGGCCTCAGTGTAACGGATCGGTATCGTCGGATGGCCGGTAATCAGGCGGAGGTGACCGTCGTCCGATTCATTACCCGCTGGACCGGGTGGCGAACTCCGAGCGCGCTGGCAAATTCAGAATTACGGGCCGCGCCTTTCGGAGGAAGCACGATCCGTTATTTGGGCCGGGCCTATCTCCAACGGCTAGGCGAGTCTCGGACGCTTCGGACGCTCTTTTTCCATTGAGGGCTCTGGAAAAGTCCCGGATTCCAGAGGTCATGGGCCGGTACAGGCATATAAGGAATCGAGTGTGAAAACAGCGTCCGTGGCGTCCGAACCCGCGATCAAAGGTCCCTGAACCAGGTCAAGGATGGCGCGGGGCCAACCTCCTGGTTACCGGCGACCTTTCACAGAATAGCGGGTCGGTCAGGGTGTAACGGATCGTACTCACTCTTACGGATCGGCAAACGCTGGAACCGTCCAGTCCCCCAAGTCGAGAGGTCCGGCGTTGCGGCGCACGGCGCAAGTGGCTAAACCGCCCCTCGGCATGCCAATCACCGAAGCCTTCCGGGATTTCGTCCTGGACCATCTGGAGCGGGTCTGCCCCGTCGCGGCCTAGGCCATGTTCGGTGGGGCTCTACGCCAAGGACCGCTGATCTCCTCCGCCAGCGCCATGATGGTCTATGGGATCGGTGGCCCCGCCTGGAATCCCCCTTCACTTGAGCTCAATCACAGAGCGGACTTCCGCCCCTACGAACTGGGCCCGGGCGATCACGAGGGCGGAGTATTGATCAGGCGCGTACACCAGAGTTTCGCGCTGAAGGCCGGGTCTTTGCTGCTGACTGGTCCAATAATGCTGCGAGAAATCCAGTTTGTTAATTTGATGGGTTCTTGGATCTTAAGCCAGTTGCCCGGTTCGCAACTCATGGATCGAAGTGCGATGTGGCCCGGCGACAACCGGCATTCGTCGAAGCAAAATGCTATGTTTGCCCCCATTCTCAATCGAATCATCCCAACATTCTGTCTCGCCACTTGGATGGCGGGGACAGGCGCCGTTGCCGGGAATCCCCCGGTCCTTGACCTCGGCGTTTATGCCGGATTCACCATTACGGGGGCGGTGGGCACCGTTTATTCGATTGAGTACGTCCCCGATTTGGGCCAAACCAACGACCCCAGCGCCTGGCAGTGTCTGGAATTCCTTCGGTTGCCTGCGAGTCCCTCTATGTGGGCGGATCGCTCTGCACCCGCTGCGATCAAGCGGGCCTATCGTGTGCTGGAATTCTCAGCGCCGACGAACCTGGTCTTCATCCCTCCGGGGGGATTCCGCATGGGCAGCCCGACCAACGAAATGGATCGCTTTGAACCGGAGGGTCCGCAGACCGAAGTAACGATCAGCCGGGGATTCTGGATGGGGAAATACGAGGTAACCCAAGGCGAGTACGAAGCGGTGATGGGAAGTAATCCCAGCACGTTCAACGGGCTTCGCATGAATTGGCCAGAGCCAGGAACGAACACGGACTTCGGCATCGACCTCAATCGACCGGTGGAGACCGTGACTTGGTTCGACGCGACCAACTACTGTGGCAGACTCACGGATCGGGACCGGGCTGCGGGTCGCATACCCGCTGGAACTGCTTACCGGCTGCCAACGGAGGCGGAATGGGAATACGCGTGTCGCGCGGGTGCTTCCACGCGATTTTGCTATGGGGATGATCTTGACCAGACAAACTTGACCAACTTCGCATGGTATTCGGTCAACAGTGGCCACATTACGCATCCGGTAGGGCAGAAGCTTCCCAATCTGTGGGGACTGCACGACATGCTCGGGAACGTGAAGGAGTGGTGCCAGGATTGGTGGGCCGATCGTCTGCCGGGTGGATCCGTGCTCGACCCTCAGGGGCCAGCCTCCGGTTCGTTCCGAGTGATTCGCGGGAATTACTGGAATCAATGGCTGGCCTTGCCCACACTCAGCCGTTCAGCATTTCGCAGCAACAACCCAGCGAGGATACCGATAGTCAGCATCGGCTTTCGTGTCGTCCTGGCTCCAGCTCAACCTTGAGTCCAAGAACGCATGAAGATGGGATTTTCAGAATTCGTTCGATTTCTCCAGGTCCTGTGCATGTTTGCCGCATCCGCAACGCAGCAGGGGGCCGCCCAGACAGCCCCGGCAATGGATGTTCAGAACTATGCAGGCGTGACGATCACTGGGTCGATCGGCACGGTGTATTCGATCGAATACGTTTCCGACCTCGCTCACACGAACGATCCCTACGCCTGGCGATGCTTGGAGTTCCTGCGGTTGCCCGCAAGTCCATACCTGTGGGTCGATAGGTCAGACCCGCTGTCCGAGAAACGGTACTACCGCGCTTCGGAATTTGCGGCGCCCACGAACCTGGTCTTCATCCCTCGCGGAACGTTCGTGATGGGGAGCCCACGCGATGAGGTTGACCGTGACGGGTGGGAAGGGAAACAGACTTCCGTAACCATCAGCCGTGGATTCTGGATGGGCAGGTGCGAAGTAACCCAGGGGGAATATCTTGCCGTCAGTGGAACAAATCCGAGTTTCTTCAACGGAATCCGCCAGAACTGGCCCGAGCCAGGCACCCAGATGGATTTTGGAACTGACCTGAATCGCCCCGTGGAGATGGTGAGTTGGTTTGATGCCACGAACTTCTGTTTCCGCCTCACAGATCTGGAAAGATCCATGGGCCGGATCTCGGCCAACAGCCTGTATCGGCTGCCGACCGAGGCGGAATGGGAATATGCGTGCCGGGCAATGACCTCGACGCGGTTCAGTTTTGGGGACGATCCGGGCTATACCAATTTATCCCAATATGCATGGCACTCAGATTTTAGCGGGGCGCCACCGCATCCAGTGGGTCAGAAGCTGCCGAATCCGTGGGGTCTCTATGACATGCATGGCGGGGTGTACGAATGGTGTCAGGACTGGTGGAGCAATTATTACCCCGGTGGCAGTGTGATTGATCCCCAGGGTCCTGTCCGTGATGGCTCTGGTTACACGCGGGTGAAAAGGAGTGGCAGCTTTCGCGCTATTCCGAAGCTTGCCCGATCTGCCAATCGGCTCGACGATTTCCCGGCGTTTGGTCGTCATTACATTGGCTTCCGGATTGTTCTGGCTCCGGGCCAACCATGATGCTCCGGTTGACTTTTGGCGTTCCCCCGTAACAACTGCTTCGAGCATGATGTGCTTTAAGTTCACGACTGCTGAAAACGCCATAGTTTCCAAAGTTTGCAGCGACAATCTCGAATGCCACCCGCTCCGCGTTGGCCGGGAAGTTGGCCAGTTGTTCTCGCGCTCGCTCAACGGCCCTGGAGGACCAAATCTACGACATGTTGGTGTAGCCGGGATCGTCTCCAAAGCTGAAGCGCGTTGACGGCCACCCTCGACAGGCATACTCCGATTTGCGTCCCGGTTGGCAGCCGATATCTCGCACCTGCCGGAATGCGGCGCGCCTCGAGCTCTTGTTACGTGAGCCGCGCACAGTAGTTGGTCGCATCGACCCAAGTTACGCGGTCCAGCGGCCGCTTGAGATCCGTACCGTAATTAATCGCCGGACTTGGTCAGTCCTGCACACCGTTAAACATGCTCGGTTTTCTCCCATCAGGGCGAGATAATCCTCCTGCGTAACTTCATACTGTCCCAATTCGGCTTGTGTTTGGGCAGTCGCGACCGGGCCGACGGCCAAAACGGCCACAATCAGCATTCGGGCACCTCTCACGGAGAATCAGTTCATACCATCAAACAGTTGAGGGTTCGTTCTTGGCGGTTCAGCTCAGGTTAGTCTTGCGCGTGACGCTGTGCCTCAGCCTTCATCCGATTGAATTCCTCCTCGCTGCCGAAATAGGCGTAATTGACGTATTCGAGCTTGCTCAGTTCCTCGTTCAGGGTCAGCCACTGGCTGCAGCGATAAGCACAGAGGATGTAATTGTGACGCCGACCGTTGTCCGTCTTGTGCAGCGCGAAGTAGCGCTCGAAAGCGGCTTTGAGGTCAGGCCAGACGTACGGTTCGAGCCAATACCCCGGTCGCCTGTCCTCGAAGTACTTGGCCAGTGACTCATGGAGGCGATATAGCTGCAGCGGACAATTTCCCTTGAAACCATCGGATTTCAGGATGTCGCGGGCGGCCTGAAGACATTCATTTTCCGAACCATGCCAGCGGGGTTGGAGATACCAGAGCTTTTGCTCAAGGGCATCGTAGCGCGCACGGGGATGAACGATGGCGCGATTGAACCACAATTCCATGCGCGCCCGACCCCGGCCCTGGCCAAGTTCAACGCGCATGAATTCCAACAGTGTCTCCGGCAAGGTGAGGTCCAGTTCCCACGACCGGTTGAGGTCTTGTTCTGCATCGGCCAACCGCCGACGGAATACTCTCCAGCCCTCCTCGGTCACCGTGTTGGCCCATCCACTTCCGCGCGCAGCCCACGCATCGTCGACGACGAATCGGCCTTTGAGGAGCATTGCCTTGGCCTCCTCAGGCCATCGAGCGATGAAAAGCGGTTCGATATTCTGGCGAAACAGTTCGGCGCTCTGGGGGCTGCGGCTGAGCTCGCGGTAGAATTCGTCACAGAATTCAAAGGCTAAAGTGACCGGCAAAGCATCATGCTGCAGGACTTTCAACAGTCGGTCGAAGGCAAGTCCGCGATGCTCGTCAACCTCCGGCGGTTTGTTGGTGTCGGTGTTCCGCCAGGCCTGAGCCGCCCGAAGATGGCCGAAGCATTGGATGAGCCCGGCATAATGTGAGTTGTCGAGCTGTCGAGCCGCCAGGGTATACTTCACAGCCGTCTTCCGTGTCGCCTGATCGGGATCGTACATGAAACGGGTGTAAAGGTAGACCACCAGGGGATCATCGCACCCCGCATCCACGGCTCGCTTGAAGTCCAGACGATTTTCCATCGACAGCGCCTTATCGGTAACCCGGAGCTGTGCCTAGTTCGACAGCGCCGGGCGGACGATCTCGTCCCACTGGGGATCTCGTCGACCCTGGCGTTCGTAAGCCTCCAGGTACGTCTCCCGGGACCATTCGAAGCACCAGTTCGTAAAACCGGGATCCAGCGAGGAGTAGTTAGACTTTGGCGCCGTGATGTCGGCAACGGAACCCGCCGAGGCCCGATATTCGGCCATGGGATCCTAGGAACAAGCCTGGAGGAACAATAATGTGGTGAGGGTGACCGCGCCCCACCATCGCGATTGGACTGTTTTTCATAGGCACTAATGCGCGACCGCACGGAAGAATTCCCCGGCGCTGCCGACGACCGGCTCTGCAACGAGGTTCGTAGTGCCTTCCAGCCATAGATCAGCGAGTTGCACCCAGGAGTTCAGGTCACTGGATCTCAGCAGTTCAAGGCGGCGGTAGGCCAGGCTGCCAAGTTCCAGGCTGAATCCGTTCGGCTCACCCGCTCCGGTCAGGCGCAGGCGGGGCAGTTCTTCGTCCAGGCTGGCGTCCAGGATCACGGTGAAGGCGGTGTCGAGCGAGCCATTCACCTGGAGCTGGTAGGTGTGACCTGCGACGGCTTGCCACTCGGCTGGAAGGCGGCCGCCACTCGTGGTCCACTTCAGGTTCTCGAGCGAATCTCCCTCCCAAATGGTGAGGCTCATCAAGGCCCCGCGACGGCTACCGTACGGATGAGCCGTGACTTTTCCGCTCTGCGGAGCCAGCCAGGAGTACCAAACGGTGTGCCCGTTCTCGACAAAGATGCTCCCGCTATTGTTGGGTTCGCCGGATTCGAAGGTGGCGTTGTAGGTCGCCGCGCGAACGCTCACGAGCGATCCCGACAGCGGTTGGCGATTGGCGAAGTCGTCGTTCGGCGGTGGTGCGGCGCCCTGGGCGGGTTCGATACTAAGCACGATGTTTCCGACGTGGCCCCCGTAACCGTCCACCAGGATGGGGTACTCGTGGTCCTGGACGGCTTCGAGAATGACCTTGCTGGTTGAGGTCGTGGTGTCTTCATCGTCGCTGATCTGGATCGCGGTCAATTGACCCGGCTGCATCCCCGACGTCACCATGAGCCGGGTGTCAAAGTCGCTGCCACGCGTCGAGATCCAATAAGGTCCCGTGGCGGGAGCGGTCCAGCCCCACCAGACCGAGCGCCATGCTCTCCCCAGGGGCATGGTCGTCGTAGTGGGGTCACTGAAATCGGTGGTCGCGCCCACGTTGCTCCCGGTCACGGTCACATTCTCCCCGACCAGGGAAATGCGATTGTCGACGGTGTCATTGGCTGGCGGTTCAGCGGGTTCGGCGGCCGAGGGTTTATACGTCAGCCGCAGTGTAATCAGTCCCTGGTCGGTGGCGTAGAGAGCCGATACCCCAATGAGATACTTGCTGCCACTGAACACCGGCAGCTTCACGGTCTTGGTATAGGTGGACTCGGGCACCTGCCGGCTCAATGCCAGGAGGTCCATCATCGGGTATTCCATGAGATGGACGAGGATGAGCTGGGCGTTGAAGGAACTGCCACGGGTGGAGCAGTGGAGCACACCGTCACCGGGAGCGGTCCACTCCCACCACAGGGTCCGCTCCGGCGGAGGGCTGAGGTTAAAACGGAGTGATTCTTCGTACTGCCGGGTGGCGGCCAGGTTGTTGGTGCGGATCGTGACGTCGGTCCCGGTGACCGGCAGCGGGCGGCGGATGTCATCGCCCGCCGGACCAACGATCCGCAGGAGCAAAATGGCACTTGCGCTGGCGCCCAGGTTGTCCCGCGCCACGGCTTCGATCTGAACGTCAATGCCAACGAAGTTGGTCACTTCAAGCCGATACGGACTGGTGTTGACGATTCCCAGGGAAATCGGAGCACCAAGGTATTGCCGGTAAAAGAACTCCACTTCCACCACCGACCCATCCGAATCGCTGGCCTCCGCCTCGAGCGTGAAGCTGGCAGGCGATTCCAACGTGGCACCTGTCGAGGGATCGTTCAGGGTGATGATCGGCGGCGCATTCACGATGAGGGTCACCGCCGGCGCGCGGGTGGTGGCTCCCAGGTTGTCCGTGGCCACCGCGGAGATGCAGTTGGTGCCCGGCTGTGACGGTTGCCAACTCAGGGTGTTCCCCGGCGCCACCGCTTCGCCCAGGTCTTCCTCGCCGTTCAGGAATCGCACGGTGGTCACAATGCCATCTTCGTCGCTGGCCTCCGCGCGCAACTCCACGACGTTGCCCAAAAGGAGAGTGCCATCGGTGCCAGGGGACAACAAGGTTACCGCAGGTGGTAAGTTTTCCTCGACGGTCACCGCCGGGATTCGCCGGCTCTCGACCCACGTCTCGGATTCCGATGAACCTGCCAGGAAATAGCGGTCGCCATAGCGCGCAACCTCTCCAAAGTGAGCATCCACGGGCAATCGGACCAGCTCCGTTTGCCAGTCCTCGCGCAGAAACACCAGGTTGTTAAAGGGCAGGCCCGTCCACTGAATCAGCCCAACCAGTCCTCGGTCAGGAATCGGCAACACGTTAACAATCAAACCGAGGCCGAGATCTCGAACCAGGGTCATGTCGGTGACGGGACCCGGTTCCGGTGAGGCCGTCAGCAGCGTGCCAGATCTGGTAACAAGGTTGGTGCCGTCCGGCATGGGAAAGACGCGGCCGCCCGATTCATTGGGCGACTCCGCCGGACCGCCCAGGGAGGGGATGCCGGGCGTAAGCCAGTAGCGTTGCAAAATGGGGGGGTATTCGTCAGCCGCGGCGTAGATCACCCTCTGTGCGGGATGAAGCGCCAGCCTGGGAGTCTGATAGCGAGCCAGCGCCGAAACCCGTTCGCCTGTCACCACGTCGTAAAGCTGGATCTCCCTGTCTGGTGTGGATTCTCCGGTGACAACGATGCTGCCTGCATCGGTAGCGACCAGATCCATTGGTTCAAGATTCACCGTGAAGGCGCGTTCCTTAACTCCTTGAACCAGGTCGAAGTCAGCAATCCACCCGTTCCCGCGCGCATCATAGGCTGAAAGATCGTTTGTGGTGAGACCAAGGTAGAGCCGGGAGCCATCGGGTCGGACGGCCAGACCACAAGCTTGCGCATCCAGTTTCCATTGTCGGGCAATTTCCCCTGTCGTCAGGTCCATCTGCACCAGGGACTGATTGCTCAAATGTGCCGAGTAAAGTACGGGCCGGACTGGATCGAATACCAGACGGTACGAAGCCATCGGAATCCGCCAGGGAGTGTGCGGGCCGAAGGGTTCTCCAGAATCGGGCACCGCGGTCACGGTGAAGGAATTCGTGATCCGCGTAATGGCCCCAAAGCGGTCGCGGACTTCCAGCGTGATATTCTGAATGCCTGCGCCGCGGAAACGTTGAGCGGCGATCGGTTCCGGTGTTTCAGCGGTATCGAACACGCCGTCACTTTCGAAATCCCAGCGAAAGGTCAGATTGGCAAACGCCGGTTCGTCATCGACACAGCTCGACGCATCGAATTGCACCTCGTCCCGATCCGTCGGTTCCAATGGAGTCCAAGCGAATGCGGCGATCGGTGGTTCGTTGTCCTCCAACCCGATGCCCGGGTCCAACAGGCGAATCATCCGCGCCGTGCTGTAATCCGATTGCAGAACGAGGGCATACACGTGTTCGCCGGCGTAGGCGGCGGCCACAACGAGTTCGCCCCCGGTGGACACAGTCGTAAAGGGCTCGAGGCGATCCCGTCGAAAAAAGCCCAGGCTGTATCCAGCCATCAGAAAGGTGCGACCATCGGGCGGCGCAAACCGGGCCATACCGTATTGCCGTGCCGTCTCGGGAGTCTCCAGCGGGGTCATGTCCTGGGCGGGATCATCCGGTGCTCCGCGGAAGAACCTGCCACCGGCAACCAACAGCTGCCCGTCTGGCGACGCATCGACCTCCCCCAGCATGTTCGGATCAGGGCAGCTCCACCGATCACCAAATCTGAGCGGGTCGGTGAGGATGAAGGTGCGCACAATGGGTTGAAATACGTCCCCCAATCCGTAGCAAAAGAAAGACTGCTGCGATGGATCCAACATCAGGTTCAGCGACGTCGCGACCTCCGTCCCGCCATGTTCACCCGTAACGGCATCGAACAGGTGCACCTCATGCCCCCAAAGCGTCGGAGTTCCCACCACGAGGATCCGATCGTTTCGTGCCAGCAGATGGCGTGGGCTGTAGGGATAATTGATCTCCCGGACCAGCGTGAAGTTCTCGAGATCGATCTCGGCGATCTTGCCCGGGTCGTGGGTTTCCCAACCCTCCTCATTCCGTTGCGTTTCTCCGACATAAAGCCACCGGCCATCCGACGTGATGGCGGCTTTCGTCGGCGTCAGGCTCAAAGGAATGGCCGCCACTTCATTGCCGCTCGCGAGATCATGGCGGACCAACAATTGCCGGCCTGGGAATGCCAGATAAATACTCGAACGTTTGGCATCAAACACGATCCCCGAATATTCGTATAGCAGCGTGTAGAGCGTTTCCGGCGCGGGGGCAGCCGTCACACGGGGTACCGATGCCAGGAGGAGCGTACCGCACAACAACCCGATGGAGGAAATGGTTTTCATGGTGAATCGAAATCGCCAATGGGCATTACTTCGGGGAGGGGAACACAGGCCGATGATGACCGATGCGCATAAGGAAGTCTGTGTCAAATGCATGACACGTTAAGGTCCGCCTGTCAAGTGGAGACGCGGCCTCCACCACTTTCAAGCCTTGAATACCGCGGAAGGGACACGCTCCCCCGACCTGATCCCCCGAGACGGTCGGCCTCACTCCGCGACCATCACGGAATACACGGGGCCGGACCGCGCCGACTTCCAAGCCGCCATCACCCACCCGGCAAATACAACTACACCCGGTATTCGCCCTTCCGTGTTGGACGCTGATGGCCGGGTGCTTGATGAGAACGAAACCGCAGTGTCCGTTCGCTCAATTCCAGGTTGGCGTAGATGACCGGTCCCTGCTGCGTGGCCCTTCCCATCCAAGGTTGTCCGGCTGCCACCGATAGCTCGTCATCAGAGCGCTTGGGGAGCAAGTCCTCAACCAGCGCTTCAAGCGGGGAGGCATCGCCGGAAGCCAGATCCCGAGGCCCTTCGACTTTGTACATCTTTGACGTGGTCGATTCGGGATCATCACCTTCGTGGCGCGTGCTATACTCGGGTGCCGGGCTAGATCCGCTGGCGTTGGTTGCACAGGGCTGTACAAGCACGAATCCCTGCTCCTCCCCTTCTTGCCTCACAATCCGTTCGGCCGCCCTTTTGCTGTTTGCGTAGCCCGGCGCTTTCTGCTTCGGAAAGTCCCTTCTCTGATTTCTGCCGATAGTCTCTTCAGTTCTGCTTGGGATCTCGGATAGCGTGGATCAGATTCAGCGACTCACCGACCCGTTCGGAAAACAATGCCGTTACGTTGAGATCTGCAACGCCGCACACAGCGACAGCTTCACGTTGTTCGAGTCATCCGAAGTGCGGGCGCAACTCAATAACAATCTCGGCGGCCGGGAAATCGCCATGTCGCGAGTGCAGGATTGGTTGGTTGAAGCGCTCGACGCGGAGAACCTGACCATTCCCGCTGCGGTTAAACACCCAGGCTTCAGTCTGCTCGACCGCCAACGCCCCCAAACGTGGCAGCGGAAGCTCTACGCCGAAATCGAATCCGTCGCCAACCCTACCGCCCTGCTCACTGCAGCGCCAACCAGAACCGAACTCGGCTCCGTGGTTCTGGCAGATCACCGTCAACCTGAAGCGTTGCTCAGACCGGAGTAGCTGGCGTGCCGGGGCATGGCCGAGTCGTCCACGACCAGAACGCGGATTGTTCCGGTGAGACTCATGCGACCTGTGTGAATTGCTCGACTTGGCGGAGCGAATCTTCAATACGAAGGATGAGTCCCTCGATGGCGTCGGATTCGACTCCTACGGCCTTTGCGGCTCCCGGGTCCGCCTGGATGACGTAGCCACTGTCGCCGGGAGCCGAACCGACGAGATGCGCCAGGCAGTTTGCCACATGCACCACCGCCGAAAGTCGCGGACGCGGTTCAAGGGGAGGACGATGATGATTGGCGACGGCCTCGACGATGGCTTCCGGCAATTTCCAGTGCCTGAGCAGGCATCCGCCGACTTCGGCGTGGTCGGTTTGCAGGATATCCCTCTCGGCCTGGACACACGAGAGATGCTCCTGCTCGATCCGGGCGCGGATTCCGGCCTGGACTTGCGATGTCAGGACCTGGTTGAGCAACAGTTTGCCGATGTCGTGCAAAAGGCCGCTAGTGAACGCCACCGACGGATCTAGATCGATGGTGAACGCGCCCTCGGCGAGCATCTCGGAGGCCAGGGCCGTGCTGAGCGAGTGTCGCCACAGTTCATTGGCTTCAACCGCATAGCCGGGCAGCGGGCCGCAGATGGAGTTGCTGAACGCGAGGGCAAGAACGATGCGATGGATCTTTCGATGGCCGAGCAACAGGACGGCCTGGTCGATGGAGGTCACCGGCATCCGCAAGCCGATCGAGGGCGAGTTGCACAGCCGCAGCACGCTGCCGGTCAGCACGCTGTCGTATCTTAGGCTGTTGACGATATCTTCGTTGCACGTGTTGGGACGGTCGAGCAGTCCCATCAATTTCAGAGCAGCCGCAGAGACCGGCGGCAGGGTGTTTGCCTTGGCCACGATGTCGTTGGGATTCATATTGTAGATGAAGCGGAGCCGGGGCGTTAATGAAACACTGGCCAGCCGCTCGCGCCGCGACGGCGTGTCGCGCAGTGGCCCAGACATGAATCTGATTCGTTCAACGGCATCAAATCCTTAGAAACCTTATCGGTGGCGGAGAATCTGATCTGCACTCAGAGATTCTGGCGCAAGCCTGCCATTTTTTGTGCCAGCGTTCAGACGAAGGCCCGCCACTTGAACGCGGCCCCGCCGACGTTCGAGTGAACCACCACAAGACGATTCCCGCAAGAACCAGCACCCACTATTCAATTACTGAGAATCTCCAGAGTCTCGCCTGCAACGACGGTCTCCCCTCCCCCGTCTTCTCGATAGATGTAATGGGCCGTTCCGTGACGTCGTGGCAGTCTAGCGCCCGAACGCCATCGCCCGCGATATGTTCCACGGCGCTGTAAACATCGAGCAACTGGATCTCGCTGCCGAGCCGATCACTCTCGGCAGTCCGGCTTCCGACCGGGTTGCCCACGTAGCTGCAACGTACCCGTAATCACAGCCGTCCGGTTAACGTGGACTGCTTGCGTTTGATGTGCTGAAGCCTGATCAGGCAACCAAATAGCCCTGTTCCTTGGCGTAGTTGACGAGCGTGCCGATGTTGCGCCGGTGGTTGATGCGGGTACGCTTTGTAACCCCGAGCGAACGAAGGTAGCGCACGATGTCCTTCTGCGTGATCGCTGCGATCGGACACTGGAAGGCCTCGGCGAACCTGCCCAGGCGGTTCCGCAGATCGCGGAGGTAAACAGCGCTGACCTCCACATCGTTGACCTTGTGCGTCAGGAACTCGTCGAGCACGTCGCGCACTTTAATCTGCGGCAGATTTGCCGAATGGTGCTTGACGAAAAAGGCGACCGCCTCGCGCAACGTCCCCGCACCCCCCAGAATCTTTATGGCTTCGGCGTAACGGGCCGCAGCGTCGTCCAGGCTGACCCCGAGGGGGTGCAGTCGAACCACCCCGTTTTCGTAAACGAAACGGTCGCGACCGCGCAGCGCGATCATGTCCAGTCCGCCTTTGGCCAGCTGGCGCACGATGGTTTCCGCGTGCCCTTTGGCCCCATCGTAGTGCTCGAACGTGGCGCGCTGCAAGGCCCCGTCGGTGTCGTGATGGCGGACCTCGTAGCGCAGCCGCTTGCGGTGCCTGACGCGATAGATTTTGGCGATGCAGGACTTGAATTGCACCTGTTCAGGGAACTGGTCAGGAGGGGGATGGCCGTGATTTCTCATACAACCTCCCAGAACAGGATTTTTTCGGTGGAGGACCGGAAATCTCCCGGTTTTGTCGTACAACCGTCATACAAACGGTTTTGATCGGTCAGCGAGGGTGGCAGCCACTCCGGCACGAACCGCGTAAGTATCCTGGAAATCAGTATGTTAGAATTGGGAAGACGGGCAAGACAACGTTGGAGCGGGTGAAGGGAATCGAACCCTCGTCTCAGGCTTGGGAAGCCCACGTTCTACCATTGAACCACACCCGCTGCGTAACGGCCGAGATTCTTAGCAGGGCGGGCGGGGGAAGGCAAGATCAAGTCCCCGACCTTAAGTTGGCGGGTTGAACACGTGGGCCAGCGGTTCGCATACTTAATACTTAATACCGATCGCGATATCCGCCGCCGCCGGAACGCTGACCGCCGCCGCCGCCCGCACGTTCCTCGCGAGGACGCGCCAGGTTCACGGTGAGACTGCGTCCGTCGAGGGTGGCGCCGCTCATGGCTGCGATGGCCTTCTGGGCCTCTTCGCTGTTGCTCATGGTGACGAACCCGAAGCCGCGCGAGCGACCGGTGGACCGATCCTGCATGAGATTGGTTTCAAGGACCGTGCCATGCGCGGCGAAAGCGTCCTGCAAGTCGTTTTCGGTGGTGTTGAAGGAGAGGTTTCCCACAAACAGTTTATTTTCCATTTGATGATTCGCTGTTCGAAACTGAACTCTCTAAATCCAGACTGTTCCCGACCTCCGGGTTTCAAATCATCACTGAACGGGGTTCAATTGAAGATTCACCATGCCTTGGCAGAGACAAGCTATCCAACAGACAATGGGGAAGCTACCGCGTGATCAAACGAATGCAATGATTATTATGGGGCTACCTTTTGGCCTTTTCACCCCTCCGGCAACCGCTCGACCTGGACCACAGCCCCCAGCACATGGATCCGATCAGGGCATTGCGCCTACGCTATTCGCGGGACCCCGCTCAGTGCCGGAAATGTCGCTTGCCGGTGAAGACCATGGCCATCTTGCGTTCGTCGGCCGCGGCAATGACATCCGGGTCGCGCATCGAACCCCCGGGTTGTATGGCGGCAGTGGCACCGGCATCGGCCGAGGCGAGCAATCCATCCGGGAAAGGGAAAAAGGCATCACTGCATACGACACTATCCTTCAATGCGAGCCCGGCCTCGTCCGCCTTCCAGACGGCAAGGCGGCTGGAATCGACCCGGCTCATTTGACCCGCGCCGATCCCGAGCGTTTGACGTGCGTTGACGTAGACGATGGCGTTGGATTTGACGTGTTTGACCACGCGCCAGCCGAACAACATGGCATCGAGTTCCTCCGGTGTGGGTTGGCGCCGGGTGACCACCTTCAGTTCGGCGGCCTGAACGGTCTGCTGATCGCGTTCCTGAAGCAGATAAGAGTCGGCGCCCACACTGCGGATTTCCCAGGGGACGGCCACTTTGAGCGGCTTGAGGACCTCGATCAGCCGCAAATTCTTTTTTCGACTGAGCACGGTCATGGCTTCGTCGGTGAAGCCCGGGGCCACGATGACCTCGCTGAAGATCTCGGCGACGGCCTCCGCCGTGGGGCCATCGAGCGGTTGGTTGACCGCGATGATTCCCCCGAACGGGGCCTGCCGGTCCGTCGAGAAGGCGAGCTCCCAGGCCTCTCGGAGTGTGGCGCCCCGTCCGACTCCGCAGGGGTTCATGTGCTTCAAAATCGCCAGGGTCGATTGTTCCGGACTGAATTCGGCGATCAATTGGGCCGCAGCGGTGAGGTCCAGGATGTTATTATAGGAGAGTTCCTTCCCGTGGAGTTGACGAAAATACTCGGGAAACTGGCCGTAAAGGGCGGCCGATTGATGCGGGTTTTCCCCGTATCGCAGCGACTGCACCTTGGGGGCGTTGACGGCGATTTGCCGCGGCAGCCCGACCGGTTGATCGCGCGGGGCCCAACTGGCGGCCGTGTGTCCAAACAACTTGATCAGATGCGCGGCGATCACCGCGTCGTAAGCTGACGTTCGGGCAAACACCCGCATAGCCAGGGTCCGACGCAAGTCGAGGGTGGTGTTGCCGTGAGCCCGCACCTGGCTGGCCACTTCCTCATAATCGCCGGGGTCCATGACGACCGTGACGGATTCATGGTTCTTGGCAGCGCTTCGCAACATTGCCGGGCCGCCGATATCAATATTCTCGATGGCTTCCTCCAGCGTCACGTTCGGGCGTGAAACTGTTTTTTCGAACGGATACAAATTGACGACCACGAGATCGATCGGCTTGATGCCATGTTGGTTGACGGCGGCCTGGTGCGAGTCGTTGTCTCGCAGGTAAAGCAGCCCGCCATGGACCTTGGGATGGAGCGTCTTAACCCGGCCGTCGAGCATCTCAGGAAAGCCGGTGTAATCACTCAGGTCGATCACCGCCAGCCCCGCCCCTCGCAGCGCGCGGGCGGTCCCACCCGTCGAAAGAAGTTCCACCCCCGCATCCACCAGCGCCCTGGCGAACGGCACCAGGTCCGTTTTGTCGTATACCGAAATCAGAGCGCGCTGAAGTTTGTCCATGGCCTTTGTTTTCTTCGGTTGCTGCCGGTCCGTCAACGGGCAATTTCGGCGGGGACCGATCCGGTGAAGTTTACGACAGCATAAGCGGTCAAGCGTCCGAGCGAATCGCAAAAACGTTCACATGCGGACGCAGCAAACGGAGCGGCCACTATGGAAAGCAACCCGGGTGTGAACCGGCTCGATCGCGAGGGGCGTTTCCCGGGTTCGGACGAGCCACAACCCGGACCTCGCGTCCGGGCTTCAGCAGATGCGCCAGTACCCGGATCCACCGAAAACCGCGTTCACCAAGGCGAAGCCGATCGGCCCATACCGCCGCGAATCGGTCGTAACCGAATTGCCCAAGTCGAGCGGAACTGAGGATGAAACCGGCCTCGACGACCAGGTTCCCCAGGGTCTGGGGGTTCCAGGAATAGAGATGGTGGTTGGGCTCATCCTGCCGATATTGGCGATAACGGCGTTCTTTCTCAAAAGGCACCGCCAGGAGCAAGGTCCCGCCCGGCCTGAGCAACCTGGATAACTCCTGTAAAACCGCGGCGGGTTCGAGCACATGTTCGAGGGCGTGATGGCAAATCGCGACGTCCACGGACCCCGATGCCAGTTGTTCGGTGACGGCAATCGGCTCGATACCGCGCCGCAACAACTCCGCGCCGAGAAAATCCGCGATGTCGTGTCCCAACCGTCGGGCGCAACCGAGCTCTGCGAGATTCCATCCGGGGCCCACGCCGAACTCGAACACGACATCGGCGCCGCGCACATGCGGCAGGAATTTCGCCGCGCGGGATCGCGCAATCCACGGGTAGGCGGCGGGTGGAATACCCCGCTTTTTGAAGTGATACTCCCGTCCGGCCTCGCCCTGATAATGATGGTTGCTCATCGTCGCCGGGAGCCTTGATCGGACCCATCGCGCGCGTTGGCAAGGAGATTTCACGGAGAGCCGATGAGACGGATTGAATATGGGCTTCACTGCTCGGGTTGTCAGGGTATGCTGCCATCATCGTTATGAAAACACCACGCTCATTCCGCTCCCCGCTCTCCCGTCGCATTTTTCTCCGCCGAAGTTCGGCGGCACTTGTCGCGCCGTGGCTGCTGGGGGTCCGTTCGCTGGGGGCTGGGGACGCCGGCGGTCCGGCATCGCTCCGAGGGCGGCTGTATAAATCGCTCAAGATCGGGATGGTCGATGTGCCGGGATCGCTCACCGACAAATATAGAGTGCTCAAAGAAGCGGGATTCGATGGCATCGAGATGGATTGCCCGGGTATGGACGTCGAGGCCACCCGCAAGGCCATCGCTGAAACCGGCCTGCCAGTCGATGGAACGGTGTGCTCGACGCACTGGAGTGTGCGGCATTCGGATCCCAATCCCGCGACGCGTGCCAAGGCGCTGGCCGATCTGGAGACGGCTTTGCGCGACACCCACGCCGTGGGCGGCAACTCGGTGCTCCTGGTGGTGGGTCATGGCGACGATGGCACGGAACGGGAGGTCTGGGATCGATCCATTGCGAACATCCGCCTGGCCCTGCCGTTGGCCGCCCGGCTGGGGATTTACATCGCCATCGAAAATGTCTGGAATCATTTTCTTTATCTGCACGACGGGCCCGCCAATCAGACGGCCGATAAACTGCGCGATTATGTCGATGCGCTGAACTCGCCGTGGGTCGGCGTTCACTTCGACATCGGCAATCACCAGAAATACGCCAAACCCGCCGAATGGATCCGCACGCTGGGCCGGCGCATCGTGAAGCTCGACGCCAAAGACTGGGGCATCCAGGCCGGCTGGACCAGGATCGGCGACGGCGATGTGGATTGGCCCGCGGTGCGCCAGGCCCTGCTCGAGATCGGATACGCCGGTTGGGCCGCCGCCGAGGTCGAAGGTGGCGGGCGCGAACGCCTCATCGATATCAGCCAGCGCATGGACCGCGCCTTTGGATTGGGGTAGTCCATGATCCGAAGCGCACTGTTCGGGATCCGGGCCGCCACCGTCGTCAGTATCGGCGTAGCCTGGGGACTCCGAGCCGCTGACCCGTTCCCTTTGACCATCACCGCGGCGGTTCCGTCCGCGACGGCGATCACGCTTCATTGGGACGATGCCGGCGCCGGCCTGGCCTACACCGTCCAATCGCGGTCTTCGCTGAACAATGGCATCTGGCTTTCGCGCTCGGATCAGCGTCCATGGCCAATCCCTGGCCAGGAGTGGATCGGCCCGGTGGGGGCGGAGGTTCCGTCACAATTCTATCGGTTGCTCGCCGTGCCCGCCGCCGAGCGCGGCCGGCTGCTGGCGATTTCGCACGCAGCGACCATGACGATCCCCGAGATTGCAATCCTTCTGACATTCGCGGAAATCCCGGTCACACCCGAATACGAGGTCGACGTCTTTAAGCTGGTTTATGAAACGGTGGATCCGTGGGGTGGCCGCACTCAGGCCTCGGCCGCGTTGGCGTTGCCCGTGGGAGTTGGTCATCCGTTGCCTCTGCTCAGCTACCAGCACGGCACGCTCATTCTCACCAATGACGTGCCTTCGGCCATCAACGAACAGATCCTTCCCGGGGTTGGTTTCGCCTCCATCGGGTACGCCGTCTCTCTGCCGGACCTGCTTGGCCTCGGCGATTCTCCCGGGCTGCATCCCTATCATCATGCCCGGTCCGAGGCCACCGCGGGAGTCGATGCACTGCGTGGTCTCCGGTCCTGGTGCGGGAGCAACAGCATTGCTCTGAGCGGGCAGGTCTTTCTTATCGGCTACTCGCAGGGCGGCCACGCGACCCTCGCGTTGCAGCGCGAACTCGAACTCTACCACGCCGATGAATTCACCGTGACCGCTTCGGCGCCGATGGCCGGGGCGTATGACCTCTCGGGCGTCACGACCGATGATCTCTTGTCCGGACGGCCCATGCCCAATCCCTACTACCTGCTTTACCTGCTTGCCGCCTATCAGGAAGTTTACGGGCTGACCAATCGCCTCGCCGACTTTCTGGCTTCGCCCTACGACGTCACCCTGCCGCCCCTGATGAATGGCGCCACATCCGGCGAGGTCATCAACAAGGCCATGCCGGACGATCCCCGGCTTATCTTCAAACCGGCTGTGATCGAAGCCCTGCGGACCCAACCGCAATATCCTCTTCGCGTCGCCCTGCGCGACAACGATCTCTACCGATGGACCCCCACCGCACCCACCCGGCTCTACCATTGCCGCGCGGATCAGGATGTGATCTTTGCCAACTCGGAGATCGCCTACGCCAGCTTCCAAAGCCGCGGCGCGACTCAGGTCCAGCTCATCGATCCCGATTCCTCGGCCGATCATGGCGGTTGCGTGGTGCCGGCCTTCCTGCTCGCCAAGGAATGGTTCGAATCATTCCGGAAATGAGACCCACCGCCATCCTCACTCGGCTCTTTTGCATTGCTTCGGCCTGGTGTGGCGTGGCACCGCTGCTCGCCGCCCCGGACATGCCGGTCATGCACCAGCGACACGAACCGCTCCCTTTAGCTGGTGAAGCGGCCAATGACGTGCGCGCCCTGGCCATCGATGGCGACGATCACGCCTGGGCGGCCACGCGCGCGGGGCTGTTCGAATGGAGTGTCAGCCAATCCGACTGGAAACCCTTCGCCCCCGATATTCTCGCCGGCCCACTCAACGATGTCGCGGTGGATGCCTCCGGCTCGGTATGGGTCGCGGCCTGGAACGGACTGTATCAACTCCGCGATGGAGCCTGTCTCCGCGTGTCCGGCATCGATGACCCCGTGCGCGCGCTCGCTTGTCCCGGCGATCTCGTCATCGCCGGAGGGCCTTCCGGCTTTTATCGCGTCAACTCCGGGAAATCGGAAACATGGGATCCCGGCTGCACGCATTACCTGAACCGGATTCGCGCCGGACGCGACCAAACGCTCTGGTTCGCCACGGCAATGGGTCTGTTCCAATTCCGCGATGGCGAGGGACGCTATCTCACGCCGGACTTCGACAATCTTAGTGCCGGCATTCGCGACATCGCGTCCGGTCCCAACACCGAACTGTGGGTCGCAAGCCTTGGAGGTGTTCTGAGGTTCGAGAAGGATCAGTTGAATCGGCGATTTAGTCCCAAGGATGGTCTACCCTCGGGCGATGTCCGCTCGGTGACTCGCGCGCCCGATGGCTCAATCTGGGTCGGTACCGGGGCGGGCGGGGCCCGGTTCGAGAATGAGCAATGGTTGGTTCGTCACGGACGCCGTTGGCTGCTGAGCGACGACGTGCGACACATCGTTTTCGACTCGAACGGCGCCGCGTGGGTGGCCACCGGCAAAGGGGTTAGCCGATGGATTCAAACGAATCTCACCCTCGCCGCCAAGGCCCAACAATTCGACTCGATCCTCCGCGCCCGACACATTCGTCCGCCGGGGATTGTCGAGAAATGCCGGTTGCGCCTCCCGGGCGATCTATCCACCTCGGCCCCGGAAGACGACGACAACGATGGCGGCTATACGGCGGTCTATCTTGCGATGGAATCCTATCGCTATGCGGCCACCGGAGATCCCGAGGCGTTGGCTGCCGCCAAACATGCCTTCGACACTCTCGAGTTCCTCCGCCAGGTGACCGGCATCGATGGCTTCATTGCCCGGACAGTTGTCCCGGCCGACTGGCAATCCGTGCACGATCCGAACGTCTCGCTATCCGAAGAGGATTGGGCTGAGGAATGGGCGGGGGATCCCCGCAACAAACGCGTGCCGTTGCGCTGGCGGCCCTCAGCCGACGGTCAGTGGCGCTGGAAAGGGGATACCAGCAGTGACGAGATCACCGCGCATATGTTCGGCTACTACATCTATTATGAGCTGGCCGCCGACGATGCCGATCGCGCCCGTGTCCGCACCCAGATTGCTCGGATCGTGGATCATCTGATACGGAATGGTTATCTCCTCACGGACGAGGATGGCCGTCACACGCGCTGGGGTGTCTGGGCCCCGGAACGGCTCAACCACGACCCCGATTGGGCCATGGAACGCGGCATCAATTCCGTTGAGATGCTTTCCTTCCTCAAGCTGGCACATGAAGTCACGGGGGAGGACAAATACGCGCGGCACTACCGCGGTTTGATCGAGGAGCATCACTACGCTCAAAATGCCCTCGAAGCCCCGAACCTCAATCCCGCCTGGCGCACTTACATCGACACCGAGTTGCTCGCGTTCGCCTATCCCGCGCTCCTCGCGCTCGAGACTGACGCCTCCTTGCGGCAAACCTACCGCATGAGCTTCGAGCGCTGGCACGATTCCATCCGCGCTGATGCCAATCCGTTCTTCGAATTCCTCTACGCCGTCTATGCCGACCCGGAGCACGCCAATCTCACCGGCGCGCTCGCCTTTCTCCGGGATGTGCCGCTCGATCTCATTCGCTGGACCATGGACAACTCGAACCGGGAAGATCTCCAATTGCGTCGAGCCCCGGTGATGGAAGTCCTGCAGACCAGCCGTCTGCTCCCGCCGGCCGAAATCTGTTACACGCGGACCGATCAGAATCCTTGGGCCGCGGTCCAGGGCGACGATGGGCGCACGGAAAGCGACGGCGTCTTTTTCCTGCTGCCTTATTGGATGGGGAGGTACCACCGTTTCATCGACGCCCCGGGCCCGGCAACGGGACCGTGAACTGCAGATGGACGTCCGGGTTCTGGAATCCTAATCGCTCAAACAGGTTGCGGATTTGTCAATGTCAGGATTGGATTTTTGACCGGATCAAGGATTCAACTAACCCGCGCCATGTTGAGCCATTCGCTTGCAGCGGAGCCAGTGATGATTCTTCGCGTGGAATGTGCGGGTTAGCGTCGCCGCACATTTTTCAGAAGCGATCGCCGGCGGCTTGCCGTCGGGCGAGGTTTTCTGTTAAAGGGTCATTGATGGGGTTGCTGCAACACAAACGGTTGGTGATCGTGGGTGGGACATCCGGGCTCGGATTGTCCGCCGCGCGGGCGTTTGTTCGCGAAGGAGCGCAGGTAGTCGTCGTGGGTTTGCCCGACTCGAATGCGGATCGAGCGGCCGAAATTCTCGGGCCGTCCGCCTACGCGATGGTTGGGGACGCCATCGATCCTGCGGTGAGCGAGCGTGTGGTTGATGAGTGTGTGGAACGGTTCGGCGGATTGGATGGTTTGTATCATGTGGCGGGTGGCAGCGGCCGGAGATTTGGAGATGGGCCCCTGGATCAGGTGACCGACGACGCCTGGGAACAAACGTTGTGCTTGAACCTGACTACGGTGGCCTGGTCGAATCGCGCCGCCGTCCGTCAGTTTCTGCGCCAGGCAACGGGAGGATCCATCGTTAACCTCAGTTCGGTGGTCGCGTTCAGCCCTTCTCCACGCCATTTCGAGACGCATGCTTACGCCACCGCCAAGGCCGCGATCATCGGGCTCAGCCGATCGCTGGCCGCCTCGTATGCCTCCCGCGATATTCGCGTGAACGTGATCGCCTCCGGATTGACCGATACCCCCATGGCGAAACGCGCCGCCCAGGACGCGCAAATTCAATCTTTCATCCGGACCAAACAGCCCCTGGACGGCGGGAGAATCGCCGTTCCTGAAGACGTCGATGGCGCGGTGGTCTTTCTGATGAGTAACAGCGCGAGATTCATTACCGGCCAGGTCCTGGGCGTTGATGGCGGATGGACGGTCGCGGAAGGGCAATCATGAGACCAAAACGTCCGATACCTAAGCCGTTCGCAACCTCGCGGGGCAAACAAGGATTCCAATGGCGCTTTTGACCGGCATCGATTTGGGAGGTTCGCACATCAAGGCCGTCTGCCTCGATTCCAGTTCCGGCAACGTCCTGAGCCGCGCGACGCAACCGACCTGCGACGGTGACTTCGATGGTGATGTGCCCAAATGGGCCACCACGGTCCGGGCCATGATCAGGAAGATCGAGGAGCAGTGCGGCGAGATCGCCGCGGTCGGTTTGTGCTCGCCAGGTTTGGCCGCGCAAGACAACCGTTCCATCGCCTGCATGCCGGGGCGCCTCGAAGGCATCGTCGGATTCGATTGGACGGATTATCTCAAGCGCGAAGCCGTCGTGCCCGTGATGAACGACGCGCATGCCGCCCTGGTGGGGGAAGTCTCGGCCGGCGCGGCGCGTGATCGGCGTCACGTCTATCTCCTGACCCTGGGAACCGGCGTGGGGGGGGCCATCTACACCGATGGCCGAATCATGCAGGGGGCCATCGGGCGCGCCGGGCACCTTGGTCACCTCTCCCTGAATATCGATGGCCCGCTCGATATCACGCGCACTCCGGGCAGCCTCGAAGATTTCATCGGCGAACACACACTCGGCGATCGGTCCGCGGGACGATTTGGTTCGACTCGCGATTTGGTTTCCGCCCATGGCCGAGGCGACGCGGAAGCCAGTCGGATTTGGTTACGATCGGTCCGGGCGCTCGCATGCGCCGTCGCTTCCCTGAACAACATTCTGGATCCGGAACTCGTGGTATTGGGTGGCGGTATTACGGCGGCCGGGGCCCTCCTGTTCGAACCGCTCGCCCGTGAACTGGACGAGATCGAATGGCGTCCGCAAGGACGCGCAGTGCCGGTGGTATCGGCGGAATTGGGCGGGTGGTCCGGCGCGATCGGGATGGCGTTCCGCGCGGGCTCGCCGGCGTGAATCGGCGCTGACATTTCCGGCGGAGCCCAATTGCGCACACCCGGTCAGCGCGCTCGCACGAGCGCGACTACGGACTTTGGGCGTAGCCGCCGACGTGAGTCGGCGCCGAACGGAATTAAGCCATTTGGCGCGGTGGTAAAATGCGGTTCTGAATTCCGGGTTCGAGAATTTGTGCATATCGTTTCCACACCCATTCCCAGTACCCGGGTCGGAAGGGATCGACCCTCGGATAGCCGGGAATCAATGCGCCCGAATAGCGCCATGCGCCCGGGTCGTCCACCAAACCCGCGCGAAATGGATTCAGGAACACGTAATCCGCACACGCCAGGCTAAGTCGATCCGCCTGACGTTCCTCTGCGGTTAAAACGTGATCATAAGGCTGGTGCTGGAATTTGGCCGGATGCAAATGCGGCCCCAGTTCAGTCCGCAGGAAACGCATCGCACGCCGTTGATCGGTGCTGGATCGCAATCCCATCCAGACCAAGTGCTGGTAATCCGGCATCAAACAGTACGCCGGGCAAAGCAACCCTTCTCTGGCCGAGGCATGCAACAGAATCTCACGGAACGCGCCCAGAAACCGATCGCTCAGCCACGAATTAGCCCGTAGGAACACAGGTAACGTCCAGAAAACCATGGCGTCGGCCCGATAAAACTCCGAACGCAACCGTGGAAGATAATGAGAAAATGTCGAGCGACATTGACGTGAGCCGTCGACGCTTGCGGTCTCGTCATCTTCCTCCATGGGGCGAAACTACCGTCGCCAATGGGCGTTGACGAGAAAGAATTCAGCGCGCTCTTACGAGCGCGGCTACGGAACGGGTGTAGCCGCCGACGTGAGCCGGCGCTGACTGGCGGTAGGCGGACTGATGCGGCGGGGCTGGTCAGCGCGCTCTTACGAGCGCGACTACGAAATGGGCGTAGCCGCCGACGTGAGTCGGCGCTGACTTTTCCCGGCACAAGCGTATCGCTCAAATCCAGTCAGCGCGCTCGCACGAGCGCGACTACGGAGTGGGCGTAGCCGCCGACGTGAGTCGGCGCCGGCTGGCGGTAGGCGGACTGATGCGGCGGGGCTGGTCAGCGCGCTCTTACGAGCGCGACTACGAAATGGGCGTAGCCGCCGACGCGAGTCGGCGCTAGTTTCCTCCTAGCCGAACTATGGAATTTACCGAAGCCTACCTGAATCGGGCGCGTGAACTCGTGCGCGTAATCGAACAACAAAAATCCAAAATCGATCGGGCCGCGGATTGGTTTTCACAGACTATCCTGAACGGGCGCATGGTGCACGTCTTCGGCTCCGGCCACAGTCGGATCATGGTCGAGGAAATGTGGCCGCGTTACGGTTCTTTCCCCGGGTTCAATCCGATTGTCGAGCTCTCGCTCAGCTTCCACAACCTCGTGGTCGGCGCGAATGGACAGCGACAGGCCATGTTCCTGGAAAACGTCTCCGGTTTGGCCGAACGGATATTGCGCAACTTCGATCTGAACTCGAGCGACAGCGCGCTCGTGGTTTCCTCGAGCGGCTGCAATGTTGTGCCCATCGAAATCGCCGAGCAGTTTCAAAGGTGCGGCATCAAAGTGGTGGCGATCGTGAGTCTCGCCCATTCTCAGGCCCATCCTTCGCGCGCCCCGCACGGGAACAAGCTCCAGGATTGCGCTGATCTCGTGCTCGATACCGGCGCGCCCATCGGCGATGCCATGGTCCGAATCCCTGGTTTGGAAGCCCCGGTCTCGCCCGGCTCAACGATAGGCGGCTGCTTGTTGATCAATGCCATCAAGGCCGAAGTCGCGGCGCGACTCGTGCAGGCCGGGCAACCGCCCAAAGTCCTCGTGAGCAGCGCGGTGGTGGGCACCGAGCGCTCGGTCGAGATTTTCGAATCCGCCTATGACGAACATGCCCATCGACTGTCGCAGCTATACGCCGCGGTGGGCCCGGCCAAGTCCCATCCAGGGGAGAGTGAGCGCTGAACAAGGCTCGTTTCGTCGCAAGACAAAAATATTTTTCAGATTCGATTGACAAGCGCCATCGCGTTTGTTACTCGAATCGACAGCCTGAAGTTGGACGATCGGACGATCGATTCCGCCAAAGGTCACAAGGTTTAGAGGAGGTTTAAATCCAGTCGAACGGGTGAGTGCCGACGCGGTGCCGCTCATGGAATCGTTCCCGGCAGCCGCATCACTCGGTCTCGCCTTTTCGCGGAACAAGGAGACTATTGATGAACACTGCTCCACTCCACGGCCAGATCTCACGCAACATTCCCATCCGCAGTTCGCGTTGCTTGCGACTTCTACTCCTCCCGCTCACCGGCTTCTTGCCGATGGCGCTTGCCCTCGCCGGCTCCGCCCCAATCACCGATCTCTATCCCATCGCACTCTCCCAGGCCACGATTCTCGACGTCACACCGGGCGCGATCCTCGAAGACATATTCGAGGGCGCCGCCCCCGGCCAATTCGGCTGGCTCTCCTGGTCCGGCAGTCCGAGCGCTGCCGTCCTGGCGCAGAGCCTCCGCCCGCCCGGGAACTGCGCGAATTACGTCAACCCGGACGATCCGCAAGACCGGGACATTTCACCCGGCGATTGGGTATCCGGGAAACCCGGCGTGTCCAACAGCCGCCCCGTGCGCGACGCCCTGGACTTACTCCTCGAAACCGACGCCTTGGTGCCTGTCTGCGACGACGTCCGAGGCAAGGGCGCTCATACCCAATATCACATTGTCGCGTTCGCTCGCATCCGGTTGCTCGAATATCGCCTCGGCGGCCAAAGCCGGATCACAGCGAGATTCCTGGGGTTAGCCTCATGGAATGAAGACAATCGCGCGCCGATCGTCGATGCGGGTTCGGATCAAACAGTTCAATGGGATGAACCCCTCGAGCTGATCGGAAATGCCCATGATGATGGACTTCCGGCAGGCGCGGACCTGACTTTCGCCTGGAGCCAGTTGGAAGGACCGGGGACCGCAGTCTTCAGTGCGCCGACCGAAGCCCGCACTTTCGTCCAATTCGATCTGCCGGGAAGCTATCGCCTTCTGTTGGAAGTCTCCGATTCCGAACGGACTGGCTCGGATGAACTAACCGTCGCGGTGGAAAAACCCAACCGCTCGCCCTCGGCCTTCTCGACGTCGTTCGACATTCTCGAAGACGAAGCCTTCGATATCCTGCTCGAAGGCACCGACCCCGATGGTGATCCCCTCAGTTTCCGCATTTCCACGCCACCCGCACGCGGAACCTTGACCGGCGATCCGCCGCAGCTCCGCTATCTGCCGATCTCGGATTTCAACGGATCGGACGCCTTCACCTTCATCGCGTCCGATGGCGCATTGGATTCCGCCGAGGCCACCGTGGCCATCGGGATTCTGCCCGTGAACGATCCACCCGTCGCGGATTCTCAGACGCTCACGATACTCGAGGATGAACCGGTCGCCATCACCCTCACGGGCGCCGATCTGGAGGCCACCCCGCTCGATTTCCGTGTGGTTGTGGGACCCGAGCACGGAGTTCTCAGCGGCACGCCACCGGATCTGTGGTATGCCCCCACCGCCGAGTTCAGCGGCGCCGACGAATTCCAGTTCGAGGTCCATGATGGTGAGTGGGCTTCCGCCCCGGCCACGGTTCACATTTCGGTCGAGCCGGTGAACGATCCGCCGGTCGTCAACGCCGGCGAAGATCAGCTCATTCCATTCTCCACTCCGCTCTTGCTCTGCGGCACAGCCTCCGATGACGGACTGCCTGACGGGGCTGGATTGGTCTCGCTTTGGGAAAAAGTCGACGGCCCGGGCGCCGTCACGTTCGCGCCGCCCGACGCGCTCACCACTCAGGCCACCTTTGATGCCCCCGGGCGTTACCGCTTGCGCCTGAGCGTCACGGACAGCGAATTCTCCGCCGCCCGTGAACTCGAGGTGATCGTGAATCAATCCCCCACCGCCGATGCGGGTCCTGATCTCATCGCCACCGTTGGAATTCCGATCCCATTTAGAGGCGCGATCACCGACGACAATCTTCCGACCGGGAGCGTGATTTCGTCCTGGAATCGGCTCGATGGTCCCGGTCCCGCGTTCATCGCGCGGCCAGACGCCCTTCTGACCGAGACTCTATTTACGATCTCCGGCGAATACCATTTTCGATTGACCGCTACGGATGGACATCTCTGCGCCAGCGACGATCTGCAGGTTCTCGTCCGGCCGGCCGGGGAGAATCTCCCCCCGATCGTCGATGCGGGGCCGGACCGTTACATTGCCCTCACCAACGAAGTTCGAATGTTGAGCCAGGTCACGGATGATGGATTGCCCTTCGAAGAGACTCTGGTCCTGTCGTGGTCGGTCGTTAACGGTCCCGGCGCAGTAGAGTTCGTGCCGCCAAATCAGACCAACGCCCTGGCTCAGTTCACGGTGCCCGGCGTTTACTCTCTCCGATTAACTGGGACGGATGGTGAGTTCACGGTCTCGGACACGGTCACGCTCTCGGTCTATCCCGACAACCAGCCGCCCGTGGTCAATGCCGGGCCGGATCAAAGCGGCATCAGCGGGCCAGTCTTGCTCACTGGCAACGTCACGGATGACGGCCTGCCGATCGATGGCGGTCTCTCATTCCGATGGGAGTCCATCAACGGCCCCGGCGAAGTGAAATGGGACACACCCGGACAGGCCAGCGCGCACGCGTCGTTCAGCAAACCCGGAGTCTACGAACTCCGATTGACGGCCTCGGACTCCGAATTTGAGGCCGGCGACGACATCCTTATAACGGTGACGGGCAATCAACCGCCCAGGGTCGATGCCGGCCCTGACCAATTGCTCGATCTGTTTGTGCCGGGTGTGCCCCCACCATCGACAACCGTCTTTCCCCCGCTCCCATCGAGCTGGCAGTATTCCATAGGCCAACCGGGACTCGACGGTGACTATGTGGGATTCAATTGTCTTGCCGCCTCGGATACCACCGTCTATGTCGGCGGCGCATTCTCGACTGCCGGCGGCGTCCTGGTCAACAGTCTCGCCAAATGGGATGGCTGCTCCTTTTCCGCCCTCTACGATCCTCGCCCCATCAATCCCCAGGATCCGAACTCCGATCCCATCGGTTTCATCGCCCGCAACAGCACCGAAACGGTCGGCGCGCGGGGAGATGAACTCTTCGTCTCCGGCGGCTTCCTGCGCGACCTGAACCAGGACGGTTCGCTGGATTTCTCGGCACGATGGACAGGCACCGGGTGGGAATGGTGGGCTTTCAAGATCGCCAGTTCTTCCGTCGCCTCCCGAGTTATTCTAACCGCCGCCGACGCCGTCTATTTCGGCGGCCAATTCAAGTTCCAAACCTCGAACATACCCGATGCACCCATCTCTTTTAACCTCGCCAAATGGAATGGCCGCGATTGGGAACGGCTCGGCGATGGCATCCGCGATATCCGCGATACGACCGAGCGCAATTCTCCCCAACGTGCCATCGTCAACGCACTTGCCGTCGCACCCGACAGCGATCTCTACGTCGGCGGAAGATTCGTCATACAAACCGCGTCGGGCCTGGCCACCAATCTCGTGCGATGGAATGGGGCCGACTGGGCCCCCGTCTGCCCGGCTACTCCCACCCTTTGTCCGGATGGCACCTGTTCCTCGACGATCAACGCCATAACCTTCGGCCCAAACGGTGATCTCTTCGTGGGCGGCGATTTCTCCTCTGTCGGTGATCTGAACATCGCTTGCGTCGCCCGTTGGGACGGCGATCAGTGGTGGCCCGTTGGAGATGGCTTCAACAATACCGTCCTGGCCCTGACCTGGTTCGAGAATGAGCTCTATGCCGGCGGTTATTTCACTCGCTCCGGCACGCGATCACTCAGCCGCCTTGCGCGCTGGGACGGCGCCCAGTGGCAACCACTCGGAAATGGCGTCACGAGCCGTGTCGCCTCACTCGCAGCAACTCCCAGCGGCATCTATGCCGCCGGCGATTTTACGTTCGCCAATGGCCAACCTTCATCTGTACATCGCAAAATGGGGGCATGAAGAACGCCTGCGCGTTCGCGGCCCTGATCCCGTCGCCGTCGCACTCGCGTCTGCCCTGGGTGCTCAGGTCCCGCTCACTCTCGAGGTTGAGCACCCTTGCGCCCGTTCAATGACCGTGGCTTGGTCCGTCGATGGCGAGGATCCCGCTCAGGTCGATCATCTCGAGGAAGGCATCACCGCCGAGCCGATACTGCTGACGCTCGACCACCATTATCCTCCCGGGGTGCATAGCGTGGTCGCCACCCTCGACGACGGGGTGGGTGAACCGGTTCTCTTCTCAACCACGGTCACGGTCATCAGCCCCGCGACCACCCTGCTCGAAGGCGTGGTCAACGACGACGGCCTTCCCGCAGGTGGTACTCTGGCTGCCACTTGGGAACAATCCGATGTCGCTGCCCCGGTTTTCTTCCAGGATCCTTGCCAGCCCAGCACGATCGCCTCGTTCACCCAGCCCGGCTCCTATCAACTCAGTCTCCTCGCCGACGACTCGGAGTTCGAAGCCCGCGATCGAACTGAAATAGACGTACGCGCGTTTGGTGAGCTCAACATCCCGCCCACTGCGCATGCCGGTCGTGACCGGCAGATCTTGCTTTCCGAGCCCGCCACGCTCGTCGCAATGGCCCTCGACGACAGCTTGCCCGGCGCGCCGATTGAACTCGACTGGGTCCAGATCGACGGACCGGCTGTAGTGCCGCTCGAATCGCTCCCACTCATGGATTTAACGGAGGAACCTTCCGCCCGTTCCGTCTCCCGCAACGTCAACCTCACCTTCACCACCCCCGGCCAGTACCAGTTTCGATGCGTCGCTACCGACAGCCAGTTCACACACTCCGATGATGTCATCGTCCACGTCCTCAATCTTGTGAATCAGCCACCCACCGCCGAAGCTGGTCCGGACCAGGTCGTCGGACTCGCTTCCGAGGCCCTGCTCTTGGCCAACGCGCAAGATGATGGACTACCTGACGGCACGCTCCTGACCGGCTGGTCTCAAATCGAAGGGCCGGGCAGCGCCAATTTTTACTGCGAAAATAACGGCTGGCGTGTGTGGTTCAGCCTACCCGGCAATTACGTCCTCCGGTTCACCGCCAACGACAGCGCCCTCACCACCCACGCCGACGTCCACATCACCGTGGTTGACGATGCCCCCGGACCCGCCGTCGAGCTCTACTCGATCGCGGATGCCGATCGCGTCACGTCGCCGATCGAGATCTCCGGGATGGTATCCGGCGATCTCATCTCAAGCTGGCAACTCCGCTTGCGCCCGGCACCCATCACCGCACCCGGTTCGGAGCCGGCATCCTGGACCGTGCTTGGCCAAGGTCCGTTGGCCATCGAAGGTCGTCTCGGAACGGTCGATCCCACGTTGGTCCCCAATGGGCTCTATGAATTGCAATTGCAGGCCACCGATCTTCTCGGTCGTTCCGCCAACACCGATCCCATCACCATCTCGATCGAAGGCCAGTACAAACCCGGCCTTTTCAGCCTCACATTTACCGACTTATCTATCCCCGTCGCAGGATTGCCCGTCCGAGTCCTCCGCAGCTACGACAGCCGACGCGCGCGTCTCGGCGAGCTCGGGGATTTCGGCATTGGGTGGCACCTCGACGTCAGTACCATCAGCCTGCGTAAGAACCGCCACCTCGGACGAAATTGGCAACAACTCAATTCCGGAGGCTGGTACCAACTCGATCCCGTCCGCCCCCGGGAGATTGCCATTACCTTCCCCAATGATCGCGTCTGCCGGTTCCGCGCCAGTCCCATCCCGGATCTGCAATTTGGTTATCCCATCGCCACCGCGCGCCTTCAGTTCAGCGCCCTGCCCGGCACACTCGGTTCTCTGGAAATCGAAGGGACCGATCTCGCCACGATCGATGGCTTCACTGGACCAGTGGATCTCATCGACCTCGGCACATTCGCCGATTTCAATCCCACCCGCTTCCGTTACCACAGCCCGGAAGGGGATACCTATGTCCTCGATGAACGTACCGGCCTCGAATCCATAACCGATCGTCACGGAAACAGTCTGACGATCGATGAGACGGGGATCCACCATTCCAGTGGCGTATCCGTCCAGTTCGTGCGCGATGCCGAAGGGTGCATCGTTGAGATCATTGATCCCGCCGGCAACGCGCATCCATTACTCCCGGGATCCGCAACAAAACCTCGCGCAGGTCACTCCTCGCGATGGCCTGACCAGCCAACTGTTCTATAATCATCCCAATTACCCCCACCATCTCACCCAAATCGTGGATCCTCGCGGGATCCCCGCCCTCCGCACCGAATACGACGACTCCGGGCGGATGATCCGGCAAATCGATGCCCAGGGCGCCGTCTTCGAATTCCAACGCGACCTCGCCCAACATTACGAAATCATCCGCGACCGCACGGGCAGCGCCACGATTTACGAATATGATGATCGAGGCAATGTCATCCGGCTCACCGATCCCCTCGACGCCATCACCACCTTCACTTACGACGACTTGGACAATCTCATCCGTCGCGTGGATCCGCTCGGCCAATCCACCTCGTTCACCTACGATAACCAGTCCAATCTTCGCTCCAAGACCAATCCCCTCGGCCATACCACTTACTACACTTACGATGGTTCCCGGCGGCTCACTTCCGTCACCGATCCGCGCGGTTCGACCATTGCTTACCTCTACAACCCTGAGCTCGAATGCGTGGCCGATCCCGCCGGAATAATCACCACCTTCGGCCTTACCCCTGGCGGCCTGATTACGGCCATTACCAACGCCCTCGGCCACGTCATCACGTTCGACTATGATCACCAGGGACGCGTCATCCGCGAAACCCGGCCCAACGGGCGAACTACGGATTTCCAACACGACGACCTCGGCCGGCCTGTTCAATTCCAAACCAGCACGGCCCCGGGCGATGAGCCGCTCCTGGTCCAATTCGAATATGACCCCGGCGACCGAATCACCCTCGCCATTGGCCCGGATGGCAGCCGGGTCCGCCTGAGCTACGACTCGCTCGGCAACCTCGAGGAAACCGAGGACGCCCTGGGCCGCCAATCCTCTTTCCGCTATGACAACGCCGGTCGCCGCGTCGAAACCTCCTTCGCCGACCTCGCCCGGGCTCAGTTCGAGTACGACGCCGAAGGCCGGCTCGTCACGATAACCAACGCCTTGGGACAGGTAACCCGCATCACTCGCGATCCCCTCGGCCGGCCCACCACCCTCATCCATCCCGATGGCGCCCGCGCCTCCGCCCGATACGATCTCGCGGGGCGTCCGGTGGTTCTCACCGATGCCCGCGGGTCAACCACCCTCCTCGAATACGATGCCGCCGGGCAAATCGTCGCGATCACTAATGCCCTCGGTGAAATAACCCGGTACGAATACGATCCCAATGGTAATCGGACGATGGTCCGAAATGCCGCCGGGCGACAAACCGACTTCGAATACGATGCCCTCAACCGGCTTGTAGCGATCCACCATCCCGATGGCACTTCACAGCACTACACCTACGATGCCCTCGGTCGCCTGATCTCCACCACCGACCCGGCGGGAGTAATCACTCGGTTCGATTACGATCCCGAGGGGCTGCTGATCGAAGTGACCGATGCCTCCGGAAATGTGACCCGCTTTGAATACGACGCCTTCGGACGGTGTACATCCCAGATCGATGCCGTGGGCAATGTTACCCGCTATCAGCACAATGCCTCCGGGCGTTTGATCCAACGCGCCCTCCCCAATGGCCAGTCGGAGTATTTCACTTACGATCTTGCCGGCAACCTCACCGCTCACACGGACTTCAATGGCCATACCACCGCCTATCTCTACGATGAACGCGATCGGTTGCTCGAAAAAATCCCGGATCCAGCCTTCGGAGCGCCCTCGGTCGCCTACACCTATAATGCGGCCGGCCTTCGTGCATCCATGGCGGACGTCACCGGGATCACGCGGTACGAATACGACGCCTGCAACCGACGCGCATCTAAATCCTGGTACCTGCCCGGGCTCGAACAACCGCTCACCCTGGCGTACGATTATGATCCCGTCGGCAATCTCACCCGGCTTCATTCGACCCACTTCAACGGCGTCGATGTCCAGTATAACTACGACGCCTTGAACCGGCTCAGCGATGTCACTGACGGCTCGACCGGTGCCGGCCCGACCACGACCTACCAATATGACCCCGCCGGCGATCTTATCGGCGTCGCCTTGCCCAATGGCCTCGTCACATCCTATCAACACGATGCCCGCCATCGCCTGGTTCACATCGCCACCGAACACCCCTCAGATGGTCTTGTGGCGGAATTCGGTTACGTCCTTGCCCCTGCCGGGCACCGCGTCGCCGCCTTAAGTTCAATCTCCGACGGACTCCCGGCCTCCGTCCGCCAACACCAATACACTTACGATTCCCTCTATCAATTGACCGGCGAAACACTCGACGCCGATGCCGGCCGCGCGCAATTGAGTTACGCCTATGACCCGATCGGTAATCGCCTCTCCCGTTCCGTCTCAGGTCCAGGTTTTGGAATTCTCAACTCCTCCACTGATCTCTTCGATCCAAACCAGCAACTCGTTACCGACCTTTATGACGCCAACGGCAATACCCGGCAGTCCATTCTCCCATCGCCGTTCAACCTTCCGGTCACCGACGTTTATGACTTTGAGAACCACCTCGCCCAGCGAAACGCCTGGATCAGCGGCGAATCCTGGTCGATTGCTCAACTCCATGACGGCGATGGCCGGCTCGTGGCCCAGACGGTCAATGGCTCCACCACATACTTTTTGGTCGATGCCCTCAATCCCACCGGACGGTCCCAAATACTCGAGGAGCTGGTACGAACCGGTGAAGCTCTGAATCCCATCCGCGTTCTGACCTTTGGGCATGACCTCCTTCAGCAGGAAGAACTGACTCTCAATCCCGACAACACGCTCCAATGGCAGCTCCGATTCCAGGGCGCCGACGGTCAGGGCAGTGTCCGCTACCTCACCGATCCCGCCGGGGCCGTAACCGATGTCTGGGATTACGACGCGTTTGGAAACGTGATCGCGCATACGGGTGAATCCGCGAACAATTATTTATTCGCCGGGCTGCGCTGGGACCCCAATCTCCAGCTCTACGACTGTCGCGCCCGCTATTATCAGCCTGATACGGGCCGATTCTGGTCCCGCGATCCGTTTCCAGGATTCGGTGTCGAACCGCGCAGCTTGCACCCGTATCTCTTTGCCGCCAACGATCCCGTCAACCGACTCGATCCCGATGGTCATTTCAGTACCCTCTCGATGTCGCTCGGCGTCACCTACGGACTCTCCCTGCGGACCATGTACAACGGGGTCTTGCTCCAGGTCGGATATGGTCTCATGCAAACCCTCGAGAGCCTCCAGGCCGGTCGATCCGATGAACAGGTCGTTCTCGACTATTTCCTCGCTTCCGCCCGCGATATCACCCTAGGGTTCGGCACCGCTTATGCCGCCAAGGCTCTATGGCCCGCTCTCGTCCGAGTGGCTTCCCAGCCGCTCGCCAGCGTCGCCCAGACCTACTCCAAATCCTCGCCCGCCCTCAACGCCTGGCGTAACGGCACCATCCTCAGCGCAAGAGAATTGGTCCATCAAACGAGAGCGGCGCATCTCGGCGGCACAAGTCTAGGTGCAAGTTCGCCTCAGCACGTATTCTGGTCCGGGGGCAATCGCGCTGAGAGTGCAGCTCGAGAGTTTGCAGGAAGGTCTCAAGGTATCGTAATAGGCGATACTGCGGCCGGGCGTGAATTAGACCGGGCTACAGACCATCTCGCATGGCCTGAAGCCAGACCTCAGTGGCTCCAGCTTTCCGAAGACTTCGCCCGGACCGCTGCTGGCGAAGTAAATGTCTTCCATAATTCTGAGGGTCTATTCCTCGACAGTATCTGGAGAAACGAGTACAGAATTCTTACGCAGAATCCCGAGGTGACGAGAATTAATTTTTATGTCGTTCTGCCGAATGGCTCTGTGATTCTTGCTCCCTAATGCTATGTTTACGTCCCCTCGCCCAAATCTCTATGAGAGTTCGGAAGGCTTCTCGGTCGAAGTGCTCGGACGAACTGGGCTTTGTTACCGAGAGGGCGACCGCAGAATCTGCATTGATTCCGAAGTGCTCTCCGGACCCATCGCGATTGGGATTTATCGGTCCTCTATCCATGCATGGGATTCTCCTCTCGGCACTCAACTTGTTACCAACGAAGAAGCAACTCGGATCATCGACAATATCGAGACTGCGTTCAAATCCCAGGGATTTCAGATTGTCGTGATTTGAATTTGGTCCAGAACTGTTCCTGCTTGGAATGTCGCGGAGCCCTTTCTCTGACAAGCGCTAATTTGCGGGCTGTCGCCTCGAAGCAAACACAAAACCATCGTTGTTGCTTGTGCCACGGTCGCAAGAACACAGCTTCACACCGCGGACCCATCGCGCATCATTTCATATTCCGTGCGTCACTATCTCCACGGTGTTCATCATGTCCACAGTCAGGCTCCGTCCGCGCTTTGTTTCTCCGTGCAATATCCTGCGAGCTTCGCGAGCTCCAATATGTGGCAAACCGGAAGGACGAGCTCCGCGAGTCCCTGGATGGCGGGGTGAGTGAGTCAGGGCCTCATGGAACTCGGCCCTCCGGATGATTGGGTCCAGCGAATCAGGGCCTCGTGGAACTCGGCCCTCCGGGTCGAAATCTCCAATCTCAGATGGGACGTGCTCCGTTTCATCCAGAACAAGACCCCACCCTCCCAAACCGAACCCGCCCACCATCAGCCCGCCAGTGCGGCGCGCGTTCGCTGTACCAGACCGTTATCCGGCGCGCCCGATCCGCACAGGTTAAATACACTGGCGGCCAGGAACCGGTCCCGCCAGGCCGAACTTACATGCGCATAATCCTCCAGAACGGCGGAGCTGAACTTGTAATCGTGCGGGTCGTCGCCTTTCAAAAAAATCAGCACTCGGGCCGCATCGATAAAATCCTTCGGCTGAGGCTGGTCCTGGAAATATGCCAGGGACTTCCGCGCCGCAGTCATCCGATCCTGGCTGATATCGGCGAAGATCTCTTCCACGATTCCTTTCCCGGCGCTTTGCGGCGTCAGGGGCTCGAGCTCGTCCAGATGCACTGCGTCCTGTGGATTCCCACGAAACAGCGGCAGGAATGCGGCGGCCTGCAAAAGCAGGTAACGTCGCGTGGCATCGTGCCCGGTTTGTTCGAAGGCGTAGTGCATTGCATTCGTGCACGTCACGGCGTGCAGCGTTCGGATGCCCGGATTCGACATCAGCAGTTCCACCGCACCACTGAATAGTCCGTCCCACAAGGATTGCGGCGCCACACCGCGCTGGACCAGTTTCACCACCAGATCGCTGGTGTCATCCGCCGTACCCGCCCGAACCGTCTTCAACAGCTCCTGAGTCGCCTCGCGATCAGGTCGCCCCACCGTCCAATCCGCCCGAAACTGATCGCCTAACTCCCGATTGCGCCGGCCCGGACGATCGGCCTCCCAATCGTGCTCCGCGGGATTCCCGTGCCCGCCCCGATCCAAAAGGGCATAGGCCAAAGACCGAAGCACCGGTTCGGCATGCTGCCAGCCGATGCATTGGAGCGTCCGCCAACTGTTCGCCACGTAGATCGCCTTGTGACCCAAATCCCGGAAATCGCGCGCGCCATATTGGCAGAAGAGATCGAAGACCTCCTGCGCCCCAATACTTCGGGCCAACCCTACCGCCCCGCAATCCGCGCCCGATTCATCCCAGCGATCCATTGCCTCGCTGAACGCCAGCCGGGCCCGGGATGCTTCTGGCACTGCGGGCACGTTCACCACCGCCATTGTCCAGTCTCCTTGCTCCACATCGCGGGCCTGAGACGCCTTGAAGTAATCCAGGGCCCAGAAGATCGGAAGCCATCGATCGGCGTCCGGCGATGACAAACTGGCCAAGTGCGCAGAATTGACGACCAAGACCGCGTGAAACTTGAACCCCACCGGCCGGGGTTGGATGTTCCGTATACCCGCCAGCATCAGCGCCGCGAGTAATTCCCGGTAGCTCAACCCGCGTTCGATGCGCCGGCCCACTTCCTCCAGCAACCGATTGCGCGGTGTGTCTTCCAGAAACCGCACCAGCGGCTCGATCTCCTTGCTGAAACTCACCGCACGCGGATCGAGCGCAGCTTCCGACGCGGACACGGGCCGGAGGGCCGAGAGAAAACCGAGATGACTCAAACCAAGCAGGGCCGCGGTGCCTGAGCTCCGATGGAGAAACTGTCGGCGGGATTGCAAATGGATCATAAGCGGGATGATTGTTCAGGATTAACCATGGACCCCGAACCCACCCGCGGCAAGCCCCGGTTTACAGTCGCTACGGCGCCAAACAAAGTGTGCCAGATCCGATCCCGCTTCTGCGCCGGCCTTTCGGCTTGATCGGAGAAGCCGGATTTTCAGCTTGGGTCGCGCCGGCCTCGGCGGAGCCGATAGAGTTTCTCGGTGAATCCGCCTTGTTCCAGGAAGGCGCGTTCTTGCGCACTGAGCTGGCGGTCCAACAGGCTGCAGGCCACAGCTATAAGCGCCAGAGCACCGTTCGCCGCGATCTCCGAGTATATGGACACCGTGGACATGCTGGACGGCGTGGACTGCTCCTGATCATGTCCGCAGTGTCCACCAGGCCCGCTTCGTACTTCCGCTGGCGTTTGTCCACCATGTACCTCTCGGGCCCACTGCGCGACCGCGTCGGCGGTGGCCGGCCTCTGCCGGATCAGCGCGTCTCGGCGCGGGTCTTCGCGTGTCCATTGGCGCAACCGCCGTTGTCGCAAGAAATCTTCGTAATCCAGGCGCAGCTCTTCCAGGCTGGCACGGGCCACATTGGTCAGCTTGAGCTCGGTCTTTTTGGATGTGCCGCTGGCCTGGCTGCCTTCCGCGATATTTTGCACTCCGGACCGCGCGGCCTGCACCATCTGATCGTGCGTGCGGCTGCGCTTTTGGACATAGCGATTGCAGAACCGCACCGTCACATCATAGACCAATTGTGCTAATTGGAAGCTCTTCAGCTTACGGTAACCGCCATGCAGCGGAACCAACTTTTCCGGCTCGTTCATCGATCATCCTCCCTTCCTCAGAACATCCAACTCTATCCACCCCGTCCACCGATGTCCACTTTGTCCATCCCGTCCACCCCGCCTAAATCTTCAGGAACAATTTCCGCCGGTACATCCAGAGCAGGATCAGCCACAGAATCAGCAGCACCAACGTCCCGCGCACGAGGCTCGCGTAGGGTTCGCCAAAACACAAAAAGAATGCGGTCCCCAAATGTGTGTCGAGCGATTTGCCAATGAACCCTACGAACAACCCATCCATGAGATAGGCCGCAATTGGGTTCATCCCAATCACGATCAGCGGAAAGCTCCAGGCCTTGAATCGCGCCATATCCACCGCAGCGACAAATCCCGCGAGGATCAGAAAACACCAACCGCCGCTGAACAGGACCCAGGCCGGCGTCCAGATGCGCTTGACGCTCGGGCAGATCCCGCTCCAATTCATAAACCAGCCCAGCCCCAGCAAAACCAGCCCGGCCAACGCCAGCCGCCGAACCTTGCGCCTTTCCGGAAATGCCGACTTCAGCCATTCGCCCGCAATCAACCCGAGAATCATCGTTCCGAGGGTCGGAATGAAACTAAGAGTGGAGTAACCCCCTTCGTTATGGATAAACGGCGTCTCGCGCGGAAAGAGATTGAGGAACCAGGTGTCAAACGCCCAAGCCAGGTTCGTGTTCTTATTCCAATGCGCGGCGAACCCGGTCAAATGATACTCCCAATCCGGGGCGACGCCGGCCGATTTCCAATCGAAATCGGGACCCGGCAGTGGGTAAAGGGCGAAGGCCGCCCAATAGCCGGCCAGGATCAACAGCAAGGCGGCCCATTGTTCCTTGCGTGGACGCAACGCCACCAGGAAAAGAAGGGTATAGCCGAGCCCGATCTGGGTCAGCGTGTCCTCGAACGTGAAATAGGTTTGAGCATGGCCAATCGAGCGTAGAAAGATGCCGAGCGCAATCAGCAGAAATGAGCGCCACACCGCGTGACCGAACATCCGCGGAACGGACTGAGCGCGGGCGAGCCGATTGGCTATCGAGAAGGCCAGGGCGGTCCCGACCAGGAACGAAAAAGAAGGCTGAATCAAGTCGTGCAAGGAGCAGCCGACCCACTCAACATGGCTCTGGTGATGGGCCAGAAACGCCCAGAACGCGCTGTCCGGCAACGCCCGCGCCACACTCGAGAAGTGCAGCACCTCCGCCATCATCAGCAACATCACCAATCCGCGGAAGGCATCGATCGACGATAAACGGGTCGAGCCCGGTTTGGCTGACGAGTCGCTCATGGTTGCTCCGCGTGGTTCCACTGGCCGGCTGCCGTGCGGTTTATAACCTTGGGGGGCAGGATTGGCCAGAGCGAGTTATTTGAAGCGGATTGAACGTGCTTCCGCCCACGCCCAGCCAACCTGACGCCCGTGGCACGTTGGCCGCAATCGCGCTCACCCGCATTTTTCACGGCTTCACAGTCGTCAAGAGGCAGGATGACTTTGGTTATCGCAAAAATGCGTGCATTTCGCACCCGCCGTGAACAACCGGTGAATAAACTGCGCATAACCCGGGATTGACTCCTCCACGCCGACGGAAATCATCGGGACCATGCCATCTAAGATCGCGCAGTCTCTCGAAGTTCCGTCGCTGCACAATTGGCGAACGACGGACGAGGAGGAAATTAACCGCCGCCGCTGGCGCGCACAGACGGAGACCCTTCAAATCCGGAACGCCGATGCGCGGCATCCGATCTTTTCAAATTTCCAGGTCGTCTCCGGCAGCGGACTGAAATATTCCGTAGAGATCCGGGATGTGCGGGAGCGGCAATTTCATTGCGAATGCGTCGATTTTCGAATCAACGGACTGGGCACCTGCAAACATGTCGAAGCGGTCCTTTTGTTGTTGCAGAAACGATTCCGACGGCTCTTCACTTCCGCCACGACGAACGGATCGGACCGGATCGATGTGTTGCCCGACCCCGCCAAGGATACCTTGCGTCTCGTTAATCCCCCGCGCCGGCTCCCCCGCGTGTTCAAGGATTGGTTCAAGCCCGATGGCGCGTTGCAGAATGGGGCGCCGGACGAGGCCGTTGCAGCGCTACGCGCGTTGGGTGAATACCCGGCCCTGAGGATTTCGCAGGAGGTTGGACCCTGGCTGGAGCGGCGTGAGCGTGTTACCGGACGAAGAAGGTTGCGTCGCGAGTATGAATTGAGAGTCCAGACGGGCGAATGGCCGATTCACGAGACCAAGGTGCCGTTGTTCCCTTATCAACGGGAAGGGATGTTGCACCTCGCGTTTACCGAGCGGGCGTTGCTTGCGGATGAGATGGGGTTGGGTAAGACCATCCAGGCGATTGCCGCTTGCGCGCTGTTGCATCGGCTCGGGAAGGCGAATCGCGTGTTGGTGGTCACGCCGGCCTCGCTGAAGACCGAGTGGGAAGATCAGATCCAGCGCTTTACGAGTCTGCCCTATCAACTCGTATACGGCCCGCGCCACCGACGCCTCGCGGCATATAGCAGCGCGCCCTTTTTCACGGTGGTCAATTACGAACAGATGCTCGCCGATTCGCTGGAGGTGAACGGCCGGTTAAACCCGGATGTCGTCGTGCTCGACGAGGCGCAACGCATCAAGAATTGGAGCACCAAAACCACCCAGGCCGTTAAACGGCTTCGCAGCCCGTACGCCTTCATCCTGACCGGCACGCCCCTCGAAAACCGGATCGACGAACTCTATTCCCTGATGGATTTTCTCGATCCCACAGTCCTTGGCCCCTTGTTCAGGTTCAACCGCGAACACTACATCCTAGACGATCGCGGTCGGCCCAGCGGCTATGCGAACCTCGGAAAACTGCACGAGCGAATCCGGCCCTTGATGCTGAGCCGGCGCAAGGCGGACGTGGAAACCGAACTCCCGGAGCGGACCGACCAGAATCACTTCGTCCAGCTCAGCGACGAACAACGAGCCGCTTACGAGGACCATTACGGCGTCGTGGCGCGCATCGCTTTCATCGCCAAACGCCGCGCGCTCAGCCAGGCCGAGTCCGATAAACTCCTTCGCCACCTCGCCATGATGCGCATGGTGTGCGACACCACTTATATCCTCGACCCCAATAGCCGGCAGTGCCCAAAACTCACGGAACTGGAAAAGATCCTCGAAGAATGCCGCGATAACGCCGACGTCAAGGTCCTCGTCTTTTCCGAGTGGGAAAGAATGCTCGAACTGGTGCGGGATCTATGCGATCGGATCGGCATCGGATTCGCCTGGCACACCGGTTCCGTCCCCCAACGACGGCGCCGCGCGGAAATCAACGCGTTCAAAGCCGACCCCGCCTGCCGCGTCTTTCTCAGCACCGATTCCGGCGCCACCGGCCTGAACCTCCAGAACGCCAGCGTCGTCGTGAACTGCGATTTGCCCTGGAACCCGGCCAAGCTCGAACAACGGATCGCCCGCGCCTGGCGCAAACACCAGACCCGGCCCGTCACCGTCATCAACCTGGTTTCCGAAAAGACCATTGAGCATCGTATGCTCGATACCCTCTCCAACAAACAGGCCCTGGCCGACGGCGTCCTCGAACTGCGTGGCGATCTCGACGCCATCACGCTGCGCAGCGGCCGGCAGGCGTTCCTCTCGAAACTCGAACAGATGTTTCAGCCGGCCACGGAAACTTCCAATGCCGTACAACAGAACGCGCCGTTTCCGGCCGATCGCGCCCAGGGATTCGCGCGGGAAGCGCACGGCACAATCAATGGCGCCCTCGTGCGATGCGAGGAGCGTTACCCGAACCAGGGCGAACATTCGGTCCTCTTTCTGGTTGTCGAACGCGACGCCATTCAGTGGCGCCAAAACCTGGCTTCGTTACACGACAAATACTTCGGCCCCGGCCGATCGGATCCGCTCGCTCCGGTTCACTTGGAAGTAGTCGATCGGGCCACCGACGAAGCCCTCCAACGCCTCATCGACGCCGGCTTGATTACCAAAGCTACGCGCGCCAGCCGGCCGCTTTTTCCTGCCGAAGAATCGAACGCGCCCGCGCAGCTTTCCGATGCGGAGCGGGAACAGGCGGCCGTCTTCCGCCAACAAGCCTCCCGCAAATTGAAAATGGCTCGACTCCTCGCGGACGGAGAGATGGCGGAGGAAGCCCGGGCACCATTGTTGGAGGCGCTCCTCCCCCTCGGCCGGGCCCTAGCGATCGAAAACCGCCTCCCGCAGCCTGAGACCATCGCGGATTCTCTGCTCGCACCTGCGTCACTGTGTTGGAAGGATGCGCTGTCGACTGTCCGTGCATTTGTGTCGGACCCGTGCCAGTCGGTGCAAACCAACCTCGCTGTGCTCGAGCGGATCTGACGAGAATCAAGCCGGACAGCACGCTCATGTCTGATCCCAAACCACCCGCCTTGTCTCAATCACAACGCTCGACGTTTCACATGACCACCGAGGAATTCCGCCGTTACGGACATGCGACGGTGGACTGGATCGCGGATTACCTCGATCGCGTGGATACCCTCCCCGTGCTGCCTAAGGTCAGCCCGGGCGCCATCCGCGCGCAATTACCCCGGCAGGCACCGCAGGTAGGCGAGCCCTTTGATGAGATCCTGCGCGACGTCGGAAAGATCCTCCTCCCGGGTATCACCCACTGGCAGTCGCCGCATTTCTTCGCTTTCTTTCCCGCCAATAATTCCGGTCCCTCGATCCTCGGCGAACTCCTTTCCGCGGGGTTGGGTGTCCAAGGGATGCTGTGGGCCACGAGCCCCGCCTGCACCGAACTCGAAACGCATGTGCTCGACTGGGTGGTCGACTTGCTCGATCTGCCGGCCGGCTTCAAGTCGAACACTCCTGGCGGCGGGGTGATTCAGGATTCGGCTTCGAGCGCCGTCCTGTGTGCCCTGCTTGCGGCTCGAGAGCGGGCGACGAACTTCGACAGCAACCGCCGCGGTTGTGATGGTCGACTGGTGGCGTACACTTCGACCCAGGCCCATTCATCGGTCGAGAAGGCGGTTAAGATCGCCGGCTTGGGTGAAGCCCACCTCAGATCCATCGAAGTCGATGAGAACTTCGCCATGCGCCCCGAATTGCTGGCGGAGCAGATTCGGCAGGATCGCGCGGCGGGGTTCAAGCCGTGCTTCGTATCCGCAACCGTAGGGACAACCTCGTCGAATGCCATCGATCCGATCGCGCGGCTTGGAACCCTTTGCCGAAAGGAGAATCTCTGGCTGCATGTCGATGGGGCCATGGCGGGCACCGCCGCACTCTGTCCCGAGTTCCGCCATATCCACGATGGACTCGAACAAGCGGATTCCTACGCGTTCAACCCGCACAAATGGATGTTCACAAACTTCGATTGCGACTGTTTCTATGTGCGCGACCGGTCGGCGTTGATCCGGACCTTGAGCGTTCTCCCCGAGTATCTCCGGAACCGCGCAACGGAATCCGGCGCTGTGATCGACTATCGCGACTGGCAAGTGCCCCTGGGCCGGCGCTTTCGCGCGCTCAAACTCTGGTTCGTCCTGCGTCATTACGGGGCAACCGGCCTTCAATACCACGTTCGCCGACACGTCGAACTCGCCCGCCTATTCGCGAACTGGATCGCCGACTCCGCCGATTTCGAACTTGCCGCCCCCGTTCCCTTGAACCTGGTCTGTTTCCGGCATCGGGGCGGGGACGAACGAAACCGCGAGTTGCTCGAGGCCTTGAATGGCACCGGCCAGATCTACCTGACGCATACGATGCTTGAGGGACGCTTTACCCTGCGGTTCTGCGTGGGACAGACCTGGACCGAATTCGAGCACGTCCAGGCGGCCTGGCAGTTGATCCGCGAATCAGGCGGTTGCGTTCAGACCTGAGATGCGCCTGACTAAAATATCATTCCCAAAATGCCGAACTCGCAGTGATACTCGGTATCGATGAGAAAGCGCACCGTTTCGAGGCGCCGGCAAAGCTCAATGCTCAACCGGCGGAGATACGCCGTGCGATCTGCGATTAAAGCATGGGGACTGGGCGCGTTGCCCGTTCTGGTCGCGTGGCTCCCGTCATCGTCGCTACAGGGGGGCGACGCGCCGTCCTTTGGCACCAATGCCCTCGCCGGGGTCGGCCAGTTCGAGATTCATCCCGCATTCACCCTTGAACTGGTCGCGAGCGAACCGCTGATCCAGGATCCGGTGGACTTGCAGTTTGACGAGCATGGCACCGCCTACGTCATGGAGATGGGTGGCTATCCCTTTGCCAGCGATGACCCGAATGATTATCCCGGCAAGATCGTGATGATCGAGGATACCAACCATGACGGCGTTTATGATCGTCGGACGGTATTCGCCGACAAGTTTCAATATGCCAATTCGATCCTCCCGTATCGCGGCGGCATCCTCGTCGCCTCCCCGCCGGATATCCTCTTCCTCAAGGATACCGATGGCGATCACCGAGCTGACGTGCGCGACGTCTTAGTCACGGGATTCTCGGTCGGCAACGCCCAGCACAATGTCAATGGCCTGATCCAGGGTCTGGATAACTGGATCTATGCCGGTAATGGCGGGAACTCCGGAGTTCTGTCCTGGACCGGTCGATCGGACGAGAAGTTTCCGGTGCGGGGACGCGACATCCGCTTCGATTTTGCGCGACAACTGGTGGACTTTGTCGGTCCGACCACCACGGGTTTCAGTGTCGCTATCGATGATTGGGGTCACATCTTTACCACGCACAACCTCAAGCACATTAATCATCTGGTGGTTCCCATCCATGATGTCGAACGCAATCCATATCTCGCCCCGCGCGGCAATCCCGATATCTCGGATCACAAGACCGGCGGCCTGGATCGGGGTTATCCCATCGGGAAACAGGAGTCGCGCCTGAATCACCCGGAGCAATCGGGCTATTTCTCGTGTTCCTGCGGCATCACCTTTTATGGCGGGGGCGCGTTCCCCGAGGAGTTCAATGGCTCCATCTTTGTGGCCGACGCGGTCCTGAACATTGTGCACCGGGACCGGCCTTACCCCGATGGACCTTCATTTCTCGCCGCCCGGGGACGCGAGAAGATCGAATTCCTCGCCACCGCCGATCGCCATAGCCGGCCCGTCAACCTTCGGGTGGGTCCCGACGGCGCTCTTTACGTGGTCGATATGTACCGCGCGGTCATCGAACACCCGGAATGGATCCCGGACGAACTGGAGAAAGACATGGACCTCCGCGCGGGAGCGGACCAAGGCCGCATCTACCGCATCGCACCCAGGAACGGATTGCCCCGGGTGACGCCCCGCTTCGACCGCAAGGATCTGGATTCGGTGGTTCATTCCCTCGAACATCGCAATCGCTGGTGGCGCGATACGGCTCAACGACTCCTGGTGTGGTGGGATGATCCCGCCTGCGTGGCCGGCACGCGCGCCCTCTTCGCCACCACCTCACTGCCTCAGGCCCGAGTTCACATCCTCTGGACCCTGCGCGGCCTCTCACCGCAACCGGATGCCGCACCCGGTCTGGGCGCGCTCACCGGGGATCTCCTCGTTCGCGCCTTCCACGATCCTCACCCGGGTGTGCGCGAAAATGCGTTGATCATCGCCAAGGTCGGACTGGCCAGCGCCCCGCAGCGCATTGCGGCGGTGGTCGAACTGGCACGAGACCCCGATGCCCGTGTGCGGATGCAAACCGCACTCACGCTCGGCGAGGTGCGTGCCGCGAATCTGGAAATCAAGAAAGCCATCCGGGAAGCCCTGCTCGAGATCGCGCGGCAGGATGTGCAATATGACTGGACCCGCTTCGCCATTCTCACCTGTCTTGGCGACGAGGCACTCCCCGTCTTCACCGGTTTCCTCCGTGAACAAACATCGGTTGGCCAGACGGATTCCGACCGCGACCGTGGTCGGGACGCGTTCATCCATGAGATCGCCGAACTCATCGGCGCGCAGCGCGACCCGGGACGCATCGCCGAAGCGCTCGAGAACCTCATTCCGGCTTTGGGCGATTCACTGCTCTTCGCGGTGATCGATGGCCTGAACGCCGGGCTCGCCAAAGAGGGGCAGCTCGATTTGCCCGCACCGATTCAAGACCGGGTAAACCGCGCGGCCCAGCTTCTGCAGAAGAGCGCCTCCACGCCGCTCATCTCGGCCCTCTGGACCCTGCAGCGTCACCTCCGGCTGGATCTTAAGTCGGATCGAGGCAAACTATTGGCCGAGGCGCGCGACGCGGTCCTCGATCCCAAGCGATCCCCCCCGGACCGGCTGGCCTGGTTGCGCCTCCTCGAGTTTTCGGAGTTCTCTTTCCGGAAAGCAACGCTCTGGCAATTGTTGGGATTTCAGGTCGCGCCGGAATTACAGTCCGCCGCGCTTCGTCAACTGACCGACCAGCACGACCCGGCGGTTGCCTCAGCGTTGATTGATCGCTGGCCGAAGCTGGGCCGGGCTTGCCGCTCGCAGGCCAGCGACTTTCTCATTTATCGTTCCGCGAACCACAACTTGCTCCTGACCGCTTTGGAAGAGGGCCGTGTGCCCATGGGCCAGCTCAATCTCGATCTGGAACGTCGACGCCGATTGCTGTGGTCGGAAGATCCCGCTATCCGCCAGCGCGCCGAGGCCCTCTTCAGCGACGCCGGGGTGGTGACGCGGGCGGAGGTGCAGTCCCAGCTCAAACCGGCCCTTCAACTCCAGGGCGATCCAGAGAAGGGTCATCTCCACTATCAAAACGTCTGCGCCCAGTGCCACCGGATGGGTAGCGAAGGGAACGCCGTCGGTCCGGATCTGACGGAGATCTCGCGCAAGGGCGCCGAGACGCTGCTCTCCGATGTGTTCGATCCCAATGCCGCGGTGAACACGGAGGTACTTGGGCTACACCATCGACGATGTCGAAGGCGACGTCTTTACCGGCATCGTCACCGTCGAGACTGATGCCCTGGTTACCCTGCGCATGGCAGGCGGGAAAGACCAGGTCATTCCCCGAAGCCGGATTTCGAGCATGACCTCAAGTGGCTTGTCGCTGATGCCGGAGGGGCTCGAGACCGGCCTGACAGTTCAAGACGTGGCGGATCTGCTCTCGTTTCTGCAGTTGCCCAAGTGACTGAACAGATCGATCGCGGCACGCCCCACACTCTGCGTGTCGGCAAAGGAATACGCCGCGACCCCGATCGTCCCAACTACGGGCAAGCTCACCCGTTGGAGCACCCGCCCCAGCAGCCGGGTCGGCGTCTTCCTCAAAATAATCCGTTCACCCACGCGAACGGCAACATCCCGCACGACCTGGCTGGCTGCATGTTTGAATAGGCATTGCGTGAGGTGCTCCCGATTCAGCGTGGCGCGCTGGCCGTATGCACCCGCCACATCCGCGACCATCTGCGCCTGAATCCGCCATACCATCACGAGATCGGGAAGCAACGTCATCAAACCGAGGGGCCCCGGCGGTAACGCCAAGCTCCCGGAGACCGTCGCCGTCTTCGCCGCCGCCGACTGGATGATCTCCTGCGACCGGGCTTCGGGGTTCGGGTGGGCCGGTTCACGACTGGCCGGCACCTGGAGCACCAGAGTCTGCAAAAAACTCACCAAACGCGCGCGGGCTTCTTTGCCGCGGGCGGCAACTTCGGGCCACAACGATTCAAGCACGCGGAACGCATCCCGTAATTGATCTGAATTAAATCGTGCGCGGTTCATGCCGGTAGTCTTGGCCAGTCGCACGGAATGTCCAGACACAATGCCGCCGAGTCAACCCTTGCTTTCGAAGCCGGATGCCGAGCGTCTTTGACAACTTCACAAAACGGGCGAATGTTGGGGCGGTCGCAAAATAAACCTCGTTTGAATGTTGATTTATGCCCGAACCAAAACGAACACCCAAACCGCCCCGCATCAAAGCGGGGGCGCGACGACGGAAAGCCGACCGGCCTCCCGTGATCGACTCGATGCCATTCTTTCAGGAAGCCTACTATTCCGGTCTCGGCCTGATCGACCTGGCCTCCGAACAAATTGCAAAAATGCCAGCCGAATTACGCCGACTCGAAAAGGTACTCGTCGCTCGCGGACTGAAGCGGAATGCCGTCCTGACTGAACAATTCGATGCCGCGCGCGCGGATCTCAACCGGCGCGGCCGCGAGCTTCAAGCCCGCGCGCAACGCACTCTGTCCGAAATCCGCGCAGCTCTCCGCCGCTCGAATGCCGGCGCAACGGCCGGCGGCCAAACCACGCCCGCGGCGGAGTGATATTCCGGCTGCCGCCAGGGCCCTGGCCGGCGTCGGTCGATCAATTGCGACAACATTTGATCGACGGGCTCCAGTGCCCTCCCAACGCGCTGACGGTCTCGGGGCAGTGGCCGGAGTTGACCCATTTCGCATGGGACTTGAGCGGTTCGGGGTGCGAACCCGGTCAACCTCTTCACCGACCGGGACCAGCAGTTGAACGCGGCAAAGGCCCCGTCTGCCAGGCTTTGAAGATTTGGGCGGCTCCATTCCGACTTGGCGACTTCGCCCACCCGCACTTTCAACTCGACGCCACAGACCTGCAGTTTGAATTCATACGCGACAATGCCGGTGTTGGTTGGCTCACCGTCGTTCATGTCGGGAGCGCTTCTGCGAAGGTCTGGATCACGGAGAAAGACCTCAACGCCCTCTTCCTCGATGGCGCGCGCCGGCTGAGCGCGGCCAATGGCATTTTGGTGGAAAACGTCTCGGTCAAACTTCGGCCGGCTGGCCGCAGGACGGTCCAGGCCGATGCCGAGATTGGCGCGCGAAAGTCCTTCCTGAAAGGGTGCGTCTGCCTCTCCGGGACCCTGGAACTGGACTCCTCATTCAATCTCCACTTGTGTGACTTGAAATGCAAAGGCGTGGGACCGGTGGGCGCCATCGCGTCCAGGATGATCCAGCCCGCATTGGACCGTCTCGGGCAGACCCTCTCCTTGCAAAAGCTCGCTCCGGTCCTCTTCGAGTTTGCGTTGGACGAGCTCTCGTTGACAAACCTGAACGACGGCGCCCTTGCGTTTGATGCCAAACTCGTGGCGTCGCCCCGATAGCCGGCGCCCCAAAGGCCTTTTGCCTCCGGCCAGGCGCGAGCGATGCTGGAGTTGGACTTCCAATCCGCTGAGCCTTTGGCAGAATCCCCGCCATGAATTCAACTCTGTTCACACGGTGTGCCGCTTTTACGGGCGGGTTGCTCTTCGCGCTGGGGCAATGGTCTGCCCCTGTCCATGCCGCCACGCCCCCGCCTGAACTCGTCGGCGCGGTCCCTTCCGCCCGACAACTGGCATGGCAGGAACTTCAATTCTATGGCTTCATCCATTTCACGGTGAACACCTTCACCGATCGGGAATGGGGTAATGGCGACGAAGACCCCGCAGTCTTCAATCCTTCGGCACTGGATGCCCGCCAGTGGGCGCGCGTCGCGCGGGATGCTGGAATGAAAGGCCTGATCCTGACGGCAAAACACCACGATGGTTTCTGCCTCTGGCCCAGCAGATACACCGAGCATTCGGTCAAACACAGTCCCTGGCGGAACGGTCAGGGAGACGTCGTCCGCGAGTTGAGCGACGCCTGTCGTGAGTTCGGCCTGAAGTTTGGCGTTTACCTCTCGCCGTGGGACCGGAACCATCCGGACTATGCCCGGCCTGAATATCTCACCTACTATCGAAACCAGTTGCGCGAACTGCTGACGCAGTACGGCCCGGTCTTCGAGGTTTGGTTCGACGGCGCCAACGGCGGCGATGGTTATTATGGCGGAGCCCGGGAAACCCGCCGCATCGACAACTCGACCTACTATGACTGGCCCAACACCCACGCGATCGTTCGCGAACTCCAACCGCTCGCCGTGATGTTTAGCGATGCCGGACCCGATATCCGCTGGGTGGGGAATGAGAGCGGGGTCGCCTTCGAAACGGCCTGGATGCCGCTCAATCGCGGCGAGATCTACCCCGGCTATCCGGACTTTGCCAAGTACGCCCGCGGCCAACCCGACGGCACAGATTGGGTCCCACCCGAGGTCGATGTCTCCATTCGCCCGGGATGGTTTTATCATCCGGCCGAAGACCCCAGGGTCAAGAGCGTCGAAAAACTGCTTGAGATCTATTACGATTCCATCGGTCGAAGCGCCAACCTCCTGCTGAACCTGCCTCCGGATCGGCGTGGGCTCATTCATGAAACCGATGTCCAACGTCTGCATGAACTGCGGCATATCCTGGATGCCACCTTCAAGACCGACCTCGCCCGCCACGCCCGGGTCAGTGCCAGCAACAGCCGCGGTGATGACCGCATGTATGCAGCGGAGCACCTCAATGACGATAATCCAAAGACCTATTGGGCCACCGACGATGCCGTGACGACAGCCGCCCTCACGCTCGAGTTCAATACCCCCACCCGAGTCAGCCATGTGCTGCTCTCTGAATACACACCGCTCGGGCAGCGGGTCCAGAAATGGAATGTGGAGACCGAAATCGACGGCAAATGGCAATCCGTGGCGGAAGCCACCACCATCGGCTACCGGCGCATCCTGAAGTTCGACCCGGTCACCACTCGCCGCCTCCGGGTGAACATCCTCGAAAGCCACGCCTGTCCCGCGCTCTCCGCCCTGAGTCTTTACTGAACTCGGAGGGACCGCCTTGAACGCCTTATGGCGTTTCAGGACAGTGAGACCCGATCCGGATCAGGGAATTAAACCGCCGGTGGCGCCTGGCTCGTCGACGGATTAATAGGCGGTCGCGCGAGCGGTTGCGGTGGTCCTTTGCCCATCGGCGCAGTCGGGGACCAGCGCACGTAAAGTGTGGCTACGCTCCCCACGAAAAAACCAAACAGCGCACCAACAACCGGCGGTAAAAGGACCGTAACAAGAAGCTCGTCGCCGCGCACGTCACTGACGCGTTGCATCAGCTTGGCCGCAAGCACACCCGAGATCATTCCCAGGATGCAGAACACGATCGTGCAGCCGATGAGGAGGGCGATCTTCGTGATCGCCGGCCAGGGGGATTGCGAGGAATTATTCATGGACATTATTTTCTGCCGGGTTTGACAAGGCCCCAATATAGGGCAATCCCAATGACACGTCCACGTTCCTGCTCGGCGACTGCCGATGCGTGCACAGCCACTGAGCGCCACGATCTCCTTGCCAGATCGCTCATGAACTCCCCAAAATCCAGATCATGAACGGGCGCAAACTTCGTTGGGGGATTCTGGGCGCGGCCAATATTGCCCGGAGAAATTGGAAAGCCATCGAACAAAGCGGCAATTCTACAATCACAGCGGTCGCCAGCCGCGATGTGGAAAAGAGCCGGCGGTTCATCGCGGAATGCCAGGCCGAGGCGCCGGTCGAAAACGTCCCTCAGGCGTTCGGCGCTTATGAGGATTTGATTGCCGGGGATGCGGTGGACGCAATCTACATCCCGCTCCCCACCGGTCTCCGCACCGAGTGGGTCCTCCGGGCCGCTGCCGCCGGGAAACATGTCGTTTGCGAAAAGCCCTGTGCCCCCAGGTTGGCTGACCTTCGCCTGATGTTGGACTCCTGCAAATCCCATGGGGTCCAGTTCATGGATGGTGTCATGTTCATGCACAGCCGACGAATGCTGCTCCTGCGACAGGTGCTGGATGATCGACAACTAACCGGTGAATTCCGGCGGATCGCTTCCGCTTTCACGTTCCGACAGGCCCCTGATTTTTTTACCCGGAACATCCGCGTGCACAGCGACCTGGAGCCGCACGGATGCCTGGGCGACCTTGGCTGGTACTGCATCCGGTTTGTCCTCTGGACGCAAAGTTGGCAGATGCCCCTCCACGTCACCGGTCGGGTCCTGTCGGAACATCGCCGGCCGGACAGCCCCTCTTCGGTGCCGATCGCATTTCGCGGCGAGTTACTCTTCGCGGACAACGTCTACGCCGATTTCTATTGCTCGTTCATAACCGAAACCGAGCAATGGGCCAGAATCAGCGGCACGCGGGGAGTCGTCGAAGTGCCCGATTTCGTGCTGCCATGGGCGGGAACCGAAGTCGGGTTCGAACTTCACCAGACGGCGTTCAAGGTCCACGGCTGTGACTTCCGGATTGAGGATCAACGGCGACGTTTCACGGTCGCGGAACATAGCCACGGTCATCAGACGGCCCAGGACACGAATCTTTACCGCAACTTTGCGGATCAAGTCCGGTCCGGAAAGATCAACGTGGAGTGGCCGGAAGCGGCCTTGAAAACGCAGATTGTCATGGATGCCTGCCTCGAGTCGGCGCGCGCCGGCGGCCGGGAGACCCAGCCCACGAGATTCGAAGGGTATTAAGCTTCCGCGAAGGCGGATTTCGCGCGCCAATTGCAATACTGCGTGTCCCCGCAGGTATCGGCCAAATCCGACAATCGTACATGCTGACCCATATTGCGACGCACCGCCAGGGGAAGAACGTAAAGCGATGTCGAGTCGTCCCGCCCGTCCCGCCGCGAACAACGCCGCAAGCGTGATTCCGCGGTAAGTGCGTCGAGTTCCGTGGCATGCACCGAGACGACGATGCCATAGCTGTATCCGGGAATGGCTCGAAGGCGATTGACGACGGCGAACATAGTCTTTCTTTCGTTGCGATCGTGGCCGGTTGGCTCGTGAGGATCCTGGCCTGACCCGAAGGCGGAAGCGCCGGCTGGGAGTGCATTCTATTATTCCGGCGCCTCCGCCCCGAACAGTCCAACCAACCACACCGGAACGCAGGGCATACTTCAGACCAATTGCATCGACGGATGGAACTTATGCTCCAGCGGATTCGGGAGGAATGTCGGTGCGGGAGCGCTGCGGCTCACTCTCGCGTGGCGGGCGCCGGATCGATCACCGCATCGACCAGAGCCTGGAACAGGATTCGCGCCCGGTAATCGTGATATCGCGTAAAGACATCGTCCGATCGAACCGGCGGTTCATCCGGGCCGGGATCTAGGCTTTGTCCGTTGCGCACCATGATCAGGCGCAAGCTGGGGATGACGAGCAACAACTGATCGCCGGCGCCTGCCCCCCAAACGGCATCCCGGGGAAGTCTGGAATAGCGGCCACCACCGTTGGTCCACCAGCCCATGCCACAATCACCCGGGAGTCCCGCGTCCCGCGTCACCTGGTGCACCGCGTCCGCGCTAAGAATCTGACGGCCTTGCCAATTGCCTTCGTTCAACATCAATCGCCCGATCCGGGCCACCGCCCGCGGCGTATAGCTCCCGCCACCCCAGGACGCGACCAACGGCAATTCATCCACTCGAAATGTCTGGCCATAGCCGGCCGACCATTCCTCGTCCTTCACCCCAATGGGCCGCATCACCCGGTCCCGCAACAGCGCGCGGATATCCTCGACTTTGCCGCTCCGGATGGCCGCCGTCACACAATAGGTGAGCATTCCGATCCCCGGATTGCTGTAGCTGATCTGCTCGCCGAGATCGAAAATCATGGGCGTGGCATCCCGTGCCAGGGTGAAGGGATCGCGGGGCGGCTCGAGCCGCTTCCAGAAATCACCCTTCCAGCCGGTGAGTTGATCATGAGGCAATCCGTCCGCCTCGGCGTCATCGAGCCCGGACGTATGTGAACCGAGTTGTCGGATCGTGATCCTCCTCTTGCGAGGATCGGCTTTCCACTGCGAAACGAATTTCGCCGCCGGATCATCAAGCGCGATCCGCCCGTCGGTGATCGCGACCGCTAGCGATAGACCGCCCACGAGCGCCTTGGCCAGCGACGCCGTCCCCTGTTTCCGGTTCGCATCGATGCCGGGCGCGTACCACTCACAGACGATGCAGTCATTGCGGATGACGAGAAATGCCGCGGACCTCTTCGCGGCCATTAAATCTTTGAGCGCACTCAATTTAGCCGCGGACATTCCCTGGCTTTCCGGGCTTCCCACTTGCCAATCCCAGGATGATTGGGCGGGCGCGGCAGCGGCCTGAATCGCCGGCTGAGCGTTGGAGAAAACGCCCGCAGATAGCGTGACGCACCAGCCCAAAATCATGCGCAAACCGGTTGCTGGATTCATCAGGCACACTCTGTAAGATGCGTCAGGTCGGTCAAGGCCTAACTGGATGAGGGAACGACTCGGATTTGCCGGCTTGCGACCATCGAATGCCCTTTGATAGGTTGCCGGGCAACGCACATAATCAGGTCCGGCCACGATCGATCGTTTCTGGAAGGCGGCCAGCCTGATCGCGGTGCGCCGGCGAAGAGGGTAAGAAGCTGCACGCCTTGTCTCCGGATGTGACAAATCGTTCGTAGTGAATGCGCGCGCGTGGCGGAATGGCAGACGCGCCAGACTTAGGATCTGGTCCCGGAAGGGGTGGAGGTTCAAGTCCTCTCGCGCGCACCAATCGATCTGTTTGGCCGAGTGGGTACCCGCAAAGCGATCCCGCTCCACAAAGGTCTCCAGCAGCACCATCGGATGACCGTACTTTCGCTGCCAGTCCGCCGTGATCCGTCGGCTCACCTCGCCCAACAGATAACTGGCCAAATGCCTGACTCGCACCCAGGGCGCAATCAGGAACCGCTAGTTGTTGGCGATCGTGCCCAAGCGCGCTTCCCGCTGCCCGACGCTCCAGCCGATCCAACGGTCGCGCACCGCGCACTTCCACGCCGCCGCCCCAAAGACCAACACCGCCAGGATCCCACCATGGCGATCCCGGGCCACATATTGCAGGTTCTCCCCCACCGGTTGGCGCCAGCCCAGATAGTGGAACTGGGCCAGGAGCGCCCGCACTTCGGTCCGTCCCGAGGCGGCGGAGCTGACTTCGGCCAGTTCGACACCCCCCAACTCCAACAAGGTCCCGGTCACCGGAGTGTTCGGCCACGTTCGTTCCGAGGGCGCCGCCAACCGATGCCGATTCGGCGAGGACGCCCGGCGCTCCGGTAGCCGCACCCAACCGCGCCGCTCCAGCTTTAGCAACAGCGTCCGCGCGGCCATGTCCTTCCACTGTCCGGTCGGCGTGCGCCAGTCCCACAACGCGCACAACTCCCGTGACAGCCGGTAGCGACTCCAGTGCGGATGCCCGCTTACCAAATCGCGCACCTGGAGGAACTGGGCGGGCTCGATCCGCCGCCCTTGCATGACACAGCTCTCGATCACCGAAAGCGAGCTTGCCCGCAGCGGCCACCAGAGTCCAGCCCCCAAATGGATTATTTTCTACCGCCGATACCAGCCGGCCCGCTCGGTGACTTCCAAACCACTGATCAGGGCACTCAACTGTTCGGGCCGAAATCCCACCGCGGCCCCTTCCCCCGCGGGCCACTGGAGCGTTCCGCCCTCCAAACGTTTGGTCGCCACCCAAAGGCCAGTTCCGTCAAACCAAAGCAAGCGCAAGCGATTGCGCCTCCGGTTGGTGAACACGAACAGTCCACCCTCCAAGACCCGCTCTCCGAGCACCGCCTCCACGTAGGCCGACAGTCCATCGAAACTACACCGCAAATCCACGGGCCCCACCGCCACGAAGATCCGCGTCGCGGCACTCAGTGTGAGGAGCATGGCCCACCCAACGAGTCGATCAGCGCCATCGTCCAGGCCAGATCCGTTTGCCGCGCCAGCCGCACCGTGGTGCCGTTGGGCAAACCTACCTCCGTGGTCCAGGACGCCGGCGTCGCCACAGCCGCAGGCCAGCGCACTTCCTGGAACGTCGGCAGCGGCGCCGGGGTCGCCGACGGCTTAACCGAGGGATAGACCCAGTAGTGCAGCTGTCCAGGCCTCAAACCGTGCCGGCGGGCAAACTGCCTCAACCCCAGACCGCTGGCCCGATACTCCTTGACCCACCGTGCGCGCTCCGCGCCTCGGTCCGTCTTCTTACCGTTCCGATCTCGTTTCACGCCCCAATCGTAGCATCGCGTCCGGTCCGCCGAATAGATGCGCCCCGCTTACCGCTTACGAACTGAATGCTTGTTGTTCCGGTGTTGTTGTGGGTCAACTTCGTGGCAAAACCATCCAAGAGCGGACCAGTCTTGAAACCATTTCGTAATTTGTTTCGGTTGGAATTTTGCCGTACGGTCGAATTCGACAGCCCTGGCAAACGCATTTTCAAGGGCGCATCCTTCTCGCAAAGCCGACCGCACGGCGAACTGGTCGGGGCGCAACCGTTTGTAAAAAACCGAATTCCGATGGCGATGCACGGCAAGGTAGAATGCTTTGGAACGACGAAACTGCCTTGATTTGTTTGGTAAACGCTTGCGACGATCTTCCATCGCGTTGCTGGCTTCATGGTGAAGCCCTTGGCCGCGCCGCACCGCAATCAAAAAGTCATCCAACTCATAGTTCAGCTGCAAGCCAGACAATGAACACCGGTCTGGATTTCCCAGGCCTCGAGTTGTGCGGGCGTCACATCTCACAGATAAAGCGGTTTGCCGTTGCGCATCTGCATCTTCAACATCTGGTTGAAATCGCAATCATAAATCTCGCCGAGCCAGCCGACGCTAAGCGTGCTGCGACACATCAAGCCCTCGACCGTCGCCGGGTTGAAATTGTTGGCGAGCAGTTCGAGGTATTCGTCCCACTGGCCGTGCTGACGCAAGTCTTCCGCAAAGCGCGCGATGGGTTGGTTCGTGATCGCAAAGAGTTTGTCGAACACAATCCCGAAATCGCGGGATAATGCCCTTTTGAAGTCCTCCTCCAACTCCGCCTGCGGGTCGGGCAATTTTGCTCCGAGCGGATTGAAGACCAGGTTCAGCGGCAGTCGCTCGCCGTAACCGACCGCATTGAGTTTCTTCAACGCGGAAATGCTCGCTCAACTCCGGCGCGCCGCCGGTAATATCCACCACGGCCGGCCGATGTTCTCGAATCCATTCGCCGAGGCGACGCGCCACCGGTGCGGCCATCATCTCCGCGCGCCAGGGGCCGGCGTCTACATGGCAATGTGTGCAGGCTTGGTTACACTTGCGCCCGACGTTGATTTGCAACGTTTGCAGTCGCCCGCGTCGCATCGCCAAACCGTGCGTTTGAAGCTTTTGCTCGAAACGATTCATGTTCTTACAGACTAAGAAGTACTACCCGGCACAACTATTCCATTCTTTCTCATGCGTGTAAAAGCCCGTTGGCGATTGATTTACTGCGGGATGAATGACGTGCTTGAAACAAGCTCCTATTCCGGAAGATGGCTTTGACTTTTCTCCAATTGAGTCGCCGCGCTCCGGCACACCGCCATCCGCTTTGCGCCAGTAGTCGCGTTGCTTCACAAACGGCATCCCGAACGCGCGCCAGAACCTGTTGTCGTCTGGCGAAGCATATCCGGCGATGAATTCCGCCCAATGCGGCAGGTGCAGCCAGTGCATGAAGCCGAAAGGCCGCGCCGCAGCCCATTTTAATGTGGCCAGCCCGGACGGTCGGACGAAAAGCGCCGCAACCAGAAACGCCAGCGCGGTCAATCCGATGTTCACGATGAGTCTTGCCACAAGTCCCGCTTTTGATTCGCGCAATGGGAAAAACGTTTCCACCGTGAACAGCAGGACAAACATTCCGATGACAATCCCCCCGTTTCTGAGTTCGTGACCTCAAAGCAAACGTTCAATACGCTACAAGGTGGAGTGGGAGGGCATGGTGGAGGGAGCCCGTAGGGCGACCGGAACCATGCCCTCCCACCGGCGGTCCAAACGAAAGCGGAAAAATGACAAATAGCGATCTATCCGAAGGGCCCCACAAGACCACCGGCACGAAACGACGAATCCTGTCTGCCGAGAAAAAGTTCCAGATCTACCTCGAAGCTCAATCCGGTGACAAACCTGTGGGCGAGTTGCTGCGCCGGGAAGGCCTCTACTCGACCGATCTGGCTCGCATCCGGCAGCAGGTCAAGGAAGGGGCACTCCAACGCCTCAGCGCCAAACCTGGGAAGAAGCAAGGTCGGGTCGACTCCGAGGCTTACGACGCCATCAAGCGCGAACTCCAGGACAAGGAACGGGCCATGGCGGATTTGTCGGTCGAACTGGCGATCCTGCGAAAAAAAACGAATGGGGGTTCGTGGGACCGATAGCCGACCAATGGATCAGTGAGCAAACCAAACTGGCAATCCTCACCGTGATTGAGTCTTCCCAGCAACAAGGGGTTTCGGTGCGACGCAGCTGCGTGATCCTGGCGATCGAGCATCGTCGCGTCGTACGCTGGCAACGCCTGGCTCGTCAGGGGCAGAGCCTGGCGAATTTGACCCCGGGTCCCAAGGAGCCGTTGCATCGGGTGTTGCTCGAGGAGATTGAGCAGATTGTGGCGATGGCCAAGAGCCAGGAATATGTCGACTTGTCGCATCGCATCCTGGCGGTCACGGCCTGGGATAAAGGCCTCTTTCAGGCCTCCTTCTCCACGGTTTACCGCGTCCTCAAGGAGCGGAATATGATGACCGCGCGGGGTCCTGGCGGAGCCCACAACGGCAACTCCAAAGCTCCGGTCCGCAAGGATCTGACGGGGCCAAACCAGCGGTGGTGTTGGGACATCAGCTACCTGATGACGTTCCAGAAAGGGGTGTATCTTTACCTCTACCTGCTGCTGGATGAGTGGTCCCGCAAAGTCATCCAATGGCACATCAGCTGGCAGCAGACGGCCGAAGAATCTCGGCTCATGCTGGAGGGAGGTCTGGAGGAACAGAACATCCTGGATCTTCCGGAGGATCAACGGCCCGAGGTCATCAACGATCGCGGGCGCCAGATGAAAGCCAAACCGATCCAGCGGCTGTGTGAAGATCACGGCATGCCTCAGTTGTTTGCTCGCCCCCGAACCCCCAATGACAATCCGTTCATCGAGTCGGCGTTCAGCACGGTAAAACGAGCTCCGGAGTATCCCGGTCGCTTCCTGGATGATGGGGAAGCCGTCGCCTATTTCGATCGGTACTTTACCTGGTATGATACGGAGCACTACCATTCGGGCATCGATTACGTCACCCCGCAACAAGCTCATCAGGGCCTGAGGCAACAAATCGTCGCTCAGCGGCGCATCAAAAAGCTTTCTCAGCGATGTCGGCGCCGAGAAGAAAATCAAAAGCAGAAATCCGACGTGACCAAAACGAACGACAAACCCAAAATGACCGCCCGCCTTGTAGCGTAATTAAGGACCCGCTGAGGTCATTGATTCAGAAACGCGCCGCAATGATTGGAGTGTAATAAAAGAATTTCATCGCCCGCCGATTCAATGTTATCGCGCGAGCCAGTAAGTCAATGCTGCAAACATCGCTGCACATGGTGCGTGCCCCCCACCACGTCCCTCTCCCCATCCGATGGGGAGAGGGTGGCCGAAGGCCGGGAGAGGGGTTTTGTGAGGCGCATCCAATTCACAGCAATTTCATCAGTTCAGTCTGGCTGGCTTCCTGGCTGGCCACGATGTAGGTCTTGCCCCCGCGACTCCAACTGGCGGTAGCGACGTTGCCGACTTGGTTGAATACAGGCGATTCTGTGGGCGCGTCCCTGAACGCGGAGCTGTCCACGACGAGCAGATGAGCGACCTGTTTGTTTTCCAACTCGAAACAAACAAGCGAAACCTTGTGCCCCTTCCAGTCGAGCAGACGGCAGCCCAAGCTGGGCCGGCCATTCAATCCAACGGGCAACACGAGATCGCCATGCGATTCCTTTTGCGCGAGCCAGCGGCGCACTTCTGTGACGTCGCGCGACATGAGGTCGGGCCGGTCCAGCTTGTTGCCAGCGAACTCGGTCATCGCGGTGCGGTACTTCGCAAAACCTTCACTGCGGCCCGAGGTGAACCACACTGCAGCGACAGTCACGAGCAGCGCCAGACATGCGGCGGCGGCGAGCTGCCACACCGGCTGTTTCCACCAGACTGTGGATTGAACAATTTTCCTTTGCGCGAGCAACTGTGCCTTCAAATGCGCTGGCGTGGCGAGGGACGCCTTGAGCTTGCCGCTGATGCGCGAATCAAGCGCCTGCTCGTTCGCAAACCACCGCGCCAGTTCCGGGTCGCGCTGCGCCTGCTCCAACGCCTCGCGGAATCGCGGATCGTTCGCGTCCTGCCCGCCGGGGCGATACGCTTGCAGGATCAATTTGGCTTCTTCGTTGTTCATAAACCTACGAGGCGGAATTGGACTTCCGTTCAAAAGGCAAAATCTTGTTTTCGTTCACGCTCTCGACGCCGATGGCGCGGGTCACGAGCCGCTCGCGCAGCAAACTTTTCGCGCGCGATAGCCGCGACATCACCGTGCCGATGGGCACGTCGAGGATTTCCGCAATCTCCTCGTAGGAGTGGTCGTTCATGTAAAACAGCATGACCGGCGTGCGGTAATGTTCCTCCAGTTCCAGCAGTGCATCGCGGACGGCATCGTCGCGCAACACGCCCACGTGCCCCGGGGTGATGACGGGCAACTCGCTCTCGACGCTGCCGATCTCGAAATGCGGCAACCGCGCGCGGCGATCTTTCCAGCCAAGGAACACCCGGTAGAGCGTGGTGAACAGCCAGGATTTGACCTTGGCGATGTCGCGCAACTGCCCGCCCTTGGTGAGCAGGCGGCAATACGATTCCTGCGTCAGTTCGCAGTCATCATCCTCATTGCCGGCGAGACTGTGTCGCCCTCGACCAACCGCCGCACGTCTCGAATTTCCACAGACTCAGTTTTATCTCACACGCTGCGGCTGGTCTGCTATAAGCCGCGCTCCGCAAAATGAGAATGCTGACCCGGCGGCAACTCCCACCTTTGCAACTGCCGGTCACTTCGTTAATCTCGCGTCGTGCCGATGCGGGAAATCAAAACTGCGCGCCGTTGGTTCAGCAAGCGAGTCAATGTGCCTGCGAATCCGCTGAACGTGTTGAAGGAATTGGCAGCTGTGGCATCAGCGAACCTTCAGCGCGCCACCCGCCTCCGCCAGTCCATTCTGCAGACGGCGTTCACGGGAGGAGTCGCGTCATGAGAATCGTCGGAGACCATTTTGCCGGTATCGCTGCTGGTAAAGGTGATGGGAATGAATTAGATTTGTTCAGTCGCAGTGCGTTCAACCGCTATTACTACTCTGCTTGCCGCCACGATGAATTGCTGTAAAACGCCACCCATCATGCTGTGGAGGATTCACTCGTTCTCGATCCTCCTCCGGCGTACTGCTACTTTCCCCCTGCGTGTTTGATTCAGGCAGCGAACGGCGACGCGTGGAGTGCGTGAACAGTCTCACACGAGGGACGCATAGGCGCAGGGGACGTGAGTTCCTCGTCGATGATATCGCTCAACAACCGCCGCAATTTTACCAACGCCCTCCGCTCGATCCCGCGTATGCCCCGCGTCGTCAGTCCCATGATCCGTGCAACTTCGTCCTGGGTCCGCAAGAATTCGCCGCGCCTCTGACGAATACCCTGGCCGCCCGCAACACGCTTCGCTTCGTGTTCCAGCCGCGCAGCGCGCTCCCAGCGCCTTGCCATCGCCATCGCCTGGTCGCGGTCCCGCAGGCCGGTGCTCCTGCTCACCTGACCGCCATCGGGGCCGGTGTAAATCGCGATCCAGCGGCTGCTGCGTGGTGGTAAACGGACGACGACCTCGGTGAGATCAGCCGCAGGAATCCCGACCTCGATTTCCAAAATTATTCTCGCTCGTGGCGTTGTCATCAATGTCGACGCGCTCCAGCTCGCGCTCCACGGCAATCGACCAGGCGCTGGTGGCGCGTATTGGCCGGTTGAGAATCTGTAGGTATCCAGCACATGCCATAACTACTGGCTCGGTGCAGCGAGGTTGATGGGATTTACGGAGCGCCGTCTGTCTGCAATATGCGGCTCCTGCCCGGGCGGGATGACCTGCATTCACCGCCGACAACGGTCTACCGTAAACGCAGTCATGCCGGTTCCAGAGGACGGTCTGGCAGGATGGCGCAATGACGTACGACGCTGACGGATTGCCGTTTCCCGACTCCCAGTCCTGGGATGGCCCACTGCGACCCGACCCATTCTGCGGCGGTCGCGAGGCGCTCGAAGCCGGTCAAGAGAATGATATTTCGCTGTGGTCCCACCCAGGGCCAAACGAGACACCGTTCATGATGGTCTCGCTGCTGGACCGGCTGCTGCACCGGCCCTACCATTCGGCCATCGTCCACGGCCCGTTCGACGCCCGCCGCCTCGCTCTGGACTACGCGAAACGCGTGTTCCGCTCCCAGACCATGATCAATCAGAAGGGCCGCAAGAGCGTCGAGCAGCTGCTTCTTGTGCTGGATAGTGGCCTGTTCGCCTTCTTCGATGGCATGGTCCTCACTCTCTATGCGGGCTCCCCGGAGGCTGCCGATGCCGCCGCCCGGGATTTTCGCAAATATGTCCGCCCATCACACGAGGAGAAGGCGCATTGCTTCGTCGTGCGCGTCAGCGAAACCGGAGCGGTGGCAGAGCCCGTTGAGGTCGAGCGCTCCGCCCCGATTACCACCCAAGACTTGAGGCTCTATTACGGAGAGGAGTTTGTCGCGTGGACCGATAACTGGCTAAGACAGGTGCAGGAGCGACCTTCGGGGTTGACGGTGCTCTACGGCCCGCCCGGTGTCGGCAAGACGAGTTTCTTGCGCGCGTTGATGCACCGGCTCCTGGACCGGGCCGCCTTTTACTATTTGCCCGCGTCCGAGGCTCAGCTGCTCTCATCCCCACGGTTTGTGGGGTGCATGTGCTGGCCACGATGAACGTGCCGATCAGCCACCTGGATCCCGCCATCGTCCGTTCGGGCCGCCTGGTTGGGGCGCGAGAGTTTCGTCCACTGAGCCGGGCTGAGGCCCAGCAATTGGCGTCCGCCAAGGGCCTGACGCTCCCGGACCAGCAGGAGTTCACCCTCGCCGAGGTTTACGGCGGCGCGGACGATGCGTCGTTCACCGGGAGACATCGGCAGATCGGGTTTCCGTGGCAACAAAGCGACCAGCGCGGACGTCCACAACGGTGACCCGAGAAACACCACCATCACCAGTATGAGGACGAGCGCGTGCATTGCGACTACGCCGAACGCTCAGCTCACGCACAGCCACCGGGAAGGGAGCGTCGGCAGCCAATCCGACGTTCGAGTTCTCCGGACCGCCCGCAAATGGCGAGGCGGGTGACTGTTGCGTGGAGCGTTTGGTTCGACCTTAGGACGCATCTGGCAAACCCAGTCTGCGGCAGATTTTACGTGCCAACTGATTCTTGATCTCCGTGTGACGTGGAACAGCCTCAACTACGCCGTTCGCTGGGTTCGTCCACAGCGAATGACCCGACCCTTCACGTTTCAGGAAGCACCCGTGCCGCCGAAGGTGCTGCAGCAAACTCGAACGTTTCACGACACCGAAACCACATCCTGAATAGCATTGCCTGGTAAACCTCTAAGTGCATCCTCTCGGCGATCCTCCATGATCAGGCGAATGGCGGCGGCTAAATCCTGCTTCGTCGCTTCGACGGTCTCACCCTGGCCATTGGCGCCGGGGACCTCCGGACAAACCGCCCAAAACCCGCCTTCTTCAGCAGGCTCAATCACTGCCGTAAACTCACCACGCATGGTCAAAGGATAGGCTGGCGCTTCGAACCTGGCAAGAGCCTCGAATTGCTGAAAAGGTCGAACGACGAGCTCACGCACAGCCACCGGGAAGGGAGCGTCGGCAGCGGATGCATCGTATAAGTTCTCCAGACCATCCGCAAACGGTGAGGCGGGTGGCTGTGGCGTGAAGCGTTTTGTTGGCTGGTGTCTCATCCACGGCCAATCCAGTATTCGGGTCTGCGTTGGGCGTGAGAGATCGCAAGCACCCAAACCTCCTCGTGCCGCACCGTGTAAGCGATGTAGTGTGGGAAAACCTTGAGATTGACGCGGCGATACCCGCCCGGGCGCAACCGCGGAACTTCGGGATGCTCACCAATCCAGCGAATGTGTCGATCAACTTCGTCACGGAAGCGATGACCAAGCCCCGGTTGCTGCTGATCATAGTAATCCATCGCATCATCAAACTCGTCCGCCGCTTGGGGCAAGACGACGATGTTCATGGAGCCAGGCGGCGGTCGATCCGGGCCAACACCTCATCGTATGGGATGCCCACGATGCGCCCTTCTTCCACAGCTCGCACGCGCTCCCGAATCTCCGCGTCCCAAGCAGCATCAATCGCCTCATCTTTCGAAGGGTCGTCCAACTCGATGAGAAATCGCGCGAGTGCCAACCTCTCATGCCGAGGTAGCTGAACCGCGTCTCGCGTGATCTCTTCCAGCGCCTTACTCATGTCGTAAGATTATCGAGGGCATCCCGAATGTCGAGCGCTAGCCGCCAGCCAACGATAAAACGCAGCCAGGCCGAGCCAAGAACGTTCGCCTTTGCCGAGGGCGCTGCTCGGCCTTGGCTGCCGTGAATGGTTGGACTGACTACGGCTCTGATTCTTCATACTGTGAAGCTTCAATGTCCTGGAGTGTGAGCAACTGCCCCGCTCTCATGCCGAACGCTGCTCTGGACAAATACACCGCCGCCGGGCGATCCGCACGGTTGATGATGTATATTTCCCCATACCGCGATGGAAACTCGTCCGCGATCTGATCGCCCCTCATATACCGCATGATCTCAGCCTCGGCTGGCCAGGCATTCGAAGCGGGAGCAGATTCCATGATCCACTGCTGCTTCGCGCCTTCAATCACACGCAACACGTATACGGGCGGGTTGGGCCGGCGCAATTCCGAGGTTGATGCAAAGTGCCTGAAGGCGATGACCACCGCCAAAACCCCTGAGAACCCCAGCAGTATCATCAGCGATTTGCGCATACGCTGTCAGTCCAACGTCCCGGATCAGGCACGCCGGGCCAAGAGTGTCCGATTGCCATGAAAGAGTCGATACCGGCGTCGCCTGCAGCCGGGACGTTGGGTGCAGTCACAATCAATCGGTTCGTACTTCACTGTCTACTGTCCTCATGAGAATACTGGCGTTCATCTCGATGCGCTCGGAAACTGTAGTGGGTATAAGCGGAATCGCTCGGCACACACGCAATGCAAGGATCGCCGGCTTTGATGGCAGCGGGCCGTGGAATACAGGCAGCTTCCAAGCGGCGGCGTTCGTAGGCTTTGGAACAGTAACGACGGCCTGCCCTCGCGGCAGCAGTCGAAAGGACGAACCTGCGAAGGAGAGCATAGACCAGTCGCCATTCGTCAGAACCACCGGCTGAGGGTATGTATACAATACCTCCGCAGACACCCGATTGCTAAGAGCGAACATAGCCAGCATCTGCCCGTCAGCTGAGGTCGTATAGCCCGCGAAGGAGACCGCAATCAGCGGCTGCATGGGGCCGGAGGCCTCGCTCAATAGAACCATGCAGAGAACGCCAGCGAAGAGCATTGCGGCCAGCGAGGCTCCGCTCCAACGGACGATATTACTCATACGGCTTTCACCCAACGATAAAGTGCACCCACGCCGGGCCAACGGCAACCGCACTCGCCGACGGCCTCAACCGGCGTTGGGTGACACGATTTGTTCGGATTCTTGTTGGACGAACAAATCGGAGAGCAACTCCCATCGTCGTCGCTGAGATGTTGCGGTCCGATCATTTGTCACCAGTTCGCATGGGAGCAATAGTAGGAATAAATCAGCGACCTTCATGGAGGCTTAGGATGGACGTTGCGAGTTCTCGAACACCCGGGCTCAATCTCTTATCTTTGGTCGCGGCTTCAAGCAGCTTGATCACCGATTCGTCCCTCCCGAGGCACCCCAACCCGAGCACGCCGAAGCGTCGAATCGGCCACGACTCGCTTTCGAGCATGCCTTCGAACGCCTTGAGAGTCTCCGGATCGTCTGGAGCCACACTTGCCAAGGCACGGGCCGCATGCATCGAGATCCTATCAGGTTCATGTAGAAGCCCTCGGAGGGTCGCGCTTGCCTCGACTGCCATTTCTCCCTGTTTCCCGAGCGACATCACCGCATTCTCTCGTGTGATAATATCACGGCTCTCGTTGAGGGTCCTCATGAGGAGTGCCACCACTTCGATACTGCTGCTCGAGACATCTCCGGGCGCGGCGATGGCATTCCGCGACACCGGTAAGCGCTGGCTTCTGGCTGCTTCCATGAGAGCCGGCAAGGCACTCGAGGCATTCCGGCCCATGACTCCGAGCGCCGCAGCTGCCGATGACGCGAGCACAAGGTCCTCAGACTCCAGGGAATCAATCAACACGGGCACGAGAGGACCGGAGGCGGCGTCGGACGCCCATGCTCGAAGCCCGTGGATTATCCCATGCTGACGCGTCAGCAGGACATAAGGTCCCACTTGCCGGCTCGTTAAATTGATCACGAAACCGTCTTGCAACACAGCCTCTTCTCGCGGGTCACTCGCCTTCAGCAGATTCAACAGGAACGCCAGATCCCCAAATGCATTGGTTCGAACGGAGGTAACCGCATCTGTCAGGGACTGGAGCGAATCCTCGGCATTGCCAGCCTCGCTGGCGGACGCAACCCAGGCAACGCCGCAGGTCCAAATGAGTAAGAGACAACCGCAAAGTCTTTTATATAGATGAAATGCTGGCTTCATAAGGCAGGTCGTTCCGGATTTGTTGTTTTACTGACAGCGGCGTATTCATTCCACGCTTCCGCTGGTCAAAGGACTGCAGAAGGTGCCAGCGCCGAACGCAAAACTCAGCCACACGGCCCGACCACGGACTTCGACGGTGGCAATGCGTGTAAGTTCTCACGGATCATACGCAACGTCCAGGCGGGGCCGTGTTGGCTGCAGTGTCTGGTTCGCCGGTATCTCCTCCACCACAGTCCCCACTGGAAAGGACCTCTCGGGCCGCATCCAATTCCGTCACTGGAACCTCGACTCGATAGCCGAACTCTGCTCCCGCGAAGCCGACATGTGGTGACGTGAGTAGCTCCGGGGGATGGAGTCCGGCGCTCCGCAGCAAACCGATAACGACGTCGGCCTCGCTCTGCGTCCGACTCGTGAAGACGGTTTGAAAGGCGGCGACGCTCATACGATCACGGCGAACTGTGATTCAACGACTGCCAGTCGCTGATCAATTTCGGGGAGTGGTTTCCTTAGGCCCAGCACAAGTCCATCGACAGCAACGATGCTTCCTGCAAACGGACGTTTCCTGGTTCGTTGTTCACGCCGTCTGAACCGCGCCGGACTCCAGTTCGTAAGATGTTCATAATGAACCGAACCGCCCTTGATCATACGACTACGGTTTAGGTGATTGAAGCGCAAAAAAACACACCATTTTTGCCGGGGCTTGGACAGCCGTTGCCCAACCCAACTAGTTACAATCGTCCGAAAATGTATGCAGAGCTATCCATCCAACGGCTTCAGGCGGTCGTGCGTCGGCAGCACAAGTCGCCCTCCACGGAAGCTTCTTACGTCTTCTGGTTGCGTCGCTATATGATCGCCGTGCATCGATATCCCAGGCAGTTTAGTACAATCTGACCGCTACAAACGCCGAGCCATTGGCCAGGATCGCGCAATCGTCGAGTTGCTTGGCCTGGACCTCGACTGTGGCCGGAGCGGCGAGCGTCACGACCGCCGAGAGCGTGATCGATCGGAGGTCTGAGACCACGTAATGGGATTCAGGAATCACGTCGGCGCCCGCCGTGGTATCGCGCATCCGCAGGTAGAGGGTGTCGGTCCCATGAGGCTCCACGCGCAGGACGGCCAGCAGGAAGTAAGTCCCGGCTTGGAGGGTGAAGGCGAGCGGCGCCGCGATGAGGTCGATGACAGCCCAAGCGGCTCCAGGCGCGAAGGCGCCCCACGGAAGGTCGGCACTGCCCACGACGGCGTTGGCGTGGCCGTGCGTACGAATCCAGAGGTAGGACCCAGCGTACCACTTTTCGACGCCGTTTTCGGTGACGTTCCTGATCTGATATCCGTTTGGAATCGTCCCGGACGCCGGATCAGCCGTCACCGCCGCCGGCAGGATCTGCTTCCAGGTCCCGGGCGTTCCCGCCGCCGTGCATTTGAACACGCCCCCGAGGGCATCCTTCCAGATCTCATCGAGCACATGCGACCCGCTCGCGGGCGGTCCTATCGTGGTCGTCGGCACGCCGTTGACGTAGGTTGGTTCCTGCTTTAAGACCTCGGCGGTGAGGATTTCGAAGTTGGTTTCGGTCAACGCCACGAAATCGGCGGCGTTGCTCACGTCATGCAATCGTCCTGGTGCGATGGTTGCCATATCAAATCTTTCTCACAGTCACTTCGTCGTAGTTGAGGCTTCGCAGTCCGCTGCGAACGAACCAGCCCCGCAGCTTGAAATCGGTTTCGCCGCCAAGCGCGGCCACGAGCTGGGCGTTGGTGATCGTCCGCGGCCCACTACCGCCAGAGAACTCGAACGTGCCCTTCAGCACGTCGCCCGTTGTCAGCACTTCGAGTACGGTTTTGTCGATGTCGGGGTTCATCACCTTGGTCACGGGTTCTTGGGAGGAACGGCTCGCGGCCTTATCCCAACCAGTGACTATGTTGGCTCCACTGGCGTACATTGGGTTGTAGCCGTCCTCCGCCACACGAAGGTTGAGCGGTGCCAGGGGCCGATACGTCCGCTTTTGAAGCGTGATCGAAGTCGGATCCACCAACGCCAGGTCGAACTCGCTCTGGAGCAGGAAGGGTTGGAGCTCGAAGGTCTTGTCTGGCGGGCTCATATCGTCCGGGCGCAACGTCAGGTCATCCCGGAGTGCGCCCCAGACTTCGGCATCGGCTCCGGGCGTCTCCCGTCTCGTGTCGTAACGCGCCCGAATTGTCCAAAGTCCGATAGTGCCCGGCGGCGATAAGCTGCGGGTTCCATCCGCTCAGGATCTCGTCCCCGACGAACACCAGAAACTGACTCTGCTATGCCTCTCGAGGAAGGTGATTTCGTCGAGATGATTGTCGAGGGAATCGAACTGGATCTCGATCCCAAAGTAATCGTCGATCAGGAGCGCCGCGGCCGGGTATTCGGTCACTACATGCCCCCGTAGGGCGAACTTGTCGTACGACCGCATGTCCCGGAAAGACAGATCGCTGCGCTGTTTCCAGAGGTTGGCTAGCGATAGGGTCGTATCCAATATTTGACATATGCGCCTCGATCAGTTCGTCACATCCGTCCGCAGCCGTTTTATGTCCCTTTGTCTTCAGATGGACGAAAAGCCGGGCACCAAAAACACCTTGATTGACCACGATTGACATCGCGACCATTCAATGGCCGCACCTCCCACGAAATTGCCTGAAGTATCCGCGAAATATCGGAGTCAGGCGGCATTTGACACCGGAGCCCGTCCATCCATACTAGACCCAGGTATGCCAGGCACAGCGGAACGCGTGGACCGATTGGAAGTGGTGTTTGCTTCGTTCATGGAACGGACGGAGGAAGCTCTGGCGGATATTCGGGCCGGCACTGCGGAGATCCGCGCCAGCAACCTCCGCACCGACGCGCAACTGCTGGAGTTGCAGCGCCATGCCGAGAAGGATCGACGGCGGGCCGATAGAGATCGACAACAGGCCGAGAAGGATCGCAAGGCTTTCAATAAGCGCTTGGCCGAACTTTCCGACAGCATGGGGACGTTGGTCGAGGACATGGTGGCGCCCAGCGCCCGCCGGATTGCCTCCGAAATCTTCCCCGCGGATCCGGTTGTCCGGCTGGCGCAGCGCGTGCGCCAAGTCCATCCCGCCGACGCCGGGAGGATGCTGGAGATCGACCTGCTGGTAGCGGGGAGGAAACATCTGATGGTGGTGGAGGCCAAGCGCAGTTTGGGTGCCGAGATGATCCGGGAGTTTGTCGAGAAGGTGGAGTCGATTCCGGCGTTCTTTCCGGAGTATGAGCAGCATACGTTGGTGCCGGTGGTGGCGAGCGTGACAATCGATCCGTCCGTGATCACCTTCCTGAATCGCAGCCGGGTGGATGGGGTGGCCATGGGCGACGAGACGATGCAACTCGTCGACCGCGGTCAATTCTGAGCGGCACAGCCGCGTGGCAACGCGGCGGACTTCAACCAGGACCAGCTCCGCACAGTTGGTCAAGACATCCCTTGGCACGACTTAGCGAGTGAACTGATCGCGAACTTCACCAGCCGTATGATTGCCCGTCAGAACCGCGCGGCGCTCGTCCCAGTCGTCGATACCGAATCCGGACGCTCGACACTGCCCTTCAAACTGGCGCGCAGTCGCAACGGTACGATTTGGCCCCGGATCGCTCCGTCCGGGTAGGTCGATGTGCGGCCGCCGTGGATGACCGGCCGAGGCGTGCACGATGCGAATGTCATGCATCCACTGCAAGTGCGGGCCATAGTTGAACCCACCGTTCGAAGTGTTGGCCATTGGATAGCAACACATTGCGACATGGATGGAAGAATGGCTACGATCTTGCTAATGAGATCCGCTTTTTCCTCGTCAAATCTGGACTTCATCGATCTAATCATCACCGATGTGAAGACGCTCCTGTGCGTATTGCTTTCGATCGGCTGGATCAACAGCACCCAGGCGGTCACTATCGGCACACCGGTCAACCGCCCCATTCCTGACGGTGATCTCAGCGGGCTTGTCTCTACGATTAATCTGGGCGGGTTGTCCGATCCGGTCGCCAACGTGCAGGTATATCTCAATATTAGCGGGACCTTCAACGGAGACCTGTATGCTTACCTGACTCATGGCATGGGCTTTTCCGTTCTGCTAAACCGGGTGGGCCGGACTGCCACAGACGGCATCGGGTACGGCGACGCTGGGCTGGACGTGACTTTCGCCGACAGCGCCAGTGACATTCACAACTACCGTTTAAGCCTCGCTGCCAACGACAGCGTGCCTTCGGGTTGGCCGCTGACCGGCACTTGGGGCCCGGATGGGCGTACGATCTCTCCGGAAGCAGTCACGGACGCCGATCCGCGCAATGCGTTGTTGTCATCCTTTGAGGGACTGGACCCGAATGGGCAGTGGACTTTGTTTGTGGCGGATTTGAGTGGCGGCGACGTGCATCAGCTGAACAGTTGGGGCTTGGAAGTAAATGCTCCCATTCATTCCGTGCCCGAGCCTGAAAATCGCGGCGCAGCCGGACTGGTCTTCGTCGGTATATTCGGACTGATCCTGTGCATCTGGCGCTGGCGATCTTCCCTCGGGCCAGCCGCTTCTTAACCTGTTACTCCCATGAAGATTCACCTTGGTTTGGGTGCCGCAATCCTTTTCGGCATTAGTTTCGTACAGGGGCAACCCGCGTGGTTCAATGGATTTCCCATGTCGCCGCCGCCGTCCCAGATTCCAACCATCATCGCCAGAGGTCAGCACACGGTCGCCCTGAGAACGGATGGGAAGGTGATCTCCACCACGGGCGGGACCGAAGCCTGGAGCAACGTCATCGCCATTGGGGACTACGACTGGTACCTGGAACACGCCGCAATACCGAACGCTGGGAGTCCGAGCTGATGGCACGGTCATTGGCACCGATCTGGAAGCCGTCCCGGGCCTCAGCACCATAACGAACTGGACGGACATTATTGCTGTGGCCGGTGGGGCGGGATCTGAGCTTAAGGTGGATTCCGTTACGCACCAAGTGTTCGGTCTGAGAGCGGACGGCACGGTGGCAGCCGCCACCGATGGAGATGACCTCGCCGGAGCGGGCAATGTGGGTGACTGGACGGACATCGTGGCTATTGCTGCGAGATACGCCTCCACAGTGGGGCTTAAAGCGGACGGCACTCTCAGGGCGGCGGGTGTTGTGGCCCGCCGTTTTGAGGAGCCTGTTGCGAATTGGACCGGGATCGTGAGCATCGCGCTGGGGCATCATCTCGTGGGTCTCAAGGCTGATGGTACTGTGGTGGCATCCGGCGAAAATACGTATGGCGAGTGCGACGTTGGGGGCTGGAGCGACATTGTGGCGATCACCGCAGACTCCGAATCGACCGTCGGATTGAGAGCGGACGGCACGGTCGTTTACGCCGGTAGTAATTCGGTCGGGCAGGGAAATGTCAGTGACTGGACTGACATCGTGGCCATATCGGTTGGTTTCGGACACACGGTTGGATTGAGGGCAGATGGCAACGTCGTCGCCACCGGGTTGAACAACTATGGCCAATGCGACACCTCCGCCTGGCGTCTGGGACCCGGTCTTGAGCCTCCCATCTTTGTCGCGTTCCCCGTTAACAGCGCTGCGATCATCGGTGGGCCCGCCTGGTTTCATGCTCGCGCACTCGCCGTGGGCAACATCGACTATCAGTGGTTTCGCAATGGCATCCCGCTGGTCGACGATGCCCGGATCCACGGCTCGACGTCGGAGACGCTGCGCATCGACAATGCACAAGCGATCGACCGTGGAGGGTACACGGTGATGGCATCCAACTCATCCGGGTCGGTCACGTCCGATCCTGCGAAGCTGGAGACCATGGCGATGCCGCCTCACCAGATCCCGAACGTCGCGGGGAATTCTCGGTACACTGCGGGCTTGAGAAGCGATGGTATGCTCGTGGTCAAAGGGAGCGCATCGTGGCTTGGCGGCGAAGGGGACTCCTGGAGTCATCTCGTCGCGGTCGCGGCTGGCTGGGACCACACTGTCGGTCTCAGGTTGGATGGGACTGTCGTTGCCGCTGGGGACCGCTTAGATGGGCAGCGCGAGGTCACGGACTGGACCGGCGTGATCCAGGTTGCTGCCGGGTGGTACGGCACACTGGGATTACGCGCCGATGGGACGGTGTTGGTGGTCCACCGCGACGACGCGTTCAAGGCCCAGATCGCCACGTGGAGCAACATCGTCGCAATCGCCACCGGTGATGAAGACCACGCGGTGGGGTTGAGGGCCGACGGCACAGTGGTTGCCGCGGGATCAAACAAGTACGGCCGATGCGATGTGGCGGACTGGAGGGATATCGTGGCGGTGGCGGCGGGGGAGTTTCACACCGTCGGCTTGAAGGCCGATGGGACAGTGCTGGCCGTCGGGCAGTACGATGATTCCCTCCCATGTGACGTAAGGGAGTGGAGTGATATCGTGGCCATCGACGCCGATCCCAATCATACCGTCGGACTGAAAGCTGATGGAACGGTGGTCGTTGACCCATCAAACGTGGACTACAACCCATCGTTTGACTATTACCAACCCGACGTGACTGCTTGGACCGGCATCATCGCGGTCGCCGCGGGCTACGATCACATCGTCGGGTTGAAGGCAGAAGGCACGGTCCTGGCCGTCGGAAGAAACGATGACGGGGAGTGTGAAACCTCGGACTGGAATCTTGGCGGTGGGGCAAGGCAGGGTGGACATGTGACGGTGTGGGGGCCGTACTCCATCATCTATCCGGTGAACGGATACGGCGCGCGAATGACGAAGATTGCCGCCAAGGGCCACAACCTGGCGCTGACGCAGGACCGTAGGGTCGTTGCTTGGGGATCGAACAACACCGGTGAGTCCGAGGTCCCAGCCGGCCTGACCGATGTCATCGACATCGCGGTGGGGGGCGATCACAGCCTTGCCTTGAGAGAAGGCGGTACCGTGGTGGCTTGGGGTAACAACAATTTTGGCCAGTGTGATGTGCCACCCGGCCTGCATGATGTTGTGGCGATTGCCGCCGGGGGCGAGTGCAGTCTCGCTCTGAGCCAAGACGGAACGGTCACCGGATGGGGTAACGGCATATTGCCGATTGAACGTGACGATATTGTGGCGATCAGTTCGGGTGTGGGCCTTGCGGCGGACGGCACGGTTATTGGCCTCTCTTCGCCGTTCTACGACTTGCCAGAAGGGCTGAACAACGTGATCGCCGTTGCCTCTAGCGATGGATGGCCGAAACATATCATCGTGTTGCGGGCGGACGGCACCGTGAGAAATTGGAAGGGAGTATTGGGTGGGTACGCGGAGGTGGAAGTGCCGGACGGGCTGACCGGAGTAACAGCCATCGCCGCTGGGGAGCATAGCCTCGCACTCAGACAGGATGGAACCGTGATTGCCTGGCCGGTGCCGGTGATCGGGCCCTCTAGCTGCCCGGCCTGCCCTGTCTTCGAGGGACTGACAGGAGTCATCGCGATCGCCGGAAACGTCGCGCTCAAGGCGGATGGGACCGTGATTGGGTCAGGACCCTCACCACAAGGGTTGAGCGGCATTGCCGCGATTGCCGCCGGATCGGTTCATTATGTTGCCCTGGCAACTGGCGGCACCGTGCACGCCTGGGGAAATAACGACTTTGGGCAATGCGAAGTGCCTGAGGGTTTGGATGACGCCGTCGCTATCGTCGCGAACTACTACAATAGTATGGCGCTCCGAGCCGACGGGACGATCGTCGAGTGGGGTCCGCGTGGATGGGGGTATGTTTCACCACCGGAATTGAGTGGAGTGGCCGCCATCGCACTCGGCGCCGACTCGCATCGATTGGCGCTCAGGAGCGACGGGACAGTGGTCGAGTGGGGCGCCCCGGCCGGCGTGCATGTTCCGGACGGGTTGAGTGAGGTTGTGGCTATTGCGCTTGGAGGAAGAGCGGATGAGGGACGTGGATCTCCGCCGGAACAACATTATGGCCTGGCTTTGAAGGCAGATGGGACCGTGATCGGCTGGGGAGACAATGCCTACGGCCAGATTGCTGTGCCGGTTGGACTGACCGGCGTGGTGGCCATTGCCGCGCGTGGCGTGGTCAGCCTCGCGGTCTTAGCAGACGGAACAGTGGCCGCCTGGGGCGACAATTCGTACGGCCAATGTGATGTGCCGGCCGACCTGGACGAGGTCCTGATGGTAGCGATTGGGGAACGTCATTGCCTGGCCCTCAAGGCCAACGGAGAGATCGTGACCTGGGGGGAATTCGAAGCAGACATCCCAGCCGGCCTCACGGATGTCGTATCCGTTGCGGCCAGCGGCTATCAGAGCATGGCGTTGTTCGGCCGTGAGAACTCGGCGCCTGTAGCGGCAAGCTATCGAATGGCAACTTTTCGCGATATCCCCAAGAGTATGCCCCTCTTCAAGCTTCACCGCGCGTGTCGCGACCCGGATTGGGACGCCTTCATCATTACGGCCGTAAGTCCAAATACCAGCCGAGGAGGTCTCGCCGAAATCCTGGGAAATACCATCCTCTACACTCCGCCAGCGAATTTTGTGGGAGACGACACTTTCTCGTACACGGTCCGCGACAGCCGAGGCGCATCTTCGCTAGGCGTGGTTCAGGTCGCCGTCAACGACTCCGCCGGAGCCAACATCATTTCCGTTACACTCGGACCAAGTGGAGCAGCCACCATCCACTGCGCCGGAATTCCAGGGCTGACTTATGCCGTCGAAACGAGCCCGGATCTGGTTCATTGGAGCATCGTCGGATCGTCGATCGCAGGTGCCACCGGCCTGTTCGATTATGTGGACGAGCTGGCTCCATCGCACTCCACCCGTTACTACCGGACATGTTACGGCCCGGCTGCTGGTCAAAGCGACTGACGGCAGGATCTGCGCGGACGAAACAAAAAGTGGCGTACTTGAGGGACGGCCTTGCGGATCGACTTGGCGTCAGTTGTCAGTTCTCCGGTGGGCGATTCTGCTGCGCGACCAGGGCGCAAGTTCTCCATCCGCCCCCAGCCAGATTTACCGTTGGCACACCGAATCCGGGCAAACCCTGCCCGTCAGAAACGGACTCCGTGACAACCGAGGCGCTGAACCTTCTGCTGCGGATAGACGGCTTGGTTTTCGGGGGTGTCCGAGCGGTGGAGCGTGCTGCCATCGAGGGCTTGGACCGACAGGCGGCACAGGAGGCGCCGGCGTGGGCGATCTGCCACAGGAAGGCCCAGAAGGTCAGTCGCAGGTTCCAGAGGCGATCGCGGGAGTGAGGTGCTTCGTCCTCCTGGGCTCGCAGTGAAAACCGCCAATGAACGCCAATGGGATTGGCCAGGCACAATTCTGATGCGGCTTAGGAACTGCCGATTCCATAACTACAGGCTGAATGCCCTGGAAGCGATCTTAAGCCCCTGAGCCCAGAAAGCGGTTTTCTCGTTCACGACCATGTCGCAGGTGTTCTCGAGGGCGGAGGCATATGTGAGAACCTGGCTTTCAGTAACAACCAATGGTGGCAGAGATTTGATGGCCATAAAATTATTGCCCGCCATTTGGGAAAGAATTCGCTCCTGTTGAAAGAGGATCCTAACCAGCATTTGGCCGAAGAGTCCCGGATGCGCTCTGGTGAATGCCGCAAACAGCAGTTTAAGTCCGAGCGACTTCGGGGACTGAAATTCGATGGCGTTAAAGAGCCCGAGGCCCCGGACTTCCTTAACCATCTCAAACCGGCCCAAGCGTTTTTGAAGCTCGCGGCGCAGTATTTCGCCCAGCTCGGTGCTCCGTTGGCCGAGTTGCTCCTGCTCGGCGACGCGCAGAGTTGCCAAACCCGCCCGCATGGCGAGGGCATTTTCACTAAAGGTCGAGGCATGCACGAAGGCCTTGTCGATGGAGGAGTAGACCGCCCGGCAAATGTCGCTGCGCATGAGCAGTGCTCCCACCGGCACCTGTCCGCCGCTCAGAGCCTTGGCCAGGATCACCATGTCCGGCGTTATTCCAAAAAAGTGGGAGGCAAGGAAGGGGCCGGTGCGGTACACGCCGGTCTGCACTTCGTCAATGACCAGCAGCGTGCCGTGTTTTTCACAAAGCCGCTGAGCTTCCTGGAGGTATTCCCGGCTGGGGACAATGACGCCACTTTCACCTTGAATGGGTTCGACGAGATATGCGGCATACTTCTCCGTGGCCAGGGCGTGGCGCAAAGCTTCAATGTCGCCAAAAGGAATCGCCTGCGTCGATTCCAGCAAGGAACCAAAACCCTCGCGCCACCAGGGATTGCTCATGAGCGAAAGCGCGCCGCAGGTGAGTCCGTGAAATCCGCCTTCTGCATAGAGGATCCAATCGCGTTTCGTGAAGGCCCGCGAAAATTTGATGGCAGATTCCACGCCTTCCGAACCGGAACTCCCAAAGTAGACCTTTTCCAATTTCCCGCCGGCCAAAGTGCAGAGCTTTTCCGCGAGTTGCGCGGCCAAAGTCGGCACGTGGCTCTGAAGCATGGATGGTCTTTGGCTTTCGAGTTCGTCCATTAATTCCCGCGTAATCGCGGGATGATGATGGCCGACGTTATAGACGCCATAGCCGGACAGAAAATCAAGGTAGACGTCTCCATCTTCGGTAAAAAGTTCGGCGGCGAAACTCCGCGTGAAAACCCGGTTAAGCCCCAACGCCGAGAGCAACCGCACCCACTGTGGATTGATGTATCGGGCGTACTGTTCGTCCGTAGAGCGGGTATGATGATGGGGTGGATCTGCGATTTGGTTCATATCAGTCAAGGAATGGTGATTGCAGCGGACGCCACAGGGCTCTTCGACTAAGCGACGGCCAGCAGCGCCGTGTCCGCGCACCCAGTTTGGGTGGCTTCCATTGTATTGGCGCGGGGACAGTAGGTGAATTCGAGCGCCTCCAGGGTCAGACCCGGTCCGAAGGCCATGGCGCCGCCGGGGCGGCATTCGTTTGGCGGCGTGCAGCGTCGGAGTTCTTGAAAGACAAACATCACCGAAGCCGAGGACATATTCCCGCAATTGGCCAACACCTTTCGCGCGGGAGCGATTTGCTCTGCGCTCAGCGAGAGGGCCGATCGCACGGCGTCCAGAATCGCGCGGCCGCCGGGATGGACCGCCCAGAGCGATTTGGCGTCACGCATGGCCCGTTGGAAAAGTGCGGAATCACGTTGGAGAAAGTCGCCGATCCGGGCGGGAATCGCCGCGTCCAGGGTCATGGCAAAGCCTTGATCTTCCACCAGCCAGGCCATTTTGTCCGTGTCCTGCAGACTCAATATCGTATGGAAGCCATCGAGGCGGAAACCCTCGGGGTCTGCGGAAATAAGCGAGGCCGCGCAACCGTCGCTGAAGAGCATGGACGCGATCAATCGATCCATCGGAGCCTCCTGCTGCAGATGGAGGCTGCAAAGCTCGACGTTGATCATCAGAACGCGCGCTTCCGGGTTGGCGCGGATGATGTCGCTGGCGGTGCGCAGACCGGTGATGCCCGCATAGCAGCCCATGAAGCTAATGATGGTGCGACGGACGCCGGGAGACAGGTCGAGCAACCGGATCAAATCCACATCGAGGCCTGGCGCGTAAAAACCGGTGCAGGAGGTGATCACCAGGTGTGTCACGGTGGCGAGTTCCACACCGCGCGCTTCGAGATCGCGCGCGGCCTGCACCGCCAGGTCGGGAGCTTCCTGGCGGTACATTCGCATGCGCTTGGCAGTTCCGGGAAAGTTCCCGATTTCATAGAAGGCGCCGGAACCGGAAGGCCCAACGACGTTATTGAGCACAGTATGGCGGCGTTGGATGCCGGACCGCCGGGCAACCGCGCGCAGTTTGTTCACGGTGGCTGGGTCAGGTATCCATGACGGCAAGGCGTCGAGAAAGTTCTGATGGGATTCACCGGCAGGAATGGCTGTTCCGATTTCGTTTAAGTAGGCATGCACCATAAAGGGTTAAGCGAAGGCTTTCATCATGAGCCAGAAGGCCTCTGTCGGCGTATAGTTGTTCCCGATCAGGCCGATAAACGCGCTGCCGAGCCCCTGGCGGCAGGAGAGCAGAGCGAGCACCGTGTTGCTCAATTGGGGGCGGCGGATGATGGCTTGGAACATCTGGCAGCACCAACGCTTGCCCCGGTGCTGACGACGACGTTCGAGCGCGTAACGGCGCAATGCCGCGTTCAACTCCTTGTCGGTTTCCCAAGCCCCGGAAACCTCTTTGGACAAAGCCTGCGCGGTCCAGAGCGCCTGATAAATCCCTTCGCCCGTGAGGGGATCTAAGAATCCAGAAGCATCGCCGATCAGCGCCGCGTTGTCCGCGACCACATTGCGGACCCCGGCCGCCGCAGGAAACGTCGCGCGCACTTTGGCGGCCGCTGGCAGACTGGCGATGCGTTCACGGAGCATCGTCGAAGTGTGAATCCGTTGGTTGATAAAACCCGCTGTGGTGGTGTTCCGAAGCTCCGCCGGATTGCCGAGTGCGGAGACATTGAAGGAATGCGCATCGATGGGATTCAAGCCGATATACGTTCCATCGGGGAACACGTGCATCTCGCCGTAGGGTTCGGTGGATGTCCTGCTGGGGGTATCCAGATGCAGGGCCACCCGGTCCTGCCAGGGCGCCGTGGCGAGACCAAGAGATTTGGCGACGTGGGATTTGCGTCCATCGGCTCCGATCAACAAGCGCGGGGAAATGGCTTCGCCATCGGCCAGGCGCGCGTGCCAACCGTTAGACGCGCGGATCACACTCTGCAGCCGCGCACCCAGGCGAATCTTCGCGCCGCGCTTTGCGGCTGCGCGCAGCAGCGCATTGTCAAAATCGGGTCGGCGCAGCGAAATGCCGATGTCGGGATAACGGGTGCCAGCAGGGAAGCGGGTTTGCAGGTGCTTCTGGTTCGGCGCGACAAGTATCATTCCCTTAAGCGGGCGCATTCGCGGCGTGAGTTCTGCGCGCAGGTCAAGCGAGTTCAGCAACGCCACCCCAGCCGGGCAGAGATACCCGCCACAGACCCGTTCACCCAGCACCGGTTGGGCTTCGATCAAGGTGACGGCGCGTCCGGCTTTCGCGAGCAGCAGCGCCGCGAGTCCGCCTGCCGGACCGCCGCCGACAATGAGGATGTCGCAGGATGAGATCATATCAGGATCGGGGAGATTCCTTCCGCACTTTCACATGCGCCCTGATCCGGACGGAGTCACGGACCGAAAGGGCGCCGAATATCCCCGACGGGGGGTGCAACTGGAAGGCTTTCAGGGAAACCTCCGTGGTCAGGTCGAAATCCCAGCCGTCCGGACAGGTTAGCGCATGGGAAGTCCGTGCCTCAACCGCCCGCGTGATTCCACAAAAAGTCAGCTGTAAGGGCATGGTGCCGGGCTTGGCCGACGTCGGGTCCGGCGACAGCCTGGCAGTGGCAAGCGGGGCATGGGTGACGCGCGCAAACAGCTTGGGAAAACGATCGGATTGGAACATGGCGTACATGTGTTCGTCACGCTTCTGATTGTGGGTGGAAAGTTGTCTCGGGCGGATTTCGATCTCGGCATTGAGCACGGCATCGCCGGCGGCATTCGTTTCGCACACCGCCCGCACTACGAGGTTCGTGATGTCGCCATGGAACGCGTGCAGCGTTGAATCGCACTCGAAGACGACCTCACAAACCCCGACGTAGTTGTCCGCGGCCTTTGCCCCCATGGTCCACCCGGCCAGACATGCGCAAGCCAGCAGCAAAAGGACAGACTGGGGCCGAGGTCTCATGGTTGTGCGACGGGGGACAATGGCGGCAGCCCTGCCCCGGCCCCCGGATTTCGAGTAACGGGCCAGCGCAAGCAGCGGCGGGCGGCGTTAAGCGCCGGGATGTATTGCCAATACGGCTTCCGGAGCGGCAGGAACTGCATCACCGTTAGCATCGCCTGAGTCAGCCACGCGTGTCCTTCGCAGGAAAGCAGCACCTGAGGCTGCGAGCGCTGGAACGCGCGTAACCGGGCTTCCAGCCAGTCGGGGGGCGTGTGATTCGAATAGTAAAAGGGGACATCGGGATGTTCGGCACGGTGACGCAGGTCTCGCGCGCTCAACCGCCCGCGATCCAACGCGTCACCGATCGGGCTACCGGGATAAATCCGAATCCCTGATGTGATGTAGACCGCATTTGGTGAAGGCACAGACTGCGCAATAAAGGAAAGCGTCTGGTCGACGGTTTCCGGGGTTTCGCCCGGGCCGCCAAGCAGGAAGACCCACAATGCCCGGATCTGGTGACGACGCAGCGATTCGGCCGCCGTCACCAACCGCGCGCGGCGATAATTCTTGGCGTAACTCGCCAGCATGGTGTCGGAGGCGCTTTCGGCAGTGAGAATCACGCTCCGGAAACCAAGGTCGCGCATCGAAGCCAGCAGTTCGTCGGGAAGTTGGCGCGGATTCAAACCCGTCCCGATGTAGTTTGCTCTCAAATTGCGGTTGCGCAACGTCTGCAAAACCTCCAGGGCGTGCTTCACCGGAAGGTTAAATGTGCTGTCCACGAATTCAAAATCGTGGATGCCCCGGCGAAGGGCGCCCGCGATTTCGTCCGCGATGGCCTCGGGATTCAGAAAACGGTAGAGCGTTCCTTCGATGCGGCCATAGGTGCAGTAGGTGCATTGGAGTGGACAACCTCGCTTCGTCTGGATCGGATAGCCGGCGTCGCCACGCAAATAGGGCGCAAAGTTGGCCACCCAACGATGAAGGTCCGGGGCGGGCAACGAACCGGGGTTTGCCACCCGGAATGGCGTGGGCCCATCCGCCACGCCGACAATACGCGGAACGATTTGGCGGGCGTCAAGCCGGGCGATAATTTGTGGCAGGCTCTCTTCGCCTTCACCCAACACCAGATGATCGCAGCCAACTATCCTGGCGACCCGTTCGGGTTCGACGGTGCCTGCCGGGCCTCCGACGATAATCCTGGCCTGAGGAACGGTTGTGCGGATATTCCGAACCAATCGCGCCGGTCCTTCGAGATAACTTTCAAGCGCATGGAAATCGGAGTTGTCGAGATTGCGGATTCCCAGAGCGACGAATTCAGGTTTCCAGTCCTGCAACGCCGAGCTGAAGCGCCGTCGACCCGCCAACGAGTGGGGCAAATCCACAAAATGCACGTTGTGGCCCGCGCGCTCGGTGGCGGTCGCCACATATGCCAATCCGAGAGGGGCGACGCGGTAAGGTCGGTCGGTATCATTGGCATTCACCACCAATACGCGACGCGGACCGCTATGACTTGTCGAGTTGATCATGTCCCAGTGGGCCAAGTTGAAAACGCATATACAGAACGCCGGCACTTCATGTGAACCGCGAAATAGGCGAGGCGCCTCCGATTTTCCGAGCGGGAGCAAAACCGTTGGAAGCAACCCCGAGCTCGATCAGACACAATTCCCAGCGAGACGTCATCTCAGACCAAGCCAAGTTCCTTCAAACTACTAGACGGTGTTACCGGTTACACCCGTTTGTAGGACACCTCGCTGCTGGAATCCTTGATCGGGGTTAAAACCAAACCAGAACTTGATTTGTCCGCAACATAATTGAGCAACCAAGGATCCTAGACACCGGCACATTCGAAGCGTTCATTCTTCCGGTAAGAAAAACCTTGAGGCGAACCTGAACGTTCTAGAGGACTTCGGCAGCGACACCCCCGCGAACAGAGCAGGAGGAACAGTGCAGGCGGAGTAGCCATAGTCCAATGAAATCCGATGTGGCCACGCAAGCGAGTGCCACGAGCAAGCGGATTCCCGCGCACAAAAGACTTCGCAAACCAGTTGATGAATCAGCGGCTAATCCGCCTCGAGAAGTAACACCGCGTCTTCCCAATGCCCGGGGACTCTGAAGAACTGTGTCTGACCGTCGGGAAAGGTCTGACCATTGAGATTGCCCGTCCGGTAGCTGCCTATCGTCCGGCGCTCTCCTGTCACCGGGTTGATCCAGGTCGCTTTCGTCTTCGCCGCGGCGATTTTATCCAGGTGAATAAACACTGTGCATTGCGAGGAGAGGTAGGCCAGGACCCGATCGCCTGACACCGAACGCATTCCAGTATTCAACGTCCTTTCGCTTGAGATACCCGTATCAAAAATACCCTGGTCCGGCACCATTTCCCACCAGGGCAATGACGTCATAATCTGTTTCATCATGGAAACCTGGGCCGCACCCGGAGTGTCATACGTCTTCTCCCAACCGGGATTCATCCGCCACATCTGGTCCTGGCCATAGGTGTGAAAACCGCCCGCGGTGACCGTCCACCACGCTTCGCGCCGAACCACCCGGGGCGTGATGGGTCCCTGCGGGTATTCCGGGCCATTCTCGTAGGCGCCTTCGCCGAGTACGACTGGCTTGATGGGAATGCGCATCAAATCGGATGCAATCGCCGGATAGATCTTAGCCCACTCGGTCCAAGTCTCGATCATATTGAAATCGAGCCAGTCATCGTTGTGGAAATACTGGGACGACGAGCGCCAACCGCACGGATGATATGTGATGAGATGCGATCCACCATCTCCTTCCCGCAGGCCATGAGCGAGCTCACGCCATACTTCCTCATACCCGGTCGCGACACGATCTCCGCCGTTGACCCAAATGACATTGGGGGCCTCGCGATATCGCTGTCCCACCCATCTCCCGTAGGTGCGGGCATTCGCGCGTCGCACGATCTGCACATCGTTCACGTAATAGCCCCAGGTCGGCAACATCGCCAATACCAGTCCCTCTTGAGCCGCAGATTTCACGAGTTCATCCACATGCCGGAAGAATGCCTCATTCGGTTTAGCCGGATCGTCATCAATCCATGGCTTGTCCCCGTAGATATTGGCAGTCGGACTCCTTACTTCGGATCCCGAACCGCCGGCACTCCAGGCCATGACCGTCTGGATCACGCTAAACCCCTTGGCGGCACGATTGCGTAGATAGTTCTCCGCCTCGACCTGAGGGTATTGGACCAGAAGCGGCCAGGCCGTGTCGCCCAGCCAGAAGAACGGCCGGTCAGTCGAATCGACGAAGTATCGCCCGTTCGCGCTGATCTTGATCGGCCCATGGACTTCATCCGCCCCGACGCGACCGAGGTGAAGACACAACGCTGTCGCCACGAGGAAAGCTGCAAGAAGCGACTTCATCATGAGCGGATCGAATCAGATTTCGCGTGCACCCAGAAGCACAATCTTTCCCTTCCAGAAGGCGATGCTGGCCTGCAACCACTCCGGCCAATCCTTCGCATCCACGACGTCGGCGATTTCTTCCAAACTCAGATCCTGCAGGTAGTGTGCAGCGTAAGCGCTTCCCGTTGCGTTCCTAACCAGGAACAACCCCAAAAGAACGGTATCCGCGCGGGGTTTCGGTGTCTGTCCCCCGCGGCGGCATCACTGCTCAATCCCGCGGTAGAAACGATAGGGCATGGTTTCGGCATCCGGGTCTTGGAGTTCGCTGGGACCTTTATCACGTGAAATCGTCTGCCAGTCTTCCCAGTGCTGGAGATCGTCGCTACGTTGGATCTGGATTTTTGGGGGTGCCGGCGAGGAAGTAAGGAGCCTTAGCGGATAATCCGCGGGAATCGAAGGTAGAGTGGGTCTGATCGGGATCCACAGGGCGGTTGGCTTCCCGGCAAACGTAGTGGACCACCCAGGGCGGCCCGGCAAGTGATACGCGGTGACCGTGCTTTGGCTGGAAAACAGGTCGAAGACCTGGTCCGGGGGATTCCCATTGAAATAGACAGATCCCAACGTCGTGCAACCCCGAAAGGCCGAATTGCCAAGGGTGCTGACGCTCGCAGGGATGGTCACGCTACGCAGGCTGGCGCAGCCTTCGAACGCGGCATTGCCAATACTCGTCACGCTCTGGGGGATGATCACGCTGTTCAGCTTGGAGCAACCTGAGAAAGCCCCAGACCCAATGGTTGTGACACGATCGGGGATGATGTAACCTGCTCCCTTCGCCCCCGGGTATTGGATGAGAGCGGTCTGGGTTTTGTTAAACAGCACCCCGTCTTGGCCGCTGTATTTCGGGTTCATCGGATCGACCCGGATCTCCATCAGGCTGGCACATCCGCTCAGTGGCGCATCCCCGATCCGGGTGACGCTGGCGGGGATGTCGATAATTGCCAGGCACGTGCAATAGCCGAAAGCGGAATTGCCAATGCTATCCAAGCTGGACGGGATCGTTACATTCGTCAGTCCTGAGCAGCCCCAGAACGCCGAGTACCCAATGCTGGTCACTTGGTTGTGAATCGTGATGCCGGCCAACGCCCGGCATCCTGAGAACATCGCACCTGCGATCCGAGTTACGCTATGCGGCAGCCGGACGCTGGTCAATCGGGTACAGCCGCGGAACGCCGATCCCTCGATGTTGGTAACGCTTTCGGGGATTGTGATGTCGGTGAGGTTTTCGTTAAAGGAGAACGCGCGCAGCCCGATGCCGGTGACCGGAAGGCCTCCGATGGACTCAGGAACGATCACGGTGCTGTCGGCGCCGAGGTACCGACCGATCGTGAGGGCGCCGTAGTTGGTGTGGTAAAGCCATTGGGCCCGCGACACGGCGGGCAACATCAGGGCAAGGAGGACCAGCCGTGGCAGGGCACTTTTTGTATTCATCGTCATCAAGAATCCAATGTCGAGATCGGTTCACGTTTGCGGACTCGCAATTCCTGCTGTTCGCGGAGGAGCTCGAGGCGTTCTGCGTCGGTGAGTTCGGGACGGGTAACCCGCGCGGCGAGCACGGCCAACTGGCGATCGATCGAGGCGTCGCGGAGTCTGCGAGTCAGGTCCATTAGTTGTTGGGGTCGATTAGGGATCTCGCGTTGCGCGGTGGCGGCTTCGCTGATGAGGCACTGAGCGCGGGCGTCGTCGAATTCCGCCAGCAATGCAGAGACGCCGTGCCGGCCTTGGCGATGCGCATCCAGACATGCCTTGATGATCCTGCGCGTCAGCTCGTGACGGATCCAATCCGGAACCAGGTGCGCCGCCGCCCAATCGATCAGGGTTTCATCGGATAACAATAACTTGAGAAGCCAGAACTCCTGTGCCGACGGCCGATCCTCAACTGATGGCGCTTCAGATCCGGGGGAGTGAACAGGGCTGGCCTTACGACTCGCTCTTTTGAACTGGGCGCGAACGGCGTCGGCGGAGAGCGGAATCTGCATCTGCGCGGCGAGTTTCATGGCGGTCTTTTGGGCGTACTTGTCGATAAGGACCGCGTCTCCGGTTTTCCGTAACATCTCCGCCATGGCCTGAATGATGGCCAGTTGGCCTTTATCAGAGGCGACATCTTCTCTTTCGGCCAGGTGATCCAGGTAGAAGTCGAAGAACTCACGGGCGTGGTCGAGGCGCTCCCGAAACGCGGCGGCCCCGGAGGTCCTGATGAAACTGTCGGGGTCGTGCGATGCGGGCAGGGTCATGACGCGTACGGCGAGGCCGGCGGTCAATAGGCTTTCGTGAATCCGCACCGCGGCATTTTCGCCGGCGGTGTCGGCATCGAAACAAAGGACGACTTCATCGACGTAGCGTTTCAAGATGCTGGCGTGTTCGGGGGTGAAGGCGGTGCCCTGGGGCGCCACGACGTTTTGGACGCCGGCCAGCGAACAGGCGATGAGATCGAGCTGTCCCTCACACACCAGGGCGAAGCCGCGGTCCAGCAACGCTCGCTTAGCCTTGTCGAGCCCGAAGAAGACTCGACCTTTGGAAAAGATCGGAGTTTCGGGCGAATTGACATACTTGGCGGATTTTTCGTCACCGGCGAGGATCCGGCCGCTGAACCCGATGACGCGGCCCTGGTCGTCGCAGATGGGAAAGATCAACCGACCACGGAATCGGTCGTAGTAGTGAGCGGATTCGTCCTTTCGGATGATGAGGCCGGCGCGTTCGACCAATCCGAGGTTGTAGCCTTTGCTCCTGGCCCAATTCACGGTATCGTCCCAGGATTCCGGCGCATAGCCGAGCCGGAAGAGTGCGAGGGCTTCCGGGGCGACGGAGCGTTTCTCGAGATAGTCGCGGGCGATCCGACCGTTGGCGTCATTGATTAAGGCCTGATGCCAGCGTTGAGTGATGCCTTCATGAATTTCGAGGAGAGAAGTCTTGAGTTGCCGATGCTGGCGCTGCGCGTCGTTGAGATCGTATTCGAGCGGAATACTGGCGCGCTCGGCAAGGCGACGGACCGCTTCGCCAAAATGGATCCCTTCGAATTCCTGGACGAACCGGAAGACATCACCGCCTTTGTGACATCCAAAGCAGTGGAAGATTTGCCGTTGCGGATGGACATTGAAGCTCGGCGTCTTTTCTTTGTGAAACGGGCAGAGGGCGACAAAATTCGCGCCGGCCCGTTTCAGGGGCAGGTAGGAGCCAATGATTTCAACGATGTCGCTGGCGGCCCGGATATGATCGAGAACCGCCTGGGAAAACAGGCCACCCATGGACCAACCCTAGGATGGGGGAAGGGAAATAGCGACAGCGATTCTCTGCTGGCCGATTTAATGGCGCCGGCTCGTCCCGATGATCTCGTCGATATCCTTTTCCCGGCGCCGCCAGATATTGTCCGGTTCGCTCCTGGTGGAGGAACCCTTTACGTGGATGAGTTGTGCGGCGAGGTATTGTTTAACCAGGCGGCCGGAACAGGAATCTCGGAACACGGAGCGTTGGATCGTTCCATAGGGCGGAAAGTAAATGGCGCCGAGGCTGTCGTTCTGGGCTGCGATCCGCTCCGCCAATGCGGCATCGGAGATTTGCGGAGCATTGAACAAGGCCAGGGCGAAGACGAGCATGAGGAGCGAGCGCACCGCGCCCGCGACCATGCCGAGATAATACTCCGAGGCGCCGAAGACGTCGCTGCCGAAGAGTTTTCGTCCAATATAATGTTTCAGGAGGAGAAAAAAGGCGAAGATACCTCCGGCCACCAGCAAATAAGCGAGGATACAGGATGTGGTAGGGCCGAGCCCCGTGAACCCGGCAATGTCTTTGCCAAAGGACGGATAGGTCAGACTGCAGACGACGACCATAGTGGCCCATTGGACGAGATCCAGCAGTTCAGTGGACATACCGCGCTTGCGACCTACCGTGACACCCGCGGCGAGGATTCCCAGGGCAACGAGGTCAAACCAGTTGAAGCCCAAGTGATTCATAACGTTCCATGACTGTTGCGAGAACTTTCCCGGCTCGTTTTCAATTTGCTAACGGGGCTTGAAGCAGCCGCCGTGCCACGGACCTGGCTCTCCAGATCAACGATGGCTTTCGAGCCAGTAGCGTATCGCCGTCGCTTCCGGATATCGCGGATCCAACTCCAGCACGCGGAGGTAATGCGTTCGCGCGCGCCTGGGATCTCCCAGTTTCCGGGCATAGAGGTTGGCTAGTGAAGCCTGGATCCGAACCTCGTCGGGATGGGCGAGGACCAGTTTCTCGAGTTCATCGGCGGCATCCTGGGGATAACCCGCTTGCTCGAGAGTAGAGGCGAAATTGAATCGGGCCTTGAGTGACTCCGGTTGGATGGCAAGGGCCGCTTCATAAGCGGAGAGCGCGAGCGCCAGGTCGCCATTTTCGTACGCGGCAACGCCGAGATTGTAACGGGCATCGAAAAACGAAGGATCACTCTGAATGGCCTGCTGGTACAGATCGATGGCATCCGAGAATCGATATCGAGTATGCGCCTGGTAGCCTTCCTCGACTAATCGCGACGCGGCAGCCCGATCCCCGGATTTGAAACTTCCCTGCACGCGGTAGCGATAACGCGGGAATGGCGAAAGCGAATTGGCAGCGGGTTCGGATGGCACCGGGCGTTGTTCAACTTGCCGGGCGTTCTCATTGCGTTTCGGCGCTTGTTGCGGCGGTAAGACGGCCGGCCGTTCCGCGGAAATGGTGGGCGGCGGTTCATGGATAACCGATCGCGCGAGATTCGGGTTGGAGGCATTGGTGCTTATGGACAGGGTAACCGGTGCGGGATTTGTCGGAGTGGCTGCGGTTGGCTCCGGAGCGCTGGCAGGAACGGAATTCGTCAGTGACGAGGAGGGGGCATTCACCAGCGGGTGTTGGTCGGCGTTCGAGGGAGTGGAAGTTTCCGGCTTGGGCGCGACCTGGGCCAGCGTGGGCTGAGCCGGCGGCAGGGGATTCAGCTCATTCTGCAGTTGGGCAGCCAGGAGCTGGATGCTTTCCGACTCCGGCACAGCAGGCAAGCTGAGCAGATCCTGGTAGCGTTCAAGGGCCACCGGTTTGTTCTTGAGATACTGTTGGGCGACAATTGCGGCGTTGCGCAGGGCGGGTATGTAGCCGGGCTGGGCCCGCGTGGCGGTTTGAAATTGCTGATATGCCTCCGGATAACGGCGGCGTTGGATCTGCACCAGGCCGAGACCATTGATGGCCTCGGGAAGCTCGGGATCGAGTTGGAGCGCCTGACGAAAGCATTGCTCGGCATTGTCGGGCTGACGGGTTCGGAGATAGGCACTGCCGAGTTTGAGCCAGGCTACAGTCGATTTGGGTTGGCCGCCAAGGTAAGCCGAAAGATCGCGGATGGCGGATTCGGAATCGCCGCGTTCGAGTTCGAGGCAGCCGAGGTTGAATCGGGCGGGGGCGAGGTCATGCTGGAGGACGAGGGCCTGCTGATAGGCGCGGGCGGCATAGTCGAGCCGACCGGATCGGTGATATGCAACTCCCAAATGATTCCAAGCCTGGGCATTCTGCGGGATCCGTTGGACGGCGCGCTCGAGATATGCAGTGGCCTCTTCGATCTTGCCCGCATCCAAAAGCCGCGCCCCTTCAAGGAGTGCCCGCGGCCCCGCCGGAGTGCAACCCGCCAACCACCATGCCAAACCGAACATAAGGATGCCGGTCTGACCGATTCCAGCCCGGTTTTTGGTGGTCAGCATTAGGAAGGGTGGTAACATTCGCTTTCCGGTGAGTCAAGAAACCCCCGGCAACGTCTGGACGGCATGATCAAACCTGCGGCGATTCTGGGCATGGGGCTGGCGGGCGCGTTCTTTCATGCCGCTCCCGTATCAGCCCAGACCGTGTCGGCCGCCGCGCTGCTTCCCCGCTCGCGTGTGGTGATCGTGCATCATCCGGCGGCGACCGTGACATTCCTTCCCCAGCCTGCGGTCATTTTGCCGATGGTGGAACGGGGTTTGACGAATCTCACGCAAAAAGAGACCGCCCGCGAGGCCTGGCTCAGCCTCATTTCAACGCAGGATATCGTGGGCTTGAAAGTCTTCGCAGCGCCGGGTCCCACCGCGGGCACGCGTCCGGCCGTGGTTGAGGCCGTGGTGCGGAGTCTGATGGGCGCCGGGCTACCGCCGGATCGCATCGTGGTGTGGGACAAGCACGAATTTGATCTGCGGCGGAGCGGCTACCTGGGACTGGTCGATCGATACGGCATTCGCTTGGAGGGGAGTGCTGATGCGGGGTATGACCCTGAGGTTGCTTATGAGAAACCGTTACTCGGGCGTCTCATCTGGGGCGATCTCGAGTTTGGCAAACAACAGGAAGGTGCAGGACGCCGGTCGCACCTCTCGAAACTGATCACGCACGAATTGACCAAGATTATTTGCATCACGCCTTTGCTCAATCACAACCTCGTGGGCGTGTCCGGCCAACTCTATGGACTGACCCTTGGCAGCATCGACAATACCCTGCGGTTCGAGAACGACGCCGGCCGACTGGCCGAGGTCGTGCCCGAAATCATGGCGGAACATTTTTATGATCGTTACTTGTTTGGCATCGTGGATTCCCTGATTGCCCAGTACCAGGGGGAAGAGCGCCAACTTCTTCATTACTCCTCGATCCTCAACGAACTCTGGTTCAGCCGCGATCCCGTTGCGCTCGATGTGCTGGCCATCGAAGAACTCGAACGCCAGCGGCAGGCGGCCAAACTACCGGGGAGCAAACCTGATTTGGAACTGTATCAAAATGCCTCACTGCTGGAGTTGGGCGCCAGCAACCTCAAGCAGATCGATATCATTCGGGTTCCCGCCAAGAGCACGCCCTGAACCGATTGCTTCTGCGACGAGCCGGGAGGCGAGTCCTGTCTTCCCGGAAAGGTTCTCCTGGATGGCGCACCTGCGCCAGCCCCAAACGCTTAACGCGCCGTGCCCGGGGTTTTTCATCGACCCACTCCACGCAATAAGTTTCCCCGCCATGGTTGCGCTCAGCCGAAATTGAAGTAGATATCATCGGTACATGGAGATTGCATGAACGCACAAGAAAAACTCAAGCTTCTGGCCCGTGATCTGACTCGTGAATTCCCACGGAGCCCGCGTGAGATGCTTGCTGGCTACGTCATCCTCGCACGGGCGGTGGACAAATGTCGGGCGGTGTTGGCAGGCACTGGTGGTGAATATCATTCCGGATGTCCAGTGGACGCCATGTTCCTGGACTTCGCCGAATTACCCTACGAGAAATTTCGTGAGTGTGTGGCGACCGGGGCGACCGATGTCGAGATTACCGAATGGATTCAAAAATCGGCAAAGCCGCGCCCGCGCATTGAGATCATTCGGTGGAACAATGACCTGCGGGGCAAGCGTCTCAGTGAATTGCCGGACAGCATTCAGGAGTACATGGAAGATTACGCGCCCAAGTTCGTTCCGCGGAATCGGCCGGTCTACGTCTTCTTTGATGTCTACGATCTCGAAGAACAACGCATCTGACTACCGATCCCCGCGGAATACCGCTTTCACTCGCTCAGTCGATAAAACTGGGTCGTGTCCGCGGCGTTACTGGTGAAAACGGACCTGGAGCCCGTCTGAACTGTTCCGCTGACCGGTTGCCATTCCGGCACCCGGAGTGACAAAGTGAATTCCAGGTGTCTCGGTGGTGTGGAGACCGGCCAGGAGACGCTGACCGACGACCCGGCAACATCGACGGCCAGACGGGCCGCGCCGTCGGTACTCATAGGCGCCCACGTCCACCGCCCCAACTCGAAGCAGTCCGCGTTGATCGGTATCGACCCATCGGACATTTCCGCCGCGATCGCGGGCCGGGCTCGCGGGATTCAAGGCCAGCGTTCGGGTTGGGCCGCCATTATCGGCCAGGGTTCCGAGGAGGGGATCGATCTCGTTTAGACTCGCTTCATGCCCGTAGGCGGGTGAGTTGTCGGAACTGATGTTAAACCCGCCGTCATTGATGTGGCCGTATGCATTTTCGTCGCCTTGCCCGTAGGCCAAAAGCGTGAAAAGCAATACTACGGCATCGCTGTCGGTCGCGATGTTGGCGCCCTCGGCGCGCCCGGCCGAGCCGTTGTCGCCTGAGTTTGCGGTGTCTGCGCCGGCTTCGCCTCTCATCCCGCCCATCCCATTGGTCAGGGTGCCCGCGGAAAGGCTGCAATTTACGAATGAGCCAGCGCTGGTGGCGCTCAGGTAGACGGAGCCTCCCGCTGCGGATCCGCCATCTCCGCCATCTCCGCCATCTCCGCCAAAGCCGATTTCGCCGCCAGTGCCCCCGTCGCCTCCGGTTCCGCCCGCGGCTGTATTTGCATACCAGGTCGAGTTGGTGAACGCGGCGGTTCCATTTTCGACGGCGACAGCGCCCCCACGTGCAGAGGCCCCTCTACCACCCTTCATTCCCACGCGGCGTTCGAATCCGTTAAGGCCTCCCAAGCCATCCGCTCCGCGAACGCTATTCCGATTCAGGGTGGACCGTAGACCCACCACGGAACCGGTGTCGGCAAATAAGGCGCCGCCTTCGCCGCCGGCTGCAGAACCCATCGAACCATCGAAGGTGACTCCACCGCCGGCCAAACCGGGTTCTCCGGCGGTTCCCCCGGCCGCGCGGTTATCCGCGAATGTGCAATCCACCAGGACGAGTTGACCGCCGCCCTCACTGTAAATCGCTCCACCTCGGCCGAATCCGCCGTCACCGCCATCACCCCCGTTTCCATTGAAGCTGCTGATTAGCCCGTCGCCTCCAAGGCCTCCGGTTCCTCCCTGTGCCTCGTTGGAAATAAACGTGCAGTTGGTCAGGAACAATTGGCCGGAGCGATTCAGAATCGCGCCGCCCGTCGCGATTCCGCCTCTGCCGCCATCCCGGCCGTTCGCGCCGAGGAACTGACCGGCGGTGCCTTGTCCGCCATTGCCTCCAGCCACCTTGTTCGTCGCGAAAGTGACTTCGACGGCCACAAGCGTCCCGCCGTCATTGAATAGTGCTCCCCCGAAACCTGGACGTCCATTATCACCATCCTCAAGTTCGCCCCCGTCGCTGCCATCGGCGCCGCGATAGTTGCCACGGGCAAGGGTCAACCGGTGGAGGGTGAGGGTGACTCCGGGATTGATGGTGAACAATTGAGTTGTGCCCCCGCCGCTGAGGGTCAATTGTCCGGAGGCATCCAAGGTCGTGTCGAGCGCGATCACCTTGGTGGATCCAAGGGTAATCGTGCCGTCGCAGCTCACGACGATTCGTCCTCCGGCGATCAGTGCCGTATCCAGAGCCGATTCGGTGCACGTGGTCAAGGTCGTATCCGCCGACACGTGGGCAATCGTCAAACCGAAAACAATCGGGCCCAGACATCGCCGGAGTGCGTGTGCGTTCACAAGTGCATCCTGGGATGGAAATTATTCCGCCTCGCCGCGCGATAACATGAGACAATGCAAACCCGCCTGGAATCGAAAGTTGCGGTGGCCGCGATAATCGCGCTTTTGTCACCCACGGTTCTAAATGGATTCTGAGGACTTGGCCACCGCGAATCGTGTCTCCATGCCCGCCTCCAGGCGTTGCACCGATGCCCAGTGGTGCCGCCCAAAATAGCGTAGACGGAATTCCTGCATCGACATCTTTCCGCCCAACACCTCGACCCGGACCACGAAATTATCGATCTGCGGCTCAAGCGCGCATTTCCCATAAGCATACCCGGTCGACCAGAAATATCGCCCGGTGCGTGCGGCGAAGGTCATCGTTTCATCGACGGCGGAATAATGAAACCCGGTAAGCGCCAGCACCGCCGCCCAACTGGCCATGGCCCGCGCGTAATGATGCCCGCATTCGGCTTCGTCGAAAGGGCTGCGCCGGCGGCCATCGTAGCGTTCCCGGATATCACGAATGCAGTCAAGTCCGGCCTCGGTTTGGCCCTCGTAGAGCATTCCTACTGCGGCGGTGTACTCAAAGCCGGTCATCGCCTCGGGAAAATAGGGGAATGGAAACCGCGGCCGATCTTTCGGGAAGCTCGCCATCAAAAGGGCCTTTTCCGGACCGAGCGCGAACGAGCGCATGTTGTTGAAGTGATCGGTCAATGCATCGCGATGGTTAAAATGTCGGATACTCCTGAGCGTGCGGCGGACGTGCGACGGATCAGCCAGATAACCGAGCCCGCAGACATGCGCCATGAATTGGCCCACCAACTGATCCACCAGGCATCCCGGGCCCAATTGGAAATCAGGCCGGGTTGGATCCGACGCCCCCATCCCGACCAGCAGGCTGGGAGCAACGTCGGCGGCGGACTTGGGCAATTGAATCCGGTGCTCGTAGTACTCGCCGTTGAACAGGTGCGCGTCGGTCCAGGCCCGGCCGCTCTCGAACAATGCGCGGCACGTTTCCGCAAAGTCGCTTTCGCCCATTTTGTCCGCCATTCGTTCGGCCGCGACCAACGCGCCCAGGTACCAGAACTCCATCTGGGGGTTGGGCCCATAATACTCGACGTCCATGGTGTTGTGCTGGCAACCCTCCATCACGCCGTCCCGATCCGCGTCCCATCCCCCCGGGATCCAGCAGAACTCAACCACTTTCCGGACCTTCGGCCATAGGCGTCGAAGCAGGTCGTCATCGCCGGAGAGCTGCCATTCGCGATACATCTTCAAAATGCACCCGAGCTGGCCATCGGCGGCCGCCTTCCCAAACTGTTGCGCCCGGCTCAGGGGCAGCCCAACCCGGAAACTCATCAAACCGCGGTCGTCCGTCGCATGGCCAAATTCAACCTCGCGCATCGTTCGCGCGAGCGCGCCAAAAAGAAACGGGGTGGCCACCTCGTAATTCCACACATGGGTGCATGAGCCATGGCAACAACCCTGATGGTTGGAGCAGCCCTCAAATCCGAAGAACTTGCCGTCGGGTGTGCGGAAACAGGTCTGGCTTCGGAGCGTGCTGAGATTGAACAGCGCCGCTTCCTTCACCTCGATCGGCAGATCGCTCTCACAAAACGACCGGACAAACGCGATGGTCTGACGCTCCAGTGAATCGAGATCAGCCGCGGTTTGTCCCGCCGCCGCCCATGCGTCCGGGAATCGGGTGGTGTAATAATTCCCAATGATGTCCGCTTCGGTCTCCGGGCTGGCCGGCGTCCAAGTCCGTCGGTTGGGAAAGTGCCAGGCGACGATGAACGTGACCTTGCGCGTAGTATGCGGCGGTAAATCGAACTGAACGGAAAGCGACGCCATCGGCGCGTCACTGTTGGAACGCCGTTCTTCGAGCACGCCGTCGGCTGCAAAATCATCCCAGAAATCGAGGAGCCCGCCACCCCATCCACGCTGTTCCCATGCGGTGCGATAACCCACGCCTTCGGTGGCGGTCGTTGCCAGCGCCAGGGTTCCCCAGGCTGCTGCTTTGGAATCGACCCCGGTCGTGTCCAGGAACAAGCCCCGTATTGCAGCCCCTTCGCGGTAGGTATTCCGATTGCCCTTTTCACCGACCGGGTACGGATCATTCTTCCAATCACGCCGGACTTCCGAGCCATCGTTTCCGACAAAATTGGGGAGATTTGCGGAGACCGAGGCCGCGATTGCTTCGTCGCTCTTGTTGTGCAGGGCATAACGCAGGATCGCCACCGGCAATCCGCTGGCGTCCGCGTTGGCTGGAACCAGCGGGTTAAATGCCTCCAGCCGCGCGTCCACCGGACAATCCGGATCCCGCAGGAGCACTTGGGCCAGTGGATAAGCCACCGCGAAAACGCTGTCCCTGAACCGGGGCAAACCGTGATTGGGTGTCGTGCTCCCATGACTGCCTTCATACTCGGCCGCCGCCAACGGGCCCTCCAACGCCCGCACGAAAGCCTCTCCATCGCCGCGTTTCAGATGCACTGCGACAAACGGAGCCGCTTGAGCGATGGGGGTGAATCCCTTCGACGGCCGGTTCATGATCTCCCAATCGCGGAGGTCACCGCGTCCACCCAGCGAAACGGTGCCGGTGCCGATCCCACCCAGGGGCATCGCGATGCGATGTTGGTGTTCCCGATCATACTGTCGCAGCACCGGCCAGGAGGCATCGGGGCCTGGCGCGTCGGGCTCAGTCGCGTTTCTTTCATCTGCGAAAAGCAGATGCGCCTGGCTCAGCGCAGCGGAGCTCAAACCAAGATTGCGAAGGAAGTAGCGTCGTGGAAGCCCGAGCGATTGGGCTTGCGGCCATGGCACTTTTCCAGGAGCCGGGGAGTTCATGTCCCGGAATCTCTCATTCTATGCGCCGGGTTCAAGCAAAAGCCGCGTGGAATCCAGCGCGTCGAGGTAGCGCCGCCCTTTCCTTCGCCGCAATCCCGATTCTCAATTGCACACTGCCGCCAGGCCCGCGGTAGGAGCGTGAGGAAAACGCGCGTTGCCCATGACTCGGGATTTATGATTGAATAGGAGCCGTCGCTGCGTTCGACGTGGGGTGCCGGCTCTGGCAACACAGCCGACAGGCGTCATCTGAAAAACATTTTATGAAACACGCACTTGTTTTGTTCAGTCTGCTGGCGCTGACATCGTCGCTCCGCATCTTTGGAGACGACTGGCCTCAGTGGCGCGGCACTCATCGCGACGGTAAATCCACCGACACCGGTCTGCTCCAGAAATGGCCCGCGGACGGTCCGAAACTGTTATGGAAAGCGACCGGGCTGGGCAAAGGTTTCGGCAGCATTTCCGTGGTCGGGGACCGGATCTATTCGATCGGCGACCTTGAGGATGCCAATTACGTGATGGCGTTGAGCGCCGACGACGGAAAAGGGATATGGTCCACAAAAGTTGGCAAGGCCGGCAAATGCGGGCCACCAGGCTACGAATTCGCCGGGCCCCGTTCCACCCCAACTGTGGATGGAACACAGGTGTTCGCGGTCAACCAATGGGGCGAGCTCATCTGCGTGAACGCCGCGGACGGCCGGGAACAATGGCGCAAAAATTACCAAACGGACTTGAGCGCGGAGAAGCCCCCGGAGTGGGGGTACTCGGAGTCGCCGTTGGTCGATGGTGATCAGGTGGTCGTGACCCCGGGCGGACCCCATGGTGCCATGGCGGCCCTGGACCGCAAAACGGGCAACGTGATCTGGCAATCCAAGGGCTTCACCGACCCGGCGCATTACTCCTCCATCGTCGTGGCGGAGATCGACGGCACACGACAATACGTCCAACTCACTGCCGCTAGCCTGGTCGGCATCTCGCCCAAGGACGGCGCGGTGCTGTGGCGCGCGCCGCGCCGGGGCAACGTCGCGGTCATTCCCACGCCGATCGTGTCCGAGAACGAAGTTTATGTGACTTCCGGGTATGGGGCCGGCTGCCAACTATTCAAGCTAACCAAGGCATCGGACCAATTCACTGCGGAACAGGTGTATGACAACCACGTGATGGTCAACCACCATGGCGGCGTCGTGAAAGTCGGCGATCACGTCTACGGCTATTCGGATAGTAAAGGATTGACCTGTCAGGAATTTGAGAGCGGCGAGGGACGATGGGCCGAGAAGGAGAAGATCAAGAAGGGCTGTGTGTCGTTCGCCGACGGCATGCTTTATTGCCGCGAAGAAGACACCGGCACGATGGTCCTCGTGGAAGCGACGCCGACGGAATACCGCGAGAAAGGCCGCTTCGCTCAACCGGATCGCGCGCCGGAAAAGGCCTGGTCGCATCCGAGCATCGCGAACGGCAGGCTCTACATTCGCGACCAGGATTTGGTGTTGTGTTATGATGTTCAGTCCCGGTAAGTCTCGCCCGAGATGGAATCGGCGCGCGATACCCGGCGAGACTCGCACACTCGGCCCGAACTCAGCCGCAACAGGTGTGTGATGCAGTTCGGGACCTCGTGTTCGCGGTGCGTGACGAAGATGAGACTCACGCCCGTCTGCGTAATCACGCCTTCAACGGCATGCAGCAAAATGCGGCGCTCAGTCGTGTCCAAACCCTGGCAGGGTTCGTCGAGGACGAGCAGACGCGGTTGCCTCACGACGGCTCGCGCGAGGAGCACCAGGCGTTGCCGGCCGAAAGGGAGTTCTCCGAACGGAACATGGGCACGCCGGGCGAATCCAAGCTGGATCAACCATTCCCGAGCGGCGGCGCGGTGACGCCGCGAAGAAGGCTGATGAAGACCCAGCGTATGGGTAAAGCCCGAGCAGACCACGTCTTCGATATCCCAACCTGCGGGGTAATGCTGATGCAGCTCCGGCGACATCCAGCCGATGTGCTGTCGCGCGCGCCACAGAGTCTGAGTGGATTCCGTGCGACCGCCAAAGAGCCGGATGTCCTGGGAGTAAACCTGCGGATGATCACCCTGGATTAGATTTAACATCGCCGACTTGCCCGCCCCATTCGGCCCAAGCAACAGCCAGCATTCGCCCTCGCGCAACGTCCATACAATATCGTGGAGAATCGTTCGGCCTGCCCCGAACACGGTCACGTGGCGAAATTCCACCAACAACTTGCCAGCGTCAGTGCGTTTCGCTGGCCGACGCGGTCCGCGCCGCGGAGATCGTCCGGGCGGGGACGGCGTGGCGCCCGATCGTTTCCGCCAAATATCCACGACTTGCTTTTTCGGGCCTTGAGCGATGACCCGGTGATTCTCGACCAGCAGTAGATGCGTGGCGCCGGCGGGAATACCTTCCGCTCGATGTGTCGCGACCAGGACCTTGCCGCCGCCACGCGTGTATTGCGAAATCACAGTGGCTAGCTTCCGCCGCGTCTTGGCATCCAGGCCGGCGTACGGTTCTTCCAGAATCAGCAGACGCGGCGATTTGAGCAGCGCCTGGATCAGAAGGACTTTACGCAGCTCACCGTTGGAAAGGTGAACCAGCCTCCGCCGCAATAGCGGCCCGATCTTCAGTCGGCGAATGAACTGCCGGCGTCGCCGCAGAAACGTTTCGGGCTGCTCCCGACAAGGGTCAATCTCAAATGGATTGTGTTCCTCAACGCTACCCTGCGAAAGAAACTGCCCCACCGTCCCCGAACCTTGTTCGAGCCCACTGTGCCAGCGGAGTTGATAAAAGGAACTCTCCCGCACAGCCACGTCGCGCTGAGTCTGCGGCGAGACGTGCGCGGTGGCGGGCGCGATGAATCGCTCCTCAGGGCCCGGCCCGGGACATGGCCCGCGCACTTCCCCTTGGATCGGCGGCGCCCGGCCCTGGATCGCTTCAATCAGCAATGAAGTGCCCGAGCCATCCAGTCCCAGGAATGCCCAGTGCTCACCTGCCCGCCAGGTCCAATTCGTGTCTTTGAAAACAAGCTTCTCTCCCCACCGAAGCGACACATTCTCGAAGGCGAGGAATTCCCGGTCTTGCTTGCGTTCGCTGGATTTTCGGCGCTGGCGAGACATCCGCCGGATGCTAACAGACGCCGATCCCAAGCGCAAAACGTCGCAGACGGGGCACGGCCGCGCTCCGCCGGAAACGTGCGCAACTTGGCCGGAGCGCGACTGTGCACGAAGCGCCAGTCGCAGCAGTGTACACCGGGTTCGGAGCATTCGAATCCTCCCGACGCGGCGCGATGCATTCTCCTCCTCGTCGTCGTTCTGGCCGTCGTTTTCTGCCCACACCAACTCTGCTCGCCATTCCGAGCCTGGTCTGGCAGAGTCCGAGCGACCTATGAAACGAACTGTTGCTTCCTTACTATTCCTTTTGGGACTCCTCGGACTGACGGTCGTCCAGGCAGACGGTTTCCTCCGGGCCAGGGACGCCCGAATCGTCGATGGCAAAGGGGAGCAGATCCTCCTGCGTGGAATGGGTCTGGGTGGCTGGATGTTGCAGGAGGGCTACATGCTCGGCATCCGAGGCACGGGCACCCAACACTCGATCAAGGCGCGGATCGCGGATCTGGTGGGCCGCGAGGAATGCGACCGGTTTTACGAACGCTGGCTGCAAAATCATATGACTCGTGAAGACGTCGAGTTGCTCGCCCGGTCCGGTTTCAACTCCGTCCGCCTGCCGATGCACTACAAACTCTTCACGTTGCCGGTTGAGGACGAACCGAGCGAAGGGCAGGATACCTGGCTGACGACCGGCTTCACGCTTACAGATAATCTCCTGAAATGGTGTGCGGCAAACGGTCTGTACTTGATCCTGGATCTGCACGCCGCTCCTGGTGGACAAGGCAAGGACGCGAACATTTCGGATTACGATGCGACGAAGCCCTCCTTGTGGGAGAGCGCGGCCAATCGACGCAAGACGATCGCCCTCTGGCGGAAACTGGCTGAACGTTATGCCAATGAGCCTTGGGTGGGCGGATACGATCTACTGAACGAACCCAACTGGACATTTGAGGGGAAAGACAAGAACGGCAAGGAAGACACTTCCAGCCAGCCCATCTGGGAGCTCTACCGAATCATCACGAAGGAAATCCGAGCGGTCGATCCCCATCACCTGATCATCGTCGAAGGCAATGGCTGGGGAAATAACTACCGTGGCTTTCCCGGCCCCTGGGACGACAATTTGATGATGAGCTTCCACAAGTATTGGAATCCCAACACCCAGGAACAGATCAGCGGTTTCCTTCGGCTGCGCGAGCGCTACGGGATGCCCCTTTGGTTGGGAGAAAGCGGCGAAAACTCAAATGAATGGTTTCAAGATTGTGTGACGCTCGTCGAGTCCAACCACATCGGTTGGGCCTGGTGGCCGTACAAAAAGGTTCGATCCTCTTCGTGTATCCTCACCGTCCCTCAACCGAGCGACTTCAAACAGGTCGTGGATCATTGGAATGGCCGCGGGGATCGCCCCTCTCGGGAGGTCGCTCTGAGCGGGCTCTCGCAGCTTGCCGAGAATCTGAAAACGGCGAACTGCCAATTCAATACGGATGTGGCGCGGGCTTTGATCCCGAGTGGAGACGGGAACTCCCGCTGATGCGGCGGTGGGCCGTTGCTGCGGCTGGTCTTCGACCCAGCCGCGCTCCGCCAAAAACTTGCGCAGCTTGGCCGGAGCGCGACTGTGCCTTTCTCGGGCAAGGGACGATCATTCGTCAATCACCGGGATTTCTGTTTCGCTCAAATACTGGAACTTGGACTCGAATCCAGGCGCGTTGGGCTTAGCCCGAATAATCCTGACGCAGTGGCAGGATATCCGTGCCCTGCCAGACCGAAATGGTTGCACCCACATCGATTCCCTATTCGTGATAGGGCTGAATCTCGAGAAAGTTGAAGGCCTGCTCCTGTCCAAAGGGCGGAGTCGATTGATCCAGGGACGGGCGGTCGGAGACGGTCAAAGTTGCGGTTGTCCGTTTGGCTCTAAAGACTTCCCAATGATAGGTGATGCACACGGGAATTTTAGGCTCGGGGCTGGAGGCGTAAACTTCGCTGAACGATCGCCCGGCATCGATATCCACACCTTCGATAACGACATCGAAGACGGATTTGGCTTCGGCGATCGGTCTCGGTTTTGGCGCGATCAGATCGTTGAAATCGCACACGAGCATTTTCAGGGAGTATAGTCTCCCAGGTTGAAGCTGCTTTATGGTTTGTGAAAACGTATTGGGTCCTTTTTCACTCCGCTGCATCCAGAGGAACGTGTCGCCGATGTGTTCCGGGTCGGCGGGGCGCCCGAGTCCCATGTATCGGCCTTCAATCCTGCCGTAACGAGGAAAACTCTTGGCGGCGATGCTGCCCGCTTCTGCGGGATGGAGGTTCCAGCCATTTGTGCCGTACTCAAAATCCGCGTTCTCGATGTGCTGCAGGAACAGCGGGTCATCGGTCAACCGGTTGGTCCTGCCTTCGAGGGCATAATGCCGGTAGAGTTTCCCCACAAACCGGACCGTTTCCTCATCGGCCAGGCTGGAAGTCCACCAATTCAGACCCGCGATGTTGGTCAGGGCAGGGTCGTTGGCCACGACGTTCATCTGCCGATCCATCCAAACGTGATAATCGACATTGGGCTGTTTGTTGATGCTGCCAGGGGGCATGGAAAAGAGCCCGAAGGTGATGATCATCTGTGGTTTCACCCCAGGTTCTTTTGCCTCCCAGTCGGCCAGGCCTTCGACGAATGACTCGAGGGCTTCTTGCGAACCTTCTTCGGTCGACATTTCGTGGAGATAACGTTCGGGAGCGACGAAGTACCCGCAGTTGATCAGCGTGCGAATGACGTTGGTGCCGATGATTTCCTGGTTAAGCCCTTTGCCGCTGCCGCCTACATAGGCGTAGATCGATTTCCGGCCGAAACGACGATCCGCGTGGATCTGTTGGAATGCCTCCGAGTACATTTCATATTCTGCCCGTTCCCGATCCATCCGAGAAAGACGGTCGGGAGTCATCGTTTGGACCCATTCCGAAACGGGGCGATTGACGATGAATTCATTGATTATGATTCCATCGATGAAAGGGGATTGGTCGAAGAAGCCAGTCCAGAAACTGGCATGTTCGCCGGCACTTTTCGCCTGGGAATGGATACCCACTTCGGCGACGAATCGTTTCCCCTGTCGATGCCAATCCTCGACGACCAGGTCGGACAGCTTGAGGCTATTGGGAATAATGAGCGTCGTGATGTTCGGTAGAATGTCGTTCTTTAGAAAATCCCAGTCGTATAAACCGTAGGCCTTGATTTGAGGGTCAAATCCAAGCCCGCAATGCATCAGCTCAGGGATCGCTTTGACAGTCACGTGTTCGATCGCAAGGGGACCGGTGAGTTCGATCCGGAGCATATGTTCGCCCTCCGCGACATGGGCCATTGCTTCATAGGCCAGGCCGGTGCCCGGAGCAGGCTGGATCGGGGTTGCTCCCGGCGTGCCCTGGTCAAGAGAAACGCGGATGGTGCCTTCACCTTGCGAGGCCAGGGAAATGAAAATCCAGCCATCACTCGAACGAACAAATGGAAAAGAGTTCGTCGTCGGGGCGCCTGCGACATCCACCAACAACGTTGCGAGATTGTTCAGTCTCCGATTTTCGACGACGGCAGTGGTGCTGGCCGGCCCAGCCCCAAGACCGTAGAGTAAGATTGGCGCGCACGCGATGCTCAGGACAAGAGTTCTTTGCATAAAATGGCCTGGCATGTTCGTGCAGGACCAGCGCCCGCCCTCGATGGGGTCGCGCTATTTCTGGGCTTTGAACTCCCGGACGAAATCTGCTGTTCGATCGATATAGGTGTAGCCATCCTCGAATGTGGCCTCAATGTGACTGAACTCCGCCAGTTCATTGAAGGTGGAAATGTGCAGCCAGTCCGGACGTGAGCTCATCGCGGCCTCAAAGGTGCCCCGGTAGTAGGCGCCCGCAGGATCATCCGGATAGTTCACGCCGAATTTGGTTCTGTCTTTCCAGCCGGCACCTTTGAAGCCGCCGTTCCTGGTTTTGCGGCCAGGATTCCTGGTTTCATCGTAGCCGGGTGAAATGGTGGCGTGATGCTGGGCTGGCTGGCCATTCTTGAATCCCTGAGTCCGGTTGTATTCATCAATGTGCCCACGCATCGTCTTCATGAACTCCGCCAACTGACCATCTTCGATGTCCACCAGGGTGTATTCCTCCAGCGAGCGGAACGAACCAAGATATTCCCTGCCTTTGCCGTTTTGGTAGCTGCCGGACATGATCGGAAAAGGGTGGATCCCGTTCTGCTCCAGCCGATCAAAAAGGGCCTGCCATTCTTCCGGTGTATGACCCCAGGCCGTCCAGACCATGACGACCGGGCGGCCTTCCACTTTCAGCATGGCCGGATGGTCTTGGTAGCGGTTCAGGAAGTAAAACAGGTCATGATAAACCTCTTCCAGGGGAAAACGTCCGTGCTCGAAGTCGATGGTGATCTTCAGGTGGTGCGCCACGGCCGATTCATACACGAGGTCCAGGATCGCGTTCGGCCCATTTGTTTTTGCATCGTACCACCACGACACCGCCAGGGCGTCGATGAGGGCACGGTTCATCTGTTGCATATGCTTTTCGATGACCGTTGGGTCCCAGGAATTGTAGGCCCCAACCAGCGGATGCAGGCCCGACAACCCTTCCTTGCGGCCCCCCTCAGCCGCAGTGTTGATCCAATTGTCCTCTTGAAACCAGATGTAGTAGTAGGCCAAAACCACTTTGTCGCCAAAGGCAAAGCCCGCGGAGGAATCTGACGCTGAAGCGCCGGGCACGATGCCCCGCACCAGGAAGGAACCAACCAAAACGAACAATAATGCCGTCTTTTTCATCGTTCTCCTACATCGTTGGGACCGAAAAACAATCGTTGAGGCAGCGGGATACCATAGTCGGACATCCGCGGCGAGGTGAAAGGCTGAACCGGCTTGAGCTCAGGCACAGGCTGAACTGGATCCGCGGCGGCAACGCCCATCACCCTGGCTGATATGCGGGCAGCCATCATCACACCCATCGCCGAATGGACCCCCGCACCGTCCACTTCTACGGCACACGAAAGACAAGAAGATGACCGGCGTGCCCGCAGAACCATTGCACTCGAACAGACCGGTGGATCGGTATTAATAAAACTGCCGCACGATACCGTCATCGCCCGGAGAAAACTAACGGAGTATCTCCTGCGCCCGCGCGTGGCGCCCGTCGTTGTTTTGGGTGACCAGTAGCAGGAGCTTGCCCACCCGCTCAAGCTCGACGATGACAATGTGGACGGCGTGGGCCGGGTCTCGCGAAGAGCCGTCCGACCTTCCGGCTTGTGATCCCAATTGGCCACCCCGATTTCATTCATTATAGTACTGACGAATACGTCGCGGCCGCATAGCTTATCCCCTGCATTATGAAGGCAACTTCAACCGGCGCCGGCCCGTCACCTGCGATATTTAGCGAGGCTGACGCGTGGCGCTCCGTGGGCCGGGGTTGGCAACCCTTGCATGGAAGCTTTCGTGAGCTGGGATTCAGCGTCGAATGGCACGATTTTGAGGTTCCGAACGATCTTGATTGGGCGGCCAGCTTCCATCCGGGTGGAGTGGAGATTTGTCTCAATCTTTCCGGACATGGTGAAGTGCGGGCGGGCAGCCGTCAGCTTGAGCTGGCTCCGCGTACGGCGGGATTTTACCTCCATGGCAAAACCCGATTACGCGGGGCGCGGCGCGGGGGCGAGCGACACCAGTTCATCACGATCGAGTTCGACAGCGACTTCCTCGCACGCCATATCGTTCCCAAGGAACACGGGCTGCACCCGTGTCTGCGGGGCCTGTACCGGGAACGGCAAACCAGCGCGATCTCCGAAGTATCGCGTCTGACGGCCGGCCAGCAGGAATGGATTCGCGCCCTGCATGATCCGCCCACGTGCGTGGCCGCCCGACGAATGTGGTCCTATGCGAAGGCCCTTGAAGTTGCCGCATCGCTCTTCTTCGCCCCGGTCCCGGCCGATGAATTACTTTGCCAGCGCGTGAAGCGGCTGAACGGTGAGCGTGTGCAGAAGGTCATCGCCATCCTAAAAGCAGACCTCGCCGAACCACCGTCACTCGAGGAGATCGGGCGGCGCGTCGGATGCAGTCACTTTTATCTGAGCCGGATTTTTTCGGAGCAGATGGGCCGGGGCATCTTTCAGCACTTACGGGAACTGAGAATGGAACGTGCCGCGGTGCTGTTGCGCGAAGGGAGACTGCAGATCACCCGGATTGCGCTCGAGGTCGGCTATGCCAGTGCCAGCCACTTCACGACGGCATTCCGCGAAACATTTGGATGCTGCCCGGGTCTGTATCCATTGCGTACTATTGCGCAGCGGCGTGGCGAATGATCTCAAGTGGCGGAGTTGCTCGTGGAGTATGAAACCGCCCAGGAGCAAGGGGAGGACGACATCGAGCGGACTTCATCGACTGCGGCGATGCTCGGACCGACTGTGCTGTACCGGCCGAAGCGTACGATGGACCTGGGCCGGGTGCCGCTGTTTGGCCTGAATCGCGATGCACTCCTCGCCGCGCGATGGTCGGTCAACCCAATCCATATCTTATCCTTTCCCACGTTCCGATTCTGTCTGTCCCGACCCTGACGTACCGACCCGGGACCCTCGGGTTGCCCGACGTCCCGCATGGATGTGCCAGAACAAAAGAACCGGCCCAGTCAAACCGAGCCAAAGATGAAACTGGCTTGTGCTCTCGCGCCACGCTTCGTCGCCGAGATAATAAAGGGTGTAGCCGGAAAGGGTGAGAAGGCTGATCGCCGAAAGAAAGAACGCGCCGTTGCCGCGGTTTTTATGCGCGTGCCACGCGCGACGGACATGGCCCGGCAACAGCGTTCCCAACAGGAGCACAAACGCCATCGCGCTGAAGCCATGCGCCTTCAATAGCCATGGCTTGAAATTTCGCATGGATTCACTCGCCTCCGCCGTCTCATCGAGATGTTGTGCCCAGGCCCAGGCCGCACCCGAGAGCACGAGGACGATGCTTACCGCGTAAAGGGTAACCCGCTGACGTCGGCCCAATTGCAATCCGCGCCGTTTCATATGGCCAGGATGAAGGCTTCGGCCTCGAATGTTTCCAGCAACCGCTCCGCCAGGTGCGGAGCGTTCAAGACGACCTTGGTCAAGGCATCAGCCAGCCGGCACTGGCAGGCGCGCACGCTGACACTGATCGTTCGGTTGAGGGCCGAACGGTGGTCCGGGCGCACCAGGTGGCTTACGACGCGGCCTTGCCAGGGACGAAACGTAAAACAGGGTGAGGACGTTGCCAGTGCCGCGTCGCGCAACTCCATTGGGCTGGTCAGTTGTTGCGGTGCGCCCGGATGCCGCAAGTGAACGGTCCAGGTTTCACTCCCAAAGGCACGCAGATCGCCACCCGCGTTGACAAGTCCGGACGCGACTCCCCCTTCGCGCAGGGCCTGGATGGCACAGTCCACCGCGTGGCCTTTCGCGATGCCACCCAGGTCCACCGCGAGCGCGCGAAGAAAGCGCACGCGATTGCCCGGAAGCAGCTGCATGTCGCGCCAACTGCCTGGTATTTGCCGGTGAAGATGCCGGGGGCGCAAGCCCCAGAGCGCGAGGGTGGCGCCGACGGCAAAGTCGAACGCGCCCCGGGATTGTCTCGCGAGCTCCAGCGCACATGCCAACACGCCGAAAGTTTGTTCGCTCACGCGCACGGGCCGGACATGCGCCAGGCGATTGACACGCGAAAGCTCGCTGCGTTTGTCGTGGACGCTCATCAAGAGTTGCACGTTTTGGACGGATGCAAACGCGCTGCTTACCGCTCCGTTCAAGATTGCCCGATCATTCCCCCGCGCCGTGACCTCGACGAACGTGCCCAGCAGCGGCCGGCACCGGCGAACCTCAACGCTTGAGCACGAGATCATAAAAGCTCAACAGCCGCTTCACCCCGTCCGTGATATGGCGACAGCTCAACGTGGCGCCGCTGATATTCCGGATGTCGTCGTCCAGCTTCAGGTTCGCGCCGTGCCGTTTGCCGATGAATTGGATCCGCCAGTCGGCATTGCGGATTTCGTAGCCGTAGGTTTCGCGGTAATCCATCACTTCGATGCTTTGGACGCTGCCGTCGGGATGGAGCGCCAGTGCCCAGGTGATGAACTCGTGCTTACCCAAAACTTCATCCACGATGAACCAGCCTAGAAATTCTCCCCTCTTCTCCACGCGCCACACGCGCTGGGTATTGAGGCGGACACGGACGCCGGAATCCTTTTGGATCGCCTTCATTTGTCCACGGGTGAGTTTCACCTCCGCACTGGCAAATCGCGTCGCGTCGGGAAAGCAGGCTGTCTGGGCGCTTTCCACCGAATGATAGACCGTGGCGTAACACGGCCCGGCGGGCATGACGGCCGCGCCCAGGGCGAGATAATGAACGCGATTCATGGCGTCAGAAATTGAAACCCACTTTCAAGCGGACCTGGTGGTCGGTCTCTTCGGCATAGGTCTTGCCGTCCGAAGGTTCGTCCACGCCGTCGCCCCACACCTGGTAGGCGTAGGTGACGGTTGCCCACCATTTTTCAGAACTGTAGTGCAGGCTTGGTCCGGCGTAGCTCACGACATGCTCGAAGTTGTCCAGATTAAACATCGGGTACTCGGCGCGAATGCGCCCTTCGACGCCGATGAACCAGTTCGGAGCAAATCGGTAGGCCGCCCCTAAGCCTCCTTGAAAGGAGATTTCGCGCGGGTACTCCTCGGCGGGTTTCTTGCCCCAGGCCCATTCGGTGCCAAACCACAACTCGGTGATGACGGTGTCATCGCGAAAGTTCTTCTGCAGGTCCACTTCCGGGGCGATAAACGTCGCATGTTCCTTCAAGCCGCCCACTTCGTCGTGCCAGAGGTAGCCGCCTTCGAGCCGAATCGCGATGCCCAAGGGATCCTTGAATGGACTCCAGAGGCGGTACTTCGTCGAGGCGGTCAGTCCGCCGAACCGGTAACCGTTGAAATCATCGAGGGTATCGCGGTCGCCATCCACACCCTGGTTGTCGATGTGGCGCTGGACCAACCCGAAACCGGCTTGCCACCGGTCCGTGATTCCGTGTTCGACCTCCGTCTCGAAATCAAACCCGTAATAGGTGCCTTCGGACTTCCCAGTCCGCAGGGTAACGAACTGGTAAAACTCGCTCCTTCCTTGGGGCAATGTTTCCGCGCCACGAACAAAACCGAAAAGCTGTTCGTCGGCAAAGGCCGCAAGGGTCATCCACGGCAGCAACGCAACCACGGGGATCTTGATTCGAATTCGACGCGTCATTCCCACACCGTACCGCATCGCCCGGGTTCTCCGCTTTCGTTGGATTGCTAATCTTTGGCGGCGAGTTGCGCTTCTGGCGACCGGGGAAAGGCACTTCACTCCGCAACCTGCGGCAGATCGGCATCGCGGTGCGGTTGCGGCGATTATTGGGCGATCGGCAAGGCTGGAATCCGCGCGGATCGCGAAGGGCGGTGTTTCACGTGGTCACGCGACCGGGCGATCTAAGATCCTTTGCGCGCGAGATTGTAGCTCCAGGCAACTTCGACGTTGGGAGTTGGGCGTTCAGGAAGCCATTCGAGGAACTCGCGTTGCGCGCCGATCAATCGCGAGAGGAAAGGACATATTCCTGGTGGTTGAACCGCGCGATGCCAGCGAGCAGCAGCAGGCAGCGATCGTCCCTGGTGTCTGCCAACAAGTCTTGATTTACTTGGATCGGTGGATCTGTGGCTTTCCGACAAATGTTGACAGTCGCCTCGTAAAGCAGGCTCTTAAACGCTGCTTCATTCAAGCGCCCGAAGTGAAACAGAGCCAATGCGGCACCATATTCGAATTCATCCGAGTTCGGATTCGCTGCGGCTTTCACCTCACCAAGGACTCGATCGCCTCCAGCGAGAAGGAGGCGCGAATAGTAGCCAGCACGATATCCGCGAATAACGCCGCCCGCCCCATAAGCCCGAATGTCCGATAGTGCTCTCACTCCCTCAATTCGCGCCAGGCGATTCAAATATACTTCCGGCCGGCGCCCAAAATGAATCTCGTGTGTTGCTGCGATTTGTTCACACAATTCGGCAATGATGGCGCGCAGGAACGACGCTTCCCCCCGAATCTGAACCTCGCTCCACCAGGCGGTGATCCTTTGTTTCACTGCGCGCCGAAGTTCCTGGTCTTCGGATAGAAAGTAAGAACTGGTTGTCGTCGGTTATAAAACGACTGCCCGGCAATGACCTCGAGGATCTGCACCGCTGCGTCGCCATAGCGGAGTACATAACTGCCTCGTCCCCCATACGCTCGCGTCAAACGCGTGTCATCGAGGGTCGCAATGAGTGACGGTACAGCATCAAAGCCGAGCGCAATCAGGCGGTCCGCTGGATTCAGGGCCGCCGGTTTCATGAGGTGGGCTGGCTGGGGAAACAGGCTTGGCACCCGGGTGTGTCCCGGCCGGGTCCGTTGGACTGCGTCGCAGTCTCGCAGGCAGAAAGACCGGTTTCTACCTGCGCCTGCGTCGGCAACGTGGCGAGGTTTGTCGGCATTCGAAAAGCCGCGTCTTCTTCGCTCATCCGCTTTAATACTTTCGCGTATTCCCGGGCACGGTCCTCGCAGAGACTGCCAGGATAATCCCGAGCGATCCGCTCGAATTGGTCAGCGGCCTGTCGGCGCGTTCCCCCTTTGTTCAAGTTCGTGACTGCGGTCTCAAATAGCGGCCGGATCATCCAATCAGTGCGCTCTATCCTTCGGCTGGCGGCCATTTCGAACGAGCCCCCCACAAGAACGCACTGGACCAGGACGAGCCACGCCAGTGGATGAAGGAGCTGTCGCATCTGTAATCTCATTACCTGGGCAAGGGTAGGCTTTGTCGCAGTAGCTCTTCAAGCAGATCGTCGCGCGAGATTGTATCTCCAGGTAACTTCGACGTTGGGACGTTCGAAATTCCCGGACGAACGTCGAACACTGAACTTCGAACATCCAACACCCAGGTTCCCTGGTGTGCAGCAAAGGGTTTCGCGGATGAGGGATCCGGGCTAGCATCCGCGCCGACATGACTTCTCGACGCTCCAGGATCGCGCTCGCTTATGGCATGTTCCTGCTCGCCGGAATCGCCGCGCTCGGCTACCAGGTGATCTGGGCGCGGATGCTCCTTGCCGGCATGGGACATGAGATGCCGGCTTTGGTTGCCGTGGTTGCCGCGTTCATGGTTGGGCTGGCCGCGGGGGCCTGGGTCCTGGATCGGCCCATCAGCAGATCCCGGCGACCCGCGCGCTGGTTTTCCACCCTGCAACTCGTGGCCGGCGCCTGGGGACTGTTCACGATCGTGCTCATCCCCGGGGTGAACTCGGCTGCGACAAGCATCCTCGGCACTGATCCTTCAGCGCTCGCGCAATGGGCCGTCGCGTTCGGATTTCCGGCGGTGGCGCTTCTTCCGGCGACAACCGCGTTGGGCGCATCGTTCGTCGCGATGGAGCGGGTCGTTGCGGGACTTTCGAGTATGCGCCGTCACGTGGCGCCGCTCTATGCCGTCAATACGCTGGGGGCGGCGTTTGGAGTGCTGACGGGGACGGCTTTGCTCATGCCCGTGATGGGATTACGAGCCAGCGTTGCGCTCTTTGGCTGCGTCCTTTTGCTCAGCGCTGCGTTCACGATACTTCTGGACGAGTCGATCGAACCGGAGACGGGTCGCGCTCCAGCGCGTCGATCAGTGGACCCCGGGCTTTGGCGTCGAGGACGGTTGCTAACCACCCTTGCCATTACCGGTACGCTCGGCATTGGCTATCAGGTGCTGGTCGTGCATGTGCTGGCTCAGGTCCTCGACGACACGATTTACACCTACGCAACCGTGCTGGCGGTTTATCTCATCGGCACGGCCCTGGGTGCGTCCGTTTGCCTTCGCTTCCTGCCCGAGGCCCCCTTCCGCTCGGTGGTCATCGGCTTGTGCGGGCTCCTGGCAGCCACCTGTCTACTGGGCATCATTGTCCTGGGGTATAGCCGGGCGATTGTTGAAGCATTCCACGCCGCGCTCCCATCCTCCTGGCTGGGCCGGTTGATTGCGGAGACGCTAACCGCGACGCTGGTGTTTCTCGCGCCAACCGTCGTCATGGGAGCGATGTGGTGTCATCTGATGCAGACCGCGCGACGACCCGAGGGCGGGTTGGGCCAGGCCATTGGCGTGAATGCCCTGGGGGCTGCCGCGGCGCCAGTTCTGATCGGGGTCGTCTTGCTTCCGATTGTGGGCGCCGAAGGCTTGCTGGTGGCCATCGCGCTGGGCTATCTCCTGCTGGCGCCACGTCCCCGGGCCCGGCAGTGGGGGTGGGTGGCGCCGCCATTGGCGTTGATGCTCCTGTTGCCGGCCAATCTGCACAATCTGGATTTGCCGAAAGGTGCGGTCGTCATGGCCTGGAGGGAAAGCCTGCTGGGGACCGCCGTTGTCCTTCGGGAACCGGATCAGAATCGAACGTTGCGCGTCGACAGTCGATTTCAAATGGGCGGGACCGGATCGACGGAGATGGCGGCTCGACACGCGCACATTCCGCTCTTGTTGCATCCCGCACCCCGTCGTGCCCTCGTGCTCGGAACAGGCACCGGACTGACGCTGGGCGCCGCCACGATCTACGACGGATTGCAGATTGATGGAGTTGAGCTCCTGCCGCAGGTGATTGGCTTGATGGCCTGGTTTGAACCGGAGAATCGCGAGGCCAACCGGAATGCGCATGTTCGGATGCACGCCGCCGACGCGCGGCGGTTTGTGTTGGCCACCCGCGATCGCTATGACGTGATCATTGGGGATCTGTTCCACCCGGGACGCGACGGCGCGGGCTTGCTTTATACCCGCGAGCATTTCGATGCCATCCGCCGGCGGCTGTCTCCGGGGGGATTGTTCTGTCAATGGTTGCCCCTGCATCAAATGGACATTCAAACCGTGCGGCTGATCGCTCGGACGTTTCTCGCTGTATTCCCGGACACCCAAGCGTGGCTGCTCCGGTTCAATGTCGAGGTGCCCGTAATCGGCCTCGTAGGTTACACCACGCCACCCCCCTGCGATCCGAAGTGGATTGAGGAGCACCTCGATAATGAACGATTGGGAACGGAACTGCGCGCCTTCGCCCTCGCCGATTCAATTCGGTTCTTTGGCCATTGCCTTGCCGGCCCGGATGAACTGCACGCCTTCGCCGGGACCGGTCCATTCAACACTGACGATCGTCCGGTGGTCCAATTCCTGGCACCGCGTCAAAAGGCGGCGAGCGCGACCGATATTCATCAGCGGCTGGCCACGCTGCTGCGGTTGCGGCAGCCGGGATCAAGTTGTTGGCCGAGCGCCGTGGGGGAAAGTGCTGCCCATTTCATCGCCGTGTGGAGGGACTATGTGAGTGCGCGCGATGTCTATCTGGAAGGATTGATCGATGAAGCCGAGGGCCGCCAGCAATCGGCCATGGATGCCTTCGTCGAGAGTGCCCGGTTATGTCGGGAATTTACGGCCGGCTATGCGCAATGTCTCACCTTTGTCTCCCTTCTCGCCCCCAGTCAGCCGGGGCAGGCGCGAAAGCTTTTGGAACGGCTCGCCGAGGCACAACCGGCAATTCCGGTCGCCCGCCAAATGCTTGAACGTCTCGATCGACCCGGAGTAGGGCGCTGAGCGGACATTGCCTGCGCGGTTTCCTCCGAACGCGGCATCCGTTCGACCGGACGGTTCGCACTACAGTGCGCCCGTCCCAGGGGTCAGGGCTTTCGCCCGCCTCCCTTGAATAGAATCGCGTCGAGCGAAAATCTCCCAGGACCAGCGATGAGTAATGCGAAGAACCCCGCGAGATAAATGAATGGGAGTTCGCCACTGAACTCGCCGGCCATTGCCGCCTTGTGAACCAGGAAGAAGGCCACCGACATGTTGATGGCGAGTCCCAGCGCCGCGAAGCGTCCGAAGAGCCCGATGGTCAACAACCCCGCGCACACAAATTCGCCAAATATTGCCAGACCCATGCTGACCTGATGACCAACACCGAGCGGATCAGGAAATCCGGCGGCCTTGTCGGAGAATGTCAGCATCTTGTCCAAACCGTGATGGAGCAGCATGGTCAAGCCAAGCCAAACGCGAAGTATCATCAGCGCGAGGTCGACGCTCGCAGGCAGGAACTCCAATCGCAGGAATTTGAGCAAGGTTGTCATGGTCGGGTTGTGCGTGGGTTTTGTTGAGGACGAGGGAGGCGTTCGCTGGTGTGGTGTCACTCTCAATGGACTGGTATTTCGCACGAGGTACTCGTCTTGCGCCGGGCGGGAGCGACGCACCATTTGATTGCGAGATACCACACGATCATGCGCGGAAGTTAAGGAGACGAACGGGGATGTCAAGTGGTCAGGTGTAGCGGCAAGACCCTACCCTGGAGCGACGGTGTCCCGTCCTGCGGGACCGGCCGCTGTTCTACCAACCTTCGCTCTGGCCAGACCGCTTCCCTACCCTTAACCTTCGGGTATGCGTCCAATCCAACCTTGCTTTCGGTTGACCCGCGCACTGCTGGTGCCGGTATTACTGATCCCTGCGGTTTGCGCACCGGCCCAGGAAACTCGCGCGCCCCAAGAAACTCTGAGTGCCCTCATCGGAAAGTTCATCGCGGTGGTCGAGCCGGCGGATGGGGTCATCCCACAGACTCTCTCCACCACGTTGCGGATCGTCGGGGCGGATGGGTTCGGCCGAGGATGGGTTGGACACGAAGTGCGGGTCGCGTTTGAAGCGCCCGACCGGTTGAAACTGGCGGCACGGATCGAAGGGCGTGAACTTGAGTTTGGCCGGGACGGACAGGAGCTTTGGCTCTATGCGCCGGCGAAGGCATTCGGTATCGTCGGTTCGCCGGAGATCCCGCGATTCGCTACGCGGCCGGACAGCATCGAGCGCTCGGTGTTACCGCCGTTTCAACTGCCGTTGTCCCGTCCGCAACTCCTGCTCCTGCCGCTCATGCTGCAATTTGAATCCTTGCCCGGCGAAACCATCGACGGAGCGCGTTGCGAGGTGCTGCATGCTGTGCCGCAGCCCCAGGCCATCGAGGCGCTGCGCCTGCCTCGGGGCGAACTGAAACTTTGGGTTCGGACGAGCGATTCCCTGCCCGCGCGGATCAGCCTCAGTGACGACCGCGGCCGGCGATTGACGGTTGAGTTCGAACATCCGCAGTTGACCGAGAGCGGTCCGGCGGATGCCTGGCGCCCACCATCGAATTCGACCGCGACGATTGCGCGCGTGGCTCGCGCGCACATTGAACGTTTCATTCCGGCGGCGCTTTCATTATTGAACCTCGAAATCCCGACGCTCGGGCCGGCGACGGGGGAGAAACGGGCATTGGCGACCGATGGCGATGGACGGCTTGAGGATCGTGATGGGACCAAGGTGTTGTTTCTGAAAGGCACGCCGGAGGAAATGGGGCATCAGCATGGGCAGTTGATGCGCCGCGAAGTGCGCGATCTCGTGGCGAAAATTCTGTATGGGGTCGGCGTCGGCAGCTGCTTTGAGAAAGGCCGCTGGTTCTTCGGCGAGATTGAGGAGGCCCAGGCCCGAACCACACCGTTCATCGATCCGCGTTACTTGCGTGAAATGGACGCCATCGCCGCGGCCGCCGGTCTCGACCGCGAGGAAGTGCGCCTGGCTAATTTCTTCCCCGAACTCTTTCATTGCAGTGGCTTTGCCCTTTACGGAAAGGCGACCGTGGATGGACGGATGTATCATGGGCGCATCCTGGATTACCTGAGGGGCGTCGGCCTCGAGCGGAATGCGGTGGTGATCGTGCATCAGCCTGATTACGGACATGCCTGGGTCAACATCAGTTATGGCGGGTTCGTCGGATCGGTCACGGCCATGAACGAACAACATATCTCAATCGGCGAAATGGGCGGACGCGGCGAGGGACTCTGGGACGGCAAACCGATGGCGGAATTGGTGCGTGAGGTAATGGAGAAGGCGTCCACCCTGGAAGAAGCGGTCGACATCATGCGCCAGGGTCCCCGTACCTGCGAGTATTTCTACGTCATCGCCGACGGCCGGAACAAACGCGCGATCGGGATCGCCGCCACACCCACGCTCTTCGAACTCATCCACCCGGGAGAATCCCATCCGCGCCTCCCTCACCCCATCGCGGATGCCGTCCTGATGAGCGCCGGGGATCGCTACGAGAAATTGGCCGAGCGCGTCCAGGCCGGTTATGGACGCATCGATGACGAAGCGGCGCGGCGGCTCATGGACCGGCCTGTGGCCATGAACTCGAATATCCATTCGGTGTTATTCGCGCCGGACACGCTCGATTTCTGGGTGGCCAATGCGGATTCGGCCAATGTGGCCAGCCATTGCCGTTATACGAAATACAATCTGGCCGAACTGCTGGGGCGCGAACCCGACCTCGATGGCGCAGTAACCGGCACCCGGTGAGACCGCCTTAACCCGCGCGAATCAGCCTGGTCCATTCGCGCGAGTAGATGGCCGTGCGCCGGCGCACCCTCATTTCCGATAGCGCGCGAGGAAGCCGGGGTCGGCCCCGTTTAAATCCGCGCGCCGCTGGCGGGCCAGCAATGATCCGTAAACCCGCACATCGCGTTCGAACATCTCGAGACGCCGGGCCAGGGTCGGGTTCACCACCACCTCCTCGCCCACATCGGAATTCTCGACGAACGACACGCCATACGGCAGGCACCAGGCGTAACACTGCCGCGCCACGGTTCGGAGGTGGTCGATGGCGGTGAGGCCTTTCTCATGCGACGCCACCAGGGGCGCGAACAGCTTTCCCGCAAATTCGCGCCAGAAATGGTCGAGGAAATTCTTGAGTGGACTGCTGATGCTTCCGTGGTAGTCCGGAGTGCCGAGCAGGTAAACATCGGCGCGTTCCACGCGGGCCTGGAGCGCCGGGAATGCCGGGTGATCATAGGCCGTATCCGGATTGTACATGGGGATAGGTTCCAGCGAAAGGTCAAGGACATCGACCGTGGCCTCACGCGCCCGCAGACGCTCGGCGATATGATCGAGGACGATTCGAGTCACCGACCTTTCCCGCAAGCTCCCCACCACCACCATGAGCTGCAATGACGCTTCGGACATGGCGGGAAAGGTAACGCCTTCGCGGGCTTCTGCAACTGTCGGAGCTCTTGATGTCCGGTAACGTTCCGGAGGCCGGTCGTATCCGGGATGATTACGCGTTCAGGAAAAGGTCTGCCGCGAACAGGTTTACTGTGAACTGCCCACCTCAAGCCGGCCTTCATCCAGATCGATGAACTCAAACATCGTCGGCACGGTGTGGGGCGGCAGCCCGATCTCTGCCAGGCGTTCGTGCAATCGCTGCGTCCCGGCATCGCGCCACCCGCGTTTGGTCATAAAGGCATTCCACACCTCGATCTCCTCCTCGCTCGGCCGGCGGCCATGGGCGAATGCCCACTCGAGCAAGGCCTCATCACTGGCGCCTTTGAGTGTTTCCTGTTCGAGCGCAGGGTAATCAATCTGTAGAAAGCGACAACAGCGCGCGTCAAAACTGGTTTGCGCCACCGTGCCCCGGGCCGCCATCCAGGCTTCGGGTAATTGACCCGCTGCGGCGAGCCGGATTTTATCCAGCATTCGACCAAAATAGACGAGGCCCTGGATTTTTTCGGACGGGCTGCGGAGTCCGGGAATGAGCGTTGGTTGATGTTGCGCCATGCCTGACTAAAACATTCCGGAGCAGCATCTGCAAGCGCGGCAGCATTCGAACCCGCTGCCAGTTCGCACGTTGCTGCGGCTGGTCTGCGACACAGCCGCAGCTTTGCATCAGGCGTACACCGCGGCTGTTCGCGCATCTTCGGTTATCCGTACCGGCCTTCGATGTACTCGGCCGTGCGCGGATCGTGCGGGTTATGGAAAAGCTCTGCAGTCCGGCGATATTCGATCAACTCGCCCATCAGCATGAATAGACACTCGTCACTTGTCCGGCGAGCCTGGGCCATGTTGTGCGTGACGATCACCATCGTGTATCGTCCTTTCAGTGCAAACATCAGCTCCTCAATCGCCCGGGTTCCCTCGACGTCCAGGGATGAACACGGCTCATCCATCAGGATCAATTGTGGTGTCAGCGGAAGGAGCCGGGCAATGCACAGTTTCTGTTGCTGCTCGAGTTGGAGCGATGTGGCCTTTCGATGGAGTTGATCCTTGAGCTCGGACCAGAGACCGACGTCGGTCAATGCGCGTTCCACCGCGTTATCCAGGACCGAGCGCGCCGGGGATCGCCCCGGGCTGTGGATCCGGAGCCCAAACACGACGTTCTCATAGATTGAAACGGGCAGCGGATTCGGCCGTTGAAAGACCATCCCGACCGATTTGCGAAGTTCGACCAGGGCAACGTCCGGGTCATAAATGTTCTTGCCCAGTATGCGGATTTCGCCGGTTGTAGTGACGTTACCGTAACGTTCATTGACGCGGTTGAAACAGCGGAGCAGCGTGGTCTTGCCGCATCCGGAAGGCCCGATCAGGGAAGTGATGATCCCGCGCTTGATATCGACCGTCACTCCCTTGAGCGCCTGGAAACGGTCATACCAGAGACTGAGATCCCGAGTCGTAATGGAATGAAGCGTGTCCGGGCTCATCCGAAAATGCCATTGACGTAATCGTAGGTCCGTCTGTCCCGAGGATGGTCGGAGAACATCACCTCGTTTCGGTCCAATTCGATCCGTTCACCATTGTAGAGGAATAGTGTCCGGTCGGCCAAGCGCCGGGCCTGCTGGGTGAGATTGGTGACCAGCAAGATCGTCATCTCGCCACGCAATGTCTTGAGAACCTCTTCAATCCGCATGGTGGTGATGGGATCAATCGCGATCGAGAATTCGTCCAGGCACAGGATTTCCGGCTGATGGGAAAGCGCCCGCGCAATAGTCAGTCGTTGCTGCTGTCCCCCGGAAAGTTTCGTTCCCAGGCTGTTCAAGCGGTCCTTGACCTCGTCCCAGAGGGCGGCCTGGCGCAGGCATTTTTCCACCAAGTCGTTCAATTCGCTTTTTCGTGACAGGCCGGCACAACGCGGGGCGAAGGCCACATTTTCATAGATGGTCAGCGGCAAACCGACGGGCAGGGGCGCCACCATGCCGATGGTCCTCCGCAACTCATAAACATTCCGCGTCTCCCGGACATCCTCGCCCAGCACCCGGATGCTGCCCTCAAGGGTAGTCCCAGAGACGAACTCGATCGTGCGATTGATGCAGCGCAGCAACGAGGTCTTGCCCGATTGCGCCGGTCCGATCACGGCGAGGATCTCGTGGAGTTCGACGTCGAAGGAGAGGCCATGGAGGACTTCCCGGGCGCCGTAGCTCAGACGCAGGTCGCGCACTTCGATGGCATGGCCGTAGGTCATCGGGTTTACCACTTCTTCCGCGAACGCAACACCACCCGCAACGCGATGGCGCTGGCATTGACCAGGAGGACGGCCCCGAGGAGAACCACAGCCGTGGCATAAGGCAAAGATTCTTTCACGCCGGGCACCTGGGTGGAAATGGTGTACAAGTGCATCGATAGCGCCATGCATTGCTCGTCGAGATAATAGGGAAGCAATTGACCCCGCTCCACGGCCTTGTAGAAGACGGCGCCAGTGAACATGATGGGCGCTGTCTCGCCTGCCGCCCGGCTGACCTGAAGGATCACGCCCGTCAGGATGCCGCTGATCGAGTTGGGCAGGACAATCGATCGAATCGTCTGCCATCGCGTGGCGCCGACATTCCAACAGGCTTCCCGGAACGATTTCGGCACTGCCGCCAGCGCCTCCCGAGTGCTGGCAATAATGACCGGCAGAGTCATGATCGCGAGCGTCAGCGATGCTGAAATGATGGAGTACCCGAATTTGGCCGCATACACAAACGCGCCCAGGCCGAACAGCGCATGCACAATGCTCGGAACGCCGGCGAGATTAATCACGGCCAGATTGATGACGCGGTTGAAGGCGTTGTCCCGCGCATACTCATTCAAATAGATCGCCGCCAGGATGCCCACCGGCGCGGCCACCGCCAGCGACAGGAACACCAGGTAAATCGTTCCGACCAGTGCCGGCCAGATCCCCCCCTCGCGCATGCCCGCCCTGGGGACATCGAACAGGAAATTCCAGCTCAACGTCGGCCAGGCGCGCACCACGAGATACGTCACGATCGACAGCAGCGGCACCACCATCGCCGCCGCCATGCCACCGAAGATTGCCCGCGCCAGAGCTTCCCGACGGTGTTTGGCCTGGACATGGGGGGTTTCGGTGAACATGTCGGTGACGGGACGCTTATTTCCGGCGAACACCGCGGATCACCAGGTCGGCGGTGAGATTGACCACGAACGTGATGCTGAACAACAAAACACCCGTCAAAAACAATACCCGATAATGATCCGAACCTTCGGGCGCCTCGCCGAGCTCGGCCGCGATGTTGGCGGTGAGAGTCCGCACCGGATCGAGAATGCTGTGCGGGATTTGCACGGCATGCCCGGTCGCCATCAGAACGGCCATAGTCTCGCCCACCGCCCGGCCCACGCCCAGCAGCACCGCGGCCAGCAGTCCATTCTTCGCCGCTGGCAACAATACCCGGTAGATCAATTGCCAACGCGTCGCCCCCAGGGCCAGCCCCGCCTCCCGATACGAATCCGGCACGGCTTTGAGCGCGTCTTCCCCGATCGAAACGATGATCGGCACGCTCATCAGCGCCAGGATGATCCCGCCGTTGAGCATATTGACTCCAACGGGCGCGCCGGTCAGGTCCACGATCAGTTTGCTCATTACGGTTAACCCGATGAACCCCCAGACCACGCTCGGTATCGCCGCCAACAATTCGATGATGATTTTCAAGGTTTCGCGGAGTCGGGTGCCGCAGAACTCCGAGATGAAGATGGCCGCCCCCAGGCCAAACGGCACGGCGAAGATCATCGCCAAAACCGTCACGCTGAACGATCCGACGGTGAGCGCCCAGGTGCCATAACGGATATTCGACACCGAAGTCGGATACCATTCGATGCTGAACAGAAACTGCGTAAGATGGAAATCCTCCTTGCCCAGTACCGGGAACGCCTCTCGAAACACGAAGAAGAAAATCGCCAAGACAAACATCACCGCACTGATCCCGCTCAAACGAATGATCCACTCCAGCACCCATTCCCCCCAGATCGACCACGGCGATCGCCGGGGCCGAACCACCGCGGGACGGTCAGGAGTGCATTGAGTCTCCATGGAACTTCAGGGAGTTGATTCCGCGCCTGTCTCATTCTGCAGCGGTTGGGGCGCCGCCTCACCGCGCGCATCCGGATGCGTCCGCGCCTGCTCAGGCAGGGGCACATAACCCGTTTGCTCGACAATGTCCTGGCCGGCGTCGGACAGGATCCAATCGATGTAGGCCTTGAGCGCCCCCGTCGGTTCGCCCAAGGTGTAGAGTTGAAGCGTTCGGGCAATGGGATAATGGTGCTCCGCCACGCTCTGGACCGTCGGAGCATAGGCCGGTTCGTCATTCGTTCGCTTGACCTTGAGCACTTTCACCTCCGGAGTTTCGTAGCCCATCCCGCTATAGCCAATGGCACTGCGCGCATGTGAGACCAACTCCACCACTTCTTTGGAACCATTCATGTCGCACGAGCCCAGTTTGAAATCCTTCTGGTTCAGCACGCGTTCGCGCAGGAATTCATAGGTGCCTGAACTGGATTGGCGGCTGACTCTTACAATTTTGTCATACTGCCGTCCCGGCAGGTGGACGCCGAGTTGAGACCATCGGGTGATGTCGCCGCCTTCCGCGAAAATCGCGGCGAGTTGATCGAAACTGATTTCTTCCAGGGGATTGTCTTTATTCACGAAAATAGCCAGGGCATCGAAACCGACAATGAATTCGATAGGTTCCTTGCCCGTGCTTTCCCGGGTGGCCTCAATTTCCTGCTGCTTCATGTTCCGACTGGCGCAGGCCATGTCGATCGCTCCCTTGATCAGTGCGGCAATGCCCACGCCCGACCCGCCTCCGGCGACTTCGATGTCCACGTTGGATTCGACCTGCTGATACGCTTCCGCCCAGGACTGCGCCAGATTCACCATCGTGTCTGAGCCCTTGTTCTGAATTACGGTCTTGCCGGTGGACCCGGTCTCCGGTTTGCATCCACCCCAAGCCATCGCCAGCAGTACAAGTGCGGCCCGCACGGCCGTGCCGGCCCGCCAAACGCATGGGGTCGGGCGGCGACTCATCGCTGGGTCCCTGACTTCATGGCTTGGTGCTGCCCAATACTGCCTGAACCAAGTCGCAGACGTGGGCTTTGATCGATTCGTATGCGGCCTGACAGGCCGCCCGCCGCTCTTCCGGTGGAACCTCGGAACGCACGGGATCCGGAATTTCCCAATCGAGGTAGACCAGCTTGCGCGGCTGCTTCGGAAATGCGCGTCGGACCTCACGAGCCAGGGCCACAACGACCTGGTAATGGTCGAGGTCGGGGATCTGGTGGATAGCCTTCGGGGCCGCCCGCGACAGGTCGATTCCCTTTTCTTTCATGAACTCGACCACGTCGACGGATACCGGTTTGGGATCCAGACCAGCGCTGCTGAATCCGAATTGCGGTAACTCCAGCGATTTGGCCAATGCCTCTGCCATCGGTCCCAGCGAGGCGTTATTCTCGTCCATGAATAATACGCGGACCTGATCGCTCCCCGGGTGTTTGGGATGTTCGCCAGTGCAGAGATAGAGTGTTTCCATGCAGATATTCCGGGCCTGATCGGAGACCCGCTCGAACTTCCGCGCGATCATCATCAAGGGGCTTAAGGCTTCGAACGGGATCTCTTGTTGCCGAAACAATCCGACCAGACCCAGGTTCAGGTCGCTCTTGATCACATCCACCGATTCCTCCACCTCGATTGTCTTCCTGGCCATCGACTCGTCCTGGTCCACGAAGGCCTGGATGGCATCGTGCACCATTGCGATGGACAGATTGGCAATTTGAACGAAGCGATCGCGGGGGAAGTCGACTGTGGGCCGGCCAAGTTTCAGGCACTGGCGCGCGATGCTTTCCGCGTAGTCTCCCACGCGTTCCAGTTCAAGATTGACCTTAATTGTGCTGTAAACAAAGCGGAGGATGCTCGCCACCGGCTGCTGCCGGGCCAGGAAGCGCTGGCAAAGCTGGTCCAATTCCTTTTCTTTCCCATCGATAAACTGGTCGCGCAGGATGACCGCGTAAGACAATTGCCGGTTGTTCTCGAGCAGCGCCTTCAAACAATCCTGGAGCGCTTTCTCCGCCAGGCCGGACATGACGCGGAGTTCACTGCGGATCTGGTCGATGTCCCGCTGTAGTGTCGCTTCCAGATGGGTCGGCATGGGTGCGTAGGATCGCTTGCCGCTTTGGAGTGAGGCAACTCTTTTCTATCGGCGTGCCCAAAATGAAGGCGACCCGCAACTCACTGCGAATCGATACCAGCGAGGCGTCGCCTCAGACCATGCAAAATCATTTCTATTCACCAGATACCGTTGCCGGTTCTGCCCTTCTCTCGGACGCCTCGCTCATAGAATCCTTGATCCGGGTAATCAACCAAACCAAATCTTGACCTGTCCGCAACATGTTTGAGCGATCAAGGATTCTAGTGCGTTGCCGGGCCGGGCAGACAGATGATTTTTCCCAGCACCGTGCGCTCCCGCAACCGATGGAATCCCACCTCGGCCTGCTCCAGCGGCAATACCGTATCGATCACCGGCCGCAGCCAACCTTCGACGGCCGCGGCCAGGCACTTTTCCATGTCGGCCCGGTTGCGTCCGTAACTGCCGATCAGCCGCTGTTGTTTCACGAAGAAAGGCCAGAGATTGAGCTTCACTTCCCGCCCCGCGGTGGCGCCGCAGGTGACAATCGCGCCGCCCCGGGCCAGGCACTCGAAGGCGTGTTCCAATACCGCGCCGCCAATGTGCTCGACTACCAGGTCCACTCCATGTTTGTCCGTCAATCGCCGGACTTCAGCGGGCCAACCCGCATCGCCGAGGTCGACCGCAGCCTCTGCCCCCAGTTTCAGCGCCAAGTCGCGTTTGGCCTTAGTCGACCCCGTGGAAATCACTTTGGCGCCCAAGTGCCGCGCGATCTGAATTGCGGCGGAACCCACCCCGCTCGCTGCGCCCATTACCAATACCCAGTCTTCCGGCTTCACTTGTGAGCGATCCGTCAACATATGCAGTGCGGTCGTCCCCGCCAGACCCAGCGCGGCTGCACTCTGGTAATCCACGGCCTCCGGCAGCCGAACCAGTGCCCGGGCTGGGACCAGGACAAACTCGGCCAATCCACCATCCCGCTGGACGCCCAGCAATTCACCGTTCAGGCACAGCGATTCTTCGCCTCGCGCACAAAACTCGCAGCGGCCGCAGAAGAGATTGGATTGCACGACCACCCGGTCGCCCTTTTGCCAGCCCGTGACCCGGCGTCCCATGGTATCCACATCCCCGGCGATCTCAGACCCGGGAGTCCGGGGCACCTGGAGCGGGATGGGCAGCCCGCCTTCCTCGAGCCAGAGGTCCAGATGGTTCAGGCCACAGGCTCGAACCCGCACCACCACCTCCTCCGGACCCGGGACAGGGACAGGGATTTCCCCCATGCGAAACTGCCCGGGATTGCCCACAGCGACCAACTGGAACGCTTTCATCCCGGCGATTCAACCGATCCAGCCCGGTCTGCGCGAGACCAAAAGAAAGCAAACTGGATAAGTGATCTTAAATAATCATAAATGGCCAACAAACGCCCTGACCTCCCACGATGGATTCCACGTCCTTGGATTGGCTATTTCCTTGAGGGCACTGCGGGGTATAGTCGGCACCGCGGGTCGCAATTATTATGAACCAGATTCCCCAATCACTCGCCCTTTGCCTGGTCACCGCGCAAATCGCTTACTCCGCCACGGTCACCGTGTTGGAGCCGCCCGGCCGTGATGAAATCCCCCATATCGATGGCAGCACAGCCACCCTCGTCAATGGCCGCCGCGTCACCCCCGCCGGCCAGGTAATCCTCACGCAGTCATATAATTGGGGTATGGCGGTGGACAGCAGTGGCACCCGGGTCGCACTCGTCAGCCCTGGGGCCATTGAGGTGGTCACTTTGGGTTCAACCCCTTCCATCCGACGCTATCCGCCCGATGGAGAAAAACCACCAGCTTCGGCCGGCACCGGGACTTACATGGGCTGCGCGTTCTCTACCGACGGCCGGCGCTTATATTACGGCAGCGCCAACGAAGGCCAGGTCAAGGCCCTGGATCTCGAAACCGGCACGGTCAGCCGTTCGATCAATATCAACGGCGGCGGTTATGAAGACAGTTTTCTGGGCGATTTCGTTTTGGATCCCCCCGGACGGCGCTTGATCGGCGTAGACCAGCACAACTATCGCCTCGTCCAAGTCGATCTCGAACGGGGTGAGGTGACCCGGTCGGTGCGGGTTGGCCGCAATCCCTTCGCGGTTTCCCTTTCTCGCGATGGACGTTCCGCCTGGGTTTCCAACGTGGGGATGTTTGAATATCCCCTCCTTCCCGGCGTTACCCCCACAAACCGTGAGACGGCCGGCCTTTCGTTTCCCGCGTATGGCATCCCTTCGACCGAGGCCGAAGAAGGCGTGATCGTCGATGGCGTATCGATTCCCGGCCTCGGCAGTCCGAATCACCCGGATGCCATGTCTGTTTTCCAGGTGGACCTTGAAACCGGCAGTGTTCTCCACCGTATCAAAACCGGCTACCTCGTCGGAGTCGAGCGGGACGATATCCTCACCGTCGGCGGTGCGAGTCCCGGGGCGCTCGCCGTGGGCTCACGCAGAATTTACGTCGCCAATGCCTCGAACGACACCATCTCGGAGATCGATGCCGAGACGGGCGCAATTGAAGCCGAGATTGAACTGAACGTCCCCCAACTTGAACATTTGCGGGGCGTGCTGCCGTTTGGCTGTTGCCTGGATTCTGCCGAGGAGCGGCTTTACGTGGCGTGTGCAGGGTTGAACGCAGTGGCCGTAGTGGATGTGAAGCTCCGCGAGGTGCTGGGCTACATCCCCGCGGGTTGGTTCTGCGCTCTTGTAGGCCTCACACCGGACAACCGCCATCTCCTCGTCAGCAGCGCCAAGGGTCTGGGCTCCGGGCCAAATGGTGGCCGCGGCTTCGTCGCCCCCGTTCGCGGCACGCACCCCGGCGATATCATGCAGGGGACGCTCCAAATCCTTCCCATTCCGTCCACTGCCGAGCTCGTGGCGCAGACCCGCCAAACGCTGGCCAACACTCGCCAGCCGCACGCGATCCAGGATCACCCGGGTGATCCCTTGCCGCCGCGGGCGGGTATGCGGCAGAGCCCGATTCGCCATATCGTTTTCATCGTGAAAGAGAATCGAACCTTCGACCAGGTCTATGGTCAAAGGCGCGGAGTGCGTGGAGACGACTCGCTGAGTGAGCTGGGACGGAATCGAACGATCCACAATCAGGCCGGCACACGCACGATCGAGGGCGTCGACATTTCACCCAACCACCAGGCCCTCGCCGACCAGTTCGCCATCAGCGATAACTTTTACTGTGACTCCGACCAATCGAACACGGGTCATCGATGGATCGTCGGTGTTTATCCCAACGAATGGGTCGAGGTCAACGCGCGTTCCCGCATCGAGGAACGGATCTTCAGCACCGCTCCGGGCCGGCGCTACGTGAATGGCGCCAACGCCGTGGTCAATCCCGAGGATTACAACGAGGCCGGCGCGCTCTGGGAACACTTGCATCGGCATGCGGTGGATTTCTTCAATTTCGGTTTCGGCACTGAAATGCCCGGCAGCATCGAGGAACAGGTGCATAAATATACCGGCATCCAAATGAGTGTCAGTTTCCCACTCCCCAAACCCCTGTTCGACCGCACCTCCCGCAAGTTCGCCACTTTCAACATGGCGATCCCCGATCAGTTCCGCGTCGATATGTTCGAGGAGGAACTGCGGGACCGCTGGATCCTCGGCCGCGAGTCCTTCCCCCAGCTCATCACCATGGTCCTGCCCAACGACCATCTCACCGTAGAACACCCGGCCGAAGGCTACCCGTTCCGTGAATCTTACATGGCCGACAACGATCTTGCCCTCGGGCGCGTCGTCCAGTTGCTTTCCCACACACCCTGGTGGTCGAACATGTTGATTATCGTTACGGAGGACGATTCCCAAGGCGGCCGGGATCATGTCGAGGCGCACCGATCGCTCCTGCTCCTCATCAGTCCCCACGTCAAACGCGGTTATGTCTCCCACACCCACGCGAGCTTCGGCTCGATCATGCGCATGATCTTCATCCTGCTCGGACTTCCCTCCCTCAATCAATTCGACCATGCCGCCTCTTTGCCGCGCGACTTTTTCACGCGCTCCCCCGATTACCGGCCCTATTCGCTCCTCCCGGTCGACCGGCGTCTTTTCGATCCCGACGTTGCATTCAAACCATTCGATCGTCGCTTCAACTGGAAGGCCCTGCTCGGCTCACCGATCATGGATGAGCCTGAGGATATGCGCCGGAATTTCCAGGATCCCTGACCTCGGCTGCCGCGGCGCGACCGGTAATTGAATCGGGCCGCTGTGCCTTGGCAACCCGCCGCAAAACGGCAGGGCACCTCAGGTTCGTGCCTCGAGTCGCCGAAGCTTCCAACGCCCAAACCAGAGCATGAACAGGGCGGCACTCCAGGTCACGAGGAAGATGCCCCACCAAATCCCGCGCAGTTTCCAATCCAGATGAAAAGCCAGAAGCCAAAAGACGAGGCACGGAGCGATCAGTTGCCGGTAAATTCCCACCCAGAGGCCGTAGATCGGTTTTTTCACCCCCTGCAGCAGATAAACCGTCTGAAAAAGGATGACATAACTACACAACGTGATCGACGCCACTCGCAGATAGGCAGCCCCAATCCCGATCACCGCGGCGTCACCGGTGAACCAGGCCATCATCCGGTCACCCGCAAGAAACACCACGATGCCCGCAAGTATCATCATTCCCACTCCGTAGGCCAAAGAAGTCCGGTATGCTTCGCGGATGCGGTCGAATCGACGGGCGCCGTTGTTTTGTCCGGCCAGTGAGAGCATGGCGATGTTCAATCCGATGGTAGGCAGGAGAAAGATTTGCTCGATGCGGGTGGCGATCCCGTACCCGGCCACGCCTTCCTTGCTGAACCGGCCGATAAACCAGGTGATGATGAAAATCCCCAATGCCACGGTCAGCATGTTCAGACTCGCCGGAAATCCCTGCGCCGCGATTTCGCCGTAGAGTGTTCGGTTGGGTTTCAACCACTCCCAGCGCCAACCCCGCCAGATCCGCGTGTGGCGGACCTTATGCAGGAGGTAGGCCGTCCCGCCCACCTGGATCAACACCGTGGCCAGCGCGATCCCTCGGATCCCCATCGGAGGCACCCCCATCCCGCCATACATGAACCACGGATCCAGGCCCACGTTCAACAGACTGCCAACCATCAGCACATTTCGAAAAGTGCGGGTGTCCCCAAGCGCGTTCAGCGTGGCATTGAGACACGACTGAAGCAGAAAGAACATCGTCCCCAACAGGATGGTGTTCATGTAGTCCAACGCCAATGCCAGGTAGCGCGCCTCGGCCCCCAGGGACCGGAACAGGAATGGGGCGCTCAATAGCCCGAACCCGGTCAATACCAGCGAAAACAACAGACTGAAGGAGACCGATTGGAGCGAGATCCAGTGCGCGCGTTCCTCGTCTCCCCCGCCGATCGAGTTGGCCATTAGCGCAGTGGCTCCCTGGCCGATACCCGCCCCCAGGGCGATGATGATGAAGAATATCGGAAATGAAGCGGCCAAAGCCGCCAACGCGTCGGTGGAATTCAGCCCGGCATAGAATGTGTCCACGATGTTGTACATCGTGTTGAAGAAGAAGCCGATGCTGGCCGGCAGGGCGATCTGCCGAATTAACCGAGGAATGGGATCCTTGACGAGGTCCACGGGGCGCTAAGATACGGGTCTTCGCACCAAGCACAAGTCAGCTAAGCCAGCGCACCCGGTAAGTCCGTTCGCTTCCTCAACCTCCCGAGCCGCCGTCCAGTGTCGGATCAGACGGGATCGGGAAGCCGCCACGGAGATCGATAACTGCGACCGAGGAACGCATTGGCGGCGGGCTCATCCGGAAATGTCTCGGCCTCCGGATCAAACCGGAGAGTTCCATTCCCAGCCAGCCAGGCGGCATTGGCAAGATGACACAGCAGGGTCGAGGCATGACCCTGCGCCACATCCGCCGCCGGTTGTTCGCGGGAGCGTACGCAATCGAGGAAGTTCCGAATATGCAGCCGATCGGACTGGCGTCCGTGTTGGGAGGCGATGATATCCTTATGGGCGTCGAAGACCTGCCAACCGCCGCCGTGCCGCCCGACGAGCATCATCCCGCGAGTGCCGAGTACCTCCAGTTTGGTGCTGCTGAATGGCCAATCCGGGAACTGGTCGCGGTCGCGCAGATCCACCTCAGTCTTCTTCATATAGGGTGTCCACAGCATCCCCTCGAAATGGAGCCGGACGTTTCGGTAGGCGAAGGTCGCAATCTGCGTATCCGGGGTGTCGCGGCCGTCATCGAGCACGTCGATGCCGCCCTGGTGTGAGACGGCGTCCGGGGCAACGGGATCGCCGAGGAGATAGCGCGCAAGATCCAATTGATGAACCGCGTCACCGGGTATCGGACCACAACTATACTCGCGGTAATTCAACCAGCGCCGGTCCGGATGATAGGGAAGCCGGGCTGCCGGCCCACACCACAGATCATAGTCGAAGCCATCCGGCACAGGCCCGGGCGGCCCGAGCGGCGTTCGCGGGTGCTCCATCAGGTTGTAAACCCGCACGAGTCGGATATCGCCGATCCCGCCCGATTGGAGAAAGTCCCGAGCGGCGCGCACGTATGGGGCGCTACGACTTTGCACGCCCACTTGGACGACTCGGCGATATTTGCGGGCGGCGGCGATCATCTGTCGGCCTTCGCGCGCGTTGTGGGAAAGGGGTTTCTCAACGTAAACATCCTTGCCAGCCTGGCAGGCCATGATCGTCGCCAACCCATGCCAATGGTCGGGCGTGGCCACCACGACCGCGTCCACCTCGGTTTCATCCAGCACACGACGAAAATCCTGCGTGAACTTCGGAGGCCTGGCCGGAACGGGATCCAATGCGGCCTCAGCACGGGCCGCACGACGGCTGTCCGGATCACAGAGCCAAACGATCTCAACATCCGGTTCGCGGGCAAACATCTTGGCCAGGTTCACACCCCGCCCGCCAAGACCGAGAACCCCCAATCGAATCGGGGGATTGTTTTGGGCGCGGATCACGACCGGGAGCGCGAGGGCTGCGGCCGCAGACTGGTGCAGGAAGTGACGTCTCGAGGTTGAGTTCATGTGCCGTGTTAGCCCAATTGAATCAGAACTTGGCCGCGCTGGAAACTCTTTAAGCGTTCAACCGGTTCAAGAAACGGCTCGAAGCGGATGACTCTTTAGCCCGGAAATTTCACCCGGACACCGGGTGGATGGAAGTGGGCCATTTCACGTGTGAAATTTCCGGGTTAGGGCTTCACCCGTGAAACTGGCTGCGCAAGCCGCAATGTGTTCCAGCGGACCGGCGGCAACAACTCGGCCGCCGGCATCGCCCGCCCCCGGGCCGAGATCGATGATCCAGTCCGCGGCCTGGATCACCTCCAGGTTGTGTTCGACCACCAGCGCCGAGTGCCCGGCATCCACCAGCTCCTGGAAGACCTCGAGCAGGACCCGGACATCATCGAAGTGCAAGCCGGTGGTGGGTTCATCAAAGATGAAGAGCGTGGGACCGTCGGATGTTGAGGCGTGGTTTTGGAATTTGGCCAGGTGCCCCGCGAGCTTGAGGCGCTGGTTTTCTCCACCCGACAAGGTCGTGAGCGGCTGGCCCAGGCGCAGATATCCCAAGCCGACCTTTTGCAGCAGTTTAAGCGTCTCGAGCGCCCGCTTTGCCGGTTTGACTTCGCTCAGCGTTCCGAGCAACGCGACAATTTCGTCGATGGATGCCTCCAGAAAATCAGCGATGCTCCACTGGGTCTCTTTGACAACCGCACTTTTCGAACGGCGCCGGCCTCGAGGCCGGGGGGTGGGACGACTCGGATCAGCCAGCACCCGCAACTTAATCCCGAGGATGTGCGGACGATACCGCTTGCCGTTACATTGCGGGCATCGAATGTAGACATCGCTTAGAAATTGCATTTCGATCTTCTCAAAACCCGCGCCCCGACATCGCTCGCATTGACCTTGAAGCGAGTTGAAACTGAACGCGCTGGCCTTCATCCCTTGCTCCCGCGCCCCGGGACTTTGAGCAAATAATTCCCGGATCGCGTCGAATGCACCGGTATACAGCGCCGGGTTGGAACGCGGCGTCCGTCCAATGGGAGATTGGTCCAGCAGGGCGACTCCGCCCAATCGCTCCCAACCCCGAATCGTCGCGTTGCCGGAAGTCTCGTTCATCCTGGGAGATTCCTCTTCGTTTTCGTCCAGTATACGACGGGTTGCGGCGGGGGACCGCTTGAACGCCGCGCTCAACAGCGGATGAATGATCTCCCGCACGAGCGTTGTCTTACCCGAACCACTCACTCCCGTGACGCAGACCATCCGGCCCAGGGGCACATCCACATTCAGATCCTTCAGATTGTGAAGTCGCGCATTCAATACCTGCAAACGGGGCGCTTCTGGAGTAACCGCGCGACGCCGTGACATGGAGGCCCTTCTTGACCCATTGAGATACTGGCCGGTCATGGAACCCGGTGACTTCAGCAATTCCCGATAGGCCCCCTGGAAAACCACGTGCCCGCCCCGCTCCCCCTGACCGGGCCCAAGGTCGATAATCTGATCCGCCGCTCGGATCACGCTCGCCTCGTGCTCCACCACCACTAACGTGTTTCCCAGGTCGCGGAGATTGAACAAGACGCGCAGCAATCGCTCGGTATCCCGCGGGTGCAGGCCCACCGTCGGCTCATCGAGCACGTAGAGCGTGTTGACGAGCCGGGTGCCCAGACAGGAAGTCAGGTTCACGCGTTGCGTCTCACCGCCCGATAGCGTGCGTGTGGCTCGATCCAGGGTCAAGTAGCCCAGCCCAACGTCGACCAGGCAGGAAAGCCGGGTTCCCACTTCGCGCAGTGCCAATCCCAACGGGTCTCGGGCGCCTTCGTCCCGAATCGAAAGCTGCTCCTGGACCCAAGCCAATGCTGCGTCCACGGTCAGGGAATAGAATCGGGCCAGGTCGATCCCCATCACCGGTCCAGGTAATGCCGGGCGCGCCTCTTTTTCGCGGATCGGCTTCAGTTCGGAGGGCTTCACATCAAGCGCGCGATAGAGGAGGGATTCCGGCTGGAACCGGCTGCCGCCGCAATCCGGACAGGCCGAGTAGGCACGATAGCGAGAAAGCAGCACGCGCACATGCATCTTATAAGCCTTGGATTCCAGCCAGCGGAAGTACCCCTTCACACCGTACCACGCCCGCGGCCACTCGTGTGCCTCGTCTTTCCCATATCCCGGGTCCCCCTCGATCAGCCACTTCTGCCAATGCGCCTTCATTTCGGCAAACGGGATATCCAGAGGAACCCCTTGCTTCCTCGCAAACTTCAACATGTCGGCCTGGCATTCGGCGCCCTGGCCGGTCAGCCAGGGTTTGACCACCCCTTGAGACAGGGTCTGGCTCCGATCGGGCAGAACGAGGTCGTAGTCAATCGTAATGATGCGGCCGAATCCACGGCACGCGGGACACGCACCCAGAGGATGATTGAAGCTGAACAGGGCCGGCACCGGCGGCCGATACTCGATGTCGCACGAGGCACAATGCAAACTTTGCGAGAAGCGTATGCGCGTCCCGAGGTCTTCCGCGTCGGGATGCACACTCAGCCGACCCTTGCCGAAATGAAAGGCCTGCTCGCACGCATCAACAAACCGGCTCCGATTGGCCGTCTCCACCCGGAACCGGTCCTGGATGACCGTCAACGCCTTAAGCGTCCCGTCGGGGGCCTCCGACCTGAGATCGTCGACTCGAACGATCTGTCCCGCCATCAGCAAACGCTGGTACCCTTGGCGCCGAATTAAGTCCAGACTCTCATCGACACTCAGTTTCTCGGAAAGCGGCAGGTCGAACGTCACGAGCACGACGCCCTCTATCGGCAGTGTTGCCCAGATGCTCTGCGGTGTGTCCTTGCGCACGATTCGATGACATTGCCGGCAATGCAACGTCGCCAGGTGCGGCCAGACCACTTTCATGTAATCGCAAATCTCCGTCATCGTACCCACCGTCGACCGCGTCGTGCGAACGGCATTGCGTTGTTCAAGTGCAATGGCGGGGGGGATCCCTTCGATCAAGTCGACCTTCGGCTTGTCCATCCGGTCGAAGAACTGCCGGGCATACGGCGAAAAGGTTTCAATATACCGGCGCTGGCCTTCGGCAAACAGGGTGTCGAACGCCAGCGAGCTCTTGCCCGACCCGCTCAATCCTGTAAATACGACCAGCCGATTCAACGGCAGGTCCAGGTCGAAATTCTTCAGGTTGTTCTGACGAACTCCGCGCAACCGTATCCTCTGGGGCGATGGCTCCATGCGCGACTATCATAACCCTGAACATTCGGAGGACAAACAGACAAGATGGATCAGGCCCGTGACACCGGCCGTTCAACCGCGTAATCTTCGGCGTGGACAACGCCTGGACCACGGAAGACCTGCATACGCTGAGCCGTCACTACCAAACGGCCGCCATTCTTCATGCCGCCGCCGAGCTCGATCTCTTCTCCGCTCTCTCCGCAGGCCCGTCAACAGCCGCCCGCCTGGCGAAACTTACCGCCTGTGACCTGCGCGGCCTGACGGTCCTCCTCGACGCGCTCGCCGCAATCAACCTCCTGCGCAAGGCTCAAGACCGCTACTCGCTGGCACCCGGAGTGGATGCCAGCCTTGTCGGCAATCGCCCGGGCAACATCCTCGCCATCACCCGGCATCACGCCAATTGCGCCCGCAACTGGACCCAATTGGCGCAAGTGATCAAGACCGGGAATCCCGCTGACCGGACCCCCAGTATTTGCGGCTCCGCCGCCGACCAGGCCTCGTTCATCGAGGGGATGGACAACCTGAGCGCGCCAGTGGCCGACCGTGTCATCCAGGCAATTCAGCCACTGCAATTCAAACATCTCCTGGATATCGGAGGCGCCTCGGGAACGTGGTCGATTGCTTTCCTGCGCGCCTGCCCCACCGCCTTCGCAACCATCGTGGACCTGCCCCAGGTCATTACCCGGTGCCAACAGCGCATCGCTCAATCCGGTTTGGACCAGCGCGCCCGCCTCGTGGCCGCCGATTTCATGACGGACGATCTCCCCGCCGGTGCCGACCTCGCCTGGGTGAGCGCCGTTGTCCATCAAAACTCCCGACCTCAAAACCGGAAACTTTTTGCCAAACTCTTTGGCGCCCTCCAACCCGGAGGACGACTCGCCATCCGTGACATCTTGATGGACGAGTCCCGGATTCGCCCTGTGGCGGGCGCGTTGTTCGCCGTCAATATGCTGGTCGCCACCGAGGGCGGCGGCACATTCACGCCCGGCGAACTGCGCGAAGACCTGGCCTCCGCCGGATTCACCGGTTTCACGGTCGCGCGGAACGATGAAGGGATGCATGCCGTCGTGGTCGTCCAAAGAACCGGCGCGTCCTGAGGGGTAGCGCGCTAAACCGACCACGAAACCGCTCCGCGGGAAAGCAGGTTGGATCATCGGCGTGTTTCAGGGGTTCGCCGCCGCCGCCACGTCGTCGCGCACATACTGGACGCCCGTGCTGGTCAGGAAGGTATGGGTCTCCGAGACCGTCAACTCGTGACGGATCACCACGCTCAAAGGATCGCCGAAGAACAGTTTGCGGTTGCACGTACTCAATTGGGCATTGATGCGACCGTAAAGTTGACCCACCGGCCGGTCCACCACCACCGTGATCTTGCGGTCCTGCACCGTGATCAGCCGCACCTCGGGCACGTTCCGCACCTTCCGCACAAACTGCTCCAGTATCCGTTGCGGGCGATTCCGCACGTGCCGGTAGACGAGCAAGGCCACAATCGTCAGACCGATGAGACTGCCCAGGCTAACGTTGGTCAAAATCAGGTACAGGATCACTCCCAGCACAATTAAAGCTCCCGCCGCCCACCCATATTGCCGGGGCGCGAGCTGGGGCAATTGCGTCAACGCCTCCACGATTCTTCGCCGCAGGGAGAAGGTGCTTGCCTTCCCCGATTCGGTATCGCGGCGCAGCGCCCGAAGCTCCTGAACCAGCGTCCGCGCGTCAGGGTACCGATCCTCCGGCCGCTTGCGAAGGCAGCGCGAGAGGATCTGTTGCAGATCCAAGGGCAGATTCGGCCGGACCGAGTGGATCGAAGGCGTTTCATCGAAGGCCACGGCATGCATCGTTTCCATCATGGTGTTCCGCTGAAACGGCAGTTCCCAGGTCGCCATCTCGAATAACGTGACCCCGAGCGAGAAAAGGTCACTCCGAAAATCGACCGGCAACCCTTTGACCTGTTCCGGACTCATATACGCCGCCGTGCCCATCAATGTCCCCACCCGCGTCTGCGCTACCGTGGAGACCATCGACAACGCCTCGCCTCCATCCGGCGCGCCGGGATCGATCAGCTTGGCCAAACCAAAATCCAGGATCTTCGCCTGGCCATCTCTCGTAAGGATGACATTGGCCGGTTTGATGTCCCGATGCACGATGCCGGCCTCGTGCGCCCGCGCCAGGCCTTCGGCCACCTGGATGGCCACGTCGATCGAACCCAGCAAATCCAATTCCCGGCGGCGGATCAGGTCCCTGATCGTCGATCCCTCCACGAGCTCCATTGCAATGAAAATCACCCCATCCACCTCGTCCACGTCATAGATCTGCGCAATCGCCGGATGCGTGATGCGCGCAGCCGCGCGTGCTTCCTGGAAAAACCGTTTCCTCCGTTCCGGGTCCTGCACCAACTCGGGCGCCAGGAGCTTGATGGCGACCGGCCGCTGCAGCTTGAGATCCTGGGCGCGATAAACCACCCCCATGCCGCCCTCACCCAGCGCGGCGTCGATTCGATACTGTTTCAGGCTCTGACCAATCATGGCTTGCCCATCAAACCAGACCATTACACCCAGCGCTCCGCTCAAGTTGCATGAAATTCGAGTGTAGCCGATTCCCTCTCCTTCGTAAAGCCGCAAGGTGCCGCCCCATTCAAAGCATCAGAGGATTTGCCCTCAGGCGGTCAAACTGAACCGGCCACTATGAGCCGCACGGGCCCACTGCTCAGGAAGCCCCAGCGATATTGACGAGAGGGTTGTCAGTCGATACTGTCAGACATTATGAAAACAATCCCGCTCCGCAGTTTGCTGCGAGAACCAGTCAAGGTCAAACGCCTCACTCGCGCCGGCCAGAGCGTTCAGGTCACCGACAACGGCAAGCCGCTTTGGGTGATCCAGCCCGCCGCCCAGGAAGCGGAAGACGCCGAGCGCGCGGGGGCGATCGACGAACTCCTGAATGAGGCGCTGCGAGCTCCGCGTTCTCCGGTCAGTGCCGCTGGGCTCCTTGAGGAATCCAGGAGGTGAGGGCCTATGCTGACAGCAGCCTGATTCTCCGGTTGGTCACCGGCGAGTCTGGGGCGGAGCAGGCGGGTGCCGAGTATCGCCGGCTGGGACGGCCATCTCTCTCCTACCTCCCGTTACACGCTTTGGAAGTGGAAAATGGAATTCGACAGCGAGCCTTTCACGAGCGGCGGGTGCTCCCCCCCGGCCAGCGGGCGAGGATCACCCACGAGCGTGACGCTTCCCTGGCACGCCTGGTTGCCTGGGTCAAAAGAGGAGCATTGAGGGAAATGGTCATGGACATGGACCTTGCCATGGACCGAGCGTGCGAGCTGTCTGAGAAGCACTCGGAGAAAACGGGTGCCCGAGCGATAGATCTCCTTCACGTCGCCTGCGCCTTGTTGCTCGAAGGAGACGTTTTCCTGACCTCTGACCAGCGTCAAGCAGCTCTCGCAAGGGCGGAAGGGTTACGGGTGACTCTCGTGTCCGTTTCGGATTGAGCCACCCTCTTCCCGGTTGGATATGTCGCGCGGTTCTTCAGCCACGAGAAGCCGCATCAGAGTTGCCCTCGGTGGACGCTGCCGTCGAGCAGAACAACGGACCCATGGAACCGGCAGCGCACCACGGCAGTATCGGGCGGTTCACTGTCTTTAATGCCCGGCTTGAGGTAATCATAGCTGCACTTCGCGGCGTCAAAGTCCGACCAGGTCGAAGAAAGGCGATCGGACGCTCCGGGATCCAAAGGACAGACCAGCACTCGCGGGGTGATGAGCTCGTTCTGTATCGAGGCAAAATCTGGTGGGAGAGTGTCATCGTGATCCACGGCATAGATCCGCAATGCGAGGCCGATTTGCTTGAGGTTATTGAAACACTGGATTTCCTGCGCCTTGGCTTTCGCTTTGGCCAGCGCGGGAAGAAGCATGCCGGCCATTACAGCGGTCGGCGCGACCAATGCCGAGGAAATGATCGCCCCGGCGGGTTCCTGGTTGCCCTGGCTGGCGGACTGGAATCCATCTCCGTCACATAGCCCAACAGTAAAGGAGATCGGATAAGAACCGAAGCCGGTGAGCTTCCGGAGGAGGTCGGCGGGCGGCGCAAATCCTTCACTCGATCCGGCTTGTTTCAAAACGGCCTCCTGCAGTTTTCCCAGCGTATCACCAAATCGCCGGCCCACGAAGGCAAAGGAGGTGCCTTGTTCGGGCAGGTCGTGGGAAAGATGCTTGAATTCAGTGCTGCCCTTGAGCCCTGCCACACTTCCCGATTGAACGGCCAGGACCTTCTCCAACGCCCGGTCCGTCGAACTCAACCATAGGTATTCGCCCACCCGGGCCACCGTGGGCCGAATCGGGAAGGGCGCTCCAGCCGGAACATCGATCGACCGCCAACGGGCGCCGTCCCTTTCACCCGGAATGCTCTGGGGGTTGCTGGCCAACATCTGGTCCAGCCAGTTGAAAAGCACGTCATCCTTGACTTTGATGGCGATCAGCAGCGCGGGTTCCGGCAAGTCGAGCCCTGTCCCCTGGAGGGGAAGCGTGAACGTTCGCGAGGGATCCAACAGGACCGCCACACCGACTTCGCCCGCGAACGAATTCAGTTGCTCTTCCAACGAACGGCCCGTCGCGGATTGAACCTTGCCTGACAACTCCTCCAAGGCCCTGGTGGCGTCAGTGAATTGCGCCGCCTTGGCCTCGGTCTTCACCGCCTCCCAAATGCCCTTGAGGTCGACGTCTCCAAATGCCGCATAGACGGTATCCCCCGGCAACCAGTCCAGCCCGGCGAGCGCGTGCGGGTTTGTCCCGAAGAACCGCCAGAGGTAACCGTCACCGGATTTGGCGCCTCGTTGGACCACGGTCCGGGTACGATAGAAGCCGGGTTCAAGGGCGATGCCGCTGATACCGACGCCGGCGACCGACTCCAGGCCGCTGTGCTGAACGACGTTTTCGATCAGGGCGAAGATCCGCTTGGCCTTTGTTTGATCGTCACTGGATATGCCCGGCAGGCTCGAAACGAGTTCTTGAATCTCGCGGATTTTCGCCGCGAGGCCGGCGGTCCACTGGCTCGTCGAGAGGTAGGCATAAAGGCAGCCTCCGGCGTCTAACTTGGCGGTGACTTCGCGGAAGACCGTGGGTTCCGCGGAAACCCCGGGGTTTTGCGGTTGGGCCGATGCGGACGCTGCCAGAAGGATGGCGCAGGAAGTGGCGAACAGGAGGCGACAGGATATTTTCATACGGGAGGTAACTTAGAACTGAGACCGGTACTAAAGGCCATTCGTGCCGTCACCAACAATGAAAATCCCCAACCGGCATGCGTCATGTCCGTAAGCAGCTTTCCTCCAGGCTCAAGCCGTTCTCCTGTAGGCTGCGTGTCCCCGCGCGCCGGAGGATGCAGAGCCACCGACAACCTGGGAATGCACCCGCGGGCCGGTTCACATCAAAAAACCGCTTGCTTGACCGGGGGACACTTCCTATATTTCGCGCTCTTTTCTAGAGAGATACGGCACTTATGCGTCGCCCCAAAGGTACCAAGACAAAGAAGTCGGTCGCCAAGCGTTTCAAAATAACTGCTCGAGGCAAGGTTCTCCGCATGCATGCGGGGAAGCGCCACCTCCTGGCTACCAAGAGTCCCAAACGCCGCCGCAAACTCGGCACCGCCGTAGTGGTCGGCCCTGAAGACGCCCACCGCGTCAAGGAAAGCCTTCCATTTAGTCGGTAAACCTCAATCCCCCTGACCCATGCGAGTCACCAATGCCCCGGCATCCTGGAAACGACGGAAACGTACCTCAAAGCCGCCAAAGGCTTTCGGATGCGCCGTTCCAAATTGTATCGTTATGCCGCGGATGCCCTCGATCATGGCCGGCAATACGCCTATCGGGATCGCCGCACGAAGAAGCGAACGTTTCGCGCCCTTTGGCAAATTCGAATTAACGCCGCCACGCGCAGTGCCGGTATGACCTACAGCCGGTTCATTGAAGGGCTCAAGGCCGCTCAGGTCAGCTTGGACCGCAAAGTCCTCGCCGAACTGGCTGCCACGGACACCGCCGCCTTTGGCGAGCTGATCAAAGTCGCCCAGGATGCCTTGAAGACCAAGGCTGCCAAAGCCGCCTGAGGTTCCTGAATGCGCCGGGGCGGTATTGCCCGGTCATCGCGCCGAGAACGATTCTTTGCAACCGGGCGACCAGGCAGGGTCGCCCGGTTTGCTTTTGACCCGCGGCCGACGCCTGCATGGTGACAGCCCGGCGCACACGGTCCGTTAAGCTCAGTATTGTGTATGACCACACTGTTGAACGAAATCGAGCCCCTCAAGCAAGCCGCCTTTTCCGATCTCAATGCGGCCGACGATCTCGCTGAATTGGAGCGAGCCAAGGGCGCATGGATCGGTCCGCATGGCAAGCTGACTTCTCTCATGAAACAGTTGGGCAATTTGCCCAGGGAGGAAAAGCCCGCCGCCGGCAAAGCGTTGAATGCCGCCAAAACTGAGCTCGAATCCGCGCTCACCCAGCGCCGGGCAGAACTCGAACTCAAGGCGGTCCAACCTGAGCATCCCAGCGATTACACTTTGCCGGGACGGCGCCGGGCGCTGGGACGGCTGCATCCCCTGACCCAGGTCACGCGAGATATTGTCCGTTCATTTCGCCGAATCGGTTTTGCCGTTGCGGACGGACCCGAGACCGAAGACGATTATCACTGTTTTGAGGCCCTGAATACGCCGGAGGATCATCCCGCTCGCGATACCCAGGATACTTTCTATCTGCACGGATCTGACGCCGAGGGGAGTGCCTCGAAGCCGCCGCTCCTGCTCCGCACGCATACGTCCTCGGTCCAAATTCAGGGTGATGGCGTCACAACCGCCACCCATCCGGATCATCGTGCCGGGGCGGGTCTACCGACGAGACAATGCCGACGCCACCCACAATCCGACGTTTCAACAGATCGAAGGATTGTACGTCGATCGCGATGTCACTGTGGCCGACCTCAAAGGAACCGTCGAATTCGTCTTTCGGGAGTTGCTGGGGGCGGACGTCAAAATCCGGTTTCGTCCCCATTACTTCAGTTATACCGAACCAAGCTTTGAGATCGATTTCAGCAGCGCACTCACCCGAAAAATGGGTAAAGACTGGCTCGAAATCGCCGGCTGCGGCATGGTGCATCCTCAGGTCTTCGAGAACGTCGGCTACGATCCCGAGTCCTGGACCGGTTGGGCCTTCGGGTTCGGCATCGAACGCATCGCCATGATTCGCTATGGGATCAATGATATTCGCCTCTTTTATGAAAACGATCTCCGATTCCTGAGGCAGTTCTGAGCCGACTCATTCGACACGCCGAACCTCCATGAACGTCACCTTCAATTGGCTCAAACAATACGTCGATTTCGACGGATCCCCCGACGATCTCGCCCAACTCCTCACCATGCTGGGACCCGAGGTCGAAGCCATGCGCAAGCTCCCCGGCGAATTCGAGGGTGTTGTGGTCGCCCAGGTCGTCACCCGCGAGAAACATCCCAATGCCGACAAACTCTCCGTCTGCCGCGTCAACGATGGCCGGAATGAACGCCAGATCGTCTGTGGCGCGCAAAACTTCCAACCGGGCGATAAAGTCCCGCTGGCATTGCCGGGGGCGACCTTGCCGGCACAACCCGGAGGAAGTCCGTTCCTGATCAAGGTCGGCAAAATCCGCGGCATCGAGTCGCATGGTATGCTCTGCTCGGGACACGAACTCGGCCTTTCGGAAGATCAGTCCGGCCTTTACATCCTGCCGGCGGACGCGCGGGTGGGACAACCTCTGGCCGAACACCTCGGGCGCGTTGCGGGCGATGTGCTCTTCGATCTCGAGATTACGCCGAACCGCCCGGATTTGAACTCGGTGATCGGGATCGCCCGCGAGATTGCCGCCAAATCGGGTGCCCAACTTCGCCTGCCCGAGGTCCAGTTGCCCCCGGTTGAGCCGGGACATCCCCAGGCCTCCGAGCTCGTCGAGGTTCGCATCGACGCCCCGGAGCTTTGCCCCCGCTACATCGCGCGAGTCATTCGCGGCGTGCGCCCGGGTCCCAGTCCGGATTGGTTGAAGGTGGCACTGGAGAAGGTCGGCCTCCGAAGCATCAACTCGATCGTCGATGTCACAAACTACGTCATGTTGGAGTCCGGCCAACCCCTCCATGCCTTCGATTACCAACTCATTTCCAGAAACGCGCCGGCCAAACCTACGGTCGTCGTCCGCCGTGCCCAGTCTGATGAGGGCTTTGTCACCCTCGACGGCCAACAGCATCAGCTCAATCCGGACATACTCCTGATTGCGGATGAGGCGAAGGCCATCGCCCTCGCCGGGGTGATGGGTGGGCTCAATTCGGAAATCAACGATCGAACCGTCGATGTCCTGCTCGAGAGCGCTTACTTCGCTCCCACCAATATTCGCCGCACTTCAAAGAATCTCGGTCTCCGAACCGACGCCAGTTACCGTTTCGAGCGCGGCGCCGATCTCGGCATCACCGACTGGGCCAGCCGGCGTTGCGCTCAGCTCCTCCTCGAGGTGGCCGGTGGCCAGCTCGCCGGCGGCAGTGTCGATGCCTACCCCGCCCCCACACCGGCGCGTCGCATCACCTTGCGGCATCACAAGGTCGGAGCGTTGCTCGGGATCCAGCTCGCACCCGCCCAAGTCGAATATTATCTCGCCCAACTGGGGCTTAAGATTGTCGGGCGCAAAGCCGTGCCCGTCGATTCCACCGCCTTGCCGGAACCGGTCACTTTTCAAGTCCCCACTTTCCGTGTGGATCTGAAACGCGAAGTGGACTTGATCGAAGAGGTCGCCCGGCTGCATGGCGTGGATCAGATCCCGTCTACACCGCCCCGAGGTGCCCGGGGCCAGCATCCTTTTGACGCCGTATTCGATCAGCACGCCGAAGTCCGCGGAATCCTGGTCGGCCTGGGGCTGGACGAAGCCCAGGGGCAAAGCTTGATCTCCAGTTCGGGTGCAAGCCGCATCATTGCCAATCCCGTTTCATTGCAGAAGCCGCTCAGCAGCGACATGAACGTGCTCCGGCCCAGCTTGCTGCCCGGCCTGCTCGATTCGTTCCGGCACAATCTCCGCCGCAAGAATGAACGAGTCGCTTTGTTCGAAGTCGGCCGCGTCTTTCGCCCCGGCGATCCCTTGCCCGCCGAATCGCTCCGGCTGGCCATCGCCTTGACGGGCAAACGGCAACCGGAGTTCTGGTCCGGGGATGACCGGGACGCCTGCTTCGACTCTTATGATCTCAAGGGAATCCTGGAAGTGTTCCTGGAACAAATCGGCATCCGCGGCGTGGTGTATTCCCGGCAACCGGAAAAGCACGCTCTCTTTCTCGAGTCTGCGGCCATCGTCCTTGGGGGCAAAGTGCCGTTGGGTGAACTGGGCCAACTCCGGCCCGTCCTGGCCCGGGAATATGACCTGCGCGATCCGGTGCTGCTCGCTGAATTGGATCTGAACCAACTCCTGGCCCGCCGCAATACGACCAAGTCCTTCAAGCCGCTGCCAGAGTTCCCCAGCGTCCGGCGCGATCTCGCCATGGTCGTCGAGGAAGACACCACGCACGAAAGGGTGCTCGAGACCATCCGAAACGCAAAGGCCGAGAATCTGGAACGGGTCGATCTCTTCGACATCTTTCGGGGAACGGGCGTCCCGCCGGGGCAGAAGAGCGTGGCGTATGCCTTCACCTATCGACACCCCGAACGGACCCTGACCGACGCCGAAGTCAATCAGACCCACGAACGACTGGTAGCGCGTCTCATCGAAGACCTGCGCGCCCAAGTGCGTGCCTGACCACCCGCATTTTTCCCGGCTCTACTCCCCACATCTCGACTCTTCCCAAAACCACGCCCCCAGCGTCCACCTGGTTCTTCATCAATGATTGGGTCAAGCCCGGCTATTATGGTATCTTTGACCCGCGACCGTCGGGAATACGTTGTCCCGGCGGCCTTAAACGGGGCTAGGTGCCGTTGACCTGCGCCCGGGTGTCGGTCACGCTGAACTGCAGGAGTGTTTGAAAAACATCGTAGTACCGCAATGGCCCTTATGAAACGCAAGAACCCCGTTCGTGCCCTGTTCCTCGACATTGGCGGTGTGCTGCTCACCGATGGCTGGAACCATCATTCCCGAAGGCGGGCGGCGAAGCGGTTTGACCTGGATCTCCCGGACATGGAGGAGCGCCATCACTTGACCTTCGATACTTACGAAGTCGGCAAACTCACGCTGGACGAATATATGCGCCGGGTTGTGTTCTTCCAGAAACGGTCGTTCACACCGGCCGAGTTCCAAAAATTTATGTTTGCGCAGTCGCAACCGTTTCCCGAAATGATCCGGTTCGTCTGCCAACTCAAGGCGCGACACAAACTGAAGGTGGCCGTGGTCAGCAACGAAGGTCGGGAACTGACGCTGCACCGCATCAAGACCTTCAAGCTGGATGGCTTCGTCGACTTCTTCATTTCATCCTGTTTTGTCCATTTTCGAAAGCCCGACGCGGATATCTATCGCCTGGCGCTGGACGTGGCGCAGATGCCGCCCGAGCAGGTCTTTTACATCGAGGATCGTCCCTTGTTTGTCCAGGTGGCGAAAAGCCTCGGTATTCGGGGCATTCGCCATCTCAACCACACGGACACCGCGGCTGCGCTGACAACACTCGGATTGAGCCTGGCGGCATGAGTGCGCCGTGGGCCATGATCGCCGCCGAAGTCCACCCCAAAACGGTGGTCGTGGCGATCTTCGCTCTCACCTATATCGGCATTGCGATGGGCCATGTGCCGGGGTTGAAACTCAATCGCGTGGGAATTGCATTGCTGGGGGCTATTGCGCTCATGATCTTTGCCGGAATCACCACAGAACAGGCCATCGCCTACACCCATTGGCCCACGATCCTCCTCTTGTTCGGGTTCTTCGTCCTGTCCGCCCAACTCCGGTTGTCCGGCTTTTACGACTGGGTGGCCGGGGGCATTTCCTTGCGGCTCGGCCATCCCGCGCGATTTCTACTGATTCTAATGGGGGTGACCGGCGGGTTGTCGGCGGTCCTGAACCACGACATCGTGTGCTTCGTCTTTACCCCGATTGTCGGGGCAGCGCTTTTGCGCCGGCTGATCAACCCCGTCCCGTTTCTGATCGCACTCGCCGTCTCGAGCAACATCGGCGCGGCCGCCACACTCGTCGGCAATCCGCAGGACATGATGATCGGCGCTGTCGCCGGCCTTAACTTCGGGCGGTACCTGATCTGGAGTTTCGTTCCAGTCGCTTTCGCCATGGTCAGTGCTTATGGAATCTGTTGGGTGTGCTCCCGGAATCACCTGGCTTTCACCCCATCGACCAGCACCGTGCCCGACCGCCAGGCTTATCCCTTCAACCGCGCGCACACGATCAAGGGACTTGTCATTCTGGCCATGGTGATCGGGTTGTTCTTTACGCCGTTACCCAAGGAAATCATCGCCCTCGCCGCCGCCGGCGCGCATCTGGCCAGCCCGAAGTTTCGCACCGACGAATTGTTGGGGCTGGTGGAGTGGCGGATTCTGGTCCTGTTTATGGGGCTATTTGTGGTCACGGGCGCCTTCCAAACCACCGGGTATGGCGACCGGGCGGTTCAAGGGTTGGCGCACAGCGGGTTCAACCTCAATGCACCCGCCAACCTGGCGCTGGTGACGGCCGCGTCGTCCAACCTGATCAACAACTCTGCAGCGGTCATGTTGTTACTCAAAGTGGTCGACCTGGCGCAACCGGTCACGGCCTACGTCCTGGCGCTGGCCAACAGCTTTGGTGGAAGCCTCACCATCGTTGGCAGCGTTTCGAACATCATCGTCGTTCAACAGGCCCACGAGTTGGGTGTGGACATCTCGTTTCGCGACTTTGCTCGGCTGGGTATTCCCGTGACGCTGGCAGCGCTGGCCGGGCTGATGGCCTGGGTGGCTTTCGTGACTTGAATCCAAGCCAACCGCTGCCTCAACCCATGTTAACGAAACCCAAACCCCGAAATTCGGTTCGATCTTCTCCATCCGGTCCGCGGCAGAAAGCCGCCCGCCGAGCGACGCCGCCCCCGCCCCGGGTGCTGACGATCAACGGCGGTTCGTCCAGCATCAAATTCGCTCTGTTCGAAACTGGTCCAAAACTGGCGCGAATACTGGAGGGAAGGATCGAGGGAATCGGGTTGCCGGGCGCCAGATTTACCGTGCACTCGAGGGATACGGGGCACATTGCGCGGGCCATCCGGGTGCCGGACCACATCGCGGCGGTGAATGTGCTGATGGATTGGGTCAATGCCCAAGCCGGCCGCGACGAACTCGTGGCTGTGGGCCATCGGGTGGTGCATGGCGGCCCGAAGTACTGGAAACCTCAGCGCATCACTCCAAAGATGGTCGAGGCCTTGCATCGGCTCAGCCCTTTCGATCCCGAACACTTGCCCGAAGAAGTTCTCTTGACCGAGGCATTTCATCGGCATTTTCCCGGCCTGCCTCAGGTCGCCTGCTTCGATACGGAGTTTCATCATGACCTGCCGCGAGTCGCTCGTTTGCTGCCGATTCCTCGCCGTTACGAGGCCAGGGGCGTCCGGCGCTATGGGTTTCATGGCTTGTCATGCGAGTACCTCACGGAGGAGTTGGCGCGCGTGGCCGGCAGCCGAGCCGCCCAGGGACGCCTCATCCTGGCCCATCTGGGCAACGGCGCCAGCATCACCGCCGTGCGCGGTGGCCGGAGCATCGACACCACCATGGGACTGACGCCGACCGCCGGTCTGCCCATGAGTACTCGATCTGGCGACCTGGATCCCGGCCTTGGCTGGTACCTGGCGCAAACCGAGCGCATGGCGGCCAGGGATTTCCACCACATGGTTAATCATGAGTCGGGGTTGCTTGGCGTCTCGGAAACCAGTTCGGACATGCGTGAACTGTTGCGCCGGGAGAAGCGGGATGCTCGTGCTGCCGAGGCCGTCGCCCTGTTCTGCTATCACGCGAAGCGATGGATTTGCGCGCTTGCCGGCGTATTGGAAGGGTTGGACACTTTGATCTTCGCCGGCGGGATCGGCGAAAATGCGCCGGAGATTCGGGCCCGAATCTGCCGCGGCCTGGGCTTTCTCGGCGTGCAACTGGACGCATCCCGGAACGCCGGGGGGGGACCGGTCATCTCGACCGAAGGAAGTGCCGTTACGGTTCGGATGATCCGGACCGACGAAGAGTGGATCATCGCCAGGAAAACGTGCCGTCTCCTGAAACTGGCGCATGGAAAGGAGCGCTGAAATGAACCGAAACAAAAAAGGACTCGAGAAGAAACCGTTGTCGCCCGATTTGCTGGAGCGAATGGATGCGTATTGGCGGGCAGCCAATTATTTGTCGGTTGGCCAGATCTATCTTTACGACAATCCATTGCTACGGAAACCTCTGAAGCGGGGGCACATCAAACCACGCCTGCTGGGCCATTGGGGCACCACACCCGGGTTAAATCTCATCTATGTCCATCTCAATCGCATTATCAAAGAGCAAGACCGGAGTGTCCTGTACCTGACCGGCCCCGGCCATGGCGGACCGGGTCTGGTGGCGAACACCTATCTGGAGGGCACCTACAGCGAAATCTATCCCAGCGTTTCCCAGGATGAAGCGGGCATGCAGCGGCTGTTTAAACAATTCTCTTTCCCGGGCGGCATCCCAAGCCATGTCGCGCCGGAAACCCCGGGCTCCATTCATGAAGGCGGTGAGCTCGGTTACGCCTTATCCCACGCGTTCGGCGCCGCCTTCGACAATCCCGATCTCATCGTGGCTTGCGTCGTGGGCGACGGTGAAGCCGAAACCGGTCCGCTCGCCACAAGCTGGCACTCAAATAAGTTCCTCAACCCGGTTCGGGATGGGGCGGTTCTACCTATCCTGCATCTCAACGGCTACAAGATCGCCGGCCCGACGGTCCTTGCGCGGCTGCCGCAAGACGAACTCGAGTCTTTGTTCCGCGGTTATGGATATGAACCACACCTCGTCGAAGGCGACGAGCCAAAGACGATACACCAGCAATTGGCCGCCACATTCGACATCGTCTTCGGCGACATCGCGCGCATCCAGGAGCGGGCCCGCCACCTCGGCTTCACCCAACGCCCCTGCTGGCCAATGATCGTGTTGCGCACACCCAAAGGCTGGACCGGTCCGAAAGCCGTAGATGGAAAAAGGATCGAGGGAACCTTTCGCGCACACCAGGTGCCGATGGGCGACATGGACAAGCCCGCCCACGTCAGGATCCTGGAACGCTGGATGAAGAGTTACCAACCGCGGCAGCTCTTCGACAAAACCGGCAGGCTGCGCCCGGAATTGGCCGACCTCGCCCCCAAAGGCGATCGCCGAATGAGCGCCAACCCGCAGGCCAATGGCGGACTGCTCTTGCGCGACTTGAAGATGCCGGATTTCCGCGAGTATGCGACTCGCGTTCCGAAGCCGGGCGCGGTCGTGGCCGAGGCCACCCGGGTCCAGGGACAATTCATCCGCGATGTCATGCGCATGAACCCGGACAACTTCCGCGTCTTCAGCCCCGACGAAACCGCCTCGAATCGTTGGAATGCCCTCTTCGACATTACGGATCGCTGCTCGACTGCGGAGACCCTGTCGGACGACGACCATGTCGCACCGGACGGCCGGGTGATGGAAATGTTGAGCGAACATCAATGCGAGGGCTGGCTCGAAGGTTATCTGCTCACCGGCCGGCACGGTTTCTTTTCCTGTTACGAGGCATTCATCCACATCGTGGACTCAATGTTCAACCAGCACGCCAAGTGGTTGAAGGTGACGCGCCACATCCCGTGGCGACGGCCCATCGCATCGCTGAACTACCTGCTCAGCTCGCTTGTCTGGCGGCAAGACCACAACGGCTTCAGCCACCAGGACCCGGGATTCATGGACCACGTCATGAACAAGAAAGCCGAGGTGATCCGGGTGTACCTTCCGCCCGACGCCAACACCCTCTTGTCTGTCACTGATCATTGCCTGCGCAGCCGCCATTACGTCAACGTCATCATCAGCGGCAAACAACCGGAACTCCAATGGCTGGATATGGATGCCGCCGTCAAACACTGCACCGCCGGACTCGGCATTTGGGAATGGGCCAGCAATGACCGGGGCGGCGAGCCCGACGTCGTAATGGCCTGTGCCGGGGACGTGCCGACCTTGGAAACGCTTGCCGCCGTCCAGATGCTGCGCGAGCTTTTCGCGGATGTGAAGGTCCGGCTCGTCAATGTCGTCGACCTGACGACGCTGCAACCCCAAAGCGAACATCCGCACGGACTGAGCGACCGGGATTTCGACCTGCTCTTCACCAGGGACAAGCCCATCATCTTTGCCTTCCACGGGTATCCGTGGCTGATTCATCGCCTGACGTATCGGCGCACCAATCATCGTAACCTCCATGTGCGCGGTTATAAGGAGGAGGGCACGACCACCACACCCTTCGACATGGTGGTGCTCAATGACCTCGATCGCTTTCATCTCGTGGGCGACGTGCTGGATCGGGTTCCGGCCCTGGGCGCCCGGGCCGCTTACGCCAAGCAGCTCATTCGCGACAAACTCATCGAACACAAAGCTTACATCTGCAAACATGGCGAGGACTTGCCCGAGGTGCGGAATTGGAAGTGGCGGAACCTATGAGACACAAGCTGCGGAAGCGCCGCCAATACCATTCCACTCCGGACCACGGACGGTCGATTCGTCCCTGAACGATAATTCCGAGCTCTGCGAGTCCCCAATAAAGGCGAGAAATCGATGCTTGGACGACGCAACGCCGCGTCACAATTGGGCTACTACTGCGAGCAGGAGTTTATCCTGCGAATTTGTCGCCAAGATTGAGGTGAAGCATTGGCCGGTATTCGGCTGGTTCGGGCGCCTAGCGGGAACGGCATTTGTCCAGCGCGAGCGGCGCGCTCAAGTCGCCCGGACAGTGGCCGAGCTCGAGATCGTGTTGTGCACTGGCACATTGATGGGGCTCTTTCCCGAAGGCACGAGCAGTGGGGGCGATACCGTTTCGCCCTTTGAATCGTCCTTGCTGGAAGCGGCGACCGGGCATGCCCGCCCGTTGACGGCCGGAGTAATTGCCTACGAACTCGACGACGGGGACGTGAGCGAAGAGGTGTGTTACCGAATTACTTCGTCGGCAATGGTAGCGCGTACGGGAGTCGAACCCGTCTTTCGGCCTTGAGAGGGCCACGTCCTAACCGATAGACGAACGCGCCATCGAAGCGATCCCCGGGATGCTAATCGTGCTCACTACAGTGTCAACAGTTTGCGTCAGAATTGAAGTTGAAAGCCCGTCCTGCCTCCATTAACGTTCTTCCCCTTATGAAGACCTTCTCACTCTCATTCGCCATTGTGTGTGTCGCCATCGCCGCTGCTTCACTCTTGGTCGCCTGTTCGAAACCGAATACCAATACGAAGAAGGTCGATGTTGCCGCGAAGATCGAACAATTGAAAAGTCCCGACGTCAACATGAGGGTTCAAGCGGTCACCGACCTGGCAGCCGCAGGACCGAAAGCGGCGCCAGCCGTTCAGGCGTTGATCGGGACATTGAAGGATTCGGATCCCCTCGTTCAACGATTGTCCGCGTACGCCCTCGGAGAAATTGGTCCAGCAGCCAAGGAAGCAATCCCGGCCCTTAAGGAAGGACTCCAATCTCAGGATCGCGACATGATCACCTCGTCGATCAATGCGATCCGGGCGATTGATCCAAACGCGATGCCAGAGGGAAATATCTCGAACGTGCAGACCCCCTGACGGTAGGAAGTTGCCGACAATTGGATCACGCCTCCCGGCCCGGTGGTCAGGGGCCTTGGGCAACGGAGACCGCGGTTGCACCCTGCCGGAGGGTATCGATCGTATTCACCGCCGGAGGGAGAACCGAGACAGCGTCTCCTCCCGGCCATTTAATGGTGAGCTCCTCGATGTGATCGGCGTTTCCCAGGCCAAACGTGACAGGCAACTCGGATTGAGACAGGTAACTCCGAGTGGGCATGACCTGCCGGCATTGGGTGATACCCCCGGCTTTGAGTGTGACCTCGGCCCCAATCGCGTCGTGGTTGGCTTGGGAACCCACCAATTTGAGACGAAGCCAATGATGACCCAACTGTTGGTCATTGCGCAGCAGCAATGGAGTGCCGCCCACTTGAGTCAGTACCACATCCAAATCACCGTCGCCATCGATGTCGGCAAAGGCTGAACCGCGTCCGACAATCGGCTGGAAAAGGTCACGATGAGTATTGTCCGGCGGCACTACTTCAAAGCCGATCTGACCGGCGCCGCCAGCGTTCCAGAACAACTGCGCGGGCTGGGCATAGGACTGACTGGCCTGAATTTTCGTGATTTCCTCCTCCAAATGGCCATTGGCGGTAAGAACATCGAGCCATCCGTCGAGATCGTAATCGAAGAAAAAAACGCCGAATTTTAAGAGGAGACGGCTGGCCGGGCCGATACCCTCCGTGATGGCTTCGTCGGCGAAGTTGGTTGGCGAATTCTGCGCAACGTAAAGGGCGGTCATTTCATTGGCGAAATTGCCGATCGCCAGTCCCAAATGATCGTCATTGCGGAAACGCGCAGCATCGATGCCCATAGCTCCCCGGGTGCTGCCGTAACTGTCGAAGGCCACACCGGCCGCGGCGCCGATTTCCTCGAAAGTCCCATCGTGCCGGTTGAGGAAGACGAGGTTCTGAACCGTGTCGTTCGCAACAACCAAATCCATCCAACCGTCGTTATCGAGGTCGATGGGAGCAACGCCCAGGGGTTTGCATCGGGGAACTCCGGTGGCGGAGTTACCGACCTGGATGCCAGCCGGCGCCGAGACGTCGGTGAACTTGCCGTTTCCATCGTTGCGGAAGAGATAAGGGAAGGCTCCCTCGAAATTGGTAGGCTGACCGTACGCTCGGCCGATCCCGACAAGCTTGTAACCAACTTCAGCATCAATTTGCCGCGACCAGCGAATGTAGTTCCCCACGAACAAATCGAGATCGCCGTCGTTATCGTAATCGAACCAGGCCGCGCACGTGCTCCAGTCGCTTGCCTTCCCACCGACTCCGGCTTCGCGAGTGGTGTCAAGAAAATGACCCTGACCCAGGTTCCGAAAGAGCCGATTCCCCCCCACTGAAGTGATCAAGACGTCCACCTGACCATCGTTGTCGTAATCGCCCACTGCCACTCCCATGCCATAGATCGTCACGTCCAGCCCCGAACCCGCGGTGACATCAAGGAATTTGCCGCCTCCCTCGTTGCGATAGAGCGCTGGCGTCGGTGGATGGTCTGCGCGATGAGACGTCCATGGCCAGGCGGTCCCATTAATGAACAGGAGATCGGGGTCGCCATCCTCGTCGAAATCAAAAAACGCCACGCCGCCGCCCATCGTCTCCGGCAGGAGCTTCTCTCCATTTGCGCCGTTGACATGGACGAAATCGATGCCCGCCGTTTTCGTAATATCTGTGAACCGCGCAGCCGGCGGCTCCACTCGAGCCACAGCCCGGGACGGTGGAGCGGAGAGCGGGCTTGGCGGAGGGGGTGCAACTTTGGCGCGAGGCCGGAACACGAGCCAACTACCTAGGGCGGTGACGGCGATCACTCCCATAATTGCCAGGGACCATCGAAACGCGCGGCCGATGGTGGCGTCGTCGTAATGGGCTGTCTCGGCGGAATCGTCGTCCGGAACGGGTGATGGAATCTGGGATTTGAACACAATTGCTCTCCTCAACGCGCAGCCTGGCGGGTGTCCGCTTCGGAGGCCAGGCCGAAGGCGCCCACTCGCTGGAGCGGGTAAATCACGATGGCTTGGGCGGCATGATCTGCGGCGGGATCGCGACGGCGCGCGATGGCGATCGCGCGATCGCGGGCGTTGTCGTCCACCCGGTACCTTTCGTGCAAACGCCGGTGCTCTGCCGCCTTGAGTGGATCGCCCAATTGGGCGTGAATGAGGGCTAAATTATAATGCGCAGCCACATTCTCCGAATCCAACACCAAGGCCCGCTCAAATTCGGAGGCGGCAAGCCCGAGCCAGATTCGCTGGCGGTCTGGTTCGAGGCGGTCCATTTTCGCCCGTTCGACATAGGTCTGACCCAATTCATCCAGCACCTGGTAATCCTTGCTGAAATCGAATCCGCGTCGATCCAACTCCGGATACCGATCATCGAGCACACTGCGGAAGTCGGCGATGGCACGATCCAGGTAACCATTCTGTTTGTTCACCAACCCGCTCAACCAGGCCAGGGTCCACCTGGGTGCCGGCGGATCAAAGCGCGTCGCCCGCTGGAGCGCAGCGGTTGCTTCCTCCAGGCGACCCTCCTTCAGAAATACGCGGGCCAGGTTGAGAGGGCCATCCGGCCGTCCCAGTCTTTCAACCTGAGCGAAGGCCTCCGATGCCTGAATCAATTCACCCTTCTCGCTTCCCTGATCCCCTTCCAACAAGAGCCCGATGCCGTAGTCATTCCAGCGCTGCCACTCGGGAATGCCCGATTTGAGCGGATCAGATTCGACGATTGACGCGCCTTCGACCGGGAACCGGACCTTATCCGAGGCGATGGTGGTAATGGGCAAATCATTCGTGACCTGGAAGGGGGCGCCGGCGACGTAATTGGTGCCGTAGACATAATTCAAATAGGCGGTATCGAACTTTCGGGTACTGAAGCCGGACTTCAACCTCGAGCGGGCCTGCCTGATCCTGGGGAACCGTGAACTGAAAATGCACGACCTGGCCCGCGCCGGGGGGAATCTGATGATTGTAAAGAGGTGTGAAAATATCCTCGGGGTTGCGACGGTCAATTCGGTTGCCGTCCCGGTCCAACATGTAGACATTGACAAAGTGCGCCCACGAATCCACTTCGTTGTGGGGTCCCCTCCCGCCACTGCGTCCCACGACCCGCTCGCCGTCCGTGAGCCGCGCGTCGACCCAGACCTCGTTGGAATCGACGGTGCCTTGCGTGAAGGGATGGCCGAGCCTCAAAGTCCGGAGAACGACTTCAAAGAGGTAAGTCTGACCACGCTTGAGCACCGGCAGTTCAGGGCGAATCGGCGCTTTCAATTTGCCGTCCACTTCGCCGCCTTCTCTGAGCCCAAAGATATCCACCCGGAGGGAATCCTTCAGAAACTCCTCCTGGATCCGCACGATATCCGGTTTATTGCGCAAGTGCGCGATCCCGGTGTTAGCGGCAGGGAAGAGATGACTGTGAACAAATCGGATGCGCGGGTTGTTGGGATCGAAGTAATTCGCGCCGAAATCAGCGGATGGCTGCAGCGGCATATGGCAACCCGCGCAATTCGATTGAGCCTTCTCCGGGTAGTAGAAGCTGCGGGCGCCATGCCCGGACACGCCACTCAACAGATAGGTGTCATAATGGTTCTGTCCACGCAGGAAATCTTTATAATGATTCAGTTCTCGAGGCAGGCTCACTTTGTGGCAAGTGGAACAGAATTCCGCGGTCCGATGGAGGGGTTTTAGAAAGGTACGTTTGTGAAAGTCCGGCTTGGCCTTGACGAGTTGACGATTGATGAAGCGAAGGAACGAGTTGGTGCTGTAGGCAAAGGGATAATGCAACGGCTCCTCGATGGTGTAATCCGCATTCCCCCTGGTACTGTTCACGTGGGTGATCGCATGACAGGACGTGCAGGTGACACCGGCGTGCGCGGTTGGATGCTTCTCGAGATCGAAATCGGGATCGTCGAACGCACCGCTGAAGAACGGCACCGGATCGTGGCAACCTGCGCACCAACGTGCCGCTTTCACATCACCATCACGCTTAAGGGCCATTTCCCGGGTCTCCTTTACACTGAACAGGTAAGGAGGATTGTTAAATGAGCTGAACCGGTGAACGCTATGAAACCAGTTGGCATAGTTGTCCTGGTGGCATTCCTGGCAGTAGTTGTCCATCATGAGGGTGCGGGCCGGGATGAACTTCCCCGATGCCGTTCGGGCCAACGAGGGCTCGAAATACTGCGTTCCTTCCTTGGGTCCAACCTGGTTCCACCGCCGCGGATCCTGCATGTGCATCAAGACCATTCCCCCCACAATCAGGCCAGTCACGGCTGCACCGATCACCCCCACCCGCCATTTGATCCGTGGCCCAGCCAGCCGATGCAAGAGATAAAGCCAAACCGCAAACAAGGGAGTCAAAACGTGCGCCCAATACGCCACGGATCGAAGGCGAGGATCCCGCAGTTCAAAACCCTCCAGCCGAACCAAGGCGATCCCCGAGAACAGCAGAACGACGCAGATGACCAGAAGCGCGTAGCCGGCGCGGACCGCCCGACGGTTGGGCCGATTCCAGGCGTTGCGCACATGGATCAACACGAATATGCCAAAGGGCACCACGAACAGAAGCCCCAGAACCAGATGCCCCAGGAACATGTATTGGTAGAAATAGTTCTGATAAGTCTCCTTTCGAACCCATTCCAAAACCGTGATGCTCGTGAGATAGGCGGAGTTGGCCGCCAGCAGTGCCGTTAACCCAAGCACCCCCAGCAGGAGGTACCGCAGACGCGGTCCAACCACGCGGACGTACTTGCGCCGATGGGATGGCTGCTCAAGGGCTGTCATCGTCTGATACTACAGACCACCGGCTCCGCAAAACAGGCAAAGCCTGCGGCGACCGAGCGAGTGGCCCTTCGATCTTGATCTTTTTTAATCCTGATTCTTAGATCTGGTAATCCTATAGGGGTCAACAGCAGGCCCACCGACGCTAAATGGACTTTGCCCGGGGTGACTTACCCAGCAACATTCCCACTTCTTGGCCCGCCCCCGGGTCCCTATTGCTCGATTGGCCTCCGGCCGTGCAGAATCCGCCGTGGCAAACGCGGAGGGCGGCAGTTTGCTGACGCGGAGGGCGGGGTAGCTTGCTACGAAATGTCAATTCGGCTACGGTTGTGGCGTGAGCATCATGGGCAAGTTTTTCTTATCCGCTATGGCCGGTTGGGCCGCTCTTGGCGTGGGTGCGGATGGCGCGGCCGAGGACCACCCCGGCAAGGTTTACATTCTGCCGGTTAGAGATAACATTGCGCCACCGATGGTTTACCTCTTTCGCCGAGGGGTGAAGGAGGCCATGGAGGCGGGGGCGGGAGTGTTGATACTGGACATGGAGACCAACGGGGGAAGGTTGGACTCGACCAAGGAGATCATTGAGATACTGAACCAGTTCAAGGGACTGACGGTCACCTATGTGAATGGGGACGCCTATTCGGCGGGGGCGTTCATCGCCGTCGCGACGCAGCGGATCTACATGGCGCCCCAGAGTGTTATCGGGGCGGCGGCGCCTATCCTTATGACGCCCGGCGGCGGAATTGAGCAGATGCCATCGACCGTGGAGGCGAAAATGACATCGGCGGTGGCGGCGCGCGTCCGTGCCAGCGCACAGAAGAACGGCCATGATCCGCAGGTCGTGGAGGCCATGATCAACAAGAACAAGCGATTGGAAATTGACGGGCAGGTCTTGAACGAAGAAGGCCAGATCCTGACGCTGACCGACATTGAGGCGGCTCACCAATATGGAGATCCTCCGAAACCGTTACTTTCATTGGGAACGGTCGACACTCTCGAAAGCCTTGTGAAGCAACTGGGGTTCGACGATGCGGCAGTAGTTCGCGTGGAACCTACGGGAGCCGAACGACTGGCCTCGTGGTTGAACATCCTGAGTCCGTTGCTGCTTCTGATTGGGATTGTGGGGATTTATTTTGAAATCAAGACCCCCGGTTTTGGTCTTCCCGGCATCGTCGGCCTGATCGCGTTTGCTCTCTATTTTTTGGGGAGCTACGTCGCCGGTTTCTCGGGTATGGAATGGTTGCTCGTCTTCATTCTCGGTCTGGTCTTGGTGGTCCTGGAGTTATTCCTCTTCCCGGGCACGATCGTCGTTGGCCTGGCTGGAGCGGCCCTGATGCTGGTGGCATTGGTGATGGCGATGGTGGATGTCTATCCGGGGGGACCGGCCCTGCCGAGTCCCGGGCAACTGCAATTGCCGCTGGCTCAAATCCTGATTGCATTTCTGGGTGCCGCCGGTGCGGTCTGGCTGCTCGGCCTGATCCTGCCCAAGACCAATCTCTACGATCGACTGGTATCGACATCCACGAGTGGCGACCGGGGGGTAGATGCATTGGCCCGACGCCAGGCCGCGCAGTTGGGCCGGGTGGGTGAAACGCTGTCACCTCTGCGACCAGGCGGCAAAGCGCAGTTCGGAGAGGATATACTGGATGTTATTTCGCAAGGCGAACTGGTGGAGCGCGGCCGGAAGGTTCGGATCATCGGACATAGCGCCAGCGAAGCTGTGGTTGAAGTCCTGGGCTGACGATCATCCCATTGGAAAGGAGACGAAGCCTACTCGTGGGGAGGTGGCAAATGGGGCGGGGGGGAAGGATCCTCCTGGGGGCTTGGAATGGCGGGCTTCCCACGGCCGAATCTGGATTCGCGTTCACGAATGATCGTCTTGAACCTCTCCGCCTGGTCTGGCGTGAGTTCCTTCAGAATGTCCGCTTCCATCTGCTTGAACTCGGCATTGATCCGCGGTCCCATATTGTCGGCAACGACCTTTACCCGCTCGTGCGCCACACGAACAATCTCCTCGATGCGCTGTCGTTGGATCGGTGTCAGGCTGAGCTCTTCCTGGAGCTTGCCACAGAGGTCGCGGAGGTGCCCGTCCCTGGAACGTTCCGGCCTGAGCTCACGGTCGCCATTTTCACGAGAGGGCTCCGCTCTGGACATTACTGTGCGCTGCCCGCCCGGGAATGCCAGACCTCCGGTTACAAAACCGGCGGCAAAGATGACAAGTGCGGCAAGAATGGGCTTCCAGTTGTTCACCAGGTTTCCTCGATCGCGGCGTAGGCGGGCGCAAGAACAACCTCCTCAAGCTCCGTTCCGAGATCTGCCGAGCCTTTACTGTTGGGTGACATCAAGGCCCAAAAACTGACGCTGATCATGATTAAAAGACTGGGAACTGCGGCACGCCACAGCATGCGGTTCCACAGAGAAACCAGGTCGGTACGGGGAAATGACCTGATCCGTGCCATCACTCGTTTTTCGAACGCATACGGGACCGCGTCCGAGGGGGGAACCTCCCGGGCAGCCGCCAGCAGCTTGGATTGGAGCTTGTCGAGATTCATCCGTTCTTGGAGGGTTAGACGGCTTAGACGGGGTATTAGGTTACAACTCGCTTCTCCGGAGCATCTGCTCAAGGCGCTTTCGCATTTCGGCCCGGGCGCGGAACGCCTGAACCTTGACCAACGATACCGACCAACCGGTCAGTTCGGCGACTTCCTTCAGAGATCGGTCTTCCAATTCAAGGAGGGTCAGCACCAAACGGGACCGGGGCGATAATTTTTCGAAGACTCGCTGCACCACTTCTCGCGCCATAGCGGCGTCGGCCGGGGAAGGATCATCGTGGGTGGCCAGCTGTTGCAGCCAGTCCGACTCGGATTCCCCGTAATCCGAGAAATTGATTTCCGGCCGGCGACGGTGGGCACGCAGAGAGTCATAACATGTATGGACCGTGAGGCGCATCAACCAATGTTCAAAGGGGGCTCTAGCGCGGAAGGTATTTAATTTCTGGAAGGCCTTGAGAAAGACCTCCTGCACGATATCCTCGATTTCACTTTCGCGGCGGGCGTATCGGCGTGCGGTGGCAAAGACACGGGCCTGGTACTTCCGGATCAGAGGTTCAAAGCTGCTGGTGGAGCCACTCAATACCTCTCGGATCAACTCTGTATCCGAAGGTTCCACATCGGGTCGGGCCGATACCGGTTCACTGGGGTTCACTTCGATTCCTCGCGGAGGACCAGAGCTACAGGTACTTCAAGTGGGGGCGGTGCGTCAACCGGCTGGGTTCACTGAGGGAATATGCCCAAGGCTTTCTCGAAGGCGTGGCTGAATCTCATCAGTTCCTCCCGGATCAATTCAGGCCGTTCGGCCATGGTTTGAGCCAGGCGCGCAGCGGCGGTTGGATCTCGCCGAATGAGCTCGAGGGCGGTAGAAATCAGTGTCAGGTGGTTATTGATGCCGTGCCGTGCCTCGGCAAGCATGCGATTGAGTTCGGCGACTTGGCCGGGATCAAGGATTACCGTCTGGCTCGGCAGGCCCATGGAAGGTGATCCTGGACTTGTTACTTGCTCAAAGCAAGCCACTTCTGGATAAGGGATTTGCCGGTTGACACCGTGTTCACCGGCTATTACTTTTGCGCCCTACTCTGAAGGTCGAGCGGAATGCGGTAGATCCGCAGGAAAATGGGAATAGAGAGGAAGTGATAAGGTTTTGACTGAAATCCGACTCAAGAAAGGCGAGTCCGTAGAGAAGGCCTTGCGGCGTTTGAAGAAGAAAATCGACCGCGAAGGAATTCTTAAGGAAGTACGCAATCACCGACATTTTGAGAAACCGAGCGAGAAGCGCCGCCGCAAGATGAAGATCGCGCGTTTTTCCGCGATGTTGAGCGCTCGCTACGCCGAACTTTAAATCAGTGGAAGTACGAATTCTCGGCCGGGTGCTTTCTCCCGAAAGCATCCGGTCTTTTTATGTATTCGCTTTCAACATGCTGGAACTCTGATCGTCACACCGACGGTCGAGCCATGTTGCACGAAATCCGTGACCTGGGGTTCGATTATGCCGAACTCAGTCATGGGATCAGGCTCAGCCTGATGCCCGGCATTTTGGAGGCGGTCGACGCCGGAGAGATCAAGATCTCCACCGTTCACAATTTCTGCCCTCTGCCAATTGGAGTGAATCACGCCAGCCCTAACCTGTTCAAATTCTCGTCACTGGAACGACGCGAACGCGAGAATGCCTGGCGCTACACCATAAAAACGCTCGAGACAGCCGAACGAGTCCGAGCGCAGCTGGTGGTCCTACACCTGGGCTGTCTGGACATGAAGGACTACACAGAAAAGATCAGCGCGTTGGCCAGGCGTGACTTAAAGGGAACTCCGAAATACGACAGACTTTGCGCCGACGCCATCGAGAAACGGGAACTTCGAAAGGAGAAGCATTCAGCGTTTGCGCACGATCTCCTGCGGCAATTGGCGGAGGAGGCCTCCCGTCGCGGACTGTGGCTCGGCGTCGAGAACCGGGAGGCCCTGGAAGAAATTCCCTTCGAGAGTGATTTCACGCTTTTCTTTCGCGAGTTCCCACAACCCTGTATCCGCTATTGGCACGATACGGGGCACGCCCAGATCAAGGAAAACCTTGGATTCATCGTGCATACGATGCATCTCGGCTGCGTGGCGGATCGCCTTGCGGGATTCCACATCCACGATGTTGAATTCCCTGCGCGTGACCATCGACCACCGGGTACGGGAACGATTAATTTCGCGGCGCTTCGGGCCTTTGTCAGGCCCGAGCATATCAAAGTCTTCGAACTGAGCCCCGGAGTGGATGTCGATCAACTTCGAACCGGAGTTGCTTACTTGAAGGAGCTCTGGGGCGATTCGTGAATCGATCGCGACGTGTCGGCAGGTTGGCCTGGCGGTTCGTGGTCTGCGGCCTCCTGTTGCTCTGGATCTTTCATGCGATCTTTTTGAGCGAGGCCCGGAACGCGGCGGAAGTCCGCGGCCTGGATTGGTCCAAAATGACCCTCGCGGAGAGGCGCTCGGCCGCTTGGGAGATCGGCCCATCGGAGTTATGGAAGACGCTAAGTCGCGTGGATCCGGGTTGGCTGGGACTTTCCGTGGTGTGCATGGGTGGGACTTTGTTGATCGGGACCATCCGCTGGCACCGGGTATTGCGAGTGACCGGGCTGACGCTTCCTTTCGCGCGCACGGTAGAAATCTCGTTGGTCGCGCACTTCTTCAATTCCTTCCTATTGGGCTCGACCGGTGGAGACCTCATCAAGGCTTACTATGCCGCCCGTGAAACGCACCATCAAAAGACAGAAGCCGTAGTCGCCGTAGTCGCCGATCGGCTGATCGGCCTCCTGGCGATGCTGCTATTTGCGATGTTCATGATCCTCTGCCACTTTCGCCTTGTGACCCGCCAGCCGTCATTAGCTGGGGCGAGCCTCCTCATCGGGGTCATGCTGATGGGATGCGGCGGGATCATCGGGCTTTCTTTTTGGGGTGGACTCTCGGCAGGGTGGCCGAACGCGCGGGCCTGGCTTCGCAATCTGCCCAAAGGAGCGATGTTCGAGCGAACCCTCAATTCCTGTCGAATTTTCGGGCGTGAACATCGGATGTTGGGCGTCGCTCTCTCTCTCTCGATGTTGTTGAACCTGGGTTGTGTGCTCCAATTTGCCGCCCTGGCGCGGGGCCTGAATTTAGATCTCTCGCTCTGGAAACTCCTCCTGGTTGTCCCGGTGGTCATCTGCATTGCCGCACTGCCGATCACCCCGAGTGGGTTGGGCCTCCGTGAAAACCTGTTTGTGATATTGCTTGCTCAGCCGCTGATGGGTGTGCCCGCCACGGAAGCGCTTTCGCTCTCTCTACTCGGCTTTGCGGGCAGTCTGGCCTGGAGCCTGTTGGGTGGCCTGGTGTACCTGACCTTCCGAGAGCGCCATCACCTGGCTGCAGCTGCTCGCGCGGAATCGATGTGAAGACTGGACCGGATTCCCAAATTTCCGGCCTCACCAAAATACGTGCAAAGGCACGACGCCCCGCTATGCTCTGCCTATAAGACGATGACCATAACTGACAAATTGCTGCTCATCGACGACGAGGTGGACGTTCAATATTCCTTTCGCCGCATATTCGACATCCCGGGCATGGAACTCTTTACCGCAACCAGCGGAGAAGAGGGATTGAAGCTCGTCTCGAAGGTGCGGCCGGATCTTGTGATCATGGACATTCGAATGGGAGGAATGAATGGACTGGAGACTTTGCGCCGTCTGCGTCGGGTAGACGCGAAAGTGCCGGTAATCATGATGACCGCATATGGGACAACCCAGACTGCGATTGAAGCGATGAAGCTTGGGGCCTTTGATTACCTGCTCAAGCCATTCGAGGTCCCCAAGCTCAAAGAGATCGTGAGACAGGCACTGAAAGCCGCCCGCGATATGCGTCAGGTGGTTTCTTACCAACCGTTGCTCGACACGGAAGATTATGACCTGGGAATCATCGGCCGGGCGGAGGGCATGCAGGAAGTCTTCAAAACCATCGGGCAATTAGCCAACTCGGGCGCCACGGTGCTGATAACGGGCGAGAGCGGAACAGGCAAAGAACTCGTTGCGCGAGCGATTTATCATCACAGCCGACGCAGCCAAAATCCATTTCTGGCCATCAACTGCGCCGCTATTCCGGAGAACTTGCTTGAAAGTGAGCTTTTTGGCCACGAAAGAGGCGCATTTACAGGCGCTGCTGGGCAAAGGGTCGGGAAGTTTGAACAATGTGATGGCGGCACCATTTTTCTTGATGAGATCGGCGATATGTCGCCGGCCACCCAAACGAAGATTCTGCGAGTGCTCCAATCCGGTACTTTTGAGCGTGTGGGTGGCAATCATTCGGTCAAGGTGGACGTCCGCACCATCGCCGCAACGAACAAGGAATTGGAGCAGGCCGTTGCGGCGCGGGCATTCCGCGAGGACCTGTTTTACCGCCTAAACGTAGTGCGGATTCAATTGCCCCCGTTGCGGGAGCGTGCGGGAGACATTCCGTTGTTAGTGACTTATTTCCTCCACAAACACGCATTGGGCGATGCTGCGAAACCCAAATCGGCTTCCACTGAAGTACTCAATGCCCTGGCACGACATCCCTGGCCCGGCAATGTCCGCGAATTGGAAAATGTGATCCAGAGAGCCGTCGTTCTGGCCAAAGGTGATGTCTTACTCCTCGCCGATCTGCCTCGGGAAATTCAGGATTTGGAGCACAAGGTCGCGGCATCCAGCCCGGGCGCCCGCTTCCCCGAACCCGTGGAAGCACCGCCACTGCCGACCGACCTTTCGATGATCGGTCATGCCTTGTTTGCCTGGGCGAGGGAGGATCCCTCACGCAAGATCATACCTGCTGTCGAACGCGAATTGATTATCCAGGCACTGACGGAAACCAAAGGCAACCAGGTCCGCGCCGCCAGACTGCTTGGGATTACTCGAGCCACTCTGCGCAAGCGGGTGGAAAAGTACCGGATCCAACGCGAACTGCAAATCAGTTGACAAAAAAGCACCCGCTTTCGCGGGTGCAGTAAGAATCAGGGATTCGAGCTGAAGTCCTAGTAGACCGGCTTGGCCCAATCGTAGGGTTCCACGCCATCCCACGGTTTATCAAAGGGAGCGATTTCCTCATCCGGACCATCGACGGGTGGCTTGCGTTGGAGGAAGTCCGTCTGTGTGGGCTGGAAGTCTTCGTCCTCGACGATGGTTGGGGTCACGAAGATCAGGAGATTCGACTTGCGTCGGTTCTTGGAACTGCTGCCGAAGATGTACTTCATCCCCGGGAGGTCGCCCAGGATCGGCACCTTGGTGCGATCTTTCGAGGTGTTATCGCTCATCAGGCCGCCAAGGACCAGCGTGTTGCCACTCGGGATCAGGACCTGCGTGGTGACCTTCCGGACGGCGAAGATATTCGCCGTGGTCACTTCGCCAACCAGGGTTTGGCGATCCACCGAGTCAATATTGGAAACCTCCGGCACCACCTTTAAGAAAATGTTGCTGTTGGCGGAAATCCGCGGGGTGACTTCGAGGATCGTGCCCAGGTTGGTGTAAGTGATGTTGACCGTCGGCCCCGTTTGTGTGCCGCCCTGGGTCACCTGGTAGATGGGCACTGCCCGGGTAACCTGCAGGGTTGCCGGGCTGTTGTCCGTCGTCACCGCGCGCGGCGTCGCGATGACTTCACTTTCGGTATCCTGGTTGAAGAAAGAGAAGACCGCGCGAGCACCGTCGGCGTTCAAGTAGGCGACCGGATGGACGTAACCCGAGCGCAAGAAACCCATAAACGAAGGCGTGCCATCCGAGGTAAGCGGGGGATTCTGGCTTTGGGATCCCTGCCCGCCGGAACTTCCACCACCCTGCGATGCGAAGGCGTTGTTGCCAAATACCACGTTCTGCGCCTGGACCGTTCCCGCCCAGTTGATGCCTTTGATGGTGCTGGGATTCTTCAGAGTCTCGAGGATGCGGGCCTCGATGAGGACCTGTTTGGTGGCCGTGTCGAGTTTCGCGATCAAGTCATCGATCTCGATCATTTCCTTTTCCGTCGCCAACACGATCAACTGGCTGGTCCGCCCGTCGGGAATCGCCTGACTGCGAGCGGCCAAAGTCGGCTTGAGCACCGTGACGAGGTTGGACGGATTGCTGTACTTCAGTTGATAAACCTTCAGCGTCAGCGGGTCGGCCGCTGCAGGGTCCTTGATCGTAACGCGCGATATCTTGGTTTTGGGATCGCGCTGCAGGGTCAGGTTATTGTTGTTCAAGACCGCTTCCAGCACATTCTGGGCGGTCACATTCTCCAAACGGATAGAGACCGGAGGATAGATTGCTTTGCCTTCCGGAGCTTCGGCTGCCGCCAGAACCTGGGGATCGAAGATCACATTCAGTCCGGCCTGGCGGGCCAGGGTCTTAATGACATCGACCAGCGGCGCTCCTTCAAACTGGACTAATGGCAGGACTTCATCGGCCGACGCCCCGGCCATGGCAGGCGTAGCCTGATCATCAGCGGGCCCGTTGGCAACGGGCTGGTTCTGGGCGTGAACCGCTACAAAGAGCGAATTCAAGCCTATCAACATCATGGTGGCTAGTTGTGTTTTCATTTGTCTATTGGTTGACCGACTCACGCGGATCCACTGGTTTAACTGGGCTGCATCTTTTGTGCCGCGGCCTCCTCCCCGGCCGGGGTTACGTCTCCAACCGTTCGTTCCTGTTCTACGCTATTTTCCCTCCTCGACGCTCCTTGTATCGGGAGCAATGGGTATCACTCGCTCCTGGATTTGTAACTCGAATTGTTCGGTTCCTCCTTGAATGGTCACCATCACCGATCGTTCCCGAATCTCGGTGCATTTGATCACCGTATTGCTGCCTCCGGGAACCCGGACGGGTTGTTCTTCGCCTGCGGTGAAACTCTGATTGTTGATCAAAGCGATCCTGTGATCGGGAGGCCCGATAATCCCAAGCAGCACCAGGGACGCCGGTCCCACGACCCGGGATTCTTCGGGGACTAAAGGTTTGGTCTGGCGCCGGACGGAATTCGGAAAGAATGGGTCTCTTCCTCGTTCATCGTCAACGAAGATGGATTTGGTGATAACGTTCGTTGACGAATCGGCTTTGGCAGGTTTCGACGGGGCGTGACCTGCCGCCGCCCACGCATCCCACGAACACAAGATGAGCAGGCAGGCCACCCCTTCCGAGAAGAATCGGGCTATTTGTTTGGTGCGCATAGGATCATTTGGCCGGCGGCTTCAACAGCGCGACTACGTCAAACTTCAAATTCAACAACTCCGCATCATCGTTATTCGTTCGGGGTTCTGACGCCGATTGGGAAGTCAATTCGATGTTTTCCACTCGGAAATATGGGTAATCATTCTCGAAGTCGGCCAAAAACCGGCCGAAGTCGTGAAAGTATCCCCGCCCAACAACGGTGAACGTCGTCGCTTCGTAGGGAAAGGTCGGCAGCAATCGAGACGGACCCACGGACGGTCGTCCAGCGACATCCAATTGCATGAGCGCCGGATTTTTTTGTCGGATCCGATCCAGAAGCAAATAACTCCAGGCATAGGGATCGGCCCGGCCAGCCAGATTCTCCTCGGCGGCCGCGAGGCTGGTCTGTGCATTTGTGAGCTCTTTCTCGATCGCCTGAGCACGTTCGATCCATTCCCTGGCTTGGTCCAGTTGGTTCCGTTCCTTTTCCAATTGAACTCGTTGGACCCCAAGACGCGTATTTCGGGTGGAGATCACAAACTGCCATAGTCCCCAACAAAGTCCCACGGTCAACATCGATATTAGGATGATTCGATCACGCTTATCTTTGGACAGTTTCATCTCGTAGACTGTTTATCGCGCAATAGTTCGAGCAAGGGCAGATGTTCGCGGCCCGCAATGATGGCCAGCTTGAATCCTCATCTTAAAAAGTCCGGCTGCCGAACCTTCTCCGGGAACTGGCACTCCAACATGAACGTGACAAAAGAGCGGGGTCCTCCATGTGATGAGGGGGAAGTCTGCGTAGCGGAACGGCCGGTCATTTCGATTTTCTGCAAATGGTTTTTGAAATAGGGGTTATTGCCAATGGCGTCCTGGAACTGGGGGATGTGATCACCCGGAACTTCTGAGTAATCCTTGGCCTCGACGCTAAGGGTGACTTTCTCGTGGGCGGTTGCTGGCTTTGCGCGGATTGTCCCGGACTTATTGGTGATCGCCGGTGTCGCATCGGTAAGGGCGTAGCTTTGCTTGCCCCTTAGGCTACTGAGTTCGACATCATCCACGACCACGTATTGCATCGCATTGAGCGCCGGCGCCCACAGGAAACGGTCGGCGGCAAGCTGTTGAAGCGCAGCTATTTTGCTGATTGCTGCGGTGGCCGTGGCGTAGTTGGTTTGAACCAGCCGGAATTGCGCGCCAATCTGCTTATGACGGGATTCCACATCATTCACCTCGGAGTTTACCATCATAAGCCTTGCCTGGAGAAAGCCTGCCCAAAGGCCGAACAACAGCACGAGGCCTATACCGGTGAGCTTCGCCCGCTTGACCGGGTCGCGCCGCCGTGCCATTTCCGCGTCTTGATGTTCAGCCAGGAAATTGATCCGAATGGGCATAAAATTAGAACACCGCCAATGCGGCACCGATCGCAGTCGTCAAACGCGGGGCGGCCTGCTCCAGGTTGCCGAGTCTCCGCGCCGGCATATTCGTGGTGAGGAACGCCGTGGGGTTCCAGGTTGTGCACGGCACCACTAATTCAGTCTGGACGAATTGGAGAATGTAATCCGAGGAGGAAGACCCTCCCGAAACAAAAACTTCGTTGAGGCGGCAATCCTGTTGATGCTCGAAATAGTCAATTGAAGCCCTCAACTCGCGGACCAGAGGCGAGAGCAGCGAAACGATCGTGGCTTCCACTTCCTGAGGCAGACCCAGTTTGATCCCTTCGGCCTCGGCATAACTGATTCCCAACTCTCCGGCAATTCCGGTTGTCAGACGATCCCCTCCGATGCCCACCACACGAGTCAACATCAGTTCCCCCTTTGACAGTATGGCAATTGAGGAATTCTGGAATCCGATATCCACAAGCGCGACGACCTTTTCGGCAAAAGGCTCCGGTTGCGCCAATTCGAAGGCGTTGACCGGGCCTATGAGACCGGGAACAACGACTTCCGGTATTACCCCCGCAAGCCGGGCACTGGTGAGGATATCATCAATCATCCGTGCCGGCACCCCGCCGACCAGCACACGACACTTCTGACCCGCTTTCAACTCGGTCTTGGCGGGGGTCCGAGGCGGCACGAGATAGCAATCAAAAACGTGGTCCGGGAGGTCCTGCTGTAGATAAGACTTGGCGTTGTACTTCAACATGGTCCGCATGTCCGAGCGGGACACCAGCGGCAACTCAGCGTGGCGGAGAATCGTTTCTCCAGAGCCCAAAGCGAGGGCAACCATTTTAGCGCGTCCGCCCAATTGTTGGATCACTTTGCTTAGGGCATCGCCGAGGGTCTGAGGCGTGACCGGGCCGGACTGGGCAGGGGAATCTTCAATGGCGTAATCGGTGAGGTAGAGCTTACCGCCCCTTTGTTGGATATGCACTGCCTTGAACGTGTGCGTACCCAGATCTACGGCGATGATCTGACTCCGAGCTTTTGTCCTGTGGCCCAGGAATGGCAAAGCCATAAAGTGCTTTTAAAGTGTTCGTCCTATCTTGGCAAGTACGATGCACATACGCCAACTGCAGCTCGCGCGCGTTTCAATCGGCAGGCTGCCCGATGACTGGGTCAAAGCGAACAGAGTGCCAACGCACTTGCCAACCCTTAGAAACTCCTTTAGATAGCAACAGAAATTCAGGCCAGTTTAGCTCAGTGGTAGAGCAACGGTTTTGTAAACCGTCGGTCGTCGGTTCGAATCCGACAACTGGCTCCATCCCGTTGAGGCTTGCCAATCAGCCACTCCACGGCAGAACATGCCGGCGCATGACGAGGAAAGCGTTCATCACAGGCATTACTGGTCAGGATGGATCGTATCTTGCCGAACTTTTGCTGGGCAAAGGCTACGAAGTTCACGGTTTGTTACGAAGGACCAGCTCCTCCAACACCAGCCGACTGGATTCGATCCGTTCCGATCCGGATGCTGGCCTGGATCGGCTGCATCTTCACTACGGTGACCTCAGCGATGCCTGCGCGTTGGGCCGACTCATCGGCGAGATCCTCCCGGATGAAATCTACAACCTTGCCGCACAAAGCCAGGTTCGCGTCAGCTTCGACAGCCCCGAGTACACCACGGACGTCACGGCCACCGGCACTGTCCGCCTGCTGGAAGCGATTCGGCAGGCAGGAATCAAACCCCGTTTTTACCAAGCCTCCTCCAGTGAGATGTTCGGTCAGGCCAGAGAGGTCCCCCAATCGGAGGAGACTCCCTTCCATCCTCGAAGCCCCTATGGGTGCGCCAAAGTCTACGCCTACTGGATTACTTTGAATTATCGGGAGTCTTATGGACTCCATGCCTGCAATGGGATTCTTTTCAACCATGAGTCGCCCCGCCGCGGCGAGAGCTTCGTGACGCGCAAAATCAGCCGTGCCACTGCACACATTCTGGCAGGACTGCAGACCAAGCTATATCTGGGCAATCTGGACGCGAAACGAGACTGGGGTTACGCGAAGGAATACGTCGAGGCCATGTGGCTCATGCTTCAGCAGGAGCATCCCGCTGACTTCGTCATCGCCACCGGCGAAACCCACTCCATCCGCGAGTTTCTGGACATTGCCTTCAGCCACGTGGGATTGGATTGGACCAAACACGTGGAGATCGATCCACGCTATTACCGACCGGCGGAAGTGGATCTGCTGGTCGGTAATCCTGCCAAAGCGAAGAAACTCCTGGCTTGGGAGCCGAAAACCAAGTTCGTTGAGCTCGTGAAACTCATGGTCGAGTCGGATATTGAGCTCCTGAAACAGCGCCGCGAGGGGCGCATCTGCAGTCCCCTTGACGGAGGTCCTTACTGAACATCACCATTTAAATGACTCGCGCGGCTATCACCGGCATTACGGGTCAGGACGGATCCTATTTGACCGAGCTCCTGCTCGGAAAGGGATATGAAGTGCATGGGCTCATCCGTCGGACATGCGATCTCGCGAGATCGCGGATCCGGCATCTCTGCCGCGATCCTGCCATTTTCGGGCGGCAATTATATCTCCACTACGTGGACCTGGATGATGTCACAAACTTGCGCCGCATTCTGATGCGAATTCAGCCGGACGAAATATACCATCTCGCTGGCATAAGTCATGTCGGGCTCAGCTTCGAGGCTCCGGAGCACACCTGTCAGATCACGGCAATGGGGACTATGCGCCTGCTGGAGATCGTCCGGGATTTGCCTAAGCCGGCGAGGTTCTTTCACGCCAGTTCGAGCGAGATCTTCGGTCGTCCCGAAGTGGCTCCTCAGGATGAGAACACGGCGTTCGCCCCCGTTAATCCGTATGGTTGTGCCAAGGCCTTCGCCACGCAGATGTTGCGCATTTACCGTGGAGCTTACGGCATGTTCGGCACCAATGGGATCCTTTACAACCATGAATCTCCAAGACGCGGTGAGGACTTCGTGACGCGCAAGATTTGTCGCGCTGCTGCCGCCATTCGCCTCGAGCTCGAGCAGGAGCTCTGGTTGGGGGACCTCAGTGCCGAACGCGATTGGGGCGATGCCAGAGATTATGTTCGGGGGATGTGGCTCAGCCTCCAACACGCTTCCGCGGAGGATTTCGTTTTCGGGACCGGGCAACTGCATTCGGTGCAGGAGATCGTTGAGATCGCCTTTGCCACAATGGAGCTGGATTGGCGGATTTATCTGAAACGCGACGAACGTTTGGTCCGCCCCTCCGAACCCTCCCGGCTAGTGGGGAACTCCACCAAAGCCGAAGCACTGTTAGGCTGGAAACCACAGACCGATTTCCGGGTGTTGATCATCGAAATGACCGAAACCGAGCACCGCTCGCTCAGCTCGCGGGAGACGTTAATCGATTGAGTCCGGAATGACTGAGCCGGCCATATGTTGATCGGCGTCAGTTATCCTTAGCGAGTAAGTGGTTTTATTGGAGCCAATCAGTTGGAGTTTCTGATAGATTTTCCGGGCAGCGGCGTAATCCTGCAGGGCCCACTATTGAGATCTTGGAAGCGCAATCGCTGCAAATCGTGGCGGGTTCGGCCGTCGGACAGATCCTCCTCGGGGCGTAGGCCGAACAGATTGGTCGGATGGGGCGCAGATCCTTGTTGGCAAAGCCAATGGGCGGGTGCACAAAGACCGGAAACATGACCGCCGTGGTTGCATGCGCAGATATATTCTGTTCCTCAATCTCCAACAACAGCATGATGCAGCAAGCCTCCCAAGATCAACGAGTTGACTCAGACTCAACTCGGTCGCATCGCCGGCTCTGCCTGGCTTTGTCTGCCGGATTGATCGTCTATGTTCTGGCTTACTTGTCTTGGTTTTTGAATTCCCCGTTGGGCCGGTACCCGCTCCTGGACGGCGCTGAGAATCTGCTCTATGCCCGGCAGATCAATGAAGGCAGCTTGCCGGCCACAGCTTTCTTCCGAGCGATGCTCTATCCGGCGGTGCTCTCAGTCTTCCTCAGAGGTGGCATCGAGGCCGGATGGCTTCCCATTGTTGCCGGGCTATTTGGTTGCGTCTGCCATCTTAGTTCGACTTGGCTGATTTATCGGATTGCACGTCGCGCGTGGGCCAGCAACCGGGCGGGGCTATGGGCGGCCGCGCTTTTCGGTTTCAATCCTGTTGCAATCTATTTCGCAGCCGAACCGCTCGACACAACCTTCGCTCTGCTACTTTTCCTGGCGGGTCTGGACTTGTTCCACAGCTCGAATGCGATGAAGGCCGCCGATCGTCGGTTCATTGCAGTTCTAGCGGGTGTGGGTGCTTTTTGGGGTCTTGCGATGCTGGCGCGGCCTCATTACGCGATCGTTTTGGCGGCTGCCCCGTGCCTGCTCACGTGGTTTCTGTGGCGAAAGTCGAGGTTGTTGCTCGCGGGCGCCGGCGCGTTGGTGGCTGCGGCGGGATGCCTGCTTTGCCTTGCGGGTGCGCTTCAACGAAGCATCACCGGCGAGTTCCGCATCCTCCCCGCTCAAGGTGCCTACAGCCTCTGGGCCGGCAATCGGCCCGGCGCCAATGGCCGTTATTTCGAGCAAAAGATACATCTCTCCGCCGCTGATGCCATCGAGGGTGACAACCCCGCGCGGATCGAATCACAGGTTCTCTACCAGCGTGAGACGGGCACCGCTGGACCAGTGGATACCCAGGCAGAAGCGCAATACTGGCGCAAGAAGACCATGAACTCGATTCTGGCGAATCCCATGGAGTGGCTGGGGCTCATGGCGAAGAAGATTTACTTTCTCTTCAACAATTTCGAACAATACAACAATAAGACATATGCTATTCAGAAGTCCCTCTCGCCCGTGCTCAGGCGTAATCCACTCGGTTGGGGAGCAACGCTCGTCATCTGCGCCACAGGCTTGGCCCTGGCCTGGGGTCCGCCAAAACGACCTTTCTGTGGAGCGGGACTGACCCTTGGAGTAGCATTCGTTTACGCGACGGGCGTAGTCCTTTTTTTTGTCAGTGACCGATTTCGGCTACCCTTGCTGACCTTTCTTTGCATGGGCTCCGGGGCTTGGTGCCTCTTTACCGTCGAACAACTGCGCAGCCTTCCCACGCCCCGATTCATTCGAATCGGCACCGCAGCGCTACTTGCGGCGGTATTGACGTTTTCCCGCGCATTCGGGGTCTATGACCTGGCTCCGGCTGTGCAGGACTTCGTAGCCCTCTCAATTGCGTCCGGTAAGGCGGGGGACGATCTCGGATCACTCGGTTGGGCGCGGAAGGCACTGGCCTTCCCGCCGGAACATCCCGATGCCCTTGTCTGCGCTGTGAACAGCTATTTCAACTGCCGGTTAAGAGGTATAAATCCCGGGGATATGTTCGTCGATGAGACCTGGGGCCTGCAGATTGACCGGGTTCATCGACTCCCGCAGCCGAGCGCGAGCATTCGCCTCGTCCACGCCGTCGCTCTATGGAAAACCGGCCGCGCGGAAGACGCTCGCGCCGTCCTCCGCTCCCTGTGCGAATCCGGGCCTTTGAGTTCGGGGAGTACCTCTTCGGAGAGAGTGATGGATGACGCCCTCGGGATTCTCCTCCTGACTAAATTGGAGGATCCAGGTGATGAGGATCGTGCCCGATTGCGTTGCGGTGAAACCGCAAGCTTCTATTTGCTTGCCGCTCTTGCTCAGCGTGAAACACCCTCCAAACGGCTGATCCCAGACGCCAGACGGGAGATGGTTTCCGAATTGGCGCCTATTGTCCGTGAGATATTCCCATAACCTGGTACTCTATTGGCTCAAATAAACACACAATATGAAGATCAGGAGGGGCCGCGTTGAACAAAACTACGACGGTTACGCTGATCGGCTGAACAACAACCATGACACCACCGAGTATCCCTACTGATCGGAGGGACAGAGGCGCCCAGGCAGGATCGCTCTTGGGCCGAAGCGAAAGTATTCGAGCGAACGACGGTACCAGAGCGGCGCCCTCCGTGGCCCTCTCAATGAGTACGGTTTGGCCGAGGGTCGTTTTTTCGAAACTCTCGATTCTCATGGCCGTTTACAACGAGGAATCCACCTTGAGTGCGTGTGTGCATGGAATCCTTACCGCCTGCCTGCCTTTTGACCTCGAACGCGAGATCCTGCTTGTTGATGATCATTCCACAGACGGCACCTGGGAGATCGCCCAGCGCCTCGCCGCTGAGCATCCTCAAATCCGACTCTTCCGCCAGCCGAAGAATTCTGGTAAAGGCGCCGCCATCAGGCATGCCGTTCGGGAAATGCATGGGGATGTTGCTTTGATTCAAGATGCGGATTTGGAGTACTCGCCTTCCGACTACTCACGTCTATTGAAGCCCATTCTCGATGGCCGAGCGGACGTCGTCTTTGGTTCACGGTTCATCGGGGAGGAGCGCAAGGTCCTTTATTTCTGGCACACGGTTGGAAATCGTTTGCTCACACTGTTGGCGAACATGCTCAACAATACCAACCTGACCGACCTGGAAACCTGCTATAAGGCCTTCGCCTCTCATGCCTTGAAGGCTATTCCACTGGAGGCGAATCGATTCGGCATTGAACCGGAGCTTGCCGCCAAAGTCGCGCGTAACAAGTTTCGTATTTACGAGGTACCGGTCAGTTACAACGGGCGCACCTATGAAGATGGCAAAAAAATCTCCTGGCGTGACGGTCTCGCCGCGCTCTGGTTCATATTAAAATACCGCTTCAGTACGAACTACGCCGATCCAGGTAGGGTTGCCCTCGACGCGCTGGAGCAGGCCCCGAAATTCAATTGTTGGATGTATGACTCCATCCGAAAACATCTCGGAACTCGGATCGTCGAGCTCGGCTCCGGTCGCGGGAATCTGAGCAAGTTGCTCAAGCAACGCGCGACGGTGATGCTCACAGACTGTCGGGATTCATACCTGGATGAGCTACGCGGGAAATGGGCGCACCTTCCAAATGTGCGCGTTGAGAGGCTGGACCTGTTGAACCCGGACGACTATGGGATGCTGGCAGATTTCAATGCGGACACGGTCGTTTGCCTCAATGTCCTGGAACACATTGAAGACGACCAGCAAGTACTCAAGTGGCTGCACGACGCCGTGCCGGTCGGCTGCCGGGTCGTGTTCCTGGTGCCATACAATCAACGGCTCTTTAGCCGATTCGACTCCGAGATCGGCCATTATCGGCGCTACGGCAAAGCCGAACTCGAAGAGAAAATGCGATTGGTTGGGTTGAGAGTGGACTCGCAGTTCTATTTTAACAAAGCGGGCGTGGTCGCCTGGTGGGTTGGGAACACCCTTATGGGGCAGCGATCGCTAACCGCCAGACAGCTTCGCATTTACAATTTCTTGACGCCATTCTTTCGAGTCCTGGATCGGGTGCTGCCGACTCAAGGCCTATCGACAATTGTCGTGGCATCGAAGCCCGCTTGAAACTGGTGGCGCGAGCATCGGCGCCGAGCAGGAGTGACGACACGATTTTGTCCCATCTTTTACCGGGCGCAGGCAAAGACAGGTGCGAACAAGACACCGTAAAATCTCTTTCCAGAAGGGGTCGTGATTTTTTCTAGAAACTGCCCTGGGGGAACCCGAAACGTCACAAGACTCGCACAGGGAGTGAATTAAATCGGAAACCACGGAGCTGACTTTCGGGCGTTTGGGGCGGAGCGATCGAGCCGGACCAATAGTATTCAAGTGGTTGTTTTAAAGACAATTGCGCAATTCACGAGTCTGGGTTAGGCATGACGACCTGGTAAACCAAGAGACGATGGCACCGGCTGTGCTCTCGTGAACAATGCGGTTTGCAGCGGGCAATCAGTGGACAATGTAAGCAGTTATCATGAACCGCCCGATGCAGCGTCCACGCCGCGAGTTAGGAACCTAACAGTAACCGAAGGACAAAAAAGTATGCAGATTAATAAGAACCTGAAAGCCGGCTTCACGCTCGTGGAAATCATGATCGTTGTGGCGATCATCGGTCTTCTGGCCGCCATCGCGATTCCGAACTTCGTGAAGGCCCGCGAGAGCGCTCAGAGAAACGCCTGTATCAACAACCTCCGCCAAGTTGATGGCGCCGTCCAACAATACGCGTTGGAGAACAGAACTACGACCCCGGCCACCATGGCTGAGGTTGCGGCGTACCTTAAAGGCGGAGTTGAACCGGTCTGCCCGACCGATCAGAGCTCTTACACCGGACCCGAAACTCTGACCGATGTTCCCACCTGTGGCAACGCGGCCAGCCTCAACCACGTGCTGCCCACAGCGGGCGCCGACTAGTCCTATATTGTCGACCGAATTCTGGTCCGCCAGATTTCACTCAAGCCCGAGGCAAACTTGCCTCGGGCCTTTTTTGTGTTATTTATGATCGAATGCGGGTTGAAGTCGAACAAGCGGGCGAGTGTCTTTCCGTGACGGCCCCACGCACAGCGTTGGTGGTCAAGTCTTTGGATCATGTGCGATGCACTGCTTGTCGACTTGGGGTTCAGCATCATAACAATCACCGAAAGACAAACGGTATGCAGAGTATCAAGAACTTGAAAGCCGGCTTCACGCTCGTGGAGATCATGATCGTTGTGGCCATCATTGGTCTCCTGGCCGCCATCGCGATTCCAAACTTTGTGAAGGCTCGAGAGAGCGCGCAAAGGAATGCTTGTATTAATAACCTCCGCCAAATTGATGGCGCCATCCAACAGTACGCGCTGGAGAATCGGACAACCAGTGTGGCGACCATGGCTGAGGTCGCGGTTTATTTGAAGGGCGGAGTGGAACCGGTCTGCCCGACGGACCAATCCGCGTACACGCCACCCGGCGATTTGAATGGTGTTCCGACCTGCGCCAATGCGGGGGCGCCTCTTCTGCACGTGTTGCCGACGGCAGGCGCCAGCGGCGGCGGCGGTTAGTCCAGACCAATTTCGCGAACGTTGTTGCCGACTCAACCGAGCCCGGGGCGAGCTTGCCTCGGGCTCTTTTTACGCTTATGTATGGGCCGGATGCAGGTTAATTGCGCTAAACAGCCTGGCTTTACACTGCTGGAGATCATGATCGTTGTGGCCATCATCGGTCTGCTCGTGGCCATCGCCACCCCCAGCTTCGTGAGATCGAGGCAGCGCGCTCAGAAAGAGCTCTGCATCGAGAACCTTCATCAGATCGAGACAGCGAAACAACTGCTGGCGATAGAGAACAGCAGACTGGCGCAGGGAGCGCTGATTATGGACGACATCGTTGGTCCCAAGCTCTATCTGAAGGTGACGCCCGAATGTCCCGCCGGTGGTGAGTACCACATCAATCCCATAAAGATACCTGCAGAGTGTACAATTGAGGGGCATCGACTCGACTCCGCCGAGTAAGTCCGCGACGGGAAGAAGACTTAACGGCGGAAAAGACTGCGAGGCCCGTCGCGCCAACCTCGAACCGACGGTGACCAGCCGGCAATCGCGTCTCGCGCCATTTCACTTCCCGGTGTAGCCGTGGCTGCTGAACCAGTCGATTGCGTCGATCAGCGCCTGCCGTGGCGGGGTTTGAGGCAGTTCGAGCTCACGAATGGCTTTGGCGGGATTGAAGAACATCTTGTATTTGGCCATGCGAACGCCAGCCAATGGCGCGCGAGGGGGTTGGCCCGTTAGTTTTGCGAGGGATTCGCTGAAGTATGCGAAGCCTAAGGCTAGACCGTAAGGGACTCGGTGGGCGGGAGCGGGCAATCCGGTGAGCTCGGCAAGGATTTCCAGCGTGTGCCGCATCGTCCAATTCCCATCGCCGTGGCCCAGGATGTAACGTTCGCCAACTTTGCCTCGTTCGGCGGCCAGGACATGGCCAATGGCCACGTCCCGGACATGCACCCAATTCAACCCGGTGTCCAGATAAGCCGGTATGCGGCGCAGGAGAAAATCGACGATGACCTGGCCGGTGGGGGTAGGTTTGACGTCCCGAGGACCGACAGGAGCGGTGGGATTTACGATGACGATGGGCAATCCCTGAGCCGCCAGTTCACGGGCTATTTGCTCAGCCTGCCATTTGGAGCGCTTGTAGGGGTTGCTCATTTGGGCGGTCGACACTGGGGCCGTCTCGTCCGATGGCACAAGCCGCCCACCCGATTCCTTCGGAAGCCCGATACATCCGACGGTGCTGGTGTAAACGATTTTCGAGCAACCCGCATTCGCGGCGGACTCGAGCACAATTCGAGTGCCCTCCACGTTACTGGCGTACATTGGTCGGTAATCGCGCAGCCAGAGGTGGTAACTGGCCGCGACATGGAAACACCAATCGCACCCGTGCACACCCCGCTCCACCGCCGTGCGATCAAGGAGATCGCCGGGCACGGTCTCATGAGCGGCGCCTTCAAGGCCGCGTCGATCGCTGTTGGGTCGGAGCAAAGCGCAAACTTCATGTCCGCGTTCGGTGAGGGCATGCACGAGGTTGGCCCCGACAAATCCCGAAGCGCCGGTGACAAAGCATCGCATGCGGCTTTTTATTTAGATTATACGGGTTCATTCAATGCAAAAGAAGCGTGTTGCAATGACGTTTGAAGATCGGACAACCACCCACCGGTTGCCGGCTGCGGTCGCAATCCAGGAACGGCTTTTGTTTGCCAATGGACACCGGTTTGTAGTAAAGCTATCGGCAACCAATGGGCGGTTATGTTTCGGAGTAAGCGGGACAAAGAAGCGCATCGCTATTATCTGTTGCCTGGGATGGGGCGATCCAACCGCCGACGGCACCGGGAGTTTCTCGTATGGGCGATCGCTGTTGGGGTCTTGGTTTCGAGCATCTTCGCCTGCTTCCTCTATTTTTTGAGCCATCGCTATTGATTCGGTGGGGTTTCCGTTCCTTCTGATCAGCGCGTTCGGTCAAAAGGCAGTTTCCAAAACCATCCGAATCGATCGAGCGCGCGGACGAGGTAAGGCGCAACGAGCGGTTGGACCAGCGCCTTTTGGATCCACCCCCCCCAACGCAGGCGGCGCAAGAAGGTTTCCCGGCAGCGCTGTCGAATGTTCTGGCACGATTCTGCCCACGATAACCGTCCCAGGTAATAATCATGCAACTCCGGGGCGGCGAGGTGGGCCGATTCAATGGCCATGGACATCCCATTGCCGGTGAAAGGCGGGATCATGGCCAGGGCGTCGCCGATGACGCACTCGGCGGGATTGAACTGCAACTTTCCGAAATTCAGACCCGCAACCGAACAGCGCGAGCCCTCCACCCAGACTGCGGAATGCAGGCGATCCCGAAGAGCGCTTCGCTCCATACCGCGCAGCAGGTCAAATACATCTCTGGGCCGCTCCGATCTGAGCCGGAACAGTCCGCAGACGTTTACGCATCCATCCGCCAGCCGCGACAGCCCCACGTAGCCCGTCACATTCAAATGCAGCTCCAAATCGACGGATAAATCCACATTCTTCGCATGCGACTTCAATCCCATCCAGAGTGACTGCGCGCCGGATGGGGTGAGCCTGCGACCAGCGGCCCGGATGATGCCCTCGGAAGTCCAAGGCTCGGTCCATCGAGTACCAGTCTGTAGCAGGCCGTCGCGTTCCTGGAATGCGCGCGCCAGCAACGCGTCCAAAACGGCGCGGGAGATCGACCAGGCGGTCTGGGGCAGCCGCAGCAACCTGGATCTTCTTTGACCGGCGAAGAACTGGGTTGAACGGGCTGGGATCATCCCCGCTTCGGCCATGCGCGACTCAAGACCGAGACGTGCCAGAATCGCTTGTCCGCGCCCACTGATAAACTCCCCGCAGACGCGATGCCGGGGGTAGTGTCCGGCTTCGACGACTTTGACCGGAATTCCTCGTTCGCGCAGTTCAATGCCCAGAGTCAGACCGGCCAGGCCACCGCCGATAATGGTCAGGGTTCGGGGCATGATCGACGTTGGGCCATGAACCAATGACTGCACCAACCCAACCGGTGCTCCTCGATCTGCCAGGCGCTGAGATCGGGCCAGAGCCGTGTCAAATCCACATCCTGGAATCCGGCACGAACGCTCGCAATCGCATCATGACGCGTGATCGCCCGGCAACCGATCATTCCCACACAGCCGCTGGCTGCAAGTGCGATCAAACTCCGGCGCGTTTCGCAGGCGGCGAAGCGGGACGTCCGTGCGGCAATTCCCTGGAACAATCGCCGGAGCATGGGCCCCGGTAAATGGTGCAGAAACAGGTTAGACACGATGGCGTCGAAACGGCCCGTGGGAGTTGAATCCAACCAATGGAAAACGTCCGTCTCAAGGAACCGGTGCGTCCAACCAAGGCAGGCAAAGGTTGGACCCAAGTCATCATCCATGGGCTTGTGCCTGTCGATCAGCAGGAATTCGCCGCAACCGCCGGGCCGGGGTAACCGGGACGCTAAACGCAAAGCGAAGCTGCCATCACCCGCCCCAAGGTCGGCTACACATGGGCGATCTCGGCATGCGAACAATTGAGACAGGGCGCGGGCCAGGGGACGTTCATGGCGCAAGATGCCGTTGAGGCGACGGAGCTCGAGACGCGATCGTCGGGCGCGGGGATCGTGCTGGGGAAGTTCATCAAGCCATTCCGGTTCGATGACGCGTTTCATGAGATGCAGAGTGACATGATCATCGCAAGGGATCATCGACTTCGAGCAGCGCGCCGTGACAGCTGAAGCCGGCACCGAAGGATGACATCCACCACCACCCCCCTGGTATCCGACTGGAAAGGGCAGCAGCCAGGACGAATAACACGGACGGGCTGCTGATATTGCCATGTTCACGGAGCACGGCGGCGCTCAGTGCCAGGTCCGGGGCCGAAAGACCGATCGTCGCTTGCAATGACAGGAGGACATCGCGTCCACCGGGGTGGATGACCCAGGCCTGGATATCCGATCGCCTGAGCGCCTGATTGGAAAGCACCTGACGCAGCACGGTACCGGCATGTCGAGAGGCACGGGCGGGGACGTCCCGCGCCAGGACATTGCGCAACATTCCGCCTTGGTGTTCAAATCTCAGTGTGTCGCGCGCGGCGGCTTCGAGAATTGACGCGCCGCCGCACCATCGGACGCGCCGTCGATTGGCGAGTGGCTGAGCGCCCGCCACGACGGCGGCGGCGCCATCACCGAAAAGACAGGCGCTGATCAAAACCCCCGGATCGTCGTCCAGGAACATGGCGGCACTGCAGATTTCTACGCAAACGGTAAGTGTCCTTGAGGCCTCGCCTCCGCGAAGCAATGCAGCCGCGGTACGGAGATTGGGCAGGGCGGCCCCGCAGCCCTGCCCAACAAGATCCAACAAGTGCACATCGGGACGCAAACCCAACTTTTCGCTCACATAACTGGTAAGTCCCGGACAAAGATAACCTGTGCACGTGCTGATCAGGAGGGCGTCAATGTCGAATGGATCGACCTCAGCCTCAGCCAGTGCACGGCGTGCGGCACGCGTGGCAAGCAGCGGGGCGTGCCGTTCGAAGCGGGCTTGCAGGATGTCCGGCCCCAGCACGAATGCCTCGCTTATGTTATCCAGCGCGAGATATCTGGAATCGATGCCGCTGTCGCCAGTCAAAACCTGCTCGGCCAGATATTGCGAGCGTGGCTTGAGCCGCTCAAAGACTTCCGAACAGCGCACGGCCCTCCAGGCCTCGATCTGCGTGTAGCGTCGCTCCGGCGTAGCAGTCCCCACCCCCATCAAAAACATGGGGCCATATTAGCGTACCTGTGGACGATACGCCATGCCGGTCGTGAAGAGAGTTCCAGGCGTGATTCAACCGTCACATTTTTCGAATTGTGCCGGGCGGAGTTCCAACTATGCTTCCTTTCCGGATGTCGCTCAAATCAAAGCTAAAACTCTTCGGGCTCGGTTTATGTCTGTTAAGCGCCACCCCGTGGCGAATGGACGCCTCGGACAAAGAGGACTTCTTCCGCGCGGGCGCGCCGGGCATGAGCGGAGTCATCCAATCCTCCGTGGCCGGCGGGGGCGGCGGCTATCGATTGATGCTCACGAATGGGACGGTCCAGGTGCCACTGGCCGTGGTGGGTGGCACGCCATACCAGATGGGATGGCACCTGGGACGATTGTTTCGGCAAGAAATCCATCAATTTGTCCCCAACGCACTGCTGGCCTTCAAGCGACGCCTGGGTTTGGATGATGACCGCCTGCGGGTGATTTGGTCGACGCTGGCAGCCTATGTGGATGACCGTTTTGAGCAGGAACTGCTCGGGTTGTCGGATGGCTCAGGGGAGCCGATTGAAACGCTTCAGCAGATCCATTGTCTGCCGGTAATCATGCCTTACTCCTGCAGCAGCGTGGCGGCATGGGGAAAGGCCACGATCGACGATCACCTTTACCAAACGCGCAACCTCGACTGGGATCTGACCGCCGGGGCGCATCGAGTACCCGATGATTGTCTTGTACCTGCCGGTCCAGGGAAACGCCCATGCACTCCCGACTTTCTCCGGCGTGATTGGTGCCAATTGTGGTCTCAATGCGGCCGGCATCGCGATTTCTGAGATGGGGGATTCGCCGGAGAGGGATATGCCTTATGACCTGCGCGCGCCGCATTTCACGACTTGGTTCCGGACCCTCCTCTACGACTCCGACTCCTTGACGGATGCTTTGGAGCTGTTTCAAAAACTCCCACATTCCAAACGTTATCACTTTGTTTTCGGCGATGGCCGCACGGACCGCCGCGCCGTCAAAATCCGTGCCCATTCACCCGAGGCGCCAGGCGATCAAGTTCGCATCTGGTGTGATAATGACCCGGGTGACGAGCTGGCGCCGCAGGTGTTGCCACAAGTGGTTTATCAGGATGAAGGCCGAGGAGCGTTCCCTGTGCTCAAAACGGAGCTTGGCCAACTCGACGCCGCGAAGTTGATCGCCCTGTGCAACCAAATTCCGATCAAGGGCGGAAATGTGCTCAACGCGGTCTTCGATGCCACCGCATTGCGGATTTGGTTTTCTTACGCCGGGGGCGGCCAGGAGGCTTATCAACGGCCTTACCTGTTCGTAGATCTCCAGGCTTTAGACGGCGACGCGGACGGCGTTCCGGATTTGCGCGAAGGAGGCATCGATGCCAACCACAACGGGCTGCCGGATTTTCTCGATCCCTAATACCCTCTGTATTCTGAAACCGACTATCTCCTTTGTTTTCGCAGGATTCTTCCTGTTGCCACTACTAGGCTTGGCTCAGGACCCGCGCCTGGATTTGGACGAGCCTTGGGTCCGGGAGTATGGCTGGGTGGAATTCGGCGGCGCCCTCATGCCGGACTTGGATGCGCGACTGGGCTTGCGCGGGACAGGCCTTGCGGATTCGGATGTGACGCTCAAGTTCGGTCCCGGGTTCTCGGTAAATGGTGGTATCGGGCAACGTTTCAGCGAATGGTTCGGAGCTGAGATTCAGGGAGGTTTTCTCTACCACAATATTGATGAAGTCTCCAGCCCGGACGCGTCGTTGCGAACCCTGGATGCCAGCCTTCTTCAAGTTCCGGTGTTCTTCAACCTCGTCTTCGAGCTTCCCATAAAAACGCGGATCATGCCTTATGCCGGAGTTGGAGCAGGCGCGATGGTCAATTGGTTGAACATCGATGACCGAATTGCCGCCGGGCCCTCTGGGGTTGTCTCCGTGGAAGATTCGTCTACAGAAATCAATTTTGCCTATCAGGCCTTTGTCGGCGCGCGCATGCGCATGGGTGCCCAGGGCACGATTGAGCTCACTTACCGATTCATGGGGGCAAACAGCCCCAACTGGAGCCTAAAGGAAGCGACGACGGGCGGCACCATTGGGAGCCTCAAAGCGGACGACATCTATGTGCATGCTTTGACGCTGGGTTTCCTGGTTGAGTTTTGAACCGGCGAGTTACGGGCAAGAGTCGATCCTCCGCGTCCAGGATGGAGTCGTCAAACCAACTCGATGCCGCTCGCGCTGACCCGGAACGGCTCGAAGGCCTGGCCCTGTTCAACTACAAGCATGCCCGGTTCAGGCTCGGCGCGTCGAAGAAGATCAAACCCTTTCTGGCCGAGCACAAGCAGGGCCGTCGAAAAGGCGTCGGCATCCGTTGCCGAAGAAGTGACCGTAGCTGCCAGCACCGCTCCCCTCACGGGTTTCCCGAGTCTTGGATCCAGCACATGGCCGAACAAGCGGCCGTCCGCCTCGAAGGACTTTCCCCACACGGCAGACACCGACATGGCTTTATCTCGGAGGGGAACAATCGCGAGCGGCGGCAGGGGTTGGTCTTGACCTTCGGAGGCTAAAGCCCGGCTACCACTGGGATCCGGGCGAGGAATGGCTACGTTCCAGGCCTCCGCGTCGGGCGGTGCGCCGATTGCATAAACGGTGCTGGTGCCTCCATGGATGATGGCGCTGGAAATGCCCAAATCCAACAGCGTCTCCGCGGCGCGTTCGATGGCATATCCCTTTCCGATCGCGCCCAGGTCCAGCCTTATTCCCGGGCGCGCGAAGCGCACTGTGCGCTCGGTCCTGTCGAGATGCACCAATTGCATTCCCGTCAACTCCCGTGCTTTCTCCACTTGGGCGGAGTTCGGAAGCCGACCCGCGGCACCCACAAATCCCCAACAAAGCATGAGCGCCGCGACGGTTGGATCGAATGCGCCGGCGCTCAATTGATGAATCTTCAATGCACGCTCAAGCAACTCGAAGAACTGGGGTTCGGTTCGTACCGCCTGAACGGCAGCCAGCGTATTTAGCCGGCTCAGTTCGCTGCTGGGCCGGTAAAAGCTTAACTGTGCTTCGAGCCTATCGATTTCGTCCAAGGCGGCTTCACCTGCCGCCCGTAGACGAACCTCATCGGATCCGGGCAAAACGATTTCGAACCGCGTCGCCATGGCCGTCCGAGCCACGGCGACCATCCTACTCGGATCCGCGGCGGCCATGGAAGGAATGACTCAAGAGAGCGGCAGCGTACCGTAAGTAATCGGCTCGATGGGCTGACCGTCGGCAGTGGATATTTTGCGAGTTTTCTCGTCAAACACGCACATGACGCTGAGGCGCTGGGACATCTCGGCTAGCGAGATCACCGTCTGCACCCGGATAGCCAGGTCGATCCCGGCGTTGGGTTGTTGATTTGACCGAATGCAGGAGAAAAAGTTCTTGTGATGTTCGCCAATATCCTCCGGACCGAACGATTCGCTCGTATCGGGATCGATCTCGTCGGTGAAGGGTCGCTCCGGGCGAAGTTCGACCCGATTTCCAGCCATGATCAGGTTCGCTTTGTGTCCGCGGATTAGCTCCTGCGTACCCATCTCGTTAATCGAGCTGCTCGTGATGTGCATGACCATTCCACTGGGGAACTCCGCCACGATTTGCACAATCTCCGGCACATCGCGCTCGGGCGTATCCGGCGTGTTCTTGTCAGTGTGAACGGCCTTGGTGCCTACGCAGGAGACGCGCAGGGGGAATTCCGGATTGCCGGTTGCGAGCATGTACGGATGCAATTTATGCGGGACGAGATCGCCCAGGAGTCCGTTGGCATAACGGTAATACTTGCGCCACCGGAAGTAGGAATCGGCATTGAAATCCGTCTTGTTCTTGATCTGGCTCCCTTGCCATGCAGCCCAATTGACATCAGCCGGAGTGCACCAATCTTGAATTGTGTAATTCCATTCGCCCTTCGGGTTGTTTCGCATGTACGAACCCTGACACATCACGACCTGGCCGATCATCCCCTGTTTGACCCATTCCGCCGCCTTGTGCCATTTCATATCCGAACACCCCTGAGAGCCGGCCTGCAAGGTCTTCCCGGTCTTCTTGACGGTGTCGTGGATTTCGAAAGCCTCTCCCAAGTATCGGCTGATCGGTTTTTCGACGTAAACGTGTTTGCCGGCGTTCAAGGCATCGACCGTTACCTTTGTGTGCCAATGATCAACCGTGGCGCAAAAGATCGCGTCGATGTCCTTTTGATCAAGTAATTTGCGATAGTCCTCGTAGCCCGCGCAATCGCCGCCGATGGTCTCTTTCGCCTCAGCCACACGGCGCTTCGAGAGATCACAGACCGCTGCCAAAGCAAGGTTGTTCTCCGAGAGCAACTTTTTGGCGAAATTGACGTGCGCATTCAGGCCTTGTCCGCCGACGCCGACAAACCCAACGGTAATCCGGTCATTGGCGCCGATTACCCGGCCGGCCGAAGGTGCTTGGTTCTGGCCGTAAACGGGGGTCTTCAAGAGCCCGGTGGAAGCCACGGCCGCCGCAGCTGTGGCTGCCTTTTTGAAGAAGTCCCGGCGCGACTCCCCGCTGGACCTGGGTGATTTGATCGTCGATTCCATAGATTTGCCTCGCTAATTCAACTCGCTAGAATGTGGTGATCGGCGAAGGCTACTCGAAAACCACCTTCGGTCAATCACGAACATTGGACGACGGATGCCGTTAATCCATTGAATGGACATTCTTTCTCCGATCCTGTTCGATCGGTGGTTGCCTGACGGTCGAACATGAAGCTACCGGGCGCCATGCCGGTTTTGTCCCGAATCGCGACGCACGCGCCAGATTTGGGTAGGAACCATTATGATCGACCCGGGTTGGCTTGCTCTGATCCTTTCCCGGGCCTCCCGGCGTCGCCTTTTTCGAGGCCTTGGCAAGTGAAAAATTCCTGTTGTCAATGGTTTACCGATTTCTTATGGTGCATACCTAGTTGCGCCTTTTTGGGCGACGGAGCGGTAATGCCGCCCAACATTACGAACTAGAACAAAAAGCAGGAGGAACCAAATGAAGCTAAATAAATGGACAGTAGCGCTGGCGTCCGCCGGGGTGGTAAGTCTCGCGTCGGCCGTTCAGGCTGAAGAACGGGCCATGCAACAAGTGGCAACGGCGGTATCAGCGACGACCCTGAGCGGGTACGTCGATACTTCAGCCATATGGAAATTCGGCACTGGGACAGAGTCCGGCGCCGCTGGGTCTGAGCCCTTTCCCGGTCGAGCCTTTGATGGCACGGGAAAGACCGACGGTTTTAACTTGCACGTCGTCGGGTTATCCCTCGAACGCCCTCTGGGTGAAGACGACTGGGCGGCGGGTTATCGTGTCGATCTGTTGTTTGGACCCGACGCCGTCGGGTACAACACCTCGGTGGGGGCTGATGGTAACGGCGATTTTGGAGTCAAACAGGCCTATGTGAATCTACTCTTGCCTGCCGGCAACGGAGTCGATGTCAAGATGGGCGTGTTTAACACGATCATCGGCTACGAATCATTCGAGAGTTATCTGAATCCGAACTTCAGCCGTTCCTTCGGCTGGCAGTTGGAGCCGACTCAACATACTGGCGTGCTCGCCAGCTACCAACTGAGCGAGGCCGTCAGTGTCTCGGGTGGCATCGCCAATACGTGGTCCGCCGGAATCAATGCGCGATCGCCCAGGTTCGAAAGCCATAAGGCCTACATGGCGTCGATCGCCGTGACGGCGCCGGAGAGCATGGGCTTTATGTCGGGCTCGAGCCTCTACGCCGGCATCGTGGATGGATTTAGCGGGAACGGCAAAGATACCGTCAGCGCCTATCTGGGAGGCAGCATACTGACCCCGGTTGAAGGCCTTGGCCTCGGCGCCGCCTTCGATTATCGATGGAATGGGCCTACGGTGGATGGCGCGGTGAGTGAAGCGCCCATTACGCCTGGGGACAATTGGGCCTATGCAATTGCCGGATATGCCACTTTCCAGGCCACTGAGAAGCTCAAATTCGCCGGGCGTGCCGACTATACCTCCGGCTCGGACGGCACCTTCTTCGATGCCGGCACTGGAGATGTCTCGGACCAGCAGAACGAACTCTTTTCGTTCACCGCCACGGCCGAATACGCGCTCTGGGCAAACGTCATCACCCGAGCTGAGTTGCGCTGGGACCATTGCCTCAGCGACGACAAACCCTATGGCCTCAGCGACGAGAATGCACTGACCCTCGCTGCGAACGTCATATTCCAATTCTAGTCGGCCGCAATAGCGGTTCATTCAAAACCTTCCGGGTCAATTCCGGGAGGTTTTTGTTTTCTAAATTCACCTTGGGAAACTGAAGATTGCGTGTGACGTTCAAGGTGCAAGTCCGGTATAAGTCATTCATGGCCATGACCCGCGAAGCCGAATCTTCACCCGCAGAGAACCTGCTGGGACGGAGTCTTGAACGCAATCGCGTGGCTCATGCGTACTTGTTCACCGGTGAGTCCATGCCCGAACTGGAGAAACTCGCCCGCGACCTGATCATGGCCCTGAACTGCACCTCGTCGCAGAAGCGCCCGGCAGGCGCTCTGGGTGGATGCGGCCATTGTCTCTCCTGCCGGAAAATCGAACAGTCCAATCATTCGGACATCCTCTGGGTCCGCCCGGAATCCAAGTCGCGGATCATAACCATTGAACAGGTCCGTGAGGTCATCCATGCCGTGAACCTGAAGCCGACCGAAGCCGCCTGGAAAGCGGCTGTCCTGGTGGGCGCGGATCGAATGCGGCCGGATGCGTCGAACGCTTTTCTGAAAACCCTCGAGGAACCGCCCTCGCGATCATTGCTACTGCTGCTTTCAACCGAACCCCAGCGGTTGCTGGAAACTACTCGGTCGCGCTGCCTTCGCCTGGCAGTGGGTACTGGCGCGGCGCCGATGGTCTCCGGGGCGGATTTCGAATGGCTGACTCAGTTCAGCACAACCGTGGCTGTCCCCCAAAGGAGCCTGCTCAGTCGATACCTTCTCCTGGACATGCTGTTGGCAAGACTCGGGGAGATTCGGGCAAGGGTCGAGCGAGAGGTTTCAGCAAAGTCCCCCCTGGAAATGCATGACGACATTGAGCCATCCCTTCGCGATAAATGGGAAGATGAGCTCAATGCCGCCATCGAAGCTGAGTATCGCAAACGCCGCTCCGATCTGCTTAGTGCCTTGCACTGGTGGCTGCGCGATGTTTGGCTCGCCCGGGTCTATGACGGCCCGGACCTCAACCGGATTCCCGAATTGTCCCGCGAAGCTGGAGCATTGGCGGGCCGGCTCAGTCCGTTTCAGGCCATCGATAATTTGAACAGCATGGAGCGCACACAGCGCATGCTGGAAACCAACGTTCAGGAGGCCCTGGCGCTGGAAGTCGGCCTGCTCAAGCTCAACCTCTGATGCCCGAGTCGCGGACCAAGCCCGACCAAAGCCCCACGGTCAATTTGTCAAGTCGTCTTCTAACCCCTGGACGCGCATGTCAGTCTGCCATTGGACTTTTAGGGGGCATGCTGGGTTTGACCCTGATCAAGTTTGGCAACCCGGTCATTCTGGATCCATTGATTCAGGATCCAGGGAACGGGTGGGAGCTTGTATTCAGCACCTGGCCCATCCGGTGGGCTTTTGATCTCTTTTTTGGTCCCCTCTTCTTCATCGGGTTCCTCTTCCTTGGCTGCGTGGTGTGGTTCTTTAGGAATACGATTCCGCTCCAAATCAAACAGGTCGCCGGTGATAGGAGGGCAAGATTCAGCCTGTCGTGCCTCGCGGGTTGGTATTGTTGGCAGTGGGTTGCTTCAATGGACACTGTCGGTCCTTCGCTCACTCGTGCCACGCTTTGTCAATTCACGCTCTGCGTGTTGTTATTTGCCGTTGGACTGTTTTGCCTGAGTGCTGTGGATCGCCTGAATCCGCTCTGGTGGGGACTGCTCGCCGGTTTTGTCGTCGTCTTGTGGTCTGGCATGGACCAGCGGTTCGGCGGACTGGATGAGACCCGAAGGATGATTTACGAACAGGGCATGCTCGATCACTATCCGGCTGAATTCTTGAGACGAATTTCAACGGGCCGAGTATTCGGGACCTTATTTTATCCCAACGCATTTGCAGGTTTGATTTTGCTCTTTGCTCCGCTAATGTTGACTTTCGTTCACCACATGACTTGCCGGCGTGGGAACATCATCCGAGGACTCGCCGTGGGGCTATTGGGCTACCTCTCAGTGGGTGGGCTATATTGGTCCGGGTCGAAGTCGGGGTGGCTGATTGCTGTCGGAATGTTGCTGGCCATCATCCTCAGATTACCTATGCCGAGGCGGAGTAGATGGCTGGTCATCGCGACGGTCGGAGTGCTGGCGTTGGGGGTATTTGGATTACGTTTCGCGGGGTATTTTCAGAAGGGGGCTACCAGCGTGTCGGCTCGGTTCGATTATTGGAGGGCGGCCGCGCAGATCACAATCGTTAACCCGCTTACGGGGACTGGCCCGGGGACATTCCAGGTGCCTTATGCCGCATTAAAGAAGCCGGAGTCTGAGATGGCCCGTCTGACCCACAATGATTACTTGCAACAAGCAAGTGATTCGGGCCTTCCGGGGTTTCTGCTGTATGGGGGTCTATTGTTGGGATCCCTTGGGATGCTCTATCGACCATCCCAAGGCGATCCCCTGCGCTATTCGGCGTGGCTGGGCCTCGCTGCCTGGGCGTTGCAGAGCATCGTCGAGTTCGGACTCTACATCCCGGCCATTGCCTGGCCGGCTTTCACCATTCTGGGCTGGCTGCTGGGGAATGGTATGGACAGAGAAGATCGGTCCACTTACCTTCACCGTTATTCATGAAAATCCTGGTGCTCAATGGCCCCAATCTGAATCTGCTTGGGCAACGGGAACCGGAGATTTATGGCACGCTCAGCTTGGCGGAGGTAGAAGAAGCGCTGGAAAAGCGAGCTTCGGAGTTGGGAGTAGAAGTTCAGTGTCGGCAGACCAACGCGGAAGGAAGGCTAGTGGATTGGATTCAGCAGGCGGAGGGGGAATTCGATGTTATCATTTTGAATGCAGGAGGTTACACCCATACCAGCATAGCGTTGCGAGATGCGATCGCTTCAGTGAAAGTGCCTGCAATCGAAGTGCATATGTCTAACATCCATGGACGCGAGGAATTCCGGCATAAATCGATGATTGCAGGCGTTTGCGTAGGGGGCATCGTGGGATTTGGGATGAACTCATATCTTTTGGGATTGGAGGCTGCCGTTATCATTAAAGCGAGTGAGAAAGACCTGAAAGGAGCTGGGTTTCAGCCAAATCGAGGTCCTCCGGGGGCATTGGAGTAATGGCCGCAAAGGGACAATCCCAGCTTGACGGACGATGGATTCCAATGTTTACTCGCGGCAAATCTTAGGATAAGTCCAAGCAGAGTCGGAAATTCGGCTACTGCTTTTTTGCTTAATAAGTGATGCGATTTCTGGAGATCTGAACTTGGAGAGGGCGTGTGGACCTGAGAGATATCAAAGCCATCATCGATTTGATGAAGAAGAACTCGATCAGCGAGTTCGAGCTCGAGAAGCAGGATTTTAAAATCAGATTGAAACGTGGGGCAAATGGTGTGGTGCCGACGATGACGTATGAGGATGGGGCGGTCATTCAGACCATGGCGCAGCAACCGATGTTATTGGCGGGCGGGCCCTCTGGATCCACGCCGCAATCCGCCTCGGCTGTCGCCCATGAGCAGGAAATCAAATCACCGATGATTGGCACATTCTACCGATCTCCTTCTCCCGAATCGCCGCCTTACGTCGACGTCGGAACGGAGGTGAGCCCCGAGACCGTGGTATGCATCATCGAAGCAATGAAGGTCATGAATGAGATCAAAGCCGAGGTCTCCGGGGTCATTTCCCAAGTCCTGGTGGAAAACGCCAAGCCGGTCGAGTTCGGCCAACCCTTGTTCAAGTCCAAGCCGGTCTAACCCGGCTGTTCCGGTCAAAGGCCGCGACTCTCCCTCCAATGTTCGAGAAAATCCTGGTTGCCAACCGAGGCGAAATCGCGGTCCGAATTATCCGTGCGTGCAAAGAATTAAATATTCGCACGGTGGCGATTTACTCGGAAGTCGATGCGAACTCGATGCATGTGCAATTGGCTGACGAGGCGATTTGCATTGGCAAGGCGCCGAGCAGCGAGAGTTACCTGAGAATCGACCGCATCATCAGCGCGGCCGAGATCACCGACGTCGATGCCATTCATCCCGGCTACGGATTTCTTTCGGAGAACGCGCACTTCGCCGAGGTCTGTGAGAACTGCAACATTCGATTCATTGGCCCCGCGTCGCGCGCAATGAACGCGCTGGAAGACAAGGCCGTCAGTCGCGCATTGGCAAAGAAGGCGGGGGTGGCAATTCCGCCCGGGTCGGAAGGCATCGTTGAGACGGAACAGGGGGCGGTGGCGACGGCGAAGCGGATTGGATACCCGGTAATGATCAAGGCGGTGGCAGGAGGTGGTGGGCGGGGCATGCGGGCCGCTCACAATGACATTTCATTGATCAAAGGATTTCACACCGCACGTACCGAAGCGGAGCGGGCTTTTGGGAATTCGGCAGTTTACATTGAGAAGCTCATCGAAAATCCGCATCACATTGAATTCCAAATACTAGCAGATACTCGCGGCAATGTGATTCATCTGGGTGAGCGCGATTGTTCAATCCAACGTCGCAATCAGAAAGTCGTGGAAGAAACGCCTTCTCCCCTCATCGAGGGAAAACACAAGGAACTCCGAAAGAAGATGGGTAAGGCAGCCGTGCGCATCGCAGAGACCGCGGGATACACGAATGCCGGCACGGTCGAGTTTATCGTGGACGAAGGCGGGAATTATTATTTTCTGGAGATGAACAAGAGGATCCAAGTCGAGCATCCCATCACCGAGGAAGTGACGGGAGTTGATTTGGTGAAGCAGCAGATCCTGATCGCAATGGGCGAACCCCTGAGGATCACCGAGAAGGAAATCCAATTCCGCGGGCACGCCATCGAGTGTCGGATCAATGCGGAAGATCCGTTCGATGATTTCCGACCCTGCCCTGGCCGAATTGAAATGTATTATCCACCGGGCGGCCGGGGCGTCCGGCTCGAGAGTCATGTCTACGCCGGATATGTGATTCCAAGCGCATACGACTCACTGATTGCGAAGCTGATTACGCATGGAAAAGACCGTCGTGAGGCCATGGATAAAATGAGCAGGGCATTGGGTGAGTACATGATAACCGGGATCAAGACGACGATCCCGTTCGAGCAGGCGATTCTCCAGGATCCGAATTTCCGGCGCGGGGTGTATTCCACGAGTTTCATCGAACAGTTGCTCGGTGGCGCCCGGAGGGAATTGATCGAGGAAGCTTGAGTGCCGCAGCGGATCCCGGCGTGCTCGCATCCGGTAACCGGCCGTTGAAGCGACTGGCCGAATGCCGGTTATACGCATTTGTGGACACCTCCTATCTTGCCGGGTGTGATCCCTGTGAGGTCGCGAGTGAGCTCTGTGCGGGAGGAGCGGATATCATCCAGCTGCGCGCCAAGGGAAAGCCGATTGAGGAAATCGGTCTCATCGCGGAGCGGTTGCTGCCGATAACACGGGCGGCAGGCGTGTGGTTGGTGGTTAATGATCATGTCGGTTTGGCGTTGAAAGTTGGAGCACCAGCGTGTCATTTGGGGCAAGAGGATTTTTTCGAGGCTGGTTATAAGATGGTCTCGGATTTAACACCTGCCCGGGTGGCTTTGCGAGTGGGTTTAAGCACCCACTCCCCCAGCCAGGCCATGCGGGCTGTCGATGCCGGCGCCCATTACATTGCCGTAGGGCCGGTCTTTGCCACGGCAACCAAACCCTTGGCGAAGCCAGTCACTCTGGATTATGTGCGCTGGGCGGCGGCAAACATCCGGGTCCCCTGGTTCGCCATTGGGGGCATCACCCTCGACAATGTGGATTCTGTACTGGCGGCGGGCGCTCGAAATATCTGCGTCGTATCGAGTCTATTGACATCACCAGCGATGGCGGGGGCATGCCGGGAGTTCAGGGATAAACTGTGAAAGGAAGATGCTGTGGTTGAATGGGTTCAAGTTCTTTTACTGGGGATAATCGAAGGGGTTACGGAATTTCTTCCGGTATCATCGACGGGACATCTTCTAATTGCGCAGCGCTGGCTAGGGGCGCGGTCGGATGTGTTTAACACCGTCATCCAGAGCGGGGCTGTGCTTGCGGTTGTTCTAATATTCACGGCCCGGCTGAGGCAGTTGGCTTTTCAATGGCGCGAACGCGGGGCACAGTTGTATCTACTCAAACTGGGCGTTGCCTTTGGGATTACCGGCGCGGGTGGGTTGCTGCTCAAGAAAGCAGGATTCCAGCTCCCAGAGAGTGCGCGGCCAGTTGCTTGGGCGACTCTCATTGGCGGAGTTTTGTTTATTGTGGTCGAACGCTGGTTGCGGGGGAGGGAGGCGCGGGATGAGATTAGTTGGCCGGCGGCGATTGCGGTGGCATTGGGGCAATTATTGGCTGCGGTCTTTCCCGGGGCGTCAAGATCGGGCAGTACGATATTGATGGCGCTCTGCCTGGGAGTGAGCCGACCAGCGGCAACGGAGTTTTCGTTCCTGTTGGGGATTCCGACCCTCCTCGCCGCGGGAGTCTTGCAGGTTTACAGCGCGCAGAAGGAAGCTGGGGCACCGGCCGAAGACTGGGGTTTATTATTCGTGGCCTGGTTGGCAGCGGCAATCACGGCATTTATCGTCGTGAAATGGCTTTTGCGATTTATCCAGACCCACACCTTTGAGATTTTCGGATGGTATCGGATCATCCTTGGAGTGGTGATCCTGCTTCTGGTGGTTTGAAACGGGAGGTTTCGAATTAGGGGTTAACGCTGCCGGTCGCTTTGGAGCGCAGGATGCGGATACGATCCCGTAAGGCCGCAGCTCGTTCGAAAGCCTGGGCTGCGACGGCCTGGTCGAGCTCACGTTGGAGGCGTTCTAATTCGGGTACTGGTCGTATTTCATCGATATGACTCACCATTTCCTCGAGGGCATGCAGGGATCGTTCTTTTTCGTGGCGGAAAGTGTCGTCGTCGATCTCATCCAACTCCTGAATGCGACCGATGGCTTTGCGGGCAATCTGGATGGCATTTTCGTGCTGATCGGTTTCCATGGCATTGAGGGTTTCGGCCATGGCGTTCATGCGGATGAGGTAGGGGCGCCATTGCTCGAGATACATCTGGTCTTCCTCACGTTCCGCGTAGCGATGTACGAAATCGAACAACTGAAGATTGCGGCGGGTGTCCCGGATGGAACGTCGCCAATCTCTCATCTGGAAGAGGCGCAAGTAGCGATAATAGTAAAGAGTGCCTTCCTGGAAGAGTTCCGCGCATTCATCGGGTGTTAAGGCGAAAGAGTCGGCTTCGCCTTTTGCCCGGGATACATCCAGGCGGGCGAGATGAAAATGCATCAGGGATTCGGCGCCCTTGGGTTCCTGGCCGTCGGGTCGTCCCTCGAGTTCATATTGCTCGATGCCGAGGGGAAGGCGGACCTGGAGGATTTCGCGACCATTTCGATCGCGAAAGACGCGCACTTCGTTTTCAGGATTATAGGGCCAGCTTTGCAGCCAGCCGCGCATATCAAATTGGCGACTCATACAGACGGAATGGGAGTATAGCCTGTGATCGTCTGGCTGTCACTTAGGCAAAATGTAAGGCATTGCCAAGGCTGGCCGGCAGTGCCTAGGATGCGTCGCACTGGGCAGTGCGGCTCCTGTAACGCCGCAGAAATGGCCAATGTCTGACTACAAAGTTCAGTTCGAAGTTTTCGAAGGGCCGCTGGATTTGCTCCTTTACTTGGTAAAGAAGGAGGAAGTCGGCATTTACGAGGTTAACTTGACCCGGATTGCGGGTCAGTTTGTCGAGTACCTCGGGCTCATGCAAGAACTGGACCTGAACGTGGCCGGTGAGTTCCTGGTGATGGCCTCGACGTTGATGTTGATCAAGAGCCGCGAATTGCTTCCGATCGACCAGCAAGTGCAAACCGAGGAGGAAGAGGACGAGGATGACCCGCGTTGGGAATTGATTCGCCAGCTCGTCGAATACAAGAAGTTCAAGGACGCTGCCGCTCAATTGCAGGGGCGCGAGTGGGAACAGGAGCAGGTCTATCCCCGGTTGCCGGGGAGGGTTGAGTTGGAGTCGGTCCAGGCGCCGCGACCGGAGGTGTCGTTGTTTGATTTGTTGGCGGCCGTGAATCTGGTCTTGCAGCGAAATCAGGAGCGGCAAGGGCCCCGGGAGATCATCGAAGATCGATGGACCGTCAGCGAGAAGATCGAACATCTGCGCCGGTTGATCGAGGATTCGCCGCAGTTGCGTTTCTCGGAGTTGTTCGAAGGGACCACAAGCCGAGCGGAAGTGGTAGCCACCTTTCTGGCGTTACTTGAATTGATCCGCCTGCGGTTTCTTTCCGCGCGGCAACCTTCGGCATTTTCCGACATCCTGATTTGGCGAGCGGAGTCGGCCGAGGTGCCAGCTTACCCAGGTCCGGCCGATGAAGGCACGCAAGCCCGGTAAGCCATGGAACTGAAGTCCATCCTCGAAGTGCTTTTGTTCTCGGCTCAGAAGCCGCTGAGCGCCCGGGAATTGCGGGAAACCCTGGCTGCAGCGGCCCAGGAACCGGTCGAGTTGACGTTGGCGTTCAAGCGAACGAAAGAGGAGGAGATCGTGGTGGCGCTCGAGGAATTGACGGCGGATTACGATCGCGCCGCGCGGAGCTATCGACTGGTGTGCGTCGCAGGGGCATGGCAATTCGTCAGCAAGCCCGAATATGCGCCCTGGCTGAGGGCATTGGTGGGGCACAAGGCGCGTGCGCCGCGGTTATCTCAGCCCGCCTTGGAAACGCTGGCGATTGTGGCTTACCGACAACCGTTGACGCGCTCCGAAATGGAACAGGTCCGGGGAGTCTCGGTGGATGGCGTCATCCAGACCTTGCTCGATCGCGGGCTGATTGAGTCCACTGGCCGAGCGGAGGTAGTGGGGCGTCCGATGAATTACGGCACGACTCCGTTGTTCCTTGAGTATTTTGGATTGCGCAGCCTGGAAAATCTCCCGGAAGCGGACGAATTGAGAAGGCTGCCGGTGGTCAAGCCGCCCGGATTGTTGACGGCTGCACCGGGCCTGGCCACCTCCCCGCCAGACGATTTGAAGGCATCGCCAGTCGAGTCCGGGGATTCCAGCAAGGTCGATCCGGTGGAGCCGGAAACGGCCGGGAGCGATCCTGGCAAACCCGTTGAATGAGCATTCCCGAACATCGCAAAATCATCGACCAACTGGATGCGAAGATCATCCGGTTATTGAATGAACGGACCGCCCATGCGCTCGAAATTGGCGCCATCAAATTAAAGGCCGGGGAGGAAATCTACGCGCCGCATCGCGAGTTGAACGTGCTCGAGCGCGTCTGCCGTTTGAACAAAGGGCCGTTGATGGCCGATTCCATGCGCGCCATCTACCGCGAGATCATGTCGGCCGCGCTGGGGTTGCAGAAGACCATGACGGTGGCCTATTTTGGCCCTCCCGCGACCTTCACTCATTTGGCGGCCATCCGCCGCTTCGGGTCCAGCCTCATTTACGCGGCGCAAAAGACGATTGCGGATGTCTTTACGGAAGTGAGCAAGAACCGGGCGGATTACGGCGTGGTCCCGGTGGAGAACTCAACTGAAGGGGTGGTGACACACACATTGGACATGTTTGTCGACAGCGATCTGAAGGTGGTCGCTCAGATCATCCTGCCCATCCAGCATTGTCTGATTGGTCGCTGCCCCAAGAATGAAATACGAAAACTCTATTCCCATCCTCAAGCCCTCGCCCAGTGCCGGCGTTGGTTGCAGGAACAGCTTCCCGGCGTCGAAATTATTGAGACTTCCTCGACCACCCGCGCCGCGGAATTGGCGGCTCGGCAGCGAAAGTCGGCGGCCATTGCCAGTTCCCTGGCCGCCGAACGGTATCGGCTGGAAGTGCTCGATTACGACATTCAGGACAACGCGGCAAACGCCACTCGTTTTTTGGTTTTGGGCCGGCAATGCAGCCCACCGACCGGCAACGATCGAACGAGCCTGATGATCAGTCTGATGGATGCGGTGGGGGCATTGCATCGGGCGCTCGCGCCATTGCGGCTTCATCGCATCAATATGACCAAAATCGAATCGCGGCCGAGTAAGCGGAAGGCATGGGAGTACTTCTTCTTTATCGACTGCGACGGGCATAGGGAAGATCTTCGTCTGGCCAAGGCCATTCGATTGCTCGAACAGCAATGCAGCTTTGTCAAAGTCCTCGGGTCGTATCCCAAATCGGAATAGCGGCCCACCGCCTCGGAAACGAGCTGTATCCCGAAATTCAAGTTCGACTCACGAATGCGCGCTACCTATCTTTCCGTCTGATGTCGTCGTCAAGTGCTCCGCTCATCATCGCCGGCCGGGCGTTCCATTCACGGCTGATTCTCGGGACCGGCAAATTTCCGTCACCGGCCGCGATGCGAGAAGCCTTGGAGGCGAGCGGGGCCGAGATGGTGACGGTGGCGCTGCGCCGGGCCGATTTAACCGGAACCCGGGATCCATTTGCCAACATCCTCGAGTTCCTCGATCCGGAGCGTTACGTCATCCTCCCGAACACCAGCGGCGCCATGAACGCATCGGAGGCGGTTCGGTTGGCGCGGTTGGCGCGTGCTGCCGGTTTGCCCGATTGGGTAAAGCTCGAGATCCATCCGGATTCCCGTTATCTCCTGCCCGACCCGGTCGAGACGCTGTTGGCTGCCGAGGAATTGGTGCGGGACGGTTTTGTGGTATTGCCGTACATCAATGCCGACCCGGTTTTGGCCAAACGATTACAGGACGTCGGGGTGGCCACCGTCATGCCGCTCGGATCGCCCATTGGATCAAATCGCGGTCTCCAAACTCGTGATCAAATTCGAATCATCATCGAGCAAGCCACCGTACCGGTGGTGGTGGACGCTGGGATAGGGGCTCCAAGCCATGCTGCCGAGGCGATGGAAATGGGCGCGGATGCCGTCTTGATCAACACGGCGATCGCTGTTGCGCTCGAGCCCAACCGCATGGCGATTGCCTTCAAGCAATGTGTCGAGGCAGGCCGATCAGCTTTCGAAATTGGGATCGGGGCAACTTCCGAGACTGCCAACCCAAGCAGTCCTTTAACCGGGTTTCTGGATTGATTGAACCATGAAACTTCTCGCCCGCCGCGATGCCGCCACTCTTCTGGGCCGTGCACCGAACCTGCGCATCCTCGTTATTGGCGACGTCATGCTCGATCATTTCATCTGGGGCCGCGTAACCCGGATTTCGCCCGAAGCCCCGGTGCCCGTGGTCGAATTCCAGCGCGAAAGTCAGATGGCTGGGGGCGCGGCCAATGTGGCGCGGAACCTGTCCGCGCTCGGCGCCCGCGTCGAGTTGTTCGGTGCGACCGGCGGGGATATTGCCGGCAGGCAACTATTGACGCTGCTCGAGACGGACCGGGTGGATTGTCGTCATTGGCTTACGCTCCCCGGGCTCACGACGACGTGCAAGACCAGGATTATCGCTCACCAACAGCAGGTCGCGCGGGTGGACCGCGAGAGCACAGGCGATCTCGACCGGGTCTCAATTGAACACCTGCTCCGGGGCGTCCGCCAAAGCCTGCCGGGCGCGGCGGCGGTGATCGTCGGTGATTATGGCAAGGGCGTAGTTACCCAAGGCCTGTTGGACGAATTGAAATCGCTCTGCCGCCGGCAGGGTATCTGGCTGAGCCTGGATCCCAAGCCTACGCGGCGTCTGGATCTTCAAGGGCTGTCGTTGATCACCCCAAACCGGCAGGAAACTTTCGAACTCGCCGGGCTGCATGATTCCCACGGCGCCGAGAATCCACTCCTGGACTCCGGGTTGGCCAAAGCGGTAACCCAGCTCATGACTACGCTTACCCCGGCCGTTCTACTCGTGACTTTGGGTGACCAGGGCATGCTCATTTGCCGCCGTGGCCAACCTCCCTACCACATCCCCACCGCCGCTCGAGAGGTATTTGATGTGTCTGGGGCGGGCGACACGGTGATTGCCTCCTTCACGCTGGCCATCGCTGCCGGCGCTTCACCAACGGCCGCGGCGGTGTTCTCGAACCACGCTGGTGGCGTGGTGGTCGGGAAGATCGGCACGGCAACAGTCACACCCGACGAATTGCTGGCCAGTTTTTCACACGCATGAAGCCATCGATACCTGCCGTGTTCCTTGATCGCGATGGGACATTGATTGAGGAACGACACTACCTGGGCAAGCCTGATGAGGTGGCATTGATTCCCGGCGCGATGAAGGCCTTGGGACAGCTTCAGGACGCCGGCCTGGTTCTATTCCTGATCACCAATCAATCCGGGGTGGGACGAGGTTATTTTACGTTGGCTGATGTGGACCGGGTCCATGCGCGTTTGGAGCAGGAGTTGGCGCGACGTTGTGCTCCTTTCCGCCACATCTATGTGGCGCCCGAGGCGCCCGGCCAACCCAGCCTAGGTCGAAAACCGTCGCCCCATTTCCTCTTCGACGCTCGCGATCGATTCGGGGTGGATCTGGCCTCGAGCTACATGGTCGGCGACAAATGGATCGACCTGGAATGTGGCTGGAATGCCGGGATCCGGAGATCCGTTCTAGTCCGAACGGGCTATGGCGCCGAGTTGGAACGGCTCGGCCATGCCGGGTTAGCGGAAGCCATCATCGTGGATGACCTCCCGGCCGCTGCGCAGTGGATTGTGGAGGATCGAGCTTCCCTGTGAACGCAAAGATGATAATGCGAAGGCACGCCGATTAGTTCAATGCAAATTTCCGACTGTCCCTGAGCCGGTGCTCTGCTACCTTCGGGCGTATGATCTGGTGGGCGTTTCAGCAACTCAAGTCTCGCAACCGGGAAACCCGGCTCCAAGCGGTCGAGAAATTGAGCCAGGAGGATCATCCCAGGGCCTGGGAGGCCCTCATTAACGCCCTCGAAGACCCGGATGACACGGTCCGTAAAGCCGTCGCCCAGGCACTCGGTCATTTCAAGGATGACCGCACGGTTGCTGCGTTGATCGCCTCTCTGGACAATCCCAATCCCGTGGTCCGGGAAGGGGCCTCCCAAGCGCTACGACTCATCGGGAGCCGCGATGCCGTACCGGCCCTGGTCGATGCCTTGCGGGACCCGGTTGCGGTCGTCCGCTGGCAGGCTGCAAAGGCGCTGGACACACTGCAGTGGGATTCCAATGACAATCTCCTGCGGGCCTATCGCGCCGTCGCTCTCGGTGAAATCGACAAGGCGACGATGTTCGGGTCCGACGCTTTGGAACCGCTGATGTTGATCGTTCACGATGGTGCTTATTATCAACGCCAGGCGGCGATCGAAGCACTCAGCCAAATCTCCGATAATCGGATCCTCGGCGTCCTGCTCGATGCCCTCAAGGACCATGAGGAGCCAGTTCGAACCGCCGCCGTCGAGGCCCTTCGCCGGTTGGGCGACCCGCGTGCAGTGGGTCCGCTCATACTCGCCCTGAAGGACCCGCACAAGCACGTCCGATCGGTCGCGGCCGAAGCCCTTGGGCAGTTCGGGGATTCGACGGCGATCGAACCGATCACCAAAGCCTTGAGCGATGCCGAGTGGGAAGTCCGCGAAGCCGCGGCTTTCGCCCTCGGTCGCTTTCGTGAACCGCAAACCACCGAGGCCCTGATCTCCCTCCTGACCGATCCCGACCGGGAAGTCCGCGAGGCGGTTGCGCGCGTTTTGGAACAGATCGGAGACGTCCGTGCTATTGGACCGTTGATCCTCGCGCTCATCGATTCTGAGGACACGGTCCGGCAGGCAGCCCATTACTCCCTGCAGATGCTGGATCAGCATTGGCCCAAGAGCGAGATTGCACACTCAGTTGTCCCGCAGCTCAAGGCGGCCCTCAAAGATCAGGAATACTGGGTTCGTCAGTCGGCCGCCAGCATCCTCGCCCGAATTGGCGAGATCAAACAGGGCGAGCCCAGCACCGCGGCACTCGCCGAGCCACTCCACTATCGGCGACAGGCTGCGGTTGAGGCCCTCATGCTTATCCTGACGGACTACGACCGGGATTTGCGCAGGGCCGCCGCCGACGCCTTGGGGCGGATCGGCCAGCGGCTCGCAATCCATGCCCTGCAACGAAGCCAGCAGGACCCCGACTCCGATGTCCGCAGCTCGGCTGGACAAGCCCTCGAAACCATCCAGGGCCGCACCGGCACCGAGTTTCTCTTCGCGCCGCGGGCGGATCTTTTCCAAATCTAGAACGTGATGTCGACCCAACCCTCTTTGCCTCGGATGATCCCATGAGAAGGCGCATTTTGTTCGTTGACAGCCCAACGCGCGAATTGGATGAACTGCGGGCAGCTCTCGCCTCCCACGATGCCCGATGGACTACCGACTACGCCATGGGGGGCGAGGCTGCCCTGGATTTCCTCGCTCGAAATCCTTGTGATGCCGTCGTGACCGATCTCTTCCTTCATGACATGGCGGGCCTCGAGTTTCTGGCGAGAGCCCTGAGGGATTATCCCCTGACGCATCGCCTGGTGCTGACGGACCTCGGTGACCCCGCGTCTCTGTTTCGCTGCGTCGGTGGCATCCATCAGTTCCTCTCCAAGCCATGTGAGGCGGAGCGGCTCGAGCTCGTTCTTGAACGGGCATTTTCCTTCCAGTTATGGTTGCCGAACCAGACCGTGCGCGCTTTGTTGGGGCGTCTTCCCAACCTGCCCAGTCTCCAGTCCCACTACAATGCCATCATCAAGGAGCTGCGGCACGAGAACCCGTCCATCGAACGCGTGGCGGCACGCGTTGCGGAGGATCCGCCTTCCTCTGCCAAGCTTCTGCAATTGGCCAACTCCGCCGCGTATGGGCCGCCCTTGGACGAGGCCGATCCGGTTGGGGCGGTGCGCGACCTGGGGCTCACGAATGCGCAGGGAGCTCTGCTCCTCGCTCACACCTATTCCGATTTCAACGAGGCCATCGCTGCCGGCTTTTCCCCGGAGGCCCTCCATCAACACGCCTTGCGCACCAGCCGCATTGCACGCTGCATCGCCGAGGCCGAGCACGCCGATCATCAACGCACCCGCGAGTCCGCCACGAGTGGGCTCCTCCACGACATCGGCAAGATTGCCCTGGCGGTAAACCTCCCTGAACAGTCCGGGGAATGCCGGAAACGGAGCCTCAGTCACCCGGAGTGGGAGGCCGAACAAATGGTCTACGGCGCAAATCACGCGGAGGTCGCCGGTTGCCTGCTTGCACTTTGGAACCTGCCTGTCCCGGTCGTCGAAGCAGTCGCATTTCACCATCACCCCACCCGCTTCCGCAAAGATCGATTCACCGCTCTCACTGCGGTGCATGTGGCCAACGTCTTTGCTCACTCGCCCAATTTGGAAAGCGCCTCTCGCCGCGCTGACCGCGACTATCTCAGGGAACTCGGCTTGGAAGATCGTCTGGCGTCCTGGTGGAGTGCCTGTGCTGCCGAACGGGAACACGATCAGCCGCCTGAACCCCTCACCCTCAGCTCCCGCGATGGATAATCCCGCGCCGGACATCATTATCCTGTTTGTCGACGACGACCGGACGTTCCTCGACACGATTGCCGGCGCCCTGCAGCAGTTCGGCAAACAACGCTGGCTTGCGCTCACAGCCGAACTTCCGGATCAGGCCATTGCGCAACTCGCCGCTCATCGCGTCGACCTGGTCGCAGTGGATGTCAAAATGCCGGGGACCGATGGCCTGCAGCTGTTGCGCCGGCTGAATGCCGAATTTCCGGACCCGGCGAAAGTTCTGTTCACCAGCGCCGCAGCCGCCGTCACTCGGGTCGCCGGTCTCGACGATGGCGCCGCTTTGTTCCTGGAGAAACCCGGCAGCATGGAGGGTCTGGATAGTGTTTTCGCCACGTTCGGAGAGGTGATCAAGTGGCATCGCAAACAAAAAACCCGCGGCGCCGCCGCCCGAGCGGGTTTGGTCGAAATTGTCCGGCTCGAGTGCGCGAGTGGAAACTCCCGGCTCATCGAAGTCACGACGGGAGAGACCGGCGGTCTCATCTATATAAAATCGGGTTCCATCCTGCACGCGGAAGCCCCTGGCCGACGCGGCCAATCGGCCTTTACGTTCCTCGCCTCTCACCCGGAGGCCAAATTCGTCCTCAAGGAATTCACCGACCCTCCCGAGCGATCCGTCACCCGTCAATGGGAGTTCCTGGTCATGGAAGCGTTTCAGTTGCGGGATCAGCTCGCGACAGCCGCCCAGGAAGCCAAACGCAAGGAAGCCGCTCCCGAACCCAAATCCGCCGAAGTCGAATCCGCCACCCCGCGGGCCTTGCAGGAAATTGCGGCCGCCTCGCCGACCCGCATCGAACAGGAAGCCCCGGTTGCGCCGCTTTCTGAACAAGACCGGTCTCGAAGTCTTTTCCTCCAATCATCCCGCACGCCGCCACCGGCGGCCGTCCCGGCAAAGCCCGCCAGGGGCGAGATTGAGCGATTACGGCTTGATGATGCTCCGCCGATGCTCACGATCGGCGTCGTTCCGGCGATGGCTTCTCGCAACATCGAGGAAATGCTGGTCTGCACGAATCAGAACGAGGTGCTCTACGAATGGCGTTGCCCTCAAACCGACCTGCGCCTTCGTTGTCTGGACTTGCTTCGCCATAAGGCCCAACAGGCGGTCCGACGCCTCACCCTTGGGTCAACCAACCGCTTTGATTTCCAGTCCACCCAGGGTCGGGTCGTGGTTCGCCTCCAAGGTGACACGACCATCTTCGTTCGATCCTCTGCGGCCGAACGCCCGCCTCCCACCAGAGTTCAACCTTTCAACATGACGGCGGGGGACTGGGTATCCCGCCACGTTGATGTCAATGGCTTGCTGGCTTGCGGCATCGTCCGGGAACAGTTGATTCTGGTCAGTTGCTCCTACACCCAGGAATTCCCTTCCGAATCCTTGAACCTCGGCTGGCGCAGCCTCACGGAATTGTTCGATCTCTTGCAGGAGCAGAATTTCGCTCCGTGGCAAATCCGGTGGATCTGTGAACGCACTCAGTTTCACTGTATTCGACGAACAGATGGTCTCATGCTCGCGCTCCTTTTATCCAACCACGAAGCCCAGTTCGACCTGGCGGGTTTGCAGAAGGTCTGTTTCGAGTTCGGCGCCCTGATTCAGTCCTGAAGGCTCACCACAAGAAGGACTGCTGATCGGCAATTCTTTGCGGCCCCCGCCAGAGGCTGACGCGCCACGCGATCAAGTGCCCCAACCGGGCGAAGGTTTCATCGTCAAGCCGCACTGAACTCCACCGGTCATACCATGGGCGCCGTTGAACGGTCTGTTCGAGCGTCACGATTCCGGGCTGCCCCGTGCAGCGAAGTTCGATCCTCAAACGCAAACCTGCCGCCAGATCGTGAGAAACACTCCAACGCACATGGAATCGCATGCCTCCGACTTCTTCGGGGTGTGTGCGCAGATGTGCCTGGTAGGCGTCCCGCTCGTAAAGGCTCGGCGACAAGGTATGTCGTCCTTCCCGATCCAACAGATGGGGCAATACCTTGGTGATCTTCGCCGATGAGGCTTCCATGGGCAGGCCTCCGCCAAGCAGCCCAACACAAACCAGAACCAATCCGAATAGCCGCCGAGCGGCTGATGCTGGCATCGTGCCGCTCTTCGACCTCACTCGAGATTCCATCATCGAAACCATGAAGCAACCACTCCGAAGTCCTCAGCTCCGGGCGATCCAACGGCACCGGGCCGCTTGGTCACCCCCTAAAGTTCCTTGAGATACACGTTCTTGTATTGAAGCAGACTCGGCGGACCGTTCCACTCGCCATTCTGTTTGCCACCATGATGTTGAAATGCGATCCGTCCGCGAGCGGGAAGATCCGGGATGGTCGCTCCGGGAAGCACTGTTTTGCCATTCAAAACGACCGTAACGGTCTTACCGCGAACCGTGATCTCATAATGGTTCCACTGCCCCACAGGCTTGTCGGCCTGCGTTCGTGGGGTCACCGCCGCCCGCAATTCCGGCGATGTGTTCGGATCTGTGCGAATCCCGTACATCTCGCCCGACCCGATCGGCCAACACCAGATGTTTACTTGAAATCGGCCGTCGCCCCGGAGAAACACCCCCGAATCGGAATCCGGCAGCGCCATGTGCATTTCTTTGCCGTAGACGTCGCGGGCGTGCGTCCCATCGGGCAGGATGTACGGCACGTTCGGATTCACATACGGGATCGCCTTGATCCGCCAATCCACTTGCAGGACAAAATCCGCGTATTCCTTCTCGCTCCACAAATTCTTATCCTCGGATGCCTGGCTTTCCGCATCGTAGTCGATGACTCCATCCACGACCTTCCAATGCCCGCCATCGCCTTCCGGCGTCTTCCAGCCTGTGAAATCCCGGCCATTAAACAGCGAAACGTATCCCGGCGGCGCCTGATTATCGGCCGCCTTCGCCGAGATCATCCCTCCCAAGCCAAGAACCGCGCCGAGGCCGACCGCCCATCCGGATAGTGTTTTCATAGTTACAATGCTTTCGAGCTTGCCCCGCCAGAATTTGCCGGGAATGTTATGCGGCTATCACGCCGTTAAATCCTGTTTTTGGCAAGTCTCCTCTACGCAATGCGAACCATCCATCCGTCATTTCATCCAGTTCAGCTGCTGACCCTCCTGGCCCTGATGCTTGGTCTCACCACTTTCTCCTGCACGGCACAAACGTCCGCCCAACCCCAGGAAGACGGCACCGTCCAGATCTCCGGGCAACTCAAACAATGGCACAATGTCATCCTCACGCTCGATGGCCCCTACGCCAACGAACGCGATACCTCCCCGAACCCTTTCGCCGATTACCGCATGACTGTTTTTTTCCGACACGAATCCGGTTCGCCCTCGTATGCTGTTCCTGGCTATTTCGCCGCGGACGGTGAGGCCGCCCAGTCCTCGGCCGATTCCGGGACCAAATGGCGCGCCCATCTCTCTCCCGATATACCGGGGAGATGGGACTATCGCATCGCCTTCGTCCGTGGACCCCGCATTGCACTCTCAGCCGAACCCGGCAGCGCCTTGCTGCCATTCGATGGTCGACATGGCAGCTTCGATATTGCGCCCACCGACAAGTCGGGCCGTGATTTCCGACGCGAGGGTCGTTTGGAATATGTTGGCAAACATTACCTCCGGTTTGCCGGGTCTGGCCGTTATTTCCTTAAAGCCGGCGCCGACGCGCCCGAGTCGCTCCTCGCTTATGCCGATTTCGATGGCACGCGCGAACTCCGGCCTCCAGAAAGCCCGCGTCGCGCGGGTGAGGCCTCGCCCAAAGGGCTGCATCACTATGTCAATCATATTGACGACTGGCGGAACGGCGACCCGACTTGGAAAGCAGATCTGGGCAAGGGGTTGATCGGCGCGCTCAACTATCTTTCCGCCAAGGGCTGTAACGCCTTCTCGTTCCTCACTTATAACGTAGGAGGCGATGGCGACAACGTCTGGCCCTTTGTGGAACCGACCGACAAGTTCCACTACGACTGCTCGAAGCTGGATCAATGGGGCATCGTCTTCGATCATGCCCAATCCCTCGGTCTTTATCTCCATTTCAAACTGCAGGAGACCGAAATGGACGACAACCGCCAGGGCGATAGCAACCAGCCCGTCCCGTCCTCGCTCGATGGCGGCGATCTGGGCCCGGAGCGAAAGCTCTATCTTCGCGAGCTCATCGCCCGGTTCAGTCATGCCCTCGCGCTGAACTGGAATCTGGGGGAAGAAAACACCCAAACGCCCGAACAACAGCGCGCCATGGCCCGTTACATCAATGACACAGACCCCTATGACCATCATATCGTTGTTCATACCTACCCCGATTGGCAGGACCGGGTCTACCCACCCCTCCTCGGCGACCAATCCGTCCTTACCGGCGCATCCCTCCAGAATGCCTGGAATGCCACCCACCAAAGAACCCTCAAGTGGGTTGCCGCATCCACCAGCGCCGGCAAACCCTGGGTCGTCGCGAATGATGAACAGGGCGATGCGAGCCTCGGTGTCCCACCAGACCCCGGCTACGACGGATTCAATGGAGTCGCCATGGAGAAAAATGGACGATCCTACACCCTTGACGACATCCGCAAATTCACTTTGTGGGGCAACCTGATGGCCGGCGGCGCCGGGGTCGAGTATTACTTCGGCTATACCCTGCCTCAAAACGATCTCACCTGTGAAGACTGGCGCAGCCGCGATCGATCGTGGGACTACTGCCGTATCGCGCTCGAGTTTTTCAGGAAGCAGGAGATTCCGTTCTGGACGATGACCAATGCCGACAACCGGATTGGCAACGACCAGCACGACAACCGCGGCTATTGCCTTGCGAAGCCAGGCGAGATCTTCCTCGTTTACCTCCCCCATGGCGGTTCAACCCTGCTCGATCTCGGTGAGTCCTCCCGCCGCTTCCACGTCTCCTGGTTCAATCCCCGCGCCGGCGGAACGCCAGTCACCGCCAATGTCCCCAATGTCCGAGGACCCAACCGGGTCGCCCTTGGTGAACCGCCCCGCGAGAAGACTGAAGATTGGTTGATCGTCGTCCGCGCCGAATAGCCATCCATGCTGCGGCTCTCCCGCCATCCACATGCGAACGTAGTCCCCGGGTTCGGGGCACGTAATGCGCAATAGGACCACCCCTGCAATGCATGCCCTCTTGATTACGTTCGGCACCGACGGCGATGTCTTTCCCTTCATCGCCCTCGGCGACCGATTGAGGTGCAGGGGCCATCGCGTCACGCTCGTGGCCAACGAGGGTTATGCCTCCCATGCAACCCGACGCGGATTGGGATTCGCCTGCCTGGCTTCAAACGATGACACGCGTCGATTGTTGGAAAACCCCGATCTCTGGCATCCGTTGCGCAGCGCCCTTGCTGGCGCACGCTGGGCACGCAGTGCCCTCGCGCAACAGCACAGCCTGATCGCTGAACTCGCGGATCAGGCCGAAACGGTGCTGGTTGCCTACCCGCCAATCATCGCGGCGCGTCTGGCCCAGCTGCAACACCAGCGCCCTCTGGTCAGCCTCATTCCCATGCCCTGGATGATCCTGAGCCATAGGGCACCACCTGCCCTGGGGAACGTGCTTAAATACCCCTGCCTGGCCTGGCCAAAGATCAGAAACGCGCTCTGGCGCATAGCCGAGATCGCCAACGACCTGCTCCTGGGCTCCGAAGCCAACCGCATCGCCCGCCGCATTGGGCTCCAACCCATCCGTGGTCTCTACCGGTGGTGCCTCTCGCCACAGCGCATTATTGGACTATTCGCAGATTGGTATGCACCTCCTCAGGCAGATTGGCCAACCCAGACCCGGCTCGCCGGGTTTGCGCTCTACGACGGCAGCGATAACTCGCCCCTCCAGTCGGACCTTGCGGAATTCTGCCGCGCCGGCCCGGCGCCCATCGCGGCCACTTTTGGTACCGGTATGCTCCACGGATCACGGCTTTTTCGGACAACGGTCGAGGCATGCGCCCGGCTTGGCCGACGGGCAATACTCTTGACCAAACATCGCTGGCAATTGCCCGATCCATTGCCCGACACCATCAGGCACTGTGCCTATGCCCCTTTTGGTCAGTTGCTGCCACTCTGTTCCGCCGTCATCCACCACGGCGGCATCGGCACCACCGCCCAGGCTATGGCGGCGGCATTGCCACAGGTCGTTCTACCCATGGCTTGGGACCAACCCGACAACGCCGAACGCGTGCAACGATTCAATGTGGGCCAGGCACTCTCACCCGACTGCGATTCAGCGAGGCTTGCTCACGCCCTCGATTGTGCGACGACTCCACACACCAGGACCCACTGCCAATCCATCGCCGGCCGTTTTGAATCGCACGATGCCCTTGAATTGGCTGCACGCCTGGTGGAGGAGTTTGCCGCAACGCCGGCGAGATAAACTGCGGCTTCCCTAACATTTCCCTTTGTCACGACGAGGGTGTTGACCGGCCGCGCCGCGTCAATTCGCTGTCCGCCAGTCGACACCGACGCACATCTGTGGCCGCCAGAGAAAGGAGCCGCTCCATGCTGGGACCGCGTGGAACCACGTAGGCCGCAATACGTGGGTCAACCCAGAGTGAAACCCGTAGCCGCACGAATGGACATTGGGCGTGGCTGAGCTCAGCTTATGCGTGAACGAAGCAGACCTGATCAACGAATCCTGAACGTGAAGATCCTCGTCGTCGATGACCATGACCGTATGCGTCGCCTGATCAGCCAGATGCTCACCCGCGACACCCACGAGGTGTTCGAGTGCGCCAATGGCCAGGAAGCCCTGCGGGTTTGGGAGGAGGTCCGGCCGGATCTCACTTTGATGGATCTGGAGATGCCGGGGATGGACGGATTGGAAGCGACCCGCGCCATTCGACAATCTGCGCCGGCCGCGCGGGTGATGATCCTGACATCCCATGATTCTCCGGTCCTGCGCGTAGCTGCCGGGGAAGTCGGCGCGGCCGGTTACCTGTTGAAATCGGATCTGCACTTGTTGACCCAGATGGTGGGTGGCGGTCGTCCCATTACCGATACGCAATCGAACACGAACCTATGAAAACGCAAATGTCCTGCAAAGTTGCCAGGGGAATGAGTCCCATCCATTCGCAAGCGGCATGGCTTGGGTTGGTCCTCACCCTCGGTACGGTATCCGTTCATGCGACCCTCGATCACTACGATCTCGAGATTGCCCAGGATCGTGAGGCGGGACTGCCCCAGACAGCTGCCTTGACCGAGGCGGTTGCGTTGTATGGAACGATGGGATTCCCCTTTGACTTCGGAATTGTGAGCGGATCGTCAACGATTGAGTTTATCGTGTCCGGCGATCCCGAGGCGGGAGGGGAGAATGGATATCTGGCGGTGGGGTCGAATGCAGCCTGGAATCTGCGTTTCGAACAATGGAATAACACTGCGCAACTCGGTTTCACCCAACTGGGTGTCGCGGATTACCTCTTCACGCCGCCGGTAGCTACACCGAGCGAGCCGGCGCACGTCGCCTACCGCTTTGATGCGGACAACTCAATGATGGAACTCTACCTCGATGGCGAGTTGGCGGCCAGCGCGCCCGCTCCGGCTTTCGAGATGCCCACCGGTATGGGCTGGCTGGGGGCGAAGAACGACATCGGCGTGGAAGGGATGGTTGGGATCATCGAGCGGGTGACGGTTTATGACTCGGCGATCCCGGCAGATACAATTCGCCGGCACGCGGACGCCTGGTCGAAGCTTCCGGCCCATGTGATCGAGTTCAACTCCGATATGGGATCCATCACTGTCGATGGCGAAGAGCAGACCGACGGCCGCTTTCGGGGCATTCCGTTCATGGCGACGGCCTACAACGGGCGGACCCGCTTCTTGTTCGCGGGCGATTTGGTATTCGAACCGGATGATGTTGTGCGCGGGTTGGGATCGCAAGCAATCAGCCTGACGGCCAGTGGTGACGTGACGATACCCGAGACGACAGTGATTGATGTGTCGGCACTTTTGGAGGCGCCGGGTCCCGGGGGTGGGGAAGGTGGGGGCGCGGCTGAGGGCGGAGCGGGTGGGGGTGGGGGCACACGCGGAACCGGTGGCGGAGGGGGATCGGGTGGCAGCAAGGGCCACGTGCAGATCGGCATCCCGGACCGGCTTTATAACCCCACCGGCGGTTCTTCAGGCAATCCTGGTAATCTGAATGGCACGGGTGGTTCGATCGGTCAATCCGGGACCCGGGGTGTTGATGGCCGGAGCGGCTATCGAGCCCCGAACACCGGCGGTGTCGGAACTGAATCGGCAAATGCCGGGGGGGGTGGTAGCCGCGGAAGCCGAGCTTACCAATTCCCAGCGGGAGGCGGTCGCGGCACCACTCGGGTTGCGAGTCCGTCCAAGGGTGGGGCAGGATCGAGCGCCACAACCTCTGGAAGTGTGGGAAACACACCGGACATGGCGAGTCCTGGGACGCAGGGAGGAGCAGGCCGGGTGTTGCGTGATTTCCCAGAGATATCAGGCGGCGGGGGCGGCGCGTCCGGCCAAGGTGGTGGTGGTGGGGGTGGCGGAGGCGGCGGGGGCGGGGGTGCTGGAGGCGGCGGGGGCGGCGGGGGCGGTGGAGATTATTTCACTGCAGGTGACAATGGAAAGGCGGGCCAACGCGGAGGTCATGGCGGCAATGGCGGGGGCGGCGGTATCGGCGGCTCCGGGGGATTGGGCGGTCACGGCGGTGGGGCCCTGGAAATCGTTAGTTACGGGAAACTGAACGTTGCGGGCATTCTCCGGGCCTCAGGTGCGCGCGGCCTTCCTGGCGCCGGTGGCGCGAGTGGCGTTCCGGGCGCCGCCTCGGAACCGAGCTTCAGGCCAACGGTTCAGAAAGCGGCGGATCGCGGTGGCTTTTCCGGGGGCAACGGCGGTGCAGGTAGCCGAGGTGGGCCAGGCGGGAACGGCGGGACAGGCGGCAAAGGTGGTTCGGGCGGGGGCGGGGCTGGCGGGTCCATCAAGTTCTTGAGTTCCGTGAGCCAGACACAAGGGAGCGAAGTAATTGTCCGCGGAGGTGAAGGTGGCGATCCGGGCGAGAATGACGGAGAGGCGGGGCGGCTCGTCTTTGGCGGCAACACAGAGGCCTTCGGGGGGAAGCTGGTGGGCGTACCGGCGCTGGAGGCCTATCCTGGCTTGCGCGAATTGAACGCGCACTTGAGCGAGCAGAGCGGGACACCCTACATCCCTCATCTGGCTGGGGGATCGGATATCGCCGGATTGTTGAATGGGTTGAATGCGGGGTCGTTTCCCGACGTATTGGCCCAGGCGCCCGCCAACGCGCGCGTGGCGCTCCTGCGTCTGACGAACGGGCCCACCGGGTACCAGGTACACTTTCCCGGGTTTTGACTTTCTGCTTTATGTGAATCTCACCGGCGAAGCGCTTTCCCATCCCGTGCTTGGAGCGGGTACGGCGAACTACAGCGCCAGATTCCGCGATGGCGGGTTGGCACGTAACCCGGTCTTTGGTGGTGCCGGCGCGGAAGTACTGGAGGAACTTAAGCCTTGGGGTGTGTATGGGACGCTGGTGCCGACGGCATCGGATCATTTTACCTTTGGTTACACACCGGACAGCACGCTGGTGTTTCAATCCATTCCGGCATTTCCGGCCGGCGATGTGGCTTACTTGGCGTACGGGACAATCCTGAATTCCACAGTGCCGCCCGCTCCCGAAGTCGAACCGGAGCCCGTGATCGCGTTACCCAAGGCAGGACCGGTGGTGAACTTTGCCTTCGACGGCCAATTGACGGTTGAACTCGAACCCGCCGGTGCGGTTGGTGCCGGTGCGGGTTGGAGTGTGTCGGGGCAAACTCCGGTCTACCTGAGCGGCACAACCGCCATAGGTCTGCCCACGGGTCCGCAGACGTTGCAGTTCACGCGGATACCCGGTTGGCTGCCACCTCGAGATCGTAAGATCGTTGTTCTGCCCGACGCGGGCCAACCTCGGGTCATCCAGGCCCGATACACAGCGGCCGAGGCTTTCGCCGTCGGCGATATCGCCCCGCAATTTGCCCGCGCGGGAGAATTGCTCGGCTTCTTTCTGCCGGCAGGTACCACCGTCGAATTGGTCTCCGGATCGGTGGAAGGTCCGCTGTTGATCCAACCCGATGGCTGGTTCTTCTATGAGCCGGCGCCGAACGATCGTCTCCCATTTGAACTGAGATTCACTTCCGGTGCCGCCATCCAAACGGTTCAAATCACGCCGCAGTCCGATCTTCCACCGGAACAGGCCATCCTTGCACTGGAGCCGGTAGCCGACCCACCGGATCCCGCGAATCGCGATTATACCCTGGTGCACGAGGCGGCCGGGGACACCGCCGCACCAGTGAATTTTGAGCCTGAGCCGAGAGTGGTGACGCTATCAGGCAAGCGGATTGTGCTCGAGGCCGCAGGCGATACCCGCCTTTACGATCTTGTCCACGATCGTCCGAACCTGCAACGGCTCAACATTTATGCCGAGGAGGTAGTCGTGCGTGCCGCGGTCAGGCTCCCGCAAACGGCGGTAACACTATATGCCCGGGAACTCCGGTTTGAAGACCCGGCCGATGGAACAGCGTCACTGGATACCACTCCGGAGAGCCGTACCGCCCTGGATGGAGACGGCGCCGGATCGGATGGCGGCAATATCACGCTGCGCGTGGCGCAGATCGTCAGCGATCCCACCACCGCCCCGCGACTAATCCTCAACGGAGGCGACTCGGAGGTTGGGGCGGGAGGCAACTCGGGTTTGCTTGCGACACCTTTTGACGGCGTATCCGATTTCGCCGCGATCGAGGGCGGTCGTGGGACCGGAGCCCCCGACGGGTTGGCGCGCGAGCCGGTGGTTCTGGGAGCGGCGGGGGATGTGCCGGTGGGCTATCTATGGGTACATCCGCTGGCAGTACGCAGTGTATTGCTGTATGCGCGGGACCTGTATTACTTCGGATTCATCCCGCAAGCGGAGGCGCTATTACGCGAATATGACGACCTGCTGGGCACACTGAGCGGCTTTACCACATTGCCGGAGATGCCAGATGCGGATCATCCGGCACTGCAGTTTGCCGAATTGCATAGCGAGATCAGCCGCACCGCCGACCGGATTGCCGACAAACTGGATTTCTTTGGCAATCCCGCCGGGTGGGTGCCCATGCTGTCATTCGAGGCGAACTTCCTCCTCACTGACGCGGCGATTCAACGCGCCATGCGCGTCCTCTATCTCAGCCACTGGCTGACTCGCAGCCAGGAGTTTCTCGAATCCGACCAGGACGCCCTGCAAGCGACCCGGGACGCGCTGGGCGATGAAAACGACGCCGCAAAAGCCGAGTTTCCCCAGTTGATGACGGAGATCGGCAACCTGGAGGAACAGGAGCGCCAACTCGAACAATCGTTGGCCGAATTGAAGCAGGAATTGCTCGACATCGAGGACCGGCTCGAACGCCGCGCGCAGGAAATCGTCGACGATCGCAACTTTGTTCCCTTCTGGAAGAAGGCCCTGCGGACCGCCGGCAGCATCTTGCAGGTCGTGCCCCTCTACCAGCCGGCCCTCGGTGCGGTGGGCAGCGGCCTCGACGTCATCTCCAATGTCGACGAACAGGCCCCGCTCGATACGGTGCTGCAACTCGCCACTGTCGCCGGCGAATACAAAGTCGCCAGCCTCCGAACTGACGCCCAGGAGATCGATGACGAACTCAACCCGCCGGCACCAAAGTCCGACAAGGAACTGGAACGCGACGAACTGCTCACCCAGGCCGACCGGATTGAGACCGGGCTGGGCGCCATCAACACCGGGGCAGCCAAGATCCGGGAGTTTCTGGCCACCCGCGAGGCACCCAAGGCCGAGATCGACGCCGAATTGGCGAAGATCCGGGCTGCCGACCCACAGTTCAACCAGGTCGCGGCAAAGATAGAGGAGCTCATGTCACAAAAGGAACTTTTCATGCGCCGGCTTACGGCGCTGCAGAATCGCCTCCGCGAATTGCCCGGCATCGTGCTCAAGAACCGCCTCGCGATGCAGCAATTGGCCGCGACGGTGGACGATTTGGGTGCCGTGCTCGATCCGCAGGCGCTTTCCGTGGTGCAGGAAGCGGAGCAACGCGCGCGCAACCGTCTCCGTCACCATTTCTATCTCCTGGCCAAGTCCTTCGAGTATCGTCTGCTGGAGCCGTATCGTGCTCGGGCCGACCAGGTCTATGATCCAGTGAAGGTTTTCGATAAGATCGTCGCCATCCTCGAAGCGGCGCAGAATGGAGGTAGCGCGGATACCGTGACAGGGCAACCGCATGTCCTGTCTGCGGCCGGTTATGACTCCCTGGCCGCGGTGTTCGAGGAGGAATTGAGCAAGCTCTCCGACCGCATTATCAATCGATATGAGAGTGGGTTGACCGAAAGCACCTTCACCTATTCCCTGCCTTTGCCCGCCGATCTGTTGCCCGGGTTGAACAAGGTGGGGGGCGAAAGCACGCTCAATCTGCACGACCTGGGATTCCTTGCTCCAAACGAGGAAGGCCACCGGATTGCCGACCTCCGCGTCACGGGCGTTGACTTCGCATTGTTACAGGATGGTCAGCCGGTCGACCCGGGCGCCGCCGGCCTCCTCAGCGCCGTCGTCGACGTTGAATTCGTACATTCCGGTCTCTCGCGTCTGACGCGGGATGGTCGTATTTACCTTTTCAACCACTTCCGCGATGCCGACCCGGCTCGCAATCCCATCAAATGGACGGCGAAGCTCAATCTCTTGAACGGCTCGGTGGCCATGGTTCGTCCCAGCCTGGCCAGCCAATCGCTCCTGGCCACCCTCCTCGGCGGGGCACAAAACCTGAAATTGCTCAACTTCTCTCGCCCCGCCGCCTGGGCGGACGTCACGGTGCGCGTGCGCAACCTCAACCTCACCCGCCTCCCGGGGTCGCCTCCGGCCGGTGGATTCAGTGTGGACATTCGTCGCCTGGACCTCGAATTCGACCTCGATTTCTACTCACGCGGCAGCGGACGCGAAATCGACATCCGAATCGTGGACGCCAATGGGCAGGCCTTGGCCATCCAGCCGCAGGTCCGGTTCGATTTGCCCAACGGCCTACCCGTGCTCGATGCCAATGGCCGGCGCGACGGCGTGGGGAGTGTAAGCCGGTCTTTTATGAACAATGACTCCACGATCATCGCCACCGTGGAGGATTTCTATGGCAATCCGCTTAGCGCTGATCGCGGATCCCCGACCGGCTATGCCTTTAAGTCGTGGTACGATCAAGCGGGCCATCCTCTCGGGACCACTGGCATTGACCGCATACTCGATCCCTCACAGCCCAATCGCCTGCAAATCAATAACAGCGGATTCAAACGGTTCTTCGCCGTTTATGAATACGTCGGCGACACCAATGCACCCGTGCTCGAATCGCTGACGCTCGAGAACCAAAACCTGGCCAATGGCACGCTCACCTACCGAGCACAGTTCGACCAGGATGTCATCGGTGTCGGACCGACGGATTTTGCCTTGGTTGGTGGCGCGCCTGGCGGCCGGATTCTCGATGTGACGGGCACCGGCCGCACTCGATTGATCACCGTCTCGATCGCCGGCCTTGCGGGCTCGGTCACGCTCGCTTTTGTCGATGACGATTCTGTGCTCGATTATGCGGGCAATTCGCTCGCCGGTTACGGTCAGGGAAACGGGGATCTCCGCGCCGACGCGGTGGCCCTCGTCCCGCTCCCTCGCATCGTGGCCGTCGGCTTCACCGCGGAAGGTTTTCGATTGGAATTGAATGGTGATTCTAATGATTCACTCCTCGTTGAGCGATCGACCGATCTGGAGACATGGATCCCGGTGGGATCACTCACCCTGAACCAGGGGGCAGGTGTCTTCGTTGATCCCGAGACCGTGACCGAAGGTCCGCGCTTCTATCGCGCGGTGAAGTGAAGGATTTCCATCACTCAAGCGCGGTACAAAGTTCGCGACAAAGTCCGGAAAAAATGTTCTTTGGATCCGGCCCAATGCCCCGGTGACGCACCGGCGCCTTGGGCCGGGCAGGCGCCATGAGTACCCGGGTCTTTATTGTCGACGATCATCCGATCTTTCGAGCGGGATTGAACCAGGTCATCCGCGACGATCACCGTCTCGAGCTCGCGGGTGACGCCGGCAACGCCGAGGAGGCGCTGTGCCGGATGCGCGAACTCCGGCCGGACGTAGCCGTGCTGGACGTTGAATTGCCGGGACGCAGCGGGCTGGACCTGGCCTCGGATCTTTTGCGGCTCGACCCGCCAGTGCGTTCAATTGCCCTGACGATGCACAAGGACGAGACGTTGTTCAATCTGGCGATGGATCGTGGTGTCGTCGGGTATATCCTCAAGGAAAACGCGGTCACCGACTTAATCAACGGCATCCACGCAGTGGCCCGCGGAGAAGTATTTCTGAGCCCGACCATTTCGGGGTTTTTGCTTAGACGCCGCGATCAGCAGGAAGCTTTGCGCGGCCGTCTGCCCGGCCTTGATCTACTCACCGCGATGGAGAGGCGAGTCCTGAAACTCACGGCGGAGAACCTCACCTGCAAACAGATCGGGAAGTCGTTGTTTATCAGTCACCGCACCGTGGAAACTCATCGCGCGAGCATTGCGCGCAAACTCGAGCTGCGCGGGAGCCACGCACTCCTCCAGTTCGCCATTGAACATCGCTTCCAACTTTGATCCGGATGAGTTCTTGGCAAAGCGGTCGAATAACCGGCCGGATCGCGAGAAGGTCCATACTCCCGTCCCGCGATTTACTCGGTACGCGCCTGACGCGCGGCCGGCGGTAGCGGTACGCGAATCTGGAATCGGGCGCCCCCGCCAGGAGCGGACTCCATCCGCACCTCCCCGTTGAGCATCGCCACCCGTTCGTGGACGCTATCAAGCCCTAGCCCTTTGGCTGGGCCCATGCGGCCCAGCGCGAAGGCTGGATCGAAACCGCAGCCATCGTCCGTGACCACCAGTTCAATCCTTTCGGTCGTTCGGCGCAGACCGACATAGGCGTGCGCGGCATGGGCGTGTTTGAGGCTGTTGTTGATTAACTCCTGAGTGACGCGGTAGAGCACGACATCAGCCTCCGGCGGGAGCAATCCTGCAAGGTTCTCAATCGTATGATCGATCGACATGGATGAGCTCGCAGCGACACGGTCGAGCATTGCCGTGAGACTGCGGGTCAGACCAGCCCGATCAAGATCGGCGGGGCGCAAGTTATAAGCGATGGCGCGCGCCCCCTCAATTGCGCTCTGGCTGGCTTCGCCGATCTCCCTGGCCTGGCGCTGGAGATCCGCCCGTTCCGGCGGAAGCTTCTGCCCGAGCAACGTCACCTGGTTCTTCAGAATCAGGAGATCCTGGCCGAGCCCATCGTGCAATTCCCGGGAGAGCCGTTGTCTTTCGCATTCTTCGCGCTCGAGCAAGCGCATTGAAAAATCACGACGTGCCGCGGTCTGTTGTTTCAACAGGCGCATCCGCAACGCATACCACCCCGCCAGGAACGCCATGGTCGAGATACCCGCGGCCGCTTTGAACCAGAGAGTCTGCCACCATTGTGCCAGCACACGAATCGGGATTACGGCCGCCACCGGGCTCCACCCGCCGTTGCCCTGCGCGGCCATGACTTCAAATTCGTAGCGCCCGGGTGGTAACGCTCGGAATTGCGCCACCCTGCTCCCGCCCGCATCTTCCCATTCGTCGGAGAGGCCGCGCAAGCGATGACGGAACCGCACCTTTTCCGGAGCCCGGAACGTGAGACTGACATAATGAATCTCGAGTCGATTGTACCCCGGGGGCAACAACAATGGCATGGACGGGTCCATTTCTGGACCGATCGCCGGCATCGCCAGAGATTCGCCGTTCAGGCTCAATCGTTCAATGGCAACGCGCGGCGCCGTGTCGGCTTGCGGAGGCTCCGCGGGATCCACCAATGCGACACCGTGATCGGCCGCAAAAGCCAACAATCCTCCTCTTGTCTTGACGGCTCTGCTGCCGCCGGTTACCAGCACAGAACTGAGTCCCGAGCTTCGTGATAGAGTCTTGCTTTCGACCCGATCCGCCTTGCCGTCCGCGACGGCGTTCAATTCGGCCTTGGAAACCCGGGTCACGGATTCGCCCACTGCAAGCCAGATTTGGCCAAGGTCGTCTTCAATGAGCTGGCTGACGACAAGAGGCAAACCGTGTTCGGGGCCAAAGGCAAAGAACTTCCCACCGCGTTGACGCCACAATCCGGCGTCCGTCCCAATCCATACCGTTCCGTCGTCGTCGGCTTGAAGCGCCGTCACGACTTCCATGGCCCGCGGCTCAAGCTCGATGTAGGTATCGAGAATCCCATCGTGGAGCCGGCTTAACCCATGCCCTGTACCGATCCAAATCGCTCCCTCGGCGTCTTCGCAGGCGCACAACATTTGCGGATGCGGAAATCGCACGTTTTCGGGCCGAAGCAGCGACCCGTCCGGCTCGAGTTGCAGAAAACCGTTGTACAGTTCCGGCCCAAAACTCCCCCTTTCGAGTTCGATAAAAGAAAATGGCCCGCGGCGAGGCCGAGCTGCCATCGATTGGAGGTAACCGCTCCACAATTCCATCGCGCCACCAGCCCCAATCGCCAAACCGAGTCGCGAACCAAATCCGGCCGTCGGCATCCTCACCGACCGCTGCGATTTCCTGCGCTGCGAGGTCGCCTGGCTGAGGAGCCCAGACGCGGCGCCCATCCTGAAATGCGACCAGCCCGGAACTCCCGCCCACCCACAACCTACCGGCCCGATCCGAGGCGAGAGTATTGACGGCCTGCAACTGTCCCGTAAAAGGCGCGAGCATCTTGATTTGACGCCGCGTGAATTGGTAAAACCCACCGATCTCCACACCGACCCACACGCTTCCTTCGTCATCCGGGAACACCGAGGTTACCAGACCGTTACCGAGACCTTCTTCGCGTCCGAACCGTTCCCAGCCTTTCCCTTGGAGCCGGATCAACCCGGTCAGGGTGCCGACCCAGAGGGCTCCTTCCCGATCCAGGGCAATGCTGGTCACGAACACCCGCTCGGACATCGTGCCGTCCGACTGAGGGAGCGGCACGGGTTCAAGTCGATCCTCGACCACACGCGCCAGACCGGCCGAAGTCGCGATCCAGATGACGCCGTCGGGCGCACGGGTCATGGCTTTGATGGTGGGATGGGGATTGACGACATCGTCAAGGTGCCGGTCGTGGAATCGATAGACCCCGGTGTTGTGGGTGCCCATCCAGATCCGGCCGTCATTGTCCTGCGCGAACGCTGTGGGAAAGAGGGGCGCCTCGCCATTCTCGAATCTAAGCGGCTCGAATCGTTCGCCGGCGAGGCAATATGCGCCACCGCCATCCGTTGCGACCCAGACACCGCCTTCACGATCCTCAAACAGGGCCTTGACCCGGTCATTGGCCAGGCCCTGCTCCGAGCGAAACCATTTGAACTGCCCGTCGCGATAATGAGCCACGCCCTCGCTCTGAGATCCAACCCATAGGCCACCCGCCCGGTCCGAGCATAAAGCCGTCACATAAAATGCCAAACCCCTGGCTCCGCGGGGTCGCGGATCCATTTCGACAAATTCGATCCCATCGAATCGATACAGACCCGCGGGAGATCCCACCCAAAGATAACCATCCTCCGTCTGCGCAACTGCATTCGCCATCGACAGGTCTATCCCCTGACCTTCACCCCATGATCTGGGAACATAGAATCCCGCGGCGCCTGCTGATGGCGCATCCGCTCCCGCGAACCACATGCTGACCAGCGCGGCGTGCCACGCCCAACGTCTCCACCCACGCATGCCAGGATGATGTCCTCCAACTCCACGTACGAACAGCCTTTTCCGCGTTCTCGACTCGCCAAGTCCCGGGATATTGATTATGGAGGCCGGGTGATACGAGTGAGGTTCGTGGTTCTTCCGGCGGTGGTCGGCATCTTCCTGGCCACCGCGGGATGCGGGGGATTTGTGGCGCGAAGGATGGTCCAGGCGCCCAATACCTACCCCTCCTGGGTGGCGCCCAATGCTCGAGTGGAACTGGCATTCAATCCGCGTGTACTGACAAACTTCACCACCCATCAGGCAAACGTTGGTCCACCGATGGCCCGCTTGACCTATCGGATCATTGACCCTGCCAACTATGGTCTGGAGATAACCTCGACCCATTGGAGTCGGCATGGCCGGGCCCAATTCAAGTTCTCGTTCGAGGCTAATGTTCCTGGCGAGCCGAATGCATCCTCCCAGGCACCCCGAGGCACCGTGGTCCTCTTGCATGGTTATGGACTCGCCCAGTTCTCGACCACTCCGTGGGCGTTGCGGCTGGCGCAGGATGGCTGGCGCTGCATTCTCCTTAATCTCCGAGGCCATGGCACCTCGACGGGCAAGTCGATTTACTTCGGACTCGTTGAAACGAACGACCTTTCTCAGCTCCTCGACACACTGGATCGGCGAGGTCAACTCATCGAGCCGGTGGAAGTGCTGGGCGACTCCTACGGAGCCTCCCTCGCCCTTCGTTGGAAATCGGTGGAGCCGCGCGTCGACCGGGTCGTCGCCATTTCCCCCTATGCGCGATTGTCCGACGCCATTTTAAACATTCGGCGGGAATACGCGTCGTATGTGCCCAAATGTCTGATCAAGGCCGGTCTAACGAAGCTCCCCTCCCTGCTTAAGGTTGGGCCTGGAGAGCTGGATACGCTGGCCGTACTGACACGGCACCCGGTCGAAGCGCTGTTCGTCGCGGCTGTTGACGATAGAATCACGCCGGCCAAGGACGTCCGCCGTTTGCGCGACCGGGCGGATGCCCGCAGCCGGCTCCTCGTGGTTCCCGGCGCCACACATGAGGCCCTGTTGTATTTCTTTGACGATCTTGTTCCCCCGACACTCGACTGGTTCGATCGCGCCCGGGATTCCGTCACGCAAACCAATCCCGCGCCCGATTCTGCGTCGCCTTAAGGACTTCGTTTGCCACCGCGACATTCTCCGGTATCTGGAAATCGAACATCCCCACCGCCGCGAAATCGGCCCCGTTCTCGAACGCATGTTTGAATCCGGCTCGAGGATGGACCGCCCCGGCTGCCAGGACCTTGTAGGCAATCCAGGGACGTTCCATGCCGGACATGTAAGCAATCGTCTCTTCGGAATCCATGCACCAATAATTGTCGATGCTATAGTTGTCGATGACTTCCTGCATCTGCTCGGGCCGGCGGGTCGACCAATAATTCGTGCCGTGCAGCGTCTTCATGTAAAAGTCCGGCGCAATACCCGCCTTCTCGACGGCCAGAACGGTGCGCAATTCGTGTCCCGCAACACCGGAGATCATTCCGTGATCCTTGATGTGCCCGATCAGTTCTCCAATCAGGCCCACATCGCCTTCCCGAGTCCACGCATCCCCGAGGTTGCCCAAAAGAAAAACCCCCGAGGCCCCGGCATCCTTCGCCTGCTTCACCGATGTCAGCAAATCCGTCTTATCAGGGTTGACCTGGGCGAGATATTGGATTCTCCCGCCCTGGGTGCGATAGCGCGCATAAAGGGCAGCCGCCCGAAGATCCGCCGGATAAAGAATCATGGTGTTGATTCCGTGCTCTTCGCATTGGGCCCACGTCTCCAGGATCTTCTCGTCGGTAAAATAATGCTTCAATAAAGGCGACACATATATCAGGTCACGGCTGTGCGCGTAGCCGCTGATGAGATTCCCCCCACAGATCAACCGACTGATCTCGACTTTGCCGATCCGGCCCATCGGCATGGTTCCCTTCGAGCCCGGCAGGGGCGCGTCGGCCTTCGTCGCCGGCTCCCCGGCCAGCAAGGCATACTCCTCCAAGCTCGTAATCAAGGGCGCTGCGAGGGACACCGCAGCGCTTCGTTTCAAAAACTTTCTTCGGCTGGGGTTGTGTTTCATAGGGTTGGCCTGTTTATATTCCAGTTTCGACACCACTCAATGGCATTTCCCCCGCCGGCATACCGAGCGTATCACCGGCGAGCGCAAGCCGCACCAAAACCGCGACTGCCGCCGGTTGGCCGGAGTGACTGGCCAACCAACGGCAGCGCGACTCTCCCGGCCTGATGCTACCTGCCGGGCAAGCGTGTATCTACGGAGCAGCCAGGGCGAGCTTCTCAGCTTCGCTGAGGAGGAATCGGCTGTAATCGCCATTGTGGATGCCGAAGCTGCCGTCGTGTTCGACAATGTAGAGAAGGAAACGGGCCTTCTTGACCTCATCCGGAATGCCCGATTGCTCGGCCGTGGTCGGACCGGTGATGCCCGCAGTTCCGTCGGGATTCGAGATCTGACCGGGACTCGAGAACTCCCAGGCCAGGGTCCCGTATTTCTCGCGCAGGGCTTCGGAGGCCTTGGTCATGGCCCAATCGTCGAGGAGGCCTTTCACCTTTTGGATGCTCGCCTTGGTTTCAATCTGAGCGCCGGTCCACAAAACCTGAGCAACGCTTTCTGAGGTGTGGCATCCGGTAGCTGTGCAGCCATGCACTTGCGGATCGAAACCGTGACCGGTGTAGTTGGGATTTTCCTCGTCGGGATTATCTACAGGATGAGCGTGCGTATGGCATTGGACACATTGCAGGGGCTGTTCGCCATGGAAACTCATCGTTCCATTCCAAATGTCATTGGCGGTGCCGGGGGTCGCGATCTTGCCGACAAGCATGTTGTATTGAGGCGAGTGATGCGGCGGGCGAGAAGAGCTGTTCCAAGTCGCGCCGCGTTCGTTGTGGCACTGACCGCAGATCTGAATGTTCGGGTTGTACTGATCTTTGAGGTTCAGGGAAGTCACGTAGGAGAAGAATTCCGTGGAATACGAAGGATTCCGCAATTGGGAGTTCAGTGTGTTGTCGTGCGGGTTATGACAGGTCGCACAGGTTTGACCGAAAAACGCCGCATCCTCACGGCTCGGGAACAGGCCGTCGATGTCCGAGATCTGCGCGATCATCGCCAGACGAACCGCGCCCGAATGACAACCGCCACAGGAAATCTCCCGCGATTCGCCGTCGGTGATAAACCCGTCGCTCACGTGGGAGTCAACCCGGGAATGGAGCGATTCTTTCCATTCGTTATAAGTAGGGTGATGGACGTCGGTGTGACATCCGCCGCAAACGGCGGCATCAATCGTCACAATCGGTAGGGTCGAAGGATCAAAAGGATTCCCCGCGTGGTTACCGCCGGGCCCGTGACAGTTTTCGCACTGGACCCCTTCCAGAGCGGAATCGTCGGCCTCGTTGTTGAAACCGTTGGGCTGGCCGTAGCCGACCGTATGGCAGGGAAGACACTGGCTGTTCTCGTGCTGACCGATTTGCTTCAACGTGTCAAACGCACGGGCATGGGCGGTTTCCGACCATTTCGCATGAGTCGTGACATGGCAGAGGGCGCATTGCTGAGCCCCCACATAATTGGCATCGGGAGACTTGATCCTTAAGAAGCCCGAGGCCGCATCTGTAGGCAATAGCGCGCTGGGCGTCGTACTGGAACCCACCGACAGCCAGGCATCGTCGGCCAAACTTGACTTGGCTTCCAATTCGTAGGGACCGCTCACGCCATACCACTCCACGGTGGCGCTTCCGCCCTCGGGCGCGGGTGTGATGCCCGTCACGTACGGGTGGTTGTCCAGCCCGCCTTGTACGGCAACAGGCGGCTTGACCATTGATTTTTTGCTCTCGGCCGCCATCGCTGAAACCGCAAACAAAGCTGAGGCTGCGAGCAATAGCGCGGCGGATAATCCGCTTCGGCATCGAACGCGGCGGGGTAACATCCACGGCTGGGAATGGTTCATGATTTTACTTGGGTCGGTTTTGCTAGGCATTCTGAGGCTGCCCGGGATCTTCGCGATTTCGATCGAACACAGATACGCATCGGGTGCCAACGGGAACAGGCTAATCCGAGTGGAATTATCGACTACACCCGGGTTGCTCTATCTTTTACAGAAATTGCTAAGGTCATCTTTCCGACATCCCGCCAGGAACGTTTTGACTATCAGCTTTAGGCAATGCATGTCCATGACTTTATTAGCAGACACGATCATAATTCTTGGCTTTCGCAGTGCAGTATCAAGCTATGCCAGTCTTCCAGGCCGTTACTTCAGCGGAGGGCGGGAGTTCTGCGTCGACGGCGACAAACCCGAAGGCCCGGCATGCGGTGTCGGCGAGGGAAGGTGCGATTCAGCCGGATTGCGACCATCCCAAAAGGCCCAGTTGAGTGGATACACCGCCGGATCGAAGACGACATGATAGAGATGCCAGACCAAAATGGCGAGACAGGCGAGGATCGCCTCGTAGTAATGAATGGTCAGCGCGACATCGACAAGCCATCGCGGCAGAATCTGGGTCACGATCAATGGGAACCAAAGCATGAGACCCGTGACCGCCATGATGATCGTCCCCCAGATCACGGCCCAGTATTCGAGCTTCTCCGCATAGGTGAAGCGGTCGGATCGAGCCGGCAGGGCGGGAGCGCGACCCAACGCGTAGCGCGCCGTGGCGGTCAGTTGGCGAACATCACTATGTCGGGGCAGGAAATCCAGGATCAGTTGGCGGCCGTTCGCGCTGATAACGGCGTAGAGGAGGTGAAACAGGCCCAGACCGATGAGCACCAGACCCGCGATCCGATGTGCCCAGCGACGGATGGATTCGTCGGAACCGAGCGCCCACGCGATCCACGATTCGGGGTAGGTAAGGGCAAAGCCCGTAATGGCAAGGAGAATGAAGCTGGTGGCGAGAATCGAGTGTTGAACCCTTTGCGTTTTGTCGATTCGTAGCGTGGCCCTGCCGGCGGCGCGTTTGGCGGCCAGCGCGTGTTGGATCCAGAGGAGCCCGTTGTGGAGCAGAAAGAAACCAACCATGACGATGATCAGGAACAGGTAGATGCGTCGAACCCAGCGGTTGAAGATCGAACCCAGATCATGGTCTTTCTCCCCATTGGGATGGATTCTGCCGAAAGCGAAATTGGCGTTGGCGCCCGGGTGGCACTGACCACATGTGTGGACGAGATTGTTCGCATGAATTGTGGAACGAGGATCGGCAGAGGAGAGGATCAGATGCGCGCCGTGACAACTGGCGCAGTTTGCCGCCCGGGTCGACCCAAAGCGGGCGGACAGGCCGTGATAGCTTTCCAGGAAAGTCTCAAGCCGATTGGGGGGAAGCCGGTACTTGGTGTTGATTCGTTCCGAGGCATGACACCGGCTGCAAATCTGTTCCGAGACCTTGATGGGCGAAACGTTGCGGAGTTGTTGGATCTGGTGCTCGGCGTGGCAGTCCGTGCATGTCGGAGCTTCCCGTTCGCCTCGAGCCAAGGCCTGACCATGGACGCTTTGTTCGACCTGGCTGGCCTCCTCTGGGTGACAGGCGCCACACGTTTCAGCCAGCCGAGCCCGCTGCAAGGGTGAATTCAAATCGCGGGTGGAAGCGATGGTATGGCTCCCATGACAATCCTGGCAGTCGGCGGCGGCGGCATCTCCCTGTCCCCGGGCCAGACCATGCGCACTCTCATTGTAGGTCTTCGAAGCGCTCTCGTGACAGGCCGCGCAATTGACGGGTTTGATCGTGACCCCGTCATCGGGATGGGCCACGGTGATCTCTGAGTGGCAACTCACACACGACTCTTTTCCGTGGACCGACGCGCGGAAGGCGGTCTCGTCCACAAAGAGTGAAGTGCTGTTCCCATCGGAATCCTCCTTTGTGAGGTCCGGGTCGTCATGGCAAACGAGGCAATCACTAATGGAGATGGCAGCGGGCGGGTCGGACGCCGACGGGGCGGCGAGCACGATTTGAACGGAAAGGCAAAGGAACAAAACGGCAGCGGAATGCATAAATTCGGTTACGGCATTTTAAGAAACGTCCTCATCAGCGTGCTAATGCAGGAGACGAATGGCCATGGCATAGAGGATGAGGAAGAGCAGAATGAGGCCCGCGCCAAAGAACAGATAGCCCATCGACCGGGCAATGGACTTCCATCGTTCCCATTCGTCTTTGACGCGATAATCATTCAGGCGGCCGGCGGCGAGCAGGCGGTCATACCAGCGGCGTCGTTCATGAAGCATCTCGGTTTTCGAAACGCGTCCGGAAAAGATCACCGTATCCATGGGGAATTTCTCGAGGCGGAAGTGGGTATTGAAGAAATGGATGGTGAAGATGAATCCGGCGGCCAGCAGCGCCTCGTCCGAGTGAACGATCAAAGCGATGTTAATGATCCATCCGGGCAGGAAGGATGTGAAGAAGTGGGGAAACCACATGATCAGGCCTGACACTCCGATGGCAAAAACGCCCCAGAAAACTGCAAAGTAATCGAATTTCTCCCAGTAGGTCCATCGGTCGAACTGGGGTTTGGGGCCTTTGCCAAAAAACCATTTCTGGTGGGCGATGAAATCCCTCCAATCCTGCCAGGTGGGAATCATGGAATCGGGCCCGAATAGGCTCGTAAACAGGCGCCGGGCCCGGAATTGGCCAGTGGCGGGGTCCCTGAGATTGGCGCGGTTTTTCCAGGCCCGGACGGTCAGAGCGGAGATGTGCAGGGCGAAGTAGAGGAAAGTGATCACCGCACCCAGGTGATGCAGCCACCGAGCGACGTCCGGGCCACCCACCCACGCGAATATCGTTTTCGCCCAGGCCGTATAATAGAACTTGAGCGGCATGCCCGTCATAACCAGGAGCAAAAAGCTGGTGACCACCATGAAATGGAGCAGCCGTTCGAAGGGCATGAACCGCGTAAACCATTCGTCGCCACGCTGGGTTTCGACCTTGGCTTCGCGGAATGTTTTGGAGTCGTGCCAATAGAGATAGACCGAGCGCAGCAGCCACAACAGGGTATGGCCGCCAAAAAAGGTGAATACTCCCACCAGGAGAATGGTCATGAAGACGAAGGTGTAATGGAGCGCGGGATAGTTCTTGCCATCCAAGGGATTCGCGTGGGGAACGTATTCGGCGAAGCTGGCATCGGCCTTGGGATGGCAGGTCTGGCACGTATGAACAATGTTCTGGCGGGACAAACGGGACTTGGGATCCGACGGGGGAAGGACGTCGTGATGCCCATGGCAGTCGTAACACGCCGCCACCTCCGGGGCGACATTGGGTTTGCCGAGGGCCATCGCCTTGCCATGATAGGTTTCGCGGTAATGGGTTAGCCGGTCTTGATGGCACCTGCCACACCGAAGGTCGCTCGCCATTTTGAAGTGGCCGTTCAACGGCTGTTCAATTTCGTGGGCGCTATGGCAATCGGTACAGACGGGACCGGTCGTACCCTCCTTCGTGAGAAGCTGGCCATGGACACTGGCGTTGTAGATCTCCTCGACCGTCACGTGACATGTGCCGCACGTCTTGCTGATGTTGGCGTGGTTGATGGGCGAGTCGCGATCGACGGTCCGCAGGATGTTGTGGGCGCCGTGGCAATCCGTACAGGAGGGAGCCACGATCAGGCCCAGTTTCAAAAGGGCCTGACCGTGAATGCTGTCCATGTAATGGGACGCCGCCTCCGGAAAACGCATCTTGTATTCTTCCGTGATCCCCGGGTTGCTGTGGCAAGTCGCGCAGGTTTTCGGAAGATTCAACTTGTAAACGGGGGAACGATGATCCGATACGGGCAGGATATCATGGGTGCCATGACAATCGGAACAACGCGCCGCCCGGGAGGCACCCAGAGCATGGCTCACCCCATGAATGCTTTTCTCGTAAACTGCCGTCTCGTCCGCGTGGCAATCAGCACATTGCGCGGGCGGGAGGGGGCTTTCATGAACAAGCTCCGTGACGCTCGAATGGCAATCGGTGCAGTTCAACGCCCCGTGGACGGAGGCCTCGAACGTCTCCGCGTTCACCGGGGTAAGCAAAACGTTTTGCCCACGAATAGAGCGTGTGAGCGTCGGATCCTGATGGCATTCCAGGCAATCGGCATTGCTCAGGGCCTCGCCCTCGGCCTGCTCCACCGCGGCACCCCCGCCGGCATCTGCCGCGGAAATCCGCGCGTTGGGGATGAGCACGGCCAAAAATCCCGCCAGGAGCAACTCCTGTGGCCAAGCGGGAAGAACTCGTTTGCGAAGAGTCATGGATACAGGATTATGGACCGCCGGTATGACAATCATTACACTTAAAGGCCGGATCATAATCCTCGCCGGGATGTTTGAATGCCTGTCCCCCTAGAGTCATCGACTCCAGCTCCGCCCCTTTCCCTTGGGCAAGAATGAGGTGGCAGTTGTTGCAGTTGGAAAAGCTGATCTTGCGTTGGCCATCGCTGCTGAAGTGATTGTCATCATGACATCGCGCGCATCCCGGCCAATCCTTGTGCCCAATGTTTTCGGGGTAGGCCTTCCAGCTGGCTTTCATTTCAGGAAAAAAATTCTCCGTGTAAATCTGCTGGACCGTTTCGATCGCCGGACGAATGGCGGCCTGGTCCGGATAGGCTTCGGTGAGGGATTCGTCGATTCGCCGCAGCGCCTCCTCCTTGGTGGCGTAGTCCTGAACCAGAACTTCGGTGGCCTTCGCTCGAATTCCAGGCAGTACCCGGTCGATCGCGCCCTGCGCCAAGGCGCGGTCGACGGCTTCGTTGGGCTTCTGATACCTATGCGCCGGCCGATTATGGCAATCGATACAGTCCATGGTTCGGATCTCGTGTTGCGCGATGTCGTCCTTAAACTCGGGAGTCCGGAATTCGGTCTGCCGGCCCTGGCTATCGGTCAGCCGAACCCAGGGAATATCGAGACGAGAAACATCTGCTGCGATGTACTCGACCCGGTTGGCGATGTGCCAGTGGATGCCTGCAACCTCCCGTTGTTCCGGTTGACCACCGCCAACCCGGAGCAGGAGCCGGACGGAGTATTCGGTATTCTCGTCGTCGCTCAGAAAATGACGGTAGCTCCGCACCAGATCACCCGAGAACCGCTGAGGCCAATGACAATGTTCGCAGGTGTCCCGGGCCGGGCGGAGGTTCTCGATCGGGGTGGGTATGGGCCGAGGGTGCTTATCGAGCAAGGTGGCATAAACCTGGTAGGTGCCAGAGAGTTTGGAACGAACAAACCACGTCGCTCCGGGACCGATATGGCACTCTACGCAGGAGACCCGGGCATGCGGGGAGTGTGAGTAGGTCACCATTTCTGGCTCCATGACCGCGTGGCAGGCCTTCCCGCAGAAAGAGACCGACTCCGTGAATTGATAACTCGTGTAACTCCCGAAGGCGCTCACGAATAGAAACAGAATGCTACCCACGACAAAGATCCCAAGAAACCGTCGATCGCGCGGGCGGGAGAGATCGATCACAACTGGAATCGACCTGCCGGCGTGATGTTCGCGGCGGCGTTTCAGCACGATCCCCAGAATGACCAAAGCTACGCCAAGCGTGCTGAATGCCGGCGTGACCAGATACGTGAGAATGCCCACATAGGGGTTCGTGGAACCCTTCATCACGTCCACGATGAAAAGCATCAGGAAGGCAAAAACGCTTCCCAGCATGATCACCAAGCCGCTTAGGCTCAGCCAGTTGCGAAATTGGCCCCCGAAATGACCGCCACCCGTGGAAGAGTCAGACATGGGTATAAGAGGGCTGAACCCGCCGCAGGTGATCGGCCCCGTTCGTTGTTGACCTTACATGTTTCATTTTCCGTTGCCGGCCCTGTGGCGCGAATTCAGGCCCCAACCCGGATCCGGGTTGGCGGTCCTTTCAGCCTGCCGCCGACGGCCAACACTCTGCAGTACGGGCAGGTTCGCGGCTTAACGGGTATTGGCCATTCCTACGCATTTCTTGTTGTGGACAGGTAAACAAAGGACCAGCCGAGAGGCGCCTTGAGGACCGGCAGAAGCAACCCGCGCCGGAGGAGGACGCGATATCACCTCGAGGTGAGTGAGTTGTGGGGGGATCTTCCAAGCGCCGTCAATGTTGAAGCCCGCAATAGGGCGGACTTCATCCCGCGGCACGCTCTCTTACCCGTCACTCCTGCTGGAAAACGCTCAAAAATGAGCGCCCGAGACAACGGATTCTGAATCCCGCGCTTTGGGGGGCGCGAGTAGCGAAATCGGGGCTATTTCTTAGCCAGGCTGCGAATATGCGCCACCAATTCTTTGATTTCCTGGTCGGAAAGGACGTCGGCATAGGCCTTCATTAGGGTCTTGCTGCCTTCTTTCTTGCCTTCTTTGGTGATCTTAATCATTTCCTCGTCGGTAAATTTGGCTTGGACTTTGGGGTCGGTGTAGTCCGCGACCTTCAGCTTTTTGCCCATGGTAGTCTGTCCCTTACCATCCTCGCCATGGCATTTGACGCAATTCTTGGCCCAGTTTTCTTTAACGTCCGCCGCGTGCAGCGAGAGGCCGCCGACGGCGGCACAAAGGAAGGTGAAGGCAATGAGTTTTCGCATATAGGGATCTGGAGTTATTCAGTTATTGATTGCTTCTATTGCTCCGTTGGACGTTACGCGTCAACTCAAAATTCAGCGATGGAGGGCCCCCGAACCGCTCAAAACCGGTACTGGACAGTGGAATAAACCATGTGCGCGTCGTAGTCGTTGTTTCCACCGGACGTCTGATCGTTGCTGGTGAAATAGCCGTAACGGAGGGTCCAGCGAATACGGCGCGAAAGTTCGCGGCTGAGTGAGGCGGTAGCGCCGTGTTCTTCGAGCCCAATGCCGTAAGGCAAGCCGACCGCGGAATTATCGCTGTAATTGTCGGCGCGGTAGTAAAAGTAGGTCGCGCTCAAGTCGGTCTTTTCGTCCAGCGCCAGGCCAGCGGTCAGGCTGCCGTTCCAATAATCATTTTGGGAGTCCTGGACCGCGCCGGTGATGGTGTCCGCCGGAGTGTCGGTCTGGTCTTTGACGTAATTGACGTTGCCCTGCAAATAGAGCCGGTTAAGGGGGACCCAACTGACGCTCCCGCCGAGGATATGGCTGGTCATCTGGGCGCTTTCAACGCTCTGGAGGTTATCGCCCTGGGTGTCGATCGTGGAGAATTGAAAATCGTACCGTGCCACCAGGGTCAGGTTGTTGAGCGGACGCCAGGTGGCTTTGGCATTGACGTCGTGAGTCTCGAAGTCCTGGGCCACCAGGAAGGCCGGGTAGCGATTGTTGCTTCCGGGGGCATTGGAGGTGGTATCGGCGGTGTTGTCGTAATCGTTGTTTCTGAGTTTGTAATAATAGCCGGCGCCCAGGTTGAAGCGATGGAGGGGATACCAATTCAGACCAGCGGCATATTTTTGTGACAGCCGATCGTCGTCGGTCGATCGCCCCAAAACGTTGGCGCCCGTGGAAAGGTTATCCCATGATTCCTTCAGATCGCCCTGGCCTTCGAGCCATGAGCCCCGGGCGAAGAAGACCCAGTTGGTGACCCCGCTATAACGAACCTCCAGGGCTTCCGAGACGTCGAGCAGGCCACGGTCACTGGCCGCGCGGAACTGGTTTGGAGTGAGGGGCGCCGCCGGTTGACCATAGTGCGAAACGCTATCGAGATCCTGATTCTCGATCCGAACCGACGGGATAACAGCGAACGACTCCCAGGGGAGGTATAAGAAATTGAGATTCGCAACGTGCTGGTGCAGCTGAGAACCCCCCTCGAGCCCTTCGAACGAATTAGGATCGGGGAGGCGCTGGCCGAAGTCGGGATCATATGCGGTGCCGAAGACGCGGTAACCGCTCAGGTCCGTGTCCAGGTCGGTAAAAGAATAACCCACCGTGAAAAGGACATTGTCCCGAATCCAGTTTTCGACGGAGGCGTGGATGTTAAACAGGTCGGAATCGAGTCCATTTTGCTGGGTACCGCGACGATCGGTGGTCTCGTTCGGACTGCGTCGGGTGTGTTGGCGATCGTCTTGATTCTGAATTTCATAACGAACACCCAAGCGCAATGTCGTCGTCCCCAGGATGTGTTGAGCGTCCACCGCAAAGATGTCGCGGACTTCGTCGATGTCCCAGGAGGCGGGGACGATCCGGCGGCCGGCCGCCGAGGCCGATTCTCCCCAAGCGAGACTTGCCGTTTCGCCGTCACGGGTCTGTCGCTCGTAGCGAAGAGTGATCTCGGGCCAGTTGGGGAGGCGAAGGCCCCCTTCGAACCACAGGGTTCCCCGATCGATAGCGAGAGTATCATCTTCGGGTTGGAACCAGGCATCGGTGGGTGGGTAAAAGCCGCCACTGCCGTTGTGCCAGGTGCGGAACTCGGAGTAGCCGGCCTTGAAATAACCCTTTTCGGGATAATCCAATTCCAGACGGATGCTGTAATCGTGGTTGTCGAAGATGCCGCGTCCGTCCAACTTGAGCGTGCCACCCTTGGGCAGCACGTAACCTTCGGTGAGCTCGCGTTCGTAATGGAAACTCTCCACACCGCCGAATGCGCCATGGGGGAGACCGGAGCGTTCCTGGTAGGCCCCCTTGCTTCCGTCGGTGAAAGTGCCGCCAGCGCCCAGCTCAATCCAGTTGACGAGTGGGCCGTCATCGGCCGCCGGCTCGGTGGCGGCTTCCTGGGCCAGGAGTGACGGAGGGCCGGGAAGGAGCGCGGCGAGGAGGGCAAGCCGATATGGCCGGCAGAGTGATCGGGGTGATCGCGAATTATTCATGAGTCAATCTCGCGGGTTAGAATCGGAGAGAAGAGCTGACTTGGGAGCCATGCACAGCTTCATGGCAACCGGCGTTCCAGCAGGTGCCTTGTTGAAGAAACGTAGTGTGGTTAAATCCCCCAATGACGACCTGACCCGCGGCGCGTTGTTCCTGGAAATGGCATTTGAGGCAGAGTGTCGCATTGCGTTGGGCGAGCATGCCGGCATAGATGGAACCGTGCGGAAGGTGGCACGATGTGCAACCCTCGCGCATGGCCTCATGTTCGAACACATGAGGCCCCCGTTGAGCGTTGTGGCATTGGAGACAGGCTTCATTTTCCGAAAGAAGGCTGGTTCCGCCACTTGCAATCGCGTCCCCCCGATGGGGGTCGTGACAATCGGTGCAGGTCAAATGCTCCGGGACCGGATGATGATGCGGCAGATTGAATGCGCCGCGGACATCCAGGTGACACTGAAAACAAACATTCGGCGATTTTTCCGGATTGACGATGAGCGTGACGTCCCCGCCCGATTCACTATGCAAGCTCCCCGGTCCGTGGCACGATTCGCAGCCTGCCTCGAGCGCATTGGAACCGGATGCCACCAACCGGGAATGGCTCGCGGTCCTGAAATTCTTGACCAGCCCCTCATGACATTCAGCGCAAGCAGCGGTTCCGATGAAGGTGGCACCCGGTACGGCAGGCGGCGCCATGACTGTCCGCGTGAGGGTGCCGCAGGAAATGAGGATAACCGCGAGAATCGTCCCCGAAAAAAGAAGGCCGAGATGGCGGCGCGAGAGCCCTCCGGGCCCCGTACGACCGCCTGCCCGCGGCTGAGAGTTTTCGTTTCGCTTCATTGAAATTAGCTTGTTTGCACGCAGGATGGTTGTCGAAGTTGTTCGGATGAGAAAGCACTGACATCCCATAAACTCAAGGAAAAAATGGGTTTTGACGAAGTCCGGGCCGTACCGTTTGGTGAAATCAAAGGGCGTCGCTTCGATTCGTTCCGTCGGACATCAGCCCTCCCAGGTTATGCCGAAACAGGGTTGTCGATGTGACGAGGTAGCGGGCGAAAATGCTTGTGTGGCTCTCCGGGCGAATGCTGCGGATCAAGATCTACATTGCATCCCTTCGATTTTGGGTGAATGTAGGGCGTCGCCAGCCTGACCGACAGTGGGAAGGCCGAGCCGAATTGTCCATGCCCCCATCGCCGTCCACGCCTCGTAAGCCCGTGCCCCCGGAACAATGCCTCGTGCGGGCTGTCGCGGAAGCCATGGAGGCAGATCCCGCACTGGAAGCCGTTCGGATTGACCGGGACCGACGGGCCATTTCAGTAGCCACGTTAGGTCAAACCCGGCATCCGGACATGCCCGAAGAGTTGACGGAACGAATCCGCCGTATCGAGGAGGAAGGTAAAACGCACAATTGCGGCCTGATTGAAGGCGATGAGGACTGTGGCCGATGCACTGAGGCTCCGGTGGTGGCAGACCGGTTGCAATTGTCCATTCAACAACAGCCGGGTAGCACGACGATCTCCCGGCGGACCTGCCCGACCGCTCCCACCTTCTGGCGATGGCGGGAACGGCCTTGGCCCCGCGTGGTCCCCCGCGAACTCGTACTGCCGGAAGACACCGAGGCGGAATGGGAATGGAAAGTCCAATTGGCGGCCGCCGGTTTGTGCGGGGGACTTGGGGTCTGCGGCCTGTGGTTCGGAGGGAGGGTCGCGGAGGTGATATATCCACTCGCTTACCTTGCCGGCGGCTGGTTCACGTTTGGAGAAGTCTGGAAACGCCTTCGCACCGGAGTCGTCGACGTTCATTTTCTGATGCTGGCCGTCGCGGCTGGGAGCGCGGTCATCGGGGCTTGGACGGAGGGCGTGGCCCTGTTATTCCTCTTTTCCCTCTCCGGAGGGCTCGAACATTATGCGCTGGGGAGGACGCAGCGGGAGATCCGGTCTCTGTTCCAGATGGCGCCGAAAACGGCCAGGCGTCTGACTTCCTCAGGCGAAGAGGAGCAGGTGCCGGTGGAGTCTTTACGACCCGGAATGAGGTTGCGCGTCAACCCGGATGAGCACTTCCCCGTCGATGGGGAGGTGATCAAAGGACGCACTGCGAGTGATGACTCCACACTCACCGGTGAGTCCCTTCCGGTGGACAAGAGCGAAGGGGATACGGTCCTGGGTGGAACCCTGAACACGTGGGGGAGTGTTGAACTCAAAGTGCTGCGCGCCGCGGAAGAGAGCGCTCTGCAAAAAGTGATCCGACTGATCCAGGAGGCCCAGCACCTCAAGGCCCCCGCTCAGCGATTCACCGACCGCTTCGGAACCGGATACACCTATGGAATTCTCTCGCTCTGCCTGGTGATGTTTGTCGTGTGGTGGAGGATTATAGGTCTTCCTGCGTGGATCTCGACGCCCGATTCCAAGAGCGCCTTTTACCTGGCGATGACCCTTCTGGTTGTCGCCTCCCCCTGTGCGTTGGTCCTTTCGATTCCTTCAGCCATCCTCGCCGCCATCGCCTGGGGTGCCCGGCGCGGCATTCTGTTTCGAGGCGGCGCGGCCGTCGAACGGCTCTCGGAAATCCGGGCGGTCGCCCTCGACAAGACCGGTACTTAACGACCGGCGACTTACGGGTGGAAGAGGTCGAGTCTTTTCCTGCCGGCAGGGAAACAGAGATCGCAGAAACCGCGTATGCGCTTGAACGCCTTTCCAACCATCCGCTGGCCCGTGCTATCGTCCGCTACGGCAAACAACGCGGGGTGGTTGCGCTCGAGCTGGAGCATTTTGAGTCGGTCGCCGGTCTCGGTTTGAGGGCGCAATACGAAGGAACCGAAGTGCGTTTGGGACGCCGGGAATGGTTTGTGGAAAGCCCCTACGGGAAAACGATCGCCGCGGCGCCCGCCTTCGATGACGGCCGATCGGAGGTATGGGTAACCCGGGGTGAACTTTGGGGGCGTTTGTTGTTGCGCGATGACATCCGTCCGGAGGCGCCTGAACTGGTTCGCGATCTTCACCGCATGGGGTTGGAGGTCATTGTCTTGACGGGCGACCGGGCGTCATCCGCCCAGGTCCTCAGGGGGCACCTGGGGCTGGATGACATCCGCGCGGAGTTGACCCCGGCGGCCAAAGTCGAAGCCATCCGGGAATTGACGAAACGGGGGAAGAAGGTGGCCATGGTCGGTGATGGAGTGAATGACGCCCCAAGTCTGGCCGCAGCGCATGTAGGTGTGGCTATGGGCGCCCGGGGCGCCGACGCCGCTTTAGAGCAGGCCGAAGTCGTGCTGATGCATGATCGGCTCGAGAACTTCCTCGCGGCAGTGCGACTCAGTCAACGGGCGCGCCGGATCATCCGACAGAATTTGTGGATCTCACTGGGGACAGTGGTGGGATTGGTGGGCCTGGCGCTGGCAGCCCAGATTCCCCTGACGGCGGGGGTAGTGGGTCATGAAGGCAGCACCGTCGTGGTGGTCCTGAATAGCCTGCGTTTGCTGGTTCGAAAGAACTCGCGGGATAACCCCAGGCCATCGGCATGCGGGCCGGCAAGAAATGTGGACATCTCGCCAACTCGGGTGTAGTGGGCAACTCTGGTGCTCCGTAGTTTTTCGGGAGAGCGGCGGAGAACAGTAATCATCATCCGCAGGACAACAGGCGCGGCAGGCGTCCGTTGTCCATCGTTCGAGGATTGGTTATGAAGATCAAACCAACTCCCAAACGCGGGCGCGTGGTTGTGGAGGTTGACCGCGAAGAAGAGCGGCTTCTGTCGCAAGGTTCGGCAAGCGACGTCATTCGTGACTTTGCCTTGCGGGCCATTTTGGTGCCGATCGACTTCTCCGCTTGCTCGCGGAAAGCCCTGCAGTACGCAGTGCCCCTGGCGCGACAGTTCGCCAGTCGCCTTTTACTCGTTCATGTCATGCCCGTTTATTACTTCGTCGGGTCCGAATTCGGGCCAGTGGATGTGCCGGCGCCAGAACTGGAGATGCGTGAGAACAGCGAACGCGCCTTGGAGCGCCTTTGCGGAGAAGAAATCAAAGATGCGGTCCCGGTTTCGACCCGAGTCTGCCGGGGTCAGCCGGTCCAGGAAATTGTGACCGTGGCCCGGGAAGAGCATGTCGATTTGATCCTGCTTTCCACCCATGGGCATACCGGGCTCAAGCACGTCCTGTTGGGCAGTGTGGCGGAAAACGTCGTTCGGTATGCTCCTTGCCCGGTGCTCGTCGTGCGTGAACATCAGCATGAATTTGTCGAATCATCGCCGAGCCGCCGAAACACAGCAACGTGAAGCCGCTATGGGTCTAGTCGCTGAGCAGCACCCCGGGCAACCGACCGACCCGGCCGGCAAACGGATCAGCGCCGGTTTGATGGGCAGTCGTGAGACCCTGGGAAACCGGTTCGTTTATCTCAAAGTGTCGCCCCGCGCGCGAGGTTTGTCGGCAGGGGTAAATCTGAATCCGGATCGCAAGTGTAATTTCGACTGCCTTTATTGCGATGTCAATCGGCAGCCGCCTTCCGACACGCCGCCAGTGGACGTCGATGTTTTGGCCGACGAATTGGTCCGGACCCTGGCCCAAATGGAACCCGGGCAACTACGCCGCCTCGAGTGTTTCCGGAATCTGCCCGATGAACTCCTGACCCTCCGACACGTGGCGATCAGCGGCGATGGCGAACCCACGCTGTGCCCGGTATTCTCCGACGCCCTGCGCGCGGTAGTCCACATCCGGGCACGCGGGCAATTCCCGTTTTTCAAGATCGTCCTGCTGACGAACGCAACCGCCCTAGATCAACCTTCGGTTCAACAGGGCCTCCGATTGCTCATCCCCCAGGACGAGGTCTGGGCCAAACTCGATGGCGGGTCGAGCACTTATGTCAAACGCGTCAATCGCCCCCACGTCAACCTGGCGAAGATTCTCAATAATATCCTGCTCCTCGCGCGACAAAGGCCGGTCGTGATCCAGAGTCTCTTCCCAATAATCGACGGCCAGGAACCGCCGGAAGAGGAGATCGACCAATACGCCCATCGTCTGCTGGAACTGGTTGACGGAGGCGCCCAAATCCCATTGGTCCAAATCTACTCTGCAACCCGCGCCCCGACCCACCCGGAATGCGGCCACTTGCCTCTACGGACGCTCTCCCGCATCGCGCAAAAGGTCCGGGCATCGACCCGGCTTCCCGTCGAGGTATTTTGATGGCCATTTTCGGTCATTCCAACTGGAGGATAGGAGAGCCAGAAGCAATCGTTCTTTCCATATGTTGTCCTTCCCCCTGCAAGATAAGTTGATGAATGGACAACGGCGGGTGAGCCTGCCTGCACCGTTTTCGATCACGCTGTCAGCCTGGTATGAGTGTCTCCACTCCATTGCTCGCCCCACGTGGGGGCACGCGGGAACGCCTGCGTCTCCGGCTACAAGTGCAGGGCGTGGTGCAGGGGCTTGGCTTCCGCCCGTATGTCTACCGCCTGGCCATCCAGACGGGCGTTTCGGGATGGGTTTGCAACTCCCAAGCCGGGGTCATCATTGAGGTTGAGGGCTCTCCGCAAGAGCTGCGGGTCTTCCACCAGCGACTGGAAGAGGAGCCGCCCTCGGGCAGTGCGTTTCAGCGAGTGGACGCCGTTTGGCTGGAGCCTGCGGGATGGGAGGGCTTCGAAATCCGGCCGAGCGATCGAACCGGTGAGAGCGCCTTCGCCGTGCGGCCGGATATCGCGACCTGCGCGGCCTGCCTCCAGGAAATATTCGATCCGGGCAACCGCCGGTATGGGTATCCGTTCACCAACTGTACCCATTGTGGTCCCCGGTATACGATCCTTGAGCGACTTCCTTACGACCGGGAGAATACCTCCATGGTGGGGTTTACGATGTGCCCCGAATGTCGTGCGGAGTATGAGGATCCCGCCGATCGTCGATTCCATGCGCAACCGAACGCCTGCCCGAACTGCGGTCCGCATCTGGAACTCTGGTCGACTTCGGGGGAACACGTGCCTCAGGATGCCGCGGCGCTGAGGGGTGCGGCGGAAGCCATCAAGCGTGGCCAGATCCTCGCGGTCAAGGGGCTTGGAGGATTTCACCTCATCACGGATGCGCGCTCAGAATCGGCGGTCCAGGCGTTGCGACAACGAAAGCACCGCGAGGAGAAGCCCTTTGCGGTAATGTTGCCCGGCATTGCCCAGGTGAAAGAGCTTTGTCGTCTTTCGCCACTGGAAGAGGAATTGTTGCGATCCCCTGAGGCCCCGGTGGTTTTGTTGCAACGCCTGAAAGGGTGTCACGCAGGGATCACAGAAGGCGTGGCGCCCGGCAACCCGTTCCTGGGCGTGATGCTGCCGTACACCCCGTTGCATCATCTGCTCCTGGCCGCGCTCGAGTTTCCAGTGGTGGCGACCAGTGGGAATCGGAGTGACGAACCCATCTGCATCGACGAGGTCGAAGCGCGGGAACGGTTGCGGGGAATTGCCGACGGATTCTTGGTGCACAATCGGCCCATCGTGCGCCACGTAGATGATTCGGTGGTCCGGGTGGTTGCCGGACGCGAGCTCATGGTCCGCCGGGCGCGCGGCTACGCCCCGCTCCCGATCGCGATTCAAGTTCCTGATAAAAAGTCAGCGACGAAAGGACCAGAAGCCGGAAGTGCGAGTGGCATAGAATCCGGAAGAGGGATTCTGGCCGTTGGCGGGCAGAATAAAAACGCGGTGGCGGTGACTGCTGGGAATGCGATTGCGCTGAGTCAGCATATTGGTGACCTGGATACTGTGCGTGCGTTGTCGACTTTCCGGGGGGTGATCCAGGACCTGCAGAAACTGTTCGGGATCGAATTCGAATATGTTGTTTCTGATCTGCACCCGGATTACCGCTCGACCCGGGAGGCGCAAGTCCGTCCGCAAAGCCAGATCGGCGTGCAACACCATTTTGCCCATGTCCTCGCTTGCATGGCGGAGAACAAGATCGCGGAGCCCCTGCTGGGTATCGCTTGGGACGGAACGGGCTACGGCCTGGATGGTATGATTTGGGGAGGAGAATTCCTTCGAGTGGAGAATGGCGAATACGATCGTTTCGCAACATTTCGACCATTCCGGCTGCCGGGTAACAACCAAGCCATTCGCGAACCTCGGCGGAGCGCCATGGGAATGTTGTATGAACGCCACGGCTCAGATGCTTTTGAACTCAGCGATGTTCCAACTCTCTCGGCGTTTAACCGCGCTGAACTGCAGGCGGTCATCCGGTCACTTGAACGGCCCTTCAACGCACCTCTCACGACGGCGGTGGGACGTCTGTTCGACGCCGTCGCATCCATGCTCGGAGTCCACCAGCGCGTGAGTTACGAGGGTCAGGCCGCCATGGCGTTGGAGTGGCTGGCCGCCGAGGGCGCCGACGAGGAATCGTCATATCCATTTGCGCTGCGGCGGTTGGACCCGACCGGAGTCTCGGCGGAGGTCCGGGTGGCGGCGCGGGACGCGTTGTGGCAAGCGGATTGGGCACCCGTGCTGGATGCTTTATTGGAGGATGTTCGCGCGAAACTCCCACCGGCGCGAATGGCCTGGCGATTTCATCGCAGCTTGATCGAACTTTTGCTCACGCTGGCCGCCCAAGCAGGACTGGAACGGGTGGCACTCAGTGGCGGTTGCTTTCAGAATACCCTTCTCCTGGAAGGCGCCATAAGTGCCCTCCGCGCCGCGGGGCATCGGGTTTACTGGCATCGGCAGGTGCCGACGCACGATGGCGGATTGGCTTTAGGACAAGCCTTTGCCGGTTTGAACGCATGGACAAAAGGAGCGCGGCGATGAAAGTCCACAGCATAAGTGGAATAGGACCTTCGAGCGAACTTGCCTTAGTTTTGCAACTGGTCTTTAATCGCCGGGTGTCGAGGCAAATCAAGTGGAAGTCGATGGAGACCATTGGAATTTGGGGGGCTTTGGGCAGCAACCGCTGGCTCCCCGGTGGTGGATCGGGGGCAAGCCGCAGGAACGGAGGGAAGAGCCCATGTGCCTAGCCATCCCGGGGCAGGTGATTTCCATGGCCGGCGACGAGCCAATGTCGCGGACCGGCAAGGTGATTTTTGGAGGGGTGACGAAGGAAGTGAGTCTGGCTTACGTGCCGGAGGCGGTCGTGGGGGATTACGTGATTGTGCATGTTGGGTTCGCCCTTGGGCGATTGGACGAGCAGGAAGCCCAACAGGTGTTTGAATACTTGAAACAAATGGATGAACTAACGGAACTGAATAATGCAAGCCAAGCGATTCACAACGATTGATGGTAACGAGGCGGTGGCCTATGTGGCGTACCGAGTCAACGAAGTCATGGGGATCTACCCCATTACCCCATCCTCTAATATGGGTGAATGGTGTGATCAGTGGTCCTCCGAAGGAATCAAAAACCTCTGGGGCACCGTCCCCAGCGTCATAGAGATGCAAAGTGAGGGAGGCGCGGCCGGCGTCGTCCATGGGGCGCTGCAGACCGGCGCATTGACCTGCACATTCACCGCGTCTCAGGGCTTGTTGCTCAAGATTCCGAACATGTTCAAGATTGCCGGAGAATTGACGCCAACGGTATTCCACATCACCGCCCGGTCGCTCGCAACCCATGCCCTGTCGATATTTGGCGATCATAGTGATGTAATGTCGGCCCGCAGCACCGGGTTCGGCATGCTCAGTTCGGCATCGGTGCAGGAGGCGCATGACATGGCGCTGATTGCCCACGCGGCCACACTGGAAGCGCGGGTGCCATTTCTACACTTTTTCGACGGCTTCCGGACTTCGCACGAAGTGGCGAAGATCGAGTTGGTTTCCGAAGAGATCATGCGGGCGATGATGAACGACGACCTGATCATCGCGCACCGGTTGCGGGCGATGAGTCCGGATCGGCCGGTATTGCGAGGCACCGCCCAGAATCCCGACGTCTTCTTTCAAGCGCGCGAGGCCGGCAACTCTTATTATTCCAAATGCCCGGATACGGTCCAGCAGACCATGGACAAGTTTGCCGGATTGACGGGCCGGAAGTATGAGCTCTTTCAGGTACGTCGGGGCACCGGATGCGACGCAGGTTGTGGTCTTGATGGGATCCTCGTGCGACACCGCCCAGGAGACGGTGGACTACCTAAACCGTCTCGGGGGCAGATTTGGGGTGCTGAAAGTGCGGATGTATCGCCCGTTCGATGTAAAGCGATTTATGGAAAGCCTGCCCGCCTCCGTTCGATCCGTGACTGTCCTGGATCGAACGAAGGAGCCGGGAGGTCCGGGTGAACCGCTTTATTTGGATGTCCTTACGGCACTGCATGAAGGCATCGCCAATGGACAGGGGCACCTCAAAACGATGCCCGCGGTACATGCCGGCCGCTACGGGCTCTCCTCCAAGGAATTCACCCCCGCGATGGTTAAGGCTGTCTTCGACAATGCCGCTTCCGCCCAACCCAGAAATCACTTCACGGTGGGTATTGAAGACGATGTCACACATCTGAGCCTGGCGGTGGACAGCGAATTTTCCACGGAGGATGACAAAGTCGTGCGCGCGATGTTTTACGGTTTGGGTTCGGATGGAACGGTGGGTGCCAATAAGAACTCGATCAAAATCATCGGTGAATCAACCGACAACCACGCCCAGGGCTATTTCGTCTATGATTCGAAGAAGGCCGGAGCCGTGACCGTCTCGCATCTGCGATTCGGCCCGACACCGATTCGGTCCAGTTACCTGGTGAACCGGGCGAATTTTGTGGCCTGCCATCAGCCGATCTTTCTCGAGCGCTATGACCTCCTGCAACCCCTGGTTGAGGGGGGAACATTCCTTTTGAATACGCCTTATTCTCAAGAGGAAATCTGGGATCGGCTGCCGCGCCCGATGCAGCATCACATGGTCAACAAAAAGGTGAAGTTCTTCGTGATTGATGCCATGAAGGTGGCCAAGGCGACCGGCATGGGCACGCGCATCAACACCGTGATGCAGGCCTGTTTCTTTGCCCTGTCGGGGGTGCTTCCCCGCGACCAGGCGATTGACCAGATCAAATACACCATCAAAAAGACCTATGGACGGAAGGGGGAAGATGTCGTCCGCAAGAACATCGAAGCTGTCGACCAGACTCTGGCCAACCTGTTCGAAGTGTCCGTCCCGGAAAGAGTCACAAGCGGATTTGATCTTCCCGATCCCTTCACAGCCGATGCTCCCAACCGCATCAAAGATACCCTGGGCAAAATCTATGGTGGATTGGGTGAAAGATTGCCGGTCAGCGCCTTCCCCTGCGATGGCACTTTCCCAACGGCGACGGCCCAGTACGAAAAGCGCAATCTGGCTCTGGAGATTCCGGTATGGGATGAAAAAACCTGCATCCAGTGTGGAAAGTGCGCGGCGGTTTGCCCGCACGCGACGATTCGGATGAAGGTTTACGAACCCGCCTTGCTGGCCACCGCACCAACGACGTACAAATCATGCGAGGCGCGTGCTCCCGAGTGGAAAGGAATGAAATTCACCATCCAGGTGGCCCCGGAAGACTGCACCGGCTGCATGCTGTGCGTCGACGTGTGTCCGGCCAAAAACAAGAGTGAAACTAAACTCAAGGCCATCAACATGCGTCCCCAGGCGCCGCTCCGCATGACCGAGCGTGATAATTGGGATTTCTTCCTGAAGATTCCGGACATGGACCGAAGGAAGGTGCGGATCACCCAGTTGCGCCAACAACAAGTGATGCGCCCGTTGTTCGAGTTTTCCGGCGCCTGTTCCGGTTGCGGTGAGACTCCCTATATCAAGTTGCTGACGCAATTGTTCGGCGACCGGGCATTGATCGGCAATGCGACGGGTTGCAGTTCAATCTACGGAGGAAATCTCCCCACCACCCCGTATTGTGTCGACCACAACGGCCGTGGACCCACCTGGAACAATTCACTCTTTGAAGACAATGCCGAGTTCGGGCTGGGCTTCCGGGTGTCGATCGACAAGCAGCGGGAATTCGGACGCGAACTCCTCGCCCGGCTCGCCCCTAAGTTAGGAGATGAATTCGTAACCCAGTTGCTCCAGGCGGAACAAAAGGACGAAGCCGACATCTACGAACAGCGGGAACGCGTCGGCATCCTGCGCCAAAAACTTGAGGGCGACACCAGCAGCGAGGCCAAGCTTCTCCTGGCGGTGGCAGACAACCTGGTCAAACGCAGCGTTTGGATTGTGGGCGGCGACGGGTGGGCTTATGATATCGGCTATGGTGGGCTGGATCACGTCCTGGCCTGCGGGCGGGATGTGAACATCCTCGTGTTGGACACCGAGGTGTATTCGAATACGGGAGGACAAATGTCCAAATCCACGCCCCGCGGAGCGGTGGCGAAGTTTGCGGCCGGCGGAAAGCCACTGGGCAAAAAAGATCTGGGCTTGATCGCCATGAGCTACGGCACCGTCTACGTGGCCAGTGTCGCCATGGGCGCCAAGGACGAGCATACCTTGCGGGCTTTCATCGAAGCCGAGTCGTACCCGGGCCCCTCGTTGATCATCGCTTACAGCCATTGCATCGCGCATGGGATCGCGCTCGAAAGCGGAGTCGGCATGCGCCAACAAAAGTCCGCCGTCGAATCCGGTCAATGGTTGCTCTATCGTTACGATCCCCGACGGGCCGCAACCGGGGAAAACCCGTTGCAACTCGATTCTCAGGCAGCCAGGACCAAAGTGTCCGATTTCCTGCTTTCCGAGAACCGGTTCAAGATGCTGACCAAGAGCAAACCGGAAGACGCCAAACGCTTCTTCGAGCAGGCCCAAAAAGATGCAGACGCGCGCTGGCAATTGTTCGCGTATCTGGCTGCGCGCCGGCCCAGCGGCAATGGCAGTCCCGTTTCGCAGCCTGCGACGATCGCATAATCCAACCTGAACCAAGCAATCGAACATGGATCTTACTACGAAATATCTGGGGCTCAGCTTGCGCAGCCCGCTCGTCCCCGCCGCATCCCCGTTGTCCACCGAGGTGGACAATCTCAGGTGCATGGAGGATTCCGGCGCGGGGGCGGTGGTGCTGGAATCGCTGTTTGAAGAGCAATTGCGAGCGGATCGGACGGAGTTGAACGACACCCTCGAACAAGGAACAGAAAGCTTCGCCGAAGCCCTTACCTACTTCCCTGATTTCTCGGAGTACAAGCTGGGGCCGGAAACGTATCTGGAGCACATCGCAGCAGCCAAGGCCGCCCTTCGCATTCCGGTGATCGCGAGCCTCAACGGCAGCACCCTGGGTGGCTGGACCGATTACGCGCGGCAAATTCAAACCGCAGGGGCCGATGCGCTGGAACTGAATATTTATGCCATTCCGACGGATCCGGGCACGACGGCGGCCGACATCGAGAACACGTACGTCCAGATTGTGCAGGCGGTGAAAGCGCAGGTCAGTATTCCGGTCGCGGTAAAACTGAGCCCGTTCTTCACGAACTTCGCGAATGTGGCCAAGCGACTGGACGACGCAGGCGCCGATGGGTTGGTGCTGTTCAATCGCTTTTACCAACCGGACATTGATCTGCAGAATCTGGAAGTGGTTCCAAACATACTCCTCAGCACCCCGATGGCCATGCGACTTCCTTTGCGCTGGATAGCGATTTTGTATGGCCGCATCCATGCCGACCTGGCGGCCAGCAGCGGGATCCATCGCGCCACCGACGCCATCAAGATGCTCATGGCCGGAGCGGCGGTCACCACCCTGGCGTCCGCCTTACTTCGACATGGCATCAAGCATCTCGCCACCGTGGAATCCGACATCCGTCTCTGGCTCGAGGAACATGAATATGAATCCGTGGCACAATTGCGCGGCAGCATGAGCCAGCGAAATTGCCCGGATCCCAGTTCATTCGAGCGGGCGCAATATATGAAGGCGATTTCCACGTTCAAAGTCCCTTGAGGAGGTGACTCCACTCCAACGAAGCTCCGCCTCAAGCCGAACAGCGTCGTGGGGCTAATCTTCACGTCGGAGTTCTGCTGGTCGGTTTGAGGCGGAGCTTCGTTGGCTATGTTCCGCTGCGCGGAACCGGGCCGGACTGATGCCGGACCAACCCAATCCTCCTCTTCGAAAAAGGCGTGCGCAAAGACAAGATCGCCCGCCGCCTGCTCCGACAACGCCCCGTCCGCGACGCACTCCAGGCAAATTCGCCACTCGCATCCTCACCCCACGGCGTCTCCCCCAGCCTCCACGCCAGCCTCTTCCTGGTCCGGCTCTATCAGCGCGTCATGCGGAAAATTCGAGCAGAACGCTAGTGTGGTGTCTCTCAATTGGCTGGTGTTTCGCCGCAAGGGGTTTTCGCCTCCCACGAGGCGCGAGCGACGCGCATACCCTCTGCGGTCTGTAAGGAGCGAGCAACAAGGCGGGAGGCGAAAAGGACTGCGGCCCGAAGGGTTGCGCCGAAAATGGCCTGGGGCTTTGTTGCTCGTCAGTCACAGCCCGCGGAGGGGATGCTCCTTCCTCGCGCCTCGCCCCAAGCCATTTTGGGCGCAACGAACCACCAGCCAATTGAGAGACACCACACTAGCTTTGAGCTTTGCATTTCGCCTCCGCGGGCCGCTTTATGGAGCCCAGTCATGACTGAACAAGAAAACGGAGCCAAAGAGTTCACCGCGAGCTGCCCGCTGCCCATCGCGGATTTTCCACAGGTGCTCATGGCGCATGGAGGCGGAGGGCGGATGACGCAACAGTTGCTCCAAAACGTCTTCCTGCCCGCCTTCTCCAATCCGATTCTGGACGCTGCCCACGACGGTGCGATCCTGGAGATTGGCAGAATCCGGTTCGCCTTTACCACCGATTCCTACGTCGTACGGCCGCTCTTCTTCCCCGGCGGCGACATCGGCACACTGGCGGTGAACGGGACTGTGAACGACCTTGCCATGTGCGGCGCTCGGCCTCGTTGGTTGAGCGCCGGATTCATCCTCGAAGAGGGACTCCCGATGGAGACTCTCGCCCGGGTGGTTCAATCGATGAAACAGGCCGCCGCCGCCGCGGATGTGACTTTCGTGACGGGAGATACCAAGGTCGTGGACAAGGGTAAAGGAGATGGGCTTTTTGTGACCACCGCCGGACTGGGGATTATCGAAGGGACTCTGAACATCGCACCCAAAGAAGTCCAACCCGGCGACCATGTGTTGATCAGCGGTGACGTGGGTCGACACGGCATGGCGATCCTGTCGGTCCGGGAAGGCTTGGAATTCGAGGGACCCATCGAGAGTGACTGTTCCCCATTGATTGGTCCGGTGCGGGCACTCTTGGAGGGAGACATTCGCGTTCACTGCTTGCGGGATCTGACCCGAGGAGGATTGGCCAGTGCGTTGAACGAAATTGCGGCGACGGCTCAAGTGCAGATCGACATCGACGAAGCCTCCGTCCCGGTAAAAGAAACCGTCCGAGGCGCCTGCGAAATCTTCGGGCTGGATCCGATGTACGTCGCCAACGAGGGGCGATTTATCGCATTCGTGCCGGCAAATGAATCCGCGGCGGCTTTGGCCTTGTTGCGAGGCCAACCCCAGGGGGAGCACGCCCAATGGATCGGACAGGTTACCGCAGAATTGCCCGGCCTGGTTACCCTCCGCAGCCGAATCGGTGCGCAGCGGATTCTCGATCTGTTAAGTGGCGAACAACTGCCCCGGATTTGTTGACGGGAGCGGACGCGCAAAGCCATTAACGGTGGCAGTACTCGCCCAGCGCTTCGTTAAAAATGTGCGCGCCGATCAGGGCGGGATCAAAATTCACCGCACCTGCAGGGGGGCTCACCACCGGGACGACTTCGATATCTTCCTGGACCTTCCCCTGGAGCACTTCACAAAACTCTTCCAGGACGAAATCTTCAGGCAGACTCTCGCCACCACACATTGCCAAATCAACATAGAAGATTTTCCTCATCGAAGAAAAATATCTGTACTATGGATACGATGGTTCGATCCGCTCCGCAACTCCAGATACCGACCTCGGCGCGAGCCCAATTCTCATTCCTCCGCCTGGCCCGTCATGGGCACGAATCGAACGGGCAGCACGGCTCGCCTTTTAAGAGTGTCCCCATGTTTGTCCAACAGCACCAGTTCCTGAGTCGAGGACTCCCCCACGGGCACGATCATCTGCCCTCCATCCCGGAGTTGTTCGATTAGCGGCACCGGTATGTGGTCCGGTGCGCATGTTACGATGATCGCATCGAAGGGCGCGTGTTCGGCCCATCCCTGGTAGCCATCACCCGTTCTAAGTTGGATTTGGCTGTAATTCAAGCGATTGAGAGTGGCGCGGGCTTGACTGGCCAGCGGTTCCAAAATCTCGACGGAATAAACCTCGGCGACCAATTCTGCCAGTACGGCGGCCTGATACCCGGAACCTGTGCCGATCTCCAGCACCCGATCGGTCGGCTCAAGCTTCAATTGCTCCGTCATGAAACCCACAATGTAGGGTTGCGAAATGGTCTGGTCATGGCCAATCGGCAAGGGGCGGTCCTCGTACGCCTGCCCCCGTAGTGCTTCGGGCACAAACTCGTGCCTCGGCACCTTGGCCATCGCGGCAAGCACCCGGGGATCCCGAATATCGCGGTCGGCCAACTGATGCTGAACCATGCGGGCCCGAGCCACCGCGAAATCCGATTCGAGTAGGAGCTGTGAGTTCCCATTACCCTCGGGTTGACAACCGCCCCCAAGGAGCGAGCAGATTGCGAGGCAATTCAACATGTTCCAACGCGCGACCATCTCCGGTTAATGCGACCGCCCGGCACGCAGCCCTCTTACCCGGGCAGTTTGTAACCCAGCTGTCGTAACAATTGTGTGCGCCAGGCGATCCCTTCTTCCGTCTCCATTCCCCGGGGCGAGGACCCGTCGACCACCCCCAGAATGGCCCGGCCTTGCTCGGTTTCGGCCACGATCATTTCCGTGGGGTTGGCCGTAGCGCAAAAGATCCGGCACACTTCCGGCACGGATTTCACCGCGTTCAAGACATGCACAGGAAAGAAACCGGGGCCCAGGAAGATGAAGAAACTGTGGCCAGCTCCAATCTCCCGCGCATTTTGCCCCGCCAGATCCACCAACGCGGAATCGGTTCCCGTCCGGCGGATCAGGCATTTCCCCGATGCTTCACAAAAGGCCACTCCGAACTTGATCCCCGGCACGCTTCCCACCATAACCTCGTGGAGATCCTCCACCGTCTTGATAAAATGGGCTTGGCCGGCAATGAAATTAATCCCTTCGGGTTTTTGTATTCTGATGCTAATCAGTTTCACATGCGTGGCTCCCGCCGTATTGCGGTGAGCTGAAGACGACATACTATCCTTAACCCGGTGCGTGTCTGTCAATGGCTGGAGTCCTGCCGGTCCCGCGCGCTATTGCGGTTTCAAGACCAGCTTGCCGCACAGGATCCCCGCCTGCTGGATCGTGCTTTGTTCCTGGAGTTCGTGGGCCAATGCCGCATCCGAAAGCGGTAACACTCGATCGATATTAGCCTTAAGCCGAGCCTCTCCCGTCCACTGGTTGATATCTTCCGCGCAGGTTTGCTGTTCTTCTGGAGTCGCGAGGAACATGACAAAACCGTGGAGGGAACAGCCTTTGACATAAAATGGGCCTACGGGGAATGGGGGTCGCGCATCGCGGCCGGCCATCACTACCATCCGACCTCGGGCCGCAAGGGCGCCCACCGCGAGGTCAAAATCCGGTTCCCGTAGAGTCTCCCACCAGACGTGAACTCCGGTGGGTGCGAGTTTCTTCAGCGGACCCGCCACGCCCGTAGCCTTATAGAGAATGACCTCGTCTGCACCCAGTTTACGGCAGACTTCCGCTTTCTGTTCACTGCCAGCAGTCGTGATCACCCGGGCCCCGAGGATTTTGGCAATCTGCACCACCGCGGATCCGACCCCGCCACTCCCACCATTGACGAAGAGAGTTTCACCGGATCCCAATTGAGCATCTCGCGCCAGACCCAGATGCGCGGTTATCGCCACCAACGCCAGCGCCGCGGCCTGTACATCGCTGACATTTTCCGGTGTCGGGTACAGCCACCATTCATCGACCGCCGCATACTCGGCAAAAGTACCTTGACGGCCCAGAAGCCCCTGGTTCGTCCCCCAAACGCGGTCGCCCGGCCGGAAGTCGCTCACTTCTGCGCCGACCTCAACCACAGTGCCGGCGAGGTCGCAACCTACGATGAACGGGCTGGGCAATGCCATCTGCACCAGCCCTCCCCGAATATACGTGTCCACCGGGTTTACCGACACAGCGCCTACTCGGACGAGACACTGGCGTGGGCCTGGTGTGGGTACGGGAAGTTCGCCGTACGCCATGGAGGATGGCGGTCCAGGTTGAAGGATATACGCGGCTTTCATGTGCGGGCATCGGCTTCTGACCAGCCACTCTAATGGTTCGCCCGCCTCGCGCAAGGCCGCATCTGGTCGTATTCGATTTACGCCTTGCAGATTGATCTTCCCCCCGTAGGTTTTAGCCCATGTTCGAATCGTTGAGCGACAAGCTCCAGGCGGCGTTTCGGAATTTGCGCGGGTTGGGTCGCATTTCCGAGGGCAACATCGGCGACGCTTTGCGTGAGGTGCGGATGGCTTTGCTGGAAGCGGACGTGAATTTCAAGGTGGCTCGGGATTTCATCGAGCAAGTCAAAACGAAATCTCTCGGGCAGGAGGTCCTCCAAAGCATCCAGCCTGGCCAGCAGATCATCAAAATCATCCACGACGAGTTGGTGGACTTGTTGGGATCAACAAATTCCACGCTGAATCTGAACGGGCCTTCCGACGCCATTCTCTTAGTCGGATTGCATGGCTCGGGCAAGACGACCTCCAGCGGCAAACTGGCGCGTTTGTTGGAAAAGCAGGGCCGCCGGCCCTTGTTGGTCGCGGTGGATGTCAATCGCCCCGCCGCCATGGACCAATTGGAGACGCTAGGCCGGAAGCTCGAGTTGCCCGTCTTCCTGAAGCGTGGAGAGATGGATGTTCTTTCGATCGCTCGCCAGGCCATGGTGTTTGCCCGAGACCACGAAAGGAACACGCTGATTTTCGATACTGCAGGCCGCCTGCAGATCGACGAACCCCTCGTGCAGGAGTTGGTCCGCCTGCGTAATTTGGTCAATCCCCAGGAGATACTGTTGGTCCTGGACGCCGCCACTGGCCAGGAGGCCGTCAACGTCGCCACCCATTTCGACCAGGCCCTGGGGGTGACCGGGGCAATCCTCACCAAGTTGGATGGCGACGCCCGCGGTGGCGCGGCCCTCAGCCTGCGTTCGGTCACCGGCAAGCCCATCAAATATGTGGGTGTGGGTGAAAAACTGGAGGATTTCGAACCCTTCCACCCGGAGCGGATGGCTTCACGCATCCTCGGAATGGGTGATGTCGTCAGCCTGGTTGAAAAGGCGGCCGAGGCGGTCGATCTCGACGAGGCCAAAAGGCTCGAGGAAAAGATGCGCAAAGGCCAGTTCACCCTGGAAGATTTTCTGGGGCAATTGCGCCAGATGAAGAAACTGGGACCGCTGGAAAGCCTGATTGGATTGTTGCCCGGAGGCGCAGAAGCCCTCAAACAGGCGGACATGACCAAGAGCGAGCAGGAGTTCCGGCGCATGGAAGCCATGATTTGCGGCATGACACCGCTCGAACGACGAAACCCACAGATCTTGAACGCGAGCCGCCGTCGGCGCATTGCCGGCGGCAGCGGAGTAAGCGTGGCGGAGCTGAACAATCTCCTGAACCGGTTCGGTCAAATGCGGCAGATGATGAAAAAGATGGGCAAGTTCCAGCGCATGATGGGCAAGATGGGCGGGCCCGGAATGAACTTCGGCGGAAGAATGTAGTAACAGTACCTCGTGAACTGCCGCTCACCAGAACCCTTCTGCGGTGGAGGGCCACAATATCAACCGGCCGTCCCGGCCATCTGTCGCAGCGTGCGGCGAACCACCAGACGCAACGGCTCGGCGGCCATCAAATCGGCCCCGACCTCCAGGAATCGCCACTGTCCTTGGACGATTTGCGAAAGCTGATGCGCCAGCGGCCCACCCTCGCCTTCATCGAGCCAAAGAAGTCAACTTCGACTCAAAGCCGACGACAAAACAGCGTTTTCGCTTCTGCACGACTTCATGACCTTCGGCGGTCAGCCGTCGTTTCATCGCCTCCAGCCCGCCGGGATATTTCGGATTAAGTTCGCCCTTCGCTTTGAGCGTTCGCCAATAGGGCGTGATTCGTTTGGTTCCTTCGGCCTCAGCTTCCGCTGCCGCGTGGGCAGCGATCCAAGCGAAGATACCGGTCGTGATCGGGCAGCCGATGGTTGCGCCGTGCTTGCAGGCCAAGGCCTTTCGCAGGTCATCGATGGTCGTGAGTTTGCCTTTGGGCACGCGGCGCATGAGTTCATCCACTTCGCGCGGCGCGGGAATGACGAACGTGCCTTCACCCCAGCGGTTGCTTTTGGTTTCATCAATCGGGCAAACTCGTGGGAAGCCTTTGTCGTCCGCCAGTTTCTCCCGCCAGGATTTTTTCCTTTTGCTGCTCATGAACATGATTATTGGACTATTCCTTGGCCCACAGTCTTCGTAGTAAGGTCCTGCCGTCCTGGGTCGTGATCGTACTCACGTGATCGCGTTCGTGCTGGAACGAACAGCCGAACCACACGGATACGACCTCTATCAGACCCCGGACAGACCCGTCGTTCGGTCTATTCCAAGCGCACCCGATAGAACCGCTGCTCGGCGCCCGAGGCATCTGCATCCTGAACCGTGATCATTGCATCGGCACCCGTCCGGATGGCAATGGGCGTCCACTCCGCGAGATCGGTCGAAACCTCGACCACATAGTTAAGCCCGGCTTCGCCGGGGAATGAGAATGTGAAGCCCGCCTCAGTGACGTCACCCGAGGAGGGTGTCAGTTGCGGTTGCAGTGGGTCCCGCGCTGTATAGTAGAGCGTCGCACTGGGCAGCGAGGCCACGTCATACCCATCGGAAGTAAGTTCGACCTGACTGATGCGGATGGGCCATTGATACCGGCTCGGCTCTCCCTCCTGCACTTGGAAAACTAATTCAGCCACGGCTCCTTCAAGCGGTGTCCACGGCAGGGCGCTGCTCAGGGCCAACCAGACCACCCCCGATTGCAGCGCGTAATCGTTTTGGGCCGGCTCGACGTTCCAAATTGCGACCGCTGTGGCAGGAACCGTCTCACCCACACGGTGGGATTGCGCGTTCAATAATCGCAATGCCTCAGGAGCGTACTCGGCTTTAAAAGAAAGGGCCGAAATAGGTGTGTCCGCATTGGCCAGGGAAATCCGCACCGTCACCAACTCCCCTGGGGCGGCCCGCATTCGGTCGGCTTCGAGGCGCACCGACCCTACAGGTTCGGTTCCCAGCGGATGCAAGCCCTGTTGGGTCAACTCAGCGGTCGACTGAGGTGTTGGCTGGGGGTCGAGCCCCACGACTGTGCGCAAAATCCGAATGACGTCTCCGGAGTCGAGCAGGCTGTTCTGATTGACATCGTTTCCGACGCGGTCCCACTGCCGCACCACTTCAAGACCCGCGAGGAACCTTTGGATGATCGCAGCGTCACCTGCATCCCATCGGTGATTCGCATTGTTGTCTCCCACCACGCGGCGCACCAGTATCGTAGCCGTGCCCGGCCGGACCGCGGTCCCCGAAACGATCGCATCGCCTGTCGGCCTGGAGATGTCCAACAACTGCAGACCGAGCTCGGTGGTCAGGGTCTCCGGCACACTGCGCGCGCGAAAGCTTACCATCGCCAGAGTTTGGGTCCCGGACGGCACGGCAACCGCCGGAAGCGCGAACGTGGCGCGCACCTGGTCAGGCAGATCGGTATTGACCTGATTCAGGGCCGAGCCCTCCTCCGCCGCCCATTCGACTTCAGGACTCTTCAGAAATGTGGGGTCATAACGCAGGATGAAACTCGCCCCGCCCACGTCTCCCGAACTGGTGAGTCGGATGGGCACATGGATGCGTTGACCTTCCTGCCGCGGATCGGGATTCACCACTTGGAGGACGCGGGCCGGGACCCATTCCACCACCGTCTCCGCCGCACCCTCATTGCCCGCGGCATCCCGCGCCACGACCCGAATCCGGTTCTCACCCCAGAACAACCGCAGACCTTCGATGTGGAACTGGCCGTCGATCAAGGGGAGGGGCCAAGGACCCTGACCATTCCATTCCCACCAAACTGAGCTTACGGCCAGGTTGTCCCGGACCGTCCCGCTCAACACGAACGGTTGTATGTCGGTAACACCGCTCGTTGGGGTCTCAATCTCGATCTCGGGTGCGGCAATATCGGCAAACACGGGGGTGATACGCTTTGCTGAGTCCATCACTACCGTCAACTCCGGCTCCGTGCCCGTATTGCTTCCCTCCCAACGCGTGAATTCGAAACCGACCTCAGGCAGGGCGGTGAGGGTAACCGTCGTGCCAGCGACGTACTCGTTCTGATCAGGTTCACGCGACACAGTGCCGCCAGGTGTTTCGTCAACCGTCAACGCAAAAGTCGGCGGCGCGAACGCATCAAGTTCGATGATGCGCGGACCATCAAAGCCCCTTCCGGCGGTGAACTGCGTAAACTCGGCGCGAAATTCACGGGCGATGGTCGGTATGACATTGGAACTGATGAGAAGAAAAGTGCTTTGATCGAGAAAGTCGAACGGATGCGTCGGTGTATAATCGATCAGCACTTCATCAAAATCTGTTGCCCCGGGTGTTTTGGCTTTAATGACGAGCCGGTCAAATTCCCGTTCATTTAAGAACTCACCATCTCCAGCCGCAAAAATGTTAATTTTGCCAACTTGGACAGGTGAAGGGGTTTCCCACTCAACCGAATGGACGTATCCCGGAGGTTCATCGTCACTGAATACGGTTGCACCGAGCAAATCGCTGCCATTTGCATCTCCGAACATGTCCGCCGCGTCCGAGCCTATCTTAAGGTTACTGCTTGCCGTCACGACGGCACCGTTGTTCACATCCCAGAAATCGACGCGGGAACCGATGCCATTCGCTCCAGCATCGTATAAAGCCCGAACCTCGTCCTGGTCTAGCGCACGATCGTACACCGTCAATTCATCGATGAGCCCATCGAAGAATTGGCCGGCGTACCCACACGCATCGTAAAACCCGCCGATGAAAAAGGGACAATTTGACGGCGAAGGTCCTGCCTCCGGTGTGTGTTCCCCGCTCAACGTTCCATTCACATAGACTCGGAGAGTGGTCCCATCCCACGTGCCCGCCACGTGAGTAAACCTACCTATGGCCAGCTCCTCCGCCGCCACTGCAGCTGGAGAATCTGTCTCCGTCACCATGAACTGAAAGCGGGCCTCGAGTCCTCCATTCGCTCCAGGCCGCGCGGCAAGCTGAGGGTGGCCGAATGCTTGGCCGAAAATCAGGTCCTGTCCGTCCCCGTCGACCACGAGTCCCTCGGGTTTGATCCAGGCCGCGACCGTCACGTTCGAAAACACAAACTCTGGATCCTGTTTCAACTGAGCGAACGCGCCGGAACCATCAAAGCTCATCGCTAGGCCGCTCTTGCCTTGAACGAACGAGACACCCTCTACGACAGCGCCAGGATGGCTTCCCGCTAAATCGTCCGCGTTTCCTTCCCCCGGCCACCAGCCCACCAAACCGGGGGGGTCATGACATGCAGGTCGACGGACCAACTGCATTCCATTCATGACCGGAAGTCCAGTAGTGCCCGGGCGTACCGTGATGGTGAGCACCGTCTCGGTTGGGATTTTTAGCTGGGGAAAGAGCACATATTGAATCCCATCCTGCCATGGAAGATCCTGCCAATCGGGCGTAACCGCTGTGATCCTGCTTCCGTGATCGGTCTCGCCGACGAGCACGTGAAGGTCGCCGTTTTCTCCGTCCAGAAGCCCGTGAGAATAGAAATAAAGATCGTATGTGCCTTCGGTGAGATTGGTCACGGTGACCACAATATCACCGTCGGCAAGAGGATAGAGATAGCTGTCCATCATCGCGTCCGGATGGTTCGCGATCCACAGGCCAGGCGCGTTCAGAACGCTCAGCCCAATTTCAGTCGGAGTTCCATCAGCCGCCAATAAATTAGCCATCCCCCCGGAGCTCAAGAATCCTCCCTGACCATCGTCTCGGCTGTACAAATTCCAGAAGTCCGCCGCCGTCTGGCCCACTGCGGCGGCCCCGTTCTTCTCCCGGACTGATGGGTTTTGATGACCACTGAAGTCCACATTGATCAACTCATAATCCGAAGGCGACGCAAGCTGGACCAACTGAATACCATTCAATACTGCCAGACCCGTGCTCCCCGGACTGACTGTGATTTCGAGTTGGCGCTCCGGGCCGATCACAATGGAATTGAAAAGGATATACTGCCGGCCGGCCTCCCACGCGCCCGTATTCCAGCCGGGCTCAGTGCTTTGAATTAGAGGGCCCCATATATTCGTGTCTGACACCACTTGAACCACGCCGTTTTCTCCATCCAACGCACCATGCGCATAGACATAAAGCGCGTAGGTCCCAGCAGGCAGGTCCGTAAGGGTGACTGTGATGTTCTCGCCACCCAAAGGATAAAGATAGACGCCAAACATGGGATCCGAGGATCCATTCCCCCAAGCTCCCGGGGCATTGGCCACCGCAATATTCACCGGAGAAACGACACCATTGGCCCAAGCCAGATTGAGCATCTCACCGGAGCTACGGTAACCGCCGGAAAGATCGTCGCGACTGTAGAGATTCCAGAAATCGACAAGCGAGTGGCCAATGGCGGCGGGTCCATTCTTTGTTGACACGCTCCCTATGCCGAAATCGATGTTTAAAAGGGGTTGTGCGGCAACTATTTGGCTGGAGAATGCGATTTGAAGAACCGCAACGGAGCTCTTTACAAAGTGAAGCCAGACCCGCGGGTGGGAAACGATCATATTCCATTCATTACGTCAGAAGTTCATTTTGATGCACTTATAGCGGATGAGTGAAGAAACGCAAAGCAAATATCCTGCAGCGATCCCCGTGCTTGACGGGGAATTGAATTGCGCCGAGGTCCGCTTCGGTAGAAATCGAGCGCGGGATGTTAAGAGCGAGGAAACCCGCCGTTGCTCGGACAGGCACTGCTTATCCGGCTTGAGTTGCGGAAACCTGTTGTAGCAGTAAGGCGCAATTCCAGGTCAGGAATTCCCGAAGTATTGGAAGTCGCGCCACCCAGCTTAGCTCAGGGTAATACCTGGGCGCGATTTTTCTCACGCGAAGACCGGTGCGTCGCCGGATATAACGTAACGTGGGGCCGATAAAAGTGGGATAGAGATCGACAAACGGAGTGTGAATTCTCGGTCGACCGTTAATCCGGTCGTACAGCCGATGGCCGAGGTGAGGACCCAAATAGTGAAACGGGGAGAATTCGTGCCCTCCCCAAGGAGACAGCCAGTTTGTCCAGCTTAAGTAACAGTACCCTTGGGGTTCGAGAAGACTCTCGAGTTGTCCGAGGAATCTCCAGGGTTTTGCCAAGTGCTCGTAAACATTGGAGCAAATGACCAGATCAAAAACTCCCATTCTTGTGAGTTCGTCCTCATCGAGATTGATCTGAACGAATCGATCCTGATCCAGCTTCGTGAGAACGGTGTTCTTGATGTCCGCATACCAAACATCGCATCCTCGCCGCCGAAGTTCGTGTCCTAGAATTCCGTGACCACAACCAAGATCGAGCGCGCGGGTCGTGGCGGAAAGCGGCACTCTATTCCGGACCAACCAATCCACGGCATGCATTGCCTGAAGTCGATAAAAGTCGGGATCGTCCCGATGAGTCAGATGATGAATCAGAAGCTTATGGATGATCATCTCAGTGTCCGAAACGGGACCCAACCAATAAGTCGGGTGCGATGCAAATCAAAAAAGGTCGGCACGTACCGGTCATGGCCAAAAATGGCTGGCCGACCCGTATGACCATCGCCAACATACGGCCGGGCGGCCGGGCGATGCGGTCGTCTCAAAAATGCGTTTCCTGATGTTGAACTGGCGTGATCCGCGCAACCCTCGAACCGGCGGGGCGGAACGGGTTACGCAGGGCTATCTTAGCGCCCTGGCGGCGCGGGGGCATGAGGTTTATTGGTATTCGTACGATTTCGAGGGAGGAGCGTCCGAAGAAGAGCTGGGGGGTATTCGGATCGTTCGGGGCGGCGGAGTAGGCACCGCCTTGGTAGAGGCGATCGCGTGGTCTCGCAGCCAGCCGCCGATGGACCTGGTGATCGATCAGCATCATGGCCTTCCGTGGTATGCCCCCTGGTGGTGCGGGACGCGATGTGTCGCTTATATTCACGAGGTTCTCGGTCCCATCTGGGAATCGTTTTATCCCTGGCCTTTCTCCCTGATCGGTCAATTGCAGGAACGCTGGACGCATTGGGCCTACCGCAATGTCCCATTCTGGACCGCTTCCCGTTTCACCCGACTCCTGCTGAAAAAAAATGGCGTTCAGCAAGTCCAGGTCATTCCATACGGGGTCGACACCGCAGCCTTGCCCCTCCTTGACGACAAACCACTCATTCAGCCACTGCGACTGACAACCGTTTCCCGATTAGCTCCCAACAAACGAGTCGATCACGCGTTGGCAACGGTCCGATGCCTCTTGGATCACGGTATTGCGGCGCGACTTCAGGTTGTGGGTACGGGGGAGATGTCCACATGGCTGCGCAACTTGACCACGGCAATGAGCTTGGACGAGTTCGTGAACTTCACCGGGCCACTCTCCGAGAGTGAAAAAGACGCAGTGCTCAGGGATTCGCATTTCCTGCTCCATACTTCCCTCCGGGAAGGGTGGGGATTGAACGTCATCGAGGCGAATGCGTTGGGGACGCCGGCGGCGGTCTATCCGGTGGCGGGCCTGACAGAATCAACCATCCACGGGCGCACGGGACTTGTGGCGAGAGCGGAGCGACCGGAATGCCTGGCCGAGTTGTTGGCTGGTGTTATTCCCGACCCGGATAAATACCAGCAACTCCGCCGACGAGCCTGGGAACGTTCGAAGACTCTCCATTGGAGCAAAGTGCTTCCGCGCGCCTGCGATTGGCTCGAAAGTCAGGCCCGCGGAGTCGTTCCCGTTCGAACTGGCCGAACTCGATGATGCGGAATGGCCATTCCACAATCCCTGTGCGCATCCTGATTGTTCACAATACCCTGAACGATTCCCGCTCGGTGAACGGGGTCCTGCGCCATTACGCATTGATGGCCCAAGCTTGGAAGGCAGCGGGACACACGGCGGACTTTCTAGCAGCAAAAGTGGCGCAGCTTCGACTGAACGAACTCGCACCAGAGTCGCTCTTGATCAGCAGTGATGGGATATTCGATGCCACGAACCGGGTCGAAAAAACGTGGACCTATTTCCCGGCCTATGCCTATCGGCTTTTGACAGCTTGCAAGACCCGACTGCCGAAGGATTATGATGTAGTGATTGCCTCCAGCCAATTAATTGTCGAGACGCAGGCGGCCTGGACTCTCGCGCGACGGCATCGCGCAACCTTCGCTGTCAAGATCCATCATGTCCTGCACTCTCAAATCAGACGAGCAAGCTTCTATGATAAGTTGTTCCTGGCTACCGAGCGTTACAGTTGTCGACTGATTCATCGGCACGCGGATGTCATATTCTGCAGTGTGCCTGAGGTGGCCGCGGATTATCGACGTCTGGAACAGCAACTGGGTCTGGAGCCTCGCGAAGTGGTGATCTCGGGTTACGGACTCGATATCGGACAATTCGATTCTGCGTCCGGCATTTCACGGCCTTACGACGTTATATTCCTGGGTCGAATGCATGAACAGAAGGGGGTCTTTGATTTGCCGCGTTACTGGCGCGTGGTGCATGAAGCCATCCCCAGCGCGCGACTCGTAGTCATCGGAGAGGGACCGCATCGTTCCCGGGTTGTGCAAGCTTGCGACAATCTCGGGCTCGGCAATTCCATAACTTTCACGGGCGGGGTGGATGATTCGCGAAAGAACGAGCTGCTCCATATGGCGAAGGTCGGCATCAGTTTGTCGTTCGAGGAAGGATGGGGGCTTTCGATTTGCGAGTATCTGGCGGCGGGGCTCCCGGTGGTGGCGTATGGACTCCCGGTTTTTAAACATGTTTTTCCAAGCCAGTTGGATGAAGTGCAGCTGGGGGATTGGCAGGGTGCCGCGCGGAAGACTATTGCGCTTCTAGGGGACGAGCGGAGACGGCGGGAACGCGCAGAGGCGGGGCGCCGCTTTATCGTTCGGTACGATTACCGGGAGGTGGCGAAGGCGGAGTTGGCCGCGTTGCAGGAGACGGTCGACTGCCAACGCACTCGTGCCAAGCCTTAGTCACTCAGCCCTTTTGCCAACTGGTTATGGTTGAGGGCGTTCTCATGGTGGATGCGAGATCAGCGCCTTATTTCGAGCATCGGCTCGCGCAACCGCCGCGCAGGGTAAAGCCGCATTACGGTTCAACCTTCTCGCCCGGTTTGGGCTGCAAGACCTTGACCTTTGGATACCGAACCCGGATTTGATCATCGAACCATTGTCGGGCTTCCGGTTCACCGTGGGCGAGAATGACCACGCGGGGATCGACGTCACCCACGAAATCGAGCAATTCCTCGCGGTTGGCATGAGCGGTCAGATCGAAGTCCAATACTTCACACCGTCGTTCCAGTTCACCGGCGCTGGCGCTGAAAAAAAACTTTTCCCCGGGAAGGGCCGCCTTGAGCCGGCCACCGGGAGTATCGGGATCGGCGTAGCCCACGAACAGGACGGCTTGTCGCTCGTCTCCAATGAAGCGGGCGGCGAGGTCGTGGGCAGGGGTATTCTCACTCATCATGCCGGCGGTCAGCACGAACAAGCGGCCGCCGGCCAAGTCCAGATCATCCATGCGCTTTCGGTCGAGCACGATGAGATTGAGGGTTTCGGTGAGGGTCAGATTGCTGTGGTTTCGGCGTGTGCGATGCGCCTGCAGGTCGTAAATCTCGGTGAAGACCCGGCCGAGTCCACCAATGTATATCGGTTGTCGTTTGAGACTTCCCTCCTCCATAAGCAAGGCCAATTGCGCGAGAATTTCCTGCGTTCGGCCCAAGGCGAAGGTGGGGATGAGGACGCTGCCCTTGCGCTGGAGCGTCGCCTGGATTGCGGCTGCGAGGCGATGGGCTTCTGCTTCCCGGGTGAAATCGGATCGGGGAATGCGATTGCCTCGAGTGGTTTCCATGAGCAATACATCGGCTTGGACCGCTTCGAAACAAGCTCCGCGTAGGATCGTCTGATCCCGGAACGAAACGTCGCCCGTATAAAAAAGCGTTTCTCGCGCGCTGCGCACCATTACTCCGGCCGAGCCCAGGGCATGACCGGCGTCCCGAAACTCGATCGTCGGAGAATGCGACCCGGGAGGGAATTCTCGAGTCGTCGCCCATTCGATCTCTCTTCCAAAGCGAAAACCCTGGAAGAGCGGCGCGATTTCGTCCAATTCGTCATGATGATAAAGTGGGTAATCGAGGATTCCCAACTCCTCGCGTTTCCGTTTCATAACGTTGACCGAGTTATGCAAAACACGTTCGATGAGGAAATAGCTAAGCTCCGTCATCATCACTTGTGCCGTAGGATAATGACGCAAGGCGACGGGAAGCGAACCGACGTGATCGTGGTGACAATGTGTGATGGCGATGGCATCCAGGCCTTCGTCATCCAGCAGTGAATAGAGGGGAAGGCTGGGACGACCCTCTCGTTTGGGATGTACCCCAGCGTCCAAAAGAATCCGGCCTCCCCCCATCTCCACCAGCCAGGCGCTGGCGCCAATTTCATCGCCCGGATTAAGATTCGTGACCACCATGTCGGCCTGCTATTTTTGAACGTTTTACGTCCGAACTTCGTCCTATGTGGTAGTCTGTGTCAGTCAGACCTATGGCAGCACTGCCAATGGTTCGCCCGCCAGTCCCCACTGGCGGAGAGGAGGTGCGTTTGGTTGTTTGGGTTGGGCGGGCATCGCTTCGGCGGTGCCCGCTTTTTCTTAATGGCCGCAACCGCAACCGGAGTCGCAGCCACAGGAATCGAAATCCTCCGGATTGGGAAGGCGCCCCAATTCAAAGGTTCGGTTCATATAGCGGTTCACTGTGTCTCGCATAGAGTGCAGGTGCTCCTGCGCCTGGAGGAATCCGGTGGCCACGGGATTGTCGAGGAACGCCTGCCGTTTCAGCTCAAATTGTTCAAGCTCGGATCCTTCAGTAGGCATCCCCTTTTGCTGCTTGTGCCGCAAGGACTCCCCTAATTCGCTTAATTCCTGGTACTGCGCCTGAGCCTGAGAATCCGCCATGAAGGCATCTATTTGCTGGCGAATGGTTATGAATTCAGGTTGCTCTACAATGGCTTGACAAAGGTGGCGTGTCTTTTCCACCAACGTTCCGTTTTCGATCGAGCTCATAAGGGGGGAAACGGTTGCTCAACTTGGTGAATATGTCGAGCATCGCTTTTCTCTTTCGAGGCGGAGTTTGGAGAACACGGACGAGGCCTTCAATGTATCCCATTGTAAAACGGGAACTTGCTTGACATGACAACTGCATCACCGGAGAAGGATGTCACGGCGCGACAGAATCCCATATCCCGGCACGCGCCACGTGATCTCTTTCTCGCTGGCGTTCTTCTGGGCGGCGAAGTCTCTTAGATACCTTACCACCCGCGGTGGCAAACCCGCCCCGGGAGGAGTTTTAGGGACGCGGACACCTTTAGGAAACGGGGCCTCCAAGGTCGCAAATTTGTCCAGGCTCAATGGATATCTTCGTGCTGGCATGACTAAGATTCTTGACGGGAGCAAACCGAATGCCGTCCGATTCGGCAGAGGCAAAACCCGACTGGCTCCGAAGTTCTTCGGTCGCGTCTTCGCCGCAGCGAGACTTGCGCCGTCGTGGCAGCGTGTTCAAGAGCCAGGAGACCCGCGAGACGCGACTGGCTTGCCACACCGTTGCCGGTCTGCTTATGCTGCGCGCGCATGCGTTCGCTGCTTATTGTCGGAGGTAGGGTTCTCGATCCCGCGAACCGCGTCGATACGATCGCTGATCTCCTGGTCCTGGATGGCCATATCGCCGGGATCGGTTCTGAAGTGTCGGATCGCGCACCGGCGGACGTGCCCAGACTCAACGCCTCAGGTAAAATCGTGTGTCCCGGATTCATTGACGGCCATGTGCATTTGCGGGAGCCCGGGCAATCGGCCAAGGAGACAATCGCCAGCGGCACAGCGTCGGCGGCACGGGGAGGCTTTACCACCGTGGTCTGCATGCCCAACACTGACCCGCCGATCGATAACCCGGGAACGGTGGCATTGATCAGGGAAAAAGCGGTGCGTGAGGCCTTGGTTAATGTATTTGTTACAGGCGCCATTAGCCGCGGCCTGGCCGGTCAAGAACTGGCACCCGTTGGACTCCTGGCTCAAGCCGGCGTCGTCGCCGTCACGGATGACGGACATTGTGTGCAAAACAACGAGCTGATGCGGCGGGTACTCGAATATGCGGCGATGTTCCAGCTGCCGGTCATGGACCATTGCCAGGACTACTCACTGGTGACCGATGGGGTGATGCATGAGGGCCTGTGGAGCACCGTCCTCGGTCTGCGCGGCTGGCCGGCTGCCGGGGAGGAGCTGATTGTGGCCCGCAACATCCAATTGGTTGAACTGACTGGCGCCCAACTCCATTGCCAGCATATCAGCTCCGGGGAAAGTGTCCGTCTACTACGTGAGGCACGCCAGCGCGGATTACCAATATCCGGCGAGGCCTGTCCACATCACTTTGTTCTGACTGATGCCGCCGTGGCAGGGAGCGCGAAATTCTGGCCCGGAGACGGCAAGTCGATCAGCGCGAATTGGAAAGATGGAGAATTCCCGTATTGGCCGTCCTATGACGCGAGACTCAAGGTGAATCCACCTCTTCGCTCGGCCGACCATCGGGATTGCGTAATCGAAGGGGTGGTGGACGGAACGCTCGAGATGATTGCGAGCGACCATGCTCCCCATTGCGGCTACGAAAAGGAGGTCGAGTTCGATTATGCGCCCTTTGGAATCACAGGGCTTGAGACGGAATTGGCACTCTCCCTAATGGTCTTTTACCATACCGGGCGGCTGTCGTTGTTGGACCTGATTCGTCGTTTCACCACCGGACCTGCCGGGGTGCTGCGACTCCAGAAGGGAACACTTTCCCAAGGGGCAGACGGTGACGTAACGGTCATCGATCCCGATCGCGAATGGAAATTCCAGCCTGAGTCTACCGCCAGCAGGTCGATCAACAACCCGTTTTACGGATGGCCATTGAAGGGCCGAGCTGTTGCTACGATCGTGGCGGGTAAACCTGTTTGGATGGATTCGAGCGTGGTCGGAAGATGAGGATCAAGGGTACAGCTCGGCGCGAAGCTAAACCATTGGACGGGAGGCCATTGGCTCCACAAGGAACCGTATCTGGCGTTGGCGGACCGATGCCGTGCATCAAAATCGCGCGGCGACGCAGCAAGTTTCCATAGCAAATTTAAATGGATTGCCCTAAAAGGCCCGAGACGGCATTCTCGCGCCAGCTCAACTATGAACATAACTGAGCGGATTGAAACCCTTGCTCAACCTAATGAGCCACTAACCAGGAACATGGCGACCCAAGTCGCTCGCCCAACGGCGAGCCCAGGAAAGGTTCCGTTACCCCCCAATGGCCTGCCGCTCCTGGAGAAGGCGCGGACTTTTCGCAGCGCGGCCCAGGTCCGCGCGCTGGGTCTCTATCCCTACTTTCGGACGATCTCCTCCGCCCAAGACACGGAGGTGACGATTGACGGCAAGAAGGTTCTGATGCTGGGTTCCAACAGTTATTTGGGCCTGACAAATCACCCGAAAATCAAGGAAGCGGCTCGGGCCGCTGTGGAGAGATACGGCACAGGCTGCGCCGGTTCCCGTTTCTTGAACGGAACTCTGCAGATTCACTTGGAACTGGAGGAAGCGCTGGGACGGTGGATCAACAAAGAATCGGTGTTGCTCTACAGCACAGGTTTCCAAGTCAACCTGGGGGTGCTCAGTGCCCTCGTCGGGCGAGACGAATATATCCTGGCCGATAAGAGCAACCACGCCTCCATCGTGGACGGCTGCATGCTCTCCCAAGGGGAATTCATCCGGTTTCCCCATAAAGATCTCAAGGCGCTGGCGAACCGATTACAGAAGCTCGGACCCGCTACGGGCAAGCTCATTGTGACCGATGGCGTTTTTAGCATGGAAGGTGACATCGTTCAACTACCGGAGGTTTGCCGTTTGGCCCGGAAATATCAGGCAGCGGTGATGGTGGACGATGCTCACGGCATCGGCGTCCTTGGGCGTCAGGGGGCCGGCACCGCCAGTCACTTCGGCTTAACTGACGAAGTGCACCTTATCATGGGAACTTTCAGCAAATCGCTGGCGAGTCTTGGCGGTTTCATCGCGTCGGATTTCGAAACCATCGATTATCTTAAACATCATTCCCGCGCGCTCATTTTCAGCGCCAGCATGAGCCCGGCAAATGCCGCGGCGGTGTTGGCAGCCTTGGATATCATGGCTAAGGAACCCGAGCGGATCTCCAATTTGTGGCACAATACCGAACGGATGAAACGCGGACTGGTGGCGCTCGGTTTTGATTTGGGAGCTTCCGAGACCCCGATCCTACCCGTGTACGTTCGCGAACTGATGAGGACTTTCCGGCTTTGCAAACGGCTTGAACAGGAAGGCGTATTCGTCAATCCGGTGGTTTCCCCCGCGGTCCCACCGGGACGCGAACTCATTCGGATCAGTCTGATGGCTACCCACACCGACCGTCAGATCGATTTTGCGCTCGAGAAACTCGGAGAGGTCGGCAAGGAATTGGGCCTGATCTGAGGCCCTGTGGGCCCGAGCGCGATGAGGGTTTTGCTCACCGGGGCGAATGGATTTGTGGGAAGCCACATTCTGGATGCCTTGGTGAATCGCGGTATTCGACCGACCCTGCTATTGCGCCCTACCGCGAATCAGGATTGGATCCGCGCTCACTCGGACCGGGTGGAGATTCACAAGGGCAGTCTCACCGATGCCCAATTTCTTAAGACGTCGCTGGCGGGTGTCGAACAGGTCATCCATTGTGTGGGTTGCACCAAGGCGTTGCATCTCCATGATTACTTCGAGGTCAACCAAGGCATGACGCGACATTTGATAGAAGCCCTCAATCAGCACGCTCCCCAGCTTGATCGATTGATCTACATCTCCAGTCTCGCAGCTGCCGGTCCCGCAACCGCAGCCGCGCCGGCTACCGAGAAAAGGGAGCCTATGCCAAACTCGACTTACGGGCGAAGCAAGCTCGCCGGTGAAAGGGAGATAATGACTCGTTGCCACGTGCCGTTCCTCATCCTGAGGCCGGCAGCGGTTTATGGTCCGCGCGACCGCGATTTCTTAAATCTCTTCAAGGCTGTGCGGAATCGCCTGGTTCCGCTGGTATTGCGAGGCCGACAGGAGTTGAGCCTGGTTTATGTGAGGGATCTGGCGGAATGCGCCGTGTTGGCCCTGCGGCAATCGGCAACTCCTCGCGCCATATATCACGTGGCGGAAGCGCAGTCATGGACTTCACGCGAACTGGCCGCGGAGATCGCTCGTCAACTCGGCGTTGTGCCCATGTTCCTGCCGATTCCTTCAGTTGGGTTGTGGCTCATTTGTGCGGCACGCGATTGGATTTCCAAAATGTCGGGCCGACCTCACATCCTGAGCCGGCAGAAGTATGCAGAATTGGTCGCACCCGGTTGGGTATCGGAAACCAGCCGGCTACATCGAGAGCTGGGTTTTGTTTGTGGGACACGACTTCCGGACGGGATTTCGCAAACCCTCTCCTGGTATCGCAAACAGAATTGGTTGTAAGGACTTTCTAATACATGTTCCCCTGCCAGTAAGTGATGGACCCAGCACGGCGCACGGATCGGCATCCGCAGAAAGGCGGCAATGCCATGTCACGGTGGTTAAAACACTATACCTTCGTAGATTACGCGACGCAGGGGTATCTCCTCGTTGTCTTGTTTCTGATACTTGGTTTTCACAATGATCAGACGCCACTGGGTCTTTATCTGGTGGGCATCCATTTCGTGACCGTGTTGGTCATCCATGGTTTGATTCAATTCCAAGCGTCCCGTCCACTTAATCAGTTTCTGCAAGTCCTGCGTTATTTTTATCCGATATTGTTATTCACGGGGTTCTACCGCGAAACGGGAGCCCTGCATCATATCTTTTTTGCGGACTTCCTGGATACCTGGCTAATCCAATTGGAGCAGAAGATTTTTGTCATCCAACCCAGTTTGCAGTTCATGAATTACCTGCCGTATCGCGCGGTCAGCGAGTTATTTTACGCGGCTTATTTCAGCTATTATATCATGATTGTCGGGATCGGGATCGCGCTCTACCTCCGCAATCGGCGTCAGTTCTTTCATTACATCTCGGTGCTCTCGTTTGTCTTCTATCTCTGCTATCTGACATATATCATCCTTCCGGTCATGGGGCCTCGGGCGTTCTATGGCGGGGCCATGGGCTACGAATTGACGGTGGAAGTCGGGCCCAAGGAGATTCCCCCCTACCCGGCAACCGTACAGAAAGGACTGTTCTTCCACATCATGCGCACCATTTACCATCACCTGGAGGCGCCTGGGGCCGCGTTTCCCAGCAGCCACGTGGCCATTGCGCTGGTCACGCTGTGGTTCTCTTTCCGCTATCTCCGGCGCATCCGATACCTGCATCTGGCCGACGTCATCCTCCTCTGCCTCTCGACGGTCTATTGTCGATATCATTATGCGCTGGATGTGGCGGCTGGGGCGACGACTGCCTCGGTGCTCATTCCGATCGGAAACTGGCTCTACTACAGATACTCAAGGAACGAGCATTTGGAACTCCCACCGGCTGCGGTCAAAACGACGCCAGGCTCCGCGGGAATTTGAGCTCAGCGTTTCTATCTTTCAGGTCAATTTGAAAGCATCCGTTCGTAAATGCGATAGACCTTGTAGGGCTTTCCACCAAATCGTTCGATAACGCGTCGGACACTGAGATTATCCTCCAGGATCCACGAGGCTTCGCAGCCAGTGAACCCAAGACGGAAACCCGTTTTCAAACCTTCGACCAACATGACCGACTCGATACCCCGATTGCGATAGGCCTCCTTCACACCCAGCACCACCACCCGGACGGTTGCGGGAACTTTCCAACCGAGGATATACCGCAGGAACTTAAACAAGCCCGGGCTCAGTAACCGTCCGCGCAGCGGTTGAAGGGCCTCATTAAAATCGGGCAGCGCCAGGAGGAATCCCACTGGTTCCTCCGCAGTTTCAGCCAACCAAACCAGACCTTCCGCGACCATTGGCTTAAGACGCTCCGCCATAAAATCGATTTCTCCGTCGGTCATGGGGACGAAGCCCCAATTGTCATCCCACGCTTCGTTGTAAATTTCTTTGACCATGGCGAGATCGGCCTGGAGCGTTTTGCGGCGGACGGGCCGAAGTCGGACGCCAGCCTGCCGTTTAGCAAAACGCACGGCGACGCGTTCCAGTCGGCTCATGGGGGTCTGTTTGAGATCGATATCGAAGGCAATGAGATCCTTGCTCTTAAGAAAACCTGCTGCTTCTATGAGATCCATATAATAGCGCGGATTGTACGGCATCATGAACACGGGTGCGCTATCGAAACCCTGTACCAACAACCCGCATTCGTCGTTCCCCGACGGATTCATCGGTCCGAGAATTCGGGTGAGTCCGCGCTCGGCAGCCCATTCCGAGGCCACGGCGAACAAAGCATTGCTGATCTCAGCCGCTTCAAGCGACTCAAAGAAACCGAAATAGGCAGTCGGAATGGGCTGTCGCGCATTAAATGCCCGATCTTCAATGGTTGCGATGCGACCAACGTCGCGACCGTCGCTGACCGCCACCCAGAGCTTCATGTCGGCGTGTTCGAAGAAGGGATTACGCTCCGTGAACACTTTCTTAAGGTCCATCAAAAGGGGGGCCACCCATTTCGATTCATTCCGATAAATGGCGTAACTGACGTTCAAGAAACGCGCAACATCCCGGTTGTTCCGGCTTAAGGGCACGACCTGGACTCTTTGGCTCATGAGCGCTATTCGAATCGAGTGGCGATGAACCGGCGAAACTTTCCTGCCGGCGCACCACGAAGTTCTGCCGAAGGACTCCGCGCGAGTCAATCCTGGTGCGACTGCGTTTCGCCGCCATTGCGGTTGTCCCATGGCTACGGGGCTTCTCCTGCTTGACCTGTCGATCGGAGACGCCGAATATCCCAACCTTGGATGCGGCGACCGGTTCCCGACGAATCCAGACCAACCGAGGCATGTTCAGACCCTGCATTGACCTGCACGAAGGCCACGTGAAACAGATCGTAGGTGGGTCTATAGGTCCCACCGGCGATTTCCGCACGAATTTTGTCTCTGAGCGTCCGGCTGCATGGTATGCCCGACTGTATCGACATGACGCACTTAAGGGCGGCCATATCATCATGTTGGGACCCGGCAATGATGAGCCGGCCCGATCCGCCTTGGCTGCCTACCTTGGGGGTCTGCAGATCGGCGGCGGGATCACGGAGGACAACGCCTTCGACTGGTTGGACGCTGGGGCTTCACATGTCATTGTCACCTCGTGGGTTTTCCCAAACGGGGAATTGGCTCCCGAACGCCTCAGTCGACTCCGCAAACGGGTCGGCAAAGACCGTCTGGTATTGGACTTGAGTTGCCGCAAACGCGACAACGCGTATTGGGTAGTGACGGATCGATGGCAGCGTTTCACCCAACTTCAGGTTACCCAAGCAATCCTCCAACAATTGGCAGAATACTGCGCCGAGTTTCTTATCCATGCCGTGGACGTTGAGGGCCTCTGCCGGGGAGTCGATCTGGATTTGGTCAGAGAACTAGGTCAAGAGCTGCCGATCCCAATCACCTACGCCGGCGGAACGCGTTCGATGGAAGATCTCCTTGCAGTGACGGAGGTAGGTCAGACCAGAGTCGATTTGACTATAGGCTCCGCGCTCGACATTTTTGGTGGCCACGGCGTTCGGTATGCCGACGCTGTCGCGTTCAATCGTGGGCAATACGTTCCTGAGCCAAGCACATGACAGGGCGGTCAACCGTTTGGGCTGTGTATTTAGGTAACCCGCAGAGGGCGGGAAAGTTCCTTGATGCGCCGGTGGGGACGTTTCGCAAACTGCATTGCATTAGCTTCTTTGGATTCGTCGCGCTTCGCACATAATGATTCAAACCGCGGATTTGCCGTCTCATCTCGGGGCAACCATTTGGTTTGAGAATCGTTGCGTGCAAGGCGGAAATGCGCGCAATTGAGATAGGCGATCCTCGCGGTTTTGCGATACGCCTACGGTTAACGCGGGATGCGCAAGGCAGGACAGTTGAGACATTCATGCCCAAACTCGCGACAATTTGCGATTTCGGCCTCAAGCTTGCTCTGAAGTCCACTCGAAATGTTCGTCCAACCGACCATAGATAATCATCGCAGGACAGCGATGAGAGCTTTCACCCTCGTGGAGGTCGTGTTGGCGGTGGCCGTCGGTGCGATTCTTATCAGCGGCATGATCTTAGGTTATGTGCAAGCCGCCATTCGGGCAGAGTGGTCCGCCTACTCCCTGTCCGCGCAGTCGCTCGCCGTGATGCGTATGGAACAAACTCGGGCAGCGAAGTGGGACAGGCTGGCCAGCCCGCCGGTCGATCAATTGGTGAGTAGCAATCTCCCCCCCACGGTGGAAGTGCTCGATCTACCCATTGCAGGCACCAATATCGTCTACGCGACAAACTTCACGACAATCACTACGATCTCCACAATTCCGCAACTAAAGATGATCCAGGTCGATTGCGTTTGGGCCTTTGGCGACCGAGGGAACTTCACGAACACGATCGTCACGTATCGAGCGCCAGACCAATGATTATTCCCAGCATTCCAGACCGAAAACCGCTCGAACATTGTCGCCGTGGCGAATGCGGCATGACCCTGGCCGAGCTCATGGTTTCGCTGGGACTCTTCGTGGTCGCAATAGTGGGCTTCCTTTTTGTGCATATATCGGGGCTGGGGATGAACGAGATGGTGCGAGCAAAACTGGGGGCGAGCGATGAGGCCAGACGGGCACTGAGCCAGCTGGTGGCCGATATTAGGAGCGCCGGTGTCATCCGGGTCGGTTCGGGCAACCTCGACGATTTCACGCCCATCCCAGCTGGGCAACGCCAAGAAGGGAATGCCATCCAGGTTTACCCCGTCAAAGGCGACACCAGCCACTTCATTAGGTATTTCTGGGATGCCGAGGATGGGCGGCTGAAGAGAACGCAGGATGGGAGCAGTGCAACGCTCGTTCTGGGACATTCGATTACGAACGATCTGATATTCCGATCGGAAAGCCTTGATGGCACCGTGTTGACCAACAACGTGAACAACCGGGTGATCGGGTTAACGATGCAATTCTATCAATTAATCAATCCGACCATCATGATCGGCCAGGGCGGGGCTTTCGATTATTATCAATTGCACACCAAGATCACGCGCAGGGCTTTGGAGTAGATTCGCGGTTTTCAAGGAGACCATCATGATCACCAATATTAGAAAACAGCGACATCAACAGAAGGGATATGCCCTCGCGACGGTTCTGGTGCTGGGGACAGTGAGCCTGATTATCCTCGGATCCACCCTGACCTGGACTTCCAACAACGCCAATTTCAATGACCGTTACATACGATACCAAGAGGCGGTGGCAGCCGCAGAAGCGGCCACCGAGAAGGTGCTGGCCAATGTGTCGGCCGATTACCAGGGGGCGGGAGCCGCGTTGGTGAATTCACGGATGTCCACTTACGCTGCCCTCGTGCCCGTAGCCAACGAGAACTCCATTTGGGGCGAATACGAGTTCAATAATGCGCTAGGAAACGCTGGCCACACCTACGTCGAAGTAACTTCACCCTGGAGCGTTTCGCAGCTCATTTCCCAATACCAGGGTCTGCAGGGTTATGCCGCCACATTTCGGATCATCTCGAACGCCCGGAGAACGGGTTCCCGCTTCCCTGTCACCGGGGCGGTGGGTCAGGACGTGCAATTGGCGACCATTCCACTCTTTCAATTTGCCATTTTTTACAACATGCACCTCGAGATTAACCCCGGCCCCAATATGACCATCCGGGGACGCGTGCACAGCAATGGCAATCTCTACGCCCAACCTCAGGCAACGCTCCGGTTCCTTGGGGACGTCACCGCCGCCGGCGAAATCATCCACGATAAAATGCCGGGGGACCCCTTGATTCGGTCCGGCGGCACGGTTGTTTACGATGCGGAGCACGATGGCGGCGTCAACTCACTCAACCTGCCGATCGGATCCGATTCGGATAACAGTCCCGAATCGGTCCGCCAGATTATCGAGATACCGCCACTCGATGAATCCCCCACGTCGGAAATCGGGAAAGAGCGGTTTTACAACAAATCCGACCTGATCGTGTTGGTTTATGACAATCGGGTGGAGGCCTTCGGTGGTTTGCCGGCGACGGGTAACCCCACAATTCCTTGGTCCTCCGCCAGGTCCTTCCTCAGCACAAATTCTACGTTCTTCAACAAGCGCGAGGGAAAAACCGTTAAAACGACGGTCTTGGACGTCGGCCGATTGGTCGCCTACAACAACACCTCCAATCCGGTGAAGACAGCCCTGGGTCATGATATTAGCTCGATCTATATCAAAGACCTGCGCACTCAGACATCCGATACCCAACCGGGCATCAAGATCGTCAACGGCCAATACTTGCCCCCGGCCGGCTTGACCATTGCCACATCCCAACCCCTATACGTCCAAGGCCACTATAATGCGCCTTCCTCCGCCCTGGGGACGGCCAATACGTCCCAGACAAAGCCGGCGGCCTTGATCGCCGATGCGATCACGGTTTTGTCCGGGGGTTGGTCGGACAGCGACAGCTCAAATAGCCTGGGAAATCGCGTGGCGGAGAATACGACCGTGAATGCCGCGTTTCTGGCCGGCATCGTGAAAACGACCTCCGCATCCTATAGTGGAGGGGTGGAGAATTTTCCCCGATTCCTCGAAGACTGGGGAGGTAGGACATTAACCTACAACGGATCGATGATCGTCATGTACGAGAGTCAGGTTGCCACCGCGCTTTGGCGGGGGACCGGCAGCGGGATCGGAATTTACAACCCACCCACGAGAAATTGGAACTTTGACAACAATTTCCTGGACCCTACGAAGCTGCCGCCGGGGACACCCGCCGTTCGCACGCTCATTCGAGGGCAATGGACAACGCTTGCTCCTGATACCACCTCCGCTGCGTTATGAGCCGCGCCATTATCTCAATCCTGTTTGTCCTCGGCATTTCATTGGTGGCTCGGACGGGACCAATTTCCAAATCGGACGAACCGATTCTGAAGTTTGGCACTTGGCAAAGGCATTTTCCCGAGATGGGTATGGTAACCACCGGAGTACTAACGGCGGGTAAGGAAGTATACCTGCTCATGCCTCCTGCCAATTGGACAATGCTTCCCGGGGATGCGCTAACCGTTCGGTTCAAAAACCCTCGCCGCGGCACTATTTCCATCCGCCTTCTCTCCAGTACCGAGTCGAAATCCTCTGTTTCGGCCGTCGATGGACTTCGATCTGAGGCGCAGCGTCAGGTGCCCGGGGCCCAAATCGTGCGTGAAACGATCTGTCATACCGATAGCCAATCCGGTCCCGCATTCGATTTCAAATCATGCGACGACCGTGGAACAGAGATCATCACTCGTATTGCTTACGTGCAGGTCGGGGCGCGATGTTTTGAGTTCAACTTCCAGGCACCATCCGAGGAATTCGCAGCGGAATTAAGCACTTTCGCCGGAGTGTTGACGTCATTCCAAGTGGCCCCATGACCCGCCGGCATGGTGAGCGTCGATCCTCCGCGGAGACGGAGGAGTTCAAGAGTTGACTTCGGACGGGCCCTGGCCGCCGTTAACCAAGAACAGCGTTGCCATACGCACCGCCAAGCCGTTGGTCACCTGCTCAAGAATCACGGAACGCCCGCCATCGGCAATGTCACTGTCAATTTCCACACCGCGATTGATTGGGCCGGGGTGCATAATCACCACATCCGGCCGGGTCCGTGAAAGCCGATCGGTGGTCACGCCGAAAAGGCTGGCGTATTCGCCGATGCTGGGGAACATGGTTTGTCGCTGACGTTCATGTTGGATGCGCAGGAGATTGATGATGTCGGCCTCAGCGATCGCTTCCTCCACGTTGTGAGTCACCCGGCATCCCATCTTCTCGAACACTCGGGGCACCAGCGTGCTTGGACCGCACAGGGTGACCGTGGCCCCGAGCTTGGTCAGGGCCCAGATATTCGAACGCGCCACCCGACTGTAGAGAATATCTCCAAGGATGGTGACTTTAAGGCCGGCGATGCGCCCCTTTTTTTCCCGAATCGTGAAGGCATCGAGGAGTGCCTGCGTGGGATGTTCGTGGGCGCCGTCCCCGGCATTAATCACACTCGCGCTCAGAACCCGGGCGAGAAAGTGGGGCGCTCCCGCCGCTCGATGTCGGATGATAATAATATCCGCGTTGAGCGCTTCGAGATTGCGAGCGGTATCTTTTAAAGTCTCGCCCTTCTTGAGGGAGGAAGCCTCGGCGGAAAAATTGATGACATCCGCAGTAAGCCTCAAGGCCGCTAATTCAAAACTGATCCTTGTGCGGGTGGATGGCTCGATGAAAAGGTTGACCACCGTCTTGCCTCGCAAGGCGGGCACCTTTTTGATGGCCCGCTGGCCGACGGCCTTGAAGGCAGTGGCGGTGTCGAGCACCGTGATGATCTCGTCGGCAGAGAGCGATTCGATATCCAGCAGATGTTTGCGATTCCAACTCATCCCTTGGTCAGACAGACTTGGTCCTCGCCTCCGTCTTCCTGGAGTTGCAGGTTTACCCTTTCGGAGAGGGACGTCGGAACATTCTTGCCGACAAAATCCGCCTTGATTGGCAATTCGCGGTGCCCGCGGTCGACCAAGACCGCAAGCTGAACCCGTTTTGGGCGTCCAAAATCATTCAGGGCATCCAGCGCAGCCCGCGTCGTGCGCCCGCTGAAGAGAACGTCGTCCACCAGGACCACCGTTCGACCATTGACGTCGAAAGGGATCGAAGTGGGATGGACCTGGGGCGCCACCTGTTGATGGATGTCGTCCCGATGCATATTGATGTCGAGACTCCCAACCGGAATCGTCCGACCCCAGATCGGCACCAGCGCCTCGCTCAGCCGCCTGGCGAGGTGCACCCCCCCGCGCTGAACTCCGACCAGAACGACTTCCGCACCGTTCCCGTTCCTTTCTGCGATCTCGTGTGCAATTCGCTGGAGAGCCCGGTGAATCGCGAGGGCGTCAAGGATCTGGACCTTCGATTCGCGAGACATAACTACAAGAGGAACTGGCTACAGAGGCAAAGCTCCTCCATGATGTCCCTAAAGAACAAAAGTCTGTTCAAGGATGTTGGAGTTGGGCGTGACGTGCCTTCCTCCACTTCCGACGATGCTTCATGATCCAATCGGTCAGTGCCCGCTCGAAACCAATATCGTAACCGGCCTTTTCCGATTCAATCCACTTATGCCGCAATATCTCCTCCCGCTCAGCTTGGAATTCCCGGTAAAGCGAGGAATGCCGGACCAATTCCTGTGGATCGCGAATACCAAGGTTATCGCTAGACATAGTATCAACCCGTGAAACGAGTTCGCAGGAATGTAACATGCGACGGGACCGTGGCAATCGAAAACTCCAAAGGGATGAGGCGCATTGCTTTGCGGATTCTTCCTTGTTTGGGCCATAGCTTTTGCCCACATTAATGCCATGAGAATGCCTGTTCGTCCACCTTCCTGTCTCCATGCGAACATTGATTAAATATGCACTGGCTGCGCCCGGCCCAATGGAGGTCATCACGGTTATGGGCTGGATCCGCACGCGCCGTGATTCAAAGGGTTTTTCTTTTCTCGCCCTAAACGACGGGTCTACTCCCTCGCATCTCCAGGTCGTTGCCGACTCGAACACCCATGGCTTCGGGGAGCCGGCTCGATTCGCGACCGGTGCTTCAGCTGTTGCCTCTGGATCTTTGGTGGCCTCCCCGGCCGCAGGCCAGAAGTGGGAACTTCACGCCAAGCGCATGGAATTGGTCGGGGCCTCCGATCCGGCTTATCCGCTGCAAAAGAAAGGTCATACGCTGGAATTTCTGCGGACCGTCGCTCACTTGCGACCGCGTTCGAACCTTTTTGGGGCGATATTTCGAACCCGAAGCGCGCTGGCGTTTGCGGTCCACCGGTTCTTTCAGGAACGGGACTTCATCTACGTTCACACCCCCATCATCACCGCGAGCGATTGTGAAGGCGCTGGCGAGATGTTTCGCGTGACTTCCCTGAAAGGGGATCCTGACGAAAATGCAGCGGCTGACTTTTTCGGCAAACCCGCCTACCTGACGGTCAGCGGTCAACTCGAAGCGGAGACCTTCGCCTGCGCTCTCTCGAACGTATACACCTTTGGACCGACTTTTCGTGCAGAACATTCGAACACTGCCCGACATGCGGCAGAATTCTGGATGATCGAGCCCGAGATGGCCTTCTGCGATTTGCCAGGAGACATGGATCTGAGCGAGGCGTTCATCAAAGCCATGGCGACCCATACGCTCAAACATTGTGCCGAGGACCTGTCCCTCTTCAGCCGCTTTGTTGACCCCAGCGTCGTGGATCGGCTCAAGTTCGTCGTGGAACGTCCATTCCAGCGAATCCCTTACACCGAAGCTATCGAGATCATAAAACGTGCGCGGCGCGCGTTCGACTTCCCGGTCGATTACGGTCTGAATCTGCAGTCCGAACACGAACGATTCCTCACCGAGGAACATTTTAGATGTCCGGTCACCGTCTACGACTACCCGCGAGAGATCAAACCCTTCTACATGCGGCTCAACGATAATGAGAAGACCGTTCGTGCGATGGACGTGCTGGTTCCGGGTATTGGCGAAGTTATTGGAGGCTCCCAGCGCGAGGAACGGCTCGATGCCCTTGAACTGAGCCTTCAGTTTCACAAACTCGATCCCAGAGATTATGGGTGGTACCTCGATTTGCGGCGGTTTGGCACAGTCCCGCACGCTGGGTTCGGCTTAGGATTCGAGCGACTGCTTATGTTCCTCACCGGCGTGGCGAACATCCGCGATGTCATTCCCTTTGCGCGCACTCCTGGCAATGCGGATTTCTGAGAACTGCGCGCCCGGGCCTTCCGATGATGAACGATTGGAGAGAGAACTGTGAATGAAACCGTTTTAACCGCTCGAGAGCCTCCGGTAATCTTCTAGGCAATGCTATGCCCTGGTTCTTTCGGCGCCAATTAAGATCCAAATCCGCCCGGGTTCGCCGGCAAGCCCTCCATAATATGCGTGGGCAGCCGGCGGACGCCGCGGTGCCCTTAATCGATAAACTCCTCTCGGCCGAGAATGAGCCCGCCGTCCTGTTGGAAGCGATTGAGATATTGGGCAGCTGCGAGGGAGCGTCGGCCCGAAGTCTGTTGATCCGTCAGCTGCGCCGGGCGGACCCCGTAGTGAAAGTGGCAGCGATCGACGCTATCGGCAGATCAAAAGTGCCGGGAGCGTCACCGGAACTCGTGACTCTGTTGACCCATCCTGATCCTAACGTGCGCTCGCGCGCAGGCCATGTCCTCCAGGAACTGGGGTGGCAGCCTAACACCAGGGAGGAAGAGGCAGCCTTATTGGTCTCCCTGGGGGACATCCATCGGGCCGCCCTGCTCGGTTCCGCCGCCGTCGGCCCGCTCACATCGGTACTTACCGATACTGCTTTCCAGCGACGCGTGCAGGCCGCCAATCGGCTGGCGGATATCGGTGACCCCTCCGCGGTTAACCCGCTCATGAGGGCACTTGTGGATAAGGATGATGTTGTGAGAATGGCCGTTGCTGATGCCTTGGGACGGCTTGGTGATACCCGCGCAAAGGCCGCCCTTCTGCCGATGCTCAAGGATCGGCATGCCGGCGTCCGGGCGGCCGCTGCCGGAGCCCTGGGTGGATTCGGCGAGGCGGATTTGCTGGATGCGCTCATTTCGGTGCTCCAGGACCCGCATTGGGAAGTCAGGGCCACGGCCTTGGAAAGTCTGGGACGGCTCCACGATGAACGGGCCACCGAGGTTGTTGCCCGGTGTCTCAAAGATCCGGACCGTGAGGTGAGGGAGAAGGCCGCCGAATGCCTCGGCATACTGGGAGGTCAGCAGGCGATCGGACCTTTGGTTGCCGCTCTGGTTGACGCGGACCGGTTCGTTCGACAGTGGGCTCGCCTGGCGCTAAATCGGGTTCACTCGCACTGGGAACAATCGCCGCAGGCGATTGAGCAACTCGATCTCTTGCGCGCGGCGACCAAGAGTCACGATTTTGGCCAGCAGTTGGCGGCCCGAGACGCGCTGAAGGCACTCGGAGATTCCCCCTCGGGCAGTAGAAACGCCCGTCCATCGGAGACGGAGGGGGGCCGGGCCTCGCAGGAAATGATTGTGGGCTTTTTGGCGGATCCTGATGCCAGTGTGCGACAGGCCGCCGTAGAAGCCTTGACCCGGATATCGGGCGCTTCTGCGGGGAATATCGTTCTGGCCCTGCGTAAGGATCCGGATGCGAGCGTGGCCGCTGCCGCCGAGGCGGCCGCCAAGCCAGCTTTACCAAAGCAGAGAAAGCCCCCGTCATTTACGTGATCACCAATTCGCAGCATCGACGCAAGGTCTTGTTCGTGGACGATGATCGCCAGTATCTCGCCATGATGGGCGAGCTCATGCTGGGCTTGAGCCAAGGGTCGTGGGAAGTCCTCCTGGCTGGCAACGCGGGCGAAGCGCTCCCCCTGATTCGGGACCAGGAAGTGGACTTGATCGTAATCGACGTGCGCATGCCCGTCCTCGACGGTCTCCAATTCATGCGACTGCTCAATCGTCGACATCCCGGTTTGCTCAAAGTCGTGCTGACAGGTTTCGCCACTGAGGCGCATCGTGCCGCCTGTCTTGGCAGTGGAGCCGAACTTTTCCTCGAGAAGCCGGTGGGCGAGGTCGGCCATGCGCAACTTTTTGACGCCCTGAATGGGTTGTTGCAGTGGCAACCCGATGAGGGATTTCGCGGCGTGCTCCGTCAGGTCGGCCTCCAGGACGTCATCCAAATGGAATGTATCGGAATGAACTCGTCGGTGCTGGAAGTGCAGACCGACGATGGGTATGGCCGGATCTTCATTCACAAGGGAGAATTGGTTCATGCCGAAATGGGAGCGCTCAAAGGTGCGGCTGCCTTTTACCACCTCCTCTCCCAGAGAGGCGGCGAGTTCCAGCTCCGGCCCCTGAGTGAGTCGCCGCCTCGAACGCTGGAAGGATCGTGGGAATTCCTGCTTATGGACGCGGCGCGGCTCCGTGATGAGGGTGGCCCGCCGCCCGTATCCACCGTCGACGCCCGAGAGGACGCAGGGGTTGCCAATACGGAGGTGGGAGTGGAACAGACGGAAACAGGGTGGTCAGCCCAACCCGAGCCCGGGGTGGATTCCGCCCGGGCATTGCAGGTGCACCGCACCATCGAGGATTTTCTCGTCTGTTCGGGCGACGGCAAGGTGCTGTATGAGTGGGGGTGCCGCAATAGCGACCTTTGGATCAATTTTCTGGAGTTCCTCTCCCAAAAATGCCGCCGCCTTTCGCAAGGATTACCCTTGGGAACGTTCCATCGTATGGAAGCGATTGCTGACAATACCCGGTTGGTGGCCCTGGTGCAGGACAATCGAGGGATCGTCGTACGCTCAAGAATCGAGCCGCCCGCTGCATGAGCTCTGTTTGGTCAGACTGGTTCAACACCCTGCCGTCCTTCCCCGGGCTGCTGGCCGCCGGGCTGCGATCCCCCGAGCAGACGGCCTTATCCAGGGCATGGGCGGAGGACTATCCGGAGATGGCCCTGGCCAACGCGTGGCGCTGTGCCGACGACACTTTCCGGGTGATGCGGCTGCATCGCTTTCCGACGCGCACGCTGCGTTGGACTTACAGTAACGCGATCCTGACCGGGGTTCGACGGAATGATGGTTGGCTTCTCTTGATTATTACCCGTATCGAGCCCACGGGAGAACCTGACCCCATTTTGACATCCTGGGTTGACGCGTTCCTCGCCGATACCGGAAAATGAATTATCCTTCCCCCCTGATTCGGCCTCGTCTGGCTAGTTAAATGGGGCGTTGCATGCCCCCGGGCACCTGCACTACGGTAAAGAGGTCCGGGCCGCGTTGGCCTTTCAAATTGTGACTGCGAAATTGACAGATCTCGCCGCTCCTACTGTCGCCTCAACCTATGTTGCGGCGAAGGCTGCAATTCCTGGAGATCAGGACCTGCCGATTGATTGCCGGACACCGCGCGACCGCTTTCTTCGGGCCCTTGGAGGCCGTCCTTTGACGTTTCCGCCCGTCTGGCTGATGCGGCAGGCAGGGCGCGCACTGCCGGAGTACCGGGAGTTAAAGACTCGGTATTCCTTTCTTGAGATGGTGCAGACTCCCGAGCTCAGCGCCGAGGTAACCCTTCAGCCGATCCAAAGGTTCGACTTTGATGCTGCCGTCTTGTTCAGCGACATCCTCGTCATATCCGAGGCGATGGGACAACGATATCGATTCAGGGATGGCGGCGGGGTGGCGATGGAATTCGAGGTTCGGACCGTGCAGGACGTCGACCGGCTCAATCCAGGTGCCGTACGCGAGAAACTCGCTTACGTGGCGGATGCCCTTAGGCTGGTCCGTGGACAAGTTGGCTCGCGCACCGCTTTGATCGGCTTTGCAGGGTCGCCTTGGACCCTGGCGAATTTCATGATGCAGGGAGGCAGTGCTTCAGATTTTGATCGGGCCAAGTTGCTCTTCCATACGGAACCGGACCTCTTCCACAAACTCATGGCAAGTCTGACCACCGCGATCACGGAACATCTGCGCATGCAGATTGAAGCCGGAGCAGACGCGGTACAGATCTTCGATAGCCTGGCGGGATTGCTGGCGTACTCGGACTACGAAGCGGCCTCCGCCAAGTGGATGCGCGCCATTATCAAGGGACTGCCGCAGGGCGTCCCGGTCATCATTTATGCGCGGGGCTTTCATGGGCCCTGGGATCCTCTCATCCATACCGGTGCCCGGGTCGCAAGCGTCGATTGGCGAGTGCCTTTGCCCTGGGTGCGGGATTGTTTGCCGGCGGCCATGGGCGTTCAGGGTAACCTCGATCCATCCCTGATGGCCACAAATCCGGCGGTGGTGACCCGGGAGACCCTCCGACTCCTGAATTCCATGCGCGGTCGGAACGGGCACATCTTCAATTTGGGACACGGGCTTCCACCCCTGGCGAAACTGGAGGCGATCGAAGCCATGGTGAATACGATTCGGGAGTTCAAATGATACCCACCCTTCCTTCCACTCTCCCCACACCCTCGGCGGCGAATGCCGGCGATTCACCAATGTCCGAGGGCCGCGCCGGAACGTTGCGTGTCAATCTGGACATGGTGCAAAAATACAATGTGCCGGGTCCACGGTACACCTCGTATCCTCCGGCGACCCATTTCACCGAGCAAACCACGCCGGACCAGATCATCGAAGGCATTCGCGCCAACAATCTGAAGGCGCGCGACCTGTCGCTTTACTTTCATTTGCCGTTTTGTCATTCCCTTTGCTGGTACTGCGGTTGCACCACAGTCATCACCCCGCAACAGTCTCAGAGCGCCGCATATCTCGGTTATCTCGAGCGGGAATTGGAGCAGATGAGTGAGTTGCTCCATCCCGACCGGCGGGTGATACAACTCCATTTCGGCGGGGGCACGCCCACTTTTTTGCTGCCCGACGAAATCCGAACTCTGGGTGGCATGATACGTCGGCGGTTCCGCCTGGACCCCAATGCCGAGGCCGGAGTGGAAATCGATCCGCGCCGTCTCACCCGGGACCATATGGTTGCGCTGCACGAAGTCGGGTTCAATCGGGCATCCCTTGGAGTTCAAGACCACGATCCGGTCGTACAAAAGGCGGTGCACCGGATCCAGCCATTTGAACAAAGCCAGGCAGCGGTGACATGGGCACGGGAAGTTGGATTTCATTCGGTTAACATCGATCTCATTTACGGCCTGCCTCACCAGACACCGGAATCTTTCGAGCGGACGTTGAACGAAGTTCTGACGCTTGAACCCGATCGATTCGCGGTATTCAACTACGCCTACGTGCCATGGATCAAGCCAGCCCAAAAGATCATCAAGGAATCTACCCTCCCCTCCGCAGACACGAAGCTGCGGCTTTTGAAGTTGACCATCGAAAAACTCACCAGCTCCGGTTATGTCTACATCGGCATGGACCATTTTGCGCGGGCCGATGACGAGCTCGCCCTCGCGCAGAAACAAAAGACGCTCCAACGCAATTTCCAGGGTTACAGCACCCGCGGCGGCGCGGATATCTACGCCTTTGGCATGTCCTCCATTTCGCAGACGGAAAACCTCTATTGGCAGAACTTCAAAGACCTGACGGATTACTACGGCCGGCTGGACCAGGGGCAACTTCCCGTGGCCAAGGGCTATTTATTGACAGACGACGACCGCAGGCGTCGCCTCATCATTATGCGGTTAATGTGCGATCTCTCTCTGGACTACGCGCAGATGTCCCGTCTGCTTGGGCTCGATTTCCCTGCCTGTTTCGCGGTGGAATTGGCTTCCCTGGCCGATTTGGAATCGGACGGTCTGTTGGCGCGCGATGCGACCGGATTTGTCGTGACCGACCTCGGGCGCCTTTTCATTCGCAACATCGCGATGCGCTTCGACGCGCATCTTCCCCGGGAAAAGGATCGTCGATACTCGCGCACCGTCTGAGCGCGGACATGTCCGCGATGCACCCCATTGCCATCATCGGCGGAGGAATCACGGGCTTGACCGCCGCTTTCCGCCTGCACCAGAAGAAGCTCCCGGTAATCCTGTACGAAGCCACCCGTCGGCTCGGCGGGGTAATCCAATCGGCCGAACAAGACGGATACCTGGCCGAGTTTGGTCCGAACACTGTGCTCGAAACTTCCCCGTCCATTGTCGATCTGATTCGTGATCTCGGCCTCGAAGACCGCCGGATTTACTCGGACCCGGCCGCCAGCAACCGTTATATCGTACGGGGCAAACGTCCGGTTGTTCTACCCGGATCGCCTTTGGAGTTCTGGTCCACGCCGCTCTTCTCGCGGTCAGCCAAACTGCGGCTGCTGGCGGAACCATTCATCCGCCGGTCGGACCCGGAAGTTGAAGAAAGTCTGGCCGAGTTTGTATTGCGCCGCCTGGGTCGGGAGTTCCTCGATTATGCGATCAATCCATTCGTAGCCGGGGTCTACGCCGGCGATCCCGCCCGACTCTCCGTGAAGCACGCATTCCCGAAGCTTCACGCCCTCGAGCAGAAATATGGCTCGCTGATCAAAGGCCAGATCCTCGGCGCGCGCGAAAGGCGCCGGCGCGCAGAGGTCTCCAAGCAGAACGCGCCGAAGTTTTCCTTTGCCCACGGCCTCCAGGAATTGATTGAAGCCCTGGGCCGGCAGCTTGAGTCATCGCTTCGACTGGAGTCAAAGGTCACTGTCCTGGAACGCCGCCTTTCCGAATGGGATGTCACCTGCCAGGCCAAGGGTGGCCAACAAACGACCCGGCACAGTAGCGTGCTGCTCGCTGCGCCCGCCTACCGGCTGGCTGAGTTGAAACTGATCGGCGCTGACGCCTTGACTCTGGCGCCCATGGGCGAAATCCGATATCCACCTGTGGCCAGTGTGGTCCTGGGATTCCGCCGGGAAGATGTGTCGCATCCGTTGAACGGTTTCGGCATGCTCGTTCCCGCTGTTGAAGGCTTTCGGATCCTGGGAACGATCTTCTCTTCATCGCTATTCCCCCATCGAGCTCCGCCGGGTCATGTCACGCTCACGAGTTATGTGGGCGGCACGCGGTCACCGGAATCTGCCGGCCTGGGCGCGAAAGAGCTCACCGCCATCACGGCCGAAGATCTTCGGGTCATCCTGGGAGTTCGCGGACAACCGACTTTCAGCCACCACGTTTTCTATTCGAAGGCCATACCCCAATATGAAGTCGGTTATGACAAGTTTAAGCAACTCATGATTCGGCTCGAAACTCAAGCTCCGGGCCTGTTTTTCGCCGGACACTACCGCGACGGCATTTCCCTGGGAGATTCGATGGCCTCGGGAAATGACGTGGCAGACCGCATTCAAGGGTTTCTCGCGCATCCTGCGGCTGGCGCTGAGGACGCCGTGCTCGATTCCACCCCAACATTGCATGACCGATAAAGGAGTTCTGCTCGTTAATCTCGGCTCTCCCGATTCGCCGAAGGTGCCCGATGTCCGCCGGTACCTTCGCGAATTCCTCATGGACAAACGGGTCTTGGATGCGCCCTGGCCGGTGCGTTTCTTCGTTGTCCATGGCCTGATCCTGCCGTTCCGACCCAAGCAATCGGCTGAGGCCTACCGGGCGATTTGGGGTCCCGGCGGTTCGCCTCTGGTAGATCTGAGCCGGAAGGTCCAGGCCGCGCTGCAGGCCACGGTGGCGGTTACCGTTGAATTGGCGATGCGCTATCAGAATCCGTCCATCGTTTCCGCCGTGGAGGCCTTGTCCCGTCGCGGGGTTCAGGAGCTATTGTTAATTCCCCTTTTCCCGCACTACGCGATGTCCAGCTATGAAACCGCATTGGAACGAGTCCAGACGGTGCTCGCGCGCCGCGCGCCGCACATTCGTCTCACCGTGCAGCCGCCCTTTTACCAGCGCGATGACTATATCGAAGCGCTCGTTGCCAATACGCTCGACCATCTGCCTTCGGTCTATGACCATCTGCTGTTCAGCTTTCATGGACTTCCCGAGCGGCACCTTCGAAAGTCGGATCCCACGGGGGCACATTGCCTGCGGAGCGAGGACTGCTGCCGCTTGCCCAGCCCCGCACATGCCACCTGCTACCGGGCCCAATGCCTTCAAACCGTTGAGGCCTTCGTCCGCAAAGCTCGTATCCAACGCTATTCCGTCGCCTTCCAGTCGCGGCTGGGCCGCGATCCATGGCTGAAACCTTACACGGATTTCGAGCTCGAACGGCTCCCGCGCGACGGGGTCCGCCGGCTCTGCGTGGTTTGCCCCGCCTTTGTCAGTGATTGCCTGGAAACCCTCGAAGAGATCGGGATTCGGGGCCGCGAATCCTTCCTCGCCGCGGGAGGCACAGATTTCGCCCTCGTCCCCTGCCTGAATCTGCATCCGGCGTGGATCAAGACCTTGGGCAAAATGATCGCCGAGTTCATGAATCAGGATAAAGGCGATCCGGCCCATTTTCCTGACAGGCCTTGCAACGCCCTGCGCAAATGATCCCGTACACTCTTACCAGCATTTTCCACCCGTCCGATTTCAGCCCGGGTGACGAAGCCGCCTTCCTGCATGCTGTTAAGCTTGCTTTGGGTGCGAAGGCCGAACTGGACATCCTCCATGCCAACCCGGATGCGAAGGAAATCGACTGGGACGACTTTCCCAGCGTTCGCGAGGCCCTCATGCGCTGGGGCCTGATCGCCCCGGGAAGTTCGAAGGAGGAGGTGCGAAATCTCGGGTTGGAAGTGCACAAGGTGAAGCGATCCGGCGAGGACCCGGTTCGGACGATTTTGAAATACCTGACCGACCACGAACCGGATTTGATCGTGCTCGCCACGCATCAACGATGCGGGTTGTCCCGATGGATCAACCGTTCCATCGCCGAACCGATTGCCCGCCATTCCCGGATCATGACGCTCTTTGTGCCACGACGCGTCGTGGGTTTCGTTTCCACCGAGAATGGGAACCTCCATCTCGAGCGCATCCTCGTCCCTGTTGATCGTGCGCCGGAACCTCAAAGCGGGCTTGACGCCGCGGCCTGCATCGCCCACGCCCTGGGGTGCACCAAAGTCCATTTTACGTTGCTGCACGTGGGCGAAACCGACACCGCGCCCCGCCCGGAGCGCCCCATCCATCCGGAATGGACATTCGAGGACAAGCAGGTATCTGGCGATGTCGTCGATCAGATTCTGAATGTCAGCGAAGATCACGACGCGGATCTCATTGTGATGCCCACCCAAGGGAGGGACGGCTTCCTCGATGCCCTGCGCGGCAGCACGACCGAACAGGTCCTCCGTGCCGCACGATGTCCTGTCCTCGCCGTCCCGGCGCAAGCCTGAACAGAGGGCGGCGTTGGCGGACGCCCGGTGAGGACACCGGGGCTACGGGCATGGAGCGTTCCCCTTGCAGGCCGCGTGCCCTCACGCGGCGGATGATGCAGAGCCGCCGATAACCCAGGATGCACCCCTGCCTACGGGCCGTGTCGTTCCGTATCGAATCCTCGTCGATACGCGGCGGGCATTTCGTGGCGCCTGCAACGGGCTTGACGGGGCTTGACGTCGCATGATCGTCTGCCTATGTATCCTGCCGTAATCTCCCGCCCAACAACTGTGAAATCCGCGATTCTAGCCCTTGACCAGGGAACGACCAGCTCACGTTCGATCGTGTTTGATCATGACGGCGCCGTTCGCGCCGTGGTGCAGAAGGAATTCCAGCAGTTTTACCCTAAGGCGGGCTGGGTCGAACACGATCCGCTGGAGATCTGGCAGACACAGCTCGATACCGCCCGTGCCGCGCTGGCCAAGTCCGGCCTTAAGCCCGCCGACGTTGCGGGCCTGGGCATCACGAACCAGCGCGAAACGACTCTCCTCTGGGACCGCCATACGGGCGCGCCGGTCCACCGGGCGATTGTCTGGCAGGACCGGCGAACTTCGGGTTTCTGCGACGCCCTCACCCGCGAGGGTCACGCTGATGTGATACAGCGGAAGACCGGGCTGGTCGTGGACGCCTATTTTGCCGGCAGCAAACTTCGATGGCTGTTGGATCACGTGCCTGGCGCTCGCGAACGCGCGGGTCGCGGCGAGCTCGCGTTCGGCACGGTCGATACCTGGCTCCTCTGGCAACTCACGGCGGGGCGGCTGCACGTCACCGACGCCACGAATGCCTCGCGCACGATGTTTTTCAACCTGCACACGGGCGACTGGGACGACGAGTTACTTGGCATTCTTGGAGTGCCGCGCGAAGTCCTCCCGCAAATTCGATCTTCCAGCGAGGTATATGGCGAGACGGCCGAAGGTCTCTTTGAAACACCCCTGTCGCTCGCCGGCGTCGCGGGTGATCAGCAGGCGGCGCTGTTTGGACAGAACTGTTTCACGCGCGGGCTGGCCAAAAACACCTACGGCACCGGCTGTTTCATGCTCATGAACCTCGGAACGGTTCCCATCCTCTCAAAGCACAAACTCGTCACCACCGTGGCCTGGAAACTCGGCGGCCAGACCGAGTTCGCCCTCGAAGGGAGCGTATTCATCGGCGGAGCAGTTGTACAATGGTTGCGCGACGGGCTGGGCATCATCAAATCGTCGGCCGAGGTCGAATCCCTTGCCGCGACGGTCCGGGACTGCGGCGGTGTCTATTTGGTGCCGGCCTTCGCTGGTCTGGGCGCGCCCCACTGGGATCAATACGCGCGAGGGATGATTTTGGGACTGACCCGTGGCACGACGGCCGCCCACATCGCCCGAGCGGCTCTCGAAGGCATCGCACTGCAGGTGGCTGATGTTCTCGAAGTCATGAAACAGGATTTGGGAATCGCCATGAATGAACTGCGGGTGGATGGCGGCGCCTGCGCCAATTCGCTCCTGATGCAATTCCAAGCCGACCTCCTCCAAGTGCCGGTCGTGCGGCCGAAAACGATCGAGACCACTGCCCTCGGCGCGGCCTACCTGGCCGGGCTCGCCACCGGGTTCTGGAAGAACCGGGAGGAAATCCGACAGGCCTGGCAAATTGACCGGACGTTCGAGCCGCAAATGTCCGCGGCGGAGGCGACGCACCGACGCCAGCGCTGGGCGGAGGCCTTGAACCGTGCTCGCGATTGGGAGGAGCATTCCACGGCGGGACCCACCGGCTCCGGATCAGGCCCATGAACCGCGCGACGTCGTTGCGCCTCATACACGAGCGGCATGAGCCGTGGGATCTGATCGTCATTGGCGGCGGAGCGACGGGGGTCGGGATTGCCGTCGATGGCGCCGCGCGGGGTTACGAGGTTGTTTTGCTCGAACAAAGCGAATTCGGCAAGGGGACTTCGAGCCGGACCACAAAACTGGTGCATGGCGGGGTGCGTTATCTTCAGCAGGGCAATATCTCGCTGGTGATGGAAGCGCTGAAGGAACGCGGGCTCCAACGCGCGCAGCCGGAATTGGCCGCACCGCTGCACCCGGCGCTGCCGATTGCCGGTGCGGAGGTCGTCTGGTCGGCGCGCCACGAAATGGCCCGTACGGTGGACGACGTGTTGGCCCGATGGACGCGAGCCCTCGCGCTCAACGCCCGGGCCGCAATCTCGATGGCCCTCACCGCAGTTGCCTTGAGATACCTGGTGGATTCTTGAACCCTATCCCAACACTCCATATATGAACCCTTACTTAGCGGAATTCATCGGGACGACTCTGCTCGTTCTCCTGGGCAACGGCGTCGTTGCCAATGTCCTCCTCTCGCAAACCAAAGGACACAATGCCGGCTGGGTGGCCATCACCGCCGGCTGGGCCGTCGCAGTCTTCGTAGGCGCCTTCTGCGCCGCTCCGTCCAGCGGTGCCCATATCAACCCGGCCGTGACGGTGGCGATGGCCGTCGCAGGCAAGTTGGCTGCCGGCAAAGTTGTGGGCTATCTAATCGCTCAACTCCTTGGCGGTGTCGTCGGCGGAGCCCTCGTCTATCTTTTTTACCGCGCGCACTTCGCCGTCTCGGACAGTCCGGACGGGAAACTCGCCTGCTTCTGCACCGCGCCGAATATCCGGAGTTTTCCACAGGCCTTTTTTTGTGAAATGGTTGGAACGTTCGTCCTGATCCTGCCCATCTTCCTCGTCACCGAACCGAGTTTTCAATTCCCCGGCGGCGTGGAGGCGACCTCGGTTCCGATCGGCTTGGGCTCGCTCGGGCTCGTGCCGGTAGCCCTGGTCGTGCTCGGCATTGGCCTGTCCTTGGGCGGCACTACGGGTTACGCCATCAACCCGGCGCGGGACCTGGGGCCGCGTCTTGTCCATGCCCTGCTTCCAATCCCCGGCAAGCGCAACAGTGACTGGGCTTACGCCTGGGTGCCCATCCTGGGCCCGCTGACCGGCGCGCTGCTCGCGGTGCTGGTGCATTCGACATGTTGCCGTTGATGTCTTTCGTGGCAGACACGAATGGGGTCAGCGCCCGGTGCATTCCTCAAGTTGTCGGCGCCGGCGGACGCGCGGTGAGGCCCCTGGACTACAGGCAGAAGGCGTTCCCATTGACGGCCGCGTGCCCCCACGCGGCGGATGATACAGGACCACCGACAAGCTGGGGATGCACCCATCAATGCCAAAAGGGATTTCCCAGCCTTGCCGTCACGGGAGGACGGGGTTACTTTTCGCCCTCGGTTGACCTATGCAATTGAGTAATGAAGAAATACGCCGTTATTCGCGGCATTTGATACTTCCCGAAGTGGGCCTGGCGGGCCAAAAGAAGATTTGCTCGACCAGTGTGCTCTGCATCGGCGCTGGAGGGCTCGGTTCGCCCATTGCCTTGTACCTTGCCGCGGCCGGGATCGGGAAGATCGGGTTGGTGGACTTCGACACAGTCGATTTCTCGAATCTGCAGCGCCAGATCATTCATGGCACGGAAGACGTCGGCCGACCCAAGACGGAATCGGCCAAGGCCACGATCAAGCGGATCAACCCCAACGTGGAGGTGGTGCTCCACGCCGTCCGACTCAGCAGCGAAAACGCCCTGGAGATCATCGGGCATTACGACGTGGTGGTCGACGGCACCGATAATTTCCCCACTCGATATCTCACGAATGACGCTTGCGTCATGCTCAAAAAGGCGAATGTCTACGGATCGATCTTCCGTTTTGAAGGGCAAGCCAGCGTCTTCGCCCCGCATCTGGGTGGTCCCTGCTATCGTTGTCTGTATCCCGAGCCGCCGCCGCCGGGAATGGTGCCCAGCTGCGCGGAGGGTGGCGTCCTGGGAGTGTTGCCCGGGATCGTCGGCACGATTCAGGCCACGGAGATTCTTAAACTCGCCCTCGGCAAGGGTAGTTCGTTGATCGGTCGTTTACTGCTCTTCGACGCGCTTGACATGAAATTTCGCGAGCTCAAGTTGCGGCGCGATCCGGAATGTCCCCTCTGCGGCGAGCACCCTACATTGACGAGTCTGATCGATTATGAACAATTTTGCGGCATCCAACCGCCCGAGTTGAACGACGATCCCGATGAGGTCAACGTGCAGGAGCTCAAGCGTGCCTTGGACAACCCAAACGCAGGAATCCACGTCATTGATGTGCGCGAGCCGGACGAATACGAGATTGCCCGGATCCCCGGTGTTCCGCTCGTGCCGTTAAGTGCCTTGACAGAACGGTTCACCGAGCTCGACCCGAACATTCAGTATTACATCCACTGCAAGAGCGGGATCAGGTCGCTCAAGGCCTTGAGATTCCTCCGCGAACAGGGGTTCAAGTATCTCAAGAGCGTCAAAGGCGGTATCACGGCCTGGGCGGACGAGATCGATCCGAGCGTGCCAAGGGTACTGACGACTCTGTTCTTGGAAACCGCGCGGGATGCGGGTGGCCACTCGTCTCTCCCTCTCAATCCCGGTCTTCCCAGCCGGGGGCTTCAGGGGCGTCGATGTACCTTGTGAATGGCCGACTGGTCTGTCGGTTTGATGATCAACTCGTCGATGCATACATGTGCGGGACGTGTGGCCACCCAAACCATGGCCTCCGCTACATCTCCGGCCGTCAAGGGCATGGTTCCCTCGTAGACCTTCTTGGCCCGCTCGGTATCGCCGCCAAAACGGACGAGCGAGAACTCCGTTTCCGCGAGCCCGGGATCGATGGTGCAGACGCGCACGCCGGTGCCGTGAAGTTCGAGGCGCAGGGCGCGGGTAATCTGGAGTTCTCCGGCCTTGGCTGCACAATAGGCCGCTCCGCCTTCGTAGACGACTCGCCCCGCAATCGATCCGATGTTCAAGATCGTGCTGCCGGGGTTGGAGGTGAGGAGCGGCAGCATGGCGCGGGTCATTCGGAGCAAACCGAGCACGTTGGTTTGGAGCATGAATTCCCAGTCGCGGTCCTTCCCCTCGGCCACCGGGTCGAGGCCCTTGGCACCGCCGGCATTGTTAATCAGCACATCCAATGTGGCGGTATGCCCCCGCACCCAGGTGGCGAATGTCTTCACGCTGTCGGTTTGGATCACGTCCAATCCGTGAAACAGGGCTTGGGGGGAGCCGTTTTGCCGAGCGTCCTCGATCACCCTTTGCAGTCGATCCACGCGCCGGGCACCCAGCAACAGTCGGGCGCCCATCCTCGCAAAGGCGAGCGCGGCTGCGGCGCCGAATCCGCTCGAAGCCCCCGTAATCAGCACCCACCGATCTTTCCAGGAAGAGATCATGGAGCGCTTATGCCGTCGGGCGAGCGTTTAGGGCAACCTCAAAGTTGGGTCCTGGTATGGAACGCGGATTGCCGTCTCCAGCCGAGCCCGGTAAGTTCGGTTGCATGAGATCTATTGCAGGACGCCGGGGGAAAGGCTGCACTGGAGGGCACGACGCGATGACCGTGATTCGCCTGATTCTCGCGCTGATCTGCGGTGTTATCCCCGCAGTTGGTGTCGCTGGCGCCGCGGCCTCGCAGGATGAAATTCCGCGGGCGACAGTGGACCCGGAGGGAACGGGCGAATTCTATCTGGGCCGCGAAATTGCCCCGGTGATGGGACATCAGGGGGCGCCCTGGCTTGAGCGGGCAGAGCGGGCAGAGGAGGAACGACCGGATCGGGTTCTGGAATTGATGGGATTGGAGCCCGGCGCCCAGGTGGCGGATATCGGCTCCGGCTCCGGTTATTACACGCGCCGGATTGCGCGAGTGGTAGGGGCGGGGGGGAAGGTCTATGCAGTGGACATCCAGCCGGAGATGCTGGCGGTTTTAACGAACCGGCTGGAAATCGAAGGGATTACGAATGTGATTCCAATCTTAGGTTCCACTTTCGATCCTGGATTGCGCGATCAGAGCGTTGACCTGGTGCTCATGGTGGACGTCTATCACGAGTTCTCCCATCCCTTCGAGATGGTGTCGGCGTTGTGCCGGGCCTTAAAGCCGGGGGGACGATTGGTCCTCGTGGAATACCGGGCCGGAGATCCTGACGTTCCGATTAAACGACTTCATACAATGACCGAAGCTCAAGTGCGCAAAGAAATGGCGCTGCATCCACTACGCTGGGAGCGAACGGTCAGTGAAGGCCTGCCGTGGCAGCAATATCTGGAGTTTCGAAAGCTGGACGATGGCAATCGATAACCGACGAACCACGACCCGGTCACTGACCAGGGATGTTTCAGGGTTCCAGGTCCAAATGACTGAGGCGCGTGGCAGCGGTTTCCCAGGCGACGTTTAATTCCGTGAGCCGATCCCGGAGCTGTTTGAATTCCTGTTGGAGTTCGACGACTCTCCCGGGAATCCGATACGTTTCCGAATCCTCCAACGCAACGGTGCATTCCCCCTCGCGCGCTTCCAACTGATGGATCTCCTGTTCCATCCGGTCGACTTCGGATTTGAGCTCCCGTCGCACGCGCGATTTCGCCTGACGCTGTTCGGCTTCGACGCGTTTCTGGACGCGAATCCGGGTGGGGCGATAGCCGGCCGGATCGGCGGCGCGGGATGCGGCAACCGGGTCGGAATCGGCGGACTCGGCGGCGGTCTTGTCGAGGTAGTAGGTGTAGCCCCGGGGATAATGTCGAAGTTGACCGTCCTGGACATGAACCACATGATTTGCGAGCTCACGGATGAAGAAGACGTCGTGGCTGATAAAGACGATGGTGCCGTGGAACTGCTGCAAGGCGCGAAGCAATGTCTCGGTGCTGGCGATATCGAGATGATTCGTTGGTTCGTCCATTAACAGGAGGTTGGGCGGGTCCAGGAGTAATTTGACGAGGGCAAGCCGACTCTTTTCGCCACCGCTCAAAACGTGTACCGGCTTGAAGACGTCATCGCCACGAAAGAGAAAAGAGCCAAGGACCGTGCGGGCGGCGACTTCGGTGAGGGTGTGGGGTGTATCGAGTGCTTCGGCAAGCACGGTTCGGTCGGGCTGGAGCGTATCGACGCGGTATTGGGCATAATAACCGGGTCGTATATTATGTCCGAGGCGACGCTGCCCCGCTTGTGGAATGAGGAGACCAGCGAGGATTTTGAGGAGCGTGGATTTGCCCGCGCCATTGGGGCCGAGCAGGACGATGCGCTGGCCTCGCTGGGCCTCGAAATCGAGATGCTCATAGACGGTCTGTTGAGCATACGCGTATCGGACACCGACGAGCTCGACGGCCTTGAGCCCGCCCCGTGGAGGCTGGGGGAACTTGAAATGAATGACGGCCTCGTCGTCTTCCGGGGCCTCGATTTTCTCCATGCGCTCAATCTGCTTCAGCTTGCTTTGGGCCTGCGATGCCTTGGTATTCTTGGCGCGAAACCGGTCCGCGAAAGCCTGGAGCCGCGCGATCTCGCGCTGCTGATTCCGGTAAGCAGCGAGCCGCCGGACGCGGTCGCCCTCGCGCTGGACAAGGAATGCATCATAGTTGCCGACATAACGCCGGAGCCGGCCGTCGCGCAGTTCGATAATGCTGCCAACGAGACAGTTCAGGAACTCGCGATCATGCGAGATCACAAGGAGCGCGCCGGGATAGGCCAGCAAGTGGTTCTGCAGCCAGATCAGTGTTTGTAGATCGAGATGATTGGTGGGTTCGTCCAGGAGCAGGAGATCGGGCTCGTGGACCAGCAATCGCGCGAGGTGCGCGCGCATGACCCAGCCGCCGCTGAGTTCGCGCAGTGGACGATCGAAATCGGTGGCCCGGAAACCGAGACCGGCGAGCATTTGTTTCGCCCGCGCCTCGATGGTCCGCACCTCGAGTTCATCATGACGTCGGCTGAGTTCATCGAGGCGGACCCCGTCGCCTACTGCCTCGGCATCACGCAATTGGCGGCGAAGACGCCCGATTTCGGGGGTAATTTCGGCGGCGCAATCCAGGACGCGGTCGTCACGGACGGGGGCGGATTCCTGAGGCAGCTCGCCGACAGTGACGCCACGTTGGAGGGAGATGGTGCCGGCATCGGGCGGTTCCTGACCCAGGATCAGGGCAAACAGGGTGGATTTTCCCGCGCCATTGCTGCCGACGACACCGATGCGATCACCACGATTGATCTGGAGGTTTCCGTCATCAATCAGGGTGCGACCGCCATAGGATTTGCGCAGCCCCCTGAGGGTCAGCATACGGGGAATAATGTGGTCATGGCGGAGGAGGCTGGCGGTCTCGGCCCCTCCGCCTTACTCGATCGCGGGTGATGTTGGCGATGAGTAAGTGCGATAGAGGATCAACACCCCAAAGTCGGTGAGCAGTTTTTGAGAGCCAATGTCGATGTAGGTGTAACTGACGGTGTTGATATTGACCAGGTTCTCGTCGCCGATCTTGTCGAGGAATTTACTGACCATCTCGTCGAACCGATCATGGCCCACCTCGATGCAGTCCACCCGGCGAATGGTCTTCGTCCGCAAATGTCGCTTCCCGTCGGCAGGTGTCTCCTCTTTCTTCGCCGGCGCTTTGATGAGGATTTCCGAGGGTCCTTCATGGACGGGCACGCTGAAGTGCTTCTCTTCCCGGGCCGCGGCCGAGGCGGCAATGGGGTTCATGATTCTGACGTTTTGGACGTCCGGCTCGGGAATAGTGATGTTTTTATTGCAGGAAGGGCACTGGATGGTCGTTCCGGCGAGCGAAGTGTCCGCTTCGAGTTCCTGTTTACAATTGGGGCAAATGAATGTGACGTCCATATGAGCGTTGCAGTGCTGTTGGAGTTCGCGCCGACTCTAGGGTCGACGCGGCAACAGTTCCAGACGAATTTTCAAGGGTAATTCCGTCGCAGCTGCTGTATCCGCATATAGACGGGGCTGTTCGTGGGCGTGCGCTCTTGGACCGCATGCAGGATCTTTCTGGCCTGGACATAGTCGCGCCCGCCAATAAGCACCACGTAATCCAGTTCGATGCTGGCCAACCGGGGATCCTTGACATACGGCCGGTATTTTTCAATCCAGAGCTTGAGGGCCGCTGGGCTTTGGCCCCTCGCCTCCTTGAGCGAAGCCTCGAGGCTTGGAGGCAGGCCGGGCAATTCCCCGGACGGAGTTTGGACAGTCGCAGCCGCGGGAGCTGCATTGGGCTCGCGATTCTTGGCTTCCTGCTGGAGCTTTACTTCTTCCCAGGTACTGATGGAGTTCCTTAAGCCCCAGCAAGGCGGCAATGATCAAGACCAGGCCGATAAGCTTGCGGATCATACCTCCTCGACGCGCTCGATGCGCGCGCCCAGCTTTCTTAATTTTTCGTCGATCCGCTCATAACCGCGATCGAGATGGTAAATGCGTTTGACCAAGGTGCTGCCTTTGGCCACGAGACCGGCGATGACCAGGGCGGCGGAGGCGCGAAGATCGCTGGCCATGACGGGGGCCCCGCTCAGGCGTTTCCCGCCGCGGACAATGGCACTGGGGCCTTCAATGGCAATGTCAGCACCGAGTCGGGCCAGTTCGCTCACATGCATGAACCGAGATTCAAAGATCCGCTCGGTAATGATGCTGATGCCTGGAGTGAGGCTCATGAGGACTGTCATCTGAGCCTGCACATCGGTCGGAAACCCGGCGTAGGGGAGGGTCGTTACATCCACCGGTTTGAGCGGGCCGTGGCGACGGATGGTCAAGGCGCTGCCGCGCCGTTCGGTCTTCACCCCCGCTTCGCGTAACTTATCGAGCACGGCGTGGAGATGATCGGGACGGCAACCGAGTAAGGTGACTTCACCCTTGGTGGCGGCGGCGGCGATGGCATACGTAGCCGCCTCAATTCGGTCCGGAAGGACCTCGTGTTCCGCGCCGTGCAATTGTTTGACGCCCGTAATCGTGATCGTGGGGCCGCCGGCGCCGCTGATTCGCGCACCCATGGCGATCAAAAACTCCGCCAGGTCCACCACCTCGGGCTCGCAGGCGGCGCTTTCAATCACGGTCACACCATCGGCCAACACCGCCCCCATCATGACATTCGCGGTGCCAAGGACCGTCGGGCCCACGCGACCACCGAGAAATACTTCCCCACCGGCGAGCCTCGGGGCGTGGGCATGCACATAACCGCCATCGATGGTAATTCGGGCGCCGAGTTGACGGAGGCCCTTCAAGTGGAGATCGATTGGGCGAGGACCGATCACACAACCGCCAGGCATCGACACACAGGCGCGCCGCAGCCGGCCCAGGAGCGGGCCCAGGATGCAGATCGAGCCGCGCATCTTTCGGACGAGCTCGTAATCACCCACGTCTTTGATCTTGGCGGCCTGGATCCGCAACGTGTCGCCCTCGATGTCCACGCTCGCACCCAACGAGCTCAAAATCCGGCCCATGAACGTAACGTCACTGAGCTCGGGGGCGCGACGAATCTCGCAGGGTTCGGAGGTGAGCAGCGTGGCGGCCATGATTGGGAGCACGGCATTCTTGGCGCCGCTGATCGTGACTTCGCCGTGGAGCGGGACGCCGCCCTTGATGAGTAGACTATCCATGGGCGGGGTTGGGAGGAGAATACCGAACCTCGGTGGAACCGAATGGGTATGTCGATATGCCGTTCATTGCTGGCTGCGAGCGTCAGGGTCGTTCCGGGCTGTCCAGACGCGCTCGCAAGACCCGAGGCTGACCATTGTAATCCTTTTCGACGCCCTCGACAATCCAGTTGTGATCGACGAAAGACCGGCTGACACTCGCCGACTGTCCGTCGCCCAATTCCAGCAAGAGCCGTCCGCCGGGCGCCATATGCGATGGCGCATCGCCGGCGATTCGGCGGTAGTAGTCCAGGCCATCCGCCCCCCCGTCCAGTGCGATCCGCGGGTCGTGATCCTTGACCTCGGGGCATAGATTCTCGATTTCACCAGTGGCGATGTAAGGCGGGTTCGAGACAATCAAATCGAAGCACAATTCCTCCGGCAAGTCGGCGAAACCCTCTCCCTGCCGAAGGAGCACCCGCTCCTGGACCCCATGAAGCAGGACGTTTTCACGCGCAAGCTCGAGTGCCGCGGAAGAGCAATCGATCGCATGGACGGTGAGATCGGTCCGTCGTGTGGCGAGGGCGATGGCGATGCAACCGGACCCGGTCCCGAAGTCCAGGGCCAGCACGGGACCGGGACGGCACTCGGTGAGATAAGCCAGGGCGCACTCGACCAGTCGTTCCGTTTCCGGACGCGGAATGAGGGCCCGGGGATCCGATTTCAATTCGAGGCCAAAAAACCCGGCGCCGCCCACGATGTGCTGGAGCGGTTCGTGCAGCCCTCGCCGGCGCACGGCCTCACGCAGGTTCGCCAATTCGGATTCATTAAGAACGCGCTCGAATTGGAGATAGAGGCTGAGTCGGGGGATAGCCAGTTGGTGGGCGAGGAGCAGTTCGACCTGCAACCGGGGAGATTCCACGCCCTTCTTGGCGAGAAAATCCGTGCTCCGCTGAATCACCTCAATCACGGTCATTCGTTGAACATAGGGGCAAATGACGACGCCCAAAACTGAAAACTGGCGGCGCAGGGCCCAGAACCTTCGGGTGACAGTCCAGCTTGAAAAGGATACAGGACGGAAGGCTTGAGCCTTGGCGGGAATTCGGTAACGTGTGAGTCATGCAATCCATGAAAACCGGCTTATCCCGTCGTTCATTCCTCAAGCGGAGTGCAGTTGGCGCTGGCGCATTGTCCGCAGCGCGCATATTCCCCAACCCGAACATCCTGGCCGCCTCGGGCCCGAGCGATCGCCTTCGGTGCGTGCAGATCGGGTGTGGCGGGCGGGGCATGGCGCACCTGGACTGGGTGGTCAATCAGAGCAAGGACGCGGTGGTGGCCATCGTTGATCCGGACGAGAAACGACAGGCTTCGGTACGAACATGGTTGAAGAGCAAAGGCCAGGATCCCGAGCAGGTGCAAGCCTTCACGGATTACCGCCGGATGTTTGACCGGATGGGAGGGGAATTCGACGCGGTGTTCATCGCCACGCCCAACCATCACCATGCGCTGACCTCGAGGATCGCTATGCAATTGGGGAAGGGTGTGTATTGCGAAAAACCGCTCTGCCACGACATCGCCGAGGCGCGCAAACTCCGCAAAATGGCGCGCGACTCCAAGGCCCCCACGCAAATGGGAAATCAAGGGCACTGCGAGGAGGGCTATCGCCGACTGTGCGAATATATCTGGGCCGGCACGATCGGCGAAATCACTGAGACACATAGCTGGACCGATCGCGCCAACGGCGGGCAGGGGCCTCGCCCGCCGGTGTTACCCGTCCCAGAGGGATTGCATTGGGAGGAATGGATCGGTCCCGCGCCGTATCGCGATTACCACACGGACCTGCACCCGCATGAATGGCATGGCTGGTACGATTTTGGGAATGGGTCAATTGGTAACATGGGCTGCCATGTCCTCGACGGCGTGTTCTGGGCCCTCAAAATCGACCATCCGACAGCCATTGAAGTCGAACAAATGCGCGGCGGCAGCGACGAGCGGTATCCCACCGGTTCCCGGGTCCGTTGGGATTGTCCCGCCCGGGCCGGTCTCCCCCCGGTCAAAGTCTATTGGTACGAAGGACTCAACGAGAACACCCAGGCCGAGCCGGTCGGAAACCTCCATGCCGCCACGGGCGACGCCCGGAATCTGCCGCCTTTGCTGAAGGATCTTCAGGCCCGATATCCCGATGAGGAATTCGACGACAGCGGTTCCCTCTATGTCGGGAGTAAGGGAATCATCTACACCGCCACCTACGGTGGTCATATGCACATCCTTCCCTGGGAAAAGATGAAAGAGGCCCCCGCCCCGCCGGAAAGCCTGCCCCGGACCAAGAACATCATGAACGATTTCCTGGACGCCTGTCGCGAGGGTGCCAAGGAAACTGCCGCGAGTTTTGATTATGGCGCCCGGTTGACCGAGTTTACGCTCCTGGCCAACCTCGCCCAGCACGTCGGGCCGGGCAAGCCGGTGACGTGGGATGGACCGAACATGAAAGTCACCAACCTCACCGAATTGAACGAGTGGGTGGAACGACCTTATCGCGGGCACTGGCTCGGTTGATCGCTACCGGACGATCCTCCACGCGGACGGTGCGCTCCGCCGACAGCCCACCCCGCGTCACTGGAACGTAACCCACTTGTCACGCCACCGCGATTGTGGGAGGATTCCCCGCATGGTAACCAAGACTCGGGTGACAGCTCGAGTGTTAGTGGTCGATGACGAACCGGATGCCATCGAGTTGATTGAGTTCAACTTGAAAGCCGCCGGGTACGAGGTGGTCACGGCCGCAGACGGAGAGGAGGCCCTAAATAAGGCCAAGGGAATTCTGCCCGACGTGATCGTGCTGGATCTGATGTTGCCCGAAGTCGACGGGTTGGAGGTGTGCAAGATCTTGCGGCGGGATACAGCCACGGCCGCGATTCCGATCATCATGCTGACCGCCAAGGCCGCGGAGATCGACCGTGTTTTGGGACTGGAACTGGGCGCGGACGATTATGTGACCAAGCCGTTCAGTCCGCGGGAACTGGCCCTGCGCGTGAAAAATGTCCTGCATCGGCGCAGCGCCCGTGAGGAGAAAAAAGACCGGTTCAACCTGGGAGATTTGGTCATCGATATTCCCCGTCATTTGGTAAGCGTAGCCGGAAAGCGCGTTGAATTGACGGCCACGGAATTCAAATTGCTGACCATCCTCGCCCAGCGTCGAGGACGCGTTCAGTCGCGCGAGCAGCTGCTACATGACGTCTGGAATTACGATAACTTGATCGATACGCGCACTGTGGATACCCATATGCGCCGACTCCGCGAGAAGTTGGGACGCGCATCGCACTACCTGGATACTGTGCGAGGTGTCGGGTACCGGTTTGCGGAGGGATAGAGCTCTTGCTCGCTCAAGCATGTCACCGTCGGATCTGGTCTCGTTGGATTCGGTTTGCCTGGTCAAGTTTGTTCTTAAGCGGGGTCTGAGGACCGCGTTTGAGCCTCAATGTCATGTGGCCCACATTGGCCATCATCGCCAGTGTCGCGCTGGTCTTCCTGCACCTCATGTGGCGGGCGCGGCATCGCCGGCTGGAAGCTGAGTTTGCGCGGCTGAAGCGCGAATCGGTCGCCCGTGCCGAGCGCGATGAAATCACGCTTGCGGAAGCGCGAACGCAGCAACACGCCGTTTTCAACAGCATGGTGGAGGGGCTGATCCTGCTCGACGAGACCGGTCGAATACGGCTGGTCAATCTTGCGCTGGAGAAGCTGTTCGGATTCAGCAATGACATCCGCGGGCGGACGGTCCTGGAAGCGTTTCGCTTGCAGCCATTGCATGAGCTCGTGGAACGCGCCCGCGTCCAGGGACAAGTGCTCAACTATGAGCTGGAGCTCGGCGGTCCGTCGCATCGGTTCCTGCAGGTGAATGCCACGGCCTTCCCGGACCAACGCAGTCAATCGGTGGGCATGATCCTCGTGATCCATGATCTGACCCGGCTCAAACAACTGGAGAACACCCGCAAAGACTTTGTCGCCAACGTCAGTCACGAGTTGCGCACGCCGCTTTCGATGATCAAAGGTTATGTGGAGACGCTGTTGGATGGAGCCAAGGATGATGCGCAGGTGGCGGGCCGCTTTCTGCAGACGATCCGTAAACACGCCGATCGGCTGAACTATCTCATCGAGGATTTGCTCACCATCTCACGCCTCGAATCGGGCCGCGCGGCCATGAACCTGGAAAAGTTCGCTCTGCGCGATGTGATCGCCGAGGTCTGTGAAGATCTCCGGGCGCGCGTGAACGAAAAAGCCATGAGCCTGGAAAACGCCGTGGACAAGACTCTGGAGGTTCGGGCCGATGCCGAGAGGATTCAGCAGGTCCTTTATAACCTCATCGATAATGCCGTCAAATATGGCCGGCCCCACGGCTGGATCCAGGTGGCCGCGCGCCCAGTTGGTGGACCAGGATGCGATCGAGGTCTCGGTCGCCGACGATGGCCCGGGGATACCCGCGGAGGCACTGAACCGGGTTTTCGAGCGATTCTATCGCGTGGACCGCGGACGTTCGCGCGAACAAGGCGGCACGGGGCTCGGGCTTGCCATCGTCAAACACATCGTCCAATCGCACGGCGGCGAGGTGCGGGCTGAGAGCCGGCCTGGCGAAGGAACAACTTTTCGGTTCACACTGCCGGGAACGTCTTCCGCCCAGCCCGCCTGAGTCCACTGCCTTCGGATTGACAGCGCCAATCCCAAGCGTGCACGCTTGGCATCATGACGGGTCCCGGATCCCTCAAACACCGGTTCGCGGCCGCCTGGCGGGCTATCCCTGTTGCGGGGCTGCTCCTGGGGCCCGGAGGTCGGACGGACGACTGGCCCCAATTCCTCGGCCCTAACGGCGATGGGATTTCCTCCGAAACCGGTTTGATCGATTCGTGGCCGACAAACGGACCGCCGCGGCGCTGGACCAAGAAGGTCGGGAGCGGCTACAGCGCGCCATCGATTCTCGGAAATCGCCTCGTACTCCACCACCGCGACGGCGGCGAGGAAATTGTCGAATGCTTCGAAGCCGGGTCGGGGCGTTCCCTTTGGCGTTACGCGTATCCCAGCGCATTCATTGATCCTTATGGCTACAACAATGGCCCGCGGGCCACGCCGTTGTTGAAGGCGAACCGATGTTACACATTCGGCGCCGAGGGCCGCTTGCTTTGCCTTGAACTCGATACCGGCCGCAAAATCTGGTCCCGTGACACCTCGCGGGAATTCAAGATCCCCACGGCCTTTTTCGGCGTGGGAAGTTCCCCCATCATGGAAGGCAATCGATTGATCGTCATGGTGGGGGGACAACCCAACGCCGGCGTCGTTGCCTTCGATCCGGCTCAGGGACGAACGCTCTGGAAAAGTGTGGGCCAGGATAACTGGGAAGGCCAACCGATGCTCGGGTGGCCCGGTGAACGAACCGTGGTCTGGCGCGAATTGGACAAACAAGCCAGCTACTCCACCCCCGTCGCCGCCACCCTCGCCGGTCAGCGCGTTGTGTTTTGCCTGATGCGCCAGGGTTTGGTTGCCTTGGATCCTACGAACGGGCGAGTCCATTTCAGTCGGTGGTTCCGAGCCCGGGTCGAGGAATCCGTCAATGCGGCCAGCCCGGTGGTCGTGGGGGACCGGCTCTTTTTCTCGGCCGCGTACTACCATGTCGGTTCGGTCCTGTTGCGGGTGCACCCGGAGGGATTCGATGAGCTCTGGCAAGGCACCGCACTTGAGACCCACTGGAATACCCCCATCCATCACAACGGCTACCTCTATGCCTTCAGCGGACGCAACGAACCCGACGCGCGTTTCCGTTGCGTCGAACTCGCGTCCGGCAAGCTGATGTGGGATCGAGACGAAAGTTGGCGCCACACCACCCGGCAGCCCGCCAGCTATGGTCGCGGTTCCGCCATCCTCGCCGATCATCAGTTGATCGTTTTGGGCGAAGGCGGCCTATTGGGACGTTTCGGCCTGGACCCTGAAAAACCGCAAGAACGGAGGCCGTTTCAGGTCCCGGATCTCTTCTTTCCCTGTTGGACCGCGCCAGTACCTGAGCAATCGCAGGCTCTATCTCCGCAACGAAAACCTCCTGATCTGCCTGGATCTATCGGCAAAATGAAGCCTCCGCCTATCAAGCGCACCTGCTGTCTTTCCCGATCCGGGCGGTGCGCAGGCGTCCCCTGGCTGGCCGTGAACCACGCCATAGTGTGGCACCGGCTGTATTTCGTGCTCTTGGTAGTCGCGACCTCGGCGCCCACCTCAGCCGATACCTCCCCCATGCCTCCACCCATCATTTGCGAAAGATTGCGCCCCGAACGTCAAATCACCCACAACCGCGGCGGCCACATCCTGACCAACATCGGTGTCTGGTCACCTGATAGCCAGTGGATCGTGTACGACACGCGTTCCGATGCGGAGGGAACTATCTTTGATGGCGTGACTATTGAGGTCGTTCATGTCCGCACGCCCGAAACCCGGGTGCTCTATCGCGCCAGCCGCCACGCCAACTGCGGGGTCGCCACGTTCAATCCCGTCCGGCCGGAAGTGGTTTTCATTCTTGGCCCCGAGAACCCAACCGTCGACTGGGCCTACAACGCCTATCACCGGCGCGGCGTCATCGTCCAACTCGACCAACCCCAGCATGCCGTCAATCTCGATGCTCGTGATCTCCTGCCTCCTTTCACACCAGGCGCACTCCGCGGCGGGTCGCACGTCCATGTCTTCAGCGGCGACGGCCAATGGGTCAGTTTCACTTACGAAGACCACATCCTGGCGCAGTTTGCCCAACCAGGAGCCGATCATGATCTCAACCAGCGAAATGTTGGAGTCTGCGCCCCAGTCCAACCGGTCCACGTAAAATCCGGTTCTACCCGCAACCGCGACGGCTCCTACTTCTCGATCCTCGTCACTCAAACCCGTTCCATTCCCAGGACGGGCGACATCGTCCGCGCATGCGAGGAAGGCTGGATTGGCACCAACGGTTATCTTCGCGCCGACGGCCAACGCCAGCGGCGTGCCCTCGCGTTCCAGGGCACTGTCCTCAGCCGGCGTGGCGACCTCATCACCGAAGTCTTTCTCGTGGATCTCCCTGAAGACATCACCATCCCCGGGACCGGACCCCTTGCCGGGACTGAAACCCGAATGCCGGCCCCGCCGCGCGCCACCTCCCAGCGTCGACTCACCGACACCGAAGCTCGGGAGCAACCCGGCCTTCAAGGCCCTCGCCATTGGCTCCGTTCTTCCCCGGATGGCGAATACATCGCCTTCCTCATGAAAGACGATGATGGCGTCGTCCAACTGTGGACGATCTCGCCGCGGGGCGGCAAACCCAGCCAGCTCACGCGCAATCCCTGGAACATTGCTTCCAGTTTCACCTGGAGCCCGGATGGTCGCCAAATCTCCCATGTCATGGACAACAGCGTCTTTGTAACTGACCTCGACTCCGGTCTCAGCACCCGGCTCACTGCCCGTTCGGATGACGAGTCCGCTCCTCGACCCGAGGCCTGCGTCTTCTCCCCATCCGGCCGCCAGATCGCTTACATCCGTCGGATCCTGGACGGCGACACCCGCTTCAATCAGATCTTCGTCGTTTCCATGGAGTAAACCTTGGCCGGAGCCAGGGAAACCGGGAGGGCGCCTGCCGAGACCTGCGGCGGCACGCTGAACCTCTCCCCCTTGTGTACGGGGCGGATACACGGACAGGTTCGACATCGGGGCTTTGGAACATTTCGAACGCCCCCACCCCGTCGTACGCTGCTGCGACTGGCGCTTCGCGCACAGTCGCGCTCCGGCCAAGCTGCGCACGTCTCCGGCGGAGGGCGGCTGTGTCGCAGACCCGGCGCAGCAACGGCCCACCGTCGGACCGCGTTAGATCCGTGCAACGTCTGCGCGTCTCCGGCGGACATTACGCAGACAAGCTGCGAAGGAATCGCCGCAAAAAACGAACGCGGACGAATAAGGAACGAGCCTTTCCCCGAATCATTCGTTGCTCCTGCCGGTTCTAGCTCGCTTCGTCAACGCGTGCACGGCTCGAGAAGTTCGGATGTTCGGACGCAATGCCGGGCTCGAGGGGTTCGAATTCTCGGCCGCGATCGCTTTGCCATCCAAGGCGTAATATAAAGTGTTTTGACTGCCATGAAACCAAGGTAGCTTCCGTCCGTCTGATATCTTTACCGTACAGTCTGGTCCGCCTTAAAAACGGCACACACAGCGTCCACTCAGTCGCCCATGGGGAGACGTTTCATCCGGTGGTTGGTCCATCAGCCGAGGCCGATCATTTGCATGTGCGCCAGCTTCGACTGCAGGAGCGGTTAGCCCGGCACCATGGAGAGTTCGTGATCTGGGATGTGGGTTTAGGCGCGGCAGCGAACGCGATTGCCGTGTTGCGCGCCACTCGCGACAGCCACACGGCCATTCGCCTGATCAGTTTCGATCACACGCTCGAACCCCTTCAGTTCGCCCTGGCCCATGCCCAATCGTTGCCGTATCTGCTCGAGTATCGACAACCGCTTGAAACCCTGGCGCTGCACCCGGAGGGTTCGATCACCTTCCGCAACGGCCGGCAAACAGTTCACTGGTCGTTTTGCTTGCATGATTTCCCGATGCTCCTGGCACAAGGGCGCAAGCCCGAAGCTCGCTCTGGCGTGTCTCCTCCCGAAGCGCCCTCAGCCATTCTGTATGATCCGTTTTCCCCGGCCAAGAATCCCGCCATGTGGACGCTCCCGGTCTTTAACGACCTGCATCGACGGTTGGATGTGGAACAGCCCTGTGGGCTGACGACCTATTCGCGGAGCACCATGATCCGGGTCACGCTGCTCCTGGCCGGCTTCTTTGTGGGAATTGGCCACGCCACGGGCGACAAAGAAGAAACGACGCTGGCCGCCAACACGCTCGACCTGATCGGCGAGCCCCTTCGCCCCGCCTGGCTGGCGCGGGTGCGACGATCCACGAGCGCCGAACCTTTGCACGAACCCCGGTACCATCAACTTCGCCTGGGCCCGGAATCCTTCGCCCGACTGGAGGCGCATCCCCAGTTTGTTGAATGACGCGCGGCCGCGGCGTTCCGGGCACCAACAAGTCTGTGGAACAATTCATCCAATGCCCGTATAGTGCCGCGCGGGTTGCCCGGGAGATGGAGATGCGGTAAGGCCCCCTTGAGCATGAGTTATCAGCCAATCGAAAATTACGGTGTCGTCGGCGATCTGCATACCGCCGCCCTGGTCGGTTGCGACGGGTCGATCGATTTCATGGCTTACCCCAACTTCGATTCGCCCACGATCTTTGCCGCAATGCTCGACGACACGAAGGGCGGGCGGTTTCAATTGGCGCCGCAGATGGGCGAGGCGCGAAATAAACAACTGTATCTGCCGGATTCGAACGTGCTCTTGACGCGGTTTCTCGGCGCCGATGGCGTGGCCGAAGTTTCGGATTTCATGCCCATCAAGGACATGGGACACGCACACGATCTCGTCCGGCGCGCGAAGGCGGTGAAAGGCGAAGTAACCTTCCGTATGCTCCTGGCGCCGCGTTTCGATTATGCCCGTGCCAGCCATCGGGTGGAGCAGAGAGACGGCGAGGTGCTGTTTATCTCGGAAGGCGCCGATCGCACGGCCTTGCGACTGCGGACACAGGCGCCGGCGAAGATCGTGAACGGCGATGCCATCGTCGAAGTCAAATTGGCTGCCGGGGAATCCCTCGCGTTTATCCTGGAAGAGGCGGTGCCGGGTGAAGAGTCCCCCTCATCGGCGCCGCATTACGTCGAGGATTCATTCAAGCAGACGCTCAACTTTTGGCGGAATTGGTTAGGCGGAACCCAATACTACGGATCATTTCGTGAAATTGTCCGACGTTCGGCGTTGACTCTGAAAATGCTGACCTCGGCACCGCACGGGTCCATGGTGGCCGCGCCCACTTTTGGTTTACCGGAGGATTTGGGCGGCATTCGAAATTGGGATTACCGTTACACCTGGATCCGGGACGCCTCGTTCACGCTCTACGGTCTCATGCGGCTCGGCTACACCTCGGAAGCAGCGGCATTCATGAAATGGATCGAGACACGGTGTAACGAACTGCATCCGGATGGTTCCCTGCAATTGGTGTATGGGTTGGACGGCCGCCATGAGCTTCCCGAAATCGAATTAACCCATCTGGAAGGCTACCGCAAATCGGCTCCCGTGCGCATCGGCAATGCCGCTTCCCGACAGCGGCAGCTCGACATTTATGGCGAATTGATGGACTCGGTCTATCTCTACAATAAATACGGCGAGCCGATCTCCTATGATTTCTGGCAAAACCTCGTCCGGCTGATCAACTGGGTGTCCGATCACTGGCAAGAACCGGACGAGGGCATCTGGGAGATGCGTAATGGGCCGCGGGAGTTTCTCTATTCCCGCCTCATGTGCTGGGTTGCGCTGGATCGCGGCATCCGGCTCGCCCTGAAGCGTTCTTTCCCGGCGCCCCTCGAACAATGGTACGGAGTCCGCGACCGGATTTATACGGATGTCTACACCAACTTTTGGGATCGGGAACTGGAGTCGTTCGTGCAACACAAGGGCTCGAAATGCCTCGATGCCGCCTGCCTGCTCATGCCGATGGTCAAGTTTATCAGTCCGAGCGATCCTCGCTGGGTCAAGACCCTCATGGCGGTGGAGCGAACCCTGGTGGAGGACTCGCTCGTTTATCGCTATGACAACACCGTCGCAGACGACGGGCTGGCCGGTGGCGAAGGGACTTTCACGATGTGCTCCTTCTGGTATGTGGAGTGCCTCGCGCGGTCCGGCGACCTCGAGAAGGCCCGCTTTTACTTTGAGAAGGCCCTGGGCTATGCCAATCACCTGGGTCTCTTTGCGGAACAAATCGGCCCGCTCGGGACGCAGCTTGGCAATTATCCGCAAGCGTTCACTCATCTCGCCCTTATCAGTGCCGCCTACGAACTCGACCGCCGAATGCCAAAGTCCTGAACCTGCCGAAAAACTCGCCTGCGCTGGATGCCATGCATGCAAAAAGCCGCCTGGTCCTGCTCACCGGCCCATCGGGCATGGGAAAGAGCCCGCTCACTAGGGCCCTGCATCAGTGTCATCCCGAGCTCGCCGCGAAGCTTCTGCCCCTGGTGCTCTATAACTCGCGCAGCCCCAGACCGGGCGAGCACGACGGCGTCGCCTATTATTTCCGAAGCCGAGGCGAGATTGAGGCGTTGCGCAATAACGCCCGTTTCCTGGTCATCGAGGCGCGGAGCGATCTGCAGGCCGTGGATCTCGATGACCTCCGATCCGCTCTAAGCGCGCACGACGTCCTGTTCGAGGGGAACCCATTTGTGGCTCGGTCCCTACAGACCCATCCGGCATTGAAAGACTTCGCGCGGCTCTCGATCTTCCTCGCGCCATTGTCGCGTGAAGAAATCGTGCATCTCCAGGCTCAACCGCATTTGGATCTGCCGGGCCTGATCACCGACATCATGCGGCGCAAGTTGCTGCGTCGAACCCGGAGTCAGAAGGGCGAGCTCTCGCTTCAAGACCTCGAGGAGATTGAACGGCGGGCGGGCAGCGCCTATTCAGAATTGCAATTGGCCCATCACTTCGATTCGGTGATCCCTAATCACGACGGCGAAGATAGCGATAATTGGCAGGCCTTTCACCATCCGATCGGTGACGCCCGAAGGGCTTTGCTCACCTTTGTCGATCTGCTCCAGGGCGGCTCCCCGTCCCAAGCCGAACGGTGGAACGCCACACTGCTCGGTTGATCGACGAGAATCGGCTGGCGCCTCACCGCGCACGCCACCACTCCACCTGGTAATTCTTATTATGGCGGATCGAAGTGCCAGGTGAGGGCACCCGGCCTTCAAGACGACTCGATTCAGGGGCCTGCGCCGGGTGCCCTCACCCGGCGCAGGCTTTGTAACGCCATATTGAGAATTGCTGGGGTCCATCGCACGGCCCTTGATCGGATCGGTTCCTTCTGATAATGCCGGTGATTGGATTTGGTCCGGGCCCAATAACATCCCATCCAAGTCCAGACCATTGAACTTATGCAAATCACTGTTCCTTACTGGGGACGAATCATGACGGGCTGGCTCGCCCTGATCGTCGCCTCACACGCCGCGGCGGCGGATACGGCGTTCCGTTACCAGGGTATTCTGACGGGCACCAACCAACCCGCGGGTGCGCTTTATGATTTCAAGTTTTCGCTCTACCCGACGGCGGAGGGCTCAGCTCCACTTGCCGGCCCGCTCACCAACACGTCAGTGAGCGTCGATGATGGATTGTTCAGCGCAGATCTCGACTTTGGGACCGGACCGTTGGATGGCCAGGTCTTGTGGCTTGAGATCGGTCTTCGACCCTCCGCTGCCGGCGATCCCTTCGTCATCCTGACTCCGCGTCAGCGGTTGGCCCCCGCCCCCTACGCGGTCCATGCCCTCGGGGCGGACAATGCCGCGCAGGCGGATGTGGCGATCACGGTCCCGGCGGCAAGCGTCACAGCGGTCCAGATCGCCCCACAGTCGATCACCGGCGACCGCCTGTCCGATGGACAGGTGGTGCGCAGTCTCAATGGTCTGCGGGACAGCGTGGCGCTCGAGGCCGGGGACAACTTGAGCCTCGACGCCAATGCCAACACTCTGACCTTCAGCGGCAGCTTCGACTGGCACCTTACCGGGAATTCGGGCACCCTCGCCAATAAGCACTTTATCGGCACGCTCGACAACCAACCCTTGGATTTTAAGGTGAACGGAAGCCGCGCCATGCGCCTCGAGCCGACGTCCTTCCCGAACATTGTAAACGTCGTGGGCGGGTCCAGCGGAAATTTTGTTCGACCGGGCACGGCCGGTGCAACCATCTCCGGCGGGGGCGCGATCTATCCGAACGACTCCGGCAATTTCACCAATGCGGTGCATGCTGAATTTGGCACGATTGGGGGTGGCTATGCGAATTGGATCGGGACGAACGCGTCGGGCGCGACCATCGCCGGTGGTCATCTGAACAGCATCGAGCGGACGGCGTTCGAGGGGACCATCGCCGGTGGCAGTGAGAATCGTATCGCAGAAGACGCCTTTCGCGGGTTTATCGGTGGCGGCTATCTTCACACGATCACGCAGGGCGCTTATGCGGCGGTCATTGGTGGCGGCACCTCGAATATGATCTCCGCCTATTATAGCACCGTCGGCGGCGGTTCCCGAAATGCCATCCTCGACAACGCCCGCTACGCCACCATCGCCGGCGGTGGAGACAATTTCATTGGAGAAAACTCCTTCTCCGGTGCCATTGGCGGCGGTGGCGAGAATCAAATCCTGAACGATTCACCCCGTTCCACCATCGCCGGCGGTAAACTCAACCAGATCGGGGCCTTCTCTCCTCAAAGCAGCATCGGCGGAGGCTTGGCCAATCACATCACCGCCAACGCCGAGAATGCGGCGATCCCCGGTGGCAGCTCAAATGTCGTCGGTGCCCGGCTTAGTCTCGCCGCCGGTTATCGCGCCCAGGCCCTTCACCCCGGGTCCTTCGTTTGGGCGGATACTTCCGATGGTGATTTCGCAAGCACCAGCGCCGACGAATTCTCCGTCCGCGCCTCGGGCGGCACCCGATTCATCAGCGCTGTCGACGCCAATGGCGAGCCCACCGCCGGCGTGGTTTTGGAACCTGGTGGGGGAAGCTGGAGCACGTTGAGCGATCGCGCCGCCAAGACCAACTTCACCCGGATAGATCCCCGCGCGGTTCTGGAAAAGGTGGCCGCCCTTCCCGTGCAAGCCTGGAATTACCGTAGTCAATCGGTGGCAGTCCGACATCTTGGGCCCACCGCGCAGGATTTCCATGCCGCCTTCAACCTCGGCGGAGACGCGCGCCGGATTGCCACCGTGGATGCCGATGGCATCGCCCTCGCCGCGATTCAAGGGCTCAACGACCTGGTGCAGGAAAAATCCCAACGCATTACCGAACTGGAAGCCCGCAACACCGAACTGGAAGCTCGCCTCGAGGCCCTGGAACGGCGTCTTCCGGCCCCGCGAAAATTCTGAATCCATGCGGGTTAGCGAGTTCGACTATTACCTCCCTCCCGAACTGGTTGCCCAGGCGCCCGTCGCCTGCCGCGATCAATCCCGCCTCATGGTCCTTCGGCGCTGCGATCTCTCCCGGTCGCACCACGTCTTCGGCGGTCTTCCGTCATTCCTCCAACCCGGGGACCTGCTCGTGCTCAACGATACCCGTGTCATCCCAGCCCGACTCCACGGCTGGAAGACCCACGGTGGCGGCCAAATCGAAGTCCTCTTGGGCGAACAAATAGACCGCAATCATTGGTGGGTCATGCTGCGCCCGGGAAAACGGGTGCGCCATGGAACATCCCTTCAATTTCAGCGGCCGGACGGGAAGCCGATCGAAGCTCGCGTCTACGAGAAAGATGACCGCGGATTGTGCCGCCTCATTTTTGAGGACGTCGACGATATCTGCAGCATCGTCGATCAGATCGGCGAGGTCCCGCTGCCACCTTATATCCATCGCCCGCCGAACCATGACTGGACCCTCGACGCGGAACGGTACCAGACGGTCTATGCGCGGAACCCTGGGGCGGTTGCGGCCCCCACCGCGGGCCTCCATTTCACGCCCTCGCTTCTTACCGATCTTGAGCGGCAGGGGGTCGAACTCTGTCGCGTCACGCTGCATGTCGGCCTGGGCACATTTGCTCCGATCAAGGCCGCGATGGTCGAGAACTACGTGATGCACGCCGAGCGCTATGAACTGTCCGCCAGGGCCGCCGCCCAAATCCGTGGCGCCCGCGCCCGTCGACGCCGCATCATCGCGGTCGGCACGACCTGTGTTCGACTCCTCGAACACGCCGCGTTGCAGGACGATCTCCGTGAAGGCGCGGGGTCGACTCGACTCTTTATTACTCCACCCCATTCCTTCCGGGTGGTAGATGCCCTGATCACCAATTTTCATCTGCCCGAATCGACCTTGCTCATGCTGGTGGCCGCGTTTATCGACCCCGGGGGCACACGAGGACGCGCGATCATTCTGGAAGCCTACCAGGAGGCCGTCCGCCAAAAATACCGCTTCTTCAGTTATGGCGATGCCATGTTGATCGTATGAGCCCTTCGGCCCGCACTCCTCGACCCGATCCCACTCGCAAAGCGCCAAAGCACCATCGCGATCCGGCCGCACTCCCCACCCGCCCGCCCGCGAAATCGTCCAGCTCCCGGGCAACCGGCCATAGCCATCCCCCGTCCGACCGGCCTTTCATCCGACTCAACCTTGCAATCACCGCTGACGGTAAGATCGCCACGGCGAACCGCGCAATCTCCTCCTTCGGCAGCCGGCGCGATCTCCTGCATCTCTACGAATTGCGCGAACAGGCCGACGCCATCCTATGTGGCGCCACCACCATCAATGCGGAAGATGCCGATCTTGGACCGGGACCAAACTCGTCCCGCGTCCCACGTTCAACCAGGGCCTTGCCCCTTCGGGTCGTCGTTAGCGGACGCGGCAGTGTCGACCCTGGCTCTCGATTGTTTCGAAGGCCCTTCGGTCCCATCATCATCCTGACGACCGAAAGCATAGCCCCGGCCCGGCTTCGCCGGCTCAAATCCCTCGTGCACACCGTTCATGTCTGCGGCGCGAACGAGGTCGATTTTCCCGTCGCGCTCCGGTGGCTTCGGTCGGAATGGAAGGTCCGCCAACTCCTTTGTGAAGGCGGCAGCCGGCTCAATGCGTCACTGCTTGACGCAGACCTGGTCGATGAAATTCAGCTCACCCTTTGCCCGTGGATCATTGGCGGACGGAAGGCCCTCACGCTCGCCGACGGCGTGGGAGTGGCTCATCTGGCGGATGTCAGGTCCTGGGGGCTGCTTGCCGCGCGCCGGATTCGGGATGAGCTATTCCTGATTTACCGGCGTCGGCGATCCCTCCGCCTCTCGCGCAAGCAACCATAATAAATCACTCAATCGATTCAGGTAAATCAGCATGTGTTGGCAGCCTGTTTGCCCCCCCTCCACCAGCGCACAGACTCGCCGCTCGGCGCGGCGGCATACTGTCCGCGCGAAATCCAGGGCCGCGGCATCGGGCGACTTGCCCGGGGTAGCCCATCCCTGCGGTATGTCACGGGCCGCCTCCGCTGCATGGGACCATTCCTCGATACGGGCGATGGCGCCGGAGTCCAACCGCAGGTAGCCATCTTTGGCATAGCGCTTCTGATCTTCCGGGTGCGTCGCCAACTCCCCCATCAGACCGATCAGGTCCGCCTGGATGGATTCGAGTTGGCCGCTCATGCTCGCGCGTTTGCCCCACGCGCGCGCCATACCCAGAGCGGCGTTCAATTCGTCCACGGCTCCATTCGCCTCCACCCGCGGATCGCACTTGGACACTCGCCGATTATACATGAGTCCGGTGGTGCCGGAATCGCCGGTCTTGGTCACGATGCTCATAAATCACATTTTGGCGAAAATCGGGCCGAGGTTTCAGGAATGAGTTGGATGGACGCTCTTGCTCTTAACTTTCGCTTGATGTTCAGTATGGCACCGACTCCTCGCCGAGTCGATCGGGAGCGACACTCCGGATGAGTCCGCCTTTTTGCGTGACGATCCGCCTCGTCTCTTGCATAGAATTAAACCGGTCAATGAACATCCACGAGTATCAGGGCAGTCAGCTTCTCTCCCAATTCGGGGTTACGGTGCCCAAGGGCGAACCCTGTTCTACCGCACAAGAGGCGCGAGACGCCGCCAGCAAACTCCTGGCCGAAGGAAGCACCGGAGTGGTGCTCAAATCGCAGATCCATGCCGGTGGACGGGGCAAAGGCACGTTCACATCCGGACTTCAGGGCGGCGTCAAACGATGCAGGACCGTCGACGAAGTGGAGAAGACAGCGGCCGCAATGCTCGGCCAATTGCTCGTGACCAAACAGACCGGACCCGAAGGCCGGATGGTCCGCAAACTCTTCGTTGTTGAGGCCATCCAGGTAAAACAGGAATTTTATCTCGCCGTAGCCCTGGACCGTGCTTCGGGATTGCCGGTCATCATGGCAAGCACTGAAGGTGGAATGGACATTGAAGAGGTCGCGGTCCGAACTCCATCGAAGATCTTTCGCGAGCCGATCGATCCCACCCTCGGTTTGATGCCCTACCAGGGGCGCAAGCTCGCGGTCGCCCTCGGATTGAGAGGCGAACACCTGGCGGCGGCGAGCCGTCTCATCGCGGGTGTTTGGAGGACCTGGTGGGAATGCGACGCTTCGCTGGTGGAGATCAACCCGCTTGCCCTGATCACCGGCCCCGATGGGAATGAGACGCTCGCCGCCATTGATGCCAAGATTAATTTCGACGACAACGCATTGGCTCGGCATCCGGAAATCAAGGCGATGCGGGATTTGCATGAGGAATCCCCGCTCGAAGTCGAAGCCAGCAAGTTCAATCTCAATTACATCAAGCTCGACGGCAACATCGCTTGCCTCGTAAACGGCGCCGGCCTCGCCATGGCCACCATGGACATCATCCAACATTACGGCGGGCGACCGGCGAATTTTCTCGATGTCGGAGGCGGCGCCAGCACCGAACAGGTGACCGCCGCTTTCGGGATCATCCTTCAGGACCCGCACGTGTGCGGGATCCTGGTGAATATCTTCGGAGGCATCATGGATTGCAATGTCATCGCCACCGGAATTGTCGCCGCCGCGCACTCCAGCCGCCTCCAAATCCCGCTCGTCGTTCGACTCGAAGGCAACAATGCGGACCTCGCCAAGCGAACCTTGAGCATGTCCAAACTCGCCATCCAGAGCGCCGAATCCATGGCCGACGCTGCCCAAAAGGTCGTGAAAGCCGTGTCGAATGGCGCTTCGGTCCAACGCTGAACGCACGTCCCACGACGATCCCAGCCTGCTTATGTCGATTCTGGTTCAACCCGATACCAAGGTCATTGTCCAAGGCATCACGGGCAGCTTTGGCGGCCGACATACCCAACTCAGCCTTGAATACGGCACCCGCGTCGTCGCCGGAGTGACTCCCGGCAAAGGCAGCCAAATCTTCGATCGACGGATCCCGATCTTTGATACCGTCGCCGAAGCGGTCCGGGCAACCCGCGCGACGGTCTCGGCCATCTTCGTGCCGGCAGCCTTCGCCGCCGATGCGATTCTCGAGGCGGCCGATGCCGGGCTGGACCTCGTCGTCTGTATCACCGAAGGCATCCCGGTAAGGGATATGATCCGAGTAAAACAGGCGTTGCGAGGACGTAAAACCAAGCTGATCGGCCCGAACTGTCCAGGCATCGTCACGCCCGGGACGGGATCGGGCTCCAGTGGAGGATGCCGCATCGGAATCGCTCCGGGATATATCCACAAAGCCGGCAATATCGGCGTCGTCTCCCGCAGCGGCACCCTCACCTACGAAGCCGTCTGGCAGTTGACGTGCCGCCAGGTCGGTCAATCCACTTGCGTCGGCATCGGTGGCGATCCTATCCACGGTCTCTCCCATCTTGATATTGTCCGGATGTTCAACGACGACCCCAATACTCATGGGATTATCATGATCGGTGAGATTGGCGGCACCGCCGAGGAGGAAGCCGCCGATTGGATTCGCCAGCACTGCAAGAAACCGGTGGCCGCCTTCATCGCCGGTGCCACCGCCCCGCCCGGCCGGCGAATGGGACATGCCGGCGCCATCATCACCGGCGGCAAAGGCACCGCCGCTGCCAAAATCGAGGCCTTGCGGGCGGCTGGGATTGCGGTTGCGCAGACACCTTCGGACATCGCGGAAACCCTGCTTAAATGCCTCGGATAGGAGCGGGGCAGCCTCGCCCTTCTGTTCCTCGGCAATTCGGCCCCGCTCACGATCCGTTATGGAGCACGGCACGATGGGATTCAAGTCGTTCAATCCTTGATGCATGAACCCTGGAAGTCCAAACTCCGGGCGGTTCGGCCTCGCTTTAAGCGATCAAGGATTCCAGCACCAATGCCCCTCGTTGACCTGATCCTGAACTTCGCGGGACTGCTGCTCTGGTTGAGCTGGCAGGCCATTGGCATTACCGCCGCCACTCGGCCCACGGCCCTTTCGCTGGTCTACACTTTGAAACGCACCGAGCCACGTCCTCCCCGGCGGCGGACGCCCCTGTTATTCCTCCTGGCACTGCTGGTCGGCCGCGCGATTTTCTACACGCAACTCGGTCCGGGCACGCATTCGGATCCGATGCTCAACCTGGGCGTCGTCACCCTTCATTTCCCCACGGTTTCCTGGGGGCAGATGACCCTCTATTCGTTCCTGAGTTTCGGCCGGATTCTGGCCGAATACTACCTGGCCTTGCTGTTCATCGCCATCGTGAACACGAGCTCGAATGAAAACGACCCCCTCCAACGCATCGTCCGCATGCAGCTTGCCCTGTTCGGGCACCTGCCCATCCCGTTGGCCTTGCTGGTCCCCCTCGTGGCGGGGGCAGCGTTTTGGTTTCTCCTCGGCTGGCCAATCGGCCAACTGGAACTCCATAATCCCTCGCCCACGCCGGAGATGCTCTGGCAACAAGCCCTGGTGTTCGGTCTGGGCAGCTACGTCGTATGGCAATATGCACTCATCGTCCTCTGCGGCATCCATCTCTTCAACAGCCATGTCTATTTGGGCAATTCTTCGATCTGGCATTTCCTGGCCTCTACCGGCCGCAACGCCCTGCGACCGATCCGCGGACTGCCGCTCACCATCGGCCGGTTCGACTTAACACCTGCCGTCGCGATCCTCATCACATTCGTGGTCGGTTATCACTGGACCCGATGGGGCCGATGGCTCTTCGAGCGTACTCCATGGCAATAAAGCCGCACCCAGGATTCCAAACCGGGGCCCAATACTTCTCTTGAATGGATGCCCGCCTTGCCTACCGTATCCCCCGGCAGCTCCGCAAAACAGAATGGCAAGTATTGTAACCGCAGACGCGCACAAAACGTCAGGAGAAGTGAATACGGTCCGGGAATAACCGGGCCAACGAATCGAAGATATGGCAAGCAAGCGTGGTGGTGGAGCCCTCAAATGGGTTGTGATCCTGCTGGCAATCAGTGGCTTGGGTTGGGCCGGGATCCGTTACTGGCGGCATCCGGATGCCACTGCTCTCGCCTTTAAAACGGCTCCCGTGACTCGCGGGGATATCGTCCAGTCGGTGACTGCCAACGGCTCACTGACCCCCGTTCGGTTGGTCGAAGTGGGCAGCCAGATTTCAGGTGTGATCACCAAAATCAATGTGGATTTCAACTCCCCGGTCAAGGCCGGTGAAGTGGTAGCCCAGATCGATCCCGCTACCTACGAACGCGCCCTGGGACAAGTTCAAGCCGAACTGGCCAACTCCGAAGCCGCGTTGGAACTGGCCGAACTGAATTTTGATCGGGGCAAGGAACTGATGGACTCAAACCTGATCTCCAAGTCCGAATATGACCAGTTGCGGGTCGCACTGAGCCAGGCCAAAGCCGAAGTCAAGACGCGGCAGGCCAACGTCGAGCGCGCCAAAGTCGACTTGAGCCGCACGACCATTTACGCGCCGATGGATGGCGTCGTAATCACGCGCAGGGTCGAAGCTGGTCAAACGGTCGCGGCCAGCATGAATACCCCCACGCTGTTCACCGTCGCCAACGATCTCGCCCAAATGCAGATCGAGGCCGCCGTGTCCGAAGCGGACGTCGGCGGGGTGGAAGAGGGGCAAAAAGTGCAGTTCAGCGTGGATGCCTTTCCCGGGCGATCGTTTGATGGGAAGGTGCAGCAAGTGCGCTATGCCCCAACCACAAATCAGAATGTCGTCACCTATACCACGGTGGTAGCGGTGGATAACAAGGACCTTAAACTTCGCCCCGGCATGACCGCCACCGCGAGATTCTTCACCGCGGAACGAAAAGGCGTCCTGAAAATCCCCAATGCCGCCGTGCGCTTTCGCCCCCCCGCCGCGGCCGCCATCGAGGGCGCAACAAATGCCCCGTCGCCCAATGCCACAACCGCGCTGATCGAAAGCGGTCCCTTCGCGGGCCTCCCGGTGATGCCCTGGACAGACGGAGGCGAACGCCGCCGGCCCACGGAAGAAGAACGGGCCGCATACGCCGCCAGCTTGACCCCGGAACAGAAACAGAAATACGAGACCGCGATGGCCCAGATGCGCGCGCGCTTTGCTCAGGGGGGCGGACCTGGCGGCGCGAACGAACGTGGTGGTGGATCCGGACCCGGCGGGGGCGCAAGTGGCAACGGACTTGGCGCGGGTTCGCCCGAAAGAACGCGTGCGTCAGCCGGAGGACCAAGAACCGCGACCGTTTACCTCGCAGAGGAGAAAGCATCGCAGATGGGGGGCCAACAAACCGTCTTAAAACCTGTGACGGTGAAACTGGGGATTGCGGACACCACAAGCACTGAAGTGCTGGAGGGATTGAAAGAGGGCGACCTCGTCGTGACTGGGACTGCTGCCCCGGTTGAGGCGGACTCGCCGATGGCCCGGAATCCGTTCGGTGGCGCGCGTCGACGCTAGAAGAACCGCGGACAGGCCATGGAACCAATCATCAAGTTGGTGGATCTGTGCCGAACCTATCGAAACGGGTCGATGGAGGTGCACGCGGTCCGGGGCGTTTCGCTGGAAATCCAACCGGGGGAATTCGTGGCCGTAATGGGGGCTAGCGGATCGGGCAAGTCCACCATGATGAACACCGTAGGGTGCCTGGATCAACCGACGAGTGGCCGATACCTGCTGGACAATGTCGATGTCGGAGAGCTCAACCGCGATCAGTTGGCCGATCTGCGCAATACCAAGCTCGGCTTCGTCTTCCAGGGATTTAATCTGCTCTCCCGAACATCGGCCCTCGAGAATGTCGAACTCCCGATTCTTTACTGCCGGCCCGCCGTGCCCGCGCGCGAACAGAGGCGCCGGGCGTTGGAGGCCCTCGAGTTGGTCGGCCTGGCCGATCGGGCGGATCACTACCCGAACCAGCTTTCCGGTGGCCAACAACAACGAGTGGCAATCGCGCGGGCTTTGGTCAACCAACCCCGCGTTCTCCTGGCCGACGAACCGACCGGGAACCTGGATACCCGAACCAGCATCGAAGTCATGGGCGTTTTCCAGACCCTCAATGAGCGAGGGATCACGGTGGTAATGGTGACACACGAGTTGGATATCGCCAGCTTCGCGAAACGCAAAGTCGTGATGCGCGACGGTCTCATCCGGACCGACGAATGGGTGGTCAAACGACTGCATGCACCGGCGGCTTTGGCGGCGCTGGAAGAGGAGCAACGGGCCGTCCACCTCGCCTGACTTATGATCGCGATTTTTAAAACTGCCTTACGTGCCATCCGTCGCAATATCCTGCGATCCTTCCTCACCATGCTTGGTATCATCGTCGGCATCGCCGCCGTGATCGTCGGCGTCAGTATGGGCGCGGGCGCCAAGGCCGAGGTCGACCGCCAAATCGCCAGCATGGGCAATAATCTCCTCATTATCTTCTCCGGCAATATGTCCCGCGGCGGCGTCCGACGCGGCTTCGGTATGGAACCTAATCTCACTGAGCGCGATTATGAAACCCTCCGCCGCGAGGTGCCCGGCGTGGCTGGAGTCAGCCCCGAGGTCCGGACCACCGTGCAAGTCACCATGGGAAATCAGAATACTTCGGTCGGCATTTGGGGCGTCAGCGAGGACTTCGTAAATATCCGCTCATGGCAGTTCCAGTCCGGCGACAACTTTACCGACGTCGATGTGCGCACAGCGAATAAAGTCTGCCTCATCGGCAAGACGACGGCGGAGAGCCTATTCGGCGAAGGGATCGATCCGGTCGGGCAGGTCATCCGCATCCAGAGCGCCCCCGTCACCGTCATCGGCTGGCTGGCGGCCAAAGGCGCCAACGCCTTTGGCCAGGACCAGGACGATGTCATCTATATGCCCTACACCAGCGTGATGAAGCGGCTTTCCGGCGATACCAAATTCCGCGCATTCAGTCTCGCCGCGGAAAGCCCTGAAGTCATGAGCGACGTGACCAACCAGATCACGGCCGTTCTGCGACAGACCCACCAAATCACCCCGGACAAGGAGGACGATTTCTCCATCCGAAGCCAACAGGAAATGAGCGACTTCGCCAACGCCAACAACCGGGTCATGACCATCCTGATCGGCGCGTTTGCCGGGATTTCCCTCATCGTGGGGGGTATCGGTATCATGAACATCATGCTCGTGAGCGTCACCGAACGGACCCGCGAGATCGGCATTCGTTTGGCCGTCGGCGCCCGCGCGCGCGATGTCCTGCGTCAATTCCTGACGGAGGCGGTTCTTTTAAGCGCCGTCGGTGGCGCGCTCGGGATCGTAGCCGGGTACTGGCTGGCGCCTTTGCTGACGAAGTTCGCCGGTTTTCCCACCTTGATTTCTGATGCCTCGGTGGTGCTCGCCTTTTCGGTAAGCGCCGTTATCGGGGTGGTGTTCGGCTTCTTCCCCGCTTTGAAGGCGGCCAATCTTGATCCCATCGACGCATTGCGCTACGAGTAGTCTGGAGCCGTCCCGGGAGTCCGCCTCCCGTCTTTGTCTTCCCCCATCGCTTTGGTCCTTCACCTCCGTGCGGGCCTTGCTACGCTCCGCTCATGCGGCACACATCCTCAACCGAATTCCGCCATGCGTTGGCCGGCGAACTGGCCGAACTTCGGACCCGGGATCTCCAACGCGAATTGCGCCGGTTCGATTCCCCTCAGTGTCCCCAGCTCCGCGAGGGTCGCCGCCATCTGCTTAATTTCTCCTCCAACGATTACCTCGGTTTGGCCAATCATCCCAAAGTCCGTGATGCCTGTCTCCAGGGCGTTCGATGCTACGGAGCCGGTTCCGGCGCATCCCGGTTGATCTGCGGATCCCTTGCCCCCCATCACCTTCTCGAGGATGCCCTCGCGGAATTTAAAGGCACATCCGCCGCCCTCACCTTCTCCAGCGGCTATGCCACCGCCCTCGGAACGATCTCGGCCCTCCTTGGCCGCAACGATATCATCATTGTCGACAAACTCGTTCATGCCAGCATCGTCGACGCCGCCCGCCTCTCTGGCGCCCAGCTCCGAGTCTTCCGTCATAATGATCTCAATCACCTCGAGACGCTCCTGAAATGGTCTCGTAAACAGCGTGCCACAGCCGCCCCAACTTCCCGCACGCGCATCCTCGTCGTCACCGAATCGGTCTTTTCCATGGACGGCGATGTCGCTCCCCTCCGCGAGATTGTCGAACTCAAACGCCGCCACGGGGCCTGGCTCATGGTCGATGAAGCCCACGCCACCGGCCTCTATGGCGAACACCGCCGTGGCCTCATCGACGAGTTCAGCCTTACCCCGGACATCGAGATTCAACTCGGCACGCTCGGCAAAGCCCTCGGTTGCTGCGGCGGTTATATCTGCGGCGACCGGCCCCTGATCGATCTCCTCATCCACCGCGCGCGCAGCTTCATTTTTTCCACCGCCTCGCCCCCCGCCAACGCGGTGGCTGCAAGGGCCGCCATTCGAATTGTCCAATCCCGCGACGGTCAACGGCTCGCCGATCGCTTGTGGAAACGGGTGGATGAAACCCGACAAGGGCTGGATCGAACCGGGCTAGCCGCCCCGGCGGGTCACAGCGCAATTCTGCCCCTGATCCTCGGACGCGAAGAATCTGCGCTGAAAGCCGCCCAAAAGCTACGGCTGCAGGGCATTTACATTCCGGCCATCCGCTATCCCACCGTTGCCCGGAACCAGGCCCGCCTGCGCATCACCCTCAGTGCCGCCCATACCGCAGAGGATGTTCGCCGGCTCCTGCTCGCGCTTGCGTCGCTCTGATCGCCGACATACGTTCGCAGCATTCTCTCTCATGCATTCCCTCGCTGAGCTGGACCTCAAACATCACTGGCACCCGTTCACCCAGATGCGCGATTGGCTCAAGCGCGAACCGATCGTCATCACTTCCGGCCGCGGCGCGTTCCTTCGTGACATCCATGGCCATCGTTACCTCGATGCAAACTCCAGCATCTGGACCAACCTGCACGGGCACAACCATCCCAAGCTCAATCGCGCACTCCAGGATCAACTCCACCGGATCGCCCACGTATCCGCCCTGGGCCTGGCTAATCCGCCTGCCGCCCGACTCGCCGCTCGCCTGGTCCAGCTCGCTCATCCGACGCTCCAATCCCCCCTGACCAAGGTCTTCTTCTCTGATGATGGCTCGACCGCCATGGAAGTGGCCCTGAAACTCGCCTACGAGTTCGCTCGCCGGACCGGCCTCACCCCGAAGCCGCGCTTCCTGTCCATGGCCGGCGGCTACCATGGCGATACCGTCGGGGCCGTCAGCCTCGGGCACATCGACCTGTTCCATCGGGCCTATTCCGGACTGCTCTTTAAGTCCGATCCCGCGATGGCCCCCTATTGTTACCGCTGCCCGTTCAATCGCGCCAAACCCGAACGCGCCGATGCGCGCACCTACCGCCAATGCCACTGGGAATGCGTTGACCAGGTTGAAAGTCGTTTCGCGAGCGCCGCCAAACAACGCAGACCCTATAGCGCCTTCGTCTTTGAACCGCGCGTCCAGGGCGCCGCCGGCATGATACCTCAACCCGACGGCTGGCTCGGGCGAGTCGCCAATATCGCCCGCGGCTACAAGGCCCTTTTGATCGCGGATGAAATCCTTACCGCCTTCGGACGCGCCACGCCTCACGAGTCACAAGAAGCTCCCTCGTCAGCGAAACCCAGCGGCCGCACCATTTCATCGACTTCAAATCTCCGCTCCCCGCCCCTGTTCGCTTGCCAGGCCGAAGGGGTAAGACCCGATTTCATCGCCCTGGCCAAAGGCCTGACCGGCGGTTATCTCCCCATGGCCGCCACGATCATAACCCAGGACGTTTATGATGCCTTTTTGGGTGAGTATGCAGAGTTCAAAACCTTCTTCCACGGCCACAGCTATACCGCCCACCCGCTCGGCGCCGCCACCGCCCTGGCCAATCTCGATTTGCTGCAATCGCCCGCGTCCACCCGCGACCGCTCCCGGCTCCATGCCTCCCTCCACAACGAACTCCACACACTCTGGGCCCATCCCCAGGTCGGCGATATCCGCCAGGTCGGTCTCATTGCCGGCATCGAACTGGTCAAAAACTGGCGCACCCGCGAACCGATTGACCTCCGCGACCAGGCCGGCACCCGCGTCTGCGCCGCCATGGCAAGCCGCGGTGTGCTGACCCGCCCGGTCGGCAACGTCATCGTGATCATGCCCCCCTACTGCACCACTCCCACTCAAGTCCGCCGCATCATCCGCACGCTTAGCCTCGCTATCACTGACGTCTTTCATGGTATTTGATTCTCCAACCGGTTCGGAATAACGGCCCGTCGCCCTCCGCTCCATCCTTGCGTCCCTGAGCGCGTTCGCCAGAATAGCCTTGCATGAAGTCCAAATCAATCCTCGGGGGACTGCTCGTTGGCGCCCCGCTTGTTGGCGTGCTGCTCCTGGGTATCCTGTTCATCTCGGCCGCCGACCAGGACGTGCCCTATCTCCAAATCCCAGCCACCGACGACGGGCTGCCCGGCACCGGTCCTATTCGCCGCGCGGATTGGTTCCAACGTCTCTGGAAGGAACGTCGTTCGGAGTGGGCGGCCCGGATCGAGAAGGACCGCCACGCGGTGGTGTTGTTGGGTGATTCGATCACCCAAGGCTGGGGTGAGGACTTCAGCGCCTGGTTCCCCGGCATGCTGATCGCCAACCGCGGGATCAGCGGAGATACCTCCCGTGGCGTGCTCATCCGGATGGAGTCGGACGTTCTCGCCCTCGAACCGCAAGCAGTGGTCCTGCTTATTGGCACCAATGATCTCGAGGAACATGCCGAACCGGAAACGATCGCGGCGAATCTGAAGCTCATTCTGGCCGAGTTGGCGCGGCATGATCCAGAAATGCCCATCATCCTCTGCCAGGTCTTCCCCAGTTCCGCCTCCAAATCCCGGCCTGCTAAACAAATCGAAAGATTGAATCAACTCTACGCCCGTGCCGTGAAAGGGAATCCGCAGGTCACACTCCTGAACACCTGGCCGCTCTTCGCCGACCCCGACGGCGACGCCATCCCCGACGAGTTTCCTGACCTGCTCCATCCCAACCTCGCCGGATACGCCAAATGGGCCGCCGCCCTTCGCCCGATCTTTGCCACGCTCGGCTTCCTCGAAAACGATCCCTACGAATTCACACCAGAGCCCGAATATGTCTCCCTCTTTAATGGAACGAACCTCGCCGGCTGGGAATTCCGGCCCACCCCGGACGAGGATTTGGCCTCGGCGAGGAATTCGCTGGCCGGCGATCCCAATGCCCCAGCCTGGCCCATCGTCACGAACACCGTCGCCTTCGACGGCCAACTTCGTAGTCCCGATGGCCGATTCGTAGCCCGGAATGGGCGGCTCATTGTCACTACTCCTCCCGAGGGCCGTAAAATCCAACAACTCTCAACCACCCGTGAATTTCCGATGGATTTCATCCTGCGCCTGGAATTCCGCGCCACACCCAATGCGGACAGCGGAATATTCATCCGGGGACGGCAGCTCCAATGTCGGGATTATCTCCTGGCAGGACCCTATAAGAATCTTAAGAACTACCGACCGGGGGGCTGGAACGAAATTGTGGTTAACGTGGCCGAGGGCGTGGCCCACTGCTTCTGCAACGGAGAAGTATTGGAAGAAGCCATGGGTGTCCCCGCTACGGGCCCGATTGGGCTCGAAGGCGACAGCGGCCAGCTCGAATACCGCCGGATCCGCTTGCGAGAATCGCGGTGACGAACTGCCGGCGCGCAATCGAGTTCAGGCCTGCTCCTCATTCAGGTAAGGCCCCAGCCACCGTTCCACCTCCGCCAGGGGCAATCCTTTGCGACGATGATACTCCATCAGTTGGTCCCGGCCGATCTTGCCAACCGCGAAATACTTCGACTCCGGATGGGCAAAGTACAGTCCGCTCACGCTGCTCCCCGGCCACATCGCGCAACTCTCGGTTAGCCGCATCCCCGTGCGCCTTTCCACATCCAGCAAATCCCAAAGGATCCATTTCTCACTATGATCCGGACAGGCGGGGTATCCGGCCGCCGGACGGATCCCGCGATACTCTTCCTGGATCAGTTGTTCCGTCGTGAGCGCTTCGCCTTTGCCGTAACCCCATTCGATCCGCGCCCGCCGATGCAGGTATTCCGCAAAAGCCTCGGCCAGCCGATCCGCCAACGCCTCCACCATGATGGCGCTGTAATCGTCGTGATCCCCCCGGTGCTTCTGTACGAGCTCGTCCACGCCATGCCCGGCCGTGACGGCAAACGCACCGAGATGATCGCGATGGAATCCCTCCGCTTTGGTGGATATCCGCGGAGCGACGAAGTCTGCCAGGGAATAACTGGGTTGGCCGTCGGGCTTGACCACCTGTTGGCGCAGGAAATGGAACGTCGTCAGCAAACGCTGGCGCTCTTCGTCCGCATACACCTCCACGTCTTCCCCCTGCGCGTTGGCGGGAAAGATCCCATAAACACCCCTCGCGACCAACAATCCGCCGCTCACCAGCCGGTCCAGCATTCGCTCGGCATCAGCAAACAACTGCCGCGCCTGCTCGCCATGCCGCTCATGTCGCAGAATGGCCGGGTAGCGTCCCCGCAACTCCCAGGTGTGAAAAAAGGGCGACCAATCGATATAGGGGACCAGGTCCTCCAACCTCAGCCTCCCCACAACTTTGTCGGCCCCACCCATACCCGTCGCTTGCCCCGCCGTAGCCGGACCCGCCGGCACCGATGCGCCGGCGTCCGTGCTCAACTGCCGCACACCAATAAACTCCGGCTGCGCCAGTCCGTCATAATCCAGTTGCGGAGCGCGAGCACGCGCCTCCGACCAGGACAACAACCGGACCGACTTTGCGGCATGTTGGCTGCGCAACCGGTCATATTCGGACCGGATCGCGGCGCCAAAGGCTTCTTTCTGCGCCGGGTTTCTCAGGGAACTGACCACCGGCACGGCGCGGGATGCGTCAAGGACGTGAATCACCGGCGACGTGTAGTGCGGCGCAATTTTCACTGCCGTATGCGTCTTGCTGGTAGTGGCCCCTCCAATGAGTAGAGGCAGATGGAATCCCTCCCGTTCCATTTCCCGCGCGACATGCGCCATTTCGTCGAGCGACGGCGTGATCAACCCGCTCAAACCAATCACATCCACATCCCGCTCCCGCGCCACCTGAAGGATCCGATCGCATGGCACCATCACCCCGAGGTCGATCACCTCGTAGCTGTTACAACTCAGCACCACGCCCACGATGTTTTTTCCGATATCGTGGACGTCCCCCTTGACCGTCGCCAACAGGACCCGCCCCTGCGCCCGCCCGCCCGCCTGCCGATCCAATTCCAGATACGGCGTGAGATACGCCACCGCCTTCTTCATCACCCGCGCACTCTTGACTACCTGCGGCAGGAACATCTTGCCCGATCCGAACAGGTCGCCCACCACGTTCATTCCCGCCATCAACGGTCCCTCAATCACATCCAATGGCCGCGCGTACTTCTGCCGGGCTTCCTCCGTGTCCGCCTCCACGTGATCCACGATCCCCTTCACCAGGGCATGTTCCAGGCGCCGTTCCACCGGCTCCCGCCGCCAGGCGTCGTCCATGACTTCAACCCGGTCCTGCGGTCGGACGGATTCCGCAAATTTCAACAATCGCTCCGTCGCGTCCGGTCGCCGGTTCAACAGCACGTCCTCCACATGCTCGCGAAGATCGATCGGGATCTCCTCATACACGGCCAGCATGCCGGCATTCACAATACCCATGTCGAGCCCGGCCTTGATGGCGTGATACAAAAATGCGCTGTGCATCGCCTCCCGCACGGAACGGTTGCCCCGGAAACTGAAGGAGATGTTGCTCACCCCACCGCTCACCCTGGCCCCCGGCAACTGCTGCTTGATCCATCGCGTCGCCTCGATGAACGCTACAGCGTACCCGTTGTGCTCCTCGATCCCCGTCCCCACCGTCAGCACGTTCGGATCGAATATGATGTCTTCCGGCGGCAATCCCGCCTCCCGCGTCAGCAAATCGTAGCACCGACGGCAAATCGCCATCTTCCGCTCCAATGTGTCCGCCTGCCCCCTCTCATCAAACGCCATCACAACCACCGCCGCCCCATACCTCCGAATCAGCCGCGCCTGCGCCAGAAACTTCGCTTCGCCTTCCTTCAAGGAAATGGAATTCACCACTCCTTTTCCCTGCAGGCATTTCAGCCCCGCCTCGATTACCGACCACTTCGATGAGTCTACCATGATCGGCACCCGCGCGATCTCCGGCTCGGACGAGACCAAATGCAAAAAATGCACCATCGCCTGCTCCGAATCCAACATCCCCTCGTCCATGTTCACGTCGATGATCTGCGCCCCGTTCTCGACCTGCTGCCGCGCAATCGTCAGCGCTTCGTCATACTTGCCCCCAAGGATCAGCTTCGCGAACTTCGGCGATCCGGTAACGTTGGTGCGCTCCCCGATATTAACAAAATTCGTTTCCGGCCGAATTACCAGCGGCTCCAGCCCGCTCAACCGCGTGTAATTCTCCAAGTGCGGCACCGCCCTCGGCGCAATCCCCGCCATGCTCGCGGCCATTTGCCGAATATGTTCCGGTGTCGTCCCACAGCAGCCGCCGACGAGGTTCAGAAACCCCGCCCGGCCCCACTCCTGCAACTGCGGCGCGAGGCTTTCCGGGGTTTCAGGAAATCCCGTCGGCAACAGCGGATCCGGCAGACCCGCATTGGGATATGTACTGACATAGACCGGCACCAGCCCCGCCATTTCCGCCAACAACGGCCGCATCTCCCTCGGACCTAACGCACAGTTCATCCCCAGGCTCAACAGTGGAACGTGCGACACCGAATTCCAAAAGGCTTCCACCGTCTGCCCCGTTACCCCCCGGTTACTCCCCGGCTGTATAAATGTCACCGATGCCATCAACGGCACCGGTTCCTTGCCCGTATCCCCCGCTGCCTCTCCACCGTCCGCGCACGCCATCGCCTCCCGCGCCGGAAATGCCCGCAATCCCCGTTCATCAAGCAATTTTAAAATGGCGAAGAACGCCGCTTTGGCGTTCAGGGTGTCAAATATGGTTTCTACCAACAATAGGTCCACCCCCCCATCCAACAAGCCCCGCGCCTGGTCATAATACGCTGCCGCCGCTTCGTCGAAACTCGCAGATCGCGCCGCCGCATTGTGCACATCGGTCGATATCGAAGTGGTCTTGTTCGTCGGGCCCAAGGCCCCCGCCACCCAACAGATCCGCCCGGCTTGCTCCTTCATCACCGCATCCGCCGCCCGACGTGCACAACCCGCCGCAGCCACATTGATCTCATATGCCCGATCCGAAAGACCGTAATCCGCCAACGAAAGCGCCTGGGCGTTGAAGGTGTTCGTCTCAATGATGTCCGATCCGGCCTCGAGATACTCACGATGCGCGCGCTCAACCTCCGCGGGGAGCGTTACGCTCAACAAATCATGCAACCCCTTCAAATCCTTCCGCCACCCTCGGAAGGCCTCACCGCGATATTGGGCCTCGCTCAACCCCCGCAACTGGAAAAAAGTCCCCATCGCTCCATCCAACATGACAATGCGCCGGGCCAGGACTGAAGCGAGTTGTCGGGCGCGAGCTATCCTGGGGAAACCCGCGGCGGTAGGAATAGGTGGCGGCGAATGGCGTATTGATGTGGTATCCACGCGTTGAGGAGCATACGCGACCGGGGGGAGCGGGCAAGCTAAAAAACGACGTATCCTGATTTGTAGATATGAATCTATGCCCACGGTCGTTCTCCACTCCTCGCTTACATTTCGGCCCCAAAACCCTCCCGCTCAGCTTCACTCAAATCCCTGCCCACCGTCACTGTTTAACCCTTTTCACCTCTCCGACACATCCTCGTAACCTGGCTCTGCCAACGTTAATCCCAAGAAAACGAAACTGGAATCTTGTTATGATGGCGAATCACCTTGCTCAATCCCACGCCCCCGGCCAGTTGGCGTCGGAAGATCTACGGCTCGTATTGGGCCAGAATGGACTCGCCGAATTGGTCCGCGATTCGGTGTCGTCCAAAGGAAACCACAGCGCGGGATCAGACGCCTCGGAGCGGCTCCTCGCGTTGCTCACCTTTAGTTATGCCTCGGGCGTTTTTGATTCGGCCGAGATCCCTCACGAATTGGATCAGGAAGATCTTCTTCGCCTGTTAGGGACATCGCTGCCGCTGGATTCCCACGCCTTCCGTCAATTCCGTCGACAGAACCGGTCCGAACTGCATGGTTGTCTTAGCCAGGTCCTGCGCCGAGCTCGCAAGCCCCAAGGCACGGACTGGTCCGAATGGACGATGAATCGCTGGACCACGGAATCCTGTGACGGTTTTGATGAAGAGGCTGAAGAAAGAATTAATCGAGCCGTCCGCGCCGACACCTTTGCCCTCGACGATTGAGCGTCGCTAAAATACGGCCTAGGGTGGCAGTTGTTTGGACCTTCCCGATTCACCAGTCGGGACCTCTGACCGCTCGCCCGGCCGTGCCCTGCGATCCGTCAAACAGACAACCACCAGCACCGCGAGGACCCACATCGATATCTGAGTCCATCGCCGGGCCTGGCCGAAACCAGCGACCCGCTGGATGCGGCGGACCAATTGGCTGCGGTCCTCAAGGATGCCGGCAAGGGCTGGAGTCGAAACCGGCCGTCCGAAGTCATCAAGGAGTTTCAGTATGGTTTGGCCATAGGCCTGATTTTCCTTCACTTCGAGGTGGTGCAAGGCCAGTTCGTCAGTGGCCAGTTCGCGGTCGCCCCGCAACCGCCGCATAGCGAGCCAGATCACCGGGTTGAACCAATGGACCGACAACACCAGGGCCTGCAGCCAGCCCAGGGCGATATCGTGCCGCCGGAGATGAGAGAGTTCGTGCACAAATACGTGTCGCAAATCCGCTTTCGAAAATGTGCGCAGCAGTCCCTCCGGCAGGAGCAAACGCGGTCGAATAAACCCGAATAAGGCGGGGCTCCTCACCCGATTTGTTTCCATCACAACCAAAGGTGCATGCACTCGCGCCAGCGTTTTGCAGTCCTCCAGGGTCTCAAGCACGTTCGAGTCGGTCACCAGCCGCCGCCTTATGAACGCCCTGCGCAGCTTGAGGTGCTCCCGGCCTATCCGGCCCACGGTCAAGCCCATACCCGCGACCCATACCCAAAATAGCCACGCTGCGATCGCATCACTCGCACCCGGAACCGTGCCGAACAGTTTCAAGGCCGATGGAGGCGACAAAAAGCCAACATTAAACAAGCTCACTGGACTGGAAATGCTTGCCGGAAGAAACAGCCGCACCACAACCACCCACCAAAGCGCGCAGCGCCACCGGGCGGGCATTCTCGACCCCAGCCCGGCCTGCACGATCAACACGACCGCCACCAGGACGGACCCTTGCCAGGTCGTCACCCATAACCAGGCCAGCCAGGTCTGAACGAGCGTGATCATTTGCCCCGACGATCGAGTATACTCCTCAATTCTTTCACTTCACTGGGCGACAAACGCCTCGACTCGATGAAATGCGCCAGCATCGGTTTGAGTCCTCCTCCGAATACCCGGCGCAAAAAAGACTCGCTCACCGCCGCTACGCATTCGGACTCCGGATACACCGCGCGGTAGAGATAGGCGCGCCCCTGCTCCTCATAGTCCAGGGCGCCCTTCCGGACTAATCGGCCCAGCAAGGTCTTAACGGTCTTCGGATGCCACTCCGGATCCTGCTTGCGGAGTTGTTCCATCACCTTGGCCGCCGTTATCGGTCCCTGGCCCCAAATGACCTGCATGACTTCCCATTCTGTTTCGGAGATGCGTGGAATGCGTTTCATATTCCCCTCAAGATTACGATCGTGATCAAAACCTACTCCCGACTCCGATCCCGGCAAGCTCAAATAACCGTCCGGTGGCGGCGCCACCGACGATGCGCGTTCTTACAATTCACCCGACGCCGTTACCTGTCCTTCCCGTCTGTCGATCGCCTCGCTCATCCAATTCCGATCCCAACCGCGGAAGACTCGCGGCGGCCACCGCCTGGCCCACGCGTTTGCTTTTCTCATTGGGCAAATGGATCGAGACTCGTTCGTTCAATTCGGGAAAATCACGATTCAAGACCTCGCGCGCTTTGAGGACGATCCGATCGCCGCCCGACCCGGATGTCACACGTCCGAGGACCAAGACATGCCGAAGCTCGTACATCGCGGCATATTGGGCGAGCGCGTAACCCAGGTAGACGCCAATAGTCTCAAAAATCGCCTGCGCCCGAGTGTCTCCGGAGTGATGCAACTCCTGCACGTGCTTGAGTTGCTCGGCAGGATGGCCCGGCGGCAACGAGATGCCCGCCCGGCGCGACAAACGCACCACGGCTTGCTGCGAAAAAAACTGCACCCCGCAACCCACGTCGCCTGACCACTCGTCCACCGGTGCGTCGGGCCGGTAATCCACCGGGGCGAACGCCAATTCGTTGAGCCAGCCAGTGATCTTACCCTGCGAGTCCAGGAATCCCGCCGCCTGGCTCGAGCCCATCGCAATTCCCAACACCCCCTTAACCTTGAGCGACATCCCCCCGGCCAGCGCCGTCACATCACCGTCATTCGCGACCTGCAATGGAACGCCCCATTCCTCCTGCAGTCGCAGGAAGAGGGGCTTGACCTTGCTCGAAAATAACGCGGGGGACACAGCACGAAACAGCGAAGCCACCATCATCTTGTTGTCAACGCAAATCCCCGCCGTGCTTCCGCCAATGGCATCCACCCGCGGCAAATGCCCCGCCGCCAGCCGCAGACCCTCGTTAATCCGCCGATAGTGGAAGTCCGGGTCGGGCTCGTTCTTGGGGTCCCACGGGATTTCGGTGGTGAACACTGCCTCGCCGTCCCGCACCGCCGCGACCTTGTAATCGCTCGCACCAAGATCGAATCCAACCCGGCAGCCTTCAAGGTATCCACCCAAATGCATCCCGGCCTCCCGCGCCTCGGGCACCTCCTCCACCGATACAGACTGCACCTCGAACGGGCGCTCGTAGACCCGCTCCATGAGCCCGACATCAAAGGCTCGGGATCCCTCCCTGCGATAGGCCTGCCGAATGACCTCTCCGATCGCGCCGGGTCCCCCAATGACGATTCGCCATCCGCCTACCTGCCAAAGTAGAAACTTTACCATCCGCTCCACGAATCGCTCGGTCCTTGGGTAAAGCTCATGGCCGGGCGGCAAGACCTCCGTTCGAAAGACGGTGACCAGACCGCCACTCCGTTCCAAGGCAATCGCCAAAGGTACGCGCGCGGGATCGACAGAGACGGCCTGTTGATAGTCACGGTTTTCAAGCGCGATCGGACGGTAATCGCTGTCCAAAGCCGGCGCCGTTGATAGGCCCCTGAACCGCAATTCATTCGGCATGACGACACGATAAGAATTCCGTTCATTCCCGCGCAACGCTTTTCCCGCGAACTGAATTGGCGTCCACGCCAGACCCATCGAGTGACCGCTCCTAGTTCGTCCTCTTTTTCATTTTTTCGGCCAAAGCAACGCCCTCTCACCCCAAGCCTCTCCCCCGCTGGGGGCGAGGGAGGCGCCATGCGTGCCTGTGGAACTGCGGCGATTTCAGCCGAGTGCGATGATTGTTGGCAGAACGATCTCTCCTTTCGGGGAATCCTCGCGTCCAAAAATCATGCTGCCACCCGCGGAGCGCGACTGTGTCCCGCCTGCGGGACCAGCAGCAGCAACGTCCCACCGTCCCACTGCGGAATACCGTTCCGGCATCTGCGAACGTTTGCGGCGGACGGAGCTCGCATCCCGGATCGAGGACGAGCACGAGGACGAGGACGAGCACGAGGACGAAGGACGAGCACGAGGAGGAAGACGGTGCGCGCGCTTGCGATGCGCCGCAGCAACGTCCCACCGTCGCACCGCGGAATACCGTTCCAGCATCTGCGAACGTTTGCGGCGGACGCTTCGCCTCGTGAGCGTCGAGACCATCGAACGCCTCAAACACAACGCGCGTTGCTGCGACTGGCTTCGCGCACAGTCGCGCTCCGGCCAGCGTCTGCAATGCTCGCCTGCTCACATTTCGCATTGACGTACCTGCACCGATCGCCATCTCCTCGGTTTGTCGAGCGCTGAGCCCGCCGGTTCGGTGATTTTTTTGATGGGCAACGCCCCACCGTTCCGGTAAACATAGGCCGTATTGAAGCCATGATCACATCTATGAACAGGCCGGAGGACTCGATTGCTCCCCCCAATCCCGGCAGGATGGATCTCATCCGGCTCTGAGAGACTTAAACCTCCAACCCGAGTTCCGATGCAAATTGACGTCGAAGTGAGCGCGCTCCTGCAATCGAAAGGGACGCAAGTGTATTCCATATCGCCGGAGACTCACGTTTTTGATGCCATCCAATTAATGGCCGACAAAAACGTGGGTGCCCTCGTGGTGCTGTCGGAAGGGCGGGTGCTAGGCATTTTTTCCGAGCGGGATTATACCCGAAAGGTGGTATTGCATGGGAAATCATCAAAGCGCACGGCGGTCCGGGAGTTGTTATCAACGCCGGTGATCAGCGCGGGTCCCAATTCGAGCGTTGAGGAATGCATGCGTTTGATGACAACGTATCGGGTTCGTCACCTTCCTATCCTTGATGATCAGAAGCTCGTGGGAGTCATCTCCATCGGCGACCTGGTGAACTGGACGATTTCCGCCCAAAGCACCGCGATCAACCAGTTGCAAAACTACATCGCGGGGCAATACCCGGGGTGACGCATCTGACGGCTGCCGACCGGGCCCGGCGTGCAGAGTCCGCAACCGGATTTGCATGTGAACCGTCCGGGTTACGATGACCGCCCAGCAGCGCCGCGCGCAGGTCGCCTTGCTCCTGTTGATTCCGGCGCCCAGCCTCGGGACTGCCGCCTCGATTTTTTGGTGGCCGGGCACGCCCCTGGGAGTGGGCCTCTTCATACTATCCAAGCTTTGGGTGGTGGCACTGCCTTTGATCTGGACGCTCCGAGTCCAACACGCGCCCTTGAGTTGGTCTCCGCCTCATCGGGGTGGGTTCGGTCCCGCAATCGCGCTGGGGACCGGCACGGCGCTGGGGATAGTCGCAGGTTACATTATCGCGGTGAAACTCGGCGGGCTCGATGTCGCGGAGGTGGCGAATCGCGCCACCCAAACCGGGCTCAACCACCGGGGGCTCTATGTGGCCGGGGCGATTTACTGGATTACGCTCAACTCGCTGATGGAGGAATATGTCTGGCGCTGGTTCTGTTTCCGTCAATGCGAAGTGCTCTTCGGAGGGACGGCCGGCGTGCTGGCGTCCGCCTTGGGTTTCACCCTGCATCACATCATCGCCCTGGCGGGTCAGTTCGGCTGGGGCGTAACGATCCTGGGGTCGATGGGGGTGTTTTGTGGCGGCGCGTCGTGGAGCTGGATTTATCTTCGTTACCGGTCGGTCTGGCCGTGCTACGTCAGCCATGCGCTCGTCGACCTGCCGATCTTTGTGATTGGCTATTGCCTCATATTCCGGGCCGGCCTATCGGGCTGACCCGGCAGCCATGAACCAGAGAGCGGCCATTGCCCGGTTAACGGTTCACTCGGAGGACGACGGAAGGCTCAGGGTGACCCTAACCGGTGACTGGACCACCCGCGCCGGGCTGCCCGCGATGAACCCGGTAAAGAAGCTTGTGCTCGAGCTCTCAGGCAAGGCGAAAGCCCTGGAATTCGACATGGCGAATCTGGGGCGTTGGAACAGTGGCCTGATGATCTTCATCCTCCGATGCCAGGACCTTTGTCACGAACACGGGATCGAGTTCCGCGCCCAAACCCTGCCGGGGGGCATGCTGAAACTACTGCAGCTCTCGCAGGCCGTGCCGGAGAAGCGGGATGCCGCGCGCGCGCTGGTCCGGATGTCATTTCTCCGCCGCGTCGGGGAATCAGCCATGGCCAACTGGGAAGGAGGGCTGGGCATGCTCACGTTCGTGGGCGAAAACGCGGTGGGACTGGCAAGGATGGTGCGCGGCCGCGCGCAATTTCGCTGGGCGGATGTTTTCCTGGTGATGCAGGAATGCGGCCCGCGAGCTTTGGGAATCGTGCTGCTGATTAATTTTCTCATTGGCATGATCCTGGCCTTTGTGGGCGCCACGCAACTCGCCAACTTCGGGGCCGGGGTTTACACTGCGGATCTGGTTGCGGTGGCCACGATGCGCGAAATGGGTTGTATCATGACCGGGATCATCATGTGCGGGCGCACCGGCGCGGCGTTCGCCGCTCAATTGGGAACGATGAAAGTGAATCAGGAAATTGAAGCCTTCCAAACTTTTGGCATCAGCCCCGTCGAGTTTCTCGTCCTACCCCGGATGCTCGCCCTCATCCTCATGATGCCGCTGCTGGTCTTATTCGCAGATGTGATTTCCATTGCCGGCGGTTTTCTGGTCTCGACCCTGACGATGCACATGGCCCCGGCTTTCTACCTCAACCGGACGATCGACGCCGTCACGTTCAACTCCTTCGTGCTCGGCGTCGCCAAGGGCGCCTTCTTCGGGGTGGTGGTCGCCCTCACGGGATGTCTCCGTGGCATGCAATGCGGCACCAACGCCGCGGCCGTCGGTTTGGCCACGACCTCAGCAGTGGTCACCGGGATCACCACGATCATCGCCGCGGACGGTGTATTCGCGGTAATATGCACCGCCTTGAATTTGTGACGATGGCCTCCACTGCTCCCAGTAAAATCGAGATCCGCGATCTGACGATGGCCTTCGGCTCATTCGTCGTCATGCGGGACATCAACGTCAGGATCCGGCCTGCCGAGATCTTTATCATCATGGGCGGAAGCGGGTGCGGCAAGAGCACTTTGCTCCGGCACATGATTGGGCTCAAGGCACCGGCCCAGGGAGAGATCCTCTACGACGGTGAAAGTTTTTGGAAAATGACCGAGGAGCCGCGTCAGCGAAGATTACGTACCTTCGGCGTGCTGTTCCAGAGCGGGGCACTCTGGAGTTCCATGACGCTCACCGAAAATGTCGCCCTGCCTTTGGGCGAGTATACGGATCTGGCGGCCTCCGACATCCAGGATATCGCGCGATTGAAACTGGCACTCGTGGGGTTGAAAGGGTTCGAGGATTATTATCCGGCGGAAATCTCCGGTGGCATGTCCAAGCGTGCCGGCCTCGCCCGGGCGCTGGCTTTGGACCCGGACATTCTCTTCTTTGACGAACCCTCCGCCGGTTTGGACCCGATCACTTCGCGAAACCTCGATCAATTGATTTTGCAATTACGTGACAGCCTGGGCGCGACATTTGTTGTCGTCACCCACGAACTGCAGAGCATTTTCGCCATCGCGGATGATTCCATCTTTCTCGACAACAACACCCGAACCATGCGGGCGCAGGGAAACCCCCGCGACCTGCTCCAACACTCCGGCGATCCCTCCGTGCGGGAGTTTCTCACCCGCGGCGAATCGGTCGCCTGCGCTTACGCCAACGCCCAAGGATGGCCCCGATGAGCAAGCAAGCCAACCCTGCCTTGATCGGACTTTTCATCGTGATGGGCCTGGCCCTGGGTGTGGCGGGCCTGCTGCTCTTCGGTTCATCCCGGTTATTCACCCGCAGCTATCGCTACGTCGTCTATTTCAACAGTTCCTTGAACGGCTTGAATGAGGGTGCGCCCGTCAAATACCGTGGCGTGACGATTGGGACGGTTGAACGGGTCATGATCCGGTTCAATCAGGCCACCAACGACACGGGCATGCCCGTTGTGATCCAGATCAGGGACGATCTCATCCGGAAACGCTGGGTCGGCCCGGTCTCGGTTCATGATTTCGAGCATCTCGACTACGAGGTGCGACGCGGATTGCGCGCGAGCCTCGAGACCGAAAGCCTGGTGACCGGCGTCCTTTACGTGAGTCTCGAAGTCTTCCAGAACCCGCCGCCGCCGGTCTATCACCAGTTAAAGAAGACCTACCCCGAAATCCCCACCCGTCCCAACGATATTCAGCGGTTGATGAACAATCTGGCTCGAATCGATCTCAACGACCTCGTGGAAAGACTCAACGCCTTGATCACTCGAATCGATTTCGCCGTCGACCGTTTGAACGCCGCCCAGGTCGGGGAAAGTCTGACCAACCTGCTCACCTCTCTGAATCGAGTGGTGAACTCGCCGGACCTCACCAATTCTCTAGCCGAGCTCACCGTCACGATCGCGCAATACCGTCGACTGGCCGAGAAAATCCAGGATCAGGTCGATCCGTTGGCAGATAATATAAACGATACCCTTACCCGCGCCGGCGCGACCCTGGCGCAAATCCAGGCCGGAATGCAGAACTTGCGCGGCCTCCTGGATCCGGATTCGCCTCTGCGCAACGAGCTCGCCATTGCCCTCGACCAGCTCGGCCAGGCCGCCCAGTCCATTGCCGCCCTGACGGACTATCTCCAAGCCCATCCCAATGCCCTGATCACCGGCCGGCGGGCTTCACCTCATACGCCATGAACAACTCCTCGCTTGCGAACATTCTCCTGGCCGGCACGGTTGCCCTGGCCCTGGCTGGCTGCACAATCCTGAAACCGTCCGGCATCGCGCCGCGTTCGTTCGTATTGACACCGGCGGCTACCGTGCCGGCCGAGCCCGGCCACTCCTCGATGGAAGTCGTGGGTATGGGGTTTGTGAAACTGCCAGGTTACCTGCTCAATCGATCCATGGCCATGCGCCGGGGCACCAGCGAAATCATTTACCTCGAATCTGCCATCTGGGCGGAGCGATTGGATTCTGGATTCCAACGAGTCGTCGCCTCCAACCTCAGCACGCTCCTGCCCGAGACCCAGGTCCGGGTTTCGACCTGGCGGCCCGAAGAGGTGTCCGCCGCCGTGTACATCACCGTCGATCAGTTCGATACCGACGATCATGGCCAGTGCGTCCTGAAAGCCTGGTGGCGGATCCTGTCGCCCAATGGCGAGACCTGGAAAACCGGTCAAATCGATGCCTCGCGCCAGGGACTTTCCCCCATCACCGATCCGGCCGCCACCGCGGGCACCCTGAGTGAACTCGCCGCCGAACTCAGTCGCGACCTTGTTCTGGCCCTGGAATCGACCGCGCCCTGAGCTCGTCGATTCAACAGGGATCGAACCCGGGCCATGAACAACAATTCCCGCATCGAAAACCGGCGCCAGATTTATCGGGTCCGGCAACTCACCAAAATTTACGGTGAAGGCACAGCGCAGGTCCGCGCCCTGGCCGGGGTGGATCTCGATCTTTATGAGGGCGAATTGGTGGTCCTCCTGGGTCCCTCGGGCAGTGGCAAGACCACCCTCCTGAATAATCTCGGTGGGCTCGACATGCCGACGGCAGGTGAGCTGCGTTACCGGGACCTGGATCTGGCACTTGCCAATGAATCCGCCCTCACTCAATTCCGGCGTGACCGGGTTGGTTTTGTTTTTCAATTCTACAACCTGATCCCGAGCCTCACGGCCCGGGAGAATGTCGGGCTGATCACGGAGATCGCCCGCGATCCCATGCCGCCCGAGACCGCTCTCGAAATGGTCCAACTCGGCGCGCGCATGGATCATTTCCCCGCCCAATTGTCCGGTGGCGAACAGCAGCGGGTGGCGATCGCCCGGGCGATTGCGAAGCGTCCGGAAGTCCTGTTGTGCGACGAACCAACCGGGGCGTTGGACGTGAGGACTGGAATCGTGGTGCTCGAGGCCATCGAACGCGTCAACCGGGAACTGGGCGCGCTTACCGTGATCATCACTCACAATGCGGTCATGGCCGAAATGGCCGATCGCGTGGTGCATTTGTCGGACGGGCGAGTGCATCACCTCCGGGACAACCCATGCCGCGCTCCGGCGAGCGCGCTCAATTGGTGATGATCTCGCAGCTCGACCGCAAACTCTTCCGCGACCTGCGCCGGATCAAAGGCCAGGCGGTGGCGGTGTCGCTGGTCATGGGTTGCGGCCTCTCGATGATGATCATGTCTCGTAGCCTGATTCGCTCGCTCGAGTCCACTCGCCACGCATTCTACGAGGCATACCGATTCGCTGAAGTATTTGCTTCCCTCAAGCGCGCCCCCAATAGCCTCGTCGATCGCGTCCAGGCCATACCCGGTGTGGCCGCCGTTCAACCCGGCATTTACGTCCAGGTGACCCTGGATCTGCCCGCCAGAGATGAGCCCGCCAGCGGGATGATCCTCTCCCTGCCGGATGATGCGCCCCCGACTCTCAATCGGCTGTTCCTCCGCGCCGGCCGATGGTTCCGCCCCGGAGAAGACGGCAAGATCATGGTTGGCGAAGCCTTTGCCTCGGCGAATAATCTTCACCCCGGCGATAAAGTGACGCTGCTGCTCAATGGCCGCCGTCAGGCCATGGGAATCGCGGGAATCGTGCTTTCTCCCGAGTATATTTTCGAATCCCGGCCCGGCAGCGCCCTGCCGGACAACCGCACGTACGGAATATTCTGGATGCCGTATCGGGCCTTGGCCTCGGCTTACGACCTGTATGGCGCATTCAATCATCTTTCTTTGACGCTCGCGCCCGGTGCATCCGAGCGGCCGGTCATTGGTGCGCTGGATGAATTGCTGAAGCCTTACGGCGGCCAGGGCGCCTATGGACGTGCCGATCATCCCTCCCATATCCGCGTCTCGGATGAGATACGCGTTTTGCATACATTGGCGATTGGTTTTCCGGTGGTGTTTTTAAGTGTCGCGGCGTTCATGACCAATGCCGTGCTGTCGCGCCTGCTCAGTTTGCAGCGGGAACAGATTGCCATTCTAAAAGCCTTCGGTTTCACCAACCGACAAATTGTCCTCCATTATTTGAAGTTCGCCTTTGTGATGGTCATCGCCGGCGCAATCCTCGGCGTGATTGGCGGCATCATTCTGGGGCATCGCATCGTCGAGCTTTACCAGCGGTTCTTCCGATTCCCGGAATTGGCTTTTAATCTGGATCGCGGGGCGCTCCTGATGGCCCTCGCAGCCAGCGCGCTGGCCGCCATTCTCGGCGTCTTCAGCAGCGTCCGCCGCGCCGCCCGGCTCCCTCCGGCCGAGGCCATGCGCCCGGAACCACCCGCGCGGTACCGGCCCGCCCTGGTCGAACGGACGGGCCTGGCCCGGGTGTTGTCCCATACATTCCGGATCGCCGTCCGGAACCTCGAGCGGAAACCGGCTCAGGCCTTGTTCACGGTGACGGGCCTGGCCCTGGCAACGGGGATATTGATCGTTCCCAATTGCTTCCGTGATGGCATCCAGCATGTCCTCGACTTCCAGTGGGATGTCGTCCAACGCCAGGACATCGGGATTGGGCTGGTGGAACCCTCGTCGGACCAGGTCAAATACCTTTTCGCGCAATTGCCGGGCGTGATTGCGGTCGAACCCTTCCGCTCTGCCCCGGCCCGGATTCGATTTGGACCGCGCCATCGGCAATTGGCGATTCAAGGGTTGGCCGCTCATGGGCGGCACAATCGGGTGATTGATTCCAGTTACCGCCAAATCACGCTCCCCTCCACCGGCCTTGTGATTTCTTCCAAATTGGCGGAAGTCCTCGGCGCGCGCGTCGGCGATTTCCTCACCCTGGAAGTGCTCGAAGGCAAACGTGTCATCCGCACCGTGCCGCTGGTTGGGCTGGCCGAAGACTTTGCCGGTATCGCCGCCTATATGGACCTGCATGCGCTCAACCGCCTGCTCGCCGAAGGCGATATTATCACGGGGGCCAGCTTCACCGTCGATGCCCTCAAGTGGCGTGATTTCCTCCATGAACTCAAAGGAATTCCGCGAGTGAGCTGGGTGGCCGTCAAGGAATCCCTCCGCGCGAACTTTCGCGAGACTACGGCCGCCAGTATCAATGTGCTTCAAACGATCTATCTCTTTTTTGCCGTCGTCGTCGCCTTCGGCGTGGTCTATAACAACGCCCGAATCTCCCTCGCGGAACGTTCCCGAGAATTGGCCACCTTGCGGGTGGTTGGGTTTTCTCGTCGGGAAGTGGGCGCGGTGCTCGTGACCGAGTTGGTGATCCTGGCCCTGCTTGCGGTTCCCCTCGGACTGCTCATCGGCACTGGGTTCGCCACCGCAATCCTGCGCCAAATCAACACCGAAACCGTTCGCCTGCCACTGATCCTCCATCCCGGGAATTACGCGTTCGCGGTCCTCGCCATCGCGGTCGCCTCCGTCGCCTCGGCCCTGGCGGTCTTGCGCAAACTGAGCCGGCTGGACCTGGTCGGCGTGCTGAAGGCCCCGGAATAATCGATTTACTGAGGCACACCCGTACCCACCGCATGAAATCAGCTCCTGACAGTCCCGATCGATCCGTGTCACCGGCGTTGCGCAATCGGCACCGGGTGCGACGATGGATTCCCTATCTTGGCGCCCTCCTGCTCATCGCCCTGATTGTAGCGGGCCTGTGGCCCCAACCTGTCCCGGTCGAAACGGCCTCCGTCTCCCGGGGATTGTTGCGTGTGACCGTCAATGAAGAGGGCAAGACGCGCATCCAGCATCGCTACCAAATCTCCGCCCCGGTCTCCGGCCTCCTGCGACGCATCCCGTTCAAACCTGGTGCCACCGTCCGTACCAACGACATTCTCGCCATCATCGCACCCATCCCCCCCGGCCTGCTTGACGCCCGGACACGCGCCTTGTTTGAGGCCCGCCGTCAGGCCGCGATCGCGGAGTTGGACAAGGCACGCGCCACCCGCGCCTACGCCGCCACCGAATTACTCCGCATCACTCGATTGCACTCCGAGGGGACCGTTTCCACCCAGGATCTCGAAACCGCCCAATGGCGCGACTTAAGTACCGCCCGGGAATTGGACGCCAGTGAAAGTGCGCTCCGCGAAATCGAAGCGGAGCTGGCCCGCTTCGACCAGGTCCTGTCGCCGGAACCCGTCACTGAATCCACCCAAGTCCATTCACCGGTCAATGGACGTGTCCTGCGGGTCTTCGAAGAAAGCTCGCGCGTGGTCGCCTCGGGCACACCGCTGCTCGAGGTGGGCGATCCGACCGATCTCGAAGTGGTGATCGAAGTCCTCTCTCGCGATGGCGCCATGATCACCCCGGGCGCCCGGGTCCTGCTCGAGCAATGGGGGGGCGAGCAACCCCTCGAAGCCGTTGTCCGGTTGGTCGAACCCGCCGCATTCCTCAAAGTGTCTGCTCTCGGTGTCGAGGAACAACGGGTCAACGTGGTCGCCGACCTGGTCACCCCGCTCGAACAACGCCCCGGCCTGGGCGATAACTTCCGCGTCGACGGCCGGATTATCACCTGGGAAAACGCGGATGTCCTGAAGGTGCCTTCCGGGGCGCTCTTTCGTCACGGAACGGACTGGGCTGCTTTTGTGTTGGAACAGGGCCGCGCACAACTTCGCGAGGTCAGGATTGGCGCCTCGAATGGAATGGAAGCCCAGATCCTCGGGGGCCTCGCGGAAGGCGAAAAGGTAATCGTTTACCCCGGCGACCGCGTGAAATCCGGGCTTCGCGTCCAAACCCTCCAGGTCGCCCGGTGATCATTCTATCACGCGCCAGGTTACCCGTTTGCGCACCTGCGAATGCCCGGCCTCCAGGGAGCGCGTCTTCCGCTCGCCAGGACCCGGTGCGGTGATTATGTTTTGAGCCCATGATCTCGAGATGGCGTCGGTTACAATCCCTACCTCAGGTACCCGGCGCCAGCCTTGATCCTGACTTTTTTGGTATTGGCCCCGGTTGCGGCTCAGTGGATCCGATTCCACGTCAGCTCGGAAACGGGCGTCCTTCTCGAGGGAGATCAGCGCAACCAGGCCAGTTATGAGCGGGTCAAGAGCATCCTGGGCGACCAGGTAGTGCTGGCGATCAATCTCCGGTGCGAGAACGTGTTTTCACCGCGCGGGATTGACGCCGTCAGACGGGTGAGTGAGGCGTTTGAGGCACAGCCGGGTTTGTTGGATGTGAAGAGCCTGACCCATTCGGTGCGGCCGGTGAGACGAGGTCTATCCTTGGAGATGGTGCCCATGGTGTCCAAAGAACCGGATCAGCCGGAGCTGGATCGATTGCGGCAGTTCGCGCTCGAAAATCCATTGGTTCGGAATGTCATGGTTTCATCCGATACTGCGCAAACGATCCTGTTGACCACCTACGACCGCGACCTCTCCACCCCCGCCCGCCAGGCTCAATTCGCCGCCGAGATCGAAGCCATCCTCGAACCGTTCCGAAAGGAAGGACTCGCCTTCGATGTGTTGGGCTTCCCGCTGATTGAGCATGAGCTGCGCGAGACGCTGCGCCGGGACGTGGAGTGGTTCGTGCCGGCGGCAGTCGGGGTTCTGCTGATCATTCTGGCCGTTACTTTTCGATCTGTGGGAATCACGGCGCTGGTCCTGCTGAATCAACTCGCGGTCCTGGCCTTATTGCCGGGCATGGTCTGGCTGCTGGGCTACCAACTTCACGTATTCTCCATCATGTTGTTCCCTTTGCTGGTCGGCATCCATCTGGCCTTGCTGGTCCATCTCTTTGGTGCCTGGCAGTTCGCCCGCGGCTCCGGCCTGGACCCCGGCGCGACCATGGACCTGACACTGAGGGAAGTGCTTAAGCCGTCGGCATTCGCCGCCTTGACGACTGCAATCGGCCTGGGGTCATTGACGTTCAGCGAGGTAGCCCCCGTTCGTGAGTTTGGTCTGCTGGGTGCCGCCGGTATCGCACTGGTCTTTTTCATGTCCTTCGGCCCAGGGCTGGCCGCGCTCGCGTTGACTTCGCGACGTTGGCCCCGGTTCCTGGAACGGATCGGAAAGGCACGCACCGAAACGTTGCCCGGCAATGCCCTGGAATTCTGGGTGCGAAAACGGCGCCGGTGGATATTGGGCACCGCCGCGCTGGCAGCGCTCTTGAGCACCGTGGGCCTGGCCCAAATACAAACGGATGTCCGAGCCGTCGATTTTTTAAATCCGCACAGTCCGACGCGGCGGGCGGTGGAACGATTGAATACCTCGTATGGCGGAGTGAACGTGGTCCAGATTGAAGTGAACTCGGGGAAAACCAACGGCGTGAATAGCCCGCCGTTCTTGCGATACCTCGATGAACTTCAGGGTTTCGCCGCGGCACAACCCGAAGTCACCGCCGTTTACTCCTATGCCCAGCTCCTGGCGATGCTGAACCAGATCTGGGAGGGGGATCGCCCGGAATCCTTCCGTCTCCCGACCAACCCGATTCTGTTGGGCACTTTCACGCTGGCGCTGCGCACGTATCCCCTGCCGTTCCTGGCGACATTGATGGATGCAAACTCCCAGACCGCCTATCTGATCGTCCGCAGCCAGGATATGCCCGCCGACCATTACCTCAAGTTGCTGGCCCGGATCCTCGACCACGCCAATTCAACGCGACCGGCCGAAGTGTCCATCAGCGCTGCCCAAGGTATCCATTCTGTGCTCGAAGCCGATCGCCGGATCCTACGCAGCCAGGTCAAGAGCGCCGGCGTCACCCTGCTCTTGATGGGTGGAGTTCTGGCGCTGCTCTGGAGATCCCCTTGGCTCGCTGCCCTCTCCTTGATCATCAATATTCTCCCCGTAGCTGCGGTCCTCGCCCTGGCAGCTGTGTTTGGTGTTTCGCTCAATTCAGTCACCATCATGGTCGCGGCGGTTTGTCTTGGCATTGGCGTGGATGACTCGGTCCATTTCATTACCCACTGGCGAGATGAACGAAAAAGGGGGCTCGATCCTGGATCGGCTCTCCGCCGGACTTTCGATGTCAAAACCCGCCCGATCATCTGTTCGAGCCTCGTCCTGATGGGTGTGTTCATCATCTTCGGATTGTCCTCTTTTCCGCCCGTGGTGGATTTTGGGTGGATGGCGGCGGGGGCATTTTTTGGGGCGTTGATTTCGGTCCTGGTAGGTTTGCCGGCTTTATTGAGCCAACCTGATTTACAGTATGAGGCTGATCCTGAATCCGGACAGAAAGGCCGGTGAACAAAGCGAGGGTAAGTGGCAACATTCACGATCCAGGATGCCGCTGTCGGATATCATATTGAAGATCAATATGATACATTGGCAGTCCGAACCTGAGGTTGCACCTCGGCTGTGAACAACATGTGAATAATTCCCCACACTTTTGCGTTGACGATCTTTACTTTCCAGCGCGGAGGTCCTTAGCTGCCGTGCGGGCCGCGGGTCTGCCCGGGCCGTCAAGATGCACTCCTCAACCACGAAAATGACCGAAACGGCGGCGACAGATTGGACCCCCACCTCCTGGCAACGGAAACCCGCTGCACAACAACCGGTTTACCCCGATCCCACCATTCTGCAGGACGCTTTAAACCAGCTTTCCAGGCTGCCGCCCCTCGTGACCAGTTGGGAAATCGAAAGCCTCAAACTCCAGTTGGCCGAGGCGTGCCGTGGTGCTCGTTTCCTCCTCCAGGGCGGAGATTGCTCCGAGAGCTTCGCCGACTGCGAATCGAGTTCGATTGCTTACAAGCTAAAGATCCTGCTCCAAATGGGTCTTGTGCTCACCCAGAGCGAAAAACGGGTGATTCGAGTGGGACGATTCGCCGGGCAATACGCCAAACCACGCTCGGCGGATACCGAGACCCAAGGCGGCGTGACGTTGCCGGCATATCGCGGTGACATGATCAACCGTGCAGGTTTCAGCCCGGCCGAGCGCACACCCAATCCCGAATTGTTGCTCCGCGCCTATGAGCGATCCGGCCTGACAATCAATTTCATTCGATCGCTCGTGGATGGCGGCTTCGCCGATTTGCATCACCCGGAATACTGGGAGCTGGGGTTTATGACCCGATCGCCCTTGGCCGCGGAATACCGGCGCATGGTGGATTCTCTGGGCGAATCGCTGCGGTTCATGGAGACGCTGATCGGCAGCCCCGTTTCCGAGATTAATCGGGTGGATTTCTTCACGAGTCACGAAGGGCTGCAGCTCTATTACGAACAGGCACAGACCCGGCAAGTACCCCGCCGTGCAGGCTGGTACAATCTCTCAACCCATTTTCCCTGGATCGGCGATCGGACTCGCGCCTTGGGCGGTGCGCACATCGAGTATTTCAGAGGCATTACCAATCCCATCGCGGTCAAGCTGGGTCCCAGTATCACGCCGGATGAGGCCCTCGCGTTGACCGAGATTCTCAACCCGGCAAATGAACCGGGCCGGTTGACGTTTATCCATCGGTTGGGCGCGCAACGGGTCGAGTCCATACTTCCCGGCCTGGTCGATGCCATCCGCCGAAACGGTCGAGTCGTCTTGTGGTGCTGCGACCCCATGCATGGCAACACCGAAACCACCGCCGGCGGATTCAAAACACGGCGGTTCGAAAAAATCCTCGCCGAACTCGAGGCGTCGTTCCGGATCCTGCGCGATGGCGGGGCGCATTTGGGAGGGGTTCACTTCGAGTTGACCGGAGATAACGTGACCGAATGCATCGGCGGATCGTGCGGCCTGACCGAAGCGGATTTGTCGCGTGCCTACCGAACTCAGTTGGATCCGCGTCTGAACTATGAACAGGCCCTCGAGTTGACGCTGCTGCTGGCGCGGCTGCTGGCGCGGCGCCCGTTGGCCAGGCAGGCTGACGGCAAACAAACGAGGCCGGCAAGCACCAACCTGCCTCCTCAACCAGCCGGATGACCGAGCGCGAGAAAAAGCCCGGCCACGCGGCAGGCCGCAAATGAACACCCATTTGCCACTGTTCCGAAACGTGGATTCTGCTCGTCAGTTTGTGCGAATGTGGGGATTAAGCGCGGGCCGCCAGGGGCAGGCATAGAGGCCGATCTGGTCTATCGGGATCCGCTCAAATCCAATCTTCATCGCAGCTTCATCGTCCTGAATTCGGTAGCTGCCCGCCCTGAGGACGACGAAGGCTGGATCCGTCGTCACATAATTGTCGTGTATGTCCTGGAGTGTCGCATCCGCGTGCCAGTTGATTTCGAGCCATTTGCCGCCGGCGGCGATGTTGCGTGTAATGCGATTGTGTTCGGGAGGAATCCCAGTATCCGCAGCGTAGTAGGCGTCGAGGTCCCGAATTGCCGGGTAACGTTCCCGGTAGAGCGTGCCAGGAACATCCGAGAGACGGAGTTTCATGGTTTCATAGACCATGTCATGCCAGACAGGGGACACATCCAGGCCGCGGCCATCCAGGGCAACGGCGGGTTGGCAATCAATGAAGAGATTGTTTTCTACCCGATGATCGCGCCCGCCTCCGAGGAAGACGGCGCGCGTGACTTCCTGAAAGATATTGCCGACGACCTCGGTGCCGCTCACGCAATCGTCCATGTAGACGCCCATTGATCCCATGCCAACGCCGCCGGTGTGATGAATGAAATTATGAGCGATCACGTTCCCACGGTAAGTGTAGTCGCGCCCACTGTAGATCGCTCCGACGTCGCCGGTCTCGAGCGCGACGTGATGGATTTCATTCCATTCGATGCGATGATCGTTCCCGGAAAACAGGATCGCGCAATGGGGATGGTCATGGATGAGGTTATGTTGCGCCTGGATCCCCACACCTTCCATCAGGATCGCCGGAACATAACACTTGGACCAGCGGCCCTGGCGTTGAAAATGACAATTCTCCACCACGTGCCCGGCCGGTCGGAGCGTGGCGCGATCGCCGCCACTCGCAGAAATGCCGCCATCGCCGTTATCCTCGACATCGCAACTGAGCACCACGTGGCCCTGGCCGCCGACGACTTCGATGCCATCATTTCCGGTCAAACGGATGGTGCAACCTTCGATCCGGTTGCTGGCGCCATCCTGGATGCGAATCGCCTGACCGCGTGTGGCCTCCAGCTCCAACCCGCGCAGGACAATGTGATGGGCGTTGCTGATCCGGATCAGGGGCTCTTCCAGTTCGGAGACCAGGACCTCCGCGTTCTCCATGGGACCGGGCGGCCAGAAGTAAAGTTTGCCCGCCGCGCGATCGACAAAATATTCGCCGGGAAGATCGAGTTCTTCGAGGACATTGAGGAAATAGAATCGCTGGTTCTTGCGGAACCCGTAGAGCCCATACGGAGCAGCAGTCTTGATCAGGTGCCGATCGAGATCGAGAGAATTGACGCGTTCGTAGGAATTCGCCCAGTCCCAGGCCCAATAGCCATGAACCCAGAGATCCGACGGCGATTGCCAGGATCGCGGGCGTTCGCCGGCGTAGAAGAATCCGGCAGAGAGCGCGCCGAGCTGTCCGCCGTGCTGGTCGCCCTGACTCGATTCAGAAGGGAAACCGGTAATCCGTTCCCAGTCGCCTTCGTTGGGCCAACGGGCCAGGGTCATCGGACGGCCCTGGAAAAAGAGCTCGAGATGGGCGGGTGTGCTGGGGCGGGCGAACCCGCGGGAACGGAGTTGACCGAGATCGGTGACCCCCTGTTGAGAGAGATCAATCCACAAGACATGTTCGCGCGCGTCTTTAGGCAAGCGCTTGAGAATGACCGGATCCTGAACGGGCGAGAAACCGGCCACAACGCGTCCCCCAATGAGCCGCGGCTTTTGCGATTCGTAGGCGGCATAGACCATCGATGCGCCCGGGTGTCCACTATCGGCGTCGGTCAACTCGAACGTCCGACTGCGCGACCATGTTCCCTGGTGAAGCCAGACGATGACTCCATCTTGCGCGCCACCGGAGTTCTCCGAGGCCAGGGCGTTGCGCGCCGCCCTTTGCGCGGCCTCGAGCGTGGCGAACGGCTGAGCCGGTGTGCCGGGTTGAGTGTCGTTCCCGTCCGCGGCAACGTGAAACTCAACGGGTGCGGCCTCCATCACCGCGGTGAGAAGGAAGGCCGCAACCGCACTGAAAAGGCAGAGCGCGTTCAAAGGGCAGGGGGTAATCTCATGGCGGTCGGGAAGCCGGGCCGGGCCGGCCCCCCGATGCGATGGAGCAAAGGCGCGGCTAGCCGAGCAATTTTTTCAGCGCGGCAAACGAGATGGCGGTGCATTCCATCGGGGTTTTGCCATCCGGATAGACCTCCTGCTCCAGCGTGATCCATTCGGTGCCGCCAAACTTACGACACGCTTCGAGAACGCTGGGCCAATCCAATGAGTCCTGGCCGAAATAGGCCTTCTTGCCCGGCTCGTCGTGGACCACGGTCGGCTTGAAATGCGTGGATTTCATACGGCCGGGGTAACGCTTCATGAGATCGACGGGGTCAAGGCCGGCGGCGGCAGTCCAACCACAATCCTGTTGGAGGATGACGTCCTTGGGTGTGTGTTGGGCGAAGAAATCCCAAAATGTTGTGTCGCCAAATTTTTTGAATTCTCCCATGTGATTATGGTAACCGCAGGCCATACCCTCTGGTTTGAGAGTGGCAGCCGTCTCACTGAAAAAGTCCGCCAGGCCCTGGCATTTGTCCGGTTTCGTAAAATCGCCATCGCCCGGCACGATCAGAAACCGGCACCCGATGGTCTGGTGGAAATCCATGGTGCGTTTGAGCGCATCGCCACGAAAGCTTCCTGTCCCAATATGCGTGGCGGCGACTTTCAGGTTGAGCTCATCGAGCTTTTTGCGGAGCTCGTCCGGTTTACCGTCGTACTTGTGATAGCCGGCAAACTCCACCCCATCAAAGCCCATCTTGGCGACGGCTTCGAGGGCGGCGTCGAAGTCTTTCGCGCAGTCCTCGCGGATGGAGTAAAGCTGCAGGGCAACGGGCAGATTCCCGCCATTTGCCGCCTGGATTGGAAGGGCATGACGCAGGCCCATCGTGGCGGTCGCGAGGGCTGAGCCTTGAATGAACCGGCGTCGGGAGAGCAGTGGATTTCGCATAAGGATCGCCTTATACCATGCGGCCCCACCGGGGTCGACCCCATTCTGATTCTTCGCGCGGCGGGCGGTTCCGACGCGAATACGATGCGTAATGTCCACCCTCGTTCCGTAGCCGCGCTCGTGAGAGCGCGCTGACAGGAATTGCGCAATGGGCTTGCGCCGGGAAGGTGAGCGCCGACTCACGTCGGCGGTTACGCCCGGGTCAGCGGCCGATGCGCGCCACTTCGCGATGGCGAAAGCAGTCCACGACGTGATCGTTCACCATCCCAACCGCCTGCATGAAGGCGTAACAAATGGTGCTGCCGACGAACTTGAACCCGCGTTGGCGAAGGTCCCGGCTCATCGCATCCGATTCCGGCGTGCTGGCCGGTAATTCGCCCATCGCCCGCCAACGGTTGCGCTTCGGGTGGCCGCCGACGAATCGCCAGAGATACTGGTCGAAGCTGCCGAGGTCGTCGCGCAGCTTGAGATAGGCACGCGCGTTGGCGATCGCCGCCTGGATCTTGAGCCGGTTTCGGACGATGCCGGGATCGTCGAGCAACCGGGCCACATCCCGGTCGGTGTAGCGGGCGATCTTCGCGGCGTCAAAGGCATCGAATGCCCGCCGGTAACCGTCGCGTTTTTTGAGGATGGTGAGCCAACTCAACCCGGCCTGGGCGCCATCGAGAAGGATCTTCTCGAACAATTTGGCGTCGTCATGCTCGGGCACGCCCCATTCCTGATCATGGTACTCGAGGTACAACGGGTGACTGGCGCACCAGGCGCAGCGTGATTTGACCGCGTTGGTTCCATGCACGCCGACAGCATAACCGGGCCGGGGAATGGCCTGGCAAACATTTTCGGGCGCTTCAAGGGACAGATCAACAGACGCCAATCCGCATGCGCATGGGAACCTCAAGCCGGTGCCGCGCCTCTCATGCTCGGAATGAAGACAGGTGAAACTGACATCGGGCCGACCCGACATGGCGGACCGCAGGCCAGCGAACGCAACTCTTTGGGCCAGTCCTTCCTTCGAACCAGGGATTGTCGCGATGCCCGGGTTTAATCGGTCCGGCCTGGTGGTGGCGGTCGGCGGGCTGGCCCTGGGAGCGATCCTGGCATCGTGCGGCACGATGCCAGGATCGCTCGTCCTTCCGCCCGCCGTCGAAGGGGCAACATTCGTGGGGAACCAGGCGTGCGCGGATTGTCATAACGAATTGGTGCGGGGCTTTGCCTCAAGTCCGCACGCCCGGATGCATATCGAGGGGGTGGACCTGGCCGAGCCGACGGGTTGCGAGGGTTGCCATGGACCCGGAAGCAAGCATGTGGCAGCCGGTGGTGGACGCCAGTTTATCGTCAATCCGTCCAAGGATCCCAATGCGTGCCTCGACTGCCATGTGCAGATTCACGCGGAGTTCGGATTGCCGTACCGGCACCCGGTCCTCGAAGGGAAGATGACCTGCGCGCAGTGCCACGACCCGCATGGGATGGACATCCTGCGCCCGGCTCGAGGCCTGGCCTTCGCGCGCGACAGTGAGAGCTGCGTCGATTGCCATCGGGAACAGACCCGGCCGGTGGTCTTCGAACACGAGGGGATGCGGGACGGTTGCATGACCTGTCATCAGCCGCACGGTTCGCTCAACGCCAAGTTGCTGGCGGAGCCCGACTCGAATCTTTGTTTGCGATGTCATGCCCAGGTGCAAGGGCCGGGGGTGCAGCCGGGCGATCTGGTGATTGGGAAGGTGAACCATACGATCCTCGTCCGGTTCGGAACGTGTTGGAGCGCGGGGTGCCATACTGCGATTCATGGTTCGCTCGTCAATTCAAAGTTCCTCTATTGAGCGTGATGCAGCACTCCCGGCAACTCATCCTTTGGCGGCCGGGATATGCGGTCATGCTCCTGGCCAGCCTCTGCGGCGCCGCGGCCGGCGAACCGGAGTCGACGCCGGCAATCGATGAACGGCTGCTGCCGCCGGCCGCCAGCCGGAAGGTGGACTACGAACGCGACATCCGGCCCATTCTTGAAGTTTCATGCCTGAAGTGTCATGGAGCGGAACGTCCCAAGAGCGGTTTGCGGCTGACCGACCGCGTGTCGGCCCTCAAGGGTGGTCACTCCGGCCCCGACATCATCGTGGGTAACAGTGCCGAGAGCCCGCTGATCCATTATGTGTCTCGGGTGGTGGAAGACATGGAAATGCCGCCGACCGGGAAAGCGCCGCCCTTGAGCGCCGAGGAAGTCGGCCTCTTGCGCGCCTGGATCGATCAAGGGCTCAACTGGGGATCGTCCGGAGGAGCGGTCCAGACTCAAAGCAGCGTTGAGCTGACTCCCGCGATGAGTTGGACGTGGGTGGATGGCAATCGAGCGAAGTTCCGGGAATTGGAGTGGCAGGAGGATGGATGGAATGGCGGGCTCGAACGATTCGAATTAAGCCAGCGGTTCAGCGATGGACGGTCGGTGGTGGTTGAGGGGCGGGTTCTGCGGGATGACTATCGGGTGATGTTGGAAATGCGCCGGCCGGAGCTCGGCTTTGCGCGCGCCGGCTTCGAACAATTCCGGAAATGGTTCGACGACAATGGCGGTTACCAGAAACCGCTCACGCCGCCCGGCTTTGACCCGGGAGAAGATCTCCACCTCGATATCGGCCGGTTCTGGGCAAACTTCGGACTGACGTTGCCCGATTGGCCGCGCGTGGTGATCGGTTACGAGTATCAGTTTAAGGAGGGCGACCGGTCGATGTTGTCCTGGGGACGGGTCAATTCGGCCGGCAGCCCTTTTGATGCCCGGAATATCTTTCCGTCCGCCAAGGCGATCGACGAACACACCCATGTCCTCACCTTGGATCTGCGACACGACTTCGCCGGATTCACGTTCGAGGACAACGCCCGCGCAGAGTTCTATCGGCTGGAAACCCAACGCGCCGACGCGCTCCTGGTTCCGGCCGGTGCGGTCCAGCCGACCCGCGTGGCGGAGATTGACGAACGACGGGACGATGTGCTCGTGGCCAACGTCGCGCGACTGACCAAACCGGTGACGGACTGGATGCTTCTGAGCGGCGGGTATCGCTATTCATGGCTGGATGGCGAGGCGGGATTCCATCTCGAAACCAAAGACGGCGCCGGCCAACCTGCCGCGGGTGACGCGTGGCAAAGCAACGAGATCCTGCTGCGGCAGAGCACGCACATTGTCAATTTGAACTCTCAATTCCGGCCATTGCCACCCCTCACCGCGACCCTCGGAGGGGAAGCGCAATGGCTGCATCAAGAGAGCGTCGGGGATCTCGATCTGGATGAGTCGGTCGACCCGAACGATCCCACGGGGGGATTGGTCCAGTTTCCCGCTACGGTCCGGAGCCATTTGGACAAACTGAGTGTGGAGGAGGCGTTCGTGCCACGGTTTACGGGAATCCCGCATACGGTGTTGTTCGGCGAGGTCCGGCTCCGGCAGGAGGAGTTCTCCCAACACAAGGAACAGCTCGGTGGCCTCCAAGCCTTCCTCCTCGAGACGGAGGCAACCGCTCAATCGGAGGAATACCGGGGAGGATTCAGTGTCTCCCCCTGGCATCCCATCGATTTCACCGCCCAATACAAGCACCGGGATCGAAAGCGCGATTACGATTATCCGCGGGACGAACTGCCGCCCGGAACCGATTTGGGCCCGGGTTACTCCGGGTTCATTCGTGCGCGTGATTTGAGCGTGGACGAGTTCGAGGCGCGGCTGGTGTTTCGGCCCGTCCGCTGGATCAAGTCCACCGTGGCCTACCAGTGGGCTTCCAGCGAATACCGGACGACGACGGGTAGCACATCGATCACCGACGTCGGACCGAATGCGACCCCGGGCGGGCGGGTCTTTGCCGGCGATTACCAATCTCATGGGATCAGTGGCAGTGTCGCGTTGAATCCGGTTCCGCGCCTCTATACGACCGCGAGTCTCGCCTACCAGCACGCGGCGTTGACCACGGCGGACAACGGCAACTTTTCGATCGCCCCTTACCGGGGGGAAATTTACTCGGCGTGGGTGGACTTGCGCTACGCGTTGGAGGCGCGCACCGACCTTTTCGGGCGTTGGACACTTTCCGAATCCGATTTCGGCCAGCACAACGCCGATGACGGACTACCGCTCGGCCTTGAGCACAACCGGCAAGTGGTCCAGGCCGGGTTGGTGCGCCGGATCGGTGAATTGGCGTCCACCCGCATCCAATACGGGTTCTATCGGTACCGCGAGCCTTCCAGCGGGCATCGAAACGATTACACTGCCCACCAGGTCCTATTGGCGTTCACCTTCCGTTGGTTGTGACCGGAACGGCGTTGACTGTAGGTGGGGCATCGATCGCTTGCCAGCCGGTGCGGTCGATCCGCGCTAGTGTGGTGTCTCTCAATTGGCTGGTGGTTCGTTGCACCCAAAATGGCCTGGGGCGAGGCGCGAGGAAGGAGCATCCCCTCCGCGGGCTGTGACTGACGAGCAACAAAGCCCCAGGCCATTTTCGGCGCAACCCTTCGGGCCGCAGTCCTTTTCGCCTCCCGCCTTGTTGCTCGCTTCGCGTTGCGGAGCCACTGCGCCATCAAGAAAGCCGATTCTCGGATGGCGGCCGCCGGGATAAGGCAGGACGCGCAAAGGAGCGCCCGGTGCTCGGGGCGGAGCCGAAACACCGGCAAGGTTGAATCGCTGGATGGCGCGGTCCATCTCATCGGACGTCAGCCCGGTAGCGGCGCGGACTTCGGCGTGGGTGAACCGATGAGAGACCAGCATGTTCTCGAGCCAGAAACGGAGATCGGCTTCGTCGCGCGGTCGGCGGAAATTCGTGGATTCCGAGAGTTTGCCCTGCCAAAAGAGTTCCGCTTCCCGCCACGGTCGGACCAACTCGGACTTTTGCGCGGCGCTGGGCAACGTCAATGCCTCCAGCGCGGCCGTCCGTTGCCGCGTCCAATCCAAAAAGAATCGCGCGGAACGCTCGCGGATGCGGGGCGCTTGACCGTCGATCTCGACATACCACGGGGCAGTCATGGCGAAACGAAACGTGTTCGTCACATCCGCGATGGCACGCACGAGGAACCACTCGCTCTCGCGACAGGTCAAAGTCGCGGGCAGCGCGATCCGTTCGACACTCCCATTACGCACTAATTCGACCACTCGAACAGGATCGCGGCTGTCGAGCTCCGCCTCCAGTCGCACTTCCATCGGCCCCGCACCCCTGAACACGTGCCCAGGCCATTCGCCATTGGCTCGGGCGCGGAGCAGCGGTCCATTGCTGACGAAACAATGGCCCGCGCGCAAACCCGCCCACCACTTGTCCCACGTGAGCGCACCATCGACGTGGACGTAAACGCGATTGTATCCCACCGGATTGGGAAGCACACCACTGGCGCTCCCGGCCGAAGGTGGCACGCGAAAACCGCAGTTCAACGCGTAGAAATAAAGCTCCTGGGTATACCGACCGTTGCCATGCGGGCCGGGAAATTGGGCGCGATCGCGCGGCCGGCCCCAAGCCTCGTTGTCCAGCATGCCATTCCGCTGCAGATGATTTTGGGCCACCCCGATGGAGTCGCCGACGCCGTGGGCCAACCACATCGGAAAATCCCACCAGAACGGTTTCTCGATCTCGAGCCATGCCCCCGGTTTTTGTCGCGCTTGTTCGGCAAAAACGATCGACGAGGGATAATCGCGAGTGGCCTGAGTGATCTCGATCGGGCGATCGAGGTTGAAGTAAAGGATTGCGCCCCCGTCCCGTTCGTCTTCCCCGGCCAACTGGTCATAGAACCGATCGCCGTCAACTCGCACTGGACGCTTCGTCGGCAGGCTGTTGTTTTGCCACGGATTCACCCCGTTCCACCACGTCGTAAACTGCGCAATGTGCAGATCCTCCGCACGCATCAGCAACTCCGCATCGGACAGGCTGCGATGGACGTGAAGATCGCCCGACCACCATCCTTCGGCGGCGATATCGAGGATCCGTTCGAGTGTGACGGAGACCTGCGTGGGACCGGCGCCAGCCACCGCGAAACCGCCCTTCGCCATCCGGTACTCCGGTCCTCGATCGATTTCGAAGGTGTATTCTCCGTGAGGCAAATGGAGTCGTGCCGCGCCCGCGCAGACGAAATGATCACTCCAACCCGGGAAACCCGGCGGTTGCACCGGTTGGCCGGAAGAGTCTTTGAGATGGATTCGAGCCGGGATAGGGGCGAGGCTGGCAGGGTCAGCCTTCTCGACGATCGAAAGCTCGACCCGCAACTCCGGGGCATCTTCAATTGCGCCCGGTTCCTGAGCGGCGGTGGGTCGAGGAGAGGGCTGGGCTGTCGCTACAGTAACCCCCATGACCGCGGCGGAAGCAATCCAGTAGCGTGTCCTGGCATTCCAGCTCAGGTGCGGGTTCGATCGATTGGGCATGCAATTGATCTTTACCAGCCATTGACCGTGTTGCCGAGTCGAAAGGCAGACGAGAATCATAAGTACGATTTCAATTGTAATTTCTACTTTGACATGATTGCCGCGATAGGGGTACCTTGCGAGGCATGATCCCGGCCCAAATCGTGACTCGCTTGGGTTCGATCTCCGATTCGGTTCCAACCCAACTCAGCAGTAAACGCGGCTCCGCCATCCTTCGCTGTTGGATGAGAGTGGCTTGCCTGCTGGCGTTAGCGTCGCCAGTCTGGCTGGCCACCGGCATCCCTGTGGACTGGGAGCGGGTCTACTACGCCCCAGTGCCGACCCCGCCAGATGATTGGGGACTCACCGGGGTGACCTATGCCAACGGCCTGTTCGTGGCAGTGGGCATTGATATTGCCGTTTCCGCGGATGGTCGGAGCTGGCAACGCATCGAACGCCCCTGCCGGACGCTGCTGGTCAGTATCGCCTACGGAGGCGGCAAGTTTGTGGCGGTCGGCGGGGCTATTTCACTGGCTGATTACGGGGAAGAACCGGACCGGAGCGCCATTGTTGTTTCGGAAGATGGCATCCACTGGGAAACTGTTTTGGAGGAGCACCTCGTGAGCGCTGAGGAAGACGCGAGTGGTTCACATAGATTCGTTCTGACCGACGTGGTGTGGGCTGCCGACCATTTCATCGCCGTTGGCCACGGAGTCGGAACTCTGTTGATGCGCTCAACCAATGGAACGGACTGGGAGAAGGTGAGCACCCCGGTGCAGCCGTTTTGCGGAAGCATTGCCTACGGACAGGGAACCTACGTGATCGTTGGCGAGAAGGTGCTCACTTCACAAGACGGCCTTGATTGGCACACGCTGGCGGACTTCCCCGGGCAGGATCACGGCTTCCTGAACGCAGTTCGTTTTGGCGAGGGTTGGTTTGTCCTGACTGCCTCGGTCCTAGGCGGTGTGTTCACGTCGCGGGACGGCTTGAATTGGTCGGTTGCATGGGAAGCGGCTGACGGCGGATGGCCGCACAGAGTTGCATTTGGGGAACAGTCGTATGTCGGTGTGGGTCGGGGTCAGGATACGCGTCCATTCGTGTTGACGGCGGGGAAGGACATGCGATGGGTGCCGCAAGATGTCAGCTCTCTGATTCCCTCGCCCACGACTCAATCCACATTCCTGCCGTTGACTGATGTGGCGTATGGGGATGGCCATTTTGTGGCGGTGGGCTCGTCGCACCTGATCCTGCTTGGCACCGAAGCTTCACATCCGCCAACACTATCCAACCCGCGAATTGACGCAACAGGCACGGTGGAGCTTACTCTGGCGGTGAATCCCGGCACGCGATACCGGGTCGAGATCTCGGAGGATCTCGTGAATTGGCAGCCTCTGGCTGACGGAACGAGCGAATCTGCTTCCGTGCGGATCTGCGATTCGAGCAATCAACACCGCCAAGTGAGATTCTATCGCGCGGCTGAGGTGCCCGCATTTCGCCCGTGAGGTTTTCCAAGGTTGCAGGTATCCTACACAGCCATGAGTAAACGAGTCTTGTGCCTCCTGGGACCGGGCTTCGAAGAAATCGAAGCCGTCGCTTCAATCGACATTTTGCGCCGGGCCGGCGCGGAAGTCGTGATCGCCTCCGTTCCCGGCGATCTGCACGTGACGGGACGTTCCGGGATTACACTGCATGCCGATGCCGCTCTGGCCGACACCCTCCCTCAGGAATTCGACCTGCTCCTGATTCCCGGCGGCCCGGGAGTGAAGGCCCTGCGGGAGGATGGCCGACCGGCGAAGCTGGCGAAAAGTTTTGCCGAGAATGGAAAACTGGTCGCAGCGATCTGTGCCGCCCCGACCATCCTGGCGGATGCGGAACTGCTGACCGAGAAACGTTATACCGCGCATTTCAGTGTGAATGATGAATTGCCCCTTGCCCTCACCGGCCGTGATGTGGTTGAAGATGGCAACCTCATTACCTCCCGCGGTGCTGGCACCGCGTTGACCTTTGGAATGACGCTGGTCCGGCGCTTGTTCGGCGATGCCAAGGCGAATGAAGTCAGCCGGGCCATCATGCTTTGACGCCACGCTCACCCAGAATTTCCTGGAACTTCAAGTGCAATTCGAGGACGAGGAGGACCAAGCACGCGCGTGCGTACTTTCGCCAGCGGAGACTGACAACCGACCCCTCACTCCAGCCCTCTCCCCGGCAAAGTTATTCACCAGTCCGGGCAGAGCGACTTTCGAGCGTCGCTTCCCGGCCTGTTGAATACCTTTGGAAATCGTATCAGGGCCGGGGTGAGGTGAGGGGCCAACACCCCTCGCTGCTCACGCACGAGTCATACAGCCCCGGGCATCGGAACTGTCGGTCGCATCGGGCACTACTCTTCCCGGAGAATCATTCTGCCCATAATCATTCTGCCACTCCCGCAGCAACGTCATGAACTTGGATCGCGGGATCGAGTCAGAGCGCGCTCTGACGAGCGCGGCTACAGACCGGGGGTAGCCGCCGACGTGAGTCGGCGCTCACCTTCCCGGCGCAACCGAGGTCCGCAACACCCAGTCCGCGCGCTCTCACGAGCGCGACTACGAACCGGGACGTAGCCGCCGACGTGAGTCGGCGCTGATTTTCCCTGCGCAAACACGTCGCGCAATCTCAGTCGGCGCGTGTATCCCCGTTGTGAGCCCCTCCCCGCGGAAATCTTCACATTCGCGCCGTTTTGCGGTGGATCGATCGTGGGCTCATTTGTTAGACTTCGCGCCATTAACCCGCAAAAATGCAATTGTTCTCCCCATGAAAAAGCTCTTTCTCCATTTCTGCACGAGTCTGATCACGGCCACTTGCCTCGTCTCCACCGCGGCCATCGCCGCAAACACGCTTACCCGTGAAGAGATCAACGACGGCTGGATCCTCCTGTTCGACGGCGAGACAACCTTCGGCTGGGCGCCGCGCGGCGATGCCAAATGGATCGTGGACGACGGTGCACTGACCACTCAACCCGGTTCCGGCGCCGGCATGCTCGCCACCACCACGGAGTTTGCCGATCTCGAATTGCAGGCGGATTTTTGGATCGATGCCGAGGCGAACAGCGGCGTTTTCTTACGCGCGCCGACGGAAGGCGACATCACCTCTTCCAATGCCTATGAGGTGAACATTTACGATGCCCATACGACCTGGCCCACGGGCAGCATCAATGAAGTCGCCCGCGCCAAAGGGTCGCCCCAAACCGCCGGCCACTGGAACACCTATCACCTGATCGCCCGCGGGGACGAGTTCGTGGTCCAATTGAACGGGGCAACGGTTCTCGACGCGAAGGACCAGAAGCATGCGCGGGGCGTGGTGGCCCTCCAGCAATACACCGGCAAAGGCACGGTCAAGTTCCGTAACATCCGACTCAAGCCCCTTGGACTAAAACCCATCTTCAACGGCAAAGATCTCACGGGTTGGCGCGAAATTCCCGATCGCAAGTCGATCTTCTCGGTCACGCCGGAGGGTTACCTGAACGTGAAGAACGGCAATGGCGACCTGCAAACGGAGGCGGCTTACGGCGATTTCATTTTCCAACTCGATATCATCTCGAACGGCGAACACCTGAATAGCGGCGTCTTTTTCCGGGCGCAACCCGGCCAGTTCTGGAGCGGCTACGAAAGCCAGATCCGTAACCAGTGGGAGGATGACGACCGCACCAAGCCGGTCGATTTTGGGACGGGCGGGATTTACAATCGTCAGCCGGCGCGGCGCGTGATCTCGACCGACCATCAATGGTTCACCAAGACCATCGTCGCCCATGGGCCGCACATGGCGGTCTGGATCGATGGCATTCAGGTCAGTGATTTCACCGACCCCCGGCCTCCCAGCAACAACGCGCGCCAGGGCTACCGCGCCGACCCCGGAGTGCTCAGCATCCAGGGGCACGATCCGACCACGGATCTCTCATTCCGGAACCTGCGGATCGTCGAGTTGCCGCCCGCACGCCCGTGAATCGTCTGCCCAGTCAGGCCCTCGTCATCCGGGGTGCGAGGTACATCGCATTCATTGCGGCGATTGTGTTATTGGCCGGTTTGACGATTCCCGGCGCGCGAGCCATGGCCGGTCCAAGCCTGGTCGTTGCCCTGGCGGGCGCGGCGATTGGCGTGATGGATCGGCCGTTGTTGAGGAGTTTCAGCTTTACCATTTGGGTATTCGCATTTGTGGCTGTATCGATGTGGCGGCCGGCCGCGTTCGGGACTTGGCTCGGATTCGATCTGAAATACCTGATTGTGCCCCTGATTCAGATCATCACCTTCGGCATGGGCACGACGCTGAGTGTGGCCGACTTCCGACGAGCATTGACATCGCCATGGCCCGTGTTTATCGGGCTGGTCCTGCAATTCTCCGTGATGCCGACAGTCGGTTACCTGATCGCCACCGGATTCCACTTCGAGCCGGAAGTGGCGGCCGGCGTCATCCTGATCGGATCGGTCTCGGGCGGGGTGGCGTCCAACCTGATGGTCTACCTGGCCCGCGGCAATGTCGCCCTGTCCGTGACCATGACGGCCTGTTCCACGTTGATCTCGCCGATCATGACGCCGTTTTTGATGAAAGTGCTCGCGGGCCGGTTGGTCCCGATTGATTTCGTTGCGATGATGCTCGAGATCTGCAGCATGATCATTGTTCCGATCCTCGCCGGCCTGGTCGCGCACCAAATTCTGTACGGCCGGCAGCGACTCTTTCAAACCGCCCGTCCCCTGGCGGTTGTCGGTGTGACCTGCCTTTTGCTGGCGCTGCTGAGCCTGTGGCTGCGATTGGAAGCCACCAGCACGCTGGCGGCACTGATGAACGGTCTGCTGCTCGGGTTCGCCCTGACCGGTATCGTCGCTCTGACCAAACTGATGGTCAGTGTCTGGTTGCGGCGCCCGAACGATTGGATGGATCGCGTCCTGCCGCTGGTCTCGATGGCCGGCATTTGCCTCATCATTGCGATTATCACCGCCCGGTCCCGGGACAAGTTGTTGACGGTCGGCCTTCTGCTCGTCGGGGCGGCAATCCTGCATAACTTAATCGGCTATCTGGCCGGATATGGCGTGGCCCGTGCCTGTCGCCTGGACGAACGAACCTGCCGTACGGTGGCCTTCGAGGTGGGTATGCAAAACGGTGGCATGGCCTCCGGCCTCGCCATGAGCGTCCTTCAGAGTGCCAACGCTGCCCTCGCTCCAGCCATCTTCGGGCCCTGGATGAACGTGTCCGGCTCGATCCTGGCCAGTTGGTGGCATCGACGTCCGGCGGACGAGGCACCGTCGGGAGGGTGAACATCGCTAGCCCGGGTTTTTCATGCGCAGAGTTGTTGAGGCGAACCCTTCAGCGATCGGCATGGAAAATTCCGGCCATGGTGGCCGTACCGGACACGGAACAGGATTGTGCCTGGCCAATCCCATTCGCATTCTTTGGCGTTCATGCGCCGTTTTGACTGCATAGACACACCAAAAGCTACGCCAAATTGAATCTATGAAACCACAAAACTCGATCGACCGACGCGACTGGCTGAAGCTGCTCGGTATGGGCACTCTGGGAGGCGTTTCCTCCGCCTTGGGAACGTCGTCCGTTCTCGCCGAAGAGGCCCCACGCGGTTCCACCCCGCTCAAAATCACACGGGTCAAAGCAATCGCGACCTGCCCGCAGCGAACCCGGTTGGTCGTGGTGAAAGTGGAAACGAGCGAGCCCGGCTTATACGGCCTGGGCTGTGCCACCTTCAACCAGCGACCGCTCGCGGTCATCACCGCCGTAAACGAATACCTCGACCCGTTCACCCGAGGCCGGGACGCCGACAACATCGAGGACCTCTGGCAGACGGCCTATACCAGTTCTTATTGGCGGAACGGGCCGGTGTTGAACAACGCCCTCAGCGGCCTCGACATGGCCCTCTGGGACATCAAAGGCAAACGCGCCGGGCTCCCGGTCTACCAGTTGCTCGGCGGCAAATGCCGATTCGCGGTCGACTGCTACAGTCACGCCTCCGGGCGCGACCTCGGCCCCCTCGAGGAAAGCGTCCAACGCCTGGTGGACCGCGGGTACCGTCATATCCGGATTCAGCTCGGAGGTTACGGATCGCCGCAGTTATCCGACGCGGCCGATTTTCGGGACGAAGGCTTCGGTCGCGCGAGGGACGAGCTGATGCAACCCGAGCCGTACGTGCGCGCGACGGCGGAGATGTTCGGGCGGATTCGAGAGAAGTTCGGTCCTAAACTCGAGTTACTACACGACATCCACGAGCGGGTTCATCCCCTCGACGCGTTGAGACTTTTGAAGGCGGTCGAGCCCTACCGACCGTTCTTCATCGAGGACCCGGTCTCGCCGGAAGACATCGATTACTTCAAGTGGTTCCGGCAGCAGACGTCGGTGCCGCTGGCCATGGGCGAGCTGTTCAACAATCCGCACGAGTGGGTTGGTCTCATCACGGGCCGGCTCATCGATTTCATTCGCGTGCATCTCTCGCAGATCGGCGGGCTGACCCCGGCGCGCAAGCTGGCCATCCTGGCCGAGTGGTTCAATGTCCGCACCGCGTGGCACGGGCCGATGGATGTCTCGCCGGTCGGCCATGCCGCCAATGCGCACCTCGATCTGGCGAGCTCGAATTTCGGTATCCAGGAATCGGTGAATTTCAACCAGGAGATGCAGGACGTCTTCCCTGGTGCGCCCACCATGAAGAACGGCTACATGTGGGTGAACGAGGCGCCGGGCCTCGGTGTGGACATTAACGAGGAACTCGCCGCGAAATTCCCGTTCCCTGAACATCCGGGTTATTGGGAACCCGTCCGCCGACGCGATGGCACCAGCGTCCGGCCTTAGTGGAAAACCGATTCAATTCATGACTGGGCGTTTCTGGAGCCCGGATTTTTCATGCCGCTCGTTGATGGGTTCGCCGAACGTGCCTATGATATTCCGGGCTAGGCGGACACCAACACGATATTCGCGTATTGGATCGTTTCTCCGGTCCGGATCAAGCCGATGGCGGACGGGACCCGCTTCTTGAGTTCCGCGTGCGGTTCGAGTTCGAGGGGAATTCCCCTCAATGCGCGGGCGAACTTTGCGCGGGTCCGACGATCGTTTTCCGCGATGAACTCGCGAGCCATGACAGCCTGGCCGACCTTGAAATTCCCGCGGATGGCGGCGAGGACCCCGAGTACCGTCGGCATATCATCGACCAGCGAAATATCGATCGTCTCGAGTGCCGGCCAAAACGGAAACCCGCGATCGGCAATCACCAGCGCGTTGGTGTGCCGGACCCGGCTGAGCAGGGAATTGATGGCTGGATTGAGGATCCCTTGAATGAGCATAGATATCAGATCGATTCCCGCGATTATGAAGGCCGCAGCCAGGACCGCCAGTCTGCTCTTCCCGCGAAAGCGGAGCGCCGGCCTGCGGCACGGCGAGCTCTGAGGTCGACATTGCCCTTGCGCTTCAGCTCGAGACAATTCGGTACATGACCAAGCAGCCGGGTTCACCGTTCGTGTTCAACGAAGTGCTCGCAACCGGCAGGAGTCACGAACGGGACCGATCGGCTGCTGGGGCCTGCTGTCGGACGACTCCTGGAGGCTATCAGATTGGATAATTTCTACGTCGGGACGCGCACGACAGAGCTACGCGGCTCGCGCGGGTAGGCATCGCGGTTGCTGATTGACCATACCTCACGACCGCATCTGGAGGTTACGGATGGTTCGTGTGATTTTCCATCCGAAACGCAAACCGGAACGCCTGGGAAGGTTTCTGCGCGCGATTGCCGCAGTTACTCCAAACAACTTGTTTATGGGTATGGTTGATATGAAGTTGCATTGTTTTATTGCGGCAGTGTGTGCCGCTTTCTCGGTTGCGGCTGGACCCGTCATGATCAATGAGGTCATGTACCATCCCGCGTCTGAGGATGTACATGAAGAATACTTGGAGTTGGTCAACATCGGGACGACGGATATCGATCTCAACGGATGGCGGTTCGCTCGAGGTATTCGATTCACTTTTACCAACACGACCCTTTGCGCCGGCGGATATCTCGTAATTGCGGCGGATATCGATGCGTTCGACCGAAAATACCCGGGGATCACGAACAGGGTCGGGAACTGGGAGGGTCTTCTGAGCAATAGCGGCGAGGTCCTGGAACTCGAAGATAACACCGGCGCGGTGATCGACCGGGTTCGATATGCCGATGAGGGGGACTGGGCGCAACGTCGCCGAGGTCCTTGGGATCACAACCACCGTGGGGTGCGCTGGGACGCGGGGCATGATGGGCAGGGCCACTCGCTCGAATTGATCGATCCCGATATCTCGAATGATTATGGGGGCAACTGGGCCGCCAGCAGCCTGCCCGAAGGCTCCCCCGGAAAAATCAACGGCGTCCTCAACATTCATACTCCCCCCTTGATTCTCGAAGTGCGCCATTTTCCCTTGGTCCCGCGTTCTACCGACCGCGTGGTGGTGACGCTGCGCTTGCTGGATGAACCGATCAACGGATTAACGGCGCAATTATTCTGGCGTCAGGATTCCAGCAATCCAGGGCCGTTCGCGAGCGTTGCGATGCACGACGACGGTCTCCACGAAGATGGCGGGCCGGGCGACGCCGTTTTCGGCGGCGTGATCCCATCCCAGGACAATAATGCGATTGTGGAATTCTATGTCGTAGCCTCGGATGCCGATGGGTTGGTGCGGAAATGGCCGGGGCAGGTGCTCGAAGAGGACCAAACCCTCGCGCAGGTTGCGAATGCCCTTTACCAGGTGGATGATGCCGGCTTGCCCGGCGGTCAGCCGCTCTACAAACTGATTCTCCGCGAATCCGACCGCGCTGAGCTCTATTCCATTGGTCATGCCTCGAACGGAGACCAGAACAGCGATGCCCAATTCAACGCCACATTCCTGAGCCTGGACGGCACGGGCGAGGAATGTCGTTATACCGTTGGGGTGCGCAACCGCGGTCATGGCAGTCGCAACAAGCAACCCAACAACTATCGGGTGAATTTCCGGACGGATGAAGATTGGCGCGGGGTAACCGCGCTGAACATCAATGGGCAATATCCGCATCTCCAACAACTCGGGGCCGCCCTCAGCCTGGCCTCGGGACTTGCCGCGGCGCAAGCGCGTCCGGTTCAATTGCGAGTTAATAACGCAAACCTCGGCTTGAGCAGCGGCCGGATGTACAACACTACCTACGTCGTCAATGAGGTTTACAACAGTCAGTTCGCGGATCATCGATTTCCTTCGGACGGTTCCGGCAATGTATACCGCGCCCTGCGGGATATCGCGCCTTCGGCCTTTGAATGGCGCGGGCCCGCCCCATCCGCGTACACCAACACCTGGTTCAAAACCACCAACAAAAGCGAAGACGATTGGTCCGACTTGCTGAACCTGGCGCGGGTGCTGGGAACGAACGACCACTTTTCCACTGCGTCCGCGCGTCAGGTTGCCGACATCGAAGAATGGCTCCGTTACTTCGCGGTCATGGCCCTGATCGACAACCGCGAGACCAGTCCGAACACGGGGTATAATGACGATTATCTCCTCTACGCCGGTATCGTCGATCCGCGATTCCGGCTTCTCCCCTACGATTTTGACACCATCCTCGGTCAGGGTGACGCGATAGGCTCGACCACCAGTTCGATCTTCGGCGCGTTGGGCCAACCCGCTTTCCAACGAGTGTTGGAAGCGCCCGAATTCCGGGACGCATACTTCCAAACCCTGCGCCACCTGCTTGCCACGAGCTTCTCTGCCGAACGATTCGATGCCTTCGTGGATCAAACCCTGTCCGACTACGTTCCCGCCAACTCCCGCGAAAATATCAAGTCCTGGATGGCGTCGCGACGGAGTTACGTCCAAAGCCAGATCCCGGGGGATTTGCCACCGGAAAAGACAGTTCGGGCCACGGTTCGTGGTGTGCCGCGATCACCGACGCCGGTCGCTTCGGCCCGGATCCAGGTCGAAGGAGCCGACGTGGTCGGGTATCGGTACCGTCTGGACGGTGCTCCATACACTTCTGCGCGACCGGTGTCGGAGTTTCTGGAGTTAAGTTCGATGGCATCTGGCGGTCATGAACTCCAGGTGGTGGGCGGCGACGAAAGCGGATGGTGGCAGCCGGAATCCGAGGCCACCTCGTCCTACTGGACGATCGCCCCTTCCTGGCCGGCTGTGCGACTCAACGAGGTGCTGGCACGCAATTCAACAGTCTCGCCGCATGAGGGAACCTACCCTGATTTCATCGAGTTGTTCAACGAGGGCGCGACCACGATCGATCTCAGCGGACTTCGTCTCACGGACGATCCGGCCAAACCGGATAAATTCACCTTTCCTGGCGGAACTTCGCTCGCGGCGGGAAAGTTTCTCCTGTTGCACGCTAATGACCCTGACGGGACCACCGGAATCCATGTCGGTTTCTCGCTGAAAGCGGATGGTGAGGGAGTCTACCTGTTCGACCGGACTTCGAGCGGCGGCGGACTGCTCGACCAGGTGATCTTTGGCCCACAGCTCGTCGACCGATCGATCGGACGCGTGCAGGGGAGCGGAGAGTGGGAGTTGGTGGCGCCCTCTCCGGGTGCGGAGAATATTCGGTTGCCGATTGCCGACATCTTCGGGCTCAGAATCAATGAATGGCTGGCCGATGGCCGCGCGGTGTTCAGCGATGACTTCATCGAGCTTTACAATCCCAGCGGCGATCCGGTCGCGATTGGGGGATTGGTGCTGACCGACAATATCACTTCCCCCATGGAAGGGCATCGGATCGTTCCCCTTTCCTTCATCGCCCCCCAATCCTGCCTGGCCTTCCTCGCCGACGGAGAAACCGGCAAGGGGCCGCTGCATCTGGGATTCAAGCTTGCCCCGGAGCAGGGGGAGATCGGGTTGTTCGCCACGGATGGCGCGGCCATCGACCTGGTCCTTTACGGTATGCAGCAAACCGATATCTCCGAAGGCCGCATGCCAAGCGGCGGGGATTCTTTGGCCTCCTTTCTCCAGCCGACTCCGGGCGCGCCGAACCCACCCATGGGTCCGAATGTGGTGGAGGAGTTGGTTGCCCTGGTCAGCCTCACGAACCTGTGGGCATACAACGCCACGCAGGACCTGTCGGCCGAGGATTGGACCGCGCCTGGCTACGATGACCTTTTGTGGCCCGTAGATCGGGCTGGATTCTGGCACGATGCCGATCCGATTGCCGGGCCGACAAACACACCATTGAACCTGGGCCGGACGACTTATTATTTCCGGACTACATTTGAATTTGCCGGCGATCCCGAGGCCGTGGCCCTACGGTTTCTGGGGTTGATCGACGACGGAGCGGTTGTCCATTTGAACGGTTCACCTGTTTACCGGCTGCGGATGCCGGCAACGGGAACGATCACCTACAACACTTTCGCCGCCTCGACGGTAAACAACGCGGAAGTCGAGGGGCCGTTTCCAATTTCCAGCTCCAACCTCCATCCAGGTGTCAACGTGGTCGCGGTGGAGGTCCATCAATCCGGAAGCAACAGTGGTGACATCGCCTTTGCGCTGCAGCTCGAGACGGTCCGGTATATTACGAACCAGCCGAATTCGCCGCTCGTGCTGAACGAAGTGCTCGCAAACAGCCGCACCGTCACGAACGGGACCGGTCGAGTGGTCGATTACATCGAACTCCTCAACGTCAGCGCCACCGCTTTCGATGCCGGTGGCATGAGCCTTACCGACGATCCTGCCAACCCGCGGCGATTCGTCCTGCCCGTGGGAATCGTGTTGCCCCCGCGCGGCCGATGGGCCATCGATTGCGATGGTCATCTGCCGCCTTCCGAGACCAACACAGGTTTCGGGCTCGATAGTGATGGCGGCATGGTGCAGTTGTTCGACAACCCGGCGCGCACCGGAGGGCTTATCGGCTCGCTCAGTTACGGACCGCAGGTGGGAGACCTGTCACTGGGACGAATCCCAGATGGAACCGGCCAATGGACACTTACGCAGCCGACTCGCCTGGCCGAGAATTTGGCGGTCACGATGGGCGAGCCATCGGCGCTGCGCATCAATGAATGGCTGGCGGCTAATCCCGATGGCGATGACTGGTTCGAGCTGTTTAACCCCCAGAATCAACCGGTCGCACTGGGCGGATTCCATCTTTCCGACGATCCCGCCGACCGCTTCCGTTTCACCATCGCGCCCCTCAGCTTCGTCGGCGCCGGCGCCGATGCCCACGTGATCTTTATCGCTGATAACAAACCGGGCAATGGCCCGGCGCATGTGAATTTCAAGCTGGATGCCGATGGCGATTTCCTCGGCCTCTACGAATCGGCGGGAGGGACCCTGGATGCGGTCTCATTTGGCCCGCAGCAGAGCGCCGTCTCGGAAGGCCGTTTCCCGGATGGAGCGTCGACGACGTCGGCATTTTCGGCGAGCATGAGCCGCGGCGCTGCCAACTGGCTGCCGTTGCCCAATGTGGTGGTGAATGAGGTCCTGGCTCACACTGATCCACCGTTGGAAGACGCGATCGAGTTCTACAACCTGGGCGGCACGCCGGTGGCAATCGGTGGTTGGTACTTCAGCAACAGCAAACGCGAACCGCGCCGCTACCGTTTGCCCGAGGACGCCGTGTTGCCAGCCCTAGGCTACCTGACACTTTACGAGTATCAGTTCAATGTCCCCGGCTCTGCCGACGCGTTCACCTTCAATGCGGCTCACGGCGACAACGCAATTCTCAGCGCTGCCGATGCGCTTGGCAATCTCACCGGCTGGCGCGCGGCCGCCGAATTTGGCCCCTCCGCTAACGGCGTGTCTTTTGGCCGCTTTCCCATGACGGTCGGAACGGATTTTGTGGCCCTCAACTCACACACGTTTGGCATGGATGTGGCCGCCAATGTCGAGCAGTTCCGGCTCGGAACCGGCGCACCCAACTCCGGCCCTCGCATTGGCCCGGTCGTTCTTACCGAGCTGATGTTCTGTCCGCCGTCGGTGGACGGCGTCAATGATAATACCGCCGACGAATTCCTCGAACTCTTCAACACCCTCTCTGTAACCCAACCCCTGTTCGACCCCGGCGCGCCGACAAATTCGTGGGAGCTTTCGGGCGCGATCAGTTTTCGATTTCCCCCCGGCCTGACGCTCACTCCCGGCGAACACGTGTTAATCGTCGCCTTTGACCCTGTTGGAAACCCGTCCGCGGCCGTGGCCTTCCGTTACCGTTACCGACTCCCGGACGCGCTTCGCATCTTCGGACCGTGGCAGGGTCGATTGGGGAATGACGGGGAGACCGTGAACCTTTATCAACCGGATCCGCCTCAGGTGGCGCCGCATCCGGATGCGGGTCTGGTTCCTTACGTCCTGGTTGAATCCGTGACCTACGGCGTAGCTTCACCGTGGGCTGGCGGCGCGGTTGCTACCGGGTTCTCACTGCAACGCGCGAACCCGTCCGGTTACGGGAACGATCCGTCGAATTGGGTTGCCGCACCTCCCAGCCCGGGAACTTCCACCGCCGGTTCCTCGAACCTGGATGCCAACGGCGATGGATTGCCGGACGCCTGGCAGTCCCAGTACTTCGGAACCGCCAACGCGCTCGACGCCGCTCCGGCGGCAGATCCGGACCAGGACGGCCTGTCGAACCTTGCCGAGTATCTGTCGGGCACGGCCCCTGACAACTCCAGCAGCACCCTGCGCGTTGCCTTGCTATTCGATGAGCGCGGGGCCGGCATCGTCCAATTCGAGGCCGCAGCCGGTAAAACTGTACTCACTTCAGTCCCGGGAGTCTTTCTTTGGCGGGGTTTGGATCAACCTCGACGATTTCGGTCCGATGGCCGTCCCGACCAGGGTCTCTGTTCCCGCCAATTCATCCGGGGCCGCCCCGCATTTTTACCGGGTCGTCACCCCGGCCCAACCCTGAACCCATCATGAACACATTCCTCTTCACCTCACGCGCGATTCTCGCACTCGCCATAGGCTGGGTCTCCACGCTGGCGGCCGTGCCTGTTGCGCTGGTCAACCACGGTGACATCTGGCTCTATCGTAAAGGCGACAGCGCCCCGCAAACCGGCTGGCAAATTCTGGATGAGAGTGCGCTCGAGGCTTCCTGGATCCCGGGTCCTGGGGGATTCGGATATGCCGATAATTCCAACGAGACCGCCGATTGCGGCACGTTACTCGTCGACATGCCCGGCTCCTACACCACGCTCTATATCAGGCAGGGCTTCGAATTGGCGACCAGCCCCGAAGCGGATCAGCACTTGTTTCTTCGGGTGGATTACGATGATGGATTTGTCGCCTGGCTCGACGGAACATACCTCACTGGACGAAATTCTCCCGCCGGCGGTGGCGAACCGAGCTACACTGCCACCGCTTCGAGCGGACACGAATCGTCCCGCGGCAACAGCACCGCTCAACCCGTCGAGGTGATCGATCTGGGGCCGGGCACAAACTGGCTCGGCGCGGGCTCCCATGTCCTGGCGCTCATGGGGCTGAACCAATCCCGCGGCAGCAGCGACTGCATCCAGGTAGCGGACCTTTACCTCGAGAGCGTGAATACCGCCCTCGGGACCAACGAAGTCAGTGGAACGATCACGACGGACACGACCTGGGCTGTCACCCATAGTCCGCTGACCGTCATTGGAAACGTCAGCGTTAATCCCGGAGTTACGTTGACCATCGAGCCCGGGGTCATCGTCCAGTTCAATCAAGGGCTCGGGCTGACGTTGGATGGCCGCCTGCTGGCGGAAGGATCTCCCGCCTCGCCGATCACTTTCACCCGCGCTCCCGGAGCAAGTTCCTGGAGCCGGATAACCATTAATGGCGGTTCCAACGAGTCGCGGATCGCCCATGCGACGATCGCATTCGCCGGCAGTCGGGGGAACGTCACGGGCCATAACACGAGCATCGCGCTGGATCACGTAAACTTTACCAACACCACCGTCCAGCTTCTCACGGTCGATAATGCGTCCATCGATATCCGGCATTGTGTATTTCCAACGATTCAGAACGACGAGTTGATCCATTTCCAGACCATGCCCCCGGGCGGACATGCCCTCATGATCAGCAATCGATTCGGCAACACCTCGGGTTATAATGACATCATTGATTTCACCGGCGGCAACCGGCCCGGACCGATACCGTACTTTCTGGGAAATACCTTCACCGCGGGAGTGGATGATTGTTTCGACATGGACGGGACCGACGCCCACATCGAAGGCAACCTGTTTCTAAATGTGCGGCAGGAAGCCAGTCGCGAGAGCACCTCGAATCCGATCTCAACCGGCTCGGATGCCGGCAACACCTCCGAACTGTTCATCTGTCGCAACCTCTTCTTCAACTGCGACCACGCCCTGTTGTTGAAAGATCGTGGCTCGGTGGTGTTTCAAAACAATACCGTCGTTCGGATTCGAGATAATCCCTTCGACGTCGCCGCCGCCGCCGTCATTAATTTCTATGAAGCCCGCTCCGGAGTCACCCCGGGCGACACCGCGTTGTTCGAGGGCAACGTGATGTGGGACGTGGAGGGCGCGCGCCTGGCGCTGAATTTTACCAACGGCCCTTCCCACATGCGGTTCGAGCAAAATATCTTCGATACGCTCGATCTGCCCTTCGTCGTCGGCGCGGGCAACACAACCAACGACCCGCTCTTTGTCGGCTATACGGCCGCCCTCGACCCGGTATCCGTCACGCCGGAGAACATCGAATCCATTCTCTCATTACAGCCGGAGTCGCCTGCCCGGGGATCCGGACCTAACGGACTCGACATGGGCGCTCTGGTTCCGGCCGGCGCCAGTATCTCTGGCGAACCGGGGACTTCGACGACGAACGACTACGCGGTATTGACCGTCGCCGGTCCGGGTATTGTCGCTTACCAATGGCGGCTCAACCAGGGCCCCTGGAGTGCTGAGGTGCCATTGACGAACAGCTTCGTCATCACCCCGCAGTTGTTCGAGAATGCTCAGCCCATCGTGCTCACCAACCTCGCGCCCGGCACATACACAGCCGAGGTCCTTGGCAAGAACTCCGCCGGCTATTGGCAGGACGCTCCGACCGTCTCCCGAACCTGGACCGTCTCCATTCCCGGCGAGGTCACGGTGGTGGGTGGAATGATCGACTCGGATACCGTTTGGTCCCCCGCGCTGGGCGAAGTGCGCATGATGTCCAACCTCTCCCTTGCACCCGGGGTGCGGCTCCAGATCGATCCGGGCACTCTCGTGCGCGTTGCCTCCGGCGCAACACTGCGCGCCACCAACGCCACTATTCATATCCTCGGTTCCGCCTTGGCTCCGGTTCGGTTCGCGCCGGTGAATTCAGGCGAGACCTGGGGGCCCATCGCCATCCAGGGCGCGAATGCGGATCTGTATCTTGTCCATGCCGATCTGGAAGCAGGATCAGTCGATATTCGCGACGGGGCGACCGCCTTGCTCGAGGACAGCACGCTGCATGACTTCGCGTCCGGGGCAATCGTTCATACCCTTCGCCCGGGCGCGTTCACCCTGCGCCGCTGTCACGTGCACGACTATTATGAAATCCTCAGCCAGCTCGCCACGAACACCATCGAGGACTGTTACCTCCACGGAATCTCCGGCGATGGGATCGACTTCGACGGCGCCCGACCCGGCTCGGTCATCCGGAATTGCACGATCGCCCAGGGCGCGGCACCGAATGTCGACGGCATTGACCTCGGCAATTATGCCGATGGCACAATCTCTTCCAATGTGGTCGTCGAGGCCTGTCGCATTCGGGATTTCGAGTTCGACAAAGGCATATCGATCGGGGAAGCGGCGCGCGAGATCGTTGTTCGCGATTGCGTCATCTATAATGTCGACGCCGGTGTCGCGGTGAAGGATTCATCCGACGCCGAGATTTACCACAATACGATTGTCGCGGCGTCGCATGGTCTGAACCTCTACGAAAAAGTCGGCGGACAGGGAGGCGGCCACGCCAGCGCGTGGAACAACATTCTCTGGAGTGTCACCAATGCCGTCTCACTCGATGCCCTCTCGTCGATCGTCCTGACTTACAGTGACGTGGCGGGCGGATACTTGGGCCAGGGCAACCTCGACCTCGATCCGCTCTTCCGTGACTCACTCCAGTCGGATTACCGGCTATCCGCCCTCTCCCCGGTGCGGGACAAAGGCCGCGACGGAGCGGACATGGGCGCACGATTGCCGGTGGGAAGCCCCCTCGTGGACACGGATGATGACGGTCTTCCCGATCCCTGGGAGGAATACTATGACCTGGAGACTCGCGATGAAACCGACGCGCGGCTGGATAGGGATGGTGATGGGTTGGACAATCTCGCGGAGTATGTCTGCGGCACAGACCCGCGCAATCCCGCCAGCGCGCTGAGATTGGACGTTACGGGGGTCAGGGCAGACGGTGTGGGCTTGGCGTTCGATGGAGTCGCCGGCCGAGCCTACCGACTCGAGGACCCGAGACGTGCTGGGGTCTGATGTGTGGAGGATTCTGAGCGATCTGCCCCCGGCCTCGGCGGACTCCCGGATAGCTGCAACCGATCCGGGTGCAGATCAGGGAACGCGGTTCTACCGGCTGTCGGTCCAGCCGCAGTTCTGACGGTCCCTTTGCCGAAACGCCCGGCATCCCGCCCACGGAGGTTGCCTGGACATCGCTGAAGTCGCCGCAGCGGAGGAGCTGTCCCGCCGCCGGCGGCAACCCTTTGCAACCGCACCAGCGCCCCCGAGCCGCTCCGCATTTTCTTTGACGCAGCGCACGGATCAGGTTAAGCGGAGGGGCATGGCAATCGAACTTCCCCGGCTGACCTCGAAGCAACTGAAACGCGCCGCCACGCTGCAGGCCAAAATCGAAGACCTCGGAGTGAAATTATCGGACCTGTTAGGCATAACCACGACCACCGCGTCCCGGGCCGTCAAATCCCGTTCAGGCAAAACGGCCGGCCGCAAAATGAGCGCCGAAGCGCGGGCCAAAATCAGTGCGGGTCAGAAGGCGCGCTGGGCCAAACGCAAGCGAGCGATGAAGAGCGCCAGGAATGCCCCTTAAGATCGCTGCTGGTTTCCGCTTTCCTAACCGTTCGTCGCGACCCTCCAGGTCCGCCATGAGCCGCTGAGATTGCGCACCCGAAAGCCATTTTGAGAGAGAATCCGACAGGCGAAATACGAGCGCTGCCCGCTTTGACAATGCACAATGATCTCCCGATCGCGCGGCAACTCACCCAAACGTCCTCGTAGTTGATCCAACGGGATGTGGATGGAACCCGGCATGGCTCCGTTTCCACGTTCATCGGTCCGGCGCACATCGAGCAGGATGGTGGAATTTCCGGCCTCCGCGCCGCATTCGTACCATTGCGCCAATTCCACATCTCCGGACAGGACGTTCTGCGCCGCCATCCCCGCGAGGTTCACCGGGTCTTTGGCTGAGCCGAACGGCGGCGCGTAGGCCAGTTCCAATTCCGCCAGGTCGTGCACAGTCATCCCGCCCTGTAACGCCGTCGCCAATACGTCGATCCGCTTGTCCACTCCGTCGTGACCCACCGCTTGCGCGCCCAGAAGTCTGCCCGTATCCGGCGCGAATAGAATCTTCATGGCGATCGGTTCCGCCCCCGGGTAATACCCCGCATGCGATCCCGGATGCAGATGCAATGCTCGGAACGGCAGGTTCGCCCGGGTCAGGGCCCGTTCGTTCGCGCCAGTGCAACCAGCCGTAAGACCAAAAAGCCGGAGAATTGCCGTGCCCCATGTTCCCTCGTATCGGGAGGAACGCCCGAGGATGTTGTTGGCCGCGATCCGTCCCTGCCGATTCGCTGGTCCCGCCAGCGGAACAACACCCCACGCGCCGGTCACCCGATCCCGTACCTCGATGGCGTCGCCTACCGCCCAGATCCGCGGATCACTCGTTTGCAGCCGATCGTTCACCCGGATCCCGCCGAACGTGCCCAGTTCAAGCCCGGCATTTTTCGCCAAACCGGTTTCCGGTCGCACGCCGAGCCCCAGCACGACGATGTCGGCTTCGATGCGTCGGCCACTCTTGAGGACCACCACCGAGGCGCGAGCGGATTCGTTGGCGGCTGGGGGTTCAAATTTCGCCACGGGATCACTCAAGTGCAATCTGACGTCGTGGGCTCGCAGCTCGGCGTGGAGCCAGGCCGCCATCTCCGGATCCAGCGGCGCCATCACCTGCGGCATGGCTTCGACCACGGTCAACCCCAGCCCCTGCCGCTTTAGTTGCTCGGTCATCTCCAGTCCGATGTAGCCCCCGCCGACCACCACGGCCCGGCAGGCATCACAGTTTCGAACCCAGGCCGCAATTCGCTCCACGTCGGGGATATTGCGCACGGCGAAGTGTCCGGCCCGATCGATGCCGGCAATCGGAGGGGTAAGCGGTGAGGCGCCGGTGGAAAGAATGAGAGCATCGTACGGCTGCACATATTCGCGCCCCGACGCCAGTTCACGCACCTTGACGGCTTGGGCCGTCCGGTCTAATTCCACGACCTCGGTTTGAACCCGGACATCCAGGTTGAATCGCGCTCGAAGGGATTCGGGCGTCTGTAACAGGAGCGAATCCGGTTCTATAATCTCCCCACCCACGAAATACGGCAGACCGCAGTTCGCAAATGAAACATGCGGTCCCCGCTCGAACACGATGATCTCGCAATGCTCACACAGCCGCCGCGCGCGGGCCGCCGCGCTGGCCCCGCCCGCCACCCCGCCCACGATCACGATCCGGCGGGGGTTCATGGTAATGTTTTCATTCTGATATCGGATTTTAAACCGATGTCATGAACCACGCCTTCGGTCATGGCTCAGGGGTTCCGGTGTCTTTTGCCCCTTTCCGCAGCTCTTCCCTTGCTTCGCCGGCGAGTGCCTGGTAGCGCTCGCGGAAGGAGTCCAGGGTATCTTCCTCGAGTTCCTCCAGGTCGAGCAGCGCGTTGTGCGCCCCTTGGGTTGCACGGATCAGCTCGTCCAACTTCAATTGGATTGCCTCCGTGTCGCGGTTTTGAGTGTTCTGAATCAAGAACACCATCAGAAATGTGACGATGGTCGTTCCCGTGTTGATCACCAACTGCCAGGTGTCGCTGAAATGAAAAAGCGGTCCGGTTACAAACCAGACCACGATCACCAGGACTGCAACGACAAACACCCGCGGCCGCCCACAGAAGCGCGCGGCGATCTTCGCAAACCGGGAATACCAGGCGGAGGCACGCATATCGGAGCATTCTAATGCTGCGGAGCGCCGGCTGCCGGCGCTCCGCAATCGCAGAGATGTTGGCCAAACTCAATTTCTGGGTCGCCCTGACGCCGCGGGAGATCAGAGACCTACTGCAGCTTCGCCTTGGCCCCTTCGGGCACTTCCACCTGGGTGGAGCCTACGTCGCTGATCTCAACGGTCGTCGTGCGCTCAATATCGCGATCCTGATTGTTGAAGTTCATCGTTCCTTTCACGGTATACTCGTACTTTTTCAGCATCCCGTTCATGATCCAGAACTTGGCGGATCCATTCGCCCCAGTCACCGTGGGGCCCTCTCCGCCGGCTCGACCGCGGAACGCAAGAAGATTCTTCACTTCTTCCTCCGAGAGGGTCCCGGCATAGGCGCCATCGCGAAGCGTAAGGTCCTTCGTGCCCTTCAATAGCCCTTCCGCTTCCACGGCCGGCGGCTGGAAATTGCGCAACATCCCCGCCATGAACCGCCCCCGATTATCCCCCTGGTCCGCTTCCATTTCTGCCAGCGACCGCCACCCGTCCTCGGTTTCCATGGCCGCTTTGTCGCCTTGATGCACGGTGCGCACGGTGTTATCGCGGCGGGTACGGGATACGACGGCCAACCCGTCTTTGTTTATCTTTCCGAGCGTGGGTCCCATGTTGAATTGAGGGCTCTCCGATGTGGCTTTCCAGGTGTAACTGCCAGCGTCCGCAAGCTGTTTGATGGCCTTGCCGAGTTCATCGGTGGCGGCGGCCTGAGCAAGAATGAATGATCCTGCCAGCAATGCGCCATAACTTCCTAGTATTCGAAGATGCATAGTCGTGATTGATCCATTGAGGTTGTTGTTGATCTCCAATATGTCCTGGGTAACAAAGCCACAGACGACTTCCGCTCCTCAGGGGTTACACCCCATTTCTACCCGACGGCACGGCGCAGCTTTTGCCCTTTTGTCTTTTATACCCTTCTCACTACACTCCGCCATCATGAATTGCATCCTCGTCCTTTACGATTCCAAGTCCGGCAATACGGCGCGCATGGCCGAACTCGTCGCCGATGGTGCCCGGAAAATCCCCGGGACCGAGGTGCGCCTGCGCAACTTGGAAGAGGCCAAACCCGAGGACATCTACTGGTGTGACGGACTCGCAGTAGGCAGCCCCACTAATATGGGGATCCTCTCCTGGAGAATGAAACGCTTCTGGGATGAGACGATGCTCGAGCACTGGATGAAGGTCGATGGTCGGATCGCGTGCGCCTTCAGCTCCGCAGGGGGGTGGGGCGGTGGCATGGAACTGGCCTGTCAATCCATCCTCACCGTCCTGATCAATTTCGGTTTCCTGGTCTTCGGAGTGACCGACTACGCCACCAAACTCACGACCCTGCATTACGGCGCTGTCACCGCGCGCGAACCTCGTTCCGAAGACGCCCAGGCTTCCTGCCAGCTTCTGGGCCAACGCCTTGCCGAATGGACGGCAAGCCTCGTGCACGGTCGCCAAGATCAGCACCCAAACACCAAACTGGACCATCGGCGCCGACCGGGCTGATCCATCGTGCCCTCGCCGCCCACGCGGTCTTGGCTCAAGGTTGCCCAACCGCCATGAACTGCAGGATCAGGCGCCACATCACGCGCGCCGCCATCAGCACGACCAGGACGAGTCCGGTTCCCCCCAAAATGTTCATAAGCCACCCATTCCGATGTTCCCCCATCACGTCCCGGCGGTTGGCCAGATAAAGGAGCGTGCCGGCCATCAGCGGATTGCCCAGAATCGTCAGCGCCTGGCCAAAGATGATCAGCGAAACCGGTTTTTGACCTGAGCGCAGAGCCAGAATCGCCACGCTCATTCCAATTAAAAGCACCACCACGGTGAGGATTCGCGGGGCAGGATCGCGAAGCATGGCCGGTTTCCCCAATCCGTCCGCCAGAATGCTGCCCCCAATCATGGCATTGATAAGAAAGGGATTCAGCGCAACGGCCAGCAAACCGAGACAAAACACAACATAAGTCGTCGCCCCGAGCAGGGGATGCAACATCTGCGCGAGTGTGCCGATGTCCGATGCCGGCCGGCCCGGAATAACCGTTGCGCTCGTGATCATGATCGCCATGCTCACTCCGGTCAGCACCAGCACCCCGGCGATCGCATCGGCGATCCCCTGTCGATATTCCCGTATCGTCCAGCCGCGTTCACGGACCAGGTTGCCCTGGTAGAACGCCGCCCCCACCGAAAACGTCGTGCCCAACAATGACGCCACAAGAATCATCGGATCCTCGATCGCATTCCCAATCCGGTGAGGAACGGCCATCGTCCATCCCGGCGGAATACCCGGGACCAACCCGCCGATCATCGTGCCCGGGTTCGGGCGGGCCACGGCGAGGTTGAATAGGAAACAGACCAGAATGAGCCCCACCATCACTTTCACCGCACGTTCGAGAATGCGATAAACCTCGTTGGCGGCAAACAGGAACAGGATCAACACTCCATTCATCACCACCAAAATCAATGACGGGCTCAACCCCGGCCAGATGGCCTGCGCGGCCAGCGCCACTGCCACATTGTTCGAAAACTGAAACGTGCTGCAAATCAACCCCAGATTCACCCCGATCAATAGGGCAAACGGTCGACCCAACCGAGTCGCTACCAGGGTGCACGGGGTCGCTCCGCCCAACACCCCGACGCGAGCTCCCAGCGTCATGTAAGTCCCCATCAGCAACCCGGTCAAAACCAGGAGCCAGAGCAAAGCGCAGCCGTACGTCGCCCCGACATTGGAACTGATCACGAGACTCCCCGGGCCGAATACCACGCAGGCCGTGATGAGCGCCGGCCCCAACGACCGCCACCACCCACGCGTCCGGACCGGGGTCGTCGGCCCCGAAAGATTTTTGGATGTCGTGATGGTCCAGAGGCTAGCCGCTTTTGCCGGCCAACGCCAACGCACAAAGTGCCTGCCGCTTGCTCCGGTCGCGGGGCGGCGGGCGCAGGCTGGTGACGCCATAGTGAGAACTGCCGTTAATATCGCGGCTTGACTTCAGTTCCGTCGCTCCACAAAGTATAATCACTACGAGATGGCGTAGCGTCGGTATAGTCGCATACGCTCTTGGATCGCGCGTTCAGTAAAGTCACCATATCGCTAGAATAGACGTGAAGAAGCCTGCTATACGGGCAAGTTCGCCTTGTGTTACTCGAAAGAAAGGAAACGGCGCCCAATGGATAGGCCTTTGGTCTCAATCATCACACCGACATACAATGCCGCGCGGTTCGTTCACGAGACCATCCGCTCGATCCAGCGCCAGACTTGCGGAGATTGGGAGATGCTCATCACCGACGACAACTCAACCGACGCGACGCCGGCATTGATTGATCAAATCGCTTCGGAAGACGGCCGCATCCGGGTGTTCAAGCTTAACACCAACAGTGGTGCGGGTGTAGCCAGGAATAACTCCATTAAGCAGGCACAGGGACGATACATCGCATTTTGCGACAGCGACGATCAATGGATGCCCGATAAGCTGGAGAGACAAATAGCTTTCATGCAAAAGCACGATCTTGCGCTTACTTACGCTTCTTATACCAGGATCGATGAAGAGGGAAAGCCGGTCGGGCTGGTCCACTGCAGGCCGCGTCTAAGCTACCAGGATATGCTCCGAAACAACTACATCGGATGTCTAACGGCGATGTACGATACCGATAAGGTCGGCAAAGTCTACATGCCGGACATTCGCAAGAGACAGGACTGGGCGTTGTGGTTGAAGATTATCAAAGAGCACGGTGATGCGCGGGGTCTGGATGAAACGCTGGCCATTTACCGGGCGAGAAGCGGATCGATTTCCAGCAATAAGCTGGAAATGGTGAAATACAATTGGATCATCTACCGTGATCTTGAACGGCTCGGATTAATCCGAACCCTATGGCTCATGATCGCGTTCATGTGGAGCTACGCGCTTAAAAAGACCTCGAAAGGTTAAGGGATATGGCCGTATTAGTTACCGGCGCGTGCGGATGGATCGGGCGGAGAGTCTGCGCATATTTGGCATCCGAGGGGGCGGTGGTTGCCGGCGCCGACCTGGCGCGACAAGCCGGTCCGTGGCAATCCTTTTACCAACTGGACATCACCACCCCCATCGATTCCCTGGCGCCGACGGAAAAGGTCGATACGGTCATCCACTGCGCAGGTTACGCCCACCAACCGCTCGAGACTCGCGAAATCGTGGGCGCCTTCTACGCCGTAAATCGAGAAGGCACCCGACATATGCTGGACTGGTGCCGTCGTAACAATGTCGCTCGTTTCCTTTATGTAAGCTCGATCGCCTTTTACGACTGGTCATCCGCACGGCAGGTATCCGTCGACGAAGGGCATCCGGTGCGTTTATTGACCCACTACGCCAAATCGAAGCACGAGGGTGAGCAATTGGTAGTAGGGTCCGGTCTCGATTGGCGCGTGGTGCGGTTGGCCACGGTGTTCGGCGCGGGTGACCGGGCCAACTTTGCCAGGATGTCGCAGGCGATAAAACGCCGGAGGTTTTTCATTCCCGGGAGCGGTGGGGCGCGAAAGAGCGTGATCCCCGTCGATGTTGCCGCAGTGCTTCTTGCGAAGTTCGCCTTGGCCGGGGAAGTCCCGCATCGACTGATCAATGTGGCGTTGCCGGAGGCATGCACGCTGTCGGAGATATGCCAGGCCTATCAAGAGGTGTGCGGTTGGCCCAAAGTGCGAAGGCTGCCAATGTCACTGGCGCGTGGCCTCGCGCTATTCGGGGACCTGGCGACCCGTTTGGGCGGGCATTTTCCGCTGACTTCGCAGGTGCTAAACCGGCTGGTGTATTCAACGGAGGTATCCACTGCTCACATGCAGCAATGTTTTCCTGATTGGAGGCCGGATTCGTTTAAAGCGTATCTAAATACCTGCAAAGAATACTACAAATCCTTGTAGATGGATGGTGCGAATCTCCACGACGATCATCAAAGCACAATGAAACGCATTTTCGATGTGGCGCTTTCCTTGACCATTCTAACAATATTGTCACCCGTGTTGATATTGTGCGCCCTGGCGATCCGACTCAGTTCTAAAGGGCCGATTCTCCATGTCTCCAAACGTATTGGTGTAAATCATGGCTCCTTCGGGATGTACAAATTTCGGACGATGCGGGTGGACACACCGCAGCTGGCGACTCACTTGATGACCAATCCTTCACTTTACGTCACCCCAGTCGGCGCTATCCTGCGCAAATACAGTTTGGATGAGCTTCCGCAGTTGATCAATGTGCTCAAGGGGGACATGTCGATTGTAGGACCCCGGCCGGCACTGTTCAACCAGTACGACCAAATCGCGTTGCGCAAAGCCGCCGGGTGCGATGTATTGTTGCCTGGCGTCACCGGTTGGGCTCAAATTAATGGCCGTGACAACATCCCCATCGATCGGAAGGTGGAGCTGGATACCTGGTATCTGCATCATCGAAATTTCTGGTTGGACATCAAGATTATCGTTCTGACGGCGTGGGCGGCCCTTCGGGGGGACGACGTCACCCATTGAATGATTGGGCTCGAGCAAATGGTCTCGGTTGCACCGCGCCGTTGAGAATCGTGCTTCTCAAAAGTCTGCTAACGCGAGTTCCGGGGACTGGTGATCGGGGGAAAATGCTCGTGCGCGATCTTCGCAACTTTCGCTGTTCCTGGCAATGAGGAGCGTCGCACGATCCCCTTTCTCCACCGCGGCGCGCCTGTTCACGGCTTGCTCACCAGCAATAGCCGCAAGGGGAGTTGGCCCACAAACTGGCGCGCGAGCCGTGGATCGACCGACCCGGGCACGGCAGGGGAGCTGCCGACGTGACCGTCGACAAAGACCACGTTCGCGTTTTGGCGGTGGCGGAAGTGCACCGTGGCTTCATTAGTATTCACATAATAAAACTCTTCGAGCATGGGATGGTCCGGGGATGCCGGCGGTTGGAAGGTATTAATCTGGGCGGCGTCCGCCAACACGACCGTCTCGGACGCACTGGAGACTGAGCTGAGAGGGACAGGCGGCCGGGGCTCAGACGCGGAGAGTTGGAGATTATAACCATAGCCATAGGCGGCCCCGTTGGCTTTCAGCTTGAAGCTCTGAAGGGCGTAATTGAGGCTGGGGCAAATCTCGATATGGCCCTGCCCGAGATAGGGGAACAGCGCTCCCTGGGTGGCATCAAAGATCCGGCTGCCTTCCGCCCCGGATCCAAGCCAACCAAACCAATAACGGGCGCCTTTGGGTCCGACGTCCCGGCGATAGCGAAAGGCAAGCCCGTCGTAATCATCCCAGTAAAGCTGGGCCGCAATCCCGATTTGTCGGAGATTGCCGACGCACCGGATGCGGCGGGCCTGGCTTTGACTCTGGCTGATCGCCGGCAACAGCAAGGCGGTGAGGATGCCAATCACGGCCAGGACGACAAGCAATTCAATCAGGGTGAACCCGGGTGATCCGGTCGTGTCGGATGATGAACGGAGACGCGTCATCGGCGTGCTTGAACTCGATAGAACGATTGGTGGAGTGGTGGTGATGCATCCGTAATGGTGATGGAACCCGGCGTTGTGGCCGCCTGAGTCGCGATGGCCGCCCACTCCCTCAACCCGGTCGCGCGCTCGAGGGTGTAGGTCCAGCCGCCCTTTCCCGTGAACGTCACTTCGTACGCGCCAGCAGCGCGATGACCGGTCAATGGGCCGAACGGCGGCGGTGGCAGTTGCACGAGCAGGTTGTCGACCCAGCCATCCGCCAAAATCGAACCGCCGTAATCCGGATCCTGGCCGGCATCGCTGTAACTGCAGATGGCGACCGTGTCGACAGCGAAATCGGCGTTTTCGGCGGGCACCTTCACATCGTGGATGGAGGCGTAGTCGGAGTGGTTCCGGCCGAGCCAGGTGCGCATGGTCTGGTCGCCGGCCGTGTATCTCAGGTAAATGTTGAACGTGCTTCCCGTGCCCAGCTCGATTGGAAGATCGAATTGCGAGGCGAACTCGTTGTCAGTCGAGATGACCGAGGGCGAGACGGTCGCGCCGAAACCGCTGTCCGGGAAATAAGCGAACTCAACCAGGTTGCGCGGGCCGTGGACATCATTGACCCCCGCGCCCCGCCAGAATGCCGCATTCGTAGCGGACGCGAGTTGGATCAGTCCCAGAGCGATCTCGAACGTGAAAGGTTTCGCCGGATCAACCCCAACGGCGACGTTGTCCAGGTCCAGATCAAAGCTCAGCGCGAAATCGTCCTGGCGATTCAGCGTCCTGCCCAGCGCGTGCAGGTAATAACTGTTGGTCCGGGACGAATCCCACTGCACTCGCAAGTTGCCGTTTCCGGCATCCCAGTGGAACAGGGATGCGTCGCCGATGGTGAACCAGCCTTCTGCCGCCGGGTCCGTCGCGAAATCGGTGTAGATCGTGGGAGCCGGAGAAACAGCGGACATGGCATCGATTTGCGCCGCTCCATCCGCTTGATCAAAACGAATGTAGCGGGCGAACTGCAGTTGGACGGGATTTCCCTGACCGTCCCGGGCCCAGGCAAGATCATATCCGGTGCCTCCCGAAGAGCCGTCGTATAGCCGGCGAATCCCGGCGAGATCCTGGCCGGCAAAATCGGCGGCGGTCAAGGCCGGGTCTACCGGTCGGGTGGGGTTTCCGGCGTGGTCGGTGGGAAACCAGCCATCCGGATTGGCGGCCCATTCGGGTGCCAGCGTGTAATACGCGGCGCCGTCCGGACTGACAGAAATCGTGGTGATTCCTGCATTGGTCCCGGCCAAAAAGCCGGTTGTGGTCGTGCCGTCATTGTTCAATTGGAAGAAGGCGTTGCCGAACACGAGGAAGTCCAGGCCGAAAGGATTCTCCGGATCGTCGATGACCGGATGGTCGAACCGGACGCTAAGCGAACCTCCGTCCCCGAGCGCGACCAACTGGCTGTCGAGGTAGGGCGGGGAGAACGGGTCCACGGGATAAATGCCCCATAGGGGATCGTCCGTGAGACGGGCGGGTTCACCCAAAGCGGCGGGGGCATTGGTGAGCGCTCCGGGATTATGACCGGGCTCGTACGCCACGATCTCCCGGGCGTAATTTGCGGCGTGCACGCACGAATGGAGCAAAGCTCCCGAACCGAAGAGAATACACAGATAGACCTGGCGCATAGTGCTGACTGCCCGTAGGCGACCGACGATATACGGCGAGAGACCAGCGCGAAGTCCGAAACAAAAAACCTTCAGCCTCCGGTCGTGCGGAGATGAAGGTTTAACCTGGGCTCCTGCGAAAGCGGATCGCAGGACTGGCCTCATCCTTCTCTTTGACGGAGAAGTCGGTCCCTTGTGGGGACCGAGACGAGTTTGACCGAACCGGTATCCTGACTTGGGGCATCCAGCCTCGCTCCCGCCTTCCCAATCGAATGGATTAGTGGCCATGGGAGTTCGTAGCCCGTCACAGTGGCGCAACCGTCCCCGATTCTCACGGGGTTCCCTGTCATGCGGTCAAATAATCGGCGGGGTGTTCCCCACCGTTTTCAAAGAGCGGGGCCGTCTTAAATCAAGCGCCGCGTACTGCCAAGCAAATTCTTCGGACAAAAAAGGGACTGACCGCAGGCCGTGGGATGCCTTACGATTCCAAGCTCTGGCTTCCGCTTTGTCACATTTTGAAGGCGCATCCGGAAATCCGCCGATGAGAACTGTGCTCATGGTTGTCGCGATCATTGGCCTAAGCGCTGCAATCGACGCCGCGGACGTGCCGGTGATCCTCGAACGCGGCTTGCCTGCCGACGAGGTGGTCGCGAGTCCGCTGACCTTCCGCGCGAGCGCCGGCGCTTCACGCGATTTCATCTGGTGGTTGCCGGCCGGCGCCGAGGATTATGTTCTGCCGATCGGGCCCGGCGTGGTGGTGGAGACGGTGGACCAGGCGCTGATGGATCGGCTTAAAGCCGAGTCGCCTTGGGATTTGAAGATGCTGCCCATTCTCGGGGCGCGTTATGGGGGGCGCATGCTCGTTGTCATCGTTCCCTGGCCTCATTATGCCGAGCTCATCATCGGCAATCGGCTGGGAGTCCACTTTTCCTTCCCCCCCGGTCGGAATAACACCACACCCTGCGATGTGGTCGCGCAATGGGCGGGGCCTGATCCGCTTGAAGCCGCTCGGGTCTTCCGCGAATGGCGGAAGACGGCCTCTGACCGCGGAGGAGTGCCGCGCGCGCGGCCGTTGTCGGAGAAGGCCAAAGACTTGCCGCAGTTGACCCGTCTGTTCGGCGCCGCGCATTTTTATCTCTGGGGCCCGGCAATGTTCAGCCGGCACGACGTCGACCGTGCCCGATGGATTCCCTTGGCCCACGCGGTCCGCGATGCGCCGTCGGGAAGTACGCGAGCCCGGTTGCGATCCCGGTTTACGGACGAGGAAGAGCAGGCGCTGCAAGCGCTCGCGAACGCGGAATACCCGGAACGTCCTCTCGTCACCGTGGTGGCGGGGGCGATTGATCGGGCATTGTCCGATCCCACCTTGTTGGGCGAGAGGGACGGCACCAGCCTCCGCAACGTGGTCGAATCGAATCGAGCGGCCTTGGCTGAAGGCTTAAGCGGCTTCGTTCACGATCCGCGGTCGTGGGGTGATGGTCCGTCGCTGACCTTGCTTGAAGCCATGCATGACGCCGGTGTTCAACGCGGCTTGTTCCTGCTTAGTGATCTCTATGGACAATCCGTCCGGCCGGACATCGCCGCCCGCGCGGCCGAGTTCGGCTTTTTGCTCGGCCCCTACGACTCTTACCACACCGTCCATTCGCCCGACGCCCAGCCCAATCAGACATGGGAGACGGCTCAATTCGATCAGGCCGCCTTCACCCGCGGCCGTGTCCTGGACGCCGAGGGCCGCGGCTCAGCCGGCTTTCGCGGCCGGGGCTTTCATTTTTCACCGATTGCCGCCCGGCCCTATCTGGAACGTAGGGTTGGCGCTGTGCTTGGCCATAATGATTATTCGGCCTGGTTCATCGACTGCGACGCCACCGCCGAATGTTTCGACGATTTTCATCCCGATCACCCCGCCACCCGGGTGGAAGATATCAACGAGCGACGCCGGCGTTTGCGCTGGCTCGAACGGGATCAACGGCTGGTGATCGGCAGTGAAGGAGGTTCGGTCCTGTTCTCCGACGTGATCCATTTCGGGCATGGCCTTCAAACGCCCTATATTGGCCATCTCGATCCGGCCTTTCGCGACCGGAAAAGCCCTCATTTTTTGGGTCGTTATTGGCCGACCGACACACCTGAGAATGCGTTCAAACCTGTTCCCGTGCCGCCTTCGCTTTTATCGCCCTATTTCGATCCGCGCGTTCTGATTCCCCTTTATCGGGCGGCGGTGGGTGATGAAATCATCGCGACTCATCACTGGAGTTTTGACAGCTTGAAACTCAGTGGCGTTGCCGGCGTGCGACAACTGCTCGAGATCTTGTACCAGGTCCCGCCAATGTACCATTTGAACCGGGAAACCTGGCTTCAGCGCCGGGACCGGATCATGCAGGTACTTGCCGTTCTGGAGCCCGCTGAATCGGGAACTCGCCGCGGCGGCGCTCGTCCGCTTCGAATGGCTGACCCCGGACCGGATGCTCCAGCGAACGACGTTTCGGACCCTATCCGGTGATGTGACCATCACCGTCAACTTCGCAACCGAACCTCGCGCGAGTTACCCACCGCTTACGGCAAGCGTGTCCGGTGCAATCGAAGTCCCACAAATGCACTACAGCCTTGGCGAGAATTGAGGCGCAAGCCTCTGCGACTGGCGCGTCGTGCACAGCCGCGCTCCGGCAAGCTCGTTTGAGAAAGAAGAACGAGCGCGAATGGACGCGCGCGCGTGCCAGCAGCGAGGAATGATCGACCCCTTGCGCCGGCCGCGTTGTGGATGATTCAATTCGCGCCGACCGAGACCGGAACTTGGAGATACCGCCGGTGGGGGCAAGATGATTGCCCGATCGCGCAACGAATGGTGCGGGCTATAATTGTCATTGCCGGCAGGTTCGCCCGGGGGGCCAAGGTGTGCTCCGGAGTTGATGCGCGGAGGGGAAACCGCCATGGTTGGGGCGATGGACAATTCATCAGGAGCACAGCCCTACGACGTGGCGGTGATTGGTGGGGGCAGCGCCGGATTTGCCGCTGCCTCAGCCGCAGGTAAGGGCGGCGCTCGGACAGCATTGATCGATGGCGCGGAGAAACTGGGCGGGCTCTGCATTCTGCGCGGCTGCATGCCGACCAAGGCGTTGCTTTATGCCGCCGAGGTCCTGCACCTGTCCCAAAGAGGCGCTATCTGGGGACTCAAGACGGACGAAGTTGGTTTCGATTATCCTGCCTTGATGGCCCGCAAGTCCAAAGTGATTGAGGAGTTCGCGGCTGAACGCGTCGATCAACTCACTCATGGTCCATTCGATCTCATTCGCGCCCATGCGCGGTTCATCGATCCGCACACGCTACAGTTGAACAATGGCGAACGGCTCGTCGCGCGCCACTTCATTGTCGCCACCGGCTCCTCCGTGGCGCCGCCGCCGTTGGCGGACCTGGAACGGGTGGGATACGAGACGAGCGATGACGCTATTCGTCGCGAGTCGCTCCCGGAATCAATGATTGTGCTGGGCGCCGGCCCGGTGGGGATCGAGTTTGCCCAGTTCTTTGCGCGCCTGGGCGTCCGCGTCACGGTGATCCAACGCAGCGAACACATTTTGAGGCACTTCGACATGGACGCCGCAGAAGTCGCGGAACGGACCCTGACGCGGGAAAAGGTCGTTCTTCATACGGGCACTCGGCTTCTGGAAGTCCGACGTGAAGGCAAGCTGAAGTCGGTCGTATTCGAGGATGCCGGAGGCAGGCAGAAAGTCACTGGAACCGAGATCCTGCTGGCGCTCGGGCGGCGCGCGAATACAGCCGGACTGGATCTGGTTTCGGCCGGGGTGCGAATGGACGAGGACCGGATCTGGGCCGACAAGCAGATGCGGACTTCTGTTCCGCACATCTTTGCGGCGGGCGATTGCACCGGGCCGCATGAAATCGTTCATGTCGCGATCCAGCAGGCGGAAATCGCCGCACATAACATCGCGCATCCCGGTGCGCCGAAGACGCTGGACGATCGGTTACTGATCAATTTGGTCTTTACCGATCCCCAGATCGCCGCAGTGGGCTGGACCGAAAAGGCGGCGCGTGCCGCGGGCTGCGATTATCGGAGTGCGAGCTACCCCTTCACCGATCATGGCAAGTCGATCATCATGGCGGCAGAGGATGGATTTGTTAAGCTGTTGGCCGAGCCGGTGACGGGAGAAATCCTGGGTGGGTGCTGCGCCGGGCCGATGGGAGGTGAATTGATTCATGAAATTGTTGCCGCAATGGCCGGGCGTATGACCGTGAGACAATTGGCAGATCTCCCGCACTATCACCCCACCCTGGCTGAGATTTGGAGTTATCCGGCGGAAGAACTGGCGGCAAAAATCCCCGGGCCACTTGAAAGCAATCGAGCATCGCCCAGGGGAAAGACACCGCGATAGCGTCATATTCCTATGCTCTGGCTTTTTCCCGGGTGCGGCCCTAGCGTGCCCGGGATGAACGACGTGTCGGATGCGCTCGGGATAATCGCAGGCAATCGAGCCCTGCCGTTGATGCTCGCGCGCCAGGCGCGGCAGATGGGGGTCAGGCGATTGGTGGCGGTGGCATTCCGAGGCGAAACCGATCCGGCCCTTTGTGAGCTGGTGGACGAGACGGTCTGGTTGAAGGTGGGACAACTTGGGAAGCTGATCAGCGCCTTGAAAAGCCGGGGCGTTACCCGGTGCGCGATGGCGGGCCAGATTGCCCCGAAAAACCTGTTCGAAGTTCGGCCGGATCTTCGGGCCTTGGGCCTCCTCTTGAAGCTTAAGGAAAAGAACGCGCATACGATCTTTGGCGCCTTTGCGGACGAACTCCGGCGCGAGGGGATTCACCTGGTCGAAGCAACTCTCTGGCTTGAGCCGTTAATGCCCGCGTCGGGGTTCCGTTTGGGGCACAAATTGTCGAATGAAGAGCAGAGCGACGCAGCATTCGGTTATCGGATTGCCAAGGAGATCGCGCGGCTCGAGATTGGGCAGACGGTGGTGGTCAAAAGCGGCGTAGTCCTGTCCGTGGAAGGTTTTGAAGGCACCGACCGTTGCCTCGCCCGGGGCGGGGAACTGGCTGGGCGCGAAGGGGGTGCGGTGGCGGTCAAGGTGGCGAAGGCCCGACACGACATGCGCTTTGATATTCCTTGCATGGGCGCCCGGACCGTTGAAGTGGCGGCGGAGGCCGGAATTTCCGTGCTGGCGCTGGAGGCGGGAAAAACCTTGCTGCTTGAGGAAGAACAAGTAAAAGAGATCGCGTTGCAGAAGCGCGTTGCCGTGATCACCGTCAATCCGGGTTGAGCCAAGCCATCCTTTAATGTCAAACAGCCGCTTCTCGCAAATCGATCATGTTTAGCGCCTACGAACTATTCGGGTTCATGCCCGTCGCTTTATCCACGGAAATCCTGGTAAAGACTTTCGAGACCAACAAGGAACTGTACCGCGCAACGCTGGGCGCCGTGGCCGAAGCCCGCCGGGTGCGCCCGGTTTACCTCGAACGTAAGCCGCGGGTCGATCGGCACAAGGACATGCTCGACATGCTGAGCCGGCCGCGCATGAATGTGGCGGCTGCCACACTGATCCGGGGCTGGCTCATGACGAATGAGAAGGCGATGCTGGTCGATTTCCTGGACGCCCTGGGCGTGGAACATAAGGATGGCGCCGTCGATGACTTGCCGGAGGCGATCGAGGATGAGAAACTCAAAGGCGCGGTGGACGCGCTTTTGACCAAGCATCCCAAGGAAAAGGTGACGGTCTACCTGCATGCCTTCGACGAAATGAACGAGGTGCAATGGGGCAACCTTAAAGGGGTGCTCGAAAGCGATCCGCGGCTGCAGTTAGGCGCCTGATTCCCAGGCAGGCCGGAACCGTGGACGCGGTGCCGTTCGAGGGAATGACCGGGCCTGAATTCGGAGAGAGAGGAATAATTTATGGAAGGAGACATTGCCGTGATCGGTCTGGCTGTAATGGGCCAGAATCTGATTCTGAATATGAACGACCATGGCTTCACGGTCGTTGCCTTTAACCGGACGGTCTCAAAGGTGGATGATTTCCTGAACCAGGAAGCGCGGGGGACACGGGTGATTGGGGCACATTCGTTGGGTGAGATGATCACGCTGTTAAAGAAACCGCGCCGGGTGATGTTAATGGTGAAGGCCGGTCAACCGGTGGACGATTTCATCGAGCAATTGCTGCCGTTGCTCGAGCCGGGCGATATCATCATCGATGGCGGTAATTCCCTGTTTGAAGACACCATGCGTCGGACTGCGCAGGTGGAATCCAAGGGCCTGCTCTACGTCGGGACCGGAGTTTCGGGCGGAGAAGAAGGGGCGCGGCACGGGCCGTCCATCATGCCGGGAGGATCGCCGGCGGCGTGGCCGCACGTGCAGCCCATATTCCAGGCGGCGGCGGCCAAAGTGGAAGATGGGACACCGTGTTGCGACTGGGTGGGTGAGAATGGAGCGGGGCATTACGTGAAGATGGTTCACAACGGGATCGAGTATGGCGACATGCAGCTGATTTGTGAGTCCTACCAACTGATGAAAGAAGGGTTGGGCATGGCCGCGGACGAGATGCACCAGGTCTATGCCGCGTGGAACCAGACGGAATTGAACAGTTACCTGATCGAAATCACCCGCGACATCCTGGCCTACAAAGATACTGACGGCCAACCGCTCGTGGACAAGATCCTCGACACCGCCGGCCAAAAAGGCACCGGCAAGTGGACCGTCATTTCGTCGCAGGAACTGGGTATCCCGATCACATTAATCGCCGAGGCGGTCTATGGCCGATGCGTTTCAGCTATGAAAGACGAACGCGTCAAAGCCGCCAGAAAACTCAAGGGGCCTCGCCCGAAGATCAGTGGCGACCGGGCAGTGTTCATCGAGGCGATCCGACAGGCCCTTTACGCGTCGAAGATCATCAGCTATGCGCAAGGGTACATGCTGATGCGCGCGGCGGCCGCCGCATATCAGTGGAAATTGAACTATGGCGGGGTGGCCTTGATGTGGCGTGGCGGATGCATCATCAGAAGCGCCTTTCTAGGGAAGATCAAGGACGCCTTCGATCGCAATGCCAAACTGACAAACCTGCTGCTCGACGATTACTTCCGGGGCGAAATCAAGAAATGCCAGAAAGCCTGGCGCACCGTGGTGGCCACCGCGGTTAAAAAGGGAATACCGGTCCCCGCTTTCGGGACGGCTTTGGCATTCTACGATGCCTATCGCGCCGCGCGACTTCCGGCCAACCTGCTTCAAGCGCAGCGCGATTATTTCGGGGCGCACACCTATGAGCGGCTCGATCAACCGCGAGGGCAATTCTCCCACACCAATTGGACGGGGCACGGCGGAGTGGTGGCCAGCGGATCCTACAACGCCTGACGCGGCTGCATTATAGACCGGCGACGGGGCAAGGGACGCATCCGAGAAACCTGCGGGGCAGCCCGCCCGACGTCGAGGCCCCGTTCAGAAACTGAGCAGACACTGCCAGATGAAGACGTTCCCCAGCGCGTCGTTGGCCTCCCAGATCCGACGCACCATCCCGGCGTCGCCAGTGATTTCCGGTAATTCCGACTGCTTCTCGGGCCAGGGTATGCAAACACCGGGGGCGCGCCGGGTCGGCCGCGGATTCTCCAGGCCGGGCCGCGCGAGGTCGGCCGGGGTAGGTTGGGGACCGTGCGTCTGATCCGGAGGGGTGACCTGGTAACCGGTTCCGGAATAGGTTCCGGATTCACGGGCGACCTGGGTCAAGACCCGCAGATTCCCTGGTGACGTATCGTTCTGCATAATGGCGCTGGCATCCATGATGTACCCGCCGTCGGCGGCGACCTCACGGATCACGCGCTCACAAAAGGCGCGCACTTCCTCGGGGCGGCCGTAGCTCAACAGGACATTCGGCACTCCGCCGCTCAAGGCGAATTTGTCGTGCAACCGTCGATGCGCGTCGAAGATGTCATCCTGGTCGCAATGATAGACAATGCTGCGATCGGGTAATTCCCGGAACGCGTCATAGTGATGATGCCATTTGCCCTCGGCGTAGAAGAGGGTTTGGTGGCCGTGCTTCCAGAATTCCTCGATGATCGGCTTCAATGTCGGCCAGAAATGGGAGGCGAATTGGCGCGGATTGATGAAGGGCACACAGCCACGATGCATCCAGAAACCGATCGGCACCTGCCGGGCGGGATCGGCCGTGGTAAGTCCGACGTGGCAGAGATGCGGCATCAAGGCCTCGCACGCCTTGAGGACTTTGTCGGGCTGCGTGTGCATATCCATGGTCAAACCCACGTAGCCGCGCAGCTTGTCGGCGAGGATGTCGAAAGGGGCCTTGAAGATGCCGGCGATGGCGGAGGCGGTGCCGCACTCGGTTCGCAATCTTTGGATTTGCGGTCCAAAGGCATTGAAATAATGGAGCATGGCCATGCCGCCCTTCACGAAGGCCAGGTTGTTGCGAAGGGTGCATGGTGAGCCGATCGCTGCCGCGTCGGCGCAGACCCGGGGGAACCATACTTCGTAAAGGAACCCGGTCGGATCGTCGATCAAGGCATCATATTCGTCCTCACGCATCCACGCCTCGCCTTCGGGGGGTTCGATGTAATTGAAACCGACCTCGGGCGGGATGCCGATGCCGGGGACGCCATAGTAGCGCAGCCCCATCGCCTGGGTGAGCCCGGTCCAGACATAAACCATGTTGGGCACAACGGCATCCCAATCATAGTCGCGCGCGCAGCGGACGGCGGCATCAAATGCCTTTTGAAAATCGTGGGCCACGTCCTGTGATGTGTAACCGGCATATCGCGCCGTGAACTCCGCCACGAATGGTCGAACCGGCACGCAGTCCGGTTTCTCGTTCCGCATCGCGGCGACGTAGCGGCTGAGGCGTTGTTGATAGAGTTGTTCGGTGTTCATGAGTTCGTTTATAGCGCCACCGTCGATGCCGGGCAGCACTCGCGATTTCGTGTGCTGTTCCACCGGGAGACGGGGTCTGCATATCATTTTGGAGGCTCGCGGGCAACCGGATTGGCGAGAAGAGATGATGAGCGGACTGATGCGGCGGAGCAGGTCAGCGCGCTCGCACGAGCGCGGCTACGGAGCGCTGCTGCGTCCCGTCTGCGGGACCAGCCGCAGCAACGTACGACCCTCCCGCGCGTGATCGAGGACGAGGACGAGAAGGAGGACGAGAACATGCGCGGGCGCTGGAACCCTCGGACGCGTTAGAACCTGCGCGTGCGGTGGTCTTTCCCCGGTAATCATTCTGCCACACTTCCGCGACATGGCTCTCCACGAGCCTCGTAGGATTGAAACCATGGCGCGGATCACACGGATAAAACCCTGCACGAAATCGAGTCAGGATCGCATTCCGGTTGTCAGGCTGCCCAGGGTGAGGCAGATTGCGCAGTCGGATTGGATTGAAAAAAGAAGTCATGTATCAAGCTGAACTCGTTCGATTATTTATCAAACCGTATTGCGGCTGGTGCGCGCAGGCCATGGATTGGCTGGACCGGCAGCGGATCGCTTATCAAGTGCTCGATGTGACCCGCGACGGAAGGGCTTATGACGAAATGTACCGATTGTCCGGTCAGACGCTCGCCCCGGTTATCGATGTGGACGGGCGCGTGCTGGCGGATTTCGGGGCGCGCGAGTTGGCCTTTTTCTGGCGCGGCCTGGACTCGGATGACTGAGGTGCGCCATGCCCAATCCTGAAGCACTCTTCCCGCCCAGACGGACCTCGCTCGTCCAGCAGCGTCCGCGGTTGCCGGAATGGCTGCGCATGCCGCTGCCCACATCGGACTCTTACGCCCAAACACGGTCGCTCCTGGATTCGCTCAAACTGCACACTGTCTGCGAGAGCGCGCGATGCCCGAATCACTGGGAGTGCTGGAGCAAGGGCACCGCGACGTTCATGATCGCCGGCGACCGGTGCACTCGGGCCTGCGGATTCTGCGCCGTTAACACGGCCAAGCCGCTTCCGTTGGACGATGATGAGCCCCGACGCGTGGCCGAGGCCACCCGCCGGATGGGGCTCAGGCACGTGGTGATTACCGCCGTGGCGCGCGACGATCTGCCCGATGGCGGAGCGGAGCATTTTGGACGGTCGATTCGAGCTGTGCGTGATGCCTGTCCGGGGATTGTGATCGAGGTATTGACGCCCGACTTTGGGGATCAGGATGAGGCAATCGAGTGTGTGCTGGCGGCCCAACCCGACATCTTCAATCATAACCTTGAGACTATCCGGCGCTTGACGCCGACTGTGCGGCATCGAGCGACTTATGACCGGTCGCTCAGCGTCCTTGCAAAGGTAAAGCGGCGGGCTCCCCGCGGGACCTATACGAAATCCGGGCTCATGCTGGGACTGGGCGAGACTTATCCGGAGGTGCTTACGGCACTCGGAGATTTGAGACGGAGCCAATGTGACATCCTGACGTTGGGACAGTACTTGCAGCCCACGCCCCGGCACTTGCCGGTGATCGAGTTTGTGCCCCCGTCTTCATTTGACGCATACGCAGAGGCGGCGCGGGGGCTGGGTTTTGTTCACGTGGTGAGCGGACCTAAGGTGCGGAGTTCGTACCACGCTGATGATTTTCAAGCCGGAGGGGCCGATCCACTTTTCGTGAGCGAACGACCGGCGGTCAGACCGTTCGAACGGGGCGACGGGTTGCCTACCTATCCCGACGAACCGGGACGCGGCGGGTCGTAAACGGGGGGAGTGGCGGTCGGTTATCGTTTATGGGCGATGGAGAGGCTCATTATTCCACCGAGGATATTTGTGGTCTCGAGATCCCCCCACCCGGCCTTGCCGAGCAATTCATGCATGCCGGCCTGCGCGGGGTATTGTCTGAGGGATTCGAGGATGTAGCGGTAGCTCTCGGCATTGCCACAGAACAACTGACCAAACAGGGGGACAATCAGCCTCAGGTAAGCGACGTATGGGACTCGCCAGAGCGCCGATCCGGGCTTGCCGAAATCCAGGATCAGGAGCCGTCCTCCGGGCCGGGTTACCCGATGGAACTCGAGTGCGGCAAGATCGAGATCAGCAAGGTTCCGCAGGCCATAGGCGATGGTAACGACGTCGATGGAATCATCGCGGAACGGGAGCCGCAATGCGTCGCCACGGATGAACAGGGGACAAGGGATGCGTGCTTGGGCAGAGAAAGTTGACGCGCGGCGCACGGCTTCGTCCAGCATGGCTGCGCTAAAATCCAGAGCCAGGACTGTGGCCTGGCGGCCACAGAGGGTGAACGCGACGTCGCCAGTGCCGCAACAGACATCCAGGGCCGTCTCTCCCGGGGCGAGCTGGGCACGGCGGACGAGTTGGCGTTTCCAGCGCCGGTGCAGTCCGAGGCTTTGGAGGTCATTGATGAGATCATAGCGAGGCGCGATGGCATTGAAGAGGGCCTCAACCCGAGGGGCACGTTCCTTGCCGGGCTGCAAATAGCGGTTCGCCCTCATTTTGGTCCAAAGGATCGGCGGCAAATCGAGGCGGACCCCGAACCCGCGATAGCAGGTGCAAGGCGGCCGTCAGCCGCGCTGGCTGATTTCGCCGACCGGCCAGCCCGGATGGGAAGTGTCCGGAGTATCCAACGAGTGCGGCGCGGGTTCGGTGCCCAGGGCGGCGCGGACCTGCGCGACGAGATTTTCGACCGTCAGGCCGTACCTGCCTCGGAGTTCGCCCACATTATTCCCATGCTCGATGAACTGATCGGGCCAACCTAGCCGGACGATGGGAGTCTGAATCTGCCGTTCGGCAAACAGTTCCGTGACGGCGCTGCCGTAGCCTCCCAGCAATGCATGATCCTCGAGTGTGACCATGACATCGGCGGCGCGGCCGAAGAACTCATGCACACCCGCATCGAGGGGTTTGGGGAAGCGGGGATTGACGAAGGCGACATTGCAGCCCTCGGCCTGGAGGCGTTCGGATGCCTTGCGGGCCAGGTTCTGCATGTTACCCAAGGGGAACAGGGCGATTTTCGGGCCGCGGCCGTTATTAAAGTTCTGAAGGACTTCGGCCTTGCCGATTTCGATCAGACGCGGGGAATCTTTGAGGGGGACGCCTTGGGCGGGGCCACGGGGATAACGGATAGCGACGGGGTGACGCTGTTGGGTGGCGGTGAACAGCATATCGACCAGTTCATCTTCGTCTTTGGGGGCCATGAGGATCATGTTGGGCACGCAACGGAGGTAGGCGATATCGTAGAGACCGTGATGGGTCGGACCGTCGTTCGCCGATAACCCCGCACGGTCCATGCAGAAAATCACGGAGAGATCCTGCAAGGCGGCGTCATGGACGATGCAATCGTAGGCGCGCTGGAGGAACGTGGAATAAATGGCGCAAACGGGGTGAAATCCCATGGTCGCCATCCCGCAAGCGAACAGCACCGCGTGTTCTTCCGCGATGCCGACATCGTAGTAGCGGTCGGGCATGGCCTTTTCCAGGATCTTGAGTCCAGTGCCACTGGGCATCGCGGCAGTGATCCCGACGATGGTGTTATCCTTGCGGCAGAGTCGCACCAGGGCCTCACCGAACACATCCTGCCAATTGGGTGCCGCGCCCGGTTTGGGTTGAGGGCTCGCCCCGGTGCGTATGTCATAAGGTCCGGTGCCATGGAATTTTTCCGGGTGCTGAATGGCGACATCGTAACCTTTGCCCTTTTTGGTGAGGACATGGAGGACGACCGGTTGATCGCAGGACTTGGCGTATTCGAGGACGTTGATGAGGAGCGGGAGATTGTGGCCATCGATCGGGCCGACGTAGCGCAAACCCATTTCCTCGAAGATCAGGCTGCTGCCAAATCCACCGCGACCATCGCTTTCGGGGAGCCGGGCGCTCTGTTCGAGGGCAACTTCCGCAACGGCACCTTTCAGGGCCTCTTCGGCTTTGTGGCCGAGTCGCACCGCGATGTCGCCCTTCGGCAGACGCCGGACCAGTCGTTCCAGGTCCTTTTGGAGCCGGTTATAGGAGGGGTGCGTAATCAGCCGGTTGAGGTAAGTCGCGATGGCCCCGACATTCTTGGCGATGCTCCATTCATTATCATTAAGGATGCCGATGAACCGTCGGGTCGTGTGCGCAATGTTGTTCAGGGCTTCAAATGAAATGCCATTGGTGAGCGCCGCATCGCCGAATACCGCAACCACGTGCTCAGCCGACCCGCGTTTGTCGCGGCCGGCGGCAATCCCCAAAGCCGCCGAGAGCGCGGTACCCGCGTGGGCTGCCCCGTAGCAGTCATGCTCGCTCTCCGAACGCAGCGCGAATCCGCAGAGCCCGCCAGTGGTGCGGATGGTATGGAACCGGTCCCGACGTCCGGTCAACAATTTATGGACATAGGATTGGTGGCTGACATCCCAGACGAATTTGTCCTCGGGAGTGGCGAAAACCCGGTGGAGCGCGATGGTGAGTTCGACCACGCCGAGATTGGGGCCGAGGTGCCCGCCGTTTCTGGAAAGCACACGGATAAGTTCCTCCCGGATCTCAGCCGCCAGCTGCAGCAGTTGGTCCAGAGTGAGATTCTTGACGTGCGAAGGGTCTCGCACCATGTCCAAATATCGGCTTGATTGAGGCATGAGGTGATTGGGATCCAAGGGCGAGCTCAGCGCTCGGGGTTTGGCTCGGCTATCGAGATCGGTTTCAGGGTCAACGAACCGTCCGGCTGCTTCTCCAGTTGCTGGATCTTCAGCTCCGCTTCGGCCAGCCTGGCCTGGCACAATCGGACGAGGCGGGTTCCCTCCTCGAACCGGGCCAGCAACATTTCCAGCGGCAGCTCGTCACTCTCCATCGCCTCCACGATAGTCTCGAGCTTTCCAAGCGCGTGTTCGAACGGTAAGTTTTCCGCGGCAACCTCCGGACCAGCGCCTGGTTTGGTCGGTTTCGACACAAACCAGACCGTAGGACAAGCGCCCGGGTTCGTCTAGCACTCAGATTGAGCTGCAGCAGTTCACTATGGGGTTACAAGCGTGCGCCGGGTGAGGGCACCCGGCCTACAGATCCGTGATTCCAGCCGTTTTGAAGGCCGGGTGCCCTCACCCGGCGCTTCGATCCCGCCATAATGAATTGCTATTGAGCTGGAACGGAGCGGCCCCTGCGAATCGATGCACCCGGGCGGGGAGCCGTGGTGGTGGCCGGGACACCGGAACACGGGGCGACATCGCTAAATGCTTTGACACCAAAACGCAAAAACCCAAACATCCGACGCCGGATTTCCCAATTCGGTCAACATGGGATCATGCACGCCAAAGAACCGAACCCGATTGGGTTGGCCGCGTCAGGCAGGGGCACTGCTTCAAGCCGGGACGGTATTCCTTGGTGCGATTACGGCGAACTTCGGTATCGCCGACAGCCCCGCAGTCCCGCCGCGGTTTGGTGATTTGCCGCTAATGTTTGAGCCGGCGGCTGCCACCGGGGAGCCCGCATCGGTTTATATGAGTCACGGACCGGGATATCGGGTCCAGCTTTCACCCGCAAGGTTGGATCTGGCATTCCAGGTCCCCGGTGGAACGAGGGCGGCTGAACGAGGTGGCTTGGAGCAGCGGGCGTCGACGGCTGACGAATCCGCCCGGCTGGCGCTGGGAATGGAATTGGTAGGGGGCAATTCGCGTGCTGAGGCCCGGGCCGAACAGGACCTCCCCACCTGCGTCAATTATTATGTGGGCAACGACCCGCGAGCGTGGAGGACGAACGTGCGGACCCATGCTCGCATCCGGTACGTCGGCGTGTATCCGGGAATTGACGTGGTGTTTTACGGCAACCAGCGACAACTGGAACACGATTTTGAAGTTGCGCCCGGCATCGACCCGGGCCAGATACGCTGGCGATTCGTGGGGGCCGATCATTGGAAACTCGAGTCGGACGGTTCGTTGGTCGTCGAAGCGGGTTCAACCTCGCTTAGTTTTCGTCCGCCTCAGGTTTACCAGTGGTATGGCGGGAAAAGACGGATCGTGCCGGCGGCTTATCGTTTGGAAGGTGGGTCAGCGGCAGTGGTGGGATTCGAATTGGCGGCCTATGATCCGGCGCGTGCACTGGTCATCGACCCGATTTTGGCGTATTCGGCATACTTGGGTGGGCTGGGATACGAACAGGCCAGCGGTGTAGCGGTAGACCAGGGCGGACAGGTCTACGTCGCAGGGGAGACTTCCTCGACCAATTTTCCAGTGGCCAATGCGTTGTGGCCCAACAACCAGGGCGGGTATGCCGGCATCCAGAATCCTTACGGCAACGACGCGTTTGTGGCCAAGCTCGGACCTGAGGGAACCAACCTCATTTTTGCCACCTATCTGGGCGGCAATGGGGTCGATGCAGCCATCGCCGTTGCCCTCGATTCGGAAGGCAACCCGGTGATTGCGGGTTTGACGGGTTCGACCAATTTCCCGGTCACAGCCAGTGCGTTGCAGGGGCACCTCGCGAGCGCTTCGGACTTGGGCTATTACTTCAACGACGCGTTTGTCACCAAACTCTCGGCCGATGGCGGTGTGCTTTTGTATTCCACCTACATCGGAGGGACGAACGATGATTTGGGCCTGGCCATTGCCACCGATACCAACGGCGCGATCTATTTGGCGGGCGACACGGAATCGGGCGATTTCCCGATTCGGAATAACGGCTCGGCCTATGGCGGTGGGGCGGATGCGTTTGTATTGAAATTTACTCCCGGGGCGGGGGATTGGAGCTACTCGATGGTCCTGGGCGGGACGCAGTTTGATTTCGCCCAGAGCCTGGCCGTGGATTCAGCGGGCTCTGCCTACGTGACCGGGGACACCGGCTCGTTCGGTTTTCCGGTGACCAACGCACTGCAATCCGCCCACCGCGGTGGAACCTACGATGCCTTCATCTCCAAGCTTAGCCCCGCGGGTGATAGGCTTCTCTTTTCGACTTTTATTGGGGGGACCGACGTGGACGAAGGCTTCGGGATCGCAGTAGACGCCGAGGCCAATGCTTTTGTGACCGGCTATACCCGCTCCCGGTCATTCCCGACGACCAATGCCCTTTACGCCGCCAAAGCTTCCGGCAGCGACGCCTTCCTGGTGAAGGTCAATCCGGCCGGCCAGCTTTTGTATTCAAGTTTTCTGGGGGGTAAATCCGACGACCAGGGTTGGGCCATTGCGCTCGATGCCGGCGGCGGCATTCACATTGTGGGGATGACGCAATCGTCGGACTTTCCCCTCACGAATGGTCTGCAAATGACATATCAAGGCGGCCGCGATCTCTTTATCACGAAGTTCCAGGCTGATGGTCACGGATTGGTTTACTCGACATTTTTGGGCGGCACCAAGGAAGATCAAGCACGCTCGCTGGCCTTGGACGCCGCGGGCAGCGCATATGTCGCCGGCTTCACGGCGTCCAGCAACTTCCCGCTACGCCCCGCCCTCAATCCGATGCAACCGAATTACGGTGGCGGGATCGCGGATGCGTTTGTGCTTAAGATCGTGCCGGAAGCGACATTGATTGCCCGCCAGTCTGCGCCAGGCGTGATCGTGGTGGGTTGGCCGGCGGGGCTGGCGAACTATGCCCTGGAATCCAACGTGGACCTGTTGGACCCGAATAATTGGATGAGCGTTACGGGGGAGTCATCGGTTTCCTTCGGATTGCGGACGTTCGCCGTCACCAATTTGGTTGGGCACGATTTCTACCGGCTCAGGCAGGTGGAATAGCGCGGATCCGCCATGCCCTTTTCGAATCCTGCATGAGAATCATCACGGACAGTAGGTGCGCCGAATATTCGTATCCAGGGCACCCCGAACGGCCCGCCCGCGTCACGAGGACCGTTCAACGGTTACAGCGACAATCCGTGCTGCCGATCCTGTGGGAAGAACCATTGGCGGTCGATCCGGAAACGCTTTTACGCGCGCATACGCCGGAACATCTGCAACGCTTGGATGACCATCTGGACTTCGACATGGATACGCCGTCCTATCCCGACATCGCCAGCCACGCGCGACGCAGTGTGGGAGGGGCCTTGCGTGGCTTGAAATGCGCCCAAGCCAAACAGACTTCATTTTCATTGATGCGCCCGCCCGGTCACCATGCCGTACGCGATCGCGCCATGGGCTTCTGTTACCTCAGCAACGTGGCCATCGCGGTGCTCGCAGCGCGGGCCGCGGGGGTGGCCAAAGTGGCCGTGTTTGATTTTGACGTTCATCATGGCAATGGCACCGAGTCCATCCTGATGGATCAGCCCGGTTGCGCTTTCTTTTCCATACACCAATTCCCGGCCTATCCGGGGACGGGACGTCGACACCAAAACAACTGTTACAACTATCTGGTGGCGCCGGGGTTGTCCCGGGAGGGCTATCGCGAGGTGGCGGAGCGGGCCTTCGACGAACTGCGCCGGTTCAAACCGGATATGGTGGCGGTGTCGGCGGGGTTCGACGCATACAGTGGCGATCCGCTGTGCCAGCAACAACTCGAGCCGGAGGATTTTCACTGGTTTGGCCGAGTCCTGAGCGAACTGTCAGTGCCGATGTTCAGCGTGCTGGAGGGAGGTTACAGTGATCAATTGCCGGAATTGATACTGGCCTACCTGCACGGATTAGAGGGGTTGCCACTGGCATTGGTTTCGCCTGATGCCGGCGAAGATCCTATCCCGCCCGAGGAAGACCCGCACATCGAGCTGCCCTGGGGCCCCGCCTTCTGATCCTAAATGTCCGGGGGAAGAGGACAGGCCGGCTTTCACTTGATCAACGACGAAACCTCCCGCAGCATCGAGCCACGCCCGGCAACACATTGACATTACGGAGTGAACATCATGGAGAACATGCACGAAGTCGATTACCAGGTTTTTGGAGACGACATGCAGTACGTGGAGGTCGAGCTTGACCCGCAGGAGGCCGCCGTGGCGGAAGCGGGCGGGATGATGTACATGGAAGATGGCATCGAGATGGAGACCATCTTCGGTGACGGCTCCTCCCAGAACAGCGGTTTTCTGGGCGCGTTGGTGGGGGCCGGCAAGCGCTTGCTTACGGGCGAATCGCTTTTCATGACGATCTTCCAAAACCGTGCACCCGGCAAGAAACGCGTGGCTTTCGGCGCGCCCTATCCGGGAAAGATTATCCCGGTGCATTTGGCGGAGATCGGCGGCGAGTTGATCGCGCAAAAGGACTCCTTTCTGTGCGCCGCCAAGGGGGTGAGCGTCGGCATTGCGTTCAATAAGCGGATTGGCGCCGGGCTTTTCGGTGGAGAGGGTTTCATCATGCAACGGCTGCAAGGAGACGGCTGGGTGTTCCTGCACGCGGGAGGCACATTGCACCAACGCGATCTCGGGCCGGGCGAAACCATACGAGTGGACACTGGTTGCATTGTGGGCTTCCAACCTTCTGTGAGCTACGACATACAGTACGTCGGCAAGATCAAGTCCGCGTTGTTTGGCGGGGAAGGTCTATTTTTCGCCACGCTCCGGGGGCCGGGCCGGATCTGGCTGCAATCGCTCCCGTTGAGTCGGATGGCTGATCGCATTTATGCCGCTGCGCCCAAGGCGGGTGGAAAGGGCCGTGAGGAAGGCTCGCTATTGGGCGGCCTGGGTCGGCTGATCGATGGCGACCGGTGACGAATCGAGTTCGGCGAATCAGGCGACTGGGGCAAACCGCCACAGCAACGGTTAAGCGATGTGAGGAACGCCGAGGCCGAAGGAGAATGACGTGATCGGCCGGCACGCGCTGGTGGTCAGATGAGGCCTCCAAGCCCGCAGCAGTCGGTCGTGCGCAGTTACGGCGGGACGGGTGATCTGCCTGATGCGGAGCGAGGCAGTCGGTTGCTCCGGCTCTTTCTTCTCTCCAGGGCGATCAATTCCCTTGTCTGACGTGGGGTTTCCAGAGCCCGGAAATTTCACCCGAACAACGGGTGGATGGAAGTGGGCATTTCACGTGTGAAATTTCCGGGCTAGTGACGGGGGCGGAGTAGGATCGCCTTTTTCATGGTGCCTTCGACTTCGACGCTGTGCGTTTCCACGCCGGGATCGTCCTTGAGGGCACCGTGAACAATACGGCGATCATAGGCATTCATCGGTTCCAATTCAACGATATCGCCCCAGCGCCGGACTTTTTCCGCAGCTTCGAGCGCTTTTTTCAGCAGGGCATCGCGGGCCTGTGATCGGTAGCCGCCCACATCCACCGTGACTTTGGGGGCGTCCGGATTTTGCCGGAACAGCATTCGGTTGAGGATGTATTGCAGGGACGTAAGGGTCTGGCCTTGCCGGCCGATCAACCGCCCGGGATCCTCCGTTTTGACATCGAGGAGCAACCCTTCGTCGAGTTGGTGTTCTTCAATGGTGGCTTCGAAACCGAGATGTTGCAGCAATTGTTCGAGAGTGGATTTGGATTGGGCGGACATAGATCGATCTGGCTCGGATGGACGAAACCGGCATGGCGAAGGGAACGCTGCTCAGCCTTTCTCCTTTTTTTTCCGGGGCGGGATCGCCGGCGCGGCCGCTTTGCCATGGTCTGATTTGGTCTGGCCAGCCTTCGTCAATTTCATCTGGGCTATGGTTAGCAGATTCTGGACGGTCCAGTAAAGCGTCAACCCCGACGAGAAATTGTAGAGGATGAACAGGAAGATCAGCGGCATGTACTGGAACATCTTTTGTTGCACGGGATCCATTCCAGGTGAAGGGGGCGTCATCCGCGCCTGCCACAGTTGCGTCGCGCCCATGATCAGGGGCAGCGGGTTCACCGGGAAGTCCAGACCCGGGAGCATGAAAATCGTGTCGGGCTGGGAAAGATCTCTGGCCCAGAGGAAGGCGGCGCCGCGGAGCTCGATGGCGGTCTGCAACATCTTGTAGAAGCCAATGAACACCGGAATCTGGATCATGATGGGGAGACAACCGGCTGCCGGGTTGACCTTGTTCTCCTTCATGAACTCCATCATTTTCTGATTCAGTTTTTTGGGATCATCCTTGTACTTCTCCTGCAGTTCTTTCATCTTCGGTTGCAGGGTCTGCATCCGTTTCATGGAGCGGGTACTGACCTGGGTGAGCGGCCAAAACAGCAGCTTGATAATAACCGTGATCCCGATGATCGCGAGGCCATAGGGGATGCCCACCGCATGCAGGCCATTCATCGAGAGCAACAGTCCCTTGGCAAAAAAACCGAAGAACCCGCTGAATCCCATGATCAGGTCCAGCTTGTTTCCGAACCGATTTCCGAGCCGGTCCAGCGTTCGGTACTCTTTTGGACCGGCAAACAGATCGTACCGATGTTCGACCGACGCCCCGGGCTGGAGTTCGGTCGGCGGATATAGAAAGGCGGTCTGGAATCCAAATGGCGTCGCGATGAGCTTTGGATCTTCGGTCCGCTCTTCGGGCGTGGGCGGCGGCAGCAAAATTCGACGTGCCACCAGCATCGGGGCGGGGGCATTGGTCGGGGGGATGGCCATCATCGTGAAAAACCGGTTGTACACCGCGCCCCAGACCACATTCGTTTGGCCCGCGGCATAGCTGGACCGCGGTGTGCCGGGCAGACAGCCGAACCGGCGATTTGCGAAATAAGGCTCGGTAACTGACACGGGTTTGGAACCGTTATACCACATGACCCCCATTTGCATGCCGTTGTCGCGTCCGTTGACGGGAGTGGCGGTTCCAATCACCAATTCAGCCGACGGCACGGCGAGCGACTGGTCTCCTCGATTCTCCAAACGGATGCTGGCTGAAAGGAGGAAATTGGTGCTCAACTGGAATTCCTTCACGATCACCAGTCCATCCGACAATTCCTGTTCCGCTCGCAGGCCTTGCACTGTTCGGCTGAACCGATACAGGCCATCCCCTTGCAACCGATCGTTGCCGATCAGGGCGAAGGCGGGGACGGGGGCGCGGTTATTGAGTGTGGCGACTTCGTCGTCTTGTTGCTGATGCGTCTTGCGTCCCACGACCTCCAGATAGTTCTTAAGTTCGATCGCCTTGATCCCTCCGCCATGGGACGTAAATACGTAACGCGCCTGGTCTGTCTCCAGCGTCACCAGTTCCTCGGCTACCGAAGGTTCCACCAATTGCGGTGCCGCGGGGGCAGCAGTGATGACCGCTTCGGGTTGGCCGGACGGAGGCGCCTCAACCGACGGCATCGTCGAGTTGGTATCGCCGGACAGGGCTGGGTCCGGTTCGATCTTCTCCGGGGGATACAGACGATGAATCAACCGCTGGGAAAGGAGCAACAAACCCAACGAGGCCACCAGGATAAGGATTGATTTGCGATCCATTTAAGTGATGACAGAGGTGGGCGCCAGGGAATGTTGGGTACCTTGGTCCGCATTTCGGCTTGGGCGGCTCGAGCGGCCGGGACATGGGTGAATATCCAGGCCGGTCCGTTCGAGGTCAGGTTTCGACCCGTGCCCGGGTTTCCTGATGGGATCAGGCACGGGATCTTCGCCACATCCGCCCCAGGGATGGCATCGCGCGATTCGCCGGGCGGCCAACCCAACTCCGCGCAGAACGCCGTGACGCTGCAGTGCCTCGAGGGCATAAGCCGAGCAGGACGGGGTGAACCGGCAGCGGGCGTGCGGTCCCAGGATCGCGGTTTTGAGCGGCGAGAGGATCCAGCGATAGAGCTGGACCAGGCATACGAGTATGGCTTGGACCGGATTCAAGGCGCGCGCAAAAGTCCGGCACGCCGCAGTGCCGTCAGATAATCCCGATCGACTGCCTGAAGTGGTTTTCCCACGATTGACCCGCGCGCCACCAGCACCATCGCCGTTGGCTCGGTCAGCTCGTGCTGGTGGTGGCGGAACGTTTCGCGCAAAAGCCGCCGCGCCCGGTTGCGAACAGTAGCCGAACCGACTTTACGGCTCGTGATGACTCCCAGGCGCGATCGGGTCCCGGCGGGCAGCCCCATCCAGTTTGCGATCAAACAGCCGCAGGCCAGGCGCCGGCCTTTTGCCCGAACGAGTTCGAAATCGCGCCGCTGTTTGAGGCGGGCGGCTTTCGGCAAACCAAAGTCGTTTCTGGGCGCCGGCATGAACGCGTTCAGACTTGGGTCAAACGCTTGCGCCCAACGCGACGCCGGTTTCGCAGGGTCGCTTTGCCGCTCTTCGTCGAGTTCCGCTTCAAGAAACCGACTTGTCGTTTGCGGCGGATCTTGGAGGGTTGATACGTTCGTTTCATACGCAAATCACTGATTCTGCCGGGTCTTGGTATGGCCGGCCCAGTCCATCCTGCCCCTGTAAAATGGAGCATCTCCGTGCCGCCAGGACGCAAAGCCCGTCACCTTATCAGTGAAGGGGGGTGTGTCAAGGGAGGGTTGGATTCATGGATGCCGGCAGCAGTTCTTACTATGGCGTCACAAGCCTTCGCCGGGTGAGGGCACCCGGCCTACAAGACAACTGGATTCAGGAGCCTGTAGCCCGGGCGACCTCACCCGGCGCCTCGATCCCGCGATAATGAGACCACCCAGGAAAGCCGGACCAGATCTGGTCCTGTTCCCTTGTCCAGAAAAGTCTGGCGTCGATTTCCCGCATCGCCCAACATTCAGCCCGTCGTGGAGCGGCCGCGAGTGACATGAAAGCGAAGATCATCATTACACCGAAGAAGGCGGTTGTGGATCCGCAGGGCAAGACGGTCCAGAACGCGCTCCTTCATATGGGTTACGGGGGAATCGGAGCGGTGCATGTCGGCAAATACCTCGAGATCGATCTATCGGGCGCCGATCCCGAGCTCGCCCGTCAGCAACTGGAGGAGGCCTGTCACCGGTTTCTAAGCAACCCGGTGATCGAGGATTACCGGCTCGAGATCGAGACGACATGAACTTCGCCGTTCTGCAGTTTCCCGCGAGCAATTGCGACCAGGACGCCGTTCACGCCCTTCAAGTGTTGGGTCACACCGCGCGCTATGTATGGCACAAGGAGGCGGGTCTGGGGGACGCCCAGGCGGTGGTTGTGCCGGGCGGATTCAGTTATGGCGATTACCTCCGTTGCGGAGCGATCGCGCGGTTCAGCCCGGTCATGGCCGCCGTGCAACAATTCGCTGCGAGTGGCGGATTGGTGCTCGGCATTTGCAACGGGTTCCAGATCCTCTGTGAGGCCGGCCTTCTGCCGGGGGCGCTGGTTCGGAATCGTTCGTTGCAGTTCCGTTGTGAGCATGTCTACTTGAAAGCGGCCTCGCGCAATTCGCCGTTCACGAACCGGATCCCCGAAGACCGGGTGCTGCGCATCCCGGTGGCGCACGGCGAGGGCTGTTATTTTGCCGAAGCGGCCGAATTGGATGCGCTCGAGGCCGGCGGCCAGATTTTGTGGCAGTATTGCGATGGGAAAGGTGAAGTCACCGAACTGGCCAACCCCAATGGTTCACTGAGGAACATCGCCGGGATTTGCAACGAACGACGGAACGTGGCCGGGCTCATGCCGCACCCGGAGCGCGCTTGCGAGTCGCTCTTAAACAGCGCCGACGGCCGGTTCATTTTCGAGAGTATGATCCAATTCCGTCAGGCCAATCCGACCGTCCGTGCCGCTTAACCAGACTTTCCTTGTTTGATCTTGATGACTGATCCCGACATCAGCCCCGAGCTCGTTCGGAAACACAACCTTACGCCGGACGAGTACCTGCGGATCAAAACGATCCTGGGCCGGGAACCGAGCTATACGGAGCTGGGCATTTTTTCAGTGATGTGGAGCGAGCATTGTTCTTACAAAAATACCCGGCCGCTCCTGAAGACTTTACCCACCCAGTCGCCCCGGGTCCTGGTCGGGGCCGGTGAAGAGAATGCCGGGATTATTGATATCGGCGACGGGCTCGCCATTGCGTTCAAAATGGAGTCGCACAATCATCCCAGCGCAGTCGAACCGTTTCAGGGGGCGGCCACCGGTGTCGGCGGGATCATCCGGGATATTTTTACCATGGGCGCGCGGCCGGTGGCGGCGATGGACTCCCTCCGTTTCGGGGAGTTGACAAACCCTGAGGTGCGCCGGTTGTTCGCCGGCGTGGTGGCCGGGATCGCGCATTATGGGAATTGCTTTGGGATCCCCACGATTGCAGGCGAGGTTTACTTCGACAAGTCCTACGAGGGCAACCCGCTCGTGAATGTTTTTTGTTTGGGCGTGCTGCGGCATGAGCAGATCGCGCGTGGACAGGCCGAGGGTGTGGGGAACCCGGTTTTTTACGTGGGACCGCCTACCGGTCGTGACGGCCTCGCGGGAGCGGCATTCGCCTCACAGGATTTGACAGATGCATCGGCCCAACAACAGCGAGGCGCCGTTCAGGTGGGCGATCCGTTCATGGAGAAGTTGGTCTGCGAGGCCTGCCTTGAACTGCTGGCCACCGGCGCCGTGGCCGGCATCCAGGACATGGGCGCCGCGGGATTAACGTGTTCGACCTGCGAGACCGCCGCCCGCGCCGGGACAGGGATCGAGATTGAATTGAGCCGGGTGCCGCAGCGGGTGCTGAATATGACCTCTTACGAGATCATGCTCAGCGAATCGCAGGAACGCATGCTCATCATCGTCAAGAAAGGCCGTGAAACGGAGGTCCAGCGCATTTTCGAGAAGTGGGATTTGCCGTGGGCCGAGATTGGAAAGGTGACGGACACGGGGCAAATGGTTGTTCGGCACGAGGGCAAGGTCGTGGCCGATATCCCGGCCAAACAGATCGCCAACGAATCGCCCATCTACCACCGCGAATCCCGCGAGCCTGCCTACCTCGAGACGGTCCGGGGCTTCGTCCTGGACTCTTTGCCGGACTGCACCGACCCGGCACGCGCGTTGCAGTCACTTTTGGCGTGGCCGTCGATCGCTTCCAAGAACTGGGTTTATCGGCAGTACGATCACATGGTCCGGGATGGAACGATCGTCTGCCCTGGTTCGGATGCTGCCGTTCTTCGGATCAAGGCAGACTCGCTGCCGGCATCCGCGGCGCAGGCTTCGGAGGCGGACGCTCCTCCCGTGATTGAAAAGTACCTGGCACTTACCGTGGACGGCAACGGCGCGTACGTTTATCTCGACCCGTATGAGGGAGGCAAAATCGCCGTAGCCGAGGCGGCTCGCAACCTTGCCTGCAGCGGAGCGATTCCGCTTGGCGTCACGGATAATCTTAATTACGCCAATCCCCACAACCCCGAGTTGTTTTGGCAGCTTCAGGAATCCGTGCGCGGTTTGGGTGAGGCGTGCCGTGTCTTCGGCACGCCGGTCACGGGGGGTAATTGCAGCCTTTACAACCAGGGCCCTGCCGGACCCATTGACCCGACACCGACGATTGCGATGGTGGGGTTGATTGAACGACGCGAGAACATCACGACGCAATGGTTCAAGGATGAACGGGATGCCATTCTTCTCCTGGGCGAGGCGGTCGATACCCGCGACCTGCTGCTTGGCCTGGGCGGCTCCGCTTACCTCCAGGTCGTTCATGGTCGGAAGACCGGACGCCCGCCCCTCTGCAATCTCGAGCGCGAAAAGATGTTGCACCAGGCTTTGCGCGGTTGGATCGCCTCGGCCGTGGTCAAGAGCGCTCACGATTGCAGCGAGGGTGGTCTTGCCGTCGCGCTGGCTGAGGCTTGCATTTCGCAGAGTTCCGGCCGCGAAACGCCGCGGTTGATTGGGGCGGAGGTTGATCTAACCGCGATACCAGCGTCCCGATTGGATGGGCTGCTATTTGGGGAGACCCAGGGGCGCGCGATCATCTCGGTTGCGCCCGCACAGGTCTCGAAGGTTCTTGGGCAAGCGAAGATCTTGGGTTTACCGGCGCGGCAGATCGGGGTGGTGGGTGGGTTGGAACTCAACATCAAGTCGGCGGGACCCCCGTTGTGCCTGAGGACGGCCGAGTTGCACGATTTATGGTGGAACGTCATCACGCGGGTGATGAATCCGTAGGGCGGGCGCGCAAGGGGATCGGGCACGACGGCACAACAGGAAACCGCAGTTGGTGCTTGCGCTAAAGGGGGAGCCCCTGTTGGATTTCCGCGTCTGCGCGCGAATGCATGCACCATAAACCGAGACATTACTGCGGGGTTTTTGGGATCTACGGCCATCCCAATGCCGCGGAGCTAACCTATTACGGGCTGTTCGCGCTCCAACACCGGGGTCAGGAGAGCGCCGGCATTGTTTCTTCCGACGGCCGCCAGTTTCGCGTGCATAAGGGGATGGGTTTGGTGTCGCAGGTCTTCGATGGCAGCATCCTGCATGGGTTGGTGGGTGGCATGGCGCTCGGTCACACTCGTTACTCGACCTCCGGATCTTCGCACCTGCGCAATTCCCAACCGCTGACAGTGGATTGTGCCCGCGGACAAATCGCGATCGCCCATAACGGCAATTTGACTAATGCCTCGGCGTTGCGGGAGGAACTTGAGGCGAAAGGCTCCATTTTCCAGACCACCGTCGACAGCGAAATCATCCTGCATCTGATGGCCCAACCGACGTTGGGCGGCCAGGAGAATACGATGGTCCAGACCATTCGCCGGCTCGAAGGGGCCTATTCCATGGCGCTCATGACCGAGCAGGAGCTCATTGGCGTTCGCGATCCGCACGGCTTTCGGCCGCTCTCCCTGGGCCGGCTGGGGGAGGCCTGGATTCTGGCCAGCGAAACGGTGGCGTTCGATCAGATCCATGCCGAGTTTGTGCGAGAAATCGAGCCGGGCGAGATCGTAATCATCGGCAAGGACGGGCCGAGGAGCATTCAGGCTTTTCCGGAGCATCATCGGCGGGCGTTCTGCATATTTGAGTTTGTCTATTTTTCCCGGCCGGACAGCAATTTGGCGGGCCACAATGTGTATCGGGCGCGGGTGGAGATGGGGCGGCAACTGGCGCGCGAACATCCGATTGAAGCGGACATCGTGGTGCCGGTGCCGGACAGCGGCAATTGTGCGGCGCTGGGATATTCGCTTGAATCGAGGATCCCATTTGAGATGGCGTTCGTGCGCAATCATTATGTGGGACGCAGCTTTCTGCAACCGTCCCAACTCATCCGGGACTTCGATGTGCGGGTGAAGTTGAATCTGATCACCGGCCTGGTCCGGGACAAGCGGGTGATCATCGTGGACGATTCGATTGTGCGCGGCACCACCTGCAAGGCGCGGGTCAACAACCTCAAGGAAGCCGGCGCCCGGGAAGTGCATGTGATGGTCAGTTGTCCGCCTCACATGAATCCTTGCGTCTACGGCATCGATTTCCCGGATCGTTCGAAGCTCATGGCCGCGAATTATTCCCAGGATGAAATCCGCCAATATCTCAACGCCGACTCCCTTTACTATCTGTCCAAGGAAGGGATGATCAAAGCCACCGGCCTGCCCGCGTCCGGTTTTTGCATGGCCTGTTACGACGGCAATTATCCCGTTCCGTACGATCCGCTCCTCGACAAGCACATCATCGAGCGCCGTCGGGCTCGGGTGGAGACACTGGGTGAGAAGCTCGCAAAAGAAGACCAACAACCCCGGTTGCTGTGACTTTATATGGGGGTCGCTAATCGGTTGCACCTGGCCCGCCACTATGCGGGTTTGAATCACGCCGCGTCTCGGCGAGTTGTCGCAGATAATCGAACGTGAACAGGCCCGAGGAGTGGCCGTCTGCCCAGAAGGGTTGCACGGCGTAGCCGCCAACGGGCGCGATCCGCACGAGTTGAAAGGAAGGAGATGCCAGCGGAATTTCCGGTCCTTTGTGCAATCCGCCCATGACATCAACCTCGCCGCGACAGCCGGCGCACGGACAAGCCCGGCGCAACGCGTCGAGTCGAAGATAGCTTTCGGTTGCATCCTCCCATTTGATGGCCAGTTCATCGCCGATTACCTGCAGATCCGCGGGTCGCATAGGCGGAAGATAACGCGGCGGGCAATCACAAACCAAGCGCGATATGGTGCGCTGCGCGTGAATGGCGGTCGGTCACTCCCGCCGGGGGTCGCGACGGCGAATTGTGAACCGAACCTTGCGCATAATCCGGGTGGCTATGGAGTGCCGCTGTGAAGGACCCATGCCAGTGAGTGGCTCGCACTCCCCGCTGCACGCTGGGCAGAATATCCGGGAACGCTCGCCTCGCAAGTGCACGTCGTGGACGCAGTCGGCGCAAAAGGTGTCGTGGCACTTCACGCAACGATAGACGGCGGGGGTCTCGGGATGGAGCTGGCAGGCCGGGGTTCCGTCTTCGAGAAACCGGGGTCCGGGGAGCTCGGCCTGGGGCAGATCCGGGATTGCGATCCTGACATCCGGAATTTCGATTTGGACCTGGACCCGGCCAATGAAGAAGGTCTCCCCGTCCCTGAGCATGACTTCGTGGATCTGTTCATGGGCCAGGAACGTGCCATTGGTCGAGCCGAGATCGGTGAGTTTGACGCCAAAGTCGCTGACGAGCAGGGTGCAATGCCTTCCCGAAACGCTTTCGTCGGCGAGCGTGACCGCACAATCCTCATTTCGCCCAACCAGGTTCAACCCGATCTGCAGCTCAAATACCGAAGCCCTCTGGTCCCCGGTTTCGATGAGTAATCGTGCCATGCTACTGTTCCACGCTCACGCGTGATCAAGGAGCCCTTGCCGGACCTTGGGCAGATGGGAGCAGCCGGGCTCTGGGCGAGTTGTTAAACGTTCAGACCTGCCGATACAAGTCCAGATAGTCCCCTCGATGGCAACGAACCCGCACACGCGATAGCTCGTTGCACCGCAGAACCCGACAGCGCTCCAGCATTCTTCTCCGTCAGCACTTCGAGCATCGTCGCTGCCGCCCCGTCGTGCAGGTAGGGCGCCGTACGCCAGCACTCGATCAGCGTCGGGGTATCGAACTCAAGCTCGCGACGTTTCGGGCTTTGCCCTGTCCCCACCGGCGTGCAACGTCAGATCCGTGAACAACGGAGCCGCAATCAGCTCAGTTCAATGTCCGATCCGGTGTTTGGCGCGACCACGTTCGATTTCAACGCCAACGGATTGCTGGCCTACGAACAGGGGCCCTGGACTTCGAACCGGGTCTCCTACGCCTACAACAACGCCCTGTTGCGCAGCCAATTGACCTTGCAGCAGCCGACCGGGTCGTGGGTCCAGAATTATGGATATGACAGCTCGCGGCGGTTGACGTCGATCACCGCCCCGTCGATCTCGGCCACGCCCTTCGCGTACACCTATCTCGGCGCCAGCCGCCGGGTCTCCCAGATCACTCTCCCGAACGGCGGCAAAGTGGTGAACACCTACGACACGCTGGCCCGGCTGACTGCCACCCGGCTCCGGCGACAGGACAACACCGATCTGAACAAGCACGAATACCAGTACAACAACCGGCATGAACGGACCAAACACACCCGGATGGACAATTCGTATGTCGACTTCGGTTTTGACGGCCTTGGCCAGTTGACCAACGCCCCGGGCTATTTGAGCAACGGCACACCCATCGCCAACGAACGACTCCGCTACACCTACGACGGCGGATGGAACATGACCGCGCGGACCGAAAACGGCGTGGCCGCCACCTACACCATCAACGATCGCAACCAGGCGACCGCGATCAGCGGCGTGGGCACCGCCACGTTCGACATCAACGGGAACATCACCGCCCTGCTCGACAATCATCCGACCGCGGCAGCCACATCCGCCACATACCGCTACGATCCTTACGGTCGGCTGCTCGCCTCGGACGGCGGAATGGCGGCAGCAAACCTCTATCGCTTTTCCTCCAAGGAGGTCCAGGCCAACAGCGGCCTATACTATTACGGGTTCAGGTATTTCGATCCTGTGACGCAGAGGTGGCTGAACAGAGATCCGCTCGAGGAAGATTCAGGGATCAACCTGTATGGATTCGTTCTGAACAGGCCAATCGGCTTGGTTGATCCGTTCGGGCTGGAACCGAACAAGTGTGAGGACAGCTTGCCTCCAGAGCAGAATCCCAAACCCAAGCCTCCCCGTTCCCGAACATGGTATCCCCCCAAAGACGCTTTGGAGGACTTAGAGGAATTCGAGAAGGCTTAAAGGTCAAACCGAGTCGCAATAAGGTCCCTGGGTAAGGCATCCCAAAAGGCCGAGGGCTTGTTGAAGAGCATTGCTAGGGGCGCAGGGAGGGGTGCGGCGCGATTGCTTGGTCCAATCGGAGGTGCCTTGCTCCTTAACGACCTCTTGGATGCGGCTGCTCCGGGCTGGTCCAGCGCCAGAATTCGCCCCAACCAAACAGACACACCGAGATTGTGCGAGACAGAGAAACCAGTCTAACTCCCTTGCGTTTTGGATCGCGTGCAGCGTCGGCACGGATTATGTGGCAAAGGTCCGGCTACTCGAAACCCGCGTACGGCTTCCAATTCCGGTTGGAACCGATCCGGCAAGCCGCGCAGTCCACGGCTGAAGGTTTTTCGGCATGAAACATACAATGCGACACCCAGTTGATATCGAATGGCGACGACTCTTGTACCGCCTCCGTCGACAAGGAGCACAGAAAACTGTGGAATATGTGTCCGATCAGGTTCGGAAGGAAGGGTATCCTCTGTGGTTTCCCTTCAAATTGAGCTATCGTTTGATGAAACGTGGTGAGTTCGCTGCTGCAGGCAAACTCCTGAAGGCGACGAGGAGGTTTGGGCAGCCCAATCCCCTTATTGACGGTCGCTATGGCACTTGGCTTTGGTGCACTGGGAAGCATGCAGCAGCGATCAAGTTTGTTGCCAGACAGGCAAAGCTCTGGTCGGCATCGCTCCTGTTCAGTGATTTGTCGGCGATGTATAGGCTGATTGGCCAAGATGAAGAGGCTGACAAGTATCTTCGTATTGCTGGGGCGTTGGCCGATAGGGAATTGATGGGAGGCAAGGTGGAGTGGGTGAAGAAGGCGAAAGGGGGGTTGGTTGGGGTCGCATCTCGACATGTGACACTTCGACGGGGGCAGTGGCGTTCGCCGTCCTTGCCGCGCAAGGGCGGGTGACGAACCGGGTGCACGCGGCGGACGCGACCAAGGACCAAGTATACGTACACGTGAACGGGCAGTTGCTGACCGAAGACAACCCGGGGACGCAGAACACCGTGACGTACGGTTACAACAACGCGCGACTGCGCAACAGTCTAAGTCTCCAACAGCCCTCGCTGAGCTGGGCCAACATTACTCCCACCTCCCATTGGGGTCGCGTCTCCATATTCTACAATTGGGTTTCAAATTTGGAATTTCAGATGGAGGGACGAGCTCTGCGAGTCCCTGGATGAAAACTCGGCAAGTCAGGGCCTCGTGGAACTCGGCCCTCCGGTTTGATGGTTAGTCCACCTCCATGGGAATGGGGTCGCGTCTATTTATTGTTCATTTGACGGGAGGTGACGTAGGCGGGCACGAGGGAGGCATGGCCAGACCGTTGCAAATAAGAGAAATTGGATTTTGATATCCTATCACGGCCCGCGGCAATGCGCAGCTAAAGGTCGCCGAAAGGACGCGCGGAGAGAAGCGGGAGGTGTTTCGAGATCGGCAGGGAGATACCGGAAGGGATCTGGAGTTGTATTTGGGGCGGCGGGTGGGCGGCCTGAGCATCCGGGGGTTGAACGAACGAGTGGAGATTGAGTATACGAGTGCGGCGACAGCGGTGAGATGGTTTCCGGAAACTGGTTTATTCCGACGTGAGCATGCTGGAGGACTGCCGGTATCGCATCACGGCGACCGTTCCCCATTTCGCCAGTCTGGCCGCGCTGCTCTTTGGCAGTTCCGTCTCGACCTATGATGAAGCCGCGTGGAGCCTGGACAATCTGGTGGTGATTTCGTCGACGTCCACCGGAAGCCGGCTGGTGGTGTCGCCGCAGGCGGGGACCGGCAAATTGAACCTTCGGGTGCAAAGCCAGCCCGGCGTGAACGTGACCATTCGCCGCTCGTCCGACTTTGTGTCGTGGCCGCTCTTCCAGTCCGTGTTCAACCAAGCCGGCGAGACCACGCTGGAAGTGGACGCAGCGCAGTTGGGATCACCCGTCTTCTTCCGCGCCGGGAGTAGCCAGACCGGCGTGGCGCCAGTTTCCCCGGGAGACGAATTCAGAGAGATCATAAGGCTCATCCACCGGCTTGATTGGCTGTGCCGGTTCCGAGGTTGCGGCCAGCCGATGCACCCGATAACAATCAGGAAACCGCAGATGGGCACAGTTGGGCGCGGATCGGGGGCAACCGGAGCGCCGGCCTCCGGCACGGCGTTCGTTGAAGAACTCCTTCAACGTGGCCGTGACAGATCAAGGACTCTCTCAGCGAGGCTTCAAGAAAAGGATCCGAGGCAACCCGAGGCGGTCAGGCGATGGTGGTGACGTGGGGATAGCCGCGAATCCTGCCATCCGTGGTCACGAGCGTCAGACGATCGAGACGTGCGGTGGCGATGAGCACGCGATCCGCCGGGTCGCGGTGGATCGGCGGCGGCAGGCTGTAGGCTTCGGCCATGATGTCGGCGGTGATGGGCAGACAGGTCCAGGCGGATCGCTTCAACATGCCGTTCCACCAGGAGCGCCAGTGTTGTTTAAGTGTGATCTTCCCGCGTTCCTGAAGACAGGCCAGTTCAGCCACCGAAATCGCCGAAACGAAAACTTCACCAACGGGGGTCGTGTCCATCAGTTTGAGCGTCGCTGCGGACAAGTCGGTGGTATTCTCCGCGATGAACAGGATCGCGCAGGTGTCGAGGAGGTAGGGCATGGTGGCTCACTTCAGCATTTCCCAGTCTTCCTCGGGAATACATGGCTCGGTCAGGTCGCCGTGGATGCGCACGGTTCCCTTCATGCAACCGACGACGCTGCCCGGCGACCTCCTGGGCGGATGCTTGTGGATCGGTTCGACGCGGGCCAACGGCACATTGCGACGACAGACAATGACTTCTCCGCCCTGTTCCACCAGGGCCAGCAACTCCGAAAACCGGTCTTTGAACTCCGCAACATTGACGGTCTTACTCATGGCCAGGAACATGGCCAACTTGCCGGCTCAATGCAAGCGGCGTGTTTTTCGCAATCACCCACCCGCAACCCCAGAAATGGCGGAGGATTGACAACGGCTTCGCCCTTCATTGAGTTCAGACCATGACCCGCTTCAAGCACCCGCGCATGATCGTGCTTGCCTTGTCATTCGCGAGGGCCGCGTTCATCCCGGCAACCGTGTCGGCCGCGGCCAGCAAGCCCTTGAACTTTCTGTTGGTTGGGGTCTGTTGGTTGGGGTCGCATCTCGACATGTGACACTTCGACTGGGGCAGTGGCGTTCGCCGTGACCTTGCCGCGCAAGGGCGGGTGACGAACTGGGTGGACGCGGCGGACGCGACCAAGTATACGTATACGTGAACGGGCAGTTGCTGACCGAAGACAACCCGGGGACGCAGGACACCGTGATGTACGGTTTACAACAACGCGCGACTGCGCAACAGTCTAAGTCTCCAACAGCCCTCGCTGAGCTGGACCAACGTTACTCCCACTCCCATTGGAGTCGCGTCTCCATATTCTACAATTGGGATTCAAATTTGGAATTTCAGATGGAGGGACGAGCTCTGCGAGTCCCTGGATGAAGGCTCGGCAAGTCAGGGCCTCGGTAGGGAATGGGGTCGCGTCTATTTATTGTTCATTTGACGAAAACGTGACGTAGGCGGGTACACGGGAGGCATGGCCAGACCGTTGCAAATAAGAGAAATTGGATGTTGATTCCCTATCACGGCCCGCGCCAATGCGCAGCTAAAGGTCGCCGAAAGGATGCGCGGAGAGAAGCGGGAGGTGTTTTCGAGATCGGCAGGGAGATACCGGATGGGATCTGGTATTGTATTTGGGGCGGCGGGTGGGCGGCCTGAGCAGCCGGGGGTTGAGCGAACGAGTGGAGATTGAGTATACGAGTGCGGCGACAGCGGTGAGATGGTTTCCGGAACGGCAGAGAACAGACCGGACACGGTCACGTGACAGTCGATCGCGCGACAGCCGAATTGCAAAATAAATAGCCACGACCCCTTTCCTTTTGTCCATCTGGTATGGCCTGGATCACTCCGGTTTCGATTTGTGTACCAAAGCGGATTGCCCAGCTGCGAAGGGACTCGGGAAGGGGCAAGGCGGATGTTCCAGATTGGAACATTGTAGCCGATAGTCCACAGACGAACGGGCATTGTTGGGCGCATGATGCGCACAATGCCAGCACGGGACAAGACGCTCGCCGCTTTCGGATGAAACGTGGCTCGATGCCGGGCTCAGCGCGGATTCTCGCAGGATAGACTCGCGGAGGAAGCTGACCTCGACCGCACCTTCGTGAGCGGCATCGAACGCGGCGTCCGCACTTCGCAGCAACGCCAGCCAGTTTCCGACACTCACCCCGGAACGCGTCTTCCAGGAAGACCTCACCCGTTACTCGCCGACCGCCTCGCCCAACTCTCATCCGCCAGCTCCCAACCCACGGTCGACGTCATCGTCGGCGGGCCGCCCTGCCAGGGATTCTCCAGGGCCCGCATGCGCGACGGCGCCAACCACGGCTCGCGCCGGCTTGTGGAGGATCCGCGGCGCAACCTCTACCGCGAATTCCTTCGTTACCTGGACTTCTTTCAGCCGCGCGTGTTCGTGATGGAAAACGTCCTTGGACTCCGCAACGCGGCGGGTGGCGAGCACTTCACTGCCCTGCAAAAGGAAGCCCGCGAGCTGGGCCGGAAGAAGGGACACCCCGGCTATCGCGTCCACAGCCAGATCGAGGACGCCTGGGAACTCGGCGTGCCGCAGAAACGCCAGCGGCAGCTCATCATCGGTGTGCGCAACGACCTGCCCGGATATTTCTCGCCGGAACTCCGACCCGCGCCGCGCGCCGAACCGCGGTACATGGCTCTGGGCCGCCATTGGCGATCTGCCGCTGGCCAAGGTGTATGCGCACAAGCGACTGACACCAAGCCTGTCAATCATTTTGGTCACCACTACCCGCAGCGTTGCGCGCGGACGGCTGTTGTGCTACGAGAAGCCTGTGAATTGGCACAAAGTCATCGACGAGCGCAGCCTGCAGATGCACCGGGTGGTTGCGCGGGAACTGCGGGCCGATCCGGCCAAGCTCGAGCGTGTGGTGGCGTGGATCCAACGTTTCCTGACGGACCCCGATTACTCCGTGCAATCCAAGGATGCGCTCACCGAATGGCTGGACTTGATTCGCACACGGGGATTGCCCGGAGTGCTGGCGGCGCTTGAAGACCCGAGCGACGGAGGCCAGCGGATGCGGCAGAGCAGTCCGTTCGCAGTCATCATGCCGCAAGACGAACGTCAGCGGATTCTGGCCCGATATGAAGCGCTCGCAGCTCGAACACATCCTGCGGGCGTGTAAGGGAACGACAGACCAGACGGACTTCATCGTCGTCGGCAGCCAGTCGATTCTCGGGCGTTTCCCGGATGCCCCGCGCCTTTTGCGCCAGTCCATGGAGGCGGATGTTTATCCGAAGACGCGACCTGAGCTGGCGCCGCTGCTGACCGGCAATTTGGGCGAACTTTCACTGTTTCACCAGACGCACGGTTACTGGGTGGACGGCGTCTCGCCGACGACGGCCACCTTGCCGGCCGGGTGGGAAGTCCGTTTGGTGAAGGTGTTAAGGTGTGGGGTCGCTTCTATTTATTATTCATTTGCCGGGACGTGGCGTAGGCGAGTACGAGGGAGGCATGGCCAGACCATTGCAAATAAAAGAAATTGGATTTTGGTATCCTATCACGGCCCGCGGCAATGCGCTGCTCAAGGTCGCCGAAAGGACGCGTGGCGCGCGGAGGGAAGCGGGAGGTGTTTCGAGATCGGCAGGGAGATACCTGAAGGGATCTGGGTTGTTTTGGGGCGGCGGGTGGGCGGTTAGAGCATTCGGGAGTTGCTGGTTTTTGGAGTTGAAGAGTGCGGATCTGCTGGTGGGTTTTCCCCTGATCGCTCAATCTGAAAGCGCAGATGAGTAAAACGCGAGTGTGAAACCTCTCGATCCATCAACCGACCGTCGCAAGCGCGATATCGTGTCACAGGCCCTGGCGCGGCGGACGATTGAAGAACGAGCCGCGTATCTCGACGGGGCTTGTGGGACGGACCAGGTCTTGAGGGCCGAGGTGGAAGCGATGTTGGCCGGCGCGGGAGAGGACCGCGCCGCGGCGGATGCGGTGCCAGTCGCCGATGGCCCGGGTCATGATCCGTACCCGGGCGAGGAAATCGCGACGGTTGGGGCCGAGCCGCTGGCAACGGAGGGTGCCGGGTTGATGATCGGGCGGTACAAACTCCTGGAAAAAATAGGCGAAGGCGGCTTTGGATCCGTGTGGGCCGCTGAACAGCGAGAGCCGGTAAGGCGCCGGGTCGCCTTGAAGATTATCAAGTTGGGGATGGACACGCGACAGGTCGTTGCCCGGTTCGAGGCGGAACGTCAAGCCTTGGCGCTGATGGACCACCCGAACATCGCCAAAGTATTGGATGCGGGGGCAACGGAAACGGGGCGTCCCTATTTTGTGATGGAGTTGGTGCGGGGGATTCCGATCACGAAATACTGTGATCGCGAACGGATGACGGCGAGGGCGCGATTGGGTTTGTTCATCAAGGTTTGCCATGCCATTCAGCATGCCCACCAGAAGGGGATGATCCATCGCGATATCAAACCCTCGAACATCCTGGTCACCTTGCACGACGGGATACCGGTGCCGAAGGTGATTGATTTCGGAATCGCCAAGGCCACCCAACAGGAACTCACCGAAAAGACCATCTTCACCCAGTTCAGCCAATTCATCGGCACCCCCTCTTATACCAGCCCGGAACAGGCGGAAATGAGCGGTTTGGATATTGATACTCGATCAGACATCTACAGTTTGGGTGTGCTCCTTTATGAATTGCTCACCGGCAGCACTCCCTTCGACGGCCGGAACCTGGCCCACTCCGGCCTGGACGAAATGCGGCGAGTGATCCGCGAGGTAGAGCCGCTCCCCCCCTCGACAAAGCTGGCCACTCTTCAGGACCCGCAACGCGCCACCACCGCGGTTTGCCGCGGAGCGGATGTGCCCCGGTTGATTTCTCTATTGCGCGGGGATTTGGATTGGATCGTGATGAAATGCCTGGAGAAGGATCGCACCCGTCGTTACGACACGGCTAACGGACTTGCGGCGGATCTTCAGCGGCATCTGGACAACGAACCAATAATGGCCATGCCGCCGAGTCCCGCCTATCGGCTGCGCAAATCCTGGCGGCGGAATCGGGTGGCGTATAGCGCGGCCGCGGTGGTCATGCTGGCCCTGGCCGCGGGACTGGGGATCGCCACCTGGGCTTTTGTTCGGGAGAAACGCGCTCAACTGGAACAATCCCGACTCCGAATCGAAGCCGAGGCGGCTCGGTCGGCTGCCAGTGAGCAACGGGATCTGGCCAGGAAAAGACTTTATGAATCCCTGGTGCGGGAGGCGCGCTTCATTCGGCAAGCGCGGCAAGTGGGATATCGACGCGAAGTATTCGACCGCCTTCAACAGGCGTTGGTCTTGCAGACGCCCGCCCTGGATTTGGCGGTGCTGCGTCGTGAGGCGGTCGCCTGTCTGGGTGATTGGGTCGGACTCGATCCTTTGGATATCGGCGATCTTCCGGCCGCTCCCACCGCAGACGCGCTCGCTGCGGATGGCTCGGTCTGCGCCTTGGGAACGGCCCAAGGCGTCGTGACCCTGCGCGAAACCCAAACCGGCCGGGAAATCGCAACCTTCAAGACCGGCGGATTCCCCGCCAGCCTCGCCTTTGACCGCCGGGGTGTTCAGTTGCTCGTCGTGAAGCTGGAACCGCAAAGATCGCCTCGCGACCAGCTTGAGTCGGCGGGGCTGGAGAGTTGGTCGCAGCGGGGTGACGGGGCCTGGCGCCTTGATTGGGAGCGTCCTGAACCGGGGGTTTTCGCCGTGGAATCCACGCAGACAACACCGGTAGTGCTTCGATGGGACTTGAATGCTTCGGCGTTGGATATATTGGATCCCGGCCGCAATGTGCGCGTTGCCCGTATCCAGCCGGAAGGTCGGGTATCCGAATTCTCCCGGGCGGCGATAAGCTGGAATCGACGACTCGTCGCGTTGTTCAGTAATGCGGGAGAGATCGGGTATGATGCCCAAGTGGAAGTCTGGAGCCTGGAGACGAGCCGGCGAACGGCGTGTCTGAAGCCGCACCTGGGCCGGGGCTTCGGATTGTCCTTCGGACCGGAGGGCAACACCCTTGCCTGCAGTTTCGATAACACGCTCATCGTTTACGACACCCAGGAGTTCAAAAGCATCTACAGTTTGGGAGGATCCTTTGCCGAGACCGCCGGGGCCACTCTCGGCGGCGCTGCGACTCTCGCGGTGCCTTCCTTTCAAGAACAAACGGTTCATTTGATCGATTTGACCTCCGGCGGTGAGGTGGCGAGTCTTACCGCGCCGGGTTCGCTCCAGGCGGTCCGGTTCAGTGAAGACGGAAAACTTCTCCTGGTGCGACAAGCCTCGGGGTGCCGGATTCTCCGACAGGACGTGGCGCGCGAGAGGGTGCAACTTGAAGGTCATCGAGGCGGTGTGCCGGCCGTTGAATTCAGCCCAACGCAGAATCAGTTGGCCTCGGTGGGCAAGGACCGGACGATCCGGCTGTGGGATCTCGATGCGCCACCGGTCAATAAAGTGCTCGGGCTTCTGCCGGCCGCGGGCCAATCGCTCGCTTATCGACGGGATGGACGGTTGTTGGCATGCGCCGACTACGCGACGGGTCGGATCGCCGTGTGGTCACCGGAAACCCGGGAATTCCTTGGTGAACTGGGTGGCGATCCTCCGCATCCCGGTGCTGTTTGGGCCTGTGCCCTGAGCGCGGATGGGAAATACCTGGCGGCCGCGGGCGATGGTCTGCGGGTTTGGTCGTTGGGCGATCCGGCGACGCCGCCGGAGAATTCGCCGTGGCAGGGGAAGCCCCTGTTCTCGGAGGCGGCGGGTCAGGCCAACGTCGTGTTTCATCCGCAAAACAAACAACTGGCCTATGTCGACATCCTGAGATCTGGTGAAAAGTTCATCACCGGCATTTATCTGCGCGATTTGGCGCCCGCTTCCAAGCCCTGGCTGGTCACGTCCAATTGTCAGGCCTCCATAGTTCAAATCCAATGTTTCCTGCCGCAAAGTGGCGGGCTGCTTTATGTGACTCGAGACCGGGAGATTGTGGTGTTCGATCCGGTTGGCCGATCGATGATTCGGCATTTTCCAACGCTCGCGCCTGGCGAAGCACCCTCGACATACCTCGGAAATGTGAGCGTCAGTCCGGACGAATCAAAAGTTGCGTTGGTGTCCCTGACTGGACTGGGTGTTGATCTTTGGGATCTTGAGTCAGGCCAGTTGCTTTACTCGCTCCCGGATCGGCCCGGCTCGATCTGGTGGCTGGCGTGGAGTCCGGACAGCCGCCGACTCGCGGTATCGCGCGCCAATGGGGTGATCGCCATCTGGAATGCATCGGCCGTGGAATCTCAATTGACCGAGCTCGGCTTGGACCAGGTGAAGGCGGGTCGACGCGAATGAGATGAATTGGAGTCACCCGGCCGCAATGGGCGGCTCCGGCACGGGTCTATCGAGAGCTTGTCCCGAAGTTGCCGCGTGCCGGTAGGCATAAGTTGGCCGGGCGGTTGGCTTGAGCAATTCGAGGCTGGACTAGCGGCCTACGCGACCGTGGCCCGGTTCACTGGAAGAGGTCGGTGCGGTCAGGGACAGGTCCTCGATCAGGATGTCTTGGATGGCTGCGAGCATATTCTCCGCGAGCTGATTGCGCCCTTCCTGGGTATAATGCACGAGGTCAATGAATTTCTCGTGGCAACCGTCGAGGCCGGCACGAACATCGGCGAGGTAGACCCCCGGCTGATCGCGGCTCAGTTGTTGGACGATCTCGTTGTGCACCGCGTTGCATCGGATGACATCGTCGACGTAGGGGAATCCCTGGCGATAGAAGTTAATCACCTCGGGATCGCTGGAGGCATTCACGGCCAGGCTGAAGGTGGCCAGGACCAGCTTGAAACGATGGGTTTGCGCGGCGGCCAGCAACTGTCGGTAGTGCTGAGCCAAGGGCGTGTCCAGGGCTTCGCGCGGGTCGACAACAAAGCGGCCCATTGCTCCCCTCGAACTGGCCGTCTGGCGCAGATACCGGCGCAGCTTGAGCTGGTACTCGACCCGGGCGAAGAGGTGGATCGGTCGATCGATAAACGGCGGAGGCGGCGGGCCGAGCACCGGGGGCAAGGTCACGTCGAGGTAGGGAAAGCCATTGTAGCCGTGGTAGGAAATGATGAGATCGGGCTGCAGCGACAGGATATCGTCCGCCAGGCGCTGGAGGTTGTTCACCAACGAATACGCCGGGACGCCGGCGTTGATGACCTGCACCGGCCGGGCGGGACGCAGGCGCTCCCTGATCAGGCGTTCAAGAACCTCCGGCCAGGGTTCGTCCTCCAGCCGCAGCGTGCAACCCATCGTAGTCGGCTCCCCCAAGGCCACAATTCGATAAGCCCCGTGTTTCTCTCGGTCAAATTCCTGGCCGCGGAATCCCAGGCTGTTAATGCGCACGACGCTGTCGAATAGTCTGGACTCGCTGCTCGGTTTCAGGCGGAAGGGGAGAATCCTCCGCGGATCGGGCATCTGAAGCTGAGCCCGGCTGTTGAACCATTCCTCCGTGAAATACTGCCACCACCGTCCAAAAGCGGCCGGGTCATGTCGCGCCACGGCGTAGGAGAAAAGCCGCCGGTCCACTGAGGTTTCCGTCACCCGATGAGACGGGTGGGTCACCAGGTCGATTCCAGTGATGGCCAAGCCAAAGAGAATCAGTGTATTGAGGAAGATCTGCCCCGGCGCCCATGGCCCCAGCCATTGCTTGATCAGGAAGAACAGCGCGACGCCCAAACACCGTTGGCACGGGTATTGGCCAGCGCCGAAGTCAGTCGGCAAACCAAGCGACGATTGACGCAGGAGAAAGCTCTCCTAAATCCTTTTGCACTCAAGCGAGAGGTCGCCCGAAGCTTGAAAGAAATTGCCACGGTGCGCCAACTGCGAAACTAAATGACGCCCCCCCCGAGAGGCTCTCGGCTATCGACCGCAGGGGGGCGCGAGCTGAGGCTCGACAGCCGCCCCCCTGCTCGTTTTAGCTCGCTATCGAACACGCAAAGACTTACTCAGTCACACAACACCGAAACCCAAAACAACACAGCCATCGGGTAACACCCCTTTTGGCACAACGTATCCCCATCTCGGGTAACAGTTACTTTTGGCGCGCGGCGCGGCGGCCGGGAAAGGCCTGCCGGGCGGCTGCAGTGAACGCCGATACAAGCTGTCAGAAACCGATGGTTGACACTGTTAGCTAATTTGCTAAGTTCCTATCCGCAGTGGCAAATAAACCGTCACTCGCGCAGTTCAAAGCGCAGGCCCAGATCTTCAAAGCCCTGGCCCATCCGGGGCGTCTGCTTATGCTGGACGAGCTGTCCCGCGGCGAGCGGTGCGTCTGCGAACTGGCCGCGCTGGTCGGGTCGGAGATGCCGACAGTCTCGCGACACCTGTCCCAACTCCGCAACGCCGGCATCGTGGATGACGAGAAGCGAGGCGCGCAGGTGTTCTACCGGTTAGTAACTCCTTGCGTGATGAATTTCTTCGAGTGTGTTGCCTCGGTGCGAGACAAGTCGGGTGCGTAAGACGTGCGAGCGGCACTATTTTTTTGACCTTTTATTTGCTGGATTAGCTAAATGTCGAATAAGCGTAGCATTCTCGAATGATGAATGGCACCTGTCAAGCCGGTGTGGCATCTCCGAACTGGAGCCGGGAATTGAAAATTCTCGGCGCTTTCGCGGCCGTCTTCGTGTTCCTGTTCTTCCTGCCGGTGGGCGTGCCTCGTTTCGAAAACGCACTCAAGGAAGGGCTGGAACTAACTAAATGGTATGCGCAGGAGCACGTTCTTCTTTGCCTGATCCCGGCGCTATTCATCGCCGGAGGGATCAGCGCCTTCGTCAATCAGGCTTCGGTCATGCGCTACCTGGGGCCAAAGGCGAACAAGGCGATGGCCTATGGAGTGGCCTCGGTGTCCGGGACGATCCTGGCGGTGTGCTCCTGCACCGTGCTGCCGCTGTTTGGGGGTATCTGGATGCGGGGGGCAGGCCTTGGCCCGGCCACCGCCTTCCTCTACTCCGGCCCGGCCATCAACGTTCTGGCCATTGTGATGACGGCGCGGATTCTGGGAATGGAACTGGGATTGGCCAGGGCCATTGGCGCGGTGATGTTCAGCGTCCTCGTCGGATTGGCCATGCACTTCGTCTTCCGGCATGAGGAACAGGCGAAGGCGGAAGCGGCGCCGGAGATCGCCGAAGTGGAGGTCAAACGTCCGCTCTGGCAGAATGTGGTGTTCTTTGCCTCGATGGTGGGTGTGCTGGTGTTCGCCAACTGGAGCAAGCCGGCCGAAACCGTCGGACTTTGGGCTTGGATCCACGCATGGAAATGGCCGATCAGCGGCTCCTTCGCCTCCGTGTTGATGGTCGCACTCGGATTGTGGTTCGGGTTCAGGTGGAGGGAACTGGCGCTTGCGGCGGTGCCCGTAGTCATTCTGAGCTTCGCCTTTCCTCGTGAGCCGCTGATTCCGTTCATCGTCGGCTGTGCAGGGCTGGCGGTGCTCTGCGCCAGAAACCCCGGTGAAGGTCGGGAGTGGCTCGACGCGACCTGGACGCTGGGCAAGCAGATCTTTCCGCTGCTCATCGGAGGTGTGTTTGTCTCGGGCATGCTACTGGGACGGCCCGGACATGAAGCCCTGATCCCTTCGGAGTGGGTGAGCCAGTGGGTGGGAGGAAACTCCCTCATGGCCAACCTTGCCTCCTCGCTGGTAGGCGCGCTCATGTATTTCGCGACGCTGACGGAGGTGCCGATCTTGCAGGGCCTCATCGGTTCTGGCATGGGCAAAGGCCCGGCGCTGGCGCTGCTTCTGGCGGGTCCCGCGCTGTCACTGCCCAGCATGTTGGTGCTTCGCAGCATCATGGGCACCAGGAAGCTCGTCGTCTTTGTCGGCCTGGTGGTCGTTATGGCCACGATCACCGGACTTCTTTACGGAGCGTTGTTCTAACCACAAAGAAAGGAATCTCATTATGCAAATACTCGTTATTGGACCCGGCTGCGCGAAGTGCAAGACACTGGCGCAGTTCACCGAACAGGCGGTCAAAGAACTCGGTGTCGCCGCCGAGATCAACAAGGTCACTGACCTTAAACAAATCATGGCCTTGGGTGTGATGATGACGCCCGCCTTGGCGGTCAATGGAACCATCAAAGTGACGGGAAAAGTGCCGAGTATCCCAGAGATCAAGGCCATCCTCCAACAGGCGGCGGCATGAACCGTGACACTTGAAAGGGCATCTATGAGCAATATGAGCGTTGGCTTCATCGGTGGCGGACGGATCACCCGCATCTTCCTCGACGGCTGGTCGCGGGCAGACGCCTTGCCGGGGAAGATCGTCGTGAGCGACTGCAACGCGGACACGGTCGCAAAGCTGAAGGCCCGCTTCCCCCAGATTGAAATGGCGCCGGGCAACAGCGCCGAAGCGGCCTCGCAGGACATTGTCTTCCTTGCGGTCCATCCGCCGGTCATGGCTGAAGTGTGCGCTGGCATCAAAGGCTACCTCAAGCCGACTGCGTTTGCCCTGTCGCTCGCGCCAAAGTTTACGGTTGCCAAACTCAGCGAGTTGCTGGGCGGCTTTGCTCGCATCGCCCGGTTAATTCCCAACGCGCCCTCGGTTATCGGCGCGGGCTATAATCCGGTTGCCTTTGGTTCGGCACTGACTCCCACCGACAAGGCGGAACTCACCGGCTTGCTTTCCTCCCTGGGCGAGTGTCCCGAAGTCGCCGAGGAAAAGCTCGAAGCTTACGCAGTCCTCACCGCGATGGGTCCGACCTACCTTTGGTTCCAACTTCAGAAGCTCCGCGAAGTTGTTGCGGGCTTCGGTCTCAGTGAGGCCGAGCTTGCCCCGGCTTTGAAGCGCATGGTCTGCGGCACGACACGCACGCTGCTCGAATCCTGCCTCACGCCCGCCGAGGTGATGGACCTCATTCCCGTGAAACCGCTGGCTGAGATGGAAGCGCAAGTAAGCGAGATGTATCGCACGCGATTGCCCGCGCTCTTCCAGAAGATCAAACCGTAACGAACGCAACATCACACCACCATGAAGACTCCAGCTAAAATCTTCATCCTCCTCGCGGTCGCAGCGGCAGTTGTGGCAGCGATCGCATTGAAACAGAACAAACCCCCGGCAACTGGCGATGCCACAGCGCAAGCCGGTGTGGCCGCCCCCAACCAAGCCACACCTGCTACGGCGGTCACGGCCAAGTTGCCACGGCTCGTGGACCTGGGCGCGGGCAAATGTATTCCGTGCAAAATGATGAAACCGATTCTGGACGAGCTGAAGCACGATTACGCCAGCCAGTTCAAGACGGAGTTCATTGATGTTTGGGAGAATCCTGATGGAGGCAAGAAATACGGCATCGAGATGATTCCCACCCAGGTGTTTTACGACTCGGAAGGCAAGGAGCTGTTCCGGCACGTCGGCTTCTTCGGCAAGGAGGACATCCTCGCGAAGTGGAAGGAACTCGGCGTTGACGCCGGCGGCAAGTCGAGCGCCGGGATTGTGCGCGAACAACCGGTGGCGGCTGACACGCGCCCGCGCGACCAGGTCTGCTTCATGTGCGACGGCGACGTGAATGCAAAAGGCAAAACACTGGTGAAGGGCGAGACGGAACAACGCGTTCTCTGTTCATCACACTGCTATTTCATCTACTTCTCCAGCCTCGTCGGCGCGGAAGCGAAGACCGATGATGCGAAAGTCAGCGTCACCGATTGGGCAAGCGGACATCTCATTCCCGCCACGGCGGCGAGCTATCTCTACGGCATGGATGCCAAAGGCCGCCCGACGGTGAAGGCGTTTGCCGACAAGACGGCAGCGGCAAAGGAACAGCAGGCGAGTTCCGGCAATTTGGTCAGTTGGGACGTGCTGCGTTCCAAAGAACTCGCGACCCGCTGCGCGTTCTGCGACCGCGCGGTGTATCCCGAAGACGCCTGCGCGGTGAAGTTCGGCACGACACACGGTTACGGTTGCTGCACGCATTGTTCGATGGGCGTGGCCGCGCGGCTCAAGCAAGACATCGAAGTCGAAGCGAAGGACGGGCTGACAGGCGAACTCATTCGCGTGAAGACGCTTGATGGACAACTTGCCGCGCTCGAACCCGCGACCGCCGTGGCGTGGTTCGGCCAGAAGAAAGACGCCGAAGGTAAGTGGGTTTCCGCCGGTTGCTTCAAGCAAGGCTTCTTCGCCAATGCGGCCAATCTGCAAAAGTGGGTGGACGCGCGGCCGGCCATGACCGGACGCCAGATCACCATTGCGCAGGCATTGGCCGACAAGATGAAACTCAGCACGGAGCAAATCGCGAAGGCGTGCAAGCTGGGCGAATGCAAATAAAAGGAAAGCGATACCATGAACACGACACCTGACCAAGTTGCCGAAAGAAGTGAAGAGTTATTCCGGTCGGGCTTGTGCTGCTCGGAGAGCGTGCTGCAAGCCGTGGCAGAAGGGCTCGGAATCCAGTCCGAACTGATCCCGAAGATCGCCACGGGGTTGTGCGGGGGGATTTCGCGGACAGGCAACATTTGCGGCGCGGTGAGCGCGGGAGTGATGGGCATCAGCCTGCGGCATGGACGGACACGAGAGGGTCATTCGCCCGAGGAAACCATTCGCCAGGTGCGGGCGTTTCTGAAGGCATTCGAAGAGCGCTTTGGTTCGACGAACTGCGAGCGACTGATGGGGTGCCGGCTGGACACGCCCGAAGGGCAGCAGTTTTTCAAAGAGCACAACCTGCGCGAGAAGTGCGCCAGTTACACGCGCGAGGCGGCGCGGCTGGCCGGAGAGTTGATCGCAAAGTCCGGGAACGACCCTTTGGCTTATGCAGTGTCGCTGGGCTAAGCCGAGGAGGAAATCCAGTCTGTGCCCGCGGAGGCGGTTGTGAGCCACGGATGTGGCAACGCAGTTGCGCGCGCTCGGCTGCGGGCGGGTGAGACCGTTGTGGACTTGGGTTTCGGCGCTGGGCTGGACGCGTTTCTTGCGGCGCGACAGGTCGGCCCAAGGGGTCACGTCATCGGCGTGGACATAGGGTTGGAAGCGGTCAAGAGAGCGAAAGCGGCTGCCAAGAAAGCGAGCCTTGAGAACGTCGAGTTCAAACAGGCGCCCATCGAGCAACTGCCACTCGCCGATGGTTCAATGGATGTGGCGATCAGCAACTGCGTGATGAACTACTGCGCTGACAAAGTCCAGGCGTTCAAGGAAGTTTTTCGCGTGCTGAGAGGCGGAGGCCGCTTGTGCTTATCGGACCTCGTGACTTCGGGTACATTCGCTGAAATCGCTCTGAAGGATGAGGCCTGGGGCGAATGGTTGAGGACTGCTCTGGGTAAAGCGGAGTATCTGCGGGACATCGAGCAGGCTGGATTTCATGAGATCACCGTGGACGGGGAGGCGACCTTTCCCATGGCGGAGAGTGATGAAAGGCTCAAGGGCAGGATCGTCAGCATCTGGCTAACCGCTCGCAAGGGCGAAGGTGACAAGAGATGACCAACCAAGTTGAGTCATTGCGCACGCCCGGCCATCGTCGCTTATGGAACACCTGTTCACCAACTTAAGTCACGCCGTTGAAGGCGCGCCGCATCATGGCTCTCGCGGCGGCAGCGGCTTGGGGCGTCTTGAGCATCGTCCTCAGTCCCTGTCATCTGGCGAGCATCCCGCTCATCGTAGGATTCATCAGCGAACAAGGCCAGGTGACGGCGAAGCGCGCGTTCTGGACCTCCACGCTGTTCGCCGTGGGCATTCTCATCACCATCGCGGCCATCGGCGCGATCACGGCGGCGGCGGGCCGGATGATGGGTGACGTGGGGCGTTACGGGAATTACTTCGTCGCGCTCATCTTCTTCGTGGTGGGACTGCATTTGCTAGGCGTGATTCCGTTGTCGTTCTCCGGCCCGGGCCAGGTGGGCATGAAGCGCAAGGGCCTCCTTGCCGCGTTTATTCTTGGACTGGTGTTCGGCGTCGCGCTCGGCCCATGCACCTTCGCGTATCTCGCGCCGATGCTCGGCGTCACGTTCAAACTCGCGGCCAGCAACTTTCTTTACGGCGCGCTGCTCTTGCTCGCCTACGGCGTGGGGCATTGCTCGGTGATTGTCGCGGCAGGCACTTCCACGGAACTGGTGCAGCGCTTCCTGAATTGGAACGAGCAATCCAAGGGCCTGGCCGTCGTGAAATACATCTGCGGCGTCCTCGTGATTCTTGGCGGCGTGTGGCTGATCTACTCCGCGCCGTGACCCAACCCTTTATGAAACGCATTTCCTTCCGCAAACTTTTGCCGTGGCTGGTTGTCGTGGCTATCATCGGCTTCGCCGTCTATCGCCTCAAGTTCAGCCCGACGCCGGTGACGGCATCACACAGTGGCCACCGGGAGAAGTGCGCGGCGAAGTCATGGGCACGGGCACGCTGGAGGCGCGCGTCAAGACCACCATCAGCCCGCGCATTCAGGAGCGGCTGGCCGAAGTGCTCGTGGATCAGGGCGACGCCGTGAAGTCCGGCCAACTGCTCGCCCGGCTTGATGACGCGGAAACCAAGCAGCAAGTCGCCATCGCCGAAGCCACGCTGGCTGCTGCTCGCGCCACGGTCGAACGCGTGCAGTCAGACGAAGCCCGCGCCCAGGCGGTGCTTCAACAGGCGCAGTTGGATCACCATCGTTCGACCGAATTGCTCGCCGGCAAAATCGCCGCGCAGGCCGACTTCGACAAGACCGCCGAGGCACTTGCACGTCGCCGAAGCCGATTTGAAACGCTCGCAGTCCGCCATTGTGGAAGCCGAGAGCCAGGTGCTCACCGCTGAAAAGACTCTGCTCTACCAAAAGGAACATCTCGCGTTCACCGAAATGCGCAGTCCCTACGACGGCCTGGTCACGCGCCGCGACCGCGACCCCGGCGGTGTCGTCGTGCCGGGCGCGTCCATTCTGCAACTCGTCGCCACGAATGAAATCTGGGTGTCCGCCTGGGTGGACGAAACGGCGATGGCGGGACTGAAAGCGGGCCAACCGGCGCGCGTCGTTTTCCGCTCCGAACCCGCGAAGAGTTATGCCGGTGAAGTTGCGCGGCTGGGCCGCGAGGCGGACCGCGAGACGCGCGAGTTCGTCGTGGATGTGCGCGTGAAGGAGTTGCCGGAGAACTGGACGATTGGCCAGCGCGCCGAGGTGTTCATCGAAACCGGACACAAAACGAACGTCGTCGCTGATGCCTCCGCAGTTCATCCGTTGGCGCGACAACAAAGCCGGCGTGTTCGTCAACGACCACGGGCAGGGCTCGCTGGCGCGGTGTCACGCTGGGCTTGCGCGGATTGCAGAATGTCGAAGTCACGCAAGGGCTTTCCGCCGGAGAACAAATCGTCCGCCCCGTCGAAGGCCAGAAGCAACCGCTCACCGACGGCCAACGCATCGCCGCGAAATGAACCTCGCTGTCCGCGACATCCGCCACAATGTTGGCCGGTTCGCCCTGACCACCGTGGGCATCGGCCTGCTGCTGATGATCGTCATGGGCATGGGCGGCATCTATCGCGGTTTAATTTATGAGGCCACGCTGCTGGTGGATCAGGTCGGCGCGGATTTGTGGGTCGTGCAAGGCAGCACGCGTGGGCCGTTCGCCGAAGTCTCGCGCATTCCCGCCAACCTCGAAGACCGCGTGCGCGCCGTGCCGGGCGTGGCGAGTGCGCGCCGTTTCGTTTCCCACACGATTCAGCGTGAGCATCGCGGGCAGCCCTTGCGCATGGTCGTGCAGGGACTCTCGTGGCCCGAGGACAAGGGCGATTGGGTTGCAGCTGATTGCCGGACGCGCGTTGCGCCAGGCGCATTACGAAATGATTGCGGACCGCTCGCTCGGTTTGCCGCTCGGCGAGAAGCTCAAGCTGGGCAAGGACGTTTACGAAGTCGTCGGTTTGACGAAGGGAATGGTGGGGACAGGCGGCGACGGGTTGTGCTTCTTCACGGTGAGCGACGCGGAGGCCATCCAATTCGACATGCCCGGCGAAGCCACGCGGCTCGAACGCGCCGCGCGCCTTGCGCGGCTTGGAGAATCTGGACTTGGGTCGCGTGACGCCGCTGTTGTCAGAGCGGGTGGTTGGCCCGGCCAGCGAGTTGCCCGCGCTCGCGCCGCCGCAAGTCAGCGCGGTGCTGGTGACGCTGCGGGACGGCGCAGACGCCGCCCGCGTGGCTGCGACACTGGCGACCTGGCCGGACGTGACGGTCTATTCCACGCAACAACAGAAAGACCTGCTGCTGGCCGGGATGGTGGACAAGGCGAAGCGGCAACTCGGCTTGTTTCGCGTGCTGCTCATCATCATTTCCACCATCATCATGGCGCTGATTCTCTACACGCTCACGCTCGACAAGATTCACGACATCGCCCTGCTCAAACTCATCGGCGCGCGTAACGGCGTCATCGTCGGCCTTGATTCTCCAGCAGGCGTTGCTCATGGGCGCGCTGGGCTACGGGCTGGCGTGGTGGCTGGGGCAATATCGCCTTCCCGCGATTCCCGCGCCTCGTGGTCATCGAAACGCCCGACCTGCTGATGCTCGGCGGCATCGTGCTGGCGATTTCCGTGCTGGCCAGCCTGCTCGGCATCTGGAAGGCGATGAGCGTCGAACCCAACAAGGTCTTGCCGTATGAACACTGCCGCAAATCAATCCGCCCGCCATCGTGGCCGAAAACCTCACCAAGGTTTATGGCAGCGGCAACACCGAGGTTGTGGCGATGAAGGATGTTTCGTTGCGCGTGGCGCGCGGCGAAGTCATCGCGCTGCTTGGCCCGAGCGGCGCGGGCAAATCCACGCTGCTCACCGCCATCGGCCTCATCAATCCGCCGACATCAGGCCGCATTCACATCGGCGGAGAGTTGGTCATGGACGCAGACCAGCCGAAGGTGGACTTGCGGGCATTTCGCCGCCGGCATCTGGGTTTCGTCTTCCAAAAGGCGAACCTGATTCCGTTCCTTAGCGCCGTGGAGAATGTGCAAGTCGCGCTGGAAATCAACGACGCTGTGCCACGCGCCGCGCACAAACGCGCCATGGAACTGCTCGACTATCTTGGCGTGGCGGACCGTGCCAACAATCTGCCCGACGCCCTTTCCGGCGGCCAGCAGCAGCGCGTCGCCGTGGCCCGCGCCCTCGCCAATGAGCCCAGTTTGATTCTGGCCGACGAACCCACTGCCGCGCTCGACAGCCATCGTGGCCGGCAGGTGATGGAACTGTTCCGCAAAGTCGCCCATGAACGCGGCGCGGCGGTGCTGGTGGTCACGCACGACCATCGCTCGCTCGAAGTCTTCGACAAGACCTACGAAATGGAGGACGGTGAACTGCGAACGGCGCAGCCCGGCGAAGCCGCCCGATGAACGCGGAGATTGCTCGGTGATTGTCGCGGCAGGAACATCCACCGAGATGGTGCAGCGATTTCTGAATTGGAACGAACAGTCCAGGGGGCTGACCGTCCTGAAATGCACCTGCGGCGTGCGCGTCATTCTTCGCGGCGTGTGGCTGATCTATTCCGCGCCGTGAGTCAAAGCCGACCCACTGCGGAAAAATGGTGGAACGATTGCGCGGAATACGAAGCGACGCACGAAATCGCGTTCGCCTCGCCGCGCGCTTTGCTGGAAGCCCGCATGATTGCGGAGATGGACAAAGCCCGTCGCCCTCATCGCCGCGCCCACCGCAACGGCGTCGCTCGATGAAAGCAATCCCATCAGGTTTGTTGGAGCAGGTCGTGGAACGGCTCAAAGCCGAGTTCCAGCCGGAGCAAATTTTCCTGTTCGGCTCGCACGCATGGGGCACGCCGCATGACGACAGCGACGTGGACTTGATGGTCATCGTCCGCGACAGCAGCGAGCGGGCAATCCGCCGGATGCAACGCGCGCATCACCGCCTCGGCGATCTGGACATGAGCAAAGACGTGTTCGTCCAGACCCGCGCCGAGTTCGACCGCTACCGGCATTTGCGCGCGTCCATCCAGCACCAGATTTTGCAACGCGGGCGCAAACTCTATGGATGAAGCCCTCGCCAAGCTCACCCGCGAGTGGCTGACCCGGGCGCTGCACGACCTGCAAACCGCGCGCATTACGGCCAACGCGGCGGACGGCCCGCTCGACACGGCCATCTATCACTGCCAGCGGAATGTGAGATGGAAGAGAAGGACGCCTTGAAACCGCTTGTTGCAGAAATTGCGATCCCACTTAACGGATAACTACGCGAGGATGGCGTCGCGCATGGGACGAGTGCTGGCGGGAGGCAGCTCTTTCCCCTCCCGCTGCAATTCCTCCACTTCTTCAGCGACCAACGCACACAGTTGGGCGTACGCTTCCGCCTCAGTCGGGGCGTGACATACCCCGCCCCAGGGGAAAAGGTCCGGGCAATAGCCGATGTAAAGCTGATCCTGTTCCTCCCACCGGACAAACTTGAGGTACTGGTCTTGCGCTTTCATTGACTTACTTTCCGGATCGCGTTGCGGACGTCTCTTTCCTGATAATGTCTCGCGTCATCACCGCTCTGGCCACTCATAATCAGCGAGCCGGAAAATTTCGGATGCCGGAATATCCGATGTGATCCCTTTCCGCCGGGAACCGTGAAGAACCCGGCGCGCTCCAGATCAGCAATCAGTTCGCGAATCTTTCGCGGCACACGCCGAATCTTGCCTCACGCACATTTCCGATTCCAGCCTCAATTTGCGCCGCGACTGGTGCCTGGCGAAACCCCATGGCGACGCCGCCCGCGACAAACTCCATCAACCCGAAGAGAGGTTGTGCTCCAGTCACCTTAGGGGTCGGTCCTCACTTTTGACACAAAAGCCTGGTGGGTGGCACGCTCCGCACGTGTCGAACCTGCTGGCGGCCAGACCAAGGGGCCGTTCTCCACTACCGGCCATTTGACACCTCCGACCCCCATATTCATTGGACTTTCGGCCTCCCGTGGCCCGCGGAAGCCGGGCTAGCTGCGGGGGCAAATCCCACCGCCGGTATCAGGGCTGTGGTGTGACCTGCTCGAGATCGACGCGGAGCCAGTGCTGTGGCGTGCGGCTCACCGGCGCCAAATCACGAACGGTCCAGAGTTCCAGTGCCCCTTCGTCCTGGGTCTGTTCGATGGTGTATTCCGGGCCGGAAAACCAGTTCGCCAGGTCAGCGGAAACGCGGCCGCCGCACTGAACATCGTGGACCCACTTATCTCGCAAGAACGCGACGCTCAGGAACAGCTCATTGGTGACGGAGACGAGGCCGGCGAGGGGGAGACGCTCCGGAGGAGCCGGCTGGTGTCCCGGCAGCCCGAGGTAATACTTCAAGAGATTCGCAACATGATCTCCATCGGGCATGGCCGGCGCGCCGCTGATGGCCGGGTCCAGCAACTGCGCAGCCGTGAAGTAACGACTGCGCCACAGGTCGAAGCTGGTCATGGAATCGGCCACGTGCAGCTCATACCAGATCGAGGTGGCGTTGGAAGTGACGGTCAGCGTGGTTGAATGGGCATCGCCGGAGAGCGGCATGGGCGCCAGGCGCTGTCCGCGTTCGTCCAGGGCCCACACCTGCACCCGGTTGGTCGGCACCGGCAGCGTGAGGGTGAACGGCACGATCTCGGTGAGCACGGGCGCGCGGCCCCAATGATTGGCCACGGAGGTCTTGCTGGAATCGGTCCACACCTGTCCGGTGTTTTCCCACCAGCCGCCCGCGATCACAAGCGCCGTGCCGTCGTTGGTAAACGTTTCGCCATGGACGAGCGTCGCCCCCAGGGTGCACCAGCCCAGTCGAGTTGTGCCTGGCTCGAAGGTCAGGCCGCCCAGCGTAACTGGTCGATGATCGGCAAACCCAAGCAATCACTTTGGTGCGCGGCGTATCCATCGTGACCAAGCCACGTCCGGGCTGGCTCAAGTTCCATTGCAATTCTCCCGTGTCACTCTGCAGGACGTTCCCGGTTGGTGCGGATGGGGGAATCGTCAGTCCGGCAGCATTGGTTCCCACGCTGGTGCTGAGCCGGCTGGTGAAGGCGAGTTTGCCGGGCACTCCGAGTTGGCCGCCGCTGAAGATGCTCCATGGGGTGGCGCTCTGCAGCAGGTCCAATTCGTGGTCGGGCGTGAGCGCCATGGTGACTTCGTTCGTGGCCGGTCGAATATCGCCTCGCCGAAACAGGTTCGCCGCGAGCAGCAGGTTCGCCATTTTAGTAGGATGCTGGGCGGTATCGAAGTAGCCGCGCACATAGCCCATCGGCACGACGTCGTTGCCCTGTCCATAGTCGAAGAGCCAGAGTCCGTCCCAGTCCTGCAGCCCGGCGTAGGCAGCCAGGAGGAGTGGCGCTTCGGCGCTGTAATAGTTGGGCGACGGATGCTGGTATTCGGTGACGGTAAAAGGTTTACCCTGAATCCGCTGGCGCGCGAGTCCCGCCAGGGTGTTGTCATCGGCGAGCGTATTCACCATGGAGATGTTCGGCACATACCAGTTCACCGAGTCCCACGGTTGTCCGGGGAATTGCGGGTGCTGCCAATAGGCATGCCCGTCCACGACTTCCAACCGGCTCTGCACCGTGGCGGGGCTGTTGGCCATGATTGTGCCGAAGATCAACCCGGCGTAACCGATGTTTGCCCGGAGGTGCCCGACCATCGCATCGTAATAGTCGTCCTCCAACTCGCGCAGGAATCGCAGCCAGTCGCGACGGGCCTCGCGCGTCCCGGTGTAGCCGCTGCCGGAATGCACGATGTCGGAGACCGTGCGCGCGGCGAGCGACGTGGCCGGCGGGAGCACGCCCAGTTGGCCGCCCGGCTGCAGCCGGACGTCCGCAAACCAGAAGGTAGCCAGTTTGTCACCCATGGCGCCGAAGTTGACTCGCGCGTTGGAATCCGAAGCCGTCGGCTGAAACGCCGTTGTCAACCACTGCCAGTTCGTTGTCAGGTTCAGTCCCTGGGCGTAACCGAGGCCGGAATAGCTGCCGTGAGCTTGCATGACCGAAGCATCGGCGTTTGTGGCCGGGGTGGACTTGGCCCAGTAGGAAATCGTGTAGACCTGGTTGGAGAGAAGTCGGAGACCGGGATAATTCAACTGGATATGCCACGAAACGGCGTCGGGATTGGTCACCGTGACCTTGGCGGACGGCTGGTTGTTTGTGAATTCGTAAGTGCGGGCGAACGTCGCGCGCGCAGTCTCATGCTGCTCCGTGTTCCAGCCGGTCAAGCCGTTGTTGAAGCTGCCGTTTGCCAGCAGATTGGCGCCCAGCGGTTGGTCGACCATGTTCCACGCCGCCAGGAGTGCAGTATCATTTATGTAACGCGCGGCCAGCCATTCGTTCCAGCGGGCCTGGAGCACCGCAGCGTATCGGGCCGGAAGCCGATCGAGACCGCCGTCCAACCATTTCTGGATGATCCCGTTCTCGTTGATGATTTCCACGAACGCGACCGCCGGATCCTTCGCGAGCGGGAGCCCGGTGAACCGGTTCGTCGTGGTCAGGATCTTCGTCGCGTAGTCCTTCTGCAGGGCCAAAGCGGGCCCGTCGAAGAAACCCAGGATGTGCGCATCCTTCCAATCCATGCCCGTGACTTCCGGGCCGAGGCCGTCGCCGGCCCGGTATTCGCGCCCGACCAGGAGGTTAATGTCCGAATAAATGCCATGCGCTTTGAGACGGGAAACGAGGTAATGGACCCGCTGCAGGTTTTCGGCGTTCACGTTGGTGCTGGTACTCGAGGTGTAGGCCAGCATTCCGCCGTTGTAAGCCCAGGACGCATCCATGTGATGAAAACGGACGGCATTCACGCCGAACTTCGCCAGGCGTGCGGCGACCGCTTCAGCCTTGTTGGTGGGCATGAACGGCGAGTCACCGGCGAAATTCAAACCGAGGAACCGGATCCGCTCGCCACCCGCCACGAAGTGGCCGTTGGGGTCTACGGCCACGCGGTCGGTCCCGATCGGCCGATTCGCAAGGGAGAAATCCGTCACCCCTGAACTCGCATCGTCCCAGGGAAGAACCCACGGGATGGCCTGACCGGCAATCCTTCCCGTGGTGAAGGACAAAACCAGACATCCATATGAACCAACGAACGAACTGCTCGAACAGCATGGCTGCAAGTCTGGAGACCAATGCGGCGAATACCGCACTCGCCGCTTCGTACCGCCCGAGCAAAGACAGAATCATGGTCGGGTGGAGGTTGGCAGGCGCGAATGAGGCAGGTGGTCGGCCGCGTCGGTTGGCTATTCGTAGATGGGAAAGAACGTATTGAATGCGGTTTGACAGAATTCGCCCGGATCATTGAAGCGCCGGCCACGATCCAATGAGCTGATTGCCGCCATTTCGTCGGGGGACAGCTCGAACTCGAAGACATCGAGATTCTCCTTCAACCGCGGAATGCTGGAGGTCTTCGGGATTACGGCGGTGCCGCGCTGGATTCCCCAACGGAGGAGGATCTGCGCGGGGGTGCGACCGTGGCGAGTCGCGGCGTGTCGAACGGGCTCGGTTCCGAGGATCGACTCCTTTAGGTCGGCCATACCCAAGGAGTAGTAGGAAAGCGCGCCCAGCGGTGAGAAACCCGTCACTGCGATTCCTTCTTCCCGACAAAACCGGAGTAATTTCTCCTGGGCCAGGAACGGGTGAAGCTCTACCTGCAGGACGGCGGGACGAATGCTGGCATAGGAAAGGAGATCGCGCAGGAGGGAGGTCCCGAAATTACTGACGCCGATGCGCTTGACCAAGCCGGCATCGACGAGTTCTTCCATGGCGCCCCAGGTCTCGGCAACCGGCACGCGCACCGGTTTCATTTTGGGTGCCCGGGCATCAGGGTCATGAAACCAGCCGGGAGGATAACGCAATTCAAACGGGACAAACTCCAGGGCGATGGGGAAGTGCACCAGGTAGAGGTCGAGCACTTCCAGCTTCAAATCATTCAGGGACCGTTCGCACGCCGGTCGGACATGCTTTGGATCGTGGTAGGTGTTCCAAAGCTTTGAAGTGATCCACACATCGTCCCTGCGGACGAGCCCGTCACGGAAAGTCCGGGCGAGGCCGTCTCCCACGGCCGGTTCGTTACCGTAGTCGCAGGCACAATCGAGCTGGCGGTAACCGAGTTTCAAGGCTTCATGGACCAAATCGGCCGGCCCGCTCTCCAGCTTCCACGTGCCCAGGCCAACGGACGGCATGCGGCTATGGTCGGAGAGCATAGTGAACCGGGAAGAATCGGTGGCTTGCATCGGGGGCATCCTACCTTTGATGCCCTCGCGTTGGCATCCTTAATCGGAATGGGGTGCGAGAGCCGGATGGATGTTCCTGGATACGCTGACATTCACGGGTCGTTGTGTCGTGAGATCCATTTTGCGTTTCCGGATGGTCGAGGAAGCCGATTGAATTCGAGGAAGAAGAGGCGCAGGATGCCGGGCAGAGTATCCGGGCTGGTGAAATCTCAGCGCCGAAGGACAATCGAACGATATTCGCAATTCACCATTAACCCTCTGACTTATGCCAACCGAATTCAACGTTTCCCGGCGCGCGTTTCTGAAGAGCAGCGCCGCGGTTTCCGCCGCTGCCTGGGTCGTGCCCACGGGACAATTCTTCGCTGCCGGTTCCGATCTCCTCCGCATCGCGCTCATTGGCTGCGGTGATCGCGGCACGGGGGCTGTTAACGATTGTTTCAACGGTACGCAGGGAGTCGAGATCGTCGCGATGGCCGACGTATTCCAGGATCAGATCGACACCTCCCTCAAGCAGACTCAGGAGAAGCATCCCGATCGGTGCAAGGTGACTCCGGAGAAGTGTTTTGTGGGATTCGACGCCTACAAGAAGGTGCTCGCGCTGAGCGAAGTCGATCTCGTCCTCCTGGCTACCCCACCGGCTTTCCGCCCAATGATGGTCCAAGCCGCAGTCGAAGCCGGGAAACATATTTTCATGGAGAAACCCGGTTGTGTCGATCCCGTCGGCGCGCGGTCGCTGATCCGTTCGGCGGCATTGGCCGATTCGAAGCGACTCTCGATCGTTGTCGGCACCCAGCAGCGTTACCAACCGCAATACCGGGAAATCCTCAAACGCGTTCACGGAGGGGAGTTGGGCGAGATTGTCGGCGGCCAGGCCTACTGGAACTGGGGATTCACGGATTGGCATTATCAGAAGCGGAAGCCCGAATGGTCCGATCTGGAATGGCAGATTCGCTGTTGGCCTTACTTTGTCTGGTTGTCCGGGGACCACATCGTCGAGCAACACTTGCACAACATGGACATCCTTAACTGGGCCATTGGTTCACCGCCGGAATCCTGCCTGGGCTTTGGTGGGCGCCAGGCGCGAACCACGCCCGACTACGGAAACATCTACGATCACTTCGTCGTCGAATTCGAATACCCCGGCGACGTGCGGGTCATGAGCATGTGTTCCCAGATCAAGGGCTCCAACATCCGCATCGGCGAGCGGGTGGTCGGGTCCAAGGGGACCGCCTGGATCACCCGCCAGGGCGGGATCATGGAAGGGGAGAACCCGTACAAGTATGAGGGCACGCCTCCCAGCGGAATGGAGGCCGAGCACGCCGCGCTGGCCCAAAGCGTCCGTGACGGCAAACCGATCAACGAATGTCGCCGGCTTGCTGAAAGCACGTTGACGTTGATCATGGGGCGGTACGCGGCTTACACCGGTCAGAGGATTAATTGGAATTGGATCGCCAATTCCTCGGAGTTGGATCTCATGCCGAAGCGCACTCTGGAGTTGGGGCCGATGCCGGTCGCCCGGGTTGCGGTGCCGGGGCAGGTCGAACTGATCTGAAGCTTGTGTGGCGGTTTACTGGGATAAGATGAGGGCGCTGTATGGCCCGATCCCGATGTTGGCCGAGAACGGCAGACCGTGCCAGGCGGCAGGCTCGGCTGACGTGTCGTAACCGGGGAAACTGCCGAAATCGGGGCTGTAACCATTCCAATCGCTATTGAACCGGACCCACCAGGGACCGCCGCGCGGTAAACCAATGCGGTAATCTGGAAAGGCGCGATTCGCGAAGTTCAAGACCACCACGACGTCATCACCGGGCCCGCCCTGATCCCAGCGATGAAAGGCCAGCACCTTGGCATCGCCGGTGTGGAAGACGTTGACATTATTGCCGCGCAGGCCGCGAGTGTTGTTGAACCAGTTCCGCCGAAGCCGGATCAAGTCGCAGTAGAGAGTGTGAATGCCGCGGAACTGATCGTATTTGTCCCAATCGATCCGGTTCTGGTCGCCGAAGGGGGTCCATTCGAGGATCTCCTGCCCCTGGAAGATCATCGGAATGCCGGGGGAGGTAAAGACGAGGACGGCGCCGAGCGTCGAGCGCTTGCGGGCAAACCAGCCGTCGGCCTGGCCCGGGGCGATGGCGTCGGGCAATCGTCGTTTGCCGTTGCTCGAGGCGACCTCGTCGTGGGATTCGGTATAGACGAGGCGCTGGAGTGATTGGCCATTATATTGGAGCTCGAGTGCGCTTTTTACCGCCATGAGATTGCGGTCTTGATCATCAGGGACAGTTAGCGCTTCCCGGACGGGATGGACAAAGCCGGCGTCCCATTGGGTATCGAACCCGGCGCCGCCTTGATTTGTCGGGCGCGTGACGGCTTCGTTTCGCTGCATATCCTCAGCGATGGTGATTTTCCAGGGCTGGCGGGTGTCCACTTCATCGTTCATCCAACGCAACAAATTCCAGCCCCAACCGTCGAGATTGGCCGGGCTGTCGATGGACTCATCGCGGCCCCAGACATTCCGGATATAATTGGTCGCATCGAAGCGGAGGCCATCGAGCCGGAACTCCTCCAGCCAGCCGAGGGCGTTGTCGCGGAAGAATTGACGGACTTCGGGACGGCCATAATCCGGCCGGTTCTTATGCCCCCAAGGGGTGTTCGCGCGCCAGTCGTTGTAAAAGTAAATGCCGCCCATTTCCTCGCCTTCCCAATGTTGGAACCATCCGTCAAACTGCCAGGTCGGGAGATCGTCGGGGCCGAGGTGATTGTAGACCACGTCCAGAATCACGGCGATGCCATGACGGTGGGCCTCGTCGATAAACCGCTTGAAATCATCAGGCAATCCGTAAGCGCTTTCGATGGCGAAGATGTGCGCCGGATTGTACCCCCATGAGGAATCCGTGGGGAACTCCTGAGCGGGCAGGAGATGAATGGCGTTGATGCCCAGATCGCGCAAATAGCCGAAGTCCGTCGCAGCGGCTTTGAACAGGGAGTCGGTCGGGACCGGGTTGTCCGGGAAAGTGCCGAGGTGCATTTCATAAATGACCAACTCGTTCCAGGGCGGCATGGTGAATGGATTCACCCAGTCAAAGCCCGACCCCAGGACAATGCCATCCCCCACCGAGTTTGTAACAGCCCGGGCCCGGGGATCGATATGCCAAACCCCATTGACCTTGAATTTGTACTTCTGGCCGATTTGGGCGCCATCCACATCGATGGACCAGTAGCTGTCGCCGTCTTTGGCCAGGGCTGTGCCGGGCTCGGACCACTCGTTGAAATCGCCTAAGACCGCGACATTCTGGCCGAAGGGAGCCCAGACCCGGAAGGCAACGCCTCCGGCATAGGGGATGGCGCCGAGTCCCGCCCGCTGCGAAGGAGCAGTCATGGTCGCCAAAGTAGGGGGATTCGAACGACCCTGCAAGCGGGCAAAATGGTCATCCGAGGGCATCTCCAAGTTGGCGGCGGTGGCGGACGCCCGGTGAGGTCACCGGGGCCTACAGGTATAAGCCGTTCCCCTTGTATGCCGCGTGCCTTTACGCGTCGGCTGTTGCCATCCGGAGGGGTCCGGGATCGCCATTCGCGTCAGTCGCCGACCGAATCGATCAGCGGAAGGAAAGCCCGGTTGGGCGCCCAAGCCAGGCTTTCGAACGCCGATAAACCGTCCGGGGCTGTAGAGAGCTCAAGGTTCACATCGACATGGATCCCCATGTGATCCGACAATCGATTTGCGCGCCAGTCGGCATTGAAGGTTACTTGGGGATTCGCGCGAATCGAGAGGACGGGCGCCCGCAATCGGATGAAGACATAATCGACGGTCTGTGCTCTGTCCGGGTTGGGGGAAAGCCCATCATAGGTGGGGAAATGTTGTTGATGGCTGAAGGTTTGAGCGTCCGGACCGAGGAGTTGCGCCAGTTGCCGGTACTGCTGGCTATCCGGGGTGCAATTGAAGTCCCCGGCAATGACATCGGCGATCTGATCATCCTTCGCCTGGTGAACCCACTCCGAGAGCTCGACAATTTGACGGTTTCGGACGCGGCGCTTGGATCCCGCCTGGAGATGGACGTTCCAAAGATTGAGCCGTCTTCCTTCGCCCAGATCCACAGTGATCTTCAATGCCCCTTTCTGGACCAGCGAATCTGGCCAAGCTTGCGATCGAAATTGATGGAATTCGCCGCTCAGGATGGGGAAGCGTGAGAGCGCGACCAGACCGCTGGGGCGGCAGAACCAGGGATGCCGGGGGGCATACGCCACAGACCAGGTGCCTCCTTTGGGCAAGGCCTCGTAGGCCCGGCCAAACCAGACTTCCTGCAAAAAAATGAAATCCGGATCCTGGCGTTGCAGTTCCTGCGCGATTCGGTTGTATCGGCGAGGGGACGCCCCATTGAGCCAGCCTGGCAACCCCCAAATGTTGTAAGTCACCAGGGCGATATCCAGACTCGATTCACTTGGATGGGAGGGAGGGCAGACCGCTGGATTCTGGCGGACGACCGCCGGTGTCGATCGAGGATGAACGCAGCCGCAGACACTCAGAAGCAGCGCCAGCAGTAACATCCCGAAAAGGACGGCAGGTTTCGATTCGCGGCGCGTGTCCAATCCTGATGGGACAGCGTATGGGCACCGGACAGTTGAACGGCGTAAATTTATTTTCAGCAGAACACGTATGGTCATGCGGACCCTTGGAGCATAACCGCATTACCCGTAACCACGAGCGAGGATTAGGTTAAACAACGGTGACAGAACGCTGACATCACGCCCGGGGCAGCTCGGCCTGGGAAGCGATCCTCTCACGAGAAACCGTGTCCTTTTGACGGTTCGGTTACCGTCATTTGAAGGATCGGTGACGGCACGGTCTCAATCGGGGTCTCGGTGTTGGGTTTCGACATACATTAATCTGAGCGCTCAGGGCAAACCTATTTATCAGCCAGTCGGCGATGGTCGCGACCATTTTAGCAGGAAACGGACCCAGGGGACGGGACCCATGCCCCAAAAAGCAGAAACGGCCTCCTGCCGAGTTCGGCAAGCGGCCGCTTTTTAGTTCGAATGTCCTATTGTCTATTCTTCGGACTTCATCCAATGCTAGCGGTTGTCCGAGGAGGACAAGGGAGCGGAGATGTTTTGGCGTTCCACGCTTTGGACTGCAATCGCCGTGAGTCCCTCGCGTTCGATGACGCGGCCGGTGATCTTCACTTTGTCGCCATGAGTTTCAGTGAAAGGCGTCATGTCCACACGCGCACGATCGCGGTTCGGGTCGCTGGCAGCGGCGCCAGTCGTTGAGCTGGGCGTAGTCGCTTTCGCATTTGGGCTGGTCATCGCACCAGGGGCGTGGCTCGCCGACTGGGCTATGGTTTGCGCCATCAAATAAGCGGAACGACTCTGCGGATCCGCCGGATCGAAAACCAACACATATACGTCGCCCGATTCCGTGGTGGTTCCTTGCTGGTTGGCGAGGTCAGAGCCGGAAGTAGCTGTCGAGGGATTCGATCGATCAGCGGGATTTGATGGACTTGCGGGATTAGCTCCCGGTGTGGATCTGCGTCCGGCAGTGGTTGAAGACTGCATGCTCTTTCCTTGAGACACGGCGCCGGGTTCACTGATCAACGCCAGAGGTTGGGCCACCGGCGTCATGCTCGTGGCAGCCTTCGGCGTGCTAAGGCCCGGATGAGCGCTGTCTGCAGGACGCGGAGTTGCAGACTCCCTCGTCGCCGAGGATTGACCTGTATTCTGTGACATCCCCGACGTCGAGGTGCCTTCGCATAATGCATCGAAGAGCGGGACTAATCGTCCTTCAATGACTTGTTGTTCTCCGAGGTTATTGTTTAACCCCGGATTGCTGGTCTGATTATACGGCTGGTGTTGCCGACTATTCTGGGTGTCGGCTTGGCCAAGCGCCGCCGTGGTTACGGCGAGCGCCATACAACCGGCGAGCGCAGTAACCTTCGAGGCTACTCGCGGAATAGTTCTTCGTGTCATAATCTTGTTTTTTTTGGTGTGTTTTTTTGAGAGTGGAAACTTCCTGGTCCGCCATCGCGGTGAGGCATTCCATCTTCTCGTGGGCATTAGCATCGGACATGCCCGGGAAATTCGATGGTGTGTAACCGTCTCGTAATAAAATAGTTCTGCGTATAGTGGTGCACATCATGCCTTGTCTCTGCCCGTGCAACCTGCACCCTGCCCCTATCGCCTTATTGCATCCTGCAAAAGGATTCGGCAGAAAGATGCGGTATTCGTCCGCCCAGCAGTTCACTATGGCGTCACGAGCCTGTGCCGCGTGGTGGCACCCAGCCTGCAGGCTACTGAATCCAGCCGTCTTGAAGGCCGGGTGCCCTCACCCGGTGCCTCAATCCCTCCATAAATTAGACCACCCCGGCATTTTGGCGCGCACTACGAACAAGGTCAGCGCCGACTCCTCTCCAAGTTGGCTGCGAAACACGGCTTCAAGCTCATCTCCGAGGAAGCGCTAGCGTTGCAGGCGTCCATTCAAGCAGCTCAACCCTAAGCAGCAACTCCATGCCGATCCAGCCCGCAAAACTCCCCAATCCACGAGCTCCACCCTGGAACCGAGCTCAGCCCTGGCAGGTTCATGGAAAGAATTCTTGCCGAGAGACACGAGAGACCTCCTTGTAACGGCGGTAGACAGTAGTTACTCTCAAACGGCCCGCATGGGGATAATGGCCAGCACCCGATCCGCCCTGAGGCCTTACCGAAACACATGAGATCCATCCTTTCCCTCCTCCTCTCGGTCGTCTCGATCGATGGCGCGTTCGCCGCGCGCGAATCCATTCCGTGGCGGGTACCGGCCCGACTCCCCGAGGCCATAGAGTTGTCATCTCCATCTGCCGTCCAGCTTAAGGGGTTTCTTGGAGTTAGGGTGCAGCACAACGCCATCAACCGGTTGCTGCAGGTGGACGACGAACCTTTGTTGGCCGGTTTTCGCAAGCGGCCTGGGATCCATCCGTGGATTGGTGAACACGTTGGCAAGTGGTTGCATGCCGCCACCCTCGCCTGGAGTTACACCGGCAATGAGGAATTGCGCGCCAAGATCGACCGGGTGGCGCACGAGCTCATCGCCACCCAGGAATCCGACGGGTATCTGGGCACCTACATCCCCGGCAAACGCTTTGGCTTGTATCCGGAGGCGGATTGGGATGTCTGGGTCCACAAATACGACCTCATCGGTCTCCTGACCTACCACCATTACACCGGCGACGAGGCGTCTCTGGGTGCCTGCCGCAAAATAGGCGATCTGCTCATCCAAACGTTCGGTCCCGGAAAAGAGAGCATCATCAGCGCGGGAACACATGTCGGCATGGCCGCCACCAGTGTGCTCGAACCGGTGGTGCTCCTGTATCGTGCGACCGGTGATGACCGTTATCTCCAGTTCGCCCGATATCTGATCGGCGCCTACGATGAGCCCAATGGCCCCAAGATTATTGCCTCGCTCCTCCGTGAACAATCCGTCGCCAAAACGGCCAACGCCAAAGGCTACGAAATGCTTTCCAACCTCGTGGGACTATGCGAATTGGCCCGCGCCACCGGCGACCGTGAGCTGTTAAAACCGGTCCTCATCGCGTGGGAAGACATTGTCGCGCGACACCTTTATCTGACGGGAAGCACGACCCAGCACGAACATTTCGGAGACGACTTTGAACTTCCGAACAACCCGTCCGCCGATGTCTGCGAAACCTGCGTCACCACCACCTGGATTCAGCTCAACTCCCAGCTCTTTCGTCTCACCGGCGAGGCCCGTTTTGGCGATGCGCTCGAACGGACTTTCCTCAACCACCTCGCAGCCGCTCAGCGTCCGGATGGCGCGCAATGGTGCTATTTTACGCCGTTGGAAGGGACCAAATCCTACGGACCGGGGATCAATTGTTGCGTCTCGAGCGGCCCGCGGGGCATGGCGCTGGTACCGCAGCACGCCTGTTTCCTGGTGAACACAACCGACAGTGAGTCGCAGGACATCGGCATTGGCCTTTTCGAAAATTGGTCCGCCGCCCTCGAGCTCAAAGGCGCGCCGGTGCGGCTGGAGTTATCCAGCGGCGGCTCTCAACCGGGTGCGTTTACCCTCACCTTTCACACCCCGAAAACGGTTACGTTTGGTCTGCATATTCGGACTCCGGAATGGGCCAGGCCATTTGAGGCCCGGCTGCATCAGGCGCCGCTGCAGACTTCCCTGCGCGACGGATGGACAATTGTGCCCGCGCGGGCATGGAACGACGGTGATCAGCTTCAGATTCAACTCAACCTCCAAGGCCGGCTCGTCCAGGGCAACCACACGAATCGCGGCCGCGCCGCCGCCATGTGGGGTCCCGCCGTTCTTGCTTACGATGAGGCCTACAACCCCGATCTCGGCCCGATCTCCGCCGTCGGCTTCGCCGATCTCACCAACGGACCTGCCGTCGAATTCACTCCGGCACCTGACGGCGCCGCCCGGTTCAAAGTCCCGGTCCGATCGGCCCGTCTGCCCGGCATTCACCTTGCCACGTTTGTGTTGTTCGCGGACGCGGGCAGTGCATCCAGCCGGTACCGTGTCTGGCTTCCGGGACCGCAAACGGAACTGCCTCGAAACCCGTCCCAATTCGCCTATGCCCCCGAGAGCCGTTCGCAGCGCGGGAATGTTTCGGGCTCGATTACCGACGGCGAGGCCGAGACGTTCGTGGTGACTTTCAATAATCGCCCACAGTCGGAGGCGTGGTTCGCCGTCCAGAGCGAGCAGCCGATCGACATTCGAACGGTCGCTTTCGCCCATGGCCGGACGTTCCATGACGGCGGCTGGTTCGACACCAGCTCCGGGAAACCTGAAATCCAAATCCAACGCACCAGGGATGGCGCATGGACCACGGTTGCCCGACTCGAAAGCTACCCCGCCACGAGCGCCCAAAACTCGGCCGATCTCGAGCCTGGAATGGTTTTCAATCAGCCGTTGCCTCACGCCGAGCAGGTCGTCGGCTTGCGCGTCGTTGGCAAGCCCGCCTCCGGCGACGATGCCCGTCAGGCCTTTGCGTCGTGCGCAGAACTGGGTGCCAGCGATTGACGCATGGCTTCCCGGGCTTCACATGCCGCCGCAGAAGATCCCGATGCCGCGAACTGTCCTGATCATTCCCGATAAGTTTAAGGGGACTCTGACCGCCCGGCAGGCGGCCCAGGCCATCGCACGAGGATGGAGTGGAGTTCATCCCGGGGACACGCTCGACTTGCTCCCGATGAGCGATGGAGGTGATGGGTTCGGCGCGATTCTCAGTGAAACCCTCGGGGCAACGCCAAGCCAGGCCGGCAGTGTCGATGCCGCGGGTCGCCCCTGCCGGGTGCGATGGTGGCGACAATCCTTGCAGCGCGTCGCGATCGTCGAGTCCGCCCGGGTTATCGGTCTCGCCATGCTCCCGACTCGCCGTTACCACCCGTTTGAATTGGACACATTCGGTCTCGGCCGGCTCCTGAATGCGATCAACCCGCGGAAGTATCGAACCTGCCTGGTCGGAATCGGTGGCAGTGCCACCAACGACGGCGGTTTCGGGATGGCGCGCGCCATGGGTTGGCAGTTCCTCGATCGCCAGGGGAGTCCGATCGAGCGCTGGCCCGATCTCATCCGACTCCAGGGGCTGATACCGCCGGAACGATCCCCGGAAATGGAATGGATCGTGGCCACCGATGTGCGCAATCCGCTTCTTGGCCCGCACGGGGCCTCGAGAGTTTATGGTCCGCAAAAAGGACTTCGCGACCGGGACCAGAAGAACGCTGAGGCGGCCCTGCGCCGCCTGGCCCGAGTGGTCGGCGACTTTCTTGGAATCAACCATGCAATCCGACCCGGCGCGGGCGCGGCCGGTGGTTTGGGTTTTGGGTTCATGGCGTTCTTAAATGCCCGGCCGGAGCCTGGCTTTGAGCTTTTCGCGCGCTATGCCCGGCTGGACTGCCGCCTGGACCAAGCCCAACTCGTGATCACCGGAGAAGGCGCAGTGGATCGCTCGAGCCTCATGGGCAAGGGCGTTGGCGCAATCGCGGATCGTTGTCGCGCCCGAGGTATCCCGTGCATCGCGTTGGGCGGAGTAACGAATGACCTCGGCCGGCTTCGGCAGTCATTCGCAAATGTAGCCGCATTGACGGACCTGACCACACACGCCCAGGCAATGGCCCACCCTCGTTATTGGCTGGCGCGTTTGGCCCGACACGTTGCCCTGGCTCCGACGCTGGGGGGTGCGGCCGCTTCCTCTACACAACGCAAGGTCTGACGGTGCCGATCGCACATTCCGCCGCTCCGACGAAATGGTTCGACGGATGCCCGCTGAGACGGCAGTAATACTCTTGCTATGGCCACATTCAACCTGCCCATACCTGCCGATCCCCGCCCCTCAACCTCACCCTCGAATGCCCGTTTGAACCGGCGCCGCTTCCTCAAGATCGGTGCGGCTGCTGCCTCGGCGACGGCCCTTTCCCGGGTAACGATGTCCGGCGCCCAGCGTCCAGGTCCCACCGACCAGGTGGCCGTTGGGTTTATCGGCGTCGGCCGACAAGGCGGGACCGTATATGATTTTCTCAGTCGCATGCCCGGCGCGCGAATCGTGGCCGTGGCGGACGTGAATTGGCCGCGGGCCGTCCAGGTTGCCCGGAAGGTGGAGGGCGCGGTGGCTTACCAGGATTATCGGCGGCTATTGGAACGATCCGATGTGGACGCAATCGTCACTGCAACCCCGGAACAATGGCGCGGGCGGATTTGCATCCATGCCTGCCAGGCGGAGAAAGATCTGTATGTCGAGAAGCCCATGAGCCTGACTATTCATGAGGGCCGCCAGATTGTCTCCGCAGTGCGACGTTACGGCCGGGTGTTCCAAACCGGCAGCCAGCAGCGCTCAATGGAACCGAACCGGCGCGGATGCGAACTCATCCGCAATGGGCGGCTCGGCAAGATCCAGAAGGTCATTGCCTATAACTATCCCAGTCCGTGGTTCTGCGATCTCCCGGCCCAGCCTGTCCCTGCCGGAATGGATTGGGAAATGTGGTGCGGTCCTGCGCCGCTCACGCCTTATCATCCGGATCTTTATACTCCCCGGGCCAATCCCGGTTGGCTCTCGTTCCGACCTTTTTCCGGCGGCGAAATGACCGGTTGGGGCAGTCACGGCTTCGACCAGGTACAATGGGCCTTGGGAATGGACGAGGGCGGGCCGATCGAAGTTTGGGTCGAGGGAGAACCCCTTCAACCTCCCACTTACACTGCCCCTGAACCCCAAACCCGGGGCGATCAAATCTGTCGCCAGCCCAAGGTCTTCTTCCGGTATCCCGGGGATATCGTCATGGAGCTGGGTGACGGACCGACGGGCGGCGCCATATTTGTGGGCGAAAAAGGGACCTTGAAGATCGATCGCGCAGTTTGCCAATCCGATCCGGAGGAGCTTGCCGAGGAACCGCTGGAAAACCCGGCGATCCCTCTCCCACGCAGCCGGAACCATCTGCAAAACTGGCTCGATGCCATCAAATCGCGCGAGCGTCCGATCGCCGATGTCGAAATTGGCCATCGCTCCGCTTCCGTTTGTCATCTCGGTAATATCGCCCGTTACCTTGGACGTCGGTTGAAATGGGACCCCGTCCGCGAACGCTTTCCTGATGATGCCGACGCCAATACCTGGTTGGATCGGACCCGGCGCAAGGGTTACGAACTTCCGGAAGTATAGCCGCCAACCGCGATCCTCGATGACCCGACCCGCTCTCCATTCACCCGGCGTTTCGCAGAACCCGGAGGCTAAGTGGTCTGTTTCATAAATACGGTTAAGTTCGCGGCCAGGGGTTTTTCGGCCAGACGAGGCGCGAGCAACGAAGTCTGGCCGAAAAAGAACGGCCGCCCGGAGGGTTGCGCCGAATTTGGCCTGGGGCGGCGTTGCTCGGTCGGTCGAGTATCGCAGGGGATACACTCTCGCCCTCGCGCCTTGCCTCAGGCCAAATTGGGCGCAACGAACGTGACCGTATTTATGAAACAGACCACTAAGGGGATCCAAAACGCTCCGCGCGGCCCGCGATTAACGTCGGCGATCCGCTCCTTGATCGTCCTGGGGATTGCGCTTGGCGATCCGGTTGCGTCCGCCTATGGCGAAGATCAGCCCCTCACCCGGATTCGCGTTGAGCCCGATCGGGCCGAGGGAACGCTCACCATCTCGATCGACGCACAACCGATGCTTACCTATCGGTACGGTCTCGCGGTCGATCTGCCGCACTTCTATCCGGTCCGCAGCCCTTCCGGCGAGCTGTTGACCGTCGAACAGACCGAACCCTATCCGCATCATCGATCCTTGTGGTTCACCGACACGGTCAAACTGAACGGCGGTCGCCGGGTTTCGTTCTACGATGCCTTCTATACCCGGGTCGATACCAATGACCTGTCCTCGCCGTTCCGGGACCGGATTCGCCATGTCAGCGACACGACTCAGACTCTTTCCACCAACCAGGTCGAAATCAAAATGCGTTTGCTCTGGGAAATGGATCTGACGGTGCCGGTGCTCGACGAGGCGCGCGGGATTCGAATCGTTGCCCTGCCGGACCACGAATACTTCCTGGACATGACTTTCACCCTGACGGCGAACTACGGCGACGTCGAGTTTGTCAGTGATTGGGTCCATTACGCGTGGCCGTACATCCGCATGCATCCCCAGTTTTCGGTGGATCATGGGGGGCGCATCACCAGTTCGACCGGGGCGATCAACCAGGAACAGACCAATGGCCAACCCGCGGAATGGATGGATTATTCGAATACTGTGGATGGCAACACCGAAGGCCTGGCCGTCTTCAGCCATCCTCAGAATCCCGCGCCCCACAAATGGCTGACTCGCGATTATGGCACCTTCGGTCCGCGCCGTGCCGATGCTCGCAGCGGGATTCCGTTCACGCTTCATCCATCCGAGTCCATCACGCAACGCGTAGGGATTCTCGTTCACAGGGGCGATGTCCAGACGGGCCGCGTCGCGGAACGCTACATCCAATACTCCGCCGGCAAGCTGTGAACAGTCTGCATTCGCACACCCCCGGAGGGACGAGCTCCGCGAGTCCCAACCATCCTCCTCCACCACCGGAGGGACGAGCTCCGCGAGTCCCCAACATCCTCACAGCACCGGAGGGACGAGCTCCGCGAGTCCCCAATACCGGGCTGAGCAAATCAGGGCCTCATGGAACTCGGCCCTCCGGTTTCGCATCTCAATTCTCAAGCCGGAGGGACGAGCTTTCAAATCTCGTCTAACGCGCCACACCATCCGCCTATGAACCGACGTCATTTTCTCCAATCCACTCTGCTCGTGGGATCGGCGGGGATTTTCCCGGTCGCCCGCGCTGCCGAAGCTTCAGCGCCATTCCAACCCGGGATGATCACGACCTGGGATCATGGGCGCACTTCGACGGAGGTCGGCAATCCGATGCTCAAGGCAGGAGACCGCGCCCTCGACATTGTTGAAAAGGGCGTTAACGCGGTCGAAGACGATCCTTCGGTGACGTCCGTCGGTTACGGCGGGCTGCCCGACGAGAGCGGGGTGGTTACGCTCGACGCCTGCATTATGGACGGCGTCGGTCACCGAGCCGGCGCGGTCGCTTTCCTGCAAAACATCAAAAATCCGATCTCGGTCGCGCGAAAGGTTATGGACACGACCCGCCACGTGCTGCTGGCAGGCGATGGGGCGCTGGAGTTTGCGCGAGCCAATGGCTTTCCGGAACAGAATCTCCTCACTGACGGTGCTCGCGAACGTTGGTTGGAATGGAAACGGAAGCTGAACGCGGACGATAATTGGCTCGATTCCTCACACGACACGGTAACCATGCTCTGCCTCGATCGCGCCGGTAACATCGCGGGCGCCTGCAGCACCAGCGGTCTCGCCTGGAAGATTCACGGGCGGGTCGGCGATTCCCCGATCATTGGCGCGGGGCTCTACGTGGACAACGCGGTGGGGGCCGCCGGGGCAACCGGCGTCGGCGAGCTGGTCCTTCGCACCCTGGCTTCGTTCACGGTGGTGGAATTCATGCGTCAGGGTTTGCGCCCCAGCGAGGCTTGCCGGGCGGCGATCGAGCGAATGTGCGAGAAGATACCCGATGCACGGCACACCCAGGAAGGCCTCATCGCCATCAACAAGAAAGGTGAGGTTGGCTGCGCGACGAACAGCGAAGGCTTTACGTTTTACTATGGCGATGGCGAGCGAATCCAACGCACCAAACCCACGCCGATCCCACCCTAGCCCTGCATATTATGGATGTTCGCTCAATGGGTAACCGTTGGAACAGAGAGTGCAATGAATATGCGGGTCAGTTGGAAAACCGCGCCCCTTCAAAATAGGGATGAAAGACTGTCAGACTGTGCGAGTCGCTTCCCGAGGAGAGTCATCATGACCGCAACCTCCGCGGCCGAGGTATTCGACCCAATTCATGGCTGGGCGCGGTTTTCTATCGCCGAGAAGTTCAACCCTTGCCGCGACCCACTTTCTTGGGCTTGAGCAGCTTGTGCCGGTAGTGCTTCTTCATTCGCGTGCAGGAGTCGAGCGAGGACTTGCCATCGTCGTTCTCCCACACCTCCTCATATACGGGTTTGCGCGGCGGGGTCCGCAACCGTTTCTCTTTCACGATCGTGCCGTCAGACTTGCAGTCCAATTCGAGATAGAGCGGGGTTTTGTTCGGGGTGAAACGATTCGACAGGATGGTTAGTACTTTGCGTGTCATGTTCAATCGCCATGCGCGACAACCTTTTCACCGGCCGTTGGCCAGTCGGCGCGCTGATGGCCGGAATTACTTACCCAACGGCATCGAAAAACGGAAGCGCCAATTGCGGCAGGCCTCGACCGCGACTTCTGGCCCGGAAAATTTTACACGTGAAAGACCACTTACATCCATCCGGTGTTCGGGTTAAATTTCCGGGCCCGGATTTTTCATGCCACACGCCGGTCGGTTCGAGGAACACGCGAGCGCATGAAGAGTCCGGGTTAAGCGCTTGGCCGAAACCGGCGCCGCCGTCCCCAGTTCCTGCGCAAAGCATGAGACCTTGAACTCCTCGAGCAACCACCGAAATTCGGCCCACGCCGCCAACGCATCCACGTCTCCCGATGCGGCGGCCAATCCTTCGGCCAACAGGCGCATAAACGGTTCGACTTGTCGCCATTTCTCCGCGTCCTTTGCCGGGTTCAATGCGGCCCGTTCCGCCCGGACAATCAAGGCCTGCAAGTATCGGGGAAGATGCGCGAGCCGTTCAAATGGGACGCGCTCGAGAAAACGCGCCGGCACCAGGGAATCGATCTCCGCACTCATATTGCGGAGTGGACGGGGATGCATCAAGGCCTCTTGCCTGCGCTGCAGAATGAGCGTCACCCGATCCGTCAAGGCCTGCGCCAACCCGGGCAGGCGTTGCCGCGCCTGGGCCACATAGCGTTCGAATTCAACGTGAGCCAGTGAACCGTCGGGCCGTGGAGGAAAGAGGTGGTTTCGGAGATTTGCCCACGCCGTTTCGATAAGCTCTTCGCCGGATCCGAGGGTCACATACAGGACCTTGACACCATTCAATGCCCGCAAGTCTTTCTGCACCCAGGCCAAATCCTTGCGCAAGACCCGTTCCGCCAAGTGACGCCAACCTTCCCGAGTAGCCCGCGTGGCTCCCATCTTTTCCTGGAACAAACGCAGATGCACCGCTCCCTGTTCCCATGCGAGCCCCGGATACGCCATCACGGGCAAACCCGCCACTTCGCCGGCAGGATAGGACTCGGGGACGTCCCCGAGATCCCAGGCGGTCAGATCGTATCGCTCCCATTTCTGCGCTGCCAGCAACCATTCCTCGCTCTGGGTTTGCGACTGAGCGCGGGGGAGCTGGTTCACGAGCGTCTGCAGATCTCGGCCCACCAGAACAGAATCGGGATCGTCGCCGACGATCTGAAACCGGGGACGGAGGTGGGGCGGCAAAGCATCCGTCGACCAAGTCGCCAACGGGATCTCGATCCCGTAATGGGATCGCACGAACCGGGTCATCTCCTGCAGAAACAGGGGTCTCTCAGGAGATATGGCGGCGGCAATGGCGCGAGCCGCCACCGGGAGAGGCATAAGCGGACGCCTCAGCGCCTTTGGCAGCAAACGCAAGAGGTGACCAATCCGCTCCACCCGCAAGGCCGGAACGGCCCATTCCAGCATTTGCGCATCGGCGACCGAGGCCAGTGGCACACTGAGCTTCAACGTCACTCCATCATGATCTTCGCCGGGGGCGTAGGCGTACGCCACGGGTATGGTTTGATCACCGACCGGGATGGCGTCCGGAAATTCACCCGCTTCAAATTGGCGGGCGTGTTCGCTCAGGATATCCGCCGGGTTGGCGTGCAAGGCGCCACGGTCATTCGATAGTTTCAACCATCGATTCAACCCGGCCACCGAGGATACCCGTTGGAGTCGCTCGCGGTAGAAGCGACCAAAGGCCTCATCCAGGTCCGCCACCAGCCTGTGCGGCAGTCGCGTTTGCCAGATCTCAATCTTCTGTCGCAGTCGATGGTTGTGCTCAAGAAAGGGAAACCGATGCTCCAGATCCTCCGGCACCAGGGCCAATTCGATAAACAAACGCGTCGCCTCCTCCGGGTCAACTTTGGAATAAGCGACGGTCCGCTCGCGCAAGACCAGGCCCGATAGCGTCACGCGCTCCTGGGCCTGAACCTGTCCGCCGACCCGGTTCCACCCGGGATCGAGAAACTGGCGGCGACAGAGGTGCGGGGCCAATTCGATGACCCAATCCGTCTCGATCCCGGCCACGGTGCGCGCGAATGAACGGGAGGTTTCCACGGTCTCCCCCGCGACAATCCATTCCGGCTGCGACACCTTAATCTCGGGCGGACCGGTGGCGGGTTCCTTCTGGCGCCGGCTTGCCGCGTCAAACAAGCCCGACCCGGGGAACAGTCCCACTGCCCGACCTCCGGCCATCCGGTATTCATTCCGGGCAGTGCGCTGTCCGATGTGCCCCCACAACCCGGTGAGGATGGACCGATGAATGGCGGCGTATTCGGCCGGCTGCCGATTCGACTCGAATCCACCCATATCGGCGAGGACCTCCGACAGTTGCGCATGCACGTCGCGCCATTCGCGCATGCGCAGATAAGAGAGAAAATGGGTGCGACAGAACTTGCGCATTTGGCTCTGGGTGCTCAGCGATTCCCAGGTGTCGTGGTAGGTATTCCAGATGTTTAATAATGAGAGAAAATCCGAACGCCGATCCGCGAAACGGCGATGCGCCGTCTTCGCCGCGTCCCGCTGGTCCAGCGGGAATTCCCGGGGATCCTGGATGCTCAAGCCGGCCGCGATCACCAGCACTTCATCCAGGGCCTGCTCCCGATGTGCCTCGATCAGCATTCGTCCAATAGAGGGATCCACCGGCATCCGTGACAAGTCGCGTCCCAGCTCGGTCAACCGCAATTCCTCGTCAAGCGCCCCCAACTCCTTCAACAACTGGAAAGCCCCGCGCATCGCGGCGGCGGGTGGAGGATCGATGAACGGAAAATCCTCCACCTCGCCCATGGGCCAGGCCTTCAACCGCAGAACCACATCGGCCAGGTTGCACCGCTCGATCTCCGGCGGCGTAAACGCAGGCCGGTCTTCAAAGTCCGCTTCGGAATAGAGTCGAATACAGACGCCATCGCGGACCCGGCCGCAGCGCCCCTTCCGTTGATTAGCGCTACTCTGCGAGATGGGTTCGATGGGCAATCGGCGACACCGCGTGCCCGGCTGGTAACGGCTGATGCGAGCTAATCCCGTGTCCACCACATACCGTATCCGCGGCACCGTCAGCGATGTCTCCGCGATATTCGTGGCCACCACCACCCGACGTTGGTCCGACGGCTCGAACACCCGTTGCTGCTCGCCGCCACTTAGTCGACCATACAAGGGCACAATCTCCCACAACCCCGCCCCTCGCGGCTCCAGCCGGGCGCACGTCTCCTGGATATCCCGTTCGCTCGGCATGAACACCAGGATATCTCCTCCCCCCGCTCGCGCCAGCAGACCTCGAACGGCTTCGACTGCAGCATCCACATAAGTCGTATCTCCGGATTCCTGTTCCTTCTCATCGATCGGCTGGTAGCGGACCTCGACCGGGTACATTCTTCCCGAAACCTGGTACACCGGCGCATGCGTAAAGGCCGCGGAGAACCGTTCTGTATCGATCGTGGCCGATGTGATGATGAGTTTTAGATCGTCACGCCTGGCGAGCAGGTGCTTGAGATAGCCCATCAGCAGATCGAGGTTCAACGAACGCTCGTGGGCCTCGTCGAGTATGATCGCCTCGTACTCCGACAGAAAGGGATCCCCTTGGACCTCCGCCAACAAGATCCCGTCAGTCATCACCTTGATCGCTGTGTCCGACCCGGTGTTGTCGGTGAACCGGATTTTGGCCCCGACCTCCTTTCCAAGCCGGACATCGAGCTCTTCCGCCATCCGGCGGGCGATCGACAGTGCTGCGACCCGCCGCGGCTGGGTGCAACCAATGCGCGCGCGCGCCCCCAGCCCGGCATCGAGGCAGAACTTCGGGAGTTGAGTCGTCTTACCGGAACCCGTCTCCCCGGCCACGATGATAACCGGGTGTTTTCGGATCGCCTCCACCAGCCCATCTCGATGGGCGACGATCGGCAACCCCTCCGGATACGTCACCCTCGCCCGTAACGCGCCGCGGGCCGCACGGGTGGCCACGGACCGTCGCGCCAGTCCCAACCAACGATCGAGCAGTAGATCGCGCCGATGTCTCCCGTCGGGGTCGCGAAGCAGGCGCATCAACCGCGAGCCGAGTCTGATTTGGTCCGGGAGCAAACATTGTGGGATCAGCTCGCGCAGTTCTGCGATGCACTGGGTCATGCTCACACCGTTCCGCGCCTTAAAGATAACTGACAGTTCATCTTTCTGCAGCCAACCACGCCCTCTGACGCGGGTCAATAAGTGTCCTCGCCTGCGGCCGATATCGCCGTCCCGCGCGAATGGAAAAGACGCGGACGTGCAGCCGGCGTTTCGCGGAAAGAGCGCAGATGTTCCGGGCGATCAGTCGCTCCCCCTCTCGTCACTCTCGCGTCGAATCATTCGAACGCCTCGCACCCTGCGCACGCTGCTGCGACTGGCGCTTCGGGTCGCGTTCCGGCCAAGCCGCGCAGATCTCCGGCGGAGCGCGGTTGTGTCCCGTCTGCGGGACCAGCCGCAGCAACGTCCGGGAACCGCATCACGGGATCGAGCACGAAGGACGAGGACGAAGGACGAGCACAAAGGACGAGCACGAAGGACGAGCACAAAGGACGAGCACGAAGGACGAGCACGAAGGACGAGCACGAAGGACGAGCACGAAGGACGAGCACGAAGGACGAGCACGAAGGACGAGCACGAAGGACGAGCACGAAGGACGAGCACGAAGGACGAGCACGAAGGACGAGCACGAAGGACGAGCACGAAGGACGAGCACAAAGGACGAGCACGAAGGACGAGCACGAAGGACGAGCACGAAGGACGAGCACGAAGGACGAGCACGAAGGACGAGCACGAAGGACGAGCACGAAGGACGAGCACGAAGGACGAGACCATGCGTGGTCGTCGGAATATTCGAACGCCTCGCACACTGCGCACGTTCCTGCGACTGGCGCTTCGCGCACAGTCGCCCCCCTCCCCGCGACGGAGGGAGGCGATTGCGCATCAGACTTCGTTGCGGCATGATTCATCTCCGTTCCATGAAGATGCGAGCATCGATGGATTTTACAACTGAGTGACAAATTGACCGGAATTTCATGGATCATTCGAGCGTTGCTGCATCGAATTGAATTGGCCATGCCTACGATGAAATCCGCCAAATTAACGCGCGCGCCCGGGTCCTTACTCCAATTCGCGCACCCGGTCTCCTCGGGGCGGCGCCGGCCACGGTTCATCGGGCTGGCCGTGTTGATTCTCCTCCCGGTCGTGCTCCTGGCGGGTTTCGGACTGGTTTCGTTGCGCATGGATCGCACGATGGCTGAGCAGCAAGCCCGGGACGCCGCCCAGGCAAGCGCCGATCAACTCGCGCAGCAGTTCGGTCGTCGGCTCGAATCGGAGCTGAGCATCTACCGTAACAGTCATTCGGCAATGGTCGCGCGCTGGGAACAGGTTCTGGATTCTCAAAGAAGAACGGCCCAACAGAATCTCGATTCTCCAGAAATCCGGGGAACGGGAGGCTCTCTCGACACGGACCTCGTCCCTGACCCTGGCGCACCGGTCTTGCTCACAGCCCAGGGCGAGATCGCGAGTCCCTTCAAAGGGATCGTCGGCCGGGCGCCCGAATGGATGATGGGCTTGAGCCCGAAGGAACGCCAACTTTGGTTTTCGGCTCAAGCCGCGCTGGCGGCCGGGGCGTTGGAGCCGGCGGCCGCCCATCTTGACGCGCTGCTGGGCGAACCCCTTTCCGCCGATGCCAGGGCCAATGCCTTGTATCTCGAGACGGATCGGGAGACACAACGTGTTTCCGCGGACGAGGCGATGGCCGCCTGGCGGCAATTCAGCCGAGAACACCCCCTCGCACTCGGCGAAGCGGGCTTGCCCCTCAACCAAATTGCGCTTTTACGGGCGTTGCGGTTCGCGCCCGACGGTTCCGGGTTCGCGCCAGAAGATCCGCAGGAAATTTGGGGTCAATGCCAGACTGTAGCGACGCCGTTGATCCCCATCATGGTTGGCGATCTGAAGCGAATTGCGACCGGCGCGTCACCGGTTGAGACGGTTCAGATCCGGGCGCTGGAGTGGTTGATCGCAGAACGAGATCGAACCGACCGAGGCGTTACTGATTTCGTGAAGGAGCATCCTCCTTCCACGTGGGGCGCCACCGTGTACTGGTTTGAGAGCGAAGGCGACGCGTTCCTGGCGCTTATGAACCCCACCACCCCGGTCGAGACGAACGCGTCCGTTTCTGAACCCCTTTGTGAACTCCAGATCTATCCTGCCGGCCTGGTCACCCGGGCGTTGTCGGAGGCTGTGGACCACGCGACCCCGTCCGTTCCGCCCTATGCGGCGGTGCTGGTCGAGTTGGGCGAACGCGCCCTGACACCCGGCAGACCAGCGAACACGCACAATGATTCCCAAGCGACGGGCGAGGAACAGGCGCGCGCAGCCGACACTTACAACGCCCAGCAGGATAGGGACACCCCCGCTGCACCGTTGCTCGCCGAAGCCGATGGCGCAGTGGCGGTCTTTACAAATGCCGTGGACCGTGCGGACGCCAGTTTCAAGGTGCGCCTGTTGTTGGCCGATGGGCCTTTGTTGTATGCGCAGCAAAGGCGGCGCGGCTGGGTCTTTGGTGGGTTGATCGTCCTGGCCGCGGCCGTGGCGATCAGCGGATTGCTTGCCGCGCAGCATGCGTTCCGTGAGCAGCTCAGGTTGAACGAGCTGAAGACGACCTTCCTCTCGAGCGTTTCGCATGAGCTGCGCGCGCCGATCGCTTCAGTGCGTTTGTTGGTTGAAAGTCTCGCCCGCGGTACGATCGCGGATGAGGCCAAGCGCCGGGATTATTTCGCACTGATTGGCCAGGAGTGCCGGCGCTTATCCTCGTTAATCGAGAATGTGCTCGATTTCTCCCGAATCGATCAGGGCCGCAAACGTTATCTCTTTGAGCCTACCGATCTCCTCGCGCTTGTGCGCGAGACCGTCCGGCTGATGGAACCTTACGCCGCCGAGCGGCAAGTCTCACTCCAACTCGCCTGGTCCGATCCCGCCTCACCGACATCGGAACAACCGCGCAGCGGGAACGGCGGCATCGATCCCGCCCCGCCCATCTTGGAGGGCGTCCTGGACGGCAAGGCGATACAGCAAGCGGTGATCAACTTGATCGATAATGCCGTGAAACACACTTCCGCGGATGGGACCGTCACCATCGGCTTGGCGCCCTGCCCTCCGGCCACTTCGCCGACTGATCCCCGCACGAGCCTGGTTCTTTGGGTGGCCGATCAGGGGCCCGGCATTCCGCGTCAGGATCACGACCGGATTTTCGAGCCGTTTTACCGGCGCGGTTCGGAGCTGCGACGAGAGACGCCGGGCGTGGGCATTGGTTTGAGCATTGTGAAACACATTGTCATCGCTCACGGCGGCTCGGTCTCGGTGGAAAGCGAAGTCGGTCACGGCAGCCGGTTCGTGATCAAACTCCCGATGAACGCAGCATCGCCGGCAACACCGTTCGAAGAATCCGCGCCCGCGGTCATGGAAGATCGATGAAGACCAGCGCCCGCATCCTGATCATCGAAGACGAACTGGCCATGCGCACGGCCCTGGTCGACATCCTCGAAGCGGAAGGCCATCGCGTATTCAGCGCGCCGGATGGCGCCGCCGGTCTCGAACGCGCGGTCAAGGAAAGGCCCGACCTCATCCTGCTGGACATCATGATGCCCAAATTGGATGGCTACACCCTTTGCGCCGAACTGCGGCGCCTCGGCCACTCCGAACCCATCCTCATGCTCACCGCCAAAGGTCGCGTCGAAGATCGCGTCACCGGTCTCGATGTCGGCGCCGACGATTATCTCGTCAAACCATTCAGCACCGAGGAACTGCTCGCCCGCGTTCGCGCCCTCCTCCGTCGGACCCGGCGAGAGTCGCGCGCCGTGCGGGAATTAGTGTTGGGCGAGGTCCGGATCGACCTCGTCCTCCAGCGCGTCTGGCGGCGAAACAGTGAGTTGCACCTGACCGCCAAAGAATTCGCGACCTTGCGCCTGCTGGCCGAGGCCGAAGGCGAGCCGGTCACCCGGGAGCAATTTCTGGATGTGGCCTGGGGCTACGGTTCCTTTCCCACCACCCGGACGGTTGATAATCACATCGCCAGTTTGCGCGCCAAGATCGAGCCTACGCCGGATCAACCGCGCTGGATCAAGACGGTCCATGGCGTGGGCTATCGGCTCGAACCGGCCCACGCCGAGAAACGCGGCGATGAATGAGGATGGAAGATGGAACACTGCGCTACTCTGTTACTTTGCATCTCCGTGACAATTCGCGAACCCCCGATCGCTAATCTCTCCGCATGAAAACGTCCTCAATTCCACTGCTCCTGTTGGCGCTCGCCGTAAGCGCATTCGCCGCCGATCCCATCACCGAATCGATCCGGCGCGGACTGCTCGAGGAGGAAGTGAATCGGAATCTCGAAGCCGCCGCGGCCGCTTACCAGGACGCGGTCAACCAGGCCGACGCCATCCGTCAAACCGCCGCCACCGCCCTGTTCCGACTCGGCGAGGTTTACCGCAAACAGGGCCGGACAAACGACGCCGTTGGAGCTTACCAGCGGATCCTGCGCGATTTCAGTGATGAATCCAGTCTGGTCAAGACGAGTCGCGAGCACCTCGGGCTCCTGGGCTATGCCGAAACCACCATTCCGGTTGCACCCGGCCTTACCCAATACGATCCCGCCGACGTGGCTTCACTGCGCGAAGAACTGAAACTGGTCGAGAACGAACATCAGGCCGTCCAGAAGCGCTACGAAAACGGCAGGGCCGAGGCCACCGATGTGCGCCGCGTGCAACGCGAACTCCTCGAGCTCCAGCGTAAATTGCCCGAATTCGGATCGGTCGATCGGCAGACGGAGTTGCTCGAACAGGAACTCGAACTCGCCAAGACCGACCTCGAAGAGATGCGCCGAAGAATCCAGGTCGGCACCGCCCCGCCGCTGGACGAGATCCCGCTCCGTCGACGGATCCTCAGTATCGAGCGCGAATTGGCGGCGGCGAAACGCGGTGCGGCGACGGCACCCGGATCCCCTACCGCGGGTGCCGGTCCCGTGCCGGCCACGCGTGAGGAAAACGACGAGCTGCAGCGGACAGAGGTGATGTTCAGAGACAGCCCCGATCTCGTCATGAACGCGCGCAATGCGACGCCGCAAGAGGGGACATGGCTGCACAAGGCGGCGCAGAATGGGTACCTCGCCGTTGCTGATTTTCTGCTGGCCAAAGGTTCTCATGTCGATGCCACCGACCGCAAAGGCTGGACGCCCCTGCACTGGGCGGTCGAATCGGGACACAAAAGCATGTGTGAACTCCTGATAGCCCATGGCGCCAACGTCAATGCCACCACCCGGGATTCCGAATCACCCCTCCAACTCGCGGCAAAACGCGGGTTCCGGGAAGTAGCCGAAGTGCTTCTGGCCAGTGGCGCGGAGGTCAATGCCACAGGCTATGTTCGCGATGCGAGGACTCTGCTGCGCAACGGGGACGAAGGGGCGCGCATGGACTCGGCCGCCCTGCACTGGGCCGCCGAAAACGGATTCCCTTCCATGATTGAACTGCTGCTCAGCCACGGGGCCGACATCGAGGTCACGGATCGCGGCGGTCGCACGCCGCTCATGCGCGCGGTGCTGGGCGGACAACTGGCTGCGGCAAGAGTGCTGCTGAGCGCCGGAGCAAAGATCAATACCACCAACACCGAAGGGAAGACCGCGCTGTTCGACGCCGTCGAGGCGAAGAACATCCCCATGACGAAGTTCCTGCTCGAACAGGAGGCCGACCCGGAAACGCCAGTTGTCGCTCCCGCGCCCGATAACCAATGGACCGTGCTCTTCCAACCGGTCGGGCAGGGGGAGGTTCCGATGACGGAGCTTTTGCTGGATTACCACGCGAACGTGAATGCGCGGGCCGCCAGTGGCATTACCCCCGTGCATTGGGCGGTCCAAAACAACGCCGCCGCCACGCTTCAACTCCTGCTTGACCACAAAGCCGACCCCAACCTCCGTGACACTGGCGCGAATACCCCGTTGCATGTTGCGCTCGAGGGCGGGTCGCCGCCGTTGGTCGAGTCCTTGTTGGCCGCCGGCGCCGATCCCAACGCACCCGGGTGGACCAGCGGCGATGGCCAGCCGTGGTTTCCCCTGTTCCGTGCGGTGACCTGGTCGTGGGCAAGTCCTCCTCCGGACGAGACGTCCCCATCCCTGACCAGGCCCCTGCTCGATCACGGTGCCAACGCCAAGGCCAGCACCGCCAACGGCTGGACCGCGCTCCATCTCGCCGCTCAATCAGGCTCCGTCGAACTCGCCAAAATGTTGCTCGAGCATGACGCCGATGTGAACGCGCGCGGAATGGTCCCCCAACATTGGCCCGAAATGACGCCACGCACCGCCGCTGCGGGAAGCCAGCCCGCACAGGAAGCGTCTTCAATGACGACACACCGCATGCCTACGCGAGCGATCCGGTCTCCCATGCGCGATGCGCCGGTGCGCGGACCCATTGTGGAGATCGGCTACGATCCCTCGCGCGTGCCGGTGCCAGGCGTCACACCGTTGCACGTTGCGGTGGCCGGGCAACACATTGAATTAACCCGGTACCTTTTGGATCATGGCGCATCGGTAAATGCCGCCGATGAGCGGGGTCATACTGCCCTGCATTTCGCGGCAAATCGCGGGAATCTGGATCTGACCCGGCTGCTGCTCGACGCCCAGGCGGATCCCAACGCCAAAGACACGGACGGGAAAACGCCATCGGCGCTCGTCGGCGAGGCCTTGAATAACTTGCGCCGTGGCGGTTCTTACACCCTGCCGACCCTGACCGGATACCAAGACATTATTGCCCTGTTCCACGAGCGCGGCGCCAGAGGAGCCGGTGGAAGAAACCCCATCGCCGTCGAATCAGGCTGTTCCTTGAGATGCTTGAGATGTGTAACCGTCCCGCAGCCGCGGGCTGAACCCGGGTCGATCTTCTCCGTCGTCCCATCGCCCGCTAGCCTGCTCTGCAGGCTAATTATCTGAACAAGAGAGTCACGTTTTTTCGTCGAGAACTTACCCTCCCGCGAGATTGAAAGCGTTGGGCAGTGCATCTTCAAATTGGCGGTGCTGGCAGACGCCCGGTGAGGGCACCGGGCCTCCAGGCAGAAGCCGTTCTCCTTGTAGGCCGCGTGCCCCCACGCGGCGGAGGATACAGAGCCACCGACAACCTGGGATGAGCCTCCTCCGCTCCGACTGACCGGTTGACAACCCGGCCTTAAAAAGGAATTCTGCGATAATGTCGGACAACCAGACACGCGCCATGCGAACATATTCGTACCGGAATTCCGGCTTCACACTCATCGAGCTCTTAGTGGTGATTGCGATCATTGCGATCCTTGCGGGGATGCTGCTGCCGGCGCTGAGCAAGGCCAAGGCGAAGGCGCAGGGGATCTCGTGCCTGAACAACATGAAACAGCTCCAGCTCGCCTGGTTTCTCTATGCGGACGACAATAACGACAAGCTCGTCCAAAACGGCGATGGGAACAACGCCCGCGGTTGGGTGGACGGCTGGCTCACCTATGACAACAGTCCCGATAACACCAATACCCTGTACTTGGTGAATTCGTTGTTGGGCCGCTACCTGAAAACCGTCGGCGTCTATAAATGTCCGGCGGACAGGAGCCAGGCGACCATGGGGAATGGCGTGTTGGTCCCTCGAGTCCGGAGCAACTCGATGAATAATTGGATGGGGTTCAATCCCACCCGGCCGGATTCGAATTTCGAGCCGGGATTTCGGCAGTTCATCAAATACGCCGAGATCGTCGACCCCTCGCCGTCAGAGGCCTGGGTGTTCCTGGATGAGCATCCGGACAGCATCAATGACGGCTGGTTTGCCGTCTCGATGCAATTGCGCGCGGCGACCGCCACCTGGGTGGACACCCCGGCGAGTTACCACAACGGCGCTGCCGGATTCTCGTTTGCCGATGGTCACGCGCTCATCAAGAAGTGGATCGATCCGCGAACCAGCATCCCCGTCCGCCGGACGACCATTAACCGGCAGTTGCAACCGAACAATCCGGATATTGAATGGGTGCAGGAACACTCGTCGAGTTCGCTCAAGGACCTCAATTGACCTTTCGGCCTGGCGGACCGCATGGAATTTGGCTGTAAGTTTTTCCTGTCCGAATCGACTTACCTTTGTGGCGCCAGGAGCATTCCTGGGCTAGAGTCTCGAACGAAAACTGAAATTGAATGGATCAAGCCTTATGTCGCGGATCAATATTGCAGGAGCCGCCGCGGTTGTGTTATTGGCAGCCGGCCTGGTCGCCATCGTGTCACCCGGCAGCGCGCAGCCGAAAGAAATCTCAACCTTTGATTCAGGAAGTATGAATGATTTCAAGAAACCTGAACCGACGGAGCTGAAGAAGAAACTGTCGGCCGAGCAGTTTGCCGTCACCCAGCAGTGCGGGACGGAACCGGCGTTCCATAATGCCTACTGGGACAATCACAAACCCGGCCTGTATGTCGACGTGGTGTCTGGCGAGCCCCTGTTCAGTTCCCTCGACAAATTTGATTCGGGCACGGGCTGGCCCAGCTTCGCCCGCCCTGTCGAAAACACTGACATCGTCGAGAAAAAAGACTCCACTTACGGCATGGTGCGCACCGAAGTGCGCTCGAAAGTGGCGGACTCGCATCTCGGTCACCTGTTTGACGACGGTCCCGCGAAAATGGGTGGGAAACGGTACTGCATCAACTCCGCTTCATTGAAGTTCATTCCGCTGGAAGAGATGGACCAGGCGGGCTATGGCCGGTACCTCGAACCTTTCGAGAAAGCGGGGCTCATCAAGGCGCCGGTCCACGAAACAGCCATTCTCGCCGGCGGTTGCTTTTGGGGCATGGAGGAAATCATTCGGAAGATTCCCGGGGTCGTCAAAACGACGGTGGGTTACTCGGGTGGCAAAACGGAGAACCCGACTTACGAACAAGTCTGCACCGGCCGGACAGGCCATGCCGAGGCGATCCAAGTGGAGTTCGACAGCGACCGATTGAGTTACGAACAGTTGCTCGATTATTTCTTTCGCATGCACGATCCCACCACCCTGAACCGGCAGCACAACGACGTGGGAACGCAGTATCGTTCGGCCATTTTTTACACCAGCGAAGCCCAAAAAAAGACGGCGGAAGCGGTGAAGGACCGGTGGGAGAAGTCGGGCAAGTTCAAGCGGCCGATCACCACCGAGATTACGGCCGCCTCGGAGTTTTACCCGGCCGAGGAGTATCACCAGGATTATCTGGTCAAGAACCCCGGCGGCTACAACTGCCACGTCCTACGCGACGACTGAGATCGCCCGGGTTGGCTGCCCGTGGACCCGGACTGGAGTATGGGGCGGCGGTTGACGACGCGGCCCGGCCCCGGGCGAACGGTTGTAGTTTCGTTGTTGGCCTCGGCGTGATAGTATCGCGCACGTGAACTCACTGGGACCACCCGACAGCCACTATCTGCGAGCCGCCGAAGGCTGGCTGGAACTCGGGCACCCCGATGAGGCCTGCCGCGAATTGGAGAAGATCTCCGCGCATTTCCAAGCGCACTCGGATGTCCTCGAAATCCAATGGCAGGTAGCCGCTCGGGCCAAGAAATGGGAGGCGTGCGCGCAGTTGGGCAAGTCCCTGATCAAGTTGGAACCCGGCCGCGTATCGGGATGGATCTATCGAGCCTACGGATTGCGCCGCGCGATGGGCGGCGGTTTACAGGCCGCCTGGGATGCCCTCTTTCCGGCCGTCGAGCGATTTCCCGATGTCGATGTCGTCCCCTTCAATTTGGCCTGTTATGCCGCTCAGTTGGGCCGGATCCCGGAAGCCCGGGATTGGCTCCATCGGGCCAGCGAAATCGCCAAAAAAGCCGGGCACCTGAAACACCTCCGGCTGAAGGCGCTCGCCGAGCCGGATCTGGAACCCTTGTGGAGATGAGACCCCCTCCGCTCCAGTTGTGACAAGTTGCGAACATCTCTTGAGGCGCAAATTGACGGACACTCTCTGCAGCATTTGTTGCATCGATTCTCATCGGCCTGATGGCCGTCCGAAAACTTCGGGATACTGGGCTATCTGGTCGGTGATGTTGCGATCGTAACGGAAAGTCAGCACGCGGTAACCCTGCGGAGGAGCCGCCGGAGGATCGGCCCGCTCATCCAATTCCAATATTTCATAGGGCGAACCGCTGTCGGTGCGGAAGATCCCGGCCGTTTCGGGAAGCACCACGCCTTGCTCGGCCAACTGGTCCACTGTGGCAACGCGGGCATACGACGGACTGACCTGGAGCAATGCCTCCGGCCACAGCCGCGCCTGTTCCACCAATTCGCGGTCAACGAACTCCCGCGGCCGTTCATCCGCCATTGTGAAGAACGACCGACTTTGCGGAGGTTGGCGGAGAACAACTCCCGCACGGACAATTCGATCATCCAGAGCCGCTCCTTCGTGAGGCCAGAACACGGTAGTGCAGAGATTGCCGCCAGAAGGCGAACACCACGCCTCCAGCGCAAGAAAGAGACCTTGGGTCTGCTCGTCGAGCGGTAAGAGCCTCGCCTCCAGTGCGCCCCACCCCGTACCAGCTTTCTTTGATTCATCCGATACTCTGCGGATCTCGATCGGCAAACCCGCTGGCTGGTGTTTCCGGATGGCGCCTTCAAGGCCTTGCCAAAACTGCAGCGTCACCTGCTCGCGGATCAGTTCCGCGTGCGTGACGATTTCGAGAACCGCCGGCAGGTTTTCTTTCTTCATAAGGGATTTGAAAATCGGGGATTCACTGGCGCTGGACATGGGGGCTCCTGACAGGGAGTTGACGGTTTTCTGGTCGGACAGATACTTGCAGCGACGGGCCAGTTCGATGTGAGTTTGCGTCTCGGCTGCTTCACCCTCGGCGTCGTTGAGTTTGCTGATAAAGGCGGCGGCGTAGCGACGCTTCCGCCATGCTTCCGAAATCTGCGCGGGAGTGGAACGCGAGGAACGTCGCACTTGATCCGTCAGCGAGAACTTTTCTTCGGATGGAAAATTCTTCGTGACCTCGAACACGGCCATCGCTGCGTCCATCGCCTTCTTCCAACCCTTCAGGTCTCGGTGACTGAGTATCTTGTCCATGCGTTCTTTGGGTTTAGTCTCACGCTCGCAGGGTCTGCCGTTCAACGAGCGGTTGAAGCACCAGCACGCCCAGCAAATCAGGCGGCAACTGCGGCTTCACCGCCAGACCACCGACACGCATCGAGACGGCTTTGCGGATGCGCCGATGCGCCTCGGTCAAGGACTTAGCGCGGCCAGCGATGTGTTGCCCGATGGCCGAATCCAGTTTCTCGTAGCCGGCCAAGGCGGTGGTGATCAGCTCGCGCCTTTCTTCCATGATAATGTTTGCATCGGCTTGAGCTTCGGTCAGCAGTCGCAAAACCTCTCGTTCCGCAAGCCATTCTGCGTCTCCCCGTCTCACGTTCTCACGCTCTCCCGGTATTCCCAAGTTCCCGATGACCTGCACTTCTTCGGCGAGCAACGCCGTGCGATCCGGTTGCTCAATGAGGAACCGCAGGCGCAGCAAGTAGAGGGTGGTAAGCCGTGATACGGCGCCGGTGCGCATGACGCCGCAGCGGGATGCCCGAGCCGTCGCGCCCTTGGTCAAGGCCTCCTCCATGAGAAACTGAGCCAGCGTAGCCACAAAGCGGTGGTTGCGACCGAGGTATTCGGTGCTCTCAGGTGTCGGGGAAATGAAACTGACGTGCCACTGGCCTGACTTGGTCACCGGCAGGGCCGCATGGATGGCTGGCGGCAACCCGGCGCGGGCGTCAGGACCGACGGAGATGCGGGAGATGGGAGAAGGGAGACGGGAGACACGGCGGCTGCTCTCGTCTCCTGTCTCCTGTCTCCCGTCTGCCTCCGCTCCTCTGGCTTCTTCGCCGCGAGCGGCGCGATGTGGATCCCGAGTCGCTGGCAGGCATTCAAGACGAATAGCCGGACAGCTTCGGGGTCGCCCAAGACGGCGTCGGTGGCCTCGAGTTCGCGCCGGACTTCCTCGGGCTTGAGGGCGCGCTGGGCGAAGCGGGTGCGGTTTTCTTTTTCGCGGGCTGCGTCGAGGTCCCAGCTCTGATGGAGAGCGACAACCTCTGGCAGCTCCAAGCCGAGTTCCATTTGGGGAAGCGCTTCCTCGGCGGTGCGTCCCCGAAAAAAGAGGGCCTGGAGAACGGCCTGCGTCACCGTCTCACTTTCCTCCGGCACGGGGACATGCGTGCCGAGGGCCTGGTGGATTTCGCGGGCCTTATTGAGCAGCACGCGGATCACGACGCCGTCCACGGGATTGTCCGGGCTGAAGTAGCGGATGGTTTTGACGGTTTTGGAAAGGGTCTGACCGAAGCGGTCCACGCGGCCTTCGCGTTGCTCGAGGCGGTTGGGATTCCAGGGCAGATCGTAGTGAAGAGCAGCATTGAAGGCGCTTTGCAGGTTGATGCCTTCACTTAGGCAGTCGGTGGCCACCAGGACACGGCGGCGTTCCTCGGTGAGTTCGGTCACCTTGGCCCGCCGTTCATCGTCGCTGAGCAGGCCGGTGATCGAGACGACGCGAATCTTGTCAAACTCATGGCGAAGGGCACGCTGTAATCCCTCGGCGACATAGTCAGCCGTCGCGATGTATCGACACCAGACGATGGGATGGAAACCTTCGCGCGAGAAGCCCCGCGACCAGCTTGGCGCAGCCGGCGAGCTTGGTGTCGTCGGGAGTGTGGGCAATTCCATCCGCGCGGCGCGAGAGATCACGGAGTTTGCGTCGGTCAGCTTTCCGGCAAGGTTTGTTCCGCGGATTCGACCGGGGGCGTGGGCTGGCTGTCGTCGGTCTGCTCGTTGCCCGACTCGAATAATGCTGGCCGAAATCCACTTCCTCATCCGACTGGGGCAACGCACCTTCGCGACGCTGCCAAGGCGGCGACCGCGGCCGCGGGGCTGGACATGACGCAGCGAAGCAGCGCAAGCGCGGCCCAGTAGCGGACACGCTGCTGGCGTTTGCCGAGTGACTGACCGGTGCGGACGAGTTCAGTGCAAAACTCGTAGGTGTCCCCGAACAATTCGCCGTAGGCGTCGGACAGCCGGTAATGCTCGTCGGACGGCACGCGCTTGGGAAAGCAGTGTTCGGCTTCCCAGTCTTTTTCAATGTCCTTGCGCGTGCGCTGAACGAAGTGACGGGCGAGTTCGATGCGCTGGGCCTCGGTCAAGGCGGTGATTTCGTATTGTGCAAACTCAGGGCGGAGCAAAGCGAGCAAGGAACGGAAAGAATCGGAGATACCGCTGTGCGGCGTGGCGGTGAGCAACACCAGATGCCGTGATGCTTTGGCGGTAAGGTCTTTAAGCAGTTCGTGGCGCTGGTGCTGGTTGCTGTTGACGCCGGCGGCTGACGCCGAGCCGTGGGCTTCGTCGACGATGACAAAGTCCGGGCAATGTTGAAGGAAATTGTCGCGTTTGCGGTCGCCCTTCACGAAGTCGATGCTGACGACCTGAACGGGGTAGTAGCTGAAGATGCTGCCCGCGCCGGCGGGGATCCGGCGTTCGAGTTGGCTGACGGTGCCGGACCGGATAATAACAGCGTCCAGGCTGAATTTCTCGCTCAGCTCCTTCTGCCATTGTTCGCAGAGGTAAGGCGGGCAGAGCACGCAGAGCGGTTTGATTTCACCGCGATCGATCATTTCGCGGGCGATCAGCAGGGCTTCGACGGTTTTGCCGACCCCGACGTCGTCGGCGATCAGCATTCGTATGGTGTCCAAACGCAGAGCCATGAGCAGGGGGACAAACTGGTAGGTGCGTGGGCGGATCGACACACGCCCGAGAGAGCGGAAAGGGGTTGCTCCTTCACGGAGCGTGAGGCGCGCCGCCTGCCAGAGCAGGTGAGCGCCGGCGACGTTGGAGATGTCGTCGGGCGAGGGCGGTGGAAACTTAGCCGAACGCACGCGCTCTTCTGGAAACGAGTATCCGAGGAGATCCGTGAGGCCTTTGTGGACGGCGACCACCTCGTCGGTGGCGCCAGTCAATGGTCTCAGCAGGAGGAGATTCTCCTGGTCGCTGGGGAGTAGAACCCACTCGCGGTTGCGACATTGCACGATCGAACCGGGAGTCATGGTTTTTGCGGGGTCGTCGTGTGGCTCATGGCGCAATCCCTCAGGCGGATGGCATCGTTCGGCAGCGGTCGCGCCGGCCGATTAACCGCATGGCGGCGTGTGCCGAAGGATTTGAACGTGAATCATAACTACCGGAGCTACAGAGTGCCAGCGAATATCCTGCTGGGACGTTGCAGCGGAGTCTCACTCCGGCAGCCCCGGGGCAAGCCATAAGAAGGATAAAGCCCGCCACCATTCTGACGGCGAGCGAAGCCCCTGCCGCGGCCGTGGCGACTCGCTCACTCTCCTCGAAACTAACCAGGCGCCGTTGCGGCCGCATTTCGCGAAATCCTTTGTGATCAGACAGGGCGGTCAAATAACCGTCGGCGCCCGTTGCGCATTCAAAGCCCATGCACTCGACACTTGCGCGCATCCAGAACCTTGATATAGCGTCCGCGCGGATGATGACGGGGATGGTCAACGGGCGCTTGGGGAGTGATGCTTCTGGTGGCGCGGGCGTTGATGGCGTTGTGATCGCTCAACGTCAAAGTGCCAGCCTGCCATGCGTCATACGTCATTGCGGTTAAGCGGTTGCCAGAGTAGCTCAGGGGTAGAGCAGAGGACTCATAAGCCTTTGGTCGGGGGTTCAAATCCCTCCTCTGGCACCAATCCTAACAACTTGCGAGTGCGGAGCTTTGAGATTTCACATCGGACGGCCGAGTTCCATGAGGCCCTGACTTGCTTAACCCACCATCCAGGGCCTCGCGGAGCTCGTCCCTCCGGTTTGCCAACCAACCACCCGGAGGGCCGAGTTACACGAGGCCCTGACTCGCTTAATCCACCATCCAGGGACTCGCGGAGCTCGTCCCTCCGGAAGTACGCAGTCCCTCCGGAAGCACGCAGTCGGGTTGACCGAAGACGGACGGGCTGGAATAGTCAGCCCAACTTACGAGGGCGCACACTATGAAGATCACCTATTACGGTCATTCCTGTTTTGGGGTGGAGACGGGCGGGAAACATTTGCTGTTCGATCCTTTCATCACCCCCAACGAACTGGCGAAGAAGATACGAATGAATGAGGTCCCCGCCGATTACATTCTGCTTTCTCACGCGCACGAGGATCACGTGGCGGATGCGGTGGCCATTGCGAAGCGAACGAACGCTCAAGTCCTCGCAAATTTTGAAATCTATCTGTGGCTGACTCGACAAGGGCTGCAGAACCTCTATCCCATGAACCTTGGCGGGACCGCCCGGTTGAACGGGTTCCAGGCGACCCTGGTGCCGGCGCTCCACTCGAGCAGCCTGCCGGACGGGTCGTATGGCGGCGCTGCCGGGGGTTGGGTGGTGCGAACGCCGGAAGGTAACTTTTATTACTCGGGGGATACCGCGTTGATGTCGGACATGAAGTTGATCGGGGAATCGACGCAATTCAAATGGGCGGCGTTGTGCATCGGAGACACGTTCACGATGGGGGTGGAGCAGGCCATCCAGGCGTCGGAATTCATCGGCTGCAACCAGGTGTTAGGCGTGCACTACGATACGTTCCCGCCGATCCGGATCGATCACGACGAAGCCAGGCAGAAATTCAAGGCTGCGGGGCGCACGCTGCATTTACCGCCGATCGGTGGGACGCTGGAGATTTGAAATCAGCCCGTCGCTTGTGTGTGAGTCGCCGGCTGGCTATTGTTGAGCCCATGCGGATCCCACTTTTCTGGTTGATTACGTCCATTTGCCTGACGGGCGTGACAGGGTCGCGGGCCGCGATGGTTTCTCCGGGGCCTTCGAATACGCAATTTCTGCGCGATTACGCGGAGACCCGGGGATTCACGTTGGGGAGGCCAGTCAAAGCGATCCCGACGCCGGACGGCCAGGCGGTGCTTTTTCTTCGTGCCCAGCCGCGAGTGCCCCGGCTCCAATTGTATGAGTTTGACGCGGCAACGGGTGTGACGAAGGAGTTGCTCACCCCGGAGCAGTTGCTCAAGGGCGCGGATGAAAAACTGTCGCCGGAGGAAAAGGCCCGCCGCGAGCGGATGCGGGTCAGTGTGGGCGGCTTCACTGATTTTCAGCTCTCGAAGGATGGCGCCAGGATTTTGGTCAGCCTGTCCGGGAAGATCTACCTCGTCGTGCGGGCGACGGGTGAGGCCCGGCAACTGGACACCGGGGCCGGCACACTCGTCGATCCAAAATTCTCGCCGGACGGACGGAACGTCGCGTATGTCCTGGATCAAGATGTGTATGTATTCGATCTTGCGACGCAGACCGAGCGGCGCGTGACCCGGGGCGGCACCGACACATTGCGCCACGGACTGGCGGAGTTTGTCGCGCAGGAAGAAATGGGACGGTTTTCAGGTTATTGGTGGTCGCCCGACTCGCAGGCGATTGCCTACGAAGAGAGTGATCATGAAGGGGTCGAGGTGTGGCATGTGGCGGATCCGGCAAGACCGGAAGTGCCGCCCTACCCGTGCTACTATCCCCGGCCCGGCAGGAATAACGTCCGCGTGCGGCTCGGCATTGTTCAGTTGAGCGGCGGGGAAACGGTTTGGGTGGACTGGGATCGCGAGCGTTATCCGTATCTCGCCACCGTGGTTTGGGACGAGCACGGACCGTTGACACTGGCCGTCCAGACGCGGGATCAACACGAGCTGGTGTTGCTCGAGGCGGATGCGAAGTCGGGTCGCACGTTCGTATTGCTCACCGAGCGCGATGAGGCGTGGGTGAGTCTGCGACAGGATGTGCCGCGCTGGCTGTCTGACGGGCGCGGCTTTTTGTGGGCGAGCGAGCGGGAGGCAGGCTGGCAACTCGAATGGCACGATCGTTCGGGAGAATTGCGCCGGATCATTGTCGATGACCGGGCCGGGTTCCAATCGCTGTTGAAAATGAAAGCGGAGTCCGGCGATGTCTTCTTCACAGCCCAGCCGGACCCGACCCAATCGCAACTGTTTCAAGCGCGACTCGAAGGTGGCCCGCCTGTCGCCCTGACGACGGGGTTGGGGATTCACTCGGGCAACTTCGGCGAGGGGGCGGCGGTGGAGGTGCGGACGGGTGCCACTTTGGGGGAAATGCCGCGATCCACTGTGTATCGCGCCGACGGCACCGTCGTGGGCGAACTGCCCTCGGTGGCGGAGGAGCCGCCCTTTGTCCCCCGCGTCGAGCTCACGAAAGTCGGCGTGGGCCCGGGCTTTTACGCTGCCCTTGTCCGGCCGCACAATTTTGAGGACCGGAAGCGGTACCCGGTGATTATGCACGTGTATGGCGGGCCATTGCCGCCACCCGCAACGGGCGTGGTCACGGCCACCATGCGAGCCTGGTTGATGACGCAATGGCTGGCCGATCAGGGTTTCATTGTCGTGAGCCTTGATGGTCGCGGATCGCCGGGACGCGGGCATGATTGGGAACGCGCGATTGCCGGGCACTTCGGATCGGTACCATTGGAGGATCAGGTCGCGGGTTTGAAAGGGCTGGGGGAACGCTACCGAGAACTGGATCTGGACCGGGTGGGGATCTATGGATGGTCATTCGGCGGCTACTTATCGGCGCTGGGGGTGCTTCGGCGACCGGATGTTTTCAAGGCCGGAGCCGCGGGCGCACCGCCAACCGATTGGCTCGATTACGACACTCACTATACGGAGCGTTATCTGGGTTTGCCGGATACCAACGCTGAAGCCTACCGGGAAGGCTCATTGCTCACGTACGCCGGCGATTTGCAGTGCTCCTTGTTGCTCATTCATGGGACGGGGGACGACAATGTTTATTTCCGGCATACACTGAAACTTGCGGATGCGCTGTTCCGGGCCGGCAAACCGTTTGATCTATTGCCGCTGTCGGGGATGACCCACATGACGCCGGATCCGGTGGTCTCCGAGCGGCTCTACAGCCGGATCGCAACGTATTTTCAGAGCCATTTGGGAAGACCGGAACGATAGTGGTCTGTTTCATAAATGCGGTTACGTTCGCGGCCAGGGGTTTTTCGGCCAGACGAGGCGCGAGCAACGAGCATACCCGCAGCGGTCTGTAAGGCGCGAGCAACGAAGTCTGGCCGAAAAAGAACGGCCGCCCGGAGGGTTGCGCCGAATTTGGCCTGGGGCGGCGTTGCTCGGTCGGTCGAGTATCGCAGGGGATACACTCTCGCCCTCGCGCCTTGCCTCAGGCCAAATTGGGCGCATCGAACGTGACCGTATTTATGAAACAGACCACTTAGGCGGACGATCCATCACCTCGAAGGGTTCGGGTCCGTGGTGGGGGATGGACGGTTATCCGGTCCCAGTGGTTACGCGGTGGCGACTTCCTGGAGTGTCGTTTTCAAAACGCGCGCCGCGGTAGGAAGCGCCGAACCCCAAGCCTCGATCGATTTGTTGATCCACGTCACCAGTCCGATCGCGCCCCGATCCACCAACGTTCGATACCATTCCAGGATCGCCCGGCTCAATTTCAGTTCGACCGATGGTTTGACCATCACACTTTCACCCGCAAGACTCTGGCACATCAAACAGACTGCCCGGACACGCGAGCCCGACGGGGCCCCGCTCTTCAGGCTCACCAGCGCGCCTGCGGCGTTGCCGGTCAACAATTGCGCCTCGGCATGTTGCCAGCGCAATTCGTGGTTAGTGGGATGGAGTTTGGCGGCCTCTGCCGTCCAATCCGCCGCGAACTCGAAAGTGGAAGCCGTATGCAGGGCAATCTGGCCTCCGAGCCGCCATGCGTCGACGTGTCCCGCATCGCTCGTTACCAATTCATGAAGCACCCCAAGCGCTTGAATGGAATCGCCGGTTTCGTTCAGGAACCGGGCCCAATCCAATTTCAAGAACCGAGCGTCCGGATATGACGAGAGCGCCCTGCCAAAGGCCGCTCGAGCCTCGTCCGTTCGCCCCAGTTTCCAAAAGCAAACGGCCATGCAATGTTCGGGCGCCCCTTGATGGATTTTGGGATTCACGGACCCGAAAGCGGTCAGCTTCCGTCGATCCAGACAGGTGCGAAATGATTTGAGCGCTTCTTCCATCCGGCCGAGTTCCACCAGGCACAGGCCCAGAATGAACTCCTGCGACGCGGACAATCCCGGGGCAGCCAGCGGCGACTGCAGGAGTTTGACGGCTTGGTCCGGGCGATTGGCGGTCAACAAATGCGTGGCAAACTGGGTGAGCAGTGTCTCCCGCATTTCAGGCGTAACCGCATTGGGCGGCAAGGCTGATAATCCATTAAAGGCGGCACGATACCACGGCAGGGCATCGGCGAGCCGGCCAGCGCGCGCCAGTTCCAGGCCCAGGTTCATTTGCAGATTGGGATCTTCGGGGCTCTCCTCGATCGCGATCTGCAATAATCGCAGGTTGCGGACGGTTTTATCATGCTGACCAGCGGAAGATTCCGCATAACCGTGATGCAATATCTTCGCCGTCCCCAAGCGATTCTCCAGGCCCCAGGCGAATTGCATTGCCTCGAGGCTGCCAAATGGGTGCTCGTGAATTCGTCCAGAAAAACAGACACCGGGGGCATTGCGAAACAACCGCGGCACGTAATGGCAACCTTCTTCCGCTTTGCCCGCCTCGGTCAAAGGTAACCGAAAGGCGATCGCCTCCGGACTTTCCAGATGCCGTTCTAAATCCGCGAGACTCTCTGAGGGCAATTCCTCGTCGGCGTCAAGGCTCAGGACCCAATCGCCTCGCGCATGGGCCAGCGCCTCATTTCGTGCCGCGCTGAAATCGTCGCACCAGTCGAACCGATAAACCTCGGCGCCGAAATCCCGCGCGATCTCCACCGTTCCATCGTTGGAGCCAGTGTCCACCACGATGAGCTGCCATGCCACCGACTTCACCGAAGCCAGGCATCGCGCCAGATTGCGAGCTTCATTCCGCGCGATGAGGCATATCGACAGCCGCGGCTTACGGCCTGGCTGGGTAAGATCCGCGATCCCGGGCCGTCCTCCCGATGGAGAGGCGGGCACCGGAGCTCCCTCCGTCAAGAGTCTCTTCGCCCGCTCTGCGGAGGGCGCCAGCCGCAATGCGCTTTCGGCGCATTGTCGCGCGGTAAAGAAGTCTTTCGATGCGGCCGCGATTTGGCCGAGCAGGCAAAAGGCTTCCGGGTGAAAGGGCCTCATCCGGATCGCTTCGACCGTGCAATCCCAGGCCTCATCCCAGCGATTCTTATCCTGCAAAGTCCGCGCCTCGTCGAGGGCTCCAGAGCGCGACACGACCGGCACTGGCCGATTGCAGGCACGCTGTTGGCGCTCCTGTTCGCGGGCCGATGTGTTGGCGTCCTGGCGAGCCACCAGGTTGCTAATTCGCTGACTCGCGATCGCCGCCGATTGTTTCCACGACCACTGCTCCCGCACGTGTCGCGAGGCCGCCAGCCCCTTTGCACTGGCGTCTTCCGGGTGCTCAAACACTTCCCTCATCTGCCGGGTTAGTGCATCCTGATCCGGTTCCAGCAGCCAACCATTCCTCGCCAGCGCATGACCATCGACGGTCCCACCGATCGACACGCGATTTGCGGGAATACGATAGGCGAATTCATCCGTCGCGAAATCGTCCGTGGCCCCGCCGCCCGTTACGATCACGGGCAGACCGCAAGCCATGGCCTCCAATACCGTCAGGCCAAAACCCTCGCCGCGGTAGGGATGCACCAGGCAATGGCACGCCGCGTACAGCCCCCCCATGGCCGCGGTCGAAATCGCCTCGGTGATCCGCAGAATTTGCGGAGTCCCTGTTTCCGCCTGGGCAGCCTCGATCAGTCCCTCCATCGTCTTGCCGGCATATACTCCATCAGTCCCAAATTCCTTAATGACCAGGCAAACATCATCATCGGCGGTGAATGCCCGGAGATAACTCGAGAGCAGAACGTCGAATCCCTTCCGGCGAATGCGGCCTCCGACGTAAAGGAACTTGAACGATTTGCGCGTCGCCAGAGGCGTGCGTTTGACTCCGGGCCGATAACGATCGGTGTTCACGCCCAACGGAACGATGCGTATTTTGCGCGGTTCGACTCCCGAATCCACATAGGTCTGCCAGACATGCCGCGAGTAGACCCAGATTTCGTCCACCGCGTTCATCCGTTCCACCCAGTCTGCCGGTATGGCCCCAAACTCCCATGGCTGTATCAGAACCCAGGCGCCGCTCGCCGGGCGTTGCCAATTCGGCGGCCAGCCATGACGCACCGTTACGCGTGCGTTGCACGGCGACTGGTAGACGACCCGTCGTTCCATTCCCGCATGGGCCGGATCGTTCCGGAACTTTTCGTCTACCGAACCCGTCGATACCCGGGTGAGCCGCAATCCATCGCGCCCGGAGAGCTCGCGGGTCAACTCGCGGTTCACCAGGGATAGACTTCCGTGATCCATATAGCTGCCTTCCCAAGCCACCTCAACCAGGGCCGGTTGATGGCCGGGCGATTCCACGGCGACCATGAGCTGTCGGGCCAGCACGGCCGGACAAACCGGCGTGCACAATCGGCGTTCCATTTCCGTCAGGCGATCGAGCACCTGTTTGCCCACCCGCCCCGGCGAATAATCCCGGCTCAGATCCGCTCGCGCGCGACATCCCGTGGTCCGGGCTTCCTCGGGATGCTGTTCGACATGGCGCATCAAACGACGCAGATGGTTCACGGATGGATTGGCCCACCGATGACCGCGGTAGTGCCACAACTCGGGTTCAACGGTCCGGATATTTTCGAGTTCATAATCGAGCAAGTAACTGTTGTGCTCGTTCATGAACTCCGTGTTACCACTCCAATTCGTGCCGATCACGGGCAGCGCCATGAGCATCGCTTCGTGCTGAGGCCGTCCCCAGCCTTCACCCCGGCTCGGCGCCACCAGGCAATCCATCGCTCGAAAGAGACCCGGCAGGGAGGCCGGCGCGATCTGATGGGTGATCAACTCGATTCTCGGCCACGGTTTGTCTCTTATTCCGAGTTGGCTTCCCAACTCCCGGATCCGACGCCAAACGACCGCCTCTCCATTCTCGTCGGGACGATTGAACAGATAACAACGCAGATATAAACAAACGTCGTCCTCGGCCGAGAACTCCTGCAGATAGGCCGACAATAGAACGTCCCAGCCTTTGCGCGCCGACCACTCGAACATCGCCAGAAAATTGTAGGCTGCGCGTTGCGGCAGCGGCATGGGTTCGTGGCGGGCGGGATCGAACAAATGGCAATCGACGGCCCCGGGCACCACGTGGAGTTTATGGCGACAGACACCGCTGGAAGCAAAACTCTCGAGGTTGAACGCGCTGGGGACCCAGACTTCGTCCATTCGATTGCAGCGGCTCACCCAGGCCTCTGAAATCCGGTCGGTCTCGAACATGGTTCGGCCAATATTCGCGGCGGCCTCGGGATCGGAACCAAAGCCGTTGGCCGGGTTGTGCCAGACGGTGATCCCGCCAGACGCGGTGGAATATTTTTCCTCGAGATCCGCCAGCAGAAAGCGCGTTTGATCGGACAGACTGGCTTCGAACCGGTCCGAGCGCAAAACGCAATCATGCATCACTCCCAGTTCCACCTGCTCGGCCAGGGGCAGGATAAACTGCAGCGCTTCGCTGGCATAACCGCTCGGATTGTACAATGGCGCCCGCCATCGGACGGGCCAGCTCAATGGCATCCTGGCGTGAGCGGTCCGGGGGGTACGCAGTCGGCAATTCTGTTCATATTGCACGTCGTCGGACCCGTTCAGCACCGCTTGTGCCACCTACCGACGCCGGTGCAGGAATGGCGGCTACTGCGGTGGGACGTTATCTCGCCAGCACTTTGTCCCGCTGGGCCTCGTATTCGGCGTCGGAGATTGCGCCCTGATCCCGAGCGCGTTTGAGATCGATGAGTTCCTGGCCCTGGGAGGGATGAATGGAGGATTCGCCATCCTTGCGTCCGCCGATGGACCAGGCGCACCCGCTCAGAAGAATCATTGCCGTCAATACTGCGATCAGAGAACCGGTCCGGTAGAGCTTATTGCGTTTCATAATTACCCCAGGAGTTAACAATCGGATTGAGCGGGCAGGTTAGAAACTCGCCGCAGGCAAATCAATCCCGAATGACTCAGATTCCTTGCGGAGTATTGCTTGATCGCATTACATGAGGGCATGGGCAACAGTGGGACCGGCGCACCCCGGGCTTTGGTGCAACTGACGCGTCCGTCCTTGACGCGATTTGCCTGGTTATCGATCGCCGCGGCAATCCTGACGATCGGGCTGAAGACCTCCGCCTACCTGATCACGGGATCGGTGGGGTTGTTGTCGGATGCCATGGAGTCGGTGGTCAACCTGATAGGCGGAGTTCTGGCACTGGCGATGTTGAGCATCGCGGCGCGGCCGGCTGACGAAGATCATGCCTACGGTCACAGCAAAGCCGAGTACTTCTCGAGCGGAGTGGAAGGAACGCTGATTCTACTCGCGGCCGCGAGCATTGCCATCGCGGGAGTTCAACGATTGCTGAAGCCGCGCGCGCTGGAACAGGTTGGGCTGGGATTGGCCGTCACCGCCGTGGCGGCGCTTCTCAACCTCGGGGTTGCCCTGCTGCTGCTTCGCACCGGGCGCAAGGCCAACTCGATCACGCTCGAGGCCAATGCGCATCATTTGTTAACCGACGTCTGGACTTCCGGCGGCGTCATCGTCGGCGTAGGCGCGGTGGCCGTGACCGGCTGGGTACGGCTGGATCCCATCCTTGCGCTGCTGGTCGCGGCCAATATCGTTCGAACGGGAATGGGTATCGTGCGCCGGTCGATCCTCGGCTTGATGGACACGGCATTGCCTGCCGACCAACGATCGCTGATCGACCGTGCACTCGACGATTACCGGCAGCAGGGCGTTGAATTCCACGCCACGCGCACCCGACAATCCGGGGCGCGGCGCTTTGTCTCGACTCATGTGCTGGTCCCCGGTGATTGGACGGTGCAGAAGGGGCATGAATTGCTGGACCGGATCGAAAACGACATTCGCGCCGTGCTCCCCGACGCGACCGTCTTCACCCACCTCGAGTCGCTTGAAGATCCGGCATCCTGGGAAGATGTCACGCTGGACCGACGCCCCGCCCAGCCCGGAAGTGAAAGAAATCGCGACGCCCCCTCGAGCCGGTGAACCGTAATCCGCCCGGTATGGCAGCGTGGGCCAAAAGCCCGGGCCGCGCATGGTCCCACCCGCCTCCAGGTTTCCGGTGTCCCCTAAACGGTTCCCTTGAATTCCTTCGGAGGAGGGCGTTAAGTATACGAGTGAAAAGCCCATCGGAACCCAAGGCTGGTCCCCCGATCTGTCCGGGCGGGGTGCTTTCGCGTCGAGACTTTCTTCGGGGCACCGCAGCCCTGGCACTGACGGCGTCCAGCCTGCCTTCGCTGAGCGCCGCGGCCCTGCGAGCGGCGGAAGGGAAGATCCCGCGTTCGCCGACTGCTTTGGCGCTCTGCAAGCGTTACGAGATGGGAGAGGTCCGGCGGGCATTGGGACGGATGCTTGAGGAGTGCGGGGATGTGCCGCGCCTGATGCGACGGAAGCACGTGACGATCAAGACCAATTTGGTGAATAGTTCCCAGGAAGACCTGGGCGGTGTGCCGTTGGGATTGACCGTGACGGTCCACCCCGTGGTGGCTCGAGCGCTGGGCAGTCTGCTGGTGGATTACGGCGCGCGCTCGGTCACGTTTTGTGATCAACTTCCCTTTCGCTCGTCCAATGCCGAGGCTTTCCAGGGATATGGGTACGACCTCGACACATTCAATGGCCAGATGGACGGGCGGGCCCGGTTTGTGAATACGCGGAATCGCGGCGCTTACCGGGACTATGCGTGGGTAAAAGTCCCGAATGGCGGTGAAGTGGCCACGGCGTGGGAGGTCCATCGGGGGTACGTCGATACGGACGTCCTGGTCTCCCTGACGAAGCTGAAGACGCACGTCTCCGGCGGGATCACCGGCGGTTTGAAGAATCTCTTCGGTATTCCACCCAGCAGTCTCTATGGCGATGACCTCAAGACCGAACCCGACGAGAACGCGATTGGATATCGCAGCTCGACGATGCACGCTTGCACGCGATTGCCGCTGACCTCCGTGCGGACCTTCACGGGTCAGACCGTGGAAGGCGATCATGGGTATAATGTGCCGCGATTCATCGTGGACCTGGCGACCGCGTTCCCGATTGATCTGGTGGTGATCGACGGGATCAGCACCATCCAATCCGCCGAAGGCTGGTGGAACGGGTCCATGTCCACAATCACACGTCCGGGCCTGCTGATTGCCGGCCGAAATCCGGTTTGCACCGACGCCGTGGCGGCGGCGGCGATGGGGTTCGATCCCGACGCCACGGAGCATACAGTGCCCTTTGTGAACGGAAGCAATCAACTGGCGTTGGCGCGCCGGCGCGGTTTGGGTGAGAACCGATTGAAACAACTCGACGTGGTCGGGCTCAAATTGGACGAGGCTCGATTCCGATTTCATCCGACCTACCAACGCACGCAGGCGTGAAAAGCTCGCCCACTTCGCGCCAGATCATTTGGTCCACCGCCGGTGGCGGTCCGGCCCGCACCGGTCGAAGTGCCACGGCCGGTCGGGTAGCGGCTCCTCCGGCGCTCAGTATTTCCGTGGGCGCAGGGGTTCAGGCGGCGGTCGTTTTTGATGCTGACCATCGGGCTTTTGTTGCGGACATGGCCGGCTCCGTTTACGCCTTTGAATCGGGAGCGCGGCAGGTCTGGCGACAGACTCTCGACGGGGCGATCTCGGCGACACCGGTGGCGGACCTGGGTCAAGGCAGGGTTTTTGTCGGCACCCAGGCAGGCTGGCTTTACAGTCTCAAGACCAAGGATGGTGCAGTGCTCTGGCGGCGGCGGCTCCCCACCACGAGCGACCCGCGCATCGTAGCGGACCTGTTGTTCCTGCCCGACCCTGCGCGCGTCGTGGCGAGCAGTTGGGGCGGCCAGTTTCACGCGATCAATCCCGACACCGGGGAATCGATCTCCACATGGGATGCCGGCATCTCCCCTCAGGCCGCCGCCAGCGCCGACAGCAAAGGGAACTTCTATTTCCTCCGGGCGGTCCGGGGCGAAGGAATTTCGCTTGTTTGTGTGACGCCTGATGGAGTCGAGAAAACCCTGCACCGGCGTCCCGAAGGCGAGCGTCGGGCAGAGCGTGCCGTAGTGGTGGCCGCCCCGGTCATCGATGACGAGCGCGAGCTTCTCTACTTCGTTGCCAATGGAGATCGGACGGGGGGAGTCCATGCGTGGGACCTGGCGGCAGCCAAACTGGCGTGGAGTGTTGAGCTCGAGCGTGCCCTGGTGGCCACTCCCGCATTGCGCGCCGACGGCGTCCTGATGCTCGCGGACATGACCGGCATGCTGAGCGCTGTGGATTCGGGCCGAATCCGATTCCGGTACTCCACCGGCTGCGACTATCTCCTTGTTGGCCCTGTCTGCAACAATGCCTCTCTGGTCTACCTCGGTGATCCGGTTGGTGCTCTGCATGAGATCGGCCCGGAGGGCGAAGGCAAGCGGCTGTTTGAAGCGCGCCGTTCGCTTCAAGCGCGGCCCTCATGGAATTCCTCCGGCGACCTCTTCCTTCCCTCGATGGACGGACACGTCTACGTCTTTCGCCCGGCCGGCGACCTCTGACCGGATGCCGCCAGCCCGAATTTTTCATGGGCACGTGGTCGCGTAAGTTCATGCGGTAATGCCCGGTTTGGAGATGTGGAGAAGTGGCGGAGTGCGGTCGTCCTCGTCCGCAGCAACATCCGCACACGCGAGCGCGTTGGCTTCGACACGCGCTCTCACGATACCGATCGAGTGGCCCGACTGTTGCTAAACCCCTCGCTACAGTCGCTTGCGTGGCGCAACCGCTGAGCGGGCGCCGGGTAGGCGAGTGGCTTGACGACGACAATCGAAAAGACAATGCGAGTATTGATTGCGGAAGATGACTCCATATCGAGGCGGCTGCTGGAGGCCGCCTTGGTCGAGTGGGGCTTTGATGTCACGGTCACCTGTGATGGGCGGAAGGCCTTCGAGTCGTTGTCGAAGCCAGATGGCCCAAGGCTGGGCATTTTGGATTGGGGCATGCCAGGATTGAGCGGGCCCGAAGTATGCCGAGCCCTGCAGGAAATCGACGGTAGTGGACGCGCTCACTATCTCATTCTGTTGACAGGACGGGAGGGAAGCCATGACGTCATCGAAGGCTTGGAATCCGGGGCGAATGACTATATCCGCAAACCCTTTGATTATGGGGAATTGCGTGCCCGGGTCCAGGTGGGCGAACGGGTCATCCGACTTCAAGAGGAGTTGGCCTCGCGTGTGGAGGAGTTGCAGACCGCCTTGGGTCGAGTAAAACAATTGCAGGGGTTGGTGCCCATCTGCTCGGTACTGCAAGAAAATTCGCGACGACAAGAACTACTGGCATCAGGTCGACGTCTATGTGTCGCGCCATTCCGGAGCCCAGTTCAGCCACGGCCTGTGTCCCGACTGTTTTGAACGTATTATGCGCACCGAGGTCGAGCCGGCGACTCATCATCCGGAGGAGCCATGATTTCCCTACCAGGGAGAAACGTGCGGGAGTCTGGTGAACATCGGCTGCACAAATCGGGTTGGATCCTTCTAATAACATCCTGGCTATCTCTGCTTGCCTTCGCAGCAGATGGGAGCCCTGCGAGCGCCGTCATTCCGCCCATCGCCTCCATCGCTGACCTATCCGTGGAGGAAGCAAAACTTGGACATCCCGTCGAACTACCGGCGACCGTGACTTTTTATGATTCGACCCGGCGCTTCCTTTTCATTCAGGACGGAACGAATGGGCTCTTCGTCCTGACCGGCGCGGCCGAATTGTCCATTAAACCGGGCGACCGGGTGCGAGTGACCGGTCCATCCGCGCTGGGGAGTTATGTCCCGATGCTCGTTGAACCCAATGTGGTGAGGCTGGGCGGCGGGGAAGTTCCTGTGCCACGCCCGAGTTCGCTCTCGGAAATGATCAGTGGCGTTTTGGACGGCCAAAGCGTCGAAGTCGCCGGGGTCATTCGGCGTATCGTCGAACGGGACGGCCGATGTCTCGCCGATCTTGCGACCGGAGAGGGCACTGTAAAAGTGCTGTTCGGCAGATCGGGGCCGGAATCGTCCCTAGACCTGGTGGGAAGCGAGGTGCAGGTCACGGGCGCATGTTTGGCCGTCGCGGACGAGGAACGACGAGTTGCTGAAGTTCGATTATTCGTTTCTGATCCTTCGGCAGTGACGGTAAGTCGATCGGCGCCCGGCGACCCATTCCATTTGCCACGCACCGCGATTGCCGATCTGCTGGTGACCAGCGGAGCGGACGCGCGGCTGGGACTTGTGCATCTTGGCGGAGGAGTAACTTCTTCAGATGGCGGCAAGCGTTTCTGGGTTCAAGATGCAAGCGGCGAAATTGAAATCCGGACGGAATCGATTGCAGGAGTGCGTCCGGGGCAAAGCGTCGAAGTCGTGGGTTTCCAATCCCTGGCCCCGGGCGAAACCCGGGTGGAGTTCGCGAGGGTTTCCATCCTGAATCCAACATCGGGAGAAGTGCAATTGAGGGACGGCCTTCAAGGAGTGGACGCCGACAGTTCCGCCGGGCGCGTTCTGGGAACGGCACAGGAAGTGAGGCGGCTTTCCAAGGCGGAAGCGGAACGCGGGCTCCCGGTGAAGTTGCGCGCAGTGGTCACCTATTACGACCCTGAGAGAAGCATGTTGTTTATTCAGGACGAGACGGCGGGGATCTATGTGAATCCTGGCGCAGCGAGGCACGACATGCGATTTGGGGATCGAGTGGAGGTATCGGGGGTAAGCAATCCCGGAGAATTCGCCCCGATGGTATCGGAGGCGACCATCAAATTGCTGGGGCCGGGAACGCTCCCGAAGCCGTTGCGCGGTGAACTGACACATTTGTTGACCGGCGCTGACGATAGCCAATGGGTGGAGGTGACCGGCATCGTTCGGTCGGTGATCGAGGACGAAGGACATTGGGTCCTCGAGATTGCCCAATCCCCGCGAACGTTCAGGGTCATGATACCGGGGGTGGCAGGCAGGGAGACGCCGAAGCAACTCGTGGACGCAACCATACGGGTACAGGGCGCCTGCGGTTCGATTTTCAACCAAAGGCGGCAGCTGTTGGGGATTCTGGTCTACGCGCCGGATCCATCTTTTGTGGACGTGGAGGTGAAGGCACCTGCGGAGCCCTGGTTGATCCCGTCACAGTCCATTGGGAGTTTGCTGCAATTTGACCCGAATCGGGCAAGTGGGCATCGCACCGGCATTAAGGGCGTGGTCACCCTCACCGGACGCGATGATGAGTTTTTCGTTCAGGACGACACGGGCTCTCTCAAATTGAAAGCACTGCCCGATCTGCCGGTCCAGGCGGGTGATGAGGTGGAGGTCATCGGGTTTCCCGCGTTGGGCGATTACGAGCCGGTGCTTGAGGACTCCGTCTATCGAGTCGTAGGGCAAAGGAAGATTCCGGATGCGACGTATCTTACAATTGCGGAGGCGTTGAACATCGACACCCCCGCGATTGGGGTGAACAACCGTCGCGTGCGCGTGCGCGGGGTTTTGGTCGATGTGGTTTCCTCAGGTGCGGGTCTGGTGTTATTGCTCAAAGACGGAGAACACCTGATGGAGGCGGCGTTCGAGTCGGATTTGACCCGGGATAGCGTGAGCCACTTAAAACCAGGCAGCGTGCTGAATTTGACCGGTGTCTGCGCGTTACGCCGGGATCACACGGGTCAACCCCTCACGGTTCGACTGCAGATGACGTCGCTCGAAGACGTTATGATCGTGGCGTCGGCGCCATGGTGGAAGTCCCGGCATATGGGGCGGGTCGCTTACATGGCCGGCTTGATCGGCCTGGCCTGCGTCGCATGGTTGTTGTTGCTGCGGCGTCAAGTTCGGCAACAGTCCCAGACCCTACGCCAACGGCTGGAACGAGAGCTGGCCTTGGAACGTCGCGAACGGACATTGACGCAGCACAGCGTGGTCGGGATCTGGCAATTGGCCCCCGACGGCCGCACCGTCTACATCAATCCTGCCATGCGCCGGTTGCTGGAACTGGACGACAACACTGATTTTCTGCAGCGGCACGCCGATTCGTTTCTGCCGGGGCTGGTCGACTTAGGTGGTCCGAACAACGGCAGTTCGCCGGAAGTCGCAACCGTCTCGGCGCGGGAGGCGGAAGTGGTGACGGTTACCGGGAAGCGGCGGGCGGTTTTGGCCTCGGTGGCACCAATCGTCGATCCGGCCGGGAGAGTGGAGAGCTGGATCGGAACGGCGGTGGACATCACACCCATCAAGGTCGTGGAGACGGAATTGGCGCGTGCACGCGATATGGCCTTGGAATCGGCGCGGTTGAAATCGGAGTTTCTGGCCAACATGAGCCATGAGATTCGGACTCCGATGAACGGTGTGATCGGCATGATTGAGTTGTTGTTGCGCACACCGTTGAACCGGGTGCAGAAGGATTTTGCGCGAACGGTGCGCGACTCGGCTGAGGTGCTGTTGACGCTCATCAACGATATATTGGATTTCTCGAAGATTGAAGCGGGCCGACTGGAACTCGACGAGGTGGATTTCGAGTTGCGGGAGGTCGTGGAGAGTACGATTCAATTGCTGTCGCATCGCGCCATTGAGCGCGGTTTGGGATTTGGATCGTTGGTGGGACATGATGTGCCGTCGGCGGTGCGGGGAGATCCGACGCGATTGCGGCAGGTGCTTTTGAACCTGTTGAACAATGCCATAAAATTTACCGATCAAGGCGAGGTGTTCCTGGAAGTGTCCCGGCAAAATGTCGATGGCGCTATCGGCCTCCGATTCGAGGTCCACGATACCGGGATCGGGATCTCTGACCAGGCGCGTTCTCAATTGTTTCAGCCCTTCGTGCAGGCGGACGGATCGACCACCCGAAAGTATGGTGGAACCGGGCTGGGACTGGCGATATGCCGGCAGTTGGTCCGAATGTTCAAAGGTGAGATCGGCTTGAATAGCGAGCCGGGGCGAGGCTCCGTCTTTTGGTTCACGGTGCGTCTCGGCCAGGCTACGGGTCCGGTCCTGAACCCGCCCGCAAACCCCGAATTTTTCGCGGGCAAACGGGCCATCGTCGTTGACGACAATGCCATCAATCGTCGCATCGTGCGCCATCACTTGGAGGAGTGGGGAATGGCGAGCGACGAAGAGGCCCTGCCTGAGGCGGCCCTCGAACGGCTGGCGGCCTCGGCGGAAATGAACCTCTATGACGTGGCGATCCTGGACATGCAGATGCCAGTCATGGACGGCCTGATGCTGGCGCAACACATCCGATCGATCCCGGCACTGGCCAGGCTTCCGATTCTGCTGTTGACCTCGATGGGCCAGGATTTGGATCGATCGACCCTGGAGTCTTTGGGCATCCGCGAATGGCTCAGCAAACCTTACCGCCAGGACGATCTCTGCCGGAGACTCACCCGCCTGTTGTGCATCGACGAAACCCAGTCCCGATCGCCAGACACGGGGCTTGCATGGAAACCCCTGGAAGACTCGGCTCCCAATGCAGGGGCGCTGGCCGCCGGAGGCGCCTTGCGAGTGCTGGTCGCAGAGGATAATGCGGTGAATCGTAAGGTGGCCATCCATCAATTGGCCGCTTTGGGTTTCGTGCCCGACGTGGCGTCCGATGGAGTGGAAGCGGTCGCGGCCTTTCGGCGATTGCCCTACCAAGTCATCCTGATGGATTGCCAGATGCCACGGATGGACGGTTACGAAGCGACGCGGCGAATTCGTGAAATGGAAAAAGGACGCCCCGAAGCGGGTCGGTCTGCAGCAAAGATCATTGCGATGACCGCGCACGCGATGGCGGGTGATCGGGAGAAATGCTTATCCGCCGGGATGGATCTCTATTTGAGCAAACCGCTTGTGATTGGCGATCTGCGGGTTGCCTTGGAGAAGGCGATGGCGGACGGCGATTCCCGGGCGCCCGTCACCAGCGCCCAGGAGGACACGGATGCGCCGGCTGTGTTGAGCTCACAGACATTGGATCGAATCCGCGAGCTGGGCTCGGATGCGCTGTTGGAGGAGATCGTAGATCTATACCTGGGCGAGACACCGAATCTCGTTGCGCAGATGCGTGAAGCGTGGCAGGCGGGGGATCGCAGCAAAGTCGAGAGACTCGCCCACACCTTGAAAGGTAGCGCGAGCAACGTCGGGGCGGATCGTTTTGCCTCCATCCTCAGAGACGTCGAGCAACGGAGCCGAGATGAATCGAGACTGGCCGACGAAGGTCAGATGGCCGAGCTACAAGCGGCCTTTGAATGCACCCGGGACGCCATGCGAGACCTGTCCCGTCGCGCCGAAGTCTAAACCAACTTGGCATCGTCCGCGTCGGCGCCCGGGCTATAGAATCCGCGTCACATTTCGCAGGCCGGCGCCACCGTGGGCATCGGGTTTTCAATCAACTACCCAAACAATTGGGCGGGCATTTCGGTTCCGGCTGCGCCGGGCTGGGAAATGTGCGGGTTAGGCGCTGGCGCGAATGGCCGCGAGGTATCCCCACAACAGACCGCCCGCGAATCCGACGGTATGGACCGTGTTCGCCACATGGGGGATGATGCCAACAAGACACGCAAAGTACCAAACAGTCATGAACAGCATGGTGTTCCGGTCGACGAAAAAACCCGACCCTGGATCGAAGTGCCCGCGTGCCCAGATGTAACCGAGCAGGCCATACACCACCCCGGACATCCCGACAAAGTTCGGGCCGCTGATGAAAAACTGGCCGAGGTTGGAAAGGGCGGCGATGACGAGCACGAAGACGATGAACCGGCGTTTGCCGAGGCCGGATTCGTACATGGTTCCCAGATCCTTCAACCAAAGCATATTGAAGAGGAGATGCAGGATCCCGGCGTGCAGCAGGATGGGGGTGAAGAGCCTCCAGATCTGGCCATGCCGGACCTCGGGGAGACCATATTGGATGCGGGCTTGCGCACCGCCCCGTCGCACATCGTACTCCGAGATCCGCAGCCAGCCGAGATCCAGGTCCAACGCGGAAAGCAGCGTCAGGCCTACGGATAGAACAATGAGGATCATGGTGACCACCCCGATCCCATAGATCCGCTTTGGCATCAAACGGTCCCGGCCGTAATAGCGTTTCTGTGCCGATTCCTCCAGCTTCTGATGCTCGGCGCGCCGATCCCGGGCCAGGTCCTGCGCGTGCTGGTACTTTTCATCGCCGGGCTGCTGGACGAAACGCTGCAATTGTGTGGTGGCCCGATCGAGTTCCTCCTCGGAATGGACCCAGATGGCCCAGGAACCATCCCGATCCACCTCCACATCGTTATCCACCCCTTGGGCATAGAGGTAATCGCTGAACAGCCTCGCATGCGCCTCGTTCCCAAGATGTCCAATCATCCGCATGCCCCTATCCCTAACTGCTCCCGGGCGATCGTGCACTTCAAAAAGGTCGCCTCTTCGAAGCTTGCCTGCAGTTGGGACCCACAGACCAACACCGGCCGTTCGCTCCAGCCATCCTTTCGCTCAACCGCGATCAATCCGACGGACGGGAACCTTGGGAATCGGTCAAATGCGCCCTCGAAGCCGCCTCCGCAGGAGCAGATTGTATTTTGCTCATCGGTCCGCCAGGCAATGGCATGTCGGTTCTCGCCCATCTGTTGCTCACGATCCTCCCTCTGACGATGGAAGAGGCCCATAAGACGACCAAGATCCAAAGCATGCCGGGCCTGCTCGAAACCGGCTATGTCTTGATCACCCGGCGTCCCTTCCGCGCCGGTGGCGATCCGGAGTGCGGATGTAGCCGCGGCAAAAGCCTGCGTCATTCGCACATTGCTGCGGCTGGTCTGCGACACAGCCGCCCTCCACCGGAAACGTGCGCAGCTTGGCCGGAGCGCGACTGTGAGCGAAGCGCCAGTCGCAGCAGCACGCGCACGGTCCGGAGCATTCGAGTGACCCGACGACGCGATGCGCGTTCGTGCTCGTGCTCGTCCTCGTGCTCGTGCTCGTGCTCGTCCTCGTGATGCGATTTCCGTACGCCACTGCGCTCTCCGGGCGTCGTTTGCAGTTGGGTAGAAGATTCCCGAAACGTCCCAATCATTCTGCCCTTAATCATCCTGCCAGATCGGGGTAAGCGATCGCCTAAGCGGGGGAGTGGCAGAATGATTGAGGGCAGAATGATTCCCGGCGGGAAAAGTCAGCCCAGCCCGGAGCGCGGCGTGAAGGTTGGTGATGCGCGTGCGTGAGACGGGATTGCGGGGCGCTCGAGGACCGCCAGGGTTTGGCATTTCGAGCTTTCTATTATACCCTCGGCGTTTTATGAACGACGACTTTCAGCGCTTATGGTCGCTCGACCGTGGCATCGATTTCCTCAACCACGGTTCGTTTGGCGCGTGCCCGAAGCCGGTCATGGCCTTTCAAACCAAAGTCCAAAAGCGTCTCGAACAACAACCCGTCCGATTCTTTCTTGAAGAGTGCGAACCGCTGCTGGATGAGGCGCGCTCAGCGCTGGCGAAGTTCCTGGGAGCCGACGCGAGCGATCTGGTGTTCGTCTCCAACGCCACCGAGGGCGTGAACACTGTCTTACGCTCACTTCTTTTTCGCAGAGGAGATGAGCTGCTCGTGACGAACCACGCTTACAATGCCTGCCGCAATGCCCTCGATTTCGTGGCTGTCCAAACCGGAGCGCGCGTGGTTCCCGTCGCAATTCCCTTTCCGTTGCGTTGCGCGAACGACGTTCTGGATCCGATTCTCGATGCGGTCACGCCTCGGACGCGATTGGCCTTGCTCGATCATGTCACGAGCCCCACCGCCCTCGTGATGCCACTCGCCGGACTGGTGCGCGAGCTGAACCGGCGCGGAGTCGACACCCTGGTCGATGGCGCGCACGCGCCCGGCATGATCCCGCTCGATCTGCGCCGCCTGCGGGCCGCATACTACACCGGCAACTGTCACAAATGGCTGTGCGCCCCCAAAGGCGCCGGCTTCCTTCATGTCCGGCGCGACCGGCAAAAGGAGATCCGCCCACTCGCCATCAGTCATGGAGCCAATTCGCCGCGGCGCGATCGTTCGCGTTACCTGCTTGAATTCGGATGGACCGGCACGGGCGACCCATCCCCTTATCTCAGCGTGCCGGTGGCGATCCGGATCATGGGTGGGCTCATACCCGGGGGATGGCCGGAACTCATGCGACGCAACCGGCAATTGGCTTTAACGGCCCAGCGGACATTGTGTTCGGTCCTGGGAACCGAACTTCCGTGTCCGGAGGGCATGATCGGATCCATGGCCAGCATCCCCCTGCCAGATCGGCGCGCCTCCGACCGAGTGGCGATAAAGTCCGGACTGGATCCGCTCCATTACCGTTTATGGGAGGAATTCCGGATAGAGGTCCCCGTTTTTCCCTGGCCCGCGCCGCCCAGGCGGGTGGTGCGGATCTCGGCCCAACTCTACAACCACGAGCCTCAATTCACACGTCTCGCCCAGGTGCTGTCCACGTTGCTCAGCCCGGGTCCCCGCCTCGCTTCGTTGCCGCGAAAGCGCCGGAAGCCGGCAGGGATTCGCGGCGGCGGGTCGGTGATTTGAATCGTGGCGTTGCCGCGTTCACTGCGACGGAGTCCACTTCTTGCCGTCGGCAAAAAGGATTTCATGGACGGTCAGCCCGACTCGAGCGGTGGTCGACGGGACGTGAAAGGTTGGACAGCGGATCTCACGCGTGCTCTGCGCCGGGGCGAGGAAGGCCGAAACGGGGTCCTGATGCCGACGGGTCCAACTCCCGACCTTCCGTCCCGCGCGGTCGAAGTACGTAAACGTCACGTGGATTTCTTTCACGGGTTCGGATGAGTTATTGGTGATCCGGAGGCGGGTATAACGCAATTGCTCTTCATCGCTGGGGATCATGCCGAGGAACTCGACGGTGGCGGGTGGCGCCGAGGGCGCGGATTGCGCCACATTCGTGGAGGGCGGAGTGGCTTCCATTCTCGTGACCGGCTTGATGCCGCTGCTCTTGAGCGCCAGATCGACATCCTGGACCGTGACCTCCGTGGTCAGCCGCAACGCGGGGCCGGTGGCGGAGGTCTTCAATCGGCTTACCAGTTTGGGCATCGATGGATTCTGGGTCGCCATCATCTGCATCATGGTTACGAATTGCTGCAGCCCTTGCTGAAGTTGATTCGCGGCGCCGGCATCCGCGCATCCCAGGACCATCTCAACTCCCACCGCGCTGTTCCCAAAACTCATTCCCAATCCGAATTCCCGAATCTTTTCCAGATTCGGACCGAGACCAGCCAGCACGGGATTGTTCTGTCCCCCCGCGCCCGCCGAAATCTCCTGCAACATCTGGCTGGAAATAGGAAAGTAGAGCCACATCTGACCTCGCTGCGCGAGCGAACTCCCAATGCCCGCCGGCAATCGGCCATTGGTTTCTCCCGCCACGAATTTGCGCAGGCTATCGGACTTGCCCACGCCAATCATGCTCCCCTGTTTTCCGGGCCCGATGGCGAGGCTCAGGGCGAAAGGCAGCTTGGCATTTGCGAGCGCCTCCGGAGGCAGGTCGAACCAATCCACCGCTCCGACGCGTTTGTGGGAATCCTCAAGCTTGGCGCGCAGTCCGGACTGCTGTTTGTCCGCCTCATCGAGGATTTGAGTAATGAGTTTTTGCTGGTCGAGGTCTTCTTTGAATCGTACGGCGGCTACGACGCCAAAGTCCGGATCATATTCCTCCGTCTCCATATTTTTGAAGGCGTTCTGGCCTTCGATGGCGATGGCGATTTGCAGCGGCTCGCCCGTCTGCAGGTCGGACATTTCCGCGAGCGGCGCGGCGAGCTGGGTTTTCATCTGGGGCAGTGAACTCAACTGTTCTTTGAGCGGTTCCAGCCTGGCTTCGAGGGATTTCCAAATCCCGCTTTGACTCGCTCGTTCCAGGTCCAGATAGACCCCCAGCGCGGTCTTGGGTGAAAACACCTGGGCCGGTTCCGGCAAGATCTCCTGCCCTGCGCAGAATGAAGTGCTAAGCCCAGGGATAAGGACCAGGCCAGCCAGGAGAGAGCGATAGAGGAATCGATGTGGCTTCATAATCCGGTTCGACAGTTGATGGCCGATCATCCCTTTATCGAAGGTTCGCGCCAAGCCAAAAGGATCGGCGAGGCCACGGGCTCGGAATGAGGATGGGTTGGTTTTCGGCGGAGGGGTGGGGGCGCCCGACTGTCGGTCATCGAGCATCGCGCTCGATGGGTTGGATTTCAGCTCGTTTGGTGGCTCTCCATTGGCTGGTGCTTCGCTCCGCCCAGAATGGCCGGGGGCGCGGCGCGAGGCGGGACGGGTCGCGCGGATGCTTCTCGAAGGGTTTGCGCTCCGGAACGAAGCATTCGTTCCGTCGTTTCCCAACCCAGGCACGCGTCCGTGATCGATACACCGTATCGGAGCGGGCCGCCATCCTTGGGAAAGGGTTGGTTGCCCTCGCCGAGGTAGCTTTCAACCATCAGGCCAATCAAGGCATCGTTGCCCGCGACGCGCTGACGAATCACATTGCGCCAGACTTCTTCCTGTCGGGCAAATTGTTTTCCGGAATTGGCATGGCTGCAATCCACCATCAACACAGCCGGCACGCCCGCTTTGCGCAACGCCGCCTCCGCCTCGGTGATGCTCTCAGGATCGTAATTTCCTTTCACTCGACCGCCCCGGAGCACCAGGTGGACGTCTGGATTGCCGCGGGTGCGCACAATGCTTGTCACACCATCCTGGTCGATGCCCAGGAAACTGTGCGGATGCCGCGCGGCGGCCATGGCATCGATGGCCGTTTGGAGGTTTCCGTCCGTGCCGTTTTTGAAGCCGACGGGCATCGAGAGGCCGCTGGCCATCTCACGATGCGTCTGCGATTCGGTGGTGCGCGCGCCGATGGCGGCCCAACTGACGAGATCGGCGAGGTACTGGGGGACGATCGGATCAAGAAACTCGGTGGCGGTGGGCAATCCCATCTCCGTGATGGCCAGCAGTAATTGCCGCGCGCGCTTGAGTCCGGTCTCGATATCGTAGCTGCCGTCGAGGTGCGGGTCATTGACCAGGCCTTTCCAGCCGATGGTGGTGCGTGGTTTTTCGAAGTAAACGCGCATCATGATGCACAGTTGGCCGGAAAGCTCCTCGCGCAACCGGCTGAGGCGTCGGGCATAATCGAGCGCGCCATCGACATCATGGATCGAGCATGGCCCGGCAATTACAAGCAACCGCGGATCGGCCCGGTTCAGGAAATTTTGAACGGACTCGCGCCCGGTGATGACGGTGTGATTTGCCTGTTCCGACATGGGGAATTCGGATTTGATCGCTCCCGGCGGCAATAGCCGGGTCATCTCCCCCACACGCAGGTTATTGGTAGGTCGCAGCATGACTCAAAGTGGTCGAGTCTAATCAAAAACCCCGGCCAGGTCAAAAGAGGGTTCAGGAATCGAAGCTTTTTTCCGATTCCATTCCAGTTGGCAAGAGCGTTCTCACCAGCTTATACTGCGCAGCACATCATGCATGCCGGCCTTCTTTATCCTCGCGTTGTGCCTGGCCGCCGGCCCTGGCTGAGTTCAGGCCATCCAGTTGTTACTGGACTACGTTGGGTTGTCGGGATGGTTGCCCTGCTCCTGCCACATCTGCCGATCCAGGCCGGCACCGGGCGCATCAACTTCGTTGAGACGGCCGTCGACCTGCACGCTGAGGGTTCTGCCGTTGTCGCCTATACGGTTCAATGGCGCGTCGTGTCAGGCGAACTGCACGGGTTCACATTTGCCGGCAATGACCGCCTGGCTATTGGCAGGTTTGCCAGGGACTCTCACGCGGTGGACTCGGCCGGGAATCGCTATGGGTTGGACATCACGCGGAGCTCGCCGGGCAAATGGGATATCCTGCTTGCCAACGGGCGTGGTGTCGGGTCTGGCGAAGTCACCTATCGTTTCTGGTTCGACACGGATTTCCGCCAGGCCGGCTACGTGGCGCCAACAACCGCCAAGGACGGGCGCGACCTGATCGTGTTCAATTGGTCTCCGGTTCAATGGGACGAGGCCGAACAGCAGGATCATTACACGTTGACGGTGCTTACGCCGCATTCGCTGCCGCCGGGCGCAGAACCGCGATCATATGTGGAAACCAACCACTGGGTTCTGACGGAGCCGTGGATGAACCGGAAATTCCGCATCGACTATCAACGCGGAGAACAGGACCGGCTCCGGTTGGTGTTCCACCGAGACCGCCCCGGCAACCGGTTCGACATGAGGGCTCAATTCTATCTGCCGGCCGCCTGGTTCCAGTTGAGCGGTCCATTGGCTGAAGAACCGGCGGTTTCGCCATCGCGAACACGCCCGCCGGCCCCCATCATTTACCGACCTCCGCGAAACGCCCCCAACACATCACGATGGCCCTTTCTGGTGGGCGGGCTTATCCTGGTTGGGCTCTTCTTCCTCGTTGCCGGCGGCAAACAACGCAGCATGATCGCGGCGCACCAGGGTCTGCGGGACATTCGCTGGGAGAACCTGGACTGGACGCCGCCGAAGTTGATCCTCTCGAACTTCACCAAGCCCGGAAAAGTTTGTGAAACGCTCAGCCCGCTCGAGGCTGCGTTCTACCTTGGGCTGCCGCTCAAGCGCATCGTCAGTGGCATGCTCAATTCCATGGCCCTCGAAGGCTGGCTCGAGATCACGTCGGAAAGGCCGTTGCGAGTAGTCGTCCAGCAATTGCCGGATCCGGGCCAATTAAGCGAGTATGAACGACTGTTCTTCGATGCGGTGGCGGACGACGGTGAACTTTCGCAAGTTGAACTCGAGCGGCTCATGAACGCCGCCATCGCCAACATCCGCACCAAGGCCTGGGATGCGGATGTTGCGGCCACCCAGCGTTATTATCGGGATCGGATTGATGGGGCCCTGGGCGAGGCGCAGACAACGGCCAAAGACGTCCGCGGCACCGACTACGGCTGGTACTGGTGGTATCACAATCGCAATCCCATTTATCACCGGCACTACGACCGTGCCCAGGATCCCGATCCTTATCGGCTTGAAACCGAAATGCCGGTCGTGGCGGATCACCTGATCCCGGGCCCGGTTTCGACCGACCTCGCGCTGAACCTGAATGTCTGCCATGACGCCTGTCATTCCGCGTGTCACTCGGCCTGCCACTCGGCGTGTCATTCGGCTTGTCATTCCGCCTGCCACTCGGCGTGCGTCAGTGGAGGGTCCCGGTGAACGACAAACTCAGCCAATACGGGGCGAGTCGGAACCCGTGGACCAGGGCGACTTCCGAGCCGGACCTGGCCTGGGTGGACGAATTCATCACCCGGGTTCGACCCTATATATTCGTCCGTCCCGCGGATAGCCTGCTCATCAAACGCCCCAACCAGGCGCAAAAACTCAACTCCACCGGGGTCCGTCTGTTGGGATCGCTGCTCGCCGGGGAACGGATCGCCCAACTCCTGGACCGCGTAGGACGCCATCCCGACCGGGTCAAGCAGGTCGGGCTCTTTCTCTTTGAAGTAAAGAGATTCCTCGAGGGCACCCTCCGGGAGGCGAACGCCACAACCGCCGTTGAGTTCGAACCTCTGCCGGTGAATTTCTCGCCATTGCCCGTCTTGGCGGAGATCGCGTTGACGCGCAGCTGCCAGCTCCGGTGCCGCTTTTGTTATGGCAGTTGTTCGGCAATTCCTCCAACCCGCGGCGAGATTCCTGGCGCGATGACCACTGCCGAAATCCAATGCGTCCTCGGTGTCATCCGCAATGGCGCGCAGGTGCCCTCCGTCAGTTTCACCGGCGGCGAACCGACACTGCGCAGCGATCTGCCCGAATTGATCGGCTATGCGAAATCCCTCGATCTGCGCGTGAACCTGATCACAAATGGGACGCGCATCGACCGTGAATACGCCCGGTGCCTTGCTGGCGCCGGGTTGGATTCCGTCCAAGTCAGTCTCGAGGGTATCCGCCCGGAAACGCACGACGCCATGACGGGCGCCAGTGGTTCTTTCGATGCCACGTGCCGGGCCATCCGACATTTGGCCGACGCCGGCATCCATGTTCATACGAACACGACGATCACCCGATTCAATCTCGACGATTGCCCGCGTATGCCGCGTTTCGTAAAGGAGACTCTGGGGCGCGACCGGTTCAGCATGAACCTGGTGATTCCGACGGGGCGGGCCGCTGAGGATCCCGGCCAGATCGTGCGTTACGATGAAGTGGGGTCGATCCTGGAATTGATCGTTGAAGCCAGTCAGCAAGCCGGGGTCGAGTTCATGTGGTATTCGCCTACGCCGCTCTGCCTGTTCAATCCCATCCCGAAAGGATTGGGAAACAAAGGATGCGCGGCCTGCGACGGATTGCTCTCGGTCGCGCCAGATGGCGCCGTATTGCCCTGTTCTTCCTGCAACGATCCGGTGGGCAACATCCTGCGCCAGGATTTTGCCGAGGTCTGGCAATCCTCCAAAGCTCGCGCCTATCGCGAAAAAATATTTGCCCCGGCCGGCTGCCGCGCCTGCGAACATTTCGCCGTTTGTCATGGTGCGTGTCTGCTTTATTGGCGTTCGCAAGGGACGCACGAGCTGAAAGGCGCGAGAAGCGCCTCACCGGGCACTCGCATGGCCGGCATCCACGTATGAACATGCTATTACTGTGATCTTCCCCAGCGCTCAGAATCGCGGCGTGGTCGTTTTCCTCATTTGGAACGGCCTTGCGTTTCACATACGCGTGGCGCTTGGTGCCGGCCTGCTGCTCGCCGGCCTCGCCTTCCAGGCCGTCACGTTGCATTTCCTGCCCGGCCTGCCGTTCCTCCTCGGCAGTATCCTGTTCTTCCTGGTCCGCGGCTTTGACAACCGCGTCGACTTCGGGCGATTCGATCCCGCCGTGCAGTGGGACCAGGTCGCTTTCGATAAATTGGATCAGTTGATCGAGCATGACCGGCGGATGGCGAGGTGGGATCGGAGTGCGCTTGATGTCACCAATGGCCTCGGTGCCTTCGTATTGGTGAGCTTCGCGGCAACTCTGGTCTTTCTGGCGTTCGCTTCTCAAGGGGCCTTGCAGATCCTGATCATCGATGCCCTGGTGCTCCTCGTGCCGCATTGGCTGACCGGGACCCGCAGCGTGATACGACAGCCAAACCTCGTGCTCAAGGCCGACCTTCTTCGCCGCCTGGTTCAACGGGCCGACTCCGCGCTCTCCCAACATACACCGCAACTCCTGATGCTCCTCCAAGGCGAACAACGAATCCCCACTGACCTCAAACTGAAGGTGTCAATCAAGGATCAAGCGCCGGAGTTTCTTGGACTCTACGGTCAATTGGTGTTGAACCGGGTCCAAGGCAAGCCGTATCCCTATTTCTATGCGGTCCTGGTGACCAAGCCCGGTTGCGGGCTGCGCGAGCTCGGCCAAAGCTACCGCGCCCCCGACAAACTGATCAGCGAACTCAAGGAGCAGTCCGACGTCGAGGTCTTTGTCATCCGCCAACGCACCACGAAGACCTCGGGTTACCATACCAAACCAGCCACGATGGAGTTGATCCTGAGCGAGGGCCTGCGCCTGGCCGAGCGCTGGTCCACCGCCTCCCTCCCAGGTCAAGCGGATCAAGCTGGTCATTGAGACACGATTTTGGACTACGACCAGGCGATCCTCCAGCGAGGGCCGAATGACGAGTCGACGGTCGTGGTCGAAGTCGCCCCGGGCGACGCCGGACCCGTTGAAGAGCACCTTTCTTTAGCACATCTGAACCTGCCAGGCACCGGACCAGTCCGCCACCACGTAGTGGCCGCGCCGGGCCGGACCGCAATTGACGACAAGTGATTGGCCGATCTTCGCCTGGCCTCGGGCCTCGTGAATGTGGCCGCAGAGGACAAGTCCCGGTTGCACGTGATCGATGAACTCGCGTACGGCCTCACTGCCCGCGGAAACCCCAGTCGAAGTCAGGTCCACAACTCCGCGCGGCGGGGCATGCGGGACGAAAACGAGTTGGGGGGCGCCGTGGCATTGGCTGAAACCGAGTTCAATAATCCGTTTCAACTCCGCTTCCGGCAGTTCGTAGGGAGTACCGATAGAAATGGGCGCCGCGGAGCAACCGAAGAATGCCACATCAGCGACCCGCTGACAACGGCCGTTAAGGGAGATGCCGAGACGGACCAGGCAGTCGTCGATTGCGGGCGAGTCCATGTTGCCCGAAACGGCAAACAAGTGCGGCGATTGGACGCGTAAGTCTTGAAGGGCGCGTTCGACCTGGGCCGGCGTGCCGTTGGTGGTCAAATCGCCGGCGAGGACAAGGACATCAACGGGCCCGGCCTTTCGAAGGGCATCGTCGACAGCTTTGAAGTGATCGTGGATATCGGCCAAAGCGAGCAGGCGCATGGGGCGAACCTAGCTTGGATTTTTTGCGGGTAAACCTGTTTCTAAAGTGGCGCTGAACGGTACGAGAGATCCGGGAAAGTCCAACGAATCAGAAAGTATATGTGATTTTGGCGAAGATGCTGTTCCCGGAGTCGTCGCGGTCATTGACATTGTTGAAGACGAGGTACCACCAGGCCTCGCGCCAGAATTTCCAGCCGTAGATGACACTGATATTCCGAACGTTGTTGTCCTGATGCTGAAACGAGCCTTTGATCCACATGTCCTTCGCCAGGTAGAGATCGAAAATGACGCGGTTTAGCCACACGGTATCCGTCCTTCCATCGGCCTGGTCCTCCAAGCGGACGGCGAACTCCCACTGGATTGGGAGGCGCTCCCAGGGCTTGATCGGTTTGGCCAGGATGAACTCGTTGTAATCCACATCTTCAAAGACTCCCCCAGCCCAGCCCAGGCTGGCCGATTTCCAGAAGTCACTGGTAAATATACTCATGTCGGCGATGGTGCGGCGGTTGCGGAAAGGCGCATGATATTCAAGGGATCGGCCGAGTTTCAGGCCGATATCGCTGGGCAACAGGACGTAGCTTTCAATGCCATGATCGCGGAGTGTGAGATGGCCATCGCTGTCGTCGTAGTAGGCCCCCCGGTAACTGACCCGGAATTCCTTGTAATACGCCGCGTCCGATTTCAAATAGACTTGGCCGAAAAGGGATGGGCCAAAGATGTTGCGGCGTGGCACATACCCCAACAGCGGATCGAACGCCTCGGTTATGGCGTTATAATTCAGGTTGAACGACCATGGGTAGTGCTCATAGATCAAACTGGCGAAACCCAGGTAATCCTCGCGATCCTTGAGTTCGGCGCCCGCCGGGTCTTCCAATGCTTCGCGAGTGGTCGCGGCTTGCAGGCTAAGCCGCACGTCATCGGTAAGGAAGAAATAGCCGTCCATGCTGCCGGCGGCCGCGTAGCCTCCCTCCAAGGCAGAGCCGCTCGCGTAGTAGCCAAGTGAGGAACGCTGACCGATATTCTGAAGCACCCGCAGGACGGTGGAATTACCATAATAGCCATTGTCGCGGGCGATATCGCCTTGGACATTCAAGAGGGAGAATCCCAGACCATGGTAAATCCCGCTGGTGTTCAAGCCCGCGTCGATGTCCGTGAACCGTCGGCTGTAATACATCCGGAATGGCATGCGGATCAATTCGTCGCCTTCGCGAAAGAAAGGCCGTTTCTCGGGCAAGAATCGTTCCGTGTCGCGGAGTTCGATGGTCTCGGCATCGGCCTCGACCTGGCCGAAATCCGGGTTGAGCGTCAGCGCCGTCGTAATGGCGGGAGTAAGCCGGAAACTGACGTCAAGACCTGCCTGAAAGAGCGTATCGACATCGCCATCGAAGTCGGTCCGTACGCTGGCGTAAGGAGTGACCTCCCAATTCCGATCGAAGACGGAGTCGGCCAGGTCAAGGCCGGTGATATGCCCGAAATGGCGAGGTTTGTACATGTCCGTGGCGCTGAAACTCCAGAAACTCAGGGTGTCCGTGCGCCGAAGCTGGCGAGTCACGTTGAATCCCCAGGTCAGGTCGTCGCGCCGCTCGTAATTCATGATCGTCAGGGGAATCCGCATTTCGAACACCCACCGATCCGATTCGATTTTCGCAGCCAGATCCCAGTCGGCGGACCACCCGTAGTTGAACATTCCCGATGGCCCTTCATTGGCGTCGGCGCGTGTCCCGAGGGGATTGGCAAAGAAGGCATACTTCGAACGATGCGTGTGGGGTGGATCAATATGAATTTCGATGAAATCGTCACCCACAAATGATCGATCCTCACGCCGCTCAGTCGCGCGGATTTCATCGATGTGATCATCGAAGCATTCCACGGCGATGTAGAGGCATGAGCGGGTAAAGGCGATGCGGACAGTCGTTTGTTGGTCGGCGAGGCGTTGGGTGCGTTGATCGATGAAACCGGTGCCCACCGCGGCCTGGGCCCAAAACGGTTCGCTTAAAACGCCATCGACGTCGAGAGGCGCCTCGACTCTTAAAGCGCGGAGACTGGGGAGGCCGAGAGTGGGGGAGGATTGGGCTTGGACGGGAGAAGACACGAACAGCAATCCTAACCACGTGCATAAGATCCACGGGGACAGGGTTTTAGATCCACAACCAAAGAGCATCGCCCTTTCATGCCGCAACCCCGGGGGCGGCGACAACAGAAATCGTTTCCCGTCAATTCTCCCCGAGTTCTGCACGGCCGGGAAAGCGTTGTCACCGGAGTTGCGCGATGCTTAAATCCCGCTGGTCCAAGAGCACGGCACATGAATCAGCCGAGCCGGAAAGAGCAATGCATGGCGAGAAGCAACCTGGAACCGCGAGAGTCGATGAGCCGATTGGCGTTGAATTGTTCAGCCCTGGCCAGGGCCGGGCAGGTGCTGAGGACCGTGACGGATCCAGCGCGGACCGGTGATGCGGCGGCACAGGCGGCCGCGATCCTCGAAGGCGATGGGCGGGGGTCAGCCCTGCCGCAACTGCAGGACGTCGCGCGCGAATGCCGATCCGCACTGGAAGGGCTGAATGTTTCAGAGCGCTTAGCGGTTTGCCGGAAGCTCGCCACCAAGCTGGCGCGATTGGCCAGCACGATGGCCACTGAGGTGCAGGAGCAAACCCGCAGGGCCGCCCAGGCCGATGCCAAGCCCGCCGCAAGGACACCTGCGGTTCAGCAACCGGCAAGAGTGGACCCGGCGCCTGCCCCCGCCGCACCTAATGCGCGGCCCGATCCGGCGCCAGCAATTCCTGCGGCAGTCCCGGAAGGCCGCAAGCCCAAGGTAGAGAAGAGACCCTCTCGATCGAAAACGGATGCCATCTCCATTCGAGTGGCAATCACCCCGGAAGAACGTGCGGCCGTGGCTGCTGCGCTTGAGACCAAGGCAAGGTTTGCATCCGTGGCGGGTCGAGTCGTGGTGGACCTTCGAACGGAGCTGATGTGGGCGGCTGCACTGGGTCCGGCCGGGACGCATCGCGAGGCCGACGTTTTCTCGGGGGGGTGCGCGCTGGGAGGTTATCGCGACTGGCGCTTGCCGCGCCCGGAAGAATTGCAGCAATTCCTGACCGGCGGCGGCCGCGACTTGCCCGCATTTGGCGTCGGACCGGGCCGATTGGCCGAGGTCCTCTGGACCTCCGACGTGAGTCGCAAGTGGTTTATCTTTCGCCAGGCGACTGTGGTGGAAATCCGATCTGCTTTGGCGAAAGTGATCTCCGCCCGCCGACGCGATGCCCATGTGCTGGTAGTCCGATCTGCGCCTATCCGCCAATAGGGACCGACTTCGCCAATCCCGGCGAGCACAAAGACCCGCTTCTATTTGGCGAGGTTCTTCTACATCGCGCGCGGGGTTGTTTGCGGTGCGGTGAAAGGGTTCCCACCGTGCGGTGGAAGGGACAGTTGACCCGAGCACGGTCGGGGCTTAGCATCTGCAACAATCACACATATGGACTATCCAACCCCGATTCCCACATGAAGACGAACTCATTGAAGTGCGTTGCTGGCGATCGACTGCGAGGATTCACGTTGATCGAATTGCTGGTGGTGATCGCGATTATCGCGATTCTGGCGGGCATGTTATTGCCGGCCCTGGCGAAGGCCAAAACCAAAGCACAGGGGATACTGTGCATGAATAACCTGAAGCAGTTGATGCTCGCATGGAAGTTCTACGGGGATGACAACAACGGCATACTGGTCGCCTCGGAAGAACTGGACGCGGCGCAGAACCCGCTTCGACGTCCCGACTGGTTCACCGGCTGGATGGATTTCAGCGATGCCCCGGTGAATTGGAGCATCACCAACGACATGATCCATAGTCCACTCTGGGGTTACGCGGGCCAGACCCCGGAAATCTTCAAATGCCCTGCAGACAAGGCCCAGGTCCAGGTAGGCGGTGTGCGGCGGCCACGGGTGCGGAGCAACTCCATGAGCCAGACCTTTGGCAATGGCGGTTGGTTACCGGTTGCGAATTACTTCACTTACGCCAAGGAGGCTGAGATGGGCGCGCAAGGTCCTACCATGGTTTGGGTGTTGTTGGACGAGCATCCGGACAGCATCAATGACGCGGCGTTCGCGGTGCAGATGGTTGAGCCCAACAATCTGGGCGCAGCCAAAATCATCGATTACCCAGCAAGCTATCACAACGGCGCTTGCGGATTCTCGTTCGCCGATGGTCACTCGGAGATCCGGAAATGGGTTGATGGTCGAACCATTGCGCCGGTGCGTTATACTGGAACGCTCGCATTGAACGTGGCCTCGCCGAACAATCTGGACGTGCTGTGGATGTCGGAACGCAGCAGCATCAGGAAACAATAGTGCGGCCTCGTGGAACTCGGCCCTCCGAGTTCAATTCTCAGACATGAGTTAATTCTGTTTCCCTCTGCTCGCGCGTGTCGTAAAGCACAGGGATGTTCGAGTTGTTGAAGCGGGATCCGAGATCGAAGGCGAGGCTCGGACGGTTGACCACGCCGCATGGTGTGATTGAGACGCCAGTCTTTATGCCGGTGGGGACGCAGGCCAGCGTCAAGGCACTGGATCCGCGTGAATTGGTGGAGATGGGCACGCAGATCATTCTGGGCAATACCTATCACCTCTCGATCCGGCCAGGCCTGGAAATCCTCAAGCAGGCGGGTGGTTTGCACCGGTTCATGAATTGGCGCCTGCCTATTCTCACCGACAGCGGGGGGTTTCAGGTATTCAGCCTCGCGAAAATTCGCAAGACCCGCGAACATGGCGTCGAATTCCGGTCGCATCTGGATGGATCGCTCTTGTTTCTGGGGCCAAAAGAGGCGATGTCGATTCAACGGGAACTGGGGTCCGACATCGCGATGACCTTTGACGATTGCCCACCCCACACCGCTACGGCGAAGGAACGCCGGGCCGCCGTGGAACGCACAATTCGCTGGGCGGCCGAGTGCCGTGAACAACCGCGAGCTTTGGGGCAATCCTTCTTTGGAATCGTCCAGGGCGGCACGGACTCGGCAATGCGCGCGGAATGCGCGCGGGCACTGGTGAAAATGGGATTTGACGGGTATGCGATCGGCGGAGTGAGCGTGGGAGAACCCGAGGCGGAAATTTATCGGGCGGTCGACTTGACCGAACCGTTTTTGCCGACGGAACAGCCTCGCTACGCCATGGGGTTGGGTACGCCGGCACAAATGGTCGAACTCGTGGCGCGCGGGGTAGATATGTTCGACTGCGTATTGCCGACGAGAGTGGCCCGGAATGGAACGGCGTTTACGCGGCAAGGCACGGTGAGTATCAAAGCGGGGTTCAATAAATCTGATTTTCGGCCGATCGAAGACGGCTGCGGTTGTTTTGCCTGTCAGAATTTCTCGCGCGCGTATCTGCGCCATCTGTTGAACGTGAACGAGATTCTGGGACTTCGGATGGTGAGCGTACATAATAGCCACATGTATCTGCAGATCATGGCCGAGATTCGGCAACACATTGCCAGCGGAACCTTCGGCGAGTTTCGCCATGAGTTTGTAACGGGATACGTTCCCACGCGCCGCGTGTTGCGCGGTCGCGTGAACGCACTATGAACCTCCATCCAGGAAAAGATTTATGATCGGCAGGCATTCCGCCCTTTATTCGCGCCACCCATCCCCTGCGGTTGGCTTGGATCGTCGGATGCAATGCCCAGAAGGTGCTGAGATGCGGGTGGGATCACGCGCCCGTGGACGAGGGGGTCCCACTTTTTGCGCGTGACATCAAGGGGGTGGACCCTATATTTCCACGCTTTGCAGCGACCCTATCGTCTAGTGGTTAGGACACTACCCTTTCACGGTAGCGGCCGGGGTTCGAATCCCCGTAGGGTCGCCAAACTACAACACGCACGGTTCGAATTTGTTTCGCTTTGCAGGTGGTTTGGCCTTTCCACGTCCTCAGGGACGGCGAGTACGGCCCGAAGATCGTTGGCGCGGTTTCGCTTTCGAGACTCGACATCGACGATCAATGAGACATTCTTGGCAGATTCGAAAGCTTGTCTTAAGCTTGGCTCTCGTCGTCTTGGCGCACTGCTCCGTCGCGGCGTCTGAGGGGATCATTTACTTCAACCGCATCCAGAACCTGCTGTCCGCGGTCCCGCTGTTCCGGGCCAATGCCGATGGATCGGGCGAGCAGTTCGTGCCGGTTCCCCTGCCGGCGGCATTCAACCCCGCCGTGTCAAGGGATGGCGAATGGGTGCTGATCTCATCGGGCGATCCCGGGCGACCCTTCAAGCTCAGCAACAACGTCTTCGCCTACAACGTAGCCAACGGCGGGGTGAGCAGGATCACGGGCTACGAGGACGTGGTCCGTTACGGGAACACATTCCTGACGAACGACCTTGGGGGGACTAACATCGTCGGGGACCGCAGCACGGTGGGTTACCAGATCAACTACCCGTTCTATAAGGCGCCCTCCCCCGACGGCACACGCGCGGTGGTAATCAACCTTCAACGCAGCGGCGGCAGCGCGCGCGACATTCCCAGAACCAACAGCCCCCTCGACAGCGGGAGCCTGACCATCGGGAGCATGCGCGCCCCGATTGTCGAGGTGTTCCAGGCCGGCAATCCGGCGGTGGTGGGTCAGACGGTATACCTGGGAGCCGAGCGGACCGGCTTCAACCAGGGGGGTGATGGGGTCGACTGGCACCCATCGAAGGAGGCGGTGGTAGCCTCGGTGCGCTCGGACATTCCAGCCACCGGCAACACTGGAGCAACCATGGCGGAGGGGACGGTGCTCGCGGTCTTCTCCACGCAGCCCTCCTTGGATCCGTTCTTGCGCCGGCTCACCACCCCGAGCGGGACCTGGTTCAGCTACGTCGACATCTTCACCTCCTACTTGACCTCATCCACCCAACACGATTACTCCCCTTCGATTTCCCCCGATGGCACCAAGGTGGCTTACCTGAGGCACACGCAGCGGACCGACTCGCGAATCTCCCTGGGCCCACTGCTCGCACTTTGCGAAATACGGGTGATCAACTACGACGGGACCGGCGACCACAGCATCCTGCAGTTCGCCGAGGGGGTCTGGGCTACGAAGGTCGTCTGGTCGCCCAATGGTACTCAGTTGGCCTTTGACATCTCCCCTCAGGTCATCCTGGCCGGGTACCCGGCGTTGACCGGAGACGTGACCGTCTCGGAAATCCATGTGGTTAATGCCGATGGATCAAACCCCCACAGGGTGATCGGCGCCCCCGCTTCACACCCCTCCTGGGCCCCGGGCAGTCTGCCCGGGGCCGGCACCCCATTCCAACTGCAGATGGAACGCGGGAATGACGGGGGACTGCGGCTGCGGGCGATCGGTGGGAACCCGGGCGACACCGTGCAGGTGTTCTCATCGGACGATCTGCTCAATTGGACCCCGTTCTCCGAGATCAAACAGACCGCCGACGGCGTGGGGCTCGACTTCCCGATGGTGCCAGGGGTCTCCTCTCGCTTCTATCGGATCCTTAGGCCCCAATAACGTCCCCGATACTCTGGAGCACTGTCTGCGCCCTGCGGAGACTGAACCAACGGTTCCGGGTCAGTGAGGCTCCGTCCGGTAATGTTCCGCCAGGACGTCAAGGCCGAAGTCCCGGCCCACATTGCGCCAGACGGAGTGGATGTGATTGGCGTGATCCTGGGCGTTGTCGAGTTCCAAGATGAATGTCGGCCCCTGAACCCGGTAATAATGGGCTTCACCTGTTTCGGTGGACCCCGCCCACGCGAAATGCACCCGGTCAAATCCGGCATTATCGATCTTGGTCAATTCGTCTTCCGCCACCTCGGTGCGATATCGACGCACATATTGGCGTACCAGGTGCCGTAACAGCGCGACCTGTTCCCCGTTCATCTCAGTGACGGCCAGCCCCGCCGGGTTTAACAACTCCGCCTCCCGGTTCGGTGACAAAATGATATCCGCAGGCGCTTTGGTCGTGATGATCGCTTTCCGCCGCTGTTCTTCGGACATCGTCTCCAGCAACGAACGCCCCAAATCCTCCTCCTCGGCAAGGACCCGCAGACCCTGGCGGGGGCCGGTGCGAACCTCGGCCGGATTCGACCCCATGAAGGATGGGGTGACGGATACCAATGCCCCTTGGACAATCAGAAAATTCAGAGAGAGATGGTGGCCTTCCAACCGCCAGCCCCACGTGCCTCGCGCGTCCGGCTCGCCAAAAATGCTCACGTAATAAAGTTCCGCATCCCGGGTCGGACCGCGGCCCTGTTCCAACTCGGCCAGCACCTCCTCGAGACTCATGATCGTGGTAGCCTGCAGCATTCCCCGCTGGCTCAAAGCGGCGCCGAGCATGCCGGTCGCCAGGTGATGCTGCCCCGAGGTCAATTCCTTCAGTGGCAACCCCGCCCGCCGGCGCGGAATATAATGCCAGTTCAACCGCTCGTGTGCGTCGAGGTCGAACATCACTTTGCCCTTTTGCTCCGGCGAAAGCGCCGCAACAAAACGGGTAGCTGCCTCGGTCATATCATCCGTCACGGGATGCGCGGTTGCGCACGAGACGAGGCCGCCGAGCGAAATAAGAATGATGCATGGTTTCCAGCGCATATCTAAATGATGAAACCGGTCGATGTCTTCGCGCAATCGCAAAAAGAAAGAGGGGAATCTAGTTGTGAGGAGTCACAGAGTCGCGTCGGCCGGCATACACCACGATCGATATCACCGCGAACAGGCCCAACAATAGGCCGAGCTTGGCTGATGCCGATGCGGTCCGCACGCGGTGGGTCTCGAGATCGATCCGCAAATCCACCCACGGATCCACCTGCAGTGAGCGGGCGAAGGTCAGCAGCCGGCCTTGTTCCGGCAATGTCGCCCGGATGGCGGCGGGACTTGCGCCGGCGGCATCCTGCTGTTGGATGATCCGTTCCACAAGCTTGGCCTGGGATTCATTATCTTCGATGGAGTTACGGCTCAGTATCTTCTTGGCCAGGTCCTGGGTATAAACGGGTTCGCGACCCGTCCCCAGGGCGGGGAGTTGGGTCTCGGGCGCGATCGTTTCTCCGGCGACGGCGGCTTGACGGAAGTTAAGCCCCACGAGCGCCTGCTGGAGCTTGAGGTTATGGAGTTGGACGCGAGCGTCTTCGTTGAAGGCCTCATCGTATTGCGAGAGTCCGTAAGCGGCCTGGAATGCGCGCCGGGCCTGACCGGGATCACCATTCTGGAGATAACTATTGGCCATGGACAGGAACTGCTCCGCCTGTCGGGTTTGTTGTTGTTGGACTTGGCCTTCATTTCGGATGTAGGTATCGAGATCCACGTCCGTCTGACCTACGACTTCCTGTCCGCGCAGCTCGAGGGTGCCGCTCCAGTTGTTGAGCTCCCATTTTGGGCTGAGAAACACACGCCAGGCGATATTCTCGAGCGGGAGGTCAAACTGCGGTCCCAGCAGCGAGAGATCCAAGGAACGCCCGTGGCTCGCGCCCACCCGGCTGGTGAAGAAGAACTCGACAGCCGTGGCATCCCCGGTTTGGGAACGTTGTTCGAGCGGAAGCAGGATCCGCTTTTCCGCCAACCAGGGCCAGACGCTGTTTTGGTTGATAAAGGCGAACCAGAAGTGCGCGTCCGGGGGGAGATGGACTTCGAGCAGGCGTTTGTCGCCTGGGACGAGTTCCACCTGGACCCGGGTGAGCATGGCGCCGTTATCGGCAATCACCGAGGTGAGCTTGACGTGATTCACGCGGGCGGGAAGGAGCTGGGCGGCCTCGTGGCGTTGCACCTGGATGGGCAGATGAAACTCGGGGGCAATCAACCGGTAGGTGAGATTTGCCGGCAGTGAAGGCAAATCCTGCTGCAGCGCGTGGGGGATGACCTGCCATTCCGTGACCTGGAGTTCTTCCGGCGGATTTGCGGCCTGGACCTGCAGCCGGCCACTGGACCGGAGGGTGACAAATCCGCGCTGCAGGTTGACATCCAAAGCACGCACTCCTTCCAGTTGAATGAGTGACTCTCGTGAGGGCGCCGGCAAATGGTAGGTCACCTGCAACAGCTGGGAACCGATCACCCGCCGATGCAGCCGGATCTCCCAGGCCTGGCCAGGGCCGGCGCTCGCTGGGTTCTCCGCCGGCAGATAATCCGCCACGTCCTCACCGCGAAAATGGACGCCCTCAGCTGCGGATGGCAGGCTGACTCGGAGGTTCTTCACGCTGGTATTTTCGATTTGGTACTGAAGGTTGGCGGCGACTTTGATTTGACCGTCCGTGAGCGTGATGTCCTGAAGGCTGGCGACCTGGATCCAGGCATCGACCTGCTCGACGTCGATATTCAACTGCCAATGATCGTGCAATAACCGGAAGGCCATGATCCCCTTCTCACGCACCCCCGCCCGTTCCGGATCCAATTGCGTGATCCCTTCGCGGCTGGTGATCTGAAGCCGCATGCCGCGCTCGGGGACGATGAGCAACTGACCGCTCTGTTTGGTGGCCTCGATCAACGTCAGGCGCGGGACGGCCCAACCGGACGTGGCGCGGAGGCCCGGCCCGGTCAAGCTGATCGCGAAGGCTTGCTGGCCTTCCGTTTTGCCTTTGAGATGGAGTGTGACGACACGACTGTCTTGTTCGTCAAGTTCCGTCCAGTGACTGAGCGCGGGGCCGCTGATCGATTCGACATCGAACCCTGGTGGCAATGGAAAGCTCAACTTGAACAGGCCGGCGCGCGTGATCTCGACGCTGACCTTGACGGCCAACAGCACCCGGTCCTCACCCAGGGAAAGGGTTTGTTGCGTTTCCACGCGCACGTCCGGTTCCACGGCAATCGCGCGCAATTGGCAAATCCTGTGCGCATCGGTGTAACGGTAAGCCCGGCGAAGCGTCAACCCGCTCGTTTGCCCCTGAGGTCTGACCGTGGCCGGAAAATCTTCGAGATTGATCGGCGCGAACCCTTCGCCATCCACTTGATCCAACTGGACCTCGGTGCCAGTGGCAATTCCAAGCATTCCGACTTCGCCCGCCGCGCCGTTCAGGGAGAGCAGGCCCACGGACTGATCGAACGGCAACGATCCGGCAGCGATCTGGGATTCTACCCACAGGGCAAAGGGCCGGGATTGCGCCGGTGATAACCCTACTCGCAGGCGGCGTTTATCGGGATCGAAACGCCAGAAGGCCACTCGAAATGGAGCCTCCTCCTCGTGGGTCATTCCTTCCGTGGATGGAACCTTCACATCGGTGATCGTCGCCCCGACCGGCACGTCAATACTCATCTCCTGAAGCTCACCCTGCGCTGGACGGATTTGAACCCGGTGCACACCCTCGATCACACCAGCGGCGGGCACATATAGTTGAGCCCACTCCGCGTAAAACACCGCGCTCTCCAGGCGCGTATCCCGTCGACGCGGTTTCCATCCAATCCACGAGTCGTCGACCGGGGCAAGGATGATGCGCGCAGTGGTATTAGTTTCCGGGGCGGGGTCTGGATTGATAGCGACCGCACCTTGTGCGACGACATCCATGTCGAGCCCGACAAGGACAATCGTGGCTTGATTAATCAGGGCATGTCGTGTGGGCAGGAGGAATCCCGGCACGCCATCGCGCTCGGTCACCCGGGTTTCATAGTGCAGAGTCACATCGAACGATCCGTCGGCCAGGGCGACCAACGCGTAAGCTGCAGACGGCCCGTCCGGTAATCGCACCAGCTTCAGTTCATCGGGGTTCAACTTCATTTCGGTTATCACGGCGGGCGCGTTCAAGACGGGGAGGACCTGATTCCGGGTTGCTCGCCATCGCACGCGCGCTGTGCCCAGGACTGCATCCTTTTCGACCCGGATGTCCTGCAAAATGGAGTCGGCCGCGCCGGGTTCGATCCGAGCCGATGCCGTCTCCTCCGCATGCGCGACGGATCCGGTTATCGTGAGGCCGGCCAGCAGAAGAGTCAGTCCGGCCGACGCCCCGGCCAGCGAAGGACGTTGTCGCGGGACCGAGAACAAGCGGATCAGCCCCGGAATCACGACCTGAATGATGAGGAAGGCGATCGCCATTCCGAAGAATGCCGGGGCGCCGTTGGGCCAGCGCAGGACACCCCAGAACATGCAGATCCATCCGGCCACCCAACCGAACCGACGGGCCCAATCCGGTGCCTGGATGGCCGCATAGATCCAGATCGCGATCCCCAGAAAGATCGGCCACGATAGCCAGACGTAGGAAATCCACGAGATCTCAAGCGGCAGGTTGCCGATCTTTAAGGCCAGTGCGCTGCCCGGTTGCTGGACCGGTGCCACAAAGCTCAGTTCGCGCAATGGCTGCACTTTGGCGCCGCCTGCCATGCCGATCAATTGGACCAAACTGATCAAGGCCACCGCCACCGCCGCCGCGCCAACCACAGCTCCACTCCAGAACCTGGCATCGCGGCTGCCTTCCTTCCCAGCCCAACGCCAAAGAACCACAGCCAGAAGAATCAGAATCATCGATATGCCGAGCTTGGCGCCAATCCCGGATCCCAACTGCCCCCCGATCAACCGGATCATTTGTCCGAAACCAGAACTGTCCTCCGCGGCAACGGACGGGGTAAGCGATCCGCCGCGATAGGTCAGGCGCCGTCCCAGTTCAGGTTGGAGTTTCCATTCGGCGAGCAAGACCGGTGCGCCCAGGATGGGGGCCTGCAACTCGAGATAGCGCGGGTTTGGGGAGCGGCTGGCAAGTTTCAGGTCGAGCACCTGGACGGCATTGGGATCGCCGTGCTGAGGCAAAGGGATGAGATTGACTCGATTGGTTGTGATGACAGGAACCGCAGTGGTTCCATTGACCGTTACGGACCAGAGCCGCATGGATTCCGGAACAGCCAATTCCAGGTTCGGAGAACCCTTGTTCTTGATGTAATAGCGCGCATCCGTCAGAACCTGTCCCTCTTTCGATATTCGGGTGGTCAGGCGTGCGCGATCAACCACTTGACCGACCGTCTCGCCCTGGGTCAGGGGATGCAATGCCAGATCGAGCGTGAAAGGCCGTCCGGCATAGTGGTATGCCGCGAGGATGGGGGCATCGAAGAACAGCCGATACTCCGCCGGCACCTCGCCAGGTTCCAATCGCAACAGGTTGGTCGAGACGTTCTCCGGACGAACCTGAAACTGATAGGAGCTGATTACGAGTGTGTGACCTTGCTCAGACTGCGCATCCTGGGGCCGGGCGCCGGTGAAGGTCAGCGTCTCGCCCTGGGCCCGAAAGGGCCGCTCATAGGTGGCCAGCAGCGTATAAGCGCCCGCGACCGGCGTATGCAATTGCACTTGATAGCCCGTGCCGGTCTTTTGCCAGTTCCGCACGTCTTTCCCGGTAAACTCAACGTTATAATACTCCGGGGAGAGCTCGATGGTGAACATGGAAACCGGTGCGCCGGAAATGACGTAGTTGATGACGCTGCTGCCGTAGGCGATGCCTTCTCCGATCGAGAACAAGTGAAACCCGTCCGCTTGAATCGATTGTGGCAAACGCTCCACCCCAAGTGTCGCCTGCCAAATCGCGTCACGGAGCCGGAATGCCGCCTGTAATCCCTCAAGTTTGCGTGGAAAAAAGGCAGTGGCCACGTCCGCCAATCCTGCGGTGGATACCGGCGTCAGCCGATAACCAGCCTCCGCCACAACCCCCACATGGCCTCGCACCGATTTGACCTTGTCGATCCCTATGTGCGGAAGGCTCCACGTGCCCCCTTCAATTGGCCGGTTTCGTTCCAGTCGCAGCTGGACCAGTTGGCGGCCTTCGACCGGCGTGCCATAAACCAGCCGCAATTGACTCTGGTTCGATTGCGCCGTGTCCGAGACGAAATAATCGCTCAGTCCCGATGCCGTCAACCTGGCGATCGCGTAGTCCTTTGGAATCCGCAACAGTAATTCACGCAGCGGCGCCTCTCGAATTTCCAGTTCAATCTCCGCCTCAATCGCCAGTTCGGTTTCACCCAGCCGGTAAACCAAAAGTTGCGAAACCCCTAACTCGGGCAGGATATTGTCGGCCCGAATCCGCAGACCAAACGCCGCGCCGGAAAATCGATAGGCAAATTGCTGCGTCCCCGCCGCGGCAAAACTCGCTTTCGTGGCTTCGTTCACGGGAAACTGGTCTGGCGAGATCTGCGACAATCCCTGTGCCTCGACCACCTCCAAACGGACAGCCCCATCATTCACCACCCTGACGTAACCGCCAAACCGCGTCGCGCCCTCCGGCTGCAACCGCGGCGCCGCCACCGTTTGGGGAAATGCCTCGAGCGCGGTCTGCAATTGGATTTCAAGCTGGAAGGTTCCTTTCTGGGGTTGATTCAACTGCACCTCCAGCCGCCGTCCATTTCCGGCAGAACTGGGCTCCACTTTCCAGGCCAGCACCTGCGTTCCCACGACCCGCGTGACTTGGCCTTCGCCTGATAAATCGAACACCATACGATTCAGCTCGCCTTGCATTACTTTGCAATCCAGCCACGACACCTGCCGCATCAATCCCGGCCCGACACTCACCTGTGAGAGCGCCTCCACGGCGAAGAATAACCGGCCTTCGGCTTCGGGCCGTGCCTCCTTCCATGCCAATCGCACCTCACCGTCGGAGGGCAAGTAACTTGCAAATCCTTCCCCCGATCGCACCGGGCGGGCCGCACCTGGAAAATTGAACTGGGTGTCCTCGCCAAGCCCGGTCAACTGGAGCGGTTGGACCGCACTCGGGGCCACCTTAAAGTCCGTGGCCTGCCAGCCATCCCGTTCCCGGACCGCAGCGTTGAATGCGAGGTCAATTTTGAAATCACCTGCCCGATCGCACTCGAACACGTATCGACTACCGTCGAGCCGCAAGTGCCAACCCTCCTGCGGCGCTACCTGGGTCAGCGCAACCTCGCCCGATAACAGCTCCAGTCTCCCGCCTCGCGGATTGCGCACTCGGGCGGTCGCCGACAGCGTGAACGCGGCCTGACTGGAAGATAACGCGCCGTGCATGTCGAAGTCGCGCAAGACCACCCGTCGGGCCTCAGGATCGGCCACGATCACCTGGAGCGGCAGCGCATACCCCTCCCCTTGAAACCGGAATGCGAGTGTTTCCCCCGCATCCGCTGTCCCGGTAAAGTCCGCCGGCAGGTCCTTCTCTCCAACGGCAATCAGGCCAGTCGGGGAATTGGGTTCGGCGGTCAACTCGGGATCGATGTCCACCCGGACAAAGCCCTGAAACAATGCCGGTTGATCCGGGGTCAACGTCGCTGGGTTGACTGTTGCCGGCAACGTCGACACCGGCGTTTCGATCATTATCACGCCCGCAAACGAGCGGCGCGGATCCTTTCCCTCTTCGATCAGTAAGACCAACGAACGTTTTCCATCGGTTTCCCTGCGGACGCTCCATGTCCGAAGTCCGTCGCCCTTCACCTCTTGGATCTCCCCGTCGCCCGTAATGGCGAGAGCGACTTCCTTGAGTTGACCCTGTAACGCGTCAACTTTAAGAGTAATCTGTTGCCGGAGCATGTCGCGCGAGACATGGATCGCCTGTCGCGCCGAGGTCGCATAAATGACCTTCTCCGATTCAGGTCCTAGGCCCTGGAGCACGGCCTGGATCACTATCCGCGTCTGGTCGTCGTTTAATTCGCCATTTACCGAGAGCTGTTTCAGGGCGGAATTAATCGAAAGATCGGCCGCCTGCGTCAACGGGACACTCGCCAGCGTCACGAGGATCAGCCCGAGACAGGACGAGTATTTCCAAGCTCCTGGCTTCCCGGCCTTGGACTTCCCCCTGGAGACAGGACCGAATTCGAGTTGAACCGGGGCCGGGGGGATGTTGCATGCTTTCATATTTCGGGCTTGGGATACGATCAACGGCCAGCCAGGGCACCGCCCTGGAGAATCATTTGTCGGAGCTGCTCCGGACGCGGGTCGGGCGCATAGGCCTCGGGCACACCCTGGAGCAATTGTAAGAGAGCATCGGGGGTGACTTCCGCGGCAAAAGGATTCTGCGCGAGCCACTCGGAAAACGCCGCCGCCGCCCCCGCCAGTCGCAACGATTCACCGGCCGAATCGAGCGCCATCGCCGGCCCGGTATAGGGGAGCACCCATTCCTCCTCGCGGTACTCACCTGTCGCCGGATCCTGGTACCGTGCACGCACTACGCCAATGGGACCCTGTCCTTGGGCTTCGATTTGCGCGACGTATAACGCGTTGCCGGCCTCGGCCGCGCCGATCTCCGCGGCATCCACGGTATTATCCCGGAATTGTTCTTTGGTCAGTTGATGTTTGGCATAACCGATTTGGCGGTAAGCGGTCACCCGGCCCGGATTGAACTCGACCTGCACTTTGACGTTCGCCGCCGCAACCCGAAGCGCCCCGGCAAGTTGATCGGCAAATCCCGTCGCCGCTTCCTCCGGCGTGTTCACAAAGCCATACCGGCCATCGCCGTGCCTCGAGAGTACTTCCAGCAGATCGTCATTATAGCCTTCCCAACCGATCCCGAAGCAATCGAGCGCAATGCCCTTGAGCCGGTTCGCTTCGACCTGCCGTTGAAGCGATGCCGGTTCGACGTCGCCCAGGTTCGCCGCGCCGTCGGTCAATAAGACCACCCGGTTCACCCCACCCGGGACAAAAAGACGTACCGCGGTTTCGTAGGCCAGCAGTAGAGCCTCTTCCAGATTGGTTCCACCCTCCGGCGCGAGCTCGCCGACCCGCTCCGGAAGTTCGCTCGCTTCGCTACCAGGCAGGTCGTCCACCCACAGCCGAGCAGTGCGTGCAAAGCTCACCACGCTCACGCGATCCTGCGGTTGGAGTTGCGCCGCAAGGACGCGCATGCATTCGCGAATAATCCGGGATCGATCAGCACGCTCCATCGATCCCGAATTGTCGAGGAGCAGTACCAGGTTTAATGGCCTTTCCAACGCACGACCCTGCGCAGCCGTCCGCACTGAGAATCGAACCAAATCCCGATTGTGCGCGAAGGGATATCGGGCTCGTTCCCAAAAAAAGGCAACTGGGGCGCCCGGAGCCGCCTCCGGATCCCGATAGTCAAATGCATTGATGAATTCCTCGCTCCGGATCGTCGCAGCCTCCGGAAGCACACCGCTCTCCAGGCTCGCCGCGGCCAGCTTGAACGAAACGTCGCTCACGTTCAGTGAAAAGGTCGAGAACGGCTGGTCCGCCGCCATCACCTCCGGTTGCGGTTCCGGTGCGACAACAGATGGACGCGAAATCGCGGGTTCCTCTCCCGGCACGACGGCATAGCCAGCCGAGAGTTGGGCCGGAGTCTCTTTGATCTTTGCGAGCAGTTCATTGGTCACAGCGAACTCGCCGAAGCGGTATCTCTCCCCCAGCTTGACCGATTCCTCGAGTTGCTCGATGGCCTCGCCGGCTGCGAGCTTTCCTGCATTATCCTTTTCCGCTTCCTGCAGGCCTCGCTTCTGCCCAATGCAGGCTTTGCAGCCGGCGCTGTTCCACCTTTAACCCCGAAGCCCCTTCCTAACATGGGAAGATCGCCCAACTGAGGCACATCCGGATTTGCTGCCCGGTCACTTTGCGCAATTCGCAGCCTCCGAATCTGAAAAATAATTGGTTGCTTTGTCCGTGGATCCCGGAAATGTCGAGATCGCTCTTGTCTCGCGTCTTGTGTCAGAAACTCGGATCGCCCCACGAACCGGTTCTCCACCGGATGATCCATCTTGTCGTCCAGGTTTTGGTCATACCGCGGTTTGCAGTCTCAAGACCCTTGCCGAAGCCGCCACCGAAGCCACCGCCGCCAAATCCACCACCACCGCCCATCCCCCCGGCGTTCAACCCGCTGTGGTGGCAAGGCTGTCGACTGGCGCGGGCGGTTGCAGGCCAACCGGGTTACGTTCAATGATTCGATCCACATCGCTGTCGTGATCTCTTCGGGCTAACGCCGAAGCCGTTGTGGCTGGCTGTCCCGCAAAAGTCTCCGCGCTCCGGCGGCCGGCCACTCGCGCAGCGCCCGCCTCGGATACAGGGCTGGGGGGCGACATCACACGCCCATAACGCTGCATCATCAAGCGGCTCGTGACCTGGGCGGGAGGTGACGACTGTTTCTGCTCCATGCCGGCGCGGGCTGAGACCGCCCCAGTGTCCACTACGGCGCCGTTGATGGCGGCGGATTCGTCCAGTGAATCCAGCCCAAAGTTCGCCGCGCTCATCTCCCACACGGCATTCCTTCTCTGCGGAAGCAAATTCGCTGAAAAACTCACCACGGAAAGAACCAGCGTCAGCCCCGCGGCAGCCGCCATTGGAATGCCCCATCTCCACCATCCCCGGGCCTCGGCAGGTTTCAGCACCGACTGGAAATGTCTCAACAGCTCGCTTCTTCGCGGCTCGGACAATCGTGGTGCGACCTGCGACGAAGCCGCGCCGGCCGGCTCGTTCACCGTCGCCTCACGCACCAGGTCGATGGTTTGCTGCAGTCGATCCCGCAACCGGCCTAACTCCGGATCTCCCGCGATGGCCGATTCGATCGCGGCCACCTCAAACGGTTCGAGCTCGCCCAGAATCAGCGCAGTGATCTTCGCCTCGATTTCCTCGGGTCTTTCGTTTTCAGGGTTCATGGGATGATACCCGTCCTGGTCAGCTCGATGGCCAAACTTTTTAAGGCGTGATGCAGCAAATAACCGACGTTGCTCACCGTCAGGCCGGTGCGTTCGCTGATTTCCCGGTACGACAGACCTTCCCGGAATTTGAGATGCACCACCTCCCGACTCCGGGGTTCCATCCGCTCGAGACCAAGCCGCACCAAACCCACTCCTTCCCATCGCGCTATTTGTTCATTGGGCAACGGCTGCGGGTCGGTTGGTTCCCCCATGCGAGATTCCTGGCAAGTCGAATCCAGCGGCACCATTCGATCCGACCGCCGGAGTTGGTTCAGGGCGAGGTTATGCACAGTCCGATACATCCAGCGGCGCGGTTCCCGCACCTGGTCAAACCGCGAGTGCAATTGGAGAAAGGCATCCTGCACGACATCCTCGGCTGTTTCGATGTTTTGGAGGAGGCGCTGGGCATAGCTCAGGAGCGGTGATTCCAGTGCCGCGTACAACGACTCGATGGATTCTGCCCGCGGTGGTCCCGCGCTCGTATCATTGGAGGGTTCCACGAGCATTTACGTGTTGCTTCTGTCGCCGTTACCAAACCGTCCCGTCTTCCTGTCGCATTCTGCGTTACGGGCCTCACATTTTAAAGACACATCAGGCGCCATTTTCTTAGACGGTTTCTCGAGCCGCTTGCCTCACCCGATCTCCGCGGTAGGCTCGAACACAATGGGGGTCGACGACCAGCATCGGGACGCACCTAATCAAGGTCGTGTGGAGGCGGACCGAAACCCATCGCATGGGTCAGCCCCCATTGACTGGCTTAAGTGTTGCTTAACAATTATGGAAATTGCATGCTGCCTTTTTCTTAAGTGTGATGCCGTCCATACGCGACCCGTACCGACTTGGGAACCCTCATCGATTGTTCTGGTTGCCGCTCCTCTGCACCGGGATCCTTCTGGCCACTCCTTCAATTCGTGCCACGATCGTCATTAGCGAGTTCATGGCCTCGAATCACGGCACACTCCAAGATGATTTCGGCGAAACCAGCGACTGGATTGAACTCCACAATACCGGCGCCGATCCCGTAAGCCTCCAAGGTTGGGCGTTAACCGATCATACCGGGAGTTCGTCGCGCTGGTTCTTCCCAAATCGAGTCATCGAACCTGATGCTTACCTGATCGTCTTCGCCAGCGGCCGCGACCGCAAATTGCCTGGGGCACCCCTGCACACCAGCTTCTCCCTGGACGCCGAAGGCGAGTATCTGGCCTTGATCCGGCCGGACGGCACGAAGGCCACCGAGTTCAAGCCGACCTATCCTTCCCAGGTGCAAGACGTGTCCTATGGCGTGCCCCGCTATGACACCGTCAGCCCCGTGCCCCAGGGAGCCTCCGGACAAGCGGGCGTGCCAACCAGCCTCGCCGATTACGAGCAGAACTTCGACGGATGGCAGACGTCGACCACCCCGTTTGAAACCGCGAGTTGGCAGGCAATTCAAACAGGTGCCGGCTTTGATTCTACCGGCGAGGGCGTCCCGTATGGTTCCTGGATTGGTCCCGGGGGCAATCTTCAAGCGCGGATGTACAATCTTAACGCATCGGCGTTCATTCGCATTCCGTTTCTGGTTTCGGATCCCTCGGCGATGGTCTCGCTGCGCCTGCGCATGCGATGGGACGACGGTTTTATCGCCTGCATCAATGGAGTCCAAGTGGCCGCCGACCAGGCGCCGGCAAGTCCCACCTGGAATTCTCAGGCTACAGGCGATCGGATCGAAGCATTCAATGAGGACTGGACCGATTTTCCCATTCCCGTCCAAACGCTCCATGCGGGCACAAATATTCTTGCCATCCACGGGCTCAATCACCTGGTGGGGAGCGGAGATTTCCTCATTCTGCCGGTCATCGATGGCATACAGGCCTCGACGAATGCGGAGCCTGCCTATTTCGTCGAGCCAACCCCTGGCGCACCGAACGGCACGGGCGGACATCTTGGGCCGGCCGTGACAGAAGCCACTCGATCCATCCCCCGCCCGCTCGGCGACAACACAAGTCCCGCCGAAGTTGTAACCGCCAGAGTCTCTAAAACGGAATTCCCCATCCTCACCTCGTCGGTTCGTCTGGCCTATCGTATCATGTTCGATCCCGAGATCGTTCTCGACATGCGCGACGACGGGGTCGCTCCCGACACCAACGCGAATGACGGTGTTTACACTGCCGTAATCCCGACGGACGCGCTACAGGCCGGTCAAATGTTCCGGTGGCGTTTTGAGGCGGCGGACGTTCTCGGCAGTGTGGGCCGGGCGCCGGTCTATCGCGATCCGCAGGATGGCGATTATTACTTTGGGACGGTCGCGGAGAATTCGGACGAGACCACCTCGCAATTGCCGATACTTCATCAGTTCATTCAAGACCCCGCCGCCGCGGATACTTTGGCCGGCACGCGCTGTTCCATCTTCTATCTCGGCAGATTCTACGACAATGTCGCGATCAACCTTCATGGCCAAAGCAGTCTTGGTTTCCCCAAAAAAGGTTACAACCTCGATTTCAACGCCGGCAATCGGTTTACCTGGAATCTCGAGGTCCCCGGCAAAGCCAAAGATGTCGACCTCCTGAGCAACTACGCCGACAAGACACGGCTCCGCAATACCCTCGCTCACGAAGTCGCCCGCCGCGCGGGTGCGCCCTACCACTTCGCATTCCCCATTCGAGTTCAGCGTAATGCGGCTTTTCATGGCGTGTTGGATATGATGGAAGATGGCGATGACCGGATGCTCGAACGCAACGGCCTTGATCCCGAGGGCGCCCTCTACAAAATCTACAATGATCTCAGCACTACCGATCTTGCCAAGAAGAAGACGCGCAAAGACGAAGACGACCGTGATCTCCAGGCGTTCATCGATGCCATCGACCCCGCGATCCCGCTCTCAACTCGCCAGGTCGTTGCCTATGACCAAATCAACCTGCCCGCCACGATCAATTACCTCGTGACCCGCCAGCTCAATAGCGATATGGATCACGGCCACAAAAACTATTATCTCTACCGCGACACCAACCGTACCCGCGAATGGCAGCCCATCATCTGGGATGTCGATCTCTCCTGGGGACATGACTGGACCGAGGCTCAGAATTACTTCAACGACAACCTCGTCTTCTCTCACCCGCTTGACGCCCATGCCGGCGATAACCGCCTCTATTATCTCATCTATGCCTTCCCCGAAATGCGCGCCATGTTCCTCCGCCGCATGCGCACGCTCATGGATACCGTCCTCGAACCCCCGGGCACCACAAATGCCAACCTCGAATCGCTCATGCGCGCACTCGTCACCACTATCGATCCCGATCCGGCCGATCCTTCCCCTTGGACCGACGGCGACCGCGACTTTAATCTATGGGGCACCTGGGGCCGTGGCCTTCGCCCCCAATCCGAAGTCGAGTACGTTATCGCCAATTACCTGGCCCCGCGTCGCACTTTCCTTTTCGACCGGAACCCCGCCACCCGCCCCCGACTGCCGCGGAACACCGGCGAGCCCATCCCTGACTCCCCACAGGTGAACGCGCCGGGCATGATCGTCTTCGATTCGATCGACTTCCTTCCCGCGTCCGGCAACCAGGCCGAGGAATTCGTCATCCTTCGGAACACGACCCCTGAAGCTGTGGATCTCTCCGGTTGGACGCTCGAAGGCGGTATTATTCATACCTTCCCCGGCGGCACGGTCATTCCCCCCGGCGACGGCACCCCGGCCTCCAATTACCAAGGGTTGCTCCACGTCGCCAAAGATGCCTTCGCCTTTCGTGCCCGCAGCTCGGGACCCACCGGGGGCCAGTCCCGTTTCGTTCAGGGAAACTATGCGGGTCAACTCTCCGCTCGTGGTGAAACCGTCGCTTTGCGCGACAATACCGGGGCTATCATCGCCTCTCTTACATACGCGGGCAACCCGACTCCTTGGCAGCAGGGGCTACGGATCGCGGAAATCCACTATCATCCCGCGCCTCCTACCGCAGTGGAGCTCAGCACTTTGCCCGGGGTCACTGGCAACGATTTCGAGTTCCTCGAATTCGTCAATACCGGCGACATTGATCTGGATCTGGAAGGCGTGACGTTCACGCAAGGCACCACCTTCACCTTCCCCGCCGTTTCGCTTGCGCCCGGCGATCGAATCATCCTCGCCAAAAACCCGGTTGCGTTCTCCGTGCGCTACCCGGCCATCGGTGTCTTTATCCTCGGCCCTTACGACGGGTGGCTCGATAACAGCGGTGAACCCCTCGAATTCGCTGATGCGGTCGGCGAAAACATCCTGGACTTCCAGTTCAAGAACGGCTGGTACCCCGCCACTGATGGCCAGGGTCATTCGCTCGTCCTCCGCGATCCTTACACCACCTCGTACACCGAATTTGGAAACCCGGTTTCCTGGGCGATTAGCCTGCACCCCGGTGGCTCGCCGGGCGACGCCGACACCGCCTTCGCCCAGGCCTATTACGGTTGGGACAATTTCCATTTCACAACCGCCGAACGCGAATTGCCCGAGGTCGCCGGTCCCGATGCGGACCCCGATCAGGACGGATACCCGAACTGGCAGGAATACGCATTCGACACGGACCCGCGCATCGCCGATCAATCACGCATCGATTTCGTCTGGATCCAAGAGGGTGCGGAGCGCCGGCCAGGCCTCGAGTTTCGCCGACCGGCCAACGCCCTGGATTTGCGGTTCGAGCTCCTGGCCTCGGACGAACTGAGCGCCCCGGCCGATTCGTGGATGGTGGTCGCCACAACGCCCCATTCCGTCACTGCGATCGACGACATCATCGAACTCGCCCGTTACTCGGACAGTCAGACCGTCGCCAAAGCGCACCGTTTCCTGCGCCTGCGCGTCCGCTACGAATAGACCCGTAATGGCAAGGAGGACGGCCGGATTGTCGGGAGTGGTAGAATGATTTGTCGGCAGGATGATTCCGACGAAGCGGGTCATTCTGCCCGAAGCAAAGCCACTTCATGAGGTCGACGGCTCGGTGGCAACCAGGGATTCTCCTGCTGCCCTAATGGCATCTCCCAAATCCACAATCCACCATCCGCGGTCAACCCGAGACAGGAACCACCCGGGGCACCGCCCAAGGCAATCCAATCATGACGATTCCCGATCTCCTGGAACTTACCGGCCATCGGGTACTCCGAAGTAACTGCTTCGAAGTCTCGGATCCTCGCCCCAACGGAGCAATCGCCCCTGGCGGTCGATGGAATACGCCGTATCCCACCCGAGAATGGTATCGTGCACGTCCAAATCCAACCAGCGCATTGGGGGTGTTGGTTCTCCAAAACCCCAGATAGACTTCCGGAGGATCCACAGTTGCCCATCCGCCGCCAGGCCCAGGCTCACGCCCGTGCCGGAGGTGAACAGTCTATCCCACGCGATGCCGGAGGCGATTCGCCTGGGCACCCATAACCGGCGCTTTCCTTCACTTGTGCCGCGCGGCGGCCGACCGACCCACCCCCACTCCCAAATCTCGCCGTCACGATTCGATGCCAATGTGTCGCCTTGGCCGGCCGTGATATGGGTCCAATTTGTTGCGGTACCCATTTGCACCGGCGCCGGGAGATAATCCGCCTCGGGTTGCCCGAGTTGCCCCTCCTCGTTCATGCCCCAGCCCCACAAGCTGCCATCTTTCTTCAAAGCCACCGTGTGCAACCACGCGGTCGCCACCGACTGCCAGTCGGAATCCGTACCCACTTGGGTCGGGTTCTTCCAGCTTGACGCGAGATCTGTCAACCTTTGGGGGCGATCCATGGTTGGTCCCCAGCGCCAAAGAGTCCCGTCCGATCGAACGGCATACAAGTGCGGGCGGTGCGGGTCGAACCCCGTCGCCAGCCAGGCGTAACCTTCACCCATTCGATGCGGCGCGTAAGACGCCGACCTACCCCGGGCTGAGTCCATTACCATCTCATCCGCATAAGACCCCAAGAGCCAAAGGCCACCGTCCGGTGCCAAAACCACTGCTGCCCACGGCCAGAACATAGCTACGTCCGGATGAACTCCGGGATAGACCGCCATCGCGGGCCCTGCTTTCGGCTCTGGCCTCAGCCATTCCCACGCGCGGGCGCGCATCCCCGACACGACCAACAAACCCGTCATCCAGGTCGCGGTCAGAATGGATCCGTTTTTCCAGATGACGGCCATCTCGTTGCGGCCCGGTGCACTATTCTTCCATGCCAACCACAGTGCCGCCAGAGACATCAACAGACCGGTCACCACCGTGAAATGCCACCCAAGCTGGATGCGACACGGTGACCCGTCAGATGATTCCCCTGTCAGCGCCCGCGTCAGCCATATGCCGCCGCTGAGCGCCATTCCCAGCGCCACCCCAAAGGGCACCAGGATCGAGACGGCATGGACCAGGTTGCGCGCCAGGGAAGAGACATACAACCCGACGGTCGTGGCGATCACCCATGCCCAGAGATGGAATTGCAGCATGTCGCGAAGCGGGGCGGAATGCGTAACTGCCTCGCCGATCAAGGGCAAGATCACACCGATGATGAAACTCAAGGCAAACGCGGCGCCGATCTTGATCCACCAGCGTCGCGCGCGGCTGACGGGTAGAGTCTCCTGCCAGGAATCCACCCCCAGACGTCGTTCCTCCGCGAAAGTGGCCAGGCCAATCGTGAGCGGCAGCAAACTCCAGAGGGCCCACATGGCGTCGACGAACTCGAGCGACCGGGCCTCGACCGCCCCACGTAAGAATTGGGCCAGCACCATCAGCAACGCAAAGCCAAACGCCAGCGCCAAATTCACCTGTTGCAACCGGACTTCCTTCCACCAAAGCGAATGACCCGCACTTTGCACCTCGCGCTCGGTCCCCGCCCGCATCCGGAAAAGCGAGCGGACGAAGCGCGGCGGGCTGAGCTGGACGTCCTCGCCCACCGCACCCAAATCTTCGAGATGCTCGAAACGGCGGCGGGCGAGAAAGTATGCCATCACGCTGACCAAACCGAAGGTTAGCGCGAACATGCCCGCCAGATCCGGCTCCGGTCCAAGTTCGCCCAATTTCGGCATCGGCCAATACAGGTAGACCAGGAGCTGGATAACGATCATCAAGGCGCCTGGCGTGATCAGTGACATCCAGAAAGCGGCCCAGGTCTGTCGCAACCACACCGACCAGCACAGACCCAACGCGGCCCCGCCAAGAATCCCGAGGAACGGTCGTGAAAATTCGAAGAAATCTGGCAGCGTCAAATGCCATAACGCGCGCACGGCCATAACGGCCCAATGCAGCAGGGTCACACCCGCCACCGCCATCCCGGCAGAGATGAGCTTCGTTCGCCAAAGCCTCGCGCGAGACAGGGGTTGCGCGAGCCATAACGTCGACGTTTGTTGATGGAACTCCCGTCCGAAGGTCTCTATCCCCAGAAACACTCCTCCCAGAAACATGCAGAAGGCGAACACATAGCTGGCATCGGCCCGACTCTCCGCGCTCAGGGGAACCACGACCGGCAACAAACCGAGCCCAACTGCCGCCACCACTCCCGGCCGGAGCAGCCTCCATTCTTTCGATAATTGCACCTGCATAAAATTCTACCCGGCTGAAGGTCAAAGCGCGCGAGCCGCCACCGTCGCGAGAAAGACATCCTCGAGCGATAACGCCTCGCTCGCCACCGTTTCCGGGTTCAGCTGGCGCACGGCCTCCATCGCTTCCTCCCATCGTCCGTTCACGACCACTTCGAGCTCGCGCCCTTCCCGTTTCACACGCAGCGCCCCGGGCACGGCCGGTGACGGCACCTCGCCCGCGAAGGTCGCGCGAATTTTTCGAAATCGTTCCCGGGCCGAGTCCGCCTCCAGACTCATCACGGCCGTGCCCTGGTCGATGATGGTGAACTCGTCGATCAATCCCTCGAACTCGGAAATCAAATGAGTCGAAACAAAAACCGTCCGCCTGCCGGGGTCCGCTTCCTGGTAGGCCCCGATCACCGCGCGGATAAACTCGCGCCGCACCAGCGGATCCAACCCGGACGTCGGCTCGTCCAATACCAGCAAATCCGGCTCCGGACAGATCGCGCCGATCAATGCCACCTGCACCTTCTCCCCGCGCGAGAGAGCGTTCACTTTCCGGCCCGGGTCCAACCGGAATTGATCGAGCAACTCCTTCTCTTTCGCGCTACTCCAACGGTCCCGGAAGGAGGCCAAATAATCAAAGAAGGTGCGGATCGTCATCCAGGGATAAAACGCGACCTGGTCCGGCACGTAGGCCAGACGCGATTTCACGCCCACTTCGTCCTTCTGCGGATCAAGGCCGAACACACGGATATCGCCGGCGGTAGGACGCAGCAAGTTCAACAGACATTTAATGGTCGTGGTTTTGCCCGCGCCGTTCCGGCCGAAAAAGCCGTAACAGCGCCCCGGCGGCACAACGAGGTCCAGGCCTTGCACGGCCTCCACCTTGCCGTAACGCCTCACGAGTCCCCTCACTTCAATAACGGGTTGTGTCGCTGTCATACGCTATTCCTTCTTCCGGTTCGCCTCGGCCCGTTCCTCAAATTCATCCAGGCGTTCATTCACCAATGTCAAAAAGCCACTTCGGTTCACCCCGAGGTGATGCGCCGCCACAATCGCCTGGTCGATCTCCACGACCAACATCTGGTCCCGGACCTGTTTCCGGTAAGGCGATGGACTATTCTTGATAAAGCTCCCTTTGCCGGCGACGGTCTCGATCACCCCCTGGCCTTCAAGCTCGGCATAGGCCTTGGCGATCGTGTTTCGGTTGACCCGCAATTGCATCGCCAATGGCCGGATCGACGGCAGGGGATCGCCGGAACGGAGCAGGCCCGAGGCGGCGGCGGCGCGGACCTGGTCGACGAGCTGGAGGTAGACGGGCTTGCCGGACTTAAAATTGAGTTCGATCAGCATAGCATCCTTACTGTCCTATGACTCTATGACAGTAGCCCCGCGAAGATGTCACGCGCAAGTGGAAAGTTTTTATATGCGCGGCTGACAGTGCATCCTCAAGTTGGCGGTGCTGGCGGACGCCCGGTGAGGGCACCGGGCCTACAGGCGGCAACCGTTCCCCTTGTAGGCCGCGTGCCCCCACGCGGCGGATAATACAGGGGCACCGACAACCTGCGGATGCACCGCGCGGCTGAGGGCAGCGGCGATGGGCGGAACGAGGGCGGCCTTACAGACCACCGACAGCAACCTGCGAATGCAATCAGGCGCGATTACGGCTGCTTGTGCGGGCGAAGTGGAGTCTGGGGGCCTGTTACCTGAGCGACGAATTCTCCAATCTATCCGAAAAGCGGCGCCGCAGCGCCGCCCTCCACACGCTGGTGGTTGTCAAATCGCGCCTCGAGGGTTGTGCCGACATGCGCATCACCACGTGCCGGTCATGCCTTGCAACGTTCGATGAGGTCAACAAACCCGGCCGGCCGAATCTCCAACCTCACCGTTTCTGCGGGTGGGGGGCCCGCAGAAACGGCGGCATGCCTTAGCTCACGCCAGGGAGCGGAGCTGAATCTCCCGATCGTATATCCAACTGAACTTTTCCAAGCCTGAAATCCGGACCCGTTCGGCAACCCGGTGGTATCGCTCCGAGAGGCCGCAGAGGAATTCCTGCGCCTCGGCCGCGGCATCGGATAATCCCTTTAGCCCGGCAATCTTCCACTCATGAACAAGCGCGCCGATAATGCTCGCGTAGTCGGCGGCGGTGTAGACTCCGGCGTGCTGGGCCACCTTGGAAAACCTGGCGAACAGGCTCGAATCGCCTCCATGATCCATCAATTGGGCGGGCATGGTGATTCTCGCCTTCATCATGCGCCCAAACGCGAGGACCGCCCCGGAAGGATCCACATTGAACACCTGGGCCATGAACATCTTGTAAGCCTTCTCATGACGGGCCTCGTCGGCCGCGATACGATCGCAGATCCGGTGCAACCGTTCCTCACCCGCGCGTTTGGCGAGATCACCGACATTGCGGTGGGAAATTTTCGTGGCTCGTTCCTGGAAGGACGTATAAACGAACGCGTCATAAGGATCATTGCCCGTCTGAGGATCGAAACCATTCCTGATCAAATGCTGGACTGTGGATTCAATCGATCGCATATCGACGCGCCCAGTCAGGTAGAGATAACGGTTTAATAAGTCACCGTGCCGGTTTTCTTCGGCGGTCCAGCCTCGACTCCACCGAGCCCATGGGGAATCGCTCGCCCCGGTGGGATCGCCGAGGCCATGCAGCCGATTCAGCCATGATTGATAGGACGGCAACGCCTCCTCCGTGATCATGTCCCCCACCAGGATCACCAGCACCTCGTCCGGCAAAGCCCGCGCCTGGTTTCGAAACTCGATCAGTTGTTCCCGCCAATCTTCGGCGGACATATCCGGCATAAAATCGGCCGGCTGCCAGCTTTCTTCCACCGGTTTCAGGAGCGTGGCCAAATGCTCGTTCACGAAAGGCTCGATGGCCTGGATGACCTGGTTGCGCGCCATGGTTTGGTGGTCGTCCGATGTGGTAATCATGAGCCGGGAGTCGATGAACCTATGAACCGCAAGCAGCGGATCCGCTTTCGAAGGGAAACTTCCACAGCGGGGCGATCCTCGGCAATGGGGTAAACACCCCATGGAGAACAGTTGCGTCCTGGCCCTCACCTTTCATGGCGCTACAGTTGTCAAGTGGAAGGTTGGCTTTGGCTACCGCAAAAATGCGGGCCCCTGCCGCAAGCCATGCAAAAGGGACCGGGTATTTCTACCCGGTCCCTTCGCGTAAAAGAACGCGCCTCCCTTGAGGAGTCGCGAGAGCTGTTATGGCGTCGTGTCTTTGAGCCGGTAGAACTCCGTCTGACCCGACTGCGGGATCGACAGTGGACTGGTCCCGGTGACGTCCACCCACGTTGCTGTGCCACTGCCCGGGAGGCTTGTGGTCTTCTGAACCGCGGCGTCGCCGGTCCACTCCAGCACGATGTTACCGTCGGCGATCGAGATCTTGTCGATCTTCGGTCCGGCAGGGGCGGCTTCGGTCGGGATGAGCATGAGATAATCGACGTCGCCGTAGTCCATGTTGACGCGGAGGGTGGTCACTCCACTCAGCGCGACCTGGGCAATCTCATCGCTGGCATTGCGCAGCGGCACCAATGCGGTGGCGCCCCAGTTGCGTGTGCCCGCGGAATGGAACGTGCCGATGGCCTGAACCACCTGATTGGAGCTGGAGGCACCGCTCGTCACCTTGTCCAAAGTAGCCACCAAACCATTGGTGACGCCGCCGCGATCGGAGGACATGCCGGCCCAGACCTGGTAGGTATTGGCCGGGATGTTGCGGGTGTAATTCAGCCAATTGCCCACGCCGGACCAGCCGCAGGAATAGTTGGCCGTGACTTCCCAGGTGCTGCTGCCGTTGATCGACCGGATCACATCGTAGGTGTTGGCATCCAGGTTCGCGCCCATCGGAACGTTGTTCGTCTCGTTGATGCGGTAGACGTCGCCGTCGGGCACAACGCTCGAACGCTGGTAATCGATGCCTTCGATGGCGGCCAGGTTGGTATAAGCACCACCCAGATAAGGCATCGTGTCCACATCGGTCAGGTAATCCCCGCCGCCGGTGTTGAAGTCTTCTGCTTCGATCAGGAATGCCCCTGCCGGAGTGTTCGGGAGGTAATTAACCAGCAATGTCCCGCTGTTCTGCAGGAGCTGGGGAATCGTGAAGGTATCCCGAAATGCCAACTGATAAGTATACGATCGGCCAAGTTCGAGGAGGCCCGGGGGATCATAAGTCACTGTCGTGACGTTCCCCTGTTTGTCAACGGTCAAATCGGCCGTAACATCAGCGCCGTCAAACGTCAGGCTGATGGTGTCCGGATCCACTCGGTGCTGAGATCCTGCAACTGCCAACTCAGGACCACGTCGGCCGGGACACTCAGATCCGAGTAAGGGATGTGGGCGATCGAAAGTGCCGATGAGCTCACGCTGGGCGCAATGGATGGCGGCACGTCGGTCGCCGGCACCAACACGAACCAGTCGGCATCGCCATTGCTGGCCGTGAACCGGAAGGTGACCTGCCCGCCCGGGTGATTAAACGCACCCAGTGGCGCATCCAGCGAGGCCGTCGTGCGCAACGGAACCAGCACACTGTTTCCCCATCCGTCCGACCCGGTACCAAAGAACGTGCCAATGCGTTCGAGGGTTGACTGCATTCGGTTGCCGACACCGGCCGTAACCTTGTCGAGCGGCGCATTCATGGCGACGTCTACTCCGTCCCCATGCGATAGGGCGGCGTAGGCCCGGTAGATCCCTTGCGGGATCGTGCGGGTATAATTGCCCCAGAAGTTGCCTGCCCAACCGAGCCGGTAATTAACAGTGGAAGTGAATCCTGCCGGGCGCGCCTGGGCCAGAGTTGGCCGTGCCGGTGTGCGACACGACGATCGGCATGATTCGGCCGGCGATCGCCGCGGTACGAGAAGATCCACGCCCGCGCCATCCGCAGGTTCATTCTGATCATCGCAGTAATCGACGTTCAACGTCGCGAGCAGAGTTCGAATAGGCGCCGCCCGCGATAGGGCATCGTGCTGGCCGCAGCCACGGTCTGACCGCCGTTGTAGTCGAAGTCTTCGATCTCCACCCAGAAAGACGTCGAAGGCATGGCCTCGACCGTGAAGGGCATGGTCGTGAAGCTCCAATTATTGGTCCAGGTCGTTACTGGCGTGGTATTCTCCTGCCAGATAAATTGGACCGTTTGCTGGCTGTCATAGTTCAGCCGGGTTGGGATCGTATAGGTAATCACCAGGCCTTGCACCGTCGGCGTCACCTGCTCGCCATTGTAAAACAACTGCGCGGAGCCGGCGACGAAGCTTGTCCGGCCATTCGCCAACTCGATCCGAATGACGGGCTCGCGGCTGGCCCCGGTGTAGCCGGGTGCGGGCGTGATGGATTGGACATGGGCCCGGCCCTGGCCGGTCCGGAAGACCTGCACGGCATCGGTAGGATAATAGGCCGTGTCGCCGATCAGGATCTTTTCACCCGTAGCGGTGTTGACCGAGAACCATTCCACGTTGGCGCCCCCGTCGCCTTCCCAGTAGAGCAGACGGACCGGATAGTAGCCGTCGGTTTCGACGCTGAAGTCGAAGAGGGTGTCGCTCGCGCCGCGACCGCCATTGTATTCGCCCAGGACCATACCGAGCGGACCGGGCTGGCCGGGGGCGACGGTGACTCTGAATCCGTCATCGCTGTTAACGCCCCAGCGATAAAGACCGCGTTTCAAGTTCACGTAAGCGATGGTCTCGATGACATAGTAGTTGGGATCATCCCCGAGCATGACACCCGGAGGATACATGTTGCCGTATTCACCGGCCATCTGTCCCGGAGTACCGGCGGGTTCGTCGAGATTGAAGTTGTCCGGCTGCGCCGCAGTGAGTTCGATGTTCTGGCTCAATTGTTCCCAATTCACGTAAGGAGTCCAGTAGAGACCCCCCTCGAGGTCGCCACCGACGGTGATCGGGCCGGCATTTTCGGCCACGTTAGGAAGAGGATTACCGGTGTCTTGATCGATCATTCCGCCGGCCAACTGCATTTCCGCGGCGCCAACCGTGTTCGCGGTCGCAGCCGGGAACCGCGGGATGGTGGTCTGGAAGATCTTGTTAACCACCAAACCGGGTGTCGTGGCGTTCGCAGCCAGGGCGTAATCGGCGGGAACGGCGACGTAAGGGGTCACGGTAAATTGACCCTGCAGATCAAAGGAACCCGCGGCAGTTGCCACCACAACCTTGACGGTGTGGGTTGACCCGGAGGCAAAGAATATATTTTTGTCGGCAAGCAGGTTGTATTGGACCGTGGTGGTCGCACCATTCCGGGCGACGGTGGCTTTGGCGGTGACGTCGTCGGTTCCGTCGACGAGGACCTGCGTCACGCTCTGGACCACGACCGTGGAGGAATCGCCGATAGTGACCTGGAAGCCGCCACCGTGGCCGGTCGCGAGAACCAGCGGATCCGTCACGAATGTGAGGTCGTCAAAAGTCGCAATCGCGCCGCTCGTCGAGGCATCATTGTGCGCCGTGACGGCGAGGCCGAGATTGACCGTATTCGCCCAGGCGGGTGGGAACCCTGCCGTGCTGGCGGTATCGATCCGATAATTCTCCAGCCAGTCCTGACCATCGGGGCTCGTGTAGCCAATAAAAACGCTCCCGAGCCGGACCAATCGCATCCAGGTATTCGGGTAGGTAGGCGCGACAACGGGTATCGTAACGCCAATGTCGGTGGGCCATTGGGCGCCACCACTGCGTTGCTGTCGCCATTGGATGGCGACCTGGTTTTGGCCATCGGCCCCCGTCGTCATCATCGCGATGAACGGATCCGCCCCCACGGGCGCCCCACCGGCATCGGGAAGGCGCGCCATCAATTCCGCCTTAGCCCAGCCGTCATCGCCGGGGATGGTATCCCCGCCAGCCGTCGAGCGCACGATGCTCTTGGTACGGACTCTTACATCAAAGTTTCCCGTAACCGCAGTGTAGTAGTAATAGCAGTTGTCACTGGCGTTCCAGATGTCGTTCCCGCCACCTTTGATGACGATCTCGGTCCCATTAACGGTGACCGAGCCCGGCAAAGTCGGGGTCCCGAGATTGACGCCTGTGAACGTCTGCGCGTGAACCTGGAGTGCGGTCAAGCCGCAGAGGGCCAACGCGGGTAGTAGTCTAAGGGTTTTGCGTCTCATAACGGATGGGTACCTGTCTCCTATTGCATCCAGTGCAATCGTCGCCTTCCGAACTGGCGCCGGTTCTGGATGCGTAAAGGTCATTTGCGTCTATGTCGATAAATCCAAAAGATGACTTCAAAGGGGTTGCGTCCCCTGATTCTGTCGCTCTTGGATTAGAAGGCTTTTGCACCAAATGAGGGCAGGCAGCAACACAAATGTGGCACAATGGTGACAGTATAAGTTCACAGATCGTTATGCATTAGAGTGTTGCGATCTAGACACCCGTCAGCGGATGGCCCACGATCAGCAAACTGTCTAATTCAATGAACCACACCTTCCGACCGTTTCACACCGAATATGGACCGTTCCCCACAGTTTATCGCCCAATCACAACTTCCACTAGCCGGCCACCAATAAGCCCTGCAAAGTATCAGAAGCGCAGAACGATCCTCCGCAAAGGCAAATAAAAAGAAACCGGGCAAAAATGCCCGGTTTCTTCGATAAACCTGCTCAGCTCCGCCGGGGAGCCGCGTCGATCATGGCGTCAGGTCTTTGAGCCGGTAGAATTCGGCTTGACCCGACAAGGGGATCGAAATGGGACTAGTACCGCTGACATCCTCCCAGGTCGCTCCTCCGGTCGCCGGGAGGCTCGTCGTCTTCTGAAGCGTGGCGTCCCCAGTCCATTCAAGCGTGATGGTTCCATCTGCGACCGTGATGTTGTCGATCCTGGGTCCGCTTGGCGCAGCCTGAGTGGGGACAAGCATCAGGTAATCGACGTCGCCGTAGTCCATGTTCACCCGCAGCGTGGTCAAGCCACCGAGGTTGACCTGGGCGACCGCCTGACCGCCGTTGCGCAACGGGACCAACGAAGTGGCGCCCCAATTACGCGTGCCCGCGGATTGGAATGTGCCGAGGGCCTGAACGACCTGGTTCGAGGTGGAAGCACCGCTGGTGACCTTATCGAGCGAGGCGGTCAGGCCATCAGGGACGCCGCCGCGATCCGAAGACATGCCGGCCCAAATTTGGTAGGTATTTGCGGGGATGTTGCGGGTGTAATTCAGCCAGTTGCCCACGCCGGACCAACCGCAGGAGTAATTGGCGGTAACCTCCCATGTGCCGCCGGCATTGATGGACCGGATGACATCGTAGGTGTTGGCGTCCATGTTCGCGCCCATTGGAACGTTGTTCGTCTCGTTGATGCGATAAACGTCGCCATCGGGCACAACGCTCGAACGCTGGTAATCGATGCCTTCGACGGCGGCCAGGTTGGTATAGGCGCCGCCCAGGTAAGGCATGGTGTCCACTTGAGTCAGGTAGTCCCCGCCACCCGTGTTGAAGTCTTCCGCCTCGATCAGGAAGGCCCCGGCCGGTGTGTTCGGGATGTAGTTGGCCAGCAGCGTCCCATTGTTTTGTTGGGTCTGTGGCACTGCAGAGTTGTCGGCGTACGAAAAGGAATACGGATACGACTTGCCTAACTCGAGCATGCCCGGCGGATCGTACGTGACCGTCGTGATGTTGCCCTGTTTGTCGACCGTGAGGTTGGCCGACACATCCGCGCCGTCGAACATGAGTTTGATCGTGGCGGGATCGACGGCGGTGCTCAGGTCTTCCAAGCGCCAATTCAAGACGGTGTCGGCGGGAACCGACAAATCCGCGTATGGAATGATCGAGAGCGTCGGGGAACTGATTCCCGGGACCATCGAAGGTGGCACATCTGTTGCCGGAACGAATACGAACCAGTCGGCGTCACCATTGACGGCGGAGAACCGTAACGTCACCTGGCCACCATCGTGTTTGAACGCACCAAGGGGCGCATCGAGAGAGGCGGTCGTGCGCAACGGAACCAGCACGCTATTGCCCCAATCGGTGGAGCCTGCGCCGTAAAAGGTCCCAATACGTTCCAAGGTTTGACTCGCCGTTCCGGCGCCGGAGGTGACCTTGTCGAGCGGTGCATTCATGGCGATGCCCACACCGTCACCGTGCGACAGGGCGGCGTAGGCCCGGTAGATGCCTTGCGGAATCGTGCGGGTATAATCGCCCCAAAAGTTGCCCGCCCAGCCGAGCCGATAATTGACGGTGGAGGTGAACCCAGCAGGTCGCGATTGGGCCAGGTTGCTGCGATGCCGCATGTGGCGAGCACGGTAACATCGGCGTGATTCAGGGCGGCGATCGCCGCGGTAGAGGAAGTCCACGCCGGATTTGCCACCGCGTCTCGTTCTGATCGTCGAAATAGTCCACCCTAATGTGGCCATTAGCCCGTTATAGGCCCCGCCGGCGTAAGGCATCGTGCTCGCCGCCGGCACGGTCTGCCCGCTGTCATGATCGAAGTCCTCGACCTCAATCCAAAACGAAGTCGAGGGCATATCCGCCGGGGTGAAGGTTGCGATCGTGAACGACCAGTTGTTCGTCCATGACGTCGCGGGGGATGTGCTCTCCTCCCAGATCAACTGGACGGTGTGCGGGGTGTCCCGTCCCAGGGCCTGAGGCGGGGCGTAGCTGATTACGGTGCCTTGGATGGCTGGGGTTACCAACTGGCCATCGAAAGAGAGCTTGGCCGACCCGGCCACATATGTGGTGCGTCCATTTTCCAACTCGATACGGATAGCCGTATCCGGGCTCGCGCCCACGTATCCGGGTGCCGGCAGGATCGACTTCACATGTGCCCGGCCCTGCCCCGTCCGGTAAACGGCATAAGCTTCCGTCGGGAAATTCGCCGTATCGCCGATCAAGACCTTTTCGCCGGTATCGGGATCAACGGAGAACCACTCACAGTTGGCGCCGCCATCGCCCTCCCACCAGAGCAGTCGGACCGGATAATAGCCTTCAGTCTCGACGACGAAATCAAAGACTGTATCGCTGGCGCCGCGGCCACCGTTGAACTCACCCAGGACGATGCCCAGCACGCTGGGTTGTCCCGGCGCAACCGTGACCTTGAAGCCGTCATCGCTATTCACTCCCCATCGATGAAGTCCGCGTTTCAGGTTCACATAAGCGATGGTCTCGAGCGCAAAGTTATCGGCCGGGTTCAGCGGGTCGGAACCCAGCAACACCCCGGGCGGATATTCGTTGGCATAGAGGCCACCGCTGCCGGCCGGTTCCTCCGAATTGAAGTTGTCCGGCTGCGGTGGATTGGCATTAATATTTCCGGAGGACTGCTCCCAGTTCACGGCGGATGTCCAGAACAGGTTCCCTGGTTCGGGATCCCCACCAATATTGATGGGACCGGCATTTTCCGCGATGTTCGGAATCGGGTCGCCGGTGCCCGAGTCGACCATCCCGCCCGCTAACTGTTGCTCGGCCGATGGCGTGTTATTTGGAGCGCTGCCCGGTGTCCGGGCGACGCTGCTCTGGAACACTCTGCTCGCGACAAATCCAGGTGTCGTCGGCGCCGCCGCGAGGGAATAACCCGGTGGGATCGTCGCATACGGGGCGACCGTGAAGCTCTGGTTCGCGACAATCTCGTTGGCCTGGGTGTCGTGCAAGGTCGTGACCAGCGTATGATCGGAACCGGACGCGAAGAACGTATCTTCGGCTGCAAACAAGTCGTAGTGAATACTCGTGGTCGTTCCGGTCTTTGTGACTGTAGGTGTCACACTCGTCCCGTCGAGCACGGTAGTCACCGTCGAGGGATCCACCACCGCCGCGCCCACATCATTGGCCAAGACGGTAAATCCCGCCGCGTCAGAGGTGGGGGATCGGATGATGATAAAATCTCCACCTCCAAGCAGGCTGCTGAGGGGGGCGGCCGAAAGTTGCAGGACTTCGGTTTCGGTAAGAGCCCGATTCCATATGGCGATATCATCGATCTCACCCTCCCATTCGCGGCCCAGCGCACCGGGGTTGTCACCAATCCTCACGCGCAGACCATTCGAAGAGAGGACCGGCAGGGTGGTCGTGCTCTCGACCAGAGTGGCGTCAACGTAAAGGAACATGCCGTTTGCGGCGTCACCGATCGCCGCGAAATGATGCCATTGTCCATCATTCACGCTGGGTCCGCCCTGGGCGGGTTCCGGTTCTCCCATAGAACAGGTCAGGAAATCCGTCGGATCCCGCCGGTGGACGCGCCAGCTCGTCCCTTCACCTTTCGCAACGAGCGCCTGCCAGCCGGTATCAAAAGCATCCACCTTGAACCAGCCGGCGACGGAGACGCTACCGCCGGCAAATGCCAGGTCGTCCGGTTCTCCCCCGGTGATTTCCACGGCCTGATCTTCGCCATTGAGTTGGATGGCCTTTCCGAAACTGGCGGCGGGTCCATCCACGAACGCAATGGGGGTCGTTCCCACTGCAGTTCCATTGAAAACCCCCAATGTGTCTTGGAAATTATCTTCGAACGTCCAGTAGGCCACGAGGCCGTCCGAAAGCTGTGCTTGGGCAGTAAAACCAAGCAGGAATAGCAACGAAGAGAAGCCCGCCGACCAAGACCTCCCCGAAGAATTACGTAGTATCCACATAACGACTCTCTCAATATTCCGAGGCTCACCCGCCATTTCACTCGCCGCGACTCAGTGGCGAGTGAGTAGAGCGCTGCTGATGAGCGCTTCGGTTTTCACTGGTTCGGTGAACTGATTACTTCGATTCATTACGCGTTGCAAGCATAAAGTTCACAGAAACGTCACTTTGCCACGCGTTAGCGACCATTGACCACTAGCTGCTCGCATTTCACCCCTGTTTGCTCTTGGGGAACAGGCCGGTTTTTCGCCGCTTTGGCCGCTCGATGGCCGGTTCGCGAGACACGTGAGCCCCTGAAAAAAGCCCGGGCTTAGTGGTCTGTTTCATAAATACGGTTACGTTCGCGGTCAGGGGTTTTTCGGCCAGACGAGGCGCGAGTAACGAGCATACCCGCAGCGGTCTGTAAGGCGCGAGCAACGAAGTCTGGCCGAAAAAGAACGGCCGCCCGGAGGGTTGCGCCGAATTTGGCCTGGGGCGGCGTTGCTCGGTCGGTCGAGTATCGCAGGGGATACACTCTCGCCCTCGCGCCTTGCCTCAGGCCAAATTGGGCGCAACGAACGTGACCGTATTTATGAAATAGACCACTTAGTGTCAGTCAGGGAGTGGTGACACCCTCGCGTTTGAGCTTGTCGACGAGTTCGCGTGCGGGTGGGAAATCGGGGTGTAACCTCAACACGGTCTGGAATTGCCGCAAGGCCTCGGGTTTGTCGCCTTCGAGCAGGGCGCAGGATCCGACGTTGTAATGGGCCTCCCAATAATCGGGGTCGAGTTGCACGGCCTTTTTAAAACATTCCGCAGCCTCGGTTCGTTCTCCCCGATGGCGCAGCGCGGTCCCGAGATTATTCCAGCCGGCGGCGAAATCGGGCATGATTTTGACGGCAGTTCTGAAGTGATCGATGGCTTCGTCGTATCGGCCGAGTTGCTGGAAGAGGTTGCCCAGGTTGTTATGGGCCTCAACATAGTCCGGGAAGAGGCGCAAAGCTTCCTGGTATTGGTTGACGGCCTCTTGAACACGCCCGAGCCGGGCGAAGGCAATGCCCAGGTTGTAGTGAACATCTTCGTCATTGGGATAACGCTGCAGCGCGTTGGTAAGACCAGAGAGAGCTTCAGCGGCCTTGTTCTGGCGAAGGAGCTCGCTCGCACGATTGATGAACTCCGCGAGGGTGGGGACTGCATCACCGCTGGTCGCGGGCTGGCGGACTTCCGGCTGTTCGGCCTCGCGTGGGGATCCTCCTCCCAGCCACCAGAACACAAAGGAAACCACAAGAACGATAACGAGGATCGACCACGCCAGGCGCCGCTCGGCCGACGTCTGGCGTTTGGGCAGGCGTTGTCGCGAGGCTGCCCGGAGTTTGGCGCGTCGGGTTGTTCGCTTACGGTCCATCGGAAGGGATCAGCGGCGAACGGTTGCACGCCCGGATGTGTCGACATCGATTTCACGCGCGCCGGCAGGGAGTGGAGTTGAGGTAATCCGGCCATCGGGCCAGCGGATCTGCAATGTCTGGGGTGGGGTTGGGCTGGACATGACGTGCACAGCACTGTTTTGGGACCAATAACCCGAACCAGCCTGTATTTCGCGAGGCGGGCCAAGGCCGGCCACAGTCTGGAGCCGAAGGCTGGCGCCGATACCGTTCGGATTCATGGGTGAGCCTCTGAGTCGGATACGAAGTCCTGGTCTGGCAGCAACGTTGCGAAAGAGTCTGGTGGCGGCGGCATTCTGGCTGACGATGAGATCGACGCGGCCGTCGCGGTCGAAGTCCGCAGCGGCAGCGCCGCGTTGATCGCCGTAAACCATCAGGCCGCTTTGTTGACCGGTCATGGCGGTGAAGTTGCCGGTGCCGTCACCTCGGAGCAGCAGACCCCGGCCGGCATCATTTCGCATCGTAAAAGGTTGGGTGGGGAAGAAATTCTGGCTCAGGAACAGATCCTCGTGGCCGTCGCCATCGAAGTCGGCCACAACCAGGGCAAAGGCTGGAGAGAACTGGGCTTCCTTGGGGAGCGGGCGGTGATCAAAGTGGTCCCCGCGGTTCAGGAAGAGCGTGGACTCGAGGGAATTGGCTTCAACCGATCGCGCGGAGGCGAAGTGCTCGCCCAGGACCTCGGCGACGCTGGCCTGGGCATAGGCCTGATGGGTGGGGAATCGTTCCCGTACGAACGGCAAGGTGAGCGAGACGATATTCAAATCGCGATCGGGGACTTCTTTGTCGAGGTCGGGGTCGAACAGGGTTTCGATGAGGGCAATGACGTTGTTATCGAGGAAATCCCCGTAATAAATGCGGCGTGGATGTTCGGTTGTGGCGCGATAGCGCGTGTTGCGGCCCCAGTTCGACGCGACAATATCGGGGCGGCCGTCGCCATCGAAGTCGCCCGTGGTCACGCCGTTCCACCAGCCCAGATAACGATCGAGACCCAGGTCATGGGTGATTTCGTTGAACCGTCCTTTTGAGTTGTGGAAGACGCGGACCGGTCCCCATTCGCAAGCGAGGATCAAATCGGGAGCGCCATCCGAGTCCAGATCGCTGAAAACGCAGCCGCTCACCAGGCCGATATTTGCGAAGACTGACAACTGCTCGACATCCGGTTCGAAGGATCCCTCCTGGTTCAGGAAAAGAAAGGATGTGGCGGGTTCGGGGTAGCGCCCCGGGATCGAACGGCCACCCACGAAGAGATCCAGATCACCATCGCCGTCGACATCGGCCAGCGCGAGCGGCCCAGTGGCTGAGGCTTGACCGGGAAACTGATCGAGGATGCGGGAGGACCGAACATTGTAAATGCGGACCATCGGTCCTTGTTGATCGCCATCTTCGAAATTGGATGAGCCGGCGAGTATGAGCGAATTCGTGCCTTGATGCAGCGTGACCAGGGCGGTGATATCCCGCTGAGCCGGGATGTTGAATGGGGCGCGGTCGATGCGCTGAAACCGTCCTTGTCCGGTATTGCGGTAACAGGCGAGCGTTCCCCCCGCGCCCGAGCCGATAAGGAGGTCGTCGAACCCATCGCCGTCCAGATCGTCCCAGGCTATCCCGGGACCGAGATGACTGAACATATTGGGGAGGAGAAACTGCCGGGCGAAATCGTCATAAGGATCCTCGTGATGGGTGTGCCCGAGGAGCTCTGAGACATCTTCAAACACAGGGTGGAGAGAAGGTGACGCATCGGTTTTAGCCGGTGGATCCGCCAGATCGGCGGGCTCAAAGATTTCGTAGATGCGATTCGAAGCGGCATTCGTGATGCAGGAGAAGCCGCCATTTCTCCAACGGACCTCGATGCGGAGCGGGTTCGAGTGAGACCCGGCGGCAAAAACCCGCATCGGATCGTCCGAAGACAAGAACCGGCCGCCGGCGATCATCTCCTGTTGTTGTGGAACAGGACCGCCCTGAACTTTGATGGTAGCCCCGATGCCACGGGTATTGGCCGCCCGGCCACGGAGTCGCACGGCAATCCGCGGCGCAGACGAATTATTTCGGAAGAGGCCCGGTGAATCGTTCAGATTATTCTTGATGACGTCAAGGTCCCCATCGTTGTCGAGGTCCGCGAGGGCCATTCCCTGCGAAATGCCAACGGCGTCGAATCCCCAACGTGCCCCCACTTCATCGAAGGTGAGATCGCCGCGATTTCGGAACACCACGTTGGGGAGACTGAGGCCGGGGAATTGATCGAACATCCGGACCAATTCACGCGGGGAAACGCGGCGGGAGGCGACGGCTGATTCGATGGTACGACCGATATCAGCGTTCTGGAAATCGCGGAGCTGGCCATTGGGAACGAGGATGTCTTCATAACCGTCGAGATCGACATCAAGGAAGACGGGATGCCAGGACCACTCGGTGGCCTCGATCCCGGCATAATGGGCCACCTCGGCAAAAGTATTGTCTCCGCGATTCAGTTGAAGACAATTCTGGAAGATCTGCGGCCGGCTCTCGATATCGCCGATGGCATAGAACACGGGAGCAAGCCCGGCGATTTGGATTTTGCGGTTCCGCGGTTGGCGGCTGACCATGTCGACTGTGTAAAAGTCGACGGCGCCGTCGCGGTTGAGGTCGCCGAAATCGACGCCCATCGAGAAGGTCGAGGTATGGCGAATGGCGAGGATGGGTGGGGCATGGAATCGGCCGTGGCCATCATTGATCCAGATGCGATCGGGGGTTTGGAGATCATTGCAGACGTAGATGTCCGGGGCGCCATCCCCCGTGAAATCGTAAAACTTGATAGAAAGACCCCAGTCGCGGGGTGGTTGGGTGAGCGGTTTCCCTTCCTCATCAAGGAAAGCGCCCTCGGTAAAGGAGAGCGGTTGAAACCGGCCGTGGCCGTCATTGAGATAAAGCACATCGGGTTCACCATATTCGAGGATCTGGCCGTCGGGACTGAGCTCGAAGCGGTTGGTAAGATCGGGCGCCGTGGTGGACCTTCCATCCAGCGAGCTGATGACGGGGCGTCCTTGGACCATTTGAACCTTGAGTTGAGCGGTTGGCCGATCGCGGATGGTCGTGGTGCGGAAATTGGCGATGTAAAGGTCCAGGTCGCCATCCGCATCGATGTCGGCAAGGGCCATGGACATACTGCCGGTGTTCGTGGCAACTCCGGATTGGGCGGTGACTTCGAGGAAACGGCCATGGCCATCGTTTTGAAAGATGCGCGTGCCGTGGCCGAGGGAGTTGACCAGGAGATCCAAAGCACCATCGCCGTCGATATCGGCAAAGGCTGCCGCGGTGGAATCCTGGCCCGGACAGGCCACGCCGGCCGAGGCCGTAATGTCCTCGAACTTCCAACCGCCGAGATTACGGTAAAGAGTGTTGTTCGAATCGAGACCGCAGAAATAGAGATCGCACCAACCGTCACCATCGATGTCTCCCGCGGCCAGCCCGGCTCCACTCAGGAGATTGCGGTTGGTGACCGAACGTTCGCCGGAGAGGAGATTGGAACATGCGATCCCAGCCGGAGGCGCAGCCATTGCGGTGAATCCAACCTTCGGCGGAACGGCCGACACCGTACTTATCGGCGCGCTGTGATAGTCATCGTGCTGCTCCCATGCGGGGGCGGCGGACATGAGTTCAGCCGACAACAGGGCGGCGAGAATGTCGATGCGGCAGGGCGAAATCACTCAACCCTCTGCAGTGCCTCGCGGGCGGCATCGGGGTACGTATCTTTGATGGCGCCCGCGATCCGCTTGACGGCCAATACTGCTTCATCGCGCACATCAGGATTTCCGAGTTGATTCAGTGCCAGGTCGAGTGCCTCGGGGAGAGCCACGCCGCTCAAGGCGCCGAGGATGAGCTTGCGATCGGCGTTTTGCCGCGCATTTTCAAGAAGTGCGCGGTAGCGCGCCACCCAATTGGAATCCGCCTGGTTGTTCTGATCCTCGGCCAGCCGAACCAGGGCGCGCAACGCAAGGGCACGATGGGGCTCCATGGAATCCCCGGTGTACGTCCGCCACAACAAATCCCACGCCTGCGGATCGGGCCAATGCGCCAATGCCCTCATGGCAGTATCGGCCACCTGCGAATTGGGATCCCGGGTAGCGGATTCGATCGCAGCCAGTGACTTCGAATCCGCCGCCTGTGGAAGAAGCCGAACCAGGGCGCAGCGAGTCTTGACACTCGCCGCCTGGCCCAGGGCCGAACAAAGGAACTTCGATCTCACCTCAGCATCCGCGATCTCTTGCAGCGAACGTGCGATGGCCATTTCGGCATCTTCCGTTTCCGCAGTGGGCGGCATGCGGTTCAGGCAATCCAGGAGCGACGCCACGTCGGCGGCGGTGGCGAGTCGACCAAGGGCCTGCCAGGCGGCGCGGCGGACATCGACTTCAGCGCTGCACGCATCTGCGAGCAGGGTCGTCCAGGCGAGGCGGGCGTGTCGCCGGCCCAGGACCTGGATTAATGAAGGCCGGACGGGAGGTGGAGCCGTCCCGAGTTGGGTGAGCAGGGCCTGGTCGACGGCGTTATCCGGTGGCAACCGGATCAAAGCGGTCTGAGCCGCGGCGACTTCCCCTGGTGCGGACGCAAGAACCAGCGCAGTGATCAGCGGCTCCGCCGCCGTCGGACCACTGAACTCCCCCAGGGCGTCCATCGCCGCTAACCGGACGGCAAGGAATTCATCGGCGGTGCGGTTGGCAATCGCTGATCGCGCTTCGTCATCGCCGCGAGCTGCCAATGCTTCGATCAACAGGACCTGCACTTCCGGCCTCAAATTGGGCAGTTCAGCGCCAAAGGTCCGGGACACATCCTCGCCGCTTAGCCCGGCGACCGCGGCGATTGCGGTGGGAAGGAGCTCGGACTCGGGTGCTTCCATCAGCGATAGTATATTCCGCATCCCGCCGTCAGGCTGAAGCGACAGGAGCCCCATGAACGCGCCGCGCCGGACGGACTCGGGATTATCTCGCGCCAACAATCCTTGATAGATGTTTCTGGCCGCGGTGCGGTTGGTCTCCGCCGCGCGCCGCTCGGCCACACGAAGAAAGGCCTCCCCAAAGGCGGGTGCCAGCGCCTGCCTGGTCTCACTCCGAAGACTGGTTAACTGGGCTTGCGCGGGTTCATCGCCAATCTTGCCCAGAGCGGCGATAACCGCCGCCGCAGTTTCCGAATCGGCTGAGCGGGCGATCAGGGCCAAAGGCGGGACCGACTCTGGATCGCGCAGATCACCCAGGGTATTGATGATCTGGATGCGATGTTCGCCCCGGGCAACGGCGAGGGAGGATCGAAGCGCCGGGTTGGCCGCGGGGGAGCGCATGGCACCAAGGGCAAAACAAGCCATCCCGACGGTGTTGGAGTCCGCGAGAAGCGCAATGAGCACGGGCAGGGCGTTGGTCGAGCCGATGATCGCGAGCTGTTCGCACGCGAAGGTTCTTGCTTCAGGAGTGGCCGGCTCGGTGAGGAGACGGATCAGGCCAAGTTCAATCGGGCCACGGAGGGCTTGGTTGGTAATGCTGGCCGCGACCGCGGCTTCGATCTGTCGCAGGGAGTCCCGATTATTGCCGGGCGCATAAGCGGCAGTCCCGGTGAACGCAGCGTCGAGGGAGGCGGCCTGCGCGCTGATGACGAGCAATGCCCCGGAGAGGATGGCCGTTGGAATCGTGAAATGCATGGAGAAGTCGCGGATCAATAATGCCATGGAGAACGTGGCTGCCGGAACAACATCCGGTTTGCCTCCGGCAAATCAAATCGCTCCGTCGCCGGGTCCCACCGAAGCTTCTTACCCAAACGCAAACTGATATTCCAGGACTGACAGATGGTGATCGCGCGATGGGCAACCTCCGGGTTGCACTGGGTGGGTCGGCGGCTGCGGATGGAGTCGATCAGATTGCGGATGTGCATGCTGGCGTTGGCCCAACTATTGCCGCCGGGTTCGCGTTCGCTCAGAATGGACGGAGCGCTCGCCGTAACGAGGTCGGTTTCGTCATCCACTTGGATCCAGCCTTCGTCGCCGATATAGCGGATATACCGTTCGCCAAAATCGCCGCGCTGGTAGATGACGCCTTCCACTCCATTGGCATACCGACACCGGGCCGTGGCGGTGATGGGTGTGTCACTGAAAAACTTCGCCGGATCGGGGAGTTCCCCGGCGGCTTCAAATTCGACCGGGCCCGTGTGATCTCTATCGAGCACCCATTGCATTTGATCGGTATAGTGACAACCCATGTCCGTCAGGATCCCTTCCGCCGTGTCCCAAAAATACTGCCAGGCGTTGACGCGCGCCGGGACGTAGGGTTTCCACGGGGTCTGCCCCAGCCATAGGTCATAGTCCAATCCGTCAGGCACCGCCCTGACGGATTCCGAGGGTATCCCCGGCCCAGTCCATACCTGCATCTCAATCGTCCGCAACTGGCCAATGCGCCCCCGACGCACCGCATGGCGCGCGAAGGCATATGACTCGGTGGCGCGTCGCTGTGTGCCAGCTTGATAAATCGTCCCAAAACGCCGGCAGGTGTCGACCAGGACGCGCCCCTCGGCGATGGTCAGCGTAATCGGCTTTTCGCTGTAGATGTCCTTGCCGGCGCGGGCGGCGTAAATCGAACCGAGCCCATGCCAGCGATTGCCGATGGCGATGAGGACCGCGTCGACACCCGTCTGATTGAGCAATTCCCGAAAATCCGGATACACGCGGCATTCGCTGGTCCCATAATGCGCGTCGATGCGCTCCTTCGCCGCCTGAGCATGCGCGGCACGACAGTCGGACACCGCCAGAAAATGCAGGTCCGAAAATCCCAGGAAGTTGGGCAGGATCGCCCCCGCGCGATTGCCATAGCCGATCAGTCCAAATCCGATTCGATTACTGGGAGACACGGCGCCATTGAGGCCCAGCGCGGAGGCCGGGATGATGGTGGGCAATGCTAGGGCACAAGTGGCGCGCCGCAGAAAGCTCCGGCGATTACAGGGTTGATTTCGGTTCACGTCGAGGATGGCAAGCGGTCTGGAATTCAGGACGCATGAGTTGCCTGCACCATCGCGAGACCCGGACTCCTTGTAAAGTCAGGAAGAAATAAGAAGACCGCCCTCAGGCGGTCTTCCTAACCTAACGTTTGCGTTAATGAACCTAAGCAGCGCCGTGGACGCGTCGCCGCTGACCGACTGTATAACCCGTCAAACCCAATCCGATAATCCCAGTGGCGAACAGAGCCCCCAAGGAGTCCGGCTCCGGCACATGCACGTTCCCATTGTTCCCGCCCGGGCAAACGCCGCCATTGTAGCCACCTTCGGGATCCCAGTTAAGAATCCTGCTGTGCTCGTCGCGGCATCCCAGCTTGTAGTGGTTGTTGATGTAAAGCGTGCGCGGATTCGACATGAGCTTCGCCCTTAACTGACCCAGGAATCCGCCTTCGGTCTTAAAGGGAACAATGAGCGCCGGACTGGGAGAGTTGGCGTCGAGTCTTACTCCCGCCGCGTTCACGGCCGGGGTGATCAGTGCCAGGAGCAATCCCGCCAAGATGATTTTTTGTTTCATACTGCTTTTGGTTTTGTGCATCGACGGCCAGCCCATGAACAGAAGGCGTGCCAAGGAAAAGACATCGACATAACACTTTTATTTTCAGAGACTTGAGAATTAACGAGCGACTTCAGCGAAATGCGTCCGGAACCGGGGCGCGATGATTATGCAATGCGAAAGTATAACGATTTAACTTTTCGTCATGAAATGTTTAATTAGTATCACTAACTGCATTGGTCAGGCCGGCACATGCATTCCGCCCCCTGGAGGCGCCCCCTCAGTTGTTCCTCGCTTATTCTCCGCCCCAATCCAAATTCTCACCGTCGCTTGCCTCCATACCCCCCAGTCTGCCGCGGACGTTCGTCCAGGCCGGCGGTACCCAGGTTCCGGTCCCCCTTGCGGTGATGCCTGATCTGCGACACGGTGATGGGTCATGAGTGAGCGTCGGAGTTTCCTGAATGCGGCCTTGGCGCTGGTCGGCCATGGTTCGAGCAAGAATCCAGAGTCGCGCCGGTCCGTCGATCGGCACAGCGCTGAGTTGCGCCGTCGAGCGATCTTCGGAGAGGTGTTGGAATGCTTTTACCGCGAACCGACCTTTGCGCGCGAGATCTGGTCAAAAACCACCGCCGACGAAATCTTCGTCATCCCCATGTTTATCAGTGAAGGGTACTTTACTCAGGAAGTCGTTCCCCGAGAGCTGGGGCTTCGCGCGAATGGCAAATGCGAATATGACTACGTTTGTCGTCGTGGCGGTCGGACGCTGTGTTACGGGCGGCCGGTGGGGACGCATCCGAGCATGACCGATGTGGTCCTTGCTGTGGCGGAGAGGGCGCTGCGTAACTCTGCAGGAGGGAGAATTCCGCGTCCGGAAGAGACGGCCCTGGTCATTGCGGGCCATGGGACCCCAAAGAATGATCAATCGCGGGAAGCGATCGACCGGCAAGTGGAGCGCATCCGCCGCTGCACTCAGTATGCCGAAGTCCATTCGGCGTTCATCGAGGAGGATCCGCGCATTGGCGGCTGTTACGAATTTGTGCAGGCGCCGAACCTGGTGGTGGTACCCTTTTTCGCAAGTGACGGGATGCATGTTCAGGAGGACATACCGGTCCTGCTGGGCGCGCCCCGGGCGGAGGTCTGCCAGAGACTTAGAGAACAAGGGCCGGGATGGGTGAACCCGACATGTCGAAACGGCAAAAGGGTTTGGTGCGCGGGGAGCGTGGGGATTGAACCGCAGCTCGCGGACGTCATTCTCGATCGAGTCCTGGAGCTTGCGACGGCTTTAAAAACGGCGTGCGTCCGTCCAACGTCCTGACCCGGAAATTTCACCCATCAACCGCCTGCTGGGATCCGTCGGCTGTTCGGGTGAAATTTCCGGGCTCTGGAAAGAGGTTTCCCGGTTCGCGCCTTTTCCTGCGACCCCGATGCTTGCCTTGGGGGTGGTAGCCTGATCTATACTTCCGCGTGTTTTTCCAGAAGATCGCGATTGCAGGCGTAGGTCTGTTGGGCGGATCGCTGGGTTTGGCCATTAAGCGCCGAGGCCTGGCGCGGGTGGTCGATGGTCTGGTGCGGCGGACGGCGAGTATCAGCGAATGCGAACAATTGGGAGTGGTGGATCACGCGACCCGCGACCCGATCCGGGCGGTGACCGATGCCGATCTGATCATCCTCTGCGCCTCGGTTTCACAGATGCGGCAGATGGCGGAACAGATGCGGCCCGGATTCAAGCCAGGGGTGATTGTGACGGACGTGGGAAGCGTAAAGGGGAGCGTGACCGAAGCTTTGGAACCTATCGTGAGCGCCGGCGGAGGGCATTTTGTGGGCAGCCATCCCATGGCCGGCACGGAAAAGGCCGGTCCGGGCTCGGCGACGCCGGATTTGTTTGAGCAGGCGATGTGTGTCGTGACAGCCACTCCGCGCTCTTCGGCGGTAGCGGTGAACAAAGTCGAAGGCTTTTGGAAGGCCGTCGGGGGTGTCGTGATGCGGATTTCGCCGGAGGCGCACGACGACCTGGTAAGTCGATCGAGCCACCTGCCGCACGTTGTGGCAGCCTGCCTGGCCAACTACGTGTTGAGCCCGGTGCATCCGAAGGAGCAGGGCCTGCTCTGCGCCACCGGGTTTCGGGACGCGACCCGGATCGCCTCAGGCTCGCCCGGGATGTGGCGGGACATCGTGCTTTCGAACCGCCAGAACCTGGCGCGTGTGCTGGGGGTATTCATCGATGATCTGGTGGAACTCAAGCTCGCGCTGGACGAAGGTGACGCAAAGACGATTGAAGAGTACCTCGAAACGGCGAAACGGCGACGCGACGACTGGCTGCGTCACCCCATCTCGCCGTCACCGGAGTAACCCATGCTCCCGGAAATGATCGAGATCCTGCCGCTCCCGGCTGAGACCAAGGCCATCATCCGGGTGCCGGGTTCGAAGAGCATCACCAATCGAGCCCTGGTTCTGGCGGCATTGGCCGATGGTGAAACGGTCCTGCGCGGGGCGTTATGGAGTGAGGATACCCAGGTCATGGTCGATTGCCTCCGGGAATTGGGTTTCATGATCAATGAAGAACGGGATCCGAAGGAACCCTGCAACCGGACGCTGACCGTCTACGGCATGGGCGGCCAGGTGCCCCGGGGAGGCACAACCCGGCAACCGCTAGAATTATACGTGGCGAATGCGGGAACGGCCGCTCGATTCGTGGCGGCCTTGGTCTGTCTGGGAAGCGGTGTCTATCGATTACATGGTGCGCCGCGAATGCACGAACGACCCCAGGAATCCCTGTTCGCCGCGTTGCGCAATCTCGGTTACCGCGTCGATGCACCCGCCAATCATTTGCCGGCTACAATCCATGGCGCGGGCCCTCGATCCGGCTTCTGCTCGGTCTGCATCCGCCAAAGCTCGCAATTTGCCTCAGCCCTGCTCCTGATCTCGAAGGCGGCAGGATGGAAGATCGAAATCCAGGGAGAGAACCCCGAAGAATCCTCTTACGTCGTCATGACCGCCCGATTACTGGATACCTTCCCCGCCGCCGGCGGAGTATTCCAGATTGAACCGGATGCCTCGAGCGGAAGCTACTTCTGGGGGGCTGGCCGCTGGACGGCGCCGGACACCCTTGCTCAGGATGCCGGATCCGGGGCCGCGTGGCTGCGCAGTTGGAGTGTGCAGGTCGCGGACTGGCCCAACTCGGGCTGGCAAGTGGACGAACGCTGCCCATCGTTTCTCGCGGCAATCCAGGACACGAGGCGGACGCAGGGCGTCGTGATCTCGCGCCGAACCGACCTCGGCGACAGCATCATGACGGGCATCGTGCTGGCGGCACTCGGCATGGCCCCGGTGCGCTTCACGGAATTGGGCCGGCTGCGCCTCCAGGAATGCGAGCGCGTGCTGGCTCTCCGGACGGAGTTGACCCGCTGTGGGGCGAGAGTCATCGAAGAAGACGACAGTTTGACGGTGTTCCCTTCGGCGGCCGACTTGCACCCCGCCGTGATCGAAACTTACGAAGACCACCGCATGGCGATGGGTTTCGCCACTCTGGGATTGAAAATACCCGGAATCAAAATCAAGAATCCCGCGTGTGTCCGAAAGACTTTCCCGAGCTTTTTCCAGAAACTCGCCGCGCCCCCGCCGCACGGGCTGGGCGTCAGCCTGTGCGACCATCTCAACGGTCGGCGATTGAGCGTCGACGAACTTTTCGCGGATTGAAGAAGATCCTTTTTCTGTTCGGCCTATGAGCGCACCTGTCGTCATCGCGATTGATGGTACGAGTGCCAGTGGCAAGAGCACCAACGCGCGGCGTGTCGCGGAGGCGCTCGGTTATGTCTATGTCGACACGGGTGCGATGTATCGGACCCTGGCCTGGTATTGTCTCACCCGGCGAATTGGCCTCGACGATTCCAAGGCGGTCGCCGCAGCCCTGCGCAAATGGAAATCCGAACTGATTTGCGTGGATAATCACGTCCGCATGCTGGTCGAGGGCTATTACCCCGAAAAGGAAATACGCACTGCGGAAACCACCGCGGCGGTGCCCCATGTGGCAGCCATCCCCAAAGTGCGCACCTGGATGGTGCGGCGCCAGCGCGAATGTGTCCGGTTCGGAAATCTGGTCATGGAAGGCCGCGATATCGGCACCAATGTCTTCCCCGAGACAACCTTCAAGTTCTATCTTGACGCCTCCCTGGATGAACGGACGAGGCGCCGAACCGCCGACGGAGTAATGGAGAACCTGGCTGCGCGCGATAAGCGGGACAGCCAGCGGGCGACTGCTCCGCTCATGGTGCCCCTCGGGGCAAAGGTGATCAACAACTCGCGCCTCACCTCCGACCAGACCATGGCATTGATCCTGGAAGGGGTCCGTCAACGGGCAGGCGAGATTCCGTGAAAGCGGCGTATTACGTGCCGTGGATGATGTGCCGGATCGCCTTTGGCACCTATTTCAGATGGCGCGTCTATGGTGCCGACCGCGTGCCGCGAACAGGTCCGGCGATTCTCGCGGCCAATCACGCGAGTCTGCTCGATCCCCCGCTCGTGGGCGCCGCGCTGAAACGCGAAATCTGTTACCTCGCCCGGGAATCCCTGTTCCACAACCCTCTGTTCGGCGCCATGCTCAGGTCGTGGAACGTCGTGCCCGTCGACCGGGACGGTGGCGGGGCGGCGGGACTTCGCGCCATCATGGACCGACTCCAGCAGGGCAGTGCCGTGATCCTCTTCCCGGAGGGTACTCGTTCCATGGATGGCGCGCTGCAACCCGCGCGCCAGGGAATCGCCCTGCTCGCCATCAAGAGCGAAGCCCCTGTAATCCCCATCCGCGTGTTTGGAACCTTCGAGGCCTACGGTCGAAACATGCGGTTGCCTCGCCCGCGACCCGTGACCCTTAAGTTCGGAGCGCCGCTGGATTTTGGCCATTGGCGTGCAGAAGCCCGCGTCGGGGCGAAGGCGCGAGTCAAAGAAATCTATCGCGCCGCCGCGCTCGAGATCATGGCCGGCATCGCCCGACTGGAGCCTTGCGCCGACAAACGGGTCTTTCCGTGAACTGAGCTGGGCCGATCTGGTCAACGCGGGCCTTGCCGCCGTTAGCCCGGAAGTTTCACCCGAAAACCGGGCGGATGGAAGTGGGCATTTCACGTGTGGGATTTCCGGGCTAGTGGCTCAGCGTCAGCCCGATGGCGCCGGCCACGGCAATGATCCCGCCGAGCACGGAGCGCATGCTTGGCCGGTCCCCCTCAACCAGGTAGGCAAAAGGGATAACCACAATGGGTGTTGTGGCCACGATCGGAAGGACGATGCCGCTGGGCTCGGAGGCCAGCGCCCATTGATAGCAGCCCACACCCACAGTTGGGCCCGCCAAACTGTTCACCATCACCCAGACCCAAAGGGATCGCCGACCGCCTCCCGAAATGGTCCGGGGTCCGACGACCGCACTTTCGCGGGCGTGCCATCGCTCGCGCGCCATCATCGCCAATGCCGAGGGCGCAGCGAACAGCAGCCCTCCCAGAATCCTTTGATAGGCGGCCGTCATGCCATCAAGCGATCCGCCACTCAGCGCCACGACCGTGTACGCCTTGCGACTGATGACGGCGCCGATTCCCTGGCCGAGCGCGGCCACAATTCCCAACATGAGTCCGGCAATCAAGGCCGGCCTCGGGATGTGCAGGTGTTCCCGCGGCGCCACGGCGATCGCCACACCGGTCAGGATGACCAGGCCGGCCATAATTTGGGTTAGGGTCAGTCCCGTACCCATCCAAAGCCATTCCGCCGCCGCCGCGAACGGCGCGGCCAAACACTGAACCATCAGAATAGTGAGCCTCGGCCCGAGACGCGGCAAGGCGTGGTACAATGCCAGATCGCCCATGCCAAATCCCACCACGCCGCTGATGAAAAACCAGCGCACTGCTCCCCCGCCAAACCCCTGACCGAAACCATGCGCCCAAAGGGCGAGGAACGTCGTGGCGAGACAGAGCCGGTAAAGATTCGCCGTCGTGCCCCCCAGCGCGCGGGTCGTGCGGTTTGCAGCCACGACGGACATCGAGAAGAGGAGGGTGGCGAGAAACGCGGCGAACATAGCCTGCTCAAGATCGGAATTTCATTGTGGCCACCGCGCATCGCGATTCTCACCCAATCCCGGCCACATGGGAACAGGAATCCAGCCGGACAGCCCAAAACCTCACGCCCCCAATCTTCCATCACTTCCGGCATCCGGCGTCACCGACTCCAACTGCGAGAGGCGGTTCACTGCGTTCACAGCCGGACACCCTGCCCGACCCCACTTGCGCGTGCCTGCGAGCGGGGTGTGAGCTTGGGATTTTACCTCGATTTCCCCGCGCGGAGAGAGTATTTCGGAGCGCATGCGATTTACGGTGCGATCGATCCTCTGCCTGGTAGCCCTGGCGCTTTTGGGAATCGGCTGCAGCTCAACTGGCGCGCGCCGTAAGGCGACCACGCTCGACACCCCATCCGGCATGCCCGAGGTCGTGATCCAATCACCCCGTGCCGAGCCCATCCTGGCCTCGGCACGTCAGTTCTTCGCCGGACGCGGCTATTCCGAAGCGCCATCGCGCCATGCTTACGAGGTCATTTTCGACCGGAGGATTCAGGATACAAAAAAGCCGCGGGCCCTCCGGATCCGGCTGCGGGCGTCGCCGATCGATTCCCGTTCATGGCGTCTCTCGGGCACCTCGATGAAGGTGGAGGATTGGCGGGGCGAACTGGCCTCGGAGACCGTCGTCCCGTATGGTTTCGCCCAGGTGCAACAGTTTCTCGAGGCCATCAAGCTGCAAATGGAACTCGCGCACTGACGCCTCACCTCGCCGATTGAGGGGCCGATGATATCCCACCCCCCACAACCGCCCGCCGAAACACCTTGTCCGTGCTGCACACGTAGAGGTAACCGCGCTTTGGCCCCGCGAAATCACAGCTCACCGTGGCCCCCTCCTGCGGCCGGGATAGCACGGCGCTGAACCGGCCGTCGGCGTCGAAGACCTGGATGCCGGCGTAGGAAGTAATCCAACAACGTCCCAGGCTGTCGACCGCCATCCCATCACCGCCGCTCCCTTCCCGATCACTCGACGAACGAAGGGTCATGTATCGTTCACCACCCGTCAGACCGCCATCCGCGCCGACCAGGAAACTCCAGACATGAACCCCACCGTATTCGCTCACGAACAGGAATCGTTGGTCCAAGCTCAGAGCGATTCCATTCGGTTTGTTGATTCCGCCAGCGACAACGGGCGGCCGCGACATGCTCCGGGCCGCCGTCGGCACGCGCACCACCGTGCCTGCATCCGTGTCGGTGAAATAGATCCAACCGTTCCGTGACACCGCGAGATCGTTGGGCTGAACATCCGTGGCGATCGTCTCAATGGCCTTGCTCGCCGGATCGATCGCGACAATCCGCTTTGCCCGGGCCTCCCCCTGTGTGGCGGCATACAGGTGGCCGTCTGCGCCAAATTTCATGCCGCTGATCTTCGGCGCATTCTCAAGCCATTTCTCCGGCGCAACCCCTTCGGCGGTCTTCCGATAAATCTCGGACCGCGCGAGATCGGCGAAATAAAAATTGCCTTCGCCGTCTCCGCACGCGCCGTCGGTGAACCCGTATCCCTGTCCCACGACTTCCCAATCGCCTGGTTTGCCGCCGCCCGGTAGCAGTTTCACCAACGCCTCATCCCCCGCGAGATTATCGCGCGTGAGGGGGTGGGGTAACTCCGTCAATTCGGGCCGCCAAAGCCACCGGAGCGAGTCCGGCAGAATCGCGCCGCCGTGCCTGCCGTTGTGGGCGCCATCGCCATACTCAAATCGATAATCGTACCCCGCAAAGGCCAAAGCGCTCGCCATCTCCTGGTTCGCCAGGGGCCAGTTGCCATGGAGATTGTTCAGATCATTCGAACCGTCCTGGAGAAAGACACGGATCGATTTGCGTTCGGTCTTGCGGATCAACGCCGGATAAACATGCCCGCCGCGGATGTTCACAAAACTGCCAACGTGGCTCAGTACCTTCCCAAAGGCATCCGGACGCTCCCAGGCCACGGTAAAGGCGCAAATCCCGCCGCTGCTTATGCCGGCGATGGCCCGTTGTCGTGGATCCTGGCTTACCTTCAGATGAAACTGGTTCGTCACGCGCGGGATCAGTTCATCCATCAGGAATCGGGCGTAGGCGTCTCCGAGGGAATCATACTCCAAACTGCGATTGTTCCGGGTTCCCCAACGGTCGGCCGGGGCGCCATCGTCGCCCCGATGACCAGGATTGATGAATAGCCCAATCAATAACGGAATCTCGCCGCGGGCAATCAGGTTATCGAACACGATCGGCACTCGCGCGAGCCCGTTGGTCGAGACATAGGCATGGCCATCCTGGAATACCATGAGCCCGGCGGATCTCGTCCCGTCGTACTGGGCGGGTATGTAAACCCAGGCATCGCGCTGCGTGCCGGGGAAGACCTTCGACTCATTGAACTCAAAATGCTCGACCCTGCCGACCGGGACACCCGGCTCTCGATCGGTGGATTCCGGGCTCAATTGATAATCATCGGCGGCGAAGGCCCATGGACTGACGGCCATCGCTAATAGCAGTCCTGCAATCAACAATATGCTCATACTGAGATTATGGCGGACGGTCCGGATCATGCCCAGCGCGATTTGCCGCTTTCGGCCTTCTGGATTACCTTCGCACGCTCATGCACACGATGAACACCTCCCTCGCACCCGGACTGTTGCGCGCGACGCCATGAACGTTGCCGTGCTCGGAGCCAGCAATAAACCGGACCGATACAGCCTCAAGGCCGTCAGAATGTTGCGCGAAAAGGGTCATACCCCGTACCCCGTTCATCCCGCCTTGACTGAAGTGGACGGAATCCCGGCCTGGCCCTCGTTGCAGTCGATCCCCGCAGCGATGGACGCCATCACCGTCTACCTTTCCGCGCGCAATCAGCACCCGATCACGCAAGAATTATTGGACACCCCCGCGCGTCACGTGATCTTCAATCCCGGCGCCGAGAATCCCGAGCTCGCCTCCCAACTCCGCCACCGCGGCAAAACCGTGGTGCACGCCTGCACATTGGTGCTCCTCGCCACGGGACAGTTCGCGGCGACCGTCGACAACCCCGTCAAACCACCAGTTGCCGACTGAAGCGCGGCCCCGCTGGACCCGCGTTTGCGCCGGCTCGGACGGACCAAATTGTGATTGAGCGAAGTTGTCGGGTTTCCCTCACGCCTCGTTGACCAGGGTGATCTCCTGGTAGCGGCAGAACCGCTCGAGGTCCGCCACGAGATCGCCATAACAGGTCACTCGATGGAGGCCGTGGGACCAGTTCCGCCAGAGTTTCCCAATGTCGCCATCCACACGCACCGTGATCTGGGTGCGGCAACCGCGCTCGGTATCCGGTGTGTCGATGATCTCGCCGGTAAAATAGAGCAGCCGGTCGGGAGCGACGAGGAAAGCCTGGGTCACGGTCTGCCCTTTGCGCATCCGCACCTGCGGCACGCATCCTTCCTGTCGTTCCATGATCGTGCGCAAGCGATAGGGCGCCGCCGCACCACCAGGGCCGTCCATTCTGGTCGAACCCAGGCAATGAGCGAGGATGATGCTGCCCGTGGCCTCGTCGACCGTGGGATCGCTGATGAATCCCGGCCGGCCACTCAACCCTTGAAGGATGATGTGCGTCATCGCGCTGGTCAGATCCGATTCGCAAATGCCGCCCAGGCCACGATCATTCAGTCGCACAAAGCCGACGCAGGGAAACGCCGGCAGTTTTCGGTACATGCTGCCGTAACAATCTACGGTGATCACCGTGGCGTCCTCTTCCGCCATGAGGTTCTCGAAGGCGAGCGCCAACCGACAGGATCGCTCGATTTCATCCCGCGATGGTTCCACGACTTTCGCCGCCCGCCGAATCCAGCCGCGCGCTTCCGTCTCGGCCTCGCGCGGATCGACCGCCTCGTATGCGTCCAGCACCCGTTGACGGTCCACAGTCCGAATCGTGGTGCCGAACTTGGCCTGCCAGGCCCGGATCCGTTCCGAGTCGCGAGACCCCTCGATCACGTTCAGGATTCGTGCCTCGCGCAGATGATGGATGGCCCGGAAGGGCCGCACCGCGACCGCGAGTTGGGTGCGGTCGCTGGTGAGGAAACATTCGAAACGCGCGCCCGCGGGTTGCTTTCGAAGTTCACCGAACGTCGACCATTCGTGACCCGAGTATGGGGCGGCAAACAACGCCGTGGGCCGACCGCAAGCCAGGATCGCCTCCAGCGATTCCGAGACACCCATCGACAAATGAATGAGCAAAACGCCATCCGCCGACTGGATTTGCGCCTTATAACCAGCGACCTCGTTCGGATCGGTCACGAGCGCGTCCACCGTGAAGTCGATATCGGCGAACGCCTCGCGCATGCGGTCGAAACTCGCCTCGTAACTGCGACGTTCGGCTTCGAGATCAAGCCCCGGCGTCGGCCATAGTGCGGCACGTTTGCCCAGATATATGCGGGCGACACGCACTTTCGATCCGCGGCAGCCCGGACTGACGAGCGGCGATCCTTTCGACACGAATGACACCGCTTCCGCCAGCGGATTCTGACCCGCGCAGAAGGCGCAACCGCCCAGCGCCGCCGCGGATCGAAGCAGAAATGCGCGCCGAGTGGAGCCGAATGAATGGAGGGCCGAACAGCAGTTGGGCATGGAAATCCCCGATGTCGCATGAGGAAGGCTTTTCATGGGCCCATTTCGGCCTCGTCCAGCTCTTCTGTAAAGCGTCCTTTTTCGCCTTTTTCGTTTATTTCGGTCATCCCCCTCGAAGTTCTTTCTCGGCCGGAGCGCGACTGTGCGCAAAGCGCCAGTCGCAGCAGCGTGCGCAAGGTTCAACGCATCCGCCTGTTCCAACGCCCGCGCGTGTCTCGTCCTCGTCCCTCGTCGCTCTTCCTACAACCGCGACGTCATTTTCCCCTCACCTCGCCCGGTCCCTCTACCCTCCAACCGGGAGCGGAGAGCGTGATCCAAGATCGCGATCTCGTCCTCACCCACACGTCAGTCTCCTCGCCGCAAGCCTTGATCCCGCACCTGCGGCACGCAACCTCCCTGTCGCTCTATCCCCCCCCGCCCATCCCTCAATTGACTATGGGGACACCGCGGCGACGCCTCTTTCGTGGTCGCCGGACCGAGCTTTTCAATGACGTAACCGTCGGGATAGGTGGGGTGGATCATTTCGGTGCGCAACAACGGTTCGCGTCGACGCGGCCAGAATCTCAACGCATGTCCCCGAAGTCGCAGCCCGGTCTCTACCGCAAAACGCATGATTCGCGACGGCTTTTGAAAGCCGAAGGCTTCAAGCAGCTCATCGTCCATAAAAGCATGGATGCCTCGCTCCACCACCGGCCTTGCCCAACGAGGAAACCAACCCTTGAACAACTCGCGGGTCGCGGCGCCCACCCGATGACTCGCCTCAGTATGCCGGTAATTCGCCCGTTCATATTCCGCGCTGAATTGCTCAAATCCCGCGTAATCCGTCGGAATCTCCCGGATGTTCATCCTTTGGCCGACAGCGCGCCAAAAATGGAACATCGCCAACCGTTCCTTTTCTGTCATGCGCCGCCAGCCGAATCGGGCGTTCCAGCGAATGGGCTCGAACACGAACGTTGAGAGCACATAAAGGAAATCGTCGTTGCGAATGGGAAATTGGTCATGCATGGCGTTCATGCGCGCAATGCCCGCCCGGCCGCGATCACTGTCGTAGCCATGTTCCATGATTTCGCTCACGATGATGTCGGTATCGTCGTACCGCTTCTGCGGAGCCGTCTCGAACTCCCGGGTCTTGTGCAGCAACGCCGCGATCGACGGCACCGCAAACGAGCGAAATAAGGCGAACTCCAGCGCCCGCGTCGTGTCCCAGGGGAAATCCACTCGACAGGTCAGGAAGACAATCCGCTGATGATCGCGGATCGGATCCAACCGGTCGATTTCGGCCAATGCCCGAGATCGGAACATGGCCGCATTCAACGCGAATACGGGGCAAATCTCAAGTCCATGCCACCAGAATGATTGGGGAGCGTTCCTACAGGGAAACAATCGCCACTCCCCGGTGCGCGATTCTGCGCGATCCACTGGAACGGGCAGAGGCATCGCGGATTTCTCCGATGAACGCGGGCAAACTGCAGATGTGCCCAGGTTCGGACCGGCGTTCGTGCAGGGTTTGATCCGTGTCATCCGCGCCATCCACCGTTTCAATTCCACACGGTGCGTGAGAGAACTCGACGCGTCCGACTGTTCCAACGCCCGCGCGTGTCTCGTCCTCGTGCTCCTCCCTCGTCCTCGGGCCGCGTGGGAGGGCTGTACGTTGCAGCGGCTGCTCCCGCTGACGGGACCCCGCCGCGCGGGTCCGAACAAACTTGCCACCGACCTCGGCCCGCGCATAATGCCCCGGCTGCCGACCTATTGCGGAAAGTTGATGGTGAACACCGTGCCGGTGTGGCGGAATTGGCAGACGCGCTAGACTCAAAATCTGGTGTCCGTGAGGACGTGGGGGTTCGAGCCCCTCCACCGGTACCACCAACAATTGTTCGTGCATATAATTGCGACTCGAGGCATATCTTGGTCGCTGAAAGTCCAGGATGCCCGCGGATCCGTTTATGCCCTGAGCCTCCAGCGCCACTTTCCGGCGAATTCGTGACCGCTTGTCCTCCGACAAACGGCCTATAATTGCCCGATCCGCGGCCCTCCGACAAACGGCCGGTAATTGGCTTGGACAAACCCCTCCTCCGCTTGTTGTTCATCGCCTCCCACATCGTCAGGTCACCCATCCGGCAACCAGGCGCCGCAACGCATCCACAATTTCAACCATCCCCGACGTGTCCAACCCGCAGTAGTCCTCCAGGTGACGACGAATGCGGCGTTGCTCCTCCTCCGAGACATCCGAGAACGCGATGCGCATAAACGCCAGACTGGCGGTCGTTCCATTATGGATTTGCAGGTCTTCGTAACCCTGCCCGGTCAAGGCTGGCAATACCGACTTAAGCGAAACGCTGCCGTGCTGCTCCGGCGCGTAGAAATGGAACGAACGGAACGGCTCCAGCAGATCCACGATCCGGCTGGTGGCATCCTTGATCCACCCGGCGTTCTCCGGGAAGGCTTCCGCGCATTCACGGAGCACGCGTTTCTCGAACGCGGCGTTGTAAACCAGAAGGGACCCTTCCGTCTCCACCGCCGCATGCAGGTTCCGCAGAAACTCCCGCCTGGGATCCTCTGCCCCGTCGGCCAACCACGCCCGGTGCTCGACCGGGGCGCCCGGCGCCCGCTGCAAATGCAGTGAGAACTGAAACGGGATCTGCTGGTAGGGCCGAGTTCCGTCGTGCCGCGGGATGGCTGTCTGGTATGTCTCAAAGTCGAGGAAGTGAACCGGATACTTCAGCTTGGCCACAAACCGTCCAAGTGCTGTCCGGTCAACCCGAGGGCGACCCTCTTCGATCGCGTGTCGCTGAATCGTCTGTAGCGGGGTGAGCGAGACCGAACTTGGAATGTCCACAATCCGGCTGATCCCTTCCGCCAGCAAAGAAAAGGCCTTCCGTTTGCCACGGTGGAGTTCCACCACATTGTGCTCGGGCAGGGAAGCCCAGCACATCGATTTCATTGGACACTCATAGGGATGGTCGCAGTGCCGGCCGATGTTGATTTCCGGTGGTACCTGTTGGCGAATCACGGACTGCAGCTCGTCAATGTGCTCCGCGACGTTCCCGCATTCCTCCGCGACCGCCTGGGTGACGTCCTCCACTATGAACAGATGGCGGACGTCGATGGCGCCGCATCGTACATAATCCCGATTCAGGTGAGCGAGCAAGGAGCGACGGAGCTTCACGCCGGAATCCGCGAAAACATGGGCCTGGAAAGCCAGGTCCTGGATGTGAACGTCCTCAACGCTCGTCGTCGCCTTGACTTCCCTGAGATCCCATTGCTCTTCCTCGACCGGAATCAGGATGTCCGCACGGGCGTAGGCGTCGCTGAACGTGCATGCCGGCTCAAACAGGGTGTGACGAGTGCGCAGCGCTCCCTCCCTCTGCGCCCCGCAGAGCTCAGGATGGGCTGAATACGCTGTCGCGAAAATCCCTCCAGGGAAAGATCTCCTGGCCAATTCACCAACCTCCCTGCCTTCATCGAAGGCGGCGCAAGTGGCGTCGTCCGGTGCTGGGAACAGGTCCGCCCTATTGCACTGGAACCACAGGAGCTTCGGGCACTGGAGTCCGGAAAGGTAGCCGGACTTGCTGAGGCGGTTTGGTGGGGCGATTGCGCCAGCGTACGCACGCGCCAGATCAGTTCTTTTCATGGTCGAGGCCGAGTTCTCTCAACGTCTTCTTCCACTCCTCGCGCACCATCGTGTCCCGCATGTCGAGGAAGCGCGGCAATGCTGAGCGGACGCGATGGGCGCTGGGATAAACTCCGTCGGCGTGAGCCTGAATGGTGGCTGTCCGGACCAGTTCTCGCACAACCCGTATGCGAATCTGCCTATGATTGCCGAAGTGCGCTTGGTACCGCGCTTTCAGTGCAGCGACGAGGTCGGGAAATACCCGGGCCAGATAGCTCTGATGGCACTTCAACCGCAGTGCGATTTTCTTCATCGAAGGCGGGGGGGCCTCCTTCGCGTCGAGGATCCTGGCCAGCGCCGATCGGAGCCGTTCGCGGTTGTGGCGACGTGCCGTCCGTCGGACCGCAGGAAGACAAAGTGTGCCCAGCGCACTCGGGCTCACGCAGATCTGGTCAGACACATCCTCCGAGAGAAGTGAGATTGGCTCGACACCCAGCCGAAAGCTGAGCATGAGCAGCGAAAGGAGCATCGGACTCTGAGATTCGTTGCACCAACACTCAACGGTTTTGCGCGAGTGGAGGACGGCTTGAGCTAGGGCTGATTTGTTTCCGCGGAATGCACCGTGTCTAAGGGCATTAACATTCGCCGCGAAGTGCGATTCGCTCAGGCTGAGGAGAATTCTAGGAGCCTGCGCAACGAAGTCGGCCCCCTTCTCCGCCGCGAAAATCTCCCATTCAGTGGGCCGAGCTGCCGCGCGGTCGCCTCGCGCGACACCCAGCCAGTGCTTGCAGACCGGACAAAAACCCGGACGTGAATGACGTGTGAGAGCGCCACGACGCGCGTGGCAACGCGGACAGCTCCCGACCAACGGGCGCCGGTGAACTGGGCAGACGCACACCGCTTCAAGGCGCCATAGGAGTGGCACATAAATCGTCCGGCCCGAGTCTCGCCACTCCTGCAGACATTCCGGGCACCAGGCTTGGTAGTCGCGAATCAGCCCCCGACAGGAGACGTGCCGACCACACGACAGCATCGTCGAGTCCACCAGGCCACTCTGACCGGTCAACGCTTCAATAGAGCTTACCAATTCGGACACGGTTCCGTTGTTGCCATCGAAGGAATTCCCCGCGGTCCCAAAAAGCTCCCGGAGCCGGTTTCGCGATGCAAGGCCCCATTGCGCCATGTGCGGTGCCACCACCTTCGAGAGGAGGCAGCCGGTAGAAACGCAATGGAGTTGGGCAAGTCGAGCCAGATAGCCAGTGGCACTCTCTACAAGCCTCGTGCCGCGCGCACATGGCTCCAGAGGGAGCAGAACGGTCCTGGCCGGCATGTCGGGAGGAGATGAGTCGCTCCACTCGCAGATTTCAGCTGAGCGCTTGCAGTTCATGAGCGACTTCCTTCACCCGAGGTTCGTTCAGCATCCCTCGCCCGGCGCCAGGCGTGCTCCTGGATCGTGACCAAGTTCAAGTTCTCCCAGCGTCTGTTTCCACTCCTGGAGGGCGGTGGGATCACGCATGTCGATGGATTTCGGGAGCAGTTGCCGCACGCGGCATTGGCTCGGATAGTCGCCCGCACGGTGAATATCGAGCGTCGCCCTTCGTACGATGGATCTGATATGCTCTGCCCGTACCCGTTTTCGGACGCAACACGCGTCCCGATACCGGTCTTTGATCCTGTTCACGAGGTCAGGGAACCGTTGCAGTAGCGTCTTGGTTCTGCACCTGAGTTGGGCAGCCACCTTGGTTAAAGACAGGGGTGCATTCCGGTCGTCGCTGGCCGCCTCCTCAAGCAATCGGCGTGCACGAACGAGATCAAGTGGTGGAGGTGCCGCAGACCTCTTTCGGATCAGATGCCGGTTGGCGCCTGCCTCCACGCTGAAATCGGCCGGCTGGAGTTCCTTGGCCAAGAGTGCCTCCATGGGGACCTTGACCTTACGGCTTAAGTCCGCGAGGAGCAGGAGACGCGGGGATTGGGTGGCGCGTTCCCAACCGAGAATCGTATAGCGGTTCAAAGCAAGAAATCGAGATAGAGCGGCGACATTGCCGCCGAAATGGCATTCCCGGAGCAGTTCAACGTTCTTCGGGAACGCGGTGGATCCTCTGGCCGCCAATAGACCGTGGCCTGTTCGCAAGAAGTCGCTGATCCGGGTGGCGATTTCCTGCTCAACCTCAGGGCTTGGCGTCGAGGGATTTTGGTTGAGATCTGTTGCCCCCAACCATTCACCGCAATTCGAGCACCACCCGGGCCGGGAGTGGGCGGACAACGGGAAACACGTTCTGCCGCAGTGTGGACACTCTTCTTGGAGGGGATTCCCATGACCTGGGCATACGTTTACGGCCATCACCTGCCATAAGAGTGGCCAGTAAACCAACCGGCCCTTCATCCTCCACTCCGCCAGGCAATCGGAACACCACCTCTGCTTCACGCGCACGAGAAAACGAGAGCAAACAAAACCACTGCAGAAACCCATCGTGAGCCGATCGAGATCGTTTCTGCCCGTCAGGGGCTGTAATACCGAAACTAGCGCTCGGCTGGTCGCATTCTCCCCATTGAACGCCGCTCCAGTGGTGGCGACCAATTCTCCAAGCCTGTACCGCAAAACCGTATCACACTCGAACAAGCGTGGCCCGATTTTCCCTCGCAGCAGGGCCCAAGTGCTGACGGTGTGTGCTGTCGCCAGCCGGGCTACATAGCTCGTGATGCTCTCCACCTCCCCAGTCGCGATTCCAGCAGGCAGTAACGGATAGAGACTCGAGCGAGGAGGCATCGCCGGAAGCTGAGCGTCCCAAATCTGATCGGAGTTATCCGACCTGCTTGAATCGTCGCTTCCGACACCCACATCTGCCAAGGTGCAATTCGGAGAAGACTCCGCTGCTGCGCCCTCCCTCGCAGCGGGCACGAGTTCCAACATCCGGGGGTCGCGCATAGGTTTGCCCTCAGTCATACGCCAACCTTGTCGCGGACAGGCGCACGCTGTCCGACGTTCCAGCTGCGGCGTGGAGTCGACGCCGTATCGCCTTCCCGCCTTTGTTCGCCCTGTGGCATCCCCAGGAGGAGCCGGATGCTTCTGTCACAATTAACGTCCTCCGCCAAGCGCGTTTCGCCCTCTCGAATCTCCTCGGCGATCTTCTTCCGAGTGCTGGGGGGATAGGCAGTAGTCTTCAGATGGGCCAACGTGAGTTTAACGGCCCCATCGTTAAGTGCCCGCCAAAGCGCGCGGCTTAGCCAGTCCTTCACGGATCCAATACAGCCCAACGTGCCGAGGTAGATCGTTTCGTCCTGGTCAACCAGCGGGGGATCACACGGCAGTGGGAGCCTGTTCTGAAACATGCCGAGGATGTTCTGAAAGGCCTTCCGCTCCTCGGCCATTTCGAATTGGTATCGCGGAAAATGGATGACGCCGGTCCGCCGTGCCAGCTGACCGTTGAGCGACAGCAGATCCAGAAGTTCGTAGGTGCCAATCATCAGGAATCGAACACCTGAGAGACTCGCCAGGCTCTTGATTGTCTCCATCTGATCCTTGAGGTGCCGCCCGTGGGGAACACGGGTCAGGTGCTGCGCCTCGTCAATTATGAATGCCCGGGTCATGCGGCACCGGCAGCAGTTTTCAACTGCGCGTCGCAGATCCGGAACGCTTTGCCCCTTGCGGATCTTCAGTTGGCCCGGTTTGAAGACGTCCGTGCCTTTTTGGTCGATGAGCGGCTCTTTGAACTGTACCAAAGTCCGCTTATAGAAATCACCCCAAGCGAACCGGCCCAGTTCGGGGGCAACTGCTTCTACGCAGATGATTGGGATATACCCAGGCTCGGCCCGCATCCGTTCGCCTTCTTCAGCCAAGATCTCCTTCTGGATGCTGTTGCTCAACGTCGATTTCCCCACCAACGTAGGACCCACAACAGCGGTAATAGGCTGACCGGAGGGTGCATGAATCTTCTCAAGCAGTTCGGAGCGCACTCGTTTGAGGATTGGGTGTGCCAGCATCTTGCCCTCGAACTCGGCCATCAACTGGATCACACGGGATGTGTCAGGTTGGGTGGTGGACATGTCTGCCTCCTAAAGATCTCCGTAGTCTTCCAAGGGCACTCCTGCAGGTGGCGGCGCCATAGGATGGATTGACGGATCGTCCGAAGGATGCGGCCCCTGAACGGTCGGATCAGCGGCAGGTGCTGGCGGCGCCTGGCCCTCCCGTTCGCGATTCGCCTGCAGCCGCTTCAGGGCGGTGTCTTTCCTCTGCTGCTCCGCCAATTGTTCATGGTCCCTCGCTTGTTCAAAAAACAGGGCAAGATCCATGGCTGTCAGGCTCTGGCGCGCGCGAAGATTGGTGCGTGACCGACGCAGTTCCTGGGTGGCAATCTTCAGTTCCTTCTCGCTCCGGCCTGCCAAGGCGTCTCGGCATTCGCAGGTGCATCTCACCCAACGCTTGTGGATATAGGCATAGGCCACCGATACGTCGAACGGGTCATACCGCACCGGGACCTTCGTGCCCTCCACCTGCGGGTTCTTCATATCGTCGGACCAAAAGTACATATAGTGGATCTTGGCGCCGTAACCGCGCTGGACCGTCGCCACACCGGAAGGCGTCGTCGCGAGCGTTTGGATGTTGAAAGTCTGGTCGTAGAGTATCCGGCGGTTGGACCGCTCCCCAGCGATCACCAGACCCTGGTCGTAGCGCTGCGCCGGCGTCATGTTGAAGGCAGGATGCGGACGCTGGTCATAGACTTTGGCAAAGTATCCCTCAAGCAAATCGCCAACTTCCTCCATCGTCCACACCGCCAGGTTCTTGGGATCTACCGACTTCGTCACCTGCCTCACATTTTTCGTGATTTGGGTGTTGCCAGCCAAATTGTAGAAGAACTGAGTATTGATCACACCAAAGCATCGTTCGATGAGCGTGCCGGCCCGGCCTTCTGCGGGAGGGCGACGACGCAGCGTCACCTCATACAGCGCACACAGGGTCTCGAAGTAGGTACTGCGAAACTCTGGGCCCCCGTCGATGACGAGACAGTTCGGCAGACGGTTGTGCCGCCGGACGCAGTCGCGGATGAGTAGCATCAGCGTGCGATAGCTCGGTTCATCGTAGGTCAGACACCAGGCCAGGTACACGCCGGGAGTATCCGCAGATCATCACCGTCAACCACGGCCGATCGGACTTGTCTGAATACCGGCACTCCAGGTCCACCTGCGTGTGATCGGCATACGCCACCTGCCAGGGTGCGTCGCCATGGTTCAGGTTCAGTTGCCCTGGTGTCCGCGTGCTCAATCCATAGGCGGCACGCCGGCCCTTTCGCGCGCGGACCATTGTCTGGTGATCCCGATCGGCGATCCGTTTGGCGAACCATTCGTAGCTCGGGGCGACGATGCCGCACCGCTCGCACTCCACCGCGAACACGCCGTAGGCCGCCCACTTCGTTTGTGCCTTGGGATTGCGGTACCTCCCGTTCGATGACTTCATCCGCGAGCTGGTGATGGCGGTCAGTGTACCGGGGCCTGCGGTTGCCACGATTCTTGATGTTGGGCAGCAATCCAACGAGACCGTGTCCGCAAGTGTGCTCTGCTTCGCGGCGCGCCCGCCGCCATCGTCGCAACGTCCGTGGCCGAATGCGTGCCGCCTTTGCAGCCGTAGGATCCTTCAATAGTTCATAGCGTCGCGTCGCGATCGCCAGGTCGGACGGACTTGCCTGCTTCAACAACTCATGAAGCTCGCCATTGGATCCTGATGTCGCGACTCCGACCTGAGTAATCTCGCCGCGTCGCAGACAACCTTCGAGCGCGGCCCGCGTCAGCCGCACTAGACTACCGTCGCAGGCCAGGACCACTTCCTCCGCAGTCAAGTTGGCGATAGTATAGTGGCGACCGTTCCAGATGAATTCACCGCCCAAATCCAGTCCGATTTGCGACGGAACCTGCTGGTTTGGTGAAGCGGCACCCGCCGCTACGAGAGCATACGCCTTCGCGGTCGCTTCATCTCTATACACAGGCAGGCGATCGGGCTCGGCCACCAAGTCCTTTTCGAGATCGACGTAGATATCGCCATTCGCGATGAGTTGGTACAGGTGACCAAAGGTCGCCTCCGGGACGCCTTCGATCAGTTTAGCACCGACCATGACGGGTTCCGCCGCCAGTGCGCCACGAATACCGTTTAGGATTTCAGCAGGAACATTCATTCGCTGGGTCGGAGGTAGTCCTCCAGAAACTTGAGGTTGCGGATCAGGACTGAACTCACCTCGTCCGGAGTCCAAACCCGGTAGAACAGCCCGAGCGGTCTGGCGAATTCCTCCCCAGGCGGACAGGTCCACTTCCCCTGGGTATCACGCTGGAAACGCCAAGGTGTTTTGCGCGCCAGATCCTCCATCGCCGCCGCGGGCTTGCACTCATAGAACCCAGCTCTGTCACGGTAGATTACGAGAAAGTCCGGCACGTGCAGGAACCCACCCGCTCGCCCTTCCGCGGTCTTGTAGCTCAACCGGATCTGGCAGGGCTGATCGTAGTACTCGAGCACCTCACCCGAGTGTTCAAGTACGTAGACAAGCGGCAACTCCACCGTGTGACTCTCGGCCTGGATGATGCACCTCATCTTTCTTGAGGTGTATCTGACGACCACGTTCGACCGCCGGCTCTGGACCCGCCGAGCCGGATCTGCCTGTCGGACGCTCCGCACTAAAGCCTCTCCGGCGGGAGGCAGTCCCCACGTCTTGCACAGTTCCTCGAATTCCAGGTCGGACATCATGGCGTCTGTCGCTTGGGGGGCGCTGCCGGCACAATCGCTGGATTCCAGCCATGCCATCGCCTGGCGATCCGCAGGATTCGTTGGCGACTAAGCCGGTGTTCACGCCCCAGCTCTGCGAAGCCTCGCGACCGCAAGGCGGCAAGAATCGCGCGATCGCGTGTCGAAGGTTCAGTCTCGCGACGGCGCCCTCGCTGGCGCGGTGGCAATCCAGCGCGAGCAGCCCGGTTGCTGACGGTGCCAACCGAAACACCATGACGCCGTCCAATTTGTGCCAAGGTAAGGGCATTCGCCGCGTAGTCCGTCAAGAGCGCTTCAGCATTGACCCCCCTGCCGGTCCTTCGGTCACCGCGCCCGCGTTTTCTCCGGGCGCCTTGAACCCTTACAAATTTGCCGTTTCCACTGATTGTCATATCTGATAGAGTCACTACCCAAAAAGGTGACATAAGATGACTAAAACGCAAGACAAAAGTCACAATAAGTCATCTCAGTACGCTCGTCTTGAGCGACTGCGGCTCGTGACGGGAAAAACGTGGCAGCAGATCGCTGACGCCCTCAAGGTCGACCGGTCAATGTTGTTTCACGTCAAGTCTGGCGCTAGAAACCTAAGCGATAAGGCACTCTTCCGACTTCGGGAGGCCGAGCTTGCCGCTGGAATTAACTACTCCACCCGAGAATTGATCGATTTTGGCCTGACCTCACAACAAACTGCCGCCGCAGTTCTTGAGCGCGAACCTGCCGGGCAAGACATGGTGACAAAAGGTGACATTAGCAGAGGTCTAGTAAAGGTTCCTCTGAAATACAAGCTGGGTGAGGTCCCGAAGGATCATCCATCGACTCTCGACGTCACCTCGCCGCCGAATGAGCAGGTCATGTCCATTGCACATGACGTCCGGTCTTTGCTCCGCCAACCAGGCCCCTTGCTTGCCCTCTGTCTTCCGCAACAGCAGGCCAACAGGGAGTTCCTCGATCAGCTGACCCCCTCCTGCTACAAGAACGTAGTGGAGGCGGCGATGGCGCTCACGTTTGGGATCAACTGGAAAGACGAAATAAGGGGGATCTAAGAGTCCGCCGACACACACTTGATGTCCAATCCAACGCCCACTGAGCTCAACGGCCTGCTGATTGCGTGTGCACCACGGCCAGGAGTTGGCGCGCCCTGCTGGCACCCATGAAGTAGTCCATGCTGGCACGACCTTCTTCGCAGCGCTCAAAGGGCTGCACGTCGATGAGGATGATGCCCAGCGCGTCGAGGCCCTTGGCACGGTTCACCGAAAGCAGTGACAGATCGCCGGGACGGCGTTTGTCGTAGGCGGCGATCGGCCAGGACCCAAGCTGAATCCATTCGCGCAGCGCCGTGCTCCCCTGTTTTGCATGCGGCGAAAGCACCAGGATGTCATCGATCTTGCAGTAACCTGTGCCGATCCATTTCGTAACGATCGCCTTCACGCGGTCAGCCACCTTGTCTTCGATTTCGCAATAAATCTCAACCTCAGGGCCCTCGGGCATGTTCCCGTGGGACCGCAAAGTCCCCGTCAGATTGGCGGTGGTTTCTGATGACAAGCTCTTGAGAAACTCAAGAATCGGTCGGGTATACCGAACCGCATGCGCCAACCGCAGACGCGCGGGTTGCGAAAGGTGGCGGCAGAGGAGATCAGCATCGAAACTTCCCCGGTCCCGGAACAGGGGTCGTTGCCCGGGATCGAAGAAAAGTGCCATGGGCGAGGCTGCGCCCTGCCGAAGCATGCGGAAGTAGACACTCCACCAACCAGCGCTGAAAGCCGTCGGCGCTTTGCCAAGGAAACCGGTGTCGTGGTCCTGGGCCTCATCGACCACGAGGGCATCATAAGACGGCACAAAAGTCTCCGCTGCCACCACCTCGGCCATGATCCCCGGAACAACTTCTTCGTAGTATTGCCGCCGGGCTTCGGCATCACCGAGTGGTGCCCAGGTGAAACCGGCAGCTCCGAACATGCCTCGAGCGACGCTTTCCCAACTGCGCACGCTGAGGGTGCCTCGGCGGGGCGGACGCCGTTCCGCCATTGCTTTCAGGTGGCTGGCCAGCGCGAGGTTGTACAAAAGCAGCAGCACTTGGCGACCTTCGCCTTCTTCGGCCATTCGCCTGGCCTGCTCGAATGCCATCCAGGTCTTGCCGGTCCCGGGGCCTCCCTGCACGACGATCTGCGCGTTGTCACGCAACATTTCGAGCAAGGCATATTCCTGAGAGGCGTGCCGAAGCAGAACCCGATCGGTTTCATCGATGAAATGCCCGATGGCTTTCGGTGTAATCTCTTCACCAAAGGCGTCGATGAACACCGTCCGCGCCTGCTTCCGGTTCTGACACTTGCGATCCACAAACAATCGCTTGTGCCAATGCTCCTGGAAGTTCTCGAGATCCGACTGGTCCAGAATCAGCGATCGATCGATGGTCTTGTAGCTCTGCGCATGTCCGACTCGAACACCCGGCAGTCCGAGCGCCTTGGCGACGAACGGAAAGACAACGCCCGTTTGCGGCAGACTCCAACTCTCCGATCACGGCTCTCCATTCCGCACTTAATTGGGTGACGGGATGATCCCGCTCGGGTCCATCCCACTTACCTGTGGTGGCCAGCTTGCGCATGGGACCGCCCTTGACCTCCAGAACCAGCAGCCCGCCGTTCGGACCAAACACCAGGAAATCACCCTCACGATCGGTGTCGTAGTAATAGCCCCAGCGAATGAGCCAGTCATCGGAGAGCCAATTGAGAAGTTGGGCGACCCTGAACTCCGTTTCATCGCATTTGGCGGGCGGGCGATTGTAGATCCACGTGGCCACGGTTTAGGCCAGAATGGGGTCTCGGTGCAAGCGAGGCAAACCGCAATTACTGTCACAAGCCCGAGACTCAACGAACGGTTTGGGATCCAGAGCGTGCCCTCATGTCCCTGCGCTCATATTGGCCAGTTTGCAGAAAAGGTTGAGCAGCTTCATTTCCTCCAGCGAACCGGCAGTGGCGCTGGCGATACGTGGATCGGCGACGACCACGGCCAAACATTGCGCGCGGGAGATGGCAACGTTGATCCGATTGCGGTCAAGAATGAATGCAAGTCCGCGGGAACCGTACTCACCGTAGCTGGAGCTGAGCGAAAGAATGCAGACCGGGGCCTCTTGTCCTTGAAACTTGTCCACGCTACCCACACGGGCACCGGCCGGGAGTGCGGCCTGTAACGCGCGGACCTGAGCATTATATGGGGCAATGAAAAGGAAATCCTCGAGCGTTAGCGGTCTGATCGTGCCATCACTGGCGGCGTAGCGCCGGCCGAGCGATTCGTGATAAATCGCCTTCACTCGTTCGACCTCCTCGTCGCTCCGCTGGGTGTCTCCATCGTGCTCAACACCACTGAAGACGATCCCGCTCTCACAACGGATAAATCCTCTGCTCTGCGGCGGGACCACAATCCTTTGCTGGGCGCAGTCCGGATGAGCGCCCAGTCGTCCCTCATAGATGCTTTCAGAGATGAAGCGGCAAACCAAGGGATGCATCCGGCGGGATTCCCCCAGGAACAGTCCATAATCCAGCGGGACTACCGCGTGCAACACCGGTGCGTCCGGTCTGCTTGCCTCTGAATCCTTGAGGGCGTATTGGAGTGCGGAAAGCCCTGCGTCGCCAGGATGGGATCCCTGGATGGGCTGCTCGAGTTGCATCTGGTCGCCAAGGAGCACCAGGTTCCTCGCGCATCGGGCCATTGCCACCGCGTTGGCCAGTGAAACCTGCCCGGCTTCGTCGATGAAAAGGAAATCCAGCACGCCTTCCCATTCGGGTCGCGTGAACAGCCAGGCGGTTCCACCGACCACACCTTCCGTAAAAGCTGCACGGCCGGCGGGGTTATCGGTGATGCGTCGCAAGCCTCGATGCGTCGTGAAAAGTGGATCCCCGTCGTCACCGCCCACCTTGATTCCCCGCAGCAGTCCGCCGGCTTCGCGGACGGCGTCTCCGCAGGCGGCGAGGAGATTTACCACAGCTTTGTGGCTGTTGGAGGCGACGCCGACCGTCCGCCCGGCAGCGAGGAGCGAGGCGATGACACGTGAAGCCGTATAGGTCTTCCCGGTCCCGGGTGGCCCTTGAACCACAAGGCATCCACCGGACATCGCGCCGGTAATACGGATACCGGCCTGCGTCAGGGACTCACCGGCTGCTTGGATCGGCTTCGCGGGGGTTTCTCGCTTCAAAAGCGCCGCGGTCGGGGCGTGGAGTTTTCCGGCCAAGTGTTTGGCGGCGACTTCGGTCAATGCAGCTTGAATTGCCGTTGCCGAAACATACTCGTCCGGCAACAACGACCCGTGATGGGGAAACTCGCCTGCAAACTTCTCCTGCAAACCCTTCTTGCCGAGCTTAAGTTCGAGGTTGCCGACGGACACGTCCAATCCGAACACAGTCAGCTTCGCCTCAAGATTGTGCGTGAACATCACCTTGGACTTTTCACCGGCGGCCAGTTTGCATTCCTGGGCTGGATCGAATCGGTATCGCTGCAGCAAGGATTGCTTTTCGGGCACCGGAGCACCCACGGCTCGAACGCCCTCGATGCATCCAGGATCGTCGCGCAGTTCTTCGGATGTGGCCTTAGCGCGATCGAACATCCGCCACCACATCGGTTTTTCCTCGCGGCGGTGAAAATCGATCAAATCCGCTAACACCATCGATACCGCATCACCTTTGCGGCGCAAGGTCTCCGACATCTGCACCCGAGTGACAACTTCCGGCGGCAACATTGGCGGCACTGGAGCAACCGCCGGGGATGCCGGGGGCGCTGCTACAATCTTGTGCTGAGTGGCAACATTCCTCAGCCATTGCAGCAGTTCCGCTGTGGACTTGCAGTCTTCCTCGTTGTAGTCACGGATGCCCTTGAGGATGCTGCTGGTCTTCCAATCCCGTGGCTGTGTGCTCTCGATCCAACGTGCGTACTGGACGATGGATTCAACGGCCGTGGCCACCTCGGTTGCGCGCTTCGGCCGGTAGAGAAGTTCGACCTTCTTGATGGAATAACTGTCCTCGCCGATCGCGGAGGCCATGGCGGACAACCTGGTAGAGATCAACGAACACCTCGTTGCGGAGCAACTGATCAACCTCGTCCTGACGGGTATCGTGTCGGGTGCTTAACCGTCGAACCGCGCTGACCTCGTAGGCGGCATAATGGTAGATGTGCATGCCGGGGTTGTGTTGCCACCGATTGAACACCCAATCCACGAAACCTTCGAATGCGACCTTCTCTTCGTCCCGGTCGTGGGCCCACCAATCCTTGAAGTCGAATGCGCCAGGCTGCCCACTCCGCGTGCAGACGCCAAACAGGTATTCCAACCCACCCGCGACCAATGGATAGCCCTCCATGTCGAAGAACACGTCCGCCGGATGATCGACCGGAAGGGCTGCGAGACCCACCGGTTCACCATTTGCGCCGATCTGTGACAAAACCTCGTAACAAGGCGGAGCGTCACCCTGCCTGACGCGGTCGGCGCGCGTCCGGCACTGGAGTCGCGCTTGGGCAGCGAGCCTCTCCAGCGAGTCGCTGCCGAGTTTGGGAATGGATTGGCCCGAGACGGAGGCGAGTCCGGCTACCGTAGTGATGCCGGCCGCCTTAAGCTTTTTGATCTGACCAACGGTGATGCCAGCGACCTGGACGAGGTGGTCTGATTCTCTGAAGAATGTCTCCGCGTGGGATGCCCAGCGACCGTGATCCGCGCGGGGAAGCGGTTCCGGCCGATCGGACAGCACTCCGCTAAAACCGTCCTGGAGGGCAAGGAACCCAGCCTTGATTCGGCGGTAATAATGAAGAAAATCCTCAACGCGGAATTCAACGCGTTCTTTGCTGCCGAGAATGATCCCGAACTTGTCCGGCATTGGAGCGCCGGTGACGGCGGCGAGCATTTCCGAATAGCAACAGAGCTGCACCGCATAATACGGCTTGGGCGAACGGGCGAGCTTCGTATCCCACACTTGATACCGTCCAGCTGCATCGAGGATCAGAAAATCGGCGAAGCCCGCGAACCTGCCACTCTCGAGGGCGGCCTGGTAAATGATGGGGGCCTTTGCGTTGATGGCTGACATTGTATGGGCTCCAGCCATCTGGGCATCGGACTTTGCGATTTGAACCAACTCCGGGAAAGCCGACTTCAATTCCTCGAGGACAGTGCACTCATGTGCGTCGCCGGTCTCCGCAACGAGTCGCTCATCCTCAGTTGCAGCATCCGGACTGATCGCGTCGGGGTTCTCCAACCGGTATCGCTCCATCCACGACGCGAACGGTGAAGCGAGATAGCAGATGAGATCGCTCGGCGAGAATATCAGCTGGCCAGATTGCTTTTTCATGCGTCGCGAGATACGGAGCGATAATTGACAATAGTCATGCAGATTGTTCGGATCGTCGCGGATTCGGATCGTGGTGCGTTCGTGAAGCCTGATCTGACTGCAATACGATCTCCAGCAATAATTCCCCGACCATCGCCACGCATTCTAGCCCGGGCGTCTGACAAACGCTGTCATAGGGTCAGAAGTGGTTGTTCGAGAAGCTTTGGTGCTGGAATCAGGCTCGGCTCCTGATGATCGCTGGTGGGGTGCCCCTGGCGGGCGGTGGATATGAAGGAGTTACAACTCATCCACGGAATGTTGGAGAGCGCACTTTTGAATCGTCGTCGTCCCCAGTTCTTGCGAAAAGAATGGGCGCATTTCAATCGCATGACGCTGATACAATACCAATCGCTGGTGGAGCAGATTCCTTATGGGAAGCGGCTGCCGAATGCGGTTTATGTGTTTTGGGAGACAGGGGCGGAGTTCGGAAAGGAGCTGAACCTGTTGGTGGCGACACTGGCGGCGCGGCATGAGTTGGGGCCAGAATACAACCTGATCAAATTCCGCACTGATGAGCTAAAGATGTCCTTCTTGAGCTACCCGACGTTCATGGAAGTGGCGCACCCCGCGCTGCGCCATGCGCTGACAGTGGATCTGGCGACGGCCAAAGCCCGGCACACGGATTACGCCCACAACCACAATCCCCCGATTCTGCATCGGAAGGAAACGTTCCTGCCGGCAATCCACCCGCGACACCGGGAATTTGCCGCCCTCACGAGTGCGGAAGAAGCGGCCGGACTGGACGAGCACACAGCGACCATTGGCTTCAAGCTGAACTGGGAACAGTTGTTGGCGGCAAAAAGGCTCCGGATTGTGTGGCATACGCTGGTGAAGGCAGACAGCGGGGGGCAGACCTCAGAAAGCGAAGGCACACATCATCCGTTCTCGGGCCTCCTCCCCAGCGCGGAGAAGGAAGCGGCAATCGTGGTGGACCGGCACAAGACGGCGATGACGCGGTATGATCTGTCGAAACCGGTCAAAACGCTTCTGGAGTATGGGTTGCTCAAGGCCGGCACGACGTTCTTCGACTACGGCTGTGGACAGGGAAGCGATGTGCGCGGGTTGACGGCGCTGGGTCATCAAGCCGAGGGATGGGACCCGGTGCATCGACCAGAGATTGCGAAGCGCGAAGCGGACGTGGTGAATCTGGGCTACGTGCTCAACGTGATCGAAGATCCCGCAGAACGGGTAGAAGCACTTGTGGATGCGCATCGTCATGCGAAGCGGTTGCTGGTGGTATCCGCACTCATCACGGAGACAGTGGAAACCGGACGAGCCGCGCAATATCGTGACGGCATCCTGACGAAGCGGAACACGTTCCAGAAGTTTTTTGAGCAACCGGAGCTGCAGCAGTTCATCGAGGATGCCCTGGATAGCACCGCCGTGCCGGTCGCCCTCGGCATTTTTTATGTGTTTCGTGATCCGGCGGACCAACAGGACTTTTTATTCGCGCGCAGCCGGCGGGCAATTGACTGGGCGCAAATCAGCGCGCGGCTGGGTCTGGGCGGGCCGCAGACGCTGTGGAAGGCCTTGTATGAGCAGAACAAGGAACTGCTGAATGGTTTTGGAAAGCTGGCACTGCAATTGGGGCGCATTCCGGAGCCCGCCGAATTTCAGCCGCTGGCAGAACTGAACGAGCGGCTGGGCTCCGCCAAGCGGGCGTTGCGAGCGTTTGTTCAAGGCGGGGGAGCGGAAGGAGTGAGTTGGGATGAGGTCCGCGTGCGGTTCGGCATCGGGCAGCCGCCGAAGCGGCGGTGGGAACTTCTGTATGAGGAGCATCGTGAGCTTCTGGACGACTATTGGAAACTGATGCTGCAACTGGGCCGGCTGCCAGAGCCGGAGGAATTTCCGCAAACCGGGGAGCTGCGCGAAAAGATTGGGGCGCCGAAACAGGCGCTGCGGATGTTCATCCAAAAAGGTGGTGTGGAGGAGGTGCGGGCGGCGGCCGAAAACCGGAAGCGCGACCTGCTGGTTTACGTGGCACTGGCGAATCTGCGAAAGCGCGTGCCGTTCGGTCACCTTTCGTTAAGCTTGCGAGCGGACATTCGAGCGTTTTTCGGCAACTACACACGGGCATTGGAGAAAGGCATCGAACTGCTGTATGCCGCTGGCGACACCGGCGAGATCGAGTTGGCGTGTGAGGGGTTGAAGGTGGGGTGGCAGGATGAACAGGCGCTGTACCTGCATCGGGGCGCGCTGGATGAACTCCCACCGGTGCTGCGGGCCTACGTGGGTTGCGCCACGGCATTGTTCGGCGATGTCTCGCAGGCGGACTTGATCAAGCTCCACAAGGCGTCGGGCAAGGTGACGTTCTTGGTGTATGACGATTTCGAGGAGAAGACGCTTCCGGAGTTGCGATACCGCATTAAGGTCAATCTGCGGACTCGGTGGGTGCAAGTGTTCGACCACAGCCAAGACGGGCAACTACTCTATTTCAAGGAGCGGTTTGTGGGAGCGAACCATACGCGGCGAGCGGAGATGCAAGCATTCAGCGCAAAACTGCGGAAGCTAGGATTATCGGACACGGAGCTGATGGGGCCGACGAAGACAGGGTTTGCGCAAATGCTAGAAAGGCAGGTCTGAATGAGAATCTCAACAGGCGACGTAAATAGTCACCGACAACCGAAAACATGGAACACTAACTCACTCTCATCATATCAGTAACAATTCTGAGAAACTTCTTCTTCGCAGGTTCAGGCAGTGCGCCAACTTTCTCAACGAGCCATTCTAGGGCCAACTCTTGTAGACGGCTCTCGAGGTCTGCGACGACCTTCTTTAGGCGTTTCGCATGCGGCTCGGTAAGGATGGGCGGCGGGTTGCTGGCTCGCACGTGCAACCTATTCGCGTCGGCGGCCGTCATTAAAGCTAAATCGGCGGCGTCAGCTTCGAGTGAGTCAATCCAAGTCGTACCTGCATCCTTCCGCTGCTTCGTAAAGGTGATGAGGAATCCGTTGATTGCTTCATCCGGTGGCCATGGAATTTCATCCTCACCAAACATTGCGTTGGCGTCCTGTCGGAGTTGTTCCGCGAGTTTTTCGAACTCCGACCAGGTCAGCAGGTCGTTAGCAAGTTGCTGGTAGTCTTTTTGATAAAGACGTAAGGCTCGACGCATGAGAAGAATGTCTTCCTGATCGTGTGGTAGGTTCTCAAAAACAGCAACCAATGATTCTACCTCAGCGAGCAACTGTTCAATATCATCTTCTGCCCGCAGTTTCTTCTGCCAAAGGGCCGAGGCGCGTCTCACTGCGGCAGCTTCCGCATCTTTCAGCTTGGTCATGAAGACGGATAGCTGAGTACGGATGGTGCCGAGCTCGGCGAGTGAGGTGCGCTCGGACATACCTTGAAGCTTTGATGCGAATTCCTTCCCGACCCCCCGCAAGGCACGAAGCTCGGCAACGCGTCACAATTCGAGTGGAATCACCGTGCGTAGTCAGCCATGAGCTCACGTCCCGTATTAGCTGATGAGCCTCAGCTATGGTTTCTGCGTGTTTGATTACCGCGGCGGTCTGGATTTCCACCTCGAGTGCCAACTCCTGCAGGCCGACGCGCTTAAGATTACCACCAATCAAACGGACCATGCGGTGTTTGAAATCTCCTACGGCATCGGGCGTGTCAGTGCGTGGTGACTGCCGAGACAGCCACTCTTTGAAATGCATGACGATAGCCTGTCGAGCGGTTTCGAAGTGGGGCTGGAGTTCTGAAATCTGCAAATCAGTCCAGGCCGGCTTTTCAGCGATCATTCTCTCTGAAAGCTCGCGTAGTGAGGCAGCGCCCCATGACAAGCTCGATATATCGCGTCTTTCCAGACCTTGTTGAATCTTCGTGATCGCTCCGCTCTGCGATTCCTCCAGCTTCGAGATCGCCTGCATGGAAAGGCAAGCCTGTTCCCGCAGGTGGACTTCACGATAGGCAAGAGATGGCGGAACAGGAACACGTTCCTTGAGTTCTATTGCCCTCCGAAGGCTGTTGCGTCTGGCTAAGTGATTGTCGGCTTGCTCCCATTCGTCCAAGAGCGTCTCCCACTCCGATGACGCCTCCCCGATCGACATCAGATCAACACTGTTCAGCGCGTTCAGATCAATGAACTTACCCTTGAAAAGACCATCTTGGATCCACTGCGCGACAGCAATCTGCTGTCCTCCCCGCACGATGACGAGTTTCTCCGCGCGGGGGGCAACGAATACACCAAGAATCAGCCCGGCGGAAGCGATGTTCGCGCCGTGGGGAGGTAGACAGAGTTGCCGCAGAATGTCGGCGACCGAGAGTCTGCGTTGCTCCGACGCCAACGCGTCATCCCACTTCTCGGTGATCGTCCTCAAGGCAGGGTAGGTTGGACGCCTCGACACTTCGCCGTTACGGGTAAATATCCCCCATGCTTCTTAGTACGGTGATCGCTCGATTCTTGGCTTTGATGGGTTTAGCTATGACACCGTCGAAGTCCAGCTTGCCAGCAAGCAATTCGGTGGTCAGTTCCTGACATGTGTCCGCAGCATTGCCCCTGGCCGTGCTGAACCCGTCGAAGGGGAAAGGTATTGGTGACTTGTAGGTCTTGGCAAACAACTCAGTTCCGGCTCGGCTCAGGCGGGGTGACTCGAGGTCTTCCTTGAGACCTGTCGCGTAACGCCGCTGTCTGATCATACTCTCGATTTGATCTCTGACGACTTGCCGCATCTTCTCCTTGTGTGCTGAGATTAGATTCCCGAAGCGCACCCGGTCCTCCTCACTGACTGTCTCTTCCAGAACGGCGAATTCCGCCAAGGCCTGGCCCAAGTCGCCTTTCTCATCACACAGGAGAACGACCAGCATTGGCAACGCCGTTGCGGCGGAGTCGCGAGCTGCAGCACGCAGGAGCTTGGCCGCATCAGAGATACTATAGCCGAGTCTCGGCTAGGCTCCACATAGCAGTAGACAATCGTTCCACGCGGCTCATCTACCCCAAAAGAGCCTTTCCATCTGTCTGTCGTCAGTTTGATTTGCATTGGCAACAGATCGAGGTTGGTGGTAGCGCTTTGGTACCGCCACTCACGCGTTGTGATGTGGTTTTCCTCGGCAAAATCACAATCCAGATCACTCAGTAGATCGCACCAGGTCGCTGCCTTGCTGGCAAATAGCTTGGCTTTTCCGCCTTCATCATAGGTAGCTGCAACGCGCTGTCTGACGAAGGAGAGGAATTGAGTTCGGGGCACAGCATCTCCGAGGATGTCGAACTCTTTGAACGCTTCATCCCACTCAAGCACGTTATACTCTTCTTGAAGCAGTCGCACAGCCTTGTCCGCTGCGCTTAGAGAGATTCCAGCGAGTTCGGCCAACGCCTCGATCGCATCGTCCTTGTCTGCGGACTGCAACCCCATCTTCGATGCCAGGACGACAGAACGGAGAATCCGTTGGAGGTCATCCGTAAGGCGTGTGCTATGCCGGGCATTAACTGAAGCAAATGCGTGGGTAATGGAGCCTTGCTGGCCGCCCTCCTCTGCGGTCAGCAATTCCTGTTGGAGCGCGTCTGACCATAGATCCGCGGGGGCCAAGGCCCAGTTCTCTCCATCGGTTACTTCGGCTCCCTCATGGCGGGCTAGAACATCGCCGAGAAGTGCGAGCGCCGACCTTTCTTGCAGATGTTTGCCGGCGGCAGCCAGATAGAACAAAAACCAAGTTGAGAAGGGAGAAAGCGGCCAACAACCCTTCCGGATTACTGTATGGAATTGGTCCAGATCTCCCCACAATCGGTGATGCCTCACTTGGGGAAACCAACATCCCAGATTGTCGATCGTCTCTTGGGACTCCTGACGAGCTTCTGCACTGCGGAACCGCTCATCTAAGGCGTGCGGGTGCCGTTTCTCAAGTAGGCTGGCAATCAGCGTTTCGAGGTTGATCGAAAGATAAACCCGGTTAGCCGCTTGGTAGCGGGTCACGTACCGGAGGATTTCGTTCCGATACTCAGGGGCAATTCGCTGAACATACGCGTTCAACTCAAACTGGATAAATCCCACGAAACAAGCGGAGCCGGAGTGCGCCTGAACTGCCTCAAATAGGTCCTGGAGCGCACCGCTACCAGCAATCTGACTGCGAACTGTAGCAAACTCGGTATATCGACCAAACTCGTCAAAGAGAATAACCAAGCTGCGGTATGGCTTTCCCGTACCGCAGTACTCACGGACCGCAACATCAATGACATCACGTGCGGATTCCCCAGTGAGTGCCATGATCGCCATACCACGGGCAGCAAAGAATCCGTGTACCTTTTGAGTAGATGTTTTCGTCCTGCTGCTCCAATCCCCGGAGGATGTCCTGTACAGTTGTTGACCTCACAAGAAATGAGCAACTCCCCCACTATACTCTCATTCGACATGCGGATTAGAGCAGCTGCCTGGGAAAAACGCGGTCGCAATTCATCAAGGGGCTTCGTGTCGAGGCCACGTCTTTTGAAATCCCGAGCAATTTGTCGTGTGATCTCCGCCGTCAAATCGAAGCTCTGCATGCCGTTGAGGGCGACGACGAGGCAAGGCTGCTTCGACTCATTAAGCAGTGCCTGGATTTCACTACCGACAACTTCGTCTGCAGCCTCCAGAGCCGACAGGACCGGTGCAGCCGCCTCTCCATCTGGTGCCGAGAGGAGCGCGGCGAGAGTCAATCCCAGATGAGATTTCCCTGTGCCATAGCCGGCAATGGCCAATGTAAAGGGCTGGTCCTCCTGGCCGTAACACCGGCGAACGACGGCGCGGGCGAAACTCGCGGTGTCCATGAGCTTGTGACCATGCCCCGTACCCACGTCCTGCTGTTGTACACCATGGTACTGCGGTCCGTGGAAGACGAACGCTTCGCTAGCGGCCCGGCACCTTGCTGTATCTGTGCCAAACCAGTTAATGCTAACAGCGCCGTTAAAAAGACGGTCGCCACGGAACCTGACAATGTCGCTAAGAAGTTGTGGCATGCCATCAATCCTTACAGGAGGTCATCGTAGATCCGGTTCCACGTTTGTTCCGCATCGGCGGCAGGTGCGATCAGCCAAGGTTCCATTTGACGGTCCACTTCGACCAGGCCCTTTCGAACAATCGCCTCAAGGGCACGCTGCAGACCGGATATGTGAACAGTGACGATTATTTTTCACCAGTAATGACAATTAAAATTCACCCGTGAGCCGGTAGCATCGAGCAGCGGCCCGGAGGCAGAACCCTTGGGGGTTCAAGCCGCAACCGGGCGGCTGCGAGATGATAACCAACAGACAGTATCAACGGCTCATGAATGAATATCAGAAAACTGGAAAGGTAGTTGTCAGCGCGATGAAGGCAGACATCCATCCGCAGACGGCACGAAAGTATATCGAGGCGGCACAACCCCCAGCCCAGCTGCAAAAGGCCCACGCCTGGCGAACGCGATCGGACCCGCTGGAGCATATTTGGCCGGAGGTGGCAGCGATGCTGTGGGATGCGCCGGAACTGGAGGGCAAAACACTCTTCGAACATTTCCTGGCTCGTCCTGACAGCGGATTGGAGCAAGCCCATCTGCGTACGTTTTTCCGTCGCGTGCGACACTGGCGCGCGACCGAGGGACCGGACCGGGAGGTGTTCTTTGCGCAGGATCGCAAACCCGGAGAGCTGTTGCAGTTGGATTGGACGTATGCCCGGGAGCTCAACGTAACGATCGGCGGAGAACTGCTGGATCATCTCTTCTGCCATTGTGTGCTGCCCTATTCGGATTGGCAGTGGGCCACACGCTGCATTTCCGAGTCGTTCCTGAGCCTGGTCTCGGGCTTACAGGCCGCCCTGGTGCAGTTGGGAGCCTCTCCACGATGCCTGGGCACCGACAACAGCAGCGCCGCCACGCACGAACTGGAAGCCATGCCTGGCCGTCCGCGCGGCTACAACAGCGACTACCTGGAGCTGTGCACGCATTATGATCTGACGCCCGTGACAATTAACGTGGGCTGTCCGCACGAGCATGGAGACGTGGAGTCACAAAACCGGCATCTGAAGCGGCGGCTGGAACAGCGTTTGATTCTGCGGGGCAGCCGGGAGTTCGATTCGCTGCCATCCTATGATCGTTTCGTCGAGGGAGTCGTGCGAGCCGCCAACGCCCGGCGCTCAAAGCGACTGGCCGCGGAACTGGCCTGCATGCGGCCGCTGCCGGCCGTGCGTCTGGCCGAATACCGGGAGTTTGAACCGGTGGTCAGTTCGCAGAGCCTGATTCGGGTGAAGAAGCATGCGTATTCGGTGCCTTCGCGGTTGATCGGACACACGCTGCGCGTCGAACTCTACGAAGCGCATCTGAAGGTCTACCTGGGTCGGGAGTATCTGTTCGATCTGCCACGGCTGCGTGGAGACCGAGGCTCGTGGGTGGACTTCCGGCACGTCATCACGCCGTTGCTGCGCAAACCGGGCGCGTTCATCAACTACCGGCATCGAGAGGCACTTTACCCGAGTCCGGTCTATCGAGCCGCCTATGACCGACTGGTGGCCGACCACGGCGAGCGGCCCGGGGTCATTGAGTATCTGCAGGTGCTCAAGCTGGCCGCGGAAGCGTCGGTGGAAAGAGTCGAGTCATTGTTGCAGGAACGACTGACGGGCCCCGGCAAATGGCGTGCAACCCACGTCCGGGACCAGTTGGCGCCACCAGCCAGGAAGGTGATTGACCTGCCCGGATGGACGCCAAACCTCGAGGCCTATGACGCGTTGCTGGGAGGGGAGGTGGCCCATGGCCTCTGACACGCTGGCAATGATGTTCCGGGAGTTCCGCCTGCCGACCATGGCGGCGCGCTGCACGGAGATGCTCCAGAGCGCGGAGACGCAAAACTGGGGATACCGCAAATTGCTGCTGCATCTGTGCGAAGCCGAGGCAGCGGACCGACGTGAACGCAAACGGGAGCGATTGCTCAGGGAGTCGGGCCTGCCCTCAGGCAAAACGCTGGGCAACCTCCAGGAAAAGCTGGTGCCTGCTAAGGTGAGGCGCCAAATGCCAACTTTGCTGGAAGGCGGCTTTCTGGATCGAGCCGAGAACGTCCTCGTATTCGGTCTCCCCGGGCGTGGGAAGACGCATTTCCTATGCGCCTTGGGTCGGGAGTTGATCCTGCGGCACGCACGGACGGTATACTTCACGCCAACGTACAAACTCGTGCAGCAGCTATTGGTGTAGCGCTGCGAAGTGCGGTGGGAGCGGGAGAGCGTAACGTTGGCGGAGAGGCAGGCGGCAGTAGCATCGTGGAGCCCGAAGCAAAGCGGCTTGATCGGTCGTGAGGATTGTGGAGAAGTTCTCCGATTCAACTGCGCGAAGATCAGCTCGGGGGAATGCGTCCGGTGTGTCCCTGCGGTTGTTCGGGGACCGTTCATCGCCATGGGTATTACGAACGCTACGCCGATCCGGAAGAGTCCTTGAAAGAGAGGATTCAGCGTTACCTTTGTCCTATCAGCGGCCTGACCTTCTCGGTGCTGCCGCCACATCGATTACCCTACCGTGCGGTCCGCGCCGAGCGGCTCCAATCTGAGTTTGACCAACGGGCGGGGATCCAGACCCCGGGTCTGGACCCGCCGCCCCGTGCCGTGGAGGCGGGTTGCCTCCAGCGAGCGTGGAGTGCGTTAACCAAGCGCGTGGCCACCCTCAAAGACGCCTTCGGACAACTGGTTAAAAGCTCGGTTTCCGACGGCGCCTCGCTCTGGGCGAACTTGCGGCGGTCATTGGACTCGGTGCCAAGGATGCTCTGTTTTCTTTGCGAACACCACCGCATTTCGCTCTTGGGCAACTATCGCTGCCTGCAACCGCCTGCCTGAACTTTCCGTTGGACCGCAGAGGCTTAGTGGTCCCACAAAACCGTGTTTTTGAAACCCGCGGCGGTGGCGTGAAAAGCTGCGCGCCAGATGAAAAACACCTCTTTATCGGTTCAGGAGGCCATCGCCTTGCGGCGCATGAGCCTGGTTCAAGCCCTCGTCGAGCTCATTCAGCACCACTGGCCTCTTTCAGCGGCGCTGGAACAGGTGGCCTCTACTCATCCCCTGCCCGGGGACAGTGAGGCCGCGCCTCAATTCGTCGCCCGGCGCACGCTCGAAGATTGGTATTACGCCTTCAAGAAAGGAGGCTTCGAGGGGCTCAAGCCCAAACTACGGAGCGACCGGGGCAAGCCCCGGCGACTCTCCGCCCAGCAACAGCGATTTATCCTGGAACAGGTTCGTTGCTTTCCTGGAGTGCCGGTCAAACTGCTCTACCGGCAGTGGCAGCAAGCCGATCGCACACTGCCGGCGCTCTCGGCAATCTATCGCTGGCTGGAGCAGAACGATCTGGACGCTCAGGGCCGCCGTTATCTTCTGCGCCAGAACATTCCGGGTCCGACCAAGACCTTCGAAGCGCCCGGCGTCAATGACCTCTGGATGGTCGACTTTTCTCCGGGGCCATTCCTGGCGCTGCACCCCAAGACGGTGGCGACGCATCTGTGCGTGATCATTGATGATCATTCGCGCTTGATCCCGTACGCCGCCTACGCCCTAGCCGCCGACACCCAGGCCTTGTTGCTCTGCCTCAAGGAAGCCCTCCGCCGCCGCGGACTGCCCAGAAAACTCTATGCAGACAACGGAGGACCCTTCGTCAATCACCACCTCCGGATCGTCTGCGCCAACCTGGGCATCCGGCTTATTCATTCCAAGGTGGGCCGGCCTTGGAGTCGCGGCAAAGTCGAACGGGTGTTCCGCACCTTGCAGCAGGATTTTGAAGCCGGCTTGCGTTTGCCCGGCCAGGGAGTCGGATCCCTCGACGATCTCAACGGGAAGCTCGCCCGATGGCTGCAGGAGATCTATCACTCGCGGGATCACGATGGCATCGGCGAGAGCCCCCAGGAGCGCTTCGCCCGGGCTTTGCCGCTGCTGCGCCCCTTGGATCCTCACCTGGACCTGGACCGGCTCTGCTACACTCGCATTGAGCGGGTGGCGCGCAAAGACGGGACCGTCCGCATCGACAACGATCTCTACGAGGTCAACCTCGCCTTGCGTGGACTCAAGGTGCAGTTGGAACTGGATCCCTGGGTCAAGCACCCGATCCTGGTCCGATACAAAGGACAGGACTTTGGCGCCGCGCGCAAAGTGGACCGTCATCTCAACAGTCAGATCGGCGGCAGGGAGGTGCAGTCATGAATGAACTGGAGGGCTATGCCCGAAGCTGGGGAGCCACCGCCGTGCCTTTCGGGCCTTTGTCGGAGACCCAATGGATCGGGATCCCTTCGCAGCAACGGGCTCTCAGCCTCTTGGATCAAACCGCCGCCTTGCGCGGGGTGATGCTCTTAAGCGGGGGCAATGGCACGGGTAAATCCACGCTGGTTGGCCGCTGGGTGCGCCAGTTGGAAACCCGGCTCTATACTCCGGTCAACCTGACCCAGGCCACCTTGAGCAGCAGCGGGCTCTTAGCCAGTTTGGCCCGCAGCCTGGGCAAGCGGGGCAGCATCCGCCGGGAGCGGAACCTCGATGAGATCTCCTGCCATCTGACCGAACACGAGCGCCAGACGTTGGTCATCGTCATGGATGACAGTCAAAATTCAACGCACGGCACCCTCGAGGAGCTGCGCCTGTTACTGGGACTGAACTTGCCCAGCCAACCCACCTTCGCGCTGATCCTCATCGGCGACGAGTATCTCTTGGGACAACTCCAACTCCGCAATCATCGGGCGCTTTGTTCCCGGCTCAGCGCTCATCACATGCTCAGCCCCTGGACCTTCGAAGAGATCCAGATCTACCTCAAAACCGGGCTGGAAGCCGTGGGGATTCATCGCTCGAAGGTCTTTGAACCCGCTGCCGTGGATTTGCTGGTCCGGGCGACGGCCGGAGTGCCGCGCAGCGTCTGTCTGTTGGCTCGAGCCGCCTGGCTGGAAGCCGCTCGAGCGGACGCCCAAGAAATCAACGCTCAAATCCTGCAGCACGCCATGGAACAGGTGCCCGGGTTGGCGGGCCTGACTCGTCACAACTCATGATCGAGCGTATCCAACAGGCTCACGCGCTCTATTGCCGCTTGACGGGCCAGCGCGTGAGCCTGCGTTTCGATCGGGAACGGCTCTGGTATGAGCTCTTCCACGCGGGCTTCAACGAGGCCGATCTCCAGAAGGTTATCCGCTATCTCCAACGGCAGATCCGCGAGGGACGCAGGAATGTTGGCGCGCTCAAGCTTTCCAACCTCCTGCAGATCGACCGCTTCGAAGAAGATTTGAATATCAGCCGGGTTCAGCTCCACGCGCCCAAACCCTCGCCCCCGCCGCCACCGCTCTGGTCACCGCCGCCAACTCCCGAACAACAAGAGGCCGGGCGCCAACGAGCGCTGCAATTACTGGCCAAGTTCCGCGCTGAACAGGGGATGTAGCGTCCACGGCCCATTCCAACTCCGCCGCCACGCACCAACGTCCTACCGTCTCCCGGTCCGATTCCGAGAAATCGGCCACAAACTTCATCGCGACTTTCCCACCACGCCACCGCGCCCTTCTCCCCACGGCCAAACTCGCTCATCCGACCCGTTCCTCCACGAAATACTCCGCCGCTAACCCCACCGATCAATCCGCAGCTGTACACTATTGGCAGCCAAGCGCGATCTGAAGCTGGACGCATTGCTCAAAAAGCTGGACCGGTTCGAAGGAATTATCCTCGACGATCTGGGATACGTTCAGCAGTCGCGTGAGGAAATGGAGGTACTCTTCACCTTTCTGGCGGAGCGGTATGAGCGACGCAGCGTTCTGGTGAGCAGCAATCTGGTCTTCTCCAAATGGGACCAGATTTTCAAGGATCCGATGACAACCATGGCAGCAGTAGACCGACTGGTACACCACGCGATCATTTTGGAGTTCGACGGTGAGAGCGTTCGAGCTCCAAGAACGAAAGGCGATAGCTGACCCGGCGCGCCCGCCACCCCCTTCGGCTCCACTACGTCCCTGTCGCCTACGGCTCCAGGGACTCCGTTCCGCCGAAGGGGGTGGCCCCTGGGGTCTGGACCATCAACAACAACAAAAGATGCCGGCAACCAGAGTGATTTTTAATTGTCACTGAAGTGAAGAATAATTGTCATTGCACAGATATGTCCCATCCCGGAATAGTCCGCCACCCGCCTGTGGCGTCTAAGTCGGTGATTGGGATTTGCCGAAGCTTGGGGAAATGCGTTCCCATGAGTTGAAGTATCCATGCCCCGTAGCCCAGAGCCATCTCTTCTGTCACGGGAGCCATCTTACGTTGAATAGTCCCCGCTGTTTCTGTTAGCGCTCCGCAGATTTTGAAAGCAGCCTCGTCTTCGTAAGCCCCAATCAACGGGCCAATAAGCCCGCTTTTCTCGACGCCATAGACAAGACTCAAATGGAATTCGAGTTTTGTCCGTTCAAAGCTCATACCGAGAGACTGAGAGCCCGCAAAAATGGTCTGATGCCACACGTCAGCCCCAGTAATCGGGCTACACAGGTTAAAATGTGCGATCCACTGACTAATACCAAGCTTCAGGAAGGGATCCTCCAAAAGAACAACGCGACCGAACGGCGTCAACTCTGGCTTCTTCACTGATGAGCGCTCGGCTCCAACGAGGCGAATTAGCCCCATGCCTTTGCAGTAATCCAAGATGGCCGGAACCTTGCCAGTTGAGGTGCCCGTAGGGATGCGTGTGGCAGAGGCGATCTCCTGGTAATCTCCTTCGCGGCCAGAAGCCGCAAAGCGAAGCATTGCGTTTAGGTATTGCCGTTCAGGCTTGAACGTCTTGTGAAAGTTCCGCGGCAACCGGTTATGATCCAAATGTTCAGGCATTGAACCCGCGCTCCTCTAAAGAGGTGATCCTAATTCTCTGTGCTTGAAATACCAATCTGCCTGTTGTCTCGTTCAGACTGCGCCCCAAGGACCAACTTTCACCAATTTGGAGCGAAGCCAGGCGCGTTGCCCAATCTTGGACGCTAACATTGCTAATCGCGTTGTGAAGAAGCTGCGCATGCTCGCGCATCTCGTTTTCTGTAGGCTTAAAGAACACTTTGTGCTCGGCTTGAAATAGGCGGCTGACGCGGGCATCGTTAACTCCCCCGACCCCTTTGACCGTTTGTGTCGCGGTGACGAGCGCAAGTCCATGTTTACGGCCCTCCGTGAGATATTTCGCAACGGGTGCATCTGGGCCGAGGTCGAGGTTCTGCACCTCATCAAGGACAACTACTCGCGGGAGGTGTTTGTTACCAAAGCTGCTCACAAACGAATACAGATCCCACAAGACAAATTCAATCAAGGCGCGTGCCGAGTGCCGGTCAACCATGTGAAACTGAAACACATGGCAGCGAGACGTTTTATCAGCGAACAGCTCACGCCAACCAATTCCATTCTTGTCGTCTGCAAAAGGAGTGCTTTGAATAAACGGTTTCAACTTACTGATAGTTGTCCGTACAGTCCCGGTCGAATGAATCTCGTCTTGGATGTATGTTTCAAGGACCGCCAGTAATTGCGCCATGGTGAAACCATCGCCAGAGTGTTCTACCCCCTCTGTAATTGCGTCGATCAAGACGGGAAATTGTTGGTTGCCAAGTTCGTACACACTTTTGAATATAGCGGACACCCGCTTCGCGACGGTTATGGGCGTATCCTTAAATGTCATTCCCGCTTCTTCGCTGACCTGTGGTTTGAATGGACTAATCGGAAGGGGCTTTTGTCGTATGAACCATTGTTTAGGTTCAAGACACGATTGAGTCGCCTTTTCAAGTTTACTGGGAATAAACCCATCCGTGTAGTCGATCACGAGCGAGTTTTGGCCTGCACGACCGAGTTCGCTCAGCAAACATTGGATCGCATAGGTTTTCCCCATACCCGAGGTTCCAAACACCAGCATGTGGCGATTCGCCAATTCGGAGTTTCCGAACTCCCAATACACCGGCTTCGCTCCATTAACTGTCTTGCCTAGGAGAATTCGGTCTGGGATCGCTGTCGTCACAGTTGGCATCGGTGGCGCATCACAACCTGCAATAGCGCTCACTTGTGCTGGCTGGGGTGTCGGGGGAGGCGAGACCGCATCCGAAATCGGCACAGGTGCTGCGACGACTGGCTCTGGTGTAGGCTCAGGGATTGCGGGCTCGGGTTCGTGGGCGTCTGGCAACTCGATATCCTCGGGCTCCGCATCGCCTTCTTCACGATCCTGTTGCTCATCCCATAGTGGCATATCCTCGTCATCATCCTCGCCGGGGGGAAGTTCGATGTCGTCTAAGTTGTCACAGACATTAGCACCCTCCTCTTGGGCCAGCTTTCGCCATTCACCCCACGTTAGCGAAGTATGAGTGCCGTCAACCGCTAGTTTGCGCACGAACTCGCTGCCAATCGCGTACATGTCTGCGGTCAGGTCTTTAGTTTCGACGGGTTTCCACGTGCCGATACGCTTTGTTCCCTCTGAAGTGTCATCGTTCCAAAAGGCAAACACAGAGGCACCCCAATCAATAACATAGTCGCCTTCAGCTAGGCGCTCCAGCGCAGAAAGCACCTCTGCCTGCTGATTGCTGTTAATTTCGGCTTTGCTCGTGACCAGGCGGTGAAGTTGAAGCCACCAATAGCGCTGGTCCGGACGATGGTCTTCGCGCTCAGTAGCACCGTGCTGTGATGAGCGAGGGGCAAAAGCGGAAATCAACACCCGCAACCCGTTGTTAATTTGTGCCCGTGCTTTGAGCAGGTGTTCGTCCGACCGTTGTGCCACTTTGCATTCAATCAAATGCGTTTTCAGGCATACGCGATTGTCAGCGTCGAGCCACGCCGTCAGCCACATCAAGTCTGGCCGTCGCTCGTCATCGGATAGGTCAAACCAATGCCGGTAGGCATCTAGCGACACCAAGTGATCACACAAGACTGCGCGACTATCCCTCAACATCTTTCGCGTGAGCGAATAGGCCATGAAGTCCCGAATGTAATGTCCAACGCCAGTTGCACGCACAAGCGAAAGACCTGAAAGTTCGCGAGCCTCACGCAAGACACCTTTTGCCGCTGAATGACAGTCCTCTACGGTCCATCCGCAACCGCCATACACCTCTTGAATGGAGGCAGCCAATCGAACCTGAACATCGGCGAGCGAAAATTGCTCGGTTGAAATGGTGTAGTTGGCCTCGCCATGGGAACCAACCCCTGAACCAAATCCGATGATTTCCCGCTCCCGCGTCCTCCCTCCGGCGGGGATTTTGATCAACCGCTCATCCATATTTGGATCGACACAGATGACCCATTCAGCTTTGGCGTGCAGCGCGTCCACGACCCCACGCCACGGCGCAAAATCACCTACACCAAGAATGACAAACTCCTTGCCCGGCTGGACACCTTGATTTTTGAGGCGATGCATCACTTCGGCATGCAATGTCCCCAAGGCAAACTGCCGGTTACTGATAACCCTTGAACGTTTGTAACTGTCAGTGGGATGGCGGACGGCACAACAAGACTTTTCCAAAATGGGAAATTTCAGGGTGCGGGCAGTCACGTCGAATGGTGCCACTTCCTGAAATCGGTTGCCGCCTTGACCGGCGCCGATGAAATCGTACAGCACCGCAATGTCTGCCTCGAAACTATCGTTGATTAGCCGTTGGAAGACGCCAAGTTGGCGGGCCTCGACGATGCGATGCGCAACCGAAAATCGACAACGGCGATATGCCTGCAATTTGTTTTCAGTTTCGGCCGCTTCCCATCGCTCCTGCCATTGCTCGATCCAGCGCGTCACATCAACGTCATCGCCGGATTCAGTGAAAATCGTTATGCCTATCGCGTATGGCTTGCGTCGCTCAGGCGACAAAACGTAGTACCGCCGATCCTTTTCATCAGCGAGCTTGTTCACGTATTGATGAACGGCAGCGATAATTGGCTGAATGTCCTGATTTCGGAACACTGCCAGATTCAGGCCGTCGCGTGCATGAGGGTGAAGGCGGAAATAATCCGTCATCAGACGGTACAGCAACTTCGACTCACGGCCTTCACGGAACATCTCGGCGTCTGTAACCTGCTCATCCTCGCTGCTATTGTCGTATCGCACCAGGAGGCGGGTTGAAAGCGTCGCCTCACGGTCTGCTGGAGTACCAATGCGATGAATCAATTCATCCCCGCGCACGTTTGTGTCGAGATTTTGGTCTTCGTTATACAGCAGCCCCATAAGGGGCGACTGGATGGATGCGAGATCGACGTAGCCCGTCCAGATGTTTTCCGCAAATGCTTTGCGCCGGTCTTCGCGGTGTAATTCCAAAGCTCCTGCCGCATTGAAACAGGAGAACAAGAACAGCACATGCGCCTCCAACATTTCCAGCGTTGCAGGATGCAGTACGGTCGCAACGCCGGAGCGCTCGAAAGGTTCGGTGCCCCATGCGGTGCCAAGTTGTGAAGCGCGTCGTTGTACGACGAGGAACGCGCGCAGGAGCATCGCCGCCATCTGAGATTCTGCCCCGTTGGGGTCTTGCACCAGAAACCGGCAAACTGACGCATGTGCCTGACGCAAGTCGGCCCATTTATCACTGAACAGGGTCGCGTGTAACCCGTGTTCAAACGCGGCCTGAACGAACAGCGCATATCGCTCCGCCAGGACTTTGAGCAATGGCAGCAAAACATCATTGCTCGCCAGCCATTCTCGCCCGAGCAGGTTGGTCACTTTGAAATCATCGGGTCGCGCATCGCGGACGCAATGCAACATCACGCGGCGTGTTTCCTCATCGTCAGTCGCACGCAGCAATTCCTCGTAGTAAGGCAGATGAAATACAGGCAGTTTCCACGTGGACCGCTCTGCATTCAGCGCATTTCTAGCCCAATGGAGCAACGCCTCGGCAAGACGGTACGACTGAATCTCCGGCAACCGCCATGCGAACTTTCGGCGATAAGGTTCTGTGCCGCCGGAATGAGTCAGTGTGACGGAGAATTCGAGTTGCGGTTCGGCTGTCTTTCCATAAACACATGGAGTGTCATCTAGGGCCAAACTGCTAGTGACCGGTAAATTCTCGCCTTCTTTACCGGGCAATTCCAAGCGCGACGTTACCAATTGGTCGATACCACCAAGGAGGCGCGACAGATACTTTCGCGCCGATTCGGTGCGATCTGCTGTGGCGTCGATTTCGTCGCTATCGTCTGCGTTTTCGTAGTCGTGCTTAAACCGGTCAGCCATGATCTCGATTCCCTGTACCTGTGCATCAGGGAATCGCTTATCGCGGCCAAACTCGCGGAACGTCTGCCACACGGCGTGCAGGACAACTTCGACCGGCCCACCGGAAAGCTTGTGAAGAGTATCCTTCTTCTCCTTTTCTTCGGTCTTCTTTCGGAATTTCAGAATCTTATCTACGATTGTGACAAAGTCGCACTGCCGGAGACGTTCGCGGTGCTCACTGTCTTCCGTCAGGATGAAGTTATTCAGGCCGGACAGAAAATCTTGGGGGGTTGCGTAAGGACCAAGAACATCCTGATCTTCAAAACGCACACCGGTATCCTCTCCCGCATCAATGACCGTGAGCATCTTGTCGATTGCCTTGACGGCTTTTTCTCGCTCCTTGGCGTCGAGGAACATCGTGTAGGCAAAGAAGGCACTGGCCTTCTCGATGTACGGAGACAGCGTGCCTCGCTTCCGCCCCAAAATGAATCCGGTAAACTTTGGAAGTTGGAACGTATCAAACCGCCCAAGCATTATCTTCAGAGCATCGCGTGCAGAATCGGCCGGGCCTAGATCCAAGGCGGCCAGCCAATCACCAATGCTCAGCAGATCCGCTTTGCCGTGATCCAACAGGGGCAGCAGCAGTCGGTCGAACTCCTTTAACTCCGCGATCTCGACGTTTTGCAGACCGATGCCTTTCAATTTCTCGCCAACCCATGTCTGAAAACTTCCCCGCATTTCCGCATTCCAGACGACATCCAAATCGCAGCGGTGGAAGTCAGCTAGGCTACCGGCATCTGTGATCCGGTCGGCGCCGCAGAGGACGATCAGATTGGTCTTGCCGGGCTTGGCGGCAAGATTGCGGTAATAGGTCAGGTTGCCTCTGTCATCAATCCAGCCGTGAAGCGTTGCCTTGGCAGTTCCCTCGGAAGACCAATCCTTCATTACCACCTGGGCGATCTTGATCGCGAGTTCCAGCCCAGGGCTCGGGATGCAGCGGTTGGTGAAAGTCTCCGCCAGCGTCAACATCCTTTCCTCGTCGAGTGACGGAACAATGACCAGCAGCCTGCGACCAGCGATGCCCTCTTGTTGGAGACGGTCGATTTTCTTCGCGAGGTAGTTCCAAGCGGAATCAGCAAAGTAGCTCATGGCGCAACGCCTTTCTGTGTCAGCGGGTTCACGACCAGGGCGCAGGAGTCAGACAAGTGAATCAGCAGGCCGGCAGCCTCCAACATCTCTTGCAGCCAATAATCAATGCTGTTGTCCCCAAATATCCAGCCACTGCCGTCCACCCAAGCGCTGGCGCGTTTGAACCCGTCAATGTCAAACACCAGACCGTGGCGGGCTTCGAGAAGTTCCTTGAATCGGTCGTAGGTCAAGCGTCCCCCAATGGGTACCGTCGTCACCACCAGCAATCGCAGCAGTTGCGCGTTCAACGTGAACCGCACTCCGGCACCGCGCCGTGGCACAAGAAGTCCGATGCGCTTGGCCATGCCGATGAACAGCTTGCCGCCGTAGCGCCTGTCCGCTTCCTTCAGCAGTCTCTCGCGCACGATGTCATCGTCTGGCAAACGAACGTCCTCGCAGCGAATGGCGCGGTAAATGAGTTTCTCGACCACTTTCGCCGTGTGCCGCGACAATCGTTTCAGGACCGGGTGTCTTCGTTTGGCGCGGAGATGGCCAAGCGATACCCCGGCCAAGTGGTTTCATGCTCCGACGGGCAATGACGCGCGCTTTGTGTCGCGAGATTTCGCAACACTTGCATGGCGCAGGCTGTTTCGAGTAGTTGCAGCCGCTCAATAACATCGAGGTCCGCCTGGCACAGGCGCAGGAGATCAACGGCGAAAAGATAGCCTTCTTTCCAGCTGTCTGCCGGGCAGTAGCCAGCGGTGACGTATCGCGGCTGCCCTTCATCGGTGGTGTCGGTCGCAGCGGCCGTTTCGGATTCAACCCCGGTATCGAGAAACTCAGCAATATCGGTAACCGTTTGCGGACAGTGATCGTGCAGTTTCGAAAGTTCGTCTTGCAGTTGCTGGTGCAACCATGCCGGGTCTTGCTCCTTTGGCTCAAGCTGCACACCGCTCTCTTTGTTCCAGCGGCGAACAGCTTCAGGTGGTTGCCGCAATGCGTTGCATACTTGCAAGTAGAGAACTTCACCGCCGCGAGCGAGAAAGCGGTGTTTGTTCATTGTGAGGTAAATCTGCTGATCCTTTAGGAGGCTATCCCAGTTTCGAGGAGGAGTTCGTCGTGCGGCCGTTTCGTTCCAGATGGTCTCCCCGGCCAAAAGTCCCTTACAGACCGGCATGAAGCTTTGGGCACACCATGTGCGACCAACGCCGGTTCCTTGAAATCCAAGGAACAGATTTTCGAGCGTCCTCAGCACATCGTTCTCGCTGCCAGCCTCGGCTACGCGAATGCTGTCCTGCAATTTCTGCAAGATGTCTTTGTAATGCTGCCGATGGGTCTCGTGCCGGGAGTCCAATCGTGAAGCGCCCATAAAGGCGAACAGTTTGAGATTCAGACGCGCCTTCGGTGCATAACACAGATCATCCGTTAACGGCCAGTCCTTCAGCATGTCTGCTGACGGAAGAGGAGTGACGAATGGATCTCCCGCATCGCCAATTCGCTTCGACGAGGTCGTCACCAACAGCAATTCAATGAGGAACTCCATCGACGACTGGTCGTTGAACAGTCGTTTGCCGAACAACTGGATCGCCGGGTTATCCTCCCGCTCTCGGACTGCAACAAATGGGAATGGATCACAGGACATCGTTCACCTCCAGTTTCCCGTCACGGACTGTGTATTGCTGCCGCCGGAACGTGTGGTCGGTTTTGAGTCTGACGAGCATTACGTGAGCGCGCGCCTCCTTGGCTAAATCCTGAACCTGAGCCTTGAATCGCTCAAGGCGCTCGACGTAGGCAGGCTGGAGAACTTCTCCTGCTTCGCCAAAATGCCGCATTAACACGTAATCAAGAAACGGCAACTTCAGCACCAAGCTGGCTCCGATGATGCGGCCGGCTCCCTGCAACTCCAAATCCGTACGAGCACTACCCGCAGCGTTCGTTCGAGGAACTAACTCCAACCGGGTCTCGTTACTCCAATCAACCTGAGCCACGACGACCTGCGCACTTTGACGAATCTCGCCTTTCCCCCGACTTAGTGTAATGTAGAGGCGACGATCATTGCCTTTGGATCCCTCGGGCAAGCGAACACCTGTAAAATGCTCCTGAAGGACGTGGTAGATTCGCTGCTCCAACACGTTTTTTTCTGTCATCTCCAGTTGGGCGTCCGATTTCTGCCAATCTTGCCAGCGCAAGATGGTGGGGGAGTTCAGGAACTGCATTAAGGTACGATTGGTCGTCTTTGGGAAAATCGTAGAGAAAGTAAAGCATCCGCCGCACTTGTTCCCGCGCTTGGTCTGGGGTCAATCCCGGTTGGCTATCGCTTCCTGGGCCAGAGCCGTGGCTGCGCAATAGTTCAAATTCCCCCTCACAATCTTCGACACCCAGTTGGAAGTACTGGTCGCGCAATTTGAGCCACAGCTTCCGTTCCCATGTAGGGCATGGTCGCTCGCCGAATCCTTGCCGCCGGATTTCATGCACCGCTCGCATTTGCAGTGCTGCTGGATGATCAGTCTTGCCGTTGTCTCCAAAGAAGCGGTTGAAAAACATGAACTCGGCTCTCAGTGGAGTGGCTTGTTTCTCCCGCATTTCGGCGAGGTCTATTTCTTCCAATCCACAGGTGATCAGATAAGCCAGATGTTCCGTTATTTGCCGCAATGTTAAGCGCGTGCCGTACCTCGTACATGCGCCGATAGGCAAGAAACAGACGGTCGAATACGATCTCACGACGGTGGTTGATCAGGTCCACGTTGATATGTATGGGGCAGTTCGCCCGACAGGGGAGACCCATACAAGTTGCCCAATTTCCTGGATCAACCATCCGACCGAAGATTTGGCGAGCGATATCTAGGTTGTCGATGCGCGCAAGATTGATGACCAAGAAGTTGGCACCGCCAACTGATAGTTCCTCTTTTCCTTGTTCACTGCTGATGGCTGTCAGAACATCGCTCTCCATCTGAACGGCAGAAACACCACACGCTCCAGCCTGCGCACGGAACAGATCGAGCAGTGCGCCGGTATTTGAAACGATTAGGAATCGCCGATTCCCGCTAAATACCTCTCGCATCAAAGCATCATCGTCCTCTTTTCGTCGCTCACTGAGGTCTTTGAGAATTGTGATGTTACTCGCCGGTAAATCTTCCCGCGGACGGAGTTGCTGCGATAGTGGCTGATCGGGTGGACTCTTGGTCACCTGTTTGTACACGTCGATGGCAATGGTGGATTTTCCGTCTCCAGCATGGCCGGTGAGGATGATCTGTCGTCCGTTAGGCTTCTGCAGTTCTGCCAAAATGGATTGGGTGAGCGGATGCGAAACGTGAATCTGGGCAAAGAAAGGATTGCATGCTTGAAACTCAGCCAAGGCGTTCTCATTGCTGGCATTCAGCCGCTGAAGCGAGTTCAAGTAGGCGACGAATGGGTTTCTGTTTGTTTCGGGAGAAGGAGTAAAGTCGAGTCTGGGGAAAGCATTGCGCCCTATTTTAGCGGGGGCGGCATGTGGACCAATCTTTCCTTCGCGGCCTGAGGTCACGCAGCGCAAAAGTGTTGATTCTATTAGTTTGCATAGCGTTTCGTCGCGCAAAGCGGCTAGAAACGTATCGTCTAGCTCAGCATACTGGACCAATTCATTCAGTTCGGCCGGACCACCAACTCTTGGGGTATTCTCCAATTCCGCCTCATGTCCCGGAGTGGGCACCAATCTCCAAAATGATGTGCTGCCAAGGTGAAAAAAAGGGTTGTAAGGGCGATCTCGGTCCTCAGTACTTCCATATTCGGCGAGTAGGTGAGTGAATGCAGCTCTTAGCGGTGCATCAAAGAAGACCCTATTTGCTGTGATTTTCCCCTCTTTGATTAAGCGCGATACCGCGAGCAAGAGTAAAGGTTGGTGGGGTTTGAATCCAGGACCAGGTCTTCCGAGCTTTTCTAGCTCTTCGAGATACGAAGGCATATTCATAGAGCTCGCTTCTCCCTTGCTAAATTCACGCTTCTAGAATGTGACCATTGTTCGACTAAACACAGCAACGGAAACACGGTTACCTGTTTTCGCGGATTCGTCGCTGCCGCCTCTTCTGTAAAATAGTGTAACGCCTTTTGGGATTCGTTAGTAGACATAGTATTCATATCTTCTCGATTTATCAGCTTGTGCTCCTGAGTTGCTCGACAGCGGTAACCAAATAAGTGCATGCAGAATCAATTTCTGTCTGGCTGTTGTATCGGCCAACCCCAATGCGAATAGTGGATCGTGCTTCTTCACGGGAAAGTCCCAAAGCCAGTAGCACGTGGGATGGAGAAACCGTTCCATCGCTGCAAGCGGAGCCGCCGCTAAAGCAAATGAACGGCGTGTTTGCGATCAAAGTGTCAGCGGAAATCCCTGGAATCGTGATGTTGGTGGTTCCGACAAGGCGTTTGGACAAGGCACAGTTGGCTGTTGCTCCAGGTATGCGACTAAGCAAATGCCTTTCAAGTTGGTCTCTAAAGCGAGAAATGCGTTCAGCGTCTGAGGGCAGGTTACGACGAGCAACGCTGCATGCTGTGGCGAATCCAACGATGCCGGAAACGTTTAGCGTGCCTGCACGAAGGGCCTCTTCTTGCCCTCCTCCCAATAAAAGCGGAGAAATAAGTTGGCGAGGTTGACCACGTCTTATGAAAAGAGCGCCGACTCCTTTCGGCCCGTAAAGTTTGTGAGCACTAAAGGAGGCGAAATCTATATCAAGGTCATAACAATCCAGGCTTTCCTTGCCCAATACTTGTGTTGCATCACAGTGCACCAAGGCTCCGCACGCGTGCGCGCGCTCGGCTATTTCTCGAATTGGCTGCTTAGTGCCGACTTCATTATTTGCGGCTTGAACAGAAACGAGCAGCGTGTGTTCATCCAATACTTCGTCCAACGAGTTCACGAGCGCAGTGCCATTCCGGTCGACTCCGAGGGTATGAATGGTAAAGCCGAGATTCGAGAGACGCTCCGCTGGCGCGAGGACAGACTTGTGTTCGATCGATAGAATTACAACTTTCCTGCGCTTGCTCGCCGACAGCGCGCAGCTTGCGAACACTTGGTTGTTGCTCTCGGTTGCTCCGCTGGTGAAAACAATTTCCGGTGCGTCGCAACCAAGCATGTGTGCTATCAGTTCTCTGCCGTTTGTGACTGCCGCCTGCGCTGCGCGCCCAAGTAGATGAATACTTGAAGGGTTGCCACATTGAGTGGAGAAGAATGGAGCCATTGCCTCAACCACTTCCGGCGCACACGGCGTCGTAGCGTTGTGGTCGAGATAAATGGTCCTTGGCATACTAGACAGTGAGCTCCTCCAATGTCATAGATGACATATCAGGCAGCCAGTCGGATCGCTTGAGAATACGTCCATCAACGGACTGTCACTCTTTTGCTTTTGGGCTGCTTGTTGGCGACGCTCGTATTCTTCCTTGATTTGCGCAATACGCTCCGGTGTTGACAGGTCTGCGAGGCTTTCTCCTTGCACCCAAGTGTATGAGATGCCTGTGACTGGATCAGTTTTCTCATACTCCATTGCTTTCTTGAAAAGCTCGGGGTGCCTTTCCAGCAAGCCAACCCATTCTCGACGTTGCTGGTAGAAACAGAAGTAGCAACCAGAGCGGGATCTCCATTCGTAATAATCGGGGAGACCAAGACCGCTGTGTTCAAGTATTCTCTTAACATCCACATGCCTTATGCCATCCTCGATAAAGGGGAATTTCGCAACGATGTTTGGCTTGGTGGAGATGTATCCTTTCCTATGCGGCTCGTCAGCGCGGATTCCCACATAGCTGATGACCGTGTCCTCACCGACATACTTCTCGAACGGTTTGATTTTCAGTATTTCGGTGCACCAGCGAACCTGGGGTGATGGCAAATATCCGTTTTTTCTCTTCAGAAGTTGGTCAAAGCCCAAGCCGTCAAATTTGAGTCGCTTGATGGGCTTACCCAAGAATTGTTGGAGCTTTTCAAGATATACATATGTTTCATCAAGCTCCTTTTCCGTATCGCAAAAAACGTATTCCATCTCCGGGACACGATCCTTCATGTAGATAGCGAGTGCGGTGCTATCCTTTCCGCCGGACAGACCCAGTATGTGCCGGGAGGGTGTGATGTTGTCTGGAGTGGAGGTGGTCTGTGGCGTTTGCATTCAGTGCGTTTGATTACAATTGTTGAGTTCCTCCGCGAGCGCGAGCAGAGCGGCGCGGATGACGGCGGGATCGTTATCGCGGGTTTTAGCGCCGAGCATTCGTCGGAATTCCTGCTGGAGGCGGTCGGCCTGCCGGCGTTGAGGCGGGGTGAGTCCGCGAAAGAGCTTGGTGGTGGCGGCCTCGTCCAGCGAGGCGCGGGCGTCCAGGAACATTGTGCCCGTGGCCTGGGCGAGTTCTGGGAAGCGATCTACATCGTAATCCGACCAAGCTGCAGGGGAACAATTCGCGACGAGGGCGAGGACGGAAGCAATTCCGCTGGCGTCGTTTTGGGATTGAGTGACGCGACGCAGGAACGCGAGGAGAGTGGTGTAGGTGGTGACGGGCTCCAGCTGGAGCGCGGTCTCGCGCAATTCCTGCCAGTGCTCGGCGCCAGAGGCGAAGCCACACGCTTGCAGGAGGTGGTCGCGGGCGGTGGCGATCGTCTGGGGTGAAGCCTGGTTCAGGACCTGAAGATTCTGGTTCAGGCAATTGAAAAAGGCCTCGATTTGTTTCGGGTCGGTGCGGCTATCCTCAAACACGGATTGCTGGAGAGCTTGAGGCAACTCGACGAAGAGGAAACGCTCGGGGGATTTGGCGTTGTCGAAGGTTAAACGCATCGCGCGCGTGGTGTCCGGCAGACGATTGGTGCGCCAGGCGAACTCCGGGAGACTGCGCACCATCTTGAACAAGGCGCGGACGACCGGCACGGTGGCGGGCCGTGTGCCGAGTCTCTGCGCCAGACGGTTCACCACGTCGGCGCGCGCACCTTGGACGCGACTGCCCGCGATGGCGAAAAGTTCCGGACGGCGCATGAGCAGCTCGAAATCCGCCACGCCGGGCTCGGGAAGGAAAGAGCCCTCCCGATAGAGGGTCACTTCATCGGCGTGAACGAGCATGAAAGCGCAGAGGAGAACCGGATTGAGCCCGTCCATGACGCCGTAGGGAGGAGCGGCCAGAGAGCGAAAGAGCTGATCGAGTGGCTGCGGCTCCGGCTGGAGCTTAAAGATCAGGTCGGAGAGCCGCTGCCACACCGGGGCGAGATGCGTGGGGTGCTTCTTGGGGGGTGCTGTGAAATGCCATTTCCCCTTCTCGTCTTCCGCATGAATGCCCGTCGCGCGAAGGACGGACTCATACATACTGCGCTCGGGCGGGAAACCTTCAATGCCGAGAGCCGGCTGCGCCGCGCGAGTCAGCATGGCTTCCACCAAATTGCGCCGGGCGGCGGCGGCCTGCGAGGACAGGGAGCGGCGGACGATCAATTCATTGCGAACGCGAGGCGCGGAGTCAAAGAGCCTGTCGCAAACGTGGGAGAGGAGATGGGAAACCTCTACCGGCCGGGACATGGGTTGCTCAACGCCGTGGTAGAACCAGAGGCAGCGGCTGCCGACCGGATCTTCGCGAGGGTCGAGGAGGCGATGCACATTGGTCTTCAAGAGCTGCTCGGCATCGGCAATGCGCAGGGAGAGTTCGCGGCGGGCCACGCGGTCATCGCGCAGTTCGGGGGTGTTTTCCCAAACCCAGCGGAGCGCGGCCAGTTCGGAAGCGGCGGCACGGATTTCGCCGATGTCCTGTGGGATCGCGATGAGGAGATTGTCCTGCCCGGGCTGAAGTTCTTGTGCGAGGTCGCGATACTGCTGGACCTGCGCGACCGACGCCGAGAGGCAAACTACCACCTTGCCGTCCGAAGTGGCTTTGAGATTGAGGTTTTGGCGAAGCGCGTCCACGTCATCCACGTAGGTGACGGAGAAGAGGCGCAAGGCGCCGGTCTCGTAGCTGTGCCGCCGGGCCACCATGGGGCGCGGCTCCAAGTAGCGGGCCAGCGTGGTGGAGAGGCTCAGAGTCGCGCGTGTTTTGCGTTCGCCATCGGCGATCTTTTCATCGAGATCCACATCGCTGCCCTCCCAGATGCGATAGGTATCGTTGAATTTGCGGTAGGTGAGAATGGACTTGTCCTTGAGCGATTCGAGGGCAGTCGTGGTATCGGAAGTGGCGGCAAGGGAGTCGCTCAGACTGTAGTGCAGGACAGGCTTGCGCGCATTGAGGGGGCTGAATTCGCCCATGGTATTCAGAATGCCAATGCTCTTAACGAGGCCGACTTGAGCGGGTTGGAGGTTGTCCTCGCGGTCCAAGACATCCGCGGCCTCCATCCAACGCCTGGCCTGGGGCTGACGGAAGAGGCCCAAGCCAAAGTTCTGGGTGAAGTAGTCGAACAGATGCGCGAGACGGATGAAATGAGGATGCTCGGCATCCATGGGCGTTGACTGGAGAAACGACTGGAATCCGAACGGCTCGAGACTGCTCAAATAGGAAAAGAGACTGCGTTCATTTTGAGCGAAGCGCCGGAAAACAAACGGCAGGGCTACCAGCGTGGTGGGATGCAAAGGATAGGCGGCAACGGCAGCGGCTTCAAACTCGTCGCGCCGCATGCCGGACGGAATGATGCCGCACTCCGCAGCGAGCCGGGCGGTGGTCGCGACGCGCTTGCGCAAGGTTTCGTCGGCAGAGGGATCCTTCCAACGAATGGCCGAGGCGATCATGCGAATGACCTGGTCGGCCGGTTCAAGGAACGCAACATCCTCATAACGGCCCTGAATCTTGGCCCATTCTTTGCGCGACACCATGTCGAGGTGCTGGCCGTAGTCCTCGAATGATTGATGAAGCAGGCCGATGAGCAGGAGGGGTTTGCCGGCGCTGCGAGAAGCGAACTCCGCGAGCTGCTGCAGAACGAAGACGTCCGCCTTGTGGGGGCTGCGAGCGGCGAACTCGAACAGTTTGCCCAGTTCGTCAATGAGGACGAGAACACCGGAATAACCGGCCTGAACGGCAGCTGAATTCGCTTCCGTCAAAGCGGTGACCACAGTGGCGCTATCGAGGAAGGTTTCCCGTTGAGCGCGGCGCAGTAGTTGGTGGAGATGTTTGGTGACCGGCTGGAACGGACGTTCCCGAGCCGCAGAGACCGCGGCGCAAATGCCCTGGAGGAGGCACAAGGAGGTGGCAGTCCGGCGACCCGTGATGAGAACCGGAAAGAAACCTCTCCGGGAACCAGCCAAATTCTTGCCACCAAGCAGGTGCCGGGCAAGCGTAGGATCCACCCGATGCAACTGCTGACGGGCGGCCACGGTCGAGTCGCCATTGGGACAGAAAAGGCGGGTGAGAAAAACAGCGAAGGCGGATTTTCCAACGCCGTAAGGGCCGGTGATGGTCCAAGCCCGATAGGGTGACTCGTCGCGTAGGCCCTCCGCCACCCGGCTGAGCACCTGACGAGCCGTGGGTGTGACGATGTAGTCACCGTTCCGCTGACCGCCGAGATAATCCTTTTCAAGATTGACCGACCGCAGGAAACGCGTGCCGACCTGAATAAACTGCGACAATGGTTGTGGAGTGGCGGGTTTCATCAGGCTTTCGGCTGGTAAAAGCTGTGTAAGACCTCGAGAGGATCAATCCGGCTGCGACGATAGATCTGTTTAAGCCCGGCCGTTTCGTCTAGGGTGATCGCGCCGTGGGTTATTTCCTCGATGGACTCGACATAATCCACGAGGCTGTTTTCATCGAGTTTGAAGGCCTGCCCCGGACTTTGAACGCCGTAGAGGCACTCTTGCACGCTTAAGGTGTTGCGATCCGCCTTGGTGCGATTGAAAAATCCATCGAGCGCGAACACAAACACGTGAGCCGGCAAGGATGATTTTGGGCCGATGGCAAAGCGGAAGAACTCTCCATCCGGGGAAGCCTGAATGAGCCCGAGTTCCTGAAGGGGACAATCGAAGGTTTCCTCGGCGACCTGGGCACGGGTGCCATTACGAACCGGCAGATAGGTGCGGAGCAGACAATCAATGTCGCGGTTCAGAGACGACTCGTTAACCCGCACGGAGTTCTTTTCCGCGTGGGCTTTAACGAAGTCAACGAGTTCGCGTTTCGAAAAATCAGGCCGGTGAAAATGGCCGAAAGCGAGCTGCCAACTGGTGCCGATGGCAGGATTGGAAACGAGCAGCCAATGGATTAGCCACAAGGAAGCGTCGTTTTCCAAGAACGGATCCCACGGATTGTTTTTGCCCTTCAGCAGAAGGCGTTTAGCGAGCAACGAGGCCGTCAAGATGCGTTTCTTATCGTCCCCGCCAACCGACTGCTCCACCAACATCTGAGTGGTCAAGCACCAGTGCCGAATGCTCTCCACCATGTTCTTGCCAACGCCCAACTGAACAATGGCGTCTTCAGCGGATAAGATGGCCGGATCATCCGCTGCTGAGTTCACGCCTTTTTCGAGCCAGCCGTAGCGGAAGGTGAACGTCTGGTGACCTGAAAAGCGATATTTCATGGGGATGCTAAGTTGGAAACTGAGGGCAGTGGCTATGCCGGCGCAATACCTGTAATCGCCAGGAGGGAGCGCAACCGCGATCGTCGCACTCGCGCTCTGGACGATGCCGCTGCGGACACTGATTTTGCACGTGCCGCATCATCGTGGATCACGGTAACTGGGCCAAGCCGAATGTTCGTGTTTCTCGCATCGTCAGCTTCGGTGCCATCCCTTCACCATCAAGGCGATCCAATTGTAAGAGGACGGTCGTCAGGTAGCGGACCATCGGACTTCTCCTTGATTTGAAGATCATACAGAGAATTAGCCGAAGTGGATCGTCTCGCCTATTTGATTGCGTCGGGAATTCTCAACAGCTCCGGCAAAGTCTCTTGGATGATCCACGCCATATCCTCGGCCATCTTCCCTGGGTTAACTAAGGGGGAGCGTATCCAAAGATGTGCGTAAGGACACCCTCGGAGGATGGACCGATGCACGGCATCTGCCCGTTTTTCCGCTGCCTTCCGCAGAATATCATCCACCTGTCGGTTGTATCGGCCGCCACCACGCACGGCCTGATTCCCCGCCATGAAGAACTGAACCTGAGAACGATCAGGGCCTCTCCCGTAGACTCCAGCACCAATTTCGTAGAAGCACCGCTGCGGGGTCCAGAATTGTCCAGGTGTGCGGAGGCGGCCTCTTCGAGGGAGAAACCTGCCTCGATAATGCTTTATGTCGTAACTGGGTCGTTCGACGAGATCCGGCTTGTCACCGCTACCGCTTTCCCAATGCACGGCGATGCTGGATCGGATATTCGGCGGCAACATTTTGATGAGCCGCTCGCAAGCCACCTCCACTGCAGATCTGTCATCCATAGGCTTTATTGTGTGTGCCAGTCGGAATTGATCAACCATGGATCCCCACGGCGTGGAACACGGATTGGAACCAGTCCGAGTCCGAGATCTCGACAGGAGGTGTGCCACGGATTCGGATCGTTCTTGGTTCTCCTTCATGCGCGACGTTGCACCTCCATCCCGTGGCGTCCGCTTTCTTTGTCAACATTTGTTGCACAGCTGGGGCCGCGCTCGACGAGGGGTACAGCTCGACCAACAAGTCGAATCCCTCTTTTCCATCGGACTCGTACCCCATCCATGCCGCCCACTCAGCGCCAGCACGATCTCCAAGTAGCCGTAAGAACAAGTCTCCCTGCTGACCTGCCGTCTTCATCTCAATTCCGACCCCATAACACCAGTAACCCGGCTGGCTTGGGTCGTGGGCCCGAATGTCCCACGATTTCGGGTTGATGCGGAAACCCAACGATGCGGCGGTATCCTGGATCAACGCATGGGCTTTTGCCGCTTCCGCGAGCGAGTTGGTCACTTTCATATTCTTTGTCAGTCGATAGCGGAATGCCGCCACTTCGAAGGACTGGAGGAGCTGTGCGAAATCATTGCATAAGGGGCTCTCCGGGAGAACCCGCTCCAAATCAGCCCACTGCCGTTGATCCAAGGAAAGCCCCGTCGTTCCATGTGTGGCTGGTAGATCCGGTTCTGGCATTGCCCCGAGGACCACATAGCGGCGAGGGAGGTTTCCGAGCACAGCTTTATCGTCCACCACAAGCTTTCCATATCCCGATTCAGACGAAAACGCAGCGTTCGCAGGGTTCTGATGATCCGATAGCGGTTTATCGAGTTTCAGCTCGACGACGCAGGCCATTTCTCCGTTCTGGGTCTGATTGAATACGACGAGATCAGCCCAGTGCTCTGGCTCGACGTCACAATGAACAATGCCTGCCGGTGGATCGCCGTCTCCCTGACAGATCTTGTTCCAGAATACGCGGGCAAACTGTTCATCCTGTTGGATACAGAATCCTATGGCCGCGGCGGTGAATCGCTCCTGCTGTAAATGACGTTCATCGTCTCGCCGCCGGCAATACCGACCGCGCTCAAACAGCGCGACAAAACCTGGTTTCATTCGTTTCTGTGGGATGCCTCAGCGAACCTTGGCAGGCTGAGAAATGGCTGGCAAGAAATGCCTCACTGCTGGGCGGAGAGAACCAACAGCCGAACGCCCAGGTTGCCCGGGTACCTCGAGGCCCCGGCCGTCTGGTGCGAACAAGTCGATTCAGTCGCCAGATTCCCGAAGGTAACCTTGGTGTCTTCAGCATGGTTCAAAGATGTGTTGCATAGGTGATGATCTCGGACCACCGCTGACACCCGACCGACCGGTTCGTCAAGGCACTGGATGCCCTCGATGCATCCCATATTATTAGCGGGGTGTGACATTCGTGGTCGCAGGCCGCGGTTCGTTGCACAAGTTGCTTTGACAACCTGGTTGCGGCGGCCGAAACTCACGCGAGTTCACCATCCAGCGCATGCCTCGAGGCCCAAGACTGCCCCAAACCCGGCCGCCGATCCGGCGGATGCTGTTCATCCATGAGCAGCTCAGGCACACCAAATATCCGAACTGCTCGAAACTCAGCCGCGAACTCGAGGTGAAAGCGGTTCGGACGATCCTCCGAGACATCGAGTTCATGCGCGACCAATTGCTGCTCCCGATCGATTACGACCCGCAGCGCCATGGTTACTATTACACCCACCACGTGGACCAGTTCCCGGGCGTGGCGGTGAGCGAATCCGAGTTGTTTGCCATGTTGGTAGCGCAGAAGGCGGTGGCTCATTACCAGGGGACCTCGTTCCACAAACCGCTCCGGACGGCGTTCGAGAAACTGACCGCGGATCTGGATCCCAAGGTGGTGGTTCACCTCGAAGATCTCGGGGCGGCCATGGATATCCGGGTGACCGGCCCGGAGGATTTGGACGAGGAAACCTTCCAGGTCGTTTGCCGGGCGGTCCAACAACGTCGACCACTCCAGTTCCGGTATCGGAAGCACGCCGCCAAGCGGGTGGAGAAGCGCTGCATCCACCCCTACCAGTTGGTGTCCGCGAACAACCGTTGGTACGTGGTTGGCCATGATCTCCGGCGCGATGCCATGCGTGCATTTGTCCTGGCACGGATGACCGACCCGGAGATTCTGGCGGGGCAGTTCGAACGCCCCGAGGCATTCAACATCCAGGACTATCTTAAGGGCAGCTTCGGCATCTTTAGAGGAAACGCGGACTTCGAGGTGGTGATCGATCTCGATCGCTGGGCGGCGGACATCATGCGCGGCCGACGCTGGCATGCCAGTCAGCAGTTGACCGAGCTGCCGGGCGGCGAGATGCGGATCGCCTTTCACCTGGATAACCTCGAGGAGATCGAGCCGTGGGTCCTGAGCTGGGGCGCCCATGCCACGGTGGTGCGACCGAAAGCACTTGCGGACAGGGTGTTGACTGCGGCAACCGCGATGCAGAGGCGGTACACGAAAACCACCAAACCCAAGGAAGGGCAACGACAGAGCGAGTTTGGCTTGCGCCCGGCGAAGGGTAGTTGAAGCGAACCATGGTTCTTCGGGTCAGGACCGCGGATGTCACACCCCCGGGAGTATAGTGATGGCATGAATGCAAACCCTTCCCTCGACTCCTCCGGTCCCGGCAACGGCGGTTCCGTTGCCGATTGGCTGGCCCACGCCCGGCTCGGCACGCCACAAACCCACCGCGACATCGTGATCTGGCCACTGTTCGCGTCGGGTGGGAACGGCACGCCCTACCGCACCCTCGACGATGCGATCACCTCGAGCCAGGCCCAGGTTACCGAGGTTTCCGAGGGCGGGTCGGTACCCCAATTGAAGGTGATCAACCAGTCCCCGGATCCGCTCCTGATTCTTGATGGCGAGGAATTGATCGGCGCCAAGCAAAACCGCGTGGTCAACGCCACCCTGTTGCTGAAGGCAAGGTCCGAGACGATCATCCCGGTCAGTTGCACTGAGCAGGGCCGATGGCGGCATGTCTCAAATGCCTTCAGTTCGTCCGATGTCGTCATGGAGATGAAGGTCCGGCGTGCGAAAGTCCGATCGGTCTCGGACTCGCTCAAAGCGGGGAGCGGGCATGCGTCCGACCAGGGGGAGGTCTGGAACGAGATTCACGCGTTGCACGCGAAAGCGCTGCACGCCTCTCCCACCCACGCGATGCATGATTTATTCGTCGAACGGGAGAACGACCTGCGTGCCGCTTTGGCAGCCTTTCCAGCCGAGCCCGGTCAACAGGGTTTGCTGGTCAGCATTCGAGGCCAGGTGGCCGGCTGCGATCTACTGTCGCGCGCGGACGCATATGGTCGGCTTCACGGCAAACTGGTCCGGAGCTACGTGTTGGACGCGCTCCTGGGCGAGCCGGGCGAGCCCAAGGCGGATGAAGCGCAGGCCCGCGAGTTCCTGACCGGCGCCGCGAAGTGCCCGGAAGAGAGATTTCCGTCCGTTGGGTGCGGCGAGTCGATACGCCTCCAGAGCGGCAGCACGGCTGGTGCGGCACTGATCCACGAGGGCACCGTCATCCATGTCGCACTGTTCCGATTGGACCCGGCGGAGGAAGCGGAGACAGAGTCTCGGAAGATGGCCCGACTGGCCCAGCGTCGCCGCCGATTCAGTTCGTAAGTGGAATCTGGCAGCCCACCTGGAATTCATGCGAAGCCGACGTTTTCTGTGACTATGCAAAGCCGCCGCCCAGGATACGCCTGTTCCGGCGGCCGGTTTTGCATCTTCGCCGCTCACAAACGGTGGGTGATTAATGGCTGGCCGCTCCTGGAGGCTGTGTTCCAGACCGATCGAGATCGACGCTGGATCCATTTCGTTCCCGAGTTCCGGGTCTTGCCGTCGCTCCGCCAGGTCGCGGCCGAGGAATTGCGGGAGGCCAGCAGTCCATTGCCCGCATCCGCATCACCGGAGGCTCGGGAGAAACTGAGATTGGCGGGCGAACGTCGCCGTGCGCTGCTTCAATTCCGACATTCCTTCCCGACAGAGATATCCCGGCGCGTCGGGCGGATCCCGAACGAGCAATGGCAAGTCCTTCGGTTGTTGCGCCGAGAGAAAGGCATGATCGATTTGTTGGAGATTAATCCGGCACTGGTGTTTGCCGTGGCTGTTGCCTGTCGAAATGAAGCACGATTCTGCCTCCCCCCGGATTTGGGCGAACTGCGGCAGCGCGAACTCGCTTTCCACCTAAGACTCCCCGAATCGGAGGCAGTGGTTCGAATACTGCGCAAGATTCAACCAGAAGCGTTAAGCGAAGATCGGCTCAATCGGCTTCGAAACGCTGTGGCGTCCCCGGAGTTGATGAGGGCGCTTTCACATTTGGCAGTGGTATCCGCTGCTGTCATCGCGCTGACCACGGAACCATTGCTTTTCGCCAGTGTGACCCCCTCATTTCTTGCCGAAGTGGCCCAGGACGACGGGGCCGCGGAGGGGGAAGGGGTCTCGGTGCTCTTGCGTGAGTCGCTCCAAATGCGGGCGCAGATGGAACCGGGACGATCTGTTCGGGTCGATTCCCTGGCTCGGCTCCATCAATTGCACGGCGAACTTCTCCGGGATTACGCGCACTGGGTGGAGGCGCGGATTGAGGCGAGCAAGTTTCCGCCCCCGCCGGTGCCGGGCCTGCCGGGTGTGGTCGAACCGCTGGATTCGGCCGAGCAACTGGTGCTTGAAGGGCGGCAGCAATCCAACTGTGTGGCGTCGTATGCGCCGCGAGTGCGCGAGGGGCGAGTGTTTATTTACCGGGTGCTGCAGCCGGAACGGTCGACGCTTTCCTTGATCCGAACTGAAGCCGGACGATGGGAGATCGGCGAGCTGAAAGCGGCGCGGAACCGGCCGGTCACGGGGCAAACCCACGATTTGGTGGAGCAGTGGTTGAGCGATTGGCAACTCTCCAGCCGCCATTGAGAATCTGTGACAGGGGTGGCGTGAGGGCGAAATCGATTCGCGCCAGTTCAGTAACGCTCCAGTGAATGGAAATGCTTCTTGAGGCTCGCAAACAGGCTGTCCCGAGTCCGCCCCGCGTGAACATTCAACCGCATCAGACGAGGATTCCACGCCAGGCCGTATGCGAACACCATTCGCCCTCCCACGGGCAGATCAACCCTCAACACGCGGCTTGTTTCTTCGGGCCGCAGGAAGTCAGGCAGGAACGCGCCAACGCCGCCACGGCTGAGCGCCACAGCGGCATCGAGGAAGCTGTCGCAGCTCAAATGTGCGGGGGACCGATATTGCATCCAACGCGCCTCTTCAGGAACCTCGTGTGCGACGGCAAGCGGCAGCAGACTCTGCTCGAGCGCCTTAAGCGCGGCCCTTTCCGTTCGGAACTCCTTGGCCGGGACCCAGAGTCGCAGCCACCAGGTGCCGAGTTCTTGGAGTTGCAGGGGGCGACTCAAGGTGTCGATTGCAGCAACTCCGAAGTCGAGCGTCAGGTCGTGCAACCGCCTCTCAATCTCGTTTGACTCGAGGGTCTCGATCACGAACCGAGGGCCTGATCCTAACGACACCGCATCCGCCAGGACTGGCAGTAACAAGTGCTGATTGACCGTCGCACTCGCACCAATCCGAAAGGTCTGTTGCTCGGCCAGGCAACCGCGCTGGAAATTCGAAAGACCCAGTATGAAAAACCTGGATATGCGCGCCAACTCTCGACCGGCGGCAGTCAGACGGACACCTTTACCGTGTCGTTCCACCAACCGGGTCTGAAAGAAGTCTTCCAGCTCCTTGATCTGTCGACTGTACTGGCTCTGGCGAACCGGGTCACCCGTCGACGCCTTGGCGATGCTTCCGGATGCGCCGACCTCCACCAGCGCCTTCAAACGGTCCAGGGACAAGCCGGACTCCGCGAACAATCGGGTAAACATGACTGGATAGTATGGTCACTCACGATAGATGCACTATCAAGTGCGAACCCAAGGGTTATGGTGTTCCACATGAATACGACACTTACCGAGAAGGACACCGCAGAGATTCAGAATATCCTGATGCAACAACTCGACATCTCGCGTGAACAATTGACGGAAGAGGCAACCATCGTGGGGGATCTGGGCGCCGACTCCCTGGACGTGGTCGAAATCAGCATGAACCTCGAGGAACGCTTCAACCTCACCATCCCCGATGATCAGTGGGAGCGGGTCAAGACGGTCGGGGACCTTTACACCGCGATGTCAGAGTATCTGGCCGGCGGACACCAGGTGAGTTGAGCCGCGCTCGCAAACAGCGGCGATCGACGTTGCCGGCGCGGACCGGCCCTGCAGGCACCTTCAGTTTCCATCGCTGACGCCCCATTGGAAGTCTCGCCGGTGGAGCATATCGACGACGGCTTGGGCGGACGGGGCGGGCAGGAGCGTTCGAATCTCATCACCAAGCGCGATGGCGTGGTCCATCGATCGGCTTCCCGCGGCGTTGGACGTGTGGAATACCAAGCGCTTGAGACCAGCCAAGCTTGCCGCCAGGAATTGGAGATACGGCATGAGAACACGATTCCCACCGAAAGCGCCACATCCCCAGAAACCGGTGTGGACGATCGTTCCGTCGTCTTCGCCCCCAAGCCTCCGGGATTCCTGATTGGCAGCCATGAAACCGGTGTATGCGGCGGTCAGGGCCTCGACAATCTCCTCAGGGCGGTAGTCGCCGATGCCAGGGCGCGGAGCGGCGATCGCGATGATGTTGGAGATGGTTGGAGGGACAATCGGTGTTGCTGCCCGACGAACGGCTTCCGTGGAGGCTTGGGCGAACTCGTTGCCGTAAAGTCCGTACGGTCGGCCTTCGGCTGCATTGCGATCGGTGGCGATCCGAGCGCGACGTTCCACGCCCGCAACCAGGACCGGGGTCGGACGACCGCCTTCGACCGTGAGTGCCGAATGTCCGCCGGCATCCAAGGCCTCGCGGACCGAGCCTAGGGCCGGGTGTTCCAGAACCTGCATCTCGTCCTGGGTGAATAGCTCAGAGCCGTAAGCTACAAAGAGCTCGGGGTCGGCGAAGTTGACATGCGACCACGCTCTCGCCTTCCGCGGAGTGTTGATAGTCATAGAGGTCCTGACGGCTTTCGAGCAGGCACGAGCGACCCGACCAATCGAACGCTTCAGGAAGAGCCGCAGCGGCGCGTTTCTGAATCAATGACCTCAGCGGGTCCTTAATTACGCTACAAGGCGGGCGGTCATTTTGGGTTTGTCGTTCGTTTTGGTCACGTCGGATTTCTGCTTTTGATTTTCTTCTCGGCGCCGACATCGCTGAGAAAGCTTTTTGATGCGCCGCTGAGCGACGATTTGTTGCCTCAGGCCCTGATGAGCTTGTTGCGGGGTGACGTAATCGATGCCCGAATGGTAGTGCTCCGTATCATACCAGGTAAAGTACCGATCGAAATAGGCGACGGCTTCCCCATCATCCAGGAAGCGACCGGGATACTCCGGAGCTCGTTTTACCGTGCTGAACGCCGACTCGATGAACGGATTGTCATTGGGGGTTCGGGGGCGAGCAAACAACTGAGGCATGCCGTGATCTTCACACAGCCGCTGGATCGGTTTGGCTTTCATCTGGCGCCCGCGATCGTTGATGACCTCGGGCCGTTGATCCTCCGGAAGATCCAGGATGTTCTGTTCCTCCAGACCTCCCTCCAGCATGAGCCGAGATTCTTCGGCCGTCTGCTGCCAGCTGATGTGCCATTGGATGACTTTGCGGGACCACTCATCCAGCAGCAGGTAGAGGTAAAGATACACCCCTTTCTGGAACGTCATCAGGTAGCTGATGTCCCAACACCACCGCTGGTTTGGCCCCGTCAGATCCTTGCGGACCGGAGCTTTGGAGTTGCCGTTGTGGGCTCCGCCAGGACCCCGCGCGGTCATCATATTCCGCTCCTTGAGGACGCGGTAAACCGTGGAGAAGGAGGCCTGAAAGAGGCCTTTATCCCAGGCCGTGACCGCCAGGATGCGATGCGACAAGTCGACATATTCCTGGCTCTTGGCCATCGCCACAATCTGCTCAATCTCCTCGAGCAACACCCGATGCAACGGCTCCTTGGGACCCGGGGTCAAATTCGCCAGGCTCTGCCCCTGACGAGCCAGGCGTTGCCAGCGTACGACGCGACGATGCTCGATCGCCAGGATCACGCAGCTGCGTCGCACCGAAACCCCTTGTTGCTGGGAAGACTCAATCACGGTGAGGATTGCCAGTTTGGTTTGCTCACTGATCCATTGGTCGGCTATCGGTCCCACGAACCCCCATTCGTTTTTTTTCGCAGGATCGCCAGTTCGACCGACAAATCCGCCATGGCCCGTTCCTTGTCCTGGAGTTCGCGCTTGATGGCGTCGTAAGCCTCGGAGTCGACCCGACCTTGCTTCTTCCCAGGTTTGGCGCTGAGGCGTTGGAGTGCCCCTTCCTTGACCTGCTGCCGGATGCGAGCCAGATCGGTCGAGTAGAGGCCTTCCCGGCGCAGCAACTCGCCCACAGGTTTGTCACCGGATTGAGCTTCGAGGTAGATCTGGAACTTTTTCTCGGCAGACAGGATTCGTCGTTTCGTGCCGGTGGTCTTGTGGGGCCCTTCGGATAGATCGCTATTTGTCATTTTTCCGCTTTCGTTTGGACCGCCGGTGGGAGGGCATGGTTCCGGTCGCCCTACGGGCTCCCTCCACCAGGCCCTCCCACTCCACCTTGTAGCGTATTGAACGTTTGCTTTGAGGTCACGAACTCAGAAACGGGGGGGCAGCGTCCCAGCGGGAGTAGTGGATGCTGCCATCGTGGGGTAGTTCCGGAGGGCAGGCCAAGGCATACACCAGCCGTTTGTGTGGGATCGTGAAACGCGGAGGATGCAGCGCGACAAGGGTGGCAGCGTCGAACTCCAGGCGCTCGAGCAGATTGGGTTGACACTTCATTTGTGATTTCGCTTGCAGCGCGCCGACAACCCCCTGCGGCGCCGGGATCGCAGAGGAAGACGTGTCAGATTGACGTGTCCTTCATCGCCTTTGCGATTGCGGGCGATCCATCACTGAGTGTTGTGGCGAGCCTGGCCAGCGTGGCGTGTGAGGACAAGGAATTTCCCACTGTCCACACCAGGCTCTCCACCAGCGACTCATCCCGCGTCGATTCTGCCAAAGCGATGCCACGCTCAATCCAGGCCAAACCGATACTTGATCTTGTATGTCGCCACCTGATCAGGTGGAAAATGACAGAATCCACGAACTCGACGTCGTCGCCGACGTCGTGAAGCCACTTCGTGAGGATCTCCGATTCGAGTTCGCGGTCGCGAAGGAAGAAGAATGCCATCCGCAGGTGCCCTTCCCAATGCTGCAGCTTTCTGAGCTCGTTGAGGGGCAGGGATAGAAGTTCCTTCGCCAAGTGCTCCCGCCACGACAGCAATCTCAAGAATTCCGGGAACCTAAGCGAACGAAAGTCAGGCGTCAGATATCCGAGAGACTCTTCGATGGGCTCGACAATCTCACGGCGAAATCGAAGATTACACTTTGTGCACTCGCCAGGTTCCCCGCAATAACTCCAGTCACTTGCGCGTGCGCGTTCGAGGAAGCGACTGCGCTCCGCCCGGGCGTCTGATCTGTCGATCATTCTTGGATTATGCCAAGCCGATGCTCAATGCCAAGATGAGAGATACACCCGGAAGGCTGATTCGGGCGCTGGCCAGAGCACATTCAAATGTTCGTTTACTTAGCAATCGCGGCGCCTGACTCTGAGAGGCGATACCGCCTTCGACAGTCGCAGTTGCTCATGGGGGGAAGATCTGAGGAGCCCGAGTTGTTCGAGTTCTTTAAGTGCACGAATCGTGGGGTTCAGGCCCAGCGGATGGTGTGCCGGCTGCCCCTTGCGAATTGTGGTCGCCGTTGCTTCGATGTCCGGAGTCAATCGGGTCGAGTGTTGAAGAATTGAGCCGTCGTGTCCACGTCAGCCGAGCCACGTTGCGATCGCTGCGCTTCGCCCCCAGTCAGTTCCAAAGCCGGACCCAGATGTCCAACTTAGCGCGACAGTTTCACTCGCCGATGCAGTTGCGATAATATCCCCGCCCCCCGCAAAAGCAGCAGTCCTTGTTGCCACCTCGGCAGAAGCACTCGGTATAGTCACGCACTGGCTCTGGCAGCTTGATTTTCTTAGCCACCCTCTGGTGGGGTGGCAAGACAGGCGCCTGCAAGATGACGCTCGCACCTCCAACCGCTGTGGCCAATCGGACCAGGGCCTCGCCGGTGTCGTTCCAGACCCGCCACTTGGCGCTTCCCTTAAGCGCAGCCTCAAAACCATCGCTGGACTGCACGCGGACGCGCTTCGCGCGAAGAAGCGTTTTAACCTCAGCCGTAACCGTCCCGATGAGACTCCCGCCACCAGTGAGGCGTACCTCGTCTGGCTTTTGTATCTCGATATGGTTCCCAACTATCATGCACACTTCTCGTGCGAATTCCTTGGTATATTTCTTCACCAGGTTGTCATCAGTCTCACCGCCAATTTCGAATCCCCCTTTTCCTTTGATAAGAAGCGAATGTGACTTCCCCTGGTATAGATCCATCTTCATCTGCTCACTTTGCTCAAACGATACATCGCCAACTGAAAAACCGTGTCGCTTCTCGATGGCCTTGAACAGGGGACGGTCGAGCTGATTGATCACACCCACCGCATAGCTGTCTTGTTCTACTTTTGTCAAACCGTCCTGCTCAGAGCGCACATCGAAAGCAAGAGCTGCGACGTCCGTCGTGAAGGCTCCGATGTCAATGACCAGGACGCGATACACGCTGCCTCCTCTTGCATCGCCTAACACAGTTCCACGCGCGCGCTTTACATAGCCACTGTCCATCCCAAACATCTGCCCATAGTCAAGGAATACTCCACCGAACTTGTCCTTCCAGAGATGGTTCTGCCCAGCGGTAAATAAGCCGAGCACGTTTGCATATGGCTCCGTCACTTTCAATATTGCAGGACAATCCCAGCCCGCCATTTTCATGCACCGCGCCACCACTGACGCCTTCTCCGCTGAATTTTCAAAAGCTGGCAATGCTACACGAACCTCCGCCTCCTCAAGCGCAATGTGCGATTCCTCAACTTTCTCCCGAAGCCACCGAAGGAATTGTTGGGTCACGATTACTGCACTCGCTGTCTCCTCGTCATTTTCCGGACGGAACAGATTGGCCTTCCAGTTCTGGTAGATTCTTTGGCTTGGGCCGGGCAGCATTTTCGCCGCTTGGTGACCAAAAAACCATCGACCCTTCTTTCCCTGCACCGCGAGGGACGGGATCAGTGAGCTATGTCCGAGCATCATCACTCGCGCATTCTTCGTGACCCTCCTAGTCTTGGATGGAGTGCAGTCCTCTCGATATGCAATCTTCGTATAGCTGGCTCCCAGATCAATGCTCAGTGTGCATGGGTATTTGATTTCAGGCATCATGGCTTTACCTTTGCCCTCACAACGACTCTCTCTCCCATCGACCAGCCAGGTTCCTCCAAAACTGCTGGGTCACCCGGCTCCATTCCTCCCTGAGTGTCCTCGTGCTCCAATGGATCATATCGCACCGCATCGCCCTTTTTGCCTGTTTGAAGCATTCCTAGGTTTCGCGCGAGCATGGTGAGTACTTCAACCGCTCCAAAACCCTCCGCCGCTTTTTCAAAAGCGACCGCAACACGCCGCGCTCCGTCCTCCGTGATGTGCTGACGCCCTTTGGGGGACTCTAGTTCCGCACCGGGATTCTGCAATGTCCAGGTGATCCCTCGCTGTTCCTTTGTCGAGGCGATTTCCAGATGTCTTCCCAGTTGCACGATTTCCGCCACCACTCCTTGTCCTTCGGATACACGCTTCTCCGCAATCAGTATCCCCGTCCCGATCCTTGCCAGACCGGCCGTAATCAATTCCCGCGAGCTGTCATTCGCAACCAGGGCCGCCCCGCACAATTCCTTGATTAGCGCTACCAAACCCACGGGGGCGTCCCTTTGAACTGCTGCTTTCGATAATGCTTCCACCGCGACCCGGAACACCGGTTTCTGTAAAAGAATTTGAACTAGCAGTCGGATCTCCTCTGGCGTCGTTGCTCCCCTCAGTGCTTCGGCTGCGACCAGACCGCTTGCATCACCTGTCAGTGCCTTGCTGAACGCCTCAAATGGGGTCGGCAGATGTCGCGGTCGCGGCGATAGCTTAAGAAGCAGATTCAGCAAGGGTGATACACGCTTTGCATCGCAATGCTTCAGCAACCAGTCTCCCGCCGCGGTTTCATACGCTCGCTTAATATCAGCGAGAAGTGTCTTCTGAAGCTCCTCTGGCGGGATTTTCTTCTTCTTGCGCCAGATTTCAACAGAAGCGGCATCCGGTGCCAAACGCAGCATTTCTTCTTGGCCCAAAGCCCCGCCTGCATCCAGACAAAACGTAAAAAGGAGAGCGCTTGTCCTGACCAGTTCCGCATTTCGAAGCGTTTCTACGAGGCCCCAAAACTCATTTGTGGGGAGTTCCCCCCGTTTCGATCCAGCAACTTTCACTTCAGTGAATGCGCTCCACAGCTTCTTGGAGTATTCCGGGTCTCTCAACTTTTCCAACAAAGTCCGCATCTCCTGTTCGGCCTTCTTTTCTTTGGCTGGATCCAAAGAACTCTTCGTGAAGATTTTGAAAATGGCGCAAAGCCTTTTGTCCAAGTTGCTCATTCCGGATTTTCCTGTTGTGGCAATCAGCCGCTGCGAACTCCTGTCACCAGCGTCCGACTCATCGACTTCCGAATATCTACACAAGCGCGTGATGCTTGTCTTGCCCGTTTTTTCGCGGACGCTCCGTGCTCCTGCCCAGTTGCAGCCGCTGGGCATCTTGGGCTTCTCAAGCTGCTCTGCGATGACCGGCTCACTCGCTGGGGGTATTGCTGCGATGCCGATCGTGAGGGTGATTTCCTGGTGTCCGGTCCGAACGATGGGCTGCTGATTCTGGAGGTGAAGGGTGGTCCCATGAACTTCGGGCCTGCGTCGGTGGATCGGAGATGGTGAGGTCGCCGATTCCCTATCCACGTCCCCCCACGTCACCGTCGCCTGATCGGACCCGGCTGGTTGGGTGACGGACGTGACGCCGTAGAATCCGATCTTGCCGCCGGTGGCACCGACGATGGTCTCCCAAGTCCGGCGTGACGCTTCAGTGTCTCTGCGTGACATTGATGATTGGATACCCAGTCGGAGTCGTTCCGCTCGACGGATCGACGGATCAACGGTCACGGCGGCGGGGAGGAACTGGCGCCAGGTCCCCGGTGTGCCTGCCACCGTGGATTCGAACATGCCGCCGAGTGCATCCTTCCAGATCTCGTCCGGGGACAGCTGCTCAGGCGAGATAGCCATGATCATGCAGCAGGACAACAAGCACCCCTGCTGCAACGTATTTTGCCTGGAGTCCTAGAATTGACGTCCTGAGCCCCCAATCATCCGTGACGATGAATCGCCCCTTGTCCGGCCGCGGACCGTTACCGCCACATAAGAAAGATTCGATAGCTAGGTCAGCCTTGTGGTCGCCAGTGCCGCCGGAGTATTCCACGACCATCCCGGGCGCCAATGCCTGAGTGGAGTGCGTAGGGCTGTCGAAGAATAGCCTGATTTGCAGATTCTTGTGCGACTTGGAGAGCTGCAAAAGCGGCTCGATCAGTCTCTTTCGATGCTCTTCGCGCGGCGAGCTACCTGGTGCAACGCCAAAAGTCTCGGAATACCTCAGCAAGACGTTATAGCCGTCCACTAAGAGTAGTGATGGCATATCGTCATGCAAGCGGCGGCGCAGCATCCATCGTCCGGCCCCTTCACCAAGTTCATTTCCTTGAGTGTGCCCGTTTAGTTGACTCAGTCGACGTTCGGCCAAGTCGTTGAGTTTGCGTCGCTCGGTCTCACTCAGAACATCGATGGCACAGATAGCCTCGAGCTGATTGAGGTACTCGTCCAAAGGCTTGCGAATCAGTCGCCCGGTTCAGAAGTGCTGCGATTCGTGCGCTTACCGGGCTTTCTGGTTGGTTCAATTCAAGACGCTTCCGAATGCGCTGCATTTGCCTCGATACCTCAAGGCGGAGTGTTTCGAGTTCGGCCAGGGGGTGCAAGGCAGAGGTCGACGCCTCCAATATCGACCTTTCCGCCTGCTCCAAATTGCCCAACCACTCCCGCAGTTGTCTGCGATTGCCGGTGTGTCGGTCGTGATAGGCCTGAGCAACCAAGGCTTGGTTCACGCGATCCAAGAGCTCACCAACATCGGGACCAGTCGCCGCAACAAAGAAATCCGTGTCCATTGGCTCGGAGAGCCACTTGTTTCGAATGACTGAAGTCTCGAAGTCCACGCCACGCCGAATTTCTTCTGCCACGTGCTCCCGCAATGCAGCCAATTCACCCCGGATTTCCTCGTGCTCCGCGTGTGCGACCCCGAGTTGCTGCACGAGTCTTTCGTTGTTGTGGGCCGCTTCGGCCAACTTCCGCTGATATTCGTCGCGTTGCCGGCGGATTGTCTCGCTGTGAGTGCCACGCGCTTTCTCGAGTTTGCCCTTCAGCCCATGAATTTCCTCCCATGCTCTGCGGAGTTCTTCATCCTGTGACGAGGCATGAGCTCTTCTTGGGGTGTTGTGTTTCTCGCCTTCAGCTTTCGATTGAATGATAAAGCTCGCCAGGCCAGCCAAACCGGCGGAAACAGACTTGGCTTTGCTTGACGTCTCTTTTGCTAGCGAGTTTTGGAGGTTGTCCTGTCCGTGTGCGAGTCCTCGGATTTCAGCGCGCTCAACCAGGCAAAGCCTCGACTCCAAGACCGAAGGGCGATGGGAAGCGGTCAATTCGGCCAAGAGAGCCCTGACAGCCTCAGGGGTGAGGCAGTCGAAGCCCCGAACCTCAGGCATCCAATCGCGGAGGACCGAAACCAGCCTCTCTGGGATTGGTGCATCACTCTTGATCATCGATTCGAGCCGCGAGCGGATCGCAGGCGCCTTCGTAAAGCCACCGGTAAGGAAGTGTGTCCCGAATGCAACCACTTCTCGCTCAGGGACGCATTTGATGACATCGACCAAAGATGTCGCAATCTCCGAACTCACTCGAATGGAAGAATTGCCTGACATACGCTCTGCCCTTTCCTGCTGCAATAAACGAACCGCACTGACCGGATTCGCCGTAGGTACGACTGAGGGATCATGTCCTCGGGAAGCAGGAATCGAGCCATCGCAAGAATGCAGTCACCGACCCTCGTCACCAGTGCCGAGATTGCAGAACAGTGGGCATTCTGGTGAACCAGGGGAAAAACTACACACGTAAGATCACCGCCAACTTCAAAGTAGCGTAAACTATCGCCCTGCCACCGCTGGACGATCACGAAAGGGCGCACCAGGACAAGAGAATCATCACAGCAAACTTCAGGGTTGGGTAGGAGCTGGGATTTGAGCCTCACGGCTACTTCAGCAGTTTGGCGACATACCCCCGCAGGCTGCTTGCAGGAATCCTGACCATAGTCGGATCGAGTCGAACCTGCCTCAGTTTGCCATCGGTCAGAAGTTTCCTGACGAAGTCCTCTTCCACACTCAGGAGTTCTGCCACCTTCGCCACCGTGTATAGCTGGTCCACGGACTCGCTGATCACGGCCTTTTCCACGTGGGTCTCCATGAGTTTGACCAGATGTGTCTGGTCCCGCCTTCGCGCTAGTTCGATGGGGCTCAGATTGCGCGCATCCTGGATGTCAGGATCGGCTCCTTTTGACAGGAGTAACTTCACGATCTTTGATGATCCCTTGTATACCGCATCATGTAGCGGGGTGCTTCCGCCGAAGGGGCCGTCCCGCCCATCGTGGATTTCGTCCTGTTCATTCGGGTCAGCTCCGTATTCCAAGAGCAACTGGACCATCTCCACGGAATCATCCCAGATCGCCACGCCCATAGGATTGTCGAAGCAGAAATCGTCGCGCTGATTCACGTCCGCCCCGCCACTGAGCAACTCCCTGGCCTTGGCGACGTGTCCGCACTGGACGGCCTGGTGGAGGCTGCACTTGGCCCCCTTGTCGATGAGATGATGCGCCAAATCGGTGCATCCCGCTTGGAGGGCTTCGGCCACGGGACACGTGCCGTCCCTCGCCCGATACGCCACATTCGCGCCGTTCTCAAGGAGGAACCTGACCACGTCATCGTGCCGTCCTCTTGCCGCCCAACAGAGCGGCGTCATTTGCCCACCGCCAACGGCATTCAAATCCGCCCCCGCGTCAACAAACTTCTGGAGCAGCGCGTCGTCCGCTCCGTGGTGCGTTGCCTCGTGGATCGCCATGTTGCCATCGCTCTGGCGCTTCCCGACATCGGCTCCCCTTTTCAGGAGCAAGCGGGCGACATCCCATCTACACCTGCCCAGGGCGATGCAGATGGGCAGCTCTCCACAGTCTTTGGCATTGATGTCAATGCCATCGGCCAAGTGCTTCTTCACCCATTTCATATCGCCCGCCATTACCGCAGCGGGGAGCGAAGATTCCGCCCCCGTTCGACTACCACGGTCTTTGAGCAACTTGACGACAGCGGTTTGTTGGTTGGCGATGGCCACATCGAGCGCGGTCTGCCGCATGTCCGTCAGCGCGTCGGCCTTGGCTCCATGGTCCAGCAGGAGTGCGACAATTTGCGACTTTCCCGCCTTTGCCGCGACGTGGAGGATCGTCCAGCCCTTCTTGGTGATACCGTTAGCATCCAGCCCTTCCCGCAGCATCTCCTCGACCCGACGCACATCCCCGGCTTTCACCGCCAAGGATGCTTTGCTCACGCTGACCATAGACGCTCCAACGGGTTAATTGGGAATCCTGGCGGAGAAGATACCACAGAAGTGGGGATCGATGCTATGGGTCCATCCGCATCCCCAGGAGCGACGATCAGGAAACTGGAGATGATGTTCAGCTCGACCGGGCTGGATCGATCAAGATCGGCCCCAACTCCACCATGCCGTGGATGAAGTAGAGGTTAATGGTTTCAGTACGGGGCCAGTCGCCCGGCAAGTCCACCTGCAGGCCTGGCCAACGATCAGTTTACCACTACAGGTTCAAGGCGGGTGTGCCGCGATCGAGCATGGGAACACAACTCGCAGCTTGGCGCCGCGGCGGTCGATGATGGTGAACTCCTCCCGCACGATGTTGATGCCGCCGTTGCGGAGCACCTTGCGTAGTTGGCGGATTGCCTTCCTGTTCTCCCAACGGGTGCATCTGAGGCCTCTGCTATGAAAGCAACGAGTCCGGACCGTGTGGAGGGGGGAATCGGCCTGCAATGCTATTTGCTGGCTATTCGGAGCGATGAAGAAGCTCGCCTTTGCCGCGATCTCAGCTAAGCTTTGGGGCCGTCTCGATGAAACCGCCGCTCGACAGGCCCTGTCGTCGGACTAGGTTGGTGACGTTATAGCCTGCCTTCGGGTTACCGATTTACGTCTCGAATCAGTAACATTTTCAATCAGAGCGGACTCCCCGCGACTTTCTTTCGTAATGCTCCATCATGTTTTCTTCCTGAGGCTCGTCGCCATCCGTCAGAACAAGGAGCGTAAGGACCGAGTTGTAGCCGTCCATGTTCCGGCTTTCCTCCGTTACTTCCAGTTGCCGCTCATACCAATTCTCCGTAATCCAGGCATCGGCCTCAACAGGTGTGGGCCCGGATTTGGCGCCAGGTTCGTTCAAGTAGCGGGCTAATGATCCTTCGTGGAGGGACATTCCCTTTTCAATTCTTAACCCAGACCGATTGCCCTTCTGTTTGGACCACATCACGCGCCCATTCTCCGACAAAACCAGCGCGCACTCATGCCGATTCAGGTCCACAAACTTTATGCCTGTTGCGGTCATCGAAGTGTTGAATATACTGGCTAGATGGCTAATCGATTGCAGGCACGGTGCGGCATTATCTGCCAGCGAGCGAAACAAAAATGTGGGCATCAACAGCTCGGAGGCAAAAATGTTGGCTTCAACCTCCATTGGGCTGCCCTTGTAGTCTCGCATTTGTTCTGCCGTGCAGACAAAATACTGGGACACTTTTTCATGCAGAAACCAATGGCCGAGTTCGTGAGCAATGGCAAAGCGCTTCCGTCCCTCCTCCCGGATTCCCCGTTTCGTGCGTATCACACCACGATTTCCTTGGCGGACTAGTCGTGCCAAACAGCCCGTGAGCTGAGCTTCAAGGCACAGAATACCGCGATCCATGGCAATATCTTCCACCGGAGTCGGACCGGGTTTATCCAAGCAGTAGTCCTGGGTCAATCGCCAGGCCACCTCTTCAGCCCGCATCCTGTTTATCGCTCTTGCCATTTTCCTGCCAGTCCATTTGGAGGAGCATCAGGTCCTCCTCCAGTGTCTGCAAATCTTCGGGCGTAGCCTTTTCAAATTCCCGGGCGTAAACAAGAGCCTGGTCGGGATCGTGTTCTTTGAACTTTTCAATCATCCCGCGCACCCGCTCGCGGATTGTGCTGAGCGCCGTGGGTCCCACGGACAGGAGATTCTGTGCTTTCTCAGATGCCGCAAGGCGGCGCTGCCGCGCGATCTCAAGTTGCCGTTGAGCTTTGGCCTTCTTGAGCACCGCATTGAACCGCTTTTGCGCCCCGGTCATGTCGACCTTGTTGTCCTTCAGGTACTGCGCGAGTTGTGCGCTATCCATCTTGTCCGGGTCGACGGGATCCTCCCGGAGGATCGCAGCCAGGCGTTCCAGTCGCGACAGCTCGTAATTTCGATCTGGGGCGCTCATCTTGCCTCCTTCCAGTCCTCAGGGTTCACGTTGTTCTTTTTGCACCATTCTTTCGTGAATGCGGGCAGCTTTCGGAGCAACCGCTTCACTGCCGCGTCATAATCTGGCTCAGAAAGCTCCAGCTTGCTACGGCAGTAGGCCCGATTCCCACAGTCCCTATCATCAAAAATCGCCAAAGTGATCCGTTGCTCGCTGCTTCCATCGGGAAGACTCCAGGCAAGATCTTCCAGAAATCTGTCCCCCAGCGCCCCGCCTTCCCGAAACCGCAGTATGGCATAAAGATCATCTTCGCCGACCGCCTTGGTAATCGGGCTGTCGACTGCCTCATCCGTTTCGGGATCCTTTTCTGCCAAGGGGGACACGGCGGTGAAGTGCTTCATCCTCTTCAACCAGTTGGACAGAATGCTGCGAGCGCGTGAGCGACAAAAATTCGTGAAATCGGGGATCTTCTGGCGATCCCAGGAATACGCTCCCGAAAGCGCCTTCTCGATGATATCGCCTGCCAAGTCCCCGGCGGACTTCCCTCCAGGCAGGTCCATGGAGTCTTCAAACGGACTTTGGAACCCCATTTTTCTGGCGTGATACATGATAGACGCGGTCAATCTTTGCAGGAAATCCGGCGACTCCATTGACTTAATGGCGGAGTCCAGCGCCTCTCCCGAAAGAGGCACCCGTTCCTGAGCCGGAATTTCATCCGACGCCGCTATTTCACTATCCAGCGTATTCATTCCGCCGAAGTTTCTTGATTATAACCACAATTCCGCGCGATTGGGAAAAAGTTAATTTTCGGCGGCGGAAACCCTCATCCCGCTAGTGACAAGAGATAGAACAGGAAGTGATCGCCTGACGGCCGTGCCTCTGGAGATGCGTGTCCTAAACAACTTATGCCGAAAACGAAGAACAACGCCTCGAAGGCCGTTCAAGATGTAACGAGGTATATCGCTCCGGAGGTGGAGCGCGAGCTTTGGGCCCGAGCGGCGGGGCGGTGTGAATTTAACGGCTGCAACAAGCTGTTGTATAAGTCACCGCTCACCCAAGAGAAGGTCAACTTGGCCGAAAAGGCTCACATATACTCTTTCTCTCCAAATGGACCACGCGGTTGGGGGCCAACGACCAAGGACCAGTTGAATGAACTGCCCAACCTCATTCTGGTGTGCCATGACTGCCACCACACGATCGACCAGGATAAAGACGGCCAACGGTACTCGGCCACATTGTTGAAGGAGTGGAAGGCGGCACATGAAAACCGGGTAGTCCTTGTCACTGGCATCAACCCTCGGAACAAGTCCCACGTGGTGCTCTACAAAGCGAATATCGGCGAGCAGGCGACACGACTTCGCGAGGAGGATGCGAATCACTCGCTTTTTCCGGACTGGTATCCGGCAGAGGAACGCGCAACCCACATTTCGATGAGCTGGGAGGGGAAGGACAACGACCCGAATTATTGGAGCACAGAGGTTCAAAACCTCAAGACCGCTTTCCAGCGCCAGGTCAGTCCATTAATTGAAGCGGCCGAGCCCAACCACCTTTCAGTATTTGCATTTGCTCCAATCCCGCTACTCGTGAAGCTCGGGAGTTTAATGAACGACATGGTTGCAGCTCAGGTGTATCAGTTGCATCGAGAACCGGAACAGACCTGGAGGTGGTTGGATAGTGCCGATGGTCTCGTGTTTGAGATAAAACCGCCTAAAGCTTTTGTTCATCCTCCGGCGCTTATTATTTCCCTTAGTGACTCAATCGCCCACGAACGAATCACTTCAGTTTTGGGTGATAACGTTTCAGTCTGGGAATTAACCCTTGCCAAACCACACAACGACTTTCTGAAATCCAAGGCTCAGCTTTCTCAGTTTCGAAAAGCTGCCCGCTGGTTAATGGTCGAGATCGGCAAAGCTCACGGCAAGACGGCACCGTTAACCATTTTCCCCGCCATGCCAGTTGCGTGCGCGATTGAGCTTGGCCGGATCCGGATGCCCAAAGCGGACAATCCATGGGTCATTTACGACCAAAACCACAAACATAGGAAATTCATACGGGCTTTAGAAATAGGATCTGATCATGACTAACCACATCACCACACGCATCATAAACGAAGTCGCCGGCGGCTTGGATATTCCCGACTCGGCCTATCAGACCGCCAAGAAACGGTATGACGATTTGGGAGAATGGTTCCACAGGAAAGAGGCGCACTGCTTCAATTTCGATCCACATGTTTACCCGCAGGGGTCTTTTCGCTTGGGCACGGTCATTCGGCCGTTAAGCGAAGATGAGGAATACGACTTGGACCTCGGCTGCAGACTGCGGGCGAAGGTGACGAAAGCCACGCACACGCAGATGCAGTTGAAAGAGCTGGTTGGCCAGGATCTTGAGGATTACCGGCAGGCGCGAAATATTAAGGAGCAGATGGAAGAGATGCACCGCTGTTGGCGGCTCAAGTATGCTGACGATATGCAGTTTCATCTTGACTCGGTCCCATCCATTCCTGAGGGCCTGACACGAAAACAGGTTATTGTCGAGGCGATGATGCGGGCTGGCGTGGGAGAAAGGCTGGCTCGAGCTGTGACTGAGCACACCGGTGCAATCACAGACAACCGACATCCCCTTTATGCGGTGATCACGGACGACTGGAGAATCAGCAACTCAGAAGGGTACGCCCGCTGGTTTGAATCCAGAATGAAGTTGGCCCAAAGACTGTTGGAAGGACGCGCCCTGGCCGCTAATAAGGCGCAAGTAGACGAGTTGCCCATCTACCAATGGAAATCCCCGCTGCAGCGCTGCGTGCAAATACTGAAACGTCACCGCGACGTGATGTATGCGGACAACGCGGACAGCAAGCCGATTTCTGTCATTCTCACAACGTTGGCTGCCCGGGCGTACCAAGGCGAGACCGAAGTTGATGCGGCCCTCGACAGAATCCTGAATACGATGGGCAGCCTCGTAAACCAGACGGTGCCGCGCGTGCCCAACCCGGTCAATCCAGCGGAGGACTTCGCCGATAGATGGGGAGAGCCGAAATACAAGCACCTTCGGCTGGAACAGAATTTCTGGGTATGGCTTGAACAAGCCAAAGCCGACTTCAAAACCTTGGCCAACTGCCGCGACGTTGATACGTTGATTCGACACGTGAAGAATCGTTACGGGCTGACGCTCCGACGCGAGGGCTTGTCTGAGAAATTGGGACTCGGGGTGGCCAGCGTGCTCGTGACACCCAAGACCCACACGATCGTGGAAACGCCCGCGAAGCCCTGGTGCTGAGAATAATGAAGGACCCCGCCAGAATAGCGCTTAGCGAGTTTTTGCAGACATTCCCAGGGATAGTGGTAAAGCCGGCGACCACCCCCGCCGGCATCCATCTCCGCGGTGAATTTGCTTTTAGCGCTACCTCGGCCGGAAAAGGTCGCATCATCGACAAGTTTGATCTCGAGATCCAATTACCTCAGGATTTTCCTGACGCCCTGCCCCTGGTCACGGAAACCGGCGGCAGAATTCCGCGTCACCCGAACTACCACGTCAACGCCGACGGCACACTCTGCCTTGGATCGCCCCTCAGGCTGATGGTAAAACTCTCCGCCAAACCGACTCTGCTTGGTTTTGCCGAGGATTGTATCATTCCCTACCTGTTCGCCATCTCACACAAACTGCGCTTTGGTGGTCCGCTCCCGTTCGATGAACTGAGACACGGAACGCCCGGCGTCCTTGAAGACTATGCCGATCTGTTTGGCCTAAAGACGCCCGAGCAGGCCCGCCGGGCATGGTCGCTTCTCTGCATGAAGAAGCGTCGGGCCAACAAGTATCCATGTCCATGTGGGTGTGGAAAGCGACTGGGCCGGTGCCGGTTAAACGGAAAAATGAAGGTGTTCCGCGAGATTGTGACCAGGAAATGGTGCCGATCGTTCGCAATTTAGCTGATTTCTCCAGTGAAGCCTCTTCTGGAGATGCTTTCGGATAACTGAGGGGGGATGGAAATGGGCCCTTCTCGCGCTCTTGAAGGCGAAGATTCACGGTCAATTCATGGCCGAAAGTTGGAGCAGCCAGGCAATAACTGGCCGGAAGTCGGTACGCACGGCCATGAAATGCCCTCAATTGTCGTGCATCTGCCGGAGCGAGCATGCAAGATAACTGGATCGACATCAAGAACCCCGAGTGTATCGTGCTCACGGTTAGGGTCTTCGGGAGACGCTGGAAATCAGTGGCCAATTAATGGTCTCAGTGCGGGCCGGTTATTCGCTCGAGTCACAATAATATAATACACCCCCAAGGTCGAGCTGGGCTGTGATCGCCAACTCAGGTCGAGCTCCGGACCGGGGTCCCCTTGCCCACGCGATACAAATGCTCCACGTCCCTCAACAGAATGTCTTCCTCGACCACAGCCATCGACGACCAGAATGTGGCTTAGTGGTCTCGAGGATCTGGAATTCGGGGCCCGCCTCCTGAGCTGCCGAGGATCGTACTCGTGATCCGTTCCGCGACGAGGCAGTGAAGGGAAAGCCCTCTTTATCGTGCTGGACGGTCTGGTGGATATGGTGGCCCCGGTGACTACGGTGCTCGCCTCGACGCCCGATGGCCCTTCGACCGACCTCGTGCTGGCTACCATTGGTTCCGGCGGTTTCTTTGGCGAGATCGCCTGTCTCGAGCCGGATGGCAAACGAACGGCCGCGGCGGTGGCACGAAGCGATTGCCAACTCATCCAAATACCGCGCGAGCGATTTCTTTCCTTCCTGCGGGGGCACCCGAATGCTGCGCTGGCCGTCATTCGCTTCCTCGGAGTCCGGGTGCGTCAATACACCAATCTGTTTGCCGGCCTTCGCAACACCAATGAGGTCCTGAATACCCAGCGATCCAGTCGGACCCTTTGGGAGCGCTGTTCGGATCATTTCGCCGAATGGTCGGCCCGGTGGTCTTTCACCGCCACGAACGTTACCCTCTGGGTCATGTGGCTCGGGACAGTTGCCGCTCTTCATCTCGTCGCTCATCGGAGCGAGGCCGCGTCCTTCGGAGTAAATGCCCTGACATTGTGGGTCAGCCTGCAGACGATTGTCATGACCACCTTCATTCTCGTTTCTCAAAGGCGTGCCCAGGAGGTCTCGAGGCTTCAAGAAGACCAACATTACCTCGCCGCCATCACCACGCGCGAGACTACCCATCTGTTGCTCGAGCGGCTTGAAAGACTCGAACGTCGCCTCGATGGCCGGGGATTCAATCCTTAACGAGCCGTCCGTCCAATTCGTTCGGAATAACAGGCCGAATTATCGCCAAAATGTGAGTTATTGGTGTCATCAACAGTTCGTTGTCCCGTTCGACGTCCTCGTCCCGGCACTCGTCGATATTGGAACGTGAACCTGACGGGCCGTGATCCGACGGCGGCCGTGCACTTAGCCCGGATTTTTCATGGTCCAAGGCGCGGTTTTCCAACTAGCCCGCATATTCATTGCACTCTCCGTTCCAACGGTTACCCATTGAGCGAACATCCATAATATGCGGGCTAGAGTGTTGCAGTCTGTTGGGCACCTTCTATTCTCGACGGCGATGCGGCACTCATTTGATATGAACCAGAACGAGAAGCGTCATGGCAGGTATTTATCGATACCGCGAACAGCCTCCTTTGTTTGGGCGGCCTTTGGGCTGGCGGTTTTGTGCCATGCTGCCGGCGCACTGGGGCAATCGCCGCAGCACCTCGGCGCCGAGGAATTGCGACAACTGCAACTGCCGGACGTCGTTATCGAATCGGTCAAATCGATCGAAGCGATCGATGAGGGGAACCGTCACGAATTGGCGCGTCTGGAGGTCAACGGCGTCATCGGTGGCACGGTCCGCTTTGAACTATTGCTGCCTGACGGCTGGAACGGCGGGTTCGTCATGGGCGGCGGCGGCGGATTCGTTGGCACGGTGCAAAACGCGGCGCGCGGATCGGTCAACCGTGGATATGCCACTGTCGGCACGGACACCGGGCACGAGTCACAGCCCGGTTATATGGCGCATTGGGCCTACGACAATCTCGAAGCGAAATTGAACTTCGGCTATCTGGCGGTCCATCGCACCGCCGAGGTGGCGAAGGCCATCATTCGTTCCTATTACGGGAAGGCTGCGACCCACAACTACTTTCTTGGGTGTTCGCGCGGCGGCGGGCAAGCCATGATGGAAGCTCAGCGCTATCCGAATGACTTTGACGGGATCGTGGCCGGCGCGCCTGCGTTTGACTGGACTGGTTTAGCCGCATCCATGGTGGTCATTGCCCAGGCGATGTATCCCGATCCGCATCAATTCGAGAGCACGGCGCTCACGAAGGAGGCGTTGCAGAAATTGCAGGAAGGAGTCCTCGAACAGTGCGACGTGCAGGACGGCCTCAAGGATGGGGTCGTCCAAGACCCGTTCTCCGTGCATTTCGATTTGTCCAAGGTTGAAGGGTTGACCGAAGAACAACGGAGAGGCATTGAAGCGATCGTTCGCGGCGCCCGGATCAACGGTCAATCGATCTCTCCCGGCTATCCCGCGACGGCGGGCTGCGATCCAGGTCAATGGATCGCGTGGCTGGTGGGGCCGGTTCCTCAAATGGTCGTCAGCGATCAGGTTCCGGACCTGACCTTCGCCTTCGGAACGCAGGTCTTCAAATATCTCATTTTCAATGATCCGGACTGGGACTACTCGACGTATGACTTTGCCAACTTCACAAAAGATTCCCAACTCGCGGCATCCTACCTCAACGCGACCAATCCCAACCTCGATGCGCTGAAGGCACACGAGGGCAAACTCATCATCTGGCATGGCTGGGCCGATCCCGCGCTCCCGGCGGAAGCGACGGTGAACTACTACCGCCGGGTGGTCGAACACGATCCCGGGGCCATGGACTATTGCCGTCTGTTTCTGATTCCCGGTTGTCTCCACTGCGGCGGCGGTCCCGGCGCATCCGATGTGGACTGGCTGGCCACCATTGTGGACTGGGTGGAACACGAGAAGGCTCCCGACCGGCTGGTCGCTTCCGGGGGTGGAAATGGTCCGGAGTCGATGACGCGTCCGTTGTTTCCCTATCCCGACCTTGCGGTTTACTCTGGCAAAGGTGATCCCCGTGAGGCAGACAGCTTTGTGCGGAAGACGACTCCGGCCCGATGAACCGGAAACACCGGACCTGGATGGATTACATTTCTTCCGGCCACTTCCGGATTTTCTTCGAGTGACTCACCGGTTTCGAGCAGGCTCTTCAGGCTCGACAAAATCGGCGGCCAACCTTCCGACACCGCGGCGATGAATTTTGCCTCTTCGGGGACAAAGCTTTGCCAAGCCTGGATCGCAAGAGTCAGATTCTCGCTGGTCCGCGGCTTTCCTTGATCGCCTGATAAAGCCCGGTCTTTGAGTAAGTCCACCAGCGGACGGCGGTGGGTTCGGAAATCCCCAGCCCCTGGCCCGCCTCCTTGAGGCCTACATCGAGTCGCTCCTGTCCGCCGCCGTGACGACGAGCCTGTTTGCTGGGGGCGCGGTCGATGAGAATACGCCGCATGGCTTCAGCGGCAGCGCAGAAGAAGTGCGTCCGGTTTTGCCAGGTGGGCTGATCGTCGCCACCAAGACGCTGTCACCCATCGTTCCGGACCACGAGTTGATCCGGTGTATTGGACGTGGCGCCTATGGCGAGGTCTGGCTCGGGCGCAACGTCATGGGCACCTACCGCGCTGTGAAGGTCGTTTATCGTCGCAGCTTCCAGGACGACCGGCCTTTCGAGCGCGAATACGGCGGCCTGAAACGGTTCGAACCGGTCTCGCGATCGCACGACAGCCAGATCGACATCCTGCATATCGGACGTTCGGAGGACTGCTTCTTCTACGTCATGGAACTGGCCGACGACGAGGTAACCGGACAGGAGATCAATCCAAGTAATTACCGTCCCCGAACGTTGCATGCCGTCCACGAGGGGCAAATCCAGTACACCGCCGATGAAACTCTGCAAATAGGGTTGGCGCTGACGACCGCCCTCGACCATCTGCATCAGCACGGTCTGGTGCACCGGGACGTCAAGCCATCAAACGTCATCTTCGTCGATGGCCAAGCGCCTGCCTGATGGGGCACAGTCATTCGCCGACCGTCTTGAGCGCCTCGTTCCGTAAGTTCTCGGAAAGATACATGCCCGCCTCCTGTTCGAGCCGTTGGAGAAACGTCCTGGCGGAGGGAACGAGCCGGCGTCGTTTGGCCAGCAGCACAACACCGAGCAGCCCGATCACCGCCAGGCCTTCCCGCACCGCGGCGGCCTTTGCGTTCGTCCATGAGAAGGCGATCGGCGCGGAGTTCTTTCGCAAGTTCAATGGCTTCCGCTTCGACCATATCCACCAGTTGGGCAAAGCGCTCCGTTTCTCAGCAGTGTTCTTCACGGTTTCGACCCGCAGCCACTCAGGCAAGTAGGGGTGGTTTCGCAGCAGTTCCTCGCATACCGTCTTGGGGATGATGACTTCGCCGAAGAGGCGGGCGAGGATGTGCGCTTCGCCGACAGTCATCAGGGCACTGATCGGCGATGTGTCGGAGACGACGATCATCGCGCGTCGAGCGACTCAACAGCCCGAAGGTCTGCGGCGAGTTCGTCGGGGCCGTAGTGGATTGGGATGCGCCGCCGGCCGAGCTCACGAAGAAAGTCGGCCTGCGACAAACCGGCCGTCTGCGCCGCCTGTCCCAGAGTGGCCTCCTCCGTTACGAACAACCCGATTGCAAGATGCAATGCAGCGTCCTGTTGGGAGAGGCGTTGATCCAGTGGCTTTGGCAGCGTCAGTTCCACGCCAGCAGCTTGCCCGATCTGGGCACCTGATGCAAGCCGCTGGCCCGATCGTTCCTCTCGCCCCCTTCCCCCAAGCACGGTGTGCTCGGCACATCTTGGTTGAAAGAGTTGTTCGCAGCGTGGGTTTAGCCTTTATGACCTCCGTCAGTCTATGGGCCGGGACGCATAACGCGAGAACATCGCAGGAGTATGTCGGGGATTGATTGGCGTCGCCAGGGATGTGGTCCACTCGTCGGACCTATCGGGAGCGGACACTCCATTCTTCTACCTCCCGATCAATCTCGAAAGCGGAGGTTCCATTGTTTTTCTGATCAAGGCGGCCCATTCAGGAATTCTCCGAAACACGAATCCGCACAGCGCCGGTTCGTGTCTGCAGCATCAGCACCGACCCCGCCACGAATAGGAGCGCGCTATAACCGAACGCGATGCTGGTCCCAAACGTGGTCCATAGCGCACCGACGATGACGCTGGAGAGCAAGTCGCCGACACCGTTCACAGTCGCGAGGGTGCCGAACGCCATGCCGTGATGTTCCTCGCTCACCAGCTCCGCACAGAAGGAATCCTCGAGGGTTTCCTCAATCGCCACATAGAGGCCGCCGGCGATGAAAATGCCCCCGAGCGACCAGACGGTCAGCGGAATAAGAACGATGGCCAACGCCATGGCCGCCGCCAGCGCGTAGCCGGCTGCGAGGACGACATTCTTCGGAAGACGGTCGGCGAGCCAACCCGCCACGACCGCAAAGCCCGCGTAGAACACGTTGTGCAGCACATAGAGCGCAACCGCGATGCTTGCGGCTTTCGTCGCGCCCAATTCCGGCGTCAACTTCTGCGTCGCAAGTAGAATGAGTAGCGTGTGCGCGAAGTCACCCGCGCCGAACAATCCCACCGCCACGAGAAACTTCCGGAACGCGGGGGGCAACATCCGCAGTCGTTGGCCGAACGAAATATGGGGCACGGGCTTGCGTGCTTTCTCCTTCACCGCGAAGGTCATGAGTCCGGCGGCCAGCAGCCCGGGAATCAACGTGAGCGCAAAGAGCGTCGAATAGTGATGGTTCACCGCTTGCAGGAGAAAGTAGGCGCTGGCCGGCCCGACGATCGCGCCCAAGGTGTCCATCATGCGCTCGAAGCCAAATGCGCGTCCGTACGTTTCCTTCGTCACCGCCCCGGCCAGGAGTGCCTTGCGCACGGGCGTTCGCACCCCCCGTCCCAGCCAGGCCAGTGACCGCGCTATCAAGACATGCCACGCTGCGGTGGCCAGGCCGCAGGCTGCCGTCCCCAAAGCCGTCACGACATAGCCGATGACCGCCACCGGTTTTCTGAGCCGCAGCTTGTCGGTGTAATAGCCACTCGCCATCTTGGCGAAACTCGACAGGCCATCCGACACCCCCTCGATCAACCCCACCCAAACCGCGGCCGCGCCCAGGGTCGCCAGAAACGCCGGCAGCACCGTCGTGGCAATCTCATGCGACCAGTCGCTGAACAGCGACGCCAGCCCAACCCCGAGCACCGTGCGGTTGAGCCAGCGGGGGCGGCCCGGTTCTGAGTTCAAGTTCATGCACGCACGGATTGCACGCGCGCCATCCACCCGCGGAGACGCGGGGCCAACATCTATTCCGGCGGCAGCACCAGGATTTGTGCGTTCATGGACGGCTGATGCATCGCGCAAATCATGTTGAACAATCCCTCTTCATGGAACGTGAACACAAACGCGGTTTCCTGGAGCGGCTTCAGCAATTGGCTCATCAAGACCCGCCCATGCGGATCGATCAGCATGAAATCGTGGTTGTCATCCGCCTGCAGATTCCAGAACCGAATCAGCGTCGGCTCATCACGATGCACGGCGAAGAAACCCGGGGAAAAGGCGTAGACCTCACCGAACTTCTCCAACGCCTCCTTCGACGCGCTTTCCTTGACGGATACGGCGTGCATCTGGACAACGATGTTCGCGCGGGCCGGGCCATTGGTGGTCACGGTGACCAGGCGCGAGGCTTCCTCGTTGGGCATGTAAAAGGAAGACATGTCCAGCTTCTGATTCAGGTTGCCCATCGCTTCCGGGGCATGCGTCGTGCAGCCGGTTGCGATGCCGGCCAGGATGATAGCGGTGATGGCCAATCCGACTTTCATATGTTCCTTTCTGGGTGGTTTGACTCCCACTGCCGCAGCATGCCGGGAAATTCGCAGCATGGCAACTCCGCCAGTGAAACCACTCCCCCGGTAAAACCGGGACGCGACGCCAATGAAACGCCACCACGCCATGACATCAACTTCGTCGTCTTGCGCTCATTGGCGACATTTTCGGTCCAATCCTGGAGCGGACACTCGATGCAGCCGCTGCCGAAAGGGAAGTCAACCGCCAATGACGCAAATCACGCAAATAACGAGGCGCGTCCCCATTTGCGCCCATGGGTTGGGAGTGGTTGTTTGCCTGGATCAAGGATCCATCAGCGAATGGCTCGAACGACCTCGCGTTGCGCTACCTGGTCTTGAACGTATAGACTACCGCGTCGAGCGGCACGCCGGCGGCACTTTGGAAGTTTTTGTGCGATGGACTGTTGAGTCCGAGGCGATATTCGTGGGCGGGCTCCAATCGGACCGGCAGGACGCAGGTCTTGCCACCGTTGGTCCACTGAGGCTGGCTGCCCTCGATCCCCGCGGGGAATTGGGCTCCACCCCCGGTCCAGGACATGCCGGCTCCCATGGGAACATTGAAGGTAACTCGCAGCTCCTGGAGGTTTGGATCCACATCGCGCGCGCCGTTCGGGGGGTTGAGGCTAACAATCTGTGGTTTGGCGGTCCTGTCCATCAGCGATTGGGTGGCTCCCGTCGTGGTGAAGTAGATGGCACTTGGTTGGGCCGCGACACGTTGGACGCTCTCAAAATTCCGATGGCTCGTCGAATTGATCCCGACGCGATAGTAATGGCCGGGGTCCAACTTCACGGGCAAGACGCAGGTACGTGGATCCTTCCAGTGCGCCTGCTGCCCCGACGGAACCCGTGGAAACTCCGAGCCACCACCCGTCCAGGACATGCCGGCTCCCATGTCCCGGTCAAAGGTAACGGTGATTTCCTGAAGTTTCGGATCAACGTCCGTTGCTCCGACCGACGGTGTCGTCGAGACGACACGAGGTGGGGCTGAAAGATCCAATGGCTCAGCCGGCGTCGATGCCGAGGTCTGTGCGCCATCGCTGGGTGCTCGGGAGCACCCGTCGGTGAGTGTGGTGATTCCCAACGCAGCAAAAACCAGTGCGGCGACAACGGACCGGCGGGGCTGCGACTTCTGCTTGGCTATCATGATGTTCCTTTCTTCGATCTGTGCCTTGTCTGCTACTGTCCCAGTAATTGAGGGCTCCAGATATTCCCCCGAACCACAAGCGAAATCACAAGCGCCCCAGCGATTTCAGGGGACCGCATGCATGCTATAATTCCGACTTCATCGACCGGCTGCGCTGGCGGCGAGCCGGACAGTTGAGCTCCGGATGAATGCCGGGAGAATTGCGGTGTCGGTTTCCAGGTTGTGAATACCGGGCCGGCGATGGACCTGGATTCGGACAATAGCACTTCGGCATCACGCGCCCCGACAGCCACCGACGATCGAATTGCCGCGCCTGAACGGAAACGGCCGGAGCGCGGTTGTGTCCCGTCTGCGAGACCAGCCGCAGCGGCGTACGCATGGAACCGAACGCGGATGCGTGCGTTTGTGCGGGCGAAGTGGCCCCCGGTAGAAACTCATTCCGCGGAAGTTGCGCCTGCAACCCATCCGAAAAGTGGCGCGGCAGCACCGCACGTTACGGCCTTCCTTCCCTCACGCGCAACACCACGTGCCGGTCGTGTTTCGCTTCGCCACCGACCCACGAATGCCGCAGAAGTAGCATTTAACCTGTCGCCATGCACGCCCTCCCGATCGCTGTCGAACCCGAGGTGGCAGAATCATTAAGGGCAGAATGCTGGAGACCTCCCGCAATCGGAATCATACTGCCCAATAATCATTCTGCCAGTCTCCGGAGCGCGGCTGGGTCGCAGACCAGCCACAGCAACGTGCGAATAAGGCCAGGCCAATCGCAGCCTGGCGGAGGTTTGCGAAGAACCATTGGGGGGCAGACGCGCGAATCGGAATGCGGCCGCGCTCAAGACGGTGGAACTCCTGAGCAAACTTGCGCTGTCCAAGTAAGCGCCGCAGGGGGAGCGCGAAGGCCTGATCGGCGGCAACCTCCCAACGGGAGGGGATCAGGGCCGGAGTGAGGTGAGGGGCCAATACGGTCGCTCTTGCCTTCTTCGGCCTAACGCAGCCCTTCCGAACGAAAGCGCATCGCGTCGTGGCAGGAACACTCGAACGTCTCGGACCCTGCGCACGCTGCTGCGACTGGCGCTTCGCGCACAGTCGCGCTCCGGTTAAGCCTGCGTAATCCTCTTCGGGGAATCGTTCTGTCACGCCCGCCCGCAGCAGCGTACGCATCTTGCATCACGATTCGAGCACGAGGAGGGCGAGCACGAAGGACGAGCACGAAGGACGAGCACGAAGGACGAGCACGAAGGACGAGCACGAAGGACGAGCACGAAGGACGAGCACGAAGGACGAGCACGAAGGACGAGCACGAAGGACGAATAGAAGCGCGTGCGGGCTTGCGCCGAAGAAGGGTCACAACCTCCCCTCACCCCGGGCCCTCTCACCGTGACGGGGCGAGGGAGGCGCGTTGAACGCCCTCAATCATTCTGCCCACAATAATTCTGCCACTCCGGAGTGCGTGATCCAGCCAGCGGCATGTCAGGGCAACGGCGCACAATAATTCTGCCAGTTCGGTGTGACCGATCCGGCTCTGCAGATCCGGCTTTGACCCGGCGCCGGACTTGTCCCAAGGTTAGGCCATGCAATGGCTGTTCGTGGTATTATGCATGGCGGGTAGGGTCACGGCGGAACCGTTGGACGGGTTCGTCGCCTCTGCCGGAGCGAACCACGGCTCGTTAGGTGAACGCGCGGCGCGGTTTCTGGTGGAGAACATGCCGCCGCAAGACCGGGAGACGCTGTCCTCCGAGTATCTCAGGGAAAACCTGGACCTGGCCTTCCGGGCTCGCGAGGAATATCCGTGGGCGGCGCAGGTCCCGGAGGAGATTTTTCTTAACGATGTGCTGCCCTACGCGGTTTTTGATGAACCGCGCGATCCCTGGCGCGCCGAGCTCCACATCCGAGTGCGTGAATTGGTCAAGGATTCGCACACCGCGACGGAAGCGGCCCAGGCGCTGAATCGTCAGGTCTTCAATCTCCTCAACGTGCATTACAACACCGGCCGCAAACGCCCCAATCAAAGCCTGCACGAATCTGTTGAACTGGGCAAAGCGACGTGCACCGGCCTGGCGATCATCCTGGTGGAGGCGTGCCGGACCGTGGGCGTCCCCGCGCGGGCGGTGGGCACGCCGCTATGGGCCAACAAACGAGGGAACCACACCTGGGTGGAGATCTGGGACGATGGTTGGCATTTCACCGGCGCCGACGAATACGATGCCGCGGGCGTGGACCGGGGATGGTTCACAGGAGATGCGGCCCAGGCCAAGGCGGATGTCGTCCAGAACGCGATCTACGCCACCTCGTGGAAACGAAACGGACTGACCTTCCCGATGGTGTGGGCGCGGCACAGCGAATCGGTCGCAGCCGTTAATGTCACGGCGCGTTATGCGGCGAGCCCCGCAGAGGGGAGTCCCATGACACAGCTCGGGGTCCGGCTTTGGGATCGTCGAGGTGGAACCCGGCTGGCGGCCACGGTCTCGGTTTTGGAGGGCGGGGAACGGATCTGCGCAGTGGCCGAAACCAAGGCGGGAAGGACCGATCTGAATGACCTGGCCAGGTTTGACTTGAACCCGGGCGCGCAAGGTCGGCTTCGGTTCACGCTGGGTGACGCGTCGCGTGAACTTGCCTTCGGGCCGTTGGCGCCCGGCAATCCAACGGTGGATGCTGTCTGGTCCGAACTGCAGCCAACCTCGGCGGCCATCGACGCACTGCAGGAATGGGTTCATCTCCCGGTCGATGAGCGTCCGGCAAACGCCTCGGTACTGCGGGTTCCCCTCACTCGAGACGAATCTGAACGGGCCCAGGACATACTGGTGGGAGACCGGATGAGCCGACTGGCGAAAGAACGGGCGGAGGAATTGGAGAGCCGCGCGATCGTGCAGGGTGACAAGACCATGCGCTGGCTGGAAAAGACATTTGGCGAGGCTCCGGCCGGCGGGCACAGCCTCTGGATCTCCATGCACGGCGGCGGCAATACGCGGCCGGAGGTCAATGATCGGCAGTGGCAGAACCAGAGCCGGCTCTACGAACTCACCGAAGGGATCTACGTTGCCCCGCGCTCTCCGACCGATACCTGGAATCTCTGGCACGAAAGCCACATCGATCCGATGTTCCAACATTTGATCGAGACTTATGTGGCGCTGCGGGGAGTGAATCCCAACCGGATTTACCTGATGGGTTATTCGGCCGGAGGCGATGGCGTTTGGCAACTGGCGCCGCGCATGGCCGATCGATTTGCCGCCGCCGCGATGATGGCCGGCCATCCAAATGAAGCCTCGCTCCTGGGTTTACGGGATTTGCCGTTCGCCATGTTCGTAGGGGGCAACGATTCTGCCTACCATCGAAACGAGGTGGTTGCGGAGCGCGCAACTGAACTGGATCGTCTGGAGAAGGACGACGCGGGCGGATACATCCACATGTCGCGAGTTTATGAGGGATTGGGCCATTGGATGAATGGAAAGGATGCCGAGGCCATTCCGTGGATGGCGCGATTCGAGCGCGATCCGTGGCCGAAGAAGATCGTCTGGCAACAGGACGACGTTGTGCACCGGCGTTTTTATTGGCTGCGAATTCCCGAGGACACCGCGGTCAAAGGGCGGCAAACAATCATCGCCGAGGTGAAAGGGCAGAGCATCGAACTGAACGGGGAAGTGCCGGCGCGGCTTTGGTTGCGACTCTCCGATCGATTGCTTGATCTGGACGCACCGATCACGGTGACCGTGAACGGTCAGGTGACTTTTGCAGGCAAGATCCAACGCGACGCCGCCGCCCTTGTGAGCTCATTAGCTGAGCGCGCCGACCCTCCAGCGGCAGCCTCGGCATATCTATGCCTGGAAGATTGTTGCCCGGCCGCCATTCCGTCGGAGACTTCGTCCCGGAATTCATCGCAAACTTCAGCGGATCGACCGTGAACCCACCCGGACCGATTCCTTAGTGGTCTGTTTCATAAATACGGTCACGTTCGTTGCGCCCAATTTGGCCTGAGGCAAGGCGCGAGGGCGAGAGTGTATCCCCTGCGATACTCGACCGACCGAGCAACGCCGCCCCAGGCCAAATTCGGCGCAACCCTCCGGGCGGCCGTTCTTTTTCGGCCAGACTTCGTTGCTCGCGCCTTACAGACCGCTGCGGGTATGCTCGTTGCTCGCGCCTCGTCTGGCCGAAAAACCCCTGGCCGCGAACGTAACCGTATTTATGAAACAGACCACTAAGGGGGGAAACCTCCGAAAACACCGGGAGATGCGGGGCACCCGTTGAACGCCATCGATTCAATCGGATGCTTCACGAATGGACCGCTTAAGGCGCTCACACGCCTCGGGGGAAAGGCGCGCCGGAGCGGTCTCGGTAAGCGTGTCGCAATGCCGGGCGGCCTGCTGCAAAAAACGGATCTGCTTGCCGTAACGCCGGCACCAGCGGCAAAGCAACAGATGCAGCCGCAGCCCCATTCGCGCCGACATTGAGAGGGGTCGATCAAGGGCCTCGGACTGGAGGCGGATCGCGTCGCGGCAGGAGGGCGAAATCGTGTGGAACAACGTTTTCACTGCGGCAGATGCCCGGTGTATGAAGTTCATGAGCGCAGACATGGTTTCAGGCCTCAGTCGGAAGTTTCAAATAGGCGCCATCGCTTGATGATGCGGAATCTCTCATCGCTGTCTCTTAAACCAATTCGACTCCAAACATCGGCGCAACGCCAATCGCGCGCGATGCAGCATCACCCACAAGTTGCTGTCGGAGATGTTGAGCAGCGCGCAAATCTCGTCCCCCGCAACACCGTCCACTTCGCGCATCATGAATACCGTGGCGATGTTGGGCGGCAATCGGCTCGCACATTCGTGGAATACCTTCCAGAATTCCACTTTGTCGAGGCTCGCCCCCGGCCGCTCCCACTCGCTCGGGCTGAGTTTGTGGATCCAGGTGCCGGCGAAGAGACCTTCGGAAAGGAAGTGCTCGCGCTCTTCCTCGGAGTAGAATTCCAGATCGGTGAACGGCGTTTCCCGGGACGTCTTTCGGCAATGGTCAAAAACCTTGTGTCGGAGGATGCCTACCAGCCAACTCCTTTCCGCGCCGCGGCCCGCGAATGCCATACGGCCTTTCAGCGCCGCCAGAAACGTCTCCTGCACCATGTCTTCGGCTTTCTGCGGATTGCGCAAACGTCCCAACGCGTAATTGAACAAGTAATCGCCGTACTCGGTTACCCAGCGATCAGGGTCGGGCAAAGCCGCCGGTTCGACGCTGGGCGGCCGAACTTCGGGCGGCGCAGCAGCTTCGGCGGAATGACGGTTTGGGTCCGCAGCATCCATTGTTCAATGACTTCGGCGATTCAAGATGACATCCGGCAATGCGCGTCGTGAGCAAATCTACACCGATGAGTCGTGAACGCAGCCTGGACCTTACATTCTATTCTTGTCCGCGCCAGCGGACAAAATCCCGAGGTGCCCGACATGCGAATGGGCAAGCAAATGGAATGGATTTCTGCTTTTCAGCGTGACCCGGGCGTGGCTAGGTACCCCCTGCCATGAACTATCGAAAGACCCCCGCCCAGATCGTCGTCCTTGCGGCCCGGTTAAAGAAACTATCCCTGTTGGTTCTGTTCCTGACGCTTGCCGGGTTTGCTCGCCCCTTACTCTTGCAGGGTGGAGAAACGCCCGCCCTGATCAAACTCCACGGAGTCCCCTTTACCCAGGTCGTCATCGACGATCGGTTCTGGGCTCCCCGCCGCGAAACAAACCGCGTCGGTTCGATCCCCGTCAACCTCGCAATGCTCAAACAGTCTGGAAATATCCATAATTTCGAACTGGCCGCGGCCGGCGTGCACGCTGGTTATTCCGGGCCGGTCTTCATGGATTCGGACCTCTACAAAGGCCTGGAAGCGGCTTCGTATTCGCTGGCGACAGATCCCGATCCCGCGCTGGACCGGCGACTGGACGAGATCATCGCCAAGATCGCCGCCGCCCAACAACCAGACGGCTATCTCAACACCCATTTCCAGGTCAACGCGCCGGACCGGAAATGGACGAACCTCCGAGATTGGCACGAGCTGTATTGTGCCGGGCATTTGATCGAAGCCGCGGTCGCCCATCATCAGGCGACGGGGAAGCGGACATTGCTCGACGTGGCCATTCGTTTTGCCGATTGCATCGATTCGGTCTTTGGCGCGGACCCGGGCAAACGCAGAGGGTATCCCGGCCATCCCGAGATCGAGTTGGCTCTCGTCAAGCTTTGGCGAGTCACTGGCGAGAATCGCTATTTCAACCTTGCTCGTTTCTTCGTTGAGGAACGCGGACAGCAGTTTTTTGCCGAGGAACACCAGATCCCGAAGGACCGTTACGATGGGAGCTACTGGCAGGATGATGTCCCCATCTGCGATCATCAAAACATCAAGGGCCATGCGGTTCGTGCCTGTTATCTCCTCGCCGGCGCTACGGATATCGCGGCGGAAACGGGCGATTCAGCCATGCTTCAGATGATTCATCGGGTCTGGCGCAACACTCAGGAGAAGAACGTTTATATCACCGGCGGCATTGGCCCCTCCGCCCACAACGAGGGATTCACGGTGGACTACGATCTCCCCAACCTGACAGCATACCAGGAAACGTGCGCCAGTATCGCCTTGGTCCTGTGGAATCATCGACTCAACCTGCTTTATGGCGATGCCAAATATGCCGACGCCGTAGAGCGCGGTCTCTATAATGGGGTCCTGGCAGGGGTCGCCCAGGACGGCAAAAGCTTCTTCTATGTCAATCCCCTGGCCAGCCAGGGCGATCACCATCGATCCCCTTGGTTCGGATGCGCCTGCTGCCCGCCAAACGTCGCCCGCATCCTGGCATCACTGGGCGGTTATGCCTACGCCCAATCCGACCATGCGCTCTGGGTCAATCTGTTCATCCAAGGCCAGGTTAAGACACAAATCGACGGCCGAGAGGTCCGGCTCGATGTCGCCACCGACTATCCATGGGACGGCCGAGTCCGATTCAAACTACGTCTGGATTCTCCCGCGACCTTTGACCTTCGCATACGCCGACCCGGCTGGTGTCCAGGAGTCTCATTCCAGATGAATGACGCCGCCTTGAGTCCGCCGAAATTGGAAAACGGCTATGCCGTGATCCGCCATTCGTGGAAAGACGGCGATGAGATCCAGCTCGATCTCACGATGCCGGTACAACGCTTCGCCGCTCATCCCAGCGTGAGCAGCGATGTGGGGATGATCGCGCTCCAGCGCGGTCCGCTTGTTTATTGTCTCGAGGCCGTCGATAACGAGGCGCCCCTGGACGATCTGTTTCTGCCGTTGGACAGTGCGCTGACCGTCAGTGATCGTGATCTCTTTGGCGGCATCAAAGTCATCCAGGGCACTTCCTGCCGTGCCTCCCAACCGGAATGGACGCGCCGACTTTACCAGCCCATGCCCGAGCTCCGGAAAGTCCCCATTACTGCGATTCCCTACTACCTTTGGGATAACCGGCAGGCCGGCGCAATGCGGGTCTGGCTGCCCCTGGCCCCGCCCTCCCCAACCTCGGATGGTCTCGAGCGAAAGGCGGCGGTCTCGGTTTCATTCAAGAACTCCAACGCCCAACCTCAAGGCATTAACGACGGGATCGAACCCCGGAGTTCGGCAGATCAACCCGCCGCCCTTTGTCATTGGTGGCCACACAAAGGCACCCCGGAATGGGCGCAATACACCTGGCCATTGCCCGTGGTTGTCCGCGGGGCCAAGGTCTATTGGTTCGACGATACCGGCCGCGGGGAGTGCCGATTGCCCGTATCGTGGAAAATCCAGTATCTCGCGAACGATCAATGGGCCTCGGTGCGCAATACCGCCGACTATGCGGTTGTCCCGGATCAATGGTGCGCCGTCGAGTTCGACCCGGTCGCCACAACCGCCCTGCGCGTGTTGGTGAAACTCCAGGATGATTGGGCCGCCGGCATTCATGAATGGAAGGTCATTGAAGCGGATGAGAGCTGGTGAAGTGCGTTTGCAGCGCTGTGCAACACGGCGTCCCGCAGCGCCGCATCGATCCAGCATTGACTCACCATACGTTAATGGGGTGCGCGCATGACGAACCCCTCGGACGCGTTGGCGTTATTCGGCGGCAAACCCGGCTGCGATCAGCCCTGGCCCGCCTGGCCTGTATTCGACGATGCGGAGCGCCGTTCGCTTTCGAGTGTGTTGGAGTCGGGTCAATGGTGGTTCGGCGAGAAGGTCCGCGCCTTTGAAGCCGCGTATGCCGCTTTTCAAGGCGCCCAGTATGCCGTCACCTGCACAAATGGCACAACCGCCCTCGAGATGGGCCTCCGCGCACTTGGGATTGTCGAGGGCGACGAAGTCATTGTGCCGCCGTACAGCTTTATCGCCACCGCAAGCGCAGTGGTCACCGTGGGCGGCATCCCCGTCTTTGCCGATATCCAACCCGATACACTTTGTATCGATCCGGAGGATGTCGAACGGAAAATCGGTCCGCGGACGAAAGCGATTATTCCCGTGCATGTCGCGGGCTACATCGCGTCCATGGACGAAATCCGTGGCGTTGCGGATCGATATCAACTGCGCGTGCTCGAAGACGCCGCGCATGCCTGGGGCAGCCAATGGCAACACCAGGGCGCCGGAACGCTCGGTGATTGCGGCACGTTCAGTTTCCAAATCTCGAAGAATATTACGGCGGGCGAAGGCGGCATCCTGGTGACGAACAACGAGGACCTCGCCGACTTGTGCCGCAGTTATACCCACTGCGGACGAATGAAAAACTCGGCCTGGTACGATCATGCCTGGCTGGGCAGTAACCTGCGCATGACCGAGTTTCAAGCCGCCCTGCTTCTCGCGCAACTCGGCCGTCTCGAAGCTCAATTGCAGCGGCGCGAAGCCAGCGCGGCCATCCTGGACCAGGCGTTGCAGGGACTGCCAGGCATTCGCTTGCTTGCCCCGGCCAGGGGCATGACCCGCCGCAGCTACCACATGTACGTTTTCCGCATTCGCGAAGCGGATCTGGGCATCTCGCGCGGCCGATTCATCGAGGCTTTAAACGCCGAAGGCATCCCCGCATCGGTTGGTTGGTCCCGACCTCTGTATGCCAATGACCTCTTTCGAAATGCCCATCAAGGCCCCGCTCACGGCATCCGCGCCCCGCTCGCGAACAAAGGTGTGGACTATCGGCTGGTGTCTTGCCCGGCTTGCAAACAGGTCTGCCAGGATGCCGTCTGGATTCCTCAGCATGTCCTGCTGGCTGACCCCGATAAAATCCATCTTGCCGCTGAAGCCATCGCCAAGGTCGTTAGGCGCGCTGATTCCCTGCGCAATTCCTGGTGACCCCCGGGAAATCAGCAATGCCTGGTGTTCTTGAGCGGAAACGAACTGCTGCGGGATGAAAAGCTCGATGGAGAGGCGTCCACACCTTCTTGAGATGCGCTACGCCAGCTTGACCTTGATCTTGTGATCTTTGATCCGGGCGCGGTTCAACCTGGCGATGATGGCGTTGGCGTGCTCGCTCGACACGTCCGCAAACAAATGCCGCTCGCGAACGTCGACTGTTCCAACCACGTTCCCGGGCAAACCCGTCTCGCCGGACACCGCGTTGACGATGTCGATCGGAACCACGCCCATCTCACTGCCAATGCTCATGAACAGACGGGTCTGCTCGGGTGGTGTCGCGCGACTCTGTTTCTTTGGCTTGATGGGTTCGGAGCCTGGTCGGGCTCTTCTCTGTAACCCAGGCGGCGCCGAAGCGACTGGCATGCGATGGCCGGGCTTCTCCTTCCAAGGCGCGCGCGAAGTCGTCGGCCGGTCGCGTGACGGTCGGACGATTTGCTGATCATTGCGGCGTGGCGCGGCCGCCTTCGGTTGATCCGCCCGGAACGACGTCGCAGCAGGCGGTTGATCTGTCCGGCGCGATGCCACGACTGAAGGAGAAACCGGCCGCGCGGGCTTCGGTGCGGGTTTCTCACCTCGAGCTTCGCGAAGCGCCGGTTGGTCGGTCTCGCGAGTTGCGGGAGCATCACATGTCGTTTCTGGCGCGGGTCTGGATTGTGGGGGCGCATCACCCTCGGCCTTCTGAGTGATCCAAGCGTTGTCGCGCGCCGGTCGCGCCGTGGGGGCAGGTTCACCCCCCTGCAAGAGATGCAACAGGGCGGATGCGATGTCCGTTGATGTAAAACCCTCTTCCAGCAAATGTTCAATGCACTGATCCTGGCGCTCAAACTCGCCCGCCCGCAGCGTGGCGCGCAATTGTTCCAGGACCTGGCCCTGGCGCGCGTCCTCAACCTCGGCCATGGTGGGCACCCGGCCGCGATGCACGCGGGTGTTCGTAAAACGTTCGATGTTCCGGATCAGGAACGCCTCGCGGCCGGCAACGAATGAAATGGCGCGGCCGCTGCGCCCCGCCCGCCCGGTGCGACCGATGCGATGGACATAATCTTCGACGTCGTACGGCAGGTCGAAGTTGAACACGACCTCGACGTCATCGACATCGATCCCGCGGGCCGCCACGTCCGTGGCCACCAGAAACTCAAGACCCGACTTGCGGAATTTGTTCATAACCCGGTCGCGCTGGGCCTGGCTCATGTCCCCATGCAACCGGTCGGCGGAGTAACCCTGGGCCTCGAGATGATCTGCGAGTTCGTCCACCATCCGTTTGGTGTTGCAGAAGATGATGCCAAGCTTGATGTCGTGAATGTCGATCAACCGGGCCAATAACTCGACCTTGAACCGCCGGTCCACCTCGTAATAAACCTGCTCGACCGTCGGCACGGTCACGGTCTTTTGTGTAATGCTGACATTTTGCGGCTCGCGCGAATACCGCGCAATCAATTCGCGGATCGCCCGCGGCATCGTGGCGGAGAAAAACACCGTCTGCCGATCCGCCGGCACCGATTGCAGAATCAATTCGATGTCTTCCCGGAAGCCCATATCGAGCATCACGTCCGCCTCGTCCAACACCACCATACCCACTCGGTCCAGCCGGAGGGTTTCCCGCCGCATGTGATCCATCACCCGGCCGGGCGTCCCGATGATGATCTGGGCCCCCTGCCGAAGTCCCTGAAATTGACGTTCGTAGGATTGCCCGCCATAAATGGGCAATACTCGGATCCCGCGTTTGAACAACGCCAGCTTGTGCACTTCCTCGGAGACCTGCACGGCCAACTCCCGCGTTGGACATAGGATCAGGATTTGCACCACGGCCTGCTGGGGATCGGCCTTTTCGACCGCCGGAATGGCAAACGCCGCAGTCTTGCCCGAACCGGTCTGAGACTGGCCCACCACATCCCTCCCCTGCATCAGGATGGGAATGGCCTCGGCCTGAATCGGCGCCGTCTGTTCAAACCCCAGTTTGTCGATCGCCTTCAAAAGTTCGGGCGAGAGTCCGAGCTCGGAAAATAGCTTTGTCGTCATGTGCCGCGATGTCACGAGTGAATTCCCCGGGCCAGCGTGCGCTCGAATCCCCTCACGGTCACGCGGACTTTCAGCATGCGATGCCGCCCTTACGGCCTCGCCTCACCGCCCCATGCGGGTTGGCTCGGAAGCTTTATAGGCTTCGCCAGGACGAAGGGGATGCGCTGCCGTCGTGGTGGGGGCAGGCTTGCCGGGACTGATCTCGGCCCGACCAACGAAGGTGACACCCTCTTCAATGACAAGTTTGGCGGCGCGGATATCGCCAACAAGTTCGGTGCGGCTCTTCAGCTCGAGTTTGTCCTTCGCGCTGGCATTGCCATTGACCCGGCCGCGGATGATGACACTCGACGCGCTGATATTGCCTTTGACGAAGGCGTTCTCGCCGATTTCAAGCGCGCTTTCAGTGGCCAGGTCTCCTTCCACCTTGCCATCGAAACTGAGTTCGCTCGTGCATTTGAAGCTGCCGCGGATCTCGACGTCGGCGTTGATGATGTTCTTCGTTGTATTAACGGTGGTGCTCATTTTGACTGGAAGTTATTTGTCCTCAGTGTTGTTAGCGGATCAGGCGAGAGAGGTCAAAGCATTACGGTGGCGTCGATATGGGGACAGGCTCATTGCGCCCTCTTTTGATTCGGGGTTGGTCGCCTTCTGCTGGAAACTCCGGCTTGTCGCAGTTCAAGGGGCTTTCGCCCGCAACCCGCAAAAGTATTCCGCGTCGCCTGCGGGTGGATTGGTCACGCTGGTTTGATCCGTGGTCGCGCCGACATCTTGCCAGTCGCCTTCGCGGCAGGATATTGGCCTTCGCCGTAAAGAACGATCGCGACCCGGTCGTGACAATCATTGATTCGGTCGCATCATTGATTGTCAGTCCCTCTAGATCAACTTAAACGCCCGCATCTGTGCGCCCGCCTCCACCATGACCGCTTGACGCTGCCTCCACGCCCCTCGACCGGCGTATCCAGGTGGCAACAACGACTCCGGAAGCAGCGGATCGCGCTCCATCACCGCCTGCCATGCTTGACGTTCCTCGCGCAACCACCGATGAAGGGCCATGGTCGCCGCCTCCGTGTCAACGCCCCCGCGCGGACGACGGACCAGGATTTCCCGGTGCCGGGTGTAGTGCTGGTCGATCGCAGCGAAATCCCAGGCGCCGGCAACGATTTCAGCGTCACTCTCGCCGGCACAGGGGCGCACTTCCAACAGAATGAGCGATTCCACGTCTACGGGTCCATCCGCGAGAATTGCGCGTTCTTGAGGCACCGGGTCGGGGGTGATCCAGACACTGTTTTGCAGATAGCCGAAGCCTCGGTTTCGCAGATAACGCCGCAGAGTGTTGCGGGTGCTACCCCGGGCTTCCGGCACATCGAACAGCACCAACCGCCAGCGTCCGTCCCAGCGCCGCCGCCAACAGGTCTCGGGATCACGTCCGCCCAGCGCCTTCAAGCGGCCCAACGCAGTCAAACGGTGGAGGCGGTCCCCTGTCGGGCTGTCCTTCCCTTCCAACCACTGCTTCTGTTCGAGCCGTTGCAACTGGCGGAGCAATCCGTTGCGGTAGGCCCAACCTTCAAAGGACTCGGTCAGATTCCGAAACGTGGGACGCATAAGGGTCTCGCCGGCCCAGAGCGCCAGGTAAAGCAGTTCTTCGGTCTTGGCTTTCATGGCCGGAGGCTATCACCAGCACCTTCGAACTGGGACAATAAATAATGCGGTCGCATCATAATATGTCTGAGGAGCAGTACGGCAGCCGCTACCGTCAACTACGGGATGCACCAAGAGCTCGCCGCATTTGAATTGTGCATTGTCAGGCAAACATCGATCTGATAATCCGTGTCCTTATGAGTGCGATCAAACCACTTCTCCTCGCCTTGGGTTCTCTCGTCTGGGGCGTAATGCTGCCCGCTTCCGCCGGTGAATTCCCTAACAATTGGACTTGGGATAGCGAACCAGGACAACGCACTGCCCATGCTGCATTGGAAGGCCGGCCGATGCCACCGCTGGACCTCTCCGCATGGATCAATGGCGAGGTCAAGCCCGCCGAACTCAAGGGCAAAGTCGTCGTCGTCGACTTTTATGCGACATGGTGCGGCCCCTGCATGAAGGCCATTCCGCACAACAACGAGATGCTCAAGAAATACGGGTCCAAGGGCTTGGTGATCATCGGCGTTTGCACCAGCAGTCGGGGGCAGGATCTTTTTGCCAGCAACGCCAAGGAACACAGCATTGAATACGCGGCAGCTCGCGATTCCAATCTTAAGTCGCAGAAGGTTTGGGCGGTGAGCTATTATCCGACCTACGCCGTCGTGGATCGCAAAGGTATCGTCCGCGCTGTGGGTCTTCAACCGCAACACGTCGAGACGGTCGTCAAGAAGTTGTTGGCGGAACCCGCGACTTGAGAAACGACACGCCGGAGCGGGTGCAGGGTGTTGGCGGAGAAGTAAATCGAGATCGTATCGAAAAAGACGGCACCGCGGCTAACGGTTTGAGTGGCGGCCATCTCGATAGACGCGGCGGCGTTTCTGGCGCTGCGGGGTGTGCATTGGTTCACTGAACGCCGTGTTATGAATCCCAATCCTTCACCTTTCTTTTGTGCTCTTCTCTTCGCCGGTCTGACCGGCACTCTGCACGCCGAATGGCGCGTCTTTACTTCGACCGAGACTCTTCATGTTCTGCGAAGCGATCTCCCGACAAACGACGTCGACGTCAAACTTGGCGCCGCGCGCAATGAGTGGGTCAGTTTCCAGATTCTCCTCCGATCCAACACGCCAGTGAGCGGAATCGCCGTGGAAGCCGCAGACCTTGTTGGGCCGGATGGAGCCAGGTTCCGGCGCGATGACGCCCGGATCTACCGCCAGCACCAGCTTCACCTCGAAACGGGTACTTACCGAAATGACGCCTTCAAACCCGACTGGTATCCCGACCCGCTCATTCCGTTCCGCAATCCTGTAACCGGGAAGAAGCCCGAAGGGGGACGGATCGTCGCAGTGCCCTTTGATTTGCCCGCCGGCGAAACACACGGTTTTTGGGTGGACCTTGACGTTCCCACAAGCGCTCCGCCGGGTGATTATCGGGGTGTCTATCACGTTACGGTGGAGGGCGGAAACGCGCATGACGTCCCTGTTTTGCTGACGGTGTGGGATTTCGCCCTGCCGCAAACCCCGACGCTGATAACGGCTTTGGGAGCGCCCCGCTTGCGCGACTACTATCGACAGGGAGCCAGGGCGAACAACGGCCAGGAGCCGACGGACTGGGCCGCGGTGGAGGCACAATGCGCGCAAATGTTGAGCGAAAACCGTATCAACGCGACGCCACCCGATGAGATGCTTTCCCCGAAGCGGCGGCCGGATGGTTCATTTGAAATCCCGTCCAGGGAGGTGAGGATGCTGCGTGAGTTCGTGGACCGATACCACGTCAACGCGCTTCAAACACCTGATCCTTCCAGCGTTATCCAGGATCCGGACACCCAGCGCGGTACGTTGCGGGCCTGGCTGAGGGCCTTTGACCGGGCAGCGAAGGAACTCGACCGACCTGAGGTCGTGTTCTTCACATACCTGAAAGACGAGCCAAACACGCTGGCGGATTATCGCTTTGTGCAAAAGTGGGGCCGAGCCATCCGCGAGGCGAAGTCCGTGGTCAAAGTGCTGGTCGTCGAGCAGACCTGGACCGAACCGGACCAAGGCGGTGCCGACAGTACCCTGGGGTGATCTTTACGGCGACGTGGATATCTGGTGTCCGCTCTTCTCGCTGCATCGCCAGGAATCCGCCGCCAAAAGAGAGGCATTGGGCGAAACCATCTGGACTTATACGGCACTCTGCCAAGGGCCACCCACTCCCTGGTGGCACATTGATTTTCCGCTGCTGAATTATCGCGTGCCTGCGTGGATGGCCTGGCCCGATGGTATCCAAGGTTTGCTCTATTGGGGTGGCATGTCCTACTGGCGTCAAAGTGATGATCCATGGACACAGGCGCCCTTCTACACCGGCAACGGCCGGCCGCAGCAGGGCAGCAAGGAAATCGTCTTCAACGGCGAGGGATCCCTGGTTTACCCAGCGCGCCCGGTGGGCTACGACGGCATCGTGCCCACGATCCGTCTCAAGGCATTGCGCGACGGTATCGAGGACTACGAATATCTGACCATTCTCCAGCAGGCGGGGAAAACGGACGAAGCGCGGCAACAAGTTCAATCCCTCACCCCAACGTTCTTTCAGTGGAACAAGGACCCCGCAGTGTACGAACAGGCACGGGAAAAGTTGGCGGCGATGATCGTTGCCACTAGACACACATCAGGAAAATGAGCGAGTGCCGTGTCGCCGGAAGGGCACCTGTAATCGTGGACGCCGACGGAAACTGGCAGGCATCGTCATGGCAGGAATGTGGGCACGCCGTTTACATGCCCTCCCTGCCCTCCCCGTCTCGCCCGGATTGTCTTGACCCGTGAGCGGCGGCGACACCATTCTGTGCATGTTCCAACCAACTGATGGCTATGCGTATCGATCCACCCGTCTACTGCCTTGCAACCGGGATCCTTCTGGGATTGATCGTCACCGCCTGCCAGTCCACCACCCGCTCTTCAACTCCGGCTCCGGCCATGAGTCCGGCCAACAGCTATCCCGCGATCGGCGATATCGAGCGACTCGATCCTCGATTGGACACCCTGATCGCGCCGGGAACACCGATTGAAAAACTCGCCGAAGGCTTCGATTGGGCTGAAGGACCTGTTTGGGTCAAGGACGGGAATTATTTGCTGTTCTCGGACGTGCCAGCCAACACGGTTTTCAAATGGACAGAAGGTGATGAACCTGTTGTTTTCCTCAAGCCCAGTGGCTACACAGGCAGCCGGGCCCGCGATGGCGAGCCAGGCTCGAACGGGCTTTTGCTGGACGCCCAGGGACGCCTGGTGCTTTGCCAGCATGGAGATCGCCGGGTGTCGCGACTGGAAACGGACGGGAGTTTCAGCGCGGTTGCGCGTTTCTATCAGTCCAACCGCCTGAACAGTCCCAACGATGCCGTTTACCGTTCCAATGGCGACCTTTACTTCACGGATCCCCCGTATGGTCTGGAGAAACTCAATGATGATCCGGCCAAAGAATTACTGTTCAATGGGGTATTCCGGCTCACCCCGGATGGCAAAGTCGACCTCCTCACCAGCCGGCTCACCTTTCCCAATGGGATCGCCTTTTCTCCCGACGAAAGGATTCTCTATGTCGCTGTCTCGGACCCCGTGCGTCCAGTGATCATGGCGTTCGATGTGGATGAGTCGGGAGCCATTCGGAACGGGCGCGTATTTTTTGATGCAACCCCGTGGTTGCCGGGTCGGAAGGGATTACCGGACGGGATGAAAGTGGATCACCAAGGCAACCTTTTCGCTACCGGGCCGGGGGGGATACTGGTCATCGCCCCGGACGCGACGCTCCTGGGGGTCATCCACACCGGTGAAGCCACGGCCAATTGTGCCTGGGGCAACGACGGATCGGTTTTGTACCTGACCGCCGACATGTACCTCCTGCGGGTTCGAACCCAGACCCGGGGATGTGGTCTATAGAGGCGTTCGAACAACGATCCATTAGCGGCCGGCGATCCAATCACATTCACGCCGTGCCGGGGGCCGGCGCACCGAGTTATACCGAGTTCAGCGTCCTGCCGCGGCAGGTGCTCGTGAGCGGACCGAGGTGCTGAGGATACAACCATTGAACTGCTTGAGCTAACCGCATGCAATCCAATCCAACAAGCTCCTATCCGGGACAAGTCCAAAACCCGTTCCAGGGCGTGACGTTTTACCATTGGCTGGTCGTGATCATCGCTTCCTGCGGATGGCTATTTGATTGCATGGACCAGGCCTTGTTCTCCCTCTCACGCGAATGGGCATTGAAAGAACTGCTGGCAGGGAATCCTGATGGGCCACGGAATGTCACCCTTTATGGAACCATCGCCACGAGCTGCATGATGGTCGGCTGGGCGACCGGCGGGATCATCTTCGGGATCATGAGCGACAAAGCCGGCCGGGTGAAGACCATGGCGGCCACGCTCCTGGTCTACTCCGGGTTCACGGGCCTGTCCGGGTTTGCGCAGAGCTGGGTGGATTTTTCTGCGTTTCGATTTTTGGTGGGGCTGGGCGTCGGGGGCATGTTCGGCGCCGCCACGACGCTGGTCGCGGAGAGCGTCCCGGGGCGGCTGCGGTCGCTGGCCTTGGGATCGCTGCAGGCCCTTTCAGCCACGGGCAACATTTTGGCCGCCTCGATCAGTCTCTGCATCCAGCCGGGGGCTCCGGGGCTGTGGGGGGGATTTGCCGGCTGGCGGGTGTTGTTTTTCGTGGGTGTCGTTCCGGCGTTATTGGTCGTGCCGATCATGTTTTTGTTGAAGGAACCCGAGGCATGGCGCGCGGCGAAGGCAGCAGCGATCGGATCGGACAGATCGAAACGCGTGGGGGCGCCGACGGATCTCTTCCGCAATCCGCGCTGGCGACGCAACACCATAGTGGGTTTGATGCTTGGTGTATCGGGAATGATTGGTCTTTGGGGCATAGGATTCTTCTCTCCCGAATTGGTTTCGAAGGCGCTGGCGGGCCAGCCGCAGGAGATTATCGACAGCGTTCGCTCGACGGGTTTTCTGCTGCAGCAAGTGGGGGCGTTTTTGGGGATGATCAGTTTCACGTTTGTGGCTTCGTACTTCAGCCGGCGGATAGCATTTGCGGGATCCTTTTTGCTCTGCCTGGGCGTGACGATGTATGTGTTCCATTCCCTGCGAACGGCGACCGATGCCTACTGGATGCTCCCGCTGATGGGCTTCGCTCAACTCTCGGTGTTCGCCGGTTATTCGATTTATTTCCCGGAGCTTTTCCCGACACGCCTGCGCGGCACGGGGGTGGGGTTTTGTTACAACACGGTTCGATATCTCGCCGCTCCTTTTCCAATATTGCTCGGATTGCTCAGCGGTGTGCTCACGTTCCGCACCGCCGCGGTTTTGATGTCGCTGATCTACCTGGTGGGGCTGGTGGCTCTATTGTGGGCGCCGGAAACCAAGGGCAAACCTCTGCCGGAAGATTCTGTGGCGGCCTAACCCGCATTTTTCATGGCTCTACAGTTGTCAAGTGGCAGAATGACTTTGGTTGCCGCAAAAATGCGGGCCCGGAAATTTCACCCGAAAACCGGGTGGATGGAAGTGGGCATTTCACGTGTGAAATTTCCGGGCTAACGACAAAGGGCGATCCCGCGAAACAGGATCGCCCTTCAAGAATCAATTCGGACCGCTGGTGCAGACCGGAAGCTGGAGCCGGCCGGAGCTATTCGGAGTTCACTCCTTGCCGGCGGGTGCCGGTCGCTCGGTGGGTATGATCGCCTCACCTTCCACCCATTCGAGGATGGCTCGTTGCGCGGCGTCGCCCTGGCGTTGACCCAATTTGACGATGCGGGTATAGCCGCCGTGCCGTTCCTTGAACGTGGGCGCCAAGTCCTCAAAGAGGATCCTCACCAGGTCGTGGTGTTTGCGCCAGGCCTCGCGGTCGGCCTTGCGGCGGTGGAGTGTCCGCGGTTGCTGACGCAATCGGGCTGCGGCGAGGCGCCGGGCATGCAGGGTCCCTTTCTTGCCAAGGGTGATCATCTTTTCCGCAACCGGCCGCGCCGCGCGCGCCTTGGCGAGGGTGGTGGTAATCCGCCGGTGCTTGATCAAGCTGGAAACCAAGTTCGCCAGCATGGCGTTCCGGTGCGAACCGGTGCGCCCGAGTTTGGCGGTGTGCTTCAGATGGCGCATAGAAATCCTTACGTCGTGCGGGGTTCCTCTTTCGGCGCTTCGAGCAGGCCGGGGTCCAGGTTCATGCCCAGAGACAAACCGAGTGCGGCCAGTTTGTCTTTGATTTCATTGAGGGATTTCTTGCCGAAATTCCGGTACTTCAGCATCTCCGCCTCGCTCTTCATGGCCAATTGGCCGACCGTTGTGATGTTGGCATTATTCAGGCAATTGGCCGCACGAACGCTGAGCTCGATTTCGTTGACGCTCATGTTCAGGAGCTTCCTCAACTTCGAGCGCTCGTCGTCCTGCCGTGTCTCTTCCTCTTCGAATTGCACGGCATTTTTGTCGTAACCCACAAATACATCGAGATGATGCTGCAGGATCGCGGAGGCCTGCGTCAAGGCGTCGTCCGGGGAAACACGACCGTCGGTCCAAACCTCGAGGATCAACCGATCATAATCCGTGCGCTGGCCCACCCGGGCATCCTCAACCAGGTAACGCACGCGGGACACCGGCGAAAACAGGGAATCGATTGGGATCACGCCGATGGGCTGATCCAGCTTTTTGTTTTCGTCACCCGGGCAAAAACCGCGTCCGACCTTGACTTCGAGTTCCATCTCGAACTTTCGTTTTCGGTCCAGGGTGCAGATATGCTGGTTTGGGTTGACGAGTTCGAGGTTTTGATTGAGCTGGATGTCGGCGGCGGTTACCGAGCCTTCCTTGCTGCTGGAGAGGAGCAGAGTCTGGGGTTCGCGGCTATGAGCCTTGAACAGCAGCTTCTTGAGGTTCAACACGATGTCCGTCACATCTTCGACCACTCCGTCGATGGCGGTGAACTCGTGCATGGCGCCATCGATTTTGACAGAGCTGATCGCCGCACCCTCGAGCGAGGAGAGCAGCACACGACGCAAGGCATTGCCGACGGTGTGACCGTACCCGGTCTCAAAGGGCTCCGCGATGAATTTGGCATAGGTGCCGGTGGCGGTGGCATCTTCTTTGACCAACCGCTTCGGCATTTCGAACCGACCTAATCGTACTGGCATAGGATCTCTTTCAGAAATGCAATTTTAATCTGGCTCCCGGCGTAAATTCCCGCCGCCGGGGCCCATATAATTGCAGTTTGGCCCTTTCCAACCGGGAAAGGACCGCGGGTTTAGCGGGAATAAAATTCAACAACCGCCTGCTCATTGGCAATAGGCTGGATCTCGTCGCGTCCGGGGACTCGCGTCACGACACCTTTAAACGCGTCTTTCTGCAGACTCACCCAGTCGGGTACTGCCCGGCTGGTTGAAAGCTCGAGATTCTTGGTGGCCAATTGCCGCGACACGCTGTTGTTCCTGACTTCAACCACGTCGTTCACGCGCAGGGCGTACGACGGTATGCTGACTTTCCGGCCATTAACCTGGACGTGGCCGTGGGCCACCATCTGTCGCGCCGCCGGGCGCGTAGTACCGAAACCCATCTGATAGACTACGTTGTCCAGCCGGGTCTCCAGGATCTGCAGCATCGTTTCGCCGGTTACTCCGCGCTTTTTCAAGGCCCGTTCATAGACCGCGCGGAACTGACGTTCCATCAGTCCGTAGTAATATCGCAGCTTCTGTTTCTCGATCAGTCCCAGGGCATAATCGGTAACCTTGCGGCGGGACTTGGGGCCATGCATGCCCGGACCGTAATTGCGACGCTCCAGATATTTGCTGGGACCATAGATGGGCACACCGAAACGGCGGCTGATGCGAGTGCGAGGACCAGTATAACGAGCCATAACAAAATTCCTGAATCGGACTACACGCGGCGCTTTTTGCGCGGACGACAACCGTTATGCGGCACCGGGGTGACATCTTTGATTGCCGAAATCTCCAATCCGATTGCCTGCAGGGCGCGGATCGCCGATTCCCGCCCGGAGCCGGGTCCTTTGACCTTGATTTCGACTTCTTTCATGCCGTGCGACATGGCTTGCCGGGCGGCATCCTGGGCGACTTGCTGGGCGGCAAACGCGGTGCTCTTTCGCGAGCCCTTGAAACCGACCTTGCCGGCACTGGACCAGCCGATGACATTTCCCTGCATGTCGGTGATCGAGACGATGGTATTGTTGAACGTCGCCAACACATTCGCGACTCCAACAATAATATTCTTCGAACCCTTCGCCTTGATGATCTTCTTTCCCGCGCTCTCATCTGCCAGCAAATCCGCCGCGCTCCGCACAGTGGCCACCCCCGCGACGGGCGCCGGCCCCCCGGTTGCCGATGCGGCCGCGGCCGGCGCAGCATCCTTCTTGGCGCCTTTCGGCGCCCTTTCTTTTGGCGTTTCCGCGGTGGCGGCCGCTTCAGCGGGAGCCGCTTCGGGTTTGGCTTCCTTTGGGGCGGCGGGCTTCTTGGTCTTGGGTTCTTCTGCCATAGCTAAAGGTTAGTGAATGCCGGTCTTGGCTTTCGGATTGCGTTGCACGCCGACGGTCTTGCGGGGTCCTTTGCGAGTTCGCGCGTTGGTCGACGTGCGCTGGCCGCGGACCGGCAGCCCGCGCAGATGTCTTACACCGCGGTAGCATTTGATGCCCTGCAACCTTTTCAAATTGAGCCCGATTTCGCGGCGCAGATCTCCTTCGATGACGTACTTGCCTTCCTGCATGGCATGCACGATCTGGGAGAGTTGTTGTTCGTTAAGGTCTTTGGCGCGCAGGGCCGGATTGATTTGCGCGTTTTCGAGTATGCTTCGGGCGTTTACCGGACCAATGCCGTAAATATAGCGCAAGGCAATGTCGATTCGCTTCTGACCGGGAATATCAACACCTAAAAGTCGTGGCATACGCTAACCTTGTCGTTGCTTGTGTCGTGCATTGCTGCAGATTACCCGGATCACCCCTTTGCGGCGCACAATCCGGCAGTGTTCACACAGTCGTTTTACTGATGCTCGAACTTTCATTTTTTCAAATCTGTTTTCAATCTCATCCGGCCTTCCGACAGATCGCAAGGCGAGACTTCCACTGTCGTCATCATACCCACCATGAGCGGCAAGCCCAGCTCACGCTCCCGCCGCGACAAATGCCCGACCAACCGATGTCCATTTGGCAATTCGACGTCCGCCAGCCCGGGACCCCGCACATTGACTATTCGGCCTTCGACCGTAAAGGCACCTTTTCCAGGCACGTGAGTATCTCCGGCTCCGATTCCGTGACCAGCACGGTGTGCTCAAAATGAGCAGACCGTTTACCATCCTGGGTCACAACTGTCCATCCGTCATTTAGGAGCCGCACCGCCGCCCCACCCTCGTTGACCATCGGCTCGATGGCCAGCGTCATGCCTGGCCTCAACTTCGGCGAAGGCTTGTCGTCGACAAAATTCGGGACCTGCGGTTCTTCGTGCATGCTTCGTCCGACTCCGTGCCCAACGAATTCCCGGACCACGCTAAAGCCGTTGGATTCGACGTGGCGCTGAATGGCCAGGGATATATCGGCCACCCGGTTGCCGGCCACGGCCCGGGTGATACCTTCGAACAAGGCCTGTTCAGTCACATCCATGAGTTTCTGGGCCGGGGCGTCACAGCCGCCAACGGCGACCGTCCGGGCCGTATCGCCAATAAACCCGGACTGGGTCACGCCCACGTCGAGGCTGACGATATCTCCGAACTGGACCCTGCGATCGCCCGCCAAACCGTGCACCACTTGTTCATTTACCGAGATGCAGATGTGACACGGATATTTACGATAACCCAGGAAAGCGCTTTTCGTCCCGAAATGCTTGATCTGGCTGGCCGCGAATTCATCAATTTCGCGCGTGGTCACACCGGGCTGGATCCAGGTCGCCACGGCATCCAACACCGTGCCAGCCAACTGGCAGGCCGGGCGCATCGCCTCGAGATCACGTTCGGTTTTCAGTATAATCATGCCTTGAACAAACTTCCCCCGATGACACCGGGGCCCGGGGCTACCGGCCTAAATCTTCATTGTCAGAGAACTCGAATGGTCCATTGGGACAGCTTCCTCGCGCGATGGCGTGCCATCTTAAAACCGGCCACGGATACGGCCCTTCTTGAGGAACCCATCGTAATGCCGCATCAAGAGATGCGATTCCATCTGCCGCATCGTGTCCAACAGCACACCCACGGTAATCAATATGCTCGTGCCGCCGAAGAATCGCGAGACGCGAGGATCAATGTTAAACCACTGCCCCAGCAGCATTGGCGCAACGGCAATCAAGGTCAGGAAAATCGCGCCCGCCAGGGTGATCCGGCTCATGGAATGGTGCAGGAAATTACTGGTGGCCTGGCCTGGCCGCACGCCCGGGATGTAGCCACCGTGCTTTTTCAGGTCATCCGCGATTTGGATTTCATTGAACTGGGTGGCGACCCAGAAATAGGAAAAGAACAGGATCATCGCGCCGTAAAACAGGTAATACATCAAATACCCGGGACTGAGCTGCCGGCCGAACTCTTCGAAAAACCGAATATCCAGAATGGCCCCCAGTTTAAAGAAAATCATGCTCGGAAACATCAGGATGGCCTGGGCGAAGATGATCGGCATCACTCCCGCGTAGTTCACCCGCAACGGCATGTAGGAAGTCTGGCCCGCATAGACCTTTCGGCCGACCGCGCGCTGGGCATACTGCACCGGAACCTTTCGCTGTGCCTGCGTGACGGCAATAACCCCCGCGACCACCGCCATGAGGAGCATTACCAAACCGGCGAGTTGAAAGATGTGCAGTCCGGTCCCACCGCCAGCGGGCGGGAACATCATGTAATACAGACCGTTCGCCGCGCCGGGGATATCGGCAATGATACCGATGGTGATGACCAGCGACACACCATTCCCAATCCCGCGATCGGTGATTTGCTCGCCCAGCCACATGAGCAGCATGGTGCCGGTGGTCAGCATCAATACCGTCTGAATGCGGTACCACCAGAGATTCTGAACAACGACCAATTTGCCCTGAAATTCATTGCCGAACAATTGTTGGGGGTGTTCCCAGCCGAGGGCCATCAGCGTTCCATGCCCAAGACAAAGTACCACGGTCAGGTACCGCCCGTATTGGATGATCTTGGCCCGGCCACCCTCTTCCCGCACCAACTTGCTCAATTGAGGGACCACGGCGCTGAGCAACTGGATGATGATCGTTGCCGTGATATAAGGCATGATCCCCAACGCTCCGACCGCGCACCGGTTCATGCCACCTCCGGTGAACATGCTGTACATCCCCAACAGCGAATTCGTTTCCCGGCTGCTTTTCTCAAAAAATGCCGTCAACGAAGAGGCATCCAGCCCCGGCACGGGAATCCACGAGAGCACCCGGCAGATTCCCAGGAGAAGCAGCGTGAAAAGAATCCTCGACTTCAGCTCCGGGATCTTGAAGCAATTTGCGAACGTGCTGGCGATGGCCTTGAACATAACGCCGGGGCTGACGCCCTAACTCTCCTTCCTGGCAGCGACTTTCTTCGTAATCAATTCGCAGCTCCCGCCCAGTTCTTCGATCTTCGCGCGGGCAGACGCGCTAAAGCCGTGAGCGCTGACGCTCAGGCGCTTGGTGAGCGCGCCTTTCCCCAGCACTTTGATGCCATCCGAAACGCCGTTCGCCAAACCGAGCGCGCACAATGCCGCTTCATCGACCCGGCTCCCTTCTTCGAAACGTTCCAAGTCCGAGAGGTTGATGGGCAGATACCTTGTGCCAAATCGCTTGTTATTGAATCCGCGCTTGGGCATCCGCCGAATCAAAGGCATCTGTCCCCCCTCGAAGCCCGGCCGAATGGATGCCCCCGAGCGCGCCGTTTGTCCTTTGCCGCCCCGGGTGCTGGTTTTGCCATGTCCGCTGGATTCGCCTTGTCCCAAACGCTTGCGCCGGCGTTTTGCACCCGGCCTGGGTTTCAAATCATGTAAACGCATAAGCTTAGCTGGCTGCCGGTGCCGCCGAAGCCGGCGCTGGTGAAGGTAACATCACACCACGGCCGCGCATGATATCCTCCCGCTGGCGAAGCATTTGCAGGGCTTGCAACGTGGATTTGGCGACATTTGCGGCGTTGTTCGAACCCAGGGATTTGCTCAGGACATCCCGTACCCCGGCCGCCTCCAGGACGGCTCGAACGGTCTTACCCGCGATGACCCCCGTTCCCGGTGATGCCGGGCGCAACAGAACACGCGCACCGCCATAGGTGGAGAGGACCTCGTGTGGAATAGTGGCCTGTCGGAGCGATACACCCACCATGCTGTGCTTGGCGATATCGCTTCCTTTCCGAATGGCATCGGCCACTTCGCCGGCCTTACCCAACCCCAAACCCACCCGGCCGCGCCGGTCACCCGCGACGACCAGTGCGCTAAAACTGAAGCGCCGTCCACCTTTGACGACCTTGGCCGAGCGATTGATGTAAATGACCTTCTCGGTCAGCTCATTTTCGCGGTTTTCGTTGCCGCTATCTGAGCCCGGCGCTGGCCGGCCCCGGCGCGGTCCCCGACCACGCATCGGCCGGCCTGAATCGGATGGAACTCGTGTTTCTTCAGCCACAATAGGATCTCCTCACAACAGACTAAAACTTTAAACCCGCCTCCCGGGCCGCGTCGGCCAAGGCCTTGACTTTGCCGTGGTAGGCCGCACTTCCCCGGTCAAATACCACCCGTTCGATACCTTGCCCGCGCGCCGCTTCGGCCGCGATCTTGCCCAATTGCTTCGCGCTGGAAACGTTGGCGCTCAAACGCGCCCCCGGTTCCGGCGCTTTGAGCCGGGTGGAAACGCTCGCCAAAGTCCGCCCGGCAAGATCATCTACGAATTGGACGTAGATGTGTTTGCCGGTAAAACAAACGCTCATCCGTGGGCGTTCCAGTGTCCCGTTCACTTTCTGCCGCACACGCAGATGGCGGTATTCGGCCTGTTTCCGCTTCTTCTCGGTCCTCATGCTATTCTCACTATGGGGGTCTGCCGCGGTAGCGCACTACTGCACGGTCTTGCCCTCTTTCCGGATAATATGTTCGCCGGCATAGCGCACGCCCTTGCCCTTATAAGGCTCAGGTGGATAAAATGAGCGCAATTCTGCCGCAACTTCGCCAACCCGCTCTTTGCTTGGCCCTTCGATGGTGATCTTCGTGTTGTCGTCGACCGTCACCTTCACCTGGTCGGGAATCGCATAAACGATCTGGTGCGAATATCCAAGGTTCATGGTAATCGACTTGCCTTGGACGGCGGCCTTGAATCCCACTCCGACAATTTCCAGGCGCTTCACAAAGCCCTCGCTCACCCCCTGCACCATATTGTTCACGATGGCCCGTGCCAGTCCATGCATCGACCGCGCCTCCGGATCATCCCCATCCCGGCTCACCTTGACCTGGCTTCCGTCGACGGTGACGCTGGTCCGCCGGGGGAGGGCAAATGCCAGTTTACCCTTCGGCCCCTCGACTCGAATGCTCCGGCCTTGCAACTCGACTTTGACTTTGGCCGGGATGGGCACCGGCATTCTTCCAATTCTCGACATAAATAAGCGGCTACCAGACGTAGCACAGGAGTTCCCCGCCGACATTCTGCCGGCGGGCTTCGGCGCCGGTCATCACCCCGCGTGGCGTCGAGAGGATGGCCACGCCCAAGCCACCCAGCACCCGCGGAACTTCGCGGCTGCCGACATACCGGCGCAAGCCCGGACGGCTGACGCGACGCAGGCCGGCGATGACCCCTTTTCGGCCCTGGAATTTGAGTTTGAGTCGGATTCGTTTGATCGTGGAACCTTCCACGCCGTAGCCGGCGATGTAGCCTTCCTCCTGGAGGATCCGCGCGAGGTTCTCTTTCAACTTCGAGTAAACCACCTCAACCTCCGGTTTCAACGCGTGGCTGGCGTTGCGAACCCGAGTCAGCATATCGGAAATTGTGTCGGTCATAGGCCTACCAGCTTGCTTTGGTCACACCAGGAATCCGCCCCGAGAGGGCCATCTCCCGGAAAGTCAGCCGTGAACAACCAAATTTCCTGAGATAACCGTGACGGCGTCCGGTAAGTGAACAGCGATTCACCACCCGCACCGGGCTGGCGTCGCGCGGCAGTTTGGCCAGCGCCGCATAATCGCCCTTGGCTTTCAATTCGGCCCGGAGCGCCGCGTACTTCTTCACCGTCTGGGCCTTTCTCTGGTTACGTTCCTTCCAAGATTTCTTAGCCATAATTTATCGTCCTTCGGCAAACGGCATGCCCATCAACTTCAACAACTCCAGCGCTTCCTCGTCCGTCCGGGCGGTCGTCACCAGCGTGATGTCCATGCCCTGATGCCGCTTGATCTTGTCCAAATCAATCTCCGGAAATATTGTCTGGTCCGCCAACCCCAAAGAATAATTTCCCCGCCCGTCAAAGGACCGGACGGAGAGCCCGCGGAAATCGCGAATGCGCGGCAGCGCGGCCGCCACCAACCGATCGAAGAACTCGTACATGACATCACGGCGGAGCGTGACCCGGCAGCCAATCGGCTGGCCCTGGCGCAATTTGAAATTGGACACGCTTTTCCGCGATCGGTTGATGACCGGCTTGCGGCCGGTGATCATCGTGAGGTCTTTGGCGGCGTCGTCCACGGCGCTCTTCTCGAGCGAGGCGCTTACGCCCATGTTGATCACGATCTTCTCGAGCGACGGCACCTCGTGAAGGTTCTGGTAAGTCCGCTTTTCCTTCAACGTGGGGCGAACCGAGTCGACGTATTTCTGATAAAGTCTCGATTTCATGGAGCCTCTAGGCGGCGTTGCGCTTGGCGCGGTGCGCGTCATACTTCGCGGCCAGCATGACGTTCGAGAGATGCACGGTTCCTTCCCGCTGGACGATCGCGCCTTGTGGATGTTGCTGGCTCTTGCGCGTGTGGCGCTTGATCATCTTCACGCCCTCGACAATGACGCGTTGCTTGTCGCGCAATACCCGAATCACCTTGCCGCGCTTTCCCCGCTCGGTGCCGGCTATGACCACGACTTCGTCCCCTCGTTTTACGTGCGATTTCGTCATATCTCAGATGACCTCCGGCGCCAGCGAGATGATTTTCATGAATTTCTTCTCCCGCAACTCGCGTGCGACCGGGCCGAATATCCGAGTTCCGCGCGGATTCAGGTCCTTGTCGATAATCACGATCGCATTGCTGTCGAACCGCAAATAGGAACCGTCGTTGCGCCGGATCGCTTTTCGGGTCCGCACCACGACGGCGTCGACCACCTCTCCCTTTTTCACCGTGCCATCGGGCGTGGCCTCTTTGATGTGGGCCTTGATCACGTCGCCGATGTGGGCGTAACGCTGGTTTCGACCCAGCACCCCGATCGCCGCGGCCCGCTTGGCTCCCGTGTTATCCGCCACGTCCAAAATGGATCTGATCTGAAGCATAACTTCTCCTCGCGCTTAAGGGGTCGAAAGGGCCGCCGCCCCGCTCCGCTCCACGATCTCCACCAGCCGCCAGTTCTTCGTTTTCGAAAGGGGCCGGGTTTCGCGGATGCGCACGCGGTCGCCCACCTGGGCCTTTCTTTCCTCGTCGTGCGCGTAGAATTTTTTGTATCGCGTGATCACTTTATGGAAGCGGGGATGCTGAAACCGGCGCTCGACCCGGACCACGATGGTCTTGGTCATTTGATTCGACACCACTTCTCCCACGCGCTCTTTGCGATGGTCCGGCTGGTCTTTGGCTTCTGACATAGCAAATCTACCTCGTCTGGCGCTGCACTTCGGTAATTCGAGTTTCCAGCCGCGCCACGTCCCGCCGGAGCAGACGCAATCGCGCCGTTTTCTCCAGTTGAGCACTCGCCTGCTGCAACCGGAGGTTGAACAACTCCTGCCGGAGATCGCGGCTTTTGGCCCGCAACTCGACGAGGGTTAAATCTCTTAGCTCGGACGTTTTCATGTCTCAGAGTCTCGCGGCCCCGGCGCGGTGTCGCGAAATAAACTTGGTTTTCATGGGCAACTTGGCGGCTGCCAGCCGCATCGCTTCTCGCGCCACATCGGCGGCCACGCCGTCCACCTCAAACAACACGTTGGCGGGCCGGATCACCGCCACCCAGGTCTCGACCGCGCCTTTGCCCGTACCCATCCGAACCTCGAGCGGTTTCTTCGTGTACGATTTGTCCGGGAACACCCGCAGCCAGACCTTGCCGCGGCGCTTCATGAAACGGGTGAGCGCCACGCGCGCGGCCTCGATTTGTTTGGTGTCGAGCCAGCAACGTTCCAACGCCTGCAACCCAAATTCCCCGAAGGCCACGGTCGTGCCGCGCGAGGCCAGGCCGCTGCGGTTCCCCCGCTGCATCTTTCTGTGCTTAACTCGTTCGGGCATCAACGCCATATAAAATCCTCTTCCGCTGTGCTATGCGGTTGCTGTCGTAACGGCCCGGCTTGCCGGCTTTTCATTCTTCGTTTCCCCGGTGCAAATCCAGCATTTGATACCTAGTTTGCCATACACGGTCTTTGCCTCGGCGAAACCATAATCAATGTTAGCCCGCAGGGTATGCAACGGGACACGACCCTGATGATAGGACTCCGTGCGGGCCAGTTCCGCACCGCCCAGGCGGCCGCAGCATCGGATCTTGATGCCCTCCGCCCCGAAATCCATGGCGGTTTGGACCGCCTTCTTCATCGCGCGGCGGAATGAAATCCGGCGTTCCAACTGCAACGCGATGTTTTCGGCGACCAACTGGGCGTCGATTTCCGGCTTCTTCACTTCGATGATCTCGACGTAGATCTCCTTGCCGGTCAACCGGCTGAGTTCCTCTTTGATCTTGTCGATCTCGGCGCCCTTTCGACCAATCACGACCCCGGGACGCGCGGTGTGAATCGTGATGCGGCAGCGCGTGGCCGCGCGCTCGATTTGAATCTTGGGAACCGAGGCCGATTCCAGCTTCTTCTTCAGGAGCTCGCGGATCCGCTCGTCTTCGGCCAGCAATTTGCCAAATTCCTTCTTGTCCGCATACCACTTCGAGCGCCAATCCTTATTTAGCGCAATCCGAAGCCCGATCGGGTTGGTTTTCTGTCCCATAGACCTATTTGTCCGTCAGCACAATTTTGATGTGACACGTCCGCTTGATAATCGGCCCAGCCGAGCCACGCGCCTTCGGCACGAAGCGCTTCAAGCTGGTCGCCGTTCCCGCCACCGCTTCCTTGATTCGGAGCGTTTCCGGTTTCAACTTTTGGTTGTTTTCCGCATTCGCCAAGGCAGATCTCAGCGTCTTTTCCACCCAGCGCGCCGACTTCCGCGGGACTACGGCCAATAACGCCTGCGCCTGCACCGCGTTCAACCCCTGGATTTGCCGCACCACCTCGCGCATCTTTTGCGCTGACATCCGCACGTTCCGTGTGATTGCTCGCACTTCCATAAGTTTACTTGGCTTCAGCCTTTGCGGTATGAGCTCCATGACGGCGGAAAATCCGGGTCAGGGAAAACTCACCCAATCGATGACCCACCATGTTTTCAGTGACAAACACGGGGTTGAACACCTTCCCGTTGTGCACATTGAAAGTTAAGCCGACGAAATCCGGAGTAATCATCGATCGCCTGGACCAGGTCTTGATCGGCGCCTTGGATTTGCTGTCCTTGGCCTTCACGATCTTGTCCATCAGTGATTGGTCCACAAACGGACCCTTTTTGATCGAGCGTCCCATACCTTATTTCGCTTTCATCGGACGGCCATCCCGCCGCACTAAAATAAACCGATTCGAGTTCTTCCGCCGCTTGCGGGTCCGGTAACCCTTGGCCAGCAGACCCCACGGCGAGGTCAGGTGTTGACGACCACCACCACCCTTCGACTTCCCTTGTCCTCCGCCATTGGGATGATCCACGGGGTTCCGCACCATCCCGCGACTCATCGGCCGGCGTCCCAGATGCCGGGACCGCCCGGCCTTGCCCAGCACGATCTTTTCGTGATCCGTATTCCCCACCTGGCCGATCGTCGCGTAACAGTCTTCGTGGATCAGCCGGATCTCACCCGACGGGAGCCGAACCTGGGCGTAACCCTGATCGCGCGACATGAGTGTGGCAGCGCCGCCTGCAGCCCGAACCACTTGTCCGCCCCGTCCCGGGACCAGCTCGATGTTGTGGATCGGCATGCCTACCGGCACAATCCGCAAGGGCAGACAATTCCCCACCTCCGGTGGCGCGTCTGCCCCTGCCTTCACGGCCGCCCCAACGGCGATGCCGTTAGGAGCGATGATGTAACGCTTCTCGCCATCGGGATATTCGAGCAAGGCCAGCCGGGCCGACCGAATCGGATCGTATTCGACCGCGATCACCTTCGCCGCCACGCCGCGCCTGTCCCGCTTGAAGTCCACCCGCCGTACTTTTTGCTTGTGTCCACCACCGATTGCCCGGGCGGTAATCCGGCCGTAGGCGTTTCGTCCACCCGATTTGACGCGACGCGTCACCAGGTGTTTCTCGGGCCGGTCCTTCGTGATTTCTTCGAAGGACGCGACAGTTATGTATCGCCGCGATGGCGTCAGGGGTCGGAATGATTTAACAGGCATATTTCCCCACTGCTAAGTCAGCACAATTTTGTCGCCCTCTTTCAACGTAACCACTGCTTTTTTCCAGGAAGGGGCCTGCCCGGCTTGCGCGGTTCGCTGGCGGCGGAATTTGCCGCGAACATGCAGAGTGTTTACCCGCACGACCTTCACCTTGAACAACTCCTCCACTGCCGATCGGATCTGGACCTTGTTCGCGCGGCGATCGGCCACCACGGTGTATTGGTTGTATTTATCGGCCTGGGTCGTCCCCTTTTCGGTAACCCGGACGGTTTTGATGATATGAAAGGAATTCATGAACTCTGCTCCGTCAGCCGTTCCTCGAACTTTGCGAAGGCCCCGCGGGTGAACAACAACTTGTCGGACTTCAGAATCTGGTAGGTCGTCAGTCCTTCGCCGGTGGCCAACTCCACCTGGGGCAGATTACGTGACGCCAGCATCAGCGTCTCGTTGGGTTCGGCCACCACTAACGTCGTCCCCGTCGATTGAAGCGCGGCCAGGACCGCCACAAATTCACGCGTCTTCGGTGCCGTCAGCTTGAAATCCTCGACGACCGTGACATCTCCGGCCCGCAACCGCTCGGTCATCGCCTTGCGCAAGGCCAGTTTGCGTGTGCTCTTCGATATCTTCTTGCTGAAATCCCGTGGTTTGGGACCAAAAACCACGCCGCCGCCACGCCACAACGGCGAAGCGAAGGAACCCGCACGCGCGCGGCCGGTCCCTTTCTGGCGCCATGGCTTTTTCCCCGTGCCAGCCACCTCGCCCATCGTCTTGGTGCATGCGGTGCCCATGCGCTGGTTCGCTTGGTAGGCGACCACGGCATCGTGCACCGCTTGCGTGCCGCGCCCGCCCTCCACCAGTTCAAAGCGCACCTCAAGCGCGCCCTGATCCTGCCCCTTAATATCTTTGACCGTCAGTTTCATCGCGCTCCGATCATGATTTGCCGGCCTTCGCGGACGGGCTCGACTGTTTGCGCTGCTTCTTGGCGGCGCGAATGACCACGTAATCCCCGCTCGCGCCGGGAACCGCGCCTCGGATCAATAACAACTGCTCTGATTCCCGCACTTGGATGATCTGCAGATTTTGCACGGTCCGCCGCACCTGCCCGAGGTGCCCCGGCATCCGCGTGCCACGCATGACCGTCCCCGGAAACAACCGCTGCCCGATCGCGCCCGCCCGGCGGTGCCAACCCTTCGCACCGTGGGTGCTGTCACCTCCGCGAAAGCCATGGCGTTTTACCACCCCCTCGAAACCGCGGCCCTTGGTAATGCCTATCGCGTCCACGAAATCCCCGGGGGCGAAAACGGTGACCCCCAAAATGTCTCCCGGCTTCACTTCCATCGGGTAATCGCGAAATTCGCGCACGCGCCGGGTCGGTGCGTTTTTGAATTTCTTGAAGTGCCCGAGCGCCGGTTTGGTAAGCCGACTCTCCTTCTGGTCGTCGAACCCCAACTGGACGGCGGAGTATCCGTCCGATTCGGCGGTCTTGCACTGAAGCACGCGGTTCGGACCAGCCTGCACCACCGTGACGTGCACGGCATTGCCCTGCGGGTCGTATACGCGGGTCTGACCCAATTTCTTTCCAAGTAAGCCGAGCATAACCTAGATCTTGATGCTGATGTCCACGCCGGCCGGCAGGTTGAGCTTCTTGAGTTCATCCACCGTCTTGGCCGTGGGATCGATGATATCCAAAAGCCGCTTGTGTGTCCGCTGTTCAAAGGTCTCGTGGGACTTCTTGTCGGCGTGTGGCGACCGCTGAACGGTGAATCGCTCGACCCGCGTCGGCAGCGGAATGGGTCCGGCAACCCGGGCGCCGGTGCGCTTGACCGTCTCCACGATGTCATGCGCGGACTGGTCAATCACGCGGTGGTCGTAAGCTTTCAGCCGAATCCTGATGCGTTGTCCAGCCATAAAATCAATAATTCAAAGTTGCACTCTAAGCTCGCGCGGCTTTGGGCCGGGCCGTGTCCAGGATGGAGGTGGTGATGCTATTCGGCACCGGCTCAAATGAGAAAGGCTCCATCGAGTAGGCCGCGCGCCCTTTTGACAGCGACCGAATCGCGGTGGCATAACCAAACATCTCCGCCAAGGGGACCTCGGCGTAGAGGATGGTCGCATTGTTCTTGCCTTCGATGTTGATGATCTTGCCGCGTCGCCGATTCAGATCCCCCAACAGGTCCCCCTGGTACTCATCCGGGGTGGTGACCTCGACTTTCATGACCGGCTCCAACAGGATCGCCCCCGCCTTCTTGGCCGCATCTTTCAAGGCGAAAATACCGGCCATCTTGAACGCGAGTTCACTGGAGTCCACTTCGTGAAAGGTGCCGTCCACGATGCTGATCTTCAGATCCACCATCGGATAACCCGCAAGCACCCCGCCTCCGATGGCTTCCTCCAGGCCGTGTTCCACTGCCGGAATATATTCGCGGGGAATTGCGCCTCCCACAATCTCGTTCAGGATCTCCACTCCCTTGCCGCGGCCGTTCGGTTGGAGTTGGATCACTGCGTGACCGTACTGCCCGCGTCCCCCGGATTGACGGATGAACTTGCCCTCGCCCTCAGCCGGCTTGGTTACCGTCTCCCGATATGCAATCTGCGGCGCCCCCGCGTTCGCCTCCACCTTGAACTCCCGAAACAATCGGTCCCGAATGATCTCCAGGTGCAACTCCCCCATCCCGGCGATGATCAACTGCCCGGTTTCCTCGTCGGTGAAACACCGGAACGTCGGGTCCTCCTCGGCGAGCCGTTGAAGTCCTTCTGAAAGTTTGTCCCGGTCCGCCTTGGTCTTGGGCTCGACGGCCATCGAGATGACCGGCTCCGGAAAGGTGGGCGGTTCGAGCAAAATGTCAAAATCCTCGCGGCACAGGGTATCGCCAGTGGTGATGTTCTTCAGCCCTACCAGGGCGGCAATGTCGCCCGCGAACACGGTGTCCACATCGATCCGCTTGTCCGCCTGGATCATCATCACCCGGCTCACTCGCTCGCGCTTCCGTGTCCGGGGATTATAGATGACATCTCCCTTTTTCAACTGGCCGCTGTATACCCGGAAAAACACCAGCTTGCCCACGTAGGGATCACTCCACAACTTGAATGCCAGTGAACAAAACTGCGCGCGGTCGTCCGATGGGACGGTCACCTGTTGATCCGGCTGCGTCGGGTCCTGGCCCTGTGCCGGCGGTACATCCAGCGGGGAAGGCAGATAATCCACAATCGCGTCGATCAAGGGCTGCACTCCCCGTTTCTTGAAAGCCGAACCACCCAAAACCGGGACCAGCTCAAGGGCGCACGTCAGACGGCGGATGGCGCGCTTCAGCAACTGGGGATCCACTGGCTTATCTTCGATAACCCGCTCCGCGACCTCGTCGTCTTTGTTCGCCACGGCTTCGATGAGCTCGGCCAGGGCCAGCTTCGCCCGTTCGCGTTCCTCGATCGGAATCTCGCCGATCATGTAACGCATTCCGGTTTCGTCCGTCTCGTCGTAGATCATCGCCTGCTGGGCAACGACGTCGATGACGCCCCGAAGGTGATCCTCCCGGCCGATGGGCAGCACGACGGTGTAAGCATACGCCCCAAGCTTGCGACGCATCTCGCCCACCGCGTTCTCGAAGTTCGCCCCCACCCGGTCCATCTTGTTGACGAACGCGATTCGCGGGACCTTGTATTTCGTCGCCTGCCGCCAGACCGTCTCCGACTGAGGCTGCACCCCCGCCACGCCGCAAAATACCGCCACCGCGCCATCCAGCACGCGCATCGAACGTTCCACCTCGGCCGTGAAATCGACGTGGCCCGGGGTGTCGATGATGTTGATCCGGTGCGGGACCCCGACCGCGGTTTTCAACCAGCCGTCTTCCTTCTGGGTCCAGTAGCAGGTGGTCGCGGCGGAGGTGATCGTAATGCCCCGTTCTCGCTCCTGCTCCATCCAGTCGGTGACCGTATTACCGTCATCGACATCACCCATGCGATGGATCAACCCGGTATAAAACAGGATCCGCTCCGTGGTTGTGGTCTTGCCTGCATCAATGTGCGCGGCAATTCCGATGTTGCGCGTACGCTCCATCGTGTACGGCCGATTGGCCGCATTGACCGAATCCAAAATGTCCTTAACAACCTGCATTAAAATTCAGAGACTAAAAACGCCCCGATCAACATCCTTCGCGGGGCGCACTTTGCGGTTTGGCCGCTACCAGCGGAAGTGGGCGAATGCCTTGTTCGCTTGGGCCATTTTATGCACTTCGTCGCGCTTTCGAATCGCGTTCCCCTGCCCCTGGTAGGCCTCCATGACCTCCGCCGCCAAGGCCGTTTTCATCGGTTGTCCCTTGCGTCGGTTCGCCAGATCCACCAGCCACCGCATCGCCAGCGCGAACTGCCGGTCGCTCGGGACCTCCATCGGCACCTGATACGTGGCGCCGCCAACCCGCCGCGCCTTCACTTCGAGGCGAGGCTTCACGTTATCCACTGCGCGCTGCAGAATCTCGAGGGGATCGCCCGCTTGGTTTTTAGTGGCGATCTGCTCCAAGGCATCGTAAACGATCCGCTGCGCCAGGGTCTTTTTCCCCCGCTGCATGATCACATTGACCAGACGCGTAATGAGTGTGCTGCGGTACTTTGCATCCGGGATTAGGGGGCGTTTGATGGCTTGGCGGCGTCGCGACATAGAAATGGATCCTACTTGGCTGCGGGGGCTTTGGGTGCTTTGGGTCGTTTGACCCCGTATTTCGAACGGCTCACGCGGCGCTTCTCCACCCCCGAGGCATCCAGCGTCCCCCGCACAATGTGATACCGCACCCCGGGCAAATCCTTCACCCGCCCGCCCCGGACCAATACGATCGAATGCTCCTGGAGGTTGTGGCCTTCGTCGGGAATGTAGGCAATGACCTCATAACCATTCGTCAGGCGCACTTTCGCCACTTTCCGCATCGCCGAGTTCGGTTTCTTCGGGGTGCGCGTCATGACCTGAAGACAAACCCCGCGACGGAATGGCGAACCCCGGAGCGCCGGCGATTTCGACTTAAATCGAAGTCGCTCGCGACCTTTGCGTATCAGTTGGTTGATGGTCGGCATTGCAAAATGACCCAAATTATCCCGGTTGCCCGGAACTCCGGTGCGATCCACTCGTACACCCGAAAAAATGGAGTGCGGATGATATCAAAGGGTCTACCCCGCGCAACAAGTATTTGTCCCTTTCTGATTTTCTCATAGCCACTCGGCTAACCCGCCAGGTCCTCATCGGAGGTTAAGGCCAGCGGCGCTTCCGGCACCGGCTCGACCAGCGGCTTCAACACGACTTTGCGGTGTCCCTCGAATCCCGTCCCCGCCGGAATGATGTGGCCCATGATGACATTTTCCTTGAAACCGCGCAGGCAATCCATCTTGCCCATGCTGGCGGCCTCGGTCAGCACCCGGGTCGTATCCTGGAACGAGGCGGCGCTCAGGAAACTCTCCGTCTCCAGGGAAGCCTTGGTGATCCCCAACAACACCGGTTGCGCCTCCGCCGGTTTCCCACCCATTTTCTCGACCCTCTCGTTCTCTTCCTCAAATGGAATTTTGTCGATCTGGTCGCCCCACAAGAATGTGGTGTCGCCCGGTTCGACAATTCGGACCTTGCGCAACATCTGACGGACAATGATCTCGATGTGCTTGTCGTTGATGGTCACACCCTGGAGGCGATAAACCTCCTGGACTTCGTTCACCAGATGTTCCTGCAATTCCTGCGGCCCGCACACGTCGAGAATCTCGTGCGGGACCACCGGCCCCTCGGTCAACTGCTGACCTTTCTTCACGAAATCGCCCTTGAACACAATGACGTGTTTGCCGATCGGAATCAGATGCTCCTCTTCCGTCCCCGTCTGCACGTCCTTGATGAGGATGCATCGTCGGCCGCGCACGGTCGGACCGAAATCCACGATTCCATCAATCTTCGAAATCTCCGCCGCGTCCTTCGGACGCCGCGCCTCGAACAATTCCGCCACGCGGGGTAGTCCCCCGGTAATGTCTTTGGTCTTGACCGTCTTGCGCGGGGTTTTGGCCATGAGGGTGCCCGCGACGATCCGGCTTCCCTCGTGCACGACAATATGGGCGCCGGAAGGAATGGGATAGCTGGCCACCACCTCGCCTTTGGAATCCTCGACCAGCAACTGAGGATGCAAATCCTCTTTGTGCTCAATGATGACCATGGCCTCTTGCGTAGTGGTCTCGTCGACCTCCTGTTTCATGGTCACACCTTCAATGATGTCCTGGAATCGGACCTTGCCGGCCTTCTCGGAGAGAATCGGCACATTGTAAGGATCCCATTGCACGATGGTCTGGCCCTTCTTCACCCGGCCTCCATGAGGAACCGAAATCACCGCGCCGATGACGACATTGTGGACCTCAAGCTCCCGACCGTCGTCGGCCAGCACCGAAACAGAACCGTTCTTGTTGAGGACAATGTTGCTGCCATCATCGAGCTCGACCAACCGCAGATCATTGTAACGGACCGCGCCGTCGTACTTCACCTTGATCTGGGGTTGCTTGAACACCTGCGACGCGGTCCCTCCAAAGTGAAACGTGCGCATGGTCAACTGCGTCCCGGGTTCACCGATCGACTGTGCGGCGATGATTCCCACCGCCTCGCCCAGCTTCACTGCGGCGCCGGTGGCCAAATTGCGTCCATAACAGGCGACGCAGACCCCGTGCTTGCTTTCGCACGTCAGGACCGACCGGATCCGCATGCGCTCAATTCCCGCGTCCTCGATGGCCCTGGCCTTCACCTCGTCGATTTCATCGTTCGCGCTCAGCAACTTGATCTTGGGATCGCGGGGATCGTAGATGTCATCACAACCGCAGCGGCCAACAATGCGCTCGCTGAGTTTGACGACCTCGTCTTCTCCTTCGTAAATCGCCTGCAACCAGATCCCGTTGTTGGTCCCGCAGTCGTGCTGGCGAATGATGACGTCCTGCGCGACGTCCACCAACTTGCGGGTCATGTACCCGGAATCCGCCGTTTTCAGGGCGGTGTCTGCCAAACCTTTGCGAGCGCCGTGGGTCGAGATGAAATATTCGAGCACCGTCAGACCTTCGCGGAAGTTGGACAGGATCGGCTTTTCGATGATATCGCCCGAGGGTTTGGCCATCAGCCCACGCACTCCCGCCAATTGCCGCACCTGCTGACGGTTGCCCCGCGCCCCGGAATCCACCATGAGCCACAAAGGATTGAACTCTTTCTTGCCCTGATTCTGTTCGAGGGTTCGGAGCATGACTTTGGAGATCTGGTCGGTGCAATGCGTCCAGATGTCGATGATCTGGTTGTACCGCTCACCCGAGGTGATCACGCCCTTGCGATGCTGCTTTTCCACCTCCGCAATTTGGTGCTGCGCCGTCTCAATCTCCTGATCCTTTTCCTTCGGAATGATCATGTCGTCGATACCAATCGACACTCCCGACCGCGTGGCTTCGTGGAACCCGAAATCTTTGAGCTTATCGAGCACGTTCACGGTGCGCTCCTGCCCGCAGAACTTGTAACAGTTCCAGATCATGTCCCCGAGCTGCGACTTGCCGACCTGACGATTGGCAAACCCGAGCTCTGCCGGCCAGATCTCGCTGAAGATCACGCGGCCCACCGTGGTCTCAATCACCTTCTTTACCGAATCGCCATAGACGGTAGTGCGACCCAGATCGGGATTCGCCAGCCGGATCCACTCGTGCTTGCCCGCCGCGCCATCGAGGTAGGCGAAGATCGCTTCGCTGCGGGTGGCGAAGAGTTTGAGCCTACGTTCGCGAGGCGTGGGCAGGAGGTCACGAGGGGTTGCGGTAAGATAGTAGCAACCGAGCGTGATATCCTGGGTGGGCGTCATGATCGGCTTACCGCTCGACGGGCTGAAGACGTTCATCGGCGCGAGCATCAACAATCGCGCCTCCATCTGCGCCTCCACCGACAGCGGCACATGCACCGCCATCTGGTCGCCATCGAAGTCCGCATTGTACGCGGTGCAGACCAGCGGGTGGATCCGAATCGCCTCACCTTCGATCAGGACGGGTTCGAACGCCTGGACTGACAATCGGTGCAGCGTAGGTGCGCGATTCAGCAACACCGGGTGTCCCTTGGTTACCTCCTCGAGCACGTCCCAAACTTCGGGAGATTGCCGTTCAATCATCTTCTTCGCCGACCGCACGGTATGCACGTAGCCCAGCTCCTTGAGCCGGCGGATGATAAACGGCTCGAACAGCACCAGGGCCATCTTCTTCGGCAATCCGCACTGGTGCAACTTCAGCTCCGGCCCGATCACAATCACGGATCGCCCCGAGTAATCCACCCGCTTGCCCAGGAGATTCTGCCGAAAACGCCCGCTCTTGCCCTTGAGCATGTCGCTGAGCGATTTCAATGCGCGGTTGCCCGCGCCCGTGACCGGCCGGCCATGCCGACCGTTGTCGAACAATGCATCCACCGCCTCCTGCAACATCCGTTTCTCGTTTCGGATGATCACCTCGGGCGTCTTGAGCTGGAGCAGGTTCTTGAGCCGATTGTTCCGGTTGATCACTCTCCGATAAAGATCATTGAGATCCGACGTCGCAAATCGACCCCCTTCCAGGGGCACCAAAGGACGCAAGTCCGGCGGGATTACGGGCAGGACAGTCAGAATCATCCACTCCGGCCGCATCCGCGAACTGAGGAATCCCTGGAACAATTTGATCCGCTTGGCCAGTTTCTTCCGGATCTGCTTGCTCTTGGTCTCCTGCATCGAGCTCTGCAGTTGATCGATCTGCTTCTGCAAATCCACCCGTGTGAGCCCCTCCCAAACCGCTTCCGCACCCATTTTCGCCACGAAGGTGTCGGCGCCATACGTCTGACGCGCCTCCCGGCATTCCATTTCACTGAGCAATTGGTGCTCTTTCAATGGAGTCTGGCCCGGATCAATGACCATGTAATCTTCGTAGTAGATCACGCGCTCGAGGTTGCGCGCGGTCATGTCCAGCATCAATCCGATCCGCGACGGCATGCATTTGAAAAACCAGATGTGCGAAACGGGCACCGCCAACTCGATGTGGCCCATCCGTTCCCGGCGCACGCGCGAAAGCGTCACTTCCACCCCGCACCGATCGCAAACCACCCCCCGGTGTTTGATCCGTTTGTATTTCCCGCAGGAACACTCCCAATCCTTCACCGGCCCGAAGATCCGCTCGCAAAACAATCCACCCTTTTCCGGCTTGAACGTGCGGTAATTGATGGTTTCGGGATTCTTGACTTCGCCCTTGGACCAGGAGCGAATGTTCTCGGGCGAGGCGATTCCAATGGCGACATTGTCCACCAGATTGACCGTCTCGAGCCCGAGCAGCTCGCGCGCCGATTCTTTGTTGCTGATCATAAATGCTTTTGTCTTGCCTAAAGTTCCCGCGGTCAGCTCAACGCCGACAATGCGGATGCCGTCGACGGAGTTTGGTCCAGCGGATTCGAATACCCAACCTTGACGTCCAGTCCCAGGGATTGCATTTCCTTCACCAACACGTTGAACGATTCCGGCACTCCCGCCTCCAGGGAGTTGTCCCCCTTCACGATGCTCTCATAGATCCGGGTTCTTCCCTGCACATCATCAGATTTCACGGTGAGCAACTCCTGCAGGGTGTAGGCCGCGCCGTAGGCTTCCATCGCCCATACCTCCATTTCACCAAAACGCTGGCCACCATACTGGGCCTTGCCCCCCAACGGCTGTTGCGTCACCAGGGAATACGGCCCCACCGCCCGCGCGTGGATCTTGTCCGCCACCAGGTGACCCAGCTTCATCATGTAAATGAATCCAACCACGACCTCCTGGTCAAACGGCTCACCCGTCCGGCCATCGAACAACCGGGTCTTCCCGTGCTCGCCGATCAACGGCGCTTCTCCGGCATCTTTCTGCCCGTCGGCCGCCTGTTTCAAATAAGTCCGGATATCCTTTTCTTTAATCCCATCGAAAACGGGGGTGGCATAACGCAGACCCAGCAGGCGCGCCGCCCAGCCCAGATGCGTTTCCAGCACCTGCCCGACATTCATGCGCGAGGGCACACCCAGCGGATTCAAAACGACATCCACCGGCGTGCCATTCGCCAAAAAGGGCATGTCCGCCTCTGCCACAATCTTGGCCACCACTCCCTTGTTGCCATGGCGCCCCGCCATTTTGTCGCCCACGGACAACTTCCGCTTGGACGCGATGTAAACCTTGACCGACTTGATGACGCCGCTGTCCACCTCGTCCCCCGACTCCATCCGCTCCAGTTCCTCGTCGTACTGCATTTGGAGATCTTCGAACTTCTTTTTGAAGCTCCCGATGATCTCATTGATCTTGTTCCGAATGGGCGAAGGATCGATTTCGATTCGGTCGTAGACCCCCGCCAGCTTCCGCAACAGCGTCTTCGTGATCTTGCGGTTGGCCGGAATGATGATCTCGCCCGTCTCGGAATTCACCACGTCCAGCGGGATCTTTTCGCCTAACAGGATGTTGCTCAGCGCCTCGGTGAGTTGCTCGCGCAACTCCTCCATTTTCGTTCGGGTACTCCTCTTCCACTTGCTTGGCTTGGCGCTTCGCCTCCCCCACGTTCACCTTGGCAGTGCGCTCGCTTTCCTTTTTCGACGAGACCTTGACGTCCATCACGATGCCGTAGGTGCCTGAGGGAACCCGCAATGATGTGTCCTTAACGTCCGCCGCCTTCTCTCCGAAAATGGCCCGCAACAGCCGCTCCTCCGGCGCCAGTTCCGTTTCACTCTTCGGCGTGATCTTGCCCACCAGGATATCTCCTGGCTTGACTTCCGCCCCAATGCGAATGACCCCGTCCAATCCCAGGTTCTTAAGCGCCTCCTCGCCCAGGTTCGGAATATCCCGCGTGATCTCCTCCGGCCCCAGCTTGGTATCACGAGCGTTCACCTCGAACTCTTCAATGTGAATCGAGGTATACACATCGTCCTTCACAATCCGTTCACTGATCAAAATGGCATCTTCGAAATTATACCCGCCCCACGGCATGAATGCGCACAGGGCATTCCGGCCCAACGCCAGCTCGCCGCCGCTGGTGCACGGACCATCGGCGATAATCTGCCCCTTCTTCACCGTTTCGCCTTTTCCAACCAAAATCTTCTGGTTGATGCACGTGGCCGCATTCGACCGCATGAACTTGCGCACGACGTAGAGTCTTACTCCGTTTGCCGGGTCGTCTTTGATTCGCTTCTTGCCCTCCGGCAGCTTGCCATCTCGCGTGATGATGATCTGGTTGCCGGTTACCGATGCGACCTTGCCGTTCTCTTCCGCCACGATCACCGCGCGCGAGTCACGCGCCACGCGCTCCTCAAGGCCGGTCGCCACCAATGGAGCCTCTGAGACCAGCAAAGGAACCGCCTGCCGTTGCATGTTCGATCCCATCAAAGCCCGGTTGGCATCGTCATGCTCCAGGAATGGAATCAATCCGGCCGCCACGGACACCAATTGCTTGGGCGAGACATCCATGTAATCCACCCGCGCCGGTTCCACATCCAGAAACTCGCCCTTCCACCGGCAGGTCACCTTGTCGTTGACATACCGGCCCTTGTCGTCGAAGGCCGCGTTCGCCTGCGCGATGATGTAGGACTCCTCGCGGTCGGCCGTCAGGTATTCGATTTGTGCGGTCACCCGCCCGCCCTCGACCTTACGATAGGGTGTCTCAATAAAGCCAAAATCGTTCACCCGCGCGAAGGTCGCGAGCGAGGCGATCAATCCGATATTCGGACCTTCCGGGGTCTCGATCGGGCAGATTCGGCCGTAATGCGAAGGATGCACGTCGCGGACCTCAAACCCGGCTCGATCTCGCGATAACCCGCCGGGCCCGAGCGCGGACAACCGCCGCTTGTGCGTCAGTTCCGCCAGGGGATTGATCTGATCCATGAATTGCGACAGTTGGCTTCGCCCGAAAAAGTCCCGCACGACTGCTGACAGCGCCTTGGGATTGATCAGTTTCTGCGGGGTCATCGTGTCGACCCCCTGGTCGAAAAGGGTCATCCGCTCTTTCACCAACCGCTCCGTCCGCGCGAGGCCGACCCGACATTGGTTGGCCAACAACTCACCCACCGTCCGTACTCGCCGGCTCCCAAGGTGATCGATGTCATCCAGCGTTCCTTCCCCGCGCTTCAATCGCAGCAGATACTTGGTGGCGGCCACCAGATCTTCCTTGGTCAGTATTCGTGAGTCGTTGTCCTCTGCCAGGCCGAGTTTCTGGTTGATCTTGTATCGGCCCACACGGCCAAGGTCATACCGTTTCGCGTCAAAAAACAGCCGCTTCAACAACGCGCGCGCGTTCGCCGCCGTCGGCGGATCGCCCGGCCGCAACCGGCGGTAAATGTCCTTGAGCGCCTCCTCCTCGTCCCGCGCCGGGTCTTTCTTCAGGCATTTGATCACGATCCCGTCATCGACCGAGGTGTCCACCACCTGGATCTTGTGGATCCCCAGTTCGGCGATTTGCCGTACCGTCGCCTTGCTCAAGGGCTCGAATGCCCGTGCCACGACCACGCCCTTATCATCCAGTTCATCCTTCACCAAAACCTTGTTTGAAAGGTCCTCGAGATTTTCCGCCGTTTTAACGGCGATCTCCTCCAGGTCGTAGAATAATTTCAAAATCTCCGCGTCCGATCCGTACCCCAGGGCGCGGAAAAATGTTGTCGTCAAAAACTTCCTCCGGCGCTTCTTTCGATCGAGATACACATAAAGCAGGTCGCCGGTGTCGAACTGAGCCTCATACCACGAACCACGGTCGGGGATGATTCTGAAAGAATGAAGGATCTTTCCGTTCGGGTGCTGGGTTGCCTCAAACGCCAGGCCCGGCGAACGGTGCAATTGGCTCACAATCACCCGCTCCGCGCCATTGATGACGAATGTCCCCTGCGGGGTCATGAGTGGCAGTTCACCCATGAAGACCTTCTCCTCGGTGGTGCCTTTTTCTTCCTTCAGGAGGAAGGTCACGTGCAGCGGCGCGCCGAAGGTAATCCCTTCGCGCAGACACTCGAGCCAGGTCTGCTTGGGCTCGCCAATCTCGTAACTGTCATAATCCAACTTGACCTTGCCGTCGTAGCTCTCAATCGGAAACACCTCCGTGAATACCGCCTGCAGACCGATGTTCTTCCGCCGCTTTGGCCCCGCATCCAACTGCAAAAACTCTCGGTACGAATTGACCTGGATCTCGATCAGGTTCGGCGGCGTAATGACTTCTTTGATCCGTCCGAAGTTTATCCGCTCAGTGGTTCGCGATGGCATGATCAAGTTAGATTTCTACGACCGACGAACTGCCGGTCAATGGTTGATGCTCTAGACAACACCGCGCCGCCCGACCCGAATTCCTTCGAGTCCTGCCGGCGACGTACTCTCACCCCGTTTACCCGACTGACAAATGTATCGATAGTGCTGTTACCTGGACAAATACAACTCCCCGGCGAGCGGACCCTCTTGCCCGCCCCGCCGGGAAAAACTAATTTACTTCAATTCCACTTTGCCGCCAGCGTCTTCCAGTTTCTTCTTGGCAGCATCGGCTTCCGCCTGCTCCACACCCTCCAAAACGGCACGCGGGGCGCCTTCGACCAAAGCCTTGGCCTCGGCCAACCCCAGACCGGCTTTCACCTCGCGAACGGCCTTGATGACCGCAATCTTCTTGTCCGGTGCCACCGACGTCAAAACCACGTCAAACGAAGTCTTTACCTCAGCTTGCGGCGCGGCTTGTCCGCCTCCCGCCGCTCCCGCCGCGGCTATCGCCACCGGCGCGGCAGCCGAGACACCCCACTTCTCTTCCAGCTGCTTTACCAGGTCCGCAGCTTCCAGAACCGTCAGCCCGCTTAATTCATCTACCAATTTCGCTAAGTCTGCCATTTTTCCTTTCAGTCTCGTCGCCAACCACGGCCGCGGCTGAATTATGTTCACTGCCGGTGAACCGACGATTTACTCATTTTTTTGTTATCCCCGCGCCGCGCGCCCTCGCGCCCGCCCGCAGAAAATCAAATTCAACCCGCTTTCTCTCCCGCCTCGCCGTGGACCTGAATCACTCGCGCCAACTGCTGCGCCGGCGTCGATAGCAGTCGGGCCAACTTCGTGGCCGGACCCTGGACCACCCCCAGCAACTGCCCCCGCAATACCTCCAATGAAGGAAGATCCGCCAATACCAACAACTGCTCCGCCTCCAGTCGCTGGTTGTCCAAAAAGCCGAAACGCAACTTCGGTTTCTCGAATTCCGCCGCAAAATGCTTCAAAACTTTCGCCGCGGCCGATATGTCCTTGGGACCAGTCACGACCGCCAATTGCCCATTTAATGTCCCACCCAACTCCGGTAACCCGACTTCCTTGGCGGCCAACTTCAGAATCGAGTTCTTAACCACATGCATCTCGGCCCCGCTCGCCCGAAGCCGTCGCCGCAACTCAGTGAAATGGGCCACAGTCAACCCCTGGTAATCCACTACCACCACGAATGGCGAGGCGTTAAGCCGCGCCACGTATTCCTTCGTCAGATACTGCTTTTCAATGCGCATGGTCAGGATCAGTAAAATTAGGCGGCTGTTTGAAGTGTCCGCAAATCCAGAGGCACCGGGGGACTCATCGTGGCCGATAAAGCACAGTGCCGAACATATGTCCCGCGAGCGCTGCTTGGCTTGGCCTTCAATACCGCCTCGAGCACCGCCCGTCCGTTCTCGATCAACTGCACTTCCGTAAACGACACCTTCCCGATGGGCACATGCAGGTTGCCCGTCTTGTCCACCTTGAATTCCACCCGCCCCGCTTTGAACTCCTTCACAGCCCGCGCGGTGTCATCGGTAACTGTCCCGGTCTTTGGATTAGGCATCAAACCCCGGGGTCCCAATACCTTGCCGAGCTTTCGGACTTCGCTCATCGCCTCGGGCGTCGCGACTGCAATGTCGAAATCCACCCAGCCATCCGTGCACCTCTTGATCATGTCCTCGAAACCCACGTGCTCCGCCCCGGCTTGCCTCGCGGCGTCCGCAGCCGGGCCAGGCTTGGCAAAAACAAGCACCCGCACCACCTTTCCACTTCCATGGGGCAAGGCCACAGTCCCCCGAACCATTTGGTCGGATTGCTTGGGATCGACTCCAAGGCGGAAAGCCAGTTCCACCGTTTCGTTGAATTTCGCGCGTGGTAATTTTGCGAGCAGGCCGGCCGCTGTCTCCAACGGGTACGACTTGCCGGCCTCGATCATGGTCAGGGCCTTCTTGTATCTCTTACTCGGCATTTTTTCTTTGCGGTGCAAACGAACGATTACGCTCTCCCGCGTTCAAGGTTCAGTCCAATACGTCGATCCCCATGCTGCGCGCCGTCCCGGCCACCACTCGGAAGCCGGCCTCCTCGCTCGCCGCATTCAAATCCTTCTGCTTTAGCTTCACGATCTCCAATACCTGCTTCCGTGTGACCTTCCCGACCTTCTCTTTGTTCGGCAGTTTCGAACCGGAAGCTATGCCCGCCGCCTTTTTCAAAAGAATGGCCGCCGGCGGCGATTTGGTAATGAAGGTGAATGACTTGTCCTGGTAGACCGTAATCACCACCGGAATGATCATCCCCGCCTGCTCGCGCGTCGCTGCGTTGAACTCCTTGCAGAAGGCCATGATGTTCACCCCCTGCTGGCCCAGGGCCGGGCCCACCGGAGGCGCAGGATTGGCCTGCCCCGCCGGAATCTGCAGCTTGATCTGTCCCACCACCTTCTTCGCCATAAATTACGCTTTCTCCACTTTCCAATACTCCAATTCCACCGGCGTGTTGCGGCCGAATACATTGACCGTGACTTTTAGCTTTCCCTTGTCCGGATCGATCTCCTCGATCACACCGCTGAAATTCAAAAACGGTCCATCGTTGATCTTGACGGTCTCTCCGACATCAAAACTCACCTTGGGTCGTTCCGTGTCCTCTGAAGCCGCGATTTGGCTCTTGATCGACTCGATATCTTCAGGCGGCGTGGGGGTCGGCCGCTCACCTCCCACAAAGCCGATGATGCCCGGCGTATCCCGGATGAAATACCACGGTCTCTCAATCAGCTTCTGCCCCTCATCCAGCAAGGCGATGTCGATGAATACATAACCGGGGTAGAGTTTGCGCGAAGTTACCGTCTTCTTGCCGTTGCGCACTTCGGCAACCTTCTCCATCGGGACGAGCACCTCCTGGATATACTCTTCCATCTCCTCCGCTTTGAGTCGCCGCTCGATGCTCTCCTTGACCTTCTGTTCCTGGCCCGAGAGGGTGTGTATCACAAACCATTGGCTTCGCATGATCTCGTTCCTTGGGGACGTTACAGCATCAGCCGGATGGCGGTTCGCACGACAAAATCCACGCCCACAGTGAAGATCGACATCAACGCCGTCGCCACAAATACGACCACGGTCGATCCCTTCAGTTCATTGGTCGACGGCCAAGTGCATTTCTTCAGTTCTTCCCGCGTCTCGATCACATAATTCGACAGCCGGGCCAGGTACCCCTTTCGCCAGGCATAAGCGAAGAGGCCACCCACCACCACCACCCATATTCCCAATTTGACGTAGTCGTTCACAAATTCTCAATCCTGGCGGAGGGGGAGGGATTCGAACCCCCGACCCCGAGGTCATCGGGATAACGGTTTTCAAGACCGTCGCAATCAACCGCTCTGCCACCCCTCCGAATCCGGGGCTGGCAGGGCGGGAGGGACTCGAACCCCCAACCGACGGTTTTGGAGACCGCTACTCTACCAATTGAGCTACCGCCCTACCCCATGCGCCCAACCGATCCGCCTCCCGCACCCCAAAAAACAGGTGCGGGGAAACCACCCCCGCACCCCGGGAAACGGCTCGCTCCAAAGCTACACCACCACATCTGCAACCCGGCCGGCCCCGATCGTCCGGCCTCCCTCTCGAATGGCGAATCGTTGTCCCTTCTCCATCGCAACCGGTGCGATCAATTCGATGTCCACCGACACGTTGTCACCCGGCATCACCATCTCCACTCCCTCCGGAAGGCGGACGGTTCCCGTCACATCGGTCGTCCGGAAATAGAACTGTGGCCGGTAGTTGGTGAAGAACGGCGTGTGCCTCCCCCCCTCATCCTTCGACAAAACGTAAACTTCCGCCTTGAATTTCGTATGTGGAGTGATCGAACCCGGTTTGGCCAGCACCTGGCCCCGTTCGACTTCCTCTTTCTTCGTCCCCCGCAATAAAACCCCCACGTTGTCCCCGGCCGTGGCCTTGTCCAATAATTTCCGGAACATCTCGATATCCGTTGCAACCGTCTTCTTGGTGTCCCGCAAACCGACGATCTCGACGTCCTGCATGCGGTTCAATTCACCGCGTTCCACGCGGCCGGTGACGACTGTCCCGCGGCCCTCAATGTTGAACACGTCTTCAATGCACATCAGGAACGGCTTGTCCACTTCCCGCGGCGGCAAGGGAATGAAATCATCCACCGCGTCCAATAACGCCTGGATTGATGCTTCCCCATCGGGTTCGCCGGCCAATGCCTTCTTCGCGCTCCCGCGAACCATCGGCGTCTTTTCGCCCGGGAAATTATACTTGCTCAAGAGATCACGCAGTTCCATCTCAACCAAATCCAGCAACTCCGGGTCGTCCACCAAATCCACTTTGTTCATGTAAACCACAATCGCCGGCACACCCACCTGCCGCGCCAAAAGCACATGTTCGCGCGTCTGGGGCATCGGACCTTCTGCCGCGTCCACCACCAGGATCGCCCCATCCATCTGTGCCGCCCCGGTGATCATGTTCTTCACGTAATCCGCGTGTCCCGGACAATCCACATGGGCGTAATGGCGCGCATTGCTCTCATATTCCGTATGGGAGACCGCAATGGTCACCGTCTTGGTTTCGTCACGAACAGTGCCACCTTTCGTAATCTCAGCGTACGAAATGGACTTGGCCATGTTCTTCTTCGATTGCACCGCCACGATCGCTGCCGTCAGTGTCGACTTACCATGATCAATATGGCCAATCGTGCCGATGTTCACGTGCGGTTTCGTGCGTTGAAAGGTTTCTTTTGCCATTGCGCTTCCTGCTTTGTTTTTAGTTCTTGCGACGCGCGGCCTTTACCGGCACCGCGGATAACCCAAATTTGGAGCCCATGATCAGGCTCGAACTGATGACCTCATCCTTACCAAGGATGTGCTCTGCCAACTGAGCTACATGGGCACCCAAACCCAATCGTGCCGACCCCGTAAAAAGCGACAGCTCGCCGCTGGTCCCAGTTGTCTCATTGAAAAAACCGTAGGGACCAATGACAAGCAACTTCTTACGGTTCAATGACTGACGGACCATAGGTGACCCTTCACGGCGTGTCAACGGCTTTTTCAATCGCAGCTGGACCGTGATGAGCCCCTGCCCTGTGGAGCGCCTAATTAGTTGCACCTTAATAGGTTGATGCATCAAATCAAGCACAAGCCGCTCCGCTTATCTGACTGGTGCTTCCCGCCCTAGCCCTATGGTGGTCCTTCCGCTGACCCACCCCTCACATACCTATGAAAAAGATCCTAATCCTGAGATACTCCTCCAGACCCGCGAATTAACTTCGTGTTCCGGAAATGCAGTTTCGCCACACGCCCAAGCACACTCATGGTATGCTTTTCCACCAGGCGCAGGGCCGCTTTGTTCACGGCATCTCCTCCCCCCTTGGGAAGCTCCACTTCCAATTCGCGTGCCATGCCAGCCAGACGGCGGACAAATTCGTCTCGTGCCAGAATGGACGCTGCTGCCACCGCCATGTCCGATTCCGCCTTATGCCGTTGAACGAATTCGATCTTGCGGCCCAATCCCATCAGGGCGTTTTCCACCGTCCGTTTGCTGAGGGCAAATTGGTCGCTGATGGCACGAACGGGCGGGGGTTTCATTCTTTCGTTCCGCTGAAGGAGGTTTTCGATGACTCGGGCATGGCCCCAGGCCAAAATCGAATTCACGCTGCGCATGCTGGAGTAAAGCCGGTTGTACGCTTCGTTCCCGATGGCCAGCACCTCCACCACCGCTCCCGGCGTTTGCCGGATCAATTCCGCCAGTTCCTTAATCCGGCGGTCACTCCCGACAGATTTGGAATCCCGAACACCCGCCTCCGTCCATTTGTTGACAATATCCGCATTAACGTAGGCCCCGGCGACGCAAAGCGGCCCAAAAAAATCGCCTTTGCCACTCTCGTCAATCCCGATCCGCGGCAGAAGCAAGTCCGGATTCAACAGTGCTTCGTATCCCACTACTGCCCGCTTCAGGATCTGCGGTTCCAGGACAAATTCGACAAACTCCTGCGCGCCTCGGCCCTGAACCACCAGTTTGCCGCTGGCATAACAGACCACATGCGTCCGATCTCGCTCGGCTGCAAACCGCGCATAGGGAACTTCGCGAAAAGAATACCCGTGCTCGCGCAAGTAGGCCTCCAGCAGTTTGGCCTCTGGCTCCCCCACCGTCACCGTGTATGAAGTCAGCGGTTTCACGAAGATTGCCTCATGCTAGGGCGCTCGCCTACGCTTCGCAACCGTGCATCGTACACCGCACATGGATCAATTCCGCCGGTTGCAAATGCAACCTTGTGGCGAACCCCCAGGCTCGACCACCTCCCTTTCAACGCAGCGGTTCGCAGATCTCTTGATAAGTTGGTTTTTAAAAAACGCGCGGCCTCTTCCCTGGCGATGCACCCGCGATCCTTATGCGGTATGGATCTCAGAAATCATGCTCCAGCAGACGCAAGTCGCTACCGTCCTGCCCTACTACGAACGCTGGATGCGGCGTTTGCCTGCCTTGACCGACCTGGCCGCCGCCCCTCCCGGTCTCTTGCTCAGGCTCTGGGCCGGTCTTGGCTACTATCGACGTGTTCGAAACGCGCACGCCGCCGCGCGTTTCGTCTGCGCCCGGTACGACGGTCGTTTCCCCTGCCGTTATCAGGATGTTCTGGAACTACCCGGTATTGGCCCCTACTCTGCCGGCGCCATCTGCAGCATCGCGTTCAACCAGCCGACTCCTGTCCTGGATGGCAATGTCTTGCGTTTACTCACCCGGCTCTTCGCGCTGCCCGGCGATCCGCGCGCCGGCCCGCTTAACGCCTGGCTGTGGCAATGCTCGGAAAGCCTGGTAAAGGCCGCTGCGAAAATCCGGCCGGCCCGCTTTCGCCCTTGCGCAACCCTAAACCAGGCATTGATGGAACTGGGTGCCCTCATCTGCACCCCCAAGCAGCCGCGTTGCCCGGAATGCCCGCTCAATTCACATTGCCTCGCTGCTCAATCTGGGAAGCCCATGGCATTTCCCCAACCCAGGAAGCGCCCCGTCCGAATTGACCGGCACTTTCTGGTCCTCCTTCTCCGCCATGACTCGCGAATCCTCATCCGGCGTCAGCCCGAAACCGGATGGAACGTCGGACTGTGGGAATTCCCTTCGTTCGAGGCTCGCATGGGGCGATCTCATTGGGTCACGCTGCTTCCGCGCCGCCTCAAAGTCCGCGCCGATCAACTCCGTCCTCTTGGCCAGGTCCAACATTCGATCACCCGCTATCGTCTCCTGCTCGATGTCTACTCCGCCGAAATGGCGCATTCTCTGCCCGTCAATGGCCGCGCCGAACGTTGGTGTCGCTCCGCCGATCTTCAGAAAGTCGCGCTGTCTGGCGCGCACCGCAAAATCCTGAGCCTGGCGGGGCTTTTCCCCTCCAGCGGCTAATGGCGTCCAGCGTCCGCCCAAAATGGTAACGTCCAACTCTCCACGGTGAGCCGTGGCCGTGACGGTGTCCCGCAGTCGCGACCTCCTCGCGTTCTGCGGCGTGCGAAAGGAGCTTGGCCGGAGCGCGACTGTGCGCGGATCGGCAATCGTAGCAGCGGCCGCAGGGCTCGACGACATGGGAACCGTTCCGTCCCAATCGCGGGACACGCTTCAGGTTCGGAGGTGATCTCCAATTGATTTCGGGGCGGTTATCCGACCATCCCATTGGTCCTGCAACTGGCGCAGGTAGGCGCGGCATCGGGCCTCGTGAAGGAATCCCCGCACGCGCGGATTGTCGTCGCAGAAACGCCATTTGAGTCGATTGCGGTGTTGCAGAATCCGTCGTCCCGTGAAGTCGTGCTGACATAGCGTGCCCTCCAAGGTGAAGATGGGAGTGGATGGCATGCTGAACGGGAGCCCCAGTTTGCGAAACGCGAGGTGGAATGTCTCCTTATCTCCGTGGATGTGCTGATAGAAAAAATCGGAGTGTTGGTTGTACCAGACGCAAAGTTCAAGCGCGGGCCAGCATCTCGCCTTGTCCAACAGGATCTGGCCGGTCTCGAACGTGAGCGCGTCGGAGGGCTCGACACGGCAGAACCGCCAAACCCGTGACGGCACGGGGTGATCCGGATAGTCCGGCCAGAAGATGGCGCCGGTTTGCCGATACTGCGGCGTATCATACAGGAACGAAGGATCCACCAACGGAACATTGTCGGCATCGAGGAGCAGCACTTCACGGAAGGGGCAGTTGCGTATCGCGAATGGTTTGAGCTCCCAGCCACCCAGCCGGCGCATGGGATACCGCTTCGAAACGTCCACCGCGTCCACACATTTGACGCCGAGCGGTCGAACAAGCGCGCGCATCTGTTGGTCCAATTCCTCCGGCCCCAGGTGCCAGAGTTGAACAGGAAGGACACATCCCCACCGCCGCAACATCTGGATGGCGACCCAGGCGTTGCAAAAGTAATCCACTCCACCGGCGCAGATCACAATGCCGCGTCCGCGGAAGCCACCGGGATAGGGCCGAAGTTGATCCACGAACTCTTCAGCGGCAATGCCGGCGTTGTGGACATTGAGAGGAGCGTTGTCGAAGGGATTAGGACCCTGCGCGGCCACGACATTACCGGCCGCCCTGGCCTGGCTCGTGGTCAAGGGCTGCGCCGTGCCACCATCGAGATAGAGTTGAATACGACGGATGACCTCCTCGGGGGTGATCAGGGAAAGACAACGCGGCACCGACCCTTCCGACGCAAGACATAACCGCTCCGGATGATCTCGTTCATCACCATCCCCCAAAGGTTGGACGCGATCCCGCCAGCATCCCCCATGGGCACAACAGGGCAAAGCACCAATAGTGTGGATGAATTGATGATGCGGGTAGGCTTCCCAATGGACCGGTTCCCTTCCGCCGGCAATGACCACGCAAGGGCGCTGCGCCAACAGGCCACTTTTGGTCTCAACTGCCGCAGCCAGATGCATCAAGGCGGTTACGGGCGAGAGCACACCATGGGAATGGTAAACCAGCCGCACCAACTGCCTCAGATCGGTTCGCCCACGAAGATCCAGGACTCCCCGGAGCCGCGGATGATGGTGACCCAAAGACCCAACTTGTACAAAAAGGAGGATTCGCTTGAAATGGTCCACAACGGCCTGATAACGCTCCCGCGGCCACCACTTCACCGTCGCATCATACTTCCCTCCCGCTGACACAATCCAGAACGGCATGTCCTGGCCGAGGAGTTCGTGCACCTGTGAAAGCCAGGATTTTTCCAGCGCGGACAAATGAATATCGCCTCGGAACTCGGTGGGCCGGACCTGCAATCCCAATCGCCGGTTTAGGAAGTCGATGAATCCATGAAGACAATGCCACGGCTCCTGGTTACAGCGATTGATCAGGGGATAATCGCAGTCGATGACCTCCACATCGGGCGCGGTTTCACTCAACGAAGTCAGCTGGGGATTGTGATCCCAGAGCGCATGACAATGGGTTCGAACGTCCGTTTGAAAACGCCCAGGGTAACAACGGTGCAGGTCGCGCACCGCGGCGGTAAGCATCACGATGTCGCCTGGCGACAGTGGGCACCGGAGGATCAGTTTGCGCGTCGCACCCATACCCCGGGGAGCCGCTCCGAGCCGTGTCCGACCTGAACCAAGCCTGCCTCGGCTCGCTAACCGGGCGGCTTCGGGCTGACCCGGCTGTCCGCCATGATTCTCGGCGGTGCGGTCGGGTGATCTTCGACGATCACTCGGATCTCCTGGCCGGGCTGGGCAATGATGGTCACCGGTCGCGGGCTGTAGCTCGGTTCAGGAGCAGTCCCAGTCCCGAGGGAACCGGGCTTCGAGGCGATCGAACCGTTAAGACGGCTGCGGCCATTCGTGTGGTGTCTCGGCTTAACGCGGCCCGCTGGAGGGCGGGGGCTTACCCGGCTGTCCGCCAGAACGTCGGGGACTTTACCGGGGTTGGGGACGACCACGCGGATTTCCTGTCCCGGTTGGGCCACAACCACTGTGTGAGCGCTCGCGCTGACCGGCAAACCCGGCGGGCGATGTGAAGTCCGAAAGGCGAATGGATATTGACCGGACATAGCTTGGTGTTTGGAAATGGTTTAAGATTATTCCGAGTTTTAGGCTTCCGCGGCTCGCGGGCAAGCTAATTGCATGTGTGCCAGTCCCATACCTTCTGCCGCGCACACCGACCTGCGGCATCACGGGTTGATCCGTTCCAGCCGTCGGATTTCCTTTTTCAACAGAGCACCAATCCGGTGCTTCGCGAGATAGATGCGGCCCGCGCTGATCCCCAACGCGTCCGCGACTTTGTTGACGGGCCAATGCCGCATTACATACAGATCGAAGGCCTGGTACTGTCGGGCATCCACTTGTTGGCGGATTTTTTCCAGTGCCGAACCGAAGAGGATTTGGCGCCATTCCGAATCCCACAGCGCTTCCAGCGCGGTCGTCGTTGGATCGGCGACCCGTCCCAATTCTTGAGTCGGCTCAGCAAACTCCGTCGCGTCTTGAGCGAATTCGAAAAGTGCCGTGCCATAGTCTCATTGCCGCTGCCGGCTTTTGGTCGATGCAAACCGTTCTTTTATCGGGACCGTCAAGTTGCGCCATGCTGCGTGAACCCGGGAAAGATAGAGCAGAGCCTGCTGATGTCAAAGGGGTCGGCGCCGAGGGGCCAGCAACGCAAGGCTTGATCGACCCGTCCACCCAACACTCCTGCCGGCCGCGCTGAGCGCAGGGCGAGGGAGCTGCAGGATTTGCCATCATGGTGTAGAATTGCAGCATGAATGTACGGAGCCTCGAGGAGGCGGAGGCTTGGTTTGAAGTGCTGCAGACCGGCCGAAATGCGCAAACAGCCCGTATGATCCTCGCCCCGGGAAAGTCCAGCGGCGATCAACCGGAAGCGCATGAGAAAAGCGAGCAAGTGCTGTTCGTGGTTCGGGGCTCCGTGGTCGCGGAAGTGGGAACCCAAAAGCGCACCCTGTGCGAAGGCGAAGCGATTCTTGTCCCGCCCGGCGTGAAACATCGTTTACATCCGGTTTCATGGACTGAAAGGCGGCGCTTCACACGATTATACCGATGCCGAGCTTAAACCGTGGATCAAATTCATGCGCACGCAGGCGAAGCAGAAAAAGACCGTCTTCGCCTACTTCAACAACGACGTCAATACACGCGCCCCCGAGAACGCCCGGCGTGTGATGAAGCAATTGGGTAAATGCGCCGCCCTTCCCGCGAAAGGGGAGCGGGGCTAATTGCCTGTTGCGCCGCTTGATGCCTTTTATTTCTCTGCATGCGGTTTACCCCTCCATCTGGCGTTGAGCTGTTGCGGCTTCAAACCCCTGTGGATTGAGACGGAAGAAACTCGCTCGATACAGCCGACTACCGGTTATCCGGCAAGGCGCCGCTTCCCTCCGCTTCAGAACCAACTTCCACCACAAAATCGAACCATTGACCGCACCGATGGCCGTCCAACGTCACGTCCAATCCCACGAGATTCAACCCTTGGGTTGCCGCGGCACTCGCCGTCACCCGCACCGTATAAGCGCGACGCGACTCACTTCCCAGCCCCCCTTCGATCACGGACGGCTCAACGCGTAATCCGGGAGGGACTCTGAATTCGATCCGATGCGCCTGGCGAGCCGACCGGAAATTGCGGACCCAGACCCTGACGTCGCTACTTTCTCCGAGCACCAAGTGGACGCGGTAGGGTTCGACGCGCACCCAAAACGGGTCGAACCCGTATCGGTAATCATCGTCCGGGCTTAAAGCGCGGAAGGCGTCGCGCATGGCGTAGGCCCAAATGCGGTAGCGTTCGATGAGTTGCGCGGGATGGTCCATGACAAACGAATGCCCGCCAACCAGGATGTCGGGCCGCAACCGGGTGAGATATTCGCCCGCATAGATATAACCTTCCTCCAGGATGGCGCTGTTGTGCGCCACCATCGCCTCGTGACCGGTCTGCGCCGGATTGTCCGGATCGCCGAAGATGTTGTCACCGGTGAAGGCCACGTTCCGACCGTCGATCTCGCCGTGCAGGCACAGCGCAAACTCGGTCTGGCCGGGCATCCAATCCACCGTGAACCGGTAGCCTTCCCAGTCGAAGGTTTCGCCGGGCTTGAAAGCGCGATCAACGCGCACACCGGTCATCGGCGTGCCGTCCGGGTTCTTCTTGCCATAAGCCTGAATGGGTGCGGCGTAGTCGAACCACTCCGGGTGTTCCATCTTGTCCACCATGTTCTCGAGAGCCCAGATTGGCGTGCCCCACGTTTCGCGCAAGTGTGGGGCTTCGAGGAAATGATCACCGTGCATGTGTGTGACAATGACGGCGTCGATGGCTTTCAAGCCAAAGTGTTCACGCATGCCGGCGAGGGCGGTGTCGAGAAACCTCTCGTCCAACAATCCGCAGTCGACCAACAGGGCGTGTCCGCTCTTGGCGAGGATCAGGTTGAAATTGGGCCAGAAGTTTGGGCGTTTGAACTTGAACAGGTGCGACGAGACCTGCCAGATGTTCGAGACCACGGTGGGTGTCGAGACCTTGTCCTGGTAAGCCACCGAGCCCGCCTCGACATCGTACCCACGCAGATAGAGCCGTTCGAGTGTCATCAGCTTTCCGGCATATTCCCGGAGCTGGCTTTCAGGCTGACGCACCACCGGCCCGTGCGATGGCAGCAGCACGCTCGGCTTGAATTCGGTCAGGCGTTGAACCGAACCCCGCAACGCCCGGATACCGTCGCCGAAGCCATAGTCCCATTCGGTATCGAACCAGGTGTGCATCCTGGCGCTGTCGAGCATGACATCGCCGCTAAAGGCCAGGCGCCGATCGCCCTGCTCCAGGAGATATGTCATGGACCCGGGACTATTACCCCGCGTGTCCACGCACCGGATCTCGTGCCCGTGCCATACGAAAATGTCATTGGTTCCGAACGTCCGATCAAGCGGGATAGGCTGGATCGGAGGCCGCACATAACTCGAGCCGTGGATGGTGAATGCGTCATCGAGACGCACCTCCATCTGGCGAAAGTCCATCGGATGTTCGAACAGCAACCGCTCGGCTTCGGGTGCGGCAATTTTGGTCTCCGTGCCGGCTAGACGCGGCGCGCCCTGGCATTGCTCGCGATGATGGTGGGTGAAAAGCACCCACTCGACATGGCGCACCCCGATCTGGTCGAGTTGATCCAGCACGCTCCCATCACCGAGATCGATGAGGATAGCCCAATCGCCGTCGCGGACGACATAGACGTTGCAGGTGTCCGTCCAGACGAACACTTCGGGCGCGAGCTGCGTCTCCACGGGCTCGAACACAGCGCCTGACAACCGGCTGTTGCCCCACACCAGGAAGAACACAAGCAGCAGGAGTTTGATGAAACATCCATGAGGCGGAGCAGCGGTGATCCCCCGGACCGGCGACACTGCGAAAAGATAGGAACTCAAGTTCACGGAACTCATCTCACGGAAGGGCGTAATCCTCTGCCGCCGCCTGGATTTAAGTATCATTCCCGATTCCCGGATCGTCCGGCCCGGGTGGCGTTAAAGGGCCGCAGACCCAGCCCGATCGCGGGCGATGCATCCTGAAATCGGTAGTCGCCCTGAGGCCAGTCCAGGAACAACGGATCTGTCGTCACAACGCCTTCCGGCAACGATGCCATACCGTCCACGACGGCATAGTCCTTCAAACGCACGGCTCCGATATCTCCCGCGCCACTGAAGAATATGTTCCGCGTCCAGTTCGTCACCGCGTTTACGCCTTCCACCCGGATTCGGCCGGTGGCGTAGAGGATGTTTCCGGACAAGGTAAAATCTTTCGAGCGGGGAAAGGTCAGTTTGGCGTCGCCTTGAACAATAAAGACGTTCTCGCGGATGACATTGTTGGTTGCCATGTGATTGTGCAGCGGTCGGGCCACACGTAGCGAAAGGTTCCGTTCCACGAGGCACCCGGTGCTCCGTTCATCGAGGTAGTAGGCCGATGCGCCGTATCCACCGGTATCGACGATGTCCCTGGCCACATTGCCGCGCAAAATGCAGTCGCGGGCCGCAAACATGTAAATGGCCGCTCCATCGTGCATTATCTTCATGCAGTCATAGATGAGATTGTCCTCCACAACATTGCCCGTCCCGCCATAGTTGATCGCCGAGTACGGGCAATCGTGGATCTCGTTGTGGCGGACCACGCAGTCGCGTCCGCCCCGATAAATGCCGATGGCGCTCGGGTGCGACCGGCCGATGGCATGGATATGGTTTTCGCTGATGATTGCGCCGGTTCCCCCCACGTAAATGCCACCGGCACCGCAATCGGTAATCTCCGAGCCGCTGACGCGCGTCCGGACGCAATCCGAGCCGGCATCGACGCCATGCCCAGCCACGGCTTGAACCACCAAAGCCTCCAGGACACAGTCTTCCGCGTGACGCAGCGAGATGGCGCCGTCGAATGCCGCCGCGGCGAATCCACCGGCAATCAACGGCGTGGTCGTTGCGGTCAGTTTCAATCCGCGCAACGTCACCCGCCGGATCGGTTGTCCCGGATTGCCGAGTAACTTGAGCACCGTCCGGCGCGTGGGAACCACCACTTCCGCCCGTTCCATGTCCTCACCCGGAAGGGGCCAGTAGACGATGCGATTCCGGACACGGTCATGATACCATTGCCCTGGATGGGTGAGACCCTCGCGGATGTTCCAGACAACGAACTTCTTCACGCCGAATGCGCCGGGTGGATGACCCGTCGCCGGGGTCAGTTTTAGCAGTCCCCGATTCGGGTCGTGCACCACAACCCCCACGCATGATTCATCCCACATGTGGAACACAGTGATCTCGGCGTCACGCACCTCCAGCCCCGCCGGCAGATCGCCGGGCCGGTACCGCAGAGTCGTCAGCTCCTCCAAAGTCGGCTTCCTTTGCCATCCGCCCCCTGTGCTGCTCATCCAGGCAACGTCGAAAGTTGTCTGATGGGGCAACTCGCCCTGCTCCGGGAAACGCCCCCGGGGCCGGGACTGGCCATCGACCAGAAGCAGCCGAACCTCCCATTGCGACAGCGCCAAGCCCGCCTCCACTTCATCGTCAGTGACAGGAAACGCAGGCAACGATGCCGCAACAAAATCGTCGCCGTCTTTGACCCAGCCCGTCAGCCGCTGCCCGCCTTGAAGCACCGGTGTTGCGCCGAACTCAGCCTCAATGGTCAAGCCGGAATCCTGTGGACCGAGAACGATGGCAACGTTCCAATAATGGCCACCGCGCAATACGATCCGCCTCGGTTGGCCGGCGGGCAACGCGCGCGTAATATCGATGGCCCGGGCGAGGGTCGCGAATGGTTGATCGCGCGTGCCCGGCGAGCTGTCGTCACCAGCAGGCGCAACATACACGGCGGCGAGTCCGAGATCAGAGATTGTCAGACCGATGAAGACGACCGCCAGTGCGACAATGTGCGCGACTTGAATGGGTCTCGCCGCGCGCCGGCCGGAGGTTTCAATCCGGCGCGGTTCGACGCTGCCGGGGAAATCATCTCCAGAATGTGTCGGAGCACGGGTGTTGATAGGTGGCACATTGTCGCGGTTGTTTTCCCACGTCAAGAACCGCGCCGAGGCCGGGCCAACCCGCGAATTGGGCCAAAAGTTTTGCTACCCGAGGCGGGGGTAAGGATGGCGGAAAAGATACGTTGTGCCAGAAGTGCCTGTTACCATGGCAGGAATGGATGAAACCCTGGGACGATGTTGCGTCATCAGATTCCCATTCGAGGCAGCGTATGGAAGGAAGGCAAAGCGGGGTGGTTGGAACCCGATCGGAGGAATTGGGTGTTGGTATCATATTTGGCCAGATGGTGTTGGGGTGTGAACGATCTGTAGCCGAGTTGAGTGCGCGTCTGGGAAAAGGAAGCCGTGCCAGGCGAACGAGTATATGAGCGCGGCGACCGCGGTGAGACGGTTTTCAGAACGGCTGAGAACAGATCGGGCACTGTCCCGTTAAGTAGACCGCGCAACAGCCGAATTGAAAAATAAATGAAGGCGACCCCTGCCTTTCCATTTCTGTTCTTTTCATTGGAGTCCAACGCGAACCCCGCGGCGGTCTCGCGCCAGAATCCGGCTGACAAACGAACAGTCCCAGGATTAGAATCGCGAAGGCCGGTCGGAATAGACGACCGAACGACGAGGTCAGGAAACATGCAGACAACCCGCGGTCAGCCACCTTTCTCCATCTCACATCGGTTTGCTATCGGCGAAGGAATTCAGCCCAGGATGAAGCAGCATTTCGAAATTGCCCGGGAATCCACCATTTCGAGACGTTCACCACGCAGTTCCGATCCTCACATGATTGCCACACCCATATCCGTCATTGCCATCGGCCTGGCGTCCACGATCAGCGCCTTCCCATCCGATGCCGCCTACGGCTCTCCATCGGCCATCGTGCCCAGCCCCGATGGCAAATCGCTATTCGTGGCCTGCGCCACCGCCAACCGCATCGCCGTTTTCGACCTGATTGCAAATCGATTCAGCCGGTGGCTGCATCTCCCCGGCTCACCCTCGGGCCTCGCCATTTCCCGGGCCGGCGACCGCCTCTACGTCACCTGTTCTGCCGCCGAAAGCAGCGTGTGCGTAATCAATCCCGATCAGGATTCCATCATCGGCCAGGTTTCAGCGGGCCATACGGCCAGGGCGCCAGTGCTCAGCCCGGACGAACGACGGCTCTACGTCTGCAATCGGTTCAACGACGACATCTCCGTGATTGACCTGGCGGCCCGCAAAGAAATCAAACGCGTCCGCGTCAGTCGCGAGCCCGTTTCCGCGGCCGTCACGCCGGATGGCCGATATCTATTGGTTGCAAATCACATATATAACGCGGTCACCGACGGCCCTGGCGTCGCCGCCGTTGTTAGCGTCATCGACACCGAGAATCTTCAGGTCATCAAACAAATCAAACTCGCCCGTGGCAGTGGGCTCGTTCGTGGCATCGCCATCTCCCCCGACGGCAAATACGCGGTCGTTGCTCATCTCCTTGCCCGTTACTACCTCCCCACCACCGAAGTCGATTTCGGCCGGATTAACAGTAATGTCTTGAGTTTCCTCGATCTCGAAAGAATGGATTACTTCCGAAACGTATTTCTCGACCAAGCCCGGAGGGGCGCCGCCAATCCCTGGGCCGTGGCTTGGACTCCCGATGGCAAACAGGTCGTCGTCACGCTGGCCGGCACCCACGAAATCTGCCTGGTAGATGCCCCGGCACGCCCTCAAAAACCCATCGCCGCTGGCGAGCGCATCGCGGTGCCGGGACAAGGTCCACGGGCGCTGGCGAGCGTGGGAACCCGAGTCTATGTGGCCAGCTATTTCACCGGGGATTTGGCGTCGATCGATCTCTCGTCGAGTCATCGCGAAGCCGAAGCATTCGAAATGGATCTGCCCCGCGGGACTTCCTCGGTCCGAAGAGGCGAGATGCTTTTCAACGATGCCAGGCTTTGTTTCCAGGAATGGCAGAGTTGCGCCAGTTGCCATGATCCCGATGGCCGGATGGATGGACTGAATTGGGATTTGCTCAATGATGGGATGGGCAACCCTAAAAACGCCAAGAGCCTCCTGTGGACTCACCAAACGCCGCCCGCCATGGCACTGGGAGTACGTAAAAGCGCCGAAGTTGCCGTGCGCGCCGGCATCCGTCATATTTTGTTCAGCACGCAACCCGACGATGTCGCCGCAGCCATCGACGACTACCTCAAATCTCTGCAGCCGATCCCAAGTCCATTTCTGGTTCACGGCGCGCTGTCCGAAGCCGCCCAACGTGGCCGGCAGGTTTTCCGCGATGCCGAGGTGGGCTGCGTCGATTGTCATTGCCCACCGCTGTTCACCGACCTGGCCACCGTTGACGTCGGCACACGCGGCCACTACGACCGACCGGAAGATCCCGCACCTTTCGACACGCCCGCGCTGGTGGAACTCTGGCGCACTGCTCCTTATTTGCACGATGGCTCCGCCCGCACTCTTCGGGAAGTCCTCGTAAACCTCAACCCTCACGATCGCCACGGCAAGACGTCGCACCTGTCCGCCCAGCAACTCGAGGATCTCGAAACCTATCTCCTTTCCCTCTAGCCCCGGACATTCCCCACCTGAAATGCCCACTTCCATCCACCCGAGGTTCGGGTGAGCTTCCCGGACTACGGATGCCAACATACGTTCAGCACTCGGCAAAAGGAGTTTAGTCACCAGCGCGGTGCTATTTCAGGATGCTCGGTGCTCAGCAATCCGAATACGCCCGCTATGATGATCTGTTTCGAAAATCGAAATGCCAGACCGTTGATCGGACTACTCGGCCTGACGCTCACCGTGATTGTGCTTACGGCCCAGCCGGCTTTCACCCCGGAGGAACTGACGACCCTCCGCGCCGACGCCACACTCATGTTCAAGCCGCTGCCCGACCGCATGCCCGGAAGCGACAACGATACCCCCGCCCGAATCGCTCTCGGCAAGAAGCTCTATTTCGACTCGATCCTCTCGCAGAACAAATCCCAGTCGTGCAACACTTGCCACCGGCTCGACGAAAACCGTGCCGGTGTCGATAACGCGCCCACCTCCGAAGGCGCTTTCAACAAACGCGGCGATCGCAACTCACCCACGACCCTAAACGCCGGTTTCCACTTTGCCCAATTCTGGGATGGTCGTGCCGCAGATCTGAAGGAGCAGGCCAAAGGTCCCGTGCTCAATCCCGTTGAAATGGCCATGCCCACCGAGGCCCTGGTCACCTCGCGACTCCAGGCCGACCCGGAATATCCCAGGCTTTTTGCCAAGGCCTTTCCCGATTCAACGGAACACGTCACGTATGACCACATGGCCGAGGCGATCGCCTCGTTTGAACGAACGCTGATCACGCATGACCGCTTTGATGACTATCTCAAAGGCGACGACCATGCGCTGTCCGATCAGGAGAAGCACGGATTGCGGGCGGTTCTCGATTTGGGATGCACCGCCTGCCATAATGGGCAGGCTCTTGGCGGCAACAGCTACCAGAAATCCGGGCTGGTCAACCCTTACGAGTTCGCCCACGACCCCGGCCGCGAGAGCATCAGCAAGGACGCCGACGACAAGTACAAATTCAAAGTCCCCGCCTGGAGAAACGTTGCCCTGACCTATCCCTACTTCCACGACGGCAGAATTCCCACATTGGAAGAAGCGGTTCAACGCATGGGACACATGCAGGTAGGCCTCGAGCTGACCGCCGAACAACGCGCTCAAATCGTCGCCTTCCTGAAATCCACTACCGATAAGTCCCGCAGCTAGCCCGCGCTCTGGGATTCAACCGATACCATCGGCGCAGGCGGGTTGCGGCGGACGGCCCACCAGGTGACGAGACCGGCTCCGGCGCAGGCGAGCGCCCCGACCGCGATCGTCCATGGCACGCCGACCGCCTGCGACAACAAGCCCGATTCGAGCCCGCCCAGAGGCATCATGCCGCCAAATACCAAGGCCCAGATGCCCATCACACGTCCCCGCATATCGTCCGAGACGCTCGTTTGAATGAGGGTGTTGGTCGTTGAGAAATAAAGCAGCATTCCCCAGCCGCCTACCGCCATGCAACTCAGCACGAGCAGATACGACCGCACGACGGCCAAAAGCACTAAGCTGGCGGAAAACAACCAGAGCCCACCGAGGATCATGAACCGAGGCCGCACCCGATTTCCGTAGGTCGCCACCGTGAGCGCCCCAAGAAGGGCTCCGAGCCCATTGGCACTAAGCAACGCGCTGTATCCGCCTTCGCCCACATGCAAAATGTCGGTGGCGTAGGCGGGCAAGAGCACCGAATAAGACCACCCAAAGACGCCAACCACCCCAAAAAGCAAAAGGAGAATCCGAACTCGCCGATGCCGCGCCACATACCGGAATCCTTCCAGCACATGCATCCCGGTCGAATGCGTCTGCGCCTGGCGAACAAATTTCGGCAAGCGCATCATGAGCAACCCGACGATGACCGCGATGAAGCTCAAACCGTTCAATAGAAAGCACCAGGTCATGCCCACCCGCGCCATCAGGAATCCGGCCATGGCGGGTCCGACGACTCGCGCCCCGTTAACGATGGAACTGTTCAAGGATACCGCGTTCATCAGGTCTTCGCGGTTAGTCATCTCCACCATGAACGCCTGCCGGGCCGGCATGTCGAACGCCATCGCCACCCCAACCAGCGCCGATAGAACGACGATGTGCCAGGGCCGGATGTATCCGCTGCCCACCAACGCCGCAAAGGCAAATGCCAGCAGCATCATCCCTGATTGCGTGAAGAAAACCACGTTGCGCTTGGAATGCCGGTCCGCTAATGAGCCACCCCAGACGGAAAGCACCAGCATCGGCAACGATCCCACTGCCGCGACTGTCCCCAACAAAACCTTCGAACCCGTCAACTGATACACCAGCCACCCCTGCGCCGTGTTTTGCATCCAGGACCCGGTGAGCGATACGAGTTGGCCGAAGAAGAACAATCGGAAATTGCGGTGCTTGAGCGCCGCGAAGGTGTCGCGCCAACTCACGCCTCCCACCACGACGCGTCGAGGCTGCCCCGTGACCTCCTGCGGGACGCTGGCCACTTCAGGGGGCGATGGTTCTCGTTCAACAACCATGGCCGCCGGCCCTGAAGATCGAGATCAACTCCCTCATCCCCCGCCTGCGCGTCCCTTTGTCTTGTCTGGCAAGATGGCCACGACGAGAAGCCCGATGCAGGAAAGAACCGCCAGCAAGCCCAGGAAAACACTCTGGCCCTTGGCCTTGGCATACAGTCCCAGTGCCACGACCAGCAACGCCGTCCCCAGAAGGTCACCGGCGAACGCCAAATACATTGGATCCATCCACGCGAGCGGCTTCCAAAGCGCCTCACCCGTCGCCAACGACCTCGCGGCGCTGAACGCCGCCGCCTGGAGTCCGATCCCCGGCAACCCGACCGCGAGGGCCGCCACGCTATATCGCGCATTCACGACCAGTTGATCCCACAACTGCGCCATTGTTGGAAGCGCTTGGTTTGCTTTGCGGGTGCTGATGAACCGGGGGGGAGTGTTTCGGCCAATGAGGATCCACCGGCTCGGGCGGAGTGTATTCCTCGACTGTGGTCTGACACCCAGTGCCTCCAACAAGAACGGTGAAACAGAAACCCAGGATCAACAGGCCTCGAACGAGAGGCTTACTCGGCAATTTGATCATTCGCAAATGCTAAGCTGACCGATCTAGACATGCGGTTCAATGCGAATTCGGGTAGTGGTAAAATCCTGTACCGATTTCGCCATCCAACCATTTCACTTAACCGAACAATGCAGGAACGACCTGCTTACGGAGCCGTAAGAGGGGTTCCTCGATAAGGATGGTGGCGCCTACCGCCACGACAAAGGACGTGGCCGTGTAAACCCCAAGCCCGAATCGTCCACTGCTGATCTTGTCCGAGATCAGCCCGGTGAACAGCATGTGCCAGAGATACCAATTGTAACTATAATACCCAATGACTCGCAGCGGGTAAAAACGGCTGAAATCCACGTAATACGCCCCCAGCACAATCAGCACAAAACAGGGAGGAATCACCGAGTGGACGAGCACTTCCTTATAGAAACGGCTCGAGAATTTCCCCTCAACTGCCAGGATTCCCAGAAAAAGTACGAGCCCGCACAGTGAGAGAAACCACAAATAACGGAGGCTCTTCAGCCGCTCGCCATAACGTGCAATCACGAGACTCAAGAGCACTCCCCAGCCCAACGCGTCAATCCTGCTGTGGGTCCCCAGGTTCTCACTCCCGGCCGCGGACAAATAGTAGGTCAGCTCCTTGGACATAAGCCCTATGAAGATGGTGAAAAGCACGGTGAGCCCCAGTATCGCGCTCCGGTTCTTCGGTGCGACCAGCCGTTGCACCAGGAAAAACATCAGGGGTAGAATAATATAGAAGTGTTCTTCGACACACAGGGACCAAACCTGCCCGAACCCCCAGTGCTCGACCGCGGGGTCATAATTCTCATAAAAAAACATATAGGGGGCGAACTGGCTCCAGGGAATGATCTGATCGGGATGGCTCTGCCGGTACATCAGGAAAGCGAAGATGCTCCCGAGGATCAAAAATGCATAATACGAGGGCCATATCTTGAACCCTCGTTGCAGCAGGAATCTCGGGATGTTGATGGGCCTGTTCTTCATGAATTCCCGGGTCAATATCCCTCCTACCAACACACCCGAGATGACAAAAAACAAGTCTACCCCCAAATACCCGAGCTTCACATATCGATGAAAATGATAGAATACCACCGCCAGGATAGCGATCGAGCGAAACACATCCAACGCAGAGTTCCGCTCCTTGGATTTGAGCGCGCGATATACCCCCAATCGCTGGTAGAATCGCGTGGAGCGCTCAAGAATCGTCGGCGTCTTCGCGAACTCCATGCCAGCAGGTTCGGTAGTCGAACCGTGAACCCGGCACCCCGGATCCTCCGAACCTAAAATTTCCCGCACCCCGGAAGCCGCCGGTCGGTTTCCTGAAAAAGCGACCTCGGCCTCTTCAGGCTGGACTTGGCCGGTTTTGATTTCCCGGGGTTCCACTCTCGGCGCGCCATCGACTGCGCCAGGTAAACAGGTCGAAACCCGCGCATTAGTCCATCGAACAGCGGAACTCGCTCCTGTAAAAGAATGGTGCCGAGTCGGAAGCTGGTTCGGGTCTGATTTACGTCGCAGGTCAGCCTTAGGAAACTTTGAAATGATCATCTCGGGCCCCATCGATAACCGCAGACGGCGGCACGTGGACTCGAACAATCGGATCGGAGAGGGTGCTGGACCGTACTCAGCTCATTTTCCCGGACCATGCTTAGCTCAATTTCCAACCGCTCGATCTCTGCGCTCGCGTCGGCAATCTAGTTTAGGATCAACAGATTCTCAACATCGCGAATTGGACACTCGCCGCGCAGCTATTAGGCCAAAACCCTCAATGGTTTTGCCGGGTGTTCGCCCTCTTCATCCCAATCGCCAGCCGCTCTTCAAACGCTGGACGTTCCACACGAGCATGTTGCGTCAGCCGGGCTTCCTGGGAAAACGATATTTGTTGAGAATCTCAATTGGATCGAACCCCGACCAGATTAATACAAGCTATCTCGCTCAGCCCACCATCCAGGGACTCCGCGGAGCTCGTCCCTCCGATACGATACCATCCAATCACCCGGAGGGCCGAGTTCCACGAGGCCCTGAATTCAATCAACGTGATAACCGCGCCAGATCCACACGAGCGTGTCTGCCAGCGTTTGCTCGAACACGCGACGATCGCAGTGACTAGTTCCAAGGCTGAACACGAACCGGTAATTGTAGCCTTTCTCCTGCAGTGCAGCGGCTGTGCGCTTGCCAGCCATCACCCAATTGTGATGGGTCTCTTCCGGATCTTCGGGGCGAAGGTCATGCTCGGAAACATGGGTAAAAATCCGCAGAGGCTTCCTATCCGTATTCTCGATCAACTTCATCCCGGAATGGTATTCCCACGCCCCAAACGGATATTGGGTTTCTTCCGGGGCATCATCATCCTGCTGATCGACGAATGTGCCGGAATAAGCGATCACTCGCCGGAACTGGTCGGGGCGGAACCAGCCCATGGTCAAGGCCGCCGCCCCGCCGGAGCTGCAACCGATCACGGCCTTGCCCCAGGGATTGTCGGTAAAGGCGATATGGGGGTAGGCAGCCTTGATCTCCGGGTTGCTCAGAACAGCGGGCAACACCTCGTCATTGATAAAGCGCGCCAACCGGTCGGACATGGTGTCGTATTCGAGTCCGCGCTCGCTGTTCTTGCCATCGTTGCCGCCGTTTTGGACGGCGATCGCGATGAATGCGGGGAGGATGCGATTGGGATCCGTTGAAAGGGTCAGGTTGTCCAGGGCATTTCGCACCAGGTTAAGCTGACCTGGCCCATCATGGATGACCAGAATCGGCGCCTCAGTGCCGTCCTGGTAGGCGGCCGGCACATACACATAAATCTTACGTTCTGTTCGCACCGCCTTCTTTTCCGGCTCGAGAGTCGAATCATCGCCGGGGAAGATCTTGCTGCGAGCCAGCGGCATCTCGAACTCAAACGATTTCCCTTTCAGATTCCCCCGGTCGGTGAGGTCCGGATCGATTTGATAACCGGGTCCGATTGTGTACTCGCCGTTGCCCTCCGTGCCGGGATTCTCCGAATAAATCTCGGCGGCGATACCGGCATGGGTAAGGAGTCCCAGGATAATTAAACTGCGAGCGCAAACCGACCGGGAGAGTTTTTCCAGCATGACTGATGGTTAAACCATCCCGGGTGGGGAGATACAAGTGACAAATCAACAATGCCTCGAACGCATCACTGGATGTTGAAGGAATGCATTTGCCTTGCACAGGGCCTCAGGCTCGACTCCTGCCTGGGAGAAGGCCCACGGATGCACGGACCTGGAGAAACTCGACCTCGGCGAATCGTGAATCTACGGCCTTTTCTTCTTGTCCCAGCCTCGCGCCTTGATGAGTCGTTCCGCCGAAGCTTTTGGCGCGAAATCGGCCGGCAACCGCCCAAATTTGGTGAGGTAATTGAACACGTCGCGCAGTTGTTTTACTTCGTCCTTTTTCCCCTCCAGCCGATCGGCGGGGAGCTCGTTGAGCCGTTCAAAATACGCCACGGCCATCTGTTTTGACTTCTGTGCCGTCGCTTCATCATCTTCATATACAAGTGATTCCATCAGGCGGAGCATCTCGGGAACCGGATTGACCGGGTCCGCCAACGAAGGCGCGTCTTGCCGAATACTCGCGGCTATCTCCCTTCGTTTGGCCATCGTCACCTCCGTACTCAGCCAGCCATCCGTCCCACCTTCTGCGGTATTCGGAGGCAAAGGCCGATACCAAATGTTCCGAAACCGCATCGGGTTGCCGTGATCCTGCAAGGCCAAAGGCCCCCGCTCCGGAAACGGTCCGGGCTTGGTCCGTCCCATATGGCCTCCGGGCCCTTCCAATGGAGTGTGGTCCTGGACCAACACCCCATTCATGAATACGGTCACATAGCCGCGGTCGAGCACCTGGCTCCCCTGATATACCGGACGCCGAAAGACGATGTCGTAAACCTGGAATTCGCCCGGCGGCCGAAGCGGCAGCGCCAGCGGCGGGTTGATCCCGTAATAGGCCCCGGCATGGCCGTCCGCGTATGTCACATTGTCGTAGGAGTCGAGCACCTGGATCTCCAACCGGCCCATCAGAAACACTCCACTGTTACTGCGTCCCTGGCTGTCCCCCTCGACCTTTGACGGGGCCGCCCATTCGATATGCAACTGACAATCGCCAAATTGTTCCCGCGTCCGAATCTCGCCCGTCCCGGGTACGACCGTCATCACTCCGTCCTTCACGAGCCACTTCGCCGGTTCCCCCTTGTCCGTCTGCCATCCGGAAAGATCCTTGCCGTCAAACAGGATCTTCGCATCGGATGGCGGCTTGCCCGGCTGATCCGGTTGACTGAACGTGCCCGGGGTCAACCGGACCGGTTCCGGCCGGTTCCCATCGTGCACCGCCCAGGGATGGTGATCATCGGGAGGATCACCGTAGAAACGCGGTCCCGAGGCTGCCGCCAGCGCGGCCGACGTCAATCCACAAAACAAGCACAGTTTGGGAAAAGGCAGGAAGATCTTCACGCGCCGAGATTGCCGCAATGGGGCCGTATTCGTCAACGCACGAGCGCAGGCATCCGTGCCTCCGACCTTGTTCGGAAAGGTCGTGGCGCAAACTCGGCCCTTTAACCGCGGTCATCGCTCACAACGCGAGGTCCGGAGGTCCGAATTGCCTCGATACCCTCAATAGCCGACAGGTCCCCACCCGATGCGCGGACAACCGACTGTGGGCGGTGTGCAACAACTCGTCGCAGCCTTATTCCCACTGGGGATCGTTCATCGCCCGGCCCGACGCCACCATCCCTAAAGAACTCGAGATGAACCGGCCCGGGATGCTGGTCCACGATTTCCCCGATGGATTGTCCGACGGTGGATGGTACCACAACCCCAGGCCGATGGGGAAAGCAGCGGAGGAAATCATGACCTGGGGAACCACGAGCCAGCACCCCCGGCAGCTCAATGCTCAATCCGAACCTTAGTGGTCTGTTTCATAAATACGGTTACGTTCGCGGCCAGGGGTTTTTCGGCCAGACGAGGCGCGAGCAACGAGCATACCCGCAGCGGTCTGTAAGGCGCGAGCAACGAAGTCTGGCCGAAAAAGAACGGCCGCCCGGAGGGTTGCGCCGAATTTGGCCTGGGGCGGCGTTGCTCGGTCGGTCGAGTATCGCAGGGGATACACTCTCGCCCTCGCGCCTTGCCTCAGGCCAAATTGGGCGCAACGAACGTGACCGTATTTATGAAACAGACCACTTAGCCCGGAATTCTCATGCTCACCGGTGTTCCGCGAACCGATCGTTGACCGGCAGCAAGAACCCGGGCTGGAGTAAACCGCGCAGGGCTAATCCAAGGGAGGGCGGCGGCCATCGACCTTTGCCGCTACCGGTAGCAGCCCCTTTACGAGATTTGTGAGCGTGGCAAACGAGAAGGGTTTTCGCAGGACCGCATTGGCGCCAAGCCGCATCACCCGCCGCTCGATATCATCCGATATCACGCCGGAAACCACGATCACCGGCACTTCGCGCAGTAGCGAGTCCTGGCGCACCTGGAGCAACGTCTCGAAACCATCAAGCACCGGCATGTCGAGATCACAAAGAATCAGATCGGGGCGTACCTGCTGCGCCTTCTGGAGGCCAGCTTTGCCGTCCTCGGCCTCTTCCACTCGACAATCCAACCGTTCCAACAGCAAACGGACCAAGGTCCTCACGGAGCTTTCGTCGTCAATGATAAGCACCTGATGCATGATATATAAATCTCGCTGCTGATACCCACCATGCATCGAGTCTACACCGTTCGCCGGCATTCCTCAATATTCCTGCGAGGAACGTGATCCGACCCGGGGCTGCACACCGGTGTGGCGGGTGGGCTCGAGGAAGTTCTGTGGCCTTGACCAAACGACGTGATATGGAGAACAGTCCTACTGGACATGAAGGTCTAAACCCAGCATCGATGCGAATGAAATCATTTGGACGAACAGTCGACTATCTGCGGATCTCGGTCACGGATCGATGTAATGAACGCTGCCTTTATTGTCGACCGCACGGAAACGGCGTCTGGAACGGCGGCGGCGACCCGCTCCGGAATGAGGACTTTGTCCGGATTGTCCGAGTGGCGGCCGAGATGGGTTTCCGAAAGTTTCGACTGACGGGAGGCGAACCGCTGTTGCGACCGGGATTGCCGGCATTGGTGCGTGAGATCTCCCGCCTCCGAGGGGTGGAGTGCGTCGGTTTATCCACCAACGGGCTGCGATTGGCTCCCATAGCGGGCGAATTACGCTCGGCCGGCCTGCGCACGGTGAACGTGAGTCTCGATGCATTGACTCCGGAAACGTACCGGCGCGTAACCGGCGGGAACATCGAACCGGTTTTAGACGGGATTCAATCGGCCCTCCGCGCCGGGTTTGAGGTTGTGAAGCTCAACACAGTGCTCATGCGCAATGTGAACGAGCACGAGATCTGGCCGCTCATTTGTTTCAGCGCGGAACAAGGCGTGGTGTTACGGCTGATCGAGTTGATGCCGCTCTCTTCGCGCGACGTGTTGACGCCGGCGAATTTCCTGTCCGTGGGCGAAATCATCCGCCGTCTGCGTGAGCGCGAAGATTTGGCGCCCGTCTCTCAGACCGGAATCGGACACGGCCCGGCCCGGTATTATCGGCTGAAGAAGACTGGCGCGCTGGTCGGGTTTATCGGCGCCATGACCAATCAGCACTTTTGCCACGAATGCAACAAAATCCGACTCACTTCGGACGGCCGGTTACGGCCCTGCCTTGGCCACCACGAGGAGGTCAGTCTGCGGGAGGCGCTGGAGGATCGCCAGAGTGACGAGGGGTTGCGTCGAATCTTCCGCACCGCACTGATGAACAAACCCTGGGAGCATTCTTTTCGAGAGAACTATCAACCCTGCCGCCCCATGGTAGCCATCGGAGGATGAACACGATCGAGATCGAGCGCCTGCGATTCTCGGTGGGCGCAGTGAACCTCGAACGTTCATGCATTTATCCCTGATCGATACGGTCCTACTGCTGGCCGCCATCGCCGCGGTGGCGTGCCTCTACTCCTCTGTGGGTCACGGAGGTGCCACAGGTTACCTGGCGACGATGTCGCTTCTGGGCGTGCCCGCCACACTGGCTAGACCCGGCGCCCTCTGGATGAACTGTGTCGTGGCGGCAGTGGCGTTTTGGCGCTTCCGACAGAGAGGTTTCTTTGTTTGGAGCATTTTTTGGCCGCTGGCCCTGGTCTCGATTCCGTTGGCGTGGCTGGGGAGTCGATTGTTCTTAGAAGGCTGGGTCTATTCCGGGCTGCTGGGTCTGGCCCTCCTGACCACCGGCTGGCTGATGGGGTGGGGATACAAAGATCGCGAAACGTGCGACCTCCGTCCGGTTACGCTTCCGCTCGCCTTCGCCGTGGGTGGCGGCCTCGGGTTCCTGGCCGGGTTGACCGGAATTGGAGGTGGAGTTTACCTGACCCCGACTCTTATTCTGCTCCATTGGACGTCTGCCAAGACCGCGGGCGGAATCTCGGCCTTGTTCATTCTGGTCAATTCCATCGCCGGTCTCGCCGGGTTGGGACACCGCGCTCTGATCGGGGACCCGATGTTCCTGATAGCGCCGTTGCTGGCCGCAGGGGCCGCCTTTGTCGGGACCTACATGTCGATTCGGCGTTGGAACACAATCACCTTTCGGCGGATACTGGCCGTGGTCTTGTGGATCGCCGCTGTGAAAAATCTCCAGCAGGCACTGCAGTGGGGCCCAACATGAGAATCCTGTTTTTCGCACAGGTTCGACAAACGATCCAATGTCCAGCGGTGGAATGGTTGGATGTGGGCTGCCTGAACATCGAACAGTTCTGGGAGCGGCTGCTTCGGGAGTTCCCGACCCTGAACCGCCACCGTCCGCTCGTCCGGCTTGCGCGAAACGGGGTGTTCGTTCACGGGACCGAAACATTCGAAGCTCACGACGAGATCGCTTTGATTCCTCCGGTCTCGGGAGGTTGAACATGGAGATCCAAATAGCCCTGGTGCAGAAAAGGATTCGTCCCGTCGCTTCCGCCGAAGCGGCGCCTCAAGGCGTGATCGGCGCTTGGGTGGAATTCACCGGTATCGTGCGAGCCGAAGAAAGGGGCGCGTCCATCACGGAGCTGGAATACGAGGCCTACGAGACGATGGCCGCAACGGTGATGCGGGAGATACTCGAAGAATTGAGCAAAGCATACCGCTGTACCACCGCGCATGTCATCCATCGCATTGGAAGCGTGCCGGTCGGGGAAGCCGCCATCTGGCTCGGAGTCGGTGCGCCTCACCGGAGCGAAGCCTTCTCCCTGGCCACCGCATTCATGGACCGGCTGAAACAGGATGTTCCCATCTGGAAAGGCGTTGGCCTCACTGGGGGGAACTCGGAGCTCCCTCGACAATGACTTCCAAGCCGACAGTTATCAGAACCTTTTCCATGGAGGAAACGCTGGAGGCGATCCACGCCCAAAGCCCAATTCTGGAACCCGAAGCCCTTCCGTTGTCGAATGCCCTGGGCCGGATATTGCGCGAGCCGGTTTGCGCGGATCGGGATCAGCCCGCCTTCGACCGGTCGGCCATGGACGGTTATGCTATCGGCCTGGACGATGACAGCGTCTCGTTCCTCGTGGTCGATCGCATCCGGGCCGGCGAACACAAGCCCCGACGACTCAATCGAGGAGAGGCGGTTCAGATCGGCACCGGCGCCCGATTACCCGGCAACCGACTGCAAGTGCTTATGAAGGAGGATGCACAGGTCGAAGGCGATCACCTGCGTATCTTGCGGCGACCGCGCGAGCGGCATGTGCGCTACCGGGGCGAAGACGCCAAGCAAGGGCAAGTGTTGGTCGGATCCGGGTCGCGCCTCGGACCCGGTACCATGGCCTTGCTGGCGAGCGTGGGCTGCCACCATCCCCAAGTGACGCGTTTGCCGCGCGTCCTCCACCTGGCAACGGGCAATGAAATTATCTCCTGCGACCAAACCCCCGGCGATGGGCAGATCCGCGATTCCAACTCCATTCTGGTCCGCGCCTTTTTCGCTCAATTCGGGATCGCGCCAATTCAAACCCGGGTCAGGGAAGACCTGGCTGCGATGAACGACGCGCTTCGGTCTACGTCTCTCCCTATGGAAGATGTGGACCTACTGCTCGTTTCCGGTGGAGCGAGCGTAGGGGAGCATGATTTCACGGGGGCGTGGCTGGAGTCCTTGAATTACACCCTCCACGTGCGGCGCACTTCGACCCGTCCAGGGAGACCTTTCCTGTTCGGCTCGCGCGATCGTTCGTTGGCCTTTGGACTCCCCGGGAATCCCTTGTCGCATTTTGTCTGTCTCCAGGTGTATGTGCGAACCGCCCTGGATTGCCTCATCTACCCCTCACAAACGACGCTGTTCACCGAAGGTTCCCTGGCCCACGACTGCACCGATAGGCGGTCGCATGAAACGCTGTGGCCTTCTCGGATGGATTACGCCACGGGCAAACCGAGCCTGACCCTGCTGCCCTGGCACAGCTCGGGCGATCTTACTTCCCTCTCGAATACCAATGCCCTCGCCCGGATCCCTCCCGGGGACGCGCCGCTTTCACATGGCAGCCCGATCCCTTTCCTGTCAACGTCGCCCGGCCTATGAAACCAACGGCATCTCTGTCCCCTGTGCTGGCGCCCGGTTTTTCGCATCTGGACGCGGAAGGATCGGCACGGATGGTGGATGTCCATTCCAAACCGCCACAGGTGCGCCGGGCCACCGCCTGCGGATGTCTTATCTGCCAACCCGCCACACTGCGGGCGTTGCGTGGGCGGGCATTACCCAAAGGCGATGTGTTGACGGTGGCCAAGGTCGCCGCAATCCAAGCCGTGAAGCGCACGGCGGACTTGATCCCGCTCTGCCATCCCCTCTCCATTGAACACGTGGACGTCACATTTCGGCTTCGGCGGGCGGCCATCGAGATTGCCTGCACGGTTTTGACGCACGCGCGGACCGGTGTCGAGATGGAGGCCCTGACCGGTGTCAGCATCGCGGCGCTCGCGCTTTACGACATGTGCAAGGCGGTGGACCGCGGCATGCGCATCGAGAATGTCCGCGTGGTGGAAAAGCTCAAGCTATGAAGATTGGCCGTATCACGGTCAGCGATCGGGCCAGCAGCGGCGTTTACGAAGATCGTAGTGGACCCGAAATCGAGCGCTTGTTACGGGAAGTGTTTAGCGATACGGCCCGGTTCAATGTCGCGGTGGTCCCGGACGAGGTAGATCACATCGCCGCCCAACTGCGGCGGTTTGCCGACGAGGAACGATGCGACCTGATTGTGACCACCGGCGGCACCGGCATTTCTCCCCGCGACGTCACTCCAGAAGCCACCCTCGCGGTGCTCGAAAAAGAGCTTCCCGGGTTTGGTGAGATCATGCGCGCGACGTCGTTTATTCGCGTCCCCACCGCGATCCTCTCTCGAGCCACCGCCGGCGTCCGGGGAGGTTCGCTGATTGTGAACCTTCCGGGAAAACCGACCGCCGTCGTAGAATGTCTCGAGATCTTGAAGGGCGCAATTCTCGAGGCGCTGGAACATCTTGCGGGGCGCGATCCGCATACGGATCCGGCCGCGTCACAAAGCCGCTGAGCGTCAGTGAGTATTCGGGCAACTCCTGATACATCAGCCGCAGCGACCAGGTCCGCCTGTCGCACCTGCCAGATCTCCGTGTCCTCCCGCCGATGCATCCTCAACAGGTACTCCGACACATCCGCACCCTTTGCCGGTCGCAATCGCCGTGGCTTGATAAAGCGTATGAACCCCTCCGCATGTCGCCGTTACCACACGGTGGATCCTTCATCTACACCCGCCCGTAACACCACTCGCCGATACCGCTCCCAAAACACCTCCTGCCGCGATTGGCTGCCTGCCGGTGACATGGATTCCCCACATGAATCTTCCAACTTCACGCTTGCTCCTTCCTCCTTTCGGACTTATCGTCCCGACAATCGGTTCAGTACCAAACATGCCCTGATTCGTCCACTCAAATCCGCCCTCACCTTCCACCTCTGGCGCCACGCCACTCCGATTCACCGCCGCGACGGGGATGGACCGGGTCGAACCCGGTGGCGATTCCGTTAACGTCAACGATTTGGCCTAAACCTAGAGTCGAGTAGGTCTGCGCGCCGGGAGGCGGAGGAAAGAGCCTGAGGCGGGAACGCGGAGACTTACTCGACTGTTGGACGAAGCCCAGTTGAGGCGGGCTTACGGGAAGAGTAACCGAGCGGGGCGCTCGATTGAGGAGGAGAATTGATCCGACGCGGATGCTCGAGCGGGTCGGCCTTGTGGCATGTAAGTCTTCGAAGGTTTGGAATTGGCCTGCGATGCGCACGACCAAGCACCCAATACGGTCTGCGCCTGCCAGCCGCAATGAATGGACGACCACAAAGACAAAGGGGTTCCCGACCGCAACGGGAGGAGAGTTTTGCGGTGGTTCCGAACGGGCCGGTCGGTGAGAGGCAAGCGCACGTTCATGAGGAGTCGTAGAGGAGCGAGGCGGCGTTGAGATGGGTGCGGCCCCGGGCGTCGGTAAACCCCAGCCAGCGCAGTTGATGCCGTAATGGCGGATGCGGACCAAACCCGGGGGCAGGATGTGGTAGCTGAAGCGGCGGATAAACTCGACCGAGCTCAGGGACTGCGTCTTGACCTGGGAAGCGTGGCGGTAATCGCGATAAGTGAAGGTGACGGTCCGGGCTTGCGGGTCCAGGGCAACGATGCGGCGATTGCTGATGGCCACCCGGTGGGTGTAGTTGGCCAGGTAAGCCAGGACCTGTTGGGGACCGCCGAAGGGGCGTTTGGCATAGACAACCCAACGTTGGGCGTAGCGTTGGGAAAACCAGCGTCGGCGCGCCGACCCGGCGATGGGGAACCCCTCGGGCAATCGGAGCGCGTCGGGATCCTCAAGGAGTTGCTGGAGGCCGGCGAGGAACTTGCCGCGGAACAGGGCGGCCACGGCGCGGATTGGAAAAAGGAACTTTCGTTGTTTGGGAGAACGCCAGCCCCGGCCATCGCGTCGAAGGGCGCCACCGGTGACGATGCAATGGAGGTGGGGATGAAAATTCAGTT
>CAVXWU010000008.1:0-53440 GCA_963765535.1 uncultured Verrucomicrobiae bacterium
CAGTTCCAGCACCTGACGATAGGTATGGCTGATCCCGAAGTAATTCAGCCAGCCCAGCGCGTAACGCCGTAACTCTTCCAACCGTCGGGACATCGAAATGCCCCAACTGCGACTGGTGATTTCCTTGATCCGTTCCTTGAACCGCCGATACGCCTTGTCCGTCCACACCACCTGGCCCCGCCGCAGGGCGAAGCCCAGGAAGGCGCATCGGGCCACTGGCGCGGCCTGACTCTTCTGGCGGTTGACCACCAATCCGAGCCGGACCTCCACAAACTCAATGACGCTCTGCATCACCCGTCGGGCGGCTCGGGCGCTTCGGACCAGGATCAGGAAATCGTCGGCATACCGTGCGAAACGGTGGCCGCGTTTTCCAGTTCCTTGTCCAGCGGATCCAACATGATGTTGGCCAGCAACGGCGACAACGGCCCACCTTGCGGCACGCCCCGTGTCGTTGCTTCCCGTTGACCGTCCGGCAGCACCACTCCAGCCCGCAGGTAGCATCCGATGAGTCGGAGCACCCGCAAGTCGGCGACGCGTCGGGCCAGCAAATTCATCAACCGCTCGTGGTTGACAGTATCGAAGAAGCCTACGACAGACTTCCCCCCTCCGAGACCTTCCCAGCCAAGTTCGCGTGACACGCCCGCACCACGCCCTCGAAGGCAAGGTCCTCGGAGTGTTTGCCAAGCTACGGCATAAGGGCCGACCGCATTTCATGCTGGTCCTGCCCGACGGCAGCCGTTCTTACATTCCGGTTGCCTGGACCGATTTTGTCGCGCCGCCACCGGGCTCTGCGGCACCATGCTCGATCGTCGCCTCGGGATCGGACTTGTTGCGCCTGCGTCAGCGGGTTGACTGTTTGCTGCGCCGGATCCAAGCCGGTCCGAGCACAGAGCAAAACTCGTCAACCCAGGAGAGCCAACATGCAACGGCCGCAACTGGAGCTGTGGAGTGCAGAACCTCATCCAACTCCACCGATCTATCAACAAATCACCCCTGCGCAACGGAGCAGTCTGGTCAGGCACCTGGCCGGACTTCTCCTGAGAATGGTCCCCCAACCCCCGACCCTGCCTCTTGCCGCCACTCCACCAAAACCACATGAGCGATAACCTCAAAATCCAGGACGCGCATCTGCGGCGTTGCGCGTATATTTACATTCGTCAGTCCTCCGCCACTCAGGTGCTCCTGAATCGTGAGTCCACCGAGCGGCAATACCAATTGAGCGAGCGTGCCGCGCTGCTGGGCTGGTCCAAAGCGCAGATCAAAGTGATCGATGAAGACCTGGCTCACACCGGATCGGGCCTCGTCACTCGTCACGGCTTTGCCCATATGACCCATGAAGTGGCCATGGGCCAAGTGGGCATCATCCTCTGTTTGGAAGCTTCGCGCATCGCACGCAACAACACCGAATGGTATCGGCTCCTTGAGTTGTGTGGCGTCACCGACACGCTGATCGGCGACCTGGACGGGCTCTATCACCCAGGTTTATTCAATGACCGCCTCTTACTTGGACTCAAAGGCACCATGGCTGAGGCCGAACTTCACGTCCTGCGCATGCGTCTCAACGGCGCCATTCGTAACAAAGCTAAACGAGGGGAACTACGGCGCGGTTTGCCCGTTGGACACCTCTGGGGCGAAGGGGAAGGTCAGGTGATCTTTCATCCCGATCAATCCGTCGCCGGGGCGATTGGCACCGTCTTTGATAAATTTAAGGAGCTGGGCTCTGCTCGCCGGGTATGGCTTTGGTTTCAGACCGAAGGTTTGCTCTTTCCTCATGAGTGTCAGAATGGTCAAATCCTCTGGGTCAAGCCCACTTACATTTCCATTCACGCGGTCTTGCGCAACCCGGTCTATGCAGGCGCTTACGCCTACGGTAAAAGCCGCACGGAACGCTATGTCGATGAAACCGGACGCGTCCGCAAAAGAACCCGTCTTCTGCCTCAGGACCAATGGTCGGTCTTGATTCCAAATCATCATCCCGGCTTTATTGACTGGGCCACGTTTGAAATGAATCAAGCGCGTTTAGCCAGCAACTTTCATCCCGGTCCTCAGCAGGCCACAGGCGCTGTCCGGGAAGGTTCAGCCTTGCTGCAAGGCCTGGCGACTTGCGGCCGTTGTGGTCGTCATCTGCGAGTCTACTATCAAGGCAAGAACTCGACCCCGGGTTATTACTGTGAACAGAGTCAAGCGGCCGCTGGCCGAGGAGTCTGGTGCATGCGCGTCGGAGGAGTTCGAATCGACAAGGCCGTCGTCGAGACATTCTTGGACGCAATTTCTCCTGCGGGGTTGGAGGCCGCGATCGCCGCCCAGGACCTCGGTGAGGCTCAAGATCAAGCCTCCCTCAAGCAGTTTCGTCTGCAAGTTGAGCGAGCGCGTTATGAGGCCGAACGAGCCGAAAGCCGATTTCGCAGCGTGGAGCCCGAAAATCGTTTGGTGGCTCGGTACGCTGGAAACCGAGTGGGAGCGCAAGCTCCAGGACCAGAGAACCGCCGAAGGTGAGCTCTCGCGCAAAGAGTGCGAGCAGCGCTTGCAGCTCACGGACCCGCAACGAGAACAAATCCGTGCTCTGGGCAGCGATTTGAAACGGGTGTGGGATGCGCCAACTACTACGGACCGGGATCGAAAAGAACTTCTGCGCAGTTTACTGGAGGAGGTTAAAATCAATATTTTGCCCCATGAGGCTAAAGGCCACTTGGTCCTGCGCTGGAAGACGGGCGCCATTACCGAACTGGACGTGCTCTGGCGGGTTCCCCAAAAGGCTCCCGTCCGAACCGACGAAGACACGATCGACCTCCTGCGCCGCCTCGCAATCCATCATCCTGACACCGTCATTGCCGGCGTGCTTAACAGCCAAGGCCGAAAGACGGCTCGAGGCGAAAGCTTCACCGCCAATCGTGTCTCAAGCCTCCGCACCCACTGGAAGATCGCCTGCTACCAGGCGCCGACAAAACCTCCCGAAGGCGAGTTGCTCACCGTGCAGGTCGCTGCTGATCAACTCGGCGTTGCCGCCTCCACGCTGCTTCGCTGGTTAGCTGACGGATTTGTGGGCGGCGAGCAAGTCACTCCTGGCGCTCCCTGGCGCATTCGAATGACCCAAGAACTCAAAAAACTGATCGTCCCCGACGTGCCACCGGGTTATCTTACCGTATTCCAAGCCATGCGCATTCTTGGGGTATCACGGCAAACCATCATGCAGCGTGTAAAGCGCGGAGAGCTTGATGTTGTACACGTCAGCTATGGGAAACAGAAAGGCTTGCGCATCCGCGTCTTAGAAAACCAACCGCAGCTTTTTGACCAACCTCCAGCAACCAAGGAGTAGTATGAATATGGATCCAAAAAGGACTTCAGGTCACAGTCCACCGCGTGGATATATCCCGCCTGGTTCGCCGCCTCGACCGCCCGCACCGCTTCATGCGCCCGCTTACCGTAGCGGAACCCGTAGCTGTGCGAACTGAAGTGTGGATCAAACCGGGGCGTGAGCACTTGCGCGATGGCCTGCTGAATGACACGGTCCAGGACCGTCGGAATACCCAGGGGGCGCAAGTCCCCGTTGGGCTTGGGAATCATCACCCGGCGGACCGCCGCCGGATGATACGTGCCTGCTTTGAGGCTCGAACGGATCCGCTCCCAGTGCTGACGGGCAAAAGCGGGGAAGGCCGCGATGGTCATCCCATCGATGCCCGGTGCCCCGCCATTGGCCTTCACCCGTTTCCATGCCCGTTGCATGTTCTCCCGAGATAGGACCTGCTCCAATAGATCGTCTGAAACGGTTCCATGCTTCCCATCCGTCACCCCCGCTTCCCCGGGGCCGGTCGGCCGTGACAGGGATGGCAGTGATGACGGGGTCGAACCGCTTCCGACCAGTTCGGGCCTTCGCTCCGAAGGTTCGGAACTACTATGCCCTCGGCTGACTTCTGTGCCCTCACGACGGACCTCTCGATCCGCCGCGCCCGGCGTCGCCGCCGTGCTGGAAGCACAGATCTCCCTGAGTAAGGACATGAACTCTCCCTGAGCAACCGGATCATTTACCTCCGGAACTGAACCCGGGGCTTGGCTGTGTGGTGCCAGCTTGCCCGTTCCGTCGGCCTTATATGACCTTTCTGTTCGTCGGCTCATCAGGTTTGACTGAGGCTTCCTTCCCACGGGACCTCGCGATCCCGCAGTTGCTTCTGTCTAGTGCTTGCGTCATCCTCCCGGCCATGAAGCCCGGGTGGACAACCGTGTTCCCGCACAGGGGACTTTCACCCCATCAGTTCACGCCCATGTCAGGCGCACACCAGACATCCCAGCCAATGCCGGGAGGCCGTCACGATTTCAGTCGGACACCGTCGGCCCGGCATGGCTGGCTTTTGCGTTCGGTGAAGCAGAGCGTTGCCAGTTGGATGCTGCGGGGGTAGGGTGGTCGCATGAGCATTCAGGAAATCCATGCCGAAGTTCAGGCGCTGCCGGCCGACGAGCGCAGGCGGTTGGCCGCGTTTCTCGTCTCCTTGAGACACAAGGACCTGACGGATTACCGTGCGCAGATGGCGGCGAAGATTGATGATGTTTCACCAGAAAACTGGATTACGCTCGACATTCATGCTTCCGATCGTTAACTCACCGAACACCTATCAAGCCCGCGCGGTCAATAGGTAAAAAGCATCCGAAAGGAAATGTTTCATTTCCCCTTAACGTCCACCGAGCGGGAACTCCGTCTTCATTTCTGAATTGCAGCTCGGACTTGGGAGTCCGGCTAAACACCTATTCGGACTCAATCAGGCGGGGCAGAGCCCGGCGTGAGCCGAACCTCACCTCGCCTTCCAGCCCCGCGATCAGACGTCCACCTTCGCCAAGGCTTCGGCGGGACGAGCCGCGGGGCGGTCCAGAAACTTACGGCAGTCAACCCAGAGGCTATCCATTCAAATTGAAGGCGGCTATCGCTTCGCCGACCCTTGCGGGCCGGGCGTGCGAGTCCAGTTGTTTGCGGACATGCCACTGGGGCGGATGCTCCAAAATTCACCAGGCGGTTATGTCATGGCGCCGTTGCGCACGAGCCACTGCAGGGTATAAGCTCATCCCCGCTTCCGCGGAGGATAAGGCCAGGATGCAACCTGAGCGCCGCCTGAAGGCTGGTATACGCCAGACATAAAAGGTGCGCTGGCGCAGCAGAGCCCCTAGCGGCCGCTTCTCGGTCGGATACGCGTCGGCGGGAGGGATGAGATTGGACCGGAGGAGGTGGGTGAGTTTCTCGGAGTCGATGCGGTCATTCTAGTTTTTGCCGCCGTGGATGGCGCGCACGTAGAGGGCATGGGCGAGGACGAAGGTGAGGCCGGCTTCCTGGCAGGCGTGGCAGAGCCAGTACCAGTCGAACATGCATTCGCAGCAGACGGTCAGGTCGTGGCGGTAGGGGGCGACGAGTTGGAGGAAGAACTCGAAGTCGTTGTGTTTGATGTTGGTGTGGACGAGCTTCTTGCCCTGGCGATCCATGACGCAGACGTACATCTGTCGGGCGTGGAGGTCGATTCCGCAATTGTATTGGGTGGTGGAGGTGTAATACTTCATAGGTCGATTCGATCATTGTGTGTTCAAGACACAGTTATTGTCAGATACCGCGGGGAGTGCTCGTAACACTCCCCGCCCTGCAACCGATGCGACCACAAAAACAGCAGGGCTTGGATGGAAGTATCAAGTCGCGCCAGCAAAAGCCGAGCAGCACCGTAGGCCATTACGGACAGGTATGGCCCGGCTTGGCTGCGCTCTGTCGTTGGAGCAATCACGTATAACTACGAGCATGAAAACGATTCTGAGCATTGTAAGCGCCCTTTGTTGCCTCGCACTCGCCCACGCCGGTGACCAGAGAGTATTCTCTACCGAGACGTCCGTCGCGTTTGACGCAGATTCACAGACTTGCCTCGTCATCGCGAGAGTCTCTGAACTCGTAGAGGAGGATGGCAAGGTTGTTGAGAGCCTAATCTCAGCGCCGAGGTTGACCGCCGTGCTCGGGAAGCAGGCATCGATTTGGGACAAACGACCTGATGGGTTGGGTGTGCGTGCCGACGTGTTTTGGCCGGAGTCCGGCACCGACAAGCCAGCATCCTTCACCATTACCCTGAGATTCGAAAGCAAGGTACTGAGCCGCTCGACGTTCAAACTCAACCTAAAGAAGCCCTGACCAGATGCTCCAACCAGGCGTTCGCCAGCATAGCCATGCCACAGTCGGTCAATGATGTCGTCGCGGATTGGTTGCAGCAGTCTCAAGTCACCGACGGTGATGCCACAATGTACGATGTGGTGCATGACGAGCCGGAGATTGCATGGCCAGCCATACTACAGATTCTGGAGCGCGAGTTGACTGAGGACCAGACTGCTGTCTTGGCGGCAGGCGCACTTGAAGATTTGCTTGCCGTCCACGGTGCACAGTTTATCGAACGAGTCGAGTACGAGGCGCTACGGAATCCGCGCTTCAACCACTTGCTCGGTGGCGTGTGGCGGAACGAGATGTCTCAGGAGATCTGGGACCGAGTCCAGAAGGCGCGGAGAGAAATGTGGTGATTCTGGGATAGGCGAATCGGGCGCTGCAGGCAACAACCGCCGTGCCGGGGCAGTTGACCGATCTATGAAACTTAAACATCATCATTGCAGGATGACGCTCCGCTCCGGCGGCTGTGCCTGAGCTCGCCTCTGAGGTGCCAAAGCGGATCTTTGGCCGAGTCGATTATTTCATCTCGCGGATGATCTGGCGATGGATACGACGGGAACATCCGAAGAAATCGCGCGGCTGGATCCAACGCCGCTATTTCCTGTCGGAAAAGCCCGTGCTTTCTGCGTCGGGCAGGGATAAACTGGCGACTCGATGATGCTCCAAAACCTGATTGCCGGATCACCTCGGCAGAGGCTGATCTTAGAAAGGCTCGAGCCGTGTGAAGGGAAACTTTCACGCACGGTTCTTAGGGGTGTGTGAGCAGGCGACCGCCCACGCCTACCCGGTGCGCTGTCGATGCGCACACGTTCATGAACACACAATCAATTACTTCAAATGACAGTCAGACAGTGCGCGCCATCAGTCCGTGGGCTTGGTTCGGCGCGCAGGTCGGCTCGACTCTCTGGCTCGTTCGAGTTGCGTGGTCGCTTGGCTGGGATGCTCCAATGCAGGTGTTGTATCCTGTGCTTATCTGTTTCGCTGTTCCCAACATTGTCGGATTGGCGCTGTGGTTCAGACGGAGTCAGCTTGGAGAGTGGACAGCGTTGCGCTCGGTGCTGGTCGCCATCGCGGTCTGTACTTTCGTAGCGATGGGCGCGCTTAAACGCACGCCGCAGTTTTCCGGTGACCTTTCTCCCGTTGTTTTTGTTGGGGTTGGTGGGATTATCGCGGTTATTTTCGTACTTTTGCATCGCCGTGCACCACGAAGCTGAATCGCCGAACCGGGTCACTGGAGCGAACGCGGGCGGGCCACGGCCAGTTGCCGCGCCAGGGCGATGACGGTCTTCTTGCTCATCGCCAGTTTGACTTTCAGTCTTTGCGCCGCCTTCCATCCCGGCTGCCATTTCAGAAAGCGCCAGACCGCCTCAACGAGCAAACAGCGGATTCGCCCGTTACCCAGGCGATCTGGCGGGCGGTTGACTTCGTTGTGGGCTGGCGCCGTGCTTGGCTCGGAGTTATTGCCGCGCCTGTTCTGCTTCTACTTGGAACCGTGGTGATTCCGGCCTTGTTGCTAACCAAGTCGTCAGCCGCCGCGTTGAACTGGATAGGACTTGCGAGCTATCCGCTTTGGGTCATTCACTGGCGCACCATATCGGCAAGTCCGCTCGGAGAGGAGCCGGGGTGGCATGGGTATGCGCTGCCGAAACTCCAGTGTCTTTTCGGGCCGTTTCGGGCTTCCGTGGTCGTTGGACTGTTATGGGCGTTCTGGCATCTCCCTTTGTTCCTCGTCAAAGGCTGGACGACAAGCTCAGTCCCCATCTTTGTCATGATTGTGGTCGGCTGGTCCCTGATCATCACGTTTGGGTTCAACTTGTCTCGCGAGAACGTCGTTGCCGCCGTGCTCGTTCATTCGGCAGCCAACGCTGCCGGCTCGGGCATGCTGGATCGGTTCTTAGCGGCAACCCCAACACGCAAGGGTGTGTCGGAAGAACTGGTGATCGCCCTGTCCCTGCTTGCGCTGGGCGGCTTGCTGACGGCATTAAGCCGGGCGCAGTTAGGGAGGCCGCGGGCGAAAGACACATGCAAGGGTTTAGAGGAACTTCCGGCGTAAGACTCCGGCTAATCGGGTAGGCGGGGGTTTCTAGCCCCCGCCCCCCACACCACCGGACATGCGGCTCCGCATCCGGCGGTTCCTGACAGTCCCGAAGGATGAAGCAGCACTCTTTCTCTGCCACGCTGACTCGGGGCCAAGGCTCCACCGATCGGCTTCATCGCCAGCCTCCGTTCAGCTATGGTCGTGTTCTGCCTGTCAAGTTCGGCCCTTCCTCAGGTGAGTCCTCCGGGTGTGCCCGGCTCGTTTCCTTGAGTAGTATGGCCTCGGCTGACTTCTCGGCATTCACCCCGCCCATTACTGTACGGGGCGCTGCGGTGTTTCCACCGCCGCGCGTGTCCGAGATCTCCCCAGGTAAGGGCGCAGTCCTCCCCCGCACTGTCGCCGCATTTACCTCCACGACTGAACCGGTGGGCTTTGCTGTGTTGTGCCAGCTCGCCCCATCGTGTCGGCCTTGTATGCGGTTCTTGTTCATCAACTCGCGGGTTTCGCCTAGCCTTCCTTCCCACGGTCGGTCACCCTTCCGCAGTTGGCTTCGGCTGATGTTTTATCTCTACGGTTCATACACAGGGGACTTGAACCCCTTTTGGACTGCGTCCATGCTGGGCGCACACAAATCGGATGCACCCGAACCCCGCGATAACGCTATGGTTCCAAGCTGAACACCACGGCCGCGGGGTCGGTGATCCGTGTCGTTAGCCCAAGACCTTGACATAGGAAGCGCGGCTATACATTGTAGCTCCATGAAGACGGCCATCCAACGTTGGGGGAATAGCCTAGCGGTGAGAATTCCGCGTGCGTTCGCCGCTGAGACTCACATCCGAGACGGTTCCGAAGTGGAGCTCTCGCTGAAGGGCGGCGCTCTAATAGTACGTCCGGTGCGCCGGTCGCGGTTGGCACTTAACGACTTACTGAAGAAGGTCACGCCGACGAATCGGCACGAGGAAGTCTCGACCGGTGACCCTGTCGGGCAGGAGGTCTGGTGATGCCGTCGTATACGCCCAGGCGAGGCGACGTGGTCTGGCTCACGTTCGATCCCCAGGCTGGTCACGAGCAGGCGGGACGGCGACCAGCGTTCGTCGTGTCTCCTGAAGCCTATAATGGAAAGACAGGGCGGTTCATCGTCTGCCCGGTTACTTCCCGAGTGAAGGGTTACCCATTTGAGGTCCCACTTCCGTCTGGCTCGACAGTTTCAGGAGTCATCCTTTCTGATCAGATCAAGAGCTTGGACTGGAAGACTAGACGTGCAGAGTTCGCATCGCCGACCGATGACGTGACTCTTGAAGAGGTCGTTGCCCGAATACTTCCGCTGATAGGGGTAGAAGATGAGGGCTAACCAATCAGCCAGCCAATGCCGGGCGGCCAATGAGATGCCGCATTTATATCCAGAATGAAATCATGAGCGACCTCTTTCTGCTCTCCAGAACCGTTAAAAGAGATCCAGCCATCGAGTCTTGGCTGAGGGAGCATTCAGGTGGGCTGAGTGCGATCGCACAATGCTGGTTTGAGAGGATGCGCCGGTGTGGGGAGGATGTGCGAGAAGCACTGCATGACGGCTGTCCGACGGCGTGCATTGCCGACGCGCCCTTCGCGTACGTGGATGCTTTCAAAGCTCATGTGAACGTCGGATTCTTCCGAGGCTCCGAGCTTCCCGACCCGGAAGGGCTCCTGGAGGGCACGGGCAAGCGCATGCGTCATGTAAAGCTCAGACCGGAGCGAGAGTTTAATGTCGGAGCCCTAATGACGCTTATCGATAAGGCCTACACCGATATGAAGGCACGGGTCGAAGCCAGGTCGCGATAGGTGCGCTGACGCAGCAGAGCCGGCAGCGGCCGCTTCTCGGCCGGATACGCGTAGGCGGGTGGAATGAGATAGCCCCGACCACAAACGACTTCCTCCCACCGCCCAAAATGAGAACCGCTGGCGCCAAAAAGGACTTGGCATCGAATCTCGAAGCGGCATGATGCTCCTTGGCTGTATTCTGTGTTGGACCGGCAAGGACCACAGTGCGCCATCACGCTATGGAACAGACCTTCTCTCTCACCGTAAATGGACGGCCACAAAAGGTGGTCGCTGAACCCGATCGCCCCCTGCTCGAAGTCTTGCGCGAAGATCTGCTGTTAACTGGGACCAAGTATGGCTGCGGCGAAGGCCAATGCGGGGCCTGCACTGTGCTGGTAGGCGGCGAGTTGACATTTTCATGCATGACCCCGATTTCCAACGTTGCCGGCGAAAAGATCCAAACGATCGAAGGCCTGGGCGGCGAGAATGGAATGCTGCATCCCGTCCAAGAGGCGTTCCTCGCCGAAAGCGCTTTCCAGTGCGGCTATTGCACGTCAGGGATGATCCTCGCAGTCGTCGGGTTGCTGAACGCGAAACCGAAACGGACCGAGTCGGAGATCGGCAGTTGGTTGGAGGAGCATCTTTGCCGGTGCTGTGGGTACCCCAGAATCCTCGCCGCCGTCCGCCGCCTGCATAACTCCCCAGGAAAGGTAGTTCCATGAGCGACCTTGAGCCCATCTCCCCAATAGACATCGGCGCCGACCCCGAAGAGGTGGAGCCATTGCCCTTCGAATTCGGTCTTTCACGCCGTCATTTCACACAGATGTTGGGTGCCGGCCTGCTCGTCACCCTCAGTCCCCTGCCGTCATTGGGACAAGAAGCGAGGCGGCGCGGGGGCGGCCGAACCCCCGTTTCAGCGCGAGTGCATGTTGGCCGCGACGGCACGCTGACGGTCTTCACGGGCAAGATCGAGATGGGCCAAGGCGCGCGCGCGGAACTGAGTCAGGCCGCTGCGGAGGAACTTCGGGTTCCGGTGGACCGGATCCAGTTGACGATGGGCGACACGGCTTTAGTGCCGGACGACGGACTGACGGCGGGAAGCCGAACCACGCCGTCCACTGTGCCGGCTGTGCGCCAGGGCGCCGCGACTGCCCGGCGGATCCTCGTGGAATTGGCCTGCCATGAGTGGGGCGTGCCGGCCGAGGCAGCCGAAGTCCGCGACGGGGTCGTCAGCCACCCGGCCTCGGGGCGCTCGACCCGTTACGCTGACCTGGCCGGGATGGATAGATTCCCCGAGGCCTTCGAGGCAAACATCCCCCTCGGAGTCACACTGACACCGGTGTCCGAGTGGCGCGTGCTCGGCAGTCCAACTCCCCGTCCCAGCGCGCGTGACTTGGTGACCGGCGCCCATCGTTTTCCTTCGGACTGGGTGCGGCCGGGGATGTTGCGGGGGAAGATCCTCCGCCCGCCAGCTTACGGCGCCAAATTGCTTTCCATCGATTTGGGGCCGGCCCGCGCAATGAAAGACGTCGTGGTAGTGCGCGAAGGCGAGTTCGTGGGAGTAGCCGCCACGACCGCCTATCGCGCCCGCAAGGCGCTGGAAGCGATCGCGTTGACGGCTGAATGGGAAACGGCCCCGCATCCGTCCAGCGCGGTGCTGTTCGATTATTTGCGGGAGCAGGCCGAGGGCGGCGTACCTTCCAATCCATTCTCGGCGCAGGTCGCCAACGCCACGCAGCACCTGCGCCAGACCTACCGGATCAACTATGTTCAACATGCGCCGCTCGAACCGCGAGCGGCCCTGGCCGAGTGGACCGGCGACACCTTGACCGTCTGGACCGGCACGCAAAACCCATTTGGTTACCGTCGTGAACTCGCTCGCGCCTTCCACATGCCTGAAGATCAAGTTCGCGTCATCGTTCCCGACTTCGGTGGCGGCTTCGGCGGCAAACACACGGGGGAAGCGGCGGTCGAAGCCGCGCGCCTGGCACGTGCCGCAGGGAGACCCGTGTCGTTGGTCTGGACCCGAACGGAGGAATTCACCTGGGCCTATTTCAGGCCGGCGGCGCTCATCGAAGCCGAGGCGACACTGGATGCGGGAGGCAAACTCACGTCGTGGCACTTTGTGAATGTCAACGCCGGCGGGGCGGCGATTGATACGCCGTATCGGGCGGGCGAGGCCCGCTCGCAGTCGATACGTTCCAATCCACCGCTCCGGCAGGGGTCGTATCGCGCCCTTGGCTCCACGGGCAACAACTTCGCCCGCGAAGTATTCATGGACGAACTCGCCAGCCTGGGCGGAATCGATCCCCTCGGTTTTCGGCTCGCGCACCTGGAGAACCCTCGACTCCGGGCCGTGCTCGAGGAGGCGGCACGGCGGTTCGACTGGCGCAAACGCGTGAATCAAAGTGGCGGGCACTCCGGTGTGGGCCTGGCCTGTGGCACGGAGAAGGGTTCTTACGTAGCCGCATGCGTTGAGGTTGAACTGGACCCGGATTCCAGCCAACCCAAGGTTCGGCACGTCTGCCAGGTGTTCGAATGCGGTGCCGTTTTGAACCCGGATAACCTGGTTGCCCAGAATCAGAGTTGCATCCTGATGGCGTTGGGACCGGCGTTGCGGGAAGCCATCCATTTCGAAGGTGGCAGAATCCGAAATGGGAGTTTTGCCCAATACCGGGCAACCCGCTTCAGCGATCTCCCTGAGCTCGACATCCATCTCCTGAATCGGCCGGACCTGCCGAGCGTGGGCGCGGGCGAAACGCCCATGATTGCCATAACTCCGGCCATCGCGAACGCCTTATTCCGCCTTACTGGCTCCTGGATCCGCGAGATGCCCTTTCCCACCCCGCTTCGTCGAGAATAATCGAGGGCGGCATGGCCTCGATTTTTCAGCCTGAGCCCAAAGTCCGGATCGGCATGAACCGATGAAGCGCGTGGGAGCGATTGTGTTGGCGGCCGGCCATTCCCGTCGCATGGGGACGCAAAAGCTCTTGTTGCCGCTGGGCACAGACCCGGTCATCGCTCATGTGGTGGATCAGGTTCGCCGAAGTGCGATCCACGAGATCACCATGGTAGTGGGGGAAGACGCCGTCCGGATAGCGCAAGCATTGGATCCGCACCCCATGCGGTGGGCCGTCAATCCGGATCCCCGCGGCGACATGCTCAGCTCGGTCCGCTGCGGACTCCGCAGTCTACCGCACGATTGGGACGGCGTGATGGTCGTCCTCGGTGATCAGCCTGGCGTCACTGCCGTGGTGATGGATATCCTTCTTGCCGCCTTCCGATCGAGCGACCGCGGGATCGCCGTTCCGACTCACCAGGGACGCCGCGGTCACCCAATCGTTTTCGACCGGCGCTATGTCCATGAGATCCTCGAGAGCTTTGATGATGTGGGATTGCGCGGCTTGCTGCAGGCGCACGTCCCGGACGTGCTCGAGGTCGACGTCTCGGCAAACGAAATCCTGGAGGACCTGGATGAGCCCGCCGATTACCTGCGCCTGGAATCGATAACCGCGACCCCGGAACAGCGACCATTAAAAGTCGGTAAAGATGTGCCACCCGGCGGCATCTGCCGAGTGATTGCCCAACTCCTCAACGAGAACCGCCGGATCGCGGTTGCCACGGTGATCCACGCTCAGGGTTCAACCCCACGCAAGGCGGGCGCTCGAGCGGCCATTGATCTGGACGGCCGCATCTTTGGCACGATCGGCGGAGGCCTTGTCGAGGCCGAAGCCGGGCGGCGGGCCATTCAGGCGATCCACTCCCAGCGCCCGGAAATCTTCGAATGCCCAATGGAAGGCGCCGGTGGGACAGATGCCCGCCCCGTTTGTGGCGGCATCATGCGCGTGCTCCTGGATCCCAATGCAGCTCACGATCGGCACACCTACCTGCAAGTAGCCCAGGCGATCGAACAACGCCGACGCGGGCTCTTCGTCATGCGCCTTCAGCAAGACCCTCCCGTGCTTCGTGTCGAATGGATCGACGAACTCGCCCTGGGTTCCATCGCCGATTATCCCGGCGCGGCTTGCCTGTCCGACTGTCTTAAGACCGAGGAGCCTCAAGCATTCACGGCTCAGTCCGAGTCCGCCGCAAAATCAACCCTTGTGCTGGCCGAACCGATTGTGCCGCGGCCGCTCCTCTTGATCCTGGGCGGAGGTCATGTGGGACAAGCCGTCGCTGCTCAAGCGCACATCGTGGGTTTCGAGATCGCCGTCATCGATGATCGATCCGAATTCACTCATCCGGCGCTCTTTCCTGACCGCACGATTTTGCGGTGCGGCGATATCGCCGCCGAACTGGGCCGCATTCCGGTGGATGCGGACACCTACATCGTCCTGGTGACGCGCGGCCATCAACATGACGCCGTCGCACTGGCGGGTTGTATCCACAGTCCGGCCCGCTACATTGGGATGATTGGGAGCAAACGCAAAGTGTCGTTGATGCGCCACAACTTCCTCCAGACCGGGCGCGCAACCGAGCAGGAATGGGAGAGAATACATGCTCCTATTGGGCTGCCCATCGGCGCTCAAACCGTCCCTGAAATCGCCTGCAGTATCGTCGCTCAACTCATCGCCGCCCGACGACGCGCTTTGCCCGCATTTTTGGCTGAACGGCGGTAGCCGGCGCTTTCGCCATTCAGTCCAGACGCGCTCGATAGAAGCGTGTGCCCGTTTGCTGGAAAGACTGATCGAGCACTGAGCCGTCGAACTGTTCGCCCTCCTTGAGCTCCTCCCACTGGAGGAGATCGGAGGAGACTTCAATCGTCGCCTTGCGCCCGGAAGTCTGTTCAGGTGTGAGCAAAATACCCCTGCCTTGATCGTCCTGGCTGATTGCGACTTTGAAGTCGAATGTTCGTTTCCATAGAAATTCCTGAGGCGCCTCGATGTAAAAGCCCTCGCCGGTCAGTAATACAGGGTCTTCCGGTTCCCAACCGGCCTCAGTGCACGTTGCCCGGAGCACGAACCCGCCCGTGGAACTATCAATCCGGTAGATCCGCGTTCCGACGATCCTGGGGAACTGCAGAAGACCGCTAAGGCGTCCCGATTGCGGTATCGGGCTGCTACGAAGCGATGCCCCTGCGGGAACCTGGATTTCATACTCGCTTTCAAGAATTCTCCCGACCCAGGTCTGCGTCCAATACGCCGTGCTGTAAAGGAGTGCAGCTTCGCCGGGCACCAGGGTCATGTCCGGGTACTTCCACCCCATCCAAGTGCTGTTGAAGACGTTGGTTCGCCAGCCCTGGCTTTCGAGCTTCACCAACTCCGTGCCGTCCGGGGGCAACGGCATGAGCTGATAGACGCTGTTATCCTCGGCCTCCAGTTGGTTGGCGATCAATGCATATCCCTCCGGGTATGCCGAATTGAGATATCCGATGACGTTGGTAGACTCGATCTGGGCGGCGCCCCGCCAGGCCATCAGCATCCCTGCCGAAATCCCAATCGCGGTCACAAAAAGACCGCGTCTGCGGAAGTTTGTGGGGCGGCCTCCAAGTTTGGCGTTCCTATCCACCGAGAGTACAGAAGAATTTCATATGCACTCGACTGTGAATTAGCTGCAGTGTCGGTCAGCGGAACTATTCTGTCAATGGACTGATTTGGACGTCTTCTTATCACATCACTTCCCGAATCGCTGGTCTGTGACGTGCCTGACTTCGCGGACGAGAGGCAGGGTGATTCACTGGGGTTTTGCGTTGGCAAACGGGATTGCGTGCGACAATGTCAGGCTCTGACGCAATCCCCAACGGGTCGACGATTTATGAATATTCGCCTGTTCATCTGGTTTCCGCTCGGGGTCCTGCTCGTCACCCCGGCAGGCGCAGCGCCTGCGCGCTCGAACATCCTTTTTGCTTTTGCCGACGACTGGGGCCGCCATGCCAGCGCTTACGCCCAAATCGATGGTCCAGGCACGGTGAACGATTTACTTCACACTCCACACTTTGATCGCGTGGCGCGCGAGGGTTTGTTGTTTCGAAGCGCTTTCGTCAGCGCCCCGAGCTGCACGCCCTGTCGCAGCGCCTTACTCTCCGGCCAGCATTTCTGGCGCACCGGCCGCGGTGCGATCCTACAGGGTGCGGTGTGGGACAACACGTTGCCGGCGTATCCGCTGCTGCTTAAAGCCGCCGGGTATCACATCGGCAAGAGTTACAAGGTGTGGAGCCCGGGAACGCCCGCCGATGCGCCGTACGGCGGACAGGAGTTTGCCTTTGAAAAACATGGACGTCGGATCAATCAGTTTTCCCAGAACGCCACGCGGCTTGTGCAACAAGGCATGTCGGTCGAGGCCGCCCGACTCGAGATCCTCGATGAGGTCCGCCGCAATTTTTCCGATTTCCTGGCCAGCCGCCGGCCGGACCAGCCCTTCTGCTACTGGTTCGGTCCGGTCAATGTGCACCGGAAATGGATCAAAGGTTCCGGTCGCGCCCTTTGGGGACTGGATCCCGACGCATTGAAGGGGAAAATGCCCCCATATCTGCCGGACGTCCCGGAAGTGCGCGAGGACCTGGCGGATTATTTCGGCGAGGTCATGGCCTTTGACGCCGCCCTCGGTGTGCTGCTCGCAGAGCTTGAGGCGAAGGGTGAATTGGACAACACCCTTGTCGTCGTCAGCGGCGATCACGGCGCACCCGGCTTTCCTCATGGCAAGTGCAACCTCTACGACTTTGGCACAAGCGTGCCGTTAGCCATTCGTTGGGGCCACGCGAAGGGCGGGCGCGTCATCGACGATCTCATAAGTCTGACCGATCTCGCGCCGACGTTCCTCGAGTTGGCGGGCGTTGCGGTCCCGGATCTCATGACCGGACGCAGCCTGATGCCCATACTCCATTCGACCCAGAGCGGCCTGGTCGATCCTACTCGCGATGCGGTTTTCATGGGCCGCGAACGGCACGTGGCCGCCGCGCGCGCCGGGTATCTACCGTATCCGCAACGCGCCATTCGCACGCATGATTTTCTGTACATCATCAATTTCAAACCCGATCGCTGGCCGCTCGGCGACCCGATCCACCTCGATGACGCGAACCCGCCCACCGTCGAGGAATTGACGGAGAATACCTTTGCGACACTGATGGACGACGACGCCGGCCCCACTAAAGCCTGGCTCGTAAGCGCGCGCAATCGCCCGGAGTGGAAGGCCCATTTCGATTGGGTCTACGGCCTGCGACCGCGCGAAGAGCTTTACGATCTCCGCACCGACCCACATCAATCTAACAGCGTCGCTGCCAATCCCCGTTATGCGGACACCCGTGCCGAACTCGAACGGCGCTTGTTGACGGAACTCCGACGCACCGGCGATCCTCGGATGGTGGACGAGGGGAGCTTCTTCGAAACCCCGCCATTGGCCGGCCCGCTGGCGCCAATACCAATGGCCAATCCCGCGAGATGAATCGCGATTTCCACCTGTACGCCGCGTTGTCAATCCCGCCGGTTCGACCGCAGGCATTGCCCGAACCTCCATTCACCCCATTGGCCCATCGACCATGAAACTCGGGAATCCGCTCAGCTTCATTCTCGCCATTGCTGTTCCGGCGCTCCTTACCGCCGATTCTGCATGGGCGGCGACAGCGCGCCTCAATGTCCTCTTCATCGCTACGGACGACATGAATAACGCTCTAAGTTGTTACGGTCATCCGGTGGTGCGGACGCCGCACCTGGATCGCCTGGCACAACGCGGTGTTCGGTTCGACCGGGCCTACTGCCAGTTTCCACTGTGCTCTCCCAGCCGGACATCCCTCATGACCGGGAAGCGGCCGGACGTGACGCAGGTCTACGATCTTCAAAAACACTTCCGCACCGTGCTGCCGGATGTGGTGACCCTGCCACAGCTTTTCATGAACCATGGCTATTTCGCCGCGCGCGTGGGCAAGATCTATCATTACGGCAATCCCGGGCAGATCGGCACCGACGGTCTGGATGATCCGGCATCGTGGAACGAACACGTAAATCCAAAAGGGCGCGACAAGGCGGACGAACATCTCATCATCAACTACACCCCCAAACGCGGCCTGGGCAGTTCCCTGAGTTTTCTGCGGGCGGAGGGTGCGGACGAGGAACAGACCGACGGCATTGTGGCCACCGAAGCCATCCGCCTGATGGAGGGACATCGCGACCAGCCTTTCTTCATCGCCGCCGGATTCTATCGACCCCACTGCCCTTACATCGCGCCCAAGAAGTACCTTGAACTTTATCCGATAGAACAGGTGACGCTTCCCACAGGCCCCTGGGATTACCTGACCAATGTCCCGCCTGCGGCGCTCGCTTCAACCCAACCGCGTCCCTGGTTTGGAGTAACCGAATCTCAGGCGCGCGAGGCGCTCCAGGCCTACTGGGCCGCGATTAGCTTCGTGGATGCGCAGGTTGGCCGTCTACTCGACGCCCTGGACCGGCTGAATCTTGCCGACCATACCATTGTGGTGTTCTGGAGCGATCACGGCTATCACACCGGCGAACATGGACTCTGGATGAAACAGAGCGAATTCGAAAACTCCGCCCGCGTTCCTCTGATCATCTCGTTACCCGGAAAGAAGGCGAGCGCTGTTGCCTGCGAACGCACCGTCGAACTGGTCGACCTTTATCCTACTCTCGCCGATCTGTGTGGATTACCCCCGCCGGATGACCTCGATGGCCGGAGTCTCCGACCACTGCTCGACAATCCTGACGCACCTTGGGACAAGCCCGCATTTACCCAGGTCTGGCGTGGAACTTTTCCCGGCCATAGCGTCCGCACGGAACGATACCGCTTTATCGAATGGGACAATGGCCAGCGCGGGGCGCAACTCTACGATTATGCCACGGATCCGGAGGAGCAGCGCAATCTGATCGACTCCCCGGCCCATGCCGATATTGTCGCGGAACTTCGCGACCTTGTTCATGCCAACTGGTCCAGGGAATATCGCCCCGCCGCGCGGGAGTGAAGTCTCAAACCCAGGATCATTGCCGCCGGTTGTGCGTGCCAATCTCCCGCAGCGCCGATAGGCTCGCCACATGAAACCCACGCGAACGCTGGCCTGGTCAATCTTGATGCTCGCCTTGCAGACGGGGGCCGCTCCACTCCTCCTCACGGCCGCGTCCTCCACGTACCAAAATCCAATCATTCCCGGCAACCTGGCCGACCCTGCTGTGATCCGTCACAATGGAGTGTATTATCTCTATGCCACCGGCGAGGTGGACGGCGACAACGGGACGCGGGTTTTCACTTCGACGAATCTGGTGGAATGGCAACGGGGTCCCGTTGTATTCCGGCCGGGCCAACCCCACGTCTGGGCCCCGGATGTCTGGCGCGATCCCGGCACCGGCCGGTTCTATTTCTATTACACTGTCAACCAGACTGTAGGCGTCGCCGACGCGGACGGGCCGCTGGGACCGTTTCATCCGGTTCGAAAATTCTTCGACCGAGCCATCGACGCCCATCTTTTCCGGGACGAAGATGGGAGGCTTTACCTTTACTACGTTCAATTGCCTGGGTTCCGGATCAGCGTCCAGCCCATGGCAAATCCTACCGAACCGAAGGGGGATCCGCGGGTCATTCTGCACCCGGAATCGGATTGGGAGAAGCGTGCCGGGCAGGTGACCGAAGGGCCCTGGATGATCAAACACCAAGGGCGCTACTACCTGCTCTATAGTGGTTCGGGAGCCGACACACCCGACTATGCCGTGGGTTACGCCACGGCCGATTCTCCCTTGGGGCCATTCACGCGCGCCCCACAGAACCCCATTGTCCATCGATCGGATGACGTGTTCGGTCCGGGCCATGGCTGCGCCATCCAGGATTCCCACGGACATTGGTGGCATGTCTACCATCAGAAACGCAATGACCGTGTGGAATGGGACCGATTCATCTGTCTTGACCCGCTCTGGTTCGATTCGGACGGCCGGCTCCATAGTCGGGCCACCCGGGGCATGCCGGAACCCGCACCCGAGATGGTGAAGTAGGGATGCACTGCGGATCTCGCGGCTCTGTTATTCGAAGTGGACAGAGGCAAACGCCGGGAGTAAATCTGCTAATGAATTCCCTGCCGGCAATCAGATCAACACGATTGGATCTATCTCATCGGAGTGTCATCCTATGAAACTTCTCCTCATCTATACCGCCGCCGTTATCTGCCTATTTGGGGCACGGCCCGTCGCCCTCGCCGCAACCGTTGCGATCGGCCAGTCGGATACGGGCATGGTCATCACCTTCGACACAGAATTGGGCAAGACCTACGGCATCCAAGTCTCGGCGGATCTGGAGGATTGGGCCGACCTGGGGGTGGCCCTTGAGGGAGATGGGCTTCCAGCCACTCACCTGCTGGCTGACCCTCAGGTCCCGCGTGGCTTCTATCGGCTGTCGGTCACGGACAATCCGGTGGAACTGGCGCCCACAGCGGAGCAATTCCAGGAACTCGTGGTTGGCACCTCCATTTACACGTACGATTTTGTAAGCACGACGCGATTCGAATGGTTCGATGAGACGGGAAACTGGAGCTACACGAAGACCGGAGAGGATACCGCCAAACTGGTCCTCACCTACGATGAAGACCTGAATGATCCCGATGTCTACCGGGAGGAGATCCTCATGACGTTCACGTCTCCAACCTCGGGAACTGCGCGCTATTCGGAGTACGATGGTTCGATCGAGGTCCCGTCCAGCGTTCAGTTGCTTCCGTTTGACCTTAGCGGTTAGGCGTCGATCCGAGAATCTTTCGTTACTGCGACCTGCGCGGCTTGCGCGTTCAGATCACCACGGAATCTCCTTCCGGTCGCGCAGGAACTTTCCACTGATTTCTCGCGGGGCTTCGCTTGCGAGCCAAACGGCGGTATCTGCGCCTTCTTCGACCGAACGCGTCGCGTTCGCGCCACCCATGTCGGTGCGAACCCAGCCGGGACACATGGAGTTAACGGCGATGCGGTCGCCGCGGAGCGCGGTGGCGAGCATGATCGTGACGCCATTGAGAGCCCATTTCGACAAACAATAGCTCGGCACGTCGGGCGAAAGGCCGTCACTCGCGCCATAGCCGCTGGAGACATTGATGACGCGAGCGTCACCGGATTTTCTCAACAGCGGCAAAAAGGCCTGGGTCATAACCACCGGACCGAACGTGTTCGTTTGAAAGGTTCGGGCAAGCTGTTCGCGGGAGATCGTGAAGATGTTCAATCCTTCGTCCGGATAAATGCCGGCGTTGTTAATGAGCACGTCGAGCCGGTCGGCAACTGTGCCCAGTTTGGCCACGGCGGCCTGGATGCTGTCCGTATCCGCAACATCGATTTGCAGCACAGTGACTCGTCCGCCGGCCTTTCGCATCGGGTCGGCGGCCTGCTCCCCCGACTGTGGATCGCGAGCCCCGAGAAACACTTCAAATCCCTTCGCGGCAAGCTGGCGCGCGGTTTCGCGGCCGATGCCCCGATTCGCCCCAGTGATGAAAACGGTCTTTGCCATGGCAGATTCTCCTGAATGGTTGCTTAGCGGTGCGTCCTCATTTCTGAACCAAACAGTCCACTCGAAGACCGTCGCGAGCAAGCGGGAACTACTTCAATTTCGTGGCGCTGAATAATCCCGATCCAATGCCCGATCGATTCGGCGATTTCCCGGCCACGGGTCAGGATCGATCCATCGAATGCGACATTCACGATGTCTTGCCCGGCCAGACGGACTTGAGCGGATACACCACCAACGATTGTAAGATAACCGGCCCACCCTCGGCACGAACCGACAACCCGTTCTCAGTCGGCAGAATGTAACGCGTTAATGAGACTTCACCGTGATTGACAAAGGTCTCGATGGATGCGCGGTCGACCAAAATCTCCAAGTGCGCAATCCGGTCGATCACGGAAACGGGCGCCGAGCCCGACTCCACCGTTTTCGAGGCGAGAACCACAGGCACCCCCCGAATCCGAAATGTCACCCTGGCTCCGTCCGGAATACGAATGTCGACCAGAATGTGAAACGATCGGCAGGCTGGTTCCAGCGGCAGTTCTTCATTGGCGTGCAAGGTGCGATTCGTCCACGTGTCCTGCCCGTTGTGGAGCGACGCAATCTCGCGAACCGCTTCACGAAAGATGCGGAGCCCGTTCGGCGTGGTGCGCAGCGTCAGCTCACAGGGAAAACTGATTTGCTGATTGAACGGCATATCGGGAAACGACGAGCCGCGCATCCAGGCGGCCTGGATCCTCCGGCCGTCGCCGGTTTCGGTATTGTGCCACGATTGCGTGGCATAGAAATGCGGTCCTACATCGCAGGGATGACGTTCCGTCTCTTCCTTGAACTCGTTCCCATCAAAACTGCCGATGGAGTAATTGCCGTTTCCTTGAATCAACACCCACTTCATCCGGCCGCGATCACCGTCCACGGGGAGTTCAAAAAAATCCGGGCATTCAAAGCTGTCTTTGATCGGGTGATGCGTGTCGGTCCAGGACAGCAAATTCGTGGAGGTGAGGATGTGGTATTGGCTGTCCCCGTACAACACCATCACCCAATGATTCCCCGGCGCATACCAGAATACTTTCGGGTCGCGCTCCCGATGCACCAGGACCGGATTCTTCTGGTACTGTTTCCACGTGCGCCCATGATCAAGGCTGTAGGCAAGGCATTGGCTCCGATTATCCCAGCGCGGGTAGAACGCGATCATCGCCGGATTGGACGCATCCGGAGACAAACCGGAAGTGTTGTGGTAATCAATGACGCACGTTCCTGACTGAACCCCGCTGCCCGCCTTTTCCTCCCAAAATGCGGGTTCCAATTCGGTCCAATGAACCAAATCTCGGCTCACGGCATGAATCCAGCATTTGGCCCATCGCTGCGCGAAGAGATGATACTCGCCATCGTAGTAGATCAGGCCGTTCAGATCATTGATCCACCCTTCCTGCTGCATGCCCGGATTGAGCCGGTCGATCGTCCATTGACGGGCAGTGAAGTGAAACTGCGGGCGAAAGGCCTCGTGATACAATGGCCCCGTGCTCACCGGCAAACGCTCCGGGCTGTCGCTCTGCACAATCTCGTCAACATTGATATGGCCCCAGTCACCGCTCGCCGCATCCATGATCTGAACCTGCGCGTCTTGCCCGAGGAACGGGCGCACATCCCAACTAGCCGGCACAAGGCGGTCACTGCGCCAGCCGGTCGCGCTCTTCACCACCTTGCCGTTGATCAACAGATTCAGACTGGTATCATGCTCGTAATCACCACCACCGATGCGAAACGCAATGAACTTCCGTTCGATCCTGAAGACAGGCGATGTGAGTGTTCCGATGGGTTGGTCGCCTTCAATCTCGCTGCTGGCCACGGCGTTGTCGGGCGAGTTTTCAATCTCCAGTTTTAGAAGGAGCCCGCCCTGAGCCGGGCCTGCATTGAAAGCGGTGCCGGTCGCCTTCCAATCTCCGTAGTCCGCGCCTTGAAAGGTGGCGATCTTCAGGTCATTCGTGTTGCCGTTGACCACAGAGATCCCTGAGGAGGCGAGGATCAACAATCTGAAACAGGAGAGCATCTTCATGTGAATATTCTGAACAGCCAGAATTGAGCAGGTCCTTTGGCTGGTCACAACCTGGTCCTGGTGCATTTCAAAAACGATGCTAAAAATCGTGTCTCGACTCAATCCTCAAGAAGGCGCGGCGTGCCGCAATTTGCGAACATCTCCTTGTTTGTGAGCCAATCGGCACGCCGGCGGGGATGCCGGCGCGCCCAGGAATGGCAAAATCAGAAGTGCTGTAGGTTTACAAGGTTGACAATCCATCCCGACGCCTTGACGTTGCCAGGATGTCAAAGACGCTCGAGACCCGATACGCGCTGACGAACTTACCCAAGAACGATCAGGCGGCGGTGGAAGCGTTCACCGACGTGATCCGCAAGCATCGGGGACAACACTCCGTTCCGCTGGCACGACTCGCTTTCATCGCTTTCGACCTGATCCTGGGATCCAAACAAACCCGCCAGGACAAGTTCGAACTGGCAATGGCGCGCGGAATGGAGACGCGGCAGAAGCTGACGGAGGCGGAGGGTGGTAGCCTGTCGTCGGAAGAAACGGCCCGACTTCTCCGGATCTCCAAAACGGCAGTGCTGAAGCGACTGGAGGCAGGGCGGCTGCTGGCATGGCGCGAAGAGCGGCTGCAAGCAGCCCGTTTTCCGCGATGGCAATTCAGCGGGCACGGACAAGTGCTGCCCGGCCTGACTGAAGTCCTCGAGTGCCTGAATCACGATCAAGGCTTGGATGCCTGGGGCAAGATTCTGTTCTTCCTGCAAACGAAGACGAGCCTCCACGACCAGCGTCCGTTGGACTTGCTACGGGAAGGCAAGGTCCAGGACGTCTGTCGCGCTGCCCAAGCGTATGCCGAGTGAGTCCCCTCCCGCCCGGGTCCTGCTTCGACCCGGGCCGGACTTCGCCACGAAGACGATTCCGGCTACCCGCCAGCCCACGCGTTCCTGGTTCCGGGTGCATCGGGCGGGCGCGCCGGCACTGGATTTCGGTATCCATGCCTTTCACCGATTCTCCCATGCCCAATGCCCTTATCCGCTGCTCTACGTCGGACCGAACATTCAAACGTGCCTTTGGGAAGTGTTTGGCGATGATGTTTTCCAAGGCCTGCGGACGATCGCTGCCAGCAAATGGACCGGCCGGCGCGTCAGCCGGATCGCGGTTCCCGAACTCAAGGTGTGCGCCATCAGCACGGAGAAAACCCGCGACGCGATGGGAGTGGAGAAGGGCAGTCTGCTCACCGCCGATTTCACCATTACCCAGGAATGGGGCCTGGCCATGCAACAGCATCCCGCTGCCTTCCAAGCCATCAAATACACCAGTCGATTCGTGGATCAACCCTGTCTGGCGTTGTTCGACCGGGACGGCTTGAAGTCGCGGCTGGAGGTCGAATTGTTGGCTGACCTGGCCGGCCTCGACGACGCCATGGACTGGCTCCATGAGCGAAAAGCGGCGTTCGTGTGAGATTCTTTTTGAAGTCGTCCGGCATTGCGCTGCAGCTTTTCCCTTTCCCGCGAATGTGGCCCGCGCCTGCATCGACCGAGCGCGTCCCAATGCAACAGGGACGGCGTGCGCCCAGGTCGGCAGAGGCACCCTCACCCTGACCCTGATGGGGCGTGCCGGTGGAGGATCGAACGCCAGGCGCCGCCCGAGCGCAGTCCCACGCGAGGAACCGGATGCCCCATCCGAACGCAGGTCTGAGCACATCTTCACTCGCCTGATTCGTCCTGAAAGATGACTTCAGCTACCGGCAATTCCCATTCCGGGATCCGACAGCGTTCCTGGAAATCCTTCTCGGACCTGTCCGCCGTCCGCCGCAGCATCGCGACGATCCGAACTTCCCGAATTGCGGACAGGCGCGGGGTCCACGTGGCCGCGCCCTTTCGTGAAAGGCGGGCGACGCACATTCCAAAACTGTCGTGAAGTCCGAGGCCATCCTTGCCGAGCACTCCCATTTTCAAACGGTCGCCCGGGTGAAGCCGGGCGAGGGCCTGATGTATCGGGTGTTTGGCCTCGAACTCCGCCGGGAAACTTAGATGAATGTCCTCGAGGGAAAGCATCACATAACACGTCGGAACGCGCGCGACCTTTTGCGCCGGGCTCACAAACGCCCGACGCAAGACTGCGGGGCCGGACAGCGAATCGGGCAACGAATGTGCCACATCGGTCCGGTTGAATATCGCCAGCGTTTTACAGGCGCGGGTCATCCCCACATAGAATGCCCGGCGGACCTCTTCGAGCATGGCGCCTTGTTGGGTTTGAGGCCAGGCGCCGATGAGCAGCACATGGTCATACTCAGTGCCTTTGGCGGAATGCACGGTGCTCAGCAGGATGCCCTCACCGTGGCTGAAATCACGGCGATCTTCGGCGCACGTTTCATAAAAGAACTCGATAAACTCCTGCACCGGCAACTCGGCATCATCGGATTCAATATTCCATGCCTCGATCACCCGGTTCAAATAGGCGGTCCAGGGAGTCGCGGGAAAGTTTTCAAACAGGCCGGCGATCATTCGACCGAGATCTGAGGCGCGCAGGAGCGCGGTTCGTTTGTCCGCCAGGTGTTTCAACACGAGCTGACATTCCCGGATTTGATGGAGCGGCGGCATGGTCGCCCGCGAAGCAAACCACCGGACCGGCAGGCCCTCCTCTTCCGCCAGAGAGCGGACGTGCGCCAGATCACGATGTGTCGCGGACAGGACTGCGATATCGGCCCCGTCGTCCATCCCCAATGCGCGAAGCCGGCGCACCTCTGCCAGCACCCCCCCGGCCTGGGCCAATTCACCAGCCACTTCGATCACCTGGACCTTGCCTCCAGTCAGGGCATCTCTTTGGCCGAACTCGCCTCCACTGGATGATTGCACGCGTTGCCGGGCAATTCGGATCGGGTGATCCGTCTTCATGCGGTCCGTGTTGGCGGCAATCAACTGGTTGGCGGCCTCGATAATGTGACGGGTCGAACGGTAATTCTCGACGAGGTAATGAACCTCCGCCTCGAAGTCCTGGTGAAATCGGCGGATGAATTCGACATTGGCTCCGCGGAAGGTGTAGATGTTCTGGTCATCATCGCCTACGGCCAGGATCGACAACTTCAGGTCGAGATCGTCCAGCGTCCTGCCCGCGATGGCGCTGATCATCTGGTACTGAGGCTCGTCGATGTCCTGGTATTCATCCACCAGAATGTGTCGAAACCCCGCAAGCAGCCGGTCCCGCACCTCGTCCGCCTCCAGGCCGGCGGGGACCTGTTCACCGCGGAGCAGTCTAGTGGCATCCGTGATCAGGGCGTCAAACCGGATCTCACGATAGGCGTCGCCGTTGCGTTTGGCAAAGGTGTGGCCCAGCAACCGCATCGCCAACCCATGGTATGTGAGGACCGTAACCCCGCGGGCGTCGTGGCCTGCCAGGTCCACCAGGCGACGGCGCAATTCCAGGGCCGCCCCGTGGTTGAAGCAACAGACCAGGATGCTTTGCGGTCGCACCCGTTCCACACGCAATAGATACGCGCAGCGATGAACCACGGTCCTGGTCTTGCCCGAGCCCGGTCCGGCGAGGATGAGCATGTTCTGCGACGCCGGCGCCGTGACGACCTTGATTTGAGCGGGATTCTCCAGATCGGTGACGATGCGTTGATACGACTGAGCAGTCGTGGCGTGCTTGAGCAGGTCCGGTTTGCCCCCCAGGAATCGCCGGGTGAATTGTTCCTTGTCCAGAGTGAAATACGCCAGCACCAACTCCAGCGCCTCCTTCATCCGCTCCAACGCCCGGCGGGCGTATTCGCCCATCACATGCACCTGAAGGACACGCTCGTGGTAATGATGCTCCAGCGGTTGATAGTCGCTTACCTGGTATTTTTCGCCCTTCGCCTCCTCGCATAGACGGATGGTCATGGCCGAACGGAATATCGCCAGGCCCTGCTGCAACACCAGCACGCGCTGCTCGTGCAAGAACATCAGCGCCCGTTCTATAGCGGCGTCCATGTCCTTCAGTTCCGATCTCAATACCCAATCCCGTTCTACGGCTTCGTGCAACTCATCGAACGAGAATTCCACCAGCAAGTCCGCCTGGGGCGGAGTATCCGCCGGGATTTTGCCGAGCAATGTGTCCAGGACGACCCCGGCCACGTGCCGGCGCTTTTGCGCCAACTCCCCGATGGCGGACCATGGCCGGCGCACTCGCACGCGATAGGAGTCCCGGCCCTGGTAGCGCAGGTCGATGCTTCCATGGGAACCGGCCAAACCGCGACCGTCCTCACTGAGACTCTTGAGCAGCGCACGCACTATTTCCGGGGAGGATTCACAGCCTTCATCGAGCAACCGCTCATTAATCAGCGGTAACGAAAGGGGCAGCCAACCCTCGGGGTCGGGTTCCTCAACCGCGAGCAGATCGACCAATCGATTGTCAAGGGCCAGCACGCGGTCCAACCGCAGCCGGGAATGATCGGCGACCCGGTGGCGCACAAAGGCGTTGAGCAACAGATCGCGCTTCATCAAGCCCACCTTGGCCATGCTACCCAGTATCTTGATTACTTTGGCGGTCACGTGCTCCGGGTTGGCCAGCGCGGCCGGATTACCCCGGGCATAATTCGTGAACTCGGTCAGCAGGGCCAGGCGATCGACGGTCAGGCTCTCGCTGGTTCCGGCATTGATCACCTCCCGCAATATGGCCAACCATAGCTCGCGCTCGGCGTCCGAAAGCTTGAGCTCTCGCATCCTGGATTCGGCTTCTTCAAGATTCCGTACCAGGAGCCGAGCCTGGAACACGCTGGTGACGTTCTCGTCGCGTCGGAGAAAACCGGCCCGTTCCAGCCACGAAATGGCGGTCCGCACCTTTGTGTCGGCATTACGATCATGTAGCTCGATATCGGTTTCGATCTCATCGTCCCGGAGGATTTCTCCGGCGGTGATCACAACCTTGTCCTGTCCACCCCGCGCCGATCTACGGAGGGCGCGCAGGATCTGGGCAATGTCACGGCGGCTTAGCTCCGAGAAAGCGCCCATCCTGAACTGGTGTTCGCAATCCTCTTCGGCAAACAACAGGACGCATTCCGCCGAATTCCCGTCCCGCCCGGCTCGGCCTGCCTCCTGCAAATAATTCTCCAGCGAACCGGGTGTGTCGGCATGAATCACCAGCCGCACATCTTCCTTGTCAATGCCCATGCCGAAGGCGTTGGTCGCACAGATGACCCGGACATCCCCGGCCAGGAACTCGTCCTGCACACGCTTCTTTTCCGGCGGTGTCAGACCGGCATGAAAACGCTCGGCCTTCCAGTTCTTGGCCCGCAGGTATTCCGAGGTGAGTTCGGTGGCCTCACGGGTGGATCGAAAAATAATCGCGCTGCCGATATCCCCCGGCGGCAGACGATCTGAGAGCAGGTCATGAATGCGTTCCATTTTTCCATAACCGGTGATCGTCTGGACTTCAAAACGCAGATTATCGCGCTCGACCCCGCCTTCAAACAACTGCAACTCCCGTCCGGTCTCAGTCTTGAAATAGGCGATGATTTCCTCGCGCACATCCCGCTTGGCAGTCGCGGTAAAGCAGGCGATTGATGGAATGGCCTTCCCCTGTTTCCCCGGCGAACTCCCGGATGAACCGGCCAGCATACAGATAGTCGGGACGAAAATCGTGGCCCCATTTCGAAAGGCAATGAGCCTCATCGAAGACCCAGCACCCAATCTCGCGCTGCGCGATGGCGTCCCGAAACGATCGATTCCTCAGTTGCTCAGGCGACACGTAGAGCAACGCAACGTCGCCCGATCGCACCCGCCGCAGCACATCCCCGCGCTCCGGTGGCGTGAGCAATCCATACAATGCGGCCGCGAACGGGGTTCCCGTGCGACGCACCAACCCGTCCACCTGATCTTTCATCAATGCCTGCAAAGGGGAGATCACCAGCGTGAGGACGCCCCGGCGATAGTTGCGCACCAGGGCAGGCAACTGGTAGCAAAGCGACTTGCCCCCGCCTGTAGGCAGGATCGCCAACAGCGACTCGTTTCTCATCCCGGACTCGATGATGTCCTGTTGCAGGCTGCCGCCCGCTGCATTGCGTGGGACGGGTCGGAATCCATCGAAACCGAAGAAGCCCTTCAATTGTTCCCGGGCGTTGTGGGCCCGGCGACAATAAGCGCAGTCCGCCGAGGGACAGGGTGCCTCGCGCAGCTGTTGGATCAATTCACCAGTATCCGGATGCACCATCCGAACCCACGGCGGCAACACGGAGTTCGATCCGGCCACTCGGAGCCAGGTGACCGCATACGCCAGAGCCAGGCGTTGAGCCCGAGTCTGAACCAAAGCCGGGACCACCGCAAAACTGGCGCAAGCCCATCGGCTGATCAACCCACGGCACAAAGACAAAGCGCGATTCTCGTCAGGGCGGGTGCCACCCAAAGCCGCAAATACCAGCTCCATTCCCATGGCAGGCTTGTCCGTACCGTCTTCCGGCGCGGCCAGCAGGAAATGCAACGCCTCGAAAAGCCCGGGCTCGGTCTGGCGCAATCCATGGAGCGATTTGCACTCATCCTCGAATAACAATGCCGCCTGACGTGCGTCGGCCACCGGGTCATTGAGGCTTTCGCGAACGAGTTTGTAGTCTTTCACCAGCCGGTGATACGGATTCTCCGGGAAAGCGATCGGTGAGAGGCTCAGCGTATCGATCACCGGCAGGCGGAGCAACGGATGCGCTGGAGCTATCTCGCGGATTACCGCAAGATCGTGCCGGATGAGGTTGTGCCCCAGCACGCACTTCGCGCCCGTCGCTAGCGCGGATAACCCCGTCAGAATGTCATCCGGCGAGATCCCGCCCGCAGCCGCAAATGTCTTGTCGCCGAGGACCGCGCCCGCCTTGAGGATCGTGCCGCGCATGGAAGTCTCCAGATCGAGCAACAACGCGCTTTGGACCAGAGGGGCTTCCGCCGGTCGATCGGAGCTCTGTCTCGTGCGAGATTCCATGGTCATCGATTGTCCTTGCCCGTCCATCCGCGTCCACTTTGCCACTCGCGTTGGGACTTGTCCGGAACGAAACGCCCCGTCTGGAACTGGCGGACACGAACGCGAAACGGCCCGACGGATTTGGACGGAGATCAACCGAGCAATCGCGATAACGCCTCGCCGGCGCGATCGATCCATTCCCGGTCCGGCAGGGCGTACGGCCGGAACGTTTCAAGTGATCCCTCCTGGGCATTGTGCAGCAGGGCGCGGTGAAGGCCGAGGGAGGCCGCCTTGGGATTGTCGGCGAGACTGGCGGAGTCGCTCGCACTCATCTGGAACAGGACGCGCAGTTCGAATTCACCCAGCGCCTTCCGACCGAGGTACCGGGTCGCATTGTTGAAGTTGTCGCAGCTGCCGAGCACGTGAAGGCCCACCGGAGGACCCTCGCTCAAAATGCGGTTCAACTGTTGCCCGGGGCTTGTGCCGGCAGGGTCGAGGGAGATCGAGAACTCATCTTCGTAGCGCAGCCCCTTGAATCGCGGAAGTTGGTGCACGAACAGGTAGGTGCTCGAGACAGCCGCGCCCGGGGCGCCGCGACGTTCCAGTTCGTCGGCCAGTTCTTTCATGGTGTCATTGAGTTCGGCCGGACCGACCAGCAGCGCCGGTTGAGGAATGATGCCCACCAAACGGTCCAGGAATCTCCGTTGATCCGAATCCTTGGGCGACGCGTCCAGAACCACAAAGCGCGCGGCATCCCGCCGATGCTGAGCCGCCAACGAAACGATGGCTATTCCCAGCAAGGCCAGGATCGTTTCCTCGTATAGCCCCACGACCAGGAGATTATTCCCGCTTTGCGGGCGGAGTTGCACTTCGGTGGGGCCTTTGATCGAGTTGGGCGCGCCCAGCCAAATCCGGGGCGGGATCATGGGTTGGAATGTCGTCGCGGCAAGCAGGCCCGAGAGCACCGGGTTTTCGCGGACATTGGCAGGGGCATTGCCTTCGAAGACTACCGGGGCGGGAGAACCGGGCGCAACTCGGTCGGTGTGTTCGCGGACGAGGCGAAGTTGGTGGTCGCGTTGGTCGTCGGAGAGCCAGGCGACCTGGAATGGGTGGTTGCCTTCGAGGGCGCCGGCAGCGTCATTATAGATGGCTTCACCGGGACGTGAGAGCAGGCGCGGAGCCGCGTTGTCGTCGTCCATGATCAACTGGGCATCGGCCTGGTTGCATTGGAGCGCGATTCGGATCGTCATCTGGCCGAGGGTGGTTCGGGCGAGGGTATAGGCGCCCCCGAGCGTTTGGGATCCGAGCAGGACGTGGATGCCGAAGGCACGGCCCTGACGAACCAGGCGATCGAGCAGCAGCGCCGCGTTTTGCGCAATCCGATCGTCCTCAGTGAAAAACTCCTGAAACTCGTCAATGATCAAGAGACAGCGCGGGAGTTTCCGGGCGCCACCTTCGCGCTGATAGCCGGGCAAATCCTGGACGCCGAGCTGCCGGAACAGATCTCCGCGTTTCCGCAATTCATCGTCGAGGCACTGGAGCACGCTGAGCGCGAATTCCCGGTCGCTCTCGATGGCCACCACGCGGGCGTGGGGCAAGCGATGCGTGGCGTAGCACTTGAATTCAACCCCTTTCTTGAAATCGACCAGGTAGAACTCGACCTGGTCCGGACCGGCCCACAGCGCGAGGTTGGTAATCAGCACGTGGAACAATGTGGACTTGCCCGACCCGGTCTTCCCGGCAATGAGCGCGTGCTGCCGCGTTCCTTTTCCCAGGGCGAGGTGCTGGAGCTTGGTGGCCCCCGTAATCCCGATGGCGACACGGACTTCGGCCGTGGTGTCCGCAGTCCAAAATGTACCGGTATCCGGCGCTATCTGCCCGAACGGAAGCTCCACCCGATAGGCATCGATGGTGCTCCGGCCGATGTTCTGCAGAAGATCCGTGGTCAGGGCCGCATCGGGTGGAGGGTCGAGTTGAACCGTTACCCCAGGGGGCGTCGGATGGCGAAACCCGAATCCATGACCGTCTGATTCAAGCCAAACTCCCGCCAAGGGAAGTTCCGCGCGAGAGAATTCGGCAGGCACCGGTTTGCGCCCGTCGCAATGAATGAGGGTAAAGACGCCGCAGCGCGGACCGCTGGAGAGGATGCTCAGGAGACGACGGAAGGCGAGGTCGGCAAAGCCGGCGGGAAAGTCGGCGATGACCAGAAAATGATAAGGTTCGGCCACGCGGTCGGCTTCCTGATTGTATTCTGCGATGGTCTGATACTCATTGCGGAGATAGAGCTGGGTGACTTTCTCGATATGCTCGTTCAGATCGCCGAGTTGCTGTTCGATCTGCTCGGGCTGGGTCCAGATACGACGATTGATCAGGCGATCGGCATGGTCCGCCAGATGCATCAAGCCGGCAAAGTTCTGCCCCAGGCCCACCGGGTCCAGAATCGTGAATGCAATCCGTCCCGGGCGCGTGTCCGCGAGCAGCCTTAACACCAGGTTGTTCAGAGACGCCAGGGCGGTTTCCCGGCCACTCCCCCGGGTTTCCAACCAGATCGATCCTCGATCAGGCAAAGTAAGCAGCAGCGGGACCTGGAGCCGGGATGGGTAGGAAAGCCTCGCCAAGACCTCGGATCCGCCGCCGCTTGACGAGGGAGCGAGATCCATTTCTATACGGCCAAACGGCGCGGCCGTGACCGAACCGGCCGGGGGCACCCAATCGCGCCAACCGGGCGCGGTCCAGGGCGGGAACTTCTCCTCCGCAGCCTGCCGGCTCTCCTCCAATAGGTCGAATGCGGGGCGGATGACGGCCTCAAGTTCCGCGTTCGACTTCTTTCGTTCGGTCTCTCGCCGTTCCTCGATCAGCTTCCGGTTTGCCTCGTGTTCAAATTGGAGCAATGCGAGTCCGGACTGGCCCTTGCAGTCGAGTTGGTTCATCCGATCCTGGAATTCCGCCTCCAGACGCGTGAGCGCGCTGATCCGCTGCTGGTCTTGCGACGCAAGGGCGCGATCCGTTTTGGTCCCCAGGAATTGCTCCACGCGACGGCGCTCCTGGACGGCAGCCTGGATGACGTTATTCCAATCGCGCTCCAACTCCACGGTTCGCGATTGATTGTTCTGCCCGCTGTGGGCGTGGACGCCCTGATGTCGCGCATCGGCGGCATGATGAGCGGCGTCATGGGCCTGTCTGGCCAGGTGGATCGCGCGGATCACCCTTTCCGCAGCCGGGGCAGCTCGGCGCCGGCTCCAGAAAAAGAGGCCGACGGTGATCACAACGAACGCGGCGCACGCCATGGCTGCATGTGCCCAGGTCAATGGAGGTCCTTCGAACATTCGGAGGAGAGGCACGGCTGCCGCATAAACGACGAGCAACAAGAGCAGGATCGATCCAAGTGGCGCGAGACTGAAGATTTTTGGCAGGAGCAACCGCCGGAATCCGTCCAGATGTTCGCCGGCCTGCTGAGCCAGAGCATGTGCCTGCTGTAATGCCTCGTCCGCATCCGTGGCCAGGTTCGGAACGTTGAAGTCTGGGGCGAGATGCCACAGTTTGTGACGGAATCGTGAGTAACCGCGGAAAGCGGCGTGGGCCCGCTGATCCAGGGCTTGGAGTTGCTCGGCCAGGAGGTTCCATTGCTCCAGGAAAGCGGCTTGACGGGCATCGGCCTCACGTATGGCGGCGTCACGGTCCCTCCCGGATTGGAGCAGCTCTCGCTGAATCTGGAATACCTGACGCGACTCGTCGTTCGCAATCGCTCCCAGGCGCCGGGCCTGAACCGATGCTCGGGCTCGGGCGATGCGGGTTTTTCGTTGCTCGGCGCGGGCCTCGATGCCGGCCTTGCCGGCGTCGTAGGCGGCCTGGGCCTGGGCGCGATTGGCGTCGTCTTCGGCGGCCCATTGCTGGCGCGCGTGTCTATGCTGTCGTTCCAGCCGGGCCAAATCCCGATCACATTCCTGGTCCAGCTTTTGGATCTGTCCGGCATAGCTTTGGAGACTGTTCTGGAGCCGGCTCAGGAGGTCCAGTGTTCGATCGACCCCCAACAGCTTATTCACAATCCCTCCTGATCTGCCGCAGGATCGACTCGAGTTCGGTGCTCTGGCGGACAGCCGATTTGACGGCTTCCTCCAGCGGTTCCAGGTAATCTTTCTGGAATTGGGCGGCGCGAGCATCGCGCCAGCTCGTGCGTGTTTGTCTCCAGCGTTCGAAAAGATCCCGGGTGACGGCAGCCAGCCGCGCATCGTTTCCGTTCATCGTCGGCCTCCTTCACCCTCGTTGGGTCCGGCCTTTTCGGCGGGTACTTCCTCGGGAATGGAGTCGGCCGAGGGTGGCGAGCCGGGCCGACCTATCGACGATAAGCCGGCATAGTCCGCGAGGACACTGGCGGTTTGGGCGAGGAGTGCGACGGCCTTGACCAGGTCCTGATCGAGGCTGTGTCGTAGAGGCTGAATGGCCCTCAAGCGGGGATCGACTTCGTGGTCAAACTGCAGGATCCAGCGCCGCACGCGCCCGGCGACCTCCTCGGCCTCGGCAACTCTAATCCTGGCACGCTCGCAAGCCCGGCGGCGGTCGCGCACGGCTTCGGTATGTCCGGACAGTCGCGCTGTGAGGAGTTCCTGTTCGGCCTGGGAGAGCTCGTGTCCCCGAATGCGGGCCTGTTTTTTCCAGTAAGGCAGCCGATCGTCTTCGAGCCAGCTTCGGGTTTGGAGGACATCGTGCTGAACATCGTCGAGGATGTGCCGCGCGCGATCGAGATACACAATCAGGCTGGCCCGGAAAGCATCCAGAGCGTCGATGGAAGAGACCTTGGCCAGGGCCGGCATGGTTAGCGCTGGGAAAGATATTCCTCGATCCTTTGAGCCTTGCGCAAGAGGAAGGGGACGTGTTGGCTGGAGATTTCCATGAACCTTCCCAGTGCCTTCATCGTGGTTCGAAACTCATCGGCGAATCGCGCATGTTCCTGGTCCTGCCAGGTGTCGCTGAGCGACGAAAAGCGCGCCTGGAGCAGGACCAACCGGTCCCCAATTTCCTGGTTGAATCGTTTAAGATCCTGGGCAAAGCGCCGAACTTCGCCCGGATCCATGATGGCTTGTGACATGATTTCGCTTTCGGTTCATTCAATCATTTCCCGGCACGAACCTGCCTGTCATGGTCCGCGGCTGCGGCTGGATCTTCGACGCCCATTTTCAGGCTGGCCGCGATCTGTGATGCCCGGGCTCGCAGCACCCCAATCTCGGCCGGGTCCTGTGCCCTGTCGACCAGGAGTTGCACCGTCCCGGCATCCTGAGGGGCGGCCTGGACCAGAACGTCGATGGCTTTCAACCGCAGGAAGAGATGTTCCTTGCGATCACGAATGGCGCGCCGTAGTTCCGGCACCGCGGGCCTTGCATACTCACCGAGCAAGGAAAACACCGCGAGCGCCGCATGCCGAATCTCCAGGTCCTCGTGAGCTGTGTGAAATGCGTTCAACAACTCGGGAAGCACCGGCATCGCCCGGGTACCCAGCTCAACCAGGGCATCGATCGCTCTCTTGCGTTCGGGATTCTCCGGCGCGAGGACGAGCCGGGCGAGTTGATGCGCGCGCGGGCTGGGGCGGAGGCCATTCTCGTCCGGCGCCTGCATCCGTTGTTCCAGGGCTGCGTAAAGCCGCGGTGGGACGGGAATCGGCGCGAATGGATCGGAGAGTTGGAAACAGGCATTCCACAGCGCCTCGAATAATTGGGCCGGTGGCGCGGCCGTACGCGCCGCCTCACCGGATGCAGGTCCCGGAGAAAAGCCTGTTGGCGAAGTCCAAGCGGCTTCGTCTTTGCCTAGGGTATCGATCAGATGGCCCGCAGCCAGATATTCGGCCACAGTGTGTCGAAGAAAGCGGATCCTGCCCGTGCCGGGATGGATTCGAGTCAAGCCGAGTTGCGTTTCGAAGTATGAAATAAACTGAGGCGTAAAGATCTTCGGCATGTCACTGAGAACGGCCGAACCTCCCCGGGCTAGGCAGGCCCAGGCCAATTCTCCGGCCAATCGCAGGGCTAACTCCTCCGGCAACCGATCCACTTTCACAATGCCATTGCGCTGCCGGACAAAATCGCGGACGAGATCGAGCACGTTCTCGGCGTCGTCCAATCCGCCGGGTCGGCTCTTTTCCAAGTTGAGAAAGTCCAAGAACCATTGCGCCCCATCCGCCGTCATCCCCCGGCCGGCCGTCAAATCGTCCAGTCGACGGCAGACGTCCACGACATCGTTCGGACCAAGCGAGAACTCCCGTCCCGGACGTTTGATGGCACATTCGACAAATCGGGCCAAAACGGATCCTCGCAATCGCGGGATCTCAATCTTGAGCGGCCGCCGCCCCGCCGGGAAGTCCGGGCAACGGGTTGTGACAAGGATCGGCGCCTTCACCCAGGGATCGTGTGGGATCACCTGATCGCGATCCGTGGCCGACCATTCTGAGACATCGTCCAGGAACAAAGCGATTCTTCCCCGCTCAAGCAAAGCTTGGAGCAGCGCGTCGGATGGGGCCTCATCCTGGGCGGATGTGGCGCGGTATTGTCGGCTGAGCATTTCGAGTCCCGTGCAGGACTTGTCGCCCATCGGCGGCTCAAACCAAATAGGCAGGATCACGGGACGCCAGCGTTCGGAATTCCGCGGCGCGGAACACATTCGGTCGGCGATCTGCCACGCCAACGAGGTCTTGCCGGTCCCGGAGTTGCCGGCAATGAGCACGCCTCCACCACGATCAACCAGTGCATCGAGGATCAATTCGAACGGGACATTGTCGTAGACCTCGCCATCGACGAGGATGGGGAGGTCCAGGAAGATATCCGCATTGGCTTGCTGCCGGCGACGCCTGAGCGCGGAAGACACTCGCTCGCACAAAAAAACAGACCACGCATTGAGCACCCGTCCGTGTTTGCGCCAGAGAAACAAGAGTGAGAGGTAGCGCAAGCCGACCGAGCGCCCACCCAGCCAGCCCGGCAAGGTCACCTCAAAGCGCCGCATTCGTTCGTGCAACCGACCCAACGCAAGGGGAGCGATCCAGGACCCAACCCACCAGATGGCCAGCAACATTCCGCAACCCAAAAGAAAAATTACCACCCCGCCGATCCACCACGCCGCAACCGCATGCGTCTCGGCCCAATCGCCCAACCCGCTCCACCAGCGCGCTTCCTTCTCGGCGCGCAAGACGTCGCGCATCCGACGGACAGCCTCAACATTCTGCGGGTGTGGCGGAGCTTGGAGGCCCGCCTGTTCCATGACGGCGAGAACATGGTCCAAGGACGCAAGCCGGCTGTTGAGCGCGGTGCGACTCAGGAGATCGGGCCGTTCCAGCCAGGTTTGCGCCACTTGGGCCAGGGCGGCGGAGGCCACCTGGCGAAGCTCGGCTGGGGCCTCCCCATTCAGGAGAATGGTCTCGAGCGTCTCCCGGGCGGGGGCCGCCTGAACTCCGGTCCGACGCAAGAACTCCCCTGCGGCCAGCCGAATCTGGATGTCCTCACTCGAGTCGCTCAACAGGCGTGAGCTCAAATCAATGCCACCCGCCAAACCCGGATCCGCGCGGGCAAGCATGCGGGCCGCGATGCGGCGCGCAGGCAATGGCGCTGTTCGAGTCTCGAGCACAGTCCGCCACTCATTGGGCGGGGAGGTGGGCAAGTGATCCGACATCGCGAGTAACCCGGCTATCAAGGTGCTCAAATCGACCGGCGTCCCGGCCGCGAATAACGTCCTGATCAATACGAGCGAATCCTCCTCCGACCAACCCGTCTGCCGAAGCGCCGACGCGGCCGACAATCGCACGGACATCGTCGCGCTGGTATCGGAAACCACCCCAACGAGCGCGGCCGCCGCCGAGCCCGCGTCGGGTCCGAGTCCGCGCAAGGTCTCGATCGCCCTTGTCCTTAGTCGATCTGTTTCGTCCCGGCTTTGGGCGAGCGCCGCCACACTCGCTATCACCGGCCGGGGCGGGTGGTTGAATGTCCGGAGGTAATCGAGGATCGCCAACCGGAACTCGACATCGTCGGCCGGAACAGCGAACACCCGGCTCAGTGCGGGCAGAACCGTCTCGTCAGTGCCAAATCGTCGGAGGGCAAACAGCGCCTGCCGACGCAGCAAGGGTTCGTCCCGTGGTTCGGCGACAACCGCGAGCAATGCCGGAACCAATAGCGAAGAGAACAGGTCTTTCTCAGCGAAAGCCATAATGATCGTTCGCCGCAGTTCCAGTTCGGCCTCCGGATTGGCCAGGATGTTAAACAGCACCTGTGCCTGCTCACGATTCTCGAAGCCGATCGTGGCCAGGACGAGTACGGCGCGACGCCGCAGATCCAGCGGCGAGGTGGTTGAGCTGATCAACTCAATCAATTCAGGGGTGGACTTGTGCGCCTGTTGCCCCAATCGTTCGAGCTCCTCGAGAGCTTGCTGTCGGGTTTCCAAAGGGACCTGGCCATCGCCCAAAACCGTCGACGGATCGGCTCCTATTTCGGCCGCATGGACAAATGCGACGCCGGTACCGCCAAGCAGGAACAGAACTCCCCACGGCAGCATCAGAACGAGCCGGCTTCGCAGCACACTGAACATCTGCCAAGGCGTGTACCACACTGGGCCGGCTTCGGCAATGCCCGCCGAGATTCCGATCATCGCCCGCCAAAATAGGAATGACGTCCGCCAAGGTGCGATTACCGATGAAGATCGCGACCAAGCCTGCGATCAAGGCAATACGACCGTCAGTTTGCACAGCACGCCTCTATTCTGGCGCGTAACGATCGTCCCGCGCCTTGCCTCGGCACCTCACTTGAGCCCATTCTGGCGCATGTCCATTTGTTGGCTCCTGATCGTCGGTCTGAGTTGCTCTCTTGCATGCGCGGAATCGGTATGGAGCCCACCGGATGCACTGCGGCCACGATCCGAACACGGTCTCCATTTTACCAATGCGGTGGAGGTCTGGGATGAAGCCCTGCCGCTGGGCAATGGAATGTTGGGCGCCCTGGTCTGGGGCGACGGGCAACCGCTCAAGATCTCGCTCGACCGAACGGACCTCTGGGACCTGCGCCCGGTCCCGGAGTTTCATTCGGCGGAGTATTCGTATGCCACCATGCGTCGCTGGCAGGCCGAGGGACGTCACAATGACCTCGTCCGGCTTTACGAAGAACCCTATCAGCGTCCAGCCCCGACCAAGATCCCGGCTGGTCGGATTGAACTGGAACTGAACGGCTGCGCGTTTCTTGATACTTCCCTTGATCTGGGTCGTGCAATAGCCGAAGTCAGGTTCAGTAACGGTTGGGTCGTAGAGGTCTTCGTCCATGCCACCGAATCTGTCGGCATGTTCCGACTTGGCAAGCCCCAGGCTTCTGACACGCCGCCGCAGTTGCCCGCCATCCGGCCGCGATTGATCCCCCCAGCCTTCGGGGGCGCGGTCGCCCATCCTGCGCAGGGCGGGATCGGTGCGGGCGATCTCACACAATTGGGTTATCCCGCGCCCGAACGCGACGAGGGCGCGACCTGGCAGTCTTTCCAACAACAGGGCGCGCTCGGTTTTCATTTCGCCGCCTACCTGGCCTGGCGCGAAACCGACGACGGCTGGCTCGCGGCGTGGTCGGTAGCCTCGAGCCTCGAAGGCGGGAATCCCTTGAAACTCGCGCGCACCCGGGCCAACCGAGCCTTGCGCGCCGGATTCGATCGGACTTTCGCCACCCACAGGGCGTGGTGGGACACGTATTGGTCGGCCTCCGGCCTACGCGTGCCCAACCCGATCCTCGAACGCCAATGGTATCTCGAACAATACAAGTTCGGCGCCGCCAGCCGGCGCGGCGCTCCCCCGATCACGCTCCAGGGACCCTGGACGGCCGACGACGGTCAGTTGCCGCCATGGAAAGGCGATTACCATCATGATCTGAACACGGAGTTGAGCTATTGGCCGTGTTATGCGGGAAACCATCTCGAAGAAGGCATCGCCTATCTCGATTGGCTCTGGGAGACGCGCCCGGCCTGCTTCGACTGGACCCGTCGGTTCTTCGATTTGCCCGGGCTCAATGTCCCCATGACCGCCGATCTGAATAACCACCAGATCGGCGGTTGGCGCCAATACACTCATTCGGCCACCACCGGCGCCTGGCTCGCCCAACATTTCTATTTGCACTGGAAATACAGCGCCGACCGGCATTTCCTCCGTGATCGGGCCTTTCCCTATCTGCGCGATGTCAGCGTCTTCCTCGAAGCCGTCACTCGCGAACGCGACGCCAACGGTCGTCGCACCCTGCCCTTGAGTTCCTCGCCCGAAATTCACGATAATCGTCCCGAGGCCTGGTTCCCTCAAATCACCAACTTCGATCTTGCCCTCATTCGTTGGGCGCTGGCCGCCACTGCCGAACTGGCTGACGAGCTCGGACGCACCAAGGACGCCTGGCACTGGCGATCAGTCTTGGCCGAAATGCCGGAATTCAGTCTGGGTGACAAGGGCGAGATGCTGGTTGCCCCGGGCGAACCTTTACGCGAATCCCACCGCCATTTCTCCCACCTGATGGCATTGCATCCGCTCGGCTTGATCGACATCGAGGATGGTCCCGCCGCCCGACACACCGTCCTGGCATCGCTGGATCAGCTCGAACAACTCGGGACGGACTGGTGGTGCGGTTACAGTTTCAGTTGGCTGGGGAACCTCGCCGCCCGAGCGCGCCAGGCGGACAAGGCCGAGCAGGCACTTGAACTCTTCGCCACCGCCTTCACCCTGAGGAACAGCTTTCATTGCAACGGCGATCAATCCGGCCAGGGCCATTCCAAATTCACCTACCGCCCGTTCACGCTCGAAGGCAACTTCGCCATGGCCGCCGGCCTGCAGGAAATGTTGCTCCAGAGTCATCGCGGTTACATCGAAGTCTTTCCCGCCATTCCGAGTCACTGGCTCGAGGCCTCCTTCACCACGCTGCGCGCCCAGGGCGCATTCCTGGTGTCTGCGGAACGCCACGATGGCAGGGTCCGATGGGTGATTGTCCGCGCCGAGAAAGGTGGGATTTGCCGGTTGCGTTCGCCGTTCAGCGGGCGGCTGATCGAACTGTCCCTCAAACGCGGTGAACGCCGCGAGCTCCGCCGCGATCCTCCGTCCGGAGGGTGACCGATGCGTGCGGCTGATCGGCCTTCGTTTCGCGAACGCCCAACCGGGAGTCCGGCCCTCCAGGTGCTCATACGGATTAAAATGCCCGAATCGCGGATAGCCCATCCGGGCATGATTCCGAATCACACACGATTGTCCATGGCCTGCTTGGTTTGTAGTCACCCTTCATTCCGCAAATGATGAAAATCACGATCGCTGCAAATTCGCTTGAGTGCTGCCTGATCTCGCTGGCAGCGGCATTCCTCGTCATTCCACCGGCGCAGGCCGCCACGTTCGAAGTCGGCCCGGAACACGATTATGCCACACCCTCGGATGTACCCTGGGAATCTCTCGATGCCGGCGACGTGGTTCGGATTCACTATCGTCCCGCCCCTTACCTCGACAAATGGGTGATCTGCCGGCAAGGCACCGCAACTCAACCCATCCTCGTCCAAGGCGTGCCCGGACCGGGCGGGGAACTGCCGGTCATCGATGGCAACGGCGCGACAACCCGGCGCGCGCTGAATTACTGGAACGGGCCGCGTGGCGTCATCAAGATCGGCGGCGCCAATGTGCCATCCGACACGACGCCCTCTTATGTGATCGTTGAGAACCTCGAAATCCGGAGTGCGCGCCCGCCCTACCGATTCACTGATCATTCCGGTTCAATCCAGGACTATCCGAACAACGCCGCGGCGATTTACGTCGAGAAGGGCGAACACATCACGATCCGGGGCTGCAAGCTCAACGATAGCGGCAACGGCTTGTTCGTGGCCGCGTCTTCCCGCGAAGTCCTGATCGAAAGCAACGACATCCACGACAATGGAAATGTCGGCAGCATCTACGAGCACAACAGCTACACCGCCGCGGCCGGGATCACTTTCCAGTTCAATCACTATGGCCCGTTGCGCGAAGGTTGCCTCGGGAACAATCTCAAAGATCGGTCGGCCGGGACGGTCATCCGCTACAACTGGATCGAAAGTGGCAATCGCCAGTTGGACCTCGTCGATGCCGAAGATAGCGCGGCGTTGCGCCAGGACCCGCGTTATCGTTCCACCTTTGTCTATGGCAATATCCTGATCGAGCCGGATGGAGCAGGAAATTCCCAGATCGTTCACTACGGCGGCGACAGTGGCGATACGCCGAATTACCGCCAGGGAACTCTGTATTTCCACCACAACACGATAGTCTCGACGCGGACCGGCAATACCACCCTGCTTCGCTTGTCAACCAACGATGAGTCGGCCGATTGCCGCAACAACATCCTCTTCGTGACCGCATCGGGCAGCCGGCTTGCATTGCTCGCCGACGCCGGGAATCTATCCGTCACCCACAATTGGGCCAAGTCCGGCCGCGTGATTTCGCATGAGGGCAGCGGGTTCATCGGCTCGGTCAGCGATGACGACACCTGGTCATCCGGCAATGAACCGGGCTTCATCGATTTCGCGCGTCAGAACTTCAGGTTGAATGCGAACTCGTCCTGTCTGGACGCGGCCACACCTCCGCACCCCGCCACTGCAGCCGAGCACGATGTCCTCTGGCATTACCTGAAACATCGCCGGAGCGAACCGCGCCGGATGATCGGCACGCCGGACCTGGGCGCCTACGAATACTCGCCGTTCGAGGCCTGGCGTGGACAACAATTTGGCGACGAGCAGGAAAACGAATCGATCAGCGGGGCATCGGCTGATCCTGACGGCGACGGTCTGCCGAACCTTGTGGAATATGCGTTCGACCTTGACCCCAATGAGCCCTCGCGAGCAGGGCTGCCCCAAGCGGTCCGAATGCCCGTGGGAAATGCCGAGTATCTTGGGGTGGAGTTTCGCCGTCGAGCGGTCCCCAGCGAATTGACATACGCCACAGCGATCAGCGCCGACTTCGGCGCCTGGCAGCCGGGTTGTCAGTACCTCCGATCGTGGAATCATTTCCAATACGGGAGTAGCCGTCGATGCAAGTGATGCCAACCGAACCCGCGTGAGACTGAATGAACCGATCCAATCAGGCACGCAACGATGGATCGTGGTCACTGTTCATCGGCAATAAGGAGATAGGCCCGCGCGCAGACCGCAAATCGGCGAGGCCGAGCCTCGACCCTCCCTCAAGCACGCGCATCACTACATTCATTCCGCCCTCCGCTTGGTCCTTTCCTTGTCAATGCCGGCAGTCGATTCGTATGCCCACCATACCCGTCCAACTGCTGCCTTGCCCCAGGCCGAGTCTCACGACATTCTGACCGGTATGGCTGCAACTGTGCAAACTTGCCTTAATTTCATCGACGGCGAATGGCGCCCCGCCCAGTCCGGGTCAACTGCCCAAACGCGCAATCCGGCGGATGTCCGACAGTCTGTCGCCGAATACCCGGTCAGCGATGCCGCCGACGCTCGACTGGCGATCGAATCCGCCACTCGAGCGTTTCCCGCCTGGAGCGCGCTCACGCCGGTCGCCCGCGGCCGGTTCCTCAGTCGCGCCTCACAGATCCTCGAATTGCGCAAAAGTCCGCTCTCGGAACTCCTGACCCGCGAGGAAGGCAAGACCCTCGCGGAAAGCGCCGGCGAGGTTCAACGCGCCATCGACATTTTTCGTTTCTTTGGCGGGCTCAGTTATACCGTGGGCGGTCAGACGTTCCCTCACGATTTGCCGCACAATCTCCTCTACACCGCGCGGCAACCGCTTGGGGTTGTCGGCCTGATCACTCCCTGGAATTTTCCCATCGCCATTCCGGCATGGAAACTCGCCCCGGCGCTGCTGGCCGGCAATGCGGTCGTGCTCAAGCCGGCCACGCAAGCCCCGGCCATGTGCCTGGAACTGGCCAGTGCCCTGGCCGAGGCGGGTCTGCCCAAAGGCGTGCTGAACGTCGTCGTGGGCGAGGGCCGCAGTGTCGGACAGGAATTGGCGGGTAATGCAGCAGTGACCGCCGTTTCGTTCACGGGTTCCCATGCCGTGGGCCATTCCGTTTATCAGCAACTCGCCCCGCGCATGGCTCGGGCGCAAATGGAAATGGGGGGCAAGAATCCCACAATAGTTCTGGCCGACGCCGACCTGGATCTGGCCGTCAGCCTGGTGGTCAAGGCCGGGTTCGGCCTTACCGGCCAGGCCTGCACGGCCACCAGCCGCGTCATTGTCGAACAAGCCGTCCTCGAACCGTTCCTGGAAAGGCTGGCGGCCAAAGCGAGGGAATTGATCGTCGGCAATGGATTGACCCGCGGCATCGAGATGGGGCCGGCGGTCAGCGAAGCTCAACTCAAAACGGATCAGGATTACATCGAGATTGCGCAGACCGAAGGCGCGCGCCTGGTTTGCGGCGGCCAACGATTGACGGATGGTGACTTTGCGCATGGTTACTTTCTTCAACCCACCGTGTTTCGAGACGTTACCCCCGGCATGCGGATCGCCCGCGAGGAAGTGTTCGGGCCGGTGCTGGCCGTGATGGCCGTGGATGGCTTCGAAGCCGCCCTCACGGTCGCCAACGGCATCGATGTTGGGCTGTCCGCATCCATCGTCACACGCGACTTGAAGAAGGCCATGCTCTATGCCGACCGCATCGAGGCCGGCGTCGTCAAAATCAATCAGATCTCCACCGGTCTCGCCCTCCAGGCGCCGTTTGGCGGAGTCAAGGAATCCAGCACCGATTCCTTCAAAGAACAGGGCGCCATCGCCCTCGATTTTTATTCCCGAATCAAGACCGTTTATGTCGATTACTCCGCATGATGCCGGTCATCGAACGCCCGCGATAGGCGGATCCAGTTTCCGGTGGGCCCAGCTATGAGTGTCCCTCTCCGTCTCTACCGCTACGCGCAGGATAACCTCGCCCGGCTGGCTATCGCTCGAGGCGAGGAATCCGCAATCGATCTTGGCCCGGCCCCTGAGGGTCGACTGACTGCCCTGCTCGACTCACCCGATCCCATCGCTGAACTGGACGCACTCACTAAAACCCACACCGATCCGCTCGATGTGAACGGCCTCCGCATTTTGCCCCCGATCGATCGCCACGAAGTCTGGGCGGCCGGCGTGACCTACCAGCGCAGCAAGAGCGCACGCATGGACGAGTCGGACTTCAGCGCGACCGCCTACGATCGCGTCTATGAGGCCGATCGGCCGGAGCTGTTTTTCAAATCGCTCCCGCAAAAAGTAGTGGGACCCGGTGAACCGGTCGGCATTCGCCATGATGCCTGCTGGAGCGTGCCCGAGCCGGAATTGGCGTTGGTCCTGAATTCCCGGGGGCAGGTCGTGGCCTATACCATCGGGAATGACATGAGCTCGCGCGACATTGAAGGCGCCAACCTCCTCTATCTGCCGCAGGCAAAAGTGTATTCCCGGTCCTGCGCCTTGGGACCTTGTTTGGTGCTGGGCGCAACGGAGTCCCAGGCGCGTGACTGGGCAATTGGCCTCGAAATTCATCGGCAGGAGACCCGCATATTCCGCGGCGAGACGGCCGTCGGACAGATCAAGCGCTCGTTCGGCGAACTCAGCCAATTCCTCTTTCGCTGCCAGTCGTTCCCGGGCGGCGCCGTGCTCCTGACCGGCACGGGGATCATCCCCCCCAACGACTTCACCCTCGCCATTGACGATCGTGTCCGCATCACCATTTCCGGCATCGGCACGCTGGAAAACCCTGTGGTCCAGGTCTAAGTGGTCTGTTTCATAAATACGGTTACGTTCGCGGCCAGGGGTTTTTCGGCCAGACGAGGCGCGAGCAACGAGCATACCCGCAGCGGTCTGGAAGGCGCGAGCAACGAAGTCTGGCCGAAAAAGAACGGCCGCCCGGAGGGTTGCGCCGAATTTGGCCTGGGGCGGCGTTGCTCGGTCGGTCGAGTATCGCAGGGGATACACTCTCGCCCTCGCGCCTTGCCTCAGGCCAAATTGGGCGCAACGAACGTGACCGTATTTATGAAACAGACCACTCAGCGCGCGGTGGGATTGCATCCCGAGCTCGATCCGAGATACTCCGGTCAGCTATGGAAACACATGATCTTGTCGTGATCGGTGCGGGGCCGGGCGGTTATGTTGCCGCGATTCGGGCGGCGCAACTCGGTTTGAACGTCTGTTGCATTGAGCAGGAACCGGCGTTGGGCGGGACCTGCCTTCGCATCGGCTGCATTCCCAGCAAGGTATTGCTCGAATCCAGTGAACGATTCAGGGAGACGCGTCTCTCCCTCGCCCAACATGGAATCCGGGTGGGCCAGGTTGAACTCGATCTGCCCGCCATGATGAAACGCAAAGATACGGTCGTGCAGACCCTCACGAAAGGGGTCGACGCCCTGTTTCGCAAAAACAAAATCACCCGTTATGCCGGCCAGGCACGGCTCGCTGGCCCCGGCCGGGTTGACGTCCAACAACCCAACGGCACCCTCGAACTGCAGGCCAAGCATGTCCTCATCGCCACCGGCAGCCGGCCTGCCACGCTGAAGGGCGTCGAGTTGGACGGCGATCGGATCGGGACGAGCACCGAGGCCCTCGCCTATCCCGAAGTACCCAAGCACCTGGTCGTGATCGGCGCCGGCTACATCGGGCTCGAACTGGGATGTGTTTGGCAACGACTCGGCGCCAAAATCACCGTGCTCGAGTTTCTCGACCGGATTCTGCCGGGCATGGACGACGAGCTCGCCGCGGATGCGCAGAAAATCTTCACCAAACAAGGGATTGAGTTTCGCCTCGGATGCCGCGTGACCACCGCCAAACGGCAGGGCGACTCGTGCGTAGTCGAAAGTGAAGGCGCGCCGCCGATCGATTGCGATCGGGTGTTGCTCGCTGTAGGCCGATCTCCGTACACGGAAGGGTTGGGCCTGGAGACTCTAGGCATTCAGACGAACGAGCAGGGACGGATTGCGGTCAACGATCGCTTCGCGACTTCCGCCGAGGGAGTCTTCGCCATCGGCGATGTCATCGGCGGGGCGATGCTGGCGCACAAGGCGGAAGACGAAGGAGTCGCATGCGTCGAAGGAATCGTCACCGGCCACGGGCATGTCAACTACGACACGATCCCGGGCGTGGTCTTCACGCACCCGGAAATCGCGTCGGTGGGCCGAACTGAGGCCCAACTACAGAAAGATGGCGTCGTTTATCGCAAAGGCATTTTCCCGTTCCTCGCCAGCGGGCGCGCGCGAACGCTCGGGATGACCGACGGAAAAATCAAGATGCTCGCCGACGCCAAAACGGATCGGGTGTTGGGTGTACACATCATCGGACCGCAGGCCGGCGAACTCATCGCGGAGGCGGCGACAGCGATGAACTTCGGCGCCAGCAGTGAGGATATTGCCCGGAGTTGTCACGCTCATCCGACCCTGGCCGAGGCCCTAAAGGAATCCGCCCTCGCGGTGGATGACCGGGCCATCCACATTTGAGCTTGGGTGGCCCGATGCGGCGGCATTGACTCGAACGCGATGAGCTTCTTCTGCACAATTCTCTACCAGACCGGGATTAACTCCGCGGAGATCGAGGCAGCCTTCCCCGGATGGAACATCGTCGATGAATCCGCTCAGCAGGCCGAGCTGTCGCTTCTTCTTAAAAAGCTCGGCGCCGATCCGCGCTGGTACCGACTCCGACGCGGATGATGTTTCCAGTCGTCAGCGGAGTCAACAAGGCCACCTCGACGAAGACGCGGACGTGGAGAGCCGGTCATCACAGCCCGCACCTCACTGACCCTTCAGCGAGGATTCGCGAATCGCGCGGAACTCATTGCCTTCGTACCATTCGGGCCAATCGGTGGAATTGGCCAACTGCCGCGCCAGTTCGTAGATCACAACGGCATCCTCCGCCAGCCCGGAGAAATCCCAGCTCTCCTGGAATTCGTCGGCCGGGGAGTGATAGGCGAGTTTCTCGTAGTCCTCCGTCATCCGATTGCCTTTGGCCTCGCCGCCGTCGAGGGCATCGATTCCTCCCGATGGGTAGAGCATCGGTACCCCTTTCTTCGAGAGACTGATGTGATCGGACCGATAAAAGTAACCCGCTTCCGGTTTGGGATCCGGGCGAATGACACGGTCGGATTCGTCCAGGATCGATTTGAGCCGGTCTTCCAGTTCGGACGCGCCGGCACCGACCACGATCATATCGCGCGTGCGCCCGATGGGAATGAGGGCGTCCAGGTTGATGCCTCCGACAATCTTGTTCAGTGGAATGAAAGGATGATCCCCGAAATAAGCCGAGCCGAGCAGACCGGATTCTTCGAGGGTCACCGCGAGGAAGGTGACGGAACGGGCGGGTCGCTCACCAGCACCGAACTTCTCGGCAATCTCAAGGATCATGGCGACACCGCTCGCGTTGTCCACCGCGCCGTTGTAAATGGCGTCCACGCTGGGGCTGGCCGATTTGTCGCGGCCGAGGTGATCCCAATGCGCCATGAAAAGGACGTGCTCAGTGGGCGCGGTGGACCCGCGGATTGTGCCGGCGACATTACGGGACTGCCGGCGATGAATAGTCTGCCGGATCGTGGCGGATGCATTGACGCCGGACAACGGGATCGGTTTGAAGCCGGGTTTATTGGCCGCGGCCCGCAGGGCATCGATGTCCAAACCGGCGGCGGAGAATATCTCCGTCGCGCGATCCAGCGTGATCCAACCTTCCAGCAAGGTGCGGGACGCGCCTGCGTCTTCCCGGACGAGGTCGGCCTGTTCGCCGGACCACGAACTCTGAACCACGTCCCAGCCATACGAAGCCGGCTCCGTTTCGTGAATGATGAGGGCGGCCGTTGCGCCCTGGCGCGCGGCCTCCTCGAACTTGTAGGTCCAGCGACCGTAGTAGGTCATCGCGCGGCCATTGAAGAGGGTCTCGTCGTGGGTGACGAAGCCGGGGTCATTGACGAACAGGATCGCCGTCTTGCCTTTCATATCGACGCCCTGATAGTCGTTCCAATCCGCTTCAGGCGCCACGACGCCGTAGCCGACGAAGACGAGATCGCTGTTGGTGAAAGAGACTGCGGTCTGGTCCTGGCGCCGAGTGACGTAAACCGCGTCCGATCCGAGCTTCAGATCGATGGCCTTGCCCCCTGAGTTGATGACCAGACTCGAGGAATCTTTGTCTACCGTCTTGGCCACCATCTCGACCGTCTGGAAATAGCTGCCGTTGACGGCCGGTTCGAGGCCCGCGCGCTTCATCTCATCGGCGATCCACTGCGCGGCGGCTTCGCCCGCCTCACTCCCCGGGCCCCGGCCCTCATACTTGTCGTCCGCAAGCTCCCGGTCGCGCGCGGCGATGTCGGCGGGGACAATCTCGGGCGACGTGGTTAGTATGGCGCCGACCAGTCCGGATTCCGGCTGCGTCGGTCCGCTTGCCGCGGCGAGATGAGGCCCCAGCGCACAAATCGCCGTCAATGTCAGGAAGAGTGAAACGACCGCCGATCGCGCCGGGATGTCATTCGCTGGTTCCATTGAATTGGCGGAGTTTAGCCTGCTGAGAAGGAGGGACAAGTGATTTTGCCTCAGGACCGGAAGGCCGGGTGCATTCCCAAGTTGTCGGTGGATCTGCATCATCCGCCGCGTTGGGGCACGCGGCCTACAAGGAGAACGGCTTCTGCCTGTAGACCCGGTGCCCTCATCGGGCGTCCGCCAGCACCACCAACTCGAGGATCCACTGTGGGGGACTAGCCCGGGTTTTGCACCGGGACGCCGCAATCACCACACCGGAGAGAAGCCACTTTGCTGCGGTTCGCGCTTTATTCGGAATCCATTTCAGACGAAGCTCCGTGCGCGTGAACCGGAGCGTGATCGCGACCATGCGTTCGGCCGATCCCGGTTCGATACCAAACATCCGAACGGTGCCGCGTGCCCATGAAAACCAAATACCTGCCCTTGAACGACTCGATCTATCGCTATGTTTGCGAGTGCCGGACAAACGCGGTCGATCCGGTGCTGGCGGACCTGGAAGAAAAAAACGATTCGCTCGGCGAGGTTACCAGCAAGCAACAGATCGGCCCGGACCAGGGCAGTTTCATGACCTTGCTCGTTGCGGCCATCGGCGCGTCCTCGGCCATCGAGGTCGGGACTTTCACCGGTTACAGTTCCATTTGCATCGCCCGGGGCCTGCGCGAAGGAGGGCGGCTCATCTGTCTGGACGTGAACGCGGAATGGGCCGGGATTGGCCGCCCTTTCTGGAAAAGGGCCGGTGTGGAAGACCGAATCGACTTTCGCCCGGGGCCGGCGCTCGACAACCTGAGACGGCTTGAACCCGGATTGGAGTTCGACTTTGCCTTCATCGATGCCGAGAAGACGGAGTACGAGGCCTACTACGAATTGATTCTGCCGCGGATGCGCCGGAACGGATTGATCCTGTTCGACAATATGCTCTGGGCCGGCCGGCTCGGCGCAGGTACCGCCCTCGATCCCAAAGGCCAGGCCATCGATGCCTTGAACCGGAAGTTGCCGTTGGATCCGCGGATCGAGGCGGTTCTGCTACCCATCGCCGACGGGATTCTGCTGTGTCGGAAACGCTGAGCTCTGAAATCTGAAATTTCAAATCTCAAAAGCCGGGATGGGGCTACTCGTGCCGCAGTGCGACGGCCGGGTCCACGGCCGAGGCGCGTCGCGCGGGGAGCCAACAGGCCATCATGGCCACGGCGGTCAGCACCAGGGAAACCACCACGAGCGTGCCCGGGTCGCTCGGCGTGATCCCATACAGCTCACTGGCAAGCACTCGCCGCAGCCCCAAGCTCCCCAGCGCCCCGACCGCGATCCCAATACCGACGAGCAGAAAGCCTCGTTTCAGAATCATCAGCCAGATCGTTTTCGCACTCGCACCCAGCACCAGACGAATGCCGATCTCGTGTGTTCGCTCCGTGACGAGATAGGAGACGACACCGTAAATCCCCACGGCGGCCAGCGCGAGCGCCAATCCGGAGAAACCGGCCAGGAGCAGCATGTTCAGCCGCCGCGACCCGAGCGACTGTGCCAACCGCTGTTCCATGGTCAGCAGAGAGTATAGCGGTTGGTTCGGATCCAGACCCTCCACGCGCGACCGGATTGCGCCCGCCAATCGCATTGGGTCGCCAGAGGTGCGGACCGCGAGGCTCATGCCGCCACAGCCGGTCTCCAGGAAGGAAACGTAGACCATGGGCGCCGGATCGGAGTCGAGCCCACCGGTGCGGACGTTACCGACGACCCCCACGATCGTCCGCCAGCCTTCGCTGTAGGTCTCGATGTGTTTGCCGAGCGATTCCTCGCCTGGCAGATGTTCGCGCACAAATTGATCGTTGACCACCGCCACGATCGGCGCCCCCGCCCGGTCCGAATCCAGAAGCGCGCGCCCACGCAATAGTGGGATCCCCATCGTTTTGAAATAGTCGTCGTTCACAATCGCCAACTGCACAGCGGACCACTCACCCTTCGCCAGGGCCCGGCCTTCCACCTCCAGGCTGGAACTCATCAGGGTTCCCGAGAACGGAAGCATTCCGTCTGCGCCGACAGCCTCCACGCCCGGCAGCGTCCGAAGACTCTCGATGACTCTTTCAAAAAATGCCGATTGAGAGGCCACGTCCGGGAATTGCGAACGGCCCAGGTCGATCATGAAGGTCAAGATCCGGTCGGGTCGGAATCCTGGATCAACTCCCCGCAGACGGACGAAGCTTTTCAGCAGCAGGCCGGCACCGACCAACAGCACAACCGCCAGAGCGACTTCGGTTACCACCAGCAGATTGCGCAACCGGTTCTGGCCAAGGCCAACCGTCGTTCCGCGACTGCTATCCTTGAGGAAATGGGACAGGGCTGGGCTGACTGCCGTCAGGGCGGGAGCAAGGCCGAACGTGGCTCCGGTCAGCGCCGCGACAGCAAAGGCAAATCCCAGCACCCGCAGGTCGAAGTAGACGTGCTGCACGGCAGGGACCTGGGGGATAAAGGATTGGAGCAGTCGACTCGTCCAGAACGAGAGTATCAGACCGAGTATCCCGCCCAGCGCCGCGAGCAGCATGCTCTCCGTCAATAACTGCCGGACGATGCGCCATCGACTCGCACCCATCGCGAGGCGGATCGAGATTTCCTTGTGTCGGCTCGTGGCGCGAGCGAGGAGGAGGTTGGCGGCGTTGGCACAAGCCAACAACAACACGCAACCGACGGCCCCCAGGAAAAGCAACAGATCATGCTTTGCTCCGCTGACGAGTTGCTCATGATAACCGCGCAACACGATTTGCCCGCTTTCATTCGCCAGGCGCGTCTCCTGGTAGATCCTGTCCAGCGCCCATTGCGCCTGGTCGCGGTTCACACCCGGACTCAAGCGCCCCACGATCTTAGGCAGGACGATCGCGTGTTTAGGTTTGAGAATGGCCTGGCTCGGCGGGATCGGCAGCAGGAGATCCATCTCGTTCGGAAGGGGACATTCTGCCGGCAGAACACCCACCACGGCGTAACCCTTGCCGTCCAGGCGCACTACCCGGCCGATGATTCCAGGATCGCCGCCAAACCGGCGTTTCCACAAACCATGATTCAGAATCACCACCGGTGGCGCGCTGGCTTGGTCCTCTTCCGGCGCGAAGTTTCTACCGAGTGCGGGCTGGATCCCGAGGACGGAGAGGAAGGAACTGTTGACACTGCCGCCGCTCACCCGCTCCGGCTCACTGCCACCGCTGAGGTTCACCTCCAGCGGGCCGTAACCCATCAGTTGCAGCGGCAACTCGCGAACTTTTGTCCAGGCCCGGAGATCCTCCTCCCTGAATAGCGCCCCCATTTCGTAGGTGTCTCCCCATGGCGGTTTCCAGTGCTTGAGCACCTGGACCAGACGGTCCGGCTCGGGATAGGGCAACGGCCGGAGAAGAACCGCATTGACGAGGCTGAAGATGCTGGTGTTGACCCCCATCCCGAGTGCGAGCGTCAACAGGATCACGGCGGTGAAACCGGGGTCCTTTCTCAGACCCCGAACGGCATAGCGAAGATCCTGACGGGCGGTCTCCATGCAGCATTCGCAAAGTGGATGGGCGAATCGTATCGCGGTCCGTCCGACATCGCGAGAGAAAAGCCGATGGGATCGGTGCGTCTTTACTTGAACGATCCGCCGGTGCGTCGCAACCTGCCGCCATGTACT
>CAVXWU010000009.1:0-262577 GCA_963765535.1 uncultured Verrucomicrobiae bacterium
ACGACTGCTCCTGGGTGACAATGGCTGCCTATCTCGAAATTCCGTAAACGTTTACAAAAGTTGGTCGATGCACGTGGAGCGCAGCAGGCCAGTATTTAATGTGCGCGCAAAGCGCGCTCCAGCAGCGCGCTAAACGCCAACGCCGCCGCCGGTGGCCTGAGCAGCGCCGTCCACAAGTGCTCCAGGATCGCCGGTGGCGGCCATCAAAATGGCACTCCAGTAGTTAGAGCTTGTCCCCGAGGGTGAGGGGGCTTGCGGGCGTGGCCGGCGCAGGCGGTTGGGTTCTCAGCATACGGAGTTGATTTGACCGATAGGGGGCAAATCGTGCCGTTATGGTGGGGCGGCGATTATTTCTTGGCCTTGGATTTGGCGGCCGGTTGCCGGGTGGTTATCCGCACGAGATGGAGTTCACCACGATCGAGCAGTTCCCACTGCACTTCTTCGCCCGGCTCCAACCCAATCGCCGCGGCGAGGGCCTGCGGAAAGGTGACGTAGAGTCGCGGCGTCTTTCCGCGGGAACGAATGGCTTGAACGCGCAAGCGAAAGGTCATCTCCATAGATTTTTTCAACGATTGTGTGGTTGGTTCTGGCCTGTTCAAGGTGCTAGATAATATCCTAGCGCCATGCCAGTTCAGATTCTTCCGTTCCCGCAGGAACTTCGTCCGCAACTGCCCACCATCGTCGGCAACGTGGACTACCTGAGTCTGCGCCGCCAGTTGGAGGAAATCGATTGCCCTTTTGTACGAAAGCGGTGTGGAAGCGGACTTCGTCCAACGCGCCCTGGCCCGCTGGAAAGTGACCGGTGCGCGGGAACCCAGCGCGCTGAGCAGTTGAAGTTTCAGCAGCGTTCCCGCCGGGCCTTGCGGTGCACGATCCTGCGCACGTTGCTGCAGGAGGATTATCCGCGGGTTCAGTTGCCAGTTGGCGGGCAATCCCCTGTATCAATGGTTTTGTCTGATTGACGCGCTGGACCTGGTGCAAGTGCCTTCCAAGAGCGAGTTGCACCGTTTCGCCGACTGGCTGCCAGCCGGGCAGATGCGCGAGGTTGTCCAGGATTTGCTACGCGCGGCTGTTGAGCGGCCCGGAAAACTGCGGCTCAAAGAGGCGTTGGACACGGAAGAGTATTTTCTGGATAGCACGTGCGTCAAAGCCAACATCCATTTCCCGACCGACTGGGTGCTGCTGCGGGATGCGGTGCGCACGTTGATGAAAGCGACGCTGTTGATTCGCGGGGCGGGATTGCGCGGGCGGATGCGAGCCGCCGCAGGAGTTTCTTGGGCGCATGAACCGGTTGAGCATGGATATGAGCCAACAGGCGCGCCGTGCCGGCAGCAAGAAAGGGCGCAAGCGAGTGCTCCGAGCGATGAAGAAGCTGGTGGGTGTGGTGCGAGAACCATGCGCGGCGTCACCGGCAATTGCTGGACACCCAATGGGAGCAAACGGACTGGAGCCGGGCGCAAGCCCAACAGATCCTGGGGCGCATGGACGGCGGTGTTGGCCCTGTTGCCCCGGGCGCAAAAGCAGGCGCACGAACGGATCATCGGAGCGCGCCAGGTCCCAATGCGGACAAGATCCTCAGTCTGTATGAGCCGGAGGTGCGGGTGATCGTCCGGGGCAAAGCCGGAGCGGAGGTGGAGTTCGGGAACACGGTGCTCCTGGGTGAGAACCGGCAAGGCATGATTCTGGATTACCAGATTTTCCGTGAATCGGCTCCGGCGGACAGTCAGGTTCTCTTTGGCAGTCTGTTGCGGGTGCGGGAAGGCATCGGCGTGGATGTGGGTGAGCGGTGGTGACGGATCGTGGTTTTTTCAGTGCCTCCAACAGCCGCACGCTTCGGGAGGGGGACACGTTCGACGCGGTTATGTCCGCGTGGACCGGCGCTGTTGCGATGAGCGGATGAAGGAGGAGAAGTTCGCGCGATTGCAGCGCCGCCGGGCTCAGACCGAGGCGCGGATCGGCATCCTCAAGACGGAACTTTCTGGGCCGCCCGATGAGAGCCAAGGGATTTGAGCACCGGGAACTGGCGCTGGCGTGGGGCGTGTTGACGCACAACCTGTGGATGCTTTCGCACGGCTCAGGAAGAAAAAGAAACCCAAGGCGCTGCTCCAAGCGGCGTAGGCGCCAATAACTGCTCGGCGGCCGGACAAGAACAGAAGGAGTGTCGCAAAATTCCGTGATTAACAGCATTCCGCGATGGGTTGTGTGAATAACTCCCGCTCGCGCGCGTCTCGGAGCGTTCGTCGAATCCGCACGCTTAGAAAACCGCGACTTTGGGGACAGACTCTAGTTAAGGGCGTGTGCTGGACACCCTACCAATTCTCGACCGGCCATCTGGGATCACCTACGACTGGTCAGCGCCGTCCGTGGACTTACGGTCGCTCGGCTATGGCATGCCTGGGCGCTTGGCGGCATCGAGGGCCTGGAGCGCGAGATGGAGCGAGCCAACCAACATGAACACCTGGATGACACGGGCACGCCTGATCTTGGAAATCGAGATCGGGATTCCACCGGCTGACATCAGCGAAGCCGTCGTCCGTTTACCACCACGAAGCACCCGATGGATCGCGATCTACACCGGCCCGCACGGCGGTCAGGTCACTCGCTCGACCGGCCTGCGCGATCGAGATCAGGCGCTGGAGCTGGCGAGGCGGTGGGAGGCTCAGGCGCGGACGGAGCGCGAGGCGCACAGGGCTGCGGGTGGCCAGTTGAGGCGGCAGACGCGTGGGGATGCGCTGATGACGCAAGATGAGGTTGCGCGGATAATGGGGCTGAGCACTCGTGGCGTGAGGTCGATCGAGCGGAGGGCGTTGGGGAAATTGCGGCGGCTGTTGGGGCATATCAACCTGGAATCCACGACGGGCGACGCTTTCCAGGTTTGAGCTGCCGTCACGATCTTGACGGCACATGCCGCTACCAGCGGAGTTGGGCGATCCTGGCCAGCGTCGATTCGGTGATCCTGTGATTGCACAGGCGCGACCAACACTTCGGTGAGGTCATCCAGGATTCCGCTCAGGCGAGGCCGGAACCGGCCCGTAAACGCGTTTTGCAGATGGGGGTTGCTGCGTGACCCCACCTGGAGCTATCGCGTTACAGACGAGCCGGAACTTTGGTCTGCATCTTCGTCGCCATCGTTACGTTAGTCGTCGCGGCTGAGTTCCGAGTCCTTTTTGGCCTCCTCCTCGATGAGCTTCTTCATTGCGAAGTCCGCATCGGGAGCTGTCCTGGTAAACGTCACCCCGCCACGCTCGAAGCGAATATCAGTTACTGGGCTCAGTGAGTTGCTGAGGTCGGGCTGCGGACAGGGCATCCTCATCATCTCGGTCATGGCATGCTCGAATCTCTTGCCCACCGCCTCTATGAACAGCGTACGCTGCGGGTACTCCAATCCCGCATGCGTCGGGTAGCATTCAGAATGAGAGAAAACGAAGCTGTCCCATTCGCCTGCGTGGTATTCAAGGGTGGCGCAAAGGACGAAATCGATTTGCGAAGTTGCGTGCTTCGCATGGGTAAGTACCAAGTTGTCAAACTCATCGTGGGGAAGAGAGCTGTACCCGTTGTTAACCGCGATTAGCAGGCCAAAATCGAATATCCGACCCAATGCAGCTTTCGTTGCGCTTATCTGCTTTCCAGCCTTCTTCACAGCCTTCTTAATCCGCTTCCCGACGATTTGCTTATACCCCCGCTTTGCATCATCGGTGAGATGCTTGATGTTGATGTCGACCTGCGTCGAGATGGCAAAATGTTCTTTGAAAAATGCTGCAAGCTCGTCCTGTCGCTCCTTTTTCTGAAGAGGTTCTTCCTCGAAGATTTTCAGTTCAGCGATCCCGTTGTGGATGCTGTAATCAGCGTTGTCAGCTGGGATTCGCTTCAGTTCCTCAGCGGACAATCGCCTCCCACCCATGTCGCATACAACCGCATCTATGAAGGATTCGGTAATTCTTGGGACTGGACGTAAGGTCATAGTGCTCCCAGCCGCGAAGGCGCTGGCCCGACATTATGGTGTTGGGATGGCGCTGTAAACCGGCTTGTGCGCCACCAGTTGGTGCGGCTGATTGAGTCCCAGATCGACCGCACGGTGTTGGGCGAGAATGTCGACCAGCTCTGCACGATCGGAAAACAAGCAGAGATGTTGAGCGTGGAGGAGGCGTTGGTCCACGGGTCGTTGAAGCAGGGGGAGATCACGAAGGTCAGGCTCGATGCAACCACGATTCGGGTGCTAGCCAGCAGCCTGCGGAGATACATTTCCAGGCTGGTCAAATGAGACGGATGGCGGTGGGCTCTTGGACGAAGAAAAGGCGCGGCGCGGGCGGCGGTGAACGACTCGACGATCTTGGTAGACCTTGGACGATCTTGCCCTGGTTATGCGCAGCCGTTATGCGACGGAGTGCGGCTTACGTAAGTCGTTGGTAGAGAAATTGGAGCGAGCGAAGGGATTCGAACCCTCGACATCAACCTTGGCAAGGTTGCGCTCTACCAGACTGAGCTACGCTCGCTTCCTGTGCCCACGGCAGGGGCACAAGCTACGTGAAGGGACTCTGATTGCAAGCCTGGAATTCCGAGACCAAGCCCCGCTTACTCAGAGTCCTTCGGTGTCTTTTATCCATGAGTCAACGGGGCGCTAAGTCGTCCTCGGCGAATTATCGACCAGGAACTGATAATCGGCATCCTCCGAACGGGCGATTTCCCGGCGGTCCTTGTTCATGCAGGTTGGCCAAGTGAGCAACCGGAGCCAGATCCGCACCAGGCAGGGACGGGCCAACCAGCGCTGCCGGTGTTCCTGGAGGGTCCGGAAGGCATCTGCGTAAAAGTCGCTCAATCGGTGCTGGCAAACCAGGTGAGCATAAGCTGTGGCGTGCGCACCCGGGGAAATGGTGGAGGCGTGGCGATACAACATCGCGGCTTCGCGAAAGCTCCCCTCTCTTCGATAGGCCTCGGCGGTGAGGGCAAAGATCCGACATCGGAGCAAGGTTTCAGAACACCGGCTCCGGACACCCTGGACGATGGTGCAATCGTAGAACGGTTTCAGCACCTGAACGGCGTCATCAGCGGGGCGAACGCGGCCCTTGAGAAGACGGTTGGCCTCGAGCAGGGCCTCGTCGATTAGAGATTTCCGGTACAACATGAAAATTAAGTGCGATGGGAATTGGCTTCGTGAAGTTCGTGATTCAACACGTTCCATGCCGGGATCAATCTTCGGAAGGCAGTTGAGAATGCCGCCGATCGGCAGCCGAGTTTTTGCCTTGTCTTGCGGTGGGACTGGCAAAGAATGCCGGGCATGAATGTGCCGCACCCGGGATTATGGCTGGTACTGCTGTCGTTTCTTGCCGCTCATCCTGCCGGGGCGGCCGATGAGTCCACAGACGAAGCCGACGCGCAATGGTTGGCCGGGCATTATACCAAGTACGAATATCGAATTCCGATGCGCGATGGGGTGCGGTTGTTCACACGGGTTTACGTGCCCAAAGACGACTCTCAGGCCTGGCCCATCCTGCTCACGCGGACGCCATACGGTTTAAAGCCCTATGGCCCGGACAACTACACCGAGCCCAACGGATCTTTCGCCACCCTCGCGCGGGACACCTTCGTGCTTGTGACACAGGATGTCCGCGGCCGCTACGCCTCCGAAGGAGTTTATGAGCATGTGCGACCCTTCATACCGGGTAAGGAACCGGGGCAGGCCGATGAAAGTTCCGACGCGTGGGACACGATCGACTGGCTGGTGAAGAACGTTCCGAATAACAGCGGCAAGGTTGGGATGTTCGGCATCTCGTATCCCGGTTTTTACACGTCGATGGGCATGATTGATTCCCATCCCGCGCTGAAGGCGGCCTCGCCTCAGGCCCCGATTTCGGACTGGTTCATGGGGGATGATCTTCATCACAACGGCGCCTTCTTCCTCTCGCAAAACTTCGGTTTCTTCTACTGGTTCGAGCGGAAGTCCGATGATCCATTGCACGACGCCGGCCGAAACTTCATCTTCCACAATCCCGACGGATACGACTTCTTCCTGCGCCTCGGGCCGGTCGCAAATTCGGACACCGCGCTCTTCCATCGTTCCATTCCGGCGTGGACGGAGTTTCTGGCCCATCCGAACTACGACGCTTTTTGGCAGGCGCGCAACATTCGACCGCACTTGAGGAACATCCACTGCGCGGTCATGACGGTCGGCGGTTGGTTCGATGGCGAAGACCTTTTCGGCGCACTGGAGACGTATCGCTGGACGGAGCGGCAGAATCCCGGCATCACCAATCTGCTGGTGATGGGCCCTTGGGCGCACGGGGATTGGGGGCGCAAGGATGGCGACCATCTGGGGAACATCGACTTCCATTCCGAGACGGCCGCTTTCTATCGGGAGCGGATCGAGTTGCCGTTCTTCCGGCAATATCTCAAGGGCGACACCAACGACGCACTGTCGGAAGCCTACGTTTTCATGACCGGCGTGAACCAGTGGCGGCGTTTTGATGCGTGGCCACCACACGCCGTTCGGGAGCGGACTTTGTTCTTCCAGCCGGGTGGCAAGCTGGATTTCACGCCGCCGGCGGAAACCGGAATGGGCTTTGACGAATATGTGAGTGATCCGGACAAGCCCGTGCCGTTCACGCTGGAAGTGACGACGGGGTACCCGCGCGGTTATCCGGTGCATGACCAGAGGTTTGCCGCGTCGCGCCCGGACGTCCTCGTGTACGAAACGGAGCCCCTGGAAGAAGATCTGACGTTCGCCGGCCCGGTGAGGGCCAACTTGTCGGTCTCCACCACGGGCACGGACGCGGATTGGGTGGTGAAACTGATCGACGTTTACGATGCGGACTTCCCGGATCCGGAACCCAATCCCGCCTACGTGGTCATGGGGGGCTACCAGCAGCTGGTACGCGGCGACGTCATGCGCTCCCGGTTCCGGAACAGTTTTGAACACCCGGAGGCGATGGTACCCGGCCAGGTGACGGAGATCGAGTTCACGATGCCGGACGTGTGCCACACTTTCCGGCGCGGTCATCGCGTGATGGTGCATGTGCAAAGCTCATGGTTTCCCCTGGTGGATCGCAACCCGCAAACCTTTGTAGACATTGCCACCGCCGATCCGGCGGATTTCCGCAAGGCGACGCAACGCATCTATCGATCAGGGCTTGAGGCATCGGCATTGACCGTCCAGGTACTTCCCTGAAAAACGGCGCGATCCGGCGATTGCGCATTGACCAATTAGGGCGATGTTGTTCGTCATAGACGGCAATCACAACGACCAACCTGAGGAGGACGAATGATCACCGTAATGGGAGCCACCGGGAACACGGGCAGTAAAATCACTCAAACGCTAATCGACGCCGGGGAAAAGGTCCGGGCGCTCGGCCGATCCGAAAACAAACTCGCCGCGCTCAAGCAGGCGGGAGCCGAGGTGCGAGCCGGTGACGCGGCCGACGCCGATTTTTTGGTTCAGGCCTTTCGCGGGGCAGACGCGATCTATACTCTGTTGCCGACGGACCGGCGCGCGTCCGATTATCGCGCGAGACAGGATGAAGAGGGGGAGGCCATCACGAGAGCAATCCGCGAAAGCCGCGTTGGGAATGTCGTTGCGCTAAGCAGCCTTGGTGCGGACGTGGCTGAAGGATCAGGCCTGATCACGGGGCTGCATGCCCAGGAAGAACGCCTCAAGAAAATCCTTGGAGTACACGTGCTGATGCTGCGTCCCGCCTTATTCTTTGAGAACTTCTACGCGATGCTCGATCCCATCCGCAACGAGGGCATTGTGGCAGATTCGGTTTCACCCAAACTCGCCGTCCCAATGGTGGGGACCCGCGACATCGCCGATGTGGCGACAACTGCGCTCCAGGCGCGCGATTGGACGGGCGTTGTCGTGCGCGAACTGCTCGGGCCGCGCGACCTCACCTATCCGGAGGCGGCGCACATATTGGGGACACAGATAGGGATGCCCGACCTGCAGTACAGTTCAGGTTGCGGATGACGACATGGCGAAGACCCTGGTGCAAGCCGGCATGTCGGACAGTTTCGCCGCATTGTACGTGGAGATGACCCGCGCCTTCAGCGCCGGGACACTCAAACCCCGCATCGGGCGGACACCCGAGAACACCACGCCCACGCGATTCGAAGATTTCGCGGTCGAATTCGCCCAGGCCTATGCGGCGAAATGATCGGTGGTCCGTTAGAATGATCCGGCATCACGACGGCACGCTGTGTTCCAGCATCTGCGCCAAACGACCCAAAGCGTGCGTATCGCTGATGACGAAGGTGCCGGGCTGTATCGATCGCGTGACGCGGCCGAGACGTGGAAGAAGCTCCATATACCGGCCGAAATTGACGGGCCGCCGCGCCGGCCTGCCAGCGCATGCGGATTGACGGCCTGGCCGGGCTGCTGAATGCTGTGGCATGCGCCCGAACGTCCCTTCTTCTTCGCCACTTCGCGCGGCATCGCCAACTCCATGCCAACCGTTGCCGATGTTATCACGGAGAACACGTGGCCGGCGGATACGACTGTTGACCTTGGGCTGGATCGTCATGGCAGTGACGACACCGCGGGCGGCCGAACGTTTGGAAAAGAAACTGATTGAGTACGGGTGGGACGTGCCCACGCCGGCCCAAATGCGTGACGAACTCACGATGATGGAACAGCGACCTTTCGACGGGCTCATCTTCCGGCTCGAGGGAGGCCATAATGCATTCGTCGTGCAACCGCTCGAGCCCGATAAGTTTGCTCAAGACGCGCGCATCCTGCGCGACCTGCCATTCCGGCGGTTCACGGACAATTTCGTGCTCATTTGGGGTTCGCCCCCGGCCGGGTTCGACTGGTTCGACGATTCCCAATGGGGCGTTATCGAGACGAATGCCGAACTGTTGGTGGAGGTCGCGCAGGCGGGTCATGTTCGGGGGATTTGTTTCGATCCCGAGCCGTATGATTTCAGCCTATGGAACTATGCCAAGCAGCCGGGGGCCCAGGTCCATACCTTTGCGGAGTATCGTGTCCAGGTTCGAAAGCGGGGCGTCCAGCTCATGCGCGCGTTTGAAAGTCGAATGCCCGGCGCGACCATCCTGACATTCTTTCATGTCAGCCTGTTCGATCGCTTCGCGACCCTGCCCGAGGCCGAGCGCGCGCAGCGATTGGGGCGGGAGAGTTGGGGGCTGATGCCGGACTTTTTTGTGGGGATGCTGGAAGGCGCCAGCACGAACGCCACGTTCATCGATGGCAATGAGAACGCCTATTATTACACCTCCCGTGAGCAGTACTTTCGCAGTTACCACGCCATCCGCCAACGGGGGCTCGGTCTGGTGCCGGCTGAACTTCGGGAAAAGTACGAGCGCCAGATCCGGGCCGGGCAGGCGCTGTATGTGGATCATAACTTCGCCCTGCGCCAACCCAACACCGGGAAATACCTGAGCTACCGCATGACGGCGCCGGAACGGGCCCAGTGGTTCGAACACAATACGTATTGGGCGCTTTACACGACCGACGAATTTGTCTGGTGCTACAGCGAACGGATGAATTGGTGGAAGGATCAGTGCCCACCCGGGCTCGAATCGGCGATTGTCCGCGCGCGGCAAAAGATTAAGGAGGGCAAGCCGTTGGGATTCGACATTGAACCACTCATCGAAGCGGCTGAAAAGCGCGAGCCATGAAACCCCGGTGCCTCTTCGCCCATGGACGTTTGAGCATTCATTTGCTCGCCTTGATTTTTGCCGCAGGGTCTGCCTTCGGTGAAGGCATGCGGACGGTGGTCGAGCTCTGGCCGGGTGAACCTCCGGATGAGACGGGAAACGTCGGACCCGAAAGAATCCGCATGTCCCCCACGCTCGACCGCAAGCAGGTCGAGGTCACCGAATCCACGCGCCTTATCACAGACGTTGCGAAACCCACGATTACGCTATATCGCCCCGCACCGGAGAAAGACACTCGAACGGCAGTACTCATTTGTCCCGGTGGCGGATATTGGGACCTGTATTGGCAACTTGAAGGCGAGGAGGTCGCGGTCTGGCTGAACTCGATCGGCGCCACAGGCATCGTCCTCAAATACCGGGTTCCTCGCCGGCCGGATGAACCCGAGAATGAACCGGCCCGGCGCCCGCTCCAAGACGCCCAGCGGGCCGTCAGCCTGGTGCGTCACCGGGCTGGCGAGTGGGGATTGCATCGAATTGGGATCGTCGGATTCTCGGCGGGCGGACACCTGGCGATTGCGACCGCGACGAGCTTCGAGCATCGAACTTACGAGTCGCGCGATGAAGTCGATGCGGTCAGTTGCCGTCCTGATTTTGCCATCGCCGTCTATCCGGGATACCTGAAGGCGAAGGACGCGAACGCGTTGGCGCCCGGTTTGCGCATCCCACCCGGAACGCCACCGGTTTTTTTGGCGCACGGTGGAGCCGACCTGATCAGCCCTCCCGAGCACAGCGTGCTTTTGTATCTCGCGCTCCGTCGCGCTGGCGTGCCGGCCGAGTTGCACATTTATGCGGGAGCAGCGCACGACTTCGGCGTGCGCGAGAGTGACCAGCCGTGCACGAAGTGGACGGAGGCATGTGTCGACTGGATGGGACATTTCGGATGGCTGACTGCGTCACCGTAAAGGCGATGTGAGGGCTCGGTCCTCAGCTCGTCGGTGCGTCGCACGTTTCATCGTGCTTCGGGTTCCTCCCTGAGCCGCAAGGGAATGCCTTTCTCCAATTCCTCGCCTCGCCACGAACCCGCCACGGCACCGTTCACGGATATCCGGTACTCGCGCGATGGGTCGGTGTGGTGAAAGACCACCACGGGCGGACGTTTCCAATTGAAAGGCGAGGAGAGGCGAAAGTCGATCTGGCCGTCGCGGATGTGGCACTCGGTCAGGTTTAATCCGTTCACGCCGACGCCTCGACCGGCGGCCACGTCCACGATCGCGTCGCGAAGAAAGCCTTCTTCCATCTCGATGCCCGCCATCCCGCTGCCGGTCCCCCAGTGAAAGCTGCTCACACCTGCCTTGGCGCCATAGCCGGAATGCGCCCAGTTTTCCGAAGGCGAGACGGGGAATTGTGCGCGGAGGGCGGCGATGCCTCGCTCGAGGTATTCGGGCTTACCGGTGGCACGGTAGTAATCGAGCAGGATGTTTCCGCACTGGCTCTGCCGGGCGTCCGACCATTCGGCATCCGAGTTTTGCGTGGTGAATCCGCCCAACAACATCGCGCGGCTGCTCAGATTCTCGAGACCCGGATGAGTCCAACACTGTTGATAGAGCAGGAGGTAATCGAGCAAGCTTTCCCCAAGGTCCAGGTAATGCGATTCGCCGCTGATCCGATAAGCCAGCAAACAGGCTTCCACGGTCTGAGTCAGCGCGAGGTTATTGGCGGGCCACTGTTGAGTTCGCGCGTCGAGCTTGGCCTCCCGCGGGCTGCAACTCCAAAACGTCTCGTAGTCGTACCATTGTCGTTTGGGAACGACTTCCCGCTCCAGAAACGAAAGTCCCTTTTTTGCCGCTTCCCAGAACTCGGGATTCCGATCCTGGTCGTAGAGTGCCAACAGAAAGAGGACTACGGGGCCGGTCTCGGCCTTCACGGCGCGGGATCGTTCTTCCTGGACCGAACCGTCTTCGGCAAAGCGCGTGGGCAAAAAGCCGTCCGGGCGTTGCCGTTCGGTGAGGAATCGCGCCAGGGCGCGGCATCGTGTGAGGATGCCCTCGGAGCCGGGCAACTCTGCGGCCCGCCACCTCAAGAGCCAATAGGCCGTCCAGCACATGTCGTAGCCGAGGAAACCGTCCGCGGTGCTCGCGCCCGAACCATCGCCCGCGGCCCAGATCGTCCCAGCTTGCTGCGGCACGGCGACGCACTTGAACGCGCCGCCATGACCCGGGGCTTTGAGCGCGAGTTGGACCGTTTGGGTCGCCAGGTTCAGCAGATCGAAGTGCCCGGTGCGCCGGGCATAAAGTGCCATGCCAAAGGAAGTTCTCAGCGTGTTGAACCACGAGGACAGATAGACCGAAGGACCGGGACCCCAACGCGTCGTGCGCACTCCGCCGCCCATCGCACCGTCCGAGAGCGGCACCGCGAGCCACAGCGCCGGCGATTCCTGCCGCCATACCTTTTCCCGCCAGTCATCCCATAAGGCCAGCGAACTGTAGTGTGAATCGGTTCCCCGCTGCTGGTCGGCCGCGTGGGCCTGCTCGGCATGGCCGTAGTGCGCCCAATGAAATCTCACCACCTCGCGATAGGCCTGGGTGGGGACGGCGGAGGCGGTGACGAGCATATAATAGTCGTTCTCGATGGGGGCGTCGGCCGTCCAAATCCGGTTGGTGTCGAGCGCATACACGGAGTGCCAGGCCATTCGCGCGGGCATGAATCCCACACCCAGCAATGGGTCGCCGGGAACATCAAGATCCAAAGCATGCGGACAGCGTCTCAATTCCTCGCGGCGAAGTTTCGAAAGATCGGGGACGATGGCCAAGGCCATATGATCGGCCTGGACCAGAATCACCGGGGCCTTGTACTGGGCATCCGGATTGAAACCACCAACCGAGGGTGAAAACGACCAATCCGGCTGACCCGAAAATTTGTAGTGGTCGGCCAACACGCGGAGCGAGAGTGGTCCGGCGGGCTCGAATCTCGTGCGGACGCGAATCCAGGGACCGTTACCCAAGAGGGTAAGGCTACGAATGACGCGGTGATCACCCACGGCAAACTCTTCGACCAACGATCCCCCAGATAACGAGATGTCCCGCACCGTGCCCAGGAGCGGCATACCTGGGGCGTCAATGATGGAGACCGGCCCCAGGCTATGTTCGGCGCCGGTCGTGGCGACTTCGAACCAATCGCCATCACGCGACGCGAGGAATCGCTCCCTCAGTTGGCCATCTTCGACGGCGGCATCCACGGCCACACGCTGGCCGCGCAAAGTTACGGGGGCCTGCGTTGCCGGCGCGTCGGCCAGATTACCACGCGCAAAAAGGAACATGCCGGCAGCTAGCAGGGTCATTCGAATGAAGCGACATCGATCCCTGCACGCGCCGGGCAAGTACGGGATGGAATTCGATGCAAATTGCATAAGGGCGGGCATATTGCCGGTTTTGTCTAGCACGGTCAGATCACCATGCCACCCTCGCACTCGGCTGCCAACTCTTCGTAGAATTGGAATCCGCTTGCGGGGTCAGAGCCCCACGGCGCATCCTATTCTTCGTTTTTCACGCTCACCCTGAATTTGCAATACATATGAACGGCACAATCCTCGCCGGCGATCTCGGAGGCACGAGGATCAAGCTGGGCCTTGCGCATGGAGGAAGGTTGTTGGCACACACCGGCCTGCCGGCAAATTCCCAACACGGTCTTGCGCCGCGACTGCCCGTGCTTAAGGATGCCTGGCTCAAATTGCTCGTGGAAGCCGGCCTGCGCCTGGAGGATTGCCAGGGCGTGACGATCGCCTTCCCGAGCCTCATCGATCCATCCACCGGCCGCGTGCTGGCCGAATACGGCAAGTACCCCGACGCGCCAGGACTCGATCTTCGGGCCTGGGCCAAAGCTGAACTGGCCTTGCCCCTCGCCATCGAGAACGATGCGCGGGTGGCTCTCGCGGGAGAATGGCGGCACGGCGCCGGGCGAGGATGTGAAAACCTGGTGATGATGACACTGGGCACCGGGTTGGGCACTTCGGCAGTCATTCAAGGCCGGTTATTGCGCGGCCTGCACGGTCAGGCCGGGGTGCTGGGCGGCCATACCACGGTGCGGTTCGGTGGGCGCTTGTGCCATTGCGGCAATTTGGGTTGCGCCGAGGCAGAAGCCTCCACGGCGTTCCTGACTGAACTTGTGGACAGGAATCCGGAATTCAAACGCAGCGCGCTGGAGGCCGAACCGGTGTTGGATTTCGCCGCGGTTTTCAAACAGGCGGCGAATGGCGACGCCTGCGCCATGCGGCTGCGCGATCACAGTCTTCAGGTCTGGAGCGCGCTGGCCGTGAATCTAATTCACTCCTACGACCCGGAACGCCTGATCCTGGGAGGAGGGATCATGGCCAGTGGCGGAGCGATACTGCCCGTGATGCGCGATTATATCGGACGGCACGCCCACACTCCCTGGGGTCAAGTGCGTATTGTTGAATCCGAGTTGGGGGATGCGGCGGCGTTGTCGGCCGCCGAGTGGCTCCTTAGGGAGCAGTTTCCGGAACTCTCGCCATGAGCCCTTCGAACTACGACAAAAGACCGTTCGTGTCCGTGCCGGACGGCGGCAACGCCTGTGTGCAAGGATGGAATGCGATCGCCGAAAAACTCGAGCAGGCAATCGCGGGCCGGGCGCAACGCCGGACCGTGCTCGCGATGGAATGTTATCTTGGCGTTCAGGAGACCGATGTGCTGCGCGAGCTGCAGACCCGGTTGAAACCCGCGTTGGCCATCCACAGCCGGGATGCGATGCTGGCGCCACCCCGGATTGACGCGCTCGTTGCCCCATTCATCGGCGGCGACGACCCGGTATTTGGCTTCCTATCCGGTCTCGAATTGCCCCGGTTCTTCGACCCGGAAACGCTGCGGCGCGCCCGGGAAGACGTGCAACGGACGGACCGCGGTCTGATCCTGATTGTGGGCTGCGGCGCGACTTTAATCGCCGTGCCGGATCTGTTGGTTTACGCCGATCTCGCGCGGTGGGAGGGACAACTCCGGTTCCGAAGGAATGAATCGAGCAACCTGGGCGTCGAAAACCACGCCGCCCCTGCGAGCGTCCAATATAAGCGAGCTTTCTTCGTGGATTGGCGCGTGTGCGACCGCTGGAAACGGCCTTTAATTAAAAGATGGGATTTCGTTCTCGACACGAATAACCCGCGGGAACCGAAGCTCGCCGACGGCGAAGCTGTCCGGCGGGGATTGCGTCATGCCGTGACCCGTCCATTCCGGCTGGTGCCGTTCTTCGATCCCGCCCCGTGGGGCGGGCAATGGATGAAGAAAGTGTGCGATCTGGACCGCGCCCAAACGAATTACGGATGGTGTTTCGACTGCGTGCCGGAAGAGAACAGCCTGTTACTCGGGTTCGACGGCCTGCGTCTCGAAATCCCGTCGATCGATCTCGTGTTTCACCAGCCCCGCGCGCTGCTCGGCGAGCCGGTCCACGCGCGGTTCGGCGACGAGTTTCCGATCCGATTCGACTTGTTGGACACGATGGGCGGGGGCAACCTCTCGTTCCAGGTCCATCCCCTGACCGAGTACATCCAGCAATATTTCGGAATGCACTATACCCAGGATGAGAGCTATTACCTGCTCGATGCCGCGCCGGAGGCGAGCGTTTTTCTCGGGTTACGCGAAGGGATCGATCCTGCGGCCATGATCCGCGATCTCGAACACGCGCAGGCGGGCGGCGGAGCTTTCAACGCCGAACAGTATGCCCATCGTTGGCCGGCCAAAAAGCACGACCATTTTCTCATCCCGGCTGGGACGATCCATTGCAGCGGCGCCAACGCGATGGTGCTCGAGATCAGCGCGACCCCGTATATTTTCACATTCAAGATGTGGGATTGGGGACGGTTGGGACTGGATGGCAAACCGCGTCCGGTTCACCTCCAGCACGGCATTTCGAACGTGCAGTGGGATCGCACCACGGATTGGGTGCGGGAACAACTCATCAACCGCGTCACGCCGATGGCCGGCGATCACGGCTGGCGCGAGGAACGCACCGGCCTCCACGAACGCGAATTCATCGAGACCCGTCGGCATTGGTTTGACCGGACCGTGCCGCATCACACTTATGGCGGCGTCAACGTGCTGAACCTCGTCCAGGGGGCCGAGGCGGTGGTGGAAAGTCCGGACCGTGCATTCGAGCCGTTCGTGATCCACTACGCCGAGACATTCATTGTTCCGGCGGCCGTCGGTCCCTACAGCGTTCGCCCCCACGGGACGGGCGTCAACCAACCCTGCGCAACCCTGAAGGCATTCGTAAGGACATAAACCATGAATCCCCTCCGCAACTTCTCCCTCGTTGCCCTCCTGTTCTCTACCCAGGCCCTTGCGGTGGAAAGCCCGCGACCGCTCTGGGAAATCGGTTCGGTCAACCAAAGCGCCGCGGAGTTCGCCCTGGCCCAAGGCGAATACGCCCGCTTCCTCCAGCGCTTCGGCAGCCCCGACCAACCGTACCTCATCGGGCTTTCGCAGCCGGACCGCGACTGGCCCTGCGTCTTGCCGGGCCCGCTGGATGCCTGGGCCGGGAGCGGCCAGGGCGGGCGTTGGGACCAGATGAACACCCTTCCGATCGGCTTTGTCCTGGACACCGTCCCAACCAACGGCACATGTGCCCTGGTCATCCATGTGTGCGACGCCCAGTCCAGCGAGCCGCCACTGCTGCGCGCGACGATCAATGGCACCATCCACGAGGCGGAGATACTTCCGGGCGGAGGCGATGAAAGTCTCCGCGCCGATTATTCGAAGGCGAAACCGCGCACGACTCGATTCGAATTTCCAATCTCACAGCTCAAAAAAGGCTACAACGAAATGGCCCTGCGATCGACGCGCGGGAGCTGGCTATTGTTCGATGCGCTCAGCCTCGAAGCGCCCGCCGGGACCAAACTCGCCGCCCCCTCTCCCACGGTGATTCGCTCGGTGAGTGCAGCTCCGTACGCGGTGGGCGGCCAAGCCAATGCGAATGCCGGTGTGCGCATCGAGGTCTTTCAACACGGGCGACCCGGGACCCTGTTGGTATCGATCGGTGATGTGCCGGCCGTGGACCGGGCGCTGGAGCCCGGTTTGCAGGTATTGGAGATTCCCGTCGTTGCTCCGAACGATGGTCGAGCAACGCGAATCCGGCTTAGTTCGAAGGACCGGCCGTTGCTCGAGACTGCGCTGAATTTGGCGTCATCGCCCGCGGTGACCCCCGCTGATTATGTCGATGTCTTCATGGGCTCCGCCCACTCGCGCTGGATGATTGCGCCTGGGCCCTGGATGCCGTTCGGCATGGTCAAGATCGCACCGGACAACCAGACACAGGGTTGGATTGCCGGCTACGAGTATTCCCACGAGTATATCGACTGTTTCAGCCATATCCACGAATGGACCATGGGCGGGCTGGGCATGATGCCAACCGTCGGACCGCTCCGGACGCAACCGGGACTGGACGGCAGCGGTTACAGTTCGAGGTTCGACAAGTCCACCGAGCGCGGCGGCATCGGCTTCTACGAGGTCCTCTTGAAAGATACCGGCATTCGCGTCGAACTTACGGCAACGACCCGCGCTTCGCTGCAGCGCTACACCTTCCCAGCCAGTGACCGCGCCCGAGTGCTGTTCGACTTTCTGTTGCCCAACGAATACGGCATGCAAGTGCTCGGCGCCAAAGTCCGACGCACCAGCCCCACCACCGTCGAAGGCGTGGTCCAAACGGATTTCCCGGACCTGTATTACAACGGTGACCAGCGGTTTGATCTGCATTTTGTCGCCGAATTCGACCGGCCGTTCGAGACGCTGGGAGGATGGCACGGAAGCAAGATTATTCCCGCCGCCGAAGCACTTGATGTCGCCGGCGATTGCGGCGCGTTTGTCGAGTTTCAGACCGAGGACCAGCAGCGGGTCCAGGTACGCACCGGGATTTCGCTGGTCAGCATCGACAACGCGCGACTCAACCTGCGACGGGAATTGGCCGAGCCGTTCGATTGGGATTTCAAGGCCGTGGTGCAGAATCAACGACGAGCCTGGAACGATGTGCTCGAACGCGTCGAAATCGAATCCCCCGACGCCCGTGAAAAGACCCGCTTCTATTCAAACCTCTATCGCGCCCTGGTGGGCCGCAATACCTGGAGCGATGTCAACGGTGATTGGACGGATCCCGAGGAGCACCCGCAACATCTGGATGACCCGGATGCGAGGATGCTCGGGTGCGACGCGTTTTGGAATACCTTCTGGAATTTGAACCAGGTGATGAACCTCATCGCCCCGGAATGGTCGGCCCGTTGGGTCAATTCCCAACTGGCGCTCTATGATACCGGGGGATGGTTGTCCAAAGGCCCGGCCGGGCTGGAATATATTAGCGTGATGGTGGCCGAGCACGAGATTGCCCTCCTGGTCGCCGCCTGCCAACAGGGGGTCAAAGGTCTCGACCGCGAAAAGGTCCTCGAAGCCATCGTCAAGATGCAGACCACTCTGCCCATGCCCCACCCGGGCGGCGGTTGGGTGGGAAATGAAAACCTCGAGAACTATCTCAAACACGGATATGTGGCGCTGGACGGCGGCACAGTGGGTCGGGGATCGAAGGCCGAATGGACTCGGGCCTGGTGCTCGAACACGTACGAGTATTCCTACGACGACTGGTGCGTCGCCCAACTCGCCCTGGCCCTTGGCCGGGCCGATCTCGCCGAAACATTCCTTCAACGATCGCAGAGCTGGCGCAGGGTGTTCGATCCGGTGACCGGATTCGCCCGGCCGCGCAAGGCGGACGGCACCTGGCAGGAACCGTTCGATCCGTTTCACACCCCCGGATTCGTCGAGGGCAACGCCTGGCAGTACACCTGGTTCGTGCCCCATGACGTGCCCGCCCTGGTCGACGCCATGGGCCGCGAACGGTTTCTGGCCCGATTGAACGAGGCATTCGAGAAATCGGCGCCCACTCGATTCAACGCTGCGGGCGAGCGATTCGACCAGTTCCCCATCAATCAGGGTAATCAACCCACCATGCAGGTGGCCTGGTTGTTCAATTGGGCCGGCAAACCATGGCTCAGCCAGAAATGGACTCGCGCCATCCTCGATGCCTATTACGGACATAACCCCGCCGACGCCTATCTCGGTGACGAAGACCAGGGCCAGATGAGCGCCTGGTTTGTGATGGCGTCGATGGGACTCTTTCAAACGGATGGAGGTTGTCGCGTGAACCCGATCTACGAACTGGGCAGCCCGCTCTATCCGAAGGTGGTCCTCCATCTGTCCGAGCGCCACTATGCCGGCAAGACCTTCACCCTCGTCGCTCACCATGCCTCGCGATTGAACCGATTCATTCAATCCGCCAGGCTCAACGGTCAACCGCTCGATTCATGGTGGATCTCTCAGCGCGATGTGATTCGCGGCGGCACACTCGAATTGGAACTTGGATCATCGCCGAACGAGGCGTGGGCGGCCACCGCTTCCCCCCCGGGCAATGGGCCGAACGGGAATGATGGCGCCGGAACTCAATGAAACCTTTGACGCTACCCGGCAAGGACGAACTCCCACGCGTCCGTCGCAAGCGATGATCTCCATCCCAAAACTGCTCGCACGCATCGATCCCGTAAACGGCACGATTCAAGGCGCCCATCAGGTCCTGCGTCACCTGAGCGACCTGCGAGGGTGCTTCGCCGGCACCGCCGCGTATGACGCTGCCCTGGCCATCGGAGACCCGCTCCTCTACAGCGTCGCCAGCGTCGAACCCGGTATCGCCGAGGGCGACCTTCATTATGCACTTGGCCGGTTGATGCCCGGCCGGATTGGCGCGGAGTATTTTATGACCAAAGGCCATCTCCATGCGTGGCGCGAAGCGGCCGAACTCTACATTGGCTTGTCCGGGGACGGTGGCCTGCTGCTGGAAGACGAACTCACCGGTGAAAGCCAGTGGGCGCCGCTGCCTCCGTTCCAGGCGGTTTACGTCCCCGGCCGTACCGCCCATCGCACGATGAACATCGGCACGGTTCCCCTGATCTATCTCGGGATCTATCCCGCCCGGGCGGGCCACGATTACGATGCGTTGGCGGTGAAGAATTTTCGTTGCATGGTTTTGGAACGCGATGGCCAAGCTGTGATGATTGAAAGGAGTTCCCTGAGACCATGAAACAGCCAGCCAACCCGCCGATCCCCGCAAACCCTCACGTGGTTGCCGTGGTCCAACGTCCCTGGGGCATGTTTAAACAATACGCTCTCAACCAGCCCTGCACCGTCAGCCTGATGACCGTGCATCCGGGCCAACGCCTCAGCCTCCAGTCCCATACCGGCCGGGCCGAATGTTGGGTGATCCTGGATGACGGGGCGGTGGTCCAGATCGGCGATGAACACCGGGAACCCAAGGCCGGCGACGAGCTCTGGATCCCGGCCGATGTGAAACACCGCCTGAGCTGTTCCGGACCACGTCCGGTTCGGGTGCTGGAAGTGGCGTTTGGCAATTGGCAGCAGGAAGATATCATACGTTACGCGGACGATTACCAGCGTCCGGCCTACGGCGAATGAAACGTTTCACACCGCGGATACTCGCAGCCGCCTGGCTCACCACCACCCTCCTCGCCGCCGGGCGTACCACCCAACCTCTCGACGGCACATGGCGCATCGCCGACAGCCGGTCGGCCACCGAGTTGCCCGACACATTCCCCGCGACCGTCCGGGTCCCCGGTTTGGCCAACCAGGCCCGACCCTCGTTTCCAGACGTCGACCAATTCATAAGTCGCGAGAACCTCGCGAACCGGATTCGATCGAAGTTGGCGCCGGCGGAATGGCTGACGAACTATTGGACCGGCAAAGTCGATCAGAACCGCAATTACTTCTGGTACACGAGAACATTCCGCGCCCCGGACCGGCGCGAGATCGCGCGATTAAAGATCAACAAGGCGCAGTTCGGCACCGCCGTCTGGCTGAACGGCATGAAACTGGGGGAGTACGCCGGCTGTTTCACCGCGAGCTATTTCAATCTCGATCGCGCTATCCACTGGAATGCCAGGAACACCCTCGTGGTTCGCATCGGCGCTCATCCGGCCGTGCTCCCCGACAACTATCCCACGGGCTCGGATTTCGAGAAGCTGCGCTGGACGCCCGGCATTTACGACAGCGTCGCGCTGATTTTCTGCGATAACCCCGTGATCGAATCGGTCCAGGTCGCCCCGCGCCTGGCCAACAACGAGGCGATCGTCCAAACCCGACTGCGAAACGCCGGCACCACCGCCGTCGTGGCCTCGCTCACGCAAACGGTTCGGACCTGGAAAGACCCCAAATTCGTCGCGCGCGCCGACCCTGAGAGCGTGTCGCTTGAACCGGGCGAACAAAAAGTCGTTACCCGAACCATGGCCATTCCCGAAGCACATTACTGGTCGCCCGAGGACCCGTTCCTCTACGTGCTCGAGACCAGCACGGGCGGCGATTCCCTGGTGACGCGGTTCGGCATGCGCGAGTTCCGGTTCGATGCCGCCACCCAACGCGCCTATCTGAACAACCAGGTATACTATCTCCGGGGATCGAACATCACGCTGCACCGGTTCTTCGAGGATCCGCTCTGCGGAGATCTCCCCTGGCGGGAGGCCTGGGTGCGCCGGCTCCTTGGCGAGATTCCTCATCAGATGCACTGGAATTATTTCCGGTTCTGCATCGGTCCCGTGCCGGATCGATGGCTGGAGATCTGCGACGAGGTCGGTCTCCTGGTGCAGAACGAGTTCTTCGTCTGGACCGGAGGACCCGGCTGGTACCCGGGTTATTCCCGCACCTATGATCCGGATGAAATGATCCGGCAATATCGGGACTGGATGCGAGACGACTGGAACCATCCGAGTGTGGCGGTGTGGGACGCCAACAACGAAACCAGCAACGAAATGTTCGGGACGCGGATCATCCCGGCGGTGCGTCCGCTGGACCTTTCGGATCGACCGTGGGAGAACAGCTACAATCGGCCGGCCGCCCCGAATGATCCCGTCGAGTACCATCCCTACCTCATGAGCAGCGGCTATTTTGGCAAGCTGAAATTCAAGATGACCGACCTCGAAACGATGGATGGCCGCGCCAAACCGGGCGAGCTGCCCTCCGATACCAATCCGCCGCTCATCAATGAATACGGCTGGCTCTGGCTCAACCGCGACGGTTCACCCACCCGCCTGACCACCAATGTCTACGCCCAGTTGATGGGCACGAATGTGACCGCCCGCGAGCGCCTCGATCTTTACGCCTACCTGTTGGCGGCGAAAACCGAGTTCTGGCGCGCCCATCGCCACTTCGCCGGCATCGTTCATTTCGTCTATCTCACCTGCAGTTACCCCGGCGTCTATACGGCCGACCACTTCCAAGACGTTCGGAAACTCACACTCGATCCGGCCTTCAAGGATTATGTGGGACAGGCATTCCAACCGCTCGGCGTCTATGTGGATTTCTTCCAGCCGCAGCTCGCCGCCGGCGCCCGCCGCAACTTCCGCGTGATGCTGATCAATGACCGGGATCGGGCTGCCGCCGGCACACTCATACTGAGGCTCGAGAACGCGAATGGCAGAACCGTCCGGGAAGTCGAACGACAGTTCTCGATGGATCCGCTCAGCCAGGCCAGCATGGAACTCCCCTTCGCCGTACCCGCGAATTTGTCCGGCCGGCACACCCTCAAGGCCATCGCCCGCACTGATGATCGCTCGTTTGGCAAACCCACGCTGTGCCGGCGGTGGGTCACCATCAGCACGGACCAGTGAGATGACTCGTCACGAACGGCGGCGCGTCCCGGAGATCTGTTCCGTTCCAGGATCCTCAAACGTCTGCGGCGGACACTGCTGTTCGCATTCCCTCAAGGCGGGTCGGAACCATCGAATGCTGTTGTGAAACGATAGCGGCCGAAGGAACATTGCCTCGCATCAAATGCCGTTCGAGCGCAAGAACGAAAGCGCTCGCGTCGGATCGGGAACACTCGAGCGCGTCGGAACCCGGCGTACGTTGCTGCGACTGGCGCTTCGCGCACAGGGGCGGGCAGCTTAGGGCGCGACACTGTCGAAGTGCTGCGCTCCTCCTCCCACGGGCCCCTTCTGAAAAACGGATTCTAATTCAGCCACGACTTGATCTTCGTCTTCACCATTCACCTCGAATTCGATGGCGCTGCCCATGGTGGCACAAAGCAGGAGGATTCCCAGTATGCTGCGGGCATCCGCGATGCGTCCGTTGCATCTCATTCGGATCGAAGATCGAACCGCTCGGGCCAACCGCACCAGGACGGTCGCCGGGCGCGCGTGCAATCCTTCTCTCCATGGCACGACAACCTTTGAGCGTTTCATCTGAACTTGTGACAGCGGAGCTTACGCGTCCGTTCAAGATCCGCCAAGGCCGGCGAGCTGCCCAATATTTTGCAGGCCTTGGGGATGGGAAAAGGCAGAGACAAGGTGGTGGTTAAGTTACGCGGCGGATCCGCCGATATACTGGCGTGGACGGCGCACCCCACGGGAATACTGCGGCCGCCCAAGCCAACTGGATCGGGAAACCTCAGAATGCAAATTAATTGGAAAATAGTGATCACCAAGCGGGCGCTCGCGATTCTGGTGTCGTGGGTCACGTTGGCGTTATCGCAGGCGGAGAATTCGCCTGATCGTTCTTCGACGAATCTGGCGGCGTTGGATATTGAACAACTGGTAAACATCGAGGTGGCCTCGGTGTACGGGGCCTCCAAATACGAACAGAAGGTCACGCAGGCGCCGGCGTCGGTTTCAATCGTCACGGCAGAGGAAATCAAGAAGTACGGCCATCGCACGCTGGCGGACGTGCTGGCGAGTGTTCGCGGGTTCTACGTTTCGAACGATCGGAACTATTCCTACCTGGGGGTGCGCGGATTCCTGCGGCCGGGAGATTACAACGCGCGGGTGCTGGTGCTGATCGATGGGCACCGCATGAACGACAACACCTACGACGCAACTTACGTGGGTTATGAGAACATGATTGATATCGACCTGGTGGACCGGGTGGAAATCATTCGTGGTCCGAGTTCCTCGATCTATGGCAGCAGTGCTTTCTTCGGGGTCGTCAATGTGGTCACCAAACAGCCCAGGCAGCTTGGCGGTGCGGAGGCTTCAGTGGAGGCGGGGAGTTTCGACCGGTACAAAGGCCGGTTCAGCTACGGGGAGACTTTCAAAAACGACCTGGAATTCCTCATTTCCGGCTCGTATTACACCAGTGAGGGGCAGGATCACCTCTATTTTCCCGAGTTCGATCAACGCGTCAGCCTCGATCCGCGGGCGACAAACAATGGAGTGGCGGACAAGCTCGATGACGAACAGGCCCTGAATCTTTTCACCCGGCTGGGTTATCACGAACTGACGCTCTCCGCGTTCTTTGCAGGACGGCACAAGCAGATCCCGACCGCCTCTTTCGATACGATCTTCAACGATGTGGCCGAGGAAACCGACGATTACCGGGAGTATGTGGACCTCCGATACGACCACAGCTTCAATGACGACAGCCAGTTGCTCGGCCGCCTGTTCTACGACCATTACTCGTACTACGGGGCGTATCCCTACAACTACGCCGCCGAGGGCGATCCGGTGGACCGCGTGATTTTCCGTGATGGCACCATTGGAGATTGGGTCGGAACGGAATGGCAGTTGGCCCAGAAACTCTTCGACCGCCACAAGCTGGTGATCGGGAGCGAGTATCGCGAAAACCTCCGCCAGTACCAATTCAGCTATGACGATCTCCAACCGCGCGCCTATGATTTGAAAGACGACCGGACCAGCCGCATTCTCGGGCTGTATGCGCAGGCGGAAGTAATGCTGTGGACCAATCTCGTGTTCGATGCCGGGCTGCGCTATGATCAATACTTCGAGAGCTTCGGGGATACGCTGAATCCCCGGTTGGGGCTCATCTATAATCCCTGGGAGGGTTCGGCGATTAAGGCCCTCTATGGCGAGGCATTCCGGGCCCCCAGTGTTTATGAGCGGTTCTATAACCCCGCCCAGGATTCCATGCCCGAATTGCAGCCGGAGACCATCCACACCTCGGAACTGATCTATGAACAATACTTCGCCCGCAAGTACCGTCTCGGCCTCTCCGGCTATTACAACCTGGTGGATGATTTGATCGGACAAACCATCACATCCGACGGCGACCTGGTCTTTGAAAACATCAATCGCGCCAATGCGCGGGGCGCCGAGTTCGAAGTGGAAGGCCATTACGATTTTGGCCTGCGGGCGCGGCTCAGTTACGCCCTGCAGCGAACCGAAGATGGCGCCGGCCGGGAGTTGACGAGTTCGCCTCGCCATCTGGCCAAGCTCAATCTCAACCTTCCGCTGTACCCAGACCGGCTTTTTGCGGGTCTCGAACTTCAATACCAAGGCCGGGTGCGCACGCTGGCCGGGCGGCGGGCGGATGATTTCCTGATTGCGAACCTAACCTTGTTCAGCGGCGAGTTCATCAAGGGCCTGGAATTATCCGCCAGCATTTACAACCTGTTTGACACCCGATACGGCTATCCTGGAGCGGAGGACCACTTACAAGATGTCCTCCGGCAGGATGCCCGCAGCTTCCGGATGAAACTGACCTACCGGTTTTGATTCATGACCTGGAACGTCACCATCTGGGATTGCCGATCGAAGCCCGGCCTGGCGTACCATTGCGGCTGGGCGCTGCGAGTTGCCGCCCTGCTCACGGGGGTGGTGATCCTGGCGGGAGGCATGCCCCGCGCGGACGGCCAGCCAACCGCCCCCACCGAGGACCAGGTCAAAGCGGCGTTCGTGGTGAACTTCGCGAAATACGTGGTATGGCCTGATGGGGTTTTTGCCCGCCCGGACAGCCCGATCGTGATCGCAACGTTGGGCGAGACTGGCCTGACGGCCGAATTGCGCCGGATGGTTCCCGGTAAAACCACCGCCGAGCACCCGATGACGTTCAAGGTGCTGCAGGAAGATGACGCCCGCGATTGCCACATTCTTTTCGTCCCGGTTTCGGCGCGGCACGTCCCGGCGCTGCTCGAGAAGCTGAGAGGCTCCCGCGTGCTCACCGTGGGGGAGAACGACGATTTTCTCGCAAGGGGAGGGATCATTAATCTGACGCGGCGGGAGCGGAAAATCCGGCTGCAGGTGAATCTGGAAGCCGCAAGACCGCAAGGCTTGAAGATCAGCTCCAAGCTTCTGGGCGTGGCCGAAATCGTGAAAGTCAAATAGAGCGAAGACCCCATGCGCGTGTTCCAAAACATGTCGGTGCGGTGGAAGCAAAAGTGGATCATCATGCTGACGAGCGGCCTGGCGCTGCTGCTTGCGTGTCTGGCGATTATCATCTACGACGCGATCGCCTTCCGCCGGGAGATTGTGGAAAGCGTCTCCAGTCTCGCCGAAGTGGTGGGCAACAACACCACCGCTGCCATCGACTTTGATGACGCCTCGGCCGCTGAACAAACCCTCGCGGCCCTGCGAGGCGAGCCCAACATCATTTACGCCTGCTTGCGTCTGGTCGATGGCCGGGTGTTCGCCCATTACGGCCGCGATGAATCCCTCACGCCGCCCGCGCTCCCAGTGGTCCGCTCCGAACACCACGAGTTCACCGCCAACCATCTGTATCTCGCCCGGCCCGTCGTTCAGGGCGCCGAAGCGATCGGCATGATCGAGCTCGTCGCCAACCTCGATGGGTTTCGTGAGCGTCTCTGGCGCTATGCGGCCATTGTAGCAATCGTATTTGCCGGGTCGCTACTGCTGGCCTTCTGGCTCTCGACCCACCTCGAGCGGCTCATTACCCAACCTCTACTGCACCTGGCCCAAGTCGCCCGCTCCGTGGCGCAAGAGGAAAATTATGCCGTGCGCGCGACGAAACGTGGCGAGGATGAGGTGGGCCAACTCATCGACGGTTTCAACGAAATGCTCGCGCAGATTCAGACTCGTGACCTCGCCCTGGTCGACGCTCGTGAACAGCTCGAGCGCCGGGTCAAGGAACGCACCCGGGAGCTCGTCCGTTCGCTCTCGTTGCTCAATGCCACCCTTGAGTCCACGGCGGACGGCATTCTGGTGATTGATCATCAAGGGCGGGTGACGAGCCACAACGACAAGTTCGTTCGGATGTGGGGCCTGCCACCGGACAAGGTCAATGACGGCGTTGACGGTGAGCTCTTGGCTCTGGTGGTGGACAAACTGAAAGACGGCGAGGCATTCCTGGCCAGGATCAAGACGTTGTATGCCCATCCAGAGTCCGAGAGCCACGACACCCTCGAGTTAAGGGATGGCCGCGTATTCGAACGCTATTCCCAACCGCAACGCCAGGAGGACCAGTGCGTCGGTCGCGTCTGGTGCTTCCGCGACATCACGGAACGACAGCGCGCGGACGATGCGCTGCGGCAATCGGAATCGCAGTTCCGGCTTGTCTGGGACACGTCGGCCGATGGGATGCGGTTGGCCGATCGGGATGGAGTGGTTTGGATGGCCAACGATGCCTACTGCCGGATCGTGGAAAAAACCAAGACGGAAGTGGAGGGTCAGCCATTTCCCCTCGTCTACAGCCCGGACAATGCGATCGAAGTATTGCGGGAGCACCAAAGCCGAATGGATACGGATGCCGCCCCGATGCACTTGGAAAACCGAGTGACCTTGTGGAACGGCCGCCAGGCATGGCTTGAACTCTCGAGTTCCGTGCTGGAGCTCCCCGGGCGGCCACGCCTGTTGCTCACTATTTTCCGTGATATTACGCGGCGGAAACACGCCGAGGCCGAACTGCAGCAGGCGCACCGTAGATTGCTGGATGTCTCCCGCGCCGCCGGCATGGCGGAAGTGGCCACGAGCGTTTTGCACAACGTCGGCAATGTGCTCAACAGCGTAAACACCTCCGTTTCCGTGGTTGCGGATCGTCTCAAAACCTCGAAGGCAGACGGAATTTCGCGTGTCGCGGACTTGTTGGAATCCAATCGCCGGGACCTCGCCGGGTTTCTCTGCGCCGATGGACGCGCCGATCAACTGGTCAATTTCCTGAGGCGCCTCGATGAACATTTTGCCGCCGAGCGTACCGCCGCGCTTGATGAGTTGGCCGAGCTCACCAATAACATCGGGCACATCAAGGAGATCGTGGCCATGCAGCAGAATTACGCCCGGGTCTCCGGTGTTACCGAGACGATTCAAGTCCGCGACCTTGTCGAGGATGCCTTGCGGATGAACGAGGGGGCCTTGGCACGACACCGTGTGCGATTAGTTCGTGATTACGAACCGAATCTGCCCGACATTACGGTCGACAAGCACAAGGTGCTGCAGATCCTGATAAACTTGATCCGTAACGGCAAATACGCCCTCGAGGATTCCGAGCGGGCGGACAAGCTGTTGAGCTTGCGCGTCACCCGCGCAATGGAAACGGAGCGCGTCCGGATTGTGGTTGCGGATAACGGCATTGGCATCCCGCCGGAAAACCTGACGCGGATCTTCAATCACGGGTTCACCACCCGGGAGAACGGACACGGTTTTGGCCTGCACAGTTGTGCGCTCGCCGCAAAAGACCTGGGTGGTTCATTGACAGTACACAGCGAGGGTCCCGGAAACGGCGCCGAATTCACATTGACCCTGCCCCGGACCCCGCAAGAAGTGATGCCATCTCAGATGAACGCCTATGAACAAGCACTACGACACTATCCATAACCGCCGGATCCTCATCGTTGATGACAATCCTTCCATCCACGCGGATTTTCGAAAGATCCTCGCCAGGGAAGAAACCTACGGTGGGGAACTGGCCACCGCCGAGGCGGAATTATTTGGCGAGACACCGGCGCCCGCCCGGCGCCCGGTATTCGAGCTGACCTGCGCCTCCCAGGGACAAGAGGGTCTCGCGGTCGTCGCGCAGGCGGTCGAGACGGGTCAACCCTTCGCCATTGCTTTTGTGGACGTGCGCATGCCGCCCGGGTGGGATGGCATCGAGACGACCGCACGCCTCTGGCAAGCAGACCCGGATCTGCAGATTGTTATCTGCACCGCCTACTCCGACTACTCGTGGGACGAGATGACCGCGAGGCTGGGGACTTCCGACCGCATGCTTATCCTGAAGAAACCCTTTGATGCGGTCGAGGTGCTGCAACTTGCCAATACACTCGCTGAGAAGTGGTCACTGCTCCAACAAACCAAACTCCGGTTCCAGGATCTGGAGCACGCCATTCGCGAACGAACCCGTGAGCTGGAAAGTTCCAACGCCCGGCTGCGCACGGAAGTTCGCGAGCGCGAGTTGACGGAGCAATTGCTGCGCGGCGTTCAGGACAAACTCAACCACTTTCTCACCAAGAGCCCCGCCGTCCTCTATTCGTTGAGAAAGGAGTCCGACCATTGGGTGCCCGTTTGGATCAGTGACAACTTCACCCATTTTACCGGGCGTCCGCTCCAGGCATGGTATCAGGAGACCCTGGATCTGGCGTATGTCCCGGAAGCGGACCGTCCCGCCGTTCTTGAAAACTTCGACACTTTGTTGGCTCAAAATCACTCGAGCCTCCAATACCAGGTGCGTCGCCAGGATGGTACCCTGCGCTGGGTGCGTGACGACCGCCAACTCCTCCGCGACGAGGATTGCCAGGCCGTCGAGATCGTCGGGTGCTGGACCGACATTACCGAACAGCGACAGCTCGAAGAGGAATTACGGCAATCCCAGAAAATGGAGTCCGTAGGCTTGCTGGCCGGAGGCATCGCCCATGATTTCAATAACATGCTCACGGTGATGTGCTGTCACGTGGGTATGTTGCTCGACACCGGGAAGTTCTCCGGCGAAACCGCCGATTCCCTGCGGGAGATCCAGGCGGCGACGGAACGCGCGATTGACCTGACACGCCAACTCCTTGCCTTTAGCCGCAAACAGGTCATGCGTCCGGCCGAACTGGATCTGAACAAGCTGGCCGGATCGCTCGTGAAATTGCTCACTCGAACGCTCGGGGAACATATCCTTCTGAAAATGGAGAACGCGCCGGAACTGCCATCTGTGTGGGTTGACCGGGGGATGATCGAACAGGTCATTATGAACTTCGCCGTCAACGCCCGCGACGCGATGCCCAATGGGGGCCAGCTCATCTTCTCAACCTCGGCTTGTGAAATCGCCGCAAACCACGTCCTTGATCACCCCGAAGCCCGCGAAGGCCATTTCGTTTGTCTGAGCGTTTCCGACACGGGAACCGGAATTCCCCCCGAAACCCTGCCGCGCATTTTCGAGCCCTTCTTCACCACCAAGGAAATTGGCAAAGGCACGGGGCTGGGTCTGGCCACGGTGTATGGCATCATCAAACAGCACGACGGCTGGTTGGAAGTAGAAAGCCAGGTAGGCCGGGGGACCACCTTTAAAGCATTTCTCCCCGTCGCAACCCCCAAAGAAACCGGAGCCGCCACCGCTCTCTCCCCCGCTTCAGTCCCGCTCGGCGGTTCCGAGACCATCCTGGTCGTCGAAGATGAACCCGCCTTGCGCGGTCTGGTGCGCACAACCCTGCAACGACAGGGCTACCGAGTCTTCACCGCCTCCTCTGGCGCCGAGGCGATCCAAGCCTGGTCAAACCGGCTGCATCAGATTGATCTGTTGCTCACGGACATGGTTATGCCGGACGGCGTGACCGGACGAGAACTCGCCGAGAAATGGCTGGCCCAACAGCCCGGCATGAAGACAATCTATATGAGCGGCTACAGCACAGAGTTTTACGGCCGCAAACCGAATGCGAGCCGGGACGTTTCCTTTCTGGCCAAACCGTTCGGTCCGCAAAGCCTCGCGAAGGCCGTGCGCGACTGCCTCGACGGACGGGGCAATGCCATCGGATCGATGGCCGTCCCCGCTGCAACTGCAGTATTGTCCTGAACCATGCTCATCCCCATCTGCCTTGCTGTCGGGTTGGCGACGGTCGGGGCCAAATCGGCGGATGCGGTCATGACCAACAACGTCTTCGTCTCGGGACAGGATGGCTATCATACGTATCGGATCCCCGCGTTGGTCGTCACAACGAAAGGCACATTGCTCGGCTTCGCCGAAGGCCGGCGAGAGGGCAGCAATGACACCGGTAACGTCGATCTCCTGCTCAAGCGCAGCCTCGACCAGGGACAGACCTGGGAAGGCGCACGGACAATCTGGGACGATGGTTCCAACACTTGTGGTAATCCCTGCGCAGTGGTGGATCGGGTAACGGGGACCGTCTGGTTGCTCCTCACATGGAATCGTGGGGACGATTCGGAACAAGAGATCATCGCCCAACAAAGCCACGACACCCGGCGCGTATTTATTACCCAATCGAACGACGATGGCCTTTCCTGGTCGGAACCGATCGAGATTACCGAAACGGTTAAGCCGGCGCAGTGGACCTGGTATGCAACAGGTCCCGGCGCAGGCATCCAGATCGAGCACGGCCGCCATCGGGGCAGGCTGGTCATCCCGTGCGATCATATCGAGGCCGGCACCCTCCATTATTATTCGCATGTCATCTATTCGGACGACCACGGCACGTCCTGGCGCCAGGGCGGATCCACCCCGCAACATCAGGTGAACGAGTGCGAAGTCGTCGAACTCACCGGCGATCGGCTCCTGCTCAACATGCGGAACTATGACCCGACTCAACGCACCCGCCAACAAGCGCTCAGTACCCGATGGCGGATTAACCTGGGGCCAACAGCGGAGCGTGCCGGAGTTGATCGAGCCCATTTGTCAGGCAAGCATCCGCCGCCTGGCCTGGCCCGAGGACGGAGAACGTGGCGTGATTCTGTTTTCCAACCCATCCAGCCTCAAACGCGAAAGGCTCACCGTTCGGGCCAGCTTCGACGAAGGCGAGACCTGGCCCGCCGAGCGTCTGCTTGATGCCCGTCCCAGCGCGTATTCCTGTCTCGCGGTATTGCCGGATGGCCAGGTCGGCATCCTCTACGAAGCCGGCTGGGCGAATCCTTACGAATACCTGGTCTTTGGGCGATTCGTGGCCCGATGGATAATGGAAAACCGCTGAGCACGAATTTTGATGGATTCCGCTGCGGGGGGCCGCACCGGCGCGGGCGGGATACACTTCCATTCGCGAAAAGGCAGACGCAGCATTTCTTTCCATGAACCTGCCAGGGCTGAGCTCGGTTCCAGGGTGGAGCTCGTGGGTTGGGGAGTTTTGCGGGCTGGATCGGCATGGAGTTGCTGCTTAGTGGTCTGTTTCATAAATACGGTTACGTTCGCGGCCAGGGGTTTTTCGGCCAGACGAGGCGCGAGCAACGAGCATACCCGCAGCGGTCTGTAAGGCGCGAGCAACGAAGTCAGGCCGACAAAGAACGGCCGCCCGGAGGGTTGCGCCGAATTTGGCCTGGGGCGGCGTTGCTCGGTCGGTCGAGTATCGCAGGGGATACACTCTCGCTCTCGCGCCTTGCCTCAGGCCAAATTGGGCGCAACGAACGTGACCGTATTTATGAAACAGACCACTTAGGGTTGAGCTGCTTGAATGGACGCCTGCAAGGCTAGCGCTTCCTCGGAGATGAGCTTGAAGCCGTGTTTCGCAGCCAACTTGGAGAGGAGTCGGCGCTGACCTTGTTCGTACCTTTTGTTCGTATTCCCGCAGTCCCCGTTCAGCATACTCCAGCCCGTAGCGGAGCACCCGATAATACAGCCCGGCCAATTTGCGAGCCAGCGCCTTGGTCGCCACCAGTCCTCCCTTCCGACGGCTGATCCGACGAACGAACCCTTCTAAACCTTTGTCCAAACTTTGGACCAGAGTTCGGGCCCCCAGGCAAAAGAGCCGCCCCGTCCGGTTCCGTTGCCTCCATTGCCACTGTGGTGACACCGTGTTGCATTTATGCGGCAACCCAAGTCGTTCTGCCACTTGACAACTGTAGAGCCATTAAAAGTGCGGGCTAGCAGGTTCATGGGCGCAGTGCGCGCCAAAATGCCGGGGTGGTCTCATGATGGCGGGATAGAAGCGCCGGGTCAGGGTGCCCGTCGAGGATTTTTCTAATGATGCCGAGTTTGACAAAGTGGGCCGCATATACTATGTGATACATATCATGCACGACCTGATAAGGATCCCATTATGAAAATCGAGCGCGAACTCCTCCGTGGCGCCGGTCCTATCGCCGTCTTGAACCTGCTGAAGGCTGGTGAGAAATACGGCTATGAACTCGTCGACGCCCTCTCTCGCCATTCCGAAGGTCTTCTCGATATAGGCCAGTCCACCCTTTATCCGATGCTCTATAATCTCGAAGCCAAAGGCTTGATCACCAGCCGGATCGACGAGTCCGGCTCACGGCCGCGCAAGTACCTATCGTCTCACCCCAAAAGGCGAGCGGCAACTCGAAGAGGATCTCCTGCGTTGGAACACCCTGGTCAGGGCCATGCAAGCCATTGAATCCAGCCCCAGGATCGCCCTCGAAGGAGGCCTCGCATGAGCGCTCAGCCCGTATCCTGGTGGACCAGGCTCGCTTATACGCCTGTGAGCGAGGCCGTCCGCGGTCAGTTCACCGCCAGCCTCGACTGGCAAGCCAAGCTCAACGAGTCCGGACTCCCGCACTCGGCCCAAAGTCTGATCGCATCCGTGGTGCGCAGGACTCGCCTCTGGAGGCACGAAAAGGCGGACGTCGCCCAGGAGTTGACGGCGCATTTCCTCGACGGACTCAGCCAAGGTCGCGCTGCCGACCAACTCGCCGCGGAATTCGGCGAACCCACACGCGTCGCTACCCTCATCCGACGCGCGAAAAAGCGGAATCGTGCCTGGCACTGGCAGGTCCGCCATCGCGCCTTGCAGGTCCTGGGAATCCTGGCATTGCTCTACGTGGTGGTGATCGCCATTACGCTCTCGCGTCATCCCTCGCCGAAGATCGATTATCTCGCCAAAGCGAATGCAAGGCCCTCGCCGCCGCCGCGGCCGACAGCGCCTGGCCGCTTTACCGCGCGCTCTGGGCAGAATACGCCGAGCGGGAGATGGATAGCCGTGACCTTTGGATGCCGGGTTACCCGGACTGGGAGTCGACGAAGCAGAGGCTGTCGCGAAAACAGCGCGTGGCTGGAGAAGCTGCGGCAGGCAGCGGCCAAACCTGCGTTCGGCCTGCCCGCCGGATTCGCCTGGGACTACCGTGCGGAAGACGCCCGTGTGCTATTTGGAGAAGGCTGGAAACCACCGAGCCGACCGGAAGAAGACGATCCTCGTCGGTTGCGGGACGAGATCCTTGCCGACGCCCTCTTGCCGCATCTGGCCAAGCTGAAGGCAATGGCGATGTGGCTCGCCGCCGATGTCGCTTGGGCTGGTGAACAGGGGGATGGCGCGCGCATCGTGGCCGATTACCAGGCCATCCTCGGCACCGCCCGACACTGCCGCGAGCAAGCCTTTCTGATCAATCAGCTCGTGGCCATTGCCAACACCACCATCGCAAACCGAGCCGTCGCTCTGGTGCTCCAACGACACCCCGAAGCCGTCAGCGAAACCGCGCTGGTTGAGTTGGCGCACGCACTGGCGACTTCGGTTGATTACCTCGGCGTCGATTTCCGTGGCGAGCGCATGATGTTCCAGGACATCGTCCAGCGCATTTACAGTGATGACGGTGAAGGCGGTGGCCGGCTGACGCTCGAGGGCATGCGACTGCTGGCCCAGCTCGGTTTGGCGCCGGAGGATCTCAGGGAGGCGAACGAGGCTGCGAGTGTGTTTCCCTACCTTGATCATTCCGATCTGGGTGGCCAGGCCGTATCCGCGGCGATCGCTCCGGTGGCCGCTGAGCTGTTCGCTTCGCGCCGGGAACTGATGAGCGAGTACGACCGCTTGATGTCCCTGATGGAAGCCGAGGCGACTCGGCCGTTGTGGGTCCAGCTCCGGCAACCTTCCGTCGCGGACCGCGAAATCGAGGCCTTGGCGAGCTCGCCGAGCCGACGGATGAAGTACGCACCCATCGCCAGGCTGCTCCCCGCGGGTAACGCAGCGAGAAAATCTGCCGAGAGCGAGGCCTTCAGCCGCACCCTCGCGGTGGCGGTGGCCCTCGAAGTCTATCATCGCCAACACAGTGCCTACCCGGAAACCTTGGACCAACTCGCGCCGCAATGGCTGCCGCATGTTCCGCTCGACGCCTCGACGGGCCAGCCCCTGCTCTACCGCGTCGACGAGGGCCGGCCGATCCTTTACGGCCGCGGATGGGATGCCGTGGATGACGGGGGAGAAATGACCGACAAGGCCATCAAGGCGTGGCCGCGGCTCAGTTCAGACGAAAGCGACACCGGCGACTGGGTCCTCTATCCGCCGCCGGCGCGGGAGTTGGCCTCGGGCGCCGATTTTTAAGGAAAGCGCTTACTCGGCTAAACCTGCGCGACATGGTGGCCGGCTTCTCATCGTCGGCCGTGTTGCGCGTCAGTCATGGGCGTTCCGTTCACGCAAGCGATCCAGACTTCGCGCACGGTTTCGTAACGCAGCAGGGGATCGTTTCAGGACGAAACCGACGATGAGCAGGTCATGGGTTGACCCGGGCTCCGGTCCCGCGATCTTCTCGGTCACATGCCATCGGAATGCGATTAAAGCCACCAATCCCATTATCGATTTCTCCTGTGGATCAAGAACGGATGACTCTCGGAGGGACGAGCTCCGCGAGTCCCTGAATGAAGGCTCGGCAAGTCAGGGCCTCGTGGAACTCGGCCCTCCGAAAAGGGGCTCCAGCCGCGCCGGGCAGAGTGCGATGGCAAACTGCTCGCACGCCGCACGCATCCGGACGTTGGTGGTGGCCATTGCGTCACCCCGGTGCAAGTCGCACGTCGCAATGTGCAGCGCGTCCGGCGTCCGCAATGGGACGCGCGGATGACACGCCAATTGCATGACGCTGGCGCGCTCCAGCACCCGGCGATTCAGCGGCAACAGGCGAAGGATGTCGTCCTCGAGCATGCCCAGAAGTTTTCCTTTTCGCGTAGACGCGTTCGTCCAGGGAGATGCGCCCCGCCCGCTCTTTGGCGAGCAAGGCGGAGCGGACTTCCGTGCCGACCGGCGAGAGCACCGCCTTCGGCATTCCTCCACTCGTGATTGTCACTTCCTGCCCGAACGGGATTCGATCCGGATGGCTGCCCAATCCTGCTGGGGAATGAAGGCAACGAATACCAAGAAGTTTCGAGCGATCCGACGTCCTGGAGCCGGCTCAGCACGCTGACCAGCGAAACGGGAGCGTTGTCCTTCGCCGATCCTCCGGCGGACTCCGATGCAACGCGTTTCTACCGCCTCCGCATTCGGAGTCATAGTGGATGTGGTCGGACCACAGGAAGCTGATCCAGCTGAGTTATTTGACGAGATTTCGCGCCTCTCGAGTGCCTCATGCCTCGATTTCGGGCCTGAAGAACAACCCTTGACGCTTCCTGAGTGGCCACCCCAAGAACGACCAAGCGTGGGTTACGAATGGGCCATTCAATCCAAAGGCTTGGATTGCCAAACAGGCGTGTCTTACCGGACCGGCTACGACTGAACTCCGGCATCGACAACGCTGGTGTTATCTGGGAGCGTTCGAGTGGCAAATCGTTCTGGCCGACCATGCAGACCTACCCGCGCACCTCAGCGAGTCGACCATGCCGCTACTGGGCCTACTTTGGCTTGGCGCTGTTGGTCGGCTCACTCCGCACTGAAGCCCAGCCCCAACCTCATCTGTCCTTCGAGATCCGGGATCCGGCCTCGGCCACGTTGTCCTGGCCGGAAGCCTCGGCCGATTTTGTTCTGGAGGCTGCCAGCGTTCTCGATGGATCGGGTTCCTTCCAACCGCTCCCGGCGGAGGTTAATCGAAGCGGAGGCCAATTCTCGGTCCGGATTTCAATCGCAGGTCAGGCGAGATACTTCCGTTTGCGGCAATCTGCGCTCTCGGTAAGCGTGCACGATGGTGTGTTGGTCGCGGCGGGCGAGACGGCAAGCCTGTCCACGCAGAACCTCTCCGCCTCGAGTCCAGGCAGCACCGCGGCGGAACTGGTCTATGACTTGGCGGAGGGAGGTTACTCCGGCCTTCTCTCCGGTCATGTGGCGATGGCCGATGCGCCCGAGGACGCGATCTCGAGCTTCACGCAGGCCGACCTGGAGTCGGGCCTCGTGGTCTATTGCGACGGGAACCACGGAGTCCTCTTGCCGGAGGTGAGGGCCGACGCAATTCAGTTCTCGGTCTTTGATGCCGCAGGCAACCGAAGTGGCCTTCGCACTTTCCTGGTGCTCCGCCGGCCGCCGGAGGCGGGCCCGGACGATGAGGTGATGACCTGGCGAATTGGGCAGGGCGACGCGGTGATTGACGGCGGGCCCGGAGACGATGCTTTTGTGGTGCGCGGGAGCGACGGCGACGAGACGTTGATCGTTCAGCCGACCGCCGACCGCCAACGGATCAGCCTAAGGGTCAACGGAGAGGAAACCGTCGAGATCGATGGTTTCGAGGACCTTTACTTCATCCTTGGGAACGGAAGAAACACCCTCGAACTCTCGGGCGACTTCGCCCAAACCGACCTCAGCCCCGCGACGTTGTTCTACTTTGGAGGGCCGAACGGGGACTTTGTGACGATCTCTGCGAGCGGCAACGATTGCGTCATCAACCTCGGCGACGGCCAGAACGTCTTGCTGCTCCGCCAGGCGAGAGGCAGCTTCGTGATCGGCGGCTCCGGAGGCGACTTCCTTGCCGTCAATGGGACCGAGGGATTCCAACAGCAAGTGTTCCCGGGGACGGGGACCGCCGAGATGCAGGTGGAGCCGCAGGCCTACGTCCACCTCGATGAGTCGTCGTTGACCGTGCAACTGGAACAAACCGCCGCCTCCGCCTACAGCGTCTATTACTTCGACTTTGCGATCCTCAACCAAGCCTTTCGCCTGTCCCGCCCGATCAGTTTCGACGGCGAAGTGTTCATCGGACGCGGTTCGGCCTCCCTGTGGTTCGGATTCAGCTCGCCGACAGACCGTTCCTACCTGGGCCCAGGACTGGGTTTTCTGGTCCCCGAACCCATGCCTGGCAGTACCTGACCTGGCCCGCGTCGAGCCGTTGAGCTGGCTCGAGCAGTTTTTGACCAACTCGATGGCACTCCCTATTCCCTCCTCCGCCTACCGGCTGGAGGCCGCACCGGATTATCGCGTCGTGGATCCGACCACTGCCAACGCGATGATCGGATTGGAACTGAGCGGTGGGCTGGAGACCCTGACTGGCTCCAACCAGCCTGATCTCATCTTTGCCGGCGATGATCCGAACGTTCCGGACGAACAGCTCCCACCCGTGTCTCCGGAGAGCGACCGCCTGAATGGATTGGCCGGTGACGATTGGTTGGTCGGCGACCGCTTGAACAATGTGTTCGATGGCGGATCCGGCAACGACCGCCAGGAAGGCCGGCGAGGCGACGATGTGTTCCTCTGGAGCAGCGGCAGCGATTGGATCGACGGCGAAGACGGTTTTGACCAGGCGACCTACGCCGCGGACCCCTTTCCGGCCGACACTCCGGGCGCCAGGGGCTCAGACCTCACCCTCAGGACCGATGCCGCCGGCCACTACCTCGTCAGCTACCGGCGCCTCGAAGGCGCGTTCCAAAGCCCGCCCTTTACCGACACCCTGGTTAACGTCGAAGAGGTCGTCGGCTCAATCGGCAACGACAACTTCACCGGTGGTCCGCTCCCCGACCGTTTCCTGGGCTGGTTTGGCGACGATCACCTATCCGGCGGCAGTGGCGGAGACTTCCTTGATGGCGGTCCCGGAGACGACCGGCTCGACGGTGGACCGGGGGACGATACGTTGATCGGGGGACCGGATTCGGACGAGCTGGATGGGGGCCCTGGAAGCGATGTCTTGACCGGCGACGAGCAGGACACTCTCCTGGCGGGCGGCGAAGGCGACGATCGGATCAGCGGCGGCGGGACGATTCTGGGCGGCGCCGGCAACGATACGGTGCAAGTGGAGGGCGGGGGCGCCGTGGATGGCGGAGAGGGAAATGATCACATTCTCGGATCGACCGGCGCAGACTCACTCGATGGCGGTCCGGGCAGCGACGTCGTGGAAGCGGGGCTCGGTGACGATCTGGGCATCTTTCGTCTGGGCGACTCTGGTTCTCTCTTTGATCGCTACGATGGCGGGGGCGGCATGGACACGTTTCGAGTGGTCGTTCCCGACTTGTTGGGTGTAATGCCGGCTCAGATCGCCGATCTCGCGCGCCTCCAGGCTGAGATCGCAACGCCCAGCGTCTACTCGGCGTTGCTGCTCGACCTTGCCGGATGGGAAAGGGTCGAGATCGTCGACCGCTTCGGGGCTCCGGTTGATCTCGCGAGCCTGGTCCAGCAGCCTCCCACCGAGATCCTGCTGTCCAATCTCTCGGGTACCGGAGGAGACCCTCGGGGCCTGGATCGGCGAGTTGACCGTCGCCGACCCCAACAACGGCGCTGGAGACACGCACACGTTCGACCTCAATGATCTGCGTTTCGAAGTGCGCAACGGCAACCGACTTTACCTCGAGGCGGGGCAGCGTCTCGATTTTGAAACGGAGGAATCGGTCACGCTCGTCATCGGGGCAACCGATCGAGGAGGCAACCGGATCGAACGGACGTTTACGCTGCAGGTCCTCGATATCCTGGATACTCCGGCTGCTCCCACGGACATGCGTCTGTCCAATTTGACCTTCGCTGAAGGTCGGGCCGGCCAGGCCGTGGGTTTTGTGATCGTCGACGATCCCAATCCAAGTGAATTCTTCCGCTTCACTGCCAGCGATCCGCGGTTTGAGGTCACCGAGGGTATCCTCAAGCTCCGGGACAACATCGCCGTGGACTTCGAGACCGAAGCGACGGTGTCGCTCACGCTCGAGGTCGAGGACAAAGACCAACTCACTCTCACCAGGAACTTCACCCTGCAGGTCGTCGACGTCGATGAACATGCCAAGGCCCCCGGCTTTCCTGCTGATTGGACGGAATTGGTCACCCGCCGAGGATTCCCCACGCTAACCACTAATGGTTTTGCCTTCGACGCCTTGCTCTACCGCCCCGGATCGCTCAGCGGCGTTTCAATCACCGCTGCCGGAGATTTCACTCACGATGGGTTCGAGGATCTCGTGATCGCAGCCGTGACCTCCAACTCGCCGGCCTCTTTCGGCCACTACGCCTACCTGCTCCCAGGCGGCGTAAATTTCCCGAGCCAGGTGTTCCCCGGAGCGCCCGGCAGCACCACCTTTTCCCTCCCCACCACGGAGGATGGACACGAGTCCATCAGCGTCGCGGGGATCGGGGACTTCAACGGAGACGGTTTTAACGACCTCGCCTTCGGGTCGGGCAAGGCGGAGTCCTCGAGCGGCGAGTTCGAGGCCGGTCAAGCCATGGTGGTCTTGGGCAGAGCCGGAGGTCTGCCCCCGATGCTGAACCTTGCGCTGAGCAGCAGCTTCGACGGAGTCACGGCCTTCCGCGTCGAAGGCGCGGTGACCCATGAGCGGCTCGGAACCGGCATCGCGGCGGGTGGCGACCTTGACGGAGACGGCTACCACGATGTGATCATTCGTATAGGTTCCCCGGCGGAGTTCGGCGATGGCGGATCCCTGATCCTGTATGGCCGGGGCGCTACCTTCCCACCGACCCAGACGTCCGATTTCATCACCGGCCTCCGCTACACGAGGATCCTGTCAGGCACCAGCGAACCCATCGGCGACCTTAACGCCGACGGCTTCGACGACTTGTTCGTCGCCCTGCCAGGATCCGAGGGGAGCGGCGTGGTCCTGTGGGGTCAGGCCGGCGGGTGGCCTGACCAGCTCGAGCCCCTCACTACCCACGATATCCTGATTCGTGGCGGCCTCAATCGGCGAATCCTCAACCAGCCCGGCGTGGCGGGTTCGGCGGGAGACCTGAACAGCGACGGGTTCGAGGACATGTTCCTGGTGACCCATACCGATCCCACCCCGGTCTCGCTGAACAACGAGATCGTGTTGCTCTTCGGCGGGGAGACCTTCCCCGAAACCATCGACCTCACCGGCAATGACGGAGGCGGACCCGGCGGGGTGTCCCCCATCGCCTGGCTGGACGATGGCACCCGGGGCTTGCAGGTCGTTCCCGGCGGCGTGTACGGAAGATCATCGGCAACGGAAACGAGCTTCGTCAAAGGTCTCGTTGGGTGTGGCGATGTCAACGGAGACGGAAACGACGACCTTTTGATTCGCGTCGCCAATACGACCACCGCCCAACACGAACATGTCCTCTTGTTCGGCAACCCGTTCCTCCCGGGCAGGATTGTGCTCGACCCGGCTGCCTTGCCGGCCACGCAGGGTCTGGCTTTCGGATTTCCGATCGAACCGAGCTATGGCCTCGCCGAAGGTTTGGGCGGCAGGGCCGACCTCAATGGGGACGGGTTCGATGAGCTCGTGCTGGCTGATCCCAGGGTGAGGGTCACATTCACCGATTTCGCCAGTTTGGTGTTCGTCCTGTACGGCGCTGATTTGGCGAACCTGTCCCCGCAGTTCGGCACTCCGGCTGGTGACCTGTTGCTGGGTCTTCCCAGTGCGCCAGACCTCCTGATCGGGGGGCTAGGCAACGATACCCTCGTCGGAAGAGGCGGCCGCGATGTCTACTACGGCGGCGGCGGTGACGATTTGATCGTCATCACGGGAACGGGCATCGCAGAGTACACGCGGATCGACGGCGGAACCGGCTTCGACACGGCGCGCCTGAGTGGCGCCGGCCTCGTCTGGGACTTGGGCAAAACGGGCAACTCGACTCTGAATCCGGCAGGCAATCACCTTGTGGAACGCATCGAGATCATTGACTTGGGGCGAGGCGGTTTCGCCAACCCCAACACCGTGCGACTCTCAGCCGACGATCTCCTGCACCTGCCCGGCGAGGGAAGGTCCCTGGTGGTGGTGGGGGACGCGCAGGACAACGTGCTTTTCGCCGGCTCGCTGACTCTGGACCGAACCGAGAGCCGCTTGGTTCCGGGCATGGGGCTCATCCAGGTTGACGTCTACCGCGTCGGTGAGACTGGGTTTGAGCTGGCCCTCGCGCCGGACATCCACCTGATGTGATCTCCGCTGTTCGTCCATGGGGTCGTATCCGAATGGCAGTTAGTTAAGTCCCAACGTTTTCTTGGAGAGTCGCTTGCGACGCGAGGTTTCCGGTAGATTCTTCCACATGTAGGTTATGGTCTGGTGCTGCATTTCCATGAGGATATCCCAGACCTTGCGTTGGTTCGCGATGGCCACTTTGAGCCAGGCGAATTGCTCGGCGCTCAGCGCGACCGTGACGGTCTTCTTGCCCACTCGCCGCGACCAATGGTAGCGCGGTCCGCCTTGGCCGGGTTGATTACGTTCCAAGACGCTGCCCAGGGCCACCCAACCGATCTGCCCCAGGCTTTCTCGTAGACGGCGATAAGCGGCCGGCAACTGCGGCAGTTTGGAGGAGGGACGAACTTTCATGCCCATCCTGCGCCTGGTGGCCCTCTTCTTTTTGGCCACCGGGATGATCGGCGGGTGGGTGACTGGCACTTGGGTGCAGCATGAACTACTGCTCTTTCAGCAGCTCTGGGACTGCCTGCGGCCCGGCCAACTCCTTCTCGGGGACCGGGGCTTTGGCTCCTGGGGCCTGTTGACCCAATACCAAGCCCGCTGCATCCACGCGGTCTTCCACCTCCGCGGTGCTCGTCGTCGCGACTTTCGCCGTGGCCGATCCCTGGGACGGGACCAACGCCTGGTTCACTGGAACAAACCTCCCAGTCGTCCGCGAACCATCTCGGCGGCCGAATGGGCCACCCTGCCCGCCTGCCTGGAACTGCGCTTGGTGCATTGTCGCCTCCGGATCCGGGGCTTTCGCACCACGCAGATCGCCCTGGTCACCACCCTCTTGGACACCCAGCGCTATCCCCTGGAAGCCTTCGGTTTACTCTACCTGCGGCGCTGGCACATGGAACTGGCCTTCCGCGACCTGAAGATCACCCTGCAGATGGACCAACTCAGCTGCAAAACGACCGACAACCTAGCGCGTGAAATCCGGCTTCATCTGTTGGTTCACAATCTGACCCGACGCGAATCCGTCATTGAATCGCGGGTCGTTCCTTTCGACAAAGCGACGGCTGTTTGGGCTGCCGAGTTGTTCAACAAGACCGGGCGCCGGCGCGGTTCGCGGTCCGACTGCTTGATCGCGGCGACGGCGATTCTGTCGCAGGCGCAGGTTGCAACGGTCAATGAATCGGATTTCAGAACTTTCGTTCCACACGGGCTGAAGCTGGCTATCGCCCCGCCTCCGCCCGCTTCGCCATCCGCTCCACAGACATCAACCGGGAACAATTGACTGGATTTGCCATGTCTCCGTGGAGCTTGAATCCTTGCTGAACAATAGAGATGTTCGCTGTAATACCTTCGCGTGCCAGGCATCCCACCCTCGATGCAGGTCGTCCTTGGCAGCTTATCCCCACCGGACGCGGAATTGACTTTTCTGCCCGCATGGAGGCTCTAATTCTTCCCCAGCATGAAACGCGAGCAGACGATGTCACCCTCCGAGGTGCTGCCGGCGGAATTGGAAGACGGCTTCGACGATTTGGGTGCGTGGGCTTAGGGCGTGGGGTCGCGTCTATTTATTGTTCATTTGACGGGACGTGACGTAGGCGGGTATGAGATCGGCATGGAGACACCGGAAGGGATCTGGTGTTGTATTTGGGGCGGGCGGGTGGGCGGCCTGAGCACCCGGGAGTTGAGCGAACGAGTGGAGATTGAGTATCTGAGCGCGGCGACGACGGTGAGAGGGTTTTGCGAACGGCGGAGAACAGACCGGACAGTGTCCCGTGAAGTCGACCGTGCGACAGCCGAATTGCAAAATAAATAGACACGACCCCTTTTCCTTTCGACGGTGGCTCCGTCCATGCAGTTGTGCACGGCGGCGGGTGAATTGATCACTGCGGACACGTTCACGTTTCAGCCGGACCTCCCCAGCGACGGCATTATCAATAACATGCTATGGTCCGACCACTATGCCGAAAACGTCATGGTCAATCACTCCGTCGCAGGTGCAAAACCCAATCGTCGTTTGGAAGGCGGGGTGGAACGAAATCTTGGCGACCGTCGGCCAGCGTGAGGGTCGGCTCCTCGACGTATTGGCCCGTCTCGGGATGCAGCCATTCCGCCCGGTACCTGCCAGCGGTCACCCGGACATAATTGGTTCCTCCGCGCGGGAAGTAAGCCACATACTCGGCACCTGGGAGTGCAAGCAGCACATTGTGCGAGGCCACCCACTCCAGATGCGGCGCCATCTTCCGATACTCGGTTCTAGTCGTGAAAAACTTGTAGAGCACTTCCAACGCAGCGGGCCGGAAGTTGTCGACATCGGCTTCCTTGAAGTCGCGGGCAACGGCTGTGCCCGCAAATCCCGCGGCGAAATAACCGCCCGCCGTTGCGATCTTCCAGGCCTTCTTTCGCACGGTAGCCGGTTGATGCAGTTGGCGTGTCGAGAATCCCTGGCTGGATTCGTACCCAGGCTCAAACTGATAACCAAACTCTGTGTTCAGAACGGGCTTGCTGCTGCGCACCCAATCTTCAGCAATGCAATCCTCCAGATCCGCTGCCTCGAATTCCCAGCCGGTCGCTGTCCACCGCGCCGCGTAGTCGGTTCCCTGCGAGTTGATCGCATAATAGGCGAGCCCTCGCGAGCCTCCATCCAGGTTGCCCCATGTCCGTGGCTGCACACCCTCATTGTTTTGCGTCACATTCAGATTGACGGCTCCAGTCTCCCACAACGGCCAGACGACCTGCGGGCGACGCTGGGTAAACCCGCCATAGGTCGCGAAGGGTTTTGGCCCATGGCCCGGCGCCTCCTGGTCGGTGATCCAGACGGATGGGTGACAACCGATGGGCCGTTCGGGATCCAGCGCGCGAATCCGCGCGGCGATGCGTTTGGCCCAGTCCACGTCGGCCTGACTGAACGCATATTTGCCGTCCGGGTAACGCTCGAATTCGTTGGCAATGGTGTACATGAACAAATTTGCCCGGCGACGGTAGCGATTGACCAGGGTATCAACCCAGAAGTTTTGATGCGTTTCGTTCGCCCACAGCCCTTCGCCTCCCCCGACTCCATACCCCCAGAGAATCAGTTCGATGTTCATGCCTCGAGTCGCCGCATAGTCGAACACCCAGTCCAGCTTTTGCAGAGCGCTTTCGTTGATGACGGCATAATCGGGGTTATCCGGACTGCCTCCGAACGGCCAGAAGCCGCCGGCCATTGCCATCATGCGGATGAAGTTAAACTTGTGTGCCCGTCGGACATCCAGGAAGCGAGCGATCACGTTGGTTGGCTGGGCGATCAGAAAATAAGCGGTGTCGCCCATTGGGAAGAACTGTTCTCCGCTCCGGTAACGGAAAGCATGCGGGTAATCCGGGTCAATGCGGATCGGCCCGGACGGAGCACGAGCGTTTCGCGGTCCCGTTGCACTCAGGCGCTTATCCGCAAAATCAAGGAACACCTTCCAATCCTCGCGCAGCAGCGAGTGAGCACCCGGCCGGAGATAGTAACCGAGTGTTCCATCAATCAGCTCTCCATCTCGCGGCAGTTCCCCAGCAGCGAAATCTCCCGCATCCAACAGCCGGTAAACCGGAGCCGCGGCGCGCAACACTTCAAACTGACCGGCAGGATTGATCCACGTGTCGGCCCGGCCATTGGTGAAGAGCACCGGACGCGGTGCGCACAAGGCCACGAGACAATTCTGATCGAAGGGCAGTCGCTCCGGTTGATGGTTGAACTCCTTGAACCGGGCGTTGAACCAGTGCGGAAACTTGTCGTTGATATCGGCCACTGATTCCGGCGGTTTCGTTCGCGCCGTGTCCAGCGTGTTGAAAGGTTTCCCGACCGCGATGTAGGCGCGGCTGGGTGCCGATCCTCCGCAGCCCGCCTGATGTGGAATCGCAATGGCAATGCGTTCGTCGAACGCCGCCGCCACCAAAGCCGCCTTTCCCAGACGTGAATGACCTGTCACCACAATCCGCTTTGGATCGATCCCAGGTGCCGTCACCAGGTAATCCACCGCCCGCTGCAGACCCCACGCCCAGGCTCCAATCGTGCCGCACGCATCCGCTGGATCCGACGCCGGAAAATACTCCTGGATCCCTCTCCGGTCCGGGGTGTCGGGATCGATGTCACCGTTGTAAAACGTCGCCACCGCGTAACCGCGATCAATGATCTCTTCGATACGCCAGATCTCCGCCCACGAACCGCGGCTCGCTTCGGTGGACCGGTTGTGCACCACGCCCACGCCGCGTTCAGGCATCCAGTTATCCGGCAGCCGCACTCCTTTGTCATGAACGAGCGTGTGATTGCCGAAGTAATTCATTCCGAGAATCACCGGCGCCGGTGACGTGCTCTGGTTGGGGACCACAAGCATCAGATGGATTGGCGGAACTCGAGGCGGGCCGAATCGGATTGTGACTTCGCTCAACGTGGCTTTGCCCCCAAACGCCGACGCATCCGTCCGCTCCACTTTGCCCGTGGCCTCGGCCGGTTTCGGCGGGAGCTGGCCGTACATGTAATGTTGAAATAACCGGATCAGCTCGGGCCGCCGTTCGGTAAACCACATCTCGCCATTCGCCACTCTTCGGCCATCCAACATCACCAGCGGGTCCGGCAATCCGGCTTGTGCCGCCAGGTCGACCGGCTTTGGAAACCCTGCTGTCCCCTGCCCATGCAACAACTCGAGGATTGCCCCAATCACCACCCCTGCGAAGATCGCGGCACGGCGGACCGAACTGACTCGACCAGGCGCGATTCGCGGTCGCCGGCCTTCGGCGGAGAAGTCCGGATGCATGTGAACGGCGGAATGGAATTGTGGCATAGCGCCTTTTAGGATGCACAAACCGGCCAGCAGCCTCCAGCCCGACATTGCGGCAACGCCGCTGCGTGGGTAACGAATGTCGAGGTTGGAAATCCTTTACGACCGTTGGGATCTTCGGACGGCACATAAGTTTCGTAATGGATGCAAGCAGCCCTTGACATGCAACCCAATGGTTGTCCACGGGAGTTGGGGGTCGCGTCTATTCATTGTTCATTTGACGGGACGGGACGTAGGTGGGTATACGGGAGGCATGGCCAGACCGTTGCGAATAGAGGGAATCGGGTGTTGATGTCCTATTCGACCAGAAGGTCTTTGGGGAGTGAACGGTTCGTAGCCAGGTTCAGCGCGCTTTTGGAAGGAGGGAGCCGTGCCAGGCGCTGGCTCGAGAGACGAACTCCTTGGCAGGAGATGGTAAAGGTCGACGAAAGGATGCGCGGAGAGAAGCGGGAGGTGTTTCGAGATCGGCAGGGAGATACCGGGCTCCGCGAGTCCCTGGATGAAGGCTCGGCGAGTCAGGGCCTCATGGAACTCGGCCCTCCGGTGGTTGTCGATCGGCGACGGGGTTGGAGGTTTATAGGGAAGGGGAGCACGGATGCACCGACAGCATTCAATGCCTCAAAAAGGCCTGCCGGTAGGCCGCCTCCAGTTGCGTCACGGATCTCTCCCAATTCAGCTCGGATCGGATCCGTTCGATTCCCAGTTTTCCCATGCGCTCTCGTGCCTCGGGATCGTCCAACAACCGCGCGATGGCTTCCCCAAGTTGATCGCCCGAATTGGTCGGCACGTAGACTGCCGCATCACCGGCAGAAGCGCGTCCCTCCTTGAGATCGAACAGCACCTGCGGTTTCCCAAACGCCATGTACTCGAGCACCTTGTTCATCGTGCAATGGTCGTTGTAGGAGTTGATGGGGTCGCTCGATACCCCAACATCCATCGTCCGCAATGCGCTGAACAAAAACTCATTGCTTACCCGCCCGGGCAAATCGACGTAACCGCCCAAGCCCAGTTCGTCCCGGCGCTTCACCAGGTTGGCATATTCCGGCCCGGTGCCCATCAGGAGAAACTGGGTATCTTCCCGGCCCAGTCGATGGACCAGGTGCGCGGCCGCCTCCAAAATATACCGGACCCCGTCTGCGTCCCCCATCACTCCCACATAGCCGATCAGGTAGCGTCGCCCTTTCCGCAAACCCGGATCGATGGGTGCATCGTCGGGGCGAATATCGGGCGCAGTGCGCACCACCCAGACGCGATCCTGGCGTTTGCGACCGCGGTCGATGGCGGTGGTCCGCACCGACGCGTTGGTCGCCAACACCACATCCGCCATCGCATAAGTCCATCGCTCCGCGAATCGGACGAGCCAGTAAAACAGGCCGCGTCTGCCGAACTTGGCTTCGAACATTTCGGGCCAGAGATCGTGCACATCGTAAACGATCCGCACCCCCATGAATTTGAACGGCAACGCCGCCAGAAAAAGCAGATCCGGCGGATTACAGATATGGATCACCCCGATTCGATGCCGGCGCCATGCCCGCCAGGCCAAACGAGTCTCGCCCCACAAGGCCGAAGCGTATTCGAGGAAGAAACCGCCAAAGCCACCCGCCTCGGCGCTGATGGGGTGACGATAGATTTGAATGCCTTCGAGCACCTCCTCCGGCTCCATGCAACCCCGCATCTGCGGGCAGATCACCACGACTTCGTATCCGGCATCTCGCAACGCCTTTGATTCCTGCCAGACCCGGCGGTCGAGCGGCACCGGCAGGTTCTCGACGATGATCAGGACGGCGTTACCAACAGAATCCTTCATAAGTCGCGGGAAACTGTTGCAGCTCGGGCCAGCCATTGACGTCGAGAATCCGATGCCGGGGCGTGATCACTCGTTCCAAATCCGAGAGCGCGATGCACCGTTGCGCCGCCACGACCAGGCCCTGATCGCCCACGGCCTTACCCAGATCGGCGTGCAAATAGGCAGCCAGATGCGGCATGCGGACTTCGATCAAGCGCCGGTTGCTGCCCACCAACGCGGTCAGGTTCAATGCCGGATCGTATATTCGCAATCGATAACCGCGGCCCAACAAGGTCTGCGCCACTTCAACCATCGGGCTCTCCCGCAAATCGTCCGTGTGGGATTTGAAGGCCAGTCCCAGGATGACCACTTCGGTCAAACCGGACTCGGCGATCAAGGCCAGCAGACTCTGCAAATGGCGTTCATTGCTCGGGAGCAGGTTCTCCAGCAACGGCAACTGGAGCCCTTGGCCCCGGCCGTATTGCGTCAGTGCCCGGACATCCTTCGGCAGGCACGATCCGCCAAAGGGATTGCCTGGCCGGAGATAATAGGGCGAAAGATTCAGACGCGTGTCCCGGCATAACAATTCCATCACCATGCGAGCGTCGATGTCGCATTGCTTGGATACCCGCCCGATTTCGTTGGCGAACGCGATCTTGGTCGCGTGAAAGGCGTTGCAGGCATATTTGACGAGCTCCGCGCTCTCCCATCGGACCACGGCGGCCTCCATCCCAAACAGCTCCGAACGCAACAAGTCCGGCGGGGATTCACCGTCGACTGTCCCCACCACCGCGAGCGATGGTTCCTCGAAATCCGCCACCGCGCTGCCTTCCCGCAAGAACTCGGGAAAATAGAAGATGCCCAGGCCGCCCTCGCCACCCGGCCCTTCGAGATGCTCGGCCGTCAATTGCCTCGTGCTGCCGGGCAACATGGTGCTTCGCAAGACCAGGCTGTGAGGCTTCGGTCGCGCGCGTAAGGTCTCCCCGATTTCTCGCACCACCTGGCGCACATATCTCAGATCCAGGGTCCCGCTCACACTCGAAGGGGTGCCAACGCACAGAATCGTCAAGTCGGTTGTGGCCACCGCCTCGGCACAATCCCGAGTTGCGCGCAACCGCCCTCCATTCTTCGCCTCAGCCAACAATTCGGCAATGCCCGGCTCCACAATGGGCGCCAGTCCCTGGTTGAACGCGTCGACCTTCTGGGGCTGCACATCCACGCCCACAATGGAATGTCCCCGGCTGGCCAGACATCCCGCCGTCACCGTGCCCACGTAGCCGAGGCCAAATACGCTGATTCTCATGCGCCGCCGCAGGCTAGGAATCTCGTGTTCAAAACGCAAGGCTTGTCCCCCCTCACCCCGCGCAGACGCAGGCCGGGCGCGGTCGTCACCTGCCGGAAGTTCGCTGACACCGGGCATTCCAGCCACTCGACTCCGGACCATCCCTCGCTCACTTCCACCTCCACCTTCGCATTGCCCAGTTCCAAACGATAACGGCGATTCCCCAGTTCGACATGAACCGTCCCGGGTGCGAATTGCCAAAGCACGCTGAACCGCTCTTCCTTGTCGCTCACGCATTCATCGGTCACTTCCCACCCGTCTGCCTCGGTCAATTGCCGGATGGTTCGCACCAGCACCGTGTCCGGCATTCGCAGTTCACCTCGTATGTGGGTCACTCCATCGGCCTCGATCACCCGCCATGATGGCCGGGCATGATGTTCCGACCAAAGGAACGGCCCCAGCCGTCTTGGCCCCTGCCCGCCCTCCAGGCATAATCCATTGTGCGCTGCCCGCGCTGCCAGTCGCGCGCGCACTGCCGAGTCCCCATAATACGCGCCCGTGCCGGGATCAACCACGAGGGCCACACCCCGATGCCAAATGGACACGTGCAGCGCGTCCAGGTGACCGTGCGCTGCCGTCCGCAAATAGCCCAGGGGCGAGAGATCCCACCTCAAGAACCACGAACCCGATGTGCAGATTCCCATGCCGCTTTCGGGATAAATCGACCACGCGCCCGCCTCAGACGTTACTTCGGCGCATTCGGTCTTCACTTCGGGCGTCGGGGGATCGCCTAACCAGTAAAGAAGTGCCAATCCGCCTCCGCCTCGATGAAACCATTCGCGCCATTCGGAGACGGCAGACTCCTCCCGTATCATCCCGGGAAAGACCAGGGCATTGTCCGAGTCGCCGTAATCCCATGGCTCGTGCTCGGATTGGACATGACGATAGAAGTCCGCGGCAAGCGCCAGCCGATCTTCCGCCTCCGGTTTGAGCTTCCGGCCGGCGGCCTGCAGCGCCATCCGCGCTTGCCAACAAAGCTCGAACGAAAACAAATGATAGTTCAGGGCCTGTTCACGGTTGCCGCCATCCTGGGCAAACTGAGCCAGGATTTCGTGCTCCAGCCGTCGTTTCAAAGTATCGATGGCCGCGCCCCATCGCGCGAGGCTCGGCCAGCGCACGGTCGAGACAATCAATCCCGTCAGCTCGCCCAACAAATGATTATTCGCCGAGGAACCGAACGATCGGTGACGCCAGACATAATGCGCGTGCGGGGGCAGCAACCGCCCCATCAATGCGGCCCAGGTCTCATCGCCGACTCCGGGCTCGAATCGCCCGGCCAACAGGGCGTCCATCCACGTCAGTTGCACGAGCCGCAGGCCGGCTTCGAGCGGGCTGGTCCAATTCCATCCGCGATACGGCGGGTTATGATCGAGCCAATCCCATAGCCACCGCGCGCAGCGTTCCGCGGCCGCGCGATCGTTGGTGACATAAGCGGCCATCGCCAACCGCGTCAATTGCGTCCAGCGGCTCAGTTCCCAGATCAACTTGATGTCCGCACCCGCGGCGAGCCCGCGATGTTCCAACCGCGAGGCGGGCAATTCCGTGGCCAGGTCTTTCCCGGCCAAATAATCGCAATGCCAACGGGGCGGATCATCCACCGGTAATTTGAGTTGCCCAAACGCCCGCCATTGGCCGCTCCCGATCTCTCGAGCGTCCCGGATCAACGATTCCCGCAGTTCGTCTGGCGCCGCTTCCGCCCGTGGTAATCGCGGGAAGGTGCCACTTCGTCCGATGGCCATCGTCCTCCCATCCCAATGCCGGTGTTCATCGATGAGCACCCGCCACCGACGGCGGGCATGACGAAGCATCTCGCCGGGGCTCATTGCCCAAACGCGGTGCCAATACCATTGCAGCCGATCGGCATTCACTGGCCGTCCGAGTCGATGTTCACCACCCGCGCCTCCTGAATCGATTGGAGCACCGCAAACGTCAGGAGCATGCTCTGCCGCGATTCCGCATAGGGGAGTGGGTGCCCGGACTCCCCCCTCAAATAGGCCAGCCACGCCCCCATCTCCTCCGCGTGCCCCTTCGAACCATACCGGAATCGACGGCACTTCCGGCCGCGATGAACCGTCAATTGTTGAAAGTTCGTCAGTTCCGCCACCAACCCGGCGCCGAACACCGTCAGCGTCTCCTTCGGATACCCGGGATCGCCTTCCGCGGTGTAGATCAATTGCGCCGACGATCCCCCCGCAAACTCCACCTGGGCCGCCACGCTGTCCGGAAACGGCAGCCGCCCCTCTGTTGGCCATACGGTCTGCGCCCACACCCGGATCGGCGTTGCTCCCAGCAAGTAACTGAAATAATCCAGAAAATGACAGGCCTCACCCAGGACCCGGCCGCCGCTCTCCAGATAGTTGGCATACCAATGTTGCGGATCCAGTTTGCCCGCCGCTACCCGGTAACTGATCGCTTTCGGCCCCGGCGACCCCGCCAGACACCGCTTCAATTCGACGCTCGCCGGCGCAAACCGGCGGTTGAACCCGACCATGACCGACCCTTTCCCCTCGCGGGACAAGGCATCGATCTCCGACAATTCCTCGCGCGTCAGGCAAAGCGGCTTCTCGACAAACACCTCGCGCCCTTTCCGCAGCGATGCCACCACCAGCCGCCCGTGCAAATGATGCCGCGTCGCGATGAGCACCGCACTCCCCGCTGTCCCTGATGTTGGGTTCTCCAACAACTCCTCCGGATCCGTTCCCGCCCGCTCGAAGCCGAATTTGGCCTTCACGTGATTCGCGCTCAGGGCGGTCTGGTTCACCACCGTGCCAAAATCAAGGCGCCCGCGCAAATGAGGCAACAACATCGTCCTCGCGAAATTGCCTGCGCCAATCACGTCCAGCCGCGTCACCGGTTTGGACAAACGGTTCGGCGCGATCGCGGGTGCGGCCGAGGCCTGCGATGTTTCAGTCGGCGCCGGCCCATCCCGGTTCACATTCACCCCGGCGGATTCCTCGGCATATTCCAGGACCACGCCGATTTCCTGGGAACCTTCCCCCAGCAAGTCTCGATAGACCTCCAATGCCCCATCAAATCCGGCCCGTCGCGTTGTGATGGACTCGAGCCGGAGCTCGCCAGTCTGCATCAGGTGCAGGCACGCTTCGAAATTTCGCGCCTCCGTCCAACGGACATACCCGATCGGGTAATCGACCCCGCCCCATTCATAAACCGGATCATATCGGCCCGGTCCGTATGACCTGGAATAGCGCACCTCGAGTTCCTTTTCGTAAAAGACCTTCCAATCCAGATCCGCGCGCGTGTTGCCCACGACCACAATTCGGGCGCGATCACGGATGGCGGCCGATGCCTGCTCCAAAGGACTGTTGTTCTGTCCTGAAGTGCACAACACCACGCCGTCTGCGCCATACCCGTCCGTCCAGGACCGGACCTCATCCAGCACGTCTTGCACTCCGGCAACCACCACTCGCTCCGCTCCAAGGTCGAGGCACACCCGCCGCCGCGCTTCCTGGAGATCGACGGCCAACACGCGCACGCCCGAGATCGCCAGAAGATTCGTCACCAGCAGCCCAATCAATCCCTGTCCCAGCACCAGTACCCGGTCGCCCATTTGCGCCTCGCACTGACGGACCGCCTGCAGCGCGATCGATGCGATCGTGGTATAGGCTGCCTTCCAACCCGCCACGCCCTCTGGCACTCGCGTCGCCAGGAAATCCGGGACGGCGACCCATTCCGCATGAAATGCGCATTCCGCTCCGCCGCACGCCACGCGGTCGCCAATCCGGAAACGCGTGTTGTCCGGGTGCACGGCCTCCACAATGCCGGCCGCACTGTATCCCAGCGGTGTTGGCGTTTCCAACCGGTTGCGGACCTTGTCGAGGGCGCTCCGCCAACCCAACGTGCGGGCCGTGTCCAACACCTTTCGCACTTGATCCGGTCGGGCCCGCGCCTTTTGAAGCAGGTTCATCCGGGCCTGTTCGACCTTCATCTTTTCGGTGCCAATACTGATCACCGAATGCGTGGTGCGGACCAGCACTCCTCCCGGGGGCGGGATTGGCTTTGGCACGGTCTGCAGTTCCAGCCGTCCGTCCTGGTATTGGGCGAGTTGTTTCACAAGGATAACGCGCTTACTTGAGGAGATTAACTCCCGCGCTGGCAAGCCTCTTTTGTACTGGCGGAACGCGTCTTCGTTACAGGCGCATGTGGCGAGCCCGAAGAACTACGACGGAACCTCGGTTCATGCGAAACCGCGTCAACGCCGTCACTTTTGCACGTGATGGACGGAGCCGAGCTCGGGAGGCGTGAGAGTAAATTGGACTTTCTCTCCTTCGACTCCCAGATATCCGCCCCAGCCGACCCGGATATCGCTCACGCGCTTCGGATCCAACAAACCATCTTCGTCGTTCGACCAACCCGCGTGCTGGAATCGGCTCAGTGGAACCAGCGAACGTTGGTCTCCCGGCCCGGCGAGCGACCGGCCCGTGTCGGCAATAAAATCGCCGCCGCCCGATTCGTGCAGGATCACCAGCAGCCGAGTGGCCGTTTGCTGGCCACTGGGCACCCGGGTCTCCACCGAGAGGCAGCCAACGTTGCTCAGGTCGAGCGGTGGGTCGTAATGGAACTGGGCGAACAGGAAGGTGTCGACTTGCCCCTTGGTGATCGTGCCGTTCGCCTGCCAGACTTGCGCGCCGGACCTCGAGCGCGATTCTTTGCGAACCAATTCGCCGTGCACGAACTCCCCCTGCGCAGTGGTTGGGACAACCGCAGGAGTCGGCTTGAACGACAGATTCGGCAGCGCGCCCGCCGCGATCGTCCGCCGGCGCGGAAGAGATCGTTCTGCGAATCGGAACAGCGCGGCGCCATAAGGTCCCAATGCGAGTGGTATCGGGCCGTTCGTGAGGAGCCGGTCGACCCGGCCGGCGCCGGGATCCCAGCGCTCGCCGTTGTTGCCGGAGAACTCCAGGCGTCCCGACCATGGCTGGCCGCTGTCGTTGATGACAAAGTAGACTTCACGGCCGGCAACGCGACGGTGAGTGACTCGCAGCGGCGACCGCGGGTCGTCGATCTTCACGTCGTGATCGAGCAGCCCATCCAATGCGAGCGGCAGCAACGCCTCGGTACCGGCGGGGAGGAATATCCCGGCGCCGCCGAGCGCATTGGTGTGAATCCAGGGTTGATTCGTAACGGTGCCGAACAACTCCCGCGCGAACCGGTCCACAATGGGTGACGGAAACTCGGATCCGCTGTTGGCCGGCAGTGTTCCCAGGGCAATGGCAATACCTCCCAGGCGGACAAAGCGCGCGAGGTTTTCCCACGCCGCGAATGGCAAGGTGTCCACCCCGGGCAAGACCACCACACGCCATCGCAATGAACCGTGGACCATCGCACCGGACTCGACTTTCGCGTCGGTCAAGGCGCGGCTGTCGACAAATGTGAAATCGCGTTGCGCGTTGAAGAGGGCATCGGCCGTGGAGCGAAAGAGGATCTCGATGCCTGCCGCCGCGGTGGCGTCATTCGCCCAGACCCGCGACGGGACAAACCGCGTCCAAACACTTTCCACGGGATAAACGACGGCGATATCGGCCACCTGATGTCCGCCTGTGAGCATATAAGAACAGCGCCCCACCCAGTCGTTGAGCCGCCGGAGCGCGTCATCCGACAAGCCGGTGAAACTGAAATAGCTCGTGATGGCATTGACGCCGCCGACCATGAGCCGGTTGCAGGTGCCGCGGATCTCCGGCTCGGTCACGATACGTTTTGCTCGCGTGTCTCCCGCCGGCCGCCATACCTGGCTGTGATCCGAGGTTTCGCTCATCACGATGGATTTTCCCTCCAACTCCGCAACGCTGGCCAGCAATCGGGCAACTTGCCACGGCACCTCCGACGGCACACTCGTCAGGCAATCCATTCCGGGGGCATCCAACCGACGCGCGCACCGGAAGAAATCCCCGTAGAGCGGCACGTGTGCAGCCAGGCTTTCCTCCATTAACAGGTGGCCGCCGGAAGGCACTCCCAGTCGGCGGCAGGTGTTTTGGATCTGTCCAAAGAAATTCTCCGAGACGAGTTCGCCGATCGTAAGCCAGTAATCGTAGCGATGTTTCTCAGCCGATCCGGTTTCGGCCACAAGCGAGATAATCACCGATTCATCGAGCGGATAACCGCGTCGCCGCTCGAACTCGGCCGGGAGTTGAGGAGACCACGGGAGTGGCCGGTAGGACATCGGTTTCAGGAAGCAACTCATCAAGGACGGTTCGTCCGTGAACGTGGCCTGGAAGTATTTCCCCAGATCGCCGCCCAAATGACTGGCGTAGCGTTCATGAGTGACCTGGAGAAACCGTGCCGTTGGCTCCGCCTGGAGCAAATTGACATAGGGTAGTTTCTGCCAAAGATTGCCGTCCGCGTGCGTGCCTTCGAAAAGCCGGCTCTCCGTGATGGCGATCAACCGCCACCTCCCGTTGGGCGCCTGCCACCCCAGCGTTCCATTCTGCTCCTGGCCGCGGAGGTTCACCATGCGTTGCACATCGATGACGCCATGGTCCACCGGAAACGCGGCGGTCAATAGCGGTTCGCCCGGCGGTAAATCCAACCGAACATTCCCTCCGTCACATTCCTGATCGGCGATCAGGAGTCCCCGTGCTTCCCACTCGGGGTGATCGCGCAACACGATCCCGCCGGCGTTGCCTGATGGATAACCGCGCTCGTCATATAGCCAAAGAACCAGGCCCGCTTTTCTGGCCTCCTTGATTGCCCGCACGAACGCCTCCCACTTCGGTTCGCTCTCGAGATAATCGTCGAACGAAACATTGCACACGACACCGCCGAACCCCTGGGTCTTGAACTGACGGATCAACCGATCCTGATCCGCCGCTTGATCCGGCCAGCCATGGATGATCTTAATGATCCGGTTCTCGCGCGGCGGTTCAGCGAACTTCTCCGTCGAAACTGTTGGCGCCGCAGCCATCGACGCCATCAGGCTCAGGACCCACACGCCACACACGCCGCACAACCGGCCGATCAGTCGCGTTTGCTCCTCCACTTTATCCTTAGTGGTCTGTTTCATAAATACGGTCACGTTCGTTGCGCCCAATTTGGCCTGAGGCAAGCGACCGCGAACTTGGTTCGCGCTCCGTCACTTCTCCGGGCGCACCGGCCTCTTCCCCGATGGGGGCGAGGGAGGCGCGGCGAGTGGCGTGTATCGCATTGGCTTGCTAAACCCTCGACGAGTTTGCCTCAAGTCCACAGACTCTGATGGTGCGCCCGAGCGATTCCAAGAGCGAACTCCCTGCCGCTGGATTCCCATGGGGCTTTGCGTCGGGCGGCGTGTTGTTCCTGGCAATGCTCATGTTTTTTGATCCTGTCCCCTCGCATCCAGAGGTGGGCAGCATGGCCGCTGTCGCTTCACTAATGGCATTGTGGTGGATCACGGAAGCGGTGCCGCTGGCGGCAACTTCCCTGTTGCCGTTCGTCTTGTTTCCGCTTTTGGGAATCATGGGCAGCAACGAGATCGCGCCTTTCTACATCAACTCCACCATCTTCTTGTTTCTGGGCGGTTTTCTCATTGCCCTGGCCATGGAACGTTGGAATCTCCATCGGCGCATTGCGCTCCGGACCCTGCTCTTATTCGGCCGGAGCCCTGCCCTGCTCGTGCTGGGCTTCATGTCCGCCTGCGCGTTCCTTTCCGCCTGGATCTCGAATACGGCGACGGCGGTGGCGATGCTCCCCGTGGGGATGGCCGTCCTGTCCGGGTTGGAGGAGCGCTGGGGCCGCGAGAAGACCGCCACGCTCGGGATCGGCCTGATGCTGGGCATCGCTTACGCCTGTTCCATTGGCGGCGTTGCAACGCTGGTGGGGACGCCGCCGAATCTGGCATTCAAGGTCATCTTTGAGCAGACCTTCCCTGAAGCGCCTCCGGTGACCTTTGCCTCCTGGTGTCTGATGGGCATTCCGTTATCTCTGGTGTTACTGGTTATGGCATGGTTGATTCTGACTCAATTGCTCTACCGTCCCGACCGTTCGATCAAAATCGATCGTGCGCAACTCCGCCGGCAATACGACGCCCTCGGCCCGATTAAGTCGCAAGAGAAGATGGTGGCGGCCCTGTTCGCGACAACCGCCTTCCTTTGGATCTTTCGGGTGGACATCGATATCGGCGTGTTTCGTTTGCCGGGCTGGAGTCGCTTGTTTCAGGAACCGGCGTTCATCGATGACGGTACGGTGGCCATGTTCATGGCCTTGCTCTTGTTCTTCATCCCCGCGCGCGGCGGCACTCGCCGCGAAATGCTGCTCTCCGCCGAGGTCTTTCGCCGGGTGCCATGGGGGATCGTCTTGCTGTTCGGGGGAGGGTTTGCCCTGGCGGCGGGCTTCCAGCAGAGCGGGCTGTCGGCGTGGTTGGGACAAACCTTCTTCGGCTCCCTCGGCGGTCTCCCGGTATTGCTCATCGTCGTGCTGACGTGCCTGGTCATGACGTTTTTCACGGAGTTGACGTCAAACACGGCCAGCACGCAGTTGGTGCTCCCCATACTCGCCGCTGCCGCCGTCGCTCAGTCCATTCACCCGATGCTATTGATGATCCCCGCAACCCTTTCCGCTTCCATGGCGTACATGATGCCCGTGGCCACGCCTCCCAACGCGATTGTATTTGGGAGCGGCTGGGTATCGATCAAGCACATGGCCATGGCCGGCCTGGTGCTGAACTTCCTCGGGGTCGTGGCCGTTTCCGCGGTAGTCTACCTGATTGGCGGCCGGGTGTTTGGGTTTTCCGAAGCCGGCATGCCGCTGTGGGCGCATTAGCGCCACTGGCCCCCCGGCAATCAGGTGAACCGGAGCCGCCGCGGGACATATCACGGAGCTGCGCGGGAGCCACGGATCGTTTCACCTTGACCGATCGTATTCGTACCCGATTCTTGGCGGGCGAGCATGAATTTTCCGCGCCTCACCTCATCGCTGCAATTTGCGGGGTTACTCTGTCTCTCGTGGTCCGCATGGGCGGCGGAGTTCACCCGGCCAAATGTGTTGCTTATCTGCGTCGATGATTTGAAGCCAATGCTCGGATGTTACGGGGACGGTCTGATCCACTCGCCGAACATCGACCGGTTGGCGGCGCGCGGCGTGGTCTTCGAGCGGGCCTATTGCAATCAAGCCGTGTGCGCACCTTCCCGCAATTCGCTCCTGACGGGCCTGCGCTCCACGACGCTGGGGATTTATGATCTCGGAACGAATTTCCGGGTCGCTTCGCCGGATGCCGTCACGCTCCCACAGTATTTCATGCAACACGGATACCGTACGGAAGGGCTGGGTAAGATTTTTCATGTCGGCCATGGCAATCACGAAGACCCGGCATCGTGGAGCGTGCCGCACTTCCAGGCCAAGTCGATTGCCTATCTAAAGCCAGAGAGCCGGGCAAACCAGGGTTTGACGCGCGAGGAAGCGCTCTTTGCGAACCGGGATGCCCGCGGGTTACCGCGCGGTGCGCCGTGGGAATCCGCCGACGTGCCGGATAACGCGTATCCGGACGGACAGATCGCCGATGAAGTCATCCGGCGACTGCAAGCCCTTAAGACAATGCCGAATCAGCCCTTCTTTCTCGCCGTCGGCTTCCTTAAGCCGCACCTTCCGTTCTGCGCGCCGAAAAAGTACTGGGACCTGTACCGATCGATCGGCATTTACTCTCCCCCCGCTGCGGAATGCGCCGGAAGGGGCGCCGCGGTATGCCCCGACCACCTGGGGCGAATTGCGCCAATACAGCGATATCCCGGAGACCGGACCGCTGACGGACGAACAGGCCCGCACGATGATCCACGGCTACCACGCCGCCGTCAGTTACATGGATGCGCAACTAGGAAGGGTCCTGGACGAACTTGATCGGCTCGGCCTTACCTCGAACACGATCATCCTGCTCTGGGGTGATCATGGCTGGCACCTCGGCGATCACGGCTGGTGGTGCAAGCACACCAACTACGAACAAGCCACCCGAATCCCGATTATCGTCTCCGCCCCCGGCGTCACTACACCCGGCAGCCGCGCCCCGAACGCCCTCGTGGAAACGGTGGATATCTTCCCGACGCTCGCCGAACTGGCCGGTTTGCCCGCGCCCCAGGTGCCGCAAGGCATCGACGGGAAAAGCTTTGTCCCCGCGCTCCGTGACCCGACCCGCGGCACGAAGAACTATCTCTTTCATGCGTATCCCCGGGGCAGGCGCATTGGACGGTCGATCCGCACGACTCGATGCCGTCTCGTGGAATGGAAGGTCCCGGGGGCCGATCCTGCGACCGCGGATCTGGAGCTTTACGATTACGAAAGCGACCCCTTGGAAACGGAGAATCTGGCGGCTAAGCAACCGCAAATTGTGGCCCGACTGCGAGCCATGCTTGCGACACAACCGGAAGCGAAAGCGCAAATCACCGCCAGGAAGTAGGCCCAACTGGGAATTATCTATGAAAGCGTTCGTGCCTTGCACCGTCGGTTTTCTCCTGCTCGCCTCAAATTGGAGCAGTGCGGCCGAACCCTACTCCAGCACCCATCGCCCCGTCCTGCACGGCCGGCATTGGGTCGCCCTAACCGGTAAACCCGCCGGAGCGTTGGCCGGGGCGCGAATGTTCGAGCGCGGCGGCAACGCAATCGACGCCGCCTGCGCCATGTTGGCGGTTGTGTGCACGATGCACGACGACGTCGGCTGGGGCGGTGAAACCCAGGCGCTCATTTATGATCCCCGCGCCAAAAAAGTGCTGGGGATCAATGCGTGCGGCGTCGCACCTACGGGGGCCACGCCGGAGTATTTCAGGGACCTGAAGCTTCACTATCCGCCTGGTGAAGGCCCCCTGGCAGCCTTGACCCCAGGCAACCCGGGCGGGTTGATGGTGATGCTGGCCGAGTACGGGACCCTGTCGCTTCGTGAAGTCCTGGAGCCGGCCATGCAAATGGCGGATGGATATCCCATCGAAGCCGAGCTGGTGCACAAAATCGATAGATATACGGCCAAGCTCAAGGAATGGCCCTACTCGGCCCGGCTGTTCTTCCCGCACCCGGGACAAGGGCGGGAAGCCCCGCGACCCGGGGAAATCTGGCGTCAACCCGATTTGTTGGAAACCCTCCGGAAACTGGTAGAAGCGGAGAAGGAATCGCTCCGGGGCGGGAACGATCGCAAGGCGGCGATCTACGCGGCCTATGATCGTTTTTACCGAGGTGACATCGGGGCGGAATTCGTGCGGGGCTCGCAGGAGCAAGGCGGACTGCACACGCTCGAGGATCTGGCGAATTGGAAGGTGAAGATCGAAGAGCCGGTCACCACACGCTATAAGGGGATCGACGTCTACAAGCTCACCACTTGGACCCAGGGACCCGCGCTGCTGCAGGCGTTGAACCTCCTCGAGAATATCGATGTGCAGCCGATGGGTTACAACAGCACCCGCTATGTGCACACGATTTACCAGGTGATGAGCCTCGCATTCGCCGATCGCGACTTTTACTACGGCGATCCCGATTTCCCTCCCGAGGAACCCATTCGCGGCCTTCTCTCAAAAGAATATGCCAAAGAACGCTCGCGACAGATCAACTGGACCCGGAATGATCCCAAGGTCCTGCCGGGCGATCCATACCCTTTCGAAGGCCGGACGAATCCGTTCCTCCATTATTTAAAGCCTGGGCTCGGGGTTTCCGCCCTGCCGGCCGACCACACTCCTGACTCCGCCGCAACAACGCCAAGTGTCGCAGCCCTTCCCGAAGCCGCCGCTAAAGACTTTGACGAAGCGTTTCGCGCCGGCACGACATCGATTCAAGCGGCCGACGAGAGCGGGTGGGTGATCTCGGTGACGCCAAGCGGGGGTTGGTTGCCTGTCTGCCTGGCCGGCCACACCGGCGTTGGGATGAGCCAACGGATGCAAAGCTTCGTCCTCAACGAAGCGGAAGACCCGTTTAATGTCGTTGTCCCGGGCAAACGCCCGCGAGTGACGCTGACTCCGACGCTGGCGTTGAAAGACGGGGAACCGTTTCTCTGTTTCTCCGTGCAGGGGGGCGATACCCAGGAGCAGAATCTCCTGCAGTTCTTCCTGAACATCGTCGAGTTCGGCATGACGGTGCAGGAGGCATGTGAAGCCGCCAATGTGACCAGCTACGAGATGCACTCTTCGTTTGGTCAGCACCTGGCCGAGCCCGGCCGGCTCACCTTGAATGACGAGTTCCCATCCTGGACACGGCGCGATCTGGAGCGCATGGGATACCGGCTCGATTTCCAGGCGAAGACCTCGGGGCCAATCACCGCGATCCTGTTCGACCGCGAGCATGGCAGCTTCTGGGGCGGCGTCAGCAACAACGGCGAGGATTACGGCATTGCCTGGTAACGCATCGGCGTCCGGGCTTCGGCGGATCGGATCCTGGCGCGTCAGTCCCCGCCCTCCTCATTCAGGCTGCGGAGCAGGACGGATTGCATGAACCCGCAATACTCCAGCGCGACAAAATCAGGGGTGTTCTCTTGCGTAAGGTTCAGGTCGTAAGGATCGGCCGGGGAACCCAGGCGCAACCAGCTGCCGACCCGGATGTCGTTGAGGACTTGCAGGAGCCAATCCAACCTGGCCATCGAGAATTTCATTTGGAGGGTCCCTTCCTTTTTGCGCAAGCGATCGGCTGCTTTGAGCCAGGCCTGGAGTTGGCGGCGGGACTCATTCTTTTGGGCCGCAAGCGCCTCTTCGAGGAGCCGTTGATCCGCGGCCGCCTCGGCCGGATCCGCGCTGGGATTGAGCTGATGATAACTCACGGGTATGCGTGGGAAAAGCTCAAGCACCTCGCGCAGGAGACGATATTCGCGCCGGGCGAACTGGAGGATGAACTGATCGCCGTTGCGGCGGATAACCTTCATTCAGTTGCGTTCCATGGTGGCTTTGAGGCCGTACTGATGGAGCTGATGAACGTAATGTTCGGCGCGTTCCATGGTTTCGCGGGCCAACACGCTTTTTCCCTGACGATGGACTTCCAGCATGTGAAATTCCGCCCGGGTCTTGGGCCAACGAAACACACGTTGGAACACATGCGTGACGTAGTCCATCAGATTCACTGGATCATCCCAGCACACCACCAAATACCCGGGCTCCAACTCATCGCGAGGCCTGGATTCCTGTTCCCGTTCAATGCCCGGGAGCATCTTCGGCTCGGCTGTCTCCGTCATGTTTGCAGGTTAGGCGAGGGCGGTGCGGTTTTCAACCTGGCGCGGCAGGCCCTCGCTCATTTCCCATCACGGCCCCTTCGCACGCTGCTGCGACTGGCGCTTCGCGCACAGTCGCGATCCGGCCTGGTGGCGCACGTTTCGGGCGGAGCGTGGCTGTATCGTCTGCGGGATCAGCCGCAGCGGCGTACGGAAGTCGCGTCACGGGATCGAGGACGAGCACGAACACGAGGAGGAAAGAGCATCGCGTTGTCCCGGGAACGCTCGAACGTCTTGGACCTTGCGCACGCTGCTGCGACTGGCGCTTCGCGCGCGGTCGCGCTCCGGCCATCTCGAATGACCCGCACCCTCGGGGATCATCCTGCCCATAATCACTCTGCCACTCCCCGGCCGCAGGAACACCCGGCGCTCGCGTCGCTGTCCGGCATTTGCCTTTCGCATATTTTCATTGAGTAGAAGAGGCCGAACGTTGTCATATGCGGACACAATGGGCTCGGAGCCAACGCAGGATGCAACGAAGCCACGCGGTTCGAGATTGCTCTCGGAGACCGTGGCGCTGTGGCATTCCCTGCCGGATAAGGCATTGTTTGGGGTCCTGGCGGTGGCCTGGGTGGCGTTATTCCATTTCCTGGGGAACTCGACGTTTGGGTATCTTGATACACCGTCACTATTCCGATGGCTGGCATACGCTTACCGGAGTGAACGGGAGGATGCGCTCGGTCCACTGATTCCGTGGATCGTCCTGGTAATGCTGGTGGTCAAGCGCCATGAGCTCACCCCGCTCAAGAAGGGTCCGTGGTGGCCCGCCCTGGGCCTGGTGGCGGCGGCCGTGCTTTGTCACGTCGTGGGCTATCTGATCCAACAGGCGCGGGTGTCGGTGATCGCATTCTTTTTGGGGTTGTATGGATTGACGGGGCTGGTTTGGGGCCGGGCGTGGCTGCGGAGCACCTTTTTCCCCTTTGTTCTCTTTGTCTTTTGTTTTCCCCTGGGGACTTTGGCGGACCGGATCACCTTTCCCTTGAGGATGCTGGTATCCAAGATCTCGGTGGGAGTGGCTGACGGGTTAGGCATTGAAGTCGTTCGAGTGGGCACTCAGATCATGGGAAAGAATGGGTTTAATTACGACGTGGCGGCAGCTTGTAGCGGTATTCGAAGTTTGATGGCCTTGCTGGCACTGACGACAGTTTTCAGTTTTCTGAGCTTGCGGATCGGTTGGAAGCGGTCGGTCATCATCCTGATGGCCGTGCCTTTGGCTGTAGTGGGAAACGTGGCGAGGATCACCGGCGTGATCGTGGTCGCGCAAGCTTTCGGCCAGGACGCCGGCACCCGCTTTCATGACGGCGCGGGGTTCATCACGTTTCTCGTCGCTCTTGGATGTCTCCTGTTGCTCGCGAAGCTTCTGCGGGAACCGGAACCGGGTGTATCTGTGGAGGGCAGCCTGTGAGCGCTGTGGAGAAGCGGTACCTCATCCTGGGTGTCACGCTATCGATGATCGGGTTGACGGCGGGCGGGCTGGCCTATGCCCGCACCCATCAACGGCTGGGCCAACCCGGGCTTGAGATCATCCCGGGCGAATTGCGGGATGATCAGGGTGAATTGGCGGCAAACCATATCATCCGTTTGCCCGAGGAGGTGCTCCGATACCGTTCCAAGGCCATGCCCGTCACCCGAGAAGAGCTGGATTGGTTGCCGGCCGATACCACCTTCGGATTCCGTCGGTATGCGGCGCCGGATGGATTTTGGCTGGATCTTCGTGTGGTCTTGATGGGAACCGACCGGACCAGCATCCACAAGCCGGAATATTGTTTGCCGGGCCAGGGTTTCCAGATCGCCAAAACGGATTCATTAACTCTGAAGATCGCCGAACCGCACCCGTACGATCTGCCCATCAAGCGGATCATCGCTCGGCGGGTAGTACGGCTTCCCAACGGTGAGTCGCGCGAGCTGCGGGCGATATTTGTTTACTGGTTTGTAGCCGACGGAGAACTGAGCGCGGACCATTTGGAGCGCATGATCTGGATGGCCCGTGACCTGTTGATTCGAGGAACCCTGCAGCGGTGGGCTTACGTGAGCGCGTTTGCCGTCTGCCTGCCGGGCCAGGAAGAGACCACCTATGGCCGGATGCGGGAATTTCTGGAGGACTCGGTGCCGCGGTTTCAACTGGTGCCACGACCTGCCGCGGCGTTGGAAACGGCTAAGGCCAACCGGGATCGCTGAGTTCAGGCGGAAACGCTTTGAGACGGCGGTCCTGGCAGGGTCGCTTTTGAATTTGCTCTGCTTGCGCGCTTCTGCAGAATAGCGCCTCACGATGCTTCAACGTCAACGCCAGCTCCTCACGCAGGTACACCGGTTTGCTGATGCCGCCTTGGCGGTCCTCGCGTTTTGGCTGGCCCATCGTCTTCGTGACCTCGGTTCGCTGACCGAATTGTGGCAGCGCCCCGACATCCCGGCGTTTGCGAGCTATGCGTGGCTGCTGCTGGTCATCATTCCGGCGGCGCCGCTGATTCTTCAGTTCCAGGGTTACTACGACCGGCCATTGCTGGCGTCGCGGCGGCGGATCTTCTGGCAGCTCCTCTGGGGCAGCGCCTGGACGGTGATCGTCCTGATTCTCATCTCGTTCCTGGCGCGGTTTCAACCGGCGCGCGGGGTGATTCTGCTCTATGGCCCGGTCAGCTTCGTGTTGTTGCTGATCAAGGAAGAGATCATTCGACGGTGGATCACCAGCCGGTTTGGCCAGGCACAGCTCCGCCGCCGGCTCATCCTGGTGGGATCACCCACGGACACCATAAAGCTCCGCCGGGAACTGGTGGAACCTTCGCAGGCGAGCATGGAGGTGATTGGCGAGCTGGACTTGAACGAGACCCCGGTCGAGGAACTCCTGAGCCTGTTGCACGATCACTCGGTTAACGCGGTGCTCTTGACGGCAAAACACACCTATTTCGGGCAAGTCGAGAAGGTCATTGCCGCATGCGAATTGGAAGGCGTGGAGGTCTGGCTGATGGCGAATTTCTTCCAAACCCGGATTTCTCAGACGGTGGTGGATGATCTTGGAGGCCGCCCGATGCTGGTCTTCCGCTGCACGCCGGACGCCTCCTGGCAGGCGTTATTGAAGCAGTTGTTGGATTTGATGGGGGCGAGCGCTCTGCTCCTGGTGCTTGTTCCGGCCATGGTGATCGCGGCCGTCCTGATCAAGCTGACCTCGCCGGGGCCTATCCTGTTTCGTCAGCAACGATGCGGGCTCAATGGCCGGCCGTTCACAATGCTCAAATTCCGATCGATGGTGTCCGATGCCGAGCAGCGCAAACACGAGATCGAGATCCTCAATGAGATGTCCGGACCTGTGTTCAAAGTCTCCAACGATCCGCGGATCACCGCCGTTGGCCGGATCCTGCGCAAATTCAGCATCGATGAATTCCCGCAATTGCTGAATGTGCTGCGCTGCGAAATGAGCCTCGTCGGGCCGCGCCCCCTGCCGCTCGACGAAGTCCGGCGGTTCGATGACCTGGCGCACCGCCGTCGACTGAGCGTGAAACCAGGCATCACCTGTTTGTGGCAGATCAGCGGCCGCAATAACGTCACCGATTTTCACGATTGGGTCCGATTGGACCTGGAGTATATCGACAACTGGTCCTTGTGGCTCGATCTGAAAATCCTCGCGCGCACGGTGCCGGTCGTCCTGTTGGGGACGGGTGCGAAATGAAAACGTCGCGAAACCCGCCAGTGATGACTCACACTCGACGTCCGGGGCCGAAATCCCCGAAGCGCAACATCCCCGGCGGAGGACCAAAGGACAAGGGTCTCGTCTCGGTCGTGACGGGAGCGGCGGGTTTTCTGGGATCCCACCTGGTGGATTTATTATTGGAGCGGGGCCATCGCGTGATCGGGATCGATAATTTCGTGACGGGGAGTGTGGATAACATCGCGCACCTGAGCGGGCGCACGGATTTCCGGTTCATCGAGCAGGACGTGACAGAATTCCTGTTCCTGGAAGGGCGTGTGGACCGCGTCTGGCATTTTGCGTCGCCCGCCAGTCCGGTGGATTACCGTGAGCTCCCGATTCAGACGCTCAAGGTCGGTTCACTGGGAACGCACAAGGCCCTGGGCCTGGCCAAAGAAAAAGGGGCGCGGTTTCTCCTCGCGTCGACTTCGGAGGTGTACGGCGATCCGTTGGTGCATCCGCAACCCGAGAGCTACTGGGGAAACGTCAATCCGATCGGCCCGCGGGGATGCTACGACGAAGCCAAGCGTTTTGCCGAGGCGCTCACCATGGCCTATCACCACGAACACGGTATCGCGACCCGGATCGTCCGCATCTTCAACACCTATGGGCCGCGCATGCGGCTAAACGACGGCCGCGTGGTGCCGGAATTCGTGAGCCAGGCGGTGCGCAATCAGGCGTTGACCGTTTTCGGGGACGGGAAACAGACGCGGAGTTTTTGTTACTGCGCGGATTTGGTCGAGGGCATCTATCGTTTGATGGAACTTGGCGATGCCATGCCGGTCAACATTGGCAACCCGCGAGAGATGACCATCCTCGAATTCGCCCGGGAGATTGTGCGCGCGACGGGATCGCGGAGCCGGATTGTTTTCCGGCCATTGCCGAAGGACGACCCGCGTCAGCGACAGCCGGACATCACGCGGGCGCGAACGCTTTTGAAATGGGAACCGCAAGTGGGCTTGACCGAAGGACTGCAGCGTACGATAGAACACCTGCGGGGAAGATCTGGACCTGAATAATCTGGCAATCCGGCCCCTTAACCTGTTTGATTAGCGCATTGCTGAACGTCTGTCGCAGCGTTTTTCTATTTGACCGTGTTGCCGATTTTCAGTAACCACGGTCATTCTCTCAAACGCGGGAAGACTAAAGGCTTACAGGACCTGAAGATGCAGGTCAACCATGCCGTCAGGTCGTGCCGATGCTGAAAACGAAATCATTCTTGTGTCTCGATTTTGGGGCGGGAAGCCTCAAACTCGCCGAGTTCGAACCTACCGAATCCGGGACGCTCAGGTTGAACCAGTTCGGCATTCGAACGCTGGGCTTCGAGGGATCGCAAGAAGTGGCGCGCGAGCGAGTTCTGTTGAAGGCGATCCAGGAGTTGATCGCCGAACGGGGATTCTCCGCTCGCAACATCAATGTCTGCGCTCCGGGATTCCACGTATTCTCAAAGTTCGTCAAGCTCCCACCGGTGGACGCCTCGAAGGTCACTCAAATCATCCAATACGAGGCGAAGCAGAACGTCCCTTTTCCGCTCGAGGAAGTGGTGTGGGATTTTCAGATTCTGGGTTCAACCGCGAGCGGTGAACTCGAGGTCCTGCTCGTCGCCATTAAGGCCGATGTCGTCGAGGGCCTCTTTCGAACCGCAGAGGCGAGCGGACTGCGCATTCAGTTGGTCGATGTCTCCCCGGCGGCATTGTGCAACGCCTTCCGGTATAACTACGGCGACCTCGAGGGGTGCACCCTGCTGCTCGATATCGGTGCCAAGACCAGCAACGTCCTCTTTTTCGAAAAGGGCAAAGTCTATTCGCGCGGGATCAACATCGGCGCCAACTCGATCACGCAGGAGTTTGCCGCCGAGGCGCGCCTGAAATTTGCCGAGGCGGAGCAGCTCAAGATTGCGGAAGGGTTCGTGAGCCTGGGCGGGGCTTACGAGGAGCCGGAGAACCCGCGTCAGGCGCAGATCTCGAAGATTGCGCGGCAGGTGATGACGCGGCTGCACATTCAGGTAAATCAGACCATCCAGTTCTATCGTGGCCAGCAGGGTGGCTCGGCGCCGCAACGTCTGTTTCTTGCCGGGGGCGCGTCGATCATGGCCTACACGGCGCAATTCTTCGCGGAGAAACTCAACCTCAGCGTCGAGTATTTGAATCCGTTCCGAAACATCGAGATCGATCCGGCGTTGAGCCTGGAGGAATTGGCCGGAGTCGCGCACGCCTTCGGGGAGGTCGTGGGATTGGGCCTGCGAAATGTCGCACAGTGCCCGGTCGAGATGAATTTGATGCCGAAGAGTTCACTCAAGCGGCAACAGTTCAATCAGAAGAAGCCCTATTTCATCGCGACCGTATTCAGCCTGGTGCTGGCGGTGGCGGCCTTTGGGTGGTTTTACGCAAAGCTATCGAGCATTAAGAGCGAGTCCCTCGCCGACATCCAACAGCGGGTTTCACCGCTCAAACAACTCGAGACCCGCCTTCAGACGGAGGTCAATCAGGTGAATCAGGCCACGTCCAAGTTGAACCAGTTGACCGACTGGAACGAGCGCCGGTTTTTCTGGGGTGATGTCCTGCAGGAACTGCGGGGCGCGCTGCTGGCTACGGAGGAGGTGCGGCGCGCGGCCCTGGGCGTCGATCACGGCATCTGGATCGACACCTTCACCACGCCCCCGCCAACGGTTACGGCGACCACCCCGGAAGGCGAAACCGAGGAAGGTGCGAGTCCGGCCAACGCGAATGATCCTTCGAGCCCGGGTTATTATCAGCGGCTGATGCTCCAGCGCTACGGACGGCTTCCCGGTGGAGCCGGGTCGACTTCCTCGACCAACACGACCACGACCGAGGCGGTGGCACCCACCCCGGGTAATACGAATGAAATCGCAGTGGTGAACCTGACGTTTCGAGCCGTCAACATGAGGCCATTCTCGCCGATGGCCAACGATGAACTGGCGTATGAGCTGCAGCGGGCGCTTCAGTCCAGCCCGATGTTCGATCCGAAAGAGACCAAGCTGACGGGGCAGATTGAGGTCGTGGACGCGTCAGCGGTCACTTTTAGTTTTGGGGTAACCCTCCGGCTGAAGAACCCCATCAAGCTGTAGCATGAATTGGCTGAAGCGAAATCTCTTCCTGGTGATCGGCGGTGTGGCGGCCCTGCTGCTCCTGGGCCTGGCGGGATATTATCTCTACCAGCAAAAACAGAAAGAGGACCGGGTGACTGCGGCGCTGGAAGCCCAGATCACGGAATGGAAACGGCTCACAAGTCGTAAACCGAGCGCCAACGAGGAGAACATCGCGGCGGCAAAAAAGGAACAGGCTCGATTGGCCGAATTGCTTCGCTCAAATCGTGAATTTTATGAGCCGACTGCCGTGTTCACGAACATGGACAGCGCGACGTTTAAAAACCTGCTGGAAACGACCATCTTCGATCTGGAGCACTTGGCGACCCGCAACGGTGTGACTCTGCCCGATCGTTATAATTTCACGGCTCAGCGCTTGCGACAATCGGTGGTGTTCCAGCAGGCTGAGCTCATCCCCCTGGCCTATCAACTCGCCGAGATCAAGGCCCTGTGCGAGATCCTGTTCGACGCGCGGATCCATGCCCTTCTGCGAATTCGACGTGTGCCGGTATCCAAACAAGATGTGGGGTCTACCGAGTACCTCACCGGCAGCAAGGTTCAAACGAATGCGACGACCGGCGCGGTGGTCACCCCCTACGAGGTGACTTTTCAAGGGTTCTCACAGGAGTTGGCGGCCGTCCTCAGCGGCCTCGAACAGTCCCGACACGCGTTCCTGGTGAAGATGGTGGATGTCGAGCATTCCGAGGAATCGAGCGCTTTGCCCATGCCGGAGTCCCCTTACCAGGTTCCCTTGGTCCCACAAACGGGGGCCTTTCCGCCCCCCACCACCCAGCCGACGGGGGCCGATCTCATGCGACAGCGTTACGGAAGACTCCCGGGCGGGGCGCAAGGCGGGCCAGGCGGTACCGGCCGCTCCGCGGAGTTTCTCAGGCGCTATGGAGGCGCTACACCCGGGGCGCGCCCGCCAGGGACTCCCGGGGCACCGAACACGGTCTACGCGCCGGCGCCGGTCCGTCGGGGACCCGAGACTGTTTTGGAAGAGAAGCAATTGAAGGTGACATTGACAGTGGATGCCGTGCGTCTTCCGTTGCCGCCCCGGTGAGCGGATATTTTCATGGAGTTCCTCAAGAAAAACTACGAGAAAGTCGTTCTGAGCGTGGTATTGCTCGGCCTGGCGGTGGCTGCGGGGCTTCTGCTGACCCAGGTGGCCGATGAAAACCGGAGGCTCGATGACATCCGGAATCTGAACCTGACCACCGCTCCACAAGAACTGGTGCCGATGGATACCACCACGAACCTGAACTTGCTTGCCCGGATGCAACGCCATGAAGCCTTGGTACTGTCCGGAACGAACAACCTGTTTAATCCCGTGATTTGGCAGCGTCGCGACGACCGGTTGATGAAGATTCCTTCGGGTGAGGAGATCGGGCCTCGAGCGTTGCAGATCGTGGAGACCAAACCATTGTATCTGCGCATTGCCTACGTCGGTCAGACCGAATCCGGCGGCCTCACCCAATACAGCTTCAGGATCCAGCGGGAATCGGCGACACGCCCCGGGGATCGGGCGCCAACCACGCGCGCCTTCACGGGTGTGGGAGTACAGAGTGCCGGATTGCTTCTGCGGGAAATGCGGCCGGCGGAGCAGCCCACAGAATTCGTGTTGGAAATGATTGAGGACAAAACCCAGGTGGTGGTCGGTCCGGGTAAAGATTACGACAAGGTGACTGGCTATCTCGCTACCTTGCGGTATGCGCCTGACAACCGGGTTTACCACGAGAAACGCGTGGGGGATACGCTTTCCGTGGACAATGAGACTTATAAAATCGTTGCCATCACCGAGACGAGCGTTACCGTCGAGGCACCGAACCGCAAGCGCACCACGATCACGAGCGATACGGCGTCCACATCGCCATCGCCGTAAGCCCGATTTCCTATGTTGCTCCAAACCCACACTCAGAAGACCATGATCAAAGTAGCCAACCTCGTTTGCCTGCTGCTCCCGCTCGCCCTCGGCCCCGTGGCCTGGGCGGCTCAACCGAGCCCGGCCGAACTCGCCGCCGACGAGGCGACGCGTCGCCAGGAAGCAGTCATTTTACTTCGGCGGACATTGGACGAAGCCGACCAGACGCAGTCCAAAGGAGATGTCGCCGGGGCGGCGCGGCTGTACGAAGAGGCTTACCGCTGGGTCCAAGCCATCGGCGTGGGGATCGATGACGAAACCCAGAAGACCGTGGCCGGGCTCAGCGCCACACGTCTTGAACTCGCCAAAGCGGCACAACGTCGAGGCGACTTTCGCGAGGCTGAATTGCATATCAATCGCGTGCTCTCGGTGAATCCGCGCGACGAAGCCGCCCTTCGATTGAAGAAGGAAAATGACAAAGCTTTGGCCGCGCTGGCCGGACGCACGCCAAGCCCCGAGATTGTGGCCCTGACGCCGGAGGTCAAGGCGCAGAAACTGCAGGCCGCTACCCATGTCCAGAATGGAAAACTGCTTTATGAAATGGGCCGGATTGCCGAAGCCGAAGCGGAGTTGAACCGGGCCATCGACCTGGACTCTGAGAACGTGGCGGCCTTTTACTATTTGAAACTCATCGGCGAGGCCAAGTATGCCGAAGGCGCGCGCCGCCGCGAGGTTATGACCAAGGATCGCGGGGTTGAGCTTGAAGACGCCTGGCTGCCACCCCGGCAGGGAGAGGCTTTGCCCAGGCCGAACCCCTTTGCGACCACGAACCTGGTCTACACCGGTCCCGGCCGGCAAGCCATCCAGTCGAAACTACACCGGATCGTGCTCAACGAAGTTCAGTTCGATGGTTTGACCCTGCCGGACGTGCTCAACTATCTCGGCAAAGTCGCCCGTGAACGCGACCCGGACCAGGAGGGCATCAATTTTCTGATCAATCCCAATGTGGTTGTCTCCGCGGGAGCGCCGCTGGTGGACCCGACCACGGGACAGGTCATTCCTGCGCAGCAGGCGGAGCCGCTGGACATGAACAGCGTGATCATCCGGATCTCGCCGGCGATCCGTAATGTGCGACTGTCCGACGTGCTCGAAGCGATCACCCGGGTGGCCGATAAGCCAATCCGTTATTCGATCGAGGAATTTGCGATCATATTCGCACAAAAACCCCCCGACCAGTCCGTGCAATTGGAAACCCGGATCTTCAAAGTCAACCCCAACACGTTCGTCGAGGGTCTCTATGCCGTAGGAACATTTCCGCTGGGTAACCTCATCAGCAGTGGCTCCGGAGGCCAAGGCGGCGGACTCGGTGGTGGCGGCGGCGGACTCGGTGGCGGCGGCGGCGGACTCGGCGGTGGTGGCGGCGGGTTGGGTGGTGGTGGTGGCGGGATTTTCGACATCCCACGGGTCTATGTTGCTGGCGGGGGTGGCGGCGGGTTCGGCGGCGGCGGTGGGTTCGGTGGCGGTGGTGGTGGGATCGGCGGCGGCGGCGGTGGTGGTGGCGGGTTGCCGGGAGTGACCTCGACAAACCTGACGCAAAACAGCCAGGAGGTCGTTCGCCAGTTCTTCACGGCGGCAGGGGTCAACGTCTTTCCGCCCAATCAAATCTATTTTAATGATCGCAAAGGCGTGTTGATGGTGCGCGCCACCTCAGCGGAGTTGGACGTCATTCAACAGGCGGTTGAAGTGCTGAACGAGCCGCCCCCCCAAATCACCATCGAAGCCAAATTTGTCGAGGTGGGCCAGGACGACAGCCGCGAACTCGGGTTCGATTGGTTCCTCGGCAATACCCTCGCCAATAATGGTTCGGTTGGTATCCAGGGTGGCAGCGCTCCATCCTATGCAGGCGGGTCGTCGCCGGCAAATCCCTCCGGCGTATTTCCGGGGTCTTTAGGCATCCCGACCTTCGGTCCTTCCGCCACGGATGGCCAGATTACTAGCGGTTTGCGCAGCACCGCCCCGGCCGTCTTTACCGTCACGGGGATCCTGACGGACCCGCAGTTCCGGGTCGTGATCAAGGCGTTGGAGAACCGGGAGGGAACAGACTTGATGGCCGCCCCGCGGGTAACGACGCTGAGCGGTCGGCAAACCCAGATTTCCCTCGTGCAGGTGCGGTCGATTGTGACTTCCAGCACGCAAAGCACGCAAGCGGGCGGCGCCGGCGGTGGCGTCGGAGGGATCGGTGGCGGAGTCGCGACCGGCGGAGCTGCCACCGGCCAGCAAGGTTTCGGCGTATCATCGGTGCCGTTGGGGCCGACGCTGGATGTCATCCCGTATGTCTCGGCGGATGGTTATTCGGTGCAGATGACGATCATTCCGTCGATTGTCGAATTCCTGGGATACGATACCGAGACGGCGCGCTTGTTCATTCCGCAGATTGTCCTGGGCACGGGAAACACGGTGGGCACACCAATCCAGTCGCAGTTGCCATTGCCGATCTTTCGATCCCGACAGGTCGTTACGAGTTGCAATGTGTGGGACGGACAGACGGTAGTCTTAGGCGGGTTATTAGCCGAAGATGTCCAGAAGATTAAAGACAAGGTGCCCGTCATCGGTGATCTGCCCATCGTTGGCCGGCTCTTCCGCAGCGAGTCCTCCACTACCCGGAAGAAGAACCTGGTCATCTTTGTTACGCCGACGATTATTGATCCTGCCGGCAACCCGATTCATCAGCCGGATCATCTGCCTTACGACCCCACCAGTGTGCCGCCCCAAACCACGCTCAAGGTGCCGGAGGCGGAGGCCATGCCGTAGGGGCAGGAATGGGTCGTGGGCCTGGGTGCGAGAGATGCATGCTTGTGATATATTGGCACCGCTCAACCTGATGTGGTACCCGACTCGGATCGCCTGGATGAAGAGACGTAGAAGAAGCTGAAAACGACCGGGCAAGGGTGCCTTGCTTGACAACCTAAACTTTATGTCATCGCTGTTTCACTTGGACCGTAGATCCTTGGGATTCTGTCTGCTGCCCATCCTCGCCATTTGCGCCCAGGCGCAACTTGCTTTCGCCCCACAGGAGGCCCAATACGAATTGACCCGTTTGATGCCCGGCGATCAGGTGTATCCCAAATTGGCGCTCAATAGCAATGGCGGTTACCTGGTCTGGCAGGACAACGCCACGGATGGCGACGGCCTCGGCGTCCGGGCCGTGATGCTGAACAATTATTTCTCCCCGGTTCTGCAGCGGGTGTTCCGCGTGAACCAGGCCGCAGACGGCGACCAGATGATGCCAGCGGTGGCCATTCTTCCCGACCAGGGCGCCGTTTTTGTCTGGCAGGGAGGGCCTCAGGGCGAACAGGACATCTTCGCGCGCATCGTGGGTGTGGACGGCACGTTCATGACGGGAGATGTCCTGGTGAATACTTACACCACTGGACAGCAGGCTTATCCTGCCATCTCTCTGTTGAGCGATAACCTCAATGTCGTCGTGATCTGGGCGAGCGCCGATCAGGACGGGAGTTTGCAAGGGGTTTATGGTCAAATTCTCTCCGTTGCCGGCGAAAAAATCGGAGGCGAGTTCCGAATCAACGCCTACACCTCTTTCAACCAGCGTTCGCCGTCGGTCTGTGCCTTGTCCAATGGACGCTTTGCCGTCGCCTGGGTGAGCGAGCAGCAGCGTTTTGAAAACAGTGTGGACGTCATCGCCCGTACTTTTGACATCACCGGAAACGGCGTCAGCGGCGAAATCCTTCTCAATACCGGAACAAATCTATGCGCAAACCCCGTCCTGAGCGCGGAAAGCGGGGGTGGTTTCCTGGCGGCCTGGTCGGAGCGTGATTTGGCGGATTTGTCCAACGGTTGGGACGTTCGCATGCGGCGGTTCGATGCTGGAGGGCAGGCGGTCGGCCCTGCCTCCATGATGAACCAGCGGATCCATGGCAATCAGTACGCGCCGCAGATCGCCTCGATCGGTAATGCGCACCTGGTGGTTTGGACCAGCCTGGGGCAGGACACCGGCCGCGAAGGGGTGTATGGCCGGTTCATGCAAAACGGTGAGGCCGACGGCGATGAGTTCCGAGTGAATACGACGGTCATCGGATCGCAGATGCACCCGGCGGTCGCATCCGACGGCGATAAATCCTTCGTGGTCGCCTGGACCAGCTTTATTGGCTCCCCGTCAAACTTCGACTTGTTTGGCCAGCGTTTCTCCGCCGGTCCAATCATGCCACCTCCCGCCCCGCCGTTCATTGCGGCGCTTGACGAATTTGGCTTGGCGGTATCATGGCCTGCTGCCCTCGGGTATGATATTGATTCGTATTTGCTTTACGTTGATGGGAGCACGACACCCGTCCGGGTGACCGAACCGTACCATGTCCTGTCCGATCTTACCCCTGCCTCGACGCACTCGGTCGCCTTGGCCTACCAATTGGTCGATGGCAGTGTCTCCCCGGCATCGGAGGCCGCCTCAGCGCGGACTTGGGGCCGGGACGCCAATCGAGATGGATTGCCTGATGATTGGCAGGCGTTGCACTGGGGTGAGGATCAGCAGGCCTGGCCGTCGCGCGATGCGGACTCCGATGGCGACGGGGCTTCGAATCTTGAGGAATTCATGGCCGGCACCGATCCCAAGGATGTCTTGAGCGTGCTCCGGGTTGATTTGGGCAATACGCCGCAGGGACCGCGACTTGTCTGGAATACCCGGCCGGGACTGGTTTATCAGCCCCAGGTATCGACGGTGATCGGGATTTGGCAGAATCTTGGTGATCCCCGTTTCGCGCCCGGCGGCAAAGATTCGGTGGCCCTGACTGGGCCGAATGCTGCAGCTTATTATCGGGTTCTAAGATTGCGCTAGGATATTTATGTGTCGATTTGTGAGAAACATGCTGGCCGCGGGTTGCCTTGCCGCAACGGTTCAACAGGGCGCCGCCTTTTCCCTGCTGGGGCCGTTTGACACATGGCAGACCCAGACCATCGGTTATCAGATTGGGGCGGATATCGGTGGCCCCATGAATCTGGGCGAGGAATATCGCTGGAATGTCCCGGAGATCTTTTACGGATTCGACCCGTCGTTTCTGAATTATTTCGGCCAGGAAGGTGTCAACGCGGTCGAGCGGGCCATCGCGATCATCAATGCGCTCCCCAACATGTCAAAACTCACCGATGATCAGTTGCGACAATACCCGATCGATACGCGCCGGTTCAATCACCAGGCCGGGGCGCTGAGCCTCTTCGATTTGAAGACGTTCGCCCTGTCCACCATGCTTGAAGAGATTGGACTGGGCGCGCCTGAGCGCTGGGTGTGGACATTGCGCAGCCGGGTTGTGTTAAACAACATCCCCAATTACACCACCATCATGCGCAATTTCGATCCGTTCACCTACCAGCAGTCGCGCTACGTCAACGGAACCCTCTACACGTACCAGATCCTGCAGACCTACGCCAACCCGGACATCTGGGAGGCGGTGGATCTCGTTCCCGACCCCTGGCGCCGAGCGTCACGAGTGTGGTGGGGTTGGCCGACATCAACGGCGACGGCACGGTTGATTTCCGCGGCATCCTGACAACGCTTGTCGACCGGCATGTTCTACGATGGGTTGACCCGGGACGATGTTGGGGCGCTGCGCTACATCTACCGCGCCTCGAATTACAATGTGGAAAACGTCGCTACCAACGCCACCTTCGGCGGCGGCGGGCCATGGGGTCCTCCTCCGGGCACAACCAACACCACCGGGACGAACGCCACCGGCACGAACCTGGTTACGGCCGGGCTGCGGCCGGGCATGGGCAAGCTCAAACTGAAACGGATGAACTTCGACTCCATCCTGGGCCAGTTTGTTCCATTCACGAACTCCTATGTGGACACCTATGTCACTAACGGCGTCGCCCGTGAACAGGGGGTGTTGAGGACGGTCACGGCGCCGGACATTCTCTTCTCGGCGGGAGATCTTGGGGTGAATGCAGGGGGTGTGCCGATTATTTTCGGCCCGTTCCCTGAATTGGGCCAACAATAATACGCTTGAACACCCGGGGGGCGGGACAGTGGGTGGGCCAGGCGAGATTTACCTACGGTGATCATTACTTTTTCGAGCGTGGGTCCTTATTTCCTGAACGTCTTCGAAGGATCGGAAGAGCAGGGAGTATTCGGATTTATCTGGGGATCCTATGACGGAACAACCAATGCTCCCATCGTCTATCCTATCGGCACGAGCATCCACGATATTGAGCGCCAGGTGATGCAGGGAAGCGGTGGAGTTTGGGGACCGCCATAGCCCGCCGCGATGCCACTGGCGATGATCACGGGACGCGAATCACGTTTAGCGACGACAGTAAATTTTATGAAGATGTTGAGACTGAGTTGGGCGGTTGTCCTGGCGTCCGGCCTCGCGGCTTGGGCTACGCCAATCCCGCTCTACGAAAATTCTGGCGCGGTAACCAACGTCCCCCAGGTGGATGCCCTCGCCTTTGTAAATTATGGCACATTCGGCGTGGGAACCCAGTTGCCATTCGAAACCCAGAACACATTCAATTTTACCAACCGCGGTCTGATGATTGGGAATCCCGGGTTCCGATTGGAACACGTGACCGACGCCGGAGTTCGAACTCCAGCCAACTATTTCATCAATGACAATGGCGCCACGATCCAAGGAGTCGAGCCGTTAGGGGTCATCATCATCGGCGGCGGCGGCAACTTCAACTTCTTCGAACAGTCGCAAATCACCATTAACGCGGAGACGAACGTCAATCGGGGCCTGTTGAGCGTTGGCGCCAACGGGCGAATCGCGCTCGGAGGCGGCAGCCTCCTGTTGGCCCGATCGGGATTGGAAGTCCGGCCGATCTCGGACGCATTCAATTTCGGCGGCTGTTTTCTGGGGGGAACGCCTTTCCTGACCTCCAGCAATTTCTTTCCCGATCCTGGGGTGTTTGATCAGTACTGGTTCATCACGAACGCAATCATGAACGTTGGCAACAACCTCGGTCTTCAGGTGGATACCAATACGAGTCTGGTGAGTGCGCTCTCGCCGAACCACCAGGTGGCCCGACCCACTGGCGGCTTCGGCCAATGTTACTTCACCAATTTCAGCCGAGTGGTCGTCAACGGCGGCATGGCCTTTGTCTCGACGAACGCGGTTGACTCGACCAACTGGATTGTCCAGGCCGTGATTGCGGCGAACTTCGATCCCAATGTCACGATTGGCGCTCGATTCTACCCCAGCACGATCGTCACCAACCCCTACCAGACTGTGACCGTCAAGTTGGCCGGATTGGAATCCAACGTCGTGACCGGCGAGATCTTCGAGAACGCCGTCTATCTGATCGACCGGTTGACTTCGGATACCAACTACACGCTGCTGACGAACTCGGCAACGGGGCCCAATTGCCCAACGATGATGCCGGCCAATTTCACTTTGAGCCGGGGCACTCCGTGCGAATATCTCCTGGGGAGCCTCCCCAACGGCGAGATCACACCGGACCTTTTTTATCAAGCGGCATACTCGAATCGGGTGGTGACCAATTTCTACTCCGCCTATGCGGTCAATGTGGCGAACATCCTGACCGATCTTCCCAACGTCCCGGGATTGGGTGTCACCAACCTGCCGGGGCGCATCGAAATCAACGCGGATAACCTGGACCTCCGAGGAACGCGCATGCGAGGTGAGGGCCATATCTCGATCCAGGCGAAACACCTCATCAGTTCCGCAAGTGCCGCCATCGATTCCCAAAATACCAGCTTCAATCTCGCTTCAACCAACGGCACACTCCAGTTTCGAAACCTGGCCAAGGACCAGGTGCAACGGTGGTCGGGTGATGTGGCGGTCTGGAGCGGGGTATGGACCAACCTCCTGGGCACCTTGACGACCAACCTCGTCGAAGAGCCACCCGGCTCAGGCAACTTCACCAACCAACTCGCGACCAATGTCATCACCATCGGGTTCCATGCGGTTCTCGTGGACGGCGGGATGAACACGTTGCAGGACGCGTTCGTTCGGCACTTGAGCCTGGCTGGAACCAATGCCGTCATCTCCGACAGCTTGATCATCGAGGATAGTCTCCGACTGGCTACGGAACGCCTCACGCTGGATACCAATTCATCGATTTTGCTTACCGGGACCGCCGTGGATTGGAATGCCGATGCCACCCCTTCCGTGAATTATTTCACCAATTACGGCTCGCTCTTCATTCAGCGGGATGGATTCTTCGGCTCCGATCGCCCAACGCCGTACACGTCATTTGTGAATCGGGGCACAATCAGCGCGCTCGATGCGCGCATCCGCGCAACGGAGTTGGACGACAGCGGTCCCATTTCGGCCTCCGGCGGTTTGCTCATGCTGGAGGCGGACTCGCTGAAGATCGACGGCGGTGCATTGACCGCCGCGGGTGATGTCTCGATCGGCGGACGCGACTTGAAATTCCGGAATAATGAAATCCAGGCTCTCAAGCTTTTCCTGCAACCGACAAATTCCTTGAGCGATTCCGGCGCGGAAGCCAACAACCGATGGACGGTCGGCAACGGTTTCGTGCTCACGCAGAAGCCAAACACCGGAGATCTGTTGGGCACGCGAATCAGCACCACGGCCCCGCAATGGGCCAACATCATCCACCAGTGGGCGGGCGAGGATCGCGGGCCATCCGCAGACGGTTATCTCAATAATGCTGCCCTGGGTTACCTCGACTTGAATGCGGGATTTGCCGCCGCGCTGACCTTCACCGGTGTCGGCGCCAGCAACGCGCTCTATGTCGATTTCCTCGAATTGGGCGGCGCGGTGGAGAACGATATCCTGAACACTCTGATCATCGACTCGAACATGGTTGTCTATTTCGCCGATTCCAATGTCCCGGTGGAGGACCTGGACGGGTTGTTTGCCGATGCCGCTCGCCCGGAGGGCCGGCTGCGGTGGATCTCTGGTTTTGCCGGGCCGAACAGCTCGGTCGATGTCCTGTTGTCCGATGGACGCGTGATTAAAGTCAACCGTGCTTTGCGGGACAGCTTGACGATTGATTCCGACGGCGATGGCATTCCGAACAGACTCGACGATGCTCCATTTGACAACCTCGTTGTCGCGAGCGTCGAGGTCCTCCGTGAGCCGACTCCGGGCGTAGTGGCGATCTCGTGGAAGGCCGCGGCCGGCGTGAGCTACACCGTGGAGTACCTCGACGGAATGCAACCGGGCGAGTGGCATCCGCTCGCCACCCAAGCCGCCCCGCGCCAGGACCCCGGCACCCTGACGGTGCTCGATGCCGGTGCCGCGTCAGGCACGTCGCAACGGTTCTATCGGGTGCGCCTGAATCCTTGATGGGCATGTCGATATTTAGCTGCACAATCCAACTCTGTTAGCGACTTATGATCTTGCGAGTTTTTTTCTTTACCGCGCTGCTCGCCCTGCCGCTCGCCGCCCAGGAGACGCTCCTGACCGTGGGCAAGAGCAAAGTGCATCCTACTCATATTCTGGCCCGCTACGCCGGCGGGATTGCGCCCGAGGATGCCGCACCCACGATTCAGGCCCTCGGCCTCCGCGTGAAGCACCAGTACCAACTCGTTTCCGGCCTGGTCCTGCTCGATACCGCCAACACTTCTGCGGGCCTCGCCGCCGTCGCACCCGGGCCGGAATTGCAGACCCGGTTGCTGCTCGACCGGATCAAGGCCCTCATGGACTCCGGCCTCTTCGCTTACGTCGAACCCGATTATGTCGGGACTTTGAATGCCACCCCCACAGATGCCGCCTTCCTGGATGGCCGGTTGTGGGGCCTGCGTAACCAGGGGCAAAATGGTGGCAAAATTGGCGCTGACATTAATGCCGTCAAGGCCTGGGACCTAACCACTGGCTCGACGAACGTGATTGTTGCCGTCATGGATACCGGTATCCGCTACACGCACGTCGATCTCGCGGCCAACATGTGGGTGAATCCGGATGAAATCCGGAACGGCATCGACGACGACAACGACGGTTATATCGATGATATTCACGGCATCAATGCCATAACCGGATCGGGCCTGCCGCTGGATGACAATAATCATGGATCGCATGTGTCGGGCACGATCGGCGCCGTTGGAAACAATAGTGGCCCGCACGTGGGGGTGAATTGGACCGTGCGCCTGATGGCTGTAAAGATCGGGACCTCTGACGGACTGATCCTGATTAGTTCGGCCATAAGCGGTTCGGAATATGCCGTGAACCACGGCGCTCGGATCGAGAATCATAGCTGGGGCGGCTATTCGTTCTCCCAGGCCCTCTTCGACAGCATCGCCGCCGCCCGCGATAACGGGGTGCTTTGGGTCGTGGCCGCCGGCAATGAGCGCAACGACAACGACCAATTACCCGCCTATCCTGCCAGTTATGACTTGGATAACATCATCTCCGTGGCGGCCCTCGATCGCGCGGATCGCCTGGCGAACTTTTCAAATTACGGGGCGACGGCGGTCGACATCGGCGCACCCGGTGTGGAGATCTTTTCCAGCACGGCCGAATCCGATACCAGCTATGCCTTTTTTGCCGGCACCAGCATGGCTTCACCGCACGTCGCCGGCGTCGCAGCACTGATCCTGGCAAAATATCCCGGCGCGAGCCTGGACGAATTGAAGGCGCGCATCCTCCTGACGGCCGTCCGAATCCCGGCCCTTCAAGGCAAGACCACAACGGGTGGTCGGGTGAATGCCTTTGGGGCTTTGAACGCAACCCCGGATGGGAAGTTGGAAGTGAGCGTCACACCTGACTCCGGCGGGGTGCTGCTCGAAGGCACCACAGAACCCATTTTTGTCCGAGTCAATGACCTTTTCCCCATCACCAACGCCACCGTGACGGCCACGGTGCAGGCCGGCGAGCTGGATCCTACGACCTTGGATTTCACCAATGATGGCCAGGACCCGGATCAACAAGCCGACGACGGAGTGTATAGCGCCAATCTGGATGTACCGGCCGACGTCAGCCTGATCACTTTGACGGTGATCGCCACTGCGCCCAACTCCGAGAATTCGACCAACGTGGTTGTCTATACGGTCGTGCCTCCCCCGCCGAATGACGATTTCGTGAACGCCTCGAAGGTGGCCGCCACCGGCGCGGACATTATTTCCGACAACCGATTTGCCAGCATCGAGTCGGAGGAACCCCTGCATGCCGGCGTCCCGTCGCGTGAGGCCTCTCTCTGGTGGAAATGGTCCCCTGCCGCGGATGGAGCGGTAGTGGTGGACACTGCCGGCAGCTCATTTGACACGGTGCTCGCCGTCTACACCGGCAGCCAGGTGAACAGCCTCACCGAAGTCGCATCGGTTGACGATATCCTCGTGCCGCAGGGAACGGATGCCCCCTTAAGAAGGACCCAGGGGTACGTGACCTTCGATGCCCAGTCCGGCGCCACCTATTATATCGTCGTGGCCGGTTACGACACCGAACAGCGGGGTACGGTCCGCTTACGAGTCGAGCCCGGTGGTGGTCCGGATCTGAACATGCCGGTGGTGAACATTTCCAACCCGCGATCGGGGCAGGTCGTCTCTGAGGACATTCTCACTGTGCAAGGATCGGCGTTCGATCCCGAGCCCAATGCCTCTGGGATTTCACAGGTCACCGTGAAACTGAACCATGAACCAATCGGGACGATCGCCCTGGGAACAGCGAATTGGCACATTGACGTCCTGGTGGATCGCGGCGTAAACACAATCGAGGCATCCGCCCTGGATTTTGCCGGCAATGTATCCGCAACCCGGACGATCCAGGTGGATTACCGCGTCGCCGATCCACCGAACGACGCTTTCGGGCTCGCGACGGAATTAACCGGAAAGTCCGGGACGGTCGATGGGAATAACGAACGCGCCACCCGCGAATTGGGTGAACCGTTCCATGCCGGTAACGAGGGCGGGAAATCGATCTGGTGGTATTGGACAGCACCCGGACCCGGGTTACTGGCGCTGAACACCGCCAACTCCGGATTCGACACGCTGCTCGGAGTTTATACCGGGACTGCAGTCACAAACCTGATGGAAGTCGCTTCGAATGACGACGATCCGACGGTGCCGGATTTGACGACCAGCCTTGTGAGATTCGGCGTGGTATCCAACGAGACGGTGCGCATTGCCGTGGATGGTTACGGTGGCGTTTTTGGCGACATCAAATTGAGCTACGCATTTTCTCCAACGGAGGTCTTCCAGCTCAACCTGACTTCGTCTGAGGGAGGTAGCGTCCTGCCGGCATCGGGCAACTATGCGGCCGGGTCCACAGTGACCCTCAAAGCCGTGGCCAACCCCTATTACGAGTTCCTTCGATGGGAAGGCGATTTGACTTCTGAAACCAATACGCTCGACGTCGTGGTGTCGTCGAACATCACTGCGCGGGCGGTCTTCCGGCAAGTGGGGTTCGCCGATGATTTCGAGACGGGCGATTTTAGCGCGCAATCGTGGACGTTTAGCGGCAACCGGCCATGGGTGGTCCAGACCAATGTGGTGGCTCGAGGCGTTTATGCGGCGAAATCCGGCGCGATTACGCATGGTCAGTCGAGCGGTTTGATGCTCTCGGTGGTCACTGCCGCAGGCAAGGGCTCCTTCGATCTGCGAGTCAGCTCGGAACGAAAATGGGACTGGCTCCAATTCTATGTCAATGACGGCCTGAACGCGCGCTGGTCCGGGAACGAAGGCTGGCTGAGATACGAATTCGACCTTCCCGAAGGCACCAACACGCTCGAATGGCGTTATGTCAAAGACGCGTCGTTCAGCGATGGCTTGGACGCCGCCTTCATCGACAATCTGAGCCTGCCCTTCGCCGAGAGCACGCTCACCTCGATCCAGGCCATACCCGGCGGATATGTCGTCGAATTGACCGGTCAATCCGGCCAGGCTTATGTGGTCGAGGCCTCGGAGGATCTCCTGCTATGGACTCCCATCGCAACGGAGGTCGCCGTCGATGGCGTGATCCGGGCAACGGATTCCCAATCTGAAACGCAGCCCGCCCGGTTCTACCGTGCATATCGCCGTTAAGCCTCGATTCAGGGCTCGATGACCCCTTGACAATGGAAACTACTCCCGGGCGCTCAGCCGCTGGTCCGGGATCCGACCTTGGGCGTCTGTCCCATAATGGGTGTGATCGTCTATGGATTGACTGGCGGTATTGGGATGGGTAAGACCATGGCCAGCTCCATCCTGGCCCGCCTCGGCTGCAATGTGGTTGATACCGATGACATCGCTCGCACTTTGACCCAGCCGGGGCAACCTGCCTTGACCGAAATCCGGGACGTGTTTGGCGATGACTGCTTCGATGCGGATGATCGATTGCGGCGCGACATCCTCGCTGAGCGCGTGTTTCGTGAACCGGCATCCCGGCATCGGTTGGAAGCCATCCTGCACCCGCGCATCCGGGCGATCTGGCGGGACCAGGTTGCCCGATGGCGACACGAAGGATCCTCAATCGCTGTGGTGGTCATTCCGCTGTTGTTCGAAACCAACTCCGCAGAGGAACTGGATCGAACGGTCTGCGTCGCTTGCTCCCGCCGCGTGCAACAACAACGACTGATCGAACGCGGCTGGACAGTCGAAGAAATGGAGCGAAGGATGAAGGCCCAGATGGATGTCCGCCGAAAGCTGGAGTTGGCCGATTACGTTGTCTGGAATGACTCCGGTATCGACGTGCTTGAAGGCCAGTTGAAACGTGTGATCCGCCACTGAGAAAAACCGTGGTGCCGGAAAACGCCCCGCCACAATGTCCTTCCGGCCCAGGCTCGCATTTGACTCGGCGGACAAAGTGAATTTCTGTAAGAGGGTAAAATTGGAAAAAATGTCAGCTTGTCCGGAATGGTGCGGTCCAGCTTCGCCTGAGGAATTGCAGCGGCAGTTGCAGGAACTCATGCGCCAACATTTGCCGCGTCAAGGAACAGCTTTTCAGGCGGCCGATTCTGCCGGCGGCGAACCGGCCGAGCCGAGTGCCGCCCAAAAAGAAGTGTTGGCCTTTGATCGAAAGCCCCGGGAGGTGAAGGCCTATCTCGATCGCTTTGTGATTCAGCAGACCGATGCCAAGAAAGTCCTCAGCGTGGCGTTGTGTGATCACTATCATCATGTGCGGCTGGCCATCGAAGGGCGGGAACAGCCGAATTACACCAAACAGAACATCATCCTGCTCGGCCCCACCGGCGTCGGAAAGACCTACCTCATCCGCAGCATCGCCGATCTCATCGGCGTCCCGTTCGTGAAGGCCGATGCCACCAAGTTCTCCGAAACCGGTTATGTGGGCGGAGATGTCGAGGACCTCGTGCGTGACCTGATTCGACGTGCCGACGGCGATGTCGAGCGCGCCCAGTACGGCATCATTTACATCGACGAGATCGATAAGATCGCCGCCTCTAATCAGTCCGCCGGACGCGATGTGAGCGGCCGCGGCGTCCAGACGAATCTCCTTAAGCTTATGGAGGAGACCGAAGTCGCGGTCCGCGCGCCTCACGATATCGCCGGGCAGATCCAGGCGATGATGGAAATGAGCCAGGGGCGCGGCCGCAAACAACCGCCTACCATCAACACCAAACACATCCTCTTCGTCGTCAGCGGCGCCTTCGATGGGCTGGAAAAGCTCGTCCGGACGCGCCTGCGGGAGTCGACGATTGGTTTTGCCGCGGCCACCCAAACACCCACCGATGATTCCCGCGCGTTGGATCTCGCCCAAACCCGGGACTTCATCGATTTCGGGTTTGAGCCGGAGTTCATCGGGCGCCTCCCCATCCGAGTCGTCTGCCATCCGCTTGGAATCGAAGACCTTTTCCAGATCCTCAAGAGCTCGGAGGGCAGTATCGTCCGTCAATACGAGCAATCGTTCGGGGCCTACGGCATCGAAGTCCTGTTCCAGGACGACGGCCTGCGGCGGATCGCCGAAGCCGCCGTTGAAGAGAAGACCGGGGCACGGGGGCTGATGACGGTTTGCGAGCGCGCCTTTCGGGACCTGAAATTCGAATTGCCATCAACGCCGGTGAAACGGTTCATCGTGGATGCCCAACTGGTGGACCGGCCGATGGGCCGAGTGCAGCAACTATTGGCAGAGCAGCAACAGGAAGAACGCGCCATGCTGACGGAAGTGGTCCACGAGTTCGGCCGGCGATTCGAAGAATCCCATGGGCTAAAGCTCGTCTTTGAACCCGCGGCAGCGGATCGCCTGGTGGCCCTGGCTGTCGAGCAAGGCAAGACCGTGCGCGACCTCTGCACGGAACGTTTTAAAGATTTCCAATTCGGGCTCAAGCTGGTTGCACAAAATACCGGGCAACATGAATTCGTCGTTGATTTGCCGGCGGTCGAGGCCCCGGACAAACGGCTGAGCGAATGGGTGGTGGCCAGCTACCGTGCCGGGACATGAGCCGAAACCGCCCAGCGCCCGTTTGTGGCATTCGGTTTGCTCTGTTGGGACATGACCAGCGCCTGTGACAGCGAGCTCAGGCAGGTCTTGGTCTCCTGTGGTGCGGCGCGGTTTCCAGCTCATCCGCGCCGTGCCTTTTTTGTACTTTCATGGCCGCGCAGCGAACACGGGACAATAGCTAACAAATGCAACCTGGCTGCTGTCCGGCGACCACGAGGGCACGTTCATCGTGCCCTGGCCGCCAAATAACCGGGCCAATACTCGAATCTCGCCTCCTTCGATCGAAAGAAGCCGCAGAGCGACATCCTGGTTTGCCGGGTGTCCCTTAACATCCGGACCGTATGAAAGAAAGACGAGCCAACGCCCGTCCGGGGACGGGTGAGGGAACCAATCGTTCTGATCATCGAAAGTGACTTGTTCCTGGTGGGAACCGTCGGGTCGCATGCGCCAAATTTGCATCCGCCCGGTGCGTTCCGAGTTGAAATAGATGAAGCGACCATCGGGAGAGAATTCGGGCCCGTCATCCAGACCCACAGCAGTGGTAAGCCGGGTTTCGCTTCCGCCGCTAACCGCGATGGAATAGACATCAAACTCACCCTCGCGTTCGGCACAGTAAACCACGGTGCCGCCATCCGGAGACCATCCATGCCAATAGGAGGGTGCCCGGCCCGTGACGGGTTGCGGAGTTCCGCCTTCAATGGGCACGATGTAGATCTGTGATTGGCCGGTCTGGGACTGATCACTGATGGCAAGTCTCTGGCCATCAGGAGAGATCCCGTGATCATTGTTGCAGCGATGGGCGAATCCGGTGTCGAGCGCCTCTGGTGTCCCTCCCCCGAGAGGATATCGCCAGATTCGACCCTGGCTGTTGTAGAACAAGGACGCGCCATCCGGCGACCAATTCGGCGCCTCCATGTGCCGGTCCGAATAAAAAACCGCCCGCCGATCCCCGGAGGATATAGGAACCGTTTCAAGCGTGCAATCGACCTCCGTGAAGGTAATGGGTTGCGCCGGCGACGAGCCCAGTTCGACCCTGGAGAAGATCGCCTCTTCGAGGCGCGCGGGGTCATGCGAACAGACCGCGAGACCCACATAGACCGGATCGGTCAGCCGAATTCGAATTGATCCTCCAGCGCGTTCGACAGCGGCCCCCTCGGCGCCCGCGGACCAGGTGAAAAAATCGCCGTGCCGTTCGAGTTGGAGCCGTTCTGGCGCGCGAAAACGTCCTTGGATTTCTTGCGTTGGCCCGCCTGGAGCATCACGGAACTGGAGCGAAGCCAGTCCATCGCCATGGACGATGGCGTCGACATAAACGGAACCGGGCTCCAGGGATTGACGGATGATGAGACCCGCTTTGCGGTGGGCATTCCCGCCCGGCACAGACCAGTGAATGTCCGAAGCAATGACGATATCACCCGACACCTTCTTCCAGACAAAGTGCAACGCGTCGTGATCAAACCACATGTTCTCTCCGCTGCCGGTCAGTCGGTAGCTCTGCATCTCAGGATTGTAAGTGGCGGAGCCGGGGTGCTCCTCAATCCCGATATCCTGGTGGGCCTCGAACAATCCCAGGCTTGTGCCGGCCTCCGCGGCGGTCGAGGGATCGGCGGAGAGACACAGGGCGAGAATTGATAGCCACGCCGCGAAACCCAAAGGGAACGATTGATGGGAATGCGTGGCCGGAGGCCGGGGGGGCAACGAACAGGGATAGTTCATAGTGGCGCGAGTTTGGGGAGATTGTGGGGATGGATTGGCGGGAGTCAACACAGGTCGACGCTGGGAATGGCCGCGCCCGCTCAAAATCCCGCAAAAGCTTTGACCATTTCGAAGAGTATCAGTAAATCATCGGACCAAGCAATTCGATATCGAAATGTGGATGAGTGTTCCATTGCAGATGTTGGCCGCCGCGCACCAGGTCGAACTGGTTTTCATTTGGAATCAGGCCACCCCGGAGGGCAAGGCCATCATCGTCGTCCTGGTCTTCTTCTCCATCTTCGCCTGGTCGGTGATGGCCTCAAAGGTGGTCCAGATGCGGCGGGCCAAGCGGTTGAACCAGTTGTTTGACGCCGAATTCAGGTCGCAGCCGAAGGTGATGGCCATCTTTGACCGGCGAGTGCAGGTGGAGGGATGTCCGTTGTTTGCCGTCTATCAGGAAGGCTGCGTGGAATTGGATTCAAGATTGCGCATGGGTCGCGGAGCAGAACGACGCGACTTCACCTCGCTGAAAGCCATGGAACACGTCAAACGGGCCTTGGAAGGGGCGGTCGCGCGCGAAGCACTCAAGCTCGAATCCGGACTGATCCTCCTGGCCATCGCCGTCAGTGGGGCTCCGTTCCTCGGCTTGTTGGGCACCGTTTGGGGAGTCATGAGCGCCTTCAGTTACGTCGCCATGGAAGCCGTCAAAGGCGGGCGCGCGGACTTGGCGACGATGGCACCGGGCGTGGCGGCCGCCCTGGTGACCACAGTGGCGGGTCTGCTGGTGGCCATTCCGTCGATGTTCGGGTACAACTGGCTGGTTCACAACCTGCGAGTATTCACGGTGAACCTGGATAACTTCGCCCAGGAACTGGTCTCGAAAATGGAAACCGAGTATCTCTTCGACGAGCAGGAGCCCGCCCGGTTCCGGGATGAGCCGGGGCTGTAGATTCTTCTTACGATGGAACCGTCTTGAAACATGCGTCGATTCTCACAACGCGGTCACCTGGTCACGCTCAGTGAAATCAACATCACTCCGCTGTTGGATCTGGCGTTCGTGTTGTTGATCATCTTCGTCATCACGACCCCGTTGCTCGAACAGGGCCTGAGCCTGCGTTTGCCCAAGGGCGGACGGCAGGATCGTCCCCTGCAGCCAGAGGATATTCGAACCGTGGATGTCAGCGCCCAGGGAGTTTTTGTCTATCGCGGTCAGGCGGTGGGCCTGCCGAAATTGGAACAGATGCTCGTGACCGAATCCCAGGCGAACCCGAATCTGGTGGTCTACATTCGGGCCGACAAGACCACCCCGTTCGATCCAGTATTCCAGTTGACCGACCTCTGCGCCAAACATGCCCTCCGGGTCTCTCTTCGATCCGAACCTGAAAAGGCCCCATGAGCCGGCTGCACCGAAAATGTCTGATGGCCTCTGCCGCGGTACACAGCCTGTTGCTGCTCATTCTCTTCGTGGGCTCCGCTTTCCTCAGTTCTCGCCCCGAACCGTTCGACCTGCCGTTGCTGGACGTCATACCGGACAAGATCGTCGATGCTGCGCTCTATGGCGGTGGCAATCCGCAGGCTCAACCTGCGCCGGCACCCCCGTCCGAGACCCCGCCCCCAATCAGTCAACCGGAGCCGACTCCGCCGAGGCGTGAACCGGAACGTGAACCGGAGCCAAAACCGGAACCGGTCACGGAGACCCGGCAACCCGAAATCAAAGCGGCCGAACCCAAAGCCCCTCCACCCAAAAAACGACCGGCCGTTAAAGTGCAGTTAGATACCAAGCACGTCACTCCTCCCGCAGTTCGGACGGCCGAACCCAGGGTCCGGCCCAACGCAGTCCGGGAACTCGCATCCCGTTTCTCGGACACGACCAGCCGGCTGAGCCGTGAGCTCACATCGAAGACGACCATTGGAGTCCCGGGACCGGGCGGTGAAGCGTTCGCCAACTACAGTCAAGTGGTCATTAGCATTTACGAGCAGGCGTGGATCAAGCCGGTGGGGATTGAGAAGCCCGCCACCGTCAAGGCCACCGTAACCATCGCCCGCGATGGCCACGTCGTTTCCTCCCGCATGACCAGCCTCTCCGGGAATCCGACCGTGGACGATTCGGTGGATCAGGTGCTGCAGCGTGTTAAAGAAATCCGTCCATTTCCTGCTGGTGCCAAAGATTCCACCCGCACCTTCAACCTGAACTTTGAGTTAACCCCAGTCGACATTTCCGGCTAATGATCATGATATCGAAGACCCGAGTTTTGACCTGCCTTTCAACCTGCATCCTGACCCTGGGATTGAGGGCCGCCTCGCCCGAACTGACCATTCCGGGCTTCAGCGACATGTCCAAGTTGATCCCGGTTTCCGTGGAAGGATTTAGTGGTGACGTCGCAACGGCAATTCGGTTCGATCTGGAAGTGGCGGGATTCGAGATCACTTCCCCGGAGAAAGCGATGCTGCAAGTCAGTGGCACAAGTGGCGGCAATCTGACGGGACGCGTCATGGATCGGAATCGGAACTCATTGTTGAGCAAGCAATACACCGGCGGAAGTCCGCGCGCCCAGGCCCATGCGTTTACCGATGACATCGTGGGGTTGCTGCCGGGCCGCCAGGGCATTGCTCAGACCAGAATTGCATTCCGGGCCGAATCGGGCGGAGTGAGTGAGATATTCCTCTCGGACTACGACGGCTACAACGTCGTGCCCGTCACGCAAGATAAGACCATCGACCGGGATCCCGCCTGGGTCCCCGGTCAGCGGATCCTTTTCTACACCAGTTATCGGACCGGGAATCCTTGCATCTATTCGCACAACCTCCAGAACGGCGCCCGGCGATTAGTGGCCGGATACTCGGGGGTCAATGCCGCCCCGGCCCTTTCTCCGGACGGGCGGCGCGTTGCAATGATTTTAAGCAAAAGTGGCAGCCCGGACGTCTATGTCGCCAACGCCGACGGAAGCAATTTAAAACGCCTGACCACCACGAAAGAAGATGAATCGTCGCCCTGCTGGTCACCGGACGGGCGGAGATTGTGTTTTGCCTCGCGGACGGCCGGATGGGCTCAACTCTTTACTGTGGCGGCCGACGGCGGCTCCATGACGCGCCTGACCACCACCGAAGCCAGCCGCACTACCGAGCCCGACTGGTCGCCGGATGGCAAGACGATCGTATTCACCGCCCAGATGGGCGGGTTTCAAATCTGCACCGTGCCGGCGAGTGGTGGGCGTGCGACCATACTGGTAGGGGGTGAGGATCCCTCATGGGCGCCGAATTCTCGGACGGTGGTCTTCACCCGGCGGGTGGGCAGGGAGCGTGTCCTCTCTTTGCTTGACGCGCCCACCAAACGCGTCAAGGATGTCCGCCGGATTTCGGGAAGTTGTTCACAACCGGCCTGGGCTCGATGACACACTTCCTGACCACTCAATTGAACCATGAAACGCGCACTTCTGCTTAATTGCTGTCTGGCGGTTTTGCTGGCCACATTCGGCTCGGTAGGTTGCCGGAAAAAACCGATCGGGCCCACTCCTATACCGGCAGGCCGAATGGGATTAGGTTCGGATCGCGGGCAGTTTGGCCCGGAGACCGGGGGGCCCGCAATTCCCGAGAATGGCGGGGCGACCGGAAAAACGCTCGGCGATGGTGGGATGTCCGCCCTGCCGACCGATCCCGAGAGCGACATGCTGCGCGACGAAGCGATGTTTCGGGACGTGATTGTGTATTTTGATTTCGATCGTTCCAGTATTCGTTCAAGCGAGCGCTCCAAGATCGAGACGATCTCGAGCCATCTGAAGAGCAACCCTTCCCATAAACTCAAGATTGAAGGCCACTGCGATGAGCGCGGCACCGAGGGCTACAATCTGGCCTTGGGTGAACGTCGTGCCCTGGCCGTGCGGGATTACCTGATCAACCTGGGAATCTCCCCGGACCGGGTCTACACAACCAGCTTTGGCGAGTCGCGTCCGGCGCAATTGGGCCAAAATGAAGCTGCCTGGGCGGCTAATCGCCGCGCTGAATTCGTATTGCTGCTACCCAAGCAATAGAGGATCAGAAAAAGGCACTTCAGGGGGCGATTTTACCTCCCCGTCGGCCAATCCCGCTTCTGCCATCACGTAATCTCATGGCCATGGATCGCCGCCAGCGCGCCGATATTGCCATCCGTCACGCCGCCTTTACCTCCATTACGTGCAGTTGATTTTTTGTCCCTTTACTAACCTCAGGGAGGGGCTTAGCTTCACGGTGTTGTCGCTGTGATATGAATACATACATGTTCGCCTTGCTACAGGGATGGGAAATCCTTGTGCTGGTCCTGTTGGTGTTACTTTTGTTTGGAGCCAGGAAACTGCCGGAGTTGGCTCGCGGGTTGGGCCAGGGAATCAAGGAATTCAAAAAATCCACGAAGGAAGAATCCGATAAAGAAGAATAGCCTGATCCACTGGAATTAGCCATGAACAACGCGATGCTGGCAATGTTGCAGACACCGGAGATCCTCGGTCTCCTGGTATTGGCCCTGATCTTTTTTGGTGCGAAGAAACTACCGGAGCTCGCCCGGGGTTTGGGTAGCGGGATTAAGGAATTTCGAAAGGCCACCCGGGATGTCACGGACGAGTTGCAGAACGCCATCGAATCTGAGCCCGCCCCCATAAGGCGTCCCTTGCCACCCCCCGAGACCCAGCCTTCAACTCCGCCTCCGTCTACCAACTCTGAGGGGGCATCTCCAGGTTCAGCCAAGGTCATGGAAAGCGCACCCCTTTCACCGACGACCCCGGCGGCCGCCGCAGACTAAGACTCCGGAGTCTAACGCATGGCGAGTGAGCCCGAGGACGTTCGTCCCCTGGATGAAGAGGACGAGGAGGGCGGCCCGATCAAGACCTTCCTCGAACATCTCGAGGATTTACGCTGGGTCTTCATTAAATGCGGTTCGGCCCTGCTCCTCGGCGTAGTTGTCTGCCTCGCCGCCGCTCCGCAATTAGTCGGATTTCTCCAGTGGCCGCTGCTCAGTGTCAACGCAGGCCTGCCGCCGGAGAATCAAATCAAGATTATCTTCCTCGGGCCCCTGGGCGGGGTGGTGTCGAGTATGAAGATCGCCCTTTACGGGGGCATCTGCCTGGCCCTTCCATTTATTTTGTGACTTTATCGGTGATTTCGTGATGCCGGCGCTGAAACGCACCGAACGGAAATTCTTCGTGCGTGCGTTCATTGTGGGGGGTGGCTTGTTCCTGCTGGGAGTGATGATCTGTTACTACTGGGTGCTCGAACTTTCTCTCAGTGGCATGGCCGCTTATAACAAATGGCTGCGCCTGCCGGCGGATGTCTGGCGGGCCGAGGAATATTTCCAGTTCGTCACGGTTTTCCTGCTGGGCATGGGACTCTGTTTCGAACTGCCAATCGTGGTCCTCGGTTTGGTGAAACTCGGCCTGGTTGAGTACCGCACTTTAAAGAAAAGTCGGCCCTATTTCTTCATCGGTATCTTTGGGGTGGTTGCCTTTATTACCCCGGATTTTATCAGCACATTTTTCCTGGTGATCCCGATCCTTTTGCTACTGGAAATCTGCATTTGGATCGCCTGGTATTGGGATCGCCAGCACCGCAACGCCGAGGCCGCCGCCGCTGCCGCCGGATCGAAGGAGGCCGAATGACCGCGGCGCGAACGGATTGAAACTCAGTCCATTTCGCTCGGCAGAGTCTGACACGTTGGCGCCTGCGATTTCATTTTCCCAATGGAGTGCCCTGACGAGCGTTGATCATCGGCTGATTACCGGTCATGGGGCGAAGGCGGAAGGCGCGCGGAGTGGAAAACTCACTTTACAAGTCGGCCGGTGCCGCTAATCTTAGGGCAAATGCAACAGCCCAAGATGCTCTCCCCCTCTACCAAGACCGCGCTCGTCGCCGCTCTCCTGTTCGTGGCCGTCGGTTGCGCGCGCACCGAAGAAAAATTCGGTCGTGGTATGCGGAACGCAAGCGAAGCCTTGCGCATGGGCGAGATGCGACGATCAATCGAGCAGACCGCTGTGTTTGACGGGCCGGACTACGCGTACACGACCGGTTTCATTCGCGGCCTGAACAAGACCCTGGCGCGGACAGGGGTCGGTGTCTATGAACTCGTCACCGCGCCATTCCCGCCTTACGATCCTGTCTTTACGAATTATCTGACGGCAGACCCGGTTTTCCCGGACAGCGGCCGGCGACAAATGCTCGCCGATCCCATGGTTGGCCCGGACACCTACCTTGGGTTTAGCGGGGGTGATATCGCCCCAATGATCCCCGGAAGCCGATTTCGGATATTTGAGTTTTAGGATCGCAGGATCCACCGGCGCCAACATCAATTGTTGGCGCCTTTTTGTTGTGCGTTGCCTTCGTCTCTCTCCTTGCAAGATCAATCTCTTGCTCAATGTGCTCGGCCGCAGATCCGACGGCTTCCACAACCTCGAGACCGTCCTCCTACCCGTCCCGATCCACGACCAACTGGAGTTCGAGCGCCACCAGCACGGCGTCGATCTGAGCTGCAGTGATCCCCAACTTCCCATCGATTCCCGGAACCTCGTGCACCGTGCCGCCACGCGCTTCCTGACTGAAGCCGGTATTGTGGAAGGAATTCGAATCCAACTCGAAAAGCGGATTCCGTTGGAGGCCGGCCTCGGCGGCGGAAGCGGCAACGCGGCCTCGACGCTGCTGGCGTTGAATGAGTTGTTCGATCAGCCGCTCAATCCGGGCCAGTTGCGCAGACTCGCCGCGACATTGGGCTCGGACGTCGTCTTTTTCCTGGAGAATCGACCTGCCCTCGCGACGGGCAGAGGAGAACAGGTCGAGTGGCTCGACCCCTTTCCCATCCTGCACGGCTGTGGATTGCTCCTGGTGCAACCCGGGTTTGGCGTGTCGACACCATGGGCTTACCGCGAATTGGCCAGGTTTCCAAATGCCCTTGAGGGGAGAGCTGGACGCGCACTCCAATTGATCGAACGACTTCGAGCCAACGATCTTTCTTCAGCCGCAGCCCAATGCTTCAATGCCCTCGAGCTGCCGGTCCTGGAGAAGTATCCGTTGTTAACACTGCTGCAGGAATTCCTGCGCGAGGAAGGCGCCATGGCAGCATTGATGTCGGGGAGTGGTTCAACCACTTTCGCCCTCGCGGCAGACCTGCCCGAAGCGGAGCGGTTGCGCGAGCGGCTGTGGTCCAGGTTCGGTACGGACTGCTGGACTGCGGTGGTGAGCCTCTGAGTGTATCAAGAGCCCGACCGTGCCCCCGCGGGGATCAAGGACTCCCTACGTTCACTGCTTCGACACCTTCAAGGGTAATCCTCACGGGTTTAATGAGACCCCTTTCGTCGAAAGTCATTTGATCAATGCACACGACTCGGTGGTTGCCATCGGTCTCACCGAGGGGCCGCCGGTGATAGACAATGTAATAGACATCTCTTCCGGCCAGATGGATCACCGAATGATGCCCGGCGCCTGTGGCCACTTTCGGGTCTTGCTGGAGGATTTTACCGATGCGTTTGAAGGGACCGTGCACGGAATCCGCGATGGCATAGGCCACCGAGTAGTTCGGCCCCGTCCATCCGCCCTCGGACCACATGAAGTAGTACCTGTCGCCCCGCTGGAACATGAATGGGCCCTCCACGTAACCCTCCGGAGTGATTTCCTGGAAGGTTCGCCCGTCCGCTGCCGGTTCGAATCCCCGAAAATCATCCCGCAGCCGGGCCAGGTTGCAATGCCGCCACCCGCCATAAATCATGTAATACTGGCCCGAGCGATCGTGGAATACAAACTGATCTATGGGTTGGGCGCCATAATGAAACCGATCGACGAGCGGCCGGCCCAGATAATCCTTGAATGGACCCTCGGGACGATCGGCCACAGCCACGCCGATCCCTCCAAGCTGGTGATCGTTCTGAATGTCATTGGCGCCGAAAAAGAGGAAATAACGGCCGCCCTTCTGAACGATGGCCGGCGCCCAGATCGCGCGCCGCGCCCAGGTCACGGAGTTGGTGCTCAGAATATTTCGATGTTTCGTCCAATGCACAAGGTCTGGCGATGAGAAGGCGTCCAGGAAGACTTGTTGGTCATAGGGCGCGGAGTACGTCGGATAGATCCAGAATTGGTGATCAAAAAGGACACCTTCCGGGTCGGCGTACCACCCTGGAAACACCGGGTTGCCAGCACGCGCCGGAGGCTCGGCTGGGATCGCCGGTGGAACATTCCACGCCAACCACGCAAAGGCCAACGTGAGGGCGAGCCGAAGCCCGGTCCGGCTCGAGGGCATCGCGGCCGAGGCCGGCAGAGGTGCGACCGCCCTTGCCGGCGATGCGACCTGTGTGTTTGGTGGATCGTTATCCGTCAGCTCGCCAAATGCTCCGGATGGGACAATTCGAACCTTGATGGGATGATGCTTTTGGGTTCTGGTCATTTTGTTGCCTTCACTTGCAACCCTGGGACTACCTGCTATAGACTTCACTTCCTGCTCCGAGGGCACGGTATGCGCGCAGCAGATTTGTCCGATGGTGTAAAGGTAGCACAGAGGTCTTTGGAGCCTTTAGTCGTGGTTCGAATCCACGTCGGACAGCCAACTTGAAAGGCAAGGGGAAACGCGTAAAAGCCAATGTTCATAGGGGAAGGCATACAAGGATCATGAATGGTTGTTGGCCCTTGGCGCGGCGATCGTGTCCTTACTTCTTGCTTTCGGAAAAGCGATTGCCCTCATTCTGCGAAGCAGGAAGGAATCCTCACTCCACAAATTGCCGGGCTGTCTCCGCGTCCGGTCCCACTCTACCAAAGGGAGAGTTGCTGGCTCGCCGGTCACTTGGGTTGCGAAACCGCGGGGTTATTTGAATCCTAGAACCTCCAGCCAATCCGCGAACCGCTCGATCCAATGGTCGGCGGGCAGGTTCTGCTTGCGCATCCCGAATCCATGCCCGCCTTTCGAATAGAGATGGAGCTCGGCCGACTTCCTGGCTGCGGTCCAGTCCTGGTAGAGCCGGACGCTATGGGGCGCCAGGCCCAGGGCATCATCCGTGGCGGCCAGGATGAACATGGGCGGGGCATCGGCCGGGACACTGCCCTTGATGGCCCACTCATACTGGGGGTAAATGGGTGCGACGAAATTGGGTCGAGTGTCGGCATTGTAATTGTAGGCGGCGGAACAGGCCACCGTTCCGCCGGCCGAGAATCCCATAATGCCAATGCGATCCGATTTGACGCCATACTCCTGGGCGTGCTGCCGGACATAGCTGATAGCGGCATTGGCATCGGCCAGGGCCAGTTTGACCACGGGAGCGACAAGTTCGTCCAGATTCGTCCGCGTCATGATCTCACGGGTCGGATCGTCGGTCTTGCATTCCACCAGCCGGTATTTCAACACGAAACAGGCAATGCCGCGGGCCGAGAGCCACCGAGCCACATCCAAACCCTCGTTGTCGATGGATAATGCGAAGAATCCACCACCGGGGCAAATGATGACGGCCGTGCCGGTTGCCACGGCGGGTTCAGGCAGCATCAGGGTGAGCGTCGGGTCGGTCACATTGTAAACTATCCGTGTCAGCCAGAGATTTTGCAGGCTTTCCTGCTCTTCCTGGGTCCAACGTTCCGATCCCGGGGCCGGCCCATCATAGAGGCGAACGACTTGTTCCTGGGCATGGACGCCGATCGACAAGACCGAGAACAAGGTGGCGAAAAACAGTTTCATGTTGTCCAACAACTAACTCGCGCTCGCGGTGGTTGTCAGGCCAATTATTGCGATCGAATGATGGTGGTGTGGCGGGTTGACTCGCGAGTTGCGCGAATCGGGCCGAATCAGGAATACTGCCCATTCCTATGCATGTAGTTTTGGTCGAACCCGAGATTGCCCCAAACACGGGTAATGTGGCCCGACTATGTGCGGCAACCCGATCCCACTTGCACTTGATCGAGCCGTTGGGTTTCCGGTTGGATGACGCGCGGTTAAAAAGGGCGGGTATGGACTATTGGCAGCACGTGAAGTGGGACCGCTGGCGCCACTGGATGTCGTTTGCCGCGGAGCTCCCGCCAAAAGCGCGTCTCTGGCTGATCGAATCCTCAGGACCACGCCCTTATACCGATGCCCATTTCGAGTCTGAAGATTACCTCGTATTTGGACGGGAGACCGCCGGTTTGCCCAAGGACCTGCTCGCGCGTCATCGTGACACCGGGTTGCGGATTCCCATGTTCAATCCGCATGCACGCTCACTGAACCTCTCTAATTGCGTGGCGCTGGTGCTGTTTGAGGCGTTGCGCCAACAGGGATTCAAGGGTGAATGCGGCGTTTGATCGGCCGCCGAGAAGCAGTCGGACAGTTCCTGAGGCAGAGACACGGCTAAGATGCGGTTCGCCCCTTGTCCGGAGCACCCGGGACGATGCCGGACCAGGGCTCATCAAATATCCTTCGCAAGTAGGATAGGCTTTTCGTGGCGATGACCTCGGGGCCTTCGTCGAAATTGAAGACTTCCACTGAAACATAACCGTCGTAACCGACTTCCTTGAGTGCTGCGGCGATCGGTGTGAAATCCACATCCCCAAAACCTGGACCCTTCAAATTTCGATCGTTGGCGTGAAAATAACCCAATTGCGGCCAGCACTCGCGAATAATCTGAGGGATGGGCTTCGATTCCGAACACATCGCCTTCACGTCCAGGATGATCTTCATGGCAGGACTGCTCGATTCGTGGACGAACCGGAGGGCTTCGGAAGCAGTGTTGATAAAATTCGTCTCTGCGGACGAAAGTGGTTCAAGACAAAAGGTTACTCCACAATCTTCCGCGTGTTTGGCGGGATCTTTGAAAGTGCCCATCGCCCATTGCCATGCCTGTTCGGCCGTGGCCCCGTCCGCGACCTGCCGGTGCTTGGGTGAGCCGACCACGATAACCCTTCCTCCCACATCCGCGCAGAAATCGACCAGGTCGTTGAGATACCGGCTCGTGCGCTCCCGGACCGAGGAGTCGGGATGGTTCAAGTGCAACCCCTCCGTATGGGCGAGCACCCAATGGATTCCCGATATGGCCACCCCGGTCCTTGACGCTTGTTCCCTCAACCGGGTGCGATCCACGGAGGAGAAATCCGTGACGTATTTGGCGAGTGTGAACGGTGCAATCTCGACGGCTTCATAGCCGGTTTTGGCCGCGTATTGGAAGGTGGCCTCAGGGGTCCAGCCCTGGAAAAGCTCGTTGCAAATGGCAAAGCGCATAGTGTGCTTCTAGCCCTTGTAGTCGTTGGCGTCCAGAGTTCTTGACGTCTGAACGCGCGCGATCAACTCCGCAAACGCCTCTGCTGCGACTGGCGCTTCGGGTCGCTTACCAGCCGCAGCAACGTCCGACGGTCGCATCACGGTTCGAGCGAACGAGGACGAGAACGAGAACGAGGACGAGGACGAGAACGAGGACGAGAAGGAGGACGAGCACGAGGAGGAGAACGAGAACGCACGCGCTGTTCGTGTGCGCGTAGCCGCAGTAATGTACCCGCCGTCACCTGACATGGGCGCTTTCCTCTTTCGGGGAATTATTCTGCCCAATAATCATTCTGCCACTCCCCCGCCAACCCGGATCGCTCACCTCGAAGTGGCAGGATGATTGTCGGCAGAATGATGGGAAGCCTACCGTCTCGTTGCCTGGGAACATTCGACCGGCTCGGACCATTCGCGTGCTGCTGCGACTGGCGCTTCGGGTCGCTTACCAGCCGCAGCAACGTCCGACGGTCGCCGCATGAAACACTCCCGTCGCCCCCGACGCGGGCATGAGCGGTTTCGCCAGTGAGCAGAATGAACCTGTCCCCAAGTGCAGAACGTGCGAGATTCGGCGCCGCATCGGCAGTGGCGGCCTACAACCGCTTATGGGGTGGTTTGGCGAGCAAATCGGGCGTTGGGATCCAATCGCCTGAAGACCCATGGCCCAGCAGCGCCGACGTATCCCATTCGAAACTAATTGTCCTTACGCCGGCTAGTCGGTTGCTCTGGCAGAGGATCCGCCCGGCGGGACGGAGGTTTCGGCCGGGACTGGTGGGATCTGCACAGCCTCAAGAAGGGCTTCGGCGTGCCGACGGGCGGCGTCGCCTGGGCCGCCAAGCATACGAGCCAATTCGACGATCCTCGCATCCTGATCGAGGTGAGTGATCCGGGTGGTCGTGCGTTGAAGTTGGGTCGCCTTGGTAACCAGGAAATGGTGAGACGCGCAAGCGGCAACGGGTGCAAGATGGGTGATGCAAAGAACCTGGCGATGGCGGCCGATTTCGCGCATTTTCGAACCGACAGACTGAGCGGTGTCACCGCCGATATTAGCGTCCACCTCGTCGAAGATGAGTACCGGGATCGCGTCCTGATTTGCGAGGACCGTCTTGAGGGCCAACATGACACGCGCCATTTCACCGGATGAAGCAATGGCGCGGAGTGGGTGTGGCGGTTCACCGGGATTTGGCGCAAAGCGGAACTCGATCTGGTCATAGCCCGTGGAGAGGGCGGGGGGCCGGGGTTCTCCATCGGCCGAATCTTCGGACGAATGGAGCTCGATTTCGAAACGGCTGTTGCGGAAGCCGAGATGAGTGAGTTCATCCGCGACCAGGCTTTGTAGCGTGGGGGCGGCGCGGCGGCGCGCGTCCCCAAGTTGTTGGCCGATGTGCCGTAGTTGAGTGGAAAGTCGCAGGCATTCCCGGTTGAGATCGTCGAGATTGGACTCGCGGTTTTCGAGGGATCGAAGTACTTCCGCGGCGCTTTGTCCGAAGCGGATGACATCGGCCACGGTGTGGCCATACTTGCGCTTGAGCGATTGGATCACGTTGAGGCGTTCTTCAAGTTGCTGGAGGCGGGCTGGATCGAGGTCGATCCGTTCCAAGTAACGGTCCAGCTCGGTTTTCAGTTCGCCCAGCTGAGCGACCGTCTGTTCGTGGGCAGCGATGAGTTCTCCTACGCCAGGGTCAAGGCGCTTGAGTTCGAGGAGAGAGCGACCGAGGACGCCTGCCGAGTTCAGGAGCGAATCTTCATTGTCGGAGAGCTGTCGCAAGGCGGCCTGCCCGACTTCGAGGAGCCGCGCGGCATTGCTGGCCCGTTCATATTCGAGTGGAAGCTGTTCGTCATCGGCGAGGGTCAAGTGGGCGGCGTCGATTTCGCCGACTTGATAACGGAGTAATTCGATCTGACGGACGGATGATGTCTCATCCGAGCTGAGGGCGGTCCTCGTAGTGACGAGGTCGGCCAGTGAACGGGCGAGTTCCGTGAAAGATGTCCGGAGAGATTCGAGTTTGCCGAAGGCGTCGAGCAGGGCGAGCTGGTGAGCGGGGCGCAGCAGTGATTGATGGTCATGGGGCCCATGGATATCGACGAGCCAATTGCCGATCGTGGCGAGGGCATTGAGGGTGGCAGGCGACCCATTAACGAACTGGCGGTTGGCGCCGGTGTTGGTCAGGGTGCGTTTCAGAATAAGGAGGCCGGCTTCACACGGTTCCAGGCCGTTCTCGCGGAGGAAATCATCCAGGGGAGAATGGAAATTTCGGAGATCGAACGTGGCCTCGACCGCGCAGTCGTTGGCGCCAAATCGGATCAAGCCACGATCCGCTCGCTCGCCCAACACGAGATTGAGCGCTCCGATCAGGATTGATTTTCCGGCCCCGGTTTCCCCCGTGATCGCATTGTATCCGGGCTGGAGTTCAAGGGTGACATCGGCCACCAGCGCGAGGTTTTTAATGCGAAGACAGGTCAGCATGGAGACTGTTTCGGGTGAATGTGGCGCGGAGGATGGACTTGGCCAAGGATTTTTGGGTTGTCATCCGTGTGCCGGAGCACGCAGGTTTACCAAACGCGCGCCGCGCCGTGAATGGATACGGAACTGTGAGGCGCATGGAATGGACAGAATGGAAATGAAGCTGGTCATTTTGGGTTCGGGCACATCACAAGGGGTTCCGGTGATTGCGGGCAATTATCCGGCGGAATTTCTGGCCAACCCGAAGAATCATCGTATGCGACCCTCGGTATACGTGGAGACGGAGAAGGTGCGCCTGGTCGTGGACACCACGCCGGAATTCCGGCTCCAGATGTTGCGGGAAGAGATCCGTTGGCTGGACGCGGTGATTGTCACCCACGGCCACGCCGATCACATCATGGGTATGGACGATTGTCGACGGTTCTGCGATTTGCGCGGCGGACGGTTACCCGTTTATGCCAATGCCGCCACGATGACCGTGTTGAAGCGGGTCTTTGCCTATGCCTTCCACGATGGTCCGTGGCCGAGCGGCTATTTCGCGCCGGACGCGCGGATTATCGACGGGCCATTCGAGCTGGGGGATTTGCATGTGGTGCCGTTGCCGGTGCCGCACGGATCGCTATGGGTAAACGGGTTCTTGTTCGAACAGGCGGGTTATCGTCGCTTGGCGTATCTAAGTGACTGTCACGAAGTCCCCGCGGATGTGGTGTCTCAGGTCTCCGGAGCGGAAGTCGTGATTCTTGACGCCTTGCGCCGGGCGCCACATCCAACGCACATGTGCCTTGACGAGGCCCTGACTGTGGCGCGGAGGATCGGGGCTGGTCGAACGCTGCTCACCCATTTGACCCACGATTATGACCACGACCGGGACCAGGCCGAACTCCCCGACACGGTTGAGTTGGCCTATGACGGCATGGCGGTGACTTTCTCATGAGGACCATTTCAAGTTGGTTGCACATTGCGATGCCGCTCCTTACGACGGTTAGTCTGTTATCCTGGTCGGCAGTGGCGGCAGCGGACCATAATTCCAAAATGGAAGGCGGGGAGGCCGTCGTGGTTTACAATCGGAAACTGTCCGACTCGCGGGCCTTGGCGGAGTATTACGCCGACGTGCGGGGAGTTCCGGGTGAACAAGTCATCGGGCTCGATCTGCCGGTCTCGGAGTCAATCAGTCGGGAAGAATTTCGGGACCTCCTGCAAGAGCCGCTCTTGGCGGCGTTGGTTGAGCGGGGGTTGTTCACGCCCTCCGGGAACGAGCGCACAGCGGAGAATGAGGATGGAGTCGCACCCTGGCTTGACGCGGCGAAAGTGCGTTATTTGACGCTGTGCTACGGGGTGCCCGTGAAGATCGCGCGCGATCCGTCGCTGGTGGAGTCGAGGCAAGGCCAGTTGCCGGAACAGTTGCGGCGCAATGAGGCCGCAGTGGACAGCGAGTTAGCCTTATTGCCTGCGAATCTGCGCGGCTTGCCGGCCGTAGGGCCGATTGCGAATCCGGCCTTTGGTCAGACGAACCGGGCGAAGCTCAATCCAACCAACGGTGTGTGGGTGGTGGGACGACTTGATGGGCCGACCGCCGGGATTGCTCGCGGGTTGGTGGACAAGGCAATAGAGGCGGAAACGAATGGATTATGGGGCCGGGCCTACATTGATTTGCGCGGATTGACGAATACGCCGGCGATCATGGGAGATCAGTGGTTGAGAGGATTTGGAGATCTGGTCCACCGCACCGGTTATGAGACCGTCGTGGATAACCAACCGGCAACGTATCCGGCGGCCTTTCCGATGAGCCAGATTGCATTCTATGCGGGTTGGTACGACGCCGATGTGTCCGGACCGTTCACGCGTAAGACCGTCGAGTTCATGCCTGGAGCCATTGCCTATCATCTGCATTCCTTTAATGCCGTTTCCATACGGGATCCTCAGCGGCATTGGGTGGGACCGCTCCTGGCCAAAGGCGTTACTGCCACCATGGGCAGTGTGGAAGAACCCTACCTCGAGTTGACGCCGAACATGACGACCTTTGGTGCAGTCCTGCTCGGCTTTGGTTACAGCTTCGGGGAAGCTGCTTTGGCAGCTCAGCCTGTCCTGTCCTGGCAGATCACCGTGGTTGGTGATCCCTTGTACCGGCCTTTTGGCATCTTACTACCGGGCGAACACATCGGGATGCGATTCACCCGGTTGCACGAGGAACTCACGGCCCGGCATAGCCCGCTCCTGTCATGGGCCTTTCTGCAAATCGTCAACTTCCAACTCGTGTCGGGCGTAGACCCGGGGCGGGTTGCTTTGGAACTGGAACGTAACCCCCCGGTTCAGAACAGCTCGATCCTGCAGGAGAAGTTGGGGGATCTTTTCTTCGAGCTGGGCAAGCTGGGTGACGCGATGCGGGCATACCAGCAGGCTCTGTCCTGCGAGGTCACGCCGCAACAGAAGACACGGCTTCTGCTGGGCGTGGCGAAACTGGAGGGATTATATGGACGCCGAGAAAAGGCCTTGGGCCATTACGAGGAGTTGCTTCGGGATACACCGGACTACCCGGATCCGATCTCGGTCTACCGCCAGATGCTGCCCCTCGCCCAGCAACAGGGTGCCACGGACATGATCGCCAGAATTCAGGAGCAAATCCGTCGGTTGAGCCCCGACCCGGCCCATTAGCCAAAAAAAAGCAGGGCACGGAGACCGTGCCCTGCTTGGAGTCATCCCGTGGGATCAGGCCCCCATGCCATCTTCGAACGATCCAGTGGCGGTGGGGAAACAGAGATTATCGCGGACGAACTGGATGCCGTTGGCGCTGGTGGCATCAACATCGCGATAGGCGCTCTCGGCCTCGACAATGAGCGGTGCGGTCGGGCTCTTCGTGATTTCGCAATAGCGTTGGGGATAGCCGGTGTGGATGAGCAGTTCGACATAGCGGCTCATGTTCAGATCGCCTGTCGGGATGTCCACAAACTGCATGGCGCGCTTTTGCCAGGCAGGCTCCGCCATGCGCAACGGCAGGCCCTTGCGGATGACGAAGTTCTTAACGTGACAGGCGTATATGCGTGGGGCGACCTTCAGGAAACGGGTCTCCCAATCCTCCCCTTCCCAGCAGTGCGAAGGGTCGGCGTTTACCGTTAGGCATTTATCACCGTCGCATGCCGCCACGAGCATGTTGAAGTCGTCCGCGCACATGGCCGCCGTGCCGGGATGAATCTCATGGGCGAGATAAATTCCCAGCTTGTTGGCTTGCGCCCGGATTTTGGCCGTTTTGTTGACAAACCGTTCCTGGCCTTCCTTGATGAAATCGAAATTGCCGCCGCTCCAGAATCCCCAGGGATAACCCGTGGCAACCTCCCAACCGAAGGCGATCCCCCAAAACATGGGGATGATCTTGATGCCGAGCTCGGCGGCGAGATCGTAGAGTTTCAGGATGTAATCCTCGGCCCACTTCTCGATCTGTTCCGGGGACTTCGTCGCGACGTCCGCCGGAATAAACGGCCGAATCGTCGGGCTACCCGTCCAGGCGGTAGTGTGCACCCAGAATGCGCAGTGCGCCGAGATGCCATCCAACCGCAATTTCGCTTTCTCGAAGGCCTCCTTGATTTCGTTGGCGCTCTTGAAACCGTTGTCGGTCTGGAGCATGTAATTGGAAGGCTGTGCCCCGGCGGCGCCGGATTCCTTTGCCCATTTCAAAAAGGCATCCAGACTCTTCGCCCCATGTTGGGCGCCTTCAATGCTCGCATGAAAACAATTTTGGCCCATAGTCTCTTTCCGTGGTTGAGTGTTGAGGTCGAAGCTTATCGGCCGGTGAATATCGAAGCAACCGCAAAAGGGTTAAACCCCATTTCGGCTGACGTTGAGCAGTTGCCTTTCGCTGCTCATGCGCTAGCTTTCCCGTCGATATGAACGAGCCCCCGACACGCCCGTTTCCACCATTCAACCTGGCTCGCCTGCTCAAGACGGTCTTCGAGCCCGAACCGGGAGAACGCATCGGCATTCTTATCGACCTGCCCAATCCGCGGCAGATTGAGCGATTCGCCTTCCTGGCCGACAGCGCACTAACCATCCAACGGCATGCGCACGACATCTTTTACCAGGGACTGAAGAACGGCGTCCTGGCCGAATTGAAACTGCAAGGGGGCGATATTTTCGCCTATCAGGTCACGGGCGGCAGCAACCTGGACCTGCCCGACCCGGCTTGGACAGCGAATGGGCGCCAGGTCAGTCTCAGCAAGGACGTCTATCCGAATTTCGATATCCTCCTCTGCATATCGACTTACTCCGCGACGGCGCCCCTGACGGCATTTGCCAGGGAGATCGGGTTCCGCGGGGCGACGCTTCACGGTCTCAACCCGATCATCATTCAAACGGGGCTCGCGGTGGACTACAACGAGGTCAGCCGCCAGGCCGAGAAACTGCGCCTGGCGTTGACTCGGGCCGACGCCTTTGAAATCGACTTTGAAGTATCGGGACGCAGCTACAAATTGAAACTGATCTGCGATCGCCAGGAAGCTCAGAAGAGTCACGGGTTGTGCCGGGGCAAGAAACCGGACATCGCCAATCTCCCGGCCGGCGAAGTCTATTTCGTTCCGACCGGCGCCGAAGGCCAGTTTCCAATGAAATATGAAGATGGGACACTGGGGCTGATGAATGTCAGTGGTGGTCGTATCCGGGAAGCGACGTTTTTCTCCGGTAATGCCGCAACCGTCCAGGCGCACAATGAGCGGCTCGCTTCCGATCCCGTCACCGGTGAACTGGGCGAATTGGGGTTTGGCACGCAGGACCTTCCGCCTTCGGGACGCGATATTCAGGATGAGAAGATCCTCGGCACGCTGCACGTCGCGACGGGCCGCAGCGATCACCTGGGCGGCCATCTCACACCGGAGAAGTTCAAGGAAGCGAAGCACGCTACGCATGATGATATCCTGTTTTCACCCACGAAGACTCCGGAGATTCTGGTGACCCAGGCCCGCATGTACCGCGACGGGGCCACCGAAGTGGTCATCGAAGGTTATCGGCCCGGCCCCCACCTGCAACGGGCGTTGAGCGTGTGAATGCCATCGACTTCTACGAAACCGAGCGCGCACTGTCCGAGTATCTCCTTTTCCACTACGGCTCCAGGCGCGAGGTCCTTCCCTGGACATTCGGACCGGGCGATGCCCTGGATTTCCCCGTGCGATGTGTTTCAGAGTTGTTCGATGTGACCCGCCTGCCGGCGCGCGCGCGCGGGCTGGACCTCGGCTGCGCCGTGGGACGTTCGGCTTTCGAGCTCGCCCGGCATTGTTCGGAGGTCGTCGGCGTCGATCATTCGCTTCGGTTCATCGAGGTGGCACGGCATCTCCAATTGCATGGCACTTTCCCTTATACCTACGTCGAGGAGGGCCAGCTCTCCAACCAGGCCACTGCCTCCGTCCCCGACGACATCGACCGTCGCCGCGTTCGCTTTGAAACGGGTGATGCCCAGGCGCCGCGGCGGAATTGGGGCCGGTTCGACGTGGTGCTCTTGGCGAATCTTTTGGATCGGCTCCATGAACCGCGCAAATGTCTCGAGATCGTGCCGGACCTGGTGGCCCCGGGCGGACAACTACTGATTACGACGCCCTGCACGTGGCTCGAGGCGTATACGCCGCTGCCGAACTGGCTTGGCGGACTCGTACGCGATGGGCGGTCCGTGAGCACTCGAGACGAGCTTCAGCACATTCTTGAACCCGACTTCGAATTGCGTCGGCGCCACGATCTGCCCTTTCTGATCCGCGAACACGCGCGAAAGTATCAATGGAGCGTGGCCCAGGCTACCGTCTGGATCCGGCGCTAACCCACATTTCATGGGATCCGGGCGGTCTGATCGAGCCGTGGGCGTGCCGGGTCGAGCCAGGTTCGGCCTGCCCGGCCCATGAACTTGCCGAAAACGCGCATGAATCGAACGCGGATACTGATCACCGTTCTTTCGGTCCTGGCCACGTTCGCCTGGCTGCTCGTGCCGGACATCAAATCCAGTCCGGCCGTGCTGTGGCCGAGCATTCTGGCCGTGGGACTGGTATTCGTCACTCGGGATATTTATGTATCGCTTTTTCTAGGGGCGTTCAGTGGTGCATTGCTGTTGCATGCCGGCAATCCGTGGCAGGCGTTTCAAGATCTGTTCCTGGGCCGGCTCGTCACGTCGCTCACCGACCGATGGAACATCAGCGTTCTGATTTTCACGCTGATGATGGGCGGATTCGTCGAGGTGCTCAGCCGGAATGGCGGGATGAATGCCTTGTCGGACCGATTCCTGGGACAATCGATCAGTCCGCGGCGCGCCGGACTGGGGGCGTATCTCATGGGCTGGTTTCTTTTCTTTGACGGATTGGCGAGCTCACTTTTGGTGGGCAAGACGCTGCGGGTCGCGGCCGATCGCGCAGGGTTATCCCGGGAAAAGCTCGCATTCATCGTCGATTCAACCTCGGCGCCCATCGCCGGATTGGCTTTGCTCTCGACCTGGGTTGCCTACGAAATGTCGGTCATTCGTCAAGGCTTCGAGAATACGGGGGACCCGGGCAGCCCGGTCATGGCGATCGCCCCTTATTCGTGGCTGGTGCTCAGCCTGCCGTTCAGATTTTACAATCTGTTTATGCTGCTCCTGGTTTTTCTGGTGGTCTGGCTCATGCGCGACTGGGGGCCGATGCTGGAAGCCGAGCGAAATCGCCGCTCGAGTGCGTTCGCGGGGCCGGCTGAAGCTCCACGACCAGGTTCGCGTGCGCTATTCGCCCTGATTCCCCTCGCAACCCTGATTTTTGGGGTGTTCGGCGGGTTATATGTTGATGGAGGGGGATTAGGGCATCCCTTGAACTTCCAACAACTCATCGCGGCGCTGGGCCGTGCGGACGCGGCCGGGGTCTTTGTTCTCGCCACTGCGGTTGCCACCGTGGTGGCGCTGGGGCTGACAATGATCTGTAAGACGCCGTCTGCCCTCTCCCGCCATGATGAACCACCGGCCTTCTTGTATGGCGTCCAACAGATGTTTGTTCCGGCGTTGATTCTTGTCTGCGCCTGGGTCCTCAACAGCGTCATCAAGGAACTCCAAACAGCGCAGTATCTGGCTCATTTGTTGGGACAAAGTCTGCCCCCGGCGTGGCTGCCCGCGCTCGTGTTCGTGATGGCTGCAATGGTCTCTTTCAGCACCGGCACGTCATGGGGAACCATGGCGATCGTCATGCCGCTGGTGATTCCCATTGCGGTGACGCTCACGGCATATCAAGCGGGACAACCTCCACAACCGGCCCTGATTGCCACTATCGGGGCCGTCCTCTCCGGCGCCGTCTTTGGCGACCATTGCTCTCCGATCAGCGACACTACCGTCGTCTCCGCCCTCAGCAGTGAATGTGGTGTCATCGACCATGTTCGAACCCAGTTGCCTTACGCAATCGTGGGCGCCGTGTTGGCCATCCTGTTCGGCTACGCCCCCGCCGGCTACGGGATCTCTCCCCTCTGGCTGCTTCTGGCGGGAGGCGTCGCGTGCTGGGCCCTGGTTCGCTATATCGGCAAACCGGTCTCGGCCTGACCAGCGCCGTTCGACCCGGCGGGACCGCGCTGAAACAGCAGGGCGACAGCTCAGGAGGGGAAGCTCATTTTCAATTCACGGCCGACTTCCCCGTTGTTGCGGGGCGCCTCGTGGATCGAGCCACTGATCGAGGCAGGAGGGGCCTTAGTTGGAAAGTGACAATTCCGACTCGCAAACTCGGGCGTCATGCTTATCCTGAGCGCGTGTCCGAATGGGTCGTTGAGACGCGGGGATTGATCAAGCGCTATGGTCGGTTGTTAGCGCTGGATGGACTTGATCTTCAGGTGTCCCGTGGCGCCATCGGATTGCTCGGCCCCAACGGTGCAGGCAAATCCACATTGATCAAATGCCTCCTCCGCCTGCACCGGATCACTTCCGGCTCTGCCCGGCTTTTGGGAGCCGAGGTGCAGAAAGAGGGACGCGACATACGGCGTCGGGTCGGTTACACGCCCGAACAGGATTGTCACGTGCCGGGGATGGTCGGCTGCGAATATGTGACCTATTGCGCCCAACTCAGCGGGCTGCCGTTTGACGCGGCCCGGCAGCGCGCCCACGAGATGTTGGATTTCGTGGGAATGGGTCAGGAACGATACCGGCGGGTCGACACCTATTCCACCGGAATGAAACAGCGGCTTAAGCTGGCGCAGGCGGTCGTGCACGATCCAGAGGTCGTGTTTTTGGATGAGCCTACGAATGGTTTGGATCCGAAAGGGCAGGCCCAGATGCTTCAGCTCATTCAGAGCCTGTGGCGCGAGCATGGCATGACGGTGATCCTTTCCACTCACCTGCTGAACGATGTTGATCTGGTGTGCGACCAGATCATCCTTCTGGCCCAGGGTCGCCTCCTTGTTCACGACACGCTCGATCATCTCAAGGCCCAGCGTCGTGGCGCTGCCGAGGTGGTCGTAGGCCAGCGCGAAGAGGATCTCGCCGAGGCCTGCCGCCATCGCGGATGGCCAAGTGAAGTCTTGTCCAACGGGCATGTGCGGGTCGAGCATGGCGGCGATGAATTGACGGCGATCCTGGAAGTGCTGAAGAAACTGGACTTAGCGCCGCTCGAAATCACCCCAAGCCCCAACGCCCTCGAAGAAATGTACATTCAAGCCCTGGAGACTTCGAATGGCACTCCATGACATCGGGTATCAGCACTGGGCCGGAAGGCATCGAGGCATCTGGCGCCGGCGGGCTGCGATCACCGGCCATGGAATCCGCGCCGTGCTCGCAAATCGTTGGATGCGGTACTTGCTCACCAGCGCCTGGGGCATCGGATTGTCGCAGGCGGCGCTGCTTTTCTGCATTGGGCAACTCCTGGTCGCGGACAGTCTTGTGGTCCGATCGTCGGCAAACCTCGATCCCCTCCTGCGGACGTTTGTGGGCGGGTTGACGAACTGGCTCGAGCAACACCCCGAAATTTCAGTGCGCGTCGCCCAGAACCTCGTTTTCTACAACTTCAGCCTCATCCACCTCACCCTCGGACTCGTTGCGGTGATGTTGGCCATTCCGCATTTGATCACGCGTGATTTATCCAGCAACGCCATCATCATTTACGCCTCGAAAGCCGTGAACCGCCTGGATTATCTCGCCGGCAAACTGGGAATCCTGCTGGGGGTGTTGAGCCTGGTCTGGCTCGGGCCGCAGATCGCAGGATGGATCCTCGGCAATCTGCTGGCTCCCGATTGGCGTTTCTTCTGGCACGCTCGAGTCCCACTCGGAAATACGCTGTTCTTTGCCGCCATCGGCATGTCGTTTCTGAGCTTGCTCGGGTTGGCGATTTCCGCCGTCTCCACCAAAGAAAAGGCGGCTGTGGGTTGTTGGCTGTTGCTCTGGTTGGTCGGCAATGCCCTGGCCTCTACCGGCCACCATCAGCGACCCTGGCTCCAGCACCTGAGTTTCCACCAGGATCTCCGGCAGGTCGCCGAGGCCGTTTACCAGCCGAAGGCGGAGCTCGAACGTGCCCAGGACAATATTCCTGTCCTGGGCGACCTGATTCGGCGCCTAACCCACCAGCACCTGCAGGATTGGCAGCCACCCCACGCTGGCCCCGCAGGATTGGCCCTCGGCATCCTGGGCGTGGGTTCAGGAATTTTTCTCCTTCGTCGGACCCGCACCGAATGAAAACCGTCATTCACGCCCGCGAACTGAGTCGGTGGTACGGTGTCGTTATGGGGCTCAACCACGTGACTTTCGAGGTGCCCGTGGGTATGACCGGGTTGGTCGGCCCGAACGGGGCCGGCAAAAGCACGCTCATCCAGCTCATCACCGGGCAACTCCGCCATAGCTCCGGCGAACTTCGTGTCCTGGATGCGCTGCCCTGGAATAATCCTGCCCTCCTCGCGCGGATCGGTTACTGCCCGGAAGGCGATGCCGTGCCCAAAGACCTGCGTGCCCTCGACTGGTTGATCACCCTCGGACGGCTTTCCGGTCTGGGAGCTGCCGAAGTGTCAGCGCCGTGCAACCGAGGCTTTGGAACGCGTCCGACTCGTCCGGTCCCATTGGACCCGGCCTCTGGCCCAGTTTTCGAAAGGCATGCGTCAGCGGGCGAAACTCGCCCAGGCCCTGTTGCACGACCCGGAATTGCTTGTTCTGGACGAACCCATGAATGGACTCGATCCCATGGGCCGTCAGGAAGTGGCCCAAATCCTTCGAGGGCTCGCCCAGGCCGGCAAGAGCATTCTCATCTCGAGCCATATCCTCTCCGAACTCGAAGCCTTGTGCCGGAATTTCCTGATCTTGAATTGGGGCCGGGTCTTGGCCTCCGGAAGCCGGCAGGAAATTCGGGAAGACCTGAGCCAATGGTCCGAACAACTCCTGATCCGCTGCAACGACCCCGACCGGCTTGCGCGCTATCTTTTCGATGCCGGGCTGCTCCTGGGGTTCGATCTCCAACCCGAAAAGGGCCAGCTCCAAATCCGCATTCGTGATCCCCTGTCCTTCTATGCCACCTGGCCGCACCATCTCCTCCAGAGCGGCGTGGCCGTCTACGAAATCCGCAGCGAAAGCCGATCTTTGCGCCAGATCTTCGAAAGGATGACGGCATGAATTCCGCCGATCTCCCAGCCCCCATCACCCAACCTCCTCCTTCACCCTTACCCGGATGGGTGACTTCGTGGTGCGGTCTTTGGGGAATGACGTGGCGTTCGGTCTGGTCCGCGAAACGCCTGCCCGTACTCGCGCTGGTCATCCTGGCCAGCCCGGTTTTGGCCTGGTTAACGTTTCAAACCGAAGAGCTCGATGCCCTCACCGATTGGCTGCAATGGATCAGCCGCTTTCAATTTGGACTCGTCGTGCCGCTTTGGTGTCTGATCACTTTCGGGTCGATCGTCCGCGATGAAGTGCAATCCGGCACGATGGGGTTCCTCATCACCCGGCCTCTTACCCGCACTCGATTCTTCGTTGTGCGCTGGTTATGCGCCCTTGTCACCGTCCAAGTGCCGCTTGCGCTGATGACATTGCTACTGGGGGTCGCGGCTCAGTTGTTGGGGGTCCCTGGCGCAGCGGTGAGTACCCTGCTGCTCCTGGGTGCTCAACTCATGGTCGTGCCCGCCTACGGCGCGATCGCGGCTTTCCTGGGACTGCTCACACGCAAATATCTGCTCCTGGGCATCGTCTACGGTTTCGTGGTCGAGGTTGGAGTCGGGCAGATACCCACCAACATCAATACCCTCTCCGTCGCCCGTCATTTTCGCGCCCTGCTCGAGCAATTCGAGTCGATCGCGAAGGGTGCTGTCTGGGCGGCAATTCCTTTGTGGACTGCCGCCGGTGGATTGCTGCTGTTGACGCTCGTTTACGGGGGCCTCGGGATACTCCTGTTCAATTTTCGCGAATACAACCAGAGCGAAGAGCACAAGCAGTAGCTCAGATTCGACGGACGGTTCCATTCCCGCCGCCGTAACATTTCCGCCAGAATCCGATGAAGGCGCGGAGCGCGCGTTCGGATCGTGATGGGAGAACGCGATAAGGGGTAACAATTCCGACTATCAGAGACGTTTCCCGGCCCTGTGCATTGAAACGCACACCCTTGCGCAGAGTACCCGATGATCTCAAATCATTGGCACTCAGGCACGTACAAGGAGGCCGGACAGGCAGCGAAATGTGAAAATCTTCTTGCGTGGATAAGTTCCACATGCATTAGATTTGAGTAATTCGCAAATGAGAACAACTCAGCCCTCGCAAGGCCCGTCTATTCGTTCGCTTGACGCGGCGGTCGGACTTGGGTCATCAGGTTTCGCTGGAGCCAACCATCGGGCGATCCTGTCGGCGGGCAAAGTCTCGGTCAGACGGTCCGGTTGTTCAGTCGAAGTGAAATGAAAGAAAGAACCCAAATAGGAAGTAACCACTATGGAAAATAAACGAAATCGAGGTGCGACCGCCCTAGGCCGCAGACTTGTCCCGTGGAAGGCGATAAGCGGCGTGCTTGGAGCCGTCAGTCTGTGGGCGGCCACGAATGTAAACGCGGGCGAGCAGTCGGTCCGATAAATCTGTGAATAGCAACCCTCAAGTCCTCATTCAAACTATGAAGCAAAGCAGAAAATGGTTCGGTCTGGGTTTGGCCGTCGCCAGCTTCGCCGTCGTCACTACGACCGGCTGGGCAGGCACCGCCACATTCGACTTCGAAACCAATCCAACCAATCAAGGGATCCAATTCTTCGGCAATGCCGAATGGATCCAAAGTGGCGGCAATCCCGGTGGTTTCCTTGTGGTGACGAGGGCCATTGACAGCCAGAAATCGGTCCTGGTCTTTCCGGACATCGACCAGGGTTTGGTCATTAAAGCCTTCACTTTCGAAGCCGATGTCCGTTGCGGTGGTGGGGAAGATCCCCCGGCGGACGGCTTCAGCATGAGCTACGCCCGCAGTACGGATCCAGTGGTGCTGGACCCTGCGACCGGCGCATTCGCCGCCAGCCCAACGGCTGAAGCCAACCTCCCCGAGGAAGGCACGCAGACCGGGTTGGCGATCGGCTTCGACGAATGGGAATCCGGCGCCCCTGACGTTCGAGGATTCAGCGTTCGGGTCGATAACACCATCCTCCAGGAAATCGAGCTGCCGACGACCGACGGCGCCCTCGACGACATCACCTCGCTCCAAACCGGGCCGCGCAATCCGGATGTCGACCCCAACGACCTCTCGGGTCCATCCTCCTGGGAATTGCTTGGCTGGGCCAAGTTCAAGGTTGAACTCAACGTCCAGGGCCAGGTCAACCTCTGGTGGAAAGGTCACCAGTTCCTGACTAATTACCAGACCACCTTCTTCCCGAGTCCGGGTCAACTGGTCTTTGCCGGCCGCACCGGTGGCAACAACGGCAATCAGCACTTCGACAACATGGTCCTGACCACCATCCCGGCCACGAACTTCCTCATCTCCGGGTTGGTTGGGAGAGCAGATGGATTCACCGTCCAGATCAATGACGCCGCGGGTAGCGTGCTGGATCCGAACTCAATCAGTTTGACTCTGAATGGCACAGCCCTGCCGTCCTCCGATTACAGCGTCACGAAGGCGGGCGCCGTTAGCATGATCACCTACAGTCTGCTGCCCAACTTCTTCGATCCCGGGGTCACAAATTTGGTAACCATCACGGCGAAAGACGAAAATGGTCTCGAAGCCAGCGAAGAACGCTCCTATGTCGTGCGGCCGTATGTCCGGCTCGATCCTTCTTGGATCGCCCCTGCGAGCGATTATGATACCGGCTCACCCGGATTTGTGGGCAATATCAATCAAATTGCCGTCGGCCGCACGCCGGGCGACGCGAACAACGAGTGGAACGCCTTGCGTCAGTTAGCCAACGGTTATATCGATCCGGCAACGGGGAATCCCTACGCGAACCTGATTGACCCGGCGGGCGGCTTTGGTGGCGCCGACGCCAATGGCAACTTCGAGTTCCCGGATGACGCTGTGTACTTCAAACCCTGGGTCAACATCAACAGGGGTGTCCTCGATGCAACTCCAAGCGAGATCGGCAGCTTCACCAGCACGGACGGTGCTGACTACGCTGACTATCAAATTCCCGGCATCCCCGGAACCACGGCGAGCAACGATAATATCGTCGCCGAAGCTTATAGTTATCTCGATCTGCAGGGACCGAAACTCTACACCTTTGCCGTCAATAGTGACGACGGTTTCCGTGTCAGCTTCGGACCCGATCTGCGCTCGGCGCTCTTCACCGCGCCAGGCGGCGCAAGCACCTCTGCGATTGCCGGACAATTCAACGGCGGCAAAGGCTCCTCGGACGTTCAGTTCGACGTCGTCGTGCCCGAAGGCGCAAGCGGGGTCTATCTCAATCGCCTATTGTGGTGGAATGGCGGCGGCGGTGCGAACCTCGAATTCTTCAACCTGACCGACTCCACCGGTGGCGCCGCCCTGGTGGGTGACACCGCGGCTGGCGGCGTGGCTGCCTATAAGCCCGCTGGCGGCGTTGTGAATTCGCTCGCCCCCGCGGTCGTGAGTGCCGCTCCGTGGCCCGGCCAGACGGCCGTTGCCCCTGATTCCCAGATTCAGATCATCATTGCCGACGGGACCGGCGCAGCCGTGGATCCCAACTCCGTCACGGTGACGCTGAATGGCGAGACCTATCCCATGACGGCCACTAAGACGGGCGACAAGAGCCGTATAACCGTAACGCCGCCCGCACTTCTTGACCCCGCTGAGGTCTACACGGTCGACATTGGATACACCGCGGGCGGTAACCCGGTGTCGGCTTCGTACTCCTTCACGGTCATTGATTACCCGACCCTGCCGCCTTCATTGGCGACGGCTCCGGGGACCGGCGCCACTGCCGGCATGCGCTGGCGCACGTATCAAATCGCGACCAGCCACGGCACTACCATTGCCGGTGCCGAAGAAACGCTCGCCGGCACGCGCGGCGCCGATATTCATGACCCGGCTGGGTACTCCACGCCAGAAGTCAACGGGTTCTTTAATATTGATTGGGTCAACTTCGACCAAACCCCCGCTGATGCCGGTAACTTCACGGCCACCGCCGCCGCGCCGCAGAACGTCGCGGATGAGGGCATCCCGGGCATCCCGGGCACGACCGCCAGCACGGATAACATCGCCGCCGAGGCCCGCGCGTTCCTGGATCTCGATGCCGGCTTCCACCGGATGGTCGTCAATAGCGACGACGGATTCGAAGTCACCATGGGTAACGATACCGCCGCTGGCCAGAAATATCTGAGCCTCGGCCGATTCGACGGTGGCCGAGGGTCCGCGGACACGACGTTCTACTTCAATGTCGAGGAACCCGGTGTCTACTTCTTCCGGCTGCTCTGGTACGAAGGTGGTGGTGGCGCCAATGTTGAGTGGTTCACGGTCAACGCCGACGGGACCCGGGCCTTGGTCAATGGCGAACAAACCGGAGCTGTCCCGGCCTTCCGGACCCGGACGGTACCGGAACCTGACATCCCCACGTCCACAGAAGCGACCTTCGAAGCGCCGACCATCTCGGGTGGAGCGGTGACGTTGAACTGGACGGGCACGGGCACGTTGCAGGAGTCGTCTGATCTGACGACCTGGACGGATGTCTCGCCGCAGCCCACGGGCGGCACCTACACGGTCACGCCGGACGCGGCGAATCCGGACAAGTTCTATCGCATCCTGGTATCGCCATAAGGGATAGCTAGATCCTTACACAGCGGGGAGTCCGCGCAAGCGGGCTCCCCGCTTTTTTTTGCCGTCAGCGCGACTACGGAATGGGCGTAGCCGCCGACGTGAGTCGGCGCTGAGTTTTCTGGTGTAAGCGAATTGCGCACAGGCCAGTCAGCGCGCTCTGACGAGCGCGACTACGGAATGGGCGTAGCCGCCGACGTGAGTCGGCGCTGAATTTCCCGGCGTAAGCGAATTGCGCAGAGGCCAGTCAGCGCGCTCTGACGAGCGCGACTACGGAATGGGCGTAGCCGCCGACGTGAGTCGGCGCTGAGTTTTTCGGCGTAAGCGAATTGCGCACAGGCCGGTCAGCGCGCTCTGACGAGCGCGACTACGGAATGGGCGTAGCCGCCGACGTGAGTCGGCGCTGACTTTTCTGGCGTAGGCGAATTGCGCAGAGACCAGTCAGCGCGCTCTGACGAGCGCGACTACGGAATGGGTGTAGCCGCCGACGAGAGTCGGCGCTGACTTTTCTGGCGTAGGCGAATTGCGCAGAGGCCAGTCAGCGCGCTCTGACGAGCTCGGCTACGGAATGGGGCGTAGCCGCCGGCGTGAGTCGGCGCTGGCGTTTCCGGCGGAGGCGGTGAGCGCCGGCAGATAAATTAGCAATAAACCACCGCCAACATTGGTCGTCCTCTCCGCTCCCGGCCGGCGGATGGGGTGAGGTGAGAGGACGAATACGATCGCTCTGGCCAGCTCGGTTCGCAATGCACGCAGCGCGTGGCTGTGTCCGGTCTGCGGGACCAGCCGCAGCGGCGTACGGAAGTCGCATCACGGAATCGAGGACGAAGGACGAGCACGAGCACGAGAGCGTATCGCGTCGCCCCGGGAACACTCGAACGTCTCGGACCTTGCGCACGCTGCTGCGACTGGCGCTTCGCGCACAGTCGCGCTCCGGCCGGCTCGGATGACCCGCATCCTCAGGAATCATGCTTTCGACAATCATTCTGCCACTCCCGCAGCAGCGTAATGTGCGACAGAGTGACAGGCTCGAAATGTACCTCCCGCTCCGGGATTCGCAGCTCATGCTCATGGATACGGGGCATCACTTGGCGTGAGCAGACGCGCCGGTCGCCTAAAAAAAAGCTCCGTTGACCACCAGGAATGCGCAGATTTCGCTTGCATCACAGTACGCGATTATCTATTAGATTAGAGACACTGGAGTCTTACAGACATAGAGCCCATTAGGGGATTCGTGTCCAGGTTTTTGTGTGTCGACTAAGAATGAACTTGAAACTTTGTTCTCCGACAGCGCGTGTTCCGCGAGTTGAGGAGGCAAATCCGTCTTGTTCAGTCAATCGGCGTAGTGAACGGCCCACCAGGCCGCGATTAGAGGAATGAAACCTTAACTAACAATATCCGATGGCGCTGGCAGGTTTTGGTCGCCGAACCACGGCGAGCCGCAACCTGCGAGCTCCAGAAGTAGTGGGAGCAACAAATATGTTAACGCAACGCAAACCATTCGGCGGTCCGTGGCTGATGAGCACGGTTGCCCTGCTTTTTTGCCTGGGTTTGACCACCCAGGCGCAAATTCTCAACGGCCTCGTAGCCTATTGGAACTTCGACGATAATCTCCTCGATTATTTCGGTGAGTTTGAAGGAACCGCTCGCGGGACCGAACCGATACCTTTTGTCGATGGCCAGGCCGGTTTTGGGAAGGCCATCAAGCTCAACGGCGAGGATCAATTCGTCGAGATTACCGGAGGCGATGAGAACGAGCTTGAATTTCCCGGCGGCAGCATGTCGATCGCCGGATGGTTCAGGGTCGATACGTTCGACACGGATTGGCAGGCACTCATTGCCAAAGGTGAAGGAACAAACTGGCGCGTGGCTCGCCGGGCTGCCACGGACAGCATAGCGTACGCGGGCGGGGTGGGAGAACCAGGAGCGGCGGCCCCGAGTGTGAATGACGGCCAATGGCATCATTTCGCGGCCATCAGCGATGCTGCGACGGGCACGTATCTGTGGATCGACGGCACGCTAGCCGAGAGCAACCTCACTCCCCCGGTGCTCGATCAGGACGATTTCAATGTGATGATCGGGGAGAATCCGGGCGCCCGGAATCGAGAGTGGGAGGGAGAGATTGACGACATGGCGATTTGGAACCGGGTCCTCACCGAGGACGAAATCATTTCGCTTTCCGCCTCTCCGCTGGGTTCACTGATTGGCGGCGGAGGAACGCACCCCGCAATTCGGCCTGCGACAGCTAACGCGGTCGGATACACCGTCGTGGTCAATGACGTCGGCACCGCCGTAGTTGATCCGGCAACTGTCACCACGACGCTCGATGGCACCGCTATCACGTCGTCCGTTTCCAAGGTCGGTACGCGCACGACGATCAGTTACAACATCCTCTCGGCGCAAAACACCTTCTTCGATTCCGGTTCTCAGCACGCGTTGAACATTACCTTGAAGGACACGGACGGAAACGAAACCACGGCTGATCAAACCATCACCGTGCAGGCTTACGTCAAGCTTGATCCTTCCTGGATCGCTCCGGCGAGTGCCTATGATACTGGTTCACCCGGCTTTGTTGGTACCATCAACCAAATCGCCGTGGGCCGCACGCCGGGGGATGCGACCTCGGTCTGGAATGCCCAGCGGCAACTTGCCGGCGGCTATATTGACCCGGCCACGGGAAATCCTTACGCGAACATCGTGGATCCCGCGGGAGGGGCCGGCGGCGTCGATGCCAATGGAAACTTTTCGTTCCCGGCGGATAACGTGTACTTCAGTCCTTGGGTCAATATCAACCAGGACGTACTCGCCACACCAGCCACCGAGATCGGCACCTTTACCAGCGCGACCGGGCCGGACTATGCCGATTACCAGATCCCAGGCATCCCGGGAATACCGGTTCCTCCTGCGACCGAGGGCAGTACCGATAACGCCGTAGCGGAGATCTACAGTTACCTCCAGCTCCAGGGTCCCAAACTATACACCTTTGTGGTCAACAGCGATGATGGCTTCCGGGTCAGCTTCGGCCCCGAGATGCGTTCGGCTATCTTCGAAGCTCCGGGAGGCGCGAGGTACGTCCGACATCGCCGGACAGTACAATGGCGGCAAAGGATCCTCGGACGTTCGATTTGACGTCGTCGTGCCCGAGGGCGCTTCGGGGGTCTACCTCAGCCGACTGCTTTGGTGGGAAGGCGGCGGTGGCGCGAACCTCGAATTTTTCACCATTCTCGATGATGGCACCCCGGCCCTCATCGGGGACACTGCGGCCGGTGGTCTAGCGGCCTACAAACCCACCGGAGCTGTTGCACCGTTGGTGGCGGATATTGTGAGTGCCGCGCCCTGGCCCGGGCAGACGGCGGTGGCCCCGGACTCCAAGATCCAGATCATAATCGCTGACGGGACCGGCGCGGCAGTGGATGCCAATTCCGTCACGGTGACGCTCAACGGGGAAACTTATCCCATGACTGCCACCAAGACGGGGGACAAGACGCGTGCGACCGTTACGCCGCCGGCACTTCTTGACCCCGCTGCGGTCTACACGGTCGACGTCGCATACATGGCGGGCGGTGAAGCTAAAACGGCCACCTATTCGTTCACGGTCATTGATTACCCGACCCTGCCGCCCGCACTTGCGACGGCTCCGGGGACAGGCGCCACTCCAGGCATGCGCTGGCGCACCTATCAGGTTGAAACCGGTCCCGGCACGACAATTGCCGGCGCCGAAGACATCCTCGCCGGGACGCTCGGACCCGACCTTCACGACCCGAACGGATATGTTACGCCAGAAGTCAACGGTTTCTTTAATATTGATTGGGTCAACTTCGATCAGGCTGCCGCAGCCGCCGGCAACTTCACTTCCACCGCAGCTGCGCCGCAGAACGTCCCAGATGAAGGCATCCCGGGCATCCCGGGCTCAGCAACCGCCAACACGGATAATATCGCGGGCGAGGCCCGCGCGTTCCTCGAACTCGACACCGGCTTCTACCGGATGGTTGTCAATAGCGACGACGGATTCGAGGTTACCATGGGTAACGATACCCCCGCCGGTGCAGAAGTATTTGAGTCTCGGCAAATTTGATGCCGGCCGAGGATCGGCGGACACGGAGTTTTACTTCAATGTGGATCAAGCCGGGGTTTATTTCTTCCGGTTGCTCTGGTTTGAGGGCGGCGGCGGCGCCAATGTCGAGTGGTTCACCGTTAACCCCGACGGGACTCGGGCTCTGGTGAATGGGGAGCAAACCGGCGCGGTCCCGGCCTTCCGGACCCGGACGGTACCGGAACCTGACATCCCCACGTCCACAGAGGCGACCTTCGAAGCACCGACCCTCTCGGGTGGAGCGGTGACGTTGAACTGGACGGGCACCGGCACGTTGCAGGAGTCGTCGGATCTGACGACCTGGACGGATGTGTCGCCGCAGCCCACGGGCGGCACCTATACGGTCACGCCGGACGCGGCAAACCCGGACAAGTTCTATCGCATTTTGGTATCGCCATAAGCGATAGCAAGTTCCTTGCACAGCGGGGAGTCCGTGAAAGCGGGCTCCCCGCCTCTTTTTTTGGACTGGTTGAGCGCGACTATCGAAACGGGCGTAGCCGCCGACGTGAGTCGGCGCTGACTGGGGGTAAGCGGACTAATGCGGCGGGGCTGGTCAGCGCGCTCTTACGAGCGCGGCTACGGAATGAGGCGTAGCCGCCGACGTGAGTCGGCGCTGACTGGGGGTAAGCGAACTGATGCGGCGGGGCTGGTCAGCGCGCTCTTACGAGCGCGGCTACGGAATGGGGCGTAGCCGCCGACGTGAGTCGGCGCTGACTGGGGGTAAGCGGACTGATGCGGCGGGGCTGGTCAGCGCGCTCTTACGAGCGCGGCTACGGAATGGGGCGTAGCCGCCGACGTGAGTCGGCGCTGACTGGCGGTAAGCGGACTGATGCGGCGGGCCTGGTCAGCGCGCTCTTACGAGCGCGGCTACGGAATGGGGCGTAGCCGCCGACGTGAGTCGGCGCTGACTGGCGGTAAGCGGACTGATGCGGCGGGGCTGGTCAGCGCGCTCTTACGAGCGCGGCTACGGAATGAGGCGTAGCCGCCGACGTGAGTCGGCGCTGACTGGCGGTAAGCGGACTGATGCGGCGGGGCTGGTCAGCGCGCTCTTACGAGCGCGGCTACGGAATGAGGCGTAGCCGCCGACGTGAGTCGGCGCTGACTGGGGGTAGGCGGACTGATGCGGCGGGGCTGGTCAGCGCGCTCTTACGAGCGCGGCTACGGAATGGGGCGTAGCCGCCGACGTGAGTCGGCGCTGACTGGGGGTAAGCGGACTGAAGCGGCGGGGCTGGTCAGCGCGCTCTTACGAGCGCGGCTACGGAATGGGGCGTAGCCGCCGACGTGAGCCGGCGCTGACTTTCCCCGCGTAAGCGAATTGCTCAAGCCCAGTCAGCGCGCTAGAGATTCCCGCCGTCGGGATTGCAATCGGGAGACCGGTTCGACGCGTGCCGCCTGTTTGCCATTGGCTATTGCCAATGCCCGCGGCAACTAAGTAATGCGCGCGCGACTGCTACGAGGTGTTCCTCGCGATGCGCGGCCGAAATGGCGAACCGATAATAACCGCCCTCGACACCGCCCGGGTAAATGATCCACGGCGGCAGAATCCTCTGATCCAAGAGCGCCTGATCGATCGCTGCGCGCGCATCGGCCATTGACGGCCGGATCTCCACCACCGGTCCTGGCATTTCTAACATAGGGATCCCGCCAGCTCGGATGAGCTCGCGCAGACGATGGGTATTGGAAAGCACCCGTCGACGCAGCGCAGGTCGCCGTCGCAGGATTCGCAACGATTCCCTTACCGCATGCACCAGCGGTGGCGGTAGCGGCGTGCTCCCGATGAACAGCCGGCTCCTTTGGATGACGGCATTTCGCAATTCGGCCGAACCGAGAATGGCGCCTCCATAGACACCGAACGCCTTGCTTAAGGTAATGGTGCGGATCAACCGCCTGTCCTGCACGTCCTCCAGTTCCGCGCTTCCCCGACCGTTCTCGCCCAACACGCCGGCTCCATGGGCGTCATCCACCAGCATTCGACCTTGCGGCGGCAGGACCCGCGCATATGCGCGCAGCGGAGCCACGGATCCGTTGTGACCGAACATTCCGTCCGTGAGGATGATCAAGCGCGACGGTCTTCCCGCACGTTGGATCTGGCGCGCGCAGTCCTGCGCGTCGCGGTGGCGGAAGCGCCGGACTTTGCATTCCAAAAACCGGGTCGCGTCCAACAAAGCCGGATGAGATCGAGCATCGAGGAAGGCATGGGTGAATTGGCCTGTCAACGCCTGGCCTACGGTCAAATCCGTCATATAACCGCTGGAAATCAACACCGCCGATTCCGCCTGGAAAAAGGCCGCCAATTCCTGTTCGAGCGCTTCGTAGAAGGCTCGATTCCCGGAAGTCCTTCGAGAGGCCGAGACGTTCATCCCCCAGTGTTCCGCGCCTCTGTTTAGCGCGGTTCGTATCCTGGGGTCGTGGGAGATCCGCAGGTAGTCGCAACCCCCAAAGTAGAGCAGTTTTCGACCATTTACCCGGGCGTGAACCGGACCGGCAGGCCGTAGTGGTGAAGCGAGCGGATGCGGCTGATGATTCGCCACGATCGGTAATTTTCGGATGTGGATCTTAATTCAGCCTCCGATGGTTTCGTGCGAAAAAATGACCACTGCGATCGGATGATTGCCAAACCGATATTCGCTTGATCATCCAAAAGTGATCCCGGTCTGTTTTCCAAGCTCGAACAAGTAAAGCCGGGCCCGATCGTATTCCTCGGCATTGGGGAGGTGCTCGAGCATGAGTGGGGGGTGTTGCGGCAATTGGCCCAACCGCCGGAGGTAGGTTGGATAATCGAGCATGCCCAGGCCGGGCCGCGTCTCGACAAAGTGCATGTTCATTTCAACCTCCCAGCGAAGGTCTTTGGCGTGACAACTCACGATCCACCGCCCCAGCTTATCGAAGCATTCCTCCAGCAGTTCGGCATTCCGATAGAACTTTGTCGGTGAGTTGACCAGGTTGCACGGATCGAGGTGCACCGCAAATGCCGGACGATCCACCGCCTTCAATAACTTCAGACAACTGTCCGGATTGTCCGGCAACGACCAACCCATCATCTCATAACAAAACTTCGACCGGCGCGGCTTGACTGCGTCGATGATCTTGCGCGCGTTCTCCACCGCCGCATCAAAGAACCTCCGGGACAAGTTGTCCGGGCTCGGGCCATACCATGTCTCCTGGCTGTACGACCCGGCGATATCCACGCAGCACAATGCCCCAACGGCGTCGGCCAAGGCCAGTCCGTCCGTCACCGCCTGCAGGTTGGCCTTCCGTTTCGCCGGATCCGCATCGAGCAGGTTAACCCAACGTCCCACCTCCGCAATGACAACGTCCCTCTGCTCAAACGCATCCGATATGGCGCGAATCCGCGTTGCGTCGGTCAGGGCTACCTCCGGACAATACGCTGCCCCATAACCCGATTTCCGGTGTGCCTCCGCCAGCTCATGCGGATCCTCCGTTTTGGTGAAGATTGGGCCGCCGAGGCGAATTGCGGCCGCTTTGGATCGTGCTGCTCCCTGCAGTCTGGGGAGCAATAATCCCCCCAGGGCGACAGCAGGAAGTCCGATTCGCAGAAAGGTCCGGCGAGAGGTAGCATTCATGAAATGCGCGGGTTGGATGGAGATCGATTTAGTGTTATCGGTTGTCAATCCCTGCCCGGTCCGAGTCGGAGGCGTAACCAATCGAATGGACCAGCACGATCTGTTGCTCCGGACGCAATCCAAGTGCTCGCCCCATTCCCGCCCGGTCTCCCGGCATGTGCACCACGCAACCCAAACCCGCCGATGCACAGTACAAATAGACATTCTGGCCAATGAACCCCGCATCCGCCGCGGCATAGAAGCTACGCTCCTGTTCCGGGAGCCGGCCGAATTTCGCATGGTCGGCCACATAAACGAGGGCGACCGGCGCCGTTCGGATGGAGTCCTGGCCGCCCGAAAGGGCACGTGCGTCCTCCTTCCCGACCCGGACCAATCCATGAGACTCCGCGTCGTACCGCGAACAGCCATCCGCGGTCATCACATAGATATCGATGCTACGGAGGTTCATGGTCGAAGGTGCCGTGCGCTGGCCGGTCTCCGGCCGATTTACGCCGAACGCCGCCCATAACAGATCGGCGAGGATCTCGCGAGCGATCGGTTTTGTGCTAAAGCTCCGGGTGCTCTGTCGCTCCTGAAGCACGTCCATGAGCGGCCGGCCCGGGTTTGACCGCAGCTTTGGCAATGGTGCCAATTCGGGCGGATTCAAATCGGCGCCGAACGCCAAACCTGGCCATGCTGCAATCACGATCCACAGGAGAGAGAATTTCATCACAGGTTAAAATCGGCGCACAGACGGCCATATGCGGTTCATCACTCCAACTCGAGGATCAATGGCCCTCGTGTTCGGCACAATTCGACTCCGGGGCGCCCGGACGCCCGGTCCGGGCTAAGCCTTCGCCCCTTCCAGGCCCGCGTCCCATTTCTCCGCTTGGCGCATCATTTCATCCCAAGTCACTTCGCGTCTTTCGTAAGCCGCAGTTCGGCCCAGGATCGTGGTCAGATTGCTGCGAACCGCAGCGGGGATCGTCGGGTTGGAGAAATCGCCCTGGGTGACGCAACGGTGGAAGGTGGCAATGTTGTTCACTGCCCCTTCCGTGTAGAGATTCTGCATGACCCCGCCGTTGTACCCTTCCTCTTTTCCCTTCAAAGTCACGGCCCCGAAGTAATGTGTGTCTGCCGTGCCTGTCGTGCCATAGACCCGGCACAGGATGTCGTCATAGCCATGGCCAAACTGTTTCGACGAAAAACTGAGCAGCACGTCGTCCGGAAAATAATAGACCACGGCGAAATAGTCCCAGCACGTTCCGGCGTAACCTCGCGCCGCGCCCCCGGCTCCATAGGCGCGAATGGGTGCGGCATCCAGGATCCACGTGGCTACATCCAATGCATGAATGTTTTGTTCTGTGATGACGTCCCCGGAGAGCACCCGATCCAGACCCCACGCCCGGAGCCGGACCTCGGGGTTGTGCGGGTCTTTGCGCAGCTCTTCATTGGCCTGTTCGAAGGTCGGGCCGCAAAAGTACGTGGCTTCGCCGCTCGCAATCCGTCCAATCTGGCCGGCGCGGACGCGGCGGACAACTTCCTGGTAGGCGCTATTCGCCCGAGTCTGGAAATCAATCAGAAAACAGCGCCCTTTGGCCGTCGCCTTTGTCCCCGTCTCGGCGATGGTTTGGCACCCGGGCACATCGACGGCCGCCGGCTTTGCCAGGTAAACGTGCCGGCCCGCATCCACCGCTGCGGCCGCCTGTTCCGGATGGAAATAGGGGGGACTCTCGATCACCACCATGTCCAGGTCCTGCTCCAGGAGCCTTTGGTAACCCTTCAACCCCGTGTACCGCCTATCTGCCGGTACCTGGAACTTCTCGCCGAAAGCGTCCACCCGATCCTGAAAATAGTCGGCGGCCCCAACAATGCGATATCCGCCATGCTTGCGGAATAAATCGGCAATCCATGTTCCTCGACCGCCACAGCCAATCCACCCGATGGCCAGGGTGCCGTTGGCCGATGCGCCTCGGGCTGTCGCAGGCGTGACGAGGTTGAACGCCAACGCGGTCGCGCCTGCTCCCGCACCGGTGATAAATTGTCGACGGGTGTAACCGCCGGCCTTTGTTAAATCGGTTGGTTTGGACATAGAACGGAATGAGATTGCCCGCACTCTGCGCCAGGCCGGCCGCGCAGTCAACCCAGCCGCGCCGAGCCCCAGCAGGTCTTGCTATGGGCTCGCAAGCCTGCGCCGGGTGTGGAACTTCCCGGGCTGGCCCGCCAGATTTGAATTGGCCGCACCCTGGGAATTTGGTTGTCTGTACGGGTGATCCTGACGACCGTACATCCTCGCTTCGTCCGCTGGTTGATCGCCGGCATTGGTTTGCTCGTCATGGGGGGAGCGCGGGCCGCGGAGCCGGCCACGCCTGCGGCGGCGAGCGATAACTCATCCACAAACACCGCGAGCGCGACTTCGGCGCAGAACATCCCAATCGAGGTGCGCGTTGATTTGAACCGGGAAACTGGCCCGATTCACCCCTTTATTTACGGTCAGTTCATTGAACATCTGGGGCGCTGCATTTACGGCGGCATTTGGGCCGAGCTGCTCGACGACCGCAAATTCTACTATGCCCCCGGCTCGCCTGGTTCCCCGTGGCGGAAGCTCGGTGGCGAAGTGGGCTGGTCGCTGCTCTACGACGTCACCCAACCTTATGCCGCGGATGGGGCTGTGAAGGTATCGGTCACCGCGCGCGCCACTGACGAGCTCCACGGCATTTGGCAGAATGGTCTTGGGTTGCAGGCCGACCGGGATTACCAGGGCTACGTCATCCTTCGCGGCCGTGGAACGGTCAAAGTCCGACTTCACTGGGGCGAGCGCCCCAGCCAGTCCGATACGGCCACGATCCGGTTGAATCAGCCGAGCTTCGGGCGTTATCCCTTCCACTTTCATTCGGGCGCGACCACGACGAACGGCAGCTTGAGTTTAGGGCTGGAATCCACCGGAAGGATTTGGATTGGTGCGTCATCCATGATGCCAGCGGACCAAACCGACGGCCTTCGATCTGATACCCTTAAGCTCCTGCGCGAACTGGACGCCCCCATTTACCGTTGGCCCGGCGGAAACTTCGTCAGCGGCTATGACTGGCGCGATGGCGTTGGGGCCATAGACCGGCGTCCGCCGCGGCAGAATCCTGCCTGGCAAGGGGTCGAACACAATGATTTCGGCATCGACGAGTTCATCGGTTTTTGTCGCCTGTTGAAAGCGGAGCCGCTCGTCGTGGTGAACACCGGCCTCGGTTCCCCGGAGTTGGCCGCCGCCCTGGTCGAATATTGCAATGGCGGTCCTCAGACGACCTGGGGCCGGCAACGGGCGGATCATGGGCATCCGCAACCTTACCACGTGCAGTGGTGGGGGATTGGAAACGAAATGTACGGTGACTGGCAACTCGGTCACGTGGACCTCGACCGTTACCTTGCCAGGCATCGGGAGTTTGTGCGCGCCATGCGGGCAGTCGACCCGGACATTCGCGTGGTGGGCGTTGGTGCGACGGGGTCCTGGAGCGAAGGCATGTTGACCCATTGCGCACAATCGATCGACCTGCTCAGCGAACACTTCTATTGCGGTCAACAGGATGATCTCCGGGCTCACGTCGCCGCCATTCCGAATGCGATTCGTGAGAAGGCCGAGAGCCAGCGCCGATTGCTGCAGACCCTCCCCAACCTCGAACTGCGCATGATCCCCCTCGCACTTGATGAATGGAATTATTGGTACGGCCCCCCGCTTTACGGCGAAAATGGCGTTCGTTACACGCTTCGCGACGCCCTCGGTATCGCCTGCGGTATCCATGAAATGGTCCGCCAATGCGATCTCATCCAAATGGCCAACTACGCACAAACGGTCAACGTGCTTGGCGCCATCAAAACCACGGCCAATGCCGCCGCCTTCGACGCCACGGGATTGCCCCTGAAGCTCTACCGCCGACACTTCGGTGCCCTGGCCCTCGATGTGGATGGAGATGCCGCCCCGCTCGATGTCTGCGCCGCACTCACCGCCGATCGGCGCCAACTCACTTTGGGCATTGTCAATCCCACCGCGCGGAATCTTACCCTCAGACTCCAACTCTCCGGCGGCCATATCACGGCGCAGGTCACTCGCTTTCTCATCGCCGGTCCCGATCCCTACGCCTACAATGTGCCCGGTGAGGAAGCCGTCCTTCAGATTCGTGAGAACGCTGTTCCCACTTTTGATCCTGCCGCCATACCAGTGCCGCCGATCAGCGTCAATCTCTTCATCATCCCGTTCGAGCGCTAGCCCGGAAATTTCACCCATCAACCGCCTGCTGGGATCCGTCGGCTGTTCGGGTGAGATTTCCGGGCTCGGGAAACCCGCGCCAGCGAAGGGAATTCATCGCCCTGGATCGAAGCAAGAGCCTGGGCAAACGACGAACCCTTGGTCCTTGCACGCCCAACATCTTGTCAGTTCTGTTTTCAATTCTCTAAAGAGGCGCGGGTTTCTTTTAGCCCGCATTTTTGGGTAACCAAAGTGAATCTGGCCGCTTGTCACTTGTAGAACCATGAAAAATGCAGGGCTAGCATCCTTGATCGCTCAATCCTATTGCGGGCAGGTCATCACCGCCGCGATGCGCGGGAGCAATTCGTCGATACGCACCCGTTCCTGTTTCATGGTGTCGCGATCGCGTAGAGTGACCGTATCGCGGAGCTCGGGCCGTTCCCCCAGGGTATCAAAGTCGATGGTGACGCAATACGGAGTTCCGGCTTCGTCCTGCCGGCGATAACGGCGCCCTATGGCACCCGCATCGTCATAAAATACGCTCATGTGCGGACGCAGAAAATCGCGCACCGACCGGGCCTTGTTCACCAGTTCCGGGCGGTTCTTGAGCAGGGGAAAGATCCCAACCTTGATCGGGGCCACGCGCGGATGAAAGCGAAGCACAACGCGCTTCTCGAGCTTGCCCTTGTCATCGGGCACTTCGTCTTCGGCGAAGGCCTGGCAGATCAGGGCGAGAACCAGCCGATCGACGCCGGCGCTCGGTTCGATCACGTGCGGCACGTATTTCTGCCTGGCTTCTTCATCGAAATACTCCATTGACTTGCCGCTGTGCTTTTGATGTTGGACAAGATCAAAATCGCCGCGGGCAGCGATGCCTTCCAGTTCCTGCGTGCCGAAAGGGAATTTGTAGAGAATATCAACTGTGGCCCTTGCATAGTGGGCGAGTTCCTCCTTCTTCTGCCAATACTCCTCAAGCGAGGCGCGAGGAAGACCGATGCCCTCATACCAGCGCATGCGTTGTTCGACCCAATATTTGTGCCAGGTTTCCCATCCCCAGTGCCGCTGAGGCGACTCGAGATCGACATCGGGATCGGCAAGTCCGGCCACCCGCCCGGCAATCGCTCGCACGACGTCGTCGGGGCGAATGAAGAATTCCAGTTCCATCTGCTCGAACTCGCGCGAGCGAAAGGTGAAGTTGCGCGGTGTGACTTCGTTCCGGAATGCCTTCCCAATCTGCGCAATGCCGAAAGGCAGTTTGACGCGCGAACTGTCCAGCACATTCTTGAACTGGACGAAAATCGCTTGGGCCGTCTCCGGTCGGAGATAGGCCCTGCTTTCTTCCGAACGGACCGGCCCAACGGAGGTCTCGAACATGAGGTTGAAGGGCCGGGCCGCGGTAAGTTCACCCCCGCATTCTCCGCAATATCCCATCGAACCCACCTCGGCACTCTCGTCGGCGCCCCGAAGTTCCGGAGTCTTCAGGCCGCGCCGCCGATAGAACTCCTTGGCGACCTTGTCGGCGTGGGCTTTATTATTCGCGTCGGCCACGAGGATCCCGACGTGATCATTGCAGTGAGAGAGGAAGGGGCCTTTCAAATATGCCGCCAGGAGCAGCAGGAGCGGCGAATCAACCTCGATCCTGAATTGCGTTCGCAGGTTTTCAATCATCGCGGCGATCTGTTCGTCGGTCGACGGTTCCGCTTGCGCGGCGTCCGGCGGAAACTGGGTTTGGACGAGTGCGAGAACCTCGGCGTTGATGGCGCGACGCGCGGCTTCGGGGTATGACTCCAGGGTCTGGTCGAGTTCATGGACGTCGTAGGCCCCATGATAGTGGAACGCGATACCGCTCTGCGCATCGATCTGGTCGGCCCGAAACCGTTTGCCGCAGACTTTGCAATCGACCATAGGATCGCTAAACGTATCGACGTGGCCCGACGCCTTCCAGACGGCAGGGTGCATGATGATCGTGGCGTCGAGACCGACGACGTCTTCCCGCTGTTGCGTCATGCTACGCCACCAAAGATCCTTCACGTTGCGCTTCAATTCGGCGCCCAACGGGCCGTAATCCCAGAAACCATTGATGCCACCGTAGATCTCCGAGGACTGGAAAATAAATCCGCGCCGTTTGCAGAGGGAAACGATGCGCTCCATCAATTCGTTGGTCTTGGGTCGGGCCATAGGCGGGCGAGTGTTCTTGATGCCGCGCGACCTGTCAAGGGATCGACCGTAGTCTGTCCAAGTCAGGATCGTTACCTTGAAGAAAGACGCACATGCACTCGCACCGGTCGCCGTCGCATCCGGCCGCAGCGGCGTACGGAAATCGCATCACGGGATCGAGGACGAGGACGAGGACGAGGACGAGCACGAGCACGAATTGCGCGTGCGTACTCTTGCCAGCGGAGAGGCACAACCCCCTAACCACGGCCCTTTCCCCGTGATGGGGCGAGGGAGGCGCGTTGAGTGCGAGTGCAGCTGCGGGCGAGGCCGGCCGCGTGCGCCTGTCCAGGCCTTGCGACGAGGCCGATCCGTAAGCGATGATCCGGAAGCGATGGAACACCGCAAACCAAGGTCACCCTCTCCGCTCCCGACGTGAGGGGAGAGGGCCGAAGTGAGGTGAGGGACGAATACCGTTGCTCGGATCCTATTTCAGGACGGTAAAATTGGATTGTTGGACTCCAGTGGCTATTCGAGTGTCCGCAACGTCTTTCAGCGCACCGTTCGGCGCGCTGTGGGTCAGGCCAGGTACGGAATAGTCAGAGGGCCTTGGGGGAGGACGGCGACGCGCGCATCAGGTCCGTATTGGCTGAGGCATTTGGCGACGACTGCCGAGATGTCCGAACATGGCGTGAGATGACAGGAACGAATGACCTCTTCCGGAAGCGAGCTGTAAACGAGGACTTCGGCTTTGCGTTGGATGAGCGCCTGAATCTGGGCTTGCCATTGTTCGGGCCGGGCAAAGCCAGGGGAAGCCAGGAGCGTGAGGATTTCCTCGGGGCTTGAGGCGCTGCGAAGTAACTGATCAAGAGGACTGCCGGCTGGGACACCCTCGCGGCATTCACAGGCGAGGATGAGGGTGCCGCGACTCTTGATGATGCGGGCGCCGGCCGACATGCCTTTGACGCCCTGGTAGAGGTTGAGATCGAGAGGATAACCCGAATTGGTGGTGATGACGATGTCGAACGAGGCCTTGACCCGTTGCATGGCGGATTGGCGGACGAATTCGAACCCGGCTTTGTGGGCCTGGAGGAGGTCGCCGGCGAACACACCGGTGATTTGGCGCCGTTCGTTCAGCGTAACGTTGAGCAGAAAACTCGGTCCAACGCGCAATGCGATCTCGCGAATTTCCTCCCAGAGCGGGTTGCCCTGGGTGACGCCAAAGGCAGCGCGGGGATCGCCAATGTTTTTCGCGCTGTGATTGCTCATGACGGTTTCGAGGCCGGCACAGCCAGGCATGATCCCCTTGGGTCCGCCACTAAATCCCGCAAAGAAATGGGGTTCGATAAAACCGGTAATGATCCGGAAGTCGGCTTCGACCAAGTGACGGTTGATCAGGGCGGGGGTGCCATCGCGGGTGGTGCCGAGTTGAATCAGGGCCTCTGGGTTTTCCGGCTCGTGATTCAGGACGCGGTAATTGTCGACGACGGCCGGGGTAAGGAGCCGGCGGAGTTCGGCGTCAGAGTTGGGTCGATGGGTGCCGAGCTGATTGAGCAAGGTAATGTTGTCCCGGGGATGATCGCAGAGGTGTTCGAGCAGCCAGGGAATAATCCGCTCGTTTGGGGTGGCTCGGGTCAGGTCGGTAAAGGCGACACAAATGCGATCGGTGGGTTTGAGGCTTTGGTGCAGAGGAGGTGCGGAGATGGGTTGGGAGAGGGCCGTGAGGACGGCGGCGTGTTCATCGGCCAAGCCCGGTTGATGAGTCGGTTCGATAACGGTTGTGCGGTCATCGGGGAGTTCGACCGGGAGTTGACCCTGGCCGTATGCGAGCATGACTTTCATGGCGATGGGATGAGTTTGAGGGGCAAAGATAGGCTCGGCGGGGAGGTCTGGCAAAGCGGAATCGGATAGGGCCTCGTGGAACTCGGGCCCTCCGGGATGGGGGTAGCATTGGGGCCTCGTGGAACTCGGCCCTCCGGGATGGGGGTGTTTCAGTTGAGTCTGACGACGCGGTAGAGCCGGTGCGCGCTTCCGGCGGTGGTATGCGTGCCGGTGGTCGTGGGGCCGGTGGCGGAATAATCGCCTGCTGAAGTCCAGGCGGGGGTCTGCAAGTCATTTTTGAACTCAATCCGGTATTGTCTGCCGGGCTGGGATACCCATGTGATGCTGACGTTACCATTCGGGGCGACTGCGACATCGTCAATGACCAGAACGCCGGCGGCCAGCACGATGACTTGAAAGGTGCTTGTGGCATTAAGCGGGGGCGCACCGTTGTCGGTAACGCGGACCGTTACGGAATTCGTGGTGGCTGATTGGCTTGGTAGCGGGGTCCAGGTGAAGACGCCGGTGGAGGATTGGATGGCTGCACCCGCCGGGGCGCCAGGTTCGAGGCTGAACACCAGGGAATTTGCCGGAATATCCGGGTCAGTGGCGACGGCTGTGAAGGTGAGGGTAGACAGTTCGTCGATCGACTTATTACCGACAGGGTTGAGAATCGGCGGCTGGTTGAGTTCGTTAACAGTGACAGTGATTGATTGGGCGTCGTCGAGCGTTGGCTGTCCATCGTCGGTCACACGGATGCCGATAGCGTAGGCGCCAGGTCCCTGGGCTTCGGTGGGAGTCCAATTGAAAACGCCGCTGTCGGGATTGATGGCGGCACCCGTGGGAGCGCCGGAATCGAGGGTAAAGCGGAGGTTCTGGCCGGAGTCGGTGTCGGTGGCGGTCGCGATGAACGTCAGGAGAGAAGCCTCATTGACCGATCGATTCACGATGGGATCGAGAACGGGCGGGTTGTTGGCGGGGTTCTCTATGGTGTTGGGGGCGCTCGGGGTGGGGGTAGGCATGAAATAGCGGTTGCTGGAGTCGTCGGGCCAGCGGCCTTCGCTGACGTTATTGGTCTGCGAGCCGAATGCGACGGAGTCGATGAGTATGCCATTGGGCGAGTAGAGGCCGATGTCCTCTCCGCCGAGGCTCAGTTTGAAGTTGGCGTGCAGGGATGAATTGTGGCCGTTTTGGTCGGACTGTTCGTCGGCCCAGACGAGGAGGAACCCGCCGGACGCGAGGATGGTGTTGGCGGGGATCTGCCATTTGTCTGGATTATCGAGAGTATCGGTAAGGTAGAAACCGGAGAGATCGACGGGGTCCGGGCCGCTGTTATGCAATTCGAACCAATCGTCATATTGGCCATCGAGAGGGTCGACAGTGGTGGAGGTATTGGAGGCCATCCATTCGTTGATCTTCACGGGGACTTCGGGATGGCCGTTGGAATTGGAAGCACCCGGTGTGGGGATGTAGAATTTGGTGCGTTTGGTGGGAGTACCGTCAGGATATGCGCCGTAGGATTTGTCGAGTCCCGGTGAGGAGTAATTTAGGTAATCGACAATCGAGGTCACGTTGTTCAAGACCCGGACCAGAGCGACAGAACCGGACTGGGCTGGGATGTTGAAATTCGCGTGGAGTTCACCGACGCCGGACTGGCCGGGTTGGGCGTCAAGCCAGACGAGTTGGAACTGGCCGGGGGTGAGGGTGGTGCCAGCCGGGAAAGGCCATTGGGTGAGGTTGGAATAGGACTCGGAGAGGTAAAGGCCATCGAGCGCGAGGCTGGTTGAGCCGGAGTTGAAGAGTTCAACCCAGGGGTCGCGGTCTCCAAACCGGTCCTGGATGCCGGAGAGATTCTCGGCTTGGACTTCGTTGAGCCAGAGGGGGGGCAGGGCGACGAGGGAAGCGGCAAAGGAGTTAGGGGCGCCTGGGGTGTATGGGGCGCCGGCATTGGAGTCGGCCTCGAGGGACATGCCGAACACGATATCACTGCTTGTGGGGCTGACCTGGTGCACTTCGACGGCGATCACATTGACGCCTTGGACCAGGACGTTACCGGGGAGGGTGAAGGGTCCTTCGTAGACTGCATCGCCGACGGAGCGGTTGGCGAATGTGCTGTAGTCGACGGGGTCGGCGGGAATACCAAGCCGGAGGACTTCGATGCCATTGAGATAGACGATGGCACCGTCGTCGACGATGAGTTGTGCGGTGAGTGCGGTTGTGGCGGGGTTGCCGGTGAAATTGAACGATTTGCGGAAGTAGAATGTAGTTTGCGGTGATGGAGTAAAGGCGAGAGCGGTGTTCTTGGGTTCAGGGAGCGTGGCCGTCTCGACATAGAGGAGGGCGGCGCCGGCCGGCCAGGCGTTGTCGTTGTAGGCTGGGAGGCGCCAGGTTGTGCCGAGGTCATTGCCCGATTGATCGTATTTCCAGGGGTCGGTGATGTCGATCAAAGTGCCGGTCTGGCCGGCGCTGCCGTCGTCGGATGCGGCCGCCCAGTTCGAGATTCGATTATTGTCTTGGGTTGGGTCGATCAGTTGGAGCGAAGGTCCGAAACCGTCGGATGCGGTTGGCCATGGCGATTGATCATCGAAGGTGACCTCGTCGATGACTTGATCGAGGGTCGGGATGGCGCCGGGTTTGATGAGTTGCAGCGTTTCGCCGCCATTATCGAGATTGCCGGGGTAGACGCCGGCGACGGGAAGGGTTGGGCCATAGGCTGCACGGAAGGCGGCGAGGTTTTCGACCGCGAGACTGAAATCCCCGGGGGCGATGACCGTGCCTTCAGGGAAGACGAAATCGATTCCGTTGAGCCGGTAGCCGGAGAGGTCGAATGTAGTGCTGGGGGATCGGTTATAGACTTCCACGAACTCGGCGTTAGGTGTGGCCGGATTGTACATAATCTCGTTGATGACGAGGTTATCCTGGGGGAGTTGAGGTGTGCCGGTGTAGGTGACCGTGATGGAATCGTTGAGGCCGGAGATGAGTTTCCCGGTGGCATCATAGGCCAGGAGCGTGAGGTTGTTCAGGGCTTGCGCCAGGGGGACGTGGAGGCTCCAGGTGGTGAGACCGGTCCAGGTGATCTCGTAAGCGACGCCATTGACGCGGATCGTGCGGACTTCGACCGGGGCTGTGCCTTGCAGCATCACGTCATTTTGGGCGGTGCTGAAGTTATTGCCGTTGTTGCTGGTGATCGCAAATGCGGCATTCACGGCGGACAATTGGTTGAGAATGTAGGTCCGGCGTGCATCGATCCAGGCCGGGATGGAGATTCCTTGAGCGCCGCTCCCGACGAAGGGCGAAGTGGTGCCGACGCCGTTGGCCTGGAAAGCCTGGTAGCGGGCGGTGAGCTGCGGGAGGTAATTGGAGGAGAGCATCGGACCATCGACCATGCGTTTAAGGGCGCGGAAGAAGATCCGGCGGAAGTGAGGGTGATTGTACATCCGGCCGATGGTGGGATCATTGACGCTGAAGAGAGCCGAGTTGGGACCGTCGCCGCCATTGCAACCTAGAGAGAAATCGAGGTCCCAAAGGAGCATTTTCCATTTTCCGTTGGTGGGGCCGTAGAGGGACTGATTTTTGCCACGACTGTAGCCGTAGCCGTCCCAATCACCGATGGCATGGCGGAGAGCGAAGGCGGTGAACCAGCCTTCGGTATCGAGGTGATCTTCGACTTCACTGACATAAGTGGGGTCAGGGGCATTGACGGCATCGACGAGTTCGAAGAGCCGGGAGTAGTCGTCGTTCAGGAAACGATTGAATTTCTTTTCCCAGGACCAGCGGTAGCGGGCTTGTTTTTTGGCGCCGCCGGTGGTGTTGAACTCCTGGAGTGTGGCATCGACATTAAACTCCATGCCGACGCTGTCGTTGAACTCGAACCAATCATCGATTTTGAAGATCTCGCCGTTATCGTCGTCGGCGAACCAACTTCTGACGTAGGAGGAATCGGGCTGTTGGCTATCGGAATAAACGGGGACGCCGCGGCTGGCGCTGGGCACACCATTGATAATGAGGTGAACGTAGCGCTGGTTGCTGAAGGAGAGACCGAGCTGGGCGGCCATCCAGAACGAGGTGATTTCCCGAAGGGCCGTGGGATCGCGACCTCCGGGTTCCAACGAATCGAGGTTCAACTCGTCGGTGCCCAGGAACGGGTCGTCGTCCGGCAGGGTCCAAACGTAACCGCAGGCGTTGCCCAGCGGGGAGTTGTAGCCGGGGCGGATGAAAGGGCTGCCACGGTAGCGGGCGCCGGCATTGTAGATGACGCGTTGGTTTCCATAGACGAATGTCCCTTCGGCCGGTTCATTGCTGAGCTTCTCGCGCGTGGTCCAGGTGTTCAGAGCCTTGGCGGTCATCCAGAACCGATAGATGCCAAAGCGCCCGGTCGGAGTGGGATCACCGAATTGGATCAGGCATTCGCGTTCGGGGGCATCATTGGGGAAGAGGCTCGCAGCCGGACTGTTTGCGGCGTCGGTGGCGGTGATGTGAAAGGCGACGAGCGCCCCGGAAGATTGTCCAGGGATAGGCGCGGAATAAAAACCGGCACCGCGATAGGTCATCTGAACGGCGATCGAGTTGGTGGATGGATCGATGCGGTAATTCAGGGTGAGACTGCTCAACGAATCCGGATCGGAAACCCGGGCTTGCACCGTGACGGCCTGGCCGGTGGTCGGGAGCACGGGACTATGTTGGACCGAGTGAATGGCGGGGCCGGCGTTGGGGAGGGACCGGCTGTTGGGAGCGCCGGGGGTGCCGAGGTTCCTGGGGATGGGGAGAGCGCCGACGGCTTCGAGGTGGTTCCCGTGGAGGCGCAGGATCAAATCGGGATGGCCTTTGAGCCAGCGGGCTCGGCCGTGGATGGTGGCGGCGACATTTTCGGGCAGCGTCGTGGTGAGGTCGGTTTCAATTCGGTTGGCGCCATTATCCCCGCCGGCAGTGGCGCGGAGGTGGAGGCTGTAGTTGCTGGCGTCACCTTGTCCGGCGTTGCTGAGCGTGGACCGGACGTGGTTGCCTTGGGGCAGCCAGGAGCCGAACCCGGACTCGAAGGTTCCATTGGGAACCGTATTACCACCGCCAGCAGTGACCTGAAGGTTGTCGACGAGGCATTCGCCGGCGCCGAGAAGCATGACATGTAGCTCGTTGATGGCGCCCAGTCCGTTGTCGAGGATGCCAGTATGTTCGACGGTGGTCCATGCGCCCTTGGCGGATTCATCGCTATCGGCCCAATTTCCAGGGAGACGATTATCGGAGTGAGGATCGACGAGTTCGAGCGAGCTGCCGCCGCCATCGGACCAAAGGCCCCAACGACCGCCGGTGCCGTAGGTGACCTCGTCGGCGACGATATGAATCGTATTGGTGACGAGCACGCCGTTGTTGGTAGCGACGATGGTGTCCGGAAACGTGAGGGCGACGCGTTCGCCACTGTTGGCGAGGGCACCGGAGTAGTCGCCGAAGGCCTGGTTGGTCGTAAGGGTTGGATAGTTGAGCAGGAGCCGGCCGCGGTTTCGGCCGACGACTACGTAGCCATCGACGGGGATGAAAGCGGTGGGTGGGAATGTGAAGCTGATGGCGTCGCTCAAGCGCCACCCGGCGAGGCTGACGGCCGTTCCACCGATGTTATGGAGCTCGACGAATTCATCGTCATCGTCGCCGGAGATCGGGTGGTACATGATCTCATTGATGACCACCTGCCGCGTGGTGGGTTTGGCGTTTGGCGCGTTCGGGGTCTTGCCGTTCAGTTCCTGGAACGCAGGCGCGCCGTCGGGATAACGGCCGGTGGCGACGCCGTTTTCCTGCCCTTGGAAACGAATGGCGTCGAGGACTCGCGTGTTTTGCGGATTGATAAGATAGAGGGTCTCGCCAGCGGCGCTAAGGGAGAAGCCGAGTTGGATCTGGTTGAAGGCGGCGAAACCTTTGGCGGGGATGGAAGTTGCGGCGGGAATGACAAAGCGACTTTCGTTCGCTTCGTCGGAAAGGATGCAACCGCTGAGGTTCACCGCAGAGGAGCCATAATTGTAGAGTTCGATGTAATCGAGTTCGGGATCGTCGGTGTGCGCCAGGAACTCATTGATCAGGACGGTGAGATAGGGATTGGCGCCATTCGTTTCCGCGGCGCCCGGTGAGCCGCCTTTGAGGTCGCTGGCCGCCCATGCCCGCGGATCATTTTCACCGTAGGATGGGCAGGCGAGGACGAGCGAGTGACCGGCATTGTCTGCCGCGATGGGCCAGGGCGAGCCATTGTTGAAATTGACTTCGAGGAGAACGGCGTTCCCAGGATTGCGGAGTCGAAGGGTGCCGCCGTTGTTCGGAAGATTATTGGTATAGGGACCCTGCACGCCGGTGAGGCCATAGACGCTTTGGACGTCGGCGGGCACGGCGGCGACGACAAGGAAACTGCGGGGGCCGAGGGTGGTGCCGGCGGGGAAAGTGAACGAGACATCGCCCGTGATTCTAAATCCGCCGAGATCGAGGGGGATCTCCTCGGAGTTATAGAGTTCGACGAATTCGAGGTTCCGTCCGTCGAGGCGGGGTGGAGGATTGTACATGATTTCGCTGAAGACCAGACCGGTATTGCGGCTTGAGGGGCCGAGGGATTCGGGAACGCCGCGGACGAGGTCGATGGCCAGAGGGATGAAGTCCAGGCTGAACGCGCGCTGGGTATTGGCCTGGATCGTGTTGGGGGTGGTGGCGCGGTCGCGGACGTTATTGACGGTGAGGGTATACGTGAGGGCGGGGTTGAGTTGCGAGGTGAGCAGGACGACCGTGCGGGTATCGCCGGCGAAACTGGCGGAAGTGATGGAAACGCCATTGTTGATGGCGTAATTGGAGCGGTTGATGGCGCTCGAGGCCGCCACGGGTTCCGAGTACAGGATCGTCAGGCGGCTGCTATCGCCGAGGTTCACGACGGACACGATGGTCGGCGGTGTGTTGTCGGCCAGAACCGTCAGCGTCGCCGAGGTGCTGTTCACTGTTCCGGAGGAATTGGAAACGACGCAGCGAAAGGCCGCGCCAGTATCGGCGAGAGTAACACCGGGGAGGGAGTAGGTCGATTGCGTGGCGCCGGAGATGTCGACTGTGCCGCGCTGCCACTGAAAAGAGGCGCCCACACTTCGGGCCAGGCCAATGCTGAAGGTGGCGGTTCCGCCTTCGGCCACGGTAGTGTTGGCGGGTTGTTGGGTGATCTCGGGTGGACCGAGTCCATACACAGTAAGCCGCGCGGCGGGTATCGGTTCTTCGATGGCGCCGCCGGGGAGTTGCCAGCGGACGGCCAGGTTGTCGCCGCCTCCTTCTTCTTTCATCAATGCCTCGATATAATACTTTTGGCCCGCTACGAGAGGTAATGGGGCGGACGTCTGTTCGCCATACCTGGTCCATTCCCGGGAGTTGGTCCACCCCGGCACGCTGGCGATCAACTGTTTGTTGGCGGGATCCTGGTCGGTGCTGAGGAACAGGATGGAATTATCGTCGCTGGCGATCCAGAAAGTATAATCGCCGGTAGCTGGCGGCGTAACATAAGCCTGGACGCGCTGGCCGTAGTTCTCGTCCACATCAGTGGGTGATTCGAACTGCGTGAGAACGCTTTCGCTGTCGGGCTGGCCGGGGAAGCGCGAGTTGGAAGTGAGATCGCTGACGGCCACACCGGGGATGCCGTTCCAGACTTCGCGGAGGGCGCCGGGAGTATCGGCGGCACGGGCGGGTGAGAGAGAGGCGAGCAGAATGGAGAGGCAGGTCCACAAGCCGAGGTGAAACGTCGAGCGCGAATGATTGAACGAATGCATGGGCAATTTACAATCCACGATTGAAGGGAGCGGCATTGAACGGGTCACGAGCACACGGTATGCCGGGAGAAAGTCGGCACAAAGCAAAAAACTGATTTGTGCGAAAGCCCCATGCCCTCAGAAATGATTTTCTGTGGGTGCGGCGTTGTGTCCGAGCCGGGTGCTCAAGTAACTTTGGACGGCGCCGGCATTCCGTTCTCCAACTTTCTCCCGGCTGAACGCCGATTGGCGCGGTATGCGCGAACTCAACGTTCGAATAAGAATGGGAATACGCCAGGCCCAAAGCTGAAACAATGGACGTTGCCGCGTCGGGTGATATCCGACCATGAGTGAAGGGTCGTGGTGTTTCGATACATGGATATGATGACCAGGGTTTTGAGGGACAAGGCGGTGGGAGGTAGCCACCTGGGGGCGCCTGCGAATCGAAAGGGATGGCTTGCGTTGGGATGCTTATTGGCCTTTACGCCAGCGATTCTTGGGGCGGAACTGCCGTCCGAAGTTGGGACTGTTGTGGCGGGTTACCAGGATGATTTTCGCGGTGCTACGCTGAATGCGGGATGGCAAAAGACAGGGCCATCGTCAGATCTATACACGGTGGCGAACGGTGTTTTGCAGATCACCAGTGCGGGAGGAGACCCAAATCACTTGTTATACATGCAAGCGGCATACGATGCCGTGGTGCAGGAAATTCTGGCGCGAATGCGAATTCGGCGCTTTGGGACAGGGGATCCGGCCCGGGCCGGGGTGGCGGTGGGCGTGGATCCGATTTCGAGTGAGGGGATCAATTATCATTTCCGCGACGTGGACAGCGAGGGCGAATCGGGACGGCACACTTCATTTTTGGACGATATGCGGGCCTGGGGACCGGGGTTCGATTTCAAGTGGGAGAATGACACCTGGTACTGGGTGCGATTGCGTCAGGAGCCGGATGCGGTCCAGGGCGGTGCGGCGGACATTTTTGCGAAGGTCTGGGCCGCGGACGGTCTGACGCCCGAACCCGAAGACTGGCAAATGACGGATTATGTTCCTTCCCGGCCGGTGCGAAGCGGATATGCGGGCATCACGGCCGGGAGTTTGAGTGGCCTGTCGGAGTTCGAGGTGGATTATGTCCTGATCAAGGCGGCCGGGCTTCCACCGGTGCTGGTCGCTCCGGACGCATTCCCGTTGGTCGAGAGTGGCGCCATCATCGTTCAACATCCGAAAGACCAGATCGTCGCGGAGGGTGCGCCGGCGGAGTTTAATGTATTGGTGGATGGGCATCCGGTCCCGACGTATCAATGGTACCGGAACGGTATCGCGTTGGCTGGCGAGACGAATGCCGATTATCGGATTGAGTCGGCGGGGTATGACGACAACGGATCGCAGTTTTACGCGGAAGCGCGGAACGTCGTGAGCAACGTTGTGCACATTGCCACGAGCCACGATGCATATCTTGCCGTTGTGCCGGATCTCGATGCGCCGGTGTTGGTCGATGTGCGAAGCGCCGGCCTTACGCAGGTGGAAGTACAGTTTTCGGAACGCGTTTCGTCCGGGAGCGCCACGGACATCACGCACTACCAGATCCGGTCAGGGCTCGATGCACCGGTGGTGCTGGTGGCTGCCTTGGACGCCACGCAGACCTTGGTGATTCTGAGCGTGACTCCATTGACCGAGGAAGTGGATTACACGCTTTCGGTCGAGGGAGTGACCGACACGGCTGCGGCGCGCAATCCCGTCGCGCCGGGGACCAGCGCAATGTTCAAGGCTGCGGCATACTTGTTGACGTCCATCGGCAATGGAGACGTTCCGGGCCAGTTTACACCGATCCCCGGCGGTTACGACGTCGTCGCATCCGGGGCGGAACTGGGTGGATTGAGTGATTCCTGCTTTTTTGCGAGTTTGCCGCGTAGCGGTGATTTTGACGTGCGGGTGAGGGTGGCGGATTTTGGGCCGGGCGACGCTTGGGCAAAGGCCGGATTGATGGCGCGGTCGGGTGTGGCGGCCGACGCCCCGTTTGTGGTGGTGTTTGCGACACCGGGGAATGTGGGTTCGGGATTCATCGTTCGCTCGACCGGGGGGATGAAGGCCATTCCGTCCGGGTCGTTCCCGGTGAACTATCCCGAAACGTGGCTTCGATTGCGGCGGGCTGGGACCGAATGGACCGGTTACGCCAGTTTGGAAGGCCGGGAATGGTTCCGACTGGGCGGAACCACATTGGACTTGGGGGCAAGCGTAGATCTCGGATTCGTGGTCGCAAGTCATCGATCGGAACAGACGATCCAGGCGGGGTTCAGAGATTACGGCGCGGTGACGGAGCCGCGGGAGGTGCAGGGCTCGCCGCCGTTCGAGCCCTTGCTTCAGTCGAGCCGGCTGACGCCCATAGTTTTCTCGGAGATCATGTACCATCCGGTGGATCCGACGCTGGAGTTCATTGAGGTCTGTAATACATTTGCGACGCCGGAGGATTTGAGCGGATACCGGCTGACAGGAGAGATCGATTTTACATTTCCGCCGAACACAATTGTGGAGGGGGGAAGATTCATGGTGGTGGCGCGGGATCCGGCAGTGGTGGAGGCCTACTACGGAGTGACGAACGTCGTTGGCCCGTACCTGGGGGCGCTGTCCAATGACGGTGGGACCGTGCGTTTGCGGCATCGGACGGGCGCGGTGTTTCTCGAAGTCCATTATGGTACCCATGATCCCTGGCCAAGGGCGGCGGACGGCGCCGGGCATTCGCTGGTGCTGGCTTGTCCGTCCTTTGGCGAGAACGATGCGCGGGCGTGGGAGATCAGCGATGTCGTCGGTGGTTCTCCGGGGAGAGGCGACGGGGCAGGAGTGGAACCGTTGCGATCCGTAATGATCAATGAATTCCTGGCGCATACGGACAATCCCGTGCAGGACTTCGTCGAGCTCTACAATCACAGTCTCGAGCCCGCGGACCTCTCGGGCTGTCTGCTGACCGATCGCCGGGAAGGGTTGATTGTTGGCCAAGGGGCGAACGTATATCGCATTCCGGCCGGGACATTCATTGCGCCGCGCGGTCATGTCGTTTTCGACCAGGGACAATTGGGTTTCGCGCTGAGCGCGGCGGGAGAGACTCTGTATTTCGCCAACCCGAGCGGAAGTCGGGTATTGGACGCGGTGGGTTTTGAGGGACAGGCGAATGGTGTTTCGAGTGGGCGTTGGCCCGATGGCGCGCCGGAAATCCGGTCCCTGATTGAGACGACGCCGGGCGCGCCGAACGCGATGGAAAGGATGGGACAGGTGGTCATTAACGAGCTCATGTATGCGCCCGTCTCAGGCGACGAGGAGGATGAGTATGTGGAGCTGCACAACCCCGGCACGCAGGCCATGGCCGTGGGTGGTTGGCGGTTCACCAAAGGCATCACGTTCGAGTTTCCCGCGGGGACATCGATTCCGGCGGGCGGATTTCTGGTGGCAGCGAAGGATCGCGCGCATCTCTTGGCGAGATACGCCGGGCTGTTGAGCGCGGCGAATACGGTTGGCGACTACTCCGGCGCGTTGTCGAACAGTGGCGAGCGCGTGCGTCTGTCGCGGCCGGAAATACTTCAGGCCACGAACGACCTGGGCGAAATCGAGACCACGACGAGCTGGATTGTCGTTGATGAAGTCGACTATCGCGATGGGGGACGCTGGGGGAAGTGGTCGGATGGCGGCGGCAGCAGTTTGGAGAGGGTGGACCCGCGCGCGTCCGGGCGATGGGCCGACAATTGGGCCGACAGCGATGAATCGGCGAAGGCGCCCTGGACAGCGGTGACGTTCACCGGGGTGCTGGATCAGGGGGATGTCGCGGCCAATCAACTCCAGGTCTTATCCCTGGGCCCAGGGGAGTGGCAGATCGATGACGTCGAGGTGCTTAATTTCACGGGCCAGAATGTCGTGGCCAATTCCACCTTCACCGGCAACGACAACGGTTGGACGGCCGAGGGCACCCAGGCCGGATCCGGTTGGTCGGCCAGCGGCGGTTACGGCGACGATGGCGCCTGCTATCACGTCCGGGCGGTTGATCGTGGCGACAACCAGATCAACCGGATCCGAACACCGCTCACGTCGAGTCTGAGTGCGGGATCGAGCGCCACGTTGCGAGTGAAAGCGCGTTGGATAACAGGCTTTCCGGAAATCCTGCTTCGGTTGAGAGGGAAATGGCTTGAGACGGTGGCGGCGCTCGATACCCCCGCCCATCCCGGAACGCCTGGTCAACCGAACAGCCGGTATTCGAACAACGCCGGCCCGGCGATTTACGATGTGACCCATTTCCCCGTCTTGCCGCGGGCGGGCGAACCGGTGACCGTGAGGGCTCGCGCTTGCGATCCGGATGGCCTGGCTTCCATTGAACTTCGATATCGAGTAGATCCTAGTGCGACGATCCAATCGGTCGGAATGATGGACGATGGGAGTTCCGGGGATCGGATTGCCGGCGATGGCGTTTACACCGGCAGGATTCCCGGGCAGACGGCGGGGACATTGGTGGCGTTCCATATCCGTGCCATGGATGCATACGCCACACCGGCGGTGGGCGTGCATCCGAGGATTGCGCCGTCGAGCGAGGATCTGGTTCGATTTGGCGAGGAGATCCAGCCGGGGAGCATCCCGAGCTATCGGTTGTGGATGACGCAGGCGACATTCGACACCTGGTCGGCGCGGCACAAGCTGGACAACACGCCATCGGAAGTCACCTTCGTTTTGGGCAATCAGCGGGTCATTCAGCAGGCGAGCGCGGCCTTTGCGGGCAGCCCGTACATCGCGCCCGGTTTCACCTCGCCTTCGGGCCGGCGATGCGGTTACAGCATCGAGCTTCCTTCGGATGATCGGTATCTGGGGAACACGGACCTGGTCTTGGATTGGCCTGGGGGACACGGCAACGAGAACACGGCGGTGCAGGAGCAGATGGCCTATTGGTTGGCGGACCGGATGGGATTGCCGTTCAGCCTGCGTTATTTTATCCGGTTGTCGGTGAACGGCGTAACCGACATGGACCGCGGCGGGGTATTTGAAGCCATCATACAGCCGAACCGGGATTTTGTGCGGGCATGGTCTCCAGATGACGGCAATGGCGAGCTCTACAAGGTCGATCGGGCCTTCGAGTTCAGCGACAGTGGTGGGATGATCGCGGATCCGATGCCGACCTTGCAGGACTTCACGACCACGGGCGGCGCGAAGAAGACGGCGCGCTATCGCTGGAATTGGCTGAAGCGCAGTTACGACTCGGCGATCGGGTTTACGAACTTGTTCAACCTGGTGGATACGGTGAACGCTGCGAGCCCGGAGCCGTACACCTCGCAGACGACGGCAATGGCGGAGTTGGAGGAATGGATGGGGATGTTCGCCTTCGAACATATCATCAACAACTTCGACAGTTGGGGGCACGACATCGGGAAGAACATGTACATCTACAAATCGGAGAACGGGCACTGGCAGCTTTATGCGTTCGACCTCGACTGGCTGATGCTGGTCGCCGGTCAGCGCTACTCGGCTTCGAACGGACCTTTGTTCGCGTCGAACGATCCTACGGTGTCGCGGATGTACAACCATCCCCCGTTTCGCCGGGCCTATTTTCGCGGCGTCCAGGCCGCGCTGGCGCCCATGGCGGCAAATGTTTGCGATCCGGTCATGGACGCAAAGTATCAATGGCTGTTGGACGAGGGCGTGACGATGTGTGATGGCGCGCCCCTGGCAGCCCCGCTTGCGGTAAAACAGTGGTTCGCCCAACGCCGAAACTTTTTGCAGAACCAACTGGCGTCCCTGGCCGCCACCTTCGCTGTGAACGGACCTTCCAGTTTCGTGGCCACCACGAACCTGGTAAGCCTGACCGGCACGGCACCGATCGAGGTCGATTCGATCTGGGTAAACGGTGTGGCGCTTGAGCCGACTTGGACTTCGGTCAACACCTTCAGCCTCGCGGTGCCTTTGTGGCAGCCGCGCACGAATGCGCTGGTCCTGACAGGACACGACGTCCAAGGCAGCCCGGTTCCCGAGGCGGTGGCGCAAGTGACCATCGATTACGTCGGACCCCCGCCGCCGGAATGGAATCGCCTCGTGCGGATCAACGAATGGATGGCCGCGAATCAGGGCAGCTTGCGCGATCCCGCGGACGGAAACGCCGACGACTGGTTCGAACTCTACAACCCCGGTGTGGCCCCGGCTGATCTGTCGGGTTTCTACCTGACCGATGACCTCGCCAACTGGAGCCAATGGCAGGTGCCCAACGGCACGGTTGTCCCCGCGGGCGATTACCTCCTCGTCTGGGCCGATGGGGATTTGGTTCAGAATTCTCCCGGTGGAGATCTCCATGCCGGTTTTCAACTTTCCCGGAACGGTGAGGGCATCGGTTTATTCGCGCCGGACGGCGCATTGGTAGATTCGGTGACGTTCGGTCTTCAGGTTGATGATCTGAGCCAGGGCCGATACGAGGACGGCGGGACGTCAGTTTTCTATCTCACGCGTCCGACGCCCCGAGCCTCGAACGCATTGCCTTATCTGCCGGGGTCTCACGGACCGCGGCTCGAGCCGAACTCGATGGTGATCTCCGGCGATGAGATCCGGTTGGGATGGTTGGCAACCGTGGGCAACATCTATCAGTTGTTCTATACGGAGGATTTGACGACAGGGAACTGGCTGCCACTGGGGTTGGCGCGAACGGCCACGGTGCCGGTGATGTCGGCGGTCGATGATTGGGGTACGCAGCGCCGGCGATTCTACCGATTGGTCGAGTGGGGCGGTTCGGGGCCGTAGCTCGGGGCCGGTAAGGTCTCGGACCGCATACTTGCCGTGGCGAAACCTCATCAACCGGCATTCGGATTTTCGATGAATCGATAACTCGCGTGGGTGTCGTAATCGATGTCGTGCGCAACCTTAAGCTGTTGAATGTAGGCCAAGGCAGAGGAAGATCTCGACCGCGCCCAGGCCAATTGCGCCGAATGACGGAGGGTCGCCCCATGTCCAGAGGTTATCGAACAACAGCTTGTCCGTGTAATATTGCATGGCCGCGGCGAAATCCCGCACGGACAGGATGGGCGTCAGGCCACTCGCTGATGGTTTTGAGTCGACAGACATTGTGATACTCGACTCCATTCGCCGTCAGAAGGCAACGGCGTGATGACGGCGAGGCTGGATTGGGTGCCTTCGATTCGCGAGGACATTACGGCTCCCGCTGATCGCGCCGCCTGCATGAGGCGTTTGCGCGCCTAACCCGGATTTTTCATGCATTCATGGATTTTTGAACCAGCTTTTTTGAGGGCATGAAAGATCCGGGCACTCCTCCCCGGGCACATACCGTAACCGGGTTGTAACCAAACGATCGTGCTCTGCGTCACAAGGAGTAATGTTGCACGGTCCCAATGCTGTCCCTTCCTCCCCCGTTCGAGGGGTCAGGATCGGTGCTGTCGCGACATTCATGGGACTCGCGATCTTGCTCGCGGCGGGGCTCGCGTTCCTTCGCCCACCGGCCGCGGCCCGACTTCACGCGGCCTTCAGCGGCGCTGAACTCTTCCAGTCCACCAACCTGTTTCAAATCCATCTGACCTTCGCTCCCGATCAATGGAAGGCGATGGAGCCTACAGGTGGCGCCGGTCCATTCGGAGGTCCCGGACCCGCCCCCGGCGGTGGCCCCGTGATCTTCGCCGGTCCCACATCCGGCGGCCCGAACGCGAGCCCGGATGGCCCCGGGGCCACAGCCGGTCCTGGACGGGTGGGCGAGGGCGGACCCCGTGGTTTCGGACCGTCGATGTTCCTTGCTCCATTGTTTCTGCAAGGGGATTCGGATCATGATGGTCAACTCGCTCGCAACGAGTTTGCCGCGCTCGGACAACATTGGATGGAGGCCTGGGATACCAACAAGACCGGCACTTTGGACTCCGGGAAGATACGCGAGGGAATCAACTCCCTGATGTCCGTTCCGGGTGGTTTCCGCCCCGGAGGCAACGCTGCGCCGGGCACTCCCGGGGGGGCGGCGGGGCCGCGCAATTTCGGTCGAATGGGTGGGCCGGGAGGAGGGCCGGGCGGGCCGCCTCAAAACATGCTTCAAGGCGCCGAGGGCAAGCGTAACGGACTGGCCTCCGCCATGGGAGTGGAGTTCCCCACTGCCATCGGAAATCTCGATTTTGAAGGCGCGCATTATGAATCGGTGGCCGTTCGGTACAAGGGGAACGGGACATTTATGGGATCGCGGAATTCGCTCAAACGGTCCATGAAACTCGACCTCAACGATTATGCCCGGGGCCGGCGAATTGGCGGGGCCACCAAATTGAATCTCCACACCTGTGTCACGGATCCGAGTTGGATGAACGAAGTTCTCTCGTACCAATTGTTTCGTGATGCCGGCGTGCCCGCCCCTCGGACCGCCTTCGCCCGAGTCCAAGTCAGCGTCCCCGGCAAGTACGATCACCAATACGTCGGCCTTTATTCAATCGTCGAGAACGTCGACAATAATTTCGCCCAAGACCGATTCGGCACCAGAAAAGGCGCGCTGTTCAAACCGGTCACACGCCAATTGTTCGAGGACCTCGGCGATAATTGGGCTGCCTACCGTCAGGCCTATGATCCCAAGACGCCCCTCTCCGATGAGGAGACCGAACGCGTGATGGCTTTCGGCCGTCTGGTCTCGCATGCCTCGGATTCCGAGTTCGCGGCGCGTTTGAGGGACTTCCTCGATCTGGAAGAATTTGCGCGGTTCATGGCGGTGACAACCTGGCTCAGCACGATGGATAGCATCCTGGGGTTGGGCCAGAACTTCTATGTCTACCTTCATCCGAAGACCCGGCAGTTCCAGTTTATCCCATGGGATCTCGACCATTCCTTTGGCCAATTCGGTATGGCCGGCACTCAGGAACAACGCGAGAACCTGAGCATCAACAAACCGTGGGATGGCGCAATTCTGTTCCTCGATCGGGTCTTTAAAGTGGACGGCTTCAAACAGATTTACCTCGCAAAGATGCGCGAGTTCAACCGGTCCATTTTTCTTCCCGGGCGGTTTCACAAGCAGGTCGATCAACTCGCCGCCATCCTTCGCCCGGCCATCCAGGACGAATCCAAGGAAATGACGGAACGATTCGATCGCGTCGTCTCAGGACAATCGCCCTCGCCCGCCGATTCCTCGGGGTTCGGTTTTCCCGGTGGCTTTGGCCCATCAACCCAACCCATCAAACCATTCGTGATCGCGCGCGCCAAATCAGTAGCCGACCAACTCGCCGGAATCTCAGAGGGAATGCAGGTCGTTCGTGGTGGTCCTGGCGGTCCCGGTGGCCCCGGCGGTCCCGGTGGCCCTGGTGGTCCCGGTGGCCCTGGTGGCCCTGGTGGCCCTGGTGGTCCGGGTGGCCCGGGTGGTCCGGGTGGTCCCGGTGGGTTCGGTCCGGGTAACTTCCTCGGACCGGCTTTCATGACCGCGTTCGACATCGACAAGTCCGGTGAAGTGACGTCCGCGGAAGTCGGCGCTGCTTTCGAAACCTGGTTTGATTCCTGGAACGGCGATCTCAATCATCCTTTGACCGAAGTCGAGCTTCGGGCGGGGATCGACAAAGATTTGTCTCCGTTCCGCGGCGGTTTTCCCGGGGGCGGTCCGCCATCCGGGGGATTCGGACCACTTCCATGATTGAACCCGAGATCAACGCACCCTTGTAATCTATGCAACTCCAGCAATCCCTGACGGAAATGTTCGGCAATACTACCACGATCAATGCCCTTCCAGGCTTTGTTGTCAGCCTTCTCTTGGCGGCGGGCTTGGGTGTTTTGCTCGGTCAGTTCTACGCGCGCTTCGGTCAATCGCTCTCGAATCGAAAGCTCTTCTCCCGCAATTTTCTGCTCCTGACGGTCACCACCACGCTCATCATCAGCATCGTCAAGTCTTCACTTGCCCTTTCACTCGGGCTGGTCGGGGCGCTGTCGATCGTGCGTTTCCGGGCCGCGATCAAGGAGCCGGAGGAATTGGCCTTTCTTTTCCTGGCGATAGGCATCGGGCTCGGATTGGGCGCAGGCCAAGCCTTGGTGACCGTCGTAGCTTTGGTGGTCATCCTTGGTCTGGTGGCCATTCGCAGTGCTTTTCAGCCGGCGCCGCCTCAGTCGAACCTTTATGTAACAGTGTCCAGCCCCTCTTCCGGCAAACTAAGCGCCGGTAAGATCCTTGAAGCGTTATCCGCATCCGGTGCGCGGGCGAGCTTGCGGCGACTGGACGAAACGCCGGAGCAGATCGAAGCCTCGTTCCTGGTGGACTTCCGTGAGGTGGCCAAACTCGAGCAATTCACCCGTCGGATTCGCGAGCTCTGCCAGGAGGTGAAAGTTAGCTGTCTGGAGGATCGCGGTCTGGCCGTGTAACCGGAGATTGCCTCCAAGTGAACGCAGTGCCCCAGAACGTGTCGCAACCACCGCTCGGAACGGAGGCCGGTGCCGACTGGCGTTACGAACGCAAATTCATCGCCGAACGTCTCTCGCTGGCTGAAGTCCTGGCTCTCGCCCGGCGCCATTCTGCCGCCTTTCACGAAATCTATCCGACTCGCGCGGTTAATAATGTCTATCTGGATTCTCCCTCGCTCCACGATTACTACGATCACCTGGGCGGAGCGGCCCACCGCGTCAAGACCCGCATCCGCTGGTACGGTCCACTCCGCGGGCCGAACGATCAGCCGCATCTCGAACAAAAGATCAAACACGGCCAGGTCAACACCAAACACGCCTATCTCCTTCCGTCCTTTTGCTTAAACGGTTCAATCGATCGGACCGCGCTGGCCCGTGCATTGGAGAATGCCGGACTTCCGTCACTCGTGCGATCGAGGCTCCACCACATGCGTCCGGTATTGATCAATCGCTACCAGCGCCATTATCTAAAAAGCGCGGACGGCTTGTTCCGGCTGACGGTGGATTCCGAGTTGGAGTTCCATAACCCGAATGCCGGCGCCCTGCACGCGACGGCGGTCAGCCGAAACCTGGTGGTGCTCGAGCTGAAATTCCGCGTGCCGCACGCCGAGTTTTTCGGGGCGGTGAGCAACGGCTTTCGCTTTAGGTTATCGCGTTTTTCGAAATACATGCTAGGGATCGAATCCCTGGCCAGCGTCTGATCTACTTCGGGATGGCGAGCCCCAAGAAGGGGTTCGTCGGCGGCCGTCAGCCTGGAGAAGCGCCGGAAATGAATCCATCGCCGCAGCTTTATTCGAGTTCTCGATCGGGCACGTTCTCGGCGCACTGGCTCCGCCCTTAGTGGTCTGTTTCATAAATACGGTTACGTTCGCGGCCAGGGGTTTTTCGGCCAGACGAGGCGCGAGCAACGAGCATACCCGCAGCGGTCTGTAAGGCGCGAGCAACGAAGTCTGGCCGAAAAAGAACGGCCGCCCGGAGGGTTGCGCCGAATTTGGCCTGGGGCGGCGTTGCTCGGTCGGTCGAGTATCGCAGGGGATACACTCTCGCCCTCGCGCCTTGCCTCAGGCCAAATTGGGCGCAACGAACGTGACCGTATTTATGAAACAGACCACTAAGCGTTGCCTCATAAGCTTGGCGTCCCTGACAGTGTGGTCGCTTGCCGCGTCATCACCGGCCTCGAATTCCGTTTTCTCGACGCGCGCGATGGTGGTCGCCGAATCCGCTCCGGCGGCGGAGGCCGGCCTCGCGGCAATGCAGGAGGGTGGCAACGCGATCGACGCTGCGGTGGCTACCGCTTTCGCTTTGGCGGTAACTTATCCCGCGGCCGGGAACCTGGGCGGTGGCGGTTTCCTGCTCTACCGCCCGAGCAGAGGCGAGGCCGTGGCCTATGATTTTCGGGAAATGGCGCCGGCAAGCGCGAATGCGGAGATGTTCCTGCACGAGGGACATTACGATGCGGAGCGGCACCACCACAGCCACCTTGCCATCGGCGTGCCGGGTACCGTGGCGGGGCTGCATCTTGCCTGGCGTGACCACGGCCGGATCTCGTGGCCACGACTCATGGCGCCGGCTATTGGCCTGGCCGAACGGGGTTTCGTTGTTTCACCCGAGTTAGCCCGATCGCTCCGGGACGCCCAGAAAAAGTTTTCGGCATCACCGGCCGCCCTCGCGCAGTACACCAGGGACGGTGAAACCTATGCTGCGGGAGAAACCCTCGTTCAGCCCGATCTCGCCCGGACGCTGAGGCTGATCGCCGACCGCGGCCCCTCCGGCTTTTACGAAGGGGAGGTGGCCGATCGGATCGAAGCGGAGATGACCGCGCGTGGCGGCGGTATCACCAAAGCCGATCTGAAGGCTTACCTCGCCAAACGGCGCGCTCCGATCCGCGGCACTTACCGCGGATTCGAGATCTTATCGATGCCACCCCCAAGCTCCGGAGGCATTGTTCTGATCGAGATGTTGAATATCCTCGAAGGATTCGATGTTCGTCAAACCGGTGTCGGGTCGACCACCACGGTCCATCAGATGGCGGAAATTATGCGTCGTGGGTTCGCCGATCGCGGCCGTTTTCTCGGCGATCCCGAGTTCAATCCTGGGTTGCCCGCGCATCATCTGACCTCGAAGGCGTATGCGGACTCGCTCCGCGCCACCATCCGGAGCGACCGCGCTTCGGTCTCCTCTGTCGACGGCTTCGATGGGGCCCCGGAAAGCCCGCAGACAACGCACGTGTCCGTGGTGGATTCTGAACGCAACGCCGTCGCGCTCACCTACACCCTCGAGGAAGGTTACGGATCGGGCATCATCGCACCAGGCACCGGTTTCCTGCTCAACAACGAGATGGGCGATTTCAATGGCGCCCCGGGCCTGACCACGACCCAGGGACTGATCGGGACGAAACCCAATCTCGCGGCGCCGCGCAAACGCATGCTCTCGAGCATGACCCCCACCATCGTCGCCCGGGACGGGCATCTCTACCTCGTTCTCGGATCCCCGGGTGGACGCACCATTATCAACACGGTCTTTCAGGTGCTGGTTAACATCATTGATCATCAACTGAGCCTGCCGGCCGCCGTCAGCGCCCCGCGTCTGCATCATCAATGGTTGCCCGACGAGATCGTATACGAGCCTGGCGCGTTCTCGACCGCGACCGCTGATCAACTCCGGCAATGGGGACATCACCCGCGTCCTGGCGCGCATCCCCAGGGCGTCGTGACCGCGATTCTTTTCAACTCGCAAAGCAATCGGCTGGAAGGCATGGCCGATCCAAGGTCCCCCGACGCGGTCGCCGTTGGCTGGTGACGCAGCGTTGACGTTTTCGGTCAAAACATGGCCCCGGATGCCCGCGCCGCATCCCGCTGGCGCGGACGGTCTCCTCCACGGCAACGTTCACCGCGTGGAACTGGTGGTACGCGCAAACGCTCCACCAGCACCACCTCGCCAAAGGTCTTGCGTTCCGCGGACGGCTCGTTGGATGCAATCTGCAGTCCATGGGCCAGCCAGATTCCGCCGCATCCCGGTCAAAGGAGGCGTTCGGCGGCCTTGACCGTGCGATAGCGCAAAGGCTTCAGGTTGGTGACCTTTTCCAAAACTGCCGCTTCGACCAATCGAGCTAGCCACGCCCTGGCCTGTGGTTTCGTGACAGCGAGGAGCTTCACGACTTCTTCCTCCGGGCGAGGCGTTACGAGTTCGCGCATCAGTATCGCGCGTACCGTTTCAAACAATTCCGCTACCATGCGAAGCGCCGCCTGCACGCTCGCGACTCCTTCTCGCGACGGAAACGCACTCTCGATGAAGTAATCGTTGATGTCCGATTCCTCCTGACCGCTGAGCAGAACACCACGTGCGGCGCCAAGCTGTCGTCCCGCCCGCCCCACCTGCTGGTAATAGGCCACCACCGAACCCGGAGTCTGATAGTGAATCACGAAGGCCAAGTCCGGCTTGTCGAAACCCATGCCAAGCGCCGTGGTCGCAACCAGAGCTTTCACGCGGTTCTGCAACAAGGCCTGCTCCAGTTCCACACGCCGGACGCCGGACTCGCCGCTGTAGGATTCGGCCCGGATACCGCGCGATTGCAGCCAACCCGCCACCTGCACCGCATCGCGCACCGTGAGCGTATAAACGATGCCGCTTCCCTGAAGGCTCGGCACATGCGTCGCCAGCACGCGGAGATTCGATGGCATGGTTCGCACGATGCGCTCGATGAAACGGTAGTGCGGACGAAAGTCGTGGCCCCAGTCGGAAATGCAATGCGCCCCATCCTCTCTTCGCGCAACAACTTCGCGGCGATGAAATAGACGAAGCTCTTGCCCCAGCCCGTCTTTTGCACGACCAGCAGCCGACCTCAACCATCCACGACATGCCGGATCGCATCCTCCTGTCCTTCGCGGAAGGCAGCAGCCGGATCCTGCGTGCCGAGGCGCAGGAGATCGAGAGCGTGGGTTGGATGGTAGGGCATTGTGTTTCAGTTGTGGAGATCGGCCGCGCTCAACTCCCCGCTGGATTGTTCGCCTGAAGCCATCTACGCCCCGTGCCCGAGCGCATAGCCCAGCCTTGTCAGCCGAAGCCATGGCGAAGGCTGATCCCCGACTTGTCCGCCGCAGCTTTCCTTACCGCCATAGCCTTGGCGACGGAGGTGGCGTAGGCGGAACCACGTCAGGGCGGCGTCTTCGACGATGGATTCGGTGAGGCTCATGGCTTGGGTTTCTTCGGTTTCGGCAGCTTCTTCACCTCGGCATCAAGCAAGTCGAGCAAATCCGCCTCGCCCTGTGCTTCCAATGCCGCGCGGCGGCGGGCAGCGAAGCGTTCGTATTCCTCCTCGGCCTGCCGGTGCGCTTCATCGCGACTCACCTTGCCTGCATCCGGCAAAATCTCGCGCTCATTTAACTTCAGGAAGTCATGCAGTCGCGTCACCCAGTTCTGGAGGAAGATTTGCCTTTTCCGCCTGGCCTGATCTTCGGCGAAGTCCAGGAACATCACGACGAGTCGGTTCAATTCCCCGATCTCGTCCTCGCGCAGGTAGTTCTTGGCGATGGTCACGTCGCCCTTGCGCACCACGCCGCCGTACCACACGGTCAGCCCCATGTTTGGCTGCGAGGAATCCGACCGTTCCGCGATGAGTTCCGCCGCCGTCCTCCCTGTGGCGGCGAAGTGCAGTTTGTTCTGGATCGTCTGGAAAAACACCTGCGTCTCGGCACCCGTCGGATCGTAATCCGCCGCTAGAGCCAGAATCTCCCGCACCCGCAGATACACCCGGCGCTCACTTGCCCGGATGTCGCGGATGCGCTCCAGCAACTCGTCGAAGTAGTCAATGTGGCCCTTGCCCGGCGGGTTCTTCAGCCGCTCATCGTCCATCGTGAATCCCTTCACGAGGTATTCCCGCAGCCGCTGCGTGGCCCAGATCCGAAACTGCGTGCCACGCTGCGATTTCACCCGGTAGCCCACCGAAATGATGACATCCAGGTTGTAGAACTCGACCCGCCGCCGGACGGAGCGGGTACCCTCCTGGCGAACTGACAAGGATTCCTTGTGAGTTGCCCCCTCCGCCAATTCGCCCTCCTCGTAGATGTTCCGCACATGCAGGCTGACGTTCTGCTGCGTCGTCTGGAAAAGCTCCGCCATCTGCTGCTGGGTGAGCCACACGGTTTCATTGTCGAACCGGCACTGGATGCGCGTGCGCCCGTCCTCCGTCTGGTAGAGGACTAAGTCGGACTCTGGTTCAGGTTTGCTTTGCATGGTTTCATCGCCGTCAGGTTTGAACTGTTGCACATTCTGCAACACCTGACCGCCTGTCTGCGTGCGGCGCACAGGCAGCCCAGCCTTGTCAGCCGAAGCCATGGCGAAGGCTGATCCCCGACTTGTCCGCCGTAGCCTCGGCGCAGGCGGAACCACATCAGCGCGGCCTCTTCGAGGATGGATTCGGTGAGGGGCATCGGCAGAAGCAGGCTTGGGTGCAGGTGGGGGAGACACGGTTCAACGCGAGTCAGGCTCAATCGAACACTGGACACTGCCTTCCGGAAAACCTCTGCCGTCGGGCAGAACCAGCAGGGAAAACAACGTTGTCAGACGAGTGACCATTTCGGAATTGCTTGAGTGCGGACAAAAGTGCAGGTCCGTTCCCGGAACCGGCAGGGATCCAAATGGCCTTCCCGCTGCGCCATTGAGAAACGCAGTCGAAGGCGTGCTCGAAAGGGGGTAGCGAACCACTGGTAACTCGGTCAACTGCTGCTCGATCGGTTTGCCGAATGCTCCGATGAGTTCTATAAGGAGTTTCACGATTATGTCGGACGCTGGCCCGCCCGATAAGGTCTGAGTCTCGCGGTCCACATCCAGCGCGCCCCAATCGATTACGATTTTCAGTCCTCCCGCTGCCGTGGCTACTCCATTATCCGCCGTATCCTGGTCTGGTGTCGACTGGCCAAACGAGTTTTCACTTCGCGCTTCGCCGGCAACCGCACCAAGAAGTTGCTGGCCTGGAATCGCATAAATTCGGCGCACGTATTCTTGGAAGCGGGGAGCAAGGCGCTGCATTTCCCCACGGTCCGCGTGGCACTCGGGACAAATCAAAACGCCGTTTTCAAGAGTCGTGGCCCCGCCAGCCGTGTGTTCGGTGACGTCTTTGCGGATTTCGGATCCGGGATGCCCAGACCGGAGCCCTTTAAGGGGAACTCCCGATGGCGTCCTTGAAGTGTCACGAGTCATGGTGGTGTGCCCGGGATTATCTCGGGCGGAGCGAGTAGGGCAATCCCAAAGACAGCAGCGGATTGCAGAGATCCCAATGAGAACTGCCGGACGCCCCCCGGCCTTGCTTGACGAAAGCCCCCGCGCGGGAGGATGCTCACGGAAACTACTGTCTCCAAAGCCAAATCATGAAGGGAACTTCTCCGTGCATGCAAATATTGATCCCACACCGGACAGCCATCGATTGATCACACGCCGGGCGTTTGTCCGTGGCACTACCACCGCCGTAGCGCTCACCTTCTTGCCGCGCCGGACGGTGCGCGCGGCGGAATCCTCTGCCCGCTCAGATCACACCCCTTTGACCCCCATCGGCGAGGCAAAGGGAATCCATCCCGGACGCGTGGTGTGGGTGCGCGATCCGGGGGTGCTCGACTGGAAAGGCCCCGGTGATGGGCGATGGTACCAGAGCGGTCGCATCCGTCAGGATCGCGCGGACCGCATGATGATGCGAGCCGTGGCTGAGTTAACGGGCGAAGCGCAGCCGTCGAAGGCCTGGGACAAGCTGTTTCGCCATCTGAACTTCGCCCGGGGCAGGGGGGAAACGGGCTATCGCTCCGGAGAGAAGGTCCTGATTAAACCGAACTGGGTCGGAATGATCTGGCGTGAAGGAGCGGTCGATCCGGACAGCTATACCCTGGTGAAGCGCCAGGATTATATGAACACCGCCCCGCAGATGATCATCGCCCTCGTGCGCCAGCTCGTCTCGGCGGGGGTCGAAGAATCCGCTATCACGGTCTGCGATACATTGGCCTACCTGGTCCATGAATATTACACCATTCTCCACCGGGAATGTCCCGACGTGCGCTACGAGGATTTTGCCGGCAAGTTCGGTCGCGCGAAGGTCCAGTCTTCGTCTGTGCCGATCTACTGGAGTTGCCGGCCGGAAGGGACTTCCCCGGATCGCCTGCCGACCTGCATTGCCGACGCCGCGTATCTCATCAACTTCGCGACGCTCAAGGCTCACGTGGCCACCGGCGTCACCCTCTGTGGCAAGAACCACTTCGGATCGCTCGTTCGCTGGCCGGCTGAATCGGGTTATTATGATCTGCACCATCATTCGTTCGCCAAAGAGGTCCGAAGCTATCGCGAACAGGTCGACCTCCTCGGCCACTCCCATCTCGGCGGCAAGACCGTCCTTAACCTCATCGACGGACTCTTCTCCGGAAAACATCCCATCGATCCCGCTCCCCGTCAGATGACGACCACGCCCTTCGCGGGCGACTGGGCCAAGAGCCTCTTCGCTTCGCAGGATCCCGTAGCCGTCGACTCCGTGGGTTATGACTTTCTCCACGCCGAGTATGACGATTATCCGCGCCGCCCGGGCGTCGATGATTTCCTGCACGAAGCGGCGCTCGCGGGTGATCCGCCCTCGGGGACATTTTACGATCCTGACCACCCGACGCCCACGACACGCCTGGCCAGTCTCGGCGTTCATGAACACTGGAACAATTCAACCGACAAGCAATACTCGCGCAACGTTGGCACCGGGGCCGGAATCGAGTTGATCCCGGTGGAACTCGGCTAGCCCCTCGCGCACGAATGATGAACGGCGCATTGGAGTTGCCAGGCGCGCGGTGCGCCTCAGTTCCGCCACAACTCGCTGCGCGGAACCAACTCTTGGGGTGTGATGGCAAGTTCGAGCTTTTCCGTTCGTCGTAACACCGTGAGCGGCGAGTTAATGCCAATCTCCGTGCCGACGAGTTTGCGCAGGAGCTCGTCAACCCCCGCAATGATCTGGCCCTTGAACGCAATGATCAGATCGCCTTCAATTAATCCGGCGAGCTGCGCCGGGCTCGCGGGGTCCACGCCCGAGACGAGTACACCGCGGTCCTGGGTGAGTCGATAATGCCGACGGAGCCGCGCGTGAATTGGCGCTGTTTGTCCTGCTATCCCCACGTAACTCCGGCGCACACGCCCCTCTTTCACCAACCAACCGGTGATCCATTGGGCCGTGTTGCTCGCGATGGCGAAACAGATGCCTTGCGCCGGCAAAATCATGGCGGTGTTCACCCCGATGACTTCACCGCGCGAATTGACCAATGGCCCACCAGAATTGCCGGGATTCAAAGCTGCGTCCGTCTGGATGATGTCATCCATCAACCGACCGGTCTGTGATCGCAGCGACCGGCCCAGGGCGCTGATCACCCCGGCAGTGACCGTCGCTTCAAACCCGTAAGGACTGCCGATGGCGATGGCCAACTGCCCCACGCGCACCCGCGCCGAGTCGGCAAACCTGACTGACGCGAGATTGGGCGCATAAATCCGCAGCACAGCGAGATCGGATTCTGGATCCTCACCCAGGAAAACCGCGTCAGGTCGACGTCCATCCGAAAGAACGACCTCAAGGCGCCCCGCCTCATGCACTACGTGGCTGTTGGTCAGAACCAGTCCATCCGGGCTGACGATAAAGCCCGAACCACTGCCCGCCCGTTCCCGCGCGCCGTGAGCGGTCTGAAGCCTTTGCGTGACTTCAATCCGCACCACCGATGGCGAGACGGATTCTACCGCGCCCACCACGGCCTGCGAGTACGCGTCAAACAAAAAGCTCTCATCTTCCACCGCGCCGGGCGAATCGCCAGGCAGCGGCGTAACGGAGGCCGCTTGCGGCCCGGGGTCTATTTCGGAGAGTTTCATTTTCTGGATTGTGGTTGATGCGCGTTGGCGTCGAATTTCCCGGCGTGGCCTCAGTTCAAATCGAATAAGAGCGCCCGAACCGGGGTTTCTGCGGTGAGATTCAATCCGGGCTCGTTGCTCAGCCCCATTCCATCTCCTGCCCGAAGCAGGCGGTCATTGATGCGGACGTCGCCTTCCGCGATTTGAACCCAGGCGTGGCGGCCCGGCTTTAACACGTGGCTCGCCTCCCCACCCGCGGCAAGTTTCGCCAGCCAAGCATCAGCGTCCTGGTTAATGGCCACCGAGCCCCCTCGACCTTCCCGCGAGGCAATAAGCGCCAACCCCGGTACACTGCCCTCTCTCCCAAACGAACGCTCGGCATAGGAAGGCTCAACACCCAACCGATCCGGTTGGATCCAAACTTGCAGAAAATGGACGGGGTCGACGGGCGAATAATTGAATTCACTATGGGCGATGCCGCGCCCGGCACTGATGCGTTGAACGTCACCGGCCTTCAGCACCGCGCCGTGCCCCATGCTGTCCTGGTGCTTTAGCGCACCGCTCAGGACATACGTTATAATTTCCATGTCCCGGTGCGGATGCGTGCCAAAACCGGCGCCACCCGAGACTGTATCATCATTGATAACCCTCAGACTGCGAAAGCCCATCCAGCGCGGGTCGTGGTATTCCGCAAATGAGAAGGTATGGTGGGTATCCAACCAACCATGATTGGCGTGCCCTCGTTCTTCAGCTCTTCGAATCGTCATCATAATTCGGCAAGCCATTGCTGTTGTCGTGCCAAACCCAGATCGCCCCTGGATGACCAATGTTATCATCCTAATGCCGCGGCATTTGTGGCGCCGTGTTTGGCATCTCTCCGCGGCATCCTTACGCCAACGCAATTCTGGTGTTTACCTGATACTCGTTGCGCTCCCAACGCAGCTGAGTTGCGCCCTCACCGGCATAATGGTAGTAGAATCCCATGAGTATCGGCATCGACCAAAGTCCCCGGCCGCCCGCCCCGGTAGCGAGCCCTGGTGACCCCGGAGCGTTGGTCGCGATTACCGGGGACTTGAGCCGTCGCCTCCACGAGCGCGAGGAATTCTACCGCGCCATTCTGGAAAGCCTCAACGAGGGGGTCCTGATCACCGACCGCGAGAACCGGATACTCTACGCCAATTCCCGGGTGGAATGCCTTACCGGCTATTCTCGCGATGAACTTCTGGGTGCGGTGAGTCATGAGCTCTTGACGCCCAAGCCGGAGTGGCCGGCCATGCGCCGTCGATTGGAAGAGCGATTGGCTGGGAAAGAGGAACAATACGAACTGGAGCACATTCGCAAGGATGGCGAGCGGCATTGGGTGTCGGTCCGCGGGTTGCCCTATCGCAACGCGAACGGAGTTATCGTCGGTACCGTCGGTCTGCTCTCCTGCATCAAGGATCGCAAAAACCTGGAGTTCGAAAATGAATACCTTCAAGAGGAACTCCGCGGCAACTATCGGACGATGGTGGGCGACAGTCCCGCCCTCAAAAAGGTGCTCGCCCAGATCGAAAGGGTCGCCCCCACCAATGCCTCCGTGCTCATCCTCGGCGAATCCGGCACGGGCAAAGAACTCGTCGCCCGCGCTATCCACGACCGCAGCCTTCGCAAGGCCGCTCCCCTTGTGCGGGTGAACTGCGCTTCCGTTCCGCGCGACCTCTTTGAAAGCGAGTTTTTCGGGCACGCGCGCGGTGCATTCACCGGCGCCGTCAAGGATCGGGTGGGACGATTCGAACTGGCCGACGGGGGGACGCTGTTCCTCGACGAAATCGGCGAAGTGCCGCTTGAACTTCAGAGCAAGCTGTTGCGCGTGTTGCAGGAGGGTCAGTTCGAGAAACTGGGCGAGGAGCGCACGCGCACGGTAGATGTCCGCATCATCGCCGCGACGAATCGCGATCTCCATGCCGAAGTAAGCCGCGGGCGATTTCGTGAGGACCTCTACTATCGCCTCAGCGTGTTCCCCATCGAACTGCCGGCGCTCCGTGACCGCCTGGAGGACATTTCCGCCCTGGCCCAGCATTTCCTCGAGGAATCCGCGCGGAAGCTGGGCGTCCCCGCCCCGACATTGACCTCCGCCCACGCGAATGAGCTGCAATCGTACGATTGGCCCGGTAACGTGCGCGAACTCCACAACGTGATTGAACGTGCGGTCATCCGCGCGCGGGACGGCCAGCTTGATCTCGCCCTCGCGCGCCCAGTTGTTCCGGGGGTGCGCCTGCCCCAAAGCGCGAGTCCTGCCGCGAAGGCCGCCCCGGCGTCGCTGCAGGACCTCAAGCAACAGGAAACCGCGCTGATCCTGGAAGCCCTGACCAAAACCCAAGGAAGAATCTATGGACCGGGTGGCGCTGCGGTACTCCTGGGCCTCAAACCGACCACGCTTTCTTCCAAGGTGCATCGCATGGGACTTAAAAGAAAACTTACTTGAAGAGCATAACGTCGAACTTGACGCAGATCCCGATGAGAACACTTACCGGCGCCCTCGGCCTCAGATCCAAACATCATGGGCGCACCCTCAGCCTTTTGCTCGCAGGGAGTTTCGTTGCTTTGACCGTCTGGGCTGCCACGCCGCTCGCGCCCCCAGTTTTCCAAATCCGTCTGGTGGTCGATTCCTCATCGGACGACTCTGAATCGATGCCCCTTGTCTCAAAGACGAGACAGGAAGTGGTCCAGGTTCAGAAGACCATTCTTTTCGATCACCGTGACCTGAGATCTGCGGAGGCAAGCATCGACGAAGATCATCCCGTCATTGCCATCACGTTCACCGAGGAAGGCCGGAGGCGATTTGCAGAGTGCACGCGTCAGAACGTCGGCAAGCGCTTGGCGATTATTTTGGCCGGCCGGCTCTACTGCGCGCCGCGTATCCGGGACGAAATCCCGGGTGGGAAGGCGGTGATCACGGGTGAGTTCAGCGTGCAGGAGGCCGGAGATTTGGCCGCGAGGATTTCTCGAGTGATCGACGCCGGTAACATCAAGCCGTAACCCCGCGCAACGCCTCCCGATCGAGCCGCCGGCGTCGACGGATCACCAGTCGATAACTCCCAATCACCAAACCGAATCCAACGCCGCATCCATAGAAACTCAGGTTCTGCGGCGGACCAATGAGAATGCCTTCAAGCAACAGGTCCAGGATCACGAGAGCATGGAAGAGGCGGTCCCACGAATTGACGAAATACCGGTCTCCCCATTGCACCATGACCGCGACCCATCCAGAACAAGCAACCACACCGGTGACCCCGGCCCAAAATCTATCCATGAATCCCCAGGCATGAAATAGCGCCACATAACCGATCAGCAAAGCCCAGGTGAATCCCCATCGCCGAGTATCGCGTTTGGCTTCTGGATGTTCTTTTCGCAGAAATGCCGGCACTGCCTGACACGGAATCACATTTCCGCCAGCAACGCAAACCAAGACACGCCATTGAATTCCGGTTTGCACGAAGCGGCCTTGCCAATCGCGGCCGGGTGATGAATGCTACTGCCGATCACGACACGCGGGGGACTGCCTCGCCTGCAATACATGAGTCGTTGCCCGAACCACGCCATTACCGAGACGCAGAACGAGCATATCTCAATGATGAAACTCAAATCCGTCCTCCTTCCGGTTATGTTTGCCCTGATGGTATTCGCGGGATCGAAAATCCGGGCCGCAACTCCGGCCTTTCCACTCAAGGTCAGCGAGAATCACCGTTATCTCGTCGATCAGAAGGACGAACCATTTTTCGTGATGGGCGACACCCCGTGGTTCATTCAGAAACAGCAGATCGAGGACGTCCGCCTGATCATGGACGACCGGATCGCCAAAGGTTTCAACACCCTGTTCCTCGAATTGCTCGACGACGCGAACATCCCGTCGGTCGACGCCCACGGAGTGGTGGCCTTTGATCCGCCGACGGATGTGACCCGCCCGGTCGAGGCCTACTGGGATTATGCCGAGCAGGTCATGGACGAGGCGGAAAAGCGGGGACTCTTCGTCATTCAGAACTCCATTTGGTTTGGCGCCGGCAAGGGACTGTGGCGCCACCACATCACACCGGCGAACTGCCGGGTGTATGGCGAATTCATCGCCCGAAAATTCGCGCGTTTTCAGAATCTCATGTGGATGCACGTGGGAGATCGCAACCCCGACGCCCGCCTCGCCGCGTGCGCCCGCGAGCTGGCCGCCTCATTCGATCGGTTCGCGCCGCATCAACTCCAAACCGCCCACCTCCGCCACGAGTTCGGCAGTGCCACGTATTTCAAAGACGATGCCTGGCTGGACGTGAATATGGCCTATACCTACGCGGCCGCTTACCTGCCCGTCCTCGCCGAGTATCAAAGGAATAGTCCAGTCCGGCCCGTGATCCTGGGAGAAACCGGTTATGAAGGTGAAGCGAATTCCATCAAACTCCTGCCGGACTCCAAACCGGGTGACCTCTGGACTCCCTATCGCATCCGGCGCAATGCCTGGTGGGCCGTACTTTCCGGCGCGAATGGGTATTGCGCCGGCACTCGCCTCTGGCGTTGGGAAAAGGAATGGCGCGATGTCATGCAGGTCCGATCCATCCGCGAAGCCCCGTCTCTCCTTAAGATTCTGAACCGGATCCCCTGGTGGAAATTCGCCCCGGATACCAACCACGAGTTCGTGATCGACGGCTTCGGCGAATGGAGAAAAGCCGATTTCGCGACCGCCGCGCTCGCCGATGATGGGAGCTGCGGCGCGGTGTATCTGCCCAGCCCGAGAACGATTACAGTCGATCTATCCAAACTGCGGGGCGAAGCCACGGCGGTTTGGTGCGATCCGACCCGAGGCACGACTGAACCGGCCTCCGGCGATCCCCTGCCTGCTGGCGGAAGACAGATCTTCACTCCACCCGGCAACAATGCCGCCGGCGAAACGGACTGGGTCCTCCTCCTGCACAGCCAGCCCTGAAGGCCTGCCCGCCACCGAAAGCGAGGCGGATGCTTGAGAACCGTGGGCTGGTGCTCCTGAGTTGCTTCTGGGCGGACGAATACTGGGTGAGTGCTTACAATGTCCCGGATTATCGGGCCGAGGCGCAAGGCATGCAGATTGGGACGCTTCTCGAGTTGTTCAATGCCAAGTCGCTCGTTTTGGCGGTGCGATCGAAAACAAGGGACTGGCTGGATCTGTACCTCCTGATGCGCGATCACGGGTTTGACCTGAACGATTACCGGCAGGCATTCATCGAGGCTGGCCCGGATCCATGGGCGCGGGGCGAACAAACCACATGGACGAGGGAACAACTGCGTCCGGCGATCGCGGATCGGCGATTGTCAGCGCGAGGTTGAGCCTTGGTCCACGACGCGCTCCGGCACGCTCACGCCTGTTGCAGCGGCTCGGGAAAGGAGCGTCTCGAGGTTTTCGAGGCACAAGCGCGACCAGTTTTCATAGGCGGAGAGATCTTTCGTCGCTTCAGCGAGCGAGACGAACTCGGGCGCCAGAATGCCGCTGCGGCGGCCGACGATTTCCTCGGTCGGAACGTGCAGCACGTGAACGACACCAAAATGCACCACGCCGACTTCGGTGCTGTCGTCGTTGATTACGGCCACGACAGCGTTATTCGATGCTTCAATATCCACTTCTTCCTTCAGCTCACGGCGCATGCCGTCGTGATAACCGAGGTGAGTTGAGAACAGGTCGTGGTCTTCGTCCGCGATATGGCCGCCGATGCCCACCGAAAAGAGCCCGTGCAGTCGCGTTTCCTGGCCGCCTTTGCCCCGGCGGTAGCGCAGGATCCGGTCCTGGCAGAGAATCAGGACGTAAGGAATGAGTTGCTTGTAGCGCGTATTTTGCTCAGCTTCACTGCGGTTGAGGTAGGTGATTTGAGACGGCGCGGTGACGACGGGCAGGTATTTCTCGACGTCGAGGCTCAGTCCCTGAAAAGCGCCGAGGTCTTCAAGGAGTTGTCGCTTGAAACAAAGCACTCTTTCTTCTGTTGGCATGGGCTGTTTTGCTTTCAGTGTTTCCGTTGATTCCGAAAATGGTTCAGTCACCGTCGCGAGGCAAGGCTGTTCTCGATTCCTCGCTGGGGAGGCCCGCGGGGAACCAACGACGCATCTGTTGATTACGTTCCATCCATTTCGCCAAAGAAAGCCGTGGTGGTAACGAGCGAAATCCATCCCCGTCCGGCAGGTTCAGTTCCAGGCTGTCCGATGCGGCAACGGTGAATGCGCGATCGACCATGCCCGGACGTGCTTGTCCTGTCCTTCCAGTTGATAGCTCGTCCCATTGTCTGGATCTTATCCGTAGTGATAGCGCAACTGTGCGATGAGCAAGTCTCCACCAACGGGTTTGTACACCATCCGGTGTTCGTCCGTGACCCGCCTGGACCAGTAGCCCGACAGGGCGTGGCGCAATGGTTCCGGTTTCCCAATTCCTTCAAAGGGATGATGCGTCGTGTCCTTGATCAACTCGTGAATCCTCCGGAGTATCTTGGTATCGGCGCGCTGCCACGACAGGTAATCCTCCCAAGCCTGCTCCGCGAAAATCAGTCTCATGGTTCCGCGGGAAGTTTCCGCGCTTTTCCCTTCCCCGACTCGAGCGACTGAATCGCGGCAAGGAGTCGTCGCGCGTTGGCTGGGCTTCGGAGCAGATGGGCGGTTTCCTCAAGTTGCTCATACTCGTCGAGGGACATCATCACCACCGACTGGTCCCGATTTCGGGTGATGACAATGGGTGCGCGGTCCCGGCACACTTGATCCATCGCCGACGCCAAACCTTCTCGAGCCGCCGTATAGGTGATGGCTTTCATATGGACAGGATAATGTCCATAATCTTCCGGAAGTCAAGGAGGCGGCGGTCGGCTAATCGTGCAATCGGGGGCGGACCCTAGCAAAAAACTCGACGACAAAAGGTTGGCGATTTCGTTCACGCTGCGGACATCTCAATGCTCATCCAGAAGAATCCCGGCTCAAGCCACAGCCGGAATGGGATTCGCGAATACCTGGTCTGGACCACAGGACCAAGACAGAACGATAGAGTTTATTCATGGTTTCTTGAGGTTCATAGATCATAGCGTGTGACGGCGCGCGACTTGCCCCGGTTACACTCCCGCGGACAATAACGGCAAGCGCACCGTAAAAGTCGTTTCCGACCCTGGCTTGCTGACAACCGTGATCTCGCCCCCATGCGCTTCCACCACCGCCTTGGCAATGGACAATCCCAAACCCGCGTGTCCCTCCGCGCCCGATCCGGTGCGGGCCTTGCCGCCGAGGTAGAACCGCCTGAACACGTGCGGCAGGTCATTGGCGGCGATGCCCGCTCCGGTATCCGACACGCTCACGACCACTGCGCCTGATTCCTTACGACAGCTCAGTCGGATTTCTCGGTGGTCGCGATTGTGCGTGATGGCATTGCTCAACAGATTGTCAAGCACCTGGCTCAATCGCGTGCCATCCCCCGTCACCAGGGAGGGCGGTAGATCGCAGACAATGGCAATCCCGCGCGACTCCACCAGCGGCCGGATTTGCTCCGCCGACACCCGGGCCAATACCGCCAGGTCCAGCGTTTCGTTCGCGAGATGCTCGCGGCCTTCATCCAAGCGCGCCAACTCGAGGAGCGACTGCGTGAGACGGCGCATTTGTTGAGCTGTGGCCAGACAATTCTCCAGGGCTTCGCGATACTCAGCCGCCGTTCGTTCGCGGGCCAGTGTTCCCTGAGCCTCTGAGATCATGACTGCCAACGGCGTGCGCAGCTCGTGGGAAGCATCGCCAGTGAACTGCTTTTGCTGGGCAAAGGCACCTTCCAGCCTGGCGAAGGTGTTGTTCAATACGCCGCCTAACCGCCCCAGCTCGCTGTCGGTCTCCGACAGGTCGATCCGTTCGGCCAGGTTGCCCCCGGCGATGCGATCCGCCGCCGCACTGATCGCCGCCACCGGTCTGATGGCCCGATCGGCCAGCAGCCATCCACCGCCCACCCCCACAACCATCACCGCGAGGCCGGCCAGCACCACATAACCGGCAAAGCGACGAAGCGCCACCAGGTCGCCCGCGACCGAGCGTCCCACCATCACCACCTCACCCCACTCAGTCGTCACCGAGGCTTCGCGATAGTCGCCACGCATTCGCCGAACAATTCCCGCCGCCGCGGGTGCGCGTCCCGGGAAAGGCACGGTCGGCGGTGCGTTGGACGCCGCTTTTATCACCGTGTTCTCACGGGACCAGAGTATGTAATAGAAACCGTTGGTCTGATTCCCGTCAAAGAGACTCATCGTCCCTGGCGAGAGTTCGATCTCCCGGAACGGTGGGGGCGAACGATCAGCTCCAGGACCGAGTGACCGGGGAAAACCGCGCTCCCGCCCAAATCGCTCTGCATTCGGATCCGGGGAGTCTGCTATCGGTTTACCCGCACCGCCAGGAGCCTCGTGACGAGGCGCCTGGAAAGACCGGGGAGGACGCCGGAGCATGTCTGGCATCGGAGGAGGCTTTCGGATGTCGCTGGCGAATGCCGTAACCCTCCGGTCCAACTCCTCGTCCAACTGGCCGAAGCGGGTTGTGCGATAGAGCTGATATACCGAGAAGCCGAAACCACTCAAAACAAGGGCGAGCAAAGCCGTCAGCCAGAGTTGGACCCGCCATCGAATGGACTTGGGAAACATGATCAGCCCGTTTCTGAGGACCCCATGCAATACCCATGACCGCGTCGGGTCTGGATCAGGTCTGCACCCAGCTTCTAGCGAATACTGAAGACGTGAACGTCTATCAAGTTCGACAATGTGTCCTCGGTCTCGTCGAACAAGTGCTCGTACAGCGTGCTACGCGTCACGACTTCGTCCTGGTGAATCGCCAGGTATTCGGGTATCGAATACTCGCGGGACGTCAGAGCCACACTCACCCCTCTCCGACTCACCAGCCTGGCCCGCAGGTCGATTTGGACATCGCGAACCCGGAGCACCCCTTGGGTCTGACCCGCGGCGCGCCGTATGAGAGCCCTTAGCCGCGCAAACAATTCCGACAAGTCAAACGGCTTGACCAGGTAATCATCCGCGCCCGTGTCCAGTCCCCGCACTCGATCGTGACTCGCATCACGCGCGGTAAGCATTAAGACGGGTGTGCCCTTCTTGGCCCGCAATCTCTCGAGCAGCTCCCATCCGTTCAATCCGGGAAGCATGACATCCAGAACCACCGCGTCGAAGTCAACTTCGAGCGCCTTGAAGAGACCTTCGTCACCGCTATCCGCCGTGTCGACAGCATATCCCTCCTCCCGCAGCGCCCGGGTCAGACTGCGGAGGAGTGTTGAATCATCTTCCACCAATAGAATGCGCATAAGGCGTAATTCACCACCTCCAACAGAGGCGCGCTCTCCTGGCACACCTTGAAGGCGTTGGCGAGGGTAACGCCCGCATCATTAAGAATCGATTAAGCACCTCGGAAAATCTGCCTCGGAACATTTTTTCCGATCTTAATGCTCCCTTAATCGGGCCTGCGGTAGGTTCGCTCGCAAACAGAAGCCTGAACATGTAGCCATCAACCTTCAATCACGATTGCCGACGCTTTGCCCAGGAGATCAAGTTCCTGGTTTCTCCGGGATTGGCCGACGAAATCAGAGCCTGGGCCAGGACGTTTCTCCCCGCGGATCCCCACGCCGGCGGGTGGAACGGTGACGGTTACCACATCACGAGCCTTTACTTCGAAACCGCGGCTTTCGACGTCTACAGCCGGCGGGCTTCCTACGGGCGGTGCAAGTATCGCATCCGGCGTTACAATATTGAACCCACCTGTTTCCTGGAGCGCAAGCTCAAGACTCGCCGCATGCTCACCAAGCGCAGGTGTCTCGTCGGACTCGACGCCCTGAGTGACCTGGCGGCGGAGCCTCAGGGAGAGGACTGGGACGGATTCTGGTTTCAGCGACGCCTTCAACTTCGTGGCCTGCGGCAGGTATGCCAGGTCAGCTACCAGCGAACAGCCCGCGTCGCCAGGACGCCGCTGGGCCCCATCCGTTTGACTCTGGATGAGGATCTGCGCGCCCTGCCCACAGAATGGTATAGGTTCCAGGAACAGGCGGGTGAGCCGGTGTTGCCGGGCCTCGTGGTGCTCGAACTGAAGTACATGCTGCAAGTGCCCGGAATCTTCAAGGAGCTTGTCCGGACCTTCGGTGTGAGCCCTCGGAAGTTCTCGAAGTATCGCCGCTCAGCCGCCGCGCTGGGCATTTGCACGTTTCCAGACGTCGGCGCCGACGTTCCCGAGTTGATCACCACCATCCCGGCCTATGCCTGAATTCCTGCAACAATCCCTGTTCGCCGGCCCCCCGGTTAAGCCGCTCGATATCCTGGTGCGGCTCCTGGTGTCGCTGGTCCTGGGTCTGGTGGTCGCCTCGATCCATCGCCACACTCGCCGGCCGGCCGAGGTTACACCTACTTTTCCCGTCACGTTGGTGCTGTTGGCCGTGCTCATCGCCATGGTCACGCAGGTGATCGGCGATAACGTGGCGCGCGCGTTCAGCCTCGTTGGCGCCCTTTCCATCGTACGTTTTCGCACCGTTGTCCGCGACACGCAGGATACCGCCTACGTTATCTTCGCCGTCGTGGTGGGGATGGCCGGTTGGCGCCAGTGATCTCTGGGTTTCAATCATCGGGATCGCGGTGGTCGCCGCCGCATCTTTCCTCATGGCTCACACGCGCAGAACGCTCGACGCATCGCAGTTGACCTTCTTGTTGGGCGTCCGCGTTGGACTCGGCCAGGACGCGGAAGCCCTGCTGGGCAACATCCTGAACGCGCATCTGGACGATCGCGAGATCCTCTCTGTCACGACCGCGCGCCAGGGCCTGGCCATGGAATTCACCTATCAAACACGTCTGAAGCACAACGCATCGCCGGACACCCTGGTCAACGAACTAAACCGCGTCGAAGGCGTCCAAAACGTCAACTTGCGTCGCCGCGACTTCGAATGAGAAAGCATACAACCATGAGATTCCATCCTTCATCCCTGGCACTCCTCACAGCAGTTTGGGCCATCACCACTGCGGTTGGCACCCTCGTCGTGGCGCAGTCCACTGAGCCAGCTCCGCCTCGGGATCAGGCGACTTCCCCACCCGAGGGAGCTGCCCTTCCTTTACCAGGCGCTCCGGGCTTCGATGGCCCACCCCCTTTCGGGCCCGGGGGTTTCGGCCCCGGTCCTCGGGGTCCGGGCGGACCCGGCATGGGAGCCGATCGCGAACTCGTCTCCCACTTTGATCAGGATGGCGACGGCCGCCTGAACGCCGGGGAGCGAAAAGCCGCACGTGCGTTCCTGGAACAGGAGCGCGCCGATGGTTCGAGCAGGAGCGGTCCAGCAGGTGGTCCCGGACGCCGTGGCGGCCCTCCGGGCTTGTCTCGCGGACGCGGCGCTGACACTCCGCCGGAGCCGGGAGTGGCTTTAACCCCGTCAGATGTTGACTCCTACCCGGCCAACTCGTTTTACGATTCGCTGACACTTCGCACGCTCTTCCTGGAGTTTGAGAACGACGACCGGGCAGCGGAGCTGGCGGACTTCAACAACACGGACGTGGAAGTGCCCGCCACATTGATCGTGGACGGCAAGACCTACCCCAATGTCGGCATTCACTTCCGAGGCAACACTTCCAACATGATGGTCCCGGAAGGAAGGAAACGCCCTCTGAATGTGTCCCTCGATTTCGTGGATGAGGACCAGGACGTGCAGGGCTATCATACGCTCAATCTACTGAATGCTCACGAGGATGCGACCTTCATGCGCACCGTCCTGGCATATGACATTGCCCGGAAGTATTTCCCGGCTCCGAAAGCCAACTTCGTTCGCGTCGTGATCAATGGCGAGAACTGGGGCATCTACGTTAGCTCTCAACAATTCAATAAGGTCTTCATCAACGAGTGGTTCGACACCAGAAAGGGCGATCGTTGGAAGGTCCAGGGAAGCCCGGGCGGTCGTGGCGGGCTTGCCTATTTTGGCGACGACATCGATGCCTATCGGAACATCTATACCATCAAATCAAAGGATGACCCGAAAGCATGGGCCGCCCTGATCAATCTCTGCCGGACGCTGGATGCCTCTCCACCCGACCAACTCGAGCAGGCGTTGGCGCCAATGCTCGATATCGAAGGCACCCTGAAGTTCCTCGCCTGGGATAATGTCGTGGCCAATAACGACGGTTTCTGGGTCCGTGCCAGCGACTACAATCTCTACCGCGATAAGGACGGACGATTTCATTTCATTCCCCACGACGCCAACGAAACGTTCAGCAGCGGCGAAGGCCCCGGCGGATTTGGTGGCCCCGGTGGTTTCGGCGGAGTCCCTGGGGGTTTCAGACCTCCCGAAGGCCTCGAACCGGATGAGCAGGCTGGACCGCGCGGCATGGCAGGCCGGCGCTCCGGCGGTCCGGGTGGACGAGGCAGTGTCGAATTGGACCCGCACATCGTCGTGCAGGCGAAGGCCGCGCCGGCGGTGGGAGGGAAACAACGTTGGAAGATCACTGTCCCGGCTTACCCAGGCTATAGCTATGAGATCTATGCCAATCCCACCATGGGAAACCTGGGCTGGGCCGCGCTCCCGTTCGCGATGGGCGAAACCGCACCCGTGGATCGAAACATCCACACCGCACGAGGGGAAGGAAGCCTTGATCTGTATATCGAGAAACCCTCGATTAAAGGTTTCTACTACGCGGCCTTCCGCGTGCCGGGCGCCAACACAGGCACCCCGGGCAACGGCGGAGGGCGTCCACCAGGCTCACGAGGTCCTGGTGGCCCAGGTCGTAGATGAGGGTCATCCAGCGCCCGTAGTCGGACCAGGTAGTGGATTCCGGCCCGTTCGGCTGCTTCTAACAGGACGCTGCAGGGCCATTTTTTTCATCCGCGTGACCAACGTGGTTGGTTTCACTCCCAGGAGTTCCGCTGCGCCGCCAGCACCTTTGATCTTCAGTCCCGGCCCCGATGTCACACCCAACGATGCCTGGCCCGCGCACCACCTGTCGCGGCCGCAAAGGTCCTCCTATGCAATCCGGGATCCAGAGCTTAGTGGTCTGTTTCATAAATACGGTTACGTTCGCGGCCAGGGGTTTTTCGGCCAGACGAGGCGCGAGCAACGAGCATACCCGCAGCGGTCTGTAAGGCGCGAGCAACGAAGTCTGGCCGAAAAAGAACGGCCGCCCGGAGGGTTGGGCCGAATTTGGCCTGGGGCGGCGTTGCTCGGTCGGTCGAGTATCGCAGGGGATACACTCTCGCCCTCGCGCCTTGCCTCAGGCCAAATTGGGCGCAACGAACGTGACCGTATTTATGAAACAGACCACTTAGAGTCCGCCTCTTCGAGGCCGAGCGGGAGTTGATTCTGGCCGAGGGACACGTCGATTGGACTAGGGAGCCGACCCGGCTGGTCTTCCGACGGCCTGGCCAACCGGAGGTGCGAAAAGAACTGGACGCGCGGCAGCACAGCGAAGCCCTAGCGCATCCTCACGGAATTGCAGGATGGTCCTCGGCCCCTTTGCCGGGTGTCCACGAAATTTGTGCGGTAGGGCGCCGGGTGGTGCATGGCGGAAAGCGTTACACCGCGGCTGTGCGGATTACGCCGGAGGTTCAGGAGGCGATAGTCGGCTTGAGCGAACTGGCTCCGCTGCACAACCCGGCCAGCCTGCGGTGCATTCAGGCCACCGAGCAAATTCTGCCTTGGATTCCGCAGGGACAGTGTATCCATTGACGATGCTGCTGCGCATTCTGTGCGCGCAGGTGCTCGCACTTCTGCTGTTCCGATGAAGGTGGAAAGGCGCTTTGGCTGACTGGCGAACTTCGTGAGATCATTCGGGTCCAACGTGACTGTTGCGTGTCCGTGGAAGAACTGGTGGCGGATTAGAGGCCTGCCTGTTTCCATTGGGCTTCCACGCCTTGCCGGACGATCCACTCTTTGAGAGCGCGCTGGTCGATCTGCTCGGCCGAAACATGGCATATTGCCCGAATGTCGCGCAGATGCTTATCCGATCCACCCTCGCGGAAGTACTCCAACTTGCGCACGATGACATACTCGGGTGGAGCCACCGTCACCGGCTCGCCTCGGAACTCCATGCGGCGCGCATGGCGGAAGGCCCACGCGTGAAATTCCTCCAGCCCGGCCAAGTAGAAATCAGCCTTAAAACCCGTATCCGCGTGGATGACGTTGAAATGCCCGCGCTCCTCCCGCTCCAGCTCAGCCTTAATGGCATCAGGCGACGGCAGGTAGAACTCCGGGGATGGAAAGGCGACACCCAGTCGCGCAATATCATCGCCGCGCAGGAACACCACGAAGTCCACATCGTGAGTCAGCCTAGGCTCGCCGTAAAGGATGGCCGCCACGCTGCCGCTGATCACGTACTTCACACCGAGCCGATTCAGCGGGTGGAGAAATAGTAGCGACAGTTCAGGTTCGGGCATGGGTGAACAGTCTCGTGGTCTCCCGTGTGATTTGATCCTCGCTCCAATCCGTATGCTGTCCGCGCAACCACGCGGCCTTGAGTTCCCGGGCGGTCCAGTAGAGTTGTTCCGCCAACGCGAGCCGCCGTTCGGGCGTCATTCGGCGGAAACTTTCGTACTGTTCGGGCGCGGTTTGTTCATCTGGCAACATGGTTCGAACTTGCGGGAGAACCGCAACCCACGCAAGCTCTCTAAGCCTCCAGCATCGCACGTTATTGACTTCGGCTCGAATGCCTGACGCCGCTTGCCAGGATCCCATCTTGGTCGGACCACGGCAACGTCCTGGTTTGGAGATGGATGGCATAATTCGACCCCTATCAAGGGTTCATATGGCTCGATTTTTGGGCTGGTTTTTTGCGCCATAACTGGAATGAGAACGCACCGGCGGCCCAACATTGCCCGCAACATCCGGATCGAGCTTGGAAGAATGGACATTCATGAGCACATAGACGATGGGGAGTTGCAGGCGGGTTGGCCTGGCGGGCGCCGGTCTCCTCGCTGAACTTGCTGATCATCCCGCCGATCAGCGTCTGGTGAACTTGTACGGCGAACCCAAGGCTTGGGCCGGCAAGTCGATCTTGAATGTTGCCGCCTCGGGAAAGTTTTCCTGCGACCGTACCATTGCGGAGCACGTAGCGGGTCGGCGTCAGGGTTTGGCGGCCAACCCCTCCACCGCAGCCAATTTGCGCTGGTTGGTGTCGAAGGTCAGGAATTCCATTGCCCCCAGATGCAGGGCCGTAGCGATATGAAGCACATCGAAGCTGCGATGGCCGCCGGCGATCGTGTGGCGGTGGGAAAGGTCCTCGGCGCGGCGGAGCACGTCCTGAAAATTGGACGGCTCCAACACGGCAACCCCACTGGCCAAATCCGCGTTGAACTGGTTCAAGGCGGTCTGCGCGTCAGCCAAGGGCATCCCCTCTCGCTGATTGTGGGAATGACGCCAGACCTGAAGGCGGAGCGATTGTCGAAATTCGTACACGAGCAGCGCCGTGACGCGGAGTGGTTCCTTCATCGTGGCCACGTGGGTCGCTGCGGCCGGCGAATTGCTTTGCCGGCGATAAATCGCGCAGAGAAAGGACGTGTCCGGCAGGGCAATCATCCTTCCTCGCCTTCCAGTTCGGCGGCCCGCATTCGGGCGACTTCCTCGGCAGAATAGACGCGGTCGCCAAAGTCCCGCTCCAATCGCGCCATGATGTCCGGCATCTTGAAGCGGCGCGGCTTGGCTGGCGCGGCGGGGAGCAAGCGGGCGAAGACCTTCCCCGCCCGCGTGATTTCCACCGGTTCGCCATCCTCGATCCAGGCGGCGACGCGCGGGAAGTGGTTGCGCAGATCTCGAACGGTTGCGGTTTTCATCGTGAGACAAGCGTGTCTCACGGTATCCAGGGAGTCAACCCCGTTCAGCATTTTGGCGAAGATCGAGACCTGTTCGTCGCATTACGGAGGGAATGGACAAGTGGTTATCCTTAACCTCACAGCTAGCCATGGTTAATGAGTCGGCAACGGCGCTCTTTGCAGGTGGGCGATGCTTCGCGGACGCAATGAATTGCGCACGTGCCGGACGGTCTTATGCGGATAGCGCCTATGCACGTGCATCTCCGCGTCCAAGCCGCGCACGATATACACTGGCTCGCGTTTCGCCTGCAACGGACGCATCACTTCATCGGCAAAAACTTTTTAGGATGCGAGATACGGCCCGATCACGTCGTCGCCCGCCGGACACACCGCCATGCAATACGCCGCCTTGTAGTTCGGCCCGAAGCCGAGGCTCTGCCACATCGAAATACTTTCCGAATCCTTCACGCGCCGCCGATAATCTTTTCCATCGCGGCTGTCCGCGATGTTTTCGACCCAATCGCCAAATCCGCCCATGAACTCCCGGTAATTGTGCGCGTAGCACGAGGAAAAATTGAACGCGCCGGCCGCGCCAATCGCGCCGACCGGACACGCGGCCACGCACAGTTTGCATTCCAGGCACGGGTTGTAATCGAGTTCTTTTGAACACGCGCTGATCTCCGCGCCGACGAGAATCGTGCCGAGCAAAATGAAATTTCCGAAACGCGGATGAATCACGTTGCGATGAATGCCCATGCGCCCCAACCCCGCCGCGACCGCAAGCGGTTTATGCACGTCATCCGCGCCAGCGTCGAGACACAATTGCCGCAGCCGGGCAGCATCCAGCGGCTCGGAGGTGTTTTGCAGCGCCGGCTTTTGCCGATGCGCCCTGACCGTCGGGTGTTCTGTGATTTGGGTGCTCATCGCAGTGTTCGTTTTGCGCCGGAGCGCGGCTGGGTCGTTTCGACCAGCCGCAGCACCTCCATACAACCCAAATCGTTCCACTTGTCCGCGCGCTGCGGCTGGCGCTTCGCACACAGCCGCGTCGCGTCCCTGAGCCGACAGGTGGCCTACATCGCGGAGATTCCGGTCATCCAGCGATTCGTGGACAGAAAAGCACTGGGTCAAATGGGTGCTGGCGCTGATTGTCATCACGCTGGTCCTGCAGTTCCGTACGGTTGACAAGGCGGCGGTGGTCATGCTGACGGTGCCGCTGGTGCTCCTCGCCTCCGTGACCAGGCTGTTTGTCACCACCGAATTCGACAACCTCTTGAAGAGCGAGGCGAACGTCTGGTCAGCGGCGGCAACCGCTGCGGGGCCAATATTCACAGGCGGCCGATTGACCGGCCGTTACCGGCAAACCAAAGCCGCTTGGGAAGAAGCCAGGCTAAGTTACCAACAAACCGCCCTCACCGCTTTCCGCGAAGTGTCGGACGCGCTCATCTCCCGCCGCCGCTTCGAAGAAGGCCGAGTCGAGCAAGCGCAAGCCGTCGGCGCCGGACGCCAAGCCGTCGAGTTGGCGACGATGCGTTACAAAGAAGGGAAGGCGAGCTATTACGAAGTCCTCGAAGCCCAGCAGCAGCTCTTCCCTGCCGAAAACACTCTCTCTCGAATCGAAGCCGCGCGTCGCCTCGCCGTCAGTCAAGCAGGGCTCTCTGTCTTTGACGAGCGTTGGCTGGCAACATGTCCCACCAAGCGCCAGTTTCGTGGTGACGTACTTTGCTCTCTGCTCCCGGGCGAATCGGATATCTTGAACTCGGTACAACCGTAGTCGTATGATTAGCGCGGTTCGGGTATGAACATCTTACGAACTGGAGCATGGCGCGGTTCAGACGGCGTGATCAACGAATCAGGAAACGCCCGCTTTCAGAAATCATCCTTGCTGCCGAAGGACTTGCGCCGGACCCAAGGAAACTACTCCCCGGAATTGATCAGCGACTGGCAGTCGCTGAATAAAGGTTGGCAGCACATTGAACACCTATGAACATCACGAACATCAAACGGCTGGGCACGATCGCCTTCGCCATTGGCCTCGCGGGTTGCGCGATACGATGAGGTTCTATTCAGGATGTTTGGCGACACCAACGCCGCTTCGGGTGGCAGTATGGTCGTTATCCCCACGAACGCCTTCCTACAGCTCTACTTTGTTCCCGAGAAAACGAAGAAGGAATGATCTGCCAACACCTATCAAGCCCGCGCTGCAGTCTCGTGAGTCGCGGATTGTTTGGACGCCGGATTCGCAGCCAGCGTCCGTTTCGGGCAGAGGTCGGTGATCTTGGCCGTTGGCTGGAGAAAGGAAAAGCAGCGATGCAAACGAAGTCCGTTTCCATGATGTGTTCTCTCCTGTTGGTGCTAGGCTGTGCGTGCGCGTGCCGGCCCACGTCACAACCCTCAGCCTCCTTGACGTCTGCCGATCACCCCGACGACCTTTGCCAGGATGCCACCGAGACCTACCTGGCGTACGTCCAGGCCTTTGAGCCCGGAACCGAAACAGACGTTCCGTCGAACCACTGGTCGCGAGGAATCCGGGCACTGCAACCTGTTCGCGTCTACCTTCACCGGGCCAACGTTGTCGTTGTTCAGCAGGTTTCAGGTGAAATCGAGCGAGGGAAATACATCCAGGGGCCTGTATCATCGTACTTTCCCAAAACCGGAGACGACGGGTTCGAGTTTTCAACGAGCTCCGGAGCTGGTTACGGCGTTTCTGAGTTCAAGCGGAGCAAACACCTGTAAGAGAAGAGCCAACAAGGCGCTGCACCCAACGCACGTTTCTTAGGGGGGTGTGAGCGGGCGACCGCCCACGCCTACCCAGTGCAAAATAACATGGACGCAACAGCGGCATCGATAGTCATCAAGGCAGCGGTCGTTCATACCGTTACCTACTGCGTCGTTGGCAGTTTGGCATACATGATCTTCAACTATCCCCGTCTCTTTGCCGAAACCGAGCTGCGATTTATCATGCGGCCGACGACGGACCCGCGGGTAAAGCTGGGGCTTCTTTTTCAGCCGATTCGCGGGGCCATTTTTGGGATCGCGTTCGTCATGTTGCGACAGCCCTTTCTCAACGATCACGGGGGTTGGATGACCATGTGGATCGTGCTGGTTCTCTTGTGCATCTTGTCCTCATTTGGGCCAAACACGACCTCGATCGAGGGTATGCTCTTCACCAAGATCCCACTGCGCATCCATCTCGTGGGTCTGCCGGAGATCCTGCTGCAGTCATTTCTGCTTTCGTTTGTGGTCTATCATTGGGTGAAGTTGCCTGACATGCACTGGCTGGGTGTGACGATGTGGAGTCTCTTTTCCGTCGCGCTGACCGCATCTCTGCTCGGCTTCCTCAAGGAAAGAATACAGACTGTTGAATGACACGGTCCAGGACCGGAACACCCAGGGGGCGCAAGTCCCCGTTGGGCTTGGCAATCATCACCCGACGGACCGCCGCCGGATGATATGTGCCTGCTTTGAGGCTCAAACGGCACAGATCTCCCTGAGTAAGGGACTTTCACCCCATCAGTTCACGCCCATGTCAGGCGCACCATGAGTCTGGCGAAAGATCTCTTGGAAAGGGGCGAGCGAGAAACGGTACTCCAGTATTTCGAGCTTTGCCGAAAGTTTTGGCAGATGGGGCATGACCAACTCGATCAATGGACCAAAGATGTAAACGCTGGCAGGATTCCAGACTTCGGTGCCAACTTGATTTACTAATGAGTCTGCCGAACAAGCCAGATGCAGCGAACCCGGCGATGGCGCTTGGGTTTGCGATCGAAGATCAGTGGCGCCGGGTCGCTGATCTGGAGCGGTCGTTGTGATGTGAAGTTGCGTATGTCACTTCTGGAAGGCGATTGCCCCATTTCAAAAGCAAGTGCAAGCCGACTTCAAGTGGTATGGCGAATTGCTCTCGATGGCGCTGGTTGAGCGCGAGAATGAGGACCGCGGGCGCAGCTGTCGTTACCGTGTCGAGTTCGATAAGGTCACGTTGCTCCTGCGCTACGTCCTGAACGACGAGAAGCAGATCGCCCTGCTCCAGACGGAAGGCGCTGAGCGGAAACCTGGCGAGGATTTGGGAGGCGATTGAATCGTATGAGCAAGAGTTCGCCGGACAAGGTGAACCCTGGAACGAACAGTCGCCCCGGTTCGCAGCTCGAGGGTACCTGAAACATACGATCGGGACGATCCTTCTCTTCGCCTGGGTCGTGATGGCGTGCCGTCGACGGTTTCTGAAAGGCTGGACCAATGGGACTCGATAATAGGACCCGTGAGTACCAGAATTCCGGGTCTCTGGCGTTCGCCCGATTTCTCCCTCCGCAAATCACGGTTCCAATCGGACGCGATAGGAACAGATTTGTCACGTCGAACGCGCCCATCTTATCCGGTTGCTCAGGACTCTCTGATCGCCTCGGTCGTGTCCTTAACGAAATCTTAACGACTCTTAGCCCGTTCTTGATTATGCAAGGAATTCAGGAGGCGGCATTCTGGGACCGTGATATTCGAGCCTGCCTCGGAGCCCGTCTGCGAACAGATACTATGGAAACTCTGATTGTCGGAGGCATCGCGCTGCTGTTGTTCATCTACCTGCTTATTGCCGTGGTCCGTCCCGAGAAATTCTAAGTCTATGAGCCAAAAACCCACCTCTCTATTCGAATGGAAAATCGTCGGGCCGGCGATTGGGGACGCATTCAAGAAACTCCACCCGCGCTTGATGATCAGGAATCCCGTGATGTTCGTCACGCTGGTCGGCGCGGTACTCACGACCGCAGGGACTTTGAACTCCCCGGGAGAACAAGGATTCGTCGCGCAGCTCGCAGTCTGGCTCTGGTTCACCGTGCTGTTCGCCAATTTCGCCGAAGCGGTTGCCGAAGGCCGTGGAAAGGCACAGGCCGCAACACTGCGAAAGGCACGCAAGGAAACCATGGCGCGCCGCCTGACGGATGGTCGCGAGGAGAAGATTCCGGCCCCTGAGTTGCAGAAGGGAGAGACCGTCGTGTGCGAGGCGGGTGATGTGATTCCGGCGGATGGTGAAGTGATCGAAGGCATCGCGAGCGTGGATGAGGCGGCCATTACGGGCGAATCGGCTCCCGTCATTCGTGAGAGTGGCGGAGATCGTAGCGCCGTTACTGGCGGAACACGCGTGCTCAGCGACCGGATCGTGATTCGAGTCACGATGGAAAAGGGGCAAGCATTCCTGGATCGGATGATTTCCCTGGTTGAAGGAGCAAAGCGTCAGAAGACACCCAACGAAATAGCGCTCACCATTCTGCTCTCAACACTGACGCTCATCTTCCTTCTGGTATGTGTGACCCTGAAGCCGATTGGGCTTTACGCGTCGGCCGAATTCTCTGTGCCGGTCCTGGTTGCGCTGCTGGTGTGTTTGATTCCCACGACCATTGGCGGACTGCTCAGCGCGATCGGCATTGCGGGCATGGACCGCGTCCTTCAACGGAACGTCATGGCGATGAGCGGGCGCGCTGTGGAGGCTTCCGGGGATGTGGACGTGCTCCTGCTGGATAAGACCGGTACGATCACCCTGGGCAACCGCATGGCCACGTCCTTTGTGCCCGCTCCCAATGTTAAACCGGAGCGTCTCGCCGACGCCGCCCAACTGGCGTCGCTCGCGGACGAGACACCTGAAGGGCGCAGCATTGCGGTGCTGGCCAAACAACAATTCAATCTTCGCGCGCGCGAAGTCGCTGAGCCGCACGCTCAATTCGTCCCTTTCACAGCCCAGACCCGCATGAGCGGGGTGGACTTTCCGGCGCGTGACGGGCAGCCGGCCCGCTCCATCCGAAAAGGAGCCGCGGATGCGATTCGCATCCACGTGGATCAGGCTGGTGGAATGTTTCCGAAAGAGGTGAGCGAGGGTGTGGACACAATCTCCCGATCGGGCGGCACTCCGCTCGTTGTGGTGGAAGGGCGCGAAGTGCTTGGGTTGGTGCACTTGAAAGATGTCGTCAAAGGCGGGATGAAGGAGCGCTTTGCGCACCTCCGAAAGATGGGCATCCGCACCATCATGATCACCGGGGACAATTCGCTAACCGCTGCGGCCATCGCCGCGGAAGCGGGCGTGGATGATTTCATGGCACAGGCTACTCCGGAGGACAAACTCAAGCGCATTCGCGAGGAACAGGCCAACGGGCATCTGGTGGCGATGACGGGGGATGGAACCAACGACGCGCCCGCCCTTGCCCAAGCCGATGTCGGCGTCGCCATGAACACCGGCACCCAGGCCGCGCGCGAGGCTGGCAACATGGTGGACCTGGACAGCAATCCGACCAAGCTCATTGACGTTGTCGAAATCGGCAAGCAACTCATCATGACGCGCGGCGCACTGACGACGTTCAGCCTTTCGAACGACGTGGCGAAGTATTTTGCGATTCTGCCCGCGCTCTTTGCCGGACTTTACGCCACGCAGGGTGCGGGCGGACCGCTTGCGGCGTTGGATATCATGCGGCTGCACTCGCCTGAGTCGGCCATCCTTAGCGCGGTCATTTTCAATGCGCTCATCATCATTGCCCTGATTCCACTCGCTCTAAAAGGCATCCATTACAAACCCATTGGCGCGGCGGAAATGTTGCGTCGCAATCTGCTCATTTATGGACTCGGTGGTGTGGTCGCACCGTTTATCGGAATCAAGCTCATTGACCTGGTATTGAGCGCTTGGCGTGTGGTCTGAACTGAAAGGAATCCCATGACCCTGATGTATCTGCTTCTTGGAACCGTCACGTTCGCCCTGCTATTCGCGTTAACCGCAGCGGTCGGGCGTTGGGAACAGGGAAAGTGACTCGCACCTGATTATGAATGTCATTCTTTTGATAGCACTGATCGTTGGGGGCACGGCGTTCCTGTCCCGGCCGCTGGGTCGCTATATGAAATGGGCCATGGACCCGGACGAGCCGGGCGGTGGGCTCGCGGGCAAGTTCAACCGGCTCTTTCATCTTCTTGGCGGACGATTCATGGGCGAGCGGCAGGAGTGGAAGCAATACCTGATCTCACTGCTGGTGTTCAACGTGATCATGTTCGTCGTGAGCTTCGGTATCATGGCGCTGCAGCAGCATTTGCCCCTCAATCCGGACGGTCAGAAGGCGGTGGAGGACAGTTTGATCTTCAACACGGCCGCCTCCTTCACTTCGAATACCAACCTGCAACACTATTCGGGTGAATCCACGTTCAGCTATCTCTCGCAACTGTTTGCTCTCATGTGGCTGCAATTTGTCTCGGCCGCAACGGGTATCGCCGCGCTGACAGCGATGGCGCGTGGACTGGCGGGACGCAAGACAATGGGCAACTTCTTTCTTGATTTGCAGCGGGCCACATTTCTCGTTCTCCTGCCGCTTTCGCTCGTTGTCGCCACGCTCATGGTCTTGGGCGGAGTGCCCATGACGCTCGCAGGCGCGGCCAGGGCGACCACGCTGGAAGGCATCCAACAAACGATTGCGCGCGGGCCGGTCGCCGCATTTCTGACAATTAAACAGCTCGGCACAAACGGCGGAGGCTTCTTCGGCCCGAACTGCACTCATCCGTTCGAGAACCCCACCTTCTGGACCAACGCACTCGCGATGGTTGCGATCATCCTGATTCCCATGGCCAGCGTGTGGATGTTCGGTCGGATTCTGGGGCGCATGCGCCATGCGACCGTCGTCTTCGGAGTGATGCTTCTGTTTCTCCTGGCGAAGATCACAGGCGCGGTGTGGTTCGAGCAAGCTCCGACACATGCTTTCGCGGGACTGCCCATCGAACAAAACGTAGGCAACCTCGAAGGAAAGGAATTGCGCTTCGGCGCGCCGGAAGGCAGCGGCCCGTTATGGAGCGTGCTGACCACGTCCACCAGCAACGGTTCGGTGGACGCGATGCACGACAGCCTCAACCCGCTGACCGGGCTCATGCCGATGATCGGGATGTGGTTGAACGCGACGTTCGGCGGTGTGGGCGTGGGCATGATCAACATGTTCATCTACATCGTCCTCGCTGTGTTCGTCGCAGGCATGATGGTGGGGCGGACGCCCGAGTATCTGAACCGGCGCGTCGAAGCGCGCGAAGTCAAACTGGCCGTCATTGCGTTGTTTGCCCACGCATTCTTCATCCTGGGCGGGACCGCAATCTTCGCCGCCACTCCGTGGGGTCAAAGCACGCTGAACAATACCGGCGCGCACGGCTTCAGCGAAATACTCTACGAGTTCAGTTCTGCCTCCGCGAACAATGGCTCGGGTTTCGAGGGTTTGGGCGACAACACCGTACCTTGGAACGTGGCCACGGGCATCGTTATGCTCCTGGCCAGATTTATCCCAATCATCCTCCCGCTGGCAATCGCCGGTTCGCTGGCCGCAAAGAAGCCCACGGCGCAATCGTCCGGCACGCTGGGTGTGGAGGACGGCACATTCGGTGTGATGCTGGTTGCGACCATGGTGTTTATCGGAGCGCTGACATTCTTCCCGATGGCTGCGCTCGGTCCGATTGCCGAACACCTTCAGTTCATGAGGTAGCGCTTCGGAAGAAAATTTATGAAATCACTCATCACAAGCATCCGACTCGTCGTTGCGACAATGCTGATCTGCGTTGCGGGCTACACAGCGGTCATTCTGGTGGTCGGCCAGATTGTGACTCCCGATACTGCCAACGGGTCGCTAATTACCGGCAAGGAAGGAATGATCATCGGCAGCCGATTGATCGCTCAGAAATTCGAGCAACCGCGCTATTTCTGGCCGCGCCCCTCCGCGGCAGGAAAGGACGGGTACGACGCAACCAGCGCTGCCGGAAGCAACAAATCACCGACGAGCAGCGATCTGAATGAGCGTGCCAAACAACTGATTCAGCGATACGGCGCATCTGCCGAAAAGCCTTTGCCTCCCGAACTTGCGGCAGCATCCGGGGGCGGCCTTGATCCGCACATCACCGAACACGCCGCGCTGTATCAAGCCGAGCGCGTCGCCAGGGCGCGCGGCATTCTTCAATCGCAGGTTGAGGAACTCATCAGGAGGCAGGCGTTAGCGCCCGGAGGCGCTTTCACACCGGGTGGCCTGGTGAACGTGCTGGAACTCAATCTGGCGCTCGATGCGCTCGCCGGGAATGGGCGCTGAAACCATTCGCGCTCGTCCAATCCGAATGCACCATCGCTCTCCAGAAATTGATCGTTCAGACGGCAATCGCCAGCCATGCGGATTTGATTGTCATGGGCGCACTTCAGCGCTTGGGTTGGCGGCGCGAGTTGCGCCGGAACACAGCGACGTATGTGACGGGCCGAGCACGATGTCCGTTGTTTGTCATGCGGACTGACCTATCCCTATTTGCACCTCGCAGTTAGTCAGTGAAAGAACTACGGTTAAACACGATGTGATAGCGCCCACGCGATGGCTGACGAAACTCAGAGAAATCCCGACCTGCTGCTGGCGGCGATTCAGAAAGAGGAATCGCAGCAACGCCGCGGTCAACTGAAGGTTTTTCTCGGCATGTGTCCCGGTGTCGGCAAAACGTATGGGATGCTGGAGGCGGCGCGACGTGAACAAAGGTCCGGGCGGGACGTGGTCATCGGTTATGTCGAGACGCATGGTCGCGGGGAGACGGACATGCTCGCTGAAGGACTTGAAACTGTTCCTCGCCGCAGCATCGAGTATCGCGGGGTTGTGATGACGGAAATGGATCTGGATGCCGTGCTCGCGCGCAAACCGCTACTCGCCATCATTGACGAACTCGCGCACACCAACGCTCCCGGCGCACGCCATCCAAAGCGGTGGCAGGATGTCCAGGAACTGCTGGATGCCGGCATTAATGTCTTCACCACGCTTAATGTTCAACATGTGGAGAGCCGGGCGGACACCGTGCGCCAGATCACCGGCGCGGAGATTCGGGAAACGGTTCCCGACAGTGTGCTGGACGACGCGGTGCTGGAACTGGTGGACCTGCCGCCGCGTGAACTGGTTCAACGACTGCACGAAGGCAAAGTCTATGTGCCCGACCGTGCAGCCGCAGCGATCCAGAACTTCTTTCGCGAAGCGAATCTAACGGCTTTGCGCGAACTCGCGTTGCGATTGGTTGCCGACCACGTTGGCGACGACACACTCGAATTTCGCCGAACGGACAACAAACTCGAACCGTGGAAAACCGGAAACCGATTGCTGGTCGCCGTCGGCCCCAGCCCGTTGTCCGAACCATTGATTCGTTGGACACGCCGCATGGCGGATGAACTGCGCTGCCGCTGGCTGGCTGTCCATGTGGAAAACTCGCGACCGCTCACCGAGTCCGCTCAAACTCAGCTTTCGCGAAACCTGGACACGGCTCGCGAGTTGGGCGCGGAAGTGATCACGACAACGGGCGAAGACCTTGCGCGCGCCCTGTTGCGTGTGGCGCAGGAAAGGAACGTCACGCAAATCATCCTCGGCAAACCAGGCGGCGCAGGATTGTTAAACTGGTTTCACAGCGAGCGTTTGGTTCGCCGTCTGATGGAGGAAAGCGGCGACATTGATCTGCACGTGATCAAGGCTGAGAAGGCCCGGGATCGTCCCGAGAAGTGGCGCTGGCAGCCGATGTTGGCCTCTGGTCTCCGCCCGTATGGAATCGCCCTTGCCGCGGTTGCTGCGGCGGGCGCTATCAACACTGGACTCATGTGGCTTGCCGGACCGCGCGTGCCCGGATTGATCTTCCTGCTGGCCGTGGTGTTGCTCGCGCTGTTTGTCGGACGCGGCCCGGTGTTGCTGGCAGGCACGCTGAGCGCGCTGGTGTGGAATTTCTTTTTCCTGCCTCCCCGATTTACGTTTGTTATCGCTCGCGCTGACGACGCGATTCTTTTCGGCACGTATTTCGTCGTCTCGCTGGTGCTGGGCCAGCTCGTCGCCCGGATTCGTGCGCAGGGCGAAGCCGAGCGCCGACGCGAGGAGCGGTCCACCGCGCTGTATGAATTAACACGCGAATTGGCGGAAGCGGGTTCGCGTGATGAGGTGGTCTGGCAACTCGTGGGCCAGATCAATCGCGTCTTCAGCGCCCCGTCGGCGGTAAGTCTCGCAACCGGCGACAGGCTTTTGCCGCATCCGGACAACGCGCTGAACCTGACGGAAAAGGAACTGAGCGTCAGCGATTGGGCATTCCGCCAACGGAAGGCGGCGGGACGTTTTACGGAGAACCTTCCCGGTGCGGACGCCCTGCACTTGCCACTCGCAACCGAGCGGAAGACGTTCGGCGTGCTTGCAGTGGCATTACCGAATCCGAATCTGCCTTTGGCCCAGCGCGACCTGGTGGAGACTTTCGCGCGCCAAGCGGCGCTCGTCCTGGACCGGATTGAACTCCGGACCGCCGCTGAGAACTCGCGATTGCTCGCTGAATCGGAACGGTTGAGTCAAGTGCTGCTGGATTCCATTTCCCACGAACTGCGCACGCCGCTTGCGGCAAGTGCCAGCGCCGCCAGCGCTCTGGCGGAGGCGGAAGATGCGCCTCGCGAGCATCGCCGCACGTTGCTCGGCGAGATTCAGGAAGCAAATGCCCGGCTGAACCGGATTGTGGGCAATCTGCTCGACGTTGCGCGACTTGAATCAGGAAAAATTTCCCCACGGACGGACTGGCATGACGCACGGGATTTGGTTCAAACCACGCTTCGCGAACTGGAACGCGAGCTCTCAGGACACCCAGTGAAACTCGAACTGCCTAACGAGCCAATGCTCGTCCGCCTCGACTTTTCGCTCGTGCAGCATGCGCTTGCCAATCTGCTGGTGAACGCCGCCACGCACACGCCGTCGGGAACGCCCATCGAAGTGCAAGCCCGGCTTGACTGCAACACACTCATCCTGAGCGTGGCGGATCGCGGCCCTGGAATCCCCCTTGAATTATTACCTCGAATGTTCGAGAAATTTATTCGCGCGCCGCACGCCCCTACAGGTGGCAGTGGACTTGGGTTGACCATTGCGAAGGGATTCATTGAAGCGCAAGGCGGGAAGATTTCCGCCGACAATCGCCCAGGCGGCGGGGCAATGTTTGCCCTCAGCCTGCCGCAAAGCGAGAAACCGCCAGTCGTCGAACTCTGACGACACCGCAACAGAATCATGGACTCCTCGCGTAGGGCAAGACCGGCTGCGACACAAAGAATTCGTGTTTCTCCAGCTCAAGCTTTTGGGTATCGGGGACGGAACGAACCGCCGCCCCGCGCAGCTTCGTGAGCGCCGGGTTGGTTCGAGTTCGAACGGCGTGGGGGCGGGAGGTCAATTCCTCGGCTACCCGATTGGGCAGCTTTTCTCCTTCTGGGGACATGGTAAACCCAGAGTAAAGCTCCGACCGCGACCAGGATCGCCACGCCTGACGCGATCACCGCTCGCACAGGCTCCTCCTGGTCGGCGACAGTGCATACCGCAACTGTGGAGACCAGCAGTTGACTGATCAGAGCGACAACCAACGCCACAAACGGACTTCTGGTTCCATGGAGCAGTTCGTAAAAGCACCACACCGGAACGAGTAGGGCGGCCAGACCCCAAAACATAAGACCAGCGATGACCCAATGCCACACCCAGGCAACCATCAGCAAAACGCACTCCTCCGTGTTTGGAAGCTCGGTCCATGAGGCTACTGTCGGCACCGAACCCCCGATCATGCAAATGACCAACATCGCAATGCCCGCTCCAGTCAGACTCTGCAGAGCCTCACGGATGGCCAGAAAAGGATAGCCTGGCGCAGGGTGATTCATTCAGATGTCCAACGATAAAGCGGAGTCACGCCGGACCCATGGCAATGTCGCAACGACGGAGAATGCGAGGAGCGCCCTCATATTCTCGCCGAACGCTCCGTATAGGCACAGCCGCCGGAGCAGCACTCAACCTACCACGACGATGTTCCAGACTCATAGCGCGATCAACTGCCCATGGGCGGCGGTTCGCTGCAGCGCCCTGGTTGAACGAAGCCGCTACGCGGAGTGGGAAGAAGGCCGCGCACTTTGGGGTTCACGTCGGGAATACTGCCCGGCCTTTGACTCCAATACGAGAAAAATACCAACGCGACATGACCGTCCGCGGTCTGGCAGAGTTCGTAGCGGGTGGATCCGGCCTGTCGACAGATGAAGCCCTTGCGGCGGAGTCGGCGCAAGTCATAGGTCATCTGAGCGGGGCGATAGTCGGCCGGATCGCGGCCGAGCAAGGCCGCCACGTGTTGTCGCAACATTAACCAACGAAGAACTGCGGAAGCGGCTACAGGGGTTCATGAAAAACAAACCCTCGCCTCTACCCGAAGTGCCCCATATCCGGGCGCATTTGACGGGACATCCGGCTTGACATGATTAGCCATTTAGCTAAGTGTGCAAGCAGCGAATATGACTGCTACCGCACAAGCCGAATACAAGGCGCAAGCCGAGATCATCAAGGCGCTCGCTCATCCCACTCGACTGTTCATCGTGGACGAGCTTTCCCGCGGCGAACGCTGCGTCTGCGAACTCACCGACATGATCGGCGTCGAAATGCCCACCGTCTCCCGCCACCTGAGCCAGCTCAAGAGCGCCGGGATTCTGGTGGACGAAAAGCGGGGTTCGCAGGTGTTCTACCGGCTGCGCGTCCCGTGCGTGCTGAACTTTTTCAAGTGCATCAAGGCGGTGCAAAGCAACGGCAAGTGACGGATTTTTTTGTCCGCGCATTTAGCGGGGTGGCTAAATGAGAACGAACTGGAAGACCGAATGGAAGCCGCTGGCGCTGATCGCCGGGTTGTTCCTCGCGTGCTTTTATCTGCCGGTCGGCGCGCCGCGCTTCGACAATGCCGTGACGGAGGCGTTCGAGTTGGTGAAGTGGTATGCGCGCGAGCACGTCATCCTTTGCCTCGTGCCGGCGTTCTTCATCGCCGGGGCAATCGGCGTATTCGTGAGCCAGGCGTCTGTGATGAAATATCTCGGGCCGAAGGCGAACAAGGCGCTGGCTTATGGTGTCGCCTCGGTGTCGGGCACAATCCTCGCCGTGTGTTCCTGCACGGTGTTGCCGCTGTTCGCGGGCATCTGGCGCGTGGGTGCGGGACTCGGACCGGCTTCGGCATTTCTGTATTCCGGACCAGCGATCAACGTGCTGGCAATCGTCCTGACCGCGCGCGTGCTTGGACTCGAGCTGGGTATCGCGCGGGCGGTGGGGGCGGTGGTGTTCAGCGTAGTGATTGGCCTGCTGATGCACCTGATCTTCCGGAAAGAAGAACTGGCGAAGGCCGCGGCCGCGGCACAAGACCCCGAACCGGAAGTGAAACGACCGCTTTGGCAGAACCTCATCTATTTCGGCTGCATGGTCGGCATCCTGGTATTCGCCAATTGAAGCAAGCCGATGGAGGCCGCGGGGCTGTGGCACTCCATCTGGCTGCTGAAATGGCCGATGGCGGCGACTTGTGCCGCGTGCTTGGCGGTGGTGATGGTGCGCTGGTTCGGAGTGGCATGGTGGAAAATGACGGCCGTTGCCGTGCCCGCCGCAGTGTTGGCGTTCGTATTCCCGGGACAACCGATGATCTCTTTCGTGTTTGGCGTGGTGGGTTTGTCCGTGCTGACGAGCACCTGCGAAGGCGAGACGGGCGATTGGTTCGCGTCCACCTGGTCGTTTGCCAGGCAGATCACGCCGCTGCTGTTATTCGGCGTGCTCGCGGCGGGCTTCTTTCTCGGCCGACCGGGCAAGGAGGGCATTATTCCCTCTGAGTGGGTGACGCAAGCGGTGGGCGGCAATTCACTGCGCGCCAACGTGCTCGCCTCGGTGGTCGGTGCGTTCATGTATTTCGCGACGCTGACCGAAGTGCCGATTCTGCAAGGATTGATCGGCAGCGGCATGGGGCAAGGTCCGGCGCTCGCGTTGTTGCTGGCCGGTCCACCGCTCTCCCCGCAAAGCATCTTGGTCCTGCGCACGGTGATGGGAACGAAGAAGATGCTGGTCTATATCGCCCTCACCGTGGTGATGGCCACGATCTCCGGAATGATCTACGGAGCACTCTTTTAACCGCGAACGATCACTGAAAGGAATAAATATGAAACTGCAAATCCTCGGAACAGGCTGCGCCAGGTGCAACGCGCTGACGATGGCCACGGAGAAGGCCGCGCAAACACTCGGCCTGCAATACGAACTCGAAAAGGTCACCGACCTGAACCGCATCATGTCGTTCGGCGTGATGATGACGCCCGCGCTCGTCGTGGACGGCAAGGTGAAGGTCAGCGGCAAAGTGCCGTCGGTGGACGACCTCAAGAAGTTGCTCGTTTGAAGTGAACCGCAAACAAGACAGGCAAGACCATGACATCCAAAACCATTGGCTTCATCGGTGGTGGGCGGGTGACCCGCATTATCCTCGGAGGCTGGCAACGGGCCAACGCCATGCCGGCCAAGATCGTCGTGAGCGACTGCAACGCGGAAACGCTCGCGAAGTTGAAGGGGTGTCACCCCAACATTGAAACCGCGCCCGGCAACACTGCGGCGGCGGCGGCACAGGACATTGTCTTTCTGGCGGTGCATCCGCCGGTGATGGCGGAAGTTGTCGCCGGCATCAAAGGCAGTCTCAAGCCTGGCGCGAGCGTGGTTTCCCTTGCCCCGAAGTTCACCATCGCCAAACTGAGCGAACTCTTTGGCGGGTTCGCACGAGTGGCGCGAATGATTCCGAATGCGCCGTCGTTGGTGAACTTCGGATTCAACCCCGTTGCCTTCGCCCCGTCGCTGACGGCGGACAAGGTGGAACTCACCGGCCTGCTCTCGCCGCTGGGCGAATGTCCCGAAGTTGCCGAGCCGAAGCTTGAAGGCTACGCGCTGCTCTCCGGCATGGGGGCGACTTATCTCTGGTTTCAACTCCAAGCCCTGCGCGAGGTGTCGGCAGGGTTTGGCTTGACCGACGCTGACATCACCCCGGCGCTCAAGCGCACGGTCTGCGGCGCAACGCGGACGTTGCTCGAATCCGGCCTGACCCCCGCCGAAGTCATGGACCTCATTCCCGTGAAACCGCTGGCCGAAATGGAAGCCCAAGTGACTGAGACGTATCGCACGCGATTGCCAGCCTTCTACCAGAAACTCAAACCATGAGAACCCCAGCAAAGATTCTCACTCTCCTCGCGGTCGCAGCGGCAGTTGTGGCCGCGGTCGTGTTGAAGCAGAACAAAACTCCGGCGACCGGCGATTCACAAGCAGAGGCGAATGCGTCAGCCGCTAACCAGGCCGCGCCCAGCCCGGCCGAGACGGCCAACCTGCCGCGACTGGTGGACCTGGGCGCGGGGAAGTGCATTCCCTGCAAAATGATGAAACCGATTCTGGACGAGCTGAAGCGGGATTGCGCCAGCCAGTTCAAGACGGAGTTCATTGACGTTTGGGAAAACCCTGATGAGGGCAGGAAATACGGCATCGAGATGATCCCGACGCAAATCTTCTACGATGCCGAAGGCAAGGAGCTTTTTCGGCACATGGGTTTCTTCGGCAAGGAGGACATTCTTGCCAAGTGGAAGGAACTCGGCACGGACTCCGGCGCGAAATCCAGCGCCGGGATTGTGCGCGAACAACCGGTGGCGGCTGACACTCGCCCGCGCGACCAGGTCTGCTTCATGTGTGACGCCTACGTGAACGCCAAAACAAAGACGCTGGTGAAGGGCGGGACAGAACAACGCGTTCTCTGCTCCCCGCATTGCTACTTCATCTATTTCTCCAGCCTCGTTGGCGCGGATGCGAGCGCACCATTGCGCAGGCATTGGCCGACAAGATGAAACTCAGCGCGGAGCAAATCTCCAGGGCGTGCAAGCTCGGCGAGTGCAAGTGAGCCGCCGATCATGGAACAACTGTTTACGAACCTCAGTCACGCTGTCGAAGGCGCGCCGTTGATTGCGCTGACCGCTTCGTTTGTGTGGGGCGTCCAGAGCATCATTCTCAGCCCGTGTCATCTGGCGAGCATTCCGCTCATCGTCGGCTTTATCAGTGAACAAGGAAATGTGACGATGCGCCGCGCGTTCTGGACCTCGACACTTTTCGCGGTCGGGATCCTCGTCACCATCGCGGCCATTGGCGCAATCACGGCGGCGGCGGGCCGGATGATGGGCGATGTGGGGCATTACGGGAATTATTTTGTCGCGCTCATCTTCTGCATGGTGGGACTGCATGTGCTGGGCGTGATTCCGTTGTCGTTCTCCGGGCCGGGCCAGGTGGGTATGAAACGCAAGGGCCTCCTCGCCGCGCTCATTCTCGGACTTGTTTTCGGCATTGCGTTCGGCCCATGCACGTTCGCTTACCTCGCTCCGATGCTCGGCATCACTTTCAAACTCGCGGCGACCAAATATCTTTACGGCGCGCTACTGCTGCTCGCCTACGGTGTAGGACATTGCTCGGTGATTGTCGCGGCGGGAACATCCACCGAGATGGTGCAGCGATTTCTGAATTGGAACGAGCAGTCCAAGGGCCTGATCGTCCTGAAATACACCTGTGGCATGCTCGTCATTCTCGGCGGCGTATGGCTGATTTATTCCGCACCGTGAACACATCGGCCTGCCGACGGGGCTACGCGCTCGACCACGCCGTCTCGCTGTGCTCCAGAAATTTCCGGGCATTGGAGTCTCTGCCCAAACCCTCAGCCACCGCCATGACAGCAGATTGCACACATTTTTCGCTGTAGGAACGGACTTGGTCAGGCGAAAGGAACGAAACCATCGCATGGAAATCTTCCGGTTGTTGCACACGGCTTGGAGAATTCCGTAGACGATTGATTCGGGGACTCGCTCGGGGACTCGCCCTGTGCCGGGCCTGCTTCATTTGGGACTGGCCGCGATCATCCGGGTTGCCGAAATGAACTCCAAAGCACACCGCAGACGGCAATCGCTGCACTGTGGACCAGGTTTCCCACTGGGCTGCAGCCGTGTCCACATTCCCGCATTCCGCCCGTCCGGGAGGTTGACGGGTGGCGAGTGCGTTGTTAGATTCATTTCGTGTTGTGGCGAAATACAGAAAAGCCCATGCGCGCATTCATGAACATCACCAAGGCGCTCTCGGACGAGAACCGCATCCGCACGCTGCTGGCGTTGCGGCAAGGCGAGTTGTGCGTCTGCCAGATCACCGAGCTGTTCGGCCTTGCCCCTTCCACCATCTCAAAGCACCTGTCCATCCTGTCCCAAGCCGGGTTGGTGGAGTCGCGCAAGGACGGTCGCTGGATTTACTACAAGCTTCCGGGAAGAGATGCCCCGGTGGAAGTGCGCGAGGCCATTGATTGGATCGAGAAATCGCTCGACGGCAATCCGCGTGTTGCCGATGACCAAAAAAGCCTCAAACGCATTCTCAAACAAGACCCTGCGGAGCTATGCAAACGCCAATGTCAGAAGTGAAACCCACCATCCTCATTCTCTGCACCGGCAATTCCTGCCGCAGTCATCTCGCCGAAGGCGTTCTGCGCGCGGCGGCGGGCGATTCGCTGAATGTGCAAAGCGCCGGGTCGAAGCCCACTGGCTACGTTCATCCACTCGCCATTCAAGTGATGAAGGAGATCGGGATTGATATTTCCGGTCATCACTCGAAGCACATGAACGAGTTTCTACAACAACCGGTGGAAACGGTCGTCACGGTTTGCGGCGACGCGGACCAGGCCTGCCCCATATTCCCCGGCCAGTTGAACCGTCATCATTGGGTTTTTGACGACCCGGCCCACGCCACCGGCACGGACGAGGAAAAGCTCGTCCTATTCCGCCACCTGCGCGACGAAATCAGGCGGGTTTTCGAAGCCTATGCGGCCGGAAGACGCGACGAGGCGAAGGCGGGAAGGAAGATCTAACCACGAACGAACTCGAATCAGGTTTATCTGCGTCTATTTGCCGTTTCGCGTTTTCGATCAACAACCCAACCCATGCAACCATGCCCACTCCCGCTGCCGCTCAAAAGCGACTGGCCTTCTTCGAACGCTACCTCACCGTGTGGGTGCTGGTCTGCATGGTCGTCGGTCTTGCGTTCGGCAAACTGTTGCCGGACGCCACGGTCACGTTGAGCAAAATGGAATTTGGCCGGGGTTCACAGGTCAACGTGCCGATCGGAATACTGCTGTGGCTGATGATTTATCCGATGATGCTCAAGGTGGATTTCAGCGCCATCGGCGGCATCGCGAAGAAGCCGAAGGGGCTCATGGTGACGCATTTTCGTGAACTGGCTGGTAAAGCCATTCAGCATGGCGTTGCTGGCCTGGGTGTTCATGCAACACGTTTTCTCCGCCTGGATCAGCCCGGAGATGGCCAAGGAATACACGGCCGGCCTCATCATTCTCGCCGCCGCGCCATGCACGGCGATGGTGTTCGTCTGGAGTTATCTGACGGATGGCGACCCGGTCTACACGCTCGTTCAGGTGGCGGTGAACGACCTCATCATGCTCGTGGCGTTCGCGCCCATCGTGATGTTTCTGTGCGGCGTGGCGAATGTCATGGTTCCGCCGAAAGTGCTGATTACCTCCGTCGTGGTGTTCATCGTCATTCCGCTGATGGCGGGTTGGCTGACGCGGACCTTCCTGCTCAGGTCGCACGGCAAGGAGTGGTTCGAGAAGAGTTTCCTCCCGAAGTTTCATCCGGTGATGATGTGGGCGTTGCTGCTGACGTTGGTGCTGATTTTCGCGTTTCCAATCGGAAAACCTCACGAAACGCTGGCTGGCCGTGCTGCTCATCGCCGTGCCGATCATCATCCAGGTCTATTTCAACTCTGGTCTGGCTTACCTGCTGATGCGCGTCTTGCGCGTGGAGCATAAAGTCGCCGCTCCCGGGGCGCTGATCGGCGCGAGCAACTTCTTCGAACTGGCCGTGGCCGTCGCAATTACGTTGTTCGGCGTAAACTCTGGCGCGGCTTTGGCAACGGTGGTCGGCGTGCTCGTAGAAGTGCCGGTGATGCTCTCCGTGTGCCGCTTCTGCAATGATAGTCGCCCGTGGTATCAACGCGGGCGGGCACTGGCCGGCTAGGCGGACGGCTTGCCCAACACGCTCGTCCTGGCTCATGGATTGTCGCACAACTCCTCTCGGTGGACGGCCCGGTGGGCGGAGTGTTTGGATTTTGGGAAACGGGGGCGACAAATCCCACGATTAGCCTGCTTTCCGGTACAACCGGCACGAACACCTGGCGATTGAGCGAAAGCGACGGATCGCCGGGAAATGATCCTTACGGCCACATTCACGGGCGGCGCTTCACCGCCACCGTCCCTGGCATTTACCTGGAAAGCTTTCGCGCATTGGACGATTCGACAAACGGAATTGGCGGGGGTCCGATCCACACGCCGTCTCAGCAGTTGAAAATGTATTTTCAGGCGGGCGTGAACATTAAAGGAATTGAGCCGGATGTGGATCATACGCATGTGCAATTCTCGGCTCCGGTCGGCAGTTCATGGGAGGTGCAAGCGGGTGACGCACCGGGTCCCGACGCCAAATGGAGCCCAATCAGTGCGCCCTTTATTGGATACGACCGAATCCACGAAGTGACCGATGAACATCCAGTGGACGGGCAGCGATTCTATCACGTCAAGGCGCTTTGAAGCACTCGAACAGGCATCTCGAGTCGGTAGAGAACCCTATCAGCGAGATTCCGCGCCGCATCGCCGCCACTGAACACGGTTTCTCCGTACAGGGCCATCTGAGCTGGTGGGCCCGGCAGGATTTGAACCTGCGACCAAGCGATTATGAGTCGCATCCTGTGCGGTTGTTCCGAGTCGCATTTGATCGTCGTAAGTTGCGAAAAACCCGTTTTCATTGGGTTTCCCACTGGAGGCCCGCTGCCCCCCACAACCCGACACAACCACTCAGGACCGAAAAATTGGCCAAGAATTGGCCAAGCATTCGGAGGCGCCAAGCGGCGTTGAGGGTCTTTCCAAGACCGCTAGTCGGAGACGTCGAGACCTGGCGGCGCGCTTTTTGTAGCTCATGCACCTATCCGCGACCGGGGTGTGCTGAGATGGCCGTTCAGAGAGGACATGTATGAGCGCCTCCGAACGGATCGAGCAGACAAACGCGCCGAGTGCCATTGCGAAGGAACGCGAGGCGAAGCGATCGTATCCCAAGACCCACGCGAATTATTGGAAAGCCCGGCTGGAGCATCGGACGTACACGCGGGACGGCAAGACATACGAAGTGCCGGAGTGGTCCGTGAGAATTCATTTCGGCGGCAACCGCAAAAGCTTCGACTTGGAGAGCGGGAATAAAGAGGAAGCCGCCGCCAAAGCGCGAGACATTTACCTGTCCCTTGTTGCGAAGGGTTGGACCGCGACTATCGCCGATCTCAACCCAAAGACCACTCATCCAATCGAAATCGCTGCCGGGGATGCAACCATTGGCGAATTCCTGGCTGAAGTGGAAAGAACATCGAGTCTGAAGCCGAAGACATTTCGCCGTTACTCCCAATGCCTGCGAAGAGTGGCAGCCCACATTCGCGGAGTCAAAACGGACCAGTCGCGGTATGACTACAAGACCGGTGGCCTGCTCGCCTGGCGGAAGCAAGTTGACATGATTCCGCTCTCGGCCATCAGCTCTGCCGCAGTTGCGGACTGGAAAATTTATTATCTGCGACGAGCGAACAGCGATCCACGACGAAAGCTCGAAGTGAATCGTTCCTTCAACACCTGGCTGCGCAATACGAAAAGCCTTTTCAGTTCAGCGATCATCAATAAACCAAATTTCGGAATCAAAGTTCCCAAGTTCAAAGTGCCGGACGGTCAGCGCGGGGAGCGCGAGGCTTACTGGTTCGAGACGGTGGACTTCGAGAAGATGGGTTCGATGAAATTCCAAGCTCCCGCCGGGATTACCTATGAGGACCTGGTGATGAAAGCGCGGAAGGAGTTGCGAGCAGCCAGCCCTGAAGCCTACAAGCTCTTTCTTCTCTGCATGTGCGCAGGGTTGCGACGCGGGGAAGCCGACGTGTGCTTGTGGTCGCAATTGAGGCCGGATGACTGTTCCATTCGGGTTGAAGCCACCGAGTTCATTGAACCGAAGCACGGTTCAGGTGGTACTGTTTACGTCGATCCGGCCCTCTTGAAGGAGTTGCTGAGTTTCAGAGCGGACGACCAGGAGGGTTTCGTGGTGCAATCCCACCTGGAATGGAAGGCGACGGCGTATGTGCGTTACCGCTGCGAACCGCACTGGCGTACGCTGTTGGACTGGCTGGAATCGAACGGTATCTCGGCACGGAAGAAAGTTCACGAACTGCGAAAGCTGTTCGGTGACGCCATCGTGAAACGCGAAGGCATTTTCGCGGGGAGCGCGCAATTGCGTCATTCCACAATCCAAATGACGGCCAATCACTACACCGATCCGCGACAACGCGCCGCTCTTCCGGTCGGCCGCCTGTTCTCGGACAAGACGCCTCGCCGAAGTTTCAAGTCTCACCGGATCTCGCAGGCCCATGAGGAAAACGGGAATGGCAATGGAACTGCCGGAGGTGCAAACAAGAGCCCAGGCCGCGTGAAAAGGTTGACGTTCGGAAGGAAGCAATCACAATGACACGACGCGGTTGATCGCGCCGGGCCTGTAGCTCAATCGGTTAGAGCATGGCACTCATAATGCCGGGGTTCTCGGTTCAAGTCCGAGCAGGCCCACCAATTCTGCCCCGATCCCCGAGGCCGCAGAGCGAGATGCGGATACTTCTAGGCCCCCTTTCCCTCTGGCTCGGCATTTCTTGGACAAATTCTGCACACGATTCGATTCCAAGTAAGATCGGTTTGAATACCCGACACCGAACCGGTGTTGGAGAGGGTGAATTCCAGAGAAGTCTCTGAATTGAGGCTGGCGAAGAATCAGGCATCCGCCGATGAGGTTTCCCGTCGTGTTCACCCGGGTGTGCCCGCGCTTCTGGTGCTCCGCGCAACATCGTGCCGGCAGGCGAAGATGAAGATGAAGTTTGCGCCTGCCGTCACTCAGTTGCTGTGCTCCGCGTAACGGGCACGGACACACGCCGGCGCGTTTCGTTCGGAGCGGGGCTGCTCTCCCAGGGGCGGAGGTGAAGAGAGCAGTCCCGCTCGCTTCAGAACGAAACGCAAAACATGAACACAACGGAAAACCTCTTCTCCATTGGAAGCCCCACCATCGCTCCGCAACCTGAGAATAACATCGTCAAGCCCATCAAATTCCCGGCTCAACCGCAGGAATGGAAAATCGTCTCACTTCGGGAATGTCCCACGCCCGACATCATGCAACAGTGCGAAACGCCGGATCAGGCGGCCGCCTATTGGAAAGCGCATATCGCGACACATCCTTATTTCAATTCTGAATGTGAATGTTTGGTGGTGTTCATTCTCAACACACGCCGGCGCATCAAAGGTCACTACCTGGTGTCCATTGGAACGATGGATACAATTCTATGTCATGCCAGGGAAGTATTCCGTCTAGCCATTATGGCGAGTGCCTCTGCAATCATCATCGCGCACAATCATCCGAGTGGAGTTATACCGCATCCAGTTTTATGCCGCATGTGAGAGAGATTCGCCTGCGAAACCAGTTTGTTTGAGCATGGTGAATGCGGCATAAAACGAAAGAGGGTTGACCATCGTATTGTGGGATTTTGGGATGGGCGAGTGCAAATTCCATCTACTACAGCGGGCGGCTCTTTCGGGCCGCTTTCCTTATACATCAACCCCTACCTGGCTCAGGTCAGAGAACAAGGTTACGCCGTTGGATCACTCTACGAGCAGGTTCATGTCCTGAAGGTGTGTGATCGCTGGATGAAGCGAACGGGACGTGACGTGCGCGACTTGAATGAAACCGCCCTGCGCGACTGTTTGCGGCGGGTGTCCCGGCGCGGGTACGGCAAGAATGCCGGAGCATCAACCTTGCGGCGACTATTGGAATTGCTCCGCAGCATCGGAGCGGCACCGCCCCCCAGGACAGAGTTGCCGGGCCAAATGGAGCAGTTGATCGGCAGGTATGAACGCTTCCTTTTGGATGAGCGTAATCTGGTGCCGAACTCGATTGCTCACTTTCGGCTGTTTGCGCGCCGGTTCCTCACTGAGAGATTTGGCGATAGATCGCTGAAACTTTCCACACTTCGCGCTCCCGACGTGACCGCGTTTATTCAGCGGCACGCGCATGATCACGGGCCGTTCTATGCGAGACATCTGGTCAGGACAACACGATCGTTCCTGCGCTATCTGCAATACAAGGGTCTGGTTGATGCCGATTTTTCACTGGCCGTTCCGAAAGTGGCACGCTGGCGTCTCTCCACGTTGCCGAAGCATTTGCCCGCAACACAGGTGAGGCAGGTATTGCGGCATTGTGATCGGAAGACAGCATTGGGTCGGCGTGATTATGCCATCCTACTACTGTTGGCCCGGCTCGGCTTGCGAGCGGGTGAAGTGGTAAAGCTTCGTCTGGAGGACATTGATTGGGAGACCGCACAAATCACCGTATGCGGCAAAGGTGGAAGGTGGTCGGAGTTGCCTTTGCCGGCAGATGTTGCAAAAGCCATCGCCCATTATCTACGTCATGATCGGCCACGATGTGCCAGTCGCCGTCTGTTCATCCGAGAGTATGCTCCTATTGACGGCTTTCACGGTGCGAACGCGATTGCGAGCCTCGTTAAGCGGGCGCTGAAAAGAGCGGGAGTGGTATCGGCCCGAAAGGGAGCGCATCTGTTGCGGCACAGTCTCGCCACGGACTTGCTGCGCAAAGGCGCATCCCTTGATGAGATCGGCGAAGTGCTTCGTCACAGAAGCTCTGATACCACGGCGATTTACGCCAAGGTGGATCTCAAATCACTGCGAGCGTTGGCCCTGCCGTGGCCGGGAGGTGCCCGATGAAGTCGCTCAATCGGGCCATTGATGATTATCTCGCTCTCCGTCGGAGCCTCGGGTTCAAACTTCGGGAATACGGAGAGTGCTTGCGCGAGTTCGCTTCGTTCTTGAAAAAGAACGGGGCGGCGCACATCACCAACAAGCTGGCGCTGGAATATGCCACCCGACGCCAAGGCGAAAAGCCTGTCTCGTGGTCACGCCGCTTGATCATCATCCGCGGGTTTGCTCGTTACCGTTTTGGTGCTGACCCCAACACCGAAATCCCTCCCATCGGCCTGCTGCGTTTCCGCTCTCGTCGAGCGCGGCCGTACATCTACTCCCAGGATGAAATCCGCAGTCTGCTTCAAGCGGCGCTGAAGATCGAATCACCACACAAGCTACAACCACACACCTATCACTGCCTGTTTGGTCTGCTGGCAGTCAGTGGTCTGAGGCTGGGCGAAGCGGTCAGCCTTCAGCCGCAGGATGTGGACTGGTCGGAGGGAGTTCTCACGGTTCAAGGGAAGTTCGGCAAGACACGCCTTGTTCCGTTGCATCCATCGACGCTCGCGGTGCTGCGCGACTATGCCGAGCTGCGCGATAAAATCTTCAACGGGCGCATCCTGCCAACGTTTTTGGTAACGAGTCATGGAACGAAGCTGGAGAAAACCAATCTCAGCCGCATCTTCCGTGAGTTGTCGCGGCAGATCGGCATCCGCAAGCCAGGTGTGCGAAACGGTCCACGGCTGCATGACTTCCGACACCGGTTCGCCATCGAGACGTTGCTTCGCTGGTATCGTTGTGGCGAATCAGTGCCCCAGCGGATGCCGGTGTTATCCACTTACCTCGGACACGGAAACGTGAGCGGGACGTATTGGTATCTGAGCAGCACGCCGGCGTTGTTGGCAGTGGCCAGCAAACGGATCGAAAGCAGATGGAAAGGAGCCGTTCAATGAAATCCGTCGCTGACTTCTCTCCATTGTGCCAGTCGTTCTTTTCAAAACGGCTGATCACGCAACGCAAGGCCAGTTCCCACACCGTGTCGGCCTACGCGCAAACGTTCCGGTTGTTCATGGCCTATGCGCAACAACGGCTGCGGACTCCCCCGGCAATGCTGTCGTTGGCACAATTGGACGCGAACTTCGTAGCGGAGTTCTTGGACAATCTGGAATCCAGCCGGTCCAATGGCGCTCGCAGTCGCAATGCCCGGCTTGCATCACTACGCTCGTTTTATCACTTCGCCGCATTGGAAGCGCCGCAGCACGCGAGTCTGATCCAGCGCGTGCTTGCGATCCCATACAAACGGCTCTCCCGGCGATTGGTGAACTACCTTACGCGGCCAGAAATCGAAGCGGTGCTCGCCAGCGTGGATAAATCCACATGGATTGGACGGCGCAATCACGCGCTGCTGTTAGTTGCCATGCAAACAGGGCTCCGGTTGTCGGAAATTACTGGCTTGCGCCAAAGGGACGTGGTTCTCGGTCGCGGCGCCCACGTCCGCTGCGATGGCAAGGGCCGAAAAGAGCGATGCACCCCCCTGGCAAAACCCACGGTGGTTGTGCTCAACGCATGGATCAACGAACAGGGAGATGACGAATCACAGTTCCTGTTCCCGAGCAGCCGTGGCGGCCGTCTGAGCGCAGACGCCGTGCAGCACGCACTCGCCAAACACGTGGCAACAGCCGGCGCGACGTGTCCTTCGCTAACAAAAAAGCACGTGACACCGCACGTGCTTCGGCACACCGCAGCGATGGAGTTGTTCCAAGCCGGCGTGGATCGCTCCTTAATCGCAATCTGGCTGGGGCACGAGTCGCTCGAAACGACCCAGATCTATCTGGATGCGAATCTCCAGTTGAAAGAGGCCGTTCTCAACAAAATGAATCCAGTGCGGAGCAAGCCTGGCCGATACCGCCCAGACGACCGACTGCTGGCTTACCTCAAAACACTCTGACGAACCCCGCTGTTATATGCCGCATCGAAACGCTGTGCGCCCCTCGAAAAACCCGACGAATGGCAAACGATGCGGCATAAAACTGGATGCGGTATAACGCCGCTTATGCCGTATGCAGCATAAGTGGTGAGCCGACTCCATCCGAGGCCGACATCAAAATCACCCGTGACCTCATTCGAGCGGGCCAACTTCTCAAAATCGAAGTTCTCGATCACATCGTCGTTGGAAACCCAAACCACACGAGTCTCCGCAGTCTTGGGTATTTCTACTCCTAGCCGATTACGGCTTCCTGAAAATGCAGGCATATTCTTAATCGAACAGAATGGACAATTTCGTCTCGTCTGATCAATCAATCCTGATAACACGCCATAGTGGGAACTCAGCCATTGTCGCGGAGCGACCGTCGGCGTATTCTCGCCTGCATTCTCGGACGAACGAGACTGAGTATGACCAAGACGCCGCGTCCTCAAGCATCGCCTGTAAAAGGCAGCGACAGAGAACTCATGATTAGGGCAATAAACCTTGCCCGGAAATGCAGGAGCGAAGCAGGTAAAATCTCGCCGAGAGTCGGAGCAATTGTTGCCCGCGCGGGCAAAGTAATTGACGAAGCTTTCCGTGGTGAATTGTGTCCGGGCGAACACGCTGAATTTACACTGCTCGAAAAGAAACTGCCCAATCATACGCTCGCAGGCGCAACCCTTTTCACGACGTTGGAGCCATGCACATGCCGAAACCGTCCAAAGATTGCCTGTGCCGAAAGAATAGTTGAGAGGCGCATCAAGAAAGTCTTCATCGGAATACTCGATCCAAATGAGCAGATATGCGGTCGGGGCGAACAACGGCTGCGAGACGCCGGCATCCTGATTGCGCGCTTTGATCCGGATCTGATGGCCATAATTGAGGAGCTGAATCGCGATTTTGCGCGGCAGCATCGTGTCGGGTCGAGACGGCAACGCACCGCCGCCCAAACCACGGACCCGGTCGAGCCATGTCAAGTTGGTCCAAATGGCCACCGGATCGGCTACACAAAGCGCGGCGATAAAGTGGAATGGATACCGGACGAGGAGAACCCAGGAAAAGAATGGCCTCTCCTATTGCGACGCAACGACAAAAACATTCTGAAGTCGTACAACGAATTCTGGGAAAAGGTTTGGTGGAACAGACACCAAAACTGGTTACATCGGATTCGGTCCGGGCAGGAGCCGTTGACCAAGGGACAGATACCGATTCTCCGAAAAGCTAAGATCGCAGCGAAGCGAATCGAAATGAAGTACGGCAGGAAGAATTTGGGGTGGAATGACTTCGAATGGGGACTTCTGAGTGGTAGGATGTCCGCACTGTCGTGGGTCACGGGCGCTGAATGGAACGAGTCGTTGGACACATGATGCGAGCGAGAGCGGACGACTGTTGATTCGTCATATACGACTTTTCTATTCTTTGAATTCTTGGGCGCATTTCTCCGCGTCCTTGATCTCCGTGACGACAATTTCGAGAACCACCGGCTGGCCGTCTGGAATGAGTGACCGCTGTTTGCCAGACAATGTGGTAAGAAGGGACAACTCCGATCGCTGCATTGCCGTCTCGATACGCCTCAAGGAATGGCCGCGAACCAAGACTTCATGCATGGCGAAGACCAGCCGGAGTTCTTGCTCTTTGCCTTCGCCCTTGAGTTCAGCGAACGCAAACTCGTCATGCGGCAGCAGCAAGGAATGGTCTGCCGAGATTTCAACGCGAACACTGCGCGCTTGGGGGTCATTCGCCCAACATTCGGGTGATTTTGTGCTCATGATTTTGTCTGGGTTGATGGTGGCGGCGGCGGAGCAACTTAAGGCGGACAAAATTGTCGGCGGCTCGACGGCCAAAACGAAATAGGTAGCCGTGCAACCGATCCCAAAGGCGGACGCCGCGACTAGGCGCGAAGCCAGCGGCGAGTTCCAGTGCCAGCGGGCGATCGCCAGAGCGCGTCACGTTCTCGCGAAGTTGCTTCTTATCAGGCGTGAAGATGCGGATTCCGCGCCGACCACGCGAGATGGTCACATACCATTGCTGCACGTTGGTCGCGGCCTTGATGGTGGAGTCGGAGAACAGGACGTAATCCACGGTCTTGCCTTGCGAACCGTAAGACGTGACAGCGTAGCCGAGCAGGAACTCGCGAAAGCTCGCGTCTATCACCCGGCCGTCGGTGAGTTCGATGCTTCCATCGGTGCGAACCGACTTCACCGCGACAAGCTCGCCATTGGTGACGCATCCGCCGGACTTCAACTTGCGATTCGCCTTGAGGTGCAATCGGTCGCCGGCCGCAACCGCGATTTCGCGCGACTGGCAGACCGAAATCCGGTCGAGCATCTTGTTCGACACCGTGACGAATCTCCCTCCGACCTCCACTAGCAGCCCCGTCTTGATAATTCCCGACAACTTACCTTTCGCGCCCGGCTCGGCTTCGCGCACCTTCTGGTTGAAGACAATGATTGCATCCTGCGGATAGAATCGTTCGTCGCGCTTCTGCGCGTTGGTGAGGTCCAGACGTTCGAGGATATGAACAGGTGCATCGTTCTCGCCGAGCAATCCCTTCGCCTTGAGCGCTTCGCGCACGCGCGAGTTGACGCGGTGGACCTCCGTCCAGGTTTGGGAGACGACAACCGCCGAGGCATCTTGCGCTGCCAACCGGAGGTATTCGTCGGCCAGCTTGTCGGCTTGTTCGCCAACACGACAACCAACGACCGCTCCCATTCTGTCCAAACGCTCGAATGATTCAGCTATTCTGCCCGCCGCAGCGAATTCCACGGCTTTCCGATACCGCTTGATGCGCATGCGCTCCTCGTTGTCCCGACCGAGCGCCGGGTCTTGCCGGCGAATCGTCTGCAATTCGACCGGTTTCACGCCACCGTGCCGCTCAATGGCGAGGAGCGCGTCAGACGATTCAACCGCCCCGTGCTGCCGCGTGTCGCCTGAGAGGATTACTCGCGCGTTGCGCTCTTTCACCAGCCGCAACAATGCCTGCATCTGGCGTCCGCCAATCTGCCCGGCTTCATCCACCACGACGACCGCACGTTCGGCAAGTTCGCCCCTGGCAAGAAAGCTTGCTACGGTGGATGGTGAAGGAAACCCGTTCTTCTCCATGTCCACGACCTGCTGACGCTGCGGGGCGAGAACGACCACCGACCGGCCAGCCTGTCGCAGTTGCTCGAACAGTTCCCGCAGGACGTAACTCTTGCCCGTGCCCGCGCCACCACGTAAGAGCGACACCGTGTTCGTGGAGGAGAGCAGCGCATCCAGTGCCCGACGCTGTTCGCCGTCGAGCGCCGGGTTCGATGGAGTCGGATTCCCCACCAGGGGATGGCAAGCTGCAACGCCTTCTTTCGCCGTGTGAACGACTTCCCATTCGCGCAGCAGCACCTCCCGCAACGTCACTTCGCCCGGACGCTCCGCGTTCCTGATGTAGCCACGCCGCTCGGTCAACGTCTTGAGTTCCTCAACGGAGAACTCCTCGCCGCGCGCCCGGCCCAATGCCTCCTGCCAAACCTGGCATTCCAGCACGACCGAGTTCCGGTCGAACAAATGTTCCTCCGCCCATTGCACCGCCTCGATGACAGTTACCCGCCGAGTCTTCTCGGTGCTTTCGGCGACCTGCCGCGAGAGACCTCGGAGCAGTTCGCATTCGCGCGGCGTCAATTGCGCGCCCCAGAGGGATTGGAGTTGCTCCCGGCTCAAGTCCTTTTGCTTTCGCGTCCGTTTCTCGGTTGCCAGGCGTGCCCGCAGTTCCGAGATATTTGCGCCGCTCAACTCTGGCTTATCGGCCAGCAGCGTGGCCAACGCCTTGTCAATCTCGGCATCCCGTTTGGAGAACCGATCGCAAAGCTCAGTCGGCACACCCTCAATGTGGAAATCACCGCGTGGAAGGTTGCGAATGCGGTAGCCGAATCGCCGCAGCTCACGGGCGAGTTCATGGTAGTAGGCGTTCTCGGCAAACTTCCTGGCCCGCAACAGCCCAAAGTTTTGCAGCGCTTTCCATCGCTCCTCCACCCCGTCGTAGGTGGCATTGAAGACGATGCAATGCGTGTGCACTTGGGGATCGAGGGCGCGAGATGTATCGTGAGTGAACAAAGCCGCGGCAAAATTGCCGGTTGGCCGGTCCGCATGGACGCCACCGCCACGAATGCGGGTTGAGGCAAATGCCTCAAACTCCCGAATCGCCGTCTTCACCGCGCGTGCGTGGGCCTCAAGAACCTGCGCGTCCCCGCCGAGAAATCCCACGAGCGACACCGATTTGGGCGGGGAGAAAGTGAAGTCGTAAAAGATGCGGCGGTTCGCTGCATCCTTGCCTGCCGCAATGCGCGTTGTGTTCAGCCGCTGCGTAAGGGTATCGCCTGTGGCCGGGTGCTGATTCCCACAGAGCCGCAGGAAATCCTCCGCACGGACTCGGCCGGCCAATCCGAGCCGTTGCGCGCCCAAACCGGTCCATTGCCCGGCCACGCGCTGGCCCTCGTCGTAGTAGTCGCCGATGCAAAGGTGCTCCTCAAAGTATTCCCGCGCGTTCCTGAGGTTGTATTGCGTTTTGGCGGTGACCACGACCCGAATACTGGCCAGTCCGCCCCCTCATGCGGTGTAGGTAGAACACCCTTGCCGCAAACCCATCGACGCCCCTAAGCTCGCCGACCAGTTCAGCATTCCGCCCTCCAGCCGTCTGGTTGCGATCCAAAGGCCGCTGCCTTCCCATGAGAGCAGGCGCACGCGGTTGCGATGTTGATGGGTGAACACGAACCGACCGCCCTCCAAGACGGACTGTTCGAGCACGCCCTGCACGTGAGCCGAGAGCCCGTCAGAGCTGCGTCGCAGATCCACCGGCGCCACCGCCACGAAGATCCAAGTCGCCGGGGTCAGTGCGCTGAGCATGGCCGGCGCAAGCACTCCACCAGGGCCTTCGTCCAGTCCACATCGGTGCCCCGGACCAGACACAGTGTGGTGCCGTCAGGCAATCCCACCTCGGCGCTCCAAGCACCCGAAGTTGCCGCGGGCGCAGACAGCCGCACCTCTTGGAATATCGGCACCGACGTCGACGCCTTCTCCCGTTTCGGAGATTGGTAAACCCAATCGTGCAGTTGTCCGGGGCTCAAACCGTGCCGCTCGGCAAATCGCTTCAAGCTCAATCCGCTGGCCCGGTGTCGGCCGATCCACCGCGCGCGCTCAGCGCCACGGTCCACTGGATGTCCGTTGCATCGTTTCACGCCCCAACCATGCTCTTAAATACGATCCCAGTCCCACCCATCTTTCAGGGGCCGCTCCGCCCCATCCTGATCCACCTATACCCCAAGGGCTTGCATTAACTCGTGAAAGATTCGCCCTCTCAAGGCCTCGGGGACGCCGGAATCCAAGTTATGAAACGGGAGGTGACGCTCCGACTACTGACTGATCGAGCCCACTCCGGCTTCAAATCGTGCCCGGCGCTTCCACCACTTAAATCTCCTGCAAAGGATCTGGGGCAACAACCCGCACATTCAAGGCCGGGTCGTGCACGGGTATTTTTCTCTGGTTGGCCGTCAAATAAGAAAGCAGCCGCTCGGATTCCGAGTGATAGCACAGTCCCTGATCTCGATAACTCCTGGCCCGACGCTCCTGTTCCTCAATCATGCTTTGCGTCCACTTGAAGTGGTGCACTTCCCCGACCCGGCTCCACATCTGATGGTTCCCCGTACCGTGATGTCCGGGACGAATCGGTACGCAGCCTTTCGCCATCTGCACCTTCCGCGTGCATCCAAGAACGACTCTCTCCGTTATGTCGCAGGCGCACGGAAACTGCGGCCCCAGCGCACGTCGTCGATCCAAGATCCAAGGCAGTGTGCCGTCCATCGTGACTCGGTCAACCAAGGTCCCACATAAAACCTCGGAACCCTCCGCCTCTGCATCGCGTATAGCCCGAGCAAACCCACCACCGTCAGAAACGGCGTGGAATTCGTCCAGATCACAAACCACGTACCATTCGTCCCCGGGCACGAAGCGCTTCCTGGCCCCGTCGTGGATGGCACTGTCGGCTTCGCCGTTGAAGACGCTCGTGTCGCCGGGGAGAAGCACGGCTTCGAATCCAGACGTTTCGTTGACAACGCTTCGCCAAAGAGGATTCTCCCGCCCTCCCCAAACATGGAAAATAAACCGCGTTACTCCCCGGGATCGATAATACCGCAGGAAGAACGGCAGCAACTGGGTGTCATGGAGAATGCTGGAAATCAACTGCACTGAGTTAAACCTCCTTCTGGCGCTCCGCATCAGCCCAGGCTGCGTCATCCCGAATACTATGAAAATCGAGAAAGCACTCGCGCCCCCAACCGTTCTGCGAGAAAAGTTTGACCCGGTCCATAATCTCTCCAAGTCTCCCGGAACTTGCCCAGTAATGCATGAAAAGCGGACTGTTAAAGTAATCCGCTCCGGGGTTCAAGACAACATCCTCGGACCACGTTGAGACTCTATTGCGAACGCTGGGAAAGTTGGAGACCAGGCACTTCAGTGCGGTTTGATCTCTGAGGTTCCTTGCTTCGTAGCTCTGAAACCGGCTGGGATCCACATCTCCCAACAACAACCAGGCTTGCAGAAACGATCGAGCCCACTCCGTGTTCTTCACCAGGATCACGCCGCAACAGAGACCGTCCTTATCTCTGGATACAATCATCTCAGCGCCAGGCACTAAGTCCTCAATCCGTTGTCGACCAACAACCAACACATCTGCGTCCAACCAAAGGGTGAACTCGGTCTGTTCCAGTTCCTTCAGCAGAATCGCCACCTTGTTCCAATAAACATGCCGTTCGCAGGACAACAAAGCCTTCCTATAGCACCGAAAGCGATATCCGTTGCGCTCGGCATAATCGCGGGCAACTGAGGCGGTCAGCTCCCCGAGAGACCCAAACTGGTCGTCGAAAAAGGTGACGATGTTGACTTTTATGTCCGGTGACATCCGGTTGCGAATAATCGACCACCACCGGCTGGTCTGATCCCCAGATAGCTGTAGTCGACCACCGTCACCGGCGCTCCCGACTTCGTGAACTGCAACTGTTTGAAGCGGCTCAGCACGTCGTTTTGATCGCCCGTGCCGTAGAGCGGTTCGAGGAACCTGGTGGTCGTCGGATACACGATCTTCTTGAGTCGCACGTGATTGGCCGAACCGCTCTCGTATTCATACGCGACCCGCAGGCTCGAGGCATCCGCCACCCCGGCGTGCGCCTGCCGGTCCTGCGTGATCTGCCCAAACTCGTTATACACCAGTTCGACCTCGTTGACCACTGCGCCGCTGCCCACTGCCGCGTTGTTCCAACTCGAGAGCTTCGCCAGCCCGTGCACGCCATAGGCGGCGGTCAAATGGCGCACCGCGCCGTCCACACCACTGGCCAGCGTCGTCACCCGGTCGTGTTCGAGCCGGCCCAGCTTGTCATATTGCAACGTGTGCACCGTCGTCGCCTGATCCAAAAACTCCCGCGGCTCCGTTTGCCGGTTCCACTTCAAATACACCCGGTCGCTCGCTCCGGTCGAGTCGGGATAAATCTTCTGGCGCACCAACGCGTTGCTGGCCACGTCCGAGTCCGTCAACGTCGTGCCGTAGATCCATTCGGTCACCTGGTCGCCCGGCGTGGTGCTCTTAGCCCGCAGCTTCTTGAGGCTCCCGTCGGCCGTGTACTCGAACTCGGTCGTCTTGTTCTGGCGTAAACCTTGAATCAATCCACAATCATCTCTCATGACTTGCATCGACGGTACGCAAAGTCTCGCGCACTACTCCAGTCGCTGTGAGCCGGTAATCGATTTCCAGACGTCGCCCCACTGAAAGGCGCTTGCACAATCGGAAGCGGCACTCGATAGGATCGAGAACCTCATAGTCTATTGGGACATTCTCGAAGTTCTTGTCTGCGTCGATCCACAGATGCTGCGGAAGCCGACCACTTTGAACCCACACTCGCCAAACGTAATCCGCATAGCCGTCTAGGACCGGTGTTGACTTCAACGGAGAAGATGTATGCCACAGGTAAAGCCGTGTCCCGAGGTTGGCAACGACGATGGCAAGAATACCTGTCATGACTATCAGGATCAGTTTCTTCATCAATCCAACTCCACGTCGATACAAAAGCTTCCCGTGACCGGCACTGCGGCAGGATTCTCGCACCGGCCAAGACACAGCGCAGCGCCACATGCTTTGGTTGCGGCAACTTTTATGAACCAACAAACATCCTCGCGAGGGTCAGGGAATGGCTCCCATTCATCATAATCCCACTGATCAGAAACCTGCAAACATACCTGCCCCAACATAGTGTTGCAGTCTGCTTCAGCAGTGAATGTACGGCTATGGCCACCGAGATAGGGAGCCTCGCTGTTACCAGCGAGCGAACACGAAAAACTGACCGGGTGTGGCCCCAACTGATCGCCCACTTGTTGTCGCTTTAGTTGACACTCAAGCCGAAGCCGTCCAATTATGCTCTCGAGATCGGAAGGATTCTGTCCTCTCTGGATCATAAAGCGCATCGCTTCGTCTGACAGCCTGTAGGTCCAGCCACGACCGGACCTCCAACGAAGCAGAAGATCGAACCAGATGCCCGCGTAACTCGAGTAACTGAAATCGACTGGAGGTCTTGGCTGCCCGCTGCCTGGTGGATTCCATGGCCATCCTGGAGGAGCCATCTGCAGCCCCTGGGAGTCATGGAAGTTAATGGGCGAGTTGGTCGTGTGGCAATAGAAGTTACTGCCCGCTTGCTCCATCAGCGGATCTCTACTCATCCACCTTCCCAGCCCCGGATGCAGGTATCGGAAGCGCACCTGGTACAGCCCGGTCTCGGTGTCAAAGCGGTAACCGTCGAAGAGGGTTTCCCAATCGAAGCTGGAACTTGACCGGGCGCCGAAGCTGGCGTCCATGAACCGGGGTTTGCCGAACGCGTCGTACCCATAGCGTTCCTGGACTGCGCCCGAGGCGTTCGTCACCGCCGTCACGTGCATCGCGTCGTGCACGGCGTACAACCGCTCCGCACCCCGGTCACGCAACACCAGATCATCGATGTGGCGGATCCCCCACACGAACTGCCGGTCCAATGCGGCGGCCACCCGTTCTTCGAGCACCTGCCACCCCAGCGAATAGTAGTAATCCCGCGTGCTGGCTCCGATCACCTTTTTGGTCCGCCGGTAAAACCCGTCATACGCATACACCGCCACCGTGGTCGTCGGATTGCCGCTCCCGTCGGTCTCCTTGACCTCGACCAGCCGGTTCCACGCGTCCCAGATGCACGCATACCGGTTGGCCGGGATCGACGGCTTCGGGATCCGCGTCATGTTCCCCACCGGGTCGTGCACCACCGCTCCCCACACCTGGATCGTCGCGATCTCGTTGGCCGTGTTGTGCGTCCGGTCCTGGTTCAAATCCCAAGTCCCGTCGCCGTTGTCGTCCTGCTTGAAGTTGGCCCAGTTGCCCGTTTGATCGAACGTCCAGGCCTGCCCGAACACTTTGCTCGTGATGTTCCCCCCGCTCAACGTCCCCCGGTCCAGCGTGCTCACCTGCCACAACCCGTCATAGGCATACTTCTCATCCTGTCCGCCCGAACCTGAAAGCTGATTGTCGCGGGTCAGACGGTTGCTCGCGAGATCATACCCATAAACCACCTTCTCCCGGTCCGCGTTCGGACTGCCGTAATACTGCCAGAGGGCCTGCAACAACCGGTCGAACTGGTCCAGACCTGTGTAGGGATAATGGCCCGAGCCCGAGGCCATGTTCAGTTTCACATGCGGTTCCGGGTAATCGACCACCGAAGGCCGGTCCATTCCCAAGCTTTGGTCGCCCACCATGGCATCACCGTGGCCTGATAGGATAGCCATCCGGTTGCTTTTCCGAGTCGGCGACAACGTTCGTCGAACCTGGGCGTAGCATGATCAACAGTCCATCGCTTTGTACAGCATACGCTATCACATACTTGTTAACGCCGGTTCGCTTCCGAAAGGCCTTCGGAGGCGGTACTGCAGGGAGATCGTAGGTCCATTCCGTTGAGCCGCGCTGTATCCGTAATTTGTAAGGGGTTTTAATTGTAATGCGTTCGCTAGACTTGGCAACGTAACGAGCCTCACTTAGCTTCGGATCTATGGATACCACTACAATGTCATCGTTCGTAAAGTTCAGCACCTGAACTTCCACGATCCAAGCACAGCCAACAAGCCCGATAATGGTCACCAACAGAACAACACATGGAATAGAGTATGTAGGCTTTTTCATGGCCAAGGTTGCGGTGGCGCTGGCGGACCGATGATGGAGTTCGCAGAATCGGGGCTGCACGGACCTCGCTCCATGAAGTTACGGTCATGCCAGTTACCGCTGGTTAAGAGTGAAAAACACCCGCCCAAGATGTTCGCAGGGAGATAGAGAGGCCCAAGGATTTCTCCTTGGTAGGTGTGCTGACGTTCGTGGTCTCCGTATGTGTACGGGCATCCGGGCCATAGGGATACGCCTGGCCCAGCGTCCTTATTATAACAGATCGTGTTGCCAAGGGTTATATCCCCCCATGCCATGCAAGGGTGGTTTTCGAACTGGAGTGCATTATTGCCAACTGTTATGTCTGCCCCAAGAGCAGCTCCAACGCCTCCCACCGCGAGGCCGATGAGCGTATTGGGAAGATTCCAGAGTTTGCAGAGAGCGTCTTTCGGATGGATACCTTCCCGCTTTCTCCTGCTCTCGCACGCTAGCTGCATCAAACGCTCGGCTCCCTTGGGCTGCAACCCGGAAATGTCAGCCCAACCAACCGGAGCATTTCCTACGAACCAATATGTGTTCGGCCCTCCAACTAGCGTCCTATGACGTCGGCGAACGGAAGCCTCCTCGAGCAGCACAAGATTGCTTCTTGCATCCAATAGCGGCTCGCCAATCGGATCCCTGCTCAACCACCTTCCCAGTCCCGGATGGAGGTATCGAAACCGAACCTGATACAGTCCCGTCTCGGTGTCGAAGCGATAACCGTCGAAGAGGGTTTCCCATTCGAAGCTGGAGCTGGCGCGGGCGCCGAAGGATGCGTCCATGAACCGGGGTTTGCCGAAGCCCTCGTACCCATACCGTTCCTGGACCGCGCCGGAGGCGTTCGTCACCGCCGTGACGTGCATCGCGTCGTGCACCGCGTACAACCGCTCGGCGCCCCGGTCCCGCAACACCAAGTCGTCGATGTGCCGGATCCCCCAGACGAACTGCCGGTCCAAGGCCCCGCCCACCCATTCCTCGAGCACCTGCCACCCCAGCGAGTAGTAGTAATCCCGCGTGCTGGCTCCGATCACCTTCTTCGTCCGCCGGTAAAACCCGTCATACGCATACACCGCCACCGTGGTCGTCGGATTGCCGCTCCCGTCGGTCTCCTTCACCTCGACCAGCCGGTTCCACGCGTCCCAGATGCACGCATACAGGTTGGCCGGGATCGACGGCTTCGGGATCCGCGTCATGTTCCCCACCGGGTCGTGCACCACCGCTCCCCACACCTGGATCGTCGCGATCTCGTTGGCCGTGTTGTGCGTCCGGATTTGGTTCAAGTCCCAGGTCCCGTCCCCGTTGTCGTCCTGCTTGAAGTTGGCCCAGTTGCCCGTCTGATCGAACGTCCAGGCCTGAGCGAACACCTTGCTCGTGATGTTCCCCCCGCTCAACGTTCCCCGGTCCAGCGTGCTCACCTGCCACAGCCCGTCGTAGGCGTACTTCTCATCCTGTCCGCCCGAGCCCGAGAGCTGGTTGTCCCGCGTCAGCCGGTTGCCCGCCAGGTCATACCCGTAAACCACCTTCTCCCGGTCCGCGTTCGGACTGCCGTAATACTGCCAGAGGGCCTGCAGCAACCGGTCGAACTGGTCCAGACCCGTGTAGGGATAATGACCCGAACCCGCTGCAAGGTTCAGTTTCACATCCGGTTCCGGGTAATCGACCACTACCGGCCGGTCGATCCCCAGGTAGCTGTAGTCCGCGACCACCACCGCGCCTGACTTCGTGAACCGCAACTGTTTGACCCGGCTCAGGAGATCGTTCTGATCGCCCGTGCCGTAGAGCGGTTCGAGGAACCTGGTCGTCGTCGGATACACGATCTTCTTGAGTCGCACGTGATTGGCCGAACCGTTCTCGTATTCATAGGCGACCCGCAGGCTCGAGGCGTCCGCCGCCCCGGCGTGCGCCTGCCGGTCCTGGGTGATCTGCCCAAACTCGTTATACACCAGTTCGACCTCGTTGACCACCGCGCCGCTGCCCACTGCCGCGTTGTTCCAACTCGAAAGCTTCGCCAATCCGTGCACTCCGTAGGTGGCGGTCAAACGCCGCACCGCGCCGTCCACCCCACTGGCCAGCGTCGTCACCCGGTCGTGTTCGAGCCGGCCCAGCTTGTCATATTGCAACGTGTGCACCGTCGTCGCCTGATCCAAAAACTCCCGCGGCTCCGTTTGCCGGTTCCACTTCAAATACACCCGGTCGCTCGCTCCGGACGAATCGGGATAGATCTTCTGGCGCACCAAGGCGTTGCTGGCCACGTCCGAGTCCGTCAGCGTCGTCCCGTAGATCCATTCGGTCACCTGGTCGCCGGGCGTGGTGCTCTTGGCCCGCAGCTTCTTGAGATTGCCGTCGGCCGTATACTCGAACTCGGTCGTCTTGTTCTTGTCCGGCCCGCTCTGGCCCGAGAGATAATTCTCGATCAGGCGGATGAGCCGCCCCGCATGGTCATACTCTCGCCGCGTCACCTGCGTGCTCGACGTCCCTGAAGGCACTGTCACCGACTCCAGTTCGCCGGTGATCTCATGGGCGTAGCGGCTGACCAGCACCGACCCGGAAGTGACAGGGATCAGGTCCGGCCGGGTCCACGACCACGGATCGGGTATGCCATTGGTGCCGTAATCGGCTTCCGCTTGCGGCCGGCCCAGGCCCTCGGGCCAATACCCCACGCAGGTCACCCGCGCCTTGCGCAAGCTGTCGGTGGGGGTCCCCAACTCGCCATGGTTCGTCGCGCTCTCGTTGTGGTAGCGGTCCCGGACCAGTTTCCGCGTCCGGTTCCCCGCGTCGTCGTAGCCGAACTCCTCCTGGCGCATCACCGTGTTGCCGCTGACACTCTGCACCGCCGCGTAAGTGCCGTCGGTTCCATAAGCCGTGTAGCGCTTGCTCAACCGGTCCAGGGCGTCGTAGAGGAACTTCTCGAACCCGGCGCTGCCAGGTTGCCGGCGTTTGATCACGTTTTGGGCCTGGTCGTACCACAGATCCTCGGTCAGCTTTTGGGTGCCCGTGGCCGGATAGAGGATTCGCTGGTAAATCCGCCCCCGTTTGTCGGTACTTGACCTCCCGTTTCCAGACCAGCACACCGCCGCTGGTCGTGTTGCGCCGCTCCGTCAGCGTCAACCGGTCCAGGTTGTCATACGTGTATTTCTCGTAAAGATCGACCTCGCCGTCCAGGTCCGTCCGCTGGTCCCGCCAATCGTATAGATACGTCGTCACCCGCGTGGTCGAAGCGTTCTCGTAAAGCGTGGTCTTGGTCAGGTTCCCGTTCTTCTTGTCCCCGTTGGCGTCGTACTCCTGCTTGCGCAGGACGACCATGTTGTTCGAGGTCGAGGAACTGGTCCCGGCCGGGTTGCTGTCCGTCGCCCCGGTGTCGTCGGTCCCCACCCAGTATTCGGTCTCCAGTTTCCGCGTGTTGTACACCACCCGATGAATCGTCCCGCCCGGGGCCTTGACCCGGTTGGGCAGCCGCACGGCGCTGTAACCGTAATCGGTCTGATTGTAGTTGGTGCCGGGGCTGCCAGCACCCGAGGTGGGGATGCTGTGGTAAAGGCGCTGGTAAGTGAGCTTGCCCTGGTTGTCGAAGCTCAGGTTGGTCCAGCGCACCCAGGTCGATTGGGCAAAACTGTCGCTGGAGGTAAGCGCTCCCGACGCCTCAAGGGTCGTCCCCTTCTTGGCGCGGATCACGTCCTTCACCCGGTTGGCCCGGTCGAACTTGTAGATCGTCACCGGGTTGACCAATTGGACCAGGCTTTCATTGGCGGTCTGGTAGCCAAAGCCCTCGCGCCGCTCGAAGTTCGCCTCGTCGTAGATGATCCATTTGACCGTCCGCACATCAGTGGCGCTGCCATTGCGGTCGATCCGGTGCAGGGGACCCAGCACCCGCGTAATCGTCCCGCGGGCGTTGAGGGTGTAATCGGTGGTGACATTGATGCCGGGACCGCTCTGGCCCGAGATGTAATTGTCGATCCGCTGGGTCGCCACCCCCAATTCCTTGTTCCAGGTGTAACGGGTCACGATCCCACGCTCGTCCTGCACCTGCGTCAGATACCCATACGTGTCGAAATCCTCGATGCGCGTCGGGCTCGTGCCCGACCCGTTCTCGGCCCAAGCCACCGCCGGCAGGGTGGTGGTCTTTCGCGAGACCTGGGTGCTGTTGGCATGAAAGTCATGCGCGTAATTCGTCACCGCGGTCTTCGTGTCATCGGTGGCGCTCAAGTAGAGGGTTTCCTTGGTCATCAGGTAACGAGGCAGGTGGATGAGCGTGCCGTCATCCCACACTTCATACTCGTAGGCGCGCAGCTTCACCAGGCTGCCGCCGCTCCCGCGTTTGATCCGCACCGTCTTCAGATGCCCGGGTGACACGAGGTCGGTGTCCGCGTAATACTCCTGGTCGTAAATCACGCCTTCGGAGGTATTGAAGGTGACCGTCAGGTTCTGGGGCGAGGTCGAGCCCTGGGTGTAACTGGCCACCGCCGATGGCAGGGCTTTCCGGATCAACTGACCCAGCGTGTCATACTCGTTGTGTTCATACCACCGCTGGGTTCCCGATTGAGCATCCCTCAAAATGACCTGGGTCAGGTAATTGGTGTAAACGGTCATGGTCGTGCCGTCGGGGCGGGTCTCGACGGTCTTGAGCTTCCATTCGTTGAACCCGTTGCTGCCTCCCACCCGCGCCGTGTAACTGAAGGTCGACGTCAGCGATCCGGTTCCCGTCCCGTGCCGCCGCTCCCTGGTCACCCGCTTCGAGCTGTCGTACTCGAAATAATAGTCCGCGTACGGGGCCAGTTGCGCGTCGGTCGCCGTCAGGGGATCCAGGGGGACCCCTTCCATCCGCGCATAGCCCTCCGGCTCGAGGACATACTTCAGGCCGTGCGGCATCCCGATCGAACTGGTCGAAGTGTAATACCGGTAATACGTCCGCATCCACGGCACCCAGGTCGGGCTCCCGCTGAAACAGTTGGCTGTGCACCGCTCGATCGTCGCTCGCTTCAGATCCCCCACCAACCCCTTGTCGGTTTCGTCCGCCGTGTAATAGTCGTAAACCATCCGGGCAATGAATTGTTTCGGGTTCTGCGCTCCCTGCGTATAGATGTAGAAATTAGCAATCACGATCCGTTCTTTGCCCCCAATCAACTGGGTCCCAAACTCGAAGTTCGGGGTGCCCAGGGCACTTTGGCAGGTTACCTGACTGCCAATCCACTCACACGCCGACACCCCAATGGTTCGGTTGGGCAGATCCCGTGTGACCACCCACTGGTGGCGTCCCGCGTCCAGATATCCCTTCCGCTGACCGCGCAATTCAGCAGGCGTCACCGTGTGATCGTGAAACAGATCGATCTGCCCGTTGGGCAACCCCATCTGATACTCCGCGGCCCCGCTCTCATGCATGATCGAGTACCCCGGCTTGCGCGGAAGCGGCAGATACTGGTGGGAAGCCCCCACGCGGATAAACTCAATCGTCCCCTTCAACGAGTAGTAAAGCAGCTTGGCCCCGTTATCCATCCAGATGACGTGCCCCAACAGGTCCATCGCCCAGCCGTGCCCCAACATTCCCACGTAGTCCGGTTCGCCGCTGCCAGGATCGTCCGGGTAGAGATTGTTGTAAAAGGGTCGCACCAGCCAGTCCAGGTTGTAGGCCCCATGCCGCAGATGCACCGGCGCCAACAACAGCCGCCCCGTCCCATACTCGACCGGTTGCTCGCTCGCGCATTCCTCGGTACAACTGGTCGAACTGCTCCCCCCGGGTCCGTGGGTCGTCACGCACGAACTCGAGGAACTCGAGGACATCGAAGAGGTGCTCGACGAACCGCAGCAGAACTCCAGCGGCGGACACGGCAGGGGGAAATTGTCACACGTCGAGGTCGAATTGGGGATTGACATAGTTATCCTGGATTCTCGCCACACGCGCCTCGGCACCCACTCTCAACATCCAGGCTCCCTACCTCTTGAACGCGCCATGGCTTCTTGATTCGTTCGTGCCGCTGCCCGATCCAGACAACGACCCTCTACTTGTACATACGTATCAAAACGGCGGGTTCTTTCAGAAAACTTCTTCACCATCGGAATTTGCCTCCACCCCAACCACATCCAACAACTCGTGAAAGATTTAGCCTGCACGATCCGTATCTATTAGTGTAGGGGTGTCTCGTGCGCCCAGCTCGGTTTGGGACTCTATGACGGCGGCAGACCGTAAACTCTATATCTTCGGCTGGCCATCGCACCTGGGTGGGGCCGATACGAAATTGACGCATCTCTTACAGCTCCTGCATGGGTGCTGCGACATCACCGTTGTGCCCAACGAAAACCGCCATTTGCACAGTAAGGGCTGGACGCGGTATTTGGACCGACTGACGGTCAAGTACAGTGTGATCGAGAAGTTGCCTGCGCGGCTTCCAGGCGTCGCCTTGGCGATGTCGAACCAGTGCTTTTTTACCCGGCGAATCGCCCATCGAGCCAAAGAGCGGGGATTGAAGATCGTATGGTCGAGCGAAATGATGTGGCATCACGAGGGAGAGTTGGATGCGGTTCGCGACGGGGTGATCGATCAGGTGCTCTACACCTCCGAATTCCAAAAGTCCGCCCTGTCGGCAAACTATGGCAAACTTCCGTGGGCGATCACCGGCAACTATATTGACCCCGGTGCTTTCCCTTTTACGCCGCGCCGTAACCCGGTGTTCACTGTGGGCCGGCTTTCGCGGGCAGATCCCCTGAAATACCCCGAGGATTTTCCGGTATTCTATGAGGCTCTCGGTTTGCCGGAGGTGAAGTTCCGAGTCATGGCTTGGGACGACAAGCTCGGCCGCAAATACCGCTGGCACACATTCGACCGCCGCTGGGACTTGCTGAAGGCCGAACAGGAGAGCCAGGCGGACTTTCTGCAGAGCTTGGACCTTTTCGTCTACCCCCTCGGTCACAAGTTCCGAGAGTCCTGGGGCCGGTCGACCGTCGAAGCAATGCTCACCGGGGCCATTCCCCTTGTGCCGCGCGGTCACCACTTCGACAATCTAATGGTGCACGGCGAGAGCGGCTTTTTGTGCGAGGATCTGCTGGACTACCGGGAATATTCAAACGCACTGTTTTATGATCATCCGCAACGTCTGCGAATCGCGAAGCAGTGCCGGCAGCACGCCGAATCCAGGCTGTGCGATCCTGGAGAACACCGACAGATCTGGCTCGATGCCCTTTTCCCGAGTCCGCAGGGACCGGTGTTCGCCGCGACAGACTCACCATCAAGTTGAACAAACCCAGAGAGGAGAAAACAATGAAGACAAGCATCTGGACTCGAAGAAACATGCTCCGCCCCGTGGCTCGCTGCTCGGGCGGCTGCTAGCGTGGAACCACCGACAGTGCTTGAGGCGGCAACGGTGAGCGAAGTCTTGGCGCTGGCTGTCGTTAACGCGGCCATCGCCTTTACAGTTGCCGAGACCAAACTCTTCAAGGCGCTTCGTGAGTGGGTTCTCGTTAGGTCAGGTTTCCTGGGAGAATTGGTGTCGTGCGGCTATTGCCTGGGCTTTTGGTCTGCGTTCGCGCTGGTCGCGGTGTATCAACCGCGGTTGTTTCACGCAGCTTGGCTCCTGGACCTGTTCCTCACCGCGCTCGTCGTCGGCTGGTTGAGCGCCTTTCAATGGATTGTCATGTGCTGGCTCATGCGGCAAGCAGGAAAATAGAATTCTGTGCTGCTGCCCGCCAATACGGAGTGAACTTCACCTTTCTCACCAACGCGTGGCCGCCGGTGAGCGACGCCGATTTCGAAGGCGCGGGCTTGGGCGGCTCCGAGGCAGCCCAAGTGCTGCTTTGCCGGGTCCTGGCAAGCCGCGGCCACCGGGTGACTGTTTTTAGCCAAACCTACAAGCCAGGGATCAGCAATGGAGTTGAGTATCTCAACTTGGCGCAATTGGACGTGGCGGCCAATCATGAGGTTGTCATATTGGTCAAAGCCATGCTGCCCGGCTTCCGGGCGTTGAAGGCGAGACGCAAGCTCTTCTGGTCAACGGATATCAGACCGAGTCCCCTCGAAAGCGATGTGGTTCCCTACGCAGACCGTCTCCTTCTGATGTCGGAGTTCCACCGAAGGTGGATTCTCGAACAGTACCCGACGATCGATTCTGGAATGCTTGAGGTAATGCACCTGGGGGTTTACGCCCCGGATTACCTTGATGAACACTGGGACAGAATACCCACCAAGGCAAACGCGCGGCTGATCTACTGTTCGATGCCAGATCGCGGTCTCGAGCATTTGGCGAGGCTTTTCCCTCGAATCCTGGCACATGTCCCATCGGCGGAACTGATCGTCACAGGAGACTACTCGCTTTATCGACAGCCGGCTGGCTCGGAGGTCTATGCCCGGCTCTTTTCGCGGAGGCCCGGTATCCAGTTCCTGGGTAAGGTGTCACGGGCTCAACTCGTGGCATTGCAGCGGTCCGCCAAGGTCCTTGCGTATCCCTGCACATTTCCAGAGGGATTCTGTATCAGTGCCGCCGAGTGCATGGCGGCCGGGGCCGTGCCGGTCACCACAGAGGCCTTTGCGTTGCCAACAACCGTCGGTGACGCGGGAATCCTGATTCCGGGGTCCCCGGGAGAATGTGGGTATGACGACGCGTTTGTTGCGGGGGTTACCCGGTTGCTAACCGATCCAATATGGTACTGCGAACTGGCGGTCCGAGGCAGGCAACGGGTCGCCACAAGGTTTACCTGGGAGCACGTGGCGGATCGGTTCGAGGCGGTTGCCGCTTAAGTTTTCGCGCACCGTGGCTGATTTGGCTGATGTCCTTTATGCGATTCACTCTGCTTCTCAATGCCAAAGTAGGCGATGAAACCGACGATCTGAATGCGTCCTTCGATGCGCTAGCCGTCGAGCTCGCCCGGCTTGGGCATGAAGTTCGACTTTACACCCCCGGTACGGAACCGGGAAAGAGCCAGGGGGTGATGCATGCTTCGCCCGACATGTTCGATGTCATGGAACCAGCCGGGGTGCTCCTGCTGGCTGGCGCGCCGCATGATTGCCTCGCCGCCACTCCGGCCCAGGTGAAATGGTACTGGAGCCTTGAGCCGCCCCAAGAACATTGGGCATCGATGATCCTCCACTTCTGCGATCGGGTCCTTTCCCCCAGCAGAGCGCATCGCGAGCAACTGTTAAGACGCTGGCCCGCCTTGAAGTCGGTATCGCTGGTGCCGTTGAATAGCCCCGCATTTAACCCGCCCGTGGTTATTCCGAAGCCCTCTGCGACAGTTGTATTCGGTTTCGCGAATTCTGTGGAACAATCGTTCGAGCTGGCCGAACTGCTAAGGCCCATCCGGGAACTGGCCCCCGCACCCTCCGTTCGGATTATAGGAAGGTGTGTGGCTGAGACGCAGACGCAGGTCCCGGCCGCCGATAGGGCTATTCCAGCACAACAAAGCTGCCGGCCATCAGGGACGCCGTCACCCGTGTCCGGGGATGGCATCGCCCTCTGTCTTTGGCCCCACACAATCTGTGCCCTGTTGCAGGTCATCGAAGCCATGCGCGCTGGCTCCGTGGTGATCGGACCGTTGGAGGGCTGGTTATCAGAGGTGGTAGGGGATGCGGGCTGCCTGCTTGCCGTCAGGCCTGACGAACCGGAGTTCGGCCCGAGGTTGTTGGCCGAGATTCGAGCTTTGGTGGAACGCCCGGACCGTCTGCGATGCCTGGCGGATCAGGCGCGGGCCCGGGCCGCGTCCGAGTTCAGCCCGCAATCCACGGCATCACGTCTGGTAGAAATGCTTGGACCCGATTCGGAGAAAGTTTCAGTGATCCCGGCGGTCGAGAAAATGTCGACCGCCCCAAGCCCCCGGAAGACGGATCAGCCCTTCCCGCCCTCCCGATCCCCCAGTTCGATCTGCGTAGTAATTCCAATCCGGAATCAAGCTCGATATCTCGCACGCGCGTTGGGAAGTGTCACCTGGCAGTTGGGACCCCAGGACGAAGTCATCGTGGTTGATGATGCTTCGGAGGACTTGGGCAGTTTCAGCCCGAGGGCGGCTTTTCGGCAGCGCATCATGTGGTTGCGCAACGACCGACAGTGCGGCGTCTCCTTCAGCCGTAATCGAGCCATCCGGCGTTCGCGAGCGGAGTGGATCAAGTTTCTGGACGCCGACGACATTCTCGTCCCATTCGCTTTGGAGACGGTTCGCCACCCCGACGCACCATTCGCCCCCGAGGCTGTGGTGGTCGGGGGCGGATGTCACCGGATACTCGATGGGCAACACCTGGATTACCTTGACGGGACAGCGCGAAGCCTGAAGGACATCCTGCACGCGAATCCTTTGCTCCCCAGTGCAACCTTTGTGCGACGATTGGCACTGCTCGAGGTGGGACTTTTCGACGAAAGAATTGACTTCGAAGAGGACTGGGACCTGTGGCTACGACTGCATCGACGCTTCGGTGCCGCCGGCTTCGCGGCGAGCGGGGTTCCAATTTGCTATTACTGGATTGGAACGAAAGACAGAGAATCCGTAAGCCGCCGCGCCACCGTGGACGGGGTTCCGGTTCGCGAATACTTCCGCCGCCAGTACCGGCGTGCAACCCTGCTGAGTTGGCCCCGACCAATTTCATCAATTCAACCTCACATCACCATGTCCGGGAACCCGCGCTATTGTTACTGGTCAGTCGTCGACGGCGACTATGCGATCATGGCGGAGACGCTTGTGAACTCCGTGCGCCGCGCTGGCGCGTTCACCGACTTTCATCTCTGGACCGATCGGCCCGTCCAGGGGGCCATTTGCCATGACGCCGGCCAATTCGACAAATGGGGTTGCCTGTTCAAGTTGACGTTTCTGCGGGAATCCGTTCAGCGGCTCAACTACGATTACTTCATATGGCTCGATACGGACTGCTATTTTGTCCGGCATCCGGGCGATATTCTGCGCGTGCTCAAGGGTTCGCCGATGCATATCACCCTAGAGTGCGACTTATGCCGGCCGAATAACCGCCGCCTGGACTGGTGGGGATGTCCCAACGCCACATTCGCCGAGTTGTTACGTCGACAAGGTGTGCGCAGCCGCTCGATCTATAATGTTAATGGCGGGTTCTTCGTTATCCACCATGACGCCGTCGAAACCGTCGTGAGTCTGGCGACCGAGTTTTGGCACGCCGCCAAGGCCGCGGGCTATACTTTCAATGATGAGCCACTTCTGGCGTATGCCATGCAGATGCTCTGCGGCGATCCACTGCGTCACACCCTCAAAGAGAATGCGGACGTCTGGGCTTCGGATTGGACTGGCTATTTTGCGGGGGAGCTACCCGATGGCCAGCCTTGGTGGTTTGCTGATTACTTTACCGAAGAAGTCATTCCCGTGGACCCGGCAATCGTCCACGCGATGCGCAGCAAGGAGGCGATGCTGCTCTCGGCAAACTCGCATTGAGTTTTCGAACTGACTGGACCCCCGCCGAGAGAGAACGGTTGGCGCTCCAGCTCTTCAATCTCCTTTTTCAACTTGCGGTGTACTAGGAACCTCGCCAAATACACATGCCCCTGCTTCACCCTGAGGGTTTTGGCAACCCGAGAAACCGTCCAATTCTGCAATGTCAGCAACTCGAAAATCTGGAAGTGCCGCAAATTGACTTTGCGTTTCACGCGCTCGACCGCCGCCCTCAACATTGCACATTTCCACTCGGCATCCCACAGTGCTTCGAGTTCAGCATTAGCGAAGGGAAGGTCACGGTGCGGATCCTCCTCGCTGGAATCGCTCTCCAACGTCGTTTCATGCCGGCGACGGTGGCGTTTGCGCAATTGATCCAGGATGCGCCAATGGGTCAGGCTCAGAAGCCATCCTTTGAATGAACCCTTTTCGGGACTGTATCTGAATTCCGCGATGTGGTGCGCCACGGAGATCATCGTTTCCTGGACGACGTCCTGTGCTTCGTCGTGGGTCAGGCCGCTCCTCTCAGCGGTTCGATAAATAAGCTTCCAGTAAGTGTCATAGAAAGCACACCAGCTTACGTGGTCACCCAGATTGACAAGGCGCCTCAACAACGAAGCTCGGGTTGGAATCAACCCCTTCGAGTCACCTCCAGCGTCGTCTCTGGCGAGTCGGCCTTCCATCGGCGAATCTCCCATTCTGCCCGACAGTATGCCATGAGTGCTGGGCATGAAGCAAGAGGACGAGCGTATCGCGTGTCATGCGTCAGTTGTTTTCGGCAAGTCTGCTGCTGAGGCGGCGGGGAGGGGAGTTGAGAGTCGGCGCGCACCGGGATTTGGTCGGTTTTCCGATGACACAAGATTGTGACCAAGTCGTAACGTAATTGGCACTCGTACTCGTACGGTCCTTTTGGTTTAGTGGCGGCGTGGCCGATGCATCCACTTCGATTACCGAGCGCGATCTGCATCACTGGCGGATGCTCGACATCTTTGAGGAGGCTCTAGATCGGAAATTCTCCCGACGTGGAAAGCATCCCAGTCTCAGAACTCCTGAGCCGTGAGCGTGGGCGGGCGGTTGGCGAGGAATGGACGTGGGCCATTTAGACTGGCGCGCCTGCGATTGGGACGGTAGATCCGTGGGATGCCGCAAGTTCAATTGCCGCTGTTTCCGGCGCGTACGACGCACTTGAATGATTCCCTGGCTCGCTCGGCTCGGATTGTCGGTCGATCGATTATCTGGACGTGTTACTGGCCTTTGTGGTCGTGCCATTACGCCGATCGTCCGTTTCACAGGTTGTTCGCTTAAGTCGGCCCACGACTTCTCGCCACAGTGCGGATCCTGCCACTGTTAGCAGCACCGCCGACAGTGCCGCCGCCAACGCGGCGGCGGTGGCGATTCTCACGGCTTCTGCCAGTACGGGCCTATCCAGACGGCATACCGTCATGTGCCCGATTTCGGGAATGTATAGCCCGAAGATCCCCGCCAATACAAAGCATGGAACTCCGATACCAAAGGAGATGAAAAGGTGCTTCGGTTTGATCGCCTTAATCTGCCTTCGCCAGTCATTGGAATATGTCCCAGAATTCATAAGCTTCCTCCCACTCACCCCACTTCCGGCCACAATCCATTATGCATTTTGCGAATCTGGATCGGGCTTCGCGCCGCAGATCGTCAACCTCCTCGACAGTTCGTCCTGCGGAGATCCACTCCCCAATCCCGAACAACGCAAACGGCACAAGGACAATTGGCCCGGCACCAGACATGCATCCGAGTGAAATAAGCATTCCTCCGCCAAAAAAGACGTGCTCCCCAATGTGGTGTCCTATCGCAGATCCAACCCCCGGCGCAGAACGCTTCACGGCCAGGCAATTCTGGAGGCAGGCCAGCATGCTGTCGTTCGGCAAGAGAGACAGGAGGCCATAAGCATCGACGGTCTGCAAAGGGGAATTCAGACCATAGCGGTAAAGGTTCAGCGCATCGCCTCCGTAGGGGTTGAGAACAAGAAACGCGCTCGCTCGGAATTGAAGTTCAACCCTGCTTTCCCCAATCGGATCCCTGCTCATCCACCTCCCCAGTCCCGGATGGAGGTATCGAAACCGCACCTGATACAACCCGGTCTCGGTGTCGAAGCGGTAACCGTCGAAGAGGGTTTCCCATTCGAAGCTGGAGCTGGCGCGGGCGCCGAAGGATGCGTCCATGAACCGGGGTTTGCCGAAGCCCTCGTACCCATACCGCTCCTGGACTGCGCCCGAGGCGTTCGTCACCGCCGTGACGTGCATCGCGTCGTGCACGGCGTACAGCCGCTCGGCCCCACGATCCCGCAGCACCAGATCATCGATGTGGCGGATCCCCCACACGAACTGCCGGTCCAATGCGGCGGCCACCCGTTCTTCGAGCACCTGCCACCCCAGCGAATAGTAGTAATCCCGCGTGCTGGCTCCGATCACCTTTTTGGTCCGCCGGTAAAACCCGTCATACGCATACACCGCCACCGTGGTCGTCGGATTGCCGCTCCCGTCGGTCTCCTTGACCTCGACCAGCCGGTTCCACGCGTCCCAGATGCACGCATACCGGTTGGCCGGGATCGACGGCTTCGGGATCCGCGTCATGTTCCCCACCGGGTCGTGCACCACCGCTCCCCACACCTGGATCGTCGCGATCTCGTTGGCCGTGTTGTGCGTCCGGTCCTGGTTCAAATCCCAAGTCCCGTCGCCGTTGTCGTCCTGCTTGAAGTTGGCCCAGTTGCCCGTTTGATCGAACGTCCAGGCCTGCCCGAACACTTTGCTCGTGATGTTGCCCCGGCTCAAGGTCCCCCGATCCAGCGTGCTCACCTGCCACAGCCCGTCATAGGCGTACTTCTCATCCTGTCCGCCCGAGCCTGAAAGCTGGTTGTCCCGCGTCAACCGGTTGCCCGCCCGGTCGTAGCCGTAAACCACCTTCTCCCGGTCCGCGTTCGGACTGCCGTAATACTGCCAGAGGGCCTGCAGCAACCGGTCGAACTGGTCCAGACCCGTGTAGGGATAATGGCCCGAACCCGATGCCATGTTCAGTTTCACATCCGGTTCCGGGTAATCGACCACCGGCCGGTCCATTCCCATGTAACAGTGAGGCATGATCCCCGTTGACGCTCTGGAATCCCCTGAAAAATCGTTTCGCACACTTGAATCTGGACTTTGGCATCGCCCGTACTGAGCGGTCAAACTCTGCTCCGCCGCGCGGCTTCCGATCAGAACCAGCATTGAGCGCCAGCATCGTGCTTATGGATGCTGTGTCGGTGATTGCTGATCCCGAAAGGAATCGACGCCGGACAGGGGCTCCCGATCCTCCAATCGAAGGCAGGAGATCAGCCGGAAAAACCCGGCCAGCTTCACCAACTGCTTGAGTAAAGAGAAAGGGGTCGGCTTGGACAACGATCTGGCCCCAGGGACGGTTGGCTCGCCTTCCCTGCGTATCGTCGCCCTGGGGCACAGGGCAAGGCTCTGCAGATTGACTCTTCACGACGAGCAGGCGAGCATAGGCATAGGTGACATACCAACAAACTGCTGCCAAAGCAACGACTGCTACGAGAATCCAAGTAACTCTCCGACTGAAACGACGATCATGAGCAGCCGGGGTCGGATTGCGGAGTAACAACATGCAGCTAATCAAGAACAAGACCATAACGGATGGAACAAAGAAAAAGAAGCGACTTAACGGCTCGTTGGCTGCGCGTCCAACGCTAGCCTCGCAAACAGCCGCGTGGGCCAAAAGAACCGGCAGGAAGCACGCGACTTGTGTAAAGGCCACCAGCCCCAACAGAGGAATGGGTCTGATGAAAATGGAGAGTATCGCAAGAACCCGCCTTCGTTTGCTCATCACTCGTAGTATTCGTTAAGAAGTCTCGCTATTTCCTTGCACCTCTCCCTTACCCAGTCAAGGCGCTGGCTCAGCCACTTTTGCCGGTTGGCCTCGTCAGCCGCCCACGCACTGCCCAGTGAGCACCATGGAGTTTCTGAGAGAGGGTTCAGGGCGAGGTTGCAGACGTTCAACATAGAGATGGCCGCGAATGTGGTAGTGTGCTCGCTCTTGTCAATCCAGCAGACTGCCTCTCGCACGCACTTGGGTTCTTTCTCGAGTTCCGGTGAGACAAAGCCCCCCGAAGTTGCGAGAACCTTCCCTTTGAGTAGCTCGCACCACTCCCCGAAGGAGCGCCGCTGACTTGTCGCCCAGTCGATTAAGAATATGATGTTCTGGTTGGCTCGATTTATGGCGTCGTCAATTGCTTTTTCGTCACCACAACCTAATCTGATCCATTCCTGAGACAGTGCAGATGCTTCCGCAGGTGTCGGCTGCATTCCATCCGAATCGATTAGCTCTATAGGGCTATTCTCTGCAAAAGAATACAGGTTCGGACTGACCTTCTCTCCCGCTGGATCTCTTCGGATCCACCTCCCCAGCCCCGGATGCAGGTATCGAAACCGCACCTGATACAACCCGGTCTCGGTGTCGAAGCGGTAACCGTCGAAGAGGGTTTCCCAATCGAAGCTGGAGCTGGCCCGGGCGCCGAAGCTGGCGTCCATGAACCTTGGTTTGCCGAAGCCCTCGTAGCCATACCGCTCCTGGACTGCGCCCGAGGCGTTCGTCACCGCCGTGACGTGCATCGCGTCGTGCACGGCGTACAGACGCTCCGCACCCCGGTCCCGCAGGACCAGATCGTCGATGTGCCGGATGCCCCAGACGAACTGCCGGTCCAGCGAGCCGCCCACCCGTTCCTCGAGCACCTGCCACCCCAGCGAATAGTAGTAATCCCGCGTGCTGGCTCCGATCACCTTTTTGGTCCGCCGGTAAAACCCGTCATACGCATACGCTGCCACCGTGGTCGTCGGATTGCCGCTCCCGTCGGTCTCCTTCACCTCGACCAGCCGGTTCCACGCGTCCCAGATGCACGCATACAGGTTGGCCGGGATCGATGGCTTCGGGATCCGCGTCATGTTCCCCACCGGGTCGTGCACCACCGCTCCCCACACCTGGATCGTCGCGATCTCGTTGGCCGTGTTGTGCGTCCGGATTTGGTTCAAGTCCCACGTCCCGTCCCCGTTGTCGTCCTGCTTGAAGTTGGCCCAGTTGCCCGTTTGATCAAACGTCCAGGCCTGCCCGAACACCTTGCTCGTGATGTTCCCCCCGCTCAACGTTCCCCGATCCAGCGTGCTCACTTGCCACAGCCCGTCATACGCATACTTCTCATCCTGGCCCGCCGAGCCTGAAAGCTGGTTGTCCCGCGTCAACCGGTTGCCCGCCAGGTCATACCCGTAAACCACCTTCTCCCGGTCCGCATTCGGACTGCCGTAATACTGCCATAGGGCCTGCAACAACCGATCGAACTGATCCAGACCCGTGTAGGGATAATGGCCCGAGCCCGAGGCCATGTTCAGTTTCACATGCGGTTCCGGGTAATCGACCACTACCGGCCGGTCCAGACCCAGGTAGCTGTAGTCGGCCACCACCACCGCCCCCGACTTAGTGAACTGTAACTGTTTGACCCGGCTCAGGAGATCGTTCTGATCGCCCGTGCCGTAGAGCGGTTCGAGGAACCTGGTGGTCGTCGGATACACGATCTTCTTGAGTCGCACGTGATTGGCCGAACCGTTCTCATACTCATACGCGACCCGCAGGCTCGAGGCATCCGCCACCCCGGCGTGCGCCTGCCGGTCCTGCGTGATCTGCCCAAACTCGTTATACACCAGTTCGACCTCGTTGACCACCGCGCCGCTGCCCACTGCCGCGTTGTTCCAACTCGAAAGCTTCGCCAATCCGTGCACTCCGTAGGTGGCGGTCAAACGCCGCACCGCGCCGTCCACCCCACTGGCCAGCGTCGTCACCCGGTCGTGTTCGAGCCGGCCCAGCTTGTCATATTGCAACGTGTGCACCGTCGTCGCCTGATCCAAAAACTCCCGCGGCTCCGTTTGCCGGTTCCACTTCAAATACACCCGGTCGCTCGCTCCGGACGAATCGGGATAGATCTTCTGGCGCACCAAGGCGTTGCTGGCCACGTCCGAGTCCGTCAGCGTCGTCCCGTAGATCCATTCGGTCACCTGGTCGCCGGGCGTGGTGCTCTTGGCCCGCAGCTTCTTGAGATTGCCGTCGGCCGTATACTCGAACTCGGTCGTCTTGTTCTTGTCCGGCCCGCTCTGGCCCGAGAGATAATTCTCGATCAGGCGGATGAGCCGCCCCGCATGGTCATACTCGCGGCGGGTCACCTGCGTGCTCGACGTTCCCGAAGGCACCGTCACCGACTCCAGTTCGCCGGTGATCTCATGGGCGTAGCGGCTGACCAGCACCGACCCGGAAGTGGCAGGGATCAGGTCCGGCCGGGTCCACGACCACGGATCGGGTATGCCATTGGTGCCGTAATCGGCTTCCGCTTGCGGCCGGCCCAGGCCCTCGGGCCAATACCCCACGCAGGTCACCCGCGCCTTGCGCAAGCTGTCGGTGGGGGTCCCCAACTCGCCATGGTTCGTCGCGCTCTCGTTGTGGTAGCGGTCCCGGACCAGTTTCCGCGTCCGGTTCCCCGCGTCGTCGTAGCCGAACTCCTCCTGGCGCATCACCGTGTTGCCGCTGACACTCTGCACCGCCGCGTAAGTGCCGTCGGTTCCATAAGCCGTGTAGCGCTTGCTCAACCGGTCCAGGGCGTCGTAGAGGAACTTCTCGAACCCGGCGCTGCCAGGTTGCCGGCGTTTGATCACGTTTTGGGCCTGGTCGTACCACAGATCCTCGGTCAGCTTTTGGGTGCCCGTGGCCGGATAGAGGATTCGCTGGTAAATCCGCCCCCGTTTGTCGTACTTGACCTCCCGTTTCCAGACCAGCACACCGCCGCTGGTCGTGTTGCGCCGCTCCGTCAGCGTCAACCGGTCCAGGTTGTCATACGTGTATTTCTCGTAAAGATCGACCTCGCCGTCCAGGTCCGTCCGCTGGTCCCGCCAATCGTATAGATACGTCGTCACCCGCGTGGTCGAAGCGTTCTCGTAAAGCGTGGTCTTGGTCAGGTTCCCGTTCTTCTTGTCCCCGTTGGCGTCGTACTCCTGCTTGCGCAGGACGACCATGTTGTTCGAGGTCGAGGAACTGGTCCCGGCCGGGTTGCTGTCCGTCGCCCCGGTGTCGTCGGTCCCCACCCAGTATTCGGTCTCCAGTTTCCGCGTGTTGTACACCACCCGATGAATCGTCCCGCCCGGGGCCTTGACCCGGTTGGGCAGCCGCACGGCGCTGTAACCGTAATCGGTCTGATTGTAGTTGGTGCCGGGGCTGCCAGCACCCGAGGTGGGGATGCTGTGGTAAAGGCGCTGGTAAGTGAGCTTGCCCTGGTTGTCGAAGCTCAGGTTGGTCCAGCGCACCCAGGTCGATTGGGCAAAACTGTCGCTGGAGGTAAGCGCTCCCGACGCCTCAAGGGTCGTCCCCTTCTTGGCGCGGATCACGTCCTTCACCCGGTTGGCCCGGTCGAACTTGTAGATCGTCACCGGGTTGACCAATTGGACCAGGCTTTCATTGGCGGTCTGGTAGCCAAAGCCCTCGCGCCGCTCGAAGTTCGCCTCGTCGTAGATGATCCATTTGACCGTCCGCACATCAGTGGCGCTGCCATTGCGGTCGATCCGGTGCAGGGGACCCAGCACCCGCGTAATCGTCCCGCGGGCGTTGAGGGTGTAATCGGTGGTGACATTGATGCCGGGACCGCTCTGGCCCGAGATGTAATTGTCGATCCGCTGGGTCGCCACCCCCAATTCCTTGTTCCAGGTGTAACGGGTCACGATCCCACGCTCGTCCTGCACCTGCGTCAGATACCCATACGTGTCGAAATCCTCGATGCGCGTCGGGCTCGTGCCCGACCCGTTCTCGGCCCAAGCCACCGCCGGCAGGGTGGTGGTCTTTCGCGAAACCTGGGTGCTGTTGGCATGAAAGTCATGCGCGTAATTCGTCACCGCGGTCTTCGTGTCATCGGTGGCGCTCAAGTAGAGGGTTTCCTTGGTCATCAGGTAACGAGGCAGGTGGATGAGCGTGCCGTCATCCCACACTTCATACTCGTAGGCGCGCAGCTTCACCAGGCTTCCGCCGCTCCCGCGTTTGATCCGCACCGTCTTCAGATGCCCGGGTGACACGAGGTCGGTGTCCGCGTAATACTCCTGGTCGTAAATCACGCCTTCGGAGGTATTGAAGGTGACCGTCAGGTTCTGGGGCGAGGTCGAGCCCTGGGTGTAACTGGCCACCGCCGATGGCAGGGCTTTCCGGATCAACTGACCCAGCGTGTCATACTCGTTGTGTTCATACCACCGCTGGGTTCCCGATTGAGCATCCCTCAAAATGACCTGGGTCAGGTAATTGGTGTAAACGGTCATGGTCGTGCCGTCGGGGCGGGTCTCGACGGTCTTGAGCTTCCATTCGTTGAACCCGTTGCTGCCTCCCACCCGCGCCGTGTAACTGAAGGTCGACGTCAAAGACCCAGTTCCCGTCCCGTGCCGCCGCTCCCTGGTCACCCGCTTCGAGCTGTCGTACTCGAAATAATAGTCCGCGTAGGGGGCCAGGAGCGCGTCGCTGGCCGTCAAGGGATCCAGGGGGACCCCTTCCATCCGCGCATAGCCCTCGGGCTCGAGGACATACTTGAGCCCGTGCGGCATCCCGATCGAACTGGTCGAAGTGTAATACCGATAATACGTCCGCATCCACGGCACCCAGGTCGGGCTCCCGCTGAAACAGTTGGCTGTGCACCGCTCGATCGTTGCTCGCTTCAAATCCCCCACCAACCCCTTGTCGGTTTCGTCCGCCGTGTAATAGTCGTAAACCATCCGGGCAATGAATTGTTTCGGGTTCTGCGCTCCCTGCGTATAGATGTAGAAATTAGCAATCACGATCCGTTCTTTGCCCCCAATCAACTGGGTCCCAAACTCGAAGTTCGGGGTGCCCAGGGCACTTTGGCAGGTTACCTGACTGCCAATCCACTCACACGCCGATACCCCAATGGTTCGGTTGGGCAGATCCCGTGTGACCACCCACTGGTGGCGTCCCGCGTCCAGATATCCCTTCCGCTGACCGCGCAATTCAGCAGGCGTCACCGTGTGATCGTGAAACAGATCGATCTGCCCGTTGGGCAACCCCATCTGATACTCCGCGGCCCCGCTCTCATGCATGATCGAGTACCCCGGCTTGCGCGGAAGCGGCAGATACTGGTGGGAAGCCCCCACGCGGATAAACTCAATCGTCCCCTTCAACGAGTAGTAAAGCAGCTTGGCCCCGTTATCCATCCAGATGACGTGCCCCAACAGGTCCATCGCCCACCCGTGCCCCAACATTCCCACGTAGTCCGGTTCGCCGCTGCCAGGATCGTCCGGGTAGAGATTGTTGTAAAAGGGTCGCACCAGCCAGTCCAGGTTGTAGGCCCCATGCCGCAGATGCACCGGCGCCAACAACAGCCGCCCCGTCCCATACTCGACCGGTTGCTCGCTCGCGCATTCCTCGGTACAACTGGTCGAACTGCTCCCCCCGGGTCCGTGGGTCGTCACGCACGAACTCGAGGAACTCGAGGACATCGAAGAGGTGCTCGACGAACCGCAGCAGAACTCCAGCGGCGGACACGGCAGGGGGAAATTGTCACACGTCGAGGTCGAATTGGGGATTGACATAGTTATCCTGGATTCTCGCCACACGCGCCTCGGCACCCACTCTCAACATCCAGGCTCCCTACCTCTTGAACGCGCCATGGCTTCTTGATTCGTTCGTGCCGCCGCCCGATCCGGACAACGACCCTCTACTTGTACATACGTATCGAAACGGCGGGTTCTTTCAGAAAACTTTTTCACCATCGGAATTTGCCTCCACCCCAACCACATCCAACAACTCGTGAAAGGCCTGGAGGTTCACACCCCAGATTACCTAGATGAAGCCTGGGACAGAATACCAGCCAAGGCAAATGCACGGCTGATCTATTGTTCGATGCCGGATCGCGGTCTGGAGCATTTGGCGAGGCTTTTCCCTCGAATTCGAGACCTTGTCCCATCGGCGGGACTGATCGTCACAGGAGACTACTCGCTCTATCGACAGCAGGCTGGCGCGGAGCTCTATGCCTGGCTCTTCTCGCGGAGGCCGGTATCCAGTTCCTGGGTAAAGTCTCCCGGTCTCAACTCGTGGCATTGCAGCGGTCAGGCGGTTCTCTCGCAACGCGAGATGGCAAACTCCATTGCCACAAGCGTTATCTCCAAAAGACCCGAAGGCCACCCGCTTCGAAATCACCTTGGGGATTTCCGGCACGTCCAAGGCGATCGCTCCATCTGCCTGGTTTCAATTTCCACAGGGTGCAACCGACCCTTCGATCAAGCGACAACATTGGTTCGCCTTGATGTCAATGGCCGGACACGAATCGGACTGATTGCGCACTTTGTGTCCCTCTTACATCTGCCACCTCGCGCCTTGTGCTGAACTGTCGGTGTGAGCACGAAAACGACTTCAACGTCCGGCAACCAACTCTGGGGCATCTACTACACCGACCGGGAATACGCCCGCGTGATGGGCGACCCATTGCGTACGGTTGTTGAAGCGCCCACCAAACTCGCCGCCGAGGAAGCAGCCGCGCGACTCGGTTTCAGCGAACCCTGGGCTCATCCAGTCCGACCAGAGGAAGTCCGACGCGCGGAATGGTTGCCCAAACGCCGGATGGAACGCCGCTCGGAACTCACCCGCAAACCTTCGCGCAGCATTCACATCTGATAATGCACGCACCGACGACCGCTCAAATCTTAACCGCAATCCACGTGCTCAAACGGTGTGGTGAACATATCAGTCGCAACGCCGCGAACCTCATCGTTGAATTGCCGGAGACTCGATTCGACGCTCATGCAAGAGCGCGGGCCAAGGTGGTGAGCGTCGAACAAGTCACCCGCATTCAAGCCGCAACCGCGCAATTGGAGCAGTGGCGCAACGAACTCAGCCAGCAAAGGAGGCAGTGTGTTTCCCATCATGATTAAGACAGGACAAGCCTTACCCCTTGTTGCCACAAGGATTCTGCGTCCGCGAATGAGTCGCGGAGCGGGCACGGAACAGCCGCGCAACAGCAGCGCGCTCGCGGCCACGGCAGCGGCCAGTCCGCGAACCTCGATTTGGCCATAACCAGGGCGCAGCCGCGCACCGTTCAGTGTCCGCGGACAGTCCGCGATTGCGTTCTGTCCACGCCCGCAGACGCGGCAAGGAACGTCCTGAGCCGCGGACTAGCCTCGGCTTCAGCCGTCCGCGAACAGGCAGTGGCAACGGCCTCTGCCTGTCCGCGTTCAGTCCACGACCGCGAAGAGTCCACGTCCGTGATTGCACTCGCTGGCCGCGACTGTCCACGAGACCTGGCGCGACCATGCCGCAGCCCGTCGCGACACATCCGTTTGTCCGTCTCGCCGCCAACGGAATTCCCCGTTCACATCCAATTCATTCCCGCGTATGGCCTCGTTTGATCCAGCCAGCGTTCGTCAGGCGGTCGCGGAGTTTACGCCGCGCCGTCCAGAGAAGTTCCAGGACTTGATCCCGGCCAAGGAAGTCATCGCCGAACTCCGGCAGAAGCGCGCGTCGTATCGCGCGATTGCCGAATTGCTCACGCAGCATTGCCTGCCGACCAGCAAGACGGCCGTCGCCGTGTTCTGTCATGAGGTGCTTGGCGAAATCGTTCGTCCGCGCCGGCGTCCCGGACGCAAACGGCCCGTCGTCCCCGCCGTGTCCACGTCGCCGAAACCGCGCACCAACAGCCAGCCGGACACGCTCGCCGGCCGCCGAGCTGTCCGGCCAATGGCAGCAGCGAGGACTCCGCAACAGCCGCGCACGCGCGGCCCACGCATCGCCCAAGTGCGGATGCTCAAACCTCAAACCACATGAAACGACTCGATCTCATCCTCAACGGCAAAGGCGGCGTCGGCAAAAGCTTCTTCGCCGTGAACTTCGTCCAGTTCCTCAAGGACAAGGGCATCGCCCACGTCGCGATTGACTAGCGACAACGAGAACTCGACCTTGAAACGGTTTCATCCCGACACGCGGTTTCTCGATCTGGACAACCGCCGCGAACTCGACGGCATCTTCGCCGCGCTGGAGAAGTCGCAATCTCGTCGTCATGGATTGCCGCGCCGCCTCCACCGACCTGTTCATTGATTACTTCGCGGAGATTGACCTGCCCGCCGTGCTGTCCGCGATGGGCGCGGCAGCTCACGCTGGTCATGCCGGTGAATCACGAGTCGGACAGCGTGGATCAAATCCAACGCCTCGCCGACCAGTTCGGCAAGCAGTGCGGCTACGTCGTGGTCCGCAACGCGGCGCACAGCGACAGCTTCGCGCTGTTCGAGTCGTCGGAAGTCCGGGCGCAACTCAAGGACAAGCTCGGCGGACGGGAAATCGCCATGACCCGCTTGCAGGATTGGCTGGTCGAAGCGCTCAACGCGGAGAACGTGACCATCACCGCGGCGACCAAGCATCCCGCCTTCAGTCTCCTCGACCGGCAACGGCTCCAAACATGGCAGCGGAAACTCTACGCCGAGATCGAATCCGTCGCCGAACTTGCTCCTGCCCACCAAGTAATGCCCATGCCGAACACCGAACAGCCCGACTTCGACGAGGACTTCGAGCGAGGCCGTCGCCGAGTGGCGCGAGCGACATCGGCTGCGCGAAGACGACGCGGTGCTGCTGCTGGTCGAGTTGTTCCGAATCCACCAGCGGCATTGGGATGAACTTCCGCCGCCGCGAAATTCCGTCGTTCGAACAGTTCCGGGCGGACATCGCCAAGCTCGCGGAAACGGCGCGGACATTTCAGGGACAGTCGGCGGCCTTGCTGGAAGCGCTGCGCAAACTGCCATCGCCGCACCTCGCGCGCCCGGATCACCCGCACCGCCGCATTCTTCGCCGCGCTCGCCAGCGCTGCTGGCCGGCTATCTGATCGGGAGGGCGTGGCCGTGAAGCTCGATTTCATGCCATTCGGTCCAATTGCATTTCCGCCGGACTTGGAATTGATGCTGCGACATCCCCAATACCTCCTGTTGGCCGGCGGAATTGGCCTGGCGCTTGTGGCCGCGTGGCTCTTGTTCGCACCAGCGAAGAGCGGCTTTGTCGCGCGCTTGGGCGGTTTGACGTGGAAGCGAAATCAATTCTGTCGCGGCTGGCTCATCACCGGCGACACCGGCTCTGGCAAGACCAGTTCCGGCATCAACCAACTCGCGCACCAGGTTTTCCAGAACGAACCGACATGGGGCGGCCTGTGCATTGACGAAAAGGGCGTTTATTGGGAAACACTCTCGGCGATGGCGCGGCACTACGGCCGGGAACACGACCTGATTCATCTGCAAATCCGCGCCGACGACACGGACGCCCAGTGGACACCGCCGCACCGCTACAACCTGACCGGCGACCGCAGCATCCCGTTCACGACCTACGCCAAGTTCGTCGTGGACACCGCCACGAGTCTCGGCCAGGGCGGCGACAAGGGGTTCTTCAAGAGCCAGGCGCAGACGCACATCGCCCACGCGCTGGAAATGCTGTTCGAGTTGAGCCGCCCGGTGACGCTGCTGGGCGCGTTCGAGCTTGCTGTCCGACCGCGAATTGCTCGAAGAAGAAATGGAGAACCTTGAAGACCTGCTGGAAACGCCGCGCCGTGAAGCCGTTTACGCCCACTTCGCCAACCGCTTCCTCACCCAACCCGACGAGCAACTTGGCGGCGTCCGCGAAACCATCGGCAACTACCTGCAATACTTCCTCACGCCCGAAGTGGCCGAAGTGTTCTGCACCGGCGAAAGCACGTTCGACTTCGCCGCGATTGACCAGGGCAAAATCATCCTGACGACGATGCCGCAGAAGTTCCAGACCGAGCGCCGTTACGTGAACACGTTCCTGAAGCTGCTTTACTACAACCACGCCCTGCGCCGCTTCGACAAAGCCAAGGCCGACCGCGCCAAGGACAACCTGCTCATCCTCTGGGCCGACGAAGCGCAGCGATTCATGACCGCCAGCGAGGACGGCACGAGCGATTACAACTGCGTGGACGTGATCCGCGAGGCAGGCGCAACCATCGTCGCCGCCGCGCAAAGCACAACCTCGCTCGTGCCGCCGCTTGGGCAACGACAAGGCGAAGGTGCTGACGCTTGAATCTCCGCAACCGCCTCATCTTCCGCGCCGCCGACGAAGCCGATGCCGTCCAAGCCGCCGATTTCCTCGGCAAGAAGCGCGTCGTGAAACGCTCATGGGGATTCAGCGCCGGCAAGCGCAACGTGAACTACTCCGAAACCGAGGAACACAAAATCAAGCCGCACAAGCTCCGCAATCTCCGCGACCACGAGTGCGTGCTCGTCCACTGCGAACGTGGATTCCGCCGCGTGACGCTGCCGCCGTTGGAATCGGACGGGACGGTCGCAAAGTGGTTTCCGGATGGAGGCGATTCTTGTGATGGTCGGTAACGGCTGACTTAAAACGGCGACCGTATCTGGATTTTGAGATTGGGCAGCTTGTAGAGAGTGGATTGCGTAACAGGTTTGGCGAATCCGAGCGCACGAAGACGCTGCGACTCCACCCGGAAAGTGGCGTCATCCATGCGCGGGTCGAAAAGCACATCATCGAACAACATGTTCGGATCAATGGCGAACTGCCAGATAACTTCGGGGTGTTGATCGCTGCAACCGTCCTTGTTGAACTGATAAAGCAACCGGACTTCCGCCTCATGCTCGAATTCCTTCCGCTTTAGAAACAGGGTCATGGACCTCGACCTCTTCCAGTTGCATCCAAAGCCGCACCAGAAGCGTTTCCCGGATTCTCAAAAAGCTTCCGAAGGTCGTCCCCGGTTTCGTAACCGACCGAGCCAATGTAGTAAGACATGCTGGCAAACGGATCGCTGGGACTGTAAATGCTGCGGAGCAACCGGCCGGCCGTCGTGCTTACCCGTGCCCCATCTTTCGTGTGCGAATAGATGCGCCACATGGCGTCTGACTCCGGGTTGAGTGTCCAGCACTGGCCGTAGAAGTTCTTGAACAGCCCGCCAATATCCACATTCGGCATTCCATCAACCGTAGCCTTGCATTTGGCGAGGAAGTTCTCGAACGGATCATCCCACTTTTCCGGCGCAGCCAGGGTGAGCTTCTTGTCGGTGAACATCTCGAACAGCCGTTGCTTGGAAAAGACCCGATACACAGGCGTGTCCTCAGTGACAGTTTGTCCGAGATTTATGAACTGTTTTGCGATGTCGATGTCGCTCATATCCATGTCCTGCCGTCCGGCGTATGTTATCGAACTGAAACGGGCCAGCAATCAGCTTCTTGGCCATCTCGGAGAATGTTGCTGCTCGCCGTGACCAACGCGCGGTTTGCTTCGCTCCACGGGCTGCCCGTCGCCCTGTCCCCCTCTCGACGACGCCCGTTCCACTTCGCAAACCGCGCGCTCGTCACGAGCTCGCATTCGCAGGGCCGCAAGAGCGGCGGGCTTCCGTCTGCGGTTCGGCGGCGGGACGTTGCGCTCCGGCTCTCCGATTCGCTATGCCCGCCTCTCCGCCCTCCCTCCACTTTCCCCGCTCGCCGACCACAGACCGAAGCCACGAGGCCAGATTCGAAATCACGCCCCGAACACAGTGGATATTCGTGGTGCTATTCGACGGACATTCTCTCTCAGTTGAGCAGCCTGGGGGGAATAGACGAGGGCAAGCTCGCGCGTCAGCGAATGCAATTCCTCGGTTTCGATGCTCGCAAACCGCTCCTTCGATAATTCGTGACAGCGGGTTTTGGGATCACGGCAGCCAGATCCGCATTTTCAATCGCGGAAACCAAGAGACTGAAACTCTCCGCTCTTACGCGGATGTCGAGTTTCACATTCACCTTCGCGGCCAGAGCAAGAACGCCCTTGGCCAGAACGCCATCGCCAGACAGCAGGGCGAACGGAAGCTTTTGAAGAAGCTGGAACCCAGCAGCAGTCCGGCCTGGCAGCAATTTGCGAGGAACTACGAGTGCATAGGCAAGCGATCCACAAGGCAACACGCTCAGGGAATCATCGGCTGCCTCTTTGCGAACGATTGCCAGATCAAGATGTCCCGCCTTGACCGACTCAACGGACTGCATCGTGGTCTTCGTCAGGAATTCAAGTCGAACGCTTCCGGCGAGATTTTGCAGCTCGACGAGACGCGGCATGATCAGCCAACGAAAAACACTCTCGCCTGCGCCGATGCGAACCGCTTCGTCTTTTGCGGAACTCGCTCGCAATTCCTCAACCGAACGGAAATACGCCTGAGTCAGCAGGGCAAGTTTTCGACCGTCCTCGGTCAACCGAATGGTCTTCCCGGCGCGTTCGAGGAGTTTCGTTCCGAAGTATTCCTCCAACTCTTTGACTTGGCGGCTGAATTGACTCTGCCGGGTGGGGTCTCCCTTCGCTGCCAATACAATCGAGCCGGATTCGGCGATCTTGCAGAAAGCCCGAAGCCGCTCAACGGTGAAACCACTGATTGCTGCGCCTGAGTCCATAATCTTGACTATAAAGTAATGTGTAGAGTAGTGACAATTGCATATTCTTGCCTGAATTGATGTGGTAGAAAAGTGGCCAGAACAGCAAGAAGATTATTATGAAGCTCGAAGAAATCAGAGTGGACAGCCTGGTTCGAGGGATTCTGCCGAACTCTGCCGTGACGATTAAGCACGTTCAGATGTTCGGCAACGAAGCCCTGGAATTGACCTATGTGGACGGCGAGGGCAAGGCCAGCACCCAACTTCTCTTTCGCGACCAGGAGCCAAACCTGGAGTTGGTCCTCCAAACCCGGCCCTTGAGCTTCACCGCGGACGGCCACTTGTTCCGTCTCGCCTCCGAGGCTCAACGCTTGAGCTTGGCGTTCCTGTTTGACCCGCTCATTGCGGTCAACACTTCTTCTATTGATCCGCTTCCCCATCAGATCACCGCCGTTTACGAGACAATGCTGAACCGCCAGCCGCTGCGCTTCCTGCTGGCGGACGATCCCGGCGCGGGCAAAACGATCATGGCCGGCCTGTTGATCAAGGAACTGATCATCCGAGGTGACGTGGCGCGATGTCTGATCATCGCTCCCGGCGGCCTCGCTGAGCAATGGCAGGACGAGTTGGACCAGAAGTTCAACCTCCAGTTCGACATTCTCACCAACGAAGGACTGCAGGCCGCCCGGACCGGCAACTGGTTTCAGGAACACAGCCTCTGCCTTTGCCGCCTCGATAAACTGAGCCGCAACGAAGACGTGCAGGACAAGTTGCTGGCCGTGGATTGGGACTTGGTCGTTGTGGACGAAGCCCACAAGATGTCGGCCTCGTACTTCGGCGGCGAAATGAAGCCCACAAAACGGTTCAAACTCGGACGGAGATTCTCAGCGCACACGCGGCAGCTTCTGCTGCTGACGGCCACGCCCCATAACGGCAAGGAGCAGGATTTTCACTTTTTCCTTTCACTGCTGGATGGTGACCGTTTCGAGGGCAAGCCACGCGATGCTGCTCACACCATTGACGCGAACGACATCATGCGTCGGATGGTCAAGGAGCAGCTCGTCACGATGGAAGGCAAACCCCTCTTTCCCGACCGGTTTGCCTACACTGTTCCCTACAACCTGTCGCCCGAAGAAGCCGTTCTCTACAAGAACGTCACTGAATACGTGTGCGAACAATTCAATCGTGCTGACAATCTGGACAAAGATCGGCGCGGCACCGTCGGTTTCGCCCTCACCATCCTCCAGCGCCGGCTCGCTTCATCACCCGAAGCCATTTTCCAGTCGCTGCGCCGCCGCCGTGAGCGTTTGGAAGACCGGCTTCGTGAAGAAAAGCTCCTCCGTCGCGGCGCAGCAGCAACCCAGCAACTGACTCAGACGTCCCGATCTGGAAGATGAGGACATTGACGACCTCGAAGACGCACCCGGAGCAGGAGCTTGAAACCGCCGAGGAACAGATTGTTGACCAGGCAACGGCAGCACTGACCATCGCGGAACTGGAGGAAGAAATCCGCACATTGCGCGGACTTGGAGTCTGAAGCCGCGAAGCTCAAGCGTTCCGGCAATGACACCAAATGGAAGGAGCTTTCCGAGGGTATTCTGGAGAATCCCGAGATGTTCGACGCCAACCAAAATCGGCGGAAGCTGGTCATCTTTACGGAGCATCGCGACACGCTCAATTACCTGACTGAACAAACTGAGTCTGCTCTTGGGCAACCCGAATCACGTCGTCACCATCCACGGCCAGACGCCACGCGAACGCCGCCGCCAGATTCAGGAATCGTTCGAGCAAGACCCCGAAGTTCTGATTCTCGTTGCCACGGATGCTGCCAGCGAAGGCATCAACCTTCATCGCCGCGCGCATCTCATGGTGAATTACGATCTCCCGTGGAATCCCAATCGCATCGAGCAACGCTTCGGGCGCATTCATCGTATCGGCCAGCCCGAACGCTGCCACCTGTGGAATCTCGTCGCCATTGAAACCCGCGAGGGACACGTCTTCCATCGCCTGCTGGAAAAGCTTTCCGAGCAGCGCAAAGCCCTGGGCGGTGCGGTGTTTGATGTCCTCGGCAAAATGTTCAAGGACCGATCGTTGCGCGAATTGCTGATTGAAGCCATCCGCGAGGGCAACAGGCCGGAAGTCAAAGCGAAGCTCGATCAGGTCATTGACGCCGAACTCGACGTTGAGCATTTGCGTGGCTTGATCGAAGACCGTTACCTTGTCCACGAGTCTCTGAGCACTTCGCGTGTTCGCGAACTTCGCGACCAGATGGATCGCGCCCAGGCTCGCAAGCTGCAACCCCACTACGTCGGTTCGTTCTTTGAGGAAGCCTTCAAGATGTTTGGCGGTCAGCTTCTCAAGCGCGAGCCGCGCCGGTTTGAAATTCGCCGCGTGCCGGCGGACATCCGCCTCCGTGATCGGATCATTGGCACTCGTGCCCCGGTGTTGAACGCCTACGAGCGCGTGACGTTTCACAAGGGTGACGTGCGCCTTGATGGTAAACCGCCCGCCGCACTCGTTGCGCCGGGCCATCCGCTCCTCGACGCCACGATTGACCTGGTGCTTGAACGCCATCGCGACACGCTCCGCCAGGGCGCAGTGCTGGTGGACACCACTGAGAACGGAACTGAACCTCGCATCTTGTTCTTTCTGGAGCACTCCATCACCGACGGCCGGAAGGACTCGAACAAGAACCCGCTGACCATCTCGCGCCAGCTTCAATTCGTCGAAATCACTCGCTCCGGCCAGATGATTGCCGCCGGATACGCTCCCTACCTCGATTACACACCTGTTACGCCGGAACAACTCGCCGCCGTGCAAGCCTTATTCAACGAGACATGGCTCGGTCAGAATCTCGAACAACGCGCTCTTGGTTTTGCCATCCAGAAGATCGTCCCGCCGCATCTGGAGGAAGTTCGCACTCGTCGCGAAGCCTACATTCAAAAGGTCATGCAGCAGGTGAAGGCTCGACTGACTTCGGAAATCAACTATTGGGATCATCGCGCCAATGTTCTCAAGGCCCAGGAGGACGCCGGCAAAAGCCGGTCGAACATCAACTCCGGCAACGCGCGCCGCACCGCCGACGAATTGGCCGACCGGCTGAAGCGGCGCTTGGCCGAACTCGACCAGGAGAAATCCATCGTCGCCCGGCCTCCCAATGTCTTGGGAGGTGCGTTGGTCGTGCCTGCAAGTTGGTTTGCGAATATCGGCCAAACCGGTGCTCTGCGCGAAACCCCGCCGCCTTACGGCGCTCCCGACCGCGAAGTCGAACGCCTCGCGATGGAAAAGGTGATGCAATTCGAGCGCGAACAAGGCTTCGTGCCGCGTGACATCAGCGCCGAGAATCGTGGCTACGATATCGAGAGCCGCGATCCGAAGACCGACCGTCTCCGCTTCATCGAGGTCAAAGGGCGTGTCAAAGACGCGGTCACCGTCACCGTCACCAAGAATGAAATCCTGACCAGCCTGAATCGCCCCGAAGCTTACGTCCTCGCCATTGTGTTTGTCGCTTCAGGTGCAGCCGAGACGCCCATTTATCTGCGCCAACCATTCAATCAGGAGCCAGAGTTCGGCACGGCCAGCGTGAACTTCAAGTTGTCGGAATTGCTGACAAAGGCAGCCGCGGAACAGGCGTAAACACCGAAACCCCATGCAACCGCCAAGTTACTTCAACAACATTCAGCGCCGAGCGTCCGAGCGCTGGGATCAGTTGGAGAATGACCCGGAACTCGCCGGGCCATGGCATCAGCTATTCCGCCAGGTGCAGAGTCCCCGGCATGTTGTTTCTGAACTGCTGCAAAACGCGGACGACGCAGGGGCGAAATCCGCGTCCGTCCGCATCGAGGACAATACTTTCGTCTTCGAGCATGATGGCGACGATTTCGACCACGAGCAATTTGCCTCCCTGTGCCGGTTCGGATTCTCCAACAAGCGCAACTTGCACACTATTGGTTTCCGGGGCGTCGGATTCAAATCCACGTTCAGTCTCGGGGACACCGTCGAAGTTCGGACACAAACGCTAGCCGTGTGTTTCAAGAAGAAGCGATTCACGCAGCCAGTGTGGTTGACTGAGGCAAAACCCGCACAGCGCACAATCGTCCGGGTTCGCATCGCCGACCCGAATCGTACGGCGCAATTGCGAAAGAACTTCGAGGAATGGGCGCAGAGTCCGGCCTCGTTGCTCTTTTTTAACAGCCTCAAGGAACTCACCATCGAGGGGCAGACCATCAAGCGTCAACCGCTCGGCAAAGGCCCGGTTGCGCGATTCATCTTGGGTGAAATTGGCAGGCGGTGAGGACACCGAACGACTATTGGTTCTCCAGAGCGAGACGATTCCATTCCCCGCCGAAGCCGCCGAGGAAATTCGTTCAGAGCGCGGAGTCGGAGCGGAGGATCTTCACCTGCCGCCGTGTCGCGTGGAAATCGTCTTGGGCCTTTCGGAGGAGAACCGCCTCTACGTTGTTTTGCCGACTGGCGCGGGTCTGGACCTCCCATTTTCCTGTAACGCGCCGTTCATCCAAGACCCGGCTCGCTTCGCCATCAAAGACCCCGCCACGTCGCCGACCAATCGTTGGTTGCTGCAACGCGCCGGGCGGCTCGCGGGGAAAGCGATGCTCGAATGGCTCGGCAACACCGATCTATCTGCGAAGGAGCGGACCGCCGCCTACGACTTGCTCAAAGGTGCGGTTCCATTCGCCCCCGGACTCGACGGTGCGTGCAGTCAGATCATCAGTTGGAACATGCTGACCGAGTTGAGCGATCGGCCGTTGATTCTCACCACTACCGGCCAATTGGCCAAAGCCGGCGAATGCGTCGCCATTCCCTCGGAGTTGTTCTCGGTTTGGGAGTCCGCCGAGTTGCTCAAACTCTTTGCCCCGGCCAGCGACCATCTCCTCGCACCCGAGGCATTCGTTTGCGTTAGCAAGTTGAGGTCGCATCGTTGGATCACCTTCGTGGACTCGGATGCTGCGCTCAAGTGTCTTGAACAATCTGAAACTGTTCCTTGTCCGGCGTCGTGGCCCCGGCTTCACGTCCTCTGGTCATTTGTGCAGGACACAATTCATTACGATTACAGAAATGAACGCCGCCGCCGGTTGAAGATTGTTCCAGTTGATGGCAGTGGGGTGCTTCACGCTGCGAAGGACGTCGTGCGCTTATCATCGCGCCGTGATCAGGTTTCGCAGGAGGACTGGAAGTTCGTCATGGACTACGCCTCGACCATGAACAGCGAATGGTTGATGTGGCTCGCCAAGCGCGCCCCCAAGAAGACACCTGCTTGGAATGAAAAGACCGACTCCGGCTACAGTCTGTTGGAGGCACTCGAGTTGCATGAACCGAGTTCTGTTGACCTCATCGCGGCTCAAGCCTCGCTTCGGATTTTCACAGGGAAGGAAATCACCATCGAGGACTGCGTGCGAGTGGCGCACATCATGGCTGCGCTTGGCGCGAGCATCCCGGACGGCTTCCGCTACGTCACGAGAGACAAATATCTTCGCAACGTGGACCACGGCATCGTCGTTGATGTAAACGGGCAAATCCAAGACATCGTCCCTGAAGGCTGGGCCGAGGAGCATTTCCTGCACGACGATTACTTTCGCAACTTCAAGTCCTGTAGTGCCGACACATGGAAGCAATGGTCCGCTTCCTTCCGGAGCAAGCTGCACGCTATTGTTCCACTTATTGCGCAGCCGAACCGCATTCACTCGCGGTCTGAATTGGAAAAGTTCCTGACCAGTCGAGAGGGAAGCAAACCCAAGGAATACCGCTACAAAAACGATCTGTTCCTGATTGAGGATTACGATTTCCCGCCCGCAATTGTGGAGCATTGGACGGCAATGGCGTCCACAAAGCCCGACTTGTGGGCAACGGTGGTGAAATGCCTGCTTCTCGATCCTCTTGGGGAATGGAGGAACTACCTCAATGTGACGATTCGCCAGATCAGCCAGCAGGGAAGCAGGGACACTTTGAGTTGCGGTTCGGTATTACCATTGTGGTTGATGCATCTCAAATCGCTGCATTGCCTGACGGATGTTCATGGCAAGCTTCGCACTCCTCCTGAGCTGCTGTTACGCACGCCCAACACGGAATCCCTGCTCGGCATTGAGTCGTTTGTCGAAGCGGAGTTGGACGATTCGCCGGACAAGAAGCGATTTCTCAAACTGCTCGGCGTGCGCGACACCCCCGCCGATGCAGACAAACTTCTCAGCCGCCTCCACGCGATGTCGGGAGTGCCGCAACCGCTCCAACATCTGCCGCAAATCTCCCGTTTCTACGAGGCGTTGGACCGGATCGTCGTCCGCTGTGCGCCGGCTGAACTGATGCCCCATCAAAGAAGCCTTCAACCAGAAAGCCTATCATTCTGACCGAGAGCGGCGAATGGATGTCTGCTGGTGAACTCTCGATTTTCCCCGATGAGGACAACGGTTCGCCAAGCATTCACACTTCGTTGCGAAACTTGGGGCTGTGGCTGCGCATCGGGGTGTCCGAGCGACCGGCACTGGAACGCACGATTGAATGGCTGAACTCGCTGGAGAGCGGAGCAAAGCTGGACGCCGCCGCCGCGAAGCGTGTCCGCACCGCGCTGCAGCGTGACCCCGTTCGCATCTGGAACGAATGTCAGCACTGGCTGACGCTCGACTCAACCTGGGTTTCTGTGGCCGACCTCAAGTATCGGCTGACGATGCAGTCGCTGATGAAATGGGGTGAACTGTTCCCCGCGATCAAGTGCGCCACGGCTAATCTCCAGATGGTGAGCGTGGAGGTCGCGCAATTGCCGCCGTTCGTCGCCATGCGCAATCTGGGCGATGCCGTTGAATTCCGCGTCACGAAGTTCATTGAAGCTCCTCGCACCGGCGGATCGAAGGAATGGCTGCCGGCATTGGCCTTGGGATTATGCCGTGTGAAGTTTTCCAACGACGAGGAAACCCGTCGCATCCGCGCGGTCGCACAACGTTTGCACCAAACCGCGTGGAGCACGTTCGCACACCTTGATGTCACGCCCTACGTCGAAGGCGCGCCCGCTGGTGAGCCGTTTACCCCCAAAGTTCTCTGGCAGGACGCGATACTTTACGTCGCCAGCCAATCCACCGTGCGTCTTTACAAAGACCTGGCGGATGAATTGGCCCGCCCGTTCGACCACAAGCAGGTCGCTGACGCCATCGCCGCCTGCATTGACCGCACCCCGGAATTCGTCGCCGAGTATCTGGGGGCGCACTTCGTGTTGGATGCCCAACCCGAACTTCCGGCGCAGAGCACTGAATCTGCAGAAGCAACGGAAGCAGACGCCAAGGAATCCACCGCGCCATCGGCAGAAGATGGCGCGCAGAGCTGGATGGTGCTGCGATGCCGCTGATGCCGCTGATGCCACCGGTGCCATGAAGCTGATGCTGCTGCCGGTGATGAGCGGTGAGGCGCTGATGGCATGGTGGCGATGATGACTGATGATAGATGGCGATGATGACGAACAGGAAGTAACGGACGAAAAGGAAGAGTCCAAGCCGCCGACGCCGCCCAAGCCCAGCCTGATCGAGATTTACGCCAAACAACGCGGTTTCCGATTCCACGCCGCCGAGAAGTGTTTCACGCACCCCGACGGTCGCTGGATTGAAAAGTCCGAAAGCCCGTTCAATTGGGAGGAGCGCGCTGCCGGGGGCGAACTCGTCTCCCGCATGTGGGTCGCGGACCAGAAGCTCGCCAACGGTGTCGAAATCGCCGCCGAACTTTGGTCGCTCATCGGCCAGCAGCCAGGCTCGACCACGATGATCGTCGTGGGTGATGACCACGCCCCGTGCGCGCTCACCGGCCAGGAACTTTTGGAACTCAAGGACTCGCGCCAAATCACGCTGCATCCGGCGCGCTACCGAATCGTGGAGAACCGATAACCGCTTATGTCTGTCACTGCCAAGATCAATAAGGCTTTGCTCGGTTGGAGCAAGGATGCGCTCTACCCGTGGCAGCATGAAGCCCTCCGCCGCATCCTCACGAAAGGCGCGCTATCAGACCAGGACAAGGCGGACATCTACGAGCGCGCAAAGTTCGATCACGGTTTCGCCCCGCTTCCGCCAAATCTGCCCAACCTCGTGCTTACGGATGCCGACTTGCCCAGCGGCCCGGCGCAAGCGGATCGGATTTGGCTCAACGGCATCAGGGACTTGGAAAATGTTAATGCACTCAAGGCGAAGCAGCGGCTTGTTGTCGGCAAACAGTTGACCTTGGTCTATGGGGAGAATGGGTCTGGCAAATCAGGTTACGCACGCGTCTTGAAAAAGACGGCGCGTTGCACGGAGAAAGCCATCGAATCCATTTTGCCCGACGTGTTCACCGTTGCGCCCGTTCCCGCTTCACCAAAGGCAGTGTTTGAAATCGACCTTGGCGCTGGACCGGTGGATGTCCCGTGGGAGGATGGCCAACCAGTTCCGAATGACTTGAAGCGGTTCGCCGTGTTTGATTCCAAGTGCGCCCGCCATTTTCTGAGCGACAGCAATCAACTCAGTTTCGCCCCGGCGATTTTCGATGCCCTCCGATTGCTGGGCGACATAACCGGCTACATAAAGCAAGAATTCTTGGCAGTTGTGAAGCAGACAACGCCGCCCAAGCCTCCGGCATTTCAATTCATGGTGGACCAAACCAGCGTCGGCAAGGCGCTTGGCGCAATCACCGTGACAGACCAGCCCGGAAACCATAAAAACACTCGGGCAATGGAGCGAAAAGGACACCACAACCCTCGACACCAAGGAAACCGAACTTGCGAAACTGAAAACTCAGAGTCCGCAAACCATCAGAGAAGCAATTAACCGCGAGAACCGAGATGCGACGACTTTGCAGACCAAACTCACCGCCATCATCAGCGAGTTGAACGCCGATGCGGTTGTGCTCATCCAGCAGCAGGTGACAGACGTGAACACACACGAGCAGGCATATCAGGCTGCCGTGAAGCTGGCACTTGGCGGATCGAAGATCGAAGGAGTTGGCACGGACGCCTGGAAATCTCTGATCGAAGCTGCCGCCAATTTCTCCACCACCGAGGCATACAAAGCTCAATCGTTCCCGGCCACGAGCGATGGCGCGCTGTGCGTGCTGTGCCAGCAGCCTCTCGGCGCAGAGGCGATGGAGCGACTGAAGGGCTTTTGGACTTTCCTTCAGGACGATGCGGCCAAGAAGCGTGATGCCGCCAAGGAAAAACTGAAAGAGTCCGTGGAAAAGCTGGGAGCTATTCCGCGCGAGATGCCGCCGGAAGTCGCCGTCCTGCGTGAGGAATATGAGAAAAACCACGCGGACCTTTGGATGAAGACGACCGAGTTCTTTGACTCGGTTCGCGAACGGCTGACTGCCATCGAGAAGGCTTTGGCTGGAGACTCGTGGGACGCTATTCCGATTCTCAATGCGGATGCCGCCACCTTGAGCCGCGAACTGGTCGCGACGCTCGACAACCGACTCAAGGCCGTCCAGGACGATGCTAACGTGCAGGCGGCAATCACCAAACTCACAACTGAGATCCTGGAGTTGAAAGCGCGCAAACAGCTCTCGGGGAATCTGCAACTGGTCCTCGACCACATCACGGCTATCAAAACCGTTGCCCGTGCCCAAAAAGCAGCGGATGAAATCAAGACCAACTCGATTTCACTGAAAGCGAAGGAACTCCACACGGGCTTAATCACGGATGCCTTCAAGGCGCGCGTGAAGGAATACATGACCAATGTCGGCCTGCGCCGCGCAAGGGTTGCCATCGGTGAAAGGTCGGAGCGTGGCAAGGTTCTCCACTCGATTGCGGTCGAAGGGGCAAAGCAGCCGGTTTTACCTGAAAGCATATTTAGCGAAGGCGAGCGCACCGCCATATCCCTCGCGTTCTTTCTGGCTGATCTCGGTTCGGTGCAGGACACGTGCGGTGTCATCTTCGACGACCCGGTGACTTCTTTGGACCATCGCATTCGGGAGGGAGTCGTTAACGCCCTCGTGGCCGAGGCAAAGGAACGCCAGGTGATCGTCTTCACTCACGACTTGGCCTTCTACTGCGAATTGATGTCTGCCGCCACCATCGCGCAGGTCGAGGCAACCTCGAACCATGTTGAAGCATTTAGTGCAACGGTTGGCCATCTTTCCACCGCTGAACCGCGTGAATCGCTGAAAGTCACGCAGCGGTATGGCGAGCTTGAAAAACTCATCAAGGAAGCGGAACAAGCTGGCAGCCCCGACGACTTCAGGCGACCCGTGGATCGTTTTTACAGCCTGCTTCGCGCGGCTTGGGAACGCTCCGTGGAAGAACTGCTCTTTAATCAGGTCGTGGCCCGCTATCAGAAGGAAGTGATGACCCAGCGGCTTCTGGGCGCGGTCATTGACAAGGACGGTATCGCTGCGGTCTTCCAAGGCATGACTCGTGGCTCTGCCCGGACGGACGCGCACGACCACGCCGTTGCCGCTGCGTTGTCAACACCAACTCCCGATGACTTGAAGACGCATCTGAAAGAACTGAAGGACTTCGTGGCGGCACAGACGGCCAAACGGAAAGCCGCCGAGGAAGCTAACAAACACCTGAAAGGATAATGAAACGCCCATCTCCCATGAAGGCATCACCGCCGATCACCGAGACTGGCGCACGTTGCAAACTCACTGCGATGAAGCAACGCGGGGAGGCGATGCTCGTCGAAAAGAAGATCAATGAAACCGTCCTCGACACTTGGTCCGCCAGTTGTGCGAAGTGCGTCGAGGAAGCCTTTGGTGAAGGAAATGACCATGTTCACCAATTTCAGGAGATTCCATTTGCCGCTTGGGTCGCTGGCGAAACTCCCGACCCGCGCGAGGAGGAACGTGAACGACGGAAGAAGCTCCAGCAGCGTTTGACCGTCTTGAACGAACTAATCGCGCAACTCGACATGGAGGAAACGTTCGAGGCGGCGGATGCGCCCGCGCCAGTCCCCGATGACTCCTTCTGGTCGTTGCTTCACCAACGTGTGGTGAAGACCGCCAAGGCACGTTTTGAAGCCGGGCATTATGCTGATTCCGTTGAAGCCGCGTTGAAGGAACTTAACTCCGTGGTGAAAGCCTTGGTCAAAAAAGCCATAGGCAAGGAGCTCGACGGCGCTGACTTGATGCACCAAGCACTGTCACCGAAGAACCCCATTATCATTCTGGACGACCTCGGCACAGAAAGCGGGCGAAACCAGCAGATGGGTTACATGGAGATTTTCGCGGGCGCGATGACGGGCATCCGCAATCCAAAGGCGCACGAGAATCTGACCATCACGAACGAACGCGCTTTTCATCATCTGTTTCTCGCCAGCCTGCTTTTCAATAGACTGGACGAGAGGACCAACCTGAAATGACCAATGAGTGACGAACTGCTAAACTGGGATCGCGTGCGCCAGTTTGCCGCGACAAGCAAAACGTATGCAGAAATCCATGTGCTCAGGGCCGACGGAATGCATTTTCAGATTGTGAAATCATGACCTATAAGAAGAACCTGATTGATGTCGCGTTGCCGCTGGAGGCTACCTACTTGCGCACTGCGGGCGGGGAAGTCGACAAGGACCTGCCTGCGCGGACCCGCTTGCGTACGGCCCGGCACAGGCAGGGGCTTCGCCAGGCAAGGGCGGTGATGCCTGGAATCAAACTATGACCGCACCATATCGCAAGAAATTGATCGAAGTCGCGTTGCCGCTGGAGGCCATCAACAAGGAGGCGGCGAGGGAGAAATCCATCCGGCATGGGCATCCGTCCACTTTGCATTTGTGGTGGGCGCGACGACCGCTCGCGGCGTGCCGGGCGGTGCTGTTTGCGTCGCTGGTGGATGATCCGTCGGAATATGTCGCGGAGTTGATGAAGGATTCGGCGAAGCGAAAGGCGGCGGAGAAGGAACTCAGGGGGCGCAAGAAATTGTGGGACGAGATGACGGCAGTGCTTGAAAAAGCAAGGGCTGGCGGCATTTCCGCACCCCCGCCTGGTCCAGAGCCGAAGCTGGAAGACATCATCGCCGAGATTGAGCGGGAACGGTTGTTCAACATCATCCGCGAACTGGTGAAATGGGAAAACTCCGAACAATCGCCCGAGTGCTCAATGCCGCACGCGCAGAAATTATGCGCTCATGTAACGGAAATCCGCCGGCGGTTTATGACCCGTTCTGCGGCGGCGGTTCGATTCCGCTGGAGGCACAACGGCTCGGACTGGATGCGCACGCCAGCGATTTGAATCCCGTGCCGGTGCTCATCAATAAGGCGCTCATCGAGATTCCGCCCGGTTCGCGGGCAAGCCGCCGGTGAACCCGGAGTCGCGGAAGAAATTAAGCGCGTCCGGCTCGTGGAAAGGCGCGGCGGGGCTGGCCGAGGACATTCGTTACTACGGCCAATGGATGCGCGAACGAGGCGGAGAAACGGATCGGCAATCTTTACCCCAAGGTGAAGCTGCCCAAGGAACACGGTGGTGGCGAAGCGACGGTGATTGCGTGGTTGTGGGCGCGCACGGTGGCCAGTCCCAACCCGGCGGCCAAAGGCGCGCATGTGCCGCTGGTTTCTTCCTTCTGGCTATCCAAGAAACCGGGCAAGGAAACTTGGCTAGAAGCGACTGTTGAAGATGGCGCTGTTCGTTTCAAGGTCAGGCTCGGCAAGCCACAAGACCCAAGTGCGGTTGACACAGGAACGAAAGTCGGTAAGGGAGGCGGATTCCGCTGCGTCCTAACCGGAACTCCCATTCCAAACGACTATGTTCGAGCCGAAGGCTCTGCGGGCCGATTGAGTGTGCAGCTTATCGCGACCGTAACTGAGGGAAATCGCAGCCGAATCTATCTACCTCCTTCTGAGGAGATGGAAAGCATTGCACGGAAAGCGAAGCCAACGTGGAAGCCCGGTGGCAGTGTGCCCGATCGTCTCACGGGAGGAACTTGCTTCGGCTACGGCTTGCGAGAATGGGGCGACCTCTTTACAGCTCGGCAGCTCGTCGCACTGGGCACTTTCTCTGACTTGGTTGCAGAGGCTCGCAGTCTCGTCGGGGCTGATGCGCGAACAGCGGCTTGGCCGGAGGACAGCAAAAAGCTGGCTGCCGACGGAACAGGACCAATTGCCTACGGCGAAGCCGTCAGCGTTTACCTTGCGTTTATCGTCGATAAGGTTGCGGAGTGTCTGTCCACGCTTTGCACTTGGAGCGCTGCCCCAAAAAACGAACTGGTGGTCAGCACATTTAGGCGACAGGCATTGCCGATGACTTGGGACTTTGGTGAATCCAACCCTTTCGCTGATTCCAGCGGCTCAGTTTCCAAGATCGCTCAAGCCGTCGCGAGAGTGGTGGGCGCGCTAACGCCAGCGGCGCGAGGCTGGGCAGTCCAATGCGATGTAACCAAGCTTGTCACAAAAGGGATGCTGTTTTCCACCGACCCTCCATATTTCGACAACATCAGTTATTCGGACTTGTCTGAGTTCTTTTATGTTTGGATGAGGAAGAACCTTTCGTCGGTTTATCCTGAGATTTTCGGAACTATTGCCCCGCCGAAGGCCACCGAACTCATCGCAGCATCCTACCGCCACGCGAGTCGTGAGGAGGCAGAGACTTTCTTTGTAGATGGAATGCGGACCGCTCTGAACAAACTGGCCGATGGCTGTCACGCCGACTTTCCTCTTACGATCTATTACGCCTTCAAGCAGTCCGAGACCGAAGAATTCGGGACTGCCTCGACTGGTTGGGAGACCTTCCTCGCCGGTGTCCTCGGAGCAGGATTCGCGATTGATGGCACATGGCCAATTCGCACCGAGCGAGCCGAGCGTTCTGTGAGCATTGACACAAACGCGCTCGCTTCGTCGATTGTCCTCGTTTGCCGACCGCGCCCGAAAGACGCGGGCGTGGCGTCGCGCCGCGATTTCCTGGCCGCGTTGAAACGGGAGTTGCCGGAGGCGCTGCGGAATTTGCAGAAGGGCAACATCGCGCCGGTGGACTTTGCCCAGGCCGCCATCGGGCCGGGCATGGCTGTGTTCAGCCGTTACGCGCACGTGATCGAAACCGATGGCTCGCCGATGGGCGTGCGCACCGCGCTGTCGATCATCAACCAGTCGCTCGACGAGGTGTTGGCCGAACAGGAAGGCGAGTTCGACGCGGACACGCGCTGGGCGCTGGCGTGGTTCGACCAATACGGCTTCACCGAGGGCGCCTACGGCCAGGCCGAAACACTCTCGAAGGCAAAGAACACGAGCGTGTCCGGCATGGTCGGGGCCGGCATCCTCGCGGCCAAAGGCGGCAAGGTGCGTCTGCTGAAGAAGGAGGAACTCCCGCCGGATTGGGACCCGGCCGAGGATGCACGGCTCACGATCTGGGAGTCCACGCATTATCTGATTCGCGCGCTCGACCAAGGGGAGCAGGCTGCCGCGGAGTTGTTGCGGAAGCTGGGTGCGGTGTCCGAGATCGCGCGCGACCTGAGCTATCGCCTCTACACCGTCTGCGAGCGCCGCAAGTGGTCGCAAGAAGCCATCGGCTACAACGCACTGGTCCTCGCATGGCCGGACCTCACACGCCTTGCTCTGGAGCAGCGGGCGGCGGGGCCGGCGCAGGGGGAGTTGATTTGAGGAAACAAGCTGAACAACTATGCCAAAACAACGCGGTCGCTACTACCTGTCACGGGTCATCAAACTCGGCGCACTGACCCAAGACAAACTGGTCACGGCAATTCTGGGCGCGCCGGTGCTGCGCATCGGCAAGTTCCAGTGGGCCATCACCGATGCCGTGGACGAGCGCGGCACCGATCCGAAGTTCATTTTCGGTAAACTGGCCAAGTATTCTGCCGAAGGGCATTTCACGGTGGTTGACCCGACGAAGAAGTCGCAGATGGAAACACTGGCCCCAAACCTCTTGGTGGCAAGTTCGCCCTTTGTTTATCTGCCAGACTACTCTGGGATTGCGTTTCTCCACGTCTGGAATGGCATCCAGGAGGACTTGTTCCCGAAGCGGTTCTGCTCATTGATTCAGGCGGCTTACGAGAATTTCTTTGTGGAGTGTTCCGTAGAGCCGGTGGCGGATTACCGCGAATTTGTCGAGAAGCTCAACAGCCTGGACCGCATCACCGAGCTGAGCGCAAAGGTGCATCCGCCCAATCCGCTCTTTGGCCATCTGTGGGGTTCGTTGAAAGACTACATCGTACATCGAAATGCTGAAGAAGTCGCCGTGAGAGAAAAGAAAACGGACGGGGAAGGAATCAAAACGGCGCTGCGGGAATTGATGCGCGACCTGTTGCCGCGCCACCAGATGCTTCTGTGGCTGCACCCACAGCAGCAGATCCCTCGGTGGACATCACGGACGCAGCGATGCTGATGGCAGCGGATGGCTATGGCCACGGCAAGGTCACCGGTGAGCACCGGGGCGAGGAAATCGTCATCCGCACGTCTGACACGCATAAGAGCTTCCTGCATCCCAAGGACCCTGTTCCGGCGGTATTCGCCGCGGCGGCGGCGAGGTTGTTCAAAGCAATCTCCGAGGAAAGGCACATGGAGCACTGATGAAAGGCATCGGCGCTATCGTGCGGTCGTTCGTCATCTCGCTGGAGTTCGTCGTTTCCATTGGTGGCGTGATGTGGTTCCTTCTTTTCCCCGATTGGTTCCTCTGGTTGAGCCAGCGCGTTGGCCAGCAGTCTGACGTCTTGAAGTATATGGGTCTGTTGCCGGCTGGGTTGGTGGCCTACAGCCTCAAGGTGAGCAAGAGCGTTTTGTTTCCCGGCGGCGACAAACGCTCGATATTGCAGGGATGGCCGCGGTATTGGGAACTCAAATGCGGAGTCTCGGTCGGTATGATCTACAGCTTGGTGTTTTCCTTGGCCGGAGGCGGGACATTGCTTTTCGACTGGAGGAACCCGGCGGCATACCAGTCGGCGGTGTTGCTCACTTCTGTTGCGGGAGCGATGACCGTCGCTGGCAGCCTGTTCCATGCAAATATGCGAATTGAGGAGTTGTTCCGGGAGCACTCGAAGCAGTGAGCGCCGGTGTGACGTCTTTCGCCCGGGGGACCGAGTGAAACTTCTGACAACGCCCTGCGGAAAGCAGCTTGTGCAACTCGCCATTATCTGTCACAAAAAGTAGGTAGTTTTTGTTACAGGAATTGGTGGTTAATCACGTGCAAACCATTGATAGAAAGCATAACAAGCCGCATCTACGGCAACGGCAGGGGTTGGGTGTTTTCCCCAAACCACTTCCTCGACCTTAGCAACAGGTCGGCCGTGGGCGTCGCTTTGCACCGGCTGGCCAAGGCGGCAACCATCCGGCGATTGACGCGGGGACTCTACGACTACCCGAAGCAGCATCCGACGTTTGGCGTGCTCGCGCCCGACCCGGACGCGGTGGCGAAGGCGCTGGCCGGGAAGCACGCGGTTCGGGTTCAGCCGTCCGGGGCGTATGCGGCCAATCTCCTGGGATTGTCCGAGCAAGTGCCGGCCAAGATCGTTTTTCTAACCGACGGACCTGCGCGGCGGGTGAAGGTCGGCACGCAGGAAATCAGTTTGAAGCGGACCTCACCACGCAACATGGCGACGGCCGGGCGAGTGAGCGGACTCATCATCCAGGCGCTGCGGTATCTGGGCCGACCGCGAGTGGATGACGAGACTGTGCGCCGGCTAAAACAGAAGTTGAGTGACCAGGACGCCAAATCACTGCTGAAGGACGTGGCCTATGCTCCGGCATGGATCGGCGACATCATGCGACAGTTGGCAAACGGAAACTGAATCATGGACGCTTTCGCTCAATCGAGTCCTGAAGACCGTCGCGCCGGCTTCGTGCAAACAGCGGCGGCGCGACGATTGGACCCGATTATCGTCGAGAAAGACTTTTGGGTGTGCTGGACGTTGAAGGAATTGTTCCGGCTGCCGGACATTGGCGAGCATCTCATTTTCAAGGGCGGCACGTCGCTCTCAAAGGTGTTCAGGATCATCGAGCGATTCTCGGAGGACATTGATGTTTCGATTGACCGTGGCTGGCTGGGATTCGGAGGCGCGAATGAGCCGGAGGCCGGGCGGAAGCAACAAGGAGAAGCAACGTCGCATGGATGCGTTGAAGGCGGCGTGCCAACGGAAGATCGCGACCGGGCTGCATCCCGCGCTGGAAGCAGCCATCCAGTCAAAGAGTGCGGCGAACCAGACCATGGTCATTGCGGAACGACGAGGACGATCCTGACCAGCAGACGTTGATGTTCGAGTATCCGTCCAGCTTTGCACCGGTATCGGCGGGATACATCCGGCGGGCGGTGAAGATCGAGATGGGTGCGCGGGCCGACCATTGGCCGTGCGAAACCCAGACGCGTCACGCCTTACGTGGCAGAGGAATTTCCGCAAGGGATTCAAGGAAGGAAGCTGCGCGAAGTGAAAGTATTGTCGGCGGAGCGCACGTTTTGGGAGAAAGCGACCATCCTGCACGCGGAGTTTCATCGGCCAGCGGACAAGGCGATACCGGATCGATTCTCGCGGCATTACTGCGACTTTTACGAATTGATCCGCAAAGGCGTGGCGAAGTCTGCTGTGGAGAAACCGGAATTGCTGGCGCGTGTGGTCGATCACAAGACCCTGTTCTTCCGGTCGGTCAGCGCGCAGGTATGGGGAGGCCGTGCGCGGGCACCTTGCGCATCGCGCCACCCGAGCACCGCTTGAAACCGCTGCGGGACGACTACGGCAAGATGCAGCAGATGTTTTTCGGCGAACCGCCCGAATTCGATAGAATCATCTCACTGCTGAGTCAGTGGGAGTCTGAATTCAACCAGAAATAGCGTATGGCCATCACCAACCACGAACGCATCGGAAAATGTCTTGAACAGTTGAGTTTGGGACTCCAACCGTTCGTCGAGCGCGAACTCAAGAGCAACTACCAGGACAACTGGTTCGCCGAGACGCGAAAGACATTGAGCGCCACGCAGGTTGATTTTCTCGGCACAGCGGACAAGCCAGAGTGGGACATCGCGAGTTTGCTGGCGACCCTATGGAATCAGTGGAACGACGTGTTCAAGAAAGTCCTCGGCCACACGGAGCGCAGCCTGGTGAGCGAGTTGCGCGAGGTTCGCAACAAATGGGCTCATCAGCGGACGTTCACCACGGATGATGCATACCGGGCACTGGATTCGATGGAGCGCCTGGTCAATGCCGTGTCCGCGCCGAAAGAGGGTGAGGAAATTGCCCGCCACAAGGCGGAGCTGCTGCGACTGAAATTCGACGAGCAAGCGCGACACGAGCGTCGCAAAGCCGCCGCCACAGTGCTGGAAGGCCAAAGCGTCGCCGGTTTGCGTTCATGGCGTGAAGTGGTCACGCCTCATCCCGACGTGGCTTCCGGGCGTTATCAGCAAGCCGAGTTCGCCGCCGACCTCTGGCAGGTTTACAAGAAACGGGCGACTTCCGAATACGGCGACCCAATCGAATTCTTCCGCCGGACATTTCTGGCGGCAGGGTTGAAAGACTTGCTGGTTCGCTCCGTGCGCCGGCTCGCCGGGCAAAGTGCCGATCCCGTGGTTGAGTTGCAGACAAATTTCGGCGGCGGCAAAACGCACTCGATGCTGGCGCTATACCACCTGTTTTCCGGGCATCAGCAGAAGGATTTTCCGGGACTTGAACCGGTGTTCGAGGATGCGAAGTGCGAGCTGGCCAAGGGCGTCCGCCGCGTGGTGATTGTCGGAAACAAGATTTCGCCCGGGCAACCCGACAAAAAGGACGACGGCACAGTGGTGCGGACATTGTGGGGAGAACTCGCCTGGCAGCTTGGCGGCAAAGAGGGTTACGCGATGGTGAAAGAGGCCGACGAGACCGCGACAAATCCCGGCGATGTCATCGGCCAGCTCCTGCGGAAGTATTCGCCGTGCCTGATCCTGATTGATGAGTGGGTCGCTTATGCGCGCCAGTTGCATGAGCAAAAGGATTTGCCGGGTGGCGATTTCGAGACGCACTTCACCTTTGCGCAGACCTTGAGTGAAGAAACCAAGTCTGCGCCGAGGGCGATGCTCATTATCAGCGTGCCGGCTTCAAGCGACGCCGGAACGGCTTCTCCGAGCGCCGGAATGCACGATGAGGAAGTCGGCGGAGCACGCGGAAGACAAGCCTTGGTCGCGCTCAAGAATGCCATTGGCCGTGTCGAAGCATCGTGGCGTCCGGCAAATGCCGAGGAGAGTTTTGAAATTGTGCGCCGACGGCTGTTCCAGCCGATCACCGATCCCGCGATGTTCACGGCGCGAGACAATGTCGCAAAGGCATTCTGCGAACTTTATCGCAACCAGCATCAGGAATTCCCGCCGGAATGCCGTGAAGCCGACTACGAACGCAAAATCAAAGCGGCCTATCCGATTCACCCGGAGATTTTCGAGCGGCTCTATCAGGACTGGTCAGGATTGGTGAAATTCCAGCGCACGCGCGGTGTTCTGCGATTGATGGCTTCGGTCATTCACGCGCTTTGGGAGCAGGGCGATTCAAGTCCGCTCATACTGCCAGCCCATATCCCCTTGCTTGATCAGCGAGTGATTTCAGAAATCATCCACTTCCTGCCGGATGGTTGGGAATCCGTTCTTGAAAAGGACGTGGACGGCGAAAGTTCGCTCCCGCTAAAGCTCGACCGTGAGAAATCAGGCACAATTGGGCGCTACGCCGCCGCACGAAAAGTTGCGCGCACATTGTTCCTTGCGTCCGCCCCGACTCCGGGAGCGGCAAATCGTGGCGTCGAAGACCGGCGGATTAAGCTCGGCTGTGTGCAACCGGGAGAAAGCCCCAGCATCTTCGGTGACGCGCTCCGCCACCTCGCACAGAGCGCAACGTATCTGTATCAAGACAACGCCCGCTATTGGTATTCAACGCAACCGACCGTGACCAAGCTCGCCGAGGATCGCGCGGAGCAGATGAAGCGCGATTCCGATTCGGTCGCGGAAGAAATCAAGAGCCGTGTCCAGGAGGATTTGAAGGCGCGCGGTGATTTTCTTGCGATACGGGCGTTCACCAAAAACAGCGGTGAAATTCCCGACGAGATGGAAACACAGCTTGTGGTGCTGGGCGTGGATTACACTTACGCCAAGCAGGCTGGCAATTCTGCCCAGGCGCAAGCTCAAGCCATTCTCGATTCGCGCGGCAACAGTCCAAGGCTTTTCAAGAACGCGGTTGTGTTTCTGGCCGCGGACCGCACGCGTCTCGCCGAATTGGATGAAGCCGTGAGGCTTTACCTTGCGTGGGAGTCCATCGAACACGACAAGGATCAGTTGGGGCTGGACGGCTTTCAAATGCGTCAAGTCACGAATCAGAAAACGACGTGGAACACCGCCGTCAAAGGGCGCATCGGTGAGACGTTCTGCTGGTTGCTCTTCCCGTCGCAGCCGACTTCACAGTCTCCCTTGGAATGGCAGGCGGTAAAGTTGTCCGGGCCTGACCCGCTTGCGGTGCGCGCATCGAAGAAACTGAAATCGGACACGCAAATGGCGTCACAATATGCTCCGACGTTGTTGCGTCAGGATTTGGACAAGATTCCGCTTTGGCGTGGCGACGGCGTTTCCGTGAAGCAGTTGACCGAGGACTATGCAAAATATCCTTACTTGCAGCGACTGCGCAGCCCCGCCGTTCTCGTAGCGAGCATCCAAGATGGATTGTCCCGAATAACGTGGACCACCGAAACCTTTGCCATCGCCGATTCGTGGGATGAGAAGCGGCAGCGTTTTGTCGGCTTACGCGCGAACTGCAACGTATCGCTCGATGCCGATTCGACAGCGCTTCTCGTTAAGCCGGAGGTTGCCCTCCGCCAACTGGACGCCGAACGTCCAACCAGTTCGCCAACGACCGGGGCGGTTGCAACCCCGGGCGGCCAAGCGCCAACGACAAGCAGCCCCGGAGATGCTGGCACTCAGACGCCGGCACAGCCTGCAAAACCAACCCGCTTTTACGGCAGTGTGAAGCTCGACCCGGCGCGCTTGAACCGCGATGCGGCCCAGGTTTCGGCTGAGGTTCTCCAGCACCTGACAAGCCTCCTCAATGCAGATGTGGAAGTGACGTTGGAGATTCAGGCCCGAGTTGAGGGTGGCATTCCAGACAACATTGCGCGAACCGTCTCGGAAAATTGCAAAACCTTGAAATTTCTGACGCAAGGCTTTGAGAGGGACTGATGACGTGACCTGCCCGCAGGATTCTCTCGCCGTGACCAACGCGCGGTTTGCTTCGCTCCACGGGCTGCCGGTCGGCCCTGTCCCCCTCTCGACCACGCCCGTTCCACTTCGCAAACCGCGCGCTCGTCACGAGCGGGCATCCGCAAAGTGCCGCAAGAGCGGCGGGCTTCCGTCTGCGGCTCGGCGGCGGGACGTTGCGCTCCGGCTGCGTTTCGCTAGGCGCTGCTCTCCGCCCTCCGCTCCACTTTCCCCGCTCGCCGACCGCAGACCGAAGCTTCAAGCCTATTTACCACGCGCCGTCCGGCGTAGTTCCGCCTGCCGTTCCAACAACTCGCGCGTGCGGGCGAGTTCCGCAGCGAGGGCGGATTCTTTCGGCAGTGCCGTCAGATATTCGCGGATGAGCATCTTGCTTCCCAAGCCCTCCATCGCGTAACGGGCCAGCGCATCGTCCTTGTCGGTGCAAAGAATCAAACCCACGGGCGGATGCCGTAATTAGCCCGATGCTGTCCCGCTTGCTCATGCTCCACAATCCGCCGGCCAATTTCCCAATACGTCGCCGTCATCAGTGAGTTCACCACGCGCGCCGACGCATGCCGCGCGGCGTCCAGGGGTTCGACCACACCGGCCAGGACTTCGCTATAGTCGGTCGGTTTGGGCTGGGCTGCTTTCCGGCCCTCTGGTTTGTCGTTCCGCTTCCTCATGGAAACTTTGACTGCGGGTTGACTATTATCGGTTTTCATTGGATTGGCGAGCCATTCGGCTCGTGCTCGGACAACGCGACGAGACCAAGGCGATTTTATGCCGGAGGCGAGCGCGTCAAGGATCCTACGGGTCCGCTCGCAAAGACCGCTCGCGTCTTCCGTTCCTCCTCTGACCCGCCCGCCTCCGCCAAGGCCCTTGCTCTTAGGTTTCATCGCGTGGCATCTGTCGCTGCGCGGGAAAGGCAGGCGAGATGAGGCGTTGCCCACAGCTTAGCGAGAAAGGTAATGTCCTCATTGGTAACCGCATCTGCGGCAACGAAAGACATAACGATGACCTAACGAACAAAACTAATTTCGCGTCGCAACGGCTCGGTCCCACGAGAAAACCGCGAACTTTCACTGAAGGACGAGAGAGCCGCCGAAGCACGCGCCCAATCGGGCGCGGCTTGGCGTGCTTCTCTCAAAGGCGCTTCGCGGTGCCTCTCGTGGGGGTGCGTTGAGTTCGCGCCCCTTCTCTTGCCGGACACGTACAAAGTAACCAAGGCAGCTTTGGCATCACTCGACCTTCTGTTATTGAATTTCACCCAGGGGT
>CAVXWU010000010.1:0-439738 GCA_963765535.1 uncultured Verrucomicrobiae bacterium
ACGTTGGAACGCCTGGGGCTTGGCCAGCGCAGCCAGTTTCCCGTGAAACTCCAAACGGCCCGCTCGGTACAGTTCACCAAGCCCCTCGCAAAATTTGCCGCGAAACACCAGCGACAGCGCCCGCACGGCAAAGAGGTAGTGCGGGGGCGTGGATGTCCACCGGGAGCCGTCGGCGGACAGACCGCCCCCGGTGACAATGCAGTGCAGATGATAGTGATCCAGCAACGTCTGGCTCCAGGTGTGCAGGACCGCCGTGATCCCCAGCTGCACCCCAAAGCGGTTCTGACCAAACTCCAGCAACGTCTGGCTGGCCGCCGCAAACAGCACCGTGTAGAGCGCACGCTGGTTCTGCCGGATCAGCGGGTTCAACTCATGCGGCAGCGTGAAAACCAGATGGAAGTAGGGCACAGGTAAAAGTGCGCTCTCCTGCTGGTCTAACCAATGCTGCGCCGCCGCCCCTGGCACACCGGACAATGCCGGTTGCGGCAGGAGTGCGGTACAAAATGCATGCGCCCGCAGTCCTGACACCGATACCGATGGCCACCCAAGGCCGGGGTGCGACAGGCCAGCAGCGCATTGAGAATACGCCACTGATGCGCGGCAGGCAAGGTGGCGACGAGTGGAGAGCCGTTCGCAAGATCGTCGCCAGGCTCGGCCCGGCCAAACGGGTCGGCAGCTCGCTACAGGCCATAGCCGGTGCGATCGCTCAGTTCCTCTTTTCCGGGATTCGACTCCAGTTCAGCAGCTGCAGCGGGCTCTGGATCTGGGCCACGCGCTCTTGACGCACGTGCAGGTAATTGGACGTGGTCGACAGGCTCGAGTGGCCCAGCAACCGCTGAACAATCGTGATCTCAACGCCTGCTTCCAACAGGTGGGTGGCGAAGCTGTGCCGCAAGCTGTGAATGCCACCCTTGTTTGGCAGACCCGCCCGCCGGATGGCGTTACCGAAGATCTTCTGCCCGGTTCGGTCACACATCGGAAGCTCCGGCCGGGTGGTTGCGGGAAACAGCCAGTTGACCGAGCGAAAATGACGCCAGTAGTTTTCCAGTTCCTCAAGCAGCTTGGGAGCGAGCAGGGTGTAACGATCCTTACCCCCCTTGCCCTGCACCACGCGGATCTGCATCCGCGCACGATCAATGTGCTCCGGTTTGAGATGACAGGCCTCGTTGAGCCGAAGCCCCGCCCCGTAAACGGTGACCAGAAAGGTCCGGTGCTTGATATGAGCACAGCCGACCGTGAAGAGCCGCTCCAACTCTTCGCGGCTGAAGACCTGCGGTCGTTTCGTAGGCTGACTGGCTCGCGGGAGCACAAAGCGCAAGTGATCCACCGAGCGGTGCAACACCGTAGTGTAGAAATAGCGCAACCCGCTGACCGCCTGGTTGAGCGAACTGGCTGACAGCTTTCGCTCGCTGGCCAGATAGAACAGGTAGCTCTTAAGCTCTTCATCGCCGAGTTGGTCCGGCGCTTTGTGGTAGTGCTTGGCCAGGCAGTACACCGCCCGGATATAAGCTTCCTGGGTTTTGGGTGCAGTCCCTCGTAATACGAGTTCCCGAATGAAGTTTTGACGCAATGGAGTCATACCCAACATTGCGTCAATCCGGAGTTCAGATGAAGACCAGCTGCGACCTCCGAACGCTCTCCGCGAAGCGGTTTAGTTCAACTTTTAATCAACGTCTGCCAGTCGTTGATTAAGTTTTGGGGGGTGGTTTCCATGGAGTCGATGCAAAACCTTCGGTGGCAGCAACAGTTTTCTGGTTCGTTTGTCACGCCGTCCCAACCCGACCGGCCCCCAGTTCGTAGAATGTCCATATTGAACCGAACCGCCGCTTAATCTACGACCGCTGGTTCGTTGATCAAAGCGCAAATAACACACCATTGTTGCCGGAGGTTGGGCCACATTTGCCTGCCATGACGCCGGGGGGATCGGCTTCGAGAAACCAGAATCGCCTCCAGAGCACCATTGATTGACCGCCTGCTGCGTGAATGGCCACGGCCCCGATCGTGGCACGCAGGCTGGGAAGCGGCCAAGCGCGAGGGCGAACGGGTGCCGTGTGCGTGATTGTGCGGGACCCATCCGGCGACCCGCAAAATGCCCCCAATCCAAAGCCAAAGCGACAAGTCTCCTACCTGCAACGGAATAATATCAGGGAAACCGGAGGTTTACTTCCGAAAGCCAAAGACAAACTCGATGGTCCACGACCAATCGGTTCGAGCTGGTGGTTGCAAAGAATACTTGTCGGGGTTAAGCCCTCTGGATTCAAATGTCTTTCGCATTTCTGGATCCGATATCTTCTTATCCCCGGCCAAGAAGTCGCCGATCGCAGCCCTGAAACTTGAGTTGCTCAGTGACTCTGCGCTGCTCTTTTTCCGCCCAGTTACGCGCAGACTGCCCGTTTCAGAAGACTCAGTCACAACGTCCCAAGTGGAGAGTCGGAATTGTCGAGAATCAGACTCTCGCTTGCGGCTGATTCTCACCACAATTTCTACGATGTTCCAATCGCTCCCGTTATACAAGCTGACGATGAAGCTACCTGCGGAATCCGCTCGTGCCGTCGCCGTCAGTTTTGCGACCTCGTCAAGTGGTAACTGAATCGGGTCTTCCAATGATCCCCTTCTGAACCACGACAGAAACCCTCCGGAGCGTTGGGGCGCGGGCGAGACGGCTCTCGGTGGAAGTGTGGCGGCGGCGGGGGCGGATGACCCAATGCTCTTATCCGGTGGTGCCGATCCAGACCTGACTGAGGCATCGGTCGCAAAATGGAACCCAAAATCTTGCTCAACGTTCCTCATTGCCTTGGCGACAAAGTCGTTCATGCGTGGTGCCATCTCAACAACCATCCAAGGTCCCGCATCTGCGAATTTGCGACCGAGGGGTGTACCAAAAAACTGAATTAACTCGTCGACCTCTGTTGCGGTGAATCGTTCCATATAAAGAGGAATAGCCAGAGGTATGACTTTGCTTGGGGCCAGTTCGTCTCCCAACGCATCCCACATGTCGGAAGGAACGCTTTGGTAGCTCGCCTTGAACTGCGCGAGCAGGTTGCTTAGTCCAACTTCAAAACTTGCAGCCGCACCGCTCACCACGATGAGATTCCATACGTGGTCTGCGGTCGGTGGCTGTTGGGATTCCAGATTCGCCTCCGGTGACAAAGCATCAGATTTGCCTTCAGCCTGCCTCGTGCTGGTGGCATCCGTAGCAGCGCAGCCAGTAATGAGTGCCACAGCGAGTGACAAGCCGAGCAGGTTCAGAGGAAGATTCATATCTTCAACGGAGCGCGTGGTTACTTATCGGCATGGAGGACAGACGATTCTTGACCATCTCCCTAAGGCCAAGGCTGTGCAAGCACCGAATTCGAGGCTTGTCCGTTTGTGGTGGGGGGAAGTCGTGAACCCACCGGGGCCACAGTCCTGCGGCATACGGCTTTCCGGTGACGCATTCGAGATTGCAGCTTGTCTGGTCTGATTCGCGGGCTACCCATGCCCGCGTTTAACTCCGGTTTGGAGACGAAGCAGATGCCGCCAATGGTCATACTGACGGCCAAGAACAGCCCGCAGCCCGCCGACGCGCCCCGGAACGCCGCGTCGGGCGGCTTGGCCGCCTTCCCGGTGAGCCAGCTTCCGGCGGCGTAGAGCAGCAGGGTGATCGTGATGAACTCGAACACGCTCCACGCCTTTCAGTGCGCGAATCCGATATGCCGGTCGGCGTTCAGCACGGGGCCGCTGACCGCGCCGCAGTAAATTTCACCAAGGGAATAATCCGGCTGATCCGGCAGCTTCAACCCCTTGGCCTGCGCCAGTCGCTGAGCCTGTGCCTGCGTCAACCGTCTGAATTCCCGCACCCCCAGCAGCCGCCCTGGCCGAACAATGGCCGGATCGAGTTGCCCAACCGCAATGTTGGTGGTGGCGATCACGTGGAGTCGCAGGTGATCCCCCAGTAAGCCGTCACTAATGTCAGCAGGTTGCTGACGTTGTCGGGGCTCCCTGGTTCACGCGGCAGCAGCAATTCTTCGGCGTCTTCGAGGATCGCGATCCTGATCTTCCCCTTGTGGTTGCGCGCCTGATCGGCCCAGAACCCGACGAAGCGTGGCGAAGAAAGCATCTCCGCCTCAGTGACCGGCACGTAATAGAACGCCGCAGCGCCAGCGAGACGGCCCATGAGCGCACGCAGGAAACTGGTCTTGCCGTTGCCTGGTGGGCCATGGAGAACGGTCAATCCGCAGGGCCGCGCCCGCACCATGGCCAGCCACGCTTCCAGCCACTCCACGAAGTCCGATCCGTAATGCAGCTCAAGGTCTCCGTCACTGACCGGAGCCGACCGGCGAACCGGCACGCGCTCCGCAATCGCACCGCCGTCGGAGATGCTGACGACGTAGAAGTGGGGTTTGTGCTCATGCCGTGGCCGGACGTACTGCCTGAACTCCTTGGCCACTGTCGCCACTGTCTCCCTGGTGGCGGCATAGAGCTTGAGGTTCATACCGTCAAGGGAGCCGTAAACACCGTCGCCAAGATCGAGGATGAGGCGGTCAATGAAAGGCTTGCCCTTCCGGCTGATCGTGATCTCGGAACGGAAGAGATGATCTGCGTGATCTCGGGCGAGGCGTCGGAGGTCGAATGGCCCTTCCAGGGTGATGGCGTGGTAGGGCCGGTGCATCAGCCGTTCAAGAAGCCACAGCTCGATGAACGGCGGGTCTTCCCGAAGCAGCTGACGCCAGAATGCGCGCTCGTGGCGGTCGTCGTCGTCGATCACCGCGTCTTCAGCCACGTCCTCTGCGAAAAGGTCGGCGTCGATTCCGGTGCCAGGCTTCGCGTCTTGGGGTTGGTCGGGTGCGTCGTGGGCCGTGGCCATCTCGGAATCCTGGCAGACGCTGGGGCTGTAGAGGCATGACTGCGCCTGGGGGACCACGACAGGCTGCCTTGGGTTCCCGTAAACGTTAACAAAGTTCGTCGAGGGATCATGGAGCGCAGCTGGCTGGCCAGCATTTAGGGCGTGCGAAAAGCGCGTCGTCAGTTTCGTCTTGGAGTCCGAAACTAGCCTTTGCGGCACGCAGAAAGAGGGCGCGGCAATCCTGGGGAATTAGTCGAAGGACAATGCGGTCGATCGAGCATGTGGATTCGTCAAGCATCGGAGACTATTCCCAACTCTTATGCAAATATAGAGATAGTTCTGGTTCAAGTGCAGATAGACATTACGGTTGTGCTGTGGACTCTGGAATGTTAATAGTCTTTCAACACGAATGGAGTACCGATCGAATTCTGGCCCCTGTCGGGGCGGCCTGAAGCAGACCATGAGCAGGGACGATATTGTTTTGGCGGCGCTTGCAGCGTCGAACGGTGCAACGCACACACCGGTTCAAATTCAGAAGCTGCTTTTTCTGATCGCTAGGCGTGTCGACCAATCGAGCGTAGATGGGCCGCACTTTAATTTTGTTCCGTACGACTACGGGCCGTTTGATTCGCAAGTTTATCGCTGCCTCGAATCTCTTTCCGCCCAGGGATTGGTGGAAATCGTCGAGGAGGCTGACCTCCGCTGGAAGAAGTACCGCACTTCTGAGCAGGGTCTGAAGCAGGGGATGGCTCTCCTCTCGTCTCTGCCTCAACCAGTCAGCGATTACATCAAGGAACTTTCGACTTTCGTTAGGCGCCTGACTTTCGCTGAGCTTGTCTCCTCGATCTATAGAGCCTATCCAGAGATGCGAGAGCGTAGCGTCTTTCAAGGCTGAGGATGACGGCGTTGGTTGGGATACTGTGTCGAGACGGTGTTGTTATCGGCTCGGACAGTTCATCGACGTTTGGAGTCTCGCCGAATTTCCGCACCATCGAGCAGATCACAAAGAAGATTCAGATCATCGGCGATCGAGTGATCGTCGCGGGCACCGGCGAGGTTGGCCTTGGACAGCGGTTCTGCTACTTGGTCCATTCCTGTTGGGAAGGGGAGGGACACTCCAAGTTCCGCCAGCAAGCCATCATTGCCATGGTGACCGCGTTCGCCAAAGTCGGCATCGACGACTTCGCGAAGACCGGAGTGCAAAGGGGTTCTTACGGATCGCTCATGGCCTTTCCATGCGAGAAGCGCCTCAATCTCTGCGAGTTCGCCACGGCCACCTTTCAGCCGGAGATGAAGACCCCCGACATGTGGTTTGTGTCAATGGGAAGTGGTCAGCCGATTACCGATCCTTTCTTGGCGCTCTTGAGGCGTGTCTTTTGGCCGAAAGCACAACCGTCGGTCAAGGAGGCGATATTTGCGGTCGTTTGGACCTTGGAGCATGTCATCGAGCTGAACCCAGGAGGAATACAAGGCCCACCGCAGATTGCTGTCCTTGAATACCAAGGAGAAAAAGACCCCCAGCCGAGGGCACGCTTGTTGGACGATGATGCGATAAGTGAGCATCAGGACAACGTGAAGGGGGCTGAGATTCATCTCGCGAAATACCGTGAGATTCTGGTGGGCGATGGTGTGGAAATCCCAGCAGTACCGGCTTGACTCGCCGCCGCGTCGCACCCGTTTTCGCCAGCTTGCCTCGGACGGTGATAACAGATTCTTTAAGGTGAGCGCGCCCCCATCGATCCGTTTGATTTGGGCGATCCTCGGGGCCAACGCTGCCGACGCTGATAACTTCGGAATGCGCAGTCCAAATGCTCCAGGATCGCCGCTGGCGGCCTTTCCTCGTGACATTCCAGTAGTCCAGTAGTTAAGGACGTGTGCTGGACACCTTACCAATTCTCAACCGACCATCGGGCACCACCAGCATCTAGCGGCTGCGGTCATGGGACTGCGGGTTTGCGCATTCTGGCATGCGTGGAGCACCGGCGGTGCAGTGGGCTTGGAGCGCGAGATGGAGCGCGTCGACCATGAACGACTTGATCAGAATACCACGAGCACGGCTGATCTTGGACTTCGAGTCCGGAATTCCGCCGGATGACCTCCTCGAAGTCGTCGTGCGCAAACCGCCGAGGTCAGGCTTCTACCTCGCCGTTTACACCGGCCCCAACGGCGGCCAGGTCGCCCGTTCGACCGGCCTGCGCGACCGTGAAGCGGCGCTGGCGCTGGCGCTCCGGTGGGAGCGGGCCGCACGGGTGGAGCGCGAAACACAAAGGGCTGCGGGTGGCCAGGTGAGGCGGCGGACGCGTGGCGACGCACTGATGACGCAGGATCAGGTTGCGCGGATCATGGGATTGAGCACGCGGGGAGTGAGGTCGATCGAGGCCAGGGCGCTCCGGAAGTTGCGACGGTTGTTGGGGGACATAATGGACGAGGAACTCAAATCCACCTAGACCCATCGTGTCCCTCATGTGAAACGGCTCAAGCACGCCACGTCTCGCTATTCTCTGCCTGAACCGGAACAGGGGGGCGGAACGTAGCAGCGCGCCGCAGGAGGATCGAGAACGAGTGAAATCGCCGCAGCATGCGGTGTGTGCGTCTTGCAGCAGATTCAAGCGTGTCGACGCGCATACCAAACGGGATCGACAAGAGCCCGCCTCTGGATTCATATCAACGGCAGCCCATGATAGTGTTCCGGCTGCCTTTGAACCTGATCCAGCTGACGACAATTTCGATCAGGCCAGCAAGCCAAACGGCAACGTCGAAGCTGGAGTGGAAACTGATTCTGAACGAGTCTGCTTGCTGCATTTAGGACTGCATGTACCTCAGTCTGGAAAACTGGCTTCTTGCGCAAAGTCACCGTGATGACTCTGTCGGCGAACTCACGCGCAAATGGATTTCTAAAGGGAAAACGCAGCCAAACGCGAGAGAATGGCTTAGGGATGTCGGCGAATATTCAAATTGGGGCTCCACTGTTTCACAAATCGAAAGGGAGTATGCTGAGGCTGTCGTCTATCTGAGTCGCGGCGAGAGCGCTCCAACATTTCCCTGGTTGTTTGGGTCCGAGGAGTACGAGCGGAGACTCCAACAATCTTTCGTCAGACATAAAGCACGACCAGGACTTTCGTCCGATGCGTACCTGCGTCTGAAGCACTTCGCGCTTCAGAAATCAATCGAAGGTCGCACGTTAATCTACCTGGACACGAACCACTGGATCGGGCTGCGCCATATCATTCTGGATAGCCGCCACGCTCACAAAGAGTACGCTGAGATGCTGCTTCTCCTCGATCAGTTGGTGAAGAAGCACCGGGTGCTTTGTCCAATCAGTTTTCCATTGTTCCTTGAACTCATGAAACAGACCGACGCGGAGACGCGGAAGGCAACCGCAGAGTTGATGCAAGAATTCTGCGTGGGCGTGTGTATTCAAGTTCCGGATTGGTTGGAAACTTTGGAATTGCGGCAGCGTGCAATGAAGGCATTGTTGGGATCAGAAGCCCCTGATCTGAACGAATGGACCTGGACGAAAGTGGGGTACGTCGCGGGTGAAATGGTGCCGCATAACGATGTGTGGCCGAAGGTCGAAGGCGATCTGATTCGCAAAATCTCGATCGATGCGATATGGGAACTTACGTTGGAGTGTTTCATCGAGAACATTACCGAGGAACTACCGCACGAGGCGGATCGCTTACTTGCTGAGGCCACGAATCAGGACGCACTCTGGTATCGAGGAGCGAAACTGCCGTACCACGAAGTTCTTGCCCGTGAAAAGGCATACCGTGTGGGACGCTTGCACGATGTGCTAAGAGAAATTGTGGAAGATCTTTGGAACGAGTATCCAAGCCACCGCGACGCGATCGAGAAGTCGCCACCGACTGAAGGCGATTTTGATCCGTGGGCACTGCCTTCTATCCAGGTGCTGGCGAGCGTGAATGCGGCATTGATCCATTCTGGGAAAACGTTTTCTGCGAACGACATTCTGGATTTTCAGCATGCCGCCCTCGCGGTACCATATTTCGACGCGCTATTCTGCGACAGACGAATGGCAAACACTCTCATCAATAAGCCATTGGAGTTCGGCAAGGTATACAACACGAAGATTTTGAGTCGTGCCGATGAAATTGGCGCATATCTCCAGACACTTCTTTGACCTGGCGTATTGCCGCGACTGCTCTGTCAGGCTTGAACGCGGAGGGGGCGTTCGTCCAGGCGCAGTTGAAGCAGGGGAAGTTCACTCACCGGCTCGATGCGATCACGGTTCGCGTGCCTGCCAGCAGGAACCGGTGTACCCCCAGCCTACGCGTCCACAGGTTTCCACCAGCCAATACAGCCGCCTTCAGTTTGAAAAGTGGCAAAGAATTGGCAAAGTAGTCATCAGAGTTCGCACTCGGTTTCTTTCCTAACTCCTTGATACTGAATGGCGCGTCCGGCAGGACTTGAACCTGCAACCTTCTGATCCGAAGTCAGAAGCTCTATCCAATTGAGCTACGGACGCGTGGCGCGCTCGGCCGAGGTTACTGGGATGTCGTTGAGATTGCCCAGGTCCGATAACACCGGCTGCCTGCTCAGGGTGCTTCGAGCGCGGACAAATGACAAGGAGGTAAATGCGGAGCGCTGGCGCCAGAATTCGTGATGCAGGTAAACACCCAGGCCGAGGCACTACGCGGCATAACGGAGCGATCAAGCGTTGAGCCGGCACCGGTTGCGCCATTTGCATGAAGCGGATTCGAGATGGAATTGTCCGCGGCATAAGGGTTAGAGTCTGGCGTTTTCGGGCGAAGATTTACGCCGCCAGTTAGGTGAGTTTGGCGGTAGCGGTTTGTCGAGAGGTTACGGGTGCCGTGACGATCGCGCGGCTTAAAACGGGAACCCGATCGAGAAATGGAGAGTGCCGGTGGGATCTTTCTCACGAGGATTTAGATTGTAACCGTATTCCAATCGGACCGGCCCGACCACGGTCTTCCACCGGATGCCGCCACCGACGGAGTAGAGCTCTTCGTCAAAGGGATAATTTTCCCGGTGAGCGGCGAAGCCGACGGCATCGGAGAAAGCGACGATCGACCAATTGGGAGTCAGCATTTGTTCGAGTTCGAAGTTGCCCTGCAGGAATGTTTCCGCTCCGATGACCTCGCCGTCGTCGTCGCGCGGGGCGGCCTCGCCTTCCTGGAAACCGCGGACGGAGTTCTGGCCACCGGGGAAGAATCGTTTGTTAAAGGGAAGTTCGAGGCTGTTGCCGGCGGCAGTGAAGGAGAGGCCGTGGGTGAGGCCGAGATGCAGGTAACGTCCACCGCCCAACCGGTGGTGATAGGAGGCGCCGAGGAGGATTCGTTGGTAATCCACTTCGCCACCGAGAGCGGCGGCGGCGAACTCGGCATTGGCAAAGAGACGCAGTCCACGGCGGGGAACGAGCGGGCTGTCGCGGAGGTCGCGTCGCAGGTCGAGGATGAAGGCAGCGACGCGGGCCTGGCGGACACCGACCTGATCGGCGGTCTCGGCGTTGATATCGGTGGCGTCGAGGAACTGATAATCGTAGCGGAGGCTGCCGTCGGTTTGGATCGGTTTGAGGTAGCGCTGGACGCCGACGCCGCCGCCGAATTCGCGTCGGGTAAAGGAGATCTCCTCGCGTCGAAGGCCCGCGGCATAGGCGAAGAGATCGACGTCCTCGCCGAACATTTGCGGTATGGTATAGCGCAGGTCTCCGCTGCTGGACTTAAATGATTGGATGGCGCGGATGCGGAAGTCGTGGGCCAACCCGAACATATTGCGCTGGTCAAACTCGATGCCCCCGCGAACTTGCTCGTAGCTCCCGTAGCCCAGGAGCAGGCTGAGGGCGAGGGTTTTGGCCTCAGCGAGTTCATAGATGACATCGCGGTGGAGATCGTCGGTCTGGTCGTAGCGGACGTCGACGTGATTGAACACACCAAGCCGCGCCAATCGTTGCCGGTTTTGTTCGACTTCGAGCGGGTTTAGCCATTCGTTTGGTTCGAGCGATATCCGACTTTCGATTACGCGGGGCTGGGTGCGGTTTTGACCTTCGAATCGCACCTGGCCGACTTTCATTCGCGGTCCGGTTTGGACGATAGCGTCGAGGTCGAGTTTGATGGAGTTGGCATTCGTTTCGCGAGCGATGGGCAGGAGGCTGACCGCGACGTCGGGATAACCGAGTTCATATTGATTGGTGCGTTGGCGGTAGATGAAATCCTGCTCCCAGAGGAACGAATAGGGCGCATTGAGCCGATTGGTTCGAATCTCGCGGGGTTCCGGCTCGCCCGGGGCGCGAATCTCGGTTCGGACCGAGCGGACCACGGTGGGAATTCCCTGATCGACCTGGACCCGAACCTTGACTGCGCCGGTGGCGTCGTTCTTGTCCAATTCGGCGACCTCCACGCGGGCGTTTGCGTAGCCGCGACGCGCGAGACTCTCACGGAGGTTCGCGAGGGAACTGTTCAATCGGGCTGGGGTGTAAATGCGCATGCTTTTCAACTGGAGCAAGCCCTCGGTGGAGATGAAGTAACGGCTGGCTTCGGCAGCAGTGATGGCATCCAACCCGCTGAAGGTGAGTTCGGCATAGTAATACTTGACGCCCGGCACGGCGCGGAAAGCCAGGCGTTTGATCTGTAATGGGCGTGGCAGAACCGTCTCGAATTTCTCGTCCCAGCTGTATTCAAGCACGCGCCCATCCTTGAGGGTAAGCGTGGCGGTGACCTCAGGTGAGAGGTGGCCCAGTTCTTCCAGGCGCGCGAGCAGAATTAAGACGCCATCCTCGACAATATCCGCGTCGAAGAATTCGGGCTTGGTCTTCTCGCCCCTGGAAAGCCGAATGACTTTGCCGAGTTGGCGGTTCCCCAACAAGCCGAAGCCGCGGACGCTGAGCTTGGCGGGATCGGGTTTTTCCGTGGCGGTTGTTGCGGCCGCGGAACCGCGGAGGGAGGTCAGTAGAAACGGCAGAATGAGGACGAACAGGGCGAATGTGAGGCGCAATCGGCAACGCGTCCCGTCCGCGTAATCCGCGCTTCGGCCCAAGCCGCCGTTGCGTGGAGAGGCAGCGGTCATCGCATATAAATGCGCCATTTCAGGCCGGCGTTCAGGGCATTGAACTGGTCGTACTCGCCGACGAGCGACCAGCGGGGGGTGAGTCGATATTCGATGGAGTAGGTGGTACGGCCGCTACGGGCGATGTTCTCGCCGGAATTGATGGTGAGCCGTTCTTCGCCGAATTCATCGCCGAAGAAGCGCGTGACCACCTCACGTCCGAGGTAGGTGATCAGCCGGCCGGCCCGGGCCTCGGCGGAATAGGTGATCTCCTTGTTGGGAAGTTCCCCGGCCGTGAGCATGAGCAGGATTTCCTCCGACGACAGCGGGGGAGTGGACGTGAACAACACATTCAGGTTTTCCAGAGTGCCCGTCACTTCGAGGCGGATATTGTAGTTGTAGTTCTGGCCGGCAGCGACGAGATCGATGACCGGCCCGCGCGGATCCTCACCGGCCAGGGTGGCGTAAGCCCTTTCCACATCCAGTTTCCCAAAGGGGAAGAGGATCCGCCCGTTCGGAATGCGAACATCCGCCTTGATGACTGGTTTCCCCAGCGAACCCTGGACTGCGGCATCGGTGGAGATCGAGCCGGCGAATGCCGGGCTCCGCACGCGAAGGAACCGGTCGCCGGTGACTTTCAAATCCAGTTTCCAGCGAGCGAACGGCAGATTGGTAACGCTGAAGTAAGGCGGATGCAGGGAAGGCCGCTCCAACCGGTCCACCAACATGGAGCTAACATCCTGGAGCAACAACCCCTCGCGCAATTTCACCGATCCGCTGATGATCGGATCCTGCCCTGGGGTTCGATCGAGATTCAGGTCCAGATTGGCGCGCAAAAGCAAGCCCGGTTGCCGCACCAGTGGGGCATTGGTTCCATGGAATTGCAGCGCGTAGGCGAGTTCGCCGGCATCGCTAATAGTGGCATGTCCGCCAGCAGAGACGGGGCTGCCTCCCAAACGGCCGGTGAATCGATCCACCTGCGCGGTGCTGCCGGAGAACGCGATCCTGGCTTCTATCTCGCGCAGCGGCGCCAGCGGACCCAAGGGGCGAGTCATCGCATTGCTCAAGGTCAGGAACCCATCCAACTTGGGACCGGGCCGGACATGGATATCCAGGTGCAATTCGCCCTGGGAAGTGAGCAAAGTCGGGAGGTGCTGCGCGAGAGGCGCGAGTTCCGCCTTTTCAACGAGCAGCCGGCCTGAGGCCTGGTGCCAGTCCGGCACTTTGCCATTGAGGATCAGCTTCTCCCAGGCATCGTTGGGCAAAGGCCAGGATCCCTGGACGGACACGGGCTGGTCTTCGAGCTGGAACTCGAATTGTCTGAGCTGCACCGACTCCGGTTGGAGCACGGCGGCAAGTTTGAGGTTCTCGAATCGAGGCAGGGCCAATTCCGTTTGGTTGGAGCGCCATTGGGCACTGGCTAATGATGCGCTCAGTTCACCTTGGGGTTTGCTGGGTGTGCCGGTAACCCGGAAGACAAACCCGGGATGGGACAGCTCCAGGCGCTCCTGCGGCCCCAGCGCGATAACCACCGAGTCGGTCACCTGATTCGACACGGCGAAGTCCATCGGCGCGTCCGGGAGGAGCTGGATGAGAGGATCACTGGATGGGTGTAACGCGACGGGCAAACGGCCATGACCGACCAGCGTTGGCGCATTCGAACCGGCCACGGTCAACTCATCGATCGTGGCTCCCGACCTATCGCCACGCATGCGAGCATCGATCAAGTAAGGTTCTCGATTCGACGCGCCCAGTCGCACTTTACCATCCAAGTGCCAGTCAACTGGACCGTTGGTCCATGCTGCGCTGAGCTCCAGATCAGAGAGCGTCGCTTCGCGGTCGGCCTTGGGCCAGAAATCACGGGCATCGGCGAGAGCAACTTGGTTGGCTTTCAAACGCAGCCGACCTTGCTTTGGCCAATCGGTATCGGCTGAAAGGGTCAGGGAGCGATCCGATCCATTGCTCCAGGCCAAAGAATCGACCTGGAACTGCCACCCGGCTTTGGTCTGCCAGCGCAAATGGGCGGGCTCCTGCAATTGGTAGAGGGCGCGTCCCTCGTGTTCGAGGGTGAGCTTATCGAGTTGCGCTTCAAGCGCGGTTGTTGAATTCGTGGTGTGGGCAAATTGGCCTGCCAGGGTGAGACGCGAATTTCCCGCGGCGACGTCGGCGGCGACGGATGCGCTGTTAGTTCCTTCGCCCTCCCAGCGGAACGACAATTTCAGGGGATTGAGTTGGGGGATGGTCAGTTGGGTCACCCGAAGTTCACCTTGGTGGTGCGGTCGGATGATCGGGCCCGAGGCCGCAACGCGTGCCTGAAGGCCGACCACCCCGATCGTGTTCGGAAGGAACTGCGCCAGGTCGCCGCCTTCCAGGTCGAGCACCGTAGTTTTGAGCTCGCGTTGTTGGAGGTCAATGCCGCCATGGAGATGGGCGACGGTGTTACTGCCAAAGACCGCCTGGGCCTGCTCGATTTCCAACAGCGGCCAGGCAAACGTCGCGTTCGCATTGAACTTGGCCAGGTCCACGCCCTCCATGGAAAAATTCGTGCCCGAGGTGTGAATCGCCACCGACGGATAACCATTCGTCCCTGGAACCACCCGGAGCCCGGCCCAGGCTATACCTTGCCAGTCCGGTTTCAAGCCCGCCAGGTTGGCGCGGATGTCGATGCTGCCCGACTGGGCTGCGATCTTAGGGGCAAGGTTGACGCGAATCGGTTCATTTAAAGTCACGTTGAACCAGGGTGATCCGGCCTGCAGCGCATCGATCGTGGCGGATTGCAGGTCCCCATGACTTTTCAGTTGCAGCTCCAAAGGCGGCCAGATCGTATTCGCCAAGGTTGCGTCGGGTTTGGCCTGCCCGTGTGCGTCCACGTTAAACTGACCGTTCAACCAATGGATTGCGATGGCCCCACGCAGTGGACGGTAATGTGGCGCGCCGAGCTCGTCGCCAGGCACGACCAGGTTGGTTGCGGAAAGTTGCCCCTCGACGGGAGGCCAGCCTTTTTCATCAAAACGAGCGGTGAACGCGGCCTGGTTGGAGCGCCATTCAACGGTGCCCGCCAGGTTCCACTCATGGGCGGTCCTTTGAAGCCGGCTTTCCAAGGACAGATTTGGCAGTCCTCCCTCCAGCTTGAGTCGCCATTGTCCGGGGCGCGCGACATCCAAGTCAAGGAATGCCACATTCGTGAAGCCTTGGGGCAAGACTCGGAGGTTCAGGTTCCCTTGCGACCAACTCGTTTCGGGAACCGTCACCGCAAACGCACGCAACCGAACCATGCCTTGGTCCATCTGAGCGACGGGCAACCATTTCTGAAGGGTTCGGGCGAGTTGGTTGACATTGTCCAGGGTTCGGAGGGTTGATGATTCAGGTTCGGTGGAGATCTTCGTCGTGTCCCGGGGGAGCATGGTCAGTCCCCAGTTGCGCACCTTGACATACTCGGCCTTCCGATCCCTGGCGATCCAGAGAGCCCAGAGCCATGCGTGAGGCAGGAATGCCTCCACGTGATCGGCGGTAATTTCCACATTCTTCAATTTCCCGGTCACGCCGGTGATTTCAAAGCGCGTCAAACCCAGCGGCCGATAGTGCGCGAACTGAAATCCGATTGCGCGGGCCACTGGACGTGCCACCCACGGAAACCAAATGGGCAACGCGCCGATCCCCGCCCCGACAAGGATCAAGAAGATCCCGACGAAGAGGAGCGTCCGACGCCATCCGGCCCTGGGCTTCGACATGCGCGCACAAGATAGCACTGTCGGCTGGAGAATCCGATAGCCAAGGGTCAAATTCTCTTGGCCGAGTGCGGAGAACCCGGAGAGAACGCATTGGTGAACGCGTGCAACCCGGGCCCGGAAGAAATTAGAGATACGGCGTGAGGAGACGCGCGACGCCGTCCAGCAATCGCAACGGCAAGCCCCGTCCTTCCACGTCTTCCAAGGTAATGCGTCGCGAACGCGTGAGTCTTTGTTTCAAGTCCGCGGCGAGCCGTTGCGCCAGGGGCAGATGGTAACATTCGACATTCAATTCGAAGTTCAAGCGCAGGCTCCGTGGATCCCAGTTCGCCGAGCCCAGCAACGTCCAGGCCTCGTCCACGATCATCAGCTTGGAATGATCGAATGGCGGTGGAACCAACCAGATTCGGCAACCGTGCTCGAGGACCTGCCACCACTGGGCCCGGGATGCCCAATGCACGAACGGCAGATTGTTCCACTCGGGCAAAACGATATCGACTTGCACGCCCCGAAGTGCGGCGAGGTTCAGTGCCGAAACAAGTGTTGCATCAGGTAGAAAGTAAGGCGTTTGAACCATCACCGAAGACTTTGCGACGACCAATGCGCCCAGGAGAGTCCAGCGCAATTTATCCAGGTCTTCATCCGGTCCGTCGGGGATCGCCCGCGACAGCACGCCGCCGACGGGATCCAGATTGGGAAACCAAAGCGGGCCCTGCAGAGACTCACCAGTCGTGAACAGCCAGTCATCGGCGAAGATTTCCTGAATCTGGGTGACGACCGGGCCTTCGACGCGAAAGTGAAGGTCATTCACGGGGCAACGCGGATTGCGCTTCAGGCAATGTCCATCGCGAATATTGAGCCCGCCAGTAAAACCGATGCGGCCGTCGGAGATCAGAACCTTTCGATGGCAGCGCATGTTCAGCGACATCAGGCGCCAAAGGGCGAACGCGGGAAGAAAGCGGGCATAGGGAACCCGTTCGCGACGGAGGGTGCTCAGGATGGGCGGCCAGGAGTAGCGCGTGCCGGCGGCATCAATCAGCACTCGCACTTCGACGCCCCGCTGAACCGCAGCTCCCAATTCGCGCGCGAACTCGAGCCCCGACCGATCGCGATCGAAGATATAGGCGGCGAAGGTCAGTGTATGACGGGCTTCCCGGATGGCCTGGAGCATCGCCGGGTAGGCCTCGTCTCCGCCTTTCAGCGGTTCAATCCTGTTTCCGGAAAGCAGCGGCCGATTGACCACCTCGCTTACAATCCGCGCGAGACCCACGAGATGCGTCGCATTCGGCTCAAGACTGCGCCAAAGTTCTTCCGATCCGCGCGCCCCCCTGGTTGCCCGTGGTTCGTAGCGCTCTCGATTCTGCCGCAGTTCGGTGGCTCGACGACGGATTCGGTTGATCCCAAAGATGAAATAGAGGAGGGCCCCGGCGAGTGGCAGCAGCCCGATGAAGGCGACCCACGCGAATGCGGCTCGGTGATCGCGTCGATAAAGGACCGCATGGCAGGCGGCGACGACAGCGATCAGCAGCGAAAGCCCCGCCACAAACAGGTGCCCATAATGGATGAAGAACCCGCTGTCGGTCATTCCATGGTTCAATACATCGCAAACGTTGGCGACCAGCAACTGGATTTACCAGCGGTTCTCATTGTGCCGGCGCTCCCAGAAGCGGCAAAATGCAACTCGCCGCCGGGATTTACGAGAAGTCCCACTTGCCAAGCGCCCGGACAACCGGGAAGATACCGCCCATCATGCATTGTATTTCCGCGCCCGCCAGGGTGCGTTCCGGTCGTTCTCGTCCCTTCATCCGGGCTTTCACGCGAAATGAGCGGGCCTTTACCCTGATCGAGTTACTTGTGGTGATTGCCATCATAGCGATCCTTGCGGGGATGTTGCTCCCGGCCTTGGCGAAGGCGAAGGCCCGGGCCCAGGCGATCCTGTGTGTCAATAACCTCAAACAGCTTCAGCTCATATTCGAGCTCTATGCGGGTGATTATCAGGATCGGATCGTGTCCAATGGCGCGGGTGATCGGAATTCGGCGGCCACCTGGGTGGCGGGAAGCTTTGAAGGCCAGCCGGAGGACAACACGAACCTGTTTCTGCTCACGGACCCGGCGCAGTCGCTGTTCGGGCCCTACTTGAAAACGACGGAGATCTATCGTTGCCCCGCGGATCGGTCGGTGATGACAGTCGGCAACCAGAGACTACGGGTGGTGCGCTCGTATGGAATGAATGCTCAGGTGGGATGGTCCGGGCCCGAATACCGGGCACAGCCGGATACCGATTTCCGGGTTTATTTGAAGACGGGTGAATTCATCGATCCGAGTCCTTCGGATACCTTTGTGTTTGCCGAGATCCATGGCGAAAGCATCTGTCGACCCTTTTTCGGCCTGCATCTCACGGACGACTCGTTCTACCATTTTCCGGCGAACAATCATGGTCGGAGCAGTTCGCTATCGTTTGCCGACGGCCATGTGGAAAACCATACCTGGGTCGATGCCCGCACTTATACGCCCCCGCGGGACCAGAACTGGCACGGGCATGATCTCCCGTCTCCCAACAATCCGGATCTGTTATGGATTCGGCAGCACGCCACCGCTCGCCTTCGTTGATCCCATTCGGCGGTCGAACGTCCCGTCAATCGCTTGCGGGCAACAGCTTGATACGCAAGTTGCGGAACTGTATTTTCATGGGAGGACCGGGATGCATTTGGAGGGCGATGACGCCCTCTTTGGCGGCCAGCCTCTCCTGCCGATCAATGGCCTCGGCCATAACCACGCCATTGATTTCAAGTGTGATCTCAGGTCCGCGCGCGAGAATACGATAGCTATTCCATTCGTGGAGCCGAACGCTTTTGAGCAACTCCTTCGAATCCCCCAGCGACGTCACTTCCCGGGCCCCATCCCGGGCAATAACCACCCGCTCGCCGCGCATGGCCATGCCGCCACGTGTGTGTTCGAAGAGGCACCCCGTCCATTGCTCTCCATCTTCGAGGTCCGCCTGATAGCCGGAGGTATCGTAATCGGGCAGTTCACGGCTGCGGAACTGAATTCCCGAGTTGCCTCCCACGAGTCGAAACTCGAGACGTAGATCGAAATTGGACGGCTGTCCGCCGCGCCACATCAGGTAATGCGCGGCCTCACACGGTTTGGCGGGCGTGCTCTCGCAGGTGATCGCGCCATCCTCGACTCGCCACCAGCCGGGTTTGCCCTCCCAACCTTCGAGCGTTCGCCCATTGAACATAGGCAGAAAGCCGTCCGTGTCCTCGGCCTGCGCAACTGAGGCAGCGGCGACGAAAACGGAGAACAACAGAGTCCGCATCCAGTGAGGTATCATGATGTCGAGGGTTGGGATTCATGAGCCGGCTGTCAACGTTGATTGCGTGTCCGGACCGTCGGCCTTTGGCTCCCGGATTGGGCGCGGTAGAACTGCTGTTGCGATACGATCATCCGTTGACTTGTGGCTTGTTCAATGCCCCCATGGAGTTTAGCCTCGCGAACACGATCAAAATGTCCGCAGTCAGCGCGGCGGAACGTCGCATCAACCGTAATTTAGCATCGCCGGAATCGATTTGGCATCGTCGCGCTGATGGGGCGACGGGGGCTCTCCTTTTTGGCATGATCATCTTCTCCCCGTGGGCTTTTGGCGGCTGGCCCGAGTGGTCTATCTGGACCATGAACATTGGGGGGGTTCTCCTCGGGATTCTGTTCTTGTTCAGGATCCTGATCCGCTGGACCACGGGGGTGGAACCGATTCGATGGAGCGGACGACAGCCGGTCGCGCTCCGGTTCGGCCTTGGCATCCTTACCGTGTTGCTTCTCGCCTGGTGTCTAACCAGCGCAGTCAATGCACGGTCCGTCGTCGATCTTGAAAGCCTGCGTTTGACCGAGCATGCCGGCTGGGTCTCCTGGTTGCCGCACAGTGATGATCAGCCATCGACCTGGTTCGCGTTCTGGCAATACCTCGGCTTGGCCGGAGTTTTCTGGGGATTGCGCGACTGGATCACAGTCGCGTCGCCCGTCGAACAGCGATCATTCCGGAGTCTCAGGGGGACCTCCGGGCAGCATGACGATCACCGCCGAGTGCGGAGGGAATTCCATCCGGCGCATCGATTGCCCCACCGACTCCGCCGTCTCATGTGGGTACTCAGTCTCAACGGCGGTGCGGTGGCGCTGATCGGTATTCTTTCGACCATCGACAATCCGCCGAAGGTGCTCTGGATCATGACCCATGCCTACCGCGACGGAGAGTTCTTCGGGCCATTCTATTATCGAAACAACGGCGCCCAGTTTGTGAATCTAATCTGGCCTCTCTGTCTTGGGTTGTGGTTGACCGAGGGACTGCGTTTCGACCCTGCCGGCAGCACCCGGCCCTGGTTCCGCCGAGCCATGAGTGGGATCTTGCCATTATGTCTGGTGCTCATGATCGCCGCGCCCTTTCTGGCAAAGAGTCGCGGTGGCAGCATCGTTGCCGTTCTCATGTTGATCGCCTCCATTCCGGTGCTCGTTTGGGGGATCCGCGCCAGCCGTCGGATTCTGCTTTTGTCGCTCGTGACGCTCCTGGCCGGTCTGAGCGTGGGTGCTTGGTTTGCCTGGGAGCCTATGAAGGAGCGGTTTTTTCGGGAATTCGTCTCTTACCCCACGCGAGTCAGGGAGAGACTGGATGCCTACACCATCCGTTCCACAATCCGGGTCCCTTCAAAGTGGGGCAAAGAGCCCGCAACATTCGCCGGACTATCGGACAGTAACAAGTGGCTCTGGGACACTGCCAACTCCATGACACTCTCCCTGCGCCGTCCCGGCAGGTTCGAAGCCCGGTTTGTGGGGACGGACCGCACTCGCATGCTGACTTTAGTAGCGACAAACGCACTGCTCGCCCAAGCCGGACGCACCGTTGAGCTCATCTTCACACATCATGCGGAAGACTCGGCGCTCTATCTCAATGGCGAGCGGCTCGAACTGCGCCCGGTTAAAACACGGGCGGATTTTGATTGGCCTGCGGACCCCGCCTCCAGGTTTCTTTGGGTTGGACGCGGGGCAGGAGGTTCCATGAAGTTCAACGACCGCATCGAGGCTGTCACACTGCTCGATCGCTCTCTGCCGGATTCGAAGATCCGTGAGTTGGCCGACCGCGAGCCGCGGCCTGAATTCATGATCGGCGCGAATTGGTGGGGCAATCGATGGGCGGGACTGAATCCGCGGCCGGTGTTGGATATCCGACCCTACGCCTTTGCGCCCAGTCAGTGGTTTGCCGCCGGGCTGGGCGGGCGTGTCCTCCTCGACGCATTGTCGCGTAGAATGATGCACCGGTACTCGTCTGCACTCGGTACGGGTCCGGGGACATTCGCGAATCTCTTCAAGGTCTTTCGGCAGGATCGCGATCCGGCTGCTGATTGGTACGCACACGATGACTACCTCGAGACGCGGATTACTTTTGGGGTCCTTGGCGCCGGCTTGATTTACACCGCGCTGTTTCTCTGTTGCGCGGCGGTCTTATGTCGCGGCGGAGTTCCAGCGCCCTGGTATTGTTTGGTTTTGACCGGGATTGGTCTCGCCGGGACCCTCTTGCATGCCCGGTTTGATTGGGTATTCCAGACCCATTCTCTGCTCTTTCTGGGAATCATAATTTGCAGTGCCATGGCCGCCTCATCGCTGCGGTTATGGCGACGCGGCTAGGCCAGGAAATCCCGAACCGGCGGGCGCAGGTTTCAAGCGAGTTGGCGTGACTCCTCAATGGGCCAACTATCGCGACCCGCGTATCGATTGGCCGTTGGGAACTCATCCCTGCGGCGATTACCTCGAACCGCAATTGCCCAGGTCATACTCCGGAAAAGCGCGGCGCCCCGTGGTCGACCGAAGACCACCCGGAATCGACACGGCAAACTCCATCTCCTTGCTGTTTTAACCGCCCATCGCCGGAAGGGTGCGGATTTTGATATTACGAAACTCAATGGCACCGCCGTAATCCTGCAGACCGATGTAACCGGTGGTTGCCTTCCCCCAATTGCCCTGATCATAGGCGGTGAGATAAAACTTGCTGGTCTTCACATGGGCCTGCCAACGGTCGCTGCCAATGTCGTATTCCAGGAGTTTCTCTCCGTTGAGCCAGTGCTCCACGTGTTTGCCCTGGGCCAGAATTCGCGTGTGATTCCATTGTCCCAGGGGGCGGGTGACGTCGCGTGCGGGAGCGAACACGGCATAACATGCCCCCGCCGATGCCAGCGCATTGAGGCCGTCCAAATGTCCCTGGTTGTCCAAAATCTGAAATTCCGGTCCGGATTCCCACACCTGCTCGTGTTCCTCCGTCGCGCGATAAATGACGCCACTATTGTTTCCCGCCGTCATCTTCCAATCGATAACCAATTCGAAATTGTCAAACTGCCTGGTGGTGATGATGTCGCCCGACGTTTTTCCCGGTTCGCGCCGCGCCAGAAGCGAACCATGCTCCACCCTCCAACTGGCGGGCATCGATTGGCTTTTGTACCCCTTCCAGCCGGCGGTGGTTTTGCCATCGAAGAGCAACTGCCATCCAGCGGTTTGTTCTTCGGCACTCAGGGTGTTTTGGTCGGCTGCGCGGGATGCCTCCGCCAGACCAAGGCAGATCAACAGCCCAATGACATATGTCGTGTCTCATGATGTTGTTTGATTGCGGATAGAAACCCAATTCACCATCACATTCGCCGATCAGCTTAATCGCCGCTGGGAGGAACTGCCAGCGAGAAGCGCGGCGTGGAGTCAGTGCTTCCTCAAGTTGGTCATTCTTCATCTTGGCTCAATTCCACAGACGCTGTCACCTGTTCTCCCGGCCGGTCGGGGGCAGGCTTACCGGTCGGATGACCTCCAGTTCTCTGAATAACATTAGCGTGCGATACGTTGTGGCGGCGTTACACGAACCTTTGATGCCCTGCACTTGCGTTACCGCTTCCAGACTCATCGGAACGCACGGCGATATCCAGTTCATTGTCAATACGGACGGGCACCAGGTCGTGCAGTTCGTGGGCATTTCGTGTTACTCGTTTAACACCACTGACGGTTTGACCTATGATTCGGGGGATACCATCACGCTGGATTTGAGCTATTTCCTCAACGGGAGCAGCCAGAGCGCGCTTCCGTTCTCTGCCAATGGAATCTACAGCCCGGTCTTCGAATTCGATCCCGGCGAGAGTATCGGCGACGGCAGCACCCTGGGCGGCTACTTCCAGATCGTAAATGACGCTGAAAACCCGCTAAACAGCGGATCGGCGGCGTTCGACAATAATCAGTTGATCCCCGAACCCTCGGTCCTGGCCCTGGTTGGCCTCGGGTGCGCCACCCTGCTCATCCGTCGGCGGCTCTGAGCCCGGGGCTTCGCCAACTTACGGGGTCCCGAGCGGGAACACCCGATAAAACCTCTGCCCAACACTTAGCGGCAGGGCAGGAGTGAGCGGAGGGCCGGCATCCACCCACCTCATCGAAATGCCCTCGGCCTGTTCTAGCGATGGGGAAGCAAACCAGGCCGCGAGCCCGGGGCTATACTCGACTTGATAGTAACGGCCGGGCAGCGCCTCCCACGTGAGCGCCAGCGTCTCCCCGCCGGCGGACCGCTCCAACCCCAGGTTCACAAACGGGAGCCGGGTGAACCCGGCCCGCTGCAGGCCGTTGCGCACATTCGGGTCTCGCATGAACCGCTGCCATACCCGCTGGGTCCGATAGTTCTCGATCATCACAACGATCGGACCCTGGTCGATGCCAACGTTGTCCGGCCCCCACCATTGCGCGCCCTGGTTGAAAGCATCACGAAACCCATAGGCGGTCCAGATGCTCCGCCGGAAGCGGCTGTAGAAATGACGCAGAACGGGCAACGAGAATTCCGGTGTGAACACGATCGATCCACCTGCGGCCGTGGGAGCGATCGTGCCATCGTCGTTTTCAGCCGGAGGCGCTCCGCGCGCGGCGTATCCGTTCGGCCCATCCGAGGCCGTCAACCCCCACACGTTGCTCGAGTAGCCAATCCGCCCCAGCGGATTGGCGATACAGTAACTGCGTTGCGCGACGGTCGCACGGCGTGAGTTCAGAAAGTACGTGCTGTCACGCCCGTTCATGTAGGCGTCTGCGATGTGGCGGAAATCGATCCAGCAATGCGAATATTGGTGACCGAACAAAGGCGCAAACGGAACAAAGGACTGCCCGAATTGCGTCGCCCAGGTGTAACCACTCGCCCATTGATCCCAGGCCGATGCCGGCAACGGATTCGTCGCCGCGCCCAGCGCAAGGATGTAGAGGATCATCGCCTCGTTGTAGCCAATCCAGTTGGCCGACAGAAAACCCGACTCCGGCCGCCAGCCCATGGACACCGCATCCGTGTCCTGGGCCATCCAATTCCAGTCCACCCGCGTCACCATCGCGTCGGCCAGGGCCCGGATCTCCACCTCGGCGGCGTCAATACCGTCGAAGAATTCTTTGGCATCGATGACACCTGCCAAAAGCAGTGCCGTATCGATCGATGACAACTCGGAGTTGAACGGTATGTATCGCAAGCCGTTGTTCATATCCAGGAAATGGTAGTGACCAACCCTGGTAGCCGGTGGTCCCCGATGCCGCCGTACCTTGCGGGCCGTCCAGCAACGTCTTCAACGTCGTCCGCACCCGCTCGATGCCCTGTCCCCGCGAAATCCATCCGTGATCGACGCCAATGCCGATGGCCGTCAGTCCGAAACCGACGGCGGCGATGCTGCACGGAGCAGGACCGGGCAGCCGGTCCGGCACGAGACCGTTGGCGGGATTCGCACCATACCAGAAATAGTCGAAGTGCGTCTGCTGGATGTAATCGAGAAATTCATCATCGTTCCCAAACGCGCGCGCCGCCGCCACCGCCGTGGCCGAGGGTGCGCTCTCTTCGGCGCCGCGGCTGACCGCGGTTACCCGGTAATAGGTCGTCTGGTCGTTGCTGACGTTCAGGTCGCAAAACCCCGGGGTGGTTAGCAGCGACGGGCTCTGCAGATTGAAGGGGCCGTCCGCCATGGCGGCACGATAGACCCGGTACCCGGCCAGTGTGGTGTCGATAACCGCATCCCAATGCAGCACCACACTCAGATCTCCGCTGCGGCTGACGACTCCCGTCGGGGATGGAATGGCCAGCGCGGCCCAGGGCAGGACGAGTGCGGCAGGGATGAACAATCGATTCATATGAGGCCAATTGACAATACCGACTGACGTGCCAGTATGTCATCACAATCCGTGTTTCACCACGTTTCTGTTGCATGTCGACAGCTCTGGCGAATTCCTGGCTATGACATTAATCGCGCCCGCCCCGTGTTTCTCAACCGTCTCCTCCCACTGCCGCGGCCCTCGGGCTTCGCTCCGCGGACCGGCCCTGATCCTGTTGCTGCTTTTGACCGGCAACGCCCTCGCCGGCAATCTGCTCGTCAACTCCGGATTCGAGGCCAACAGCGGGCACGCCTTGCCCGTCGGGTGGTCCTACTTTTCACCGCCGCCGCCGGCCGGTTATTTCGGCGATTACTGGATTGAAGGAGTGGTGCCTCCCCATGAGGGCTCTCTCTATTGGAAACAGTGGGGAGCACTTTATCTCGACCCGCCAACGAACAATGTCGCCGGCATTTACCAGGATTTCAGCAGCGCCCCGGGATCCATCTACCAGGCCAGCGGTTGGATCTACACCCGGGGGTCGGACTTGTTGGGGCCGGATTGTCGCACCTGGCTGGAGGTGTTGTTCCTGGATGCGAACACGAATCTTCTCGCGCTCTACAAGTCCGAGAACTTCGACTCCGCCTTGGCCGTCGACACATGGATTGAACATGATGTGAACCAGGCATGCGATTTGTCGGCGCCCATCCCCAGCGGCGATCCCTACTTCACCAACTACACGGTCACCGGAATGGTCAGTCAGATCGTGGCGCCCATCGGCACCACAACCGTCCGCTATCGATTCGCGTATCTCCAGGTCGGAAAACAAGGAGGATCCTGCTACCTGGACAGCGCCGTGCTCGACCAGATCTCGGGTCAGATGCCCCCGGTCATTGCCGATCTGCTCCCTTTGAACATGATCTTCGTGGACCCCGCCGACGGCATCACCTTCACTGCCAGCTCCCCGAGCGGGTTCGAGATCGACAACAGCAACATCCAATTGGTCGTCAACGGCCAGGATGTTTCCGCCGAGTTGCAGATCACCGGCTCGCCCTCAACCAAACAGGTCGCCTACAACGGCCTCGCGTCGAACCTGACCTACACCGCCTCCATCCGCGTGACCGATGCTTTTGGTTTCTCGGCCAGTACCGAGACTCAGTTCGAAACCCGGTGGGTCAATGTTCCGCCGGTCTTGTACCTTTGGGAGGCCGAAGATTTTGATTTCTCGAACGGCCAGTATTTCAACCATCCCGACTTGTGCAACAGCCCCGGCAATCCCAATTGCTACTACGGAACCCTCGGGGTCGAAGGCGTGGACGAACACAAGGCCGGCGGCGGCAACAACCATCTCTATCGTCCGGATGACGCCGTCTCAATCGGCCTCGCCGGCGATCTTCTGCGCCCCTCCCTCCACGCCGCCGAACGCGACGACTACCGGATTGACCCCTTCCTGGGAGACGAATGGCTGAATTACACCCGGGATTGGACGAACGGCACCTACTGGGTCTTTGCCCGCGTCGCCACAGAGGTCGGTTATTCCGGGTCACTCACCTTGAGTTCGGTCAACCCCGACTCAAGCACCACGGACCTCGGCACCTTCACCGTCGACAGCGGCCTGGGCTGGACCACCTATGAAAATGTTCCGTTGCGGGACGCCGAAGGCAACTACGCCGTGGTGACGTTGGACGGAAAGACGACGTTGCGCATCACCAGCGGCGGCAATCTGCTCCCGAACTTTTTCATGCTCACGGCGGCCGAATTGGATCGGCCATTGATCAGCGATCTCTTCCCCACCGGAAGGCGCCCCTTCGAATACACCAATGCCTTGAGCTTCACCGTCACCACCGCGGAAGCCACCTTCCCGCCCGGCGGCATCCGAGTGACCCTCGACGGCAGAGACGTCTCCTCGAACCTGGAGGTGACGGGCTCCGATTCGACAAAGCACGTCGTCTACACTGCGCTCCAGCCCAACGCTCCGCACACTGCGCTCATCGCCATCACCAATTCGCTCGAGCACGGCATCGTTCTCAACTACGCCTTCGATACCTTCAGCCAGGAAAACTTCATGGTGGAGACGGAGGACTTCGATTTCGACGGAGGACAGTTTATCCCCGACGCCTTGCCGGGCGATTACGGCGGGCTGGGGGCAACCGCCGATATCGATTTTCAGCACCAACCCTTCGAAGGAGAGGAGTATCCGTATCGCGTGAGCGGCATCCCCCAGGAGATTGCGCGCGATTACATCCGCCAGTCGTTCCTCGATTGGGGCGCGACCGACTATCACCTGGCCTGGTTCGGCGCCAATGACTGGGTCAATTACACCCGCGTCTTCCCCACCAACCAATTCCACGTCTACGCCCGGTCCGGGGGTTTCGGCAGCTATTCCATCGAACTCGCCCAGGTCGACGGCGCGGGCACAACCACGCAGACGACCCAACCGCTCGGCCACTGGGACGCCGTGGGCCGCGACAACCAAACCCATGAATGGGTGCTACTCCTCAAACCCGATTCGGTAATGCCCGCCCAACTGGCTCTCGGCGGTGAGGCAACGTTACGGCTCACCACCAGCACGGGGAACTGTCATCCGAGCTATTTCATGCTGGTGCCGGCGGCGGGGCTGTCGTTGTCGGCACAACTGGTCGACAACCAAGTGTTGCTTTCTTTTCCCACACTCGCCGGCCGCGATTACCAGATTCTGTATCGGGACGACCTCACGGAAGGAGATTGGACTCTACTAACGACCGTGCCCGGCGACGGCTCCGTAAAATCAGTCACCGAGCCTGCCACGGCCTCCCGGAGGTACTACAAGGTTGCAGCACCGTAGCCGGAGCGGCGTTCTGGTTCCCATTCCAGATGCTGTGTTCTCCGGATCCCAGAAATCTTACCAAGGACAATCCGTCCAACACTTCTTGAGCACAGTTGCGCAGTCGTTGTCGGAATAGCCGCCGGAGGAGCCCGAAGGACCCGGAGCGCGCCTAGCAATTTGCAGCCCTCACGTTTTTGTGGGGAATGTTGAGCGTCCTCGGGCGCAGCAACGCCGGACGGTTTGGCGCTTTCAGGTGTACCAGGGCCATTGGTGGACGCTGCGTTGCCGCGCCCGGGGACGGGCGCGGCAGCGAACACGGCATAACATGCCCCCGCCGATGCCAGTGCATTGAGGCCGTGCAAATGTTCCTGGTTGTCCAAAATCTGAAATTAGCTTAATCGCCGCTGGGAGGAACTGTCGGAGAGAAGCGCGCCGTGCAGTCAGTGCTTCCTCAAGTTGGCGGTGCTGGCGGACGCTCGGCGAAGGCACCGGGCCTACAGGCAGCATCGGTTCTCCTTGTAGGCTGCGTGCCCCCACGCGGCGGATGATGCAGAGCCACCGACAACCTGAAAATGCACCCAAGTGCGGTTCTCTCAAGGCGTCGCCGAACCCGTTCCTCGCGAGGGTCAGCCGGTACTCGAACATCGTTGGCGAACTCAAAACGCCTTAGGGACCGGACACGTATTATTATCCTTCGGGTGCGGACTACCTCGGCTTCAAACTCGCCTCATGACCCCACGCCGGGAGTTCCGCCCGCTTCAAGCCGAGGAAGTCGCGCGTGCCTTATGCCGGATGATACTGGGGACTCGCGGAGCTCGTCCCTCCGACAGGACAACCATCGGAGGGCCGAGTTCCACGAGGCCCTGACTTGCCGAGCCTTCATCCAGGGACTCGCAGAGCTCGTCCCTCCATCTGAAATTCCAAATTTGAATCCCAATTGTGGAATATGGATTATGCTGAGAAACCCCCCGTTTTTGTCCGAGCTGAACCAGGCGCGAAAACAGTCGGGAGTTTTGCGCGCTAAATTCGCTTGACGCGACTTTTGCGAGCAGGGTAGGCGGATTTGATGGTGCTCTTTGCTGTTGTTTTTTGATCAAAAGACTTCATCAGCGGAATCCCAATTGTGGAATATGGAGACGCGACCCCAATGGGAGTGGGAACCACCTGTTTCATGATTCTGTCCTGCCATGATTCTGTCTTTGCCCGAGGGGAGGATGCATTGCGCCAAAGACTATAATTGCGCCCCTCGGGCCGTGGACTTATCGTCCTTCGATGAAGTTGCAGGAGATCCAGGAGGAGTCGCTCGGCCATGAAAAGGCTTCTACAAATTGCACTCTTTGGCAATTCGGGAGTCACTGAGGGGCGGCCATTCGCGGTGATCCGGATCGTTCGAGGTGACAGGCATTCCATGTGTGCGTCGTGGCCGTGCTTTCGCGTTGGTCTCTTGGCATTGACCGTTCTCGCTTCTCGATTGACGGCGGAGATTGGAATCGTAGATCCGACGTTTGACATCGGCTCAAGCCTCAGAGGCTATGTCAGTCAGTTAGCCGTTCAAGACGATGGCAGGATACTTATCGGAGGAGATTTCACGATATTTCAGGGCTTTACGCGCAAGGGACTGGCTCGTCTCCACCCTGATGGGACGCTTGATGCCACTTTTGACGCGAAACTGTCTCAAGGAATCCACTCCCTGGCAGTTCAGCATGGCGGTGGCGTCCTGGTCTACCTTGCGAACGATCAATCTGTGACACGGCTGCTTCCGGACGGGAGCAACGATCCGGGTTTCTCGCCAATCGCGGTGCTGATGCCGAAAATACTCGTTTTGCCGGATGACCGCTTCTTGGTCAGTGGGTCGCGAATGAAAGCAAACGAATTCAGCTACGTGGCGTTCTTTGAGCGGTTCAAGGCGGACGGCATGCCTGACTCCGGATTCGCTGATTCGGTTCTGAAGTTCAGCGACAACTGGGTGGGCGATTTCGCGCTCCAGGAAGACGGCAAGTTGGTGGTCGCCGGCCGGCTGCTCACGAGCTGGCCGCCGCGTTCATGTGCTCGCCTGAACTTCGATGGATCCATAGACCCGACTTTTGAATCCGACAGAATCGAAGGTGAAGCCACCGCAGTAGTGACACACCCAGACGGGCGTGTGACCGTGGGGGGCTGGCTGTCGTTTGACGGCCAGAACGTGAGTCTGGTGCAATTCCGCGCGGACGGCCAGGTGGACGACCGGTTTCGTCCGGCGATAGCGAGCCCGATCGACGATCTGGCGGTTGATGCCGAGGGACGGATCTTGCTTGCCACCTCCAGCTATGTCCTCCAGGGGCAGGTCAAGGGGATTGACTGGACTGACGGCGTGGTGCGCCTCTTTTCCGACGGCACGCGCGACTGGACCTTCAATGTCTTCATTGGAGCGGCTCGCGACGGCCAGTTTTTTGGTGGTTACGGCGGGGGTCCTCGCGTCCATTCGATAGTCGCCCAGGCGGACGGTCAGGTGCTTGCAGGCGGCCTCTTCTCGCATGTGGACGGCAGACAACAGGTCGGTGCCGTGCGGCTGAAGGAGGCTGGAATCGCCACGGCCTTTTATGTGGGTGGAGGCGATGTGGATGAAGCCGCCGGTGAAGCGAAGGTGACTGTTTATCGCGCCGGCCCGGGGAATGATGTCGCTCGCGTGGAGTTCTTCACCCGCGACGCTTCGGCCATTGACGGTCTGGACTATCGAGGCATGCAGCAGACCGTATTGTTTGGACCGGGTGAGAGTGCACGGGAGATTCCCATCACGGTGTTAAACAACACCAACGTCGCGGCGAACGCTGCCACAGAGTTCGAGATCGCGCTTGCGGATCCAGGCATCGGCACAGCATTGGGCTTCCCCCAGTCAACGTTCGTCAGAATCCGAGACGACGACCATCTCATCGAACTCATCCCGGGCGAGGTTCGCGTGGATGAGCTGGGGCGCACGGCGGAGTTGATGGTCCGACGGCACGGTCCAGTCTTATTCCAGGGACAAATCGAGATCGACTATCAAGTGATTCCCGAGTCGGCCGCGGCTGGCGAAGATTTCGTTCTAGCATCCGGGCACATTTCTTTCCATGGCACGTACGGCCCGCATGAGCTGCCGCCGGCGGTCATTCCGATCCGGGCAAAAATCTGCGATGATGCCACAGATGAATCGGATGAGGACTTCCGCATCCTGCTCTCGGACTTGCGTCCGATCGGCGTAAGCGGGTCGGTGCATCTGGGCAATGCCTCCGCACGAGTGACGATCCAGGATAATGACGAGCCGGAATGTCCCGGTCCAGGGACCGATGACTTGGTCACGCTGGCCGTTTCTCAGACTGACGGTCGCATCCTCATTGGAGGTTACTTCCACACCGTGAACGGTGCGCCACGAACGGCGTTGGCCCGGCTTCAGGCGGAGTTGAGTCTTGACCCGACATTCGATCCAGGCACCGGGCCGGCCCCCGGACCAGGGAATCTGGAGACGATCGCACCGTTGCCGGACGGAACCGTCCTGGTGGGTGGCAGTTTCGACAGCTTTAATGGCGCGCCTCGACAATGCATCGCGCGTCTGAATTCGGATGGGAGTGTAGACCTGTCGCTAGACGTGGGGTCGAGCACACCCTCGGGCGATTACCACCAGGCCCGGGTCCGTGTTCTGGTACCGCTGATGGACAATCGGTTTTTTGCCGGCGGAGCATTCCGGAGTTTTGCCGACGTCGAACGCCCGTGTGTTGCGCGCTTTGAGGCCACTGGAGCGGTGGATCGTGAGGTACTTCGCCGACCTTCCGCAATCGTGTCGCGAAGCAGCATCTCTGGCGCTACAACCGGATGGAAGACTCCTGGTCCTGGCGCTCAGCGTAGATGGAGCCTTCATTCTCCAGCGGCTGCTGGCCGACGGTTCGCGAGATCCCGAGTTCAACCTTGGCACCCCGCTCGTTTTTGGTTTCGAGTGGCCGGCAGGTATTGGGACCTTTCCGGATGGCGGGATTCTGGTTCAAGAACCTTGGCGCCTCACGCGCGTCAGTTCGGACGGTCTGACGCGCGCGGAGATCCCGAGCCCATTCGGGATGATCCAGTGGAGCATCCCGCTGCCAGACCACCGCATTCTGATTTATGGCCCTGTTCCAGACTCCTGGAGTATGCGGCATGATTTTGTGAGGTTGTTGCCGGACGGCACGATCGATCACGGCTTTCGGCCGCAGGTGAGCGAGTTGTCGGGGGTGCTTCCACTCGGGACAGGCCAATTGCTGCTCCTTGGCGACCGGTTGCAGGTGAACGGCGTTCCGAAGTCTGGCTTTGCACTGGTTGAGGACGATGGTGTTATCGTCGGCGGCATTCGCTTGCTCATGGAACGGCTGGAGATAGGCCGCGTTCGCCTTACATCGCGCGACGTCTCCCCAGTTCCGTGGGTCCTGGAACGAAGCACAGATTGGAGTCGTTGGAATCCAGTCTTCACCAATCCGGTCGGAGAACGGCTTGACCTGGTGGTTCCCGAAATCACGGCTCAGGAATTCTACAGAGTGGCTCCCTGATTCAGTTACCCATCACCACCTCGGAATGCGCGCGGGCAGGCAGTATTCGCGCTGGCCAGTGCGGAAGCGGAAAGAAGTACAAGAAGTGTTGTGTCGCTTGAGTCCATTCCCGGCAGTCGGGACAGATGGGATCCGTTCAACAACCGAGATGCGCGGCGAGTTGTAACCAATCACCGGCATCGGCGGATTCCGACACAGGGACGGGTGTCAACCGCCAGGTCCGCCATCCCTGAGCGCGGGCGGGATCGATGTCGTTGTCTTCGCGGTCCCCGACCATAAGGATCGCCTCGGGAGGGACGCCTTCGGCAAGGAGGCAGGAGCTCAGTGCGCGGAAGACATGCGGATCCGGTTTTGCATAGCCATGGAGGTAGGACCAGAAGACGAGGTCCGGTCGAAAGAGGGCACGCGCCAGGCCGGCGTCGGCCAAGGCGGAGTCGAGTTCACGGAGGGTATAAGGTTGGGCATTCGAGATGAGGCCGAGGGGGATCGCCTGGACGGACAAGGGGCGGAGGACCTCGGCTGCCCCGGGCATCAGCTTGATCGAGCGGACCAACTGCGCGTGTCGGAAGAGAAACGTGTCCAGCTGGTCATCCGTCAATCGATTGAGTTCGGGCAGCGCCCGACGCATGATCGAAGGCCAAAAGACTTCGGGAAAAGGGATGCCGCGGGTCTTCGCTCCGGCGTGATCGATCTCGATGACCTTGACGGTGGCAGCGGCGACATCTTCGAGACTTCCTCGTGGCGCGAACCCAAGGGTTTCGGTCCATAATCCACACCAGCGGAGGCCGGCGTCGGCGGGCGGAGGGCCGACGGCAAGGAGGGTCTGGTAGACATCGAACAAAATCACCTTAGGCGACTCGACGATCGCATTCGTGGAGGTGGTTTGCGGCATGATCGGATTTGTTTTCAAAATCAATGACATGAAGCCGTGGTGGAGGACAAGCGGCGTGTTTTTCTCCAGCTCCGATTCTTCACGGGCGCCACGAAATGCGCGGGTTGAGGCATCTCAGGATTTTGGGAACGACGAGGATGCGGGTGTGCGGGTTAAGGCAGCTCGGTCTCCGGGGGCGGTTTCCAGAGCAAGGGGTAGAGCTGATCGGCGGAAAGCGTGGCCCGGATAAAGTCGGCTTGAACGGCTCGAGACTGGATTGGAGTCACCGGGGTGTGAAGCGGTCTGTGGAACATGCGAAGGAGCCTTTTGGCATAGGCGGGTCCGCTCAACCAGCGCGAGGCCGTCGCGGGCCAGGGGTTCTGCTTGAGTCGGCGCTGTTGCGCGCGCCGTCGCCATTCATTCAGGAAGGGGTTCAGGGGCTGGCACGCCTTCCAACTGGAGGCGACGTCATGGCGGAGGACTTCGAGTTGGGCAGTCAACGTGAGGCGGTTGAAAGGGACCGGCTGCGGGCGGTCGGCGTTGAGCACAGCCGGCCGGGCACCGCGGGTTCGGCAAGCAGGCGGGAGGCGGCTGCGCCATGCGTGGAAAAGGCGCTCCTGGCGGCCGAACTCGAGGCGCCAATTAAAGAGATTGGGATCGATGAGGATCTCCGAGTAAGTCTGGGGGAAGTCGAAACCGAACTGATGGAGATCGGGTGCAATGTTAGGCAGTGCGCGGGCGATGAGGGGACGGCGCGCGGCGACCGCTTCGAGGTAGGGCAAACCGAAGCCTTCCTGGATCGAAGTGAGGAGGACGGTCTCGCAGACTCCGATGAGTTCGGGGATACCGGGGGCGTCGCTCGGGGTTGGACTGAGGATTCCGAGGTGAAGCGGCCATTGCTCGGATTTCGCGGCGGCACCCAGAATTTGCGCATAGGCGAGTTCGTCGGCGGAGCTTGCGCCGCCGGTGGTAACAAGCCAGGCCCCGGGCCTCAGCCAACGGGTGAGGAGCAATGCTTCGGCGATGTTTTTGCGTCGGAGCAGGCGGCAAGGAAAGATCCAGACTGGCGAGTTATCCGGAAAGCATCCGGACCAGGACGCGCTGAGTTTTCGGTTCAGCCATTCGCGGGCATACGCCAAGTCGGTGCGGTGCGGCGCGCGCAACTCGCCGGCGAGATTGGGAAGCCAGGTTGCGGCACTTCCCAGATGGCGGTGGAGACGGGAGGCATCGCGCCGGTTGATAGCGGCATGACGAACGGTGGGACCGGCGATGATCGTGAGGGGCGCGACTTGCGCCAGGGTGCGAGCGCCGCATCTTTGGATCTCCGGCCAGCGATGCCAGCGATTTTCAAACCACCAGTCATGGTGGTGCGCGACAAGAGGGAGTTGCTGGTCCGCGCAAATCCGGGCCAATTCGCCGGCAAGGATCAGGTTGCGGGCGATGCCGAGATTATGGGCCCAGACGACTGTGGCGGGGGTCTGCGTGAGGAGCTGCTTAAGAAACCCCCGAATCGCTTTTCGGAGTTCGGGGAAGCCGCAGACTTGTTCGGCGGCATAGCCGAGGGCGGGATGGATCGCGAAGTCCACAGCGACGCCGGGCAGGGAGCGGATGAAAGCTTTGTTCCAGCGTTGATCCAAGGCCTCGCCGGCAGCCAGCGTGACAGCGGTGATGGGCGGTATGGAATGACTGACGAGATGAGGAGTGGCAAGTTCGATCACGCGGCGGATGCCCCCCGGTCGCAAATGGTAATGAACGACGACAAGTCTCAAGACGAGTGAGGAGTCTTCGGATACGGCGGGCAGGCGTCAAATTGTTTTGCGTGTCGGGCGGGTCAGCGCCTCGTGGAACTCGGCCCTCCGGTTTGCATATTCGCCCCGGAGGGACGAGCTCTGCGAGTCCCCAGAATCCTTGATCGCTCAAAGATGTTGCGGACAGATCAACTTTGGGTTGGGTTGTTTAAAGGATCAAGGATTCGATCAGCCAGGCGTCCGGCAAACGGGAAGATCAGCTAACGCCATTTGACGCATTGAAATGAGCTTGCATCGTCTGAGGCCGATGCGTCGCTGGACGATTGCCGGGCAAGTCGGGGCCTCGTGGAACTCGGCCCTCCGGTTTGGCATATTCGTCCCCGGAGGGACGAGCTCTGCGCACTCGTGTCCAGCTAAGTTGGCGAGACCCTCGGCCGGAGCATTGAATTCATTGGGTGTTTTGACTGCACCCCCTGTTATCGACATGGAGCTGAGGAGCCCGTTTTAAGATGTTCTGCGCGTGGATATGCGGTGGGGTAATGAGCTCGAAGATCCTCGCGATGGGCGCACTCTCGGCAGATGCAGCCTTCCGCAACGGTCTTCTCTCAAATCACCTGCGCACTGTTTCCAGCCGAGTTTTCCCGGTGCACCGAACGATTCCCCACTACCCGCCCGACGCGTGGTCTAACCAGCTACGATCAATTCTGGCGCTCTGCTTCGGCCAACTGACCTATCGCGAAAGCCTGCGCGATGTCGTGGCTTGCTCAAGGCCGAGGATCTGGCCTCTATCACTTGGGATTCCGCGGTCACCTTTCGCGCACCAACCTGGCCTATGCCGGCCGTCATCGCGATTGGCGTTTATTTCAGGCGCTGGCCCAGATCCTCATGCGCCGCGCCGCCGACTCTATCAGGACCATCCGATCGATCCGGAACTGCCCCGAGTGGCTTTCGCGTTGGATTCCTCGATCATTTCGCTGAGCCTGAATTTGTTCCCTTGGGGCTACTACGCCCGCTCCGCCAGTCCGCCTCAAGCTGCATTTGATGCTGTCTTTACAGGGCAACCTGCCAGCCTGGGGCGCCATCACTCAAGCCGGGTTCCCGGACATGAAGATCCTCGATCGCATCCCCGTGCTCCGGGGCGCTACTATGTCATGGACCGTGGCTATCTGGATTTCATCCGCCTTTATCGACTCCACCAGGCGGGCGGCTTCTTCGTAGTCCGCAATAAACACCACGTTAAATTCCGAGTGCTCGCTTCACGGCCAGTCGACAAGACCGACGGTTTGCGTTGTGATCAAACGATTCAGCTCGTCAGTCCATGGTCGCGAAAGTCCTACCATACCGCTCAGAAGAATTCGGGTCTACGATGCGGAGAACAAGTCACCTTGGTTCTATTGACCAACCAGTTTGACGTGGCCGCAGCGGTGATCGCCGAACTCTACCGTAAGCGTTGGCAGGTCGAACTGTTCTTCAAATGGATCAAACAGCATCTGCGGATTCGCAGTTTCTACGGTCGCAGCGAGAACGCGGTGCGCGTTCAAATCTGGTCGGCCATCTGTGCGTACCTGATGGTGGCCATCGTTCGGAAGCAGCTCAATCTACAGCAAAGTCTGAACGAAATTGCAAATTGTGAGCGTCAACATCTTCGAGCAAACGACTCTGGCAGAGCTGCTTGCACCAACGCTCGTGCTGCGGAGCAAATCGTTGGCGATCGCCATCCTCAGAACTTGCTCTGGCCCAATACGTAATAACTGGACACTACTGAGCTCTGCGAGTCCCAGAATCCTTGATCGCTCAAAGATGTTGCGGACAGATCAACTTTGGGTTGGGTTGTTTAAAGGATCGAGGATTCGATCAGCCAGGCGTCCGGCAAACGGGAAGATCAGCTAACGCCATTTGACGCATTGAAATGAGCTTGCATCGTCTGAGGCCGATGCGTCGCTGGACGATTGCCGGGCAAGTCGGGGCCTCGTGGAACTCGGCCCTCCGAGCGGTTGGTTGGGTGGATCAGCGCCTCGTGGAACTCGGCCCTCCGGTTTGCATATTCACCCCGGAGGGACGAGCTCTGCGAGTCCCCAGAATCCTTGATCGCTCAAAGATGTTGCGGACAGATCAACTTTGGGTTGGGTTGTTTAAAGGATCAAGGATTCGATCAGCCAGGCGTCCGGCAAACGGGAAGATCAGCTAACGCCATTTGACGCATTGAAATGAGCTTGCATCGTCTGAGGCCGATGCGTCGCTGGACGATTGCCGGGCAAGTCGGGGCCTCGTGGAACTCGGCCCTCCGAGCGGTTGGTTGGGTGGATCAGCGCCTCGTGGAACTCGGCCCTCCGAGCGGTGGTTGGGCGGGTGGCGGACACGAGGTTGAAGGCGGGGACGCGGTTTGGCCTTGAGTTGGCGAGTCTCCAGCCAACATAGTCAGGACGTGGCCGATTTTTTCCAGACCGGCGCCATCGCCACATTGCATCGGCTGGGGCGATCCGACGTGGGGAGGCTGGAGCGGGAACTGTGCGCCTTTGCACAGGATTCGCCGATAGCCCTGGTGTTGCCGTGCCACAGCCGGGAGTTGGGGACGGCGGCATTGCGGCACACCCTGCGCGAATTGAGAGGGGTACAGTACCTTAAACAGGTCGTGGTGGGGATCGACCAGGCCAACGCCAAGGACTGGGCCAGGGCGCGGCGGTTATTCGGGCAACTACCGCAAGTTCCAACGTTGATCTGGAATTCCGGGCCCCGGCTGCAGCGGCTCTATCAGCAATTGGAGGAAGCGGACCTGGATCTGGGCGGTCCGGGTAAAGGTCGGAATGTGTGGACCTGTTTCGGCTACGTATTGGCCAGCGAACAGGCGGGCATGGTGGCCGTGCATGATTGCGACATCCTCACCTACAATCGTGAATTACTGGCGCGGCTTTGTTATCCGGTGGCGCATCCGAGCATGGGTTTTGACTTCTGCAAAGGCTATTACGCCCGGTACACGTCGAAGCTGAATGGCCGCGTGATGCGGCTGATGCTGACGCCGTTGCTGCGGTCACTTGAAAGCATGCTTGGCCCGCACCCTTACCTCGTTTACATGGACACATTCCGATACCCCCTGGCGGGCGAAATCTGCCTGGACCTGGATTTGGTCCGGCGCACGCGGTTGCCCTGTGATTGGGGATTTGAGGTGGGTATGCTGTCGGAAGTCTTTCGAAACTCAGCTCCGCGCGCGATCTGCCAATCGGAGTTATGCGAGAATTACGATCACAAGCACCAGGAACTTTCCGTTCGCGATCCGGAGCGGGGTCTGAACAAGATGGCCAATGACGTGGCGAAATCGATCTTTCGGACCATGGCCTCGGAGAGCATCAAGCTGGACTCCGGCTTGTTCGACACGCTGCTGAGTGCCTACGTTCGGAAGGCGGAGGATACGATGCGCCACTACGGTGCCGACGCGGCCATCAATGGCTTAAAATTCGATCGACACGAGGAGGAACTCGCCCTGGCGACATTTGTCCGAAGTATTCGATCCGCTGCCCGCGCATTTCTTGACGATCCCCTCAGCACTGCCCTGATTCCGAACTGGAACCGGGTGCAGTCGGCCCTGCCCAACTTTTTGGATGAACTGGCCGAGGCAGTGCGTTTGGACAACGCAACTTGAGGAGCGCTTTGCTGCCGGATTGTGGAAGAATATGGGCCGCAGGTTTTGGGTTGGCCATCCTGAGCGCCGCCGTTGCGGGAGAGCCGCCCCCGCCATGGAAGGCGATGGATTATGGACCGTTCCTCACGGCCAGCATTGAAGCACCGGCGCCGGGCACGAACATCGCCTACAAGGGTATTGCCATCAACCTGGGCGCCCACTTCGGCGGCGCGCACAACGAATCCGTGATCTTCGACACCGACCTGCTGCGGTACTCCGCGGGTTGGACCGGAGCATTCGTTGAACTGAAGGGCGTGGTCTTTGACGGCGAGCACTGGGCCTACCCGCGGATCGCCGGCCGGCAAGTGTTCGGCAATCCCTCCGGGCCGGGTTGGTCGAGAGCAGGCAGCTTCAAAGATCCGCGGGGATATCCGTATGGGCCATTACCTCACACGTGGGGGCATTGGAAGGGGCTTTACCTGCATGAACAAAAGGTCGTGCTCTCCTATTCGGTCGGCGAGATGTCCGTGCTGGAAATGCCGGCGCTGGAGCGGCGCGGGGGTACGACCGCATTTGTGCGAACCCTCAACGTGTCACCTTCGTCGACGGAAACGGCAGTGCAGGTCTGCTTCGATCCCATGCGGCAATGCGAGTTTCTCGGCTTGGACGGACTCCAGCCCGTCGCCGCCGAATCTGCGGCCTCCCGGGGTCTGGTGATCCTTTCGAGTCGCGGCCGACACGCGGATCTGCCGGCCCGAACGACTCCAACCGACGTGAGCGATGCCAGCCAAATAGCGCCTGAGGACGTGTTGGCAGCCGCGGTCGTTGGCGGCCCCGACGGTGCGCGTTGGCTCATGACCGACGACGGGCAACTGAGTCTTTGCTTCCCGCGAATCACCAAGCCGACCCGGTGCAAAATACTTATTTGGAGCGGCCCGCGAGACGCACAGGCGAACTTTGCCGCCTTGTTACGGTCATCACCGCCGCCAGCCGATCTCGAACCCTACACTCACGGGGGCCCGCCGCGTTGGCGGGAGAAACTGGTCACGCACGGCACCCTGGGGACCAATGACGGGCCCTATGCGCTGGACACGCTCACCGATCCGGCGTCCAACCCGTGGCGATCCTGGATGCGCTTTGGCGGTCTGGACTTCTTTCCGGACGGGGAACGTGTGGCGCTGACGACCTGGAACGGCGACGTCTGGATCGTCTCAGGGGTGGATGGCGACCTGCGCGACCTGACGTGGCAGCGCATCGCCACGGGACTTTTCCAGCCGCTCGGTCTGCGCATCGTGGAAGACCAGATCTACGTGCTGGGTCGCGATCAGATCACACGCCTGCACGATCTCAACGGCGATGGCGAGTCCGATTTCTATGAGAACTTCAACAACGACTGCATGGTGAGCGAGCATTTTCACGAGTTCGCGCTCGACTTAAAGACAGGGCCGGATGGCAGTTTCTATTACATTAAGTGCGCGTGTCACGGGACGACGGCGAAACACCCGCATAACGGGACATTGATCAAAGTATCCAAAGACGGATCCACCTTCGAAGTCGTCGCGCGCGGGTTCCGGGCCAACAATGGACTGGGTGTCGGTCCCCATGGCGAGCTGACGAGCATGGACAACCAAGGCCACTGGATGCCCGCCAACCGGATCAACTGGATCAAGCCGGGCGGGTGGTACGGTTATCAGTGGGCCTGGAATCCCGAAGGCCGCACATCCTACGACGAACCGCTTTGTTGGGTGCACAATTCTGTGGATCGCTCCGGCGGGACGCAGCTTTGGGTGCCGACCGCCGAGTGGGGACCCTTCCCCAACGAGATCATCACCATTTCCTACGGTATGGGTCACCTCTTCCTGCTGCTCAAGGAAGAGGTCGACGGGATGATGCAAGGTGCGGTGACGCGATTCCCCTTGGAGTTCGAGACCGGCGCGATGCGCGGGGCATGGCATCCGCAGACGGGCCAGCTTTACACCTGCGGCCTCTTCGGCTGGGCGGGAAACAAGACCAAGGCCGGCGGCTTTTATCGCGTGCGCTACACCGGAAAACCAGTTCACATGGCACGCACGCTCCATTTCGTCCGAGACGGCATCGTGCTGCGCTTCACCGATCCGCTTGCGGCTGAGAGCGCGACGGATCCGGGCAATTACCACGTCACGGCGTGGAACTATCACTGGACCGCCGAGTACCGGTTCTCCGGACTTCAAACTCAATGGCGAGGAAGGGCGCGATACCTGGTCGGTCGAATCAGCCACGCTGTCGGCGGATCGCACGACCGTCTTTCTGAAAGTGCCCGACGTTCGGCCGGTCATGCAGGTTCACGTGATCTTCAACCTCGCGTTTTCCGACTCAGCCCGAGTGGAGAATTTCGTCCATGGCACCATTCACAAACTCAATGCGAAATCGGGCCGGGATTGGCTTGGTCCTGGCGCTATCGTCCGCGCCAAGCTAACTCAGCCGGAGCTCGCCCAGACGGAGTCGGGATTGATTCAAGCCTTCAGCCGGGCCGCCGGCGGAGAGGCGCTGGACACGCGCCTTTCCCGTCTTGCGGCGCTCTACGTTCCGGAAGGCTCGCCTCCAACTCCATTCCTGGATGCCGGTCCATTCCGGTGTCGGTGGGAGGGTTATCTGAAATCGGAACTCAACGACGAAGTCACATTTGCCGTGGAAGGTCGTGGACGCGCAGCAGTGCGGATCAACGGCGAACTTGTCCTGCAGGCACACGGCCCCGAATTGGGCCAGGCACACGGCGGGCCGGTGGCGTTGCGCGGCGGACTGAACCGGTTCGCATTGGAATATGAAAGCCCTCCCACCGGGGACGCGGAGTTGCGACTCGCCTGGTCCTCGAAGCGACTGCCCCACGAACCGGTGCCAGCAACGGCTTTTGTCCATGATTCCAAGAATGCGGCGCTTCATAGACGCGCACTCTCGCGTGAGGGCCGTCAACTTTTCGCCGAACATTATTGCGCCAGGTGCCACCAGCCATCGTCGCCCTGGCCGTCTACGGCGATGCCTGAGCTCGGCGTGGATGCGCCCGCGTTCGACGGCATCGGCGATCGCCTCAAACCGGCCTGGATGCAGTCGTGGTTGCTCGATCCGAAATCGATCCGACCCGACGCGCGAATGCCGAGACTTCTCACCGGCCCGAACGCGGCTGCGGATGCATCGGACATCGCGGCGTACTTGGGGACCGTGCGCGCATCCGCGTCGAGCACCGAGCCGCCGCTGAATCCAGGCAACCGCGGCGACCTGGCGGAGGACGGCGCGTGGTTGTTTGGAAATCTCGGCTGCGTGGCGTGCCACTCGTTGCCCGGCGGCGCCAGCCTGGCGAACGATCCCCGTGTACCGCTGAACCATGTGGAAGCGAAGTGGCAGCCGCGCGCGCTGGAGACCTTTCTACGCGCCCCGGCAGAGCACTTCCATTGGACTCGAATGCCGGATTTCAACCTCACGGACCCAGAAGCCGCAGCGCTTTCCGTCTTCCTGCTCGATCGCACGGTCGTGGCTCCAGTCGCGGGGCAGGACGAATCGCTGAGATCAATCGCGGATGCCCAGCGTGGCGGGCAATTGGTGGCCACACTGGGCTGCCTGAGTTGCCACACGCTCGCGACGATCCAAGACCGGTCCCAGCCCTTGACGCTTGCAAAGCTTGCCGTTGGTAATTGGAACCAAGGTTGCCTGGCCGATGATACCACAGCTCGCGGTAAAGCCCCGGACTTTGCGTTTGATCCATCTCAACGGACCGCACTGAGGACATTCGCCCGCGACGGGTTCGCGGACGCACTGGGCCGTGACGCCGCGGCGGAGTTTGCTGAACGTTCCTATCGCACTCTCCAATGCAACGCCTGTCATCCGCGCGACCTGGAAACCGATCGGCTGACGCAATTAGGCATCGTCACCCCGAAGCCGGCAAATCCCTATGACGACGAAGAATCTGCCCGTGGCGGCAGCGTTCACCTCGGTCGGCCATTGTTGACGTTTGCGGGCGAAAAACTCTACGCCGGATGGATGCGGCGTTGCCTGGAAGGCACGTTGTCCTACAAACCGCGGCCGGAGCTCGAAGGTCGCATGCCCGCCTTCACGGCGTATGCGGGCGGTATCGCTGAGGGAATGGCGAATCAGCACGGCTATCCCAATGAATCCACGCCACCCCCGGAGGTCGATCCGCAACTTGCCGCCGTTGGTGAGGCATTGACCCAAGTGAGCGGCGGCTTCAGTTGTGTATCCTGTCACAGTGTGGGCTCACAGACCGCATTGGCAGGCAAAGACACAGCGACGGTGAATTTTGCCTGCGTGGGCGAGCGCCTGCGACCGGGTTATTACTGGCGCTATGTCCACGATCCCCCGCGGCTGGTGCCTTCGACGATGATGCCCAAATTCATCGGCAAGGACGGTAAAACCTCGATCAAGACCGTGTTCGAAGGCGACCCCCAAAGGCAGTTCACTGCCATCTGGCATTATCTTCAATCGCTTCGGCCGGAAACCGGCCCCGAGTAGTCTTGAGGGGGCGGGCTGAAGTGGAGCTCGGCGCGAGAACGGTGCGCAGTCCTTTGGTTGCGGAGAAGTGAGGGTGGGTGCGGAGTTCACTTGACTAATGTGCTTTGTAATGCAAAGTGATCCCAATTCTAACCGCGTATGAGAAAATCCTGGTTCAAACGTCTCGGTTGGTTCTACGTCCCAACCTCCATCCCCGGTTCGATCGTGTGGTTGCTCGCGTTTTTATTCTGCCTCACGGTATTTCGAGCCGTCGACCGACACTCCCACTCCGTAAGCGACACGCTCTACGGCGTGTTCCCGTTCTTCGTCTGCACCTTTCTGCTGCTGGATTGGGTGGGCGGACGGAGCTCAGACAGGGCCATTTGAAATCACCTACGGTTCTGCTGTCGGTCCTGGTCATGTTCTGCGGTTGTGGCACTCGAAGCGTGCCCGCAACCGGACCAGCGGATGAGGGCGGTTCGGCGACAGGGCTGGCGACGGTCACCGGGCGACCATTGTACGTGCTCCGCGCCGGTGGTCCGCACAGTTATGTGGGCATCACGAACACACCCGATTCCAATCCAGTGACGATCTCGCTGGCGACGTGGGCTGCCGGCGAGGCCAGCTTCTCTCTGAGCAATGCCGAACCTCATGCCATTCTTTTATGGAATGTCCGAGTACAAGTGCGATCGACCGGTCCGGGTACGGATGGTTCGGGCTGGGATACGGTGTCCGACGATTATCCCAGGGGAACCCCGGAATACAACTCGGCCCTCTATCGACCCGGGGCACTCGGTGAATTTCGAGTGCAACCACCGGCGGAAAAGCCCTGGCGTGTCTGCATCATCTACAGCACGGACTGGAACGACAGCGGGAATTCATACTCCGGAAATTACGAAGTCATAAGTCATGAAATCGATGAATAATCGGCTCGCCCGCGCGACCGCGCTTCCCATTTCGCGGTCGTCGCAGTGACGCCGCCGGGCCGAATCAGATTCTCATCCTTGAATCGGGTGCGCAGGCCGGCACAGTTCACCATCTGAAGAACCGATAGGGATCGTCCCATTCCACAGGCCGGGTGACATACAGCCCGTCGAGCCAGCGTCCGGCGGCAGGTTCTGTGACAGGATTACCGTTCTCGGCGACTGAAGGTCCGTCGGAGGAAACGTCGGGATGGCTGAACCGATCCAAGAGCGGTGTTGAATTGGACACGCCGAGGTTCCCCAGGAGACGACTCACGGCGAACGAAGTGCGCACAAATGTCCGACGTTGATCGAACTGCTCGGGACTCCGGCTGAACTGCCAGGGCGCGAGTTGGCAGAACACGATTTGGTCTGCGGCTGCCAATACCCCATCTCCGAAGTTGTCCGCGCCCCCAACGACCAGAGGCATCGTGCGCGGATCTCGATCATGCACGTCTGCCGGTGCCACCCCGGCAAACAATGAATGAGAGCTGAAGGGTGCGAACCATGCCGCGATATGTTCCGCCGACCGCATTGTTACTTTCGTCGACAGGATCGCGTCGACATCCGGCTGGTCGAGGCCGATGGCCAGGACCGGTCCTCCGGCCTGGACCCAGGCTACGGTGGACGGCGACTGTGCGGCGAGCTCGCGGCCGCCACCGGGCCCCACGATTAGCACCTGGTCGGGTCCCGGCGGTTGGCCCTGGAAAAGATGGGCATCAAAACCGCCGTCGGTCAGCCATTGCATACCGGCGGGGTCGCCCGCGTATACGGCGGTGCGGCGCGGCGTCGGGCTCCAGGAATCCACATATTGAAGGACATTCTGTGTGAGAGTCTCGGCCGCGGGATCGCTTTCGGTCCGCGCGGTGACATCCATCTGGCAAAACAAGAGCAGTCCCCTGCCCTCGCGGTATTCGAGGAGCGGGCTGTATTGGAGGGCGTAACCACCGTCGAGGATCGGCAGGAAATCGCCCCGTTGCGGTTTCTCGATGAGCACCGAGGCCACGTTCCCCCAATTGCCGCAGCGCCAGAGCCGGGTCACGTCGAGCCCGCACCAGCGTACCGTCGGCGCGCCATTGTAACGCGGATTCGAGGTCCCGGCCATGTTGGGCGGCAACAGGGTGGAACTCCCGCGCCAGTCGCGCAGGTTCTGCGCCGTCAGTCCTTCCAAAAGCGCGCTGTCCGGCACGCGTGGCCAGACCTGGCGGAGGCCATATTCCTCGGTCCTTAGACCGAGACGGCGTTCGAGGACATCGGCGGTCTGCTCGAACACGACCACTTTGAGCCCATCGCGCACGCGATCGAGCGAGGGCGCCGGACCATCGACCGTGAGTGCACCTTTGCCGATCAGCAACACATCGCATTGCGAAAGATCGGAGTGAGCATCGACACGTTGGCAGGCGACGCCCAACCGTTCCAGCCATTGGGCCGTATGGCCGGGTGGATCGAAGAGCGCAAGCCTGGAGTCCAGGTGTAAGGGCTTGGGACGTGGGATGACCTGCAGGTTAAACGTGTCCTCCTGAGTTTCTCCGGTGCCGGATCTGAAACGCGCATGGATCTGATAATCCCCCGGCGTGAGGTCGGCTGGTAATTCAAGGTTCATGGGAACGCGGCCCTGGTCTCCGGTCGCAATATCCAACGGTTGGATTCCACCGAATGCTGCGCCCAAATCGGTCGACCACGAGGCATTGCCGGTCACGGTCACGCGGGAGTTGTTGATGGCGATGATTTGTTTTCGGACGGTTTCGCCGGCGTAGTAGGTGTGTTCCTTGGTGGTAAAATGCTCCGGCTTGCCGGCGATCCACACCAGCAACGGCAGGTTATTGCGAAGGAGCGACTGGGCGGTAGGCGAGGCAACCCAGTCGGATCGTTGGTAAGCGAGGTCAAAACGCGCATAGGTGCGGTCGATGAAGTCCGGGCTGTAACCGGGTTGCTGCAGATGATCCCAATCGACGGGGAGTTCCTCGCGCCGGTGCTGGAAACCATCGCGCAACTTCCAAAAGCGATCATGTTCCCAGGGCGAGTTGCCCGAGAGCCCCCAAGTGCGGAAGGCCCGCCAGTTGTCGGTGGTGTAAGCGGCTTGCACGGGCTGCATCTCGTCCAACCGCGCGTCGCCCACCGGGAAAGGGTAATCCCAGCGATGCCAGGCACGGCCGCGTCGAAACTGGTCGGCTTCCCAGCGCAGGTTGCGTTTTTCGCGGTCGCTGATCTGGTAGGCCGGATCACCCAGGAATTGGGCATTCCATTCCGCGAGGCAATACTCCCACGGCACGGCGGCGCTGCCGAACTCGCGACGGCCTTGATACCAACCACGGTACATGGTCCAGTCCCACCCAAACGGCGCGCCGTATTCGACGAGGAGCAGCGGTTTATTGCCGACGGTCGACCAGTGCTCAAACCAATCATCCAGTTCCTGAATCGGGACAAAATTCGGATAAAAGTTCAGTGTATACATGGCGCTGAGATTGCCCGAGGAGTGATGATAAACGACGCGCGCCGGGTCGAGGCGTTTGACGATGGCTTCGCAGCGCAACGCGAGTGCGGCATTCCGAGCGGACCATTGATCCCGGGGATCGCTCAAGCCATCCATCATTTGGGGATTCATATCCTCGTTGTAGCCGGTGGCATTGTGGCTCATGGCGTAAGCCACCACCGACGGATGGCTCCCGGCCACGCTCACGTAAAATGCGGCGTGACTCGCGTAGCCGTTGGTCTGGTCGGCATCCGACGATTTCCAATCGTAGGCGCTGAAGTGTGGTTGCGATAACGCGACCAGCATCCCCGTGTCATCGGCCGCGCGCAGGCATTCCGCGAAGCTTAAGTGCGATCCGGGTTCGCATCCGTAATTGTGGGTGTAGACGAAGTTGATCCCGAAACTTTTCAGGCGCAGGAAGCTCTCTTTGGCGCCCGCATAAGTCGCCAGCGCCGCACCGACTTCGGCATTGTCCATCGGCACCATCGACAGGTATAGCCGGGTGCCGTTCAAATACAAATCACGGCCCTGAACCCAGAACTCCCGGAATCCGAACTTCACCGGGATGGCGGTGTCCACCACCCGACCGTCCGCGTCCAGGAGGGAAAGCTCGGCCTCATACTGGTTGTTGGGTGTGTGAATGTCCCAGAGTTTTGGTGGTCTCCATGAAGCCACGAAGCTCTGTTGGTCCTCGATCAGGTCGCGGCCGGAAAACTCGGGGCCGGTGAATTCCTCGACTTGCCGGCCCTGGTCGGTGATGACTGCGCGAAGTCGGTAACCATTGTTCGCAGCCATGGCCTGCAATCCCGCATGGAAGGTGACCTGACTTTGGCGGAACGAGGTGGTCGACGCGGACCTGCGAGAGCCGCGCGGCGGCGGGTTCGCTTATAAGCCAGACATCGCCGCAGAGGCCGCGACGTTCGACCTGGCCCTCTCGCTGCCTTGCATTATTGGTGTCTGTGTAGGACTCCATCACGGCCTTGAGTGGCAGTGCGACCACGTTCAGGCTCAGGACATGGGTCGCGCCCGGGCGCGCCACTTTCGTGAGATCCAATTGCCCGGCGGGAAATCGAAGTTCGCCCACCGGACGGCGGTCGATAAAGACGGCCGCGTAGGAATTGAGGTACTCGACGTCGAGAACGGTGCGCCGTCCGGCCCAATCCTCGGGGATTGTGATTGTGCGTTCGTACCATGCGCTGCGAACGCCGCCGAGGTTTGTCTCTTTCCAGCTCGGATGCGGATACAGAGTTTGATAGTCGCTCCGGAGGTAGTCCTGGTTGCCGGGCCAACAGGCAGGCACTTTGTAGTACCCCCACGCTGAGGTCGGTACTTCGGCATGGCGGTCTTGGGCGGGCTGCCAGCGCCACAATCCATTAATGCAGATCCGTTCCCGGGTGGGGGTCATCTCGCGCCAGGCACAAGCCGGGTCCCAAACCGCTTTAACCCCTGCTGGCAGACTTACTTCCAATGTTTCTTGCGCAATACTCGACCCGCATAACGCGAATATCAGCAATACTGCCGTGGACAAACCTGGAACCGTTCTGGAGGCGCTGGGATTGCACCCACCAACGACATTGCCGGCGAGGAGGGGACTACGCATAGCGATTGAGTGTTGCTCGCTTCATTCTCCCCTGGCGAGGAGATATCCGAGGTGGGGGCGCCCGATGATCAGCCGTTCGCATTTTGCCACTTCTGGGAGCGCCGGCATCCTTGTCGGCGTTCGGACTGACTCGCAAAGAAGTTACAGCGCCGGCAGGGATGCTGGCGCTCCCAGGACAATGAGAATTGCTGCCGATGAGTCGGTAACCTTTGACTCCCGTGGCGGGTGCATTCATGCTTCGGGATCGACCGATGAAAACGCACCTGTCACGTCCCATCCTCAAATTGGGAATGCTCTCGATGCTGAGCATTTCAGTCCTATCGCTGACTGCGGCGCCGATCGCGCTGCACCCGGACAACCCACATTATTTTCTTTGGCGGGGTCAGCCGTCGACATTGATCACGTCGGCCGAGCATTACGGGGCGGTGTTGAACCTGGATTTTGATTATCACAAGTATCTCGACACCCTGGCGGCCGAAGGGATGATGTTGACCCGCACGTTTAGCGGCAGCTATGTGGAGCCCGATGGGGCGTTCAACATCGCCCGTAACACACTGGCGCCGCAGTCCGGAAGATTCATTTGTCCGTGGGCGCGCAGTGATAAACCCGGTTACGCCAACCAGGGCAATAAATTCGACCTGTCGCAGTGGGACGAGGCTTACTTCAAACGGCTCAGAGATTTTGCCGGGTACGCGGAGCAAAAAGGGATCGTGATCGAGTTCACCCTCTTTTGCCCGATGTACGAGGACAAGCAATGGAATCTAAGTCCGATGAATGCCCGGAACAATGTGAACGGGATTGGCGGGATCGGACGAGACCAGGTGTATACGCTCGACCGGAACGGCGCTTTGCTGGGTATCCAGGAGGCGCTGACCCGGAAGCTGGTCACCGAGCTGAATCCATTCGACAACGTCATGTTCGAGATCTGCAACGAGCCGTATTTCGGGGGCGTGACCATGGAGTGGCAGCATCACATCGCGGACCTTATCGTGGCTACGGAAAGCGGTCTTCCAAAAAAACATCTCATTACTCAGAATATCGCCAATAAATCCGCCACAATCGAACGCCCGCATCCGGCGGTCTCCGTATTTAACTTCCATTATGCCACGCCACCCGAAGCAGTCGCGATGAACTACCACCTGAACAAGGTATTGGGCGATAACGAGACCGGTTTTCGGGGGACGAACAATGCCCCCTATCGGACGGAGGCCTGGGAGTTCATCATCGCGGGCGGCACGCTCTACAATAACCTGGATTATTCCTTCGTGGCCGGACACGAGGATGGGACTTTTCAATATCCGGCCTCGCAACCGGGCGGCGGCAATACGGCATTCCGCAGAGAAATTAAAATCCTGCGCGATTTCATCCAGAGTTTCGATTTCGTTCACATGAAACCGGACAACTCCGTCATTCGGGGCGGAGCAACGTCCGGTGGAACCGCCCGGGCCCTGGTCCAACCAGGGAAGGCCATGGCGATTTACCTCCGGAATGAAGGCGAGGGTAAAGCCGTGGCCAACGCTGCGCTTCGCATCGATCTTCCGGCAGGACAGTGGCAAGCGGAATGGATCGATACGAAGACCGGCCGGGGCACGCTGCTCCCGCCAGTTGACGGAGGCGGAACGCGTGAATTTGTCGCTCCGGTGTATGATACGGACATTGCCCTGCGCCTCCTTCATCGATAGCCGATGCGATGCGTAGGCTTTTCCCGCCAGCGACTCAGGATTCCCTCCAATTATTGGCGAGGATCGGCCTGATCTTCCTGCTATTTCAAGTTGTCGGGCTGGAGTTTGATTTCGGGCATTTGCGATCGAGGTTGCGGACGGTGATCTCGGTGTCGGCGTTGGGGATTGTGAGGCATTGTTCGAGTTGACGGCTCGGACCGGTTTTCAGCCTGCGTCCCGAGACCGCCCTCAAAGGGCTCCTAAATCTGGTAATCCGGCATCCGATCCTGCTTGCTCATCACCCGCACTTGAACCTCCTCGGAAATGACGAGGGAATGCGGTGGAACGCTGTGAGTCAGAAAGACGTTTGCGCCGACCGTGCTCCCGGCGCCGACCACGGTATCGCCGCCCATGATGGTGGCGCCGGAATAGATCGTCACACCGTCCTGGATGGTCGGATGACGTTTCTGCCCGCGCAAGGCCTGGCCGCCCGTAAGGGATCGTGCCACCAGGCCGACGCCCTGATACATTTTCACATGACTGCCAATAGCGCTCGTTTCGCCCACCACCGTTCCCGTGCAGTGATCGACGAAGAAATGCGGGCCAATCTGTGCGCCTGGATGCAGGTCCATGCCAGTACGGGTGTGCGCCCACTCGGTCATGATGCGGGGGATCAAGGGGACCTGTTTGAGATAAAGCCGGTGGGCCAGGCGCTGAACCGCAATCGTCTCCACAAACGGATAGGCTACAATCACCTCTTCCTTGCTCAGTGCCGCCGGGTCCCCGTTGTAGGCGGCCTCGACGTCCGTCTGCAACAATTCACGGATCTCAGGCAAACAACCCAGGAGTTCGCCGGTTTCCTGGTGAGCCAGGGAACGGATTTCGCGCTTCCGGACTGCATCGGGCGGGGCGTATTCCAAACTCCGGCAAATCTCATCCTCGAGCCGGCCCCACACGGCATCGAGCAACGTTGCGGTCTCGACCTTTAATTCCGAGGAATGAAGGAGGTGTTCATCAAAATAGCCAGGAAAGACCAGGCGCAGCAAATCGACGGCGATTTCCGTGACAACCTGTTTCGAGGGCAGGTTTTTACCGTCGAGATGGTTGATGCCGCCAACGCCGGCGTAAGACGCGATCAGTTGATCGGTCAAATGGGTGACCGTGACATTCACTGGGCGCAGTATCCGGCCCCAACCGGTTAAACGCAAGTGACTCGAGGCGCGGCCGGCCGGATGTCGGTCGGCTCCAAGGCCCGCGACCGGTCTGCGAGGCCGGATTTAAGTCGTAGCCAACCGCAGCCCAGCGGAATTCAGAGTCTCAGCGTCCAACCGCGGCGTGGCAGCCATCCCGTCAGCCAGGTAACGGCCAGGGCAAAAATCAGGGATCGCCAAACGCCGGTGGCGAAGTTTTGGCTGAGATGGAAGTAGGGGTCCCACCCGCCCGTAAGCCCGGACACCAGGTCCACTACCGCGTAGATGACGGGTGCGGCAACAAACGCGAACAAAGCGTTTCTGCCCGCATCCGCGAGGATGCGTGGTCGACCGCCCAGGCCGACGGCATCGGTCAGCAGGTGAAGGAGTGCCCAGGCCCAGAGGGTCAAGGCAGAACTCAGGAGGCACCACGGGGGCGTGGCGGCGATCTTGTTGATGATGAACATGGGATGGATTTGCCGCAGGCCATGGAGCAGCAACCCGGTCCCGGCAAGGACCAAACCAAAAGCAAACGCGCCGAAGATCTTCTGCCAGTGACCCGGCCGATCAGGCGAGAGCACCAACATCTGGCCCGCGACGGCCCCCGACAAGGTGATGGCCGGGAGGGATCCGAGCATGGACCCGATATCGACGACCCGGTCGAGCCAGGCGACACACGTGAACATTCCGGCGCGATCCGCGAAGTAGATGCAGTAAAGCACGCCGATCATTCCCACCTGCGCGGCCAGGTTTCGACGCAGGCCAAGCCAGACAAGGGCAGTCACCAGGTACGCCCAGCCGATCAGGCCAAGGATCCCCCACCAACTATGCCGAAGCTGGATCCAGCCACCCACCTCCGGATTGCGATACCAGAACGCCGCGCCGACGAGGATCATGATACCGATCCAGCGGCCGGCGATCCAGGTGGTCCGGGACGGTCTGGGCTGCGAAGGGGCCGACCAAACGAGAATGACACCCAAATACACCAGGAGACTCCAGCAGGCCCGATAGACAGGGGAATTTGAGGGCATGGATTCGGAGTTGACCATGTATACCCCGATGATGAGGAGGCCGAGGACACGCAGGCCGATGTGCGCCACAACCGAGATGGACCGCCCTTCGGCCATTCGCCGTTCAAGGGCAATGGGGAGGGAAAGCCCAACAATGAACAGGAACGCGGGGAAGACAACATCCACCAGGGTCATCCCATCGGCTCCCGCCGGCGATATATGCCGCAACGCGGACGGAGTTCCGGACACGCTCGCCAGGTCATTGACCCAGAGCATCAACAGGATGGTCAGACCGCGAAGGAGGTCGATGGACTCCACCCGGTTCGTGGCCGGGTGTTCGTCAAGGGTCAGCGCTGGAGTCATGGATGGCGGTGGTCAGGGTTCTGTTGGCCCCCAAAGCCGGCTCAGGTCGCGGCGGTCTTTCTTGGTGGGCCGCCCCGTGCCTTTTGGCCGGAAGAACGCAGCCGGTAAATCCCGTCGCGTTCGCTTCTGGTATTCGGACGGCGGGGTCAAATCTTCGAGGTATGCCGGCACGGCCGAGGCCCCGACGCGTTGAGCCAGGGCTGCCAGGACTTTGACGGTGCGGGTCACCTCGCCGATGGAAGCGGTGATGATCTCGCCGGGCTGCACCTGGCGCGAGGGCTTGGCATTGTGTCCGTTGAGCTTAACATGGCCGGCGTGACAAGCAGCGGTGGCCTGGGATCGGGTCCGGTAGAGGCGGACCGCCCACAACCATTTGTCAAGCCTAACGTCGCTCGTGCCATCCATCGCCTCTGATTTAGCTGTATGGCTTGAAAATTGGAATGCCATTCCGCATCCCCGGGAGTTGCTTGATCTGATGTGGGGCGTCGGTAGTCTTCAGCCATGCGAATTCTTTCGGGTATCCAACCCTCCGGCGCGCTGCATCTTGGGAATTACTATGGAATGATGAAACCGGCCATCGAGTTGCAGACGCAGGGTGAGGCGCTTTATTTCATCGCCGATTATCATTCGATGACGACGTTGTTTGATTCCGCGGTGCGCCGCAGTTACACGCTGGATGTGGCGCTCGATTTCCTCGCCTGCGGGCTGGACCCGGAACGGACGATATTCTTCCGGCAATCGGACGTCCCGGAAGTCACGGAGTTGGCCTGGCTGTTAAGCACGGTCACCCCGATGGCTTTGCTCGAACGGTGCACGAGTTACAAGGACAAGCTCGCCCGAGGCATCGCGCCCAGCCACGGACTGTTCGCTTATCCGGTCCTGATGGCGGCGGACATTCTGATTTACGACTCGAATATCGTGCCGGTCGGCCGCGATCAGAAACAGCACGTTGAAGTGACCCGCGACATCGCCATAAAATTCAACGAGATCTATGGGCCGACGTTTGTCCTGCCCGAACCGCGGATTCGTGAAGAAGTCGCGGTCGTTCCCGGTCTCGACGGCCAGAAGATGAGCAAGAGCTACGGCAATACCATCGAAATCTTTGGCGAAGAAAAGGCGGTGCGCAAACAGATCATGAGCCTGGTCATGGACAGTCGCACCCCGCAGGAACCCAAGCCTGACGCGGATCAGAACCTCGCCATACGCCTAATGAAACTGGTGGCCGCTCCCGAGCTGGGTCGGGATTTCGAAGAACGACTCCGCCAGGGCGGATTGGGCTACGGCGATCTCAAAAAGGCCCTGTTCCAACAATACTGGGAGGGCTTTGCTCAAGCCCGGGCCAAACGCTCCGAACTCGCCAACAATCTCGAATACGTTGAAAAAGTCCTGAGCGATGGCGCCGTTCGAGCCCGGTCATTGGCCCGGACTGTCCTCGATCGCGCGCGGTTGAACGCCGGGCTGGTGTAGCCCTGATTTTTCAGCCCACAGCTGTCGGCGAACACATCAGCGACCGGCGTGAAAAACCCGGGCGCGACCTCACCGCTGATGCGCCAGGAACCAGTCGAACAGCGCGGGATTATTGTACGTTTCCGTCCAGGAATCATGTTCCGCCTCGGGATAGATGGTGAGCTTGACTTCCGCGGCGCCCATTTGCCGCATCGCTTCCACCATACGCTCGGATTCGGTGACCTTGACGACCGGGTCCCGGCCGCCGTGAAAGGCCCAGACCGGCAGCGATTTCAGCGCCCGACTCTTGCGTGGATCTCCCAACAGCAGCACCAGTGGATCGCCGCCGCCGCAGATGGGCGCGATTGCGGCGAAACGTTCGGGATGAGACAGCCCGAGACTCCAGGTGCCGAACCCGCCCATGCTTAGCCCGGTGAGATAAACGCGTTTGCGGTCGATGCGTTGGTTGGTGAGGACGTCGTCGAGCAAAGCAAGCAGGACGTCATTATCCCAACGTTGGCCGGTCGGACATTGGGGCGATACGACTACGAACGGGAAATCCGGTTTGCTCTGCACAATCTTGGGCGGGCCATGCACCTTGACGCGGGCGAGGTTGGTGCCGCGCTCCCCGGCGCCGTGAAGGAACAGGATGAGCGGCCAACGTTTTGATCTGTTCTGGTTGTAATCGCGCGGCAAGAACAGGAGATACCGGGTGGCGACGCTGCGACTGATCTTGCCTTTGAATGACTTTTCCTGCTGAAGCGGCGCGGTTTTTTGGGCCATAAGGGAGGTGGGATGTGCAATGAGCAGCCCGACTCCGACGAGCAGGGCGATCCAGGTTTGGGATTTCATAATGCGGTCTTGGCGGGATTCACATCAGTTTCAGTTTGGGCAGGTCCTGGGAATCCACCAGGCCGACCGGTTGCGATCGCGCATTCACGACGATCAAATCATCAATATTACGTTCATTGAATATTTTCAGCGCCTCCACCGCCAGCGCATTCTCCCGGACACACACCGGCCGGCGCGTCATGACACCCGGCAACGGGCGGTCCAATAGTTGATCGTCTGCCGCCATCCCCCTGCGCAAATCGCCGTCCGTGAATACCCCCACGAGCCGTCCGCGGCCATTGACGACACTGACACAGCCGGCCTTGGCTCGCCCCATGATGAAGAGGGCATCGCGAACGGTGACCTTCTCGCTGGTCACGGGATTACGCTCACCGGTGCGCATAATATCGCGGACTTCGAGCAGGAGCGTGCGGCCAATGGCGCCGGAGGGATGGTAACGGGCGAACTCTTTGGGAGTGAACCGCCGCGCCTGCAGCACCGCCATCGCCAGGGCATCACCCATCACCAGCATGGCGGTGGTGCTCGAAGTGGGTGCCAGGTTAAACGGACAGGCTTCGCGCGGCACGCGCACGTCCAACGTCACATCCACCACGCGGGCCAGGGAAGACTTCGCCGCGCCGGTCATGGCGATCATGCGCACCGAAAAACGTTTGAGCGCGGGGATGAGTTTGAGCAGCTCTTCGGACTCGCCGGAGTAACTCAGCGCCAACACCACATCGCCGTCGTTCACGATACCAAGATCGCCATGCAAGGCGTCCACGCTGCTCAGCACCATACCCGTCGAACCGGTACTGGTGAGGGTCGCGGCGATCTTCCCGCCAATGTTGCCGGACTTGCCGATGCCAATGACAATGATTTTGCCGCGTTGCCTCAAGGCACCCACGATGAGCTCCACGGCCGAATCGAAGTTCTGGTCGAGCCGAGCCCGCACCGCCTTGAGTGCGGCCAACTCAATGTCGAACACCTGCCGGGCCCTGGGGAGATGACGCATGGCGGAACAGGTTGCCCGGGGATGAGAGCCATTTCAACGGCGAATCCAATGCCGGCCAAATCGACGCCTTCGAAGGGAAGCAACAGCTCCAGTGGAGCGCCATGTTTATAGAAACCAGGCCAGTCCATTCTTGGCTTGGCAACGGCCATTTCCTTTCGCCGTTGGGTCAAGGTACATCATGCGAGCCAGCGGGCAATTGGATGTCAATGGGAAGGACAAGCGGTTTGGTTCAATGGAAGGTGAAGAAGTCCAGTATGATTCTGGCCATCCATGATTCTGTCACCGTTCCAGGAACTGGACGCCGGGTATGCCCGCGCCTGCGGCCTGAGACACGGCGAGTCCTCGGCCAAACTTTCCGCGTGCTCAAGAAAAAAGAAACCGCCCAAATCCGCCGAATCCCGCAGCCGCTGTCAGCACTCAAGCCTGATTCTGCGTTCGCGCCGGTTCACGAATATACTTTCGGCAGAACCAAAGCGGAATGATTCCGAGAATTCCAAACGAGCAATCAATCAATCGCCAGCCGAACGGGATTCCGCGAACGCCTCCCATCACCAGCGCAAACGGCACTACCAGCACACAGGCAATCATTCCGAACTCAATCACCCAAATGTTTTTTACCGGGTTTCGCAATCAATCCTCCCGTGAAGTCGAAAAATCGTTGACGTATTTGGGCACTCCTTGCCAACCACCGAGTGGGTAGGGCATTCATACCTCCGGGACGGTTCATCTCGAATTCTACGCAGAGCCCTGAACTCCGGGCGTGGATCCGGACGTCCAAGACTTCGCCCGTCACTTTCCCCGGTTCAGCGCCCAGACCCAGTCGCGATCCGCATCGGTGTAAACTCGCCCGACCCGTTTGGCGGGAACCGGTTCGCCCCCGTCATCGGTCTTGTTCCAGCCCATCGACCAGAGCCGGTATGCGTCCGGCTTGTCGCGCTGGTACTGCAGCGGTTGTTCCACGAACAGATCGTGCGGCACGTGGTCCAGATAATCGGGCCTCAACGCATCCAGGCTTTCCGGGTAAGCTCCCTCGGCCAGCCGAAAGCGCTCAAGCGCGCACGCCACACGCAGTTGATCCAGGAGTGTTTGATTGCACGCCAGCGTCTTCACTGCCCGCACGAAGTTTGGTGTCCCCTGGCCGGCGAGCCAGCGATAAGGCGAAAACCGCTGAAATCGTTCCGCCACGGCAGCATCGATCGCGTCCAATTTCTCAGGTTGAACCCGCCGCGCCTCCGGATCCAACGCGTCGAGGAGCTCCTGGTCCAAGCGCGCCAGGAATGCCTGATTCTGATGGATCCAGCCGCGCGGGCAGAGGCTAAGAGCGAACCGGCGGAAAATCCTGTCCCAACTCAAGTCGCGTGATGCCCGCCCCGGACCCGTATGACCATAGAAGGCGGCCTCGATTTGGGCCCTCGGCTGGTCGAGCAGCCAGATCACGCCGGCGCGTTCGGCACCCCGCATCGAGGCGGTCAGGACCGGGAGCAGGTCGATCGGTTCAACCTGCTCCTGGATGGCGACGAGCTGGGGCGCAAGGAACAGGTTGGCTTCGATACCGTCTCGTGCTGTCTGCACATAGGAACCCATGATGGCGACGTCGATCATCGTGCCGACCAATGTCTGGTTTTCCCCCATCACCTGTGCCAGACGCGCGATCATCCCCAGGTCCGCGGCCGCCACGTCCGCGCGACCGTCCACGAGGCTGAGATTCGCATGAACGCTGAGAGTCTGGGCAACCTCGCGGGCGTTGACAAAGTTTGGTATGTCCACACTAAACGGCATGGCGTAGTCCTCCGCCAGGCGGGACTGGGGCCGGGCGCAGGCCGCGGCGAGCAGATCATATTCAGGCGCCAGCTCGGCGAAGGACTGGCGCAACGCGGAACGGGAATCGATCCCCATGCTATCAGCCGGGGGCGCTTCCGGCAAAGCCCTGACCTGTTCCAGCGTCATCGGCCAGTCGCGCACCCGCGGATCGCCCGGGAGACTGAGGAGTCGCACGGTGCGCGTGTTGGCAGCGGAGGCGTTCTTGCTGAACCACTCGATCATTCCGGGTGCCTTGAAAAAGTTGCTGGCGTCCGGAACCGGCGCTGGGATGAACGTCTTCCAATCGAGCTTTTCACCGCGGGCCTCCAGTTCGTGGCGGCAGCGATCCCACGCCCGGCGGCCCCGCCAGTCTTCAATCGTGTAGAAACCGGCGATCGCGGTGGCCAGAAACGCCACGGCCAGCAACCCGCCCCTGGCCCAGGTCCACCAGGATCGTGGCGTCGCGCTGCGGGCGGGCGTTCGGACGGTTCCGTTCGTGGGATTGGAGTTCATGGCTTACTCAACAGGTCCGCGCGCCGCCAACAGCCTGGCTGCGTGGTTTCGGGAGATCGGCGGGCACAGGCTTTTCCAGTCGATCACGAGATGGGGGAATCAATTCGCTGATCAACTCCCGCTGCTGGCTGAAGGAGAGCGCCACGGACACCTGGTGCGCCCCGGCCACAGATTGACCCGGCGATCCAGTCCGACTCGAGCTGACCCCTTGAAACACCCCGAGGGCCACCCAGGCCGTCGCCAGCACGGCCCAGGTATGTCGGCAAGGCCAGATCAACTCGCGCCAGAGCAGGCGCGCCAATTCTCGCAGAGTGTGGTGCGGTGCACGTCGGTCAACGCCGGCGATCACGCCGGCGCGGATTCGATCCAGCGCCGGGTTGGCTGCCTGGTGGTGTTGCAGGAGGATCTGGCGCGGCGTCTTCATGGGCGGTGCTGCTCCAGGAGCTTTCTCATGGTTTGCCTGGCATAGTGCAATCGGGACTTGACCGTGCCGAGCCGCGTGCCGGTGATCCGGGCGATCTCGTCCAGCGAGAAATCCTCCAGAAACCGCAGCAGGAGGACTGACCGCTGCGGCGGCGGCAGTTCCGCCACCAACTGCCTGAACTCCGTCTCCTGCTCGCGCCGCACCAGCAGTTCGTGGGGGTCTTGTTCAGGCGAGTCCGGCTCCGACCTAACCAACTCCTCCAGGGCCGCCGCTGTCCGATCGCGGCGGCGCCAGACTTGCACGCATTTCGGGTGGGCAATGCCGAACAGCCAACTGCCGAACCGCCCGTCTTCACGCAGGCTGCCAATGTGTCGGAGCGCGCTGACGAACGTTTCCTGGACCACGTCAAGGCTGGCCTGTTCATCCCGGATGAGTTCGAAAATGAACGCATAAAGCGGCAGTTGATATCGTCGGAACAAGGTATCCCACGCGTTCGGATCGCCCGTGCGGGCGGCGGCGACCGGCAGTTGCTCATGTCCAGCCACGACGGGCATTTACATCCAGTGGAATGCGCGAAGCGAGAAAAGGTTCAAAAAAGCCGGGGGGCCAGGCGCAACGGGCGCTCCAAAACCGGGAGGACAGTCCTTGTCGCGATTCGCGGCCTGCTTCCTGGCGATGACTCGCCGCGGGGGCAACACCTTGTGGTGGCTATCGTGGTCGGACCACAGCATCTTCGTGCTGTGGAGATAGATGAGTATGATCAACCCCCCAAAAAAGGTTGTATGGCTCGTTTTTTGCCCTCGTTTTTCGTCCTGTATTTCGCAGCCGCCCGTCTGCTAAGCTCCCAGCCGTGCCAAGGGCCAATCGTTACATTCTCCCCGGATACGTCTATCACTTAACTCATCGCTGTCACGACCGCCGATTTCTCCTGCGTTTCGCGCGGGACCGCAACCAATATCGACATCGGCTGCGAGAAGCGGTTCTGAGATCGAATGTGTCGCTGCTCGAGTAACATCGTCACCAGCAACCACATCCACCTGATCGTCCATGCGGAGGAACCTCAACAGGTGGCAGAGCTGATGCAAAAGGCCGCGGGGGAACTGGCCAGAGATTACAATCGGCGCAAAGAGCGGACGGGCGCGTTTTGGGAAGGTCGATACTTCGCCACGATGGTCGAAGCGGGTGAGTATCTGTGGCGGTGCCTCTGTTATGTCGAGCTGAACATGGTGCGATGCGGGGCAGTGAAGCACCCGGGGCAGTGGCCCTGGTCGGGCTATGAGGAGCTGATGGGATTCAAGAAGCGGAACCGCTTACTCGATGTTCCCAAATTGTTGTCGTTGCTCCGGACCGATGATGTGGAGGCCTTCCGCAAGAACTTCGAAGTGGCCTTGGAGGAGGCCCTTTTGAAGCGTGCCCTGACCCGGGAGGCGAAATGGACCGAAGTCGTGGCGCTAGGGAGCGCGGAGTTTGTCCGCGACATGGAGGCACGGGTCCGAAATCGACAGGCCATGGAGACAGCGGAGCAATCGGAGGATTGGGTGTTGCGAGAGAAATGCGAACCTGAATATGGCGCAATATTTGGGGCTGAAAATCGCGCCATACGGCCATTTCAGGCGATCCAGTTTCCCCATCCGCTTCAAGGCTAAGGCCTTGCTATGGTCCGACGACCGAGGTGCCTTTTCCCAAGAACTGGCTCAAAAACTCAAATACCTCCGCCTGGGTGGACTGCTCGCCCATTGGGAGGACTACCTCGAAATGGCCGCCGGCAGACGGCTCTCTCATGCCCGGCTCCTTTCCCACGTCGTGGAGGAGGAATACCGGATACGACGCGACAAAGCCCGTCTGTTCCGACTCAAATGCGCCCGCATTCCCGAACCGTGGGTGATCGAAACCTTCCCCTTCGAGCGCCAGCCCAAGCTCAACAAAAAGAAGATCCTGGCTCTCTACGACTCCCTGGGCTTCATGCAAAACAATCAGAACATTATCTGGCTGGGACGAACGGGCTGCGGCAAGACCGGCCTGGCCACCAGCTTCTTAATCCACGCCATCAACCAGGGTTACACCGCCCGTTACGTTCTCTTTGCCGAACTTGTGGCCGAACTCTATCGCTCCGTCGCCGATCATTCCCAGCAAGAGGTCTTAAAAAAATACCTGGCCTGCGACATTTTGTTGATCGATGAGATCGGTTACGCGGAGGTCGAACCGGCCCAGGTCGGGCTCTTCTTCACCCTCATGCAAAAGCGGCACAAGAAAAAACCGACTTTCATCACCTCCAACCTGGGCTTCAGCCGGGCCATGGGTGGCGGAGGGGCCATTGATCTGGTGATGCATTTGAATAACCGGGGATTTATGGAAGCGCTGCAGTGGCTGGAGCATCACTTTCCGGCCGGTGCCCCTGTGCCGTCCTCCGAGCTTTGCCACAACACACCACTCAAGCTTCCAACCCCACAGGTCCAGAACCTTTGGCGCGTCCAAGGCTACCTGAACAACGAACGCCGTCTCCCCTTTGCCTTAATGGAACCGCTGTTCGCCTCGGGTCAAATCTATGCCGACTCCAAGGCCGATGACGTCTTGCCCTATGCTGTTGGATCAAAGCCTTCATCCGGTGGGCGCTGAATGCGGGGCACGACCCATCGTTCCTGGCGGGGGATGGTGCCGGGCTCTCAAAAAGATCTGGGGTTCTTCGCCGTCGGCCCCGCGCAGGCCCAGTCCGTGGTCCTCTGCGAATCGGCGATCGATGCCATCAGTTACTGCGCGCTTCATCCCGAATATCGTTGTCTCTCGACATCTGGAGCCAGACCCAATCCACGATGGCTCTGCGCATTAATCAAGCGGGGCATCCAGATTTACTGCGGCTATGATGCCGACTCCACCGGTGACGCCTCGGCGCAAGCAATGGCCCAGTGTCATCCCTCCATCCAACGCCTGCGCCCCCGCAAAAAAGACTGGAACGACCTCCTCCGATCCAGGTGAGAGACTAGAAAGGTTCCATCCGCTGCCTCCAGCTACTTGGAAGTCCAGTATCAGCTCCCTGGAAAGAAAAACAGAACCCTCACGCCGCCAACAGGTGGATCAATCTAGCTGAGCATCGGGGGGGTCAATTTAGGTGAGCGCTATCGCTGCGGCAGAGGTCATCCGTCAGATCGAAGCGTTGTCGCCCGCGGACCAGGCGACGGTCATTCGGTTCGCCTACCGCCTCGACGGTGAACGCCGACTCACCGGGCCGGAGCTTGGGGCGCTTGCCGACTGCATGGTGCGAGCCGAAGATCCCGCCGAGGCACTGAAGTTGCGTGACGAAATCCTGCGCGGTTTGTACGGCGGAAATCCAGATGCCTAAGATCCAACGGGCCAACCTGCCGCCAGCCTTGCTGCAGCACTTGCTCGATCGAATTCGCCAACTCGGGGTTTCCGCCGACCAACTGTATCTGCTTGCCGATTGGCTGGACTCCGAGCCTGAGGTGCCATCCGGTCGCTGGTTCAAGCGATTTCCCGGATTTATCGTTTGTGGCGAATCCGACCTCATCAGGACATTCCTCGTGCCCGGTCAACTCCCCGAAGGGACTGAGATCGGATAGCAAACCAACTCGTATCCCTGAAACCGCCCCGTCAAGGTCAGATCCCAGCGCTTTGCTTCCATCCGAAGCGTTCGCTCAACCAGAAGTTCCACAGACTCACGAGCACGATCGCGATCCCGTTGGCCAGATACACATTCAGGCCAAGCCCGTACACGCCCCCGTTCAGCAACAGCACGCTCCAGCCGATCCCCGCCACACAAATCAGGTTGAAGCGACCCAACCCCGCCAGCCAACCTCGCCACCCACAACCCGACCGGCCCCGAAACGTCCACCGATCGTTCCATGTGTAGTTGTTGATGATCGCCGTCTCCGCCGCCAACCCGGCGCCATACACAAGCGCCTGAAAACCGATCAACAGATTGAATGGAATCTTGGGCACAGTGACACCAGAATCATGATGCTTGTGTGCGGCCACCGATGACCACCGGCGGCAGTCCGGCCGCTTCCGCCAGCACGCTCTGATCGACGTCGAACGAAATAAACGCATCGGCCGCCGCCTCGATCGCCACGGCCACATGAAACAGGTCCATGGCGCGAACCACCGACTTCAGGGAGTGCTCGGCGCCCAATTCGCAGGCGGTGCGGACCGCGTCGGTCCAGTCGAATTCCACGTGTGCCCAATACCCGAGCCGAACCTCCTGCTCGAGCAGGCGGATCATCCGGCGAGATTCGCCTTGCTGCAGCAATCCGGCTCGCTCGGCCTGTCGGAAACCGTTGAACACCTCAACCCGTTGCCAGGGAGTCCACAGCACCTCCGCCTCCGGGTGCCGATCGAAGAGCGTGAGCGCCTTTGTGTGATGAGTGTCGCGCCGCCACTTGAACGCCAACCACCACGAAGTATCCGCGTACACCTTCACTTCTTCAGCGACTTCAAGAACGCTGCGCCGTCCACCGCCCCGGACTGAGGATCGCCCACCGCCCGTGCTTCGGCCAAAGCCCGCGTCATTCGAGGTCGCGCCCCTTTGGTGACCACGAACTTTGGTTTGCCGCGGGCGGTGACGATCAACTGGCGGCCTTCGGGCAGGCCGTCGACAAGGCCGGCGTTATGGTAGAACTCGCGAACCGACACCGATTTCATATGGGTTAGACCGTGCGGTCTAACCAGGTTAAAGTCAAGGCGCCTGCTTCCTCGGTCCATCGCCCTGTCGATGGCCGCCAGGTGATCCCCCGTTCGAAGTGCTCCAACTCCGCCTGCCATTGGTTACCGCGCACCACATCCAAAGTGAGATGTGCCCGCACCCGCATGGACGACAAGATTAGGCTTGCCTTGAGCAACATCCCGAATCAGATTAGCGCGCGTCCGGTCCGGCATTCGTCGGGTTGGAAAAGGAGGAAGTTAAACCAAACATCATGCAAGTGATGGTTCGCGGTGTTTCAAGGAGGTCCTACGTATGATCAAACGATACATCCCATTCACGGTGTTGCTCGCGTTGCTGTGCCCACTCGGGACGGCCGGGGTTTACGGGCAGATCGCCTTCTCCGGGGCTTACCAGCAAAACTTCGATGCCCTGGGAACGGACACCAGTTGGCTCGACGGCTGGAGCGGGGTCAACATCGTCCCCAGTCCAGCCACTCCGCTGACGCTGGGGATCACGACGGGAAGCACGACCAGTGGCGGTCTGTACAATGTCGGTTCCACGGACGATCCGGATCGGGCGTTGGGGAGCCTGGCCGCGGGATCGGTGGTTCCGCGCTTTGGGGCGCAGTTCCAAAACATCTCCGGCAAGGACTACACCGGCATTCAGTTGGACGGTGTGATGGAACAGTGGCGGAGCGGCAGTTCCGACCTCGTCAACGAGGTGCTGACGTTCGAATACAGTTTCGATGCGCAGGACATCGACGATGCGACGGCGACGTGGCTCTCGCTGTCGTCGTTCGACCTGGGAGAAAAGCTGACGGGCTCGGCCTCGGCCGGGGCGGTGGATGGCAATCTCAGCGAGAACCAGGAGTCGCTGAACGGAACCATCAGCGATGCGATGTGGCTCGATCAGGGTTTGTTCACCGTTCGCTGGACTGACTTCAACGACACGGGCAACGACGGTCTCTACGCCCTCGACAACTTTAGTCTTTCCGGTGTCACGATTGTGCCGGAGCCCTCGGTATGGGCGCTGGTGGGGGTAGGTCTATTGGCGTTGTTTACCCGGCCGGCCCGGCGGTAACGGAGGTTGGTGTTTGCAGGAATCCGGGCCATTGCCGGAAAGAATGGCGATGGCCCGATTACTTCACCCTGGCCCGGATTCTTCATGCGTAGAGCTGTTCGGCGAAGCCATCAGCGACCGGCACAAAACCCGGGCTATCGAGGGAGGCTATTGGCCGATCCGCCGGCCCGCAATCCGCCGGCGCCACCATTCCTTCACTTCACGCGCGACGCCCGGAATAAATGGTGTGCGGAGGGGATTGACAAGGTAGCTAACCAATCGGCCGATGGAGACGCGCAGGAGATGATGATACCAACGCAGCCCATAACGATCATGAATCCGTCTCAGTTGAGCATCGACCTTGGGCCAATGCCGGACCGCTCCCATCTCCGGATGGATCGTGTAATGCACTTGCACGCGCGGGAGGCAGCCAATCTGTTCTCCGGCGGCCAGCAACCGCGAGTAGTAATCCAAATCTGGCGTGACGGAAAATGAAGGATCGAATCGGCCGTGCGCGAGGAGTCGGCGCCGCCAGCCGAAAAACGTGCCGTGATTCAGGAAGCTCGTTTTGTAGCGCAGGATCAGAAGGCGTCGGAGGGTGTCGCGCGCCATGCGACCGCGATAGGTAATCATGCCCCGCCCCAACGGGCGTCCGTCCGGATCGACAAACAATGCGTCCCCCGCCACCCCTACATACTCGGTGTGCCCGATCAGGAATCTGACCGCCGATGCCACCGCGTTCGGCACGTAATAGTCGTCACTCGCCTGGATCCCGACGATGTCGCCCCGGGCGAGGTCCAGGCCCTTGTTCGTGGCGTCCACCTCGCCCTTATCAGGCTCGGACACAAACCGCAGACGGGGATCTTGACGGGCGAAGCGCTCGAGAATGGCGAGCGAATCATCCTGGGACGCGCCATCCATGACCACGCACTCGAGGTTGCGGTAAGACTGACCCAGGACGCTCTGAAGGCAACGATCGAGGAACGGACCGCGGTTGAACGTGGGCACAACAATTGAGACGAGTGGGCCGCTAGACGCCGGGGCGAAGAGAGGTGAAATCGAGGCATCCGGAATGACAGGCACGGACGGGACGGGAGAACCGGGTAGGTGTTGTTCGTTTTCTCCGGTTACCATTGAAAAATGAAGTTCGGACAATCCACGGAGCGCCGGTTAAAGACCATGGCCCGTTTCCCGGAACCAATCGATGGTCCTGGCCAAACCTGTGTCCAATGGGGTCAGGCGCAGATCGGGCATGAGATCACGCAGTTTGTCGATGACGAGGCGTTTGGACCGTGCCCCGACGTAGCGGGAGGTATCGAACTGAATGGCGTTGAATGGATATCCGATTTGCGCGCAGATCCGATTCGCCAACTCGCGAATCGAGTATTCCTCTCCGGCGCCGATGTTGATGAGGTCATTCTCGTGATGCTCGGCGAGGCGCAGCGTGATGCGGACGAAATCCTCCAGGTAGACCAACTCCCGACGCTGATGGCCATCGCCCCAGAGGACGACCGGCTCGGCATACCTTTGGCCCCGGAGGATTTTTCGGATGAGATCGAAGATGAAGTGCATTTGCCGGCCGTCCTGGTGGTAACCGGGGCCGTAAAGGGTGGACGGGACAAGGCAGAGGTATCGGAGTTTGAATTGCTGGTGAATGGCCTGGAGGCCGACGGAGAGCATGCGTTTGGTCATGGCATAGGCATAGAGGCTGTCGATGGGCGTGCCGACCAGGTAATTGGGTTCCACGAGTTCCAAGTTAGGGTCATAGGCGCAACTGGTGCCCAGGCAGATCAACTTTGCCTGGGGTTGGGCGCGTTGCCACCAACGCAGGACGTTTGTGTTGATGGCCTGATTGATGAGCCACTGCTCTCCGGGATGGTGCAGGCAGAAATCCCCCGCCTGGGTCCACGCCGCCAGGTGATAAATCTGGTCAAAGTTCCCGGTGCCGTAGCAATCGAGTGCGGCCGGGAGCGTGAGATCGGCGTCGCGCGATCCCAATCCAATCACCGAATGGCCGGCGGCGGAGAGTTGAGGGCACAAGGCCTTTCCTAAAAAACCGGTGGCGCCGGTGACCAGCAAGTTCATAGAGCATCGTCCCGCGGATTCACGGGGAAAAAGAACTCGACCCCGCGTTCGATCAGGGGCCGGTAGTTGGCCAGAATTTCCTTCTTAAAATTCCAGGCCAACACGTAGTAGATGTCCGGCGTAATATCCAATTCCGATTCCAGCATGACGGGGATGTGCATGCCGGGAGAAAAAAGCCCGCGCCGCAGCGGGTTCTTCTCGACGAGGCATTGGACGAAATCGGTTCCAATCTTGAAGTAGTTCAGCAGAGTATTCCCTTTGACGGGCGCACCAAGCCCGAAGACACGCTTCCCGGCTTCCCTGGCTTGCTGGAGATAGGTCACGTTTTTGCGTTTCATGGTTTCCAGGCTTCGAGCGAACTGGTGATACGTATCCAACTCGTTGGCCCGAGCCCGGGTTTCCTCATCGCGCAGAGCCTGCAATCGGTTGCTGACCGGTCTCCGATTTGAATGGCCGATGAAGCCGATGATCGAACCGCCGTGGATGGGATCGAGGTAGGCATCGAACAGCGCCAGCCCGTGCCGGCGCAAGAGCGCTTCGATGGAGAGGAGGTTGTAGTAGAGCAGATGCTCGTGATAGATCTGATCGAAGGCGCGATTCTCCAGGATCCGATTCATATAAAGAAACTGCACCACAAATACCCCGTCATCGCGGAGTGATTCTCGAATGCCCTCGGTCACGGAGTGCAGCTCTTCGAGGTGAAAGAAGACGCCGGCGGCATTGATGACTTCAAATTTCCGCCCAAGCCGGCGGGCCACCTCGAGATTGAAAAATTCGTTCAGGGTGGGAATCCCGGCGGCCTGCGCCAGGCGTGCCGTGGTTTTGGAGGATTCGATGCCGAGAACGGAATAGCCGAGCAGGGCGAAGTGCTTGAGCTGCGTCCCGTCGTTGGAGCCGATATCCAGGACTGATTTGGGTGTGCGGCCTTCAAAGAAGCGCGTGTCGACCTCGCGGGCGATCCGGGCAAAATGCTCGCTCAAGGATCGGGTGACTCCCGAGAGGTAGGTGTGATCGCCAAACATGGTTTCCTTGCGGACGGTATAATCCAATTGGGCCGCGCGACATTCCCGGCAGAAGACCACGCGCAACGGGTAAAAGGGTTCCTTCCCAACCTGGTCCGCGGTGAGGAAATGATTGCACCACGGCTGCTCGCCGAGGTCCACGGCGAGTTCCAAATTCGTTCCGTCACAGATACGACAATTCATCAGGCGTGTTGCAGTGGGTACCAACTCCGAGGGATCAGGAGTGCCTGGGAGGGAAACATCGGAAAGAGCTGCCAGTCCGGCCATCGACCCACGAATTCGTGGAGGGCGCGATCCACGCCATCCGCCGTCCGGTGATAATCGTCCACCAGGATGAGACACCGCGGACGGGTGCATGGGCGCAAGAACTCCAGGGCATCCCGGGTTGAATCATGGGTATCCACATCGAGGTGGACAAAACCCACGGCGGAGAGATCGATGCCGGATGCCGAGGCTGGAAAGTAACCCGCCACGATGGTGGGTTTCCGGGGCCGATTGTGGAAGAGCCGTTCCACCTGGGCTTGAGACGTGTCGCGAAACATCGTCGCGTCGAAAGCGTGATCGAGCTCGGCATCGAGCTGTTGGAATCCCGTGAATGAATCAAACACGAACAGCGGTCGTTCGGGTGAGCTATTTGAAAGGTGCAGGGCACTGCCGCCCCGGTATGTCCCCACCTCAACCATCGCGGTGTCCGGCCCGGTCAGCCGGCAGAGCTCCCAAAGATTGGCGAGCCGGGGCGTATCGAGCAGGGTTAATCCTTCGATCTGGCGGCACGATGACTGGAAAGCGGGATCGGCAAGGATCTCCACGCCGACTGGATCGAGCGGGCGGACGACGAGTTGTTTACCCGCGACGCTGACCCGCGTAGGAACGAGATCGTAGCCCAGCCTCTGCAGGAATCGAAGGATGGCGCGGCGGATCATGGCCAGTATTCAGAGGTCGAGATGGCCAATCACCGGATCTTTGAACAGGGCCGCCTGGCGAGCGCAACGGAGGAAGAACCGCCGCGTGACGCTAAGCAGCATCCAGCCGCCCGGCAGACCTCGGATGCCGCGGGCCAACCTCCTCCCCAGCGCGGGTCGGGGCCGGACCCACGCGCCGATTTCCTGCCGGATCGAGGGCGTGAACGAGGACTGATATCCTGCATAGAGATGTTCGGCGTAGTTTTCCAGGCCCAGAAGTTTGGCCAGGAGGATTTGTTTGGCAAATGCTTTCCAGCCGAGGTCCAGTTTGCGAACTCCGGAAGGGCTCAGGAAGAAACAGGCATCGGCCCACACCAAACGACCGGCGCGTGCCTGGTCACGACCCGGTGTAGCATACTTCCAGATCTGGGGCCGAATCCAAATCAGTTCGAAGCCCTGTTGGCGGAGGTGACCCGTCACTTCAGTAAACTCGGCCTCGCCCTCGAAGAAGGGTTGGAAACGAAGTTCGCACTGCAGGACGAGCGCCGCGCGGACCAGGTCGGGGGCGCTGCGGATGACTTCGAAGTCCAGGCCCTCCAGGTCGGTCTTGAAGAGATCCACCCGAGGTATGCCTTGTGCGGCGAGCAATCCGGGCAAGGTCTCGCATTCGATTTCTTCCTCGCGAACGAGATCAAAATACCGTTCCAGCCCATAGTCCCGCAGCAGATCGGGTCGAGGATCCAGAAAAGAGGAGCCCTCCGGAAAGGCCCGGTGTTTGAAGGTTCTCGGACCGGGCGTGCCCGCGACGGCGCGGGGGAGGCAAATCCGACGATGGCATACCGTGCCGTCCGCGGTTGGCGCTTGTGGGTCCACCTCCACGAGAGTCACCGCGGAGGCAAGTTCGGGGGATGCGCTCAGCAGGTTTCCGGAGTGCGCCGAACCGAGATCCAGCAAAACGAAATCGCCTTTGAGTTGCTGGAGCGTTTCGATCATCGGTTTCCCAGGTAAACGGTTCACAGGCCCACCAGGGCCATCCGGAAGAGACGCTGCAATGGACTTCCCAACCAATGATCGTAAAGCCGAATCATCGGTCCTTCCGTGGGCACAGCGGGCGCCCGGGTGGGATCGGGCGAGAGGACGAGATGAAAACTGCGGGGTGCGCCATATTTGGGACCTCGGACAAACTGGGTATTGAAATAGCGCACATGCCGGGAGAGATGCACGAGGCCAAATTCCTGAAACCGGCGGATCCACCAGTCCCGGGACTGGACCGTTTGGTGGAGGCGAACACCGCCGATCACCTCTTCGTTGGGCGATGCGCTGAGGATCCAGAGACCATTGGGCGTCAGATGCCGTTTCACATTGTCGACCACGTTCGGCAGGTCAGCTTCCGCGATATGCTCGATTACTTCCCAGCTGGTAATGACTTCAAACCGCAACGGGCGCACACCGTCGGGGAATTCGCCCTGGATCTGGAAGCGGCGGGTGATGTCGGCGGTGAAAAGCCACTCGGGGATGGTACGCCATTCGGCGCGGCGATAGCGTCTTGAGAAATCGCTTCCTTCCACGCCGACGGCGACACAGCCGTCGTCCTGGCAGTCCTTGACAAAGCCGCCGCCGGAACAGCCGAGGTCCAGCACCCAGAGCGGGGCGCGCTGGAGGCCAAAGAGTTTGTAGAGTTTCTGGTTGAACCGCCGGTTGCGGCTGTTGTCCATCCGCGTGCCCCATGGCATCTCGTGATCCGGTGAACCGATGGCCACCGGGCGTTCAGCCTCGATTTGGACGCGGGTCAGATTGCGATAGCTGGTTGCGGCGGAGTTCACGAGTCAGGAGAAGATGATCTGGGAACCGGGGCTGTTCAAGTGCACGCGCAGGTGGGGTTTGGGATAAAAGGCTTCGATCAGGCCGGGGTGAGTCTCTGGCGGCGCCATGAAAAGGAGAAATCCTCCGCCGCCGGCGCCCAGCAGTTTCCCGCCCCATGCGCCCTGATCGAGGCCCAGTTGGTACATCCGGTCGACCTCCGCGTTTGAAATGGCCTGATCGAGCTGGCGTTTCGCCTGCCATGCTTCGTGCATCAGGGCGCCGAAATCCCGCAACGACTGCGGTCCCGTGAGAATGGCGTGGCCTTCGTCGACCATCGCGCGCATCCGCCGAAGGAGGGCGCGGTTACGATCGATCTTTTCGAGCTGCTGGGCCACGATCTCCGACGCCTTGCGAGTGATTCCGGTGAAGACCAGTAACAGGTGCGCCTCGAGTTCGGCCAGCCGCTGCGGCGAGAGTAGGACCCGGTTCACGGTGAATACCGGTTGTCTCCCAAACTCGATGACATTGAAACCACCGTACGCGGCCAGGATCTGGTCCTGGCAGCCCACGCGGTCGCGCAGGAGATCACGTTCGACGTGGATCGCTTCGCAGGCCAGGTCATGCGGCCGGACGAACTCGCCTTTGAACGCGTGGAGGGCGTGCAACAGGGATATCGTGAACGACGAGGAGGAACCCAATCCCGTGAACGCCGGAAGATCCGCCATCGCGTGCAGCTCAACGTCCTTGTCCAGGCCGCAGAATTGAAGACAGGCGCGGTAAACGTTGTGCTCAATCTCGGCCGCACAATGGACCAGTTCGACTTTCCGGTAGGAAACGCGAAGGGAATAGTCGAACAACGCGCTCATGAACGGGCTGGCCGTCAGATAACAGAACTTGTCGATCGCCGTTCCCAGGACCGCCCCGCCTGCTTCCTGAAAATATTCCGGGTAATCGGTGCCGCCGCCGAAAAAGCTGACGCGCAATGGGGCTCGGGCGATAATCATGCGCGCACGATCTCCCTTCGATGTTCGGCAATGAAGGCGCCCGCCCCGGCCAGCGATTCGGGGGTGCCAATGTCCAGGAACGGAGCGGAACACGCATGCACCTTCAATCGTTCCCCGCGTCGAAGCCACCGTGGAAATAGATCGCACTCGAAACTCAACGGAACCGCCGGAGGCCAGGACGACATCAGCGACGGACGGATGAGATAGATGCCGGCATTGACCAGACCCTCCCGGCCCGACTGTTTTTCATTGAACTCGATTAATTCGCCCCGGGCGTTGCGTTGCAGCGCCCCGAAGCGCGAGCGATCCGGGATGTGGACTCCCAGGAGTGCGCCGGACACCGCGCTATCATCCAGGCTTTCCCAGAGTGGGGCCAGCGGAGTGAGGACCATGGAATCACCGTTGAGCACCAGCCATGCGGCTGGCTTCAGGCTCACCGTTGCGGCAGCATGTCGGAAGGCGCCGGCGGTTCCCAGGGGCGAGTTTTCAATCACACATTCCAATCTCAATCCTTCCAGGGAAATCGTGTCCAGATAACGCGCAATGACTTCCGCCTTGAAGCCCGCCGAGACGACGATGTGCCGCAATCCCTGGTGATAAAGGAACAGGATGATCCACCCGAGAAAGGGCCGGTCTTCGACAGTGATCATGGGCTTGGGCCAATCCATCGTGAGCGAACCCAACCGGGTCCCCTTTCCGCCCGCGAGAATCACCGCGCTCAAATGGCCAGGTTCAATCGCCATGAATGAAACTTGAGCCCTGTCACACGTTTGCGAACGTCTCGTTGCGGAGGATGGTGAATCCCTTGACCAATTCCTCGATGCCGGCTTCCAGAGACCATTCTGTTCGGAAACCGGTGGCGAGCAACCGGGCATTGGAAACGAGGTAATCGCGCTTGTCGGGATCCTCGCCGACGGGGGCTTCGAGGTAGACAAATTGCGGGAGAATCCGTTGGATGATGGCGCACAGCCCCAGCTTCGAGAGGTTTGCTTCTTCGAGCCCGGCATTGTAAGCCCACCCGCGCATCTGGTCGAAATGCTCGAGCGCGTGGAGGAAAATCCGGCCGACGTCACGGACGTGGATGAAGTTGCGCCGGAAGTGGCCTTCAAAGATCACCACGGCGCGATCATGGACGGCGCGGTAGACGAAGTCATTGACCAGGAGATCAAGCCGCATGCGGGGCGAGAGGCCAAACACCGTCGCGAGCCGGAAGCTGATGCTGTTCTGTCGCTGTAATACGGCCACTTCGGCTTGGACCTTGGTGCGGCCATAGAGAGAGACCGGACGGAGGGGACTTTCTTCGGTACAGGGTTTATCGGGTTCACCAATGCCGTAACCACTATTCGTCGTGGGAAACAGAATCCTCTGGTCGGGACTCGCAAGCCGGCAGATCAACTCCACCGCCCCCTGATTGGTCGTCTCGGCTGCGACGGTGTCCTGGCTGCAGAGCGGCGCGCCCACGAGCGCCGCCAGCGGAATGACCAGGTCAGCCCGGGCAACCAACGGCCGCAATACCTGTTCGTCGCGACAGTCGCCACGGACGATGTCGAACTTCGGGTAGTGGCAACAATCCATCAACGTGGCCTGCCGGAATCGGAAATTGTCCAACACCGTGACTTCATGGCCTGCTGCCAGGAGCATCGGGGTCAGAATGGACCCGATATAACCCGCGCCTCCCGTGATAAGTATTCGCATAAATTCTCGGCCATGACTCCGGCCGCCGAAGCATTGTCCTTTCGGTGGGCGAGAGCTCAAATAACAAAAAGAGCAGAAGGCCGAGGTTGCACTCAAGCAGAATCTCACGGCCAGGAGCAATCGAGCAATCGAACCACACAGCTCGGCGGAGCCGCAACCAAAACGGAGAGCGGCGGCAAGCCATTCTTCGTTAAACACAAGGAGCGGCCTTTCATCCCGGCGAGGAGAGGGACGTGATTCGCCATACCCTGGTTCATCATTCCGCGACTCTCTCAAGTCGCGCGCGACTTTGAAATGGGGTTGTGGCCAGCCGGGGAAGGCCCTAGCATACCCGACATGTCCTGCAATCGTCTCGGCCGGAGGCTTTCGCATTTGCATTTCCTGCTCGCGGGCAAGAAACGGCGAGCCCCGCTGAAACCCCGCAATTTTCTCATGAACCAAACGTGGAATCTCCTGATCTTATCCGCGGCCTGCCTCTGGCAGTTGGCGGTGCCACTGTTCGCAGGCGAGGTCCAACTGCGTGAAGCCCCACTCAACCTTCCCACGTATGGCGTGGGCGAACCCGATCGTAACCCGCGATTTTACCAGGGCCGAACTTACCAGGGTGCGCGCGGTAATTTCTATCCTTACCCCGTCCAGGATCGGTTGACCGACAAGCGCACGGACCGTGAATGGAAGGCGCTTTACCTGGAAAACGATTATGTCCGGATCTGTGTTCTGCCCGAGCTCGGGGGGCGGATTTTTTCGGCCGTCGATAAGTCCGATGGCTATGACTTCTTCTACCACCAGCACGTGATCAAACCGGCATTGATCGGAATGCTCGGCGCCTGGATCTCGGGTGGAGTGGAATGGAACGTCCCCCACCATCACCGCGCTTCGAGTTTCATGCCGGTCGATTGGACGACGCAGGATCATCCGGACGGCAGCAAGACGATTTGGGTGGGTGAGATCGAGCGTCGACATCGCATGAAGTGGCTGGTCGGAATGACCCTGCATCCGGAGCGTTCCTATCTTGAGTTGACGGTGAAGCTCTTCAACCGGACACCTGTCGCCCATTCGTTTTTGTTTTGGATCAACCCCGCGGTGCATGCGAATGACCAATACCAGGTTATCTTCCCGCCCGGCACGGAATGGGCCGTGCAGCATGCCAAGCCGGAGTTTGCCAGTTGGCCCATTGCCCGCCAGGTTTATGGCGGAGTGGATTATACGCGCGGGGTCGATATCAGCTGGTGGAAGAATCACCCCTCTCCGGTCTCCTTCTTCGCGTGGAATTCGAAAGAGGATTTCTTTGGCGGTTACGATCACGGGCGCCAGGCCGGCGTGGTCCATGTCGCGGATCATCACGTTGTGCCCGGCAAGAAGTTCTTCGAGTGGGGCAACGGATCCACCGGCGAGACGTGGGAGTCGATCCTGACCGACAACGACGGCCCCTATCTCGAATTGATGGCCGGCGCCTACTCGGACAATCAGCCGGACTACAGTTGGTGCGAACCCGGTGAAGTCAAGACCTGGAAACATTACTGGTATCCCGTCCGGGCCCTGGGCGGTTTCAAGAATGCCAACACGGAGGCCGTGGTGAACCTCGACGTTCACGGGCCATCCCTCCTCCTGGCCTTCAACACAACCACCCCACACCGTGCCGCGCAGGTGAAACTCGAGACCGGCCACCAAACCCTCCTCGACCGGACGATTAAGATCGGACCATCGGCGCCCTTTCAGATCACGATGCCCATGCCGAACGGGGTGGACCCGATGTCCCTTCGGGCGAGCTTGCGAGACGAACGCGGGATGGAGTTGATCGCTTACCAGCCCGGAACACCGGCCAATTCACCCATGCCGAAACCTGTGCAGCGGCCTGCTCCTCCAGCGGAAATCGCCACGATCGAAGAATTGTATCTGACCGGGCTGCGCATTGAACAACTCTACAGCCCGGCGTTTGAGCCCGACCCTTATTATGAAGAGGCTTTGCATCGTGATCCGAATGACTATCGGGCGAACACCGCGCTTGGCATTCTGTATTGCAAACGCGGCCGATTCCAGGAGGCCGAAGAGAAACTGCGGGCGGCAGTGCAACAATCGCATCGCAATTACATTCGACCCAAAGAAACCGAAGCGGATTATTATCTTGGCGTAGCCTTGCGTTCCCAAGGCAAGTCGACCGAGGCCGAAGATTCGTTCGAGGCCGCGGCGTGGAATCCGGCATGGCGTGCGCCGAGCTGTTACGCCCTCGCTGAACTCGCCTGTCGTCGGGGCGATTGGACCGCGGCCTTTCAACACATCGAGCGCGCCGCCGCCGTCAATGCGGTGGATCCCAGAACGCTTTCCCTCCAGGCCACAATCCTGCGCCAAATCCACCGTTGGGATGAGAGCGCGATGGCGGCCCAGGCGGCTCTGGACCTCGACCCGCTCGATTTCCGTGCTTGGAACGAACTGTGGCTTACGCGGACCGCGCAGTCCGGAGGGATTGATGCCGCGGCAGCCGAACAGGCGCTTCGAACGCGGATGCGTGACGAGGTGCAATCCTATTTGGAATTGGCCGTTGAATATGGCAATGGCGGTTTCTATCCAGAGGCCATCAGCATTCTCGAACGGGCGGCGCATTTGTCGCCGGACCATGGTGATCCCATGGTTTACTACTACTATGCCTTCTATTCGGACGCTCAAGGAGATTCCGAGCAGGCCCGGCGGGCCCGTCAACTGGCGCGTTCGATGCCTACGGACTATTGCTTCCCGTATCGCTGGGAGTCGCTTCCGGTTTTGCAGCAGGCCATCGAGCGGGCGCCCGAAGATGCCCGGGCACCCTATTACCTGGGCAATCTCCTCTATGACCATCAGCCCGAGGCCGCCATCGCCGCCTGGGAATTGTCTCGGGCCCGCGATTCACAACTGGCCCTGGTGCATCGCAATTTGGGACTGGCCTATGCGGCGGTCCGCGCCGATCTACCCCAAGCCATCGCCAGTCTCGAACGCGCCGTGGCGCTCGATCCGACGGATGCACGCCGATTCTACGAACTTGATGTCGTCAGCGAAGCGGCGGGGGTCGATCCCGCCGCGAGATTGGCACGACTCAAACAACATCACCATACCGTGAGCGCACGCGACGATGCGGTGACCCGCGAGATTATCCTGCTCACCTTGGAAGATGAAAGTGATCGCGCTCTTGAACTCCTCAAAGGCCGCCCATTTCACAACTGGGAAGGAAGCGGCGAAATCAGGGAGGTGTATGTAGATGCCTTGTTGTCTCGTGGTGTCCGGGCCCTGCGCACCAACGATTCTCCAATGGCACTTCGCTGCTTTGAGGCAGCCCTTGAGTTTCCGGCCAATCTTGCCGTTGGACGCCCGAAACGCGACTCACGCCGGGCCCAAATCGAATGCCTGATCGGATACGCGCACGAGGCGCTTGGGGACGCGCAAGCGGCCGGCGAAGCTTATGCCGATGCCGTGGACGCGAGTGCAGCGCGATCGGGCGATGCGGCCTATTATCGGGCCTGCGCCTTGTTGAAACTCAAGCGGAAGGATGAGGCGACCCAAATATTCGAACGACTCTCGTCCGATGGCCGGCGATTGCTCGAGGCGCCTCCCGCTGCGGATTACTTCGCCAAGTTTGGGGAGAAAGAATCCGACCGGGCACGACAAGCCCGGGCTCACTACTGGATGGCCCTCGGCGAGGCTGGGCTGGGCGAAGACGATCGGGCGAGGATATCCCTCGAACGCGCCCTGGAGTTGAACCCTGCGCATCTCTGGGCCAAGACCCAACTCGAGTCCTTGAGAAGCCCGGTCATTCGATAGAAATACCATTCCAATCGCCGGTCACTACACGATATGAATCCCCACCTCGAACCTTGGAATATTCTTCCCGACGCCTTCCCCACCGACGGCTTCGCCGCCGACCAATTGGAGTTCTTGATTGGTTATGCGATCCTGGCTCCTTCAAGCCACAACGCCCAGCCCTGGCTCTTCCGAATTAATGCCATGGATATCGAGTTGTTCGCGGATCGCCGCCGCGCGCTGCCCGTCACCGATCCCCAATTGCGTGAGCTCACGATCAGTTGCGGGGCCGCGCTGTTCAATCTCCGGGTCGCGGCCGAGTACTTCGGCCATGCCTATCGACTCGAGATCCTTCCGGACCCGCAGGATTCCGACCTCCTTGCTCGGTTCCATCTCGGTCTCGCCGCCGAGACCCGTTCGGAGGATATTCTCATGTTCAACGCACTGACGGAGCGAAGGACCAATCGCCAGCCATTTGCGCCGGATCCCCTGCCGGACACGCTCCTGGAGACGCTCATGGAAGCGGCCAGGCAGGAGGGAGCCTGGCTCAAATGCGTGGAAGACCGCCCCGCCGTTGCGGAGCTCGTGGCCGAGGCGGACCGCGTTCAATGGGCCGATCGTCACTTTCGCGAGGAGCTTGCCCATTGGGTTCGAACCAAGCCCGAGGAAGCCCGCGATGGGTTAATGGTCCACAATATGGGGGTGAAAGACTGGTTATCGTTTCTGGGACCAGCTTTGATTCGGACCTTCGATCGCGGCGGAGGGCAAGCCGCCAAAGATCAGGAAATCGCCTTGCATTCGCCAGTATTGGCCCTTCTCGGCACCGATCAAGATACCGCCGCATCGTGGCTAGCTGCGGGACAGGCACTCCAAAGCATCCTCCTCCGCGCCCGGGCGGAAAATATCTGGGCTTCTTTTCTGAACCAACCGATTGAGATCGACTCCCTCCGGGTCCAATTGGCGACCGCCGTCGGGATGGAAGGCGCCCCACAGATTCTTTTGCGCCTCGGCTACGGCGACGATTTGCAGCCTACTCCGCGTCGCACGGTCCATGACGTCATTCTCAAACATCAGGGACGGCATGCGTGATCGGGATTGAATTTTACGGCAACCGTGCGGATCCCGGACACCATCGATGGCGCCCGAGGTCCGGGTGGGAGTCAATCTCCTGCCGTCTGCCACACCCAATCGCCCTCATCCTTGTCCAGGACCGAATCTTCCCAGGCATCGGCCGGTCGGGATCGCGCCGCCACGCGGCCGCCGTCGTCGGTCAGGTTCCAGCCAACCGAATAGAGGCGATAACCACCGGAATCCAACCTGCGGTAGCGTAAGGGCCGACCATCCATCACATCCATCGGGACGCGTTCGATCCAATCGGGCAGGAGCTGATCGAGGCGGTCGGGGAGCTGACGCCGGGCGAGCCGATAGCGTTCGATAGCGCACGCGGTCGCGGCCAGGTCCAGGGCGTTCTGCGCGTAAGCATAGCGCTGAGTGGTGTCCTCAGCGATTTCATGCGCCCGCGGCAGAATAAATACAGCGAAAAAGGGATCCAAAGATGGCGGTGGCTGCAACCCGGCTCGCAGTAAGCGTCGCGTGACATCGAGATACACCCGATGCTCGGCCGGCGATGCACTCTGCCGGCGGATCTCCCGGCTCAGGCGATGCAAGCCGACCAGGTCTTGAAAGAGCCAACCCGAGGGATAGACCAGGCGCATCCCGGTGATCAGCATGTGGTCGGGTGCATCCCCGGCGATATCACTGGCGGGCTGTTGCGAACGAATCGGAAAGAGCTTCTCGCAGAGATCCGTCAGTAGCAGGTATTCCTTCCGGACCGCCTGCTGCTGTTCACGGAGCAACCCCGGCCGCGCCAAATCCGCCTGCAATCGGGCCAATTGCGCATCCGACCACCTGCGGCAGGTGATGCCCTCCCAAATCGGTTGGAGAGTGGCGAGCAACAACGCCAGCCGCTGCCGTTCAAGCAAAGGTTCCTGCCCCACTATGTCCGATAGCCGGCCCAGTTGCTCCACATCTTCCAATGCTCGGCTGGCATTGCGGTCGGTGAGCAAGGCGACCGCGTGCAGCCGGAAGACCTGCCCTATCGCCATAAACAGTTCGAGCTTGCCGCCGAGTGTGTCGTCGAACATTCCCCGGTCGTAAGGCAATTCGAATCGGGCATAACGTCTTTCTGCCCCGGCTCGCAGTTGCTCCATCTCCGGCGCAAATATATTCCATGCCGCAAGGAATCGCGCCGCGGAGATCATCTCGGGCGCCTCGGCCGACAGCGCCGAAGGCAAGTAATACCTCAGGCATTCGCCGAGATCCACCGGCAACTGGACTTCCCAAGCCCCGTCCCCTCGATCCGGCACGCGCCCGGCCAATCGATGCCATGCCGTATCATCCCTTTCGTTCGCAGGTTCGTGCCACCATTGCTCGATCAGCGGCAAGGCGGCGAGATTATCCTCCTTCGGAACCGGGAATGGCGCGAGGTCCCGCAATTCGAGCGGCTCGGCACGCAGTTCGGTTTCCAGACGCTGCCATGCGTGGTAACCGCGCCAGCGTTCGACCACGTAAAACAACACCACGAGGGAAATGATAAACAGCGTCGCCCAAGTGTAACCTCGAAGCGCCGAGCGCGCGAAAAGTCTTCTCTGTCTCCCTTGTTTAACAGCCCATCCCAGCACGGCCACAGTCAGCATCAAAGCCGCCCATCCCCAACTCTCGAGGATTGTCTGGACGTTGACCGCGGGGAGAATCAAACCGGCGAAGAACAACACCAGCGACGTCGCGAAGACAATCAACAGCACCAGCCAAAGCGCAAGAGCGGCGCCCAGCATGGCGCGCAAGACCATGGCCGATAGTTTCATACGGCTCACCGGGTTCCAACCAACCATTCCATGACAAAATGGACTTCGTGCCACGTGGGGACGAAGAGATTTTCCGGGGCGCGTCGAATTGGCGGGGTGTTGAGATGTAATCCTATGGCGATCAACCAAAGGAGAGCCAGCGACACAGGCAGCGCCCGGTCGAGGCCGAACCAAACCGGTGGTGCGGCGGCGGGAACCGTCGATGGTGCGCAGTGATCGCGGGATTTGGATGTCTCCGCCTTGATGGCGTTGTTCCATTGCGCCGACAGCTCCGGGGTCACACGCGGCGCCGGTGTCGACGCCTCCCACGCCAGAAGTGATTCGTTGATCGTTTTCAACTCGGAAGCATAAAACCGACAGACCGCGCAGCGCCCGATGTGCGCCGAAAGCCGAGCGTGCTCCGCGTCGCTGAGGCAACCGGCGGCGGAGAGACGCGCCCACTTACGGGCACGCCGGCATTGGAAACCAATCACTCCTATGTATCCCCCCGAAGTTCCGCCAGGTTCATTCGCCGGAGTCTTTCCAAGGCGTTGTGCAACCTCGATTTCACGGTGCCGATCGAGCAATCCATCGCCAAAGCGATCTCGGCGAGCGATGCAGATTCGAAATACCTCAACAAAACCACGTCTCTTTGGACGGGTGACAGGTCGGCCACAAATTGTCGTATACGTCGCATCCGATCCGCATTTCGCGCCGCGACATCCGGCGCCGCGTCCGGGGCGGCCATCCGTCCCAAGGCCGCGAGAGAGCCGCCCGCCTGCGCGGGTGGGAGACGCGACATCGGCAATGGGCGACTGGCCGCGGCGCGGAGCGTCTTTTGATAACGGTGGAGCAGGATGGAATAGAGCCAGGTGGTAAAACGGCACCGGCCATCAAACCGATTCAGTGAGCGCCACGCCTCAACCAACGTCTGTTGCACCAAATCCTCGGAAGTGGCCAGCTCATGGCAAAGCGCGAGGGCCTGATGCAGCAACCGGTTTCCAAGTGGTTCGGTCAGCGCGCAAAAGGCCTCGGCGCTCCCGTTCCGGGCTTGGGCAACGAGTTGGTCTTCCGCGAATCCAGGTTGGGCGGGAATGGGAATGGCCATCGCTTCAAAGAGTCCCCCGATACCTGCCAGAGGTTCAAGGTAAAGTCGCGCCTGAAACGGGTGAAGGAAATGACTGCGCCACGGCGAAACACGTGCGTGCGTCGGAACGTTCGCACGACTCGCGCGCTGCGTGCGGAGCGCGGCTTATGGCCCCGCCTGGCAGACCAGCCGCAGCAATGTGCCGCCGTCGCACCGCGCTCGAAGGGCCCCCGACCATTCGAGCAGGAGCAAGAGCACATGCGTGTGCGTCGGAACAATCGGATGCGTCGAACCCTGCGCGCGATCCCCTCTCATTCCTTGCCCAAGAGCACGCTCAGCCGATCCCGGTAACTGCGGCTCAAGCTCAGCCGTTTGCCGTCGGTCAGGATGACGGCGTATTCTCCGTGGAACAGGGGCTGCAACTCACGCACCCGGTCGAGGTTGACAATCGTGGATCGACTGATCCGCAGAAAACGATCCGATGGCAATCGCCGTTCGAGACCATTCATTGTCTCGCGCAGCAGGTGCGACGCCGCGCCAACATGGAGACTTACGTAGTTGTCGGCCGCCTCGACCCAATCGATCTCTTCGGCCTTTAACAGGATGACCCGGCCGCCGGCCTTCACCGCAATGCGCTCCTGAACCCTCGGTGTCGCCGAGCCCCGCAGATCGGCGAGCAAGGAAGTCAGCCGGGTGTCCAGCGCTTCGTCGCCTCGCCGCGCAATCCATGTTCGGGCGCGATCCAAGGCGGCCCGAAAACGTTCCTGATCAAATGGCTTCAGCAAGTAATCGAGGGCATGGACCTCGAATGCCCGCAATGCGAACTGGTCATGAGCCGTCACGAACACTATGGCCGGCATTCGCGTCGGATCGAGACGAGACAGCAATTCGAAACCGTCCAACTCCGGCATTTGAACGTCAAGAAACACCAGATCAGGTTGTTGCTCGCCGATCGCCTCCAGCGCAGCCAGGCCGTCTTCGAACTCGCCCACGATCTCAATGTCCTCCTCTTCGGCCAGGAGTTGTCGGATGCGCTCCCGAGCGAGCGGTTCATCGTCGACTATTAACGTGCGGACTTTTCCCATGATCGTGATCTTCGAGCGACCGGCTTATCGAACTGCGCGACCGCTCGGCAGAGTTGTACTGCCGCAGACCGGCACGGTCGATCTTGCCGGGAGCGACCGCGGACGTCAACGCAACTGTGCCAAACGAAGTGGAAAGGTCACTTCCACAATCACCCCGCCTCCCTCGGCATCCCGTAGTTCGAAGGCATGGGATTCACCGTAGAGCTCTTGCAGTCGCGCCCGGGTGTTGGCAATGCCGATCCCCTTGCGCCCGCCGGGATGCACGGCCAGGCCGGGGCCGTTATCCCGAAGCGCGAGGCAGAGCCGCCCCGCTTCGAGACGCGCGCGCAACTCAATAATGCCCGGTTTGCTCCTCCGTTCGATCCCATGCCGGATCGCGTTCTCGACGAGGGGTTGGAGGATCAGATTCGGGACCAGCGCGTCCAGGGTGTCCTCCGCAATCTCGAGGCATACGGTGAGGCGGCTGCCGAATCGTGTCTTCTCGATATCGAGGTAGCGTTCGAGGAATGCCAATTCCTGCCGCAAAGTCACCTCGTGCGCGTCGGTGCTTTCGAGGGCATATCTGAGCAGGTCGGCCAACCGGGTGATCATGCGATCGGCTGCCTTCACATCCTTGTGCATCAGGGAGGCGATGGCATTAAGCGTATTGAAGAGGAAATGCGGGTTGAGTTGCATTTGGAGCGCCTGGAGTTTCGCCTGAGCGAGTCGTTTCTCCAGCTCGGACGCTCGCAGTGCCCGCTCCTGGTATTGACGGTAATAGGCAAACGCATGGCTTACGCTCACCATCACCCAATAGATCAAGAGATTGAAATGAACTGTCTTTACCACCAACGGATTGAACGCCTCCGAGAAACTCACCGGAACCCCGCTCAATCGACTCTGCATTTGGCCCAGCCACGCCCGGATCACCATGTAAACCACCGCAAAGACCACACTCGCCATCAGATGTATGCCGACACTCCGGATCCAACGCACATCGTCGAACCGAAACCGCCGAGCCAACTGAAAGATCGGCACCGAGAGCAGTGCCCACACATACCAGTCCCCCAAAGACCACGTGACCGCCTGTCCCCAGGAAACCGGCCGGCCGGCTTTTAAACTCGAAAGAAAAAACTGGCTGGCAAAGGACAACCCGATAATCGTCCAAAAGACAAATGCGAGCCCGACCCGAACCGACCTTCGTCTCAGTGCGCTTGAGGGCATTGTGGTGGCATCTTTTGGGGGAAAATCGTGCAAATCCGCAGGCCGCAACCGGGTTAAAGCCCGTCGAGTTCCTTCCGCAGTGGCAACAAATCCCGATCCGCAGCCGCCAATTGTTTAAGGTCTTTCTTGCCGAGCATCAGGGCAGCGCGCTTGAGCCACACTCGGGCATCCGACAGCTCCCCCAATTGACAGGTATAGCAGGCGAGGTTGTACGGGATGGTGGGGATCCCCTTAAACTTATCGACCACCGCAAGCAGGCAATCGCGCGCCTCGGCTGTGCGCTTCAATTCATGGAGGCTGTAGGATCGATGGATCCATCCCGAGGGATTCTCGGGGTCCGCCTGCACCAATTCCTCCGCCGCCGCCAATGACGCCGCCCATCGATAGTCACCCGCCTCGATCCGCCAGCGCAATTCCAACACGTCCGGATGGACCCGCGATGCTGCGGAGATCCGCCCCAGCTCCAGTCGCGACTCCCGCAAATTTCCCAGGTCCGCCCAACCGCTTGCCGCATTCAGGTGATGAACGTCCGGGGTATCCAATTCACGCATTGACTGGATTTCAATCCCGTTCTCGGCAAAACTCCAGCCCGAAGACGATGACTGTTTCACGTTGCAGCGTTCTGGTGATCGGGCTCGCCGCGATTCTGACCGGTTCTGACAGCTCACTTGGCCAAAGCACGACACTCGAAGGTCTGGATAGATCCATCCGGGCGCATACCCAACAGGAGCACTTCGCCGAATCCTTCTGGGGCATCAAAATCGAATCGCTCGACAACGGACGGGTCCTGTTCGAACACAATGCCGATAGACTGTTGCAGCCGGCTTCCACCGCCAAAATCTTCACTGCCGCTCTCGCCTTGGATCGGCTGGGCCCGCAATTCCGCCTGCGCACTTCTTTCTATGCCAAGGAACCACCTTCTCGTTCGGGCACGCTCAACGGTGATCTCTTCGTTTATGGCCGAGGCGATGTCTCCTTCTCGGCCCGCTTCCACGACGGCGACGACACGGCTTCGTTCGCGCCCATCATTGAGGCGGTCAAGCGTGCTGGGATCCGCCAAATCCGCGGCGGGCTTGTTGGCGATGTTACTTACTTCCGGGGCCCTCCGTTTGGGGCGGGTTGGACCTGGGACGACCTTCAATCCGATTATGGCGCGGAAGTGACGGCGCTAAGCTATGAGGATAATGTCGTCGATCTGATCCTCACCCCAGGATCGGCGACCGGCTCCACTTGCCGGATTCAAACACACCCTCAGACCGCCTGCCTGACTTTCGTGAATCGCACGATTACCGTCGACTCCGGCGATCCTCGGTTGATTGAGTTGTACCGGCCGAACGGCGGTAATGGGTTCTATGTGACCGGCCAGCTTCCGATTGGAGGCACGAATTGGATCGATGCCATCCCCGTTCATGCACCCCCGCTCTGGTTCATCGAACAGCTCCAGCGCACCTTGAAGACAAACCAAATCCGGATCCGCCGTCCGCCCCGGATAATCGATTGGCTTTCACCCCTCGACGAGCGACCCGATTACGCGCGAATGGTCGAGGTGGCGTTCGTCGAATCTCCGCCCATGGAGGAAGTGGTGCGCGTCATGATGAAGCAATCCCAAAACCTGTATGCCCAGACCATCCTCCTTCAAGTCGGGCATCATCGACAATCGCTTCAATCCCAGTCAAATCCCGGCATCACCACCGAACAGGCCGGCATCGCCGAGCTTCAGGACTTCATCGCCGAGGCGGGTATCCCTTCCCGGAACGTAGAGCTGGAAGAGGGTTCAGGTCTTTCTCGTCGCGCCCTGGTCACTCCCAATGCCCTCGTGGCCCTCCTCAGATACATGGCGCAACACCGATACTCCGAAGCGTTCCAGGCCAGCCTCCCGGTTGCCGGCGTCGACGGCACCTTGCGACGACGCATGATCGGCACTTCCGCCCAAGGCCGTGTCCGAGCCAAGACCGGCACGCTCGCGCATGTCCATACGTTGGCCGGTTACGTCACGACCGCCGCCGGCGAACGGCTCGTCTTCGCGTTTATGCTGAATAACCTGCCAGAGGCCAGTGCCTACGTGTCATCCGATTTGGATACTCTTGTGATCTTACTCGCCTCGTTGCGGGAGCGTTCTTGAGTTCAGCAACGTGATCCATCTGGCGGCATCGGCAGACACGCGGGGATCCTGCTGGCGGATTGAAGCGGATTCGAGGCTGCCTTTCAGAAAGTGCGCAGGACAGGCAGAAATCTTCTCATCATAAAAATGGACGCGGGATCACGGCAACTGCTGCCTGACCCCGCGCCATCCAGCGAACCGATCGTTTGGGTTGAGCGGACCGCTGTGAACCTGGCGGCATCAAGTTTGATGCCAACCTCATGCCGGTGAACGCATGCTGTTGGAGCGGTGCTCATTGAGTCTCCAGGAGTACGACCAACCCGACCGAGTCGCTTCGGCATCCGCATTGCATGGTATCGGTGCCGCATTGCGGATGTCGCGGGTTCAAAGGACATGCGGGAACGCCTTCTCCGGATCCACTCCGAGTTCTTTGATGGCCCGGGCCACCACCTCCTTCTCAATCCTCCCCTGCTTGCGCAAGGCGTGCAACGTGGCAATCACCGTGGATTCAGAATCCACTTCGAAAAACCGGCGCAGGTTTTCTCTCGTGTCGCTGCGTCCGAATCCGTCGGTGCCCAGCGTTGTCAGTCCGCCCGGGATCCAGGGAGCAATTTGGTCCGGCACAATCTTCATGTAATCCGATACGGCAACGAACACGCCCTTTTCGCCGTGCAAGACAGAGTCGAGATACGATTTTCGCGGGGTCTCTTGGGGATGCAGCATATTCCAACGCTCGACGCGCAAGGCATCGGTTCGTAATAATTTGTAGCTGGTTACACTCCACACATCGGCAGAGACATCATAGCGCTCAGCGAGCAGGGTCTGGGCGGCCAACGCCGAACGCAGGATCGGTCCGCTGCCGAATAACTGGGCCTTGTGGGTCTTCTGCGCCGGCCCCGCCTGGTATTTGTAGAGTCCCTTGAGGATGCCCGCTTCAACACCCTCCGGCATGGGAGGCATGGCATAGTTCTCGTTATACAGGGTCAGATAGTAAAAGAGCTCCTCGTTTTCCTGGAACATACGACGCAGCCCATCCTGGAGGATCACGGCGATCTCGTAGGCAAATGCCGGGTCATAAGCGAGCAGGTTGGGGATTGTGGACGCAAGCAATTGGCTGTGTCCATCCTCGTGTTGAAGCCCCTCGCCGTTGAGCGTGGTCCGCCCGGCAGTGGCCCCGAGCAGGAACCCTTTGGCTTTGATGTCACCCGCCAACCACATCAAATCCCCAATCCGTTGGAATCCGAACATTGAATAATAGATGAAAAGCGGAATCATGTTGACCTTATGCCCGGCATAGGCCGTTCCCGCGGCGATAAACGATGACATCGATCCCGCCTCCGTAATCCCTTCCTCGAGGATCTGCCCGTCCTTGGCCTCGTGATAATAAAGCAAGGACGCACTGTCGACTGGCTCGTAAAGTTGTCCCTGGTGCGCATAAATGCCGATCTCCCGAAACAACGCGTCCATCCCGAACGTGCGGGCCTCGTCGGGAATGATCGGCACGATATGCCGGCCGATCTCCTTGTCTCGAAGCAAATGACTCAACAACCGGACAAAGGCCATCGTGCTCGAGACCTCGGATTTCCCCGAACCCTTGTAAAACTCGGCAAAGGCCGATCGCGGCGGGATGGTCAACGGTGGCGCCTTGGGACTCCGTTGCGGTAGAAAACCACCCAGATCCTTTCGTCGCTCCAGCAGGTACTTGATCTCGGTACTATCCTCGGCCGGCCGGTAGAAGGGGGTATTGACAATCTCTTCGTCGCCGATCGGCACGTTGAATCGCAGGCGGAATTCACGGAGCTCTTTCTCGTTGAGTTTTTTTTGCTGATGCGAAATGTTCCGGCCTTCGCCGGCCTCGCCGAGCCCGTAACCTTTGATGGTTTTTGCCAAAACCACCGTGGGTTGACCGCGATGCTCCGCCGCTGCCCGATAAGCCGCATAGACCTTGCGCGTGTCGTGTCCGCCGCGCAGCAGCTTCCGAATCTGATCGTCGGTCAAGTGATTGACCAATTCGAGCAACTCCGGGTATTTCCCGAAAAAATGACGGCGTGTGTAACTGCCCGGCTCCACGGAATACTTCTGGTAATCCCCGTCGACCGCCTCGCCCATTCGTTTGACGAGCAACCCTTTGTTGTCGCGCGCCAGCAAATCATCCCAATCCGATCCCCATATCACCTTGATCACATTCCAGCCCGCGCCCCGGAAAAGGGCTTCCAATTCCTGAATGATCTTGCCGTTGCCGCGCACCGGGCCATCCAGCCGTTGCAGGTTGCAGTTCACCACCCAGATCAGGTTGTCCAGATTCTCCCGCGATGCCAGGGTGATCGCGCCCAAAGTCTCCGGCTCGTCCGATTCACCGTCCCCCACAAAGCACCAGACTTTGGGCTCGTCGCCGGCGCTCAACTGGCGGGCTTTGAGGTAACGGTTGAACCGTGCCTGGTAGATCGACAGGATCGGTCCCAAACCCATCGATACCGTGGGGAATTGCCAGAATTCCGGCATCAGGTAGGGATGCGGGTAAGAGGATAATCCTCCCCCTGCGGCCAGATCCTGCCGGAAGTTTTGCAGATGATGCTGCTCCAGCCTGCCTTCGAGAAAGGCGCGCGCGTAATTCCCCGGCGTGGCGTGTCCCTGAAAATAAATCATGTCCGCAAGGCGATCGCCATCCCCGCCTCGGAAGAAGTGGTTAAATCCCACTTCATACAGAGTGGCGCAGGACGCGAATGTGGAGATATGCCCGCCCAGGCCGCTGTGTTTATGGTTGGCGTTGACAACCATCGCCATGGCATTCCAGCGGATCAGGCTCTTGATTCGGTGCTCGGTTGCGCGATCTCCCGGGAATGGCGCCTGTTCCGCCGCGGAAATGGTATTGACATAGGGCGTAGTAGCGGTGATCGGTAGCGGCAATCCGCCCTGCCGCAGTTGTTCCACCAGGCCATGCCACAAAAAGGGTGCCCTATCTGCCCCCTCCTGACGCAACAGCCGGTCGAGCAGAAACTGCAATGACTCCGTCCAACGCTGCTGGTCAGCCTGCCCGTTGGAGATCGATTCCGGGCTCGGGGGTTCTGTTTTAGATTTCACTTTTCCTCAAGTACTCGGTTTGATTCTCGTTTGGCGCGGGGCCCCGGTCCGAACAGATCCTTTCGCTCCGGGCCGAACCAGCTTGTGCAACAGTATGTTCGTCACGCGGCGCGAAACGCAACCCCTATAGCGGAATCTCCAAACTCCCAACCGGTCGCTTTGCTCCGCCCATCCCATGGATTTCCTCGATCAGACCTGGCCCAGCCCAGCCGAAAACCTCGCGGCCGATGAGGCGCTGCTCGAAGCCGCCGAGGCCGGCGAGCGTGGTGAAACGCTGCGATTCTGGCAGGCCCCGGCCCATTTCGTGGTCCTGGGACATTCCAACTGCCTCGAACAAGAAGTGTATTCGGCCACTTGCGCAAAACTCAACATCCCCATTCTCCGACGATGCACCGGCGGTGGCGCTGTGCTCCAAGGTCCAGGCAATGTCAGTTACGCTTTGATCCTCAAGATCGCTGCCCACCCCAATCTGAGCAATGTCACACGCGCCAATCATTTCATCATGTCGAGACATGCCCGCCTCCTCACCGACCTCCTCGGCACGGAAACGCGCCTGGAAGGAAACACTGATCTGGCCATTGCGGGCCGGAAAGTCTCCGGCAATGCTCAGAGACGCAGGCGCGACTTTCTTCTCTTCCACGGAACCCTTCTGCTCGCTCCCGACTTGCCCCTGATGCAGCAATTGTTACGCATGCCCTCGCGGAAACCGAACTACCGCGCCGACCGCACGCATGCCGATTTCCTGGGACACATTCCCCTTAACGCCGCTCCACTGAAGGAAGCCTGGCGTCAAGCCTGGGGGGCGAAATCATCGGGGTCGACGGTGGACCCCTCCCGGTTGCGTCATCTTGTGATCAACCGGTATGATCTGGACGCCTGGAATAAAAAGCTCTGACCGGGCACCCCTCTACCGAGGTGCCTCCCGGCCTCCTGGCGAACCAACGGTCCGCTCCTCAATCAATCTGCCGGACCGCGTTGTGGGATCCGTAGGGATTCGTTACCCGCAGGGTGCACTCGGGATCATCGCGCCACGTACCATCCACCAGAAAACGGTAGTGATAGGTGCCGGGCTCAAGGTCGAGTCGCGTCCGCCAGATCCCCTGCTCATCCTTCTTCAGGTTGACGGGGTTCTTCTGCCAATGGGTAAAATCGCCCACCAACTGAACACTGGTCGCGGCCGGTGCGTTGAAGCTGAAAACCTGTTCCACATTTTTCATTGGGGCTTGCCTTGACATAGGCTGATTCCAATCTAGACGCATCGCTTGCAGAATCAAGTCGCCTTCCGCGGTTCACCCCGCAGCGGCGCGCCGGTTCGTCCACTGGGCGATCGGTCGTCGGCATCTTCTCCGTCCGTCGCCTCGAAGGTTCCCCATCCGCCGCCCCGAAAACGGCCATTTGGAATCGACCCTCTTCAAGTGCGCAGGCTCACTTCGATCTCTTGAGTGTCGAACGATCCGTCGCCGTTCAGTCTCAACCGGCGATAGCCGGGCGGCGCGTCCTGGTAATCGGGTGGCGTCCCCACCAACCGGGGAACATCAAAATTTGGCACGAGCTGATTGCAGGTGGACGCCGTTCCCAGGTAGCCGATGCCCCGGCGTTGCCGGCGAAAGAACTGGTGAGCGTGACCGAACACGACGGCCTTGACCTGAGAATACCTGCCAAGCAATTGCCGTAGCACACTGGCGTTGCGCAAGGGACAGCCGTCATCCAGCCAGGGTGAGTCGATTTCCAATGGCGGGTGATGCACCGCGACCAAAGTCGGCCCTGTATGCCCTCGTAAAAACTCGGACAATTCCTCAAGGCTCGACTCCGTAAGTTCTCCATCGGCGCGGTCCTCAGGCCATGCCTTGCTGTTCAAAAGCGCGAAGTGCCATCCACCCGCGCTGAAGTGCGACGAGTTCCCGGAAAGTTCCGCGAGCATCGGCGCCACACTATCGTGATTGCCCGGTATCCAATGGTAGGGAATCCCCAACTCCGCCAGCTTCCGGTCCAGCCGCCGGTACGATTCGGCCGAGCCGTCGTCGGACAGGTCGCCCGTGACGAGGAGCAAATCAGGCCGCGCCCCAGACTGCATGACATGATCAAGAACCTGCTGCAAATGACGATCGGGCAGGCAAACCCGGTTGCCGCGCTCATCAAGCAACGGCCGGGTTGCGTCGGCATAAAGATGAAAATCCGAGATCTGCGCCAATAACATGGGTTGTCCCTCCGTGGTCTGCCCGGGGTTGTTCAGTTCAAGGTGACGCCCACCATGGCCACTGATCTTGCCACCCATCGGCCCGGTGTCAACTCGCCCTCTCCCGGCCGCCAGAATTTTCTTTTACGGGAAGCCGCCTCCACCCTAGAATGCGTGGCACACGCGCTCGACGGGATCGGGGCGGGGAGCACCTCGGCATGAAGACTAGATCAACCTCAGTTCGCAATGGACTCCTGGCCGGTGGCAATTGGATTGTTGACCAGGTGAAAAGGGTGGATGTCTATCCGGCGCCGGAGAAACTGGCGAATATTATTGAGGAGAAACAAGGCACCGGCGGCGCGCCATACAATGTCCAAGTCAATCTCGCCAAATTGGGGGTTGATTTCCCTTTGATCGGCGCCGGCCTGATCGGCAAAGACCTGCTCGGCACCCGGATCCTTGAAGATTGTCGCCGGCACAACATTGATCATCGATACCTCCTGGCTACTCCCGCCGCCTCCACCTCCTACACGGACGTGATGACCGAGGTCAAAGGAGGGCGCCGTACCTTTTTCCACCAGCGCGGCGCGAACGCGCTCTGGGATGGCAAGAACCTCGATTTTGACCGGATTAAAGCGCGCATCTTTCACCTCGGCTACCTCTTGCTCCTGGACGCACTGGACGCCCCGGATAGAAAGCATGGAACCAGGGCCGCGGCTCTTCTGTGCGCGGCTCGCGAGGCCGGCCTTAAAACCTGCGTCGATGTCATTAGCGAAGACAGCGATCGATTCTCCAGGATCGTCGGCCCCGCGCTCAAGCACGCCGACTACTGCATCCTGAACGAATTCGAAGCGGGCAAGACCACTGGCTTTCGCGTTCGACAACCCGACGGCAGTCTCGATCCGGTCTCATTGCGCCATGCCGCCGGGGCCATGCTCCAACTCGGCGTGCGCGAATTGGTCGTCATCCATTTCCCCGAAGGCGGTTTCGCTCGAACCCGGCGAGGAGAAGATTATTGGCAGTCCTCGTTGAACCTTCCCGCCAAAATCATCGCAGGAACCGCAGGCGCGGGGGATGCCTTCTGTGCGGGTGTCCTTCTGGGCCTGCACGAAGGGTGGGATCTCGCGCGATGCCTCCACACCGCGGTCTGTGTCGCCGCTGCCTCCCTTTCCGAGTCGACCTGCACCGCTGGTGTCGGCTCCATGAAAGCCGCATTGGACCTGGCGAAGAAATACCGATTCAGGCCGCCCCTCGAACGCACCGAGGGATAGAACAACTTATTTCCTCCCTCCCGCCCCGCTCCGTTGTCCGCCGGTTTCCTGGCCTCCATGGTCCGTGACGGGTGGATTCATTGGAGCGAGAAGGATCTCTTGTCATGTTCGTGCGCTTTGGATTACAACATGGCTCGTGCAGGGTGGATGGACTCGGACCGCGGTTCGGCAAAGGCGGCTAACGCAAGCTGCTGCGCTCCTTTTGGTGTGGTCCGGCCTCCTGCTTCTCAGTCTCCTCCCCGGCCTGCACCAACGCCTGCATCCTGATGCTGCCAGCCGCGACCATCATTGCCTGATTACCAATCTGGCCGATGGCCACGCGCCCCTGGAGGTCGGGAAATCCCTCGCCGTGACGCCGGCGGAGCGTGTCGGCCTCAAGCCCTTTTCCACGACCGCGATTCTTGTGGCCCCGATCCCCTGGAATCCCATGGGCGCCCGGTCTCCACCAACGGTTCTCTCCAGTCTTCATTCGGCGAATTCAGCACGGGTCTAAGGATTTCCGACCGCGTCGAGTTCGCGGTCTTTCCCCGGAAATCCTGAACCTGGAATCGTTGATCGCTCAAACATGTTTCGGACAGATCAGGTATTGGTTTGGTTCTTTAACCGGATCAAGAATTCTACCAGCGAGGCGCGACCGACGGCAAAGAACAGGCAATGGTGTCGGGCTAATTGAAATGACCTTGCAGGTCTGGGGCGGCGCCTCGCTGGTGATATGCCGGCAATCCGGCGGTTGAACGCATGAATACGAAATGGATCGCTCTTCTCCTGGCGGCGGGTTGTCCCGGGATCGCCAGATCTGCAGTTGACAATGAATCCGAGCCCCTTCCCACGGTTCCCTCCACCACCACAGTGACCAATGAACCGTGGTCGCCCACCAACCCCATCCGCGTCGGAAGTTCTCGAGGGTACATGGACATAGGCCTCGTCGGGACATTCGCCGTCGGCGGATCGACCGCGGACGACATTGAAGGCGGGACAGAATTGGGCGGCCATGATCCCAACCAGCGGGGCTTTACCGTCCAGGGTGTCGAAGCGAATTTCTATGGCGCCGTCGACCCCTATTTCCGCGGCAACGCGAATATCTCGCTGGGCATCGACAGCGGGGGTGATTCGTCTCTCGAACTCGAGGAGGCCTGGCTGGAAACGGTTTCGCTTCCGTTCGACCTGAAACTGCGCGCGGGCCAGATCCTGACGGAATATGGCCGCCTGAATCCGACGCACCCACACACGTGGGACTTTGTGGACACGCCGTTGGTCAACGGCCGTTTCCTGGGTCCGGACGGGCTTCGTAACCCGGGGGCCCAGCTCTCCTGGCTGGCCCCGACTCCGTTTTACACGGAAATGCTCCTGAGCGTGCAGAACAGTCACGGAGATACGGCGGCGAGCTTTCGCGGCGGAGCAGGCCACAGCCATGGCGTGGGCGGGGAAGGGCTGCCTTTCGTCTATCGGCATTCGGAGAACGACCGCGGCGTTTCATCCCTTTCTGATTTATTATTCACGCCGCGCATCGTCACTTCGTTCGATCTCTCCTCCGAGATGACAATGTTGGCGGGGCTCTCGGCCGCATTCGGTCCGAACAACGTGGGTGGTGATGGTGGGGGCGACTCACGCACCGAAATCTATGGGACCGACCTGACCTTGAAATGGAAGCCGCTGAATCACCATGGGGGTTTCCCTTTTGTGAAGTGGCAGTCCGAAGCAATGCTGCGCAGATCCAAGGTCGCCGGATTTGACTGGGACGAAGCCGGGAATGGCGGTGATGCCAACGGTGACAACCTGGTCGATGCCGGGATCCTCGTCGATCCACTGACCGGACTGCCCGCAATGCTGCCGGGAGAAACCCTTACTGATTACGGCTTCTATTCCCAACTCGTTTACGGGTTCCGGAAGGATTGGACCGCCGGGATGCGGTTCGACTGGCTCGACCGCCGGACCGGTGGCTACGAGCATCGGGGACTGCTCGTGGCCGATGGTTTGGGAGGCGGTGCGCCGGCCGGCAACGATCCATTGCGGAATTCGCGCTGGCGGTTGAGTCCGAATCTGACCTGGTATCCGACTGAATTCTCCAAGCTGCGACTCCAATACAATTATGACGACCGGCGGGACATCGGCGTGGATCACTCCGTCTGGTGTCAATTCGAGTTCATCCTGGGCGCGCATGCCGCCCACAAATTCTAAATGCCGCAATCATAGGAAAGGGAAAAGCGAATGATGAAACAAATAATGATCCTGCTCTCCGGGCTGTGGTTGGCCGGACTTCCTGCTCAAGCGAAACTCAACGTGGTCGCCACCACGCCGGACATTGCTTCACTGGCAGAAGCCGTTGGAGGCGACCACATCAGTCTCACGACATTGGCGCGGCCGACGGAGGATCCCCATTTCATCGACCCGAAGCCAAGCTTCATTGCAAAGCTCAACCGCGCGGATGTCCTGCTTCAAGGTGGTGCGGAACTCGAGATTGGCTGGTTGCCGCCGCTGGTGGCGGGAACGCGGAACGCGAAGATCGCCAATGGCGCACTGGGGAACGTCCGGTGCAACGACGGGATCGTCATGCTCGAGGTGCCCGGGACGCTCGATCGTTCTCAAGGCGACATTCACGCCGCCGGCAATCCCCACTACCTGGTGGACCCCGTCAACGCGGGCATCGTGGCGCGGCACCTCGCCGCGACGTTTGGGAGAATGGACGGGGCCCATGCGGCGGCCTATGAGGCGAATGCGCGCCAATTCCTGGACGCATTGAACACACATATGGCAGGGTGGCAGAAGACCCTCGCCCCATTCCAGGGCGCTCACATTGTGGCCTATCACAACTCCTGGCCGTATTTCGCGAAACACTTCGGCCTCCAACTGGATCTATTCCTGGAACCGAAACCGGGATTGCCTCCGACGCCCGGACACCTGGCCGAGGTGATCACGAGAATGAAAGAGGAAAATGCGAAAGTGATCCTGGTGGATCCCTATTTAAGTCGAAAGACCGCGGAGACTGTGGCCGCGGAGACCGGCGCCACGGTGGTGGATGTGACGCAGTTTCCGGGAGGCGTGGCGGGGACGTCCGGGAGTTATCTTGTGATGATGGATTACCTGGTCGGGGCGGTCGCCAAAGCGCTCGGCGTCGCCGCGTCGCACTAAAGGGAGGCCATGAACGAAGCGCTTGAAATCATGTTGCGGCCGCTGGTCGCCTGCCTCGTCCTGCCAGGGATCCTGGTCTACTACGGACTGCACATCGTTCGGCGCGGCGTCATTTTTGTGGATCTGGCCCTGGCGCAGGTGGCCACCCTGGGAACCTGCGTCTGCCTTTTGCTCGGTCACGAAGCCGACGACCCCCACAATTATTTCTGGTCCCTGAGTTTTACCCTCGCGGGCGCATTGATCTTCACCTTCACGCGGCAGCGGCGGGAGGGTCGAGTCCCCCAGGAGGCATTGATCGGCATTGTCTATGTGGTGGCCGCCGCGGCGGGAATTCTGCTGTTAAGCTACAGCCCCCATGGCAAAGAGGAGCTCCAAAAAACACTGGTGGGAGATTTGCTCACCGTGAGTTGGCGGGAAATCTGGAGGACCGCCGGTCTCTTCGCGATCATCGGGCTGATTCACTTTGTATTCCGCAGAAAGTTCATCCAGCTCTCATTCGAGCATTCCCTCCCCGGGACGGGATGGTCGGTCCGGCTTTGGGATTTCCTGTTCTATGCATTATTCGGCGTGGTGGTCACGAGTTTCGTGCACGTGGGCGGTGTTCTGCTGGTCTTCTCCTACCTGATCGTTCCGGCGGTCTGCGGCAACTTTCTTACCTCCACGATCACCGGTTGCCTCATCACCGGATGGATCGTCGCAATCCTTTCCAGTGTGGGCGGACTTTACGCGTCCTACCAACTCGATGTGCCTACCGGCGCGGCCATCGTCTGCGCACTGGGCGCCGCCATGATCCTCGCCGCCGCGGCCGGGGGCATTGCGCTGTGGCGAAGACGCGGGGCGTCCGCCACGGCGTGAACGCGGCGCGCCTACTTGAACAATTCCGGAACCAGTGCGCCGTCGTCCCCGCTTTCGGTCTTCTCTTCCGTCTCGGCAGGCGCCTTCTCTTCCGCCGGGGGCGGGGTCTTGGACTCGAGGAAATCGGAGCGCGCCTTCAACAAGGGGTCCACGGTCCATTTTGAAACAAGATAAGTCCAGCGGGCGCTGCTCTTTTCCCGGGCGAGTTTTTCTTCGAGCTTCGTCAGCTTCTCCTTGAACTCGCGGTCAAGTCGTTCCTGGTCTTCCTTTTTCTCGTCGGCGACGGGGGTTCGTTCGCGGGGGAAGTCTCCTTCGACTTGAACATTGAGGTAGTACTTGTCCTCGGGAGTCTTGTTGCCGATTTTCAACGTGTAATGGAAACCTTCGAAGGTATCGACGCGTGCGAGCTGAGGTTTGTCCAGCCCAGTGAGCTCCGCACTGGCATTCGGGCTCACGACATCGTCAAAGCTCGGATTGGATAACACGTAATTCATCGAGCTGGTCTTCGAAGCGTCCACCTTCTCACCCTCGGCGGGATCAACCAACGTCCATGGGCCTGTCTCGGTCTCGCGGGTGAGGGCCCAGGAATTGGTGGGTTCCGTGTGAGTGACGCTCACCGTTTTGGGTTTCTCGACCTTGATGAATTCCTTGCTAAGAAACCGCTCGGGGTTGGATTCGATTTCGGAAAAGGCGTCCGAGACCAGGGACACCCGTTCGCTGCCCGCAACGCGCAGATAGCGGCCATCGGGCCAGCCTTCGTTCCCCAGCTGGGAGGATCCGCTCCCCTCATGCATATGCTTCTTGCCCAGGACAATGGTCCCCAATTCCTTTCCCGAGGAGTCCTTGAATTCGACGCGTGTTCCGGAGTTGGTCCCCTGCCCGAGCTCAGCCAACTGGAGGCGGGACCACTGGGACGCGCCGACTTGTTCGCTCTGCACGACTTTCAGCTCCCAGATTTTGCGCAGCAGACCGCTGACGTCGGCATAATCGGCCGGGTAACCGTATCGCTCCTGCACTTTCCACACTCCCTCTTCTTTGGCCAGGTGAAGATCATTGGTGTCCTCCCGGATGACGATATGTGCGACATCGTTCATTGGGAAATCCGGCATCAGTTTGCCACCCAGGCCCTGGCCCGATTCCCCAAATTTTGCCCGTTCGCGGTGGGTCAGATAAAGACCCAAACCGCCGATGACCACCCCAAGCACAAGCAGCAGAGTGAGTTGTTTCTGATTCATTTGGCCGCGGTTTTCTTGCGTTTATAGACGGCGGCGAGAATGCCCGTAAGCGTTACCGCCAGGGGCATGGCCGCGATGTTCAGCGCTTTGATCCAGTTCTGCAAAGAATCCACATCCTTGCGGAGCCGGCGCCGAACATCTTTCAAGTCCCGGTTCACTTCGGCTTCTTTCTGGCGCAGTTTGGTGATTTGATCTTGTTGTTCCGGGGACAGGACGAATCGTTGGTCGGAGCTCTTCGCGCTTTGCAGTTCGCTGAGGCGGCGTTGGGTCTCCTGCGAGCTTTGTTCGAGCTCGCGAATTTGATTGCGGTAGCTGTCCTGGGCCTTCTCCTCCATCTGCTTGACCACTGTGAATGGACGATTCAGCGTGGCCCGGCTGCGAACCGCAATGAGGTTGCTGTCCCCAGCCATCAGTTCAACCAGGCTCTGGGCGAAATTCAAATTGCCATTCAGCGGATCCACAATCCGATAGCCCAGGAGATTCTGCACCCGCGCAACCACCGGATCGAAAACCATGTCGCTATCGGCTACCAACACCACACTCGTGTCCGTGCTGGATTCCTTCAGCGCGTTGTCGGCCGGGGCCGAAGCGGGCGGCTTCTCCTCTTTGGCATCAGTATCCGTCGGCTTGGCCGGGGCGCCGGGTTTGCCCTCCGGAAACGCCGTCTTGAACTTGCCGGTCAGTCGGATCGCCAGCGCGTATTCTTTCCCGGACGGTTTGAAGTCGCGATCCGCCCCGCCGAATTCAGCGAGCATTTTCTCGACTAACTGGGAGTTTGGCGAACTCTTGAGCAGCACCGTTTCGGTCAGCCCATCGGCGGCAGTCCCCGTGAAGGCGCCCGGATAGGCCAGGAGCAGGTTGTCCAACTGGCTGGTGACGATATCCTCCGAATTGATCGCGTTGCGGGTCAGAGAAAGTACCGTGGGCGCTTCCTGCGGACGTCCGTCGCGGCCTCCAATCGTGGTCTTGTAGGTCATGTCCGACACCACCTTGCCAGAGTCATACTCGATGCCCCAGGCCTTGAGCAACTTCTCCAGGTTCGATCCTCCGGCGGCGGCGCGCTGGAGGGGATTGCTCGCCGAGTTACGGTTGTCGGCGATCGACATGGGATCCAGGAAGGCAATCAATTTGCCACCGCGAAGGACGAACTGATCGATGGCAAACTGGGCGCCGTCGGAAATATCGCGGGGATAAATGACCACCAGAACCTTCACGGCCGGATCGATGGACTCCGTGGTCATCGGGATATCGCGGACGTCGAAGTCGCCCTGGAGTTCGCCAATGAAAAGCCAGGGTTCCTGCCCCTGCTGGCCCATCTGCATCATCATCGGATTTGAGGGCATGCCGAAGACGGGCAAGGCGCTCATCACTCCCACGACGGGCTTCTCGTTTTGCGTGACTCGGGAGATGGCCCGCGCCATATCGTATTCGAGCAGGCGCTCGCGCGATGGGGAAAGGAATGGGATGGCCTGTTTGGAGTCGAGCTGGCTGAAGGCAATGCCCAGGTAAAAGGCCTCGCCGTAAGGCGGCATCGGTTGTCCCTCGATCCCATCCAACTTGGCGGAGTCTTCCGCATCCGAGTCGGGCTGGGGATCGTACTTCTCAACGATCAATTTACCGTGGGAAGCCTGCTTCAGAGCATTCAGGACATCCTCGACTTGCCTGGCGTAATTGGCCAGCGCGACGCTCTGCGGCGTGGCGTTCTCCGTCTGCGAAAAGTAAAACCGCGCCTTTACCGGCGTGTCGAGCTTGGCCAGGATCGCCCGAGTCCCTTTGGAGAGGGTATGCTCGCCATCGGCGGTGACATCCCATCGGACTTTGAGCACGCCCAGCACCACGTTCAGCCCGGCCAACAAGACCAACATCGCCACGACCCCAACAGCCGAATAAAGGTAAGTTTCGATCGATTTCGATTTCATGCGAACTCCGAAGGATCAGCCGGCCCGGTGGCCGCGTAGGATGACTCCCGTAGTGAAAAGGGCGAATCCGATGAGCGAGAGGAAAAAGACCAGGTCCCGCGAATCCAACAGCCCTTTCTGGAACCCGTCGAAATGCGTGATCACGCTCGCCGACGCCACCCCCTGCACAATCACGGACGGGAACCAACCGGCCAGGATTTCCGTAACGGGCGGAAAACCGGCGAGGATGAGGAACAGGCAGAGGACCACGGCGAGGATGAAGCTGATGACCTGGTTCCGGCTCAGGGCGGAGGTCATGCAACTGACGGCGAGATAGGACCCCGCCAGCAGGGCACACCCGATATAGCTGGCGAAGATGACGCCATTGTCGGGGTCGCCCAGGTAATTCACTGTGAGTGCGACGGGAAAGGTCAGGAACAAAGCCAGGACCAGGAAGAGCCAGGAGGCCACGAATTTCCCCACGATGGCCTGCCAGGAAGTCACGGGCATCGTCAGCAGCAGTTCGATGGTCCCCAACCGCCGTTCCTCCGACCAAAGGCGCATTCCCACAGCGGGCACCAGGAACAGGAACAACCATGGTTGCCACCGGAAAAAGGTCAGCAGCGAAGCCTGCCCGAAATCGAAAAATGCCGGGCGGACTGTGAACGTGAAAAATCCCGCGAGGAGCAGGTAAATCACCAGGAAAACATACGCGACTGGCGACGCGAAATAGCCCACCAGTTCCCGCTTGGCAATGGCCAGGATGTTACTCGCACTCGTATTCATTGTTTCTTCTCCCGGCTGGTCTCAGGTTGTGTGATGCTCCGGAAGACTTCATCCAGGCGCCCTTCCTCGGTATGGAGTTCCTCCAGCTTCCATCCTTCGCGCGAGGCCAACTCGGCCACTTCCCGCGCCAGCGCCCCGTTGCGGCCCGCAACCTGGGGGAACACCCGCAAAGTTTCGCCATTGGCTCGATCCCCGGCGGGAGCGGCCTTACGCGTGATGGGCAACTGGCTGATCCGGGCGGCCAACGTCGCCGCGGGCACTCCGGCGGCGCGGACCAGGAGCGCACCGGCAACTTCCGACCGTTGTTTCAGCTCCTCCGGCGTGCCGTTGGCCACAATTTGACCACGGTCGATAATGATCGCGCGGGTGCATGCCGCTTCCACCTCTTCCAGGATGTGGGTGGAAAACACGATGGCCTTCTTTTCGCCCATGCGCCGAATCAATTGTCGGACCTCGTGCTTCTGATTCGGATCCAACCCGTCGGTGGGTTCGTCCATGATGAGAACATCCGGGTCATGCAGGATGGCCTGGGCGAAACAGGTGCGATGTCGAAAACCTTTCGACAGCGTTTCGACGCTCTGGTGCAGGACGCCCTCCAGGAAGCATGCCTCCACCACCCGATGAACGGCGCTCTTTTTTGCGTCGCCCCGCATTCCCCGCAATTCGGCGGCAAACGCCAGAAAGCCATACACCGTCATGTCGGTGTAGGCTGGCGCGTTTTCCGGCAAGTAACCCAGAAGCCGCTTGGCCTGAATGGGCTCTTGCAGCATGTCGTAAGGTCCCACCCGGACGGTCCCGCTGGTGGGCGGGATGAATCCGGTGATCATGCGCATGGTGGTTGATTTTCCGGCGCCATTCGGACCCAGAAAACCCAGCACCTCACCCTTCTCCACCGAGAAGGTCACCCGGTTTACGGCGAGTTTGGGGCCGAAACTTTTCGTCAGACTTTGAACGGTTATCATTCCCTATTCCTCAGCACCCACCGCCAGCCCGGCGATGGCCAAAGCCATTTCTTGTAATCGCTGCCGAAAAAAAGATCAACCCTGTAGTCATCCTGTCCAGCAGTTCGCGTAGTCCCGGGAGCGCAGGCATCCTGTCTCGACACGTTCACTGCCTTTTGACAAATCCCGACAAAAATGTTCAAACAACGCCACATTGAGCTTTTGGACAACCATCACGCCGGGCGCAGGATGGCCGCGGTCGACCTGAACTCGTGCGCGCCCCACCCAAGCCATTGATCCGCCCCTTTGGTCCGTTTCATTTTCGACGGCTCCGGCCCATCCTGGGCCTGGTTTTGTCGGCCATGCTCGCAGCCTGCCGAACAACCCCCGTCCTCCCGCCGGCCGATCTCGATCAACCGGGCTGGATGATGAAACATGGTCAAGCCCTGTGGCGCCCACCCTCCGGTGGTTCCGGCCTCGCAGGCGAACTGACCGCCGCGATGCGGCCCGATGGATCCGTCCTCCTCGAATTCTCGAAGACGCCATTGACCCTGGTGGTCGCGCGCATCACCCCTGAATTGTGGGAGTTGAATCTCGTGGCGGAGAATCGCTCGTTGAGCGGCCGCGGCAACCCGCCTTCACGCTCGGCCTGGCTGGCCCTGGCCCTCGCCCTTTCGAAACGCGCCTTGCCTCGAGGATGGATTTGGAGCGTGGATGCCGCGGGACAATGGCGGCTCGAAAACCTGCACACCCGCGAACTGCTCCGGGGTTATTGGCTCCCATGATTCCAGGGAAAAAGTGGCGATGGTTGCCGTTGGCTCTGCTCGTCCCGGTGTTGTTCGGCCTGGCCCGGTTGCGCTTCAACGTTGAGGTGCTTGATCTCTTGCCTGCCGATATCCCCGCAGTGCAAGGGCTCAAGGATTACCAACGACACTTCGCCAATACCCGCGAACTCATTATCACCCTCACCACCCCCGATGCCGCCGAGACGGAGCTCGCGGCGCAGTCCCTGGCCGAGGTGCTTGCCAAGCATCCCGGGCTTCATGTTGAGGTCCACTGGGAACCCCCGTGGCGCTCCCAGCCCCGAGCCGTCGCCGAATTGCTGGCGTTTGTCTGGTTCAATCAACCCCCGGCGGTCCTCGATGAACTCAATGCTCGGCTGGCGTCCAATCCATTGGGCGAGAGTCTCGAACGATTGCGCCAGCGTCTCGCTACCTCCCTTTCACTGGCGGAGCTCGGCCACGCCGGGTATGACCCCTTCGGTTTGACGGCGCTGCCGGTCTCGGTCCAGGGTGGATTGCCCGATCTCAGCGGAGGCAATGAATTATTCTCGTCGCCCGACGGACTGTTCCGACTCTTATTCGTCCAGAATGAATCGCCCTTGCCCGGCTATCGCGAGGCCGCGGAGTGGCTCGGGAAAATCCAGCAGGCCGTAGCCGCGTGGAAACAAGCCCATCCGCCGTTCACGAATGTCCTGGTGGGATTCACGGGGCAACCCGCCTTCATGGCAGAAATCGGGGGAGGTATGGAGCGCGACATGATCCGATCGGTCGCGGGCACTCTGTTTATTATCGCGGCACTGTTCCTCTGGGCTCACCGGCGATGGCTGCCTCTGGTTTGGCTGTTGGCCTTGCTGACCCTGATTCTGGTCGGGACACTTGGGTTCGGCGGGTTGTTGTTCGGGACGCTCAATGTCGTGAGCACCGGTTTTGCCGCGATCCTGCTCGGGTTGGCCGTCGATTACGCCCTCGTGCTGTACCAGGAAGCCCGGGCGCAACCGCAACTCGGCCCGGCTCAAATTCAACAACAACTCGCGCCCAGCATTGCCTGGGCGTCGTTGACTACCGCAGCCGCGTTTCTCACGCTGAACTTGAGCGATCTGCCCGGCTTGGCGCAACTTGGCGCCCTGGTGACGGTGGGGATCCTCCTCGGCGCTATTGTGATGCTCATGCTTTTTCTGAGACCGCTCCTCCCGCTCACAAGTGGAAAATCATCGCAACACCCCGCCCGGCCGGAGCGAAGCCCGGGAACCAATCCCCTGTGGGTTCGAAATCCTCTGGTTTGGAGCGCGGTCCTGTCCGCCATCATTCTGGTCATTCTCCTGGGCGGACTGCCGGTTATGGACCGTGGTTCCGAGTCCTTGCGTCCGCGCACCAGCGCCGCCTACGCCGCCCTGGACGAAATCAAGTCACACATGAGCGGCCCGGGCGAACCGTGGTGGCTGCTCATCGAGGGAGCGGACGAATCGCAGGTCGCCGGCAAACTCGATGCCGCCGAACGCGCGCTCACTCAATCCACGAACTGGGTCCGGGCATTCACGCTCCCCACGACGCTCTGGGCCCGGCCGGATCGCCAGGCAGCCAATCGCGCAACGCTCGCCGCGCTGGTCGGCCGCCGCGCCGACCTCGAACAGGCCCTGCATGATCATGGGTTCTCCGACAGTGCCTTCGCATTGACCGGCCGAATCCTCGATATCTGGCAGGATGCCCTCGCATCACCCGGCACTTACTGGCCAACCAGCCCCGCATGCGAGTGGATCCTCGGAAGATTCGTGTCCCGCGCTCCCGGCTCGTTCCGGGCGCTCGGCCTCATCTATCCGGTCGACGAGGCCCGGCCGGACAACTATCGCGTGCTCAGTGATCGCCTCGGATCCGATGGTTATCGACTCGCAAGTTGGGCCGGGCTGGGTGAACTCGTGCTGCAACGGGTGCGCGGCGAATTGCGATGGCTCTCCTGGATGATGGTCATCCTGATCTTGGGCGCCTTGAGTCTGGCATTTCGCCGAATGCGTGAGGTCGGGTTGAGCGTGTTCGCGCTGGTGTTTGCTTTTGCCGGTCTCCTGGCTGTGATGCGAGCCGCGCACTGGTCATGGAACTTGATGAACCTTATGGCCCTTCCGCTGCTCCTCGGCACCAGCGTCGATTACAGCATTCACATCCAACTCGCGCTTCGCCGGTATCGCGGCGATCTGCGTGCCACCCGGCGCGCAACCGGTCAGGCGCTCCTGCTCTGCGGCGCCACTACGATCACCGCTTTCGGCTCGCTGGCCTGGTCCTCCAATGCCGGTCTGGCGAGCCTCGGCCGGGTCTGCGCGGTGGGGATCGCCTGCACTGCTTTGACCGCAGTCTTGCTGCTCCCGGCCTGGTGGAGGTGGCTGCATCCGGGATCGTGCGATTGGCCGGGGGGGCGAGCTCCCGCCGGTCCATCGCGGCTCTATTCCAGCACGGCCTGGCGATGGGGACACGTCATCTGTCGCTGGCTTCCCGAACCGCTTTTGAATCTGTTGGCGATATCGGCCGGCACGCTTTTCCGCCTGCTACGCCCCGGTCGCTACCGGACCGTCGTCAATAATCTCTTGCCCGCCTTGAAGGATGATCGTCAGGCCGCCCGGGCTGCCGCTCGCCGGCTCTTCCAGAATTTTGGTCTTAAGATCGCCCATCTCTGGACCTGCGAGGCCGGCCGTGCCATCGATCATTTGGTCGGGCAACTTGAGGGTCGCGATCGCTTCTTCAGCGCCCTCGAAACCCGCCGGGGCGTTCTGCTGATCACCCCGCATCTTGGAAATTGGGAGTTCGGCGCTCCGCTCCTCGCACGCCATGGAGTGAAGCTGATGGCCGTCACCCTGGACGAACCGAGTCCGGCGCTCACCGAACTTCGACGTGATTCCCGCCGTCGCTGGGGTATCGAGACCATCGTGATCCAGCGCGATCCGTTTGCCTTTCTGGAAGTCCTGCGCCACCTCGAATCGGGCGCCGCGGTGGCCCTTCTGGTGGATCGCCCACCCATGGCCACGGCCATCCCGGTGAAACTCTTCGGGCAGGTCCTGGAGGCTTCTTTGGCGCCCGCAGAATTGGCGCGTGCGTCGGGGTGTATTCTTCTACCGGTCTATGTTCTGCATCGTAAGCAGGGATACCACGCCTGCGTTCTCCCGGAGATTCCATACGACCGGCGCGCCCTGCGGCAGATGGAAGTCCGACAGGCGCTTACCCAGCAAATCATGCGTGTCTTTGAACCGATTATCCGCGAAGATATCGATCAATGGTATCACTTCGTTCCAATCTGGCGGCCACCAGTCGCTCCCAAAGACCCGACACCCACCGGCTAACTCCTGCCGCATGTTCCCATCTGCGACTCCCGTCCGCACCTTGCCCCCGCGTTCATCCCGCAAACGCGCGCGCGGACTCGCGGCTTAGAACCGGTCTGCCGTGGCGCGGCCTCGTTCCATTCCTGATCATCGGGATGACCGCGATAGGCCACTCCGATGCGTTGGATGGCACCGCTCTGGTGGATGCCTGGCTCAGCCATCAAACCAATGTCCACACCTGGATGGCCAACGTTCGACAGACCCGCACGCTCAAGTCCCTGGTCCAGCCCCTCACCGCCACCGGCCGGGTTTGGTTCGAGGCACCCCGCCAGTTTCGTTGGGAGCTGGGCGATCCACCCCAAACTATCGCCGTCCGCCAACCCGAGCAGATGCTCGTCATTTATCCCGGCCTGAAGCGCGTCGAACGATACCCCCTCGACTCGACTTCGACCGGTCCCTGGCGCGATGCGCTCACGCTGCTCGACGCCGGTTTCCCTCGCAGCCGGCTCGAACTCGAGGCCCGATTCCGCCTGCTCGAGTCCGGCGCGACCAACGGCCTCCCTACCCTGACCCTCCAACCGCGATCCGCTTCCGCCCGCCGGCTCATGCCAATGCTCCGTGTCGGCATTGACCCAGCCACAAATGAATTGCGCTTCACCGAAATCGAGTTCGCCGATGGTTCCTCGATGCGCAACGAATTCACCGGCACCCGCATTAATCCCACATTGCCCGGTGACATTTTCAATCCGCGCCTCGAGCCGGACTGGGAGATCATTCCCTTCCAACCCCAGACCCGCTGATGCGAGCCCTCATGGATGATTCACTCGTCAGCGCGCTGGGAGCCCTCCCGCATGGTCCTGAATTCCGATTCCTCCATCGGATCATCCGGCTCGACCCGGGACGAAGCGGCGCCGGCAGCTACCGGCTTAGGGACGATGAACCGTTCCTCCGAGGGCATCTCCCGGGCCAACCGTTGATGCCTGGTGTGCTCATGGTCGAGGCTGCGGCTCAACTCGCGGGCGCCATCGCCCAAACCGATCCGAACGTTTCGCCCTTGCCCGGGCTCAAGCTTGCAGCCATTCGCAATGCCCGGTTTCTCGGCGCGGTCCTGCCCGGAGAGGAACTCGTGCTCGAGGGGCAAATCACCGGCCGAATCGGCTCCCTGATCCAGGCGGTCGTCTCCGGCATGGTCGCCGGGCGAACGGTGCTCAAGGTAGAACTGACCTTGAGTGGGGATGCGGCGGGGAACTCCTGAGGCGGGTCTTGCGGATCCGCTGGGCTGGCAGGTACCGGCGATTGACAACCCTTTCGCATCGCTTTACATCAATACCCATCCGGTTCACATGCAACACTCCCACGGGTATTCACAACCCTTGAACGCCAGCCCTTATCCTACGTCATGAATTCCTCCGAGGTGTTTCACATCTTGCCCCTCGACGTCATCGTCTTCGTCGCCTTTGTCATCGCAGTGGTCACCGTCGGGCTCCTTAAAAGCCGCAACGAAAAGAACAGCGAGGAATATTTTCTCGCTGGGCGCGGCCTGCATTGGTGGCTGATTGGTTTCTCCCTCATCGCCGCCAACATCTCGACCGAGCAATTCGTCGGCATGAGTGGCAATGCCGCCAGCCACGTCGGTCTCGCCATCGCCAGCTACGAATGGATGGCCGCTATTACACTCGTAGTCGTGGGGTTCGGATTCCTTCCTTACTTTTTAAGGGCCGGTATTTTCACGATGCCGGAATTCCTCGAATACCGCTACAATGGCGCGGCCCGCACGATCATGGCTGTGGCGACGATCCTGATTTATCTGCTCCTCCTGGGATCGGTCACATACTCGGGGGCCCTCACGATCAGCACCCTGGCGGGCAAGGCTGGAATTCCCATGAACCTCGCCACCGGTTCCTTGATCATCGGATTGGTTGCCATGCTTTACGTCGTCGCCGGGGGTTTGAAGGCCTGCGCCTGGGCCGATCTTATCCAGGGCAGCGCGCTCATCCTTGGCGGCGCGGTAATCATGTTTTTCGCATTCCAAAAACTCGGAACGGCCACCGAGGCCTCCGCCGTGCTGGACATCCACACGGGCGCAGTGGGAATGCAATCCCTGTCACCCGATGCCGGTGCCATGGCCCGCTTCTGGACTTTGAACAAACCCCGGATGAACATGTTTCTGCCCGCCTCGGATCAGGTCTTGCCCTGGACGGCATTGTTGCTGGGGCTCTGGATCCCCAATTTCTACTACTGGGGCCTCAACCAATACATCACTCAACGCACGCTCGGCTCCGCTTCCCTGGCGCAGGGCCAGCGCGGCATTGTTTTCGCCGCATTCATGAAGCTCCTCATCCCCTTCGTGATCGTCATCCCCGGAATCATTGCCTTCAATCTTTACTCCGAGCAAATGCGCCTCGAAGCCGTCAACGACCGCGCCCCGGTCCTTGCCCGCTACCTTAAAGCGAATCCCGAAACATCTTTCGTGGAGCTCGACCGGCAGCCCGCTCCGGAGCGAACCAGCACCTGGCCCTCCGGCCGTTACCTCATTGCCATCTACCCCGACGAGTCCACCCTCAAAGCAGCCAGGAATTCCAATCCCTCCGTCCTGCCGCTGACCCAGGCGCAGGACCATGCGCTGATCCCCGCCCCATTCACGCTCTTCCTGACCGAAGACGCTTCCTGGCGTCACGTCAATCCCGGTCTCGCCGAAGAAATCGAAGCCTACAACGCGAAGACCGCGGAAGCCGCCGCTGGCGCCGGCGCAGTGACTCACGCCGAGAAGCTGGTGGCCTACAAGTACGACACTGCCCTGGCCCAATTGCTCGGCCACGTGCTGCCTCAGGGCGTCGGCCTGGTCGGTTTCGTTTTCGCGGCCCTCCTCGGGGCGGTCGTCAGTTCGCTGGCGGCAATGCTCAACGCCGCCTCAACCATCTTCGCCATGGATATCTTCAAAAGACTGATCTCTCCCAACGCCGATCAAAAATCGATCGTGTTCCTCGGGCGCGCATCGGTGGTGGTATTTGCCGCGGTTGCCATTTTTCTGGCGCCGCAACTGGGCAATCCCAAAATCAGCAACAGCATCTTTACGATTATTCAGGAAGGACAGGGTTTTATTAGCCCGGGCATTCTGGCCGTGTTTGTCTTTGGTTTACTGGTGCGCCGCGCGCCTCCTGTTTGCGGGGTCGTGGGGCTCCTGACCAACATCGTGGCCTATGGCGCGCTCAAACTCGCGGTGCCGGGCCTCCAGTTTCTGAACCGGATGGCGGTCTGTTTCGCTCTCTGCCTTGCCATCATGAGCGTGATCCGGTTGCTCAAGCCTTTGGCGCAGCCGGTCGTTTTCCGAGCGCAGACCACCATTGCCCTGGAGACTTCCGGCGCCGCCAAGTTAGCCGGCATGTTCGTAATCCTGATTGCATTGGCGCTCTACGTCCTGTTCAGCCCGCTGGGTCTTTTGCGGTGATCGAATCTTGCGCCCGTTCGGGAACTGTCATTAAGGTCTCGCCATGCCGACTTACGAATACGCCTGTCCCCAGTGCAAAAAGAAATTCAACGTTTCCATGACGATCCAGGACCACGACCGGCGCAGAATTAAATGCCCCAAGTGCGCGAATGCCCGGGTGAACCAAACGATCCAGGGTTTCTTCACCACCACCTCGAAAAAGAGCTGACCCGCAGCCGGGCATCGCGGCGGCCTGGCCGGATCGTTCACGCCGCTGGATCTGGACTCCTTGCCGGCAGGGAATCCGCCGCGGGTGCGGCCATGGAGGAATGCCTGGGACCGCTGCGCGCAAAGGCCCGGCGAGATCCAGGATTCTAGCCCGCATTTTTCATGGCTCTACAGTTGTCAAGTGGCAGAATGACTTGGGTTACCGCAAAAATGCGGGCTAAAGAAACCCGCGCCGCTTCAGAGAATTGAGAGGAAAGCGGGCAAAGTGTTGGGCGTGGAATGACCAAGGATGGGTCGGTTGCCCAGGCTCTTCCTTCGATCCAGGGCGATCGATTCCCTTGTCTGGCGCGGGTTTCCATAGCCCGGAAATTTCACCCGAAAACCGGTGGATGGAAGTGGGCATTTCACGTGTGAAATTTCCGGGCTAGAAGGTGACTCCCACGCCAACGGACAGGAACAACGCGCTGTTGAAATCGAGCTCGGCGCGGCGCCCCGCCACCTCGTCCGAGTAGGAACTCAGGTAGTGGTACTGCAGGCCGAGTGTCGCCATCATATGATCCTGAAAATGCAGCGCCAAGCCCGCGTGCCCATAGGCCCCGCCCACAAAATCGTCGCCGCTGCCCGAACCCCGGGTCGTGCTGCTGCGCACGCCGGCAACGCTGGTCGATTCTTCGAAGCTGAAATCGCTTCGGACGAATCCACCGGCAATTCCGCCCCCCATTTGCAATGTCAGCCAGGACGTGAACGGCGTCTCATAAACCAAACCCAGTTTCAATACATACAACGAAGCGTCGAGCTCGGTACTTGCCGGAAGTCAAAGCCGCCCCGTTCAACGTCTGAATGGTCCGCATCGGATCGTCGCTCAGTGCCGGACCATCGCTGCCAAACGTTCCCGTATACGGTGATGCGGGAGGAACGACGCCGTTCAAAGCATAGGCATCGCGGAGAACCGTGGCGTCACTGTTGAGGCTGGTCTGCTCTTTGAAATTGAGGTCGGTCCAGCTCAATCCAACTTCTACACCCCACCAATACGAGCCATTCCAACCCAACTCCCGGGCATACGTCAGTTCCGCACCCCAATTGGGGGCATCGTGGATGCCGTCGATCCGGCCCGTCCCGGCCGATGAATAACTGCTCATGACCATGGTGTCGTCCACGATCTGCCCCGCGTTGTCATAGCCCCAGAATCGGGTCTGGCCGCCGGCATTACCGTTCGAGTCCACTCGGTTATAGCCGTCGTCATAGAAATGGTCTGTGCCGCGGAGATCCGAGCCGGCATTGCTTTCGCCCACCGCCCCCAACCTTTCGAAATTGGCTTTGATGTTAAAGCCAATGTGCGTGTTCAGGCCGATTCGGTTCTTCGAATTCTCCCAATCCGCCCCCCACACACTCACGCATCCAAGCGCCACTGCGAGTGCCATCCCATCCCATCGCCTCCGACCCGCCCTGAAGGGGCTCCGCTTAACATGATCGATTCGCAACATGAAGATGCAGGGCCAAGTTCTCGGCATTGGTAGTGTTCGTGCCCGATTTTGGGTCAACCCATTCAATGCCCGGCCCGGCCTTTGCCCAAATGCCGGTCCGCAAATGCCAGGTATTGTTCCCAATCGTACTCGGTCACATCGTGTTTTCCCGACCGCACGTGGTAACCGATGTAATCTCCCACCGGCTCACCCACCGCCGGCATCTCCCGAACTCCCATGCCGGCCCGGCCCAACAATTGATAAACCGGTTCAGCGGCCAGGGCGGATAAAAACTCCCCCTTGGGATCCGCCCATAAGTCTTCAGCCGCGCTCGCCACATAAACCGGGCGCGGTGCGATCAACGCAATCAGTTCGTGCTGGTCCATGGGCAGGGCGTCCTCCCGCCCGGCGTAGTCCTTGAACCGCGTGCAGAACCAGTGAGGGAACGCCTGGTTGATTCGCTCTACGGTCTCGCCAAACTGTCTGCGACTCAATGCCGCCCCTCCACACCCCGAATCGTTGGAGATGACGATCGCGAACCGCTCATCTTGCGCCCCCGCCCAAAGCGCGGTCTTCCCGAGTCTCGAATGTCCGAGCAAGGCCACGCGCTGCGCGTCGATGTCGCGATCGGTCTCCAGGTAATCCATTGCCCGACTCAACCCCCAGGCCCACGCCCCGATCGCGCCCCACGCCTCCACCGGGCAATTGGTGCTCCCCGGGTTGGGATTGAAAAGGAACCGGACGCCATCCCGCCAACCTTCGACGCGGTCCGGCTCGAGGTCACCGTAGCATGCCGTAACCACGGCGTATCCGCGAGCGAGAATCTTTTCGACGGGCCAGCGTGCGCTGCTGCTGCCCCGCGCCGGCACTGGCCGTTCCGTGCCCTGGCCGTTGCCCCCGAGTTTGCCTCGTTCAGAAATCGTTATTCCCGGGTCGGGATGAATGGTGTGGTTGCCATTGAAATTCAAAGCCAGAAACGCCGGGACCGGACCCGGGCGCCCGTGGGGGAGATAAATGAGCAGATCCATTCCCCGCTCATCCGCCGTGCCGGAGAAACGGATCCGGACCTCTTTGCGTGTCGCTTTACCTCCAAGTGCCGCCGGGTCTGTGGATCGAGTTTTGAAATCCACCCGTAACGTCGACTCGGGTGTCAATCCATATTCATAATCCGCGAACAAGCCGAGCAATTCCGGCCGCCGTTGGGTGAACCACTGTTGAGACGTGGTAACTCGCCGACCATCCTCCAGGCGGAGCGGATCCGGCAGCTGGTATGGAGGGACCCGGGATTCATCGTAGTTCGCTTCCGCTGCTCGCCCTCGGCAGATCCAGCCACTCACTCCAGACACCCACACGATCGCCCCACTCAGCAGCATCATTCTAAAGATCGTTTGAATCTGCATGGCATCTTCCTCTTCGCCGTTGGTTGATGAGCGTCGATCCTACACCGCGTTCATTCCGGCTGATAGCACAAAGTGGCAACCCTCCCCGCAGTCGCTTCCCTTCCGAGGCTACCGCCGCCAGGATTGCCAGCCGCCAACGAATCGCTCAACGTCCAACGCCATGGCTACGATCCCGCCCAAACCGCCATCCGAATATCCCTGGATCTTGCGCTGGTTTTTTCGCCGGCAAGCCCGCAAATACGGCACGACGCTCCCCCCCTCATGGCTCTGGGGACGTATCCCCGCCCATTTCGGCGGAATGCTACTCCTGCTCCGGCTGTTTCAAAGACGTGGTTTCCCCGTCGATCCCGTCCTCCGCAGCCTCGCGTCGATCCGCGTCGCGCAAATCAACGGTTGCGGTTTTTGTGCGGACCTGAATGCCTATTACCTGCTCCGCGCCGCCGGGTCGGCTGATAAAGCATCAGCGGTGGGGCGCTGGCGCGAGAGCCCTCTCTTTTGCGGCCGCGAGCGTGCGGTCTTGGATTTCGCGGAGGCCATGACGGACACAGCACGACGAGTCGACCCGGCGCAATTTGAAGCGTTACGCCCGCATTTCGACGACGACGGCATCGTCAGCCTCACGGCCTGGATCGCCTTTCAGAACTTGAGTGCGAAGTTCAATGCCGCCCTGGGGGTGGAACCGAGTGGCCTTTGTCCGTTACCGACGGAGGCCGGAAGGAGTTCAAATCAGGACCCTGGGAGGGAATGAGCACCCGACCACAAAACCGTCCTGTGGAGGGTCGGGGGGAGATCTCCGGGCCATGGCGTTCATCCCCGATGCCGAGAGGCCGGGGTTTGCCGCTATCCAATCCGGGCACTTCAGACTATGCTTTCGACATGAGTGGATTCTTGAGATCGACATGTCGGGAAACGCGTTTGGGACTCGTTCTGGGGCTGGTTTTGTTGGGCATGGGCTGCGCAAGCAACAAGGTCGATTGGAATAGCCGCATCGGCCTATACACTTACGACCAGGCCGTGGTTGAAATGGGACCCCCGGACAAGTCCGCCACCCTGAGCGACGGAACCGTCGTGGCGGAATGGATGACGCGCCGCGGCACGCCGGGAGGTTATTCCGATGTCTACGCCGGGGGCATGGGATTATATCCTTACTGGCGGGGCTACTATTACCCCCCAACCTACTTTTACGATGCCCCCACCCCCAGCTACTATCTCCGGCTCATCTTCTCACCGGATCGGCGCTTGACGGAATGGCGCCGGGTCGCACGTTGACTTGCCCCTGCCCCCTCCTATACTCCGGACATGTCGTCGCCGGAAAAGCTGGCCGCCAAACACAAGTTCGTGGAGTTTTTGAGTCGGAAGCGCCTGCGCTTGACCTCGCAGAGGCAGGCGATCATCGAGGCGGTCTTTGGCACCGACGAGCATTTCACTGCAGATCAGCTCCTGGCGTGGTCCAGGCTCCGGGATGCGTCCGTCTCCCGCGCGACCGTCTACCGCACTCTGCCGCTCCTCACTGCCAGCGGGTTGGTGCGGGAGATGGATTTCGGCCGGGACCAGCGCTACTACGATCCGAACTACTCCGATCATCCGAACCACAGCCACATTATTTGTGTGGATTGTGACAAGATCTTCGAGTTCGAGAGCGGTAAGATCGACCAGATCGAATCCGAGATCAGTCGGCGCATGGGATTCGAACTGGAGGCACAACGGCTCCAACTCATCGGCAAATGCGAGGAACTCAAGCGCCTGGGGATCTGCAGGAATAAGGAGGAGTGACCACCCCTCGCCCGCCGGCTCATGAAAAAGAATAGCCCCAGCTCCCCGGTCTCCCGGGGCGGACGGTTCGGCAACCCCACCGCGACCTCCGTCACCCGATTCTCCCAGTCGATCGCGTTCGATTGGCGGCTCTGGCGTCAAGACATCCTTGGCTCCATGGTGCATGCCTCGATGCTGCAGCGTATCGGAATCCTCAAGCGGGCAGAACTCAAAGACATCATCCGCGGCCTGGATGAAATCAGCCTCGAGATCGAAGACGGCCGCTTCACCTGGAAGCCCGAGCTCGAGGATGTCCATATGAACATCGAAGCGGAGTTGACCCGCCGCGTCGCGGCCGGCGCAAAATTGCACACCGGCCGGTCCCGTAATGATCAGGTTGCGCTGGACATACGATTGTGGCTGCGCCAGGAGCTGGTGGAGCTGGCCGGACGCGTCAAGGGTTTGCAAAGCGCACTGGTGGACCTGGCGTGGCGCCATCGCCAGGTCTTGATCCCCGGTTACACCCATCTCCAACGCGGTCAACCCGTTTTCCTCGCCCATCACCTGTTGGCGTATGTCGAGATGCTGGAACGTGACGCCGCCCGTCTCCAGGATTGCTTCCGCCGCGTCAATGTCTGCCCCCTCGGAAGTGGCGCCCTCGCCGGCTCCACTCTGCCGCTCGACCGCGAGTTTGTCGCGCGCCGGCTTGGATTTGTCGATGCCAGGGGCCGGCCGCTATTGAGCCAGAACTCCATGGACGCCGTCAGCGACCGTGATTTCGCGATCGAGTTCGGCGCCGCAGCGGCGCTGCTGGCCGTGCACTTGAGCCGGCTGGCCGAAGATCTCATCCTCTGGGCGAGCACCGAGTTCGGATTTATTCGCATCGACGATGCCTTTACCACCGGCTCGAGCCTTATGCCGCAAAAGCGCAATCCGGATGTGGCGGAGTTGACCCGGGGCAAGAGCGCGCGCGTGATCGGGAACCTGGTGTCGCTGCTGACCCTGATGAAAGGCCTTCCGATGAGTTACAATCGCGATCTCCAGGAAGACAAGGAACGTCTTTTTGATAGCGCAGATACTTTGCGTGCCTGCCTCGAACTCATGGCGGGCATGTTGGACCAGACCGTCGTGAACGAAGCGAAATGCCGTGCCGCGGCTGCCGATCCGCAGTTGCTCGCCACTGATCTCGCCGAGTATTTGGTCTCCAAGGGCGTGCCATTTCGAGCCGCACACCATAGCGTCGGCGCCGCCGTGGCCCTGGCCGAGAGACTTCAAATCCCTCTCGACCAACTCCCCCTGAACGACCTGAAGAATCTCGATCCTCACTTTCATTCGGACGTGTGCGACGTATTCAACCTCGGCAAGGCAATGGAGCGCCGGTGCCAGGTCGGATCGCCCGGCTCTGCCGGGATTCGCAAACAACTCGAGCGTTGGCGACGCCGATGCTCCGGCGCCTGATTCCGCGTTCCTGCCAGCCATTCCGGATACTCGTTCGGTCCGGTCCGAACCGGACTTTCGGCCGGCCAGCCATTGCGGTTCACCCCTACCGCCCTTATCGTGGCGCCTGTCAAGAAGTATGGACGGGCTTCGAACGGCGGGCGCCGAGCGGAGTGCGTAGAGGTAAGGATGGAAAAGTAGCGGTCGTTTCGCAAACAAGGCAGGACACTGACAGTATGACGAGTAGCCCCAAATCTCTGGCGAGAACCCGTGGACTCTACCCTTACATCCTGCTCGCCGCGGCCCTGTTCATCTTTATCAAGGCGTTCCCGATCCTTTCGCCGATCCTGTTTTCATTTCTGCTCATCGTCCTGATTTCGCTCGCGCTCAATCCCTTGGTCAACCGATTGCGGTCGTTGACGGGCGGGAGGAAACTCGCCACGGGCCTGGTGGTAGTGGTCATGTTCATTGTGATTGGCGTGACCGGTTTTGTCTCGTGGGGACCGATCGAGTCCGCTTTCAGCAGCCTGTCGGAAAAACTGCCCGTCTACTGGGAGAGCCTCCAAAAACCGCTCATTAAGATGGAACATCAGGCGGTGATCTCGGAAAAAAAACTCCAGGCCGAGGTGACCACCGAAATCAAAGAATCGGCAAAGGCCGAGGGCAAACCCGAAGTGCCCGCCGTAGTCGCGGAACCGGGCGCTACCCCTCCCATGAAGGAGCCGACGGCGATCCGCTCGAGTCTGGTCGAAGCGCTGCAAGGCGTGCTCGGCAGTGTGACGGCGGTGGCCTATAACGCGGCCCAATACGCGGTCGTGCTGGTGACCGTGTTTTTCGGCGTCATTTTCACCCTTATGAATCCCCGGCCCATTTTTGCCTCCATGTTCTCCCTGATCCCGGAGGCTCATCACGATCAGGCCGTGACGATTGTTCGCCGAATTGGGACGTTCGTACCGGGTTGGGCCTCCGCCACGCTCATGGGAATGGTCACCATCGGCCTGCTGGTTTTCCTCCTGATGTGGACCATATTCGGTTTCTCGGATGCCCTGGTCCTCGGAATGATTGCGGGCCTCCTCGAGGCGGTTCCTTTTGTGGGGCCGATCCTGAGCGCTGTCCCGGCGGTGCTGCTTGGGCTCGGCAAGGGCGGTCTCAGCCCACTCTGGGTGGTGCTCGCTTACTGCGCCGTGCAGGGCCTGGAGAATAACGTCATCCTCCCTTTGATCATGGCCCGCGGCATGAAATTGCACCCCGTGGGGGTCATGTTTTCGATGCTTCTGAATGTTGCGGCTTTCGGCGTACTCGGCGTGTTGATCGCCGCTCCCATGATGGGCATTTTCCGAATCCTCCACGAGGAACTCTTTCGTAAGCGCTATCTGCCCTCCGTGAGCGACGCCGACCTGGAGCGCCTGGCGCGAAATGCCCTGCATGAAAAGCGGTCCGTCGGTTCATGATATCAGGGTTTCCTTTTCGCAAGTGCAGGACGCAATTGCGCCTCTGAAAGAAGAATGCAGGTTGCACGAATCCCGCGCGCTCCCGACAGCATCGCCTCAGTGCGCGAGAATGACTTCCGACGTCCCGCCCGTCAGGCACACACCGTGCTAAGCTCCCCGCGTAGCAAATCGAACCTTCAACCACAATATTCATGAAGACACTTAATGAGCTGTTTTTTTCTGAATTGGCGGACATGTACGACGCCGAACGTCGAATTGTTAAGGCCTTGCCGAAACTCGCCAAGGCCGCCACGAATGCCGACTTGAAACACGCCATCGAGTCTCATCTCGCCGAAACCAAGGGGCACGTGGAAAAACTGGAACAGGTCTTCCAGTGTTTTGGCCAAAAGGCCAAAGCCAATACCTGCCAAGCCACCGTGGGCCTCCTGAAGGAGGGCGATGAAATCGCCTCCGATTTCAAGGGATCCATTGCCATCAACGCCGCCTTGATTTCGGCCGCGCAGAAAGTTGAACATTATGAAATGGCGTCCTACGGATGTCTGCAAGAGTGGGCTGAACTGCTGGCTAACGACAAAGCCTTCCGTCTTTTGGAGGAAATCCTGGAGGAAGAGAAGAATGCCAATGAAACCCTGACTGATTTGGCGCGTAATGGCAGCAATCAATCGGCCCTTGATGGCGCCGATGCCGAGGACGGCCAAGGCACGGTCAAGAAATCAAGGAGTCGCGGGCGCGCAACCCAAGGCAAAATCCGCAGTCGCACCGCGGCCGCCTGGCGCTAGCCCACACATTTCGCAGGCCGGCACAGCCGGAACCGAAGCCATCGGGGCCTCCGGACACCGCGCTGCGCAACGCGACGACGGGCGGAATAGGGTGGCGCCGGCCTGCGAAATAAGAGATGTGCGGGCGATATGGACCGGATTTTTCATGCCCTCAAAGAAGTTGGTTCAAAAGTCCATGAATGCATGAAAAATCCGGGCTGGCGAACAGACCCTTGCTTGACGGGTTGGGTTCCGTTGCGTCATAAACATGGAAATCCAGTGATCACGGCGGACCACCGGTCCCTGTCCGCCCTGCTAAACTACCAATCCATACCCGATGAAGACCTCGATGCTGAAGTCCCTGTTAGCTTGCGCCATGGTCGTGGCAGGCATTCTGTCCGTCCGCGCTCAACCTACCCTTTTTGCTGTGGCCGATTACATGTTCGTCGGCCCGGAGAAGAGTGAAACGGATTACCTGGCCACCGAAAAGCTTTGGCAGCGCCTCCACCAGAAGGCGATTGATGCGGGCATCTGCCGGGGATGGTACCTCCAACGCGTGGAACAGGGGGGGCGCCATAGCTTCGTCACTGTCCGGGTTTACAATTCCCTCGATAAAATCGCCAACCCCTGGCCCAGCGAGCTTTCTTCGGAACTCTACAACGACGAAGAACAGGCGAAGATGCAGCAGACGGAAAAGACCCGCGAGCTGGTGCAAAGCGAGCTCTGGCAACTGGAGGCCGCCGCGATGAAAGCTGGTAACACGGAGCAGCCCGGCTACATTGTCGTCGATTACATGAAAGCCAAACCGGGCAAGCTCGCGGCCTACTATGACTTGGAATCAAAAGTTTTCAAGAAGGTGCAGCAGGCGAGGGTCGATGCCGGCCAACTTCAGGCCTGGTTTTTCGTGAGCCGGATGTTCCCGAGTGGCACCGACGCCGAGTTCGACTTCCTGACGGTAAACGAATACGCCGACCAGGAATCTTCGCGGAAAGACTATGACATGAAGACGATTCAAGCCGCGCTTACCGAAGACGAGATGAACCAGGCGATGACCGTTCAGGACAGCCGCTCGATCGTGCGCGAGGAAATCTGGCATCCCGTCATGCGCGCCCTCCCGGCCCAATAAGACCTATGAACATGAAATCCAAATCCCGAGCTATCGCATCGGCTGCGATCCTTGCAGCGTTCACCCAGGCAAGTCTGATGTTCGCCCAAGCCCCCGCATCCGCCGCCGCGACAGCGACACCGCGTCCTCGAGGTTTTCCGGGAATCCAGGTCGTATCACCGGAGGTCGGCACGGATCGTAAAGTGACCTTCCGGATTCTGGCGCCCAAGGCGGAAACGGTATTGGTTTCCGGCGGTGACATTCCGGACAATAATCAGGGTACGCCGATGACCAAAGGCACCAACGACGTTTGGGAAGCCACTCTGGGCCCGATCCCTCCGGGATATTACCGATACAACTTTAATGTCGATGGGGTGCCGGTAATCGATCCACGGAACCCGACGACCAGCGAGTCCAACGCAAATACGTGGAGCCTTGTGGGCGTGCCCGGCGCGGATTTCATGGATACCCGGGACGTGCCTCATGGCGCCGTTGCCCAAGTCACCTATTACTCGACCTCGCTAAAACGTTTCCGAAGAATGCATGTCTACACGCCGCCCGGCTATGAGTTGGGCGAAGGCCGATTCCCGGTTTTCTACCTGCTCCATGGCGCCTCCGATTGCGACGATTCCTGGACCTCGGTCGGACGTGCCGGGTTCATTCTCGATAACCTGATCGCTGACGGCAAGGCCAGGCCAATGGTTGTTGTCATGCCCGCCGGGCACACCAGCGCCTTCCGATTCGGGGGATCGCGGCCCGCGGCCGATGAGTTTGCCCAGGACTTCACAAACGACATCATGCCCTATATCGAGAAGCATTACCGGGTTCATGCCGATCGAAAAAACCGCGCGATGGCCGGTCTCTCCATGGGCGGCGGTCAAACCCTCTCCATCGGCATTCCCCATCTCGACCAATTCGCTTACCTCGGGGTGTTCAGCTCCGGCGTCTTCGGGATCACTGGCGGTCGTGCCGGCGGCGCCCAGCAGGGCCCCAGCTTCGAGGAACAAAATAAATCCGTGCTGGACGACGCGAAACTTAAGGACGGACTGAAACTATTCTGGTTCGCGACCGGCAAGAACGACTTCCTGATTGAGACGACGCGGGCGACGGTGGCCATGTTCAAGCAGCACGGTTTCGAGCCCGTCTTCCAGGAGACCGAAGGGGCGCATACCTGGATCGTGTGGCGCCAATACCTGAGCGAGTTCGCCCCGCAACTGTTCCAATAAACTGTCCTCACACGGGGTCCGGTCCGGCGTACGCAACCGTCGCCGTTCCGGCGCCCGCCAAAGAAGTCCGGTGACGTGGAACGCCGCGGCATCCGTGAGGCCATCTCGCCCGGTACGGGACGACTGTTCCTCAGGCGACGTTCCGAAACGCCGATGCCGGGTCCAACAGGTCCCGCAACCGCACTTCAACCACCGCGCAGTTTTCATCCGCTGCGCCATAGTAGACCAGGACCGTTTCGTCCCGGACAACGAGGCCAGTCGGAAAGACCAGGTTGGGAACAAAACCTTCGCGTTCGTAGGCCATCTCCGGAATCAGGATCTCTCCGCGACGGGTGAGAACGCGCGAAGGATCTTCGAGGTCTAAAAGGAGCGCACCGGCCGAATAGCTCCCCACGCCGTGGACGGCACATTGCCGGTTGTTGCCGTGATAGATTTCAAGCCAGCCCGCCTTCGTGCGCAATGGCGGAGCGCCTGCGCCCACTCGACCCACATCCCATGACGCTGTGCCGCCAAGCAAGGGCACATGCCCGCCCCAGTGAACCAAATCCGGAGAAGTCGCCAACCAGATTTCCGGGGCCGAAAAGTGCTGGGCTGGATTAGGCCGGTGCAGGGCCACAAATCGGCCGCCGATCCGTTCCGGAAACAACACGACATCTTTATTCTCCGGGGGAAAAAGGATTCCGTGCCGCTCAAACGATTTGAAATCGCGGGTCGACGCCAGTGCGGTTGCCGCACCGTGGCGCGACACCGCGACGTACGTGAAGTATAACCGGCCTTCCAACCGCGTAATGCGCGGGTCTTCCACTCCGAACTCCTCGTTCTCATCCGCCGGCATGAACCGCGATGCCCCGATGGAGTCAATGTTTCGCCCGTCCCGGCTGTGCGCAACCACGAGATGCGAAATAAATGTAAGCCGCTTGAGCCCGGTGCGCTTGACCACGACCACGCGGGAATCCTCATACCTCACCTCGTCCTCCCCCAGCCAATCCGCCACAACCTGTCCAGCGCCCACGTCCCATCGGGGCAGGGCGACCCGCCCCGTCCGAGTTTCCCGAAAAGTCTCCGCCACCCGCACGAGCAGGCAGATGCCGTCCGGTGTCTCGACGGCGCCGGGATTGAACGCGCCAATGACTTGGAGTTCGGCCTGGGACGGCGCCACCTCGCTCGGTCGCACCAGACAACGGTTGAACACACGTTGGATCATCCGGCCGGAGGATTACCCTCACCCGCCGGACGGATTTCCGCAGGCTGATCAAAGGCTTCCAAAGTCATCGTGGCCAGCCGCATTTCCTGGAGGGCCAGCAGAAATGCGAGGGTCGATTCGGCCCCCTGGTTGAGATTGACCCGGTCAATGTGCAGTGCGTCGAAGCAGCCGCCAGTCGCGGGATCATAAACCGGCTGACCGAGATCGTTTCGACCCAAAAACCATTCGAACGCCCTCCAGGCTTCATTCAGCCAGAACTCATCGTGCGTGGTGGCCCAGGCCTCCAGACATGCCGTTACCGAGGCGCACGCTTCGATCGGCTGTTGGTCAAATTCAGCGCGCGGCCCGTCCTGCCGGAAAAAACCGTTGGACCCCACCGGACGGAAATGGCCCGTCTCGGCGGTTTGAAGGCGCATGAGCCATTGCAGGCTGCGCAAACCGACGTCAAGCGCTTCTTGCTGTTCGGTCCAACGCCCGCCGAGAATCAAGGCATGCGGCAGATTCGCGTTTGCATAGCTGAGGCCTTTTTCAAACCACGGCCAGTCGTCCGAGCTGTTGTTCCGAAATTCACCCAGCAATCGCTGAATCAGCGTATCCCGCAACTGGTTCACAAACCGGTCGCCGCTCAACCGTCGGAAATACTCGTGGATACCCACGAGGGCGAACGCCCACGCTCGTGGAGACTGGCTGTCCATGATCCCGGGGAGCGCACGCTCGAACAACTGCACCGCCCAGCGTTGGATATCCGGCTGTCGCGAACGGCCGACGCAGGCGCCCAACGCCCACAACCCGCGCCCCAGGCAATCTTCCGAGCCGACCTCATCCACCCAGCGCCGGTCGAAGCTCATGAAATTGTGGAAGCGCCGCTTATCCTGGATGAACGCGTAATGGATAAACGCCGCATAGCGCGACGCCAGCGTGCGGACTTCCGGCCCGTCGTCGCCGGTTTCCTCGAGCAACACGGTCAACAACAACCCTCGGGCATTGTCGTCTGTGCAATAACCTTCATGGAAGTTCGGGATGGAACAAACCGCATGTTGCAGCAGCCCGCCGGCGTCCGACAGCCGACACAGATGATCCAGCCGCAATAAGGGAAGCTCGCGCGGTTTCTGTTCCAGGGTCTGGAGGGCCAGCCGCCTGGCCCGGCGATCAGCCAACATCTCGCGCGCCTTCAGGAAAGACTCCAGGAACTGGTGCGTCAGCTGTCCCCAGGTCATTTCCCGGCCCAACAAATAGGCTTGTTTGCGCATGGCGTGCCGCCGGACTTCGTCTTTGAACAATCCAATGACTTCCCGCGCGATCGCGGCGGTATCGCGAAACGGCACCAGCACTCCCCGCCCGTCCGCCAGCAGCTCCTCGGCATGCCAGTAGGGGGTCGAAATCACCGACTTCCCACAACCAAACGCATATGCGAGCGTGCCGGAAGTGACCTGGTTCGGATTGAGATACGGCGTGACGTAGACATCCGCCGCTCCCAGGAATTCCTTGAGTTCCTCCAGCTCGACAAAGCGATTGTAAAAAATGACATGCCGCTTGATCCCCAATTCGGCGACCTGCCGTTCCAGGCTCAACCGATAATGCTCCCCCTGTTCGCGGAGCAGATTCGGATGCGTGGCCCCCAGGATGATGTAAACCAAATCCGGCACTGCCTTCACCACCTCGGGCAGGGCGTGAAGCACATGCTCGATTCCCTTGGCGGGCGAAAGCAGGCCGAATGTGAGCAGCACCTTCTTCCCCTCCACCCCAAATTGATCCTTGTAAAACGCCGGGTCCACGAACGGCATGTCCGGAATCCCGTGCGGGATCAGATCAATCCGCGCCTCCGGCACCTGGTAGACTCGCTCCAGCAGCCGGCGGCCGCGCTCGCTCATCACGATGAACCGCGCCACCAGCCGGTTCATCTCCTCCATCACCCGCCGTTGATCCACACTCGGTTTTTCCAGGACGGTGTGCAAATGCGCCACCACTGGGATGCGCAATTGCCGGAGCAGGGCCAACACGTGGCTCCCGGCCGGACCGCCGTATATCCCGAACTCGTGCTGGAGACATACGACTTCGGCGTCGCTGAAGTTCAGGAAATCCGCCGCGCGCTGATAGCACTTCAAATCCTGCTCCGCAATCTCGAAACGCACTTCGGGCGGGTAGGCGTAGCCTTCCGCCACGTCGTTCACCGGCAACACCAAACAGTCTGTCCCCGGCGAACTCCCGGTCAGGCTCAGCCATACGTCGTGAGAGAACGTTGCGATTCCGCATCGGCGCGGGACGTAATCGCAGACCAGGGCAAAACGATTGGTGGATGGACGCATGATCAGGAGCTTTCTCGGGAATTGGCTTTCAGCTCCTCGATCAGTTCAGCGATCGGAACCGTGGCGAAGCTCGTGCACTGATCGCTCATCGCGTATGGCAGAATCAACCGGCCGGCGTGTATGAGCGAGCCGCAGCTATAGACCACGTTCGGCACGTAGCCCTCGCGCTCACTCTCCGTCGGCATCAACAACGGCTCCCGCAACCGGCCGATGACGCGCGCCGGGTCGTCCCGGTCCAATAGGACTGCGCCAATGCTGTACCGGCGCATCGGGCCGACCCCGTGCGTGAGCACGAGCCACCCGTCTTCGGTCTCGATGGGGGAACCGCAGTTGCCAATCTGCACAAATTCCCACAAATAGGTCGGACGCAGCAGCAGTCGCTTCTCATACCAGAAGTGGAGCATGTCCGAATACATGAGATACAGGTTCTCATTGTCCTGGCGCGAAATCATCGCGTAATGTCCTTGAACCCGCCGGGGAAACAGCGCCATCCCCTTGTTCTGTACCTCCGGTCCGTTGAGCGTGCCGATCTTGAAATTCACAAAATCCGTCGTCTCCAACAGTTGCGACAATGTCACCTGGCGGTCGAACGCGGTGAAGGTCGCGTAATACCGCGCACTGCCATCGTCCTCCCGAAACAACACAAACCGCGCGTCCTCGATCCCGCCGCTTTCCGCGGGACTGCTCGGGAAAATCACGCGCTCGGAAAATCGGGCCGTCCCTTCAAAACTCACTTCGTAGTTCGCCCGGGCCAGGGCGAGCATGCCGCGCGCAATGCCTTGCTCATCACCCCGCGAAAGGCGGTCCCGCTGCAATGTGCGCCCCACGGTGCGCTGCAACTGTTCCCAGGTGAAGACCTCCTCCAGTCGCGCAAGTATCGTCCCGGCCAAACCGCCCATCAGCCCAAGCTCCGCCAGCTTCTGCTCGAACAGCTTCTTTTCGTAGGACGGATTCGGATGCAGATCCGCACCCCCAACAAGCCGGGTCGGCGTTTTGATACTGATGCCGCCCTCGCGGTCCACCTCGCCGGTCCGGAAGACAATCGAGGAAACGTGACCCTCACCCGTCGCCCGCAGGCTCATCACGAATCGCAGGCTGCCCTCAGGCAGTCCACTCTGGTCCGGGTGCGGCACGATGGAAGGATTGAAAAGCGCCGCCGCCTCAAGCGAATACTCCTGCGTGAGATACGCCCCGATCAGCAATTTCCGGCACTCGCTCAACGGTGCGTCCGTCGGAAGCTCTCCACGAACCTGCTCATAGCGTTTCAGCAAGGACTCGCGCAGATTCTGGTGGCGTCCGACGAAATCACTGTGTAATTGCCGCGATTCCCGTTCCGCGTCGGCTTCCGGTATTGACAGGATCCGAGCCAGGATCCGAATGATGCGCTCCCGGCCCATCGAATCGAATGGCCGAAAAAACACCCGCGCGCAATCGGGACGAATCACCAACGACGTCCGTGTCATGTTTATTTTTCCGAACATCATTCTAAATGTGCGGTGGGAAACTAGCCGTTTCCACCCCGGTCCGGCAATAGGTTGTTTGATCGCTCATCGCGCCTGTCGCAACGCCTCGCGCATGGCCTCCTCCTCGTACTCGTGCTACTGAGCCGGGCATCGCTGAAAATGGAATCCGGTGTTGCCGCCCTGATAGCCCTCGATCAGAATCCGCGGCTATGTCGAGTACGCGCAGACAGTATCCTTTTCATTTGATTGAGCCCAAATGGCAGAGGCACTGGGAGGATGAGGCGACCTTTCGGGCGTGGTCGCCCGGCGATCCCCTGCCGGTATCGCATCCCTTTGTCCAACGCCATGGTCTGCAGGGTCAGACGGCCACCCCCGCCAATCTGCCTCCCAAGTTCTACATCCTCGACATGTTCCCTTACCCTTCCGGTGCCGGACTTCACGTCGGACATCCGGAAGGCTATACGGCCACGGATATCCTGGCCCGCTATCGGCGCGCCGCGGGTTTCAATGTGCTCCACCCTATTGGCTGGGATGCCTTCGGCCTCCCCGCCGAGCAATACGCCATCAAGTTCGGCCAGCATCCGCGCGTCACCACCGAGACAAACATCGCCACATTCCGCCGTCAGATTAAATCGCTCGGCTTCAGTTATGACTGGCGTCGCGAAATCGATACGACCGATCCCCGATACTTCCGTTGGACACAATGGATCTTTCTCCAGCTCTATCACGCCTGGTTCAACCCGGATACCGGCCGCGCGGAACCGATCGCCACTCTCCCCTACCCCGGCGAACTAAAGGCCGAACCCGAACGCCGCGCCTACCGCGACGGCCGACGACTCGCATATGTCAGCGACGCCCCGGTCTGGTGGTGCGAAGCCCTCGGCACCGTCCTCGCCAATGAAGAAGTCATCGATGGCAAAAGCGAAGTCGGAAATTTCCCCGTCGTGCGTCGGCCCATGCGCCAATGGGTTCTTCGGATCACGGCCTATGCCGAGCGATTGCTCTGTGACCTCGAGACGATCGACTGGAGCGATTCGCTGAAGGAAATGCAGCGAAATTGGATCGGCCGCAGCGAAGGCGCCGACGTCGCGTTCACGCTCGATGGCTCCAGTCGCTCGCCCGCCGGCAGTTCGTTGACGGTCTTCACGACCCGCCCCGACACCTTGTTCGGCGCCACCTATATGGTTCTTGCCCCGGAACACCCATGGGTGAATGCGATCATCCCTCGAGCCTGGCCAACAGACACTCCCATGAAGTGGAAAGGGCAATTACCCGAAGCCGTAGAAAATCCGCGGACCGCCATCGACGCCTATCGAGCCTATGCCGCCGCAAAGAGCGATCGTGAACGCACCGACCAATCAAGAGAAAAGACCGGAGTGTTTACCGGCGTTCACGCCGTCAATCCCGCCAACGGGGAACGGATCCCCATCTGGATCGCCGATTATGTCCTGCTCAGCTACGGCACTGGCGCGATCATGGCCGTGCCCGCTCACGACTCCCGCGACCTCGAATTCGCCCGCGCGTTCGATCTTCCTGTCCGGGTCGTCGTCGAAGCGCCGGCCGGGGTGGAATCCATCGGCTTTGTCGGCGAAGGCATGAGCATCAACTCCGGTTTCATCAGCGGGCTGCCGACCGCCGAGGCCAAAGCCAAAATAATCGATTGGCTGGTCCACAAAGGGCTCGGGCAGTCCCGGGTGAATTACAAACTCCGGGATTGGCTCTTTAGCCGCCAACGCTATTGGGGCGAACCTTTCCCGATCGTTTGGAAGACCGACTTGGCCGGGAACACCTGCCATGAAGCCCTGCCCGAATCCGCATTGCCAATCCTCCCTCCTCCGCTGGACGACTATAAACCGACCGCCGACGGGCGACCGCCCCTGGCGCGCGCCAAAGAATGGGTGGAGCTCGAGGGTGCTCAACGGGAAACCAACACGATGCCCCAGTGGGCGGGCAGTTGCTGGTACTATCTCCGTTACCTCGATCCCGCCAACCATCACGCCTTCTGCGGCCCCGACCCCGAACATTATTGGATGGGCACCGTCGATCATTCGGACTCGAAACAAAAACCGGGGGTAGACCTCTACGTTGGTGGAACCGAACATGCCGTGCTGCATCTCCTTTACGCGCGCTTCTGGCACAAGGTCCTCTTCGACCTCGGCCATGTCTCGACCCCCGAACCCTTTTACAAATTGGTCAACCAGGGACTCATCCTCGGCGAGGACGGCCAGAAGATGAGCAAGAGCCGCGGCAACGTGATCAACCCCGACGATATCCTCAAGGAATATGGGGCCGATGCCTTCCGTCTCTATGAGATGTTCCTCGGCCCGCTCGAAATGGCCAAACCGTGGAACACCCGCGGCGTCGAAGGCGTTTACCGGTTCCTGGGCCGTGTCTGGAGGTTGTTCATCGATGAAGCGAGCGAAATCGAGTTTGAACAACGCTGCGCCGCCGATCCCCTCCACGCCGCCCAACATCTCGAGTCGGTTCGACGACATCCCGCCATTCTTGACCGCACACCGGATAAAAGTCAGTTGCGCGCGCTGCATGCGTGCATCCGCAAGGTGACGGAGGATCTGGATCATTTGCGTTTCAATACCGCCATTTCCGCGTTGATGGTTTTTGTCAATGAAGCGATCACCTGGGAAACCCGCCCCCTCGAGATCCTCGGTCCTTTCCTGGTCCTGCTTCATCCCTTCGCCCCTCATCTCGCCGAAGAACTCGCGCAACTCCTGGATAGCCCGCAAGGCACGAACGCAAACGGCAGTGCCCGGCCGGCGCCGCGCACGATCGCATATACCCCCTGGCCCGGGTTCGATCCCCAACTCCTTGTCGAGGACACCCTCGAGATCCCGGTGCAGATCAATGGCAAACTCCGGGATCGCATCCGCATTTCCGCCGACGCCACTCCAGCTCAAATCGAGCAGGCGGCGCGCACCGCGGAGAAGATCGTGCCGTTGCTGGCCGGCCAGGCCGTGAAGCGAATCGTTGTCGTCCCGGGCAAGCTGGTGAACCTGGTGGTCAGTCCGTAATCGAGACGGATTTCGCCTTCACCAACCGCGCGTAGTCGGCGTACGACAGTTTGATGATTTCGGTGTGAGTCCCGGAGTTAAACGCGATTTCCTTGTCTTCCGCCAACTGGGATGAGACATAGACTTCCATCCCGTACAGGTTGCCAAACGGCGGCATCGCGCCTGTCTCGCATTCGGGAAACAGTTTTCGAAATTCGTCTTCCGTTGCGAACCTGGCCTCGGATGCGTCGGCCGCCTGCCTCAATCGCTCCAAATCCAACTTGCGCGTCGAGGGCAACACCGCCATGCAGGTGCGTCCGTCCAACAGTACCGATCACAACTTTGGCCAACTCCTTGCCGGGAATGTGCGCTGACTGCGCCACTTCCATGGCCGTGTAAGCCGCCGAATGTTGGATAACCACATACTTGATCTTTTCGGCATCCAGGAATTCCTTGAGTTTTCGCACTGGCATAAAGAATCCTCTCGTCAGGTTTATCCGCTCGATGATCTGCCGCATTCCGGCAGCCGTTCAATTGGGTGTGGCCGCAACATAACCGCCCGCCGGCCAAATGTAAATCGCCCCACTCCGCCAGGGTCTCGAAACTTCAGATTTGGTTTCGCGTCTCTCACCCATCTCACAGGAGTCCACTTCCAAGTGTCCAAGTGCGCCTTGACACGTCGACCATTCGGGGATGCGATGGGCCGATGCAAAAGCCATTTCTATTCTTGCTTGGGCTATGGATCGCCGGGGCCGCGTCGGCCGATGATTGGAAGTTGACCTGGTCGGACGAATTCGACCACGACGGCCCGCCGGATCGCCTCGAAATGGACCTGTGAAGAGGGCTTTGTCCGTAATCGTGAGCTTCAATTCTATACCAAGGATCGGCCGGAGAATGCGCGAGTGATCGATGGCAATCTCATCCTCGAGGCGCGCCACGAGAACTTCCCAAATCCTGACTATCAACCGGACGCGCCCGAGCGACGCTGGCAGCAAAACCGGCCGCACGCCGAGTATACCTCCGCCAGCCTCACCACCCGCGGCCTCGCCTCATGGACCTACGGCAAGATCGCCGTTCGCGCGAAACTGCCCGCCGGTCGCGGGACCTGGCCGGCCATTTGGACCTTGGGAACGAATACCCGCCAGGTCGGTTGGCCGGCCGGGGGCGAGATCGATATCATGGAACATGTCGGCCACGAACCTGACGCCATCCACGCAAACGTTCATACGCGGGGGTACAGATCACACCCGCGGCAACGGCCGCGGCCAGCGCGTCGCCTTGCCGGATGCTGAAACTGCATTTCACGTCTATGCCGTGGAGTGGAGTCCGCAGAAGCTGGTCTTTCTGATCGACGATAATCCATTCTTCACGTTGGACAACGATGGCACGGGGGCGGATTCCTGGCCATTCGATGCGCCGCAGTATCTCATCCTCAATCTGGCTATAGGCGGCAGTTGGGGCGGGGCGCAAGGCGTGGATCCCGGCATCTTTCCGCAGAAGTTTGTGATCGACTACGTCCGCGTCTATCAGAAGCAGTAGCCGGAGCTTCACTTCCCATCGGGGGAGAGGGCCAGGGTGAGGGGGCAGCGCGCGAATCAACGGCGGCGACCAATCAATGGCTGCCCCAACAATGTCGCGAGTAACCTACCCTCGCCCCATCGGGGGAGAGGGTCAGGGTGAGGGGGCAGCGCGCGAATGATGCCAACAAAGCCCCCGATAATCCCTCCTCTCATCCCATCCTTCCCGCATTGGGGGAAGAAGCTATCCGAAGGACCGATGAAGACGCAAACGCCACAATATGGCAAACGCCGACCACGCGCCGCAAGTTCTCGCGATTTCGCCCGCCAACTCCGCAAGAGATCCACGGACGCGGAGAAGCGCCTCTGGCGTTTGTTGCGTGGCCATCGCTTCAATGATTTCAAATTCCGCCGGCAACACCCCTGCGGCATCTACTTTCTCGATTTCTATTGCACAGTGGCAAAGCTCGCGATCGAACTCGATGGCGGCGGACACGGCTTTCCCGATCAGCGGGCCAAAGATGAAAAGCGAAACGGCTTTCTCGCGGACCAAGGCATCAAGGTGCTGCGTTTCTGGAATCATCAATTGCGCGGTGAACACCAAACCGTGCGGTTTGAGATTTGGCGCGCGCTGATGGAGCGGACGGGGCGCAAAGAGGAGATCGCCGGTTACCTGCCCAAGCCTGCCCCCTCACCCTGTCCCTCTCCCCCGGGCGGGGCGAGGGACGCGCGGTGAGCGCCGTTGGAACTGCGGCGATTTCAGCCGCGGGCGTTCGCCCAAGGCTTGCGGCGCGGCGGCCGGCGCATTGTGATGAATCACCGCAACCTCACCTCCCTCTCTCCGACTCCGGTCTGAGCGAGGGAGGACAAATCGCGCCCGCGCACGAGGTCCTTCTCCCGCATTGGGGGAAAAAGGCCCGAATCAAATGCGAAGGCGAAAGATGGATGGGGCAGTGAAAGTAAAGGTCGGGATGTGGTTCAGCGGAAAACCTTGAATTCATGCGAATCAACGGCGGCGACCAATCAATGGCTGCCCCAACAATGTCGCGAGTAACCTACCCTCGCCCCCTCGGGGGAGAGGGTCAGGGTGAGGGGGCAGCGCGCGAATCAACGGCGGCGACCAATCAATGGCTGCCCCAACAATGTCCCGAGTAACCTACCCTCGCCCCCTCGGGGGAGAGGGTCAGGGTGAGGGGGCAGCGCGCGAATGATGCCAACAAAGCCCCTCGAACTCGATGGCGGCGGACACGGCTTTCCCGATCAGCGGGCCAAAGATGAAAAGCGAAACGGCTTTCTCGCGGACCAAGGCATCAAGGTGCTGCGTTTCTGGAATCATCAATTGCGCGGTGAACACCAAACCGTGCGGTTTGAGATTTGGCGCGCGCTGATGGAGCGGACGGGGCGCAAAGAGGAGATCGCCGGTTACCTGCCCAAGCCTGCCCCCTCACCCTGTCCCTCTCCCCCGGGCGGGGCGAGGGACGCGCGGTGAGCGCCGTTGGAACTGCGGCGATTTCAGCCGCGGGCGTTCGCCCAAGGCTTGCGGCGCGGCGGCCGGCGCATTGTGATGAATCACCGCAACCTCACCTCCCTCTCTCCGACTCCGGTCTGAGCGAGGGAGGACAAATCGCGCCCGCGCACGAGGTCCTTCTCCCGCATTGGGGAAGAAGCTATCCGAAGGACCGATAAAGATGCAAACGCCACAATATGGCAAACGCCGACCACGCGCCGCGAGTTCTCGCGATTTCGCCCGCCAACGAGATTGTCTTGGATCCTCCGTCCGGCTCGGTCTATTTTTACGGCCAGGAACCGTATCGTCATGCACGAGCCTTTACCTCCCAGCCACCGCCCGCTGGTCCGAATGACCGGCATCACCAAGCGGTTCGGCCCGGTAACGGTGCTGCGAAACGTTGACTTTGAGATCTGGCCGGGGGAGGTCCATGTCCTGGCCGGTGAGAATGGCGCCGGCAAAAGCACACTCATCAAAATCCTCGGCGGGATCCATACGGAATTCGAAGGCGAATTGGAGATTCGGGGGCGTCCGGCGAACCCCGGTTCGCCGACCGAGGCCGCAGCCCTTGGCGTGAGTGTGATTCACCAGGAGTTATCCTTGGTGGGGGCCATGAACGTAACGGACAATGTCTTCCTCGGCCGCATGATGACACGTGCAGGCTGGGTCGACGACCGCGCCCAGCATGGTGAGACGAAAAGGGTGTTGGCCGAGCTCGGTCTCGACCTAAACGTGCATCGGCCGGTGGAGGAATTCCCAATGGCGACTCGCCAACTGATCGAGATCGCCAAAGCGTTGAACCGTCGGACGCATGTGATCGTGATGGACGAGCCGACGAGCGCGCTGAACGGGCCGGATGTGAACCGTCTGTTCGACCTGATCGCGCAGCTCAAGGCGCAGGGCTGCGGCATTGTCTACATCACCCACAAAATGGAGGAGATCGAACGCATCGCCGATCGGATCACGGTCTTGCGCGATGGCGCGCGAGTGGGCTCGGCTCCCGCCGTCGAACTTACTACTTCGAAATTGATTAACTGGATGGTCGGGCGCGAGCTCAACGAGCAGTTTCCCCGGCACACGCCGCATCCTGGTGAGGAACGACTGCGGCTTGAGAGTTTCAGTGTGCATCCCGATGGATTGTCGGCGCGTCCCGCGGTCCAGGGCATTGACCTGTCGGTTCGCGCGGGTGAGATCGTGGGGATCAGCGGCCTGCAAGGGTCCGGGGCCAGCGATCTTCTGTTGGGATTGTTTGGCGCTTATGGGGAACGGACGCGCGGCCGGGTTTATCTCGATGGCCAACCGATCCGGCTCGGGTCGCCTCGCGAGGCCATTGCCGCCGGCGTCGCGCTGTTGACCAACGATCGCAAGGCAACGGGCCTGGTTCTTTCCCTTTCCATTGTGGCCAACGCCACGCTCGCGGGACTGCGCCGACTCTCACCCGGCGGGTGGCGCCGACCGAGCCTGGAATACGCCGCTACAAAAAACGTGACGCAGCCGCTCCAGTTGCGCGCGGCCTCGCTTGAGCTTGAAGTCGGGGCGCTCTCGGGGGGCAACCAGCAGAAGGTAGCGATTGCCAAATGGCTGCACGTTCAGCCGCGATTACTCTTGTTGGACGAACCGACACGCGGTATCGACATCGGCGCCAAACAGGAAATCTACAGCCTGATGAACCAATGGACGGCCGAAGGTATCGCCGTCCTCCTGATCACCTCCGAAATGCCGGAACTCCTCGCCTTGAGCGATCGAGTGGTGGTCCTTCACCGCGGCCGGACGACGGCCGAATTCAATCGCGCCGCGGCATCCCCCGAAGGTGTTTTGGCCGCGGCCATGGGCACGGAAGGACAATCATGAACCTGGACACACAACGCTCCATCGGGCATCGACGCGCGCACCATCAGAGGTTCGGTCATGAGTGACCACGGTTTGGGCCCACGCGGGGATGCGTTCAAGCGGATGATGACGGGACCGGCCGGGCGCGCATTTATTGCGCTGGTTCTCGTGGTTCTCGTGGGAGTGGTTTTCAACGCCGAAGGCGCATTCTTCAAGATCACCACGCACCGCGATGCGTTCCGGCAGGCCTCGGTCTATGGCATCCTGGCCTGCGGCATGACGTTGGTCATCATTGGAGGCGGGATTGACCTGGCGGTGGGCAGCGTCCTCGCGCTCGTTGCGGTCTGCTGCGCCACGCTCGCCATCCATTGGAACTGGTCGCTCTGGCTCGTATTCCCCGCCTGTCTGTTGATCGGCGGTTCCTGCGGGGCGTTGTCGGGTTTCACCGCCGCGCGACTCCGGGTCCAGCCATTCATTGCCACACTCGCGATGATGGTTTTTGCCCGCGGCATGGCCAAGTATGTCTCCGGCGGGATGAAAGTCTCCACGTCCGTCCAGAACGCCGACGGGACTTATCATTATGTGGATGTCCCGCCGTTGTTCGAGGCGATCGATTCGCGGATCTTCGGCGATCATGTGCCGGTGGTAGCGCTGATCTTCATGGCTTGTCTGGCGGTGGCCTGGGCTGCGCTTGCGCGGCATCGCTGGGGTCGGCAGATCTACGCCATTGGCGGGAATGAAGAAGCCGCCCGGTTGTCGGGTGTCCCGGTCGCTATGGCGAAGATGTGGGCCTACGTGATGTCCGGTATTTTCGCAGGTGTTGCGGGGATCTGCCAGGCCGCCCAGGAACGACAGGGCGATCCCGAAGCCGGGATCGGCTATGAATTGATCGCGATTGCCATGGTGGTCATGGGGGGCACGAGCCTGATGGGTGGCCGTGGAGGTATGGGATTGACCCTGCTGGGAGTATTGACTATCGGATACCTCGACAAGATTCTGAGCATCAACGCCGTCCCCGAAGCGGGCCGTTTGATGCTCACCGGCATCATCATCGTGGCCGCAGTGCTCACCCAACGGCGCGGACGCGGCCCATGAATCCGCAGCCAGAGCAAAAACCACCTGACCCCCGCGCGACTGTACGTTTCTGGATTGACGTTTGGCCGGATTTTCCTGGTACTGGCGCATGCGTTTCCTCAACCACGTCCGATGGCTGTCGCTACCGTTCCTGCTCCTGCTGGTCGTGACCGGCTGTGGACCGAAGGAGGCCGGGGATTCCGGCGCTGCCGCGGCGAAGAAATCGAGCTACGTCATCGGGATGTCCCAGTGCAACCTGGGCGAACCCTGGCGGGTTCAGATGAACGCGGACATCAAAGCCGCCGCGGACCATCACCCGGAGTTGCGGGTCATCTTCAAGGACGCCCAGAACGATACCCTCAAGCAACGTGCGCATGTCGAGGAGTTCATCAGCGCAAATGTCGATCTGCTCATCATCAGCCCTAAAGAAGCGCAACCCCTGACCGATCCGGTCGCCCGCGCCATGGAGGCCGGCATCCCGGTGATCGTATTGGATCGGGCGTTGTTGGGCGACAAGTTCACCTGTTTCATCGGGGCGGACAACCAGAAGATCGGGAAAGCCGCCGGCGAGTGGATCAAAGACAAGCTCGGTGGCAAGGGCAAGGTCGTCGAGTTGACCGGCCTGATGACCAGCATCCCCGGGCACGACCGCCAAAATGGTTTTCGCGCCGGCATCGCCGGACGTGATATCGAGGTCATTTTCGAAGCCGACATGAAGTGGCTCGAGCCGGAGGCGCGGAAGGAAATGGAATCCGCCCTGGCGCGCTTCAGCCACATCGATTGTGTTTACGCGCACAACGATCCGGGTGCGCATGGCGCCTACCTGGCCGCAAAGGCGGCGGGCCGTGAAAAGGAGATGCTCTTTGTGGGGATCGACGCGCTGCCGCAAGAAGGGATCGCCTACGTGGAGCAGGGAATCCTCAATGCGACGTTCCAGTATCCCACCGGCGGCGCCGAGGCGATCGATACCGCCTTAAAAATCCTGGCCGGCGACACAGTCCCGGGGAAGATCGTCCTGGGCTCGCGGGTCTTTGATCAATCCAATGTCCGCGATGGCGGTCAACCCCTCCCCTGATTGCGATCGGGTATTCCGCGCTGGCCGGATTCGGCGCGCGTAATACCCGCCTCGTTTAAACCCCCGACCTTATGGCGAAACCCATGTCTCCCCCCCGCGTTCCACCACGCACCGTGAAGCCCGGCACGGTGCAAATGATTGCCAGCGGCGATTTGCGTTTGTCCGCCAACCAGGTGTGCTGGCCCGCGCAGTTGGCGATGGAACAGGAATTAACCCGCGCAATCGAAGCCGAAGGAGCGCGCGTCCAACGGGGGCACCAATACCAGCAACAGGCAAAACATGGATTCATCGGTTCGCAAAAGGAAGGTTTGGAGGTCTTTCGCAGACTCGATCCCGCCGCGCCATTGATCGTCGCCGAAGCGGTCTGGCAGTATTCTCATCACGTTCTTCCGGGTCTGACTACGCATCGCGGTCCGATCCTGACGGTCGCGAATTGGTCGGGCATTTGGCCAGGCCTGGTGGGGATGCTCAACCTGAATGGATCGCTCACCAAGGCCGGCATAGACTACTCGACCCTCTGGAGTGAGGATTTCCGGGATGCCTATTTTCGGCGCCGGCTGCGCCAATGGCTGCGGACGGGAAGATGCGCCCATCGGACAGATCACGTCGTCGGATTGCGATCGGTGCGAATAGCATCGTCGGCGCGGCGTTTGGGCGAGGCGCTGGCGCGCCAACTTCGTGCGGAGAAGGCCATCCTGGGAGTATTCGATGAGGGCTGCATGGGGATGTTCAACGCGATCATCCCGGACGCCCTGCTCAATCCCACCGGGGTCTTCAAGGAACGCCTAAGCCAGTCCGCGCTCTATTACGAAGCCACCCAGGTCTCCGACCGCGAGGCCCGCGCCGTCCAGCGATGGCTCGTTCAGGCCGGCATGAAGTTTCACACCGGGCCCAACGAGGCCACGGATCTCACCACCTCCCAAATCCTCCAACAATGCCGCATGTACATCGCGGCGGTGCGGCTGGCCGATGATTTCGGTTGCGCAGGAATTGGAATCCAGTACCAGCAGGGGCTCAAAGATCTTATGCCCGCCAGCGACCTCGTGGAGGGAATTCTCAATAACCGCGTGCGTCCGCCGGTCAAGTCGCGCGATGGCAAGTGCGTGCTCTTTCCGGATCGGGCCATCCCCCACTTCAACGAGGTGGACGAGTGCGCCGGGTTGGACGCCCTGCTCATCCACCGAGTGCATCAGGCCCTCGGACAACCGGTCGAAACGACCTTGCACGACTTGCGCTGGGGTGACCGGGATCGCTCCGGAACCGTGGAGGACTATGTCTGGGTATTCCTCATCAGCGGTTCCGCGCCTCCAGCTCATTTCATCGGGGGCTGGAAGGGGGCCGAAGGATTTCGCCAACCCCCGATGTACTTTCCGCTGGGTGGGAGCACGCTGCGCGGCATCTCGAAACCCGGGGAGATTATCTGGTCGCGGATCTTCATTGAGGATAACGCCCTCCAGATGGACCTGGGCCGGGCCAAGGTTATCAAACTGCCCCGGAACGAAACGGAACGCCGCTGGCAGGCTACCACTTACCAATGGCCAATCATGCACGCCGTGACTTATGGCATCACCCGCGACCAAATGATGGGGCGGCATAAGGCTAACCATATCCAGGTCGCGTACGCGGGGAATGCCGCCGCCGCCGATCGAGCCCTGGGGGTCAAGGCCAGCTTCGCCGACGCGCTGGGTATAAAAGTCAACCTTTGTGGCACCAGGGCGAATGGAATGCCCTGGGATTGAGCCGTGGCCCATGGGATCGGCCGGTCCATCGGCCCACCACCGGGAGTCGGGCTACGGCTCGGCCACCGGGAACTCCACCTCCTTGCCCCATAACCCGGCTCACAGGCCGCTTGTCAAGGCGACCGATTGAAGTATCATGCCGTCCGTGAATCAAAAGCGCGAACTCTGGTTGCCGCTGGCGCTCATGTTGAGTTTTGCGTTGACGCGCATACCCGGGGTGCTGCCCTTGAATTTCAGCGCGGCGTATGCCCTGGCCTTTTGCGCCGGGGTCTACCTGCCTAAGCGGGTGGCGTGGTGGCTGCCCTTGAGCGTGCTTCTCCTCACCGATGTGCTGCTCAATCTCTTTTACTACCACGCCTCTCTGATCTCCGGATATATGCTGATGCAGTATGCCTGTTATTCCCTGATCATTCTTCTGGGCCAGCAGTTTCGCGCCCGGTCGTCCTGGATCGCACTGCTCGCCGGCGGACTCCTCGGGGCCGTCCTTTTCTACCTGGTCACCAATACCGCCGCCTGGGTGCAAAACCCCGAGTATCCCAAGACGCTCCTTGGCTGGGTCCAGGCACTCACGACCGGTCTCCCGGGTTACCCCCCAACCTGGACCTTCTTTCGGAATACCCTGCTGAGCAGCGGTCTCTTTACCGGTCTCTACGTGAGCGCCATGAAGGTCTTTGAGGCTCGCGAGCCGGAGGAAGAACCGGAGACTGCACCTGCCGAAGACCCCGAGCCGGAGGAGGCCAACGCCTAGCCCGGATTTTCCATGCATTCATGGATTTTTGAACCAGCTTTTTGAGGGCAAAAGACCATAATATGTGCGGGCCAGGGTGTTCGACTGCGATAGCACGTCCGCCTCCGGGCTGAACCCTGCCGCTCATAAACCATTCGTGCCATTGCTTTGATCACGCCAGACCCACAACCCCCTCAGCCCGGCGCGGAAGCCGAAACCGCGCTGCGCATTGGCGTGATCTCCGACACGCACGATCACTTCGACCCCCAACTGCCGAAGTTGTTCGCTGGGGTTGATCACATTATTCATGCCGGCGACATTGGCATGCCCTGGATCATCCTCGAGCTCGAACAAATCGCGCCCGTCACGGCCGTGATCGGGAACAGCGACGACGGCCTCACCTATCACGAGATGGAAATCCTTCTCCTCCGTGATCGAAAGTTCCTGGTTTACCACATCGTCGATCCCGGCGAACCTGCCCGGCCCGTCCGGGACCGGATCATCCGGGAGAATCCGGATGTGGTGGTGTTCGGGCACACGCACCAACGCTATTGCGAGACTCTCGAGGGGACACTCTACTTCAACCCGGGATATGCGGGCAAACCACGTCCCAACCAGCCACGAAGTGTTGCTGTGCTCCAGTGCGACGACGGCGGAATCACGGCGGATTTCCTGTCGTTGGATTGATCACAAACAGGATTTCCTCGCCATGCCCTGGAGAGCAGGCGCGCCAGCGAACGCGGTTGAGCCGCGCCGGGCCTCAGCTATTGCCTGACTCCTCCGGGCGCTTGAATGGACTCGGCATCAACCGCACTTCCGGATAGGTGCGACGCGGTTTCCGGGTTCGCCGCCAACTGCGCGTGCCGTCTCCGGCCATGGCGATGAACTCGTCCTGACTACAGCGAGGCGGGGTGCCGGGTGGAGCCGAATTCAGGACGTAATGGCCGTCCGATTGAAGAATCCGGGCCTTGGCGGTATCGGCGAGTTGTACGTCCAGAACATCGCGTTTAAGGCGCTCGCGGAGCACGCCATCTTCAATGGGGAAAACGAGCTCGATGCGGCGGAAGAAATTCCGGGGCATCCAATCCGCACTACCGACAAATACTTCCGGACGGCAACCGTTTTCGAAATAAAAGATCCGGCTGTGCTCGAGGAAGCGGCCGACGATGCTGCGGACGTTGATGTTTTCGCTGATCCCGGGGAGACCGGGACGGAGGCAGCAGATGCCTCTGACAATGAGGTCGATCTTCACCCCGGCCTGGGAGGCTTGGTAGAGCGCCTCGATAATCGCCGGGTCAACCAGCGAATTCATCTTGGCAATGATCCGGGCGGGCAAATCCTGGAGGGCATTGGTGGCTTCACGTTTGATCAAATCGAGCATGTGACGGTGCAACTGGTAAGGCGCCACCATGAACCTTCGCGTCCCCTGGAACTGACAAATCCCGGTCAGGAGGTTGAATAGATTGGTGGCATCATCTCCCAACTCCGGCCGGCAGGTCAGCAGTCCAAGATCCGTATACAGCCGGGCCGTGCTGGCGTTATAGTTGCCGGTGCCCAAATGGAGATAACGCCGAATGCCGTCCGGGTCCCTGCGAACGACCAGCGTCGTTTTACAGTGAATCTTGTAACCCACCAGCCCATAGACGACATGAACCCCGTGCTCTTCCAGCCGGCGCGCCCAATCAATGTTGTTTCTCTCGTCAAACCGGGCTCGCAGTTCGACCACCACCGTGACCTGCTTGCCCTTTTCGACCGCTTTCATCAGGGCGCCCACAATCCGGCTGTCACCCCCGGTTCGGTAGAGCGTTTGTTTGATGGCAAGGACCAGGGGATCTTCGGCGGCCCTTTGCAGAAAATCGATCACGCTGCTGAAGTTGTCGTAGGGATGATGAAGCAGGACATCGCGTTCACGAATGGCGGCGAACAAATCCGGCTGATCCCGCAGGAATCCCGTCACGGGCGCTAGAAAAGGCGAGTCCCGCAGTTCGGGCGAATGATCCCCGTCATAGAGCATCATGAGCCGCGTGGGATTCATGGGGCCATCCACTTCGTAGAGGTCATCCTCGGTGAGGTTGAGCGTGCCAAGCAGCGCCTGTCGAATCTCGGCCGGACATCCCGGCGCGATCTCGAGACGGACGGCTTCGCCGCGCCGGCGGTTGTGCAACTCCCGTTCCACCGCGTTGAGCATGTTGGCCGCTTCCTCCTCGTCGATGTAGAGCTCGCTGTTGCGCGTCACGCGGAACAGCCAATGCCCCAGGATGTCCGTGCCCGGGAAAAGATCGGCCAGATAATGGCCAATCAAACCATCGAGGAAAACATAGTCCTGAGCGGAATCCTCCCGCGCTAATTTCATCAGACGCGGAAACACCCGCGGCACCTGGACCACCGCCAGGTGCCGAAGCTTATGCCGTCCACGGCCCAACTCGAGCTGGACGATAATGTTCAGCGATTTGTTCAGCAATTGCGGAAACGGATGGGCTGGATCAATCGCCAGCGGCGTGATCACCGGCCGAACTTCGGTCCGGTAATAGGTGTCGACGCTTTCCTGATCCACCGCCGACAGTTCCTCAATATTCAGGAACCGGATTCGATTCCGCGCCAGGCTCGGAACCAGGTCCTCCCGCCAGCAACGATACTGTTGATCCACCATCTCTCGCACTCGTCGGGTAATCGCCCGGAAAGTCTCGCTCGCCGTCAATCCGTCCACACTGCGCGTAACCGCCGCGCTTTCGATCTGTTGTTTGAGGCCCGCCACCCGAACTTCGAAGAATTCGTCGAGATTCGAGCTGGTGATGCAGAAGAATTTCAGCCGCTCGAGGAGGGGCGTGGCGGGATTCAGGGTCTCATCGAGGACGCGTTGGTTGAATTCCAACCAGCTCAATTCGCGGTTGATGAAATGTGCGGGCTCAAATTGTGGCGAAGTATCAGGCATACTCACAAAGGCGACGCGCAGTATATCGGGCTGGGAGGGAAAGGCGAGTGCCACTTTTGCCGTTGACAGTGGGGCGACGGAACGATGTCATGGGCCGCATCGCTGAGACCGCCACGCGCATCGCCGTGATCCATACCTGTGCGCCTTGCCGAGTCTGCAACGAAGGTGACCTGACAGCCAACTAGAACCAGCGATCACACAACTATGAGCAACCCCGAACCCTTATCTCCTACCCCACTGCCATCGTACCTGACCAGCGCCACTCCCAATCCCAAAGGTAATCGCGCTCCCTGGTACAAGAATACCGCCCCAACCTACGCCGGGATCTTCCTCTGGTTCGTGTTCTGGCAGGATGCCGTCAGTGCGCCATCCCCCGGCGGTGGCTTGGCCGCCGGTATTGGCATCGCCCTGTTGGGATTAATCCTGTCCGCTGTCGTCTGTCATTTCCTTTTCTATCTGGTGCCCGGCATGTTCGGGTTGAAAACAGGCCTGCCTCTCTACATCGTGGGCACCTCGACCTTCGGAGCTAACGGTGGTTTCCTGATGCCCGGCTTCTTGATGGGCGTGCTGCAATTCGGATGGCTGGGTGTGAACATCTATTTCTCATCGCTGGCCATAGCGACCATGATCCCCATTTCGGCCAAGATCATCATGGTTATCTGGGGTGTTCTGGCAGCTTTCGTTGGGCTGAAGGGAATCCAATACGTTGCCAAAGTGGCCACCTATCTTCCCCTGATCCCCCTGGGCATTCTGCTGGTTATGGTCCTTAAAACGTTGGGAGGTCTGGGCAGTTTTGATCCGCAGACGCTCATCGCGGCCCAGGAAACCGCGGGAGCGAAGGGTGCCCCTCTCACGGCGATCGGCGTGCTCGCCTTCATGCTCACTTATGTCGTCGGATTCTTCGCCACCGCCGGCGCCGCCGGCGTCGATTTCGGAACCAATAGCCGCGACAAGCGGGACGTCAGCATGGGCGGGCTCGTGGGCGTCGCCCTCGCGATCCTCGTTACGGCGGGTTTTTCGGCCCTGATCGTGGCGGGAGTTTACGGCTCGACCGAACTCAGGGCCAAGGCCCTGGAAGCCGGGGGTGGTACGGTGATCCTCAGTTCGGCCAATCTGATTCCCGTGGTGTTGGGCGACAGTGCCGGCAAGTGGCTGTTGTTTCTTCTGGCCATTGCGGCGTTCCCACCGGCCTGTTTCTCGTCGTTCATCGCGGCCAACAGCTTCAAAACAACCCTGCCCACCGTGAACCCATTCGTTTCGGTCGGCATCGGTGCCGCCGTCAGTATCATCCTGGCCATTACCGGGCTCGCCGGCAAAGTGATTCCCGTGTTCGTTATCATCGGTGCCTCCTTCGGACCGATCTGCGGCGCCATGATGGTCGATTACCTCCTTGCCGGGAAGCGCTGGACCGGACCGCGAGCCGGGTTTAATCCGGCCGGCTGGATCGCCTGGGCTCTGGGATTCTTCGTCGGGATTTTGCCGAACCTGGGCATTGCCGTTCCGGCCGCGCCGGTGGCTGCCTTTGTGGTTGGCGCGGTTCTGTACTTCGTATGCGCCAAAGCCGGCCTGCAATCGCCCGTGGTCGCGGTCCCGGTTCAACTCGCGGAAGCCACCAAGGCTTGATTCACAAAACTCCCTGGCCCGCATATTTCATGCATGTTCCCTCAATGAGTTACCGTTGGAACGGAGAGTGCAATGAATATGCGGACTAGTTGGAAAACCGCGCCCCTTCAAAATAGAGGTGAACGACTGGCAGACAGTGCGAGTCACTTCCCGAGGAGAGTCATCATGACTTCAACCTCCATGATCGAGGAATTCTGCCCAATTCATGGCTGGGCGCGGTTTTCTATAGCCCTTCCACCCGCCGTTCCGATCGGGAACGGCGGGTGTCGTTCTTCGGATTCTGTCCGTGCATGCGCAATTGGAGGGCCGAGTCCTACGAGGCCAAAGCCACCTCAGCGGGCTTGTTTCACCGGACTCGCGTGAGCTCGTCCATCCGGAAATCCCTTCTGCAAAAACTCCTCCAGTTCGCGGTATTGCAGCCAAACCCTTTGGTTCAGTGAACTGAGCACACCCAGCTCACCCCGAGATCGCACCCGCCGCGCGTAAGAGAGAAACAGCCGCTCAATGGGGGCGGATTCAAGTTGGTGCTTTGCGTCGGCCCACTCCGGACCCGCCACACTGTCCCGCCATTCGCCCGACAACCAATGGTTCTTCAGCCGGTAGGCGGGTTCGAGTCGTCGCCCGACCTCGTCGAGCAGCAATGTGAACTCGAGATTCGCCGCCAACCAGTCCAGGTTGGATTTGTGCCACGGATCGTCCGCTCCCTCTTCCTCTGCATTCACTGAGCGCAGCAAGGACTCCACTCGCTCCCGTTGGCCGGGTTGGAGTCGGCCCCAGCTCGGATCATATGCGTAGTACTCGGGCGACGCCGGGACAAGCCACTGATCGATATCCCATCGGACCAATTCCGGTGCGAGGCGCACGGCGGCTTTCACCCCGTAGCGCCTGGCGCAATCCTCTGCGTAGATCGCCTCCACACCCGGCGCCGCGCCCGGATTGGCCGCGAAGCGCGCAAAGGCCTCGAGATTCAGGCGCGTCTCCTCCGTGCGCCAATGAATCGCGAGCACCCCGTTCAATCCCTGGTCAGCCGCTAACCCGACCTGATCGCGCAGGATTTTGACCCGGGGCTGCAAATGCCACAGACTGGCGTCGCCTTCAAGCCATGGGATGGCCCAAACGGCTCGATGCCGCCCAATCGCCGCCAAAAATTCCGGCTGCGGCTGCGTCCCCTGCCCGGGGTTCAGACAAGTGAATACGATATCCGGCGGCAGCGCGCGGTCCAATCCCTGCAACACCGCTGGCAGTTGATCGCCCCCGCCCCAACCGCTGATCGCAATCCGGACCCGCGGCGCCCGAGTGCGGAGATAAACGCAAGCCTCGCGGATGTAAGCCACGGACCAGACCCCGGTGAACAAGGCCGTCTCGTTCTTGGCCTCGGCGAAATGGTCCCGTTCCCGATCGAGCAAGCGTTGAAAGGATGGGCTGAGCTGGGGCGTACCCACGTGCATCGTGTGTTCGTGCAACCAGAGCCAGATCCAATCGATATCCGGATAGACCTCGAGGATGTTGTCGATGGTGTGGTGCAGGATCTCAATGCTGCTCGGATGCGTCGGATCCGGCAGCATCGCTCCCCGAATCATCGAGTCGGGCGGGACAATCGAGGCCAGTTCCGGCGGATGAATGCCGAACTCGAACCCCAATCCCACCTGGATTCCGCGGTCATGCGCCAGAGAGACCACGCGCCGCATCAGCGCCTGCGCCCTGGCATAGCGCTCCTCGTTGGTCGTCGCGAGAACCGCGCAGTGAGCCCCAAAGGCATCTTCACCTTCGGAATGGGGAAACAGTCTCGCCGTGTCGAAGGCGAACTCGCTCAGTCGCAGTGGCCGATAACCCCAGCGCGCCGTGAGCGAGGTATCCAGCGCGGCCAGAGGAATCACGTCGCGATAACGAATCCGGATCAGCGGCTCGACGTAGGGTGTATAGCGCTCCGCGCCGCCGGTGTAACAATGAAAGACCACGCAATTCAAACCCAGCGCCCGCAGCCGGTCCAAATACTCCTCAAACTGCGGCTCATCCCACGTCGTCGGTCCGGAAAGGAAATTATGCCATGGCAACGTCCCCCGAATGGCGAAGGGTGACTCGGTGGTGGCGGCGGCAATCGCGGTCGGGGCCGCACTCCGCAGCCAAAACATCGCGAAGAACAACAAGATGAAACGAGGCGGGTTCATGCGCGAATTCTTTCTCCGCTTTCTTTCTCGCGCAATCCGGAAGCGCGCGCGGATCACGCACGAATCGCGTCGTCGCGTCCGGTTCTGGTTGCGGCTCTGGCGACTGCTGAACTGTATTGCTTGAATGGTGGCCCCGCGTTGCCTTAGGGTCGCTCCGAAGCCGAATTGTGAAACGTTTTCCTCGCTCCAAGCCTTGCTCGCCATGAACACGATCGCCTCATCCCACGCCCTCACCTCTCGACGCGAATTCCTCCAAACCTCCGGCAAACTCATGGCGGGCGCCGCCCTCGCCACGGCGGCGGCCCGCCCGGGGTACACCGCCGAATCAAACACGATCAAGATCGCCCTGATTGGCTGCGGTGGCCGTGGCGGCGGCGCCGCGGCGCAGGCGCTCTCAACTGAAGGCCCAACCCAGCTTTGGGCGATGGCGGATGTATTTCCGGATCGATTGCACGGAACAGTCTCGCAGCTCAAACAGCGTTTTCCCAAAGCGGCCGATGTCGCCGCCGACCGGCAGTTCATCGGCTTCGATGGCTATCGCAAAGCGATCGATGCGCTCAACCCCGGCGATGCGGTGATCCTTGCCACGCCACCGGCCTTTCGGCCCCTGCACCTCGAGTATGCCGTCGCCAAAGGTTGCCATGTGTTCATGGAAAAATCGTTCGCGGTGGATGCCCCGGGAATCCGACGAGTGATCCAGGCCGGGAAGTCCGCCCAGACCAAGAATCTGAAGATCGCGGGCGGTCTGATGAGCCGTCATTACCCGCCCCTGGAGGAGGCGATCGAACAAATTCATCAGGGATTGATCGGTGATGTGATCACCGCGTGGGCCTATCGGATGCACGGACCGGTCGGCCTCGGCGCCCGCCATCCGGGAATGTCCGAGCTGGCATTTCAGATCGCCAATTACAGTTGTTTCACCTGGCTCAACGGCAGTTTCATCGTGGACTGGCTCATCCACAACATCGACGTCTGCTGCTGGGTTAAAGATGCCTGGCCCGTTTCCGTGCAAGGCATGGGCGGCCGGCAGACCCGCACCGAACCGGACCAACTCTTCGACCACTATTTCGCCGAGTACCACCTTCCCCGACGGCACCCGCCTGGCCGCGCAGGGCCGGCACATCAACAATACCTACGCATTTTTTGGCGACGTCATCCAGGGCACAACCGGCTCGGCCGTCCTCGGCGAAGGCATCCCGTCTCCGCGAATCTTCAAGGGGCACCACGCCACCCCGGGACAATTGACCTGGCAATACCGGGGGGAACCCAAAGACGCCTACCAGATCGAACACGACCTCTGGTTCCACGCCATCCGCAATAACCTGCCCTACAACGAAACTGAACGCTGCACGAAATCCTGTCTTGCGGCCATCATGGGCCGCATGGCGTGTGAGTCCGGGAAAATGATCACCCTGGAGGAGGCGCAGAATTCGAACATCGAACTCTCCCCGGGCCTGGCCAGCCTCAAAAGTCTCGACGACCCGGCGCCGGTCATGCCGGACGCCCAAGGCGCCTATCCCATTGCCATGCCTGGTACCACGGAAGTCCTTCAGACCTGACCGATCGCCTCTGGGGAGGCCAGAACGCTCATCGAAGTTGAGAAGCAGGCAGGTTCTGCCGCGAAGTACCTCCTACAGTTTTGGCGGTTTTGTCCGATTCCTTAACCGCGCCCCGGATGGGTACAGCCGGTCTACACATGTATTCGGTATTCAAATCCATTGTGCAAGTTGCGGCCTGGTTGGGCCTGTCCTGCCAGGTCCTGGGGTTGGACCCCTCCCACAGCGTCTACCAGTCCAATCCCCAAAACTGGACTCGCGCCGATGGCCTGCCCGTCAATGGAGTCAATGCGATCGTCCAAACACGGGACGGTTATCTCTGGCTGGGCACCCACAATGGCCTGGTCCGATTCGACGGGATTGAATTCGTTCCGGTCAAGATGCCGGGCGTCCGCGATTTGCGCAGCGTTGTCGTTCGCTGCATGATGCCGGACCCCCATGGAGGCCTCTGGTTTGGTTTGGAAGACAGCGCCTATGGTTTTCATAACGGAAACGAATACTGGTCCTTCTGCACGGATACCGGCGGCGCCAAGAATTGCGATGTCCGGGCTTTAGTCCAAGGACCGGACGGCCGGCTCATGGTGGCCGGGTCCGGGCTGTCCGGTTGGCGCATGGGAGACGGCAGAATCCAGTCCATATTTGGTGAACTGCCCGAGGACGCGCGCATCAATGCCAGCACGGCGTGCGCGGGCTCAGATGGCCGAATTTGGTTGGGCACGGCCAGCCAGGGCCTCTACTGCTGGGAGAAGGGGAAAGTTACCAAAGTCCCCGATCCTGCCCTCGACCTGGAGATCATTTTCGCCATCGCTGAGGATCAGGCCGGTCAATTATGGTTGGGGACGCCGACGGGTTTGCGCTGCTATGATTCCCAACTCCAGCGCAAGGCCATCGACTTTCCGGAAAACCAAGTGAACGCGTTGCTGGTCGATCGTCAGGGCAGTCTGTGGATCGGCATGGCCGATAGCGGCGTCGCGCGTTGGCGAGAGGGCCACCTGGAGATTCTCCGCAAGAGTGATGGACTGGTAGGGGATTCGGTGCTGTGCCTGGCGGAAGACCGCGAGGGCAGCCTGTGGATCGGCTGTCGCGAAGGGTTGAGCCAGCTCCTGGATGTGAAATTCCCAACCTTCACGGAGCGGGAGGGAATGTTCGGACGCAGCAAGCTCTCCGTGAGCGCGTCACCGCGCGGCGGGCTCTGGGCGGCCTGCGACGATGGCGTCACCTACTACATGGGATGGGGGGTGCATTACGGCGCCGAAGCGGGGTTGCGGAAGGCCTACGCCAAACGAGTATTTGAAGCCAACGATGGCGATCTGTACGTGATCAGCGGACGGAATGAAATCGAGATCATGGCCGACGGCAAGGTGGTGGCCCGTCAGGTGACCCCGAAGATGCCCGTCGCGATGGCCGAGGATGAACAGGGAGTTATTGTATCTGTGGCCGGCGAGTTGTATCGAGTGGGGCGCGACTACTTCATCCCATACCCGTTTGACGGCGAACCGCCGCTGCTGTATTGGGTGCTGAACCTCATGACGGCACGCGACGGCGCGCTGTGGGTCGCATGTGGCAATGGCATCTGCCGCATTCAAGACGGAAAGTTCCAGCAGTGGACGGCGCAAGACGCCGCCGAAGACTATGCCTTCCGATGGGTGTGCGAAGATGACACGGGGACCGTCTGGGCCGGAACATCAAGCGGCATCGCCCGGGTAAAGGATGGCCAGATCCGCTTCATTCGCGGGGAACGCGGACTCTACGACGCCAACATCTATGCCATGATCCCCGACGACCGTGGCCAACTCTGGGTGGACTCGGCACGCGGCCTGTATCGCGTGAGTCTCCGGAGCCTGAACAACTTTGCGGACGGAATCGCCGGCCGCGTCGAATGCGTCGCCTACGACCGGCCTTCCGCGGTCAAGCCGGCGGATCGCTACGGTCAGGAACACTCGGGCTGCAAAACCTCGGACGGTCGGATCTGGTTCCCGAGCCAGAAAGGCCTGATCATGATCGATCCGGCCCACGTGCCCACCAATCGGGTCGCGCCGTATGTGCATGCGTATCTGCGCACCCCTGGAATGGACCGGGCGCTGACCAACCTCGTTGTCCTTCCGCCCGGCAAGGGTGAACTGGAGTTTTCCTATGCCGCGACCACTTTCATCGATGCACCGGCGGTGCGCTACCGCTATCGATTGGAAGGGCTCGACCAGGACTGGGTCGAGGCCGGGAACCGGCGCGTGGCCTACTACCCCAATCTCAAGCCAGGCCACTACACCTTTCACGTCATCGCCGATAATGCCGACGGCGTCTGGAGCGTCGAGGGAGACAGCCTTGAAGTCGAGCTTGCGCCCCACTTCTATCAAACCGCCTGGTTCTCGGTGGCCGGCCTTTGCGGTGGCGTGTTCAGCCTGGGGGGCGTTTATGGCTGGCGGGTTCGGCATTTGCGGCGAAAACAGGGCATACTGCAGGAGCAGAATGAAGCGCTCGAGTCCAGGATCGCGGCCCGGACCTGTGAATTGGGCGAACAGCGCAACCTGCTGCGCACCCTCATCGACCATCTCCCGGACAGCATTTTCGTCAAAGACCTGGAAAGTCGGGTGCTGATCGACAATGTGGCCCATGCACGGAGCTTGGGCGCCCAGAGCCCCGCAGAAACGGCTGGCAAAACGGATTACAACTTTTTCCCCGCGGAACTCGCCCGGAAATTCCATGCCGATGAGCAGGCCCTGCTTCACTCGGGCCTGTCGTACGAAGGCGAAGAAACCATTCCCGACCGGTCCCTCGGCCAAACCCGCTGGTTGCGGACGACGAAAGTCCCCCTGCGGGACAGCGCGGGCCGGGTCATCGGGCTGGCAGGGATCAACCGCGACATTACGGAGCGCAAGGAATGGGAGATGAAACTGGACGTTTTGCACAAGCAACTGGTGGAAGCTTCCCGCCGCGCCGGCATGGCTGAGGTGGCTACCAGCGTCCTACATAATGTTGGCAACGTCCTCAACAGCGTAAACACCTCTTCCGGTGTGATCATCGATCAAGTTCGACGCTCGCAAGTCCAAAGCGTGCGTCGTGTGGCCGACCTCCTGCACCAGCACAACGGCAACCTGGTCGAATTCCTCTCGCAGGACGGACGCAGCAACCAACTCCGCATGTACCTCCAATCGCTCGCCGACCAACTCGCTACCGAACAGTCTACCGTTCTGGCTGAAGCTCAGGAATTGGCTCGGAACATTGAACACATCAAGGAAATCGTGGCCATGCAGCAAAGCTACGCCCGGGTCTCCGGCGTGATTGAGCTTCAGTCCGTCTTCGAGCTGATCGAGGACGCCTTGCGCATGCATCGGGCGGGATTCGAGCGCCACCATGTCCGCGTGGTGCGGGAATTTCAGCCGATGCCCCCGGTCCCGCTGGATAAGCACAAGGTCCTGCAGATCCTGGTCAACTTGATCAGCAACGCCAAATATGCCCTCGCCGACTCCGATGCCTCGGAACGCGTATTGACTGTGGGCGCATCCCTGGACGGAGACCAACGCCTCTGCATTTTTGTGGCCGACAATGGGGTGGGCATCGCTCCCGAAGACTTGATCCGCGTTTTCTCCCATGGATTCACCACACGTCCCGATGGCCACGGGTTTGGCCTGCACAGCGGCGCACTGGCCGCGCGGGAAATGGGGGGCTCACTGGTGGCGCACAGCGCCGGGCTGGGCGAAGGGGCGCGGTTCACTCTGGCATTGCCCCTCGATCTCAAGGCGAAGAGCCCGGTATTGTGTTAGGCTGCCGCGCGATCCGAAGAAGATCGACGCTTGCCTTTTGGAGATGGCGGTCCGTTCGTCGGCCTATGCACGCGCCGGAAGTGGTGATGGACGTGGTCTGAACCGCTTGGCCAAGCCTTCCGGCAATTCACCGGCCGGTATTGCACTGCGCAGCGGATGCGGCATGATGCGCGCGTTGGGTGGCGCCAATGGATGCCCCACCCTGGAACGGCATGCATTACTCGGACATGGAAAACGAGCAATATCACGAGGCGCTGAATGAGGCGGTGGCGGCGAGCCAGGCGGTGGGAACCCTGCTCCGCCGGAACCTGAATCTGCCCAAAAAAGCCAACAGCCAAAGCCTCCACGATATCAAATTGGATTTGGATATCCGCAGCCAGCAACTGATCCAACACCGGTTGCATCGGCGCTTCCCCAAAGTCTCTGTGCTGGGTGAGGAAGGCAACCGCGGAAAGTCCTCCGCCGCTGAACGCTGGGTAATCGATCCCATCGACGGCACGGTTAACTTCGCATACGGGATCCCCCACGCCTGCGTTTCCATCGCTCTCCAGGTTCGGCGCGGACGTCATTTCGAAACGGTCATGGGCGTGGTTTACGACCCTTTCGTGAACGAGTGCTGGACCGCGCTCCGCGGACAGGCCGCGCTTTTGAATGGACGCCCAATCCGGGTGAGCCGGCGCAGCGCCTGGCGCGAAGCCATCGTGACCCTGGGCTTCGCTAAGACCCGGAAATCGCTCGAAGCCATGTTGCCTTTGTTTGACCGGCTCGTGCATCGGGTCCGGAAAATTCGGATCATGGGTTCGGCCGCGCTCGCGCTGGTCTATGTCGCTTCCGGCCGGATGGATGCCTACCTGGAACCGGGTGTTCGGCTTTGGGATATCGCGGCCGGCGGTTTGATTCTGGAGTCTGCCGGGGGCGAGTTCTGGCATGAACCGCTCTCCCGCCCACTCGCTTATCGAGTGATGGCGCACAATGGTCATTTCGGGGCCGCAATTCGAAAATTGCGATGAGAGTTCTCGTTACCGGAGGAACAGGTTTCGTCGGACAGGCGGTCGTCCGCGAATTGTGCGCCCTTGGGCATGCCGTTCGGTTGCTCGTGCGCCGCGCGGGTTCTGAACGGGCGCGCGCCGCCGTCGATCAATACGGCGTCCAGTTGTGCCAGGGCGACATTTTGGCGGACGGATCATTACCGGCGGCCTGCGCAAACATGGACGGCGTAGCGCACCTCGTGGGAATCATCGCCGAGGCCGGTCAACAAACCTTCGAAAACGTCCACGCCCGCGGCACCCGCAACATCGTGGATGCCGCCCGGGCGGCCGGAGTGCGGCGTTTGGTGCATATGAGCGCGCTTGGGACTCGTCCCGGCGCCGCCGCTCGATACCACCAGAGCAAATGGTCGGCGGAACAATCCGTCCGTCGCAGCGATATGCCGTGGACGATCTTCCGGCCTTCGATCATCTACGGGCCGGGGGACCGGTTCGTGACGTTGTTCGCGCGGATGTCGCGCTTCTCCCCGGTGTTGCCGCTGATCGGCGGGGGACGGAATCGGTTGCAGCCGGTGCGGGTAGAGGACGTGGCCTCGTGTTTCGCACAGGCCTTGACCCATCCGCACGCGGTAGGCCAAACCTACGATTTGTGCGGGCCGACCGCGCTCACGCTCCGGCAGGTCCTCGATACCATCATGCGAGTCACCGGCCGACGCCGCCTGCAACTGCCCCTGCCCTTCTCCTGGATGCGGCTTCAGGCCATTGTCCTCGAGGCTCTGTTCGCGGGATTGTTCCATCGCCCGCCGCCCCTGAGCCGCGACCAATTGCTCCTCCTCCAGGAGGATAACGTCGGCCAAGCCGAACCCGCCCTCGAACAATTCCGGCTGAGCCCCGTCCCCTTCGAGGCGGGGCTCGCCGCCTTTCTCAAAACTCCAGGGGAATCCGAATCACCAGGCCACCCATGACATCGTCGAGCTTGAAATCATGCCGGGGACTTGACGGATGGCGGTTGTGGCATTCCACGCACGAGGACAGGCTCGCTCGATCGGGATAGATCGCCGTGAAATAACCACGTCCGCCCAGGGTTTCCTCCGCGTAATAGTTCGTGCCGGCGTTGGCCCGAACATACTCGAGGCCGATCTGTTCGACCTCGGTTTGCGGCCCTTGATTCGCGTTGATCGGCCAGAGCGATCGCAAAGCGTAGGAAAACTCCGCGCCCCCCTTTTGAATGGCCTGCTCGGTCAGCCGCAACATCTGTGCGTGCGTGGGCAAGGCATGCTTTTCGCGCCAGTCTTCGCTGACGGCGAGCTTCCTATCCTCAAGGGCCAAACGTTGGACAATCAGCCGCGCATAGGCCTCGCGGTCGGCGGCAATCACGGCATGGAGGGCGTCCGCCAGCTTCCGTGGACTGACGGTCGTCAGCAGGTGGTCCTTCTTCAACTCGCTCCCGGGAACGCCGAAGATAAACAGGAGGGCGGCGGCAACCACGCCAAGCGTCAAAGGCGAAATCCATTTCATGCCAGTCCTCAATCTCGGGGTTCCTGAACTTTCAGGATGCGGTCGACCGCCGGTCGCGTCAGCCACTGCACTTTTCCGCTCGGCCACCGGATCTCCACCGAATCGACCTGCCGGACATCACCGAGCCCGAAATGAACGCGAGAATCGGCCTGCATGAGAAAGCCCACCGGACAGAGCGCCTCACATTTCCAGGTGTGATCGCCGGCGGTCAGCGTGATCAATGAACCGTAACCGTCGCGATTACTCCGAGTCCCCTCGAGCGCCAACGTGAGCCAATGATGATTGGATGGATCACGGTTTCGCAGGAGAACCGGTCGATTCGCGAGCACGGTCACCAGCAAATCCTGCCGTCCATCGTTGTCGTAGTCGAGCACGGCGCTGCCGCGGCCGTTGATCGGTTGCCGGAAAATCGCGCCCGCCTTGGCCGCGGCGTTGGTGAACTGCGCCTGGCCGATGTTCTCGAGCAGGAGGCTCCTGGTCCCCTCAAGTTTGAAGGCATCGCCATTGGCGATATAAATGTCTCGGTCGCCGTCGTTGTCAAAATCGAGGAACACGCCACCCCAGCCAACGTACTGTTGGGTCAGCCGGCCGAGGCCCGAGGCCCACATCCGATCGTCATAGTTTCCCTGGGCACGGCGCAGGTAGAGCGACCCGTAGCCCAGCCGCGTAATAAACAGATCCATCAGCCCGTCATTGTTGACGTCGCCGATCGCGGCGTTCATCGAGCCGGGGGCTTCCCCGATTGAATTGAAAGCGACTCCGGCCTCCAACGCCACATCGTGAAAATGTCCCTTGCCGTCGTTGATCCAAAGGGCGTTGGGCGTGTCGTCATTGGACACGTAGAGATCCGTGTCACCGTCCCAGTCGCAATCGAATGGCACCACCGACATCGCGCGGTTTCCGGCGGATTGAATCCCCGCCTGGCGGGTCACATCTTCGAACGTGCCATCGCCTTTATTGTGATAGAAGACGTTCGCCTCTCCCGGATACGCCAAAGGACCGGGATACGCTCCGGGGTTCTGCTCCGAGATGGTCCCTGGATCAAAAGCCAGATAGTTGGCGACGAATAGATCCAGATTCCCGTCTCGATCGGCATCGAGAAATGCCGCGGAGATGCCGGTCCGGCCATCCCCCACCCCTGCCCGGTCGGTAACGTCTTGAAACGTGCCGTCACCGCGATTGTGGAACAATTGGTTCTTGCCGATGTTGGCCACGTAAATGTCGACGTGACCATCATTGTCATAATCGCCGATCGTGACGGCGCTCGAGTAGCCCGCGCCTTCCAACCCGGCCTTGGCGGTGACATCTTCAAACGTCCCGTCGCTCCGGTTCCGGTAGAGCCGGTTGGGCTCGCGATTCGTGCAGTAGCCCGGGGCAGTGACTCCTTCGAGCGGACCCCAATTGACCAGGTAGATGTCCATCCAGCCGTCGTGGTCGTAATCGAGCACGGCGCCGCCCGATCCGTTCGAGAGCAGGATGTTCGTGATGCGCCTTTGGCAGAACTGGTGGACAAAATCGATGCCGGATCGAACGGTGACATCTTCGAACAGGTCGCCCGGACCAGCCGGCACCGGTTGGCGAGCGCCGAGTCGCTCACTCCCGGCCGCGAAAATACTTGCGCCGGCGATCAAGGCCGCGCCCAGGCAGGCCATACGGAACAAAGCGGCGTTCCGGCCGATACGGCCAGGACGTGGACAACGGGCGCAGTGTCTGGCAGGTCGGATCACGCCAAAGAGGTTTAGTAGTCGAGTTTGGCGCCGTCAAGGGGATCCGCGTTGAATACCGGACAGATCCTGGGGCTTCGCCGTCAATCGTGCGCGCCGGCCATGACGTCGCACGGTTTCAGTTGGAGATCGAACGGCACGAGCGGCATCGGATCGTCATGGTTGAGGTGACGTTCGCATACCCGGAAGAATTCCGATTCGCGGGTCACCCGCCGGATTTCGTGCAGGAATTGGCCGGCGGCATCCACTCCCATGCCGAGATAGTTCATGTGTTTCTTGAGTTGCGTCACGTAATCCCGCTCGTCAATCGACTCGGGCCGGATCGCGTCGTATAGGTCATGCACATAGCCCAGGACGTCGCGACCGCGCGGAAGGAATTCCGCCTCGCCTTTCCAGGCCTGGCGAATCTGTTGGAAGATCCAAGGATTGCGAATGGCGCCGCGGCCGATCATCAACCCGCGGGCGCCAGTCCTTGCGAGCACATCGAGCGCCTTGCGCACCGAGTGGACGTTTCCATTCGCCAGGACCGGGCATTGCAGGCGCGACACAGCCTCCGCGATCAACGCGTACCGGACTTCCGAGCGATAGCCGTCGTGGACGGTCCGGCCATGGACGGTCACCAGATCGACACTGTGTTGAGCCAGAATCGTAAGGATCTCGCCAAAGACGTCAGCCGTCTCAAAACCCAGCCGGGTCTTGACCGTAAGTGGTATTTTAACCGCGTCTCGAAGCGCGCCGACAATGGCATCCACCCTTTTCGGTTCGCGGAGCAATCCGCCCCCGGCGCATTTCCGATAAACCACCGGCGCCGGACAACCCAGGTTCAGATCGATACCCGCAACGGGAAATTCCTGAAGCTCCCGAGCCGTTCGCACGAGTTCGCCGATGTCGTTCCCGATAAGTTGGGCCACCACCGGCCGGCTCGTCGGATTTTCGGTGATCGATCGGAGGATGTGTCGATTAATCCGTGAGCCGGGATACACGCGAAAGTACTCAGTAAAATACAGGTCGGCTCCCCCGTAACGCGCCATCACTCGCAGAAAACGAAGATCCGTCACGTCCTGCATCGGCGCCAGAGCCAGGAGAGTCGAATGGGCGCATAGCAGGTCGGCGAGCGCCTGCCGCGGAATCACAGTGCTATCGTGGGTGTCGATCACAAACCGGGGGAGCTATGACGGATCCGGTCCCTGAAAGCGAGAGTGGAGTAAGACGGGGTGCCCGGGTGGGAGGGGGGAGACAAGGGCGCGTTACGACGGCAAATTGAGAACTGTTGTTGCCACCCGCCGCGCTTGCCAGGATCCCGAGGAGATGCAACCTTGGTCAGCGTCCGCCATGGGACGCGTCTGTGAATGCCCAACTTGAAACTCATGCCCGTCCGGGTCATCCGGAAAGCCTCATCGCAGCACGGTATCGGGGCTGTTGGTGCCGTCTCTTTATTACGCTCCTGGCCTTGGGATGGGCTGCCACCGTTGCGGATGCCAGGGCCTCCTCAACCTCATGGCATTACCGCCTGATCGAAGGCAGCACTTGGACGGATGACTGCCTGATTTGTGGGCGGCCCACCCTGCTCTTTCCGTTGTCCGGCGAATTCACCCTGGTGCTCCTTGAGGAAACCCCGCTCACCACGCGCTACGAAATCCAGGATCTCCAGTTCCATACCGGCACTGAGCCCGACACGGACTACCATCTCAGCGGAAGTGGGGTTCTGGAAGTGGGTGGCGAAGTGGCTTTGCGCCAGGTAATGCGCCTGGACTTGCACATCGAATATGGCGGTTCGACCCTCGACCGATTGTTCACGAATGAGGTGACGACCTTGACCCGGCAATGGCCCATGATCGACATTCCGCTCCTCGAAGTCGAAGGCACTCCCATCCAAACGTTCGGGATGGTCCTGCACGCCGCGCCGTTGCGCGAAATCTGGTTCTCGACGGTGAACGGAATGACCTCTGGTAATTCCGATCCCCCATTGCAAAGCATTTCGTCCGGCGACGTATTGTCCGCGGATGGTCGGGTGGTCCGCACGGGCAAGGACCTGGTCGGCAAGTTGGGTTTCATGCCGCTCACGCCCGGAGTGGACATTGACGCGATCGACGTCCAGCCCGGCGGCGAGGTGTGGTTCTCCCTGGGCCGATCAATGTTCAGCGAGACCTTGGGCATGCTGCAAGAGGGCGACCTGCTCTCGGATCGTGGCCGGATCATCAAGCGAAACCAGGAACTTGTTGAGCCATTCCAGTTTGACGTTGAACCCGAGGATCTGGGATTGGATGCCGTGCACGTTCTTCCGGATGGCGAGATCTGGTTTTCCTTGCGTGGTTCGGCTTACTCGGAACGGCTGGGGGTGACAGTCACAGCGGGCGATCTGTTGTCGGACCTCGGCTACATCGTGCATTCGGAGCAGGAACTGCTGGCGAATTTCGTTCCGGCCGATCCCAAGACCGAGCTCGGACTCGATGCCCTCTACGTCTGGCCCAACGGCGAAATCTGGTTCTCGGTCGAAACCAACTTCATGGACGCCGCTTTGGGACCCGTGCAGGCCGGCGATCTGTTGAGCAACCAGGGATTTGTGGTGGCTCGAAATCTCGGGCTCACCCTCGGATTCGCGCCCGTCGAAGATCTGGCTGATTTCGGTTTGGATGCCCTCTATTTGGTGTCGGATCTGTCCCCGCCGGCCCCGACCACCGCCTTGCTCGCTTCGCCCCGGTTGACCGAGACCGGCGATATCACATTGGAATGGACGGCCTCCTCCCGGGTCTTTCGAATCGAACGCGCCACGGAGCCGGCCGGGCCCTATCTTCCGGTGAGCCCCATTGTTCCTGCGGCGAGCTGGGTAGATCAAAGGAACGCGGGAGACCAAGCGGCGTTTTATCGCGTGCGCGAATGGTGATCAGTCGACGGCCGTTTCGTACTCAATGCGAAGCGCTCCCGGGAGCAAATCGATCCCGGTGATACGGAAGGTCCGGCAGCCGCGCAGGCGATAGAATTGCGATCCCATTGGTTGCGGGAAAGTCACCCACTTGTTGTCCGGGTCAATCTCCGCGTCCAACCGATCCGCGAACGGTCCCGCCATATCGGACGACGACTGGAGAACGGGCGGATCACCCTGAACCATGATTTGTTGCAGCACCCCGCGGATCCACTCGATCCGCGCGGAGACGCGCGTGGCGTAGAACGCGCCCGGTTGATCGAACGGGAGCACCGGGGTCAGCGTCCACCCGCCATTGTCGTCGGCCTGGAACAATCCCCCCGCGTCGAATATCGCGGCGTCGAAGCCTGGGCCCTCCGCGGTGGTGCGATAGGGGCCATCCACAGCATAGTTGATTCCGGCAAGCTGCCACGTGCCGTCCAGGATAAATAGACCACCGGCGGAATCGCCCACCGAGAGATGGCATTCGTTCGGTCCGCCATCCGTGCTAAAGGTCATCTTCAGAAGATCGCCAATCCCCGCGCCAAAATCGTTCGTTCCATTGACCACCGTTTCAACGACATTCTCCCCCCACCGCAGACGATAATCGGAAATGCCCCAGTGCCATCCGTTGGTGTTCGCGTCCAAACTCCCCGTGGTCACCGGGGCGCCGCGCTGGGTTCCTCGGCCATACACCACCACCGGCATTCCCGGCTCATTCGTATTCGTATGAAGCGTCGCCGCCGCCAGGAAGCTGCCGCAGACTCGGACGAGACGGAGATCGGTTTCCGGATCGTCAAAAAATGCGGTGGTGGGATAGGCAATGCCATCCAGGATGAACGGGGCGCCCGGATTGCCGCCGACATGTTGCGCGGTTAAAAAGACATTCGATGAAATGACGGTCCCGAGATAAGCACCCCAGCGCCCTTCAAATTGCCATCCGCTGTCCGCCAGCGGTCCGGTCGGCGCGCTGGTGTTGTGGTCCGCATCGCCGGTGGAAAAAAAGAGCACGGCCTGGAGCGGGACAGCCACGATCAAACCGGCCAGCCAAAGGCCCAGACGAGCAACGGGCGCGCGCATGCTTAGCCGGATCAAGGATTCTATCGGTCAGGCCGGGGGAACAACGGCGCGTTTGGCGAGGATGGCATCAATGATCTGCTGTTCGATTTCGGGTTTCTCGATGAGGGTGCGTTGCGCCGCCTCCTTGCCCTGGCCAATCAACTCACCATTGAACTGAAGCCAGGCCCCTTTCTTGTCCACCACGCCATTCTCCAAACCGACTTCGAGGATGTTGCCCGTCCGGTTAATCCCTTGGTTGAAGAGAATGTCGAATTCGGATTCGGTAAACGGCGGTGCCACCTTGTTTTTGACGACTTTGACCCGGACATGATTGCCAATGGCATTGCCCGCCGCGTCTTTGAGCGTGTCTTTCCGGCGAATATCAATGCGTATACTGGCGTAAAACTTGAGCGCTTTGCCGCCCGGCGTCGTCTCGGGATTCCCGAACATCACGCCAACCTTTTCCCGAATCTGATTGGTGAAAATGCAGGTCGTTTTGGCTTTGGCGAGGATTGCCGTGAGCTTGCGCAGGGCCTGACTCATGAGCCGCGCTTGCATGCCCATGGTCGCCATCCCCATCTCGCCCTCGAGCTCGGACCGCGGGACGAGCGCCGCAACAGAATCGATCACGATGACATCCAGCGCGTTCGACCGGGCCAGGGTTTCGCAAATCGTCAGGGCTTCCTCGCCGCTGTCCGGCTGGGAAACCAGCAGATCGTCGAGATTCACTCCCAGCCGCTTCGCATAGCCCGGATCAAGCGCGTGCTCGGCATCAATAAACGCCGCCAGCCCGCCGCCCTTTTGGGCATTGGCGATAACATGAAGCATCAACGTCGTTTTACCCGAGGATTCGGGACCATAGATCTCGACCACCCGGCCGCGCGGAATGCCCCCCACTCCCAGGGCGAGGTCGAGCCCCAACGCGCCGGTCGGAATGACATCGATCTTGACCTGGGCGCGGGCATCGCCGAGCCGCATAATGCTCCCCTCCCCATACGCCTTGGTGATGGACGAGATGGCCGCGTCGAGATCGCGTTGACGCGCGGCGGTGACTTTGGCGGCTTCGGCTTTCGGGTCGACACTGCTCTTCTCGGTGTTCCTGGGTGGCATAAGCGGTACTCCTTACGATCGTTTCGGATTTTCTAATCCAGTCGTGCAGCCAAGTCAACGGATGGTTTTGTCGTCTCACATTCTCAGTGTTCGCTCGACCGTCATCCCATCGAAGGGTTATCGTCCATCGTGCTCTCCGTGACCGAACTCGGCCTCTATTGCGCCCCGGGCGATTTCTACATCGACCCGTGGCGGCGCGTGGATCGCGCGTTGATCACGCATGCCCACAGCGACCATGCCTGCCCCGGAAGTCACGCCTATCTCTGCGCCAAAGAAGGCGTGGAGTTGCTCCGCCTCCGCGTCGGCAAAGTCGCATCGGTCAGCTCGTTGGCTCACGGCGAACAACTCGCGGTCAACGGAGTGAAAGTGTCCTTTCATCCCGCGGGGCATGTCCTCGGTTCGGCTCAGATTCGCCTCGAATATCGCGGTGAGGTGTGGGTGGTAAGCGGTGATTACAAACGCCAGCCGGATCCCACCTGCGCCCCGTTCGAGCCCTTGCCCTGCCATGCGTTCGTGACCGAATCGACCTTCGGATTGCCGGTCTACCGATGGCCCGACCCGGGAACAGTCTTCGCCGAGATCAATGACTGGTGGCGGTCAAATCAATTATCAAACCGCACGTGCCTCTTGTTCGGATATTCCCTGGGGAAAGCGCAACGGCTCCTCGCCGGCGTCGACGCGACGCTCGGTCCCATCTTCGTCCACGAAGCCGTCCAGGACTTTCTCCCGGCCTATGCCGCCGCTGGGGTGAAATTGCCCCCCGTCCAGATCGCATCCCCGGACAACGTCAGGGCCGCACGCGGCCAGGCCCTGGTGATCGCCCCGCCCGCCGTGGAGGATTCCCGCTGGAGGCATGAGCTGGGCGAGGCTTCCTCCGCGTTCGCTTCCGGTTGGATGTTGCTGCTCCGGTCCCGCCGCCGCCGTTCTCCCCATCGTGGTTTCACCCTCTCCGATCACGCCGACTGGCCCGGCCTGCTTCAGACCATTCGCGAGACCGGCGCAAGCCGTGTCCTGGTCGCCCATGGCGAGACCGGTCCATTGGTCCGGTGGCTCAGGGAAGGCGGCGGACAAGCCGAATCACTGCCGGGACGCGTGCGCCGGAAGATTGCACCGCCTTCCGAGCCGGCGGGCTGAGAATGTCATGCGGGCCTTTTCCCAGCTCTTCATCGAGCTTGAGCGCGCTCCGCGGCCCGAGGACAGGATTGCGCCGCTTGAAACTTACCTCCGGTCCAATCCTCCGGCCGACGTCGCCTGGGGCCTGTGGTTTCTCACCGGCCAACGCCTGAAACGCGCTGTCCCACTCACGCTCTTGCGCGGGTGGGGGGCCGGTATGGCGCAGGTCCCGCCCTGGCTGGTCATGCACTGTTACCGCGCCGTTGGCGATTGGTCCGAGACACTGGCGTTGTTGTTGCCGCAAAACTCCGATCCTAAGCCATTGCCGCTGGCCCTGCTGGTCGAACAACGGTTGCTTCCGCTCGCCGCCGCATCGGAATCCGTCCAACACGAAATCCTTCGTCAAACCTGGTCGGAATTGGATACCACCCAGAACTACCTCTGGCACAAACTGATCTGCGGCGGTTTTCGCATGGGCGTCTCAGTTGCCGAGTTGGCGCAGGCGCTCGCTCGACTTGCCTCGATCGAGCCAAGTGTAATGTGGCGCCGGCTTTCGACCGAGTGGCAGCCGACTCCGGCCCAGCTCACCCGGCTCCTCTCAAGCCACACCTACGAAGACGACGTCACGCGGCCCTATCCGTTCCAGGCCGTAACCTCACTCGAAGGCAAACCCGGCGCGCTCGGCAATGTCCACGACTGGTGGATCGAGTGGAACTGGAATGGCCTCCGCGCGCAACTGATCCGGCGAGCCGGCCGCGCGATTCTTTGGACCGCAGGGGAACAGAACATCACCGCCAGTTTCCCCGTGATCGTATCCGCGGCGCACGCGCTCCCCGATGGCATCGTCCTGGACGGCGAACTGGTGGCGGGACCAACAAATCGATCGCGCTCACGGGCGCGGCATCAGCAAGGCTTGAGGTCCCGGATGCCTCGCAGGACGATACGATCATCAAATTCGGTCAGCTTTATCGCCTGCGATCTGTTGGAAACCGGTGGAGTCGATGCCCGCGAGCGACCGTTTCATGAACGGAGGCAGATCCTCGAACACATCTTCAAGGATTCCGGCGTTGCCGCTTTGTTAAAGGCGCCACCCATCCCATCCCCCGTGCAACAGGATTTCTTCTCGTCACCGGAATCCGTTACTTCCTGTCCCCCGCCCATCCAACTGTCCCACGGGCTTCCCGCGGACACATGGGAAGAGGTGGACCTTCTTCGCGAACGATCGCGTGCTGAAGACGCCGATGGGATCCGGCTTAAGCCGCGCCACGCCGGCTATGCCGGACGCGGTCCGGTTGCGATCTGTTTAGAAGCCAAAGCCACTGCTTTTACGCTCCTCGAATTGCTGGTCGTCATTGCCATCGTTGCCCTGCTCGCCGCGCTGCTCTTGCCGGCGCTCTCCCATGCCAGGGCGCGTGCCCAACGCCTCGCTTGCCTCTCCCAAATGCGTCAGGTCGGACTGGCCTGGACACTTTATCTCGACGATCAACAGGAGCACTTCCCCGACCGGCGCGACCTCAAAGGTTCGCTCCCCGAGGGCTATCGGCCTTGGACGAACTGGCCACCCTCAGATCCACGCGCGGGCTGGGCCGCCAGCGTCCTCGGCGACCTGCTGCCAACCCCGGCCGTTTGGCAATGCCCGGCGCTCAGGCACACGGCCATCGAACGCGAGCTCCCCAGCCGGCAATGGCCCTCGTTCAATACCAATAGCGTCGCCGTTACGTACTGGATGTGGCGGTTCGACCGCACCAACGACCCGATCGCGCTCGACAACTTTTGGGGCAAGACGATCTCCGGATGCGTGGCGGATCTTGAGCAGGCAGCGAATCCCTTTCTGCCGGGTCCATACCGGCCCGATACGGTCGAACTCCTGGTGGATGTCTATTATCCGGGGACGTCGCCTTCCCTGACCGATGAGCTGCGCGGGCGCACCGCGCATCGAGGCGGCGTAAACCGGCTCTTCCTCGACGGCCATGTCGGGTTCGAGCGCGACGCGCGACTGCGTTGATTCAGCAGGCAGGGATCGAAAGGCGGAATGGCTTGCGGCGAATCCCCACCCGTTCGAGACACCCCGCGTCGATGGGGGGTTAATGGTCTTCTCCCCGGTCAACGAGGCGATCGCGCGCCGCGGGAAAATAGCTTCACCCGATCCGCGAGTACCGCTAATGTGAGCCGCTGTTTGAGAGGACCTCAATCTGACAACTCTTTATCACTTACACTGCTATGCCCACAAAGACACCAACCCCCTCGCTGCAGGAAAAACAATTGACCGTCAGCCTGAATCAAGTGTTGGCGGACTCCTATGCGCTGATGGCGCTCACGCACCTCGCCCATTGGAACGTGGAAGGCCCCGGCTTTTTCGCGCTCCATACTGCCTTCCAAACCCAATACGAGGAGCTCTTCACCGCAATCGACGAGGTCGCGGAGCGCTTGCGCGCCCGCGGCGCGTACACCATTGGCGGCCTCAACAACATGTCCAAGACGGCTCAAATCAAGGAATTCACCCCGCCCCTGGCGCAAGAAGAGTACGTTCGACTGTTGCTTGGTGCGAACGAGAAACTCGTGGCAGATGCGGCCGAAGCTCGGGATCTCGCAGGCGCCGTCAACGATCTGGAGAGCCAGGACCTCATGATATCCAGGATCACTCTTCATCAGAAATCCATTTGGATGCTGAAGAGCTTCCTCAAAAACTGAGCGCCCTGTAGTGCGCCGGTAGGGCGGTAGGGCGGTAGGTCGGTAGGTCGGTACCGACCCACCGACCCACCGACCCACCGACTTCACCGACCCACCGACCCACCGACTCACCGACCCACCGACCCACCGACTCACCGACTTCACCGACCCACCGACTCACCGACTTCACCGCCCCACCGACTCACCGACTTCACCGCCCCACCGACTCACCGACCCACCGACTCACCGACCACCGATTCGCCAGATCCAATCGCGGGTCGCTCAAATCAAGACGATACATGATCTGGTTGTAATCATAGCGAGCCGTGGTCTCCGGATTTCCAGAAAACGTGTTGGCATAGGTGCCTTCGAAATAGATCACGCGCCCGCCGGCCTGGTCGAAAAAGTGATGTTGAACCGGATTGTAGAAGCTATAACGCTCGTGCGTCACAATCTTGCGGGCCTTCAGCCAGGGCCCGGTCGGCTCTGACGCCTCAGAATACCAGACCTCGCCCAACGCCGAAGTCCCGCCCGCCTGGTTCGCGATCATGACCCAGGCTTTCCGGTATTCATTCCAGTGCACCGTGCCTCGATGCAGGCGAATCCGATCGCCCGACTCGACGTCGATCGGTAGATAACGCGCCTCTCCCGGATAGATTTGCCCTGCGGCGAGGAGCTTCTGCTCCAGGGCAGAATCGACCGGTCGAATGTCGGACCGCCATGAATAATCGAGTTCGCCGTTCTCATTGCGACGCACCCGCGGTTCTGCCCGATCCGCTCCCGGTTCAAGACAGGTCCAGCCTTCGTAGCTTGCCGGATCGAGGACTGCTTCGAGTTCGGCCCGCACGCGAACGGTGGGAAACACTTCGCCGAGATAAAAATATTCCTTCCCTGCGTCGGTGCAGCGAAAGGGGTGCGCTTGACCGGGAAATCTCCACAACTCCTCCAACGGGATCTCCTTGACCCGGATGAATTCTTCTTTCGCGTCGTCATATATGGCCAACCCATGATCCAGTATCTTGCTGAGCGACTCCATATGCGCGTAGTGGCAGACCAGCCGCTCTTTGCCAGTCGTATCGGATACGGTCAGAAACGCATCAGCCCAAATCAGGCCGCTCCGGACCCCCAGGCGGCAGACCGGACGACTGAAGCCCTGGTTATCCGTGAAGTAGTTGAAATCCACGCCTTGACCGGGATCGAGACCACCTCGTTCGGAAATCTTGGAGACTGCACCTGCCATCCAGAATTGACCGAGCGGATAACTCATGCGCGAAGTATCTCCCCAGAACCAGAAAAGCTGCTCCCGATACGGCAGGGCAAAGGCCGAGTCCTGACCGACCACCTTCCCGGCTCCAAGCGGTTCGGCCAAAGGCGTCGGCCGACCCAACAACACGCTGTCCCGATAGATGCCCTCGCCGGTCAATCGATAAAGCCGTTCGGCAATGTTCAACCGTTTCAACCGGAGCACGGCCTGTTCGCCGGCAATGGGGGTGAGGGCCTTGCCGGCATAGCCAAAGCCGTCCTTGGGAAAGCTATACCCGTGACTGTGAACAAAGAAAAAGATCGGCTGCCCCATAAGCCCGGGCTCGAAGAACGCCACGTGACCCGCGCTGTCAGTGACATAGCGCAGATGGTTAACGGTCTCCAGTTCCGCCAACGGAACCCCTCGCTCAGTCGCCTCATCCACCACGTGAATGTCAAAATAGACATTCGTGAGACTATCCGACAGATGGGTGGAACCCCCGACGCCCGTATCAATCGCTCCCGGGCTGCCGAGTGATGGAAGACCCAAAAGAACCCACAAGACGAATTCGGTCGTTGCGCGCATGGATGCAGGTTGCCGGGGCGCCGGCGGCAGGATCAAGATTCTTTCCGCAGTCCTTGACAGGGCTAAGCCCCTCTGGCTGCTTCAAATCATGCAATCCCTTCGCGAACTCCAACCCTCGCACTATGCGCGTCCAATCAAACAGCCTTCAAGATGTCCAATGAACCGCGCGGCTTCTGGCCTTGTGCGTCTGAGCGTTCCAGCACTCGGCATTTTGTTGGCGTTGGTGTCGGGTTCCAATCCACTCTCCGCCGCGGGAGATCCAGAGGGACAACAAAACCAGGCTGAATCCAGCCCGTTGCCACAAGGCTACGGCATCGCCCGCTCGTTTCCCGGTGACCAAAACATCGCCTCGAATGTTGCGGTGGTTTTCGCCGATAATTTTGAGGCGGATGATCTGGGCGCGCGCTGGGACTCGGATCGGGACGATCAAGGAAAGGTGCTTTCGTTGATCCAGCCGGACGTCTCGGACGCGCGGTTGGGATCGAAGGTATTGCGGGTCATCGCCACGTTGGGCGAGAATACCGGCGGAGGATTGACGAAATGGTACGAGCCGGTCGATCCGGTGTTCATCCGATTCCTGGTGCGCTTCGACGCGGACTGCGATTATGTCCATCACTTCTGCACCCTGCGCGCAAACAAGGGTTTGCAGGGCGCCGATCGTTGGAGCGGATTTGGGGGCGCGGGGCTGCGACCGAAAGGTGACGAACGATTCTCGACCGCCCTCGAACCCTGGGGCAATTGGGGTCGCTGGCCGGCGCCAGGCCAGTGGAATTTCTACAGTTACTGGCATGAAATGGACGCGAGCCCGGACGGTATGTTCTGGGGCAATGCCTTCCGGCCGGCCTCGCAGCCGAATATTACCAAGGGCCAATGGGTCAGCGCGGAGTTCATGCTCAAGCACAACACTCCGGGTGCGGCCGATGGCGAGCAAGCGTACTGGATCGATGGGGTGCTGCGCGGTCATTGGAAGGGCATCAACTGGCGCAAGAGTCCAGGTCTCATGGCCAACGCGTTCACACTCGAGAGTTATGTCACCGATCGCTGGACCAGGAACCCCGTCAATATCGTCTACTTCGACGATGTCGTAATCGCTCGCGAATACATCGGGCCGGCGGTCGCCTCTCCGAGTAATCCGACTCCCCGCGGCGCTCAGTGACATCCCGGTCCAGTCAAACCTGGTCCTTGCGCAGGGCTCAATGACTGCTCACCTACGGGAGACGGTCGACTCGCTGCCCGCGTTGCCTGGCCCTATTCTACTCGGGACAACAGGCCGCGTTGTTCGCCCCACCGGACAGGTTTGGACTCACATACGGAATCCCCAATGCCATCCCCCGCAATATCAATAGCGCGGCCAGCAATCCAACGGCGATCGGAACCGCCTTGATCAATCGAAGCCGAACCCGGATGGGGACCATCGAACCGGATAGACTGATCGCGAGCATCATCGGCACCGTCCCCGCACCGAAGAGTGCCATGTATTCGGCGCCGCGTAACAGGTTCCCCGTGGCCACCGCCCCCGCACAGGCCACGTAAACCAAGCCGCACGGCAGCAATCCATTTAACAAACCGAGCGCCCCCAGCGCCACAATTGACCGTTGCCGCAGCATTCCGGACATCCGACGCTTCAATGCCTCGACGAGGCGGGTGATGGGCGACCAGCGGACGAGCCGGGGAGAAAGAAACAGCCCCGCCAGCAATGCGACTCCGAGGGCAACCGACATGGTTTGTTGGAATCCGGCGACGACAACGACCTGCCCCACCAATCCGAATGCAAACCCGAGCAGACAATAGGTCACCACCCTTCCCCCATTGTACGCAAGGCGTCCGGCGAAGAAGGCCGGGAACCGCCGGTCAGGTGATGGTAAGGCCAGGGCGAGCGGACCGCACATCCCGGCGCAGTGAAGGCTGCCGGCCAGCCCAAGAGCAAATGCAGTCCAAAGTTCCATGGAATCGCGCCGTCTGCTACGGTTTGGGACTCACCACCAGCCGCTGGTCAAGGGCATATTCCTCATGGTCGAGCCGCCACGAGATTTTCACCCGCCAGAGGCCTGGCACAAGATCGTTTGCCTCGAGGAGCTGGTGACCGCTGGCATCCAGATCCAGATGAACCCGGCGATCCAACGCGGACGTTGAAGGTCGATAGAGATAAATCTCACCCTCGGGCTGCCGCCTCGCCTGATCGACTGGGAGTGACAAGACGAGACGATGTGCTTCAGCATCATAGGTCACCTGAGCGCCCGGTGCGATCCGTTGGGTGCGGTCGAGCCGATCGATCTGCGCCTGGTGTTGAATCTCCTGATCATAATAATCCGCTCGCACCAGGTCCGACCGCTGGGTGCACGCAATCACCACCAGCCCCGCTGTGCCGACGCCAAATAATACCAAGGCCAAAACGATACCCAACGGCCAGGGGTTGAAGGTCGATCTCATTTCCTGGTTAATGATGATCGTTACGAGGCCCGATAAAGCCCGTCTTGACCCTCTCAATCGGACGCCCCGCCGAATAAACTCCGACCACAACCGGCGTGGAACCGCCGCTCAACTGCTCCGGGGCCAACTCGACCAGCAGCGAGGCCTCAGCGGACTGTTCGGCCGGCACGGTCAAACTGCGGCCCAGGACCTGCAGTGTCCCTTCCGGCTGTTCCAGTCGAAGCTCGATCGGCATCGGACGGGAAGTCTTGTTGAGCACGCGCAAAGTGTAGAGGTTGCTGAATCGGCCATTGGGCATTTGCTGAAATAGTGCCCCCTGCGCGCGCAACAAGGTGGTTTCAACATCGGTACGCGTCAGCAGGAGCGCCCCCAGGAGCAGTCCCAGTCCAACCAGCAGCCCGGTATAACCGACCAGACGCGGCGTCAATTTAAGGGGTTCGCCCCGTTCGATGCCATTCATCGATGCGTACCGGATCAATCCCTTCGGTCGGCCGATCTTGGCCATGACATGGTCGCACGCGTCGATGCATGCCGTGCAATGCACGCATTCCATCTGGGTTCCATTGCGGATGTCGATGCCGGTCGGACAGACCGTCACGCATTCAAAGCAATCCACACAGTCGCCATGCCCGGCGCCGCGCCGTTGTTCGGGGGTTTGTCCGCGGTGCAAATGTTCACGACGCTCACCGCGCTTGTGATCGTAAGCGACAACGATGCTGTTTTCGTCGATCAGGGTCGATTGGAAACGCCCGTAGGGACAAATGAATGTGCAGGCCTGTTCCCGGAATCGGGCGAAAATGGCGTAGAACACCAGGGTGAACAGGACCATGAAGGTCAGCCCCTGGAGGTGATTCAAAGGGCTGTCCGTGATGATCTGGAAGAGGGCCTCAGTTCCGATAATGTAGGCCAGCAATGTATTGCCGATCACAAATGAGAGCCCAAAGAATATCCCCTGTTTCATAAGCTTCCGACCGATTTTTCCCATCGTCCACGGCGCGCGCGCCAAAGCCCGCTGGGCAGCGGCGTCGCCTTCGAGGAAATACTCGATTTTCCGGAAGACCATTTCCATCAGCACCGTTTGCGGGCATGCCCAACCGCACCAGAGCCGGCCATAGGCGGCCGTGAAGACAATGATTCCCGTGATAAACACCAGGAGCGCGACCGCGAACAGGATCATGTCCTGCGGCCAGAAAACCTGGCCCAATACCACGAACTTGCGGCTCACAATGTTCAATAACAACAGGGGATTGCCGTTCAGCCGGATGAACGGCCCCGCAAACATAAGCGCAATCAGCAGATAGCTGAACGCGGTCCGCCCCCGGTACAATCGCCCCCGGGGCTTGCGCGGGAAAAGCCAGCGGCGACTGCCGTCCTTATCCACGGTCGACAGATAATCCCGGAAGTCCTGCCGCCCGCGCCGATCCGCAGCCGGCCGCTGCTTGTCTTTAACGGGAGTTGATGACAATGCGTTCAAGGCGCGAACGTCTACTCGTAGAGATTCACCGCCGGTTGCGCGGCCCCTTGATTTTCGGGTGGCTTCGGATGGACCGGGTTGGAGCCGCGGAGGGAGTAAATGTAACTCCCCACCGCAAGCATCTCATCGGGCTTGAGCACTCCCTTCCACGAGACCATGCCTTTGGCCGGGACACCATTCCAGATCGTCCGCAAATTGTCGGCAAACTGCGGCCCGTGAATCCAATAGTCGTCCGTAAGGTTCGGGCCGACCAATCCCCCGGCGTCGGGCCGATGACACGGCGCGCACAGTTGCGCAAAGATTTGCCGTCCGCGGCCGACGATATATTCGTCCGTCGAAGGTTTAAGCGCATCGATGCCGGACTCGAACTTGGCCATGGACGCGCCTTTGATCCGGTTGCCAACGACCATCTCCTTCTCATACTCGGCCACCATGAGGTCGCCCTTGCCGAGCACATGGTAGTAGCCCAGGTAAAGCGCGGAGAAAATAATACTGCCGTAAAAAAGCCAGACCCACCATCGCGGGAGCTTGTTATCAAGTTCGCGAATGCCATCCACCTCGTGGTCGAGTAACAGGGGATCGTCGTGTTCAGTCATGGTGCGAGTGAGATTCGTTGGTTCGTGCCGGCTCAACTTCGTCCGAATCGTCGGGTTCAAGCGGCAATCGGCTCATGGTGCTCAGCCACGGTTTCTTGAGCCGAAACGCCCAGAACACCAGACCGATGAACGTGGCAAAGAACAAGGTAATCGACAGCACACCATACAGGCCCACCCCGCCAATGTTTGAAAGCGCGTCGCGGATCATATCCCGGCCCCGATCATGGTGTGGCGCTCAACGAAGCCACCTTGATATCACTCCCCAGACGCTGCAAATACGCGATCAGGGCGATGATCTCCCGATCCGGTTGGGCCTCGACCATCCCGACCTTCAGACCCGCCACAACCAGCCGGGATTGCATCTCGAGGTCCTTTTGCGCGCTGCCATTCTCAAAGCCATCCGGATAGGGAACCCCAACCTTCCTCAGCGCGCTCAGGCGTGCCGGCAATACATGGGTGTCCAGTTGCCGCGTTAAAAGCCATGGATAGGCCGGCATAATGGATCCGGGCGAAGTCGAGCGCGGGTTGTCCATGTGGTTGTAGTGCCACGCCTCAGGGTATTTCCCGCCCACCCGGTGCAGATCCGGCCCGGTCCGCTTGGATCCCCACAGAAAAGGATGGTCGTAAATGTATTCGCCAACCTTCGAATACTCTCCATATCGTTCCGTCTCCGATCGAAATGGCCGGACCATCTGCGAATGACAACCGACGCAGCCTTCGCGAATGTAGATGTCCCGGCCGAGCACTTCCAACGGCGTGTAGGGTTTCACTGCCGCGATCGTGGGAACATTGGTCTTGATCAAATACATCGGAATGATCTCCACCAACCCGCCAATCAAAATGGCCAGCACCGTCAGCCCCGTGAATAGCACCGGCTTGGACTCCAGCCACCGATGCCTCCACGGATGCGCGCCTTCGCCGTGCGCATCGTGGGTGAGCGCTGCGGCCTGCGCCTCCGTGTCCGGCTCGAAGTGACCACTCTTGGCGGTGCGATACAGGTTGAATGCCATCAGAAATGTCCCGCTCAGGTAAAGGCACCCTCCCGCCGCCCGCAGCATATGCATGCGCACCAAATGGAGCACGGTTTCGAGGAAGTTCGGATATTGGAGGAAACCGTCGGAGGTGAATTGTTTCCACATCAGGCCCTGGGTAATGCCACTGGCATACATGGGCACCACGTAGAACATCATTCCGAGCAACGCGATCCAGAAATGGTAGTTGGCCAGCTTGACCGACCACAGCTTCGTGTTGTACAGCCGCGGAAACAGCCAATACAACACGCTGAACGTCAGGAATCCATTCCAGCCCAATGCCCCGGTGTGCACGTGCGCAATGGTCCAATCCGTGTAATGCGAGAGCGAGTTTACACTCTTGATCGCCAACGTCGGACCTTCGAGCGTCGCCATGCCATAGGCCGTGACCGCCACCACCATGAATTTAAGCATCGGATCCTGACGGACCTTGTCCCAGGCCCCTCTCAACGTCAGCAGACCGTTCAACATCCCACCCCACGACGGCGCCACCAGCATCACGGAGAAAACCATCCCCAACGATTGCGCCCAGTCCGGCAGCGCAGTGTACAACAGGTGATGGGGCCCGGCCCAGATGTAGACGAATATCAACGCCCAGAAATGTATTATCGAAAGTCGATACGAAAAAACCGGGCGGTTGGCCGCCTTCGGCAGATAATAATACATCATCCCCAGATAGGGTGTGGTGAGAAAGAAGGCCACCGCATTGTGACCATACCACCACTGCACCAGCGCATCCTGCACCCCCGCATAAATCGGGTAGCTCTTAAATAACCCCGCCGGCACCGATAACGAATTGAAGATGTGCAACACCGCCACCGTCACCGCCGTCGCAATGTAAAACCAGAGCGCGACATACATGTGCCGCTCGCGCCGCCGAAAGATCGTCCATAGCAGGTTGATCGTGAACACCACCCACACGAAGGCAATCGCGATGTCGATCGGCCACTCCAATTCCGCATACTCCTTGCTCGTGGTCAAACCCAGGGGAAGCGTGATCGCCGCCGAAACGATAATCCCGTTCCAACCCCAGAAATTGATCCAACTTAACCTGTCGCTGAACATCCGCGCCTTGCACAACCGCTGCACCGAATAGTAAATCCCCATGAACATCCCGTTCCCCACAAACGCGAAAATTACCGCGTTCGTGTGCAATGGCCGAAGACGCCCAAAAGTCGTAAACTCCAGGCCCAGGTTCGCCGCGGGAAAAAACAACTGCGTCGCGGCCAATAGCCCAACGCTCATCCCCACCATACCCCATACCACCGTCGCGATGGCAAAAGCCCGAACGATGCGGTTGTCGTACTTGAATGTTTCTACGCTCATGATGATCGGACTCGGGACGACGGACAGTTCGTGGGTCGAGCCATCGACGGCGCATCATCCGCCAGAACACGCATCGAAGGCGTGCTGGTGTCTTCGTATTGCCCCGTCCGCACCGCCCAAATAAAGCCGGCCAGAAAAACGAGCGCCACGCCCAGGCTGGCCAGAATCAGAATGAGAAGGACCGACATTTTTCAGGACACAGTTTGCCGGGCAGCGTGCATTGGCGACACAGATTGGGGATTAGAAAGCTCTCGTCAAGCCGAACCGCCGAAAAGCGAGCGTTGTGGCGGCGGTGGCAAAAAGAACGACGCTGACGGAGCTTAAAGGCATAAGAATAGCGCAAATGAGCGGCGATAATACACCGGCGGCGGCGATGCTCATCCCCAATATGTTATAGCACGCCGATAATGCCAGGCTCCAGCGCACCACCCAAACCGTCCTCCCGCCGAACCTCAATAGCTCCCCCAATACCCCAAGTTGCGTTCCTTCTAAAATGACATCGCTCGCCGGCGAGAAGGTCCCAATCCGCTCCACTACGGCTACCCCAACGTCGCTCTGCTGAAACGCACCCGCGTCATTCAACCCATCTCCAACCATCAAGACCGCCTTGCCCGTCGCTTGCAGCCTGCGGACGTGTTCCAGCTTTTCGAGCGGGCTCTGATTGAAATGGAGCTCGGCGTTTCCACCAAACAACGCACGGAAGGCATCGACATCGCGCGGCTGATCGCCGCTCAGCAACACCAGTTGGTAACCGGGGCGAAGCACGTCCAGAAGTTGACCGACGACCGGGCGTAACGGATTGCCAAGTTTGAATGTTCCCCGAAACCTCCCGTCGATGGCCAATCCCACCGCACTGCCGGGATCGGCCAGTGTATCGGGCATCTCCACAGCGGATTGGCGGAGCCATTCCAGTGATCCCAACTTCAGCGTGTGGGACTCCACCCGCCCTGCAATGCCACACCCGGGAATCTCGCGGAATTGGGTCAACTTCGCGCCGCCAGCGGGCCCATCTGCCCGGAGGGACGAGCTCCGCGAGTCTTCCTTCAGCACATCCCGGAGGGACGAGCTCCGCGAGTCCCCAACTCCCACCGAGTCCCCAACTCCCACCGCGCCATCCACGGCCTCGGATAACTCAGCCCTCCGCTCGCGAGCATCTGCCGCGACCAACCAATCATGAATGCGTCGCGACAGGGGATGCGTCGAGGACCGCGCCAGCGCCGCCACCGCGGCACACTCTTGCGCATTGAGCGGCCCGCCTTCAAATCGCGCGAAGTCGGGCGCAGACCCGGTCAACGTGCCGGTCTTGTCGAAGACGACAACGCCAATCCGCGCCAGGCGCTCGATAACAAGCGCGCTCTTCACAAAGATCTTGCGACGCGCGAGCCAGCGTTGGGCGGTTCCGAAACTGAAAGGCGCGGCCAAGGCCAGCGCGCACGGGCAAGCCACGATCAACACCGCGACAAGCACGTTCATGCCGCGTCCCACCCCTGCGGTCCAGGTCCAGTAACAACCGGCGCCGAGCGCGGTGGCAATCACAAGGCGCGTAAAAGAACGGCCGTAGCGCTGAGTGAGACTGTTCAGCGAATCTTCCCGCGGCTTATGAAAGGCGGAATGATCCCAAAGAGAGGTCAGATAACTCTGGGATACCGGCTTCAGGACTTCGACCTCGATGACCCCGCCAACCTGGCGTCCCCCGGCATACAAATAATCCCCGGCGGCTTTCTCCACGTCCTCAGATTCGCCGGTCACGAAGCTGTAATCGACGCGCGCTTCACCCCGGATCAAGCGCGCGTCCGCCGGGATAAGCTCGCCGTGCCGCAGGAGGAGTCGGTCACCCACCTGCAATTGCTCCAGAACCACCGGCACATCGCCCTCAGCCGAGCGGCGAACGACTGCCAATGGGAAAAAACTTCGGTAATCCCGATCGAAGGCCAGGCGGTCATGCGTTCTCTGCTGGAACCAACGGCCGCACAACAAAAAGAAGACGAGCCCAACGAATGAATCCAGGTAACCTCCACCCTGGCCCAGGACAATTTCGCAGGCGCTTTGGCCAAATAACGCCGCCAGTCCCAGCGCAATCGGGATATCGAGCGTCACCGTGCGTTGTCGAATGGCCCAGCGCGCCGACTTCCAGTAATCTGCGGCGCTGTAAAGGAGCACCGGCGCCGCCAGGGCCAGGCTGAGATATCCAAACAACTTCTGAAGCCACGGACCACTCAGCGCATCCAATCCGAGATACATCGGGATGCTGAAAAGCATGATGTTCGCGAATGCGAATCCCGCAAGCCCGATCTGGAGCTCCCGCCGACCGAACGATTTTCGCGCCTTCGACCGGTCCATGTCGTGGAGCGTCAGTTGCGGCTCATAACCGATCGATGCAAGCAAGGCCGCCAGTTCGCTGAGTTTAAGCGTCGCGCTCACATAACGTATTGAGACTTCGCGCCGGCGGAAATGGACGCGCGACTCTTCGATCGCGGGATGCAGGCGAAAGAGATTCTCCAGAAGCCACACGCAGGCGACACAATGAATGGATGGTATCTGAAAGGTAACGCGACTGGACCGGCCATCGGTGAAATCGAGGAGCTTGGCCTGCACATCCGGCGGATCGAGGTACGCCCATTTGTCCTCCGGTGACGCGTTGTTCGGCCTCAATCCGGCCCGCTGGTTCAATGCATAGAACTGTCCCAGACCGCTGTTCACCAGAAGGTCGTGCACGCATCGGCAACCGTCGCAACAAAATGTCTTCCCCTCATGGTTGACCCCGTGGTCATCGCAGGGAAGGCCGCAGTGAAAACAGACCGCGGCGCGCGCAGCAATGTCGCCGGATCGGAACGGGGTCTCCACACGAGCCATGCGGGTGCATCGTCCACCAGAGACGCTGAACCTCGCAAGCTTGGAGTTGTGCCCCGCCCGGTTGCCCAGCGCGTCGGTCAACAACTCTCTGGTGTTCCGGGGATTGTCTCCGGCGGGGTCAAAGGTATAGGCTGCCCTCGGAATGCTCGGATCCACCCCGACATCTCTGGGATCGCCCCCGACCCATCGCGCCTTCCTGCGTTGGGGCCTGGCGCTCCTTGCCGTCCTCGTGGCCATCGCGGCGTGGCGCTTGATCGAAGTCCGCGTCTGGATCAACACCGCCCTGGATTGGATTGAAGGATTAGGGTACTGGGGGCCGTTCCTTTACATCCTGCTCTACATGGTCTTCACCGTCTGCCTCGTGCCCGGTTCTGCCATGACCATTGGCGCAGGAGCGGCCTTCGGCCCATTCGAGGGAACAATCCTCGGATCCATCGCCGCAACGATGGGCGCAGCCAGCGCCTTTCTCATCTCCCGCTACTGTGCCCGGGACTGGATCCAACGGCGCCTGCATGGCCGGCCCATGTATACGGCGATCGATGAAGCGGTGGCCCGGGACGGATGGAAGATCGTTCTGCTCACCCGGTTGTCGCCCGTATTCCCCTTCACCCTGCTGAACTATGCCTTCGGGCTGACTCATGTTTCCTTGCGCGATTACGTCGTCGCCTCCTGGCTCGGTATGGTGCCCGGCACCGCCATGTACGCCTACTTCGGCTCGCTCGCCCGCGCGAGCGCCGAATCCCGCGAACGGACCACCCTCGAATGGATTCTCTATCTCTTCGGTTTGGTGGCCACCATCGCAGTTACCGTCAGTGTCACCCGCCTCGCGCGCAATGCCCTGGCCCGTGGCGGACGCCCGGCACGGTAGTCTCAGGCGCCGAAAGATCCTGATCGTCGCCAGATCGCTGTTCGCGCAACGGGTGCTTAGTGGTCTGTTTCATAAATACGGTCACGTTCGCTCACGCCCTCATCTCTTCCACCCAGCGCAGGGCGCCGGCCAGATCCTGAAATTTCCCTTCGATCTGGGCCTCATAGGCTGCGCGGACCCAGCGTCCAATTTCGCGTCCCGGGGGAAGTCCGCGCTCGAGGAGATGTCGCCCAAGCAGGATCGGCTTGGGCGCCGATGCTTCCACCGCCAATCGGGTCGCCGTGGTTCGCAATTCAAATAGACCCGGCGGGGCATGCCTCGGCAAGGGCGGACGGCCGTAGTGATCCGCGGTGATCACCAGGGATAACCCGCGGATGTTTTCCGGTTCCAGGCGTCGCGCCAATCGCCGCACGCCACGGTCCGTTACTTTTCGCAGATGAGCCAGGTGATTGGTCACCAGGGGAACAACGCGCTCGCGGATCGCCGCCGGGGCATGAATGCGCTCCAGGAACGATTCGGTCAGCGGCCCGCCCGCCTCTTCGTGTCCGGGCGACACAATCCGATGGATGCCATCACGCTCCGCGACATGGGTCGTCACAACTTTCCCCAGGTCATGGGTCAACACCGCCAGCAGGTAGACGATTCGGGAGGCCTCGTCGGCTTCCTGCCACTCGGGCAATCTCACCAGCGCATCGCAACAATGACACGTATGCACAAAAACATCGCCTTCGGGATGCCAATCAGAATCCTGCGGAATGCCGGCCAGGGCGTGGATCTCCGGGAAATGCCGGAGCCATTCGGTCTCGCGCAGAAAATGGAGACCGGCGGAAGGCACGGTGCTGAGTCTCGCCCACTTGAACCATTCCTCCCGCACCCGCTCGCCGGCCAACTCTCCGAACGTATTCTGGATGCTCCGGCACAAACGCACCGTCTCGGAATTCGGGCGCAAATCAAAACGCCCGGCAAATTGCATCCCGCGCAGTACCCGCAATGGGTCTTCCACAAACGCCGGGCTGGTGTGACGCAACACCCGGTTCTGCAAATCCGTTTGCCCGCCCACCACGTCCAGTAAGCGCCGTTCCCGCACATCATACATCAGGGCGTTGATGGTGAAATCACGCCGCATCGCTGCTTCCTTGGGCGTGATCTCCCGATCGAGCCGGACGTCGAATCCTTTGTGTCCCGGCGATACTTTGGAATCCCTGCGAGCCACGCTGAAGTCGACGGTCGTCCCATCCTCCAAAGAGAGTTTCACTACACCAAAGGAACGCCCCACCGAATCTGTCCGGCCCCATCGCGCGAGCGCCGCCTCCAGTTCGGGATAATTCACTCCGAAAACCTCAACATCGAAATCCTTGCCCGGCCGCCCCAGCAGCCAGTCGCGCACGCACCCGCCCACCAAATGCGCACGCCGTAATTCGGGCGTCCGCTCCAGCATCTCCAGCAAATCCGATGGAATTGTGTCGAGCATCCGTTTCGACCAATCTCCTCCCTTCCCGCTGCCAACGCAATCCCCGCCTTGCCGCGGTCGCGGAGTTCCGTTAACTCGGCTGGAACTGTCGCTCCCAAGAGCTCCACGCCGTGCGGCAACCGGAGCCGAAATCGGAGTTGCTTCATCGAACCGCCGGTCTACACTTCCTCCGCCAAAGCCTCACGCGAGTCAGCGCGGTATGTACATCATTCGTGGAGCAGATCAGAATCAATACGGACCCGTCACCGCCGATGTCTTGCGGCAATGGATGGCCGAAAGACGCGTCGACGCGCAGACGCTGGCCCGGACTGAGGAGTCTTCCGAATGGAAGCCGCTGGGTTCCTTCCCGGAACTGCAAACCGACCCGCCGCTCCTTGCCGCCCTGACACCGGGCCGACCGGAACGAAATGGACTGGCCGTCGCCAGTCTGATTCTGGGCGTGGCCGGGCTGGTTTGCCTTGGCCCCATCGCCGGGATCCCTGCCCTGCTGCTCGGCATCATCGCGCTGAGCCGCTCGAAGCGTCAACCCGGTCAAGGAACCAACAACGGCTTCGCCATCGCCGGTATCGCCCTCGGCGTCGCCAGCTTCGTCTTTGTATTTATTCTGGCGGGAATATTCCTTCCGACCTGGGCAAAGGTCAGGGACCGAGCCCGGTCTGTTCAATGTATGAGCAACCTCAAACAGCTCGGCGTCGGCACCTTGATCTACGCCAACGATCACGGGGGCGCTTTTCCCGATGACCTGACCCAGCTCCGCGGGATGGGATTCGAACCGAGGGTCCTCTGGTGCCCCAGCGATACCACGAAGTCCCCCGCCACAAGCTGGGATGACCTGACCTCGGACAACATCAGTTATTCCTGGCAGGGGGCGGGATTTCGTGATGACCGCTACCCGCAACGAATCATCGCTTATTGCCCCATTCACGGTCACGTCCTCCAGACGGACGGAGCGGTCATCCCCATATCCACCCGGCGTTAACCGTCCCAACCGCCCACGCGAAACTCCCCCGGATACGATGGCCGATCCCGCTGTCACAGCCGCATTCGTACCCCGCGTTGCAACGATCGATATCGTGATTCTCTTCGCGTACATGCTTGGCGTCTTGGTCATTGGCGTCTATTGCGGCCGAAGGATGACGACCGCCAGCGATTTCTTTCTCGCCGGAAAGACGCTCCCATTCTGGGCCGTCGGCATGTCGATCGTCGTCACCGATATCGGTGCCATGGACATGGTTTCGGGCGCCGGAGCGGCCTACAAGTACGGCCTCGCCCAGGCCAATTTCGACTGGCTCGGCTCTATCCCGGCCATGGTTATCGTCGCGTTCCTCTTCATTCCCTTCTACTGGCGCTCAGGCGTCCGAACTCTGCCGGAATTCCTCGGCCGACGCTACGGGCCGACCGTGCGCGGTCTACAGGCTGTGATCTGGCTCGGGTTTATGATCTCGATGCTCGCGATCATGCTCTGGGCTTCCGCGGTTTTTCTAGGGACAGTCATGGGCTGGCCGACCCTCGTCTCCATCTGGATCACCGTCTTGATCGTGGGTATCTATACCGTCCTGGGAGGTCTCGCCGCCGTCGTCATGACCGATGTCATCCAAATGGTGGTCATGTTCGTCGGCACCGCCGCCCTGCTCGTCCTCTGCTTCTGGAGGATTGGCGGGTGGGACCGGCTCGTCGCCACGGTTCAGCAGCGTGGCCCGGAATTCCATGAGCATTTCCAACTCCTCCTCCCCCACAATACGACGAGCCCTTACCCATGGACCGGCATCGTCATGGGTCTCGGTCTCGTCCTGTCCACCGCTTATTTCTCCGGCAATCAGGCGATCGTTCAACGGACACTTGGAGCGCGCTCCGAATGGGATGCCAAGGCCTCGCTCCTGTTCGGCGCCTTTCTGAAACTGTTCATCCCGATCTTAATCATGATCCCCGGCCTCGCGGCGCTGGCGCTCTTCCCCCACCTCCCCGATCCGGACAATGCCATGCCCACCATGGTCCGCGACTTATTGCCACCCGGTTTGACCGGACTGATCTTCGCCGCCTTTTTCGCCGCGCTGATGTCGAGCGTCGATTCCTACTTGAATTCTTCCGTCACGGTCGTCATCTCCGACTTCTATCAGCCGCTGCACCGTGTGTTACGCAAAACGGAGGCGCCGGATCACCAGTGCCTTCGGCTCGGTCAGGGCTTGACCGCTTTGCTGATCGTCATCGCAGGAATCAGTGCGCCGATCGTTTCGAGGTTCGAGACCCTTTATCTCGCCATCCAGACATTGTTTTCGGTTTTCCAGGGCCCGACGCTCGCCATTTTGCTCCTGGGTATTGTCTGGCGCCGCACCAACAGCCCCGGAGCGACGGCCGGTTTGATCCTCGGCGTCCTTTTCTCGATCAGCTTGAATCTGGTAGGCGACCAGCTCTTCCCGTCGGCCAATCCTTTTCTGTTCGTCTCCTTTGCCTCATTCGCCTTCGCCCTGATCATGACGATGCTGGTAAGTCTGTTGACCCCGCCTCCACCAAACTCTCGAACCCAAGGCCTCACCCTCCGTGAAACCGTTCTTCCCCCGGCACATTTGGCCTGATGACCCATGATCGCCCATATCCGTTCCTTGCTTGAATCCACGCTCGTTCCTTTGCTCCAACTCTTCATGGAACCATTGAATCGCGCTCTGTCCCAGATTCCGGCGCCCGTTTGGCGCATCACGGTTTGCCTCTTTCTGTTGGCCGGATCCGGTTGGGTTTTGTTCCTCTCCCGCGAATTCATCTACCGGGGCAGCCCATCGCGTGCGCGATGGCGTGATCTCCGGCTCTGGATCCCTTTACTCCTGATCCCGTACCTCTGGATCTACCTTTTTCTCTGAAGGCTGTGTCTATGCCCGATCCGCTAAAGTCATTAAGTCCATCCCGTCCGCCGGCGAACGCTTCGACCTCCCGTCAAAATGACGCAGCCATCATGTCTCTGATGGGCGGTTTTTTCGTCCTCCTTGCCTTGCTGGTTCTGGTCTCGCTTTTCTGGGATCACGATTTTCAGGGCCGCGTCGTTACGGCCGCCGCCGCAGCCATCTTGGGGGGCATCGGTTTCCTCATGCTCGGCCTGGGTCGAAAACTGCGCCGTGCGCCGCCTCGAATTCGTTGATTGCTCCGAGGAGGAATGTGTGGCCGAGATTTCCCGACACGTCCACCCGGTTTTGCTGTCCAACCGGAAATGTGCCGCAACATCATTCACCCTTAACCCTCCCTCTTCACCGCGTCTGCCCGGATGACCTCTGGCTGGTCGGCGGAAAGGCCGTCAATCTCGCGGCGCTGATTCGTGCCCGGATGCCCGTGCCGCCGGGCTTTTGTGTAACAACCTGTGCATTTGACCAGTTTCTCAACGACGGCCAGAACTTTCCGCGCCTTCCGCAGACCTGGCCTCCGATGCTGAGCGAGCCCGAGCTCGCCTCTCTGGCAGAGACCCCCATACCGCGGCTGGTGGAACACGCAATCCTGGACATGTGGCGCGAGCAAGGCGAAGAGCTCACCTACGCAGTCCGTTCGAGCGCCACGGTCGAGGATGCCCACGGCCGCTCGTTCGCCGGGCAGTTTGAGACCTGTCTGAACATATGCGGTCAAGACGCCTTGCTCGGCGCAATCCGAAAATGTTGGTTGTCGCTCTTCTCCGCGCGCGTTTCCGCGTACCAGTCAAAGGGAGGACTGCCAACCGATCGAATGGCAATGGCGGTGATCGTTCAGGAGTTGATCGCTGCCGAAACCGCCGGCGTCCTCTTCACCGTGGATCCCATTTCCGGCAACCCGAGCCACATGATCATCGAGGCCGCGCCCGGTTTGGGCGATCGCCTGGTCTCAGGCCAGGTCGCCCCGGACCGCATCGTCCTTCTGAAACCAGGCCTGCGCGTCCGGCCAACAGCCACCTCCGTCCCGGCATGCCTCAACGCGTCGCTCGCACGACGGATTGGCAAGTTGGCCATGAAAGCCGAGCGCCTGCTCGGTCAACCCATCGATCTCGAATGGGCGGCCGCCGGAAACCGGGTGTTCCTGCTGCAGGCTCGTCCCGCCACAACTCATCCAGCGCCAAAATCCTGGGAGGACCGCCAAGTGTGGAGCAATGTGAACGCGGGCGAAGTGCTGCCAGACGTGATGACCCCGATGACATGGTCGGTCATCCAACGCCTCCTGGGGCCGCTGTTCGGCTCCCTGTTTCGCCTGTTTGGCGCGGATGCCGATCGAGCACCGGTGGCAGGCCTGGTGGCGGGGCGCGTCTATCTCAATGTGAACACAGGTTTGGCCGCTGCGCGTCCGTTCTGGTTTCTGCTGCGCGGCATTAACAACTTCGCCGAGTCGCTCGGCGGCGGATTCGCATCGGAAGATTACCGCGAGTTGCTGGAGATTCCCGACACCGATCTGCCCGACGTCGGCTTCCGTTGGCACAATTACATCCTGTCGGTTCCTCGGATCCTCTGCGATCTGATCCGCCACTCACCGCGGCGGGCAGATGTCTGGACGACCCGGCTCCGGTCCCTCACGGCGCAGGTCGTTCGCGTCGATCTCGACCCGATGAGCACGCCGGACCTGATCGCGTGGTTCGAACGCATCCTGGCCTTGCAGTTCGAAGCCTGGGATCTGCTTTACCTGGGCACCCAGGCGGCGGTACTCCCCCTGTTCCAGAAGGCCTGCCGCGATTGGCTTGATGATCCCTGCCTCACGATCGGCTACCGTCTTTTTGCAGGCCTCGGAGACATCCCCGAGGCCGATGCCGGGCTGGCGCTCTGGCGATTGGCCATGTTGTCTCAGGACGACAAATTCACCGAATCGGTCCTTCGTTCCAGCGAGGGCTGGTCGCAGGTCCAGTCTCGCCTCAGGAATACTGAACCAGGTCGCCATTTCCTCGAAGCGTGGGCGGCTTTCATGTCCGAACACGGCCACCGCTGCCGCGGCGAGCTCGAGCTCTACAATGCGCGCTGGTCCGAAACTCCGGACTACATCCTCGGCGTCGTACGCGGATATCTGGACTCGAGTCCCCGATCGAACCCGATCGAGAAACAACAGCGCCTGACCGGAGAACGCCTGCGCCTCACCGATGAATGCCGCCGCCGGCTGCCGAATCCGATCAAGCGCCGGCTCTTTTCGGCTGCCTTGGGTCGGGCGCAAAAACTGGCTGTCGCCCGTGAAGTCTGGAAAGACCAGGCCGTCCAGATGATCGTGGTGTTGCGCCGCATCCTCCTTATGCTGGGCGAACGTCTTTGCCGGCAGGGCATCATCGCCCACAGCGACGATATCTTCTTTCTGGAGGCCGCTGAACTGCCACTTGCCGCGAATGTTCAATCCGACTTCAATACCTCGGAGCGTATCCGCACGCGCCGCCTCGAATACGCGGCGAACCTGCAATGCTCCCCGCCTCCGGTCGTCGCGGGTAAGTTCCAACCCGGCATTACCGACGCACGGGTGCCGACCCGGGATGCCGCCGCAAAATGCTTCGCGGGCATCCCGGTCTCCCCGGGTACTGCGACGGGCCGGGTCCGGGTGATTCTTCGCACCGACGATCATGAACAGATCCGGCTCGGGGAAATCCTGGTCGCCCCATTTACGGATCCGGCCTGGACGCCCTATTTCGTGAACGCCGCCGGGGTGATCATGGAGCAAGGCGGGATACTCTCTCACGGCAGCATCGTGGCACGCGAATTCGGCCTGCCCGCTGTCACCAACCTCCGGGGGGCCACGACTCGGCTTCATACGGGCGATCTCGTCCATTTGGACGGCAATCTCGGGCGGGTAACGCTCCTCAATCCAAAGAAGCTGCGCGGAACGGACTGCAGACCGAAGCCGGATTAGTTGAGTACCTGTGCGCCGTGTCGAGGACGACATTCGACCTCCATAACGAAAGCTCGCCTCACCGAATACCCGTCCAAAAACCCGACTCTTTTGTTGAGATGACCCGCCTGCGGATGAGGCGGTATTTGGGCTTGTCAGCGGCCCATTTTCAGGAATGTTAACCCCAGCGCATTATGAACAAATACCTGATCCTGGCCCCAACTCTGGCATGGTTCGCATTCGGCTGCGATGGTCTCCTCCAGGGCAGCCCCGCGCCGGACCAGGCGACGGGAGATATTGCCGCCGCCGCGGAAACGTTCCTCGCCACGCTCGACGAGACCCAGCGCGCCAAGGTCGTTTTTGATTTTAACGACGCGGCACAACGCAAGCGGTGGTCGAATCTTCCCACTTCAATGGTCCAACGGGGAGGTCTGCGCATGGGCGATCTCACCCAGCCGCAGCAGGATGCGGCCATGGCGGTGGTGGCAGCGGCTCTAAGCGAGCAGGGCTATGAAAAAGTAAGGGAAATCACCGAGGCCGACGAAGTCTTGCGAACCAGCGAAGGTAATCCCATGTTCGGGAACGACAATTACTACATCTCCTTTCTTGGCCAGCCTTCGACCACCAGGCCATGGATGATTCAGTTCGGAGGTCATCATCTCGCGCTCAATATTACGCTCGTGGGTGAGCAGGGCACTCTGGCGCCCAGCCATACGGGTGCACAGCCCGCGATTTACGAACTCGAAGGCAGGACCGTGCGCCCCCTGGGTCGCGAAACCGACAAGGCGTTTGCCCTGCTGAGTTCGCTGGACGAAGGGCAGCGGCGCAAGGCCATCCTTGGCTTCCAAATGCACGACCTTGTGCTCGGTCCCGGGCGTGACGGCCAGACCATTCAGCCGGAAGGAATCCAAGGTTCGGCCTTGAGCGAGAAACAGCGGGACATGCTGTTGGATCTGGTGGGCGAATGGACCGGCATCATGCACGCAACGGTCGCGAAAGCAAAACTGGACGAGATTAAAGGAAGCATTTCCGAAACCTGGTTTGCCTGGAGCGGTCCGACCGAAAAAGGCAGCGCGGCTTACTTCCGGATCCAGGGACCGACGGTGTTCATCGAATACGCTCCGCAACGCCTGGGCGGAGATCCCACCAGGCATATCCACACAATCTACCGGGACCCGGCGAACGATTATGGAGCGAAATGGTGGAAGCCGTGATTTTATGGGTCATCGCCTGCTCGGGTTGCTCGCGCTGCTCGTGTTACCGTCCGCCGCGTTCGCACATCGACTCGACGAGTACCTCCAAGCGACGCTGGTGGTCATCGAACCCGATGAGTTGCGGTTGGAAATCCAGCTCACACCCGGTGTGGCCGTAGCCCAGCAGGTCCTCGATCGAATCGACCGCGACCACAACAACGTCATCTCAACCAATGAGGCCGCCGCATACGCGAAAAGGTTGGGCCGCGACCTGGTTGTCCATCTGGACCAGCGGAAGAACGCGATACATCTCATTGCATCCACCTTCCCACCGCCCGCCGAACTTCGCGCAGGCACGGGAATCATTCAGTTGGAATTCTCGCTCGAGTCAAAGTCGTTTGCCGCGGGCGCGCACCGACTTATTTTACGCAACCGGCACTTGAGGAAGCTGAGCGTTTACCTTTTCAATGCCGCCCAGCCACGATCGCAGGCCATTCAAATCACCAGACAAAAGCGAAACGCGACCCAAAGGGTGGGGGAAATTGAGTTCGAGTATCGGCCGTTACAAACCCAACGAAGTCCGGCGACCGCGCCTGATCGCTTAAGCGCGTTCCATGTACTTGCCGGTGCGAGTATCGATACGGATTCTCTCACCCGTCTTGATGAAGAGCGGCACCTGCAGGGTGATCCCGGTCTCCAACGTCGCGGGTTTTTGGACATTGTTGGCCGAATCCCCGCGGATTCCCTCCGGGGCATCGGTCACCGCTAAAACCACGCTGGAGGGCAATTCGATCGAGACCGCTTTTTCCTCGACGAAAGTCACCGTGACGGGTGCGTTTTCCACGAGGAAATTGCTGGCATCGCCCACAATCTCGGGCGTTAGGGTCACACTGTCGTAAGTCTCGGTATCCGTGAACACGAAATCTTGCCCATCTTTGTAGCTGAATTCCATTTTTCGAGTGGTCATCGGAACGACCTCGACCTTTTCGGTGGAGCTGAACCGGATGTCGGAGGATTTCCCGGTGCGGACACTGCGTGCAATGACTTGCACAAAAGCGCGCAGGTTCCCAGGCGTGCGGTGTTGGGCCTCCAAAACCACGGCCACGTCACCGTTGTAGACAATCGCCATTCCTTTTCTCAAATCGTTCGCAGAGGGCATAAAATTAATCCTCCGCCGCCCTATCCCAGCATGCGGAGGGAGGCGAAAGTATAGCACCGACCCTCGATTGCAAGTCCCATTTGAAGTCGTTTTTGTCAACCGGGTCAGTTGAGCAGGAGGTCAACCCGGCATTCGCCCTCGCCGTTCGGTCCCGCCGGCCGCGGGGCCACCAGCACAAGGCGATCGGCGGCTACCCCGCCACGGCCGGTCAGATCGTCCCGAACCAATTCGGTGCGTGCCCGGATCAAGTCAAGACAATCGTCGTCCTCCAAAGGCAACTTTTCCGAAAGCATGGCTTCCATTTGTTCTTCGCTCGGTCCGGAGGCCAAAGGTGATTGCGATTCGCCGCCAGCCGGGGTATCGGCCTCGGCAATCGGGCTGCCTCGCCCAACGCCGATCCAGGCCAAGCCTCTTCTGATCAAACCTCTCTTCGGTTCCGCGGCATTCATCGGCTCGGATGCCTGCGCCCCGTGCGCGACGGCGGCAGGGACGTCTCCTGCGTCCGTGACAGTACTTGGTTCGGGGAGTTCCTGTTGAAACCGAAGCTGTAGGATTCGACTGTAATCGGCAGGATCGATCACAAAATCGGGCGCCGACGCCATGGATTCGCCGCGGACCTCCAGTTCCTTGAGGCGATGTGCTCGAATCTGTTGACGAAGTTTGGCCAGCTTCAGGGGTGGTCCATCGCGGAGGCGACTGACATCGCCTTCAAGATCCACGTTTAAAGCGGGCCGTTGCGCCAGTGCCTTGGCCAGCTTATCCAGTTTCTGAAGCTCACCTTCAACCAGATTGGTGCCTCCCGGCTGGAATTCAACAAAGCTCAGTTCCTCGCCACCGCCGACCAAGGCCCCAAGGATATTGAAAGGGGCTGTGGCGGCTTTGACGATAGTATTGACCACCACCTTGCCGATCAAGGGCCCGATTTTGAACGTGGGATCGTCCAATCGGCCTTTGATGGGCACATCCAGTTCAATGCGTCCGTTGGCATCTTTGAGCAGTGCAATGCCCAGCTTAATCGGGAGGCTCGTGGCATCGGGACTCTTGTTATGCGAGCCCAGCGAGAGCTGCGCGATATCGAACTGATTCTCGGCCGAAAGTTGCTGCTGATGGATTTGATAACGCAAATTCGCGCTCAGCCTTCCGCGGTTCAGCGGATATCCCCCATACTTCTCCATGTAGGGCGAAAATGGTGAGAGCTGCAAATCACGATTGGTAATGGAAAGATCCAGGACCGGGTCTTTCGATAGCGGATTGATCCGGCCCTGGATGCTCAATGGCGCTTGACCGTCTATCTTGGCACTCAAGTCGACTTCCGCCGTTGCATCCGGCGCAGACGACAAACCGCGCACCGTTCCCGACAATTCCCGAATGGAAATAGTTGCCTCCGGCGTGATCGATCGATCGGCGAACGTCAACTCCCCATCCTCAAACGCCAAAACCCCGACCCGAATGGCGGCCGATTCTGCCGCATCCGCAGGCTGCGAAGCGTCCGGCGCGGCGGGAATCGATCGGGTCGCGCCCTCGTCGGCTTCGACCGGCGCCTTTAAAGATGCCAAGTTCAATCGGCCGTCGGCATCGATGATCGCGTGACCCGCCAATCCGTGCCAATTCACCTCTTGCACATCGAATGCCGCAGGGCGGTTCGTCAGATGAATGCCCGCCAGGGAAAGTTCGTCCCACTCGACGAGCGGCTCGAGCACGGTCAGGTCGGTCGTCTTCAAATCGCGCACTTTCACGTCGCCCGCGAATTCGAACTCCGGAATTTCGGCGGCCATGTGCAAGCGGGTATGGCCATCCAGGTCCAACCTTCCCCCGGCGACACCAAGCCGGCCGAACGCTTCCACATAGGGTCCAAAGGCGCTCAAATCGAAGTTAGTGATCGCCAGGTCGAGTTCGGCGGAAAACGGCTGGGGCATGATCGGGCCATGCGCCGTGAAAGTGCCTGATTCATTGAACCGGTAGGAAACGGAGGCCTCGGCCGGCGAGGTCATGGTGTTTCCCAGGCCCTTCAAATCGAAGGCAACCTGGTCGAGGGCGAATTCGGCGGGCCGCGGCAAGGCTTCGTCCTTCACCTTGATCGTGTAATCGTCCAGTCGGATCTCGTCGATGCCGACTTTCCACGTCGGGGAGGTGGCGCCGTCCGCGGGCTTAGGGGCACCCGGTTCGGTGGAACCGGTTCCCATCAACTCCGCCAGGTTCATTCGACCGTCTTTCGCACGGTGAACTTCGATCGAACCTCCTCGCGAGTGAACCGAAACGACCCGAGCTCGATGTTCCTCCAAACTGGCGTCCACCCCATCCACTCCGAACGCGGGCACGCGAATTGCCGAATCTTCACCCTCTGCGCCCAGCACCTCCAGATCGTCGATCTTCAACACGAGGTTGCTAATGCCGGCCTGGAGTTGCGCGGGGAAAAGTGCAAACCGATACGGCACATCCATCGCCAATCGCCCTTGGGTGATTCGACCCCGGAAGGCCTGGGCATAGTACGGCGCATACTTCTTCAACTCAAGATCCGCCAGGTGCACCTCGCCACTCGACGCCGGGGGATTCACGGACAATCCCCCCGATCCCGCCAGTGTCTCGGCGGCTTCAGACTTCAAGGTGAAATGGAACGCGCCTTCGGCATTTGTCTCGGTACTGATATTTTCGGCACCGGCTTCAATGGAGGACAAGGTGGTTCGGAACGGGGTCCCTCGACTCAAATCCTCGAATGTCAACGCCCCTCCAAGCCGCATTCTGGCCATGGATACTTTCCATGGCTCCGCTGGATTCGAATTGGGATCCTGGTTTGCGGGCGCCGGACCCGCCTCGGACTGTTCCGGGCGGAACAGGGCCGCCAGGTTGAGCTCCCCTTCCCCATTCAAGCGCGCGAGCAATGCGGCTCCCTTCACCTCCACCGTTCCCACATGTACGGTCCGGCCCCGCAGATTCATTCCCAGCTGATCGACCACCATGTTTTCGATCGCGACCGGGCTTTCCTGGGTGGCGGGATCCTCGAATCGGAGTTGGGCCAACCGAATCACTCCGTTCGAAACAATCAGATCCGAGCCGTTCGTGCCGGATTCGAATTGATACTCGAGGTGAACATCCAACTTTCCGTCCACCAACTGCGCCTTCGCCGACTCCTCAAGATACGGCTCATAACGACCCAATTGCGCGCCCTCCAATTCCAGAATGCCGGCGGACCTCAATGGCACAACCGAAAGCTCTCCCGTCCAGGCGACGCGCTTTCCGGCATCACTCGCGGCCTCGAATGAATTCGGACTGCGTGCGTTGGGCGTGGTCTTGAAATCGTGCAGCGAGAAGTTTAGGGGGAAATACTCCGTCCGAAAGGGTTTCCGTCGTGTCCGGTCCTCAAACACAAACGTGCCATTCGTAACGACCAGGAATTGGATGCCGATCCGCGGCAATTCGCCGGGGTTCTTTTCCGGCTGGACGTTTGCATTGTCCGAGGACAACAAGTTGGCGAAGTTGGGGTGTCCATCCTCATTGAGGATGATTTCTCCGAAGGGGTCTACCAGGCGGATCTCCCTGAATGTCCACGCCCATCGAAACAATGACGAGGTCTGAAAGTTCGCGTAGAACTCCTCCCAGGCGACAAACTTCCGCCCATCGAGTTCTCTGACGGCGAGTCCGCGCACCGTGAGTGAGAGGGTCCAGGGATTCACGCGAACCTGGCGGATCGCGACATCGCGTTTCAGGAGGGCCGGGAGGATCTTGAGGGCCTGCCACCGGATCAAAACAGGCAACAAAAAGAATCCAACCACGCTATAGATCAGGAACAGTCCGGTGATCCAACAAACCCATTTGCGGTTTAATCCCGAAAGGCGATTGCGAAGGCTGTGATTCATGTTCTTCGTCAATAGTTACAGGCCTCTCTATTTCCGACCGTCTTTCATCGCATGGATCCACCAGCTTCCGCAATACCGCACTCACACGCAGATTCGCTCCCGCTTCCCACGTCGACCTTTGAGGTTGCAGAGGTTTTGCGCCCCCAGCATCATGCCTCTTTATCATGAAATCGTCCCGCCATCGATCCTGCCACATTAACTTCTCGACTCCGGCTCTTACCACGGTTCCTTTTGTCGCTCTTTGCGCCTTGCTCTCCGCCTGCACCAGCGCCCCGCACCCGGAGTCCTCCAATTCCACTGAGTCTCGTATCTCCTATCCCTTCACCCCCACGACGAATACGGTCGATTCCTATTTCGGCACTCGTGTCCCGGATCCGTATCGGTGGTTGGAAGACGACAATGCGCCGGCCACCAAAGCCTGGGTCGCCGCGGAAAACGCCCTCACTTTCTCTTACCTCGAAAGCATCCCCGAACGCCCTCGCATTCGGAGCCGGCTCACCCACCTTTGGAATTACGAACGCTATGGGCTCCCATTCAAACGAGGCGACCGTTACTTCCTCACTCGCAATGATGGACTCCAGAATCAAAGCGTCCTTTACACGATGATCGGCCTGGACGGCCAACCGGAGGTCCTCCTCGATCCCAACACCTTGTCCGAAGATGGCACGGTCGCTCTGACCGGATTCGCCGTGACCGACGATGGAACCCGGCTCGCTTACGGCCTGGCCCGGGCCGGGTCCGACTGGCAGGAGTGGCATGTGCGCGAAGTCTCCTCGGGACACGATGATCCCGAGGTCGTGCAATGGGTGAAGTTCTCCAGCGCATCGTGGACGAAAGACGGAGCCGGCTATTATTACAGTCGATATGATGAACCTGCCGCCGCCGAGCGCCTGAAAGGCGCCAATTATTATCACAAGCTGTATTATCATCGGATCGGCACACCCCAGTCCCAGGACCAGCTCGTTTATGATCGGCCTGACCAGAAGGAATGGGGCTTTTATGGACAGGTGACCGACGACGGAAGATATCTGATCATCAGCGTCTCACAAGGCACGGACACCCGGAACCGGGTTTTCTACCAGGACCTGGCGGCGCCTGGGTCCCCCATCGTCGAGTTATTGAATGGGTTCGACGCGGCCTATGATTTCATCGCCAATGTTGAAGGGCGCTTCTATTTCCGAACAGATCTGCATGCACCGATGGGAAAGGTCATCGCCATCGATACCCAGCAACCCGATCCCTCCCAGTGGCAGGAGATCATCCCCGAATCCCGCCATCGCCTCGTCCACGCCAACGCCTTGAACCGGCAACTGGTCGTAGGCTACCTCGAAAATGCGACGAGTGCCGTCAAAGTCTTCGACCTCGAAGGTGGTTTCGTCCGCGACGTCCAACTGCCGGGGCTGGGGACCGCGGGAGGGTTCGGAGGACGGATTGATGATACTGAGACCTTTTACAGTTACACCAGCTTCACCACGCCCGGCACGATCTTCCGTTACGACCTCACCAGCGCCGACAGCCAGGTCTTTCGCGAACCCAAAGTCGATTTCAATCCGGACGATTACGAAACCCGCCAGGTCTTTTCCCGAAGCAAGGACGGCACCCGCGTTCCGCTTTTCATCACCCACCGGAAAGGACTGGTTCTCAATGGCCATAGCCCCGTTTACCTCTATGGCTATGGCGGATTCGACATCAGTCTCACACCATCCTTCTCCGTGGCCAACCTTGTTTGGATGGAAATGGGCGGTATCTACGCCGTCGCTAACCTGCGGGGCGGGGGCGAATACGGCGAAAGCTGGCATCAGGCAGGAATGAAACTCCGGAAACAAAATGTGTTCGACGATTTCATGGCCGCGGCCGAATGGCTCATCGCCAACGACTATACCAGTTCCACTAAACTGGCGATCGGCGGTGGCAGCAACGGCGGCTTGCTTGTCGGCGCTTGCCTGACCCAACGCCCCGGCCTCTTCGCTGCGGCGCTCCCCGCCGTCGGCGTCCTCGACATGCTCCGCTTCCATAAGTTCACCATCGGTTGGGCTTGGACCTCCGAATACGGATCATCCGATAACGCCGACGATTTTAAAGCCTTGCTGGCCTATTCGCCGCTCCAACATATCAAGCCCGGCGCCGTTTATCCGCCCACCCTGATTACCACGGCCGACCACGACGACCGGGTTGTGCCGGCGCACAGTTTCAAGTTCGCCGCCGCATTGCAGGCCGCCCAAGCCGGCGACGCGCCCATCCTCATCCGCATTGAGACGCGAGCGGGACATGGCGCGGGAAAGCCGGTGGCGAAAACGATCGAGGAGACGGCCGACCGCTGGGCGTTCCTGTTCCGGGAACTCAGTATGCGGTTGCCCGACACCTTCCCCTGATTCGTGGGCCACGGGATCCAAGCCGTCAGTTTCGACGTCGGGGGCACCCTGATTGAGCCCTGGCCATCGGTCGGCCATATCTACGCCGAGACAGCGAAGCAATTTGATGGCGCGATGCTCGATCCAGAGCTGCTCAACCGTCGGTTCCACGTGTCATGGAAGGCGATGTCCCGCCCGCTCCATTCCGCCAGTGACTGGGCCGAACTCGTCGACCAAGTCTTCCTCGATCTTGTCCAGCCTCCGCCCAGCCGATCCTTCTTCTCCCGGCTCTATGACCGTTTCGCCGAAGCCGGGGCCTGGCTTCTCCACCCCGACGTTGTCCCGACCCTGGAAGGCTTGAGCCATGAGGGGACCCGGCTGGCTGTGGTCTCCAATTGGGACCACCGGCTGCGGCCATTGCTGGATCAACTTGGCCTGAGCCACTTTTTCAACGCCGTAATGGTTTCCTGCGAAGTCGGCGCCGCCAAACCCGATCCTGCCATTTTTGAATGCGTAGCCTCGGCGTTGGACCTATCTCCCGGAAGCATCCTTCATGTGGGCGACGACCCGCTGCTTGACCTCGCCGCAGCACAGTCCGCCGGTCTCCGTGCCTTGCTCATTCAGCGAGGGAAACCTGCGAAAACCTTCCCGCATATCGAATCGCTCCGGGAGGTTATCGACTTTGTTCACTCCCACGGTCGCAGGGATGGTTGATCTCGACCGGTCGACCGGTTGATCCTCAACTAAAGCCTCGAAAACGGATGAATCAGTGCTAGTGTTTGCTGCGAATGAGCATGAAAACCTTGTTGCGTCTCTCTCGGCCCCCCTGCGCGGGCGGCCTCCTTCTCGGGATGATTCTCGGCGTTCTGGCGATGGCCCAGGATACTGCGGAGAAAACGAACCCTCCTCCACCGGAACTCAATATTGATAACTCACCTCTCCGCCGCGAAACGCAATTGGCCACAAGTTTCGCTCCCGTGGTGGAAAAGGTAAGCCCCAGCGTGGTCAATATTTATACCACCAAAAGAGTCCGGATGCAGAACTCCCAAATGCGCGACCGCTTGTTCCGCCGCTTTTTTGGAATACCCGATGACGAAGATCCAAATCGACAGGCACCCAGCCGCCTCGAACAAAGCCTCGGCTCCGGGGTCATTGTCTCCCGGGATGGTTATATCCTCACAAATAACCATGTGGTCGATCAAGCTGACGAGATCAAGGTGGTCCTTGCCGGAGGTCCAAAGGAGTATGACGCCAAGGTCATCGGAAAGGATCCCCAGACGGATGTCGCCGTGCTCAAAATCGATGCCGCAGATCTGCCGGCCATTACCATCGCGGATAGTGACCTCCTGAAGGTCGGCGACGTCGTCCTCGCGATCGGCAATCCCTTTGCCGTAGGCCAGTCCGTAACTATGGGAATCGTTGGCGGTACCGGCCGCGGCGGATTCGGCATTTTCCAGTATGAAGATTTCATTCAAACAGATGCCGCCATCAATCCCGGTAACTCCGGAGGCGCATTGATTGACGCCGACGGCCGGTTGGTGGGAATCAATACATGGATCATCAGCGGGGATGGCGGTGGGAATCAAGGTGTTGGCTTCGCCGTTCCGATCAACATGGCGCGCAACGTCATGAACTTGCTTATCAGCCAGGGCCGCGTCGCCCGTGGTTATATCGGTGTGCAGCTCGAACGCCAAGTCACACCCGAACTCGCTCGTGAATTCAAACTCAATGAACAACAAGGCGCGATCGTCACCGATGTGGTTCAGGATACGCCGGCAGCCAAGGCCGGCCTCAAGCCGGGAGATGTCATCGTCAAGTTCAATGACAACAATGTCAGCGACCGCCGCCACCTTCAACTTATGGTCGCTCAGACGCTCCCCAAAACCGACGTCAAACTCACCGTTATCCGCGACGGCAAGGAACGGACCGTCACGGTCACGCTGGGCGAATTCCCCACCGGCCAGTCGGCGGCCAACGATCAACCGGAATCTCCGGAAACTAGCGATGCCCTTCAAGGCATCGAAGTCGCCGATCTCACTCCTCAACTCCGCGGCGAGTTTAATGTTCCCCGGAACATCGAAGGAGCGTTGATCACTGGCGTCGAACCGGATTCGCGTTCCTTCGAAGCGGGCCTGCGTCCTGGCCAGGTGATCCTTGAAATCGATCGGCATCCTGTGTCCAATGCCGACGATGCCGTGCGGTTTGGCCGGAGCGCCCAGGGAAACTCCATTTTGCTGCGAGTCTGGACGACAGGCGGAAGTCGGTATGTGGTCGTCGATACGACCAAAACCGCTCCCTGAACGGCTTTGCACCCCATCGAAGCACTCCGGAATGGCACTGCAGGTCGTGCCACCTCCTGAGGCTTGCACCGGGCGCTTGGTATGGCACTCGAGTACAAAGATTATTATCAAGTCCTGGGCGTAGACCGCAACGCCAGCGAAGACGAAATACGCAAGGCCTTCCGGAAGCTCGCCAGGAAATATCATCCGGACGTCGCCAGGGATAAACGCGGCGCCGAGGAGAAATTCAAAGAGATCAATGAGGCCTACGAAGTCCTGGGCGATCCGCCGAAACGAAAAAAGTATGACGAGCTCGGCTCAGCCTGGCGCGACGGGACCCAATTCCACCCCCCAAAAGACCGAACCGGCCGGGCCTGGCGCCAAACCCATCGAGGCGGGCCTGCCGAATCCGAGTTCCAGTTTGATGGCACCGGATTCAGTGATTTCTTTGAACAGTTCTTTGGTTCCTCGGCCGGACGCGCGGGACGCGCAACCGAAGGTTTCGCCGAGTATTCTGAACGCGGCGAAGATGTCGAAGCCGATCTCATGGTGAGCCTCGAGGAGGCGTTCCACGGATCGACCCGGCCCATCTCCTTGCGGTCCACCACGCCCTGCGCCCGGTGCCACGGTACCGGCCGCCTCCCCCAGGGCGAGTGCCCCGATTGCCATGGAACCGGCGGGATCTCACGCGTGGATCAATACCAACTCAAGATTCCCCCCGGCGTTCGCCAAGGCCAACGGCTCCGCCTCCCTGGTCGTGGCGGGGCTGGCTTTGGCCGCGGCGCCGCCGGCGATCTTTACCTCCAGGTCCATCTCGCGCCACACCCGGATTTTCGCGTTGAGGGAACCGATCTGAACCACGAACTCGAATTGGCACCCTGGGAAGCCGTCCTTGGAACGAAGGTCTTCATACCTACCCTCACCGGTCCAATTCAGATCAAGGTCCCTCCGGGCTCGCAACGCGGACACCGCCTGCGGCTGCGAGGCCATGGGCTTCCCATCAAGCCGGGCGGCGAACGAGGCGATCTCCTGGTGCCTCTCTTGATACAAACGCCCGTTCAGATCTCGAATGAAGAACGGGTGTTGTGGCAGCAACTGGCTAAGACAACCCAGTTCAATCCGCGTCGATAACCTGCAGGGCGAACGGGAATTGGCAGCGGTCAGAAAGAGTTGTTAGCGGGGGGCAGAAGGACAAAAGGCTCCTCGCCGGCGATTAGCAGACTTCATTTCATTGTTATATCTCCTTATATATGAAGGTCTTTCGTTGACGGTTCACCGCTTGTCTCTTTACAGTCTCCAGCGCTGGCTACAGCCGCGCCATTCATGAACCTCATCAAGCGCCTGTTTAACTCGTCCCTGGGGCGGAAATACCTCATGGCCGGTTCCGGTTTGTGTCTCGTGTTATTCGTGACGGGCCATATGATCGGTAACCTGCAGATCTTTGCGGGGCGGGAGACGATCAATGACTACGCCCAATTCCTCCAGGCCAGCCAGGAGCTCTTGTGGGTGGTTCGCCTGACCCTGCTCGGGCTGGTCATCCTGCATATCTGGTCCGCCACGGTATTGACGATTGAAAATCGGAAGGCACGACCCCGGGGCTATGAAGGCCATCCCGCTCCAGCGGCTTCCAGTTATGCCTCGCGCACCATGATGATGAGCGGCATCATCATCGCCGTTTTCGTCGTTTACCATTTGCTCCATTACACGGCCCTCGTCCAGGGAATCAACTTTACCGGCCAGGACTTCTCCGCGCTGACGGAAACGCTGCGTGACGGCCGTGAGCGGCATGACGTGTTCGCCATGATGATCATCGGGTTCCGCAATCCATTCGTGTCCGCCTTCTACCTGGTCGGAGTGGGCCTCCTCTGCCTGCACCTCAGCCACGGGGTCCGCGCCATGTTTCAATCCCTTGGCCTTAAGAACTGGCAATCGGGGCCCGTGATTGACCGCGCGGCGCCGATCCTGGCGTGGTTGCTTTTCATCGGCTATGCCTCCATCCCCATCGCCGTGCTGTTCCGGGTTATCGGAAAGGAGCTGGTTCGATAACATGAATCTCGACGCCAAGATCCCTCCCGGTCCGCTCGAAAAGAAGTGGACAACCTACCTCGCGAACCTCCGGTTGGTCGCGCCCAATAATAAACGTAAATACCGCATCATCGTTGTGGGGACCGGCCTGGCCGGCGCCTCCGCCGCCGCCACACTGGCCGAATTGGGATACCCCGTCACTGCCTTATGTTTCCATGACAGCGCTCGCCGGGCGCATTCGATCGCCGCTCAAGGTGGCATCAACGCCGCCAAGAATTATCAGAATGACGGCGACAGTGTATGGCGATTGTTTTACGATACGATCAAGGGCGGCGACTTTCGTGCGCGCGAAGGGAATGTGCACCGATTGGCCGAAGTCAGCACGCAGATCATCGACCATTGCGTGGCCCAGGGCGTCCCTTTTGCTCGCGAATATGGAGGACTGCTCGCCAACCGGTCGTTCGGCGGGGCGCAAGTCTCGCGAACCTTTTATGCCCGGGGTCAGACCGGGCAACAGCTTCTCCTGGGCGCCTATTCCGCCCTCATGCGGCAAGTCAGCCTCGGCGCCGTGCGCATGTTGGCCAACACGGAAATGCTCGACCTTGTCCTGGTTGACGGCCACGCCAAAGGCATCGTCACGCGTCACCTGATCACGGGCGAAATTGAACGCCATGCCGCGGACGCGGTGATTCTCGCCACCGGCGGTTACGGCAACGTCTATAACCTTTCCACGTATGCCCGCGGGTCGAATGCTACCGCGATTTGGCGCGCGCACCGCCGTGGCGCCGCGTTTGCCAACCCGTGCTTCACCCAAATTCATCCGACCTGCATCCCCGTCTCCGGCGATTACCAATCCAAGTTGACCCTGATGTCGGAGTCCTTGCGCAATGACGGCCGGGTCTGGGTCCCTAAAAAGCAACGCGACCAGCGCCCGCCTGGACAGATCCCCGAGGAAGATCGCGATTATTATTTGGAACGGAAATATCCCGCCTACGGCAATCTGGCCCCGCGCGACATCGCCAGTCGCGCCGCAAAACAGGTCTGTGATGAAGGGCGCGGCGTCGGAGAAAGCGGGTTGGGGGTTTACCTGGATTTCTCGGACGCGATTCATCGAGATGGTTTGAATGCCATCAAGGAGCGCTACGGCAATCTCTTCGACATCTACCACGAAATCACCAACGAGAATGCCTATGCGCTCCCGATGAGGATCTTTCCGGCCGTTCATTACACGATGGGCGGCCTCTGGGTGGATTATAACCTGATGTCCAGTATCCCCGGCCTCTTTGTTCTCGGGGAAGCGAACTTTTCCGATCATGGCGCCAATCGGCTGGGTGCCTCGGCGTTGATGCAAGGCCTGGCCGATGGCTACTTCATTATCCCCTACACGGTGGGGAGCTACCTGGCCGGTCTCAAACCGGGCGCCTGTCCCTCCATCGAGGTTCCGGATTTCAGTTCCGTTGAGAACCAGGTCCGAACCCGAACCGCCCGGCTCCTCGAGATCCGGGGCAAACATAATATCTCCTATTTCCACAAGGAATTGGGCCGCATTCTCTGGGACCACTGCGGCATGACCCGCACCCGGTCCGGCCTCCAGAAAGGTCTCGAGGAAATCCCCCGACTCCGCGATCGCTTCTGGCATGAAGTCAATGTCCCCGGCGAACGCGGCGGCATTAACCAGTCCCTGGAAAAAGCCGGACGCGTAGCCGATTTCCTCGAGCTCGGCGAGTTGATGTGCCTCGACGCCCTCGCCCGAGAGGAATCTTGCGGCTGCCATTTCCGTGAAGAATACCAGGAGGCCGGCGAATGCAAACGCGATGACGCGGATTTCGCCCACGTCGCCGCCTGGGAATTCCGCGGCGACCGGGAACAGCCCGTACGTCACATCGAGCCGCTCTCCTACGAGAGCGTTAAAATGACGACCCGGTCGTACAAATGACCCGGACGGACCATGCCCCGTATCTTCACGTTTTGCCGTCCTCCCCGACCCTCATGAAAGTGACCTTGAAAGTATGGCGCCAAAGCGACCCGCGCAATCCGGGCGCCTTCCAACACTACGATACTCCGGACTTGAATCCCAACATGTCGTTCCTCGAGATGCTCGACGTCGTCAACGACGCCTTGGCCAGCCGGGGCGAGGAGCCCATCGCCTTCGCGCATGACTGTCGGGAAGGCATCTGCGGCACTTGCGGCCTCACCATCAATGGCAAACCTCATGGCCCGGGCCGCGGCATCGCCACCTGCCAGCTCTACCTGCGCAACTTTGCCGACAACGACGTCATCACGGTCGAACCCTTCCGCGCCAAAGCCTTCCCCGTCCTCAAGGACCTGATCGTCGACCGCGCCGCCTTTGATCGCGTCGTCCAGTCCGGAGGATTCATCTCGACGCGCACCGGATCCGCGCCCGACGGCAACGCCCTGCCTATTCCCAAGAAGGCCGCGGACCTGGCCATGGATGCGGCCGCCTGCATCGGCTGCGGAGCGTGCGTGGCCGCCTGCAAAAACGCCAGCGCGATGCTGTTCGTCGCCGCGAAGGTTTCGCACCTCGGCCTTCTGCCCCAGGGGCAACCTGAGCGCGCTCACCGGGTCGCTCGAATGGTGAATCAAATGGATCTCGAAGGCTTCGGCGCCTGCACCGTCACCGGCTCCTGCGAGGCGGTCTGTCCGAAAAACATCAGTCTCCATTTCATCACGCGCATGAACCGCGATTTCGGCGTCGCCCTCCTGACCGGGTCGTAAGGCCCCAGGCCGGCCCCCGGAGAGCGCGAACTCTACGCGTCTGAATGGCCGCCAGCCTGGAATCCCGCATCTTCCGAGCTCACACGATCTGAATCGTTGTGCCCCCGATAGAGCCGCGCCAGACGCCGCGGATTCACTCCAATGCGAAAACCAACCACCATCAGCCGGTTGATAAGCGTGGTTCGGATCCATCCCAATCGGTGCCAACGCCGCCCTGAAGTCGTTGCGGGCGCCGGCACAGTCAGGATCAATCCGCGGCGACGAAGCCGCAGCACAAATTCGTAGTCCTCCATGATCGGCAGGTCCGCAAACCCACCCAACTCCTCAAACACGGCTCGCCGGAGAAAAAGCGCCTGGTCGCCGAAGGGCTTTTGAAACCAATGCGATCGGAATTGCACGGCCCATTCCACGATCCGTTTTGCCGCGAAACTTCCCGCAATTCGGAACCGGAATGCTCCTGCGGCGACCCGTGAGCACCGCAACGTGTCTGAAACGATCGCGCTCCAGCCGTTTGGAAGCAGGGTGTCGGCGTGCAGAAACAACACTACGTTTCCACTGGCACGCGCCGCGCCTGCGTTCATTTGCCGCGAACGGCCCGGAGCGGCCCGGAGCACCGTCGTCGCTCCAGCGGCCCGGGCGACGGCTATCGTCGCGTCAGCGCTGCCGCCGTCCACAACAATGATTTCATGTGGGCACTCCGCGCAGACTGACCCAAGGGTCGCCCTGATCTGCCCAGCCTCGTTCAATACGGGAATGATGACTGAAACCCGCCGCAAATCCGCTTCTTCAGTATCGACGATGCGCTGCCATGCGGCCAGGTCTCCTGGACGGTCCAAATCGTCGAGGGTTTCCAGCATCGCCGCCTTGAGACCGAGTTGTTCCACGATTTGAAGGGATTGGGCGAGGACAGTTCTAGAACTCCAAACGATGCCTTGAAAGAGTTCTGTGACAGATTGCCTGAGACCGATGAGATAATATCCGCCGTCGGTGGCGGGGCCGAACACCGCCGATTGCGTCTCCAACAGACCAAACGCGGCAGCGAGGATTTCGACCGTCAGGGCGGGACAATCGCTTCCGATGACAACCGTTGCCTGCGATCCATCCTGAAAACTGTCTTCGAAGGCGGTCGCCATCCGCTGCCCCAAATCCCCTTCGCCTTGCCGCCGATAACGGCAGCCGTCGCCGAGCCACTGCTGCATTTCTTCTTCGCTGCCACCTTCGAACCGAACCTCCAACGCGGCCTGAACTCGGCCGCATGCCGCCAGGGCCGTGCGAAGCGTCCGCAAAACCAGCCTCCGATACAGCGCTGCCGCGCCCTCTCCATCAAGGGCGGGAATGAGGCGTGTCTTGACCTTCCCGGCCGCGGGATAGCGCGCGAACAGGATGAGTCGTCGGCATTGGGTCGGCGCATGGCCGGCATTGTTGGGAGGGCGCGGGGCCATTGAAGTTCACCGGACCGCACCTGTGCAACTGCTTCCGCAGCCGGCGGTGCAGGCCAGGCAGTGTTCCCCGGTCTGGATCGCCCAGCCGTGCAGGTAATCCGGCGTGACGTCCCAAAGGAAGAGGGGTTTGCTGTTTCGGACCTGCATCTGGAGCATCTGGTTGAAATCGCAGTCGAACACCTCTCCCATCCAACCGATGCTGATCGTGCTCCGGCACATCAAACCCTCCACCGTAGCCGGATTAAAACTGTTGGCCAGCAACTCGAGATAGCTGTCCCACTGTCCGTGTTGGCGCAGATCTTCGGCAAAACGCGCGATGGGTTGGTTCGTGATCGTGAACAACCGTGTGAACTCAATGCCATGGCGCCGCCGCAACTCCAGCTTGTAATCCGCCTCCAACTCCGCCTGGAGCGAGGGCAGTTTCGGCCCAAGTGGGTTGTGAACGAGATCCAGCGGCAGGCGAGTGCCGTATCCGACCGCGTTCAGCTTGCGCAAGGCGGCGATGCTTTTTTCGAACACGCCCTCTCCGCGCTGGGCATCAACGTTTTCCGGCAAGTAACACGGCAATGATGCGACGACCTCGACTTCGTGCGCGGCCAGATACCCGGGTAGCCAGCCGAAGCCCGGCGTCTCGATGATCGTAAGGTTGTTGCGGTCGATCACGTGACAGCCGGCCCGACGCGAAGTCTCGACCAGGAAACGGAAGTGCTCGCTGAGTTCGGGTGCGCCTCCAGTGATGTCCACCGCCGAAGGTTGGAATTGCTGAATCCATTCGCTCACCCGCAGCGCCACAGATTCCGGCATCATTTCCTTGCGCCAGGGCGCCGCATCCACATGACAATGATGACACGCCTGGTTGCATTTCCGCCCCACGTTGATCTGCAGGGTTTCCAAAACGCCCCGGCGTAAGGACAAGCGGTGAGCGGCCAGCAGGGATTCAAAGCGATTCATATTCGCGCAGGTCTTCTTCCCCTCAGGGGGACGCGTTCGGATCGCCCGTGGGTGGAGGTGCGTGGTCATCCGCCGCGGCCGGGCCAAGGACGTCCTCGAAGATGGGTTTCAGGGCCTGGGCCCATATCTCGTATGCGGGTTCTTCAAGATGCAGGCCGTCAGATGACATACCCGGCAGCCAGCGCCCATCCGAATCTGCCAACCGATCGTTGAAATTGAGGAATCGGATTCGCTCTTCATCCGCCAGCGATTCGATGCGCACGTTGATTTTGCGGATGGTCGGTGTGAGTTCGAGGTTCTGGGTTCGCGGAAAGACAGCGGTCAAAATTATTGTGGCGCGGGGCGCGCGTTGCTGGAATTCCGCGACAATCGCGCTGATGCCATTAAAGACCTCCTCAGCCTTGTCCTGGTCGGTCGGGCCGCGCCAGGGAAGGTCATTGGCACCAGCCTGAAGAACAATGACCTTCGGGGTCACGCCTTCGAGTTCGCCATTCCGCAGCCGCCACAGGATATTGTGCGTGGTGTCTCCGCCCCAGGCGAAGTTCGCCGCGTTCCAGCCATGAAAGTGCTTCTGCCAGTGCGCCAGCAACCGCGGATAATCGGTCGCGCCCCAGCGTCGCGTGATGGAATCGCCCTCAAAGTAAATGTCGATCCTCCCCTGCTTCGCCTTTTGCAGGAGCTGCTGGTGTGCTGTCCGGGAATTCTCATCGCGCCGTTCGACCGGGGCATGGGCTATTGCCCGACTCCGGAGCGCGGCGCAAACCGCGTCGAAGACCGGTTTGGGCTTGCGATTGCGATCGAACAACAACGGGTAGTTGACCCGGCGCCAGGGAAAGGAGTTGAGCCAGCTTTGGCCGTCGTGCAGGTTCCAGAAGGAAACACGCACGATGATGTCACGGTATTCGTCGAATAGCTTGAACAACTCCACATACTGTGTGATCTCGGCCTGCTCGATCGCTTCAGGCAGACCGTCGGGGTACGGATCGTAGGTCGCCAATTCGGCGCGGTATTTTCCCCCCTCCGCCCACCAGCGACTCCGGGTGACCACGTCGATATCCAGCTCGGAAACGACGACCTTGAGGTCCAGTTTTCGCAGGGCGTCGAAGGTTTCTCGAAGTTGCGGGATCGAATCGTCGCCCAGTTCGAAATGACCCTGCATGCCATAGGCATCCACCGGCGCACCCGCTTGCTTCAATTGCATCAGCACTTGGATCAGCCTTTCGCGCTTTCCCGGTTTGTGACCGTTGTAGTCATTGTAAATCAATAGCGCATCCGGGGCCTTGGCCCGCGCGGCCTTGAACGCGGCCACAATGTAATCCAGGCCGGCCGTGCGGGAGTAGACCGAATCTCGCAGCAGACTCTCGTCGTCATCGGCAATTGCTTCGTTGACCACATCCCACATGGTCGCGACATCGGAATACCGTTCAACCACAGTCTGGATGTGCGTTTCAAGGCGTTGCAGCAGGGTTTCTCTTGAAACGGGTTTGCCGTCCTCCAGTTTCATCCATTCATCGGTTCGGTCGTCTTTCGCCCACACCAGGCAATGGCCAACCAACGCGAGCCGGTTGGAACGGGCAAAGTCGGCGAAGCGATCGGCGGCCTCGAAGTTCCATACGCCTTCAGCCGGATGAATCGCGTGGGGTTTCATGCAGTTCTCGGGAGTGAGGATCTGAAAGTGTTGCTGAATCAATGCCGCGTCTTCCGGATTCGCGAGCGCAAAGCGGCCGACCCCGACTCCGATTTTGAACCGATCGCCCACGGTCTTCTTTAACGAACGGACGTCGGCCGGGGCAGGTGTCAGGGTTGTCGTATTATGCTGTTGGGCAAGTGCGCCAGCCCAGTGCATTACAGCGAAGCTGACGGCCAGGGCGGCGGGCATGAACGCTTTCATAATAGGATTGCGGCAATCACGATGTTTTACACGGATTCTCTGCCCGTAGATGAAGGTATAGCGTTCAACCGCTCAAGTCCGAACTCAAATGTTCGCTTCCGCTGGAATCTACTCGGGCGCGACACTCGGAAAACATTCGACGCCGTACTGGCTTTGAGGGACCATCTCTTCCTTGCCTGCCTCGAAATCGGGATTTCGATTACTGGAACGACCTTCGACGGCGAGGCCAATACCGCTATGAACCGCATCTCATTTCGTTTCGCTCGATGGCATTCCCCGCTGCTGCTGGTGGTCGGTCTCTTGTCTTGCCTGCCGATGGCAACCGCCGGCGACGTCACCCCGAACGCGCACGATGTCAGCCGCTACCGATTCGACAGCACCATCCCACGCCAGACGCTGGAGAACTATTTGTCCCGCGCCATCACGATGGAGGGCCTGCTCAATGGTCGGGGCGACTTCGACGACAACCTTCGGATGCTAACTCACATCGGCGCCAAATTCATCGGGCGAAGTCTTTGTCTTTGGGGTGGGGAGGCAAGCCTTCACCGGAACCTTGAGCGGGCCCAAAAGGAGATTCCCCGGGTGCTTGCGGAGGATCCGGACCGGATCCTCCAGGCTTGTATCTTCGAGATCGTAACGACCCAGGTGGAAGAGGTGCCAGTACCCGCCGGGGTCTTTGCCGCATTTGGTCGTTCAGGAGAGCAGCGGAATTTTCGCTATCGCGACATGCTCTATTCCGATGGCCGTTTCAAAGACCATTGGCGCCCCGGCCAGTCGGTCCCCGATGTCAGTCAACCGGAGACCCAGCTCTGGTTCTATTTCCTGGGGCGTTCCTTCATCGATGCGGGCTGCGAGGCAATTCACCTCGGCCAGACTGAACTTATGAACCGGAATGACCGCAACCTGGACCATTACTCCCGCGTACTCGGCCTGATCCGTTCCTATGCGGCGCAGCACGCGCGACGTCACCTGGTTTTGTTGGATTCGCATGTCCCCAGTGGCGGCCTGGTGCGCGATGGTCACTTGTTGATGGATTTTCACTCGTTCCCCTTGCGGATTATGGAGGTGTCGGACCAACCGCAGACTGCGATCCTGAAACTTGGCTTCTCCGACGGCATCTACGGTCGGAGCAAGGGCGGCAAAACCTTCAGTGGTTGGACCTGCGACCACCTGCCTTTCCTTGTCGAGATCGACAACTGGGGAAGCAGTCGTCTGCCCGGACAGGCAGGCGTGGGAGGGATCTGGGTCTGGGGTTATGATGAAATCAGCTGGTTCGCGCATCAAAGCCAACAATATCGGGCAAACTGGCTCCGCTACGCGCACGATTGGGTCCGCACCACGGATCCGAACGGCCACCTCCAAATGCCCGGGAGCCGAACTCTGGCCTCACCCGTGAACAACGTCCGCTGGTACACCGCTAATCGTGCGGGTCCGGCAGTCCCCAGGGGTCTGGGAGATGAAGATGCCATCCATGATATCTGGGCTTTAGAAGACGCCCGGAATGCGGATGAGTAACCGGTTCTGTCGGACGCAGACTGATCCCGCGTTCCAGATTGAATTACGAACCTGGCTGGTCGAGGTTTTGATCCCGACGGCAGCAGAATTTTGCGAGACACGTGAGCCCATGAAGAATCCGGGCTAAGTGGTCTGTTTCATAAATACGGTCACGTTCGTTGCGCCCAATTTGGCCTGAGGCAAGGCGCGAGGGCGAGAGTGTATCCCCTGCGATACTCGACCGACCGAGCAACGCCGCCCCAGGCCAAATTCGGCGCAACCCTCCGGGCGGCCGTTCTTTTTCGGCCTGACTTCGTTGCTCGCGCCTTACAGACCGCTGCGGGTATGCTCGTTGCTCGCGCCTCGTCTGGCCGAAAAACCCCTGGCCGCGAACGTAACCGTATTTATGAAACAGACCACTAAGGCTTCACCAACCGATAGAAGCGCCGGCCGTTGGTCACTTTCACCGTCACCGTGATTTCATTATCCACCACCACATGCGGGTTGCCGTCCGTGAACCATACCGCCGGCGACTCCAGGCCATCGGTGACTTCCAGGTACATAATCTTCCGCAACCGCCGGCCACCCAAGAAAGACCCGCGTGCCATCGGTCGATATGATCAACGGCGGTTCCGTAACCGCCTCGATGGTGAGGACCTGAACTCAAATCCGGATTCTCCGGGTCCACGTAGGCCGAAAGCAGATTCACGATGTTGACAAGCTGCCCCGGCTGCTGAGGCACCACGGTCGCGATGACGCTCGCGCTTGAGCCCGGGGCCAGGGGACCAAGGCTCCATTCGATCACGCCCGCGGTATTGTTGACAATGCCCTGGCTGATTACAGCTGAGACCAGTTGGACACCCGCGGGCAACTGATCTACCAAACGAATATCGCTCACGGTGTAATCCCCTTCGTTCTGGACGGATATCGAGTAGGTCAATTCATCCCCGACCATCACCGGCGAACGGTTTGCCGATTGCCTTAGCCGCAACTCCGCTTCAGGCAAAACCTCGATGCGATTCGACACCGAATTATTTTCAGCTATCGGATCAAAAGTAGATGTCGCCGCGGAAACCTCGCATTGAACTTCACCCGCCCGAACCGGGCGCACGACCACGGTCACCCGAGCTTCGGAGAATGCCGGCAAATCGCCCGCTGCCCATCCGAGATGACTGGCCGTCATGACCCAATCGCCCTGGCTCGGCTCCACACTCACCAGCTCAACTTTCCCCAGCCATTCTATATCCAAGGCCACCGCCTCCGCATCGTGCGGTCCCAGGTTCGTCACTCCAACCTCATACTCCAAATCACGCCCCACCAATCCCTCCGTCGCTCCCAACTCCAATCCCACCGCCAAATCCGATTCTCTGCGGACCTCACTCAACCATTCGAGCACGTTGTTCTCGCTGGCGGTGTCCACTTCCGTCCCCTCCACCGTAAATGCGTTGGTCCAAACCCCTTCGACTGACCCGCCCACTTTCAATCCCACCTCCACCGATTGGCCCACACCCAACGCCCCCACCTCGCACCGCACCAGCCCGTTGGTCTGGCTCCACTCTCCTGACCATTCCACGTCCACCAACTCCAGCCCCTCTCCCAGGCGCCCCGACAATACCACCCCCGTCGCCTCGCTCGGCCCGCTGTTGGTTACGATCAGCCCATACCGGACCTCCGCTCCCAACACCAAAGTCGAATCCAACCCCGCTCCCAATCCCAACCCCAAATCCGCCGCCGGCACCACTTCCGCTGCTACCTGCGATTCGTTGTCCTCCCCATTCCCTTCCGCTTCTTCGGAAATCACGCTCACGTCGTTGGTCTTCCAACCCACTGTCGCCGCCCGCACCAACAGGTCCATCCTCGCTCCCTCTCCAATCCCCAATCCCCCAACCTCCCACGTCAATCCCCCAACCGTGTTGGTCCATTCGCCCTGGCTCACCACGGCCTCCACCAGCTCCACTCCCTCGGGCAACGCATCACTCACCATTACCCCGCTGGCCGCACTCGGCCCCGCGTTGGTCACCCCAATCCCAATCTGCCATCCCTGCCCCAATAATACCGGCCCTCCTCCGCCCTCCTGCACGATTCCCAAATCCACCAGGCGCGCCACCGCCACCACTCCTTCGACCTCGTTGTTCTCCGGCTCCAAATCCAACTCCCCGGAACGGACCCGCACCACGTTGGTCAACATCCCATCCTCCAGCGCGCGCACCACCAATCGAATCCCCGCCTCAGCGCCTACCCCCAAGGCTCCCAACTCACACCGCACCACCCCGTTGGTTTGATCCCAATCGCCCTGGCTCGGCTCCACACTCACCAGCTCAAACGGTCCCAGCCATTCCACTTCCACCACCACCGCCTCCGCATCGTGCGGTCCCAGGTTCGTCACTCCAACCTCATACTCCAAATCACGCCCCACCAATCCTTCCGTCGCTCCCAACTCCAATCCCACCGCCAAATCCGTCTCCTTCCGGACCTCAGTGATCCACTCCACCGCGTTGTTTTCACTCACCGCGTCGGCCTCCGTCCCCTCCACCGTAAATGCGTTGGTCCAAACCCCTTCGACTGACCCGCCCACTTTCAATCCCACCTCCACCGATTGGCCCACACCCAACGCCCCCACCTCGAACCGCACCAGCCCGTTGGTCTGGCTCCACTCTCCCGACCATTCCACGTCCACCAACTCCAGCCCCTCTCCCAGGCGCCCCGACAATACCACCCCCGTCGCCTCGCTCGGCCCGCTGTTGGTTACGATCAGCCCATACCGGACCTCCGCTCCCAACACCAAAGTCGAATCCAACCCCGCTCCCAATCCCAACCCCAAATCCGCCGCCGGCACCACTTCCGCTGCTACCTGCGATTCGTTGTCCTCCCCATTCCCTTCCGCTTCTTCGGAAATCACGCTCACGTCGTTGGTCTTCCAACCCACTGTCGCCGCCCGCACCAACAGGTCCATCCTCGCTCCCTCTCCAATCCCCAATCCCCCAACCTCCCACGTCAATCCCCCAACCGCATTGGTCCATTCGCCCTGGCTCACCACTGCCTCCACCAGCTCCACTCCCTCGGGCAACGCATCACTCACCATTACCCCGCTGGCCGCACTCGGCCCCGCGTTGGTCACCCCAATCCCAATCTGCCATCCCTGCCCCAATAATACCGGCCCTCCTCCGCCCTCCTGCACGATTCCCAAATCCACCAGGCGCGCCACCGCCACCACTCCTTCGACCTCGTTGTTCTCCGGCTCCAAATCCAACTCCCCGGAACGGACCCGCACCACGTTGGTCAACATCCCATCCTCCAGCGCGCGCACCACCAATCGAATCCCCGCCTCAGCGCCTACCCCCAAGGCTCCCAACTCACACCGCACCACCCCGTTGGTTTGATCCCAATCGCCCTGGCTCGGCTCCACACTCACCAGCTCAAACGGTCCCAGCCATTCCACTTCCACCACCACCGCCTCCGCATCGTGCGGTCCCAGGTTCGTCACTCCAACCTCATACTCCAAATCACGCCCCACCAATCCTTCCGTCGCTCCCAGCTCCAGTCCCACCGCCAAATCCGTCTCCTTCCGGACCTCAGTGATCCACTCCACCGCGTTGTTTTCACTCACCGCGTCGGCCTCCGTCCCCTCCACCGTAAATGCGTTGGTCCAAACCCCTTCGACTGACCCGCCCACTTTCAATCCCACCTCCACCGATTGGCCCACACCCAACGCCCCCACCTCGAACCGCACCAGCCCGTTGGTCTGGCTCCACTCTCCCGACCATTCCACGTCCACCAACTCCAGCCCCTCTCCCAGGCGCCCCGACAATACCACCCCCGTCGCCTCGCTCGGCCCGCTGTTGGTTACGATCAGCCCATACCGGACCTCCGCTCCCAACACCAAAGTCGAATCCAACCCCGCTCCCAATCCCAACCCCAAATCCGCCGCCGGCACCACTTCCGCTGCTACCTGCGATTCGTTGTCCTCCCCATTCCCTTCCGCTTCTTCGGAAATCACGCTCACGTCGTTGGTCTTCCAACCCACTGTCGCCGCCCGCACCAACAGGTCCATCCTCGCTCCCTCTCCAATCCCCAATCCCCCAACCTCCCACGTCAATCCCCCAACCGCATTGGTCCATTCGCCCTGGCTCACCACTGCCTCCACCAGCTCCACTCCCTCGGGCAACGCATCACTCACCATTACCCCGCTGGCCGCACTCGGCCCCGCGTTGGTCACCCCAATCCCAATCTGCCATCCCTGCCCCAATAATACCGGCCCTCCTCCGCCCTCCTGCACGATTCCCAAATCCACCAGGCGCGCCACCGCCACCACTCCTTCGACCTCGTTGTTCTCCGGCTCCAAATCCAACTCCCCGGAACGGACCCGCACCACGTTGGTCAACATCCCATCCTCCAGCGCACGCACCACCAATCGAATCCCCGCCTCAGCGCCTACCCCCAAGGCTCCCAACTCACACCGCACCACCCCGTTGGTTTGATCCCAATCGCCCTGGCTCGGCTCCACACTCACCAGCTCAAACGGTCTCAGCCATTCCACTTCCACCACCACCGCCTCCGCATCGTGCGGTCCCAGGTTCGTCACTCCAACCTCATACTCCAAATCACGCCCCACCAATCCTTCCGTCGCTCCCAGCTCCAATCCCACCGCCAAATCCGTGTCGGTGCGCACATCGGTAACCCTTTCCGCCGTATTGTTCGAAGGTTGCCAATCCACCTCCGGACTCATGACTTCGACCCGGTTGGTGATCAGGCCCGGCACGCTCATTTGGAATTGCACCCGCACTTCGCGGCTGGTCCAGACATCCAACTGTCCCAACTCGATGTGCACCGTGTCGCCCGTTATGGTCCAATCCTCGGGATCGGCGTCAACCGAGACTAATGCGGCCCCGGATGGAAGCTCGTAATTGAGCGACGCCTCCAGTGATCTGTTCGGTCCGAAATTGGTAGCTCTCACCACCTGGGTCACTCCCTGGCTCAGCCCCGCCACTTCGGGTCCCTCCAGTTCAACCCCGATGTCAACGGATGGCGGCATCACCTGCAGTTCAATTTCGGCGGGTTCGCTGGTACTGTAACCGTCACTCACTTCGAAACCGAACTGATCGGAGCCCACAAATCCCGGCGCCGGCGTATAGAGCACCCACCCAGTGGCAGTATCCAGGTCCGAGAGTGAACCGTGTTGAGGCAATTCCGTGACCGCGAATGTGATCACGTCACCATCCGGATCCAATCCCGGCAGCCAAATCCATCGTGGGGTTTCATACACCACGTCCAACAGCTCGGACGCCACCACGGGACTCTGATTGTAAAGATCACAAATGTAACCCTCCTCCTCGTAGGCCAACGTCAGACTCCAGCAAAGTAACACCCCTTCATCCTCCGCGGCCAAATCCGTGATCCGCAATCGCCAGGTTCCCGCAGTCGCTTTCCCGATGAAAATGGACAGGGGTTCAACGGGACGAAAGACGCCCACGAATGGGGCGCTGCCTCCCTGAATGGGCTGGGTCGCATCGTCGTCAAATTGGGTGCTCCCCCCCCCCCACCGCACGGACCGGAACCAAAATCCGCCCCGCTGTTTCCGGATGCCTCCACCAACATCACCGTAGTACCGTCCGGATGCTCCAGTTCCAGTCGCAGATCGCCATGCCAGGGGTGATCAATCCGGACCGCGACACGCGCATGCGTGACATTGCCGACCACTGGCACGGTCACTTCGGAGATCGTAGTCTCGCGATCAGGCAGAGGCACCGGACCCACACTCTCGAATGATCCGACAGTCTGATTGGTCACTCCCACCCGGCCGACAACCTCCCAGAAGTTGTTGCTGAACAATGTGCCGCCGGCATCGACAATCTCCGTGAACTCCATCTTCGTGCCACAGCCAATCTGTTTGTCCACGCGCACCAATATCGGATTCAAAGTCGTGACCCGATCCCCCACATCGAAATCCGGAAACTCGGCCACCGGCTCAATCACCGTTACCCCGGGAGTGCTCGACGACACGGTCACGAACACGTTCGTTGCCCGCGGTCCGCCCAAGTGCTCCAGATCCACGTTAAGTGCAATGGTCTCTCCGGGGTCGATGACCCCGTCACCGTTCCCTGATCCTGGCTGCCGGTCGGAGACTCGCCGGGAAATGGTCTCCAACGCCGGGGTCGGGGGAATTCCCACAGGCGTGAACGCCAGTGAATACCGCTGCGGATGGCCATCATGAATGCCATCGCCGGCGATTTGAATTTGCCATTGGCCTGAAACCGGCGGCGAATCGACCACGACTTGCTCAATCACGTTTACTCGGTCGGGCCGGTTGCGAGTGGCCGGCATCGACGGGTTTTCCGGGTCGAGAGTCCAGGGGAAATACCGGGTTCCCTGCGGATCCAACACGACGAGGTCAAGATCGTTAACCAAGGCGATGGCCGCATTCTCGATCGCAGCAGGATCATCCCACGCCAGCGTGAGTTTAACCTCAGCGGTGCCAGCCGGGACGTCCAGCCAATAAGTATTCGTGCGGCCCGGCTCCAGGCTCCCGGCCAAATAACCATCGCCACGCAGTTGTTCGATGGCCCCCTGAATCTGCAATCTCCCGTAACCAGACGCGTAATCCGGCCCGCGGTTCAGATATCCGTCGCCCGTGTTCAAATCCAGCGCGCTATGAACCAGCAAGGCCCGAACAGTTGAGGGTAACGGGTCACGTTGATTATTCAGATTCCGGTAGTCCTCAACAAATAGACCGACAGCCCCCGTAACCGCCGGAGTTGCCATCGAGGTGCCCTGCCGGACGGCATATCCATTCCCCGGAACCGTCGAGGTCACTCCGCCATCACCACTGGCCTGCGCGCCAGGGGCAACCAACTCCGGCTTTAGCCGCCCATCATCCACGGGCCCCCAACTGCTGAAAAACGCCATTGCATTGTCATCGGACTGGATCGCCCCCACCGTCAGAATGTTTTTGGCTGTCCCCGGGGGCCCGATGGTCCGATACGGTCCAGCGCCGCAGTCATTGGTGGAAGAACCCTGACGGTAATTGCCCGCCGCGAAAAGTACGCTGATCGGTTTGCCATACAAGCCGTCAACGATCTGATCATACTCAGGCGCGAATTGGGAGTAATCCCCATACAAGTCGCAGTTACGCATGAACTCCGCGATGCGGAACCCCCACGAATTCTGCGATGCCACGATGTTGTAGGTGTTAATGGCCTCATCGTGTTCCGGGATGGGTTCCGCGAAATCGTACGACACAATCCGGGCCTCCGGGGCCATGCCCCGCCACTGGCCCGGGCTTCCCCCAAAATCGACACTCCGCGCCCCGTTACCGGCCATGGTTCCGGCCACATGCGTTGCATGCAATGCCACCACTCCACCGGGTTCAGCCAAAATCACCCGCCCTGCGAAATCAGGGTGACCGCTGTCCACATTACCTTCGTCCCAGACACCCAAGGTCACCCCCGCTCCGCTCAAACCATCCGGCCAGGTTTGCACGATCTCAGCCCCGGTGTTGGTGCGCACACCATCGTTCATGGGAATCGCCGGCGGCGGCGCCTCTTCGACCCAGCGCACCCAGTCCGCCTTCAGCAATTCCCCGAGCAGATCGGCCGGAAGGCGAATCTTCACTTCATGCAGGGCATCGACGCGATGGATGTCCTCGGCGCCAAACCGGCGGGATTCATCCACGGCAGACTGCGCCGAGACATCATCGAAATACTTAATCCGTAAGTGCGCCGTGCCATCCGCTTCCATCGCCCAGGAGCCCACACCCTGCTCTGCAATTCTCCGCGAAGTCTTGTCTTCCGGGTAAATCGCCCCTACCCAGGTCACCCCTGCCCGCTCCAACTCGCCGGGCCCGACCTGATCGGGAAGGGCCGCCAGATAGGTTCGTGCCGGCACAAGCCCCATGAACCGCACCCCCAGGGATTCCAGCGCTTGTTCCTGGAATTCATCTCTGGACGCGGCCAACTGCATTAGCACATGCGTAACGCCATTCAGTCCGGCGAGGGCCCGGGAGTATGCCAGATTTGAAATCAGTTCACCCCGCGGAATGAATTCCCCTGATTGCAGGGCAAACGGAACTGGAGACGGACCGCGGCCCGGAGCCAGACTCATACCGCTTGGGATACCGCTTAATCGGCTTCGGTCGGGGTGTAACGTTGTCGTCACAATGCCCTGCCCCGACAACGTCAGGCCGGCGGAAGTTATAGTCGCGAGGCAAACCCTTGCCAACCATCGCCCTGCTCTTCGATTCGACCTCAGTTTTATTTCCATTCGCCCCACGGAATCAGGCGATTCATTATCCGAGTCTCGCACGGTTATGGCCACAGGTGGTTCACCAAATTTGTATTAGAAGGCTACCCATGGGCGGGATGCAACCAGAATCATCTTCATGCGATCACGCCTCCCTCCAGATTCCGCTTTTCAGTTCTCAATCATCGTTTAGGCTCAAGCTCAATGGATATTGCGGAATGCATTCTCCACCTCGCTCAACAAGCGAAAGCAGCCTCTCGGGAGTTGGCGATACTGCCGACTGCGGAGAAAAACCGGTGCTTGGAAATCATGGCGGAAGGCCTGCTCAGCAGTCAGCACGCCATCCTGGAGGCCAACGCGCTCGATGTTGAATCCGCTACCCGCGACGGCCTCTCCTCCGCCATGCTGGATCGCCTTCGCATTGACCCCAAACGCATCGCGGCCATGGCCAAAGGTCTCCAGGATATTGCCGGCCTCCCCGATCCTGTCGGACGAATTCTGGACAGGCGCGTGCGACCGAACGGGCTTGAACTCCTCAAGACCAGCACCCCTATTGGCGTGGTCGTAATCATCTATGAGTCGCGTCCCAATGTCACCGCAGACGCCGCCGGCCTCTGTTTCAAGGCGGGCAATGCCACCATACTCCGGGGAGGTCGGGAGGCGTTTCACTCGAATCAAATCATCACGGCCACCCTGGTCGAATCAGCTAAATCCTGCCTCTCATCTTTTCCCGACGGCGCCATCGCACTGGTAAGCACCCCGGACCGACAGGCGATCCCCGAGTTACTTGCCTTGACGCAATACATTGACCTCTGCATGCCGCGCGGTGGCGAGGGGCTCATCCGGGCAGTTACGGAATGCTCCAAGGTCCCCGTCATCAAACATTACAAGGGAGTGTGTCATGTCTACGTCGATGAAAAGGCGGACCCCGAGATGGCCGAATCGATTGTCCTTAATGCCAAAGTGCAGCGCCCGGCGGTGTGTAACGCCATGGAAACGCTCCTCATATCCCGGAACATCGCCTCCAGTTTCCTCCCTCGAATCGCACGGCGCTTCGCTGAGCATCATCTCGAACTCCGCGCGGATTCCGACTCGCGGAGCATCCTCGATTCGGAATCGGATCTGTCCGGGCTGAAGATCGAGCCAGCCGCCGACCATGATTATCATACCGAATACAACGACTACATCCTGAACCTCAGAATAGTCGATGACGTGCATCATGCCATCCGGCATATCAACCACTACGGGTCGGCCCATTCCGATAGCATTGTGACCAGCGACAGCATCACCGCCAAAACCTTCCTCGCCGCAGTCGATTCCGCCGCCGTTTACTGGAATGCCTCCACTCGGTTCACCGACGGTGCCGAGTTCGGGATGGGCGCTGAGATCGGCATCAGCACCGATAAAATCGGCGCCAGAGGCCCCATGGGATTGGAGGAGCTCACCTCGTACAAGTGGATTGGACTCGGCACTGGCCAAGTCCGAACCTAACCCCATTTGACCGTAGCCCGGACCGACCGTGAATACCCCCGTCCCCACCTCCTCAGGCGTCTCGTCCGAGGCCAGGGCGCGCGCGGTTCAAGATCAACTCCCATCGGGCGGCCTCTTTCTGGACCAAACCTGGCGCATCTCGCCCGACGCCTTCACTCTTGAGCCGGAACTGGAGCGCCACTTACAGCAACTGGGGCGCGTGTTCCTTCAGTTCAACCGAGCCTCGAATCTTCTCTACCGCCACAGCGTCGAAGGCAAACAGCCCGCTTGGGTTGCTCAATGGCTCGATCAGGGAAAGCCCCAACCCCTCGTCGATTTCCAGCGACACGCTGCCCTCAAAAATGAATGGCCCCGGGTCATTCGCCCCGACCTCCTCATCACGGATCATGGTCTGGTGCTCACGGAACTCGATTCCGTGCCCGGCGGGATCGGGCTGACTGACTGGCTTAACCAGGCCTATTCCCGACTCGGCGACCAGGTTGTCGGGGGTCCCGATGGCATGCTCGAGGGATTCGCCTCTATCTTCAATGACGCCCACATGGTTTATGTCGTGGTTTCAAGCGAAGCCGCCGCGTATCGACCCGAAATGGAATGGCTCACCACGCGGCTCAATCAACGCGCCGGCCCCCGCTTCGAGTTGCACGACACCACCCCTTTCCAGCCTGAACCGGGCTCTGCTGTCTACCGCTTTTATGAGCTGTTCGACTGGGCCAATATCCCCGTTGCCGATACCCTCGCTCAACTCGCCCTCGAACGCCGTATTCAACTCACGCCACCCATCAAACCGTTGTTCGAGGAAAAACTCCTCTTCGCCCTTCTGTGGAACCGCCGGCTCCAATCCTTCTGGCGTCGCGAATTGGGCGACCGCTTCTTCTCCGAGCTGCAAAAGCTGGTGCCCCAATCGTGGGTCGTGGATCCTTCTCCCCTGCCCCCACACGCAGCCATCCCCCAACTGGAGCTCTCGGATTGGCAGGAACTGAAATCCCTCTCCCAACGCGAACGGGAACTCGTCCTCAAAGTATCCGGCTACTCTTCGGAGGCCTGGGGCGCACGCGGTGTTTTCCTCGGGAGTGATCTCTCCGCGGCCGATTGGTCGGCGGTGGTGGACCAGGCCCTGGACGCTTTCCCCCGTTCTCCCTATATCCTCCAGCGTTACGTAAAACCGAAGATTGTCTCGAGCTCGTACTACCAATTCTCCGATCACCAACTCCAGCCCATGCCCGGCCGGGTTCGCCTTTGCCCCTATTACTTCGTCCATGGCAACGGCGACGCTGCAAGGACCCGGCTTGGAGGGGTGCTGGCAACGATCTGTCCCGCCGATAAGAAACTGATTCATGGAATGCGAGATGCCGTCTTGGTCCCCTGCGTTCCATGAACCTGTCCGAATACATCGTCTTCGCCTTCAGTTCACTGTTCTTGATCGTCGACCCGATCGCGACGGTGCCCGCTTTCCTTGCGATGACGCCCTCCGATACCCCCTCCGACCGGATCAAGATGGCGGGATTGGCCTGCCTTGTCACCATGCTCATCCTGCTGGCGTTCTCCCTGGCTGGTAATACGATTTTTTCCTTCCTGGGTATCACACTCCCCGCGTTCCAAATGGCCGGGAGTATCATCCTGCTCCTGATCGCCCTCGATATGTTGCGCGCTCAACGATCGCGGGTTCAGGAAACGCCTGAAGAAATGGATGCCGGAGCGGCCAAGGCCGACGTCGCGATCACTCCCTTGGCAGTGCCCATGCTCGCCGGGCCCGGCGCTATTTCCACCGTGATTCTGCTCCACGGCAAGGCGATCGATTGGGCTTACCAGATCGGCTTAATGACCAGTATCGTCGCTGTAGCCGCCGTCTCGTTCGTCATCTTCGCCCTCTCCGCCAAAGGCGCACAGTGGCTTTCTCCGATCCTGCTCCGCCTCACGACTCGGATTATGGGCTTGTTTCTTGCCGGAATCGCAATGCAGTTCCTCATCAATGCCCTCCGCGAACTCAAGCTCATCGCACCCTCCTAACCCGGAAATTTCACCCATCAACCGCCAGCTGGAATCCGTCGGCTGTTCGGGTGAAATTTCCGGGCTCTGGAAACCCGCGCCAGAGAAGGGAATTTATCGCCCTGGATCGAAGCAAGAGCCTGGGCAAACGACGAACCCTTGGTTCTTGCACGCCCAACACCTTGTCAGTTCTGTTTTCAATTCTTTAAAGAGGCGCGGGTTTCTTTAGCCCGCATTTTTTTGTAACCAAAGTGAATCTGGCCGCTTGTCACCTGTAAAATCATGAAAAATGCGGGCTAGGGCCCGACAAACGCATTTGACCCAAGCCGGGATCCAAGCTTACATACTCATCGGCATGTCATGATAACCAAGAAGATTACGGACGCATCGGTACCGAGAACGTGGCGGATGGGTGACGAGCGGATCATAAAGCTCACTCCGGCCGCAGCCAAACGAGTTGGTGCGATGCTCGTCAAAAAGGGCATCATCGATGGAGTCCTTCGAATCGCGGTCGTTGGTGGTGGCTGCTCCGGACTTCAATATAAAATGGAACTTCAACCGGATCCGGCCCAGCGCGATATCCTCATCGAAACCGCCGGCATTCGCGTGGTTATCGATCCCAAGAGTGCGTCTTACGTCGCAGGCTGCGAACTCGATTATCTCGAGTCCCTGCAGAACGGTGGGTTTAAGTTCAAGAACCCGAATGCCGCCAGCACCTGTTCCTGTGGCGAGAGTTTCAGCGCTTGAGTTTGTCAGGCTACCGCGCCTGCCGGGATCGGGCCGGAAGTGCTCTCGGAGCCGTCCCTGAAAGCGCGCTCGCAGCGCTGGAGAAGTGGCTGGCAGCCGGCGCCAGCAGTGACCTGAAATTCGAAGATGCCAAATTCGCGACAAGGCGTCGAGTGGCCGCCGGAGAGCTGAGGCCCAAACCATGAATAACCTCCAATTTTTGAAATGGATAATGGTCGCAATCGTGTCTGCTGGCTCAGCCGCTACCTTCGCCGCCGAATCCGTCGGTGATGATCCCCTCGTGCTCTGGTACGACAAGCCGGCGGTCAAATGGGTGGAAGCATTGCCGGTCGGCAACGGACGCCTGGGCGCGATGATTTTTGGCGGCTTCAATCAGGACCGACTTCAACTCAATGAAGGCACCCTGTGGGCCGGCGGTCCCTACGACCCCGTGAATCCATCGGCGAAAGCAGCGCTGCCACAAGTCCGGCAGTTGATCAACGAGGGCAAATACCGGGAAGCCGCGGACCTCATCAGCGCAAAGGTCATGGCCAAGCCGCTTGGTCAAATGCCGTACCAGACCGTCGGTGATCTGCTGCTCACGTTTCCCGATACGACAAACGTTGTGAATTACCGGCGCGAGCTGAATCTCAACACCGCCATCGCCACCGTCAGCTATACCGCGGATGGCGTCCGTTACACGCGGGAAGTCTTCGCCAGCGCACCGGACAACGTGATCGTCATGCACCTCACAGCGGACAAGCCGGGGAGCCTATCCTTTATTGCCTCGATGAAGACACCCATGGCGGCGACGGTCGAAACGGACGGCACAGACACCTTGGTCATGCTCGGGAAGGGAGGGGACTCGGGCGGCGTCAAGGGCCGGATCAAGTATCAAGCCCGAGGTCGGGTCCTCGCCACCGGGGGCACAACAACCGCCAAGCCCGACAAAATCCTGGTGGCAAATGCCGACGAAATTACCCTCCTGATCAGCGCCGCCACGAGCTATCGGAAATTCGACGACGTGAGTGGCGATCCCGTCAGCATCGCAACGCAGCAAATCGCCGACGCCGCCAAAAAGTCCTTCGCCAGCCTACGCGCCGCTCACGTGAAGGATTATCAGGCGCTGTTTCGTCGCGTAACGATCGAGCTTGGCCAAAGCGAAGCCATGGCGTTGCCGACGGACCTGCGCATCCAACGATTCGCCGAAGGCAACGATCCGCAACTGGCGGCATTATATTACCAGTTTGGACGTTTTCTGCTGATCAGCTCCTCGCGCCCAGGTGGCCAGCCGGCGAACCTGCAGGGCATCTGGAATGAAAGCCTGAACCCGCCCTGGCAAAGCAAATACACGATCAACATCAACACCGAGATGAACTATTGGCCCGCCGAGTCCGGCAACCTCGCCGAATGCGTTGAGCCACTGATCGCGATGGTCAATGACCTCACCGTGACCGGCGCTCGAACCGCACAGGAAATGTATGGGGCGCGCGGCTGGGTGGTCCATCACAATACCGATCTCTGGCGCGCGTCCGCGCCGATCGATGGACCGAACTGGGGCATGTGGCCGAGCGGCGGCGCATGGCTGTGCCTCCATCTCTGGGACCGATACGCATTTAGCGGCGATCCGGCGGTCCTGAAGCGCATCTATCCGGCGCTCAAAGGCGCAGCGGAGTTTTTCCTCGATACCTTGCAGGAAGAACCGAAACATCATTGGCTCGTTACTAATCCTTCGCTTTCGCCGGAAAACGGCCATCCGTTTGGCGCGGCCGTCTGCGCCGGACCAACGATGGACATGCAAATATTGCGCGACCTGTTCGCCAACACAATCCAGGCGGCGGAATCGCTTGGTGTGGATGAAGATTTCCGCAAGCAACTCGCCATGGCCCGCACCCGGCTTGCGCCGAACCAAATTGGCAGCGCGGGCCAGTTGCAGGAATGGCTCGAAGACTGGGACCTGCAGGCAGGCGACATTCATCATCGGCACGTCTCGCATCTCTACGGTCTGTATCCAGGCCGGGACATTAACCGGCGCGATGCACCGGACCTGGCCGCCGCCGTGAAGAAGTCGCTCGAGATTCGCGGCGACCGGGCCACGGGCTGGGCCACGGCCTGGCGCATCTGCCTTTGGACGCATCTCGGCGATGGCGATCATGCGTTCGACATTCTGAAGTTCCTCATCAGCCCCGAACGCACCTACCCGAACATGTTCGACGCACATCCGCCGTTCCAGATCGACGGTAACTTCGGCGGCGCGGCGGGTATCGTGGAGATGCTCATGCAAAGCCGCGCCCGCGTCGAAGACGCTGCATCTCACGGCTCAAATCTCAAATTCGAAATCGAACTCCTGCCCGCCCTGCCCAGGGCCTGGCCCAGCGGCAGTGTGACAGGCCTTCGAGCACGTGGTGGTTTCGAAGTGGGTGTGACGTGGAACGACGGAAAGTTGACGGCCGCCACCATTCGTTCACTCACGGGCGGACCCACTCAACTACGTTACGGTGCGGCGACACGCGAACTGAAACTTTCCCGGGGCGAATCGTTCCGTTGGGACGGACGGTAGCTGGGGGACAATGGACTCATCCCTTCGGCAAACCTCCCGACCCCGCCGCCGCGACACGGCAATTGAAACTGTTGTGGCTCTCCTCCGGCAACAAGGATGGATTAATCCGCATCAGCCAGGGCGTCCACGCCTAATCAAGCAGCACAGCGTGCCGCACATCTGGCACGTCTAGACAGCAACGGCCACGGCCACGACCCAACGCACTGGAGCTTCGGACACACTCTCCGCATCCGGAACAAAACGATGACCTCCTACCGTCGGTGTCCTCGGTGGCCACGGTCACCTGAGAGAGATCGAGCTTCTCCAACTGCCCGCCGTGCCGAAGCCGGGCCTTCTTGCGCGCGCGATCCACCAGGATGCGTCGCATGGCTTCAGCTGCGGCCCCGAAAAAATGGCCGCGACTGTTCCATTGGTTGGAGCCCGACCCCACCAATCGCAACCACGCCTCATGCACCAGTGCGGTAGGTTGGAGGGTCTGGCCTGGCCGCTCTCGGGCCAAATGAGCCGTCGCGAGTATCCGCAGTTCGTCATAGATCAGGGGCAGGAGTTCTTCCGCCGCCCGGGGATCCCCCTGCTCAATCGAGACGAGAATTCTCGTCACGTCGCTCACGCAAACAGACTAGTGTGGTGTCGCCTGAGCAAGCGTTTGCGGTGCAATGCGATGCTTACTCGTGGACTTCGGATGGCTGCTTGCACTTCCAGCAGGTGCATCCGTCTACAGTTTCTCTTGGCCACTGAAGTGGCCCCGTTCTGGTTTGAGGGATGGCCCCGACGATAGACCAGGGCCTGCAGATTAGGGATCGTTGCCGCCGCCCGAGTCCGCAAATGGTGTCCTCGATCATTCAGATCGATTCGCAAAATGACCGTTGCGAATGAGGCCGAGCACGACTACTTTTGCGCCAGTCATGCTGGGCGATCGTCACTATATGCGCACGCCGAGCCACGGTTCGGCGTGGCCGTTGACCTACGTGCTCATGGCGGTCAACACGGCAGTTCTGGTGGTTCAGTTGCTGGGCCGGAACACGGCCCTCGGCAGTGGCATTGAGAATTACCTGGCATTAAGCCTGGACGGCCTCAAGCACGGGTTCATCTGGCAATTATTGACCTTCCAATTCCTCCACGGCGGACTCCTCCACCTGCTCCTGAACCTCATCGCCATCTACTTCTTTGGCCGGCCTATGGAGGATTATCTCGGTCGCAGGCGGTTCCTACAGCTCTACCTCGGCAGCGGCGTTGTGGGCGGCGTCTGTCAGGTTGTCCTCGACGGCTTTATTCTCAACGATCCCGGTCGTGCGGTCCTCGGTGCATCCGCCGGGGCGTTTGGCTTGGTTTCGGCCTTTGCCACCCTGTTTCCCGACCGGACGCTGACACTCTTGGTTTTCTTTGTCCTCCCCATCAGCTTGCGGGCGCGAACCCTGATCTGGATCAGCATCGGGATCGGAGTTCTCGGGCTCCTCGGCGTCCTGGACCCCGGCGTGGCTCATGCCGCGCATCTTGGAGGCATCCTCGCCGGGTTCCTTTTCGTGCGGGGATTTGTTCAAGGTCGTGGGTTTCGCATCCGTTGGGTGGCCCCGACTTCACCGAATCGTTCCCGGATTCTGGTTGGCACCGCCGCCAAACGCGCCGCGTGGCAGCGCGCCGACGCCAGCAAGCTCGATGCTTTGCCGCCGGAGGAGTTCATTAGCCGCGAAGTTGATCCGATCCTCGACAAAATCTCCGCCCATGGCTTCCAGAGCCTGACGGAGCGGGAACGTCAAATCCTGGAAAAAGCCCGGGCGAAAATCTCCCGGCGGTAATTATCCCTTTCCTGGCGGCGGTTTTTGCCGTTTGCTTCCTCCATGATTCAACGCTATTCGCGCCCGGAAATGCGCGCGATCTGGACGGAGCAGCGGAAGTTGGAGATTTGGCTTCAAATCGAAATCCTCACCGCCGAAGTCCTTTCCCGCCAGGGACTCGTCCCGCGAAAGGAACTTGAGCAATTGAAAGCCCACGCCGGGTTCGATCTCGATCGCTGCAAGGAACTCGAGAAAACCCTCAACCACGACGTTATCGCGTTCACCACCAATCTCGCGGAAAATGTCGGCGCCCCCGCCAGTCGGTGGATCCATTACGGACTCACCAGCAGCGACGTCCTCGATACCACGTTTGCCGTACAGATGGTGCAATCGGCCGACCTCCTTGTGACCGACGTCCGGGCGCTCCGAAAGATCGTCGCACGCCGAGCCCGGCAGCATAAGCGGACCCCCATGATCGGCCGCAGCCACGGCATCCACGCCGAACCCACCACGTTTGGTCTCAAACTCGCCCTCATGTACGATGAGTTCGGCCGGGCATTGCGCCGCCTTGAAGCCACACGGGAAACCGTCGCGGTCGGGAAACTCTCCGGCGCCGTTGGGACGCACGCGCATCTGGATCCCAGCGTGGAACGCTACGTGTGCCGAAGACTTAAACTGCGGCCGGCGCCCGCGGCCACCCAGATTGTCCAACGCGACATCCACGCCGAGTTTATCTCCACGCTCGCGCTCGTGGCCGCCAGCATCGAACGCTGGGCCACCGAGTTCCGCCATCTGCAGCGCACCGAAGTCCTCGAGACGGAGGAATTCTTCGCCGCCGGCCAGAAAGGGTCCAGCGCCATGCCCCACAAGCGCAATCCCATCACGTTCGAACGCCTGACGGGCCTGGCCCGCGTTATCCGCGGTAATGTCGTAGCCGCTCTTGAAAACGTCGCCCTCTGGCACGAACGGGATATCAGCCATAGTTCCGTTGAGCGGGTCATTTTTCCCGACTCCTGCACGCTGCTTGATTACATGCTGAGCCAGCTGTCCCGACTGATGGAAGGTCTGATCGTTTACCCGAAGAATATGGCGCGCAACCTCGAGCTTTCGCTTGGTTTGTGGCATTCACAAACAGTCCTCCTGGCCCTGATTCGAAAGGGCCTGACCCGCGAACAGGCCTATGATATAACTCAACGCAATGCCATGAAGACCTGGCAGGCGAAACACGCGGGGCAGCCGAACGCCGATTTCAAAAGCCAGCTCGTCAACGATCCCGAAGTCGGCAAATACCTCTCACAAACCGAACTTGACCGCCTCTGCTCCCTCGCATTCCACTTCCGGCACGTCGAGGACCAGTTTCGGTTACTCGGGCTTTCAGCCTGAGGCAGTCCCGCTTCGGGCTGGCATGGACGGTCTCGATGGAGAGACACGAGTCTAACCTGCGGCCGCGAATTCCTCGTCGGTGAGCAGATCCATCCCCAGCAAGGCGTAATCGTGCGCTTCGCATCCCATGTCCCAAACGTATTCCGGCAGCTGCACCAGCATGCGGAAACCGAGTTCTTCCAACGCCCGGATGGCGATCCGCCGCTCCCCATTGAGTTCTGCCTCGATCTTTTTCAGTCCCAGGTGCCGGGCCACTTCCACGGCCTCCTCAACCAGCACTTTCGCCACGTCCCTGCCGCGATAATTCGGATGCGTCAGGAATGTCAAAAGGCCCACATGCCGTTTCCAACCCCCCAGGCGCTGGTGCAAGGTCACCTCTCCCACGACCTTGGTTCCGTCCAACATCAAAAGGGGCAGGTTCCGATCGTAATCGAGCGCCCGGCACCACTCGTGCAGTAATGACCGATCCTGAATCGGTTGTTTAATGAACAGACGTTCCACTTCGGGGACCGCCGTGAAGAACCGGTAACACCGGGCCTCGTCGCGCCGTTGCATGGGTCGGACAAGAGTTCTGGTACCATCTCGAAGGGTAATCTGGACCGGGAATTTCTCGAGGGCATATTCAAGTGACATAAGCAGTTCTCCAGTTGACTTCGACGTTATAGCATCTCCTTTTATGGTTGTGAAGTGCCCATTTCCAGGGCGTCCCGAGATGCACACCGCGCCGATCCCGTCCGAATCCGTGGACCGCATAAGGCATAAACGTTCACAATTCCCCATGTTCCATAGGCTAATTGCTGCATCGAAGCCCCGTTTCCTGTTGACCCGCCCCGGAGTTCTATGCCGGAATACATGCTCCGGATAATCGATGTCGGTAATCAAAATGGCTCCAACTTCACGCAGAAACGGTCCTCTCACCAGACGCCGCGCCTCAACCAAGTACGACGCGCATAACCTCGTTCTGGACAACACCTACGGCGCTCTCGCCGACCTTCGCCGCGAGCTCGCGGATTCCAAAGAAGCAGTCTCCGAGCGTGCCGAACTCCTTCAACTCTTCGCCCAATGCGGGGATCCCCAACGCGCCTGGCTCTTGCTGGAGGATTACTTTGACCGACTTTCCCTTTCCCGAAAAGATTTTCAGGCACAGGAATGGTGGCCGCGGTTGCTGGCCGTGAAAGGTGAAGAACGGCTGGAACAGACGGCCCTGCTCTTTCTACGCTCGAACCGATCCCTGCCGACTGAGCTGGCGCCCCACGCCAACCTGGATCGGCTTGCGGAAATCGAGGAAGCGGAGAAATCGATCGAGTTGGTTCAACACCTGGAGAACTGGCTGCTCCCGCCGCCTCCGCACCACCTCGACTCACCCCGAGCCTTGCTCAGGGTCTATTGCGAAGTCCGCGAGGCCCAGAAAGGTGGAGTTCTCCATGCACTGCAGATCAGGTTCAGCCTGGATCGGCCGCGTTCGGGTGAAAAAGTGCGTACGCTCCGCGAACTGACGGAACTTCCGGGCCGCGCCGCTCATGAACAGGAGCTTTTCTCGAGTGAAGACTGGGGATTCCTTGTCTGGCTGGCGGAGACTTATGCCGGGCCAAAGGCCTTTCGGGATCAATTGTGCCTCACCGGGGCCGACCTGCACCGTTGGCTCGCCCAGTGGGGGCAAAGCGATCGCCTCGAGTATGGCGATGGCACCGGCACTCTTGTGTTTCGCGGACAAACGGCCAGCCTAGTCCCGGCCTTGCAAAAGCGGGATGATGGACTTTATCTGGCCCACGAACTCCTCCTGCCCGACGGAAAGCACCATCCCTTGGCCGGGGCTCGCTTCTTCGCCGGCAAACCGGCCATGGCGCTCGTGGACGGTAACTTTTACCTGATCCCGAACCTGCCACCTCAACCATTGCTCGAAGGATGGAGTCATCAACCCGCGATAGCGGTGAGCAAACTCAGCCAACGCCTCATGGCGCACCTTCGCAAGACAGTAGCCAATAACGGGAGCGACTGGGACCAACTCTGCGTGGTTCATCGTGCCAAACCCCGCTTTACCTTTGAGCTTGCCGACGAATCGATTCGATTGCGGCTCCTCGCGGAAACTGAACGGGTTGGTTCAATCTGGCAATGGACCGGCCATGAATGGCAACTCAACAAATCTTCGCGCAAACACCGGACGGATCGGACCGAAATTCTCGATGATCCCCGCCTTGACCCCGCTACAGCATGGCTCCGGCGATTTGATTGGTTCACCCCCGAGCCGGGTCTGTGGGTCGGCGACGCGAGCCCGAGTTTTCTGGATTCCATAGCGGAGGCGTGGGCCGATCGGCCTGCGGATGCGGAATACCTCGGCAACCCCGCCTTCCAGCGCATCCTCCTTTCAACCCACCGACTCCGCCCCAAACTCCAGCTACACGGAAGCGGCATCGACTGGCTCTCCGTCTCCGCCGAATGGGAAGCCGAAGGCATGAAACTGACGGCGGCGGACATTCAGCGGCTCCAAACCGCGTCCGGAAGATTCGTGAAACTGCCGGACGCCGGCTGGGTCCGACTCAACGCAAATGCAGTTCGCGCTGCCCAGGAAACGATGGCCGACCTGGGAATCGATGGATTGACCTCGCTTCCGCAAAAAGTCGCCCTGCTGCATGCCTCACAAATGGACGACGAAGGGTTGGCGCGGTTCGGTGAAAAACAGGCCCAGGCCTTGAAGCGCAAACTCACCAATTTCAATGGCACCAAACCCACTCCCCTGCCCCGCGCGGTTCAGGCGGAACTCCGCCCCTACCAAAAATCCGGGTTCGATTACCTCTGTCATCTCACGCGCCTCAAACTCGGTGGCATCCTTGCGGATGACATGGGCCTCGGGAAGACGCTGCAAACGCTGGCCTGGCTTTCGTGGTTGAGGGAACAAAGCAAACGCTCTAAACCGGCCCTGGTCATATGCCCGGCTTCCGTCCTCCACAATTGGGAGCGCGAAGCTCATCGTTTCACGCCTGATTTGAAGGTTCTGGTTTTGGCAAGCGGAGCGGCACGGCATAACCTTCGGCAGCAAATCCCCGAACACGATCTCATTGTCACGAATTATTCCCTGCTCCGCCGCGACCTCGAAGCCCTTCAGAAGTTCGAGTTCCGGGTCATCATCCTTGACGAAGCCCAGTTCATCAAGAATCCCGGAGCCCAGGTGACCCAATCCGTCAAGCAACTCCAATCTGACCTGCGCCTCGCTCTCACCGGCACCCCGTTGGAAAACCGCCTGCTCGACCTGTGGAGCATCGTCGATTTTGTCCAACCCGCCTACCTCGGCTCCCAGCAACGGTTTCTTGAAATCTATGAACCCAAAGGTGAAGACGCCGCGTGGGCTCAGAAGATCGGGCGCCGACGCCTTGCTGCCAGGATTCGCCCAATCATGCTCCGTCGGCTAAAGCGACAAGTCGCCCAGGACCTTCCGGATCGCATCGAGATACGTCGCGATTGCGAGCTCGATGAACCGCAGCGGAAGCTTTACCTGGCCGAACTGCGGCGCAGTCGCGAAAAGGTCATGCAAACCATCGCCGAAAAAGGCGTGGCCAAAAGCAAATTACACGTCCTCGCGGCCCTCACCCGGCTTCGTCAAATCTGCTGTCACCCCCAGCTCGTTGGAAACGACGCTGTCTCGGGCAAGACCGAGACCCTTTTCGAGTTGCTCGAGCCGTTGCTGGCCGAGGGCCAAAAAGTTCTGCTCTTTAGCCAGTTCGTACAGATGCTGCAAATCCTTGAAAAGGAGTGTTCCGCCCGTCAGATCCCGACTCACATCCTCACCGGCGAAACCAAACACCGGCAGGAAGTTGTTCAGGCCTTCCAGGATGCTCCCGATTCGTCGGTTTTTCTCCTGAGTCTGCGCGCGGCGGGGACGGGATTAAACCTCACCACGGCCAGTTACGTCGTCCTCTATGATCCCTGGTGGAATCCCGCCGTGGAAGCGCAGGCCATTGACAGATCCCATCGCATCGGCCAAACCCGCACGGTCAATGCCTACCGCCTCATCGCGCCGGGAACCGTTGAGGAGAAGATCTGGGAGCTTCAGCAGCGCAAAGCTCAAACCATCACCGACGTCCTCGGTGAGGAAGGCTTCGCCAAGAGCCTCAGCAAGACCGATCTCGATTACCTCTTCGCCGAGGAGTGACCCCAGTACCCTTCCGCGTCCCACGTCGATACGAAATTGCTTTCGGCGTTCCTGATCCGGACGAACATCGAACATCCAACGCCCAACACTCGCTTCACCACGTCCGGCCCTGAAGCAGTTTCTCCCGCTGATACGGGGTTAATTCATCTCCTTTCGCTTTCAGCCATTCGACGAAGTCCTTCTCGATCTCTTCACTCCATTTGCGGTCGATCTCTCCCGGCGTGTACTTGCCCTCTCGCAGACGCTGATGCCCAAAATCATCGCGCATACGCACCACTTCCGAGGTCTCTACCACCTCCCGGGCCAGATGCGCCGGGACAAAAAACACACCCTCGCGTTTGCCCAGAACGACGTCGCCGGGCATCACGCTCGCTCGTCCGATGCGAATCGGTGTATTGATCCCCATCAACATCACACTGGCAATCGCCGAGGGATCCCATCCGCGCGTGAACACGGGAAAGTTGGGGATCTGAAGTACGCCTTCAATGTCGCGCGCCCCTCCGTCGATCACCACCCCGGTCCCGCCGGACTTGGCCCAGATCGAATTCGCCAGGTTATCGCCCATGAACGTCCCGTCGATAACTTTGCCCATCAGATCCACCACGATCACGTCCCCCGGCGCCACGGTGTCGATCACCCACGAGTTTTGTCCGCCGACGCGCCCTTCGGCCTTAGCCTTGGCCTCGATTACTCCATTGACGTCCGGTCGCACGGGGTGAAAGCAGGCCGTCACCGCTCGCCCCACCAGGACCGGGTTCTCCTGGGTCAGTACCCAGCCCGCTTCGAATTGCTGATTAAATCCGTGTCGCCGGCAGACCCCCCACGCCTCTTCGATCGAGACCGATTTCATACGTTCCAGGAGCTCGTCGGATACCTTCGGACGTCCATCGGCAAACCGTTCACCTTTCCATTCCGGCGTGTAGGCAATGAGTTGTTCCTTCGAAAACTCTCCCACCTGAGCTTGAAGACAGCAGGTCGGAATCAATACCGACAGGCTCAATAACGGTACCATTCGCCGGACGATCGATGGTTGCATGGAGCTATTGCCCGCACTCCGCCTCCCTGTGTCAAGAGGACAGTTGTAGGCTTGGCCAATCTCGAGGTTAACACGCCGGCGCGGACCTTTGCTATTTGGCGCCCTGCTCAATCCATGCCCGCACCAACCCCACCTCCGCCACCGTCAGCGGTTTCGGCGGCGGACCAAAACCGCGCGGTCCTCCTGGACCTCCCGGTGGCGGTCCTCCCGCATTCGATCCGGGAGCAGGTCTGCCCTCCCCTGGTCCACCCGGCGGACGTCCTCCGGGTCCTCCCGGACCACGCGGCCCTCCCGGTCCCATCTTCGGGGGCATCGCCGTCTCTTCGTCCAATTGCGCAACGGCAATCAGCAGAAGACTCTCCTTGGGCTTGCCCGGAAGGACCACTTTGCCGTCCTCACCACCTTTGAGCACTCCTTCCAACGTGTTCAAATGCAGCTCGGCTTTCACCTTCTCTCCCCCGTGACAACGAAAACATGACGCTTCAAACAACGGGCGGATGTCGTTGGCGTAGGTGACATCCTTTCGGGTTGAAGCAGGGGGCAATTTGCTCAGGTCAGGCTCAGCTGCGAGGAGCGAGCCCACTGTAAAAAGAAAGGCCATCAGGCGGATCGGAGGCAGTGTCTTCATATCAGTTCTTGTTCAATTGCTCATAATGACGATCCCTTGACGAATTTGGTTACGCCCTTTTTTTGCGCTGCTTTCCGGTGACGTCGGTCTTCACCGGCCGAGGAAAGAATCACCGGTGGAATTTGACCTATGCCTTTTCTGCCTGCGCCGCGCGCCGACACTGGATCGGATGAAGGTTCTGGTCTCACTCACGACGGCGTCTCGGAGTACCGGTACGCGCCACAGAATCAACCCATGCGCCGGCGCGGTCATCCCCGCCGTTCGCCGATCCCGTTTCTCGAGGATCTGTTCGACCTGGTCGGCATCGATCTTATGCTGGCCGACCTGGACCAGCGTGCCCACCACCCCCCGACACATCTTATACAGGAACCCGTCGCCCTCAATGACAAACGTCAATAGCGCGCCGGCCTTTCGAAGATCGCAACGCGTCAACGTGCGGATGGTCACTTCGAGCTCGTAGTTCCGGTTTGCGGCGAACGACCTGAAATCGCGACGGCCCAACAACCGGCGCGCCGCTTCCCGCATCGCAGCCAGATCCAGTGTTCCCGGCACATGCCAGGCCTGATCGCGCAACAGGGGATTGTGGCTTCGATGGTTCCAGACCAGATATCGGTACTGTTTGCCGATGGCCTGAAAGCGCGCGTGGAAATCGTCCGCACACGACTCTGCAGACATCACCCGTATGTCCGCCGGCAAATGGGCGTTCAAAGCCAGCGCCAGCCGGCGCACGGGCATCCGGAATTCCTCGGACGGGATCTCGACATGCGCGACCATTCCCAACGCGTGCACGCCGGAATCGGTCCGGCTCGAGCCATGAAGCCGGCCGGCGTGCGGGAAGAGCCGGGCCATCGCCTTCTCGACAATCTCCTGCACCCCCAGGCCGATCTTCTGAACCTGCCATCCGGCGTAGGCCGTCCCGTCGTAGGCAATTACCAGCTTGAATTTCACCCTCAACTGGGCTGGGCGTCCAAATAGCTTTGGAGCAGGATCGCCGCGGCCATCTGGTCCATTTTTTGCCGTTGCTTCGCCCCTTTCACCGAGGCCTCGCGCAACATCCGCTGGGCTTGAACGGTGGTCAGCCGCTCATCCCAGGTCTGGATCGGAAGAGAAAGATCGGCCTGCAGTTGGCTGACGAATTCCCGCACCTTTTCCGCCGCCGGACCGTAACTGCCATCCATGTTTCGCGGCATACCCACCAGGATCCGACCGATCTCCCGCTCGCTGACCAGTCTTTTCAACCGCTCCAGAAAAACCGCGAACGGTTCCGCGGGGATGAACTCCAGCGGGTGGGCGATCATTCCCAGTTCATCACTGACGGCTACCCCGATCCTGACCGTCCCATGATCCAATGCCAGAGTTCGCATAGATTACCAACTTTTCAAAACCCGGTCGGCCGCCGCAATGGTCTCTTCGATGTCCGCCTCAGAGTGGGCCGCCGAAATAAACCCCGCCTCGAACTGCGAAGGTGCCAGGTAGATCCCTTCATCGAGCATGCCGTGAAAGTATTTCGCGAATCGATCCCGGTCGCTACGCAGGGCGTCGCCGAGATTATGCACCTCTCCGTCGTTGAAGTAGGCACAGAACATTGAGCCGCATCGGTTGAATCGGACCGGGACTTTCGCGCCCTGGGCAGCCGCGCGCAAGCCATCTTCGAGTTGCTGCCCGCGCGCCTCAAGCAAGTCGTAGATCTTGCCGTCCTTGAGCGCATCCAATGCGGCGATCCCGGCCGCCATCGCCAGCGGATTCCCGCTCAAGGTCCCGGCTTGGTAGACAGGCCCCAGTGGCGCCAAACAATCCATAATCCCGGATCTCCCACCAAAAGCACCCACGGGCAGACCACCACCTATGACCTTCCCAAAACAGGTCAGGTCCGGCCGGATCCCGAATCGCACTTGTGCCCCTCCCAAACCCAGTCGAAAGCCGGTCATGACCTCATCGAAAATCAACAGTCCGCCATCCTCCTCCGTCACTTTCCTCAGAAACTCAAGAAACCCCGGCCGCGGCAGGTAAAGCCCCGCATTCCCCGGAACAGGTTCGAGGATGATGCCGGCGATCCTGCCCGGGTTGGCCGCGACGGCGGCCAATACGGCAGCGGGATCATTAAAGGGCACCACCAACGTGTGCTCCGTAAAGGCGGCCGGGACCCCCGCACTGTCCGGATGCCCGAATGTCAGTGCCCCGGATCCTGCCCGCACCAATAACGAATCCGCATGCCCATGATAACATCCGTCGAACTTGATGATCTTATCGCGCCCGGTGAACCCGCGCGCCAACCGGATGGCGGACATGCACGCTTCCGTTCCCGAATTACACAAGCGCACTTTCTCAATACTCGGGACGGCATCCTTGATTTTCTGAGCCATCGTCACCTCAAGCGGGTTCGGGATTCCGAAGCTCGTCCCGCGAGTCGCAGCATCACGCACCGCCTCGATAATTGCCGGATAGTTGTGCCCAAGGATCGCCGGACCCCAGGTGCAAACGTAGTCGATCAACTCGTTCCCGTCCGCATCCCAGATCTTCGAACCGTCCGCGCGTTCCACAAAAAAGGGCTGGCCACCCACAGCCCGAAAGGCGCGCACCGGCGAGTTCACTCCTCCGGGAATGTGCCGGAGTGCCTCGGCAAACAGCTCGTAGGATCTGTCCCGTTTCATCATGGGCGGCAGGTTACGTTCTGCCCGCCCCCGCCCGCGAGCTCAAATCCCCCATAGGAACAGGTTCTGCCTCGCCCTCTGACGTTATGCAGGATCGCCGAGGTCGATCGAGCTGAGCCACGTGTGCATCCATCGTTCGACGGTGCTTGATTTCTACTTTATCGCCCCGGCAAGCAGCGTCTCGAAATGCGGCGGTTGCTCCTCACGAGCCACTACGCTGATATCAATTTCCCTGAATCCCGACGCTTGAAGCCATCGATCCAAATCGCTCTCCGCGAATCCCAGCCAGTGATCGCCATAGATCTCACGCGCCTTTTCGAAATGATGCCGGCGCAAATCCAGAATGACGATCTGACCGCCCGACTTCAGGATGCGATGCGCACCGGCGATTGCCCGGGACGGGTCCATCGCGTGATGCAACGCCTGGCTCAAAATGGCCAGGTCGACAGACTCCGCCTGGATCGGAGGTTCCTGCAAGTCCCCCAGCCGGAACTCCAGATTCTTCAGTCCATTTTTGCGGGCCTTCTCGGCCCCGAAAGCCACGATCTTCTCCGAATTGTCCACCGCGATCACTTTCTTGCAGCGACGTGCCAGCAACTCACTCAACAACCCCTCGCCTGACCCAAGATCCGCCACCTCTACGGGCGGCAAGATCCGAAGCAGGAGGTGCCCGAACGCCTGCCATGATCGGCCCGGGCCGTATACCCGGTCAAATCGGCCGGCCACCTGGTTGAAGTAGACTTCGGCTTGCGCCTGTCTAAGGCCCAATACCCGCTTAAGATTGATCTGATCATCAGAATGTTCAGGCAATTCGCCGGCGCCGCCACCCGCCAATTGCATCAGCTCGCGAACCGGCGCCCCTGCCCTTTCGTTGTGCCGATAAAAGGCCCGCTTCCCATCCCGCCGGGATTGAACCAACCCGGCGTCCTGCAAAAGCCTTAAATGAGTCGAAATTCGCGATTGTCCCATCCCGGTGATTTCCTGCAATTCGGCCACGGACAATTCTTCCTTTTCCAACAACGCCACAATGCGCATCCGCGTCGGATCCGCCATTGTGCGCAGTGATTTCAACATGGTGGACATAGCTATTCCCAGAGGCTTTGAACCAGATGCAACTTCAGCGTCGCCAGACCGAACTCGGCGGTCAAGCCCGTATCCTACCCGGTTCGCTCGCCCCGAACTGGCAGAATCATTGTGGGCACAATAATTGTGGGACCCTTTCCCCTTCCGGAAATCATCCTGCTCACGATTGCCGCGCAGCCCGCACCCAATCCTGATGATCGAGGTACCATCGCACCGTTTGACGAATGCCCTGTTCGAAGGCGCAGGCCGGTGTCCACTCAAGTTCGCCCGCGATCTTCGAGGTATCGATCGCATAACGACGGTCATGACCGGGGCGATCCTTGACGAAGACAATCAACCGACCCGAGTTGCTCTCCAGAATCAGCTTTTCGGGGAATTGACGTGGCCCATAGTTGTTTGAGCAGTTCGTGATGACGATGGGTAAGCCGTACGTGTGATGATAGGCGAGCACCAGCATGTCACTCGCGGCTTTGCTGGCGGAGTACGGCGAGCTGGGATTATACGGGTGGCTCTCGGTGAATTCCCCTTGCGGGCCGAGACTTCCATAAACCTCGTCGGTGGAGACATGATGGAAGCGGTGTGCCAAGTGATCCGCGCCCCAAACACGGCGGCAGGCCTCCAGGAGGTGGTAAGTGCCCACGATGTTTGTGTGAATGAACCCGCCGGGTCAGAGATGGACCGATCCACATGCGATTCGGCCGCGAGATGCACGACGTGCGTGATTCCGTGCCGTTCGAAAGACTCGAACACGGCGGTTTCGTTTCGCAGATCAATGCGCTCGAAGCGGTATTTCGGATGGGCGGCCACGGTTTCAAAGTTTTGGAGATGGCCGGCGTACGTCAGGCAATCGAGGTTCACCAGCCGTGTTACGCCGGGCTGGTCGATGACGTGATGGATGAAGTGGGACCCGATAAAACCCGCGCCCCCGGTGACCAATAGATGCATGACTCGCCTTTATCGCTCAAACATGTTTGCGAACAGGTCAAGTTCTGGTCTGATTGTTCACCGGGATCAAGGATTCTGGTGATAACTCGAGCCGCTTACCGGCATTGCGGCGGTTCCGCCAGTTCCGGGCAATTGGAATTTGGGGTGGACAACATGCGTGTCGTTTCCTTACCCTCACCTTCGATCCCTTTAGCGGCATTTATCATCATGCAGGTGACAGAACGCTTCAACCCTTTTACAGGGGGCGGTGTGGACTGTGGCCCTCGGACGAAATGAACCCCATGCTAAATACTATTAAATCACCCGAAGAACAGCCCATCGAACTGGCGGTCCCCGGGCCCACCATGGCCATGAACCGTGGATGGCAGGTCACGTGTGCCGGCATTGGCATTAACCTGGCCCTGGGGGTCCTCTATTCCTGGAGCGTGGTCAGCAAGAGCATCCCCGCGGAATGGGGTTGGTCGGAGGCGGGCAAATCATGGCCCTATTCGGTGGCGTGCCTGGTTTTTTCGTTGGTGATGGTCCCGGCTGGGCGGATGCAAGATCGAATGGGTCCCCGGATCGTAGCCACCATCGGTGGCGTTTTGGTTGGGCTCGGTATGATCATCGCTAGCCTGACGACTTCCTCCCTGGGCTACATCCTCGGCTTTGGATTGCTTGCCGGTGCCGGTATCGGATTCGGCTACGCGTCAACAACCCCACCGGCCGTGAAGTGGTTTCCTGCCGCCCGCACCGGAATGATCGCGGGGCTGGTAGTTGCCGGTTTTGGATTGGCGAGTGTTTATGCCGCGCCATTGGCATCAAGTTTGATCAAGAATTATGGCGTGCCCACAGCGATTTTCTCGCTCGGCATTGGTTTCCTGGTCGTCGTCGTGGGCCTGGCTCAAGTCCTTCAGGCCCCGCCCAAAGGATATATTCCCAGCGTGGCCGGTGTGATCCCGTCCGTTACACTTAAGCGAGCGGAGTTCACCCCGGGAGAAGTGCTTCGAACCTGGCAGTTTTACGTGCTCTGGTTCATGTACGTTTGCGGGGCGGGCGCGGGATTGATGATCATCTCGAAGTTGGCGAAGATTGCCCAACTCCAGGCAAACGTCCAATTGGGTTTCGTGCTGGTGGCGGTCCTGGCGATCGGCAATGGCGTTGGCCGGATCGTGGCGGGAATGGCTTCCGACAAGATCGGGAGAAAAGCGACACTGTTTGCCTGTTTCGCGATGCAGGCGTGCCTGATCCTCGCGCTCTCGAAGGCGGGCGTGGAGAACGCCCTGGGATCACCCGTCGTCCTGGCGGTTTTATCGGCGCTGATCGGCGCGAACTACGGCGCGAATCTGTCGCTCTTCCCATCGATCACCAAGGACTACTACGGGCTGAAGAATTTCGGGGTGAATTACGGGTTGGTTTTTACGGCATGGGGATTGGGTGGCTTCATGCTGTCGCTGTTGGCGGGCTGGGTTTACGACGCCTACCAGACTTTTGCTTTCGCTTATTATTGTTCGGCCGGACTGTTGGTGATTGCCGCGGCGGTGACTTTCCTCGTGACACCGCCGACATTGCGCAAACCAGCATAGTGCGGCGGATGAATCGATTCACCGTCCGGCCATGGCGAGTCATTTCTCTGCGGCGCTGGACAAGGCCTTTGTCAGGGTCGGCATGATCCCGGTCAGGATCGTCTCGGCAAGTCGTTGTCGCCCCTCCTCGGTTAAATGAACGAGGTCGATGAAGAATTCCGGCCTGCCGTCCAGGCCCGGACGGGTGTCCAGGATGTCGAGACCGGGATCCTCGCGAGCAAGTAAATCAAGAAGGGCCGAATGGATTTGGTTCGCGCGGATTTGCGCCCGGACTTGGGGGAACACTGACCGATAGTAGTCGACCTCTTCCGCGGGGCTTCGCTGATTGACTGCCATCGAAAAAGTGCAGAGAACGAGAGGGATTCCGTTGGCCTTCGAGAGCCGGATAAGTTCTCGGTAGGCTTGCGTATATGGATTTTCCGACAGGCCGGTTGACGGTGGCGGGGCGCTGACCAGGAGGTAAACGGAATGAACCCTGTGCCACAGGATCTTGAGCCGGTATTCCAGTCTTGCCAGTAACACCAATGGCCGACGCCGATAGGCCGGAAAGGGCCCCGCCACAGCAGGACGCAGCCATTCATCGACGAGGAGAAAGCCATTCAACCCGTGATAGCTGATAATCAAATCGGGTTGCAGGGGCAGAATCTCCTTCCGAAAACGACGGACGTTCTCGCTCAAACTGTAGGCCGGTACGCCCGCGTTGATCACCTCGACCGGTCTCGAGAGCGATGAACGGGTGCGGATCATGGATTCGAGCATCTCCGGCCAGGGCCGATCGTCGGCCTGTAACGTGCAGCCAAACGTTGTCGATTCACCCAGTGCGACAATCCGGTAAGCCCGCCCCTTCTCGGCGGCGATTTCCCGGCCTCGGAACCCTTCCCGGTTGATCGACACTGTGCTGGCCATGAGGTGGCCCACGCTGCCCGGTTTCAACCGAAACCGAAAGACGCCTTCGGTGTCGGGCACGAAGACGTCCCTCGCCATCACCTCCCATGCATCAAGATACTGACGCCACCATTCCGCGAATTGGTTGGGGTCACGGCCCGGTACGATGCCGACCAAGGGCGGCCTGGATGGCGTGGGAGCGGGTGGATCATCCGCCCACCGGAACCCCAGGTCAACGATCGGGAGCATGATCAATAATCCCAATGCGGCATGGGCGGCCTGGATCGCCAATGGCGACAGGTGGAACTCGAGCCGGATCACCACCAGCAATGCGATCGTAGCCAGCAACCCAAGGTGAAATGCCAGCGCGCGATTATTGGAATACGCCGCCCCGAGCCAGAGAAAATTCCCGGCCATGGCCCAAACCGCGGCCAGGACCTTCAGCCAGCGAATCGATTGCCGAGACTTGAAGCCACTCCCGACCAGGAGCGACGCGCTGGTCAACCAGGCGATCCAGGCATAATACACATCGCCCAGGTCGATCGTGCGATTCAGCCAAAGCGCGGCAATGAACCCCCCTGCAGTTGTTGCCCAGCCGCTCCCGCGAAGCGTCCGCATACATGATGCGTATCGATCACCCGGAAGTCGGGCCAACCCGCCACTCAAGACCGTCCAACCGACGGCCACCAGGAGCACCGGAGGTAAATCCGGGAGATAAACCAGGAGAAAGGCGCAGGCACCGAGACCAGCCTGGAGCGCGGCCATGATAAGATCGCGAGGACCCCGCCACATGTTTTCCGTTTGCTGTTCCCGCGTATGTGGTTATTTCTAGGCCCTGCTCGCCGTCCGGGCAAGTTTTTGGTTTCCTGCGCATGGGGCTGCTCGACATTCGAGATTTGACGCTGGCGTTCGGTGAGGGCGCCGAGGCCGTGCGCGTTGTCGAGGGTCTCTCGCTTTCAATGAATCAGGGTGAAATCCTTTGTCTGGTCGGGGAAAGCGGCTCGGGCAAGAGTGTGACGGCCCTTTCCATCGGCCGGCTGCTACCCTCGCCGCCCGCCCGTTATTTGCAGGGCCGAATCCAGCTCGATGGCCGTGAGGTTCTGAACGCGTCGGCTCGTTCGCTGCGGCAATTGCGGGGCGGCGTGGTGAGCTACATCTTCCAGGAACCCCTTGCGTCGCTGAACCCGGTCCTCCGGATTGAAACCCAAATTCGCGAGACGCTGAGAGAACATCGACCGAAAGCGTCCGGGCGGGCGGAGGTGATCCGCTGGCTCGAGCGTGTTGGAATCCCGGCGCCCGATCAGCGTTGTCGGGATTACCCGCATGAACTCTCGGGCGGCATGCAGCAGAGGGTGATGATCGCTCAGGCGCTCGCTTCGCATCCGAAATTGCTCGTCGCGGACGAGCCCACCACCGCGTTGGATGTCACCATACAGGCCCAGATCCTGGATCTATTAGGTGAACTCCGAGACGAGCTCGGCATGAGCATCCTGCTGATCACCCACAATTTCGGGCTGGTGGCTCAACTTGCGGACCGCGTCGCGGTGATGTATGCCGGGCAGATCGTCGAGACCGGTCCGGCCCAGGATATCCTGCGACACCCACTCCATCCGTATACCCGCCTCTTGTTGGAGTCGGTGCCACAACTCGGATCGGGAAGGGAGCGGCTGGCCGGCATTCCCGGTTCGGTCCCCAGCATGCGCGCGAAGCCGGCCGGATGCCGGTTTCATCCACGATGCCCCCATGCCCAGCCCGATTGCCGTCAGATCGAACCGGTCACCACGCCGGCCGAAACACCCGACCGAACGGTCCGTTGTCCCTATGCCATGGTGCTCCCCTGATGCTCCTCGAAGTCAACAATCTCCAGGTCCACTTCCCCATCCAACGCGGATGGCCGCGCAAACCAAAAGACTATGCCAAGGCCGTCGATGACGTAGACCTCTTCGTAGACGCGGGGGAAACCCTGGGATTGGTGGGCGAGAGCGGTTGTGGAAAAACCACCTTCGGGCGCGCGATTGTACGACTGATCCCCCCCACCGCCGGCCGCATCAGGTTCAATGGACTGGACCTGCTCGCACTTGAAAGCCGCGCCTTGCGCCAACAGCGGCGACAATTTCAAATGATCTTCCAGGACCCGGCCGGCGCGCTCGATCCTCGTTTGACCGTCGAGGACATCGTCGGCGAAGCCCTGGATATCCATCACCTTGTGCGGGGACGCAAGTCGCGTCGTGAACGGGTTGAACACCTATTGAACGATGTGGGTTTGGATCCGGCTCAAAGCAACCGCTTCCCCCATGAGTTTAGCGGTGGCCAACGCCAGCGCATCGGGATCGCCCGGGCGTTGGCCGTCGAGCCCCGGTTCATTGTGTGTGATGAGCCGGTGAGCGCGCTGGATGTCTCCGTACAGGCGCAAGTGGTGAATCTGCTGCAGGACCTTCAGGAGAATCGCGGTTTGGCTTACTTGTTCATCGCGCACGATCTCGCGGTCGTGGAACATCTCAGTCATCGCATCGCCGTCATGTATCTCGGTCATATCGTCGAGACCGGCCCTGCCCGGTCGGTGACGCGCCTTCCCCGGCATCCTTATACCCAGGCACTGATTTCGGCCGTGCCCACCCTGGATCCCGTCACGCGCCGGCGTCGCATCATCCTTGCGGGTGACATGCCCTCCCCGGTGCATCCGCCGACGGGATGTCCGTTTCATCCCCGGTGCCCGGTGGCAGAAAGCCGATGCCGCTACGAGCCGCCGCTTGCGCGCGAGATTCTGCCTCAGCATTGGGTGGCGTGCCATTTGGCGAAATAGGCCGTGGAAAGAAATTCCCGATCACCAACAGACTGTCACAACCCTGTCTATGGAAAGTCGGCATTGTTTTGATCCCGGCGGCAGCAGGTTACGTTGGGATTTCCTTGCTGGGCGCGGTTTTCTGAAGCCCGGATTTTTCATACCGTTCGAGGGTCGGTTCGCGAAACATGTGAGCTCATGAAAAATCCGGGTTAAGACCCAACACACCATGCCGTTCCCACGAAAATCCCCTTGTTCGCTTCCGTGCGACCCGCCATAAATCCCCTCTCCGATGAACATATTTGATGAACTGGAATGGCGGGGATTGGTGGCCGACCGCACGTTCCTTGCCCGCACCGGCGAAGTGGGCGCTGGCGACCGCGCAAAGATTCCGGAGGATTACGACACCACATTCCGACTTTTTCCCAACATTGACCCTTCCGAGCGCCGCACCGTCGTGGACGCCAACCAGGCATTCACGCTGTATTGCGGGTTTGATCCGACGGCAGACAGCCTGCATGTGGGGAGCCTGGTACCACTTCTGGCCTTGCGTCGGTTTCAGCTATTTGGCCATCGCCCGATCGCATTGGCGGGAGGCGCCACTGGGTTGATTGGCGATCCCAGCGGAAAGAACGCCGAACGGCAGTTGGCGACACGCGAACAACTGAACCACAACATTGCACGGGTCAAACAGCAACTCGCCCGACTCCTGGACTTCGAAACCAAGGTGAATCCCGCGCGACTGGTGGACAATGCGGATTGGACGGCGGGCGTGAGCCTGATCGATTTCCTGCGCGACATTGGAAAGCATTTCTCAGTGAATATGATGATCGGCAAGGAGAGCGTGCGCGCCCGAATGGAAAATCGCGAGACCGGGATCAGCTACACCGAATTCAGTTACATGCTGTTGCAGGCCTTTGATTTCATGGTGCTCTGCCGCGACTTCAACTGCGATCTCCAGATCGGCGGCAGCGATCAGTGGGGTAATATTACCGCCGGCATCGATCTCTGCCGGAAAAAACTCGCGCGCCCCGCCTATGGATTGACCCTGCCCCTGATCACGAATGCCGACGGTTCCAAATTTGGCAAGACCGTCGCCGGCGCCGTCTGGCTCGATCCCGCGAAAACCAGCGTGTACCGGTTCTACCAGTTTTGGATCCGCACGGACGACAGCGACGTCGTGCGCTACCTTAAGTTTTTCACGTTCCTCTCCCGGGAGGAGATCGCCGCGCTTGAGGCCAGTCATGAAGCCGCCGCCGGCGCGCGCGAAGCCCATCGCGCCCTCGCCAAGGCGGTCACGGAGTTAGTGCATGGCGAAACCGCAACCATCGAGGCGCAGCACGCCAGCGAGATCCTGTTCGGCGGCACACTCGAGGGCATCTCGGAATCCACCTTTACCGAGTTGCTCGGCGAGGTGCCAACCCATGAAATCAACTCCTCAACTTTGGATGGAAACGGAACGTCGTTGGTCGAGCTGCTGGTCACTGGCGGTCTCGCCTCTTCGAAAGGCCAGGCGCGCAAGGACCTTGAAGGCGGCGGCGTTTACTTGAATAATATCCGCGCAACGGACCTCCACCGGAACCTGACACACAGGGACCTCCTGTTCGGCAAACATCTCCTGCTCCGCAAAGGGAAAAGGAATTACACCGTTCTCACCGCCATCGGATGATCTGCTTTCTTACGGTTACGGTGTTCTGGGTGTTCTCGGTATGTCTGCACGAGTTCGGGCACGCCATTACCGCGTTCCATGGCGGCGATACCAGCGTTCGCGAGAAGGGCTATCTCACGCTGAACCCATTGCGTTACACTCACCCCGTTTACAGCCTCTTCATGCCCGTGGTCTTTCTCTTGCTCGGCGGCATCGGGTTGCCCGGCGGCGCAGTCTACATCAACGACCACCTGCTGAGGTCGCGACTCTGGAAAACGGGCGTCTCTCTGGCCGGCCCGTTGATGAACTTCGTCTTTGCTCTGGCACTCGCGTTGCCTCTGGCCATGGGCATCGTCGATCCTTCATTTCAAAACGTCGCGGCGTATTCCCTGGCGTTTCTCATTCAACTCCAGTTCAGCGCCATGCTCCTCTGTCTCTTGCCCATCCCACCCTTGGACGGATTCCAAGCCATTGCACCGTGGCTTCCCAAATCCCTCCACGATCAATTGTCTTCCATGTCCAATGTCTTTCTCTTCGGACTGTTTATCCTCCTTTGGTATGTCGAGCCGGTGAACGGATTCTTTTGGAGGACAGTTTTCGGCGCGTCTTCGTGGCTGGGCATCGATCCCGCCCTGGGCATCCAGGGTTGGCGCCACTATCAGTTCTGGCGCTAGCCCGGAAACTTCACACGTGAAATGCCCACTTCCATCCACCCGGTTTTCGGGTGAGATTTCCGGGCTGGACCCTTCAAACCGACGTCAAACAGGCGTCGCGCTGCAACGCGTCGGTCCGCTACTTCGCCGAACAGGCGCCGCTCCGGATGTTCCGACCAGCCCCGGCAAGGCTACTGGTTACACGCAGACGCATTCCGTTTTCGAGCGAGTTCCTTCCTCAGCGCCGCCAAAGGCAGCGTGTTGATCACGTCCCCTTTTGTCAGCCATCCTTTTCGGGCTATCCCGGCGCCAATGCGCAGAAAACCGGCGTGCTCGGTCCGATGCGCATCGCAGTTGATGACGCATTTCACCCCTTTCTCGCGGGCATACGGCCAAAGCCGCCAATCGAGATCCAATCGAGATGGGCTTGCGTTGAGTTCGATCCAGGTGCCCGTCCCGGCGCAGGCATCGATCACGGCCTGCTGATTCACGCGGTAGGGTTCCCGTTCGAGCAAGAGCCGTCCGGTCAGGTGACCCAGCATGTGGACGTAAGGATTCTCGGCGGCGCGGATGAGTCGCTTGGTCATCTCGGCTTCACTCAGGGAGAAACTCTGGTGGATGCTGGCTACCACCACGTCGAGTTCTGACAGCGGGGCATCTTCAAAATCCAGTCGGCCGTCACCCAGGATGTCCACCTCGGAACCTGTCAGCAACCGGAAGTCGCGCCCGGCCGCGGCCAACGAGGCATTCCAATCCGCGATTGCGCGGAGCTGTTGTCGCAAGCGCTCGGTGTCCAGGCCATGGGCCACAAACGACGACCGGGAATGGTCGGTCACGGCCCAGTAATCGCAACCCAACTCCTGCATTTCGTGGACGATTTGTTCCAATGTCTGCCGGCCATCGCTCCAGTTCGAGTGGTTGTGCAGCGATCCTCTCAGCTCGGTCCATTCCAACAACCGCGGCAACTCGCCCTGTTCCGCCGCGACAAATTCGCCATGATCCTCACGCAATTCGGGGGGGATGAAAGCCAGCCCCAATTCGGTAAATAACTCCTCCTCGGTGGCGCACGCCAGACGTCGCTCCGGATCGCGCGTCTCCTCATCCGCCCGAAACAGGCCGTATTCGTTAAGCCGCAATCCTCGCTGAATCGCTCGCTGTCGCATCACGATATTGTGCTCCTTGCTCCCGGTGAAATAGGCCAGCGCTGATGCAAACTCGGCGTCGCGGACAACCCGTAGGTCGGCTTGCATGCCGCCCTTCAACACCACGCTGGTTTTGGTTTCGCCTCGCGCAATCACTTCGACCACTTCCGGTTGTTCCGCAAAGGATGTAATGACTTCGGCAGGATGGGCAGAGGAGGCGACGAAATCGAGATCACCGACAATCTCGCGGCATCGCCGCAAGCTGCCGGCGGCACTGCATCTCAGTGCCCGGGGGTGATCGCGCAACCGGCCGAGAATCGGTTCCGCCGCGCTCCACGCATCGCTCAACAGGTGCCGGGAAGCATACGTCCGCCGAAACTGAATTCCCGCGAGGATTTTGGCCTCGGTCTTTGCGCCGAATCCCTCAAGACCGGCCACCTTCTCCGCTCGACAGGCGGCTTCGAGTTGCTCGATCGAAACAACACCTAAGCGTTCATGCAATGCTTTCACTTTTCGCGGGCCCAATCCGGGAATTCGCAGGATCTCGAGCAAACCGGGCGGCACCGATGCCTTCAGTTCCTCGTAGTAGAGCAGCCGTCCGCTGGTAACCAACTCGGTGATTTTCTTCTGCAGCGCTTCCCCGCAGCCCTTGATCGATCCCAATCGCTGCTCGGCAACCAGTTTCTCAATCGGTTCGTTCAGACTCTCCAGCGCCCGGGCGACGTTCGCATAAGCCCGGGTCTTGAACGGATTCTCTCCTTTTAACTCAAGCAACACCCCAATCTCCTCAAGTACCCTCGGCAACTCGCTCTTTATCCATCGCCATGGAATATGTCGTCGCGCGACCGACCGCGAAAGGCAAATGTGAACACTGCGCGATCCGGGTTGTGCCCGACCTTCAAGCGCCAGGGGACGCGCACGCGGCTGTCATCGCCACCTCCCCCCTCGCGCTCATCGCGCCTCCCTCGCCCCACCGGGGGAGAGAGCGAGGGTGAGGGGGCATTGTTGGCCAGTGACGCCACGGGAGTGGAGTGGAGTGGCAGAAGCATTGTCGTCGCTGTGATTGGGCCGGGAACCCCTCAATTCCACCGGCGCCTCTCGCCTGGCCACATCGATGGAGGTGGGCAATTCACTTGTGAAATTTCATGGCCAAGTGCCAACTGAACGAACGATGAATCGACGTGCAAAACTCCCAGTCGCCCTCACCGTGGCCGGCTCGGACAGCTGCGGGGGAGCCGGCATACAGGCCGACCTGAAGACCTTTGCGGCGTTGGGTGTTTACGGCACCAGCGCCATCACGTGTGTGACGGCGCAGAACCTCAGCGGCGTTCGCGGCATCCAGGCCTGCGGACCCAAACTCGTGCGGCAACAGATGGAGGCCGTATTCGAATCGCTCCGGCCGGTGGCGGTGAAGACGGGAATGCTCTTCTCCGCGTCCCTGATCCGCGCGGTAGCCGGGTCATTAAGCCGCCCCCGAGACCGTTTCCTGGTGGTGGATCCGGTGATGGTCGCCACCAGCGGTGCCCGGCTCCTCCGGGAATCGGCCGTTCGCGCCCTGCGCACCGAGTTGCTGCCGCTTGCCGACCTGGTCACGCCGAACCTGGATGAGGCCGAGGTGCTGTTAAACCGTCGCCTGACTTCGCCCAACGCGCTTCGCGCAGCAGCGCGCGAGATTTATGAATCTTTCGGTTGTGCCGCACTGGTCAAGGGCGGACATTTGCGCGGCACGGCGGTGGCCGTGGACTTTTACCGGGATGACCGAGATGAACTTATGTTGGAAGCTCCTTGGATACCTAAGGTTACGACTCATGGAAGCGGTTGCACCTACGCGGCGGCAATTGCGGCCCATGTCGCGTTGGGCCTGCCGCTCGCTCGCGCGGTCCATTGCGCCAAAGACTACATCGCCAATGCCATTGCCCAGCCGAGTCGCGTCGGATCCCATAAGCTGCTGAATCATTTCTGGAAATGACCCCAAGCGCACACCCGATGCGACAAGGCCGATCCTGCGGCCGATGGTCACCATTCACGTTCGTCTGCCTCATGCTTGGGCTCGCTCTCAAAACCTTCGCTGCGCCCGCCACGATCGACAACAATACGGCGCGTCGGTTCTCGTTTCGAATGCCACAGCTGGTGCGCTACCTCATTCCAGCCGGAACCACCGGACCGACCGTAACCTCAACCGGAAATTCATGGCTTCGCGCCGTCGTAGCTGGAACCACGAATGCCGTGGAATTCAGCTCGCGCATCGCCGTCCAATGGCTCCCCGGCTCTACGCCTGCAACCATCACAGATTCTTCGACACTTAAAATCTCGCGTAACCTGGGCGCGGGCTGGTACATCTTTCAGGCCCCGAATGCACAGATTGCCGTGGAGGAAGCCGCCAGGATCGCTACCCTCCCTGGCATCCGGATCAGTTATCCCGTCATGCGCCGCGCCATCAGCCTGCATGGACCTTATGCCAGGCGACCCAACGATTTGTATTTCGACCGACAGTGGAACCTCGAAAACCGAGCGGCCGATGGCACGTCGCTCGGCCTCGATCTCAATGTCCGCGCCGCCTGGAGCTTTACCCGGGGAGAAGGGGTCACCCTTGCGATCGTCGATGACGGCGTTGAGCTTTCCCACCCGGAATTTAGGGCACGCACCCAGAACGATCTGCACTTCACATTCGATACCGGCGTTCCCAGCGGTCTGCCCAGTAACAGCCTGGACAACCATGGCACCACCGTGACCGGGTTGGCGGCCGCCGAATGGAACAACCGAAAGGGCATGTCCGGCGTCGCCCCGGCCGTGGAGATCGCCAGTTGGAAAATCTTTTCCGGCTTCAGTCTCGCTGCCAGCGACGAGCAACTCATGGACATGTTCCAATACCGATCGGACGCCGTGGATGTGCAAAACCACAGTTGGGGCAATTCTGGGGCAGGCCAACTCGCGCCTACACCACTGGAACGTTTGGGTCTCTCCAACGCCATCTCGCTGGGGCGCCAGGGACGGGGAATCATCATGGTCCGTTCCGGCGGAAATGGGCGGGGAAACCTTAACGATGTGAACGATGACGCCTACGCCTCCGATCCCCGGGTGGTGACCGTGGCCTCCGTGCGTCGCGACGGCCGGGCTGCCAGCTATAGCACCCGAGGCGCCTGCCTTCTGGTCGCCGCCCCCGGAGGCGCGACCGACGCCAACATATTCACCACCGACCGGGTTGGAGCGGCCGGGTTTAACACCGACACCTATACCAATGACTTTGCTGATTACGTCTATTCCTCGGTCGTCCAGGGCACGTCGTTCTCCGCGCCGCAGGTGAGCGGGCTCGCGGCTCTGCTACTCTCGGTGAATCCCAACCTGACCTATCGCGATGTTCAGTTGATCCTCGCTTTGGCCTCTCGGCACTTTGATGCGGCCGACCCGGATCTGGCCACGAATGGAGCGGGCCTCCTCGTAAGTCACAACGATGGTTTCGGCGTGCCCGATGCCGGCTTTGCCGTCGATCTCGCCCGCAGATGGATGAATCGTCCACCCGTCACCGAACTCCGCTATGCCTCAAACCTTCCGATTCCGATCCCGGATGACGGTTTGCACGTCCTGGTTAGAGGGTCGCTTCCCGGATCTGGCGACACGGCCGCCATCCCCGGCACCCCAAGCATGGGCATTCATGCGGACGATTCGACTGCCGCGCTTGAGCTCGTCGATATTGGAATAGCGACCCCTCCGATTACCAATAATCTCCAAGGCAAAGCCGCGTTGATCCAACGCGGAAACTATCTCTTTATCGAAAAGATAGAAAATGCCGCGCTCGCCGGGGCCGCATTCGCCATCATTTATAACAATGTCGGCGCCACGGAGCGCCTGATCATGGGGGGCACCGATTATGCCTCCATCCCGGCCCTCTTGATCGGGCACGACGCAGGCGAGGCCTTGCGCGCTCAACTCGAGTCGGATCCCGAGCTCCGTGTTCAGATGGCTATTTCTCCCGCGCGGCATACCTTCGTCAATATGGTCACAAACACCCTGGTTTGCGAACAGGTTGGACTTCGGGTGGCCACCACCCACGACCGCCGGGGCGACTTGCGCATCACACTCCTCTCTCCCGCGGGCACCCGCAGCGTCCTGCAGCGTGTCAACTACGACGAAGCCGCCGGGCCCTCCGACTGGACCTATTACTCCGTCCACCATTTCCTCGAGTCCAGTCGCGGCCAGTGGAAGGTTGAAATCACCGATGAACAACCCTCAAATACGGGTACCGTCACTGCCCTGGAGTTGATCCTGCGCGGCGTCGCCATCTCCGATTCGGACGGCGATGGTTTGGACGATGATTGGGAACAGGCGCAACTCGGAAACTTGCAACAGGGTCCGCGCGATGATCCGGACGCCGACGGCTATTCCAATGCCTTGGAGCAGGTGCTCGGCACCAGCCCCGACGCGGCGGATCGTCCGTTGCTTGTCGATCTTTCCGTTTGGAATCCCTACTACCTGCGATTGAGCTGGCCCGGGATCGAAGACGACGCGTATGAGATTCTGGGGCTGCCGGATCCCACCGCCGCCGCCGATTTCTCCGTGGTGGTTCAGGGCCAGTTTCCAGTTACCGAGCGTTTCATCACGGCCACCGAAATCCAGCGTCGCTTCTTTCGCCTGCGCATTTCGACTCCCGGACTCCAACTACCCGGTTTGACGCTGCTCGACAAACTCCGGCCTGGCCCAAATGCCCAGCCATGATGCGCCTCGGCCCGCTTGAGCTGTCGTCCAACCTCTTTCTCTCGCCCCTGGCAGGTTACACCAACCTGCCCTTCCGCCTAACGGTCCGCGAGATCGGCGGAGTCGGCCTCATGACCACCGACCTGGTCAACGCCCGATCGCTGTTGGAGAAGAATTCCAAAGCGCTCAAACTCGTCGAAACCCGCCCCGCTGATCAACCTCTCTCCGTTCAACTCTTCGGTGCCATTCCTGAAGAAATGCGGGACGCGGCCGTCCTGCTCGAATCGCACGGCATCGCCGCGGTTGATATCAACATGGGCTGCCCCGTCCGCAAGGTCTGTCGCGTGGGCGGCGGCTCCGCCATGATGAGCGAATTCACCGCCACCGCCCGCCTGGTCAACGGTATGGTCAGCGCCGTTCGCATCCCCGTCACGGCCAAGATGCGCCTCGGTTGGGATGAAGAAAACTTCACCGCCCCCGACCTCACCCGGGCCCTCGAAGATGTGGGCATTGCCGCCGTTTTTGTCCATGGACGCACCCGACAACAGGGTTTTGGAGGCAGGGTCGACCTCGCCGGAATTCGCGCCGTGGTCCAAGCCGCTCGCAAGATCCCCGTGATCGGCAATGGCGACATTGCCAGCCCCGAGGCGGCTCGGTTCATGTTTGCGGAGACCGGTTGCGCCGGCGTCAGCATCGGCCGGGGCGCGTTCTACAATCCCTGGATCTTCCGCCACACGCTGGCCTTTATCGAGTCCGGCCTTCTCCCTCCAGAACCGACATTCGAGGAACGCGTGCGGGTCATGCGCCGGCACCTCGATTGGATGGTGGAGATCTTCGGCGAAACTCACGGCTGCCGGATGTTCCGCAAAGTCGCGCCGTGGTACGCCCGCCGATTCGGCCCCTGCCACCCGTTCAATCGCCGCGTGGTCCTCCTCACCTCGAAGGCCGAGTTCGAATCCATCCTGGCGGACTACCTTGGCTGGCGACAACAGTTCTGCGACGGCGATGGCGAATTGCTTCCCCGATTTCGCCCCCCGCCCCTCATCGCCTCGTTCATGACGGAGAATCTGCTCGCGCCGGGCCAATCGATTCCCGTTCCCAAAGGCCCGGTCGAGCTGTGGTGATTGCGGAGACCTTCGGATTGCGCGCAGCCTCGTTTCATGGGAAACTCCGCGCCGACCCACCATGATTAATCGTAGACATTTCCTCCGGACCGCTGGCGGTGCGACCGCAATGGCCGCGCTCACGACCCAAACTCTGCCCGCCGGCGAGACAACTCCTGACCCAATCGAAACCCAGCGCCGATACGCGTCCGTCAAAGTCGACGGTGATCGTATCCTCATCGAAAGCCACACGCTGACCGCGGAAATGACCCGGGGATTTCTAACTTCGTTGCGAAGCAAAGCGTCCGGCGAGGAATGGATTCGTGTTCCCGAAATACCCGCTGGCGCCGCCCTCGAATTGGTCTACCGCAGCGACGAAATCGTGCGCGTCGACGACTCAAAGTTCGGTGAGATCACGGTGCGTTCGATCGGCCCACACCGCGCCGAAGTCGTGTTTCATTGCTGGGATGGCGACGGTGTCCTGGGGATTGGTGCCGACCCGGAGACAGGGGATCTCCTGATCGAACCGTCGGCCTATTCGTCCCGCCCCGGTGTGCGCGGATGCCGATGGAATGTTCCCGGTCTGCGTTCGGACCTGGAGTTGGTGGCCCCGTTCTTCCAAGGCGTCAGGTTGAAATTGGACGATCCACTGATCCGGAATACCCATTGGGAGTGGCCCTTTTTTTGGGAAGCGGGCCTGGCGATATTTCAAGGGCCGCAATCGGGCTTCTGGATCCATACCCGCGACAATCAATACCGCTACAAGGCCCTCCATGTCGGATCGAGCGCCGACTCGAACCGGGTCGCCCTCGACACCGAAGCCTACGGACCGATCGACAACAACCTCAGCGCCGGCGGTCTCACCTGGCGCTTGAATGTCTTCCAAAATGATTGGACTGTGCCGGCCGAGGAATACCGGGCCTGGCTTTGGCAGGCCTATGCCCTCGAGGCCACCGAGGCAAGCCGCGCACCCTGGATTCATGAGGTGAGCTTTGCCGTCAGTTGGTGCCCGGGAACGCCCGAAATCCTTGATGCCCTGGCCAGGAGGCTCGATCCCCGGCGCGTGCTGATCCACTTCCCAAACTGGCGGACGGATCCTTACGATGAGAACTATCCAAGCTATGTCGCGAGCGCCTCAGCCAAGGAATTCGTGGCCAGAGGCCGCTCGATGGGTTTCCGAATGATGCCGCACTTCAATTCCATTGACATGGATCCCGGCCACCCGGCGTATGCCTACTTACGGGATTTCCAATACCGAGGGATCGACAAGCAGGACTTGCGGGGCTGGAGTTGGTATCGCGGCCGTGGGTTGGGCGTGCCGGAATCCAATGCCAGCCGGCTTCACAATCGTGATAAGAAGGTCATGGTCAAAATCCACCCCGGCTTGGCGATGTGGCGGTCGATCCTGGGCCAGAACATCCTCGAAGCGGCTCAAGACCTTGCGCTGGAGACCGTGTTCATTGACGTAACGCTGGTGTCCCACAACCTGCACAATTGCCTGGTGGAAGGGATGACTTCCACCGAGGGCATGAACCGCTTGATCCGGCACGTGGCGGCACTGGGCGCCGGCTTGGTGGTGGGAGGCGAGGGTCTCAACGAAATCACCATGCAGGGACAATCCTTCGCCCAGGCGCATCTCTTTAAGAGTTGGCAACAATCCCTCGAGGGACTCGATCGAACCGGCGGCTGCGACCTGAATCGAAGATTGTTCGGACGATTGTGTCGCACGATCGGCTATTCCGGCTTGAGCGGCCGCGACGACAACGAAGCCCTGCGCATGCGAATGCATGTCGAGCACGGCGCCATTCCTACGGTGACCATCCGGACCGCAAATAATATCGATCAACCAAACGCCGCCGTTAAACGCATGCTCGATTTGGCCGAATCGGCTCAGATTGCTCGTTGAATAAAGGCTAGCACCAGAACTCCGTCCGATCCTTGGCCGATCAAGGCTGAAGCCCACCGCCCTGCAATTGCTCCAGGACCTGCGGATCGCGCACATCCACCCAGCGTCCCTCGATCGGCAAACCGACGACCCGATGGCCCGATGCCACCATCGCGCTGATGGCATCCGTGAGCTCATATTCACCGCGAGAAGATTTCTTGAGTTGGGCCGTGTATTCAAACAGCACCGGGCGGAAAAGGTAAATCCCGGCATTATACCATACCGGTTGTCCTGGCTGAAGTTGGCCAGAGAGGCGGAGTTCATCGATTTGTTCCGTCGACGGTTTTTCGATCAGTCTTCGCAGGCAGAATTCCGCGTCGAAAAAGTTCAGCCCGCCTTTCGTGACGTCCTCACCTGCCGTCACGGTGAGAAGCCCGGAATACGCCCCGGACTGGAAGCGTCGGATCATTTGGGCATAGGTGTCGGGTCGCACGAGAATATCCCCATACGTCAGAAGGAAATCATCGCGATCCACAAAGGCCTTCGCGAGCTCCGGAGCTTTGCCCGTCCCGTCCTGGACAGTTTGCCGGGCATACACGAGTTGAGCCCCCAGGCTCTCACCCGCTCCGAAACGGTTCTCGATCACCTCAGCATGCCACCCCGTGACAATGCAGATCTGCCGCACCCCGGCGTCGATCAAACCCGAAAGGATGTGCTCCAGAATCGGTTTGCCCTCCACAACCAGCATCGGTTTGGGAATCTCCTGCGTGAGATCTCCCATGCGGGTCCCCTTTCCGGCGGCCAGGATAACGGCTTTCATTCCTATGCAAATCCGGCCGGCCATGCTCCATCTCGAACTCGGCCAGCCCGTGCAAACCAATGCCCGGCGTCAGGCGCCAAATTTATCAAGCATCCGCGCGTTGGCCTGCATATGCCGGATGAGAAACCTGGCGTCGAACACCCCCAGGGAGCCAAGATTCGCACCCGTCTCCGTGAACCGGTCCAGCTTGTCGGAGCCGGAGTAATCCGAGTGGATGAGGACTGGACTGGGATGCCAGGAATGCCCCTTCAGTGCGCAGGGAGTGGAATGGTCACCGGTAATGGCGATGACGTCCGGCCGCTTCTGCAGCAACCGGGGCAGCGCGTCGTCGAATTGTTCAATGGCCTTTTTCTTCGCCTCAAAGTCGCCGTCTTCGCCATACATATCGGGGGCTTTGAAATGAATGAAGAAAAAGTCGTAGTTGTCGTATTCGTCCAAGTACCGTTGGAATTGTTCCGTGAGATTTTGAGCGCCTTCGAGCTTGGTCATGCCGACCAATTGTGCCAGGCCCTTGTACATGGGATAAACGGCAATACACGCCGCCCTTAACTGATACCGCTGCTCGAACGTCGGGATCTCCGGCTGATGGGCAATCCCGCGCATCAAAAAACCATTCGCCGGATGCTTCTTCGCCAGGATCGGCAGCGCGGCCTTGTAAAAATCAGCCACCAGTTTCGCCGTCTTTTTCGCCTTGACCGATTTCGGGTCGAGCGGTTGGGCCTGGGAGATGGGCTCGCCTTCCCGATGCGGGTCGGCATCGCTCAAAGGACCTTCAAGGCCTTTGCCTCGAAAGACCACCACGAACCGATGGCCCTTGCCGGGTTTGATGATGACTTCGGTTTCGCCTATCTTCCGGATCTTCCGGGTCAATAACCCGCATAACTCCTCGCACAGCGAGGTCTCGATCCGGCCCGCCCGACGATCCGTCACAATCCCCTTGGCACTCAGGGTGCAGAAGTTGGCACGCGCCGCAACATCCCCCGCCTTCAGGCTGAGCCCCAATCCCAGGGCTTCAATCACTCCGCGCCCCACCCCAAATTCAAGAGGATCATAACCGAAAAGCGCCAGGTGCCCCGGACCGCTTCCCGGCGTGATGCCTGGCGCAACTGCCGTCATCCGTCCTTGCGCAACGCCTCGGGCCACCAGGCGGTCCAGGTTCGGTGTGAGCGCAGCTTCCAGTGGAGTCAACTCACCCTGGGTTAAGGTCGCCAAATCGCCCAGGCCGTCGAGCACGACCAAGGCAAGCTTGGCCTTCGTTTTCAGTGTTAATTCCGAATAAAGGGTGTCCAGATTCATAGTCCAATTTCGATGTTCAGTGCCTCCGCCGGCCGCGTCATGATCCCGCCTCGGCCCGACCTCGGAACCGCATATTGCTGGCAACTCCTCGGAAGCGTCAACGGCTTTGTGTCCGCGTCGCGCCCATCGCGCTCGTACCGCCCAAGCCGTAATGATTCATTTCAACCGCAAATAAAAACATGCGCTCACGGTTATGCTCGGCCGGTCCCATTGGCGTGATTTGCGTGATTGGCGGTTTTTGTCGTCCCAGTTTCTGGTGCGGATGACCGAATCATGACAGACAAAATCATAACGACCTTTCCCATGATTCTGTCCTTGTTCGGGCGGCACGAGGCGGCGGGTGCGGTATTCGCCGTAATTGGCGGTTTTGACCGCTGAGCCGTGACGGTGTTTCACTGCATAGACACGGCTTAGTGGTCTGTTTCATAAATACGGTTACGTTCGCGGCCAGGGGTTTTTCGGCCAGACGAGGCGCGAGCAACGAGCATACCCGCAGCGGTCTGGAAGGCGCGAGCAACGAAGTCTGGCCGAAAAAGAACGGCCGCCCGGAGGGTTGCGCCGAATTTGGCCTGGGGCGGCGTTGCTCGGTCGGTCGAGTATCGCAGGGGATACACTCTCGCCCTCGCGCCTTGCCTCAGGCCAAATTGGGCGCAACGAACGTGACCGTATTTATGAAACAGACCACTAAGCCGCGGGTTGGGCGTGGCGCCGCACACCGTGATCCCGTCCGGGGGCCATCTCGCGCAGGCGCTTCACGATCCCCGGCAAAACATCGATCAGATGGTCCACCTCGGCCTCCGTATTCCCGATTCCCAAGCTGAACCGGACACAACTCGCGGCACGCGCCGGACTCAAGCCCATCGCCACCATGACGTGCGATGGCTCCACCGATCCCGATGTGCAAGCAGACCCGCTCGCCGCACATATCCCCGCCTGATCCAGGCCAATGAGAACCCCCTCGGCCTCCACACCGGCAAAAGAAAGATTCGAAGTGTTCGGCAAACGGGGCTCGCGCGCTCCATTGCGCGCAGTCTCCGGAATCCGCTCGAAAATCGCCCCCTCCATCCGGTCACGCAATGCCCGAACGCGCGTGTTCTCTTCCCCCAGATGGCCCTGCGCCAACTCCGACGCCCGCGCCATTCCCATAATCCCCGCCACATTCTCCGTCCCCCCACGCCGACCACGCTCCTGCTGGCCGCCGACAATGTGCGGATGAAACCGCGAATGACTCCGAATATACAATAGGCCCACGCCCTTCGGCGCATGGAACTTGTGCGCCGATAATGACAGCAGGTCCACCCCCAACGCCCTCACATCGATCTCGAGCTTCCCCGGCACCTGAACGGCGTCCGTGTGACACGATACCCCTTTGCTCCGGCAAATGGCCGCGATCTCCTCGACCGGAAATAATACCCCCGACTCGTTGTTCGCCCACATCACCGAAACCACCGCCGTGTCCGGCCGAATCGATTTCTCCAGCCGATGCAAGTCCAAAGTCCCGTCCTCCTCCACCGGCAAATACGTAACCTCGTAGTCGCGCGCCTGAAGTTGCCGGCAGAACTTTAATGTGGCGGAATGTTCCACCGCAGTCGTCAACACATGACGGCGTGCGGGATGCGTCGCCAATGCGCTCTGTATCGCCGTGTTGTTGCCTTCCGTTCCGCAACTGGTGAACATGATCTCGCGCGGTTCGGCATGAATAAACTCTGCCAGCCTCGCCCGGGCGATCTCCATATTCCGGGCCACCTCTTTGCCGAATCGATAGGCGCTGGAGGGATTCCCCCAAAGTTCCCGGTAAAATGGGAGCATTGCCTCCAGCACCTCGGGTGCGACGGGCGTGGTGGCATTGTAATCGAAATAAGCAAAGCAACGATCGGTCATAAAGGCAGGGAGAGCATAACCGGGGACCGACGAAGAACGCTTGACAAAAAAGATGCGTCGTTAGACATTATCAACATAGGCAACTTACTTATGATTGATTCCAGTGCCCCTGTCAAGCGCGCCCGAAACGAAGGCCTCAAAGAAACCCACCCCGCCCTCGCCGGCACGATCGCTTCCACCCTCCACCGGCCGGATGTCGACCGGTTCTCGGAGGACGATTATGAGTTCCTTAAGTTCCATGGGATATACCAACAGGACGATCGGGATCTTCGAAAGACCGGCAAAAAATATATCTTCATGATCCGCGGCCGTTTGCCGGGGGGATTGGTGAAGCCGAACCAATACCTCATCTTCGACGACCTTTCGTCACGGCACGGGAACAATACAATGCGGATCACGTCGCGCCAGGGTTTTCAATTCCATGGCGTCGTCAAGAGCGGCTTGGGTCCGTTCATCAAAGGAATCCATGAGGCATTGGCGACCACGTTGGCCGCGTGTGGCGATGTGAATCGTAATGTCATGGCGCCACCGACTCCCACCATGAGCCTCGTGAGTGAGCGTGTCCTGCGCGATGCCCGGCGGGTCTCCGACGCCCTGCTGCCCCAAACGAGCGCCTATCACCAGATTTGGGTCGACCAGGTAGAGTTGGACCTGGCACCGGAGGCCCAAGAGGATCGGGTGGATCCGCTCTACGGGAAGACTTTTTTACCGCGCAAGTTCAAGACGGCTTTTGTCGTTCCACCGTTGAATGACGTGGACGTATACACCAATTGCCTGGGGTTCGTGGCGATCACCGAAGACGATCGGCTCCAGGGCTACAATCTCCTGGCCGGAGGCGGGCTCGGCATGACCCACGGCAACACCCACACATTCCCGCGATTGGCCGATGTGATCGGGTTCCTGCCGCCGGAACGACTGGTCGATGTCGCCCGCGGTGTCCTGGCCATACACCGAGACTTCGGGGATCGCACGAATCGGAAACATGCGCGCTTGAAGTATGTGATCGAGGAACGCGGCGCCGACTGGTTCCGGACGGAGCTTGAGAACCGCGTGGAGATCAAACTCTCGCCCCCGCGGCCCTTCCAGTTCACGCGCCAGGGAGACTTGTTCGGCTGGCACAAACAGCAAAACGGCAGATCGTTTCTGGGTCTGTTCATCCAGGCCGGTCGAATCGCGGACTCGGAGGGTTGCCGGTTGAAGACAGCTCTGCGCGAGATTGTAAGCCGATTCCAGCCTGAGATCCGGCTCACTCCATCGCAGAATTTGATCCTCGCCGATGTCGATCCCGCTGCGATGGAATCGATCAATCTCACTCTCGAACAACATGGCGTCCAGGCGGAGCAACAGGCCACTCCGATCCGCCGCGCCTCGATGGCCTGTCCCGCCCTGCCCACCTGCGGATTGGCCCTGGCGGAATCGGAGCGCTACCTGCCGGCATTGATGACCCGGATCGAGGCCGTTCTGGCTGAACTCGGGTTGGCTGATCTCGAGATTGTCACGCGCATGACCGGCTGCCCCAATGGCTGTGTGCGGCCGTACATGGCGGAACTGGGGTTTGTCGGCAAAGGGCCGGGGCGTTACCAGGTTTACCTCGGCGGCAATGCCTCGAGTACCCGCTTGAACCGGCTTTTCCGAGACAGCGTCAAGGATCCGGAACTTATCAACGAACTCCGGCCGATCCTGACGCGATATGCTCATGAGCGTGAACCGGATGAACGATTCGGTGATTGGTGCGCCCGGACGTTGTGGAACGAGACCGCGGTCGCGACCGCTTGATACCGGATCGAGCCCTTGACCAGCCATGAAATCGGCCGCTGAGCTCGAAGCCCTGAACCGCCAGTTTAGCGGACAATCGACTGAAGAAATACTTCGATGGGCCTGGGATCGGTTTTCGAACCGCGCGAGCATCGGCACGAGCTTTCAGGGCGCCGGTCTGGTCATGATCCATCTCGCCCGCCAACAGGGCCTCGCATTCCCGGTGTTCACGCTGGATACCGGCCTGCTCTTTCCCGAAACCCTCGAGCTGAAATCCCGCCTCGAGAATTTCTTCGGATTCCCCATCGAATCCCTCGAACCCGATCTTTCTGTCGAGGAGCAGGCCGACGTCCACGGCCCCGAACTATGGCGGCGGACACCGGATCTTTGCTGCACCGTTCGCAAGGTCCTGCCTCTCCGTGATCGATTGTCTGAAGTGGACTGCTGGATCACCGGCCTGCGCCGGGAACAATCCCGGAGCCGCGCCGATATTGGCATCGTGGAACTCTATACCCTGGACGAAGCGGCCGGCCGCGACATTGTGAAGTTGAATCCGATGGCCGGATGGTCGCGCGAAGCCGTTTGGGATTATATTCGGCGCCATGAAATTCCGTACAATCCCCTGCACGACCGCGGATATCGATCGATCGGCTGCTGGCCTTGCACGCGGCAGACCGCCAACGGCGAAGGCGAGCGCGCCGGGCGATGGACCGGCTTCGCGAAAGTCGAATGCGGCATCCACACCTTCCTCCCCAAGAAGATCGACTTCCAGATCTGACCGGCCAATCGTGCGAGATGACCAAGCCGACGACGTTTCGAATTTTCGACCTGAGGATCGATCGACATACCCAAAAACCATGGATCATTTGACGCGGCTGGAGAACCAATGCATCTACATCTTTCGCGAGGCCTTCAACAAGTTCGAACACCTGGCCATGCTCTGGAGCATCGGCAAAGATTCCACCGTGCTGCTTTGGCTCGCGCGCAAGGCCTTCTTCGGCCATGTCCCGTTTCCCCTGGTGCACGTGGATACCACTTACAAGATCCCTTCCATGATCGAGTATCGCGATCAGCTCGTCCGCGATTGGAAACTCCAGCTCATCGTGGGCAAGAACGAGGAGGTCCTTCGCGCCGGCAAGACGTATCCCAACGGCAGGGCCACACGGGTCGAATGTTGCGGCACCCTCAAGAAAGATGCCCTCAAGCAGGTCCTGGAACACCACGGCTTCACCGGCGTCATCGTCGGCGTGCGCCGCGACGAGGAACCCACGCGCGCCAAGGAACGCTATTTCAGTCCGCGCGACAAGCAACATGGAATGGAACGTCGAGGATCAGCCGCCCGAGCTCTGGGACCAGTTCAAAACGGATTATGAGAGCGGGGCGCACATTCGCATCCATCCCCTGCTCCATTGGACCGAGCTGAATATCTGGGAGTACATCCAACGCGAGAACATTCCGGTCATTCCCCTCTATTTCGCCAATGAACGCGGGGAACGCTATCGCGCCTCGGTTGTTATCCCTGCACCTTTCCCATCAAATCCGAGGCCCGCACCGTGCCTGAAATCGTCGCGGAACTGCGCGCTACCAATACCCCGGAACGGGCCGGCCGCGCTCAGGACCAGGAAAGCGAAGACGCCTTCGAGAAGCTCCGACGCGATGGCTACATGTAAACCCGCTCGCCGGCGTCTTGACCATGAACCCTGCTTCAACCGCTTCGGAATCCCAGCAACTTAAGATCGTCATCGTCGGCCACGTCGATCACGGCAAGTCCACGTTCGTCGGCCGTCTGTTCCACGACACTGGCTCACTGCCCGATGGAAAGCTGGAGCAACTGCGCCGCGTGGCCGAACGCCGTGGCGTGCCCTTCGAATGGGCCAACCTGATGGACGCGCTCCAATCCGAGCGCGACCAGAACATCACCATCGACACGGCCCAGATCTGGTTCCGAACGGCCAAACGCCAATACGTCATTATCGACGCCCCCGGCCACAAGGAGTTTCTCAAAAACATGGTTACCGGGGCCGCCAACGCCGAGGCGGCACTCCTGCTCATCGACGCGCACGAAGGCGTGCAGGAAAACTCGCGGCGCCACGGCTACCTCCTCCACCTGCTGGGGGTCCGCCAACTCGCCGTCCTGGTGAACAAGATGGACCTCGAAGACTACTCGCGCGCGCGCTTCCAAAACATTGAACGCGAATATCGCGCCTGGCTGGGGACCATCGGCCTCACCCCGAAAGTATTCATCCCGATCGTCGCCCGGGACGGTGACAACATCGCGGCGCGCAGTGCGAGCATGCCGTGGTGGGAAGGTCCAACGGTCGTTCAAGCCCTGGATGATTTCGTCGCCGAAGAGCCGCCGCTCCATCAGCCTCTGCGATTCCCCATCCAGGATGTCTACCGTTTCGACGAACGACGCATCCTGGCCGGCCGGGTCGAGGCAGGCAAACTCCAGGTCGGCGATCGTCTCATCTTCTGCCCGCACAACAAACTCAGCACCGTCCGTTCCATTGAAAGATGGAACGAGCCAACCCGCGACGACGCCGTTGCGGGTGAATCGATCGGCATTACCCTGACCGAACAAATCTTCGTCGAGCGGGGCGCGGTCGCGGCCCTCGAGTCCGCCCCTCCCTATGAGCTCACCCGCTTCAAAGCCCGCATCTTCTGGCTCGGTCGCAATCCCTTTCGGAAAGGCACGTCCTACAAGTTGAAGCTCGGTTGCCAGGAGGCCGAATGCCAGATTGATTCCATTGAGCGGGTCATCGACGCCTCCACCCTCGAGACGGTGTCACGGGAAGAAAAGGAAGCCTTCGTCGGCCGCCACGAGGTCGCCGAACTCTACTTGCGAACCAAACGCCCAATCGCCTTCGATACCCACGCCGAGATCATCCCCACCGGCCGGTTCGTGATCGTCGATCATTACGACGTCTCCGGGGGCGGTATCATCCTGGACGATCATTATCCCCGGCGTTCCGCCGACTCGGGACACAAGAGCGAGAATATCTTCTGGAGCCACGGCAAGGTCACCCCGGAACAACGGCGCCTCCGGAACGGCCATTCCGGCTGCGTGATCTGGCTCACCGGCCTTTCCGGCTCCGGCAAATCCACTCTCTCGATGGAACTCGAAAGGGAGTTGTTCAACCAGGGACGCCAAACGTACGTGCTCGATGGTGACAATATCCGGCATCGCCTCTGCTCCGACCTGGCCTTTTCCCCCACCGATCGCCGCGAGAATATCCGGCGGGTGGGTGAAGTTGCGCGGTTGTTTGCCGAAGCGGGTGTCATCTGCATCACGGCTTTCATTTCACCCTATCGATCCGATCGCGAACTGGTGCGCCGGATGTTGCCTCCCGGCCAGTTCATCGAAGTACACGTGAACGCCCCCATCGAAATCTGTGAATTGCGCGACACCAAAGGACTCTACGCGAAGGCCCGGACCGGTGAGATCAAGGATTTTACCGGAATCTCCGCTCCCTATGAACCGCCACTCGCGCCCGAACTGGAACTCCACACCGACAAGCTTGCCGTGGCCGAATCGGTTGCCATGATTCTCGAATTACTGGAGACCCGGGATCAAGTGGCTGAAATATCCATTTGACCGCCCACGCTATCCCGCGGCAATCCGTCACGCCACGCGCTCGGCCGGCGGCGCGGCGTTTGGGTTCGACTCGTCTTCTACAAAAGGCAGCCACAGATCAATTTCCTGCCTTCCGGGACTGGGCGTCCTGCTGTCCACCTCGCCGCCTAACATCCGGTTTAATTCGAACACGGCCAATAATCCGAGATTCTCGTGCCGCGCACGGATTTCCTTGATCGAAAACGTCCGACTCGAAGCATAATCAAACCGGATATGCAATCCCGGTTGCCACCTTGCGCCCTGGATCGGCAACCTGCCGGCATTATGGCCCTCGTGCTGGCGCGGATTGTTCTGCTGCAGGTGCAAGACCACGGGTTTGGAATAAATCTCCATCTTGATGGTGCTTGCGGCAAAAACCGCCCATTCCGGCGGAAGCAACAGGGAGCCTCTGACATCCCGGGCCGCCACACATTTCCATCCCGCGTGGTTCGCGAAGTCTTGAAATGCATCGATGACTCCTCGCGCCGGGCCAGGCTTAAACGTCGCCGGCAAAGTCCGCCGGTATTCTCCGAAACTGCTGACGGCATGCCCGGCCGTTTCGCTGGCCCGCGTAATGGCATCCAGCGCCGTCGCGAGTCTCTTGGGATCGTCCAACACCATCTGGGCAAAGCTGGCGCTGCCACTAATGACGCATAATTGGTTGGCCAGATCATGCGCCAGCAATGAACAGAGTGCCCCTAATTGTTCCAGGAGCGGCGGTCCCGTGAATCCATTTGAGCCGGGTTTGTTCATGCGCTAACGAGGCGCCGCCTCGGATCGGCCAGGATTGAACGGGATCCAGCTATTGGGTCTTATCATGGGGGTTTCGGAAAACCACGTCATCAAGATGTGATCGGTAGGCAGTGTGTGTTTCGGCGCTCAAAGGTTCGAGTCTGCATTTTCCGGTTCCGCGTCATCCGCCGGCCTTGGTCTATCATCGGCTATAAATTCGGTCGGCTTAAGCGGTATCGCGTTTTCAAGAGCATCAGCCTCCAAGGATGCCAAATCGGGTTCGGTTTTGTCTCCCTCATTTTGGACCGAATCTTCGTCTGCCGGGTTTTCAGCTTCCGCCGCGCTACTGGTGCGGACGCTGAGGTTTTTCATGAAAAGGGTGTCCCCTTCTCCCAGGTGCATGGTCTCATCCCGGAATTGCGCGCCTTCCATCAACAAGAACTCCCACGGCGCGGAGATACTGTGTTCCGGCGGCTCCATAAAATCCCGGGCGTGGAATTCCCCCCGTTTTAGTCTTAGCAGCCGGTTCAATGCCCTCTGGCCCACCTCTTCACCGAACGTGACGTGGATAATCGCTCCGTTCCGAATATAAATCTCACCGTGTTTGTGCCGGGAAGTCACCTCAAAGACGGTGGTATTACCACCCAGGCACGCCATCTGGATCACGTCTCCAAGCCCAACCTGCTGCAAAACACCACGAAACCCCTCCTCGGGCCGCCGGGTCATTACCTCGTTGAGCGTCACGAAAAGGATCTCCTGCTCGGCCTGATTGCGCGGCTTTTCGAGGAACAGCTCTGCCCCATTCCCCAGACTCTCAGATCGGGCGGAATCGCTTGGAGTAGCGGTCAGCATCACTTTCAGCATCGCGGGGTATTGCCGGTTCAACAGGGTCAGAAACTGGCTCCCGTCGATGACCGGCATGCTCACGTCAATAACGGCCAGATGAATGGTGTGTTCTTTGCACAGGGCCAGCGCCTTGGCAGTCGTGTTCGCAATAAGGATGTCCCAATGGTTTCCACTGGCCGCCGCCGATGCCCGGATCAAATCCAAAAAATCCGGGTCATCATCCACAAACAGGATTTTCCGACGACTCTCAAATACCGTGGCCATTAAAACTTTAGGAGCGTATTTGCGGGTTGATTCTTCGGACCTACTGCCTTTCCGCCGCGAGGTTACGCGATCCGTGCCGGTCCTATAGCGATCCCCTGCCGCCAACGCCAGAAAAAGACGGTGCCTCCATGTCATCATGGACGTTCACACGCCGGGATTGTGGGATTGACGACGGCGGCTCCTCGTCAAGAATCAGGTCCGGCTCATGACCACCGCCAATAAGATCACGATCCTGCGAATACTGCTCGTGCCGTTCTTCATTGTGCAGGTGCTTTATTACGTCAATGGCTCGGGCGAATGGCACCGGTTCATGGCTCTGGCCGCTTTTGCCGCCGCGGCGGTGAGCGACGGCGTCGATGGATTCATCGCGCGACGCTTCAATCAACGCAGTGAACTGGGCGCCATCCTGGATCCCCTGGCCGACAAGCTCCTGCTCATTTCTGGGATTGTGTTGATCAGTTTCCGGCATGACGAATACCTGCCGCAGCTCTCCTTCTCGCTCACCGCCACGGTCCTCAGCCGGGATCTCCTGCTCCTTCTCGGTCTGCTGGTGATTCATTACGTCGGTGGCAAAGTTGTCGTCCGTCCCCATTTCACCGGCAAAATCGCCACCGTGCTCCAGATGACCTGCGTACTGTGGGCCCTGTTGAAACTGAATGCTCCATGGCTCAATCTCTGGACCGTCAGTGCCACGTTCTTCACCGCCGTCTCCGGTGTAATTTATCTCATTGCCGGCGTGCGACAGCTCTCGGCCAATCCGGCCAGTTCAGCCTCCGGTCCCCCAACATCAGGGAATGCGGGACGCTGAACCACAATGCGAAAAGTAAATGAATCCTCGGATGAAATGTGCAGATCAGGCGGGCACCGGGGATTCAGCCCTGTTATCCTGCGAGGCATGCAGCAATTGACACCCGCGCCACCCGGCCCTATATAAGGCGGTCGACAACCGCGTAAACCTCAACCCCACCTGCGTATGCCACTGGAAGTTGGAACCAAAGCCCCCGATTTCAGCCTTAAATCCAAGCAATCCGCCGGGTTGGTGGATGTGCAGCTCAGTAAAAACTTCGGGCAGAAGAATACCCTGCTTCTCTTCTTCCCCCTCGCGTTCACGAGCGTTTGCACTCGGGAAATGTGCGACATGACCGCCGGGCTCAATGCCTACACCGATGAGAATGTCGACGTCATTGCCATTAGTGTGGACAGTCCATTCGCTCAGGAGGCCTGGGCGCAAAAGGAAAAAATCAATGTCACCCTCTGCAGCGATCTCAACAAAAAAGTGGCCACTGCCTACGAGGTCCTCCTTCCCGATCTGATCGGGATCGGCGCCACCGCTGCGCGCGCCGCATTTGTGATCGATAAACAGGGCGTCATCCAGTACGGGGAACAAACTCCCTCCCCCAAAGAGCTGCCCAATTTTCGTGCGATCAAAGAAACCCTCGCGAAACTGAAGTAGTTTCGCCGCTCTCCTCCCCACACGCTTTGGAGCCTGGTTGCGCGCCCCCAGGGGATGGGTGGCCGCATCGTCGCGCTCATGGTCCCAGGACATGGCGCACCGCGGATATCTCATGCCCCATTGGTGTGCGAATGCTTCTGCAAGGGGAAAACCGATCGGTCCACCCATCGGACCGGCGCCAGTAATTTTCATTTTGGCGGGATCGAAGCGCCGGGTGCCTTCACCCGGCGCTGGCTTGTAACGCCATAGTGTGAACTGCTGCGGTTGCGCCTCCACCGCTTGACACGTTCCCAGTGGCTCTCCATCGTGCTTTGTCGTTTTGGCACGAACAGTAGCTGATTGATGATGAGCACGACACCGAACCCTTTTAATACGCGCAAGTCTTTCGAAACCGGCAATGGTCAGCCAGCGCCCTTTTTCTCGCTTCCAGCCCTCGAATCCGCCGGAGTCGCCCCAATCTCGCGGCTTCCTGTGTCGATTCGCCTGGTGCTCGAATCGGTCTTGCGCCACTGTGATGGCGAGCTCACCCGGGAATCCGATGTGCGCGCACTGGCTAATTGGTCGGCACAGGCGGAGCGCACGGATGAAATTCCGTTTGTGGTCGCGCGGATCGTCCTGCAGGACTTCACCGGCGTGCCGTTGCTCGTCGACCTTGCCGCGATGCGTTCAGCCGTCGCAAGGTTGGGGCGGGACCCAAGCCTGATCGAACCGCTCGTGCCCGTCGACCTGGTGGTGGATCATTCCGTGCAGGTGGATTTTGCGCGGACCGCCGGCGCCCTCGAGCAGAATTTGGCCATGGAATTCCGACGCAACCGGGAACGATACCAGTTTTTGAAATGGGGCATGCAAGGTTTCCATACGTTCAAAGTGGTGCCTCCGGGAATCGGGATCGTCCACCAGGTCAACCTCGAATACCTCGCCAAAGGAGTCCTCCGTGATGCCGATGGGGTTTATTACCCAGATACACTGGTCGGCACGGACTCACACACGACCATGATCAACGGCCTCGGCATCGTGGGATGGGGTGTCGGCGGCATCGAAGCCGAGGCCGGCATGCTCGGCCAACCGGTCTACTTCCTTACTCCCGATGTGGTCGGCGTCCTTCTCACCGGCAGCCTCCGCGAAGGCGTCACCGCCACGGACCTTGCGCTCACGGTCACGCAGATGCTGCGCAAGGCAAAGGTCGTCGGAAAATTTGTCGAGTTTTTTGGGCCAGGCGCCGCGGCTCTCCCCGTGGTTGACCGCGCAACCATCTCGAACATGGCCCCCGAGTATGGGGCAACGATGGGCTTCTTCCCCATCGATGCGGAATCGGTGAACTACCTGCGGGCGACCGGGCGAAGCGAGGAGCAATGCCGGACGTACGAGAATTACTATCGTGCCCAAGCCCTATTCGGAATGCCCCAACGCGGGGAAATCGACTACTCCACCGTCCTCGAACTCGACCTGGGCGGCATCGTGTCCAGTGTCGCGGGCCCTAAACGCCCCCAGGACCGGATTGAGCTCCCTGAACTTAAGCGGGAATTCCTCGACATCCTCGCCCGGTCCGCCACGGAAGGTGGCTTTGGCAGGACTGAACCCGTCGAGGCCTCTCGGGTGCGGGTGCGAAGCGAGCAACCGGCAGCGCCAATAGCGGATCACAGCTACGGCCACCGCAAGCCCGATGTCTCCCCCAGTGAATCCGAAATGCGCGACCAGCATCCCACGCCGGAACCGAACGAGGCCTTGCCGCCGTCCGCGTTTCTTCCCTTTGATGCGGAGATCCAGCATGGCAGCGTGTTGATCGCGGCGATTACCAGTTGCACGAACACCTCCAATCCTTCGGTGATGCTTGCGGCCGGCTTGCTCGCAAAAAAGGCGGTCGAACGCGGGTTGCGCGTCGATCCGGTCGTGAAATGTTCACTGGCCCCAGGTTCGCGGGTGGTGACTGATTATCTGCGCGAAACCGGCCTTCAGCCTTACCTCGATCAGCTTGGGTTCAGCCTGGTAGGGTACGGTTGCACCACTTGCATCGGCAATTCGGGACCGTTGGCGCCACCGATTGAAGACGCCATCCTGAAGCATGATCTCATCGCCGCCTCCGTCCTCTCCGGTAATCGAAATTTCGAGGCCCGCGTTCATTCCAGTATCAAGGCCAATTTTCTCATGTCGCCGCCGTTGGTCGTCGCCTTTGCCATCGCGGGCCGCGTGGACCTTGACCTCACCCGCGAATCGCTGGGCGACGATCAAGAGGGGCACCCGGTTTATCTTCGCGACCTCTGGCCCACCCTGGAAGAAATCCGCAGCCTCCTCGCCACAACTTTGAAGCCGGAAGTCTTCCGAAAGCTCTACCGAGATTTTGCTGAACAAAACCCCCTTTGGAACCAGATCGCTTCGGCCACCGGTTCGGTCTTTGCCTGGCAGGACCAGAGCACGTACATTCAGCAACCACCCTTTTTCGAGGGATTCGGGCTCGAACCTGCCCTCATCACCCCCATCCAGTCCGCGCGCGCCCTCGGCATCTTCGGCGACTCGGTCACTACGGATCACATCTCACCCGCCGGTAGCATCAAGAAAAGCTCGCCCGCCGGACAATACCTTCTCGATCACAGTGTCAGCTTTCCTGACTTCAACAGTTATGGTTCGCGCCGCGGCAACGATCGCGTCATGACCCGCGGCACCTTCGCCAATGTCCGCATCAAAAACCTCATGGTGCCCGGCACTGAGGGGGGCGTTACGGCCTTCCAACCTTCCGGCGAAGTGATGAGCATCTTCGACGCGGCGATGAAGTATGCCGAAACGCGCACCCCCCTGCTGGTCTTTGCCGGCCAGGAATATGGGACCGGCAGCAGCCGTGATTGGGCCGCCAAGGGAACGGCGCTGCTCGGCGTGCGCGCGGTCGTCGCCCAAAGCTACGAACGAATCCATCGCTCGAATCTCATCGGGATGGGCGTTCTTCCACTTCAATTCCAGGAAGGAGTCTCCGCCGCTTCACTCCATCTCGATGGCTCGGAGTCTTTCGATCTCGAGGAAATCCCGGCCAATCTGAAACCACGACAGGACTTGAAACTGACCATTCGCCGCGGCCATCGCCCGGACGAGATCGTCATCCTTCGCTGCCGCATCGATACCCCAATCGAAATCCAGTATTACCGGCACGGCGGCATCCTGCCGTTCGTTCTTCGCCAATTGCTGAATCGCTCGGCCTCCTGAATTTCACGTAACGAGCGCGAAACATCCGCCTCGCGTCGCCTCACTCGAACACCTCAAACGTCTAGGGCTGCCAGCAATGCTTCGGGTTGAGTCATGCCCTCGTTTGAATACCTGACGACGCTCGAAAATCGGAATTGCCTGGTCGAGGGGGGCATGACAGCTTCAGTGGCATGCTCCCGACCATCCGTCTGTGGCTCTTGGCGTGCCTCGCCACCTTCGGCGTTGCTCAAGCTTCCGCTCAGCAACCAACGGCCGGCCCGCAGTCGGTTACACGGGAACAAGGCCTCGCGCCCGCCGGGGCGCCATTGCCGCCGGGACAGAATCCCAGTGGCATGAGAATATACATTCGCGCCGGGCTCAAATCGCACGGCCCGGGCGAGCACGATTACCCCCAATTCCTCGCCGATTGGAGCAAGATTCTGACGGAGCATGGCGCCGTCGTGGACGGTTCGTTCCACTCGCCGACCGCAGCGGAACTGGAACGGACCGACGTGGTCGTGCTCGACAAAGGCGACGCAGGTTTCCTGACGGACGAGGAAAAGGCCGACCTGGAAGGGTTTGTCCGCCGTGGAGGTGGGCTGGTGAGTTTGCATGATGCGCTGTGCGGCCCCAATCCCGAGTATTTGGCGATGTTGCTCGGCGGCGCCAAGAAGCATGGCGAGGTCAACTACACGCTCGAGGCGGACGTTCCTTATACGATTGTGGACCGGGGGCATCCCATCATGCAGGGCATGTCCGGTTTCACGCTGAAAGGGGATGAGGCGTTTTACTCGATGACCTGGGCGGCAGATCCAAAAATTCACGTGCTCGCGACGGCGGTGATCGCCGGCACCCCGACGGCCATCCGGGCAGGTCACGCAGGCGAAGTCGTTCCTCAGATCTGGACGTATCAACACACGCTCCCCGGAGGCACGGCACCGGCCCGCGCCTTCGTGTGGATGCAAGGCCACAGGTATTCGAACTTTGCGGATCCCATCATCCAACCCATGCTCCTGCGCGGCATCGCGTGGGCTGCCGGGAAACCGGTCGATGAACTGGCAGGTTACAAACCGCGTGCCCCGAAGGAATCCCTCCGCGGACGACCGTAACCTCGTCAAGAATCCGTCCTTCATTGCGGAGCGCCTCCATGGGATCGACCCTGGCCGCGCGTCGCGCCGGAAGCCAGCAGGCCGTGCGACGGAGCAGGCTTTCAAACCGTAGATGCCGAGTGCGCTCAGTAGCAGCGCCACGGCGCCGAAGCAGCCGAAGAGCATCGAGCCGAGGCGCGTGACGCGAACCATGGGTCCGTCTTGATGCATGGTGGCGAGGGTGCGCCTCTCAGCCAATTTTCCTTTCGCCAGTGAATGTCGCAGAGCTTCTGACTCAACCGGGAGCATGGCCACGACGGTGAAGCGGGGTTCTTCAGCAACTGGCGGCAGGCGAATTTGAAATCATTCATTTCGCAAAACTTCCATTGGGTTTGTCCTGGCTGCTCGTCGCGCGGGCAGAAAACTCGCAAGCAAAGCTACGAGAAAGAAAGCAAGACTGACCGTTCCGAGTACTTCAGGATCGTAGGGGGACAGTTCAAAGACCTGGCTGGCGAGCAAACGACCCGCCACCAGCGAAAGCACAAGACCGAGAGCGAGACCAGTCAGCACAAGCCGGCCCGATTGGACAAACACCAACCGAAGCAGTCCGGATGGGCTGGCTCCCAACGCGAGCCGGACTCCGAATTCGAAAGTCCGTTGCGCAACCTGATGTCCGCAGATTCCCAAAATGCCAACCACAGCGATCAACAGCGATACGCCGGCATAAGCGGCCAGCAGCAGCATTAGAAAGCGGCGTTCGGCCACCGTTCCCGCGACGATCTCCTTCATCGTATGAAAATCCATCCGGAGGATTCGCGGATCGGTTTGTTGCACGGTCTCGCGCAAAGCGGGAATCAGGGCGGCACCGGGTGTGGCACTTCGCACCACAACTTGCGCGCCGCCAAATGCGTACTGCCAGTAGAAGTGGGGTTGCGGCTTTTCGGCGAGGCTTACTTCCCGGGTGTCCTTCACGACGCCGATCACCTCCAGATCGCGACCAACTGTAAAGCGACCGCCAACGGCCGAGCGACCGGGAAAAAGCAGATCGGCGGCGGTCTCATTCAGGATGACATTCTGTCCGTAACCGTCGTCCTTCATTTCAGCGTCCCGGAAGAACCGGCCTTCCAACAAAGGAATTCCCATCGCCTGAAAATAGTCGAAGGCGACAAAGGTAGCCGCGAGCGAAGGACGCTCGGCTTCCGGTAACGGGTGCCCGAGGACCTGGGCTTTGATCTCGAACGTCCATTTCGCGGTGAGCGGCGCGGAAGAACTCGTTCCGACCGCCACCACTCCGGGCAACGCCGCAAGACGTTCGCGAAGGGCGCGATACATCCGGCAAAGCTCCCCGTTGGTCTTAAAGCCCCACGTGCTGAGATCAATCAGGACAACGGATTCGGTCCGGTAACCCAGGTCCTGATTGACCAGGCGCCGAAAACTCTCCAGCAGCAACCCGGCTGACGCGAGCAACGGCAGCACGATGGCAACCTGACCGATAAGCAGTCGCCTTTGCCACAACCGCACTTGCGGGTTGCCGGTGGTTCGGGGACCGGTTCTCAACGAGTCCGCCACGGCTGCACGCGTCAGATAAACCGACGGCAACAATCCAAACATCAGCCCGGCGACCACGGACAATCCCATCGTGAATGCCAACACAGCGCCGGATAAAGTTGCTTCTTCAATGAACGGAACCCTGCCTGACGCGAGCACGCGAATGATCTCCAGCGATCCGGCCGCGAAGACAATTCCCAACGCACCGCCCAGCAGGGCCAGCAGCACACTCTCAGTCAGGAGCGTTCGGACCAGACGCCGCCGATGGACGCCCAACGCCAGCCGAACGGTCAATTCGCGCTGCCGGGCCACGCCGCGCGCCAGCAGCAGGTTGGCGAGATTGACACAACAGATCAGCAACACGAGACCAACCGCCACCGTCAGGATCGGAATTGCCTGCCGGGTTCGTCCCAGAATGAGATCCCGAAAACTGACCAGATTGAACGTCCATTGCCGGTTGGTTTCCGGATGATCTGCAGCCAGGCGCTGTCCGAACGCCGCCAGTTCGGCCCGGGCGGTCTTTTCCGAAACACCCGGTTTCAGCCGGGCCACGGGCAGGAACATGCGTGCGTTCCGCGAAGTCCGGTCGTCACCACCCCACACGCTCAACGGAAACCAAAAAGACTGTACTCCGGCCTCAATGTGGCCGCCGGTTCTCAAGGACACCGTGCGTTCAAATGGAAACCGCAGGCCCGGCGGCAGGACACCGATAATCGCACGGGACTTTTCGTCGAGACGAACGGTCTGCCCAATGACGTCGGGGCTGCTCCCGAAATGCGATTGCCACAGCTCATCGCTGATCATCACCACCGGCTCGGCGTCGGCGTCCAAATCGGCAGTGGCGATCATCCGACCCAGGACCGGACGAATGCGCAGCACCTCGGCCAGACCGGGTGTCACGCGGAGCGCGGACACTTCCACAGCCCCGTCTGCCTGATTCCAGATCGCACCCGGCGCGCCAAAAGTGGCGATGGAATCGAAGCTGGTCGTACCCTCGCGAATGTCCTGGATCTCCCGCCAGGAAAGCCGGTCCTCGACCGATCCGGACTCCGTATTGGCCAATCGAATCCACATCAAGCGATCGGGAGCATCGAAGCCAATCGAATGGAATAGAACGGTCTTCGTAACGCTGAACACCACCGTGTTCGCACCGATCCCCAGTGCCAACGTCAAGACGGCTACGGCGGTGAACCCGGGATTCTTGCGCAGTTGGCGGATGGCGAATTTGAGGTCGCTCATGGAATTGCGATTTTAGATTTGCGATTTGCGATTGGGGAAGCGAGTTGTCGGTTGCCAACGGGGTTGTGCCGCGCCGGGAAATAGTTCAGCCTCTCTGCCGCGAGGTCGGCAAACTGAGCGCGATCACGGCGGCTTGCCGGATTACCGCCGCCGGACCCTCAATCGCAAATCGCAAATTTGAAATCAAAAATGTCTTCATTCACTTCTCAGCGCCTCCATCGGATCAACTTTCGCCGCGCGCCGGGCGGGCAGCCAGGCGGCCAGCAGCGCGACGGTCAGCAAGACCGTCGTCACGATGACGAGGACGATGGGATCGTTGGGGGGCAGGCCGTAAAGCTGGCTTTTGATGAGCTGAGTGACTGCCAATACCACCGGCAAGCCCGCCCCCATGCCGATGGCCGTCAGGAGGAGCGCTTCGCGGAGAAACGAGCCCGAGATCAGTCCCGCCGGCGCGCCCACAGCCATGCGGATGGCGATTTCACTCGTGCGTCGAGCCACGTTGTAGGCCATCAAACCATAGAGGCCGATGCACGAAAGCATGAGCGCCAGTCCGGCAAGCCCGCCGCAGAGAGTGGCGAAGAGCCGTTCCTGGCTGATGTTGCCATCACGTAGTTGCGCTTGCGTGACGATTCGCGACACCGCGATAGCCGGGTTGATCGCCGCGACAGTTTTACAAATCACCCGGGTCAGGCCAAGCGGCGGCAATGCCGTCCGCACGGCAAAACTTGTCCGGTAATTCAACGGAATCTGCCGAAAGGACAGGTAGGCGGTCGGCGGTGCCTCGTCCTTAAGGTTCGCGTATTTCGTGTCGCCGCAGACGCCAACGATCTGCCAGTCGCCGTGGAGAAAAGCCACCGACTGTCCAATCGGGTTTTCATTCGGCAGATATTTCCTGGCGAACGTCTCATTCACCACAATGGCTTTGAACGTGCCTGCGCCATCGCCGGTCCTCAGCGCACGGCCTTGTAGAAGCGGTATGCCCATCGTGGAAAAATATCGCTCTCCCACGATCAACCGATGGGTCTGCAGGTTGACGCCGACAGGGCTGGCGCGATCAGGAAACGAGAAACCGCCGGACCAATTCTGATTGTCGAGCAACGGGTTCATTATTAAGGTGGCGTCGCGCACACCGGGTGTGGCGGCAAGCCGGTTCTGCAATTCCTCGTAGTATCCGGCGAGTTGTGTGTCGTTGTAGCCGGCCGCCGCCGGGTTGATTTGAAACACCAGCAGCTTTTCCATATCGAAACCCGCGTCAATATTCCGAAGGTTGAATACGGTGCGGAGGTAAAGCCCGGCCCCGGTCAAGAGCAGTAACGAAAGAGCGATCTGACCCGCGACGAGCGCGCGTCCCATCCACAACCTGGGTGCGTCCAACGCGCCGCGCGCCTTTAGCGCTTCGACCGGATGGATGCGGCCAGCCCTCAAGGCCGGCAGCAATCCCGAGAGCACGGCAGTGACCACCGCCACCGCCAGGCAGAAGCCGAGAACCGTGAGGTTGATCGAGGTATCATAATGAAGCCCACCCCCTGCCCCTGCCAGGAGTCGGGCAATGATGTTTGTGCCCGCAGCGGAGAGCAGCCCTCCCAACCCGCCGCCGAGCAGCGCCAGGACGAGACTTTCAGAGAAGGATTGCCGGACGAGCCGCCAACGCATCGCACCCAGGCTGGCACGGATCGCCAGCTCATGCTGCCGGGCCGCGCCGCGGGCCAGCGACAAACCGGCGAGATTGACACAGGCCACGAGCATCACCACGCCGACAGCCCCGAGCATGAGCATGAGTGGTTTGCGGAATTGGTCACGATTAGCGGCGAAACCGCTTCGGCCGGGCTGGACCAGCATGCCAGGCTCCTGCATCTGTTCGCCAGCGTCACGCGCGAACACGACATCGAGCACGGCCTTCAATTGCGCGTCGTTGGCCTCCGGTTTCATCCGAGCCATGAGACGTACCCACCAATGCTCGACCGAAGTCACCGCGCGCTCGCTGAAGGGTGACTGGGGCGTCATCAAAACATAGAACTCGCGTCCGTCGCCCGCACGTACACCCGAAAACCCACCGGGCAACACCCCAACGACCGTGCACATCTCTCCATTCAACGAGATTGTCCGGCCCAGCACATTCGGATCGCGACCAAAGTGCTCCATCCACAACGTTGTGGTGATGACCACCTGATGCGGCGCGTCCACCTCAGCGTTTGACGCATCGAATAAACGACCGATGAACGGTTGCGCCCCCAGGCCGGAAAAGAAGTTGTCCGCCCAGCGAAGCACACGCAACTCACTGGGATTCGGTAGCGGCAATGAACGCAGCAGCACTCCGTTGACAATGGAAAACACCGCCGTGCAGGCCCCGATACCAAGGGCGAGCGAAAGCACGGCCACGGCGGTGAAGCCGGGGTTCTTCAGCAGTTGGTGAAGCGCGAATTTGAGGTCGGTCATGGATTTGACTTCCGTTCAATCTCATGTTTTCCGTTTAGCCCGGGCAGCTGGTCAGGCATTATCCTCGACAAGCGTGACGGCGGCTTCAAGGCATCGAAGGTGCCAACCGGGTTAAGAGTAGGACATCGTCAATTTAAGGAGCTTTTGCAGCCCACCATCCGTATTTGTTCTTCTCCATTCTCGAAATGGTTACTCCTGCGCGACCGACATGGTTGTAATCTTTCCTTCTTCATTCAGCTCGAAATCAATTGAAAAGATGCTATGAGCGAAAGCAGCCCGGTAATGAAAGCGGTGCGGACGGGCTTTATCATCCTGAGCAATCGCGGCCAATGACTCCAATTCGCCGGCTGACCTCATGATCCTTCGCAGATACTCCGTGATGGCCGGGTGAAAGTCCTTCCACATTTCCGGAGTGAACGACTCTGGCTCCGGCGTGCCCGCTTGAATCCGCAGCAACACGTCTTTGATAAACCTGGTGGTTGTGGGTTCGGCATCAGAGTTGGCAATCTCATCTTTTGGCGTCAGTTCTGGATTGAAGATTCCTGCAACGTGCTTTCCGAATGTCACGACATGGGCTCCACCGAGATTCATCAAAAGGATGACAGTCAGGCGGTCGTCCGGATATTTTATCACGAAGGCCGACCCATCCTCGCGATTGCCGCTGTGATAAACCATGCGGTGACCGTTCTCCTTTGCCACCACCCAACCGAGTCCGTGGGGAATCTCCTTGCCGTCCTTTGCGATTGTGGGCGTCCACATTAGTGTCCGGCTGGACCTCCGGAGCAGGATGTCGCCATCAAGCGCCGAACTCCATTTTACCAGATCGAGCACCGACGAGAGCAGGCCGGCATCGGCATTGTCAAAGAAGCTCGGCTCCAGCCTGGGACTATTTTTAAGTTCGTTCGCTGACCAATGGTAGCCGGACGCCCGGTGGGGAATGATCTTGTCGTAATCATTCCGTTGCGTTTGCTCCATGCCCAGCGGATCGAACACACGTTGCCGGAGAAACGCGTCGTACCTCATCCCGGTGATACGTTCGATAATCATTCCCAGGATGAGATAGTTCGTGTTGCTATAGAGAGTTTGAGAGCCTGGTTCGAAGTTCAAGGGCAGACCTCCCATTGCCTCCAGGATTTCCTGCGGCGTGGCTCCATTCTTCGTGCTTAACTTCACCTGGTTGAGGTAATCGACGATTCCCGTAGAGTGCGAAAGCAATTGCCGGATGGTGATATCACGCCAGTTTTCCGGCACAACCTTCACATACCTGGCGATACCGTCATCGAGCGTCAGCTTCCCTTCCTCCACCAGCAACATGATGGCAACGGCGGTCAAGGGCTTGGTTACCGAGGCAAGGCGATAGACAGTTTCCGCTGTTGCTGGAACGGTTAGTTCGACATTGGCCAAGCCATAACCCTTCGCCAAAACCACTTTTCCCCGCTCAACCACCGCAAGGGAAAGTCCCGGGATGTGCTGGGCTCGCATCTGCGTCGCGATGTAGTCGTCCACCGTATCCGCTTTAGAAACCGGGCTATCGACCATCACGGACAGAACAAGCACGACGCAAAGGGCAACGGAAGGGCGATTGCCGCGAGTTTTCCTGCGGAAGGCGAATTTGAGGTCGCTCATGGTTTGCTCTTCGCGTTGGATTTGTCTTCCGCTTCGCTCCGGTCTCCCAGCTTGAGATCCTTGACAACGAGGACTGGCTCCTTGCCATCGTCGACAAACACCCGGACAATCGTATTGGCGATTTCAAGCCGGGCATGGAACCAGACGTTGTTCGTGATGTTCGCGCCCGATTCGTGAACGCCCGGAAACTTGTCACGTAGATACGGCCAGTCGTAGATCGTCTCGGTCGCAACGTATTGCACGGTGTGCAGGTGCCTTTCGCTCCCGGAGTTGAGCCAGGCGGCTCGACTCGGCCACCAAAGTATCGAAGGGACTCTGGATTCGTTCATGGCTTTCATGGTTGGTGGTGAAGATGGGAGGGAGCGGTGTGGGTGTTCATGGTTTCGCTGCGGCGGCTTTCAGCGTTTCAAGTTCCCTGGTCTTTTCCGCCAACGTACGCTTCAACATTGCCACGAGGTCGGGTTCGTCATAGTGGCGCTCAATCCCCCTTTTCAACGCAAGGAAAGGCGTAAGTGCTGTTGAGCCTTTTTATCAGCTCGTCAATCGCGATGGATCTGGTGGCGCCATCGAGGAGAGCGTCGTCCGATCGCTGGGCAAAGGCGCGGTCGGCGAATGCAACACCGAACACCACGGAGAGAACGAGAATGCTTTGGAGTTTCATAAAGTTGAATCAGTGGAATATCGATGAACCATTTTCGCGCCATCGGCTCGCTGTTCGACGCAGCAGTTCTCATTTTGGCCCCGGCTGGAAAGCCGTGTGAGGGCACCCGGCCTACAAATGGCCTGTTGGGTGGCTGTAGGCCGGGTGCCCCCCGGTGCGCTTTGAGCAGCCATAATGAAAATTGCTGTGTTGGACGCCAGCGTGAGCACGACCACGGCGGTGAAGCCGGGATTCTTCAGCAACTGGCGGAAGGCAAATTTGAGGTCGTTCATATCGTCGATTGGCGGTCAGTTCCTCAAGACGTCCTGGTCGGTCACTTGATGGTCGTCAGTCAGGTAAACCAGGATGCGGCGCGGCGTTGGTCCCGAATGCAGGGTGTAATAAAGAACCTGGCGGACTTCCCCTCCATGCCGCTTGATTCCCCGGCCCGAAACATCCTGGGCAGCGACGAAGGTCAGGGATTGGATTCCTGACAGTTCCGGTGAAGGACCGTGCGCATAGTCCTTCCGCGCGCTTTCAGTCAGCCCTGCTGCCGCACTGACCGCCTCGCCACCCCTTTCCATCGCTTTGAGCACCTTTTCAATTTGTCGCGTCAGCGCCGGGTCGGGATCGACCGCCACCGCGTTCGATGAAAATACGGGACCGATTCGCTGCACGGGCATTTCGTCCCCACCGAGGCGAAGCGTCATTCCGGTGATTTGACCCGCTGGTGAACGCAGAAACAGACAGCCCCGATCTGCATCTTCGGCCACGAAATTGGTAGCGCTCAACGGGACGAAAATGTTGGCCAGGCCACCACCATCATTCAGCAGAAGCCCGGTGTCCTGCCGCGTCACTTCAAGGAGCTGTTGGCCGTATGCGTTGTAGTAACCAGTGTAGGTGTCCAATACGGCGGGATCAATTGCCCCCGGTTTTGGGACCAGTCCCGAAATGAAACGTTGTGCGATTCCCAGGTCCAGACCTTCGGGATAAGCCCCGCCGCCGTTCGCCAACAAAATGATTGTCAGTTGGTCGTCGGGATAGCGGGAGATGATGGTGGCGGCGCCGGCATAGCCACCGGGATGATGGATGTGCCGATGCCCATTGACATTGCCAATGAACCAACCCAGGCCGTAGTTGCAGAATGATCCGTCCTTCAAGCGGGTGGCGGTCCATATCGCCTTGCGACTGGCGTTTGAAAGCAGGGCGTTGGAGTTCAGCGCGGCATCCCATTTCACAAGGTCTTCAACCGTGGAGAGAATTCCAGCGTCGCCCCGATTCGACGCCATATACTTGAACATGTCCGCGTTGCGCATCCCGCCCGGGCCCAGCCACAAATAGCCCTGCGCCCGGTTTGGATACACACCATCGGGTTGATCCTGCCGGGTGGCGGACATGCCCAGCGGTTTGAAAACTCGCTCCTCCAGAAACTCACTCAGGGATTTCCCGCTGACTTTTTGAACCACCATTCCCAGCAAGACGTAACCAGTATTGCTGTAAGCCCACTTTTCACCGGGCGAAAAATTCAACGGAAAGTCGGCCGCGATTTCGACGATCTTTTCCGGCGGCAGATCAAATGGCGTCATCTCCGGTCGTTCGAGATAATCCTTGATGCCGGAGGTGTGCGACAACAGGTGCCGGATGGTGACTTCCCGCCAGGCATCAGGTGTTTTCCCGACGTATTTGCTGAGGGCATCGTCCAGGTGCAGCCGGCCTTCCTGCTCCAGCATCATGATGGCGGTGGCCATGAAGGGCTTCGTCGCCGATGCCAGCTCATAGACCGTGCTTGGTTTGGCCGGCACATTCAGCTCCAGGCTGGCCAGGCCGTATCCCATCTCCTTCACCAACCGGCCCTCCTGAACAATCGCCAGTGATAGACCGGGGATATGCTGGCGCGACATCGCGGCGTTGACATAGTTGTCAATGTCGTCGGCATGGACGCGCGTGGATGCGAGCGCGAGCAGGGCAACGGATGTGAACCCAATGTTGTTCAACATTTGACGGAGGGCGAATTTAAGGTCGCTCATGGATTTGCGATTTTAGATTTGCGATTTGCGATTGGGGAAGCCACGGGCAGAAAGGCAGAAATGGCCGCAGCGAACGCGTCTGACAAGAGGATCGGGTTTCTTCATTCTGCCTTTTTACTTCTTCATTCACTTCTCAGCGCCTCCATCGGGTGGATATTTGCCGCGCGCCGGGCGGGAAACCAGCACGCCAGACCTGCCACGACGGCCAACAACAGAATCACAAACCCCAATGTCGCCGGATCGAGCGGTGTAGTTTCAAAAAGGAAACTTCTCAGTGCGCGCGTAACGGCGATGGTGCCGGCCAGGCCGAATCCAATACCCACCAGCACCACGCCGAGTCCCTGGCGGAGCACCATTGCGAGCACATCCATGACCTGCGCGCCGAGCGCCATGCGAACTCCGATTTCGCGCGTGCGTTGCCCAACCGAGAAAGCAAGCACGCCGTAAATCCCGACCGCAGCGAGCAGCAACGCCAGAGCACCAAATGCCGTGAGAACAGTCGCCGCCATCCGCTCCAGCCAGAGTGAATCAATCTTTTGTTGTTCAAGCGTGTGCAGGCCAAACGCGGGCACATTGGAGTCCAGATTTTTCACCGTTTCGCGCAGCATCAGGATCGTTCCGCCGGGATCGATTCCCGTGCGAACTGCGAGGGTCAATTGTTTGCTGGCCTGCTGCGTTTCAGGGAAATACATCGTGCGTCTGGGCGCACTCGCCAGGCTGCCGGTATGTGTGGCCTGCACCACGCCCACCACTTCAACGGGGGCAGGCTTGCCGCTGGGATCATGCAAAAAGAGCCGGTGCCCAATCGGGTTCTGGACATTCGGCCAGTATCGTCGCACGAACGCTTCATCGACCATCGCAACTCTCTGACTGGAGGCTGTGTCGGCCGGGGTGAATTCGCGACCGTTCAGCACCGTTATCCCGAGTGTCCGAAAATAGTCTGAAGAAACAAAATTGAGATCCGCCCAGGCCGCCTCGCGTCGGCCATTGGCATCCACGGGCGCCTCGTACTCGTCCAAATGATCAAGGCTCATGCCGGGCGTTTGCCCGGTCAGGGGCGCTACTGCGGCCAGGCTCGCGGCTTCAATTCCGGGCAGCGCGCGAACGCGTTCCAACAGACCGGAAAAAAACTGGCTCGATCGCGCTTCCGAGTAATTGTTCAAATCCAGATCGAAAGACATCGTCACCACCTTGGAAGGTTCGAATCCCGGATTGACTTGACGCAATTTAGCGAGACTACGGATGCACAAGCCGGCGCAAACCAGCACCATCAGTGACAGGGCGACCTGGGTGACGACGAGGCTGTTGCGCAAGCTAAATTTGCGTTCACCGGGACTGGTCTCGCCGGTCACAGCTTTGAGTTCGGGAACGAGTTGGGCCCGACTGGCCCGCCATGCCGGCACAAGTCCGAACAAAACCCCGGTGGAGACCGAGACAACGGACGCGAAGAACAACAGCCGGGCATCCGGCGTGGCGCTGAGGTGGAACGACGAAACGGGGGGCCAGTAGTGTTGCAATTCTTTTGTGATCCAGATGGCCAGCAACACCCCGCAAGCGCCGCCGGCCAACGACAGCGTCAGACTTTCCGTCAGGAGATTGCGAATAACCCGGCCGCGGCTGGCACCAAGAGCGAGTCGGACCGCGAACTCCCGCGAGCGTGCCGTTCCCCGTGCCAGGAGCAAGTTGGCAAGATTCGCGCAGGCGATGAGCAACACCAATCCTGCGATGGCGAGCAACAGATTCAACGGAGTGCGCGCCTTGCTGACGTCCTGGGCGCTGTCGGCGTTGTGAGTGAATCCTTCCGCAGCGGGAATGAGCGTGACGTTGGTGCTCGCGTTGGCGGGATTCTCGGCGACGATGGCACCGGCAAGTTCGTCGAGTTGTTCGTCGGCCTGCTTGAGACTGATTCCGTCCTTCAAGCGACCCATGGCGCGATGCCAGGTGAAATAACGCGTTCGCAACGGATGTTCGCCTCCCGGCCGGTCGGGGTTCAACTGACCAAACGTCGTGATGGGAACGTAAAGATCGGGCATTGTGCCACGGACAACACCGGTGAATTCACGTGGTGCCACCCCGATGATTTCGAAGGGTTGCCCGTTCAATGTCACCTTGCGTCCGATGACGGCGGGGTCCGCACCGAATCTGGTTTGCCAGAGGCTGTGGCTGATGACGGCGACCGATGCGTCGTCAATTTCCCGGCCTTCGTTCTTGGCGAATGTGCGGCCCAAGGCGGCCTGCACGCCCAGCATGGAAAAGTAGTTGCCTGAGACCAGCGCCGCCTGCTGGCGTTCGGCAACGCCTCCCGTGCCGAGTCCCACCGACATGCTGCCGATTGCGGTCAACTGGCTGAACGCTGTGTTGCGTTGCTGGAAATCCCGAAAGAGCGGGTAGTTGAAATACAAATCCGGTTCGCCGTCACCGTATTGGTTGCCGAGGATGGTCAGGCGATCGGGTTTCGTTACGGGCAGTGGCCGGACCAGTAGTTGGTCCATCACGCTGAACAGTGCGGTGTTGGCGCCGATGCCGAGGGCGAGGGTGAGCACGGCCACGGCGGTGAACCCGGGGTTCTTCAGCAACTGGCGGAAGGCGAATTTGAGGTCATTCATGGATTTGCGATTTTGGATTTGCGATTTGCGATTGGGAGAACCACGGACGAAAGGCAGAAAAGGCAGAATGCAGAAATGGCCGGAGCGAACGCGTCTGACGAGATAATCGGGTTTCTTCATTCTGCCTTCTTACTTCTTCATTCATTTCTCAGCGCCTCGATCGGATCGACATTCGCCGCGCGCCGGGCGGGGAGCCAACAGGCGAACAGCGCCACCAGAGCCAACACCCCCGTCACGACCGCGAAGGTCAACAGGTCGGTGGGCCGCACCTCGAAAAGCAAGCGCTGAAGGACGCGGGCAAAGGCGAAAGCGCCGGCCAGCCCGAGCACGATCCCCAGCAGGGCCAGCCGCATTCCTTCACCAATCACCAGTCCCAGGATGTCGCGCCGTTGCGCGCCGAGCGCCACGCGAACGCCGATCTCCCGCGTTCGCTGCGTCACGGTGTAGGCCAGCACTCCGTAAAGACCGATCGCCGCCAGCAGCAAAGCCGCGCCCGCAAAGCCGCCAAGGAATTGCACCGAGAGCCGCCGTTGCGCGACGTTGGCCGAAACGAGTTGCGACATGGTGCGTGGGTTTTCCATGGGCAAATCCTTGTCCAGCCGGTCCAGTTCGGCGCGGATGGCGCGTGTGACGTCCGAGGGATCGCGCTGTGTCCGCGCCACCAGCGTCAGCGGTCCCCAGCAGATTTGGCGGTAGGGGCGGTACACCTCGCCGCGCGGCGGTTCCGCCATGCCGACGCGTTTGATATCTTTCACGACGCCGATGATTTCGGCGTTCTGCGTGCCATCACCGAGGTCAAGCCGGCGGCCAAGGACCGGCTCACCGAGGTCGAACTCACGCACGAAGGTTTCGTCCACGATCACCACGGGGAGCGCGTTTGTGTCGTCGCGCTCGGTGAAGTCGCGTCCCTGCAGGAAGGCGGTCTTCATCGCGGCGAAGTAGCCGGGGCTCACTTGCGCGTAACCGGCGGTTGGCGTGTCGCCGACGGGAGGAGGCGGCGCGTCCTTCACGATGACAGGCCGCGAGTTATTGATGCCGGTGAGCGGGGCGCCAAAAGCGTATGCGGCGGAATCGACCCCCGGAATATTCGTCACCGCGGAAAGCAGCGGATCAAACAATCGAGTGAGGTCGGCGTGCTGTTGATACTTCAGCCGCGGTGGGCTGAGGGTCATGGTCACGAGATGTTCCGGGACGAAACCGAGGTTTTGCGTCAACAGCTTTCCGAAGCTGCGGATCGTGAGGCCCGCCCCGACCAACAGCATCAGCGACAGCGCCACTTCACCGACCACCAACGCCGCGCGGGTAAATTGACGGCGTGGTCCGCCGCTGCTCCCACGCGCGGCTTCCGCCAGGTCGCGCGCGAGGACGGGACTCGAGGCCTGCCACGCTGGAATCAGCCCGAAGAGAATTCCCGTCGCCAGGGTGATCAGCGCGGTGAACGCAAGCGTGGTTCCGTCGAGTGGAATGCCTTCACCGATGCGCGGCAAATCCGGCGGACTGAAACGAATCAACGCTTCGAGGCCAAACCGCGCCAGGAGTATTCCCAGGACGCCGCCGATCGCCGCGAGCACACAGCTCTCGGTGAGCAACTGGCGAATCAAGGCGCCCCGGCCTGCGCCCAGCGCCGCGCGTATGGCAAACTCGCGCGTCCGCGCCGCCGATCGGGCGAGCTGCAGGTTGGCGATGTTCGCGCAGCCAATGAGCAGCACTAGGCCTACCGCGCCGAGCAGCACGAGAAGGAGACGCCGGGAATCGCCGACGATGATTTCGTGCAGCGGCTGGACTTCGGTTCCCCATCCACGGTCTTGCGAATTGTATTCGGCCATGCGACGCGCGATGACGCCCATCTCGAGGCGCGCCTGCCGGTAGTTCACGCCGGTCTTTAGCCGTCCGAAGACGAGGAAATTGTGGGCGCGCCGTTCCTGAAGTTCGAACGGCAAGAACGCCAGCGGCACCCACAAATCGCGCTCACCGTCGGGGCCTGTCGTGCAGCGGGGCATGACGCCAACCACCGCGCGCGGCAGCATGTCGAGCGTGAGGTACTGGCCGATAATTCCAGGATCGCCACCGAATCGCCGCTGCCACAATTCGTAGCTCAAAAGCACGACGTTGTTTTTGCCGGGAACCTCCTCGTCTGGAACGAAGCCGCGTCCGAGCAATGGCTGAATGCCGAGCAGTGGAAAAACGCTTGCTGAAATTGCCGATCCCCGCAGCATCTCCGGCTGGCCTCGACCGGTGAGGGTAAAGTTGCCCCACGGGCGGACGACGCCCAGCCCCTCGAAAACCGTGTTCTGTTTCTGCCATTCCTGGATGATGGGAGCGCCGGGACCGAACCTGCCGTCCCCAGCGTGATTCTCGAACAGCATCAACAGTTGCTCCGGCTCGTGATAAGGCAGTGGCCGCAACAAGATGGCGTTCACGAAACTGAATATGGCCGTGTTGGCGCCGATGCCAATCGCGAGAGTGAGAACGGCAACGGCGGTGAAACCAGGGTGCTTCAACAACTGGCGGCGGGCGAAGCGAATGTCGTTCATGGATTTGCGATTTTAGATTTGCGATTTGCGATTGGGAGAACCACGGACAGAAAGGCAGAAGGTTGAAGGCAGAATGCAGAAATGGCCGCGGCGAACGCGTCTGACAAGATGATCGGGTTTCTTCATTCTGCCTTCTTACTTCTTCATTCATTTCTCAGCGCCTCCGCCGGATCGATTTTTGCCGCGCGACGGGCTGGCAGCCAGCCGCCCGTAAGTGCCGCGACGGCCAGCAGCAATGGAACGATCAGGAACGTGAGTGGGTCGGTGGGCGTGACTTCGAACAACAGGCTGCGGAGCAAGCGGGTTAGAGCGAAGGCCGAGACAACACCGACAAGAATCCCGATTACCGAAAGTCTCGTCGTCTGGCGAAGAATCATGGCGAGCACCTGATGCCGTTGCGCGCCCAGCGCCATGCGCACACCAATCTCCCTTCGGCGCTGCGTCACCACGAACGCCATCACGCCGTACACGCCCACCAACGCCAGCGTCAAAGCCACTGCCGCAAACACCACCAGCAGGATCATTTGCAGGCGCTGCTGCGCGTAGGAGTCTTCCATCAGCGAGTTGAGCGTTCGAATGGAATAGAGCGGTTGCCGTGCGTCGAGTTCCGTCACCGATTTCGTCAACGACGGAATCATCGCCGCCGGATCGCCCTTGGTTCGCAGCACGAGCTGACCGGTGAACCAGCAGCGTTGCATGATCGGAAAGTACATCTCCGGCTGGGGCCGCACGGTGAGGCTCCGTTGACGCGTATCACGGACGATGCCCACGATCTCCGTAGGCTGGCCGCGATGAGCGTCCATCACCTTCAATCGCTGACCGATCGGATCTTCGTTCGGGAAGAAGGTCTGGACGAACGTCTCGTTGACGATGGCGACAAACGGCGCATCCACCGTGTCGCGGTCGTCAAAGTGCCGTCCGCGAAGCAGCGGAGTGCCCATTGTCTGAAAGTAGTTGGGACTCACCTGCGAGTAGCCGGCTTGCTGCGGGTCCGACGGTTTCGGCTCCGGTCGTCCCGACACGAGGACTTGCATGTTTCCCCCCACGCCCGTCAACGGCATGCCCATGACCACGGCGGCGGATTCGACCGCTGGCAACGCGGCGGCGTTGTCAACGACCTTGGCGAGGAAAGCCTTCCGGAACGGCTCCCGCTCACTGAAGCTGTGCCCAGGAAAACGTGAGTCGGGCATGAACAGGGACGCGGTCAGGATGTGGTCCGATCGATAGCCGGGATCGACCGCGCGAATGTTGGCGAAGCTCCGCAGCATCAACCCCGCGCCAATCAACAGGACGAGCGCAAGGGCGAGTTGCGCCGCCACGAATCCGTTTCGCATCCTGTGCCCGCGACTGCTGGACGAACCGCGCGCGGAATCATTGAGCGCGTCATTTAGGTTAACCCGGGAAGCGAACCAGGCGGGCACGAGACCGAAAGCGAGTCCGGTCAGCAACGCGACCAGTGTTGAAAATGCCGCCACCGCGCCGTCCAGTCGGACGTTTTCCAGGCGCGGGAGCCCCAACGATCCCACCCTGAGGATGAGCGAAATGCTGGCTTGCCCGAGAAACCAACCGGCCACCGCCCCAGTGACGGCGAGTAACAGGCTCTCCAAAACCAGTTGTCGAAAGAGAGCCGGGCGACCGGCCCCGAGCGCGCCACGGATGGCGAACTCCCGTGTGCGTTTGGAGGCGCGAGCCAGCAGCAGGTTGGCGATGTTGCTGCACGCGATGAGCAACACGAAACCCACTGCACCGAACAGGATGAACAAAGGCCGCTTCGAATCGCGGACAAGTCGATCGCGCAAGGGAAGAACGGTCGCGCCCCAACCGCGATCCAGTTCATACTGTTGCCCAAGCCGGCCGGTGATCGTCGTCAATTCGGTCTGCGCCTGCTCCAGAGTGACGCCCGGTTTGAGCCTTCCAATGGCCTGATAATTATGGCCGCCGCGATTTTCCATTTCCCACGATTCAAACCCCATCGGCACCCAGACTTCGGCATCGACTCCGGCGAAGCGGAAACCCGCGGGCATGACCCCGATGATTGAATACACTTTGCCATCCAGCGTGATACTTTTTCCCAAAACGTCGCGAGAACCGTCGAACCGTTCCTGCCACAACCGGTTTCCGAGAATGGCGACCCCCTTGTTACCTTCAGTGTCCTCGGCTGCGGTAAAGTTCCGACCGAACATCGGCTGAACGCGCAGCAGCGGGAAGAGACTGGCGAACGCGCGGACGCCAGACAGCCGGGCAGGCTCACCGTTGCCGGTGAGATCGAAGGCGCCGGGTTGGTATGCCGCCAAGTCCTCGAATGCCTTGGTCTGTGTGCGCCAGTCAACGAATGCGGGCGCGGTCAGTCCGACGAAGTCCTGACCTTGTTCGCGCTGGTTGTTGAACAACGCCACCAGCCGCTCGGACTCGGGGTAGGGAAGTGGCTTCAACAGCACGCCGTTGACGATCGAGAAGATGGTGGTGTTGGCCCCGATGCCGAGCGCGAGCGTCAACACAGCCACCGCCGTGAAACCGGGGTTCTTCAGCAACTGGCGGATGGCGAATTTGAGGTCGTTCATGGATTTGCGATTTTAGATTTGCGATTTGCGATTGGGGAAGCCGCGGGCAGAAAGGCAGAAGGTTAAAGGCAGAATGCAGAAATGGCTGAAGTGAAGCCGTCTTGCGAGTTGGAATGGTTTCTTCATTCTTCCTTTTCCCTTCTTCATTCACTTCTCAGCGCCTCCATCGGATCGACCTTCGCCGCGCGTAGCGCGGGCAGCCAGCAGGCGAAGAGTGCGACCGAGGCGACGGCGACCAGCGTTGCCGCCATCACCAGGGGGTCATGGCCGCTGACCTGGTAAAGCTGACTGGCGAGCAGCCGGGTGAAAGCGACCGCGCCCACAACACCCGTGATGCCTCCCAGGGAGGTCAGCTTGAGCGCGTCGCGCAGGATGAGACCGATGACGTCCCGGCGTGCCGCACCGAGCGCCAGTCGAACGGACAACTCGCGACGACGAATGGCAACGGAATAGGCCATCACTCCGTAGAGACCAATGCAGGCCAGGAGCAGTGCCGCCACGGCAAACGAACCAATCAAGCCAAGGACAACGCGACGCTCGCGCATGGAACCGGCCATCGCGTCGTTGAGAGCACGGACATTGGCGAGCGGCAGACCCGGATCGAGTCGCTGAATTTCCCGTCGGATGCCGTCCACCAGATTCAAGGGATCCATCGGGGTGCGTACCACGATCGAAAAGTAGCTGGAATTGTAGTAATGCGGCACATAGAGGAACAGATCCGACGGCACGTCGACGCGAAGCTCGGGAACATCGACGACGACTCCCACAATTCTCCAGTCGTTCCCAAGCATCGAAAGGCGGGCCCCAATCGGGTCTTCGTCGGGGAAAAACCGCCGCGCCACCTTTTGATTCACGACGATGACACGCTCCGCATTGGCGCGATCATCGGATTCCCGCAGTTCCCGCCCCGCCATCAACCGAGCGCCCAAGGCTTCGAGATAACCGTCCGAGACGTAATTGATTCGTGCGAGGGGATTGCCGTCGGTGCCGGTGGTTCGCCCGGCTCACGTATTCTCCATACGCGCCACTTTCGAATGGCACCCCCATCCCCGTCCCGGCGCTTTCGACTCCGGGCAGGGCGCGGAGGCGGTCGACCACTTCCCGCGAGAAGGCAAACCGCGCTTCATCGGTCGGATAGGCCGATTCCGGCAACGAAAGATCGAAGGCCAGAGTGTGTTCAGGTTCGAATCCGGGATCGGCGTTCACCGCGTTGGACAAGCTGCGCAACAACAGTCCGGCCGCCGATAGCAACATGACCGTCAGCGCGACTTCGGCAACCACGAGAACCGACTGCGTGCGATGCCGGTTGCCGCCAGTGGAATTCTTGCCACCATTCTTGAGCGCTTCGTTCAGATTCGGACGCCGCGCCTGCCACGCCGGCAGGATTCCGAAAAGAAAGCCCGTCGCTCCGGTGAGCAGAAACGAGAACAACAAAACCCGCAGGTCCAGTCGCGGCGTCATGCCTCCGGGCAACAGATCACCCGTCAAGCGTCCGAGAATAGAGATGCCCCAGATCGACAGGAGCGTTCCCGCCAATCCGGCGACGGCGGCAAGCACGAGGCTTTCGGTGAGCACCTGACGGACAATCCGGCGCGGACTGGCCCCCAAAGCGGCCCGCACGGCGATCTCCTGCTGCCGGTTCCGGGCGCGGGCCAGCAGCAAATTGGCGACATTTGCACAGGCAATCAACAGCAACACCATCACGGCACCGACGAGCATCAACAGTGTCGGTCGCGGACCGCTGGCAAGCCGGTCGTGAATGGACCGGACGGCCGCGCTCCACTCGCGTTTATAGGCGGGATACTCAGAATTGAGTTGTTGCTTGAGGCCCTTGAGTCCGGCGTCCGCCTTTTCAATGGATACTCCCGGTTTGAGCCTGCCGTAGACGGAAGCCCAGTGTTCCGAGCGACTGTATCTGCCATCCGCGGCGCGACGGGCAACGGCCGGCACGACGAACCCCGCCGCGTCAGGACTCCACACGGCGCGGGGCAATGCGCCTCGCGGCAGGACACCAACCACGGTGTGCGGCACTTCGTCCAACGTCAGTGTGCTGCCAAGAATTGACTCGGAACCTCCAAAGCGCGCGCGCCAGATTTCCTCCGCGATGATCACCACTTGATTGTCGCCGCCGGGCCGATCATCGGTCGGAAGGAAACCCCGGCCCAGTATCGGTTGAATGCCGAGCACACCCAGAAATTCGTGGGTTGCCTCCAGCCCGTTCAGACGCTCAGGCGAACGGTCGCCGCGAAGATTGCACGTTACCGGGCTGATGAGCGCGACGCTGTCGAAATCGTCATGATGTTCGCGCCAGTCAAGGAACACCCCGCCGGAGGCACTGTTCAGCGAACCGTCCGGCAGCGCCTCGTAAAGCTGAACCAATCGGTCCGGTTCGGGATACGGCAACGGTCGAAACAACACCGCGTCGAGCGTGCTGAAGATCGCGGTGCTGGCCCCGATGCCCAACGCGAGGGTGAGCACGGCCACGGCGGTGAAGCCGGGGTTCTTCAGCAGTTGGCGAAAGGCGAACTTGAGGTCGTTCATGTGGAAGTCCTCTCATTCCCTTCTCAACGCCTCCATCGGATCGACTCTGGCCGCGCGGCGGGCGGGAATGAAGCTGGCCAGCAGGGACACAATGACGAGAACCAGGGTGACCGCGATCAGCGTCGGGGCGTCCCATGCCTCGCTTTCAAACAGCAGCTTGCGCAGGAACGTCGCGGTCCCGATGGAGATCACCAGTCCGGCAATTACCCCGGCAACGATCAACCTGCCCGCCTCACCCAAGATGAGTTGAAGTATTTTTCCACGTTGCGCGCCCAGCGCGACGCGAATGCCAATTTCGCGGGCGCGTTGCCCCACGGAATAGGCAATCACTCCGTACAGCCCAACCACGCCCAGCAACAGGGCGGCGGTGGCAAATCCTCCGACCAGCCAGGCGGACGAACGATGCAGATAGGCCGTCGGTGAATCGTTGATCCGGTCGGTCATCGCGGCCCCGTCAATGGTTCCGATTTCGGGATCAATCTCACGGATGGTCGAAACCAGAGTTGGAACGAAGGAACGCCCGGATTGGGAAACCCGGGCAACCACGGCAAAGTAAGTGTCCGGACTTTGGTTGAACGGGTAAAAAGCCGTCGGCCAGATTTCGGAATCCAGTGAGCCATCTCGGATGTCCTCCACGACGCCGACGATTTCCTTGATCGAACCCGGCGACAGCGCCGTGTCTCCGAACTGTTGGCCGATAGGGTCCTGATTCGGAAAATGCAACCTTGCGAAGGTCTGATTGACGATGGCGACGCGGGGTTTTGAAGCGTCATCGGCGTCGGTGAAATAGCGGCCGCGAACGAGTTTTGCCTGAAGCGTCTTCAAATAGTCGGCGCTTACGTCCCGCTGGTTCACCTCGATGTGTCCGCCCTCGTAGGGCCGGCCGACAAAGCGTATCCAGTCGGTGTTGCCGTTGAAGGTGACGGGCAGAAGACTGGCGATTCCGACCGATTGCACGCCGGGCAGACTCGCGATGCGGCCTGTGATCTCCCGGCCGAGAGCGACGGATTTCTCCGCGTCTCCGTAGGAGACGTCCGGGGCCGCGACCTGGATTGTCGCCAGATTGTCCGGTTGAAACCCAAGCTCGACCCGCAACAGACGATGAAGACTGCCCCCGAGAAGTCCGGCACCCGTCAGCAACATCATCGTGACCGCCAGCTCGACCACCACCAGTTTGCCGCCCAGCCGCCTCCAGGCGGTTCCCGTCGAGCCCCGGCTTCCTTCCGCCAGCCCGCGCGAAAGATTCGACCACGGCAGGCGTGACAAGGAAGCGCCGGTAATCAGCAATGTGACCATTGTCGTCAACGCGCACGCAAAGGCAGCCACCCGCCAATTCAGACCCACGCCGGACAGAAACGGCAGCCGGATCAACATGTCCGGAGGAAGGAGCGCCATCAGCAACCGAATGGTCCAGACACTTGCGACCAGTCCGAGCATTCCCCCGATAACGGTCACCGCCAGATTCTCGACGACGAGGTGACGGATCAATCGCGCCGGTGAAGCGCCCAAGGCTCCCCGCACCGCGATCTCCCGACCGCGACGTTCCATGCGGACGAGCAGCAGGCTCGCGACATTGACGCCGCCGATAAGCAGAAGCAGTCCCGCGCCACCCAGCAGCGCCAGAAAAGGTGTCCGGAGGTTTCCCATCACGGCTTCCGACAACGGCTGCACACTCGCGCCCTGTCCGCGATTCGAGTCGGGATACAGTTCCTCCAGCCGCTTCGCGATCACCGCCAGATCCGCCGCCGCGCTTGCCGTTGAAACACCGTCCTTGAGCCGGGCGACTCCGTAGAGGTTGTGACAGCTTCGACTGAGTTCACATCCGCCGACCGGCTGAAGCGGCGTCCACAAATCCGCCTTTCCTCGCGGCGCAAAGTGAAACGACTCGGGCAGAACTCCGATGATGGAGTGCGTCACCCCGCTGAGGACCACCGGCTTGCCGATCACATCCCCGCCTCCGCCGAACCAATCCCGCCAGGCCGCGTGACTCAGGATGACGATGGGGGGCGCGCCCGGCAGATCGTCGCCCTCTTGAAAGCCCCGGCCGAGCACCGGCGCGACGCCGAGCGTTTGAAAAAAGCCCGCGCTCACACGGGCGCTTCGCGCGGGGCGTGTGCCCTCCTCGGTCTTCAGCAGATAGCCGCTTCCCGTCCAGACATCCAGCGAGGCGAGCGCCTGGTTGTCCGCCTTCCAATCGCGAAAATCGGGATACGAAAGATTCGAACGCGGAATCGTATCGGTGCTTTCATACACCGCGATCAAGCGACCCGGGTCACGGTAAGGCAACGGCTTGATCAACGCCGCGTCCACAAACGCGAAAACAGCAATGCAGGCACACATGCCAAGCGCGAGCGTGAGCACGGCGACGGCGGTGAAGCCGGGATTCTTCAGCAACTGGCGGAAGGCGAATTTGAAGTCGGTCATGGTGATTGTATCATTGGGCGGTTAATGACTTTTCCTCCAGGCAATACAGATACTTCTTTCCGCGGAGGAAGAGTTCGTTGCCGGCAACTGCCGGCGAAGCGTCAAACTTGTCGTCAAGCTGGTTCGTGGCGACCAGGTCAATGCGGGTGCTTTTTTTGATAACAACCGCGTGGCCGCCTCGGTCCAGCAAGTAGATGCGACCGGCGGCGCCAATCGGCGAGGCGTAGATGTCGCCGAGGCCCGCGACTCTTTCGGCATCAATGAGCGCATTGCCGCTCTTCACATCCAGGCACGAAAGCAGATTGTTGTTGCCTTTGATGAAGTACAAGAGATCCCCGTAGAGAAGCGGCGAAGGAATGTAGGATGTGGCCTTGTCGTGGCGCCAGGCCATGGCGTCGGTGCCGGAAATGTCGCCCTTGTATCCCAACTTGATCGCAACCAGGTGGTTCATCCCGCCAAATCCAGTCATGGCGAAAACCATTCCGTGACTGGCGACCGGGCTTGGTATCGAATAACCGTCCAACCCTTTGCAGTTCCAAATCTCCTGGCCGGTCGCGACGTCGTAACTACGAATGCGGTTTTGACCAGTCGTGATGATCTGCGCTTTGCCTTCATATACCGCGGCCAACGGCGTGAACCAGGAATCTATTTCTTTGCGAGGCGTCTTCCAGATTGTGTCGCCAGATTTTGCATCGAACGCAGTGATGAAGTCGCATCCGACATGGTCCCAATTGATGATCAGCGTGCCGTCGCAAATGACCGGAGAACCGCCTTCGCCACCGTGCTTCTTGGCCCCGGGTGGCTGAAGGTCGCGCTTCCAGACAAGATCGCCATCAAAGTTGTAGCAGTAAACGCCGGCCGACCCGAAGGAGACATAGAGCCGCATGCCATCGGTGACTGGAGAGTAGGAGGCAAACGTGTTGTGTTGTCCTTCGTTGGGGAGATCAAGAGGTTGACCTTCAAACGCCGTCTTCTCCCAGTTTACTATTCCTGTGGCGCGATCCAGACAGATGACCTTCCATTGAAACTGGTTTGTCATGCCATTGCCGGATGCGGCTCCGTTCGAGAAAGCGAGTGCCGCCGCATCCTCTGGCACGACGGTAAGAACAAACACCTTTTGGTCCCAAATGATTGGCGTCGAATCTCCCTGGCCGGGAATGGCAACCTTCCATTTCACGTTTTTGGTCTCGCTCCATTCCACCGGGGGATTGGCTGTGGAACTCACGCCATTCTGGTAAGGTCCCCGCCACTGCGCCCAGTTCCGATCCAGCGCCGTGGACGCGTGCGCAATCACGGCCGTGGCCAGCAAAGTTGAGAGCGCCGAAGTGAAAACTCCCGCGCCGCGAGCTCGATGTTTCGAGGTATGGTTCATATTGAAAATAGGGTTGAAATTCCTAGTCATTCCGCAAAGCCCCCATGGGATCGACCCTTGCTACAGCCACGGCGGTGAAGCCGGGGTTCTTCAGCAACTGGCGGAGGGCGAATTTGAGGTCGTTCATGGATTTGGGATTTTAGATTTGCGATTTGCGATTTGGGGAGAGAGGCTGCCACGGCATTTCGGTGAGCCCAAGGTCATGAAGCCGGTCTATTTCAGCATTCATGTCGTCCAGAGAATGGTCGAGCGGGGCACGAACCGGCAGGAGGTCGAGGAAGCCATTCGGCGCGGACGTCAGGTTCCTGCAAAGGAAGGGAAGACCGCTTATCGGCTTAACTTGCGGTTTGAACAGACCTGGAAAGGCAAATACTATGGCACCAAACAAGTGATGCCCATCGTGTCCTAAAAGCCGGACCGATACGTGGTGGTTACGGTCCTGACGTTCTATTTTTAGCCAAAGTTTATGAAAATCACCTACGATCCCGAAGTGGACGCCGCTTACATCTACCTGACCGAACAGCGCGGCGAAGTGACAACCGTCAAGGCCAACGAGAATGTCTTTCTCGATTATGGAGCCGCGGACGAGTTGGTTGGCATCGAGATTTTGGATGCGTCGCAGGTTCTGGGCTTCGACCGCACGCGACCGGAGATCAAGATCGATAAGGCCCTGACCGTTTGCGCGGCCTGAAGTCGGAGCAAGGCCCGCGATGGCCGTGTTGGCTCCGATGCCACGCGGAGTCGCGGCCGGTCCGCTTGGCTGAATTCTCTGTGCAATGGTTCGCAACTCGGCTTGCGCCTGCTCACGCGTCACGCCGGGTTTCAGTCGGGCGATCGCTTTCAGAAGCCACATGCCTTCGCCATACGTCACGAAGGTTCCCCCCGTTTCACCCAGCGCCAGCGGCGTCCAAAGTTGAAACCCTTCCGGATATTGAAAGCTCGCGGGAAGAACGCCCACGACGGTGTAACTTTGTTCGTTCAACGTGATCGTCCGGCCCAGCACATTCGCGTCGCCGCCAAACCGGCTTTGCCAGAGGCCGTGCCCCAGTATGGCCGTCTTCGGGCCGTTGGGTGTGTCTTCTTCCCGGCTGAAATTGCGTCCCGGTTCGGGCTGAATTCCAAGCAGCGGGAAGAGATCGGCCGAAACAAGGAGACCGCGCACGCGCTCGGCGGGCTGTCCCGGTTCAACGAGGCTGAATTGCCGGTCGTTCAGTGCCGCCATGTATTCGAAAGTGCCGCTCGCCTGATAATCCAGAAAATCGGGCGCCGAATGATGCGACTCACGTGTCGAACCTGGAGACGATTGGAATACCTGCACCAGGGTTGCCGGATCGGAATAAGGAAGAGACCGGTTGATCAGCGCCTCCAACGCCGTAACCATCGACGTGTTGACACCGATCCCGAGCGCAAGCGTTACCACGGCCACGGCGGTGAAGCCGGGGTTCTTCAGCAACTGGCGGAAGGCGAATTTGAGGTCGTTCATAAATCAATTCCAATTTCCGAAGGTCGAAACCCGAAACAATTTCGAAATCCGAGGACCGAAATCCGAAACGCGCGCGCGGTGTCGTTCCTTGGGTTTCGGAGATCGGGTTTCGCATCTCATTCGTATTTCGGACTTCGAGTTTCGGTCTTCGGTTCTCACTCATTTCGTAGCGCCTCCATCGGATCGATTCTAGAAGCGCGCCTTGCCGGCAGCCAGCAAGGCAGCAGTGCAACCAGGATCAGCGCCAAGGCGCTGAGGGCAAAGATTTCAGGATCAGTCGTGCTCACACCGAAAAGCAGGCTCGACATCAGGCGGGTCGTGGCGAATGCGCCCATCAAGCCCAGCAACACGCCAATGATCGTCGGGCGCATTCCTTGTTTGAGGGTCAGTTTGATGACGTCGCCGGTCTGCGCGCCCAGCGCCATCCGGACACCGATTTCGCGGGTGCGCTGGGCCACCAGGTAGGAAAGCACGCCGTAGATGCCGATCGCGGCAAGCGACAGGGCCGTCGCTGCGAAACAGCCCAGCAGCCAGAACGTGAATCGCCTGCCGGCAACCGCCGCTGCCGAAATCGTCTCCAGCGTTTTCACCTCGGCAATCGGCACGTTCTTGTCGAGCTGCTGGAGTTCCTCCCTCACGGAGGCGATCGTGGCGGCCGGGGCGGCGGTCGTTCGAACGGCAAGCATGGTCTGACGGATGGGTGCCTGAGCCATCGAGAAATAAAAGGCCGGCACGGTCGTGGAGGAATCCGGACTATCCTTCACATCGCCAACGACGCCCACGATGATTCGCCAGTCCTGTTCCTTCGGGTTTGCCGTGAAGGTGATTCTTTGCCCGACAGGGCTTTCGCCTGGCCAATAACGCCCGGCCAGACTTCGATTGATCAGCATCACCTTCGGCGAGTCTTGACGGTCGCCGTTGTTGAAAAAGCGTCCCGCAATCAGCGGGACCCCTACTGTTCGGAAATAGTCAGCCGAGACGAAATGATACCGCCCCCCTGGTCCGTCACCGGACGGAAACGTCTTACCCTCGATGTCGAACCCGGCGTTTTCATCATAGCCGGTCCAAGGCAGATCCGACGTAAGGCCGGCAGACTGGACGCCGGGCAGCGTGGCCACTCGCGCGAGGAGCAGCTGCTCGAAGAGGACAATATTGGTCTCATCTGCGTAAGCGACCTGGGGCAAAGACACCGTGGCCGTCAGCACGTGCTCGGGGTTGAACCCTGCGTCCGTCTGTTGCAGCTTCCAAAAACTGCGCACCAGCAAACCCGTCCCGACCACCAGCAGCAGTGCCAGCGCGACCTCGGCCGCCACCAGCGCGTCACGCATTCGACCCTGGCGTCCAGCGGTGCCGGTGCGCCCACCTTCCTTCAAAAAACCATTGAGGCTTGGCTTTCCACCCTGCAACGCGGGTGCGAGACCGAAAAGAATGCCGGTCAGCAGCGTGATCGCGAGCGTGAAGAAAAGGACATGGCCATCCAGATGAACCGCTTGCAGGCGCGGCAATTCTTGTGGCCCAAATTGCTTCAACGCGAGCACCGCGCCTTGCGCGATGGCGAGTCCCGCAGCGCTGCTGACCATCGCCAGCAGCAGGCTTTCAGTCATCAACTGCCGGACGATTTGCCATCTACCAGCTCCGACGGCGGACCGGACCGCCATTTCTCGTTCGCGCGCGGAGGCCCGCGCCAACAGCAGGTTTGCGACGTTTACGCAGGCAATGAGCAACACGAGAAAGACGCTGCCGAACACGACCATCAAGGTCGTTCGAGCGCGACCCACGATCTCCTCACTCAACGATTGCAACGCAGTGTGAAAAGCACCGTTCGAGTCCGGAAACTGCCGGGCCAGACGTTCCGCGATCACGTTGAGATCGGCTGCGGCCTGCGTCGGCTGAACGCCCGGCTTCATTCGTCCGACCGCGTTTAGATAGTGGGAGCCGCGATCATCCTGAGGCCGGAGTGTGACCGGCCACCACACGTCCACGGAGTCGCCATAAGGCATCGAGCGATAGTCGGCTCCCACGTGCTGCACGCCTGGCGGCATCACGCCAACGACGGTGAACGCTTCGCCGGTCAGCGAAACGGGTTTGCCGATGATCGCGGGGTCGCCGTTGAATCGCCGTTTCCAAAGATTGTTGCTGAGGACCACCACATGATGATTGCCGGGAGCCTCGTCCTCGCGGCGAAACTCCCGCCCCAGCATCGGTTGCTCGCCGAGCACATCGAAATAGCCCGACGTGATCCGCAAACCGGCGAGAAGTTCCGGTTGGTCGTCTTTGGACAATTCCAGGTCCTGCCGCGTGAAAAGCGCCAGGCCGGCGAGCGTGGTGTTTTGTTCCCGGTAGTCCTGGAAATCGCCCGCCGACATCGGGAACTTCGGCTGGCTCGCGCTGCTTTCAAACACTCGGATCAACTGCCCCGGCTCGTCGTAAGGCAGCGGCTTCAGCAACACCGCATTGACGATGCTGAACACGGTCGTCGTCGCCCCGATCCCAAGCGCAAGGGTGAGCACCGCCACGGCGGTGAAGCCGGGGTTTTTCAGCAACTGGCGAATGGCGAATTTAAGGTCGTTCATGGTGAGCTGTTTGTTGTCAGTGGCCCGTTGTTTCGCATTCCGCACGTTGATCTCCGCGCGAAACGCCAGCCATTCAGTTCAACGCTTCGCTACTTTGATGCTGCCGCCGGAGGTGTGCAGCGTGACTTTCGGTCCGCCGCCGTTGAGCTTGCCGTTGACGGAGCTGCGTTTGAGTCTGCCTTGAATCGGAAGCTCGCAATCGACACTGCCTCCAGAAGTCTCGGCTTTGAAGTCGGCCTTGAAATCGCCGGGCACCACCAGTTTGATGCTACCTCCCGAAGTGCTCAGTTCGAGTGGCTGTTCGATCTGGCCGGCGATCTCCGCGCTGATTGAGCCGCCCGAGGCGCTTCCGCCGATCTCACCTGTCACCGCTCCGAGTTTGATGCCGCCACCCGAAGTGCTGGCCGACACGTTGCCCTCCACGTTACCCACCAGTATGTCGCCGCCGGAGGTGCCGACATCAACTTTGCCTTTGACATTCTCCACCGTGACACCGCCGCCACTGGTGTGCGCCTTGATCTCGCCGTTCACCTTGTCGAAACGAATGTCGCCGCCGGACGTGTGCGCGACGATCCGGCCCTTGATTTCAACCGCGACAATGCTGCCGCCATCTGTCCTGACATCGAGATTATACCGGATTGGAATGAGCAGAGTATGCCGGACGTTCAAGCTGGCGTTGCGCGGTTGCTTGTCATTCTTCCATTTCATGGTGATCGTCACATCACTACCGGAAGTCTGGTAGTCGAACACCGCGTCCTCCACGGATGCGGAGCCGGGGCCAAACTGTCCCCGGCCCGGTTTCAGCTCGGCATCGTACGTCACTTCATCTTTGTCGTGTGTCTTGATCTCGATCGCACCGACGACCGTTTTGAAAATCAGAGTGCCACCGCTCCCGGCGGGCAGTTCCTTGTGTTCGTTCCGCTCGGCGGCGGTGGTTTGATTCGGAACGATGGCGGTGAGGAACGCCACGGTCAGGGCCGCGGCGAGGGTTTGTGTGAGGGGTTTTCGATTCATGATCATGGTTGTTCAGTGAACTGAGCTTTTAGTTTTTGGAAAACTACTCGGCTCGCAGCGCCTCCACGGGATCGGTTTTCGCCGCGCGCCGGGCGGGCAGCCAGCAGGCCAGAAGTGCAACTGAGACGAGCAACAAAGGGACGGCGGCAAAAGTCAGCGGGTCGGTCGGGCCGATTCCGAAGAGCAGGCTCCCCATCAACCGCGTCAACACCATCGCGCCGAGCAAGCCAAGGATCAGGCCGACTGTCATGAGGCGAACGCCACGGCCCATGATAAGCCGCATGACGTCGCGCCGGGCTGCGCCGAGCGCCAGGCGAATGGAGAGTTCGCGTTGGCGGCTTGCGACGGAGTAAGCCATGACACCGTAGAGTCCGATGCTCGCGAGGAACAGTGCGGTGGCGGCAAAGGTGCCGATCAGGTTCAAGATCAGCCTCTGCGGCCCAATCGAATTCTGTATCGCGTGCTCAAGTGTCTGCAGGTCCGCAAGCGGCAGGCTGGGATCAAGCCGGTGAATCGCCGCAGCCACATCGCGGGCGGTGCTCAGTGGATCGCCCTGCGTGCGGGCCAGAAACGCCGAGCCCCACGGAAACTGGTACTGAGGCGCAAACATGGTCGGGCGCGGAGGTGTGAGCAGACTGTCCACCCGCATGTCGGCAGCCACGCCGACGATCTCCCAAGATTGGTTGCCCACGTTCAAGTGGCGTCCGATGGGATCTTCCTTGCCGAAAAGTCCGTCCACCAAGGTCTGATTGACGACGAGAACCCGTGAGGAATTGGCGCGATTATCTTCCGGCAGGATCGATCGGCCACGGGCGATCCTGGCTCCGACGGTATCAAAGTAGCCCGGCGAAACATACTTCATGGCGCCTGACCGGTCCTGGCGGGTCTCGGGAAGTTCTTCCAGGCTGTAGGAATAGCCCTGCCCACCGTCACCAAAAGGAAGATCATCCGTAGTCGCAGCCGACACCACTCCCGGCACGGCACGGACTTCCTCCAGTGCGCGGTCGAGGAACGCCATACGTCGTTCGGTACCCTCGTAAGTGTCGTTGAACGGCATGGTAAGCCCGAAGGTCAGCACATTTTTGGGATTGAAGCCGGGATCGGCCGTGACGGAATGCACGATGCCGCGTAGCAGGAGGCCGGTTCCCACGAGCAAAATGGCGGTAAGTGCTACCTCCGCGACAACCAGCGATGACTGACTGCGGGCACGCCCGCCGTCGGTGCTGCCGCGGCTTCCGCTTTTGAGCGCAAGATTGAGATCGGGACGCCGCGCCCGCCAGGCCGGAAAGACGCCGCACAATACTCCCGTGCCGCAGCTCGCGAGCAGAGAGAATGCGAGCACGCGCAGATCGAGCCGAGGAATCATCGTGGCCGGAAGGAGTTCGGCGCCGATCGAACTCAGCAGATGAATGCTCGACGCCGCGAGCAGGACGCCAGCGCCTCCGCCCATCGACGCGAGCAACAGACTCTCGGTAATCACCTGCCGCACAATACGTCCACTGCTGGCGCCGAGGGCGGCGCGCACCGCGATCTCGCGTTGGCGCGCGCTGGCGCGGACGAGAAGCAGATTGGCGACGTTGGCACAGGCGATCAAGAGGACGAGCGCGACCGCGCCCAGCAGGAGCAGCAGAACTCCCTTCGATTTCTCCGCCATGACCTGTCGCATTGGTTGCAACGCGACTCCCCATGTGCGTTTGGTCGCTGGGTAGGTGGCCTCAAGTCGCTGTTTGATCGCGTTGAGTTCGCTCTCGGCCTGCGCAACAGTTGCGCCAGGGGCGAGCCGGCCCAGCACCCGCGCCCGGTGAACATCGTGGCTGGTGAGATAGGAGTTTGGCACGAGGACATAAGGGACGAATACGGAAACGTTCGGCTGGGGCCATGTCTCATCGGGCATGACACCGACAATCTCCCGCGCCCGGCCGTCAAGTTGCAGGGTCTCGCCGATGGCGGACGGCGAACCGCCAAAGCGAGTGCGCCAAAAACGCTCCGTCAGTATCACCATGTCGTTTTGTCCGCCCACTTGCTCATCCTCCGGTTGAAATCCGCGGCCGAGCAACGGTGACAGGCCGAGCACACGATTGAAACCGGATGAAACACTGAGCGCGTTGATTTTTTCCGGCTCGGCGCGTCCCGTGAGATCGACCTGATCGTTGGCGTAAATCGCGAGGGCCTCGAATTGGGTCTGATGGTCACGCCAGTCGATGAAGGACGCGCCCGACACGGAATTGCGGCCACCCTTGGCCGTACGCTCAAACACATTCACTACGCGATCAGATTGAGGATATGGCTGGGGACGCAACAGGACGGCGTCCACGGCGCTGAACATCGCGGTGTTCGCCCCGATTCCGAGCGCGAGCGTGAGCACCGCCACGGCGGTGAAGCCGGGGTTCTTCAGCAATTGGCGGAAGGCGAATTTGAGGTCGTTCATGGATTTGCGGTTTTAGATTTGCGATTTGCAATTGATGGCGAGAGAAAACGTTCGAACCAGCCGCGAGCCGGGACGCGTCGCGCATCAAGGGCGCCGAACCCCAAATCGCAAATCGCCAATCCAAAATTGCAAATCCCCTCATTCATTTCTCAGCGCCTCCATTGGATCGACGCGCGCCGCGCGGCGGGCCGGCAGCCAGCAGGCGATCAAGACGGCCGAACCGGTCAGCGCGAGGCCAGTTAAATACGTGAGCGGTTCGGTTGGGGCCACACCGTAGAGCAGACCGTGCATCAGTTGAGTGAGTCCGAGTGCCAGGGCGATCCCAACGGCAAGGCCAAGCCCGGCGAGCCGGGCGCCTTGAAACAGGATGAGTCGAACAACGTCAGATTGAGTTGCGCCGAGGGCGAGCCGGAGGCCGAATTCCTTCGCACGCTGACCAACGGAGAAGGCGATGACCCCGTAAAGACCGGTGAGCGCGATGATCAAAGCCGCAGCTCCCAAAAATCCGAACAACCAGGCGTTCAAACGGGGAATCCAGTAGGACTCGTTCGTGGCAACGAAGTCATTGAGCGCCTGAATTCCGCTGACTGCCACCCCCGGATCCACGGCGCGAACTTCGTCACGCACCACGCTTGCCAATCGTCGCGGGTCCCCCTTCGTTCGTCCAACCACTGAAAAGGTGCCGCCCCAGCCGACTTGTTCGAAGGGCCGAAAAACCTGGTTTTCCGCCTGCTCGTGAATCGAGTTTCGCCGAACATCAGCCACCACGCCGACAACCTCCATGCCGGAGTCGTCCGTCTTTCCACGAAAGCGGATTCGGCGGCCGACGGGGTCTTCATTCGGAAAGTACCGTTCCGCCATGGTTTGGTTGATGAGGCAGACCGGGCGCGCCGAGGCGGCGTCCAAGGGATCGAAGAAGCGGCCGCGAATCAGGCGGGCGCCGAGCGTTTGCAAAGCATCGCCCACAACGTTGAGATTGCCCGCGCTCTGCGCTTTTTCATCGCTCTGGCCGACGGCAACGTACATGGAAGCCGATGTGAAATCGGCCAGAGGCATCGAAGGATGAAAGGCGCCTGCCGCTTCGAATTCCGGTCGCGCTTCGAGGCGTTTGATGACGCGTTGCGCCAGACGCGCTTTGTCGGCCTGCGACGGATATTGCGCGTCCGGAAGTGTCAATTGACACACCAACCGACCGTCGGTCTCGAATCCGAGGGCGGCGTTCTGTGTTTCCAGAAACGATCGAATCATCAATCCGGCGCCGACCAGCAGTGCAAAGCTCATGGCGACTTCACTGACCACGAGCGTTTGCCGGAGCCGCTGCTGGCTTCGGCTGGCAGTAGCGGTCACGCCGGACTCCTTGAGGACGGCGGACGGATCGGTGCGCACGATTTGCCAACCTGGTAGAAGGCCTGCGGTCAGGCCCGCGATGACGGATACGGCAATGCTGAACACGGCGACTCGCCCGTCCATGGTGAACGCGATCCAGTAAGGGATTTGTTCCGGGATGATCGCGACGACGGCATGCAAGGCGAGACGAGAGAGTATGACCCCCCCAAGCCTCCCAGCGCCGCCAGGGCCAGGCTCTCGATGACGAGCAGACCAAGCACACGCCGCTGCGCTGCGCCCAACGATGCCCGGATCGCCAGCTCCTTTCGGCGCGACCAGGCGCGAACGAAAATCAAACCCGACACGTTTGCACAAGTAATGAGCAGGACGCAACCAACCGCACCGAGCAGCAGCCAGAGCAGCAGTTGGATCGGTCCCGAGAGCAACAGGTCGCGCAACTCGTAAACAGAGGCGGTGAGCGTCCGGTTGGTCTGCGGGTATTGTTGCGCGAGCTGCTCGGCGAGCGCGCGCACTTCCGCGCTCGCTCCCTCACGGGTAGCCTCGGGTTTGAGCCGGCCAAAGATTTTGATATATCGGTTTCCTCGAGAGGCGTTCGGATCCGGGCGCAACGGCATCCACAGGTCGGACTCGATCGGGAAGCGAGAACCAGGCGGCATAACGCCAATGATTCGAACCGTAGCACTGTTGATTCGGGCGTCGAGCGCCTCCAAGTCCCTTTGCCCATTGAAACGCCGCTGCCAAAGTCCGTAGCTGATCAGAATCGCACGGGCTCCCGCGGGCTCGCCGTCTTCTTTGACGAATCCGCGCCCAACGGCCGGGCGAATGCCGAGAACGTCGAGAAAAGCAGGCGAGACAACCGAACCTTGAATTCGCTCCGCGCCGTCGGTTCCCGCCAGAACAAATCCGTCCGCATACATTCCGAACATATTCTCGAATGACGAGGCGCGCTCTTGGAACACCAGCAAATCGGGCAACGACGTTGAGCCGCCTTTGGTCGCGCCGTAATGGCTGTCATAAACTGACACCGTGACCAGTCGCTCCGGGTCATCGGCCGGAAACGGGCGGAGCAGAATGGCGTTCACCATGCTGAATACAGCGACGTTTACCCCGATGCCGAGCGCCAGCGTGAGCACGGCGACGGCGGTGAAACCGGGGTTCTTCAGAAGTTGGCGGATGGCGAATTTGAGGTCTTGCATAGGGGCTAGAGGTTAGGGGCGAGAGGTTAGGGGCTAGAGGTTAGGGGCGAGAGGTTAGGGGCTAGAGGTTAGGGGCGAGAGAAAAGGAAAGGCAGAAGGTAGAAGGATGAATGCAGAATGGGGAAAAGGGCGAAGGGTTGGGCGAACTGAATAATTTTTTCATTCTGCATTCTTCCTTCTTCATTCATTTCTCAATGCCTCCATTGGATCGATCCTGGTCGCACGTCTTGCAGGCACCCAGCAGGCGATCAGAGCCACGGCGGTCAGGAGCGTCAAAACAGTGGCGAAAGTCAGCGGGTCGATGGGTCGGGTTTCGTAGAGCAGGCGGCCCAGAAGTGTGGTCAGTCCGCAGGCTCCGAGCAGTCCCAGCAGTCCTCCCAGCGCCACCGATTTCATCCCGAGTTGCAGCACCATGACGAGGATGTCGTCGCGTTGTGCGCCGATGGCGAGCCGGATGCCGATCTCGCGTGTGCGATCGGCCACGGCGCACGAGAGCACGCCATAGACGCCCACCGAACCGATCAGCAGTGCCAGCCCGGCGAAGAGACCCATCAGGATCAGGGTGAATCGTCGGGGAGCCAGCGATTCGGCGACGAGGCTTTCCAGCGGGCGCGGATTGTAAACCGGCCAGTTCCGATCAACGGCCGCGACTGCGCCACTCACCGCTTCCATGACCCGGGTTGGCGAGGCCGAGCCGCGACTGACGACGGTGATCCCGGAAAAGCATTCCTGAAACAGGGGACGGAACGCTTCCGGAAAGGGCGGCTGGTCCAGCGCGGCGTGTCTCGAATCCCCAACCACGCCGACGATTTCACACGGTTCCGGACCGAAGTCGGGGCTGCCGATGCGTTTCCCGATGGGGTCGATGCCTCCGAAATATGTTCGCGCGAGCGCGGCGTTGATGATGACAACCGGGGGCGCGTTGGTGCCGTCGCGGTCGCTGAAGAACCTTCCTCGTGACAACGGAATTCCCATGGTTGTGAAGTACCCCGGACTGACGAGGCGCAATCCGGCGATCCGCTTCTCCTCCGGGGCGGCAGGCGGAATCCCTTCGAGGCTCGTCAAGGCGATGTCCATGTTGCCGCGCCCGATGTCCAAAGGGAGCCCATCCACGGCGGCGAAGGTTTCATTTGCAGGCCGAGCCGACAGTTGGCTCAAAAGAGCCCGCACGGCGCGAATCCGCGTCCAACCGTTGTTATAACCAGGACCGTTGATGGATACATCGACGGCGACCGCGCGCTCGGGACGGAAGCCGGGATCGACCGCGCCCAGCCGCCAGAAGCTCCGCAGCAGGAGTCCCGTTCCCGACATCAAGACCACCACCAGCGCCACCTGGGACACGATCAAGCCCATCCGGAAATGATGCCCGGCGACGCTGCCGGCCGCGCCGCGGGTTTCCTGCTTCAGGCCGGAGTTCATATCCGTCCGCCACGAAGCCAGGATCGGAGCCAGCCCGAACAACACCCCGACCACCAGCGACACGACGAACGTGAAGCCGAGCACCCATTCATCGAGGCCGATCTCGCCGGCGCGGGGCACGCTGGCCGGGATAAGGGCCACCAGCAGATGGAGGCTCCAACGGGCCAGCAGCAATCCGAGGAGTCCGCCCAGGCCGGACAGGAGGAGGCTTTCGGCGAGAAACTGTCTGGCCATCCGGAGTCGTCCAGCACCCAACGCCATCCTTACCGCCACTTCCTTTTGGCGTGCGACAGCCCGTGCAAGACAAAGGTTGGCCAGATTCGCCGTGCCGATGAGAAGAACCAACCCGACCGCGCCGAAGAGCAGCAGCAGGGGCAACCGGGCGTCGCTGACAACAAGTTTGTTCCAAGGCTGAACGGTGATGTCCCATCCGGCATTGGACTCTGGAAACTGCCTGGCTTCTTGACGGGCGATGGCCGTCATCTCGGTCCGGGCCTGGGCGAGCGTGACGTCCGGTTTGAGGCGTCCCAGCACGAGGAAAGCGCGGTAGTTCCGCTGTTTCGTCAATCCTGACTTCACCGGCAAAGGACGCCAGAGATCGCACCGTGAGAATCCGCTGTCCCAGCCCTGCACGCCGGACGGATCGAAAAGCTGGAGCCGGGCCGGCATCACTCCCGCGACCGTGACGCTGCGGTCGCCCAGACGAATGGTTTGATTCAGAATAGACGCGTCAGCTCCGAAGCGGTCGCGCCACAACCGTTCGCTCAAGAGCACGACGCCGCCGTTGTCGGGAGTTTCCTCTTCGTTGTGGAATTGACGACCAAGCATGGGCTGGATGCCGAGCAGCGGGAAAAAATTGGCGGACACCGAAGCCACATGAACCATTTCACTCCCCGCACCGCCCGCCAGAGGAGCCGGCCCCAGGACCATCGCTCCCGCCAGTTCCTGAAATGACGAACTCTGCTCGCGCCAGTCAGAATAGGCGCCCATCGAGGTGACGTATCGATCCCAGCCCAGACGGGGATTGCTCTCGCATACCGCCACCAGCTGGTCCGGTTCGGGATACGGCATCGGACGCAACAGGACCGCGTTGACGACGCTGAACAAGGCGGTGTTCGCCCCGATGCCGAGCGCGAGCGTCAGCACGGCCACGGCGGTGAATCCGGGGTTCTTCACTAACTGGCGGAAGGCGAATTTCAGATCGTTCATCGATTTGCGATTTTAGATTTGCGTTTTGCGATTGGGGAAGCGAGCTGTCGGTTGCCAACGCCGGTTTGTCGGGCCGGAATGTCGTTCAGCCGTTGTGCCAGGAGGCCTGCGCATTGACCGCCATCATGCCCTCCTCCCAGACCTCCGCGTCCGGCCGCTAAATCGCAAATCGCAACTCCACAATCTAAAATCATTCCGAACCCGGGGTTCTTCCGCAACTGGCGGAGGGCGAATTTCAAATCGTTCATGGATTTGTAATTTCAGGTTTGCGATTTGCGATTGGGGATAGGAGCTACATTTCCATTTCCGATTTGCGAAGGGCGATTGGGAACGAGTTCATACCTGTCATCGATTGCCGATCGGGGACCGCAAGTCGCCCCCTCAATCGCGAAGCTGAAATCCAAATTCCCGCGGTTGTCTTCATTCGCAAATCGCAAATCGCAAATCTAAAATCCCGTCATTCACTTCTCAGCGCCTCCATTGGATCGACCTTCGCCGCGCGTCGGGCGGGCAGCCAGCAGGCCAGGAGGGCTACGGCGAAAAGCAGGAGGGCGATGCCGATCACAATCAGGGGGCCGGAGTTCGGCAGGCCGGGGACGGTCGACTTCAACAGCCGCGCCACCCACCACGCGCCGAGCAGACCGATGCCGATGCCCAACATGGACAGGCGAACTCCCTGGCTCAACACGAGGGCGAGAACATCCCTCACCTGCGCGCCGAGCGCCATGCGGATGCCGATTTCGCTGGTCCGCTGGGCGACAAAGCTGGAGATGACTCCATAAATGCCGACGGCGGCGAGGAGGAGGCCAAGCAGCGCGAAGTCCTTCAGCAACGAGCCGGTAAAGGCATAGTTGACGGTGTTGTTCTCAACCACCCGGACAGCGGGGAGAATGGCGTTCACTGGCAGTTCCGGATCAAGTTCTGCAACAGCCTCGCGAAGGCTTTTGGCGAGGGTTTCCGGTGGCACCGAACACCGTAAAGCCAGACTGATTTCCCGGTAGGGTTCGCGCGACAGCAGGCGGTAGGTCTGCAATCGCCCGCCGGTGTCCTCAAGGTTGGAGGCGAACCTCACGTCGCGCACCACGCCGATGACTTCCTGCCATTGGTTTTCGAGAGGATGGGCAATCCGTTTGCCAATGGCGCTTTCGCCGGGCCAGAACTTGCGAGCCATCGTTTCGTTGATGATAGGTACGCACTGGACCGTTAATATCCTCGAAAGTGAAAGCGCGGCCTTCGACGAGGTCGATGCCCATCGTCTTGAAGTATTCAGGTCCGACGCCGTTCACGTCTCGTTGGGGTTCCGTTCCCGAGTCCGGTTTGGGTTGACCCTCAACGATGAAGCGTTGGCCAAAGCCGAATCCAAAGAAGGGAAGCGTGCGGGAAAGACTCACCTCATCCACGCCAGGCAGGGTGGAGACACGCGACCGCAATCGATCGTAGAAGGCGACGAGCGTGGCGTCGTCTGCATATTTTTGTGTGGGCAGGCTGATGCTGGCAGTGAGCAAACCGTCAGGGCGCCAGCCCTGATCGCGGGCGAGAAAACGATCGAGGCCGCGAATGAAAAAGCCCGCTCCGGAGAGCAACACAAAGGCGAGCGATACTTCCGCGACGATCAACGACCGGCGCAATCGTTGGTAGGAGGCGGAGGTCGAGCCTCGCGTTCCCTGCTTGAGCGTTTCATTCACATTCGTGCGCGAGGCAAGAATGGCGGGCAGCAGACCGAAAATCGCCGCAGCCAGCAACGCGACGGCAAAAGCGAATCCGGCGATTCGCCAGTCCAGCGCGAGGCCGAGAGGCTGGCCGCCGACAAAGACTCCGGCACCCATCGAGGCATTACGCCAGGCCGCGCACAGCAAACCGATCATTCCACCACCGAGGGCGAGCAGCAGGCTTTCGACAAGTGATTGCCGGATCAGTCGAGCCCGCGAAGCGCCCAACGCCGTGCGGATGGCGCGTTCCCGGGCGCGCACGATGTTCCGGGCGAAAAGCAGGTTGGCGAGGTTGGCGCAGGCGATGAGCAGCACGCAGGCGGCGAGTCCCATCGCCAGAATCGAGAGGGTCCGCATCGCCTGGTCCTGGGTGGAACGGACGAACGAAGTCAGGTTGAGGATCGTCCCCGCGTTGGTTTCGGGATAGGTGCGGGCGAGATCAGCCCACAGGGTGTTCATTTCGGCCTGCGCCTGGGCCTCGGTTGCGCCGGCCCGGAGCCGGCCGATCATGCTGAGGTAATTGTCGCCGCGATCCGCCCGGACCGCGTTGCCCAGCGCCAGCGGTCGCCACGCCGCCACCTGTCCCCAAACCAGCCGGTCGTCGAAACCGGTCGGCATCACGCCGACGACGGTGACTGACATGCCGTCGAGGCGAATCGTTCGGCCGACGATTCCGGGATCAGCGGCAAAGCGCTGGCGCCAGGTGATGTCACTGAGGACGATCACGTCGCCCAATCCAGGCTGATCGTCGTCGCTCGTGAGGGCCCGACCCAACGCGGGTTGGACACCGATGGTGGCAAAGAAATCTCCACTCACCGTCAGGACCGGCCACTGTTCGGCAGGCTGCCCGGGCTCCGCATAACTGGTTGCGACCCGTCGAAAGGCGGCGACATGGCTGAACATTTTGGTCCGGGCCTGGAGGTCGAGAAAGTTCGCCGCCGAATGGGGAGCGCCCTGGAAGTTGGGACCGCTGCGGAAAACCCGGATCAGGACGTCCGGCTCAGGATACGCCGGCTGATGAAAGAGCAGCGCGCTGAGCAGGCTGAACATGGACGTGTTCACTCCGACCCCGAGGGCAAGAGTGAGCAGCGCAATGGCGGTGAAGCCGGGGTTCTTCAGCAACTGGCGGAAGGCGAATTTCAGATCGTTCATGGATTTGCGATTTTAGATTTGCGATTTGCGATTGGGAGAACCACGGACAGAAAGGCAGAAGGTTGAAGGCAGAATGCAGAAATGGCCGCGGCGAACGCGTCTGACAAGATGATCGGGTTTCTTCATTCTGCCTTCTTACTTCTTCATTCATTTCTCAGCGCCTCCATCGGGTCCACTTTCGCCGCGCGCCGGGCGGGCAGCCAGGCGGCCAGCAGCGCGACGGTCAGCAAGACCGTCGTCACGATGACGAGGACGATGGGATCGTTGGGGGGCAGGCCGTAAAGCTGGCTTTTGATGAGCTGAGTGACTGCCAATACCACCGGCAAGCCCGCCCCAATGCCGATGGCCGTCAGGAGGAGCGCTTCGCGGAGAAACGAGCCCGAGATCAGTCCCGCCGGCGCGCCCACAGCCATGCGGATGGCGATTTCACTCGTGCGTCGAGCCACGTTGTAGGCCATCAAACCATAGAGGCCGATGCACGAAAGCATGAGCGCCAGTCCGGCAAGCCCGCCGCAGAGAGTGGCGAAGAGCCGTTCCTGGCTGATGTTGCCATCACGTAGTTGCGCTTGCGTGACGATTCGCGACACCGCGATAGCCGGGTTGATCGCCGCGACAGTTTTACAAATCACCCGGGTCAGGCCAAGCGGCGGCAATGCCGTCCGCACGGCAAAACTTGTCCGGTAATTCAACGGAATCTGCCGAAAGGACAGGTAGGCGGTCGGCGGTGCCGGGTCCTTAAGGTTCGCGTATTTCGTGTCGCCGCAGACGCCAACGATCTGCCAGTCGCCGTGGAGAAAAGCCACCGACTGTCCAATCGGGTTTTCATTCGGCAGATATTTCCTGGCGAACGTCTCATTCACCACAATGGCTTTGAACGTGCCTGCGCCATCGCCGGTCCTCAGCGCACGGCCTTGTAGAAGCGGTATGCCCATCGTGGAAAAATATCGCTCTCCCACGATCAACCGATGGGTCTGCAGGTTGACGCCGACAGGGCTGGCGCGATCAGGAAACGAGAAACCGCCGGACCAATTCTGATTGTCGAGCAACGGGTTCATTATTAAGGTGGCGTCGCGCACGCCGGGTGTGGCGGCAAGCCGGTTCTGCAATTCCTCGTAGTATCCGGCGAGTTGTGTGTCGTTGTAGCCGGCCGCCGTCGGGTTGATTTGAAACACCAGCAGCTTTTCCATATCGAAACCCGCGTCAATATTCCGAAGGTTGAATACGGTGCGGAGATAAAGCCCGGCCCCGGTCAAGAGCAGCAACGAGAGAGCGATCTGACCCCCGACGAGCGCGCGTCCCATCCACAACCTGGGTGCGTCCAACGCGCCGCGCGCCTTTAGCGCTTCGACCGGAGGGATGCGGCCAGCCCTCAAGGCCGGCAGCAATCCCGAGAGCACGGCAGTGACCACCGCCACCGCCAGGCAGAAGCCGAGAACCGTGAGGTTGATCGAGGTATCATAATGAAGCCCACCCCCTGCCCCTGCCAGGAGTCGGGCAATGATGTTTGTGCCCGCAGCGGAGAGCAGCCCTCCCAACCCGCCGCCGAGCAGCGCCAGGACGAGACTTTCAGAGAAGGATTGCCGGACGAGCCGCCAACGCATCGCACCCAGGCTGGCACGGATCGCCAGCTCATGCTGCCGGGCCGCGCCGCGGGCCAGCGACAAACCGGCGAGATTGACACAGGCCACGAGCATCACCACGCCGACAGCCCCGAGCATGAGCATGAGTGGTTTGCGGAATTGGTCACGATTAGCGGCGAAACCGCTTCGGCCGGGCTGGACCAGCATGCCAGGCTCCTGCATCTGTTCGCCAGCGTCACGCGCGAACACGACATCGAGCACGGCCTTCAATTGCGCGTCGTTGGCCTCCGGTTTCATCCGAGCCATGAGACGTACCCACCAATGCTCGACCGAAGTCACCGCGCGCTCGCTGAAGGGTGACTGGGGCGTCATCAAAACATAGAACTCGCGTCCGTCGCCCGCACGTACACCCGAAAACCCACCGGGCAACACCCCAACGACCGTGCACATCTCTCCATTCAACGAGATTGTCCGGCCCAGCACATTCGGATCGCGACCAAAGTGCTCCATCCACAACGTTGTGGTGATGACCACCTGATGCGGCGCGTCCACCTCAGCGTTTGACGCATCGAATAAACGACCGATGAACGGTTGCGCCCCCAGGCCGGAAAAGAAGTTGTCCGAAACGATCAACCCACGCCTGGAGGATGCATCGCCGTTGGCAAACACGGTCACATCGTTGAGCGGAGCGAAGGCGAAGATGTCCGCGAACGCGGCGCCTGTATTCCGCAATTGGCGAAACATCGGCGGGGAAACTGCGTCGCCGATGAGGCGGTTGCCCACCTCCGTCGAATCTCCGCTGAAGGAGCGCAGCCGTGCGTCGGTACCCGCCCAGCGAAGCACACGCAACTCACTGGGATTCGGTAGCGGCAATGAACGCAGCAGCACTCCGTTGACAATGGAAAACACCGCCGTGCAGGCCCCGATGCCAAGCGCCAGCGAAAGCACGGCCACGGCGGTGAAGCCGGGGTTCTTCAGCAATTGGCGGAAGCGCGAATTTGAGGTCGTTCATGGATTTGCGATTTTAGATTTGCGATTTGCGATTGGGAGAACCACGGACAGAAAGGCAGAAGGTTGAAGGCAGAATGCAGAAATGGCCGCGGCGAACGCGTCTGACAAGATGATCGGGTTTCTTCATTCTGCCTTCTTACTTCTTCATTCATTTCTCAGCGCCTCCATTGGATCAATGTTTGCCGCGCGCCGGGCCGGAATCAGGCAGGCCAGTGCGGCCACTGTGGCGAGAAGGAGAGTAACCAATCCAATCGTCAACGGATCGTGGGCGGTCACGTGGTACAACATCCCGGCGATAAATCGTGTCAACAACAGTGATCCGATCAAGCCCCCAAGAGTGCCGATGACGATCAATTGTCCGCCCTGGCGAAGCACAAGCCGGAACACGTCGCGCTTTTGCGCGCCCAGTGCCATGCGAACCCCGATTTCACCGGTGCGCCTCGCGACACTGTAGGCCATCACGCCGTAGATTCCCATGACCGAGAGCAGCAGCGCAGCGCCGGAAAAGACCGCGAACAACATCATTGCAAATCGATGGCGGGCGTAGGAAACCGCCACCAAATCGGAAAGCGGCCGGACACTGGCAATCGGTTGATCCTTGTCCACTGCGGCCACGGCCGATTGAATGGCCGGAGAAAGACCGGGCACCGGGCCGGCCGTCCGGATGACGAAAGTCATAAAATCGTACGGCTGCTGCGCGAAGGGCTCGTACGTCTGGACCTGCAGGTCCGGGTCGTCGTCAACTCGGTAATGTTTCACGTTGCCGACGATCCCCACAATCTCACGAAAGCTTTCCGGACCGTTGCTCAGGTTGATCCGCTGGCCGATGGGGTCCTGGCCGGGAAAGTAACTTTCCGCCAGGCTTTCGTTGATGATGCAGACGCGCGGGCTGCCGGCGATATCGTGGAAGTCAAAGAAGCGGCCCCGCAGGAGCGGAATTCCCATTGCGTGGAAGTAGTCCGGCGAGATGGAATAATAGAGGGTGCTTTGCCGAACGCCGTGAGCCAGAGGAGGTCGACCCGCGATGTTGAAAGCCAGATTGAAATCGTCGCCCGAGAAGGGAAGGATGGCTGACAGACCCGAGTGCTGCACACCGTTGATCGACCTCAGTTGTTCGAGAACCCGGCCAGCAAACTCACTTTTCTCAGTGCTCTGGTCATAACGGTTCGCGGCAAGGGAAAGCGTTACCGCGACAGCATTCTCCGGTTGAAAGCCGGGCTGGACCTGCTGAAGCCGCACGAAACTACGTCCCAGCAGGCCGGCCCCCACGAGCAGCATCAGCGCAACCGCCACTTCAACCGTAATCAGCGCACCGCGAAGCCGCCGCGTATGTCCCGACTCGCTTGCACCGCGTCCCCCTTCCTTGAGCGTCTTGCTTGAATCGATTCGCATCGCCTGAAACGCCGGCACAAGGCCAAAGGCAATTCCCGTGATCAGCGCGAGCCCGCACGTGAGCGCAAACGCCGGACCGTCCACGCTGATCTCCGCCGCGCGAGGCAGATTTTCCGGGGCAAGCACAACCAGGACTTCCACACCCCACCGGGCCACAAAAAGGGCGAGCACACCCGCGGCGCAGGAGAGCATCAGGTTTTCCGTGAGCAGTTGTCGTGTGATCCGGATTCGACCCGCTCCCAGCGCGGTTCTGACCGCCATTTCCCGGCGGCGCGCCGTGGCGCGGGTGAGTTGCAGACTGGCGACGTTTGCGCAGGCGATGAGCAGCAGAAAACCGACGGCACCCAAAAGGGAGAACAGGAGCGGTCGCGAGGATCCCACCATGCTCTCCAGCACAGGAATGAGTTGGACTCCCACGCCTTTGTTCGTTACCGGGAACTCCTTGCCGAGACGCGCCGAAATCACGTCCAGTTCGCGCTGCGCGGTTTCTGCGGTAACCCCGACTTTCAAGCGTCCGGTCACTTCCAGAAAATGGTTGCCGTGATTCTGGCGGCCTTGTTCGTTAAAAACCGCGGGCACATAAATGTCCGTTTTGCTATCGGAACGGAACGATGCCGGCAACACCCCGATGACCGTGAACGGATCACCGTTGAACACCATGGTACGGTTGAGTACATCGCGGGCGCCACCGAAATGGCGCTCCCAAAAGCCATGGCTCAACAGCACCACTTTGTCGTGGCCGACGGTTTCCTCCTCGGATCGAAAGTCGCGACCCAGCGACGGATGGACGCGGAGCGTCGTCAGAACGTTGGCGGTGAGGAAGCGCACGTTGAGACGCAGCGATTTATCGGTGCCGGTCCAGTTGAAATTGCCGGTGATCTCGGCCGCGAGATGCTCGAAGCTGGTGGACTGTTCCTTCCACGAAAAATAGTTCCCGGGAGCAACCGCAAAATCGGCGACTCCGGGAAGCCTGTTCTCCTTGAGCACGACCAGCCGATCCGGCTCGCCATAAGGCAGGGGCCGCAGGAGCACGCTGTTGACAACGCTGAAGATGGCCGTCGTCACCCCGATCCCCAGCGCCAGCGTCAGCACTGCGACGGCGGTGAACCCGGGGTTCTTCCGCAACTGGCGGAGGGCGAATTTGAGATCGGTCATGATTTGGTTTTCAGGTTCAAGTGTTTAGATGAGGCGAGGCCACGCTCCCGGATTGGATTTCACCACCGACACCTTCCCGTTTGGAGACTTGAAACGGTGCAATGAACACATCGTTTTCATTCATTTCTCAGCGCCTCCATTGGATCAATGTTTGCCGCGCGACGCGCCGGAATCAGGCACGCCAGGATCGCGATGATGGTGAAAGCCAGGCCCACCAAAAGAAAGGTCCTCGGGTCGTTGGGCGAAATGCCAAACAGCAGGCCCGCCAAGGCGCCCCGGAAAAGCAACGCCAGCACCCAACCCAGGACGATGCCCGCTAAAACCGGTCGCAGGCCCTGCTTCAAGATGAGTTGAAACAGGCGAGTGCGGCTGGAGCCCAACGCCATGCGCACCCCAATCTCGCGGCGCCGATCGGTGACGAGGCAGCTCAACACGCCGAACACACCGGTCATCGCGAGCACCACCGCCAGCGTCGCGAACAGGCCCATCAACGTTGAATGAAACCGGCGACTGGCGACCGATTCACGGAGTCGCGCGTTCATCGTGTCGATGTTCGCCAACGCCAGCTCCGAATCCAGGGCGTTTATCTCACCGCGCAACCGGCTTATGACGGTCTCCGTCGCCGCGCGGGTTTTCACCACCAGGAACATCCCTTGCATCGTGTAATCCGGAAGGTCGGATTGCAGGCAGGGCACGTAAAAAGTGGGTTCGCTGGGCGTGTCGCGCCCGCCGCTTTTCACATCGGCCACGACGCCCACGATCGTCATCCACGGACGCCATTGGCCGGGGCCGATTTTGATACGATGCCCGATCGCATCGCGGCCGGAAAAATAACGATTGGCCAGCGATTCGCTGACCACCACCACCAGTGCTCCCGTTTCGTCTGGTGGGGCGAACGACCGTCCGGCGAGGAGCGGGATGCGCATCAATTGAAAATAATTCACGCTAACCGAGACGTAGTTTCCGCGAACCAGGTCCTCTCCCGCCGGACTGGTGGATCGCTCGTCGTTTTCAATTGCCAGCGGGCGTTGAAAGTCGATTTCACTCAAGGGCAGGGAATTGACCAACCCCACCTCCGCGACCTCGGGCAGGGCGGCCAATCGGTCGGTCAACCGGCGGTAGAAGTTCCGGCGGGCTTCGCCTTGGTCGTATCTCGCCTCCGACAAAACGATTCGCGCGGTGAGCAGTTGATCGGACGAGAATCCGGGGTCGATGTGGATCACTCTTTGGAAACTGTTCCAAAGCAGGGCCGCGCCAATCAGGAGGACGGTGGCGACCGCCGACTGCAAGACCACCAGTCCCGATCTTCGTCCGCGGCCCTCCGGACCGATCCCCTCGCGACTTTTCAGCACCGCGTTTCCGTCGTGGTTCCGCGCAAAGAACTGGAGGAGCGGCAGGATGGAGGTGCCCGTTCCCACCAGCAGGGCGAGCGCGAAACCGAACGCGACGACCGCCGGTGCCAGGGTGATCTCATCCGCCCGGGGAAGTCCGTACGGCGCGTAGGTCCGCAACAGGTTGATGCACCAGGCCGCCAGCAGCACGCCGATCGATCCGGCCAAGAGCGAGAGCAGGCAGGACTCGGTCACCCACTGTCGGAGGATGCGACGGCGGCTCGCGCCCAGGGCGATGCGGACGGCGAGTTCCTTTCGGCGCAAGCTGACGCGGGTCAGGAACAGATTGATGAGGTTTGCCGCACCGATCAACGTGGCACAACTCACGGTGGCAAACAGGATCCACAGCACGCGTCGCGAGTTACCAAGACGTTCAGACAGCAGGGAACTCCCGACGAACGTCACGGTCTCGTCTGGCAAGGCACCAAGGTTCTCGGCAAGTCCATGGGAAAGACTCTGGAGTCGCCCGGCCAATTGCGTCGGGGTCACACCCGCCGCCAACCGTCCTACCACTCCAAGGAAGCGGTCGTCCGGTTCGTTGACCTCATCAGTTGTGAGTGCCAGTGGCGTCCAGTAGGTCGTAAGCCGATGCGGAAAGCGAAACGTCGGCGGCATGACGCCGCAAACGGTCATGGAGCGACCATCGACTATGATTTGTTGACCGACAATGTCGGCCCGTCCTCCGAAGCGATCCTGCCACAGTGCGTGGTTTAGAATCAACACCTGGTTCGCGCCGGCAACGAATTCGTTGGTCGCAAACGTCCGGCCGATCATCGGCGCCACCTCGAGCGTCGCAAAGAACTGCGGGGAAACCCGAGCTCCCCACGCCCGCAGGGGCATACCGGCTCCCGACAAATTCCGAATCTCCTCGGCATACGCTCCGGCGCTGGCGAATGCTCCACCAGACGCTTCCAGTGTCCGGAACTCGCGGTAGGTGAGGTCATTCGACGAATGATCAGCATTCCGGGATTGGGCTTTTACGTGAACCAACCGCTCGGATTCGGGGAACGGCAGCGGCTTCAGCACCACCTGATACAAGGCGCCAAATATAGCAGTGTTCGCCCCGATGCCGAGCGCGAGCGTGAGCACGGCCACGGCGGTGAAGCCGGGGTTTTTCAACAACTGGCGGAAGGCGAATTTCAAGTCGTTCATCGATTTGCGATTTTAGATTTGCGATTTGCGATTGGGGAAGCCGCGGGCAGAAAGGCAGAAGGTTGAAGGCAGAATGCAGAAATGACCGCAGCGAACGCGTCTGACGAGATGATCGGGTTTCTTCATTCTGCCTTCTTACTTCTTCATTCATTTCTCAGCGCCTCCATCGGATCAACCCGCGCCGCTCGGCACGCCGGAAACCAACAAGCGAACAGGGCGGTTACCATCAGCACCAGCGGGACCACTGCAAAGGTCGTGGGGTCGTTGGGCTTGATTTCAAAGAGGAGGCTGCCGAGGAAACGTGCCAGCGCCAGCGCTCCAAGCAGCCCGACGACCGCACCCGACATGGCGAGGGTCATTCCCTGGCGCAAAACAAGTCCCAGCACGTCTGAGCGCCGCGCACCGAGAGCCATGCGGATGCCGATTTCACGGCCGCGTTGGGCCACGTTGAAGGCGAGAACGCCGTAGAGCCCGACGGCCGCCAGCAACAGGGCGATCCCCGAAAAGCCGCCGAGCAGTTGCACGGAAAGCCGCCGCTCGGCGACGGAGGACGCCACCAGTTGTGTCATGGCTCGGCTGTTTTGGATTGGCAGGTTTTTGTCCAAATCATCGACCTCGGCTCGGACCGCGCGCATGACGTCGGCCGGGTTGCGCCGAGTGCGGAGCACGAGATCCATGTAGCCCCAGCAGTTTTGCCGGAAGGGACGATACATTTCGCCCTGCGGAGACTGGGCGATGTCGAGCCGTTTGACGTCGCGCACCACCCCGATGATTTCCGCGTCGGTCGTACCGTCGCCGACGCTGATGTGCTTTCCGACCACTTTGTGCCCAAGCTTGAAATTCCTCACGAAGGTCTCGTCCACGATGACGACCGGAGGTCCGTCAGCCTTGTCCGAGTCGAAAAAGTCGCGCCCCTCGAGCACCGGAATCCCCATTGCGCCGAAGTATCCATCACTGATCTGGGAATAGCCGGCGGACATCGACTCGCCCGGCGCCGGCCTGGGCGCTCCGGGAACCTCCACCGTGAGGTTGGCCTTGGCTTGACCCAATGGCAGGCCCCAGACCAATGCGGCGGAATCGATGCCCGGCAAAGTCCGCGACCTGGCAAGCAACTGGTCGAAGAACCGCGCCCTCACCGCATTCACGGGATACGATTTACCGGGCAATGCGAAGTTCATCGTGACCACGTGTTCGGGGACGAATCCCAACGGCTGCGACAAAAGACGCTCGAAACTCCGGATCATCAGGCCTGCGCCGATCAGCAGGACGAGCGAGACCGCCATTTCGCTGACCACCAACGCCGCGCGAACGCGTCGACGATGTCGGTCGCCGCTGCTGCCGCGCGAGCTGTCGTTCAACTCTCTCGTCAGCGTAGCTTTGGCTGTTTGCAACGCGGGAGCCAGACCGAAGACAAGACCGGTCAACAATGTGATTCCGACCGTGAATGCGAGAGTCGTCCCGTCGACCGGCACCCCTTCCCACAGCCGGGGAAGATTCGGAGGACTCAGGTGGACCAGCAGCCGCAGCGCGGCCTGCCCGAGCACTAGACCGCCAAGGCCGCCGACCGTCGCCAGCGCGAGGTTCTCCACCAGCAGTTGGCGAATGATCTCGCGGCGTCCCGCCCCGAGCGCGGAGCGGATGGCGAACTCGCGCGAGCGACTGGCGGCACGCGCCAGCAATAGATTCGCTATGTTCGCACAGGCGACGAGCAGGACCAAGCCCACCGAGCCGAGCAGGACGAGCAGGATTGATCGGGAGTCCCCGACCATGATCTCCTGAAGCGGATAGACCTCGGCACCCCAACCTTTGTTCTGCGGATCGGCCTCGGCCATGCCGGAGGCCACGATCGCCATGTCCGCATTGGCCTGGGCCAAGGATACCCCCGGTTTGAGCCGACCATAGACGCTGTAGTGGTGGTTGTGGCGCTGGCTCAACTGACCCGGGCTGAAAGCCAGCGGCATCCAAATCTGCACATCACCATCCGGGAAGAAAGTGTGGGGCGGCATTACTCCGATGATCTCACAAGACTCCGAGTTCAGCGTGATCGACTGCCCGACGACCCTGATGTCACCGCCGAAACGACGTGCCCAAAGCTCGTGGCTGAGGATGGCCACATGGTGATTGCCGAACGTTTCCTCCTCGGGAAGAAAATCGCGACCGAACAGTGGCTTCACGCCGAGCAGGTTGAAGGTATTCGCTGACAAAGTGGCGCCGGGGAGAGTCTCCGGTTGACCTCCGCCGGTGAGGATGAAGTCATCGCTTTCGCACGCGGCCAGACCCTCGAACGATTGGCTACGGCTACGCCATTCACCGAGCACGGGAGCGCCGACGGCGTCCTTGTGCGAGTCATGCTCGATGTTGTTTTCAAACGCCATGATCAGCCGTTCTGGGTCCTTGAACGGTAGAGAACGCAAAAGCACGGCGTTCACGAAACTGAATATGGCTGTGTTGGCGCCGATGCCAATCGCGAGAGTGAGAACGGCAACGGCGGTGAAACCAGGGTGCTTCAACAACTGGCGGCAGGCGAAGCGAATGTCGTTCATCGATTTGCGATTTTAGATTTGCGATTTGCGATTGGGGAAGCCGCGGGCAGAAAGGCAGAAGGTTGAAGGCAGAATGCAGAAATGACCGCAGCGAACGCGTCTGACGAGATGATCGGGTTTCTTCATTCTTCCTTCTTACTTCTTCATTCACTTCTCAGCGCCTCCATTGGATCGACTCGGGCGGCGCGGCGGGCCGGCAGCCAACAGGCCATCACCGCCACGCCAAACAGCACCACCGAGGCGACGATAAACGTGGCTGGGTCAGTGGCATTGATCTCGAAGAGCATCGACGCCAGGAAACGGCTGAGGCCCAAGGCGGCGGCCAATCCGAGAACAAGACCCACAAGCGCCGGTCGCATTCCCTGTAGAACCACCATGCGCCGGACTTCGCCGGGTTGCGCGCCAAGCACGATGCGGATCCCGAGCTCACGCATTCTTTGACTTACCGTGTAGGCCACCACTCCGTAAAGGCCGACGACCGTGAGAAGCAGCGCGGTCGCCGCGAACAAACCGAGCAACAGGGAACCGAACTTGGGTCGAGCCACGGCGTTTGAAACAAGCGCCTCCATCGTCCGGTAATTGGCCATCGGCAGCCCGGGATCGATGGTCATCATCTCGAGACGCAAGGTGCTTTCAGCCGGACTGGCGGCGCCACCTTCGGTCGCACGTACTACGACCGTCATTTCGTCCCAGTAGCTGGGAAGCTGGGAGTGCGGAAGGTAGAAGCCCGGCGTAGGCTTAACGTCCAACGCGGTGGCACGCACATCCCGGACAATTCCAACGATTGTGCACCAATCATTTTCCCCGGAATCTTTCTCCCGGAACCGCCGGCCAATCGCGTCCCCTCCCGGATAAAACTTCCGGGCAAGGGTCTCGTTAATGATGGCGACCAACGGCTTTCCCTGGGCGTCGGATTCGTCGAAATCCCGCCCGCGCAGCAGGCCAATCCCCATCGTCCGAAAATAGCCGGTCGTCACCACTCGTTGTTCCGCAAGCGGCTCCTGACTGGGTTGAGGCGCAGGCGCTCCTTCGACGAAGAAATAGGAGAGATTCTCGCTGCCTCCGAGCGGAAGATGTGAGACCGCCGCGACGTCCTTCACACCCGGCAGCGTTCCTAGCCGCTCTTTAACCTGATTGAAAAAGGCGATCCTGGACTCGCCCTTCGCATAGCGCTCGCCCCGGAATGTCAAATCAAACGCACAGACGCCGGTCTTCGCGAAACCGGGGTCCAACGCCAGCAATCGCTGAAAGCTCTGGACCACGAGGGCCGCGCCGACCAGGAGGGTGAAGGCGATGGCCACCTGACCAGTGACCAGTCCGACCTGGCTTCGCCGACGGACACCGTCGGTGTTGCCTCGACCGCCCGCGTTCAGAGCCTCGCTCAAATTGAACTTCGAAGTGTGAAGCGCCGGCATCAAACCGAACAACACACCCGTAACGAGCGAGAGGCCCAGCGAAAAGAAGAATACCTGCCCGTTAAGAGCCGCCTCGTGCAAGCGAGGAATATTCGGCGGGCTCATTGCCAGAAGAACCTTCAAACCACCGCCCCCGAGAAGCAACCCGAAGACGCCACCCAGCAGGGCCAGCAACACGCTCTCGGTCATGAGTTGCCAGATCACACGACCCCGGCTCGCTCCAATCGCCGCACGAATGGCCATCTCCTTCCTGCGCCCGGCCGAGCGGCAGAGCAACAGGCTAGCCACATTGACACAGGCGATCAGAAGGACGAACGCCACCGCACCCAGGAGCACGAACAAAATCGGACGAGTCTTGCCGGCGACCTGGAGGGCCAACGGTTGCAAGTGAGTGCTCCAGCCCGTGTGCGTTGCGGGACGGTCGGTGGCGGCCTGCTCGGCGAGCCTGTCCATCTCGGCCTGTGCGAGGTCAACGGTCACGCCGGACTTCAGGCGACCGATGACGATGAACTGCCGGTTAACGTCGTCCTGCCAGAATCTCGCGTCACCCGCCACAGGCAGCCAGAGATCGGACCGTACCGGCAAATTGTAGGGCGCGGGCATTTCGGAGCTTCGCGGAAAGTTGAAGCCCGCCGGCATAATGCCCACCACAACGCGGCTCTCGTTGTTCAATGTGACGGATTTTCCGACCAGATTCGGATCCCCGCCAAATTCGTTCCGCCACAGACCGTCGCTGATCACCACAACCTTATCTTTGCCCGGCTGTTCTTCTTCGGCGGTGAAGCCCCGGCCCAAAACCGGTTGGATTCCCATCGTCCGAAAGAAGTTGGCGGTCACTGCCATCGCACCGATCCGGATCAATTCGCCGTTCCGATTGAGGTCCACCAGCGTCGAGGTGATGCCGGCCAACTGCTCGACGACCTTGCGCTTTGGCGCCAATCCACCAGGTCCAGTTGAGACGGCGGCAATTCGTGGATGCCGAGGTTAAAGGTGGGATTGTCCGTCCACACGACCACGAGCCGGTCCGGCTTATGGTAAGGCAACGGCTTGAGCAACACGGCGTGGATGACACTGAAAATGGCGGTGTTGGCCCCGATGCCGAGCGCGAGCGTGAGCACGGCCACGGCAGTGAAGCCGGGATTCTTCACTAACTGGCGGAAGGCGAATTTGAGGTCGCTCATGGATTTGCGATTTTAGATTTGCGATTTGCGATTGGGGAAGCCACGGGCCGAAAGGCAGAAATGGCCGCAGCGAACGCGTCTGACGAGATGATCGGGTTTCTTCATTCTGCCTTCTTACTTCTTCATTCACTTCTCAGCGCTTCCGTCGGATCGGTGTTCGCCGCCCGGCGGGCGGGGATGAAGCAGGCCAGCAGTGAGGCGATGACGAGAACGAGCGTGACTCCGATCAGTGTGGGCGCATCCCAGGCTTTCGTATCGAAGAGCAGCTTTCGCAGTAACGTCGCCGCACCCACGGAACCCGCCAGGCCTGCAATTACACCGGCAAAAGTCAGCATACCCCCCTCGCGCAGGATGAGCTGGAGTACGTTTCCACGTTGCGCACCCAGCGCGATGCGGATGCCGATTTCGCGGGTGCGTTGTGCCACCGAATAGGCAATCACTCCGTACAGCCCGACCACTCCCAGCAACAGGGCCGAGGCAGCAAAACCTCCCACCAACCAAGCGGACGACCGATGCAGATAGGCTGCCGGTGAATCGTTGATCCGGTCGATCATCGTGACTCCGTCAACGGTTCCAAGGTCTGGATCAATCTCACGAATCGTGGAAACCATTGTGGGAATAAAGGAGCGCCCCGATTGCGAGACCCGGGCGGCCACGGCAAAGTAGGTGTCCGGACTCTGGTTGAACGGATAATAAACTGTCGGCCAGATCTCCGAATCCAGCGATCCGTCGCGGATGTCTTCCACCACACCGATGATTTCCTTGATCGAACCCGGCGACAGCGACGTGTCTCCGAATCGCTTGCCGACCGGATCCTCGTTCGGAAAATACCGCTTCGCGAACGTCTGATTGACAACGGCCACGCGGGGTTTCGAAGCATCCTCGGCGTCGGTGAAATAACGGCCGCGAACAAGTTTTGCCCGGAGTGTCTTCAGGTAGTCGGCGCTCACGTCCCGTTGGTTCACTTCGATGTGTCCTCCGTTGTACGGCCGGCCGACGAAGCGAATCCAGTCGGTGTTTCCGTTGAAGCTGACCGGCAGGACGCTGCTGAGGCCAACCGTTTGCACGCCGGGAAGGCTGGCGATCCGACGCGTGATTTCCCGGCCGAGGGCGACGGCCTGCCCGGTCTTGCCGTAGAAAACGTCCGGGGCCGCAACGGTAACCGTGGCCAGGCCGTCGGGTTGAAAGCCAAGCTCGACTCCGAGCAGACGGTAGAGACTGCTGCCCAAGAGTCCGGCACCCGTCAGCAACATCATGGTAACCGCCAGTTCGAGCACGACCAGCTTGCCGCCCAGCCGTCTCCAGGTAGTACCCGTCGAACCGCGGCTTCCTTCCGAAAGTCCGCGCGAAAGATCCCACCACGACAGACGCGACAGCGGAGCCAGCGAGATCAGCAATGTGGAGATTGCCGCCAGCCCGCCGGCGAAAGCGATGACCCGCGTGTTCAATCCCAGCCCCGAAAGAAAGGGAAGCCGGATCAGCATGTCCGGCGGAACGAGCCCCAAAAGCAACCGAATGGTCCAGCCACCAGTGATGAGGCCGAGCACGCCTCCACTGATCGTCAACGCCAGGTTCTCGGTGACTAGATGCCGGATCAATCGCGCGGGTGAAGCCCCGAGCGCACCCCGCACCGCGATCTCGCGACCGCGACGTTCGGTGCGGACGAGCAGCAGGCTGGCGACATTGACACAGCCGATGAGGAAGAGCAGTCCCGCGCCGCCCAGCAACGCCAGAAAAGGCGTCCGGAAGTTTCCCATCACGGCTTCTGACAGCGGCTGCACGCTCGCGCCTTGTCCGCGGTTTGAGTCGGGATACTGTTCCTCCAACTCCTTCGCGATCGTCGCCAGATTGGCCGCCGCGCTTTGGATGGAAACACTGTCCCTGAGGCGCGCGACGCCGTAGAGATTGTGGCAGCTTCGATTGAGTTCGCAATCACCGACCGGCTGAAGCGGTGTCCATAAATCCGCCTTCCCGCGCGGCGCGAAATGAAAAGACTCCGGGAGAACTCCGACAATCGTGTGGACAACGCCGCTAAGAACCACCGGCCTGCCGATCACCTCTTCGCTTGCGCCAAACCAATCCTGCCAGGCCGCGTAACCCAGCATGACAATTGCAGGTGCGCCCGGCAAATCGTCGCCCTCTTGAAAACTCCGACCGAGCACCGGCGTGACCCCCAACGTTTGGAAGAAACCGGCACTGACCCGGGCACTTCGCGCGGGACGCGTGCCTTCGTCGGTCTTCAGCAAGTAACCGCTTCCGGTCCAGACTTCCAACGAACTGAACACCTGATTGAGCGCCTTCCAATCGCGATAGTCCGGATACGACAGGTTGGAATGCGGAATCGAATCCGTTCTCTCGTAAACGGCAACCAACCGATGAGGATTCCGGTAGGGCAACGGCTTGATCAACACCGCGTCCACAAACGCGAAGATCGCGACGCACGCGCACGTTCCCAATGCCAGCGTCAGCACGGCCACGGCGGTGAAGCCGGGGTTCTTCAGCAACTGGCGGAACGCGAATTTGAGGTCGCTCATGGATTTGCGATGTTAGATTTGCGATTTGCGATTGGGGAAGCGAGCTGTCGGTTGCCAACGCCCGTTTGCCGGGCCGGGATGTAGTTCAGCCGTTGCGACGGGAGGCCTGCGAATTGACCGCCATCATGGCGGCTCGCCGGATTGCCGCCTCCGGACCCCCAATCGCAAATCGCAAATCCAAAATCCAAAATCATCCCGAAGCCGGGGTTCTTCAGCAACTGGCGGAACGCGAATTTGAGGTCGGTCATGGTGGTAAAGAGTCAGGGTTCCTGGAAGGTGACTCCCTCCAGGCTGTCAATCAGGGCCACGATGCCCCAGCCGTAGAAATCGTTGGCGACGCCAATCAGAAGGTCGTTGTCTCCGGCGTTGAGAGGAAGCTTGAACGTGGTATTCTCGATCGAACATCTGCCTTCGGGCTCCTTGCGAATTGGGTGCAGGTACCAGTTCTTGTCCACGTAGAGCAGTTTTCCATTGATGAGCACCCACACCTCGTCACTGAAACCCAGCGACAGTTTGCGGGTTTGCTCCGTTTTGGAATGGACCCGCGTTTTCAACCACGCAATGCGGCGTCCCTCGGCCTTGCCGAATTTGCGGGTGAGGTTGACGAGGCCCCGCCGTTCGGCGCCGACCGGCATCCACGCGGCGTCGGGCTTCGGAACGGAATCGTAGCTGAAGTCGATTCCCTTGGGAATGACCACGGGTTCGCTCAATTGCCATTGCCGCAGGTAACGCGGCTCGTCGTCGGTGGGGTCAATCCCCGCAGCGGGCGGCAGTCCTTCGACGACGCCGGGCTTGACGACGAGGTTCGCGACGACCGCTTCGCCTTCGAATGCAATTCGCCCGTGGGTCACGTTTCCCTCGAGGCGCGGGACCGACAACGTGGGCTCGTTTTCGTTGTTCACGTAAGCCCTCATCTGTCGCCCCGATACGACGAGTTTGACGTGGTTCCATTTTTGTTTTTGAAAGACGGCCGAGGTCTGAAAATGCCCCAGTAAATCCCAGAGATTGATGCCCCCGAGGGATGGGGCGTATTGCACGGCGTCGCCGGCCGTCGGATCGCCCGCGCGCTCGGTGCGGAAATAGAAGCACTCGTTCTCGTCCGCGCTTTGCCACCGGAAATAGATCGTGGCGAAGCGCGGATCGATCGGTTCGAAATCAAACTCGATCGTGCCGTCGGTGAAGTCCGGCTCCTTCAACACCACCTGGCCGGCGTCGGGCAGGATCTTCATCGCGGGCCTCGATTCATATTCCAGAAACTGGACCTTCTCCGGCCGAAAGTCCCAACTGTCCGCGTTCATCCCGACATCGATGACGGCAGGTTCGGCGGCGAGCGTGAAAGCGCCACCGGCGAGAAGCACGGTCGTAACAGTAAAACCACGGACGTTCATTAATTGGCGGAGGTCGAATCTTGGGTTGGTCATAGGAAATGGTTTTCGGCGTGGTCGGAGGTTACTCATTTCTCAAGGCCTCCACGGGATCGGTGTTGGCAGCACCGCGCGCGGGCAGCCAGCCGCCGACAAGTGCGGCTGCGGCCAGGAGCAGCGGGACGATCAGGAACGTCAACGGATCGGTGGGCGTGACCTCGAACAGCAAACTCCGCAACAAACGGGTTAACACGAATGCGGACAACACACCGATTGCGATTCCGATTACGGAAAGCCTGGTCGTCTGGCGCAGGATCATCGCGAGCACTTGATGACGCTGTGCGCCGAGCGACATGCGCACGCCGATCTCCCGCCGACGTTGCGCCACTACGAATGCCATCACGCCATAGACACCGACGAGCGCCAGCGTCAGAGCTACGGCAGCAAACACCGTCAACAGGATCATTTGCAGGCGTTGCTGCGCGTAGGAGTCCTCCATCAATGAGGTCAGTGTGCGGACGAAATAAAGCGGCTGCCGCGCGTCGAGTTCCGCCACGGCTTTTGTCAATGCCGGAATCATCGCCGCCGAATCGCCCTGAGTGCGCAACACGATCTGGCCGTTTGCCCAACATCGTTGCTCCACCGGAAAATACATCTCCGATCCGGGCGATGTGGCGATGCCGCGCTGCCGCGTGTCGCGGATGATGCCGACGATTTCCGTGGGCCGCTCCCGGTAACTGTCCATCACCTTCAATCGCTGGCCGATCGGGTCTTCGTTGGGAAACAATGTACGGGCGAATGTCTCGTTCACGATCGCGACAAACGGAGCGTCGACAGTATCGTGTCCGTCAAAGTTCCGGCCCCGCAGCAACGGGATTCCCATCGTGTGAAAATAGTTCGTGCTGACCTGGGAATAGCCGGCCACCTGCGGTTCGCCGGGCTTCGGCTCGGGCCGGCCCAGGACGAACACCTGTGAAGCGGCGCCAATGACCGTCAATGGCATTCCCATGACGGACGCCGCCGATTCCACCCCGGGAAGGGTCGCAACGCGTTCAACGATTCCGGCAAGAAACGCCTTCCGGAGCGGCTCGTGTTCGCTGGAATCGTTGCCCGGAAATCGTGTGTCGTCCATCGTCAGCGACGCGGTCAAGATGTGGTCCGGTTTATAGCCGGGATCGACCGCGCGAATGTTGGCAAAACTTTGCAACATCAACCCCGCGCCAATCAACAGAACCAGCGCCAGCGCGAGTTGCGCCGCGACGAATCCGCTTCGCAGTCCGTGTCCACGACCGCGGGATGAACCGCGGGCGGAATCATTGAGCGCGTTGCTCAAATTCACGCGGGAAGCGAACCAGGCGGGCGCGAGTCCGAAGACAAGTCCCGTCAGCACGGCGACGAAAGTTGAGAAGATGGCGACCGCGCCATCCAGCTGGACGTTTTCCAGACGAGGAAGTCCCACCGATCCAAATTTGAGAAGGAGCGACAGGCTGGCTTGCGCCAGAAACCAACCGGCCACAGCTCCAACGGCGGCGAGCAACAGGCTTTCCAAAATCAATTGCCGGATGATGGCCGGGCGTCCGGCACCGAGCGCGCCGCGAATGGCAAACTCTCTTGAGCGTTTGGACGCGCGCGCCAGCAGCAGGTTGGCGACGTTGCTGCAAGCGATGAGCAACACGAAGCCCACGGCACCGAACAGAATGTACAATGGTCGTGCGGAATCACCGACGAGTTGATCGCGGAGCGGCTGCATCGTCGCACCCCAACCACGATCAAGTTCGTACTGTTGTCCGAGCCGGCCGGTGATCGTCGCCATTTCGGTCCGCGACTGTTCGAGCATCACGCCCGCTTTGAGCCTTCCGACGGCCTGGTAATTGTGGCCGCCGCGATTCTCCATTTCCCACGATTCAAACCCCATCGGCACCCAGACATCGGCATCCAGTCCGGCGAAGCGAAAACCCGCGGGCATGACTCCGATGATGGAATGGACTTTGCCATCCAGCGTGATACTTTTTCCCAAAACGTCGCGAGAACCGTCGAACCGTTCCTGCCACAACCGGTTTCCGAGAATGGCGACCCCCTTGTTACCTTCAGTGTCCTCGGCTGCGGTAAAGTTTCGACCGAACATCGGCTGAACGCGCAGCAGCGGGAACAAACTTGCGGAAGCACGGATGCCGAACAACCGCGCCGGCTCGCCGTCGCCCGTGAGATCGAAGCCGCCGGGTTGATAGGCGGCAAGGTCTTCGAAGGATGTGCATTGCGCGCGCCAGTCGATGAAGGCGGGCGCGGTCAGCCCGACGAAGTCCTGACCTTGTTCGCGCTGGTTGTTGAACAATGCCACCAACCGGTCGGAGTCGGGAAACGGAAGCGGCTTCAACAAAACACCGTTCACGAGCGAGAAGATGGTTGTGTTCGCCCCGATGCCGAGGGCGAGGGTGAGCACGGCCACGGCGGTGAAACCGGGATTCTTCACTAACTGGCGGAAGGCGAATTTCAGATCGTTCATCGATTTGCGATTTCAGATTTGCGATTTGCGATTGGGGAAGCGAGCTGTCGGTTGCCAACGCCCGTTTGCCGGGCCGGGATGTAGTTCAGCCGTTGCGACGGGAGGCCTGCGAATTGACCGCCATCATGGCGGCTCGCCGGATTTCGGCGTCCGGCCGCTAAATCGCAAATCGCAAATCTAAAATCCAAAATCTCATGCGTGAGCACGGCCACGGCGGTAAAGCCGGGATTCTTCAGCAACTGGCGGAGGGGGAATTTGAGGTCGTTCATATTCTTAGATTGTAGTCGCCGACGTGAGGAGGCTCTTTTTTTTTGGGTTCCGTTCGCCGTCGGTCATTGTTGTTCAGAGCCTCGTTACCTCGGCTGCTACACTTCCAATGGTCATTCATTTCTCAACACCTCCATTGGATCAGTTCGTGCCGCGCGGCGGGCCGGCAGCCAGCACGCGAATGCCGAAACCGCCAGCAGCAGCAACGTGACACCGAAAAATGTTATTGGGTCCAGCGTGCCCAGGCCGAAGATTGCGTTTCTCAGCACCTGACTTCCCAATGCCGCCAGCAGAATTCCGATCGCGACGCCCACGCCGATGACGCGCAGCCCTTCGCCAACCATTTGCCGCTGGATCATCCGCGACTCCGCCCCGAGCGCGATGCGGACTCCGATTTCGCGGGTGCGCTGACTCACCACGAAAGCCAGCACACCGTACACGCCGATGGCAACCAGCCCCAGCGCGAGCAGCCCGAGGATCGAGGACAATATCGAGGCCAACCTCATGGGAGTCGTCCGGAGATCTATGTTTTCATCAATCGTCCGAATTCTCACGGACGCATGGTCATCGACTGTTTTGACCAGATCCTGCAACGCGTTGCCGGTAACCGCGCGTGCGGCGTCGGTGCGAACGAGAAGTGTGTTCGCGGTATCGTTTTGAGTTGAAGCAGGCAGGTAAAAGAATGGTCCATCCATCGCTCCCGGCACGATCGTGCTGAAGTCACGGACGACTCCGACAACCTCGTACGGCTCGGTAGACCTGGCGAAGAAATGGTGCCCCACAGGATTCGCACCGGGCCAAAAATGTCGAGCCATCGCTTCGTTGACGATCGCGAAATGGGCGTTGCTTTGTTCGTCCGCGCGACTGAAGTTGCGTCCTTCCAGCAGGCCGACACCGAGCGTTTCGAAATAACCCGGCGAAACCGTGTTGAAATTAGCCAGTTGTCCGGACGCGGACGAGCTGGCCTGTTCGAGGCGAACTGTCGTGGTCGAATTTCCCATGAAAGGGGCGAGATTCGCGAGACTGGTTGCTTTTACTCCAGCAAATCCGGCAAGCCGTTCGGTGAGATTCGCGCAGAACTGGTGTGCTTGAGCGGCGTTGAAGCCGCTTGCCTCGAAGTCGACCGACAGAACAAACAGATTCTTCCGATCGTAGCCCAGATCCGTGGACAGCGCGCGATGCAAGCCACGCACAAGCAGTCCCGCGCACACCAGCAACAGAACAGAAACAGCGACCTGCGTGACGACCATCACATTACGCAACCGGACGCCGGCAATGCGCTTTCCGAGCGGCGCGGCCTGGGCCGAGAGCAAAGAGGTGAGTTCCAGACGCGTCGCGTGCAACGCCGGCGCAAGACCCACACAAGCCGCGGCGAAAAATGAAACGGCCGCGCAGTATCCGAGAATTGCCAGGTTCGGAGTGAAATCCAGAACGGGCAGCGCATCGGGCGGCAGCAAATTGAGCATCAAACGAGGCGCAAAAAATCCCACCGTGAGGCCGAGGCCGCCGGCGATTCCCGCGAGCAGAAAACTCTCGGTCAACAGTTGTCCGATCAAACGCCCGCGGCCAGCTCCCAATGAAAGTCGAATGCCGATCTCGCGTCGCCGGACGCTGGCGCGCACCAGGACCAGATTGGAGACATTGGCACATACCACGACGAGCAGGAGGGCGAAGATGAACATCACCACCAACGCCACTGGCAGCCCCTGTTTGATATCCTCCGGGCTGTTGAAATAGGCGCCGGTCTTCACCTCCACTCGCGACTTTCTCGCCGGCCAGCCCGTGATGGATGAATCCGCATCGGATTGCGAAGCGATGATGTTCAATTCCTGCCGGGCCGCGGCCATGGACACGCCCGATTTGAGACGGCCCACGACCTGCAACCAACTGAAATCCTTTGCCGCCAATCGTCCCGGCTCATCCGTAAACTGTTGATCATGCATCAGCAGCGGCACCCATACTTCCGGCGCTTTCAATTCGGTTCCCCGAAACTCGCGAGGAAGCACGCCGATCACCGTCAAAGCCTGATGATTGAGAATCACCGTGCGTCCCACGATGGCCGGGTCCGCGCCGAACTGGCGTTGCCAGAATCCGTGGCTGAGCACAATCACCGGGCATGCGCCGGGGTCATCGCATTCGCTTGCATTCCACACGCGGCCCAATTCCGGAGAAGCGCCGAGAACGGAAAAGTAATTTCCAGTCGCGAGGACGCCGGACACACGGCTGGTTTTGGTGTCGCCCAGAGTGAAGTTTGCGTCCTCAAAGCCGAACAATCCGCTCAACGTCCGCGTGCGGTCGCGATAGTTGAGATACTCCGGATAGGAGAGGCGGTTGATTCCGCCCAATGCCTGTCGGGCACTGGGCCCATCAAAACTCTGATGAAGATTCACGACCGTGGTCGGGTCCTTGACCGGCAGCGGCCGCCAGACCAGCGAGTACAACGTGGTGAATATCGCGGTGTTCGCCCCGATGCCGAGGGCGAGGGTGAGCACGGCCACGGCGGTGAAACCGGGATTCTTCACTAACTGGCGGAAGGCGAATTTCAGATCGTTCATCGATTTGCGATTTTAGATTTGCGATTTGCGATTGGGGAAGCGAGCTGTCGGTTGCCAACGCCCGTTTGCCGGGCCGGGATGTAGTTCAGCCGTTGCGACGGGAGGCCTGCGAATTGACCGCCATCATGGCGGCTCGCCGGATTTCGGCGTCCGGCCGCTAAATCGCAAATCGCAAATCTAAAATCCAAAATCTCATGCGTGAGCACGGCCACGGCGGTGAAGCCGGGATTCTTCAGAAACTGGCGGAGGGCGAATTTCAGATCGCTCATCGATTTGCGATTTTAGATTTGCGATTTGCGATTGGGGTCGAACGATTGCCCCCCCGAGGTAGACGGAAGGTGGTCCGTTCATGACCCCCTCCCGGATCTCCGCTGCGAGAAATCAAATCGCAACTCGCAACTCCAAAATCCAAAATCATTCCGAAGCCGGGGTTTTTCCGTAATCGGCGGAAGGCGAATTTGAGGTCGTTCATAAAGAAAGGCAGAAGGTTGAAGGCAGAAGGCAGAAATGGCCGCAGCGCACGCATCTGACGAGATGATCGGGTTTCTTCATTCTGCCTTCTCACTTCTTCATTCACTTCTCAGCGCCTCCATCGGGTCGACCCTCGCTGCTCGTCGCGCCGGGAGCCAGCAGGCCGTTAAGGCCACCACCAGAAGCAGGATTGCGACGGCGGCAAAGGTGAGCGGATCGACCGGCTGAATGCCATAGAGCAAGCTGCCAACGAACCTGGTGACTGTCAGGGCGGCGCCGATGCCAAGGGCGCAGCCGACCAGGGCGAGCTTCAGTCCGTTTCGCAGCACCAGTTGAACGACGTCGCGTAACGTGGCCCCCAGTGCCATGCGCACCCCGATCTCCCGCGCGCGTTGCGCCACGGCATAGGACAAGAGTCCATAGATGCCAAGACTCGCCAGCAGCAGGGCAAACACGCTGAAGAACCCAGTGAGCTGCGCAATGATCCGCTCTCGCACGAGCAGCCGGTCGATCACTTCGTCCATCGCGTGGAGATCGCGGACCGTTACTCGCGGCTCGAGCCGTGTGACCGCGCGACGAATGTCGGCGGTGAGCGCCGTGGCACTCCGCCCGGCGCGAAGATAAAACGTCGGAGGCATCCGCACCCCGCCTCCAAAGAACGGGAGGTAAAACTCCAGCGGCATTGCCTCACGGAGATTGCGCGAGTACCTCGTATCCTTCGCCACGCCGATCACTTCCAGTCGCGCGCCTTTCAGTGCCCATTGGGTAATGGTGATGTGCCGTCCGAGTGGATCGGTATCGCCGAAGAATCTACGCGCCATCGCTTCGCCGAGGATGACCACGGGGGCCGGATTGGCCGCACCGTCCGGAGCCGGTGCCGGTTCGTCGGCAGGAGTGAATTCGCGCCCGCGGAGAAGCGACACGCCCAGCGTTTCGAAGAAACGTGGCCCGGCAAACGTGATTGCGGCGCGCATATCTTCGCCGGGCGCCGGCGCGTAGCCTTCCACGTCAATCGCGGTGGAGTAACCGTTGCCGCTCAGCATTCCGGCGCCCCCGACCGAGGCGCTCTGCACTCCCGGCACGGTTTCCAGTTCGCTAACCACGCGGTGCAGCAGCGCATTGAGCTGCGACGGATTGGCAGGACGCCAGCGGCCCGGATCGAGGGAAAGGGAGATCAGGTGCTCCCGCCGGAAGCCCAGATCGACCGTCTGCAGATTGTGCAGGGTGCGGGCGAACAAGCCGGCACCGGCGAGCAGCAGCACCGAAAGCGCGACTTGCGCGACCACCAGCGTCGGTTGCAGCCGCGGCCGCGCTCCGCCGGACACGGAGTTGGCTTGCTGTTTGACCGCGGTCACGAGATCGAGCCGGCGGTCGCGTCGCGCAGGCGCTCATAGAAGGGAAAGGAAAAGGTCTCACTGTTCCCGCTTGCCAGGTAAATGAGACGGGTGGGCGCTGTCGCCCGCAATGGCCGCAGCAGGATCGTGTCGACCGCCGTGAAAATCGCCGTGTTGGCGCCGATACCCAGCGCGAGCGTGAGTGCCGCGACCGCGGCAAAGCCGGGGTTGTTCAATAGTTGACGGAAGGCGAATTTGAGGTCGTTCATGGTTTGGTTTCCGTGTTTCCTTTGATTTCTTCTTCAACCGCCTTCGTGACCCTGAGGTTGGCAAATGCACCGGGATAACCCCAAAAACCCACCAAGCCGCTCCGGTCTCCGAGCTTGAGGTCTTTGACGACAAGGACCGGTTCCTTGTCACTGTTGACGAACACCCGGACAGTTGTATTGGCGATTTCGAGGCGGGCGTGGAACCACACGTTGTTGGTGATGTTCGCGCCCGATTCGTAAACGCCGGGATATTTCTCACGCAGATATGGCCAGTCGTAGATCGTTTCGGTCGCAACGTATTGCACGGTGTGCAGGTGACGTTCGGTCCCGGAGTTGAACGGGCGGAAATAGACCAGCTCGTGTTGTTGCGGGTTCCTGGGATCAATGTGGAAGGCGATACCGACGAATGTCCGGTCATCCGGCTCAATCGGCCCGATGAGGTCGGCCTCGATCGTTCCGTTGTGGAAGGTCAGATCCGGCACATAGACGGTCCCCGGTTGATAGTTCTGCGTCTCGGATAGTTTCTGATAATCGACCCGGAAGCGGATGGCTTCGTGCTTGATTCCCTCCACGTCCGTCACCGGTTCGATGGTCGCCTTGGTGCGCGGGTTCGTCTCGAGATGCCATCGCTTGGCCTGGAGCGGAACGTCCTCGGCCCTCACGACGCCAACGCTCAAAATCACGCTTGTGACGCCGGCGAACCAGACGGCTCGACCCGGCCAGCATCGTATCGGAGGATAGCTGGATTCGTTCGTGGCTTTCATGGTCATGGTTTCGCTGCGGCGGCTTTCAGCGTTTCAAGTTCCCTGGTTTTTTCCGCCAACGTGCGCTTCAACATCGCCACGAGGTCGGGTTCGTCATGGTGGCGCTCAATCCCCTTTTTCAGCGCAAGGGTATGCGCCGTCAACAGAGCCTGATTGGCCGGCACGGCCACGTCGGGCATGACACGCGATCCATCGTCGTCTGGATTGGACGCTGCATCGATCCTCCTGCTGAAAGGAATCCCGGCACTGAAATGGTCGGTGAGCCTGAACATCGTGACGGGGTTGGCGCCGCCGTGGGTGTTTTCGCCTACGATAGTCGCTCGTTTGAGCACCTGCATGTCGTGGGCGAGCGCCTCAGGCGCGGAAAACGTGTTGGTGCTGGTTAGAATATACAAATCCTTGTCCGCGAACTTTTCTGCTCCGGCGACAGGGTAGGTCCAAAATTGGCGCGTTTTGTTTTCCGCCCGATTGTAGAAGTCCGAAAGATGGGTTTCCTCATTGAAGAAGTAGCTGCACAATAATCCCCCTCCGGTCGCCCCCCCGCCATTTTCCCGGAGGTCAAGGATGATGGATTCGCTGTTGACCAGGAATCCCATCGCCGCCGCCGCCGTTTCCATGATCCACTCCGCCGGATAGAACCCGTCGACTTGGAGCAGGCCGATTCCTCCGTCCAGCCGCTCGACCTTCCTAAATTCATAGTTCCGCAGTCTGCCACGTTCACGAAACCGCTTAACATCTTCGGCCACCGGAGGCTTCTCGGAGTCGTATGGGATTCCTTTTGCGAAGTATTGCACTTCGAGGTGCTTGTCCTTTTTGTTCACCTCACACAGATGATCGGTGAGAATTTTGGCGAACATAAAACCGCTGGTGATGGCGTCATAGTCCTTGTTCGCCTGATGGGCGCGGAGCGCCAATTCCATCTTCTTCGCCATCTCCGGAAAGGCGTAGGTGCTGTTGAGCTTTTCTATCAGCTCGTCAATCACGCTGGATCTGGTGGCGCCATCGAGGGGAGCGTCGTCCGATCGTTGGGCGACGGCACGATCTGCGCATACCATGCCAAACACGACAGAGAGAAGGAGAATGCTTTGCAGTTTCATATTATTGAATCACATGGAAGTCGGTGAATCATTTTCGCATTATCAACCTGCCCGGCGGGACGTGAGCGTGAGCACGGACACGACGGTGAAGCCTGGATTTTTCGGTAACTGGCGGAAGGCGTATTTGAGGTCGTTCATGGGTAATGTAATGGTTCCAAATGTTTGGTCATTCCGCGCGCAGGGCTTCCACTGGATTCACACGCAGCGCACGAAGCATGGGGACGACGCTCGCCACGAGGACGGTGAGACCGATTCCGGACACAGTGATGGTCAGCGTGGGAAGATCCGTTGGAGCGACGCCGAACAGCAGGCTCGTCATCAATTTGGCCGCTCCCAACGAAGCCGGAATTCCCAGCACTACACCGAGCAGCGTCAGCCTGGCAACCCGTTTAAGCACGAGTCCGGCGACGTGTGATCGCTGGGCGCCCAGCGAAAAGCGGATGCCGAATTCGCGCGAACGCTGACCAACCGAATAGGCCGTCACGCCGAATATGCCGACGCCCGCGAGCACAAGCGCAAGCACGGTGAACGCCCCGACCAATCCGGCGGTGAATCGCGGCAACGTCAGTTCGGTCCGGCGGCGTTGCTCCATCGTTCCGACAAAATACATCGGCACGGACGCGTCCACTTCCGCGAGCCGGGCGCGGATCAACGGCGCCAGGTCGTCCGTCGGACCAGCCGTCTCCACGACGGTGTACATGCCGCGTTGATACACCTGCGTCTGCGGCAGGTAGGCTTCCGGAAGGTTCGCCGCGCCCGGTCCGAAGTGCTTCACGCGATGAACCACGCCGATCACGGTCCGGAGTTCAGGGTTCGAGGCGTCTCCAAGGCGAATCTGTTTTCCGATCGCGGCTTCGGTGGTTTTCCACAAATGCCGGGCCAGAACTTCATCCACGATTGCGACGGGCGGAGCGCCTTTGGCATCGGTCGCGTCAAACAATCGCCCGCGCAGCAGCGTCATTCTCATCGACTCGAAATAGCGCCCGCGCACGATCGCCCGCATCACGTCGATTGCCGGCGCGTTTTCATCCGAAGGATTTCCGGCGGAGGTCCAGTTCGCCTCGCCGCTCAACGGCAGATATGAAACCGCGCTGACGCCGGTGACTCCGGGAAGATTTTCCAACCTGGCCGAAAGCTGGTCGTAGAACTGGTTCGCCCGGTCGGCGTCGGGATAGGCATCGGGGGTGAGGTTGGTTTTGAAGGTGAAAAGGTGGCTCGTCGCGAAACCCAGATCGACATGCGTCAAACCCTGAAGACTGCGGAAGGTCAGTCCCGCGCCGATCAACAGCACCACCGCCATCGCGATCTCCACGATTGTCAGCGCGTCGCGGAGCCGGCCCGTCGCGCGGTTGTTCGTCGTGCGAACCGACGCTCCGCCGGCCTGATTTCCGCCTGCCTTCATCACGGACAATGCCGGGGCCAGCCCAACGATCAGCGTGACCAGCGCCAACGTTCCGCACGTGAACGCCGTCACCACGCCGTTCAACCGGACGTCCTGCAATCGCGGAATTTGCTCCGGCGAAAACGCCTTAAACGTTTCCAAACCGAATGCGGCGATGACGAATCCGCCGACCGCGCCCAGCCCGCAGATGACCGCGCTTTCCGTGAGCAACTGGCGGATGAGCTGCGCGCGACTCGCGCCGAGCGCGGACCGGATCATCATCTCGCGCTGCCGCATCGCCGCGCGAAGCAGGAACATGATCGCGACATTCAGACATGCGATCAGAAGCACGGCGGCGGCGGCGGCGGAAAGCATCCCCAGCGGCGCCATCATCCGGCCGAACTGACTTGCCCGAAGCGATTCAAACCCGATGCGCCAACCCGCTTCCCGCGGATACGTTCCGGGAAAATCCGCCGTCAACTGACGCCCGATTGTCTCCAAATTGCTCCGCGCCTGTTCAAACGAAACACCCGGCGCAAGCCGCGCGATCACCTGCAACGAATGATCCGTGCGATCGGCATCGCCGTGCGAATCGAGATCCAGCGGTTTCCAAATCGAAACGCCGGGCCAGGGAAACGAGAACCCAGAAGGCATCACACCGATGATCGTGTGCCGCCTGCCATTGAGTTCGATCGCGCGTCCCAACACATCCTTCGCGCCGCCCAGGTTGGCCATCCAGAATTCATGACTCACCAAAACCGAGGTGTCCGCGCCGGCATGTTCCTCCGCTTTCGTGATGTTCCGCCCCCGCTCCGGCGCGACGCCGAGAAGCGGAAGCAGATTCGCGGTGACACGCGTGACCTGGATCCGATCCGCGCCATCATTTGACGTGAGCGTCTCCCGGCCGATGATCGACGCTCCAATTCCCACGAAACTCCGCTGGCGCTCGCGGCAATCAAACAGTTCCCTCAGCGAAAGCCGGTTGTTCCGCTCACCGTCGCTCCATTGATTGTGAATCTCGACCAATCTATCAGAGTCGGGATACGGCGCACTCTTCAGCACCACGCCGAAAAACACACTGAAGAAGGTCGTGTTCGCCCCGATGCCGAGCGCGAGCGTCAGCACGGCCACGGCGGTGAATCCGGGGTTCTTCACTAACTGGCGGAACGCGAATTTCAGATCGTTCATCGATTTGCGATTTTAGATTTGCGATCGGGATAGTCGGCGCCAACTTGCTGCCGCAAAGGCAGGTTGCCGCATTGGTTGAAGGGTTCCGACTGCGCATCGGCCGAGAACCAATCTTGCGCGCAAAGCCGCCAAATCTTAGCTTCGTCTGGTGAAGATCGAAAATGAGATCCCGCCCGATTGGCTGGCGGAGTTCGAAGCCGCGGGGCGGCGGCCGCTGCCGCAACGGTTTCGTTATGCGTTCGTTCGCACTTACAAGCCCGTGCTGGACGACGCGCGGTATCGCTCCTTCGAGACCCTGGAGGAGTACCGACGGTGGTGTGAAGAACATCTGCCGGACTGGCTCGGGTATGGGCGCGTTTGAATACCGGCAGGCGGAGGAAATTCGCGACGCCTTTGCGCGGCATCGCGTCCGCTATCTCTTTATCGGCAAATCCGGCGCGATCATTCTGGGCTATCCCGATACCACACAGGATGCGGACATTTTTCCGGAACGCAGTCCGGAGAACGGCCGTGCCTTGGTTGACGGACTCCGGGAGTTGGGTTTCGATTTGTCGGAGGTCGAGGCGCGGGAAATCGAACGCGGGAAGGACTTTGTGCAATTGAAGAATGGCCCGTTCGACCTCGACCTGGTCTTCGCGCCGGACGGCATTGAGCGCTTTGAAGATGCGTGGCGCCGGCGAGTTGTGGAGCAAGGGTTTCCGGTGTGCCATCCCGACGATATCATTGCCAGTAAAGTTGCCGCAAACCGCGCCAAGGATCGGGAATCGCTCCAGCGGCTGCTCAGTTTCCGGGCTTACTGGCTGCGCACCCATCCCCGATGACTCATTTGCTTGCGAGTCTCTTACCAGGGTAGTGGCGCTGGGGCTCTTCAACAACTGGCAGAAGTCGAGTTTGAGGTCACTCATTTCTCAAGGCCTCCATCGGATCGACTCGCGCCGCGCGGCGGGCTGGGAGCCAGCAGGCCAGGATGGTGACAGCGACGAGAAGCGCCGCCACAAACCCCACAACCACCGGATTGCTATCCGGCAACTCCGGCAGGACCGAGGCCAACAGGCGCGCCAACCCGAATGCGCCCATCAAACCGATCATTGTGCCCACAAGCGCCCATCGCAGTCCCCGGCCAATGACCAGCCAGACCACATCCTGGGCTCGTGCCCCCAAGGCCATGCGTACGCCGATCTCACCCGTGCGTCGAACCACGAATCCGGAGACCAAGCCGTAGATCCCCAGCGCGGCCAGCGACAGACCCAACAAGGCGAAGATGCTCAGTAACTTTCCGCCAACGCCCCAGTTGTCGAGCGACCGCTCAACATCGGCGCGGGCGGGACCGGGCTCACCCACCGGTTGGTCCGGGTCGACCTCCGCGACGACCCGCCGCAGGGTCTCGGGCGCCACTTGCCCCCGAAGCGCGATGTTCAGCCAAAGGCGTGGCTCCTGGGCAAAAGGACGATAGGTCTGAAACGGGGGGCCCGGTTCGGCAGGGTTGGCCGGGAATCGGACGTCATTGACCACACCCACGATTTCGGCGCCGTTGATGCGTTGGCCGATCGGCGATGCATCGGGCCAGAACACGCGCGCCATGGTACCATTGATGATGATGACGGGCGGACTGTTGGTGGAGTCGGCGGTGGTAAACTCCCGGCCCGCGAGCAACCGCATTCCCAGCGTGCCGAAGTAGCCGGGGGTGATGCCATTGACAGAACAGTTCTGGGCCGAGTTCTTGGGAGGCTCGGGGCGGCCATCGATATAAAAACTCGAAGTAACGTTGAACTGACGAACCGGGAGATTCCAGCAAAGCGCGACCCGCTCGACACCAGGAAGGACCGCCAGCCTGGATTCAAGTTGATCCGCGAAGTTATGGAGGAGACTGCCATTCGCATACTTCCTTTCCGGCAGGGTCAAGTATCCCAACGTCATACCCTCGACTTGCCATCCCGGATCCAGCGTCGCGAAACGACGCAGCCCGTTCACGACCAGGCCCGCACCGGCCAGGAGCATCAGGGCGAGCGCCACTTCCGCGACGATCAGCGAATGTTGCAGGGCATGGTGGGAACGATCTCCCGTTGTTCCACGCGACCCTTGCTTGAGCGCGTCGTTCACATCCGCGCGCGAGGCCAGCCACGCGGGCAGAAGTCCGAATGCCAGCCCCGAGAAGGTGGATGCGGCCAATGCGAAAACGAGCACCCGGAGATTCAAGGGAAGAGTCAGAACCACCTCGCCGTCGATAACGAACTGCCGGGCTAGAAGATCATTGCTCCATCGGGCCAGGACCAAACCAAACAACCCGCCCAAAAAGGCGAGCACGAGACTCTCCGCAAGCAATTGCCGAAGCAATCGTCGGCGCGGGGCACCCAGCGCACCCCGGATGGCGAACTCACGCCCGCGCGCGGCAGTCCGGGCAAACAGGAGATTGGCCAGGTTGGCGCAAGCGATGAGCAGTACGAATCCGGCAAGCGCCATGACCGACCAGACAATCGGCTGTGCCTTGGGAGCCAGACCGGCCTCGGCCAGGGGTACGAGCAGCAGGCCCTCCGCCGAGTTGTCCGGGTAATCTTTGAGTTGGCTTGTGGCCAGGCGATCGGTTGCCGCCTGAGCCTGCGAGAGCGAGCAGCCGGGTTTGAGCCGGGCAATACATTTTAGAAAATGGTTTCCCCGCTCGGCGAGTTGAGCCTCCGTGAATGTGATGGGCCGCCATAAACGGACCGGCCCCATCAGCAGGATGTCGTGGAACCGCGCCGGCATGACGCCCACTACCGTCACGGACTCGCCGTCCAACCGAATGACCCGACCGATGATATTGGTATCGCCCGCGAAGCGCCGGAGCCAGAAGCCGTAATCGAGGATCACGACATTGTCCCGGCCGGCCTGGTTTTCACCGGCGGTGAACCATCGCCCCATGGCGGGCTGGATCCCGAGCAACGGGAAGACTTCGGCCGATACCTGGAGGCCGCGCACCCGCTCGGCGGAATCGCCCGGTCCGGCGAGGTTGAACGGTTTGTCGTTTAGGGCCGCCAGGAACTCAAAATCACCGTTTCGGCGATAGTCGAGGAAGTTGGGCACCGAATGATGCGGTTCGGGTTGCGAATGGGGAGAGGACTGGAACACCTGAACCAATCCCCCGGGATCGGGGTACGGCAGGGGCCGCGCCAGGAGGACCTGTAGCGCGGAAAACATCGAGGTGTTCACTCCAATCCCGAGCGCCAGCGTCAGCACGGCCACGGCCGTGAAGCCCGGGTTCTTCAGCAGTTGGCGAAAGGCAAATCTAAGGTCATTCATCACTTCTCATCGTTTGCGATGCCTCATTATTCCTCTGTTGTCGAAAGCTCGTCGCGATCACAGCACGATCCTCCCCCGCCCTACCCTGGTGGGGACAGACACAGTTTTCGGTCGAAGGGCCTAGGGCAGGCGCCATGCCACTACTTGAGGCCCGCTAAACGTCGAGAAACCATTGGCTTATCGTCATGGCAGGCGCGTATTACCGGAAGAGCGGATTCGATTGTGGGAATCAATCGTCCCGGAAACGGGACGAGACTGCGGTTTTTGCTGACATCTCGCGCAGGTTCTCGGAACGGTTTTGCGATGAAAGCCGGAACGGCAATCAACCTGTTCATCGAGAACATGCGGCGTTCCTGGCTACGTCAGAACGCTGCGGCAGAAAGCTAGTGTGGTGTCTCTCAATTGGCAGGTGTTTCGCCGCAAGGGGTTTTCGCCTCCCGCGAGGCGCGAGCGACGCGCATACCCTCTGCGGTCTGTTAGGAGCGAGCAACAAGGCGGGAGGCGAAAAGGACTGCGGCCCGAAGGGTTGCGCCGAAAATGGCCTGGGGCTTTGTTGCTCGTCAGTCACAGCCCGCGGAGGGGATGCTCCTTCCTCGCGCCTCGCCCCAAGCCATTTTGGGCGCAACGAACCACCAGCCAATTGAGAGACACCACACTAGTCGCCGCGATGGATCGCCAGCACCCTCGCGACCGGCTTGATGTTCACGGTCTATTCGAGCGCGGCGGACTCACTGCGGAAGTAGGGCATCATCGGCAGGAATTCATGAAGCGTTGCGATTCCTTCAAACCCATTCTGCACTGGAAATCGGCGAACGTGCGGCTCACCAAGCCTTCGGCGGGATCGAGTCGCGCCAGCCAGACCTCAAACCTTTTCATTGGTGTCGGTGTCCGGCCAGCGCCATTCGGTCGCATCCCACTCGTGTGGCGCTTCGCGGAAGTCCCGCAGTTCCTCGAAATCGCGGTCCAACTCCGCCTGTGGAATCGCGTGCAACGCTTCGGCCCACCCTTCGCGCGCCCGCCGTGGGCCGGGGCTGACCACGAGGGTCTTATCCTGCACCGTCACGGTCGCGTCGCTCCCAAAGCCGCAGGCGTCCAGCAGTTCCTTGGGCAGGAGCAAACCGAATCCGTCCCCGACTTTTTCAATCTTCGCTTGCACGGCCACAACCTCCGCAATCCCGCAACCGCCGACAACCGCGTTTCCTGAAACTCGTGATTGCGGTTTACCTGTTGCCGGTATGGTGGAGCGCATGCCGCGTCCGGGAGGGGGGCTCCTGCCGAACCCCAAATTCGCGCCGCCGACGGTCCGGGCTCAATGGCCAGCCGAATCGGCTATTTCGGCCAGTTGCCGGGACAAGTTGCGCAAGGGGTCGCAGGCACGGTTGGCGTGATCGAGGCGAGGTCGCTCTCGATCACCGCTTTGAGCGCGGCTGCGGAAGCGGGGTCAATTCTCATGGGGCAGCAGCAGCCGGTAGCTTTCGATTTGGGATCGGAGTTCGGGAGAGGCGTGCTCGAGTTCGACGAGATCCACGGGACAATGAACCAGTTGGTCCAACTCCGAGAGGGCGCGGTAGTATCGGTCCGGGGGCAGGCCCTCGACGGCGAGATCGATGTCGGAACGATCGTCCTGGGGCCGGCCTCGAGCGAGCGAACCGAACAGCCACACCCGGACAACACCATGGGCGTAGAGATGGGCCGCCGCCCGACGGGCGCTTCCCATGCGGTCGGCGGTCGACACTCGCTGGATTGTTCGACATCTCATTCGGTTGGAACCCTCGCAGATTGGCGGTTTGGAAACAAGTCTGACCCCGCAAAGCCCTGCCGCAGCAACACCAACGCCCTCCCCGTTGTTCAACGCTCACGCTTTAGCGCTCTGTACCGAGTCGCCTTAGCCCGCATTTTTCATGGCTCTACCGTTGGCAATCGAAGTGGACGGTCCACGTGTGAAATCTCCGGGTTGAGATCGAGCCCATCCGTCTTATGCCTCGAATAAGCCGCGAATTAGATTGAAAAGATTCCGCACATGGACGGTATTTGTCCAACCCCCAAGGGCATCATCGGCAGGAAATCATGAAGTGTTGCGATTCCTTCAAATCCATCCTGCGCTGGAAATCTGTGAACGTGCGGCTCACCAAGGCCGAGATTTGCGCGCCGGTGCAGTCTTATCGTTACACCACGAACGACGCCTATCACGACATTTTCAACTGGGCCTTGGAGCGCGGCCAATGGTTCTACACGCCGTGCCTGGGGTGGAAAGAATTCGCGCCGGACTACCCCGCCTGCCGAGCCGAAGCCAATCCCTGGTGGCGAAGGCCCGTTCCGCCCGGAGACACGCGTATGCGAAACGGAGAACCACGAACTGCCCACCATGCTGCGGATGGTGTTCGACCAGATGCAGGTTGGGAGGAATTGAACGGGCGATGAACTTCCACGCCCATACGGCTGAGGCGCAATTGGCGGGACTGATGCAGGATTTGGGCAAATATGCGGAACGATTGCGACGAAGACCTTGGCCTTGGCCACGCCGGCTTGGACGACTTCAACTTATGACTGTCACCCTCCCAGGTTTCATCTTCGACAGCGCCGCCAGCAGCGGAGCGGCCAGCGGCTGCAAGTCCTCGATGCGATTGGACTTCGCCCGCAGCACCGCCACGGCAATGTCGAACTTGGGCAGGTGCTGTTGGAAGGAAAGATTGCGATCCACGGTCACAAATACATCGAACTCCTTCTCCGCCAGACGCAGCAACCGTCCGTTCTTGATCGTTGCCCATCCCATCCGCGGCACGGTGCGGACGAAATGCCCCGGCAAGCCACGCGCCAGCCGCCGGTCAATGCACTCGTCCAGCAGCAGTTTCATTTCAACGCGCGGCGGCGACCAACCGTTCCGTGGCGGTTTCGAGGAAATCTATTACTTGCGCACGTTTCACGGTGGGAAAGCCCTCAAGAAAATCGTCAAGCGAATCCCCGGCTTCCAGGTAGTCCAGCAGCGTTTGGACCGGGACGCGCGTGCCGGCGAAACAGGGCGTGCCCCCCATGACTTCCGGGTCGGTCGAGATGATTTTCCGTTTCATGCCGTTATTCTCGCCGTTTCCCTCCTGACTTCAAGCCAACAGAAAGCAAAGCCATGACCATCCACCTGAAAACCTGGGGCGGCCTCGCCTGCTTCACCCAGCCCGAAATGAAAGCCGGACTACCCCGCCTGCCGAGCCGAAGCCAATCCCTGGTGGCGAAGGCTGGTTTCGCCCCGAAACGCGCGCCTGCGAAATCGAGAACCACGAACTGCCCACCATGCTGCGGATGGTGGTTTCCTCGTCGCTCTACGAAGGGACTTTGCATGGAACCGGCCTCGACGTCTCCGGTCAGCTTGGCAACTTCGATTACTGCCTATGAACACTCGTCACTCGGAAAAGATCTCGCGCAACTGCGTCAGGATCGCCTCGCAAACCGCCGCATCCAGGCTGCCCAGGCAGCGCAGACACCGGGGTTTGGACAGACTCCGAAGATGGTCCAAAGCGACCTGGCCGTTGACTGCCGCAAATCGGCAAGGCACACGGAACGGCGCGATGAAGCCGCCGGCGGTCAACGGCGCAACGAGCACGGTGTGCAAGCGCGCGTTCATCTCGTCCGGCGACACGATGACTACCGGACGCGTTTTGTGCATCTCCGATCCTTCGGAGGGGTCGAGCCGCGCCAGCCAGACCTCAAACCTTTTCATTCGCGTCGGTGTCGGGCCATTTCCATTCGGTTGCGTCCCACTCGTGGGGTGTCTCCCGGAACGACTGCAATTCCGCGAAGTCGCGGTCCAACTCCTCCTGGGGAATCGCGCGCAACGCTTCAGCCCATCCTTCACGCGCCCGCCGCGGGCCGGGGCTGACGACGAGTGTTTTGTCTTGCACAATGACCGTGGCCTCGCTGCCGAAGCCGCAGGCCTCCAGCAATTCCTTGGGCAGGAGCAATCCGAACCCGTCGCCGACCTTTTCGATCTTTGCTTGCACGGCCACAACCTACCCAACCCCGCAACCGCCGACAATCGCGTTTCCTGATATGCTTTCCGAACCCACCTGTCTCCGTGTCAAAAGCCCGTTCGCCCGTTTCACGCGTCTCGAAATGGCGTCGAGCGCGTGAACTCTCCCGTACTTGCTCCAGCACTACGGAAATGGTTCATTGCCCGCACCAGCAGACAACCTTTATCTTGGGCCACACCTCGCTCTATGAAGCCCTATCCCATCCAACTTGAAATCTCCGGCCCGACCGCCATGTGGACTCGACCCGATACCGGCTCATCCCCCGTGTCTTACGTCGCGCCGACGTTCAGCGCCGTGAAAGGCATCTTTGAATCCGTGCTGCGCTGGAAATCGGTGAACGTGCGCCCCACCAAGGTCGAGATTTGCGCGCCCGGTGCAATTCCATCGCTACACCACGAATTACGGCGGGCCGCTTCGCGCCAGCGACGCGATGAACAAGGGTGCGTCGTTCCAGTTTTACACCATCGTGCTCGTCAACGTGTGCTACCGGCTTTACGCGCAGGCCGAGTTTGCCGGGCATGACGACGGCACCACATGGCCGCCGCACGCCTATCACGACGTTTTCAACCGGGCCTTGGATCGCGGGCAATGGTTTTACACGCCGTGCCTCGGGTGGAAGGAATTCGCGCCGGACTATGTCGGACCGTTCCGCCCGGAGACGCGCGTCTGCGAAACCGAGAGCCACGAGCTGCCCACCATGCTGCGAATGGTATTCGATCAGATGCAGAGTGGCAAAGTGAAGCCGTCATTCTATAACAAGAGCAATCACGCCAACCTCCGCGTCGAGAAGGGAGTCCTCACCTATGCTTAACGAACTTTCACAGGTCGCGGACTCGCTGGAGCGGCTTGGAACGGCAGCACCGTCACGTCATCCGCGAATCAATCCGATGGGGAAGAACAGGGATTTGCTTGTCGTTTCGTTGGACGGCGCTGGCAATCCTTCCCGCATTGAGGTTCTGCCCGGCGAAACCGCCGCAAACTTGTTCCGCGTTGAACACGGTTCAGCCGGTTCGAGTTTTCCTGGTTTCAACATTCCAACCCCGCTTCGACGACTTGATGAAGCTTCGGCTGACGAAGTCAAGCCAGCCGTTGAGAAACTGCTCGCGCTGGGAAAGAACAAGAATTCCGGCGCCGCAGAAATTAAGGAGTCCATTCGATGCCTGTTCGCGCTCTCCAAGGCTCAGACTTTCAGCCCGAGTAAGGAGAAGCAGTTTCAACGATCCTGTTCCGAACTGGTTTCAGAACTCGCCGGGTTGTTGCCCAGTGAACTGGCCAGCTTGAAGAACTTCACGGTGCTGGTGGGACGCTCGTAAGATCAAAGCCCACGCTGACACCCTTCGCCGAAAACCTTGCAGGCTTGATGGTGGATCAAAACGCGGAGTTTGACCGCAGGCAACTGCTGCTGTTTCAAGTAGTCCTGTTTGGGACACTTGATTGGAAAAAGCGCCCACAGGAAATTGCGTCGCCCGATTACTGGAAAGAGAAGGTGAAGCAGGACAAGAACGCCAACCAACCCGTCTATCTCGACTTGGCATCGCCAGACACCACTTGTTGCAGAGTTTCCCATTCAGAGACGAGCACACTGATCAATGCGGCTCTTATCCAGGCGCAATCAAACGCCGCTGTAGGCGAGCCAGCGCAAGGTGAATTGGCGCAGGATGCTTTCGGGGAAATCGCAGAGTTGCAGGATAAATTCCCTGTCGGGCCGAAAGTTGCAGAACTTGGCAACTTGAAACTGTTTTCGGTGAACACCAACGAGGTGCAGGCGTTGCAGCGGTATGGGTTCAAAGGCTCTCAGTCCTTCCCTGTTTCATCGGCACGGGTTCAGAAGATGAGTGACGCGTTGTATTTCCTTGCGAGCGAAGACAAGCGCGGTATCACCTGCCGGGCGATACCCAGCGCGCAACCCGACAAACGCGACTTGCTCGTTGCCTATTTGGAAGGTGAACTGGAAGGCCGTGCGCAACTGGCTGAAATGTTCGGCGGCGAAGCCAGCTCATTCTCGGACGCGGATTTCGAGGCCATTGCTCAACCTGTCTTGGAGATGCTTGAGGGCAAAGTGGCGGCCAACCCTAATCTCAATGTCCGGCTGCTGGCGTTTTGCCCGATAGACAAGGCCAAGAAACAAATCAGTCTCAACCGGAGCCTGCCTGTGCGGGATGTCATTCGGGCGGCGCGGGATTGGGAAGCCGGCGCACGCAATGTGCCGCAAGTGTCGGTTTGGTTTTACGACAAGAATACCAAGCAATCTGTTTTCCGCTCCCACACCGTGCCATGCCCGCTTGAATTGGCGTCGGTCGTCAACCGCGTCTGGAGCGCAGACGCCAAGAGTGGATTCAGTTCCACTTACCAACGGGCGTTGTCGGTTGGCGATGCCTACGATGTGTTCCTGGCGGACGCGCCGCTTACGCGACAAAAGGCCGGCATCGCCTTGGAATTGCTGATTACGCGGATGGGCACTGTGCTGATTGCTCTCGGTGCGGCGAAAACAGCTCGTGAACGGAATCCTCTAAGCGAGCCTGTTCGCTGGCAGTCAGTTAAAGCCATCGCTCTCCTTGGAATTTTTCTTCATCAACTCGGACACCAAAGAAAAGACTTTATGCAAGAACCCATCACTCAAATCGGACGGCTGCTCGCCTTGGCGGACAGCCTGCACCAGCAATACTGCAAACATGTGCGCAAAGGCGATTCGCCATCGCAACTCATCGGCAACGCCCTGTTCAACACCGCTCTCGAACAGCCGGTCTTTGCGCTGGCGCGATTGGCGGAACGATTGACTCCCTACCAAGCCTGGGCGCGAACATTCCAAAGTAATGATCCGGAAGCAGGTGTTGGCTTGGTGAAGTATTTCCTCGGCGAAATCGCGGCGTGCACCGCCACGATTCGACTGGATGAATTGCCGCAGCGCATGACCGACGCAGACAAAGCAAAACTTCTGCTCGGCTACCTTGCTGATCGCCCGAAAACCGAAACCCCGGAACAATAACCCACTCGACATCAATTCGACTTATGAGCACCAACAAAGACAACGACCTCGTTCCCCGCATCACTGGGCTCCTGATCCTGGAAGTCCGCAAATCCAACCCCAACGGCGATCCTGAACGCGAAAGTTCCCCGCGCCAGCGCCCGGATGGCAAAGGTGAAATCTCGCCTGTCTCCGTGAAGCGCAAACTTCGCGACCTCGTTCTCGAAAAGGAAGGCGTAGTCTGGAGTGAAATCAAAGCATCACTCGATTTGGCTGACGACCATTTCCAAATCTTGGAGAGTCGCGGACACAACCGGGATGAAATCAAGAAGCAGATTGATCCGAAGGAAGGCAAGATCGGCCAGGGATTCATTGATGCCTATGGGATGGGACGATTTTCGGCAACACGTTTCTTGAGGAAGGCGGAGCGGACACAATTCGCGCTGGGGTCGCTCATTTCGGCGTCGGTGTTTCCATCGCTCCGATTGACATCGAATTCTCCACTTGGACCAGCAAGTCCGGCGTCGAAGCCGGAAAAGATCGTGGCATGGCTCCGATGGCGTTCCGGGTAGTGAAGCATGGTCTGTACGCCATTCCGTTTTTCGTGAACCCGAACCAAGCGCATAAAACCGGATGCACGAAGCAGGATGTAGATTTGATGCTGCACCTGCTCAAACACACCTATGCCAGCACCCGCTCGGTTGTCCGCTCGATGGTTGAAGTCGTCCACGCCCACACGCTCACCCACAAGAGCCGCGCAGGTTCGGTTTCTGATTTCGCGTTTATTGACGCCCTCACGCCCAAGAAACTCGAAAAGCCTTCCGAAGCATTGGCGGATTACGGCGCGCTTCCAACATGGGAGAAGATCAAAGGCCAACCCATCCGCCCCGACAGCAAGGTGACGTTTGCGCAATGCGGTGAATACCACGACTACGCCTTGTGAGCGAATCCGTGACCACGCTTGAACCGCTGGCCCATAGCGCCCGCAATGGCGCAACGGAACAGTCGTATCGTGACCACGCGGGGAATGTCCTCCGTGATGCGACTGGGTTTGCACGGGCAGCGGCAGCGTTGTCGCCCAAGTGGTGCGGTCAGTTTGTCTCGGCGGTCGAACGGGCGGCGGCGTACCACGACCTCGGCAAGTTGGACGAGTTGTTTCAGGATATTTTGCGCCACAACCGGAAAAACAAGCACGGGTTCAATCATGTCGAAGCGGGCACGGCGCATTTGCTGCGTCTGAAACAATTCGAGGCGGCTTTCACGGCCTACGCGCATCACATCGGCCTGCCGTCGTTTCCCAAGGAGAAAGCCAAGTTTGCCAACAGTCAGAATCTCGTCTTTCGCGACACCGGCGATCTGGAGGGATTTGGACAAGCGGCATGGCAACGAACAGATGAGCATTTGGAAAACTACCTGCAACAGCACCACAATCTGTTTGCTCCTGTAGCGCCAGTCGCCAATCCGCACTTCACAGGTTTGGTTCGACGCCTCGCACTTTCCTGCCTCGTGGATGCCGACCACTCGGACACGGCACGGCATTATCGGAATGAGCGCGAAGTTCCCGCTCCCGACTTGCGTGCGGCGGAGCGGTTGGCGCGGCTGGATGAATACGTAGCCGGGTTGTCGGCGAGCAATTCGCCAGCGAATGACCGAGAGCAGCAGCGGCTCAAGTTGCGGCAGGATGTTTATCGCGCCTGCCGTGAGCGAGAACTCAATCTCGACGAGCCCATCCTTGCGTGCGACAGTCCGGTTGGCACGGGCAAGACGACGGCGGTCATGGCGCATCTGTTGCGGGTGGCGGCAGAACGCAAATTGCGCCGCGTCTTCGTCGTGCTGCCGTTCACCAACATCATTGATCAATCGGTGGATGTTTATCGCCGTGCGTTGTGTCTGGCCGGTGAGTCCAAGGAAGCAATGGAGCAAGTGGTAGCCGCACATCATCATCGCGTGGATTTCTCCAGCTACGAGGCGCGGTGTCTTGCCGCGCGCTGGGATTCACCCATTGTCGTCACCACCGCCGTGCAATTCTTCGAGACGCTGGCCGCGCGTGACACGGCTTCGTTGCGCAAACTCCATCAGGTGGCCGGCAGCGCCATCTTTGTGGATGAGGCGCACGCCGCCGTTCCGCCCGCGCTCTGGCCGCAGATGTTTCGCTGGTTGCGGGAACTGTGCGAGGATTGGGGCTGCCAACTGGTGCTGGCCTCGGGCACATTGCCGCGTTTCTGGAATCGACCTGGCTTTCTTCAAGAGGGTGAGCGGTGCGAAATTCCTGATCTCATCAAGTCGGAAGTCCGGGCAGAGACGATGACGTTTGAGGAGAAGCGTGTCTCTATTTGCAGAGAGCCGCAGGCCATGTCCGTTGAACGTCTGGCTGATTTCGTTCACAACAAGCCCGGCCCGCGACTGGTCATTTTCAACACGGTGCAATCCGCAGCCGTGTTTGCGCATTATCTTCGCGAGGACTGCAAGCAGGGCTTGAATGTGGATCACATTTCCACCGCGTTGACGCCGCGCGACCGTTCCCAAACCGTGGCGCGGGTGAAAGAACGTCTCGCTGCGAAGGAAACGGATTGGACGTTGGTAGCCACCAGTTGCGTGGAAGCGGGCGTGGACTTTTCCTTCCGCACCGCCTTCCGCGAAAGCTGGGGCTTGGTGAACCTGCTGCAAATCGCCGGTCGCGCCAGTCGTTCGGGCGAGTTCGACGACGCGGAGGTATGGGATTTCCGGCACGATGCGGACAACGGGTTCTCGCTCCATCCGCAGGCAAAAATCTCGCGGCGTATCCTGGAACAAGTATTTGCCGAGTGCGCGGGCAGGAATCGTCAGCCTGGCCCGGACGATTGCTCGGATGCGCTCCAGCGGGAAATTCTGCAAGACCACGGCGAAAAGGCTTCGCGCATGGAGAAGATTTTCCAAGCGGAGAAGGACGCGGATTATCCCGAGGTCGCCAAGCTGTGCCGAATCATTGACGCGGCGACACAGACGGTCGTGGTTGAGCCAGGGCTGATTCAGCGATTGGCGAATCCTGACCGAAGCCAATGGCCGAATTGGCGAGAGTTGATGCTTGGAAGTGTGCAGATTTGGGCCAACAAATTTGACCCGCGGAAGTTGCCAGTGGAGCCCATCGGTCATGACGGCGAGCTTTGGGCTTGGATTGGCAAGTACGACGGTTTCCTCGGTTACATGGCCTGGGTGGTTGACTCCGCCCAAACAGGATTCGAACCACTATGAAGCCGACCAATGAATTCGCTCTCCTCAACGGGGATTTTAATCGGGGGGAGCAGTTGCCCTTGAGCCACTACGAGACCCCCAACTACCCGCCCAAAGCGGCGTGGGAACTGGCTCGTCGACTTGGAAATCGCGTGAAACCCACTTGCATCTCCGTATGAGCACAACCTCTCAGGCCCTCATCGAGGAAATCAAGAACGCCCCGAAGAGCGTGCAGCGAGAGGTGTTTGACTTTCTGATCTTTCTGAAAGCCCGGCTCAATGCGCGGAGTGAAGGCACGGATAAGCTGTTGCCGTTGGCGCAAACCGCCTGGGCCACAGACTGGAACACGCCCGATGAGGAGGAGGCATGGCGCAATTTGTAAGCGGGGACGTCATCCTTTGAAACCCGCGGAATTCTCGACGACGCTTTGCCTTACTCCTATAGTCTAGCTAAATTCGGCCCATGAGCGAGACCGTGAATGTGCATGCCGCCAAAACGCAATTGTCCGCATTGCTCGTAAAGGTTGAACGCGGTGAGGAAGTGATCATCGCCCGGAGCGGGCGTCCGGTGGCCCGGTTGGTGCCGATACGGGCGAAGGAGCGCGTGCCGGGTCGGTTCAAAGGGCTGGTCGAGATTCCCGACGAGGCTTTTTTCGATCCGCTCCAGGAGAATGAGCTCGCGCTTTGGGAGAGGCGAATCCCATGTTAGAACCCTTGCCGCTCTCGCTCCTCAACGACTTTCTTTACTGTAAACGGCGGGCGGGGTTGAAGGCGATCGAAGGATACCGGGAGGAAAATGCGCATACCATTCTCGGCGAACTGGCGCACGAGCATGCCGATCTGCCCGGTTACGAAGTGGCGAAGGGCGTCCTGGTCTGGCGCGCGCTCCCGGTATGGTCGGACCGACTCGGCTTAAACGGCAAATGCGACATCGTCGAAGCCCGCCTCCCCTCACCTCCCGCATCCCGATCTTCGAACCCCCATCTCCCATCTGCGATCTCCGAACTCCCAACTCCCAACTCCCAACTCCCAGCTCCGAGCTCCCTTGTCCCGGTGGAATACAAGAAGGGGAAACGCAGGAAATTCGACAACGACGACGCGCAGTTGTGCGCGCAGGCGTTGTGCCTCGAGGAGATGTTCGGAATCGCCGTCGAGCGCGGGGCGGTTTTCCACGCGGCGAGTAAGCGTCGACGGGAAGTAATCTTCACGGCCGAGCTGCGGTCCTTGACGCAGCGCGCAATCGCGGCACTGCACCGAACCATCGAGACCGGGACTGTTCCGCCCGCCGACTACCGGCCCGCCTGCACCGAATGCTCGTTGTTCGAGGTTTGTTTGCCCAAGGCGACTGGCAAGGACGCTCGGCTCGAGCGCGAGGCGTGTCGCCTCTTCGAAATCGGAAATCAGAAATCATAAGTCAGAAATCATAAATGTTACGATGCCCGAGGTGATCCAAAACACGCTGTATCTGACAACCCCTTGCACCTTTGTCGCGCGGGATCATCTGACGCTCCAAGTCGAGGTGCCGGTCTATCCGCCGGATCTGGCGCCGGAAGAACGGACGCGCGACCGGGCGATCGACTGGCGCAAACTCTCCATCCCGATTCATCATTTGGAGTCGGTGTGCGGATTCGGGGCGATCACGCTGACCCCGCCAGCGCTCGCTCTCTGCTGGGAACATGGGGTGGCGGTCCATTACCTGACGGATCATGGCTATCTTCAGGCGCGCCTGACGGGCGTGGCCGACACCAGCGTGATGTTGCGTCGCACCCAGTTCCGCGCGGCTGACGACCCGGGCCGATGCGCAGCCATCGCCCGTCAAATCGTAGCCGGCAAAATCCAGAACAGCCGGAATAGCCTGTTAAGGGCGGCGCGCGAGGCCGCCGATTCCCAGGATACCGACGCACTCCAACTCGCCACCGACGCCATGGCCCGCCAGTTATCGGATCTTGCGCGCATGAAGCCAGTGAACGGCTCACTCGATGCCATCCGCGGTGCCGAAGGGATGGCGTCCCTAACCTATTTCGGCGTGTTTAGCCGGATGTTGAAACAGCAACGGGAGGCATTTGCCTTCGGGCTCCGGAGCCGTCGACCACCACGGGATCGCATCAATTGCCTGCTCTCCTTCCTCTACGCCCTGGTCCGACATGATTGCGTCGCCGCACTTACCTGCGCTGGCCTCGATCCTTTTGTCGGCTTTCTCCATGTCGACCGACCCAACCGGCCCTCGCTCGCGCTGGATCTGATGGAGGAATTCCGGCCCTGGCTGGCCGACCGGCTTGCGATCACTCTGATCAACCGACAACAGATGCGGCCCGGCACGATTTCGTCGAACGCGAAGGCGGCGCGGTCGAGTTTGTGGAGGCCGGCCGCAAACGCGTCATCCAGGCCTACCAGGAACGAAAGCGCGAAGAACTCCTGCATCCCGTGCTCGACCAAAACCTGCGCATTGGCCAACTTCCCTTCGTCCAGGCCCGGATCCTCGCGCGTCATCTGCGCGGCGACATTGCGGAATACCTGCCGTTTGTCCCCAAATGAGAGAACGAAAGAACTGTACGCTGCACCCATGATGATCCTGGTCACATACGATGTTTCGACGGTCGAGGCGGCCGGACGACGACGACTCCGGCGTGTGGCGCAAGCGTGCGAGGATTACGGCGTGCGCGTTCAGAAATCGGTATTCGAATGCCAGGTGGGCCAGGTCGAGTGGGCACGCCTCCGCGAGCGGTTGCTCGAAGAGATCAAAATTGACGAGGATTCGCTCCGGTTCTATTTCCTCGATGAAAAGGCGGTGACCCGAACGGAGCATCACGGCACCGATAAGCCGGTGGATCTCACCGATCCGCTGATCTTGTGATTCCAGTTCCGCGAACCCCAAGTGCCGGTTCAGCCGCCTTCCGTTCGCGGCTTGGGCAATCCACGGATCCGGAACAGTTTACTACGCGCTCTGTGAAATCTTAAACGTTTCCGACCCTCGGACTCGCCAAGTCCGCGGAAACATGTTAGTAACCTTTTGCGGTCAAACCTACTGGACTGGCCGCAGTCGCCCCGCTCGACTGAGCGGGGCGCGGATTGAAACCATGCAGCTGACCGGCACGCTTGAGCCGTGCGGACCGAGCGTCGCCCCGCTCGACTGAGCGGGGCGCGGATTGAAACGTCGCACCGTCGCGGCATCGGTCGCATCGCTAGGTCGCCCCGCTCGACTGAGCGGGGCGCGGATTGAAACGCCGGCTCGACACGCGGTGGACAGTCGCCCCGCTCGACTGAGCGGGGCGCGGATTGAAACCGTCGATGCGACGTCGGCATGCGTAGCTCGCGCGTCGCCCCGCTCGACTGAGCGGGGCGCGGATTGAAACGTCGTCGATCCGCGACGACGTGCCGCAGTGACTGAGCGTCGCCCCGCTCGACTGAGCGGGGCGCGGATTGAAACTGCACGCTACAGCCAGTTGCATGACCGGCGTAGCGAGTCGCCCCGCTCGACTGAGCGGGGCGCGGATTGAAACACCGATGCGCACGCGTCGACTTCACTCGCGGTCACGTCGCCCCGCTCGACTGAGCGGGGCGCGGATTGAAACCGTCGCGTCGCGATGTCGTGACCACGCAATCCGCAGGTCGCCCCGCTCGACTGAGCGGGGCGCGGATTGAAACCGCGATCGGACTCGCGGCACGCGTCAACGTACCACGGTCGCCCCGCTCGACTGAGCGGGGCGCGGATTGAAACGCGCTGATGGACCGATCGCGAGACCGTCATCGCGCTAGGTCGCCCCGCTCGACTGAGCGGGGCGCGGATTGAAACTTCGCGACGTGGATGTCGCGAGCACTGCGATCGAGTCGCCCCGCTCGACTGAGCGGGGCGCGGATTGAAACTCACTGTCGAGCCGTGTGCCTGCGGTGAGCGTCGACGGTCGCCCCGCTCGACTGAGCGGGGCGCGGATTGAAACACTGCATCGACGCCGCTCGGATTCCGCGCAGTCATCGGCGTCGCCCCGCTCGACTGAGCGGGGCGCGGATTGAAACGCAGCTCGCAGCGGTCGCGCATCGGACGCCAATACGTCGCCCCGCTCGACTGAGCGGGGCGCGGATTGAAACATCTGTACTGCGTCGCGGTTGCGATCGCAGGTCACAGTCGCCCCGCTCGACTGAGCGGGGCGCGGATTGAAACGCGTCTACGCGCGAGTGCACGTCAAGACGGTATCTAGGTCGCCCCGCTCGACTGAGCGGGGCGCGGATTGAAACGCGACTTCGTATCGCGTCGATCGGTCCGCGGCGGCGCAGTCGCCCCGCTCGACTGAGCGGGGCGCGGATTGAAACCGTCGCGGTGCGCGACCGCAGGCCGCGCCATCTGGTCGCCCCGCTCGACTGAGCGGGGCGCGGATTGAAACCCGTCGAGTCTGCGTCGCGACGCGCCGTCGCGTGCGGTCGCCCCGCTCGACTGAGCGGGGCGCGGATTGAAACCGCGATGTCGCCGCGCTACGAGCCCGCCGCCGTCCGAGTCGCCCCGCTCGACTGAGCGGGGCGCGGATTGAAACGGCGGTCAACACTAGGTTAGTCCGCGTCCGTGATAGGTCGCCCCGCTCGACTGAGCGGGGCGCGGATTGAAACCACTCGATCACGCGGTATCTCGGTGCCTCGTGATCGTCGCCCCGCTCGACTGAGCGGGGCGCGGATTGAAACTCTGAGGTCCGCGCCGTTTAGGTCCGCGCCGTTGAGGGTCGCCCCGCTCGACTGAGCGGGGCGCGGATTGAAACGACCAGTAAACAGCGATGCGCCGTGCCGGCGACCGGGTCGCCCCGCTCGACTGAGCGGGGCGCGGATTGAAACACGGATCGAGTGCCAATGCTCACGACGATCGTCGGGTCGCCCCGCTCGACTGAGCGGGGCGCGGATTGAAACAGCCGAATCATTGGCACCATCAGCGCCGTCGATGCACGTCGCCCCGCTCGACTGAGCGGGGCGCGGATTGAAACGACGTCGCATCGCTGCGAGTCGTCGACGCTAGCGTGGTCGCCCCGCTCGACTGAGCGGGGCGCGGATTGAAACCGCATCGATCGGCGTGCCACGCGCACTCCGACCATGGTCGCCCCGCTCGACTGAGCGGGGCGCGGATTGAAACAACGACATCTGTCGCGACGTCGGACGTCGCACTTCGGCACGTCGCCCCGCTCGACTGAGCGGGGCGCGGATTGAAACTACGCACGTCGACGCAGGTGATCGTAGTCCCAGGTCGCCCCGCTCGACTGAGCGGGGCGCGGATTGAAACCCGCAGTGTCACGACCCGATACGCGTGCGCGGGTAGGTCGCCCCGCTCGACTGAGCGGGGCGCGGATTGAAACGCGCACCTGCCACGATCGACCAAGCACGAGCTCAGAGTCGCCCCGCTCGACTGAGCGGGGCGCGGATTGAAACCCATGCCGCTCGATTTTGTGAGTTGATCTGCGCGGAGTCGCCCCGCTCGACTGAGCGGGGCGCGGATTGAAACCGACCTTGAGTGCGCGGACTCTCCACGGCGCGATCGTCGCCCCGCTCGACTGAGCGGGGCGCGGATTGAAACCAGCGTGCCGTTGCGCGACGCGGACGTTCGCACGAGTCGCCCCGCTCGACTGAGCGGGGCGCGGATTGAAACTAGTCGCATGGCCGATACGATCGCACTCGGCTGCGGTCGCCCCGCTCGACTGAGCGGGGCGCGGATTGAAACCGGATCAGCGCTGCATCCGGCTCTGACGCGCAGTCGCCCCGCTCGACTGAGCGGGGCGCGGATTGAAACTCCGCTTGCGTCTGTAGCGTGCGCTGCTGTCGTCGGGTCGCCCCGCTCGACTGAGCGGGGCGCGGATTGAAACACAGCCGATGTCGAGCGGACGCGCCGTCGCGCTGGTCGCCCCGCTCGACTGAGCGGGGCGCGGATTGAAACCGTCGAATCCGCCACGCCGATACGTCGCAGTACGGTCGCCCCGCTCGACTGAGCGGGGCGCGGATTGAAACCGGATGCGTGCTGCGACGCTCGCTGCAGCATCGACCGGTCGCCCCGCTCGACTGAGCGGGGCGCGGATTGAAACGCCGCGACTGCACGAGCTCTGAGTCACGGCATGCACGTCGCCCCGCTCGACTGAGCGGGGCGCGGATTGAAACATCATCCCGGCATCCGCTCGAATCGTGTGCGGTCGCCCCGCTCGACTGAGCGGGGCGCGGATTGAAACCGATGTCAGCGCATCGCGATCGCGCGTCGCGATCGGTCGCCCCGCTCGACTGAGCGGGGCGCGGATTGAAACTATGTCGATCGTCTGGTGACGCGGTGACCATGTCGGGTCGCCCCGCTCGACTGAGCGGGGCGCGGATTGAAACACCGCTCATCGAGCTGATTGCAGCCACGTACTGTCGAGTCGCCCCGCTCGACTGAGCGGGGCGCGGATTGAAACACCTGCGAGCTAGAGCGGAGTCACGACTGGCTCGAGTCGCCCCGCTCGACTGAGCGGGGCGCGGATTGAAACAGCGACTGCGCATGGACTTCTGCCGTGATCGGCTGGTCGCCCCGCTCGACTGAGCGGGGCGCGGATTGAAACATCATCGACGCGTCTGCCGCACGGACTACGCGGGTCGCCCCGCTCGACTGAGCGGGGCGCGGATTGAAACCTACATCCGTGGCTCGATGCGTCGACGTACTGGTCGCCCCGCTCGACTGAGCGGGGCGCGGATTGAAACATGATCGCCAGTCGCGCGCACTCGTCGAGCTGCGGTCGCCCCGCTCGACTGAGCGGGGCGCGGATTGAAACGCGTTCGCGATTGCGCGCAAGGCGCGACGCAGCGAGGTCGCCCCGCTCGACTGAGCGGGGCGCGGATTGAAACGCGTCGCGAGCGCGAGTCACCGCGACGGAGCGAGCTCGTCGCCCCGCTCGACTGAGCGGGGCGCGGATTGAAACATCGTATGTCGGCGCAAAGCCGGGCGACCGAAGCAGGTCGCCCCGCTCGACTGAGCGGGGCGCGGATTGAAACCGTCGAACGTCGCCAACGTGGCACGCTGACTGGTCGCCCCGCTCGACTGAGCGGGGCGCGGATTGAAACCAACCAGCATCGCGCGCCGTTGCCTGGCGTCGGCGATGTCGCCCCGCTCGACTGAGCGGGGCGCGGATTGAAACAGGCAGCGATCGCTCGCGGCGTGTACCGTAACTACGGTCGCCCCGCTCGACTGAGCGGGGCGCGGATTGAAACGGCCATCGCGTCGACGACCAGCGCATGGGACTGGTCGCCCCGCTCGACTGAGCGGGGCGCGGATTGAAACTCACGTCTGGCATCTTCGATCGCGCTTGCTCCTCGGTCGCCCCGCTCGACTGAGCGGGGCGCGGATTGAAACGCTGGAGTACTCAGCGCGCTCGGCGTCAGGCCGCGCTGTCGCCCCGCTCGACTGAGCGGGGCGCGGATTGAAACTGGGGCATGCGTCGATGACCGCATCGCGGCTCGTCGGGTCGCCCCGCTCGACTGAGCGGGGCGCGGATTGAAACATCGCTGCGCGGTCATGGATGTGCGCATCCGATCGGGTCGCCCCGCTCGACTGAGCGGGGCGCGGATTGAAACTCCGCTGCAGTCGCTAGTCCGCGCGACATCGTACGTCGCCCCGCTCGACTGAGCGGGGCGCGGATTGAAACACTTGCACGGTCGTGATCGCACGTTGCACGAGTCGCCCCGCTCGACTGAGCGGGGCGCGGATTGAAACATGCTCGATATGCAGCGCGCAGTCGCGATCGTGCGTGTCGCCCCGCTCGACTGAGCGGGGCGCGGATTGAAACGTCAGCGTGAGCGTCGAGCCTGCCACATCGCGGTCGCCCCGCTCGACTGAGCGGGGCGCGGATTGAAACCGCATCGCGCGCGATGCTGACTGCCGTCTAGACGCGGTCGCCCCGCTCGACTGAGCGGGGCGCGGATTGAAACCAGTCGAACAGTCCTGCGCGACGTCGCTCCGGCGTCGCCCCGCTCGACGAGCGGGGCGCGGATTGAAACCGGCATCGAGGTTCGTGCGCATCGCCGCTGCAGGTCGCCCCGCTCGACTGAGCGGGGCGCGGATTGAAACCCGTGCATCGGCACGACGAGCGTGCGTCAGCGAGGTCGCCCCGCTCGACTGAGCGGGGCGCGGATTGAAACGTGCAGATCGCGAGCTATGACGCGATCCAGCCGGTCGCCCCGCTCGACTGAGCGGGGCGCGGATTGAAACCATCGCAGAATCGCTTAACGAGCTTTCCGTCCAGCGCAGTCGCCCCGCTCGACTGAGCGGGGCGCGGATTGAAACCTCTGCGGCTACCATTGCTTCGAGCTCAGACCACGCGAGTCGCCCCGCTCGACTGAGCGGGGCGCGGATTGAAACACGGCTGCGATCGCGTCGGATGTGCCGGCATCATGCGTCGCCCCGCTCGACTGAGCGGGGCGCGGATTGAAACATCTGATGCTCGATTCAGCTCTGTATCCGACCGCGGGTCGCCCCGCTCGACAGAGCGGGGCGCGGATTGAAACTGCGCGACGCGCTCAAAGTCGATGGACTGTGGCGGGTCGCCCCGCTCGACTGAGCGGGGCGCGGATTGAAACTCGAGCGTCGAGACATGCGCTCGGCGACCGTGGTCGCCCCGCTCGACTGAGCGGGGCGCGGATTGAAACTCGGCAGCGTCGATGGTGCCGTCCACGGCTGACCGGTCGCCCCGCTCGACTGAGCGGGGCGCGGATTGAAACTCTCGAGCTCGTGGAAGCAGCTGCGCACGAAATGCGTCGCCCCGCTCGACTGAGCGGGGCGCGGATTGAAACCAGTCGATCGGCGCACAAGCTCACCGCTTGATCGGGTCGCCCCGCTCGACTGAGCGGGGCGCGGATTGAAACCTGATGCGAGGACGAGCGCGCGCGCATGACGGCGCGTCGCCCCGCTCGACTGAGCGGGGCGCGGATTGAAACGCAAGCCAGATTGACGGGGTTTTGCCGATGCGCAGTCGCCCCGCTCGACTGAGCGGGGCGCGGATTGAAACCACATCATCGACGACGTGCCACGACGCCGCGGCCGAGTCGCCCCGCTCGACTGAGCGGGGCGCGGATTGAAACAGCTGGCATGCGAGCGTCGCAACATTCGTACCGGGGTCGCCCCGCTCGACTGAGCGGGGCGCGGATTGAAACTTCAGTTCGCGCTGAGCATCCGGTCAGCTGGCGTCGCCCCGCTCGACTGAGCGGGGCGCGGATTGAAACAGCAGCATGCGCTCACGATGCGGCCGTCGACTCCGGTCGCCCCGCTCGACTGAGCGGGGCGCGGATTGAAACATGACTCGACGGAGTGCGCTGTGCATCGTCGACCGCGTCGCCCCGCTCGACTGAGCGGGGCGCGGATTGAAACCGATCGACGTTGCGCGCGACGCTCCCAAGTCGCTCGCGTCGCCCCGCTCGACTGAGCGGGGCGCGGATTGAAACCGCTGCAGTCGTGGCGATCGCACGAGGTCATCGCGTCGCCCCGCTCGACTGAGCGGGGCGCGGATTGAAACTCGCAGGTCCGTCTGACGCTCGGACAATCGTCGCCCCGCTCGACTGAGCGGGGCGCGGATTGAAACGCGTACGTGTACGTGATCCACAGCGATCGCGCAGCGTCGCCCCGCTCGACTGAGCGGGGCGCGGATTGAAACATACGTCAGTCGCGGGACGCGTGCACGAGCTGCGGTCGCCCCGCTCGACTGAGCGGGGCGCGGATTGAAACCGGATCGCGTCACGTCGCGTGCACTGCTCGGCCAGTCGCCCCGCTCGACTGAGCGGGGCGCGGATTGAAACGTTGATCGCTGCAGCTGCGCGCAGCGCATGCCAGGTCGCCCCGCTCGACTGAGCGGGGCGCGGATTGAAACGCGTGGCCCGCCATGCCGGCTTCAGCTGCGGTCGCCCCGCTCGACTGAGCGGGGCGCGGATTGAAACGCTGACGGTGCGCGCGCTGAGGTCGACTTGCGCTGAGTCGCCCCGCTCGACTGAGCGGGGCGCGGATTGAAACGCACGTCTGGTCGCGCCTGCGTGATCGGCGTGGTCGCCCCGCTCGACTGAGCGGGGCGCGGATTGAAACTGGTCGTGCCGCGCTCGCGTGGCCGGATCGAGGTCAACGTGGGTCGCCCCGCTCGACTGAGCGGGGCGCGGATTGAAACAGCTGCGCGGCACTGCGTCACGTCGAGCTGACCGCACGGTCGCCCCGCTCGACTGAGCGGGGCGCGGATTGAAACCGAGCTCAGGCGTGGCTGCGGTCGTGCGCGATCTGGGTCGCCCCGCTCGACTGAGCGGGGCGCGGATTGAAACCACGACTGGACGCTCGACTTGCACGCGGCTGCCAGGTCGCCCCGCTCGACTGAGCGGGGCGCGGATTGAAACCCGATTCGCACGTCATCGCGCAGTGACCGTCAGGTCGCCCCGCTCGACTGAGCGGGGCGCGGATTGAAACAGCGGATGTCGGCGTGCGAGGTCGCCATCAGTGCCGGGTCGCCCCGCTCGACTGAGCGGGGCGCGGATTGAAACTGCGCGATGCGTGCATGGACGTCGCAGCAGGTCAGGTCGCCCCGCTCGACTGAGCGGGGCGCGGATTGAAACTCGGAATCGGCATCGATCCGGCAGTCCGACGCAGTCGCCCCGCTCGACTGAGCGGGGCGCGGATTGAAACCGATCCGCGTGCGTGCCGATCGCTCATGACGCAGCGTCGCCCCGCTCGACTGAGCGGGGCGCGGATTGAAACACTCGCGATGCACGTACCTCGGTCGCACTAAGATCAGTCGCCCCGCTCGACTGAGCGGGGCGCGGATTGAAACATCGCTTCGGCGATCAGGCCATCCTTCAGTCGCGTCGCCCCGCTCGACTGAGCGGGGCGCGGATTGAAACGACTCGCGGTCGCGGATTGCTCAGGATGATGACGTCGCCCCGCTCGACTGAGCGGGGCGCGGATTGAAACCGACGACCGGCTGCCGCGCGCAGCACGCGCTTATCGGTCGCCCCGCTCGACTGAGCGGGGCGCGGATTGAAACGCCGCCGAAGAGTCGACTTGCGAAGCTTCGCGCAGGTCGCCCCGCTCGACTGAGCGGGGCGCGGATTGAAACGTCAATTCCGCGGCGATTCCGCGGACCGTCTGACGGGTCGCCCCGCTCGACTGAGCGGGGCGCGGATTGAAACGCATCTGGCGAGCACCGTCTAGCGTGGCGCAGAGCGTCGCCCCGCTCGACTGAGCGGGGCGCGGATTGAAACATCATGGCCGTGTCGCGTGCCGCCAGCATGCGGGTCGCCCCGCTCGACTGAGCGGGGCGCGGATTGAAACACGGCCGACGATCGCGAACCGATGCCGGTCGATGCGACGTCGCCCCGCTCGACTGAGCGGGGCGCGGATTGAAACACGCCAGATCGTACTCAGCGCGATCGCCGTCACGCGTCGCCCCGCTCGACTGAGCGGGGCGCGGATTGAAACACACTCGTCCGATCCGATGCGCAGTCGACCGTCGCGAGTCGCCCCGCTCGACTGAGCGGGGCGCGGATTGAAACCGGCCACGCCAAGCCCTGCTCCGCGACGCGCTGCCGGTCGCCCCGCTCGACTGAGCGGGGCGCGGATTGAAACTTGGTCTGTGCGACTGCGCGGCGAGCCTCGACAGGTCGCCCCGCTCGACTGAGCGGGGCGCGGATTGAAACGATGGCTGAAAGGCGGTCCGACTCGATTGCGCCACGCGTCGCCCCGCTCGACTGAGCGGGGCGCGGATTGAAACTGCAGGCCTGCGCGTCGCGACGTCGAGTACGCGCTCGCGAGTCGCCCCGCTCGACTGAGCGGGGCGCGGATTGAAACTCGCAGGACGCGATCAGCGACATCGCGGATCCGTCTGGTCGCCCCGCTCGACTGAGCGGGGCGCGGATTGAAACTGACGTTGGTCACGTCACGATCAGCGTGCTGCGCAGTCGCCCCGCTCGACTGAGCGGGGCGCGGATTGAAACGCCATCGTAATTCATCCACGCATTGCCGACCGCACGTCGCCCCGCTCGACTGAGCGGGGCGCGGATTGAAACGCGGCGTATGCTGCACGGGGTCATCCGCGACGCGATGTCGCCCCGCTCGACTGAGCGGGGCGCGGATTGAAACCAGTACGTTCCCAGGATTCGGTTCATGGCTCGGTCGCCCCGCTCGACTGAGCGGGGCGCGGATTGAAACGTCGTAGGCGAGCGACGTCCGGCCTGCGTCGAGCGTCGCCCCGCTCGACTGAGCGGGGCGCGGATTGAAACGCGAAAGTCCCCGCAGCCTTGGGCATCGCAGGCAGTCGCCCCGCTCGACTGAGCGGGGCGCGGATTGAAACCAGATCCTCAATAACATGATGACGCCTGAGTACGACGTCGCCCCGCTCGACTGAGCGGGGCGCGGATTGAAACCCTGGTAAGCCAATTCACTATTCATTCTACCGGGTCGCCCCGCTCGACTGAGCGGGGCGCGGATTGAAACGGTCCGCTCGCGGGCATCTTCCACGCTGCGCCAGGTCGCCCCGCTCGACTGAGCGGGGCGCGGATTGAAACGCGCCATGACCTGACCAAGCGCTGCGCGCGCTTCCGTCGCCCCGCTCGACTGAGCGGGGCGCGGATTGAAACAATGATGCCCTCGCGCCGGCCTACGGCGCACGCAAGGTCGCCCCGCTCGACTGAGCGGGGCGCGGATTGAAACGAGCAGCTTGACGAACGCGACTGCTCGCACATGGTCGCCCCGCTCGACTGAGCGGGGCGCGGATTGAAACCGATCGACGAGCTCCACGCCGCCCAGGTTCGCGTGGTCGCCCCGCTCGACTGAGCGGGGCGCGGATTGAAACGGCGGCGATCCGCGACATTCGCGAGTGTCAGCTGTCGGTCGCCCCGCTCGACTGAGCGGGGCGCGGATTGAAACCGGACCGCGTGGGCAACGTCTCGCCCCCAGCGGTGGTCGCCCCGCTCGACTGAGCGGGGCGCGGATTGAAACAGGCAATACCGTCCTCCTTGCCGTCGAGGTTTACGTCGCCCCGCTCGACTGAGCGGGGCGCGGATTGAAACCGCTGACAATAGTGAGCAACTACGTGAGGGGCGGTGCGTCGCCCCGCTCGACTGAGCGGGGCGCGGATTGAAACCTTGGTGGCGGTGCGCTGCGGTCGGTAGCCATTCGCGTCGCCCCGCTCGACTGAGCGGGGCGCGGATTGAAACATCACCACGACAACACCAACCACGACCATCCGACCACGGGTCGCCCCGCTCGACTGAGCGGGGCGCGGATTGAAACGCTTCACCCGCACCGTACGCTAGCGCACCGCGCAGGTCGCCCCGCTCGACTGAGCGGGGCGCGGATTGAAACCGGCGTACGCGTGCGAGTCGTTGGTCGGTCGCACGTCGCCCCGCTCGACTGAGCGGGGCGCGGATTGAAACTGACCATGGTCCGTTGCAGCGCAGCGAGCGTTAGTCGCCCCGCTCGACTGAGCGGGGCGCGGATTGAAACGATCGTCGTCCGATGTGTCGGCCCGCACGACTGAGCGGGGCGCAGATTGAAACCGGCGGCATGGACGGTTGACATCGGGCCGCGATGCATCGCCCCGCTCCGTGGGCGTTCGATGTCTCGATGAAAGTTCAGATTTCGTGCCGTCAGGTTTGCATCCCGGCCGTTCCCAAGTAGACTGCGTCCGAGTGCGTGAATCGCTGTCTGGCGATCGCCCGCGCTGGCCAGGTGGACCTGATCGTCGGATTAGGAGGCGAAAGTGCCATGGACACCGCCAAAGGCTGCAATTTCCTGATCACCAATGGCGGCCGAGTGCAGGACTACGCGGGGCCGGCGGTGGTTCGATTTAACGCCCGCGATCCCGAGAACCGGCTGGCGTATGCTGAACTGGCTTCCATGCCGGAAATCGCCTGCGTGAGCGAAGGGCTCGACCAGGCCGTGGACGCATTATGTGCGCGGTTGGAAGCCCTGTTGAATGGCGCAGGCATCGCGCGGTCTCTGGGATCGCTCGGGGCCGATCCCAAATGGATCCCCACGTTGGCGGAGGAGGCGGCCAGGCAATGGACCGCCGCGTTCAATCCGCGGCCGGTCGCCGCGGATGAGTTTGCCGCACTCTACGAGGAGACTTTTGAAGCGCGAGGCGATGGTGAATCGCACGGATATTCTCGGCGCGCTGGCGGAATACAACGCGAGCCAGTCGGCGCTCCAACTTGAAATCGCGAAACAGTATCCCGACATCAATCTCGGTCCGGGCTATGCCTGGAATCAGGGCGTCAATAGTTATTCACTCGGCCTTTCCCTCACGCTGCCGGTCCTGAACCACAATGAAGGGCCGATTGCTGAAGCTGAGGCGCATCGCAGCCAGGCCGCCGCCGCGTTTATGGCTTTGCAAGCGCGCGTCATCGGGGAAGTGGACGCGGCTCTGGCCGGTTATCGCGATACGCTCCGCAAATTGGAAACCGCCGATGCCCTCGTCAACACCCAGCGCCAGCGAATGGAATACATGCGGGAATCTTTCAATGCTGGCGCGTCCGACCGGCTGGACTTTTTGCAAACCCAGTTGGACTCGACGCCGCCGAACTGGCGCGAACCCAGACGCTCATCGAAGCGCAGCAAGCCCTCGGTTCGCTCGAGGACGCCGTGCGACGACCGATTGAACACTAAAACCATGAAACGAATTCTTTTGATTGCCATTGGGGTTGCCGTAGTCGGCGGATTGATCTTCAGCCGAAACGCAGACCAAGGCACGCCGCGACCTGCTCATCCATTCCCTGATTGCCGCCGTGGGCATCGTGATATTGCTCGCCATCGTGTTCCGGACCGCCCGAAGCCTTTTGTTGATTTTGGCCAACCTGCCGTTTGCTCTGGTGGGCGGCGCGCTCGCGGTGTTTGCAACGGGCGGTCTTCTTTCCATTGGCTCGCTCGTCGCTTTTGTCACGCTGTTCGGCATCACAATGCGCAATTCGATGATGCTGATTTCGCATTTCGAATATCTGGTGCAAAAGGAGGGAATGACGTGGGGGCTCGAAGCAGCCATTCGTGGCGCGTCGGAACGGTTGTTGCCGATTTTGATGACGGCACTGGTAACGGCGCTCGGTTTGCTGCCACTGGCGATTGGCAGTCGTGAAGCGGGCCGCGAGATCGAAGGGCCGATGGCCATTGTGATTCTCGGCGGACTCATTACTTCAACCGCGCTTAATCTCCTCGTTTTGCCTACATTGGCATTGCCCTTCGGACGGTTTGAAAAAGTCCGTCGCGAAGATGCCGGCGAAACCTGACATGAATGGCGTGTTGCCAACGAACACTTCGGTTAAAAGTCCATCTCGCTGGCTAAACCGCACCGTGCTCGGCATCGGACTGGCCTCTCTCTTCAGCGATTGGTCGCACGAAATTGCCACGACGGTCATGCCCGCTTTTCTCGCAACGATGGGTGCAGCTGCTGCCTGGCTTGGATTGATTGAGGGAATTTCGGATGGCCTTTGCAGTTAGCGAAGATGGCGTCAGGTTATTACACCGACCGATTGCGACGACGCAACCAGGGCGATTGAAATCGTGAACAACCAGACGCGCATCAGAAGCTGATTCCCAAGAGCAGCCGGATGTTCACCCGCTCGTGACCTTCCAGTTCAAGTTTCGACACGTGATCGGGATTGCCACTGAAGTTTGCGCCGTAGATTTGTGGCATCACGCTCAACGCTGCCCACCGTTTCTCCTGTCGGTAGCTGACAACCGGCCCGAGAAACAGCGCCGTGTTTTCCCATTCGCTGTAATCCGGCAACTCATTGTGGTCGCGCGCAATTCCGAAATCAGCCTCCAATTCGCCCTCGGTCGAGTGGAGATTGTCCGCCCATTCAGTCGCGTGAACGAGATTGAACGCCCATTTCCAATCTCCACATCGCTGGCCGAGGCCGGGGAAGGCAGCAGACCAGATTTTGAATTCTTCATGCCCGGCCAGAATACGGTCTGGCGGAGCAGTTCGCTGTCGGCGAGCGCCACAGCCAGCGCAAGCGTTCGCTTCTCAGATCGCGCTTTCATCGACTGGCTTGTCCAGGAACGTTCGTGGTCGGAGCAATGGCAGGAGCGAGTTGAGAGAAGAACGTGTTCCAGGTCTGGTCGGAAATCCTGGAGTCCTCCGCTGCCGCCGCCAGACGAGTGATAACCATGTCCCATTCCGGGATCACAAAACAGGCATTCGCGGCAGCGCCCCGGGCGGAATAGGTTCGTGGCGGCGCTGCCGGCCAGGGTGACCGGCCGTTTCGCTGTCGCCCGTTCGTCCACCAATAAAAGCCATAATGACCGCCAGGATCAGCGCCGTTCGCATGAGGGCGCGAAACCGGCACCTGGTTGGTGGTGGCCGCGTCCACGAAGGTGGCACTCAGCAATTGCCGGCCGTTCCAGTTCCCGTGGTTCAGATAGAGATGTCCCAGTCGGGCCAAATCGAGGGCGGTGATCTGGACGCCGGGATTCCGGGCGGGCGTGCCGGCCGGATTGTTCAAGGCGATCCCGTTCTCCAGCGTTCCGACGACTCCCCAATTCCATCGTTTCATGCCGATCGGATCGGCGATGCGTTGGCGGAACACCTCCTTCAGCGGTTGCCGGGCGAGACGGGTGAGGATGCTCCCCAACAGGGCCACATCGTGGTCGTGATACGCGCAGGCCGTGCCGGCCTCGTAACGAGGCGACTGCGGGACGAGATATCCCATCGGATCGCCCCAGGGCTCCTCCGGGCTGACGCTGCGGACGATGCCCCGATAGCCGCCGCTCATGGTGGCGAGATGGCGCAAGGTGATCCGGCGATAGGCGGGTTGATGGTCATCCAGGCCCGGCCAGTGGCGCAAGGCGAGGTCATCCAGCCCGCACTGACCGTCGTCCACGAGAAGGCCGAGCACCGCACTGGTGAACACTTTCGTACACGAGAAGATCTTGTGCGAAACGTCCGCGTCGGGCCCCTGCCAGATCAAGAAGCCGTTCCGGAGGATGACCAGCGCCGTCGCGCCGTCGGGCCCGGAATGCTGATCCAGCCAGGTCACCATTTCCTTCAGTTGTGCCGAGGCCACGCCTTGCGATTCCGGCGTCGCCACCCTCCACTCACGATCGGGAAAGACCATCGGCGCAGGCCGGACGGGCTTGACCTCCATCGCCGCGGTCGCGACGCAGGACAACGATCCCAAGACGAACCAGGCGGTGGCCAGTCGAGCGACAACCCGGCCCGCGCGTACGAGAAACCGAGCGGGCTGGTGTTGCGAATGGGCACTGTCCGGGCCGAACATGACGAGCTGAGATTCCCACCAAACGCACCGCCGCGCAAACCCGCAAATTTCACCGCACGATCGTGAGTGTGGGAGCAACAGGGAGGCCGAGGTCGGGCAACTCGAAAGCGGAAATGGCGCCGAGAAAGTTCGCACCGCCCAGGTCGGTGGTGAACAGCATTTTGCCGCGGTATTGTGTCAGCGAGCCTTCGGACTTCGCCCCGACCAATTCGTCATAGGGGTTGGGCCAAATCATAACTCGCCCTTTCGAGCTTTGCGGCAATCGTGACATCGGACCGCTGTCGCATCGATATGCGCTTTCGCTTCCTCGTAAAACCATTTTTGATCTGCGGCTTTCCAGATTTCTTCTTTGCCGCAATCGCGACATCGAAAGGGTTTATCGATGTAAAACTCCGGCAGCGATCCATACGTATTGATGTGATCCAATTTCGATTGCTCGGCGGGCAAGGAGGATGGGTGTCGTCGCTGAACCTCTTTCGGCAATGCTGCGATGCGCTTTGCCTCGTCAAGCTCTCTCGCGCTTGGATCGCGACCAGTGTTGCGTTCAGCCGGCATGTAATTTGGCCCAACGGCAGAGCGCACCCGCGCCGGACCGTGGGCAATCGCATTCAGGAGCGCGCTCAACCGGCGTTGGGTGGCACAATGGGTTGGACTGTGTGATTTCTTATAACAGGACCTAAAACCAGCACCGACACCGCGACAATCGCTGGATCTGCCAAAAGCAAACACTCCAGGACGTCATTTCGCCAAAGTACCCATGGAGTTGTCACTGGCAAAGATGTATGAACCACCACCGGGAACGCGAAGTGCGAGCTCCCGACGACGAGGAGAATGCTCATACTTGCAATAAACAGCGACCTCCAAAGCAGCCGTGAGTAGTTCCCATCCGCATTTGAATACATGAGTGCGGAACCGGGGATCGTGATGAATGCAAGTGTCGAGAGCACTAAGAACGGCAACGCTGTGCGGGAGATGACTCCGGCCAAGCCCGCATTGCTGCTGCTGTTTCCCAGGATGATCGCAACAAGCGGGAGAAAGCCCATGACGCCGACCAGGGCACCGAGCAATGCCCAGAGCAGCAGGACCGCTATGTGCTCCTTGGCCGAACTCGGCCTTGCCTCCTTCTCGAAGTGGAATGTTGTCATGGGTGCCTTACGGTCGCAGTCCAACGTTGAGTTGAGCTGCAACGGCTGGAAGAGAGGGCGAGTATCGGAGGGGAATGTACGCGTTCGGGAAGATTCTTCAACGGCAAAGGAGACCGCCGTTGTCAGCTCCAACGACTGGGTGCGCCTGACATGGGCGTGAACTGGAAGGGTGAAAGTCCCTTCGTATGGGAACACCGTTGTCCGGCTGTCCTTCACGGGCAGCAGGATGACGCAAATACTAGAGCAAGGCAACTGCGGGATCGCGAGATCTCGTGGGAAGGAAGCCCCATCTTCAACCCGAGGTGCATAACGGATGACATCATCATCGCACGCCCGTGGGCGTTCGATGTCTCGATGAAAGTTCAGATTTCGTGCCGTCAGGTTTGCATCCCGGCCGTTCCCAAGTAGACTGCGTCCGATCATGATCGCGTTTGATTATCAACCGCGGACCCGGTTGGTCTTTGGCGTGGGTTGCGTGGCGCAATTGGGAGAATTGGCCGGCGCCCTTGGGGGGCGACGCATTCTGCTTGTGACCGATCCCGGCCTGGTGGCAGCCGGCCATGCCGATCGCACCCGTCAGATCCTCGTCGATGCCGGGCTGGAGGTTGTGGTGTTTGACCAGGCGCGGGAGAACCCCACAACGGAGTGCGTGAATCGCTGTCTGGCGATCGCCCGCGCTGGCCAGGTGGACCTGATCGTCGGATTGGGAGGCGGAAGTGCCATGGACACCGCCAAAGGCTGCAATTTCCTGATCACCAATGGCGGCCAAGTGCAGGACTACGCGGGTGTGGGTAAGGCCACGAAGCCCATGCTCCCATTTATCGCCGTCCCGACGACGGCCGGGACCGGCAGTGAATGCCAGTCGTCGGCGCTGATTGCCGACGAAAGAACTCACCAGAAAATGGCGTGTCTGGATTCCAAGGCCGCCGCGCGCGTCGCTCTTCTGGATCCGGCGCTGACTATTTCTCAGCCGGTCGCCGTGACCGCCCATACGGGGATAGACGCCCTTGCGCACAGCGTCGAGACTGCGGTCACTCGAAAGCGCAATCCCCTTTCCCGGGTCTTTTCGCACGAGGCCTTCCGGCTTCTCGTGCCGGCATTGCCGCGGGTCCTGGATCATCCGGGCGATCTCGAGGCCCGTGGGCAGATGCTTCTGGGCGCGGCTTATGCCGGATTGGCCATCGAGAACAGCATGCTCGGCGCAGCCCATGCCGCGGCAAATCCTTTGACGGCCCACTTCAACATCGTTCACGGCGAAGCGGTCGGGGTGATGCTGCCGGCGGTGGTTCGATTTAACGCCCGCGATCCCGAGAACCGGCTGGCGTATGCTGAACTGGCTTCCATGCCGGAAATCGCCTGCGTGAGCGAAGGGCTCGACCAGGCCGTGGACGCATTATGTGCGCGGTTGGAAGCCCTGTTGAATGGCGCGGGCATCGCGCGGTCTCTGGGATCGCTCGGGGCGGATCCCAAATGGATTCCGACGTTGGCGGAGGAGGCGGCCAGGCAATGGACCGCCGCGTTCAATCCGCGGCCGGTCGCCGCGGATGAGTTTGCCGCACTCTACGAGGAGACTTTTGAAGCGCGAGGCGATGGCGATGGCAATGGGGCAGGCTAGAGGACGATGGGAACGCCTTCTTCGAGAATACGGAGTTTGTCGGTGATACCATCTTTCTCGGCGAGTTGAGCGAGCCAGCGAGGCGGCTCGTCCATTGCCTCAAAGGAGAGTTTAAACGTGCCGTAATGCATCGGGACGAGCCGGGACGCACCAAGATCGTGGAAGGCACGAATGGCTTCATCCGGGCCCATGTGAACATTGCGAAAGGCTTCCGGGTAATAGGCGCCGATGGGGAGCAGCGCGATTTCGGGCGCGCAACGTTCGCGGATTTCCGTAAACCCGTCGAAATAGGCGGTATCGCCCGCATGAAAAATGCGTCGGCCCTGGTAGTCGAGGACAAACCCGCCATAACCGCGGTGTTCATCATGCAGGGTGCGGGCGCCCCAGTGTTTGCAGGGGGTCATGGTGACCCTCCAATCACCCCGCGCGAAGGTCTCCCACCATTCGAGCTCGATAATCCGCTCGAAGCCGAGGTCATGAGCCAATTCGCCCATGCCCCAGGGCATCACGCCGATCCGCGGGTGGGGCAGCCGACGGAGGGTCGGTTTGTGAAAGTGATCAAAGTGGGCGTGTGTCAACAAGACGAGGTCGATCGGCGGCAGATGATCCAGCTTCAGCCCGGCGCGCTTTATCCGCTTCAGGAGGAACAGCCAGTTCGCGAAGTTCGGGTCGATCAGCACATTGAGATTGTGGAACTGGATCAGGAAAGAGGCGTGCCCGATCCACGTCAAGGCGACTTGATCCGGTCCCAGCGTGGGAAACACCGGCTTCCGCTGCTCGCCGGTTCGACGCATCAGCAGGGCTTTCCAGACCATCTCGTAAAAGAAATGTCCCGGGCGAAAGGATTGGGTGGGGGTCAGGTCCCGAAACGACCGAGGCATCTGGCGCGGTCGGCGCGCAGGACGGTGCACAGGGCGGGCGGGCGGTTTCATCAGTTCATCACGCTCATGGACTGCCCATCTCTATATCCTGAATTCGGCACAAACACAACCGCACACCCGGCGAAAGTTGATCGTGTCGCGCCTCCGGCGAAAGATTTCCATTGCCGATGGGACCGGAGACATTAGCATGCCGGTCCCCTGTTCCACAGGTGATGAAGCACAATGACCCAGAAGGCATGAAGAATTATAAAATTGCAGTGATTGGCGGCGACGGGACCGGTCCGGAGGTGGTCCGCGAGGCCCTGAAAGTCCTGACTGCGGCGGCGTCCAAGTTCAATTTCAAGCTCGATTTCACGCCGTATGATTTGGGCGGGGAGCGCTATCTCCGGACCGGGGAGGCCCTGCCGGACAGCGTCGTGGGGGAACTTCGGCAGTTTCCCGCCATTTTACTTGGGGCTATTGGGCATCCTGAGGTCAAACCCGGCATTCTCGAAAAGGGAATCCTGTTGCGGTTGCGATTCGAGCTCGAACAATACATCAACCTGCGCCCCGTCAAACTCTACGACGAACGCTATTGCCCGCTGAAAGGGAAAGGCCCGGCCGAAATCGATTTCGTCGTCGTGCGCGAGAATAACGAAGGCCTTTATACGGGCTCCGGCGGATTTGTCTTCAAGGGAACACCGAATGAAATTGCGATCCAGGAAAGTGTCAATACCCGGCGCGGTGTCGAGCGTTGCCTGAGGTTCGCCTTTGATTTCACGCGCAAACGGAACCGGTCCAAGAAACTGACCTTGTGCGGCAAGACGAATGTCCTGACTTACGCTTTCGATTTGTGGGAGCGGGCGTTTCACGAAATCGGACAGAAGGATTACCCGGACATCCAGCGCGACTATGCTCACGTTGACGCCACGACCATGTGGTTTGTGAAGAATCCGGAGTGGTTCGATGTGATCGTAACGGATAACATGTTCGGCGACATTATCACCGACCTCGGGGCCATGATCCAGGGGGGGATGGGGATCGCGGCAGGCGGCAATCTCAATCCCGGAGGGACCAGCATGTTCGAACCTATCGGTGGCAGCGCCCCCAAATATACCGGCAAAGGTGTGATCAATCCGCTGGCCGCGATCTGCGCCGGCCAGATGGTGCTCGATTTCCTGGGAGAAACGGCCGCCGCCGCCGCCATCGAATCCGCTGTCATTCTGACCGTCCGCGAGAAGCTCAAGGACCTGGCCGCCGGCAAGATGGGTTATTCCACCGGCGAGGTAGGCGATCTGGTGGCCACCGCATTGTAGCCCCGGCAGGCCGGCGTGCGTCAGCGGCCGTGGCGCCCGTCCGCCCGAACTCGCGCGGCGCATCTCTCCATCGGAATCCGCTCGGATGACCTCGCGATTCCGGGATTGCCGGGGGCTTCGCCAGGCCTTTATAGTCAACGTCCATGTCCTCGGTATCCGATCGACTCCGCGAGACGCGGGAGGCCCTCGGTCTCGATGTCTATGAAGTGGCCGACATCACCAAAATCCGCACGGATCACATCCGTGCATTGGAAGAAGGCCGCTTCGACGCCTTCGCGGCCCCGGTCTATCTAAAGGGCTTTGTTCGGACTTACGCGCGTTTGCTCCGACTGGACCAGGACGAGATCCTGTCCGCACTCGATGCGGAACTTCGGCAGGATCCCAACTTCTCAGAATCGAGCAACTTTTCCGGCAAGCGAAGGAATGTGGTCGATCTCCTGATGTTGCAGCTCTCAAAGGTGAATTGGCGGGTTGCCCTCCCCACCCTGGCGCTTTTATTTCTCATCGGGTTCGGCATCGCCGGGTATCGGATCTGGAACGAATACCGCTCGCGCGATCCCCTGGCCAATCTCGGTCCGGGACTCTACCACCCCCCTCAGGGGGGCGACGTCTTGCCGTTGCCTGCCGCGCCCCCGTAGCCGACGAAGCGTTTGACCACACTCCGTCCACCGTTGGGAGGGCGTGACAGAATGATTGCGGGCGGCATCGCTCCGTCCGCCGCAAATCTTCGCGGATGCTGGAACGGTATTCCGCGGTGCGACGGTGGGACCTTGCTGCGGCGCATCGCAAGCGCGCCTCCTCCTCGTGCTCGTCCTTCGTGCTCGTGCTCGTGCTCGTGCTCGTGCTCCTCCTCGTGCTCGTCCTCGTCCTCGTGCTCGTCCTTCGTCCTCGATCCGGGATGCGAGCTCCGTCCGCCGATGCGAGGGCGTGGCAGAATGATTACGGTCAGAATGATTGCGGGCGGCATCGCTCCGTCCGCCGCAAATCTTCGCGGATGCTGGAACGGTATTCCGCGGTGCGACGGTGCGACCTTGCTGCGGCGCATCGCAAGCGCGCCTCCTCCTCTCCTCGTGCTCGTCCTCGTGCTCGTCCTCGTGCTCGTCCTCGTGCTCGTCCTTCGTCCTCGATCCGGGATGCGAGCTCCGTCCGCCGATGCGAGGGCGTGGCAGAATGATTACGGTCAGAATGATTGCGGGCGGCATCGCTCCGTCCGCCGCAAATCTTCGCGGATGCTGGAACGGTATTCCGCGGTGCGACGGTGCGACCTTGCTGCGGCGCATCGCAAGCGCGCCTCCTCCTCGTGCTCGTCCTTCGTCCTCGATCCGGGATGCGAGCTCCGTCCGCCGTTGCGAGGGCGTGACAGAAGGATTGTGGAAAGGATGATCTCAGCGCAGCAAGATCCCGAAAGGGAAGGGTCCCAATTATTCTGCCGTCGTTTCAGGCTTCGATATTGTAAGCCTTGATTTTGTTGTACAGGGTCTGGCGGCCAATGCCCAGGCGCTTGGCCGTCTCCAGCTTGTTGCCGCCGGTTTCCTTCAGCATCTGCAGGATGGTGTTTCGTTCCATCGCTTCCATTAGAGTCAGGTTCGAATCATCCTCCAATCCCGAGGCCGGGGCGCTGATGGAGAGATCGTGGGAATCCACCACGTTGCCGTCGCACATGAGGACGGCTCGTTGAATCTCGTTCTGCAACTGGCGGACATTGCCCGGCCAATCTGTCTTGCGCAGCAAATCCGACGCGGCGGGTGTGAAGCCATTGATCACCCGGTTGGCCTGGGCGGCGAACCGCTTGAGGAATGAATTGGCCAGCGGAAGGATATCCTCCCGGCGCTCGCGCAATGGCGCGATGGGAATGGAGATGGCGCTGATCCGATAGTAGAGATCCTCGCGGAGCTTGCCATTCTTGATGGCATCCTCGGGGACTCGGTTGGTGGCGGCGACCACTCGGGTATTGGTTTTGTAGCTGGTGCGTCCGCCCACCGGCCGGACTTCTTTCTCCTGCAGCACGCGCAGCAACTTCGACTGAGTGTCGATCGGCATTTCCGAGATCTCGTCGAGCAGAAGCGTGCCGTCGTCGGCTTGCCGGAACAAGCCCTCACGGTCCGACTGCGCCCCGGTGTACGCCCCTTTGACCGAGCCGAATAACTCGCTCTCGATCAATTCGCGGGGCAATGCTGCGCAATTGATTTTGACGAGCGGCCCGCGCGAACGCGGGCTGAGGGCGTGGATCAGGTCCGTAATGACTTCCTTGCCGACGCCGCTTTCCCCGGTGATCAGGATGGAGACGTCGCTGGGAGCCACACGTTCGAGCATGCGCACGACGGATTTCATTGCGGGGCTTTGGAAAACGGGGGACCCGCCGCCGGTCATGGTGGAGAGGGCTTGGCGAAGCGAGCTGTTTTCATCGCTCAGTTGCTTATGTTCAAGGGCTCGACCTACGAGGGCCATGAGGCCTTTGGGATCGAACGGTTTGTTTTGAAAATGAAATGCGCCACGTTTGGTGGCTTCGACGGCGGCTTCGAATGTGGCCACGCCCGTCAGCACAATGACTTCACTGTCCGGCCATTGTTTTTTGATGATTGGCAGTACATCGAGGCCGTGTCCATCCGGCAACTGCAGGTCGAGGAGGACCACCTCGGCTTGCGGGCCCGAGAGGGCGGCCTGAGCGGCAGCGGCATTGCTCGCGGCAAAAGCATTGTATCCCGAGCCTTCGAGGAGCGTGATTAACACCTCTTGGATGTTCGGATCATCATCTACGACCAGGATTCGTGCTTTCATTCGGGCATCAGCGTTTGGTTTTACAGGCGCGCGTCAGGCTCCGAAACACCCCGACAAACTCCGGGTGGCGATCCACCAGACGCTCCGGGTGGAACTGAACCCCCAGGAGGTAAGGTACGATTCCAATTTCCGACCGAGCCAACTCGATGCTTTCCACGATACCGTCCGGCCCTGTGGCGGTGACCCGCAAGAGGGGAGACAGCCGATCGACGGCCTGGTGATGCGTGCTGTTTACAGCCAATTCGCGCTTGCCGGTCATCTTGGCCAGCATGGAGTCAGGCGTCAATGCCGCTTTGTGGACCGGCTGATCCTTGCGGTCCATGCAATTATGTTTTATGGCATCCGGCCGTTGGGAAGCGATATCCACCAGCAACGTGCCGCCCAGGGCAATGTTTAAGAGTTGTTGTCCGCGGCAAATCGCCAGGAGCGGTTTGCGTTGTCGAAACAATTCGCGGATCAGCAGTAGCTCGTGGACGTCCCGGTCCTGGTCGACCAACTTCACGGTCCGACGCAGCCGCGGCGGCACTTTATCCCAGTAAATCTCCGGTTGGATATCGTCACCGCCGGTCAGCAGCACGCCGTCACATCGGCGCACGGCCTCCGCCACCACCGCCTCATCTCCCGAACAAGGCAAGACCCAGGGAATGCCACCCGCCGCTACCACGGCCGATCCGTAGCGCTTGGAGAGTGTCATGGAAGGATCGGCGAATTCAGCGCCACTGCGTTCGGTGCCGGGGGAGATCAGGATCAAAGGAGCCTTGCGCATCGTGGTCATGGTGACTGTCTCAATCGCGGCTTTCCGAATCGACGGCGCCGGGCAGGGTGGAGGTCTCCGGAAACCGCGCCTGGATCGACCGCTCAAGTCGGCTTTCCTCTTCGGGGCGGAGCAGTTGCCGGGCGATCCTGCGACGCACCGAGTCCAACAATGCAAGCCAGTCTTCCAATGGCGGGTCGTCGAGTGGTTCCCAAATATCAAAACGCTGGTGGCGGAGATAAAACTTCCATTCCTTGCCGGCGCGCCGGGCATTGACCTGGCAGCGATCGCCCTGGGGTGTCCGCCTCCTCCAGGTAATCTCGGCTTTAACGCCCATAGCTCGTTCGATCGCCCGGGGTTTAACCAGGAATATCCACGGCAGCTACCGCCATCGCGGCGATCCCCTCTTCGCGGCCAAGGAAACCGAGGGATTCGTTGGTGGTAGCCTTGACGCCGACCAGCTTGGGGTTGAGGCCGAGGGCTTGGGAGATGTGGAGTTTCATCGCGTGCATGTGGGGTCCCAACTTCGGTTGTTGGGCGATAATCGTCGCGTCCAGGTTAACAATTCTGGCGTCGTGAAATGTCACCTGCCGGGCCGCTTCCTGGAGAAAGATCCTGCTCGCCGCATTTTTCCAGCGCGCATCCGTGTTCGGAAACAAATGGCCAATGTCGGATTGGCCCAGGGCGCCAAGGACGGCATCGCAGATGGCATGCATCAGGACGTCGGCGTCGGAGTGTCCGTCGAGGCCCTTGGAATGGGGAATCTCGACGCCGCCGAGAATGAGCTTTCGACCTTCAACCAAAGCATGCACATCATACCCGATGCCCACATGGACCATACCCAAACTCTACCGGGAAGCCGCACCTTGACAACCGCTAAAACTCCACTTGCCATGAGCACGCCCTTGCGAAAATGATTGCGGCGTTTATGGCACATACCAAACTCCACATCCCGGGACCCGTCGAAGTCAGTGAGAAGACCTTCCGAGCGTTTTGTTCACCGATGATCGGCCACCGGGGCCAAGGATTCAAAGATCTTTACGCGCGGATCCAACCGCAGTTGCAGGCGCTCTTTCACACCCGACAACCGGTCTTCATCAGCACCTCATCGGCTTGGGGCGTGATGGAAGCCGCCGTGCGAAATCTCGTCATCCGCAAGGTCCTTTGTTGCATGAATGGGGCGTTCTCCGACAAGTGGCTTGATGTGGCCCGACGTTGCGGCAAACCTGCCGAGCCGTTGCAGGCGCCCTGGGGCTCGCCGATCCGCGCCGAAGCAGTGGATCGCCAGCTCGCCACCGGTCAATTTGATGCGCTCACCCTCATTCACAACGAAACCTCGACCGGCACGATGAATCCGCTCGCGGAAATTGCCGCGCTGAAGGCCCGGTACCCGGATGTGCTGTTCATTGTCGATTCCGTCAGTTCATTCTCTGCGCTCCGGATCGAGTTCGATGCGCTGGGTCTCGATGTCCTCCTGACCGGATCCCAAAAGGCTCTCGCCCTCCCGCCGGGCATCGCCCTCTTCGCCTGTTCGGATGCGGCGATGTCCCGAGCGGAGCAAATCGCCGACCGCGGTTATTACTTCGACTTCCTGGAATTCCGGAAGAACGGCGAGCAAAGCATGACCCCGAGCACGCCCAGTATCGGCCACGTCTACGCCCTTGCCTCAAAACTCGAGGATATTGTCGCCGAAGGCGCCGAGAACCGGTTCGCGCGCCATCTTCGGCTTGCCCGAAAGACACGCGACTGGGCGGCACGTCACGGGTTCAACCTTTTTCCCGATCCAGGGTTCGAGTCGGTCACGCTGACCTGTGTGAATAACGGGGCCAAGGCCGGTGGACGAGTGGTCGATGTGCCAAAGTTCCAGGGGTTGGTGAAGGACCAGGGCTATCTGATTGATGGCGGTTATGGCCGGATCAAGGGCAAGACCTTCCGGATTTCGAACATGGGTGACGAGACAGACGCATCGATGGATCAGCTCTACCAAGTCCTCGATCGCGCCCTGGAAAAGTTGTGATTCCTTGCGCCCTCTTTCGGTCCTAGTCCTGCCCGCAAACTGTTTGAGCGATCCCGGATTTTTCATGCCCTTCGGAGAACACATCGCAAAGCGCCTTGGACCATGAAAATTCCGGGCTAGGGCCATGAAAAATGCGAGCTAGGGGGAAACGGACAGGCGTTCCTCATTTTTTTCGAGGACCATCAGGACGCCCTGTTCCTTGTAGGGTTTCAGCATGAAATGCGTGGCGGTCGACAGGACGCCCTGGATGGTGGCGAGCTTTTGCGATACGAACGATGCCAATTCGCGAAGGCTGTTGCCTTCCACCACCACGAGCAAGTCGTAGCTCCCGGACATCAGGTAGCAGGTGTTCACTTCGGTGTACTTTGCGATGCGTTCCGCCAGCCGGTCAAACCCGCCTTCGCGCTCAGGCGTGATCTTCACTTCGATCAACGCTCGCACCATATCCACACCCAGTTTCTCCTCGTTCAACACCGTGCGATAGCCCAGGATCACCCGATCCGCCTCGTATGATTTGATCTTCCGGGTTACTTCTCCCTCCTCAAGGTTCAGCATCGACGCCAATTGCGCGGTCTTCAGCGCCGCATTCTCGCGCAGCAGTTTCAACAATGGATCCATGGGGGCAGCCTACGGGAATCGACGGTCGCTTGCACCCTCTTTTCCAGCGAGGCGTCGCCTCAGACCATGCGAGGTCATTTCAATTCACCAGGCGCGAGTTGGCATCTCCAGGTCACTTCGAAGTGGTATCGGGATCAACTCAGAGCGCTTGCCGGTTTGAGGCGGGGCGACGTTGGGTTCAGGGCGGTGGCGATTCGGGGGCGGGCGGTTGTGGTTCAAGGTGAGCCTGGAGTTCTTTGATCCGGGTTTGGACGACGGACGGATCCTTGACGACGGGGAGCAGCGATTGCCAGTCCTGGATGGCTTTCTGGAAATTGCCTTGCCGTTCTTCGAGCCAAGCCAGGTGCGCGACGATCTGCCGCAACAGGAGAAAGTCCTCTTCTTGCGGGTCGGGCTCTTTCCGCCAGTCCAGCAACGCCAATTCGTAGAGGTTTCGCGCCCGAGCCAGGTCCTTGTGGTCCTGATCATAAAGACGGCCGAGCTCGAAAATAATCTCGGGATTACCGGGATTGGCCCGCAATCCTTCACGGAGGAATTGTTCGGCTTTGTCGACCTTGCCCAGGACCCGGCGAAGCCAATACGCGGCGGTGGTATAGGTGACGATGCGCTGGGGATCCAGTTCAGCGGACATGCGGATCCAGGGGAGGATTTCGCGGGCGTCGGTTCCGCTATCGAGATGGACATGCCGGGTGGGATAGAAATTCCGGCTGAAGCGATCCAACCAATCCCGGGGGGGATCCAGCAGGGAATGCATCTCCTCGTGGTCATGATCAGGATCATGGTCATGGTGGTCCGCGTCTTCCTCTTCGCGGCCTTCCGTGGGGGCGCTGGTCTCGCTGGCCATGTGGTTTTCCTCGCTCCTCGAGGCCTGGTCAAACATTGAAGGGTAGACCCCGCTATGGAAGTAAACATCCGCTTTCCGGAAGAAATAGTCGCCGAAGAGCCGGCGGCCGTCGCCCATGACCACGGCGAGAAGGCCCTGGTCCTGGCGGTGGCGGCCCTCCCAATTGGAATGCCATGGTTCCACCCAGGTCGCCAGGGTAAATGCCAGGGCCAGCAGGGCCAGCAGGGTGAGCGGGGGCTTAGGCATCAGGCCAGGGATTGCCGGCGGAAGACGAGCCAGCCGGCGAAGAGGAAAAAGGTCGAGTAAACGGCGGCGTAAAGGGTGGCGGCGCCAACGGCCCACCAGGGTATGGGATCCCAGTTATGAATAACGAGGTCGCGCACATCGAAGATTTCCAGGTGCGGGATGAGATAATAAATGGCATAAACGATTGCCTGCATAGGTTCGTCCATTTGAAGGGCCACTCTGTTCAAATAACGCCCCAGCAAAAGCACGCCGATCACCAGGATAAACACGATCGTGGCATTCGAGGAGGGGGCGGTGAACACCACCGAGCCAAGGAGTGTCATCGCGATCACCACACCCAGCATGGTCCAGTGCAGCCAAAACGCCTGGGTATAACTCACGAGCGGCCAGACCTGTTCGCGCGAGGCGCTGATGAGTCCAAAAAAGAAATAAAAGACCACCAGCGCCAAACCGGTGGCGAGCCAGCATCCGAAAAACTTGCCGACGATCATTTGTCCACGGGTGAGCGGTTTGGCCAGCAGCGGGAAGATCGTGCGATTTTCGCGTTCGGCGGGGATTTGACGGGCGGCCGTCGTGACGGCAATAACGAGCCCGGAGAGCCAGATGAGCAGCAGACAGATCTCCTTCAAGTAACGGACGACCTTGTCATCGTTGAAGAAATTCAGGCTGCCCATCAACAGGGTGATGAGGGCGGTCAGGATGAAAAGGACATAGAAATCCTTGCGCCGGGAGAGTTCCTTGATGACCAGGGGTGCGACTGCGAGGATGGAATTCACGGTTCGAGATCGTAGCCGATGACTTTGAGAAAGATCTTTTCCAAACCACATTCGTGCGCTTTGACGAGGTCGTCGACCCGGCCGATGGTTTTGAGTTCGCCCTGGTTCAGGATGGCAACCCGGTCGCAGACCGTCTCGACTTCGCCCAGTTCATGAGAAGAAAAGAAGACGGTTTTGCCTTCCTGTCGCAAACGCTGGATGATGGAGCGGACCTTCATGCGACCGAGGGGGTCGAGGCCGCTGGTGGGTTCATCGAGGATCAACAGTTCGGGATCATTAATCAGGGCTTGGGCAAGACCAACGCGCTGCTGCATCCCGCGGGAGTAGGTGCGGATGGTCTTTTTGCGGGCGTATTCGAGTTCGACCAGTTTTAACACCGCGTCGATGCGCTGTTCCCGCACGTTTCGCGGCAGGCCGAAGATGCGCGCATAAAAGCGCAGGAGTTCCTCCGCGGACAGGAACCGGTAATAGTACGTCAACTCGGGCAGATACCCTATACGCTGCCGGGCGATCGGCTGGTCAACCGGCACACCGAAGATCGATACCTTGCCGGCCGTGGGCGGAAAGAAGCCCAGAAGGACATTCATCGTGCTGGTTTTTCCCGCGCCGTTGGGGCCGAGAAATCCGAATACCTCACCACGCTGCACCTGAAAGCTGAGCTGGTTGACGGCCGGTCTGCCGCCCTGCCCGGCCCCTCCTTTCCGGTAACGGACCACCAGGTCTTCGATATCGAGGATCGTTTCCATTCACGCGTATTCCGGCAATCGCGGCGGAAGCTTATGAAATTCAATCGAATCACGCAATAGGCGGGATTTCTCGTGACGCCGGTTTCCGTCATGCCCTAAACTCAGGCGTTCGTGCTAAGGATGTGGAAGGTGAGTAACCTGGGCGAACAACGGTTCCAAACTGAATGTGGCTGGCTTATGTTTAATTCTCGACAGAATCCGGATCGCGGACGGCTGGCATGAACTCCGATCTCAGAGATGCGGGGGAAGCCCGGGTCAGTGCGCAATCCGGCGTCACGGACTATCGGGACAGCTCTGCGGTGAGCCGCCTCGTCCGGGACGCACTGAACGAACTCAACCTTACGGGACTGGTTCGACCGGGCGACCGGGTGGTTCTCAAACCGAACTGGGTGAAGGAGCACGACGAGAGGTTCCCGGGACCCGGCCGGTGGGAGCATATGGTTACCCATCCTACCGTGATCGAGGCCGTGGCCCGCTGGGTGGGCGAGCAACTCGACGGGCGAGGACGCGTAACGATCTGCGACGCGCCGCAGACGGACTCCTCTTTCGCCCGGTTGCGCGTCTATTGCCGGCTGGACGAGATGACGGACCGCTGTCGGCAGGCGTTTCCCGGGGTGGAATTCAGTGTGCTGGATTTGCGGCCGGAAGAATGGCACGCGGTGGATGGCGTGACCGTGGGCCGTGTCTCGTTGCCGGGGGATTCACGGGGGATAACGCAGGTATCGCTGAACGAGGCCAGCGAGTTTGCCGGGTTTGGCGGGCTGGGACGGCTCTATGGGGCTTCCTACGACATGGAGGAAACAAATGTCCGGCACAACGAATTGCGACACGAGTATTTGTTGTGCCGAACGCCGATGGAGGCCGATCTGTTCATCAACCTGCCGAAGCTCAAAACCCACAAGAAAGTGGGAGTGACCTGCGCTTTGAAGAACCTGGTCGGGATCAACGCCAATAAGAACTGGCTTCCGCATCACACGGAAGGGACCCCGGAACAGGGTGGCGACCAGTTCCCCGCCGCCACGATCAAGGCCCGGCTCGAGCATTCCTGGATGGGCGGGATCAAACGGTTCTTGCGGAATCGCCCGGAGCTCTCGAGGCTTTTTGTGCCGCTCAAGAAGGCAGGTCGATGGGTGTTCGGCGACACGCAACAGGTGATTCGGTCGGGGAACTGGCACGGCAACGACACCTGTTGGCGAATGGTCCTGGATTTGAACAAATGCCTGTTCTTCTTCGATGGCGACGGGCGGTCGCGCACTGCCCCTCCCCGCTATCTCGCAGTCGTGGATGGAATCGTGGCGGGGGAAGGCAATGGGCCGATGGCGCCCGATCCCAAGCCCTGCGGGGTGATCCTGGCGGGAAGACACCCGCTGGCAGTGGATTGCGTCGCGGCGATGCTCATGGGGTTCGACTGGCGGAAGGTCCGGATGTTGGAACGCGGGTTCAACATGCGGCAGTCCAGTTTCACCCAGTTCACTCCCGAAGAAATCGAGATTTGCTCGAACCGTCCGGAATGGCTGGGCGGCCTTGACGATGTGCGGCGGACCTTCCAATTCCGACCTCATTTTGGATGGGTCGGGGCCATCGAACGCCCCGCGGCCAGTGAGCGTGAACCCGCGGCCGCGTTCGGCGGGTCGAAGGCGGGCGGCGCATGAGCCTGGAGGATTGGCTTTATCCGTGGCTGACGGTCTATGATCGGTTGCCCGAATCTCTGCGCCGGACATTGGGCGGCGGTTACCGTCTCTTGCCAGCCCGGGTCCGATGGGGTGCCGCCTATCCGGATTTCCGGCGCCTGACGGAAGAGGTGGCGGGCTGGGACTCGGAACGCGTGCGGACCTACCAATTGAAGGAGCTTCGGCGGGTGCTCCATCATGCGGCCAGTTTCTGTCCCTGGTACCAGGAGCGGTTCGCGAAATCGGGGTTTCGACCGGAACGGGTCCATAGCCTGGAGGATATGAAGAACTGTCCGGAACTGACCAAGGGGGAGGTTAAGGGTTACCTGGAGGAGATGGTATCGAGTGAGATCCCGGCCAAGCAACGACTCTATGTGACCACCGGTGGTTCGACCGGGGTGCCGGTTGGCTTTTACCTTCAAAAAGGAATCAGTCGTCCCAAGGAACAGGCCTATCTCGAGGCCATGTGGCGCCGGGCGGGCTACTTCGATGGAGCACGCGTGGCACTGATCCGGGGACAGGTCACGAGCTCAAAAGCTGGAGGCCCAATCACGCGGTACGATGCGACCCGGAACTGGCTGGTGCTGTCGTCCTATCATCTGACGGAGGCACGATTGCCGGACTACCTGGAGGCGATTGAGCGGTTCAAGCCGGACCTGCTGCACGCCTATCCTTCGGCGGCGCTGCAATTGGCGGAGTATCTCGAACGATCGGGTCAAACCTGGCGGCAACCGTTGCGGGCTCTATTGTGCGGGTCGGAGCGTTTGACAATGCCCCAAAAACGATTGCTCGAGCGGGTGTTCGTCTGTCGCGTTTACCGCTGGTACGGCCACGCCGAACGCGTGATCCTTGCCGGCGAAGGCGCGGATTCGGAGATATTCTATTTCTGGCCCACCTACGGATTCGCCGAGTTCGGCCCGCCGGACGAGGAAGGATTGCGAGAAGTGATCGGGACTTCATTCCACAACCTGGCCATGCCGTTGATCCGCTACCACACGGGCGACTATGTGCGGATGGCGGAACCGAGCAACCCGGATAGCCTGGAATTCCCCTGGCCCGCGGCTATTGAGGTGGCGGGACGCGAGCAGGAGTTCCTGGTAGGGCCGGGAGGACGCCGCATTTCGCTGACGGCCATCAACATGCATGACGCGATATTTGACGATCTGTTCGCGGTGCAATTCTACCAGGATCAGCCGGGGGTGGCGGAGTTTCGTTATGTGCCGAGCCCGGCATTCCGCGCGACGCGCCTGGCGGCCATTGAATCCGGGATCCGCAGGAAACTGAGCGACGATTTTCGGATCACGTTCCGCGAAGTCGCCGAAGTCGAGAAGACGCCCCGAGGCAAGCATAGGTGGTTGGTGAGCCGGCTGTGAGCGGCAGCAGGATCGGGTTCACGGATCCGAGACGCCCACGGCGGCGCCGGGGTTGGCAGCGAGCCGATCCAAATCCTCGGTACTCCAGGTATCCCAAGCGAAAAGTTGGCGGGCAAGTTCATCCGTTCGCAACCGCGCTCCTTCCTCATTAAGATGCCAAACGCTGTCCGAGAAATGTCCGGGGACGGAGTAAGCGCCGAGCCGCGGGTCTCGGAGTACGGGCATGATGTCCGCCATTTGCCGGAGGAATTTTGCATTCTCCTGCTGGAAAGCGGCGACGTCGTTCGTTGGTGTGTAACCCCAGGGTAAGGAATAGGCCAGGCGCACCCGGCGATCGCGGCACCGATCGCGGAGGGCGCCGAGGAAATGCCGGCAGTCCTGGGGAATCTCAATCTGATGATGCGGAGGGCCGGAGATAGCCACGCGGACGGGCGTTTGGATCCAGCCGCTGGGACGGACGTCGCCGGGTTGGTAGCGATAAAGCGGGCGGCCTTCGATAACCTTGCCCAGTAGAGTGAAGGCATGGTAGGCGCCGGGCCGGAGAGCAAGTGCGGCTTCAACCAGCGAGATGGGCTGGGCGGGGGGCAAGGGGTGCCGGATCCACTCGGTATGTCCGGCGGCGATACTGAACTGAACCCCAAGGTTGGGAGTATCCAAGGGTTCCGTCAACAGCGCGGGTTCGATTGCCACAATCAGCGTGTCTCTTGGGCGGCAATCTCTCAGTGCCGCCATGGTCAATACGGATACTCCCATTCCGGCACCGCGGCCGGCATTGACGCAGGGCAATTGGAACCGATCGAGCATCCGTTGACCGTCGATGGAGAACTCGCAGCTCGAGCCGCCGAAGATCACCACTTTGGGACCGTACTCGCGCGCCATCTTCTCCGCCCAGAGTTTCTTGATGGTGTCGCCGTGAGTAAAATGGGCGACCTCGGGGTTAAGCCAGAGGGTATAGGCCGCGGCGCCCGACCAGGCCAGCAAGCCGGCCATGAGCAGCAGGAGCGCAAGCCACGGGATTTGCGCTCCAGCGAGGCGTCGACTCGGACCATGCATAATCATTTCAATTCACCAGATGTCGTTGTCCGTCTGAGGGACGTCTCACTAGTCCGCATATTCATTGCACTCTCCGTTCAAACGGTTACCCATTGAGCGAACATCCATAAGAAATATGCGGGCTAGAATGCGAAGTAAATGAAGGCATTGTTCTTTCCCGGGGCCAGCAGGATCGTTAACCCGACGAGGACCACCAGCACCACGGGATGGCGCAGCAACGCGTACGGCCTTTCACACTTCCGGATCGAGAGCCATTCCAAGGTCATAATCGCGGACGTAAGGATCAGAAAACAGGCGAGCACGAAGAGATCGGCGGAGGAATAGAAAGCGAGGACCGCGCGGAGATTAGTCAAATTGTAGGCCCAGGGTGTGAGGAGTGTCTCGAGTTTGGTGACGAGCACCCCGGTTCGCGTCTCGTAGAAACAGAGCCAGGCAAACATCGCGGCTGCGAAGGTGCAGAACCAGGCCGCCGGTCGCGGCAAACGAAGCCTGGGCCCGAGGATTCGGTTGCCGATGAGTAAGACACCGTGGAGCGCGCCCCAGGCGACGAAATTCCAACCCGCGCCATGCCAGATGCCCGAGACGACAAAGACCACGGCAATGTTCATCCACCAACGGGGAGTTCGATTGCCCCCCATGGGAAAATAAACATAGTCGCGAAACCACTGACTGAGGGTGATGTGCCAGCGGCGCCAGAATTCGACCACGCTCGTCGAGACATACGGGCTGAGGAAATTCAGCGTGAGCTGAATGCCCAGGCAGCGTCCGAGGCCGACGGCGACGAGGCTGTAACCGGCGAAGTCGTAATAAATCCGCAGTCCAAACAGCAGATTGTCGAGCCAGACCAGGAAGGGGTTGTGCAGCGACTGGCCGTGGAAATAGAGCGCCGCGTTATCGGCCAGACACAGTTTGAAAAACAACCCCAAAACGATCCAGCTCGCGCCAGCGTTGAGATCCGCGGGCAGCCAGCGGAACCGGAAACGCTCCATTTGCGGCAGGAGATCGGCGCGGCGTTCGATGGGCCCGGCGACGATCTGAGGGAAGAACGCGGCGAAATTCATGTAGTCGAGAAAGCGCGGAAGTGGCTTATGGGACACCAACGTATCCACGGCAAAGCCGACAATCTGAAAGGTATAAAATGAGATGCCCACCGGGATGATCAAATGCCGCAATGGATCAAATTCAAAGGCGAGCGTGTCGTTCAGCAAAAAGTTGGCGTACTTGTAATACAACAGGGGCAGGAGCTGCACCGGGATGAGCAAGAACAGGATTAAACGGTAGTTCCCCGGGGAGCGCCGAATCACCCCGGCGAGCGCCAGGTAAGAACCGGCCGATACCACCAGGAAGATGATCACGGTGGTGAGGCTGACGAAGCCCAGGAGGACCAGGCCCAATGCCAACAGGGCCGTTCGGTCGAAGGCGCTCGATCGAACGCCAATCCTCAAACCCCAGACCCACCGGGCCATCGCAATCGCCACCAGCCCGGTAGCCAGCAGTCCCCAAAAGCGCAGCTCGACGAAATTCATGCTTCAGTCTGCGCGGAGCTCTCCGGTTCAAGGGCCGTCTCCAGTGCCAGCACGGCCGACCGAATGCGGGACCAGAATTGTGGTGTGGAATGATATTGCTCGTAGCGCCGGCGGAGGCGAGCACCTTCGTAGCGCGTCAGGAAATGCTCGAGGGCGTTGGCGATACCCACTGGATCTTTGGGGTGGACCAGGCCGGGGTAATCGGCGGGGAGCAATTCGGGTATGTTTCGCCAATGAGTCGTGACGACGTCCATCCCGTAGGCCATGGCTTCGAGGAGCACCAGCGGGTAACTCTCCGCCTCATAGTAGGTCGGGAAGACCAGGAGGTCACACTCCCGAAACAGGCGTTCTTTCGCTTCCCCAGTGGTGAACCCATGATAGCGGACCGCCGGCCGGGAAGAGCATTCCGCCCCCGACTCGCCGGACAAGCCCAGATTCAGCCGGAGGTCCTCTCGCCCAATGCGCTCCTCGAATTCCTTGTGTTCACGGTCGAGATAAAACCGGCCGGCCACATCAAGTTGAACTCGGATCCTCACGTCGCGGGCCGCCAGACGTTGGTTCAAGCACGCCACCGCGTCGGCGGCGTCGAACATCCCCTTCTCCCGATAACAGAGACTGAGAAACAATAACCGAAACAATGCGAACCGCGGCTCGGGCGCAGTTGACTGTGCCCCGAGTGCAGACGACGACAGCAGTTCCCGCTGCCGTGTCCGTCGTGCCGCGCGTTCGCGCAGCAACTCGGCGACATCGTGCGGGCAAGGATCGGGAATGCCGTTGGGCACAACGCCGATCCGGCGAGAACCGAGCGCGCGCGCGTCCGACTCGGTGGCACTTCCCAAGACAATGCTCAGGTCCGGGTGGCCGAGCAGTCGCCGGGAAATCCAGCGTTCCCACGGTCGGGCATTTTGCGCGAGCCACGGACCGAGGCCGGCTGCGTGCCACCAGAAAATCCGTCGTCGGAAGAATGGCCGGCAGCAGATCATAACCAGCCAGTCGCGATAGATCGCGTTACGCAGAGCCGGGGCCGGGATGTAGAGGAGCGTGTGGGCGCCCAGCCTGAATCGGGCGCGAACGGCCAGCGCGCAATACTTCAGCGCCAGGGCAAGCTTCGTCCATGGGCGGCGGCCGATATCCTCAATCGATTCGGACAGTCGGAAATCCACATGAATCAACTCGAGTTGCGGGGCGCTCACGACGGGTTGGACCGTTCCGGCGGGCGGGTCGGCTTCGGGCCGGGGCAGCTCCCGGCTGTCTCGCGCGCAGTCCAGGAGGATTTGGACCATGCAACTCTGGCCGTGAAACGGCGGCGGAGTATGGGCCAGAACCACAATCTTCATCATGAAGTCACCCTGCTGCGTCACGGGAACCGGTCGGGGTTGCTTGTGCCTGAATCGAGGTTGGGCTGCAAACACTTTCTGGAGCAACGGACAAGGAGACCGAATTGTGCTTGCCCCTCCCCTGCTCTTCCTCTAGTCAGATGGGTCGATTGATCGACGGAACCACCTTTATCGCATGATCCGTTTCGGCTTGCTCGGTTGTGGGAAAATCGCCCGGCGGCATGCCCATCTGCTGGCCGGTGGTCACGTGCCAGGTGCCTGTCTGGATGCCGTTTGTGACGTCGACGCCGGAGCCGCGGCCCGGTTTGCGAAGGAGTTCGGGGTCCAGTCATTCACGGACGCGCGCGCCATGATGCAAAGCGCATCGGTGGACGCGGTGACCGTGCTGACACCCAGCGGAACGCATGCGTCGAACGTGGTGACGCTGGCGCCCTTTGGCCGGCCCATCGTCGTGGAAAAACCGATGGCCTTGACGCTGGACGACGCGGATCGGGCGATCGAAGCCTGCGACCGGCATCGCTGCAAACTTTTTGTCGTCAAACAGAACCGTTTCAACCTTCCCGTGGTTAAGCTGCGGGAGGCACTGACGGCCGGGCGATTTGGCAAGCTGGTGCTCGGCACGGTCCGGGTGCGTTGGTGCCGCACCCAGGGCTACTATGATGAGGCCCCCTGGCGGGGCACATGGGCGCAAGATGGCGGCGTGTTGGCCAATCAAGCCAGCCACCACGTCGATCTCCTCGAGTGGATGATGGGCGACGTCGACAGCGTCCAGGGTATGGCCTCGACCGCCCTCGCCCAAATCGAAGCCGAGGACACTGCCGTGGTCACCCTGAGGTTCCGCAACGGCGCCCTGGGCGTAATCGAGGCGACCACCGCCACCCGCCCCAGGGACTTGGAGGGGTCCATCTCCGTCCTGGGGGAAAAAGGCTCGGTCGAGATCGGGGGGTTCGCCCTGAACGAGTTGAAAATCTGGCAGTTTGCCGAGCCCCAACCGGACGACGCCGAAGTCATCCCACGGTATGGCGCCAACCCGCCGCATCCACACGGTTATGCCCACGCCCAGTATTATATGCATGTGGTGGATTGCACCGAAAACAACAAGCAACAACTCGTCGATGGCCTCGAGGGCCGACGCAGCCTCGAACTCATTATGGCGATCTACGAGTCGATCGAACGCGGGTCCGAAGTGAGCCTCCGGTTCCGTCCTACCCGCTGCCGGCTGGGCCTCGCCCCTGGCCGGTTGAAGGATCGGCCATGAACGAACCCCAACTTCGCCGCGTGGGAATCGTCGATGTCCGGTTCGGCACGGGGGTGGTCGTGGTCGAACCAGTCAACCTTTACGGATGCGAGATTGGCGATGGCTGTTTCATTGGCCCGTTTGTCGAGATCCAAAAGGATGTGAAGATCGGGCGCCGCTGCCGCATCCAGTCGCACGCGTTCATTTGCGAGTTAGTGACTCTCGGGGACGACTGTTTCATCGCGCACGGGGTGATGTTCATCAACGACCTTTTTGCCCGCGGCGGACCGGCCAAAGGCGAGCGGTCGCTCTGGAAACCGACGAACGTCGGTCGTGGCGTGAGCATCGGCTCGAACGCGACCATCCTTCCGGTGAACATCGCGGATCAAGTGGTCATCGGGGCGGGCGCGGTGGTCACGCGGGATCTCACTGAACCGGGAGTCTACGCGGGAAACCCGGCCCGCCTTATGCCCCGGCGCAACACCCCATGAACACTGACAACGTTCGGGTTCCCTTCGTGGACCTTTATGCCCAGTACCTGACGATCCAACCGGAGATCGATGAGGCGATCCAAAGCGTAATCCGCGAGTCCGCTTATGTGCGCGGCCGGCACGTTGAGGCCTTCGAACGGGCGTGGGCCGATCAACTGGGCGTCAAACATTGCGTCTCCTGCGCGAATGGCACCGACGCCCTTTACATCACCATGCGCGGTCTTGGGTTGAAACCCGGCGACGAAGTGATTACGACGGCGCACTCGTGGATTTCGACTTCGGAGACCATCACGCAAGCCGGCGGACGGGTCGTCTTCTGTGACACGGATAAGACGTTCACGATCGATCCGGCGCAGATCGAGGCACGAATCACCGATCGCACGGTGGGGATTATTCCGGTTCATCTGTACGGCCAACCGGCTGACCTGGATCCCATCCTGGCCATTGCCCGGAAGCATAACCTCTGGGTGATCGAGGATTGCGCACAGGCGCACCTGGCCCGATATCGCGGCCGTCTGGTGGGGACGTTCGGGCAGGCGGCGACATTCTCCTTTTACCCTGGCAAGAACCTGGGGGCTTACGGCGATGCCGGATGCGTGGTGACGAATGACGGCGCCCTGGCCGGCTGGATGAACTCCTTCGCCCGGCATGGCGGCAAAGGCGATCACGTGATGGAAGGCATCAACAGCCGGTTGGACGGGTTGCAGGCTGCCGTGCTCAACGTGAAAATGACACACCTCCCCCGCTGGAACCAACAGCGCCAGGCCGCCGCCGCTCGTTACGGCGAACTATTTCGCGATCTGCCGGGAATTGAACTGCCCACCGTCGCCCCGGGCCGGGATCACGTCTACCATCTCTACGTAATCCGGACCGAACAACGGGACGAACTTCGAGGCCACCTGAAATCGGCCGGCATCGATACAGTGATCAATTACCCAAAGGCGCTCCCTTTCTATCCTGCCTATGCTTATCTCGGGTACAGCGATCTCGATTTTCCCGTGGCATGCGAGAACCAATCGCGAATCCTCTCGTTGCCGATGTATCCGGAAATCAGCACCGATCAGATCGCGCGAGTGGCGGCGTGCGTGGGCGGATTTGCCGCAACGGCCTGAGCGACTTCGTCGCAAGGCACTCTTTCCGTGGATTTGCCGAGGCCTACATCGGCAGGTGGAACAAGCGTTACGCGTCGAGCAGAGCTCACGACCAGGTCGCGGACATGACCAGAGTTTGGCGCAGGCTGGGGTATTTCCTAAGGAGCTGGACGCGCAACCACGAACGGATGCCGCGCACCTCGATTTTCCCATGGCTGACGTATTCAAATGTGGTTGAGCGAAACCCGCTACGGGTCAGTACTTTCGCGAGGGTATAGGGCGTGAACCAATATCGATGGTCTGAATTGATTCTTTCCACTCGATGGGTCGCGTTCAGGAAGTTCTGGAGGCTGAACGCATTGGGAACCGTAATCAGGATCTCCCGGCAATGGTTTCGGAGATTCCGGTTGACGCGGGAGAGGAAATCGACCGGGTTGTCGAGGTGCTCGACAATCTCGCCCGCAACCAGCAGATCCCAAGTCGGGGCACTCAGGACCGGCTCGGGCGCAGCCTCTGCCAGGTCGGACACCAGAACATTCTGGAACCGGGTCTCTCGTTTCACAAATTCCACCGCGTCGCGTTCAACATCCAGTCCCAGGCATTCCGAACTGGCCTCCGTTAATTGCCCGTGAAGCCAGGTTTTGTTCTTGATCTTATCGCGCACCAGCGGCGGGTGGTCGCAGCAGCCCAAATGCAGCACGCGCCGGCCGCGGCACAGATCCAAGATGAGACTGACGCGATCGCGCAGGCCCTCCAAGGTGGGCGCGATCGTGGACGTTGGAAAAGCGAGCTCGTTGTCAAAAGCTGTGCCGGCCAGAAACGGCTCAATCCTGGGGTCAATCTTCATGCGAAAGCAATGAGCCGCGGATCGCGGGGCCGATTCCTCCTTCGCCCCACGATTCTCCCGCGGAGACCGGGTGAGGGCGTGTCTTGAATGCGCACGGCCAAAGTGGATAGGTGATTTCTCGACGGCAACCAAGTCTTATTGTTCCGAGCGCACATCGAGGACCTGGGTGGCAAACGCCTCGTAGTTCGCCGTCGAAAACGCTTGCCGTTGCCATTCCTGAATGCGCTTCCGTTCGTAGCTCTCGTTCGTATGCTCTTCCAGGCAGGCGGTCAGTTCCTCCACGCGGAAGTCAGCGGCCATTAGTCGGCCCATCCCCGGCCGGACGAGTTCCGACACACCGCCAACGTCGGTGGCCACAACCGGCACGCCGAAGCTGAAGGCTTCCATGATCGAGACCGGGATTCCTTCGGATTCACTGGTATTGGCGACGAGATCGACGGGCTGCGTTCGATAGAAATCGAGGATGGTTTCGTTGGGTACCGCCCCCCGGAATTCAACCCTCAGATGACCGGGCAGGTGGGCGCATCGCTCCCGTAGCCGGGCCCCCTCCGGTCCGTCGCCGAAGTGGGTCCAACTGGCCGGGCGGCGCAGTTGACTAAAGGCCTCAGCGAACAGGTGAACCCGCTTGACGGGCACGAGTTGAGAGCAGGTCACCAGACGCAGCACATTGTCTGAACTGACCGCGGCAATCCCTTGTTGAGGAATGACTCCGAGATGGTGGGCCTTGATTTTGCCGGCATAAGCCGGGTACTCCGCCCGGAGATACTGCGCGCCGCGTTCGGAGCAGGGACATACCCGGTCGCATGACTCAATTACCGCCGACTGAAACGGCAGACGTTTCATTCCCGAACGTTCCGGCCATAGGTCATAGCCGTGGGCTCGAGTGACCAGGGGTTGACGCAGCGATCGGGTTCCGGCCTCCGCGCGGAGCTCCGCGAGCAAATACGCCGTTGTGTTGGCCCAGTAAGAGTAAATGGCATCGCTGGAATCCAGCAAACCGACGCGGAAGATGCGCCGGGCGACGTCACATCGGCGGATTGTGACAGCAAGGATCGAGAGCTGGGCTATGGGGTTTCGAACGCCGGCTTGGCGACAGGCGCGCAAAGCCTGGGCGAGGAGGCGGGAACTTTTTGGAAGACAAGCCCAAGTCGCACTGCGCCCACTTATGCCCCCAAGGTCGACGATCCGCACCTCGGGTGGAATGGGTCGAGGGTGGGGCTTCATGTGTTGATGCACAAGATTCACCGGGACGACGTTAATGACGGAGTAATGCCTCCGCAGGATCTCCATCTCCGTCTCGAGAAACTGTTCCCCCTCCCGGTAGGGGTAATAGTCCGTGACCAGCAGGAGACGTCGGTTCTTGCGCATATTCGGTGTTCTCGGAAATTCAGCTTTTGGTTCTCCCATGGAGCCATCGTTCCATGGCCCCGCCAGATGCGGACGGGAAGGCGGTAACCAGGAATTTTCGCAGCCATCGGTGGTAGTCGAACACCCAGACCAGGACCCCGAAATAGACGAGCAACCAGACTCCGATCAGAAGGGGGCCCCGGATGTTCGCGGACATTACGGAGCCCTTAAGAAAGGACGAGAGGAGCAAGGCCAGCAGGGTGCTGATGGCAATCCCCGCCATCGGCGGCGCACAGGCCGCCCAAAATTTTGCGGGCCGGATGCCGCCCTGCCGCAATCCAGAAGCGACTTGGAATGGGCTCAGGAGGAGAAATGCGATACCATAGGCAGCCGCCACGCCCGCCGCTCCCCATGGGAGACCGAGTGTGAACGCGAATAGCGCCGCCGCGCAAGCCGCAGAAGGCCACAAAATCAGGCGTCGCGTGCTTTCGAAGACCACAAAATTTATCGAGCAAAGATTCATCAGTGGCCAACTCAGCGACATCAGGGAAAGCCCCCGCAGGATGGCGGCACTCTGGGCCCAGGTGTCGCCGAGCATGAGGCGCACAACTTCCTCCGGAAAAACCAGCCCTAGGAAAGCAAGGGGAAACGTCACCGCAGTCGTTGCCCGTACCAAGGCCAGGAAATATTCAACATAACCCTCCGTGCCTCGCTTGCGGCTAAGCGTAGGCAGCGCCACTGCCATCAAGGGCCCCTGCGCCTGCTGCATCGGCGCAGCCATGATCCGATAGGCTCGGTCGTAGAATCCGAGTTCAACTGCGGAGAACGAGGCGCGAATCAGAGCGCGATCGACGTTCTGTCGAAGATAGTCCACGATTCTTCCCGTCAGGAGCGCGCCCGCCAACCTCATTCCTGCCGGCCACCGCGTTTCTCGGGAGGGAAGCGATGGCAGCCATCGGCAGGTTAAAAAGGTTCCCAGGGTCAGTCCCCCCGCTTCAGCCACCTGTTGCCAGGCCAAAGAAAGGGGACCGTAACCGCGTAGTCCGAGGACTATCGCGACACTTACACCCAAGCTGTAGGCGCCAATCCGGATGGCGTTCACGCGGCCGAACTTCAGGTTGCGGCGGAGCAGCGCATCATGAATGGAGGATAGCCCGTTGAGCCAGAATGCCAGGCTCGTCGCCGGGGCCAGTCCGGCAAGACGCGGGTCGTGTAATGCCGCTCCGATTCCCGGAACCACGGTATAAATCACGCCGGCACCGGCAAAACAGAAACCCAGATTCAGCCAGAAGTAGGTGGATCCCCCACGTTGATCCAGGTCCCTCTGTTGCACGATCGTGGTCTGAAAACCGAAATCCCGCATCATGGCCATCAGCGCGATCAACGGGAGCAACGTCGCATACACGCCAAAATCGGCGGGGGAGAGGATTCGCGCGAGCACCATCACCGCGCCCACCTGCAGCCCCATCAATACCGTCTGGCCGGCGGCGGTGGAGCCGACGCCACGCGCTGAATCCCGCGCCAGGTGCCGCGTGCCGGCAGGCAGGACAAGCCAGGGGTCAGAAGCAGCCATGTATTTTAAACCACTGAAGTCGTCCGAGTGGGTCACGTCCCTCCCGTGCTCCGGCCCGGTTCATCGCCCCGGCCGCTTCGGCCTGACATCACCGGACATAAATCACGTTGAAGTTCGCGGCGTACTTCGCGCTGCCCGGCCACGCCCGAAATATTCGCCCATCCAGCCGCGCCAGCATCTCCCCGATCGATCCGGAAATCCGCATGTTCGGCAGGGCCTTCGCCCAATAACCGAACAGGTTGAACGGCTGGAATTCGTGGCGGGTGAAATTCGCGGCGAACGCCTGGATCTGCCGCTCGAAGACGTTGCACTCGTCCGGCCAGCCCGCCATCGAGATATGTACGGCGCGGATGGCCGCGAAAAGCGGATTGTGTCCCAGGGGCTCGTAAATGAAGACACAGCGTCCGCCCGGTTTCAGAATCCGGGAGAATTGCCGCGAAGCCCGTTCCAAGTCATGGGCAAGATGATGCATGGTCGCCTGCCCCACGACCACGTCGAACGAATCGGGTTCGAACCGTGACAATTCCAGCACATCGCCGACCATGAACTCCAGGTTCGGTAGATGACCGTGCCGCGAACGAGCCGACTCCACGTAATCCGACGAGCGGTCCATGGCCGTAATGCGGGCCTTGGGATAATTCATCGCCACCCACCCGGAGAGATCACCACGGCCGCAGCAGACTTCCAATAGCCGCCCCCCCTCGAGACTCGAGGCGATCAGCGCCTGGTACCCGGCCCGAAACAGGGAGAGATCGCTGAGCTTATAGTGACGGATCGCATCTTCGACACTGACCACGCCCGGCATGGTGAGGACCACGAACCATCCCAGCAAGGCAGAAGTTGTTCATGTGCCACTGCCACTATTGCGCCAGTAATGCTGGCTTGTCCGAGAACGAGACCTCCCACCATGTGGCATCGGCTTCTTCATAGCGCAAGGTCAGGATATCACCTCGGCTTAATGTTCGTGCAGCAACACCCAGACCCAGGCCGCTATTCGCCAGAACGCCCTGATCCTGGAGCGAGACCGTATCATCATCCGCCGTCCCGAGGATACACAGCATCTGGCCGTCCTGGCCCGGAAGGATGCTGGGGGTGGACGTGAGTGTGACTGCACCTTCGAGACCGGCGACACGGATGTTGTAGGCGTTTGGGAGGATCTGCGCCGCTTCCGCGACCTTTTGGAGTGCGCTGGATTGATGAGAGCGAGAGCGATCGAGAAAGGCCTCATCGACCTGGGTATCCAAACCCTCGTCGACAACTTGGGGATCCGGCATGGTCGCGAGGTTGTCGCGAACCACCGCCTGCTGAACTCCCGCCCCGATGGAGATAAGGTCGGGTCCACCGCCACTAAGGCGGTTACCGCTAACCAGCACGTATGGGCTGCTGAAGCCGGGAACCGCGCTGACCCGGATCCCCGGCCCGGCGCTGTCAATGAGGGTGTTGCCAATCACAGAGACGTTTTCGCCAGCCACCTCGATCGATGGGCCTTGGCCATTTCGCAGACAGAGATTGCCGGAGATCACCCCACCCCGAACCTGATTGTATCGATGCTCCACGGCAATATTCCGGGCCCCATTTTCCCAGCAGTTGTTCTGACACACGCTTACATCCACGAGTGGCGCCAGTCCCCTCAGAAGAATCCCATCGTTCGCGCACCGGCCAACATTATTTCCAAGCACGGAAATGCGGCAGCCACCATAGGCCAGGATCCCGATCTGGTAGACCGCCCCGGGGCGCACCTGGAGGTCGCCAAAGATCATATTGTCGTTGATGCGGATATCGTTCAGATAGTTGTAGTTTCCCGGAATGATGATGATTCCGGCGCTCCAGATATTACGCATGAGGTTGTTGGCGATCAGAACCGGCCCGATCGGTTTGGTGTTGTAGGACCCTTCCACCTCGATCCCGCGCGCCACGTCTTCGAACGTGCATCCCATGACCTTGAGCCCGGGACCCAGTGACGCGACCGCGGCGCCATCCACCCCAAGCTGGCCGTGCTGCAAAGTTCCGCCTCTCCGGAAGAAACAGTCGCGCACGGTAGTATCGTACGAGGATTTTTCGTTTTGGCTCATGAGAATACCGTGGTTGGGGAAATCCTCGAACTGGCAACGATCGAACATCACATTCGAGTTCGTTCCCCAGAGAACAATCTCGCCGGCAATCTCATCAGGAATGGGCGCATTAGCCCCCGGTCCCTTGAATGTGAGCCCGCGAACAGTCAGATGGGTGCAATCCACGATCGACAAAACCGACCCCAGCCCGGTGGCAACAATGATTGCCCCCTCAGCGTCCACGGTGATTCCGGTCCGGTTCTCGAGCAGCAATGGGGCGTGCTGATGCTCGAGGAAATAACTCCCCGAGTTCTCCGGCATGCCAAGCCGCTCCACCAGGTAAACCCCCGGCCGAATGACCAACCGATCGCCATCCTGCACCGCCGCCAACGCGTTGCTGAGCGACAGCCAGGGCCGGTCCATCAGACCACGGCGCGCCGTCGAATCGTCCCCGTTCACGGGATCGACCCAGATTGTATTCGCGATAGGATGGGAATCCGCTTCAGGGATCGCGGCAGAAATCCGGAAGCCGCCCGGGGTAGAGACGAGATCGATGTTGGTGCCGGCGACCAATTTGATGTCGTCGGTCCTGCCATTCAGGCTCCGGACGACAATCCCTGGCGCGATCTTCGGTGCCGTGATCGCCTGATCCACAATCGCTGCGGAGGTGACGGCGCCGGGGGCGGTTTGCCGAGCCGTTTGCGCCCAGTCCGATTCGGTGGCGAATGGCGAGTACAACGCATAAGGGACAGCGGTAATCGGTTGGCGGGGCTCGATCACTTCGAAGTTCTCAGCCGAATCCGCCGGTTCGATGCCTATCTCGAGCCACGCTGTGCCTTGGGCGAGCACGGACGGATCGAGGTCGAGCCGGACTGTAAACAGGCCCTGATCCACCATGATATTCGTCTGTACCACAGTGGCCAACACCGCGCCCCCGACTGGCACATCGAACAGGTTGAATTGAAAATTAAAAGCGCCATCGGCTGGATCACCCGACTGGGTCAGCCGGCCCTGGTAACTGATGAGGCGGGACGGGACATCCGCCGCCCATGTGGTTGGAAGGAAGCCGGCCGTTAATAAAAGCAACCAAGGCAGGCACCCTCCCAACATCACGGCACGGGGCACTAAGCGGGATCGAAGTGAGATCATCTGACGAAGTAAGACCCGGCTTCCTCCGTCAAGGCAAGCGTTTACCGGCACGGAGGTTCAGTATGGCCAGACTTGGCAGCAGCCTTCGAGAGCAGAACACTGCAACTAGCCCGCACCTTTCATGGAAGAGTGACAATGTGGCATTTGCTTCATGGCAACCCCCTCAATCAGGCGGGTCATTTCGCCTGCGAATCTTTCGGGCGAGAACCGCTCGAGGCAGTAAGCCCTGCCGGCCAAACCCAACCGGCGGGCCAGTTCAGGCTGCGTCCGCAGTTCAGTCATCGCCCGAGCCAACCCTTCGATGTCTCCTCCCCTGACCACCAATCCGGTTTCATGATCCTTCACGTACTCGGGAAAGGCGCCCTCGTCGGTAACGATCACCGGGACTTCAGCCAACATGGCTTCAACCACCGCCAATCCCAGGCCTTCGCCTCGACTGGGATGCACATATGCGTCCAGCAACCCCATTAACCGTCGCGCATCGGGCCGAGGTCCCAGAAAGCGAATTCTATCCCGGCATGGCAATGCTTCGGCCAGGGCTTGCACCTGGTCGCGCCGGGCGCCGGTACCGATCAATAGCAGCCAAGCCTCGGGAAAGGCCGCCGCCACCTGGGCGAACGCCGCAATCAAAGTGGAATGATCCTTCCACGCAATGAACTCCGCTACGAAACCCAGAACGAAGGCGTCGGACGGCAGACCCAGAAGCTCGCTCCGCCCCTGCTTCGAATAGGGTTTATGCTCCGGGTGAGCATAGGGATCGGTAATGCCGTAGTAGATCACCCGCTGCGACCCCCGATGCCGGGCATAGGCATGTGCCTTCTGCACCGCACCCGATATGAAGATCAGTGCGTCACGTCGGGCCAGGATGCGAAAGATTCCACGCCGGATCGGACCCTCGATCACTTCGGGCACACTCGCAATCCAGAAGAGACAGGGCAGTGAGGTCGCGAGTGTGGCTACTTTGGCGACAACGTATGCCTTGAATGAGCCGCAAACCACCGCGTCGATGTGTTGTTCTCGAATCCGCCTCCTGAGTTCAAGTGCCGGGCGGAGATACCCGCGGTCGCTGAACTTGTGCACGGGGGCATCCACGCGCGACAGCGCCCCGATCATCTCCGGTTGGTATTGTCGAAACACCCCCACTTGCAGGTGAAGCCGGGCGGGGTCGCGGAACCTGGCCAAGGTAAGAAACGACTGCGGCACGCCGCCATGGTAAGTCAGGTCACGAAGCAGCAACAGCGCTCGGACGTGATCTGCCTTGGCGCGCTTCTGCCCTAATCCGCCACGCATCGCAAATCTTTCCCGCCCTGAACAGGAATTGCTGAAAGCCGCGGACGAGATCGCCCCGCTCGGGCCGTTTCCAGCGCTTTGAGCAGGGCGGCCGCCTGGGCCTCCCGACTGAACGCGCGAACGGTGTCGGTCTTTGGGTTAAACCAATCAGGCAATCTTCCTTGATTGATCATACCATCGAGGTCAGCCCCAATCGCATCAACATTCCTGCCGTGACAACAGCCCGTCCCGGTCATGTCCAGTAACCGTCCCAGCGCCGTGGCCGGTTTCGCCCCCACGCTGAGGATCGGCGTCCCCGACGCCATGTATTCAAAAACCTTGCCGCTGAGCCAACCGTCGTTCTTGGGGTCGGTCCAGCCCAGATGCAACAACAGATCGGCCTCGCGTTGGGCTGCGAGCGATTCGGCTCGGCTGAGTGGTGTCTCGGGCAAATCGACGACCGATTGGAGGCCATACCGTTCCCTCAGGCGCTGGAGCAAGGGTTCACGGGCGCTGGGCCCATAAAAGGTGAGCTTCACGGGCCGTCGCCACTTTCCGTTGGACAGCGCGGCAAAAACCGGTTCGGGATCTTGACAACCGGGACCATAGAGCGTTCCGGTATATAGGATACGAAAGGCGGTCCCATCCCGGCTCGAATGGCTCAATTGTTCCGGTGGGCGAGGGTCTCGATAATCGCCGTTGGGAAAACCGTTGTAGACGACCGCGCAGGGTACGTGCGGATGTGTGCGGCGCAGTCGCTCAGCCAGCGGCTCCGAAACCGTGACATTGAGCTCCACTTTGCGCATGAGAGATTTCTCGATCCACCGCAGCACCCATTGCCGAAAAGGCTTTCCTTCGCTCCAGAGATAATTGTCATGCCAAAGGTCGCGATAGTCCGCACACCACAGAATGGAGGGCGCGGCCCTCTTCGCAACGCGACCGAGTGCGTGGGCGTTGGCGAAAGGGTAGGTGCTGATCACCACATCCTGACCCCGGGCAGATGCGGACACTTGTCCCAAAGTCCCAATCGTCCATGATATTGCTTTGCCCCGGGGAGTCCGCCGTAGCCGCAGCGGCGTCTCCATAACTCGCAAGTTCTCCTTCGGCTCAAGCGTCATGCTCAACGGACCGTGAACTTGCGAATCCTTTTCTGGCGTGAGCACGGTCACCGCGTGCCCCTGTCCGGCAAAATGGCACGCCCAACTGTACGGCCGCCCACTGGCCACGTGATTCATGGGCGGATACGTACCAGGAGATGATCAGGATTTTCACGAACGCGCTTTATGCCCGGCAGCCTGGCCAGGCCACCTACCGGCGCACAAGGGTTATGCCTTGATGGAGGATCTCGCGCGAGTCAAAAAACTGCGGCCGCCCCGATGCGGCACTGCAAATCAGGCTCAAACCATTCGGGCGGTAAAAGTTCGGAACGCCTATTTGCGCGGGGCTGCGGCAGTCTGCGCCCGTTTTCTCTTGATGATCGCCAGATACCGATCGGAGATGGGATTAGGCCAGATCTTGATCGACAGTGACCGTTCGAACCAGGACTGGGCCTTGTCGAGATCGCCCTCCTGCATGGCATGCCAGCCGATCATTGCGGAAACGTAGTAACTGAGCGGGTCACGCCGCAGGGCCTCATCGAACCAGGGCGCCCCAAGGGACGTCGAGCCCAGCCAATCAAGGCACATCCCGATCCGAAGCGGCGGGTAGGGACTGTGCGGATTGGCCCGATCCGCCCGCCGGTACCATGCCATGGCGTCCTTCGCCTCATCCGCCCAACCCGGGTTTCCCTGCCAACTCACCAATCGATAGCACTCCCCGATTTCATAAAGCGTGTCCGGATTGCCCGGTTCAATTCTCTGGGCCTCGAGCAAGGGTTCCAGGCGCTCCAGCGGCCGCGTGGGCAGCGCGCGCGCTTCGCTCAGTAAGCGTCCCTCCGCCCGCATGCGCGTCGATTGCACGGCAAGCAGGGCCACGACCAGCAGACCAAAGATCGAGACCAGGACCCGCATGGGCAGTCGAAGGCGAAACCAGTATCGGCTGGTGGCAAAACGCGTGTGGGCCGCCAAACCACCCGCGAGGGCAGCCGCAGTCCCAGCCGTCGCCGGCACATAGAGATTGAATTCAACGACCGAATGCACGGCGGCGAACAACAAGCCACTCGCCGCACCGAGCAGGAAACCCGCCCGGTCGCTTTGGCTTGATTTGAAATCACCGCCCTCACGCCGCACGCGTCTCCAGCCGTCGTATCCATGCCACGCCAGAAGGCCGAGCGTGACCAGGCCAAGACTCAAGCCCACCACCCCCCAATCGACCAGGAGATTCAGATAATCGTTGTGGGCGCGACCGGGCCGGTATTGGGCAAGCCGGACCCGATAATTTGGGAACCGGGAATCGAAATGCCCGGGACCAATGCCGATCCAGGGTTGCTCTTGCCACATGGCCCAGGCCGATTCCCACATCCAGAGCCGGGTGCGCATTTCATTGGATGTGTTGGCGCTCTGTTCGTAAGAAAGTCTCTCCAGGACTTTCGGCGCACGCTGCACAAAGAGATAAACTCCGGAACAAACCACGATGAGCAGACCGACCGCCAGCCAGCGACCGCTCCGCCGACGCACGAGCTGGAACAGCAGAAAAATCAACGTCACGCCCGTCGCCAGCCATGCCCCGCGCGATAACGAGACGGTGATTCCCGCCAACAGCACCAGGGCCGCGTAACCCAGCACCAGCCGGGTCGCGAAATGACAGCGCCCTAAAAATGCCCGCGCCAACGCGAGCGGGAACGTCATTCCCAGGAAAGCCGCAAAATGATTCGGACAAATGAACGTGCCCGAGCCACGGCCCGCGTATTGAACCGGGCGGATGAACTGCCAGACCCGGTCCGAGCCGGTGGCAAATTGATAAATCCCATAACCGGCGACCAAGACCGCAATCGTGACCAGAAGATGGATGAAAATGTTGGTGAACTCGGATTTCCTCAATGCCAGGACGGCAATCCAAAACACCGTCGCCAAATAGGCGACGTAAGTCACCTCATGCCGCGCGACATATTCAATCTCGGCGTGGGGATACCAGGCCACGGCATACAATCCGAATACCAGCACCCCCCAACAAGCGGGAGCAACGAAAAGCCTCGTCGGACCGGCGATCCACAGGGACACCACCCAAACCGCCAACGCCGTCCCCAAAATAATCTGTGCGATGGCGAGGTCCTCGGGCCGGGCCGCACCGGTCGCCAATACACTGAAACCCAGCCCGGCGATCAAGAGCACGAACAACGTCCATTCGATCCCGTATTCAAGTCGTTCTCGCGCGGTCATGAGCTTGATGTGCGATCCCCTGCCCCTCTGCGCCCACCCGGTGCAGCCCGGTGCCAGCCGTCCTTTGCGCGCTCGGAGAACGTGTTGAGGTTACAGCGCAATTGGAGGTTCAAGGATTCAGGCTGGCCGGTTCGATTTCGGCCAAATGCTCCTCTTCCCGGGCCTCGAACCGTTGCCGCAACAATCGTTCGCAGGCAAACAGCATCCCCACGTAAATCCCGAACTTGGAAAGGGCCCAGTCCACATTTCCCTCGATCAGGAAGAAAAAGACAAGATCCACCAGATAAAGACTGGCCAGCACGGCAGAAACCCTGGCAATCATCAATTCAAATCCCGATTGTCGAGCCATGCGGACGACGTTCAGCGCGAGCCGCGCCCCTCCCATAAAGAATATGCACAAGCCGATCGTGCCGAACACGCCCGTGTTCACCATGAGTCCAATGAACCCGTTCAGGAAATAACCCTGGAGCACCGCGTAGGCTATCGAATCCATCACCTCACGTGAGTTCGGAATGAGGTCCGCATACCGCGTGAAACCCCGCCCCAGCAACCAGTATTCGGGAATCATCTCCGCCCCGCGTCGCGCAGTCTCGATTCGACTGTGCCAGGTGCCCGCCGCGTCGGCGGCCACGTCGGAGTCGACAGCAATTCCCGGCAGGAACGAAATCGCCCGCTGCACGGCTGCGGGCATGAATTCGGCCGAACCATAAAGCAGGGAGGTCCCGATGACCACCGTGGACGCCGTCAGGATGATATTCCGCGGGGTAAAGGCCTTTTGGGTCCAAAAGATCAACATCAGGACGATGCTGGTGTGGATGAGATTCGCCCGATGGCCGCTCCCCAATCCGGCGGCCAGGAGTCCCATGATTGCTGGAATCATCCACCAGGCTCGGCGCCCCAGCACATCCTTCACGCTGTAATACATCATCAACGCGAAGACCAGCTTGGGACAAACGTAGTAAAGCGATTGCAGCCGGCGGAACCCAAATTGGAGCGTCGAGAACTCGAAGAACGCCGCGTCCGTCGGGAGCTGCAGCACACTCAGGATGATGTTCGTGGTCGAGGGGAACAAAGCCAGGGTGACATCGGAGACCAGGTAACTGATGGAAAGGATGAAATACAGCGTGATCAACCGTGTGAATGTCCTCTCTTTCAGCGGCGTGACGACAAACAGGAGCGGTAAAATGGCGCTGACGATCTGCCGAAAATAAACCTTTCCGCCGCCGGCCGAGGCGCCGAGAAACCCGAATCCGAGACCCCGCATCCGGATGATCACGGCCAGGGCGGCCAAATAGACCAGGATCCCGGCGAATACCGCCCAGTTTTTATGGATAATGTACGGAGTGTCGGCCGGATAACGGCGCAGCATAATCGCCAGTGGCACTCCGCTCCAGGCCAACAACAATGCGGCATCGGACAAGGTCAAAGGCCCCGGTGAAAAGGGGACAATAAACGCAGAGTTGTAGGTTGCGACGCAAATCGTTAAGGCCAGGATGGTGTGGTAGGGCAAAGCGATGGCCCACACCCCCGCCCCCGCCAGCAACACCGCAATGAACCAGTTCTTCGCCAGCAGCACGCTCAAGACAAAGACCGCCACGAACATGCCGCCGTACCAAAGCACGGCATCCAGACGGAAGCGAATGTCGGAGGAAGAATTCACAACAGCAACGCGCGGTCGGTTTTGCCTGAATCAACCCGGCTCTGCAAACCAATTCTCGCGTCCCACAGTTTCGCCTCGCTCTTCCACCAATTCCGAAACGTTCCCACCACATTGCCTGGCCTCGACCCATGCAAACGCCTCAAATGCTGTGTGCGCCAGCGCCCCTGCACCACGAGCCAAGCCGTGCTCCGCCCCTGCTCGTTTGACCTGCGTCCGGGGCGCGGATGTGCCGCAGGCCAGCCGCAGCAACGCCCGCATCCCGTCGCGTCGGAATAATGGGACATTGTTTTGAGTTGTGCCGGGATCAATTCCGGGTGTCTCATGCCAGCAGCTCTCCACATGCGAAACCTCAACCGGCGCAAATTTCTGAAGTCGACTGCCGCAGCGACGGGCGCGCTTCTCGTCCACCCGGCCTACCGTGGCCGCGCCGTGGAAGCCGACCCGGAGGCGGTGTTGGAACGGGCACAAGAAGGGATCCGGCGCCATCGAATGAGCGAATTGCGGATCCATGTAATCGGTCAAGACCAACAACCGCTATCGGGTATTGGGGTGAGCGTAGGTCAACTTCGTCACCGCTTTCTCTGGGGCGCCAATCTCTTTGGCTGGGCCAGATCCGGTGGCCCCGACCTGGAAGCGGACTACCGGTCGCGATTCGCTTCCCTCTTCAACTTCGCGACTCTGGGTTTCTACTGGCATTATTATGAACCCGAACAAGGCCACCCTCAATATGCCTGGACCGAGGGGACGATCGATTGGTGCCAGGCCAACTCCATCACCTGTAAAGGACATCCCCTGGTCTGGGCGAATATTGAAGACCCGGGCTGGCTCCCGGAAGATGCGGAAGGAATCCGGGCGGCGTCACTCGGTCGGGTACGGGAAATCGTCGACCGATTCCGCGGCAGAATCGACCTGTGGGATGTGGTCAACGAACCGTCATTACTATTGTGGGCAACTACCCGGCTTGGCCAATGGGCGCAGGCCGTCGGTACGCGTTCGTTTGTAAGTCAGCACTTGCATGCCGCACGCGAGGCCAATCCAAATGCCATTCTGCTGGTGAACGAGGTCCTGACGGCGTATCCGGTCTACTCGTTGCTCGACGACCTGCGCGAACAGGGGAAGCCGTTGTTCGACGCGGTGGGCCTGCAAAGCCACATGCACCGCGGTCCCTGGCCTCTGGATCGAATGTGGTCCCTCTGCGATCGCTATGCCGGGCTGGGAGTGCCCCTGCATTTCTCCGAATTCACGTTGTTGAGCGGACCCGGCGGAATAGAAGGTCATTGGGAAACGCCCACTCCGGAATCCGAACAGGCCCAGGCGGAGGACACGGCGCTTCGCTACACCTTGTTGTTCGGACACCCGTCCGTTCAGGCGGTGAGTTGGTGGGACCTCAGCGACCGCGGCGCATGGAAGGCCGCACCCGCCGGGTTATTGCGGGCGGACATGTCGCCCAAACCGGCCTACGATCAATTGTACGAACTGATCCGGAAAAGATGGTGGACGTCAATCCAAGGCCGGACCAATGCCAGCGGCAAGTTCTCCTGCCGCGCATTTCACGGTCAACACCGAATCACGGTCCGTTCCCCGGATGGTCATGAACTCCATCGCGACCTCGAGGTGGGTCCGAACCGCGATACCGAAACGGCGTTCGTTTTCTGAGTTACGTCCCGAACGCCCTGTTGCCCTCTGGCCGGGTTGAGGCGGAGCTTCGTGAGATGGAAAACACGAAGGCCGGGTTTTACCCCGGCCTTCGTGCAATGAGAACTTCCTACCGAAATTCGCTTTTTAGTTGGGTGCGACGCAGCAGACGGACGCCTTACTTCACACGCGAAACCCTGCATTTTTGCACCAACAACGCCGCCACTCTACCTGAGGAAAGGATTCGTGCCAGTCCCCAGAACTGGTGACATTTAGTATCCTTGATCGCTCAAACACGTTGCGGACACCCAGGTGAACTCAGGGCATTGGATTTTCAAAACGACGTTCGCGGTGGTGCTGCGCGATGTCGCGTCGGAGTTTCGGGATCTCCGTTTCCATGACCAGTTCGAGCTGTCGCAGTTGTTTCCTCAATCCAAAACCTTTCGGCAATCGGCCCGGGCCCAGCAACGCAAACGATTTTATGGCCTTGGGGCGGACCTTTTCCCACAAGGCACGGAGGTCGGCACGGTCCTGCAAGGCGAGTTCACGGCGGTAAGCCGCTTCGAAATAACGATCCAGGCCTGCGGGCGTTAATGCGCTGCTCGCTTCGCGCCGGGTGAAAAAGCGTCCTCCAAACCAGCTCAAACCGGCTAAGAGGCCGCCACCGAGCAGAAGCAAGAAGGGAGTGGTCCAATGCTCGGATGACCAACTCATCGGAACCAGGGCGATCGTCAGGGCAATGACGGCAACAATCAACATCCAGGACTTGAGCTGGATCGACTGGAACTGTCGACCGAGCAACTGGAACACGCGGGCGTGTATGGCGAGGCAACGGGCATTGACCAGGAGATCGCTCACCAGGTTGTCGGCCCGACGGGTCGGGGCGCGTTTGATTTCGGCGACGACTTCGTCGCGCGAGGCATCGAAGTCCTTGAGGGGAATGAGTTGGCGTTGCACGGCGCCCCCTGCCTGAGCCTGTTGAGGCAAGTAGGTGTTGTAAATGTGCGGGACATCCTTGGTCTTGATCGCCTTCGATAGATTCCAGCAGAGCGTGCCGTAGGTTCGCGCAAAATCCCGGATATTGGCGAACAAATCCACCTTGTTCAGCACGATCAGCAATTTGTGCTCAAGCCCGGTCAGGGTCTCGGTGAAGATCGACACGGTTTCACCGGTGGTCCCCGGCTTGTCCGGATCGAAAAAGAACAGGATCAGATCGGCCATCTCGGCGAAACAACGCACCCCCGCCGCAAAATCGTAACCGCGGCTCTGTGCGGTGCCCGCAGCATCGATCATCCCAGGGCTATCGATGAGGCTGATGGACCGGAGCAGGACGGCGGGATAAGTCTTAAGACGGAGCCGCGCATAGAAAGCGGGCCCCAGACGCTGCATCGGCTTGAAGGCCAGATCGCGATGCGTCACCACCGTCTGGCCATCAAAATCGTCGGCTTTCTCGCCATACGTCAGGATCGTGAAGCCGTCATCGGTGGGCGCCAGCCCGGTCTTTTGCACCTCGGCCTGGATGAGATAATTGATGAACGAGGATTTGCCGGAAGAGTGGTTGCCGAGGAAAAGAACCGTAGGCAGACCGGCCGCGTCCGCCCCGCGATTGGGGAGGTCAAACGCGAGCCGCTCGGCGATGGGCTCCAGTGTTCGCTGATAAACGGCAGCGATGGTCCGTTCCAATCCAACCAGATTATCCATATAAGCGTGGTAACCCATCGTCGCGGCCGGAGGTCGCATTCCATTAACCGAAGCGATCGGCTGCATGCCCGGAACATAGATACATCATGCGGGAGTGTGAACTGAAAACTCGAGGGTCGAACCGCGGACGGGCGCCGGGTAAGCGCTGCGCGGGGTCCGTCTTGAAACGTCCAAGCGGGTATTGACGCGGCGGCCTTCAGCGCCGGGGGGCGACCTTTTCGAAGTTCGCCAACATCGCCGTTCGGAGTTGTTCCACGAGATCGTTCTCAACTCGGGTGAACCCAACCCGGTCGCGGTCATACATCAAGGTGTCGTGCACAATGTACCGGGCTTCCGAGTGCAACAGGAATGACCGGGTACCTGCCCCCAAGACGATGATCACGAGGGCCAGCGTGGGAACCAACGCTCGGAAGGTCGCGCCATAGAATGCCCCATATTGGCGCTGGCCCGCCAGCCCTTGGGCAAAGCCAATCAGCATACCCGATACGAGCGACGCCACCAGACAACCTAACCCGGCCCAAGCCAGGTTCTGGCCGGCGTTGCCCGTGGCCGGTGGCAGAATCCACGCGGCTGCCAGTAACAACACCCCCACCACGCCGAGTGGCCCCGACAGATACCGGGGATGCCAATGCGTGACGGCCACCCCGAATTCCCGGCAACGACGATTCACGTGGCTCAAGGTCATCAGGATGGGCATCACGGCCAGCCACATCGTCAACACCCCGAACTCAGCCATCAACTTGGGCATCGCCACGCGTACCGAGAAATGATGTCCGCTCCAAGGCAGGCAACGCGTCACCAGAAAGAACACCACCAGGGGAAAGACCACCCCGATAAGCAGTATTCGCAAAATCGTCCACATATCCAGTAGCGCGCCCAGCGATATTGGAGCTGATGACGCGTCGGAACGCCGCCACCGCAGCGCAAGCAGAAAACTGACGAACATGACGGCCAAAAGCAGACCGATGATCGCGGCCACCAGCACCTCCGTGAACACGGTGTACTCGAGCATGCGTCCGGCTTCGTACTCCCGGACGTCCGGCCATGTCCCGAGCGCGGGCAACAACATCGCGGCCAACACCCCGGCGCGTTCTACGAGCGCCTTTTCGTTGGCAACCTGCTCGGCAGATGGTGGCTTCGTCTTCTCGGTTTGGGCCCGGCGTTCGCGCCAGTCACTCACCGGTTTCGCGATCAGGGCTGCGTAGGCCGCCACGCGCTCGGCTTCGGGTTCCTGTCCTATTTGGCGATAGAGGGGGGGCACGGATGTTTCCGCCTCCTTGATGATGGCGTTGACCACCAGCAGATCGATCAGTGTAAAGCTGTCTTCGGCCAGATCCCTCGCGATGGTCCGCCAGGCGTCCAGATACGGAGCGGCCTGGTCGTTCTTCCCCTCGGAAATCAATAACCCGGCGTAAAGCCGCGAAGCCCTCGAAAGCATCTTGAACTTCGCCAAATCGGGCAACAACGTCGACGCCGCGAGGGCGGTTCGTTGGACCAGATCCACGAACCTGAGCGGCGTTCCCAGGACTGCCAGCCGTTCCTGGAGCATGTCGTCCGCATACCGCCGCATATAGGGTTTGCCCAGTCCCTGCCGAACCAAGGCCATCGCCTGGTCCAGTTGATCGCGGTCGTGGACCTCGAGGGCATACTCATGCTTTGGCTTGCCGGTTTCGTCCTTGCCAGCATTCTCGATGTCGATCGTGGCGGCGGTGTCCATAAGCCGGCTGGCCTCGAGGAAATCGAATCGGGCGTTGTCCGGCTCGATCTTGCGCGCAGCCGCCAGTTCACCCCGGTAAAACTCGAGCGACAGGGAATCCTCGGGGCCCCCGAACGCGACCAGCGCCGTAATATAATTGCCGAGATACACTCGGTTTTCCGGGTGCGCTTCCCAGATCGCGCGTTGTTGTTCGTACCGTTTCGCGCGGGAAGTGTCGCCCTCCAGGAGGAACCGCTGTTCCCGGGTCAATCGCCCAGGGAACAGCCCCTTCTCGAACGGGATGTTCAATTCCCCGCCAAGACTGTTCATCAAACCCATTACGTAACGGTGGGAACCATCCCAGTTCCAAAACCCAATCGCGAGCGCGCCCAATACGAGCAATAGCTGCGTGAGAGTATAGGCCTTGGTGGCGCCGTGCCTGGAATCGGCGCCGCATTCGCCCGTTCGTTGCGTTCCCTCGATCATAAATTCCCCCGGTTATCGATCTTCTTCCGGTTCTTAACAGAGTTAGACCTGACGGTGCGCCCAACCTCACGCGCCGTTACTGAAGCGGATCGAGAGTGTCCAGCCCGGAAATCTCACGCACCGGGTGGATGGAAGTGGCATTTCACGTGTGAAATTTCCGGGCCAGGCTATCGCGAAAGCCGAAGTTCATCGGCACGAAAAACTGCCGGCAGCTCGTGGTTCCCTGCAAACGCTCGCCCATCCTTTGCTTGGAATAGGCCTCACGAAACACCCGGAAATAACCTTCCTGCAATTGCTCCGGGCAGAGTCGCGCCGGACGAATCACGACATGGCTCGTGTCATATAACGACCAGTCCTGGCTCAGGATCCGGCCTTCTCTGGACAGCCGCGCGTGCAGCCGCGTTCCCGGATATGGCGTCAACACGGAGAAGTAAGGCACCTCAATCCGGGCCCGAGTCACAAAATCCAGCGTTCGATCGAACACCCCCTCATCGTCCGTGTCGAAGCCGAACACGAACGAGCCATCCACGCCGATGCCGTGGTCGTGAATCTTCTGGATGGCATCGAGATAATCCATCCGCAGCCGGCTCTTCCGGCCGATGCTCCGCATGGTTTCCGCCGAGAGCGTCTCGAAGCCGATCAACACCCCCATGCAGCCGCTGCGCCGGCAGAGTTCGAGGATCTCGGAATCGTTGGCGAGGTTCACCGAAGCGTGAGCGAGCCAGCGCAGGCCCAGCCCGGAAATCCGGGTCAGGAATTCGCGGGTGTACGCGCGGTTGCCCACGATGTTGTCATCCACAAAGAACACCATGTTCTTCATGACGAATCCCTCGAACGGGCGCAGCCCGCGCAACTCCCCCAGGACGTCCTCCAGTGGCCGGCTCCGATAGTGCCCCCCAAAAAAAGTCGTGACGGCGCAGAACTCGCAATCGAGCGGACAACCCCGCGTCGTCTCAATAAAATGCACCGGGAGATAGCCCTTGCCGCGGTAAAGATCCCAGTCGGCCCGGGGTAGATTCTCGAGAGCAGGCAGGCCACCGGTGTGGCGGTATATTCGCGCGAGCCGGCCCTCCTCAACGCCACGGACAACTTGCGGCCAGAGCAGTTCGGCCTCGCCGACAACCACGCTGTCACAATGTTCCAGCGCCTCTTCGGGGAGGCTCGAGGCATGGATGCCACCCATGACCACGGGGATGCCGCGTGCGCGGAAGCCATCGGCGATCTGGTATGCGCGTTTGGCGGTGCAGGTCATCGCCGTGATTCCCACCAGGTCGGCCTCCGCATCGAAATCGATCGCCTCGACTCGCTCGTCCATGACCGAGATTTCCCAGCCCGGCGGTGTAAGCGCCGCCACCCGCAACAGGCTCAAACACGGAATCCGAAAATAAAAGTCCGCCCCCAGCAAACTCCGGGGCGCCAGCGGGGAAATGAGCAGCAGGCGTTTCATCCAAGACTAACCGAACAAGGGCACGTGCGAGCCCCGGGAACGATATTCCAGCAAAGCGCCGAACTCGGCAACGGCAAAACCATGGACATGGCGCGCGCCCCTGACCGCGCCTTCCGCCGCGTGTCGGCCGAATTAGCCATAGGAAGTAACCCGCTCAAAGCCAGGCCGCTGCTGGCCTGCGTGGATGACCGAACCATGGCAGACAAGATCATAACGACCTTTTTCATGATTCTGTCCAACCATGATTCTGTCTTTGCCCGGGCGGCGGCTGCGGTACCTGCCGTTTGGCGGTTTCCGCACCGGGGACTCGCCGCACCTCAGGCCGAAGGAACGGGCATACCGATCGTCCAGTTCCTGGTGCGGATGACAGAATCATGGCCGGACAGAATCATCCCTCACTTCTTCACCATGCCTCGCCGGGATCCTGTCGGCCGCTGCGGACATGCGCGGATGACAAAACCATGGCAGACAAGATCATAACGACCTTTTTCATGATTCTGTCCAACCATGATTCTGTCTTTGCCCGGGCGGCGGCTGCGGTACCTGCCGTTTGGCGGTTTCCGCACCGGGGACTCGCCGCACCTCAGGCCGAAGGAACGGGCATACCGATCGTCCAGTTCCTGGTGCGGATGACAGAATCATGGCCGGACAGAATCATCCCTCACTTCTCACCATGCCTCACCGTGATCCTGTCGGCCGCTGCTGGCCTGCGTGGATGACAAAACCATGGCAGACATAATCATAGCGACCTTTTTCATGATTCTGTCCAACCATGATTCTGTCTTTGCCCGGGCGGCGGCTGCGGTACCTGCCGTTTGGCGGTTTCCGCACCGGGGACTCGCCGCACCTCAGGCCGCAGGAACGGGCATACCGATCGTCCAGTTCCTGGTGCGGATGACAGAATCATGGCCGGACAGAATCATCCCTCACTTCTCACCATGCCTCACCGTGATCTTGTCGGCCGCTGCTGGCCTGCGTGGATGACAAAACCATGGCAGACATAATCATAGCGACCTTTTTCATGATTCTGTCCAACCATGATTCTGTCTTTGCCCGGGCGGCGGGTGCCGTACCTGCCGTTTGGCGGTTTCCGCACCGGGGACTCGTCCCACCTCAGGCCGCAGGAACGGGCATACCGATCGTCCAGTTCCTGATGCGGATGACAGAATCATGGCCGGACAGAATCATCCCTCACTTCTTCACCATGCCTCGCCGGGATCCTGTCGGCCGCTGCTGGCCTGCGTGGATGACAAAACCATGGCAGACATAATCATAACGACCTTTTTCATGATTCTGTCCTGCATGATTCTGTCTTTGCCCGGGCGGCGGCTGCGGTACCTGCCGTTTGGCGGTTTCCGCGCCGGGGGCTCGTCCCACCTCAGGCCGAAGGAACGGGCATACCGATCGTCCAGTTCCTGGTGCGGATGACAGAATCATGGCCGGACAGAATCATCCCTCACTTCTTCACCATGCCTCGCCGTGATCCTGTCGGCCGCTGCGGACATGCGTGGATGACAAAACCATGGCAGACAAAATCATAACGACCTTTTCCATGATTCTGTCCTGCATGATTCTGTCTTTGCCCGGGCGGCGGGTGCCGTACCTGCCGTTTGGCGGTTTCCGCACCGGGGACTCGTCCCACCTCAGGCCGCAGGAACGGGGATACCGATCGTCCAGTTCCTGGTGCGGATGACAGAATCATGGCCGGACAGAATCATCCATTTCGTATGGTTGAGACGTTCATACTCGTTCATGATTTGAGGTTTCTGTTGTTGACCTTGAGCGGTTCACAACACGGATCCTCAACTGGCACCCGGAGCTGTCAAACTCTGGGAGTCTCCCCGGCCGGGGGCGGGGTCCCGATCATCTAATCCAAGGTTCCAATAGATCGACACGCGAGGAATCGACTCAGATTCACAGAGACGAAACTTAGTTCGGGCGTTCAGCAACCGCCATCATCCCAGTCGCAACGGAAACCCCTGGGGACATAGGCTGTCTGGCGTTTCTGGAGTTGACACTGGGCCGCCCAGAGTATTGCCTCCAGCGTAGCCTGGGCGGATGGAAATCGGCATTTCACGTGTGAGATTTCCGGGCTAGGCAGAGGCCCATTCGATGAAACTCCGATTTCTTTCGTTGCGCTGCAGGTCGCTTTACCCGTTCGTGCTCGCGGCAATGTGCGAAATCCCGCGGGACCGGCGTGCCCGTCTCAGGGTGCTGGACCTCCCCGCGGGTCGGGGTGGATTGTCGTTCGCCCTCACGGCTGCGGGCTTTGATGTCACGCCCGCCGATCTCTTTCCCGAGTTCCTGCACAACTTTCAGCGGGAAATCGCAACCCGTTCAGCGTGGAGCCTTTTCCAGGAGATGAACCGTGTCGCATCCCTCCCCCGGTGGCTCGCCGAAGCCGCTTTTGGCCCCAAGGGCGACGCACCGGTCACCCGCAATCTGCACTGCGAGCACGCGGACCTGGAGGGGGTCATTAAGATGCCAGACGCCTCGTTCGATCACGTCGTGTGCGTCGAAGGGATCGAGCACGTGGTGGATCGTCATCACGCCCTCCGGGAAATGCGTCGTGTGCTCAAACCGGGCGGGAGGCTTCTCCTGACCACCCCGAATCTGATGTCGCTGCGCGGTCGCCTCGCATTCGCGCTTGCGGGCCAGCGCGCCTTGAATTCCTACATCGACGAGCACACGAGTGTCTGGGGGAGGTCAGCCGATGGACAACGCACCTATCACGGCCATGCGTTCCTGCTCACTTACTTCCAGATACGTTACAGCCTCTGGCACGCGGGCTTTCGCATCCGGCGGTTGCTGCCCAGTAACTCGAGCCGGACCAGTCTGCTGCTGTGGCCGGTGGGTTTTCCGTGGATTGCTGTCGCCACGTGGTACAGCCAGCGGCCCGCAAAGCGCAAGTACGCTCGGATGGAGGCCGAGCGTCGCGGGCCATCGGCCAGGAACCCCCTCGCCTATCAACTCCCGGATGATGCCACCAACCCCTATCCCGAAATGACCCGCCACCTGCTCTCGCCGAACCTGCTGCTGAACGCGACCATGATCATCGAGGCTGAGGCCCGCCACGCTGTCTGAAACGGAGCAACAACGCGCTCTCCGAACCTCACGCTCTCCGCGTCTGCGTGTCTCCCATTTCCCTGCTTCCCAAACGATCCCATGCCTCCAGCACCAGCCGGCAGCGCGGTTGAGTCCTAAGCAACTTCTCTTCATGATTCTGTCCAACCATGATTCTGTCTTTGCCCGGGCGGCGGCTGCGGTACCTGCCGTTTGGCGGTTTCCGCATCGGGGACTCGTCCCACCTCAGGCCGCAGGAACGGGCATACCGATCGTCCAGTTCCTGGTGCGGATGACAGAATCATGGCCGGACAGAATCATCCCTCACTTCTTCACCATGCCTCGCCGTGATCCTCAGGAGGATGTGATTGCATGGTGACGATGTATTCGAGCAGCGATGAATAATCTAAGGCGACGTGGATCCTGGCACGGGAGTCAGCGTGGCGGAGAGTCGATAGGCTCGGAGGGCAGAGGTTACGCCGTTTGTCAGGAGGTTTTCACCCGCGGCTACTTCCGGCGTTCCGGGAACGTTCACCCAATATTCCGGCGCGAACAGGCTTGTTGTGGATTGAAGAACGAACCCTGCCGCGGTGGCCTCGACTGGCCACGAAAGCACGACAAGAACTGGACCGGCTTTCGAGATGTGCAGGCCGGGTGTTGAGATCAAAGTCGCGACAAAGCTTTGTTCGCTCGCCAAGGCCGGTACGCCGTTGTCTGCGACACGAACGGTGACGGTACTGCTCAGAGGGTTGGATGCCGGTGGCGGAGCCCACTCAATCCTGCCGCTGGCCGGAACAATGGTCATGCCGGGCGGCGCATCGGCGAGGCTGTAAGTCAGGGATTGCGCGGGGAGATCGCTGTCGCTTGCGGAGTTTGTGATCCAGCACATCGCACCCATAACGTGAGTACAATTCGCCAGCGGCGCCAACGCGGGCGGAGAGTTCACCTCGAGAACGCTGAGAGTGAATGTGTTTGTCACGACGAGGGCAGGCGATCCGTTGTCCGCTATCCGCACCGCAATGGCATGGACAGACGGTCCCTGCGCCTCGGTTGGCGTCCACGTGATGGCGCCGGTGTTTTGGTCGATCGTCATGCCAGGCGGCCGATCAATGAGGGCGAAAGTCAGCGTGTTGGGCGGGAGATCTGGATCAAGAGCGAGATCCACTGCGAGAACAAACGGGACAAGCTCGTTTATCGGCGCGAGGCTGAGCGGCGCCGGCACAGGCGCGCGGTTCACTTCGCGAATTCTGATCGTGGCCTGTTGCGTTTGGCTCAGCAAGGGCGCCCCGTTGTCGCTCACCTGCACCGTAACCAGATTGGTGGATGGACCCTGCGCCTCGCCCGGTGTCCACGTGAACACCCCGGTGTCGGTCCGGATGGCTGCCCCGTCCGGCGCCTGGAGCAGTGCATAACTCAAGCTCTGCCCGGCGTCCGGATCGCTGCCGGTGACGGAGAAACTCAACGGGACCTGTTCGTCCGCGTCGCGGTCGGCAACGGGCAGCAGTTGAGGCCGTGAATTCAGAACCGTCAACGTGAGGGTGTTTGCGCCATAGATTGACGCGTTGGTCTGCCAGGCATGGGTGTCGGGGAGATCGAAGCCGGCAAAGGCTCCGCTCGACGACGGATACGTGATCAGCGCGAAGGCGTCGCCCGCCACCGGTACGTAGCCGGCATTCAGCGTCACCCCGAGTGTTCCGCTGAAAGCTGCGCCCTGGGTAAAGGCGATTCGGCCAAAACGGGCCAGGCTGTTCAACGCAAATACAAACTTACCATCCGCCGAAGTGAAGTTGCCGAAGGTCAGAGCGCCGTGTTGGACGTCCACGGTGCCCGAATTGGTGAAAGGCACGCGAATGATGCTGTTTTCGTCGCCCGCGCTTTTTCGCAGTGTGCCCGCGTTGTGAATCACCCCACCGTTCCAGATGAGGAGCGATTGGTTATTCTGGATGTCAAAGAGCGCGCCGGGCTGATTGCTAATGCGGGCCGAGCCGAACGTTTCCAGGTCGTTCGTTCCTGACCACACCACCACGCCATAGTTTGTCACGGCTCCACTCAGATTGATCTTCGTTGAGCCGGTGATATTGAGAGTGCCGTTGGGGGCGACAGTCATCGCGCTGGCGCCGGCCTGGTCGCCGCTGGCCCAGTTCACGATGCCCGTGAAGACGCTGTTGCCCGCGATGGCGCCGCCGCCGATCTCCAGATTCTCCGACGAGATATCGCCGTAGAAAGTCGCCGTGCCGGCATACACCAGGTTTGTTCCCGCGCCCGTGAAGGCAGTGCCGTCATCGAACTGGCTGCCCGAGCCGTAGGCCACCAACCCGGACCGCACGTCGAGGATGCCGGAATTGAACAGCGGCACGCTAATGACCGTGTTCCCGCCGCCGGCGCTCTTGCGCAACGTGCCCAGGTTCGTGATCGCCCCGCCGTTGGAGATAAAAAGCGATTGGTTGTTCTGAATGTCGATGAGCCCGCCGGGTTGGTTGATGATCCGCGCCGAATTGCCCGTCTGTATGTCGCTGGGTCCCGACCAGGTGATCAGACCGTGATTGATGAGCGTGCCGTCGCCGGCAATATACTTGGTGGCCGACCCGCCGATATTGAGCGCGCCGTCAGCGGCAATCATTAGCCAACCGCTGCTGAGATTGCCGCCGGTCCAGTTCACGATGCCCGTGAAGACGCTGTTGCCCGCAATGGCGCCGCCGCCGATCTCCAGATTCTCCGACGAGATATCGCCGTAGAACGTGACAACTCCGTTGCTAAACAGGTTGGTTCCCGCGCCGGTGAAGCTCGTGCCATCATTGAACTGGCTTCCCGCGGCGTGCGTCAACGAGCCGGATTGCACGTCGATCGCGCCGGAGTTGTACAACGGCACGCTGAAGACCGTGTTCCCGCCGCCGGCGCTCTTGCGCAATGTGCCCAGGTTCGTGATCGCCCCGCCGTTGGACATATAAAGCGATTGGTTGTTCTGAATGTCGATGAGCCCGCCGGCTTGGTTGATGAGCCGCGCCGAATTGCCCGTCTGTATGTCGCTGGGTCCCGACCAGGTGATCAGACCGTGATTGATGAGCGTGCCGTCGCCGGCAATATACTTGGTGGCCGACCCGCCGATATTGAGCGCGCCGTCAGCGGCAATCATTAGCGAACCGCTGCTGAGATTGCCGCCGGTCCAGTTCACGATGCCCGTGAAGACGCTGTTGCCCGCGATGGCGCCGCCGCCGATCTCCAGATTCTCCGACGAGATATCGCCGTAGAACGTGACAACTCCGTTGCTAACCAGGTTGGTTCCCGCGCCGGTGAAGCTCGTGCCATCATTGAACTGGCTTCCCGCGGCGTGCGTCAACGAGCCGGATTGCACGTCGATCGCGCCGGAGTTGTACAACGGCACGCTGAAGACCGTGTTCCCGCCGCCGGCGCTCTTGCGCAACGTGCCCAGGTTGGTGATCGCCCCGCCGTTGGACATAAAAAGCGATTGGTTGTTCTGAATGTCGATGAGCCCGCCGGCTTGGTTGATGATCCGCGCCGAATTGCCTGTCTGTATGTCGCTGGGTCCCGACCAGGTGATCAGACCGTAATTGATGAGCGTGCCGTCGCCGGCAATATACTTGGTGGCCGACCCGCCGATATTGAGCGCGCCGTCAGCGGCAATCATTAGCCAACCGCTGCTGAGATTGCCGCCGGTCCAGTTCACGATGCCCGTGAAGACGCTGTTGCCCGCGATGGCGCCGCCGCCGATCTCCAGATTCTCCGACGAGATATCGCCGTAGAACGTGACAACTCCGTTGCTAAACAGGTTGGTTCCCGCGCCCGTGAAGCTCGTGCCATCATTGAACTGGCTTCCCGCGGCGTGCGTCAACGAGCCGGATTGCACGTCGATCGCGCCGGAGTTGTACAACGGCACGCTGAAGACCGTGTTCCCGCCGCCGGCGCTCTTGCGCAACGTGCCCAGGTTGGTGATCGCCCCGCCGTTGGACATATAAAGCGATTGGTTGTTCTGAATGTCGATGAGCCCGCCGGCTTGGTTGATGATCCGCGCCGAATTGCCCGTCTGTATGTCGCTGGGTCCCGACCAGGTGATCAGACCGTGATTGATGAGCGTGCCGTCGCCGGCAAGCGCCTTGGCCCCCGCGCCTCCGACCGTGAGCGCGCCTTGAATGTCGACGATGAGCGCACCTGCGATTGTCCCGCCAGTCCACAATACATCGCCGCCGACGGTCAGGGATCCCGTGCCCCCCAGCAATCCGCCGGAGAAGCCAAGCACGCCGTTGACGCTGATTGTGCTCGGGCCATTGATGACCAGGTTCGCGAAGGCATTGGTGAGCGTTTGCGTGCCGGCGGGGCCGTCGATCGTGAGGCTGCCAACCGTGACGTGAACGTCCTGGGTCACCACGTAGCTGCCTGCAGTCGTGATGAACACGTCGTCGCCCCCCTCCGGGAGTGAATTGGGACTCCAATTCGCGGGGATGCTCCAGAGTCCGCCGCTGGTGTTGGTCCAGGTGACAGAAGCGGAATGCAACGCCGCGGATGCGAACATAGCGAGTGCGAGCGTTAGAATCGTTTTCATAGGTGTAGCATGAAGACCGGGTGGAGATTCGGACTTGTGAATGTGATGGAGGAAGCGGCATGGCGAGGGCGAAGATTGGGTTGTCCCCGCCCGGAAACCTGGCACAAAGCGGCAGGCGCGGTGGCTTGAACCGGGTATGGATCTCCTGCATCGGACGACCAGGTCGGATGCCGCTGCCAGAATGCGATGCGCGTCGCTCTTCACGGCTCTGCGGAAGTGCGGAGATGAATTACATCAGGGCTTGCCGGTCCGTGCAGGCTAACGCATAAGGCTGGTAAATCAAGCCCAACAAAACCGGGCGTTACGCCTGAATCTTATAGAGCACCGAAGCCGACATGTACGCGGGCGGCGAAAGCGAACACTTGCTCGGCGAATCCTCGCTCGTCTCCCGCAATCCCGAACGCGAACACCTCCCGCTCGCCACTTGACGCCGGTTGCTATTGGCCTGAAGGTTTGCCTGCTCAACAAGGAGCGCGAGACGGTCACGGGTGAATACCCGCCGGCAACAAACGAAACGAGATAAAACCAATGAGGTCCGAGGTGCCGTTGCGCTCGCACGGAAGCCTGTCGATGAACCGGGCGTTGATGGCCGCCGGTCTGGTCGACCGTGTCCACGTGACGCTCTTCCCTGTGATCACCGGTCAGACCGGACTGGACCCGATCTTTCAGGGTGCGCTCGACTTCGACCTCGAGCTGATCGAGCACCGGACGCTCGACCGCCACATCCAAGAGCTCATCTACCGGCCCACCCCGCATGTCTGAGTCCATCCATGTGCCCACCCCGTCAAGCAGACGAATCCTGACAAAGTAGATACGGAGAGAGATGATGAGAAACCTCATTGCAATCACCCAAGTCACAGTGGACGGCGTCATGCAAGGACCCGGCGGCCCCGAGGAGGACCCGACGAATGGGTTCACTCACGGAGGCTGGGCCATGCACTTCGGAGACGACGCCATGCACCGCACCCTTGTCGCGACTGTCGCCGGTGAGTTCGAAATGCTCCTGGGACGCCGGACCTATGATATCTTCGCCAGCTACTGGCCGAACCATGGTGACAATCCGATCGGCAAGGCGTTCAACAAGGCGACGAAATACGTCGTCACACGCACGCTCGTCAAACTCGACTGGAAGGACTCGCGGCGCATCGGCGGCAATGTCGTGGACGAGGTCCGCCGGCTGAAGGCATCGCATGGGCCGGAGTTGCATATTTGGGGCAGCGGCAAATTGCTGCAGACGCTGATTGCCGCCGATCTCGTTGACGAATATCGCATGTGGGTAGCTCCCGTGGTGCTCGGCAATGGAAAGCGGTTGTTCGAAAACGGCGTCCCGCCACGCGGCCTGGCCCTGGTCGAGACGCGAAGCACGCCAAATGGCGTCCTCATAAACACATACCGCCCGAAGCGAGGAAAGATTGGATAACTGCGTAGTCCAACAGCGCACGAGAAGAAAGGAACAAGAGTATGACAAGACACAAAACCGGAGGCTCGAAAACAAAAGCCTGGACTTGACATGCAACCGTATGGTTGCATAATGTCTCCGGCAGATGGATGCAGTGTTCAAAGCGTTGGCGGATGCGAGTCGCCGGAAGTTGCTGGATCAATTGTTCAAGAGCAACGGACAGAGATTGTCGGAATTGTGTGAGCATCTGGACATGACGCGGCAGGCGGTGACGAAGCATCTGGTTCTCCTCGAAGCGGCGAAACTGGTGACGGTCGTCTGGCGCGGACGCGAGAAGTTGCATTATCTGAATCCAGTGCCGTTGCACGAGATCTACGAGCGCTGGATCGGCAAATACGAGGGTCATGGCCTCCAGGCGTTGAGCGATTTGAAGAAAGGTCTAGAAACAAACAAGCAGAAAGAATGACACCGTGGAAAAGCCGAAATTAGTTTATACCACGTTCATCCGCTCCACGCCGAAAAAGACGTGGGATGCCATCAGCAATCCGAAATTTACCCGCGAATATTGGGGCGGGATGGAAACAGATGGCAGCGCAGAACACATCACGGTCTGAAAAACGAGAAAAACAATTCCATGAAAGAAACTCCAGCCATGACCTCGCCTTTCTCGGGCGGTTGCGCTTGCGGCGCGATTCGCTACGAATCCACAGCCGAGCCGGTTCTGATGCTTCACTGCCACTGTCGCGACTGCCAGCGTGCCAGCGGCGGACCGTTCTCGTCTTTCGTCATCGTCCCGACGGAAGCTTTCAAGCTCTTGCGAGGCTAGTTTGAAAAGTATCCGAAATGAGAGCCAAAGGAGGACACAATGAACACAACGACGGAATCGCAGGTTCGTAAACAGCATGCCTTGCTTGGATGTATCGTAGCGCGTTCCGACCGATGCTTCGGGCGAAAACAATTCCCGGAGGCGACACGGTTTGTTCCCGCGCCACGCACAAGGGAACTTTCTTCGGCATCACGCCGACCGCGAAAGTCGTGACCATGACGGGCCTGACACTGGTGCGCGTCGCGGACGGATGCATTCATGAGAGCTGGGTGAAGAACGACGTGATGGGTTTATTGAAGCAGCTTGGGCGTAAAGTTCTTTGAAATCTAATTCCAAATCTCGAGGCGAAAATGCCGGTAACCAACAATCCCGAACGCCGTTATTTTTCGCGGCGCACCCGCAATGCGCTGTTGACCGCGCACGTCATGATGTCCGTGGGATTGCTCGGCGACTCCGCCGGATTTTTGGCCGTGGCGATCCGCGCGGCGCGGGCGGAGGACGCGAGCACGATGGTTTCTTTAGTCAACGTGCTCGGGATGTTTGCCCGCTTGTTCGGCATTCCGTTGAGCTTCGGCGCGCTACTTAGCGGCATCGCGCTTGGCTTGGGCACGACGTGGGGAATGTTCCGTTATCCGTGGGTGACCGCGAAACTGCTCCTGATCATTTCCGTGATGTTCGTCGGCGGGCTGGTGATCGGACCGGCGATGGCGTCGGCGATTCAGCACGGCGAGAACACCACGCCGCGACTCATTGCCGCGGCGGCTTATGACGTTGTTGCGCTGAGTGTCGCGACCGGCCTTGCAGTTTTCAAACCAGGAAAACCATTTCGCTCGGGTACAGATTCGTAAGGAGCACATTTATCCGAAGATTCAACCAATTCGATTCCAACAAGCCAAAATGAAAGGAGAAAATTTGAGTAATCACAAAACGGGAACGCGTGAACAGTGGCTCGCAGCACGACTCGATTTGCTCAAAGCAGAAAAAGAACTTACGCATCGTAGCGACGAACTGGCGAAGAGGCGGCAGGACCTGCCGTGGGTTCGCATCGAGAAGAATTATCAATTCGAGACCGACGAGGGAAGCGCCTCGCTGGTTGATCTTTTCCGCGGGCGTTCGCAACTGCTCGTTTACCATTTCATGTTCAACGAAGACGGGTTTTGGATTCGGCGACGTGACGAATACGACAAGCATTGAACAACGGAAGGATTGGACGCGACAACATGATCGAAAAGAGGAACCAAATACTATGGCTAAATTGCGTGTTCATTGTTTCTCAGTCTCACTCGATGGATTTGGAGCTGGCCCGAATCAAGACATGGAGAATCCACTGGGCGTTGGCGGCGAAGACCTGCATCAGTGGTTTTTCCCCACGCGCGCGTTTCAAAAGATGCAAGGGAAGTCCGGCGGCACGACTGGAGTGGACAACGATTTTGCGGAACGAGGGTTCGACCGAATCGGCGCATCGATTCTGGGGCGCAACATGTTTGGACCGATTCGCGGCGCCTGGCCGGACGACACATGGAAAGGCTGGTGGGGCGACGACCCGCCTTATCACACGCCGGTTTTCGTGATCACGCATCATTCGCGTCCGGCGGTTCAAATGGAAGGCGGCACGACGTTTCATTTTGTCACCGACGGCATTCATGCGGCGCTGCAACGCGCCAAAGAGGCGGCGGGTGGATTGGATGTGCGGCTCGGCGGCGGGCCGGCGACCATCCGCCAATATCTTCAAGCCGGATTGATTGACCAACTGCATCTCGCCGTTTCACCAATTATTCTCGGCAGCGGCGAAAGCCTCTTGGGGGGAATTGATCTTTTGAAATTGGGATACAAATGCACCGAACACGCCGCGAGTCCGGCCGCGCTGCACGCGGTGCTCACAAAGAGAACGACGTGAATTGCCCGTGAAAGGAATTTCGAACAATGGCTCGCAGCACGACTCGATGTGCTCAAAGCCGAAAAAGAACTCACACGACGCACCGACGAGTTGGCGCGGCCCATTGAATTCATCGCCATTCACGCGCTGGAAAACGGCCAGTCTGCTCACTTGCCGTTCCCGGTCCGGCTAGCGTCACCGCGTGTTCGGGACGTGCAACAACTTTTCAGCTCGCCTGCAGACAGGGCGCGGCATGTTGCCTCTGCTGCGCCGTCCCGACGATATTACTGGTCGTGCTTGGAATGATGAATCCGATCGTGATCATCGGCGTCGCCAGCGACATTGCGGCGGAGAAACTCCTGCCCAGCCCCGAAATCGTCGCGCGGCTCATTGGTGTTTTGGCAATCATCGCGGGCATTGCGGCCTTCCTGCGCATCGGGACTTAAAAATCTATGCAAAAAATCAAACTCCCATTCACCGGCGGCTGCGTTTGCGGCGCGATTCGATACGAATGCAACGCTGAACCGATCATGATGTTCAAGTGTCATTGCCGCGACTGCCAGCAGGTGACCGGCGGCGCGTTCGTGCCCGGATTACTCGTGCCTGCGGCGGCTTTTCGCCTGACCAAAGGCGAATTGAAATATCAATTCACGCCAAGTCTCGCGGGCGGCAAACACAAACGCGGCTTTTGCGCCGAGTGCGGCTCGCGACTGACCGGCGGACAATCAGACCAACGCCCGAACGAATTCATCGGCATCACTGCCGGCAGTCTCGACGACCCGGGCTGGTTCCGTCCACAAATGGATTTTTTCGTCTCCGACACGCAGCCGTGGGATCAAATGGATGCGACCATTCCGAAATACGATCTCTATCCGCCGCCGCCATCTCCACGAAACGATCCTGAATGCAGTTGACACCTCGAGTGCCCAACTAACTTTCGTCAACGGCGAACGCATCGCTCAAGGCATCCTCCGCTCCGGCGACGTCGCCCGACCGCGACGCGAGATACGCGATCAGCCGGCCATACGAATCGCGTGCCAGCTTTTCGATGACCGGCTGTGTCACGGCTTCAATGACGGCAGGCCCAGACACGGCTTACTTTCTTCCGCGAATGTCACAGAGCATGTCCGAATGAATGTTCAGCCCGATGTTCGTCATGTTGTAAACGTGCTCGGTTGCCACGAGCCAGACGATCTCGCAGGTCTGCCGTTCGGAAGAGTGGCGCGCCAAACGCTCGAACGTTTCGGGTTTGACGTTCTTTTCTTTCGTCAACTCCGTCACGTAATCCAGCGCGGCCCGTTCCGGCTCGGTGAACAAGCTGCTCGTCTGATATTGATCCGGCGCGTCGAACTTCGCCTGGTTCATCGAGGCCTGAATGATGAACGCGCGGGCGATGTCCATGCAGAATTCGCACACGTTGATGCGCGCGACCTGCTCGCGCACCAGCAACCCAAGCTCTGGTGATAGCGTCAGCTTTTTGTCGAGCGTGCCGATCTTTGCGTAAAAAAGTCCGAACGCCGCCGGCAAACGCGCGCTGTGGACTTTCAGCGGCGTCAGCACTTTGCCGAATTGCCGCCGCGTGAAACAATACGCCAGCTTCATCATTAACCCTCGCGGGTATTCGATGGCGGGAAGGAATGTGTCAACTGTGTTCATAAAACTCCTTTCGATGTTTGGCTTCGCGCCGCCGGAATGAAGTTTCGCCGCGAGGACATTGTGAGCGGTCCGGGCGGTTCGCAGATTTGGGTGGTTGATCCGTCGGGAAATCTGATCGAGTTGTTCCAGCCAAAATAGCATCGTTCGCCGCCGTTTAAATCGTGACTTGACGCGCCGCGTTTTTGCGCGATGAGAACCAGGTGACACAACTCAACGACTACCGCACCCTCGGACGCATTCGCGAAGGCGGCCGCATTATCGTGGCTTCCACTGGCGGTACGAAATTGTGTCGCCGTGTTCCTGGCAACCGGGGCGGGCCGTTGGGTGACCGGACAGAACATCGGAGCGGGCGGTGGGGCTTTCCGAAGGCGCGCGGGCGAGCACACGTATTCCAAAGACAGATAGCAAAAACTATATGCAAACAATCACTCCATTCCTCTGGTTCAATGACAACGCCGAAGAGGCGGTGAAGTTCTACACGTCCATCTTCAACAATTCCAAAATCGAGAGGATTTCCTACTACCCCGATGCGGCGGTCGAAGCCTCCGGCCGGCAGGCTGGTTCGGTCATGACCATTGCCTTCAAGTTGAACGGGCAGGAGTTCATTGCGCTCAACGGCGGACCTCAATTCAAATTCAACGAAGCCGTCTCACTCATGGTGTACTGCGACACGCAGGCCGAGTTGGACCGCTATTGGAAGAAACTCACCTCCGGCGGCGGCAAGGAAATCGAGTGCGGCTGGCTCAAGGACAAATACGGTTTGTTCTGGCAGATTGTCCCGACGTTCATCATCGAAGCGATCAGCGACGAGGATCGCGCCAAAGCCGATCGCGTCATGCAGGTGGTGATGAACAGCGTGAAGCTCGACATCAAGGAATTGAAAGCCGCAGCCAAGGAACCAAAGAAAGCGAAATGATTGCCCGTGAACAAACACCAGATGAACAAAATAAACACACCGACCAACTCCGCCGCTTGGAGGCGCCGCTGGCCTCTTCTCGACCCAAAAAATAGCCCGATGGTTTTTCAGCAAGATCAACTATTTAGATGCGACCCCATCGTCTGACTTTCAACCGCAAATGGCGGTTTCCTTTGCCTTGAGCTCGCGGAAGGTTTCGCCGGCAACCCGTCGCACCACATGCCGCAGGAACGGGCATACCGATCGTCACACTCCTGGTGCGGATGACAGAATCATGGCCGGACAGAATCATCCCTCCCGTTTTGACGCGAAATCGTGCCGTCGTCGCTCCAGCAGTTACCATGGTTCAGCACCTCCCTCCTGGGATGTTCATTTGGTCGTGGCGCCCGGAGGCGAATCTGAAGCAAGATCCTTTAGCGTCCGGAGTTCACGGAGGCCAGAGATCGTTTGGTCGCGTTCATCTTGCATTCATGGGGTCGCGGGAGGAAGCTCGCGTCCGTGAACACCCCATCGGCGGACGACTCGCTTCCGCGTACTTCCCGACGTTCTTTTTTAAAAGTGTCAGCCGCAGCCGGCGCCGTGGCGGCGTTGGGTCGGCTTGACATCTCGCGCACGGCCTACGCCGCCGGGAACGATCTGCTCCGGGTCGGGATGATCGGTTGCGGCGGACGCAATTCCGGAGCAGCGGTCCAGGCGCTCACCGCCGATCCCGGCGCGCGACTGGTGGCCATGAGCGATATTTTCATGGATCGGATCCGGGAGAAACGGGAAGCGATCCGGAGCCAAAAGGACAGCCAGGTGGAGGTGCCGGACGACCATTGTTTCGCGGGAGTTCAGGGCTACCAGAGCGTGATCGAGGCCTCCGACGTGGTCTTGATCGCGAATGCGGCGAAGTTCCATCCGTTCCACGCCATGTCGGCCGTCCAGGCGGGAAAACATGTGTTTGTGGAGAAGCCGCACGGGATCGATCCACTTGGGCTCAAGTTGATGGCGCAGACCTGCGAGCTCGCCAAAACCAAACGGTTGTGCGTCGTGTCGGGTCTGCACAGCCGATTCCATTCCGGTTATGCGGAGACGGTCCAACGGATTCACGACGGCGCCATCGGCGACGTGATTGCCATGGAGGAGAATTTCCTTCGCGCTCCGTATGGTGTGGTCGATCGCAAGCCGGGCCTGACCGAACTGGAATGGCAGTTCAGCACTCAATACCATTTCCGCTGGTTATCGGGGGACGACGTCGTGCAATCGCTGGTTCATAACCTGGATCGCGCGAGCTGGGTGATGCGGAACCAGGCGCCAATCAAGTGCCATGGCCTGGGCGGACGCTCGTCGATGACCGACCCGATGTATGGCGACGTGTTCGACCATCACTCCGTGGTCTACGAATTCGAGAACGGCGTTCGGGTCTACGCGTTTTGCCGGACCACAACCGGCTGTTACGATGAGGGCTCCAGTATCATCCTGGGGAGCAAAGGCCGGGCCTCGCTTCTGAATTGCCGGATTTGGGGTGAGAATGAGTGGCGCTGGCGGGGGCAGTGCGATCCCTACCAGGTCGAACACGACCGGTTATTCGCCGCGATTCGGTCCGGAACGCCCTTGAACAACGGCGATTACATGGTGCGCAGCACGGCCATTGGTGTGATGGGCCAGCTCTCCTGTTACACCGGCAAACAAGTCACCTGGGAAGAACTCCAAAAGTCCAGTTTCCATTATCCTCCGCGGCCGGAAGACTGTCACGATGAGATGGAACCGCCCACCCAACCCGGTCCCGATGGCTGTTATCCTGTGCCCGTTCCCGGCCGGACCGAAATGAATTCGTGAAGTCATGTATTGATTTCCCCGACTAAAAACCCATGATCAAACCCACAGCAAACACATGAATACTCAAAAACAATCCCCCGAGTCGCTGGCGGTCAATCGCCGCCAGTTCATTAAGAGTTCCTCGCTGCTGGCGGCCTCGGCCGCGGCGGTTAGTTTTCCTTCCATTCTCCAGGCCCAGGCCAAACAGCCGATCAACGCCGTGATCATCGGCTGCGGCGGTCGCGGCGGCGGGGCAGGACAAAACTTCATGGAGGCAGCGAAGATCGTAGGCGTGGATGCCAAAATAGTTGCGGTGGCGGACGTTTTTCCCGGACAAGCCAAACGCGGCAAGACCGAGTTCGGTGTGCCTGAGGACAAATGTTACAGCGGCTTCGACGCTTACATGAAGGCGCTCGAAGTGCCGGGCGTCAACTACGCCATCCTCGCCACGCCCCCGGGCTTCCGCGCCCCCCAATTCAAGGCATGCGTTGCGGCGGGCAAGAATGTGTTTACGGAGAAGCCGGTGGCCGTCGACGGGCCAACGGCGAGAATGATGTATGCCGCGGGTGAGCAGGCCAAACAGAAGAACCTCAAAGTCGCGGCGGGAACGCAGCGCCGGCACGAGGCGAGTTACCTCGAGACGATCAAGCGAATCCAGGCCGGGGAAATCGGGGATGTGACCGCACTGCGCGCCTACTGGGTAAACGGGGGTCCGATCTGGCACCGGGGGATGCGTGGGGACACCGATTTGGAGCGGCAGGTGTACAACTGGTATCATTACATTTGGCTTTCGGGCGATCACATCACCGAACAGCACGTACACAACATCGATGTCTGCAATTGGATCATGGGTGAACACCCGGTGAAATGTTGGGGCATGGGGGCGCGGCAACAGTTGGACGATCAACCCGGTGAGATCTGGGACAATTTTGCCGTCGAATTCCAATACGCCAACGGGGTGCGCATGCATGCCGCCTGCGGCCAGATCAAACGTTCGTGGTCCTCCGTGAGCGAGGCTGTCGTGGGAAGCAAGGGGACCTCGGATCCCAGCCGGAGCATCTCGCCCAAGGGCGGCTCGGCCTGGCGTTTCCGCGGGCAATCGGTCAACCCGTATGTGCAGGAGCATGTCGACCTGATCAACGCGATCCTCAAGGACACCGAATTAAATGAGGTCAAGAACGTCACCGACAGCACACTCACGGCGCTGATGGGTCGGGAGGCTGCCTACAGTGGCGCCGAGGTTGAGTGGGATACCATGCTCAATTCGGAATTCAAATATGGTCCCGACCAACTCCATTCGGACCTGGCGTCGCTCAAATGGGGCGAATTCCGCACCTTGAAACCGCCCATGCCCAGCATCCACAATATCTTCAGCGATCCGCCGACGGTTCCGACGGTCTGAAGTTCGCATACATTCCACGGGCGCGGGTGCCTTAACCCGCGCCCTTTTTCATCAACCCAAATCCGATCCATCCCATGAAGCACAACACTGTCGTGAATTGTCTGACGCTGACCCTCGCTTGCGCCCAGATTGTCGCAGCGGCCAGCCTGGGTAAAGTAGGAGAAAAATGGATTTTCGCACAGGAAGGTCCCCGGCCATTGAGTAATCCTCCCGTGACCGTCGAAGGCGATCGGGTCGACGAGCTTGTCGCCATCAACGGCGAAGGCGACGCCAAGCGATGGCAATTGAAGTCGGTTTGGGGCAAGAATGATGAGACACCCTCCCTTGCGAGCGTCGATGAACTTTTTCGCCTGCACAAGGTCGAGATCGGGTCGGCCTTGACCATTGAATTCACGCCGCCTGTCCCGACTCTTTGGACGGACCTGGAGGTCGGCAAGTCGACCACGTTCGAGACCAAACTGGCGGTCATGGGATTCGAGGTGCCTCTGAAATACGAGATCAAACGTCTTCCTGATGAAGACGTCACGGTGCCGGCAGGCAAGTTCGATGGCTGCCGGCACATCCAGATGGTGGTGCATGGATCCGACCCGTCCGGCCAGCCGACAAAGAATCGTTACGATCAATGGCTCGATGCGAAAGGCGGTGGCGTGGTCAAGGAAATCGTCGTGACCAACTTCCAATCCGACAACAGCCATCGCAATATTTGTTCCCTGAAAGAGCACATCCTGCCGTAACCGCCATCGTCCAGCATCATCCAACGAAGCCCCGCCTCAAACTGTCGCGAGGGCATCCGTATCGGGATCAACTCAAAGCGCGGGGCGGTTTGAGGCGGGGCTTCGTTGGCACCGGAACGCGCCATGAATGAACGGCCTCGTCGGGTGCCTGGCATCGTGGTTGGCTTCGGCATTCTCGCCAGCAGCCTGGGTTTGAGCGGCGTGGCCGCGTGGGCGGCATCATATTCGTCATCGCCGGCGGGTCGGCAAGCTCGAGTATTGGTCCTGCCTGAGCGTGGCGGGGTTGAAAGCAACCCGCGTCCCGGTTTCACCCTGCTATCGCCCGCGCAGACCGGGATTACCTTCAGCAACGGGTTGGCCGAGCCTTTGATGATGGCCAACAACAACCTCATGAACGGTTCGGGTGTGGCCGCGGGCGATGTGGATGGGGACGGCCGATGCGACCTTTATTTCTGTGCGATCCACGGTACAAACAGCCTCTATCGCAACCTCGGCGGTTGGCGGTTCGAAGAGGTGACGACCGCGTCTGGATTGGCCGGTTGCCAATCCCCGTCAACTGGCGCGCTTCTCGTGGATACCGACGGCGATGGCGATTTGGATTTGTTCGTGGCCTCACTCGGACACGGTGTTCGGTCCTTCGCCAATGATGGCATCGGACATTTTACGGAGACGACTGCCGACGCGGGATTGAGCACAAACTCCGGGAGCATGAGCCTGGCCGCGGGCGACGTTGACGGCGACGGCGACCTCGACCTTTACGTCGCTAATTATGGCGAGTTGTCGATTCTCCGATCCGGCGGCCAAGCCGAAATGAGGCGGATCGATGGTCGCTGGGTGGTCAGCGGGCCCTATGGTGATCGATTGCGTTTCGTAGATGGCCGGCTCGAGGAGGTGGGCGAGGTTGACGCGCTTTATCTCAATGACGGCTCCGGCCGTTTCAAACCCGTTCCCTGGGATTCGGAGTACTTCCTCGATGAACAGGGCCGGCCGCTTCCGGCCCCTTGGGATTTCGGATTGAGTGTGCAAATCCGGGATATGAACGCCGACGGCTGGCCGGACATCTACGTCTGTAATGATTTCCAGACCGTGGACCGGTTTTGGATCAACCAGGGTCATGGCCGTTTCCGCGCCCTCCCGCGATTGTCCATGCGCAAGCAGAGCTTCTCCTCGATGGGGGTGGATTTCGGCGACCTTGACCGCGACGGCCATCTGGATTTCCTGGTGACCGAGATGATGAGCCGTGAGCATCGGTCCCGCATGCGGCAGGTCGTTGGCATGGGTCTGAACCTCCTGCCCCCCGGTATCCTCGATAATCGCCCCGAAACGCCGCGCAATACTCTGTTCCGGAATTGGGGCGATGGCGAGTATTGCGAGTTGGCGAATTACGCCGGGGTAACGGCTTCGGATTGGTCGTGGCAAGGCGTGTTTTTTGACGTCGATCTAGACGGGTACGAAGACATCCTGATCGGCAATGGAATTGCCCACGATGTGCAAGACCGCGACGTCCTGGCTCGGATTCGAGCCATGGGCCGGCAGTCCATCGCTGAATCGCGCGCCAATCTCCTGCGCTATCCACCCTCGATGACGCCAAACCTGGCCTGGCGCAACCGGGGTGATTTCACATTCGAAGATGTCGGAGAAAACTGGGGATTCAGCGCCCGGGAGATTTCCCAGGGTTTCGCGACGGCCGACCTGGATGGCGACGGCGACCTTGATCTCGCCATTAATTGTCTCAATGCGCATCCACTCCTCTATCGCAATAACAGCACCGCTCCCCTGGTCGCCGTCCGACTCGAAGGCAAATCCCCCAATCGCGCCGGCATTGGAGCAGTCGTCCGATTGTTGGGCGGCCCAGTCGCCCAACAGGAACAGGAGATCACCAGCGGCGGCCATTATCTTTCTGGCGGCGAAGCCCTCCGCGTATTCGCCGCCGGGGACGGAGTGGGATCGCGCAAGCTCGAAGTTCGCTGGCCCGATGGTCAGATCAATACTGTGGAACCGGTCGAACCCAACCGGCTCTACGTGATCCCGCAATCGTCGGCACAACCACCATTGGAAACCACACCCGCCCCGCCGCCATTGACGCTTTTCGAAGACATCTCCGGCGCGATTGGCCATCGTCATCATGAGACCGCCTTCGACGATTACGCTCGTCAACCGCTGCTCATGCGGCAATTGAGCCAGTCCGGTCCCGGAGTCGCCTGGATGGATCTCGATGGGGACGGGGCCGATGAACTCCTCATCGGCGCCGGGCGTGGAGGGGTCCTGGCCGCCTATCGCCGCCTGCCCTCCGGAGGCTTTCAGCCGATTCCGGCGCCGGCAACTCCTTTGCCTGACGATCTGGAAGGACTCGCTGCGTGGTTCGACGCTGAAGGCCGGCCCAATCTGTTGGGTGCGCTGGCCAATTATGAATCGGGCCAGACGAATGCCATCGCCTTTGCCTATCGTTTGGACCCGAAGACGAACTCGCGCCTGGTCCAAGGGCCCTTGCCAGGTTCGCTGCCGCGGCAATCGAGTCCGGGGACCATCGCGGTGGCCGACATGGATGGCGACAACGACCTGGACGTGCTGGTGCTTGGCCGCGTGATTGGCGGACAATACCCCGTCTCCGCGGCGGCGATGCTTCTACGGTATGGCCCGGACGGACTCTCTTATGATCTGCCCAATTCCGAATTGCTGTTGAACGCCGGTTTGGTGAGCGGCGCAGTCTGGAGCGACCTCGATCTCGACGGTTTTCCGGAGCTGGTCCTCGCTTGTGAATGGGGACCGCTTCGAGTCTTCCGAAACGTGAGCGGCAAGTTGTCCGAGATCACCGAATCGCTGGGATTGACACCGTTAACCGGCTGGTGGAACGGCGTGACCGCGGCCGATGTCGATGGCGACGGCCGATTGGACCTCATCGCCACGAACTGGGGCTTGAATACAGGTTATGAGTTCACCCCGGGCCGGCCGGAGCTCCTGTATTTCGGTGATCCCTACCGCCGCGGCACTTTGGACCTGCTCGAAGCTTACCGCCCGCGCGAGTTGGGCGATGTGGTCGTGCCTCGCCGTTCATTGAATGCCTTGGCTCAAGCCTTCCCCGCACTGCATGAACATTACTCCACTCACGCAACTTTCGGCCGGGCCACCATCGATGACATTCTGCCGGTCATCCAATTGTCCGGTCCGCCACTCACGGCAGCCACACTTGCGACCACGGTGTTCCTCAACCGCGGCGAACAATTCGTCCCTATCCCATTGCCTGCTGAGGCTCAATTGGCCCCCGCGTTCGGGGTCGTTGCCACAGATTTCGATGGCGACGGATACGACGACCTTTTCCTGAGTCAGAATTTTTTCGCTAACCGGCCCGAGTGGCCGCGCATGGATGGCGGTCGCGGGCTCTGGTTGCAGGGTCGTGGCGACGGAACATTCCGGGCCATAACTGCGAGCGAGTCCGGTATCCGAATTTATGGCGAACAACGGGGCGCGGCCATTTCGGATTTTGACCAGGACGGGCGGCCGGATCTCGTGGTCACCCAGAATGGCGCCGCGACCCGGCTCTTCCACAATCGTGGTGGCCGCCCGGGTCTACGGGTGCGGCTGCGCGGGCCTCGGGCAAACCCATCCGGTGTAGGCTGCATTTTGCAATTGCGTTTCGGACAACGTTGGGGAGGTGTTCACGAGTTTCATGCCGGGTCGGGCTACCTCTCTCAGGATAGCCTGGTGCCGGTTCTTTCCACTCCTGAACCTGCATCCGCCATTCGAGTGCATTGGCCAGGAGGCTTGACCCTGACCCGGGAATTGAATCCCGGTTCTCGCGAAGTCCAAGTGACGCACCCGCGCGCCAACAGCCCTTAGCCCGGATTTTTCACACGTGAAATGACCACTCCCATCCATCCCGTGTCCGGGTTGAAGTTTCCGGGCCTGGATTTTCCGGTAACCAAAGGGGGAAAGCAAAGGGGTCGTGTCTATTTATTCTGCAATTCGGCTGTCGCGCGGTCCGCTGTCACGGGACCGTGACCGGTCTGTTCTCCGCCGTTTCGAAAACCGTCTCACCGCCATCGCCGCGCTCATATCCTCAATCTCCATTCGTTCGCTCAACTCCCGGATGCTCAGCCCGCCCAGCCGCCGCCCCCAAATGCAACCCCAGATCCCTTCCGGTATCTCCCTGCCGATCTCGAAACACCTCCCGCTTTTCTCCGCGCATCCATTCGTCGACCTTTACCATCTCCTCCCAAGGGACTCGTCTCTCGAGCCACCGCCTGGCACGGCTCCCACTTTCCAAAGCGCGCTGAACTCGGCTACGAACCGTTCACTCCCCAAGACCTTCTGGTCGAATAGGACACCAACACCCGATTCCCTCTATTCGCAACGGTCTGGCCATGCCTCCCGTGTACCGGCCGACGTCACGTCCCGTCACATGAACAATGAATAGACGCGACCCCTTTCCCTCCAACCTTTCAAACCTTCCCGAAAGAAAAACACCAACGCGTTCAAGGCTTGGTTCTGTGTCGATGCCGCCACTCTCCCCTGCACCGCCAGGTCCTCCAGAAACCTTCGAACTTGTTCCGCGTTCACTTCCGCTCCGGTCTCGACCTCTGTCCGCGCCAGGAACCGTACCGCCCATCCCAAATATGTTCCCTCGGTCCGATAGGAATAATGCATCACTCGCAACGCACGAACCGTCCGTTCCAACTCCGTCGCGAATCGCTTTCGCACCACCCGTTGATCAACCAGCGGTTGCCCGTCGTCGTCACCCTTTGGATCTTTCTCATTCTCTCGCAACCAGCCCGGCTCCGGGTCACCAAACACCCCCACCGGCCACGGCACCGACCAATTCATCCCCAGCCTATCTTGGAACAACACCCGCAGTGCTTTTTCGGCCTGCCGCAACTTCCAAACTCTGGCGTCAGGTTGTCCCGCCATCAGCCTGAGCCATTCGGTCACATCCTTGGCCAAGGCTTCCCGCACCCGTCGAGGCTTCAACCATCGCATGAATCGGACGCAATGAAGCTCATACCATTTCTCTTTCCCGGGCCTAACCCCGCGCCGCCGAACCGCTTCCCAATACCGCTCCCAAAAACGACCCTCCTCCGGCCGCTCACCCTGTGACGGTACACGATCACATCTCTCGTTATCCATGCTTGATTCCTCCTTAGCCCAAGCTTATCTTGAGCGCCGTGATCCTTACCGAAATAGACCGCTGCGGTCTAGTCCAATATCGACCGCTGCCGCCTAATACCTGTTGGACGAGCTTATGAAGTCGTGCCTTGCCCTTTTCGGCGTTGCAATGTTGCTCACCGCCCGATTGGTGGCAGCTGGATCTGCTAATCCCGACGCGATCGACGTTTCGATCATCCGGCTCATTGCCTCACCGGATACTTTTGATGGCAAGGTTGTCCGCATTATGGGCTATTTACACTTGGAGTTTGAGGGGAATGGGATTTACTTCCATAAGGAGGATTACGATCGGTCACTTAGTAAGAATGGTCTTTGGGTTGATGCACCATCGGAGATGTTTCGCGAGATGGTAAAAATGAATAACCGCTATGTTCTGATCGAAGGTGTGTTCTCCACCAAAGACGAGGGCCATATGGGAGGATGGAGCGGGGCGGTGACGAATATTACGCGAGCCGCAGTGCTGCCGAAATTTCACCGTTAGTTGCCATGAGGAACTCGTCCAACCATTCACGGGAGCCAATGCCGGGAGATTGCCTCGGGTTTCGCCGAAGCACAGTGGCCCGGCATGGCTCCGTTCTGCGTTGGGCATGACGAAAGAAGACGCCATTCAGCAATTCGTCAAAGTCCAAGTTTGGATTTGGATGGCGGGAGCGTATAGCGGGTGCCTTTCACCGATTTGGCTGGATGGGCTGGGGCTTGGGACGATTGGCGCGGCCGCTTGCATGGCGATCCTCGTTACATACGTCCTGACGAGGATCTATCACGACCTCATGCTGATCTCCGAGCGACTCGCCCGTCTGGTTTACCGGTCACGACCATGAAGCCCAACCAGGTCACTGCACCGAACTGCCGCCAAGCGTTGCAGTTTCGATGCGCTGGATTCTTCGGACGCTGCATTCGCTGGCAGCGCCCGTTCTCGGCGGCAGTCGGTGAGTTCTGGCGTTAGCCCATGAACATTCGTCGTTCCTTCATTCTGGTGCTCCTCGTTGTGGGGGTCGGAATCGCCCACGGTCAAGGAACCATCCTCTTCCAGAATCTGGGTCCCGGATTTGCGGCCCCTGTCTATAATGCCGCTGGTGAATTGGTGCCCGCCGGTTGGCTTGCAGATGGTCTTTACGCGGCTGAGTTGCTCGTCGGCCGCAGCCCGGATTCTTTGGCCCCTGTCTCCGGGACCACAGTCTTTGTTACACCGGGCTTCTTTGGCATCGGAGACGCACAGCGGGTATTGCCGGGCTTTGCGCCGGGAGAGCACCCGTGGTTTCAGGTTCGCGTCTGGTTTCCAGCCGGAATTGCTTATATTCTACCAGGACCGCCTCTGCTCGAATACGGTGCTTCAGAGCCATTCCAGTTGGACCTGCAATCTGCGGGATTGGGAGGTGGCTTTCCGCCGATGCCGCCGCCTGCGCTGTTCGGTATGAAGTCGTTTCAGTTGGTCGCGGTTCCTGAGCCAGCGGCAATCTGGCTGACGGGACTTGGTATGACAGCCTTGATCGTGCTTCGTTGGGCTAACCAGTCACGCCGCCCCTATGAGGGTTGTCAAGGGGGTCGTTGTTTTTCCTACAGATTCTTCCTTTCGTAGCCGGTCGCCGCGTGCAGCGTAACGGAGTGAAGCGGAAGCGCGCGCGGTAGCGGTGGGTTCATGATTAGATCAGGAGCGGGCTGTTCTTCGCGGGCTCCCTGCCATGGTTCTTTCATTAGAAGCGTCTTCTCGGGTTTCTTTCCGTTCCGGTGTCCGTGGGTCGCGTCGTGAATGGTCGTCTTTGCCTGATCGGTGCCGCCGCTTTCTCTTGTGCTGGCCGCCTTGCGCCACGCACCTGCTCCTATCCGGACAGTTGGGATCAAACCCAACGCCCATGGTGTCGTTCTTGTATGACTGCGGCGACCGGGGAGTCCGTCCCATCTAACGGACGGGTGGGCTTGTGCGCCACACCAGCTCAAGTCACGGACAGAACTCGCCCGATCGCAAAGGCTTTTACCGACATTCACCACACGTTTTGGGACGGGAATCAAAGTTGGTTGAGAGCTAAAACGTTGAGAGTTGAGGGTTGGGCATGCTTACGCTGCCACCCAGCCCAGTTCTGCCATCGTGCAGCGGCCCGTGCGCCAGCGCCACAGGTCCACCGCCAGTTGCCGTGCCAGGGCCACCACGGTCTTCTTCTTCATCGCCGTGCCGGCACTCAGTTTGACTTTCATCCTTTGGGCCGCCTTCCATCCCGGCTGCCACTTCAGAAAGCGCCAGACCGCCTCGACGAGCAAACACCGGATCCGCCCGTTGCCCATGCGATCGATGCCCCCAACCAGGCGTTTGCCCCCGCTGCTGTGTTCACCGGGACAGCAACCGGTGTAACTGCCCACCTGCTTGCGATTGTGGAAGCGGTTCCAGTCGCACATCTCCGCGTCCACGGTGGACAGCGAGAGCTCGCCCAGTCCTTTGGGGCGCGGCCCCTCGGCCACGCGCAACGTCAGTTCGGCCAAAAGCACCGTGACCTGTGCTTCGATGACCACGATGATCTCCCGCAACTTCTCGAGCACCCCCAGGATCCACGCGTCCAGCGTTTGGGACAGCCGCTTCCAAATGCGTGGTCCCCACCACCCGCGAGGCAGTTTGCGGTGACAATACTCGGCCACCTGGCCATGGCCGCGATTGGCCAGACGACGGATCTCCCCGGACAGGAACTTGCGTCGGCGGACCGTCTCGCGCGAGTGCTGTTCAGCCTCCGTGGGGATACGAATGGGGGCCAGTTCGTCCCGGTTGCCATCGACCCAGCGCGAGAGCCGCACGCACAAGGCCCGCGCATCGAGCTTGTCGGTCTTGCGTTGACCGTTCAGAGCGATGGGCGTGATTAGAAAACTCTGCGCACCGGCGGCCACAAGCTGGCGATGGAGCACGAAACCAAAACCACACGATTCCTCGACCGCATAGACGACCAAGCCTTCGGCGATCCACTTTTGCACCAGGAGGACGAGTTGATCGGGTGTCATCTTGCGCGGGGCCTGAGGGGCGGCGTGATCGCGCTGGACCACGGCCATGATGAACTCCAGGTGCACATCCAGTCCGAGCTTCATGGAGGATTTGTCCGAATACAGCACCGGCGTGGGCAAGGGCTGACGCGGCGGCAACGACCGGGCCGGGATCGGCGCGGTGATGGCGATGGTGTCGGGCGAAGCCGGCGGGGTCGGCACGAGGTCATCGGCGATTTGCTGTGCGGCGCGATGCTGCGGAGTGTTGCGGTGCGGCCGCAGAGCGGGCTTGTCCAGGGTCGAGGGGGTCGATAGAGTGTTCAGTGTCATGGTGGGATTGAGGTAGTATGTTTTCACGCTGCTTAGTGTGCCGCCGGATGGCGGTGCAATTCAACCCACCATGACATCTAACCGAGACCCGCGGAGCCGTTCCGGACATGGCTGCGCCGGTATCTCGGGTTTCATCAGGTCTCGGTGGCTCAGTTCAGCGTTATGCCGTTGATCCCTCGAATGGGCTGCGGTAGCCTCTGGTCATGCCCGAGATTTCGAGGTTTCTGGGAATTGTGATTGCGATGTATTACGACGATCACGTTCCGCCTCACTTCCACGCGAAATATGGAGAATTTGAAATAACGGTCGATATTGCGAGCGGAGCGATCCAGGGGCATTTTCCTCGTCGGGCGTTGAAGCACGTCCTGGAGTGGTATGAGTTGCACCAAAACGAGCTTCGGGAGGACTGGGATTTGGCCCGCGAGCGTCGTCCGCTTCGACGGATTGCACCACTGGAGTAGACTGCTTATGATTCCACGATTGATTGAGGCGCATCACGTGCGCGATTACGTGATCCGGCTGAGGTTTCAGGACGGTGCGGAGGGGGAGGTGAACCTTGAGCCGCAGTTGTATGGTGAGATCTTCGAGCCCCTGAAGGTACCGGAGTATTTCCGCCGATTTCGGGTGGATCCCGAGTTGCACACGCTGACGTGGCCGAATGGCGCGGACTTCGCGCCGGAGTTTCTCTATGAGAAAGCACAGATCCCGGCCTAACCATCCGCTTCACCCAACAGCCACCCGCGCTAGCCGTTGCGGATGCTGTGGCAAATTCGAAGGTTCGATCGGCAGTCGACGCGTCGTTCCAGGTGGCTGTGGGTGAGCGGATCGTTAGGCTGCAAGTCCACGGTTATGATTTACGCTGACACAAAACTTCAGCAGCACGTCGAGCGCGCAGCGGCACTGATGACTAGCTTGCCAGATGAGCAGCGACCGGTTTGCGGATTGTTAGATGCCTATCAGTGGTTTGGCCTTGTTGAGGGCGAGCAGTCACCCAGAGCATCGGAGGCGCTTCGATTGCTTCTGTCGCCAGAGTTGCGGCCAGCATTGCGGCAGTGGTATCAGCGTTGCGGCGAGAACATGAATCCGAATGCGCTAGAGTTTCGCGCACGACTCGGCACACTCGCCGGAGAGAGATTTGGATGATTCACAATTTGCAGCCTAATCGGGTAGGCGGGGGTTTCTAGCCCCCGCCCCCCACACCACCGGACATGCGGCTCCGCATCCGGCGGTTCCTGACAGTCCCGAAGGATGAAGCAGCACTCTTTCTCTGCCACGCTGACTCGGGGCCAAGGCTCCACCGATCGGCTTCATCGCCAGCCTCCGTTCAGCTATGGTCGTGTTCTGCCTGTCAAGTTCGGCCCTTCCTCAGGTGAGTCCTCCGGGTGTGCCCGGCTCGTTTCCTTGAGTAGTATGGCCTCGGCTGACTTCTCGGCATTCACCCCGCCCATTACTGTACGGGGCGCTGCGGTGTTTCCACCGCCGCGCGTGTCCGAGATCTCCCCAGGTAAGGGCGCAGTCCTCCCCCGCACTGTCGCCGCATTTACCTCCACGACTGAACCGGTGGGCTTTGCTGTGTTGTGCCAGCTCGCCCCATCGTGTCCGCCTTGTATGCGGTTCTTGTTCATCAACTCGCGGGTTTCGCCTAGCCTTCCTTCCCACGGTCGGTCACCCTTCCGCAGTTGGCTTCGGCTGATGTTTTATCTCTACGGTTCATACACAGGGGACTTGAACCCCTTTTGGACTGCGTCCATGCTGGGCGCACACAATTCGTCCCAGCCAATGCCGAGATACCGCCTACGTTCCAACCGAACGCCACTGGCGCGGCATGGCTGGACTCTGCGTTAGGCGGCTCTTATGCCTCTCTCCGATTTTTCAGTCCAGGTTGGCAACGCTCTCGTGGCCGCATTTCCGCAGTTTGAGGACTTCGTTCGCGTCGACCCAGCCAAGTTCCATCTTGAGATTCGTTTCCCCCATCCCAAGGCTGACCTGGTACTCCTGATCAGCACTTCCTCAGAAGAGATCACCATTTTTTGTGGTAGCAGTCATCGTCACATCGGCATGTGTCAGCAGTGGCCGATTGAGAAGCAGATCGAGGTGGCCATTCAGTTTATCGGTGGCATTCTGTCTGGCGCGGTTGCGTTCGCGCAGAGTTCCAAGTATCCGGGCCTATGGATTGACGAAGACCGCAGTCGAGCAGAGCATCTTGACCCTGATGAGACGGTTACATTCACCAATTGGAATGAACTCGCCGCCTAACCAATCGGCTCATCCAATGCCGGGCGAGCGTCTCCGTTTCAATCGAGCGCCAGTGGCCCGGCATGGCTGGCCTCATCGTTCGATCCGGCGGCCAGTTGGCCACACTTGACGGCCCGCGAGCGGCGTTGGAGAGTTCGGCATGACGTTGGCAAAGGTTCAAGAGAGCGCAATGGAGCTGTCGGCCAGCGAGCGAGCAGAGTTGCTGGATTGGCTTTGGGACGGCCTTCAGCCGCGAGGCGTTCTGGAGCTACAGGAGCGATGGGCAGCGGAGGCGGAGGATCGTATCGATGCGGTGGATCGCGGTGATCTTCCGACCATTGACGGACCGACGGCTTCCGAGGGATTGCGGCGCTCGTTGGGGACATGACCTATCGTTACACGTCGGCGGCGCTGAACGAGCTGCGCGATGCCTTGCTGGCTTACGAGAGCAAGGAACGAGGATTAGGCGGCCGATTCCTGGCTGAGGTCGACAGCACGATAGCTCGGATTCTGATGGCACCGGAGGCTTGGCGCCGATTGTCTGCGCGCACGCGGCGATGCCTGGTGCACCGATTTCCGTTCGGCGTGCTCTATCAGATTCGCGGTCGGGAGATCCTATTGGTCTCGGTGATGGATCTGCGACGTGATCCTGTCTCTTGGAGAAAGTATTTATGATGGATCGGATCGAATCGGGTAGGCGGGGGTTTCTAGCCCCCGCCCCCCACACCACCGGACATGCGGCTCCGCATCCGGCGGTTCCTGACAGTCCCGAAGGATGAAGCAGCACTCTTTCTCTGCCACGCTGACTCGGGGCCAAGGCTCCACCGATCGGCTTCATCGCCAGCCTCCGTTCAGCTATGGTCGTGTTCTGCCTGTCAAGTTCGGCCCTTCCTCAGGTGAGTCCTCCGGGTGTGCCCGGCTCGTTTCCTTGAGTAGTATGGCCTCGGCTGACTTCTCGGCATTCACCCCGCCCATTACTGTACGGGGCGCTGCGGTGTTTCCACCGCCGCGCGTGTCCGAGATCTCCCCAGGTAAGGGCGCAGTCCTCCCCCGCACTGTCGCCGCATTTACCTCCACGACTGAACCGGTGGGCTTTGCTGTGTTGTGCCAGCTCGCCCCATCGTGTCGGCCTTGTATGCGGTTCTTGTTCATCAACTCGCGGGTTTCGCCTAGCCTTCCTTCCCACGGTCGGTCACCCTTCCGCAGTTGGCTTCGGCTGATGTTTTATCTCTACGGTTCATACACAGGGGACTTGAACCCCTTTTGGACTGCGTCCATGCTGGGCGCACACAAACCAGATGCAGTGAACCCGGCGATGGCGCTCTGGTCTGCAATCGAGGATCAGTGGCGCCGGGTCACTGATCTGGAGCGTTAGCCGGACTAAGCGATGATTGGAATGGAAACGTCCAACTTTTTTGAGTTCATTCGCCTTGTGGTCGATGGGGATATCGACCGCGTTTCGCGCTGCCTGCGCGCTGCGCCGACGCTGGCTACGACGGCGGCGCCCGTTGGTGCAACTCGGCAGCAGTCGACGGACTTTTTCTTCTCCGCGATCTCACGCTATCTATATGCTGGCGATACGCCACTCCACATGGCGGCTGCCGCATTCTCGCGCTCGATAGCAGAGTTGCTGGTAGCTCATGGAGCCAATTGCCGGGTGAGGAATCGGCGTGGGGCTGAGCCGCTTCACTACGCGGCGGACGGAGGCCGACGACAGCCGCAGGCGCAGGCTGGCGTGATCGAATACCTCATCTCCATGGGTGCGGAGCCGAACGTGGTTGACAAGTCGGGCGTGGCACCCCTGCACCGGGCAGTCCGATCGCGGTCGCTGGCCGCAGTTCGGGCGCTATTGGATGGCGGCGCGGATCCACGGAAACCCAATAACGCGGGTTCAACGCCGCTACACTTGGCCGTCCAACCCACGGGGGCGAGCGGAAGCGGTTCGAACCATGCGCGCCGCCAACAGGCAGAAATCATCGGCCTTCTGCTAGCACACGGTGCCAGTCCGACCGATCAGGACGCGCGGGGCAAGCCGGTCGAGGAGGCTGCCACCAGTGAATGGATTCGAGCATTGTTGAAAAAACAGGATGCCGGCTAATCGGGTAGCCGAGGGGATTGACCCCTCGGCCCCCACACCACCTGACATGCGGGTCCGCATCAGGCGGTTCCGGTCAGATTGACGGAGGCAGGATCCCAGTTGGGATTCCGCTTTCCGTAATGCAGTTCGATCCACTGTGCCTTCAAGTCCGGCACGCCTTGCTCCCGCAACCACGCGTTATTCAACGCGCGCTGCACAATTCCGTTGCCACTCATCCACCAGTAACCACGGCGGCAGCGGCTGGCCTTCATCACCTCCTCCGGGTGGATGCCCAGGGAGATGAGATGCCGCCGCCGGGTGCGGGGTCGCTGCCACTGTTTCCAGTAACACAAGCGCACCCGCCGCCGCAGCCATTGGTCCAGTTCCAGCACCTGACGATAGGTATGGCTGATCCCGAAGTAATTCAGCCAGCCCACCGCGTAACGCCGTAACTCTTCCAACCGTCGGGACATCGAAATGCCCCAACTGCGACTGGTGATTTCCTTGATCCGTTCCTTGAACCGCCGATACGCCTTGTCCGTCCACACCACCTGACCCCGCCGCAGGGCGAAGCCCAGGAAGGCGCATCGGGCCACTGGCGCGGCCTGACTCTTCTGGCGGTTGACTGTGCAATGACAATTATTCTTCACTTCAGTGACAATTAAAAATCACTCTGGTTGCCGGCATCTTTTGTTGTTGTTGATGGTCCAGACCCCAGGGGCCACCCCCTTCGGCGGAACGGAGTCCCTGGAGCCGTAGGCGACAGGGACGTAGTGGAGCCGAAGGGGGTGGCGGGCGCGCCGGGTCAGCTATCGCCTTTCGTTCTTGGAGCTCGAACGCTCTCACCGTCGAACTCCAAAATGATCGCGTGGTGTACCAGTCGGTCTACTGCTGCCATGGTTGTCATCGGATCCTTGAAAATCTGGTCCCATTTGGAGAAGACCAGATTGCTGCTCACCAGAACGCTGCGTCGCTCATACCGCTCCGCCAGAAAGGTGAAGAGTACCTCCATTTCCTCACGCGACTGCTGAACGTATCCCAGATCGTCGAGGATAATTCCTTCGAACCGGTCCAGCTTTTTGAGCAATGCGTCCAGCTTCAGATCGCGCTTGGCTGCCAATAGCTGCTGCACGAGTTTGTACGTTAGCGTGAAGTATACCGTCCGTGCGTGCCGCAGGATCAACTCCCGACCCAAGGCGCATAGGAAATGCGTCTTCCCACGCCCGGGGAGACCGAATACGAGGACGTTCTCGGCTCGATCCAGAAAGCCGCCTTCCAGCAAAGTTGGCATTTGGCGCCTCACCTTAGCAGGCACCAGCTTTTCCTGGAGGTTGCCCAGCGTTTTGCCTGAGGGCAGGCCCGACTCCCTGAGCAATCGCTCCCGTTTGCGTTCACGTCGGTCCGCTGCCTCGGCTTCGCACAGATGCAGCAGCAATTTGCGGTATCCCCAGTTTTGCGTCTCCGCGCTCTGGAGCATCTCCGTGCAGCGCGCCGCCATGGTCGGCAGGCGGAACTCCCGGAACATCATTGCCAGCGTGTCAGAGGCCATGGGCCACCTCCCCTCCCAGCAACGCGTCATAGGCCTCGAGGTTTGGCGTCCATCCGGGCAGGTCAATCACCTTCCTGGCTGGTGGCGCCAACTGGTCCCGGACGTGGGTTGCACGCCATTTGCCGGGGCCCGTCAGTCGTTCCTGCAACAATGACTCGACTCTTTCCACCGACGCTTCCGCGGCCAGCTTGAGCACCTGCAGATACTCAATGACCCCGGGCCGCTCGCCGTGGTCGGCCACCAGTCGGTCATAGGCGGCTCGATAGACCGGACTCGGGTAAAGTGCCTCTCGATGCCGGTAGTTGATGAACGCGCCCGGTTTGCGCAGCAACGGCGTGATGACGTGCCGGAAGTCCACCCACGAGCCTCGGTCTCCACGCAGCCGTGGCAGATCGAACAGATACTCCCGACCCAGGTAGACCTTCAGATGCGCTTCGTAGAGTTCGACGCGCAGCGTGTGTCCGATCAACCGCGAAGGCACCGAATACGCATGCTTCTTCACCCGAATCAGGCTCTGCGAACTGACCACCGGTTCAAACTCCCGGTATTCGGCCAGACGCACGGCCGGCAGCGGCCGCATGCAGGCCAGTTCCGCGGCCAGTCGCTTTGAGCGCCGGGCGTTGGCGGCTCGCACGACTCCCTCGACGAAACGATCATAGGATGGCAGCGAATCGAACTCCCGGCTGCCCCGCAGAATCAAACGCTGTTCCAGCCGCCGCTTCAGATGCCGGTTTTGTGACTCCACGTCTCCATGCTCGTGCGGACAGCCCACGTTAATTGTCACGGGCGTCAGATCATAATGCGTGCACAGCTCCAGGTAGTCGCTGTTGTAGCCGCGCGGACGGCCAGGCATGGCTTCCAGTTCGTGCGTGGCGGCGCTGCTGTTGTCGGTGCCCAGGCATCGTGGAGAGGCTCCCAACTGCACCAGGGCGGCCTGTAAGCCCGAGACCAGGCTCAGGAACGACTCGGAAATGCAGCGTGTGGCCCACTGCCAATCCGAATAGGGCAGCACACAATGGCAGAAGAGATGATCCAGCAGTTCTCCGCCGATCGTTACGTTGAGCTCCCGGGCATACGTCCAATCCAACTGCAACAGCTCTCCGGGTTTGCGATCCTGCGCAAAGAACACCTCCCGGTCCGGTCCCTCGGTCGCGCGCCAGTGTCGCACGCGACGGAAAAACGTACGCAGATGGGCTTGCTCCAATCCGCTGTCAGGACGAGCCAGGAAATGTTCGAAGAGTGTTTTGCCCTCCAGTTCCGGCGCATCCCACAGCATCGCTGCCACCTCCGGCCAAATATGCTCCAGCGGGTCCGATCGCGTTCGCCAGGCGTGGGCCTTTTGCAGCTGGGCTGGGGGTTGTGCCGCCTCGATATACTTTCGTGCCGTCTGCGGATGGATGTCTGCCTTCATCGCGCTGACAACTACCTTTCCAGTTTTCTGATATTCATTCATGAGCCGTTGATACTGTCTGTTGGTTATCATCTCGCAGCCGCCCGGTTGCGGCTTGAACCCCCAAGGGTTCTGCCTCCGGGCCGCTGCTCGATGCTACCGGCTCACTGGTGAATTTTAATTGTCATTACTGGTGAAAAATAATCGTCACTGTTCAGT
>CAVXWU010000011.1:0-165023 GCA_963765535.1 uncultured Verrucomicrobiae bacterium
ACCCAAGGCCGTCACCGGGAGATCTACGCGGCGCGCGATCAAAAATTGGAAGCAGCACGAGAGAAGAGGCGTCAGCGCCGCGGCCATCCGCAGTTCACTCTGTAAGAGCTCCAGGCTTGGCAGCCCCTTGGAGCGTGATACATTCCGAGCGGTCCACCCGGAGGATAGGGCTCTGCTGGGAAGCAACCCGAGCGCCGCGGTGGACTCGAATACCGCAGGCCCGGGCGGCTTCGGCCGCCCAGGCCGGCCTCCTGCGGGATCGACGGCAAAGCGAAAAATCCCAGGGGGTTGGGGACAGAGTCCCCGAGTCGTTCCCTGAACAGACCAAACAAAAAACCGCCGGCAAAAGTGCGTTAGCCGTTTCCATCACCCGGCGTTTCACGCTGAACCAGTACAAAACCCAATTCGGCAAACCCAACAGCATCGGCGCGTTCTGCGCCCGCAACAACTGAAGCGTCGGCAGTTTCAGCAGCAGGTTGATGTCGTGATATTCCATGCTTGCAAAGGCGATGTTATCAAACCGCACGGACAAAAACGGTCTAACCCTAAAAACTTCTCATCCAACTTTTCTGGTGTTCATACGGGTTTGGATTGTGCCTGTTTAGCTGTCGTTTGAAAAGCCCACGAAAAAGATGAACGGTTTTTCGTTCACCTTCCTTCCTGCTTGCTTTGAATTCAGAGACAGGCGGGATGTGCTGTCCTACATTTTGCGGTCTGTGCGTTCTGTCGCGGCAATTGAATCAGCTTCCAGATAAACGCTGATTGTTACGTCATTGGGGGAACTGCTTGCCCCAGCACGATTGAGTTCATTTACTGGGCGCGTGCAGTTCGCGTTCATCTTTCATTCGGCCGGAAGACCCTCGGCGGGCGAGTTCCTGGCAGTGAGCGGCCGGCCCGTTCCAATGGTTTTGGTTCGGAATCCTCGAGCGCGACGTTATGTGCTGCGGTTGCGTCCCGATGGTTTGGCGCGAGTGACGATTCCTCGAGGTGGGTCGGTTGCCGAGGCCCGACGATTTGCGGAACGGAACAAGGATTGGCTTGAGCGGCAGCTTCAACGTCTGGCGACGCAGCCGAAGCGGCCAGCAGAATGGTCGGTCGGAACGGAAATCCTCTTTCGCGGCGAGCTGGTGAAACTTGCAGCCGGGGTGAATGGTGAGAGCGGCCTGATTCGATTTGGCACGGAGGCCGTCAGAGTGTCCGCAGCGACGGCGGATTTACGTCCTGCCGTCGAAAAACACCTGCGGAAGTTGGCGGCGAAGGAACTGCCGCCGCGGGTTTTGGATTTCGCCGCGCTGCACCAATCGCCGGTGCGCCACGTCACCGTGCGCAACCAGAAATCGCGCTGGGGCTCGTGCTCGCGGTGCGGCACGATTTCGCTGAACTGGCGGCTCATTCAAGCACCGTCGCACGTTCGCGACTATCTGATTTTGCACGAATTATCACACTTGAAGGAGATGAACCACTCGGCGCGCTTCTGGCGCGAGGTCGAACGGGTCTGCCCCGATTACGAGACGGCCGAGCGGTGGCTGAAACAACATTCTGCTCTGCTCAAGTGACCGCGCGCTAAAACAGAGCGCTGCGTTGTTTGTATTTCTCCATCGCCTTGTCGCATTCAATCACGTTGAAGCGGATAAACCGGCGGATCTTCACGAACGGGAGGACGCGCCCGCGCATCAGATTTTCGATTGTCCGGATGCTACAGCCATAGTGATCAGCCAATTGCTTCTTGTTTCGCCACGGACTGATCGAATCTGGCGTTGCGGTCTGCCGCTTGCGTTCGTCCATGCTTTTTTGAGTTTGCCGAAATGTGGGTAATCCGCCCGTGCAAAGTCGGCCGGTGTTGAATCCAATCAGCGATCTGCGTCAAAGATGCTGGACGGTATGTACGCTGCACTCATTCCCCATCCTTCGGCTGCCACTTGCGAAGCAGGATGGGCGCAGAAGGACACTTGGGGCATGTGACAATCCACGGGATTCTTGGCGGGCAGTCCCAACCGGCATGAAATGCCTCTTCCGCCGAATTAAATTCAGCCTCGACGCCGCATCCCTCACATTTCAGCTTCACTGGCTCTTGGTGTTGGCCATCTTTCATTTGCGTTCTGTTTGGCTCATTTTTGCGTCTCGTGAACGCGCGGCTTCTATGAGCACGTCAAACCAATGTGAGACCCTTCTCCGCCAAGCGCTGATGAAGCTGTTGTTGCAGGATACGAAGCGTCCTGGTCGGCGTGGCAGAATGCTGTCGCTCCTTGATCCACAAATCTAATTGGCGATCCAACTCCAGGACGACGGATTTCCACTCCAGACCTTTTGCTGATGCGTCGAAGCGGTCTTTGGCTTCGGGCAGGTTGAACTCCAGAACCGCTTTCATTATCGGACGGCTATCGCACCCAGGTTCGGTTGGTAGTCCTCGGCGTCGATGAAGTTCACGTTGGGCTGCCTGCAGATCCGTTGTGCCCAAGGACCGCCAGGTGCGCCGTCCGTTGATCCACGGTCGTTCATAAAGGGTGCCTTCTTTCAAGTATCTGTAGATGCCGGGAGCGACCCCTTGAAAGGGCCTGGACGGAGGCTTTGGAATCTCGGGAACTTCGGTGCTCGTCGCTCCGATCGTGGCAACGTCTCTTATTTGGGTTGAATTACGACTTGGCTTTTCCATGGAAACGCCTCGACTGTGATTTTCGTCGGCAGACACGGCTGTGATTCCGGAAACTCGAAATCCAACACGCAATAATGCAAGCTCATCACGCCTCGCCCGACGTTGACGCACACCGTCGCGCCCAGTTCGCCGTGCCAGGTGTTGTATCGCATGGGAGTATGATGATCGTGACCGCTGACGGTCAGCAAAGGGCGAAACCGTTCGACCGCCTTCGTCCACCGGGGATTGCAAGCGTAGGGGCGAGCAATCTCCCTGACTTGCGGTGGCTCGTGCATCAACCAGAGAGTGCCTAGCCGCAGGGCCGAAACGCCGGATGAGTGGCGATAGCCAGAACTCGTAGTCAGCCGGCAGCACCTTGCGACCGGATAGGGAGATATCACGTGTGATTTCGTTGCCTACCTTGGGTAGCGTTTCGTACCAAGGTTCTTCCCAGCCGGTATGGCATGGAAAGCCAACGATCACGAGCGGCCCGACGATATGCACAGTACCACTGAGCGCCACGAGCGGACGTTCGTGCAGCGGCCAGGCTGCGACAAACTTGGGCCAGTCCTCTTGCTCGTGGTTGCCGCGAACAAAGACCAACTGCGGACATGGCAGATTGCTCAACAGTTCCGCCGCGTCTTCGGTGCGCACGCGGTCGCTTTGGCTAATCCTTGGGTCGCTGAGGACATCGCCGACGAAGGCAACAACGTCGGGCCGCTTTGCCTCCACTTCGTCAAGCAGCCAGCGGTAGTGGGAACCAGATTGGTGCAGGTCGGCTACGGTGAGCACTCGGAGGTTCATGGTGATTTAGCCGGCTGTTCTTCGGCGTGTGTTTAGATCGGAAAGGCTCATGCCACATGAAGACGATCGCTCTAATACCGCAGCTTTGAATTTTATCTAAGCGATCCCGATTGGCAGTTGCGATCGCTTTGGCGCCAGTCGCATCCGACATGCAGCGGACAGGCGTTTCGGTTCGCACAGCAGAGCCTCCACATCGGGTTCGTAGGTACCGTCTGACCGGCTCCGCGCCTCCGTCCAAGACCAGGTATTTGTAACGAACCTTGTATTGCTCGCCCGCATCTTGCCACGGGATCGCCCGCCGCTCGATGGTATCGGTGGAAACGCTCAGTTTCTTTGCGGCCTCCTTCGCGGAGAGCCAGACGGTGACGTTGATGCGGTTCACGGGACCGGTGGCATCGGGGGTCTTCTTCATGCCATTTCTGTTTGGCGGCGAACCCGCCTATCGAGGGCATCCCGGGTGCGAGAACTAGTTCCTGCAAATCGCGGCTGACCAGAATCATGCTCGCATGGAAATCTGGGGGATTGAATGCTCCGTTCTCACTTTGTCATTGCGTCACGTCCTCCTTGCTTGCGGCTGCCGTGATTTGGGCGACTGAATCGTCCAAGCATTTCGGTTTCCGGCTCTCTCAAGAAGAGGTGAAATTATCTGGCACACATTTCCCTCAGCCACTGCTTTATATTGGTATGAGAAACGTATCTGAATTTCCGGCTCAATTAGGCTCAGACTTTGCGAAAATCGGTGCGAAAGTGTGCAAAGTGTCCTTTCACTACTGCAGCAAGTTGCCCACTCAAGCATACTTGCGCAAAGCGACGATTTTTCCGGCATGTTTCGAATCCCTTCGCTCGCTCCATCTCCATCAATCACTTGCGTCGGGGACCCCGGTTTTGCATCACATCGGCCGTCCCGACGGCCTGAAAATCCGTCTTTCTTCGCGCCCGCCGCCGCCGAGAATGCTCAAATCCACGTCCACCATCAGGGCCGCATCCGTACCGGCGTCGCTGTTGTGCATCTTGGTCGCCATTACCAGAGCAGCGACAGTTTAGGGGTCGTGTCTATTTATTTTGCAATTTGGCCATCGCGCGGTCGACTGTCACGTGACCGTATCCGGTCTGTTCTCCGCCGTTCCGGAAACCGTCGCACCGCCGTCGCCGCGCTCAAATACTCAATCTCCACCCGTTCGTTCAACACCCGGATGCTCAGGCCGCTCACCCGCCGCCCCAAATACAGCACCAGATCCCTTCCGGTATCTCCCTGCCGCTCTCGAAACACCTCCCACTTCTCTCCGCGCCTCCGCGCGCCGCGCGTCCTTTCGGCGACCTTTAACTGCGCATTGCCGCGGGCCGTGATAGGATACCAACACCCGATTCTCTGTATTCGCAACGGTCTGGCCATGCCCCCCCTCGTACCCGCCTTCGTCACCTCCCGTAAAATGAACAATAAATAGACGCGACCCCATTCCTTAACCCATAGGGGGTGATCATCGATTGCAGCCGGCCGTCGGGGGCGTAACTGAATTCGCTCACGTATCCCTGCGTGTCTTCTATCTTCCACAACGAATTGGTGGCATTGTAATATAACTTTGTCATACGCCCGTAAGGGTCGGTCACCTGGATGAGCCGATCCGGAACGGTAGGGGAATAGGTCAGCGAACTGGTACGCCCGTCCGGGTCGACGATGTAATCCAGCCGGGCAATTGTACTGTTATAAATCGAGTGCTGTAATAGGGTGGTCCGCCCCCATCGGTCAGTCTGCTCGGACTCATAATATCGAGTCACACCGTCGTAGAACGGCTGGGCAAAACCATAAACGATCCGGCCGGGTTGTGAGCCAGTGAGCGAGTATGAGTTCAGCGACTGGGTCATCCTCGTGTTACTGCGATAGTGCGGAGTAACGCCGTCGGGGTTATAGACCCTCCGACCTCCTTGAAGTGTGTACAGTGAAACTTCACCCGGCACCCCGGCGTCCTGCCGCACAAATGACAATCGAGACGATTCCCACCGGGGTCCCATTCCCCACGACCTCCCGTCCTGCGCTCGCGTGTTACGCTGCTTGTATGCCAACTTGAAAGCGCTCAGCCTGCCGTAACTGGTGGTGTAGTAGAGTGGTTTGTCCATGATCCACAGAGAGATGTAGGGTTCGGAGACCCGCCACGCAGCCAACCCGTTGCCGTTGCCGCTGCCGATACAGCCGCCTTCCTCGTTCGGGTTGCCTGCAGCGCACGCTTCACTGTCGCTCTGCGTGTTGGGATTGTGTTCGCTGATTGGCGCCGCCTGGTCCACCTCCTCGGCGGTCGGGTCTTCCGCGGGACACATCTCGTCATCGTCGTCGTCGACCACGGTAGGATAGCCACCACCGAAAACTTGAGCGGCTTCCGAGCGCGTGATCCGCGACCACGATTTGGGTGCCGCGGTCGGCAACGCCAGAAAGTACCCGCTGGCTTCGGCGTTGATGACGTCGGTGTGCAACCACCGCGGATGACCGAATGTTGGGTCGTCCACGAGAACGTAGTCGTCCCATGCCTCGACGAGCGCCGCATAGTGGTTCTGCCGCCAGTGCACCACGGAGGGAATCACCAGACTCCCGTCGTCTTCGGGCCGCAGCAGAGGCACCACCGGCAACCCGGCGCCCGTCGCCAAATCCTGCAGCTCCGCCAGGCTGAAGCCCGTCCCCGGCGCCTGCGCGTTCATCACCTTACTCAAGTCGGTATTGGGCAGTGCCAGTTCACGGGCCAGGCGCATCACGGCGAGCGTTCCACACCGATAGGCCACAGACGGATCGTGCATCATCCGACGATAGCTCTCCTGCGTGGCGTACAACCTTTCCTGCAATGGTCCGCCATCCAACTCCCTTCCTTGCGTCTCGGCGAACAGCACCGTCAATGCTTCCTGTCGGCCGAGGCTCACGAGCAAGCTGCTCCAATGGGCGAGCGTGTAGTCGGCAACGCGCTTGCCGCCGGGGTCTTGGGCTTCGGCGGTGGCATCCCAGGCTGCGGCCCAATGCTCGAGGGCCAGCGTGTAGCGCCCCATCTCCCGATAGCGAAAAGCGAGATTACACCCCACCGCGGGTATCCAGGCCGAATCCGGGTAGGCTTCGATGAAAGCCTCGAGCGCCTCGAAACCTGCCTTCGGACCGAACTGGCGCATGACGTCGATCGCTGCCCATAACGATTCCGATTCCTCGTCGCCCGGCAGATCATCCCCCACCCACGTCAACGGTTCCTCGAACACGGGTGCCGATACGATGCGCTCGATCACCGGCATCCGCGCCAGGGCCGGGTCCAAGGGCACTGCCGCGCGGGCGGGCAAGACGGCCGCACACAGCACTGCAAACATCCCGGAGCCTCACCCTCACGGCCGCTTCAGGAGTCCGCCAGGGCGCATCGCGACAGAATCAAGCCTGCTTCAGCTCAGAACCACGGCGCACGGCGCCTGCCATTCCGGGACAGATGCCGTCGCCCAGAAGGTTCCCACTGCCCAGAACCACAGCCACAACCTCAGTCGCACAATGCCCGTGAGGCTCCGGCCAAACTCTGAAACCCAGCGCGAGATGAGCATCCGCTCACCGCTCACTGGACTGACGCAATGTTTCAGCCCGGCAGAATCCGCTTGCGACCGGGTTTAGCGGCGGAGGATACTCGGCGGCGAGCTTCCGCCCATGGTTGGAAACGGATCACTGAACATGAACAGCGTGCGTTTTGGCATTGTAGGGTTGGGAAACATCGGCCGGTACCACGCGGATTACCTGTCGAAGGGCGGGGTCAAGCGTGCGGAGTTGACCGCAGTCTGTGATGCGTTTGCGCCGTTGGATCACTACGCCCCACTCAAAACGTTCAAAGATCCGCGGGAACTGTTCCATTCGGGGGCCATCGACGCGGTGATCATCGCCACCCCGCATTATCAACACACTACCCTGGGCATCGAAGCTTTCGATGCGGGGCTGCACGTGATGATCGAGAAACCGATCTCCGCCCACAAGGCCGACGCGGAACGTCTGATCGCCGCCGCCCAGCAGCGCCCGAAACAAATCTTCGGCGGAATGTTCCAGCTCCGCACCGAGCCGCGTTATCTCAAGATCCAGAAGCTGATTCGGGACGGGCAGCTCGGCGAGATTGTGCGGATGAGCTGGCTGATCACGGATTGGTATCGGACGGAGGCCTACTTCGCCAGTGGCGGATGGCGGGCGACCTGGAAAGGCGAAGGCGGAGGGGTCCTGCTCAATCAATGTCTGCACAACCTCGATGTCATCGCCTGGTTGTTCGGGATGCCTGCGCGTGTGCGCGGATTTTGTCAGCTCGGCCGCTACCATAATATCGAAGTCGAGGACAACGTCACGGCCTACCTCGAATACCCCGCGGGCACCACGGGCGTATTCATCACCTCGACTGGTGAAGCCCCCGGCACGAATCGCCTGGAGATCGCCGGTTCCCGAGGGCGCATCGTCCTGGAAAACAACCGGCTCACATTCACCCGCAACGAAACGGACATGCTGGAGTTCAACCGCGCTTCAAAAGTTGGTTTCGCCAAACCTGAAGTTTGGAACATCGAGATCCCGTTTGCGGATGCGAGTGTGCCCCACGCGATCATCCTCCAGAATTTCGTGAATGCGATCCTTAATGGCGAGGCGTTGATCGCCCCGGGCGCCGAGGGTCTTCACTCGGTCGAGCTGGCCAACGTTATTTTGTACTCTTCGATCCTGGGCCGGACGGTGGAAATGCCGATGGACGGCATCGCCTACGAGAAACAGCTGCAGCGGCTGATTGCCGACTCAAAGTTCGAAAAGAAAGTCGTCCCGGTCAGCAACGAGGATTTCACGCAATCCTTTCACCGATGACCGTAGCCCGGATTTTTCATAGTCCAAGGCGCTTTGCGATGTGTTCTCCGAAGGGCATGAAAGATCCGCACGCAGCGCACGCTCCATGATCCCCATACAAGACCACGACCACCTATCATGATACTCCAAGGCATCGGCGACGAAGCGGGCGATCTCCTCGACGCCCAGATCCGGGCCACCCGGGAACTCGGCTGGAACCACATGGAAGCGCGGAATGTCACTGTGCCTGGCCATCCCAAGGCCAACCTGCATGACCTGCCCGACACGGCGTTCGATCTGGCGGTCGAGCAACTCGAGAAAAGTGAGGTCCAGATTTACTGTTTCGGTTCCACGATCATGAATTGGTCGAAAACCATTCATGACCCGTTTGAGATCACCGTGGCTGAAGTCCAACGCGCCATCCCGCGCATGCAACGACTCGGCGCCCGGTATGTCCGCATCATGAGTTTCAAACCGGGCGAAGACGAACATCGCATCCCCACCGTAGTATTCGCGCGCGTGCGCGAAGTGACCCAACGGTTCCTGGATGCCGGGCTCCAGCCGGTGCATGAGAACTGTATGAACTACGGCGGGATGAGCCCGCAGCACGCGCTGGAGTTGCTCGACAAGATCCCTGGCCTGAAATGGGTGTTTGATACTGCAAACCCCGTCTTCAATCCCGACCGGTCGAAATCACGTCCCTGGCCGCGCCAGGACGCCTGGGAATTCTGGGCGGCCGTCCGTGACCACGCGGTCCACATCCACATCAAAGACGCCACCTGGAACGCGGCGAAGAACGACGCCGACTACAATTGGCCGGGAGAAGGCCAGGGTTATGTTCGGCAGATCCTCAAAGACGCCTTCGCGCGCGGTTACGATGCCGGGATCTCGATTGAACCGCACCTGGCCGTGGTCTTTCATGATGCCACGGTCCAATCTTCCGCCGCAGACACCTACCGCAGCTTTGTTGAATACGGTGAGCGACTGATGCGATTGATCGAGGAATCCGGGACGAAGCCGGCTGCTTAACGCTGCTCCGACGTCCACGTCGTGTGGAAGCGGTCCACGCACGGACGGGCATTCAGGTTGGCAGGCAGCCCGCGGGATGCGGCGGATCAAATCGATATTCGGCCACGATGGCTCCTCCCAGGATGTGTTCCTGCAGGATCCGCTCCAGGACTTCCGGCGTGCACGACCGATACCACACCCCTTCCGGATAAACCACCGCGATGGGTCCACCAACACAAATCCGCAGACAATTCGCCCGCGTCCGTCCCACATACTTGTCGGGTCCCTGCAATCCCAACTCCTTCAATCGGCGCTTGAGGTAGTCCCATGAAGCACGTCCTGCCTCCGCGGGGCAGCACTTCGGTTCGTCCGGGGCGGCGCACAGGAAAATGTGATGGCTCCATCGGCCGATCCCGAGGGAATGCGCGACCTGGTTGGGTTCCATGTTTCCTTTTTGAGTGTCCTGCGGTTGGGGCGATGCTTTCGAATCCATCTCGCATCCGTTAACCGTGGCAACAAGATGATAAGGCGGGATCGAGGAACGGCCCCCGTGGTCCCGGGTGCCTCGGCTCTACGACTCCGCCGAACACAGGTCGAGCGGGCCGGCTTCGCAAAGTTCCGGTTTGCCGAAGGATTCGACACGATGGCCGACGGCGTGGGCCAGGGCGAGATGCAGACGGTTGTGCGGAACTTTGTCGAACTGCAGCGCGCGTCCCATGCGGAATCCGAAGCCATTCCCGGCGAGGACGAAGGGAATGTCATTGAGGGTATGTGAATTGCCTTTGCCAAGCTCGTTGGTCCACACGACGAGGGTGTGATCGAGCAACGTGCCGTCCGCGCCCGGCTCGGGAGTTTCGGCCAGGCGCTCGAGGAGGTAATGGAGCTCGGTGGCGAACCACCGATTGATCTTAATCAGTTTGCCGGTCGCCTCGGCATTGTCGTCCGGTTCATGAGAGAGGGTATGATGGTTATCGGTGATATCGAGCCAGTTCATTCGGGCCTGGCCGACCGACTTGGTGTACTGGAGCGTGGCCACTCGAGCCATGTCGTTGACGAAACTGTTCACCAACAGGTCGATCTGCATCCGGCTGAGTTTGGGGACGTTGTCATTCTGATCTTTCAGGCCGCCCTCAAGATTGGGCGGGGCAACCGAAAGCGGGCGGCGGTCGGATCGGGCCAGTTCCTCTTCCACCCGCCGGACGAGCGTCGTGTGCTGTTCGAGGAGGGCGCGGTCTTCGGGGCTGACGAGGCGCTCGACTTTGCGGAGGTCCTCGCGGACGTCGTCGAGCACGGACTGAATGGTCTCCTTGTCATCGAACGTGCCGTACAATTTCCGATACATCTGGTAGGGATCCGAGATGGGTGCGACCGGCTGATTGGGGCCCGCATACGACATCCGGGTCCAGGGATCGGCACGGTCGGTGACACCCACACCGAACTCGAGTGAACCGAACGGGGTCCGGGTGGCCGGACGGCTCTGCAGATGGTTCTTCAGTTCCTGGTCGATCGAGATGCCGCTGGCCCAGCCGGCCGGAGTGTCAGATCCACCCTGGACATTGCCGGGAAACAGTTCAATGGCGGTGAGCAGACAGCTCATTCCGCGCATGTGATTGTCGCCATCACCGCGAACCTTGTTGCAGACGCCTTTGAGCACCAACAGCCGATCGCGGAATGATTCGAGGGGCGCGAGTATCTCTTTGAGCTGGAAATCCGGGCCGGTTTGATCGGGCCAGAACTGTGGCGGAATGGTGCCGTTCGGGGTGAACATTACAATGAGTCGTTGTTTGCGTCCGTATGTTCCGGCAAGGCCGAGGCTCGGCAGACCAAGCAAAAAAGGAAGCGCTGCGGTCGAGAAGCCCAATTGTTTAAGGAAATGTCGGCGATCGATGGCGTTCATGGCGGGGTGGTATTGGGGACCGGTTCACGTTGAAACCCAAAACTGGCGGTGTTTACGGTGGGCGGTTCGGACGGCGGGACATTGTGCAGCGCGGCAACCGCAGCCATCTCGATCAGGAGTTCGCGCGTGTTGAACTCCGATTTGGCGAAGGCCGCTTCCAACCGGTCCAGGGCATCGGGGCCATAGGCAACGACCGGCTGTTTGATGAGGTAATGAAACAGCTGTTCGATGAAGGCCCGGTGAGCCGGGCTGCTGCCGGCGGCGTATAGAGCGAGGTCCCGGGCATTGGTCAAGTGCAGCGTCGCTCCATCCGCGGTGGCATAGTCGGAGGCGGCCTGGACAGGGCGGTCACCCTCCGCGGTGCGAAATCGGCCTACGGCGTCGAACGATTCCAGGCTAAACCCGAGGGGATTGATGGTCGCATGACAGGCTTGGCACGCCTCGGGGCGCGTGAGGGATTCGACCTTTTCGCGCATCGAAAGACCGGGATCAAATTCGGCGTCGTTGAAAGCAACCGCCATCGGCGGGGGACGAAGGGAGCGGCCCACGATCTTGCGGGTGAGAAAGACGCCGCGATGGATCGGCGAGGTGGTTTTCGGATAAGCAAACATGGCGAGCAGGTAGGGATGGGTCAGGACGCCGGCCCGGGCCTGGAGTGGAACGGGGATCTTTTGGAAGCTATCCGTATCCGGAGGCGGAACGCCGTAAAATTCGGCGAGGGCCGGGTTGAGGAAGAGATAATCCGCGAGCAGCAGCTCACGATAATCCGCCCGCTCGTTCCAGATCACCTCATCGAGGAACAGATCCAATGAAGTGCGGAGGTTGGCCATCAATCGGGGCGTGAATCCCGGGTAGAGTTTGGGATCCTTTGCCAAGTTGTCGGCATTATTCAACTGCAACCACTGATGAAGGAACTCGAGCATTTTGGCGTGGGCCCGGGGATCTTCGAGCATACGCCGGGCTTGTGCCTGGACCGCACGGGGGTCGGAGAGCTTTCCTTCGGCGGCTGATTTGAGAAGCGGCCGATCCGGGATCGAGTCCCAAAGTGCAAACGAGAGTCGAGCGGCGACTTCGTAGTCATCCGGGCGCCGGGCGTGGAGTCCCAGGTAAAGGAATCGCGGCGACTTGAGGGCGAGGACAACCACTCGGCGGACCGCGGTCTCAATATTGGTGGCGGCATCGAACTGGCCTTGAATGAAAGTCTGTTTCTGTTCCGCAGCGAGCGGACGGCGGAAGGCGGTCTCGACAAACTGTTGGCAAAACGCGAGCACTTTCCCGCGGCGATCCTCATCCCCATCCCGCACCTGAGCAAGGTGGTCGAGGTGTGCCACCACGTAATCGGCCATTTCGATCGCTGCATCGGTGGTCGCCGCTTCCCACGCCGGGGAGACCGAGACCCCACGTTCGTAGCCGACGCTGGAGTCGTCCGGCGGGAAGGGAATGGACCCGACGAAAGTAGGAGGGACTTGATCCGGGCTAAGATTACGCGCAGGGATGACTTCACGGGTCCCACGCGGCGGCACCCATTCCAAGCTAACGCTGGCCCGTTTATCCTTGGACTTGAAAAAATCAAGGCGCAGGGGATAAGCGCGACCGCCCAACAGTTTAAGAGTGACGCGGTGTTCCTGAAGATCTCCAGAGGCAACCCAGGCGTCGATCCGCGGTTCGGCGTCGTCGTTCACCCAAAGCCGCGCGCCGTTGGGTGTTTCCAGGATGAACTCATATTCCCCGGTCTCCGCCGCCCACACAGCCCCTCGCCATCGGATCGAGAATTCCTCGGACGGGATGCCGTCCGCGTCGGGCGCGCCTTCGCCGAAATCGAAATGGACGAACGGGTCGAGGCGTTCGTGAATGCGGTCCTCGAGCTTAAATCTTTGGGTCTTAAAATACGCAGCCCGCAGGCCCCGGCCAGACGAGACAAACTCCCGCCCGTTGGTGATCCCCAGAAGATCGGCAGTGGCTTGGGAGTACTGCTGCTTGGTCATTCGGGCGAGTTCGATCCGGGCCACGGTGGGTGGAGCGGTCGCAACATCCGAGTAAAAAGTTCCGAAGACGTATCGGGCGACCGCCTCGGCTTCGTCGCCGACGCACCGATCGGGATCGTCTTCCGGCATGTTGTTGACAATGATTCTTCGGAGCCGATCGAGCGAACGGTGGCCGCCCAAGGGACCGTCGAACTTGCCCGGAACGCCCTCGCCCTCGCGTCCGTGGCAATCGGTGCACAGGTTCAAATAGACCTGGCGCCCGGTGAGTGCCGGGGAACTGGAAGCCAGGATCGGGAGAACAATGAAAGGGATGAGGGCAAGCGGGGTGAACCGCGAAGGGCTCGGGGCAAGGTGATGATATCTGCTTGCAGTCATGATTTCATCTGATGACACAATACTTGAGGCGGTGCGGGACAGGAACAGAAAAATGGCGCGATTGCACGGACGATCAGGGGTAGCCGCGTTCGTCAGAACGCGCTGACCCGCCTTTCGCACTTCGTTTCCGCTGAGCGAGTGCGCGTTATTCCGCGGAGGCCTTCAAAAAGTAATTCCGCTGTTTTTCGCTGATTGGCCGGTCCAGGCGCTCCAGGACCCTGAGCATATCCTCCCATACCTCGCGCTTGGCGGCCAGGCTCTGGTTCCGCAGGAGATAAGCGGGATGATAGGTCGGCATCAGGGGGATGTCCTGGAAAGTCAACCATTGGCCACGCAGTCGGGTAATCCCCTGAACCCGCCCCATCAACCCTTCCACCGCGGTTGCGCCGAGAGCCACGATTACCCTGGGTTGGATGATTTCGATTTGCGCCAGCAGATACGGCAGACAGGTCTTCATCTCTTCACCGGTCGGTTTCCGGTTGCCCGCCGTCTGTCCCGGTGTGTCGGGCCGGCACTTCAGAATGTTGGCGATGAATACCGTGTCCCTTGAAAATCCCATGGTCTGAATAATCCGGGTCAGGAGTTGCCCCGCCCGACCCACGAAGGGTTCGCCCTGGGTATCTTCATCCGCGCCGGGCGCTTCCCCCACGAACATCAATGGCGAATGGATGTCGCCCACACCAAAAACCACATGCTTGCGCGCTGCGGCGAGGTGGCCGCACTTCTGGCACACTAACGCGCGGCCGCGCAGTTCCTCCATGGCGGCCGCCTTGGCCTCACGGGCGAGCGGCGTCCTTTCGGCGCCGCCGGCAAACTGGACCGCGACAGTTGCTCCGGGTGACGTGGCAGGTGAGTTCAGGTTCTGGGCGGGCGCCGGGACTTTGCCGGCGAAGCCGGGCGACGTCTCGGAAGCCCTTTGCGGCTTGGATGCCGCGGACGTCCTGGCTGGGCGGCGAAGCGCCTCCAGCGTCACGGTTGAGACAGGGACATACTGCACGCCCTCTCGTTTCATCCTTTCGAGCTGAACAATCGTGGCATCCAACAGGTTCGAAAAATCCGGCCGCATGGGCGCGATGTTAGCCAGCGCCAACCGGTGCGCACGGCAATTCTTTTGTAACCGCCAGGGGATCGCATTATCGTCGGGCCATGACGCGGCATTGCTGGAAGTGCGGTTTGGAATGGACATTGTCAGGTCAACCCGGACGCAGCGAGAGTTGCCTCCGCTGCCGTTCGGATCTGCGGGTTTGTCTGAATTGTGTCAGCTACGATGTGCGATCGGCGCATCAGTGCCGAGACCGTCGCGCAGAGCCCGTTCCTGAAAAAAATCTCGGCAATTACTGCGAATACTTCGAGTTCGCCCGCAGCGATTTTGTCGCCCCGCCGGATGAAAACCCACGGGAGGCGTCCGCTCGTGATGCCCTCAAGAAACTGTTCGGAGATTGACCGCAAGAAACCAAGGGGACATTGGGTCTTTTCACCCCGCCAACGGGCAGGGCCATCTGGATGGATTTCCCCTTGTCAGTTGGTCGCCCGGTTCCTAGTGTTACCCCCGTGCCCGAAAGTGAATCGAGCAATCGTTGGCTGCGCATCTCTTCTGCCCCCCTCGACGTCACAGCATGATCGAACTGATTCAGTTCCCCTGGAGCCCGTTTTGCATTGTGGCCCGGCGCATTCTGGAATATGCCGGCGCGCGGCATAAAATCGTCAATATCCCGATCGAAGATCGCACCTTGGTCTGGCGCCTGACCCGAGGCCGATATTACCAGGTGCCCATCATCAAGGACGGCAAACACGTCCTATTCGAGCTGGGCGAAGAGACGCAGGTCGTGGCCAAATACCTCAATGGCAAGTTCCAGTTGGGACTGTTCCCCCATAAACTCGACGGCCTTCAGCGTATCGTCTGGCGCTATATCGAGAACGAGGTCGAAGGCTATGTCTTCAAACTGAACGACATTCATTGGCGGGAGCATGTCCCGAAAGCGCACGCCGCCAGCTTCGTCCGCCACAAGGAACGCAAATTTGGCGGCGGTTGCCTCGAATTGTGGCGCGAACAAGAGGTCCAACTCCTCGACGGACTGAAGAGCGTACTGGTTCCCTTTGAGGAAATGCTCCTCGCCCACCCCTTCCTGGTGGAGGATCGCCCACGATTTCTCGACTTCGATCTCTACGGCATGCTGGAAAATCTCCTGTTCTCTGGCCACTACGAACTGCCGACGGAACATACGCGGCTTCGGGACTGGCATGGCCGCATGGAACGCATTTGATTTGGCACTTATCTCCGTGAAGAATTACATCCTCGACACGAACGTTCTCCTCCACGACCCCAACTCCCTCCTGAGTTTCCAGGAAAATCATGTCCTGATACCGATCGAAGTGATCGAGGAAATCGATCGTTTCAAGCGGGAATCCACCGAACGCGGTCAGAACGCCCGGTCGGTCTCGCGTTTGCTCGATGGCCTGCGCGTCCAGGGCCGGCTCAGTGAAGGAGTCCTCCTCCCAAATGGCGGCCGGCTGCGGATCGTGTTCCATGATCGAAATGGCAATGGTCATGTGACCATCGGCGACAACACCGTCGATGGACGCATCGTCGGCGTGGCCCGCGATATCCAAAAGGATCACCCCGGCCAGTCGACCATCCTCGTCACCAAGGACATCAACCTGCGCATCAAGGCGGATGCCCTCGGGCTCCAGGCCGAGGATTACGAGACAGACCAGGTTCAAATCAAAGATCTCTACACGGGTATGTTCGAGCGACTCGCCAGCGCCGATCTGATGACCGGCTTTCGCTCGAACAACGGCATGGAAATGTCTATCGGAACCCCCCACTTCCCCAACGAGTACTGCACGATCATCGAGGAAACCAACCTCAAACGTACCTTGCTCGCCAGAGTCGACGCAGCCGGCACCCGGCTGATCCCTATCATCGATGCGCGCGAGGGGGTCTGGGGAATTAAACCGCGAAATCGCGAACAACACTTCGCTTTCGACGCCTTGCTGGATGATCGCATTAAGCTGGTCACGCTCATGGGCAAAGCCGGCACTGGCAAAACCCTCCTCGCCATGGCCGTCGGTCTGCGCAAAACCATCCAGGACCGCGAATACCGCCGCCTCGTAGTCGCCCGTCCCACAATCTCCATGGGCCGTGAGCTCGGGTTCCTCCCCGGGTCGCTCGAAGAAAAACTCGATCCCTGGATGCAGCCCATCCACGACGCCCTCGAAATGCTCAGCGACTTGAACATGGGACATGAGCAGCGCCGGGCCAGCGACCTTATGCGCTCCGGCATGATCGTAGTGGAGGCCCTCAGTTACATCCGCGGCCGGAGCATTGCCAACCAATTCATGGTCATCGACGAAGCCCAGAATCTCACCCCGCTCGAAGTCAAAACGATCGTCACCCGCGTCGGTCCCGGGACCAAAATTGTCTTCACCGGCGATCCTTACCAGATCGATAATCCCTACGTGGACTCCGCCTCCAACGGCTTCAACTACGTTGTTAGCCGATTTCGCACCGAGCCGCTCGCGGCCCATATCGAGCTGCAAAAAGGGGAACGCTCCGAATTGGCCGAGCGCGCGGCCAACCTCCTCTGATACCCCGGGATCCCACGACCGCTCGAAATGCGCGATCTCCCGGCGCCTGAGTCCCGGCTCCCCCAAGTCGCTCCGTCATTGAAGGATCTTCCCCACTCGACTATGAAACGCCATGATCATTGGCATCCCAAAGGAGATTAAAGACCAGGAATACCGGGTCGCGCTGCTCCCTTCCGCGGCGTATCAACTCGTCAAACGCGGACACCAGGTTCTCATTGAACCCGGTGCCGGCCTCGGCGCAGGTTTTGCCGACGCGGACTACCTGCAGGCTGGGGCTACTCTCGTGGAGGGCCATGCCGAGGTCTTTGCCCGCGGCGAATTGATCGTCAAAGTTAAGGAACCGCAACCGCCGGAGGTTGCCTTATTGAGACCCGGCCAGATCCTTTTTACCTACCTCCACTTGGCGGCCAGTAAATCGCTGACGGAAGCGCTACTCGGCTCAGGCGTCACCGCTCTGGCTTATGAAACCATCGAAGTCCATCATCGTCTGCCACTCCTCGAACCCATGAGCGAAATCGCGGGCCGGATGTCCGTCCTGGTGGGCGGTTATTTTCTCGCGAAACATTTCGGCGGCAGCGGTACTCTCATGGGCGGCGTTCCCGGCGTCTTACCCGGACGCGTGGTGGTCCTGGGGGGCGGCGTTGCCGGCATTAACGCCGCCCGCATGGCGACCGGCATCGGCGCCGACGTCACTATTCTTGAGGTCGATGTGGAACGCATGCGGTTTCTCGACATCACGCTGCACACGGCCCATACGCTCTACTCGAACGAAGTCCATTTGATCGAGTTACTCCCACAGGTGGACCTGCTGATTGGCGCCGTGCTGTTGACCGGAGCCCGCGCCCCGAGATTAATCCGGCGCGACATGCTCCGGCGGATGCGTCCGGGGAGTGTCCTGGTCGATATTGCGATTGACCAGGGCGGATGCTCCGAGACATCGCACCCAACCACGCACCACGACCCGGTATTCGTCGAGGAAGGGGTGACGCATTATTGTGTCGCCAACATGCCGGCCGCTTATTCCCGCACCGCCACCCAGGCCCTCACCAATGTGACATATCCCTACATCGAACTCCTTGCCGATCTCGGCTTGGCAGAGGCCTGTCGACGCCAACCCGCGCTGCACGGCGGCATCAACCTCTTGGCCGGGAAAATTACCTGCCGCGCCGTAGCCGACGCGCACGACCTGCCCTTTGCCGATCCAAATCCGGTTTGACGACAGCCTGGATGATTTGACGGCCACCTCGAGGAATCCCCATGGATCCAGGCATGGGAAGTCGCTTCGGAATGGGTCTCTGATGCCTTGCCCGGCGAAACAGCCCTCAGAAAAACGGAGGGGGGCCTCCCGGCCCCCCTTGCGGCTTCGCAGGATACCCCGGCGTTCAGACCGGGGGGAAGCCTTTGGCGCCCTTTACCTGCCACCGCGAGACAAGGTTGTCAACCCGTGGATGCGCACCTGCGGCAGTTCGCATTTTGCCGCTTCTGGATAGGGGTAGGGATGGCGGGGTTGGCGCCACCCCTTCCTCCGAACCGGCGCATTGACGATCCGCGTCTTGGTCGGGTGCAGGCTCAGCACAGCGGCTTCCGTCCAGGTGCGCATGTAGGTCAACCCTGCGTCGGATTCTTCCCTGGTCCGGCATAGCACGACGAGGTCGACCGCATAGCGCACCATCTCTCCGACCCGACGGGCCACCTCGTGGTCCATCGAATGGAGATCTGTCCGTTCACGGTCTTCTTCTGTTCTGGGTTTGAGTCCGGGCTTCGCACCGCGCTCGCGGGCTCGCCAGTCGGCATGGCCGAATCGGGTTCACGTGGTGTCCTGCCATTCATGTCACGTTATTACGGACCGGTTGTTCATCTCCGGCACCTCTCCACCCCGTGTTGCCACGACGCAGTAGCCACGGCGAGGCGCCTGTCACGGAGACGTACGAGGTGGTCAAGGCGATCGGATGTCCCGGCGTGACGTGAGCGGTGTCATTCGTCCTCGAACTGCAATTGAAACAGGGAGGATCGGGGAAACCAGGCTTGACCGCCCATGCCCTCATTCGCACTCTCCGGGGGCATGATCCCCGCGGAGTCCATCACCATCGATGCCACGGGCACGCTCGAGCCCCCAAGTGGGGTGTTAGGCGCACTGCGGTATATGGGGCCGGGCTTGATCTTATCGGCCGCCATCGTGGGTTCGGGTGAGCTGATCGCGACAACGACGCTCGGGGCCAAGGCCGGGTTCGGTCTGCTCTGGGTGGTGCTGCTCGGGTGCACCGTTAAGGTGGCGGTGCAGGTCGAATACGGCCGATACTGCATCCACCACGGCCTGACCTCATTTCAGGGCTGGAATCGCGGGGGGACCGCTCGATTCCGCGGGATTCACTGGACCATTTGGGCGGGCGTCGTCTACATGGCGTTGAACATGGTCGGACAAGGAGGTGTCATTGGCGGCACGGCACAGGTGGCGCGCTTTGTCTGGCCTGGGCTGCCGCTTCCGATGGGGCTGTTGTTCCTTTGTCTCTTGATCGGATTGTTGATCGCTCATGGCCGATACGGTCCGGTGGAAGCGGTCTCGGCCTTGCTGAACTTTGTCTTCCTGGCCGGGATCCTTTACTGCGTGGTGGCGATCCAATGGACCCCTTACGCCTTCACCTGGTCCGATTTGGGAAGGGGGATTACTTTCGGCCTTCCCCGCCACACGCTTGGCCTGGCGGTGGCCGCCTTTGGTATTACCGGTGTCGCCGCCGGCGAGATCCTCCTCTACCCCTATTGGTGCCTTGAGAAAGGTTACGCGCGATGGACGGGACCACGGGAAGAATCGGATGCGTGGTACGCGCGGGCCATGGGCTGGACCCGGGTGATGCAGATCGACGCCCTGGTTTCGATGATCATTTATACGCTGGCCACGTCCGGCTTCTTCATCCTCGGCGCCACAGTGCTAAGATCTGAATCGACGCTCCGCGACGGGAACGAGTTCATTCTCCAGCTCTCCAGCATGTTTGGCGTGGTGCTCGGAGAGAAGGCCCGATTCATTTTTATGCTGTGCGCGTTCGCCGTCCTGTTCTCGACCGCGTTCGCCAATGCGGCCGGTTTCTCCCGGGTGTGGACGGATTTCTTTGGCCTGTGCGGTTGGATCCGATGGGACGACGACCGCCAACGCGGTCGGTCCATCGCGATGGTGGCCTGGTTATTTCCGGTAATCTGCAGTGCGGTTTACATGGCCGTCCAGCGTCCTCTCCTTTTGGTGACTTTCATGGGGCTTTGCAATGCGCTATTCCTCGTAGTTGTGGCCTACCAGACGTGGGTTTTTCGCTATCGACAGACGGAACCGCGCCTGCGACCCAGCCGCCTCTACGACCTCGCGCTCTGGACCAGTCTGGCCGCCATAGGATTCATGGCCGCCCGCAGCCTCATGACCCTCCGCCCCTGATCCGCAGCAACGGGCAAACGCCCGAGGGCTCGCAACGCTTTCTTTAAATGCCCTTCGATCGAGAACGAGAATGAGGACGAAAAGGCGCCCCCTCCCACGTGCACCTCCGCAGCAAGTGTTACGCACCGCGTCGTCCCGAGTACAATCGAACGTCTCGGACCGTGCGCACGCTGCTGCGACTGGCGCTTCGCGCACAGTCGCGCTCCGGTCTAAATGCTGCGAAGGAATGGCCGCAAAGAACATTCCCCAGCATCAAATGAAGTTCGAGGCGCGGCAGGCACGGCTCGCCGTCGGACAACGGCACTTTCGGATTGATCCGGGCGCGGGGGTTGGCCAAGCTGGCGCCCGGATATTCCCCGACGCGAAGCGACAGATCACGAACAGTGAAAGGACCGATTCATGACCCTCAGACAAAACCAGTTTCCCAAGCTTCATAACGCGATGTGGCCCGGTTTGGTGGGCAAAGGGAGCCCGGGCGCGGAACCGTGCATCGACCTCGATACCATGTTGGATCTCACCGCGCAGGCGGAGGTCAACGGAACGCGATTCGATGGGGTCGATATCTTCCTGTTCGAGCCGCATGTGAACATTGACGCATCCGACGACGACCTAAAGCGTTTGGCCGATAAAATCTCGTCCAAGCATCTGTCGGTCGGCTCGGTCGTGGCGCCGATCTGGCCGCCGACAGGCGGGGGATCGGCGATGGGCGGCGCGGAAGATCAGGCCAAATTCGTCGGCCAGGTCCGGAAAGGTTGCCGCATTGCGTCCAAGCTCAGGGAATTGGGGGTGCGGCCAAACGGGGTCGTGCGGATTGATTCTGCGTGCAGCGTGACGGATTGGGACAAGAATCCCAAGGGCAACACCAAGACCATCGTCAAGACATTCAAGGAAGCCGCCAAAGTGGCGAAAGGGCATGGCGAACGATTGGCAGCCGAAGGGGAGATCTGCTGGGGGGGCATGCACAGTTGGAAATACATGTTGCAGGTGCTGGAAGGCGTCGGGCAACCGAAACATCTGGGGTTCCAGGCGGACATGGCGCACACACTACTCTATGTGCTGGGGGCCAACGCGCCCGAGCATCGTATCGTGCCCAAGTCGTTCCGATGGGACCCGGGCGAGTTCCACACCGCGATGAAAAAACTTACCAAGGCGCTCCGGCCCTGGACGATCGATTTCCACGTGGCGCAGAACGATGCCACGGTCAAAGGCTCAGGATCGCACGACCAGACGGGACGCCATTGCCTGGCCACGGATCCGAACGGCAAGCTGAACATTGCCCGCGACGCCGGGTATTGGTTGCGCGACGATGCCGGCAAGGTCACCCGAAAGTTCAAGCACATTTGCTGGGACGGCTGCATGTTCCCCAATGAGGTCATGAAAAACCAACAGACGTGGAATGACATCCTCGCGGCCATGATCCAGGTCCGCGAGAATCATGGCTGGTAACCCACGTCACGATCGCGATCCCCCCACTTTTCGACTATGAAAAAACTCAACGTCGGCTTGATCGGCTACGGTTTCATGGGCCGCGCCCACTCCAACGCATTCCGCAAGGTCGGCAACTTCTTCGACCTGGAGTACCAGCCGGTGCTCAAAGCCGCCTGCGCCCGCAGCGAGGACAAAATCAAATCCTTCGCCCAAACCTGGGGCTACGAATCCCATGAAACCGACTGGCACAAGCTGATCCGACGTGACGACATCGATCTGGTGGACATCTGCGCGCCCAACGACGTCCACGCCGAGATCGCCCTCGCCGCCGCCAAGGCCGGCAAAATGATCCTCTGCGAAAAACCGCTTGCTCGCACGGGACCGGAAGGCCTGAAGATGGTGAAGGCCATCGAGAAGGCCGGCGTGCCGAACATGGTTTGGTACAACTATCGGCGCGTGCCGGCCGTGACACTGGCCAAGCAGCTCATCGACGAGGGCCGGCTCGGGCGCATTTTCCATTACCGGGCGAAGTTCCTTCAGGATTGGACGATCAGCCCGGAATTGCCCCAGGGCGGCACGGGGCTGTGGCGCCTCGACGTCAAGGTGGCCGGGAGCGGCGTGACAGGAGATTTGCTGGCCCACTGCATCGACACCGCGCTCTGGTTGAATGGCTCGGTCGACCAGGTCAGCGCGATGACCGAGACGTTCGTCAAGCAGCGAAAACACAATCTCACCGGCAAAGTCGAGAAGGTCGGGATCGACGATGCCTGCGCGTTCCTCGCGCGTTTCAATAATGGTTCGCTGGCCACGTTCGAATCCACGCGCTACGCCCGGGGACACAAGGCCCTCTATACATTCGAGATCAACGGCGAGCATGCATCGATCGGGTGGGATCTGCACGATCTCCACCGGCTCCAGTATTTCGATCATCGGGACGAAGGGAAACTGCGCGGCTGGCGCTCGATTCACGTCAGCGATGCCGGAGGCGAGCATCCTTACATGGATAAATGGTGGGTGCCCGGGCTGCAGATTGGTTACGAGCACAGCTTCGTTCACCAGGTCGCCGATTTTCTCCAGGGCATGGCCGAGGGCAAACCGGCCGGGCCGACCTTTCGCGACGCGCTCGAGACCCAGTATGTCTGCGACGCGGTTCTGCAATCGGGCAAATCAGGCAGGTGGGAACGGGTGAAGAAGATATAGCCGGGGATCAAGTCACCTGGCGAGACGCCCGACCGAAAGGCGGGACCGGTAACGGCGTTCAATAGTTTGGACTGACCTTGCCGGGCGTGAGGCGACGCCGCGCCGGGGGAGGCATTGAGAGAACAAAGCGCTTGACTGTCCTACATGCGTGGAATACAGGTCCTACGCATGTAGGATATAAACGTGAAAACCCGCACCCGCTCCCGCTCCTCGAAACCCGCCCGCTACCCACGTATCTCCGATGCGGAGCTGCTCGTGATGCGGGTGCTCTGGACCCAATCTTCCGCCACCGCCAACGCCGTCGTCGAGGCACTGGGTTCCCGCATGAATTGGAAGCCCAGAACCATTCAGACGCTCCTCCGCCGGTTGGTCGACAAAAAGGCCGCCTGGTTTGAAAAGCGCGGACGCGAGTACGTTTTCCACCCCATGGTCGACGAGAAAGACTACACTCACCGGGCCAGCCTCAATTTTCTGGACCGGTTCTTCGGCGGCGCCATTGCCCCGTTTCTCGCTTGTTTTCTGGAACGGGAGAGATTGACGCCGGAGGAAGTCGCCGAGCTGCGGCGGCTGCTTAATGAACCCAAGCCATGAACGCGAGGACAATCTATACCCTGGTGCAGGATGTCGCCCATTGGGTTTGGAGGACATCGCTCGAAGCCAGGTTGCTCATCGGAGTCATCTCCCTGATCAGCTGGGCTGCGGGACGAAGGCTGCCGCCGCGCTGGCGCAGGCCTTGCGCTGGCTGAGTCGGAAGGAACGACCGGCTTGTGACCAGACGCTGCACAAACTTTCGCATGGCATCGATCACCGGATCGAAATCCTGTTCCTCGTCCAGTCTCACTCCATCCCAAAGAGAAGCTGTGGAGTGGGAGCCCGTTCACCTGAGCCCGCCGTTCCCGGTTGAACTCTATCTCCGTTCAATTACATTCACCCGCTCATGGCGTCGCCCGTTAGTTCAACGGCCAATCCACAGGAGCGGCTTATTCTCTGGTTATTGGCCACCATGCAATGCACGAACGTCCTCGACTTCGTGATCATGATGCCATTGGGCCCGCAGTTCATGCGTGTTTTCCACATCTCGCCGACGCAATTCGGCCTGTTGGTCTCTGCCTATGCCATCAGCGCCGGCATCGCCGGCATCATCGCTGCCTTGTGCCTCGACCGCTTCGACCGGAAACCGGCATTGATGACCCTTTACGCGGGGTTCGGCTCTGGCACCCTCGTTTGCGCGCTCGCTCCGGGTTTCTACACGCTGCTCGTGGGCCGTGTTCTTGCCGGTGCATTCGGCGGTGTCACCGGCGCTGCGGTGCTCGCTGCGGTGGGCGATGTCGTACCCGACTACCGACGCGGCGCCGCCATGGGAATGGTAATGTCCTCGTTCTCGGTGGCGTCCGTGGCTGGCGTACCTTTCGGCCTGTTCCTGGCCAATCACCTCGGGTGGCACGCCCCGTTTTTCCTTCTGGTGGGTATGTGCGTGATTGTGCTGGGGGTTGTCGGCCGGACCTTCCCTTCGTTGCGCGGACACCTCGGGCACCACGAAAGTCAGCACCCATTGCAACTGTTGATTGAGGTGCTGACCAAGCCGAGCCATCTCCGCTCGTTTTCCCTGACAGCAATGATTTGTCTCGCCGGGTTCACGGTCATCCCGTTCCTGAGCCCGTACCTGGTTAAGAATGCCGGCCTGCGCGAGGCCGAACTCCCTCTGATCTACATCTTCGGCGGCGGTTTCACGGTGTTCACGATGAATGCCATCGGCCGGCTTGCCGACCGGCTCGGGCGAATGCGGGTTTTTACCGTGATGGCAACCCTGGCCGGAATGGTCACGCTGGCTTTGACGCACCTGCCGCGGCTCCACCTTGCGTTAATCCTCACTGTCACGACGCTCTTCATGATTTGCATGTCCGGGCGTTTCGTCCCGGCGATGGCGCTGATCACGGCATCCATCGAACCGCGCTATCGCGGTGGGTTCATGAGCGTCAACTCCTCCGTTCAAAGCGTGTTTGCGGGAGTGGGCTCGTTCGTGTCGGGACTGATCATCAACGAAAGCAGGACCGGCGAGCTCGTTGGTTACGGAGCGGTGGGCTGGTTGTCGGTGATCTTAATGGCCATGTGCATCCCGGTGGCCGCGCTGCTGCGTCAACGGGCGAACAACTCCGCCTCAGCGCCCGAGGCGACCGGGCTGGCCGCCGCCCGGGAGTAACAAGCGTCGGACTCGGTGTTTGGCCAATGAACTCGCCCAGGACAAAGAGATGCCGTGGTCCGACCAAGGCCACTCCGGCAGAAAACCGGACTCTACCGGGTCGTGCGTCAGCGTTGGGAAATTTCTTGTGTCCATTACGGGCGAACTGGTATCTGAGAATGGTGTTGGGAACGGGTCCCCGTCGGCCTGCCCGCAATCAAAGTCATAATCGGCAGCTCATAAACCACCCACCGTGTCGGCGACAACAATAATTGCGCGTTTGAGGATCTGGGCATCTTACGTTGCCATGGTCATCGCCGGCTTTGTGGCCTTTTTCTTTTTCCGATTTCCTGTGAATTTCACCCGCGTATTGGGGAGGAACAATATCCCCCGACGCGGGGCACGGGTCCTCTTCGTTTCGAATCATACCACGATGTATGATTCGTTTCTGATCGCCGTCGCCGCCTATTTTCCGAAGAACATTATTTATCCATCCCTTCCGTTCATGAATTTCGCCGCGCGGGAGAATTTCTTCCGGGTCTGGTTTTCCCGAACCCTGTTTACGCTCCTGCGAACGGTCCCGGTGGAGCGTCGCGATCATCCATGGCTGATGCGCAAATATGTGGAGTTTTTAGAGCGCAATAATCTTCTGATCTTCTATCAGGGAACGCGCAGCGACGACCTTTCGGTGATCAAGAACGGTCCGGGTTACGCCATTGCCCACATGCTGTCGCCGATCACGGTCATTCCGGTGTATCATCGCGGCATCGAACGGATCTTCAGCAAAGGCGGGCCCAAAACGCGAGGGCTTTGGCGCTGGCTTCCACGCAGCATCTTTCGGCGGCCGATTGTGATGTTTGGACAGCCGATCGACTTTTCCGAATGTCTGCGGATCGCGGAGACCCGCGAACGGATTGCGGCGATCAACCAGCGGATTGTGACCAGCATGATCTACCTGCAATCGCTTGCCGCCACGGCACCGGCGCAATCCCATTAAAAACGATTCGCGCTCGTTTGACGCGCCGTCGCTCAAGGAACGCGTCGGGCAGCAGACCCTCCGTGAATGGCGACCAGCGAATATAACCCGAAGACGCATCTGGCACTGAGCGCATCGTTGCAACCGTATGCCGGTCTCGAACCCATAGGCTGGCGCGAGTACCCGTTTAAACCGTCGGCTCTGGCGCGTGAATTCACGGCGGCGAAGATTTTGTTCGACCAATTTTCGAGTTCGCGCGTGGCGATCTGAAGGGCTAGACTCCACGCGGCATGTTGAAAGGCATTTTCACTCCAAACCTGGTGCCGTTTCTCGAGGACGGTCGTATTCATGAGTTGGAATTACGTCGAATGATCAACTGGCTCATCGAGAAAGGAGTGAACGGGCTCTATCCCAATGGCAGCACGGGTGAATTTATCCGGTTGAGCTTCGAGGAACGCCAAAGGGTGATCGAGATTGTTGCCGAAGAAACGCGGGGGCGCGTGCCGATCCTCGCCGGGGCGGCGGAAGCGAATCTGACCATGATCCTGAAAGCTTGCCGGAAATACGCTGATCTGGGATGCGCCGCGGTTTCCATCACCGGCCCGTACTACTACAAGGTCAGCCAGGAGAGCATCGAACATTGGTTTCGCGAACTGGCCCGGAACTCGCCGATCGACATCGTGCTCTACAACATCCCCCAATTTGCAAACGAGATCAGCGTGGCGGTGGTCACGCGATTGGCGCTGGATTGTCCCCGGATTGTCGGCATCAAGGACAGTAGCCGCGACTTTCCGAGATTGCTTTGCACGCTGCAGGCCATCAAACCTCATCGGGCCAACTTCGCCATTCTCAGCGGCACCGAAGAAACCCTTTTTCCCGCGCTCCTGATGGGCGCCGATGGCGGCACCATCGCCACCAGCGGGGTTGTGCCGGAGGTGATCATGAAACTGTATCACGAGTCTGTGGCAGGCCATTGGGAGGAGGCGCGACGGATTCAGTTCAAGCTGCTGGATCTCATCAACGCGATGCTGTATGGGACCAATTTCCCCGAAGGTTTCCGCGCCGGAATGTCCCTCCGGGGGTTCAATCTGGGCACGAGCCGTCAATTGCTTTCGCCCGCCGAGCAATGCAGCTACGAGGACATCCGTTCGCACATCGCCTGCATTTTGGCGGACTGCGGTTTCTCCGAAGCCGCGCGCGCCTGCCGGCGTCCGGGTGAGGCGAAATCCGGTTCGGTTCACGCTTCCACTCCAACCTCCGGGGCAAGTCCCGGGCTCGACGTGGATGAGCTCGTCCGCGAGGTATTGCAGAATCTGGGACCATCGACCCCGGATAAATGAAGTGCGCATCCAAGGCGGCGGAGGCTGAGTCGATATGAATGCGCTGGGTTTCGCGGAAATTCCGTGCCGGATTAACCGGCGATCGCTTTGAGGGAAACGCTGTAAAAGCCGGATGCGCCGTCCGAATCCACGTAGACCGTCTGCTGGGTGTTATTGCCTGTGAGCGTGGTCGTGTCCGCCATTCCCGTTTCGGTTAAAGCAAAGGGCACGACCGTACCCGCGTCGAGCGTGGACGGCCGAAAGACCACTTCATACCGTCCGCCTTGCAATGTGCGAAACTGGAGCCGGAGCCTGGGGTTGGCCCCAGTGACCACAGTCGACACATTCACCGAATAACCCAATTGCGGGACCTCGATGCAAAGCACATTCCCATCAAGATTCAGGGGATAGGCGGTTAATCCAGTTGGGGCCGGACCCTGGATAACCGCGCCATTCAGGGCATAACGGGACCCGTGACAGGGACACACACTTGCCCCTAGCGCGGCGCTGAAGGCGGGCACGACGCAGCCCTGGTGGGAACAGCGTGTCCTCAGGGCATAGAACTGGCCGGCTGCGTCGCGATTGATAAGGAAGGGATAGAATCCCCCGCCCGACGGGCCGCTTTGCGAGAAGCTATTCAGCGCCAGGCGAACGGAGCCGGGGGGTGCGGTCAATGCCGGAAAGTCCGTCACGGACACCCTCAACATCCCGGCGCCAGAGACGGACGGCAGGCATTCGGCAAGGAGGGTTCCGACCCACTCTTTGGCCGCGAGGGTTGAGAGGGCGGCGCCATAAACGAAGGTCTTGATGAACCGGCGCCGGGAGGGTCCTGAGGCTTGGATTCGGGAGATTCGCGATTCAGATGGGATAGGCAGTAGTTTCATGGAACTCAGGGATTGACGAGGTAGCGGTTGGCGATTGGGGCATGACCGCCCTTGACCTCTCGATCCGGCTGCGCACAGGCGATGTTTGGTTGTTGGGTGTCGTTCATGCGCGATCGCCGATCTTGTCCGGGTAAGAGGCGCCATTGGCAAGAATGTTCCCCATTCACCGTTGCCCTCAGGGCCAAGATTCTCTATATCATGCCGGAAGGTGCTACCGGTGTGGCCGGGCAACGTATCGGACAAGGCGCCGCCACGATGAACTTACTCAACCGCTGCCGGCATTGGATTTCCTGCGTATGAACAGCCATCCTCCCCACACATTTCGGTACCGGTTCGCGCTGGCCGTGCTGATGGTCCTGACCGGTATGAGCATGTCCCGGGCTGCCGACAAGGCGCCCGTTTCGATTCAGGTCATCCTGTGGTTCGATACGGAAGATTATCTCCTTCCCGCCGATGATGACGCCACCAAACGCCTGTGTGAGCTGCTCACGGAACGGGGCATCCGCGCCACTTTCAAGCTCGTGGGCGAGAAGGCGCGCGTGTTGGAACGGCGTGGCCGGAAGGACGTCATTACCGCGTTGAGAAGGCACGACATCGGGTATCATACGGATTTCCACTCGGTGCACCCGACGCCGACAGAATACCTGGCCGATTGCGGCTGGCTGGACGGCATTGCGGAGTTTGTGCGGAGGGAAGGCGATGGTGCGGCCGATGTGAGGCGGATTCTCGGAGTGTCCGCACTTGCCTGCTATGGTCAACCCGGTTCGTCGTGGGCTCCGCAGGCCATCGCGGCGCTGCCCCAAATTGGGGTCTCGGTCCAGGGCGTGTCCTGTTATGTGGATGATGATTCGCACATCGGAATGGATGGCACTCCGTTCTGGTATGCCGGTGCCCTGAACGTCTTCCGCATGCGGCCGAACCTCGCGCGCATGGAATTGCACGATCCGGCGGACGTCGGGCCGGCCAGGAAGAGGTTCTCCGACATCGCCGAACGCCTGCGGAGTGAGGGTGGCGGACTCATCAGCATGTTCTATCACCCCTGCGAGTGGGTGCATCGTGAGTTCTGGGATGGTGTGAACTTTGCCCGCGGCGCCAACCCCCCGCGAGAGCAGTGGCGGCCACCGGGTCAACTCCCGGCAGCGGAGACTGACGCCGCATTCAAGCGATTTGCCGAATACATCGATTACATTCGGGCCATCCCCGGTGTGCGCTGGATCACCGCCAGCGACCTCCCCGGCCTATACCCGGACCTTGTCCGCTCGGAGGGCGCGTCGGAAGCTGACCTCGACGAACTGGCCCGGCGGATCCGTGACGCGGGGGGGACCGGCCTGGACTATCAGCGCGTCGGATCAAGGGCCTATTCCGTGGCTGATCAATTCGAACTACTCACGCTTGCGCTCAACGAATTGATCTCAGGGCGCCCGCTGAAGTTCCCGCTCATAGGAAACGGGCTGCTCGGTCCCGATTCGCCACCGCCCGCGTCCTCGCTCAGGACTCTCAATGGGTTGGCCTTTCGAGATGCCCTTTGCGATGTGTGCGGGTACATACGAACGGAGGGCCGGGTTCCGGCGCGGGTGTTTGTCGGTGCGGAAGCCGTGCCGCCCGCCGATTTTCTCGTGGCGCTGGCTGCGGCCTGGGGATTGCACGGAGAGACGGGTGAATCACCGACCAACCAGGACCTGGAGTTGGGTCAGGATACGCGGGTGCTTCCAGAAAGGTACCTCGCGAAGGAGACGCCGCATCTTTTTGGCGACTGGATTATACATCGGGAAAGTTTTCGTGCCCCCAAATTGATGGAGCTGGCGCGATTGCAGACATGGACCTTGAAACCCGCGATCACGAAACCGTGAAGGCCCAGTGCGCGGGGAGTTTGTAACGCGACAGATCCCTGATAGACTTCGCCCATGAAACCCAGTCCCTGGTTCCTGGCAGCAAACTCGCCTGCCGCGTGTCTGAGACTCTTCGTGTTATTGAGCAGCGCGCTACTGACCATCGAGATCATCGGAGCGACATCCATCGAGTCATTCGCGGGCCGGTGGGATCTCAGCATCCAGGATGCGACCGGCAAACAATTTCCATCCTGGCTGGAAGTCACCGCCGCGCCGGGAGGTATGAAAGCCAATTTCGTAGGTCGCTGGGGAAACGCCCGTCCGTTGCCCACAATTCGCATCCAGGGGGACCGGCTTGAGTTTGTTTCGCCCAAGGAGGAAGAGGACAGCCGCACCGATCTTAGGTTCATGGGGCGACGCGTAGGCGAAACGCTCGCCGGCTCGGCGGAGGGCCCCAATGGCACGCCCTGGAATTGGACCGGCCAACGCGCTCCAGTCCTTAAACCGCCGGTGGGGGTCAAATGGGGGGAACCGATGGCGCTGTTTAATGGACGCAATTTCGAAGGCTGGACTTTTGATAATCCGGACAAGGCGACCAGTTGGGTGATTGAGAACGGTTGCCTTGCCAACACGTCCGCGGGGTCGAACATCGCCACTGTGGATGAGTTTCAGGATTTTAAGCTCCACATTGAAATCAATTGCCCCACCAATGCGAACAGCGGGATCTATCTGCGCGGCCGATACGAGGTGCAAGTGGAGGATGATTCGCTGCAAGAACCGCCCAGTCATCACATGGGCGCCGTTTATGGGTTTCTGGCGCCGCTTCCGGAACAGCCGCGACGCCCGGGCGTCTGGCAGTCATTCGACATCACGCTTCTGGGCCGATGGATCACCGTTCTCCAAAATGGCCGGACCATTATCGATAACCGGGAGATTCCCGGCATTACGGGAGGCGCACTGGACAGTCACGAAGGACGGCCGGGCCCGATCTATTTGCAAGGCGACCATGGAGGCATCGCGTACCGAAACCTCGTCCTGACCCCGGCTAAGATTGCGGGGATGGACCGGAATTCTCCATGATGGATGCAGTGGGAATTCTGTTCCATGGAAAGCGCCATCGAAAGATCAACCCCGTCCGCGGCCGGCATTCCCACCACGTGGAGAAAGCTGGCGTTCTGGATTCTCATCGGGATGTTTTCAGTGGTTTTCGTGGAAGTGCCGGCGGGTTCCACGATGTTTCCGTTTTTCACGATCTGGGGAATACTGGTTGTCCTGCCATTGTATCTGTTACACAGCGTTTTATTAGGCGGGTTAGTGTTCAGGTTTGGGCGGCCGGTGTTCTGGACATTACTTGCTGCTGGCATGCTTTACGGCATGTACGAGGCCTATATTACGAAGGTTCTGTGGGTCTCGTTCCGTCCGGAAGGGCCGATCTTCACTGTGGCGGGCATTGCTTTGTTCGAGACGATCCTTCTGGTGATGTTCCTGCATCCGATGCTGGCTTTTGTCGTTCCCCTCCTTTTCCTCGAAGCACTCGGCACCCGTTCGGACGAAATCGCGGCGGGATTGCCCATTCGGGTACAGAATGCCGTCCGATCCCATCCCAGGCTTTGGATTGGTCTTTTGATGGCCTTTCTCGGTTTCATGCAATTCGTCAATTCGCCCTCGGTGGCCGCATCTTTGGCGTCCGGCGCAACCAACAGTTTCGTCGTAGGGCTGGCGCTGCTCTGGTGGAGACGATCCGGCGGCACTTCCTACACCTTTCGTGAATTGTTACCGGGTGACCGCGGACTGAAGATCTTCGGTTTTCTGTTGTTGGTCTGGTATGCGTTCTGGGGGTTTGCCATCCGGCCGAACTCCATTCCGAGCCTTGCCAACGGTCAATTGACAGTCTGGTTGATTTACGCCGTCCTGCTCGTCGTCTTCGTCGGTGCTCTGCGACAATCCTGCCGCAGTCCAATCGGCCGAGGGGCCTGCCGCCCGTTATTCACCTTCACCTGGCGCGGCTTCGTGCTGGCTTGTGGAGTGGCGACGGCCGTCACCGCAACTTCGCGTCTCGTGCTTTTCCCTTGGGCCGGGATTCAAGTCCTGCTCATGTTCTCCTTCTATGTGATCACGGGCCTGATCCTGTTCATTGGGGCGGTCCGGTATTCCGGCGTTCTCGGCGGAATCCGACCACGCGGTAGTCCTCGTCGCAGCGTTCGCGACATGGGCCGCGCCCGAGACACCGAGAGCCGCCAGCCCGAATTAACTCGGGAAGGAATTTCGCCAATAGTTGCCGGCCAAGATGAACCTGGTTCGTCCGACGGGTTGGAGCATTTCACCATTGAACGCGCAGAACTGATTGCCGATGACAGTCGGGTTCTGATCGATTCTTTGGACGCCGAACTGAGCGGTATCTATCCCGAGCCCGGAGCGACCCACTTTCACCTGGACCCCGCGGAAGTAGCCGATGGGCGCGGCGTCTTCCTGGTTGTTTATCGAGGGAAAACGCCGGTAGGTTGCGGCGCGTTGCGACTTCGCGATGCCGGCACGGCCGAACTCAAGCGCATGTATGTGACACCCACCGAGCGCGGGAAAGGATTGGGGCGTCGCCTCGTGGCCGCCCTGGAAACAGAGGCTCGAGCCCTGGGCGTTCAGCGACTGATCCTCGAAACCGGCGTTCGACAGGCCGCCGCACTCGCGCTCTATCAAACGGCAGGCTTCGGACGGATTCCCCTCTACGGCGAATACTGCCTCTCGCCGGAGACCAGCATTTGTCTGGGCAAGGAGCTTCGAGCTCAGGACGCGTGATCGATCATCGTCGGGAGAAGCCGCCAACCCACAGGACCGCCACGGCACGAACAACGAGCGAAAGTGGCTTCAAGCCGATTCCTCATTCGAGGTCGGGGGAAAGGCAGTGGCGATCTCCCGTTCATTTCTCCGATTGCGCCGGACGACCGCCGGCCCGCCGACGGGTGAATATCAAGGAGACGGCCAGCAGCACAGTTCCCAGGACCAGAAACGACCAGACCCGGTGCATCGGGGCGAGCTCAATGATGCCGATCGCCAGGAGATAGAGCACAGTGAGGAGGAGCGTGAAGTGGCCCATCCAGCGGTATTTCTGGTTTCGCATGAGCAGGTTCAGCACATAATAGAGACCTGCCACCCCCACCCACGACAACGCCACGTAGGCCCTCGGCACGAGGTGATACAGGGCATAGGGGAACACGAGCAATGCGCTGAGCAAATAGGCGTTCCGCATCTTTTCGGTCTTCAGTTGCAGCCGCTCCTTTTGCCAGTTGAGTATGCGGGCACTGACCAGCGCGACCAACCCGAAGCCGAAGCTGACTCCGGTTTCCTGTTTGGCCACCATCATGTAGCCAAGGACGATCGCAAGGTAGATGAAGAAATTGGCGACCACGATGAATGGCGATCGGAACCAGAGGGCCGTCGTCACCACCAGCACGCTTTCGAGGGAGAGCCAGACAAAAACATTGGGGATGGCGAATGCGCTGAGGATCGCCACGCTCAGGGCGAGATAGCCCGTCATGGCGTAAATGAAGCAGGCCAGCTCGCTGCGACGAATCGTCCAAAGCGCCACCGCCAATCCCAGGTAGACGCCCGCGGCAACAAGTTGGGATTCCACCATCGCGGAGTTAAATGCGACTGCTGTGTGGAGCAGGTACAGAGCATACCCGGCCCCCGCGTTGAATAACGCGCCCGCCGCGTCCAGGGAATCCTCCGGCTCCGATGTTCGCCGCAGAAGGGGAGCAACGCCCAGCACCACGCCGTACGACAAAATGAAGAAAATGCTCGGATATGGTCCCTGCGCGGGATGAAACGCGCCTTTCCACAAGGAACCCTGGAGCACCCAGAAGCCATGGCTGAGATAGGCAGCCGGGATGCACAGGAGCAGCAACACCGGCCAGTCGTAGCGCCGCCAGCAGTAAACCACGACCGCCGAGAGCGCAACGATGCCGGGGAAAAGAACCCCAGGAGTGTCCAACAAGACCAGCGTGAAATAGCCCATCGTCAGCGCCAGGCCCAGGAGATAGGGCGAATGCCGACGCAAAGCGATGCCAAGATTGATCGCCACCACAACCAGCAGGACCCATTTGCCCTGCCAGGAATCCACCCTTAGCACAGGCTCGTTCCCAAAAAAATAAAGGCGCAGGGTCGCAAAATAAAGCAGGGCCATGGCTGCCCCGCGAAGGTAGCTCGAGATCAATGTGAAAATTTCCCGCCACAGTTGCGCAAGCAGTAAAAGCCCGCCGACCACCGCGTAACCGAGAATCGAAGGGAGCGCCGGCGGCCACCCGGGATAGGGAAGGGAAAGGGCGAAGGCCGCGCCCAAAGCGAGCACCAGGATGCCCACATGGGCAAACCACTGTTGTCCCACCACTTGTTCCAGGTCGTCCTCCGAAGGAGTGCCCCCGACACGCGAAGGGGCCGGAACAGCGGCCCATTCCACCTGCGGCGGCCGACGGTCTGCGTCGTCAGTTTCGGGAGCGGCCACGAGCCCCAAATGCTGCTCGAGTCGATCCAGTCGATGTTCCATCTCGTCCAGTCGCTCGCTCAGGGCTCTCGGTGGCGTGGTTGTCAGGGCGGCGTTCATGCCAAATTTCACTTTGATCGACGCCCAGTAAAAGCCGGGAGCCGGTTGACGAGCGCACTCGCGAGCGGCTCACTCCGCTGAGGCGGGGTGAGTGGCGGGCGGGCAACCCTCCGAGATCGCACCCGCAGGAGTTGATGGCGGTGAGGGTGGCAGAAAGAGCTTCACCAGGATCACCAGGACGATGAAGGGTAAGGCAAGCAGCGCGCCGGACATGAACCAGCCTTCGAGGCCGGCGAACTCCATTTTGTAGCTCATGAAACCACGCAGGCTCTTGGAGAAGAGTTGGCCGCCAATCACGACGTTCCAGCGCATGGCCAACACTCCGATCAGGATCAGCAGGCTGCTGACGAAGTACATGCGGCGCCGGTACAATTCGCTGAACCTGGCCCGGAAAAGTTGAAGCAGCCCCAGGAGTACCAGAGGCGCCAGCGTGCCCATGGCCGCCTGTCCAATCCTCAGCGTATAGAAGAGTTTCTCAGTCGCCAGACGATGCAAAACCTGGAAGCTCTCCTCGGCCTGGAACACCCGATGAATCCAGTCCAGTCCCTCGACGGCCGCATCCACCACCAAGGCGTAGAAGAGAAACATCCCCATCACATCCAGGCAGCGCATGTCGATTCGCAGTCGGCGCACCCACGTCAACACCTGGTAGTTGAACACACAAAGCGCAATGCCGCTGACCACGGCCGACAGGATGAAAATAATGGGCATCAGCACATTGCCCCACCACGGATTGGCTTTGATGGAACCGAAGATGAAACCAACGTAGCCGTGCAGCAGAAAGGCCGATGGAATGCCCACCACCGAGAGAAAGTGACCAATCGAGTGATCCAGCTTCAGTGCCGCCGGCGACCGGTCATCCACGCCCAGGGTGAAGAGGCGGTAGAGCAACCCGCGAAATCCCGGTGCGGTTTCGCTCCAGCGGACGAAATCGTAACGGTAATCGAACCAAAGTTCGAGCAACAGCACGGCCATCAAATACCAGGCGTACACAAAACCGAACATCGCCATCGGCGAGCTGAAATGCGGTGTGATCATGATCTCATAAAACCGCTCCGGCCGCCCCAGATGAAACAGCAGGGGCAACGCCGCGCACAACAGAAAGGCCAGGGCGGTCAGCATCGAGAGCCGATAGACCGGTTCGAGCGCCTTCACGTGGAACACCCGGACGAGGGACGCCATAATGAACGCGCCGGCGACCAAGCCGGTAATGTAGGGATAGAGGACAATGAGAATTCCCCAGAGCGGTTGGAGATTGGATTCATTGGGATAGGCGAAACCGTCGATGTGCGGCAGCACCTCGAAGACGGTGTTGGTGATCATCTCGCCCATGTTATCGGACCTCCTTGTCCAGCCCGGCATACTGCACCCGCGGGTCCGTCCCCAAATGCGGCTTCAATCCCTGCACGCGATTGGCCGCAAAGAATGCACCCAGCGGATCGTCCTCCGCCGGATGCTTCAAATCGCCAAATAAGCGCGCCTGCGTTGGGCAAACCTCAACGCAGGCCGGCTTCAGACCCCGCGTAATGCGGTGGTAGCAGAGGGTGCACTTCTCCGCCGTATGCGTGATTGGGTTCAGGAACCGGCAGCCATACGGACAGGCCTGAATGCAAAAACCGCATCCGATGCAATACTTGGGGTCTACCAGGACCACCCCGTCCGGGCTGTCAAAAGTCGCCCCCACCGGACAGACCTGCGCGCATGGCGAATGCGCACACAGGTTGCAGAGCTTGGGCACAAAAAACGAATGGAGGATCTCATCGACCGGCACTACCGGGCTGGGAAACCCATCCATGCCGCCATTCGGCGAATCGACCAACACTTCCCCGCGGGTCTCGGCCGAGCCCGGCCCGGGTTTCAGGATAATGTAGCGTTCGATCCAGGTCCGAAAGTAACTTGGACCCTCCGGGACATGATTCTCGTGCTTGCAGGCCACGGCGCAGAGCCCGCAACCGATGCACCGGTTCAAATCCAGTGCCATCAGCCATCGGTGATCGTGCGGGTTGTAGCCTTTTGGGGCGTCGGATCGAACGAAAACCTTTTTCACCGTGGTCTTGGCGGCCTGGGCAAGTGGTAACAGCGCCAACCCGGCGAGGCTGGCGGCCAATCGCCGGATGACCGAGCGGCGCGGAAGCGGGGTTCTCATGGCGTTTCGTTAGGCTGATGCGGGAGATGACATTCCGTGCACGTGTCCCCCGTGTAGTGGTCGGACACGTCGATCTGCTTGTGCCACTTCGGCCGTGATGGATTCGCGCCATGGCAACGGACACAATGACTGAACGTCAGGATCTGCATCTTGTGCAAGTCCGGGTTGTCCGCGTGGGCCTGCCCGGGCCCGTGACAACCTTCACAAGCGAGCGACTTATGCCCTCCACCGGCGATCTCGTCCGTTTGATCGGAATGACACTCCGCACAGGCTACCGCGCCGGCATAAACCCGCTCGTAGCTCGCCAGATCCTCCAATGCGCCCGCCCGGAACCAGCCCAGTTCGCCGAACGTCGGCGGCGTCAGGAATTGCCGGGCGATCAGGTACGACCCCACAATTCCCAGCGTCAGCAGGAGCAGGCGCACAATCTGAGGCGGTAGTTTAGACCAGCGCATGGCGGCAGGCGGTTGGGAGGAAACGGGCGCCGGAGGATCCTTCGCGCGACGAACCCGAGCACCCGCCGGCAGTGGTCCGAGATTGGGACGTGGGCGCGACTGGAGCGCATGGGATCATCGGCTGTTTTCGGGTGAACTGCGAAGAGAATAGGATGTCATTCGAGATATAGCAAGAACTAACGAAATTGTATTTATTCATCTGATGATCACTTCAGGCTATCCTTATTCCCGGGTCTCGACTTTTTTGCCGCGCCATCGCGCCTGGAAAGTTGTTGGCAATAGTCGTGCCGCAACCACTCGTCGCGCGAAAACAAACCGCGACAATGAAACGTCATTGAACCGTGACCGAGAACCCGCATTTTTCCGGCAACCCAAGTGAGCCCTGCCGCTTGACCAGTGTAGAGCGATGAAAAATGCGGGCTGGGGGGGGTACCGCCTCTCCGGCCGCGAAGAGTTCGACGCAATCCGACACGTTGCGGATCGAGCGGACTGGCAAACACGCCCGGCCGCGAGGAGATGCCGGGGTTGCCTCAGGCCTCGCCGGGCACGGAAGCGCCGCCGGCGGTCAACTTCAGAAATGGAATGACCCTGGACTTCAGTTCGGCGGGTGACAATTCGAGGACACGGTCCAGGGCGAGGGAATTCGCGACATCGAACCTGCCGGATACCATGCGACGTAGAGCGGTAAGGTGCGCGCCGCAACCGAGTTTGGCGCCAAAATCATGGGCCAAGGTTCGCACGTAAGTGCCTTTTGTAGCTGCAACCCGGAATTGTGCCAAGGGCTCCCGGTAATCTGAGAATCTGAAACTGTAGATGTGAATGAGCCGCGTTTTACGCTCCACTTCCACCCCTTTGCGCGCGAGCTTGTAAAGCGGAACGCCATCCTTTTTGATGGCGGAAACCATCGGAGGCAACTGCATTTGGTCACCGACGAAAGTGTCGGCGGTTTCGTTCAGATCCTCCAGGCTTAGCAGAGGGACGGGCAGCGAACCCGTCAGATCGCCGTCGGCGTCGTGGCTGGTGGTCGATTCTCCCAACTTCAAAGTTCCTTCGTAGACCTTGTCATCCGCCATGAGGCGTTCGGAGAGTTTGGTTGCGCGACCAAGAACCAGGATGAGCAATCCCGTCGCCCGGGGGTCCAGTGTTCCGCAGTGGCCCACTTTCTTGATGTGGAAACGGCGCCGAATTGCGTCCACCACATCGTGCGATGTCGGCCCGGCCGGTTTATCGATCAGAAGGGCGCCATCCAAAGATTCAAATGTATGCATCAGTAGCTGTCGTAAGCCGCTCCCACCGCCGCTAAAACCCGCCGTTGAACCGCCGCAGAAGGGCCATGCACGCGGGCCCCGGCCGCGGCTCGATGGCCGCCGCCCCCAAAAGGGGCGAGTATTTCCTGCACTCGAATATTCGCATCCTTCGACCGCAGGCTGATACGGGTGAGCCCGGATTCGATTTCCTCAAAGAGACAAGCCACGATCACCGAATCGATCGCGCGGATATGATCAATCAAACCTTCGCTGTCGTCGGGGAGTCCCCCGGCGCGGGCATAGTCCGACTTGCGGAGCCGGACATAGGCAGTTCGATCTTCATGAGCCAAGCGGAATGTGGAATAGACGTGCCGCAACAGAAGAACCCGGGAAAGCGGGGAGGATTGGTAGACGAAGCGACAAATCCGCTCCAGGTTTGCCCCAGCCTTCAGCAATTGTCCCGCGACAGCGTGGGTCTCCGGGAGTGTGCTGGGGTATTGGAACGATCCGGTATCGGTTGATATCGCCGTGTAGAGACAGTCGGCCACGGGGGATGTGACGGGCCAATTCAAGGATTTGAGGAGGCCAAAGATCAGTTCGCCGGTAGAAGGCCTCCCGGGTTCCACCCAATTGAGGTCGCCAAACCGGGTATTGCTGGAGTGGTGATCGATGTTGATCAGCAGCCGCCTTTGACCCAGGCATTGCCCCGCGCGACCCAGCCGTTCAAAACTCGCACAATCCGTCGCCACCACGCAGTCAAACTTCTGTCCCGACTTCGGCAAACGGAACAGGTTCGACGTGTCCAGGAACCCCAACTTCCGTGGGAGTGGATCTTCGTTCCAACAGATCGCTCGCCTGCCCTGATGGCGCAGGGCGAGGGCCAGGGCCAATTGCGAGCCGATGCAGTCGCCGTCCGGCCGCATATGGCCCACCACGCAAAAGGACTGATGGCCAGCAAGGGCGGCTCCGATCCGGGGCAGGGCTTTGGCCGATAACTTCATGCGCGGGCCGCCGTCATTCCTCGGAATCGCGATCGGTTTCCGGCTCGGAGATCTGCAGTTCTTCCATGATCGCCAGCACGCGATTACCGCGTTCGATCGATTCATCAAGCACGAACCGGAGCCGCGGCATGTATTTGAGCACAACTTCCCGCGCGACGAGGGTTTGAATCCGCGCGCGCTCGCGGGCCACGAGGCCGATGGTCTTCTGTTGTTGTTCCGGCTTGCCCACCACCCCGATAAAGACCGTGGCGGACTTTAGATCGCCGGCCAACCCGACGTCATTGACCGTGATCAATCCCGCGGCATCGGGCTGAATCTCGCGACGCAATACTTCGCCGAGCTTGCGTTTCAGCAACTCGCGAACGCGTGCATGTCGGAGCGAAGGCATCTCAATCTGGGCGGGCGCGAATTGACCAAGGCCGATCCGCGATTCCTGACTTACAGTGACTGGGAGATCCGTTCCAGGCTGTAACATTCAATGACGTCCCCGACCTGGTAATCGTTGAAACCCTCAATCCGGATCCCGCATTCTATACCGGCGCGGACTTCGGTGACTTCATCCTGAAAACGGCGCAATGCCTGGCTGACCCCTTCGTAGACGAGCGACTTGCGCCGCATGACGCGCAACTTGCCTTTCACAATCCGGCCACTGGTGACCACGCAGCCCGCGACGTTGCCTCCTTTGGACAACGCGAAGATCTTCCGAACATCCGCCGAGCCGGTAACCACCTCCTTGTAGACGGGCTCCAGGAGTCCCGCCATGGCTTCTTTTACCTGGTCGATCAGTTCGTAAATGATCGAGTAGAGTTTGATCTGCACACCTTCGCGACGGGCCACCTCATTGGCACTGCTGTCGATCCGGCAATGAAACCCCAGCACCACGGCCTTGGACGCTGCCGCCAGGAGCACATCCGACTCCGTCACCGCACCCACGCCGCTGTGAATGACATCCAAAGTGACCTTGGCGGACTCGATCTTCTTCAAGGCTTCGACGATGGCCTCAACGGATCCCTGCGTGTCTGCCTTGACCACCACCTTGAATACCTTCGCGGACTCCGAATTCAACGCGTCCAGCAAGTTCTCCAGCGTCATCCGTGGGCGTCGTTCCTTTTCTTGCGCCCGATTTTCACGAGCGCGCTCTTCCGCAACCGAGCGCGCATCTTTTTCATTCTCAAAGACGCTGAATTCGAGTCCGGCCTCCGGGACGCCGTTTAGGCCCAATACCTTAACTGCCACTGATGGGCCGGCATCCGGGAGCCGTTTGCCCTCCTCATTAACCAACGCACGCACCTTCCCCCAATACTGACCACAAAGCAGCATGTCCCCCACATGCAACGTCCCCTTCCGAATCAATAGCGTCGCCGTCGGCCCGCCCGGCTCGAGACCGGATTCGATGACGTTGCCCTTGGCGGTCCGGTTCGGGTTGGCTTTCAACTCCAGGACTTCCGCCTGGAGCACGAGCAACTCCAGAAGCTTGTCGATCCCTTGCCCGGTCAGCGCCGAAGCATCCACAAAAATGGTGTTGCCGCCCCATTCCTCGCACACCAAACCCCGCTCCTGAAGCTGCTGCCGCACCTTCATCGGCATGGCGTTGGGATGATCGCACTTATTGACCGCCACCATGATCGGCACCCGGGCGGCCAGGGCATGATTCAGCGCCTCGACCGTTTGCGGCATCACTCCATCATTCGCCGCCACCACCAGGATCACAATGTCCGTCACGTTCGCGCCTCGGGCCCGCATTGAACTGAAGGCCTCGTGGCCGGGGGTATCCAGAAACGTGATCTGCTGGAGCTCGTTTTTCCGTTCCGGATGAGGAATCGAAATCGTATAGGCGCCGATGTGCTGTGTGATCCCGCCCGCCTCGCGCGCCGCCACGTTCGTTTTGCGAATGACATCCAAAACGGTCGTCTTCCCGTGGTCCACGTGCCCCATGATGGTCACCACCGGCGCTCGCGGCCGCAAATCTTCGATCCGGTCCTCGGGGTCCACCTCCACGGGCTTACGCGGCGCATGCACCAGGCCCCCGCCTCGTTCGCGTTTCTCGACCTCAAACCGAAATCCGTGCTTTGCACAGACGCGTTGGGCAATGGGCTCCTCGATGGCCTGGTTTACCGTGGCGAATACTCCCGCCTCCATGAGATCGGCGATGATTTGAAACGGCTTCTTCCGCAATGCCTCCGCCAGATCCCGCACAATAATCGGCGGCTTGATCGTAATGACTTCGCCCGAGACCGGCGGAACAAATTTGGCAACTGGTCGCGCCTCCTTCTCCCCAGGCCGGTTCCCACCCCGGGCTGGTGCTTGGGAAGGCGGTCTCTCTCCGGGCCGGCCCGAACGCGAAGGGGGAGTCGCCGGTCGCGGTTGGGATCCGCGTCCCGGAGCCGTTCGTGATGCAGGCCGTTGGGGCAATTGGATGAAACCCACCTTTTCTCCAATCCTTGGAGCAGGCGGGACGGGAGGCGTCGGCGGCGGTTCGACCGGGGCGGCAGCTTCAGGTTCTGCCGTCACTACCGGTTCGGCCGCAGATTCGTCCTCCGGCATATCAGCCACGCCTTCTTCCTGTTCCTCGGAAACTGCGGGCGCTTCTTCAACCTCGGCAGGAGCGGGTTCGCTGGGGGCAGGTTCAGGCGCAGCGGAATCGACATCCAGGTCGGCCTGGGCAACCGGCTGTTCCTGCTCAGCCGGCAAAGGCTCGGCTTCCGTTACCGCCGGGGGGGAGGCTCAATGGGCGCAGTGACCACAACAACCGGTTCCGGGGCGGATGGCGGAGGTTCGGGAGGTCGCAGGAGTGCCCCTCCAAGCTGTTCCTCCAGATATGCCGCCGTGATCTTGTCCAGGGAACTGGATGGCACCCGGGCGCCCGGGATGCCCAGTTCTTTCGCCTTCGAAAGAACGTCCTTGCTTTCGATCCCAAGTTTCTTGGCGATGTCGTAAATCCGAACGGGCATAATCTTGTTCGTGCAACCGGACCTGGGTCGAACTACTCATTCCACCTGACTGACGGGTTCCGGTATCAAATCTTGACTGAATCGCTAGCCGACGGAGGCCTGTGCACCACCGGCATTGCGTCTCGCGGCTTCGCTTCTGATCGCATCAAGCACCGCTGCAGCCTCATCTCCGATTTCGGGTATCGCCGCAAGGTCTTCCGGTTCAGCTTGCAGCAAATCTTCCAGGCTTAAAAAGCCATGATGGACCAGGCTGTCGGCCTGCGACTCTGAAATCCCGGGGATGGCCGCCACCGTCTTGATCGCCTGAGCCACCTTTTCCTCAAATCCCATGGTCACGATCTGTTCGGGCTCGATGTCCACCTGCCATCCGGTCAGCTTCGAAGTCAGCCGCGCGTTCTGCCCGCGCTTTCCAATTGCAAGTGAAAGTTGATCCACGCTGACCAGGATTCTCACCCTGCGATTGGGCTCGTCTACGTCGAAGGCCTTCAACTTCGCCGGCGCCAGCGAATTGGTGATGAACGTCTTGACGTTGGAATCCCACTTGATCACGTCCACCTTCTCGTTGTTCAACTCACGAACGATGTTCTTAACCCGTTGTCCTCGTAACCCTACACAGGCACCTACCGGATCCACCTTCTCGTCCCGTGACCAGACCGCCAGTTTTGTCCTGAATCCCGGCTCTCGCGCTATTCCTTTAATCTCGATGGTGCCATCGCTGATTTCTGAGACCTCCAGGCGAAACAGCTTCAGGACGAACTGAGGGTCCGCTCGAGAAAGGATGATCTCCGGCCCGTGAACCGTGTTTTCCACGGCCTTCACATAACATCGGATCCGCTCGCCAATCTGGTATTCCTCGGTCGGGACGCGTTCCCGATTCGGCAACAAAGCCTCATATCTGCCCAAATCCACCGTGACATCTGACCGGTCAAACCGGCGAACGGTCCCACTCACGATATCCCCTGCCCGATCTTTGAACTCAGCGTAAATCAGTTCCTTCTCCGCTCGCCGAATATGCTGCATCAGGGCTTGCTTCGCGTTCTGGGAGGCAATCCGCCCGAAATTCGCCGGTGTCACTTCCACTTCAACTTCGCTGCCCAACTGCGCCTCGGGGTCAATGCGTCGGGCGTCAAAAACAGAGATCTGGTCGTGCTTGGAGATGACCCTGTCCGATACCACTAGCTTCGCAAACGCCTTGATATCACCCGTCTTAGGATCAATGCTACAGCGCAGCTCGCGGGCCGGACCAACTGCCTTCTTCGCCGCCAACAGCAATGCCTCTTCTACCGCCCGTAAAAGAACATCCTTTTGGATGCCCTTCTCGCGCTCCCAGTATTCCAATACCGCCAAAAATTCCGCGTTCATAGTCCTGTTCGTTCCCTCTAAAGGAACAAAAAAGTCGGTAGAATACTTCCCCGACTTTCTCGCGCTGGTCGCCCAGCAATAGTCTCTTAAACCGTGCAAGCTAAGCGCGGATCGAATGACCCGTCAAGGCTAAAGCCGGTGTGAATTCCACCTCAGGGCAGTCGATAAATCGGTGTCCGGACGCTTGACCATTACCCATGTAATTTATCCAGAAACTCCTTGCCCGGCCCTTGGTTCGTTTCCGATACTTAGTGGTCTGTTTCATAAATACGGTTACGCTCGCGGCCAGGGGTTTTTCGGCCAGACGAGGCGCGAGCAACGAGCAAACCCGCAGCGGTCTGTAAGGCGCGAGCAACGAAGTCTGGCCGAAAAAGAACGGCCGCCCGGAGGGTTGCGCCGAATTTGGCCTGGGGCGGCGTTGCTCGGTCGGTCGAGTATCGCAGGGGATACACTCTCGCCCTCGCGCCTTGCCTCAGGCCAAATTGGGCGCAACGAACGTGACCGTATTTATGAAACAGACCACTAAGCCCGCCGTCAGCGCGCATGTGCATGGCTGGAAGCGACGCCCGGCCGATTGTATTGGAACTCCATTGGAAGCATGCCCTTAAATCGCCACATCCATTCCTCCACCGCAGCGCTCCTCGGGCCGCTCTCCCGACGCCAGTTCCTTGCGAGCGCGAGCGTTCTGAGTTGCGTTGCTTGCCGGACTCCAGGAACCAGTGCGCCGCCAGCATTGGTCGGCACCCAGCTCTACGGCTGGACCCAATACTACCAACGCGCCGGTCGCGAATTCAGCTCGCACATGGACGAGGTGCTCTCAGCCGTCCACGATTGCGGCTACGATTATGCCGAGGGCACTCTTGACGTGAGTGCGCCGGCCAATAACTCACAGTTTGCCGAACGCCTTCTCAAATTCGGGCTGCGCCCCGTCAGTCTCTACACCGGTGGGCCATTTCATGATTCGACCGTTGCCAGCCAGACCGTGGACCGACTTCTCGCCGCAGCCGAGGTGTGTCGGCAGGCCGGATTCAGCCTCATCATATGCAATCCCGACCCAATTGGACGCGAAAAGACCGAAGCGGAACTTCGAACGCAGGTCACGGCATTGATCGATCTGGGAAAGAGTTTGAAATTGCTCGGTTTGCGCCTCGGCATTCATAATCATACTCCGGCTATGCAAAACCGGGCCCGCGAATTCCACTATAACTTTCGAAACAGCCCCGCGGGGGTGGTGGACTTCTGCTACGATGTCCATTGGGTCTACCGTGGCGGCGTCAGCCCCGAGGATGCCCTTCGCGACTATGGGTCGCGTATCGTCTCCTGGCACCTGCGCCAAAGTCGCGGGCAAATCTGGTGGGAAGATCTCGCCACTGGTGACATTGATTACAAAGCCGTGGCCGCCTATGCGCATAACCACCATCTTCCGGCCCGTTACACCGTCGAACTCGCCCTGGAGGAGGGAACCCGAATCACGCGCTCAGCCAGAGACAATCATGCCCGCAGCCGCGCCTTCGTCCGAGAGGTCTTCTCTGTCTAACCGCCCGAGCGGCGCATCTCCGCCCCAATCCTCTCACCCATGAAACGGTCTCTGTATTCTTCGGCCATCATGCCACCGGCTTGGATCCGAATCACGTTCCTGTGCCTGCTCCTGCTCGGCGCGTTGGAGACCTCCGCGACTGAGAATTCGCGGATGGCGAGGAGCCAATTCAAACAGCCCGATCGTAGTTATGCCACCGCTCCGCTTTGGGTATGGAATGACGATTTGAACGAACAACAAGTCCGGCAGACCCTCGGGGATTTGGCCAGCCAGGAGGTTCGGCAGGCCTTCGTGCATCCCCGTCCGGGCCTCATGACACCCTACCTGTCTCGAGATTGGTTTCGACTATGGAGAATCGCCCTGGACGAAGCGGAAAAGCTCGGCATGAACCTGTGGATCTATGATGAAAATTCCTATCCTTCAGGTTTCGCTGGCGGCTGGGTGCCTGAGAACATGCCCGTGGCGCGCGGACGGGGACTCCAATTGCGCGCCGCCTCGGGAGTGCCGGCATGGACCGACGCTACCATGGCAGTGTTCCGAAGACATGGGGATCGCTTCGAAAATGTTACGACGGATGTCCGTAATGGTGTCTCCCTGCCCCAGGCGCAATACCTCACCGCGACTCTCATCCGCGCCGCCAATTCGCCCTGGCACGGTAATCGGTCCTATGTCGATCTTCTTTATCCCGGGGTGACCGAGCAATTCCTCGAAATCACAATCGAGGCTTATCGCCGCGAATTCGGCCCCCTTTTTGGCAGCCGGATACCGGGGATTTTCGCCGATGAACCCCATATTCTGCCGGCGGGCGGATTGCCCTGGACCGACGATCTGCCGGAGGTGTTCGAGCGTCGCTGGGGGTACGGTCTACTCGATCACCTGCCGGAGCTAACCCAGGAAGTCGGGGACTGGCGAAGGGTCCGCCACAATTACTTCCAGGTTCTCCTCGACCTCTTCATCGACCGTTGGGCGGAGCCCTATTACAACCGTTGCGAACAGTACGGCCTCGAATTCACCGGCCACTACTGGGAACACGAATGGCCAAATTGCCTTGTCGTGCCCGATAACATGGCCATGTCCGCCTGGCAACAACGCCCGGCTATCGACACCCTCATGAACCGATATGAGGAACAGACCCACGCCCAGTTCGGCAATATCCGGTCCGTCCGCGAAATCTCCAGCCTCGCCAATCAGCTCGGTCGAAAGCGTACCCTCTGCGAAGTTTATGGCGCCGGAGGATGGGACCTTCGCTTCGAAGACATGAAACGGATCGGAGATTGGCTGGCGGTGCTGGGCATCAATACCTTTGATGAACACCTTTCCTATATCAGTTTGCGGGGCGCGCGGAAACGCGATCATCCCCAATCCTTCTCCTACCACGAACCTTGGTGGGACATGTACCATGTCATCGAGCGATATCTTACGCGGCTCTCCCTCGCCCTCTCTCAAGGTGAACAGGTCAACCGCATCCTCGTTCTCGAACCCACGACCACTGCCTGGATGTACCAAGGCGATGCACATGCCTCGACCCAACTCGATGCGGTCGGTGATCAGTTCTTTCAATTCCTGGTGGCCCTCGAACGACACCAAATCGAATATGACATTGGCTGCGAGGATGTCCTGGCCCGATATGGCTCCGTCCAAGGGAACCTCCTTCACATCGGCGAACGCAATTACGAATGCGTCGTGCTTCCCCCAATGACGGAGAACCTCAATTCACCCACCTTTAAACTTCTCGAGCGTTTCCTGCGCGGCAAGGGCGCCGTCATCGGCTTCGATCCGGGCCCGTCTCGCGCCGATGGCGCGTCTTCGGATGCCGTCCGAGGCCTGAGCAACGCCCCGGGCTGGCAGATTCTCCAAAGCGATGCGGCGCTGGATGCGCTATCCAAAGTCTCCCATCAAGCGCCTCTCGTCGTGACGCGTACTCCCGCCGACCGCGGAATACTGTTTCATCACCGCCGGGAGTTCGCGGACGGTCAAATGTTGTTCCTGGTCAATACCAGCATCGCTGAACCGACCACGGGGACCATCCGCGCAGTGGCCGGCGGCATCGAACGATGGGACCTCCTCAGTGGTGATATCGACGAATATTCCTGGACTTCCACCGAGGTCGGCGTCGAGAGCTCCTTCGAGTTGCCGCCCTCCGGAAGCCTGCTCCTGTTCTTTCCCAAAGAGCGTCAGAGAAGTCCACACGATGGAAAAAGGCGCCCGGGAAGATCGCTCCCTGCTTCCGGGGCAATGCAGGTACAAAGGCTTGGACCCAATGTCTTGACCCTCGACTATGTCAGCATCACCGCCGGGGACGAGAGCCTGACCAATGCCTACTTCTATGCCGCCAATCAGTTTGCCTTCCGCAAGAATGGCATGGACCGCAATCCCTGGGACAGCGCCGTGCAGTTCCGCGACGAATTAATTGCTCGGACCTTTCCCGCCGACAGTGGATTCAGGGCCACTTACCGCTTCACGATTGCCGAATCCGTGCCATCCGACCTCGAGGCCGTCGTTGAGCGCCCCAACCTCTACACTATCACCTGCAACGGACACCCGGTGACGGCCATTCCGGGCAGATGGTGGCTTGACCGCGCGTTCGGCCGCATCAGCCTGAGCCGATTCGCGAGACGTGGCGTAAATGAGCTCGTGCTCAAAGCCGCACCGTTCCGAATCGAACATGAGTTGGAACCCGTTTATTTGCTCGGTTCCTTCGCGCTACGAGCGACCGACCACGGTTTCACAATCGAACCGGACGCCCCCCTCACTTTTCGAGAGATTGATGCCAGCACAGTCTCACCCCGTCGTTCGGGTTGGAACGCGCAAGGCCACCCCTTCTACGCCGAAGGCGTCACCTATCGCCAATCATTCAATATCTCAAAGAAACGAGAAGGCTACCGCGTCGCTTTGGGGGACTGGTACGGCAGCGTCGCAAAAGTGTTCGTCAATCAAAAGCCGGTCGGCTCCATCTTTGCCCCACCCTGGGAATGCGACATCTCACGCCATATCCACCGTGGAGAGAACACGGTCGAGGTCGTAGTGATTGGGACCCTGAAGAATACGCTTGGGCCACATCACGGAGACCCCGGCGTCGGATCCGCCTGGCCGGGGATGTTCCAGAATGGACCAGAACACGGCCCGCCACCCGGGGCCCAGTATCATACGCTTGCTTACGGGCTTTTCGAACCATTCACCCTCATTGAATCAAACGGCGGCAAATGATTTCGGGAGCGATGCCATCCCCCAATCTTCTAAGGCAACCCGTTGCCACTTGACCAAAGACAACTATATTCACCACGGCCAGTTTTGAATCCTTTGACATGCCTTTGCACCGTCTCCATTACCGTCCTCGGCGAGCGCGGGCATTTACTCTCCTCGAATTGCTTGTCGTCATCGTCGTCATTGCCATTCTCGCCGGGCTTCTCCTGCCCGCACTCAGTAAGGCCAAAGCCAAGGCCCAGGCGCTTTTCTGCCTGAACAATCACCGCCAACTCCTGCTCGGTTGGCGGATGTATAACGATGACAACCAAGGCCGGCTGCTCTTTGCCAGTCCCAATCCAAACAAACCCGCCACGGAACCCTACGCCTGGGTCCTTGGTTATTTGGACTTCGATCCTTCCAATCCCTCCAATTGGGATATTGCCAAAGATATCGAACGAAGCCCGCTTTGGCGTTACTGCAGCGAACCAGCAGTCTGGAAATGTCCGGCGGACCGTTCAACCATTGAACCCTCAAGCGGTCCCTACCAGGGCCGCAGGGTTCGGCGCGTGCGCAGTATGTCCATGAACTTATGGGTTGGCGGATTTGGCGGGGAGAGCCTTGGCTTGTCGGGGGTCGGTATGTGGCGAGTCTATCTGAAAGAATCCGAAATGCTCGATCCCGGTCCCGCGGGGACTTTTGTGTTTCTCGACATGCGCGAGGACAGCATCGATATCGGCAATTTCGCCCCGGACATGCGGGGATGGCCGGATGAGCCGGACCAAACCGGCTTTTTCGATTACCCGGCCAGTTACCACAACCAGGCCGCCGGATTCTCCTTCGCCGATGGTCATTCCGAGACCCATAAGTGGCTCGACCCGCGCACCATGCCACCCATTCAAAAAGATGGTTTAATCCCTGACATCCTGGCTTCTCCCGATAACCCGGACATCATTTGGCTCCAGGATCATTCCACCCGGCGGATCCAGAACTGATCCTGCCGGAAGCCACGTAAATCAAAACCCCGGATCGCGCCTGCGCAACCCGGGGTTCAAAAACAGGGAACTCCAGCGCTCCACACGTTGAAATATTCCTCAGTCGGTCACACTGATCCTTCGCGGTTTGACACGCTCGGCCTTCGGCAAATGGAGCAATAATACACCTTGCTCCATCGTCGCCTCCACCTTCACGGAATCAATCGCCGGATCCAACTCGAACCTCCGTCGGTAATTGAACGGGCTCGATTCCCGGTAGATCAATTCCAGGTTGTCGGGTGGGGCTGACTTCGTTCCCAGCAGGGTCAATTCATTTCCGTCCAGCACCAGTTCCAGACCCCGTTTGTCCACACCCGGCATCTCGGCCCTCAACTCATAGCCCTCCTGCGTTTCCGTGATATCCACCCGAGGCGTTATGTAAGCGGGCGCTTCCTGATGCGAGTTCTGCGGGGTCACCTCTTTCGTCGTCGTTTTCATGGCATTCTCCTGCATGATCAAGTTTCAGTCGCGGCACGGTTGTGCGCCGGCTTAGCCGACTTTCACTTCGATTTGTTTTGGTTTGGCCTCTTCGGTCTTGGGCAGGGTGATCGTCAATACCCCGTCCTTATACGATGCCTTCACCGCGTCTGCCTTCACGGGTCGCGGCAATTCCAAAGTTCGCTGAAACCGGCCGAAGTACCGCTCTGTCCGATGGGTCTCGGTTTCCTTGGCGGGTTCCTCGCTCCTGCGCTCGCCGGAGATCGACAGCGCCCCTTCATGCAACGAGATGTCGATATCTTCCTTCTTCATCCCCGGCAGTTCCGCCTTGACGACGAACTCGTCCTTGCCTTCGTAAAGGTCCATGGTGGGCGTCCACATTCCAAACAGATCACTCGATCTTCCCAGTTCGCCAAACGTCGAACTAAAGAGCCGGTTCAACTCGTCCCGCACATTGGTTAGCTGTCCCAGAGGACTCCATCCTTCCAAACTCGGTTGATGTAATCTCATCAGTCTCATTGTAATTCCTTTCATATCATTGGTTCTCAAACGTCAATTCATCAATAGCTACCGCCATGCCTAACCCCATGGAACCGTACGTGCCGCATGTACTACACTCATTACAAACACATTATGGACCAATCGCCACGCTGGAGACCACTGATAGTTAGGGACAATATGTCGCCTTTTGGGAAGCGGCCCAACCCCACGAGTTGAGTCATTATGGCGTAGCCCCCCGTTCCCCGTGCCTCATTGCTTTTCTCTTCTTTCTTCTTCCATCGATTGCCTCGTATCTCTCCCGAACCTCCCTGTAGTCTCGGGATCATGTTCAAGCTCGCCCTGGCTCAAATGCGGGTGGACGGTGGCTGCAAAGCCACGAACGTCCAACGTGCCCTCACACGGATCGCCGCCGCCGCGAAAGAGGGCGCACACCTCGTTCTGTTACCGGAAGCCTTCGACCTCGGGTGGACCCATCCAGCGGCGGCGGCGGACGCGGAGCCCATCCCCGAGGGGTCGGTATGCGAACAGTTAGGCGAGGCGGCGCGACAACATTCGTTGTATGTCTGTGCGGGCCTCATCGAGCGAAGAGGACCGCGGATTTACAACGCGGCCGTTTTGATTGGACCAGACGGGTCAGTGCTCCTGCACCATCGAAAGCTGAACGAACTGGAGATCGGTCATGGATTCTATGCCCAAGGCGATGGGTTGGCCGTGGCCTCGACACCACTGGCGACCTTTGGCTTGATGATTTGTGCGGACGCATTCGCTCGAGGCCAATCGGTTTCACGCGTGTTGGGACTGATGGGTGCGGATGTCATTCTCTCGCCCTGTTCGTGGGCGGTGCCGGCCGACCACGACCAGGCAGCCACACCTTATGGCCGGCTCTGGCTCGACAATTACCAACCCGTCGCGCGTGATTTTGAGCTCTGGATTGCCGGGGTGAGCAATGTGGGGTGGCTTGCTGCGGGACCCTGGGCCGGACGAAAATGCATTGGTTGTTCGCTGGTGATCGGCCCCGATGGAGAGTCAGTCGCAAGCGGTCCCTACGGTCCGGAAGCGGATATCATCCTCTATGTGGAAATCACGCCTGCGCCGCGTCCCGCCAGAGGCGATGGTTGGGAGACGCACTGGATCCAAAAGCGATCCATCCCGTTATCGGCGTCACCGTGATCGGACGGGCAGGTCCACAACCCGTTTATTCCTGGTCGTTTTTCAGGCGACTGCGGCACAAAGCCTGGCCACGGAGTTCGGGTCAGACTTGCTTGGGTACCACGAACGGCTTTCGATACTTCCGGGTTAACAAGGCATTCGCGCCATGATGTTTCAAAAAGACCTCCTTCTGCGGATCCATGTCCAGGACGGGGCCGAGAGTCAATCTGGAATCCCGGGACAAGTTAATTCCATTCGCCGCCAGGTGTTGCATCATTCGTTCGAAGGTGGCCAATGCCTCCTTCTCTCCGCCGATTGTCTCCCGGATTTGCCCTGGGTCGCTTTTTGTTCCGAGCAAATAGGAGACATTTCCAGTATGACAGAGTGCGCTCGAGAGGTGTCCCTCGAGGATTTCGGAGTTCAAGTCCTCCTTCTTCCGCGATCGCACGGCCTTGATGAAGTTCGCGAAGTGGTCGTCCGCGCCCGACCATCGTTTGATCTCTTTGCCCGTGTTGTCGAATGCGATTGCGCTCGAGTAGTCCGGCACTCGCACATGGCCGCCCGCACAATGCACGATCACACCGATCGAGACATCCATGAATTTGTCCATGTTCCGATTCCAACCCTCGTCCGTCTGGAATTCCTGGGATTGCGGCAGGCCGCGCACTTCAAAAATGAGCGGCGCTTTTCTGAACCCATGAAACACGAACTGCGTGTTGGGGGTTTGGCCGTCATCTTCATAACCGAAGCGGCCACCGACACTAAAGACCCGGGGGGAAAGCTCGTGCTCGCCGAGAAACCATCGGGCGATATCCATCTGGTGTATGCCCTGATTACCGAGATCCCCGTTCCCCGTATCCCAAAACCAGTGCCAATCGTAGTGGAGTCTCTTTCGTCGCAAGGGCACCTTGGGTGCGGGTCCGCACCAGAGATCATAATCTATTTCCGGGGGAATGGGCTGAGGTCCTTCGGTCTTGCCGATACTCCGCCGCGGCTTGTAACAAAGGCCACGCGCGACTTGAATTGTTCCCAGGTTTCCTGCCGTTATCCATTCGACGGCGTCCCGGATCGCGTAGCTCGAACGGGATTGAGTTCCGGCCTGCACAATGCGCCGGTATTTCCGAGCCGCCTCGACGGCTTTTCTCCCTTCCCAGACATTGTGTGAAATGGGTTTCTCCACATACACGTCTTTCCCCGCCTGACAGGCCCAAACGGTCGCCAGCGCATGCCAATGATTCGGAGTGGCAAACGTGACCACGTCGATCTCGGGATCTTCCAGGAGCACCCGGATGTCCCGATACCCTTTCACCGGCGAGTTTCGTTGAGCGAATGATTCCACCCCGGCGTCCAGGATCTTCCGGTCCACATCGCTGAGCGCCACGATCCGAACCCCATCCGGTTCCAAATGGCGCAGCCCTTCGATATGATCCCGCCCCCGGCCACCGAAGCCGACCACGGCTACGCGGATGGCGTCATTGGCGCCGAGAACGCGATTCCCCGAATAAAGCGGCAGCCCGAACGCCGCCGCTCCCCAAGTTGCCGTTTTCAGAAAACTCCTGCGATTGATGCTGGTCATAGTCGGTAAGCGCCTCTGCGCGAATGAAGGTTTAATTTCGATTTCCGGAAGCGGCATATTCCTGGTAATGACGGGCTACCTTTCCATCCTTCTCGTCTCCGCGATGGACGTAAAATCGGTAACGGAATGTCAGGGACCCGCCAGCCGGCACCCGCAATTCGCCCGCGCCCTCCGGTCGATGCTCAAAATCATGGACGCCGAAGGGATTGGCGGCAAACAAGCCGTAATCGCGCACGTGCCACCAGGTGGGATGCCGGGGATTTTGGGGGTGATCAAAGATGGCGACACCCAAAATCCTGCCGTCTACCGGCCCGTAGTAATCCACCCAGGCCGCGCGCTTACCCCAGGTTTCACCATCCCGGACGCCTTCACTGTTCACGATGTGACCCGTGGGTTCGCCTTCGTGATATTGATTGGGTTTCAGCCGCATGGTCTCCGCCAACCTCATCGCCATCGTCCCCTCCTTGGTATCCCCAAAGGTGATCGGTCCGTGCGACGCATGGATCGTGATCTCGAAATCGAACATCCGATCATCCGTGTGATTGTAGACCCGTAACGTCCGCTCGTCCGTGCAGACAATTGTGCCGTCCTTCGCCACCAACTTGTTGCTCGTGCGGAGCACTCCCACCTCGGGTCCGGAGGTAATCTCCAAAATCTCGACCTGCTCCGTTCGGCCGGCATTTTGGGTTTCGGACCAGAAATCAGTGCCATTCACGGCGCCATGCGCGTACCAGAAGGATTTGTGGTGAGGATGATCCCGCTCCTCGCCGTCCCGTTCCGCCATCGGCCAATCACGAGTCATCTTCGCTCCACCCGGACCGCAGAGCGGATACAGATAGGGCCGAGAGACATCCTGATAGATGTACTCGCCGAATAACTCACCCCCGATTTCGATGCGGACCTTGCCATCGAGCTTCTGGATGGTAACCCCTTCGCCGGCCCATGCCGGCGCTGGTGACGTGATCAGGAATCCGACGATCGCAATGAGCATTCGGCATTGGAAATTCCGGAGGTTCATGGAAAGCATGCTATGGAGTTATCGCGATGGGGGTCAATTCAAAAGCCATCCATGACGACTCGCTGACAGGCTCGTTGATCCAGGTACTCAACCAACCAAAACTTGACCAGTCCGCAACCTGTTTGAGCGATCAAGGGTCCAGAGCCTGGATTTTCATGCCGTTCCAGGATCGGTTCGCGAAGCATGAGCGCCGATGAAAAACTCGGGCTTAAGAACGGCCGACTGGGGGCGGATAGATCACCACGAGCGATTTGTCGATCCATCCCGTGCCCCTCCGTGAGTCGTCGACGTGAAGCCAGCCTTCCCGAGAACCCAGAATTCTCAACTCCGCTCCATCCTGGACCGCGTAATGGACCTGCGATTCTATGAAAGGGCCATAGTGGATCTCGCCGGACGCGACCGCGATTGCAATCCGTTTGCCGGACCTATCCTGCAGAGCCATCCCCAGGGCGAGCGCGGACAACACCCACGCCACCATCAACGATTGCACGCCGAGTCGCAAGGAACGCCGGAGCTGCGGCCGCCATTGCCCGGCGATCATCCCGCCCATCATCAACCAGAACAACAACCCACTGATGAGTCCCCATTCGTCCGCCGTGAGTTGATGGATCCACCGCCGAAAGCGCTCCTCCTGGACGGGTGGCCCCACGGTATTCCGGGCGAATTGCAGGTTGGCGCGAATATCGGCGTCTCGCGGGCTCAAATCCAGTGCCACGCGATAATTCCAGATGGCCTTGCCGATCTGACCGGTTTTGAACAAGGCGTTGCCCAGGTTGTAGTGCAATGACGCGGAACCGGGCGCATCCCGTAACAACCGATCATAGGCGGCGGCGGCCTGGTCGAAGTGGCCCTGCTCATAGAGTCGGTTGGCCTTGTCGAATGCCGCCTTCAATTCCGTCGGTGCCTCCGCCCGCGCCAGGCACACTCCCTCGCCGCCAAGCCAGATCTCAAACCCCAGGAACATGCCCACGACTATCCGCACCGCCTGTTTCAAAGAGGATCTCACGCGCTTTCCATCCGATCGAGCCGATCCAAAACCGATTTGAGCCGCGGAATGAAGGCCGGTAATCCTTCGCCCAGCCGTCCCGGCGCGTACCGCGCCACGTTGCAGCTCTGGAAAAGTCCATGGATTTCGGCAAGGAGTTCCTCGTCGATTTTGCCCTTTAAGTGGTCGTCCAGGCACAATTCATCGTTGGCGCTCGCCGGCAGCCCGGTCTTTTCACCCAGCCTCTCCTGCAACATCCGGAACAACGTCGCGAAGAACGTCTCGGGTTCGTCTTGTTCTGCCGCACGATGCAATTCTGCCATTCCCTCACGAATGGCGCGTGCGACTCGTTTTCGTCGTCGAAGCCGTGGATCGGCCGCCACTTTCGCCTTACGCCACCGCCAAGTCAGCAACCCCAGCCAGGTGGCCAAAGGCACTCCTTCCAAGACAAGAAACCAGGGCCGTAACACCAACGGTGGTTGGATGGTTCCCACGTTGCCCAGCCGGCTTTTGATGTGGACGATTTCTCGAACCTCGGCAACCTCGCCAGTCTGCTGTTCGGTCCGGCCGGGTATGCTTGGGGAGGCCGTGATCGTGGCGCCAGGCCGCACAGTGATCGGAGTGGGTCCGTGCGATAGCGTCTGATAACTCTTCCGGTCGGGATCGAAATAGCTGAATTGCACCGGCGGCAACTCCTTCACTTCCGGGCCGTCGGGAAGAACCACCTGCGTGAATCGCTTCGTTCCAGACAAACCCAGCTTGTCTTTCAACGCCACCGAAGTCTCCGGCGCATAGGTCTTGAATCCTTTCCAGTCCCCGATGGACTCGATCCTCAGCGATTCGATCGGCCCTTCTCCACTGATCTCCACCGTGATCAAAATGGGATCACCCCCCGTTACCGCATTCGTGCTGATCTCGACATTCATGGCGTACCGGCCCACGGCCCCCGTGAAACTCTTCGGGACGCCCTCCCCCGGAAGGGACAGAACCTGGAGATCTAACACCGGGCTCATGAGTTTTACCGGCATCAACTCCCGACCAAAGATACCCAGCCGCGACCGGACCGGAATCCCAAAGGCCAACGTGGCCGGCCCTAACTTGAGGTTGCCCGCGCGCGCAGCCACGACATATGTGCGGAACGGGTCGACGCGGAACTCCACTCCCCCAGCCCTTTCCACCCTCGGCTGCAATTGCTCCATCGGACCCATCGTGAGCCCTTCCTGCTCCAATTGGGGCGCCTGGCGGTATTCTCCACCGCGGTAGGCCACCCCAACCTCGACGGGCAATCCTTCACCGACGTAGATCCGCTGCTTCGCCGGCTTCAGCTGCAAAAACGCGATCTGGCTGATCGCCGGATTCTGTCCACTCAAAACCCGCAGCCGCAACGCTCGGGTCGAGAGAGTCACCCCGTCCAGGTCCAGCGTAAACGGCGGAATCGTGTAGTCGCCCGTTGCCTTGGGTTCGATCGCATACCGGTAGACCCGGGAGTACGTGAAAACTCCGTTCACAATTACCGTGCTTGTTTCTGTTCCCGGCGACGCTTGGATCGCCAGGTTCGCCACAACGGGGGCCACCGGCTCCTCGTCGCCTTTGGCATTTTGCACTGCGACAGAAACCTCTGCCGTTTCGCCCTCGTAAATGGTGTCGCGGTCCAATGTCGCCGACATCGTCGCTGCACGCGCCGTTGCACCGGACGCGAACGCAATGGCCATTGCCGCGATCATCCTTGCCATCCAGGCGGAAGATGAACCATGAGACAAACCCAGGCTGACGTCCATGTCCCTCACCAATCCTTGAAAACCCGGCTTCGCCTTGTTTGACCCTGTCCTTCCGGTCGAAAGATCAAGGGTCGTTCCTCCTGCTTGAGAGCATCCAACATCCGTTGGGCTTCCTGTTGGGTCATGCCCTTTTCCGGTCGGGCATCCGCCTTCGATTCCCCTTGCGCCGCATCCGAGCCTGATTGATTGGACGCCTGAGTTTCCTGCTCCGGGGTCTGCGAATCCTGCGGCTGTTGGGAATCCTGCGGCTGCCCTTGGTCCGGCTGTTGCCCCGGTTTAGGTTGCGGTGGTGTCTCGGAGGGTTTGGACTGATCCGATGGCTGCGGTTCCGAGGACTTCTTCTGATCGGACGGCTGCGGCTCACTGGATGATTTGGATCCCGGCGACTGTTGTGACTTGTCGGAGGACTTGGGTTGACCCTGGTTCTGTTGCTTCGGTGGTTGCTTTTCCAATTCTTCGATCTTCTGTTTCACATACTCGGCATTGAATTTCGCATCCGAGTCCTGCGGGTTGAGTTTCAAGGCGGCCTGGAAATTCTGAAGCGCCTGCGCCCACAACTCTTTGCGGGTTTGCTGATCCGGCACCTGCTGGCCGTGACGGTATTGGGCGTCGCCCAGGTTGTAAAAGGCGCGCTGTTGTAACTCCAGGTCGGGCGCAGTTGTGGCCGCACCGAGCGCCTGGATGGCATTGGTGTAGTCCCGGGCGCGGTAGGCTGCGGTGCCCGTATTGTACCGGAGGCGCGCATCGTCCGGCCGGCGCTGCAAAAGTTTTTCATAAGACTGCCGGGCTTGTTCGTATTGCCCGTCATCGGTACTCCTGCTGTGCCCGGCCCGGTCCGGCTTGCAGGGCGGCCGAGGAGGAGAGGATTAACAGGGCGACACCGGCACTGCGGGCGGAAGCAGCGGATGAAGGGGACCGACGCAATTTTCCGAGACGTTCCGGGAGAAACAATTCAGTAATCAGGGCCAGGATCGCGAACCCGAGGGGCCACTGATATTTTTCGTGATAACGCCGGTAGAGCCGCGACGACAAATCGGACTTCGTCAATCCGGCCAACCCCTTCTGATAGAGCATTTCGATTGCGCCCTCGGCCCTGAGGGGCAGGTAGAAGCCTCCTGCTTCGGCGGCCACCTGTTGGAGCAGCGCCTGGTTCAACTGGGATTTCACCACTTCACCTTGGGCATCCCGCACATAGGTCATCTTTCCCTGGTCGTCCACCTCTCGAAGCACTTCGCCCTGAGGCGTGCCTACTCCCAAGGAGAAAATGCGCAATCCCGCGTCGGCTGCGGCTCGGGCCGCGGCCACGGCGCCGCTGTCATGATCTTCCCCGTCCGTCAACAGGACCAGGACCTTGGTATTGTCGGCGCTATCTTTGAAGGCCGCCTGGGCCATTTGGATCGCCTCGGACAGGGCCGTCCCCCCTTGCGGCATGATACCGACCTCCAGCGCCTGCACATTTTGGCGGAAAGCCTCGGCGTCAAGAGTCAATGGGCACTGGAGAAATGCGGTCCCCGCAAAAGGCACCAAACCCAGTCGGTCGGTGCGCGCCAATCGCATCAGGTCCATCGCCGCGAGCTTGGCCCGTTCGAGGCGACTGGGCCGGATGTCGTCCGCCAGCATGCTCCGGGAAGTATCGATGGCCACAATAATGTCCAAACCCCGCTGTTGGGCTTTGTCCCAGGCGAATCCCCACTGGGGCCGGGCCAGAGCCACTGCGGCACAGACCACTGCCAACGCCAGCAGGAAGAGTTGCGCCTTCTGCCGTCGCGCGGAGACGCCCACAGTGAGTTGCGGGAGCAGACGTTCTTGGACGAACCGTGTGATCAAATGCTGCTTCTTATGCCAGGCCCAAATCAGAAATCCCGCCAGCGCCAGCGCCAGCGGAACCAACAGGAACAGGAGCTGAGGATAGGCAAAACGCATGGTATTTTGTCACTGGCCGCCCGGGCTCATGGCAATCGTCTCCAGACCGTGTTGCTCAAGATAATCTCCATCAGCAGAAACACCATCCCCGGCAATACCACCCAGGGAAAGCACTCGCGATAACGCTCGTAATGTTTCACTTCCACATCGGTCTTTTCCAACCGGTCGATCTCGTCATAAATGGCCAGCAACTTTTCCGTCCGATCCGCCCGGTAATACTGGCCGCCCGTCCGATGCGCAATCTCAGTGAGCGTCTCCTCGTCGATGTTGACCTGCTGCTGCACATATCGCCGCATCCCCCATTGGTCGGTGTAGGGCACGCGCGCCACCCCGCGAGTGCCGACCCCGATAGTATAAACCTTCACCCCGAGGGCCTCGGCCGCTTCGGAGGCCGTGAGTGGGGGAACCTTGCCGGCATTGTTCTGACCATCCGTCATCAGTATCACAATCTTGCTCACCGACTTCACATCCCGCAACCGGTTCAGCGCGGAAGCGAGCGCCGACCCGATCGCCGTTCCGTCTTCATCCCGGGTGGCAATTTCCAGGCGTTCGAGATTCTTCATCAGAAATTCATGGTCCAGGGTTAAGGGTGAGGCCATGTATGCGTTCAGAGCGAATGTGATCAGTCCGATGCGATCGTTCGGTCGCTTCTCGACAAACCCCCGCAGCACATCCTTGGCGATGGCGAGGCGATTCACGGGTTGACCTTTCAACTCGAAATCCTCCGCGCTCATGCTGCTCGATCGATCCAACGCCACGACAATGTCCACGCCACTGGCCGTTATTCGGCTTTCGCCCTCGCCAATCCTGGGCTGCGCCAATGCCACAACAAAGCACCCCAGAGAAACCCAACGCAACCGCAACAGGATAACACCCGCATGTGATCGACGCACCCCGGTAATCCCCCGTACGAGTTGCACCGAGGAATACACAAAAGCGGGCGGATGATGCCGGCGCCCCTTCAGCCAGGCCAGCACCGGCAGTCCCAACAACAGTAACAACAGATAAGGGTGACCAAAGGTCATGTCGTAGGCGCGGCCGGCGCCGGCTCCGGGCCTGGCCCTGCGTCCGCCGTGCTTGAAGGCACTGCCGTTTCATCCACCAACCGCATCGCGGCACCGTACAACTCTCTTAACACCGGTTCACCCGGCTGATGTCCCGCGAACTTCACCAGGTCGCATCGCTCCAAAAAATCACCCAGGCTCTCCTTTTGATGCAGGGTGAGCCGCGGGCTCGACTGTAATTCGTCCAGGAACTCCTCCGTGGTGCGCTCGGGAGCGCGCAACTGAAGCTGTTCTTCGAGGTAAACCCTCAGGGCATGGGATATGGCGATGCAAAAAGACCGCGGTTGACCCAGTAATCCCAGGGCCTCACGTAGTCGTTCCCGTGCCCGAAAATCCGGGGGAACCAAAATCATGGGGATTTCCGCGCCGCGACGACCTCTACGAAGGAGCCGCCGCCAAACCCACCATGCCACTGTCACGATCGCCAACCCGATCAACAGCGGTCCCAACCAGGCCCAAACCGAGGGGATCGGGATCGGCGGTTTGACTTCCCGGATATCCGCCTCGGTCGACGAACCCGCGCCCGGCGGGGTTACCAGGACCGCAGGACTGGGATTGGTCTTCGCGATCATCGCGGAATCAGGGATCGGGGACCGGAATGCCGCCGCTTCTCCCGCACTTCAAAAAACCGTCCCAGTGCCCCAACATAAGGCTCGTCCGTTCGCAACTGAATGGCATCGATACCCACCCCGCGCAGCACGCGCGCCAGGTCCCGCTGCGCCTTCGACTGCCGGGTGGAAAACGTAGTGCGCCGTCGCTCGTCGCCGGTGTTGACCTCCACCACTTCGAATGTCTCGGCATCACGGAGGATCAACCTTCCGAGTATCGGCAATTCCAGCTCGAAGCGGTCCGTGATTTGCACGGCCACGACATCGTGCCGACGATTGCACTGCCTCAGGGTCGTTACCGGTAGTGCCCCAATGAAATCAGAAAGGACCACCACCACCGCCCGATGCGGCGTGACCCTCAAAAGAAATTCCATTGCCACCCGCAAATCCGTGCCGACGCGCGCCGGTTCGTGGAAGAGCACTTCCCGAATCACGCGTAACACGTGTCGCCGCCCTTTCCGAGGTGGAATAAACTGTTCCACTTCATCCGAGAATAGGAGCAGTCCCACCTTGTCCTGGTTTCGAATGGCGGAAAAGGCCAGCACTGAGGCCATCTCCGCCGCCAACTCTCGCTTGGACTGGGTCGTGGACCCGAACTTGCCCGAACCGCTCACATCGACCACCAGCACCACCGTTAATTCCCGCTCTTCCACGAATTTCTTGATGAACGGATGGTTCATCCGCGCGGTGACATTCCAATCGATCGACCGCACGTCGTCGCCCGGTTGATATTCGCGGACCTCATCAAAATTGATGCCCTGGCCCTTGAAGACGCTGTGATATTGGCCTGCGAGGGATTCCGTCACCAGGCGGCTGGTGCGGATCTCGATCTGTCGAATCTTGCGCAGGATCTCGCGAGGGATCATGGCACCGCCAGTTCGTCGAGGATCTTCTGCACGATCGTCTCGCTCGTCTTCTCTTCCGCCTCCGCTTCGTAGGTAATGGCTACACGATGCCGCAATACATCCATCGCCACACTTTTCACGTCCTGGGGTGTCACGTATCCCCGGCCCCGCAGGAAAGCGTGGGCCTTCGCCGCAAGCGCCAGGGAGATGGTGGCCCGCGGCGACGCCCCGAGCTGAATGAAATCGCGCAATTCAATCTCGTAATGCCCCGGATCCCGTGTCGCGCATACCAGATCCACAATGTAGTCCTTTACCTTGTCGTCTACGTAGATCTCGTTGATCACCTCCCGCGCCGCCAGAATCACCCCGGCTTCTACCACCGGCGTGGTCACCGGCACCCCGCTCGTCCGGGCCATCAGATCCAAAATCTGTCGCTCCTCATCCCGGGACGGATACCCGATCCGCAGCTTCAGCATGAACCGATCGACCTGGGCCTCGGGCAAAGGATAGGTCCCCTCCTGCTCGATCGGATTCTGGGTCGCCAGGACCAGAAAGGGTTCCTCCAGGGCGAAGCTCTGGTCCCCGATGGTCACCTGTTTCTCCTGCATCGCTTCCAGCAAGGCACTCTGCACTTTCGCCGGCGCGCGATTGATCTCGTCGGCCAAAACCAGGTTGGCAAAAATCGGCCCTTTCCGAGTGCTGAATGCTCCCGACTGCGGGTTGTATATCTGGGTTCCCACCACGTCCGCCGGCAACATATCCGGCGTGAATTGGAGACGCGCAAATCGGGTATGGATGGCCTTGGCCAGCGATTTCACCGCCAGGGTCTTGGCCAAACCGGGCACTCCCTCGAGCAGGACATGACCGTTGGCCAATAAACCGATCAACAGCCGCTCGACCAAATACTTTTGCCCAACCAGCACCCGGTTGATTTCGTCCAGTAAACTGGGAACAAAGGCACTCGCCTGCCGGACCGCTGCCTCCACTTCCTCGCTCTGTTTGTTCATTCGCGGCTATTATTGTTCGATTCCGGGGGACGCTCGCAAGCCCGATTCATCGTGCCGTCCGGCCCCCTTCAGCACCAAAGCCCCCCGCATAATGACCGCCCCCGTTTATGATGCACGAAAACCCAGGGCAACCCGCGCCGCCTCAACGTCTCTCCGGATCTGGGCGGCCAGCTCTTCCAGGTTTGCAAAGCGCTGTTCCTCGCGCAGGCGTTGACGGAAAATGACCTCCAATTGACGCCCGTAGAGATCACTGGAAAAATCCAACAGATGGACCTCGAACTGCCGGGAACCGGTTGGCTGCCGCAACGTGGGACGGTGCCCGATGTTCAATACGGCGGGGTGCATTCGACCAACCAGCGGAACTTCTGCGGCATACACTCCATCCGGCGGCAGAACCAACTCCGTCACCGACAAATTCGCGGTCGCAAATCCGATCTTCCGCCCCAATTGATCCCCGGGCATGACCGGACCCGCCACCGAGTAGGATCTCCCAAGCATGGCGGTAGCCGCCACCAGATCACCGGCACGTATCACTTCGCGAATCCGGGTGCTGCTGACCGGTTCCCCCCCAAACTCCACCGCTTCCATCCCATGAACCTGAAACTCAAGCTCGCGCCCCATCCGCTCCAATAATTCCAGATTCCCGCCCCGGCGATAACCGAACGTGAACTCGGCGCCCACCGATAGACTGTGCATCGGGCAGAAATCCCGGACAAGGCCGCGGATAAAATCCTCCGCGCCGATCCGGCTGAATTCCTGATCGAAGGGGATCAACCAGGTCACATCCACCTCCATGGATTCCAGCACGCTCAATTTTTGTGCAAGCGCGTAGATAAGCGGCGGTGCCCGTTCTGGGGAGATGATACTCTGAGGATGCCGGTCGAACGTCACCACCGCCACCAATCCGTCCACCGCTCGGGCATCGGCCCGGGCCCGGTCCAGGACCGCCTGGTGTCCCAAGTGCAATCCATCGAACACCCCGATCGCGGCGCACACCTTCTTTGCTCGCGATCGCAGTTCATTGGCCGAACGAATGATGTCCACGGAAGCAGGAGGAAAGGACCGCGGCGGCAGCTCACCCCTTCGAGCTCATTGTGTTTAATTTCCGCAACTCCCGGATTCCCAAGGATGGCCGATGGACCCGGACGGAACTACTCCAGCAGAAACAGCTGGTAGTATTTCGATTCCCGGCTATTGGACCGGCGCTCGGGAATGCCCCGGTAGTCATAATTGAACCGGAATCGGTAGGTCACGACATCCTTATCCGCCGGGATGGGCACCAAAGTCTCCCACCGATTGGTGAGCATCGGCGTTCGCTGCATCGGGTATTGTTCATTCCCAATAATGACGCTCGCCTGCATGGATTCCTTGATCAAACTCTGCTGGCGAGTCCGGTACTCTACCGCGAATTGATATTGTCCGCTCTCCTTGCGCGGCAGGCGGCTGGGTGTCAAATTCGTGATCGTGGTCGTGCTGCAGCCGGTCCCACAAAAGACCATCAGACACAATGCGACCAGCCCCAGACGTTGTTTTGTCATGGGCTCGCAGCCTTACACGCGCATCCCCGTTTGTAAAGTTGGTTTTGGTTTTGGACTTCGCACTGGACACACCGCAACTAATTCGTTTTCAATGGCTCCGGTCGGGTTGACCAGTCTATGCCAACGCTGCTGATTGCCCTGCTCTCCGGCCTAGGTTTTATCATCGCCTACCACACCTATGGTCGATGGTTGGCTCGCCGGATCTTTCGTCTCTCCAGCACCAGCCTTTGTCCCTCCCAACGGCTCGCTGATGGCGTGGATTTCGTCCCTACTCCGCGCGCGGTGGTTTTTGGCCATCATTTCACTTCCATCGCCGGCACCGGCCCGATCGTGGGGCCGGCCATCGCCATCATGTGGGGTTGGTTACCCGCCCTCGTCTGGGTGCTCCTCGGCTCAATTCTCATCGGCGCCGTTCATGACTTGGGTGCCCTGGTGGTGAGCCTCCGCAATGATGGCCAGACCATCGGAGATATCGCCGGGCGCTTGCTCAACCGGCGCGTCCGCGTGTTGTTCCTGCTTGTTTTGTTCCTTGCCCTGACGATCGTGCTGGCCATCTTCGGCCTCGTGATTGCCTCCGTGTTCCGCCAATACCCCAGCTCCATCTTCCCCTGCACCATCCAAATCCCCATCGCGGTCGCCATCGGCCTTTGGTTTCGTCATCGCGGGGCTGGTCTGCTGGGCCCGTCGATACTCGCCCTCGGCTTGATGTATTTGAGTGTGATCTGCGGCGATCGCGGCTGGCTGCACGTCATCAACACCACCATGGCCGGCTGGTCCTCGTTTACTTGGGTAATGCTACTGCTCGCGTATTGTTACATCGCATCGGTCCTCCCCGTCTGGCTGCTGCTCCAACCCCGGGACTACATCAACTCGCTCCAGTTGATCTCCGCCCTCGGCCTCATCGGCCTCGGCTTGACTGTGGCCGCCTGCACCGGAGGGGCTCCCCTCCCCAATGGATCCCGGCCCCCGCTCGAACTCGTGGCGCCCCTCGTCCAGTGGAATCCACCCGGGGCGCCAAACATCTTTCCATTCCTGTTCATCACCGTCGCCTGCGGGGCCATCAGCGGCTTTCATTGCCTCGTCAGCAGCGGCACGAGCAGCAAACAACTCAAAACTGAAACCGACGCCCAGTTCGTCGGCTACGGCGCGATGCTGACGGAGGGTTTCCTGGCCGTTCTTGTCATCCTCGCTTGTGCCGCCGGCATTGGTCTGGGAAACTGGTTGCCTGATGGCACGGTCCTGTCCGGCGCAGCGGCGTGGCATGCCCGCTATGGGGAGTGGTCCACCAAACTCGCTCCCCTTGTCGCCGCCTTTGTGGATGGGTCCGCCAATTTCCTCAAAGCCTTGGGAATTCCCACTGCATCCGCAGTCGCCCTCATGGGAGTGCTCGTGGCCTCGTTTGCCGGGACCACGCTCGATACGGCCTGCCGTCTCCAGCGCTATGTCATCCAGGAGTTGGCGGGATCGGTGGGCTCTCTCAAGTCCGACTCTCGCCATCCCGCTTTCCTGCCTTTGGTCTGGCTGCAAGGCAAACACGGCGCCACGTTCGCCGCCGTGGGGATAGCCGCCTTTCTCGCGGCCGTCCCGCCGCCGGGACAGCCATGGAGCCTCGACCATGCAGGGCAAGGCGGCCTGCTGCTCTGGCCCCTCTTTGGCGCCACGAACCAACTCCTAGGTGGCCTTTCATTTCTGGTGATCTCATTCTACCTGTGGCGGCGGGGGCTGCCTGTCTGGTTCCTGGTCCTCCCCATGATCTTTATGCTGATCATGCCGATGTGGGCCATGGGCTGGCAGCTTTTCGTGGGTGGCTCCGATAATCCCAGCTGGATCAGCCAGGGCAAATGGATTCTCACGAGTATCGGCCTCGCCACGATGCTCCTCGAAACGTGGATGATCGTCGAAGCAACCGTGCTCTTCCCAAAAGCGCGCGGCATCCTCGAAGACAGGTCGGTCGATGCCATTCCCGGGGCCCTGGCCCGGGTCTCCGATTGATGGCGCCCCACCATCGCTTAGTGGTCTGTTTCATAAATACGGTTACGTTCGCGGCCAGGGGTTTTTCGGCCAGACGAGGCGCGAGCAACGAGCATACCCGCAGCGGTCTGTAAGGCGCGAGCAACGAAGTCTGGCCGAAAAAGAACGGCCGCCCGGAGGGTTGCGCCGAATTTGGCCTGGGGCGGCGTTGCTCGGTCGGTCGAGTATCGCAAGGGGATACACTCTCGCCCTCGCGCCTTGCCTCAGGCCAAATTGGGCGCAACGAACGTGACCGTATTTATGAAACAGACCACTTAGTCCGGGTTTTGCCGTCGCCATACGCAGCCCCCTAAGTTACGCTTCGTTCTCGTGGATAAGCTCGGGCTATTTGGCGGATCGTTTAATCCCGTCCATCTTGGACACCTCCTCGTTGCCCAGGCGGCCGGGGAGGAACTCCAATTGGACCGTATCGTTTTTATACCGGCGGCCCAATCCCCGTTCAAACCGGAATCCATTCTTGCCCCGCCCGCCGAACGATTGCGCCTGCTCCACCTCGCCCTCGCAGGACATCCCGAGTGGGTTGTCGATGACTTGGAGCTGCGCCGTGGCGGTGTCTCCTACTCCGTCCTCACCGTCCGCGAATATGCGCGCCGCTACCCCGGCGCTTTACTCTACTATCTTATCGGCACTGATCACGCCCCACTGTTGCCTAAATGGCGCGACGCTCACGAGCTGGCCCGGCTCGTCGAGTTTGTTGTTATCCCCCGGCCGGGTGAGAGTGACCAGGGCCTGCCAAGCCCCTTCCGCGGACGGCGGCTTCACGGATTTCCATTGCGGGTTTCCTCATCGGAGATTCGCGACCGAGTGCGGACCGGGCGGCCCATCGATCTTCTGGTCGGGGCAGCCGTCGCCGAAGCGATCCACAAAAACCAGCTTTATCTTTAGGCACGCCTCAAGCATCTTCCCGCCGATGGATTCCAAGAAACTCGCCCTTCTCTGCCGAAACCTCGCCGATGAGAAGAAAGCCGAGAATATCGTCATTCTCGATATGCGCGCCCTCACGACGGTGACTGATTACTTCGTCATCTGCACCGGTTCGAGCGAACCCCACCTCCGTGCCGTCGTCAATGCAATTACCGATAAGCTCCGCGAACAGTGTGATCGCCGCCCCCGCGCGATCGATGGAAGCCTGCCCGCGACCTGGATCGTCCTCGATTACCTCGACGTCATGGTCCACATCATGCGCGCCGACACCCGAGAACGCTATAACCTGGAAGGATTGTGGGGCGACGCGCCCAAGTTGAAGATTCGTCGCCCCGCCCGACCACGGCCCGCCGGAGCACTTCCCAAAAAGACTGCCAAGCTGACCCTTTAATCTTCGCCAGGGCCCTTGCCCTCGGCCTCCGTATTCGCCGCGCGGGCCATCTCTTCCACCATCTTTCGAAAATCTTCCAGGCCTGGCGCCGGCACAATAATCGTATCGCGGCGGCCTGCCACGTCTTCAGTAATTCTCAAAAATCTGCCGCGCGGATTCTCCTTCAAGGTAAACACGAAAGTCTTGCGTTCGATTTGCAGTTTCTCACTGCGCAGGGTCTCTTCGTTGCCGGGTGGCTTGCCGAGTGATTGAGCCATCGGCCGGTGCCCGTAAGGTGATGGTCTTTCGTTGGAAATCATAAGGTCGACGCGCGTCCGGCAGACCGCACAATGTTTTCATAATTTGAGCCTAGCTAAACTACTTTGGCAGGAAGCCTAATTTGTCAACCCCTCTTGCGCTTTTTCTCAGGGCTGATCCCCCGAATTTTGAGTCCGCCTTTCCCTCACTGGAACCGATATCGCGGCGCCTCGGCCGGTGGTTTGGTCAACCGCAACAGGTAAACGAACACCCCGCAAACCATTGCCAAATTAATCGTTTGCGATATCCCATGCAGGATTCGGAACGTCCGAGCGGCGGAGGCCTGCTCCTCGGTAGTCGATCCCGGAAGGTACATGGTCAGATGCAGTGCTTGGAGCTGCGGCTGAAGGACATGCCCTCCCAACAGGCTGAACACCAGAAGCACGAGCAAGAGCCCCAAGGTCCACCGTTGGATCGTTCGCCCCAAATACATGCCTTCCCCGATCAAATGCAATAATGCTACCCCGGCGCAGACCTGGTGCATGATGAAATAGCGCTCCAGGACAAGTTGCGCCGCCGCGCCGGCATGGGGGCGCCCCAACAAATGCAGCATGCCATTTGAGAAGAATGCCGGCGCCACACCCAGCGTAAAAAAGACAGATCCCCCAAGCCAGATCGCAACGTTAACCAGACCGATGATCCGCAGCAAACCGATCATCCCGGAACGCTAGTGGAGAACCACTTCGGTGCCAAGCCTCCATTCTCAGGACGGGCTGGAGCCCTCTCGGTCCAGATCCGGATTCGGATTTTCGTTCCGGCTGCCATCAAGCAGCTGTTGCAGGCTCATCGAACCCGCCACTTCACCTTCTGCTTCTTTCACAGCCAGATATGCCTGTCGCAAGGAATCATGAAAAACCTCGGTTCCTTCCGGAATCTCCGGTCCGCCGTCGCAGCGCAACGCCTCGAGGATGTCATCGAGACTGATGCGCTCCAACGGTCGGGAGGGGGCATAGGCTACCCCGGGGGTACTTGACCTCAACGACCAGGTTTTTGCGGCAAAGCGATTCCACCAACTGCGTCACCAACCGAGGCGAGACCCCCAATTGTTCCGCTAATTCGGAGGTCGCTGCGGGTGTTAATCCGCGATAAAATCGTTCCGCGACGGAGACCATCAGTTCGAGGGCCAGAAACTCGCGTCGCCGCTGGCTCACTTCTTGATTTTGCTCTTCCCGGGCGCACGCGTGACGGTGCTGAAAGGAATACGAAACCTGGGCCCCAAACAGCACAATGAGCCAGGACACATATATCCCAATGAGCAATACCGGAAAAATTCCCAACGACCCGTAAATCTTGCTGGCCGATACCACACGCGATGCGAATATCACGCTGAATTTGCTGTTCAAAACCCAAAGCAAGGCGCCAACCATCCCCCCGAGTAATGCTGCCCTCCATGTCACTTTTGCGTGCGGCATCAGGCGATACATAAAACCGAAAAAGAGGCTCAACACCACAAAGGGCATCAGTTTTAAAATCACTCGGCCCATCGGACCCCGCATCATCTTCCGCAACGTTCCCACGGCGGACGTTCGCATCTGTTTCAGCAAACCTTCCTTGTGCTGCTCAACTTTTTCCAGGCTCGCCGCATTCCGATCCCTGCGGGGCTCGACCTGTTGTTTCTCCACCTGCGATTCCTCCGGCTCGGATAGGAATTGAGTGCTGACGGCCAGGCCTGTGACCAAGACCACAATCACCGGGCCCAGGGTTATCGCCGTCCAGTAATGAATCACCCGAGAGACCCAACCCCGGCCCCGCAGCACGCCCCATATGTCATTGAATGAGGCTTCGATCGTGCTCAGCAGCCCGATGGCCACAAAGACCAGGGCAACCGTCCCCGAAACACCCAGGGCCCCGCTGTCGATATTGGAGATAAACTCCTGGATATACTCAATTACCTGCTGGCGGCTCGCGGTCTTTTCCTCGCGCGATCCGGGGATTTGGTCGAGCTGCGGCGCCACCTGGCTGATCAACTCGTCAATGAACTGCTGTGTTTGCGCCCGATCGCTCTTCAACAAAGACGTGGAAACCCCCAAACTCACCGCCAGCAGGGGCACCAGCGCAAGCAGGGTGGTGTAGGCCAAGGCCGTCGCTCGGACGGGACAGCGGTTCTTCACAAAACAGCGGCCCACAAAGATGCAAAAATGCAAAAACCCGTATACTCCGCGTCGCGGAGATTTCCAGGGCTCTTCGGTGAAGAGCGACGCCACCAGCTGTTTCGTACGAGTCAACAAAGAGGTCAGCCAGTTAACCATGTATCCCAGCTTAGGAAGAACCCCGACAACGGCAAGGGCCAATCTCGACCGAGTCCGTCGACGTTCGAGGGCCGCGACCATCCACGGCCGTAGTTCGCGATGGTTCCCCAATTGATTGGCCACTTTGCCCTTTGATCTCGTATTTGAACTGATCTAGTCTGCCTGCGTGGCGCGGAAATCTGCTTCGACCGAGCGCATTGCCAGTGGCTTCGCCGACATCGTCGGCATCGCCCTCATCAGCCTCGCCCTGCTCCTTTTTGTCGCGCTGCTCTCATACGACCCCCATGATGTGTCGGCCACGACAACCACTCCCAATTCAATCCTTCACAATTGGATCGGAGTCGCCGGGGCGTGGGCCGCCTGGCTGACTTTCTTCGTGTTCGGCGCCGCCGCTTATCTCGTCCCCGTCCTGATTGGTTGCTTCGGTCTGAGCTATCTCATGACCTCCATGGATTACTTCCATCGGCACTGGATTTGGTCGGCGATGCTTTTGCTCTGTTGCACCGGCTGGCTCGACATCTATAAGCATAGTCGGCTGCTGGCTTCGTTCACGACCAGCCTCGCCACCCCAAGCGCCGGCGGTTACAGCGGTCTCATGCTTAATCGCTTTGTCTTCGGCCATTTCGGTGACCTCGGCGCCACCCTCATCTATTTGACCGTGTACCTCATCAGCCTCTTTTACCTCACCAACTTCCGCCTGGGCCAATGGCTCCGGGATCTGTGGCAACACCGCTTCATGACGGCGCATGGCAAACTCAACGCCCAGGAACGCCTCCTCAAAAAACGCGCGCGAGACCTGGAAATACAAACCCGCGAACTTCAGGAAGAAGCCGAACGCTCCGGACTCGGTCCCGACCTCAAACCGGTGCCGGAACCTACAGTCCGCGACCTGAGCGTTCCCGAGGACCGCCCGGGACGCAATCGGCCGCCCATCCGGCCGGTTCTCCCATCCTCCGAACAGGACCCTCCGGAGGCAGAGGTTATACCCGCAGCCGAAGTGCGAGCCGCGACGGCCGGTGAGATCCTCGGCATCGCACCGTCTCCCCCGCTAGACTCGCCCAACGCCGTCCCAGCGGCCTCGATTTCCTCCGGCTCAACGATGCCGCCTGCGCCCACTCCCAAGTCTGAAGCCGCTAACCGCGCAAAGTCCTCACCCAAGAGGCCCAAACCAATTTCGGTCGCCAGCGCGCCCATGATTGGCAATTATCAATTGCCGTCCTTGCAACTCCTGCATTATCCCGAGGCCCCCGCCCGTCCCACGGAGTCCAAAGAAGAACTTATGGCCAACGCACGGCTGATGCAGAACACCCTGGCCCAATTCGGCATCGAAGTGGCATTGGGAGATATTACCAAAGGTCCTACGATCACTCGCTACGAATTACATCCGGCGCCCGGAGTCAAGCTTGAGCGAATCACCGGCCTGACCAATAACATCGCCGCCGCCCTGAAGGCCGAGCGCATTCACATCCTTGCCCCCGTGCCGGGCAAAAGCTCCGTGGGTGTGGAGGTGCCAAATCTGGTCAAAACGAAGGTCATGATGCGCGACCTCCTCGAATCTGAAGAATGGCGGCATACCAAGGCCCGCGTCCCGCTTGCTCTGGGCAAAGACGTCTACGGCCACCCCATTGTTGCCGACCTTTCGGAAATGCCACACCTCCTGATCGCCGGCAGCACCGGCTCCGGAAAATCGGTCTGTATCAATGCCATCATCAGCTCGCTCCTCTACCGTTTCTCTCCCGACGAGCTGCGATTCGTCATGATCGATCCCAAGGTCGTTGAACTGCAGCTCTACAACCACCTGCCACACCTCGTCGTTCCGGTCATCAACGACCCCAAGAAGGTCATCCTCGCCCTGCGCTGGGTCATCAGCGAGATGGAAAAACGGTATCAAATCTTCGCCCGGGTCGGCGTCCGCAATATCCGCTCCTTCAACGAGCGGCCCAAACACAAGCCGCTCCCCAAACTCCAACCCGAACTCCCGCTGATCGCCAAGAAAGAAAAAATCGAGGCCGGCGCGGAAGGGTTTGCGGTCGAAGTCGACGAGGAAATCGTGGTCCCGCGCGATGACGACATCGTGGTGCCGGAACGGCTCAGTTACATTGTGGTGATTATCGACGAGCTTGCCGATCTCATGTTGGTTGCCCCGGCCGACGTCGAAATGGCGATCGCGCGCATCACCCAGATGGCCCGCGCCGCGGGAATCCATGTGATCGTGGCGACCCAACGGCCCAGCGTCGATGTCATTACCGGTGTCATCAAAGCGAATATCCCCGCCCGCATTGCCTTCCAGGTCGCCGCCAAAGTGGATTCCCGCACGATCCTGGATGCCATGGGGGCCGACAAACTCCTGGGCAAAGGAGACATGCTCTATCTCCCCCCCGGCTCGGCGAAACTCAACCGCGCTCAAGGCGCGCTGATCACGGATCAGGAAATCAGCGGTATCGTTGAGTTCATCAAAAGCCAGGGCAAACCGACCTACGAAATGGAAATCCACCAGCAACTCTCCCGCCCCGGTGGCACCCTCGATGACGAAAGTGGCATCGACGAAGACGAAGACCTCGTCCAGCAGTGCATCGAAGTCATCCGGAGCGAACATAAAGCCAGCGTCTCCCTGCTCCAACGCCGTCTCCGCCTCGGTTACACCCGCGCTGCCCGCATCATGGATGAACTCGAGAATCGCGGCATCGTCGGCCCGGGCAAAGGCGCCGAACCGCGCGATATTCTCATCGACCTCGATGGTTCTGGCGCTGACGGCGCCGCTGAGTTCTCGCCCTGAGTAGAACGGAGAAGTGTTAAGTAAACCGCACAATCGCTCGCGCATTACGCGCATCCGCCGCTGCCTCGATAGTCGGGCGATCTGCCTTATGGAATCGCCGCCCGGGCGGCGCAGTTTTGAATCGCTCCCTTTTGCGCGCCGGTGATCAAGCCAGTCTTCTTCAACGCATTCAGGTCGTCCGCCACACCGCTGACGAACTTGCCGTGGTTCTTCGCCTCCGCCCCAATCCTTGAAATGTGATCCGCTGACAAAACTCCGAATGACAAACTCACCGCTCGAATTATGCCTGAAATCGACCTGCTTAACCAAGCCCTACGGTACCGTCACGCGGTAAAATCGCTGGGCTGCGCCTGCCGGCTGGTCCCGGGTCCCAGCAACGCTGTTCGTCACCGTAATCCCCGACGCCAAGTCAAGCCATTCACCGTTCAAATCCAATGTGTACTGCACTCGATACTTGACCCCGCTGACCGCGTTCCACGAAATCGTTACTTCGTCAGTGCCTGCGCCGGCCAGTGGCAGCATTGTCGGGGCGGGTGTTGCGCTAATTGTCAATGTGCCACTGTGGAATGTAATGCCATAATTGGAACTGGTCAGGCCTCCCGGCGTAATCAGGTATTCTCCCAATGCTTCTCCCGGGACACGCGTGATCACCAGTGTTCCGTCTAAATCCGACAACGATTCAGCGTTTACGAACCCCTCAAGACTCGCGGTTAACTCGGGATCGGGCGCGCCGTACCGATTTGCCAAGATTGTCCGCAACGACCGACAACGCCGCCGGGATGATCGTCAGCGTGCTGCCGGTGAAGTTGAGATTGTAGTTGCCGCTGGCGGCCAATGTCCCCTGCGTGATCGCATACGGACTTCCCCCCACGCTCTCGCCCGTTGCCCGCGCGAGCGTTCCCGTCAATACCGCTCCTGCCGTGTCGCCCGACTGCAGTCCGTTCACCGCGTAACCCAGCTCCGGATCGGTTTCGCCATAGCTCTTGCTTCGAGTTTCCGCAACGACCGACAACGCCGCCGGGGTGATCGTCAGCGTGCTGCCGGTGAAGTTGAGACTGTAGTTGCCGTTGGCGGCCAATGTCCCCTGCGTGATCGCATACGGACTTCCCCCCACGCTCTCGCCCGTTGCCCGCGCGAGCGTTCCCGTCAATACCGCTCCTGCCGTGTCGCCCGACTGCAGTCCGTTCACCGCGTAACCCAGCTCCGGATCGGTTTCGCCATAGCTCTTGCTTCGAGTTTCCGCAACGACCGACAACGCCGCCGGGGTGATCGTCAGCGTAATCGAGTCCGTGACCGTGAGAATCGGACTCCGGCTGTCGGTTGCGATCACCGTGACTGAAAAAACGCCCGTCTCCTCCGGTGCGCCGGAGAATGTCCGGGTCGCGCCTTGGAAAGCGATCCCGACTGGCATTCCTGAGGCCGCATAGTTCAATGGGTCATGATCGGGGTCGGTAAAAGCATTGGCGGAAAACTGAAAGTTGAACGTTGAGCCGTAGGTGAGAGGCGCGGGATCAGCGATCGGATGTGACAGAATCGGTCTCAGGTTTGCGTTCACGTTCTGGACGTTGCCCGCGGTGTCGAGCAGGAAGTCGTATTGTGCCGCCATTGTCGTGAGGCCGGATATATGGCCGAGATCGTCACGCTGAATTGGGACGATCGTCCTGGTGACGTGGGCGGCGGTATCGACCCGGTAAAAGAAGACCTGATTGGATCCGAGCGTATAGACATCGACAAAAAACAGGAACTGGTTGATGCAGTTCGTGATGCCTTCCTGCCAGCGCGAAAGGGCGAGTTGAAGCATCATCTCGCTACTGTTGATGTACTGGTTGGAAAGGGTGGCGAATGCCTCTTGTGGCGCGTCAATACAGTATCTGAGATTGTCGCGAAGCCAGTGGCGATCGAATCCCGCGCCCGGACCTGTTGCCCAATAGGCGTCATAGGCGGCGGTCCAATGGCCGGTCACCCCGTCCCAATAGCCCCGAGCAAGAAAATTGGCCTGAGTGGCGGGCAAATCCAGACCGAGCACCGCACTACCATGGTTTTTGAAGATGAGATGGGATGGCGCGGCCTGCTCGAGCAGGTCATACTTTCGATCGTAAAACCAGGGATATCTCATGCCTGCCGCAACTTCCACATTGTGATTGAGTTCATGCGCAACCACGAGACTGAAGCCGTCCATGAGCGTTTGCGGAACGTCCGGCGGGAAGCCCTCCGAGTAATCGCCCACCTGTGCAAACACATTTACACTCCTGCGCGCTTCAATTGCCATGCCCCCTCCGCTCCCGGTTTTCAGGAAGTCATTTTCAGTGACCACATCGACCGTTTGCAACGATTCGGGAAGGCTCGCGGCGATGTCGTATAGCGCAGTTTGCGATGCGACCGTCGATCGGCTGTTGTCAGTGTAGATAATGCCTAAATCGACCAGCAGGCTTTCATGCTTCCCAGTGAATCCCGCAGCGTTCGCGGTCGTAATCCGATGAGTGGGTGTGTCCGGCATGGATTCAAAAAGATTCACCCAGACTTGTCCCGCCAGGTAAGGAACGTAGGCATCTGTGGTCTGATTGAGCTGGCGTTTGGTCAGATACTGGGGATAGCGCGCGATGTGGTCACGATACCAATCACGCAGGGTTTGCCGATCGGCCGGCGGGAGGATACTGTTCGCGAGATCGCGCAGGCTGCGGTGAAGACCAAACAAAGTCTCGCGCAAACTCGTGCTCCCGTTGAGTGCGGCCCCGAGGTCAGCGGGGTGGGCCGCCATGATCGATTCAATGCCCTGCAAGCTCTCGCTATACGACACGCCCCGCATCACGAATAGTTTTCCATTTAACCCACCACTGATCAGATCGAGCACTCCGTCACCAGTGAGATCGGCAAAATCAGGGATCGTATCGTCGTCGTTGAGCGCGCGGAAGTTCAGGGCGGCACCGGTTGGATCGCGGAGCAGGTAGTCGGTGGTGAAGTTCGTGGCGCCATACCCCTCGCTGTTCATGAGAACCCTGACGTACCCCCAATTGACGCCGAACGCGAGGTCCGGCAGGCCGTCCTGGTTCAGGTCAACGACGCGGGGATGCGTGTTGTACGGCTCGTGTATTGTCGCATTACGTATCGCGAACGCGATGCCAGGTGAGCTGAAGACGGGCGAGGTGGTTGTTCCGGTATTACGATACCAGGTGACGTAGCCGTCGAATTCCCCGGTCAGCAAATCCAACTTTCCGTCTCCATCCCAATCCGCGATCTCAATCCGCCCGCTGACAAAACTCGGAATGACAAACTCACCGCTCGAGCCGGGAACGACGGAATAGGCGCTGAAGACCGGGACGGCACGGGTGCCCGTGTTGGAATAAATCCGAACGCGGCGATCATCCCCTGCGGCGATGAGGTCATTCTTGCCATCGCCGTCGATGTCGGCAAAGCACACCCCGGTATAGCCGGTGCCGACGCGAATGGGTGAGCCGGCGGCATCGACCCGAACTCCCGGGAGATAGTCTGTGAAGTTGGTGGGATGGTCCTGGAGAAACAACCAGATATATCCAACCCCATCCGCTACCAGTAGATCCACAACCTGATCGTCGTTCCAGTCCACTAACCGTGGAGCAGCGTGGCTCCCCAGGTCGATAGGCACTCCGTCAGCCGTGAGCGGTTGCGGGTTCTCGAATGTCAGGGTGGGGGTGAGCGCAAATACTGCAAAGGGCAAAAAAACGATCGGTAAAGCGATGGCAAGGGAGGTCTTCATAAACGCCCGTCTAAGAGTGCACTTCCGTCCGCGACGCGCGCTCAAATGCCTAAATCCTGAATCCCTGCGCCTGGACCCGCTAAAAGCGCCGAGCGAAAGTGCCGCCAGAGGGTTCGATGGAAGAGAGACGGGATGGACCAGGATCGAGGTTCCCGGAAACGGACGAAGGTGCATCACAAAGCAAAACGCGATTCAGCGGATTCGGCTGAGGTTAGCGTTCTTAAGAGCGACGTATACGTCGATCTCGGCTCCAAGTCGAATCTAATTCACAACCAGACAGTTGAGGATCTCTTGCAGCAATCGTTCGTCATCCGCCTCATTCTGCCAGTTCAACGACGGCAAATCCAGGGTCGCGCACCCCAGCACGCCTGGCCATCCCCCCTGATACGCCACCCGCACCGGCAGCAGCATTGGACCATCATCCCGACCGATCCCGGCTCGAACGGCGACGTCCATCTGGTAGTTCATCACGGCATCCTGGGCCGAAGTTGCCGACCACAGCATCATGATCGCCCGAGCCTCGGCAATCTCGTCTTCAAACCGACGCGCCCACTCCACCCCGATTTCGGAGGCATCGCTTAGCACCACGTGCCAACCCGCGGCTGTCAGGCGCTCTTCCATAAGACCGGCGATGCGCACATCGCGGGCATCCTCCGTGCCGAAAAGCACCATCAACATCGGCGCACCGGTCTTCATTTCCGGCCGCGTTGTCTCGAATCGGTTTCGCAATTCGCCGATTCCGCCAAGCGCGGCGATTTCGCTGTGCAACTCGCGCGCTGAACCAAATCGATTAGACGCGCAGCCTTCGCAAGCCTTGAGCACCATCGCATTGAACCGTGCGAACATCTCCGCATCCGGTTTCTGCCGGAATTCCGTGGGCAGTTCGGGAAACTCCTCGCACGATTTGCCCGTGCTCATTTCGTATAGGACCTTTCCCAGACTATAGAGATCCGCGGCGGGGGATCCCGGGCCTTCCGGTGGGATGTACCCCTCAGTACCCACAAAGGTTGATTTCTCCCCGATATCGGTTACCAGTCCGATGTCCGCAAGTTTTGGCAGGCCATCGACAAAAATGATGTTAGAGGGTTTGATATCGCGGTGCACGAGGTTAGCGGCATGAAGATGTGCGAGGGCCGCGCTCAGCACCAAACCGACGCGAATGCACTCCGCGAGAGGCAAAGCTCCTTGCCTCAAGATCGAACCCACTGTCCTGGGGACATATCGGCCCGGCTCGATCACCCGACCGTTCACGAGGTCGTCTGCCACTTCCATCACGTAGTAGAAATAACCCTCCGTCGGATTCCGGCCGACGTGCAAAATGCTCACCAAACCGGGGTGGGTCCGCGAAACCGGCTCGAACTTGAGAATCCCATTAAACTCGCGCTCATATGGCCGGTCGCTGGAGAAACGTCGGCGATGCACGATTTTTATTGCGCGCAAAGCCCCCGTGACTCCACGCGCAAGCCAGACTTCCCCGTAACTGCCTTGACCCACTCGACATAGCGGCTCGTGATCGGGGACCGAGGGCACGGAGGTTTCAGTCGCGGTCATAAGCGGGTTCGTAGTACCACGTCATCCAGGGTATTTCCACGCGTCTGTCGCAGCTCATTGTAGAGGGCCGCAGCCAGGCTCAGAGAGCCGAAGAGGATCAACAGCCCGGGCCAAGCCTGCACATTCCCAAAATAGAGATAGCCCAGCAAATGCACCGACACCGCAAAACCGGTCAATCCCGCGAACAGAAAAGAGAACATTTGGTACCGGCACGCCAATGCGGCCATCACCAGGCACACCAGCGGTAACAGCAAATGCGCCAATGGGACCGCCACTTCCTCTCCGGCGAACACCCGCAATCGCCACCAATGTTCCGGCCATCGCCCCTCCCAGCCCGCCATTCCCAATCCCATCAGGATATTCAGTAGTCCGATAAAAGTGACCCACCACGTCGCCGCCCGCGATCGATGCCGCAGCCGCCCGCGCGCCTCCAAACCGATCCACGTTTGCACCACTCCGGCACTGGCCAGGAGGAGATAGGTCCCCGCATGATCCAGGTTCGCCAATCCGAGTTCATCGAGCAGATCCAGGCTGAGGGCATACAGAATACCCATCAACAACAACGCCGCGCCGTAATGCCACGGTGCGGCCTGGTTTTGCCGGTCACGCGATCGCATCAACACCCAGCCCACAGCGCTGACGCCCACCAGCAACGGCACATGCATCCAGCCTACCCGGGCCCAATCGTTGGCCTCCACCCTCGGCCTCAGTCCCCATCCGAGGAGCCAGACGCTGTAGCTGCAGCAGGTCAAAAAAACCACCTGCGCACTATGCAGGGTCGTCCGCGTGAAACGCATTATCCCCGCTCCAACCACCCAAGCCGCCAACACACTCCAGAACAATTGACGATTCGTCAGCGGATAGGACTCTGGCCCGACCGCCCGGCCTGCCGCGGGACTCGTCTCCTCGTGCGAATCCGATCCCGGCCCCTCGTTCACCATCCGGTTGGACGCAGTGAACAGTTCGTTCTGTTGGCCATCGGTGGGAACCGTCCTGGCGATATCGAATTCATGCAACCAGACCCCCGTAGCCAGGGGCACCGCCATGATCGCCACAATCAACGCCACGAACGTCAGACGAAACCGCTCCACCCGCCACATCGCCGCCGCAAGTCCGAATGCCGTCAAGGCTGGCACCGATCCCAACGCCAACTTCGTCCCATGTCCGAGATCTCCCCAAAAACGGATCAACCAGAATGAGACTCCATTCAGAATCGCCCACCCGCCCAAATAGACCATGATCTGCCAGAATCGATATTGCCGCCCTTCCATGACCGCCGAGAGCCCTCTCCGTTGAAGACCATCGTACGCGCTCAAGAGGCGATTGTGCTCTTCCGGATTGAGCAGTCCTCTTCGAGCCCACTCCCCGATCTGGTCCACATGTTGCCGGACCCGGTGAAACAACAAGTTGTCATAGGCTGAAGGCCGCGTGCGAATTGTGTCGCCACGGATGAAACGGTTCAGATCGGCCGCCAGCGCTGGCGGGTTTTCGTATCGATCAGCCGGGTCCTTCTCCAAAGATTTCAGGCAGATCCGTTGAAGCCCGTCCGATATTTCGGGACGAAACTGGACCGGCATGGGTGGATCCTCATGCAAATGCGCCTGCACCACCTCATGGATGCTCTCACCTGCAAAGGGCTCACGCCCCGTCAAGATCTCGAAAAGGAGAATGCCCAGCGCGTAAATGTCCGTTTGACACGTCCGCGGTTCGCCGCGGATCCGTTCCGGGGCCGCATACACGGGAGTGCCAAACGGAAATGTTGGCCGATCGCTTCCCTTCGGCGGCACTTCCAGGAATGCCATTCCAAAATCAAGAATCACCGGAGTGTCATCCGGGCGGATAAGAATATTTCCCGGCTTTAAATCGCCATGCACCATTCCCGCCGCGTGCGCCTCCGCCAGTATGGATGCGATCGATTTAAATACCCGCGCCACTCTCTTGGCCGATGCCCCGGCCAGCGCCGTATCCATCCTGGTGCCCGCCACCAGTTCCATCACGAAAAACGGTGGCTGGTGATCCAAACGCTCGTCCAAGATGGATACCACGCCGGCAAGAGCCAGCTTCCGCAGCCGGACCAGTTGCTGCGCGAACCGCTGACGACCGGCGGCGTTCTCGGTCAGCGCAGCTTCCAACACCTTAACGGCCACGGTTCGACCGGATCCCTGCTGTTCGGCCTGATACACCACCCCAAAAACGCCTTCCCCCAGCCGCGCGAGCGGACGATAGCCCGCCAGCTCCAATCGCCCCATCACGGCGGATTCGAATGACCCCGCCTCAGGCAACGATGGCGCCTCCGGCTTTCGAAATCGAAGATCAGCCACCTCGCACAATGCCGTGGCTCCCGCGCCTTTGAGGTAGAACTCGCCGAAGTACTCGATGCCCAGGAATTCCTTGGGAATGTCCACTAACTCGCGGGCCGCATTCGTAACCGCATCGCTCGCCATGATCTGCCCGGGGCCCGCAATCTCCATGACCTTGCGCCCACGCGTTACATGGCGGCCGATAACTTCCAGGCGTTCCCCCTCTTTGACCAGCAGCTCGCCCGTGTGCAATCCAATCCGCACGCGCAACGGACCGCCCCTACCCCCCACCTTCCGTGAACCATCCACCACTCGTTGAATTTCCAGCGCCCGGTTCAACGCGCCTGAAGCATTTTCGAACACGGCATATAGGGCATCCTGCCCGATGTGCATGACCTTCCCCAGCCCGTCGCGCGTAATGATGATTTCCTCCAGTGCCAACAATCGACCCGCCACCCGCGACGCCTCCAGATCCCCCAGCCGCTGGCTCAGTTCGGCCAACCCTGTTAGCTCTGAGAAAAACAGAGTCAGATGCCGTGTGGCACCCGCACTCACGGAGCCTGTCTTTTTGAGGTTCACGAAAGCAATGGTCTCTCGGCATCGGGAAACGCCTCAAAACCCGGTCCGGCGGGTTTTATCAGTTTCAGCGGCCGGCCACGCTCCAGTCTCCCCACGACGCGCCTGGCCCATCCGGCGATTGGGAACGCGGGGCGTCGGCAGGCGGCCTGGGCTAAAGCCTGCGACCCGTCAGCCGTTGGTAAGCGTCGAAGTATTTGGCCTGGGTCTTGGACACGATATCTGCGGGAAGCGCCGGCGCCGGCGGCGTTTTGTTCCAATCCAGGGTTTCCAGGTAATCCCGCACAAATTGCTTGTCGAAGCTTGGCTGACTGCGCCCTGGCCGATACGTGTCGGCGGGCCAAAAGCGGGATGAATCGGGGGTCAGTATCTCGTCAATCAGGATCAAATCATCCTCGACCATCCCGAACTCAAACTTCGTGTCCGCGATGATGATGCCCCGCTCCGCAGCAAAGCCCCGGGCCGCGCTGTAAATCTGCAAGCTCAAATCCCGGACCCTCTGAGCGATACTTTTACCGACCAGATCGGCTGCTTCTTCGAAGGAGATGTTGAGATCGTGCCCGGACTCCGCCTTGGTGGCCGGGGTGAAAATCGGTTGCGCCAATTCCGAGGATTCCTGCAGCCCAGCCGGAAGCGCGATGCCGCATACTGTCCGCTTGGCGCAATACTCCTTCCAACCGGAGCCCGCCAGGTAACCGCGGACCACGCATTCAATCTTCAGGGGCTCCGCCTTGCGCACCACCATGCTTCGCCCATCGAGCTTGTCGGCATAGGCCTGCAAAGCCGCGGGCAGCGGATCATCCATCCCCAGGACGCGATGGTTGGCCACCACCGACGCCATGCGATCAAACCAGAAATGCGATATCCGCGTCAGGACCTCTCCTTTCCGTGGAATCCCGTTGGGCATGATGCAGTCAAAGGCCGATATTCGATCGGTGGCCACCAGCAACAATTGATCTCCCAAATCGAATATCTCACGCACCTTCCCGCTCTTGAGCTTCGGGATCCCCGGCAGTTCCAACGTGAGCAGCGTTTCAGACATGCGCCGCATTCTGCCGAGCGAAGTGCGAAAGAAAAGTCGGAAATGCAGAGCTCAGAGCTTGGCCCCAACCACCAGCGTCCCTTCCAGAAATCTCGGCCATCCCGCACTCCGGTTCATGTCGACCCACGTCAATCCGCCCAGGACCTTCAGAAAGAACCGGTCGTTGATGTCCCAGCGCAGACCGGCGCCGGCGTTCAGCGAAAAGCTCGTTTCCGTATGCGTCGGCACAAACCCCTCGCATACATATCCCCACCAGTAATCCCACCAGCAATATCCTCCCGGCGGTCCGCTCGGGATACCTGTGTCAAAATAGTAGTACCCTAAGCCGCCCTTGACGAAGGGTGTCACCGGCCCCGATAAGACGTGGTACTCCACATTGAACCTTCCGGTGGTCATGAACATCTCTCCCCGCAATTCGGAACCGGCCCATCGCGCCCGATAATCGCTCGTGCCAAACAGGAACTCACCATTCAACAACCAGTGGTCATTGATATTGAAGCCCAGTCCGAATCCGCCCATCCCGGTGTCTTCCAATTCCAGTCTCGCATCGGCCGTGACCAGGTTCCCCATCGCATCCGGAATGGTCAATCTCCCAAAGTCCAAATCGTCCGCACCCCAAAACCCACCCAGCCCGTAGAACTCCCAAAGCTGACGCCGATGACCGGGCTCGGGCGGCAATAGACTGAACGGATCATACTGCGCCTGAGCGCAAATCCCGTGGAACATCATTGCGATCCAGATCAGCGCCACCCCCGCCCGAGGACAACAGTTCCGCACCAAACCCAATTTCACGGTCGGATCCTCGATCGAGCTGCAATCCAAGTCGTGCCTGCTACTGCGACCCGTCATGCCCACCTCCATAACCTCCGGTCCATTCAATGTCAAACGGGCGGGTGGTTTGTTCGATCGCGCCTCTCCACTCACGGCGTTGGTTGGAACCCAGGAACGAAAGAAAGACCCGTGCACTCCCGGCAAAACGCGGGCAGACACCCATGCGGTCCGGCACAGCGGTTTGTCCCGCTCCCGCGTTCCGCACGCTCAGCGCATGGAGCGCCGTTTCATCTTGAGCTGGGCCAGAGAATGCGTGACGGCGGCCTGGACGATGGCCGACTCCTCTTTCGTGAGGTTCTTGTCCTTGAGCCGTTCTTCCGCGCGCTGGCGGGCGGCTTCAGCCTTTTGTTCGTCGATCTCGCTGGAGGGAGTGGCGAAGACAGCGAGGATGGCGACACGTTCGGCGCAAATCTCCGCGCAACCGGTGGTGACGAGGATGCGGTCTTCCTGCTGACCGCGCCGGGCGATGATTTCGCCGCTACCGAGCAGGGTGATCAATGGGGCGTGCTGGGGCATGATGCCCATCTCACCCTCGCGCCCCGGCAGGGTCACCATGTCGACATCGTTGGAATAGACCCGGCCGGTCGGCGTAACGATTTCGAGTTTCATATTGGCGGCCATAACGACATCGGTTGGCCCGAAGCACGTGCTCAGGCTTCCTGGACTTCTTCGATCCCGCCTTTCATGTAGAAGTTGCCTTCGGGCACTTCGTCGTGCTTGCCATCAAGGATTTCCTTGAAGCCGCGCACGGTGTCGGCGACGGGGACCTGTTTGCCGGGTCGCCCGGTAAATACTTCGGCAACGGAGAACGGTTGGCTGAGGAAACGTTGGATCTTGCGCGCGCGGAAGACGATCAGTTTGTCATCCGGAGAAAGTTCGTCCATGCCGAGAATGGCAATAATGTCCTGGAGATCCTTGTAGCGCTGGAGGACGCGCTGGACCCCGCGAGCGACATCGTAATGTTCCGGGCCGACAATATCGGCGGTCAGGGCGCGGGAGGTCGAGGAGAGAGGATCGACGGCAGGGTAAATGCCGAGCTCGGCGATGGAGCGTTCAAGGACGATGGTGGCGTCCAAGTGCGCGAAGGTCGTCGCCGGAGCGGGATCGGTGAGGTCGTCGGCAGGGACATAGACCGCCTGGAAGGACGTGATCGAGCCTTTCTTGGTCGAAGTGATCCGTTCCTGGAGATCCCCCATTTCCGCGGCGAGCGTGGGTTGGTAACCCACGGCGCTCGGGGTTCGCCCGAGGAGAGCGGAGACCTCCGATCCGGCCTGGGAGAATCGAAAGATGTTATCGATGAACAAGAGCACGTCCTGGTTGCGTTCGTCGCGGAAGTACTCGGTGATGGCCAGACCGGAGAGGCCGACGCGAAGGCGCGCCCCGGGCGGCTCATTCATCTGGCCGTAGACGAGCGCGATTTTTGATTTGCCGAGATCTTTCTGGTTGATCACCCCGGCTTCGGACATTTCGTGGTAGAGATCATTGCCTTCCCGGGTGCGTTCGCCGACCCCCGCAAAGACGGAGACGCCGCCATGCAGCTTGGCGATATTATTGATCAACTCCATGATCACAACGGTTTTGCCGACCCCGGCGCCGCCAAAGGCGCCCACCTTGCCGCCTTTAAGAAAGGGGCAGATCAGGTCGATAACCTTGATGCCGGTGGTGAGAATCTGGGGCGTGGTGGACTGGTCGGCCAGCGTCGGGGCGGGGCGATGGATCGGGTAATACTTCTCCACGGTAACGGGGCCGCGTTCGTCGACGGGCTGCCCAGTGACATTGAAGACGCGACCCATGACGCCGTCGCCGACGGGCATAGAGATGGGTTTGCCGGTATCGACGACATCGAAGCCGCGCTTCAAGCCGTCGGTGGTGGACATGGCGACGGCGCGGATCCAGTGATCGCCGAGATGTTGTTGGACTTCGAGCACGAGTTGGGTAGGGCCCTGGAGTGGCAATTCGGTACTCGACATTCAGGGCGTTGTATAAGGCCGGCACTTCGCCGGGAAATTCGACGTCGACGACGGGGCCGATGACTTGGACGATTTTGCCTGTGTTCATACCAAAGCGTTTGGAGGGCTGGGGCTCGCTGGGCGGGTTAGCCAAGGGACATGGCGGCGCTGCTGATCTCGAGCAATTCCGTGGTGATGCTGGCCTGGCGCATTTTGTTGTATTCGAGGGTTAAATCCTTGATGAGCTGCTGGGCGTTGTCCGTGGCGCTCTTCATGGCCACCATTCGGGCGCTGTGTTCGCTGGCTTTGGCTTCGAGCAATAACTGGCCCAGCTCGAAATCGAGCAGGAACTGGAATAAACGATCCAGCAACTCGGCCGCGTTCGGCTCGAAAAGGTAGTCCAGGACTTCCCCGGGCGGCTGGGTGACTACCGGTGTGCCCGGGTGCAACCGGGCGCGTTTGGATTCCAGACTGCCGCTCGGAAGAAGCGTCAGGGTTTCCGGACGCTGGGAAAGCGTATTGACGAACCGGGTGAATAACACATCCACGCGGTCGACCTCGCCTTTCAAAAAGGCTTCCTGGGCGAATTGAGAGATGGCCCGGAAATCGGAATAGTCCGGCGTGTCGTGATAGCTGAACTCGGCCGCGAGGTTGCGTCGGGCGCGCGCGAGGAATTGCGCCGCCTTGCGGCCCACAGCAATGAATAGCGTCGTGGCGGGCTCGTATTTCGCCGCTTCCCGGAAGAGATTCGAGTTCAACGCGCCACAGAGCCCTTTGTCGGTGCTGACCACAATCAGGGCGCGCCTCTTCACTTCCCGTTCCAGCATGAGGGGATGGACCGCTTCGTTCTGATCCGCAGCGAGGCGCGACATGACGTCGATGGCCATGGTGGCAAACGGCCGCCCATTTAACGCCGCCTGTTGCGCGCGCGCCATTTTGGACGAAGCCACCATCTGCATGGCCTTCGTGATCTGGGCCGTGTTGCGAACCGACTTGATGCGCCGGCGTATTTCCCGCGTGCTCGCCATGGCTCAATGGTACGACTGCTTGAACTCGGTGGCGGCGGCCTTGAGCGCGGCAGTGAGTTCGTCATTCAGGGCCTGCTCCCGCCCTATCCGCTCGAGCAGGTCCATCTTACGGGTTGAGAGGTAATCGGTCAGTTTGGCCTGAAAATCCTTGATCCTGTCGACCGGCACGTCGTCGGTGAATCCGTTTTGCGCGACCCACAAGACGGCGACCTGGATTTCGACGGGGATTGGACTGTATTGCGGCTGCTTGAAGACTTCCACGATGCGCTTTCCACGCTCAAGTTGGGCCTGGGTACGGGCGTCGAGGTCCGAACCAAACTGAGCGAACGCCGCAAGTTCGCGGAATTGGGCCAGTTCGAGTTTGATCCGTCCGGCGACTTGCTTCATGGCCTTGATTTGCGCGGCGGACCCCACGCGCGAGACCGAGATGCCGACCGAGATTGCAGGCCGGACGCCTTGATAGAAGAGGTCGGTCTCGAGGAAGATCTGGCCATCTGTGATCGAGATGACGTTGGTGGGAATATAGGCCGAGACATCCCCGGCCTGGGTCTCGATGATAGGAAGCGCGGTCAAGGAGCCATTGCCATACTTCTCGCTTAATCGCGCGGAACGCTCGAGCAGCCGGCTATGAAGATAAAAAACATCCCCGGGATAGGCTTCGCGGCCGGATGGACGTTTAAGGACGAGCGAGACCTGGCGGTAGGCCACGGCGTGTTTGGAAAGATCATCGAAGATGATCAGCGCATCCATGCCATTATCCATGAACCATTCGCCCATGGCGCAGCCGGAGAAAGGGGCCAGGTACTGATTGGTAGCGGAATCCGAGGCGGCGGCGGCGACAACGATGGTATAGGGCATGGCGCCCGCCTCATCCAGAACGCGGACGACGTTGGCGATATTCGATTGCTTCTGGCCAATGGCCACATAAATCGAATAAAGGGGGCGGAACGACGGATCTTTGGCGGCCTCACCGGCTTTGTTCAAACGGGCATTACTGATAATCGTGTCGATGCCGAGCGTGGTCTTGCCGGTCGATCGGTCGCCAATGATGAGCTCACGTTGTCCCCGGCCAATGGGAATCATGGCATCGATCGCCATGATGCCCGTCTGGACGGGTTGGCTGACGGAGCGACGCCGGATGATGCCGGGGGCGATTTTTTCGACCGGGTAAGTGACATCGCCCGAGATAGGGCCTTTTTCATCGATGGGATGCCCCAAGGTATTGACGACGCGCCCGAGCAGGCCTTTGCCGACCGGCACTTGGAGGAGTTTGCCGGTGGTGCGGACTTCCTGGCCCTCGCGAATGGCGGTGTAATCGCCGAGGATAATGGCCCCGACCTCAGTTTCTTCGAGGTTGAGGGCCAAGCCGGTCACGCCCTGGCCAAAGTCGAGCATTTCGTTGAGCATGGCATCGGTGAGGCCTTCGACCTTGGCGACGCCGTCGCTGATTTCGCGGACTACACCGATGTTTTGGCGGTGGACGTCGGTTTTGAGGCCGGCGATTTGTGCTTCGATATCCTGCAGCAGGGTGCTCATAGTCGCAATGGGGGGTTACGCGGGTCTAAAACTGTTCCGACAGGGTCTCGAGTCGACCCTGGATGCTTCCGTCCAAAATGGTGCTGCCTACCTGCACGCGGAGGCCGCCCAGCAAAGACGGATTAACGGCGAAGGCGATGTTGAGTCCCTGGCCATAATGCCGGACAAGGTTCCGGGAAAGGCGATCTCGCGATTCGGCGGTAAGCGTCGCAGCGCTCTCCACGCGGGCCTTGCGTCGCTCAAGCTCGAGATGAATCAATCGCCGAAATTGCTCAAGCACATGGAGGTAACCCCGGGGTCTGGCTTCGGCCACTCCGCGAACGGCGGCTCGAACGCGATCTTCGTTCAGCCGGCCATCCACCAGGCAAGCTCGAAACAGCTCCTTGGCCTCACGTCGCGATTGTTTCGAGATCTTCATTCCTGCAGATGAAAGTGAAACCGGATGTCAGGCGGCCAATTCCCTGGTGGCATCCTCCAAAAGTCGGCGCTGGTCATCCACGGTGAGGATTTTGCCTGTGACCTTGGCGGTCGTCTGCACGACAAGTCGCCCAACCTCGCGCCGGAGTTCGGTTAACATGCGCGTATGATCGGCCTCGGCAGCTTCCCGGGCTTTGGTGATGATCTGTTCGGCAGTGGCGACCGCTTTCTGGGTCTCCTGTTCCAACACCCGGGCGGCGGCGGCCCGCGCTTCTTCTATCAACTGCGCCGCTTGCGCGTTGGCCGAATCGAGGACCTGTTTCCTTGCCTGTTCGGTCTTGGCGAGCTCGTCCTTGATTCTTTCGGCATTGGCCAATCCCTCGGCAATCCGTTGTCGTCGTTCTTCAAGCACCTGCAAGATCGGGCGGTAAGCGAACCGGTGGAGGAGGAACGCCACGATGCAAAAGCTGATGGTCTGAGAGAGAAAGAGCGGCCAACTGATGCCGAAACTTTCTGCCGTGGATTGAATGATGCCGCTTGAATCGTCCGCCGCGGCAGCCGCCAACATGTAGTAGCCTGACATATCAGTTTTCCCTGGAGATAACGGCGGCCGGCCGTTCCCGGCCGGCCGCCATCGATCATCCCTTACTGGCCTTTGACCAGGAAGATCGCGAAGAACACGATACCTTCGGCGAAGGCCGTGCTCAGGATCGCCTGAACCAGGATCTTGGTGGATGCCCCGGGATTTCGCCCGACGGCTTCCGAGGCCTTCATACCGATAAGACCCACACCGAGTGCCGCGCCTAAACAGGCGGCGCCGATGTGAATATTACCGGTCATTTGTGCGAGCATTGGCAGCATGACTGTCCTTTCGTCTTGTGGGTTCGGCGCCCCTCGCGGGCTTGCCACGATCCGGGCGCATGAAATCTCGATTATCCGTGGGCACCCCCGGGCTCGTGTCCTTCCTCGTGCTCGCAGATGAGCAGGGTAAAGACGGCCGTCAACAGCATGAACACCAATGCCTGCACGAGGCCCACCAGCAATTCCAGGAAGTAGAAAGGGATAGCGACCAGAAAGCCGAACCAAGGGCTGATGCTGCTCATGGTCTCGAGCATATTCTCGCCGGCGAAAATGTTGCCGTATAAGCGGAAGCTCAGGGATACCGGACGGAAAAGGATGGAGACCACTTCGAGGGCGCCGGCCATCACGAATACGATCACCATGAGCACCTTCAGGGGCCCGGTCGTGTCGCCTTTGGGACCGAACAGGTGCAAAATGAATCCGCCGAAGCCATTTGCCTGAAGTGCCCAAACCGTCCAGCAGGCGAAAAACACCATGGCCATCGACAGAGTCATGTTCATGTCCGCGTTGCTTCCCCGAAGGAGGGGCGCGCTGATGTGTTGCAATGCGCCGGACGCGGTGGGATGGCCCCAACCTACCGAGCCGACCCCGGGGATCAGGCCAAACCAGTTGGTGAACAGAATAAATATGAACAGCGTGGCAAAAAACCAGAACGTCTTTCGAACCAGGTGCCGCCCGATAATCCCTTCCAGAAACTCATAAAGCGACTCGACCAGCCACTCGGCAAAATTCTGCGCGCCATCCGGCACGCTCCGTACGCGGCGCGTGGCATAGCGCGCAAAGATAATCATGGCCGCAGCCACGCCCCAGGTCAGGATCATCGAGTTGGTTACCGGCAATGGACCGACTTGAAATAAGACCGGCGCCGCTTGCGGCAAGGTGTGTGACTCTGCTTCGAGCTCCGCTCCCCGAAGGGAGAGCGATGCGCTACCGAGGCTGATCAGCAACAAAATGAGCCGTATCCAGGTCATGAATCCGTCGTATTCCCAATAGCCCCACTCCAAGACCCAACCATGGATTTCGGAACGAGGGCCACCGAAATTGCCGCATCGATGACCTTTCGACAAGGGTTTTTTGCGAGGTGCAGATGGATCGGATCGATCTGGTCCGATGATGCGCCCCGAAGCAGCGGGATCGACCTTTCATTGGCGCAATGAAACGCCGCCCGCTGATCCCGGCAACGTGAAGCCCGCGATGAGGATATAACCTCGAGATTTTCGCTTTTGCTGTCGTCTGCGGCCTGCTACATACCTGCATGACCTCAACCCTCACCCTCGGTTTCATCGGTTGCGGTAAGATGGCGACGGCGCTGGCCAAAGGGTTCATTCGGGCAAACCTGGTTGTCCCTGCAAGATTGATTGGGAGCGACGTGGCGGAAGGCTCCCGATTGGCATTTTCACAATCGACCGGCGCAGCTGCATCGGCGCGGAATTGTGATGTGTTCAAGGCCGCGGATGTTGTGATCCTGGCGGTGAAACCCGATCAAATTGAGCCGGTGATCGCCGAAACCCGGGACCGGGTCACGCCGTCCCATTTGGTTTTGTCCATTGCCGCAGGGGTGACCCTGGCTCGCCTGGAAGCGGCGTTGCCGGAGTCGACCCGGGTCGTGCGGTTGATGCCCAATGCGCCAGCCCTCGTGGGGGCATCGGCAACCGCTTACACCCTTGGCCGGATGGCGCGACCGGAGGACGATCAACTGGTGCATCGTTTGTTTGCCGCAGTGGGAATCGCGGTGCAGGTGCGGGAAACATGGCTGGACGCCGTTACCGGTCTGAGTGGAAGCGGTCCGGCTTATGTCTTCCTCATGCTGGAGGCATTGAGCGACGGCGGAGTGGCGGCGGGATTGCCGCGCGACGTGGCGTCGCGGTTGGCGGCGCAGACTTTGTTGGGCAGTGCGCAGATGGTGCTTCAAACCGGCGAAGCGCCGGCCGCGTTGCGTGAGATGATCACAAGTCCGGGCGGGACGACCGTCGAAGGACTCCTCGAATTGGAGCGGGCGGGAGTGCGCGCGGCATTCGTCTCTGCCGTGAGATCGGCGGCTGACAAGGCGCGTCGCTTGGGCCAGGGCTGAAAATCCCGGAAGGTCATGTCTTTTCCGGCACCCAGCGCGCGACAGGCCGAAATATTGTGGTTCTGTCTCACGGCGTTGGCGATTGGGTTGTTTCTGGGGCTGCTCGGACTGATCGTGGTGGGGATTGCGGTCGTCGTGCAGCAGTTGTCGAGTGTGCTCCTCCCGCTGGCAATCGCCGGCATTGTTGCCTACATCCTGGATCCGGTGGTGGATTACCTCGAGCGGCGCGGCGTCCCGCGTCCTCGCGCGATCGCGTTGGTTTTTTTGCTGGCGGCGGTAACGGTGCTGTTTCTTCTCGCGACGGTGGTTCCTCAATTGGTCCATCAGATTGGCGAACTGGCGAGCAAAGTCCCGGAGTATGCCCTTCAGTTGAACACTACGATCAAAGGATGGATCAGCGGGGAAGGCTGGATTGCGAAATTGATTGATCGACTGCCGGTGAGCATCCGGCCGTCGAACGTTTGGGAGACGCACGGGCCAGCGATCCAACAGTGGCTCGCGAACGCATTGCCGATCGTTTCAGGCTGGATCCTGGCGCAATTCAGCCGAGTCGCGTCCTGGCTGGGTCTGCTGGCCGGTATCTTCCTGGTGCCGGTCTATATCTTCTACTTTCTGCTCGAAAAGCGCCGGATCGTGGACAATTGGACCGATTACCTGCCCATTCAGGAATCACGCGCCAAGCAGGAAATTATTTTCATCCTGGATTCGATCAATGACAGCCTGATCGCCTTCTTCCGTGGCCAGGTCCTCGTGGCCATGTGCGTGGGGACCCTCACCGCACTCGGGTTCATGTTGGTGGGTTTGAAATACGCCCTCCTGCTTGGCGCCATCACCGGGATCCTGGGTATTGTTCCCTACCTCGGAGTGATGGTCAGCATCGTGCCCGCCCTGATCCTCGGGGTTGTCCAGTTTGGCGACTGGCGCGTGCTGCTCGTGGCGCTGGTCTTTGTGGCCGTCCAGACTGCCGAAGGGATGATCATCTCACCCAGGATTATCGGCGATCGGGTCGGGATGCATCCATTGACGATTATTGTGGCTATCATGATCGGCACCACACTCATGGGCGGCATTCTCGGGGGGGTGTTGGCCATCCCCCTGACTGCGGCGCTCCGCACCCTGATGTTCAGGTATATCTGGAAGAAACGGGGAAAGGCCGCGTTGGCAAGGTAACGTCCGTTCAATCCGGGCTTGCGCTTTTTGAGGCGGAAGATGCGGCGCTTCGCACATTCAGCTTGCGGACGTCGACAGCTCGCATCCCTGCGGCGCGTATTGCCTCAAGTCCGAGGTCCGTATCCTCATACCCACAACATTCCCCGGGCGGAATGCCAAGGCGGCGGGAGGCTTCCAGGAAAATGTCCGGCGCGGGTTTTTGGCGGGACACATCCTCGCTCGTGACGATGGCGTCGAAGAGGTGGCGGATCTGGAGGTGATCGAGGACCTGCTCGATCGTGCGGCGGAGTCCGCCGGTGGCGACTGCCATGGGGAGTTGGCCGTAGTGATCACGGGCGATGCCGACGACGACGTTGACCGGCTCGACCTGGCAGATAAGCGGTTGGTAGGCGGCTTCCTTCTCGAGCGCCACGGCCATGTGATCCAAGGGGATGCCCTGTTCCTGGCTGAGCATCTTCAGGATGTCGCGCGAGGGCACTCCGCCCAGGGAATAGAACCGTTCTCTGCTGAACTGAAATGGGTATCGTCGTAGAACCGTTTCCCAGGCGCGCCAATGGAGGGGCATCGTGTCCGCCAGCGTGCCGTCGCAGTCGAAAATCAGGCCGCGAACGGGCATTCAGAGTCCGACCGTGGCCAACCGCGAACGGAGATCGTCGGCCATCAGGGGTTCAATGATGGTATCCAGGTCGCCATCGATGACGGCACTGAGATTGTAAAGCGTGAGTTCGATCCGATGATCGGTCACCCGGTTTTGCGGAAAGTTGTAAGTGCGGATTCGCTCGTTGCGTTCGCCGGTCCCGACCTGGGCCTTGCGTTGAGCGGCGTACTTGGCGTTCTCCTCCGCCACGCGCGTCTCGAGCAGGCGGGAGCGCAGCACGGTCAGGGCGCGTTGCTTGTTCTTCTGCTGAGACCGTCCGTCGGCACAACGAACAATCACGCCGCTGGGTTTGTGGATGATCTGAACCGCCGAATCTGTCGTGTTGACTCCCTGGCCGCCGGGCCCGGAGGCACGACATACCGTGATCTCGAGGTCCTCCGGCTTTAGTTGCACATCCACATCTTCAGCCTCAGGAAGGACCGCCACGGTTGCCGTGCTGGTGTGAATGCGTCCCTGGGCCTCCGTCGCCGGGACCCGCTGAACCCGATGCACACCGCTCTCGTATTTCAGTCGTTTGTAGGTATCCGTGCCCGTCACGCTGAAAACCACTTCCCGGAATCCGCCCAAATCAGACGGGTTGGAATCCAGGGTCTCCAATTTCCAGCCGCACGACTCCGCATACCGGCTATACATGCGATACAAATCGGCGGCAAAGAGCGCCGACTCCGATCCCCCGGCGCCAGCCCGGATCTCCATGATGGTATTGCGGGAATCTGTCGGGTCCGGGGGGAGAATCCCTCGCTGGACTTCAAGCTGGAGCCGGCGTTCCTCGATTTCGAGACGGGCGATTTCTTCCCGGGCAAGCTGCGTCAATTCGGAATCGGCTGGCTCGTTATCGATGAGGGCCTGATTGGACGCCAGATCGTCCAGGGACTTCATATAGGCGGAACCCTGAGACACCAAATTCTTGAGTCGCGCGTATTCACGGGATAACTCCTGGTATCGCGTACTGTTGGCGAAGACCCCGGGTACGCTCAATTCCGCTTCAACCTCCGCCAAACGACGGGTGAATTTCTGTACGAAGGGACGGAGATCCATGGATGAAAAAAATTGCCGCCCGCGGCGGGAAACCACCGGCGGGCGGAGGAAAAGACAGCGGTTACTTTCTCTTCTTGCGAGTGGCAACATTGGCCGCCTGGACAGCCTGGGCCGCTTGCGTCTTGGCCATGCGTTGCTGGAATTTATCCACGCGGCCGGCCGTATCGACGAACTTCTGCTGCCCGGTATAGAATGGATGACAGACGTTGCAAATGCCGATCAGAATCGTTTGCCGGGTGGAGCGGGTTTTGATCACGTTGCCGCACGCGCAGCGGATCTCGGCGTCCACATATTTCGGATGTATATCGGCTTTCATAATAAAGGGTCGATAACCTATCAGCGGTTTGCGGCCTGACAAGCGCGAATTTCTTCCCTCCCATCGGACTTCCGGATTTGAGATCAAAGCAATCATCGCTTCACCGTTGGGGCTCTAATCTTTAGCCTCGCCAGGCCGGGAGCGCCCGAGCTGGTATCGGCACTGCTTGTATCGATTTGCGACATGCGGATACGAATTCCTGGACAGCATCGTCTTTCCCCGAAGGCCTTCACCCTGGTGGAGTTATTGGTCGTGATCGCAATTATCGCCGCGATGGCTGGCCTGCTGATGCCCGCGTTGGCCACCGCAAAAGGACAGGTCCGGCGGATTGCCTGCAACAATAACCAGCGGCAACTCTGGCTGACCTGGAACCTGTACGCCGATGATTACGGCGATACCCTCGCCCCCAACGGTCATGATGTCCCCGACCAGGAGGGCGCGCCGCGACTGTGGATCGGCGCGGACGATCATTTCTTTCTGCCCTCCTTCACGAACACCCAGTATCTCCTCGACCCGCGATATGCCGCCTTCGGTGGATATCTGGCCTCGGCGGCCATTTACAAGTGCCCGGAAGACCGAAGTCTCTTGAATCGAGTGGCGGGAGTCATACCCCTGCCCCAGGTTCGAAGCTACTCCATAAATGCCTACATGGGTTGGATCACCACCCGCGATGAATTGTCCCCATCTTATCGGGTTTTTCAGAAACTCTCCGATATGAACGCCGTTTCTCCCGCGCGATTGTTCGTGTTCCAGGACGTGCATCCAAACAGCATTTGTATGCCGGCATTTATGACCTATCTCCCGGGCGGAACGGTCGATGGATTTTATCATTACCCGTCACCTCTGCACCACGGCAGCGGCGTCGTGAACTTCGCCGACGGGCACATGGAGAACCGAAAATGGCAGGACGCCAGGACCTTGAAGCCGGTCAGTTCGGAAATTCTAACGCACTGGAATCACGCTCCGCACAATGCGGATATCGACTGGTTGCGCGAGCGAACGAGTGACTCGTTGGCTGACGACGCTCGATAACAAAGCGCTGGCCTCGCTCGGCCGGTCTCAATCCGGCTTGCCTGGGAGGGGCGATCTGGAAGATGATTCTCCTATCATGCATCGCGTCATCATTCTCCTGCTGTTTTCGTTTACACTGCGACTGGGCCTTTGTGCGGGTGAGGACCTGGACACGCGTTTCCCCATTCGCGGCCTGAGCATTGCCGCACCCTCGTCGTCTCAGGTGGATCGGTTTGTACGCTTCATCCGGGACGAACTCGCGCCACGCCACGTGAACACCCTGATCTTGCGGGTGGACTTCAACTACCAATACGAGAGCCATCCTGAATTGCGCGCCAATAATGCATTGTCCCGCGCGGACGTGAATGCCATTGCGCAAGAGTGCCGGGAACACAAGATCCGGGTCATCCCCCAGATCAATTTGCTGGGCCATCAATCGTGGGCCAACCACACGGGCAAACTGCTCGAGGTTTATCCGGAGTTTGACGAGACGCCCTGGGTGAAGATGCCGGAGAAGTATGCCTGGCCCAACGCAGACCGGCTCTACTGCAAGAGCTATTGTCCGCTGCACCCAAAAGTACACGAGGTGGTTTTTGCATTAATGGACGAACTTTGCGATGCCTTCGCGACGGACGCCTTTCATGCCGGGATGGATGAGGTGTTCTATATCGGGGAGGAGAAGTGTCCGCGCTGTTCAGGGCAGGACAAGGCGGAATTATTCGCCGGCGAGGTCCGGACGATCCGCGATCATCTGGCGGCGGCCAATCGCCAACTCTGGATCTGGGGTGACCGACTGTTGGACGGCAAGGTGACCGGCCTGGGGGAGTGGGAGGCCAGCATGAATGGTACGGACCGCGCGATTGATCTCGTCCCCAAGGACGTGGTGATCTGCGATTGGCATTACGAACGCCCCGAGCCCACCGCCGCATACTTCGCCTTGAAGGGCTTTCAGGTCGTCACCTGCCCCTGGAAGAATCGAGCCAGCGCCATCCAGCAGGTCCGGGACATCGAGCGCCTGCGGACCCAGTCCAATGCCCAAATCAAAGGCCGCGCCCTCGGCGTCGCACAAACCGTCTGGTCCGGTGCGACAGGTTTTCTCGATCGTTTCGACCAATACGTGAAGGTCGGCTCCGGGGCACCGGATGAAAACAGCGAGCCTGCCTGTTTTGTCGGAACGCTGGAGGAAATCAATCGACCGGCAGCCGACGCGCAATGAGCCGCAGTCCAGCAGAACCGCGGCAGGTCCAGACCGCAATCATGCACCCACCGGAGCCCCGTCCCCATGCGCGTGGATCATAGCTTTCGCAAACGATAAAACTTCATTCCCAAGTTCGGCAGGTCCACGACGGATAGGGGACCGGGACGGATGCCGTTGGTGCAGGCGTTCCAAAGTGCGCTCGGCCCCAGTGAAGATGTCTCCTCCAGGAGGGTGTCTGCGATAGTCATCGGCCAACTCAAACGGACCGCGTCGTTGTTGGTCGTGCAAGCCAGGTGCACCGCTGTTCCAATCGCAATGGTGCCGCTCAGGTTGGTGCTGACTGTCATCGTGCCGTTTTCGACCCCGACCGCCAGGCTCCAGTTGTAGGTTCCGGCTTGAGCGAAGGCATGCGTCACGTGTTGACCCGAACCGTGCGGTGAACCATCGCCGAAGTCCCAGTCGAATGTCGGAGTCGCGATCACATTCGAAGGGGTGGCGACGCTTCCGAACGGCGCGGGCCACTTGGCCGGATAGGTTGGCGGCACGCGCGACTCAACAGCAACCGAGAAAGGGCCTTGGGCCACAGAAACCAATCCCGTTGCCAGATTGGAATCGGACCAGGAATCAAAGGCGGCAAAGGTAAAAGTCTCGATTCCGACGAAGCCAGTGGCGGCATAGTAAGTGGCGATCGCGTTGCTGACAGCTACTGAGCCGTGCGCCGGCTGCGACACAATTCGAAATGTCAGGGGGTCGCCGTTCGCGTCGTGCGCTGACAACGGCATGGCCACCGAGGCTCCGCTGACGGTGTTGGTCGCCACTCCAGCGACGCTCGCCGCGGTATTGGCGGTTGGACTTTCGCTGTTTGGGCCACGGTGACAGTCATAACAACTGACCTGTTGCCCACGCCAATAATTGATGACGCCGAATTCGGAGGTAACCCTCCGATCGGCCTGGGCGCGCGAGAGCACCGTCCCCCGATCATCGGCGCCGTGGCAGGCGCGACATTGGGCGCGCGTAACCGAACCCTGTTCCAAAAGGTTGGGATGGCCATTGACCCAGGTTTGACCGAGCGGATGCATCCCGTGCGGTCCCCCGGCGGCGGTGTCCGCGCTCGCGCGCATGTCGACGTGGCAAGCCGTGCATTCGATCATCATTCCCACATGACCTTGGATTTCCAGGTTTCGCAGATTGTCATTGGGATGTCGGGCCGGGAATTCGGCGTGCGTGGAACCGTGGCAGGCTGAGCATTGAAGCCCACCGTGCCCGGCGGAAAACCGATAGAGGGATAGTCCATCGGCGGGAATATTAACCTGCGTCGCGAATGTCGGATTCGAGGCCAACCGGATCGTCCATTGGGTGTCCGTGAAAGCGGAGGTATATCGAATTTCGCCGTTGTTGCTTGTCGCCGTGCCGGTATGACAGCTCTGGCAGTTGGGTTCCATGAACCACCCGATGCGGTTCAACGCGCCGACCTGGCTCATGTTCCCGTGGCAGCTCTGGCATTGCATCTCAGCGGTGCCATCGCTGGCAATGGCACTACCCATCGCGCCGCGCAGGCAGCGGGTGGCCGACCCGGGATGACAACGATAGCACGCCGCCCGGTGCGTGGACTCGTCGAGCGTCACGTGGAGGTCCGGATCCTCAACCTGTGCATGTTGAGCATGAACCGAGGCCGTCAGCGGCGGGATGTTGCTGTAACTTCCTGTGCCCAAAGCCTCCGAAGCATGGCAACCGGCGCAGAGTACGGGTTTTTCATCCGAGACAACACCGCGATAAAGTCCCTGAGCGTTAAACCCGCGCGCCTCAAGAGCAGAGACATACAGCCCGTTGTTCCGGGAAAAATTGTCCTCGTCGTGAAGTCGCAAAATGTTTAAGCGAAAATCGCGCTCGGGATTGTCGCTCCAGACCCAACCGGCGGCAGGCTCTGCGGCGGATGGGCCGCCGGAGGCATGGCACGCCCGGCAATCCATTTCGTCCGAAACCGGGAGCACGATATCATTCGTCGCGACAGCCAGGCCCGCTCCCGTCCAGGCAATCAACCGCATCAAGGGATAAGGATTCTTATTGCCCGCGTCATCCCACGGCGTGAGCGGGATTCCCTCGGCTCGAAACCAATGGACAATCGTGGCGACGCCCGGGGCAGGATTATTCGTTTGCTCGAAACGCAGAGGTTGGGGTGTGTTGTTCATGCCGGGCATGCCCCAACCCGCAAGACCCATGTCAGGGACAAGGTCCACGCCAAAGAGCGTTTGATCGTACTGGGTGAAATTGCCTTTGCCGATGGAAGTGTGATTGACCGAGCCTTCAAGGTCCGCCGTCGCCTCGTAGGTGACGGTATAACCCTCGTTATCGGTGATCAGAACTCCACCAACGATCAACTGGGCTTCAATTGTATTGTACGGAGGCAGCACGCTGAAGACGGAGTAATCGCTGTCCATGCAGTGCATGCCGAGATTGTTCCAACCGAGGAGTTGGTAGTCGGCGGCGTAGCTGTCGAAGGTGGCGGCGAAGGCGCCGACCAGGACAAGGCGGAGGGCAAGGGTCGAGTTCATAGTTTTGTATCGTGAGCTAAATTTCGAATCGCGTTGTTCATCGGAGCAATTTGGGTTTTGGGCTCGTCGGTGGGCACCTCCATGGAGAGAGGCGCATGCCTTTAGGACAAGGGAGGCCCAGCCCGCCAACGCCGGTGGGTTCTTTGCCGACCAGGAGCCGGACGAACGCCACCGGGCCTGGAGATCAGATCAAGAGGACCGTAGTACGCGGCCTTCCCGAGAATGGGGCCGAGAGAAAGGAGGAAGCGGGCGAAGAAAACGTCCCCCAGGGAATTAGAGGTCTTGGGGTGGCAATCTGAGGCGATTCAATCCGTTCGGCGTGGAGCGAGTCGGTGGATCTGTGCTGTCGTGAACTCACCGACTTTTCACACGTTGCGCCGGCTTCGAATGTCGTCACGTGATCGGACAAGGGAGGTGACCCACGATCGCCCAAAAAACACAGGACCCGCGATGCCAAACCGTGATGATGAAGCTGAATGGCCAGTCCGTTGGGATGGTGGAGCACGACCCGGAACTGTTCTGCTCCGCAAGCCAGCGATATTTCATGCGTTCCCTCAAAGGCTGCGGCCAGCGACAGTAATACCGGCGGGATTCCTACGGCCTGCAAGTAAGTTACGAGGCACAAACCCGCCGCGGCAAGACGAACCGAGCCAAGGCGCCTGGAAGAGATTGGCATTGGGTGACTGGCTAATGCCCTACCATAAGGACGTTCCCCGGTCAATCTCACCTTTCGCCCGCTCGCCCGCCCCGCCCTTCCAGCCTATTCGGAATCGTCGGCACGCCGGGGGCATCTGCACTGTGGAGAATGTTCAACCCATCCAAAATCCTTTGCGATGGCTTAAACCCAGCACCTTCCGGCATTCGCAGCAGTAGTAGAGAAAACGCACGCCGAGGGCGGATTCCACCTGGCGCGCCGCCACTTCCTGAATTTCTTTGCCGCAATGTGGACAGATCGGGGCACTGGGGAAGTCCGTGCGGATTCTGATCTTCGGGTTCATCATGACCGGAATCTGAACCTGTGCGGATCTTGGCGCCACTACAGTTCAAGGCATGGGTTGGAACCGTCCAACTTGAGAACCGATTCGGTTGACCCAGCCCGGCGGAGAGTAGTGCACAAAGTAAAAATCCCCGCTTCCCGCTCGGCTGATCTCCGGAACGTCGCAGCGCTTAGCCACCCCCGACGTCGTATTACGGCGGACGATCCAAACTCGCGAGGGCGTTGATCCAGCGTATAGCCACTCGCCGGTCAATTTGACTTCGCCGTGGTGCTGCATGTTTCGTGGGGTGCCAGACGGAGGCATTCAGACTTGGTCAGGCGACCGCGGGCTGTTAACCGTGGGTGGCGGTGGAGGGGTGAGCGCGGCGGCAAACACCGCCGGTGTCGTCCGGTCTGCAGAGCCGTTTGCCCGTCACATCGCTGACTTGTATCTCTCTACAATCAGCAGGATCACGGCAAGCAAAGCCTCCACACTCAGAAAGACAAAGCCGGGCCAGCCCAAGGCAGGAATGGCGAATAGTGCCACCAGCCAGATGGCCATGAAGATCAAAGGAATCTTGGGCCCGTCGATCATCCAAAGCCGGATCGATACGCACCAGTAAGCGATCAAGGCAATCAATCCCATTTAGCGATTTCTGTGGCTGCCGGACACTGTGCCGCGGTAGGCCATGCTCCGGTGCTCGGCATAATTAGCTTGGCCAACCGCAACGTGAGTGGCTGCCACGCGAAACGCAAGCCTGAACGGCAGCGCGGATTGTGGCGGATTTCGGACTTTCTCGAAAACCCCTCGCACTTCGAAGTCCTCGGGGCTAGAGTTCAGCGCGGGACCAATGACACCAGCGTTCCCGCACCAGGGGTTCCGACGATACGAGACATGGCTCCTCAGAGCGCGTATGAATGCTAACCAGAAACGATGGATTGTGATCGTCGCGTCCAGCCTGGTGATCCACATCGTCTTTTGCCTGCAGGCAATTTACGCCACTCATGCGGGCGCGGGTGGCTTGGTGGCAAACGACTTTTTCCTGATCGCCTTTCTGCCCCACTACATGATCATGTATTTTTCTCCGCCCAATTGGCCCATCATCAATGGCGTTGACGTCGATGGATGGCGCGTTGCCGGTAAACTGGTGGTGAGTTATCCGGCTTCGTTGCTCTACGGCTGGCTGGTGGGCGCCCTCTGGCATCTCGCCATCGCCGGGTTGCGTCGCATTGGCAGGACGCGCGCCACGCGAGGATATCCGCCCCAATCCGGTCGGTGAACATCGGCCGCCGCAGATTTCCCGAGAAGGAGGATTTGCGCTCTTGCGCCGAGCGTGGGATTCTAAATTGGTGTAGCGAATCCCGCCGGTCTTGAACAACAATAGGCCATGATCCAGCGCGATTACATCCTGCGAATGATCGAAGAACTCCGCCGGATGCTCGTTGGTATTGGAGCATTGAAGGAAGAACGGCGTTGGCGGGAGGTCGAGGGCACCCTGGAAGAACAATTCCACAGGCTGCTGGGAATTAGCGCAGCGGAGTCCGCCCGGTTATCGGAAACCGAACTTTCGGCGCGATTGATCCAAGGCGAGGCCACGCAGATCGTGCGGGAGAAGGCGCTATTGCTGATCCGGTTGTTTAAGGAATCGGGCGACGCCGCGACGGCCCAGGATCAGCCGGATCAAGCCCAAGCCTATTACCTGAAAGGACTGCACCTGCTCCTCGCCATCCTCGGCGAGCACGAGCCGTTTGAGCGACCCGATTACGTACCCCCAGTCGAGAAATTCACAACCGCTTTGGCGAATGCGCAATTACCCGCTCGAACGCACGCCATGCTCATGCATCATTACGAGCGTGCAGGTGCATTCGGCAAGGCCGAGGATGAGCTGCATGCCCTGTTCCAGGCTGCCCCGAATATCCCCGAGGTCTATGATCTGGGGATCTCCTTCTACGAGCGATTGCTCGGCAGGAGCGACGAACAGCTCGCTGCCGGGAACCTTCCACGTGATGAAATCAAGGCGGCCCGTGACGAATTGCAGCAATGGAAGACAGCCGTTCCAGATAGAATTACCGGAAGACCCGGCTGACGATCTTCAATTCGGTTGCCCGGCGCAGATCTTCCGCGAGCTCCTTTCCATCACGACCGCCGGCGGGAATGGCATTGGAGCCGATCTGAAATTCCAGGAGTGACAAAAGACCCTCGGGCAGGTCCAATCAGCATCAATCCATCTCATGTCGAAACCATCGCACATGACATCCAGACATGTATGAACACTCCTTTCAGTTCCCCTGGCCCAGGAACGCTGCGGAACTCTCTGATACCTTCATGCGCCGGCCGCCTCATCGCGTTTGGCGCGGTTTTGCTGGGTACAATTGCACCTTCCGCCGCGCAATTACACGTGCGGACGAACTATCATGCCCTGGTCCTGTATTATAACCCTCGCGTTCGATACCACGAGAGTTACGTGCCGGTCCGGGAGGCCTACGGCTATCGCGATATTGATGTCTTATGCCGCGATTACATCCAGTTTCTCAGAAAGGCCAGCGGAGGCCAGGTCCAGTTCTCGGTCGCCGCGCGGTTCGAGTTGGATGAATTCCCGCCGGACAATGATCCGTCGGTGACCTTTACGCCGGACAACTACGCCCAGTATCACAGCCAGGGGTACGACCTCTTCAATCACGGCGGCGCAAATTATCCGGCCATCTGCAATGACCCCCGGTTTCAGATCGTGCCGAGGGTCGAGTCCGGGGAACTGGATGCGGTGTGGATCTTCGGACCAGACTACACCGGGTTCTGGGAGACGGCGATGGCCGGCCGGGACGCCTATTGGGTCAATGGCGGGGCCTATCCTGAGGTGAATTGCTCCAAACGTTTCGTCCTTTACGGATTCGGAATGGCCGGACACCAGGGCGTCGGGTTCATGCTCGAGAACACCGCGCACATGACCGAAAACATCCTCGGGAACCGGATCGCCTCGGGCTGGCCCGCTCGACACCAGGTCACCGGTTGGACCACGCTGGACCTGACGAATCCGAACCGGCGCCCGTTCATCCGGCGCCTGAACGATTGGGGGTACTTCACGGTCACCGACGCCGTTCACTGGGATGTCGAACTGGTTGTGCCTGGTAAATCCCAGGCTGGGATTTCGCATTTTCCCCCAACCGCCTGCGTCAATTACGGATGGTCGGCGGTGCGGCATGATTTTGAGACATCCTGGGAAAGTGAGAGCTATCAGACCTACGGTGGCGACTGGGGGATAGGCGGGGGCAGATATTCCGTGACCGGGGATTCGACCAACCGCTCGATGTTGTATGGCAGTCATGACCTTCGTGATGAGCGGGGGGAATACCGTCTACCGGTGATTGTGACCGATGCCGACATCGAAACGGGGATCTGCATCGAATCTACCGCGCCCTCGGCTCATGCCGGGTTGCTATTGCGCTGTTCGCGGTATGACACGGAGGAGATTACCGGCTACTATCTTGCGCTGCATCCGAACCGGGATCGTCTCGAACTCATCCGGCTTGGCTCCACACCCACCGTGCTGGGTGGTCATTCCCTCGTGATCGAGCCGGGCGTATCCTATGATCTGCACCTCAAATTGCGCGGACCGCGCGTGGAAGTCGCACTCTCATCGACCTCCGCGCCGGTGTTGATCTGTTCAAACCTGGTCGACGCGGTGGACGGAGCCGTGGGCTTCTCGAGCAGTGGCGGGCCGGCATCGTTCTCACATCTGTACGTGACTCCGGCGGTTTCGAATGAGGCGGAGAACTGGCGTGCCTATCCCGCGTTGGGCACGGCGGCACGGACGGTCACGCCGCTGGATTGGCGCGGCGACGGTCAGCCGTACGAAGACAACGATTACTGGTTCGCGTGGTGGTACGAGCATCTGCCAAAAAACCCGGGCCTCCACGAGGTCCGAGATCCGGTCACCGATCAACTCCTGGGCAAGGCGCTTAATTCCTGGTGGCCCTACATCTATGACATCAACACGTTCACCACTCCGTTTGTCCCCACCGACGATGTGGTCACCCCGCCAGCCGACTCGCAGGCGCCGGCAACGCCAGTCGTTGTTGGCGGCGTGCCCATCGGGGCGACGTCGATCCGGATCGAATGGCTTGAGCCGGCCGACGACGTCGGCGTCACCCGCTACGAGGTCTACCGTGATGGAGAATTGGCGCGCCGTACCCCCATGCGGTATTTCGTCGATGCCGATTTGACGCCGAATACCGCGCACATCTACGCGATCCGGGCCTTGGATGGTTCAGGTAATGTCTCCCCCGGGTCAACGCCGCTCTCGATCACGACACTGAATTCGGAGGAGGGCCTTCAGAACGGGGATTGCGAGACCGGCCTCGGATCGCCGATCCGCTGGCAGACCGAAGCGTTCAATCCCACCTCGCTCTTCATCTGGGAACCGGCAGGTGAGGGCCGTGATGGGTCGCGTTGCCTCGGCCTCAACGCCGGTCCCGCTTTGAATGACGCGCGCTGGTTGCAGGAAGTGACGGGGCTCGGTACCGAACGGGCGCTACCTCCTCAAAGGTTGGATCAGAGGCGCGGGCATCGTACTGGATCCGGGCGCGACAGTCGGCGCGAATCTCTGCGCCATGGGCGGCTGGGACCACAGCTTCCCGGCGTTGACGGGCACGTTCGACTGGACCGAGGTCCAGTGTCATCTCACCGCAAGTGACGACGGCAAACTGACCATCGCGTGCCGGCTTGGTTACTGGGGGAGCCTGGCGTGCGGCCAGGCGTGGTTCGACGATCTCACACTCACGTACGCTCCCATCTTGTCGTCATGTGTGATCTCCTGGGGACTCGATGGCGGCGGGCTTGTCACGCCGCCGGACGGACTCGTCCGGGTGCGGATGTTGGCGGCCGGAAGTCTCCACAATCTCGCCTTGAAGGGCGACGGGACCGTGGTCGCCTGGGGGGCGGACTGGTCGGGACAGTGCTCGGTGCCGGTGAATCTCACGAACACCATCGCCGTTGCCGCCGCCAATTCGCACAGCCTGGCCCTCACCGCCGATGGACGGGTGATGGGTTGGGGCGACAACCTGTACGGCCAGTGCGATCCCCCTTTCGACCTGACCAACGCCGTCGCGATCGCAACCGGATCGCGGTTCAGCATGGCGCTCCGGGAGGATGGCACAGTCGTCGCCTGGGGTGGCAATGACTGGGGCGAGACCGAGGTCCCTGCCGGGCTCGATCGCGTTGTCGCCGTGGATGCGGGGCATGAGTTCGCCATGGCATTGCGCGACGACGGCAGCCTCGTTGCCTGGGGTTCCTTTCAAGGCGATGACGATGATGTCTACCCGGCCTACGTGCCTCCCGGCCTCGATGAAGTAGTTGGGATGGATTGTGGCCTGTACCATGCCCTGGCATTGCGCGCCAATGGGACCGTGGTGGCTTGGGGCGAGAATGAAGCCGGCCAGACCAACGTGCCGCCTGAACTCACCGGCGTCATCGCGATCGCGGCGGGCTCCAACCACAGCCTGGCATTGAAGGCCGACGGCTCGGTCATCGCCTGGGGCGGGAACACTTTGGGCCAGTGCACGGTGCCGCTCAACGTGCGCTATGCCTACGCCCTGGCCGCCGCGTCCCAACGCAGCGTCGCGTTGGTCGACGACCAACCGCCACAGCATAGCGTGAGACCTTCGGCGCTGGCGTTGGAAAAAGACACATTGTCGCTGATCATCCCGTCCTTGCGAGGCCAAGCCTATTTTCTTGAGACTAAACGCGCGTTGGACGATCCAGAGTGGAAGCTGGCTCAAGGCGTTGTCGCTCGTGGCCTCAGCGTCACCATGGTGGCCGGGTTGGCGCCCGAACGGCATCGATTTTATATCGTTCGTCCCAGGCTTTAAACCACGCCGATTTTTCGCAGAAATCGGAGCCGGTAGTTCTGTTTGTTTCGCCGATCCAATTCTTCTAACCCGGCCATCGTTCGGGGACTTCGCATCTTGACAGCCACGAGAGAGGCGAGGTAGTGATACTTCATTATCCGATCACATTTCCTCATTTCGAAAGAGGCGAAGGAAATGTGGAACGCTGGTCCGCCAGCATGGGCGCTCAATCCAAGATGAAACGCAACCCAGTCCAATCACGATGCCAGGCGCTTGGCGGCAGCAGGCTGCGATCCCTGTTGAAGAACCTGCCAACCTGGATGCTCCTCGTTCCACTGGTCGGCACCCAGGTCGCCGCACAGATGACGATTAACTGGGATACGGCCTGCGGCGGTAACGACGACGAGTATTTGTTCGCAATCGCACCGGCCGCGGACGGTGGCTATCTCCTCGGCGGCTCCTCCATTTCCGGGCAGACGGGAAACAAGACCGAGGGAAATCTTGGGGACTTCGATTACTGGGTGGTGAAACTGAATGCCGACGGAGTCAGGCAATGGGACAGGGCCCTGGGAGGGACGGGCTATGACGAGATCTACAGCATGCAGTCCACGACTGACGGAGGGTACTTCTTGGGCGGAGTATCCGACTCCGGCATATCGGACCAAAAGAGTGCCGCGAACCTCGGGGCGGAGGATTACTGGTTGGTCAAACTGGATGGAGATGGGAATCTGCAGTGGGATCATACGTTTGGAGGGAGCTCGACGGACGTGCTATTCGTGATACGCACCACGAGCGATGGAGGGTGTGTTCTTCTCGGTCAATCCGATTCCGGATCGACGGGCAACAAGACGAGCGCGAACCTGGGCGAAAATGACTACTGGCTCGTCAAAGTCGACCAGAACGGCGACAAGCAATGGGAACGCGCGTTTGGGGGCGATGGCGACGATTATCCGTTCGACCTTGCGATGAGCCAGGACGGCGGTTACCTGCTGGGTGGGACGTCCGCGTCGGGGATCTCCGGAAACAAAGGCCTGGCCGGCTTTGGCGATTATGATTTCTGGGTGGTCAAGCTGGACCAGGAGGGCAATAAACAGTGGGAGAGTGTGTTCGGCGGAGATGGGTGGGACGAACTGAATGTCGTGCGGCAGACTCGCGACGGGGGCTACATCCTGGCAGGGTCGTCAGAATCCGGTGTCTCCGGCAACAAGACAACGCCCAATTCTGGCTTTTGGGATTGGTGGTTAATCAAAATCAGTTCCGACGGCAGCAAGGAATGGGAGCGGGTCTTCGGCGGTGCCGAGGATGACGAATTCCTGACCGGAGCGCAGGAAACGAGCGACGGCGGTTATCTCCTGCTTGGGACCGCCTGGTCCGGGGTGTCCGGCAATAAGACGACTTCGAATCTGGGTAAAAGTGACTTTTGGCTCGTCAAGGTGGACAGCGACGGAAACAAGCAATGGGAACAGGTCCTTGGGGGAGATGACGAGGAGTATCCCTGGGCGATGGAACCGACGCGGGATGGGGGGTACATCATTGGAGGGCACTCCCAATCGGGGCTATCCGATACCAAGACCAGCGCCGGTCTGGGTTTGCTGGACTTCTGGGCGGTCGCCCTGGCGCCGGATACGGCTTCCTCCCCGCGGCTTACGATCGAACGCGCCGGCAACCAGTTCCTCATTTCGTGGCCCTCGGTTGCTGCGGGGTTCGTGCCGGAATCGGCCTTCGACCTTCGTGATGCCGACTGGACCGCCGTCAGTGCGACGCCGGAAGACGACGGCACCAGCAACCACATCACTCTCCCCTTCGGTTCGTCGAATACTTTCTTCCGGTTGAAGAGACCTTAGTGGTCTGTTTCATAAATACGGTTACGTTCGCGGCCAGGGGTTTTTCGGCCAGACGAGGCGCGAGCAACGAGCATACCCGCAGCGGTCTGTAAGGCGCGAGCAACGAAGTCTGGCCGAAAAAGAACGGCCGCCCGGAGGGTTGCGCCGAATTTGGCCTGGGGCGGCGTTGCTCGGCCGGTCGAGTATCGCAGGGGATACACTCTCGCCCTCGCGCCTTGCCTCAGGCCAAATTGGGCGCAACGAACGTGACCGTATTTATGAAACAGACCACTAAGCCCGGAGGCGGTGGATGACCGCGTGCGTGCCGTCTATATCGTCCGCAATCCCGCCAAATTGAAACATCTGAGCATCAGTTTCGCCGGAGCTTTGGCGGGTTGGTGCCTCCCACCAAACCGGATGGACCGGCCTGGTGGCCAAGCTCCTCCAACCCCGCGTCGAGTAAGAGGCGTCCCCCCGGAACCTTCGAATGGGCGCGGTCAGTACCGTGCGCGACGGCGTCATCGGAGAGGCCACGCACGTCGCGCTGGACGGTTGCCCACCCAAGCGTGGGCTGGTACCCTGCCGCCATGACGACCAGGAATCCGTTTCCCGGGATGAACCCGTTCTTCGAACAACGGTGGCGGGACGCGCATGCTCGCCTGCTCGTCCACTTGTGCGAGACCGTGCAGGAACAGCTCCCGGCGGACCTTGTCGCCGCCACCGAAGAGGAAGTCGTGGCCATCGGTGGCGGAGAGTCTGCTCGAACGTTCCGACCGGACGTGCAGGTGCGCGATCCATGGCCGGGGAGTTCGTCGGACGACTGGCGTATGGCTGAGGAGGCGACTGCACCGGCGCCGATCCACGTGTTTATGGACGACGAGGTGGAACGATGGATCGAGATCCGCGACGACGTCGGGCGCCTGATCACTGTCATCGAACTGCTCAGCCCAACCAACAAACTGGAATCACGCGAGCGGGACCGTTACGACGCCAAACGGCGCATGTTTGTCAGTGGTGGAGCCAACCTTGTGGAGATCGATCTGGTCCGGCAAGGATCCCCGGTTTTCCCGGAACCGATCCGGGAGACCATGCGACAGGCGGGCGCGTCTGATGGCGTCTGCGTCTTTCGCGCGACGCAACCGAACGGGCGCGAGGTCTATCCGATCCGGCTGCGAGAACGGTTGCCGGCCATCCGGGTTCCGCTGCGACCGACCGATGACGATGTGCGGCTCGACCTGCAGCCGCTGATCGACCAGTGCCACGAGCGGGGACGCTATCATCGGCTCGATTACCGGCGCGACCTGGATCCGCCGCTTGCACCCGACGATGCACGATGGGTGAACGATCACCTCCGTGGACACGGATTAAGTTGATTGCCAATCGCCAGCCCTTGCTCACTCGACGAGCAGCAGCAGGTCCTGATGGATGCACTGCCAGGGCTGGTTGAGGTCGATGGTGCGGATGTGGATCTTGTGGCCCTTGTAGCTGAGTTCGTCGAAATCGCAGGGCAGCCGGCCGCTGCATGTGGCGTTACGACGCACCGCTTCCGGAAAGCAGATCCGGCCGCGCAAGCGGCCCGTCAGTTCGTGCTGCGGGACGTAGCCACGATCGAATCCGCGCTTCAGCAGATGGTGGGTGCCGTTAATCAGCACACGCGCGAACAGGTCCGCCAGCGTCGTCGTCTCGATCCCCTCGATCGCGACAATGTCCCGTTCCTCCAGTTTCTCCCATGCGTAGCAGAGGAGATAGTCGATGTTTTGGATCGGCATCTTCATCGCGGAGAGGCAGCGTCATCCCGCACATCCCTAAGCCCGGCTGAGCTGGAGCCAGCGTCTCCCTCGCCCCCTTGGGTGAGAAAGCAGGAGTGAGGGGGCAGGCACTCGTCTCATAATACTTTTCAGAGCCATGCTACAACACGGTCGCCCATGAAAGCTCCGGGGCGGCCACGGTCACGCCAGCAGCGCCGATCGTTGCGCGTTCACCTTTTGCTCGTCGTCGAACCAGTACCTCCTGGATCAGAGGCACGATCTCCGACTCAATCACTCGGCGATACCAATCCTCGTCCGGTTGGATGCCATTCCGCGGACAGAAATAGCCGACGCGATGGTTGGGGTCGCATCTCGACATTTGACAATGCGACGGGGGGAGTGGCGTTCGCCGTGACCTCGCCGCGCAAGGGCGGGTGACGAACCAGTGGACGCGGCGGACGCGACCAAGTATACGTATACGCGAACGGGCAGTTGCTGACCGAAGACAACCCGTGGACGCAGGACCTCGTGACGTACGGCGACAATACTGCGCGGCGGCGCAACAGCCTCTCGCTCCAGCAACCGACCGGAAACAATTCCCGGATCACCAACGCCTTCGACAATGTCGGACGGTTGACCCTGACCAAGCTGCGGACCAGCGGCGGGATTGATCTGAACACGCACAGCTACCTGTATAACCATGGCCATCAGCGCTACCGCCAGACCCGGACCGACGCGAGCTATGTGACGTATACCTACGACAACATCGGTCAGCTCAAGAGCGCCATCGGCACCGGCAGTCAATCTACCGAGAACCTCGGTTACGCTTACGACACGGCCTGGAACCTGAATACGCGAACCAACTACGGCATGCCGCAGGCCCTCGTGGGGAACGTCAAGAACGAGCCGGCGGCCATTGGGGTCAGAATTCAGCTTTTCGATGACCGAACCATGGCGGAAAGAACCGGAACCACCATTGTCATGATTCTGTCCTGCCATGATTCTGTCTTTGCTCGTTCTTTCCGAGGCGGCGGGTGGGGCATTCGCCGCATTTGGCGGCTTCCTCTTTTTTGAGCACGGGAAAGGTTTCGTCGGGAACTCCTCGCGCGTCAGGCGGCAGGCGCGGGTTTGCCGGAGTTCAGTTCCTGGTGCGGTGACAGAATCATGGCTGGACAGAATCATGCCGAGACTGGTTTTATCCGTTCGCACGAGAATGCGGGGCGTCCTTTGCTCGGCCCAGTCAAGCATTGCTAATCCACCCTATGAAAGAGGTCGACCCAGCCACGAGTTCCTGCCTGGACGCCCAAGCCGATCCTGCCGAGTCTCATGATCCCGCCGGCGGTTTTTGGAGCCTGATCATCACGCAGTTTCAGGGGGCGTTCAGCGACAACCTGTATCGAGTGCTGGCGCTCTTCACCTTCCTCGAGTTGGCGATTCCCGAGTACCCCGGGCTGTCGCGGAACTTGAGGATTGCCCTGGTGGGGGCGTTGTTTTCACTTCCTTTCATTCTCTTCTCGATGGCGGGGGGATACCTGGCCGACCGCTTCAGCAAACGCCGAGTGACGATCGGGACGAAGCTTGCCGAGATTTTGATCATGGGTGTAGCGTCGTGGGCCCTCTGGAGCCGTTCGCCCATCTTTTTATTAACCACCGTCTTTCTGATGGCAACTCAGAGCGCCTTCTTCGGCCCGTCCAAATACGGTTTGTTGCCCGAGTTGTTGCCCATCCAAAGACTCTCATGGGGCAACGGCATCATCGAGCTCGGCACTTTCCTGGCTATCATCACCGGAACCATCGCCGGGGGGATCGTGTTTGAGCAGTTTGAGGGAGCACCCGGCGGTGGCGGAATCGTATTGGTTGCCCTGGCCATTCTCGGCACAGTTACCAGCTTTGGAATCAGTCGCGTGCCCGCGGCCAATCCCGCGCGAAAGTTTCACGGGAATCCGGCGAAAGAAGTCCTTGGGCGAATCGCCCAAATTCGTCCCGACCGCGTTCTGCTTCTGGCGATACTCGGCAACACTTATTTCTTCTTCATCGCCGCGCTTATCCAGCAGTGCAACCTCATCCCGTTCGGGACTGAGGTGCTCGGCCTGGGCGAGGGCGAAGTCACCTTGTATCTCATGACGCCCGTTGCGGTCGGCATTGGTGTGGGAAGTCTCGCCGCCGGTTATCTCTCGGGAAACAAGATCGAGTACGGGTTGATCCCCCTGGGCGCGCTCGGCATGTGCCTTGGAGGACTGGCCCTTGGGTTGGCAGAGCCGCATCCCTTGCAATCCGCCCTTCTTCTCGCAGGCTATGGCTTTGCCGGTGGCTTCTTCATCGTTCCCGTCAGCGCCCTGATTCAGGATCGCCCCGAAAAATCTGTCAAAGGCGCCATGATCGCGACGTCCAATCTCCTGTCGTTCGTGGGCATCTTTCTCGCTGCCGCGATTTACTACGGGCTGACCGACGGCCTGGGACTCAACGCGCGAGAGATCTTCCTGGTTACCAGCATTCTGACCCTGGCTGGGACCATCTATGCCCTTCGTCTGTTGCCGGACGCGTTGCTCCGATTCCTGCTCTGGATCGCGACGCACACGTTTTACCGGATTCGGGTCGCGGGACTCTACAACCTGCCATCCAAGGGAGGCGCCCTGCTTGTCAGTAATCATCTCTCGATGTTGGACGGCCTGCTGGTCCAGGCCTGCACCGGCAGGCCGGTGCGGTTCCTCATGTTCAAGGATATCTACGAAAGGCCTTGGATCCGTCCGTTCGCGCAGCTCATGCGTGTCATCCCCATCTCTTCGCGTCAGCGGCCCCGGGAATTGGTTCATGCTTTGAATACCGCTGCGGACTCGATCCGACACGGCGACCTCGTTTGCATTTTCGCGGAAGGCCAGATCACCCGCATCGGTCAACTGCTCCCGTTCCGACGCGGGCTCGAACGGATTATGCGCGGACTCGATGCCCCGATCATCCCGCTCTGTCTCGACGGAGTGTGGGGCAGCATCTTTAGCTTCGAACGCCAACGTTTTTTTTGGAAATGGCCGCGGCAAATTCCTTACCCTGTCACGGTCATCTTCGGCCGGCCGATGCCGTCATCTTCGGCCCCCGCGCGGATTCGGCGGGTCGTTCAGGACTTGTGCGCGGAAGCCTGGAAGTGCCGGCGTGACCGAATGCGTCCCTTGGCGACGACGCTGATCCGCACCGCTCGCAAGCATCCCAGGTTGATGGCCATGGCCGATGCTCGTTCGCCGCGCGTCCGTTTCGCCTCCGCCCTCACGCGCTCGGTATTGCTCGCGCGCCGGCTTCGGCTGTCGTGGGAAGGACAAAAGAACGTCGGCATTTTGCTCCCGCCCTCCGTCATCGGCGCGCTGGTGAATTGGGCGGCATTCTTGTCGGGCAAGGTGCCGGTTAACCTGAATTACACGGTTACGGCGGAGATCCTGGGGGTTTGCATGGACCAGGCGGAAATCCGGACCGTGGTCAGTTCGCGGCTGTTCCTCGGCAAGCTGAAGTTCAACCCTCCCGGGCACGTGGTGTTCGTTGAGGACTTCATCGAGAAACCGCGGCTGTTGGAGGCCCTCCGAGTGCTCGCTCTTGCCTGGACGTTGTCCCCAAACAAACTACAGCGCGCGCTGGGCTGCGATAATCCGCCGCGATTGGATGACGTGGCGACGATCATTTTCTCGAGCGGCAGCACGGGCGATCCCAAAGGCGTCATGCTCACCCACTACAATGTCCTCTCGAATGTTGAGCAACTCGAACAGGCCCTCGCATTCGATCGTCGGGATCGAGTGCTCGGAGTGTTGCCCTTCTTTCATTCGTTCGGCTTCACGGGCACGCTCTGCCTCCCCGCGGTAGTCGCTACCGGCGTTGTATTTCATCCCTCTCCCCTCGAATCCGATGCCATCGGCGGCCTGATCCGGCGTTACGCCGCGACCTTCCTCCTGGCCACGCCCACCTTCCTCCAACTCTACTTGCGCGGTTGTACCCCCGAGGACCTCGGCAGTTTGCGTTTCGTTCTCGCCGGCGCGGAGAAGCTCCCCGATCGACTCGCGTTCGCCTTCGAAGAGAAATTTGGCATCCGGCCGTTGGAAGGTTATGGGTGCACCGAATGCGCGCCTGCGGTGACGGTAAACACCCGCGATTTCCGCGGACCAGGACTCCGACAAGTCGGCGCCAAGCGTGGTAAGATTGGCCATCCCCTCCCGGGAGTCAGTATCCGGATCGTCGATCCCGCGACGCTGGAACCCCGTCCCGTGGGCGAACCGGGACTGCTCCTGGTGCAGGGTCCAAACGTGATGAAAGGTTACCTTGGGCGGCCGGACCTGACGGCGCAGGCCTTCCACGAAGGATGGTACATCACCGGCGACATCGCCACCGAAGACGAGGATGGGTTCATCGGGATTACCGATCGACTGAGCCGATTCAGCAAAATCGGCGGCGAAATGGTTCCGCACATTCGTATTGAGGAAAAACTCCACGAGCTCGCCAGCGCCACCGAACAGACTTTCGTCGTCGCTGGGCTCCCCGACCCCAAGAAAGGGGAAAAACTGGTCGTCCTCCACACCCTGCCGGCCGAGCGACTCGCCACTGTTGTGGAGCAGTTGAACCAGGCTGGCTTGCCCAACCTCTGGATCCCCCGTCCCAATCAGTTCTTCTCCGTCCCTGCATTTCCACTTCTCGGTTCCGGCAAACTCGATCTGCGCCAGATCCGCAACCTGGCCATCGCTCGGGCGTTGGAGCAACCCACAGAACCCTGACCATCGCGTCCTCCTCGAGCCTGCCCGCCCTGCGATGCTCGTCTTCGTCGCCGCTCTCGTTCGGGTGAATCCGTTCAGCTTGCGAGGAGGACTGAGGAATCTCGTTCTCCTGGTCAAGTTTCCTGGCCTTTCCGGATTTTCGACAACTGATGGAGCACAGGTGAAAGCAGGGAGTGGAGGGCGACCAAAGAATTGGTGTAATCTTTGGCGTAAGGGCTCCGGGCGAGGATGCGATTTCGTTCCGCGAAACGAATGCACAACTGGGCGAGGAAACCGGAATTGAACAGGCGGTAATCATCCCAGAGAAATTTGACGTCAGTGGTTGAAAGTTCCTTGGCCCGGTATTTTTTGCGGTCGATGTGGATCAAATAGGAGGGATCGTTCTTGGCGATGGCCAGAAGCAGCCTCATCCGCTTTTCAGCCTGATAGGGAGGGAGATCGCCCGGTAGAAACCCCCTTAAGAGCGTTCCCGCCAATGCGATCAACGGCGATGGTATCGTGGCTGCCTCCAGACTCGGAAGCAGTGCCAGTCTCAGGACATCATGAACCTGCTCCAACAAATCATGAATCGAAACCGAATCATAATAGGGATCGGGAAGGTTGGCTTGCCCCTTGTAACGCTCCCGATCGAGCGAGGTGAACAATATGATCTTTTCCGGCATTCCGGGCGAATCCTCAAAACGCGTCAACCGAAGGGCAAGGTTCAGGGCAGTGGGAACGTCGGCAGCCAGAATCAGTTGGGCGTCCCGCAATTCGTCATCCGGGATCGGCCGCGGCGGCCGCGTCAAAGCTTCCATCCCTTTGGCCCGCAGCGTCGCGTTGAGCTGAACATTCGGTCGGCGCAAAGGTACGAGCCCGCCTGAAGCAACGGTCACCGTCTGCTCCAGTCCCTTTTGCGCAAGTAGTGATTTAAGCGCTGCCTCCATGACGGGGCTTCGGTTGTAGTTGCGAATACAGGCACAGAGGATGTGAATGGGTTTTCCCGAGGACCGGGTCGAAAGGAGACGCGAGATATTGTTGTCCGGCGGGACCATCGCCGAGACCGGTTTTCGGGAATGAATCACCGAAAGCAGTTGGTCGATAATGGGGAGGAATTCCGAGATTCGGTCGGGGACCCCGAGTTTTACCATGTTCTCGAGGCCACCTTTGGGGGGGAACGTGTGGATGAGGGGCACCAGGCCCTTGGTCAGTTCCTCAAGACAAACGCGCTCCTCGCCCTTGAGGATCGGCCCGATGCGCGAGCTCATGCTATTTTGAAAAGCGGCCACGGCTTCCAGAACGCGGGCAGTGACTTGAAACCGCTCGGAATCGGTCAACATCAAGGTGTAGAGATGCGATTGGAGATTGAGCACGGATTGCCTCGAAAAGACGGTGCTCCATCGGTTCCATAGGAGATGGAGCACGCCATGAGTAAAGGCGTATACCCCTAGTACCAGAGGCATCCGATTCCCTGGCGGTACCCCGCGCAGGCCGAAGACCGCCAAACTCGTGGCCGTCAGGAAAGCGATCGTGTGCAGGAAAAGCACCTCCCAAAACAGCATCAGTGGGTTCCGGTCGATTAAATGCTCAAGCTCCGGGCGTCGATCAATCCTGCGGGCATCGATCAATGGATGCAGGATCAGCCAAACCAGAGAGGGAATCGCCGTCAGTATAAAGATGCCCGCCAGGAGGAGCGGATCCCACAGAAACTCCGGCGAAAAAGAACCCGCAAGTATCTCATGGGTTCCCTCCGGCCAGGCGCGGTGTGCCCAGAGGACCATCAAGGACCCCAAAGCCAGCGCCAATCCGGCGGACTCCATAAACGGTCCCCACGTCTTGGTGTATTTTTCGCGGTCGGGGAAGAAACTGATCGACCGGCCAACGGACGCGGCCACGCGTTCCACCTCAGATCCCCGGCGCCGCGTAGAATGAGGGATTGGCATCACCGTGGACGGAGGGTTGGTTCGAGCCCCTCGGCGGAAAAAATCAATAGTCGTATAATCCGCCGTCTCGCGAGTATCCGCCTCCGAACCCGCCCGGGTCAGCTTCCCCGTCGGGTTCGCCCGTGCCCATCAGGTCCCCAAGAACATCGCCCATATCTTCCTCGATCTTCTCCGGATCCTCTCCCGCCTCAAGTCGTTTGATGGCGATGTCCAGTTCCTTGGGCATGACTCCCGGAGGCATGATGCCTTTCATCTTCTTCATCAGATGTGCCATGTGCCTCGGGTTGTTCTCGTCCAGGTGTTCCATGTCCTGTTCCAATTCGCCCATGGCCCGCATGACCCGGGGATCGTTGAAATCCGGCGTCGGCCCCTCTTCATTGGTCTCCCCGGTGTGCGCCTCTTCTTGCAACCCCTTTGGCATGGCAAAACGGCTCATTTGTCGGAGCAGCTCCGTATGGCCGCACTTGGGGCACACGGGATGACGTTCCGGATTCACGCGTTTGGCGAGAAAACTGAAAATCTTTCGGCACTTCGGACAGGCAAATTCGTATATCGGCATAGTCGTTGTTCCTTACCACCTGGGTTCTTGTCTGCCGACAAAGAATGACAATGCCCCCGCTCCGGCGTCAAGAAGACCGACACTCCCTCACTTCAATCGGTCGAAGCTCTGCTTCAGGATTTGCCAATCCGGCAAGCCTGCCACTTTGCGGCGCGCCTCTTCGCTGATCCTGCCTTCGAGGGAATTCTTAGTGGGCCGGTCCTGCTGATAGAAAATCCCGAAGTAGCCCGGAAAGGGGTCGCCCGCGAGCCGATAGGCCGCAATTTCGTCCGTCACGTCGTGTTCCTTCGGCACCAGCTTGAATATGCCGCCCTTGCGCGGATTCGAGGGATCGAAGGCGCCGGGATAAAACTCGACGCACTCGCTCAGGCATTCGACAAAACCAAAGCCGTTATGATCCATCGCCGCCTCCATCATCTGGAGCACGTGACTCGGATTGGTGTGCGACGTCCGCGCGACGAAAGTCGCACCGGCAGCCAGGGCCTGTTTCATTGGGTTGATCGGCTGGTCGATCGCTCCCCACATGTCGGTTTTGCTTTTGAAGCCCTTTGGTGAAGTCGGCGAGGTCTGCTTTTTAGTGAGGCCATATACCCAGTTGTCCATAACCACATAGGTCATCCGGATGTTCTTGCGCGCCGTGTGCGTGAAATGGTTTCCCCCAATCGAAAAGGCATCGCCGTCACCTCCAAACACAAACACATGCAGGTCCGGCCGACTGAGCGAAACGCCGCTCGCAAACGACAGCGCTCGGCCGTGAATGAAATGAACTCCATGCGCCTGCACGAAATACGGGAACCGACTCGAACAACCAATTCCCGCCACCGTCGTGACTTTCTCATGCAAAAACTTCCGCTTCTCAATCAGTTTGAAATAAAGCGCCAGAACCGAAAAATCACCGCAGCCCGGACACCAGGTGGGATGATCCCCCGCGATTTCCTTCTTCGTTAGCGGCTTGCGCTCCGCCAGGTCGGCCGTCGATTCCGCCGTAACGGGCAGGGATGGGGGATCCGTCAAAATCGTGCTCATAAGTCAAATCGCGGAACTCGCTTTCGAGGTCGCCAGCCGGGGCTGCAATACGGACAAGATCTCCTTGACCTTAAACGTCAGTCCGTCGCTCTTGTTCACTCCCTGAATGCGGGCGTCGCAGTAGCGTGCCCGAAGAATCGCCGCCAATTGCCCATAACCATAAAGGCCTTCATCGTTCAGTTCCACCACCAGGATCTGATGAAATCCGGAGAAGATCTCCTCCAGTCCCTCGGGTAAAGGATTCAAATACCGGATGTGCAGCGCCGAGACACTGTCCCCCGCCGCACGCGCCCGATCCACCGCCTCCCGGATCGGGCCCTGCGTCGATCCCCATCCCACCAATAATACATGCCCCTCCGGTGGCCCATACACCGTCGGACGCGGCAAGTGGGACGCCAGTGATTGTAGCTTGCGCCTCCGTTTCTCCGTCATCTGGGAATGCAGCCGTGGCGAGCCCGTAGGATGGCCCATCTCATCATGTTCGAGACCGGTGACGATCGGATACCGGCCGCTGAGGATCCGCGTGCCGGGCGGGGCGTGTCGCGCCACACCCCGGGACTCCTCCAGGTCATACGGCTTTAAATCCGGGATCGGCGCGAGGTCCGGACCAATATCCTGACATACGGTGGCCAGGTCGGGTTCTTCAAATGCTTCGATCCGTGTGGCAATGGACTGATCGGTCAAAAGAATGACCGGCACACGGTAATTGCGCGCGAGGTTTACCGCCTCAATCGCCGTAAAAAAACAATCTTCCACGCTGGCCGGCGCCAGCACCACCCTCGGCGAATCCCCGTGCCCCCCGAAGCAGGCGATGTTCAGGTCCGATTGCTCAACATTCGTCGGTAGCCCTGTGGATGGTCCGCCGCGCTGAACATCGATAACCACCAAGGGCATTTCCGCCATAACACCCCAACCGATCGCCTCCGTCTTAAGGGATATGCCCGGCCCACTCGAACCGGTCACCGCCACGCGCCCGCCGTAACTCCCCCCCAGCGCCATCGCCACCGAGGCAATCTCGTCTTCACATTGCACAAAACTGCCGCCGTACTTCGGCAGTTCGCGCCGGAGCAATTCCATCACGTCCGACCACGGCGTAATAGGATAACCGGCGCCAAACCGCACCCCCGCCGCGATCAATCCATACCCCAATGCCTCATTGCCGTTCATCACCACCTGGGGCCGCGTCCGTTTCCGGCTCTCCGCAAATTCAAACGTCTGGATCAGGTCCCCGATCGAAAACGCATACCCGGCGTGGAACGCGTTCAGGGCGCTGTTCACTACCGATTCCGTCTTTCCGCCAAACCGCTCCCGAACCAACTGCTCCAGGCGCGGCTGGCTCAAATCAAAAATCCGCGCCAAAAGTCCGAGCACGAATACATTCTTTCCCTTGTCCTTGGCGGTCCCGCCGATGGCTTCCACCGTCAAGCTCGAGATCGCGACTCCCACATGCCGGTACATCGCCTGCCAGTCCGGATTGGGTTCCACGTGATCGCTGTCATACAGAACGATCCCCCCCGGCTTTAGCGAGTTCACATGTTCGTCATAGGAATGCTGATAGAAAGCCACCAACATGTCCGCTTCATCTCCCGCGCTAAGCACCTCTCCCGATCCCAGCCGCACTTGGAAAATAGACGGCCCCCCGGAAATGGTGGAGGGGATCGTCATGAACGTCATGACCTCCTGTTCGGATCTCCCGGCGAGGCGCGCCAGAAATCCGCCGATCACCTGAATGCCATCCTGTGAATTACCGGCCAACCGTATGACCGCCTCCCGGATCTTTTTCTCTCGCGAATTCTCAGTATGCGGTTGGCCAGTGGAGACGGTTAAAGTGGATTCACTCATCAGGTTTACTCAATTCCATTCGCCTCGCGACTTAGCTTCCAGATTCTGCAGTTGGCACAGCGCGCGGCGTGTAACAAATGCTTCACACTAACACCGGGATCATAACTGTCAACGGATAACCCTGCTTTTATATATCTATACGACAAGCACTTATGCAAACACACTCGAACCATCTGCCCAGCCGATCCTGCCCCAAGAAGTTTAGTTCATCTCACCATAGGTATCGTTAAGCCTCATGATCAGATCCCTATCGCCACTCCGGCCCGGCTCTTCCCCAGATAATGTTCAAGTCCCGCCAATACCCCATACCCACAACTCTCGTCGCTCACATATCCCCCTTGGCTGCGCACCGTCTCTTTAACCGCCTCGATGGCATTGGCCGGGGCAACCAGTAAGCCCGCGCGTTCGATCTGGAGCATCGGGAGATCATTCCAATGGTCGCCCGCGGCCAGGACGCATGTGGAGGGGACCTCCAACCGGCGCGCAAGTTCGGAGAGTGCCGTGCCTTTGCTGTAACCAACGTGACTGAACCGCGCATAGACATCATTGCGCACCACCGTCAGCCCGGGAACCCCACGGGAGTAATCCGCGAGGTAGGCCACTATCTCGTCGGCATCGCCATTGTCACCGGCAATAAGACAAACCGGCGAAAAAGCATCCTGATAGACCGTGGCGTGGAATCGATCATTGATCCAGGCAGTGAGCCGGGGAATGTCCTGCCGCAGTTGATCGAACAACGCGGCATGCGCCAGGGCACAAGCGCGGTTCCATTCGGCAAGGGGCACGTAATGGGCGTCTTCACGGACGTAGATCTCACGTTCGACCAGGACCAGGTAGTCCGGGAGCACACTGAGTTTGGCACGGACGAGGGATTCCATGAGGTTGGACATGTCGCGCCCGGTATTGATCACCCAGCGCGCGCCCTGCTTTTGCAGTGCCGCGAGTAACTGTTGCAGTCCTGCGGGCACGGGTGGGTTTTCGAATTCGGCGAAGAGAGTGCCGTCGAAATCGGTCGAGATCAGCCGGATGGGAGGCGCGAGTGTCATTGATGCCGTGGCGTGGAGAGCTCCCGCCTTGCGTGCACTACCTTCCTGCCCTAACGTCAAATGTCAAAGGCATTATGCTCACCCTCCAGGACCAATATGATGAGGCCATGTTCGCCTTCAGCACGGGCGATCTACCCCGTGCCCTGTCGGGACTTGAAAGGATCCTTGCGCAAGATCCACGGCACTTGGATTCCCAGCTCGCCCTCGGCATGGTCTACGCCCGGATGGGCGATTACGCGTCCGCGCTCCGCGAGGGACACAAGGCCGAGCGCCTTAACCCCAATGAACCGCTGGTCCACACGAACCTCTCGCTGTTTTATCTCAAGTCCGGCAACAAGGCCGCCGCAGAACATCACGGCGCCCAGGCCCGGATCGTCTCCTGGAAAGGCAATCTCGCTCCTCCCAAACCCGGCGCGGAGCCCGATCCGGAACTGCGCCTGAATTCAACTTCACCCCCGAATGTTCCATCGCCCCCGAAGCTGCCGAATATGCCCTGGAAAAAGAAACCATGAAAACTGCCTACGAACTCGCCATGGAGCGCTTGGACCGAACCGATCCTAAAGCCCGGCTCACCAAATCTCAAAAGGATGCGATTGCTGAACTGGACTCCAAATACCAGGCCAAAACTGCCGAGCGCGAAATTTTTCTGGGAGCGGAGATGGTAAAGGCCTCCGCCAAAGGGGATCTGGAAGCCCTCCAGCAACTCGAGCAACAACTCAACTCCGACCGTAAATCGCTTCGAGTGGAACTCGAGGAGAAAAAGGAGCTCATCCGCAAAGGCTCGTAATCGCGTTGTCGTCGCTCTCACGTAGCCGCCCTGGCCGGGCTTAATAATCGAAGTCGGCCTGCTCGAGGACCTTCAAAATCCGATTAAAGGCGTCATGAATATCGCCGTAGTCGCGAAGGTCCACCGTGAATCTTCCATCCGTGTTCCGGCGTGAGACCACGCTCCCGTCCGCATTCAGTACGTTCACGAACTTCAGTTGATGATGAGTCCGGGACTTGACGTTGAACGACGCCAGGTCCGGCGGACTCAAGAACTGGGAGTCCATGGCGAGCGCGCGTATCGGGCGTCCGTCGCGATTGTCACCCAGATTCAAAAGTTGGAGCTGCGGCGGTCGGATGGGGCTCGCAGGGTTATCGAACAATTGTGTGTTGCCGCCGTGACGATAGTAGTAACTCCCCTGGGCTTGATGATGCCCCACCTTGGCCAGTTCTTCGTCGGCGTCCGTGGATTGATCGCTTCCGGGACAGAACAGTACTTTCGGTGTTTCCGCCAGTTGGTCCTTCAACAACAGTCCCAATCCCACCGGCGCCCCGGTCTGGAGCGACAACAGGCTGGTGGGCGCACCCGTGGAAGGGTAGAAACTGGCCGGGCTCGTGAACGGCGGCGCTTTCGGGCCGAAAGGAATCTGGCCATTGCAATCCTGGGAATAGCTGTGAATGGCGATGCCGAGCTGACGAAGGTTCGACAAGCACGCCGCCTTGTTCCCCAGCCGTCTCGCTGAAGCCAGGGCCGGCAGTAACAGCGCGGCCAATACGCCAATGATCCCGATCACCACCAACAACTCAAGCAGTGTGAACCCGCCATTGGCTGACTTCGAACGGCACATGCGAGCCGGCCCTACAGTATTTGCCGCGCCTGGTAGACGCGGCCGCCTGAATTCGTCGCCGGTTCGGTGAATTCGACGTGGCCCGTGAGATTGGTTAATGTGGCCAGCGGCGTCCATTGTGCGATGGGCAAATCGATGCGCTCGCTGGCCAGCAACTCGAATTGCAATCCCGGTTCGCTTTCCAGGGTGAATCGTATCTGTCCCTCGGTCTCCTGAATCCCCACCAGACGGGGCGGAGAAAACGTTGTCAGGCGCGCATGGTCCAAATCCCAATACCCGCCCTGCAAATCGAATCCGACCGTCGATAGTAAGCGGACACCCAATGTCCGGCCCGCCCAGGGATCTTCCGCATGTACCGTCGGGAGCCGCATTTCGAAGTCGATCAGGTGCGTTGTGTTGGTGAATATCGCCGGCGTATTGGTGATCGTCGCCGCGCCGACCACTACGGCGTTACTGGCAGCGTCCCGGTAAAAGAGACTGGATTCGATCGTGACGCCCGCCAGCATTCCGCCGCCGCCTCCGATCACTCCAACCGTGAGCAAGTAAGACTTGCCGGCTTCGAACACTGCGTCCAAGTCCTGATACAATCCAACCTCCGGCACGGCGAATAACCAGAGCGCCTGGTCCCCGTCGCAATTGTCGATATAGCTGGCATCCGTGGGCGCGGGATTTCGAAAGACCCCGGTCAGTTGGTCCCACATAAATCCGCCGCTTTCATCATACCAGTCGGGCCTGGGTGTCATCGTCCAGGAATCGACGATGGTATTGACGAACAACGTCGAAGGCGTTTCAAACGAAGCATTGGGCAGGGCAATCGGCCCAGCGAGCAGCGCGTATCCCGAGATCATCAGTGCTGCGATGCCGGACATTCGACCCCACCGGGAGCAGCAAACGAACGGTTGGCTGGTGGCCGGGCCGTCATGCATGGCTCAGGAAGCCTGGCCACCATCAGCCGCACTCCGGCGACGAGGGCGGCGATAGCCAAAGACACACCCCCCAATGCCTATCGCCAATAAACTCATCGTCCCGGGCTCGGGAATGGCTTGTAGCCGAACGTTGTCCAGATCCCAATACCCCTCTCCTCCGCCAGAGGTGGATAACAACCGAATGCCGATATTCTGTCCGGCCCAGGCATCGCCTGCCTGCACCTCCGGAAGGTTTACCGCGAAATCGATGAATTCCGTCGCGGTGGGAAAGGCGGTCACGGAATAAGTGATCGGAGTTGTGGCGACGGTCACCGGGGTGTTCAGTCCGTCCAAATAGTACAGGCCCAGTTCGAAACCGCTGCCCTCCGCGATTCCTCCGCCGCCGAGGATGCCCGCGGTTAACTGGTACGACAGCCCCACCTCGAACGTTGTTTCCAGTTCCTGGAACAACGCCACCTCCGGCAGAGTGAACATATACGCCGCCTGATTCCCATCCACGTTGGTAATGTGATCCACACTGCCCACCGCCGTGTTCGGAAAAACTCCCGACAACTGGTCCCATTGTATGCCCGCTGACGCCGGATCAAACCACGCTGGCTGGTCTGGCTTCTGCCAGTCATCCACTTGCGGTATCGCGGGAAAGCCCGGTGGCGTGGTGGGCGATTCGAACGACGCATTGGGAACGGAGATCTCTGCCGCATGGGCAATCCCAACGCAGACGCACCACGCCATTAGAACTCCCCCTCCCCGGATCGGCCAGCTCACCCTGTTTCGACGGAGCGGATCCAAGCTCGAATTTCTTCCATTCTGATTCCACATTTTCATAAACAATTAGCCGCTTTTTGTGCATTCCCAAGGACCGCAGTTCAAGGCCATTTTCAAATCCTAACCCGCCCCGGACACCGAAACAACTTCCCCATCCTCGCAAACAATCCGGACTTCCATCGGCCGACAGCAGATTTCACAGTCCGTCACCACGGTCTGGTCCGGTACACTGATGTCGATCTCCAGTTCGAACGATTGCCCACAGAACGGACATTGAATGGTTTCTGACGTTTGCATGGTCCCCGTCAAATAGTCCTGGTCTCAAGGCACGTCCTGTCATTCCCGGACGATCAGGATACGGGATTCAGGACGTTTCGCAAGTGATCTGCCCTGCAAACTCTGTATTGCGGGATTGAGGCGCCGGGTGAGGCCAACCGGCCTTCAAGACGGCTGGATTCAGGAGCCTGTAGGCTGGGTGCCCTCACCCGGCGCAGACTCGTGACTCCAACGTAGATCTGCATGCGCCCGATCTGCCGGGTGAGCAATGTCCGCGCTTGAGTCGGATGGCCCGGAGCGTGTAGTTTTCGGGAAATCGAACTTTCAACTCACATTCCGCATATGCCTCCAACCACCTCTCGATCCGTCACCCGTCGAAACTTTCTCGCCACAACATCTGCCGCGGTTGCCGCCGTGACCGTCCTGCCCCGTCAGGTCCTCGGCGCCGCCCGGACGGTTGCGCCGGGCGATAAAGTCAACATCGCCATCATCGGCTGTGGTGGCCAGGGTCGTACCAACGTACGAGCCCTCTTTCAGCTCGATGATGTGCAGATCATCGCCGTGGCTGATCCCCAGGAATCCGTCAGCCTCGAAAACTTCTATTACCGCGGCATGGGTGGTCGGAAACCGGTCAAGGCCGAGATCGAAAAGCACTACGGCGCGAAGTCCCCCAATTATAAAGTCGCCGAGTACCGAAGATTTCCGAGTGATGCTCGACAAGGAAAAATCGATCGACGCGATCCTCTGTGCGACTCCCGACCACAACCACGCTTACGTTTGTGTCACCGCGATGCGACAGGGCAAGCATGTCTACTGCGAGAAACCGCTCACCCATAACGTCTGGGAATCGCGTCTCGTCATGAAGGTCGCCAAGGAAATGGGCGTGGCCACCCAACTCGGAAACCAGGGCCACTCCGGCGAGGGTATCCGCCAAACCTGCGAGTGGATCTGGGACGGCGCGATCGGCGATGTGCGCGAAGTCCATGCCTGGACCGGGGCTTCGCGATGGAACAAGCAATTCATCTCGGGCCGCCCGCCGGAAGAGACATTGCCGAAAGGCGTGAACTGGGATCTCTGGCTCGGGACGCGGTCGAACCGGCCTTACAGTTCTGCTTACACCCCGGTGACGTGGCGCGATTACTTCGATTTCGGCACCGCGCCCATCGGCGATTTCTTTTGTCATAACTTCGATGCCGCCTGTTGGGCCCTCGACCTCAAACAACCCCAAACCATCGAGGCCTTCGGCGCCGGCGGCGTCGACCATGACATCGCTCCGCCGGGATCCATTTATTATTTCACCTTCGCCGCGCGCGGCAAGATGCCGCCCGTCAAGTTCACTTGGTACGATGGCGGCATGATGCCCCCTCGGCCCGAAGGCCTGGACCCTGACGACCAGCTCGGCGCTGGCGGAAACGGCACCCTGTTCGTCGGTGATAAAGGGATGATTACCTGCCCCGGGTGGGCCGGCGCACCGCGGTTGCTCCCTGGTTCACGTCATGAATCTTACAAGCGGCCGGAGAAGACACTTCCCCGCTCGAAAGGCCACCACCGCGATTGGATTGACGCCATCAAGGGCGGTTCACCCGCGAGCGGCAACTTCCAATACGGCGGTGTGCTCAGTGAGATCGGCCTGCTCGGTCTGGTCGCGCTTCGATCCAGAAAGAAGATCTACTGGGATTCGGAACAACTCAAGGCCACCAACGTGTCCGAGGCGGATCAGTTCATCAAAGAGAGCTATCGCCCCGGTTGGGAACCCGCCTGACCCAGACTTTGGCGTGCAGCCCTCCACCGGTTCACTTGTGCCGGTGGAAGACCGTCTGGGACCTGGGCTACCGTGAACCGATGATGATGCGGGGTCGGGTGGGAATCCCGTCCCGCGACCGCACGCACAAGCAAGCCTCTACACCCTGGCGGCGGCACGGCGCGCCTCGACCGTCGCGCCAGCGGTTTGGAGTGCGGCTCGGCCGCGCCGCTTTTCGGGCTAAGTCGCAGGAGCACATCCGCAATCAGGCTCGCGCAATGTAAAGTCCGAGCGCGGTAGAGCTTCTCGGTCGCGCGATTTGCCCGCGAGATCTGTGAACATCGGCAACCTGGCGTGCCCAGTCACGGGCTAGATTTCAATCCTGCGGCGGAATGCTGTTCGGATCGAAATAGGCCTCAGGATGCGGATCCGCCCCGGTCGGATCGAGGATGGTCACAGTAACGAATACGAAGACCTTATTGCGCGTCTCCGTCACGTCGCCTTGGTCCTTCGGCTGCTCCTGCGACCATAACCCGCTGATGACGGTTGTCTGGCCGTCCCATACGACCGCTCGCGTGGCAAAACCCGGCTGGGGAACGGCGGTCGATGCCTCCGGTGACCTCGATGGCGCCGCTTCAGTCCCGCCGCGGGAAACGGTGAGCGCCAACCCAACGCGGTGACTATCCGCCCCCACCCGCGGCAAGCAATCGATCGCCAGCGTCGTGCCACCTTTCGTGGTGACCGAGGTCCGGATCCGTTGGCCGCTGGGAATGATCACGGGTGGTGCGTGCGTCATTTGGACATCGGACTGCCCCGCCAAGGCGTGAAGAACAGTTTTGAATTGCGGTTCGGTCAGAATGCCCATCACAACCGTGGACTGCCCGCGAGTGGCCGGGTGCCCCGCGGATATTGACGTTTTGTCGATGGGAGCAACTGAGGAATCGTTTGAGTCCGGTCGCACCTCACCCAAAGCAGAGAACCAGTCGAAGCCCAGCTCCTTCGAGTCGGCCGGGGTCAACTCGACGACGCGCATTCCCATCGAGATCTGGGGTGGCGGGCCGCTTATCGTTTCGATCGCGTGCTCCAGTGCGTCCAGTTCATGCGGCGTGGCACGAACCATGAGGACCCCTTTGCGATCGCTGAAGTAGACTGCGTTGGGCGGCCAAACGTTCACGCCAACGCCGCGAACGAAGTCGCGCACCATCTCCGGAATGTCGCGTTCGGAGTTGCCCGGCGCCACGAAACCGGCAGACCGAAGACTTTTGGCAAAGCCATTAGTATCGACGCGAAACACGCGGGTTTCGAGCGGGACCGAATCGCCAGGCGGCTTCTGGGTGAACACAACCCCGGATGCTTCGATGCGATATTGGATTGGCTTGTCCGCACAGCGCGTCACGGCCTCAAGCACATCAGCCAACCGGGCATTCCGAAGCGGCGGCAAGAGATGCACGACGACGGTGTTCATATCGAGGAGGTCCGCAGGGGGAAGCAGTGCGCCAATCGTGGGATCAATCGTCGGTCCCGAGGTCGGCGCCAGAGGAATGCAGAAGAAGGGAACACCTCGCCGCGCGGGATCGTGTTGAATGGAGGCTTCCTCCAGGATCTTCAGCACTTTTGGCAACGGAACCCCGTCAACCTCGACCTCATCCAAAAAAATGTCGCTCAACTTGGAACGAATTGCATCTGGACCCGCATTGAAGGACGAGACTTGTGTCGTATAGGTGGGATTTGGCGCGGGCGCTGCCTCCTCCCGCATGGCACGAGCATCGGTCAGGCTCACCAAACCCAGCCCCAACAGCAACAAAGCCCGCACCGTCATCGACCCGTGCGTCGGCCTTCGGTATGTCGCAATCATCCGGATCCGGCGTTTCAACTGAACCTTCCCTGTGCTGATCCCGACCAATCCGGGCGCCGTTCGTGTCCGGCCGAGCCCTTTTACTAGTTTCAGGATCGTCGCTCCACAGGCCTTTGAGTCGACCGAGCCGCCGCGCGCCAGCTCCCGCTCGCCACACATCCGTTTCAATCCGAACCAAAGGACCGGGTTGAACCAGTGAACGATCTGCATAAACGCCGCTAGCCAGCTCAGAATCACTTTCGCTTGTCAACCTTCAACTTGGGTGCAACTTCGGCGGGCGAGCCGATCCACGAACCATCAGGCCGGAGAGACTCGTAATGAGTCCTGCCGCGCACAAACCCAGGCCCAACCCTCCTCGGGCACCGACGGGCCGCAATGCCGGCTCGGCCGGATCTACGACCTCCCATTTCGGCTTCGACGGCGGGATTTGCAGATCGACTGTCTCCTGCAGTTTCCGAAGTAGAATGGCGTCGCGGACCTTTTGCTGATTCTCGAGGTCTCGCTTGGCCAGAAAATAATTCCGGTACTGGGACGATTGTTCCGCTTCACGCTGCCGGGCTTCTGCCAGCGCGCGGTCGAGGCTCTCACACTGCGTCTTCAAGGCCGCCGCCCGCACCTCCAGACCTCGTAACATGCCTTCGATTCGTTCGCCGATGGTCTTTTCCAGTTGGGTCCGCCTGGCGGACAGCGCCCGGCAATCGGGATGCTCCGGACCCTTGGAGACGCACTCGCTCGCGAGCGAAGCCTCGGTCGCCCACAAATCCTGCAGCAGCTTCGAGAGATCGGCATCTGGATGGGCACTGAGGAGCCCCTGACGGAACGCACTCTCACTATCGGTGGCGGCGCGCATCGCTTTAATCTGGGTCAGCAGATTGACGATCCCCCCATAGCTGGACTGCACGGTGGCTCGTTCCGCTTCGATCCGGCGGACGCTTTCGGGCTCAGTCCCAATGCTCGTTGATCCCTCGGACACTTCTGTGATGTGAAACTCCGGTCGCAGCTTATCGACCCGGTCCTGAGCCTCCCGGAGTTGTTGGTTCTCCCCTTCAAGTTCCTGTTCGAGGACCTTGAGACCACGCACTCGCGACCCATTTCCCCAGTCGTCACGCGTCGCAATGTAAACCTCGGCGATCTTATTGGCGATCTCGGCGGCTTCGCCGGCCGGTCGGACCGGCGAGTCACTCGACACTCGAATCTCGAAGAGTCCCGTGTTCCGGAACTGGCGGAAATCGACGCGGCGTCTCAACATTTCGTAGGCTTGAGCCGGCTTGAGCGCGACCCCATGTTGATCCCTCCACCGCTCCTCGAGCCCAAGTTCGTTGATCACCCGGTAAAGAACCCGTTTGGACCGCATCTTTTCGAATGCGGTGGCGATGAAATAGGGATCGGGGGGCAAGGGCTCGGCAGAAACTCGCAACGATCCCATTTCGTTCGCCGGTGCGCCCGGGTCGACGCGCGCGATCCGGCACACGGCCCTAAACTGCCTTGGCGAAAAGATCAAACAGCCGATACCTGCAACGAACAACAGCATCCCCACCGCCAGCAACGCGCTGCCAGTCGCCCGTCGCCAATCGGTTGCCGTCGATCCGGACGGCCCGACGATGTGCCGGATCCGGTCAATCAGCGAACCGTCGCCTGCCCCCACAACCAGGGGCACGGGTGCTCGGCGCAAGCCTTCCAACGTGGTCAAGGCTCGTGCGTAGGCCAACGGATTGCCACAGGCCGCCACTGCCAAGTCGTCGCAACATAGCTCTCTCTCCGCGCGGATATCCCGGGAGATCCACCAGACTGCGGGGTGATAGAACAACAGCGTTTCAACCAGGACCTGAACCAGATTGACCCAGTGATCGTGGCGCCGGATGTGCGCCAGCTCGTGGGCAAGGATCAGTTCGAGCTGCGCCGGCGTCAACCCGCTCAGGCTGCTGGCGGGAACCAGGATCATCGGGCGAAACCAGCCAACCACCGCCGGGACCTCGATCAACACGGACTCGAACAGCAACACGGGCCGGCTGACCCTGAGCCGCCGTCGGAGTTCTGTCAGCCGGTCACGCCATGCGGCGTCCATGGGCCGGGCCTGCCGGGTTGCGACAGATCGGACCGACCAGTAACCGCGGAGCAGTCGAACGGACAGCGCACTGACTCCAAGGCACCAAACGGCGACCAGCCAGGAAAGCCCCTGTTCAATCCCGGCCAGGACGCGCTCTCCGATTGCGGGTACGATCCATGAGTCAACCATCGGGTCTGCTGTGGATAGCGCGGACAGTCCGCTTACGGCGTTACTCACCACCCCCGGTCGGGTCGCGCTCGACGGTTCGAGCCACACTAAAGTGATTATCGGGGCCATCACCATCATTCCCAAAAGCCCGCAGGCGACGGCATAGCGGGTCTTCGCCTCGCAGGTGCGTAGCAGGACCCGAACAATCGACCAGACCGTCGCAATAACCGTCCCTTGCCAAAGAAAATGCAACAACACCCAGCCGATTCGGTGCACCACCGGCTGCCCGATGAGATCGGTCCAGGCCGTCATCCCTCGCCTTTCTCCAATCGGTCCAACAATTGCCGAATCTCCGCCAGCTCTTCCGGCAGCGCCGGCTTCGCCGACAAGGCCTGCAACACCAGTTGACGCGCCGAACCATTGAACGCCCGGTCCAGAAGATCACTCAACAATTGCCGCTGCGTCGCCTCCTCGGTCTGAGTGGGTTGGTAGACGTGCAGGCGCCCCACCTCCTCGCGTTGGACCAATCCTTTGTCGGTCATGATCTGCAGCATTTTGAGTACCGGTCGTGTATCCGGTCGACTGGTGACGGTTCAGTTCCTCCATGGTTTGCCGGACCGAGCTGGGACCGCGCCGCCAGAGGACGCGCAGGATGGCCAACTCCGCATCGGTTGGCCGGCGAGGAATAGGTGCCGACGGGGGAAGATCGCGGTTCATGCGGGCCATATTACGATGGATTTCGTACTTGTCAACGAATTACTTCGTAGTGCGGCCCGCCTCGATAGAGTGACAGGCTCAAAAGCGAATTGAAGGGCAGTCCCGGATGGCGGTCCCGCGATAGAGTGACAGGCTCAAAGCCTGGGGGTATCGACGAAGAATTTCGTAGATCAAGCCGGAGGGAATAGAGCGAGCGGAATAGAGTGACAGGCTCAATGCGACGGGGACCGATGATAGATCGACGATAGGGCGGTATCGCCCATCGCCAGATCGTGCGAAACCAAACGACTAATTAGGATCGGAGCACTTCAGCCAAGAAGTGGCGGGCCCGTTTGGGAGAGGACCGAACTTCAACTTGCCATTCTAAGGGCGGCCCCGGATAGCGTAGAGGTGGTTCATGGTGGCGACATAGAGCGTGCCATTGGCGGCGACGGTCGTGGCGCTGATTGGACTTCCAAGGGGGATCCGGCTGAGGACCTTCTTCTCGCGACCGGCGGCGAGGACCCAGAACAGGCCGCGGCGCGTGCCCACGTAAATCTTATTGTCGGCAAGGAACGTCGAGGCCCAGATCTCGCCCTCAGCGTCGTGGGTCCAGACGGGCTTGCCGGTTTGAGCATCTACGCAATGGATTTGACCTCCGCAATCGGCGGCGTAGACGAGGCCATCGTGGACGGCGGGAGTGGACATGGAATGTTGCACGAGCGGGTAGGACCAGAGTTTGCCGGTGTAGGTGACATCGCCGGATTTGGTGGCATCGATGCATTGGAGCCATGCCTCGGTCTTGCCCCACCAGAGATCGCCACCGACCGTGACGTAAACGCGGTCGTGATAAAACACGGGGGTGCTTTTGATGTTGCTCGGACTGACCTGGCGATTGCCGTTGTAGCGATGGACGTTTTCCTTGGGTGCGTCCGGATCGCAGTCTGTACCACCACATTTTCCGGAGCGCGGCAACATCAGAGCCAGGTGCGGTTTGACCATCGGGGGGGGCGAAGGCATAGACGACTCCATCACCGCCGGCGAAGATGATTTGGGTTTGACCGTTAACGCGACCGAGCGTTGGCGACGACCAGGTACTGTGGAAGATGCGGGGACCGATTCGTTCGGCGTCCTGAGCGAGCAACTGGCCGGTCCGTTTGTCCAGGACGATCAGGCTGGGGGCATCGGGTGCGCGGATCTTGCGATGGGTGTTATCGACGCCATTCCCGGTATTGATGTAAAGCTGATTGCCGTCGATCAGGAATGAGCCGTGGGCGGCATCATGGGGGTAGCTGCCGACCTCGGCGTGGATATTGAAATACCAGATGACATCCGCGTCCGTGAGTGCGGGAGGAAGGGGTTCCGTGCCGCGGGGCGCGAATAACTCGGCTTCATTGGTGACGGGGCCATCATTGCCATCCTGGAGACCATTGAGATCGAGGCAGACCGCTTCGCCGCGATTACTGAGGACATAGACATGGGTACCTTCGACGGTAGGTGGGGAGCAAATGCCGGCGTGAGGCCAGTCCTGGAAAGGATCACGGCTGTACTTCGGGACCACGAATTGCCAATGCAAGTGACCATCGTGCTCGTCCAGGCAAAGCAGGACGCCACGGTCCCCCTGATATCGAGGATCGCGCGGCCGCTCATTGTTGGTACCCATGAAGACCCGGCCGCTCGCGACGACCGGGGTGGCATGTGATTCGGAGCCGAGTTCCGCGGACCAGATGATATTGCTCCCGGTCATCGGATCAAAACTGCAGGGCAATGGGGCTTCGTCCGAGACCATGTTACGGGAATTGCGTTCTCCCCACTGCGCATGATCATCGGCGGTCAAATGCATCAGACCAACCAGTGCAGCCAGGCAGGGGATGGACACGCGGAGGTTGCAGTTGCGGAGGGACGTCATGACTATTTGTAACCGGGCTCCGGAGTTCCGTCACGCCTCATCCGCGTGCGGTACGGACCGGGCGACTGCCATCGCATGAGTCATGAAACGGGGCGGGCGGCGCAGAGCGCCAAGGATCGAGGCGACCACAAGATTTAAGCATGGCGCCGACACAGCGGGGGTGTTGCCGTGCCGGCGCCGGGTAGGACGGTGGGTGGATTTTTCCCACCGCCGGTCCCCTCACCTCCTTGGCAGGTGAAAGTGTTACAGCGGGATTGGGATTTGGATTGTTGACATCATGTCTCCTGGCGTTCAGACCCTGCGTGAAGCTCCATTGGTTGGCTACGGTCCCGAGCCATGAGGGCCGCGTGCGTCACGAAGGATGGCGAGGAGGATGGCATGCGCGGGGTGGAAATGGGAAGGGTACAAATTGTACCTTTCGATCAGACCGCAGAGGGCACGGCACGTGCTAACCCGCGCGCTTTTTTCGTGGCGACTTTTTGGCGGCTTGCTTACGTCCCAACCTGGAAGTAATCCGAATCACGAGTTGGGAACAATGGGAACAGATGATCCATTGCGCGACGGCCTCGTGGCGGTTGTTGACGCCGAGCCGGAGGAACGCGAGATGGACCAACTTATGAGCCATCGACTGGCTCAAATGAAACTCATCCGCGATTTCTTTGTAGTAAAGGCCTTTGGCCAATGCATTCAGGACCTTGGCTTCACGCTCGTGGATGGTCAAACAAGCCGTCGCGGAAGGGGGCCGGTGGAGGGGGCAAAATTTGGATTCTGCGGGTCTGTCCGGCACTCCATCCGGGGTGGCTTTGAGGGCGCAACGTAGCAGGGTGAGAAACTGCGGCGCCACAAAGGGCTTAGTGACGTAGCTATGACATCCGGCTTGCAATGCTTGAGCCACCGTCTGGCGATCGTCCAGTGCGGAAATCATGACAATTTTGAGCTGAGGCAAGGCCAGGGAAAGCCGGCGAGTGCAGTCTATTCCCGAAACATCCGGCAGCCTGATGTCCATGAGAACCAAGTCCGGCGGGTTGGCGAGGATGGCCTGCAATGCTTCCACGCCGGCAAAGTAGGATCCTGCGAAGACGAACTCTTCCGACAGCCCGAGAATGAATTTGATGGCGAGATGAATGCCGGGTTCATCATCTACAATGGCAATGCGATGACGGTGTATGGGTTTATCAGGCGCAGAGTGCTGGGAAGTAGCTATGGCTTGCTTCGGGACTTTGCGTTTAGGGCGGGATGGGTTCCGTTTGTTCTGCAAACGTGCACGTGCCCAACAACAACCATGCCATTCGCAGGGGCGCCAACCTGAGGCACGCCCGTCAAGGGCGTGTCGATCGCCTGAATCCGGCGATTGTCTAGCCGAAGCTGTGTTGCTTTCCCGTCCGTACGGTGAATCGGCCGGCGCAACGGATTACTTGAGGGATTCGACGATCCGAGCGCGTTCCTGATGATATTCGGAAGGGGTCAAGAGTCCGGCTCGGTACTGATCCGTTATCTCTGCCAATCGCTCCAATCCCTGTTTCTGGGGGGATGCCTGCACCGGGGCTTCTGGTGTTGCTGGGGTTTGTGCGGGCGGTTGGGGTTCTGGAGCTGGAGTGGGTTCGGGCTCGGGTGGGTTCACTGCCAATGCGGAATCCAGCTCGGTTATTTTTCCGTGCAACGCCTCGCGAGCGCGGGCCTCTTGTGCCGCAGACAAAGTAGGGGAATGAACTTCCTGGGCCATGGCAGGCGCAGGAATTGGTTTGGGTTGCGGAGGCGGTGCGGCGACTACCGGCGCGGTTGGAGTACGCGCGGGCTGGACTGTGGGAGGAGGCGAGGGTGGAGCCTTCGAGGCTTCCATCTGCTCGCGGAGGGCCTCTCGCGCCTTGGCTTCCTGCTCAGCCGTCAATGTGCGCGACGAAACTTCAGGCGCCACGGTGGGCTCAGGCGTTGGTTTGGGTTGCGGCGGAGGTGCGGCGACGACGGGCGCGGTTGGAGGAGGCGAGGGTGGAGCCTTCGAGGCTTCCATCTGCTCGCGGAGGGCCTCTCGCGCCTTGGCTTCCTGCTCAGCCGTCAATGTGCGCGACGGAACTTCAGGCACCGCGGTGGGTTCAGGCGTTGGTTTGGGTTGCGGCGGAGGTGCGGCGACGACGGGTGTGACGGGTGTTGGCTCCGGCATCGACGAGGTTTTTGCTGGAGCGGGAGCAGTCGGCTGCGAGGCCGTCATTTGCTGGTGTAAGGCTTCGCGGGCGATGGCCTCCTGTTCCGCGCTCAAGCCGGTTCGGGAGACGGGGGTTGTAATGGTCGGTTGAGGGGTGGGCTTGGGCGCCGGCGCGGCGATACTCTGGGGCACGGGTTTGGCAGCTTCGGCTTGAGCGGGCGCAGGAGGCGGGGGAGGGGAATCCAGTTCGCGCATCTTTTGACGGAGCGCCTCCCGGGCTTTGGCATCCTGTTCGGACGAGGAAACCGGTTCGGCGGACGGGAGACTCTTTGGTCCGGCGTTCAGTTCTGCCATCTTCTCCCGCAAGATGACTTGGGCTTTAGTGGGAACGGCGTTCGTTCCCGGCTGTCCGAGTGCCAGGGACAAGCCCACGGAAAGCACTGCCAACAGAAGGGAAATGGTCGGAAATCGCATAAGGCGAAACTATGCGAGCGCCCGGGGTGAAATCAACTCTATTTCCGGATGGGCTTCGAGCAAATGGAGCGAAGGCGGTGCCGTTGTTGGGTGGTACTACAGGATGCCGGCATCGGAGAATCAGGTCTGGCTTTCAGCGCAGCTCAAGGTTGTCCGCGAGGCCAGAGTCGGAGCCAGAGGCGTTGGGGAGTGCGGAGAAGATCTCTTATGAGTTCATCGATGTCGCGGGCTTGTGGTTCGTCGAGACTGCGGCAGAGGGCGATGGTGACGAGGAAGGCCGCCAGGGTGCCGAGGAAGAACAGACTGTAGCAGTTGAGTTCCCAACCTGCGAGGTTGACGTGGAGGTTTCGGAAGCCATCGATGACCAAGCCCCAAAGGATTGGAGTGAGGCCGAGGGTGAGATTACCGACCACGGAAAAGAGAGCGAAGAAGTGGCTCCGGCCCATTTCGGGTGCGAGTACCATGGCGAGGCGGGTATTGTTCATATTGACGAGGGCGAAGGCGAAACCCATGAGCAATTCCAGCGCGGTCACGAGTCCGAGGCGGGGATGAACGAGTCGGCCGGAAAAGGCGAGCCAACCGAGAAGAATCAGGCTCCACAAGGCCAAACAAAAGGTCAGAACGGGCCGGCTCCCGAGTCGGTCGGTGCGCGACTGAAAGAAGGCGAGGCCTGCCAGCCCACCGAGGAACGCCAGGGCGGTGACTCCCATGATCGTGCCTTCCGGCATACCTGCCTCAACGCGCAAGTAAGCAACCGTGAACGCAGCCATTCCGCCATAAGCAACCGACCAGGCGATGTAGAGCCGGAGCAGTTTTCGGAAGGGAGGGTGCGCGGCGATGGCTCGCCAGGGGACGCCGATCTTAGCAGTGATTTCATTTTCCGGCGGCGGCACATCAGGTATGCGCTTCAAAAAGTTGAGGCTGATTGTGCCGGCCACGGCGCTGAAGCCAAAGATCAGGGCGAAATGCCAGGGCCGCGACGAACGACCGAGAAAGGCACCCGCCAGGCAGAACGCGCCGCAACTGGCCATGTGGACGCAGGCGGCTTCTCGGGAGAGGTAATTGCCACGGATCGGCAGAGGAATGAGGGTGGTAATCCACGGCAGCCACGCGGCGCTTGAGATTCCCCGCGAGAGATTGAACCCGAAGAGGAGGGACAAGAGGAGAACGAGCTGGGTGGATGTATTAAGGAAGAAGCCGGCCAGGGGCACCATGCCCATGCCGAAAATGAACAGGACGCGCAGTCCCCACCCGGCGTAGACGAAATTCTTGTAGCCGATTCGGGCGACATGATTCGCCGCCGGGATTTGGAAGATGACGAGCAAGGGCATCATGCCGGCGATGATGCCGAGCACGGTGGCACTGGCATGAAGCGATTTGGCATAGAGCACCATGGGGCTGCCCAGGACCATCTGGTATGAGAGGGCGTTGAAGGTGGCAAATAGAAAGGCGTTCGCGATCCCGGGAGGGAATCCGGGGGTTGAAGGGATATGGGAGGGGCTCATAACACCCAATAAAGGCCGAACTCGCGCATGGGAGGCCAAAGACGGGCTAGCGGGTGCCGAGGCTCCTTAGGAGGCCCTGCCAAGTTCGAACATTTGTCACCGGTTTCCAGAAGGGTTGGTTGCCATCGCGTGTGTCGGCATCGAAATCATACTGTATCATCATGGTGAAACTGATGGCTCCCCGGCCGTCTTCCCGCAGGGCGTTCAACCCATAAGCGGCGCCAGCGCCAAGTTGCCAGCTTCGGGATGGGGTTTGGTAGAATAAGCCCGCGCCGAAGCCGGCGTGCCAGTTGCCACTTTGTTCGAAGCCCGGGAGATAGTCGACGACCGCGAGAGATCCGAAGGCGAGGACATTCCAGCGTGCGTTGGCATCGATCGGCTGATGGAACTGGCCGGAGAGCAGGGCATAATGATCGGCGGAGATTTCTTCAATATGATAGCCGGGCAGGCTGAGGGGAAATTCCGCGACGAGCGGCAGGAAGCTTCCGAGTCGATAGGCGCTGAAGCGGTCGGCGTTGACGCTGGTGCCGGCGGTGAGGCTGACTTCAAAGTGCTGGCGTGTTTCCTCGATAGTGTAAGCGAACAGTGCCCGAGCCCAGAACAAGTGGGTCAGCGCCTCGATCTGACGGTCACCGCCGAAACCGTATGACTGGTGATTAAACCGGTATTGGCCCTCGTACCACAGGGAAAATTCCCCCGCAAGTCTGGGGCTTAAGTAAGGCTCGCGTCCGCCGAGGCGCAATCCCACACGCCAATAAAGCGAGGCCTCGTCATCGGGGACTTCAAAGCCGGGATCGGTATCGGAGTCTCGATTGTAAAAGGAGCCGTGTAGGCCGGTGCGGAAGACGCCATTCAAGGGCGCGATATCACCCGGATTGAAGAGGTGATAGAGGCTGCCGTTGAGCTCGGCGGCGTGTCCGGTGAATGATTCCGCGGTAATGTAATCTCCTTTGCGGATCTCTGAGTAACTGTCGGCAAATCCACCACCGCTCAGGCCAACGGCGAGATCTGTACCCGGCGACAACACATCGCTGATTCCAAGTTCGGAGTCGACGTAGATGGGCATCACTGCCAGACGCAGGGTCAGGTTGGTTCGCAGGAAATGGGGCTCGTTGTCATAGTAAAAGCCGTAGGCCGCCACCGGGCCATGTTCGTGCAACGGCAGGGCGTAGCCGATCTCGACGAGACGCCGACGGTCCGGATCGATTTGCGCCATGAGATCCGCCATGGTCAGGGACAGGAATAGGCCGGCGAGGAGGGCTGTGACGAGCGACGAACTCCCGGTCATGAAAGAGGGGCAGGGGAGAAAGGGCTTGGTCCCATCACCGCGACCGAGATGCATTTCGGCAGACTGGGGGCAACCCATTCGGTTCATGGCGGGCCGACGCTACCGGCATTTTTCCAGTGTGGCCAGCCCGGAGATTCGGGCCAGGATGGAATGTGCGGCTGGGTCGCTTTCAGCGCGCGTGAGGCGGCGAAGGACTGCGGGGCAGTGGACCTGTCGGATAGCCGTCAGGCGGAGGACGGTTGAGTCAGGGTCAATATTCGAGGGTGGGGTTGCGCCACGTGTGCCCAGTGGTGGCGAGCAACTGGTCGGCCGCGCGCGGGCCCCAGGTTCCAGCTTCGTAGAAATCGCCCTCGGAGAGGGGTTGCTGATTCCAGGCCTCGCGAATTGGATCCACGACGTTCCAGCAGGCTTCGACTTCGTCGCGGCGGATGAACAAGGTCGGATCGCCGGTCATGGCTTCGAGCAAGAGGCGTTCGTAAGCTTCGGGGGTGTACGCCCCGAATTCAGCATTATAACTGAAATGCATGCGCACGGGGCGGATCTGCATACTTGGTCCGGGGATCTTTCCATTGAAGTGCAGGGTGATCCCTTCATTGGGCTGGAGACGGAGGGTCAGCGAGTTGGAGTCCAGGCGCGGGCCGCATTGGGCGGCGAAAAGGACGTGCGGTGTGGGCCGGAATTGAACGCGAATCTCGCTGGCACTTTGGGAAAGGCGTTTGCCGCTGCGGAGAAAGAAGGGGACACCGGACCAACGCCAGTTGTCGATGGCGAGGCGCAACGCGACGAAGGTCTCGACCTGCGAACTGGGGACAACCCGCGGTTCTTCGCGGTAGGCGGCGACGGGTTTGCCGTCAATTTTGCCGCCGGCGTATTGGCCGCGGACGACGAGGGAAGGGACTTGATCCGGCGCGAGGATCCGGATGGCGTGGAGCAGCTTGATCTTCTCGTCGCGGATGGATTCCGCTTCGAGGCGCACGGGGGGTTCCATGGCAATAAGTGCCAGGACCTGGAGGAGGTGATTTTGGACGATGTCGCGCAAAGCGCCCACTTCTTCGTAGAAGGCGCCCCGCGAGCCGACGCCGCCCTGCTCGCTGACGGTGATCTGGACATGATCGATGGTTTGCCGGTTCCAGAGATGTTCGAAGAGGGCGTTTGAGAACCGGAACAGCATGATATTCTGAACGGTTTCTTTGCCCAGATAATGGTCGATGCGGAAGACTTGTCGCTCGTGGATGTGTCGCGTCAATTCGGCATTGAGTTGCCGCGCCGAGTTGAGATCGTGGCCGAAGGGTTTTTCAATCACGACACGTTGCCAGTCGCCGTCGCCGTGGGAGTCCTCGAGGAATCCGGCATGGTCGAGTTGTTTAATGGTGACCCCAAACTGGCTTGGGGCAATGGCCAGATAAAACAATAAGCGCCGGTCCTGAGGGGGTGGCGCGATTTTTCCGAGATGCCGGCGGAGGCCTGTGAAAGAATCGGGATCAGAGACATCACCCGCGTAGTAGGAAACGCAGGGGGCGAACGCTTCCCAGGCCGCCGCATCAACCGGTTGAGTTCGGGAATAATGGTCCAGGGCGCTTTTGAGCTCGGCGCGCCATTGGTCGCTGGTCTTTTTAGTCCGCGAGACGCCGACGATGCGGACAGTCTCGGGTAATTGCCTATCGTGATGCAGATGGTAAAGGGCGGGGATCAACTTTCGCGCAGTCAGGTCGCCACTGGCGCCGAAGATGACGACGCAGCACGGTTCGATCTTTCTCTGCCCCGGATTCAGTCGACAGGTCAATAGTTGGTCCAGAAGATCGGGTTCCTTCATCATGGAGGAGATTGCCTCAGAACAGTGATGGACGCAAACCGCTAGCCCGGAAATTTCGCACGTGAAATGCCCACTTCCATCCACCCGGTTTTCGGGTGAAATTTCCGAACCCGCATTTTTGCGGCGACCAAAGTCATTCGTAAGCGGTAAGCGGACCGCGTCGATTGCCGGGCGCGACTATCGCTGCGTCGGTTTCCACCGGCGATAACCCACGAGTGCCGTGTATTCATTGAGCAGATAACGCACGGCTTTGCCCAGGGTGCTCTGGGGTAGCACGCGCGGGTTGGCGGCGTGCTTTGTTGATAAAGACGAACAAGTAACCGGACGTCGGTTCCTGCTGGAGGGTTTCCTTAACCAGGACCGAAAGAGCGTTGAAGCTCTTTTGTCCGTCGATCGGCCGGGTAGCGAGGAAAACGCGAGTGGCTGGCGACAAACTCAGCATGGCTGCTGGAGTGCCTGCACCACGGCCCCGATCCAGTCCGGCCTTGCCGTGCCGCTAAAACGAACATTCCCTACTGCGGCCAAGCTGACCTCGGCCGCCCAACTCTCGATCAATACCGAACCAGCCTCGAGTTTGACCTCTTGAAATATCCCCCGTGGAGCGCTTCGCCGCTCGTGGATCATCGACCTGGGCTTCGGATCCCGATCCTTCTGGTAAGCCCAGTAATGCAGTCGACCGGGGGGGATTCCATGCTCCCGTGCGAATCGTTTGAGTCCTTGACCGCTTCGGCGATAGGCCCTGACCGCCGCAGCCATCTCCTGGTCGCTTTGAACGGAGTGGTGATTGCTTGCATCTTTCATTCTCCCATCATAACCCCCCGCGCCCGGTTGAATAGAATGCACTCCCCTTGACGCTTACGAATGACGCGGGCTTTGGCCGCGGCCACATCCGTGCTCCGGGCTGGAATGACTTTTCCGGCCGGGAATCATTCTGCCCTCAATCATTCTGCCACTCCCCGCTGAGGCGATCGCTTACCCCGATCTGGCAGGATGATTAGGGGCAGAATAATTGGGACGTTCGGGAATCTTCTACCCAACTGCAAAACGGCGCCCGGAGAGCGTAGCGGCGTACGGAAATCGCATCACGAGCACGAGGACGTGAACGAGGACGTGGAATCGAGGACGAGCACGAACACTTTGGGCAATGGCCTCGTCTCATCGATCCGGTTTTTCAGTGGCAGGAATGTCCGCAGCAAGTGCTCGATATGGTCCCGTATTTCATCCGACGAAATACACTTAGCGCGCATATTTCATGCATGTTCGCTCAATAAGTTACCGTTGGAACGGAGAGTACAATGAATATGCAGGGCTAGCTGGAAAACCGCGCCCCTTCAAAACAGAGGTGAAAGACTGGCAGACTGTGCGAGTCACTTCCCGAGGAGAGGCATCATGACTTCAACCTCCGTGATCGAGGAATTCGACCCAATTCATGGCTGGGCGCGGTTTTCTATAGCCCGGATTTTTCATGCCCTTCAGACAACGCATCGCAAAGCACCATGGACCATGAAAAATCCGGGTTAGCGGTATCGTAGGACCACAATCCGCACTCCTCCTTCCGACCAGTATCGTAGCGGGCGACATAACTCACCTCCGCAAACGAAGGCTGAATACCCAGACTTTCGGTCACCTCATCCGGCCGCATTCCGTAAGCGACGAGGCTCACACTTGCTGACACCCTTGCGGGCGATTGATGTGAGGTGCTCGATTCCGCGCGGTGGGAGTGCACCGGGTAGGCGTGGGCGGTCGCCCGCTCACACACCCCTAAGAACCGTGCGTGAAAGTTTCCCCTCACACGGCTCGAGCCTCTCTAAGATCAGCCTCTGCCGAGGTGATCCGGCAATCAGGTTTTGGAGCATCATCGAGTCGCCAGTTTATCCCTGCCCGACGCAGAAAGCATGGGCGGGTCCTGGATACGGACCGCAAAGGATCCTGTGGCGCTGGAGGAGAAATAGCGGCGTTGGATCCAGCCGCACGATTTATTGGGATGTTGGCGGTGTATCCATCGCCGGATCATCCGCGAGATGAAATAATCGGCCCTGCCAAAGATCCGCTTTGGCGCGCAAGGTCTCCCATTTACGGTGCCGGTTTATCCTTGAGCCAACCCATGAACAAACACCAAGCGCTGGCCACTTGTCGGAAATGCTCCCTGGGCCATTTGAGACTTCGAGCGCGGCGTTGTCGTCGTTGCCTTCGTGCCCGGATCGAGATCACTCTCAACTCTGTGGATTAACGCAAGAGAGTCGAATCAGGAGTGCCGCGTAATGCAAGGTGTGACAGGAACGTGATTCGCTTCTTGGCCAACGGAGCGGTGGCGTGGCGCGAAATCACCCGAGGGTAGTGGAACAGTTTCTTAAACATACCAGCCCAGCCTTGGGAAAGGAAGGCCGGTAGCAAGGCTCAGGGCAAAATATAATGTGGTGTTGGGAACGTCAAAACCCCAACAAATACCAGGCTTTCCAGCCTCAACGCCAGATAACCACATTGACCACATATGATCGAGTTGCAGCCTCTTATTTGCGTGCGAGATGTTGAAGCCAGCAGTCGTTGGTATCAACGTCTCCTAAATTGTGAAAGTGGGCATGGCGGACGGGAATACGAACGGCTCGTTTCGAATGGCAGGCTGATTCTTCAATTGCACCGATGGGACGTGGAGCATCAGCATGGTCGTATAGGAGATCCAGACCTCAAGCCTTACGGGAATGGCGTGCTCTTGTGGTTTGAACTCGACGATTTTGACGCGGCTGTTGCGCGCGCCGAGGAGTTGAAAGCGGACATCATCAAACCGCGCCATCGCAGTGAGAACGCCCACTGGGAATGTTGGTTGCGTGATCCCGAGGGCTACTCGATCGTGCTTTGCAGCCCGTTCGGGTCGGCAGCTTAGTGGTCTGTTTCATAAATACGGTTACGTTCGCGGCCAGGGGTTTTTCGGCCAGACGAGGCGCGAGCAACGAGCATACCCGCAGCGGTCTGTAAGGCGCGAGCAACGAAGTCTGGCCGAAAAAGAACGGCCGCCCGGAGGGTTGCGCCGAATTTGGCCTGGGGCGGCGTTGCTCGGCCGGTCGAGTATCGCAGGGGATACACTCTCGCCCTCGCGCCTTGCCTCAGGCCAAATTGGGCGCAACGAACGTGACCGTATTTATGAAACAGACCACTTAGCCTGCAGATCCCCTGCGGACCATTGTGCCGCTCATGTTTCGGGCTTGTCAGGCGCCGCCGCGTGCGGGAATTCTTTCCCATGAAACCTCACTGCCGGCCGGCGCAGCTTCTTTGGGTGGCTTGTTTCACCATTCACCTTGGGGTTCGCTCCGCGGATTGGACGGATCCCGCTCGATACCTGGTGCCCGAGGCCAAAGATGGGCCGTGGCAGGCGCAATGGATCGATCCGGCTGGCGGCATTGGGGTGAGCGATTTCGGTCGGGTCTTTTATCTGCGGAAGAACTTCGACACGCGAAATACGGCGTCCTTCCGGCGAGTGTACGTGTCGGCCGACAGCCGGTACAAGCTTTGGGTGAACGGGGTGTTGGCGGCGCGCGGTCCGGCCCGGTTTGATCCGATGCACCAGCAATACGACACGCTGGATCTCTCATCGCTGGTCAAACAGGGCGAGAATGTCATTGCCGCGGAAGTGATGTATTGGGGCCAGGGCGAACCGAGCCGGGGCGGTCCGATCTTCCAGGTGAGCGCACGCCCGGCGTTCGTATTCGAGTCCACTGAGATCAAGTCGGACCGATCATGGAAAGCCCTGGTGAGCGAAGGCATCCGGGCGCCGGGCTGGGATAATGTGTTCAAAGGGGTCGGCTATTTCGCTGGAAATTGGTTGGAACAGGTCGACGCCCGCAAGCTCCCGATGGGTTGGGAAATGCCGGGGTTCGACGATGGCGCATGGTCCAGCGCGCATCCGATCACGCGGGCGGAGGTGTGGGGTGAAGGCGACAGCCGGGCGCCCTGGAAGCTCTTGCCGCGGTCGATTGGGCCGGTCGAGGAGCGCGCGCCCGAGTCCGCGCGGGCGATTCAGGCGGGCGTCGTTAAAGACAACAAAGCTGCCCCGCCGTTCAGCTTCGAGGTCACCCCGGCGCCGGGAACCCCGTCCTTGCCGATCACGCTGCCGGGCGACGGCAAGCTGCACTATGTGGTGTTCGACGCGGGACGATTGGTGACGGCATTCCCACGGCTCGAAATGGAGGCCGGCGCAGGAGCGGTGGTCGAAATCATGTATGCCGAGGCGCCGAGCGTGAATTTCAAGAAAGGTCGGCGCGATGTGCTCGACGGTAAACGGGTTGAAGGACTGAACGATACGTACATCACACGATCGGGACGCCAGGCCTACGAGCCCTTCTTCCATCGCACTTTCTGGTATGTGCGGGTGGCGGTGAAGAGCGACACTCCCGTCATCCTGCACGGACTGGAGTATCGCTGGACCAGTTACGCATTTCCCGAACGCGGGGCTTTCGAATGTTCGGATGCGACGTTGAATCGGATCTGGGAAGTGGGGCGATATACAGCCCGGCTGTGCGCGCATGAAACTTACGAGGATTGCCCGTATTACGAACAATTGCAGTACGTGGGGGACACTCGAATCCAGGCGTTGGTGACCTATTACGCCAGCGGCGACCCGCGGTTGCCCGCCTCGGCGATCCGGCAGCTCAACGACTCGCGTATTCCCGAAGGACTCACCTATTCGCGGTACCCAAGCCATCTGTTCCAGGCGATCCCCGGTTTCTCCATGATCTGGGTGTTGATGCTGGATGATTACCTGCTTTACACCGGCGATCTGGAATTGGTGCGGCAATCTGCCGGCGGCGTTTACTCCGTCCTACGCTTCTTCGAGGATTATCAGACCGAACAGGGTTTCCTGGCCAACCTGCCCTATTGGAATTACCACGACTGGACTTTCCCCGACTCGGGCACGCCCCCCGGTTCGAAGGTCAACTGCACCCTGACGACCCTGCTCTACAAAGGCGCGCTCGACGCCGGGGCACGATTGTTCGAGGCCTTGGGTGACTCGGCTGAGGCCGGCCGTTTTCATCGGCAATCCGAGAGCGTGGCGCAGGCCATCAACAGCCAGGCCTGGTCGGAGCAGGAGGGGCTCTATCTGGATGGGATCGGAGTGAACAGTCTCAGCCGGCATGTGAATACGTACGCCATTTTGTTCGACGTGGCCGACGCCGACCGCCGCGCCCGGATCGCCCAACGGCTGTTCACGGATCCCAAGGTGCGCGACACGACGTTTTACTTCGCGCACTACCTGCACCAGGCCGCTGTGAAACTGGGCCAGCCCCAACGAATCATCGACGACATGGCGCGTTGGAAGGGAATGCTCGATCTCGGCACGAGCACCTGGTGGGAAACCCCTACGGATACCCGGAGCGATTGCCACGCCTGGTCCTCGGCACCCACATTCGAGTTTATGCAGGAGATCCTGGGAGTCCGACCCGTTTCCCCAGGATTTGCCCGGGTACGCATCGCGCCGTTCACCGCTGATCTCGAATGGGCGCGCGGGGTTATTCCTACACCCAAGGGGGATATCCGTATCGATTGGAAGAAGCCGGCCGGGGAACGATTCGAGATCGAGATCGAACTACCGAAGGGGGTCGAAGCGGAGATGATCATGCCGGGAGGCAGCAAACGGAACCTGGGCCCGGGTCAGCACCATCTCACCGATATCTAGAGGTGATAGTCGGGGGCGCGCTGACTGCGTTTTGCGCGATTCGTTTGCGCCGGGAATTTCAGCGCCGACTCACGTCGGCGACTACGCCGGAATTCGTAGCCGAATCTTCGCGCGGGGCGACGGATTTACGGGCACACTGGCCCAGGGCGAGGAGGATTGCGGCGCAGGCGATGAGGATCACCACCCAGATCATGGAAGTAATTAGCTTGCGATAAGTCTCCTCTTCCCCCCGGGAGTCTTCATCGGTCATACAGCCGCAAAAGTAACGACATTGGCGGAGAAGTCGAGACCGGCCCTTTTTGCTTGTTGACCGGCATGCAACTGCCTTTAGTGGGGCATGCCTGATCATTCGACGCAGAAAAGACGCACGGGCGGATGGTGTGTACCCGGTATCCGCGGAGGATGCCGGCAACGGTTTAGTTGTCTGGTCTTGCTCTCGTTGGCAGTCCTGCCGTTGATGGCTGACGAGGCCCGGTTGTTGAGATTCCCCGCCATCCATGGGGATCAAGTGGTGTTTTCTTATGCGGGCGACCTTTACACAGTATCGGCCGAGGGAGGGGTGGCCCGTCCGCTGACCAGCGACATTGGCTATGAGATGTTCGCCCGGTTTTCACCGGACGGCCGCCAACTCGCCTTTACGGGTCAATATGACGGGAACACCGAGGTCTATCTGATGCCGGCAGAAGGCGGTGTGCCGCGGCGCCTGACGTACACGGCGACATTGCGCCGAGACGATGTCTCGGATCGAATGGGGCCGAACAACATGGTGTTGGCCTGGAAAGACCAAGATCACTTGGTATTTCGGACCCGTGGGACGGGGTGGAACAGTTTCATCGGCCAATTATATTTGGAGAATCGCCGGGGCGGCATGCCCGAGCAACTCCCGCTTTCCCAAGGCAGTTGGTGTTCCTTCTCCCCGGACGGGAGCAAGATGGCATTCAACCAGATCATGCGGGAGTTTCGCACCTGGAAACGATATCGCGGCGGGATGGCCGACGATATTTGGATCTACGATTTCGAGACGAAACAGGTCGAGAACCTCACGGATCATCCGGCCCAGGACGTCTTTCCAATGTGGCATGGGCGCCACATCTACTTCGTCTCGGATCGAGATGAATTGAAGCGGATGAACCTCTACGTATACGACCTCGACACGAAAGAGGTGAGCGCGTTGACGCGATTTACCGAGTTCGACGTGAAGTTCCCATCGCTCGGGCCGGACGCGATCGTTTTCGAGAATGGCGGGTTCATTTATCGGCTCGACCTTGAGACCCGCGATGTCCGCCGAATTCCGATCCAGATCCAGGAAGATCTCGCGGTCGGTCGCGATGGCTGGAAAGACGTCCGAAAGCTGATCCAGGATTTTGATGTCGCCCCGGATGGCAACCGGGCGGTATTCGACGCCCGCGGCGACATCTTCTCGGTCCCGGCTAAGCATGGGCCGACGCGCAATCTGACGCGGAGCTCCGGGGTCCACGATCGTGATGTGGCGTGGTCCCCGGACGGTCGATCGATCGCCTACATCTCGGATGCGACGGGAGAGGACGAGATTTATCTGATGCCGCAAAGCGGCGAGGGTCCGCCGACACAGCTTACGGCGCAGGCCGACTGTTACAAATATGCGGTGAGCTGGTCGCCGGACAGTCGTTACCTCCTCTGGTCAGATCGTAAGAACCGGCTCCAATTCGTGGATGTCCAGACCAAGGTCGTGGTGCGCGTCGACCAATCGACGGCGTGGGAGATTCGCGAATACGCCTGGTCCCCCGACAGCCGATGGATCGCCTATGTTCGACCGGAGGAGAAGAGCTTTGCCCGCATTGCCCTGTACTCGGTGGCCGATCAGGAGTGGCGTCACGCGACGGATTCCTGGTTCGAGGCATCGGATCCGGCGTTCAGTGCCGACGGCAAGTTTTTGTTCTTCATTTCGAGGCGCGATTTCAATCCGCGCGGCAGCCAGACGGAGCCCAATCACGCCTACTTCGACATGGAACGGATCTATTTCCTGGCTTTGGCGAAAGGGACACGATCACCCTTTGAACCACGGAGTGATGAAGTCAAGATCGAGGAGAAGACCAACGACCTGAATGAGGCGGAGTCGATCAACAAGCCCGGGGAGACCGAGGGCGAGGACTCCACAAAAGGCGGGGATGATTCGGAGGAGAAGAAGAAAGGAAAGGAGGAAAAACCGGTGGTGACGGTGGATTGGGATGGGCTCGAAGTGCGAATCGGCGTGGTGCCGGTGACGCCTTCGAATTATCGCCATGTGAGTTCGGCAGGTCAGAAACTGTTCTACCTGCGGCAAGGCCTGCGGGACGAGAAATCGCGGCTTCTGGTCTTCGATTTGGATCCGGATAAATTGAAGGAAACAGACTTGGGGGAGGCCAACAACTATGTGATTGCGGCCGGCGGGAAGAGGATGCTGGTGGCGACGGGTGAGAACGCCTATGCCATCATTGACCTTCCCGGATCGAAACTGGACATCAAGGACCACCTGGACCTGGGCGATCTGAAGATCGATTTGGATCGGACGGCGGAATGGAAACAGATCTATCGGGAGTGCTGGCGGCAGATGCGCGATTTCATGTACGATCCCAATCTGCACGGAGTGGATTGGGATCGGTTGGGCGATCAATACGCCGCGCTGGTCGACGATGTGCGGCATCGGGCCGATTTGACCTACGTGATCGGCGAGTTGATCGGCGAACTGAGCATTGGTCACGCCTACGTGGGCGGCGGGGATTACCCGAAACCCGAGCGAATTGACACTGGCTTGCTCGGCGCCCGGATCGAGCGCGATCCCGCCTCGGGTTATTTCGTCATTCGCAAGATCTTCAAAGGGCAGAATTGGGATCCGGCGTTGCGATCGCCTTTGACGGAGATTGGCGTGGACGTCCGGGAAGGCGATTACATCCTGGCGATCGATGGCGAACCCGCGACGCAGCGGCGCAATCTCTATTCGGCCCTGGTGGGCAAGGCGGGCAAACAGGTCCGGCTGCGCATCAACTCGGTCCCAAGCGAGGCCGGGAGCCGGGAGACCACCGTGGTGCCAACCGCGGATGAAAGCGGTCTTTATTATTTCGATTGGGTGGAAGGCAATATCGCCCGAGTCAACGCCGCGACCGAAGGCCGGGTCGGGTATGTGCACATCCCGGACATGGGGACACCGGGCCTGAACGAATTTGCGAAGTATTATTATCCGCAGTTGCACAAGGAGGCCCTGATTGTAGACGTGCGCGGCAACGGCGGGGGAAACGTTTCACCGCAAATTATCGAGCGGCTGCGACGTGAACCGGCAATGATCACCATCGCCCGCAACAGGTCCTATGGAATTCGACCCGGCCGGCACACTGCGGGGTCCCAAAGTGATGTTACTCAACCAATACTCCGCCTCGGATGGGGACATCGTCGCCTACCGTTTCCGGCAATACCACCTCGGTCCCATCATTGGCCGTCGCTCGTGGGGCGGTGTGGTGGGGATTCGAGGCAGCCTCCCCTTGGTGGACGGTGGTTACCTGAACAAGCCGGAATTCTCCAGATACAACCTGGAAGGGACGGATTGGATCATGGAGGGCAAAGGAGTGGAACCGGACGTAGTAGTCGAGAATGACCCCGCCCGGGAATTCGCCGGAATCGACGATCAACTCGAACGCGCGATTGCGGTTATCTTGGAGGAACTGCCGACCCAGGGAATCAAGCTCGCGCCGCCGCCGCCATACCCGGATAAGAATCCATAGCGGACGCGAAATCACGGAGCGAGCGGACGCGGTCGGGAGTGAAATGGCACATTGGACGGCAAGGGGTTGCGTCCGTCACCTTTTTCATGAAACAGATTCTTGAGGTGCGGTGTCTTATATGGACATCAGGGTGTGGTTGTGCGCAGTGTTCAATGACCAAAGGCAAAGTGTCGCCGGGAGCAAACAAGAATCCTCCAGAGAGTGGAGGCAGGCGGCATGGAAGCGCAGTTGTGGGGATCGAAACGAAAGCTTGACTTGAGATTTCATTGTGATATCAGCGTGATATAAGAACCACGCTGGACTGTGCCCGCTTCCAATAACGGTGAACTTTATGCCGGGCCGGAAAGCTCCAGTTCATGGAAAGTCGAATGCATGAGTGACCTCAGGAAAATGGCGGTGATGGGGGCGGTGGCGTTAGTGGCCGTTGGATGTCTGACAAGTTGCGGTAAAGGCCCGTTTTCGCGAACCCAGGCGGAAGACAAGGGCACGCCTGATCCGGCAATCCTGATCGAGGTGGCGCCAGTTGTCAGAGGATCGATCGAAGGGATCGTCAAGGGGACGGCAAATCTGGAGGCGGAAGCGGAGGTGAAGATATTTGCGCGGACATCCAATCGAGTGACGGAGTTGCTCACGGAAGAGGGACAGACGGTGGAGAAAGGGGCGGTGTTGCTTCGGTTGGAGGATGATCTTCAGCGGACGCAGGTGAGCAAGGCGGAGGTGCGGCTGGAGAAAGCGGACCAGGAATTCCAGCGGCAGAAGGTCTTATTCGAGCAGAACCTGATCAGTGAACAGGTCTTCCACGATACACAATTCGAACTCAAACAGCTTCAGCTCGCCCTCGACGACTCGCGCCGCGAACTGGATTACACCGTGGTGCGTGCGCCGATCGCGGGGACCATCAGTCGTCGCCTGGTGAAGTACGGTGATCTGGTCAATCTGAACCAACAACTGTTCGAGATCGTCGATTTCAATTCCATTGTGGCGCGGGTTTATGTGGCGGAACGGGAGTTGGCGAGCTTGAACGTGGGCCAGCCGGTCCGGGTGATGGCGGCGGTGGGCGGCGACCATATCTACACCGGACGCGTTGAACGCATCGCCCCGGTGGTGGAATCCAAGACCGGTTTGGTCAAGGTGACGGTGGGGTTCCCGGACATCGCCGATTTGCGCCCGGGAATGTACGTGGACGCCGAGATAGTGACTGACACGCGCACGAACGTCATTCTGCTTTCCAAACGGTCGCTGGTCTACGATGGCGATCAAATCTATGTCTACCGATTGAAGCCGGATCGCCGGGTCGAGCGTATCCTGGTGGAACCCCGGCTCGAGGACCGGGTCAACCTGGAGCCGGCCGGTGGATTCAGCGACGGAGACCAGATTGTGGTCGCGGGCCAGACAGGTCTTAAAGACGCGGCACGCGTCCGTTTGCCCGAGGATCCCGATCCCACGGAGAAAAAGGAAGGCGAAGGCGCGAACCTGAGCGCGGCCAAGTAATGCATTCGGCGGCGCCATCCTCGCATTTCACGACCAACCGGCCGGTAGCGGTGCTGATGGTTTTTCTGGCGGCGGTTGTTTTTGGATTCTTCTCGTTCAAGCGGCTGCCGGTAACGCTGATGCCGGAGCTGAGTTACCCGACGCTCACCGTGCGGACGGAGTATGAAGGGGCGGCGCCGGAGGAGGTTGAGAACGAGATCAGCCGGCCAATTGAGGAGACCCTCGGGGTGATTGGGGGGCTGAACAAGATCAGCAGCATCAGCCGCCCCGGTCTGAGTGATGTCGTGCTCGAATTTGTGTGGGGCACGGACATGTCGAAGGCGACCCAGGAGACGCTGGAGAAACTTGACCTCGTTTTCCTGCCACGCGAAGCGGAGCGTCCTTTGATCCTGCATTTTGATCCAGCGCTGGACCCGATCATGGAGCTCAGTTTTTCCGGAGAAGGACAGCGATACGCCGGGGAGCAGGGGCTGCGACGTCTGCGGCGCATCGCCGAGCTCCAGATCAAGCGTGTCTTGGAACCGATCAAAGGCGTCGCCGCTGTTCGGGTCCGCGGCGGGCTGGAAGAGGAATACCAGGTGCTCATTGACAAGTCGAAGCTGGTGCGAACCGGTTTGTCAGTACAGAACGTGATCGACCGGCTCCGGCAGGAGAACATCAATGTGGCCGGCGGCACGCTCAAGGAGGGGCGCGCGGAGTACATGGTCCGCACGCTGAATGAATACGAAAACCTCGACCAGATCGCCGATACCATTGTCCTCCGCCATGAGGGACAGGACGTTCGAGTTCGGGATCTCGGGCGGGTCGAACGCTCCCACAAAGAAAGGGAAATCATCACCCGCACCGATGGATCGGAAAGCGTCCAGGTGGATGTTTACAAGGAGGCTGACGCGAACATTGTGGCGGTTGCCAGCGCGGTTAAGACCGCGGTGGGGCCGATTGTTGAACGACCGGTTCAATCCGCCGGTCCGCCTGGCAAATCCGGGGGCGGCCGGAAAGGCGGGCTGGCGCAACAATTGTTCGAGCAGGAAGGCGCGCATCTGAAGGTTGTGGCGGACCGGTCGATTTTCATCAAAAGCAGCATCGATGAGGTGCGGAACACCGCGCTGATGGGCGGTTTGCTGGCCGTGGCGGTGCTCTATTTGTTTCTGCGCGATTTCAAGACCACGGCGATCATTGGCGTGAGTATCCCGATGTCGCTCCTGATCACGTTCGCCCCGCTGAACCTGGCCGGCGTATCCCTCAACATCATGTCCCTGGGCGGGCTGGCCCTGGGCATCGGTATGTTGGTGGACAACTCGATCGTGGTGCTCGAATCCATATTCCGCTGCCGCGAGGAAGGGGACGACGTCGTGGCCGCGGCAATTCGGGGGACGCGCGAAGTCCGGGGGGCCGTGGTGGCCTCGACCTTGACGACGGTGGCGGTATTCTTTCCGATGGTGTTCGTGGAAGGGATCGCGGGCCAGGCCTTCGGCGACCTCGGCCTGGCCGTCGTGGTTTCACTCCTGGCCTCGCTCCTCGTAGCGGTCTATTTCATCCCCATGCTGGCAAGCCGGCAGAAATTGCGCTTGGCCGGCCTCGACTCGGACCGCACTCGCTGGCTTCGGTTCCAGGGTTGGGATCGGTTCGCCGAGCAATACCGGGGACGCCGGCTGGCGTTCTTCCTGTTCGCGCCCTACTACGTGATACGTCTGATGTTGGCGCTGGTATTCGAAACGATGGGCAAGCTGGTGTTGCTCCTGTTCTGGGGTCTGGGTTGGCTCCTGGTGGCCCTGGTCTGGCCGGTGGTCGCCTTGGCGACGCGGTACATCCTGGATCCGCCGGTGCGGTTCATGCGGAGGGGTCTGGACCGCCTGGGAGTGCTCTATCCGCAGACGATTGCACGGGTGCTGAACCGTCCCTGGGCCATCATTTTGGCCGTGTTGGTTTGTGGCTGGCTGACGTGGCAAGCCGGTTCCGGCCTGGGAACGGAGCTCTTACCCGAGGTGCACCAGGGGGAGTTCACTTTTGAAGTGAGCCTGCCGGTGGGCACTCCTATCGAGGAAACCACCGCCACCCTCACCCGAATCGAGCAAGCGATTCTTGAGAACAAAGACGATATCCATACGCTCATCGTCACGTTCGGCTACGACGTCACCAACATGAAACGCTCCGATGAAGGCGAGCATTCCGCCCGGTTCAAGATTCTGCTTGAACCCACCCGGAACCCGGCGGGAACGGAGGAACGTCTGCTGGCGCGATTGCGTCCGTACTTCGAGAGCGTTCCGGACATTGAACTGCAGGTTGTGCGACCGGTCTTATTCAGCGCGCAAACCCCGATTGTGGTGGAGATCGAAGGGGAAAACCTGGTCCATTTGAAGCGGCTGGCCCAGCAGGCCGCGTCGGAACTCTCGCAGTTGCCGGAGCTGGCGGATGTCGAGACGACGCTGCGGAGCGGGGCGCCGGAGATCCAGGTGTCGTATGACCGGGATCGGTTGTCGGTTTACGGATTGAACATCGCCACGGTGGCCCGGCAGGTACGCGACCTGGTCAAGGGGTTTGAAGCCACCCGGTTCAACATGAAAGACCGCCGCATTCCGATTGTGGTGCGGCTGGAAGAAGCCGATCGTCGACAGCTTGAAGACGTGGCGCGCATCATTGTGAACCCCGGCACGGAGCAACCGATCCCGCTCTCCTCGGTGGCCGATCTTAAGGTAGGAGAAGGCCCGAGCGAAATTCGGCGAGTGGATGGCCGGCGGGTGGCCTTGATTCAGGCAAACATCGGCCAGGGTTCGCTCGGGATGGCCGTCCGCCGGATCGAGTCGGTGTTGCGCGACCGGATACAATGGCCGGCGGACATGCAGTTCGAAATCACGGGGCAGAACGAGGAATGGGAACGGAGTCGGGGGAGTCTGTATCTGGCCCTGGGGCTGAGTTTGTTCCTGGTGTATGTCATCATGGCCTCGCAATTCGAGTCTTTGGTGCAACCGCTGATCATCATGGTCACGATCCCACTGGCCTTTTTCGGCAGTGTCGTGGGATTGAGCCTGCTGGGTTACAGCATGTCGATCGTGGTATTTCTCGGACTGATCATGCTCGCGGGCATCGTGGTGAATAACGCCATTGTCCTGGTGGATTATGCCAATACGTTGCGGGCGCGCGGTCTGACCCTTCGCGAGGCCATCATCACCGCCGGCGGGGTTCGCCTCCGTCCGATCCTGATGACCACATCGACCACCGTGCTGGGTTTGCTTCCCATGGCCTTGGGAATCGGGGACGGGGCGGAAATTCGCACGCCGATGGCGATCACCGTGATCTGCGGCCTGTTCACGTCCACGATCCTGACCCTGGTGATTATTCCCTCGCTCTATTACGCGGTGGAAGGTTTTCGCGAGCGGATCCTGCGCCGCGGCGTGGAGGCGGGATCGGCAATGGAGGTTCCAGCCAAGTGACCGCTCCAGGGACCAACGCGCATTCGGAGGATCGCGCCGGTCACATGGCCAGCGCCCTGACCGAGTTTTCCTTGCACCGGCGGATCACGGTTCTGGTGCTGCTCCTGGCGATCGTCGTCGTCGGGTTGGTCGCCGGCCTGGGCATCCCGGTCGAGCTTTTTCCCCGCGGATTCACCGGTCAGAACCTGATGGTCTTTGTACCCTGGCAGAATGCGCCGACGCAGGAGGTCCTCGACAAGCTCACGCTGCCGTTGGAAGAGGAATTGAGCACGGTGCGCGGGTTGGATCAGCTCAATTCCTGGAGCTCGGTCGGGCGCTGCAATGTCTTCATCCGGTTCAAGCAGGGAACGGACATGGACGTCGCGTACCGCGAGGTGCGCGATCGGGTGCAGCGCGCGCGGTTGTTGTTTCCGGACGATGTGGATCGGGTATTTATCCGGAAGGAGGATGCGTCGGGGATCCCGGTGGCGGTGGTTGGCTTGGCGGTCGATCCGAGTCTGACCGATCCGTATAATCTCATCAAACACGAGATCCTCCAGCCGTTGGAGCGGATCGATGGCGTGGCCAACGTCCGGGCCGACGGCCTCGAAGAAAAGGAAATCATCATTGAAGTGGACCGGCAGCGTGCCGAGAGCCACGGGCTCAATCTTTACGAGCTGGCGATGAATCTCAGCGGCGACAACTTCAGCATGGCCAGCGGGAACGTCCGTGACGCCGGGCACAAGTTTTTACTGCGGTCGGTGGCGACATACCGATCGGTCGAGGAACTGGAAAACCGGCCGATTACTCCGAGCATCCGGTTGAAGGACATCGCGAAGATCCGATATGAGGAGGCGGAGAAACGGTACAGCGTGCGGGTGAACAGCCGGCCTGCGGTGGCGGCGGTGGTTTTCAAGGAGGGCCAGGCGAACACGGTCGAGGTTTCGCGGAAGATCAAGGCGGTCTTCCAGGAACTCAAGAAGAACCCGCGATTGTCGGGGGTCTACATGGAATCCCTGTTCAACCAGGGGGAGGTGGTGGAGGAATCGTTGCAGACCCTGATCCAGGGCGGGTTGATCGGCGGTGTGTTTGCCGCGGTGGTGCTGTTCATTTTCCTCCGCCGGTTCCGGCTGACCTCGATCATCACACTGTCGATCCCGCTTTCGCTGCTCATGGCACTGGTCGTCATGTTTTTCGGCGGCGAGACGCTCAACATCCTGACCATACTCGGTTTGATGATCGGCGTGGGGATGCTGGTGGACAACTCGATTGTCGTGGCGGAAAACATTCACCGTTACCACAAAGACGGTCTCAACCGGCGGGACGCCTGTGTGAACGGGGCCGGCGAGATTGCCCTGGCAATCACCATGGCCACTTTGACGACCATCGTGGTCTTCGTGCCTGTGGCGCTGGTTGAAGGAGAAGGGCAGTTCTTCCTCATGCGGCTCGCCCTGCCGATTTCAGTATCGCTGGTTGCGTCGTTGTTCGTGGCCCTGGTTTTCGTCCCGTTGAGCGTCTATTTGACTTTACCGGCGACCGACGCCAAGACCTCGGATTCCTGGTTCCATCGCGCCCATGAGCGGGCGAATGCGGTATTGCGATGGTTTTATGACCAGACCTTCGAACGAGCCAATCACGCTTATAACCATGCCCTGGCCTTCTTCCTCGGGCACCGGCTGGATCTGTTCCTGATTTTGGTGGCGGTCTTCGGGGCGACGCAAGTTTTTGCTTTCAAAAAAATCCACGTGGTTGAGAACCAGGAGGAGGACCGGACCAGCTTCAATCTCTCGGTCGAGGTTGCCAACGAATATAGTTTCGAGGATATCGGGGAGTACTTTCGAGAGGTGGAGAAGCTCCTCCAATCGAAGCAGACGGAATATGGCCTGAAGGGTTATTTCACCTTTTACCGCCCTCGCGGCGGAGAGATCCAGGGGTGGTTCGACAAAGACAAGCCGCCTAAGTTGTCCGCCAAGGAAGTGGGCGAGGCCATCCTGAAGGCGTTGCCCCGGAAACCCGGAATCAAGGTCTTTTACGGCAATGAAAACCGTAATGAAGAGGCTAAAGGCGAGGAAGTTTTTGTATTCAACCTGGAAGGCGACGACGCCCTTGTGCTCGACGAGGTGGCGCGTCAACTCGAGCCCAGGCTTCTTGCCGTCCCGGGTGTCCTGGCGATTCGCAAGGGCGAAGACGCCGCGCCGAGCGAAATGGCCCTGGTGATCGACCGCGATCGCGCCACCGCCAGTTCGGTAAGCCCGGAGGTCATTGCCGGTCTTATCGGTTATGCCCTGCGCGGCAGTTCGCTGCCCAAATACAATGACGAAGGACGCGAGATTCCCGTGCGCATCCGTTTCCGTGAAGCCGACCGCGAGAGCCTGAGCGACCTTGGGGCATTCCTGGTGCCCACGGCCTCGGGGGAGACGCTGCCGCTTTCCGCCCTCACCGAAGCGCGGGTGCTGGCTTCACCCAAGGGGGTCTTCCGCAGAAACAAGAAGGTCAGCCACACGCTCACGGCCGAGCTCAAGAAGGAAGACAACCGTGAGACCCGGGAACGCCTGATGGCGCTTCGGGAACAGATCGACCTGCCTGAAGGAGTCTCGTTCGGCACTTCCATGGGCCCGTCCATCAACGAGGAGATCTCGAACATGATGTTTGCCGGCGCCGTTTCGATCCTGTTCATCTACCTGTTGATGGGGTTCCTGTTCGAGAGCTTCATCTTGCCACTCTCGATTATTCTCACGATCCCCCTGGCCGGGATCGGCGTCGCCTGGATCCACGTCCTTGCGGGAAAGGACATTGATTTCCTGGGAATGGTGGGCGCCATCCTCCTGATTGGCGTCGTGGTCAATAACGGCATCGTCTTGATCGATTATGTCAACCGGCTTCGAAGCGAGGGCTACGCGCGGACGGCGGCATTGCTGCGCGCCGCCGATCGCCGGTTCCGGCCCATCGCCATGACCGCGCTGACAACCATCATCGGGATGGTCCCGCTCACGCTGACCAAACCCAGCAATCTCGGGCTCAGTTACAAGAGTTTTGGGCTCACCCTGATCGGCGGCATGAGCACCGCCACGCTGCTGACTCTCCTGGTGGTGCCCATCTTCTATACCCTGTTCGACGATGCGCGCATTGCGGCGACTCGAACCCTGGCGCGCATCTTCCTGCGCCAGGCCAAGGACGCTCCCGCGGCGGCTCAACCAGAAATCCCCCGCGCGGTTTAAGAGTTGGAAAAGTCCGGGCGTGCTTCCAACGGGGCTCGCATTTTCATTCGTATTCCCGCGGCGGTTCGATCTTGTCTCGCCTGGGCAACCACGCGACAGTGCCGGCGTGACCACGCATCCTATGAAATTCACGATTGTGTTTTCAATCGCTCTGTTCCTCATCGGGGCAGGTTCGTTGGCGGCTCAGCCTTCTCCGGGCAACCCGTTGTCCGGGCTGGAACGGCTCAAGGAATTCGAGGCCAGGCGCGCATCCTCTTCAGACCAGAACTGGCGAAACGGCAACGCCGATGCCCAGCCCATCGCGCCGGGCGCCACGCTCACACTGGCGGAACTGGAGGGGCCGGGCGTGATCACCCATATCTGGTTCACCATCGCCCACGACGCCCCGTTTTACTCGCGCCTGATGACTCTGCGGATCTATTGGGATGGTGAGGAGCATCCGAGTGTGGAGTGTCCGATCGGAGATTTTTTCGGTATCGGCCATGGCGTCGACCAATCTTTCGTTTCGCTCCCGGTGCGGGTCTCTTCCGAGGGACGCGCGCGGAATTGCTACTGGCCGATGCCTTTTAGGAAGTCGGCACGATTGACGGTCAGCAACGAAAGCGATCAACGTTGTCATGCGTTTTATTATTACGTGGACTGGCAGAAACACCCGGCATTGGCGGACGATACGGCCTATTTCCACGCCTGGTACCGACAGGAGTTTCCCTGCGTGATGGGGCGGAACTATTTGCTCGCGGATATTGTCGGGCGCGGACATTACGTGGGCACCGTCCAGAGCGTCTATCAGGTCTCGGGCGGCTGGTACGGCGAGGGTGACGATTTTTTCTTTGTGGATGGCGCCACGGAGCCTCAATTGCGCGGTACCGGCACGGAAGATTACTTCTGTGACGCCTGGGGATTCCGGCAGCAGGATGGTCCCTATTACGGCACGCCGCTCTGGGAGGGCTTTGCCGCCGGCGATCGCGGCTCCGCCTACCGCTGGCACATCGTCGACCCCGTGCCCTTCACAAAGTCGCTCAGAGTCGAGATCGAGCACAAAGGTTCGCAAACATTTCCCGATGGAAAGGTCGATGGTTTCATCGAACGCGATGATCTGATCTCGAGCGTCGCTTTCTGGTACCAGACGGAGCCGCATCAGCCATGGCCGGCCTTGCCTCCCGGACCGGAACGATTGCCGTTCCATGATGAGCGGCTGTTGGTGGGCCATGACGCAGTGCCCATTGCCAAAGGATCAGGGGCACCCATCGAGGTGCAGCAGATCGCCGGTCTGACCGACAACCAGCAACTCTGGTTCAAGCCCGCCGATGGCCAGGGCTGGCTCGAGGCCCCCTTCAAGTTGGATCAACCTCTTACCGCCGAGCTCTGGGTCCGGATGCTGCACTCGTGGGATTACGGCATCTATCGGGTCCGGCTCGACGGCGACGACGTGGGACGCCTGGATTTGTTCAGCCCGGATCTGAAACCTGCCTCTCACAAGCTGGGTACCCGGTCGTTGGCCGCCGGAGAGCACCGGCTGCGATTCGAATGTATTGGTAAAGCCGAGGACTCGAAGGGCTGGTTCCTGGGATTCGACGCACTGCGCGCGCGGGTGCCCGTCTATGCCCGCGATCCGAAAGTGGACTTGCGGACGCTGCAAAAATGAACGGAGAAAGACTCCCCCCGCGGGCAACTGCCGAAACCATCGCAAGCACCCAGACCGCGGGTGATCACCGCGTCAGTTCACCCCACTCGGGTCCAGACGCAAGCCGGGTATGTCGGAACCGTCGGCGCGCGTCATACGAAGCGTAAAACCGCAGCCGGCGGTGTGTTGAGTTATCTTGGCGAGCAAATCATTCCAGCCCTGGCGCAACTGGCCGGCAGCGTGGTCCTGGTCCGGCGTGAGCCCGCGCACGGCGTTGTTGGCGTGGATCAACTCGCCGTTCAACCACAACTTGATCCCATCGTCCGAACCGATGGCGAAAGATGCCGCCTCCGCCGCGGGAACATAGACGCGGGTCTTGGCATAAACCACACAGTGATCCCCGCCGGTGATGCCCGCGAGATCCACTTCGCCGGGACGCGCCAGGTCGGATGAGCCCGGCGCGCGTTGCCAGTCGATCTGCCCCGCGTTGTTCTGTTCGGGTGGGAACGGGATGTCAAAAAGCTGTTGGGCTTGTTTGCCGGCCACCCGATAAGGCCCGGTGCAGAGCCAGCCGGAATCGAGGTGTTGGAGCAGGGCTTGCACATCGGTTCGGATCGAAGGATTCGTCGTGTCTTTCGCCAGTCGGTTCAACACCGTCTCAACCTCGACAAGATTCGTTGTTCCCAATGCCTGGGCGATTTGGAGACAGGCCAACTCCGCTTCCGGCCTGATCCCGGCATCAGCACATGCCTGGTCGGCGAGACCCAGGGTCACCGGATGCGGCACCCGGGCGATCCCGGAAAGAACCCTGCGTTTCTCTTCCGGGCGCGTCGCCAGAGCAAAAGCGGCATCGAGGGTGTTGGCCCTCTGCTGCGCCGAGAGTCCTACCGCATCGTCGGTGGCCAACCGAACGATGCCTTCAAACGCAAGGGAACGCAGGCTTGCATCGGTGGCCGCGCCCGCGGTATCGAGCAAGTCCGGCAGGAGCCGCACATCTCGTGAAGCGCACAGGGCTCGGGCGGCCGCGTTGTGGATGGTTTCGTTGTCGTCCTTGAGCGCCACCCGCAAGGCGGCTCGCAATCGGTCATCGACGAACAAGACACTCACCGGCAATAGACTTGCGCGGGTTTCGGGAGACTTGCTTTCGAGTCCCTGCAAGATCGGATCGAGGTCGAGCGTTTGAGGCTCGGGCGTCCGTTCGATCAATGTCTCGAATACTCCCCGGATCTGGTCGCGGGTGGTATCGTCTTTCGTTTCCAACAGGAGTTGGACCAGGGCGGACATCTGGCTGCCATCGACAAGTTGTCCCAGCGCTTGAAGGGCTGCCCGACGGGCGGGGGATCCATCTTCACGCGCGAGATCGAACAGGGCCGGCATGGCGGAGGGATCGGACCGGGCACTGAGTGCGCGAACGAGTTCGACCTGGATGGCTGGGGTGGTCTTGCTCAGCAATTCTACAATGGACTCGGTGACCTCGCCGCGATTCAGGGTGGTAAGGGCCTGTCGTGCCGCCGATTGTTCCGAGGGATCTGTGGCCGTCGCGGCCTGTGCAAGGAGCGCCACCGTCGAGGCGTCACCCAATGCACCCACCGCCGCGATCGCTGCCGCGCGAACCGCCGGATCCGAGTTTCGCGCCGTCTCAAGCACCGCGGGCAAGGCCTCCTCATCGCCTCGGGTCTCAAGCAGTGCGAGCAGGGCGATCTGAAGGCCCGGCGAGGATTTGGCAAGCAATTCGGCGAGGGCAATGGTGGCGCCGGGTTGCCTGAGTTCTCCCGCCAGTTGCAGAGCGGCTGTCTGGGCCGATGCGTCTTGGCCTTCTAGAGCGGAAAGGACCAGCCCCATCCCGCCGTCTTCGGCTGCGTGGATCATTCCGGCGTAAGCGGCTGTCCGAATCGGGGCGGGCTCCGTTGCGGCGAAGAGAGACTCGTAAATGGCGGCGGCGCGCGCGCGGTCGCCCCCGTGGACCTTTTCTTCCGCGCAGCGCATCAGGCCTTCAATCAGCGCGGGGCGCGCTTCATCCGGGATGGTGTCGCGCGCCGACTCCAGTGCGTCGAGAACATCGGCTCCTCCGATTTTGCCCAGGGCGGAAGCTGCTGCCGCAGCAAGGGTCGCATCAGGATTGGACAACAGAGGCTTGAGCAGCGGCACCGCGTCAGTGTCACGCCGCCAGCCGAGCGATTCGATTAGACCGGCTTTGGTCAATCCGGAGGTCCGAGCCAGTGACTCGCGCAACGCTGCAACGGCCTCGGGAAATGGCATGCCCTCCAGCGCATGACGCGCGGCCTGCGACGTGGCCGGGATAGGCAGGAGCGCTTCGAGCGCGGGAACGGCGTTCGCCGTTCCAATGCGGCGCAGTCGGCTGGCGGCATCGGCCTTCTGCGAGGCGTCTGAATTGCCGACCAGGATTTGGATCAGGTCCTGTTCCTCGCCGGCGATGGCCGGGGAAGCGATCGGCAGGAGCAGAGCGATGGCGAAGAGGGTGATTGGGAGGGTCTTCATGGTATGTGTTGCGCGAGCTGCAAGGTCAGCCAGGAGGTTCAGAGCTGCCATGGCGGGCGTGGGGCGTATGCGAGCAATCGATTGGCTTCTTCGTCGCCATCGAATTCCGCGCGCACCGGATCCCACTTCAGTTGCCGCCTCAGGATGAGTGAAACGCCGCCAATAAGGACGGCGTTCATGGTGTAGATGGCCGTCTCAGGTTCGCAAATGGTTGGGCGGCGGCTTCGGACGCACTCGAGAAAGTTCCCGGAATGGCTGGTCGAGTAGTAGACGCGGGAATCTTCAGGCCGGAGCGGCTGCTGGAGGATCGCGGGCGGATCGGAGACGATTCGTGAACGGTCCACAGTGATCCGGCCGGTGGTCCCGACGAAACAGGCGCCGCCGTCCGGGCCGACGGCCTCCCCCGGATAAGCGCTCGAATGCACGACCACGCCATTCGCGTAACGATAGTGGACGACCGCCTCTTCAGGATTGGCCGCCTGGGGCTCGCACCAGACGTCAATGGGTGCGGTCTTTTCGGCATGAACCGTCCACTGAATGATATCGTAATGATGCGGGCTCCAGTTCAGGTCACCCATGAAAGTTCCGGGGAGGGCGTGACCCGCTTCGCCATTGAATGGCCGCCATGCCAGCGGACCCAACCAGAGATCCCAGTCGAACCCGGCCGGAACAGGCTGGCTTTCGGTCGTCGTCCATGGCCGCGGATAGAACGCCCCCGGTTGACGATAGGCATAGACTTCCTTGAGTTGGCCGATCCGCCCATTCCGAATCAATTCACAGGCGAGTCGAAATTTCCCGGCGTATTCGGAGCGTTGCTGGGTGCCCGCCTGATAAATACGACTGTAGCGCTTGAAAGTCTCGACCAGTTGTCGGCCCTGCCGGACCGTGATCGCCATCGGTTTCTCGCAATACACATCCTTGCCGGCCCGGGCGGCACGGATCGCCATCGGGGCGGCCCAATGATAGGGCAACGCCAGCAATACCGCGTCGATGTCCGGTCGCGCGAGCACTTCCCGAAAATCGCGGTAGGCCTGGACTCCGGCGTAATTATCCTGGCCAAATTTCTGGGAGTACATCTGGTTACATCGCTGCCGGGCGCTTTCGCGACGTTCCTGGCGCACGTCGCAAACGGCCACCACCTGGACATCTTCGCGCGCGACGTAGCCACCCGGCACGTAGGTCCATGCCCCGCCCAACAGATGGCCGGTGCCTTGGCCACCCAGGCCGATGAACCCCATCGTGATTCGATCATTCGGACCGTATACCCCCCGGCCCAACGCACGAACGGGAATTAATGACGGCGCGGCAACAATACCTCCAAGGGCCAGCGCACTTTGACGGAGAAAAAAGCGACGATCGAGCCGGACGTGTTTGGCATTCATGGAAAGCGATGATTTGACTCGATTATTAGGGTCGCAGCCCCGGAGGCGCCATCCTTTAGTTGGCGGAACGTGCTACACCCACGAGAGGTAAGCAAGGCATCTCAGGGAACGGTGATAGGGCGGACGCCACGCTTTGATGCATCGGCCGCCGGCGATCGGCGGCAGGTCGTGGTCGAAGCTCAGCTCATCAATGAAATCAAATCTCCTTCTGGCCTTCACCCCGATTCTGTTCTATATTCCGCGTCGTAAAAAACCAACGGCGGTTTCAACCATGACCATGACCATGAAACAATATCTCTTTGCTTCGATCATCGGCCTAATCGCATTGTCAGGGGCTTCGGCTCAAGACTGGGCCAAAGAACGTCTCGACAAATCTCCCCGTCATCTCGAGTGGGTAAAAGTCAAACAGGGCGACCGCGAGGTCAGTTGTTTTATCGCCTTTCCCGAAGTCAAGACCAAGGCCACGGCGGTCGTTGTAATTCACGAAATTTTTGGCCTGACGGATTGGGTCCGCGGGGTAGCCGATCAACTCGCGGAGGCGGGTTATATTGCCATCGCCCCGGACCTGTTGTCCGGCATGGCCCCCGGCGGCGGCGGTTCGGCGGAATTAGGCGGGCCCGATGGTGTGCGCCGGGTCATTGGATCGTTGCCCCCGGACCAGATCACGGCGGATTTGAAGGCCGTGTCGGATTACGTGGTCAAGCTACCAGCCGCGAATGGCAAACTGGCTGTCGCTGGATTTTGTTGGGGAGGCAGCCAGACGTTTCGATTCGCGACGAATGATAAGGCGATCCTGGCCGCCTTCCCGTTTTACGGCACCGGGCCGGAAGAGGCCAGCGCCATCGCCCGGATCATGTGCCCCATATACGGGTTTTACGGGGGGAATGATGCCCGGGTCGATGCGACGATTCCCCAGACAGAAAAGCTCATGCAGGCAGCGAACAAGAAATATGAGCCGGTAATATACGATGGGGCGGGGCACGGGTTCATGCGGGCCGGTGAAGCGCCCGATGCGAATGAAGCCAACAAGAAGGCACACGACGAGGCTTGGCGGCGTTTGAAGGAATTGTTGGCCCAGATCTGAGGTCGGTTTGGTCAACCCGGGCGGATCGCGACGGTGATGGTGGGTCCGGACGTATCTTCGCCGCACTTGAACGCGCCCGCCCGATCAGGGACGTCACGAACCCGATCGGGAGAATGGGGGCCCGATGGACCGGGCACATCCACGCGGACAAATGCCGCGAGCTTACCGGACAACCGAGCTCCCCCCGGCGGGGTCTATTCCTCGAGCTTGAGCAGTTCGATTTTTCGAAATTGGACTGGGTGACTCTCGGACTGGATCGAGATGCTTCCCCCGGAAAGCATCCGGTCGGCGCCCTCGGCGAGCAAGCGGCGCGCGTTTGCATCGCCTTCATCCAACTGCGGCTGGGTGTATTCGATCACCGTCTCGCCGTCGATGATGTGTTTGATGAGCCGGTTGCCATGGACTTCAACTTCGACGGTGACCCATTGATCGCCGTGGTAGGTCTTGGACTTTGAATCAGTGCAATGCTGAGTATGTAACTTGCCGTCCATGACTACGTGCGTGCCGGGCGTGCAGAGGTTGGCCGTATGACGCTCACCGGACCCGGACCCTCCCAGGAGCTGGACTTCAATCGAAACCGGAAAATCCTGGTCTTTGGTCATGGACTCCGGGGATTGACCATGGATCATGATACCGCTGTTGCGGAAAGCCCAACCCGCGCCGTCCGGCATCTGTTCGCCCACAAAACGGTATTCGACGCGCAACCGGTAATTCGAGAAGGGGAGGTGATAGAAGAGATGCCCAAACCGCTCGTTGAACTTGTTGTCGTATTTGTCGTAGACCACCTTGATCAGGCCATCTTCGACGCGAAATGTATCACCGAAATTATCGTTCGCCTCGTGGCCCCGGATCTTTGGGATCCAGCCATCGAGGTTTGTGCCATTGAACAAGGGGATCCAGTTTTCCTCCGCGGCGATACCGTTGAGGGTGATACTCGAGACGAACACAAGGAGGAGGATGAATTGCTTAAGGGTTTTCATAGGATGGGGGAGATACGCGCGAGGCACCGGCTCAGGTCATGCGAGTTCGGTTCAGACCGCCAAACGATGTCACGGACTCTTCCTGGCCGTCCGACGGCTCGCCTATGGAATCACTGATCCAGCTAAAGAACCCCGGCATAACTTGGCCTGTCCGCAATTTCATTAAGTGTCCGGGATCCTAGATCCAGCGAACCGATGAAGGCAATCTCCCATTGACCGCGAAGCCGTCGACGCCACCTCCCGTAGCTGCGCTCTTGCGAGCGCGCTGAGTGGGTATGCGCGATCCGCTTGCGCGGAGAAGTTCAGCGCCGACTCACGTCGGCGGCTACGCACTCTGTAGCCGCGCTCGTGCGAGCGCGCTAACCCGCTCCGCCGAACCACGTCCGCTTACTCCAAGTCAGCGCC
>CAVXWU010000012.1:0-188553 GCA_963765535.1 uncultured Verrucomicrobiae bacterium
GAGTTGTGCCGGGCTTGGAACTGGGTGCAACCCAACGGGGCGCTGCGCGACATGGTCTGTCGGAGTCTGCTCCTGGAGTTACACCGGGCCGGTTTGATCGAGTTGCCGGCCAAACGGCAATCGCCGCCCAACAACGTGGTGGCGCGCAAAGCTCCGGAACCGGAGTTGCCGTTGTGGGAAAGACCACGGGCGTGCGCCCTGGCCGAGTTGGGACCGCTGGAGATTCGGCAGGTGCGACGCACGTCCGAGGAAGGGCTCTTCGGGCGGCTGATGCAGGCCCATCATTACCTGCGTTACACGCAGCCGGTCGGCGAACACCTCAAATACCTGGTGTGGGCCGGAGGCGAGCCGATCGGGGGTCTGGCGTGGAGTTCGGCCCCCCGGCATCTGGCGGCGCGGGACCGGTTTATCGGGTGGCCGGCGGCGGTGCGGCAAAAGAACCTGCATCTCATCGCCTATAACACACGTTATCTACTCCTGCCCTGGGTCCGCGTGCCCGGGTTGGCCAGCCACCTGTTCGCCAGGGGCCCGGCGGATTTCGGAGGATTGGCAGGCGGTGTATGCGCATCCGATTCATCTGTTGGAGACGTTCATCGATCCGGCCCGGTTCCGGGGCACCTGTTACCGGGCGGCCAACTGGATCTGTCTGGGTCTGACCACCGGCCGGGGGCACAACGCTCGCACCCATCGCCGGGATCAGCCTCGCAAGGAGTTGTGGGTCTATCCGCTCTCGACGGATTTCCGGTGTCAGCTCCATCCCAGCGCATGAAGGCGAGCGCGCGCTTTGCCTGGCTGGTGCTCCCTGAAGGGGAGCGGGGTGCTTTCCTGGAGGCGGTGCGTCCGGGCGTGTCGCCAGGAGATTTCGCGCGGATTGCGGCGATGAGCGAAGCCTTCCCGGAGCTGCTGGGCCTGCTGGATCAACGCGCCATGTCCCTGGCGCGCTTGCGCAGGATCGCCTTCGGCGCACCCACCGAGAAGACCGCCACGGTGTGCCCGCCCGCCGTGGATGGTAGCCCAGCTCCGCAGGCCCCCAAAACGCGCCGCCAAGGGCACGGCCGGTGTGGAGCCGCCGCCTAACCGGAGCCCGACGGGTGAAGGTGCCGCATCCGACCCTCAAACCGGGCAACCCCTGTCCGGCGTGTGGGAAAGGCAAACTGCGTCGCCAGCCCAAACCAGCCACCGCGATCCATCTCCAAGGCCAACCGCCAGTCACGGCCATTATCCATGAACTGGAAGTGCTGCGGTGCAACCTGTGCGGAAAGACCTTTACCGCGCCGTGCCGCCGGAGGCGGGGATGGAGAAGTACGATCCGAGCGTGGGCGTGATGGTGGGATTGCTGCGCTACGGCAGCGGGATGCCCTTCTATCGCCTCGAACAATGGCAGCGAAGTCTGGGGGTTCCCCGGCCGCCTCGACGCAGTGGGAGTTGGTCGACGCGGTGGCGCGGGTGATTCAACCGGTGGGAGATCACCTGACCGCGCGGGCGGCCCAGGCGCCCACCGTGTTCAACGACGACACCACCATGCGCGTCGGGGCGTTGCGTCGGGAGATCCGGGCCGAGGTTAAACCCGCACGCACGGGCATCTTCACCACCGGCCTGGTGAGCCACGACCCGGACCACGCGATCGGCTTGTTCTTCACCGGCCGCCAGCATGCCGGGGAAAACCTCGATGCCGTGTTGCGGCACCGCTCGCCCCATTTACCACCCCCACTGCAGATGTGCGATGGGCTCTCGCGCAACGAACCCAAAGAGTCCCCAACCCTCCTGGCTTGCTGCCTGGCCCATGGCCGCAGGGGTTTTGTCGAGGTCGCCCACAACTTCCCCGAGGAATGCCGCCACGTCCTGGAAAGTCTGAGGGCGGTTTACCGTTTTGACGCGCAGGCCAAAGAGCAAGGACTGAATTCCGAAGAACGGCTCTGCTTCCACCAAGCCCATAGCCAACCGGTGATGGACGAACTCAAAACCTGGATGCAGCAGCAGCTCGAGGAGCGCAAAGTCGAACCCAACTCCGGCTTGGGTGATGCCATCGGCTTTCTGCAGCGACACTGGCTGTCTTTGACCCGCTTCCTGACCGAACCCGGAGCCCCCTTGGATAACAATGTCTGCGAGCGCTCCCTCAAGATGGCCATCCTCCATCGGAAAAACTCGCTCGCCTACAAAACCGAGCGCGGCGCCAAGGTCGGCGATCTCTTCATGAGTTTGATCCAGACCTGTCGGCTCAATCGACTCAACCCCTTCGACTACTTCATGGCCTTGGTGCACCATCCCAAGGAAGTGCTCGCTCACCCGGAGCAGTGGCTCCCGTGGAAATTCTCCGCCACGCTGGCTGCCACCCGCGCTCCGAGGATCGACACCGGCTGAGCCGCCGCCACGGCCACCGGCCATTGCCCGTCCCACGCGCTCTCCCATCGCCCGGGGAGCGCAGCCGCCGCTCTCGCAACCGCCACGGATCACGATTCCGGCGCTTCCGCACGCTTACCGAAGTAACACGTGTCCCGATGCGCTGAGGCGCGCGCGGAACGCCGTGGCCATGTTGAAGGAGAATGGGGCAGAGCCCCGAGGGATGTTTTGCCTGGAGGACGCGGGAATAGATCGATGCGACAGCTTGACCATGACAGCCTTTCAATTGGGCTGACGTGCAGGCCGCGCTCCGCTCGTGAGCCCCAACATGGCCCCAACATTGGGCGTCCCACCTCAAAGCCCCGCCAGCGTGGATCGGGCGGTGGAAAGAGAGTCCGAAACCAAGCTCACGGGGGAGTCAATAGCCCGGGCCGAGCGTGCGGCAGTGGCATCGATCCTCAGTGGTGATATGCCGGGGGACGTGCGGGAGTTAGTAGACGCCGCGCCTGAATCTTGGCTGGATCAGAGGCTGGGGGCGATCGCCTCTGCGGCACTCGGGTTGAAGGTTGATGGTCGCCCCGCAAACCTGGTCAGGATTCCATCGTGCATCGGCAAAGCGTCAGCCGCCCCAGTAATCCGGACGGCGGCTGGTCCCCCGCAGGTCATCATGGAATATAACGTGCTTTCCTCGGCAGAAATCGGTTTCTTATGATGGCTCATGCTCAATCGCATATCCCAGGACGAAACGCTGCTTTTAGGCGGGCGAGTGATCATAAGAAGACCGATAAAGCGCATCGGATCAATACATGAGAATCACAAGAACGGTTATCTTTCGAGCGGTGGCCACGACTTGCGCGGCCTCAATAGGGTTCAATGGCGGACAAATGATGGGGCAGACACTTGGTCAATTGAGAGCAACCTTATCAACCAATGAATTGACCCTTTCCTGGCAAAGTACGCCCGGAAAATCCTATAAACTTTACAGGAGCGGGTGCCACAGCGAACCTTGGGAAGGCGTAAATACCGATCCCGCAATTCTCACCGCCTCGGGTTCCGAATTGTCTTATGCCTTTACGATTGACTCGGTATCGCGGCTCTATCGCGTGGCGGAGATCGCTGTTCCGGGTCCCTTGGCGATGGTTTGGATACCGGCGGGCACTTTCCAGATGGGTAGTCCTTTGACGGAGGTTGACCGGCAGTCCCACGAGGGTCCGCAAATGGAAGTGACGATCAGTAACGGCTTTTGGATGGGACAGTATGAAGTGACCCAGGCAGAATACGAGGAAATCGCGGGGGTTAACCCCAGCTTTTTTAATGGGGTCCAGGACTGGCCGACTCCCGGCATAGACTACGGTACGGACACGAACCGGCCAGTCGAGCAGGTGAGTTGGGAAGACGCCGTCGCGTTCTGTGCGACGCTCACCGACCGTGAGCGGCTGGCGGGGCGCATCCCGCAAGGCAGTCATTATCGGTTGCCGACGGAGGCGGAATGGGAGTATGCATGTCGAGCGGGGAGCTTCACGCGATTTAGCTATGGTGATGATTCGGGATACACACTGCTGGCCAACTACGGATGGTATCTCGGGAACAGTAATCGCCGGACGCATCCGGTTGGTGAGAAATTGCCGAATGCCTGGGGGCTGTATGATATGCACGGCAACGTCTGGGAATGGTGCCTGGACTGGTACGGTCCCTATCCAGGCGGCGCGGTCATGGATCCTAAAGGCCCCGCCACGGGCTCGTTCAAAGTGATTCGGGGTGGCACCCTTGGTTGGAATCCGGATCGATGCAGATCCGCAAATCGCGATACCCCGCGCGGCCAGACCTTTGACTTCGGATTCAGGGTCGTTCTCGCCTCGAGTCCTCAGTAGCCCGAAGGCGGGAACAGCCACGCGCGCCGTTCGGGCTCGCGGTCGCGGCTTCAATCAACAGCACCCGGATGCGGCGACACCCCGTCCGGGCTCTGCCGTTAATTGGGCGTGCCTTTCTCAGACGGGCCTTGCCATAACTCAGTCACAATTTACACTGCGCGCCCTTATGTTCGAGTGGAGTGCGCTTAATCCTGAACAGCGCCGGGCCGTGGAAACCACCCGTGGCCCTGTGTTGATCCTGGCGGGCGCGGGTACGGGGAAGACCCGCGTTCTTACCTGCCGGATTGCACACCTGATCGGGCTTGGTGTCGAACCCGCCCACATTCTTGCGGTGACCTTCACCAACAAGGCTGCGCGCGAGATGCACTCGCGGGTGAGAGGCATGCTTTCGCGACAGCGATCGGGGTTGGAGCCACTCCCGGGGCCCACGATATGTACTTTTCATTCCTTATGTGTTCGGATTTTGCGTCAGTATATTGGCCGCCTGGGCTACAAGTCGAATTTTGTGATCTACGATGAGAGCGAGCAGATGGGGGTAATTCGGAAGTTATTGAGCCGCATCTCGACGGAGGGCCCGCGACAGGATCCGTCCGCCGTACTGGGGCTCATCAGCCGCTATCGCAATGCAAGTCCTGGAGCGCGCGTGATCGCCGATACGCAGGCCGACATGCTGGCCGCGCATTTGCGGGATCGTTATGAAATGGCCTTGCGATCGTGCAATGCGGTGGATTTCGACGACTTGATCCTGCTGGTGCTACGGCTGTTTCGCGAACATGTCGACGTCTTGGAGAACTGCCGAGACCATTATCGGCACGTGATGGTGGACGAATACCAGGATACCAACGCGGCCCAATATGAGTTAGTGCGTGCGCTGACGATTAAGCATCGGAATCTTTGCGTGGTGGGTGATGATGATCAGAGCATCTACGGCTGGCGAGGAGCCGAGATTTCGAACTTGCTCGAGCTTGAGCGCCACTATCCCGAGGTGAAGGTGGTTAAGCTCGAATGCAATTACCGGTCGACCACGAACATTCTTGACGCGGCCAATGCCGTCATCCGGAATAATGGGCGAAGGCGGGCCAAACGGCTATGGTCGGAACAGGGACCGGGTGCGCTGATTGCGGTTCATGGATTCCTGAATGAAGAGGAGGAGGCGAAGGGATTGGTGGAGGAAATACTGGCGGCGCGCGCGCGACGGGCGCCGTGGTCGCATTTTGCCATCCTGGTTCGAACCAATATCCAGAGCCGGCCTATCGAAACGGCACTCCGGCAAGCCCGGATTCCGTACCGGATCATCGGAGGGCAGAGTTTTTTCGATCGTCGTGAGGTGCGTGATTTTCTGGCGTACCTCAAAATCATCTCGAATCCCAGTGACGACATTAGCCTGCTGCGCGTGGCCAACGTGCCGGCGCGTGGGCTGACTCCAACAACGATGGAGCGTCTCCTGGCCTTCAGCCAGGAGCGGGGTTGCACGATGTTCGAAGCCTTTCGATTGGCCGGGGATTGTGGTGATTTGGGCGAACGAGCGCGATCATGCGCAAGCCGCTTTCTTGAACTGCTGGAGGTTGAGCAAGAACGCTTACGCGCTTCCTTGAATTGGGGCGCGCGTCAGTGGGGCGAGGAGTTCTTTGAACGCATCGGCTATTTTCCAGACCTCCGTCGATCGGAACGGGACGTGGAGGTGGCGGAAAACCGAGTTCAGAATATCCGGGACCTGCTGGCGTTGTTGGATGAGCCCCGAAAAGGTGCCACGCCGATCGAGAGGGTGGAGGCTTTCCTAGAGGAAGTCACGCTCGACGCCGAGCGTAAGGACGAGAAAGAGCAAACCCTGGAAGAGGCCACGATGATCACGATCCACAGCTGCAAGGGTTTGGAATTTCCGCAAGTGCTCATTGCCGGGGTCGAGGATGGATTATTGCCGCATGTCCGCTCGACTGCGGATGGAACCCTTGATGAGGAACGCCGGCTCTTTTACGTTGCGATGACCCGGGCGAAAGAAAGGTTGATACTCAGTCATTGTGCGCAGCGTAAGAAGTACGGACAATACGTGCCGTGTCATCCTTCCCGATTCCTGAAAGAGATTCCTCCGGAATTGATCGAGGATGGACAGGCGCGGGCGAAGACACTGGTCCCGGCACGAGAGGGAAGCCAATGGTTTGCGGGGCTGAGGGCCGCCTTGGACGACCCGGCGGACAGCGCGGTATAACCGCCAATGTCGCAGAATCGGGCGATCGCGATAATTGCAACTTTGGAGGTCGTGCGGGTGTTCTGAATATCAGTTGAACTTGGGCCGGGCGAATGCCGTCGATGACAGAACCGCAACAGTTCGAGGTCTTTGTGAAGTCGTATCAGAACATGGTGTTCACGGGCGCGGTGCGTTTACTGGGCAATGAGACCGAAGCGGAGGACATCGCCCAGGAGGTTTTTCTGAAGGCTTACGAACGGTTCGATGACCTCCAATCCAGTCCGACGGCGGGTGGATGGTTAAAGACGGTCACCCGCAATTTGTGCTTGAATCATCTCACTCGGTACCGAGCCCGGTGGCGATTCTTCTCCGAGTTGGTGGCCGAACATGAGGGAGAGGAAAAGCCCATGGAGTGGGCGGCGCCGCAGACGCACCAGGAGGAACTCGCGGCGGGGGACCGCCGGAGATTGCTGGAACTGGTCTTACAGCGACTGCCGCCGGCGCAGCGTGTTCCGTTGGTGCTCTACCATTTTGAGGAGATGAGTTACGAAGCCATCGCGGAGAAGCTGGCAATTTCCCTCAGCAAAGTGAAGACGGATATCCATCGCGGTAGGGAGTCGCTGCGGCGAAGACTTCGGGTGGGCATGACGAGGGAGGAGTTGTCGGGACTATGCGGAGCGGAGAGTCCCTGTCCGTCCTGAGGATTCCGTGGATTGAATGAAGCAGGCTATGAATCACGATGACGAACTCAAGTGGGAATCCTGGTTGCGGCAGGAGTTGAAGCAATTGCCCGATCTGCAGGCGCCGGAGACCCTGTTCCACCGGGTTATGTTGGAGGTGCATACGCGCGCCCGGCAGCCTTGGTGGCGGCGATCGTGGCACGGATGGCCGCCAGCGTTGCAGTCCGCCGTGCTTGTCTTGTTGCTGGGATTGGCCACCGGATTCTCATATTTCCTGGGCAAAGCGCTGCAGGAGCTCCCTTATGAGGTGCTTCATGGTCTGGTTTATGAGTGGCTCGGACCGTTCGCTCAGTTGTCAGACCTTTGTGTGACTCTTTGGAATGCGCTCTTGCTGGTGATGAAGTCCGGCGGACAACAAATCATGCTTTACGGCTCGCTATTCATATTGGCGTTATGCGGCGCTTGCATAGGATTGGGAACGGCCATCGCCAAAGGAGTTATGAATCGGCCGGTCGAAGAGAATGGAAGGCTATGAATCCTTGTATCGCGAGGGCCACGATGCGATGGATTGGCGTGGCCGGGCTTGTCTTGCTATCGATTGCGCGTGGTCAGGCGATAGAAAAGGCCGGCGAGTTTTCGGATCAGGACACGAACGCCGATTTCACGGCGGAATCCCCCGCAGTCACTCAGGGCGAACTGGAACGAGAGCAGTCGAATCCGGACCGAAAAAGTGCTCCCGAGATTGTCCGCTTCGGAGGTGACGTGACGATCGGTGCGGGCGAGGAAGCACGGGACGTGGTCGTTATCTTTGGAACATTGAGAATCGTGGGGCGGGTTCGCGGGGACGTCGTCGTCGTGGGAGGAAGAACAATAGTGGATGGACGGATTGAGGGCAACCTCGTGATGCCGTTTGGAAAATTGGACCTCGGTCCGGGTGCAGAGGTTGAGGGGGATGTGGTAGCCGTACTTGGAGAGATGAATGCCGATCCCCGGGCATATATCGGCGGACAACGATTCGAGCTCACAGCTTCTTCACTCGAATCTCATCTTCCTCCGATGGAAGGCATGCGCAGGTGGGTCATGGAGGGGTTAGTACTCGCTCGCCCGTTGCCGCACGAGTTCGGGTGGTGGTGGTGGTTCGCATTGGCCTGCGCGCTCTTCTACCTGGTGACGGCGTTGGTGTTTTCTCGGCCGATTGCTTTCGGCGTCAACGCGCTTGAGACGCGGCCCGTGGGCTCATTCTTTCTCGGTCTCATGATGTTTATGGTGTTTGGTCCTCTGTTGTTGCTCCTGCTGGCAACTGGAGTAGGGCTCCTCGTGATTCCGTTCGTGGTTTGCGGCGGCCTGGCCGCCTTCGTTCTAGGCAAGGTGGTGGTTTATGAGGTCATGGGACGACAGATTGGGCGACAGACGGGATTGGGATTTTTGCAGATTCCGTTGGTGGCATTAATCGTGGGGGTCGGGTTATTTTACGCGATGTATGTTATCCCGGTCATTGGGCTCATGGTGTGGCTGTTGGCCGGATTACTCGGCTTGGGGGCAGTTGTGCTCGCGTTCTTTGACGCCTTTCGGAAAGAGAGTGCCGTGGTCCAACTTGCCGTGGCGCAACCTCCGGCTTTGGCCTTGTCCGCGGATACCGCGGGCGAAGGAATTACCCCTCCCCTGATCCCCGGTCAACCGCCAGTACCGCCGTTGGTGGAGCCGAGTTCGCTGGTGAGGGTCGGTTTTTGGCTGCGTTTTTTGGCGACATTTATCGATTTGCTGCTGGTTGCGGCGGTCACGGCCACCATCCAACGGGCATCCTGGTTTCTGCCCTTGTGGGTGGCCTATCACGTGGGATTCTGGTCGTGGCGCGGAACCACGATTGGTGGTGTGGTTCTGGGGTTAAAAATAGTGAGACGTGACGGGCGAGACCTCGATTTCCCTATTGCCTTGATTCGGTCGCTTTCGAGTTTTCTCTCGGCGATGGCCCTGTTTGTAGGATTCTTCTGGGCCGGATGGAGTCGGAATCGGGTATCGTGGCACGATCAGATTGCCGGGACCATAGTGGTTAGGATGCCCCGCAAGTTTCTCTTATTTTGAGGCCGATCTGACCTGGGCGAGAGAAGAACACTGGCGGCCCGTGGAAGCAGGCCGCCAGGTTATAACTCAAGGAACAGCTAGCGCTACGCAAGTATTGCAGCGCTGGGGGTGGATAGGTGAGACCTTCTGCCACCACCATGAAGGTGGAGGCGGCGGGGTTGAGCCGAATCTCGTGATGAGGTTCAGCATTGTTTCCATGGCAGCAAAGGGAGCAAGCGGCATACCACCGCTCCGCCCCCTATCCCCTTAAGACTCGAATGTGCCCCCGTGTCTGATGTACGGTCAATCTGGCATAATTTCCGCAACCAGAATTAACGCACGTGGCGGTAATCAACCAGGCAATCACCAGACATGGTCCCATCACAACGAGACCCCAAACCCGCACTCGTCCGATTCCGGATCACCATGGGGCTTGCCTCTGCCAGGAATCAGAGTTTCCAGCCCTCGCGGTAAGCTGGCGAAACGAAGGCGTTGGCGGCGTCGTTACTGAATCGCATGCCAGCGTTGTCCCATTCGAGGATTTGGCCGGGAAAGCGGATGGCGATGGCGCCAATAAGTGCCGCTTGTGTCAGAGGGCCGCCAAAGCCAAAGTTCGATCCCGCTTGGCGGCCCGTCCGGACGGCTTCGATCCAATCCCAGGCGTGGTTCTTGACCCGTGGCAGCTTTTCGGCGGGGGCATTCGTGCCGGCAAACTGTTCCATAAGCTTGTCCGGGAGCAAGCGACAACCGCCGGCACCATGTGATCCATGTAGAATCATCCCCCGATCTCCGAACAGGATTGCCCCGGTGGCGGGTACTTCGTCACCGGCGGTGAACGCGGCGGGCCTGGGGATGGTGTTGTTGCCGTCGTGCCACACGATCTGGACCGGGCCGCGGTCATTTCGAGCCGGGAACTGGAAAGTGATTTTGCTGGCGGGGGGATAAGTGAGGCCCTGAGTACGCAGGATCATAATCGGTAACTTCGGCGAGAACCGATGTGGGTGCATCAAGGTCCAGGGCCCAGAAGGTCGGATCGAGCACGTGACAGAACCAATCGCCGATCGTGCCGGTGCCGAATGGAAGCCAGCCGCGCCAGTTCCATGGCACCCAGAACGGGGCGTAGGGGCGAAAGGGGACGGGACCAATCCACAGATCGTAATCGAGCCCAGGAGGTACATCATAGGACTGCTCCAATTTGTCCAGGTTTCTGATCTGGCAATAGACCTCTTTGAAGGCATCGCATGCCGCGTGGACAGTATGCACTTTACCGACGGCGCCGGCCCAGACCCATTCGCAAAGACGCCGGATGGAACCGCTGGAATGTCCCTGGTTACCGAGTTGGGTGGCGACGCCGTACTGGGTAGCAGCCGCCATCAGCGCACGCACTTCGTGAATGGAATGGGCCAGGGGTTTTTCGCAATAGACATGCTTGCCGCGTTTCATCGCCTCCAGGGCAATCACGGCATGGGTGTGGTCGGGCGTGCCGATGGTCACGGCTTCGATCTCCCGATCCATCTTGTCGAACATGACCCGATAATCTTTGAAACGTTTGGCCCGTGGGTATTGCGCGAACTTCTTGGCTGCGTAATTATCATCGACGTCACAAAGGGCGACCAGGTTCTGGCCCTCGCCGACGACGGCATCGACGTCGCTGCCCCCTTGGCTGCCGATGCCAATGCCGGCGAACTGAACCTTCTCGTTGGGAGAATTGCGTTGAGCGGCCTGCAGCCCGCTGATCGGAACAATGTGAAACGCGGCCGCGCCAGCGCTGGCACCACGGAGGAACTGGCGACGATTGATCTTGAGGGATTGCGGGTTATTCATTTTCAGCATTCCATTTTTCAACCATTCCACTGCGAGGAGACCGGTATGGATCGGCGGCATCCTACAGGCATTGAAGTGGCAAGTCCATACCTGCTTCTCCAGTGCATACGATCAAGAGTGTCAGGAAGGACGAGGGTGGTTGAGGACAGAACGGATGGAAGTGTGGACGAGATAAGCAGGGAGACCGGTGGGGAGACAGACCGGTGTTCATGGCCCAAGGCCCCTATCCAGGACAATGAGAATCGCAGTCATTCGTTCTTGGCGCTTGCGATTCTCGAGCGGACCTGATAGGAATCGCGGCGGCCAAGGAGAGCAGGTCCCAGCAGAACGCCGAAGGTGCCTTGAGCTATCAAGGAGGTCAGGATGAATCGAAAGCACAGAGGGCGAGCAGGCAGGGGCGCAGTTGGATTTACGCTCCTCGAACTGATGGTGGTGGTGGCCGTGATCGGAATTCTGGCGACGCTTCTGCTGCCGGCGTTGAATCGGGCGCGGGGAAAGGCCGAGGCTATCATCTGTGTAAGCAATCTTCGGCAATGGGGTCTGGCGACCCAGCTTTACGCCACCGACCACAACGACCGGCTGCCGCCGGAAGGAACCCCCAATCCTGGTGAACGATCGACCAACAGCGGTTGGTATATCCAGTTGCCGGTGGAGATCAACCTGGATCGGTATCATGACATGCCGTGGCGGACCAATGCCGAGGTCGATCCCGGCCGCACGATCTGGTTGTGCCCATCCAACCCGCGACGCAGCAACGGGCGTAATTTATTTCATTACTGCCTGAACGAACACATCAATGGTACCTGGGGAACAGAATCGCCCGGCGACCCTCGGCTCCATCCCGAATGCATCGTCGGCTGTTTGGCTGTTTGACAGCAAGAACCTCCCGGCGGTTGGGTATTGGGGGTATGTGCATACCAACCTCCACTGCGGCGGCGCGAACTTCACATTTCTCGACGGCCACGCGAGGAGATTCCCCAAAGCGGCCTATTGGGACGATGAGACAAACCGGGGAAAGTCGGATCATCCTGATATCCGGTGGGTGCCATGATCCGGCCTTCGAGGCGCGGGTGACCGTGCTCCTATTTCAACAGAGGTCGGTCAGGCAGTGATTTTCACGAGCTGGCGCTGGTGTAATGCCGGACAGAAAACCGCCAGCCAAGTTCTGACAGGATCAAGCAGAAGCCCGCCAGCACGAGCAGGATTAGGATATCGAGAGGGGATCGCAGGCGGCCGGTGAGGACCCGCACAGGGACGTTGGAGACCAGAAGCATGGGAATGGCGAAGGTGAAGACAACTTTGAACCAGCCGCGGAAGGCGGAGTCCGGAAGGCGCGAGACATTGAAAAGGTTATAGTATGCCCAGACAATGCCTTGGGCGCGGACCGCCCAGAAACTGATCGTGGCGAGAAGAAACATGAGCGAGTAATGGATGGCAATTCCGGCGGCGCAGAGCAGGAGGAAACCTGCAATTTGGGGGAGTGAGGGGTGCAATTCGAGTCTATGCGCAGCATAAAGCATAAGGGCTCCTGCGATGCCCGCATTGACGAAGGACCCGAGATCGATCTGACGGAATGAAACAAGAAAGCGGGTATTTACGGGGAGGAGCAAGAGGAAATCCAGTTTCCCCGTGCGAACGAGTTCGGAGAGATTGGTGCAGTTGATGAGGAAAAAAGCCTGGAAGATTTCCTGGATCAGATGGGCGGCGCCGATTAGCAGGATCACCTGCCACTTGGACCAACCGGCGATGCTTTCGGTATGGAGATAGATGACATTGATGAAGGTCAGTTGCAGGGTGAACCAACAGAGTTCCACAACAATCCAGAGAACAAAATTGGTCTTGAAGGTCATTTCCCGGACCAACGAGTTGCGCCACAGCATCGCATAGATGGAAAAGTATCGGCGCAGTGGATGACCGCTCCGGTTCGACTGACTTTCGGAAGAAGACTTCATCGATTATTAGCCGCCGAAGGCGGAGTAACGCCGGATCCCCCGCGCCCAGACGACACGGGCGAGCAGATAGACGGCGAACACCCAGAAGGCCTGGAGAATAAGGCCTCTCAAGAGATCGGAGCCGGAGGTCTTGCCCAGATAAATGCTTACCGGGAAATACATCTGGTAAGGGAAGGGGGTAAAGGCGAGGAAATGACTGAGGGCAGGCGGGAGGAGATCCAGCGGAAAGAGGTGACCACCGGCGAGGTGTTCCAAGGCAAACAGAATAAAAATAAACGTCGAGATTTCAAGAATCCAAAATGCGAGCAAGGCCATGGTATACGAGATGAGAAACTGGAGCAGCGCGGTGAGCGCCACGGAAACCGCAAAGAATCCGAGGGTGACAGCATTCGGCGGCAGGACGAAATATTGAGACTGCAGCAAAATGAACAGGGCTACCGGGCCCAGGGCGATCGAGGTGTAAATCAACCGACCGGAGAGAAAGAGGCAAAGCCGGTAACGGAGGTAATCGATCGGCTTGAGGAGGAATTGGCTGATCTGACCGTCGCGGATGTCGGCGGCGATCTGCCAATCATCATCCGTCACGGCGGTGAGGGCATCGACAATTGTGACGACCAGGTAATAGGAGATCATTTCGGGCAGTGAATAAGCGGCGATCGAAGAATCGGATTGCCCCTCGAAGATGGCGCGCCAGAGGAATATGGTGGCCATCAGAGGGATCAGGCCGAAACAGGCCCGAAACAGAAAGTTCACCCGATAGACCAGGGTGTTCTGGATGCCGATCCCGACGACGTAAGCGTATTTATTCAAGCGCTCGGGAAGAATAGTGGCAATTCCTCAATCGCCAATCGTAAATCTTGTCCGGGTGCGGGCCTCGTAATGCGCAGTCAACCGACGGACGATCGGAAAACCCGATGAGCCTACGAAGTGACAATTAGATTTTACGGCCGGGGAATAACGTTTAGAAGGTGCGCGTGAAAAGAGCGAAGGGATTGGAGACGAGGGACGAGTTGACGCCGGGATTGCGCCGGTATTTGTATTTCACTGCGGCGTCCACGGGGGCGGCGGTCATGATCGTGGAAATCCTCGGGGCCAAGATGCTGGCGCCCTACCTGGGGACTTCGCATTTTGTTTGGACGGCGCAGATCGCGGTTACATTGGTGGCGCTGGCGGCGGGATACTATGCCGGGGGCCGGATGGCGGATCATTCGCCGCGGTTGGGTCGGCTGTATGCCGGGATTGTGATGGCCGCCTTGTATCTGTCGGGCACAATCCTCGCCATTCGTCCAGTGGCCTACGGTTTCTTGAAATTCAAACTGGCGATGGGTTCCTTGTTGGCCTCCACTTTCCTGTTCTTCGTACCGTTGGCGTTGCTGGCGATGGTCGGACCCTTTTTCGTGCGGGTAATTACACAGTCGGTGAGCGGTGTCGGAGGTAACGTTGGACGGTTAACCGCCATCGGGACTCTGGGCAGTTTCGGAGGGACGCTGCTCATTGGCTATGTGATGATTCCATTCTTGCCGAATTCAATGACCCTGTATTTGACCAGTGCGGGGTTGTTCGCTTTGGCGGCGGCATATTTCCTGATATGGGGGCGAAAACGGGGGGTTGTGGCGCCCGTGATAACCGCGACGGTGCTCGGGCTTGGCATTGGGCTCCTGGGAGTGCGAGTTTCGACGCGACCCGAGATGCAAGATGGAACGGAGCTGTATCGTGCCAATTCGAATTTTGGGATGTTGCAGGTGGTGAAGACCGCCGGGCATGGTTATTTGTATTACCTGAACGATTACCTCGTTCAGAACACTTACGACCCGGTGCAAAAACAAAGCGTGTCCATGTTCACTTATCTCCTCCAGGAACTGGCAGAATCGTACACGCCCGAGATTCGGAATGTTCTCTGTATTGGGCTGGGAGTTGGGATCGTGCCGATGCGGTTTGCGGAGGAGGGGAAGGTGGTGGATGTGGTGGAAATCAACCCGGCCGTTGTGAAGGTGGCGAGAGACTATTTCGATTGCCGGCCGGAATTGTTCCGGCAGCTTGAACTCACGGACGCGCGATATTTTTTGAACCAGACGACAAATCGCTATGACACGATTATTCTGGATGCGTTCCTGGGTGATTCATCCCCAGTGCATCTGATGACCCGGGAAGCCTTTGAGAGCATGCACCGGGCGTTACGGCCGTACGGCACCCTGGTCATCAATTGTTTCGTGGAGTTTCGACCTTCCCGGGATTTTTTTGGCACTTCGCTGAACCAGACTCTGCGGAGCGTGTTTCGCGAAGTGCGGGTTCATAGCGCCGGAGGCGGGAACGTGTTTTTCGTGGCGTCGGACCGCGAGGGTCTGGGGCCATTGCGTACGCCCGATTTCGACCGCGTTCACTTTGCGGTGCGACGTCAGGCGGAAGGGGCATACGCTGAAACGCTCGAGCCCAATCCAAGGCGGGGGATGATACTGCGCGATGATTTTAATCCCGTGGAAGCGCGGGACGCCGCAAACCGCGAGGAGATCCGACGGCATTTGGCATTAGGGGCGAGGGCATTGTGAACGGGCGCTGACTGGACGGCAGGTGGATGCGGATGGCGGAGCGGGGAAGATTAGCGGAATCTTATCGAAACAGAGGTGGGTGATCAAACGCCTGATCTGGTGAAGATGCACACGAACCCGAAGCGCGACGGTGTCGAGTCGGCGGGCTGAGTGGTCTGTTTCATAAATACGGTCACGTTCGTTGCGCCCAATTTGGCCTGAGGCAAGGCGCGAGGGCGAGAGTGTATCCCCTGCGATACTCGACCGACCGAGCAACGCCGCCCCAGGCCAAATTCGGCTCAACCCTCCGGGCGGCCGTTCTTTTTCGGCCAGACTTCGTTGCTCGCGCCTTACAGACCGCTGCGGGTATGCTCGTTGCTCGCGCCTCGTCTGGCCGAAAAACCCCTGGCCGCGAACGTAACCGTATTTATAAAACAGACCACTAAGCTCCGAGATCTTTCATGGTTGTCACCGGGAGATCTTTCGTGGCGGCGGGTTTGAGCGAAGAGAGGGTGGAAGGGTCAAACTCGTAGCCGGCAGATTTGAGCGGCCAGACGATGGGGGCGAGGCAAAGAACAGCTGTGCGGAAGCCCTGGACAGCGGCGCCGAGGTTTCCGGTATGTGCGGAGTTGGCGGCTTCGTTTTCAATCACGAACGGGCCCGAGTAGCCGAGTTGCATCAGGGTCTCGAGAAAAGCGCGCCAGTCCATGCTGTCGCACCCGCCGAAACCGGGGAGCATCGGTTCATAATGATGGCGATCCCATTCATTGGCCGGGATGGGCACACCCGCCTTTTTGGCGAGGGCGGGATCGACGGCCTGCATGGGATAGAGGGCGCCCCAATGGACCCGGGCGGCGTTGTTTAGATTGCGTGTCCCTTTGACATGGACGCGGTGGATACGGGTGAGATCCGTGGCGCGCAGGACGTCGACGGGATTAATATTCTGCCAGACGTCGTGGGAAGGATCGTAGGTTTCGCCGTGGGCTCGACTGGGGATGATCGAGTACATCAGCTTTCGGGCGGCGAGTGTGCCGGGGAGATTGTTGTAGGTGGTCGGCGTAGTGGCGGGCATCCAGCCTTCCATGGGGCAATTCTCGTAAAGGAGGGTGACCTCGAGGTCCTCAGCATATTTGACGATGGGCTGGAAGACGCGGGCATACTCCTCGAGGTTTTTCTGAAACCCGTTGTCCTGTCGGCCAAGGTCGTGGTTATAACCGACAAATGTGCCGACCTTGACGTTGTTGGCATTGCCGCCGAGGAGATAGGCGATCCGGATCAACTGGAGAATATGGTTTTGATTATGGACCCGCTCGGTGGCGTCACCGCCGATGAGATCATCGTAGCTCCCCAGGGAGAACCGAAGGGCGGACTGGTGGCAGGTGTCCAACAAACGCTGGGCATCACTGGGACCGAACGATTCATAATCCAGGTGAGTGGCGACATGATCCTTGCGCGATCCATCACGACGGAAGACGCAGAGTTCCATACCTTGCGCCTGGATTTCCAGGGTGCGTTCGATGATTTGGGGGAGCGTCAGGCTCTTGAAGGCCGACGTCATGATCCAGATGGGGTTGTTCATGGTCCTGGGGTGAAGTGAATGCGTGGATTCAGGCTTTTCCGAGAATGCGTTCGATGGCCACAAGGAGGCTTTTGACGTCGAGAGGTTTGGCCACATAAAGGCGCCCGGCGATCACGCCTTCCGCCCCGCCCAACTCCTCTTTGCGGACCGCGGCAGTGAGGAAAATGACCGGGATACGACGAAGCGTCGGATCATCGCGGAGTTGAGCGGCGAACTCACCGCCAGCGACCTCGGGCATCATGACATCGCTGATCACGAGGTCGGGATGGAATTGGCGCACCGTCTCGAGTGCCTCGGCGGCATGATTCTCCTCGCGCACTTCGTAGCGGCCGGTTTGCTCGAGGTTAAGTTTCAATAGTCGAGTGATACTGGGCTCATCATCGACCGCCAGAATCCGTTTCTTGCTCATAATGCGGGCCGGGGATCGACCCGGAACAGGATGCCGATCCGTGAGAGTTTGGGTGTATTCGAGTGTGTTTCAACAAGGCCGCCGTAAAGTTCCACCACCTTCTTCACCACCATCAAATCAAGGTCTTCCTTTCGGACCAGCGCCGGGGCGCTGGAATCCGATGGGGTGGCGGGGTTGATGGGAGCGGCGTGCTCGAGCTCGATTCCGACAAGTTGCATCGGTGGGCGGCCCGGCGAAGTGACGCCAGGGGGTGATGGCCGTTGAGCCGTGACCTGGCAGGTGCGGAGCGCAAGGTTGGCCTGGGGAGGCAGCTGATCGGCAAGGCCGAGGAGCAGTTTGATGAGGACGTGTCGGATCTTTCGGGCATCGACACGGACGCTCGGCAAATCGGATTGCAGTTCGAGCGTCACATTGATTTTGCGCTGGCTCATTTCCGCCGCGACGGCATGGACAGATTGTTCGAGAAGTTCCGACAGGTTGTGGTCCTCGATTTCCTGCTGGCGGTATGCGGTGAACTCCATGAGCCCCTGAATGACGGCATCGGCTTTATTAGCGGCGTTTTCCAGGTCGGCGAGGACGAGTTGTTGAGTGGCGACATCGGAGTCGGAGGGTTCACGTAAGCTTTCGCGAAGGAATCCGATACCGAGGAGAATGGTTTGGAGGGGATTACGCACCTCGTGAGCGATGGCGGCGGCGAAGGTGCTGAGGGCTTCGATTTTTTCGGTCTGGACCAGACGCGCCTGGGCAGTGTGCAGGTCTTCGTGGGCTTGCCGGAGTTGCGCCACGGTTTGCTGTAATTCGTCCATCGCCCGGCGGCGTTCCGTGATATCGCGGGAGACGACGACAATCTTGTCCGGTTGACCCCGTTCGTCTCGCACCACGCTTCCCAGAGATTCGATAAAGCGTACCTCGCGATCCTTCAGGAGCATGCGGTATTCGGTGCGTTGCCCTTGCCCGGTCTGGAGGGTTTCCTGGAAGACCGATTGGATCCGGAGGCGATCGTCAGGGTGGATTTCACTGAACGAATTCGTTCCGGCGAGGCCGGTGATGGGGCCGAGACTGCGTTCGTAAGCGGGATTGTTGTAGAGGCGCCGGCCCCGGCGGTCGACTACGGCGATCAAGTCCGTCACATTTTCTGAGATCAGCCGAAAGAATTCTTCGCTCTGGCGGAGGCGGGCTTCGACCCGCTTACGCTCGATGGCGTAGCGCAAGACACGGAGCAACTCGTGGCCGTCGAAGGCGCCCTTGACCAGGTAATCCTCGGCGCCTTCACGAACGGCCAGAAGCGAGGTGTCGTCATCATCGGCGTTGTTCAACAGGATGATGGGGAGATTGGCCGCGGATTTTTTGAGTTGCGTGAAGGGGGTGAGACTGGGATGGGGCGTGGTGCCGGTGCCCAACAAGAGCACGTCGAACGGTTGGGAGCGGAGCAGTTCGCCGGCGCGAGTCGCATCCGACTCCCATGTGAAGGCCAAGTGCGGTTGGATGGAATCGTCGCAGAGTCTACCGAGTCTCTCTGCGAAGGCCTGATCGGAGTCGACCAGCAGGATCTGCAGAGGCTTGGAGGTGACGTACTCGGCCATTACGATCGGCAGGATGCCAGAGCGAGTGGCCGAGCGCAACGAAGGTGTGAGCCGGCGCAACACTTCTCACTCTGTTTGCATTGGGTGATCATTTCTTTGTGCTGAGGTCGGCATGGCCGAGAAAAGTCGGCCTGGCCTCGTCCTGGCCTACTCCCAGCCTGCCGACGCCCGCGCGCTCGCGGTCGCCGCTCCCCCTGACGTCGCAGATTCGCGGCCTCCGCGGTGAAGTTCCGCTTGGCAAGCCGCAATAGAGTGGATCGCGATTGTGGGGGTCGCGGTCGGACCTGGTCCGAACGGAATTCCATGGGGCTTTTCAGAGAATCGCAGACTCATTGAGCACTCGGGTGCCCCGATGCTCGGCAGGGACGGAGGCCATACGATGCCGCCGGCTTGGCGCAGAGCCTCAGAGCTTTTCAAGTTTCAAGTGCTCCTTTTGTTCATCGACGCAGGCTCTCCCGGAGTTGATCGGCGGTGCGAGTTTCGCCACGGTCAAGTTCGGCGAGACCCTCGCGCACTCCAGCCAGAAACCGGATCTCCTCGGCGATGTCGGACAAGGAGGCCTCTCCTGGAAGTCGATCAAGGAGCTGCTGGACGATCTGCTTATTGCTCACGTTGCGACTTTACTTCTGCCGAGGAGGCTGACAAGTCCCCGTTCGATGAAAGGGAACGGGGGGAAAGCGCTTTCATCCGGGGTTTGCCGGCGCGAAGGACGCGGAGGGAGAAACCGCGGGTGTTTTCGAACGGTTCGACCCGGGCAATGATTTCCAGGACGGGATAACGGATTGTGGCGAGGCCGTAGGTCTTGTAGGTGTCGGCGAACAGTTCGGTTTCAACCATCCCGGTCCAGTCGGCGAGCGTGAGGAATTTCATCGGTTCGCCGGTAACCTGGTGATGGGTGCGTTGTTCGACGATGAGGCCGCAGGTGACGATTTCCTGGCCGATGTAATCCCGGAAACAAGCGATAGGGCAATAGGTATCCCAGGCAATGTCGTTGTAGAGTTCCAGGGGATGGGCGCTGACGGTGAAGCCGAGGAGTTCCCTTTCGGCTTCGAGACGTTCGCGACGCGTAGGTTCGCGGAGCGTGCCTTGGGGCAGGTGTTTGAGATCTTCCGGCGGAAGCAACCATCCCTGTCCGGAAACGGAATTCCTAAAGAGCCGATGGAGTTGCTGGAATTCCCAGAATTGGGCGGTGCGCGCGCGTCCGAATTCGTCGAAGGCCCCCAACCGGATCAGGATTTCCATTTCCTCGGGATTGGGGCTGGTTCGGCGCTGGAAATCGGCGAGGGAAAGGAAAGGACCGCGCTGATGTTCGGCCAGGATGCGGTCGGTGGTGCGTTGGGTGAGGCCTTTGGCCTGGGTGACGGGGACGCGGATGGCGCCGGCTTCGACGATGAAATCGGGGCCGGGCCGGTTGAGGGTAGGGGGGAGGAATTTCAAGCCAAGCCGGTGGCATTCGAGGATGTAGACGATGGAATCGTAGAAGCCCTTGCCATTGGTGAGGACGCCGGCCATGAACTCGGCGGGGTAATAGCGTTTGAGCCAGGCGGCCTGGTACGCTTCGACACCGTAAGCGGTGCTGTGGGCTTTGCAAAAGGCGTAGCCACTAAAGCCGGTGACCAGTCCCCAGACCTCTCGGATTTTGTCCGGGGAATGGCCCCGGGCGAGGGCCGAAGTGGCGAACTCGCGGGCGATGGTTTCGATTTCCTTCCACTTTTGTTTAACCAGGGCGCGCCGAAGGAAATCGGCGCGGCCGAGGCTGAGGCCGGCAAAGGCCTCGCAGATTTGCAGGATATGTTCTTCGTAAACGACGAGACCGAACGTGCTGCGCAGACAGGGTTCGAGGGACGGATGCGGGTACTCCGGCGGCTCGAGTTTTTGATAACGGCGGGTGAACTTGACTTTCTTCTGTTCGTTGGCGGCGCCGGGCCGGATGACGGAGACAATGGCGACCAGCCCATCGATTTCGCGGACATTGGTCATTTGACAGAGGCTGGTCATGGCGGGGGATTCGATGTGATGCACGGCGCGAGCGCCGCCGCCGGCGATCATTTCCCAGACCTCGGGATCGGTCCAAGGTTCGAGGCCGGCGAGATCGATGGGGGGGAGAGGATCGGGGCAGGGAGAGGGTTGCGAACGCTGAACGTCCAACGTCCAACGTCCAACGCCGAAGTCAGGAGCACGAGTTGGCGAGGATCCAGGGGCTGGCTGTATTTCTGATCGGATGTTCAACATTGAGCGTTCGACGTTGGGCGTTGGATATTGGATGTTCGACGTTCGGCACAATTCAGGGGGAGGGGGGGCTGAGATGTCGCCGGGCCGGAGGCCGGCGCTCCTGTCCACGTTGTGCTGGAGGCAGGCGTTCCCAGCAATGGACCGTTGGGCGTCGCGCATGACGGCGAGACCACCCTGGGCGAGGATATCCATTTTGACAAGGCCGACGGCTTCGACGGCGTCCATGTCGAGGTGAGTGGTGGGCCAGCCTTTGTTCGAGATGAACGTGGGGGTGAGTTCCCGCATGGGTTGACGGGAAAGGACAATGCCGCAGGGATGCATCTTGGGATGACGCGGGAAGCCATCCAGGAACGCGGCCATCTCGACAGCGGTGCGGAAGGGTTCTTCGTCCAGGGGCAGGTCGCGGCATTCGGGGCTGGCCTGGAGTTTCTCGAGCAAGTGGGCGCCCCGCGGCCGGAGATCGCCGATGGGGATCCAGCCGCCGCCGAAGCTCCAGGGGAAATGTTCGGTGAAGCGGCGGATCTGGAATTCGGAGACGCCGAGGACCTTGGCGACGTCGGCGACAGCGCTGCGGGCCTGGAAGGTGGAGAACCCGCCGACGACGGCACAATGTTGGGGGCCGTATTTATCGAAGAGGAGATTGACGACGTCATCTTTGCGGTCGTGGGGGAAATCGACATCGATGTCGGGGAGTTTGTGGAGGGCCATGCGTTCCTTGTTGAGGAAGCGCCGGAAGTAGAGGCCGAACCGGATGGGACAGACGTCCGAGATGCCGAGGCAATAGCAGACGAGGCTATCGGCGGCGCTGCCGCGGGTGATCCATTCGATGCCGTGAGCACGGCAGGTCTGGAGAAGATCCCAGGTGATGAGGAAGAGATCTTCGTAACCGACTTCGGTGATGATGGCGAGTTCGGTCTCGATCTGGTCGCGAACGGTTGCCAGGGAGACGGCCGCGCCGGTATCGGAGACGATGCGGCGATTGTGATAGCGGCGATGCAACCCCTCGAGCACCAATCGTCGCAGCGTATCCTGGGAACGGCTGCCATCGGGCGAACGGAAGGCGGGGAACTGCGGCTTGCCAAAAGGGAACTCGAACTGGCATCGGTCGGCGATCTCCCGGGCATGATCAAGCCACTCGGGGTGTTCGGCGCAACTGGCGGCCAACTCGGGCGGCGCGCGGAAATGATAGCGTCCGCCCAGGCGCTTTTGCGGGTGCCGCTGGCGAAGCAGGGTGCGGGTGCGGATGGATTGAACGATGTCGAACCGGAAGCGGTCCGCCGGCGTCGCGTAACAGGTCAAGGGCGAGGCCACGGCGGGTATCGGGTCGGAAGGCAAATGAGCAGCGGCCAGTTGGTAAAAGCGATTGGGAAAGAGGGGCGCGAGTGAGAGATCGCTGCTGACGGCGATCAAACCGTCCGTGAACGGTTCGAGGAGTTGGCGGGGGATGGGTGCGGCCTGTTGGGCGGCAACCGATTCGTCGTTGTCCGACGCGGAGTGGTTTGAGAGCAGTTGGCAGAGGTTGGCATAGCCGCGGGCGTTCTGGACGTAGAGCAGGAGGGGATGGACTCGCGGAGTTCGTTCCTCCATTTGAGATTTGAGATTTGAGATTTGAGATTTCAGAGGGGCGGTCGCGAGCGGATCTGCGGGATCGGTGGGGCGGACTCGCGGAGTTCGTTCCTCCAGAGTACAAGTTCCACGCCGAGGATCGGTTTAATGCCGGCTTCGTTTGCGGCCTGAACGAACTCGACGACGCCATGCAGGTTGCCGGTATCGGTCAGGGCGACCGCCGAGCAATGGTGTTGGGCGGCCAAGGTCACGATGTCCTTCGGAGAGAGCGTCGAGTCGAGAAACGAGTAATAACTGTGGACCCGGAGGGCGGGCGCCGGTGTTGGCGGATGCGCTGAGCACGCGTGCGCGTGACGGGTAGTCGGTTCTTTCTGCGAGGCGCGGGCCTCGCGGGGCGGAGGGGGCGATTGGAGCGCGGGATCAAGGGGAACAATGCGCAATTGGAAATCGTGGCCGCGGAGGAGAATGGCGGGGCCGCGGAGGCGTCGGAGTTCATCCACCACGCGGGCGAGACGTTCGCGGGCATCGTGTTGTTCGGCATGGCGGTCCAGAGCGAGTTCGGAGCGGAAGAGACCGTGGTAAACGTTGGCCAATTTGAGGGAGACCATGCGGAGGCTGACGCGTCGTTTCCAGGCTTGAGACAGGAGAACCTGCAATCGACCGTAGATGTCGGTCTCGAGATCGGTCGGTTCAGAAAGGCTCTCGCTGCATTGATCCTCGGCCATGTCGTTGTAACGAACCTTGAGGGTGAGTGTGCGAATGCTTTTGCCTTCGGCGCGGACCTGGGTGAAGAGATGGTCGGCCATCCGGCGGAGAACGGCCGCGACGTAGTCTTCGTCGGTCAGATCGGCTTCGAACGTCTCCTGTTGGCTGAAGGATTTTTGTGGTTCGCGCACGGGGATCAGCGGGCGTTCATCGATGCCCCAGGCGAACTGTCGGAGCGTGCGGGCCTGGCTGCCGAGCACCAGTTCCAGCAGATCCAGCGGGGTCTCGGCAATGTGCCGGATCTGGGCGAGCCCGGCCGAGTTGAGGCGGGTGGCGGTCTTGGGGCCAACGCCGGGCAGCCAGCGATTGGGCAGGGGATGAAGGAAAAGGACTTCATTGCCGGGTGGCACGGTGGTGAACGCGGCGGGTTTATGGAGTTTCGAGGCGATCTGGCTGACGAGTTTGTTCGAGGCGAGGCCTTCGCTGACGGAGATCTTGAGGGATTGGTGGATGGCGCGGCGAACCGTTTGCGCGATCTCGGCGGGTGGTTTCTGGTGGTTGGCGGTGAGATCGAAGTAGCCTTCGTCGATCGAGGTCTGCTCGACGTCCGGCGTGAAATCGTAACAGTAACCGAACATCCAATTCGAGAACTGTTCGTACCGCTCGAAATCGCCGGGCAGGACGATGAGTTTGGGACAGAGCTTGCGCGCCCGGGCGGTGGGCATGGGGGTATAAACGCCGAACTTCCGAGCCTCGTAAGAGGCTGAGGCAATGATTCCGCGGTGTTCACCCCCGACGGCGATCGCTTTACCGCGCAACCGCGGATCGGCGGCCTGTTCGACGGACGCGAAGAACGCATCCGCGTCCAGATGGACAATGGTTCGCATGGCGAATAAAGTCAGAAGGAAGAAGGACTTACTTTTTTTCGAGCCTGCGGAGCAGGGCTCGAACCACGCCCTGGATCATGAGCTCTTGGGCTGGGATCAGATCAGGGTATTTGGGGTTCTCGGCTTTGAGGTAAGGTTTGCCGGCCTTGCGGAGGAAGGTTTTGAGCGTGCTCTCGCCGTCGATCAACGCGGCGACGATCTCCCCGGATCGCGGCTCCGGACCATGTTCGAGGACGACGATATCGCCGTTGAGGATGTGGCGGTCGATCATGGAATCGCCGGTGACCCGGAGGGCGAACGTGTTGCGGGTGGGTTTGAACCCGATGCTCTCGATGTCTACGGAGATGCAGCCTTCGGTTTGCTGCTCGCGATGTCGGGCGAAGCCGGCCGGGATCGAACCAAACAGCGGGATATCGGTGACCCGTCGCCGAAGTTTCCACCCGGGTGAAACGATGCGGAGCGAGCGGGCCTTGCCGGGATCGGACGCGAGAAAACCTTTGCGTTTAAGGGCTTCGAGGTGGCAGGCGGCGGCCCGGTGACTGCGAAAGCCGAAATGCCCGGCGATTTCGCGCAAGGTAGGGTTCGGCCGGCCGGCGTGGGCTTCGGTTTGGACGAAATCCAGCACTCGCTGTTGGGCTCGGGTCAGGTCAGGCATATACTATCCATCTGGATAGTATTCGGAACGCGGTTTGTCAACCCCACGGAGGGGTCCCTCTCGGCACTGGATTGCTCAGGTCGACCCCGAAAGCGAGATGGCCCGAGCAGGGCCGGAATGATCTTCGCGCCACTTGGCGATGTGTCTCGGACATCAAATCAGGGCGCATGTTCGGCATCTTGACATCGGAATGGTAAGGCATCATGATGCGCCCATGAGAACGACCCTGACGTTGGACGGCGATGTGGCCCAACGTCTCAAGCAGGCGGCGGCCCGGGATGGCAAGTCGCTTAAGCAAATCGTCAATGACACCCTTCGTGCGGGACTGGGCCTCCGCGACAAGCCGCCCAAGAACCGTGGAAGGATCGTGCTGCGCACCTTTCGCTCGCGGTTAAGGGCGGGCATTGATGAGACCAAGCTCAATCAACTGGCGGACCAATTGGAGGTGGAAAGTTTTCTGGCTGAAACCCTCAAGCCTTCCCGACGCGCGTGATCCTGCCGGACATCAACCTGCTGGTCTATGCCCACAATGAGTCATCCCGCTTTCACGCGGCGGCCAAGCGATGGTGGATCGAGGCGCTCGGTGGAGATCAGCCGGTGGCACTATGCTGGGCCGGCGTCACCGGTTTCGTGCGGATTGTGAGCCACCCGGGCATACAAACAGACCCGGTCTCCGTCGAGGAGGCTCTGGTGATGGTGGACACCTGGACCGGGCATCCCAATGTGCATTGGCTGCATCCGGGCGGTCGCCATTATGGGCTATTTCGGTCCTTGTTGATTGCGGCCGGCGTTGGCGGCAATCTCGTGACCGACGCGCATCTGGCTGCATTGGCTATCGAACACCAATGCGAATTGCACTCGAACGACGCCGACTTCGCCGCTTTCTCGGGATTACGGTGGGTTAATCCGCTGCGGTAGGAGCTCAACGCGATTGAGGCAACAACTTCGCGGGGGTTCCCCGGGAATGTAGGGGAATGTTTCGAGAATGCTTCATCGACGGGCACGGAGGTAGCCATTGGTGACGAGGTAAGTTGTCAATCGGAAAGGGTCATCCACGTCGTGGCCGGCATTTCAAGCCTCGGGTAGAGCCGATGATGCTCCAGCAATTCTTCGCTGAACCGCCGGCGGCGTTCCTCCGTCGAAATCGTCCGGTCTCGCGGCTGCTGACGCACCTTGATCAACATGTTCACGTCCATGTCCTGCACGTCTTTGAAGTGCCCGGCTGCAATCAGCAGATCCTCGAACCCGTCCAGATCCACATCCAGAAACACCGTCGACCACGACCAGTCGGACGCTGCCACTCCCGCATGCCAGGCCACCTCTCGGTACGTTCCATCACCACGATTCTCAAGAAGCGTGTTCCGCATGAACTGCGGCCGGTCGTCGATCAGCCCCACCGGCGGCGGCTCCGGCATCTGGGCGATCTTCTGACGTTTCCGAAGCCGATGGTCCCGACTCAGCATGTCGAGGACAAAGCCATCCACATCCCCATCCCGGTCGTAATCGGCAAAGTCCATGCCCATGGAGCTGGCGCTTGAGTTGCGCAAGGCCAGCTTGCCAATCTCGCGAAATCTTCCTTGCCCCTGATTGATCCAGACCCGGTCGGGGGTCCAATAATCGATGCAGACGTAAATGTCCGGCAGGCCGTCGTTGTTCAAATCGCGGAACGAGCCGGTCAAACCCCAATCGCGCGGAACCTCCGTGAGAACCTGGCCCGATTCGTCCAAAAATGCGCCGTTGGTCCAGCTCAATTCCTTGAAACGTCCCTGGCCGTCGTTCAACAAGAGCTGGTCCGCCTGGCCATACTCATAGAGCACCTCATTGCGAACCTCGAGTCGTCCGGCGTACCTGTGGCGGCGGCACGATTTTCCCACCCACCAACTGAAGCGTAACCTCACCTTGATCCCGAATGTCACTCGATCGGTAATTCGCGATGTAAAGGTCCAGCGTCCCATCCCCATCGATGTCGCCCAGTGCCATCGACGACGATCCCCGGTCGCTCTGGGTTCCCGCACTCGATGTCTGGTCCACGAGGCGTCCTCGCCCATCATTGAGATAACACCGCACACCCTTCGAGAGCGTGCTGACCAACAAATCGTCCCACCCATCCCCATTCACATCGGCGAATACTGCCCCGCGGTCGAACCGGGCCCCGACAGCCCCGGCATTGCCCGGCACTCTCCGAAATTTCCAATCTCCCAGATTCTCGAACAAGGCATTGGATACACCCAGACTGCAGAAATAGAGATCCGGCCGGTCGTCGCCATTGAAATCCCCTATGGCGACCCCCGATCCGTTGTACAACACACGATTCGTCGCGCCTTCCCATTCACTCAGGAGATTTGTGAACCCGATCCCGGTGCGGGCTTCCGTCAACCGGTTGAACCCCACTTTGCCCGGGGCGGGCACGGAGAGTGGCCGCCAGCGGAAGGCTTGTTCCTGGTGCCAGCCATCCTCAGCCGCGTTCACCCGGGCCAATCCCAGGCATAATAGCAACGTCGGCAAACCAACCTCGCTGACTCGCATCCACCAATATCGCAATATCGTCATCCGTCTGCGTTTGGGCGGCAAGATAGGCCGCGCGCATAAAAATGCACAAGCAAATGAGCTTTGCAAACCGGGGCGCGAATTGAGCCAAAAGGTTTGCTACCGGCGGCTGGTGCGCATTCGGGCGAGGGTGAACTGTTCCATGAGGGCGACGCGATCGGCATGGCGATACCGTTCCGGGAGGTAACGACGGTCAGAGCAGGCCAGGACGGCGGCCAATTCCTGCAACGCCAACAGCTCCGGATCCAATGGATCGATGAACGAGTTCACCGCTTCTTCAAGATCCGACAACTGGACATCGCCGTCGCGTTTAGCCAGGACGGCGCGTTCCTTGGCGCGCGTCAGGATCGATTCCACGTCGCTCCCCGTCAGGGGTCGTTCGCCCAGGTGAACCCGGATGTAGGTCTTGATCTCATCGGCGAGTGTAATGTTTTTCACGCGGGCCAATACGCCAAACAGATCGAGGACATCGTCGGGGCCTTGGGCGGGAAAGAGCGGGACGCAGAGACCGAACCGGCCCTGCCGTTTCATGTCGATGGATAGCAGATCGGGACGCGAGGTCATCGCCACCCATAGTTCCCGGCCACGCAAGGAGGCATCGCCGATGTGGGCGGCGAAGGCGGCGAAGACCCGGCTGGACACCCCGCTGTCGCCGGCCTCGGAGTCGCGGGATCCGAAGACGGCATCGGCTTCGTCCACGACCACGACGACAGGGCCGAGCGCGCGAATGGTCATGAGGATGCGCATCTGCTGGAGTTCGGTATCGCCGACCCATTTTGAGCGGAACTCGCCGATCTCCATGACGGGGAGGCCGCACTCGCTGGCGAAGCAGTCGACCAGGAATGACTTTCCCACGCCGACCCGGCCGGGCACGAGTACCCCGCGCTCAATCACGTCCGTCTTCTGGTTTTTGATGAGCCACGCCAGTTCCCGGAGTTTCGTCTTGGCGGCGGTATGAGTGGCGACGCGGTCGAGTGTCACGCCGGGTTTGGGGTCTTTGAAGCGCACCATGCCCTGGCAATACTCCTCGATGAGGCGTTTTTTGCCGGCGGCGATATGCTCGGAGGTCACACGTGCGCCGTTGCGTACGGCCTCGGCGAGGAGGTGCTGGGTGCGCAGCAGGTTCAATCCGGCGGTGCGGGGCGCCAGTTCGGTTGCGGTGAAATCACTCCAGTCGGAGATCGGCCGGCTGGCCGCCATTTTTTGGGGCCAATCGGACTGGAGCAGGTGGAGGCGTTCGTCGGCGTCGGGCAGTTCGATTTTGATCTGGGCGACATGCGGGTTCTGCATCAGATCGGCGCTGAGCTCGGAGGCGGACTCGGTGACCAGGATGATGCCGAGATCGAGTTGGCGCATTTCCGGCGCGGCGGCCCATTTCAAGAGGGTGACCAGGGCCATGCGTTCGTCCAGGCTGGCGCCGGCCTCTTCCTGGGCGGGGATGATCTTCTCGGGGAAGTCGATGATGAGGGTAAGATTGGCGGGTTGGTGTGGATCATCGGCCAGCTTCAGGAAGAAGCGGCGGAGCAAAGGTGCGAGCCGGGTGAACTCGCGCGGGGGACCGGTTTGGTGGAAGTTGGTATTCTGGACGCGATCGTAGACTTCGAGCCACTCAAAGAATTGTTTTTGCATTTCGGCGGATCCGAAGGTCAATCCGTCGCCGATGTCGTAGAACAGGAGGAAATCGCGTTCAGGAAATAGGCGTCGGGAGAGGAATGCCTTGAGCGGAACGTAATCGATGTCGGGGCCGGTTTGGAGGTGGAAGACGTCGAAGATGTTTCCATGCAGGACAAAGAGGGTATAGGCGCCGCTGTTCCAGCGTCGGGCTAGCTCCAGTGCCCAGCCACGGAGAGGCAGATGCGTCGTGGCGCCTTGCGGGTCGACTGGTGCGGCATCCGGGGTGGGTTTCCGCGGGGTTTGCATACGTCAGTTGTTCCTCGAAGATCCCAGGCGTTGGTCGGTCCGGAGACGTGCGGATCGCGGCGTGGCGCCAGTCAATGGGGGCGGCACCGCGGAGTAACCGACGCGTTGTTCGGTTGTCGGCATATCCGCCACGAGATCTTTGAATTCGTCCAGTTCTGAAAGCCATTTATTTGTCTGGTCGAGGTGTTCGACGGTGGCATCGATGCGGGCGGAGAGCGCGTCGGCGTTCTTGGTGGCGATGGCGTCGGCGCGGATGAGCTTGATCTGTTGATCGAGGCGATCCTGTTCGGAGAGGACGAGCGCGAGATTCTCCTGGGTCTGGGTCGTGCGCTGCCGGCGTTTGCGGAGGACTTCGAGTCTTTCGAGCCGGGAACTGACGAAGCGTTGGCGGGCATCGAGTGCGGCCTGCTGTCCCTTGGTCTTGAGGGCGTCGAGTTCGCCGGTCAGACGAGTCGCCTCGGCCTCGGCCTCCTGCAACATCGCGGGCACATCGTCGCGGCGCTCGGTTTCGAGGAACTGTTCGAGCGATTCCTCGATACTGAGTAGTCGCAGGAATGTCCACATCAGCTCGTCCAACTTGCGCAGTCGCGGGTCGGCGGCGGGATCCGCGGCGGCAAGCGGGCTGTCGGCACTGGCGGTTTCGATGTCGCGACAGACGGCGGCGAGTCGGTGGTAACGCTCCCGGCGAGCGGTGGAGAGCGAGTCCAAGAGCGCATCGCGACGGCGGACAAACTCGCCCACTCGTTTTGCTTCTTCGGCTCGTCGGACGGTTTCACGTCGGCGGTCCACGTGGCGCCGGAAGAAGGCGAGGTCGGGCAGGTGCAACAGACCGAGGGCATAGGCGGTGCCGCCGGCGATGAGCCCCAGGGCGTTTGCGCTCATGAACCCGAGGCCGAGAGTCAGCAAACCGAAAACGATGTGGAACGGGCTTCGAAGGAACTCCCGGCGGTAATTTAGCGCTTGCGGTTCCATGGGCGGAGAGATGCTATCCCGCCGGCAGGGCGAACGCAACCCGGGGGCAATCGGCGGGTGCAATCGAATTTCGATGCGCGCGAGTCATGGGGAGTCATTCGGTGTACCACTGGTCAAGACCGGGCAGCTCACCGCCGGCCGGGGCATCGGTCTCCAGTCGGCGGAGGAGTTCCCGGGTGAGTTCATTGTACCAAGGTTTCTGGCGCATGGCCTCGGGAGAGAGGTCAGGGCGGGGGAGTCGAAGCGACTCCACGAGGCGGCCGGGTTTGGCGGCCATGCGCAACACGCGATCGCCCAGGTACGCGGCTTCTTCGACCGAATGAGTCACGATGAAGACCGTGCTTTGTTGCGCGCGCCAGAGCCGGATGAGCAACTCCTGCATTTGCATCCTGATCTTCGGGTCGAGCGCGCCGAATGGCTCATCCATCAGCAGCACTTTCGGCTGCAGAATGAGCGTCGCGGCGATGGAGACCCGCTGCTGCATTCCACCCGAGAGCTCGGATGGGTATTTGTTTTCGAATCCATCGAGGCCGACCGTCCTGGCCCATTCCCGCGCGCGATCGCGGCGTTCCTTGGATGGTTCACCGCGTAACTTCAAGCCGAAGGCGATGTTTTCTACCACGGTGAGGTGGGGCATCAGGGAGTATTTTTGATCGACGACGCCCCGATCGGCGCCCGGCCGTTCGATCGGCCGACCGAACACCTGAACTTCGCCGGTTGTGGGCGGGAAATGGGGACGCAGCCCGGCAATGATGCGGAGGATTGTCGACTTGCCGCAGCCGGAGGGGCCGACAATTGCAATCAGTTCGCCGACCTCAGGCAAGTCATTGACAACGAATGAAACATTCTGAACGGCCACCCGCAGAGTTGGGCCTTGGCCGAAGGATTTAGTGACATTATCGAACCGCACGAGTTCCGGCAGAGGCGCAGGCTGAGCCGTGGCCGTTGCCAGGTCGGCGGGCATGGGGTTGGCCGATCCGGGCTGAGATTCCGAGGCGCTGGGGTCGGTTGGATTGTGCATGGGCTAGTTCTTGTAGCGGTAAGGGAAGAACGCGTGGCTGCCGATGCGCCAGGCCTGATCGCACGTGATCGCAATAGTCACGATCACAATTACCACGGCAAAATAGCGGTCCATGTGCCCGCGCCGGTAGGAGACTTCGAGCAGGTATCCCAGACCGGCATCCGCATTGGCCCAGACTTCGGCCAGGATGATCCAGGTCCAGCCGACACCGAAGGCGCCGCGCAAGTGGTCCCAAATATCGGATTTGGCGACAGGGAACAGGACGTGGCGGACGAGTTGCCATTGGCTGGCGCCCTTGGTGACGGCGACGTCCAAGTAAGCCGCGGGCACATCGGCCACAGTTTTGATCACAAGGGGCAGGACGGCGACGAAGTACACGATGAACAGAAAGGCGACCTTTTGAATCTCATTGGCACCAAACCAGGCAATGCTCAGCGGGATGAAGACCACGGTCGGCACGTAAGAACCGATGAGCGTGACGGGGCGGAAAAAGGCGGCGATGGGGGCGAATGTGGCCATGTAAACCCCCAGGGGAACGGCCAGGAGCACGGCGAGGGAAAAACCGATCAGGATGCGCCGGATCGAAAGCAGAGCGTTACGTACCAGCGCCTGTTCGAAGTGAAGCGGTCCAAACGCCTTGAGCATTTCAACTGGGCTCGGGAGGATTGCCACATTAACGAGGCGATCTTCGTAGCGTTCTCCGCGGGTGAGGAACCACCAGGTCGCCAGCACCAGGGCGACGAAGGCGGCAGTGAGCAGCAACTCCTTCGCCCGCGGCAGGTCCTTTCGCACACCCAGGCCTGCCAGGCGCACCACAGCGGTCAGCAACCCGACGAACAACAGGACCAACAGGAAGAATCCGAGCACTACTCCTTCTCCAGCGGGAAGACCTTGACTTCGACCCGGCGGTTTTTCCGGTTGTGTTCGACATTGCTGGGATCAGTCATCCCGGGCACCGGGTTGTCCCAACCATTGCCGATCACTTTGAACTTGTTCGGGTCGAAGGCGAATTTGGCCAGGATGGCTTTCCGGACTGCGTCGGCGCGATCGTATGAGAGTTGACGCACCAGGTCGGACGGGACGACCCCCTTGCGGCTGGCGTCCGTATTGCCCTCGATCACGATGTAGGCATTGCCGAACGTGCCGGCAAGTTTGCCGATCTCCTCCATGACCGTCGGGATCGAGGAGTCATAGTCGGCATTGAGTACCGATTTGTTCGGCTCGAAGGAAATGATGACCGACTTCGTCAGGATCTCATTGGTGTCCGCCTCGGCGGTCTTGAACAGCGCCCCGGGTCGGAAGGTGGGTTGGGAGAGGTCGCGGGTGTCCTTGTATTCGATGGACATTTTGGCCAGGAGAGTGGCGGCCTTGACTTTGGCGGGCGGCACCTGACTGTCGATCGCGCCCAGCGTCTTGTAAATCGTCGAGGCGCGGTTCCAAACGACCTCAAAATTCGACGGGTTCATTGGGTCGAGGAAGAAATTGGAATTCTCGCGGTAGTTGGTCAGATGCGCGTCTCCCGCGGTGATGCCGCCGTCCGTGCCAATCATGCTCTGGCAATCCTCAACCGGGATGTTGAATGCCCGGGAGAGCGTCTGCGCGGCGCCGGCCACGTCCTTGCGCGTCAGATCCATGCCTTCGAAAATCCCGCGAACCAGATTGGCAACAATGTCCGGGTGATCCCGGTAGAAGTCATTGCGAACGGCCCAGACGTCGGCCACCAGGTGGTTCGCGCTGCCGGTGGTCACCACCAGTCGGGTGCCCGGCACTTGTTCCGAGACGGTATAGATGTCTGGTGACCATCCCACGAAGGCATCGAAGGTGGCATCCTGGACGAAGATCTTCGCCGCAGCCGGGGCGTCGGCCGCCCACCGAAAATCGACCTGGGCGGGATCAATCCCGGCGTCGATGAGCAGGGACATGACGAGATAATGGCTGGGGGAATTCTGGGCGAGCACCACTTTCCGGCGTTTGCCGTTTTTCATTCGGAAATCGTTGATCGATCGGATATCTCCGCGCGCCACCACGCCATCGCCGCCGGCAGACCAATCGATCTGCTGACCGATGACCGGGACGGTGCGGGAATCCTTCACGAGTTCAGGGGCAAAGAGGGCCATCATATCCAGGGTGCCCCACAGGACATGACTGTGACCGCTGGCGAACAAATCACGCGCCTTCACCGGGTCGTCCACGATGGAGAGCTGAAGGTAGAAACCGTATTTCTTGAAGAAGATGCTGTCTTCGTTGGCATCGAGGCCGTTGTTCGCGACCAGGATCGGCGCCCACCCCGGCCAGATGTTGATGGGGAATTGAACGACAAGTTTGCCGTCCTTCATCGTCTTGTCGTAATCGCTGACGCCACTCACGGGCGGGATGGCCGAGCCATCTACGAGCGAGACCTCCTTGTCGCCCGCCAACAGCTTGCCGGCGACATCGGGTGACGCCGCGGGCTGGGCGGCCGCGGCCAGATCCTTTTTCATCTGATCGGGGTCGATCGACACGGTCCGCGGTCTGCCCGCCGGCGCGATTTTATCCCACCAGCGGTAGACTCCGAATCCCACAACCGCCAGGATGAGGAGAGTGAAAACGAATTTGCCACGACCAGTCATAAGCTTGGTTCTCCTAAATCAGTTGAGTTCGAGCGAACAACGTTTGCATTAAAGGCGCAGCGATCACGGGATCACTCCGCGATCTTCTGTTTTTCCGTGGATTTGATGGCGGTTTCCGCGGCCGCCTGGGGCTGCACCATGCCCATCTTCTTCTTGTACTCGTCGAACAACACCTTGCCTCGCAATTTGCGGGCCTCCTGTTGCCGGGCGATCCCCGATCCCATTTCCTTGGCGAGATCGAGCGTGGCGCGCATCTGGCCTTCGCCGGCCGCGGCGGACTGTCGGAGTTGTTGCATCGACTGAGCCAGCTCGCCGCCCATCATGCCCTGGAGCTCAGTGATGGAGGTTTTCATCATGCCGGCGAGATTCTCCAGTGAACGGCCGATGGCGACGCGAGCCTTGGTGGCTTCAAACTCGCGTTGGAACTTCTGAATCTGGCGGAGGCTTTCGGCGATGATTTCGGTGTTTTGCCGGTAAAGGTCATCCAGGTTTTGAAGCTGGACCTCATTCTCCTTGAGATCGGACTCCAATGTGGCGAGTTCTTCGGCGTAATGGGCGCCGTTGGCCTCGTCGTTTGCGGCGGCGGCGGCCTGGAGCATGCCCTGGAGCTCGTCGCGCTGGCGTTCCTGTCGTTTGACCTGGTCTTTGAGCAGGGCGACCTGGCCGGCAAGCTGGCCGTTGGCGTAATGGGCCTTGTCGGCCTTCAACTTCGAATCGCGAATGCCGCGTTCGACCACGGCCTGGTTGATGGCGTCGGTCTCCGTGGCCTTCTCCGCCATGAGTCCCAGCCAGATAAAAATCCGCTTAAAGGCTCTGAACATAGTGGGGTGCTTTCAGTCGAGGGTTGGCGCCCGGCGGCTCGGCGTCGGACGGGCGATACTTCTCCGGCATGAGTCGCAATGGACGACCGAACAACGCCCCTTTTCAGGCCGCCGCCCTGGGAGCGGACGCAAACCCGGGTACAGGGAAGAAGGCGGAACTGTCCACGATTGAATGGTTCTCATGAAACGACCGTTCCCCGGCCGGCCACCGGCATTGAACGTGACTGGATTGCTAACAAGATCTTCATGCGCCGTCAACTTATCCTCACAATGCGACGTGCGCGCAGTTATGAAATCAGAACCCATTTGTAGAAGGCCTGGCCGAAATTGTCGTGCACCATCTCCGGTCGCACATCGTGCGGCTGGTCAGGTACGTTTCAAACGGGCTTTCCGAACCGTGGAAGGATGACTACACTCCACCCTGCTGCCGAATGGTGCTCCGGGCAAATACGAGGATCGCTTGGGACCTGGACTTCGACGCACGAATCGAATGCGGGGGTGTGGTTGGTCTGCCGGTGGGTTGGGTGCAGGGGCGCTGGAGAACACGCTGGCGCATTTCGGCTTGGGCTGGCCGCCGGGGCGGACCTCGTCGAGCCCGACCATCACCATACCCAGGGCAACCTCCCCGTCGTCATCCACGATGCTACGTTGGATCGGACGACCGATGCCGCGAATCGATCGGATGGGCAAAACCTGAAAGTATGGGACGTTCGGCTTGCGGCAGCGGGCGATTTGGATCCGGACATTCGCGTGTCAAGGAGTGGCGCCAAAGAAGGGAAACAGTTTTCGGAGTTCGGCGGGTGATGGGCGGCCGCCGTATTCGCAAATCTCGAAGGCTTCCGCGTGTTGAATCGTCTTGCCTCGAGTGGGCCCATAGTAATCGATAAGCAGCGGTCGGAAGCGCTCGGCCAGGCCCTGGTTGCGGCGGGCAAACGATGCGCGGATTCCCTTCTTGCGCTCAGCTTGGGCCGCGGGGTCGGACGGGATTAAGTCTGCCGAGCCGTTGGCGCCGCCTTCGTAGAATTGGGATTCCATGATGGAAAGGGCGTCCAGCTTCCTCTCGAGGACATCATCGATGGAGACGATGACATCCGCCTGGAACGGGTTGGGCTTTTGGAAATTGTCCGCGAAGTACAAGAACACCGGGTTGCTTTTCAAGGCGGGCACATCCGGGCAAAAGAATGGAACCGTTACCATGTACGCCGCGTCCTGCACGAGAATGGAGGTGTAACGATGGTCCGGGTGGTAGTCGTTCGGGCGCGGCGACATGACGATATCGGCGTGCCATTCGCGAATCAGCCGGACGATGGTGCGCCGGTTGTCGAGCGTGGGCAGGATCTCCCCGTCGTGAATGTCGAGGACTTCCGTCGTGACGCCGAGGAGTTTATCGGCGGCTTCGGCTTCGGCTTTTCGGCGCAGCGCCAACGGCCCTCCGGCCTCGCGCCAGTGCCCGATATCACCGTTGCTGACGGACACAAATTTGACGTGGTGACCTTGGGCGGACCACAGGGCGCCGACGCCGCCCGCCTGAATCTCACAGTCGTCGGGGTGAGCGCCGAAACAAATAATGCGCAGGTCGGCATCGGCGGCGTGGGCTGGGGCAAGCGCGAGCAGGGCCAGGAAAGCCAAAGCATGGAGCAAGTGTCGAGAGAACAGCGTTGCAGGAAAGCGGTAGGGGAGGGTAGTCATCATGGTCTTTTTAGCTCATTCTTTTTGACCTCGCGGGCCACGGCTGTCAAACCCGACGAAAGGCTTTTTTGCCGATTCCAGACTGGAGCTCCGGTTTACGGCACCAGGTCTGCCCGTGACCTCAGCCCGTGACCGTGGGCGACCATGAGCACGGCCAACATTCTTTGTAAGGATTTCACCTCTCGTTCGACTTTCCATAAACCGGCTGATGAGAGCCTGCCTGTGGCCGCAGGCGAGGTCCTCCAGCCCCGATGAAACAATCGATAATACACCAATGGAACAACCTATGAGACAGACAAAGGCACACTTGATCATTCTGACCATTTTGCTGGGCCTGGCTTCAGGAGAGGCGCGGGGGGCTTCGAGTTCCCGAGTTATTCTTCCGCTGGTCCCAGGGTGGTACAAGGGATCGCAAGTGCTCTACATTCAAACGGAGGCCTCGGATCCGTCGGTCGCCCAGGAGCAAAACGTAAATTTCGTTCCGCGGTTGGGTGGTGCGGCGGGCTCCAATACGGTGGACGACATCTACGTGTTTAACAATTACCAGCAGGCGAACGTGCTGCCCTCCGCGCCCAATCCGCTGGGCCCCGAGAACGCTGACGCCGATTACACGCCTCTATGGCAAGTGGACCTGGTGACGTGGAATGAAGGAGAGACTCCGGAGTTACTAACTTCGGAGACGGCCATCAATGACGCGGCCACGAATGGGAAACTCACGATCAACAAAACGGGCCTCATTGTGAATTGTCCGGTCGTGTTCTCCCCTCAAGGTGGCACGCTGCCCACGGCCACAATTATCGGGGAACCGGACCAAAAGCACGTGATTCTACCATTGGTAACCTGCTGGTATAAAGGAGCCCAAATCCTCTATCTGCAGACGGAAGCATCGGATAGGACTGTGGCCCAGGATCAAAATGTCAATTATGTTCCCCGCCTGGCTGGCGCTGCTGACACCGACACGGTGGACGACATTTACGTCGTCAGCAATTTCCAGCAGGCCAACGTGATTCCTTCGGCCCCCCATCCGCTTGGCCCGGAGAACGACGACCCGGATTACACACCCCTGTGGCAAGTAAGCGTGGTGACGTGGAATCAAGGAGAGACTCCTTACCTGTTAACTTCCGAGGCCGCCGTTGATGATGCGGCGATAGGCGGCAAGCTCACGATCAATAAAACGGGTATCATTGTGAATTGCCCGATCATTGCAAGCGCGCTGCCAACGGCAAGAATCATCGGCACTCAGGCAGCCCTCGGCCCTTTGTCGTTGCTTCCCGGTGGTGCGGTTCAGGTGGCGTTGAGCGGGCAGGCCGGACAGTCCTATCCGATTCAAGCTTCGACCAACCTGTTGGACTGGCTCTCCATCACCAACGTCACCCTCACCAATTCCTCAGCGCAGTTTGTGGATCCTTTCGGGACGACATGGCCGCAGCGCTTCTACCGCGCCGTCGATCAATAGGAAATACCAGTTGTAAGCTGGAGCGCAGCGTAGAGTTGTCTGCATTCCCGGGAGCAAAGACAGAATCATGGAAGGACAGAATCATGAGATAATTCGCTTTACGGCAGGTTTCATGACTCGGCTGGACCTTTTATCCGGGCCATGAGAAAGTGTGACGCATGCCACCGGTATTCTTGAAGCCAGGTCGGGTTTATTGCGCTGCGATTCGATGGGGGAGCTGGCCGTTGCTGAGTATCGTGCTCTGCATGTTCGGGCGAGTGCCTGGCGTAAAGGCAGCAGAGCTCCTGGATTCTCCCGACGGTCGAATCCAGGTGTCCATTGAGATGTCTCCCACCAATTCGGATCTGGCACCTCGCTGGTCGGCAACCTTTCGCGGCAAACCGCTGTTAGGGGAATGCCGCTTGGGACTCCAAACGACGGACGCGGGCGACGTGATGGTCGGGGCGAAGGTGCTTCAGTCACGTCGACGAGCGGTGGACGATTCCATCCCCGTGCGGTTCGGGCGATCGGCCTGGGCGAACGATCGATTTCGTGAAATCCGTTATAGGCTCCAGACGAAGAGGCTCCAGTCGGTGGAGGTTGTGTTCCGTTGTTATGACGACGCGGTTGCGCTGCGCTATGAATTTCCGGCCGGCGATCCGGGCGCGACGGTCACCGTGACCGACGAGACGACTTCGTTCCGGCTGACAGGCAATCCGCGGGTGTTCGTGCAATATCTCGAGAATTACCAGACGTCTCACGAGCACGACGTTTTGCCTATGTCGTATCACGATATTCGGCCGGACACGCTTGTGGACTTGCCGTTGACGATTTTGTGGGAGGACGGGGCTTGCGCGGCCATCACTGAGGCGGCGCTACGGCAGTACGCCGGGATGTCGCTCATGCGGGCTTCGGGGGATGAAGGGCAGGAAGGCCTGGTCTGCCGGCTCACTCCGCGACCGGACGGCACGAAGGTGGTGCGTCCGCTGCCCATGCAGACGCCATGGCGGGTGGTGCTCATCAGCGATCGGCCGGGCGCGCTGCTGGAATCCGAAACGATTTATTGTTTGAACGAACCGTCGGCGATTGGCGATGATTCCTGGATTGCGCCCGGCAAAATTACGTGGCCGTGGTGGAACGGGGACGTTTACGACGGCCGACCCGGTTTGCCGATTTTGTCTCTCGAGATGGCGCGGAAATACATCGACTTCTGCGCGCGCCATGGGATTGCCGCGCATTCGTTGTCCTCGACCGAGATTACGGTCACCCCCTGGTATCATCAGTCGCAACCCGGCGTCGAACCGGGGCCTGATACCGATGTGACTCGGCCCCGGGCCGGGTTCGATCTGGCCGCGATCCACCGATATGCGGAATCGAAAGGAATCCGGCTCTGGACCTGGGTGCACCAGGGGGCGCTGCGCGGGCGGGTGGAGGAGGCGTTTGCAGCTTTCGAACGACTCGGCTGGAGCGGGATGATGGTGGACTTCTTCGACCACGACGACCAGGAGTCGGTCGAGTTTGCGGAATCGATTCTAGCTGCGGCGGCGCGGCACCACATCCTGATCCATTTTCACGGCATCTGGAAGCCGACTGGCGTGCAACGCACCTATCCGAATCTGATGAATCACGAAGGGGCGCTGAACCTGGAGTATCTCAAATGGAGCGACCGATGCACGCCCGAGCACGATCTGATGATGGCGTTCACCCGGCTGGTCGCGGGACCGATGGATTATCATCTCGGCGGTTTTCGCGCCGTACCCAAAGGGGACTTTTCACCGAGGAACGTTGCGCCCCACGTGCTCGGCACCCGCGGTCACATGCTCGCGATGTACGTCTGTTTCGACAACCCCACGCCGATGGTGGCGGACTATCCGATGGCTTATGAAGGCCAACCCGGATTTGATTTCATTGAGCTTGTCCCCACCTGGTGGGATGAAACCAAAGTCCTCGCCGGTCAGATTGGCGAGTTGCTGGTCACCGCCCGGCGCCGGGATGGGACCTGGTATGTGGGGGGCATGTCGGCTGGACGCTCGCACGAGCTGGCTCTGCCGCTGTCATTCCTGGGTCAGGGAAAGTATGAGGTCAGGATTTGGAAGGACTCCCCGGAAACGGCGTCGGATCCGAACCGGCTGGCCACTGAAACGGTGCGCCTATCCGCGGCGGACATGCTGGAAATCGTAACGGCGCCCGACGGCGGTTTTGTGGCGCAATTGAAGCCGGAAACCAAATGATGAAGCCACGAGAGACCACCTGGTTTTGGCGGCCCCCCGGGGCAAGGCTAGTGAGACGAAACATCGGCCTGATGGCGGCGATTGGAGGGTTGGCGCTACTTGGGATCCTATTCCCCTCGGTGCTGATGGCGCAGGACAAGGTTGCCTTTTATTTCGCGGCGCACGAGGACGACTGGCAGTTGTTCATGAATCCGAACGCCTATCATGACGTGCAAGCGGAATCGTCCAAGGTAGTTTTCATCTATTTGACCGCGGGCGATGCCGGGGCTGGACTGGGAAATGCCGGGCGCTCGCAACCCTATTATTTGGCAAGGGAGAATGGAGCCAAACTCTCGGTAAAGTTCATGGCTGACGCACGGAATACCCCGGTGATTGCGGTCGATTCAGTGGCCGCGATCTCGGGCCATGCGATCAAGCGATGGGTCTATCGCGATACGATCAGCTACTTCCTGCGGTTGCCGGACGGCAACCCCGAGGGTACGGGTTATCCAACGACCGGGTTACAGTCACTGAAACGACTGCACGAAGTTGCGATCCCCGAGATGACGGCCATCGATGGGTCGACAACCTACCGCGGTTGGGCCGATCTGAGAGATACCCTTGAAGGATTGATCGCCCGCGAACGCGGCCAAGCGACGAGCGTTTGGGTGAACCTTCCCGACACGAACATCGTAAAAAATATCGGCGATCATGCGGACCACCAACACATGGCCCTGTGCGTTCTGGAAAGCGTGGCCAATCTGACAGGGATCAGCAAGGCGTTCTACCTGGACTATGTGACAGCCGATCTGCCGGAGAACATGACCGCATCCGATCGCGAGATTGAAGCGGGGACATTCGCGGCGTTGGTTGTCGGATTGACCGCATTGGACCATTCGAGCGCGTGGGAACCGATGCATCGTTCCTGGCTGAGCCGGCATTACGTGAGGTACGAACCGGCCGCCGGCCAAGCGCCTCCCGGGAATCCCTGATCTAGCCCGGATTTTTCATGCCCTTCGGAGAACACATCGCACAGCGACTTGGACCATGAAAAAGCCGGGCTAGCTGAATAGGATGATGAGCAACTGGGCGGACAGCACCCGCAACAGCATGGTCAGCGGATACACGGTGGCGTAGGAGACGGAAGGCGCGTCCGAGCCGGACATGGAATTCGCGAAGGCGAGCGCGGGAGGATCGGTCATGCTTCCGGCAAGCACGCCGCAGATGCTCGTGAAGTTGAGTTTGAACAAGTGTCGCGCGGCGAATCCCACAACTACCAATGGGATTAGAGTTATCAGTGCCGCGCAGCCAATCCAGAGCAGCCCCGGGCCTTGTGTGAGGGTCTGAACGAATTGGTCGCCCGCGCGTAAGCCGACGCAGGCGAGGAACAGGGTGATCCCGAGCTCGCGCAACATGAAATTCGCGCTCAAGGGCATGTAATAGATGAGGGGGCCTACTCGCCCCAACCGGCTGAGCAGGATGGCCACCAGCAACGGACCGCCGGCCAGGCCCAACTTGACCGGCGCGGGCATTTGACCGAGATGAAAGGGCATGCTCCCCACGATCACGCCGAGGGCGATGCCTACAAAGATCGGCACGACCTGGGGATGATCCAACTGCTTGGGTTTATTGCCAAGTTCTTTGGCTGCGCGATCAATGGCGTCGGCCTCGCCCACCAGGAGCAAGGTGTCGGCAAACTGCACGCGGAAACCGGGATTGGGGGTGAACTCGATGTCCGCGCGGCTGACGCGAGTGACGGTCACGCCGTAGCCTTCCAACAGGTCCAATTCCGCGAGCGTCTTGCTCAGCACCCTTTTGCGGGTGACCACGACCCGTTTGGTGATCACGCTGCTCGGGAGACTCTTGAGATCGACATCCGCCGGCTGCCCCACGATGACGCGAAAATCATTGAGCCGATCCTGAGGGCCGACCAACAGGATGACGTCGCCCAGGCGCAACAGCGTTTCCGGCGTCGCAACGTCGATCTCCGCTCCCTTGCGGATCCGGGAAATAACCACTCCGGAATTCTGCAGGCCGGGGAGTTTCTCAATTCGCAATCCGTCGAGGTTAGGGTTGCTGACCACGAGGTTCATCGTCGAGAGCAGCGGCTGGCTGGACTGCATCTGTTGCGCGAACAACGTCGCCTCATCGGTCGGCTTGATGGCAAACGCTCGGCGCACCAGGCCCATGGTGATTATGATTCCCAGGATCCCGAACGGATAGGCGACGGCGTAACCCAATCCGGGTAGCTTTGACATTTCGTCGTTGAAGCCCGCGACGTTCTTCAGCGCCTGCTGCGCGGCGCCCAATGCCGGGGTATTGGTGGTGCCGCCGGCGAAGAGACCGACGGCGACGCTCATGTCGATTCCCGCCACATAGACGATTCCGAGCGTTACGAGAACGCCGAGGATCACGATGGACGCGGCCATGATGTTCAAGGGCAGGCCCTGCTTGCGAAGCGACGCGAGGAAACCCGGACCGACCTGCATCCCAATCGTGTAGACGAACAGGATCAGGCCAAATTCTCGCACAAAGTCCATGACCTGAGGATCGATGTGAAAGCCAACGTGACCGAAGATCAGCCCGGTAAAAAGCACGCCCGCGACCCCCAGGCCGACTTTGCGAATCTTCACGCTACCCAATAGGATACCGCTGGCCGCCACCAGGCTCAGAATCAGGATCGATTGCGAGACCGTTGCGCCCGTGAATAATTCTCTAAACCAACTCATCCCAAGGAGGGCGATTGGTAACGCAACGCACCGGGCGAATCAAGCCGCGTTTCGACGATCCGAGTGCTTTGAAGTTCCGGATGGCGATGCGGTGGAGGCGGGATTTCATCAGCTTGCCGTTCCACTCACAATGCTCGTACAATCCATGGATCGAAGCACCTTAACACGCTGAACGGATTCCCATCATGAACAAGATCTCCTGCCTCCTGGTTGTGATAAGTCTTGGCCTTGTTAAGGTTTCAAGCGCAAATCTGCCTGAATCCATCGCTGTGCCCGGGGGGATGGATAACGTGTTGCCCACGCCCGTGAGGAACCTGTTCGAATGGCCCACGCAAGAGACGATCAGCTCGAAACAGGTGGCGCGCGGTGATAATTCGCTCGTGCCCATTCAGTAGCCAAGCGTGATAACGCACCCATGGCGGGAGCCGCTGATGTTGGCTGACGCACAGGCCGAGATGGGGTCCGGGAGTACTTCGCGCAGGCTTGGCCTGGGGATGTCCACGACAGTCCATCGCCAACTTCCTGGAGCATCACAGTGGCGCGTACGACTTCATGCCCGTGTTGGATGTCGACAGCGTGATGCTTGGGGACCGCATCCGGCGGCTCATACTGAATCTGCAGCGCCGCCCACACACCGCCATCATCCAGTCTTTGATGAGCACTTTCCGGGCTGCCACGCGTCGAGAAGAAGGAGGAGTGGGCCTGCACCCGCACGATTACATGTGGAAGGACACAGTGATCAGCATTCAGCATGATATCTATCGAGCCCACTGAAATCGTGCAAATCGAGCAATAAGTTGTTGCAAAGAATCGAGGGGGGGGGGTACCAATCGTCCACTAATCCCAAACAGGAGCTCGCTCGTGAAGGCATTGACTTCGGCTCACTTCGTTCCGGTGATTCCTTGTGCCCATTCCATGCGGTTCGCCATCGTGTGTTTGATAATGCTTGGGCTGGCCACACCCCGCGCCCGTCTGTCGGCTCAAATCATCGATGAACGGCAGTGGTCGGGCATCGACATCGGCCGTACTGGCGCCCCCGGAACGGTTCGTGTTGATTCCGCACGGCGAATGGTGTCAGGCGCGGGGGTGGACATTTGGGGTCAGGGCGACAGCTTCAACTTCGTGTTTGTGCCGTGGGAAAGAGACGTTGAGATCGTGGCTCGCGTCGTTGCGGTTGGGAAGACGCATTCATGGGCAAAAGCGGGGATCATGGTTCGCGCTGATCTCTCGGAGTTTAGCCCGCACGCGATGGTGGCCATGACGCCCGAGCAGGGTGCTGCTTTCCTTCGGCGCCAGCATCTGGGGGGAAGTACACGCGACGACGCCCATCAAGCCATGCGGCTGCTTCAAGCGGCCGACACGCTGACTTACCAGCAGCGTGGATCCGCGGGTGCTGAGCGAGCCGTAGGGTCCGTGACGGCTTCGAGTTTGCCGCGTTGGGTGCGGTTGGTGCGACGTGGGAATACTGTAATCGGCTACGACTCGGCCGATGGAGTTCAATGGGAATGGCTGGGGACCGACACGGTGGAGCTGGGGGCAACAGTCTACGTTGGACTCGCTGTCACGAGTCACGACCCGAATGTCCTGTGCGATGCGGAGTTCGACAATGTCAGAATCGGGCGAGCCTCGATCGAGGCTGGGGCGAATGGAGTTATGGGATACGGAGATGGGCTGATGGGTCGTTATTTCGCGACGAGAGATACCGGTGGGTCTGCCATCGAGCGGATTGATCCGGAGATAAGCTTCGACTGGGGGTACGGCGCGCCGATCCAAGGGCTCGGCAGGGACCGGTTCGGTGTGGTTTGGGAAGGAGAAGTGGAGGCCCAGTTCGACGAACCCTATGCGTTTCACGTGTCGAGCGACGATCGAGCGCGGTTCTGGTTGGACGGGCATTTGATCATCGATGAATGGTACGAGCACGCGGAGAGCGTTTCGTCGGCGATGGTCGAGTTGGAGGCTGGCCGCAGATACGTTGTTCGGCTCGAGTATTTCGAGAACCGGGGCAGGGCGTGCATCAGTCTGCTGTGGAGCAGTCCGTCGACGCCGCGGCAGACGATCCCACAGCGGCAGCTTTACTCGAAGATTTCGACGGCGCACCGAGATGAAGTTCTTCTGAGGTATGAGGCAGATGCCAACCCGCGCCCGCGATCGGTCGAAGAATCGGGCCTGCCTGGCGGCTGGGTGAGTCAGGACGTCGGTAGGGTCGGCGAGGTTGGGCATGCCGAGGTAAACGACGGTGTCTGGCGGATCACGGGTGCGGGAGCCGACATCTGGGCGAACGCGGACGGGTTCCAATTCGTTTACCAGGATTGCACCGGAGATCTGGAAGTTGTGGTTCGCGTTCTGAGCCAGGATGCGACCGATCCCTGGGGCAAAGCGGGGTTAATGCTGCGGCAAGGATTGGCCGCCGGCGCCCCGCACGTGCTATTGGCCGTGACACCCATACAAGGCATAAACCTGGTCCGGAGAGAAACTCAAGGCGCAGACTCTTCCATCACAGCCGGGCCGGCGACTCGGTTCCCCTGTTGGCTGAAGCTGGTCCGGCAGGGAGGTTCGGTTGCAGGTTACACATCCGAGGACGGCGCGGTGTGGCGTTGGGTGGGGACGGAATCGCTGGGCGGCGGCGGGGATTGGTATGTCGGGATGGCCGTCAACAGCCATGACAATTCGGCTTTGGGGGAGGCACTTTTTGACAACCTGCGGATTGGTCCTCCGGAGAATCCCGGATCGGCGGAACTGTTTACGGGATCGGGTCGCGGGCTCCAGGCCACTTACTTCGACCTGCAAACGGGAAACCTGGTTAAACGGATCGACTCAAGGATCGACTTCGACTGGGATGTGGGATCGCCGGCCGAGGGGATCGGGACCGACCTGTTCAGCGTGCGCTGGGAAGGCTTCATCGAGGCGGCAAGCGATGGGATTCACGCATTACACGTACGGAGCGACGATGGCGCGCGCTTGTGGATTGATGACCGACTGGTGCTCGACGCCTGGCGCGACCAGGGGGCGAATGAACGGAGCGTTCAGATCCAGCTCCAGGCGGGCAGGAAGTACCCGATCAAGCTCGAGTATTATGAGCGCGGAGGAGAGGCGATGGTCCAGTTGCAGTGGAGCAACCCAATGATGCCCCGGGAACCGGTCCCCTCCAGCCAGTTGTATGCGACCGCAACGTCCGGCGCCGCCCCGGTGATCTCAGAGACAGCCGAGCAACCGGGCGAAAGTCCCGGAAGTCCGGCTGTGGACATTACCTCGCTTCTGGATATCGAGTACCGGGAAGCGCTCGCCGACCGCGTGACCGGAGTTACCGACGTTTGCGTGCTCGCGGGCGCCGCATCAGTGGAACGTTTGGGGCGGTGGGAGCAAAGCGGCACTGGGTTATATGCGGTCGACCGCCGCGGGTTCGTCGAATATGAGCTAAGCGTTTCGAACGCGGGCATTCATCAACTGGAAATCGAAGGCAAATCCCACACGCGCCTCGACCTGAATAGAACCTTCGAACTCGTGTTGTCCATCGATGGCGAGCAGCTCGGCCGACGGTTGCTGGATACCGGGTTCGAGGGCTCGGGCCGGGTGCGGATCCTGACTCCGTGGTTGCAGCCCGGGCGCCATCGGGTCCGAGTGTATTGGGACAATGCCCGGCAAGGTCGCTCGCTCGAACTTCTGGCGGTGCGGCTCCAGTCACTGGCGGGGGAGGATGCGGATCAGGACGGTGTGCCGGATTGGATGCGCTGGTGGCTCAAGGAAACGTGCGGGATTGAAACCGGAGAGGGGCAAACGGTGATTCGCAGCCGGACTTCGCCGCTGTGCCTCGAGGGCCGGGGCCAGTTTCTCAGCATGATGAAAGTGACGGTCGGAGGCGAGGAAGTCCGAGTGGAACCGGCGCCAAACGACCGTTGGTACGCCGATGTGCCGCTCGCGGCGGCGGAACCGGTCGAGCTCGAAGTTTCGTATCAAAACGGCGGCTATCGCGAACTCACATCGCTCATCTGGGAGCCGACACAGTTGATGGAAGGACAGGAGGTTGCCGTGCGTTGTGGTGATTCACTGCTTTTGACGGTCGGAGATGACGCCGCGAATGGCGGTGAGAGCTCGAACCGCGATGCAACCCTCCAAGCCGATGGTGTCGCGGTGCAACTGGGGAATCCGTCGGAGCTGTGGATTCGGCGCTTCGATGACCCGGGAACTTTCCAGAGTACCAGCGACCTATGTTCGCACGGATGGAACCGTTGCCGCGGGAGAACTCCTCGTGCGTGCACACCGTGTGGTGCCAGGTGTGCAAACGGCCGCGTGGGTTGGGCGGGCGCGAGCGTGGGAGTGGCCGGATGCGGCAAATGATCACATCGAGTGTGACCGCCGAGTCGGCTATGCAGCAGAGGCAACCACGAAAGCAGGGCTCTATCGGGCTCAAATCACAGTCGACGAGGCCGAGCATCGTTGGATGGCGGCCCGGATGGGAGAGGAAGGCCCTATCCTCGCCGCGGCTTCGGTCGCGGGCTTTCGACTGTTTTCGAGTTCGGAAACGAACTTCGAGGCGGTGGAGACCTATGAAGACGGCACTCAGCTCATCGAGATGGGGATGGTCTTGAGCCCCGTGCGTCCCGGAATAGAGGTCGAGGTCAAGTTGGTTGCCGGAGGCGTTGTTTTTGAGGATGGGACGGTCGTTAAGCGACTCAGGGCGGCAGACTTCGATGAACTTGGAGAAACCACCGTCAAGTTCCTTCGTCCTGCTCTGGCCAAGACCTCTGTTTGCCACAAGGTCACGGTTTGGGAAGGGCCTGTTCTCCTCGGCGAGTACCTTTGATTGGAGGCATCGTGAAACGCGCAAGTCTCGCATTTGTATTGATGGTCGCTGTTGTCGCGACGGCGCTCTTATGTCTCTTCCCCGTCAGCCGGCTCGGTCCACAATCTCCCGTGCAACAGCCAAATATGATATCGTCGTCGGTATCGGTCGCCAATGCAGATGCGAATTCGCGGTCGGAGGGCGCGATTGTCAGCGACCGTTCAACCTCCGATGCAGCGCCTGAAGCTCCGGCATCCTGGAGGATGTCGGGGCTGGACTTGATTGAGGAGATCTGTGGACCCAGCGCTTACGAGCGGCTTGAGGAACTGTCTTCCGTCGGACCTTTGAGCGCGGCGGAATGCCGGGCGCTGGCCGAATTCGTGTCTGAGCCGACGGCGTCTGAGACTCTCGAACGAGTGGCCTCGATCAAGAACGCCGTGATGAACGTCCTGGCCCAGCAGGTCAATCTTCCCGAGAAGTGGGAAGACTTGCTTCGACGGATCGTCGACGACATTGGGCAGCACGCTGTAATCCGGGCTTACGCTCTTCAGCACCTGTTCACCTGGTACGAGGAGAGGCCTGAGGCAGGCTATGCTGATGGCAGCGGGGACCAGGAGTTGAGCACCATCAGGCAGTTCTTCTGGCGGATGGTGGATCACTCTGAAGGCAGCGTTGCCGCCACGGCTTTGGTCGGCCTCTATCATTTGGCAGGTGCCGATCGTGGATTGGACCCGGCCGAGGTCAGAGCGAAGGCGGCGGCTTTGATTGAACGAAGAGGGGTGGACCCCCTGGTTGAGATCTCGGCGTTCCAGGTGGCCGCGCTCTTGGGTCAAACCAGCATACTGGGCAGGGCCCTTGAAGTGGCCGAGGCCGGTCCCACGATCGCCTTGCGCGTTTCGGCCGTGGCCGCGGTCGGTGCGGTGGGTGACACCGATGCCTTGCTGAGACTCAAGCGCCTGCTGGGCGATCCGAACGCCAGCGTGCGCAACGCGGCGAGAGCGGCCATCGCTCGATTGGTATCAAATGATGGAGGGTGATGTGATGAGAAGGTCCTTGCGTAACGTTTGCGCGATCGTGGGATGGGCGTATGCTGTCGGCATGGTGTTGTCGGTTAGCGCAGCGCAGAACCCATGCGTCAAGAATTGGCAATGGCAGTGGAAGATCCCGCCTAGCCTTGAAATCACCGCTCCCAGCCCCATCCCCGACCAATGCCTTGGGGCGATTTCAATTGGGCCGGCCACGGTGACGGCGACTGCCGGCGTGAAATGGGAGGTGGACATCAACAACTGTCCCGAGCCCCCTGCCACGCGCAATGAGACCACAGTCCCCATTACGCCACAGAACACATGGGACCTCTATTCCTGCCCTGCCGGTACCACACCCTTGAGTGGAAATGGCACCACGGCCCAGTTTACGACTATTCATGCAGGATCGGTGGTTGTGCAATTTAAGTCGCAAGCAAGCGTTGCCTCGCCTCCGTGGTCGGCACTGGTGGCGGCCCGCACAAGCCCATTCGGAACCGGACCGGAAATCACGGAACCGGACCAGGATCCAGTCACTGACAACAATTTTACGTTCACCTACACGCCCGGACAGGCGTGGCCAAACGGCGCCTGCAACATCACTCCGCATGCAATCCGTGGATCAGATGTGCAATGGCTTGAATGGCAATTCCCAGACGTTGCTGGGTGCATCAAATCCGTCACACTTGGCAACTGGCCCTACGAGTATCCGGTGCTCACATACAGTCGCCTGCCGAACTCGAACGGTTCCTTCGGAAACAAGGTTGTCACGGTCAAGAGAAAACCCGATAACTGCACGGACACGGTTACGGTTCAAATCTTCTTCTCAGGAGCGGATGACGCGGTGAACCACCCGGGAACGGGCACAGGTGTCACCCCCAACTGGTATTTCTACTGGAAGCACACCACCGCGAGTTGGGGCGACCCGATCTATGCGACCAGTGCAGCCCCAGGGATCACGGAGGACGATTGGGCCTGGACTAATTGGAGTCCGCCCGATCAAGCGTACAAAGCTTTCCTTTGGCATCGATCCAATGATACTTCGATCCCACCAGACGGGCCATATCGAGGCACGAATTACGCGGGAATTGATACCTTTGGATACGCGTGCAGGCACGAAGCTCGTCATGTCACTTGTGATACGGCTTGGTGGCCTAACGGTCCTGATACCGGCCAAGGCGGGCTTGGCGTCTGGCCGACAAACCCTGTGGATTCGGACACGGATTTCCTGCCTGACACCTTGGAGCCAACGCTGGGAGCGGCGGTGGGAGGACCGTACACCGCAGGGGTGCGGGAGACTTTCCCAGGCATACTGGACGGTGAGAGATACACGCATTTCACCCAAAGCCAGTGGAGAACAAACTCGGCAAAGGCTCAGGACTGGTCAAATCCCGGACAACAGTCGAATGAATGATGGTGTTAAATAAGGGGTCATTTATGCAAAGAGTCATGGATGAGTTTTCGGACACGTTACGAGGACGGACGTGCATAATGGTCCTCTTGGTTACCATGATGTTACTGCAGTTAGCTGTAACACAGGCCGCCGAGGCACAAAGACAGGCAGGTGTCCTCATCGAGGAGTTGAGGAGCGCGGATGCAGCTGGCGACGAAGCCGGCAGGCATCAGGCCAGAGAAAGGTTGAGCGCCTTAGGGGAGTCGGCGATTCCATCAATTCGCGAAGCAGTGAAGAATTCAACAGGAGCCGTGCGCTTGGAGCTGCTTTTTGCTATTGGGGGCATCGAAGGTGACGATGCGACCTCCGCTCTGCTGGAGTTGGCAGCGACCGATTCGGATGAGGCTGTACCGAGGGGCGGCGATGAATCTGCTGCCTAACCGACCGGTTTCACGGCCGGTGAGTGAGGGCGAAAAAAACATGCTCGTGGAACTCGTGTCACAAGCGCCGGCCGTGGGCGCAGGAACTGCGTCGCAGGTGCTCGCTAGGTGCAAATTTATTCCCGCAGAGCAGCGTGCGAAGATTATCGCTACCAGACTTCTGAGAGAGGCCTCGGTGCCGCCTAAGTCTTCGGAGGTCCGATACATGGGTACGTCGTTCTCCCGCGAGGTCTACGATCTAGTGCGTTTCGTGCTCGCCTTGGCGGCGATCGAAGATACAAACGCTGTGCTAGGCGTCGTAAAGGATGAATCTTTGAACTATGGTAAGAATGAGCGCGCAATGATTTGGGCACTGATTGCACAAGGGTACATGGGATCGAGCGACGTTGCGAGCGCATTGAAAGAGCTTGTCGAAAATGAGCCCGACCTGTCGTTGAAGGCGATTGCGCTTCGGGCATACGCCCGATCAGCCGGGAGCGATGCGATACCGCTACTGGAACGCTATTTGAAGGAGAGCGCGTCGTCTAAATCTGGGGCGCCGATAATGATCCATAGGTCGGGCGATGCGTTGGAGAATGCGGCCCATGATGAGCTATTCCTGTTGCGTCAAAAAGGGGGTAAATGAAGGGAAACTAAAGTGCTGCCGAACTGGATCGCATTGCCAATGCAACCTGGAAGAGCGTATGTCTTCCAAACCCGCAAGGCCGATTATGGTTCACACCGTCGGCAGCCCTATGGAACCCGTCGCCCACGGCGAACCTGATCGTTTGAGGAAGGAAGGTGAGGGCATGAAGGGAGATTACGGTTCATCGTAAAGTTGCCAGTGAACTTAGAAGGATTGAACCGTATGGATGCCTTGCCGACTTCGCATCGAATGGCCGGAAGAGAATCGAGGAGCAGCTCTCTCAAAGTATCTTGGGGCTGCACCTCCCGTACGCGATCAGTGCCAGGGTCGCGGTTGGCTCGCCTGAGGACGGTTTTCCTTTCGTGCGTAGCCTTATCGTACTGTTCTGTGTCGGAAACCGCTGAGGCACCAACCCAGGCAAGGGTAATGATCGAGGAGTTGCGGGCTGCCGATGTGACTGGCGATGAGGAACGTCGGCATCGGAGCGTTCGCCGTCTGAGCGAGTTGGCTGATGTGGCGATTCCAGCCATTCGAACCGCCATGAGCAACTCGCAGGGCATCGTGCGCATGGAACTTTTGTGCGCCATTGGGGGCATGGACGGAGACGAGGCGGCTTCTGCGCTATTGGAGGTGGCGATGGCGGCCTCGGATGAGGGCGTCCAGACGGTAGCCCTGAATTTTCTGGCCAACCGGCCGATCAAGCGGCCGCTGATTGCAGGCGAGAAGGCCGCATTGGTGGAGCTCGTGTCGCAATCGTCAGCGCTTCGGGCTGCGACTGCATCGCTGGTGCTTGCCAAGTGCACAGCGATCTCTGGAGAAGAGCGTGCCCGGGTGATCGTGCCTCGGTTTCTGAGGGCCGTTTCAGAGCCCTCGCAACCTCTAATGGGTGGTGGGATGGGTTCGTCCCTTTCAGCCGAAGCGTCCGAATTGACCCAGTTCGTGCTGGCACTGGAGGCGATTCAAAGCCCGAATTCTGTGCTCGAGAGGTTGAAGGAGGGGTCTTTGACGTACAGCAATGAGAAAGCGCGCAAATGGTCATTGGTGGCTCAAGGATTCATGGGGTCAAGCGAGGTGGCGGCGGAGTTGCAGGAGCTCGTTGAAAAGGAGAGCGACTTGTCGCTGCAAGCTCTGACACTTCGGGCATATGCCAGGTCTGCCAAGTATGACGCCATCCCGCTTTTGGAGCGCTACCTCGAAGAGCGTACTTCGTCCAAACCGGCAAGGCCGGTTATGCTCCACACCTCCGGCGACCCCTTGGAGGACGCGGCCCGTGGCGAGCTTTTCCGACTGCGGCGAGAAGGCGGGCCATGAAGGAACTCGGCAAAGAGCCAGGACTGGTCGACTCCTGGCCAATCGAATAATTGAAAAGCGAACGAAAACCCAGATGAAACCAAAGCATGCATCTCCTAAGAGGGCACTGGTGCAAGGCCATTCCATGGCAGTTGGTATCTCAGCAGGCATTTCGGTGCTGTGTCTGATATCCTCGGCGTTTACGCGATCCGCTGACGGGGCGGAGACAAGTCGATTGGCGGAAGTCATTAAGCAGTTGCGTACAGCCACGGGGGATGGCGACGAGGCAATCCGCGACTCCATCATCGAGTACCTGAGCAAAGAGGGCACTAACTCTCTGCCGGCAATCAACGAGGCAATGAAGACCGGCGATGTGCCGTTTCGGATGAATCTCGTTCATGTTGTTCGCCGCATGAATGCGGAGGAGTCCACGGAAGCACTTCTGCGCTTCGCACTGGAGGATCCAGATCCCGAGGTTTCGCGCATGGCGGTAAGCAGCATCGATAACCGCATCATTCGCCGGCCACTCACGGTAACTGAGTGGGCAACTGTCACGGAGCGAATCAGAACGAGAACTTCCGCTGAAGCGAAAACGTGGGCTTACGTACTGGCACATTCAGGTCTCATCGTTGATCCTCAAGTCGTTGAGTCCATTCTCGGACGCTTTCTGGAAGATGTACGGGACCCTTCGCTTGATGTGAGCGGGCCGCATCGCGGCAGTTACATAATCGGCAAAGCGCAGGCCTTGAACTCTTACCTGCGGGCGTTTTACTTTATGGACTCAGCAGTGGCTGTTCCGCCTCTGAAACGGGCGATGGCGGCGACTGCCGACAAGAGTACCCGAATGTGGCTGACCGTTGCTTTGGGTATGGGAGGCGATGAGAGTCAGTCATCAGCTTTGCTGGACATCGTAAATGACACCGATGAGAACATCTCAACTCGGGCAACAGCTTTGTGCGCTTATGCAAGGGCTGCAAGTACAGATGCTATTCCGGTGTTGGAAGACTTTTTGACAGATACGACGGCTGGGCCGTATCCAGGTAGTCCTCCTCTTGCGGTGGTCGCTCAGATGGAGCTTTATTGGCTTCGTAATCCAGAAAAGCGGCGGCAGCTCCTTGGGAAGTAGTTTGAAGTAGTTCAGGAAAAGCTGAAACGAATCACCAAGATAATGTCCATCAGGATGCCGTGCTAGTGATCCGCTACAGCTTGTCGACAACCCAATGGCCGTCCCGTGATCTGGGAGCAACAACGATTTGTCTTCCTACCGGGGGGATGGCGAGCACCGATCCGGGCGAAGTGCGGGAACCATGGATCCGTCCCTTCTGGCTGTTGGCGGTTGCGTTGGGGACAGTAATGGTCATTTTTGTGTGGCTGAGAGTGAACTTATTCTGAGCCCTCCGGTGAGGAGAGAGGTGAACGGCGCTGGCAACGAAGCGGCGGACGGATTGCCGTTGGCGGACACTGCTCACGTGGCGGATCTGGCAACCTCGATGGTCGTTCCCGGGAATAGTGCCGACTTGCAGCCGGATCACGTCGAAAGGACTGATAACGCGGGACGGGTCGTGTGCGAATTTCGAAGCGCGGTCATCGCACCGCCAGAAGGGCTCGAAGGGGTTAACCGTTCTCGGCCGATCCGGGTTCGCGAGGACGCTCACCCTTCCGGCATTTGGCGGATTTCGCTGACCTTGCGGCGGTGGATCGTGCTGGGCGGGGCGTTGGCGATGACAGTCCTCGTCCTGGGCATGTTTGCGCCCGGGTTCTATGTTGGTCCGGCGGACTGGTTGATCGCCCTTGGCGGGGCGTTGTTGGTTATTCTCTGCCTGTTTGGCCATTTCAGTTGGCTGCTTTGGATGATTGGTTTCGCTGCTTGGAGGTCCAGACCCACCGAGCACATCCCCCCCGATGAGCCGATCACGACGCGGACGGCGCTGGTGATGCCGGTCTATCATGAAGATGTTGACCGCGTGGCGACGGGCATCCGGGCGACGTGGTTGAGTGCCAAGCGCGCGGGTCTGGAATCGCACTGTGATTTCCTCGTGCTGAGCGACAGTGTTGATCCCGAGATTCAAGCGGCGGAAGACCGCACTGTGGATGGACTGCTCTCCCTGTTTGCGGAGAACCGGAAGGCGATTGGCCGATTGTTTCTGGTGCGACGCAACGACCGGGTGAACTTCAAGGCGGGGAATATCGCCAACTTCCTCGAACACCATGGTGGCGCGTACGATTTCATGCTGGTGTTGGATGCCGACAGCGTGATGCTCGGGGACCGCATCCGGCGTCTTATTCTCAAGCTGCAGCGGCGTCCGCAGACGGCGATCATTCAATCGATGATGAGCACCTTCCGGGCTGCGACGCCGTTCGCCCAGGCAATGCAGTTCTCGATCACTCGGCTCGGGCAGATCTTCAGTTGCGGGTTCAGTTGGTTCCTCGGTCCCGAGGCTCTCTACTGGGGACACAATGCCATCATCCGGATTGCGCCCTTCATGGCGCATGCTCAATTGCCGATCTATCCGGGCAAACCGCCATTGGGTGGTCGAGTATTGAGCCAGGATGTGCACGAAGCGTCGTTACTGGGGCGGGCTGGCTGGGACGTCGAACTGGACCTCGAACCTGGCGGTTCATTCGAAGAGATCCCATCGAATGTGATCAGCTATGGCCGGCGAGATCAGCGCTGGTGCACCGGCGACTTTCTGAACTCGGCGTTGATCCTGGCGCCGGGCTTCCGAACCGGCCAACGGACCTGGCTGGCGTATGCGATGAGCAGTTACAGCATCAGCTTGGTGCTGGTGGCCATGATGTTGGTCGGGTTTGCCTTGGCGGCGCGGGTTGGGGCGTCGAACATCGATCCCGTGGCGATCTGGTGGGCGTTGATCTACATGCCAGTGATCCAATTGGGATCGAAATGCCTGTTATTCTGGTTGCACCTGGACCGGAGGCTGACACTCCGGAGACAGGCCATATCGTTGGTCTGTGATATTGCTGCCGGACTCCTCCTGACGCCGCTGCTGGTGTATCAGCATCTGACTTTTGTCTTGGGGATTCTGGTCGGCAAGGGGGTGCAATGGGCCAGTCCGTCGCGGGACCCGAATGACGGCGTGAGTTGGGGGTTGGCAACGCGCGTGTTCTGGATCCCAACGCTGATTGCTGCCGTGTGGATCGTGTCGGCCTGGATACTGGCTCCCGCATTTCTGTTCTTCTCGGCGACGATCCTGGTGCCGTGGCTGTTGTCGATTCCGCTCGCAGTGATCAGTTCGGATCGGCAATTTGGGACCTGGCTGGCTGGGACCGGAGTGTTTGTCTGTCCGAACTCTGCGTGCTGACTTCCCTGTGGGCGCTGCAAGATTGGCATTTCCGGCGCCGCTGAATAGGGTGGGGCATGCGGAGCAGCGACATCCTGCGACAACTGCGTGAGTTTGAGTCACGGAACGTGACGTTCCTGGATCCTGCCGCATCCTGGCCGATGGTGTGGGATCGGGCCTCGGGCGTTCACGTCTGGAATGTGGAGGGCCGGAGATACCTCGATTTGACGGGGGCATTCGGAGTGGCAGCGGCGGGTCATGCCAATCCAAGGGTGGTGCGGGCTGGCCGGAGGCAGATGAGCCGGCTGCTTCACGCCATGGGCGACGTGCATCCTCACCCGCTCAAGGCGCAGTTGGCGCGCGAATTGAGCAGGCTGACATTCGAGCGCTGGGGCAGGAGCGCTGGCGAGGCAACCGCGGGAGGGAAGCAGGGGAAAACACTTTTTTGCAACTCGGGATTCGAGGCGGTGGAAGCGGCGTTGAAGACGGCCACTCTGGCGACGGGTCGTCGGGAGATAGTGGCGTTCGAGGGGGCGTATCATGGTTTGGGATACGGGAGTTTGAACGTGACGAGCCGGTCTTTTTTTCGCGCACCGTTCGAGAGTCAATTGGGCCAATTCGGCCGGTTTGTGGCCTTTCCCGCAAACCCGCGACAGCTCGAATGCACGGAACGTGAACTGAACCGGCTGCTGCGGCGAGGGAACGTTGCTGCCATCCTGGCCGAACCCGTGCAGGGCCGTGGGGGGATCCGGGTGCCGCCACCTGAGTTTCTGAAGCTTCTGCGTCGTTGTGCCTCGAAACATGAGGCGCTGCTGGTCGTGGACGAGATCTATACCGGGTTTGGCCGGACCGGGCGCTGGTTTGCCTGCGAGCACGCCGGAGTGGTTCCGGACATCATTTGCCTGGGAAAGGCGTTGACAGGGGGATTTCCATTATCGGCGTGCGTCGGACGAGCCGAGGTGATGGATCGGGCGTGGCCGCAATCGACGGGGGAAGCGATCCACACCAGCACGTTTCTGGGGCACCCCGTGGGCTGCGCGATGGCGCTGGCCCAGATCGACGAAATCCGCTCGCGTCGGTTGTGGGAGCGAGCGGCGAAGGTTGGGCAGGCGCTGCAAACCGCGCTGAGATCGCTGCCATTGCCCGAAGGAATCATCGGCGAAGTTCGGGGTCTTGGACTGATGGTCGGATTGGAATTGCGACATGGGGACGGATCGCCGGCGACGCGGCTCGTGATGCGCGTCATTCAGGGAATGTTGGCGGCGGGATTCATCGTGCTGCCGGAAGGCGAGGCGGGCGAAGTGATCGGTTTCACACCGCCGTTGACGATTTCGACTGCGCAATTGCGATCGGCGGTGGATGCGCTGACGAAGGAGTTGGCGAAGGCCCACGTGACAGAGAGGTGAAGCTCGACCGGGCGTGGATCGCATTTTTGGTCTTTTCCAGGATGCCCCTACGCGACAAGTTCGCCCATGGCACATCCGGGGGCGGGGCCCATGAGACTGAGTGAGATCCAGCACTGGTTGACGGGACGAGAGATTCGGCTGACGAAATCGTTAGGCCAGAATTTTCTGCATGACGGCAATCAGCTTCGGCGGATCACGCGGGCGGCGGAATTGAGGTCTGGCGACCGGGTCCTCGAAGTCGGGCCGGGGCTGGGGGCGCTGACGACGGGACTCCTGGCGGCTGGGGCGCAGGTGCTGGCCATCGAAAAGGATCGCCGGTTGGCGGAGTGTTTACGGACTCGGCTGGCGGCTCTGGGGGGATGGGAGTTGTTGGAGGCGGATGCGGTGGATTATCTGAAGAGGTCCGAACGGAGTTGGGTGGGATGGAAGATGGTTTCAAACCTGCCCTATTCGGTGGGGTCACCGATCCTGGTTGAGCTGGGGCTGAACCCGAAAGGGCCGGAGCGCATGGTTGCCACGCTGCAATGGGAAGTGATCGAACGTCTGGTGGCGCGGGCTGGTGAAGACGGCTACGGATTGCTCACGGTATTGATGGGACTGAACTATGCCGTGGAGGGTTGGTTCAAGGTGCCGGCCACGTGCTTCTTCCCGGTCCCGGATGTGGATTCAGCCTGTGTTACCCTGACGCGGAGGAGGCATCGGCTGCTGCCGGGTGAACGGACGCAAGGATTCGTGCGGATCGTGAAACGGGGATTCTCGCAACGACGCAAAATGTTGTTGAAGCTATTGCGCCAGGACTGGCTGGACGAAGCGCTGGAACGGGCATTTCGAGAACTGAGACTGGCGATCGGGGTTCGCGCGGAATCGGTGACTGTCGAGCAGTGGGCGGCATTGACGGCGATGTTAGCTGGCAAGGAGAAAGGCACATGAGCGAAGAGATCTTCGACGTGGTGAATGAACGTGACGAGGTGATCGGCCAACGCCCGCGGAGTGAGGTCCATCGAATGGCGCTGAGGCATCGGGCGGTGCACGTGTTGGTGTTTAATCGGCGGGGGGATTTATTCCTGCAGAAGCGGTCGAAGAGCAAGGATTGCTTTCCCGGCTGTTGGGATTCCTCGGCCTCCGGACACCTCAATGTTGGCGAACCTGTACGACGCCTGCGCAGTACGGGAGTTGCGAGAGGAACTCGGCTTGGAGCTGGCTGAAGCGCCGCGCCGATTATTCAAATTGGCGGCCAGTCCCGCGACGGGGCAGGAATTCGTGTGGGTTTACCAATGCACGAATGAAGGGCCCTTCCGGCTGCATCCCGAGGAGATCGAACGGGGCGAATGGTGCACCACCGAACGTTTGGAGGAATGGCTGAGGAATCGGGGGGAAGAGTTCGCCAGCGCTTTTCGATTGGTTTGGGCCGAATACCGGCACCACGGTCAAGGCCCCTGAACGATTTTACGACACGAGTTGAAACGGGCGGCGGTGGACAATCCCCACTTTCCCTTGAAGCGGAGAACTGGAGCGGGGCCAATTCCGACCGGCAGATTCCTGATCGCGGCGAATTCTCTTCGGGCGCGGTATTCGATCGACAACTGGACTTCTTCACCTCCCATTGAACTCAAACGTCCCAAGAACGATTAGAGAAATCCAATTGTGGTGCGCACGCTCCCCTCGGGATCGAGAACCGGCACGAGGTTCACGACATTGCGTTCGAGGCAAAAGGCGACATCGTCGCGCAAGTTGGGGTGGGCGAGGAGGCGGCGGCCGTTGCGGGCGAACGGCATCGCGTCGTTCAGTTTGTCCCTCCAGTGTTCATGGAGATTTAGAGCGATGGCGGCCGAATCCGCCACGTGGCCTTCGCGATAGAGCGGCCAGAGGGAGGCGCACAGTGCGCCGGCAGCAAGGGTATCTTCGAGTGCGGCCTCGTCATACGTCCCGCCGCAGATCACGAGGAGTCGGGGCGGAGGGGCGCGGAGGATGCGCGCTGCGACCGCGCCAAGGTTGCGAAAGCAGGCGACGAGGACCACTGCTGCGCCAATGGCAGATCGGAGTGCGCGGGTGCCATTGGTGGTAGTCATGATAATCGTGCGGTTCTCCACACGATCTGCAGTGAACTCGCGGGGCGAATTACCGAAATCAAATGCGTGGCCTTGAGCGAGTTCAGCGGGGATATGCAGGCCATCGCGTTCGCCTGCGAGGAGGGCCTCGGGCTGGCGGGACTTACAGGCAAGCGCTTCCGGGATGTCGATGACCGGCACGACGGCCCGCGCGCCATGGTCGAGTGCGGTGATCATGCTGGTGGTGGCGCGAAGCACGTCGAATACAACGCAAGTGGTATCGGTCAGATCGCGGGAGGGCAGGGCGAGGAAATCGGCGGGTGTAAACAGGACTTCGAGGTGGCGTTTCATGAGGGGGCAAGCGAGCGCCGGGCAGGACGTCCGAGGCAGACGCGCATGTAATGGAAAAGATATTGTTGGGCGTAACCGGCGTAGGGCCCGAAATGAGTAGAAACGAAGGCGTTGATCTCCGCACGGGTCACTGCCTGCTGCGGAAAGTAGAGTTCGCGCAGGGCCCTCAGGATCCATACATCGATGGGAAAGGCCCCTTGAACTCCGAAACCAAACAGAAGCACACAATTCGCGATCTTCTCTCCTACACCTGGCAGTTCGGTCAGTTTTTGGCGGGCCTCGACCGTGGGCAAGTCCACGAGGCCTTCGAGGTTGAAGGAATGCTCGGCGATACGACGGGCGGTGTTGAGCAGCGCGGGGGCGCGGAATCCCATTTTGCAGTCGCGCAAATCGCTCTCGGAACAGCTGGCAATGATCTCGGGGCGTGGGAAAGTGGCGTGCCCCGGTGCGCTCAGGAGCGGCGGCAACGGCTGGCCGAACCGGCGGCAGAGGAGCTCGATGATCTGGCGGATTTGGACGATTTGTTTAGTGGACGAGAGGATGAACGAGGCGAGGCATTCCCAGGGATCCTGGCGCAGAAGACGGAGACCGCGACAGGCACGGACAGCGGTGCAGAGATGGGGATCGGAAGCGGGAAACGCCGCCAGCACCCGACCAAGGTCCACGTCTGCCTGGAGGTAGTGCCGAAGCCAGTGCCAATCCTTCACGCCTGGCTCCGCCCGGACATTGATACCGTCGGCCTTCGGTGTAAGCCGGACCCAATGTTCGCCAATCACGCCGTGCCAGGATTCGTCCTCGTATTGCCATCGGAAGGCCTGCCCGGAGTTCAGGGTCGCGGCGAGATCATAGTCGCGGACAACAAGCCGCGTCCGGCTGAAGGCTTGGCCAGGATCAGCGGAGTTCTCGGCACTCGGAGACATGGATTTCGTGGAGAATCTGCCGGTGCTGGCGCACCTCGACACGCGGGAGCTCAGTGACGTCGCGGAACTGATCCCGGAGCCGGGGCGGGAGGGGTTTTTGGCCTCGTCCTTCGCGGACAAAAAGTGCGTTTTGACCTTTGCGATCCGCATAACCCGGCCACAAGTCGAACTGGTTTCTGGGGCTGTCGGCCGACAGACAATAGACCAGTGGATCGGAGGTTATGCGGGCCTTCGCCTCCGGCAAGTAAAATGACAACAGCCCGGCGATCCCGTAGTGGTCCGCGATAATGAAGACGGGTTTGCCTTCGGCGAGCAGCGATTCCCGAGCAAGACGCACGCTGCGAGCAGCATCCTCCCAACCTCGCACTCGGCGGAGAGGATCCCATTTTGCGGGGAGTGACAGGCCGGTGAGATTCCGGATGGTGTTTGTTTCGTGGAGCAGCAGCACCAGGGCGAAACCGAAAACAAACCCGGCAATCATCCAGGATTTTACGAACGTAGCGCCTCGGTGGAATCGGTCCGACCAGTAGAGGACCGTGAGGCCAAGCAGGGGAATGACGGCGGGGGCGATCCAATTCGGCTGGACCCGGGATCGGAGAGTGAAAGCCAGGCAAAGGAGGAACAGTGGCGCGCCCATGCAGAAGAGGTAAATGGACAGGGCTTGCTTCACCCTCAGTTTCCATAGGCCGATCATGGCGCCGATAATGCCGACGAAGAAGATCGGGTTGAGCAGGCCCCATTCCGCACCCAGGAATTCTCCAAAGAATCGCAGAGTCGGTTGCCAGTCTCGATCCAGTCCGCCGCGTTCCCCGACGTGTGTGACGCCGATCCAATCGTGCTGGGAGTTCCAGATCAGGACGGGCAGAAAAAAGAGGAGGCTGATGACGAAAGCCAGGTAAGGGCCCGGTTTGCGCAGTTGCCTGCGCGCAGGTGGCCAAAGGACGAAGAACAGCGCGAAAGAGAGCCATTGAAGCAACGCCACATACTTGCTGAGGAGCCCGAGCCCGAGCCAGATTCCCGACCAAAGCCAGAGGGCGAGTCGATCCCTGTGGATGGCGTGCCAACCGGCGACGAGGGCGGCGGTCCAGAATAGGACAGAAAGTGGGTCGATGGTCATCAGCACCGAACCCACCGCCAGGAGGGGTGTGGCTGTTGTCAAGATCAAGAGCCAGACGCCGAGTCGCGCACTGGCGGTCACCGCAAAGAAACGGAGCATCAGGAAGCTGACCGCCGCGCCCATCAGTGGGGAAAGAAACCGAACGCCGAATTCGGTGTCGCCCCACAATGCCGTGCCAAGGGCTTGGGCATAAGCGATCATGGGCGGCTTGCTGTAGTAGGAGAGATCGAGATGTTTGGACCAGACCCACTGATAGGCCTCATCCTCACTCAATTGTATGCGGCCGCTGGCCAGATAGACCCAGTGCGCGCAGAGCACGATCAAAATGAGCGCGTAACCCAGCCGGAGCCAATGCCCCTCAAGGTCGGAAGGGCGTGTGACCGGCGGTTCATTGTTGTGATGCGGCCGAGGGTTTCGTAGCGAGGGGAGGTGTTGAAACCAGAGAGGCCACCATCGTTTGCCGAGGAAGGCCCAGGCGTAATCCACGCCGACAATCATTAGACCCGCGCAGGCAACGCCAAGGATCGCACCTGCCAGGACGTCGCTGGGATAATGCGCGCCTGTGTAAATCCGCGAATAGGCAATTGCGCCCGCCAAGGGCAGGATGGCGATGGCGCGTCGACGATAGAACCAAATTAAGACGGTCGCCACGGCGAAGCTGTTGGCGGCGTGGCCCGAAGGCATGCTTTCGGATTTTCCCTTCCCAACCAGGAGCTTCGCCTCGGTGATGGATTCGAACGGTCTGGGGCGGTGGATGGATTTTTTCAGAGGTTGAATGGCGAACGCTTCTCCCATGAACACGACGGCGATGGCCAACACCACGCAAATCCTAAGCCGCGCGCTGCCGTGCCAGAGCAGCATTGGGACCCCCACCAACGCCGGCCAAACGACGAGCTTGTCGTTGCTGAGCCACGGCATGAGCACGTCGAAGACGGGATTGCTGAGGGTCTGGTTAATCCAGCGAAACAGTGTCAGATCGATGAAATGCAGCCAGGCCATCAGGAACGGGCAGGAAATTCTACGCCGCGTAGATCACGAGCGAACGAACCGGATAAGCCGATAGTTTCTCCCGTCCGCGCAGAAACGAGAGCTCAATGAAAAACGCGATCTCGAGCACCTGTGCCCCGGCCCGCGAAACGAGGGCGGCAGCGGCGGCGGCCGTTCCACCTGTAGCCAGGAGGTCATCGACCATCAGCACACGCGCGCCCGGAGAAAAAGCGTCCTGATGAATGGCGATCGTGTTGGATCCGTATTCCAGTTCATAGCTTTCCTCATAGGTGTGGTAGGGGAGCTTACCTTTCTTGCGGATTGGGACGAATCCGGCCTCGAGATGAAAGGCCACCGCAGCCGCGAAGATGAAACCGCGGGCATCGATACCCACTACCGTGTCCACGTCTCCCGGCTGCCATGGGCTGGCGAGTTGATTGATGCAGCCCTTGAATAGAACCGGGTTCGCCAGGACGGGGGTGATGTCCTTGAACTGGATTCCCGGGACGGGAAAATCAGGAATATTGCGGATCGCGCGTTCCAGGCCCGAATCATTGAAGGGGGTAGAGTTCATGTGTGCGTCGAGTGCGTGCCCATCTGACGGCACGCGCCGGTTGCCGCCTCGATGACATGATCACCCACACCCGGGTGGGGTCCCATAGTCCGGCCGGTCGAAGGACACTACGGCTCGGGAGACAGTACTCCAACCCACTTCAGGGGTCGATTTCTCACCGGTCAGGTTCGGGCGGCTTCGAGCTTCTCAACCATGCGGCGGAGTTTGGCAAGCGCAATGTTCTGGATCTGGCGGACGCGTTCCCGGGTGACGCCGAATTTCTGGCCGACCTCTTCGAGGGTCTTCTCGGTGCCGCCATCCAGACCGAATCGATAGCGGAGAATCGTGGCTTCACGAGGATCCAGTTTGGTCACCATTTCCTGAAGCATGGCCGTGACTGTCTTTCCCTCGAGCTTTTCGTAGGGTGTCTCAGCGTTCTCATCCTGTACGACTTCCGCAAAGCTGTTGGAATCGTCGTCGCCGATGGGGGCATCAAGCGACGCCGGTCTAATGGCGGCGGTACGGAGTTGTGCAACCCGTGAGGCCGTCATGCCGAGTTCCTCGCCCAATTCCTCGTCGGTCGGTTCGCGTCCGAGCTCCTCGTGCAGCTTCATCGCAACCCGGCGCATGCGCGAAATGCGGTCGACCAGGTGCACAGGCAGGCGGATGGTTTTGGACTGGTTGGCGAGGGCACGTTTGATCGATTGTTTGATCCACCAGGCGCCGTATGTGGAGAGTTTGCCGCCTTTGGCGGGATCAAACCTTTCGACGGCCTTCATCAAGCCGATGTTGCCCTCGCTAATAAGGTCGAGCAGGGGAAGTCCCAGCCCCTCGTAGTCTCTGGCGATCTTGACCACCAATCGGAGGTTGGCCTTGATCATTTGCTCTCGAGCCTTCTTATCGCCGCGCTTGATGCGTGCGGCCAATTCGATCTCTTCCTGAGGAGTCAGGAGCCGGACTTGGCCGATCTCCCGTAGATAAAGCTTAATCGCAGTGTCACCGTCGTAACTGCCGCGGTCCGTCCTTTCGGATGGAGCGGCCGCGATGACCGGAGGACGAGCCCGGGTTGGCTCAGGTGCCCGGCGTGCGGGGGGGGCCGGCGGAACCGCTGGGGCTTCTTCTGCTGGCGGCAAAAGGACATTCTCCCCCCGCGGGAGTTGGCGAGTTGACCTCCGGGTGGATTTTGCGCGTCTCGGCCCGGTGGTTTTGTGGGACGGGGTTTTGGCTCTTCGTGAAATGGCCATGTGATGTTTGGCGAGGTACAGTTCTCAGATTAGCCGCAGGCAATTGATTTGTGGTCTGGACTCCAATACAAAGTGAACCCCGAGATCAGGGATTAGTTGCGCCGGGAGGCCATGATCAAATAGAGCAATTGGAGCACGGCGGCGATCATTGCGGCCACATAAGTCAGGGCCGCCGCATTGAGCACTTTGACTACACCGCTATGCTCCGTGCTTTGAATCAGACCAAGGCTCAGGAGACGTTCCTTGGCCCTCCGGCTGGCGTCAAACTCGACGGGCAAGGTAATCACCTGAAAAAGCGTGATGACGGCGAAAACGCCGATGGCGATCCCGATAATTTTATGAAAGAAGAACGGTCCCATGAACCAGCCCAGGGTCGTGATCCAGACTGCCGCTGAACTGGCAAACGATGTGACCGGGACCAGGGCCATCCGCATTTTTAAGGGGGCATAGGCAGCTTGATGCTGCAAGGCGTGACCCGTCTCGTGAGCTGCCACGCCAATTGCCGCGAGCGACCGGCCATTAAAATTCTCCTTCGAAAGGCAGAGAGACTTGTGAATAGGGTCGTAATGATCGGTCAGGTGACCTGAGATTTCTCGAATGGGGACGGTGGTGAGCCCGGCTTGGTCGAGGATTTCACGAGCGGCTTCGGCCCCTGAGATTCCGCTGTTTGTCCGGACCTGAAGGTATTTGTTGTAGGTGGATTTGAGTTTGAATTGCGCGTAAAGCCCCAAGACCAACCCCGGAATAAAGAAAACCCACCAATAGTGATCCAATATGATCATAGTTACTTCTTCATCTTTACGCTGAAACTCCAGTCTATGCTGGGTCGATGAACTTTGCGTGGCTCTCCCGCGCCACTTCCATAGACAATGTGAGATTCGCTTACGTTCAAAAGGTCAAAGCGGAGTCAATGCCACTATTGTTCTCTTACACAAATGACCGTCTATTAAACACTTACATTCTTGGCGCTGAGGCAATAGCCGCAGCCAGTGTGACGTTGCGACGCGGCGCAGCGTCAGATCGTCACACCTCCAGCACTTTCTCGAACTTGGTTAAGTTTCGTGTCCGATTCGGTCCTAAGTGCGCTACGTCTTCCAGTCTTACACCCCCGCCCAGCTCCTCATAGTATAGACCCGGTTCAACGCTGACGACCTGCCCGGCAATGAGCAAATCGTTGGAATTGGGCCCAATTCGAGGGGCCTCATGGATTTCCAGACCCAGTCCGTGTCCGGTGCCGTGGAAGAAGCCTTCCATATGGCCGTTGCGACGACGGGTTGAGTAACCTTCCCCGTCGAAGAATTCACGGACAGCGTCATGGGCGTCGGAGCATTTGATACCGGCCTGGATTTTTCGGAAAGCGAGATCCTGCGCGCGCGCCACAGCGTGGAAGAGACGCCGGACACCCTCCGTGGCCCGGCCTCTGACGACCGTGCGCGAGATGTCGCCGTAGTATCCCGTCTTTTGAGATCTGGGGAAAATATCGATAATGATGGGTTCGTGAGCTCGGAGCAGGCCGGAGCCGGACTCGTGGGGATCGCACCCCTGTCGCCCACCCGCGACGATGGTGCGGCTGGGGACGCCTCCTGCCTGAAGGACGGCGGTATCGATGATAGCGCGCAGTTTTTCCGAAGTCAGCGGGACATTGTGGAATAGGAGTCGTCGATTCTTCCCGATTTTGGAGTTCTTCAGGGTTTGAATGGCCTCGGACAGGCCGACTTCGGCCATCATCAACGCAGCACTGATTTTTTTGATTTCCTCGGCGGTCTTAAGTTGGCGTTGGGGAAAGAAGGGACCTCGCTTGACGCGGGGTTTGATGTTGCGGTTTCTAAGCTTGCGGGCCAGGGCGTAGGGAAAGTGCTCGGGGACCATGACCTTGCGAACGCCATTTTGACGCAGGACGTGGGCGATGATATCAGCCCATTCCGGGGCGGCCACTCCACCACGGCGGAGTCGATTGGCAAGTTGAGTGAGGGATTGCACCCGGCAATGGGAGGCGCATCGTCGGGCCCGGCCGACTTCGAGATCACTGAGGACGAGGTGTGATTTGCCGCGCAAGTTACAGTAGAGGAACGGATCGGGGGCAAACATGCCCACGGCATACAACATGTCGGCGTCGCGCTCGCTGTCCGCCAGCATGAGAAAGTTCTCAGACTTCATATGCTACGGCCAGCGCCTTGGTTCCTATTCAAGCCGGGTGGCCAGGTTGTTGAGAGTTACGACGACAAGCGCATCACCTTCGGAGAATACAGCGTTGCCTCTGGGTTTTCGGATGTCAGGTTGCGACCAAACGCATCGTGCCCGAGCCCTCAACCCCACCCGTAGCGTAACGAGCCCGAGCATGACAGCGGACCTTACCCGCGGCGAATTGGGATGGCAAGATGGATCGCTCTTCTGCTTGCCACAAATTCAGTGAAGGCAGAAACTGCGGGGCGCATGAACCGCATCGAGGAACGGTTTGCCTCACTCCGCCGAGCTCGACGAAAGGGATTGATCGCTTACCTGGGAGCGGGAGATCCCAGTTTGGAGCGGACTTGCGAGTTGGTATTGGCATTGGACCGAGCCGGTGCGGATTGTATTGAGTTGGGCGTGCCCTTCAGTGATCCGCTCGCCGATGGACGGGTCAACCAACTCGCCGCCCAACGAGGATTGGCGTCGGGGACGACACCACGGGCCGTGCTGGAGGCAGTGTCGGTCATTCGCCGGAAATCCGAAGTGCCCGTGGTTCTTTATACTTACTTCAACCTGCTGCACCGGTATGGGCTCGAGACCTTTCTGACCGATGCCGCCCGCGCAGGTGTGGACGGCATTTTGACTCTGGATCTGCCGCCGGAAGAGGCGCATCAATATGAAGACCTGATGCGAAGGGAGGGCATGTGCAACATCTATCTGGTGGCCCCGACAACGCCTGAAGACCGCATGGCCGCCATTACGGAACACGCGCGTGGATTTGTTTATTATGTCTCGCGCGAAGGGGTGACCGGAATGCAACAGGCCGTGGCCGGAGATTTGGCCGCGAAGGTCCAACGGATCCGCGCGCACACATCCTTACCGATTGCCGTGGGGTTCGGGATTTCCAATCCCGATCAGGCGCAAACCGTCGCGGCGGTGGCAGATGCGGTGGTGGTGGGGAGCGCGCTGGTTGATCGAATTTCCAAGCACGGACAAAGCACTGATTTGATCTCTCTGATATCAGAATTTGTGAGCGGGCTTTCGACTGCGGTCAGAGCGGCATGAACAAGGGAGATACCAGGGCGCTGCGGTTTGTGGTGATCATGGCCGGGGGGCGGGGAGAACGATTCTGGCCGCTCAGTCGCGAGGGACGTCCCAAGCAGCTGATCACGCTGCTGGGCAAGCGGTCCTTGCTTCAGCAAACGGTCGATCGCATTCAGCCTCTGGTAGATCCTGCGCATGTGTTCGTAATCACGAACGAGGCCCAGGCGGTCGCCGTTCGGAAGCAACTACCGCAAATCCCCTTTGAAAACATCGTTGCGGAACCGGTCGGCCGTGACACTTGCGCGGCTGTGGCGCTGGGCGCCGCGCTGGTAGGAGCGCGATCGACATCCGGGGTGATGGCGGTCTTGCCTGCGGACCATGTGATTCAGGAGGAAAAGCAGTTCCGGAAGGTGCTGAGCGACTGCTTCGACCTTGCCGCCCGGGGGCAAGCGATCGTGACGATCGGCATTGCGCCGACTGAGCCCGCTACAGGTTACGGTTACATCCGAGTCGGCGAAGCCCTGCCACCGCCGCACGGTGCCAGGCCTTATCGGACTACATTCCATCGGGCGGAGAAATTCGTTGAAAAGCCTGGATTAGAGCAGGCAATGGGCTATCTGAGCAGCGGGCATTTCCGTTGGAATGCCGGGATGTTCATTTGGGCCTTCCCGACGATCATGGAGGGTTTGCAGAGGCATCAGCCGGAGCTCCATGCCGCTTGCGAACGCTGGTTCGACGCGGCTGGAAAGCGCAAGCAGCTGGCGGCGGCTTTGGCTCGTGACTATCCAGGATTACGAAAGATCTCGATCGATTTTGGGCTGTTGGAGCATGCGCGAAATGTGGTCGTCGCGGATGGCGAATTCGGATGGGATGACCTGGGTTCCTGGAACGCTTTGGCTCGTCATCTCAGGGCCGATCCGGCAGGAAATGTCGCGATCGGCGAATTCATTCAGGTGGATGCGGCGCATAACATCGTGGTGGACGCACGCACGAGGAATCGGACCCCCATCGCTCTTGTGGGACAGCGCGACACGATCATTGTGTTAAGCGACGATGCCGCACTCGTGGCGCACAAAAGCCAGTCACAAAAGATTAAGGAGCTCGTGCGGAAATTAAGCGCGAGCCGGCGCCTCCGCCGGCTAACGTAAACCGCGGCGGCGGAATTCGGAGCGTTGACTCATGCATCACCATCGACCCATGACGCCCGGGATAAAAGGTGCGCAACCCCCGGCATTACTTTTCTGCCGGCACTTGTTTATGCTCTTGATCGGCTTCCACGGCCTCACGCTTACCAGCCACGGCGCCGAAATAGGGCAGATCAGCGTTTTGCTCGAGCATTCCCGGCCGGTACTTTCCTGGTCCAACGAGGGAGACCAGGTTTTTTCGCTCGAGACCGCGTTCGATCTGCTTGCAGGGTCATGGAAAGATAAAGTCACCCTCACGACAGACGCGCCTCGGGTGGAGTGGGCTGACGATAGCCCACCCACCCGGGAGTCCTATTATCGCGTCGTTCTGGCCACTAACCCGTCCCCCTGCCGCGCATTACAGCAAGCACTGGAACGGGCCTGCGTCAACCAGGGAATCGTAGGCGCAGCGGCCGCCGTCGTCTTCTCGAACCGGACTGTCTGGCTCGGCACGAGGGGGAATTCGCATGGGCGGGTTTCGATTCGTCCGCAGACGCCATTCGAAGTTGGCAGCGTGACCAAGACGTTCGTAGCGGCCACGGTGCTTCGATTGGTTGAGGAAGGCCGCCTGGGTCTCGAGGACACCGTGGGCCAGTGGCTGCCGACACTGAATCATCCGAACATCTCAACGCACATCACTGTCCGCCAACTCCTGAGCCATCGGGCTGGCACATACAATTTCGGTGACGACCTGGAATTCCGGCAGGCGCTGTTCGTCGATGGGTCGCGGTACTGGCAGCCGGAAGATGTCATGGACTACGTGAAGGGCCCGTACTTCGCACCGGGCGCGGCCGGGCAATACAGTAACACCGGATATGTCCTTCTGGGGATGATTATCCGCAACGTCACCGGCACAAGCGTCGCGGCTCAAATCCGCCGAACGGTGCTGGATCGCGCCGGATTGCGAAGTACATTTCTCGGGGGCGAGGAGGCCTGGCTCGGGGATTTGGCACACCCGCATCTCGACTTCGACGGTGACGGCGTCCACGAGGACCTTGGAGGCATGTCCCAGACGGCCATTCTCACTTCATTCTGGACCTCCGGGGCGATCGTTTCCACGGCGGGTGATGTGGCCCGTTTCGGCAGGGCACTGTTTGACGGCAGTCTTTTGAACGCGAACAGCCTCGCTGCCATGCGATCCTTCCAACCGGTGGACATTGGCGGGCCGGACTACGATTACGGACTTGGTTTGATGCGATTCGACATCCTTGGCCGTGAGCATTGGGCCCACTCGGGCGGTTTATTCGGGGAATATGGCTGGTTCTTGTACCTGTCCTTCTACCGGGGTATCCCTGGGGGTGGTGTATAACTATCCGGTTTTGAAGACGACCGGTCCGAATCTTCCGGGGGAGCTGTTGATTATGTTGTCCTCGCTGGCGGACGACGAATCGATCGCAGCCCCGACCGGGCGCTCCGATTTAAGCAAATCGTCCATGCTACCCACATTTCCCTTTCTGACGGAGGGGCAGTCCGTGGCTCGCCACGATCCGTCAGGCGCTTGGTAAAACCTTGCCCGGAATGCCGGGTTATCGTAGGCTCCAAACTGAGCTGAAGTAACAACGTAGGCAGGTGTGAACCATGAGTACTATTCGAGTATTGGCAGGAACGAAGAAGGGAGCGTTCGTCCTCACAGCCGACGGCAAGCGAGAGGTGTGGGGAGTGGATGGGCCGTATTTTGCCGGCTGGGAAATATATCACCTCAAGGGTTCGACGGCTGATCCGAATCGTATTTACGCGTCGCAGTCGAGCGGGTGGTTTGGGCAAATCATCCAGCGCTCCGATGACGGCGGCAAGACGTGGAACCCGCCGGGCACGAAGCCCGAGGATTTGATGGGCGCGGACGGGATGCCGAAAGGAACGAGCAACATGTTCCATTACGAAGGAGTGGTGGGCACCCACAAATGGTATGACGGCACGCAGCATCCCTGGGAATTCAAACGGATCTGGCATCTTGAGCCTTCGGGGAGCGATCCCGATACGGTCTATGCCGGCGCGGAAGACGCGGCGCTTTTCAAGAGCAGCGATGGCGGGCGGACATGGAAGGAATTTGCCGGGCTCCGGAATGCGAAGGGGCATCTCTGGCAACCTGGAGCGGGCGGCATGGCGGTTCACACTATCCTTCTTGACCCGATGAACGCCGATCGCATCTATCTCGCCATCTCGGCGGCGGGCGCCTTTCGAACGGACGATGGGGGCGCGACGTGGAAGCCGATCAATCGCGGGTTGAAATCGCCGTACGAACTGCCCGACCCGGACGCGGAGGTCGGGCATTGTGTGCACCGCATTGCGATGCATCCATCGCGTCCGGAGGTGTTATTCATGCAGAAGCATTGGGACATCATGCGCTCGGACAACGGCGGAGCGCAGTGGAGTGAAGTCAGCGGAAATCTCCCTACGGACTTCGGCTTTCCGATAGAGGTTCATGCCCACGAGCCTGAGACGATTTACGTCGTGCCGATCACCAGCGACTCCCTGCACTATCCACCGGAGGGCAAGTTGGGCGTTTATCGCAGCAAAACCGGGGGTCACGAATGGGAAGCCCTCACGCAAGGTTTGCCGCAGAAAGATTGTTACGTAAACGTGCTGCGGGATGCGATGGCGGTGGATCAACTCGATCCTTGTGGTATCTATTTCGGGACGACCGGCGGTCAGGTCTATTGCTCGGCGGACGGCGGTAATTCGTGGAATTCCATCGTCCGGGATTTGCCCGGTGTTTTGTCGGTAGAAGTGCAAACCCTGGAGTGATGCTCGATGGTCTCGCAACCGCACAAGATACGCGTCGTCCTGCCCTATCACTTGCGAACACTTGCGCGCGTGGAAGGCGAGATCCAGATCGAAGTTCAAGCGCCGGTGACGCTGGGGGCGGTGCTCGACACAATCGAGACGCGTTACCCGGTCTTACGGGGGACCGTCCGCGACCACGGCACGCTCGTACGCCGGCCGTTCATCCGCTTTTTCGCCTGCAGAGAAGATCTTTCCCGAGAACGGCCTGAGACTCCATTACCCGAGCCGGTCACAAGCGGCCGGGAACCGTTCCTCATTGTTGGAGCCATGGCGGGCGGCTAGCGCGCGGCGGCCCATTCGACCTGAGGCACGTTGCAGCCCTTCCGCATGGAAGTGCCGGGCAAGGGGCCCGCGTCAGAAGGAATGCTTTTTCGTGCTGCTTTTAAGAAACTCCTGCTCTGCGGCAGAAATACCGGGGAGCTTTGCTTTTTCGGCATCGGCCTGGACCCCGGCATCGGCGGGGTTCTTCAGGATCGTGACGTGCATGAGGAGGATGAGTTCGGTGCGGCTATTATTCTCCGTTTTACTGCGGAAGAACGTGCCGAGGAGGGGAATGTCTTTGAGGATTGGCACACCGCTCTTCCCGGAGTTCCGGGTTTCCTCGATATAACCGCCGAGGATGATGGTTTCGCCATCGCGGACCGAGAGGGTGGCCTGAGCGTTGCGTGAAGTGGTGGTGGGCACTTGGTTCTGGTCGATCTGTACGAACTCTCCCAGTTGACTGATATCCTGAAAGATGTCCAGGACGACCAAACCGTCGGGAGTGATATACGGGACGACCTCGAGACGAACGCCGACCTCGACCTGTTCGACCTGGGATCGCGTGCCGTATCCTCCACTGATTCCGCCGTAATCGTAGAAACCTGTGACATACGGCACTGTCGAACCCGAGAAGAAATAGCCGGGCACGGCATGTGAGGTCTGCACGCGCGGGCGTTGGAGGATGCGGACTCTCCCATCCGAGGCGAAGGCCCGCATGGAGACCTCGAAATCCTGGCCCAGGCTGCCAAAGTAATTGAACCCACTCGGTTGGCCGGACGGGAAGTTGGTGATCGCGCTGAGGAAGCCGAGACCGTTGTTGATGACACCAGCACCGGCGGAATCGTTGCCGAACTGCTTGGGTTTCTGAAGCCAGCTCATGCCAAGTTCTTCGCGATCCGTCAGATTCACCGCCAGCACTATTCCTTCGATGAGCACCTGGGCGAGGAGGACATCCACCTTGGAAACGATGTTGGTGATCATCTCCATATCCTGGCGGTTGGCATACACGATCAGGGAATTGGAACGCTCATCCGGCACGATGCGGGCATCACTGAGCAGTTCGATCTGATCGTCGCCTGCCGCACGACTGACAATTTGCTGAAGCCTTTGTTGAAACGTGCTGCCTCCAGGCTGTGTGCCGGTCCCAGTGAGACCGGCCTGCTGGGCCTGGAAGTTGCCACCAAGCCCGGATTGGCCCTGGGAATAACGTCCGGAGGAAGAGCCGTAGCGGCCGCTCGAACCGAGGCTCCGCCCACTGGTGCCGAGAGACCGGCTGCCGACTCCGGCTGCGCCCGCACGCCCAGTACCCGTCACAGGCGTGCCGGCGTAACCGGAACTGTTGCCGCTGATCAGGGAATTCATGGTCGTGAAAAAGTCGGAGACTTTGCCGTATTTGATCGGGACGACTTCGAGGACGTAGGCTGATTCCGGCTGGACGTCGATCTGCCGGATCAATTCCATCATGCGTTTGATGTTCGAGGCGTAATCGCGGAGAACCAGAATCCGGCTGGCATCGATTGGGATGATGCCGCCCGGCGTTTTGGTAAATGTGCTGAAGACGGTGGCGACCTCCGAGGGGAGGGCAACTTTGAGGGGCACAACCTGGGTGATGAACTGTTCCGATTCCGGCAGGTCCTTGACCGGCCCCTCGTTCATCGGTGGACCTTCCTGGATGGATTGGGCCGCGGGCACGGCTTTGACGAATTTTTCCCCGAGCGGGATCAAGGTGACGCCGTTGAGCGAGAGCGCACCTTCGATCGCGTGAGTCGCTTCCAAAGGTGAGAGATCGATCTCGCTTGAAGTGACTGTGATCGCTTGGGTCTGGAGCTGCGTGGGGTAAAGAACCACGCGCCCGGTCAAGCGGGAATACATGTCAAAGATCTGCTCCAGCGGGGCATTCTTGAAGCTCAGGACGACGGGCAATTGGCTCGCCTGGTCCAGCACCGCGGTCCGGTTCGTGGGCGGACTTGTGGTCAGCATCCCGGCTTCGGTCGTTCCTGCGGCAGACGGAGGCGACACCGCCGGACTCGGGAGGGTCTGCGGTGGTTGGCTTGAGGGCAGCGGAGCCGTGGGAAATGCCGGTGGTCCTTGGCCAGCGGCAGCACGTGCTGCGCGGATGGCCTCGAGCCGAGCCGCGATGGAATTGGTGACTGGGGCGGCATTGGTAACGGCCAAAGCAGGCGGCCGGACCGGCTGAGGCACAGGCTGGGCCAGCGGGTTTGTAATGAATAGCATCACGAGCACGGCGGTGATGCCTCGCTTTAGAATCTCCGGGTAATTGCAGGTGGGTACGTTCACGATTTTCGGGCGCCGGGTCGTCGCACTCGGTCCGGTGCGCTTGCGGTGGTGGGCTTCTTTTGAAAACTGGCAACCAAACGCATACTGCCGGTTAATCGGGTCTCGGTGGGGTCTCGTTTCAAATCGAGCTCCTTGACCCGGATAACAAGATCTCCGGACGCGAGCGCCACCAGGAAATCGATCAATTCGGCGGGTCCAGTGGGATTGAGCCCGAGCGTCAGGCTTTGTTCCTCGAAGAATTCAGTCGGTTCGGAACGAGCGCTTCGGGGCAGGGGACGAATGGGGCCGCAACTGACGCCACTTTGGGTGGCTTGAGACTGGATTTGAGAAATGAGCATCGTGAACTGTTCCTCGGGTAGCACACCCGCCGCCTGGCTTTGGAGTTCCTGGAGCCGTCGCGCATAAGTATTGGTTCGGCTCAGCTCGGTCTCGAATGTCTGGAGCTGGCGACGGTTCTTTTCGAGACGGGTTTGGACGCGTCTCAAATCCGAGGCGTGAGGCCAGACAAACCAGAAATTGAGCACGAGAAACAAAACGACTGAACCCATGACGACGAGTCGTCGCTCCTGGGGACGGAGGTTGAGTTTATCAAGAGCCCCGCTCATTCCGAAAAAGCGCGGTTAAGCTCGGCGGTGAAGTCCCACCGGAAAATGGGTCCTTGGGGCATAAAACTGGGCGGATCGAATTTTTGTTTATCGAACAAGGGTGTGCCATCGATGCTGGCATTTCGCAGCTCGGCATTGTATTCCGTGACGCGCGCTTGTTGATCGGGGGCAACGATCCCTACGAGGCGCAAACTGCGGCCGCCCTGGAAGGTGAAACTGGTGAGGGTAATTTCGGTTGGCAATAACTCCGAAGCGATGCGCAGGGAATTGAGGGCGGCGTATTTAAGTTCGGCCTGTTCGGCATAAACCCGCACCTGTTCCTTCAATTGGAGGGCGTTGGTATATGCGGCTGAGAGCTCGGCCAGTTGGGCCCGCAGCCGGTTGTCCTGATGTTCCAGGACCTGTACGCCGGCGAAATAAACCAAGACGAAGAAGAGGTAGACCAGAATCATCGCCCCCACACCGCGCATCCAAAGCCGGTCAATGAACTGCTGCCGATAACGCGCCACGAATTCTATGGGGAGCAGGTTGGCGGTGGCTTCGTTCCGCACCCCGCGCTCAGCCGTCAATTGGGCTAAGTCGCCCAAGTCCGGCGCGACCTGCGTTTCGATGTCGCCACCGATTTGTGCCTTGAGGAGCGGTGCCCAAATCTCGAGGTCCTCAGCCGATGCCGTGAGTAGCCAGTTGGGCGGTTCACTCAGCCAACCTTCAAATTCCCCGGCCCAGCCCACGCGAATGAGTTGATCGGCGACGCGCGCCGCGGCGGCGTCATTGATTTCGAAGTGGAACAATTCGACGTTTTGGAGCACTTGGCCGTACCACCATGCCGCCAGACAGAAAACCAACCGATCGCGGCTGACGAGATAGAGGCAGGTCTGGCCGCCCGAAGGCCGAACGGAGAGGATGTGATGCAACCAGGGCAGTTCGAGCCGGTCCGGGAGGTATTCGCATTGTTCCAGCGATCCGAGATACTTTTCCACAGCTGCGCGCTCCGCGATGATCACGATCGCCGACTGCTGCTCGGGTTCCGGATGCGGGACAGGCTGATAAGTCCACACGATCTGATTAATGGGAGCGGGCGACAGCTTCTCCAGTTGGAGATCGAGCATGGGCTGCAACTCCTCCGGCTCGCCCATCGGGAGATGAACCACGCGAAGGTATACCTGATCGGGTGGCAACCACGCGACATTGAGCTGAGGGTGCCAGAGATTCCCCCAACCCCGCCGTCCCAACTTCGGGGAGACGGTTTGCCCAGGCTGGAGTTCAAGTTCCGCGTTGAGCGAAACTTTCCCATTGTTTATCGCGAATCGCCAAAATCGGGAGACCGGCGGCACGCTTTGAAAGACATCGCAGGAATGCCAGCGAGGGACAGGAGGACGCTTGGCCATGATCAGGTTCCGGCGAGGGCTTGGAGGTGCTCCTCAGTTTGAGTGACGCGAAGAACCTCCTCAATGGTAGTGCGAGCCGACCGGACCTTGTTCCAGCCGTCCACCCGGAGGGTGCGCATCCCTTGTTCAATGGCTTGTTGGGCAATGGTGGAGGCGGGAGCACGATTCAGGATCAGCGGCCGAAGAATCTCCGAGAGCACGAGGAGCTCGTATATCCCCATACGGCCCTGGTAGCCGAGCTGACGACAGTGCTCGCATCCCGCGCCATGCCAGAATTTTGCGTGCGCGATTTCGTTGCGCGGGAATCCTATCTTCTCAAGGTAATTGCGCTCCACAAGTTGTTCCGTCTTGCAGTGCGGACATATGGTGCGCACCAGGCGCTGGGCGAGTACCGCCTCCACCGAGGAAGCGACCAGGAACGGTTCGATGCCCATATCGATCAATCGCGTAAATGCACTCGGAGCGTCATTCGTATGGAGTGTGCTGAAGACCAAATGACCGGTCAATGCCGCGCGGATCGCGATTTCTGCTGTCTCCAGGTCCCGGATCTCGCCGACCATGATGACATTGGGATCTTGCCGCAGGATGTGGCGAAGGCCCATGGCGAACGTCAGGCCAATATCCGGTCGGACGGCGATCTGGTTGATTCCCTTAAGCTCGTATTCGACCGGTTCCTCGACGGTGATGATGCGTTTGTGGACCGAATTGATGGAGCTGAGAAATGCATAGAGCGAAGTCGACTTCCCGGATCCCGTCGGGCCCGTCACCAGCAGGATCCCGTGCGGCTTCACGATGATATCCCGGATGGCCTGTTCGTCGGCCGGCGCAAAACCGAGCTTGTCGAGACTCAAAAAGATGTTGCCCCGCGTCAACAACCGAAGCGAGACGCTCTCACCGTAGACCGTCGGAACCGTGGAGACCCGGATATCGATCTCCTCCCCTTTAATTCGGACGTTGATGCGCCCATCTTGCGGGAGGCGTTTTTCCGCAATGTTCATCCCGGACATCACCTTGATGCGGGAGAGAATCGCAGCCTGGTAGCGCTTCAGTTGCGGCGGCATCGGGGTCTGATGCAGGATGCCGTCGATGCGATACCGGATGCGCAACTCATCCTCAGCGGGCTCGAAATGGATATCGGTCGCGCGATCCTTGAAGGCCTCCCAAATAATCTGATTGACGAATTTGATGACGCTCGCTTCCTGGTCGCTCTCGGTAATTTCCTTGTCCTCTCCCACCAGCAGTTCAATGGGTTCGTCTTCGGCAAGCTCGTCCAGCGTTTCGGCCCCGACGCCGTAGTACTTTTTGAGGGCCTTCTCAATTTCAATTCGGGGGGCCAGGGCAAATTCGACCGGGCCACGCGCGTCGAAACGGACGGCGTTCAGCATCGCCGTGTCAAATGGATTGCTGACGGTCACCTGGAGGACATCCTCGTTCACGGCAGTGGGCAGTACCAGGTGTTGGAAAGCGACTTTGGTGGAGATGCGCTGACGGGCTTCGGTCGGGATGCTCAATTGGGGCAAATCGATGAAAGGCCAACCCAAAACGGAACTCAGGCGTTGAAGGTAGATTTCCTCGGTCATTCCGCTTTCCCGGGCCATGAATGCCAAAAGCGTTTCGGTGGACCCATTCTCGACCGTGATCTGCCAGGCCTTCCGCAAAGACGCGAACTGCTCGGGACTGGCGAGTCCCGCGCCGGCAAAAACGGTGCTGATCGAAGCGAAAGGCATTCGTGCTTCAAGACATTACAACCGACGCTAGAAAAAGTTCCGATCCCGGTCAAAGTAATTGGGGACGAGACCGGGCGCCCGACGCACCACCGGCGGAACGGCCTTTCGAGGTCCATCCCACAGTCGACTCCACCGGACGCATTTGCGCTGGCCTGCGTCAGTCCAGGCGCCTGGATTACGTATCCGCAATCTGCTGTGACTGGCGGCGGTTGACGCGTAACTCCCTGATGTTCGAGATGGTCGGGGCGGTGAGATTTGAACTCACGACCTCTTGTACCCGAAACAAGCGCGCTAGCCAGGCTACGCTACGCCCCGAACCACAGGGCGAAATACATGCCCGCGCGCACTTCCAATTGCAATGACGTTTTTTCCGATGAGACGGCGTTACGGTGCAATCCCATGCACTGCGCGGCGTTGCGCGTCACGTCCGACTATGATTCAGTCGCGCCGTGACCGGGACTGTTCTCAATGCGATCGCGATCCTTCTGGGTTCTGTTGCCGGCTTGGCCTCGAAGCGCGAGCCATCCGTTGCGAGCCAGAATACCTGGAAACTTATTCTCGGGGCATTCGCCGTTTACGCGGGACTTAGTGCCGCCTGGCATTCACTCCCCGGTCCATTCCTGGCCGGGTTAAGGGCGCTGGGCCTCATCTTACTGTCCCTGATGCTGGGCCACTTCACGGGGCGCAGCCTGCGGCTTCAGAAAGCCCTGAACCGTCTCGGTCAATACGCGGCCAAACGAGTGCGGGTGTCGTCTCCCACCGAAGCCCGATTCGGTGACACCTTCGCCGCTTGTGCGATCCTATTTTGTATCAGCCCGATCGCCGTGGTTGGCTCTCTGTTGGACGGCTTGTCGGGAGATTGGAAGACGCTGGCGGTCAAAGCGGCCATGGACGGTTTGGCATGTCAGGCCTTTGCGCGGACGCTGGGGTGGCCGGTCCTGATGACCATGATCCCGGTCGTGGCATGGCAAGGGACCCTGTCAATTGCCGCTCGGTTGATAGCCCCCGCACTGGCGCAACAGTCGCTCCTGAACCCCGTGCTGGGCACCGCCGGTCTTGCCGTGTTCGCCATCGCGCTGGTCATCCTGCAGGTCAAGCGCGTCGAGTTGGCCAATTATCTTCCGAGCCTCGTTTTCGCGCCACTGCTCGCGTGGCTCCTGGGATAATCGAAGAATCCCCGCGATTCGGTCGGACCCCGCTGATTTTGCTTCGTCTTGCGCCATATTTTGGCTAAAAACCAAGCCGCCATGAGTGGGAATCCCCGGATTAAGGACATGGCGGAGAAGGATCGGCCGCGCGAGCGGTTGATGGCCGAAGGGGCCGACACGCTGTCGAGTGCTGAACTGGTCGCGATACTCTTGCGCACGGGACGTCGAGGCTATTCCGCCGTGGATGTTGCGCGGCAATTATTGGCGCAGTTTCAGACGTTGGACCGGCTGGCACGAGCGACACTCGAGGAACTCCGGGTGGTTAAGGGGATTGGCCGGGATAAGGCCGTTGCGCTCAAGGGCGCCTTTACCCTGGCGCAACGCATGGCTCGGGAGCTGCAAATTGAATCGCCGGTGCTGGATACACCGGAGCGGGTGGCGGATCTGTTGCGCGAAGAGAACCGGATGTTTGAGGCGGAGCAATTCCAGGTGCTGCTATTGAATACGCGCCGGCGGTTGATTCGCGTTGAACGGCTGGCCCGAGGGACGTTGGACACTGTGCTGGTCCATCCCCGGGATGTATTCCGGCTGGCGATCACCGCCAATGCCTCCGCGGTGGTGCTGGTGCATAATCATCCCAGCGGCGATCCCACGCCGTCCGAGGCGGATATCCGGGTGACCCGGGACTTGATCCGGGCGGGTCAATTGTTGAAGATCGACGTGCTCGATCACATCATCCTGGGCCGGCGGTCGGCGGACCGCGGTCGGGACTACGTTTCATTGCGTGAACTGGGTTATTTTTACAGTTGAGGACCGCGTCGATGGGGGCGCGGGTCTGTTGAGAGGGACGTCATGATTCATCCCACAGCCATTATTCATTCCAAGGCGGAGTTGGACTCGAGCGTTGCGGTCGGGCCTTACGTGGTGATCGACTCCGGCGTGAGGTTGGGTGCGGGCTGTCGGTTGGCGCCGCATGTTTACCTGACAGGGGAGACCACGATCGGCTCGGACAATGAATTCCATGCTGGCTGTGTGATCGGCAGCGCCTCGCAGGATTTGAAGTACCAGGGAGAACCGACACGGTTGCAGATTGGGGATCGCAACATTTTCCGCGAGCACGTAACGGTAAATCGGTCGAGCGATCCCGAGACCGACACGGTCTTGGGGTCGAACAACCTGTTGATGGCCGGGAGCCACGTGGGCCACAACTGCCACCTGAAGAACTTCGTCCGGCTGGCCAACGGCGCCATGCTGGGCGGGCATGTGCTGGTGCAGGACCACGCCATTATCTCCGGGAATTGTATGTGCCATCAGTTCGTTCGCATAGGGACGCTGGCGATGATGCAGGGCGGTTCCGGAGTCAGCATGGATCTTCCGCCCTACACCATGGCTATCGGCAATAACCGTCTGTGCGGACTGAATGTGATCGGCCTGCGGCGGGCGGGATTCGATGCGGAGCAACGGCTGGAATTGAAAAGGCTTTACCGGTTTCTCTTCCGTGGCGGATTGCCCTTGCGGGCGGCCATCGAGAAGGCGCATACGCGATTCCGTGGCGCTGCCGTGCACGTGATGCTGGAGTTTCTGCGGGAAACCCAACGTGGGGTATGCCCGGACGCCGGACGCGCCCGCGGCAAACCGATTCCGGAAGGTTGAGGCACACACCTATGATCCATTCAGTTACCTCGAAAACGGCGATCGCGATCGCGGGATTGGCGCTTTGCATCACATTCGAAGCCCAAGGCGCGGACGGCCGATGGTATCTCCGGGGCGACCTCGGGACATCGCTGTTGGTGAACCCGGACGTCACGGAGTTCCTGGGGCCGGTGAGTGATACGAGGGTCGATTTCGATCCCGGTTTGCGGCTGGGTCTGGCGGGGGGGTATCGTATCGAACCCTGGCTGGCCATAGAAGTCGAGGCCGGGGCGTTGTTCAATTCCATCAATGGAATTGGCCCCCAATCCGTGAATGCTTCGATGACCCAGGTGCCGCTCATGGCCAATCTCGTGATCCAATGTAACAACTTCAATCGCTGGGTCCCCTTCGTCGGCGGCGGGGCGGGCGGGGTTGCCAGTGTCCTGGATATCGACCAGCGCGTCGATTTTGGTGGGGGTTCGATGATTCTGCAAGGGAGCGATGCCGATGCGGTTTTTGCCTACCAAGCCTTCGCCGGGCTTCGCTACGAATTCAACGACGCCGTGGGCGTCGGGTTGATCTACCGGTTCATGGGAGCTGAAGGATCTTCCTGGGACGTCCGCGATGATTTCGGAGACGACCTGCACATCCAGTTCGAAGATGTCTACTCTCACTCGGTCTCCCTCTTGTTCCAAATCCGATTCTGATTGCCTGCGCGGTGACCTCTCGCTTACATCCCGCCCCCATGAGCCTGCTCAGCGCACGACAACTGTCCAAGAGTTTTGGATCCGTGCACGCCGTCGAAGGTGTGAACCTGGAGGTTGGTCAAGGGGAGATTTATGGATTGCTCGGTCCTAACGGAGCGGGAAAGACCACAACGCTGTCGATGATTTGCGGCTTGCTCAAGCCCGATGCGGGCGAAGTGTTTATCCAGGGACAGGGATTTTGGAGTGATCCACTGCGGGCGCGGCGGCTAATGGGAGTTGTTCCCCAGGAGATCGCCTTGTACCAGGATCTCTCTGGCCGGCAAAACCTCGAGTTTTGGGGACGGCTGGCGGGAATGGGGTCGAAGGAGGTCGCCGCAAGGGCGGGGGAATTGCTGGATGCTTTGGCGCTAACCGATCGAGCGAAGGATCCCGTGAAGAATTATTCGGGAGGCATGAAACGGCGGGTGAACCTGGGCTGTGCGCTGCTGCATCGGCCGCGGTTGCTCCTGCTCGACGAGCCGACAGTCGGGATCGACATCCAGGCGCGCATGACCATCCTCGAGTTTATCCGGCAATTGACCCGAGACGGGGCCGGAGTCCTCTACACGACGCATTACCTCGAGGAAGCGGAGACTTTATGCGATCGCATCGGAATCATTGACCACGGTTCGATCCTGGCTGAAGGCACCCTGGTCGAGCTCCAACGCCGGTTGGGCGAGAGCCAATTATTTGCATTGGAGGGCGCGTTTGCCGATGCGGTTCCGGACACCTGGCCCGGTTTTAACGCGCAGTTTCGGGTATTGCAGAAGTCCGACCAACAATTGCTGGTGGCTTCGGTCAAAGCTGGGGATCCGGCCGAGGGCTTGAAAGCGCTGTTGAACCTGCCCGTGCCGGTCCGCAACGTGACCCTCAAACGTCCCACACTCAACGAGGTCTTCCTGCAGTTGACGGGACGGGAATTGCGGGAATAGCCATGATCGGCATCCTGCTCGCCAAGGATCTCCAGCGCGCAAGGCGGAATCCGACGCCTTGGTTGGTGAACCTGGCCATGCCGCTCGTCATCACAGCTTTGATCGGTCTCGCCTTTGCACCGGGCGCCGGCGGTGGCGGCCTGGGCCGGATCCGGATCGCCCTCGTGGATGAGGATCATTCCGTTTTGACCCGCTTATTGCGAAACGCGCTGGACCAACGCGAGATGGAGAATCATCTTGAAATACGGTCCCTGGACCGGGCCGAAGCAACGCGTCAGCTGACCGATAGTGTGATCTCGGCGGCGTTGATCATACCGGCGGGATTTACGGGCGACTACCTGTCCGGCAGGACGAACGTCACATTGGAGCTTATCAAGAACCCGGCGCAGACTTTTCACCCGGCGATTGTCGAGGAATTGCTGGGCGTTTTGGTGACGGCTTTGAACTCAGTAGCGCAACCGTTGCGACAGGAATTCCCGGCCTGGCAAGCGGCTTTGGACCGGCCGGGCGGACCGGACTGGGCGGCGGTGTCGACCTTGATCCAAGGCATCGGTACTGAATTGGAGTCCGCCCGGGCTTATCTTTTTCCGCCCCTGATCCGCTACCACCGCGAGTCGCGGTCGGAACCCGTTACGACTGGGGGACCGCAGTTGAACCTCTTCGCCTATCTCTTACCCGGCTTGACGGCGATGTTCCTCCTGTTCATCGCCGATAATGCTGTGCGGGATCTTTACCGGGAAGGGCGATTCGGGACCCTGGCGCGATTTCGTACGATTCGGCAGGATCTCTTTGGGTTCGTGGTGGCGAAGGCATTATTTGCCCTGGTGGTGCTCGCTATCGCCGCGATGATCTTGTTGGGCGGCGGGTCGTGGCTTTTTGGCTTCACCTGGCGTCGCCCATTGGCACTGAGCATTCTGTGTGTCGGTTATGCCTTTTTCGCGGCGGGGTTGATGGCGCTCATCGCGGGATTGGCCGGCAAGGAACGCCGGGCGGACCTTTTGAACACTGTGCTCGCGATGGGGTTGGGCCTGGCCGGGGGCTGCATGTTTCCCGCCGAGCAATTGCCCGGGATATTGCGGAATGCGTTGACCCCTTACATGCCCACGCGCTGGTTCATCCTCGCGGTGCACGGACTTCAATCGGGCACTGAAGAGGGGAAATGGTTGACGGCGCTGGCCGGCCTTTTCGGTCTCGGATTGGCCGGACTTTGGTTCGCTTCCGTGCTGTTCGCGCGCCGATTCGAACGGGGTGTACATTCATGATCCCGGCTTTGGAAATTGCCCGACTCGATGTGTGGCGCATCTTGCGAGAGCGGACCTCGTTCATCTGGTTGGTGGTTGTGCCATTGGCATTTGTTTATTTCATGGGCTTCGCCGCCCATGGTCCGAGCGGACCAGTCAGCCCTACTGTCGACGTGCAGATCGACAACCGAGACGAAGGGTTTATGGGCGGGCTTATCCTCGAAGCGCTGGGGCAACAGGGACTGCGCGTCGTGCCATCGGGCGAAAATCAGAACGCTAAGCGCGGGATCACGATCCCGGCTGCACTCACCCGGCAGATCCTCGCCCGGGAACCGGTGACTCTCGATTTCTTCAAAGTCGGTGAGGTGGATGATCCGGCCGCCGCGATGGTGGAATTGCGCCTGGTCCGCGCCTTGATCCTCATAAACAGCCTCCTGGTGGAACATGCCCTTGCCACGGAGGGTTCCCCACCCACCGAAGCATCCTTGCGCGAGCTGCTGCAGCGTGCGAAACCCGTAGAACTGCGTTCTACCTTCGCGGGTCGCAGGCCGATGCCCGTGGGGTTCAATCTGTCATTGCCGGGCAACCTCGTCATGTATCTCCTGCTCAACCTGATGATTTTTGGTGGAGTGGCGGTTGCGGAGGAAAGGCGGGACGGGGTGATTCGACGGCTGTTGACCCAACCCATCAGCCGGGCGGAGATCGTAATGGGTAAGGTATTTGGATTGATCCTGCTCGGATTGGTGCAAGTTGGCATTATGCTCCTGATCGGGCAATTCGCACTGGGGGTCAACATCCGGGATCATTGGTTCGCGATTCTGGTTACCCTCATGGTCTATGTCTGGGTCGCCAGTTCACTTGGCGTCCTGGTGGGTTCACTTATTGTCGCGGAAGAAAAGGTCGTTGGGATTTGCCTGTTGATCAGTCTCCCCATGGCGGCGCTGGGCGGGTGTTGGTGGCCGCTCGAAATAGTGTCGCCGGCGCTCCAGCGGGTGGCCTTGCTGCTGCCCACCGGTTGGGCCATGGCCGCGCTCCATCAATTGATCACTTTCGGTGCCGGCTTTGCCGGCGCCAAGGAGGAGATTGGTGTGTTGGCGTTGTATGGCCTGGCGGCGAATCTCGCAGCGGCGCGGTGGTTCCGCGGGTGATCATCGGTGGACAACCGCGTCGGTCGAGGCCACCGCGGAGGTCGCGTTCTCGCCCGATTCCAACTCGCGCGGTCCCCCGGGGTTGAATCTTCCTTCAGCCCGTTCGTCCTACCGAGGTTTTCTGCGTCCGGCCCAGATCAGCCAGATCGCCAGAGCTACGAGCAGGATCAGCCACCACAGATATCGAAGTTCGCGGGCTGCCAGCTGAGCCACGGCGAACGCTCCCGGGAAAAGCAGGAGCAAGCCCAGAACGACCGATACCAGGAAAGCGACCTGGAGCAGCGCGCGGAAGCGAGGGTTCATATTGCGGCACGCTGGATTCGTTTCGGTTTGTGGTTCTCCCGGTGCCCTCCGGAACCGTCATGGCCGGATTAGAGCCAATGGGCGAGTCCCGGTCATCGCGTCGGAGTGCCGGAACGGAGTTGACGGTTGGCAGAAGCGGGAGTCTGGTCGCGCCGGGCCGTAGTCGCGGCATCGGTGGACAGGAGCAAACTGGCGCTGCTGTCCGAACCAACGACGAGCGGCGATTTGCCATTCCAATTCTGGATGATCTGCAGCTTGATGAAATCGGGATTGTTGCGGAGGGCCAGGCCCCGGACCTGCATGGCTTCGGCTTCGCCTTTGGCGCGGATGATCGCGGTGTCGGCATCGATCTCTGCTTTAAGCTGGGTGAACCTCGCCTTGGCGGCCTCCTGTTCCTGCACCATCTTCTGTTCGATCGCTTGTTCCAGTTCGGGCGAGAGGGTGATGTCGTAAAGGACGAGATCAACGATCTCGAGGAAGTTGGTGCCCACCTTGCGCTGGGCGAGTTCGAGCGCCTGGAGCTTCACTTCCTCACGTTTGCGAACAATCATCTCGGCACTCTGTGTGGCGGCAACCTCTTTGAGCGCTTCCTGGATTCGCGGCGCGATCAGGTTATCGAACGGTTCGCCGGCGTATTCGCGAAAGACGCGAACCACGGAATGTTCGGGAACGCGGTACAAGACGTTTAACTGCATCCGGACCTGTTGGAGGTCGGAGGAATAACACTCGGCCGGCATGGCGCGAGTCTGTTGTCGAATGGACATCGGCAGGATGCGCGTGATAAACGGCTTCTTGAGGCCGAATCCCTCCGGATGGAATTCGGGGGAGACGTTGCCCAGGGTTATTTCAATACCCCGGAAACCGGGTTGGACAATGTAAGTCCCTGAAGAGGCCATGACCACCACCACGAAGATGAGGATTGCCGCCCCGATCGCCCGAAGGATGGGCTGAGGATTGACCGTGATGGTGCGTGACTCACTGTGATAGCTTGGGCTCATTCCTCTCCTTGACGGTTGAGATCCATTTCGCCCAGCGGCAATACCATGTTCGCCCCCGTCGCCGTGGGGCCAACAATCCATGGCGTGATGCCATCCCACTGTTCGACCACCTGCAGCTCGAGGATGCTCGGATTCTCTCGAAGCGCTTTGCCCCGGAGATTGATCGATTCGGCCTCCCCGCGCGCCTTGATGACCGCGGTGTCCGCCTCAACCTGGGCCTGCTGTTGGGCAAATCGGGCACGGGCCGCCTCCTGTTCCTGGACCATCTTCGCCTCAATCGCGGCTTCGAGCACTGAAGTGAGCTGGATATCCTCAAGCACGACGTCCTCAATCATCAAAAGATCGCCGATCTTTTTGCGCGTGTGCTCCAGGGTGCGGGTTTTGATTTCCTCGCGACGCTGGACAATGAGTTCGGCGCTCCGCAAGGCGGTGGCTTCCTTGAGCGCTTCGGCAACGCGCGGTTGAATCAACGTTTCGAAAGGATCCCCGGAATAATCCCGAAAGATGGTCACCACCGAGGGCGGCGGCACGCGGTAGAGCACCCGGGTATGGACGATGACCTGTTGCAGGTCCGAGGAGTAACATTCCGTCTGCAATTTGGCCATTTGTTGCCGAATGGACTGCGGTTCAACCCGCGAGATGAAAGGGAGCTTAAAGCCGAATCCTTCCGGCTTTGACTCGGTCGAGACATGGCCCAGGGTGACAAGCACGCCACGATGCCCAGGCTGCACGACATAGGTCGCGGAAGCCCCCGCCACAATCAGGACGAAGATGACAATGGCACCGACGATCAAACGGACTGAGGTTAGTGGAGTCATGCTGAACGTTCGCTTGCGCGCCACCATAGCGCTCGAGGTGGATATGGCAAGCGCTGCTTCGCTTGATCGAGCAATTCTCATTGTCCGGGAGCGCCGGCATCCCTGCCGGCATGCGGATTGGCTCACAAACAGAGAAATGTCGCCGGCAGGGATGCCGGCGCTCGTGCGCCTGCGACGGCGTACCCACAGCAAGGTGAAAGTCCTTGTCCGGCGCGGCCAGGGGCAGGTCGACCGGCAGATCCTCTCGCTACGTTACACTAGCCCGGATAGGGTTGACCGCCCTCGACCGGAAGGTCTTCGCCTTTGTCGGCGGGACATCGGAAGACTTCGGACTTGCCCAGATAGGGATAGAGCAAGCGGTTGGTTGCGGGGGGAACCCACAAGCCGGGAACAGCTTGGTCCTTGCCGCCATAGGCGAACTCGAGTCACTGCCAAACCACTGGAGAGGATTACTCCAAAGTTCCTCTCGGGCAATCAGCCGTTTGTGCGCCGCGTCGTTGCCTGTGCTCAGGAACAGATCGCTCTCGTCGTCGGAACATATGAAGAAGACATAACCGCCACGCAGTAGACCTCCGCGTTGGCGTCGGTTGGGCCGGCGAGGAACGTGAACTGTGGGCCGGTAGCGCCGGTGACGATTTGGCTATTCCTGTACCACTGGTAGGTGCTGGCGATCGACGGGGCGGTGTCGTTGGTGGCGACAAAAGCGAACGAGGCTTCGCCTCCGGTGTATGCGGTGGTGTCCTGTACCTGGGTGCTGATTCCGATTGCTGTAGGCGGCGTGGGCGGCAGGCTCAGCGAAGCCCCCATGAGCGTCCAATTGCCTTCATCGTGCAGGGTTGGTGCTGTCCCATTCGGCGCAACGCGATTTCGCACTGCGTCGGCCATCCCATCCAGACTCGCCAGCACCCGGGTCGCCGTCGAGACTCGGGCTTTGGAGGCGACGTCCCTGGAAGTTAGGATGCTCCTGAGTCCCGACAGTGCGGTACCCAGCGAGCGCTTCATGGTTCATGAGCGCTGTAAGCGTTTACCTGGAAACAATCAAGCCAATGGTCCGCCCGCCATCGGTTTCGCAAGGTGGGGTGTTCTGGAGGTAGTTGCAGGCGATTGGCGATTTTGACCGGGTCGAGTCCTGCAGTTTTGACGACACGGTCCCTTGGCTCAAAATCACCTGCGACCTGCGAAATCGCTGGGTCGACGTGTTCTGTTCGCTGATGGCTCCCAGGCCACGGGGCTGGGAAAAGCTATGGTAATCTTCATGATTGACTTTCCTCATCCTCGGATTCATCAACATACGAATCGTTCCCCGTCCATGTGGCGAGGCACGCCGCTTTTCATGGAGTTTCATCGTTCGCGTTCGTTCCGAAGCGAGCCGCGCAGGGTAGAAGCTTCTCCTCACGACTCTGGAGTGATTCCGTGCCAGCTTGGCGAAGCTGCATCGAGACGGTTAGCGCGTTCGGCCGCGGCGCGAGATTGAGGGCCAGCATGTCCCCAACTCAAGAAACGGAATCTGTCGAGACGAAAGGGACTCCCGGACCGCAAGTTGCCGTGATCCTCATTCTGGACTTCAACACCTCGGTGGAGTTGGCTGAACGGTTGGAGTGGCAGTTGCGCGCCATGACAGTTCCGCCAACTTGCATTCATTCCCAGTGCCTGCGTGGTCGTCGAGTTCCTGAGGCAACCAAGGAAATGTTGGAGACGGTCGCCGATGCGGACCCGGATCTCGTCATTTTGATGCTTTCGGATGAGACGCAAGCCCACGAGCCGGACATTTTTCGAGCGCTCCTGGGACGGAAGCGGTCTCCCCCAATCCTGGTCATTCCCGGTTCCGAGGAGCCGAACGGGATCAACCACCTCCTTCAACTGGGCGCGAGCGACTACCTGTTGCCACCTTTCCGCCCCGCGGATATCCAGCCGCGGATCCAGCGTCTCCTGGCCTTTGGCCGCGAGCAGCAGACTCCGATTGCCGCGCTTAAGGAGGCATTGGGCTTAAAGCAGTTCGTCGGTGAAAGCCCGATGTTGATGGAGCAGGTCCAGCGAATTCCCCGGATGGCGCGATGTGACGCGTGCGTGTTGATCACCGGGGAAACTGGCACCGGCAAAGAAGTCTGCGCCCGAACCATTCATTATCTGAGTCCTCGGGTGGATCAACCGTTTGTGCCGATCAACTGTGGAGCGATTCCGATCGACCTGCTTGAGAACGAACTCTTCGGCCATGAAGCCGGCGCGTACACCAGCGCGAGTACGTCCCACTCCGGCGTCATTTCCGAGGCGAACGGGGGCACGTTGTTTCTCGACGAGATCGATTCCCTGCCGCTTTCCGCCCAGATCAAACTGCTCCGCTTTCTGCATGACCAGGAGTATCGGCCGCTGGGAGCTCGCAAGGCGGTGAAGGCTGATGTACGAATCATCGCCGCCTCGAACGGCAACATGGACGAATTGCTCGGTTCGGGAAGGTTCCGACAAGATTTGTTCTACCGGCTCAACGTGCTCCCATTGCGTCTCCCGCCTTTACGCCAGCGCAAGGAGGACATCCCGTTACTGGCGCGGCACTTTGTGGCCAAATACGTCGCAAAAACCGATGGTCATGCGCGCGACATTGCCCCGGCCGCGCTCCAAAGGCTTTCGCTCCACGATTGGCCCGGCAACGTGCGCGAGCTCGAAAATGTCATCGAGCGCGCCGTGATGCTCTCCACGAACGAGGTGATTCGTAGCAACGAAATCGACCTCCCCAATTCCACCGAACCAGACTTGGAACTCAAGTCATTCGCCCTCCTGAAGGCGAACATAGTCGCCGAGTTCGAAAGATGTTATCAATATAGGCGATATGCCAAATCCCATTGTGACACATGATCTGGCGAATATTACGATGAGCAAGGAGGTTGCCTCGTATTTCGATATGGTAGATGTACCTGAGAGGTTGCGAACGCGCTTTGCAAGGTTCCGTAAACGCTAAACTCGCCTGTGACTGGGTCCGCAGTCGGGATTCTCTCCCGTCGCGTCCGGTGCGTGGCGATTTCGGGGTGCGCGGCAAGACCATCACGAATGGTGTGCTTGAGGTTTGGACACTGGGCAACGCGGACAGGTTGGACGTTTTGTTTGCTGGAACGAGAGTGTCGAATTCGATGTGAATTGGTTCGTCCGGTTGCGCTGCCAGTGCGGTGACCGTCGCGTCCTACATCACCAAAGTTAAGTGGACTGAACCACCGGCAATAGCTGGTCGGTCGGCGCGGCGTTGGACGACATTTCGGATCTTGGGTTGGGGTCAGATCTCGACAGTCGATAATTGGTCTCGAGATGTGACCCCAAGAAATGACGGGCGTTGACATCGTCCTGGGAAGAGCTTGGGAATGAACTCAGCTGGAGATTTCCAACCGCGAAGAGGGATCCGGGGGTATTGCACGCCGGCAACACTCGTCAGCTGTCCTCACACCGCACATGGCCGGCCTCAGCATTGCCTTTCAAGGCGAATACGTTTCAAGCTTGAGGAAATGGGCGGTTCTGCCACATTCTTCCGCGTATGACATCCAATCTTCGTCCCACAAGCGTTCTTCAGCGTCTGACCTCGCTCGCGACCGTTGGCCTGGCGTGCGGCCTGATTTCGACCCTTCATGCCGCCGACACGAAGAGTCCGCCGAACACGGCCCAATGGCCGGATCTCTTCAAGCCGGACCTTTCGAACGCCATTGGTGGCGAGCACTGGACCGTGAAGGACGGCGTGATGGTAGCCAAAGATCACGAGACGCTCTGGACGAAGGAATCCTACGGAGACTTCGTGCTGGATCTCGAATTCAAGGTCGCCAAAGAATCAAACAGTGGCGTGTTCCTGCGCTCGGGCGACATCCACGACGTCCTCGCCGCGCTCGAGATCCAGGTGCATGAGTCGACGGACGGAACCAAGTACGGAATGGTCGGGGCGATTTATGACGCGATGCCCCCTTCAAAGAGCATGGCCAAACCCGTAGGCGAGTGGAATCGCTTCACGATCACCTGCAAGGGCAGCAAGGTAACGGTGGTGTTCAATGGCGAGACGGTCATCGATGCCGACCTCAACAGTTGGCCGGAAAAGGGCAAGAACCCCGATGGCACGCCGAACAAATTTCCCGTGGCACTCAAGGATTTCGCCCGCAAAGGTCCGATCGGTTTCCAGGGATTGCACGGCGAGGCACAGGCGCCGGTGTGGTATCGCAACGTAAAGATCAAGGTATTGAACTAGTGTGGTGTCTCTCAATTGGCTGGTGGTTCGTTGCGCCCAAAATGGCTTGGGGCGAGGCGCGAGGAAGGAGCATCCCCTCCGCGGGCTGTGACTGACGAGCAACAAAGCCCCAGGCCATTTTCGGCGCAACCCTTCGGGCCGCAGTCCTTTTCGCCTTCCGCCTTGTTGCTCGCTCCTTGCAGACCGCAGAGGGTATGCGCGTCGCTCGCGCCTCGCGGGAGGCGAAAACCCCTTGCGGCGAAACACCAGCCAATTGAGAGACACCACACTAGCCCCGGCGCAATGGGACTCAGGGCGGCAGGAGTTCCAGCCGGATTCCCGCCGCTGGTCCGGTCCCGATGAATTCGGAGGGCCGCTCGTCAAATTCTCCGCCGGTCAGTCGCGAGCCGCACTCAGCGCAAAAGCCGCGCTTGTGTTTACCGCCGGTGAACGGGATCATCGGTTTCACATCTGATCCGGGATTTCAGGTTCGACGAGTTTCGTCAACAGCGTGAGCGATTCCTGCCAGCCGAGATAACATGCTTCGGCGGGAATGACGGCCGGGATCCCTTCTTGCGTGATATCCAATTCCGTTCCGCAGGAAACCTTTTTCAATCGAATCGTCACTTGGATTTCTCCGGGGAGATTGGGATCGTCAAATTTATCCGTATAGCGAATGCGTTCGTGGGGCGTCAGTTCGATGTATTTCCCGCCAAAGGAATGGCTTTTGCCGGTCGTGAAGTTCGTGAACGCCATTTTGTAAGAGCCGCCCACTTTGGGCTCGAGATGATGGACTTTGCAGGTAAATCCGTTGGGCGGAAGCCATTTGGCCATTGCATCGGCATCGAGGAACGCGCGGTAAACTCGCTCCGGCGTCGCCCGAAGCACGCGGTGGAGACGGACGGTATTCGTGTCGTGGGTTGTCATAGGGTTCTTTGTGTTTTCAATTTCAGTGTAACGACGAACGGAACTTCCAGCTCAGGACATTCATAAAGTTCGTCCTTTCCTTGATTCACGCCCAATGAATGTGGCACGGGCTGCTCGTCGCTTCAATGTCCGTTCAAGTGTATGGATGCAATCACGTCCCCCCCCCCGCAGCGGATGATGCAGAGCCACCGAGAACCCGGGAACGCGCCCGAATTGGTGTGCCTCCAGAATCTCTCCACCTCAAAATCCCGCGAACCTTTGGCTAGACTTTGGGGAGTCCCTCAGGCAGTAGTCTTGAGAGAAGACCGAATTTCAAACTTGGGCATTTCAGCAGGGTTGGTTTCGGGAAGTCCTTTTGCAAGTAGGAATGGCGTTGGAACAGGAATATCCCGTGAGGAAAGCCGACGTACCATGAAACGGAATCGAGAATTGATCCGGCCGCGAAACCGCCGGTCACATCGAAACGGGACCTGGCTTGGACGGACTGGACCGAGCCGCAAAGAGTAGAGCTATGAAAACATTTTTTTTAAGCGCAGCACTGTGCACGTTCGTCCTGACACTCACCGTTGGCGCCGATTCCGCGGAATCCCACCTCAATTGGCCGCAATGGCGCGGTCCGCTCGGTACCGGCGTCGCCCCTGAGGCCGACCCGCCGCTGGAGTGGAGCGAGACCAGGAACCTGAAATGGAAAGTCGCCATTCCGGGTGAAGGTTCGTCGACGCCTGTCATATGGGGCGGTCGCGTGTTTGTGGTTACGGCCGTCGGCGTTGCCAACCGTTCACCATCGAAATCGGGCGACGACAGAGCCGCGGGGGCCAGAGCGCCGGGCGCAGGTCCCGGCGGCCCACGTGGCGGGTTTGGCGGCAGCGGTAAGCCGACTGACTCGTATCAGTTCATCGTGGTGTGTCTCGATCGTGCGACGGGAAATACCCTTTGGCAAAACGTCGCCTGCGAGGAGGTCCCGCACGAGGGCATTCAACCGAATAACACTTACGCCTCCGCCTCGCCCATCACCGATGGGCAGGTCGTCCTGGCATTCTTTGGGTCGCGCGGGTTGCATTGCTATGACCTGGATGGAAATCTGAAGTGGTCGAAAGATTTGGGCCGTATGAAAACGCGCAACGGCTTCGGTGAGGGGGCCTCTCCCGCGTTATCTGGCGATACGGTGGTCATTAATTGGGACGACGAGACGGACAACGATTTCATTGTGGCGCTCGACAAGCGGGACGGCAGACAGCTGTGGAAAACTCCGCGCAGCGAAGACACTGGATGGTCCACCCCGTTGATCATCGAACACGATGATAAACTCCAAGTCGTCGTGAACGCGACCGGCAAGGTGCGCAGCTATGACTTCGAGACGGGAAAAGAAATCTGGTCCTGCTCGGGTCAAACGGCCAATGCCATCCCCAGTCCGGTCGCCGACGCCGACACCGTCTATTGCACCAGCGGTTTCCGCGGGGCGGCGCTTTACGCCATCCCACTGAGCGCGACGGGCGACGTGACCGGCACAGACGCCGTGCGTTGGACGCGCAACCGGGGGACACCTTACGTCCCGTCGCCGTTGTTAGTGGACGATTTGCTCTACTTTATCTCCGGCAACAACGGCATCCTGACTTGTCTCGACGCGGAAACCGGCGCGGTGAATTTTGATCAGGAGCGGCTGGAAGCGGTTCGTGAGATTTATGCCTCGCCGGTGGCGGCCAGGGATCGCGTCTATGTATTGAGCCGCGATGGCAAATGTATTGTGGTGAAGAAGGGCCGTGAGCTCGAAGTTCTCGCGACCAACCAAATTGACGACAAGACGGACGCGTCGATCGCACTGGCCGGCAAGCAGTTGTTCATTCGGGGCAAAGAATTTCTCTATTGCATTGCGGAGCAGTAACGTCGCAAAACCGGCTTGATCCGCTGCGCTCAAATCATGAACCGCTGGAACAGGGCGGGGTCACGGCGGGCGGGAGCGTGAGGCGGGACATCGGGAGTTAAGGCAGGCCCCCGGCTAAAGCTGATCCAGTCGGTCGATCCGGCGGATTCCCGGCCAAGCCATCGCCACCGCGGCGACGGCTATGATCGTGCCCACGCCACCCACGACCACGGAGAGCATGGCGCCCACGGCGATGGTGTTGCCGATGGCCGGCCCCAGCAGGTGGGCCACCGAGCCGGACTCGAATTCGCCGAGTTCATTGGAAGTGCCGATGAACAGATTGTTCACGGCAGAGACACGGCCGCGCTTTTCGTCGGGAGTGAGCATTTGCACCACGGTATGGCGTACCACCACGCTGACGTTGTCGGCCAGGCCGCAGCTCAGGAGCAGGGCAAACGAAAACCAAAACCATTTCGAGAGACCAAACCCAATGGTGGCGAGCCCGAACCAGGCGACCGCCAGGAATAAAGAACGGCCGGCCTTTCGCAAGGGAGGCTGATGGGCGAGATAGATCGAACAGAGCACGGCCCCGAGCGGTAGCGCGGATTGCAGGATGCCAAGATCACGCGGGCCCACGTGCAGGATCTCCTTGGCAAAGACCGGCAAAAGCGCTGTGGAACCGCCCAGCAATACGGCCAACATGTCCAATGTGATGATGCCCAGGATAATTCTGGTGGAGAATACGAAGCGGAATCCGGTCAACAGGTTCTGAAAGTTGAGCTTTTGCTTCACGAGTGTAGCGGTCTTTACGTCGATGGTGGCGAGCAATGAACAAAATGTGAGCGCGGCCAGTGCGTTGAGTCCATAAACCGGCCAGGCCTGATGTTGAAAGGCGCTGATGATGATGCCGGCAAGGATGGGCCCAAGGATCGCGGACAGTTGGAAGAACCCGGAGTTCCAGGTCACCGCTCGAGAGAAATCGCGCCGTTCGACCAATTGCGGGAGGAACGATGCCATGGCCGCGCCCATGAAGGTGCGAGCCGCGCTGGCCGTGAACAGGCACAAGTAGATCAACGGCACCGCCGCCTGGAGTTTGGAGATGGCCGCCAGTCCGACATTGGCCACGGCTATGATCACGACCGCGACAATGATCATGTTTTTACGACTGTGATTGTCGGCATAATGACCCGCCGGCAGTGTCAGCAGATACATCGGGACAATCATCGTCAGCCCGACGAGGCCAAGTGCCAGCGCGGAGTGAGTGCGCTCGAAGATCTCCCAACCCACAGCCATGATGAACATCTGTTGCCCGGAAGTCGCAATAAAGCGGCCCAATAGGTATCGCACCAGATTGGGATTCCGCAGCACCGCGTAAGGGCTCGACGGGTTGGTTGGTTCGGGTGGTGAGCTCATGGCGGTGCTGGAGCGCCGGCGGAATGTAGGGGATGGCCGAGGCCGGGTCGAGCGCCGATCAGCCAACCGCAGAAACAAATCCTCTCAGTCCTCGGAGGTCCAGGAAAGCAGACGCGGCTTCCGGATACGGGAGCGCCGGGATGGGCTTGAGATGTCCAAGACTGGGCGCGAGAGGAAACCGGCGGGTTCAGTACCGGGTTGCGGGACGGAAGCCGGGTGCGTAGTGTCCGGGGTCGTGCCAGAAATTCAACCAACGCCGCCCGGATCGGTCCCGGGGCGATCCCGGGTTTTTCTGAGGCGATTGATTTCTTCGATGGTTTTATGGACGGTGGTTTTATCGGCGATGTTTTCCGGGAACCGGCTTCTGTCCGACTATGTATTTCTAGCGTTGATGGTGCTTTTGGCGGCGGCGGGATTATTTGAGTTTTACGGCCTGATTGAGAAGCGGGGGTGGGTTTGTTACAAAGGCTGGGGAATACTCGGGGGGGTGATTTTGATGGCCAGCACTTTTGGCTATCTGTCGGGGGTATTCGGCGTGCACGAGGCGCCGGCGAAGGCGAATGATTTCGAGACGAGCATTCTGATCCTGCTGGTGCTGGGGCTGTGTTTGCGTCAGTTTTTTTCGCCAACCGAGCAGGGGGGTATCCTGGCGATTTCCACGACCTTGTTCGGCCTGATGTATGTGCCGTGGTTATTGAATTTCATTCAAAAGATTTATTACTATCCGCGGGTGAACGGGAACGGTGCGTTCTACGTCCTCTTTTTTATCCTCGTGACGAAATTCAGCGACACGGGGGCCTATGCGGTAGGATCGTTGATTGGGCGGCACAAGATGATTCCGCGGATCAGCCCGGGGAAGACCTGGGAAGGGTTTGCGGGCGCCCTGGTCTTTTCGGTCTCTGCGAGCGTCCTGTTTTATTTGGGGGTGGGAGGGCGACTGGTGGGCATGACCCTGACGCATGCTTTGCTGCTGGGCGGAATGTTGGGGGGCACGGCGGTGGTAGGTGACTTGGTGGAGTCGATGTTCAAGCGTGAAGCGGGGGTGAAAGATGCCGGCCAGTTATTTCCGGGGATTGGCGGGATTCTCGATTTATTGGACAGCCTGCTGTTCAATGCGCCATTGATGTACCTCTATTTGCGGCATGTACTCGCGGGATAAACGAACAAGCGCCAATGTCAGCGTCCCGGTGGGATGGACGAGGTCAAGTGCAGAATAGCAACGCCCATGAAGAATGTCGTTTTATTGGGAAGCACGGGATCGATTGGAACGAGCACCATCAAAGTGGCGCAGGATCTGCCGGACCGGATTCGGCTGTTGGGATTGGCGGCGGGGAGCAACGTTGAATTGTTGTTGCAGCAGACGGTGAGGCATCGGCCAGCAGCCATCGCGATCGGCGCGAAGGAGAAGGCCGCGGAGCTGCAAGCCGCTCTCGGTTTTTCCACGGAAGTTTTCCATGGCCCGCAGGGGTTGATCAAGCTGGCCACCTTGCCGGAGGCGGACATTGTGGTGATTGCAATTGTCGGGACCGCGGGTTTGCAGCCGGCGCTGGCAGCGATCCGTGCCGGCAAGGACATCGCAGTGGCGTCGAAGGAGATCCTGGTGATGGCCGGTGAGATCGTGATGCGCGAGGCCCGCCGGCATGAGGTTCGTGTGCTGGCGGTGGACAGCGAGCATTCGGCCATTTTCCAGTGTCTGGATGGAAAGCCGTCGGAATCGGTGCGGCGATTGTGGCTGACGGCATCGGGTGGTCCCTTTCGACAAACGCCTCTGGGGCAATTTGCCTCAATCACATTGGAGCAGGCATTGAAGCATCCCTCGTGGGTGATGGGGCGGAAGATCACCATCGATTCGGCGACCTTGTTCAACAAGGGGCTGGAGATGATTGAGGCCCGGTGGTTGTTCGACGTGGAGATCGATCGGGTGGGGGTGCTGGTTCATCCCCAGAGCGTGGTTCATTCTATGGTGGAGTTCGTGGATGGATCGATCCTGGCCCAAATGTCGACGCCCGACATGTGTCTGCCGATCCAGTATGCGCTGACTTATCCGGAACGTGTCTCGAGCCAAAGGGTGCACACGGACTTTGTCGGCCTGGGGGCGTTGAGCTTCGAGGAACCGGATATGGAGAAGTTTCCGGCTTTGCGGTTGGCCCGTTGCGCGGCCGAGACCGGCGGAACGATGCCGGCGGTGTTGAACGCCGCGAACGAGATCGGGGTGGAACGCTTCTGTGCCGGGCGGATCCGATTCGACCAGATCAGCGGGCTGGTATCCGAGATCATGGACGCCCACGAAGTGATCCAAAGCCCGACGCTCGAGGAGATCCTGGCGGCCGATGCCTGGGCGCGGGCGACCGCCGGTCAAGGCGTCGGCTCGGCGGGGTGAGATCAGCCGGTTCGACAGGGATTATTTCCTTCTGAGCGGGAATCAGGGGTCCTTTTTGATCGGCCAGGATCAGAGTTCTCACTATGGCGTCACCGGCCTGCGCCGGGTGAGGGCACCCGGCCTACAAGACATCTGGATTCAGGAGCCTGTCGGCCGGGTGACCTCACCCGGCGCCTCGATCCCGCCATAATGAGGATTCCTGCCCATTGATTCACGGCCCTTGAACTCTGGCGGAGGGGATGCGAGAGTGCGGGCGCCCTTGATTTGGGATCCGGTTGCCGGAGATAACTATGCAGATACTGAAGATACTTTTCATTCTCCTGGAGGTGGTCATCCTTTTCAACCTACTGATCCTGGTCCACGAGTGGGGGCATTTTCTGGCGGCGCGATGGCGGGGGTTGAAGGTGGAGCGATTCGGCATTTGGTTTGGGAAAGCGATCTGGCAGAAGAAGATCAATGGGGTCGTCTATTGTCTGGGGAGCATTCCGGCCGGCGGTTATGTGGCCCTCCCGCAGATGGCGCCAATGGAGGCGATTGAAGGGAAGAGCGAAGGCCCGAAGGAGGAACTGCCGCCGGTGTCGCCGTGGGACAAGATCATCGTTGCCCTCGCCGGACCGGCGTTCAGTTTCGGTTTGGCGGTGGTGTTTGCCGGGTTGGTGTGGATCATCGGCCGACCGGTGAGCGAAGCGGATACGACGACCGTGATCGGTTATGTAAGTCCGGGGTCGCCTGCGGACCAGGCCGGATTACAGGCCGGAGACAAAGTGCTGCGGATCGATGGATATCCGGTGACGCGGTTCAGCGGCATTGGGGATAGCATCATGTGGCGGGTGGTCAGCAGCGAAGGGGAAAAGATCACCCTGGAGGTTGAACGGGATGGGGAGGTGCGGCAGATCGAGACGGCCTACACGAAGGAACCGACCCGGGCGTGGCAGCGAGAGAGTTATCGGATGATCGGGATCGGTCCGAAGAAGACGGCGTTGGTGGGGAAGGTCGCACCAAACAGTCCGGCGGCAGCGGCAGGGCTCCGGCGAAACGACGTGATTACCGAGGCGGATGGTGTTCCGTTACTGGCGCCGGAGGCCTTAATGACGCGGATCGAAGCCAAGGGGGCGGGGAGCAGCATTCGATTGGGGATCCGGCGGGGGAAGGAGCAGTTGCAGATGGACGTCCGACCGGAGATGCCGATCTACCCGGAGGATTATCCAAAGGATGATCGTCGGCCAATGATCGGAGTGACCTGGGATTTGACGGGGCTTTGGACGGTGGACCGGCCGGGACCGGCGACGCAGATCAGGATGAGCGTCAGCGCGATGGTGAACACGTTCAAGGCATTGTTCTCGAGTTCCGACGTCAAGGCGCAACATCTCTCAGGACCGGTGGGGATCATGCGGATCTATTATGTGCTGTTTGAAAGCGAACAGGGTTGGCGGCAGGCCGTCTGGTTCAGCGTGATATTGAATGTGAATCTGGCGTTACTGAATCTTCTTCCGATCCCGGTGTTGGACGGAGGGCATATCCTGCTGGCATTGATCGAGTGGGTGCGTCGGCGACCGGTGGGGACCCGGGTATTGCTCATACTCCAAAACGCCTGTGCGGTCCTGATCATTGGTTACATGTTGTATGTGACGTTTTTCGACATTCAGGATTTGCCGTGGAAGAAGTCGCGGCAATTTGACATTCGATTTCCGACGACGAACCAGGTGACGTCACCCTCGGCCGGCTAAAACCTTTGATCGCTGAAACAACCAGGCGATCGGCGGACGGGCCGGGCCGCGAATCCAACGCAGGTCAAAGCCTGCTGGCCGCGGATCACCTGGCGAGAAGAAGATGACCGATCCATTTCAGGCAGCTCCGGAAGGAACGGGAAGGACTATGGGGTACTGCAAATCGCCCTATCAATACGAGCGGCGCTCAACGCGCGTGGTTGTGGTCGGTGATCCGGCCCATGGCGGGCTGATGATCGGTGGCGGACATCCAGTGCCGGTGCAATCGATGTTGACCTGCGACACGATGGACACGGCGCTGTGTGTGCAGCAGACCCTTGAGTTGGTCGCGGCGGGATGCCAACTCGTGCGGATCACGGCGCCCACGGTTCGGGACGCCGCGAACCTCGAGCAGATCGTAAAGGAGTTGCGCGCGCGCGGGTGCCACGTGCCGATCGTGGCGGACATTCATTTCAAGCCGGACGCGGCATTGGAGGCGGCCAAGTGGGTCGAGAAGGTCCGGATCAATCCGGGGAACTACGCCGACTCGAAGAAGTTCGTGGTCAAGGAATACAGCGGGGAGCAGTACGAAGCCGAGCTGAAGCGGATCGAGGAGAAATTCACGCCGCTGGTGCTGCGCTGCAAGGAACTCGGCAGGGCCATGCGGATCGGGACGAATCACGGCTCGTTGTCGGACCGGATCATGAACCGGCACGGCGATACGCCGGAGGGGATGGCAGAGAGCGCCTTGGAATTCGCGCGGATCGCGCGCCGGCACGATTATCACAACTTCGTGTTCTCGATGAAAGCGAGCAACCCGAAGATCATGATTGAATGCTACCGGTTGTTGGCGGCGAAACTCGAGGCGCTGGGGCCGGATTGGAATTATCCGATCCACCTCGGAGTAACCGAGGCGGGTGAGGGGGAAGACGGTCGGATCAAGAGTGCCATTGGGATCGGCTCTTTATTATGCGATGGCCTGGGTGACACGATCCGCGTTTCGTTGACAGAGGATTCCACCCGCGAGATCCCCGTCTGTCGCGAATTGCTGGAGCAGGTGCCGGTTTTGGCCGGAACCCACGCTGTGCCGGAACTCGGGGCGCCGTTCGATCCTTACCACTACGAGCGGCGTTCGAGCGTGGAGGTTCAATTGGCGCCGGGGAATGCCGGCTGTGGCCGCGAGCAGCCGATTCGCGTGGTCGTTCCGCGAGCGGTATGGGACAAGGTAAGTCCCAAAATTCGAGCCGGTGACGATGTTCGTCCCGAAGGGATTTACGAGGAGTGCGGCGTGTTGGAATGGGATCCGACCTCGCCGTTGACCGACGCGCTGGAAGATCGACTTGTCAGTGTAAGGGATGGGTTGAGATTGTCGCCGATCACGGCCTTTCGATTATTGGCGGCGCGGCTGCGTGAGTTGGGGCGTGGGAACCCGATCTTGTTGAAAGACACACTCGAACCCAAGGCGTCGAGTTTATCGGCCTCGGTCGCGTTGTTGAGGGCATCGACCGTGATCGGGTCGCTTTTGGCGGATGGGATTGGGGATGCGATCCTGATCCGGGGGGAGGCGGGAGCGGGGCAGTCGTTGCGCCTGGCGTTCAATATTCTTCAGGCGGCCGGTTGTCGATCGTTTAAGACCGATTACGTGGCGTGCCCGTCGTGCGGGCGGACGCTTTTCAATCTGCAGACCGTCACGGGGCGGGTCAAAGCGCGGACGGAACATCTCAAAGGGGTCAAGATCGCGATCATGGGATGCATCGTGAACGGCCCGGGTGAGATGGCGGATGCGCACTTTGGTTATGTGGGCGGAGCTCCGGGCAAGATCAATCTTTACGTGGGCAAGACGGCGGTAAAGTTCAATATTCCCGAAGCCGAAGCCGTGGACCGGTTGGTGGATTTGATCAAGGAACATGGGAAGTGGCAGGAGCCGGCGTTGGCCGAGGCCATGGAAGCCTAGCGCGCATTTTTCATGGATCTACAGTTGTCAAGTGGCAGAATGACTTGGGTTGCCGCATAAATGCGGGCCCGGAAATTTCACCCGAAAACCGGGTGGATGGAAGTGGGCATTTCACGTGTGAAATTTCCGGGCTAGGCATCGGGTGATCACGCAGTGGTCACGTTGAGCTTGCAGGGGTTGCGATTTTCCGTAAACACTCACGCCATGCACATGGTTCCCCGATACACGCATTTGGCGCATGGTCCATTTTCAGCGACCCGGAGAGCGCCTTCGGGAGTGAGCGATCGGCAGCCGTTCTTCGGTGCGGGAGTTTGGCGACAATGAGGTCATGAGTGCGAGCTACGTTATCGGGCTGGATTACGGCACGAATTCCGTCCGCGGGCTGGTCGTGAACACGGCTAACGGGCGCGAGTTGGGCACGGCGGTGTGGAATTACGAGCAGGGCGAGGGGGGCGTTTTGTTGTCCCGCGACCCGAACCTGGCGCGCCAACATCCGGGGGATTATCTGAAGGGGGCGGAATGGGCGATTCGTGGGGCGCTGCGGGAGGCTAAGGGTCGCGATCGAAATTTCCGACCGGGACAGGTGATCGGAATCGGCGTCGACACCACAGGGAGCACGCCTTTACCGGTGGACGAGACGGGGCAGGCGCTGGCGATGAAACCGCGGTTTGCGCGGGATTTAGGGGCGATGGCGTGGCTATGGAAGGATCACACGAGTGTCGAGGAGGCGGCTGAGATCACGGCATTGGCGCGCGAGTGTCGTCCGCAATATTTGGCGAAATGCGGCGGGATCTACTCGAGCGAATGGTTCTTCAGCAAGATCCTGCATTGCCGGCGAACCGCTCCGCGAGTTTTCCAGGCGGCTTATACCTGGGTGGAGTGCGCCGATTGGATCCCCGCCATGTTGACCGGCACGGCTTCGCCCGAAAAGTTGACGGTGGGTGTGTGCGCCGCAGGTCATAAGGCGATGTATAGCGACGACTGGGGCGGGTACCCGGACGCCGAGTTTCTGGAAAAGTTGGATCCGAAGCTCGGGGAACTGCGCGCGCGGTTGGCGGCCAAGGCCTGCTCGATCGACAGCTCGGTGGGAGGTTTGACGGAGTTCTGGGCCCGGCGTACGGGCTTGAACCCGGGCATCCCCGTGGCGGTGGGAGCATTCGACGCGCACCTCGGGGGCGTCGGTGCGGGCATTGCGCCGGGGACGCTGGTCAAAATCATAGGGACCAGCACGTGCGACATGATGGTGGTTCCCGCTGACCAGGCGTTGGCGGACATTCCCGGGCTGTGCGGGATCGTCAAGGGGAGTATTCTTCCGGGCTACTATGGGCTTGAGGCGGGGCAATCGGCAGTGGGCGATATCTTCAACTGGTTCGTCAACACGATTCAGCCGGGCGGGAACAAAGCGGGTTCCCACGAGGCTCTGAGCGCCGCAGCGGGAAAAATCGCTCCTGGCGAATCCGGATTGCTGGGGCTGGACTGGAACAACGGCAATCGCACGATCCTGGTAGATCAACGGCTGACGGGATTATTGTTGGGACAGACGCTGTACACGACTCCGGGCGAGATTTATCGCGCACTGATTGAAGCCACGGCTTTTGGCGCCCTGACCATCATCAACCGGCTTGAAGAATATGGTGTGCGAGGTACAGCGGGTGGTCAATTGCGGCGGGATCGCGGAAAAGAATCCCCTGGTAATGCAGATCTATGCCGATGTCACGGGCCGTCCGATGCGGATTTCGCGTTCGGCGCAAACTTGTGCCCTGGGTGCGGCGGTAGCGGGGGCAGTGGCCGCTGGAGCGCACCGGGACATCGGGAAGGCGCAGCGGGCGATGACCGGTGTGAAGCCGCGGGCGTTTTCGCCCAGGCCGGCGGCGCACCGGGTGTATCAGGAGCTTTATCCGCTCTACCGAAAGCTGCACGATGCGTTTGGGACATCGGAGTGGCAGGGCCATCTCCACGGGGTGATGAAGGATCTGCTGGAGATCCGCCGTCGGGTTCGGCACTGAGGGGGAAGACATGCTGTGGGCCCTCAAGAAGGCAGTGTGCGCGGCCAATCTTGAATTGGTGGCCAAGGGGCTGGTCGTCGAAACTTGGGGAAATGCGAGTGCCATTGATCGGTCCAGCGGGCGCATGGTGATCAAGCCGTCCGGTGTGCCTTACTCCCGTTTGAAAGCCACGGACATGGTTGTCGTTTCACTGGAGACCGGGCGGGTCGTGGAAGGCCGGGCCCGGCCAAGTTCGGACACGCCGACCCATCTGGTGTTGTATCGGGCATTCACCGGGATTGGCGGAATTGTCCACACCCACAGCGTGCAGGCCACGGCCTGGGCGCAGGCGCGCCGATATATCCCGGCCATGGGCACGACGCACGCCGATTATTTTCACGGGTCGATACCCTGCACACGCGCGCTTCAACGAAGTGAAATCGAAGCGGATTACGAGGTGAATACGGGGCGGGTGATTGTCGAGGCGGTGGGCCGCGATGATCCGCTGGAATGCCCGGCAGTGCTGGTGGATCGTCATGGGCCTTTTGTATGGGGCTCGACGGTGGCGGCGGCGGTGGGACATGCGGTGGTATTGGAGCATCTCGCGCTCCTGGCGTCGGCCACGGCGCGCCTTGGTCCAAAGACCGGTCCGATACCCGGCCCGCTGTTGGACAAGCATTTCTTTAGAAAGCACGGTCCTGGGGCCTACTACGGACAAGAACGGAGTCCACGCAAACGCGAAACACACTGAACAACGAAACTTGACTGACCCTCCATGAAAACTCGTCTCGTATTACAAAACCCGCGATTATTGGCTGTTGTCGGCTTGGCCGCGCTCCTGACCAACTGCGCTTCTCCGCCGGCGGGCAATGGCCAGATCAGTCGCGGGCCTTTTGGACAAACGCCGGATGGAACCCCCGTGGAAATCTTTACGCTGCGGAACGCCCTGGGCGCCGAGGCCCGGATCTGCACCTACGGCGGAATTCTGGTCTCGCTGAAAGTACCGGATCGCAATGGCCGAATGGGGGACGTGGTGCTGGGATATGACACCCTGGCGGAGTACATCAAGAACAACCCGTATTTTGGGAGTTTGATCGGTCGTTACGGGAACCGGATCGCGAAGGGGCGGTTCACGCTGGATGGCAAGGAATATCAATTGGCGTTGAACGATGGACCCAATCATCTCCATGGCGGGCTGAAGGGCTTTGACAAAGTGGTGTGGCACGCGCGTCCCTTCCAGGCGGACCAGGGGCCGGCGCTGGAGTTGACGTACTTGAGCCCGGATGGGGAAGAGGGATACCCCGGGAATCTGGATGTTACCGCGGTTTACACCTGGAGAGATGACAATACGTTGCGTCTCGATTTCACGGCCACGACCACCCGCCCGACCATCGTGAATCTCACCGATCATTCTTATTTCAACCTGGCCGGACACGGCGACATCCTCGGGCATGAAGTGATGATCAATGCCAGCCGATTCACGCCGGTGGACGAGACATTGATCCCGACCGGAGAGCTGCGGCCGGTGGACGGAACACCCTTCGATTTCCGTCAGGCCACGCCGATCGGGGCGAGGATCAACCGCGCCGACGAGCAACTGAAGTTCGGCAAAGGCTATGATCACAACTGGGTAATCAACAACCCGGCCGGTCAGCTTGAAACGCAGGCCCGGGTATATGACCCGGAATCGGGCCGCGTCCTCGAAGTGCTATCGACCGAACCGGGGCTGCAGTTCTACAGCGGCAATTTTCTGGATGGGACGATCACGGGCAAAGGGGGATGGAATTACAAACTTCGAAATGCCTTCTGCATGGAACCCCAGCACTTTCCCGATTCTCCCAACCACCCGAATTTTCCTTCGGTCGTATTGCGGCCGGGACAAACCTACCGGAACACGATCATGTACCGGTTTTCGGCGCGTTAAGAGCGGCGGGATATGCCGGGGGAGCAGCCGCCCCGCGGATGCCAACGAGATGAACGTGCGTGACCTGATCGGAAGCCAGTCTCAACCGAATTAACCTTATGAAATCTATGATTCCACTGTTGGCCGCGTCCGGCCCCGGGTTTAGCTCGATCGATTGGGTGGTGGTGCTGGCTTATTTCGGGATCTTGCTCGGTATTACCTGGTGGTCCATCTCGAAAAACAAGGACACCGCCGATGATTACTTCCTTGCCGGACGGCATCTGGGCTGGCTGATCATCGGCGCCTCGATCTTTGCCTCGAACATCGGGTCGGAACATCTGGTGGGATTGGCGGGATCGGGCGCAACGGATGGTGTGGCGATGGCGCACTTCGAGTTGCATGCCTGGTGCCTGCTGGTGTTGGGTTGGGTTTTGGTGCCGTTTTACACCCGGTCGAAGGTCTTCACGATGCCGGAGTTCCTGGAGCGGCGGTTTTCACCGTCGGCGCGTTACGTCTTGTCGGTCATCTCATTGGTGGCCTACGTACTGACCAAGATCGCCGTTGGAATTTTTGCAGGGGGGGTGGTATTTGGGACGCTGCTGCCCGAGATGCGGCTTAACCTGGGCATTTTGCAACTCAACAGCTTTTGGGTTGGATCGATTCTGGTCATTTTGCTGACGGGGATCTACACGGTATTGGGGGGATTGCGCGCGGTGGCCTACACCGAGGCGGTACAGACGGTCGTGCTGATATTGGGTTCGGTGTTGGTCACCATCTTTGGGCTGGAGCGGCTGGGCGGATGGTCGGAATTGCGCGCGGTGTTGTCGTCGGACATGTTCAACCTCTGGAAGCCGCTGATCCCGGCGGGAATGGAAGGGACCTGGGCGCCGGTGAAGGAGACGGGCCGGATCGCCTGGTATTTCAACGGCAATTATCCCTGGCTGGGCATGTTGTTTTGCGCCCCGATCATCGGGCTGTGGTACTGGTGCACGGATCAGTATATCGTTCAGCGAACCCTCGGAGCCCCGAACGAGCGTGAGGCGCGCCGGGGCTCGATCTTTGCCGCGTTTCTGAAATTATTACCGGTATTCATCTTCATCATCCCGGGTATGATCTGTTTTGCCCTGGCGAAGAGCGGAAAGATGCCCGAGTTGGCGTACCTCGTCGGCCCGGACGGCCATGCGTTGAAAGACGAATCGCAGTCGGCTTTTCCGTTGATGGTGGCTTACATATTGCCGGTGGGTGTGCGCGGGGTGGTGGTGGCCGGTTTGCTGGCGGCCTTAATGAGTTCGCTATCCGGCGTGTTCAATGCGAGTTCGACACTGTTCACGATGGATCTCTACCAAAAACTGCGGCCGCGCGCCTCCCAGCATCAATTGGTGTGGATGGGACGGATAGCGACCGTTGCGATGGTTGTCGTGGGGTTGATGTGGATCCCGGTCATTCAGGGGGCGAAAGGGTTGTATCATTATCTGCAATCGGTGCAGGGTTATCTGGCGCCGCCGATCTTCGTGGTGTTTTTCCTGGGCGTTTTCATGAAACGTCTGAACGGCAAAGGCTGCCTGGCGGCGTTGATCGTGGGCTTTTTGCTGGGGGTCTTCCGGTTGCTGGTGGATACCCCGGTCATGCTTGGGCTCGCGGGGTACGAAGGGGGCTATACCGAGGGTTCCTTCCTTTGGATCATTAACAACATCTATTTCCAATACTTTAGCCTGCTGATTTTCCTCGTCTGCGTAGTCGTCATGGTGGTGGTCAGTTACCTGACCGAACCACCCGAGGAAAGGAAGTTGGAAGGGCTCACGTTCGCCACGGTGAGCGCGCAGGACCGGGCGCAATCGCGGGCGAGTTGGGACCGTCGGGACGTGCTGGCATCGGGTGCGGTATTGGCGTTGATCCTGGTGGCCTATCTCTATTTTCAGGGATAAAGGGGCAGTCGGTGGTGAGTGAAAGAGAGCGGCCAGGCACCGGGTTGATAGTGTTAGCTTCTTCACTTGGGAGGATAAGAGATCCTGACGATTAATCTTGCTCTCGCCGGATTCACTCGGTAGCCTGCTTAACGATGTCGATTAGCTATTCTGTGGACTCATGCTCCATTGCTTGGCGTTTTTCCACCCGGTTTTCCTCCTTCTGGCCTCCCGCTTTAGTCGTTGCCGCCGGTTTCCTCTCGATTGCCACCCTCGCCGCTCCGCCCGACAAATCCGGCGTCAAACCCAGCGTGATCTCCCTCCCGAGCGGGGCGGGATCGATCGAGGGATTGGGGGAGTCTTTTGAACCGCAGCTCAACACGGGCGGCTCATCGTACGGAGTCAGCATCAGTGTTCCTCCGGGCCGGGCCGGTTTGGCGCCCTCGGTCCACCTGGGATACAACTCCTTTGCCGGTAATGGCTTGGTCGGCGTGGGTTGGTCCATGGAATTCATGTCGGTGAAGCGGGAGACGGACAAGGGCTTTCCCGAGTACGACGCCGGAGATACCTTCGTGTTTGGCGGGGAAGAGCTCGTGCCGCTGAGTAACGCGGGCCAGGATTGGCGTTGTGAGAATGAGCGGTCATTTCAGCGGCTGCGGCGGATCGATTCGGATGGGGACGGTGCACCTGACGCCTGGGAGGTGACCGAACGGGACGGGACCAAGCACACCCTGGGAAGATTTCGGGGGCAGAACAACCGATGGAGTGTGGTGGAGCATCCCGATAAGGCATCGGAGTCGGCATTCGACCGGACCTATAGCTGGATGCTGGACTCGACCACGGACCTGAACGGGAATCGGATCGATTACGAATACGCGCAGGGCAGCGGCGTACTCTATCCGAGTCGCATCACGTATGCGCACCTGGGGAACAATTTCCACGAGATTACGTTTCAGTATGAAGGCCGCCCGGATGCCTTCGACGATTACCGGCCAACCTTCTCGGCGCGTTTGGATCGTCGGCTGACCCGGATCGAGGTTCGGACCCAGGGGAAGTTGGTCCGCGCCTATAATTTTGCCTACAGCTATGAGCCGGGCGATTTGACTCCGGCGGAGGTCGCGCTTCAGAGCACCTACCTGGATCTGGGAGTAACTTTGCTCAAGCGGGTGGTCCAGGTGGACAATTCGGGCAGCGACGCCAATTATCTCCCGCCGCTCATCTTCAGCTACTCGGGCCTGGACCTCACGAAGGCCGAGCAACGGGGTTTCACCGCACCGCCGGGCCTGGATCTCGCGGAACCCAACGGGCGGGTTCAACTTGCGGACCTGGATGGGGATGCCCTTCCGGATTTGTTCGCCACCACAGCCGAAGGTGCGGGCAAGGTGCAGCGCGTTGCGCTGAATCGGGGGGAATCCCGGCTCTCGGGCCAACCGAAGTTGACTTTTGCGGCCGCGAAGTTGGTTCTGGGCTCTTCTCCGGTGGACCTGGCCGAGCCCAACACCGTTGTTCACGACCCGAAGGGCAAAGGACTGGTGGACATGTCGTGCCTGTTGGACGAGGGGGGAAACAAGCGCCTCGAGACGTTCGGCAATCGCGCGCGGCTGGATGAGGTAAACGAAGATCAACTCGGGTTCAGCCAGGAGAATCTGGAGTCGACGGTTTTGCCGAACCCGCCGGCCTTTGTGACCTACAGTCAGGCCGGCACTCGGCAGATGGACGTGAATTTCGACAAGCGGGGTGACTTCGTCAATCTGGAGCCGGGATTTGGGGCGATGACCGTCAACACCTTTTTCATCGAACGCGGGGGGGCTTGGGTGGCGGGGGAGTCGACCCTTCCGCCCAGCTACCCGCTGGCCAACACCTTTCAGCTCCCCAATGGGGAGCCCAATCCGTGCGTGCAATTGGCGGACATGAATGGGGACCGCATGCTCGACCTGATCTGCCTGGCGCCGGCGCCGAGCGGGGCCGGCCAACGGATTCATGTCAGCTATTGGCCGTTATGTGGTCGCGGCCGCTATTCCGAAGAGCGTTCGATGCCCACGACTGAGCCGGACACGTTCGAGATTGCCAACGCGGATCTCCGCGACGTATTCATCGAGGATATCACCGGGGACGGTCTGGCCGATATCATCGTGTTGGATGGCAGCGGGCCGGAGACCGTGATGACGTTGCGCGTCAACATCGCGGGACAACGCTGGTCGCCGCCCTACACAAAAACGGGTTTGCCGCGTTACGCACCGCGGGATGCGACGCAGCCGACCATCGTTCGCCTGGCCGATCTGAATGCGAACGGCTCATTGGATCTCTTGTTTCGCAACACCGCCCCGGAGGACAGGTGGGATTACATCGAACTGTTGCCGAAGGGCACCCCCAACCTGATGACCGGGATTGACAACGGTTTGGGTAAGCGGACCACAGTGGTCTACGGGTCTGCGGCTGAAGACGAACAATTGGCTCGAGAAGCCGGTCATCCGTGGCGCACGTTTGCTCCGATTGCCCTTCAGGTTGTCCGCCAGATCCGATCGACCACGGGTCTCGACCTCAACGGAGACGGGAAGGAGGACTCTCTGGTCACGGAGTTCCGGTATCGGGATCCGTATTACGACGGATTCGAGCACGAGTTTCGCGGGTTCGCCTATGCCCAGCGCGTTAACTATGGTGATGACTTTGGCTATGACCCGGCTACGGGGCAGATGGGGGTCAGTTCCGGATGGGATGTCGCCAAGACCCCCACCGGTCAGGTCAGCGGGCCCTCGCTGGTCACCCGCTATCGTTATTACACGGGTGCTGCCGACCAGATGGACAATGACGATTACGTGGGTGCGCCACCGCCGGGCCGGTTGATTGACGAGTTCACCGAGGTCGGGGGCCGGGAAGAGGAACCGTTGAAAGGTCTGCAGCGGGTGGAAGAACAGGTCGACCCGGTGGTGCTGCACTCGGCTTCGGACGCCAGCTTTGATGCCGGGTGCGAGGCCGCCGCCCTGTCCAGCAATCCGGAGGATCAGAGCAGGCTTACTCCGGACAGTTATGTTTATACTCGAGTTCACCAGGAATGGACCATGCGCCGGTTATACCGTCCGGCCGAGCCGTTACCCTATCTCGCGGATCAAAACAGCGACGGGATACCGGAAGATTATCGCGCTACTCCGGCGGTGCCGGTACCCGAGGGCCGGTTCGCCTCTCAGGGGACCGCAGTGGTCGCGGGCAACGGTCGATCGGTCACCTTCGTCTTCGCCAGCAGCGAGACCACGGAAACGCGCGAAGCCAACGGGCTACTTTCGGCTTCCCTGGGCTATGCGCAGGGTCTCGCGGCGATCAGCCGCAAGTCCTTCGATGACGACGATTATGGGAATCCGACGGTGACACGCGAGTTGGGCTTGGACAACCCGGCCTACGACGATGAGCGGATCACGACCACCAGCTATGCTCTTGGCGGGAACGCCCTCTCGCATTGGATAATCAACAAGCCCGACACCATTGACACGACCGACGAGAACGGCGCGTTCGTCGCCCGGACGGTTCAATACTACGACGGCGACCCATTTGTCGGAATCCAAGGCGAAATCCAGGATCGGGCCCTATTGCATCGGACGGTGGAGTACATCGATGCTAATCGCGCCATTCAGGGGTTGCGGTTTCGGTACGACCCTTACGGTAACGCCGAGGAAATCCGCGACCCGCTCGGCAACATCAGCCGCATCACATTTGATCCCGTGTTTGAGACGCATCCGGTCCGGGAAACCAAGGTGGTTGGCGGGGGTTCTCCGGATCTGTTTATGGAGGCCGATTACGACTACGGATTTGGCGTCGTGACCCGCTCGACCGACTACAACGGCAATGTGACCACGTACCATTACGACAGTTTCGGGCGGCTGGTGAAAACCGTGCGTCCGGGGGATAGCTTGGATCGGCCGACGCGCGTTTACGAGTATCAACCCTGTGATCCGATTCGCGGCCGGGCGTTTGTTTACGACGCCGCGGGCAATCTCGATTTGGTTGCGGTATCTTTGGGTTCGACGAGCCGCATTACCACCCGACAGCGCGAAGTCTCGGGCCAGGAGGGGGAGTTTGTTACTGCGGCGTACTCCGATGGCGACAACCGGAGTCTAGCAACGATCGAGGAAGGCGAAAGCGCCGGGGTCTGGGTGGTCAAACAGGCCTCAAGCTTCAATTTGCGCGGCCAGCTTCAGTCGCGCTGGTTGCCCTATCGCGTTTCCAGCGCCGAATTACCCCAGTTCGGAGCGCTTTGGCCCGCAGGCCGGCCGCCCTCATCGGACGGCACCAACCAAGTCGTGGCCACGGACCTTTATTATGATCCGCCCGGCCGGCAGATCCGTTCAGTGACGCCGCCCGAGACCGCGGGAGGGGAGAGAGGTGAAACGATCACCCAGAATCTGCCGTTTGAGGTTTGGACATTCGACGAAGAAGATACCACGGCTGGCTCGCCGCATGCCGGCACGCCGCACATCGCATACTCGGACGGGCTCGGGCGCCTGGTGGAAGTGGCGGAGGAAACGCAACTGGACGACCAGGGCCAGCCGACGCCCGACACGCATCGCTGGCTCACCCGGTATGAGTATGATCTCAACGATCAGCTCACGCGCATTACCGATTCCCAGAACAATGTCAAAACGATGCAATACGATGGGTTGAAGCGGAAGACCTCCATGAATGATCCGGATCAGGGGGTAACGACTTTCAGCTACGATGATGCCTCGAATCTGACAGAAACGACGGACGCCAAAGGCCAGCGCATCAGCTACACCTACGATGGCGTGAATCGGATTCTGACCGAGGAGTATCACGATGAGAACTCAACGGAGTTCAGCTATCATCGCACGCCCGATGTCCGTTATTTCTATGACGCACCGGCTGCCGCGGTGGATCAGGGCGACGGCAGCGCATTGACCGCGCGGAACACCAAGGGGCGGCTCTGCTATGTGCTCGATGCGAGCGGGGAGGAACATACGTCGTACGATGAGCGGGGGCGGGTTGAATGGACCATCAAGCGCATCCCTGACGCCGGGTCCGGGCAGGCGCTGATACCGCTTCCTTCGAACCTGGTCTCCTACGCGAGCCGATTCGAATATGATGGCATGGATCGGGTCACTCGGATGCGCTATCCGGATAACGACGAAGTGATCTACGAGTATAACAACCGCAGTCTCCTCCAGCGGATTGGGGGCGGTCCCAGCGGCAGCATCATCGCCGGAGTCAGCTACCGTCCCTCGGGGCAACAAGAGGAGATCCAATACGGCAATGGCGCACGGACGACGTACCAGTACGATCCGCGCTTGCGGGTGACCGATCTGCAAACGGTTTCGCCTTCACTGACGTCCAATCCGGAGTTGATCCACTTCCATTACGAATTCGACGGGGTTTCCAACGTTAGAGCGATTCAGGATCAGCGCAGCACGGCATCCATCCCGGCGACGGACTCGCGGCGGAACACGCAAATCTTCACGTACGACGATCTCTATCGATTAACTCGCGTTCAGTACAATCCGCCCGCCGACGCGTCGTCCAACGGGGGCGAGATCGACTATCGCTATGACCGAATCGGCAACTTGCTTTCCCAAGCCAGTGATATTGTGCATTTGGAGGCGGGCGTGCCTCTCGCCGGTCTTGGCGCGATGAACTATGGAGGAAGCTCGGGGCCGGCGGACCGAAACGGTCGTCAGACGGGAGACCCTCCGGGGCCGCATGCCCTGACGCGGATTCAAGAGCCAGGATCGAGCGTTCGCGATTATCCTTACGACGCCAGCGGCAACATGACCGAGATCGATGGGGTGCATTGCACCTGGGATTTCAAGGATCGATTGGTGGGGACAGAAAACGACAGCATGCGCGCCGAATATCTCTACGATTATGCCGGCCGCCGGATTGTCAAACGAGTTTGGCAGAAGGTTACGCCCGACTCCGGCCTGGCCATGTCCGGCGCGCCTTCAAGTGCCGTTTCGTATCCCAGCCGGGATTTTGAAATTCGGGAGCACGATCAACCCACGAAATACGTCTTCAACAACGCGACGCGGGTCGCAACCATCACCGGTTCGCTCTCGACGAATACGCGCATCCAACGTCTCCGGCTCCATCCCGGCTGGAATCTATGTTCCGTGGCGGTCGTGGGCGCGACGCTCCCGGTGAGTTCGGGGAGTGGCTACCGGTGGGATGCAACGGACAATGATTGGTTATCCGTTTCTACCAACGAACTGGTTGAGGCCGGTGCCATATTGTGGTTGCACTCCGTAAGTAACGCGACGCTGGCGCTGACCGGCACGTACACGGAACCGACCTCCCACGCCGTGGCCGTGGGCGGTTCGTTCCAGGCCGGTGGAGGATTGGAAGCACTTCCACTACCGATCGAAAACCCGGACCTTGTGCTGTGGCGCCATGACGCCCGGAACCAGGTCTGGCAGTTCTACGCGACCGCCATTCCCGGATCCGATCGTGGGTTCCCGGAATTCCTCGCTCCCGGCGAGGCGATATATTTGAATGCCGGGGCGCCCTCCGAGTTGTCGGTCCCGGAGGAGGCGTTGCGGATCCGCTACTACCATCAGGATCATCTGGGATCATCCAGCGTGCTGACGGATGCGGAGGGTGGGCTGGTTGAAGAGATCGCCTATTATCCGTTCGGGATTCCGCGGCATGAGCTGCGGCCGCGCGGCATCGAAGAACCTTACACATTTACCCAGAAGGAGCGTGATCCGGAGAGCGGTTTGCATTACTTCGAGGCGAGATATTTGGCGGGTCGGTTATCGCGCTTTGCATCGCCCGATCCTAAAGTCATCAGTCCCGACGCCTTTCCCGCGGAGGAACTCCGATCCGCACTTTCCGATCCGCAGCAGTTCAATCTTTACGCCTATGTGGCGAACAACCCGCTCAGGTATCACGATCCCACCGGACTGGATAAGGAGGAGTCCAAGGAACAATCGCCCGGTGAGGAAGTCGCGGAAGGGGTCGGGAATCTATTCCTTTTCGGCGCGGAAAGGGACGCGGCGGAATGGACCGCCGATTTCGTCGATCACGCCTACAAGGGTTCGCCTACGCCATTGAAAGTGGTCAATACGATCACTGCACCCGTTTGGCTGCCTGTAGTGGTTTTCGGAAGTATGACGGTCAGCATTGCGAAGGATGTGGGTCATATCGGGAAGGGTCTGGGCCGGCTCGCCTGGCAAGGGGGCAAGAGTGTCGTGAACCATTTCCGATCGGTTGATGCAGATCCGCCGCCGGCATTAGATCTGCCGACCCACGAAGAAGTCACCATGCGATCATCCTACTCGGCTCACGAGGACGCGCCTCCGCCGCCGCCGAAACAGGCCCCGGCCCGGCCGCGACCGAGCCCGCGGCCAAGACTCAGTCCCGCACCCAATCCACCGCGGGCCATGATGCGATCTTCGGCTTTGAGGGAACCGATTGAGCGTGATCGGACCATTGATTACTAGTGGCGATGCTTTGCGGTTATGCAGATTATTTTCAAATTCTCGAGGCTACGACCTGGGCCCAAGTTCGAGCGTAGCGGTCAGAAAGGCAGATTCATGAGCGCCAGACAAATGTGTTTCCGCAGAATAGCCGTGGGGACAATGCTAGGTGTTGTGGTGGGCACTGGGTGGGCCGTTGCCCAAACGATTCCTCCCGGTGTTCCGGAGCCGGGACTTGTCCTTTGGGGAACGGTGGTCAATCAGACCAACACTGCGCAGTCTCTCCTCATCAGCAGCGCCAGTTGGTCGGTCACGGACGGAACGAAGACCGCCGTTTACTCGGCGGCGTCGCATCCGCCGACACGGATCGTGGATTTGAATGGCGAATCATACTACATCCTCGAAGTGCCCTTCGACACACGGCAGATTGGGAGCGTGGCGCTCGCCGATCCAGCGACCGTCGGCATCGATTCGTTTGAACTCAAGAGTGCCTCGCCGCCTACTTACACCCTGGTTCCGACCATCAATGGCGCGCTCGCCACCGTGCGATCGGTCGACGGCGCACCCGCATCGGGTGACAATGTCCCCGTCGCGGGCTTCACTTCCGCCGCGCGCGGGCGGATTATCCGCGTCGATCTGGCCATCATTCCGTTAGCTGACGATTACGATTCTTGGGCTACGGCGAACTTCGGCAATTCGAACCTGCCGGAAGCCGCGCGAACCGCGGACCCGGACGGTGACGGTTTGAACAATGAAGGCGAGCATGCCGCCGGGACGGATCCCAATGATCCGGCCTCAGCGCTGCGCTTGTTGACGCTGACCGTGCAGGGCCAGACCCTTCAGGCGGTGCTGGATTGGCAGAGTGCACCGAGCCGCAGCTATATCATCGAGGTCGCGCCAGATCCGCAGGGACCGTGGACCGCCCTTGGGTCAGCCGTGCCCAGCGAGGGGGCGACCACACAAACCACCTTGAGCCTGACATCGGGCGAACCCTTGAAGTTTTACCGCATCCGGCTCGGGCCGTAACACGCGTCGTTTTTGGGCCAACTGTGAGCATCCGAGGCAAGTTCACTGGGGAGCACTCCGGGCGGGCAGGGACCGACCGCGGCAAGGCGAACCATTGTTGGCGCCGTGGTGCAGTGACGATTTCGGTGATCGCCCTGGGGATGCTGGGATTCACGGCCCCACTCCATGCGGCGACTCAGTCGTTCAATCTGGCGGCACAATGGAACCTGATCACCTTTCAGGTGGTCCCGGACAATCCCGACCCTGCGGCCGTATTCTCCACGTTGCCGGGCTTTCAGGCGGCCTGGTCCTACAACGCGACGTCGGGACTTTGGCAACGCCTGATCAAACCCACGGGCTCTCCCGCTCAACAAACCAATGACGTCACCGCCAACGCGCTGGTGGGGTTGCCGCCAATCGAATCCGGCCGTGCCTACTGGGTTTTCGTCAGTCAGGCGGTCCCTGCCTGGCAGGTGAACGGGACGGTCCCGGTGGGTGAAGCCTTTCCCAGTTTGGATCTGAAGGCGGGCTGGAACCTGATCGGCATTCCGGTTGGCGCCGCTTCGCTCACCAACACGGAGCCGGTCAGTCTGCTGGCCGTGCTGACGTCAGCCGGATTTGACTACGACGCGATTCTCACCTGGGAAAACCAGACCTATCAGAAGATGTTCCGCCCGCAACCGGCCGGAACCAATGCCCCACCGAACCCGCTCGAGGGATTGCCTCCGGACTTGCCTTTCCCGTCATTCGACCTGCAGAAGGACCTTGGCCGCGGTTACTGGATTCGGGTCCTTGATCCGGCCATTCTTCGGCCCCGTTTGGTCACCACCGTTCGGCCGGACATCGATTCGGAACCGCTCAACAATTTTCCCGCCAAGGAAGACGTGAACGTGTCGGGCGGACTTCAGGTGAAAGGCGTGCAGGACCAGGACGTCATCCGGTTCTTTCCGGGTGAAGACGTTCAGACCCTCGGCCTGTCCAATCTCGGGGATGGCAGTTCGAGCGGGGGCGGCATACTCATCTGGGAAGCGAGGTGGACACCCACGACCGACGTTGGGACACCCGAGCCCTGGATTCGTCTTTTCGCGTCGACCAATCAACGTGAAGAGCGCGACCAGGACGGGAATCTTGTCTCTTCGTATGCGGTCCTTACCGGAGTGACCACGCTCGAGAATGATACGGTATACCTTCGTCTCGATCGCCGGAACCTGGGCCGGGGAACGCACGAAGGCACGCTGCTGCTCCGGACCAGTGTGGGGAACAAGTCGGTACCGAATAGTGGCGGAAGTGCCCGGTCTCGAGGGCGATTTCAAGGGTTACGCCGTGATCGAATCGGTAAATGGCCGTCGGAATCCCATTCCCGACGTCGATCTGAATGTGAGTTTCTATGAGGACAACAAAGTGACCGGCCTGCTGCGCGGCCTCATCGACAGCTCACAGGCGTTGCTCTGGCCGGTGGATGTTCCCCTGGTCGGTTACCGGGTCGCCGACGAAGGCAACCAGTTTGTCCTCAGCGGTTCATTTGTGTTGCCGCCCGGCGACCAGAACGGCGAACCCTACGACCGTTGGGATGAGGGCGATCCCGGCGCCGGGGCCGATGTGGATTGGCTCAACGATAACAAGCTCGACGTCCGGAATCCCTTCCCATTCCCGATTCAGCGGACTGTTTCCTTTGGAGGTTCTCTCGTCACGGCGAATCCAACCGAGGGCTACATTTTGGAGGGCGATTACCGCGAGATTGTCTACGGCATGTCCCGAGAACCGATCCGGCTCTCGGGTCGGTTCCACCTCGAACGTCAGTCGGCGACACCGTTGGCCTCGCGACGTTCGGTGAGCGAGGATACCGGCGTCGAACCCGTGATCGAGAAGCGCAACGGAACGCCGGTCGTTATCCCGGCGGGCGCCACGCGGGATTCGGCAGTGAGCATACGAACGGAGATGGAACTGCGTTCCCTGCGAGTCTCTCTGGCATTCAACGCGCCGCTGGCGCACACGGCGCTATTGATCAAACTGGTCTCGCCGGGCCAAAACCCGGTCGAACTTACATTGTATGATGGCAGAATCCCCGCGGACGCCATCAACCCCAAACTGCTCGCGTCGATTTCTTTTCCTTTCGATCGCCCGGCATTGGGCGATCTCGACCAGTTTTTGCGAGATGTTCCCAAAACGCAAACCGACGCCGCGCAGCAGCAGTTCTGGAAGGTCGTCATTGCGAACGCCGGCGGCCAAAACGTTACGCTGGCCAATTGGACGCTTCGTCTTGAGGGTCAGCCCGTCGCGGACGTGGTCGGGGTGGTGAAGGCGGATGGCTCACCGCTCGAGGGAGCGACCGTGGCACTGGACGGGTTGCCGTTCAGTCTCTACTCCGCCGTTTCGGATGCTCAAGGCCACTTTTTCCTGCCCCGCGTCCCGCTCCTGCCGCTGAACTTCACAGGGACGCGTCCGGGGTATCTGCCAGTGGACCCGGCTGCCCCGGGATTGTCGCCCACCTTCACGCGACCATTTGGCGGCCAGCAGGGACTGACGTTCTCGCCCCTCGAAGAAGCCCTGATCGCCCGATTCAATGCGCTGGCCGGCGCCCCGGCAGCACTCGCGGGTGTGCCCGGGTTTGATTCGGGGACTGTCGATTTCCCCTTTGAGTTGGACCTTCGCTCAGAAGCCCCGGGTGGGCCCCGGATTGCCGCGGGGCCGCTCGTCGCTTTTGCCGGTAGCACCATCGAGTTTGACGCGGTGAATCCGGCCGGGGATGCGTTCTGGGATTTTGGGGATCAGACGGGTGCGAACAGTGGCGTCGCCATTCATGTGTATTCCACCCCGGGGTTCTATCGCGTGAAGCTTTTCTCGCCGGCAGACAGTCCCACGCCTCAGGATACCGTCGGGGTGGTGGTCCTGGCGAGTCCCGGGCATGCCCCGGGAACCCCATCCGAATTAAGAGGTGAACCCACGGAACTCGATTTGCGCACCGCCACGGCGTCCTACCAGGGATACGTCTTTCAGCCCTTCCTCACCGTCGGTGGCGCGATCCCCGCCCACCAAGTCGGCACCGACCCCGCGACGGGGGCCGATCGCTATATTAATGACATCACTCCACAAACCGCTTTTGGAGCGGATGAAACGAATACGCTGGGGGCCGCGTTCGTGTCCGCGATGCCGTTGCAGATGGCCTATGCGGCCTCGATGGATATCGACTTAGCGCCGCACACGAGCCCGGCCGATACGTCCCAACCGTATTCGTCCGACGGCTTCTCAACCCTCCCTTCACCCGGGTTCGATGTGGCCGTGAACGTGAACAACCAGGGGTTCAAGGAGGAGGATTTCAACTATGCGCTCGTCGCTTCCCTTTGGGAAAACACCCGTGCGCTCGACGGAACCGTCGAGTACCCCCAAGACGACCAGAACGGGCTCATTGTCTGGGGGAACACGTTGATCACTCCGAATGCGAATTACGCAACCCAGACTGCGGAAGCCAAAGATGGCGCGGCATTCACCGTTGCCCTCGACGATGCGCTCTTCCACCCCCACGCGGGGACTACCCTCCTGACGGATCTCGCTTCGCACCAGACCGTGACGCATTTCCGGATGAGTTGCTCACTCGCGGCCACGATTCTGACCGCTCCCGCTTCCGCCACGTCCATCAAGCCGGCCAAGCCGAAACGCAGCGAGCCGGAGAATCCTCTCGACCCGGAACTGATTCCGGCGCCCGCACCGACAGCGCGGAATCTGTATTACACGCTGCACACGGGATTCCTGGGATCTCAGGCAACTGGACCATGAACACCGGCACCAATGGCGGCCAACCTAGCGCGTCCGACGCGGAGCGATTCGCGCTGGCGTGGCGTACGTGGGGGCGACCGCTCCTGGTCGCGATGGTGCTCGGGACGATCTCGTTGGGCTGGAGGACTGTGGGGGACGACCTGGATGACGCCTTCACCCAATTGAAATCGGGCCGCGCCTATTTGAAGGATTACCCGGACCTGAAGACGCGAGATCAGCTCGTGGACGACTTCATCGGCGCGAATGGCGAATCCCCGAACCGTCCGCTGCTGGTCGACGCGGTTGGGCGTGCCGTCGCGATTCGCGAACAGGAAGCACCCGAGCCGGACGCCTTTCCGGCCGGCGATGCGCCGCGGTCCGTTCAGGCTCAAATTGTGGCGTGGGAATCCCTGGAAGCGTTGTTGACGGGATACCAGTATGCCGGGAATCGCGATTTGCTGAACGCGACGCGATTGGCATATCCGGGATCCAATGCGGCGAACGACACGCGGGAATTGCCCGAGGAGGAACCGGCTCCATTTGGGGGGACATCGCAAAAGCAGGTTACTTATGCTCGATTGTACTTTCTCCAGGGGATCAAAGATGTGCTCGAGTATATCGCGGAGGATAAAACCGGCCGTTTGCGTGCGGGCAGTTCAGCCTTCCCGACCCTGCCGCACTATGTAACGTTTGATGATGAGCAGAGCCAGATCCTGCCATTCCCGCGTTTTGATGATCCCGGCTTTGGGGGGCCGGCAGTGCAGGATCGTGAAGCCAGTCAGTCCGTCGCGTATCTTTACGGCAGCGCCCTGGAACGACTGGGTCTTTCAGCGGTGACTTATGCCGACCAGCTTTGGCGATCGGCGTATGCGGGTCCCGGGGCCGGGGCGAAACGGCCGGAACCGGAAAAGAACCAGATGCTGAACCGGGCCGCGACGGTGCTGCGGGAGAGTGTCCATGCGGAGTTTCTGGCGTCGCTACCGCTGGCGGCACAACTCAGCGATGGTGCGGACGGTTCCATCGACGAGTATCAACAGTCCAAGCTCGACCAGGCACGGGTCAGCGTTACGAGCGCGCTTCGGCTGCGCGAGCAGATCCTGGCGGGCGAAAAGCCGACGCAAGCCGCGCTCATCAGCGCCTGGGATATCGCTTCCATCGAACAACAAATCAGCCGGTGCCGCGATGCCTACGAGGCGGCGCGTCTGAAATGGGGGGGCGATGCCTCGCCGCCGGTCGATGGGTCGGTCTCCTTCGAGCTATCGCGGACGGAGCAGGCCCAGTCGCTCACCGCTGATCGCGATGTCACCTTGCGGAATTCGTTGGAATCGCAACTGGTCGACATCACCGGGATCGATCCCAGCGACTACGGCGGGCTCCGCACGGAGCCGGAGCGGGGGGCCTATGTGCAGGCCGTGCAACAAAAGTATGATGCCTTGATCAATGGTTTGGATCCGGGCGCGCCGGGACTTTTGGACGGCAGCCAGATGTCGATCAACGCCCTGAGACTGATTCAGGCGATCCAGGAAGCCATCGCGAAGAAGGCTCAAGTCGATTCGTATCCCCAGAGGATGCAGGTCGAGCTGGAGCGGAACAATGATGTCAACGCGACGATTGAGACCGGTGGGCAGGTGGTCGGCGCCATTGATGCCGCGGCGGAACTGGCCGATGCCATCACGGTGGAGATCTGCGCCTGTGGGATGGCTTCCGGCCAAGCGACACATGTCAAGATCAACGCGGCGGTCAAGGCGGCCCAGGCCATCGCGAAAGCCCTACGCATTGCCAGCGACACGGTCAAGGTGAACAGCATTAACAGTCTGGCGACGATCAAGAATCTTCTGATCGAGCAGGAGGTCGCCTCCGAAGAACTGATATCCGTGGCCCTCAACGCGTCGATTGCCGGGGCGGAGCTTCGCAGCCAGCTCGCCAAGGCCGAACGCCTGGTCAATGATCACGCCTTTTATCAAGGCATCACGGACACGTTGTGGTATCGCGATCCCTCGCTCGCGTTCAAATTGGAGAAGGCCGAGGAGGAGTACCGAAGTCTCATGCAGGAGTATCGCATCGAACTCTACAAGCTTGCCCGAATGCTCGAGGCGGCCTGGACTGAGCGATTCCAGAACCCGGTCGAACAGGCCAACGGAACGACGGTCGAGCCGCTCAACAACGGGTCGTTTGACGAGTTCACCGAAGCCGAGAGCGTGTTTAGCGTGCCCAACCATGCCCGTGGTTTGGCGTTCATGAACGCGCTTAAGGCCTGGGATCTCAAGCTGCGCGAACCGATCTTTCGCGGCACGTACAGCCCGACACTGTGGGACGCGAATACCTTCAGCGGTCAGCCGATCAGTCTGCGCCGCGACATCTTCAAGCTCATCGATTACCGGTACGACTTCGATGGCAACCGCTACGATGTCGATGCCGCCCTCACCCGCCAGAGCATCCAGCAATTCCGCGCGATCCTCCTGAACCTGGCTGCGCGCGATCCCGTCAATGCCAACGGTTTGACCCGGCTGCGGATTGATTTCCCACTCACGTACAACCAGGCTCGCGTCATTCTGGGGCAGGAACAGACCGTGCCGATCGTTCAACAAAACCGGCCGGGGGGCACGTTCGACCAGTTCTGGAACCATCGCGTGAAAGAGATCGGCGTAAAGATCGTGGGCAAAAACGTCTTCGCGGCGGGCAACACCGTCCCCGTTTCCTTCGAGTTGTTCGGGAACGTCGATCGCATCGGGTTTTTCCCCGACAGCCTGTTCACCTTCTCGCGCTCGATTACTTCGTTCCCGGTGCCGCTCTATCAGCGAGACCCGGATCAACGTCTCGTGGGCGAGCCATTTCTCGGGACCGCCATCGGGATTCCCGCCGCGATCGGTTCCACCCAGGTCCCGATGAACGCCGTCACCGGCTGGCCGCTCTTCTGCGACCGGATCGTTTTTCGCCTGGGCAGCCAGGGAACGCTCCGGATCGAGAATATGGATGATGTCGAACTTTACATGAAGATGGAGGTCGGCCCGCCGCCGCCGATTTCCGCCGGCATTTGGTAACCGAGGCAGATGCGAAAGGACCCCGACCCTATGAGAACAACCCGACTCCGTTTATCGATTCAGGCCCTGGCCGCTGCTGCGTTGGTCTCCCTGGCGATGCGGGCCCACGCCGACTCCCGTCTCCTGCCATTTCAGGGCCGATTGACCGATGCCAATGGCAACGCACTGCCCGATGGCGCGCGGGTGGTGCAATTCAAGATTTATGATGCGCCGGTTGGCGGGCGGGCCGTATGGAACGGCGAGGTTCAGAACCTCAGCATCAATGGCGGCCTGGTCAGCACGGTTCTGGGCTCCAAGGCGTCTCTCGCGAGGGTTGATTTCAATTTGGATCTCTATCTCGAAGTGACCATCGACGCCAACGCGGATGGCCAGATTAGTCTGGCCGATCCCCCGTTGTTGCCCCGCCAAAGCATCCTGCCGGCCGTGTTCGCCAGGGAGAGCGCCGACAGTCAGTTGTTGGATGGCTATGACTGGAGCGCGTTGTTCGGGACCAATAATCCTGCGGACGGGATCCTCCTGGATTCGAAGATCGGCGACAGCTCCCTGACAACCGCCAAGCTTGGCGATGGCGCCATCACCAGCGCGAAGATTGCCGAAGGCGCCGTCACGGGACCGAAAATCGACTCGACCGGGGCCACCTCCGGTCAATCCTTGATGTATGACGGCAATGCGGTGGTTTGGGGTCAGGTCAATGCGTTGAATGCCGATACCGCGGCGAATGCGGACAATGCGGCCCACTTGAACGGCTTCGATTGGACGGCTCTCTTCAATAACGGTAACCCGGCGAGTGGCAACATGAGTGTCGCGAACCTGACGTCGCGCGCGAGTTTGAATGCGTCGGGTGACCTGTTCGTCGGCGGGAGGACCTTCCTGAATGGTACAGCGACGACCATCCAGGGTTTATTGGTCGCTCCATCGATTGGGATCAACACCTCCATGAACGATTGGGGTCTCTACCTCCGCGGTATCGGTGATTTCAATCATTTCCTCAAATATGGCAATGCGCGCGGCAACCAGTCCGGGTTTGATGGCCCGATACTGGAAGGGTTGGGTGGAGGCGTGCTGGGCGCGGGCGGGAATTGGACGCTACGCTGGAACAACAACGGCTCCGTCCAAGTCCGTGGATCACTCAGTCAGGGAAGTGATCGCAATCTGAAAGAGCATTTCACTGCCGTAAACCCAGAGGATGTGCTGTCCAAAGTGACCGCGCTGCCCGTTACCCGCTGGAACTATAAGGACGATCCTGATGCGGAACACATCGGCCCGGTGGCCCAAGACTTCCGCGCCGCGTTCGGTTTGGGGTCGGACGAGCGATTCATCGCGACGGTCGACGCCGATGGTGTGGCGTTCGCCGCGATCCAGGGCCTGAACAGCAAGGTCGACGCAAGAGATCAGGAACTGCGGGAACTCGTCAAACAACAGCAGCAACAGATCGAGCTCCTCCGGGCCGAGCTTGCGGCCTTGAGGGCCGGGAAGCAATAGCCAGGCGGCGTCGGAAACCCTGGCATCTGTTCGTGGCCGGGAATGGCGTCCGCGGGAGAAATCGATTTTCTATTGGTCAACCGCCGTGTCATTTGGTTGTATTTTGGCCAATTCGGACACCGGGATGGTTGAATCGATGGATCAAATCTTTGTGACATTGAAGGGGTGGTTGGTGACCCTGCTGGCCGGGTTGTTCCCACCTGCGCATCAGGAGGCGGCCGGCGCGGTGATCTCCGCAGCGATCAGTGTGGCATCGATGCTCGCGGTGTTTCTCCTGTTGTTCGGCATCACCACCGTGCTGGAGCGGAAAGGTCTCGGCCGGATGCAAAACCGATTTGGACCAAACCGGGTCGGGCCTTGGGGATTCCTACAGTTCGCCGCCGACGGAATCAAGGCCCTGATCAAGGAGGATGTGGTGCCGCGCGCGGCCGATCGCTGGGTGCATTTCCTTGCGCCGATCGGATTGTTGATTTGCGTCATCGCGTCTTTCGCGGTCTTGCCAGTGGGACGGAACATGGTCCCGGCGGACCTGGACGGCGGCATCGTCTATTTTTTTGCGGCGGGGGCAGCGAGTGAACTTACCGTGTTCATGGCGGGTTGGGGGAGCCGGAACAAATATTCCTTGTTTGGCGCCATGCGGGCCATAGCGCAAATGATCAGTTACGAAGTGCCGCTGATTTTGTCGGCAGTGCCGGTGGTGATGATGGTGGGTTCGCTTTCAACGGTCCGCATGGTGGAGGCCCAGGCGGTGTATTCGGGGATATGGCCGCATTGGCATGTCTTCACGCCCTGGGGATTGCTGGGATTGGTCCTGTTTCTGATCGCGGCCACGGCGGAGATGAACCGATCACCGTTCGATCTGCCGGAGGGCGAATCGGAGCTCGTGGCCGGCTACTTCACCGAATACTCGGGTTTCAAATTCGCCATGTTTTTTATTGCGGAGTATCTCGGGATGCTGGCCTCGAGCGCGGCAGCGATCACCTTGTTCCTTGGCGGATGGAGCGCGCCGGTTTCGTTTCTGACCTGGGTTCCATCGTGGCTCTGGTTTTTTGCCAAGCTGCTGGCCCTCGTGGGTTTGTTCATCTGGGTGAGGGGTACTCTCCCGCGGCTGCGCATCGATCAACTCATGAACTTCGCCTGGAAATTCCTGTTGCCCCTCGCGTTGATGGATATTGCCATTGCCGGATTTTGGCGGTTCATGCCTCCGGGCGTTGTGCGATGGGTGGTCGGGCTGGGCGCGATCGCGTTGGCGTACCACGGATTGAGCCGGTCCTTTGCGATTGCGCGGCCTCGTCGGATTTACCGTTACGCGGATTGAACCGAGGATGCACGCGCTCTTTCTTTTTCTGGCGATCCTGACCGTGGCGGCTGCGATTATGGCGGTCACGGCCCGACAACTGGTGCACGCGGCGCTCTCCCTGGCGGGCGCCCTGGCGGGACTGGCCTTGATCTATCTGGGGCTGGGCGCTCAATTCGTCGGCTGGGTCCAGATCCTGGTGTACGTGGGGGCGGTGGCCATCCTGATCGTGTTCGCCATTCTTCTGACGCGCAGCAGTGAAACCCAAACCGTTGCGCGCTGGGGCCGGGCCGCGTGGATCGGACTCGCGCTCGTGCTGCTTGTTTTCGGCGGGTTGGCAGTGGCGATTCTGAGCAGTGGCGACATACGGTCCTCCCTCTTGCCCGCACCCGCGAATGTGTCGAAGGCCACAGTGCAGGACATTGGCCGAAGCCTGATGACGGATCACGTGGTTGCGCTTGAGGCGATGGGTATGCTCCTGACGGCCGCCTTGATTGGGGGCGTGCTGATCGCCCTGGACGAGGGGAAACGACCCCGGGGCCCCGCAGTCACTCCGCGGCCGGCTGATCAAGGAATGGATTTGAGCGCGCCGAATTCCCCGGGAGGGGCGGCATGACCCCGTTAAATGAATACCTCCTGCTGTCCGCGTTGCTGTTTGCCGTGGGCCTGGCGGGAGTCCTCACCCGACGCCACGCGATCGTCGTGCTGATGGGGATTGAGCTCATGCTGAACGCGGCGAACCTGAACTTCATCGCGTTCTGGCGATTCGGCGCGGAACCTGAGCATCTGACGGGCTTGATGTTTGTGCTTTTTTCGATCGGCGTGGCGGCGGCCGAAGCCGCGGTCGGGCTGGCATTGGTCATTGCGGTTTACCGGCATTACCGGACACCGCAGGTGGATGATCTAAAGGATTTGAAGGGCTAACCGCGGATGGAACGGATGGCGAACCTGCTCGGATTGATCCCAATCTTGCCGTTGATCGCGGCCGGCCTTAGCGCCATTTGCGGGCGGGCCCGGCGGAAAACGAGTGCTGGGTTGGCGATCGGCGCGCTGAGCGGTTCGCTGGTGTTGGCGGTGGCGGCGTTCGTCAGCACTTTGACAGGACCGGAGGGGGAGGGCATCACCCGGGTGACACGCAGCGCGAGTTGGCTCGTGGTGGGAGATACGACGTTGGCCCTCGGTTGGGTGTTGGATCCTTTGTCGGCGTGCATGCTGGTGATGGTGAGCCTCGTGGGGTTGTTGATCTTCATCTACAGCGTCGGATACATGGCCGGGGACGGCAATTTCACGCGGTTCTTTTGTTTTCTCTCCCTGTTTGCCGCGGCCATGCTGGGATTGGTCATCTCGAACAGTCTCCTGTTGTTGTTCATTTGCTGGGAGCTTGTCGGTTTGACATCGTATCTCCTGATCGGATTCTGGTTCGAAAAGCCAAGCGCAGCCGCGGCGGCGAAGAAGGCGTTTCTGACCACCCGGGTGGGTGATCTGGGCTTGTTCGTGGGTATGATCTGGCTGTATGCGGAGACGGGAACACTTTTGTTTTACGACGGCGGTCAGGGGTGCCTGGAATCTTCGGCGCTGGCGCACTTAACGGTCGTGCGTTCCGGGCTGGTTCTGAGCACCGCGATTGGTCTGTTGATCTTTGTCGGGGCGATGGGGAAGTCCGGCCAGGTACCATTGCACGTGTGGCTGCCGGATGCCATGGAAGGACCAACGCCCGTGAGCGCGCTGATCCACGCGGCCACGATGGTGGCGGCAGGGGTGTTTCTGGTGGCGCGCGTGTATCCATTGATGAGCGTGTCCGCCGGGACTGGACCGCTGACGATCCTGGTTGTGGTGACGTGGGTGGGGGCGATTACGGCATTGTTCGGGGCCCTGGTGGCGGTGGCGCAGACGGATATCAAACGGATCCTGGCTTATTCCACCATCTCACAGCTGGGTTATATGATGTTGGGCCTGGGAGTCGGGGGAGTCGGCATCGCAATGTTCCACCTGGTCACGCACGCGTTCTTCAAGGCGCTCCTTTTCCTGGGGGCAGGGTCGGTCATCCACGGATGTCATGGCCAACAGGACATCCGGCGCATGGGCGGCTTGCGGCATGTGATGCCCGTCACCTTTGCCGTCTACGCCGTGGGGATGCTCGCCCTGGCGGGGGTGCCGCTCTTCTCCGGGTTCTGGAGCAAAGATGAGATATTGCATGCCGCGCTGGGCTGGCCGATTTCGCGATGGCCATTTTATCTCGGGATAATGGGGGCTTTCCTGACCGCGTTCTATATGACCCGACAAGTGGCTCTGGTGTTTTTCGGCGAGTATCGTGGCGTCCACACTCCGCATGAAAGTCCGCGGGTGATGACGGTGCCTTTGGGCATTCTCGCGATATTCGCGCTGTTGCTGGGATTGGTGGGGACACCGATTTGGCCCTGGTTTCAGGAATACCTGGGTGAGGGGCACGTTGCCGTTTCGGCGTGGGGCGTTTTGGGGTTGATGCTGGTTTCGACTTTGGTTGTGGCAACGGGCTTGGCAGCAGGCTGGCACTGGTACGGTGGTCAACGGCCGGTGGGGGACGTCGATCCCCTGGAGGCGTTGGCGCCCCGATCGTTCGAGTGGTTACGGCGGAAGTTTTTTGTGGATGAACTCTATGGGCTGACGGTGGTGGTTTGGCTCGAACGGTTCGCGCGCTGGTGTGGACGTTTGGAAGCGCAACTTTTCGAAGGCCTGGTGCTTGCCGTAGTCTACGCGGTCCTGGGCCTTTCGTGGCTGAATCGCCTGGTGGACGAGTATGTCGTGAATTTCGGTTTTGACCGGGGCTGCGAGGGCATGCGCAAGTGCGGAGCCCGGCTGGCCCGCCTGCAGAACGGTCAGGTCCAGGATTATCTCCGGGCTCTGGGATTGGCGTTCACGGTTTTGCTGCTGTTGCTCGCCTGGGGGTGCCGCGGATGAATGGTTTTCCGGTGTTGACCCTGTTGACGTGGACGCCTTTGGTGGGCGGTTTGCTGTTGCTCGTGTTGGGTCGCAATCCGAGGCGCCCGGTGCGCAGCCTGGCCCTGGCGATCAGTTCGATTACGCTTCTGTTGGCCGTGGGGATGTGGGCGCAATTCGACCCGGGTGCGTCCGGGTTGCAATTCGTCGAACGCAGGGCCTGGGTACCGGGATTGGGGATTGAGTATTTTGTGGGGGTGGATGGGCTGGGGTTGTTGTTGGTCATCCTGACGGCGCTGTTGGTTCCATTGAGCTTGTTGATCGGTGGAGCGCCGCGCGGGGCAGGGGGCCTCTACTACGCCTTCGTGCTGTTTCTCGAGACGGGCCTGCTCGGGACGTTCAGCGCGCTAAACTTTTTCCATTGGTTTCTCTATTGGGAGCTGAGCCTGATCCCGATATTCTTCCTGATCCGTTTATGGGGCGGCCGGGAACGGCGTGCGGCAGCGACGCAGTATCTGGTCTATGCGCTGGTCGGAAGCATTGCATTATTGTTGGGTTTTTTGGCGTTGTATCAGGCGCACGGGACTTTTGATTTCATCCGGCTTGGCGAATTGGGACGATCGGGGCAGTTGATTGCTCCGTTGGCGGAACGGTTGGGATGGCAATCCTGGAGCGGCGAGCAACTGGGCCGGTTGATCTTCGCCGGAATCCTGCTGGGATTCGCCGTGAAGGTCCCCATGATGCCTTTTCACAGTTGGCTGCCTCTGGGCTATGCGGAGGCGCCGACGCCGGTAACCCTGTTGCTTACGGGGGCGGTCTCCAAAATGGGGCTCTACGGTATCCTGCGAATTCTGCTTCCGATTTTCCCGGGGGAAATGCAGTGGTTGGCGACGCCGCTGCTCATTTTGGCGCTGGTCACGGTGGTCTTTTCCGCCGCGGCGGCTTACGCGGAAACCGATCTGAAGCGGATGTTCGCCTATTCCTCCATCAATCACCTCGGCTATTGTCTCCTGGCGATCTTCGCGGTGGGCGCCGGCAAGAACGCGTTCGGCAACGGTGCATCCAATATGGCCGCCGCGCTCGATGGCGCGATTTTGCAGATGTTCAACCATGGATTGACTGCGGCCACCCTGTTTGGGTTCATTCATTTGATCGAACGTCGGACGGGCGGTGTCCGGGAGATCCAGATGTTCGGAGGACTCAGGAGAGTGGCGCCGGTCTTAACCGGCCTGATGGGTATGGCATTGTTCTCGTCGCTGGGGTTGCCGGGCTTGAACAATTTTGTGGGCGAATTCCTGATCTTCAAAGGGACATTCGGCCTGGTGCCCTGGGCCGCGGTTTTGGCACTGCCCGGTCTCATGCTCACCGCCGTTTTTATCCTGACGGTGCTGCAGACGATGTTCAGCGGGCCGTTACACGAACGGTGGCGTGGGTTTCCGGACCTGAGCCTGCTCGAGCGCGCGATCCTGGCGCCGGCGATGGCGCTGATGTTGATTGTGGGGGTTTATCCCAATCTGGTGGTGCGGCTGTTCAACCTGACCGTGGTAGGGTTGATTCCCGGGAGCGGACCATGATGCTTCCCTGGGCGATATACACCTCATTTCTCGGCGCGGCCGCGGTTCTGTTCGTGCCCCGGGATCGGCCGGGTGTGGCTCGGGGGCTGGCGTTGCTGACGGCGGGCCTCGGGTTGGGAGCGGCGTTAACGGGTTTGGTTGAAGGGGGCGAATTGCGGACGCTCACGCGGCTGCCATGGATCTCCGGATTGGGGATCGAGTATCATTTGGCGGCGGACGGGATCAGCGTGGCCGTGGCGATCCTGACCGGCATCGCGGCGGTGGCGGGGATCCTGTTTTCATGGAATGTGGATTGGCGCGTGCGCGAGTACTTTGCGCTGTATTTGACGCTGATCGGCGCAGTGTACGGGGTATTCCTGAGCTTCGATCTCTTTTTGCTTTTCGCGTTCTATGAGCTGGCGATCATTCCGAAGTATTTCCTGATCGCAGGCTGGGGTTCGACGAACCGCGAGTATGGGGCAATGAAACTGGCGCTGTATTCCTTCGTGGGCAGCGCAATGGTTCTGGTCGGTTTGGTCGCAGCGTATGTTGCGGCGGGCAGCACCACCCTGGACCTGTTCCAGTTGAGCCGTTATTCCTTCGATGTCGGATTTCAGAAATGGGCGTTCCCCCTGGTGTTTGTCGGCTTCGGAGTGCTGGCGGGTTTGTGGCCGTTTCATACCTGGGCGCCGACGGGGCATGTGGCGGCGCCGACGGCGGCTTCGATGCTGCTGGCGGGGGTGGTCATGAAATTGGGGGCTTATGGCGCATTGCGGGTGGCGTTGCTGTTGTTCCCCGAGGGGGCGCGCGCATGGCAAATGCCGTTGGCAATCCTGGCGGCGGTGGGGATTGTGTATGGCGCGATGGTCGCCTTGACGCAGAAGGATTTCAAATTTGTGATTGGCTATTCCAGCGTGAGTCACATGGGCTTTGTGTTGCTCGGCATAATGACGCTCAGCACGACAGGCTTGAGCGGGGCGGTCCTCCAGATGTTTTCCCATGGCATCATTGCCGGCCTCCTGTTCGCGGTGGTGGGACGCATGGTCTACGACCGAACGCACACGCGCGACCTGGGGGAATTGGAGGCCCTTCGGTTGTCGAAGGTCATGCCCTTTGCGGCCGTGACCTTCACAGTGGCGTGTATGGCGTCGATGGGGCTGCCGGGCTTTAGCGGTTTTGTGGCCGAGTTACAGATCCTGATCGGGGCGTGGCACGCGTTCCCTGGTCTGGCGCTTTTGGCTGGTTTGGGCATTTTGGTCGGGGTGGCGTTTACGGTGAAGGTGCTGCAACAGGCGTTCCTGGGTGATTCCAATCCAGGGGCGACCACTTCCGGGCCGCCCACTCCGCTGCCGCCGATCACGCTTCCCGAGCGACTGGGCGCGATCTTATTGATAGGCGCGACCCTGGCCGTGGGTCTTTTGCCACGGTGGTTGTTGGACTTGATCAGCGCGAGTTGGAAGAGTGGGTTGTTCGATTCGCTCACGGGGGGAGGTCGGGGATGAACGAAACGGCTTACCTTGAGATCATCTCGTTCGCGGGCGCGCCGGTCATCCTGACGCTGACCGTCCTGGTCGTATTGTTCGTCGATCTCGGCGGGATGCGGGGGGTCCAATGGAAATACCGGCAACGCACGGGGGCCTCGATTGTGGTGGTGGGCTGCCTGGCGGCGTTTTTGTGGACGATTTGGGGTGGAGCGACCGGCCGGGCGGGCATGCTTGTGATGGACCCCTTGAGTGTGGCGGGCCAGCAAATCGTCCTGGTGCTGACAGGGTTCACCGCAATCATTGGGTTGGACCGGCGTTTTACGGAGCACGTGGCGGAGTTCTACGCGATGCTTCTGTTGGGCGCCACGGGGATGCTGCTCATGGTGAGCACGGAGAATCTGCTGTTGATCTTCGTGTCGCTGGAACTCACGAGTCTTTCGCTCTATGTGCTGACGGCGTTTGATAAACGGAACCCCAGGTCGGCCGAGGCGGCCTTGAAGTACTTCCTGTTTGGCAGCACCGCGGCGGCCTTTGCGCTGTTCGGCTTCAGTTGGCTCTACGGATTGACGGGGTCGACGGAACTGCGCGAGATCGCCAGCATCCTGCAGGGACAGCGCATCAGCGGATTGCTGGCGGCGGCGTTGGTGATGACCCTGATGGGGTTGGGGTTCAAGATCGCTGTCGTGCCGTTCCATCTCTGGGCGCCCGACGCGTATCAGGGAGCGCCCGCACCCAGCGCGGCGTTTATCGCTTCGGGATCGAAAGCGGCCAGCTTCATTCTGCTGGCGAAGATTCTGTGGGTTGGGTTCGGCGGAGCGGAGGGCAGCGGGGGTTGGGGAGCGTTCGCACCGGGCTGGGCGCCGTTACTTGCCGGAGTCGCGGCACTTTCGATGGTATTAGGCAACCTCGGAGCTTTGGCCCAGCGGAGTGTGAAACGATTGCTGGCCTATTCGGCGGTGGCGCACTCGGGTTATGCGACGCTGGGAATCCTGGCCCATAGCGAACAAGGAATCTTAGCGTTGCTTTTTTATGTGGGCACGTATGGCATCGCCACTCTGGGGGCGTTCGGCGTGCTGGCAGTCCTTGAGGGCGACTCCGGAGACGTGACCTTCGAGGATCTCCGCGGGTTGGCTGGGCGCGCCCCATGGCTGGGGTTTTGTCTTCTGGTCTTTGTGCTGTCGCTGGCGGGGATCCCTCCGTTGGCGGGGTTCTTTGGAAAATTTTATCTGTTCGCGGCAGCACTCCAATGGGCGCCGTCGAGCCTGGGAATGATCTGGCTGGTGGCTCTGGCCATTGCGATGAGCGCCGTGTCGCTCTATTACTACCTGCAAATTCTGAAACAGGTCTACATGGGAAAGGCAACCGACGCGGCGCCGAAAATCGAAGTCTCGATGCCGATGTTGGTGTCGCTGGGCGGAGCGGCCTTGGCGGTGTTGGTGCTGGGATGTGTGCCGGGATTGGTTTTGGGGCCGTGGACCGCAGCGCTATCGACCGGCTGGTAATCAGCGGTTCGGACAGGGGCCGCGCTCGGGCGGGCGATTATTGGGCGTAATGATCGGGCTTCAAGCCTGGCTTGAATTTGCCAAAGCCGAAGTAGGAAGGATCATAGGGGCCGACGTAATCCACATTGGCATGTCCGTCGATCCTGGCTTCGAGGCCCAAGGCCCAATAGCAGGCATTCACGAGAAGCCGGCGAAAATCCTCGCATTTGAAATCGACGGCCGATCCAAAAGTGCTGGTGATCATCGGGGAGGAATGTTCGGTGGCGCCGCGATATTCGCGGAACCAGACCAGGGGCATCATGGGCTCGTTCTTTTTGCCGGGGAGCGGCGCGTCATTCGGTTGCATACCGGTAAGGACCTGACCGAGGAGCAGGACATGGGCATTGACGGGCAGGTTTCTGACTTCGTAGACGTCGGTGGGTCCCCAGATGTCGTGCACGCCGCGAAGAATGGGATGGTCCTGGAACCTGGGATTGACAATGCCGCGAGTGGATTGCTTGTTATGATCGCCGTAGTGGTTGATCCAGGTCTCGCCCAGGACTTGTTGGCCGAAGCCGCCAGGCCATTCTTTATCGCGCCAATCATAACGGGAATAGGGGCTCGATCGGTTATGATCATACGCAAAGGCATGCGTGGCGGTGCGCAGACCGAGGATGGGTTTGCCGGAATTCACGAAATCCACAAAATAAGTCATTTGATCATCGGGGAGCTCGCGAAACCTGGTGAAAAGGACCATCATATCGGCGGTCGGCAGGAGGTGGAGTCCGGGAATGTTGGTTTGGCAGATGGGATCGATAAGGCCGGTTTGTGGATCGACGGGAAACAGGACAGTGCATTTGAACCCATGGCGGACCGCGAGGATCCTGGCGAGCATCGGCAAGGCTTCTTCTGAGCGGTATTCTTCGTCGCCGGCGATGAAGACGATGTGTTTGCCGCGACCCGGTCCCGCGTCACCCTGGTAGACCACCCAATCCGCTGCTTGGAGGGAGGCATTGCCACACAGGAGCAACAGCGCGCTGACGAACAGGTAATATCGAGGCGATGCGTTCATGAAACGGTGCGGCGATTGATGCGGAAATGAGCGGATCCGCTGGAGGCCCGCCAAGTGGCGGACAAAGATGCACCCGATCGAAAAGAGGTCATTTCCGGATCCGGATAGTTTGGGTCAGGCGAGCGAGCAAGGACTGCCTTTTCCTGGGTGAGGGAACAGAGCGGATGGCCTCGCAAGGGCCGGAACAGGTTGGGCAGAAAAGCCGTGTCTGGCCGCCCGCCAGGCGGAGCGAGCGCACGCAATCTCCGCAGAAGGCTTTATCACACTTGGGACAGCGGACGATTGCGGGGACGCCGGGATGATTCAGGCAGGCCAGCGAGCCGTCGAGGAGATGGGTTTGGACGGGGATCGATTCCGGTTTGATTTCCGGGATGGAAATTCTGACCGGTTCGGGGGCTGGTTGGAGTTCGACACGGAGCTGAGCGTTGCCCAGGCGGAGGATTTGACCAGGTTTGAGGATGGCCTCATGCACTGGTTCGTCGTCGATGAAAGTGCCATTGGTCGAATTCAGGTCGCGCACGAGAACCGTTTGTCCGGTGATCAGGAATTCGCAATGGAAGCTGGAGACCGTGGCGTCGTGGACGCGGAAATCGTTGGTGGGATTTCGGCCAAGACTGAGCAGACCGTCCGTCAATTCGAGGGCGCCTGGGTGGGTGATACCCGAGAGTAGCAGTTTCTGAATGGGAGGGTCTTTTGTCACACCGAACCGAAACGTAACGTGGAACAGGAGGATGTGTCGAATCGTTTCTTGCTTTTGGCCTTGAGCCTTGAATCACGCGGTGTCGAGACCTGAGCCGTTGGCATACACATCGATACCGATCAGGCCCGGCAGGCGTCATGCCGAACCCGAAATGCGACCCGGGGCAGCGCCCTTGGAGGAGAGGTCTTTCCTCGGGAACAGGACCTGGGGGCCGGCGATCTTCTGGCCGGGGGGCATACCGCCCCAGGCGGAGGCGGTGAAGGAATCGGGTTTGCCGGGAATCCCGAGTTGGGCAAAGATTCGTTCTGCGGAAGCGGGGATGAAGGGCCAGAGGAGGATGGCCAGGATCCGGCAGCATTCCGTGAGGTTGTAGAGCACCGCATCCAGTCGGTGAGCGTGGGCCGCGTCTTTGGCCAATTTAAAAGGAGACGTTTGATCGACATATTGGTTGGCGCGGTTGACGATGGTCCAGATGTCGAGCAAGGCGGGTTGGAGGTGATAGGCGCGAAGATGGTTCAGCGTGGCGTCAGTGCCGGCAGTGACTTCGCGGGCTAGTTCATCCGACGCGGCGGGCACAATTCCATTGCGGTAACGTTGGAGCATCGAGAGCGAGCGGTTCACGAGGTTCCCCAGGCCATTGGCCAATTCGGCGGAGTATCGGGAGCGAAAGCCGGCATCGGTCCAGTTCCCATCGGGGCCGATATCCAGTTCGCGAACGACGTAGTAGCGAAATGCGTCCGCGCCCCATTCGTCGATGACGGCAATGGGATCGACGACGTTCCCGGTGCTTTTGCTCATACGCTGGCCGTCTTTCTGCCACCAACCATGAGCCAGGATTTTTTTGGGGAGGGGAAGTCCGATGGCCTTGAGCATGATGGGCCAGTAGACGGCGTGGAATTTGAGGATGTCCTTTCCAATGATCTGAACATCCGCGGGCCACAGTGGCGGTCCTGCCGGGGCGGTGGTGCGGCCCAGCGCGGCGGATAAAGCGGGATCGCCGAGGGCGGCGGGCACGGTGACGTAATTGGACAGGGCATCGAACCAGACGTAAGTGACGTAGGCGGGATCGAAGGGGACAGGAATTCCCCAGTTCAGACGGGTTGCGGGCCTGGTGCTGCAGAGGTCTTCGAGCGTATGGTGTTTGAGGAAGCCGAGCACCTCATTCCGGCGGTAGTCGGGTTCGATGAATCCCGGGTGAGTCTCGATGTATTCGATCAACCAGGTTTGGTGTTCGCGTAATCGGAAATAGTAGTTTTCTTCGACGAGTTCAACGACATCGCCGTAAAACGATTCGAAGGCGCCGTCCGGCAGGCGATCTTTTTCGGTCAGGAAAGTTTCCTGGCGAGTGGAATAATAGCCGCGGTATTCGGCTTTGTAGAAGTGCCGGGTGTTGTTTAACCGGCTCAGGATGGCTTGAACCGAATCGATGTGGCGTGCGGAAGAGGTGCGGATGAAATCGTCATTGGAGAGGTTGAGACGTTTCGTCAGATTGATCCAGGCCGTTGCGAGGGTATCGCAGTACGCCTGAGGTTCGAGGCCTTGGGCCTGTGCGGCTTGCTTGACCTTTTGACCGTGCTCATCGAGGCCGGTGAGGAAGAAGACATCCATGCCGAGGCTGCGCTGCGTTCGGGCAATCACATCGGCGATCACTTTTTCATAGGCATGCCCGAGATGCGGCTGGCCGTTGACGTAGTCAATCGCCGTAGTGAGATAGAACCGTTTGCTCATCAGGCCGGCACTGTGGCTTAGGGACACGAGTTTGGCAAACGCGGCTTCGAAGCTTTGCAGCTTTGCAGCATTGCGCCGGGTGGCTACAGGAAAGCGAGCGCACCGAGCAGGGTGGCGATCAGCCAGAGCACCAGGACTGCGAGCGTGGGTGAGAAACCTCTTCGAACGAGGCGATGGGAGAAATGGTTTTGGTCCCCGAGATAGAAGGGCCTGCCGAGTTGCCAGCGAATGAATACCACGGAAACCAGATCGGCGAGAATGACGCCAAGAATGAGCAGAGGTTTGAGCACGGACCATCGGGCTACACTCGCCATGGTATAGAAATGCGGCAGGATGGCCAGTAACGCCAGGAGATACCCCACGAGGTGACTGCCGGAATCGCCGAGAAAGACGGTGGCCCTGGGGAAATTGAAAGGGAGGAATCCGAGCAAGGCGCCCGAAGCAACGAAGCCAATGGCGGCAACAAGGTATTGGCCCTGACTGGCGGCGGTCCAGGCGAAGCACCAGGCGCCGATGAGGCCGAGGCCGGCGCAAAGGCCGTTCATGTTATCCATGAAATTGCAGGCATTGATCAGCGTGACCAGCCAGAGAATCGTTATGGCGTAACTGAAAGGGGCGAAGTCCACGAAGAGCGTGATGCGAATACCGGAGGCGGCCACGGCCGCCGCGATGAGAAACTGGCCGCTGAACTTCGCCAGCGGCCGGAGCTCATGTCGGTCGTCCCAAAGGCCGAGCAGGACAATTGCGAGGGCGCCGCTGAGGATGACCAGAATCTGAATACTACGGCGACTGAAACCGTGTTGGAACAGGTCGAGAGCGAACGGTTCGATCAACGCAGCAGACCGAGCAGGGATGGGAGAACGCTCGAGAAACCACAACCCTGCGGCCGCAGCCAGGAGTGGGAGCAGAATGCCCGTGAGGACGGCCAACCCGCCCGCAAGCGGGACCGGTTCGCGATGGATTTTGCGATGGCCGGGATCGTCGAGGAGCCCGATGTGGCGCGACCAGACCCGCCAGAGCGGGAGCGTCAGCGCCGTGAGCCCGGCCGCTGCGGCGAAAGAAACGGCATAGACATTCAGCGGGAAGGTCATTGATCGGGGAGCCTGACAGCGGCGAGCTTCAGGTACAGGCTATGAATGGCGTCGGTCATGGCGGCCTCGGAGAACTCGGCTTCGGCGAGGGCTCGACCGCGGTCTCCGAGGCGGCGACGCAGCGCGGGGTCTCTTTCCAGTTGGAGAATGTGGGAGACCAGGTTGGGGCAGTCGCCGGGGGAAAGAAGGAAACCCGTTTCATCATTGCGGCAGACTTCCGGGGCGCCATCGAGATTATAAGCAATGATGGGACGGCCGGCGGCCATGGCCTGCGGCAAGGCGCGGGGCAGACCCTCGCGACGGGAGAGGTGGACCAGCACATCCATCAAGGCCATGAAGTCGGGCACGGATGACGGTGGCACCAGCCCGGCAAAGACGAAGTAAGGCGTCAGTTTATTCTTATGAATGACTTCCTGGAGACGGGCCCGCCACGTGCCGTCGCCTACAAGAAGGAAACGGGCGTGGGGGCATTGGGCGACGATGGGGCGGGCGGCGGCAATCAGGTCATGGTGTCCCTTCAAAGCGAAGAGACGCGCGATTTTACCGATGACGAAATGTTCCGCACGCAAGCCCAAACGCTTTCGAAGCTCCGGCCGGGGGGTAGCCCGGAGAAAGGGGGTCAAGTCGAACCCGCTAAAGACGCGGTTGAATTGAGCGGGCTGCCCAATGCCGGCGGCCAGGTATTGTCGGGTCATGGCGTCCGCGACGGAGACGAAATGCGTGGTGGCTCGGGCGGCGATCTTTTCAGCAGCGATGAACGCGGTGTTGGCGAACCGGTTTTGGAATGGGCCAAAGGAGGGGCCGTGGATGCTGTGCACGACGATGGGGATGCGGGCTCGTCGGGCGGCGAGGCGTCCGATGAATCCGGCTTTACCACTGTGAGTGTGGACGATCTCGGGGCGGCGATGGCGCAAGAGGGCCGTCAGGGCGCGCCAGGCCTGGATGTCGCGCCAGGGCTGGATGGGACGCACCAGGGAGGGAACGAGCGTGAAAGGGACGGGAATCGTGCGGGCCTCAGGTTCGAGTGAACCTTCCGGTCCGGTGGTGGGACCGGAGATCAGGTCGACATCGACGTGGTGCCGGGCCTGAAGACCGCGAATGGTGGAGAGGGTGTTTTCCTGTGCCCCGCCCACGATCAGTCGGGTAATGATGTGAGTGACACGCACCGGGGCCGTTGATCGGGTCGAGGCTAGTTTTTTTCTGCCTGCAATTGGTGAAGCCGTTCGGCGATCTGACGGGCCTCATCCGTATCGGCCGGGGCGTTTTGGAGATAGAGTTGGTAGAACTTTATCGCATCGGCGCGGTGATGTTGAAGGTAAGCGATCTCGCCGAGGCCATAGTGGAAACGGTATTCGGCAGGCATGCGTTCATGTAATTCGAGGTAGGCCTTTTCAGCTTCATCCAATTGACCACTTTGGAGCAAGGCGATGGCACGGTTGATCCTGGCCCATTGGTTATTGGGGTCGAGTTTCAGGATCCGATTTGCGATCTGGAGCGCCTCGGTATAACGCTTGGCTTGGATGAGATATGCGCTTTCGGTGAGCATTGCTGGAACATTATCCGGCGCAACCTGGGAGAGCGTCTTGAGCGTTGACTCCGCGTTGGGGTAATCTTCCCTTTTCAAATAGATCACGGTTTTACGGATGAGTGCCGCGATCGAGCGCGGGTTCAGCTCGAGCACTTGATCGCAGACGCGGAGGGCTTTGTCCGGCTGCCCGGACATTTTGTAGAGCTCGGCGAGGGCATCGAGGAGCAACTCGGAATTGGGATGTTTTTGCAGGGCTTTGACGAGAATGTTCTCCGCCAGGTCATTTTGGTCCAGGAGCACGCGGGCTTCGGCTTCGAGGCGGGCAGACTGGATCTGCTCGTCAGGAGTCGGCCGTGCCTGCTGGAGCTGCGCGAGGGTATCCAGCGTCTGTTGGACGAAGCCGGAGCGGAGATACAGTTTGGCCATTTCGATCAAGCCGGATCGATCCTCGGGCTCGAGTTCCAGGGCGCGTTGGTATTGAAGAATGGCCTGGCGCAGGTTGTCCTGCCGCTCGAGGAGGCGGCCGAGTCGAATCCTAAAGGCGGGATCATCGACCGGCCCATTGGCCGCCAGGAAGGCGTCCCAGGTGCGGAATTTGGGGCCGAATTCTTCTTCAGTCGATTTGGGGAGGGTCACGCTTTTGGGGGTACCCGCCTGGAGGGACTGATTATATTGGAGGTTAATCTGGGCGACCAGGTTATCCGGGTTCAACCGAATGGCCTGGGCAAAGGCGCTGGCGGCGGCTTCCAGTTGATTGAGTTTTTGAAGTTCCACCCCCCAATAGTCCAAATCCCGGGAATACCAGTGGCCCACCGCCCGGGCATCCGGCACACCGAGGGCCACCCAACGCGGCAAGTCTTGCAGTTGCGCCGAGGCCTCTTTCCAGAACGCGATATTGCGCTGCTGGATTTCAGCGCTGAAACGCGGGGGGGCGATTTGATTGGTCGAATAGGCCGTAAGCGGATACGCCATTCCATTGGGTTGGAGATAAACGCGCTCGAAGAAATAACCGAAACTGGGCTGGACATAGTAGGTCGGATTAGTGGCGACCAGGGCTTGGAGTTGGAGGACCAGGAACCGGGGATCCAGGACGGCAAAGGCTGGGGTGTTTGTCGCGAGCGGCATCCATTCCTCCGGGAAACGCCGGTGGAGGGTCCTCTGATACATGGCGTAAGGGAGTTGTGGGGTGTAGAGCATGAGCCGCTTCTCTCCCCCGCGCATCTGGAGATCCCGAATACGGATCAGATTGAACAGCAGCGGATCGTCGGCGACGACCACCGCATTGGTTTCCGGGATACTCCGCAGGGTGAGCGTTGCGAAATCACGCAAGAGGTGGCCGTCATTGACGCGGACAGGGAGCCAATTCCGGTGAATGAGCACCGCGGGGATGGCCACGGCAATCAACCCGACGGCAACGCCGATGGCGCGCGAGATTAGCCGGTCCAGGTTCGAACTTCGGCGCCAGCTCCGCTCCTCGGGTTGGTAGGAAAGGAGGAGGAAATAACCGATGAAATAGCCGATGCAAAGGGAGGTCAGGTAATGGAGGCCGAGAAAAGGCAATCCGAGGGACACCTCGGCGCTCTGGCGGGTCTGGAGGTTCTCGGCCAGAACGCGGGGGCTGAAAGGGGCATCCAGGACCACCCAGAGGCAACCGGCGAGGAAGAGCAGGTGCAGGACGCGGAACAGGAGATTGGTGAGGAGGACGCCGGCGGCGCTGGTATCGCCAAAAGAGGAGGGCCAGCGGATGCCAATGAACAGGAGTGGCAGGATCGAAAACAGGGCTCCGAAAAGGACCAGGTAGCGGGGAATGCCAAGCAGGACGTTCTTTTGTTCGGCGAATTGGGTGCGCAAGGCCTGCCAGAAATTGATCACGGAGGCGTCGCTGAATTGGGAGATCAGGGGCAGGAGCAAGTAGAGCGAAAGACCGGCGAGACCAAACGCGCACATTCGGAGGATGAAACTCAAATTGAGAATCTCGCGTCCACGGATCCAGCCGAGGGCCACGAGAAACAGGGGGAACAGAGTGATCAGCGCGGGGTAGTTGGTGATGGCGAGGCCGTAGACGAAGGCCATGCGGGTGAGCCGGCTCTCGCGTTCGTCGATGCGAAATCCGACCAGGCAAAGGATGAGATAGGCTAACAAAGCCAGGTTGATCATTTGCCCCGTGCCCGCAGTGGCGTGTTGCCAGAAGGCGAGTTGGAGACCACAAACCAATGCGGCAAAGAGCGGCGGCAACCAGGCCGTGGGCCGACTGAGCAACCCGGTATCACTGCGCTCGCGATGGCGCTGATCCCGCGTTCGATCCTGGGGCATGAGCGCCACAGTACCGAGCGAGGATGCCGAGTGTTACGGCGGCAAGCAGGGCGGAGAGCCCGTTCAAGCCATAGATTTGGGCGGTGGGAGGGAGCCAGCGAAGCGGATAGGTCACCAGGTAGCTGAGGGGGCTGCTGAACGGGAGGCTGTTGTTGAAGTCGGTGAGCATTGCGGCCAGGGGCAAGCCGGGCAGCGAGATCCACCGATTAAGGGTAAGCAGATAAACAACGAAGGCCCCAAACGCGATGATCCACGGCAACTGCCGCGCTGCAAATGGAGAGTGCTCTCGATTTTCCATAGGTTAGGATTGGCACAGTTGAAACGAAGGTCGCGCGCTTGGCAAGGCTGGTTTGGGGATGGAAGCAATGGGAAGTGATTGACCTGGGTGCACGAGCTCAGCGGGCGGGACCGGGGCTGTCCGTCCGGCGGAGATCGGCCACGCACTCCACGTGTTGTGTCTGCGGAAACATGTCCAACGGCGTTACGCCCACGAGTTGGTAGACCCCGTTGCGACATAAAATGTTCAAGTCCCGCGATAAGGTCGCCGGATGACACGAGACATACAGGATCTGAGTGGGCCGGGCCGCAATTAGGGTTTCGAGCGCCGCGGCGTGGCAGCCGCGTCGGGGCGGGTCAAGGATCACGGCCGTCTTCGCGGGATCCAATCGTTGCACCACGGCGGGAAGCAACTCCTCAACGGCGCCACAAATGAACTCGCCATTCGAAAGCGCGCGGGCCTCGGCGTTCGTGCCAGCGGCGCGGACTGCCGGTTTATCGAGTTCGATCCCGATGAACGACTCAAGAATGGGCGCGAGCGAGATGGCGAAGAAGCCCACGCCGCAATAGGCATCGACGAGGTGGCGGACCCGGCTTCCGGCGAGGCATTCCTTGACCGTGCGCACCAAGGCCGGGAGGAGATGGAAATTATTTTGAAAAAAGGAATCCTGCGGGACCTCCCACCCTTCCGGCGGGATTCGGAGTGTGACTTTCAAGCCCCCCTTTACCGGTGGGACGCGTCGGACTTCGAGAAGTTGATGGTTCAAGGCCGGTTCGGCGATGGCGCATTGCTCGACGTCGACGACCAGGCGGTTGTCGTGTCGTAGGTAGCCCACGACGAGTCGCTGGAGCGTGCCGTTCCATTGGCTCCGGACCATGATCCGGTTTCGATATGCATAAGGCACGGGGCAAGGGACCGTTGGGCGAACCGGCGGTGAGGGAAAATGGCCAATCCGGCGCAACAGCTCGGCCACCTGCAATTGTTTGAGGTCAACCTGTCGATCGTAGCGCAGGTGCTGATATTGGCAACCGCCACACACCCCAAAGTAAGGGCAGGGCGGTGAGACTCGTTCCGGCGAGCTGCGAGAAAGGTGCACGAGTCGTGCCCGGGCGAAGTGTTTGCGTACTTCGGTAATCTCGATCTCCGCCTCCTCACCGGGGAGCACGAATGGAACGAAGATAACAAAGTGATCGTGGCGGGCGACGCCTTCCCCGCCAAAAGCGATGTCGATGATCCTGACCTCGAGGGTGTCTCCCAACCGTAATGGCATGTTCGCCGTCTCGGACATTGCGCGCCAGCTAAGACGAGCCAAACCCGCAGGTAAATCAGAAAAGGCGGGCAAACGACGATATGGTGACAGGCTCAGCATCATCGACTGCCCAACGACGACATGGTGACAGGCTCAGCATCATCGACCGCCCAACGACGATATGGTGACAGGCTCAGCATCATCGACTGCCCAACGACGACATGGTGACAGGCTCAGCATCATCGACTGCCCAACGACGACATGGTGACAGGCTCAATGCTTCGTCCAAAAAACCTGGAACGCCAAGGCATTGCTCCAATGCCGGCGGGACTATTGGGGCATCGAAGGAGTCTTCCATCAACGGCTGGACGCTACCCTCGATGAAGATCGAAGCCGAACTCGCACCCCCAGAGGCCTGACCGTCTTGGGGATGTTCCGTCGCCTGGCCGTACGCCTGGCTGGCCTGCCCTCACCGGAGAAAAGAAAAGAAATCCACTCGCGATTTTCAGGAGCAACTTCGGGAAAGCAACAAACGCCGTGCTTTCGATCTCGCCTCTTCCGTCAAACCAAAGGCTTGGAATGCCGGATAGACGCATCGTAGCGACGGGTGCGGGCGCTCTCTTTTTGCTGGCGGTCTTGGGGGTGGCGTGCTTTTTTAACGACCCACCGCGATGCACAGGCCTGGGAAGAACCGGGCGGGACCGATGCACGAAGATGAGAGCTGATGGCAGACTTTTCCGCGAACTTCGCCGGAGACCGGAACTTCGGCGAAAAGTGAATTCCAGCGCGTGGCGAGGCTGTCGTAGTTCGCGATGTTCGGTCGAAGGGGCGACGCTCCCACGCTCATGAAAATTGCGGCGGTGCAGATGAGGATGGGCCTGGACCCGAAGGAGAATTTGGGGCGGGGCTTGTCCATGGTGGAGGATGCGGGGCGTCAGGGGGCACAAATCGTTTGCCTGCCGGAGTTGTTTCGCTCGCGTTATCTCTGTCAGGAGGAGAATCCGGCGTTCTTCGACCTGGCCGAGCCGATCCCGGGTCCGACCACCGAGGCACTGGGAGGTCTGGCGCGGAGGCTGGGACTGGCGATCATTGCGCCAATATTCGAGCGGCGGGCGGCGGGAATTTACCACAACAGCGCGGTGGTCCTGGATTCCGACGGTACTCAAGCGGGACTTTACCGCAAAATGCACATCCCGGACGACCCCGGCTATTACGAAAAATTCTATTTCTCGCCGGGCGACCTCGGATTTAAGGCGATTGATACGCACAAGGGGCGGGTGGGGGTATTGATCTGCTGGGATCAGTGGTTTCCGGAGGCGGCGCGGTTGACGGCGTTGCAGGGGCCGGACGTCCTGTTTTATCCCACAGCGATCGGCTGGCATCCGAGAGAGAAGGCCACCCGAGGTGAAGCGCAACGGGATGCGTGGCGTACGGTGCAACGAGGACACGCGATCGCGAATGGAGTCTACGTGGCAGCAGCGAATCGGGTTGGCCATGAGCCCGCGCCGGGGGCGGGAGATGGGCTTGAGTTTTGGGGTAGCTCATTCATTGCGGATCCGCAAGGGGTGATCGTGACGGAGGCCTCGAGAGATCAGGAGGAAATCCTGGTGGCGGATGTCGATCCGGCGCGGGTGGAAGATGTGCGACGCAATTGGCCGTTTCTGCGCGATCGGCGGATCGATGGGTATCAGGACATCCAGAAGCGCTTTATAGGCGATGACGAGAAATGAGGACGCCGTCTGAAGCGGGATTTCGGATGCCCGCCGAATGGGAGCGGCACGAGGCGACGTGGCTGGGTTGGCCGCATAATTACACGGATTGGCCGGGCAAGTTGGACACCATCCGCTGGGTTTATGGGGAGATCGCGCGTAAGATCAGCTTGGGCGAGAAATTGCGGATCCTCGTGAACGACCCGACACAGGAGCGATTGGCGCGGAGTTACCTGGTGCGGGCGGGGGTCGACCACCTGAACGTGGAGTTTGTCCTACATCCCACGAATCGAGGCTGGATGCGGGACAGCGGCCCGATTTTCGTGCAACGAAGGAAAGGCGCGCGGCGGGAGACGGCGATCGTTCATTTTCACTTCAACGCCTGGGCGAAGTATCGCAATTGGGAGAAGGACCGGCGGGTGCCGGAAATGGCGGCGCGCCGGTTGAAGAAGAGACTCATCCGGGCGCAATATCGGGGAAGGCCGTTCGTGATCGAAGGCGGGGGGATTGAGGTCAATGGACGCGGGACACTATTGACGACGGAGGAATGCTATCTGCATCCGACCGTGCAAGTGCGCAACCCCGGTTTGGGACGCAAGGAGATTGAGGGAGTCTTGGACCAATATTTGGGGGCGAAGAATGTCTTTTGGTTGGCGGCAGGGCCGGAAGGGGACGACACACATGGACACATCGATGATGTGTGTCGTTTTGTGGATCGACGAACTGTGGTATTGATCAGAGAAACCCATCGCCGGGATCGCAATTATGGGTCACTGTCGGAAAACTGGGAGCGCATTCAGGATCTACGACTCGAAAATGGGAGCAAGCCGGAGGTGGTCAGTTTGCCGATGCCCGCCCCATTATACTTCGGAGGACAACGGTTGCCTGCCAGTTACGCCAATTTCTATATTGCGAATGCGGCGGTGCTTGTGCCCACGTTTAACGATCCGCAGGATCGGGTGGCCCTGGGCATTTTAGGCGAACTCTTTCGCGGTCGCCCAGTAGTGGGGATTCACGCCGTGGATTTGGTATTGGGTTTCGGAACGCTGCACTGTCTAACGCAGCAAGAGCCGACGGGTTGACACCGGTTCGCAGGCTGGCTGTGGCACGGGATCTGATCCAAATGGGGCACACATGTTGGCGATGGACCGCCGGGATCCGCTGGCCGTGGCATGAATTCCGCCAGCTCGAAGAAGTTAACTTGATTCAATATATGCGTTGCTGTTCGTTGGCCGCTCGCGTGGCCTGTTTGTCGATCACGTTGATGGTTCTGAACTCGCGGGCGGGGACTTTGATTTCACTGGATTCGAATTGGCGCTGGCTGGAGGGGTGGGCCGAGGCATCAAGTCCGGATCCGGGTGCCTGGCGGGAGGCGGGCTTTGATGACTCCTCCTGGCAAATCGCGCCCGCCCCATTCTGGTATGGCGAGGTTCAGCCGTCGCCGGGGACGGAGCTGGACGGCATGCGCTACAATTATTCATGCATTTTCATGCGCAGCGAATTCGTGCTCGAAAACCCCGGGGATCTGGATGAAATCATTCTGGGCGCGGCAAGCGACGACGGATTCATCGCCTGGATTAACGGGCGGGAGGTTCTGCGTTTCAATATGCCGGAAGGGGATATTCCATATTATGGGTCGTCCTCACCGGCGTTGGGAGAGACTGTTCCCTGGCCGCCGGTGGAGTTGTATCCGTTGATGAACGGGGGCGACTATTTGCATTCCGGGACGAACGTGTTGGCGGTGCAGGCGTTCAACAGTTCCGCGGGAGAGAGCAGTGATTTCGTCATCAATGTCGGCTTGGATTACACGGTGGACCTCACGCCGCCGGTGGTGGCGCAACTGATACCTCCGGCCCCCGCAACGGTGCGGACGCTGCGCCAGATCGAAGTGGACTTCAGCGAATCGGTCACCGGGGTGGATGCGGCGGATCTCCTGATCAACGAGGCGGCGGCGACGAACGTCGTCGCTTTCAGCCCGGACGTCTACCTGTTTGAGTTTGCGGAGCCACCGGCCGGTTTGGTGGAAATGTCCTGGCGTGCGAACCACGGTATTGCGGATCTGGCAGGGACGGCCAACGCCTTCGCCGGTGGGAATTGGAGTTACACGCTCGATCCGGACTTGCCGGCGCCGGGAGTGATTATATCGGAATTCATGGCGTCGAACGATGACACCCTCAACGACGAGGATGGAGACCCATCGGATTGGATTGAGCTGCAGAATCGAGATGCCGCCACCGCGAGTTTAACCGGTTGGTATTTGACCGATGATTTGAACGATCTCAGCAAGTGGCGGATTCCCAATGTCAGCCTTGCGCCCGACGGTTATTTGTTGATCTTCGCCTCGGGCAAGGACCGGACCAACCCGGTGGCGCAGCTCCACACGAATTTTCGGTTGGCTCGTGAAGGCAGTTACCTGGCCCTGGTCGATTCCGAGGGCGAGGTGGTATCTGCCTTTGATCCGGCCTATCCGGAGCAGCAGACGGATATTTCTTACGGGCGTGACCGCTTTGCGCCGACCGTGTTGGGCTATTTTCCGCTGCCCACGCCGGGCTCTCCCAATTCGAGCGGCGGGCCGGGGTTTGCGCCGGACGTTTACTTTTCCCGCCCTGGAGGGACATTCTCGACGGCATTTCAACTGAGCTTGAGCACCATTTCACCGACGGCGACGATCCGCTACACCTTGGACGGGAGCACGCCGACGAACAATTCCGCACTTTACGCCAGCCCGTTTACCGTGAGTGGGACTGCCCTGGTCCGTGCGCGCGCTTTCGAATCCGGGTTATTGCCCGGAACACCGCGGAGCGAGGCCTACCTGCAGTTGGCCTCGTCACTGGCGAATTTCAGTTCGGACCTGCCGCTGGTGGTTCTGCACAATTTCGGCGGGGGCACCGTTCCGGCAAATTACGATCAGCCGGCCTATTTGGAGATCTTCGAGCCAGGGGCGGATGGGCGAAGTTCGTTGACGAACGCGCCGGAATTGGCGACGCGGGTGGGATTCAACATTCGGGGACGGAGCACGGCCGGGTATCAGAAGGCGAGCTACGCGGTGGAACTGTGGGACGAAGCGAACGAGGACAAGGATCTCCCGGTATTGGGGATGCCGGCGGAATCGGACTGGGTATTGTATGCGCCGAACGAGTTTGACGCGCCGTTAATCCACAACCCGTTTATTTACAATCTGAGCAATGAACTTGGGCGTTACGCTTCGCGCTCGCGTCTGGTCGAGTTGTGGGTCAACACCACCGGGGGCACGGTGACCGGCCCGGTGCCGTCGGGGGATTATCGGGGGGTGTATGTGCTCATGGAGAAGATCAAACGGAGTGAGCATCGGGTGGAGTTGGAGCGATTGGCGCCGGAACATACTCAGGCGCCGCAGGTGACGGGTGGTTATTTGATGAAGGTCGCCTCCGACCTGGACGCGGACGAGCGTTCTTTTTACGCGGCGGAGCTGGACATCGGATATCAGTATCCCGACGGGTTGGAGATGGTGACCCCGCAGCGGGCGCCGCAGGCGAACTATCTCCGGGATTATTTTAATGCGTTCTTCGCGGCGTTGACCGGACCCAACCCCGGTGACCCGGTCACCGGTTATCCCGCATACGTGGATGAGGATTCCTGGATCGACCATCATTTGTTGAACGTGATCAGCCTCAACGTCGATGCCCTTCGGTTGAGCGCTTACTTCTACAAGGAACGCGACCAGAAGCTTGAGATGGGGCCGATCTGGGATTTCGACCGGTCCATGGGGACGAGTGGTGGGAGCGACACCCGGGCGTTTAACCCGCGGAACTGGCGGGGCCTGACGTGGGATGAGGGGACCGATTTCTTCAACTCGAATCCCGCCATTTTCTGGAATCCGTGGTATGGACGATTATTTCAGCAGATCGATTTTTGGCAGCACTATATCGATCGTTACCAGGAACTGCGGCTGTCCTTCTTTTCAAACGAGCACTTGTTCGATCTCGTGAATGGTCTCGCGGACCAATTGCACGAGGCCCAGCCCCGCGAGATAGCGAAGTGGTCGGACACCCGGCCGCGCAGCGGGACATTGGCATTCAACGGCTATACCCACACGTTTCCCGGCACCTATCAGGGTGAGATCGATTTTCTAAAGCAGTGGCTGGCCGATCGGCTCAATTTCATGGACACGAATTTTCTGGCCCGCCCGATCTGGAGCCGTCCCTCCGGGCCGATCGCGGCGGGCACGACCGTGACCCTCATGGGTCCGGCGGGGGCCACAATCTATTACACCCTGGACGGGAATGATCCCCGGGCATCCGGAGGGGCAGTGGCAAGTGGCGCCCGGACATATATGGGGGCCATCACCATCAATGCAAATGCCCACTTGGTGGCGCGGGCTCGAAAACTCAATCATGCCAATCTCACCGGTCCGAGCAAGCCACCGCTCACGTCGCCCTGGTCCGGTGTGGTGACGGCGACCTATGTGGTGGCGACACCCCCGCTGGTAATCACGGAGATCATGTATCATCCGGCGCCGCCACCGCCGGGTGACGCATTGATGGACCGGGAGGCGTTCGAATATATCGAGCTGTTGAATCGGGGCACGGCGGCGATGAATCTGAACGGGTTCAAATTCACGCGCGGCATCGATTATTCGTTCGGGGATGTGGTGTTAGGAGCGGGCGAGCGGATCGTGCTGGCCAAGGATCCCGCGGCTTTTCAGTCGCGCTACGGCACGGGTGTCCTGGTGGTCGGACCGTACTTGGGACAGTTGGACAATGAAGGCGACCGACTGACGCTGGAAGGGCCGTTGGCTGAACCCATTCTCGATTTCCGGTTTGAGGATGACGGGTATCCGATCACGGATGGTCACGGATTTTCGCTCGCCATCCTGGATGAGTCCGGCCCGCTCGAGAGTTGGGGGACTCTTTCAAGCTGGGGACCGGACGGCAATTTGATGGGAACGCCCGGAAAGCCGTATACCGCGCCGCCCGTTTTCCCGGCAGTGGTGATCAATGAAGCCCTCACGCACACGGATTTGCCGGAATTGGACACGGTCGAACTCTATAACCGGGGAACCGGCGCCGCCGCGATCGGGGGGTGGTTCCTCACCGACAGTTTTGATCATCCGAAGAAATTCCGGATACCGGCGGGGACGACCATTCCGGCCGGTGGGTACCTGGAGTTTGACGAAACCGATTTCAATGATGGCAGCATGAACGCATTCCTGATCCGTTCGCTGGGCGACGACCTGTATTTGTTCTCCGCAGATACCGCATCCAATCTTACGGGCTACGTGGAAGGGGTCGAATTCGGGGCGGCACAAAACGGGGTTTCGTTCGGCCGCTACATAAACAGCGTGGGTAATGTGGACTTTGTGGCCCAGTCAAGTTTATCGCTGGGTGGGACCAATGCCGGGCCCCGAATTGGGCCGGTGGTGATCAACGAGTTGATGTATCATCCGCCGCCGGTATATGGCACGAACAACAACAGCCGGGACGAGTATGTCGAGTTGCGGAATATCACACCGCAAGCGGCGCCGCTTTACGACCCGCTTGCCCCGACGAACACGTGGCATTTGCGCGGAGGTATTGAATTTGATTTCCCGACCAACATCGTACTCGAGGCCTACGCGCATCTTGTCGTGGTGAGCTTCGATCCCGCACTGCGCCCGGGCGATCTCAACGCCTTCCGGGATAGGTACGGGCTCGACCCGGAAGTCACGATCCTGGGGCCATACGACGGTCGGCTCGAGAATACGGGGGAATCGGTCCGCGTGCTCAAGCCGGATCCGCCGCAAACGATTCCCGGCCCGGACTATGGATTTGTGCCGTATGTGTTGGTGGACGAGGTGGATTATGTGAACGTGGCGCCCTGGCCTACGGACGCGGATGGGACGGGGAAATCGATCGAACGGGTCGCCAGCGACACTTACGGGAATGAACCGATGAATTGGCAGTCGGCCTTGCCAAGCCCAGGGTCGAGCAGCACCACGCCCGATCCCGACCCGGACGTTGACGGTTTACCGAGCGTGTGGGAAACGGCATATGGGCTGGATCCCAATTCGGCGATCGGGGACGACGGTGCGGATGGCGATCCGGATCGAGACGGCATGACCAACTCGCAGGAGTACCAGGCGGGAACGCATCCGAACGACCCCGCAAGTTACCTGCGGGTCGAATCGATCGCGGAGACCGGTGGTGGCTTCAGTATCCGATTCCAGGTCGTCGCGGGAGTGAACTATAGCGTCCTGTATCGCGAGACAGTGGACGCGGGGATATGGACCAAATTGATCGACGTGCCGGCACAGTCCGAGGCGCATGAAATCGAGGTGATCGATTCGGGCGCGGGCGGTGCGGTTCAACGATTCTATCGCGTGGCCACGCCGCAGCAGTGACCGCGGGGCGGCGGCTTTGGGTAACTCGGCTTTGTGAGCCGGTTATTCGAGCGGCTTGATCCGGACGTTTCGAAAGGCGACGGGATCGTTGTGTCCGGCGAAGCCGAAATGACCGCTGGTGCGGGTCTTTCCGGGATGCGATTTGTTGTCGAGGTAACTGGAAACCTTGCTGAGATCGGCATTGAGAATCGGCGTGCCATTCAACTCCACCCGGATCGTGGATCCCTTGACCAGGACTTCCTGGAAATTCCACTGACCCTGAGGGCGAAGATAGCCGCGTTGGGCGGCCACCATGCCGTAGGCTGAGCCATGGTACTGCCGGGGGTCGAGATCCTTATAATCGGGGGCCTCGTTGTCGATCACCTGCAGTTCGCACATTCCCGCATAGGCGGTGTCGCCTTCACCCGGGTAACGAATAGCCAGGCCGTTATTGGCGCCGGGAGGAATCAGAATCTCCATGCGCGTGGCAAAATCGGCGTAGGTTTCGTCAGTGTAAATCGTGCCCCCCTTTTCCGGTTTGCAGACGATCGCGCCGTCCTTGATTTCATAATTGTCCACGGGGCCAGCCCAACCGTTGAAGTCGTGTCCGTTGAAGATCGAGTGATACCCCTGGTCGTCATGCGAACTGAGAATGCGGTTGGCTTCTTCGGCGGGGATTTCGCGGAGAAAGACATTACGCCAGCGGATCTCGCCGCCGTGAGTTTGGAGTTGGATCGGACCACGTGGCGGGACTGGTGTATTGCGGTCGTAGTAATTCTCCATGATGGCATGGTCGACCACGAGTTTTTGATTGAGCCAGACGCTGACTCGGGCGCCCACCATTTGGATGCGGAAGGCATTCCATTCACCAAAGGGTTTGTCGGCCAGAACGAGCGGGTCCTTTCCAGGCGCGCCGGCGGAGTTGTTCCAAAGTCCGCCGGATCCTTTGTCGGCGCCAAGGTTAAACTTATCCGCTTCGGTGTAGTCCCAGATTTGGACCTGGGGGACTCCGCGCAGGTAAACGCCGGAATCGGCTTTGGGCACGGTGCGATATTCGAGCAACAATTCGAAATCGCCGTAGTCCTGTTCAGTAGTGGCGTAGGCGCCCTGGCCGTCGTTGATGAGCTCGCCGTTCTCGGCGCGCCAGTGTTCGCGCATGGTGGAAGTCCATTTGGCGATTTGGGCTTCGCGTTCGGCGGGGGGCATGGCCAGGAGTTCGCGGTGATCGAAGGTATCGCCGCCGCGCCAGCCGGCAAGGTCGTTCCCATTGAACAGGGCTTTGAAACCGGGAGGTGGTGTGGTGGGTTGGGCAGCGGCCTGGAGGAGGGTGGCAGCAAGCAGCAAGGCCTGAGCGAGGGTAGCTGCTACGCGTATACTGGATGAGCGGCCTGGGCGAATGTTCATGCCGAGTTCGTAGCGGATCGGAGCCAAATGGTCAATCTGCGGGTGAGAGAGGGACCGTTAGACATGAAACCTGAACAGAAGGACGTCGCCGTCGCGGACTTCGTAGTCGCGGCCTTCGATTCGGTACTGGCCGGTCTCTCGGGCGTGGGCGACCGACCCGCAGCGGACGAGGGCGTCCCAGTGGACCGTCTCGGCCTTGATGAAGCCCTTTTCGAAGTCGGTGTGGATTGTGCCGGCGGCGCGCGCGGCTGTCTCACCGCCGCGGAGGGGCCAGGCGCGGACTTCCTGGTCGTTAAAGGTGAAGAAGGTCCGCAATCCCAGGAGATGATAGGCGGCATGGATCAAGCCTTCGATTCCCGATTCGGTTACTCCCAATTCGTTGAGATAATCCGCGGCTTCCGCGGGGGTGAGGTCGGCCAGATCGCTTTCAAGTTGGGCGCAAATCGCCACGGTGTCGCATCCCTGGTGGGCCTGAGCGTAGTCCCGTAGACCGCCGACGAAACGATTGGAGCTGAGCGCTGCAAGATCCTGTTCCCGGACGTTGGCCGCAAAGACCGTCGGCTTGGCTGTCAGGAGGCCGACGGGCTGAACTCGTGCCCATTCTTCTCTGGCGAGGTGAAGGGCGATGGCCGGCCGGCCGGTGTCGAGGTGCGGTTCCAGTTTGTCCAGGACCCGGGCTTCGGCGAGGGCGGATTTTTCGCCGCTCTTGAGATCGCGGCTGATCTTTTCGCGGCGTCGTCGCAGGGCCTCGAGGTCGGCGAGGACTAACTCGGTGGTGACGATCTCGACGTCGCGCAAGGGGTCGACGCTGCCGGTGACGTGATGGATATCGGGCTCCTCAAAGCAACGGACGACGTGGACGATGGCGTCGACTTCTCGGATATGGCTAAGGAACGTGTTGCCGAGCCCTTCCCCGTGAGAGGCGCCTTTGACCAGCCCGGCGATATCCACAAATTCGATCGCGGCCGGGATCTGGTGTTTGACGTGAGTGACCGCGGCGAGTTGGGGCAGTCTCGGTTCGGGGACGGCCACGACCCCAAGATTGGGTTCGATGGTACAGAAGGGGTAATTCTCCGCGGGCGCCTTGTGAGAGCGGGTGAAGGCGTTGAAGAGCGTGGATTTCCCGACGTTGGGGAGACCGACGATGCCGGCTTTAAGCATGGGGCGTTGAGCAGGGTTTCGGGGAGGAAGCATGCCTCGCGCGCGACGGGTCGTCAATGAGTTGGCTCACAGGCCTCGCGCGCGGCGGCGCCCATGTGTTCGAGGGCTGGTCCAAGGCTCGGCAGTTGTCATTGTAGTAATGCCGGCGATACCACACCGCCAATCCCTCTTCCGCACCCGCCCGCAGCACCATGCCCGATATCGCTCCCAAAAAGCCTCCTGATGCGAACTGTCCCATGAACTACCGCCACCCGATGACGCGCATTTCCCACATGAATCTTCCAACTTCACGTTTGATCCTTCCTCCCTTCGGCTTTAGCGTTCTGGCAATCGGCTCAGTATCAAACATGAGGTGATTCGTCTACTCAGATCCGCCCCACTTTCCACTCCCGGCGGCACGCCATTCCAATTCGCGGTCGCGCCCGAGATGGACCAGGGCAAACCCGGTGGCGACGCCGTTAACGTCACCAATTCTGCCTATCACACGAACAGCCCATGTCGCCGATTACATATTGGCCCACACCGTCTAATACCGGTTCGCTGAAAAACGACGTGGCGTCGTCCGCCCCGCTCGATTAGATTTCGTGCCATGAAGCTTGAAGAGATTGCTGCAGAGGCCTCGAAACTCTCCGAGGAGGAAAGAGCCTCCTTGGCTTCCCGGCTTCTCCACGGTTTGGAGACGCCAGTCTACTGGGTGTCAGACGAAGAAGTTGGACGGCGGAGGCAGGAGGCGGAGGGGGATCCGAGCGTGCTGATCACTTTTGACGAGCTCGTCGCTGGGCTTCGCCGACGTGGAAGCTAGATTTCACAGGCGTGTTCAGAGCGATGTGGACGAGGTTTTGCGGCGGTACCATGGTGTGTCGCAACAGCTCGGCGAGGATTTCTTTGCGGAGTTTCAGATAGGGATCAGGAAGGTGATTGCGAACCCACAGTATTTCCATTTCGACCGGAGTGGGCTTCGGCGCTGCAATCTCGATCGATTTCCTTATCATTTCTTGTATGACATTCGTGGCTCACATGTTCGGGTTTGGGTGTTGCGGCACAACCGCCGGAATCCAGAGTTTGGTTTGAGGCGATTTTCGAGTTAAATCGTCAGTGGCCCGGCATGGCTGGCCTCAGTGTTCGCAGAAAGATGTGACGCCCTCCACAACATGAAGATCCTGAAACGTTCCAACCGCGTCTATGACACTGCACGTTTCGGCCAGCCGGAGATTCGCATCCGACACCGTTCAGGCACGGGAAAGAAGTGCTCCCACTATGTGGTACGGTGTGGCTGTTGCGCCGAGAGCTTCAGGATATACTACGCGGAGGATGGACTGGAGATCGGCGGGGTCAATGGAGCGATCGAGGATTGGCGGGAGATTCTATTGCCATTGCTGCTGATCGAGAGGCGAGGCGGCCGATTGGTGGACGTCAGTCAGAAACCGAAAAGAAAATCTGCGAACAGAACGGTGCAGGCAACGGCTGGACGACGTCGCGGTTCCAATCGATCGCCTCGGGCCAGCCGCGCCTGACCTCATCGTTCGACCCACGAGCCATGAGCTTCTCGCTCGACCAACTACTCATCTTTGCCGTTCGTGCAGGCAATCGTCACGTAGTGGAGGAGCGGCTTGCGAAGGGAGCCGACCCGAACTATCGGGATGCCTCCCACGAATCGGCGGCCCTGGAAGCAGTTCGCAAGGGAGATGTCGACATGCTGACACTGCTGCTCGATCACGGCCTTGCACCAGGTAGCCCGGCGGGGCTTTCCGACCATGGGCTCATAGAGGCAGCATTGGCTTACGGTCATGACTCCGTTGCTGTATTCCTCAAAGAGCACGGCTTCGCCCTGCGTCCGCATGCGCGGTCGGTTTATCGAGAGCGCCTCAAGCAGGCGATTGCAGATCAGAGAAGGTCGAACAAATCGAGCCAGGCAACCGCCGCCCAGCGTCTCGCATTCGATCGGTCTCGGTGATATGAACCTTTTCGTTCCACAGATGAAGCGCGCTGTCGACCACCTCGTCATAAGCGATCTGGTCGGGTGACCGATGATGGTAACGCGCCAGATCAGCGACGTAACTGGTGTGGGACTGTTGGGTGCGGGCGGCTAGACCGCGGACGGCCATGTCGCGTTGGTATTTTTCTCGTAATGGACTCATAGGTCGGGCAGTATGCACGCCATGAATCCCAAGTTCGCGGACTTCTTCCCAGTCCGCGCAGCGGCTTCGTTCAACAAGTAGATGCACCGAACCGCCGCCCCGCGCTGCAGTTTTGTGAGTCGCGAATTGTTTGGACGCTGGATTCGCAGCCAGCGCCCGTTTCCGGCGGCGGTCGGTAATCTTGGCCGTTAGCCGCCCAAACGTTAGCGGGAGGTTGAATGAGCCTGTTCTACAAATTTCAGTATCTGGTCGGCATGACGCCGTGGGAGCGGATGGCGTCGCTTCCTATAGGCCAACAGGCCGTCGCGCTCCTTGACCGAGAGGAGAGTGGTCGGGAACCGCCCTACGGGCGCACGCTCGATCTCGGATGCGGCACCGGATTCTGGTCGGTTCGTCTGGCTCAACGCGGGTGGGAGGTAACCGGCGTCGACATTGTGCCGAAGGCGGTGCGCACCGCCCGCGATCGCGCACGCGGAGCCGGCGTGGACGCGCTATTCGTCGATGGGAGTGTCACGGCGCTGTCGGCCACAGGCGTCGGCTCAGGATTTCGCCTCATCCTGGACTTTGGCACCGTACATGGCCTCGCGGCAGAGCAGGTGCGGACGGTGGGCCGTGAGGTGACGGCGCTGGCCACCGAGGATGCCGCGCTCCTGATGTACGCGTTCTCACCGGGTCGCAGAGGACCCCTGCCGCGAGGGATCAGTCGGGAAGAGATCGAACAGGCTTATGAGGGATGGACGATCACCGACCAGGAAGCGTTCGATGTGACCGGGGCCCCCCGTTTTGTGCAGAAAGCGCATCCTCGCTTTTACTGCCTTCGCCACAGACGATCGTGATCAAGTCGGTGGAGACGAATCGCCTCTCCGCTTCTCCGTTCAAGGTCGGGCGGCAAGGGAATGGGGAAACCAGAACCGCTACCTCATGCTTTAGCCGGTTACTGGTCCAGGAGGATTACGGACGAGCACCGGATGGGGTACAAGGCTGTTGGCAACGACTTGCTGATCGCCCAACTGCGATATCATCAACCGCCGGCCAAGCTGGACGATTGAGGAGACGGCGCGCTCACCACCAGATTCGGCAGCGGCGTCAGGACTTCGAGCTGCACGTGGGGACTAAACACGCCTCGCCCGTTCGTCTCAAAATCAACGGATATAATGTCCTGGATGTCGCCACCGCCATGGAAACCGTAGTTGAGATCCATCGACACCTGGAAAACCACACTGGCCCCGGCCGGCACAACGAGGAGGTCGTGGCGGAGCGGCACTCCTTGGAAGACCAACGTCTCCGAATCGGAGCCGGCGCTCCCGAAGATGTGCCCGCCATGAGCATGGAGGGAGGTGACCGACTGGACCTCCGTGGATTGGAAATCCGGATCAAGAGTCTGGTCCCGGCTGTCGCCAGTCACGGGGTCCGTGCCCCATCCAAACCACCGCATCACTCCGAGACTGGCCCCGATCTTCAAGTCCGCCGTGTCGCCGGAGAAAATGCCGGGTTTGGCCTGGACGAAGCAGGGTCCGTTGAAGATGAGCGATGTCGAGACATTGGCCACGGCTGAGAAGTCGGTGTCGTTTTGCCAGAAGTAGTAGAAGATAAAGTGGGTGTTGTTGGAGCCGTCGATGATGTTCACCAGCACCTGTCCAACGGCGCATCCAGTTTGCGACCTTTGATCGCCTTGACGATCCGGTTGAGTTCCTTGTCATCGGCGCTCGGCTTCCGACTCGAGTGGTGTTTTTGAATGGCGTTTCCTTTCGTACCGGCAATTGACCAATAGGAATTTGCTTTTCGTGTGGTGGGAAAATGGCCGGACGGAAGGGGGCTGTCAAGGTGGGACCTGGCCGGGATCGGGTGCCCAGCAGGGCCAGTGACAAAGTCCATCCACATGCGGGGAGTGGACAAGGAATCGAACTGGTTGCCCGCGCCGAAAGGGCCGTTCTGAGTAGCGATGCGCCTCTACTGGCCCCGGCAGCATTTGCTGGCACCTGGAAGCAGCCGCAACTGACGGCGGTCAAGTAAGGACAAGAGCAAGGGTAGGGCGGTAACTCCTTAACAGCCTGCTTTCCGATATCGACTCGCTCCGCCTGTATGCCGGCATGCACAGCGTGCGGAATGGATTTCAGCGAATGCCCAGAAATTTCCCCGGAACACCGGATGGATGGAAGTGGGTGTTTCACATGTGAATTTCCGGGTCAACTGTTCCGCGCTTGCGTCGGTCGGCCATGCGCCACACTCTGGCATGCATGAACCCGCCCGCTGATGTGGCTCCCTTGACTCGCTTTCGCCGCCGGCTCCTGAGTTGGGGAATCGTCGCGCTGTGGACGGTGATCACCACACCAGTGCTGCTGGCGGACGACCCGGACTGCCTCGTCTGGATCTTCGGTTGGGGATTGGGAAGCGACCGCGATGTGGCGGAAATCACGCGGACGCTGGAACGCGGCGCCCAGCATGGGATCAACGGCGCGATGGTGTCGTTCGGTCTCGATTCGCTAAGCAATAAAGACGACGCATATTTCCGCCGTCTGGAATCGGTCCGGGAAATCTGCAACCACCTCAAGATCGAGCTCATTCCGGCGATCTTCTCCATTGGTTATGGCGGGGGTATCCTGAGCCATAACCGCACCCTGGCCGAAGGCCTGCCAGTGGTGGACGCGCCATTCAAGGTGCATGGAGCAACGGCGGTTTTCGTGCCCGACGACCAGATGCACCTGCTCAACGGGGGATTTGAGGAGTACAGCGGTGAGCATTTCAAGGGATTTAGTTTTCACGACGACCCCGGCAAGATCAGTTTTGCCGACACCGAGGTCCGGCATAGCGGTCGGGCTTCGATGCGCATGCAGGATTTCAGAGTCAATCCCTACGGCCACGGCCGCGTCAGCCAGGAGGTCCACGTGCGGCCTCACCGTTGTTACCGGGCAACCCTTTGGGTTAAGACCGAGGGTTTGGCGCCGATCGACGGCTTCCAGATGCTGGTGTTGGCGGGCGAGCGAAACATTGCGCCGCGCCAGTTCGACCTGTCGGTTACCGGCGATTGGCGGGAACTGAACTTGGTCTTTAACAGTTTGAATTTCGATCAAGTGCGGCTCTATGCCGGTATGTGGGGTGGTCAGGCCGGTCGATTCTGGCTCGATGACTGGGCGATCGAGGAAATCGGCCCCGTCCAGGTGCTCGATCGGCCGGGCACACCGGTTACCGTGAAAAGCGCCGACGGGGCGACGACCTACGCCGAGGGTAAAGACTACGAGCCGTTGCGCGATCCGAACTTGAATCCGTACCGGGTCGATGGCGCAGCCCTGCCCTTGAGACTTCCGCCTGGCACGCGCATCCGGGACGGTGAAGACCTCTGCGTAAGCTGGTATCACGCGATGTTGATTCATGATTCCCAGGTGACCCTCTGCATGGCGGAGCCGGAGGTCTATGAGATCATGGACCACGAAATGAAACTCCTGGCCGAGCGCCTGCACCCGCGGCGCGTGATGTTGAACATGGACGAAATTCGCATGGGCGGCACGTGCCGGGCCTGCGCCGGACGCGACCTGGGTGAATTGCTTGGCGAATGCATCACGAAGACGGTTGAAATTGTTCGCCGGCACTCGCCGGGGGCGATGGTGTACATCTGGTCGGACATGCTGGATCCAAATCACAATGCCCACGGCGACTACTATTTGGCCGAAGGCAGCTTCGCGGGTTCGTGGAAACATGTCCCGAAGGACCTGATCATCAGCGTTTGGGGTGGAGCGCCGCGCGAGGCGAGCCTGCGTTTCTTTGCCGAGCAAGGTTTTTCGACCCTCGTCGCCTGTTACTATGATGCGGAAGATCTGAGCGATGTTGCGGGTTGGATGCGGGTTGCACGGCCTTTGCCAAAAGTCCGCGGGTTCATGTACACGCCCTGGACAAAGAAATACGATCTGCTGCCGGCATTTGGAGATCTGCTGAAGCCGCAGTGAACTGATCGATCCGCACACTCTGGAGCAGTTACGATCAGGATTGTTTCTACGCCGGAGCACGGCTGAGTTGGACGGCGGCCAGCACGGTCATCCAGATCAGGGACACCATGATGTGGTATGAGCGGGTTAAGTTGGCAGAGGCCCCCTCACCCTGGCCCTCTCCCCCAAGGGGGCGAGGGTGGCGCGTTGCGCGTGAGTGTAGATGGTTGCGGCTGCGCCGCGCTGCGGACAGGATGGGCTAAAGAACCCCGCGCCTCTTCAGAGAATTGAGAGGAAAGCGGACAAAGTGTTGGGCGTGGAATCACCAAGGATGGGTCGGTTGCCCAGGCTCTTCCTTCCATCCAGGGCGATCAATTCCCTTGTCTGGCGCGGGTTTTCATAGCCCGGAAATTTCACCCGAAAACCAGGTGGATGGAAGTGGGCATTTCACGTGTGAAATTTCCGGGCTAGGGGAGCAATCCCAGTTGAGCGAACTGTGCGCGGCTGTTTTCGGGAGTATGATGGACGAAGGCATGCCAGCCGAGGAATTGCGCCGCCTGGACATTCTCGGGCCGGTCGTCGAGGAAGAGGATTCGATCGGGTGGGCAGGAAGAAGTCTCTTCGATGACGCGGTAGAGGGCGGGGTCCGGTTTCATAACCTTGTGTTCATACGAAAGGACCCGATGGGTGAACTGAGCGTAGAAGGGAAAATGAGCACGGATAAACTCGACGGCGAGTTCGTTTGTATTCGAGAGAAGGGCAATGGGGCGGGAAGACGCTTGGACTTGGGCGACGAGTTCAATCATCGGAACGATAGGTGAAAAGATATCGGCGAAGCGATCCGAGAATTCGGCGAAGGAGCCGAGAAAACCGGCTTGTCGAACCATGGCGGAATAAAATTCCGCGCTGGCCAATTCGCCGCGTTCGTAATCGACGAGGAGGGGGGTGCGGAGGAGCAGTTCGTAAATCTGGTCGGCAGTGAGGCGGGCACGTTCGCTGAGGTTTCGGGCGGCGATGAGATAATCGAAATCGAGCAGGACCTTGCCAAGATCGAACACGACAAGGCCGATATCGCGGGATGAGTCGGACATGACGGGTGAGGCGGAAGAGTGTCAGGGACGGAGCTCGCGTCGGCCTTCGAGGGCATGGTTGAGCGTGAGTTCATCGGCGAACTCAAGTCCGGAGCCGGCGGGGAGTCCGTGGGCGAGCCGAGTGATCCGGGTGCTGGCGGAAGCGAGGCGTTTGGCCAGGTAATACGCGGTGGCATCGCCTTCGACATCGGCTCCAAGAGCCAGGATGATCTCCCGGACTTGGCCGGATGACAGCCGGGATTCCAGTTCGGCGATCCGGAGGTCGTCGGGCTCGATACCCCCGAGCGGGGACAATTTGCCGCCGAGCACATGGTATTTCCCGTGAAACGAGCCCGCCTTTTCGATGAGCAGGACGTCCGTTGGATGTTCGACGACGCAGAGGAGTGCGGGATCGCGGCGGGGATCGGTGCAGATGAAGCAAGGCTGGCGGTCGGTGAGCGTGCCACACTCCTGGCAGGGCCAAATATTGTCGCGGGCGTTCGTGATGCTGGCGGCGAGGTGCCGGGCAAATTCGGGATCAGCCTGGACGAGATGGAGGGCGATCCGTTCGGCGGATCTGGGTCCAATGCCCGGGAGTTTGGCCAGGAACGCAACGAGCTGGAGCAAAGGTTCGGGTAATGAAGCCATGAGTGTGGCCGATCAACCACGATCGGATGATGGAGTGGACGCGACGACGGCGCGGGTCAAGACAACCCGGGGAGATTCATCCCACCGGTGAGACGTCCTATTTCTTCTTTGTAGATTTCTTTGGCACGCGTGAGGGCCTGGTTGGCCGCGGTGACAATGAGGTCCTCGAGGAGTTGGGTCTCGGCGGGGTTCACGGCTTGGGGATCGATAGTGATCGAGGCAACGGTACCGTCGCAACGGGCGATGATCTTGACGGCGCCGCCGCCGCTGGTGGCCTCGACCGTGCGCGCGGCCAATTGGGATTGAACTTCCTCCATTTGGCGCTGGATACGCGCCGCCTGTTTCACGAATTTGCCGATGCTGGGCATGGGATGGGGGGATTAGTGTATGGATGTGGCTTTAGTTGGCGCGGATTTCGACGATGTGCGCCTTGAAGATTTCGATTGCTTTCAGGATCAGTGGATCGGCCTGGAAATCAATTTTGTCAAGAGTAGCCGAGGAATGAACCGGCGGCGGGCGGGGCGCTGGCGGGTCGGGCGGGTGTGGCCCGTTAGCTGGCGCCGGCTGATCCCCTCGGGGGAGGGGAGGCGAATTCGAAGAAGGCCGTTTTGAGGCTTCGGCCTGCACGAATTTGACCTGGGCATCGGGATAACCCAACTCCTTGAGTTTGGTCTGAATGAGCATTCGCTCTTTTGGGTGATCGACCAAGGCAAGCTGGTCGGCCAGCTCGGGGTCGAAGCCGATAACAAAGACTTGTTTTGCGAACGAGATCGGATGGGCCTCTAAGAGCCGGCTACGCATGAAAGGGCTAACGCGGCCGACGGCGTCGAGCACGGCCCTCCAAAGGTCATCAAGAGATGCAGCCGGATTAGTGATGGCGAGAGGCGGGGCCGTTTCCTCGAACGCGTCGGGTGGTTGGGGAGATTGGGGAGCCTTGGCGGGAGCGGGATTCCGCCGGGCAATCTGGGGCTGCGTTATCGGTGTTGCCGGCGGGGGAGAACCGGGCTCATCGCGGAGGGCGTGCAATTGGCGGAGCACGGTCTCAATCGGTACGGCATTTCGGGCTTCGATGGCTTTGAGCAGCGCAACTTCGAGCAGGATGCGTTTAGAGGGGGCGTCACGGAGGCGCCATTCGTAGTCGATGAGCGTTTCCATGACCCGGCTCACCGCCGGGGCATCGGCGAGAAGGGCCTGGTCGGCGAGGGCGGTGGTCTCGCTCTCGGTCAGATCAGAGGCATTCACTTCGGCCGGGGCGAGATGGTGGAGGAGGAGCGTGCGGAAATGGTTAAGGAGCTCGGCGAGGAGCCTGCCAAGATCTTTGCCATGCCGGGCGAGGTCTTCGAGGAGACGGAGGGCTTCACTGATGTTCCCGGCGAGGAGGGACTGGGAGAGGCAGAGAATCTCACGTTGGGCCACGAGGCCAAACATGGCCAGGACGTCATTTTCTTCGATATGATCGCCGCAGAAGCTGATGAGCTGATCGAGAGTGGACTCGGCATCGCGCATGCCACCATCGGCGCCGCGGGCGATGGCATGGAGGGCGTCCGGGTCGATCTTCACGGACTCGAGCGTCGCGATACGCGCGAGGTGTTGGACGATGAGGGCAGCCGGTATGCGACGGAGGTCGAAGCGTTGGCAGCGGGAGAGGATCGTTGGCAGGACCTTCTCCGGCTCCGTGGTGGCAAACATGAACTTGGCGTGGTCCGGGGGTTCTTCGAGCGTCTTAAGGAGGGCGTTGAACGCCTCCTTGGTCAGCATATGGACTTCGTCGATGATGTAGATTTTGAAGCGCGAGGCAGCCGGGGCATAACGGACCGTGTCGCGGAGTTGACGGATCTCTTCGATGCCGCGGTTACTCGCGCCGTCGATCTCGATGACATCGAGGGACCGGCCTTCAGTGATCTCGCGGCAGCGGGGATCATCTTCGCTGAAATCGACCTTCGGACCGTCGGAGCAGTTCAGGCATTTGGCGAAGATCCTGGCGATGGTCGTTTTGCCGGTCCCGCGAGGGCCGCAGAAGAGGTAGGCATGCGCAATCCGGTTTTGACGGATCGCATTGGCCAGGGTTCGGGCGACATGATCCTGGCCGACGACGTCGCTGAACCGTTGCGGACGGTATTTGCGGGCAATAACCTGGTACGACATGGCGTAAGAGCGATGGCGCGACGCGGCGATGCCCGCGATTCACGATCCTGCTGACGTTCAATGAGATGCCAGGGTGACCACGGCGGATGCGGGGCAAACGACCGTTGCTGCCTTCCGGCCCTGGCGGGATTGATCTGTCCACATTCCGTGGGCCCTGGCAAATCTCGAAGGCTAGTTAAGTCGGCCGGGTGCGGCGCTTCAAGCTAAATTCGGTGAGATGACCGATACGACGGCGTTTGCGGGAAGCAAGTAACGCGAGGCAATCTGGCGGATGTGGTCGACGGTTACACCTTCAAGCTCCCGGTCCTCCTGATCCGAGTAATCAAAGCCCAAGCCGTAGAGCTCATCCAGCGCGGTGGACATGGCGAGGTTGCCGAGGTCCTGTCGGGCGATTCTCTTCTGGCCGAGGATTTTGGCTTTGGCGCGGCGCAGTTCCACATCGGTGAGACCTTCGGTGGCGAGCAGTTCGGCTTCCCGGAGGAGTTCGCTTTCCACCAGGGCGGCATTCTCGGGGGACGTTCCGGCGTAGAAGGCGAAAAAGCCAGGGGTTAATCCGGTAAAGTTCTGGGCGCCGACATAATAGGCGAGGCCGAGGTTCTCGCGGATGCGGAGGAACAGGCGTGAGCCCAGATCACTACAGGCCTCCTGGATCAGCTCGAGGGCGAATCGGTGAGGATGGCTTAGGGTTGTGCCGGGAAAACCCACCATGAGCACCGCCTGCTTTTTGTCGCGCCGTTCGCCAGCTCGCTTTGGATTTCCAGGTGATGGAGGCAGGCTGTTGAACTCGAACCGGGGGCTGCCATTCATGGGCCAGCGGTCGAAACTGCGGTTGACGGCGGCCTGAATGTCGTCCGAGTCGACGTCTCCGAAAATGGCGAGGACGCAATTCCGGGGGACGAGGAGCCGGCGCTGGAACTCGTGCAGGTTTCGAGTGGAGAGTTGGGTGACGCTCGTTTCGGTGCCGGCGGGATCGAGGCCGTAGCCGCGGGGTCCGAAGAGGGCGCGACGGAGGTTATTCCCGGCGGATTTCAGGAGGTGATCGCGTTGAGACTTGATGATGGCCTGTTGGATTAGCTGTTCACGATCGAATTCCGGTTTGGGGAATGTGGGATGAAGCAAGAGATCCGCGAGGACGTCCAGGGCGCAATCCAGGTCATCGTGGAGAATTTCGAGGCTGATCCCAAACGAATGGTTGCCGCTATAGGCATCGATTGTGCCGCCCGCTGATTCTATCGTGGTCACGATGTTTTCGGCGCTCCGCTGGCGGGTGCCTTTGAGAAGCATGCGGGCGGTCAACTGACTCAGACCGTTGGTCTCGAGACTCTCGGCGAGCACGCCTCCCTGGAACAATGCCCGGAACTCGATGAAAGGGAGGCGGCGATCCGATTTGACGAGGAGCCGAAGCCCATTGGGAAGGCAAATTTTGCGGATGGGCTGTTCGGCGGAGGTGCCGGTGATGTGTTGCCGACGAGGTGCGGACTCATTGGGGAGCAGGGCATAAAGCGTGAAATTCTCGCGGTTCAGGTAGCGTCGGGCTGCTCGTTGCAGATCGGCGGGTTTGAGTGCGCGGATCCTCGCCAAATAATAGTCGGAAAAATGCAGATCCCCGACCGCGATCCAACTGGCACCGAGCTCCTGGGCTTGTCCCTGCATGGTTTTGCGTGTCGCGAGCGTGCCAGCAAGGAATTGTTTGACGGTCTTCTGGAGTTCCCGGAGCGGGACCCGGCGGTCCTGGACACGGCAAATCTCGGCAAGGATGGCATTCGCCGCGGGCATATATTGGGAGGCGTCAGTAACCGCGCTAACGCCAAAGAGGCCAGGATTGCCGGGGCTATAGGTCCAGGCGTCGACGGAATGAGCGAGGCCCTGGCGTTCCCGGATGGATTGATAAAGGCGCGAGCTGCGGCCCGAGCCGAGGAGCGTGGCGAGGACATCCAGAGCGGGGAGATCCTCGTGGCTGAGCTCAGGGATGTGCCATGCGCCATGGAAATGGCCCAGCTCGATGGGGGCCTCTTCGATAATCTGGCGGAATGCGATCTGCCGCGGTTCGATGGGAACCGCCATGGAAGGGAGAGGTCGGGCTTTGGCGCGGGCAAATGCAGTCTTTAACTGGGCGAGGATCTCGTCCGAACAGATGTCGCCGACCACGACGAAGAACATGTTATTGGGGACGTAGCGTTCGCGATAGTAGGCGTGGATATCGGTCGGGCGAAGTTCATTAAAGATGTCAGGATAGCCAATCACGGTTAGGCGGTACGGGCTCTGGGTATAAGCGCATTCGAACAGGCGACGGCCCGACCGGCGCCCGGGGTCGTCGTGATTCATGTCCATCTCCCGACGGATCACGTCGAGTTCCTTGCTCAGCTCGGCCTCGGGGAGGGAAGCATGCTGCATGATGTCGGCGAGGACATCGATGGCAACGGTGGTACCGGCTGAGGGCACATTGACCCAGTAGACCGTTCGATCAAAGGAGGTGTAAGCATTGAGGTAACCGCCAACGTCCTGGATTTCCTGGTCGATTCGGCCGGGACCGCGGCGTTCGGTGCCCTTAAAGAGCATATGTTCCAGCACATGGGAGAGGCCGGCGCCAAGCCAGCGCCCTTCATGGATACTGCCGGTGCGACACCAAGCCTGGGCGGAGACCACCGGGGCGCTATGGTCCTCGCGGACGATCACGACCAATCCATTGTCCAATGTCGTTAGCGTAGTGTCCGTTGGGAGCCAGGGAATGGGTGCGATGGGCCCCGGCGGACGCTTACGTTTTGGTTTCACGGTGGTCGTTGGAGAGGAAGCCAGCGGAGCCGGTCAGCTCCGATTGGCCGGGGCGGGCGGCGCGAGCTTCCCTTTTGGGAGGAAGGGATGGCGAAAGGCGCTATCGAAATCATAACCGGGCCGGAAATCGTCGCGGCTATCCTTTTCGGTCTTCCCGAACATGCCCTGGCCGTGTTCAACGAGGTTAAAGACGATTTCACCAAAATCCTCGCACGATCGCACACCCAATTCCTGCAGGACGAAGAGCGTCATGGGACCGTAGGTATCGAGGGCGTAGAGGCGGATACCTTCGAGGAGTTGCTGGCCGGTGACGTGGCGGTCCGGGGCTTTACGGTCCGGCCGGGCGGGTTTATGGACGGACTGCTGAGTATGATCGAGCGCTTCACGAACGAAAAAGTAGGCCTCGCGCGAATAGCGGGCATCGAGTCGCACGATGGCGTCGACGATATCTTCAAAATTGACCGTATGCATCAGAGAGAGTCGCGGGCGGCGTTTGCGATGGTTCGGCTGGATTCTCCGACCGGTAGAATCTGATGATCCAACCGGACAACAGCAGGAGCAGCGCGAGCGCCAATACCTTGCGTTCCTGCCGGGTCAAACGCAGCATGGCGAGCACTCTGCAATAACCCGGGCCGGCGGACAACAATCATTTTTTGGCAGAGACCGCTATACCGCAGAAATTGCGCGCCCGCAGTCTCGCCGGTTTGCGACAAATTCCAGGAACGGAATGCCGAACTCGAACGTATGCTCTGCGACGCTCACCTCCACGCCTGCGTCCATTTGCTTTTATCGAGGTTGGCGGGAGAGATCCCAAAAGCTTGTCCCGATAGCTGTCAGCGCCGTGGGGCCAGATCCAGCACCCGGAGGAACCGGGCGTCCGGGCCGAGGGGCAACAAAACCGCGTTCGTGGTGACCGGTTCGCCGATGTTCTCCCACGCCCCGGGCATGGAAAGATCCGCGGACTCCATCACCTGAAATGGCCCGCGACCGCCGGTCCAGCTCACGTCTACGTTGGCTGCCTTCCTCTGAATGGTGAGTTGCGGGTAATATCCAGGATCAACCAAGGCCAAGGTGTAACGAGAACCTGCGGATATGGCCACGACATGGCTTAGCGTGCTGGGCGGACGAGGCGGCAATCCCCAAAGAACGACCGTACCATCAGCTCTAAGTGCAACGCTCTGGCCACTGCCTGCGGATATGGCCACCACCCCAGTCAAACCGGCTGGAACATTCGTCTGCTGGTAGTAATTCTCGCCGCCCCAGCCAACTACAGTGCCATCAGAGCCCCCCCGTTTCTGAGTTCGTGACCTCAAAGCAAACGTTCAATACGCTACAAGGTGGAGTGGGAGGGCATGGTGGAGGGAGCCCGTAGGGCGACCGGAACCATGCCCTCCCACCGGCGGTCCAAACGAAAGCGGAAAAATGACAAATAGCGATCTATCCGAAGGGCCCCACAAGACCACCGGCACGAAACGACGAATCCTGTCTGCCGAGAAAAAGTTCCAGATCTACCTCGAAGCTCAATCCGGTGACAAACCTGTGGGCGAGTTGCTGCGCCGGGAAGGCCTCTACTCGACCGATCTGGCTCGCATCCGGCAGCAGGTCAAGGAAGGGGCACTCCAACGCCTCAGCGCCAAACCTGGGAAGAAGCAAGGTCGGGTCGACTCCGAGGCTTACGACGCCATCAAGCGCGAACTCCAGGACAAGGAACGGGCCATGGCGGATTTGTCGGTCGAACTGGCGATCCTGCGAAAAAAAACGAATGGGGGTTCGTGGGACCGATAGCCGACCAATGGATCAGTGAGCAAACCAAACTGGCAATCCTCACCGTGATTGAGTCTTCCCAGCAACAAGGGGTTTCGGTGCGACGCAGCTGCGTGATCCTGGCGATCGAGCATCGTCGCGTCGTACGCTGGCAACGCCTGGCTCGTCAGGGGCAGAGCCTGGCGAATTTGACCCCGGGTCCCAAGGAGCCGTTGCATCGGGTGTTGCTCGAGGAGATTGAGCAGATTGTGGCGATGGCCAAGAGCCAGGAATATGTCGACTTGTCGCATCGCATCCTGGCGGTCACGGCCTGGGATAAAGGCCTCTTTCAGGCCTCCTTCTCCACGGTTTACCGCGTCCTCAAGGAGCGGAATATGATGACCGCGCGGGGTCCTGGCGGAGCCCACAACGGCAACTCCAAAGCTCCGGTCCGCAAGGATCTGACGGGGCCAAACCAGCGGTGGTGTTGGGACATCAGCTACCTGATGACGTTCCAGAAAGGGGTGTATCTTTACCTCTACCTGCTGCTGGATGAGTGGTCCCGCAAAGTCATCCAATGGCACATCAGCTGGCAGCAGACGGCCGAAGAATCTCGGCTCATGCTGGAGGGAGGTCTGGAGGAACAGAACATCCTGGATCTTCCGGAGGATCAACGGCCCGAGGTCATCAACGATCGCGGGCGCCAGATGAAAGCCAAACCGATCCAGCGGCTGTGTGAAGATCACGGCATGCCTCAGTTGTTTGCTCGCCCCCGAACCCCCAATGACAATCCGTTCATCGAGTCGGCGTTCAGCACGGTAAAACGAGCTCCGGAGTATCCCGGTCGCTTCCTGGATGATGGGGAAGCCGTCGCCTATTTCGATCGGTACTTTACCTGGTATGATACGGAGCACTACCATTCGGGCATCGATTACGTCACCCCGCAACAAGCTCATCAGGGCCTGAGGCAACAAATCGTCGCTCAGCGGCGCATCAAAAAGCTTTCTCAGCGATGTCGGCGCCGAGAAGAAAATCAAAAGCAGAAATCCGACGTGACCAAAACGAACGACAAACCCAAAATGACCGCCCGCCTTGTAGCGTAATTAAGGACCCGCTGAGGTCATTGATTCAGAAACGCGCCGGAGCGCAATGCAAGGCAGTGATCCTCTCCGCCGGATATCGCCACCACATTGCTCAAACCTTCTGGAACTGTCGCCGGTATAAGCCCCCGAACGTCAAATACGCCCCAAACCGCGACCGTCCCGTTGGCACGCAGTGCCATGCTATAATCATACCCCGCCGAGATTGCCACCACGTTACTCAGTCCTACCGGCACGGTTGCCTGTCCATGGTTATTGAGACCCCACCCAACCACATTACCGTCCAAAGTGAGGGTCACGCTGTGGAGGCTACCGGCCGCTACAGCAACAGCCTTGTTCAGTCCGATTGGCGGGGTGGCTTGACTGAAGTCATTGCGCCCCCAGCCTATAACGGTACCATCTCCCCGCACGGCCAGGCTATGCTGCCATCCGGTAGCCACGGCCCGGACGTCGGCCAAACCCGGAGGAGGGTCGGACTGGCCTTCAGAGTTGTTGCCCCAGGCTGCCACTGTGCCATCCGCTCTCAGCGCCAAGCTGTGCCTGTAACCTGCAGCTACCGACACTACATTGCTCAGTCCGAATGGGACCTCACTGGCGCCGAACTCGTTGCCACCCCACGCCACAAGCGGCACTATGGACAGCACTGCTTCGATGCTTTGGACTTCGCCGCTGTCATTGCCGACGATGACCGAATAGGCCCCCATTTCGTTGCCTTGAACGTTGGAAATGGCGACAACGGCAGTCGTCGCCCCCGACACTTTGGCCCCATCCACCAGATCGATTCCTTCCTTCCGCCACTGGTAACTCAACGGCTCATCGCCCACCGCGACAACGGTGAATGTCACGACTGAACCGGCGGACGATTCCTGGCCAATGGGCTGAACCGTAATTGTTGGTGACTGCTGGGCGTGGAGCGCGATCACTCCAGGTCCAATGCAGATCGATACTGCGAGGGCTGATCCAAACAATGCCGCGCGAACCAAGCTGCAGGGTCCCAGGGTCTTCATAGCTTCAGGAAGTAGTGATTGGGTGATTTTACGGAGGCATATGCCATGCCGAGCTGTTTTTCCAGGCAACCACAGCGCTTTCCGTCGCCTGAGGAGACAGACACGCGTGAATCTCACGCAAAACGCGTCAATATCACGCGGAGCACCCACAATACATGGCGCGTAAATCCATTTGCCCTCAATTCGCGGGTGCGCCACTGCTCGGGGCATTCGCATTAATTCGCGATTGGCGATTATTTGCGATCCAACATTCCTCTGCCCTGATTCCTTTGCCGTTTCGGAAGATTCGGGTTGGTAAGGGAATCGGGCATAAGAATGGAACACCCAGCAACCTTGGTGAACCGAAACTCAGGAGCGTCACACGGTTGGTTTCGGCGAGAGCAGCGTAACGAATCGCCTCATGTCCCGCAGCCAAGGCGGCAACGCCGTTTGAGCTCGCAAATCACGCAATCCACCAACAGGTCCAGCCAATAGGCCGATGTGCCTATCGTCCCCCTCGCGGTTAACGCCGAGGTGCCAGGTCCAGGACCCGCAGGAAGCGAACGTCCACATCAATCGGCAACGTGACAGTATTCGTTTCCACAGGTTGCCCGACGTTCTCCCACGCTTCAGGCAAGAACAGGCTTGCTCTTTGAAGCAGTTGAAACGGCCCCCGCCCGCCGGTCCAGGATACTTCCGCGTTCGGTCCCTGGCGGCGGATGTGGAGTTGCGGATGGTAGTCGACATCGACCAACGCCAGACTGTGTGTTCCCCCTGCTGCAACCGCCACAACATGACCCAACCCTGCGGGGAGTTTCAGGAAATAGCCGGCATCCCTGCCACTCCAAACAACCAAAGCCCCATCGTTTCTCAGCGCAGTGCTAAAAGTTCCCCCTGCCGCCACTTGCACAACACTGTTCAACCCGGGGGGAACGTTCGTCTGCCCATAGTAATTGTCTCCGCCCCCCCAAGCCACCACTGTTCCGTCAACAAGCAACGCCAGAGTGTGTTCGTATCCAGCCGCGACTTCCACAACGTTTGACAAGCCTTGCGGAACATAGACGGGAGTCCCGCGCACGTCATACGCGCCCCACGCGACCACGGTGGCATTGCTAAGTAGAGCTATACTGTAGTTCCAGCCCGCCGAAATCGCCACCACGCCGCTCAGCCCCTCCGGCACGGTCGCCTGTCCAAAGTGGTCATTGCCCCAGGCAACCACGGTCCCGTCAGATCTCAAGGCCAGGCTATGTCCGCTTCCGGCCGCTATGGCAACCGCATTGGTCAAGTCCGTCGGTGGGGTCGATTGGCCATAATAATCGTATCCCCAACCGACCACGGTGCCATCGGAACGTAACGCCAAGCTGTGTTGCCATCCCGCCGCCACCGCCACGACGGTGCTTAATCCCGGGGGCACGTTCGTGTAACCGTAGTAGTTTACGTCACTTCCCCAAGCCGCGACGGTGCCGTCGCCGCGCACAACCAGATTGTGCGAGGGTCCCGCCGCGATCGCGAATACACTCGTCAAGCCAAATGGAACCGTGGCTTGTCCGTAATCGTTCCGTCCCCAAGCGACCAGTGGTTCCAGATACAACCTGGCCCCAGAGCTCGTTGCTGCTCCATCTGCGTTGGTCACCCGCACCGAATAGGCGCCCATCTCGACACCTTGCACGTTTGATACCCTTAGCGTAGCCTGGGTCGCACCGGACACCTTTCCGCCGTCCACCAACTCGATCCCATCCTTGAGCCACCGGTAGTTTAGGGGTTCGGCGCCGGCCACTGTCACGCTGAAAGAGACCACGGAACCGGCGGAGACGTATTGACTCACCGGTTGAACGGTAATCGTGGGTGCTTGCTGGGCGTTGGCAGGCACGACGGCACTGGAGCCCAGGTAAACAGCCACCGTCGCCGACAGAACCGGCACCCTGCCCGCAGACAGGAATCGAAGCACGAAGAACGCGCGTTTCATGGCAATAACCCTTTCGCCAACTAGGGCGTTTTGACCGTCAGGTCGTAAAGCACCGCTGTCTGGGCGATTAACGGCTGCCGATGCAGAGTAACGCGCACCTCCAGATACCGGCCTGTCATGTTCGCGATCTGTTGATCGTTCAGCACCATTGTGAACGGCAGGTTCGGCAAGTCTGTAAGGATGTTCGAAGCGCGAACTTCGACTTTGATGCCAGTCCCGTACGGGGTTGATCCGTTCCATGCGATCTTGTTCCAGACGCGATTCAACATGCCCTCATCGTGGACAAAGACCCACGAACCGCTCGAGAAGGTGCTGCCCAAGGTCACGAACCCTGTCATGTCACTGTAGGCGTAAGGAGCTGCGGCGCGGTACTGCCAGTCCCCCGTATGCTGGGATCCATCTCCGAGATCGACGGTGAGATCCACGGCTCCGATCCGATGCGTCCCGCCTCCCTCAGGTCCGGCGTTGGGATCGATCCGCATGGCTGTGTCCGTATTCCGATTAACGACCCAGATCTTCCCGTTGCTGTCCACAGCAAGGCCAGTTGGTTGACACCCGCTCATGCCAGTGCCTTCGGGAGGAACGAACATCAGGTCGACATTCCCGACGAATAGACCGGTTCCCTCAGGCCTGAAATGACCAACCACCTTGCCATAATTCCCGTATTCACCGGACGAGTGAGCGACCCAGACGTTCGAGGAGTTGTCTACCACCAACCCGCGCGGCAAGTCGGAGGGATAACCGCTGTAGAATGTGTTTAAGGTTCCATACCAGTTGTAGACCGCCAACTGGCTGTGCTGGCGGGAGGCATACCAGATGCGCTGCGTCTTGGGATCAATGCCGATCCCATAGTCGCCGTAAGCATTCCCGAGGAGGTTGAAGGTCACCGGGGTGACACCGACGTTGGCCCGCAACAAACCCGGGTAGTCAGTCCCTGCCCCTCCCGCTGACCAAAGGTTTCCGTATCCGTCAATCAGCCCGCCATAACCGCCGTAGCCCGGCTGATTGAATGGGTTGCCTATGGGTGCGCCGGTGAGGCCGTCGAACTTTTGGTGAGGTTGGTCTTGTGCCGAATAATCGACTCCGCCACCCACCCAAACATTGTCGTCTTTATCCACGGCCAGCGCGCGAGGCTTCTTGTTCGTCCACGGCACGTTGAAGATCATCGCTTCATCATCATTCCATGTCAGGATGTTGGCCAAGCCCCGGGAGGTCTTGATCAGCCCGTCGATCAGCCGGTCCCGGCAGGTGTTGTAGATGAATGGAGGACCCAAATACTGTCCACTCGGATCCGGGACGAGGGTCGAGCCGACCTTGTTTCCGCGAATGCCCCCCACGATCACTCCGAATTTCGTGACAGACGCGGCGCCGCGATTGGCCACCCAGACGTTGCCTCCACGATCAACGGCGGTCCGAGATGGATCTGCCAAAACTGTCCCGGCTGTTGCATATTCGCCCAGCATCTTCCCTGTGTTGACGTCGATCCTGGCGAGTGTGCCGCGGCCTGAGCAGGGTACATTCAGAAATGGCAGCGGCGTCGGATTGGCGTTCATCTGGAGCTGGTTGGCAGTGCTGGTGAAGTTCAGATTGATCAGGATCCCCTTGGCGAAGTCTTCGTTCAAGGTGTTAGTAACCGAGGTCCATGTGGCTGGCACCGTCAGTGCCGCCGGTTGGCTGAACACGTCGACGCCTGCGCTTCTTACCCGCACTTTGTAAGCGGCGGAATCTCCGGTGGTGACGCTGTTGAGGATGAGTTCATACGATGTCTTGCCGGTCATTTGGTTCTCGCCCTTGAACCACTGGTAGGTCACCCCGGCAGGGGCGGCGCCCACGGCAAAACGCGCGGTCCCTCCCGTGCGGATTCTCTGGCTGAACGGCTGTTGGTAGATTTGAGGAGGTGAGTTGTTAACCGTGAGCGTCACCCGATCACTCGTGACGAAGCCGGCGTCATTTCGCACGACGACGTGGTACTGCCCGGCATGGGAGAGTTGCACCGGGTAGAGCGTCAACGTTGGATACTTCGCCCCCGGGATGGTAACCCCGTTGAAATACCATTGGTAAAGGAGACACTTGCCATTCGCAACGACGGTGAAACTCTTGCTGGCGCCAGCGTTGACTGTGGCTCTGACGGGTTGAGTGATGATCTCGGGCGCTGGAAATCCAGTGCAGAGTCCGATAATGTCCTCCCGGATGATCGTGGCGCCCGGGCCCGCCTGGTACCAGCGATTCTCGTACTGCGTCATGTTGCACATGGTCAAGTCATTGAGGCGGACAGTCATATACGTCGCGTAGACTCCGAGGAGGCATTGCTCGAACCGGCAATTCCAGACTTCATGCTCGATGTCAGGGGAGCAATGGCTCAAGCCGATGGACGCATATCGGATGTCCAGCCGCTGGATCTTTCCCGGATAATGGTAGTACAGATCCGCTACCGGCTGAACATAGCTGAGGAGAATGTAGTGGCTTTGCTGAGTTGGGTTCGATCCCAAGGGTTCTCCCACCGAATCATCGTTCTTGGACGTCAGGATCGCCCTCGACCCGTACTGGTCCGGTGTGAGCAGATAGCCAGTAATGATTAAGACCCCTTCAGGGGCGAATTTGACGATGGCTCCGTTCTGAATCCAAGTCGACCCGTTCAGCCACACGGAGTTGATAATCACGAAAGTCGGGCCACTGTAGAAGGTCGTGGAGGGGCTGGATACGACGATTATGTAGTCGAGCACGAGCCCCGGAGAGTCTGCGCGCCTTTGTGTCAACAGCATCGGCCCCAACTCGGTCACGCCTTTGGGGACCAACGGGAGCTTGTGCTCGCCACCTACCGCAGCCTGGTCCGGCAGCGGATTCCGCTGCAGTGGCAACGCCTCGATCAATGGAGCAATGCTCTCAAGGCGCACGCTCTCAAAAAGCACCTGCCGCCCCTCGGCAACCAGCCAGCGCTTGACCACCGGAACGGCAGAATCTTCGCCCGAGTCGGAGCCGGTGTCGGCTGAGAAAGCCTTGCCTCGGACCATTTGCATGTCGCCGAAATCGATCAATTGATCTGCGCGCTCGAAGGCTTCGGGATCGGGATCGATCGGACGCTCGTCGTCGTTAAGGATCCGCTGCGGAGGATCGATGAATTCGGTGGCCAGCTCGATCAACGTCGATTCCGGATTAAAATCTCCAGGCAGCAACGGCCGCTCCCGCAGCACGGCAGAGGCTTCAAAACTGCCTTTCCGGTAGCGATAGACCATGTCCGCCGCAATTCCCTCGAAGGCATCAAAATACAGCACTTCGTTGGGCGGTCGCACGACGCCGACACTGTCTTTCAATTGCCCGAGCAGCACACTGCGACCGAGGGAGACATCGGTGGCGTATATCCCCAGCGGGTGGTTCCGCAAGAGCTGGCCGCCGGGCATTTCGATTTCGATCGCACCCAAGTTGTTCAGGTTGGCCTGGAAAAGGACGCGATAAAGACCTCTCCGGGCGACGGCGCCTCTGGGGTGAGGCTCGATGATTTCTTCGGACTCAACCCACTCGCCGTCCACGAGGTAGTGAAGTCCGTTGGCGATCTCGGTGTATCGACCGACGTGTTGGTAAGGCGCGCCGTTTGTGTCGATCAGGGTTCGGGTGTACTCCACGACACGGTGCTGCGGACCTCGTTCGAGGATCCGCGTGATGGCGGGCTCATCTTGGGCCTGAAGCGAGCCAGGCGCGGTAAGCGAGCAGACACTCAGGAGAGCAGCCAGGGCGATGAGGCGGCCAGCCCCGCGGGGGGGGGGGGGGATATTTTGGATTTCATGGGATTCGAACCGCTGGTGTTCGGGGATTGGGCTAAGGTAGGCTCGACAGTTCCATTGTCCACAAATAGTCTAATTCAAGCTTCGATTGAATTGAGACTTATGAATCGTATTACTGCGGAGGCTGCGTGTTGTCGAAGGGGGATCCAATAGTCGAGGGGATTGGGCATCACCGTCGAAGTGCCACGCCCCCTGATCGGGTTCATACGGAAAGAACAAACCCAGGTCCAACGAAGCTCCGCCTCAAACCGACCAGTGGTTTCGGACTGATGCTCACCCCAGAGTTTCGCTGGTCGGTTTGAGGCGGAGCTTCGTTGGTTAATGTTCCGCGGCGCGGAACGGGACAGACGCCATCCTCTGCTTCAATCTCGTGGGCAGGGAGACAAGATCGCCCGCCGCATGCGCTGCCAGCACCCCGTCCGCGATGGCGTTGTCTTTGTCGGCATCGCTCAGGAAAAGGCCCAGGCCTTTAAAGCCGCCAAACGCCAACTCCAGCACCAAGGCATCGCCTTCGAAGCCCTGGACAACGGCTTCTGGAAATGCGCCGATCCCCAACGTTTGCAGCAGACCTGCGATGAACTCGGTCCTTCAAGGAAGGCCGCGCCGCGCGCACCGAAGGCACCATCATTAATCCCCTCGATTTCGGGGTGGGCAAGGATCTCAAAAACCTGCCTCACCTCAAACAGATTGCCCGGAACATCAACCATCGGTTGTTGGAGGTCGAACGGGCCAGTCAAGACTGCCGTTTCAGCCAGCAGAGCTTGCCGCGGCTCCTGGAGCCTACCGTCCCTCCCGACGGTCAGAAAGCCCCGGGCCTCAAATTCGGCCAACCCCGAGTCATGGCCCATCCGCTCCGCGACAAAATCCAGGAACTCGACGCCGTCCTCGAACGGATGCTCCGCAACGCTCACCTCCAGAACTAACCGCTGAGAGCACCGATCACCCCAGCCAAATCGTGACTCTTTTGTTCAGATAACTAGCCTGCTCTGCAGGCTAGAGTTGCTCGATTTGATCGGTCTGGCAAACGTGGAATGCTGTCGGCGCAACTGCCATTCGGATCAGCCCCGTCAGGGGTAGAACTCGCGCCGATGGCGGTCGGCCTGATCTTCGAGGCGCCGGGCCACCTCGGGGAACTGTTCAATAACGTTGCGCGTCTCCAGCGGGTCGCCGATGAGATCGAAGAGAGATAGACCGATATTGACCAACCGGTATTTACCTGCTTTGCCATCGAGCCCGGCTTCGGTCAGCGTGCGGTAGGAATGGGGGAGATGGAGTTTCCATCGGCCGTCGCCGGAGAGGACGCTTTCAAACGTTTTGTCGGTTGAAAAGGCGTAATAGTCGTGAGGGTTTTTAGCGTCCGGTTTGGCTGCAATCCAATCCCAGACATCCATGCCGTCGATCGGATCTCGGGGGAGTGGCGCATCGGCGAGGTTGGCGAACGTGGGGAAGATATCGATGGAACAAAAGGTCCGAGTGGATCGGGAACCGGGCCGGATTCGCCCCGGGAATTTCACGATGCATGGACTCCGCACGCCGCCGTCGAAGCTGGTGGCTTTCGCCTCGCGGAAGGGGGTTTTTCCGGCGTGGTTGCCATAAGAGATCCACGGACCGTTATCGGAGGTAAAGAGGACCAGGGTGTTGGAGGCAACATTGGCGGCGTCGAGGGCCTTGAGGATTTCGCCCACGGACCAATCCAACTCCATGATGACGTCGCCATAGAGGCCGCTGCCGGATTTGCCTTTGAACTTGTCGCTGCAGAAGAGCGGCACGTGCGGCATGGAGTGGGGGACGTAGAGAAAGAAGGGCTCGTCGTGGTGGCGATGGATGAAATCCACGGCGCGCTCGGTATACCAGGTGGTGAGCATGGTCTGATGTTCCGGGGTCACGCGTTCGATGGTGACTTCGCCATTGACCCAGTATTGGAGGGGGAATTTGCCCCAGTACTCCGGGTTTTCGGGATGGAACTCCCACATGTCGTTGGAATACATCAAGCCGCAGGATTCCTGAAATCCTCGCGCGGGGGGGCGCGTCTCCGGCTGGTCGCCGATGTGCCATTTACCGAAAACGGCGGTGGCATAACCTCGTTGTTGCAGGAGTTGGCCGAGGGTCATGTACGATGGATCGAGGCCGCGCGCGCCGGGTGCGTGTGCGCCAAAGACGTGGGTTCTTCCGGGATAACACCCGGTTAGCAACGCGGCGCGTGAGGCGGAACAGATCGCCTGAGGAACGTAGAAGTTGTCGAAACGGCATCCCTCATCCGCCAGACGTTGCACGTTGGGTGTGGGATAAGGCGTCTGACCAAAAGGCCGGAAATCCGCCCAACCCGCGTCGTCCAGGAATATCAGGACGAAGTTGGGTGGGCGTGATGGGGCCTGGGCGATGGCGTAACAGCAGAGGAGTGCCACGAAGCAGGCCAGAATCCGACGGGCGCAAGGGATGGCAAACCGCACGACCATCATGCGCGCGCCTGTGCCGGGCAGTTCAAGTTCGCCCATGCCGGTCAATTGAGGCTCCACAGCGTGACGGAATTCTGGTCTTTGATGTAGATGCGATTGCCGGCCACTACCGGGTAGGCGTAGGTCTCGGAGTCGGCGACTTTATAATTGGCGATCGGTTTGTATTCGGTGGTGCTTGGGGGGAAGACCACCAGTTCGGCTTTCGGCGTGAGCAGCATCAGAACCTCCCCGGCATCCACAATCGAACCAAATCCACCCCGGTCGCCCGTCGAAGCCTTCCATTCGGTCTTGCCGTCCTTCTCGCTGAGGCAAAAGAGTTCACTGCCTTGCGTGAGCCCAAAGACGCAGTCGTTATCTAGCACGGGAGAATTGAACTGAACGGCGGCATCAGGATTGGTCCAGAGTTCGTTGGCCGAGAATTGGTCTCCTTGCTTTTCGATGCGGATCGCCGTCGTGCCACGTCCGGCGCCGGTATAGATGATTGTTTGGCCGTCGACGATCGGAGTGGCGGCATTGTAGGCGCGGCGTTCGGGGGCAAAAGGTTTTTCCCAAAGCAGTTTCCCATCGGTCAGTCCGAGCAAGACCAGGTTCTTGTCCGTCAAGGTAACCAGGAGTTTGGTGTTGTCGAGGGTGAGCAGATTAGGGGAGGCGTAGGCGGTGCCGTCTCTCGTCCATTTCCATTTAGCATCACCGCTGGCCAAATCGTAAGCGACGATTCCGCCCTGGTCGGGACCGCCAACCTGGGCTATGCACAAGCCATCGGCGACGATCGGAGATGACGCGGTGAAGAACTGCGGCCACGCACCCGCGAAATCGTCTTTACGCCACGCTACTTCTCCAGTGGCGGCATCCAGGCAGGAGAGCATGCCGCGAACACCGTAAGTGATCAACTTGTCTCCGGCCACAACGGGTGAACTGCGGGGACCGGCATGGCGCGAGGCCGGACCGGTGGCGCCTTGGGTATCATAGGCATCTTGCCAGAGCTCTTTGCCGGTGGCGGCGTCGAGACAACGGGTGATCTCGCGGCCTCCCTCTCGGGAGAAAACGAACAATTTGTCGCCCACCAGGGCGGGGGTGGCATCACCCTCCCCAACGGCAACGTCCCATTGTTGTTTCAATTGGCTGGGCCAGGTGGAAGGCGTTTTAAATGCCGGTGCCCGGCCATCACGGTTGGGGCCGCGCCACTGCGGCCAATCTTGAGAGAGCGTGGTGAGTGCTGAAGTCAGGGACGCGACGAAGAGAACGGATTTGGATAGGTTCATGGGAAGGCTCCTTTAGGTTAGCATTGTCGGGTTCACTGCCGGACCGCGATTCAACTCGCTTCGAACTATGGAATATCGCCATGGAATATAGCCAGCAGCCTGGCGGGTTGGCAACACTGGGATCCACGTGACATGCGCGAAACTCGCAACGTGAATGCGCCTCGATCTCGCCACAATGAGAATTGCTAACGCAAACGGGTGTTGGGTTGACCGCCGCGTCAAGTAAGATCAAACTCGGCTATGCATCTAACCCTTGGCGTCATTCTCGGCAATCGCGGCTTTTTTCCGGATCATCTTTGCGACACGGGCCGCCGTCAGATATTGGCCACTCTCGAACAGATGGGTATCGCACCGGTCATCCTGCCGATGGACGCTTCCAAACACGGGTCGGTCGAATCGACCGCCGACGCCCGGAAATGTGCGGAGCTGTTCGCGTCGCAGGCGGCAAAGATCGACGGGGTATTGGTGACGCTGCCGAACTTTGGGGATGAACGCGGCGTAGCCAACGCTTTAAGGTGGTCGGGGCTGCGGGTGCCGGTATTGATTCACGCATTTGCCGATGATCCACAGAAAATGAGCATTCGGGATCGGCGGGATAGTTTCTGCGGAAAGATGTCGGTCTGCAACAACCTGCGGCAGTATGGCATTGGTTTCACTCTGACACGGAGGCACACTTGTGCCGCGGACGCGCCCGAGTTTCTTGAGGATCTGCGCGATTTTGCGGTAACGTGCCGCGTCGTTCGGGGGCTTCGCCATTTGCGGGTTGGGGCGTTGGGGGCGCGGCCCGCGGCATTCAACACCGTGCGTTATAGCGAGAAACTTCTCGAGCAATCCGGAATCAGCGTCGAGACCCTCGACCTTTTCGAATTGTTCGGCTGGGTCGGCAAACTCGGCGACGCCGACGAGGGGGTGCAGGCGAAGTTGCGGGAAATTTCGGAGTATGTGGCCGCGCCGCGGGTGCCGGCCGCCGCGCTCTTGAAGATGGCCAAGTTCGGGGTGGCGGTGGACGGATGGATGAAGCAGGCGGAATTGCAGGCGACGGCGATCCAGTGTTGGACGGCAATGGAGGAGTTCTTCGGGGTGGTGCCTTGCACCCTGATGAGCATGATGAGCAATATGGGCGTGAGCAGCGCTTGCGAAGTGGATGTCATGGGGACGGTAGCGATGCAGGCGCTGGCCCGGGGGAGCGGCCAGCCCAGCGCCTTGGTGGACTGGAACAACAACTATGGCGACGATCCCGACAAGGGCGTGATTTTTCATTGTTCGAACCTGCCCAAGGCCGTGTTCGAGTCCGCGCCTCAAATGGATTACCAGGCCATCATCGCGGGAACGGTGGGCAAGGAAAACACCTATGGAACCGTCACAGGACGTGTGAAAGCGTCACCTTTCACCTATCTGCGCGTGGGAACCGACGATTCGGCAGGACGGATGAGGGCTTATGTGGGGGAAGGCCAACTCACAGCTGATCCGTTGAGCACATTTGGCGGGTACGGGGTGGTGTCGATCCCGGATTTCCAAGGATTGTTGCGGTACATCTGCCGGAATGGATTCGAACATCATGTCGCCGTGAATTCGACCCGGATCGCGGCGGGCGTGAACGAGGCGTTGGGGAACTATCTCAGTTGGGATGTTTACCGGCACGGTTGACTTGGGCTCGTTCCAGGCCCAGTCGGATCGAAGAAAACGTTGTCGAAAAGGCTGATCGGAACATCGGCCCCGTGGAGTTGGATGGAATCTAAAGGCAGCCATGAAAACCACCCGCTTATTCACCCTCCTGTTGCTCGCCGGCGCGTGCGGAAATACGGGCATTTCCGCCCAGGCCGAGATGCTCGGCGCGAGCCGGGCCGCACCGCGAGTTCAGCAGGCCGCGCCGGCCCAGGCCCGACCGGGAGGGGCAAATGTCAGCCCGACCCCGCCCTTCGAGGAAGCGGCAGAAGATCGGACACGCCGGCCCACGCCCGAACCGCGAGTGACCATCGATGCGTCGCGGGTCGGAGAGCCAATGTCGGAGAACATTTACAGTCAGTTCATTGAACACCTGGGACGGTGCATTTATGGCGGGATCTGGGCCGAGATGCTCGAAGACCGGAAATTCTACTACCCGATCAGAGAGGACTACAATCCCTACCGCTCGCTGAAGGACTCGAAGTATCCTGTTGTGGGCGCGTCGCCCTGGCAGATCATCGGGCCGGCCGACGCCGTCGTGATGCAAACCGACGAACCGTTTGTGGGCCGACATACACCTGAGATCCGCGCGGGCGCCGGTTTGCGACAGCACGATCTAGGGATCACCGCAGGCAGATCCTACGAAGGATATGTCTGGCTGAAAAGCGCGGACCGGACCCGGGCTGTGGTGGAGATCACCCTCCGCTGGGGTGATGAAGACGAGGCGCGACAAACCGTGACAATAGATCGCGTGACGGACCGATATCAGAAGTTCCCCTTCCGGTTCGACGCAGTGGGGACCACCGATCATGCGATGCTCGAGCTTGTGGTCAAGGATGGCACGGTCCGGACGGGCACGCTTTCACTGATGCCGGCAGACAATATCGAGGGCATGCGAGCCGATACGCTGGCTTTGTTGAAGGAGTTGAACACCCCAATCTACCGCTGGCCGGGTGGTAATTTCGTGAGTGGCTACGATTGGCGTGACGGTGTGGGCGACCGCGACAAGCGGCCACCGCGCACCAATCCGGCCTGGACCGGCGTGGAACACAATGATTTTGGCATGCACGAGTTCATTCGTTTCTGCCGATGGGTCGGAGCCAAACCCTGGATCACGGTGAACACGGGTTTTGGCGATGCCTATTCCGCGGCCGCCCAACTCGAGTATTGCAACGGACCAGCCGACAGTTATTGGGGCAGTCAACGCGCGCGGAACGGCGCGGCGGAACCTTTCGCTGTTCGGTACTGGGGAATCGGGAACGAGATGTGGGGCCCTTGGCAATTGGGTTACATGGCGCTCGGTCATTACGTGCTCAAACAAAACTGGGTGGTCGACAAGATGCGCGAAGTGGATCCGAAGATCATTTGCATCGCGTCCGGAAACGCGGGGCCTTGGAGCACCGGTCTGCTTAAGGGTTGTTCGGATCATATGGATTTCATCGCTGAACATTTTTACTGTCGAGACCAGCCCGGTCTTATGGCGCACGTGCGTCAAATCCCAGATAATATTCGCGCCAAGGCGGACTTCCATCGCAAGGCCCGCGAGGAGCTCACCGAGCTCGGGGGCAAGGATATCCGAATCGCGATGACGGAATGGAATTATTGGTACGGTCCGCATGAGTTTGGCGAGTTGGGCACCCGCTATTTCCTTAAGGACGCCCTGGGCATTGCCGCAGGTTTGCACGAATACGCGCGGCAGAGCGATATCATCGATTCGGCTTTTTATGCCCAAACTGTGAATGTGATCGGTTGCATCAAGACCAGCCGGCGCAATGCCGCCTTCGAAACCACCGGCCTGGTGCTGAAACTCTATCGGCAGCATTTCGGTCAACTTCCGGTGGCCACAACCGCGGAAGGAATGCTCGATGCCCAGGCCTCCTGGAATCGTGATCGTTCCATGCTCACCATTGGCATCGTTAATCCCACGACCCGTTCAGTGGATGTGCCGCTGGAATTGCGAGGCGTCAAGTTGAGCGGCGCCGGGACCCGCTGGCAGATTGCAGGGTCGGATCCGATGGCGTTCAACGACCCGGATCAACCGCCACAGGTGCGAATCGACGAAGAGCCGATAACCGATTTTAATGGCCGACTGGCGCTGGCACCTTGCAGCGTCACCCTGTTTGCCCTCGAAGTGGAATAGGGGTTTGGGGATCGTCCCGATAGCGCCGCCCGGCAGTTTCTCCGCCTTTGTGGCCGCCGAGCCGGACAGGACTACAGAGAAAGAACGTAGGCAGCCAAATCTTCGATCTCCTCGCGGGTCAGGTGCGAGGTTCTGCCATGCCGATCCTCCCCATTCTTCTCCGTCAGAACTTCGTGCAACGTCACCGCCGAACCGTCGTGCAGGTAGGGCGCCGTGCGCCAGCACTCGATCAGCGTCGGGGTATCGAACTCAAGCTCGCGACGTTTCGGGCTTTGCTCTGTCCCCACGGCGTGCAACGTCAGATCCGTGAACAACGGAGCCGGATGGCATTGAGCGCACCCCACCTCGGGGCTTTCAAAGAGCTTCCGCCCCCGCTCCGCGGCAGCCGATGACTGGCCGTTGACCAGGTTGGGACTGGCCACCGGCTCAAGGGATTTGAGGTGCGCGTCAATCGCGCGGGCCTGTTCCTCGTTCCGCCGGGCAAACAAAATGTTCCGCAAACCGGATCGGACCGCCTTCTCGGCCGTCGCGCGTACACCCAGGCTCATCGCCGGTGGCGTCCGATGACTCAGCAAAAGGCTCTTGGTGTTCTTGGGATTGCCGATCCCGTCGTTGAGCAGATCCCAGTTCAGGCCATCCGCGCGACTATCAGGATGGCAGGAGGCGCAGCTCTGCCAACTCTTGTGGCTGATCGTTGCGTCGTTGAAAAGCTCTTCGCCTCGGCCAGCCGTGGTGATGGCCGCGCCCGCGCCCACACGGACCAGCGGACCGGGACCGCCGTTGCCCAGGGACACCCCCTCGAGGGTGTCGGAAAAATAGCCTGCCACCCATACGCCGAATAGATGCGCCCCCTTACCGCTTACGGTGGAGGGGCTCGAACCCCCACGTCCTCACGGACACCAGATTTTGAGTCTAGCGCGTCTGCCAATTCCGCCACACCGGCACGGTGTTCAATACGTCGGCAGCGAATGCATTATGCGCGTGCCGAGGTCGGTGGCAAGATTGTTCGGACCAGTGCGTTAGAGGGCAGGCTTCACTCGAACACCCGGTGGATGGAAGTGGGCATTTCGTGCAGATCGATGCGCCGATGACCTTGTGCGGCGGGAATCCCGCCATGCGGACCACGCCGCACCACCGCATTCGCGCACTCCAGTCACTACTGCATAACCCTGAAATAAGCGGCATCGCCGGTGGTCGGGACCGAGTATGGGCTGGTGGCATCCTCAACGGTGGACCAACCGCCGGGCAGACTGGTTGTCATTTCCAGGGTGCCCCCGCCTTCCCAGGTCACGATCAGGTCCGATCCGTCCAGCCTCACACTCAGAACGATTTCGCCACCGGCATCCGCGGTTGGCGCCAGCGGATTGACGAAGTCGATCCACGCCACATAAAAATCCGTGTCTTCCAGCGGGAACGTGCCGGCTGCGTCGGTGTGTCGCGATTCAATGATGAAAGCGTCCTGCCCGTCAAACTCGTAAGAGAGGAAATCCGGGCTCACCAGATCCGGATTGGCCGCGAGCCGCCCCGCCGCGCCGAGCAACAGCACGCCATCGGCCTGGGTCTTGCCCGGAATCGATAACTCATACTGGCCTGCGGCCAGACGCGAGATGGAGAATTCGCCAGCCTGGTTGATCAACGTCCCGTCCGAACCGCGGACATGCCCACCGATCAGCCGGGCCGCGCTGTATGGAACATACACGAAAGCGAACTCGGACTGGTCCGCGGCGGCCAACATGGTGGGATCAGCCTGTGAATCCTCGCGCACGCCCACGATCCAGCCGGAACCATCACTCAACGGATCGGCGGCGGTGATATTCGCGTCGCTACTCCCATCGGTGCAAACCGTGAACAGCATTCCGCCGGTTTGGCTATTGACACCCGGCAGACTGACCGTGGCCTGACCCGCATCCCAGGTGATCACCTCGGAAGCATCGACCGGGAGATTCGGGCTGTGCGAATTCGCGCTTTCCCAGATGGCACTCGGTTCCGTCGACTGCGGGCCGGAGACGACGCCGCCGGTCCAGCCCTGATCCCAGGGGAACCAGACATTGGCATTGTCGATGTTGGCCTCGCTGAGCGCGCCGGCCTTGCCGGGATTGACATCATAATCGCCGGTGCCGAAATCGCCGCTGATCAGGCTGTATCCCTGGCCGGAGGAACCGGTCGTGATTTGGAGGGTGCCATAGAACAATGGAGTATTGTCGTTCCAGGTCTGCCCGTTCTTGGCGATGCTGCCGAGGATGACGCCCACTTCGCGGTTCGGCCGCCATGCGCCGGCAGTGGCGGGCCAACCACCGTTTACGGATTGGTCCTGTTCCCATTTGTAGCCTTCGAAAGCGGCAGTCAATGTCGAGGGTAGCACCCCGAGGTTCGTCTGGGCCGCATCGGGCAGCGAAGGGCTAAGCCGCGGGGCATGGTCGCCTTCATTCCAGCGCGTGTTCGACCAGCGAACGGGGCCTTCACCCTTGATCGTCATGATCACTTCGTCCTGATCCACCCCATCCCACTGAGTGACGTTCGAGGCGTCCATCCCCCAGAGCACAGCCGTCACAGTGCGATTGGGATAGTCACCCGGGGGCACGCCGCCTTCCGGCACAATCGGTGAAGGACCATTGCCGCCATGGTGGGAGGTGACTTTTAGACGGATCAAGTAGGTGATATTGCCGCTGTCGGAATAAACCGCAACGAACGATTGGCTGAACGGATCGTACTGCACATCGTAGGTGTCGGGATCATTCGAGATGGAGGTCGCGAGCCCGTCCACCCCCACCGTCTCAAAGAACGCATGGAAGTAACCCTCTTCTCTCAGCCCGGGCAACACCGCGCCTTCCTTGTCCAGCAACGTGAAACCGATGCCATTCGGCTGCCCCGAGGCGCTGCTCACGGCGTTGTTCATCACCACAAAAACGCCGGTAGCCGTGTCCACCGCCATCTTCGGATGCCGGTGGCTGTACGGATCGTTGTCCGCCACCGTCTCGAGATAAGGTTCCGGGGTTCCCACCGGCGTGAGTTGCGACCCGGGCCCGGCAGTGAAGTAGAACACATCGCCGCCTTGCGCTCCATTGCCGTAATCGAGGGCTGCCACGATCTTGTCTTCAAAGGGGCTCCCGACCGCCGCGGGATGTCCCTCGGCCACACCTTGCTTGCGGTCGGTGGAGACCACGGTTTGTGTTCCCTGCTGGAGCTGGCCGAGCGAATCGGGCACCGTTTGAATAATCGTGGCGGTGATCCGATCCTTGAGTGACGCCGGATCATTATCCTCGTCCGTATTGGTCAAGAACAGGAACACGTCCTTCCCTTCGAGGTACACCAACTCCGGGTCGTCTTCATCCCCGATCTGCTGGAGTTGATCCAACCGGGCCCATTGCGGCGTCAGCAACGTCCCCTCGGAATCAAATAACACCCCCACCACCCCTTCGCCTTCATCGGTGAACGCGTGTTCCGCAGCCAGCAGAATATTGCCGTTCGCCGAACTGGTAGCTACAACGGTATCATCGTAGCCCAATTCAGTTCCTTCATCGTAGGCAAAAGCCTTCACGACCGGGCTGCCGGCGCCGGCCGCGCTCCGGGGATTCACAATGGCCAGAAGCGGGATTTGAGTCGCATTGTCGCCGCGGCTGGTGGCCGAGACGACCACCACGTATTGCCCCGTGAAGGCATTGTACTCGACGTCGAGGCTCTCCAATGCGCCGATGGGATTGCCGACGATCACGAATGGCGACCCGGTCGGCTCGAGCGTCAATGGATCGTGAAATCGGCCAATCACCGCCTGATTCGAAGGTTCCTGCGTGATGGGATCGGTCAGAAACTGCGTCGAATCGATCGTCACCACCAGCACCTCCGGTTCGCGCAGGTTCACGGCCAGATCCGCGCGCTGCGTAGCCGAAAAAACTCCCGGCAGCAACTCTTCGCTCACCGGCGTCGGCTCGGTCGACAATTCAAATCGAGGGACCCATTGGCCGAGGACGCTGCCCGGATTCAGACCGAATGATATGAGGGCCACGACGACCATCCACCATCTCCGGGACGACCGTGGTGCCCGAGGGGCGGGGCTTGATGCGATCGGGAATGTATTCATAGTTGGCAACAGGATTTGGGCGAAGACCGGGTGATCTCCGCGGGTTGCATGGTATATACTGAATGAATCCCAGCCGCGACGGTTTATGGCAAGGCTTTTGTGACAGTTCTCGCGGCTGCGGTGCACACGGGAAGGCGGGGGCCTCAATCACTGCGAGAGGACGTACGCGGCCAAGCCTTCGATCTCCTCGCGTGTCAGGTGCGAGGTCTTGCCATGCCGATGCTACACCACGACCTACAATTACGATCCCTCCACCGGGCGCCTTTCCAGCCGGGTCTCACCCGCCGGATTGACCACGACCTACGGTTACACCAGCGGGTTCCTGACTTCAGTGACCAATTCGCCAGTGAGCACGGACCGAATCTTTCACTTATCTCAATGGCCGGGTCCGCACGCATATTGATTTCCGCGGTCTGACGGTCACCAAGACGTGGGACAGCCTGGGCCGGCTCACGCTCGAGAGCTTCCCCGGTGGCACGACCATCGAGTACAACTATTCCCTCCAGCCGGGCATGGGCTTCAACACCGGCGGCTCGACCATCCCGATTCTCGACCTGTGTGGCGTCAAGGATCGCCTCGGGCAATGGACCCGCTACGGCTACGACCGGGGCCGGAAACGGACGCAGGTCAAAGACGCCCGCAACAACGTCACCTCCTACACCTATTGCGGCTGCGGCGGACCCGAGATGATCACCGATGCGTTAACCAACATCACCAGGTACTTTTACGACTACGCCGGACGCCGAGCGGCCACCCTCTATCCGGATCTGACCTCCGAGACGTACGCGCACAATCCGCTGGGACAGCTCACGGCGATCACCAACGCCCTGGGCGTCCGTAAGTTCGGCTACAACAATCAGGGCCTCCAAACCAGCGTCACCAACGCCTTTGGCGTCGAGGAGCGGATCGTGTACGACATCCGCGATCAGCCCACCAGCGTTACCGATGCCAACGGCGTGACCTTCACTCAGACCTTCGATTATCTCGGTCGCTCGCTGACCCGGACCGCGCCCGACAGCGGTGTCGAGAAATACCTCTACACCGCCCGGGGCCTGGTCGGTTACACCAACCCGTTGAGCAAGGTCTGGAGGTACGAATACGACGCGGCGACGCGGAAAATCACGGAGACCAACGCCAACACCGAGATCATCCGGTACACGTACAACTCGGCCGCCGATCTGTTGACCCTGCGCGACGGCAAGAATCAGGTCACCACCTGGAACTACGATCAATACGGCCGGATGACCAACAAGATCGACCAGGCCAGCGCCTCGATCCTGCGCTATCAGTACGACGCCAATGGCCGGCTCACCAACCGCTGGAGCGCCGCCAAGGGCAACACGGCTTATAGTTACGACGCGGTAGGAAATCTCACGCTCGTCAACTACCCTTCCAGCTACGACATCACCACCCAATACGATGCGCTAAACCGGGTCACGAACAGAGTGGACGCCACTGGCACCACGAAGTATACGTACCATGCCAACGGGCAGATCCTTACCGAGGACGGCCCTTGGGATTACGACACTGTGACCTACGGCTACAACAACTTG
>CAVXWU010000013.1:0-126002 GCA_963765535.1 uncultured Verrucomicrobiae bacterium
CGGGGCTGGTGAGGTTCAAGAGGAGGGTTGGCGTGGCGAGCAATTCGCTCACGCAGAAGCGGCTGGATTCAGAGGATGCCATAGGAACAGATTGCTGCCCAAACGCGGGCAGTAGAAAGGAAATGTTCGCCGTTGCCAAGCGGAATGGCTGAGGTCTAACGTCTTCCTGCTGGGGGGCGCTTGGCGCAGCGGTTAGCGCGTCTCGTTTACACCGAGTAGGTCGGGGGTTCGAATCCCTCAGCGCCCATTCCCTTTCAGGCTCGACTCGGCGGCCGGCGGTGTCCACGTTGATCTGGCGGAGGGCGAGTTTGGCGGCCGGGAGATATTCTCTGGGATGAACAGCCTCAATGCGCCCGCTAACGATGCTCGACCCTTTTGCCAGGGGCCTCGTGGCGGTTGCGAAAGAGTCAAATCGCTGGATGCGCGGTTGCAATGGGATGTTGCCGGTTCATCACTCCAGGGTTGTAGCCTCAGCCCGTTTCTCGCCTACCCTGAGGAACTCGATGCGATGATTGGCGTCGGGGTTGCGCGCGGACGGGCCCGCCACGAGCATGGCGATGGCGCCGGGTATCTCGTGGCTGCGCAACCAGTTTTGAGCGAAGTCGCGCCAGTCCTCCGGGTCCTCGGCCAACTCGACGGCGTGTACGCCATATGAAAAGGTGAGTCCCTGACAGACCGCGGCGTCGCGGCTCAAGGCGATAATCCAAACTACCGGATTGAAACGCGAGATCATCCGAGCCGTGGTGCCGGTTCGAGTGGGCACGAACACGGCCGCGCATGGCACCGTCTCCAATGCGTGTTCGACCACCGAAGCGATCGCTTCGGCGCCGGTTGTTGGCTTGACCTGGCGGGTCAATGCACGGAGATCGCCGAGCCGGGTGAGCGGGCGATGCTCCTCGGTGTAATCGGCTATTTTGCCCAGCATCGCCACGGCTTCCTCTGGATACCTGCCCATCGCCGACTCGCCTGAAAGCATGATGCCGTCCGTGCCATCCAGAATGGCATTGGCCACGTCGGTAGATTCGGCGCGCGTGGGCAGGCGACTGCTCGTCATGGACTCGAGCATCTGTGTTGCGGTGATGACCGGCTTACCCGCGAGACTCGCTTTCGCGATGAGTTGCTTTTGCAGGATGGCCATTTCTTCGATCGGCATTTCCACGCCCAAATCGCCGCGCGCCACCATGATGCCGTCCGCCGCTTTCAGGATTTCATCAAAATGATCGAGGGCGTCCGAGCGCTCAATTTTGGCGATAATGAACGGCTGTTTGCCCAGGGCGTTGGCCGCCGCGCGCACGGCTTGAACATCGGCAGTGGTTTCGACGAACGACTGGCTAACCGCATCCACGCCTTTCTGAAGCGCGAGCTCCAGGCAAACGCGGTCGTGATCGGTGAACGCGCTGATCCCCAGGTTGATGCCGGGGAGATTGAGGCCCTTCCTGGATCGCAGTTCACCGCCGACGGCGACCTTGCAGTGCACATCATTGCCTTTCACATGCTCAACGACGAGCTGCACCAACCCGTCGTTGAGAAAGAGCCGGTCACCGGGCTTCACGACCGCCGGCAACCGTTCGAAGCTCATCGAAACCCGCTGTTCGTTTCCGACCACGTCCTCGTTGGTCAACGTAAAGCTGTTGCCGGGGTGCAACTGAATCGGCTCAGGCTCGATCTTTCCGATACGCATTTTTGGTCCGGGCAAATCCGCCATGATGGCGACGCGCCGCCCTGCGGCCGCTTCCGCCGCGCGGATGCGGTCGATCCGTTGCGCATGGCTGGCAAAGTCTCCATGCGAGAAGTTGAGCCGCGCGACATTCATCCCCGCGCGGATAAGGCGCTCCAGCATCTCGGGGGATTCCGACGCGGGTCCGATAGTGGCAACGATTTTGGTTTTGTGGTTGGGGAGGGTCATGCGGCTGACAATATAGAGGATTCAGCGGAAGCGCTCATGGTGCACCCAGCGAGGCGCCGCCTCGGAGCTGCAAGGTCATTTCAATTTGCCAGACACCATTGCCAGTTTTGTGCCGTCGGTCGCGCCTCGCTGATAGAATTCCTGATCCGGGTAAATAACCAATCAAAACCCGACCTGTCCGCAACATGTTTGAACGATCGAGGATTCCAGGCGAGATCATTTTGGTGTGGAAGTTTCGCCCCGTCCATTCCCGGAGGGAAAGCGGCGTCAACCCGTTGTTGAGGGCCCGAGTATTCTGGCATGAGGCCAAATTACCTGCCATGGTTGGTCCCATCGCCGGACCGGTTTTGCGTAGCACGTCACCTTACCCTCGGCCGGCGGGAAATTTTGGGCTGACCTATGAATCGACGCATCCCTTTCAAACGGCTGGGTTGGTTTTGCGGAGTTGTAATCCTGGCGCTGGGGCGTTTCTCCCTTTGGTGCCGGTGCGAAGCAGAACAGCGGCCGAACTCGCTGCCGCCGGTGACCGAGGCTTTGCGCGTCATGGCGAACCTTCCTGTGGCGGACCCGACCGTTTCTCAATTCGACCGCGATTGGCTGGTTCAACCCGTCACGCGGAAGGCGGGCGTATACCGAGGCGAAGACGGCCAGGAGCTCGTTCTGGACAACGGCTTAATTCGCCGAAGCTTCCGGGTTCAACCGAACGCAGCGACCGTTGGATTGAACAATTTAATGACGGGTGCGGCGCTATTGCGCGGCGTGGAGCCCGAGGCGCTTTTAACTCTTGATGGGCGGGAGATGCCGGTGGGCGGATTAAAGGGCCAGCCGAACCACGCTTATCTGAGGCCCGAATGGATCGATGAACTCCAGAGCGATCCTTCGGCTTTTCAATTGACCGGGGTGACTCTGGCGCGCCCGAAGGCCTTGTTCGGCTGGAAGCGCCGGCGGCCTGGGGCAGATGCGCCGTGGCCGCCAGCCGGGGTTGGGGTCGTTTTCGATTATGCCAGCGTGGAATCCTCAATGAAAGGTTTGCGGGTCGAGGTCCACTATGAACTTTATGATGGGTTGCCCGTACTGGCCAAATGGATCGTGGTGCGGAACGGCACCGGCCGAACCGTCACCGTGGACGCATTCAGCAGCGAGTTGCTGGCCCTGGCTGAGGTGGAATCGGTCGTCGACGATTATGATCCCGCCCGCTGGAGAAAGCCGTGGGTGGACCTGATCAGCGACTACAGTTTTGGCGGCATGGCATTGACGAGCGGGAATCGGACGTCGTGTTGGCTGCCGGATCCGGAATACACCTCGCAGGTCAATTACAACCTCAAGACACCTGCATTGCTCGTGAGCCGGCCGCCGATCGGACCGGGCACCGTGTTGCAGGTGGGCGAGAGCTTCACGAGTTTCCGCAGCTATTTGCTGGTGCACGACAGCGACCAGCGCGAAAGGCAGGGGTTGGCGATCCGACGCTTCTATCGAACCCTCGCTCCCTGGGTCACCGAGAATCCCCTGATGATGCATGTCCGGAGCGCGGATCGGGTCGCGTTCCGCCGCGCCGTCGACCAATGCGCCGAAGTCGGTTTCGAGATGATCATCTATACATTTGGAAGTGGGCTCGACATGGAGAATACCGACCCTGCGTACATGGCACAGGTCCGGGAGGACGTCGAGTATGCGCATGCGAAAGGGATCGAAGTGGGCGGGTATTCCCTCCTCGCCAGCCGCCGCATCAGCGACGAACAGGACGTGATTAATCCGGCCACGGGCCGGACGGGCGGCGCCATTTTCGGTAATTCGCCCTGTCTCGGCAGTGCCTGGGGCGCAGACTATTTCCGGCGGATCAAGACGTTTCTCGAAGCGACAGATTTCGATCTGCTTGAACACGACGGCAGCTATCCCGGCGATGTCTGCGCATCCACAAACCATCCGGGACATCATGGTCTGGCCGATTCCCAATGGCGGCAGTGGCAGGCGATCACCGGGCTTTATGCCTGGTGTCGGGAACGTGGAATTTACCTGAATGTGCCGGACAATTACTTCCTCAATGGTTCGAGCAAGACCGCAATGGGCTATCGCGAGGTGAATTGGTCCTTGCCGCGCGCGGAACAAATCATCATGGGCCGGCAGCATATCTTCGATGGCACGTGGGAAAAGACGCCGTCGATGGGCTGGATGTTTGTCCCATTGACCGAGTATCAGGGAGGCGGACCGGCGGCGACACTGGAGCCGTTGCACGAGAATATTGCGGCGTATGAGGCGCACCTGGTGAACAATCTGGGAGCGGGCGTCCAGGCCTGCTACCGGGGGCCGCGGCTCTATGATTCGGAGGAGACCAGGAGCATGGTGGAGCATTGGGTCGCGTGGTTCAAAGAGTATCGGGACATACTGGAATCGGATGTGATCCACTTGCGGAGGGCGGACGCGCGGGACTGGGATGGATGGTTGCACGCGAATCCCGAATTGGCGCGGTGCGGGTTAGCGATGTTGTATAACCCGCAACGGAGTCCCATCCGCCGGACCGTGCGATTGCCATTGTACTATACCGGTTTGACCCGGCACGCCCGGGTGCGTGAACAAGGCGGAGAACCGGTCCTTTACGAGCTCGCGCGCGATTATTCGATCGAAGTGCCGGTGACGATCCGGGCCGAAGGATGGACGTGGCTGGTGATTGAGACGCCCTGAACGGCGCATTCCTTGCGAAGCTTCATCATTGGCCTCACTTCAAGCGAAGGGTTCAAGATCGTGCGGGTGAGTTGAAAACCGCTCCCCCTTTAAAAGAGATTCGAGCTCACCCACTGAGGTAACAACCCTGTCTAAGTGGTCTGTTTCATAAATACGGTCACGTTCGTTGCGCCCAATTTGGCCTGAGGCAAGGCGCGAGGGCGAGAGTGTATCCCCTGCGATACTCGACCGACCGAGCAACGCCGCCCCAGGCCAAATTCGGCGCAACCCTCCGGGCGGCCGTTCTTTTTCGGCCAGACTTCGTTGCTCGCGCCTTACAGACCGCTGCGGGTATGCTCGTTGCTCGCGCCTCGTCTGGCCGAAAAACCCCTGGCCGCGAACGTAACCGTATTTATGAAACAGACCACTAAGGCGCGTGGCTAGGCCGGGCCACCCCAGACCTTCGGAACGATCCGCCACAGCGCGAATCCGCTCACGACTAACAGGACCAGCCAGAAAGTAGCGATTCCGGCGCGACCGTAGAGAAGGCTGCCGGTGCCAAAGAGGGCGGAATAGACGAAGAGGACACCCGCACCCCAGCCCAGCAACGGATAAGTGAACGAATCGTTGGTGGCGGCGACCCCGGTTTCCTGGCGAATGACCCGCCAGCCCGGTCCGGCTGGCCGGATTTTGACATAGAAAGAATGGAGCACGGAACGATCCGTGGGCGGGGTCAGCCAGGTTACCGCGATCCAGACCACGGTGGTCAGTGCGACCGTGGCGACCAGGGAAATGTGACCGGGAATATCGGCACCGGATCGATTGGCGAAAAAGAAACTGGTGGCGACGGCGAACGAACTGATCATAGCGGAGATTTCGCTCCACGCGTTGATGCGCCACCAGAACCAGCGCAGGAGATAGATCAGGCCGGTTCCCGCTCCGACTGAGAGGAGGAGATCGAAGCCGTTCCGGGCGGTATCAATCACGAAAGTGAGCGCGGCGGCAATGAGCATGAGCAGTCCGGTGATCACCCGGGAGACGAGCACGTAATGTCGTTCCGAGGCATCGTCTCGAATGAAACGGCGATAAAAGTCGTGGACGAGATAGGACGTCCCCCAGTTCAAGTGGGTGGAGATGGTCGAGATGTAGGCGGCAACCAACCCGGCCACCATCCATCCGAGCAGCCCGGCCGGGAGGAATGTCAGCATTGCCGGGTAGGCCATATCGTCGCCAATCAGCCGGGCTTCGACGCCAGGAAAGGCGCGTTGGAGATCGGCCAGGGTCGGAAAAACGAGCAGTGAGCAGAGACCGACGAGAATCCAGGGCCAGGGCCGCAGGGCATAGTGGGCAAGGTTGAAGAACAAAGTGCCGGTGAACGCGTCGCGCTCGGTGCGGGCGGCCAACATCCGCTGGGCGACGTAACTCCCCCCACCGGGTTCGGCGCCGGGGTACCAGACCGACCACCATTGGACGGTTAATGGGATGACGAAGACTGCCAGGGCGACGCTCCAATCGGTGAAGTCCGGCAGGAGATTCAGAGTGGCGGGATCGAGCCGGTTCAGCAGGCCCTCCAGTCCGCCGACGCTGGGATGTTTCAGGGCGAAATAGGCGGCGGCGATGGAACCGCTCATGGCGATGCCGAACTGGATGAAGTCGGTGACCAGAACACCCCAGAGCCCGGAGGTTGCCGCGAAGAAGATGCTGAGCAGCGCGCAAACGACGAGCGTGGTGGTGAGGGGCCAGCCCAGGAGAACGCTGGCGATTTTGGCCGCCGCGAGATTGACGGTGGCCATGATGACGCAATTAAAGAAGAGGCCGAGATAGATCGACCGGAATCCGCGGACAAACCGGGCGGCCTTCCCTGAGTACCGCAGTTCGTAGAATTCGAGGTCGGTCAGCACCCCGGACCGCCGCCAAAGCCGCGAAAAGAAGAAGACGGTCATCATGCCAGTGAGCAGGAACGCCCACCAAACCCAGTTGTAGGCGACGCCGTGCTCGCGCACGAAATTCGTCACCAGGTTGGGCGTGTCCGCGCTGAAAGTAGTCGCCACCATGGACACCCCGATCAACCACCAGGGGGCCGATCTCCCCGAGGTGAAGAATTCCGCGGTGCTCGATCCGGCGCGTTTCGCGAGGATGACGGCGGGCAGGAACGAAATGCCGATGCTGGCAACGACGATGATCCAATCCAACGCGGTCAGGTGCATGGTGGCGGTCAGGTTATCCGCCGGATGTCATCGCGGAAAAACTCACCGATGGAAAGCGAAAAGGGTGACAAGGCCGCACTGGATTTTTGACGCCCTCCGGCGGCGTGATCGCCACACCTCTGCCGGCTGTGGTCCTTTATGTCGACGTGACCCTTGGACGACACGGATGGGGGACCGCCGAGCTCACTACCCGGGTGTCCTTGTCGAGTCACGGACAAGGTGCTGGGTCACAAGCGCAGTATTACTGCCCCGGAAACGCAGCTTCGGTCTCTTCCAGCGGCCTCAGCCCGAACAAAAAGGAGATCGCGATGGGGTCGGCTCTCCACGCCGTGTGGGCCTCGTAGAAGCCGTAGCGATATATGTAGAAGGGCTGCATCTCACCGGTCACAATGTGGTTCATGATACCGAAGCTTATCCCAAATGATGGCAGCCGTTTCACCGGCTGAAGCGCGTTCTGGTTGATTGTGTCGATCGGTTGCGCTTGTCTAACGGTTGCGGGCTGCTGCTGGATGGATTCCATGGCGGATGGTTTAGTCTGGGAGGCATGAAGATGGGCACGATGAACATCTCGTTGACGCCCGAACAAGCGGCCCGAGCAAGCGGGAGATCGAGAGCCTGGCGACCCAGGCTTGCTGGCGAGGAAATCTGATGGTATGTGTTGTGGTGTGCATAAGATGAACCATCGAACCACATTTGCACTCGATCAAGCGACCGCTAGCAGGCTCAAGCGGTTGTCGGCCGCTTGGCAAGTTTCGCAGGCTGAAGTTGTTCGACGCGCGGTCGCCCAGGCCGAGGCGCAATCCGTCCCCATCTGTCCCGATCCTGTGGCCATGCTGCAAGGGCTACAGAACTCCGGTCAAGGTCTTGATCCCGAGAAAGCTCAGGCCTACATGGCCGAAGTACGTGAAGACCGAGGACGGTGGAGGGCCGAGGAGTGATTTGCCTGGATACCAACTACCTGATTCACGGGCTTGTCGCTGAATCATCCGAGGCCACCCAGTTGATCGCGTGGCATCGGTCGGGCGAACCGCTGATCACCTCGATGCCGGCCTGGGTCGAGTTCCTGTGTGGGCCGGTGACAGCAGCCCAGGTTGCGACCATGCGAGGGTTTCTTCGCGAGATAGTCAGCTTCGATGAACCGCAGGCCAAGGAGGCTGCCCGGTTGTTCAATGCGGTGAATCGCAAGCGCGGGCTCCGCGTGGATGCGATGATTGCCGGGACCGCCACCGCTTGCGGCGCGAGTCTCGCGACGAACAATCAGCGTGACTTCGGTCTGTTCACCCCTCATGGACTGCAAATGGTCGCGGGATGAATGGCGCACCCCGCCACTGAGGTTCCAGAAGTCGTGCGAGGCTTTTCAAGCGCTGGGGTGATCCTTGTGATGAAACTGTCGAAGAGAATGTCATCCAGGCCGCCGGAGGGAGGCCATCTGCTTGCCAAGGGTGGAGGTGAACACTAATTTGGACCGCTCTTATGGAGAATGTAGTTATTATCGGGAGCGGGTGCGCGGGTTTAACGGCGGCACTGTACGCGGCGCGAGCGAAGCTGTCGCCGCTCGTATTGACGGGAATCCTGCCTGGGGGATTGTTGACCACCACGAGTGTGGTGGAGAATTATCCCGGATTCCCGGAAGGCGTCGACGGTTATGAACTCATGACCCGGCTTCAGAAGCAGGCGGAACGTTTCGGCGCGCGAGTGCGATTTGCGACGCTGGACCAGGCGGATTTGTCGGCCCAGCCTTTTCGGTTGGTCGTGGAAGGCGAACCCGTGGAGACGCGAAGCCTGATCATCGCCAGTGGAGCGAGCCATCGCCACCTGGGTCTGGAAAGCGAACGACTGCTCGACAAGAAGGGGGTGACGTATTGCGCCACGTGCGACGGGGCGTTGTCGATGTTTCGCGATAAAGACCTGGTGGTGGTTGGGGGTGGTGATTCGGCCTGCGAGGAAGCGGTGTACCTGACTCGATTCGCTTCCGTGGTTTATCTGGTCCATCGCCGCGACACGTTGCGGGCTTCGCAGGTCATGGCCGAACGCGCCTTGGCCCATCCGAAGATCAAGCCGATCTGGGATTCGGTGGTGACGGAGATCCTGGATGTTGCGCAGGACAAGGTGAAGGGCGTGCGATTGCGGAATTTGAAAAGTGGCGCTGAGCAATCGGTGGATTGTGCCGGCGTATTCGTGGCGATCGGACACGTCCCGAATACGAAATTGTTCCGGGGGATCCTGGACCAGGATGAGGGAGGATACCTGATTCCCCGGCGAGGCACAGAGACGAACGTGCCGGGTGTGTTTGTGGCGGGCGACTGCGCGGATCGGGTGTATCGGCAGGCTGTCACGGCGGCGGGGACAGGATGCGCGGCGGCCATCGATGCGGAGCGGTATTTGGCCAGCCTCTGAGCAGGGGTTGCGTGACGGGAATGGAATCGTACCGGTCGAACCACAAATTGGGTTTCGCAAATGAAATCGCGCATGTTTAATGGGCGGGCATGACAGCACGCCGCGCGCGCATCCATAGATCGACGAAAGAGACTTCCATTCAACTCACATTGGCCATCGATGGCCGGGGAGAAGGGAGGATCGACACGGGGATACCCTTTTTTGACCACATGCTGACTTTGTTCGCGAAACATGCGGTGGTCGATCTGCGATTGAAATGCCGGGGTGATCTGGAGGTCGACGCGCATCATACGGTGGAGGACTGCGGATTGGCCTTGGGACAAGCTTTCTTGCAGGCGCTGGGTGGCAAGGAGGGTGTCCGTCGATACGGGACTGGTTTTCATCCCCGTAACCCATTCACGGGGGAGGGATATGTGCCGATGGATGAGTGTCTGGCGCGGTGTGTGATTGATTTCAGCGGCCGTCCGCACCTCGTTTGGCGTGGCTTGGGAGGGCTTGCATACGAATCCGTTAAAACCAGTCAGCGGAATCAGGATATGTCCTCCGCATTCCGATTCGGATTGGCCCGGGAGTTCTTTCAGAGCTTTGCCAATGAGGCGCGGTGCAATTTACATTTGGAACTACTCTATGGGGAGGAACCGCATCACGTGTCGGAAGCCTTGTTCAAGGCCTTTGCGAAGGCGGTGGATGGGGCGTGCCAGAGAGATCCGCGGATTGCGGGGAGGATCCCCAGCACTAAGGGGCGGCTGTAATCGGGCTGAATAGGGCTTAACCTTCTGTCGTCCAACCCATGTCGGCCAAGATCGAGTATGCATCGGCAGAAGACAGGGTGCTGGTACGGGCGGGGCAGCACGGGGATCTGGCGGCATTCGAAGAATTGGTGGCCCGGCATCGGGACAAAGTGTATTCGCGCGCGTTCAGCATATTGCGGCAGGAGCAAGAGGCATTGGACGTGTCGCAGGAAGCCTGGATCAAAGCGTGGCAGCGGTTGGGTCAATTCCAGCAGGAATCTAGTTTCACGACCTGGGTCACGCGGATTGTGATTAATTTGAGCCTCGACCAATTGCGGCGCCAGAAGCGGTTTCAGGCCCAATCGGTGGAGGAAATGGACGAGGAATCCGGCGGGGTGGAGCGGCAAATGCCGGTGGTGGTGAATAACCCGACGGAGGGTTTGGAACGGCTGGAGTTGCGGGAACGGATTGACGAGGCGATGGGGCGATTGTCTGCCGAACATCGTACGGCCTTGATATTATTGGAATTTGAAGAATTGGGTTACAAAGAGATCGCCGAGCGGATGGGATGCTCGCTGGGTACCGTCATGTCACGGATTTTTTACGCGCGCCGTAAACTGGCAGCCCTGCTTGGCGACATAAGACGCGAAGATTACCAATGAACGAGAGCGACATGGTTCTAAGGCTGCAAGCCCATGTGGACGGCCAACTCCCGGACGCGGAGGCGAAGGACGTGGCAGCGCTCTTAAGCCGGGATGAGCGGCAACATGCCCTTCATGAGGAGTTGCGGTTGATCAAGACATTGGTGCGCGACCATCCGATCGAGCAAACGGTGCCCGAATCGCGCGATTTTTATTGGTCGCAAATCCAGCGGAACCTCGAGCCGGCGCCGGTGGGGCGTGCACAGCGAACGAGTCTGCTCGGTTGGTGGTTACGCTGGCTCTTGCCACTTGGCGCCACCGGATTGTTGTGCCTGTATTGGCTGGCCCCATTGCACGGGCGCCGGGACTCCCCTGCGGCGATGCTCATTGGGCATGAGATTGAGACGCCGCTCGCGGACACGAGCTCCTTTTCTTTTCGTTCTGAAGCCGCGGCGATGACGGTGGTCTGGGTGGAAACGAGAGGCCTGCACAATGTCATTGCGGGCAAGTGACGTTCAGCGGCGGTCTGGAATCCCCGGTTGCTTAATCCTGTTGCGAACAGTTCGAGATTCGATTTTCCTGATGTGATGGATCGAGGATTTCATGCGTTTGATGCCGGCGGGAAACCGAGCTTCGATATTCGACCAGGGCTTGCGGGCCCCCAAGCGGTCTCGTGGGGGAAAGACTCAAGGTGAAAGGCGCCATGACCAGTTCCGTCCGGATGGGTTTGATGGTTTTGACCCTGCTGGCGCTCTCATGGGGTGCCGGCGCCGCGCCCGCCGAGGAGGGAGATATCCATTTGCTGGCGCAGTTGGTCTGGGCGACCGATGGTCCGAAGCCTGCCGACAAAGAACTGAAGGAGGCGGACGTTATCGTGCGAGCCCGTTTACGCGGCGTGTTCCGGTGGAAGAACTATTATGAGGTCGGCCGAAAGCAGTTGAAGCTGGGGTCACCGGGGTTTTCCCGGGTACGTTTGAGTCCCAAGTGCGAAATTGAGGTTGAACATTTTGGGAAGGCGAATTTCGAAGTCAGGCTGTTCGGCGAGGGCAAAATGGTGGTGAAGAAGCGTCAGAGCCTCACCCCCGGCGAATTGTTGGTCCTGGCCGGCGATGATAAGGATGACACGGCGTGGTTTGTGGTGATCCGGCTGGAGAAGCCATGAGCCCGGCTTTTTCATAGGCTCACATTTCTCGCGAACCAACCGCCGAACGGCCCTGCGACGAAGTCCTCACATTTCGCAGGCCGGTGCCACCGCGAGAATCGGGTTTTCCATCAACGACCCAATATAAGGGCCGAGTACTTCGGTTTCGGCTGCGGCGGCTTGCGAAATGTGCAGGTTAACCGGGGGCGGAATCGGTCCGGGGAAGTCGGCTTATCAGGTTGCCAATCAGGAGGGTGGCGGCGACCCCGATGAACGTAAACCAGGTCCATGCGACGGCATTCCGACTGATCACGACGACCATCACGAGGATGCCCCCGACAAAACCGGCCAGGGCGTCTTCTTGCCGCGGAGTTTTGAAAAGCACCCCCAACAGAAATGTGCCGAGGAGCCCGCCGTAGGTGAAGGAGGCAATGCTGAGGGCGAGCTCGACGACGGTGCGACTGGTATTCATGAAAAAAAGGGCGGAGCCGACGAGAAGCAGAGCCCAGAGCACGGTGATCCATCGCGACATCGAGAGGGCGCGCGCGAGATTCAGACCTTTGCGAGACAGCGGACGATAAAGGTCGAACATGGTGGATGACGACAGTGAGGACATGGATCCGGCCAAGGTCGAAAGGGCGGCGGCGAGCAACCCGGCGATGATGAACCCAGCAATACCCGGAGGCAGAGTTTCGATGATGTATTTCGGAAATATTTCGTCGGGCCGCAGGAGGCCGAGTGCGGAAGGCTCTTTGCCGCCGTAATGGCCAAAGAGCAGGAGTCCCACGAGGAGGAAGAGGGCGAACTGGAAGACGATGATGATTCCACTGCCGATGAGGGCCATACGTCCGGCGGCAAGCGATCGGGCCGCGAGCAGGCGTTGAACGATGAGTTGATCAGTGCCGTGCGAGGCCATGGAGAGCAATGCGCCCCCGGCCAGGCCGGCCGCGAGCGTGTAAGGCTTTTGAAAAAATCCAGCACCGAATCCCCAATCGAGCATCTTGAATTTGCCGGTTTCCGCGGCTGCCGCGGTTAGCGCACTCCAACCGCCATCGGCGCGGCCGACGAGAAATGCAAAGGCAATTGCCGCGCCGCCCAGGTAGACCAGCATTTGGACGGCGTCGACCCAGATCACTCCCCGGACGCCGCCGACACAGGTATAGAGCAAGGCGACGATGGCAAGGATGCTGATGGCGGTCGGATAATTGACGTTCAGGACGAACTTGAGCGGGATCGCAGTAGCAAAGAGCCGGACGCCATCTGCGGCGATTCGGGTGAAAAGGAAGACGATGGCGGCGAGGCTGCGGGTCTTGACACCGAACCGTCGTTCGAGGAAAGCGTACGCGGTGGAGAGTTCGCCCCGGTAATAGGCGGGGAGGAGGAGGAAGCTGACGACGATACGGCCGAGGAGATAGCCGAAGGCCACCTGGAGGAAAGTCAGGTTGGAGATGTAGGCCAATCCAGGAACGCTGATGAAGGTCAGGGCGCTGGTTTCTGCAGCGACAATCGAGAAGCAGACAATCCACCACGGGATCTTTTCGCGTCCCAGAAAGTAATCCTGGGGCGAAGTCTGCCGACCGCCGCGAAGGATGCCGAAGGTGGTAATGCCGGCCAGGTAGAGGACGATGACCAGGTAATCGAAGAGTGATAGGCTCGCGTTCAGCACAGGTTGGACCCATGTCATACCGGGAAGGCCGGTGGAAACTCAAGCCCCACGCCATTCTTTCCCGGGCCGATGAGGGCATCGGACTCGGACGGTTTCGGCTTGACCCTGGCCACGCGCGAGTGGGGCGTATTGCGCGTTAGTCGCAGCGACATTGGCCCTGGTCCAGTTGGCCATGGACGATTATCACCTCAGCAGATCGGAGCGCCGGCTTCCGGCACGGCGTCCTTCCTGAATCCATTCCGCAATTGCATCGGAACGTCGGGATCATCTGCTACTTTATACAATCACAACATCTGAAACTTAATTGGCGATGGTGTATTTTTATTGATGGTAATCGCTTCGTCGAGTAGAGATACCGCACTGCCCATGAAGATGCACGCACCCAAGCGTGGGATTCCAGGGAAGCCCTTCAACTTCGCAGCCGGTGCGTACCCCAGACGCCGCTCCGGCGGTTCCTCAGGAGGTCAGCATGCATAAAACCACTAACGTACCCCCCCCCCCCCGCCGTAACTGCAACCCATAATTGCCGACCGGCATTCCTCACCGTCCTTCTGGCTGCCTCTGTCATTCTCAAGGTCTGTCCATCCAGTATTGCGGCTGGCGCGGCCCAACTACCGATTACCACACGAGGCGAGCTCCTGCGGCGAGCGGCCAAGCTCCAGTCTGCAGCCGTGGCGCCAAGGCTCGTCGAAACCGGCCCGCACCACCAGACCTGGAATATCCTGCCCGTTGATGACGAAGCGCAATCCTCGCCTGATGCGAACCGTCGAGGGCCAACCAACCGGCGCATTGTGGCCATTGAAAGCGGCATGAACTATTGGGATGGCCAACAGTGGACGCCGAGCGATCCCCGTTTCACGATCTCGCCCGAAGGCGACGCCTTCGTGGCCGAACGGGTCCAGCACCGGACCCGGCTGGCGGCGAACATCAACACGCCGGGAGCCGTGACGGTGTCCATGCCCGATGGCACCGGCCTGCGATCCACCCCGGTCGCCATAGGACTGTTCAACGCCGTCAGCGGAGAATCGGTCATCCTTGCCGGCATCCGCGATTGCGTGGGCGCGCTGATGAGCGAGAATCAGGTCGTTTATGAAGGAGCATTCAACGTCAATGGAGTCACCGCGGATATCGTTTACACGATCGAAAAGGGTTCGTTTGCCCAGGACATCGTGATCACCGGGCGGCTGGATCCCATGGATTATGGATTTTCTACGAATGGGGCTCGCCTCCAGCTCTACACCGAACTGTATGACGTGCCTGAGCCCGAGCGGGTGCGCCAACCCATCCGCGTCGAGCAGGACAAACGGCTGCGCGACCGCATGGTCAGCCCGGATCTGGTGGATGAGATGTTGGGCTTCGGCGAGTTTGTCATCGCTACCGGTCGCGCCAGGATGGCCGGGACACCGCGCGCGAGCGGGGAATCGGCCGCGCCGGTCGTGAAAGAGATCGTCAATCGGGAGGGAAGGACTTTCCTGTTGGAATCGGTCGAGTTTGCGTCGGTCGAGACCGAGTTAAAGTCGTTGCCCGATCGGTGGGTGGGCGCGCTGAATCGGAACCGCACCCGGCTCGAGGCCCGGTACGCCGCGATGCCAGCGCCGAACGCGCAGAACCACGTGCGACTGATGGCGAGCATGGCGCCCGATTCAGCTCGCGCGGCGAGCGTCTACAAGCCGATGGGGTTGGCCATCGACTATTTTGCCACCTTGGGTGGCACCATTTCTGGGGTAAAGATTTTCGAGGGTGACACAACGTTTTTTGTGGCAGGCCCCGTGTACTGCACTGGAACGGTCTATTTTGAAGGGGGAGCCATTTTCAAGTACCCGTATTCGATCGGTGGCGGCAGCCCAACCACCGCCTTTATTCGATTGGCCAGCAGCGTGTACTGCAGCGCTTCGGGCTACTCGCCCACACTGTTTACGTCAGGCGACGATGACTCGATCGGCGAGATCATCGACTACGACGTCTGGAACGGGGTTACGGGCAGCACCGAAGGCAAACACTACGCCAATCCCGCACTCTGGCTGTACTACAACTATTTCCCGTCGATCAGCAACATGCGGTTTTCATTCTGTCAGGAAGGAGTGCGCTCCGAGAACAACTTTCAGACCTCCGGAACGACAATCTCGCACTCGCAATTCGTCAATTGCATCCGCGGCATTGTTCTCACCGGTGCGGGCAGTGGCAGCGGCAGCAGCGGCGGGGTGCCTCTTACCGTAAACAACGCATTGATGGCCGGCGTTCACTATCCGGTCACGGCGAACGCAAGCGCCAGCGGCAATGTCCTGCGCCATTGCACTGTCGATAACTCCGTGCGCCTGGTGACGGCGAATTCCTCGTCGAGCTTCACCTTTCTCAATTCGGTCTTCGCCAACGTCACGAATCTGGTTTCCGGGCCCGCCAGCCTTTCCGGCAGTTACAACGGATTCTCCCCGACAACCGCCAGCCTGTTTGGGAGCGTCGGCACCCGGTGGACGACGGCGTACCCACCGTTTCAAACCGCGGGACTTGGGGGGCATTACCTCAAATCGGACAGCGTCTTTCGCAGTAAAGGGACAACCGGGGTCGGCTCCGCGCTGCTGAATGCGTTCAAGTCCAAGTCGACTCAGCCGCCCATCGACTTCCCGCGTCTCATGACGATTTCCGGTGAATTGGCGCTGTTCCCTCAAGGCCCGCGGGACGTAAGCGGGGCTCCGGATCTGGGCTATTGGTACGATGTGATCGACTATACCGTAGCTCTGATGCGCGTCGATGGAGGCTCCATCACCGTCATGCCCGGCACAGCCATAGGCGTCCGCCAGGAGTGGGTGCCGGAATGGGGCGAATACGCGGATTACACTTACGTCGGCTTTGAGCTGTGGGAGGGCTCGTCGTTTGTCAGCCATGGATTCCCGGAACGGCCGAACACCTTCGTCCCGACCAGACTGGTTCAAGAAACCACTGATCCCGACTTTGGGCTATGGCGTGTGTTTTGGCTCAGCCAGCAGGTTCCGATGCAGGTGGTTGACACCTATACTTTCGCTCCTTCGTTCGAGCCTAACAGTTTTGGTGCGCCACCTCCTTCCCTGGATCTCCGATTCTCGAACCTGTATGCCCACCAGTTGGCGTTCCATCTGTTTTCGGGCATTTCAGGGTTCGAGGCTCTTGCCTGGGAGGGCTCCTTCGATAGCTGCATGGATTGGAAAATGCGCGACTGCAACCTGAGCGGGGGCGGGATTATCGTTGGACCGCCGACGTTGACGGTCAACCCGGACGAGGTCTGGGGCGATGGTTCCATCGAGTGGGTGAACAACCTGTTCGACCGGGTTGCGGTTGTGCTGCAGCCGACGTACTGGTCCGATGGACACGCCATGAACGTCGACCTGGCCTTCACTGCGTATAACAATCTCTTTCGCAACCAGGACTTCCTGTTGGACCCCATCCCGGCCACAGCGGGCGATTGGCTGTTCAAGGACAATCTGTTCGACAAGGCCGGGTTCGAGTTTTTTGGGCAAGAATCCCTGGATCACGGCTACAACGCATACTGGCAGCGCGTCGGCCTCGAACTCAAGCCGGGACAGACCGATCGGCTGCAGCCGGCGTCTGGAAACGATGTCATTCTAACAGCGGCCCTGCCGTATCAGTCTGGGCCGTTTGGAAGCCATTATCTCGCAACCTATTGCCCACTCTACAACTCCGCCAAACGCGGCAGCCGCCCGCCGGCTGACGCAGGCCTGTTCCATTACACTACCCGAACGGATCAGACCAAGGACGGCAGCCAATCGGGCAACGTGATCATCGGCCGGCACTATGTCGCCGCGGTCAATTCATACACTGCGCAACCCAAAGGAACCGATTCCGATGGAATCTCGGATTACGTCGAGGACGCCAACGGCAATGGCCAATGGGACCAGGACCTCGAAACACGAGTGGACGCTGTCTACACCACGGCCGGGATCCACGATTCGCTGAATGTCGCCTATGACGACGTCGATCTGGATGGAGACGGACTGGTGGGACGTGCGGAGAAGATATTGGGAGTGAATCCGCTGCTACTGGATAATCCCCTCATGCTGGTCGAAAACACCCCAGCGGGAGCCAATGTACGAGCATACGAATTCGCTGCCAGTGTGCCAGATGAAGGGCTGTCGCGCTTGTCGCTATACCTGGATGGGGAAGACCGTGATATGCTGTGCGTCACACGGGTTGATGAAGACATTTTTCGTGGCGAGTGGAACACCCTCGCCTCGTCCCCGGGTTTTCATCTGCTGCAGCTTATCTTAGACCCTCCGGCAGATATTTCCGACGCCAACGAGACAAAGAGTTATCGAGTATGTGGTCCACCGCTGGCTGTTCATAATACCGCTCCAATTTGGTATGATTACACTTCGCAGCTTTTTGGCTCGCAACTGAGAATTGCCGGATACGCGCCGGCGGCTTACGGGAACTACCAAATCAAGATCCGAACTGCGGGCGGCCTTCTGGTGAAGACAATTAATGGCACCACGGACGCAAGCGGCAACTTCGAGAAAATCTGGAATCTTGTTCCTGATGGACAGAGTCAGCCCCTCGCAGACGAGGTTTTCCAGGCAGAATTCATCGTTGCCTTCGTAACACCATCGATCAGCGTTCCGTTGCCGGATTTCATGCGCGGCAAGGTTCCTGACACCCACGGAGATGACAAATTCACACTTGCTTACGGATGGCACACGACAGGGTACGACACACAGCGACGAACCATGATCCAAGAGGGCGTAACCGACCTGATCTTCAACCCCGCATTGGCCAACGAGTACCTCAACACTTCGCTGAATTCCTGGCACGGTACTACATTTTTCCTTTACACCCCGAGTGACGGGCAGACCTTGCTGAATGATATGCCGCTGGCGAACAACTTCTTCTTCTTCGGACATGGAAACCGCGGTTACTTCGGATCTGTGAAGAACGACTCACATACCGGCGTGCTGGGGGCTCTAGATAGCGGGGACGTGGCCACAGCACTAGAGAATTGGTGGACACCCGTGGGGTGGAAGAAGCTGGAACACCCCTATCGCTTCGTCGTATTGAACTCGTGTTTTAGCTTCGACCCCGCAATGTGCCGCGCCTTCGGTATTCAATCGGAAGAAAATGCGCTGTTCGAATTCTTTGATAAGGACGGGAGAAGGCCCCAAGCATTTGTTGGCTGGAAGGACGACTTTAAGGTGCCATGGATAGGATACTGGAGTCAGTATGAGCTCTCGTTGGCGACACTGTATGGCAATTGGATGAGTAATGTCGAACTGCACACGTGCCTCGAGCGAGCCGCCAACGTCAGCGTTTCCTATCCTTACTTTAGGATCAGCAAACGCTACGGTATTTATGGGTGGCCGAACTTGAGGCGCGACGGTGACAACGAGTAAGACTGCAAATGTTCGCAATGAACGCAACAGAATTGCTGCTGGCGGTGCCGGCGACGTACAAGAGCGCGGTTATTGCGCTGATGATTGCCGAGGCCAATGTAATCGTGGACAAGCTGAATCTTCCTGAGGAGAGGCCGATCACAGGTACAAACGCTGACCATGGCTTTTGTGTGTCCTCCGATTGTGAATCGCCAAGACGGCACGCTTGGCACGATTGAAACAAGAAGGTTCGGATACTCATTCGGAACAGATAACAAGCTGACAAGCCTAGGACGAAGAGACCTCCTAAATCAGGCCCGGATGTCAAACGATGCGCTAACGAAAGAATACAGGCGACTGGCTATTCCGGCCTCACAGGTGGACACGAATGCCGCGTGGCAGGCCATGCTGCCTTATGTCAGGGCGAGCATTCTGGACTTGGATCGGCTCGAACGCGAGTGTCAGCTGCAATTGCGACACAAGCGGTGGGGCGAACTGCACGTGCCAATCTACACTGCCGTGTGGACACGGGAAGACAGAGAAATAGCGCGCGTCACTGTCTTGATGCCCGGTGGAGTTTTGAAGGCCCTGCTCATCAACGATCCGAGCTTTAGCCTCCGCCCGAGCATTCAGGTGCCGACTACGAAAGAGGCGGCGATAGAACCGATCGATGGCCAACCGGTTCCAGGGGATTCCAACGATGGATCCGAGCCGAAATAGCCTTAGGGGTCGCCGGGAAGGCTCGGGGTTCAGGAATGGTGCGCAGCGAATGGCGAGAAGCCGGGCAACTTCCGAGCGAGCCGAGCGATGGATTGGCTTGGCTGGTGCGGTGCTTCTGGCCGGCTGGCTCCAGGCTCAGGCGGTTGAGGGCGAAGTGATCCAGTGGGGGTGTCTTGATCTCATCACGAACACGGTGGACATGACGCTGCCGCCGGCGCTTACCAATGTGATTAGTGTCGCCGCCGGGCATCTCCACAACCTTGCGTTAAGAAGCGACGGCACGGTCATCTCGTGGGGTTCCATCACGAATCCCCCGGACGGACTAGAGGGGGTGATTGCCATTGCCGCCGGGGACAATCATAGCCTAGCGCTGAAGAGCGATGGCCGCGTGGTGGCTTGGGGACGAACCACCGTGCCGGCGGGCCTCGACAATGTCGTCGCGATAGCGGCGGCAGGGCACAGTATGGCACTGCGAGCCGACGGCACCGTGGTGGAATGGGGTCGCATCGAGGAACGCGCCCCGGCAGGCACATTTGTCGCGATCGCTGCCGGCGGTACTGTTTTTGGCAGTTCCTCATTAGCGTTCGGTGTCGGGCTTCAGGATAACGGGAAAGTGGTGGCGTGGGGCAGTGATCGGCTCGGGAGCCCGACGGTTGTCCCGTTCGGCCTCAGCAACGTCGTGGCGATCGCGGCGGGATTGGCAGATACCATGGCCCTCAAGAGCGATGGCACCGTGGTCGCGTGGGGATGGAATTTCAGCGGACAGACCAGTGTGCCGCCCGATCTCCGCGATGTGGTCGCCATCGAGGCCGGGCGGAGCCGGTGCCTTGCCGTGAAGAGCGATGGGACGGTGGTGGCCTGGGGCGAACCGCCTGGTGTTCGTGACGGTCTGGACAACATCGTCGCGGTATCGACCGGCACCTGCACATTGGCAATCCGCGCAAGCCTCAAGATCAGCTCTGTGACCGTGGTGGCTGGCCAACCATTACTCCATTTCCGGACGTTCTCTGGCCGGCAGTATTCCGCGGATCACTCGACCGAGATCCCGCCAAGCGAATGGCCGCCAGTTCCTGGTGCTATCGAGGGCTACGGGCGGATGGCGGAGTTGAGGGACACCGCGGCGACAGGCGACACGACCAGATACTATCGGCTGCGGGAATGGCCGAGATGAAGTTGTAGGCAGTGCGAACCGCGAATGAACGCCAATGGACGCGAATGGGGAATCCGGATTCGCGTTGATTCGCGCCTGCCTGCGCCGCAGTCGCGGCAGCCAGGTGCATCTGCGGTTGTCCTGGGGACGTAGCGCGAAGGACTTAGCGGCACACCAAGACCTGCCCATCATTCCGCTTTGCCGGTTTCGAACATTTCTACAACATGAACGTTGCGCCAGCCACTGACAGGATCGCAACTGACGCGACGTCCACACGGCGGCGAACAGGTTCGCACCATACCCCTGCGGTCGAACCGGTGAAACGGAGAAGCCGGAGTTGGCAAGGGGGTTTGGTGCTGCTCGTCCTTCTCGCGGGATGGATCGCGCTGCAGGCATTCCTGCCGCTGGGGACCGCGGTGCAGATCGGAGCGGATGAGGGGTTCGAATTGGCCAAGGCAACGTTGTGGTTGAATGGCCACGGGCTCTACACAGAGGTATGGAACGATCAACCGCCGTTGCACACGTTCCTGGTGGTGCAGATCTTGAAGCATTTGTCGCCGGGGGTGCTCGGTCCCCGGCTGGTGACGGTTATTGCATCCTGGGTGCTCCTGGCGGGGATATTCTGGATCACGTATCGCGTTTGCGGCGTTGGCGTGGCCGGTTTAATGGTGGCGCTGCTGATGGTCTCGCCGGGGTTCCTCGAACTGAGCGCGTCGTGCATGCTGGAGATACCGGCCGTGGCGCCGGCCGTTCTCGCGCTTGCTATGCTTTGTCACGGAAAGGCGGAGTGGGCGAGCGGAACGGCGGAGAATCGGAGTCCGGAGTCTGGAGATGGGAGTTCGGGGAGGGGAAGGGGTGAATTGAAGGTTGAAGATGGAGGATGGGAGACGCGGGGGGAAGGAAGAAGTAAGAAGGAAGAAGGCAGAAGGGGCGAGTGGTGTGTCAGGGAAATTGTTGCGGGGTTTGTGGTCAGCGTGGCGTTGCTGATGAAACTGGTGCCGGCGGTGTTGCTGCCGTTGGCGGCGCTGATCATTTGGTTGCGAGATCGGGAAGGGAGGATGATTAATACGGGGCGGGATAATGGTCAGCGTGCGTTTGCCGCGCAACGGGGAGGTCAGCGCCGAATTATCCCGCAGAGCGGGACGGCTACGAAGTCTGTAGGCTTGCATAGGATGGGACAGAAATACGCATCCGCAACAAAAATGTCAGCGCCGACTCACGTCGGCGGCTACGGGGGAGAGTTTGGAAAGGCACTCCGCGCGCTGATCCTATTCTCAGTGAGCGTGGTGGTGGGTTTCGTGGTCATCGACCTTCTCATTGAAGGAGGCGCGTATCTGCGGCACTTCCAGCAGTCGTGGACTTCGCACTTCGGGGCCACGAGATCTTTCGAGTACGGTTCGCCGGCGGAGCATCCGTTCGATTGGAACATCTTCCTCAAGAATTGGGATCTGACGATTCCAGCTTGCGTTGGGGTGGCGCTATGCCTGAGGCGGCGGCAGCGCTCACCATGGCTTGTGTTGCCAGTGGCGTGGCTGGGGCTGATGATCCTGGTCTTGGCGACGCATCGGCCCTGGTGGTCTTACTACTACATTCACATTGCCCTGCCGCTCTGCTGGTGCGCGGCGATTGGGATCGCACAGGCATGGGAGTGTGCCCGAAAAACGAGGGGCATGAAATGGAAAGCCGCCCTTAGTGTGTTCGGCGTCTGCGCGGTTTCCTGGATGGGGGCGCGGGTGTATCTGCAGGCGCAAGACATGCGGAGTTCTCCGCAGCTTCACAGCTCACTGGTGTTACAAGGACTCGAGCGGCTCAAGCCGTTCACCCGATTTCTCTACGCGGACGAATCGATCTACTCGTTTCATGCCGGGATCCCCATGCCGCCAAACCTCGCCGTGATGCCACTGAAACGATTTTGGTCTGGCCATATGACCAATGCCCGGCTGGCGGCCGAACTGGAGGCGGCCCGGCCGGAGCTCATGCTGCTCAAGAACGACACGCGGGAGCGGCCGTTTCAACGACTGCTCCAGTCGGAGTATCGACTCGTGTATCAGGATCCCAATCATCGGTTGTTCGCGCGGCGCGCGACGGCCAAGGCCGCGGGATATTGACCCACTCCAAGCGGCATCTGGCGCGACACAGATGAGAATATGGCCTTGGCCGAGGTTCTTCGTCGGGGATTTTGTCGTGAGCCCATGGATAAGGCGCGCCTGGCATCCGCACCAGGTTTTCATGTACGCAGGCCGGACGGCCATTCACGAATTGCGCCCGGGGCCTGGTCTGGCTAATTTCAGATCATGACACTGGAAGATCATGCAGGGGACATTCTGGCGAAGGCGCGGACCTCACTGGGTTTGTCGATTGATATGCTGGCCGCGGAGGCTGGAGTGCCCGAGGCCGCGTATACGGAGATGGAGAGGAATGGCCGATGGGACGGGAGATTGGATTTGGGCCGGGCGGCGGGGCGTTTGGGATTGGACGCGGTGAAGTTGGAAGAGTTGGCGAGGGGATGGCATCCGATGGATCATGACCTTGGGCGATGGCGCGAGTTGCGGGTATTGGTGACCGGTGACGGCAGTTTCACGGTGAACTGTTATCTGGTGTGGGACGAAGTCACGCGGGAGGCGGCGTTGTTCGACACGGGGTTGAAAGCGGAGGCCGTATTTGAGGTCCTGGAGGCGGAGCGACTGGATTTGCGGTGCATTTTCATCACGCACTCGCATTACGATCATGTCGAGGCACTGGACCCGATTCGTCGACGGTTCCCCAAGGCGAAGGTGCGCAGCAGTTCGCGGCATGCCCCGCTGGACCAGCGGAACCGGGCCAACGATTTCGTGCATCTGGGGAGCCTGCGTATTACGAATCGCGCCACCCCCGGGCATGCGGAGGATGGGGTTACCTATGTGGTCGGCAATTGGCCGGAGGATGCGCCGAGCGTCGCGATGGTGGGTGACGCGATCTTTGCAGGTTCGATGGGGAAGGCGGGTGCGCAATTCGATTTGGCCCGTCAGAAGGTCAAAGAGGAAATCTTATCGCTCCCGGCCGAGACATTGATTTGCCCGGGACACGGTCCACTGACGACGGTAGGAGAGGAATGCGGGCACAATCCGTTCTTTGCTCGCGGGCGGGCGTGAGGGCTGAATTGGCAAAAACTGGGATTGACCTTGTTTGGGTCCGGCTGATAGGTTGCGCGCCCGTGAGTTTTGAAGTGCAAGGCCGGAAGGTCGCTGTCGTCGTCGTCCTCGACTGACGCGGCCTGAGGCATTGCGAAGGAGCTTTCAGGTCGCCCGTTCACCCGGTGAGGGGAGCGGGTTTTTGTTTTGGCGGGGGATGTTGGGGATCGAGGGTGGCGAGTGAAATCGGGGCGAGCGGCGAAAGGTCGACACATATGCGACATACGATATCCGTGCTGGTGGAAAACAAGTTTGGGGTGCTGACCCGGATTGCGGGGTTGTTCAGCGGGCGGGGATTTAATATCGACACGTTGAACGTGGCCCCCACGCAGGACGCCAGCGCGTCGCGGATGACGATTGTCACCACGGGCGACGACGCGACACTGGATCAGATTGTCAAGCAACTGAACAAGTTGATCGACGTGATCAAGGTCCAGGATTTTCGCGAGGACGAGTATATCGACCGTGAGCTGCTGTTGATGAAAGTGGCGGTGGACTCGAAGAGCCGGTCGGAGATCATGCAGATTACCGACATTTTCCGGGCGAAAATTGTCGATGTACAGGCTAACAGCGTGACGATTGAGGTCACGGGCGATGGGAACAAAGTGGAAAAGTTCATTGAATTGATGAAACCGTTCGGGGTAATGGACCTGACTCGGACGGGCAAGGTGGCAATGCCGCGCCGTTAAGCGGCAAGGGTCCAATCGGGATAACAGACCGGCGGTGGGCGGTCCCGGCGCCGAAGGCAGAAAAACTAAAGATCATGGCAACGATTAACTTTGGCGGCGTCAACGAAACAGTCATCACACGGAAGGAATTTCCCATGGCCCGGGCCCGGAAGGTCCTCAAGGGTGAGACCATTGCGATCATCGGATACGGGGTCCAGGGCCCGGCGCAGTCGCTCAACCTGCGGGACAACGGGTTCAATGTGATCGTCGGGCAGGCCCAGAAGTTTAAACGGGATTGGGATCGGGCGCTCAAGGACGGGTGGGTGCCGGGCAAGACATTGTTTGACATTGCGGAGGCGACGCAGCGGGGGACGATCATTCAATTGCTGGTATCGGATGCTGCGCAGCGGGCAGTATGGCCGACAATCAAGCAGCATTTGAAACCGGGCGACGCGCTCTATTTTTCGCATGGGTTCTCAATTGCCTACAGCAAACAGACCCAAGTGATTCCGCCAGCCGGGGTGGATGTGATCATGGTAGCCCCGAAGGGATCTGGGACATCGGTCAGACGGAATTTTTTGACCGGGGCGGGGATCAATTCGAGCTATGCGGTCTTTCAGGATGCGACGGGGCGGGCAGAGGAGCGTTGTCTGGCAGTGGGAATCGGGATTGGCTCGGGGTACCTTTTCCCCACCACCTTCGAGCACGAGGTGTTCAGCGATCTAACCGGGGAACGAGGCGTATTGATGGGGGCGCTGGCCGGCATCATGGAGGCGCAATACGAGGTGCTACGGCGCGAAGGACACAGCCCGAGTGAGGCCTTCAATGAAACCGTCGAGGAGCTGACCCAGAGCCTGATCCGATTGGTCGACGAGAACGGCATGGACTGGATGTATTCGAACTGCTCGGCGACGGCCCAGCGTGGCGCATTGGATTGGAAGCCAAAGTTCAAGAAGGCCGTCCTGCCCGTTTTCCGTGACCTCTATCGGCGAGTGAAGGCTGGGAAGGAAACTGCCAGGGTGTTATCGGCTTGCGGCAAATCCAATTACCAGGAGCAGTTAACGCGGGAGCTCGACGCGATCGGCAGCTCGGAGATGTGGAAGGCCGGAAAAGCCGTTCGCGCCTTGAGGCCGAAGACACCGGCCCGGGAGATTTCGAACGCCACAAAGGGCGTGTCCGGCCGAGGACGGAATTGAACGGGTTTCGAACCGGCGATAACTCGTGGCGCAACCACGGATCGGGGCTGGTGTTGGAAATCTCAATGAATTATTATGCGGCCATGCAGCGATTAACGCGCGTGGCGGCGGTTTTGGTGTGGGCTGGTCTATCGGGCTGGGCGTTGGCTGAGGTCCGGCTGCCGGAGGATTCTCCGTTTCAAGTCATTCTGGATCGGAATCCGTTTGGGTTGCACCCGCCGCCGACGAACGTCGTGGCCGTGCAGACTTCAGCCCCGCCGGCGCAAGTGAACGTGAATCTCTCGGGGATTACTTCTGCCGGAGGCGTAAGACGCGCCTGGATGGTGATTCCGGCCGGGGGTACCCGAACGAACACGACTTGCTTCTCGATGGGTGAAGGGGACCCGGAGATCGAGGGAGTGCAGGTCGTTCGGATCGATCTGCAACAAGGAATGGTCGAGATCCGCAAAAATGGGGTTCCGGCCACCCTGGATTTCGAGAATCAAGGCATGAGCTACACCGGCCCGATCGCCGCAGTTGCGCCTCCCCAGGGTAGGAGGATGCCCGGGAGAGCGGGAATGACGGTGCCGGTGCCTAACCCAGGGGTCCGCGTCATCACTGGCAACGGACGATCCGCGTCGGCGAATATCCCTGGGGCAGGCTCCACCGGATTGGCAAACAACAATACGCAAGTCATTCCACCCCGGGCTATTCGAACCACACAACAACAAGCGACGCCGCCGATGGATCCGGCGCAGCAAATCCTTCAGATGAAACTGCAAGAGTTACGGGCGCGGCAACAAGGGGTTCCGTTCCCGCCGATGCCGCCGATCCCGGGGTCCCAGATCATGGACGGGTCGCAGTGAGGCTCGGATTGGCCGCGCGTGGGGCAGGTCATGGGTGTGGAGCGGGGGACGGTGCAGGACGGGATTCTCGGCCGATGACGGGCAGTTGATTGAGAGCGGGAGGGGGTTTTGGGGGTCAGGCTGGGATCATGCCGCTATTGCGGGCATAATTGAAAAGCCCACCAGCGTCGACGACTGCACGAACATCGCCCAGAGGTTTGAACGAGAGGACTTTGCTCGTGCTGCAGACGGTCACCGTGGATTGATCCAGATCTACCGTCACGACATCACCCGTCTGGAGGAGGTCACAGAGGCGATCAACGGATTCGCAGGGATAGAGCTCGCCCGTGGAGACGCAATTACGAAAGAAGATCCGGGCGAAGCTCTGAGCCAATACAATCCGGCAGCCCGCGGAACCCAAGGCGATCGGGGCATGCTCACGGGAGCTGCCACAGCCGAAATTCTTGCCGCCAACCACGATTGGGTATTCGGAGTCGAGCTGGTCGGGTATCACAAAGCGCTTTGGATATAGAGACTCAGGGAGCCCGCACAGCGCGAAGCTGCCAAGTTTCTCATATTCGTCCGGAATGGTAGGTACGAGGTTCAGGTATTGGGCCGGTATGATCTGGTCCGTATCGATATTATCGCGGACGACGAAAGCCGGACCGGTAAAGACCGATTGCATGAGGGGATTTTGGCGAGCCAGGGCCGGCATTTCAACGAGAATTCTCCTCGTTATCAGGGGTGCACACGCGTCGTCTGCCAGAGACCGAGCGTGGTTAAGGATGGAGGAGGAAATCGCGGAGACCGGAGAGATTATCGGTATTAATGTAGTCGACCCCCGCATCGCGCAGCGCTCCCCAGCTCTCCGGTTGATCGGGGATCGCCCAGAATCGGATGGCGCGGCCTTGTTCGTGGGCGCGTCGGACCAACTCCCGGAGTTTCATCCGCTCCGGTTCGCTAATCGGACCTTCGCCACGCCATTGGAAGTGCGTTTGCCAGTTATCACTGACGAGAGGAATGAGTTGGGGCGGGGCATTGGAATCAAGATCGGCGAGCCGCCCGTCGTAGGCGGCATAGCGGAGGGTCTGATGTTCGAGGTAATCCCTCGGGCGATTGCCGGAAATGGTGATGGTGACGGCATTGGTGATGATGGCATTGGTCTCGAACCGGGTAAGCATTTCCGCGTAGTTCTGCAGGGAACGGTCGAGGGCCTGGTATGTCGCCAGTGCGTCGCTCTTGATATCGATGAGGAGATGAAAGGGCGTATCCTGGGCGTAGACATGGCCGGCGTTTTTGCGGGTTCGTTCGAGCAGGGGATCCAGGTAAAGCGCCTCGAGAGTCCGTTCCGGTCGGGCGTCGGAGAGCGCGTGAGCCACCAGGAGCCGGTCATCCACGAGAAAAATGTCGGCCTCGACGCTGCAAAAACCGTGGTCCAGGGCATCCATGAGCGGGTGCTCCTGGAGGTAATCGTTGTGGGAATGGGCCCTGGGCAGAGGAACGACCGACGTGGCCGCGGTCTGTGTCGAGGCGGTGGGGATGACGGACAGGGAGCAGCACCCGGCCAGGATTAAGGCGGGCACGGTGCGAGAAGGCCGAATGCAGAGCATAAGCAGGGGGAAAAGGGTTCAGCGGTCGATGGATTCTGAAAGGGCCTGGGGGGCCGGGCGCAAGCTGAGGCAAGGGCCGACGCTGACCCTCGGCCGCCCATCGGTGGTGCCCTGGCCGGTGTAGGTATATCCATTCAGGTCCATGAAAGCATGACTCCAAAAGGCCGCGCGAAATTCAGGATTGCTTTATGGGTTGGCCGGAAAGACACGGGCTTAGCCGGGGATACCGAAAGCGCGGCGGAGCATGGTGATGCTTTTAGGGACGGCGGAGTTGGGATCTTCTTTCCCTTCCATTTCGAGGGAGACGTAACCGGAATAGTCAGCCCGTGCCAGAATATTCGCGATGCGGCGGTAATCAAGATCGAGGGTATACCACTCGCCGCGTCCGTAGTAGGTTTTGGCCTGCACAAAGACCGTGCGTGGGGCGATCTGTTCGAGTTTATCGTAGGGATCCTCCAGGAAATTCCCAGTATCCATCAGGACGCCGAGCCAGGGCGAACGGATGGCGTCCGTGATGGTGAGCAGTCCTTGCGGGGTGCGAGTCAAGCCCCAATGATTCTCAAGAGCGAGCACGACGCCGCATTCGGCGGCCTTGTCGATGCATTTCCCGATGGAATCGATGCACCAATCCAAGCCGTCTTTCTCGGTGTATCCCGCGAGCACAGGTTCTTCGCCGCGGGCGGCCATGAGATCGTCGAAGGAGGCGATGGTATTCCAACGCCCGGAATTGAGGCGGATGCAGGGGACACCGAGTTCGTAAGCGATCTCGATGCATTTGTGGGTGTGATCGATTTGCTCGGCGCGGTATTCGGGTTTGGGATCGACGAAGTCCTGATGAATTGAGAGGCAGATAAGATCGATGCCATTGCGGAAGGCGTGGCGCTTGAGTTTCTGGAGATAGCTGCGGCCTTCCGCCGTGAGCGGCTCTTTTTCGGCGATGTCCATTTGGCGGTGGAGGATGTCGACTCCTTCGACACCGATTTCGGCCGCATGGTCGATGACCGACTCGATGGAGACGCGCTCCGTACGGAAATGCCAGTACCGAATAAGTGGCAATGCCAAGCTTGATGCGCTTTGTGAATGCGGGCGGCGCGAAGGCTTGGGACTCTGCAGCCAAGACGGCGCCGTCGGTGGCGAGGGCGGTGGCGCTCACCGCGCCAAGGCCGATGAAGCGTCGACGGTTCAGTGGGCTTGAATTGGTCATAGTCCGGCCAGCCTATTATGGAGCCGGTCCGCCAGCAAGCCCGGCCGCAACCGGGTCAAAACGGTTATCGCCAGTTTCTGGGCGACGACATAAGATCAAGGCCATGCACATGGGGAGCGACATTCGGATGGCCGGGGTGCGACTTCATTTTCTTCCCGTCCAGACCCGGGTGCCGCTCAAGTTTGGCGCCGAGACCTTAACGAGTGTGACCTGCGCGCGCGTCTGTGTGGAAGTCAGAAACCGCCAGGGAAAGCGGGCGGAGGGGTGGGGTGAAACTCCCTTGAGTGTGCAGTGGGTTTGGCCGAGTAACCTTTCCTACGAAACCCGGCACCTGGCGTTAAGAGGATTCTGCGTCCGGTTAGCTGCGGAGTTCGCGGGGTATCGGGCTTGGGGGCATCCACTGGAATTGGGATATGATTTCCAGGAAGAGATAGCGCCCGCAGTATTGACGCGTTTTAACCAGGAGCGAATCGGCCGAGGGGACCCGATGCCCTGGTTGGCGGCGCTCGTGTGCATTTCGGCATTCGACCAGGCCCTGCACGATGCCTACGGCCACATGCTCGACATGCCAGTGTATGCCACTTACACGCGCGATTATTTGAATCGGGACCTGGGAGATTTTTTGAAGCCGGCTGCGGGGGTACCGATCCCTTTTGCCGGACAATACCCGGCTGACTATCTGTTGCCGCAGCGCCGGGAGCACTTGCGGGCCTGGCACCTGGTCGGCGGAATGGACCCGCTGGCGCCGGAGGAATTGCGCGGCGATGAACCCGCGGACGGTTATCCGGTGCTCCTGCCAGATTGGATTCAGCGCGACGGTCTGAAATGTTTGAAGATCAAACTGCGCGGCAACGATGCCGCCTGGGATTATGAGCGGCTGGTGAAAGTGGGCCGGCTGGCGGTGGCGTTCGGCCTGGAAGCGCTTTCGGCGGACTTCAACTGCACTGTGTTGGATCCGGAGTACGTGATCGCGATTCTGGATCGCCTGAGAGCAGAGGAGCCGGCCGTCAACCGCCTGCTTTTGTACGTCGAGCAGCCCTTTCCGTACGATCTGGAACGTTATCGGATCCGCGTGGATAAACTCGCCGCGCGCAAGCCGCTGTTCCTGGATGAGAGCGCACACGACTGGCGACTGATCCGTTTGGGGCACGAACTGGGGTGGAACGGAGTGGCACTTAAAACCTGCAAGACGCAGACCGGCGCGATTCTGAGCGGCTGCTGGGCGCGGGCGCACGGCATGCAGCTCATGGTCCAGGATTTGACCAACCCCATGCTGGCCCAAATACCGCACTTGCTGCTGGCGGCGCACTTTGAGACTTTGATGGGGGTCGAGACCAATTCGATGCAGTTTTATCCGGAGGCCTCGGCCGCGGAAGCTAAAGTGCACCCGGGGGCATATCGGCGCCGGGACGGCGAGGTGGACTTGAGCACGGTGCAGGGTCCAGGTTTCGGATATCGGATGGGAGAGATGAGCCAGGAACTGCCCGCCCCGGCGGCGATTCAGGGCTGAACGCTCAGACCTGCGCCGGCATTGAAAGCAAAAGGCGCGAAGACGAGACTTGGAAACAGGCCAGAGTGAGGCATACTAGTGGTGCTTTTGACCAAAGCAGCGCCTGCTCGCACGCAATTGATGCAAATTCGACGGACCATTCATCTGACGGCAGCTGGGAAGCAGCGTTCGGGCTTTACCCTGACGGAGGTCGTGGTGTCTTTTGTCATCGCGGCTTTGACTGTGGGCGGGATTATCACGAGCTACCTCATGGCCGCCCAAAGAAGCGAGTGGACGACGGCGTCGACAGCAGCCCATCAAATGGCGATGGATCGGATGGCGCAGTTGCGCGACGCGCGCTGGGAGTTGTCCTGGGAAGTGCCGGGCTCGATCATGACCAATGAATTGAGACCCGGGACAAACTGGGACGCGCCGTCCGTGTTGGACGTGCCACGAACGGGGACGGGGGAGTTGTGGGCGACGAATCTCGTGACGGTGACACGACTGTCGCCCCCCCCGGTGTGCGTGTTGCGCGTGGATTGCGTATGGTCGTTGCTGACCCGGGGACCTTTCACGAACACGGTGGTGAGTTATCGGGCCCCCGACCAATGAGGATAGGACTCCCATCGGGCGATTCTCGCTTCCGGTACCGCCAACGGACGGAGCTTGGCTTCACGCTTAGTGAAATGTTGATCGCCATGACCATCTTCTTCCTGGTGGTGGGAGGCGTCATAGCAACCAATTTGTTCGGTCTGCGAATGATCGAATTGACCGAACCCAAACAACAGTCCGCCGAAAGGGCGCGGGAATTGGTCAACCAGTTGTCGGACGATATCGGCACGGGATGGAAGATCCAAATTGGAACGGGGGACTTGGGCTCCTTCGTCCGGGTCCCGCGGGGGTCGGAGAAAAAAGGGAGCTCGCTCAAAGTGTGGCGGGATTCACAGGACACGAATGATGTGGTGGTCTACCACCTGGTGTCGGGGGAGCTATTTCGGGATGACGCTTCAAGCACGAAACTGGTGGCGTGGAGCGTGACCAATGACGAAATTTTTACGGGCGAGGATTTCAGCGGCACTCCCCTGACGGAGGACCGCACCTCCATGGTGATCGGGGTTTCGCTGCAGTTTTCGGAGTTGGAACGGACGGGGACTCCGCTGGGACCGGATTTGACCTACAAGAGCTACGAGTTCCAGAGTCACCTCACGTGGCACGCGCGATGAAGATACTCATTGGCCAAAAACGACAGCGGGAACGGAGCATGGCGCTCATGCTGGTGATGGCATTCATGGCCGTTAGTTTCCTGATCATTAGCGGCCTCCTCTATTCCACCTCGAATTCGGCCCTGCTCGGCGCCAGGCATGAGCAATATTACTCCGCTCAGGAAGCGGCGACCGCGGCGACGGAGAAGGTGGTTGCCGCAATGCTGCAGGACATGCGGACGGACGGCAGGGCGGCGGTCCGGAATAATTTTGACTCCGGAGATTACTCCATCCTTCCGACCGTGGCGGAGTGCCCGGAATGGGGAGACTACCAGATTAGTGTCAGGGTATCGCGGGTGCACGCGAACACCTCCTCCGAACTTTTGTGGAAGTACCGTCCGCTCAATGCGACCAACGATTTGTACACCGTGCGCGCCAAGGCCGAGACGTTGAACGCGGATCCACCGATGGTAAGCGTTGTCGAACAGGACATCCAGGTCGCGGAGATCCCCTTGTTCGACTTTCAGGCTTTCTCCGAGTATGACCTGACGTTTATCACGCCGCCGGGTAATAATATTACCCTCAATGGCAGGGTCCATAGTAACCAGGGCATATACGCTTATCCAAGCGGCGCATTGGTGTTTGCTCAACCGGTCACCACGGCGGGGGAACTGCTGGAAGAACAACACCCGGCAGACACGGCGAACCGAGCCCTGGGGAGCGTCAGTTTTGGCCGGGAAGGGGACAGCCATGCCAACACGATGCTCCTGGCCCCCGGTTCACCAGATAATCTCGTCGTGCTGCAACAAATAGTCGACCAAGCCAGTCTGGTCGTCGTAGTCAGTAATAATGCGGTCATCGTGCATGATGGAGTTGTGGCGTATCCGCCGACGGTTTGGACGAACTTCCTCAATCTGACGAACATTTTGAATGAACGAATCCATTTCGAAGATGGAAGAGAGTTGGTGCGCGTTTATGTGACGGATTTCGACATGGCAGGTTTTTTGAGCGAGTACGGATCGATCTGGGGCAGTTATGCTCCGCGACTGGTTTATCTGCAGGACATCAGTTACTACGGTCCGGAGACATTGGCTGGTTTCCGGATAATCAATGGGCAGCAGTTGCCTGCGGGTGGGCTCAGTCTGGTCACGACTAATGCGCTTTACGTAAAAGGCAATTTCAACTCGGTGGGCAAGGTTCCGTCCATGCTTGCGGGAGACGCCGTGACCCTGTTATCGGCGAACTGGGACGACTCGTTCGTTGGGATGTCGGCCGCGCAAAGTACCACGTTGAATGCGGCGATTCTGAGTGGAACGATCCCGAGCGATCCCGTTGTTTTCGACGGTGGATTCTTCAATGCCTTGCGGTTGCTCGAGAACTGGAATGGGCAGACATTGACATTCACCGGCGCCCTGGCGACGCCGTTCAAGAGCCAGTATGCAATCGAACCATGGCGCGGCGGTGAGCCTTACTTTTATGCCGCCCCCGCGGTCCGGATATTCAATTATGACACGACGTTTTTGACTCCGTCGGATTTGCCCAAGGGAACGCCGCCGTTATTCACGTTGATTCGTGGAGAGTTGATTCCGCGTCCGCCTGGAGCCTTCTGATCGATGGTGAAGCCTGGAACTCCCCTGAAGGTCGGACTTATTCTCGTTTGTGCTTCCACGGCGGCATTTGGAGACGGGTTTCGATTAATCCCCATGGTCAGGACTACACCGGAGGGGGGGGAAGTCACAAACCAGATCCTGCAGTTGGAGGAGCATCAATTTGCCATGAAGTTCCCGGAGGGTTGGGCCCTACAAATCGTATCCTCCAATCAAGCGCTGCTGATGCTCGAGCCGGATTTGCGCGCGGGGATTCAGTTTCGACTCTGGCCGCAGGAGGGGCAGGGGCCGGAGGAGTTGGAGACTTGGCTGAGGCGCCTCAAAGAAAGGAAGGAGGGGGGAAGCGTGGTGCACCTGTTTTCGGCAAGAAGTGCGACCGCCGAGGGGTGGGGATTTGATTTCGTTCGAGCGGTGGACGAGAGGACACAGGCGGGTTTGCGCGTCATCCTGGTGCCGTATCCTGGCGGTATGGCGGAATTTGAATTGCGTGCGCCGCTTTCGGAGATAGGGAAGTACTATCGGGTGTTGCGTCATTTAGTGGGATCGTTCTCACTGCAGGAGAAGGCCAAGTCGGTCGGCGAAACTGCCCCACGGAAGCCGCCGCCGAAATAAGAACCGGGGTTCCGTCTGCTTGCAATTCTCTTTGAGGCAACTATAAGGGTAGATCAAATATGTCTGGAGCCCGAAGCAAACGCCGTGAAGAGATCATCGGGATCGACCTGGGCACAAAGACGACTAAGGCAGTGCTGCTGCGGCGGAAGGGCGACGATTACTACCTGCGCAACTATGTGTTGATGGAGGCGCCTTCGGCCGACAAAGCCTTCTCGCGAACGGTTTGGGCGGAGCATCTTCGAAAGGTGGGGCGCGCGCTTGGCAGTGCCACGCGGCGGGTGGCCCTTGCATTGGGACCAACCACGACTCTCTTCACTCAAACCGAACTGCCGGCGGCCGCGAAATCCGATCTTCGGAAGATGATCAAGCTCAGCCCGAAGAATTATCTACAGCAGGAATTACCCGATCATGTCTTCGACTGTTACCTGTCTTTGGGGGAGGAGGGCGAGGGCGGAGGAAAGGCCCGCCGCAAGACTCGCGTGCTCGTCGCGGCAGCGCGGAGGTCATTGATCGAGGATGTGGTGGATGGTGCGTGGGACATGGGCTATGTGGTGGAACAGATCACAGTCAGCCAGGTGGCCACCGTCAACGCCTTTACCGCCGCAAACCCCGACAGCCCAATCGAGGCTGCCGCCTTCCTCGACATCGGTTACAGGCACTCCACCATCAGCATTTCGTTGCATGGCCGGCTGGCCTTGGTCCGCGTCGTCAACATCGGCGCCGAGCAATTGGCCGATGTGCTGCAAGAGGCCAGTTCCCAGGGGCCGGCCACCGGCCAGGAGGAGGAGGACAACCCGGCGTTGGACGCGCTCCAGGTTTCGGTGCAGAAAGCCATTCGAGGTCTGGCCAAGGAAGTGGACGCATCGATCGGTTTCTTTCTCAGCCAAAACGACTTGCCCGTGCATCAGGTCTATGTATCCGGCGGGTCTGCGCGATCCCATTTGATTCTGCAGACCTTGGAAACCGAATTGGGGGTGCCGTGCCGGGCTTGGAATCCAGCCCTGATGCTGAAGCAGGAGGGGCCGGCGGCCGCACGGGCGGGTGATTTGGAATACGAAGCGCCGCAATTGACAGTTGCCGTTGGGGCGGCGGTGGGTCTGTTGAATCCTGATTTGGGCGGACTCGATCTCCTTTCCGAGCAGGTCGAAGAAGCGGAATGGCGTCGACGGGACCCCGTCCGGCGGGCACGATGGTTGGGTGTGACCGCGGCGGTTGCGCTGATGCTCTGGGCCGGATGGCTGGTGTTTAGGATCTGGAGCACAGAGGCCCTGGCCCGGGAGACAGAGGAAAAAATGCAGTCGCTGCAGGGGGGACCGAATCGATTGATGGCCGATTCACGGGTGGTCAATGAGCTGGACCATCTTTCATCGGAACTGCATACCCAGAGTGAGCAGCGATTTTTGTTCGCCAACGTATTGAACGCCCTTCAGTTCCTCAATCTACCGGACATCCAACTTTATCGGCTGGAGATCGAACGAGTGATCAACCGGATTGAACCACCGCGGACGCGCGCGAGTCGCGCGGGGACGGCAGCTGCCCCCAAGGAAAAAACGAAAGTGACGGAGTACTTCGTGGTGCGGATTCAAGGAAAGAATTATGGGGATCAGAGCCAGATTAACCGGTTGATCGAAACCCTGGAATCACAGCATGAGTTTAGCCGCTGGCGGGATGCGACTCGACCGGTTCTGTTAACGGAAATAGCGGATCGTCAAGTCGATCCGAGTAATCCTGCGCGGGTCTTTACCCGGTTCGGTGTGGAGTGCCGGTTCAAGGAAAGGGTATTTGTCTATGAGTAGTTGGCCACCCGGTACGCGCAACCGTCTGCTGTTCGTCTTGAGCGTCGGCCTGGGTGTGGCTCTGGTCCTTTGGTTCGGACTCGTCTCACCGCTGCAGGTCCGATTGAAGACGGCCGTGCGCAAGGCCGATATGGCCCGAATGCAATTGAAGTTGGCGGAGACTGGTGTGGACAAAGGCCCTTACTATCGGCAATTGGCCGAAGAAAAGCGCCAGGAGATCGCGGAACTCGAATCGAACATGGCGAAGATCGCCCTATTTAACTGGCAATGGGGCACCCTCCTGCCGTACGAAAAAGTCTATGGCATTATTTTCCGGGGTTGGGAGGTTCCCCGGCTGGGCACGTTGGATGTGCCCCCCGAAGTGCCCTATTCGATGGCTTCGTTCACGGTCACAGGACAGGGTTATTTTCATGATTTTGGCACTTTCCTGGCCGCATTCGAAAATAGTTCGCCGTTCATCAAGCTCACGAGCCTACGCCTGCAGGCCCTGACCCCGGGGTTCGGGAGCATGGATGACCCCGAACAATTGAGTTTTCGGATGGATACCAGATTCTAGCCCCGACGAATGCCGTGGCATCCGATCATTGATCCGCCAAGTCTCGACAAGGCCAATTCAAGCACGCGGGCTGAACCGACCTATCGGCTTTTGACCCCGCGCAGGCAGAGGAGAACGAAGTGCAGCAATCGAGCGGGAAGGGATTCCTGTATTGCGCGCGGCTGGAGATCGGGCACCGAAGGACCGCGGGGTTGGGTAAAGGCAATGCGTGAGCGCATCAGTAAGGTCCCCAGGCAGAGGTCGGCCAACGGGAACACCACATTGAAATTCTTGTGCATGTAGCGGTGGTGGAGGATGTGGTGGCCATTCAGGCGGAAGAATAGACCGGATCGCTCAATGTTCCGCTGGCGCGGCAGGTGCATGCACCAATGGAGGTATTCGTAGGTGGCGTAGTAAAGCGCGTGGGCGATAAGGGCTCCCCAAAAAAAACCCCAGTGGCCAATGAGCCACGCCACGAGGAGGAAAGGGAGTTGGCCGAAGGCGACCAGGGCGGGTCCATTCCACCAAGCCATCGGGATTGTGTGTTTATCTTGTTCGTTGACAAGGTGATAGCTGTGATCCGATTTGAAGACCTGATGGTGGACCAAGGCATGGGCGCGGAATGGATAGTGGAAACCCGGGAAGGGACGGTGCATGACAAAGCGGTGCAAGGCCCACTCGAAGAAGGAGCCGACGACGAAACCGACGGTGCAACCGATGGACAACCAGAATAACAGGGAACTCATAGGGCAGATTAACTCCAACGATCTAAAAGGGCCGGCGCGGCATGAAGCAAGGTAATTCGATAAATAATGAACGGAGCGGCATCTTGCCCGTTAACTCGCCTGCCCCGGGCCGTGGTCAAATGTCAGCAACTCGGCCGGTGGAATCACCAAAGTGTTCCAGGTCCGTCAGGCCAAAGCGATCTCCAAGGCCGAGGAACAAGTTGGTGGCCGGAGTCGAGGAGAGCTTGAGATAGCGTCCCGGGTTCAAGGTGCCGCCGCCATTGCCGGCCAGGATAATGGGGAGATTTTTATGGGTATGACGGTTGCCATCGGCATTGCCGCAGCCATAGACGATCATGGAGTTATGCAGGAGCGAATGGCCGTCGACGTCCTGAATTTGATCGAGTTGTTCAAGAAACCAGGCGAACTGGCGGGCGTACCAGAGATCGATCTCGGCAATCTTCTCCATTTTGTCGGCGTTGTTCCCGTGGTGCGACAGGTCATGGTGACCGTCAGGAATGCCAATGTTCGCGAAGGAACGGTTGCTTCCGTCGTGAGCCAGGAGGAAGGTGGCCACTCGCGTCGAGTCGGTTTGAAAGGCCAGAGCGAGCATGCTGAACATAATGCGCATGTGGGCTTCATATTCAGGCGGAATTCCAGAAGGCGTTGCCACCCCCGGGTCCGGCGGGACGCCGAATTGTTCGGTCGCTTGAATCCGCGTTTCGATCGCGCGAACGCTGTCGAGGTATTCGTCTAGCTTGAGCCGGTCACGGCTGGCGAGTTGTCGCTGGAGGGTGCGAGCGTCATCGAGAACGAAATCGAGGATGGATCGTTGTTGTTGCTGGCGGACTTGAAGCGTGGCGTTTCGTTCGGCGGTAGAGCCGCCTCCGAAGAGCCGTTCGAATACCAGCCGCGGGTTGGGTTCAGGAGCCAGCGGAACGGTGGGCGATCGCCAGGCCAAATTATATTGGTAGGCGCAGGAATAGCCTGAATCGCAATTGCCGGACTTGCGCACGGAATCGCAAGAGAGTTCGAGCGATGGGAATCGGGTGAGATGGCCGACCCGTCCGGCGACCACCTGGTCGATCGATTCGCCTGCCTGGATATCGGCGCCGGCGGTCTTGCGGACGCGCACACCCGTTAGAAACGTACCATTCGCTCGGGCATGGTCGCCTGCACCGTCATTCCCCGCAGTGGCGTTGCGATGGTCCAAGCCGGAAATGACCTGAATCTTGTCTTTAAGTCCTTCGAGCGGCTGCATCGTTCGGCCCAGGACGAAGTCCGTGCCCCCGCCCTGCGGCCACCAATGATTCTGATGTGCACCATTCGGGAAATAGACGAATGCCATGCGCAGAGGAGCGCCGGTTGGGGAATTGCCGAGCGCCGCATTAGGGACGGCGCCCGCCTGCAGGTTCAGAGGCCGGAGCGATTCGAAGGCGGGAAGCGCCAGGCAGGCGCCGAGGCCGCGTAGAAATCGGCGCCGAGACAGACCGGAGGATTGGGCACGGGAGAGGAGATGATCTGGAGTCATGGGGCGGTTGAGTTTTTTGTGATTCGAGCAATTTGGGCGGAGGAGAGAGAGTCGTCTCCACCCGTGACGCGGGCTTGATTGCGGCGGTTCTGAAAAGGCGCGGACTGAACAATTCCCATCACGAGTGCGGAAGATCTGCCGTCGGACTGAATCAGTTGGTCGACAATCCGATCAACGGCATCGACATCGTAATACTCCAGACCTCGGCCGAGTGCATAGGTGAGGAGCTTTTCGGTCAGGCAACGGTAGAAATCGATACGGCGGCTTTCGGCGAGAATGCTTTTGAGCTCGCGCACGCTCGTGAACGACTCCCCGGTGATCAATTGGCCCGAGGCATCAATGGGTTGATCGTGCTCACTCCCGCGCCAGATTCCCAGGGCATTGAAGTTCTCCAACGCCAGCCCCAGCGGATCCATCCGAGCATGGCAGGAATGGCACAGCGGGCGGCTGCGGTGCACTTCCATTGTCTCACGCATGGTGGGCGAATGATCCTTAAACTCCTTCTCCGCATCTTCGAGTTTGGGGATGTTTGGAGGAGCGGGCGGCGGTGGCGTGCCCAGGATGTTGTCGAGAATGAAAAGCCCCCGTTTCACGGGAGAAGTCCGGGTGGGATTGGAGGTCACAGTCAGAATGGTGCCCATCGTAAGCACCCCGCCGCGCGGGTTGTCGCTGGGAAGAGTCACTCGCCGCATCTCCGGGCCTTCGACGCCGGGGATGCCATAAAACCCGGCCAGTTTTTCGTCGAGATAGGTGTAATCGCTGTCCAGCAATTCCACCAGGCGGCGGTCTTCGCGGAGAATATGACCGAAATAGAGTTCAGTCTCACGGCGCATGGCGAGACGAAGGGGCCGGTCCAGTTCGACGCGACGCCGGACACCTTCGCGACGAAAGACCGCGCGCTCATTCAATGACACGCCCTCGACATCCCGGGATTGCAGCCATTGGCCGACAAAATTCTCGATCAGCGCATCAGTCCGCGTGCTGCGCAACATCCGTTCGACCTGTTGTGATAGGTTCCGCCGCAATTCGCCACGTTCTGCCAGGCCGGACAACTCCTCGTCGGGCATGGTCGACCAAAGGAAATAGGATAGGCGCGAGGCCAGCGCGTATTCGTCCAGCGGAGAATAGGGTCCCTCGGGCTGCGTGCGGACCGTCTCATCGAGCCGGAAAAGAAACCTCGGCGATGCGAGGATCGCAACCATGGCCTGGCGGATGCCGGCTTCGAAGGTCTGGCCAGGTTCGGTAAAAATATCTTCGGCCATGCTGGTAAGCCGATCGAGCATCCGTTCATCCACGGGACGCCGGAAAGCCAACCGGGCAAAATGCTCGAGAATCTCGCGCGCGTAGAGGCGCCGCGCGGGCGGTTCTTCCGGAGGTTTACCGTGGATAAAAAACCGGTCCGGCGTCTCACCGGCGATTTTCGGCACCGCTTTGTCGATGACCGTTGCCGCGGCGCGCAGGTATTTCTCAACCAAAAGAGGTGAGACCGTAAGAACGTCACCGATCGTGTCGAAGCCGTAACCCGTATCATCGGGCGGAAACTCCTCAAGCGTGTTGTAATCCACCCCGACCAGGTCGCGAATCGTGTTCCGGTATTCGAACCGGTTCAGGCGACGCAGCGTAACTCGGCCGGGATCGGGATTGGCCGGGTCGATGTTAAATACGTCGCTCTTGATCCACTCCGCGAGTGACCGTTTCTCGTCGCCAGTCGGGCGACGACGTTTGTAGGGCGGCATGAGGTCCGCCCGGACGTATTTGAGCACCTTGAGCCAGAGGTTCCTGTCTGCGATCAGCGCCTCCTCGGAATCAAAGCTATCAAAGGCGACCTGTCCCTTGCTCATCCCATCGCCATGGCAATCGTAGCAGTAATGAATCAGGATCGGTTCGACACTACGCTGGAACGGCGAAGTGGAACTGTCTGCCGGCGGGGCGTCCGCCTGGGAGTGAACGGCCACCAGGAGCAATGGCGCAAGGATTGCCGATACGCATCGGGCGATGGGGATCCTGGGCGGATCGCGGTCCATCGGCCTGCGAACTCGTGGGATTCGCGGTGGCATCGAGATCTACTTATACTCATAATTAATGACATTGCCACCTTCTATTTCGCGGTGAATCGGTTCCGGCGTTGAAGATTTGGATGAGTGAGTTGGCGGAACAGTGAGCCTGACCCCATATGCACGGCATGAACTCCAAGAGCATGGATTCTATTGGGTTTGGAGATGGTGGGTTGGGTGGGATTTGAACCCACGACCAACGGCTTAAAAGGCCGCTGCTCTACCACTGAGCTACCAACCCGAAGATTCACGGGATCGCGTAGGGCGAGGGCAGGTTCTGCTGGCCTCGCGAGACCGGAACGGGTTCAAGCTAGTCAAGGGGGTTTGGGCAGGCAAGTCCTTTCATGGGAGGGCCAGGCGCCTCTCTTTGAAGCATTGAACGCGAGGGGATGGGCAAAGGCGCGCGGAGCTAACTGATTCATGTGGAATGTAATGGAACGGAGGGGGGCGAATGCCATGACTGGAAGCCTTGACTCGGGTGGAGCAGGTGGTTATCCGTCATTCCGAGCGTCACTGTGCGATGATGGATCCATGAAAAGCTTCGCTGGGCATTTATGGCGCGGTGTGGGTGGAACGCTCCCGGAATCCCGAAGTCCGCTAACCGTGCGATGTTGAAACCAGTTTTCAAGGCGAGTGGGTTGGGATACCTCCTGCTGGCATTGCCGGCGGCGGTCATACTCTTTTGTTTTGAGCCCTTGGGGGAAGGGGCATCGGACTCGGCGTCGTGGAGGATACTTCCCGGAATAGAGCGGGCGGAAGGGATCTTTGGGCTGGCGGCGGCCTATATCCTCTTCTACGTGTTCCAGCGCCGGTTCTGGCCGGACACGGCCGGGGAGGTGCGCGGGCTTCGAAGTGCGGCTTTGGTGGTATTGCTGCAGGCCTTGATCTTGCGACTGACTTACGATGTGGGGACGCAGTTCTACGGTGAAAGGTGGTTTCCCCGCGACGAGGGTTGGCTGCGCAACGCCTGGTTTTTCACTCCAGCCATGGCCGTGGTATTGTTGGGCTGGCGTTACGGGGTATTATTGAGCCTGAGCGGGGTTTGGATGTTTTTGTTGCTGGAGGGCCCGGGGATCCTGCAATTGGTGGCAGCGGCGTTGGGATCAATGTCCGCAGTTCTTTGGTTGCGACGCTCAACGACCCGCGGTCGGGTTCTGCGGGCGGGGTTATGGTCGGGGGCGATGGTGGCGGCCTGTGTATTATTTGGTGAGTTGCTGGCCGGTCGTGGGGACACCGTTTCCGATCTAAAGTCCGCGGGGGTCGCCCTGGGGATGGGTTTTGGCAGCGCGATCGTATTGCTGGCATTTCTGCCGTTCGCGGAATGGGCTTTGGGGGAGTTATCGGATGTAAGCCTAACGGAATATGGCACGGACCATCGATTGCTGGACGAATTGCGGGAGCGAGCCCCTGGGACGTGGAATCACACGCTGAATGTAGCGGATTTGGCGCGGCAGGCTGCAGCGGCGGTTGGGGCACGTGCGCTGTTTTGTCACACGGCATCTTTGTTCCACGATATCGGCAAGCTGCATCGGCCGGAGATTTTTGCCGAAAACATCGAAGGGCGGTCGCCGCACGATGAGATGACTCCGCGGGAGAGCGCCCGGTTGATCATCGAGCACGTGTCGTATGGCCTGGAGTTGGCCCGCAAGCATCGACTTCCGCGGCCGTTTCGATTGATCATCCGGGAGCATCATGGCAATTCGCTGGTCCGTTATTTTCACGCCAAGGCGAGGCAGTCGACTGCGGAAGGGGAAAATACCGAGGCGCTTGAAGGAGAATTCCGCTATGGTGGATCTCCGCCATCCACCAAAGAATCGGGGATCATTGCGTTGGCGGATGCGGTGGAGGCGGCGACGCGATCGATGGGCAATTCGACCTCATCGGAGATCCGGGAGGTTGTGCGGCAGCTGATTGCGGAGCGGATTGCGGACGGGGAGTACGCGACGTGTCCTTTGACGCTGGCGGAACTGAACCAGATCTCGGCATCTTTTCAGGCGTGGCTGGCGGCGCGCAGCCACAAGCGGCCGGCCTATCCCCAGGTGGAGTCATTGCCGGTTGTGCCGGGGCCGGCGGCGGAATGGCGATTGTGACCGGAGGGATTTACGGGAAAGGGTGTTATTTGGCGCGGCAGTTCTTGCGCGTTTAAAGTGGGTACGTTATCGATGGGGCGAATCAATCTCATCCAGGCATGCGTTTCATTGGCCGACAAAGTCGAATGGGTGCGATTTTAGTGCAGGAATCGGGATTCATGTTTGCGGTATTAGGCCAAAGGATAACCGACGAGTTATGCAACTCCATCATCCGCTAGGGTTGGAATTCTCCGAACATCGCGAGACGATCCGCATGTTGCGCGATGCGAGCGATGAATTCCGCCAACTGGCCGACGAGTATCACGCCATCGACCGGCGGGTCTGCTTAATCGAGCGGGCCTTCGAGGCCGCGACCGACGCGGAAATCGAGGGTCTGAAGAAGCGACGCCTCTGGTTGAAGGACGCGCTGTATCGCGAGATACGCAAGGCCAAAGAGCTGGTCTAATTCGCGACAGCGAAACGGCGGATTCGGAGCAGTCCGAATCCGGGGGTGGAGTTTTGTCTTTTGCCGGTTCGGCATGTGCGGCCGACGCCTGCTCGGGGCGGGGTTTACAAGGGAGTTGGGCGCTGATAAAAACCTGCCGTGCCTGATTCAACCGCTGTGTTGTGGCGTCGCTTCAAGTCCAGGCAGCGTCTCATTTTAGTCGCGGGCCCTTGCGTGATTGAGAGTAGGGACGTGTGCGAGCGCGTGGTTTCGACTTTGCGGCAGATCTGCGAGAGGCTGGGGATCATCTATGTTTTCAAAGCCAGTTTCGATAAAGCCAACCGAACATCGTCGGCTTCCTTTCGCGGACCCGGGCTGGAACCGGGGCTTGCTGTCCTGGAGTGGATTCGCGACGAGTATGAGGTGCCGGTTTTGACGGACGTGCACACGGCACAGCAAGCCGAGCTGGCTGGCAGGAGCGTGGATGTCCTGCAAATCCCGGCTTTTCTGTGCCGGCAGACGGACTTGATTCATGCGGCGGCGCGCACGGGGAAAGTGGTGAATCTCAAGAAGGGTCAATTCCTTTCGCCCCAGGAAATGGGCCAAGTGGTTCAAAAGGCGGCTGATGGAGGCGGGCGTCGTTTGCTAGTGACCGAGCGAGGGACCACGTTCGGTTATCAGAATCTGGTGGCGGATATGCGATCCATCCCCATCCTTCGGCGGTTTGGATTTCCGGTTATTTTTGACGCGACGCATTCGGTTCAATTGCCTGGCGCGGGTGGAACCCGGTCTGGCGGACAGCGGGAGTTCGCCCCCGTATTGGCCCGGAGCGCGGTGGCGGCGGGGGCGGACGGGATCTTCATTGAGACCCATCCGGATCCGGAGCGCGCGCTGAGCGACGGACCCAACATGATACGGCTGGATTCGATGGCGCGGGTATTGGCGGGATTGGTGAGGGTGTTCGATGCGGTTCGCGAGAGCCGGGGGGGGAAGAAAGGACGATGAAACGGGAATTGAAACGCAGACTGGCAAAGATTCGAGTATTCTTGTGCGACGTGGATGGAGTATTGACGGACGGGATGGTTCTCATGGGGGACGGAGTGGAGAGCAAGCGATTCAGCATTGTGGACGGGTTGGGCCTGCGCTTGTTGCAGCACATTGGGGTGAAGGTGGGCTGGGTCTCTCGTCGACCCTCCTCGGCGACGTCGATGCGGGCGGCGGATTTGAAGATCGATTATTTGATCCAGATTGAAGGAAGCAAAGTAGAAGCGGTAAGGGCGTTGTTGGAACGTAACGGGATGAAGTGGGCTGAGGTCTGCTACCTGGGAGATGACATTGTGGACCTCGGGGTATTGCGAAAAGCGGGCGTGGCTGTGGGAGTGGCCAACGCGATCGAGGAGGTGAAGGCGGCAGCCGATTATGTCACCAAGAGGGAAGGCGGACATGGCGCCGTGCGCGAGGTGGCCGAGATGATCCTTAAGGCGCAAAAACAATGGACAGCAGTGGTTCGCGAACAGTCGAAATGAAAAAGGCGCAGGACTTTTGGCAAAATGTTCAGCAACGAACCGGCCGTTCGGCTCTCATGCTCGTTCTGGCGCTGGGATTGGGAACCCGGGCATTGGAAATGAGTGGTGGAGAGTTGCTGCAAGGGCCAATCCGCGGCGGGTTCTCGGTAGCCGAGGCCGATCGTGAAACGGGGGCACGGAAGTACGCATTGACGGGCGTGAGTGCCACGCCACTGACGGGTGAAGATTGGGAGATCCAATCGCCCCGGCTCGAGTTGTACGGGGTGGGCGGAGCCACGAATTTGGTCTTTATGCCGAGTCGTTGTTTCTTTAATCGCAAGACCGAGATAATCACTTCAACCGATGCGTTGCGGATGTGGACCGGGGACGGGTATTTGCGCATGCAGGGGGAGGGATTCATGTTCAATCTCAAGGCGCGACGACTCTGGGTGTCCAATCGAGTGGAGGCCGTGATGAGCAAACGCATGTTTGGGAAGCCAGGGGAACTCGCGGCCGGGAATGCTCAGCCGGGAACGAATGGATCGGCTGAGATTTTGGTCAAATCCGACCGTTTGGAATACGGAGATGACCGGGCGGAATTCCTCGAGCACGTTCGGGCTGAGGACGCCGAGAACCGGATGGAGTGCCAGAAGCTGACGGTCGATTTGACGCCCGGTTCCCGTGAGGTGCGAGTGCTTCGGGTGGCAGGCGGGGTACGGCTCAATAACCCGGAACTGCAGGTGGAAGCTGAGCGGGCCGATTATCAGCCGGCGGACGGTCGGCTGGAACTCGAGGGGAATCCGCAATGGGTCTTTCGCGGAAGGCCCGGCCGGGCGGATCGGGTGATCCTGGATCGGGGACATCGTTCATTGGGCGCGACGGGTGGGGTGGAAATGGAATTGCCCGCAGGTTCCTTTATTTTGCCCGCGCTGCCCGGCGCGGTCGTGGCGGAAGCACACCCGGAAACGGCGGAGGCGGTGCGCGTGACGGCGGATCAAATGGATGTGACTTCGCAGCCGGGCGAGACGAATCGGCAAAGCATCGTCCTGCGGGGCAACGTCCGTGTAGAACAGAAGGGGGATCACCTGAGCTGCCGGGAATTGGAGGTGCGGATCGAGGGAGAGGAACATGCCATTGATCGGGTTGAGGCCAGGCAGGAGGTGGTGATCGAACGGGAGATGGAACGGGTGCGATGTCAACAGGCGGAATACGACGCCCGGGACGCTGCGGTGGAGTTGAGCGGTGGGGTGGAATGGGAGAGCTCGGGGCGGTCGGGTGAGGCGGAACGAGTCAGGCTCGATTTGTCGGAGAACGCCTATCTGGCGGAAGGCGGTGTTCGAATGCGTTTTGATCAAAAGGGTGAGTTCTGGAACCGATTGCTGGTTCCCGAGGCAGGAGAGGTGAGTCGTTCCGAAACGGGTGATGCAACCCGGATAGGAACCGAACCGATCGATATCCGTTGCGATCGCTTTGAATATCAGAGAGGAAAAGCGGCGGGTGCGGTCCAGTCCGCTCTTTATCAGGGCGACGTGAGCGTGGAGCAGGGTGAACAACTGCATTTGACCTGTAATTTGTTGCGGGCGTTGATCGAGCCGCCGACGAATAGAGTGCAGTCGATAGTAGCGGAGGAAGCGGTGGAACTGCGAGCCGCCGACGGCCCGGGGTATCGATTGGCGCGGGGCGACCGCGCCGTTTATACCGCAACCGAGCGGCAAATCGTTCTGACGGGCAGGGAAGGCGTGGAGTTTTTTGTGATTGCGCCGAACGGAGTCAGTCGCGGCGTGGGACGGCAGGCGATTTACCGGGGAACGACCGACAGTCTCGTGCTGGCCGGGGATCCCAAGATCACGACCCCGGACGGCGAGCTGGCTGGGCGCGAGGTGCGTCTAGACCGGCGCAATGGGGTATTGTCGGCCAAGGGTCCGTGGCAAATCAAGTTGCCGCTTGGCGGGATAGAATTGCCCGAGTTGCCCAACCCTTAATGGGCCGGTTTATCGCGCGATGAGTGAATTGACGACGCACAAGTTGGTCAAGACCTACCGTGCCAGAAGGGTGGTCAACGGCGTCTCTATTCGGGTAGCTCCCGGGGAGATCGTCGGATTATTGGGACCGAATGGGGCAGGTAAAACGACGACTTTCAACATCGTTGTGGGGTTGGTCCGTCCGGATGAGGGGAAGGTTCAATTTGGCGGGCGCGATTTGACGAAATTGGCGATGCACCGGCGGGCGCGGTTGGGGATTGGTTACCTGACGCAGGAACCCTCCATCTTTCGGAAGTTGACGGTGGAACAGAATATTCTGGCGATCCTGGAGACGTGCCGGGCCGGTCGCGCGGAACGCGCAATGCGGCTAAGCCTGCTATTGGAGGAACTGGATTTGACACGGCTTGCCAAGAGCCGGGCCTATTTGCTCAGTGGTGGCGAAAAGCGTCGACTGGAGATTACAAGGTCGCTGGTGACGAGTCCGAAGCTGTTGTTGTTGGACGAACCGTTCAGCGGGATCGATCCGATCGCGGTTTACGAGGTGCAAAAGATCGTCCGCAGATTGAGAGATCGGGGATTGGGAATCCTGATCACCGACCACAATGTACGAGAGACGCTGAAGCTGGTGGACCGGGCGTATCTCATTCACAATGGCGAAGTGGTTTATGAAGGAGCGGCCGAAGCCCTCGTGGAAGATCCCAGGGCGCGCGAGATCTATCTGGGGCCGGAGTTCAACCTCTAGGGAACATTTATGCAGCATCAGACTGTCACCGTGCAGAGGTTTTTCGAGGACAATATGGATCCGCTGGGTCTGCGATTGGTGGCCGGAAAGGGGGCGTTGCGACGCATCATTAGGGAGCCGACTGTGAATCGTCCCGGGCTGGCATTGGCGGGGTTTACTCGCTATTTCGCAAGCAAGCGCGTTCAAGTGTTGGGGAGCGCAGAAACCTCATTCCTGCGCTCGCTGGCCGCCGCCGAACGAGAGCAACGTTACGCTCGATTATTTGCCTACAAGATTCCGTGCTTCGTGTTTAGCCGGAATCTGAGCCCGGACCGGGAGTTTTTGCGGGTGGCCGAGGCGGCGGGGATCCCGGTATTCAGTTCGCCTCTGATCACCATGCGGTTCATCAATCGGGCGACACTCGCTCTGGAGATGATGTTCGCGCCCTGGGTGATTGAGATGGGCAGCATGGTCGATATTCTGGGAGTCGGAGTGGTCATTCGTGGCGAGAGCGGGATTGGCAAGAGCGAGTGTGTGCTCGCCTTGATCGAGCGGGGGTATTGTCTGGTCTCCGACGACGCCACGAGGGTGACCTTGATCGAGAACAAAGAGGTGGTTGGATCGAGCAAGGAGATCACCCGGAACCACATGGAAGTCCGCGGGATTGGGATTATTGACGTGGCAGCGATGTTCGGCGTGCGAAGCATTCGCAGCCATAAGCGGGTGGACGTCGTCGTTACGCTCAAGGCATGGGATCACGTCAAGGATATCGACCGATTGGGGATGGAAGATCGCCACGTTAAGATTTTGGGGGTGCCCATTCCGCATTTCGTCATACCCGTTCGGCCCGGACGGGACCTGGCCCGGTTGGTGGAAGTGGCGGCCTTTCAAACCAAGTTACGATCTACGGGCCATAATGCGGCCCAAGAGCTTAACAAACGTCTGATTGACAAAATGACCTGTCACAGCGAGGCACCCGGCGAAGCTTAAAGGTGCCGCCCGAAGGGCGGATCGGGCTGGATCGAAAAATCCATTCAGGGGCGGGATGGGAATGGGCAGATTGCGATTGAATACTGCCGGGCCAAATCCCTATGCTGCGGATCGTCGATGACCGCTCGTAAGATTCCATTGATCAAGACCATCAGCAAAGAAATGGTCGTGACGAACAAGTTGGGCATCCATGCCCGGCCCGCCGCGCTGTTCGTGAAGACGGCCAATCAATTCGCCGCGGAGATCTTAGTGGAGAAGGATGGCGAAACCGTCAATGGGAAGAGCATCATGGGACTGATGATGTTGGCGGCGGGACCGGGTAGCCGACTCCGCGTCAAAGCCGAAGGAGACGATGCGGCGCGGGCGCTGGGTGAGCTTGAGGGTTTGGTGGAGCGAAAATTCGACGAAGATTAGCCGGGTCACCGAACAGGCTGCCGGATATGGCGGAGGCGAACATCGACATTCGTTACGTAGGGTTCCTGGCGCGTCTGGAGTTGACGGACGGGGAACTCGATCTCCTGGGAGGGCAGTTGAAGGCCGTGCTCAGCTACATGGATAAACTCAACGAACTCGAGTTGGACGCGATTGAACCGATGGCGCATGCGGTGCCCCTGGTGAATGTTGCGCGGCCGGATCAAGTACGGCCTTCGCTGACGCAATCGGAGGCCCTGCGCAATGCCCCGGCCCAAGCCGATGGATTGTTCATGGTCCCGAGGATTGTCGAGTGACGTGGCCGCTCCAATGACGATGGTGGACTTGATCTGGCGGTTGGCCGGGCGCGAGATCTCCGCGCGCGAATGCATGCAGGATTGCCTGGACCGGATCCAGCGCGTGGACGGCAGCGTCAAGGCATTTTTGAGTTATGATCCGGAGGACGCGCTCCGCCAGGCCGAGGCGGCGGATCGGGCCTTCGCAGAAGGCGTCACTCATCGGGAACGCCCGCTCCTGGGAGTTCCGGTGGCCATTAAGGATTTGATCGCTGTGCATGGTCAGCCCCTCGGATGCGCGTCCCGGATCCTGGAGGGATTCGTGGCTCCATTCGATGCCACGGTCGTGAAGCGACTTCGGGCTGCGGGGGCGATCGTCTTCGGACGGCTCAACATGGATGAGTTTGCCATGGGCAGTTCGACCGAGAATTCCGCCTATCAAAAGACGACCAATCCTTGGGATCCCACGCGAATTCCGGGTGGATCCTCGGGCGGCTCGGCGGCGAGTGTGGTGGCAGGAGAGACCTATGGCGCGCTAGGGTCGGACACGGGCGGATCGATCAGGCTTCCGGCGGCCTTTTGTGGTTGTGTGGGGGTGAAACCGACTTACGGACGGGTATCACGCTACGGGCTGGTTGCGTTCGCATCTTCGCTTGATCAAATCGGTCCGATGGCCAGGGATACGGCGGACGCGGCCCTGCTATTGCAGGAAATCTCGGGCTGGGACGAACGTGATTCAACCAGCGTGCATGAGCCGGTACCTCAGTATGCGGCGGAGTTGGAACTTGGCGTGCGGGGATTGAGGTTGGGCGTGCCGCGCGAATACATGGTCGCCGGATTGGATCCAGAGGTGCGCGCTCTGACGGAGGCGGCCATTGCAAAGCTGGAGGAGTTGGGAGCCCGGATCGAGGAAATCTCGCTGCCGCACACGGATTACGCGGTGGCCACCTACTATGTTATTGCCACGGCGGAGGCCAGCGCAAATCTGGCGCGCTTCGACGGAGTCCGTTATGGGCAGCGGGTGGAAGGGGCGGATCCGTTTGAATTATATTGCCGGACGCGAGGGCACGGATTTGGGGCCGAGGTCAAGCGCCGGATCATCCTTGGGACGTATGTGCTTAGCAGTGGGTATTATGAGGCGTATTATCGGAGAGCGCAGCAGGCCCGGACTTTGATTCGCGATGATTTCACCAGGGCATTCCAGCGGATGGATGCCATTGTGGGGCCGACCACGCCCATGCCTGCTTTTTCATTGGGAGAGAAGAGTGCGGATCCACTGCAGATGTACCTGACCGACATATTCACGGTGCCCTGCAATCTGGCGGGGATTTGCGGTTTAAGTGTGCCTTGTGGGTTCACGCGGGATCCCAAATTGCCCGTGGGGTTGCAATTGCTGGGGCGACCGTTTGGCGAGCCATTGTTGCTTCGAATTGCGCGGGCTTACGAACAGGCCACGGGCTGGCATCTGGAATCACCGCGGGGCTTGGGACCTTGATGGTCGGGCCGGTTAGGGAAAACGTCTTGTTTTGACCGGGGGCAGGGGCAGATTCGAGGCTTTGCCAGCGAGTGCGCAGGGGGAGATGAATCTGCGGATCCGCGTTGGGCGGCCTTTAGGCATTCATATTGCTCCGCCATTCCGTTAATCGGGCTATGTCCAAAATCCTGGTGGTTGATGATGACGCGGCATTGCGGAGTGTGATCGGGCTCGCACTACAGGGCGAGGGTTACGATGTGCTGGAGGCGGAGGACGGGGAAGTGGCGATTCGAGTGGCGTGCGAGCAATTGCCTGATTTGATCCTCTGCGACATTCGGATGAAGCAGATGGACGGTTACCTGGCCTTGGCGAACCTGCGCCAGCACGTCGCGACGGCCTCTTTGCCGTTCATCCTGATGACCGGGCAATCTGACCCTGAAGGGATGCGCAAGGGGATGGAATTGGGCGCGGACGATTATTTGACGAAACCCTTTACCATCCCGCAGTTGGCAGCAGCCGTAGAGGCCCGGCTCAAGAAACAGAAGACGGTCCGGGAACAGGCGGAGCGCAAGTTGGCGGACCTGCGGGCGAATATCAGCCTGGCATTACCTCACGAATTATTGACACCATTGAATGGGATCCTGGGATTTTCCGAGCTCCTGCTGAGCGATCCGGCAGTATCGCCGGCGGACGTTTCCTCGATGGCGGAATCCATTCGTGAATCGGCGCTGCGGTTGCACCGGGTGATTGAGAATTTCCTGGTCTTCGTGCAGTTGGAGCTCCGGCAGGGAGTCGCGGCCGAGTCGACGATCCCGCTGAACCTGGGGCCCGTGGTGCGTCGGGTCGCTCGAGAACAGGCGCGCCGGAGCGGACGAGAGTCTGATTTGACCTTAAATCTGCAAGCGGGGACGAGTCTGATTTTGGAGGAGTATTTTGCCAAGATCGCCAGCGAATTGCTCGACAATGCCTTTAAGTTCAGCGAGTCGGGGACGGCGGTACAGGTGGCGTTGCTGAGCCAAGCCGAGTTGCAGATCCTTCGAGTCACCGATTCCGGGCGCGGCATGAAGACGGAGCACGTGTCGCAAGTTGGGGCTTACATGCAATTCGAACGTCGGTTTTACGAGCAACAAGGGTCGGGTCTTGGACTGACGATTGCCAAACGGTTAACCGAACTGCACGGAGGTAGCCTCTCAGTCGCCAGCACCGTGGGGCAGGGCACCGTGGTTGAGGTCCGGCTGCCGTCTCGAACCGCGGTTCCAACCTCCTGAAGTTTTCCTGCGGCAACCGGTTGCCATCTTTCAACCTCTTCTTCCGCTGGACTTGCTGGAATTGAAAGTGCTCCGAATTCCTCGCGGGTGCCGGCAACGGCCCGAAAGAACCCAACCATGGAAGATCGGGATTAGTTCGGAGGCGGGTATTGTCCTGAATCCGTACGCCGATGAGCAGAACGAGTTTGGGAGTGCCGGCGAAGAAAACCCGCAGGAAGAACTGGAGCGGCCGATGAATGCGCTGGTGGTTGAGAGTAATTTGAAAAGTCAGTGCCTGCTTGCGAAAGTGCTGGCGGAGCGCGGGCATGAGGTCACGACGTTCGAGAATGCGGAGCAAGCCATCCTGGCTTACCAGAAAGCCTTCTATCCGCTCCTGTTCGTGGAGGTGAATCTGCCCGGGATGAATGGGCTTCAGTATTGTCGTTGGATCCGGAACCAAGCCCGCGGGAGTGAGACGTACATCATCGCCGCCATAGAACCGACGCTCCCGAATGAGGCCAAGCAGGTCCTGGAAGCGGGCGCGAATGATTTCCTGATCAAGCCCTATCAATTGGATCCGTTGCGCGCGAGATTGGTCATCGGGGAACGGCAGATGGCGCGATTATTCGAACAGCAACGACTGGAGTTGAACCTGCAAAGCGAAACTCAGCGGTGGAGCCAAGTCGAGGCGGCCATGGCCCGTTCGCAAAAAGAATTCGAGGCCACACTCAAGGCCAAGGAGGCCGAGTTGGATCAACTCCGGCTGACGTTCAATGCCTCGAGCAGCCAATCGGCATCTTCGTTCGAGTCGAAACTGACCCAGCGCGATTCGGATTTGCAGCATCGGCAGGAGGAAATCGGCGAACTCTGGGAACGTTGTGGCGGGCTCGAATGCGCATTGGATCAGTCCAGGCAGGATTGTGAGCGGGCACAATTGCGGGCCCGCGAGACAGAACACGAATTGGAGTCCGCAATGCTTGACCTCGGGAAACTTCGTAATGGTGACACGTCAGCCGCGGATTTGTTGCGCCAGCAATTATCGAGTCGAGAACAGGAGGTATGCGAGCTACGTCAGGAGCTAGCCTCGCTTCGCGAGGAGCAGGTCCGCCGACTTCGCGGACACGCGGAGGAGCTGGTCCGCTTGGGAGACCAGTTGCGGGAGAATCTTGAGGATCGGAACAGGATGGAAAATGAGCTCAAGGCGGCGCGGGCTGAACTTTCCCGCCGGGGTCGGGAACAGGCCGACGATACCCTTCGTCTGGCCGATGAACTCCGGGCGCTGGTGATCGAACGGCACAAGCTCGAGGCTGAGTTGCGGAGACAGAACCAACAACGAGACTGCAAACAAGAGATTTCCGAAGAACTGCAACTTCATCGAGCGGCGAGGAAGCAATTCGAAACGCGCTGGCGCGTCCTGATGCGGCTGGGTTCCGAGCTCAATCAGTCGAGCACTGCCGAGGGTGTGGCCCGGGTGGCGGGTCGAGCGACGCAAGAGTTATTGGGATGGGACCTTTTCAGCCTGGATCAGTATTGCCTGGAATCCGATCAGGTACATTCGGTCCTTTGTTTGGAGATGGATCAGGGCCATGACCAGGATTGCCGGCCGCTACATCCCGAAGGGAAACCTACCGGGCTCATGCGCCGCGTGCTTGAGGACGGGCCCCAGCTCGTCCTTCGCCCGGCGTCAACGGCTCCGGAATTTCAGGCGACGGTGGTCGGACACCGCGTGCGACATTCGGCCTCCGTGCTGTGCGTGCCGATTGTGATCGCGCATCAAACCTGTGGATTCATTTCCGTCCGTAGCGGCGTGGAGAATGCGTATCGAGGCGCGGACCTGGAGTCGTTGCAGATGCTGGCGGCGCAATGCGCCGGCGCGCTGGAACGGATTGAACTGAGGCCGGAAGAGGAGCGTTCGGTGGTCCAGGTTCAAGCGGAGGCCGCACCAGTCGGGGCGGGCGGGAATGCTTGAGAGAGGATGGGTGTAAGGGGGGCTTGAGTTCAGTGGAGGAAAGCGTGTTGTGGCGGAGGAGTCCGGGGCGCAACGGTGTACGACGCTGGAGGACAGGCCCGACCTCTTCGTGAAACTATCGGGAACCCAATGGGTTAGGTGGCGCTGGGCGACAAGATCAACCACGACGAACTGAGCGAATGGGGCGTCTGCTAAAACGCTTGCCAAAGGCGTTTCCCGCCCTAGATTTAACGGCTCACTGTTTTCTTGTATGTTCGTTCAAACGATTAATTGGTTGTTCGCATTGGCCCAGCAACCCGCGCCCGGGGAGAAGCCGAATCAGACGGGACAGCTCCTTTCGATGCTGCTGACGCTGGGTTTTTTCATGGTGGTGATGTGGTTGTTGATGATCCGCCCACAACAAAAGAAGGCCAAGGAACACGCGACCTTGTTGAAGGCTCTCAAGGCGGGAGACAAGGTGGTGACTTCCGGGGGTATCATGGGGGTCGTTGTGAGCGTCAAGGAACGTACCGTGTCGCTCCGTTCCGCCGATACGAAGCTGGAGGTGCTGAAGTCGGCGGTGACCGAGATCGTTGAGAGTGCTGCATAGTTGGGGGTGTTCTGATTTCATGAAGAATCGAAATTTCTGGGCGTTCATGGTGGTGCTGGCTTTGGGTTGGTCGATCTTCGAGATCTATCCGCCGACCGATCGGGACTTGATCGAGTTTGTGGAACAACGAGCCCAGAACGTCGACACCAACTTCACTCGAATCGTGCAAGAAGCGCGGGAATTGCGCGGCGCGGACCAGGAGCGATCCTTTGCGAGCCTGCTCCAGGCGACCGGAACCAACGATCTATCGCGATATTTTCCCCAATACGATGTTTCCGGCGAGACGGATCCGTTGCGGGCGCTGCTGCAACGGTTGCAACGGGAGTCGTCGGGCAAGATCAAGTTGGGGCTCGATCTCCAAGGGGGGACGTCGTTTTTGGTGGCCATGGATACCAACCAGTTGACTTCCGCCGAAGAGCAGGAAGGGGCACTATCCCAGGCCGTGGAGGTTTTGCGAAAGCGAGTGGATCGCCTGGGTGTGGCGGAACCGCTCATTCAACCGGCCGGTGCTCACCGGATTCTCATCCAAATGCCGGGGCTCACAGAAGAAAGAAAGGCCGAAGCCAAGGCGAACATCGAAAAGGCGGCATTCCTGGAATTCCGGTTGGTGCACGAGCGAAGCGCCGAATTGATCGAGCAGGGGATTACGCCGATCGGATATACCAACATGGTTCAACGAATCCGCCGCCCGGATGGCCGGGTGCTCACCCAGCACTACCTGGTGAAGCGGCAACCGGAAGGCGGTTTGACGGGTAAGCATGTCTCACGAGCGGGCGTGGTCTTTAATCCCCTGACCGGGCGTCCGGAAATCTCATTCACCATGAATAGTGAGGGAGCGGCGCTATTCGCCAAGGTCACTCGGGAGAATGTCGGGCGGCAGTTGGCGATTATTCTCGATGGCGAGCTCTATTCCACTCCGCGGATTAACTCGGAAATCCCGCAAGGCAGCGGGGTGATCGAGGGAGATTTCACGGTGAAAGAAGCATTTGAGTTGGCGAATGTCCTCATCAATCCGCTGGAGGCGCCGGTGCAGATTGTGGAGGAACGGGGAGTGGATCCTTCGCTCGGGCATGATTCCATCCGGAGCGGAATCAAGGCGAGTATCTTTGGGGCCCTGGTGGTTTCCGGGTTCATGCTGGGGTATTATCTGTTGGCCGGTCTGGTGGCCAACACTGCGCTGCTCCTGAACATCATCGTTCTCCTGGGGGTGATGTGTTCATTTGAGACCACGCTGACGTTGCCGGGAATTGCGGGCGTGGTGCTTACCATGGGAATGGCCGTGGACGCGAATGTCCTGATCTTCGAGCGCATTCGGGAGGAGCGGGCGGCCGGCAAGTCTTTGCGCGGTGCGATTGCGGCCGGCTACAGCAAGGCGTTCGGCACAATTTTCGACTCCAATTTGACCACCTTGATCTCTTCGGTCATTCTCATTCTTCTGGGCACGGGGCCGGTCAAAGGGTTCGGCGTCACGCTCACCATCGGCATCATGGTCAGCATGTTCACGGCCTTGGTCGGGACGCGGCTGATCTTCGATGGGTTGCTCGATCGCGGGTGGTTGACGGAGTTGCGGATGCTCTCGCTGGTAAAAGCGACGAGACTCGATTTTTTGAAATATGCGAAGCCGGCGTTCATTGTAAGTTGGACATTGATCTTCATTGGGCTCGGCTATGGGATCAAGCGGGGACACGATGTCCTGGGGGTGGATTTTGCCGGTGGAGATCAATTGACGCTGCGCTACGAACTCGGGCACGAGGTGCCGGTCGACATGGTGCGCGGTGTGGTGCAGGGCCTGCAGGTAGGTGATTCCATGATCCAGTACCAGACGGATCTGGCGAACGGCACAAAATCTTTGCAATTGGTGACGCCCTTCGGCGCGGGCGATCAGGTGGAGCAAGCCCTGAAAGCGCATTTTCCCGAGGCCCAGTTTCAACGTATGAAACTGGACAAGGTGGGGCCTTCGGTCGGACGCGAGATCCAGAAGTCCGCCATCATCGCCTCGTTGCTGGCGATGCTGGGAATCCTGGTTTATGTGGCGGTGCGCTATGAATTCTCATTTGCCATCGCGGCGGTGGTGGCCATCATTCATGACCTGCTCATGACGATGGGCTGGTTCTTCCTATCCGGGCGGGAGTTAAGCGCGCCAATTGTGGCCGCCGTCCTGACGATCATCGGCTTTAGCATCAACGACACGATTGTCATTTTCGACCGCATTCGGGAGGATTTGCGACTGGGGGTGCGTGGAACGTTCCGGGAGATCATCAACCAGGCATTGAACCAAACCCTTAGCCGGACGTTGATCACCTCCGGAACGACTTTTTTGGCTACCTTGTCGCTCTACCTGTTCGGCGGTGGGATCATCAATGACTTCGCCTTCACTTTCATGGTCGGCATCCTGACCGGAACCTATTCGACCATATACATCGCGAGCGCGTTGGTGCTTTGGTGGCATCATGGCGCGCGGCCAAAGATCGCATCGCAAGTTTCCATGGAGGCCCCCGCCGCAGCCCAGGTATAACCTCATTCCATGCTGGCATGGGTTCAAATTGAATGGTGGCATTATGCCACATTCATACTGGGGGTGCTTTTCGTCGTCTCGCTGGACTTGGGCGTCTTTCATCGGCGCGCCAGAGTGGTGCGATTTCGAGAGGCTCTGGCCTGGACCTGTTTATGGGTGACCCTTTCGCTTATGTTCGCCTGGACCCTGGTGCCCACGCTGGGCCGGGACGAAGCGCAGAAGTTTCTGTTGGGCTACCTTCTCGAGTTGTCATTGTCGATGGACAACGTCTTCGTCATCGCGCTGATCTTCGGGTATTTCCGGGTGCCCATCGCGCTCCAGCACAGGGTCTTGTTTTGGGGAATCACCGGTGCATTCGTCATGCGCGGCGTCATGATTGCGTTTGGCGCCGCGATGGTTAACCGATTCGAGTGGCTCCTTTATCTCTTTGGTTTTTTCCTTCTGGTGACGGGCGCCAGAATGGTGTTTTCCAGCCAGGAAGGCGTCCAACCGGAAAAGAACCCGATCATTCGACTGGCGCGGATCTGTTTTCCCGTGACCCAGGATTTCGAGGGACAGAAGCTGGTGACGCGGAACCTGGGTCGATTTGCGCTGACGCCGCTGGCGCTGGTCTTGTTGATGGTTGAGACGACAGATCTGGTCTTCGCGGTGGATTCGATTCCCGCCATCTTCGGCGTGACCCAAAATCCCTTTATTGTATTCACCTCGAATGTTTTTGCGATTCTGGGTTTGCGGAGCCTCTATTTTGTGCTGGCGAATCTCATCGGCTATTTTCGTTATCTCAAACTCGGCCTCTCATTTGTCCTGGTCTTTATCGGCTTGAAAATGTTGATGGATCCGCACGAAGTGGAGGTGTTGGTGGACGCGCCGACTCCCGGTCATTTGTGGTTCCAGATGGAAATCCCCACCAACGTGTCGCTGGGGGTGGTGGGTTTCATTCTGGCCTGTTCGATCCTGCTTTCCCTCGTGGCCACCTATTTGGAACGGCGACGAGCGGGACGGTCGGATGCGCCTGCCGCCTCAAAATCGGAGTAGCACGGGGTTGAGTCCTGAGAAAAGCGAAAATGAAATACCGTTGGTCGATAACGCCCTGCGACGAAGACCTGGCGCGGTTACTGACCGGACAAATCGGCTGTTCGCTTGAGCTGGTCCGTTGTCTCCTGAACCGCGGCATCCAGGACCACCGTCAAGCTGCGGAATTCCTGGAACCGCGGCTGCGGGCACTGGAGAATCCGGAGATGTTGCCGGATATGGCGGTCGCGGTGGAGCGTCTGGGGCAGGCGCGCCGGGCGGGTGAACAGGTGGTGTTGTTTGGAGACTATGACGTCGACGGGGTGACGGCGACCGCGATACTGCAGGAAGTAATGACGGCGATGGGTTGGCGGGTCAGCGCTTACTTGCCCTCGCGCTTCGAGGAAGGATATGGACTCACCGCGGCCGCGGTGGGTCAGTGCGTGGATCAGCATCAGCCGCAAGTATTGGTGTCGATCGATTGCGGATCCACCTCACTCGAAAGCATTGCATGGCTCAAAGAGGCCGGCATTGACGTGATCGTTCTGGATCACCATCAACTGGGAGAGTCGCTCCCCCCCGCAACGGCGCTGGTTAATCCTCACCGGAACCAGGATTCAACCGCCTCGGGCAAAGATCTCTGTTCCGCCGGGCTGGCCTTTAAGCTGGCACACGCGCTGGTCAAGGAAGGACGCAGTGAGGGATGGGAGGAAGCTCTCGCATGCGATCTCCGCCTGGTGCTCGATCTGGTGGCCCTCGGAACGGTGGCGGATCTCGTGCCGATGCGAGGAGAGAATCGGATCTTCGTTGCGGCGGGATTGGAACGGATCGCTCGGACAGTCCGACCGGGACTGCAGGCATTGATGTCGGTGTCGGGAATGCGAAATCCGCCCGGGGTCTTCGAGGTGGCATTTCAACTTGCGCCGCGGTTGAATGCCGCCGGCCGGTTGGATACTGCGAACGATGCCCTGGAACTGCTGCTGACCCGGGATCCGAAGAAAGCGGAAGTCTTGGCGCGGCAGTTGGACGCGCGCAACCGTGAGCGGCAGGTTTTGGAGCGAGGCATGGCTGATGAGGCGGTGCACGCCATCCGTGCACGGTTCGATGCTGCTGAAGATTGGGTCATCGTCGAAGGCAGACAAGAATGGCACGTGGGGGTGGTGGGGATCGTTGCTTCCCGGGTGCTGCGTGAATTCCACCGACCGACGATCATTTTGGGGGGTGACGGCGCGGCCTGGCGAGGGTCCGGGCGAAGTATCCAAGGCTTCGATCTGAGTTCGGCGCTTCGCGAGTGCGATTCCTTTTTGGTTCGACACGGGGGACATGCCATGGCGGCAGGACTCACGATGCAGCCTGAGCAGGTGGAGTCCTTTCGCCGTCAGCTTAATGCCGTGGCACGCGCCCGAATACGGCCGGAGGACTTTGAGCCGTTATTGCTCGTGGATTTTGAGTTGCCCCTGGCCGGATTAACTCTCGAGTTGGTGGCGGACCTGGGCCGGCTGGATCCGATTGGGCAGGGAAATCCCGAAGTCCAAGTGGTGTTGCGGAATCTCCAAATTCAAGGGGAGTTCCATCGCATGGGTGGCGAGTCTCAACACGCGCGATTTCGGGTCGTCGATGCCACCGCGGCGGTGCAGGCAGTTTGGTGGAACTGCGGCAGTAATTCCATCCCGGCTGGACGATTTGATTTGGTGGCAGTGCCGCAATTGAACCATTTTCAAGGTCGCAGTTCCGTTCAACTCAAGGTCCTGGACTGGCGGCCGGCGAATTGATTTTATCGATATGGGCGGTTGGGAAAACGGGACGAGACGCATGGGAGGCTGGCACGGATTGCGGTTGAGGCCTAGGATGCGTCCATGACTTCGGCGATCATCGTGGCTGCCGGCCAAGGGACAAGGATGGGCGAGGGGGTGGACAAGCTCTTCTTGACTGTCAAAGGGAAGCCGGTGGTGGCGCACACCTGGGAGATTTACGAATCCGCAGGTTTCATCGATGAGATCGTGCTTGTGGTTCGCGCCGATCACCAGGCTCAATTTGAGGAATTGAGGGTCCGCTGGGGATTTCGAAAATCCGTTAGATTCGTAACCGGCGGACAGGAACGACAGCAGTCGGTGTGGAACGGGCTTGAAGCGCTTGATCCGAGTGCGGAATGGGTCGCCATCCACGACGGAGCACGACCGTGCACCCCGCTGGACCTGGTGGAGCGGATCATCGAGCAGGCAAAGATTTCAGGGGCCGCAGTTGCTGCCCGTCGCGTGACCGACACGATCAAGGAAAGCGAGGACGGACAACGCGTTACGCGAACACTGGATCGCGCGCGACTTTGGACCGTGCAGACTCCGCAGGCCTTTCGCGTGGCCATCATCCGCCGCGCGTTGGAGGGCGTGCGGGAAGCCGGCCGACAGGTGACGGACGACACGGCGGCATGCGAATGGATCGGGCAACAGGTGAGCCTGGTTGAGTCCGAAGCGTTGAACCCAAAGGTGACTGTGCCGGCGGATTTGCACGTGGTGGAAGCGTTGTTGCGTGAAAAGTGACGAGGCTGGCCCGGTCAAGAATGTCCCGGCGACGCGTCGGCGCAGACTCCGGAAGGTCCGTTCAATCTACGAGACGTCGTCATGCGCCCGTGCCCTTATATCTACCTGAAGGGGTCTTGCCAGGCCCGGAGGCAATGACTACTGTGTGAAGGCGTAAGAACGGAGTTATGAAGAAAAACGTTTGGTATGGCGCATTGGTCTGTGTCCTGGCAGTCAATGTCTTCGTCGGGGCCCAAATTTATCTGGCCCAGGCACAGGGCCGCGAAGCGGACGATCCGGAGCGGAACTACAAGCTGTTTGTGAACGTCCTGGAACGTGTCCGCAACGAATACGTGGATGGGAACGACCTGAGCTATCAGGAGCTGATCTATGGCGCGCTGAAGGGAATGCTGGATACATTGGACCCTCACAGCGAATTCATGGATGAAGACAAGTATATCGAGTTGAAGAAGGACACCGAAGGCGTGTTTGGCGGAGTAGGCCTGGTTATCGGAGTGCGCGACAACGCCCTGACGGTAGTTTCGCCCATGGATGGGACGCCGGCCGCGCGCGCGGGGATCAAACCGGGTGACCGGATCATGCGGATCCTGGGGACGAGCACCGAACGGCTGGGATTGCAGGAAGCGGTGAAGCTCTTACGAGGTGAGCCGGGCACCGACGTGACCATGACCATCCTCAGTCCGGGATCCGGGGCGATACGCGATGTGGTTTTGGAACGCGCGATCATCAAAGTCGAGACGGTCAAGGACATTGACGGTCGCCAGGAATTTCCCGTTTGGGAAGGCGGTGTCGGTTATGTCCGAGTGACGCAATTTGGCGAACAGACGAACTCCGAGTTGGATGCCGCGTTGAAGCAATTGTCGAAACATGGAATGCAGTCTTTGATTCTGGATTTACGAGGCAATCCGGGGGGCTTGTTGGAGCAGGCGGTCGATGTGTGCGAGAAGTTCCTGCCGCGGAAACAGCTGATCGTGTCGACCGAAGGCCGTCGGCCTTCGGATCGCTCGGAGTACCGGGCGAAAGGCAATGGACGGTACATGGACTTGCCCTTGGCAATTCTGGTGAATGGAGGCAGCGCCAGCGCGTCGGAGATCGTGGCCGGTTGTCTGCAGGACACCACGGCGGAGGGCAAGAGCCGGGCCGTCATATTGGGCGAGCAGACGTTCGGGAAAGGCTCTGTGCAAAAAGTGCTGCCACTGGAGGGAGGGATGGCGTTGCGGCTGACCACAGCCAAGTATTACACCCCCAGCCACAAGGTCATTCATGAGCACGGCATCACGCCCGACCGGATTATTCCAATGACGGACAAACAGCAGGAGGCATTGTTAATTCGATTTCGTGGCAATCTCGAGACCCTGACCGCCGAGGAACAGACGACGTTGGATGAGAACCCGGATGTTCAACTCGACCGAGCCCGGCGCGTGCTCAAAGGCGTGAGCATCTACACGCAGCTCCTCGAGGAACACCATCTCCCCGCGCCGGCATTCGATGCCGAAAGAGTCGCCCGCGCCAAGTAGCCAGCGATGACTTCGACGACGTGGGTGGCTTTTGAGACTTCTTGTGATGAGACCAGTGTGGCGGTCGGCCGGGACGGATTGATTCTGGCGAACGACGTCTCGTCCCAATCCAGCCTGCATGCCGAATACGGGGGAGTGGTGCCCGAATTAGCGACCCGCGAGCATTTGCGCAACCTGCCGGCGGTGGCAAGGCGTGCAATGGAACGGGCAGGCGTAAAGCCGACGGACCTGGACCTTGTCGCAGCGACGCAGGGACCGGGCTTGCCCAACGCGCTGATGGTGGGGTTAAAGGCTGCACAAGGCATGGCCTACGCCTTGCGCAAACCCTTCTTTGGGATCCATCATCACGAGGCTCATCTATATTCGCCATGGATCCGGCCCGATCCCTTGCGGGTGGATTTTTCGGAGTTCCGGGGCAACGTGTCCCTCATCGTGAGCGGCGGGCACACCCTGTTGGTGTGGGTGCGGCAAGAATTCGAGCACCATATCCTGGGTTCGACGCTGGATGATGCAGCCGGCGAATGTTTCGATAAAGTGGCGAAGCTCGTGGGTTTGCCCTACCCTGGAGGACCGGCATTGGATCGTCTGGCGTCAGAAGGCGATCCGGACCGGTACGATTTTCCACGTCCATTACAACATGATGCTTCGGATGATTTCAGCTTTAGCGGTCTAAAGACTTCGGTGCGCTATTTTTTGCGTGATCACCCGGAGTTACTCGAGGATTCCCGGGCAGTCCGGGATTTATGCGCGGGGGTACAAGCGGCGATTGTCGATGTCTTGGTAACCAAGACCCTTCGAGCCGCAAAACGCCTGCGGGCCGAATGCGTGACGGCATCGGGCGGAGTGACGTGCAACAGCCGGTTTCGGCGGGAACTGCGCGCGGCCTGCGGCGTCGAAGGCATCGAACTGCGTTTGACCGAACCAAACCTCTGCACGGATAATGCCGCCATGGTCGGCGTGATTGCCGAGCGCCGACAACTCCGTGGGCTGCCGGGCAGTGGAGCGGACGAGGAGATCCGCCCGGGTTGGGAACTCCCGGGAGGGGCGTGATCAGCCGCGGCGCGATTTAACGGGAAAGGCCGCGGGCGAATTTTTCCAATCGGGTAAGGCCCTTCTCGATGTTCGCGAGGCTGGTGGCGTAACTGATCCGGATGTAGTCATCGGCTCCGAAGGCAATTCCCGGCACGGCGGCCACTTTCTCCTGTTCGAGCAATCGGGCGCAGAAGTCCGTCGATTTGAGGCCCAGCTTCGAAATGTTGGGGAACAGGTAGAACGCCCCCTGGGAGTTCACGCAACTTATGCCCGGGATGGAATTGAGCTTCTGATGGGCAAAGGTTCGGCGTTTGTCGGTACTCGGCGAGCCACAACGGGAGGTGGTCCTGGGGCCCCGTGAGGGCCGCGACGGCGCCTTTCTGGGCAAAACTGGTGGGGTTGCTCGTGCTATGGCTTTGGATGGCGTCGATGGCCTTGGCAATGGGTTCGGGAGCGGCAAGAAAGCCGAGCCGCCATCCGGTCATGCTCCAGGCTTTTGCGAAGCCGTGGGCAACGATGGTGTGGTCATAATGGGCCGGGCTGAAGGTGGCGACGCCACGGTGGACAGCGCCATCGTAGAGGAGATGTTCATAGATTTCGTCGCTCAGGATCAGGATGTGATGCTCGATGCACACGTCGCCCAGGGCCTTGATTTCATCGGGGGTATATACGGATCCGGTGGGATTGCTGGGCGAATTGAGGATCAGCATCCGGGTGCGGGGCGTGATCGCGGCGCGAAGTTGTTCCGGCGTGAGTTTGAATTCCGTCTGGTCCGTGGTTTCGAGGATCCGGGGCGTGGCGCCCGCAAGTTTGACCATCTCCGGGTAGCTGAGCCAGTAGGGGGCGGGGATGATGACTTCGTCGTTGTCCTGGCAAGTGGCGATAATGGAGTTGTAACAGGAGTGTTTGCCGCCACAGGAGACGATGATTTGCGATGGTTTGTAGGCGAGGCCATTATCGCGTTGGAATTTCCCGGCGATCGCCTGACGCAGCTCGGGTATCCCGCTGCTCGGCGTGTATTTCGTAAAGCCGGCGGCCAAGGCTTTGGCACAGGCATCTTTGATGTGCTGCGGAGTGTCGAAATCCGGCTCACCCGCGCCGAAGCCAACCACATCCTGGCCCTCGGCCTTCATGGCCTTGGCTTTCGCATCAATGGCGAGTGTGAGCGACGGGGAGAGGGAAGCGGCCCGATTAGTTATCCGATAATTCATAATGGGACGGAAAGTTAGAATGCAGCGGCGTGGGTGCAAGCGAGAAAATCAGGGGCGGCGGTCAGGACTTCTCCGGCCTGCCGTAAAACTCACAGGGATCCGTCGGCCCACGTTCGCCGGATACCCTCCTGCATGCGTCGGAGGTCGGCGAGGTCCCTTTCGTTGACGACGGATTGGCCCCACATCTGAAAGACCTTGGGCCACGCCCATTTCCAGTACTCTACATGGCCATCGGCAAACGTGATGTTCGCTCCGCGTCGGTGGCGGTCGGTCGGCAAATCGCCCCAGTGATCGAAGTAAAAACCGTTCGTGCTACCGATACCGAAATGGGCGTCGAATATTCCAGCTTCGTGAACCTCGATGAAGACGAAGACCTTCGAGGGTGGGGGATCAATCATCTCGGAGTATTGGCGAAAGGTGGGAATCCACCACGTGCTGCGGCAGGCAAGCGTGCCGTTCATATTATAACTTCTCGTGCGCAGAATAGGCAGTTCCTCGCCTTCGAGGGTGCGGACGCGAGAACGATCGGTCGGGCAATGATAGATTTCGCTGGAACGGTTGTAAGGGAAGAGCAGGCCGCTTCGGATGTTGTCGGAGTTCGTATCGAATAGGGTTATTCCCGGGCACCAGGAGATGCCATTGCTGATGGGCGCGCCATCCGGGGTGTAGACAAAATCATTGGGCGGGAGAAAATCGCCGTGATCATTCACATACATGCTCCAACAAAGCTGCAGTTGACGGAGATTATTGAGACACGCAATGGCCTGGGCACGGGCCTTGGCACCGGATAAGGCCGGGAGAAGCAGGCCAGCCAAAATGGCAATGATCGCGATCACGACCAGCAACTCGATCAGCGTAAACGCCCCAGCGGACCCGCACTCGAGATTACTTGGGGGCTTTCGCTGGATCGCATGCCGGGCGGCGCTGCTATTCGACACGCCGGCAATATAGAGCAATTCCCATCGGATTCAATCTTCTCGCATGGAACTGCGACGGCCCCCTCAGAGCGGTGTGACGGTCACTCGCCGGAATTGGATTCCGCCTCCCTCGGATTGAAGTCCGATGGGGCCGTGGCCGATCTCAACGCCAGAGATGTCGTTCACCTCCTCGCCGTTCAACCAGACGGTGTAACGGTCGTCCTGAGCGAGGAGCTCGACACGATTCCATTCACCCGGGGCTTTCTCCTGGTCCTGTAACTTTTTGACACCGGCAATGTCTCCAGCGAGGGGATGCGCCTTCATTTCAAAAGGCCGCGGTTACTCGGATCGAATGAGTCTACCCTGCAGACCCAGGAGATTTGAAGCCCGTTCAACCGCCGCCCCCGGGGTTAGGCAGAATCCACGTCGCCCGCTGGAAGTTACGACTCGAGAAGCTACGAGGCCTTTTGATGGAATTGCCTCAGGCGCGCAAATACTGCGCGCGCGTCCCGGTCAAGACGCGCAATTGCTGCGCGCTATGACCGGCACAAAGGCGGAGTTGGCCTATTTTACCGCTTGGCATGCCTTGTGCCCACTAAAGGTCAAACAAGGTGCAGGGCGATGATGTGCGCCATTGTACGAAACAAGCTAGAAGAAAGCATAAGTCCATAAATTCGGAGATCCGCATTATGAAATTGTCCTCATTGATTCTGACGGCCGGAGTCGCCGTCCTCATGTCTCTAAACGTCAGCTCGCTGCAGGCTCAGGGACGCCAGAATGGCCAGGGTGGCGGCCCGCAAGGCCCCCGTGGCAATTTTGATCCCGCGCAAATGCGCCAACGCATGATGGAAGGTGTCCGCGAACAGTTCGATGTCAAAAACGACGCTGAATGGCAGGTCATTGAACAGAGGCTCACCAAAGTGATGGAAGCCCGACGCGAAGTGGGCGGCGCCGGCGGCTTCGGCGGGATGCGCATGATGGCGCGCCGTGGCCCGGGCAACGACGATAATGCGCAGGCCAATCCTCCCAATCGCCGCCGGTTTGGACCGGAGCCGAGCGATGAAGAACTCGCGCTTCAGAAAGCCATCGAATCGAACGCCTCGACCGCCGACCTCAAAACTGCGATCGCGAAATACCGCGAGGCCCGCAAGCAAAAGGAAGCCGCTTTGGAGAAAGCGCAGCAAGAGTTGAAGGAAGTCCTGAACGTGAAACAGGAAGCCGTCGCGCTCTCGATGGGACTCGTTGACTGAGCTTTTCCGCAACCCGGCATAACGGCGTGTGGCCTATGAACGCTACGGAGCCTACCCATCCCGTACTCGGCGAGTTACTCGATAAAATGATCGCGGCAAGGCAACTGACCGCGGTCGACGCCCACGCCTTGGCGGAATCGAACGACTCCAGCGATCCCGACCACACGCCGGCCCGGTCAGAAGAAGACGTCTTGCGCTGGCTGGCCGACGAATACGATCTCCCCTTCACTTCCCTCGATGACCTCGAGCCGGACAAGGAGGTCCTTTCGTTGTTTCCGGCCCGATTGTTATTGAAAGACGGGCTGCTGCCCCTGCGCCGCGTCAATGGCGGGGTCGAAATTGCCACCAGCCGGCTCTTTGCGACCCAGGCACTCGATGCCCTCCGCAGCATGACCGGCCTCCGCCTGAAACCGGTTCTCGCGCCGAGCGAGGCTATTCAGCGCGAGATGAAGAAACGCCTGGGAATCGGCGCCGACACGATCGACACGCTCGAGGAGGAAACACCATTTCAGGTCGTCGACGACAACCAGCAGGACGACACCAATCTTGATAGCGCCGCGGAAGACGCATCGATCATCCGATTTGTCAACCAGGTCCTCCGCGATGCCATTGAACTTCGCGCCTCGGACATTCACCTGGAACCGTTCGAAGACGAACTCCGCATTCGATATCGTATCGATGGCGTACTCCAGGAAGTACCCGTCCCGGCTCAGATCAAGCGATTCCAGCCTGCGATTGTTTCTCGGGTCAAGATTCTCAGCCACTTGAACATTGCCGAAAAACGGCTGCCTCAGGATGGCCGCATCAAAATCCGCATCGACGCCAGCGAAGTGGACATCCGCGTCTCGGTGATTCCCATGCTGCACGGCGAGGCCGTTGTCATGCGCCTGTTGCGCCAAAATGCCACCCTGCTGGGGATGCGCGAACTGGGCATGGACACCCACGAATTCGACTGTTTCCAGCGGGTCCTGGAACTTCCGCACGGCATCATCCTGGTGACCGGCCCGACCGGGAGCGGCAAGACTTCCACCCTCTACACCGCCCTCAACGAGATCAACGATTCTCTTCGGAAGATCATCACGATCGAGGATCCCATCGAATATCAACTTAAAGGCGTCAACCAAATCCAGGTCTCGGAAAAGGCCGGCCTGACCTTCGCCCGGGGGTTGCGCTCGATTCTCCGGCATGATCCCGACGTCATTCTCATTGGTGAAATTCGGGACCAGGAGACTGCGCAGATCGCTGTCCAAGCCTCGCTTACCGGGCATCTCGTCTTTTCGACGCTTCACACTAACGACGCTGCCGGTGCGCTCACCCGCCTGGTCGACATGGGCGTCGAACCTTATCTTGTCGCCTCTTCGCTCGAGGCCGTCCTCGCCCAACGCCTTGTCCGTGTCCTCTGCCGGCATTGCCGGGTTGAAGACAGTTCGCCCGCGGCCCAGGTCTTCAAAGACCGGGTGGGCATTCCCGCAGCTACCCCCATTTACCGCTCGGTGGGTTGCCGCGAATGTCGGCATACCGGGTTCTTCGGTCGCCACGCGATCTTTGAGTGGATGGATACTGAGGATGAGATTCGACAGTTAATCCTTAAGAACGGTTCCAGTGACCAGATCCGCGAGGTCGCCCGCCGCGCCGGCATGCGAACGTTGGCCGAAGACGGATGGCGCCTCGTGCGTCTCGGCTTAACCACGGTCGAGGAAGTCCTGAGTGTCACGACCGCCAAGGAAGTTGTGCGGGCGACCAAAACCGCGCCATCAGCTCTTTCGGTGGACGAGACGTCCATCTCCAACCGTCAGCTTTAAAACTCCGGCATGCCGACTTTTCAATATAAGGCAGTGCAGTCCGACGGCGCCATTACCGGTGGCGAACTTGAGGCGGGCGGACGCCAGGAAGCTTTCCGCCAGATCGAGGGACGCGGTCTGCGCCCGATCTCGCTCAGCGAGCGAGCCGAAGGCAAAGGTAAGAACGACGCCACGAACAGTGCCGATGCCTCTCCCCCCGGCGCCCGTTCTTTCAAACTCGCCCCCGGCGCCTCGCAGCGCATTTCAGGGCGCGCCTTGGAGAACTTCACCCGGCTCCTCTCGAGTTTGCTGGCCGCGGGAGTGCCGCTGAGCCGCGCGCTGGTGATTCTGCACAAGGAAGCGTCGAGTCCGGCCGCCCAGATCCGTTGGAAAGAAATTCATGACAGCGTCGTGGACGGCGCGACGCTCGCGGATTCGATGGCCAAATCGCCGGACATTTTTCCCCGAGTTTACGTGGCCATGGTTGAGGCCGGTGAGACGGGCGGGTTCCTTGATCTTGTGCTCAGCCAGATCGCGGATTTCCAGGCCCGCGAGAAGGAAATGCGATCGAAGGTCATGACGGCCTTGCTGTACCCGGCCATCCTCCTGGTGCTCGCCTTGAGTGTGCTCACCTTCCTGCTCGTCTTTTTCATTCCGCGGTTCCAGGGAATCTTCGCCGGGCTCGGGGCCCAACTGCCCTTGCTGACACGTGCCATCGTCTCGATCAGTGATGTCCTTCGCACCTATGGTTTATTCGTCGGGGTTGCGCTCGTCATTGCCGGCTTTCTGGTGCGCAATTGGCTCAGTTCGCCCGCCGGCCGTCGCGCCTGGGAGGGGCTTATTCTTAAGTTGCCCCTCGTGGGACCTCTCGTGGCTCAATACGCGATGGCGCGCTTTTGTCGCATGCTCGGCACGCTCCTCGCCGCTGATGTTCCCCTGATCAATGGCCTTAATGTCGCCCGCCGTTCCATCGGCAATCAATTGCTTGTCGATGCCGTCTCGAATTCGATTGAGTGCGTCAAAGAGGGAAAGGCCCTCGGGCCCAGCCTCGCGGATTGCCAAACGCTCTTCTCCGGCTCGGTCCTGGAAATGATTTCTGTAGCGGAGGAAAGCGGGCGTCTCGACCAGGAATTGGTTCGGATCGCGAATCTGACCGAAAGCGACCTGGACCGGCAACTAAAGATGGCCGTGGCCCTGGCCGAACCGCTTATGCTTTTCTTTATCGCCGGATTCATCGGCACGATTTTTATCGGGATGGTCATCCCGATCTTCACCATTCAAGATTACATTAAATAGCGACACCCCATTCCATCATGAACATTCAACCATTTGTCGCTGCCCGCCGGTCCGGACAGCATGCCTTCACGCTCGTCGAACTGCTCCTGGTCCTGACCATCCTCGGCATCCTCGCCGCGATCGTCGTCCCTAAATTCACGGGACGCACCGAGCAGGCACGGATCACGGCCGCCCAGTCCCAAATTGCCACATTCAGCACCGCCCTGGACGCCTTCGAGATCGATAACGGCTACTATCCTAAGGGCCGCAACGGGCTCCAGGAACTCGTGGTCCAGCCGCGCAATACTCAGTCCTGGAAGGGTCCTTATCTCAGCAAAGGCGAAATTCCCCTCGATCCCTGGGGTCACGCTTATGTTTATGAAGCTCCGGGCAAACACAACACCTCCGGCTACGATCTCACGTCGCTGGGGCCGGACGGGCGCGAAGGCAATGATGATGATATCGCCAACTGGCAAAGCGCTAACCGGCACTAATATGTCCGCCAGGCGCTACGCCTTTCTCCGATCCCGCGCCTTTACCCTGGTCGAACTGATCCTCGTCATGGCCCTGCTCGGTGTGGTGCTGGCTATCGGCGCACCCTCCCTGGGCCGGTTCTTCCAGGGCCGGGTTTTGAACTCCGAGGTGCATCGGTTCATCGGCCTGACACGTTATGCCCAGAGCCGGGCCGTCTCCGAAGGTATTCCGATGGTGATCTGGATCGATCCCGAGGAACAGACATACGGGCTCCAGGCCGAGACGACGTATACCGAGACCGATCCGCACGCGGTCGAATTCAAGTGGGGCAAAGACCTCGAAATTGAACCCGATGCGGTGCCCACTTCGGGCTGGGTTCCGGGCGAGGAAGATTGGCGCGAGACCACGATCATCGCTCGCAATCGACCTGCGCTGCGATTTACTCCCGATGGATTCATCGCCCCCACCAGTCCAAAGCGCATTGTCATTCGGGGCGAGGAACAAGGCGAGATCTGGATCGTTCAGAGCCGGACCGGCCTTCATTATGAGATTGAGACCAACACTCCCAGCCTCCTGCAGCGTTAGGCACAGCCGCGCCGGGTTCACGTTTGCCGAGGTGCTGGCCGCGTTGCTTTTCATGGCCATCGTGATTCCCGTGGCCGTCGAAGGAGTCCGTATCGCCAACCTCGCCGGGCAGGTCAGTGCCCGAAAGACGGTAGCAACCCGTATTGCCCAAAACTATCTTCATGAGCTCAAAGTCAATGGCCAATGGGAGCGTGGTTCCCTGAACGGCACGGTTCAGGAGGGGCCTTACGAATTCAGGTGGGTTGCCCGGGTCGAACCATGGACGCAAATCAACCACCCAACCTCCAGCTTGCGAATGCTGACCGTCCAGGTCTTCTACCAGGTCCAGGGGCGGGAATACGACCTCCAGCTCACCACCCTCATTGATACAGACGTCACTTCATGATCCCCGAGGGTCCAACCATGATCTCCGCCCCGAGCCTGAAAGGTAACCGCGTTCGCCGCCGTGGCTGCTACCGGGCCGGATTCACCTTGATTGAGTTGCTCCTCGCGGTTGCCATCTTCGCTCTGGTGCTCCTTGCGATAAATACTGTTTTTTACAGCGCGCTCAATCTTCGAAACCGGACCACAGCTCAACTCGAGGAGTCTGTTCCGCTCCAACATGCCCTCGATATCATCAATCGTGACCTCGCCAATCTGGTTCCGCCCGGAGGGACCTTTTCCGGCCCATTCCAATCCGCCACTCTGGCTGGAAGCGGCTTGGGCGGATCCAACTCCACTTCCACGTTGTCCAACACCTATAACGCGGTTTTGCCGGGTGCCGTTGTCAGCCCGACTCTCTACACGACAACCGGGATCCTCGATGAGCGTTCGCCCTGGGGAGAGATTGCCCGGGTTACCTATTACCTGGCCGATCCTACCAACCAAGGCCCCGGGAGAGACCTCATCCGATCGATCACGCGCAATCTCCTCCCCGTCGTCCAGGACCAGCCCGAAGATCAGTGGCTCCTTGGCGGTGTCGATAATCTCGTCTTCCTCTTTTATGACGGCTTGGAGTGGGTGGATGATTGGGATTCAACCACGGCCGCCACGCCACTGCCCAGCGGCGTGAAGATTCAGCTCTGGCTCACGAATTCCACAACCGCCCCGGCCGGCTCTTCCGTTCCCATCGAACTTGTTATTCCGCTGGTGGTCCAGGCGCGCACGAACAGCACCGAATCCACCTCGGGAGAAGGCTCATGATCATCGCGCGCCATTCGACGTCCGTAAGACCAGGCCACCGCGGCTCGATTCTGATTATCGTCCTTTGGATGGCTTTCGGCCTGGTCAGCCTCGCCCTCTATTTCGCTCAGGCAATGACTTTTGAATTGCGCGCCGCCGACAACCGGATGGCCAGCGCCGTGGCCGAAGAAGCCATCGACGGCGCCGCGGTTTACGTGAGCAACCTCCTGGCAAACGTGGAGTACCCTGGTGAATACCCCGATCCGCTCGCCTACGAAACAGAAGCGGTACCTCTGGGCGACGCGACTTTTTGGTTGATTGGCCGCGACACCAACACCTGGCAGACTGGTCGTCCCGAGCCCACCTTCGCCCTCGACGATGAAAGCGCCAAACTCAACCTCAACACGGCAACGGCGGACATGCTCGAATTCCTCCCGGGCATGACTCCCGCCCTCGCCGCGGCCATTGTGGACTGGAGGGATACGGATTCGGACCTGACAGTGAACGGCGCCGAAGACGAGACGTACCAGCGCCTGGATCCCCCGTATCGCTGCAAAAACGCCGACTTCGATTCGCTGGACGAACTGCGGCTCGTCGCGGGTATGACTCCCGAGATTCTCTACGGCGAAGACGCCAACCTCAATGGTGTCCTTGATCCCAACGAAAACGATGGCGATGCCTCGCCACCATTAGACAATCGCGACGGTCGCCTCGACGCCGGCGTCCTTGAATATCTTACGGTCTGGAGCGGGGAATCCTCAACCTCGCGCACGAATGTCAATGAGCCTGATCAACTCGCCAAGTTACTTCAGGATGCCCTGGGAGCCGACCGCGCCAACCAGGTCGTGCTCGGCCTCGGCGGCAATCCGGGGCAGGAGGCCGGGGCAGGACGGCCCGGGGGAGGGCGGCCCGGGTCAGGGAGGCCCGGTCGGCGGGGGAGCCGTCACCTTTGGAAGTATGCTCGAATTCTACATTCGCAGCGGCCTCACCGCAGAGGAATTCATGCTCGTGGAGACCAATCTCACCGTCCAGACCAACTCCTTCACTCCGGGCCTCATCAACGTCAACACCGCCAGCGAAATGGTCCTCGCCTGCATCCCAGGCATCGGAACCGACAAAGCGGCCGCCCTTGTCGCCGCACGACAGGCAAGTAGCACGAGCGCTCGTTCGATTGCCTGGGTCAAGGATGTCCTTGATGAAGAACAAGCCATCCAGGCGGGTCCCTATCTCACCGCCCAGACGTACCAGTTCACTGCCGACATTGCCGCAGTAGGAAAGTACGGCCGTGGTTATCACCGGATCAAATTCGTGTTCGACACCACGGAAGGCGCGCCGCTGATCATTTACCGACAGGACCTGACACACCTTGGCTGGGCCCTCGGCGTCGATACTCGGCAGGCCCTCGAAGAGGCCCACGGCGCTCGCCTCACAACTTCGCGCACATTCGGATCTTTCCGCTGATCATCATGAAGACTCCGATCTCATTCCGCCTTCCGGGCCTCAACCGGTTTTCAGGTCAGAAGGCGTCGACGCTGCTCGGTCTCACCCTGGAAGGTCATCGTCTGGAAGGCGTCGTCGTTCGCCGCACTAATGGCTCCGCTTCTGTGGTCCGGTCTTTTGTTTGTGCCCTTTCCCTCGATCCTCTCAAGGACGATCCAACCCTGGTGGGACGGGAAATCCGGAAACAATTGGATGCGGCCGGCGTCCGGGAGCGTCGGTGCATCGTGGGACTGCCTCTCCATTGGGCGCTCACCCTCACCACGACCCTCCCGGACCTCCCGCAAGCCGATATCGCCAGCTTCCTGGACATCGCCGCCGAACGTGGTTTCCCCTACAGCCCCGGAGCATTCCTCCTCGCCCATTCGAAATTCCAGGTCGCATCGGAACCGCCCTCCGCCACCATCGTCGCCGTTCCGCGCGACCACGTCGTTCACCTTGAAGGTGCCCTGCGCGCCGCCCAACTCCGGCCCGTTAGCTTTTCCTTCGGGATCACCGCACTTCAATCTTCCGATGCCACCACTGAGGAGGGCATCCTGTCCCTGTTGCCTTGCGAGAGCGGGGTTGGCCTTCAGGTCGGCTGCGGGGGTGGGGTGGCCCTGCTTCGTACGATTGAGGATGCCTTCGAAGTGGCCGCCGCCGAACGGCTGCCCCAGATGGATCATCTCATCCGTGAACTCCGAATCACCATGGGCCAATTGCCCGCCGCAATCCGGCAGTCTATCCGCCGACTCCAGGTCTTCGGCAATAATTCCACGGCCCGTGCATTGATTCCCCAGCTTGAACCCCGGATGTCCGAACTTGGTCTGCGGGTGGAACACGTAACCCAATACGCCCCCGGAACGTTCAAATTCCAGGTGCCGGCGAATGTAGAGGTCTCCGCTGCCCTCAGTCTCGCGCTCCAGTACCTCGCCGGCGAAAAACCCACACTCGAATTCCTCCCGCCGAAGGTGCGGAAATGGCAGCAGTTCCAGTCCCGTTATCCCGCCGGAAAATTTGCCTATGCGGGTGCCGCGCTTGGCGTAGTCGCGGTGTTGGCCATCACCGCATTCGTCATCCAACAATGGCAGCTATCACATTTGGAAGCGCGCTGGGCCTCCATGGAAACCGACGTCGCCGAACTCGAATCCATGCAACAGGAAATCCAAACCTACCGGCCCTGGTTTGATGAATCTTTCCGCTGTCTCAGCATCCTCCAGCGCCTCAGCGAGACATTCCCGGAACAAGGTTCCGTCACCGCCAAATCTATCGAAATCCGCCCCAATTCGGTCGTCTGCAGCGGTACCGCCACCGACAGCCCGGCGTTGCTCCACACGCTGGATCAACTTCGCGCCTCAACCGGTGTCGAGTCTGTCCAGGTGGAGGGTATCCGCGGGAAAGCCCCGCTCCAGTTCACCTTCAATTTCCAGTGGACCCAGGAAGGCCAACCATGACCATCAAGAGTCGACAACAACTGCTCGCCATCATTGCCATTGGGGCGATTGCCTTTCTCGCAATCGACCGACTTGTCATCCGTCCCCTGCAGAACTCTTGGACACAGCGGTCTTCTCGGCTGGTCGACCTCAAACAATCGGTTACGCGAGGCGCTTACCTCCTCGAACGTCAGGACATCATCCACACCCGCTGGGAACGCATGCGCTCCCAGACACTGCCCGCGCAGCCCTCGACTGCGCAGGATCTCGTGCTCAAATCTTTCGATCGCTGGGCCAAAGAAAGCGGCGCCAGTATCGGCTCGATCCGGCCGCAGTGGAAGGGCACCGAACCCGAATATGCCCTGCTCGAATGCCGCGCCGATGCCTCGGGAGATCTCGCCAGCATCGCCCGGTTCCTTTATGAATTGGAGAAAGACCCGCTCGCGCTTAAAGTCGATTTGCTGGAAATGACTTCTAACGACAATAACGGCAAGCAGATCACCCTGGTCCTCCAGGTCAGTGGCTTGCTCCTGACCCCACAGGAGACATTATGAATTCGGCGGAACTCGCATCCTGGCTCTTTCGCCGATCCCTGGCAATGTCTTCCCTCCTCCTGCTCATTGCCCCCAGCTCTCAGGCGCCGGCCCAAAGTGCCTCCAGCCCAACCACGCCCGATTTCACCTCATTCCGCATCATCACCGAACGCAATATCTTCAATGCCAGCCGCAGCGGAACCTCTGCCCCCACCGTCGACCGCACCCCCGGGCCCAAACCCCGCGAGGACAATTTCACGCTGGTCGGCACGCTGGGTGATGGCCAGCAATGGACCGCCTTTTTTGATGGAAGTCGGTCCGAACTCCGCGGGCGGCTTCGGCGAAACGAAACGATCGCCGGCTATACCCTCACCCAAATCACAAACTCAGGTGTCCAACTTGAGAACGGCACGAATACCGTCCAATTGCGCGTCGGCACGCAATTACGACGCGAAGACGACGGCCCCTGGCTTTTGGCTGAACACCCCACCCTCCGGAAGGACACTTCCTCCCGGCAAAAGCCGGCCACGGAATCTTCAACCGCCTCCGCCAGCACGGGCGGCACTGACAACGACGTCCTTCTTAGACTGAAGCAGAAACGGGAAAAGGAATTACAATGATCCACCGCAACTCACGCCTCCTGCCGTTCAGCGGCCTGCTCGCGCTGCTGTTCCTCACCGTCGCCCCATTGCAACCCGAGATCGCCATGGCCGGGACGGCCCTGCTCATGTCCGCTCAGGCCCAGGAAGAAGAGCCTCCACCGGAGGAAGAACCGGCCCCGACCCCGGATATCGCCGAGCCCGAAACGGAGCCGGTCCCCGTGCAGAACGATCTGCCCGAGCCGGATGATCGATCAATTGCCCGTCCCGCCGGTTCAACCACCGCCGTATCCCGGACAAACTCGGCAGTCCGACCCACTCCCACCGTCATTCGCACCACCCCTCCGCTCGTGAGCCCCGCTGGAACCGCTGGAGAAAAGAACCTCCACCTGAACTTCCGCGGCGCCCCTCTGGAACTGGTCCTGGATTATCTCAGTGACGCCGCCGGATTCATCATCGACCTCCAGACCGATATCAAAGGGAAGGTTGATGTCTGGAGCAGCCAACCGCTCGATCGCGATGAAGCGGTCGATGTCCTCAATTCCGTCCTTAACCGAAATGGCTACGCCGCCATCCGAAATGGACGCACGCTGACCATTGTGAACCGCGACGACGCCCGCCGGATGAATATCCCCGTGATCAGCGGCGGCGATCCCAGCGAAATTCCATCCACCGACGAAATGGTCACGCAGATCATCCCGGTTCGCTTCATCAATGCCACCCAACTCACCAAGGATCTCGAGCCACTGATGGCTTCCCAGTCTACGATGACCGCGAACGAAGGCGGCAACGCCCTGGTCATCACCGACACCCAAAGCAATATCCGCCGCATCGCCGAAATCGTCCGCGCCCTGGATACCGCCATCTCCGCGACCTCCTCGGTCCGTGTGTTTCCCTTGAAATACGCCGACGCCAAGGCCCTCGCCACCATCGTCACCGATCTCTTCCAATCGCAGGAAACCCAACAACGCGGCAACAACCCCATGCAACAGTTCTTCCGCGGCCGGGGCGGCCCGTTTAATCAAGGCGGCAACCAGCAATCCCCGGATGCCAGCGGGCGCGTCGCCACCCCGCGCGTCGTCGCTACTGCGGATGAACGCAGCAATTCTCTCGTCGTCAGTGCTCCGGAGGATCATATGCCCGTCATCGAGGACCTCGTCCGCGAAGTCGATACCGACGTCGAGGAAATCACGGTGGTGCGCGTCTTCCGCTTGCAGCATGCCGACGCCCAGGAAACGGCCGACCTCCTCACTGAGCTCTTCCCGGACACCACCAGCAGCAGCGCCAATCAGAATAATCGGGGACGTTTCCAGTTCGGTGGTCGAGGCGGTCCCCTCGCCGCCGCCGCTGCTGCTTCCGCCCCCAGTTCACGGATGCAAATGCAAACCCATGTCACCGCCGTCCCCGACCTCCGCACCGGTTCGGTGGTCGTTAGTGCCGCCCGCAACGTCATGGACCAAATCGCCCAGATGATCGAGGCCCTCGACGCCGACCCCGCCATGAAACAGAAGGTTTTTGTATTTGATGTCGAGAACACCGATCCACAGGTCGTTCAGGAAGTGCTGCAGAATCTGTTCCCCAACCAGAACTATGGCAATGCAGCCTCCAGCCGTAGCACCCAGCGACAGGCCGGTAATCAACTCAATACCCGCGCCAGCCAGGCCCAAAACCAGGGCATGAACACCTCCACCGGCTACGGCAATACCGGCACTCGAAACACCACATCCGGCACGGGTCGCTAGAGTCCCGGAACCCCTTAACCCACACTCCCATGAATCTGACGCGTTCGCTCTTCAAAGACGGTTTTGAATCCACCCACCGCCGGTATCCCGCCGCGCTCCTCGCCCTCGGCCTCGCCTGCGTCTCCATCCAAACGGGCTATGCCCAGGGGACGACGGCCCGGTCCAGCACGCGCTCGAATGCCGCCACGTACCCCAGCAGCACCCAGGTTGGACAGGCTACCATTTCGACCGACCCCGAGACACGGAAGTTGGTGGTCGTCACGGACGACAAAACGGCGGAAAACATCGGCCTGGTCATTTCCAACCTGGATCGTCCCGCCCCACAGGTCCTCATCAAGGTCGTCTTCCTGGAAGCAACCTACTCCAAAGGGCTGGACCTCGGAGTCGAAGGTTCCTTCAGCAAGAACATGGGGAACTCCAGCACTGGCTCCGTCAGCCAGATCTTCAGCGGCCTCGCCGGGCTGCCCGGCGCCGCCTCCGGCGACGGCGGCATCTACCAGATCCTCGGCAGCGATTTCCAAGTCACCTTGCATGCCCTGGCCCAGGCCGGCAAGACCGAGATCCTTTCCCGCCCTTCGATCCTCGCGCGCAACAATCAAATGGCCACGATCAGCCTGGGCCAGAGAGTCCCCATCGTGACGGGCACCCGCTTCGATTCCCTCGGAAATCAGTTCAACACCATCTCATACGAAAATGTCGGCATCAGCCTTCAAGTCACGCCGTTCATTACTTCCGATGGAATGGTCGAAATGATCGTGACCCCGCAAACCTCTGAACTGGCGGACCGCAGCCAGTGGGTCCCCACCTCCAGCGGTCCCAGCGGCACCATCAATTCCCCGGTCATTAACTCGCGCTCCGCCGATACGGTCGTCGTTGTGCCGGACCGCCAAACCGTCGTCATCGGCGGACTCATGCTCAACCAGAATCAGCAGGTCGATAACAAGATCCCGGTTCTCGGCGATATTCCCCTTCTGGGCGCCGCATTCCGCCGCCGGGTCAAGAACGACACCAAAACCGAACTCATGATTTTCCTCACTCCCCAAATCGTGCGGCAGCCTTCCGAGCTGGCGGCATTGACCACGGACGAAAGGGCCCGCTCGAACATCCCGAGCGCCTTGGCAGAACGGGAGCTCCACCGGTTCCTGGAGTCCGGGCCCGAAAGCCCACCCGTGGAAGCAGCCCAAAAACCGAAATAGACTGGCGCGGCCGACGCCAATCTTGCACTAATCATTTCCATGTTCAGGCAAAGCCGGCTGGTCTACGGACTCCTCGTCGCGGCTTGGATTCTAATCCTCGCCTGGCAGATCGCCGAGCATCGTCGCGTCCGCGCCTCTGCGCGCACCGCCCTCCTCCTTCGCTCGCGAGACATCACTGCGACCCTCGGCCTGGTCATCCGCTCGCAACGACGCTTCGGCGGCATCGTCTCCCAGGACCGGCTCGAGTCCGCTCTTAGCGAACTCGTCCGCTCCGGCGAACTCACTTCAGTCGCCCTCCTCAACGCGTCCGGCGAGGTGGTCGTCTCCGCCGGCCCGCCCATCGATCCCGCCACCAAAGGGATGATGCAAACCGGCACCCGCTGGGAACCCCACAGCGTCACGGTCGCCAACCTCGTGGATCTCGGCGCCACCCTTTCCTCCGAAGGTGAGGACCACCCTACGATTGTCCTTCCCGCACGCGATGGCGCCGGCCCCCGTAATGAAGATCGTGGTGGCCGGCCCATGTTCGGCCCTCCGCCACCGGACGCGCCAACCAATGCCTCCGCCCGCGTCAATCCGCCTGAACGGCCAGGTCCGCGGCGCGAGGGCTTCGATCGTCCGAGATTCGGCCGCCCGTTCTGGATGGATGAAAAGGAGTTCAAATCCCTGATCGAACGTCGCGGTGTGCATGGTCTCCTCCTGGCCCTTCCCACGGACTCCTTCCAGCGCGCCTGCACCTACGATCTCTGGATGCGCTGGATGATCACGATCCTCGCCGCCGTGGCCGTCGGCGGCCTCGCCTTGGCCTGGCGGAATCTCGTCTGGTCGTCGGATCTCGAACTCCGGCTCGTCCGCGCGGCCGAACTCAATACCCGGCTCAACGAAATGAATCTCGCCGCCGCGGGACTCGCCCACGAAACCCGCAACCCGCTCAACATCATCCGCGGCCTCGCCCAGCTCATCTCCCGACAGACCGATTCGTCCACGGAAATTCGAAGCCGGTCCCGGGAGATCATTGACGAAACCGACCGGGTGACCGCTCAGCTCAATGAGTTCATCAATTATTCCCGCCCCCGCGAAGTCCGCCGCACCGCGCTCTCCCTGGAATCGGTGGTCGGTGAAGTCGTGCGAGCTTTGGGCGTCGATATCGACGAAAAGAAGATCCGCCTCGACGTCGAAAAAACGCGGCTCACGATCGAGGCGGATGAGCAACTGCTGAGGCAGGCCCTGTTCAATCTCCTGCTCAACGCCACCCAGGCGGTCGGTGCAGGCGGCGCAATTGAGGTCGTTGCCGATCGGCTTAGCCCTCACGAAGGCTATCTCGAAATCCGTGACAACGGCCCCGGCGTCCCCGAAAACCAAAGAGCCGAGATCTTCAAACCTTACTTCACCACTCAACCCAATGGAACCGGCCTCGGCCTCGCCGTCGTTCAACAAATCGTCCTTGCCCACGGCTGGGAAATCGATTGCCTCCCCAATTCCCCCCAAGGCGCCATCTTCCGCATCTCCCATTTGCGGATCGCCGCCTGACCCGCACGCATGTCGCCCAGTTCAGGCCCCAAAAACCACACCGCCCCGCGCCTGCTCATCGTCGATGACGATCCCGGCCAGCGGAGTCTCCTCGATTCCTTCCTCCGTAGCCAGGGCTTCGAGACACTCCCTGTCGACTCCGGCGAACGTGCCCTCGATGCCCTCCGTTCCGGTCCGATCGACATGATGATCTCCGACGTGCGCATGCCCGGAATATCCGGCCTCGACACTCTGCGCCGCGCGCGACAGGAGCATACCGTGCTCCCGGTTCTGCTCGTCACGGCATACGCCGATATTCGCGAAGCGGTCGAGGCCATGCGCGATGGCGCGGTGAACTACCTCTCGAAGCCCATCGACCTGGACGAACTCCTCCTCTCGGTCCAACGTGCGACCGGCATTTCCCGTCACGACCCACCCAGATTCGATCACAATAAACAGCTCCCGTCCTGGATCGTGGCTCATAGCCCGCTGATGCAGGCTGTTTTCCGGGATACTTCCCTGATCGCTCCTTCCGAAACTCGCATCCTTATCACCGGTGAAAGCGGCGTGGGTAAGGAGGTCCTCGCCGATGTCGTTCATGCCTGGAGCAAACGCGCTGAGGGCCCCCTGATCAAAGTCAATTGCGCCGCCATTCCCGAACATCTCCTCGAAAGCGAATTGTTCGGGCACGAGAAAGGGGCGTTTACCGGCGCGGTAAGCCAGCGCATCGGGCGGTTCGAACTCGCCAACCGTGGCACGCTCTTCCTGGATGAAATCAGCGAGATGTCGCCCAAGCTCCAGGCGAAACTCCTCCGCGTTACCCAGGGCGGCCGCGTTCAACGGATTGGCTCGAACGCCGAAATCGAAGCCAACGCCCGAATCATCGCCGCCAGCAATCGCAACCTCGAGGAAGAAGTCAAACAAGGCCGGTTCCGGGAAGACCTCTTCTACCGCCTTAATGTCGTCGAACTCAATCTCCCGCCTCTCCGTGAGCGCCGCGAGGATATCCTACCCCTGGCCACCCAATTCATCCGGGAGTTTGCCCAGGGAAACGCTCGATTCTCCTCCACCGTCGCCGACAGTCTGAAGCATTACGCATGGCCCGGGAATGTTCGTGAACTCCGCAATGCCATGGAACGGGCCGCGCTGCTCTCACGCGGCGGACTCATCCTCGCCGAACACCTGCCTGCGCGCGTCACCGCCGGCAAATCGCCTCCCGCCACCACGCCGGCCGACGCCACTCGCCTCGAAGCCATCGAACGGCAGGCGATCATCGAGATGCTTCGCGAACATAACTCCAATCGCACCGAAACGGCCAAAGCCCTGGGCATCAGTCGCCGCGCGCTCCTTTACAAAATCCAACGCTTCCGCGAACAAGGCTACGAAATCCAATAATCCCTGGCGAACCGCCCGCGCGCGTCTCTAGCCTGCTTGACAGGCTAGTTATCTGAAGATGAGAGTCACGTTTTGGCTGGGGTGATCGGTGTTCTCAGCGGTTAGTTTTGGAGGTGAGCGTTGCGGCTCCCTGCCCACGAGAATGAAGCAGCCCTTTGGGTCTGTCCCGTTCCGCGCAGCGGAACATTAACCAACGAAGCGCCGCCTCAAACCGACCAGCGAAACTCTGGGGTGAGCATCAGTCCGAAACCACTGGTCGGTTTGAGGCGGCGCTTCGTTGGGGTCTGTTCGCCCCGCAGCGCCGAGTCATTCTTCCGCGCCAACCTCGATCCTGAAATCCGACAACCGCGCCCAGTGTTCCACGTCGCCCGGCCCCTGGTAGCACTGAAGGCTGATCCTCGGCTGGCCGTTCACCGGCAAGTCCGTGACGCCCGCCACACTCCATCCCGGCCCGTCCGGGATCCGGTATTCACCGCGCACCTCTCGGCCGCGCGCGATCATTCGCAACTCGAGCGTCTCGGCACTGATCGGAACGATAGCAATAGTCCGGCACTGGTCGTTTTCTTCACGGCCCATCACGATCGAGAGTCTTCCGTCCACCAATTCCTGGCCGATCTTGACCATGTGCCCGTCATCGTCGTCCCAGGCCAGGTCGACCTGCTGGTACTGGGCCGTCGGCCGATGGGTGATCGTGATCGAAGCTGTGACCGTCGCATCACCCGGGTCCGGCACATCCCGCACCAGAACGTTCCGCGCGTCATTTGCGCCACCCCACATGTTGCCCGGCTGAACCCGAATCTCGAGGCCCTCTCCAGTGAGCCGCCATCCCCTGGGATCCTCGCGGAGCCACCGCCAACCCTCCGCCATTCGTCCCCGGAATGGATCGTGAAAAAGGGTGCCCGGCTTGCCTGCATGCCAAGCTTCCGCCTGACGGTTTACCTCTGATATCCGCCGCGTCAACTCGACATACACCTCATCCTTCCCATTCACCACGCCGTAATTGGAGTTTTCACCATCGAACCGGCCCTCCTTTGGCTGGTCGTTGTGTTGGAACCAATGGTATCCGACTGCCCCCGGCTCTCGCATCAACTGCTGCACGTAATGCTCGAATGCGTCCGCCCGTGCGGTCTGCGTCGTCACCCTTGGCCCCGCGCCCTTGCTGTTAGCCAGGCCCGCGTCCGCCGCCCGGAAGGTAAATTCGCCAATGATCATGGGACGCCCCAGCACGGCATAGCTGCGAACGGTCTCGGTGGGATCGGTCTGGTAACAGTTGAACGAAATGACGTCGAGATATCTTCCCGCCGCAGCGCGCACCGGCGCCGGAGGCACATAGGCAAAACGCGAGCCGAAGTTCAAGTGGTGCGAGTCCGCCGCCCGGATCGCTTCGCGGGTAATCCTGAAATATCGCTCCGCGACCTGTTCCAGAAACGTTTCGCAATCGCCAACAAACGACGCGCGGCGGGGATCGGCCTCGTCCAACGCCCGTTCCTCCGCCGGATCCTGCGCGTAGACGGCCTTGCGGACAAACGGCGCCGGCACCTGTTTTGCCCGGCCCAGCTCCGCCCAGGAGTTGAACGCGGTCTGCCAGGCGTGGTTGAACCGCGCGATGTCCGCATAGCGCGCCTCCAGCAACCTGATCGCCGCTTCACGCCCCGGCGCACCCTCCGGCAGATTCAAAAACAACGTCAGCAATTCATCCTTTCCACGCCAATCGGGACCCCAGCGGAGTTCGTTGTCTGTGAACCACCCCAGGATCGAAGGATCCTCCTTCCGCGGAGCACAACGCTCCTGTGCCCGCCTTCGGCAGTAGTCCTCAAACGCGGGATCGAAAACATCGGGAAACAATCCGTGCAACCAGGCCTCCGCATCCTGCCGTCGATACCGCACAAATCCCGCGCCCAGATCCAGGATTGGCGAATCCACCAGGCGGCGTCCTCCGTGGTTGACCAGACTCAACTCCGGGTCCGACCAGGCCCCCAGCGAGTTGAACCCCCAATCGAGCAGCCGCCCCGCCGCCGCTTCACGCCAGTTCGCCGCCTCCCCATACTTCGCTGCGACGGCCTCCTGGTAAGGCGAACGCCCCGTCGACCCAATCGAGTCACCGCGATACGTGATGTGGCAAACTCCCTTCGAAATGAATTCCTTCCCCTCGGGATCGATCAACCACCAGCGCCCCTCTCTCTCTGCCACCGTGAAAAAACCAGCCTCCGCGGACGCGGACACCATGAAGGGGAGGCCGGACTGGAGCGCGACTAAGGTGGCCGTCAGACAAATGAAGCGGTGCATGATCGAGTGAGGCTAGGCCCTTTCCCTCAGCCGGTCAATTTGCAGGCGCGCCTTTGAGCCTCTTCAGTTCCGGGACCGAATGCTGGCGCCTGCTGTAACCCGGCGCCGCCCGCCAGCGTCGTAATCTATGCAGATGTTCAAACGTCGCGTATACCTCTACGGCATCGTCGCTACCCTGTTCTTCGGGGCGCTCGGTTGGTGGGCACTCCGGACGGTGAAGTCGGCCGTCCGCCAAAAACTCCAGCAGGAACTCGACACCATTGTGGCTGCCGATGTTTCCGCCCTCGATATCTGGCTCAAGGCCCAGCTCAACACCGCCCAGTATGTCGCCGGTGAACCCCAGGTCCGCGGGTGGATCGGTGACTTGGTCAAGTCCGCCCAGGACCCGGCCTCCCCGACCGGGACAGTCTCTACTCCCGAAACGCTCGATGCCCTCCGCGCGCACCTCGCCAATGTCGAACAGCGCACCGGCTTTAATGGCTGGTACATCATCAGTCGCAATTCGGTCATCCTCGCCGCTCCGTTTGATCCGCCCATCGGCCGCTCCGTCCGCGGACCCCAGTTGGCCAACCTGAACCGCCTCTTCGAAACGGGTGAACCTCAGTTGGTCATCCCGCTGCATGGGCTTGGCCCGCCCCGGCGCTTTCCTCGAGCCCGTGACGATGCCGGCCGGTCCGGTTATTCTTCGCGCCGCGATCGTCCGAGATTCCAATCTCCCCCGTTCGATCCTTCCTCGAATGCCCCTCCCATGTCAGGAACGGAGCCCGCACCCGGACGAGGATCTGGATTCGCGCGCTCACGCGATGACTCGAGCTCGCCTCAGTTAATGGTCATGCTCACCAGCCCGGTGCGCGATGCCGACGGCAATGTCATCGCCGCCCTCGGATTTCACATCCGCACAGAAGGGGATTTGACTCGAGTGCTGTCTTCGGCCCGATTTGGGGCCAGCGGTGAAACCTACGCGTTCAACAAGGAGGGTTATGTCATCTCGCAAAGCCGCTTCGAGAATCAGTTGCGTGCCCTCGGCCTGCTAGAGTCCAGCCCCACCCAGTCCTCCGTGCTGAACCTGGCGCTGCGAGACCCTGGCGGCGACCTCACTCGGGGTTACCAACCCTCCCTTCCCGCGGAGGCGCGGCCCTTTACCCACATTGCCGACCGCGCCCTGGCCGGTGAATCCGGCCTGGATGTGACCGGCTTCCGGGATTATCGCGGCGTCACGGTTGTGGGCGCCTGGCGCTGGCTGCCCGCGTACGAAATTGGGGTCGCCACTCAGGTGGACTATCGAGAGGCGTATCAACCACTGCTTGCGCTGGAGCGCGTCTTTCTCCTCCTCATCGGCGCGCTGGCCGTCAGCACCGCCGGGATGCTCGGCTACTCCCTCGTTGCCGGTCGGCTCCAAGTCCGCGTGCATCGGGCCGAACTCAAAGCCCGACGGCTGGGTCAGGTCCCGGCTCGAAAACAAGGTCGGTGAGGGCGGCATGGGGGTGGTCTATCGCGCCCAACACGCCCTCCTCCGCCGGCCCACCGCGATCAAACTCCTTCTGCCGTCTCGAGCGAGCCCGGCCGCCATCGCGCTCTTCGAAAGGGAAGTCCAGTTGACCAGTAGGCTCACTCACCCCAACACGATCCAAATCTACGATTTTGGCCATACTGACGACGGCATTTTCTATTATGCGATGGAGTTCCTGGACGGGCTCAATCTCAAAGAGCTTGTCCTCCGTGAAGGCCCGATTCCGCCTGGCCGAATCGCGGCCATCCTCACTCAGATCTGTGGCTCGCTCGGTGAAGCCCACCGCACCGGCCTCGTCCACCGCGATATCAAACCCGCCAATGTCTTCCTCACCAATCGCGGCGGTTGTCCGGATTGGGTCAAGGTCCTGGACTTCGGCCTGATCGCACCCCTCAATAATGGCTCCTCCGAACGTCCTGACAAAGCGACTCGGCGTTGGCTCGCTGGCACCCCCAACTACATGGCCCCGGAATCGTTCCTGCTCCCCGATCAGATCGATCCGAGATCGGATATTTACTCACTCGGCGCGGTCGGCTGGTTCCTCCTCACCGGCCGGGAATTGTATGCCGGTCTCGACTTGGAGGAAATTAAACATCAACACAGCACCGATCTCGACCCGCTCCATTTGGAAAGTTCCGGCTCTGATCCCTCCGGCCCGCTGGCCAGCCTCCTGAGGGATTGTCTTAATCGGGATCCGTCGGCCCGGCCTCAAACGGTGACGGCCGTCCATGAACGCCTCGAACGATGTCCCGAGCGGGCTTCGTGGCAGCCCAAAGATTCCGCACAATGGTGGGAGCACTTCTCGAATGCCCCTGCCAACGCCGCCCACAGCCCCACTCCACCCTGGGCCTCGCTGAGACGTACGCTCGAAGTCAGTCTGCAGGATCGCGGCTTCGCCAATACCCCAAAAGTGGCCGACGACCCGGATGAAACGCGCCCGCTCTGAATGCCATGAACAAACTCCGAATCTATGTCGATTTCACAATGACGGCCAGCGCCGCCAACCTGCTGCGCGAGGGCACTGCCGATCACCAATTGATTTTTGCGCCCGCGCCGACAGCCTCCATCCTCGCCGGAGCGCAACCCGACTCTCAGTTTGCCACGGTCCACGTGGCCTTCGGCCAACCCGATCCCCGGGCAGTTGCGGAGGCACCCCAACTCCAATGGATCCATATCAGCACTTCCGGCATCACCCGCTACGATAACCCGGAGTTCCGCGCGATGATCGCCCGCCGCAATATCCCCCTTTCCAACAGCGCCAGTGTATACGGCGAACCCTGCGCGCAACACGCCTTGAGCTTTATTCTGGCCCAGTCCCGGAATCTGCCTCGCGCCCTCCAGACCCGGACCGCCAATGGCACTCCCGCCTGGAACGACCTCCGCAGTTCCTGTATCCCGCTCCGGGATCAAACGGTCCTCATCGTCGGTTACGGAACCATCGGCAAACGCCTCACCGAACTGCTTCGTCCCTTCGGTGTCGGCATCGTCGCCTGCCGTCGCCGCGCGCGCGGCGACGAAGGAGTGCCCATCCTCAATGAATCCGAACTTGCACCAGCGCTTGCGAAGGCCGACCACGTCGTCAATATCCTTCCGGATAGCGCGGCAACGCGGGGCTTTTTCAATGCCGATCGCTTTTCAATGATGAAATCCAGCGCTGTCTTTTACAACATCGGCCGCGGCGCCACGATCGACCAGGAGGCGCTTCTCGATGCGCTTCGCACCCGCCGTATCCAGGCGGCGTGGCTGGATGTGACCGAACCGGAGCCCCTGCCTGACGATCATCCCTTGTGGGGGCAACCCAACTGTTTCATTACTCCGCACGTGGCAGGAGGGCACGTCGACGAAGCCGGCAGCCTGGTTCGTCACTTTTTAAACAACCTTGATCGTTTTGTTCGAGGCGAGCCACTGCTTGACCGGATCTCGTGATCCACTCACGGACCGGGGACGGGTCCGGCCGGTTCCGTCGTAAAACGAAAACTCCGGACGGATTCGATCACGTAATCGACCTGGTCGTTCGTCAGCTCTGGATAGATCGGCAGCGGCAGTATTCTGGCCGCAATCGATTCGGCTACCGGAAAGGCCCCCGGCTGATAACCGAGGTCGTGATAGACTTTCTGCAGGTGGAGTGGCAGCGGATAATAAATGATCGTCGGCACTCCGCGCTCGGCAAGGTGTGCCTGCAACGCATCGCGTTGCTCGGTCAGAATCGCATAAACATGATACACATGGGTGTTGCCGTTCGCCACAAACGGAAGCCTCACCGGCAAATCCGCCATCCCCTGGGAATAACGCGCCGCGATCGCCGAACGACGTTCATTCCAGGCCTGCAATCGTTGGAGTTTCACTGTGAGAATGGCCGCCTGCAATTCGTCCAACCGGGAGTTGTAGCCGTGCAGGTCATGATAATAGCGCCGTTCAATGCCGTGGACGCGCAGCATGCGCAGTCTCTGCTCGAGCCGCTCGTCGTTCGTCACTACCATCCCTCCGTCACCGCTCGCCCCCAGGTTCTTCGTCGGATAAAAACTGAAACATCCCAACCGCCCCAGCCCACCCACCGGTCGACCCCGATAGGTCGCACCAATCGCCTGCGCACAGTCCTCTACCAGATCGATATGACCCGGCCCCGCAAGCGCGGCCAGTTCGTCCCAGGACATGGCTTGCCCGAACAAATGGACCGGCAATATCGCCCGAGTGCGGGGACTCAGCTTCGCCGCCACACTTTTCGGATCGAGATTGAACGTGTCTCGGTCAATATCGGCAAAAATGATTCGCGCGCCGGTCTGATGAATGGCCTCCGCCGGCGCAATGTATGTGAATGGCGTGGTGATCACCTCGTCGCCCGGGCCCACCTCCAATGCTCGCAAGGCGAGTGTCAATGCGTCCGATCCGGAGTTCACTCCCACCCCGAACCGTGTATGGGTAAGCGAGGCGATCGCCGCCTCCAGCTCTCGCACGCGGTTGCCGAGAATGTAATGCCCTGCGGCCAGCGTCTGTTCCACGGCCTGCAACAGTTCAACCTTCAGAGACTCGTATTGCGCGGCCAGGTTCAGAAAAGGCACATTCATGAGCGCGTAATGGCCTGAGGCGGCCGAACTCCGAACGATGCCCGCAACGCCGAAAAACTCGTCATTTGGCTGGCCGGTACTCGGCCTTGGCTTCCGGAAGCCATTTCTGCAATTGCTGAATCCGATCCTGATCCAGGGGATGCGTCCGCAGGAACCAAGGGGTCGCACCACCCGATTTTTGATTGTATGCCGCGAATCGTTCCCAAAACTTGACCGCCTCCGCCGGATCGTACCCCGCGCGCGCCATGTACAACAGCCCGATGTAATCCGCCTCCGACTCCTGCTTTCGGCTGAAGGGCAACTCCACACCCACGGTCGCACCCAGTCCATAGGCCGTTTGTACGGCCTGCCTCACATTCGGGTCGGACAACCGATTGCTGAGCTCCGCCGCCACTCCCCCCACCGCCTGCAGGGCAACCGAGGTGCTCACTCGCTCGCCCCCATGGTGCGCCACGGCATGCGCCACTTCGTGACCTAACACGGTCGCCAAACCCGCCTCGGTCTTGGTGATGGGTAATATCCCGGTGTAAACCCCCACCTTGCCTCCCGGCAGACAGAAGGCGTTTGCCTCTTCGCTTTCGAAGACCACAAACTCCCACTGCGCATCCGGCAGCTCGGCCACCGCCGCAATCCTCCGTCCCACGTCTTCCACCAGCTTGTTAATCGCCGGGTCTTGGCTGATCGGGGTTTCCTGTTTCACTTGATCGAAGGAGGCGATTCCGAGCTTCGTCTCCTCCGCCGGCGTGAGCAGGTTGAACTGGGAACGTCCGGTCTCGGGAACCGTGGTGCAACCATTCGTAATGAGCAGCATTGCCGCGAGCAATCCATACCATCCATGCTTGAACCTCATGCGCTAAATAGAGCACACGGCGTTGTCCCCGACAAGTGGTGACTGGGGTTCAAGTTCCTGGAAGGTCGCGGAGGGACGAGCTCCGCGCACTCGTGTCCAGCTAAGTTGGCGAGACCCTCGGCCGGAGCATTGAATTCATTGGGTGTTTTGACTGCACCCCCTGTTATCGACATGGAGCTGAGGAGCCCGTTTTAAGATGTTCTGCGCGTGGATATGCGGTGGGGTAATGAGCTCGAAGATCCTCGCGATGGGCGCACTCTCGGCAGATGCAGCCTTCCGCAACGGTCTTCTCTCAAATCACCTGCGCACTGTTTCCAGCCGAGTTTTCCCGGTGCACCGAACGATTCCCCACTACCCGCCCGACGCGTGGTCTAACCAGCTACGATCAATTCCTGGCGCTCTGCTTCGGCCAACTGACCTATCGCGAAAGCCTGCGCGATGTCGTGGCTTGCCTCAAGGCCCGAGGATCTGGCCTCTATCACTTGGGATTCCGCGGTCACCTTTCGCGCACCAACCTGGCCTATGCCGGCCGTCATCGCGATTGGCGTTTATTTCAGGCGCTGGCCCAGATCCTCATGCGCCGCGCCGCCCGACTCTATCAGGACCATCCGATCGATCCGGAACTGCCCCGAGTGGCTTTCGCGTTGGATTCCTCGATCATTTCGCTGAGCCTGAATTTGTTCCCTTGGGGCTACTACGCCCGCTCCCGCCAGTCCGCCCTCAAGCTGCATTTGATGCTGTCTTTACAGGGCAACCTGCCAGCCTGGGGCGCCATCACTCAAGCCGGGTTCCCGGACATGAAGATCCTCGATCGCATCCCCGTGCTCCGGGGCGCCTACTATGTCATGGACCGTGGCTATCTGGATTTCATCCGCCTTTATCGACTCCACCAGGCGGGCGGCTTCTTCGTAGTCCGCAATAAACACCACGTTAAATTCCGAGTGCTCGCTTCACGGCCAGTCGACAAGACCGACGGTTTGCGTTGTGATCAAACCATTCAGCTCGTCAGTCCATGGTCGCGAAAGTCCTACCCCATACCGCTCAGAAGAATTCGGGTCTACGATGCGGAGAACCAAGTCACCTTGGTTCTATTGACCAACCAGTTTGACGTGGCCGCAGCGGTGATCGCCGAACTCTACCGTAAGCGTTGGCAGGTCGAACTGTTCTTCAAATGGATCAAACAGCATCTGCGGATTCGCAGTTTCTACGGTCGCAGCGAGAACGCGGTGCGCGTTCAAATCTGGTCGGCCATCTGTGCGTACCTGATGGTGGCCATCGTTCGGAAGCAGCTCAATCTACAGCAAAGTCTGAACGAAATTCTGCAAATTGTGAGCGTCAACATCTTCGAGCAAACGACTCTGGCAGAGCTGCTTGCACCAACGCTCGTGCTTGCGGAGCAAATCGTTGGCGATCGCCATCCTCAGAACTTGCTCTGGCCCAATACGTAATAACTGGACACTACTGAGCTCCGCGAGTCCCAATCATTCAGGGGCTCGTGTAACTCGCCCCTCCGAGTCAACGAACGTCCCCCTCGTCTTCGACGGCACCATCTTCCGCGTCCTGCACAACTTTCTCTTCCTCGACGGCGAACACATTCGCTGCCGAATCGTTTGGTCGCCTGCCAGGCCTGAGCGATGTGCCAGCTGACCTGGCTCAGGATACGACTGGCCAACGTGAGATGAGCCCGGCACTCGCAATCGCGCCAGCCCGGAAACTTCAGTGAAATGCGCTCTTACATCGACCTGGTGTTCGGGTGAAAAGAGCGGGCTAAAAACCCGGCAGATGCGGCAACACCTTGGACATCGCTATGCATGTTGCCAACCCGATCAGACTGTTCGTCGTGGCCAACACGGTCCAACTCTTCAGGGTCTCCTGCTCGGTAAATCCGCTCAGCTTGCACACCACCCAGAAACCGCTGTCGTTCATCCAGCTCAACGTCATCGCCCCAAAACCGATCGACATGAAAATGTAAACCGCGTCATACGGCAGTCCCCCGCTCAATAACGGATAGACCATCGCCGACGTCGTCAGCATCGCCACCGTCGCCGATCCCTGCGCCACCCGGATCACCGCCGCCACCAACCACGCCAGCAAGACCAGATTGACATTCCGACCCGCTGCCGCCGCTTGCACCGCTTCGCCCACCCCCGCATGACTCAACATCACCCCGAAGGCCCCGCCGGCGCTCGTGATCAATATAATGACCCCCGCGGTCTCCAGCGGCGGACCCAGCATCCGGCCCAGCGCTGCCAAGGTAATGCCACGCTGACGCATGACCACCGCCCCGGCCATGAAGGTCCCAATCAATAAGGCCACGTTCCGGTTCCCCATGAATTCCAACACCGCGTAAAACCCCGGCACACTTTCCTTGAAACCCTTCATCGCCGCCACGGTCGATGCCAGCGAGATCAGAAATATCGGGATGATCACCGGAACGATTGACGCCACAAAGGAGGGCAGCTCGGATTCCGGTTTCTCCACAATCCCCCGAAGATCTTTCAACTGCGTCGTCCCGCTCTCGCGCAGCGGAATCGACATGCGCCGATTCAGCCATTTCACGACTTGCCAACTCAACAGCACCGGCGCCAACCCGACAATCAAACCCACCAAAATGGTCCGTCCGGCGTCGATGTTCAATGCCTCAGCCATCGCCAGCGGCCCCGGATGGGGAATTAACAGCGAATGTGTCACGATCGATCCACAACAGATCGCCAGCACATAGAGCATGTAATCGCGCCCCGTTCGGTAGGCCATCGCCTGGGCCAACGGCAGTAACAACATGAAAAACGTGTCGAAAAAAATCGGGATCGAAAGCACATAACCGCTCAACATGATCGCCACCCCCGCCCGCTCTTCCCCAAACACCGCCAGAAACCGCCGCACCACTTTGTCCGCCGCGCCGCTCTCCATCAGACACATCCCAATGATCGAGGCCAGGGCAATCACAACCGCGATCTTCCCCGCCGTCACCCCAAACCCCACCGTCGTCAATTCCACCGCCTGCACCCAATGGCTCTTCTCCGGCTCTCCCGGGAGTTGCCTGGCCAGCACCCCGACAAACATGGCGGCCAGAATCAGCGCCACAAAGGCATGCATCCGCGCCACCGTGATCAACAGCACGATGACCACGACCGCCAATGCCAATACCACAAACGGCCAAACCCCCGCCGACACCAAACCCGCGGCAATCATTCCTTCCATAAACCTGACCTTTCCTGGTTAACGGAACGGGTCTCGTCCTACCGCTGCACGCGGGCGCTCCCCCCTCGGACCAACCCTTCCACCTCTTTCAACGACGCCATCGACGTATCCCCCGGCGTCGTCATCGCCAATGCCCCATGGGCGGCCCCATACTCCACCGCACCCTGGGGATCGCCCAGGCACATCAGCCCATAAATCAACCCTGAAGCAAAACTGTCGCCGCCCCCCACCCGGTCCAGAATCTCCAGGTCCGGCCGGTGCGGCGCCTCGTAAAAGCGACCACCGGCCCAACAGACCGCCCCCCAGTCATTGCGTGTGGCACTCCGCACGGCCCGCAAGGTCGTGGCGGTCACACGGAAATTCGGATAGGTCGCCACTGCCTCTTCGATCATACGCTTGAAAGCCGTGACGTCGAGTTTTGCCAAATTCTTGTCCATGCCTTCAACCTGAAATCCCAGACAGGCCGTGAAATCCTCTTCGTTGCCGATCATCACGTCCACGTGCCTGGCTATCTCGCGATTCACCTCCTGCGCCTTCTCTTTTCCCCCGATGCTTTTCCACAGCGATGGCCGGTAGTTCAAGTCGTAGGAAACGATCGTCCCGTGACGCTTCGCCACTTCCACCGCCTCCAACACCACCGACGGGGTCGTTTCAGACAGTGCCGCAAAAATCCCGCCTGTGTGAAACCATCGCACCCCTTGCCGGCCGAAGAGCTCCTCCCAGTCAATATCCCCGGGCCTCAACTGCGCGGCCGCGGTATGCCCCCGATCCGGCACCCCCAATGCCCCGCGCACACCATAGCCGCGCTCGGTAAAATTCAGACCGTTGCGCACATTCCGTCCCACGCCGTCATACGGTATCCACCGGATCCAATCCGTCGCTACTCCACCCTGCAGAATAAAATCCTCCAGCAAGCGCCCCACCTCATTGTCGGCAAATGCCGTGCAAACCGCCGTCCGCAACCCAAAACAACGGCGTAACCCCCGCGCCACGTTATACTCCCCGCCGCCTTCCCAAACCCGAAATTCCCGCGTGGTCCGAATCCGGCCCTCTCCGGGATCCAACCGCAGCATGACCTCGCCCAGGGAGACTAAATCATATCGGCAGGTGATCGCGGTTTTAAGGTCCAGCAAGGTCATAATCACAATTCCCCATCCGTCGGTATTGAGGTGATCTCGGTGTTGTCTGGGGGCAGACTTTAATCAGCCCCTCCGGAAACTCAATGCGATTTAGGCTCGAATCCCGTAATTCCCGCTTGCTTCCGATCCGCCAGCCGGAAAGGGTCCAGCACGCATGGACGAAACTAAACCGAGTCCCAATAGCTCACGGTCGCGTTCCTGTCCCAGGCCTGGAAAGAAACGGACCGGGCCGCCCGCTCGCGATCGGGTGCCCAGCCGGTGGCGGCGTGAAATTGCGAGCATTTTGTTCACTGGGCCTCAAATAGCGGCGCGGGTTCGCCAGCTTGCCCGGCGCATTCAAAAGGACAGTTCCCACCGCGAATTGGTGATCGTCGCGCTCCTGAACGGAACGGTCCTTTTTCTTGCCGATTTGCTACGGCACATCACGCTCCCGGTTGAACTGGATTTCCTCGGCGTCTCCAGCTATCGCGCCCGCAGCGAAGCCGGCGAACTGGTGTTTACCAAGGAACTCCGCCTCGACCTCCGCAACCGGGATGTCCTCGTGGTCGACGATATCCTCGATACCGGCCAAACCCTCCGCAGCGTCACGGCCCGCTTGCGCGCTGCTCGCCCGCGAAGCCTCCGTATTTGTGTTCTCCTGGAAAAAACCGCGCGTCGACGCGAGTCCGTCTGCCCGGATTATGTGGGATTCCCAATTCCCGACCTGTTCGTCGTCGGTTACGGGCTCGATTATGCCGAGCGTTACCGGAACCTGCCGTTTATTGGGGTGCTCCAACCGGGGATCCTCTCAAAGACGCCCCGCAACGCGTGAACTTCCTCCGCCTCGCAACCCCGCTTCGCATCCCGATCACACCTGTTTTACCGTGCCCCAATAAACATCCAATCGCTTGCTCAGATACAGCTTCACCGCCTTCACCAGGACCTTCGACTCCAACGCCTGTCCCGCTGTCACAATCTCTTTTAAGCTCATCTCCGGGCGGACGGTGAAACTCCCCTGGGCGATGATCGGCCCTTCGTCCAGATGCATGCTCACAAAATGCGCCGTGACTCCGATAATCTTCACACCATGTTCGTAAGCCTGGCGATAGGCCTGTGGTCCCGGGAAACTGGGCAACAACGAGGGATGGATGTTCAGAATCTTGTTCTTGTAGCGCCAGACAAAGTTGGGCGACAGAATCTTCATGAACCGCGCCAAGACAACAAAATCGATCGCGTGTTCCTCGATCAAGCGCAAGGCCTCCCGCTCTGCCGCCGCCCGATCCTCCCAGGGAACGCAAAAGAAAGGCACCGCATAGCGTTTCGCCAACCCCGCCAGCTCGGGGCGATTCGAGATCATCAGCCTCGGTTCCGCCCTTAATCGACGCGCCGCGATCTCGCGTAGGATGGACTCCGGACAGCCACTCTCGCGCGTGACCATCAACGCCATCCGCTGACGCCGGCCCAATTCCGTCAAGCGAAGCTTGATCTCCATCTGGAGGTCATTGGCCTGGCGTGCCAGCCCTTCCCGCATCCTCCGCTCATCCAGGTCTCGCTTCTTCCACGAGGCCTGAATCGTCATGCTGAACTGGCCCCGCGTCACCTGCTCCTCGAGCGCCTCGATGTTCGCCTTCTGCTCAAATAAAAAATTCGTGATCCGCGCCACTACGCCAGTGCGGTCCCGCCCAATAACTGTGATCGTCGCAAACGCCTTCATCGACTCCGCAAGTCAAGCCAATCCCGACCCGGTGAGAAAGGAAAAAGCAGTGGCGATGTCGCCCCAGGTAAACAATCACACCAAGCCGCTAACACATTTCGCAGGCCGGCGCCACGCTGGGCATCGGGTTTTCAGTCCACCACCCGACGTAAGGGGCGGGCACTTCGGTTCCGGCTGCGCCGGCCTGCGAAATGTGCGGGGCTAGCGCCATTCATGCTTCGGATACTTCCGCTGAAGTTCCTGTTTGATGCCCGGATAATGGTCGCGCCAAAAACTCGCGAGATCCTGTGTGATCTGCACCGGGCGCATGTTCGGCGCCAGCACCTGGACAACCAGCGGAACACGGCCACGCCCGAGCTGCGGTATCGCCGTTACCCCAAACAATTCCTGGATTCGCACCGCAATGATCGGCGGCCCGTCCTCCACGTAATGGACCTTCAATGCCCGACCGTTGGATAAGAGGACTCGTTCGGGGACGTGTTCATCCAACAACGATTGCTGCGCTTGCGACAACCACGATCGGACCACGCCTTTCACTTCGCGATCTTTGATCTCCTTATACGATAATGCTCCGGAACACACCTGCTCGATCAAATGCCGCCGAGCCTCCCCGTCAATCGACGGCAATTCCAGCTCCGGACTAGTCCGGCTGAGCAGATTCAATCGCAATATCCACTGGTCCACACTGTGATCCCATTGCTTCAACGTCAATCGGCCCGCTTGCACTTCCTCTGCCAGGATTCTCGACGCCTCGCCCGCCGGGGGTTCTTTCCTGCGAGCCGACAATGCCAGCCCCCGAAAGCAATCCTGATCCTCCGCATACACCCGCTTCGCCGTGCGATCATACCACACCCGCAGCGTCGAGCCGAAATCCTCGGGATACAACTCCCGCAGCCAATCGACCTCAACCGCCGTCGCCAGCGTCAACCGGGTGTTCACCGATTGATCCGCCGCCTCGATCTCCTGGACTTCCGTCGCAACCAGCCAGGGGCTCGCTTGCACCACACTCTCCCGCGCCAATACCCCCCGGCGCTGATGCACCAGCTCGCAACGTAATGTCCCGGCATCCAATCGACGCGCCACGCGATCCGAGAACCCGCTCAAAATGCACTTCTGCAGCGCGGTGTCCGAGATGCTCTGCGGTTGTGTTTCGAGTCCCTGGCGCTCGGCAATCCGCAAAAAATGATCGAGCAACGGACGCACCTGACGCGCGGTCTGCGCGTGAATGCCCAGCCGGCGACAAGCATCGGTGCGAAAGCCGTTCTTCGCCGCGTAGCTCCACGCCCGCATCAGAATCCAGAAATCCGAGGCCGCCTCATGCCCAAGCAGGTCTTCCCGCAAATTTTGCGCGGCCTTCCCCGGATTCCGGATCAAAAGCTCCCGGCCCTGTGTCAATGCGGCGATCAAAGCAGCCTGGTAAACACAGCCGTATTCCTTCGCCGCGACGAGCATCCGCGCATACCGCGGATGGACCGGAAACGCCAGCATCCGTTGCCCCAGCTCGCTGATTCGCCCTCCACGATCGAGCGCCCCCAAATCGGTCAGCAGACCCTCGGCGCTGTTCAGGCTGATCTCCGTCGGCGGTTCCAGCCAGTGGAACTGTCGCAAATCGTGAATGCCCGCCGCCTTTAGCGTCAAGACCGCTTCCGCTAAATCCAGCCGACGGATCTCCGGCATCTCCTGCACCGCGCGTTCAGCATGTTCTTGCGCGGTCCACAACCGCATGCATCGCCCCGCCGCGGTGCGCCCCGCGCGCCCCGCGCGCTGATCCGCCGATGCCTGGCTGATCCGTTCGATCCAAAGGGTATTGATCCCGCGATGGGGATCATGCCGCGCGATCCGGGCCTGCCCGCTGTCAATCACCAGCTTCACCCCGTCAATGGTCACGGACGTCTCGGCGACATTGGTGGAAACAACCACCTTCGGACGATCCTGCCGCGCCACGGCCGCGTCCTGCTCCCGCGGCGGCAGTTCGCCATGCAATGGCAGAAGGAGATACTCGTCGGTCGCGCGCAACTGCCGGAGGCTGCCGAGGGTCTGCTGGATCTCGTAGCTCCCCGGCATGAATATCAACACATCGCCTGTCCCGCCTTCCCGAACGTGCCGCTCAAAAGCCTCCGCCGCCCGCTCCCAGACCGGCGCGCCCTGCGGTCCGCTTCGATGGGCCGCAAATTCAATCTCGACCGGGAACATTCGGCCGGCCGACCGCAGCATGCCGCACGGACGCAGATAAGACTCGAGCCGTCCCGCATCCAGGGTGGCGGACATCACAATCAACCTCAAATCCGGCCGCTCGTTTTCCTGGAGCGCGCGGGCCTGGGCCAGCGTCAGATCACCATAAAGATGCCGCTCGTGAAACTCGTCGAAGATCAACACACTGACTCCGCTCAGTTTCGGGTCCTGGATCATCTGCCGCAGGATGATCCCCTCAGTGACATACTTGATTCGCGTGGACGGTCCGGCGCACTGCTCAAAGCGGACGTGATACCCCACCTCCTCGCCTACCGCGCATTGCCGTTCCTGCGCCACGCGCACAGCCAATAATCGGGCCGCGAGCCGGCGTGGCTGTAGTAACACAACTTGGCCGCTGCCGGCCAGACCGTGATCCACCAACATTTGCGGGATTTGGGTGGACTTGCCGGAACCGGTGGGCGCCTCAATGATCAGGCGGCGCTGCGAACCGAACGCCTGCACGAGCTCCTCTTCAATCTCGTAAATCGGCAGGTCCACCGCGGCGGCACGCTCGGATTCTGGTGTCCGCCTCAAGGTGACCCGTCCGTCAATCGCGCAAGCGAGACGCCCTCGCGCAACAGTAATGTGGCATCGACGCGCGGCACGAACACTTGAGTCTCCATCGGCAGATAAATCGCAATCTCCTCGAAGCTCCGCGCATGGTGCTGCTTCAACAACCCGCGAACCCGGTTATGTCCCGCGTTGTAAGCCGCCATTGCCAGGGACCAATCATCAAACACGTCGCGCAGGTAAGACATATGACGCGCTGCCGCCCGCGCATTTTTCTCTGGATAAAATCGATCGTCGTCGGGTTCCAACCGCAGCCCATATTGACGCGCCGTCGCCGGCATCAATTGATACAATCCCGCCGCCCCCACCGGACTGATCGCCCCGGGATTAAACGACGATTCCACCTCCGCCACCCACACCAGCGCCACCGGCACTCTCGCTGATTCGAAGATGGGTTTTAACATCGGCACGTAAAAATTCGCTCCCGGCATTTCGAGCGGTCGGCCATCGGATGCCCGCATTGCCAATTCGGCGGTATCTCCAGGGACCAGGTCCGGCCATTGCTGGAGTTCCAATTGCAGCCATGCCGCGTAGGGCAGGGTCTTTTGCGAAGCGCGCAGGAGCATCGACGATAAGGTCATCGCTCGCTTCAGCAGCCGTAAATCCAACCCGGTCACATCCGGATAACGGGGTTGCATCCCCGAGCTCAGCGTCTCCCCCGTTGGATCCTCACCTTGCCCCACGCGCTGCAGCCAGGCTGCAGCACCGTGCCCTCCGTGACCCTGATCGATCCGCACCCCGTCTCCTTCCGGTCCCCCCTCGAGTTCCGAAGTCGCGGCGAAAACTCCAACCGAGCTCATGCATGCTATCATCCAAAACCGGCGCACGCGCGCGAGCATAGCAGCTCACCTCGCCCTGGCCAGCGGCGATTTATCGATTCCCGTAACGTGATCGAATGGCTCCATCAGTTCAGGTCGTCGATGCCTTCCAGATCGAGCAACGCATTCTCCATCCGGGTTCGTTCCGGCGCCCGAAACCGCGAGAACGGTTCGGCCATGAAATCGTCACATATCCCGAGGCACGCCAGCGCGCACTTCATCCCCTTAATCACGGTCGAGGGATGCTGTCCGATGCGATAGAGACTTTCGGATACGCGCAGAATGCGCTGGTGTCCCTCCCGTGCCCGGTCCAGGTCATCCGTCATCGCCGCCTCGTACGCCCGCACATAAAGGCGCGGGAAGACGTTCGCCCCGCCGCTGACGCCCCCGAATCCACCCAGGAGCACGCTCTCCACCATCATTTCTTCCGGGCCGATGAGCAACGACCAATCGGGACGCCTCGGCATGCGCTGTAGCACGGCATGAAAATAACCCAGGTCGCCTGAGCTGTCTTTCATGCCCATCACTCCAGCTTGGTCCATCGCCCATACCACCGTGTCCAGCCCAAACGCCACCTTGGTCAGGGGCGGCATATTATACAGGAAAAGCGGCAATGGCAGTTCCGGCACCAGATGCCCCAGGTATTCCCGCAACTCGGGTTGGCCTTCCGGCATGTAGTAGGGGGGCGCCAACACCACGGCCTGGGCGCCGGCCGCGGCCGCATGCCGCGCCAAACTCAACGATTCCACGTAAGCCGTGTCGGTTATACCCACCAGTACCGGCACCCTCCCGGCCACCTGCCGACACACTCGATCGATCAACTCCCGCCGCAGCCGGTAACTCAAGCTCGGACCTTCACCGCTGGTCCCCAGGATAAATAGACCATGCACCCCACCCGCGAGAATGTGCTCGATCAACCGCTCCGTTCCCGCCTCATCCAAAGTGTCACGATCCGTCAATGGAGTGACCATCGGCGGTATGATCCCCCGCAACGGCGATTTTAACGCACTGGCTTCGACGCTTTTCATCGCCGGCATCACAGCATCGATTCTCCGGAAAGGCAAGATGCGGGAGACGCTTGTCCGCCGAAGCCTCCGGCGAAGGCGGAGGGGGGGTGGGAGGTGAGGGGCGGACCTCCTTGCGGTCGAGGCCGAGGATGAACAACACACAAACATCACAGCAAATCATACTGCTCCAGCGCCTCCGATGTTCCGCCATGCTGATTTAGCCCGACGCCACGCGCGCATGAAAAGCAATCCCAGGGCTTGTTGCGGCGGGCGACTGACCCCTGAGCGACCGCGTATTTGCGGTGAACGATCGGCCTCGCATCCGGGGAGTGTCGGGGGCCGGGAGCGTCCCTACGACCTTGCCACGACATGCGCGACGACGTAAGATGCGATCGTGCCAAAATCCCATACGCTCCTCCGTACGCCCGTAGCTAATCTGGTTTACGCTGCGGTTACTACGGGCCTCGTCCTCACGCGATGTGACCTCAGCGCGCAGACGGTAAGCCCCGAAGTGATTGTTCGAGATCCGACCATGGATGGTTTCGCAACGGACATCACCGCGGCCTTCGAGCCCGATGCGACGTATATTGCCTGGTGGGATAGCCGCAACGAGGGTGGCTCGGGCGGAGATATCTATGTCCAAAAACTCGGACCCGAAGGCGCACCGCTCTGGACGGTGGACGGCCTTGCAGTTTCTACCGCGGAAGGGAGTCAGTCACTGCCGTCGGTCACCCCGGACGGCGAGGGAGGCGCGGTGGTCGTCTGGCTGGATCGCCGCTCAATAGGGGCCCAGCGGATCTCAGCTTCCGGGGCGATTCAATGGGCAGAGAACGGAGTGGGTGTGGGCGGTGTTTATGGGCAATCGCCGCGTCCGTTCGTCTACCGGGCATCAAGCGGCGGATTCGTGGTGACGTGGTGGGATTCGGTCTCTTTTTTCCTCTCACCCAGCCGTTATGTGCTTTTGGCACAGAAACTCGACGGTGATGGCAACCTGCTCTGGGACCCCGAGCCGCCAGACAACGATGACCCCTGGGGACCAGGTATCGAGGTGATCGATGAAATCACTCGCGGTCGGAGCGTATCCGATGGTGCGGGCGGCGTCCTGGCCTTTGGTAAAATCCGTGACGGCGGTGGTTTTCGCTTTCAGCATGTCCTGGCAGACGGTTCGTTGGCGTGGCCGGCTCCTGTCGATTCAGACGCAGCGTTGCCTGATAATGTGTTGTTCAACTTTGCGGACGACGGCGAAGGCGGGATCGTTGTGGCCTATCTCGAAAGCGGCGCCGTCCGCGCAATTCGCGTGACGAGCGATGGCACGCTGCCTTGGAATGACTCGGACGCAGGTACTCGCCGAAACGAACGTCGTAACAAGTCAGCCTCCCATCGTCGCCTCGGACGGTGAGGGCGGTGCGTTCGTGGCCTGGGTTACAACCTCACCCCACGACATCCATGTCCAACACGTGGCATCCGATGGGAGCCACCTCTGGCCCGAGATCGGCGCCGTAGTGCCCGACCTATCCGGCACCGAGCGGGACGCGGCAATGGTCGGCGACGGAGCCGGAGGAGTATTCCTCTCTTTTGAAACGTCTTCCAGTCTGCGCGCCCAAAGAATGGATTCGTTTGGGGTCGGCCAATGGAAAAGTAACGGGAGCAACGGCTATAGCCTAATGTCCGGCTTTGACCCGATCATTGGTGTCTGCGCCTCCGGCCCCGTCGTTATTTATGATCAGGGTTTCGGCCTCTCCGCCCGGACTATCGCCTTGCCGGACCAGAATGACTTGCGGCTGACCGACGCCGTGATCCTCGCCGATGGCCGGCTTAGTATCACGCTTAACGGCGGGGATCCGGACACCGACTACGATATTTTCCGGACCACCGTCCTTGGTGCGCCGCTCACCGATCCGTCCTGGACGCTGGTCGGGACGATTCGATCAGGCGAGGCCTGGATCGAAACCGACCCGCCTTTGCCCACGGCATTTTACGGCGCAGTCGAGCACTAACCCGCACATTTCATGCGAAGAGGCATCATTGGTTACGCTCAAACGCATTGCCCGAAATTGTGCAGGTGAGCCGAGAGCCCGGTTGATTCATGTCGTTCGATGGTCGGTTCGCGAAACATGTAAGCCCATGAAAAATTCGGACTCATCGACCGAAGGTGATTGCGGTCGGGAAATCATTGCGACACGATAGCATCCTTGATCCTCTTAAACAACCACACCAAAACTTGACCTGTCCGCAGTGTGATCGAACGATCAAGGATTCCAGCGAACGGCTCTTCCACGGCCGATTTCTTTTCACCGGGTCGGGTGGCGGCTCTGTTGGCCGTCTTGGTGGGAGTGGCGTTCCCGGCCATTATTCTCGGGCAAGCGACGTTTTTTTACCGGGACTTCGGTGTTTTCGGTTATCCGCTTGCCTATTATCATCGCGAGTGTTTCTGGCATGGCGAGATCCCGCTATGGAACCCCTACAACAATTGTGGGCTTCCCTTTCTTGCTCAATGGAACACGCTTGTACTTTATCCTCCCACGCTCATTTACCTCCTGCTGCCTTTGGCCTGGTCTCTGGGGTTGTTTTGCCTGATCCACCTGTTCTGGGGTGGCTGGGGCATGTACCCTCTTGGCCCGGGCCTGGACCGGCCATTCCTTGGCCGCAGTCATCGCCGGGGTGGCTTTTTCCTTCTCGGGTCTGATGGTGAACAGTCTGATGTGGCCGTCCATCATTGCGGGTCTGGCGTGGATGCCTTGGGTGGTGAATTGGGGAGAACGGGCGTGGCGCGATGGAGGTAGGGTGTGGGTTTGGGGGGCACTGGCGGGCGGCATGCAAATGCTTTCCGGCGCGCCCGAGATCATCATGCTTACCTGGCTGATCCTCGGGGTCCTGATGCTGGTTTCCCTGATTGATGGTTCCGGTCGCAGGCTCACCGAGCTCGGTCGCTTCGCAGGGATGGTCCTGGCAGTGGCCGGAGTAGCCGCCATCCAACTGATCCCGTTCCTCGATTTGGTGTCGCATTCACAGCGCGGGCCGCAATTTGCCGGATCGACCTGGGCGATGCCGGTGTGGGGATGGGCCAACTTTTTTGTTCCCTGGTTGCACTGCTATTCCACCGCGCAGGGGCCTTTCTTTCAGCAGGGACAACAATGGACCTCATCCTACTACGTGGGTGCAGGGATCTTCACCCTGGCGCTGTTCGCCATCGCCAGGGTGCGCGATCGACGAGTTTGGACCCTGGCCGTGCTTGTCGGAGTCAGTCTGATGCTCTCGATGGGAAACGAGATACGGCTTTACTCCGGGATGGTATCGGTTCTACCGAGTATTGGACTGATGCGGTATCCGATCAAGTTTGTGATCATGGCCGTGCTCCTGGTGCCACTCCTGGCGGCCTACGCGGTGCGGCACATGGACGGTTTGGCGGCGGCGTCAGTTCGACGCCATTTGACGATCCTGGCGGCGGTGGGAGTGGTGATCGTGGCCGGGATTGTGGGTTGGGCCTTCAAACACCCTCTGGCTCACGACAATTGGAACGCTACGGTCAACAGCGGACTCAGCCGGGCCCTGTTTCTCGTGCTCATTCTCGGATTGATCGCCATGCTGAGGTCGGTCGCCCGCGCCGCCTCCCCCTGGATCGGACTGATACTCGTTGCCGTCGTATGGCTCGACAACTATACCCACGCCCCAGAACTGGCTCCGACGGTGAAACCTTGGGTGTACGAACCCGGATTGTCGGCAAGGGAGCTCAAGCTCGACCCTGAACCGCGTTTGGGAGTTTCGCGTCTGCTCCTCTCACCGGAAGCGGAAATCCAAATCAAGCACGCGTCGCTGGCCGATCCTGAACAATACTGCACGCTCTCCCGGCTTGGACTGTTTGGGGACTGCAACTTGCTCGATGGATTACCCAAGGTCCACGGGTTCTTTCCCCTCTATTTGCGAGAGTCGGATGTTGTCTTGACCCTGCTCAACCAAACGAACGTGAGCTTTCCCAGGGTAGCCGATTTCCTGGGCGCATCCCAGATAACCGCGAAAGGGAAGTTAATGTCCTGGACCCGGCGGCCTTCAGCCCTGCCGTTGATCACGGCAGGGCAGGAACCGGAGTTTTTGGACGAAGACGAGTTGTTGCCGGCTTTGTTGGCGCCGACGTTCGATCCGTTGCGGCAGGTATTACTCCCCAAATCTTCCGTGGACCTGGCGCCGGTTCTGGCCGTTCCGGCCGTGCAGTTGACCGAGGTGCGATTTGATTCCCACGCCATCGCCGCGACCGTATCGGCCCCGGCGGCGTGCGTGGTGGTGATCGCGCAATCCTACCATCACAATTGGCATGCCACGGTGGACGGCCAACCGGAAGGGCTGTTGCGAGCCAATTACGGATTTCAGGCCGTGTCGGTCCCGGCTGGGCACCATCGACTCCGTTTGCGCTATACCGACTGGGGATTTCGGATGGGCGCCGTCATTTCCGGGCTCACTCTATTGGGCGTGGTTGTGACGCTGGCAAGACGCGACGCGACTCTTGGCTTGAACCATGACGGCGCTAGTCGTAGATAGTCGCCCGATTGCAGACGCATTGAAATTCCAGCGCGATGGTTTTCCGGCAAAGGCGAGACTGTAGCAGCGCGGAGAATCGGCCCGTCTTCGATCCCGGCGATGCCGACGATGCCCTGGCCGACGAGGACGGTGACGGCATGAGTAATTACGCCGAGTTCGCGGCCTGCACGGATCCGCGTGGAAAGTGGTCCGCCGTGCGATTGAGCTGTCCGGCGAGCCAAGGGAGAATTCACTCCTGACTCAACGACGGTCCCGGCGGCTAACCCTTGCGCGCTTCCAGTCGGAGGATCGAGTAACGCCGGGGGCAAGCGCGCCCGATACGATTCCAACGTCCGAACGAAAGATTGAGCCGCGTGCAACGGGGTTCACCCGGTCAGGCACGGAGGTTAATAAGCTTTTCAGTCTTGCTGGTTTTCCGCACTTTTCTTCCATGTCGTCTTTCATTGATCCGGTTGCATTGTTCTGGTTCCTGCTGGTGTTGCTTGGGTTGGTGTTCCTTTTTAAGCGGCGACGCCTGTGCGGTCTGGTGCTGCTGACGCTGTGCGCAGCCTGGTGGTTTCTGGAAGTCACCGCGTTGCCGGGGCGATTGTTGGCCGGGCTCGAACGACCCTATCTTGGAACCGGACACCCGCCGGCAGCGGATGCCATCATTGTGCTCGGTGGAGGCGCGGCCGCATCGTCGAACGACTTCGCAGGCTTGGATTTTGGCGTAGCGGCCGATCGGGTCTTGACCGGGATGGAGCTGGGTCGGCGTCGATTGGGTAAGGTATTGGTCCTCGGCGGGTCGGCGACGCGTGAACCGGAGATCGCTCCGGAGCCGAGGCTGATGCGGCGCTGGATTGAGTCCTGGGATGTATCGAGATTGCCCGTGATGGACCTGGGACCGTGCAGGAACACCAGCGACGAGGCGAAGCGCGCGGCGGAGTTGGCGCGGGAGAATGGCTGGAAACAGGTGTTGCTGGTAACCTCGGCATGGCACCTGAAACGGGCGGAAGGGGCATTTCGCAGGGCGGGTTTGGACGTCATTCCGGTGGGATGCGATTTCATGGGGACCGCATCGTTGGGGCGGCGATCGGGATGGATCCCGCAAACGCGATCGCTGGTGATGCTCCAGACATGGCTGCACGAGGTCGTCGGGGGGTGGTATTACAAGTGGCAGAAAGGCTGAATCACTCGCGGGATTGTATCGGCGATGGCCTCGGGCGCCGGAATGCCAAATCCCTTTCGCGGAACCAATTCGTAATATCTGTGTTTAGTTTTCCAGCTTTGTAACCTTTCTTCGGCTACTGCCGTCTTTTGGATTAATTACATGGCTCCAGTCGGAGCATTGCAATGAGGCATTGCCCGGCGGGGGCCAAAACTTATACCGAACACGGGAGAACTATGCAAATGAACCCACGGACAGCGATGTCGGCTTTGCGCGCGAGCGTGTGCACCCTTATTTTCCTGGGGCTAATGCCAGTCCTGCAAGCGGCCGATCCGGCCGGGACCTGGACCTGGAGTACACCGGGACGGAACGGAGGGGAGCCACGCAAGTCCACACTCAAGTTGAAAGTTGAAGGGACGAAGTTGATGGGGACCGTCACCACCCCAGGGCGACAGGGCGGGGATCCGGTCGTCACGGAAATCTCGGACGGAAAGGTGAAGGGTGACGAGATAACGTTTGCGGTGACGCGCGAATTCAACGGAAATAAATTCACCATGAATTACAGCGGCAAGGTCTCTGACGACACCATTAAGGGTAAGATCGAGTCGGAACGGAATGGCAACACCCGATCCCGGGATTGGGAGGCCAAGCGGGAAATGACCAAGAAGTAACTTGGCAACTCCGGTCCGCGCGTTTTCGTTGACCACGATCCGGGTTGGATTTGGGCGGAGACGCCAGCTCCCTGCCATTTGAATGCCGGACAGTGCACACTGTCCGGCATTCGCATTTTCCGGCCAGCCCGGGAAAGGGCTTGAGCGCCGATCCCGGCTGCATTATTACGCATCCATGAAATCCACGACTCGCTTGATGTTACCGGCCGTCCTGGCAGCCTCGACGGCGTTCTTGACGTGTTCGATTGCGGCCCAGACTGATGAAGGGGAATTTGTGAGCGTCTTCGATGGCACGACCCTCAAGGGATGGCACATCAGTGGCAAATCCGGCCACAGCCGCACCAGTGGCAATAAGACCGGCGGCCGCTGGGTCGTCGAAGATGGCGCGATCGTTGGCAGCCAGGACATTCCCGGTAATGGCGGGCTTGTGATCACCGACGAAGCCTACGGCGATTTCGAGGTGTCGCTCGAAATGAACAACGATTTTGGGCCCGACAGCGGTTTATTCCTGCGGAGCACGGAGGACGGCAAGGCTTACCAGGCCATGATCGATTACCATCAGGGCGGCAATCTAATGGGGGTTTATGGCGAAGGTCTGGGCGGGTTTGGCGCCAGAACTTACGATTTTTTGGATAGTCCCGACCGCATCCGGCTTCGGCCGGGCGTCACGGATTTTCCGGTGTTGGTAGGATCGTGGCCCTATTTCTGGCGGCACGGCGAGTGGAACGAGCTGCGCGCGCGGATTGTGGGCAACCCGCCCAAGATCACCACGTGGATTAATGGCGTGCAGATCATGGAATGGACCGACACGGAGAAGCGGTTGCCGGACGCGGGCGGGATCGCTCTGCAGGTGCATGGGGGCGGTGATCTGACGAAACAACATGTGCGCTACCGCAACGTACGGGTGAAGAAGATTGAGTCCGTTACGAAGTAACGCGCACGGCGGGCACGGACGCGATGGGACCGCGCGTGGACGGGGGTGGGGTAGGGGAGCGCGACTGTGCGCGAAGCGCCAGTCGCAGCAGCGTACGAAGGGTCGGGGGCGTGCGGATGTTCCGACACCGAGGCGAGGTCTCGGTCTCTTGCTCTTGTTCGATCCCGTGACGCGATGTCCACTACGCCGCGGCGGGGCGCGTGGCAGGATGATTGTGGGCACAATGATTCCCCGAAGAGGATTATGCGGCATTGGGGCCGTTCGAACGCGGTGCGACGGTGGGATATTGCTGTGGCTGGTCCCGCCGCCGGGACACAAGCCGCGCTCCGGAGCTGCGGCTCTTCGCCCGTGCTTCGTGCTTGAAATGTGCGGGCTAGTTGCCGGGTTCCGGGATGGAAGGCGGCGGGGTGGTAAGTCCTTGGTCGTGGAACTAAGTGGTCTGTTTCATAAATACGGTTACGTTCGCGGCCAGGGGTTTTTCGGCCAGACGAGGCGCGAGCAACGAGCATACCCGCAGCAGTCTGTAAGGCGCGAGCAACGAAGTCTGGCCGAAAAAGAACGGCCGCCCGGAGGGTTGCGCCGGATTTGGCCTGGGGCGGCGTTGCTCGGTCGGTCGAGTATCGCAGGGGATACACTCTCGCCATCGCGCCTTGCCTCAAGCCAAATTGGGCGCAACGAACGTGACCGTATTTATGAAACAGACCACTAAGGCGAGTGGATCGCGTCGGGAAGGTACGGATCCAACACTCCAAAGAACCAAAGTCCAGCGGCCAGGATGACCAGGATCAGCAGCAGCAGGATCCAGGTCCGCCCGGCTTTTTTCTCGGCGAAGGGATCCGAGGTGTTTCGCTTCGAATTCGGCGGGAGTTTGGCGATGCCCGTCAGCGAGGCGCCGAATGGGAGGTTTATCTTAGCCCGGGCATTGACAGCCCAGCCATTGGCATCGAGGAGGGGACCAAGATTGCGTTGTCGGAGCTTGAGCCAGGCGAGAATCATGGACGGACCGGAGATGAGGAGCATGATACCCACCAGGCTGAGGGGAATCTGCCACCAGGCCAACTTGCTGAAGGCCCCGAGCATTGCCCCCAAGGCGCCGCCGATGGCGCCGATAGCCAGCCCAATGGCGGCGAAGATTCCGGCGAATCGGGCGACGTCGAATGCCTCTTTTTTGGCAGGGGCCTTGGGATCGGGAGGGGCGGTGGCGCTGGTGATCCGTGCCTGCGCGGAATCCTGAACTGATTTTTCGCGGGCGGAAGCGAGTTTTTCGGCCTGGGATTCGATGAGACGAATGAACTTTTTGTAGGGCGACCAGAAGGCTTGTCGGATGCTAATGGGATGTTCGACCAGCTTAGTGATGGTGGCATCCCAGTCCCGGCCCTGGCGGTCATAGAAAATTCCATTGCGACCTACCATCAGGTTGTCGGAGTCGCCGTTGGTGAACGCGGCGACAATCGACATGGTTTCAGGCGTGCCTTTGCGGGTGAGGTTACAATACGCGAGATAAACCCGGCTGAGACCGGCGAGGGCGGCATGTTTGGCGGGGTCGTCTACGCGCACGCAGAGGTCGCAGCTTCTTTGATCGAGATACAGCGTGCCGGCCTGGAATACGGCCTTCTGTTGGCGTTCGTAAAAATCGCGGAAGGCGACGAAGTTATTCAACAGCCGAACAAGATCGCGACGATAACGTAAAAGCCTATCGACTGAGGCGATCGCATTGGCCTCGGGCTCGAGGGCCTGATCGCTGACAATGAGTTCATTGATCGCTTTTTGCGCCTGGCTGGCGAGGATCTCCTGCAAACGTGGAATGCCGAGCTTCTCGACGGCAGCGGCCGGTTTGGCCGCCATCCAGGCGTTATAAGGCGCGAGTTTGGCCTGGAGATTGGACCAATCGGCTTCCGACAGGGTCGGACGGTCACCCAGCAGCGGTTTGAGGATGTCGCGGAGCGCGGAGAGCGGGCCAGCCCAGGCGGGATTGACGCCATCTTTGAGGGGCAGCGGCTTCCCGGGCTCAATGTGCGCAAGCGGGAATCCGGCGATTTCGGCGCTGGTGATCGTCAGGTCTTTGGCGGCGAGATCAAGGTATTCCTTTTCCTCCCGGTTCAAGGCGGAGACGGCCCGGGAATCAAAGGCGGCGAGTCGGCAACGGGCGAAGTAATCGTCGATTTTGACCTGGAGCGAACGGACGGCGCCGGCCGCGGCAGCGGTGGCATCGCCCAGGGGCAAGATGGTCTTGTCCGAGCGGCCTTTCTGGTACCAATCGCAATAGGCGCGGGCCTCGGCGAAGAATTGATCGGACTTGAGCTGGTTGACTCCAGGCCTTCCGCTCCGGTCGGTCTCGGCCCCAAGGCAATCCTTAACATTTTGGATGACCGACCGGATGGAGTCGTCCGCGGTGGACTCGGCGCACACGATGCCGTCGCCGTTCAGGTCGGTCTGAGCGAAGATCCGCGCAGTGTCGCCAGTATCGGCCAGGGTGATGCAGGGCGAACTGGGCTTGCCGAGATTGACCAGGATCTGGCGGGCGGAGGCCAGCAGTTGAGCGCCTTCCGGGATCGCGTCGTTAATGGAGTCGAGGGGCAAGGCATCGGATTCCTTGAGGAGATCGTCAGGATTCTTGAGCAAAGCACCCGCCCATTTGGCGGCTGCAATGATTTCAGGGACTCGGATATGTCCGTCGAGGTCGGCATCAATCAGATCGAGTGTCCTCGAGTCGAATTCGATACCGCGGGTCGGGCAACTCAGGGCAAGCCAGAGTTTTTGATCGAGCTGATCAAGGGCGATCAGGTCGGCGCCGCAAGTGAGATTGACCTGGTCGAAGCCGCCGACGCGGAAGAACTGCCAGCGATGCGGTGAAGTTTGGATGGTCGGTCTGGAAGACGTCGAGTTCATGTCATGTATCCACGATCTGATGGTTATTCAGAGTTCTCCCGGTGGGACTGAATCAAGGACCGAAGCCGGAGGGTAGCCTATGCCGCCCATGCGTCAAGCAGGACCAGCAATCCTTGATCGCTCAAATATGTTGCGGACAAGTCAAGTTTTGGTTTGGTTGTTTACCGGATCAAGGATTCTATCAACGAGCCGATTCCCAATCGAACACGGTGACGGCGTCGAGGGTCTTCCAATTCTTCCCGGCTTGCATCAAGGGAGTCGTGCGCCCGACGTACTGGAGGACATGGTGTGGCGGAGCCTTTTCTATGGTGAAAAGGAGGGGATCGACCAATGCTGAAATGAAGAGATTGCTGGCGGCCATCTTCACCATGATCGCGTCACGGCCTCGCCATTTGGATTCGGAAACTCGCACGAGGTTAAATCCCACAGATCGCCAGTGGGTGAGCACGAGATACCGGCATCGGACTGTTTCTCCGCGCGCGAGGGCATCCCAATGCGACTGGAGGAAAGGCCCTATCATGTCATTGACCAGCGTGTCTTCCGCCAGGTCTTCGCTATTCGTTTTCGGCCGATCGTTGTTGTCTCGGATGTAGGTGAACACAATCCTGCTTTTGGGCGGATTGCCCGGCATTCGCCGGATCTCCGCATGGCCCTCCGCGCCAATCTGCAGTTCCTCAAGCGCGTAGGAAACGAGTTCGTCACCTTCGTAAACGACCCGCTCTCGCGCCGCCAACGTGCCGTCCGGATAGGTGTAATCGCGCAGCACATCGAGCTTATTGCCGGCGCGCGTCGCCTTTCGCTGCAAGAGGAAGAGGAGCCGCTGGTTGCCTTCGCCCTGGGCATAAATCGCGCCGCGGATGAACCTGGGCTCCTCATATTTCAAGGGCGCATTGGTGTGATCGGGAGTTTCGTTGGCCAGGACCCTGAGGTGAGCGGCACCCGCCATGAAGCTCGCCATCAGCCAGCACAGACAAACGTCGTGAGATGCGTTGTTCGCCATTCGGCGTTGAAGTTCCAGCAGTACCCCAGGGAACGCAAGCTGCCGCCGTCTTTTCTGCTCGGCGCAGCGCAGACCTGCGGGCACCCCGGCGCGGGGTCGCGCAGATTTTGCGTCCAGTTGCCTTCGAGGCGCGTTGATTTTGAGATTGGACTTAATTGACAACGACCCGCGCATGAGGTTCCGTTGCGACGATGGCGAAGTTCCCATGGATCGGCCGTCGCGGGAACGAAAGCCTGGATGTTGCGGGCAAATGATTGAGTCCTTAGAAAGTTCCGAACCCAGCGACGAGGCTTTGCTCCTTCGGATCGCAGGGGGCGATGTCGCTGCATTCGAGAATCTTTATGATCGGCACGCGGGACTGATATTTTCGTTGGCGGTCCGGATACTTCGGAACGAGGCCGAGGCCGAAGACGCGTTGCAAGAGATCTGTCTGATGATTTGGGAACGGGCCGGTCTCTTCGATGCGCGCCTGGGGCGACCGGTGAGTTGGCTGATCACCCTGGCACGCAACAAGGCAATCGATCGCCTGCGACGGAGCCATCGAAAGGCCGAAGTCCTCGCCGCAGCGGCTTCAGACTCCGCCGTGCTTGGTTCCGAACCGCGCGATGCGTCGCGGAGCATGATCCAGGATGAGGCGGCCGGCACAGTGAGAACCGTGCTGGCGGGTCTGCCGCCCGAGCAACGCGTGGCGATCGAACTGGCTTATTTTAACGGATTGACCCAGGCCGAGATAGCAGACGTGATGAAAGAACCGTTGGGCACCATCAAAGCCCGGATTCGCCGAGGCATGTTGCAGATGCGCGACGCGCTTGAAGGGCGACTATGAACTGCGATGAGCTTCAGCTATTGGCGGCGCTAGAGGCGCTGGGCGCGATAGATGCCGCCGACGCCGAACGATGGCGCGCCCGGCTGTCACAGGACGAATTGGCCGCCACGGAATCGGCGCGATTTCACGCAGTCATTACGAGCCTGGTCGCGGGCCTGCCCCGTCGGGAACCGTCTCCGGAGGTGAAGGCACGGATCATGGAGAAAATCTCAACGAATCCGAGGCCTGCCAGCCATCGACCCGAGCCCGGGCTGCGGCCGCTTCCAGAAGGATTTCGGATCATCCGGGAGACGGATCCGCTCTGGAGGACGGGACCGATTGCCGGGTCGCGAATCAAACCTCTTGCCCTGGACCCTCGGCGAAGTTATGCGCTGTTGTTGGTCGACCTCGCGCCCGGTGCGCGGCACCCCGAACACGATCATCCGGGTTGTGAGGAGTTGTTTGTTCTGAGCGGCGACCTGCACACCGAAGGCCGGCGTTTGGGCCCCGGAGATTTCCTTCATGCCGAACCGGGGACACATCATGGCGAGTTGTACACCGTGGAAGGTTGCCGGGCATTGATGGTGGTCCCGAGCGAGACTCTCCGGGCATTGGGTTCATCCTGAACCTGCTTTCAGGCGTTGTCCTGGGCGATCAGTCCCGCCTGAGTTGCATCGTCATTCCTTCCTGCATCCAGAATGTGGTTCCGCGCGTTATACGGGCAGAAACGGGAACATTGATGAACACCCAACAACCACCCAAGCCCATGCGCCATCGAATTCATTGGATCGTCTTAACAACATCGCTGACCGTTTCCGTGCCAGGATACGGATCCAGTCACCGCGAAGCCCCTCTCATCACCAGCACGCCCAAAGTGGACGCAACTGACTTTTATTTGTTCAACAGCTACGAGCCCGGACGCGAGGGATACGTGGTTATGATCGCCGATTACCTGCCATTGCAGGATGCTTACGGCGGTCCGAACTATTTCCCACTCGACCCGAATGCCGTTTACGAAATTCATGTGGATAACAATGGCGATGCCGTCGAGGACTTGACCTTCCAATTCCATTTCCAAAACGCCTACCGCAATATCGCCCTGGGCATCGGTCCGGAAAACGACCGTCGCACCAACACCGTGCCTGTGTTGGCCGTTGGCCCGATCTCCGCCGCGGACCAGAGTGCCTTGAACCTGGATCAGACATATACTCTGAACCTGATTCGCGGACCGCGCCGGATGGGCGCTCCGATCGCTCTGACCAACGCCGCAGACGGTCTCACGGTGTTCACGAAACCGGAGGACAACGTCGGAACCAAGACCATACCCGACTACGACTCCTATGCGAACGCCTACATCTACGAGTTTACAATCCCGGACACGACGAATCGCGGCAAGGTATTTGTGGGGCAGCGCAAGGACCCGTTTGTGGTCAATCTTGGAGAGACCTTTGATTTGGTCAACATCTCGACCAGCCCGCTGGGTCCGGAAGATGCCAATAAAGACAGCCTGGCTGACAAGAACGTCACCTCGCTGGTGTTGGAGCTCCCGCGTTCAGCACTGTTGAGCAACCTGGAGCAACCGATCATCGGCGCCTGGACGACCGCCAGCAGAATCGACGGGACAAATCTCACGCAGCTCTCGCGCCTGGGTATGCCTCTGGTAAACGAGGTCGTGATCGGACTGAACGAAAAGGACAAGTTCAATGGCAGTGAGCCCAAAGACGACCTCGCGAACTTTGCCGACTACGTCACGCATCCCACCTTGCCGGCCATTCTCGAGCTGCTCTTCGGCAGTGCCGGTGTGCAGGCGCCCACCCTGTTTCCCCGGAGCGACCTGGTGGCGGCATTCGTGACCGGAGTGGACGGCCTCAACAAAAATGGCGCTGCGGGGGAGATGCAACGTTTGAATACCGGCGTTCCGGCGACTCCGCGTGACGAGCAGAAGAACCTGGGCGTGATCGCCGGCTATTCCCTGGGGCAACTCGACGTCGACCAGGCAGATCTGGCCGGGTTCCCGAACGGTCGTCGTCCGGGCGATGATGTGGTGGACATCGCCTTGCGCGTCGTCATGGGCAAATTGCTGACGCCCGATGTGGCGCCTTCGGGCGATCTGCCCTTTACGGATGGCGCCACGGTGAATGCCCGGATGTTTCCCGCGAGTTTTCCCTACTTGAACAGTCCGCTGCCCGGGTCGCCGAACGAGCCTACCATCACTATCACGCCCCAGACCGCGGCAGGAGTCACGGATAAGTTTCAATCCGTCGCCGGCACTTACGATCCTCAAACCCGTCGTCTTTCGGTGCCGAGGCCGGAAGGTTCCGCCGGATTTCTTCGGCTTAAGAGTGATCGCGCGGTTCAATTGGCCGACCCGGGCGTCACCGCCGACAGCATCGACGCGACGATTCGCTGATGAGGCTCTGGACCCCGGGGGCGCCCGCCGGTCGAATCAAAGGCGCCTGTGGAATGATTCATTCACAAAACGAACTGAGCTTTGAAGACTCTCCGGCGTCATCACTCCAGCCAGCGCCAGAAATCGTCAAGCAACCTTCGTCGGTTTCCGGTCCTGGGAACTGTGTGCGGCACACTGGTGGTGGGAGCCCTGGCAAGTCCTTCGCCTGAACCGGTTGTTCCCGCCCGCGACAGCGACGTGCTGCTGACATTGCCGAAGTCCACTCCGGATGCTGAGCGGGAACTCCTGCGGCTTCGGCGTCGGTTGGGGGAGAACCCCGAGGATCCCGGAACCGCCGCGCAGATTGTGACTCATCTGATTGCGCGGAGCCGGTCGAGCGCCGAGCCACGATTGCTCGGCCAGGCGCAAGCGGTGCTGGGGCCCTGGTGGTTCGCCACCCATGCGCCGGCGGAGATATTGGTCCTGCGAGCGACCATCAAACAGAGTCTGCATCAGTTCGAGCCGGCCCTGTTGGATCTGCAGCTTGCCGTCCGGACCGACCCCGGGCAAGTGCAAGCCTGGCGGACCGGAGTGGCGGTGCATATGGTTCGCGCGGAATACAGAGCCGCGCGCCGCGCGCTCTTACATCTCGCGCGCCTCGATAACGGGCTGATCACTCTCGGCTTTGCCGCCACGCTTGGCAGCCTGACGGGTCGGGCGGAGGCGAGCTACGAAACGCTGCGACAGGCGGTGCAGCGGGGCGTTGCCGCCGATGTTGAAGACCGGGCGTGGTGCGAATCTGCGCTCGGGGAGATTGCGGCACGTCTTGGCCATTCTAAAACCGCCGAGGAACATTTTGCGCGCGCCCTATCCTGGGTACCCGCGGACACCACCGCGCTCGCAGGACTGGCCGATCTGCAGCTCGACACCGGGCGAGCAGCAGAGGTGATCCCCTTGCTTGGACCCTATGAACGAGTGGACAACCTCTTGCTCAGGCTGGCGCTCGCGGAGGCCAAAATCGCCCGTTCACGACCGGATATGCGAGCACGACTTGAACGGCATGTGGACGAAATTCGTGCCCGGTTCGAACTTGGCCGCCAACGCGGGGATTCGATCCATACCCGCGAAGAGGCGAGGTTCAGCCTGTTTTTGATGAACGACGCGGACCGTGCCCTGGAGCTGGCCTGCAGGAATTGGCATACTCAGCGGGAACCCAGCGACGCGCGGATCCTATTGGAATCGGCTCTCGCCTCGCATCGGCCCGGCTGTGCCGGGCCTGCTCTTGCCTGGTTTGAAACGAATCACGTGGAAGATGTCTGGCTCGGGAGTCTGGCCGCTCGGCTTAAGCCTAACGGTGGACGCGCGGTGTCTCCCGAATACCGGTCCGAAGGCCGCGTTTACCGCTGAAACATCGGGGCGCTTGGGTCGCCCCGGGAATCTGACGTATGCCGTGGTTGCACCGATGGCCGATCGAATCCCGAGCCTGGCTCGAACTGATATTATTGCTCATCAGTTGCGGGATTGCCCAGGCGCATTCATCGAGTGAAAGCTACCTGACGCTCCGCATGCAGGAGGCGGGCCTCGATGCGCGCTGGGACATACCCTTGGTTGATCTAAACAACGTCGCTCCTTTGGATGAAGATGGTGACGGATTGGTTACCTGGGGCGAGGTGAAATCCTGCATCCCAAGCATAGAACGTTATGCCCTCGAACGACTGCGCCTGAGCACTGCCGGTCGTGTTTTTGCCCTCACCGTGACCAACCGGCTCGTGACGTTACCATTCCTCTGCGGCTTACCTGGTCCTGGAGTTGAGTGGATCCCATGCCGCAGCCCAAACCTCGCCGCTGCGGCGGGTCGACGTGAGCTATCATTTGTTCTTTGAAGTCGATGCCCTGCATCGGGGTTTCGTGCAGGTGACACGCGACCACACGATTCAATCGGCGGTCTTTAGCCCATTCTTCAACTCCCGAAGTTTCGATCTCGAGGATCCGCCAGCCTGGGCCAGTTTCTTTCGCTTCGTGCAGGACGGCCTGTGGCACATCTGGACCGGCTACGATCATCTGCTCTTTCTTGCTGCGCTGCTGATTCCCGCCGTCCTGAACCGGACGGAATTCGGATGGCGACCCGTGACGGGAATGCCGGTGGCGGCCGGGAACGTCGCCAAAATCGTCACTTCATTTACAGTTGCGCATTCCCTCACTTTCGCGCTGGCCGCTTTGCATCTGGTGGCCATTCCATCGCGGCTGGTGGAGATTCTGATTGCGGCCAGCATCGTCATAGCGGCAGTGCACAATCTGGTGCCGCTCTTTCGCGGGCCGGGCTGGTTGGTGGCGTTTGGGTTTGGCTTGATCCACGGGTTTGGGTTCGCCGGGGCTCTTGGCGGTTTGGGGCTGGTGTGGCCTGGGCTGCTGCCCGCGCTGGTCGGATTCAATTCGGGGGTGGAACTGGGCCAACTGGCGGTCGTGGCGGCATTCCTGCCGTTGGCTTACTTTTGCCGAAAAAGGCGGATTTACCGGAGACTCACGTTGCGTTGGGGTTCGACTGCGATTGCCGCTCTGGCATTGTTCTGGTTTGGCGAAAGGCTTTGCGGAGTCGAACTGTTCCCCTTTTGAACAATCACCTCGCGGATCCCTCGGGGCAGGGGATTCGTGATTACCTGGCCGCCCGGCCAGCGCACCCAAATCCCATCGGGCGGCTCGGGAACGCCGAGCACTTCCATCGCGCTGTCCTGTGACCAATAACCCCCGCCGGCATGGATCTCACGCGCGGGACTCATCCGATCGCCGAATCGCAGCCGGATTGTTGCGCCCACCCCGGCTGGATTGCCGGGCGTCCCTCGAAGCCCGACGCGCAGGCCGGGCCGGCCGCGACGGTTGCGATAGAGTTTAGTTTGAGCGGCATTCTGACTCACCAGCAGATCGGCTCGTCCGTCGCGATCGAAGTCAGATACCGCGCTGCCGCGTTGTTCTCCGTAAATCGTGATACCTGATTCCTGGCCGGGCACCGCAATGAATCCGCCGTGGCCATCGCCGCGCAACCAGAGCCCGCGTCCGGCATCGAGGCGGGGCACCTGCGAGCTGAGAGCGAAGAAATTCTGGCTGAGGAAGACATCCTCCATTCCATCGCCATCGAAGTCTGCGATCGAGACACCGAAGACGGGAGTCCACTGGGCTTCCTGGGGCAAGGCATGGGGCACAAAATGGTCGCCGCGATTCAGGAAGATCATGGAGGAGAGAACCGAGGCAGCCACTTCATCCGCGGGGGTCCCAAGCCGCGCCAGGAGTTCATCAAGGGTAGCCCGGGAGTAGCTCAAAGAAGTTGGATAATCTTCGAGGAGCATCGGTAACCCCGCACTGAGATAGTCCAATCGATGGTGCGGCACCGTGACCTGGCGCCGGGAATCATATTCGGTCTCGATCAGGTCGAGCATGCCACGACCGGCGAAATCCGCGTAAACAAGGCGAAGCGGGTGTTCATTCGACGCCCGCCATGGGCCATTCTCACCCCAGTTTCCGGCCACGATATCCAGCCGACCGTCTCCATCAAAATCTCCAGTCGCGAGTCCGGTCCACCATCCGCGGCAATCCTGCAAACCCCAGGCGGAGGTTGTCTCGTGGAGAATACCGCCTTGGTTTCCAAAGATCCGGATTGGGCCCCATTCGCACGCGAGCAACAATTCAGGGAATCCATCGCCGTCCAGATCGCTCCAGACCGCGCTACTGACCAGGCCGACACGCCAAAGCCTTTCGCTATTCTCCCGGTCCTCGCGCCATCCGGTCGAATCCCACTGGAGAATCCGGGAGGAGGCCGGTTCCGGATAACGTCCCGGCACCACGCGTCCCCCGACGAACAGATCCAAATCACCATCTCCATCGAGATCAGCAAGGGCGAGCGCGCCCACACTGGAGGCGTCCGCATCGACGACCGTCCGGCTATTGCCGTGGAAAGGATCGATTTCAATGACTGCTGGGCCTTGTGCCTGACCATCTTCATAATTGGATAAGCCAACGAGGATCCGAGTCGTGCCTGGAGTCGGGGTGGCGCCCAGGACTGAGGTCTGGTCTCGATGGGAGAGTGCGATACCGTTCGTCCAAAGTTCAAAGGCGCCGCCGGTATTCCGAAAGATGGCCAAACGCCCGCCGGCGCCGGCGCCCACCATCAGATCGTCGTTTCCATCATGATCCAAATCGTTCCAGGCCACGCCGGGCCCAAGTTGGCTGAGGAGACGAGACAACAGAGGTTGGCGGACAGAATCATCGAACGCCTGTTCGTGATGTTGATGGCCGAGCAGGTGGGAGACATCCTCGAACCAGGGCAACTCGTTGGTAGTGGTAGCCGCCAGTCTCCCGCTCGCCGGGGCGCGCACGGAAACCTCGTCAATTTCATAAATGCGGTTGGGTTGCACTTCGGATACCCGGCTGATGGTGCCGTTGCGCCACACCACTTCGAGCCTGCGGTCGTGGTCATCGGCGCCGGCGGCAAAGACGAGCATAGCATCGCTGCCGGACAGGTAGCGTCCGCCGCTGAACATTTCCTGCGATTGAGTGACCTGACCGTAGAGCGTGACTTTGGCGCCGATTCCAAGGGTGTTCGGAGGCTGACCACGAAGGCGGACAGCCACGCGCGGGGCAGGCGCATTATTGCGATAGACGCCGCAAGCACTATTCAAGTTGTTGACCACGAAATCGAGGTCACCATCGCCGTCCAGATCACCCGCAGCAATCCCCTGGTGGACCGCGGCAGCCTCCAAACCCCACGCGGGGGTGGTTTCTTCAAACCGCAGTGTCCCCAGATTGCGGAAGGCGATCACCGGCATCGCCAATCCAGGATAAAGCCGGCCGTGCTCCATCATTTCGGTGGTGAATTGCCGCTGGAGTGCCGCCGGATCCAGGTTCCTGGGCCAGGGATGCTGAAGCGCGCGGATCCGGGCCGTGGCGTCGAGGTCCTGGACATCGCGAGTATGGCCGGCCGGGATGAGCACGTCTTCGTATCCGTCGAGATCGACGTCTAGAAACAGGGGTTGCCAGGACCACTCCGAAGCGGCCAGGCCGGCATATTCGGCGATTTCGGCGAAGGTCCCATCTCCGCGGGCGTGAAACAGCACGTTTCGCATGATCTGCGGGCGATTATCGATCGCGCCGGGCGAGGTGGGCATGGGGGTCTGGGCCAACACCTGACGCCGCCGAAGTTCAGGGTCACGGCTGAGCATGTCCAACACGAGCCCATCAACATGGCCGTCTCGATCCAGGTCGGCAAAATCCACACCCATCGAGTTCTCGCTGGTATGGCGAATCGCCAGCCGCGGCAACAGATGGAAGCCACCTTTCCCGTCGTTGATCCAAATCCGGTCGGGCGTCCAATAATCGTTACAGACGTAGAGATCCGGTGCTCCGTCTTCGTTGAGATCCCGGAATGTGGCGGTCAGACCCCAGTCGCGTGGAGGGCTGAATAGCGGGCGATCGAGATCGTCATGGAACCGGCCGTCGGTCCAGGAAACCGATTTGAAATGGCCGCGGCCGTCGTTGAGGTACCAGAGGTCGGGTTCGCCGAACTCGAGCAAGCCGGTTGGGGTGAGGGCGAGACGATCCCGATAACGGGGTGGCAGCACCGGTTTGCCGCCAACGAACTGGACTTCGACGCGGGCCTGGTCACGAATATCTGTCGCGCGGTAGCGGGCCACGTAGAGGTCCAGCGTGCCATCGCCGTCGATGTCTGCGAGGGCCATCGTGGTGGTGCCGGGTGAGGGCTCCAGGCCGGAGTTCTGGGTATTGTCGTGGAAGCGCCCGCTTCCGTTGTTCAGAAAGCAGCGGATACCGCGGTCGAGGGTGGATACAAGCAGGTCCAGCCATTGATCGCCGTTGAGGTCGGCCAGGACCGCGCCGCGGCACACCACATTCGTCAAATCGAGGCCGGCTTGGCTGGTGACTCGTTCAAAACGCCAGTTCCCCAGGTTTCGGAACAGGCGACTCGGCTGTTCGAGTCCGCACAGAAACACGTCCACCCGACCGTCCCCGTCGTAATCTCCCAAGGCGACTCCGCTGCCGTTTTCGAGAACGCGATTGGAAGCACTGTTCCATTCCCCAAGCCTGTTGGTGAAGTTCAGACCGGTGATTTCAGGTGGGAGTTGCGTAAAACCGGCCTGTCCACCGGATGGGATTTCGAGTGGCGCCCAGCGGCTTCCGTCGGGGAGAGTGCGCCATGGACCTGATTCAGCCGGTGCCGCGGTCACGCTGAAGAGGCCGATGGCGAGGACAAGACTGGCCCATGTTATGAATCGGGGAATGCGCCACGACCGCGATTTGGAGCGGCTGTTACGACGAGCCGTTTCAAAAAAAGAGACCGGACCGAAGTCCGGTCTCTGCGTAGCAGGAAAACTCACGCGTTCACTCGCGGATCCGGTAGAACTTGCTCGCTGCGCCCGGGGCCGCGGTGATTGTCTGCGGATTGCTCTGATCCGCGGCATCCGACCACGATCCTGCGGTGAGATCGGCCGATTCCTGGAGTGTGCCGCCACCTTCCCATTCCAGGGTTACCTGGTCACCACTCACGGTGATGGCGGTGAATTTGTAGCCCGGCTCGGGGAGGATGAAATCACCCAAGGCGGCGGAGTAATGCGCGGCGATCCGTTCCGCGGGAATGGCTTTGTCGAAGATGGCGACTTCGTCAATCCGTCCGATGAAGTAATTGCCGACGGTATCGAATACTCCCGCGCCACCGATGTGCACATTGTAGGTGGAGGTGCCGTAATTTCCTCCAGCGGCGACCGCCGACCCGCCGGTGCCGACCAGGACGCCATCGAAGTAATTTCGAATGTCCGGGCCGCTGGCGATGGTGGCCACGTGATGCCATTCATTGTCCGGGTAGAGATAATCCGTATCGAGCGCACCACCGCCCGGGGTCCAGATCTGAATGGTGTTCTGATCAATGAAGCCATATTCGATAGCGTCATTCTGGCCAACGATGCCGATCCTGGTTCCCCAACCGCTCGGCGTATCGAGACGGCCTCCTTCCGGATGCACCCAGTACTCGAGCGAGAACGACCCCAGCCCCTGCAGGAACTGATTCTGGGTATCCACCCAATCCTGGAGCCCAACCGCCGGTCCACCAAACGAGGCCGCCCGGTTCGCGGGATCGAACCCGAAGAATTCCGGCGGACGCGGACCTTCAGCGGTCTTGGCCTGGTGTTCGACATCGCTGGGTTCATCACCGGTCTTATAGACTCCATCACCGGCTCTGCCGGAAGTGCCATCGTTGAGCGCCACGGTGCCGCTGGTCTCCTCGAAGCGGTAGTAGGCGATTGGGGCATCTGCGACGATGATGTCGCGATATCCCAGGATCCGGGCGACAAAGCTATAAGGCGCTCCCACGCTGGGGTTGCCAAATCGATCCTGGACTCCGGTGACCGTCAGGCTGTATTGCGCTTCGGAAGTCAAAACCGAGGTCGAGACTCGAACTCTGCTGGCGTCAAGCTGCGTGACGCCGGATACTGTTACCCCATCCGAGACGGCATAGTTCCCTGCGATGAGTGCCGAGACCGCGTCGATCGGTTCATTGAACGTAACCGTGAGCGCACTGACTCCGGCCGCCACGACTTTCGATACTCTCGGGGGAGTCGTGTCGTCGGTTACCGTCAGGGCTACCTCGTCGCTGTAGACGTAAGCGCTCGGCACCACGACGAGGCACTTGTAGAGGGCGCCATTGTCCGCCGCGGTGACATCCGGCGAGGTGTAGCTGGCGGCGCGAGCACCGACGATTGGGGCGCCGTTACGAAACCATTGATAGCCGGGAGCGGCGACGTAAGGCGAGGTGAAGTCGGCGGTCAGGTTGAACGTTACGGGTGTTCCCTCGATGGCGCTTTTCGCGACGGGTTGCTGGGTGATATTGACGCTGGCGTCCACCGGGTCGACCAAGGCCGTCAATTGCTCACTGAGCACAGGCGCGTCGCCATTCGCCACGGCCACGCCTTCTTTGGCCCAGGTAAAGCCCACGTTATCGCCACTTCCACCTTCCGCATGGATAATCTCGAAGTAATATTTGGTCCCCGCCTGCAGGGTGATCGTGTTGCCCCATGCGTTCGTCGTATAGGTATCGGACCGGTTTTCCGGCGTCGCTGCGGTGCGTCGATCGGTCAGGACCCATTGTCGCGCATTGTTCCACTGAGGTTCCACGGCGATCAATTTCTTGTTGGCCGGCGTGGCATCGGTGCTGAGGTAGAGTTCCGACTGGTCGTCCGAACTGAGGTAGAAGACATAATTGCCGCTTTCCGATGGTGTGATCCAGCCCGAGAGCCGGCTGGCGTAATTGTCGCCATACGCGCCAGGACCTTCGGTGCCGAGCCGATAGAGCACCTGGTCCGGGCTGTCCGGAAAGAGCGGATCAAAGGCCAGATTTGCAATGGTTCCCGCGGTGGCCGTGGCGGGGACATCGAGGTAGATCTCATCTTTGGTCACGGCGATGGCTTCGACCTCGGCGCCGGTGGTGACGGCCAGGGGCGAGCTCTCTGCGGATCGATTGCCGCTGTCGTCCACCGCTCGCACCGTGTATGAATAGGGCGACTCCGGATGAAGATTGCGATCTTCGATGTTCGTGGCCGCTGTGGATCCTACCACCTGCCCATCGCGCAACAGTTCATAATGCACCAACCCGGCGTCGGTCGATCCCGTCCAGCTCATCCGAGCCAATCGCGCCCCGGTCAGGTCACTCGTAAGTCCCGCAGGCACCGTAGGCGCCGCCGTGTCGCGCGGCGCCGCTACCAATTGAATAGCATTGATCGGCGCGCGGAACGTGCCGCCGAATCCGAGGCCGCCGCTGCAAGTCGATTGAATCTCGATGGTAGACGCCGTGAGGCCGCGGAAGACGAGATAGTTGCCCGCGTCCACGTGATCCAGACCCGGATCCCGGACATATTCCGTGGTGTCGGGGGCAATCGTGCCGAGGAGGAAATCTTTGAGCACATTGCCTGACCCATCCAAAATGCGATAGCCGCCTCCGCGATTCGCGGTGGCGAGCATATAAACATAAACGTCATAACCCGACGTGAGCTCACCGGGCAGGCCCTGGATGTAGATCGAATTCGTCGAGGTGTCCGTGGTATCCAAATAGCCGGTCAACAGCTTGAAGTCCGCGGAGTTCGTCGGGAAGAAGTTGTCGTCGCCGCGGCCGGCGGAGGCCCAGGTATTGGCGGAGGTCCACTGGACATAAAGGGCGGGCAGATCGACGGCATTACCCTGGGAATCCGCCACCAGGATCTCCACGTTGCTGGAGTCGTTCGTGACGAGGTTATTCCAGTTCGCCTGCGTGACTCCCGGAACACCCGCAACGTCCCCTGGCGCCAAAGCTCCCGGCGCCGGCGTTTGGATTGGGTCGGTCGGGTATTCGTCCGCTCCGAAATTCAATCCGATGCTGTAACCGCTTGTGGTTGCCAGAAGAGTCGCTGGCAATGAAACCAGCGCAGCCGCGCCGATCGCGAGTAAGACAGTATGCGTTCTCATAGACTTCCGAGGTTCCGCGATGAATTTTGTTTTCGAGTCCCGGTCGCTCCTGACACAACTCGACCACCGTTTGAATAGCGTAGATAGGAGCGCCAGCTCGGTGTTCTTGGATTGTAGAAATCCAATTACTGCCGATTCGCAGTCGTGTCAATGCTGGAAAGTCGGAAAAAGCAACCGCCCGTCCCGGGGCATTTCATGCCATCCGATGATCGGTTCGCCGAGACATACGAATTTAGGTCCCTGTGAAGCGCCAAGGGAGTTCTTTACACAGTGGTTCCCGGCCGGCGCGCGCTTCTGTGGGTTGGAGTTCACTCCTTCCCGATCGCGTCGTAGATGAGTTTCTTCACGCCAAATTCGGTGTCCCACTGATACGGCATGATCTGCTCCAGCGTGACCACGATGAGATCGTCGTCGGGACTCAGCCAGTAATGCGTCGAAGCGGCGCCGCCCCAGCCGTATTCGCCCCGGTGTCCGGACGGATCCCAGTTTGTGATTTCCGTGCGCACACAAAACCCGAGGCCGAACCCGGTGCCAAAGCGTTTTTCGGCTCCGAAATAAATCGGGAATGCCGCGTCCGGCAACAGGTTCGTCCGCATCAGCTTCACCGTTTCCGGCTTGAGAATGCGTTTTCCATCCCGTTCACCACCGCGTTCGATCATGCTGAGGAATCGCATGTAGTCGCTGGCCGTGCTGACAAGTCCGCCGCCGCCGGAGAAGAGCGTAACGGTCTTCGCGTAATTCGAAGTGGCGGGGGCGTCGATCACCTCCAGCCCGTTGTCGGTGCGACGGTAATTGGCGGCGAAACGATCGAGCTTGGCGGCCGGGACGCTGAACGCCGTGTCCGGCATGTTCAATGGTTCGAAAATGTTCTTGCGGAGATAAACATCCAGGCTCTCACCGCCGGCCACTTCCACCACGCGGCCCAACACGTCGATGCTCACGCCGTAAAGCCAGTCCGTTCCGGGATCAAACGCCAGCGGCACCTGAGAAAGCCGTTCCGCCATCTCGGCGAGATCGGTCGCCTCCATCGGCTTGAGCCGTTCGTAGGCTTCGCGAGTCGCCTCGGGGCCGCTCCCGTAGCTGAAGCCCGATGTGTGCAACATCAGATCCTTGACCGTCACCGGTCGCTCGGGCGCACGCAAACCCTCCGGCGCCGCCACCGAGAGACCGGCAAAGCTCGGGATGTATTTCGATACCGGATCATCGAGCCCGATCTTTCCTTGCTCATACAATTTCAACGCGGCGGCGGTGGTAATCGCCTTGCTCATGGAATAGATGCGGAAGACCGTGTCCTTCGTCATCGGTTGGTCAGCTTTGATGTTCCGCCGGCCGTAAGAGCGGAAGAATCCGATCTTGCTGTCGTGGGAAATGATCACAATACCGCCCGCGATCTTGTGGTCTTCCAACTGGTGTTTCATGAACGCGTCCACCTTGGCGAGTTGCGATGCCGATAGGCCGGCCTCCGCAGGCGAAACCGACGCCAGTTCGGCGGCGTGAAGATTCAGGGAAGCAACGGCGATGACGAGAGTTTGCAGCAGGGATGTTTTCATAGTGATGTCCGAGACTGAGCGGAATCGTAGAAGCGGCCGCGCGCATCGCAAGAAAAAGCGGTGATCACTTCTACCTCAAACGAAAGTTCGGCGGCTGCGGGCGGAAACGACGCCGCCGCCAACTCGGATTTTTCATGCATTCATGGATTTTTGAACCCGCTTTTTTGAGGTCATGAAAAATCCGGGCTTAAGAAAACCGCGCCCCGCAATGCTTTTTCGGCCTGCCGCAACTTCCAAACTCCGGCGTCAGGTTGTCCCGCCATCAGCCTGAGCCATTCGGTCACATCCTTGGCCAAGGCTTCCCGCACCCGTCGAGGCTTCAGCCATCGCATGAATCGGACGCAATGAACCTCATACCATTTCTCTTTCCCGGGCCTAACCCCGCGCCGCCGAACCGCTTCCCGATACCGCTCCCAAAAACGACCCTCCTCCGGCCGCTCACCCTGTGACGGTACACGATCACATCTCTCGTTATCCATGCTTGATTCCTCCTCTGCCCAAGCTTATCTTGAGCGCCGTGATCCTTACCGAAATAGACCGCTGCGGTCTAGTCCAATATCGACCGCTGCCGCCTAATACC
>CAVXWU010000014.1:0-459173 GCA_963765535.1 uncultured Verrucomicrobiae bacterium
ACCGCATCGGGACACGAGCGCAACTCCTCGCGGAGGTATTCGTATTTCCGGCATTCATCGATCAGGTCATCCGGGCAACCGTCGAAGAAAAGGTCATCGGGCGTAAGTCCGCTCTTGGCCACGATGTCTTCGGCCTCCGCCCGGAGATCCATGTCTGTCTTACGGTTCATGCCATCAAAGGAACACGTCCGGCCTGACATGGAAGTATTCCGCCAGCTTGCGGATGTTGGCTTTGCTGAGTCCGCGGTCCCCTCGCAGGATCATCGCTCCCAAGTTGCGGCTGGCCCCGAGGATCCGCGACAGGTCCGACGCGTTCATTCCATGCTCGTCCATCAGATGGCGGAGCAATTCCAAACCGGACACCTTCTCCAACTTCACGTGCTCTGCGTCGTAGCTCTCCATCAATGAGCAAAGCAGGTCGAAGTAGTCGCGCTGACCGGGGGTGAAATCGTCCTCCCATAGAGCCATTGCCCCCGCGACTTCCGCAACGTTGTCGTAGTCCACCGAGTCGCGGATCGGACGGGGGAGCAATACCCGGCACAGACCTTCGTAATCCTTGGGAAGCCGTCCGAATCGGTATTGGGTCTTCGCCTTCACAGTTCTTCTTTCCATCCTTCTTTCGTGTATTCACTGTGCGTCAGGAACCGCAAGGTAAAAACCCTTTGCCGGTCGAAGTGGATCGCCACGATCAGACGGTAATCGTTGCCGCAGACATTGAACACGATTACGCGCTTGCCACTATTAACGCCCACCATGTCAGCAGCAGGATAGGTCCCCCGCACGTCAACCAAACTACGCCAAGCGGCTCCCTTCACTGTCTTCGCCCAGCCCGCCAAATACTTACCGGCCTTTGGATAATCTCTCGCTGCATCGGTCAGGAATTTGGCACCTATGATGCGCACGCATACAGACTGTATGCTTCGTAAACCTTCGCGTCAACGGCCTTTCTTTGCGCATCAACCGTTAGCTGTTGCCAACTTGGTATTCACGGCCATCGGTAGGATGTTCGTTTCCGGCGCCGGCATGATGGCAAACCATTCCTTGGCCTGTTCCTCCGTTACCAATTCTCGGTAGTGCGCGAACAACATCGCCGGGCTGTTTCCCGCCTCCAAGGCCACCTTGGCCGCGTCCTTCACGACGGCCAGACGATAAGAGCAAAACGAGTGTCTCAACCCGTTGTGCTTCCAAACGAACTCCGGTTGCCCCTCCTTTTTTCGGGCCGCGTTGACATCATCAACCAGCCAGCCGATTTGCTTCGCGATATTGGCGAATGCCACTACCGGGCCGGACGATTGAGCGTGCGGTTGGAGCCATGCGAAAAGGGTATCCGTGATCGGCACCAGTCGCCGTGCTCCGGTCTTCGCCTTGCCTGCCGTCACGGTGATATACCGGGACTTGAGGTTGACGTCGCGCCAATCCAGCCGGGACAACTCCGCATTCCTGATACCGGCGAAAGCTGAAACGGCGAGCCACGGAATCATTTCCGGGCGGGCATGCCTGAACAGTTCACGCAATTCGTCGGGGGCGAAAATCTCAATCTCGGTTTCCTCGGCTTCGGGTTTCTCGACGCCCGTAATCTCGTAGACGGCTTCCCTCGCGAGGTAACCCTTCCGGACCGCAAACCCGAACAGCAAGCGGACCAATCGCAGGTGGTTCTGCTTGGTCCGATTGGCAAGATTCAACGAGTCTACCCACTTTTGAATCCAGTCCTGCGTCACGGAGGCGATCGGACATTCGAACGCATGGGCGAATTTCCCAAGCCTGGACTCCAGGTCTTTCAAATGAACATGAGACTTCCCAGCCTTCCGTTTGACCTCGATTAGCTCATCCACAACTTGCTGGACGGTTCGCAGCCTCATCCCAACCGGATGGCGGGCGATGTAAAAATCGATGGCTTCCCTGAGCTCGACGTCTCCCGGGAGCCTGCACACGGCGGCGGCGTATTCGTTGACGGCAATTTCAAGACTCGGCTTTGTCGGCAGACCGGCCAACGCCTTGACGGCGGCGGCGTATTTCTCACAGGCAGCGTGAACTTTCACTCCCAACGGCTCGACGTGCTTCTTGGCCTGGACGTAGGCCAGCCGGTCATCCTCGGTAAGCAGCAAAACCTTCTTCTCATCTCCGTCCAGTTTCGTCGCCACCAAGTGCGCCTCGGCCCGGGCCTCCTCCAACGTTGCGAACCGACGCCGGAACCGTTGCTTGCCCACGGTATAGGCCAGCGTGAACTGGCGATACTCCGTTACCTTGACGTGCTCGACCCCTGCGCTGTCCTTGGTGACGGTTTTGACCCGGTTGACGCCTTCACGGAGCTTCAGGGTGGTTTTGCCGACCTTGACCCGGAGGGGGTCCGATTTGGGTTGGATGTCCTCGGGGGTGTCTTGGTTACTCACGATGCGAAGAATATCCCTAATCCGGCCCCAAAAGTCAACTCTGAAGCGTAAACCGTTGGAGTGGAATTGGAGGCGGCGGGAATTGAACCCGCGTCCCTGACACAGTAACCAGCCGCGACTACATGCTTAGTCAGATGCAAGTTGTCGGTTGACAGGTAACGATCTGACCCGATCCCGTCAACCTAGTCCGCAGGATAAGATCTCGGTCGAAAAGGCGCGGTCGCCGAATTCAACCAGCCTGCTGTAGCGTTCATCCACCGTAGCAGGTGTCCAGTGGTGAACGTCGTGGCACTTAGGCCGCGAGAGCTAATTCTTCGTTAGCAGTTACTTTTTTGACCCGATGATTTACGAGGCCAACGGATCGTCCTCGGCATGCCGCCTCTGGCGCCCATCTCAGGTCGAAACCAGTACGCCCCCAGTCAGCGAATGAAACAAGCCTCTCACACGCCATGGCCGGGGTCAAGCGACTGCGCCCCGCCCCCGCGGAAAAAGAAAAAGGGACCGGCCTCTTGCCGATCCCTTTTCGCGAATCCTTTTGGTGACTCTTTAGTAATCCATGTCACCCATGCCGCCCCCGTGGGGAGGACCACCGGCCGGCTTCTTCTCCTTCTCGGGGATCTCTGTAATCAGGCACTCGGTTGTGAGGAGCAGACCCGCGATAGATGCCGCATTCTGCAACGCAGTGCGGGTCACTTTCTTGGGATCCACTACGCCAGCCTTGACGAGATCTTCATACCCTCCAGTGCTGACGTTGTAGCCGTCATTGCCCTTGCGGCGCTTGACTTCTTCCACCACCACGGATCCTTCGATGCCGGCGTTGTCAGCCAATGAACGAGTCGGAAACTCCACCGCGCGTTTGACGATATCCACGCCAATCCGCTCGTCGTCGTTGGCGGGCTTGACACTATCAATCGCATTAACACAGCGCAGAAGGGCGACCCCACCACCCGCGACGATTCCTTCCTCGACCGCCGCCCGGGTGGCATGCAGCGCATCCTCAACCCTGGCCTTCTTCTCCTTCATCTCCGTTTCGGTGGCTGCGCCGACGTTAATGACGGCCACGCCGCCGGCGAGCTTGGCAAGGCGCTCCTGGAGCTTTTCCCGGTCATAATCGGAAGTTGTTTCTTCGATTTGGCGGCGGATCTGATTGACTCGGCCCTGAATTTCCGACGACTTGCCGTAACCTTCGACGATCGTCGTATTCTCCTTGTCGACCACAATGGACTTTGCGCGGCCCAAATCCTCGAGGGTCAGGTTCTCGAGCTTGATGCCCAGGTCTTCAGTGATGCACTTGCCACCAGTTAGGATGGCGATATCTTCAAGCATCGCCTTGCGGCGATCGCCGAATCCAGGGGCCTTAACTGCGCAACAATTAAGCGTGCCCCGCAGCTTATTGACGACGAGGGTGGCCAGCGCTTCGCCTTCGACTTCCTCGGACACAATGAGCAGAGGTTTGCCGATCTTGGCGGTCTTCTCAAGGATGGGAAGCAGGTCTTTAAGGCTGGATATCTTCTTTTCGTAGATCAGGACATAGGCTTCTTCCAGTTTCGCTTCCATGTTCTCGGCATTCGTCACGAAGTAAGGCGACAAATAACCTTTGTCGAATTGCATGCCTTCGACGACGTCGAGTGTTGTCTCGATCGATTTGGCTTCTTCGACCGTGATTGTGCCGTCCTTGCCCACCTTATCCATGGCATCGGCAATGATCTCACCGATCGTGTTGTCCCAGTTGGCCGAGACCGTTGCGACTTGCTTGATCTCTTCCTTGTCCTTGACCTTCTTGGCGATCTTGTCCAGGTGCTCTACCGCGGCTTCAACCGCCTTGTTGATTCCCCGCTGGATGCCGATTGGATTGGCGCCAGAGGTCACATACTTCAGACCTTCGCGGAAGATCGATTCGGCCAGGACCGTGGCTGTGGTGGTGCCGTCACCCGCGGCATCGCTGGTCTTGCTCGCGACTTCGCGGACCATTTGCGCACCCATGTTCTCAAACGGATCTTCAAGCTCGATTTCCTTTGCTACGGTGACGCCATCCTTGGTGACCGTAGGTGAACCGAATTTCTTGTCGAGCACCACATTTCGGCCTTTGGGACCAAGTGTTGCCGACACCGCCCGCGCGAGTTTGGAGACGCCCCGAAGCAGCGTTTGTCGCGCTGCCTCGTCAAAAATAAGTTGTTTAGCTGCCATACGTTTTCTGTAGGTTCGGTCGTGTTTAATCAATGACGGCCAGGAGGTCGTCAGAACTCATGAGTTTGTACTCTTTGCCATCGAGTTTCACTTCGGTGCCGCCATATTTGCTCACCAGGACGCGGTCGCCGAGTTTTACTTCGAAGGGAACTTTCTTCCCGCTATCGTCAGTTTTGCCCGTCCCGAGGGCACGAATAATGCCTTCGGTTGGTTTCTCCTTTGCGGCATCGGGAATAATGATGCCCCCCTTTTTCACTTCCTTCTCTTCGACTGGCTCCACTAGGACCCGGTCGCCGAGCGGTTTCAGATTGATTGCCATACGGTTGGTTTTCTATTCGGTTCGTTTGATTTACTGTTTAATCAAATCCCGCCGCACTCGCTGCGGGAAAATTTCCACGTCCGGCCGCGCCAGGCTGAGGCCACGGCCGACGATCGCTTTCTTACTTCTTGTTATCGTCCACAACTTCCGCGTCGATGATCGGGCCATCGTCCTTTTTTGACGGCTCGGCTTCCGCAGGCTGGCCTTCGGCGGGTTCGGTTGCGCTCTTACCAGCGCGCGCTTTCTCAGCCGCAGCCTTGTAAAGCTCCGCCGAAATGGCCTGCCATGATTCGTTCAGTTTTTCCGTAGCGGTTTTAACCGTTGATGCATCCTGACCCTTGAGGGCTTCTTTCACTTCCTGGATGGCCCCCTCGATCCGGCCTTTCTCATTGCCGCCGATCTTGTCCTCATTATCCTTGAGCATCTTCTCAGACCGGTAGACCGCGTTATCGGCCTCGTTTCGCGCCTCAACCAAATCACGGCTTTGGCGATCTTCTTCGGCGTGCAACTCCGCCTCCTTGCGCATCCGTTCGATTTCCTCTTTCGAGAGGCCACTTGAGGCGGTGATGGTGATCTTCTGCTCCTTGCCAGTTCCAAGGTCCTTGGCGCTGACATGCAGGATCCCGTTGGCATCGATATCAAAAGTGACTTCAATCTGCGGTACCCCACGCGGCGCCGGAGGGATCTCCGTTAAATGAAACTTGCCAATCGTTTTGTTATCGCGCGACATGGGCCGCTCACCCTGTAAAACGTGAATCTCCACTGCCGGTTGGTTGTCGGCTGCGGTGGAAAAGATCTCGGACTTGCGGGTCGGAATCGTGGTGTTGCGCTCGATCAATCGAGTAAAGACGCCGCCGAGCGTCTCAATCCCGAGAGACAACGGGGTAACATCCAACAGCAGCACGTCCTTGACGTCTCCTTTAAGCACTCCGCCTTGGATCCCGGCTCCAATAGCGACAACTTCATCCGGGTTGACACCCTGATGAGGTGTCTTATTAACCAAGGCCCGGGCCGTCTCGACCACCCGAGGCATGCGGGTCATTCCTCCAACCAGCACCAGCTCGTCGACCTGGTTCGCGGCAAGCCCGGCATCCTTCAGGCAACTCTTTACGGGCCCCACGGTGCGTTCGAAAAGCTCGTCCGTCAATTGCTCCATCTTGGCGCGTGTCAGCTTCACGCTGATGTGTTTGGGGCCACTCGCGTCCGCCGTGATGAAGGGGAGATTCATTTCGTAGACTTGCGCGCTTGAGAGTGCAATCTTTGCTTTCTCGGCCTCCTCCTTAATGCGCTGCAGGGCATCCGCCTGTTTTCTGAGGTCCATCCCATGCTCCCGTTTGAATTCGTCCAGGACCCAGTCCATGATACGCGAATCCCAATCGTCTCCCCCCAGGTGGGTATCACCATTAGTCGCCTTGACCTCAAAAACTCCTTCGCCGATCTCCAACACCGAGATATCAAATGTCCCCCCGCCCAAGTCATAAACCGCGATCTTTTCGTCTTTCTTCTTATCCAGACCGTAGGCCAGTGAAGCGGCGGTGGGTTCATTGATGATGCGTAATACTTCCAGGCCGGCAATGCGCCCGGCATCTTTGGTGGCTTGCCGTTGGGAATCATTGAAATATGCGGGCACCGTAATTACGGCCTGCGAGATCTTCTCGCCCAGGCGCATCTCGGCATCGGCCTTCAATTTCGCCAGGATCATCGCAGATATTTCCGGGGGACTGAACTCCTTGTGTTTCCCTTCCACTTCCACTTCCACAGCTACATCTCCATTGGAAGCGCGTACTACCCGGTAAGGGACCCTCTTCGCCTCTTCGCTTACTTCATCAAACTTGCGCCCCATGAACCTTTTGATGGAATAAATGGTATTTGCGGGATTCGTCACCGCCTGACGTTTGGCTGCCTCACCAACCAATCGCTCGTCGGATTTCGAGAACGCGACGACCGACGGTGTGGTTCGCTTACCTTCGGAGTTTTCCAAAACTACGGGTTCGCCGCCTTCCATAACGGCCATGCACGAGTTCGTGGTTCCCAGGTCAATACCTAAAACTTTGGCCATAAAAAATGATGTTGATCGTAAAAGCTGGGAGTGCCATAGCAATGGTGGTGCCACCCCATCATCCATTTCATATCATATTGAATGTGAGTGTTTTGCGATTTACAGGCCGAGCCATTGGTATCCGACCAGGAGCCGTCTTCCAGGGACATTCTGTCGCCAGTTCTCCTCGAGTCGGGCTGATGTGGCACAGTCTCGCTTAACCTCCTGAGAACGGGCTGGGTCTGTCTTCGCCATATCGTGGATTAAGGATTGGCATGGCCCGGGTTTTGCGGCATGTTGTGCACACGTTGCTCACGCTACTAAACTGATAATTGAACTTGATATGACTTCGTCCAATATGCCGACTTACGAGGATCCGGAAGCCAATTCGGATTCGTTGGATCTTCGCAAAGTCGTGTCCATGCTGTTTGCTCGAGCTTGGATCATCATCATTTGCCTTATCCTGAGCGGCGGGGTTACTTTCCTTTATTTATATCGCGCGATCCCGCGTTTCACTGCTACTGCAACGCTCGCCTATCAAACCGATCAGTTGCGTCCGATGGATGTGTCCGGATTGCTGCCCGACACGACGACCGGGCAGATGCTGGATAGTCGACTACGGCCGATTGGGCGTGAGCTCAAGAGTCTTCCGTTTCTGCAGCGTGTCGCCAAGGTCAACAATTTATTGACTGATCCACGATTTCTGACGCTGGAACCCGGTCAGCAACTCACCGAAGAAGGAGCCGCACTGGCATTGCGCCGGATGGTGTCGATTGAAATCCCGAGGAATGACAATCTCGTCCTGGTCACTGTGGAGCATCCCAATCCCAACATGGCAACGCAGTTGGCGAATTCGGTGGTGGAACAGTTCATTCTCCAAAAGGACGACGATCGCGAATCGGCGTTGACGCAAGCGCGGGGCAAACTCCAGGAGATCATGACCTCTTTGCAGAACGATTGGCAGAGCATGGAAAAGCAAATGGAACCGATGCGTGAGACCGCCGATGACCTATCGCGAGGGCTGGTGTTCCAAACCGGGATGATCAACCAGCTCGCTCAGAAACAAATGCAGTTATCCGACAGTATTCTGGCGGCGGAAGGCAATTCCAAGCTGATCGAGGAAAGCCAGGGGGACATGGCTCGCCTGCTGGGAATCAGCGCGATAAACGCGGATCCGGATGTGCGCGCGTATCGGCAGGAAATCCTCGAGCGTGAATTGGTATTGTCCACTCTCAAGCAAAAGTACAAGCACAAACACCCTCTCTACATCGAGGGTGAAAAAAATCTGAAGGCTGCTCAAATCAAGCTGGACGATGCCGTCCGGAATGCGGTGCTCGGGGTTAAGAATTCCCTCGAGACGTTGCGCAAGCAGGAGAGCGACCTGCAGGCTCAATTCGAGGCCAACAAGCAGATTTGGGATGCGAATTTCAAGAAAATGCAGGCCAGCACCAACGGCATGGCTTCAAGCGAAGTCGAACTTCAACGGGCCATGCTCGACCGCGTCATGCAGCGGGTCAAGGAGGCCACCATCAGCGAGGATCTTTTTAACAATCCTCTAAAGGTCGAGTCTCCGGCCCGATTGCCCTACAGCCCCTCGAAGCCCAACAAGATCGTGGTGGTGGGACTGGGCCTTTTTGCCGGATTTACCTGCGGTGTGGGTTTGGCACTCGCCCTCGGCTTCGTCGACACGTCGCTCAAGTCCCTGGAGGAGACCGAGCAATTTTTGAATTTCCCGGCTCTTAGCGCGGTTCCCCGTCTACCTGAGCTCGAAGCAGCAAACAGCCAGATCATCATGAACGACGAGGCGAATTTTGCCGGAGCTGAGGCCTTTCGCTCCCTTCGAACATCAATCTCTGTCCTTCACAAGGGTAAGACTTTCAAGACATTTCTGTTCACCAGCGCTCTGCCCGAGGAAGGTAAGACGTTTTGTGCGCTTAACTTCGCCGTGGCCCTAGCCCAACAAGGGCAACGCACGCTCCTGATCGAATGCGATCTAAGGCGGCCCATGGTTGGTCCGGCTCTCAGCGGCATACGAGAAGATCATCCTGGTGTGACGGAGTACCTCCGGCTTTCTCCTGTAACGCCGACAACCCGGCACGACAGTATACCGGGTTCGGGTGAAAATGGCCTCAGCTTCACCGAACTTCGCCGTAAGCATGCCGAAGGCACCACGGCGCCTGTTCCGGCAGTGGTTACTGCGGAATCTCGTTCCGAGCCCGCCAATCGTCCCACACTGGATGAGTTCGTCCAGAAGACCACCGTTGATAATCTGAGTTTTCTGGCTGCCGGAGCACCGGCTATGGATGCCGCCGAATTGCTCGGGCAACCGCACGCCATGTCCGCGCTGATGGCCGAGGGCCAGCGAGGGTTCGATCGTATTGTGATCGATTCCGCGCCGTTGCTTGGAGTGAGCGACTCACTGCTGCTGGCAACTCATGTTCAAGCCGTTTGCCTCGTGATTCGGGCGCATCGCACTCCCCGAAAATCCGTCCAACGCGCGATGGACATGCTCCAGCGTGCAGATGCCCCCCTGTTAGGAGTTATTGTCAACGGACTGGTGGCTACCCGGTCGGATTATTACAGTGACTATTATCACTACGAGGATTACCGGGCCAAGCCGAGCAAGGGCGCGTAGTCATCGGCATTCTGCTCGATGTGGTCGCAGTAAAATGCTGAGCTCGAGAGCGACTGACAAGGACTTTGCACCTTCGGGCTTCGCAGGGTTCCGAAAAGCGGATCAGGCAAGAAGAGAATTCCGGGGATAATTGGGATTAAAAGGAACGGTCGTGACGATGGCAGCGGCGCGTAGGTCGCCAGTAAGTGGGACCAGCAGGCTGCCGCAACTGGAGCAGATCATGCCCCAGCAATCGTAGCAGGAGGCCTAGCGGAGTGAGTACCAGGATAAAGCAGACGATCAACAGGAGGCGTCCCACGATTGATCCCATGGCGTGACTGAACCGCATGCTCGCCAAATACAGTGGCCGAAAGGCCCGAGGGCGGAAAAGGGCCAGGACCAGGAAAGAAGCCTGGATCGCAAGGCTGCCCTGCAAGACCACGCCAGATATCCGGGCCCGCCGCCAGAGGAGCACCGCACCGCCCGCAAGCAAACAGAGTGCAATTGCAGCGAATTTCTGCCATTCCCTGGGGTTGTCTTTGAATTTGGGCCTCATAACCCGGCGCGTCTGCAGGACAGACTGCGGCATGGGCCGGCTTGCGGGCAATTCAAATGAATTCATCTTTTGCAATAGCTCGATGGGATCGTTATCGTTGCAGCATGATCATCCCGGCTATGCATCGGACTACGGTGTGGTTGGCAACCGCAATCTTAGTCACCACCGCTCTCAAGGCGGGGGTACAAGCACCTGCCGCCGAGCTCCTGCTGTTTTCCGAGGGGTATGTGTCTCCAGTTTTTCAGGTGCCTGTCCCCGATGATTCCGGTCGGTTCCTGGTGGGCGACCAGACTGGGGTTGTGCAGGTAGTGGATCGTCAGGGCCACCTGGCGAGCGATTTGTTTCTGGATTTGCGGTCGCGCATGGTGAAGCTAAACCAAGGGTTTGACGAGCGCGGGTTGCTCGGACTGGCCTTGCATCCGAACTACCGGGCTAACGGGAAATTCTATGTATATTACAGCGCGCCGTTGCGAAGTGTGGCACCACGCGATTGGGATCACACGGGACATCTGTCGGAGTTCAAAGCGGTCGAGGGGACATTACGCGCCGACCCGGCTTCGGAGCGGGTGCTGATGGAGGTTGACGAACCTTACTTCAACCACAACGGCGGTTGTTTGCAATTCGGTCCGGACAATTTTCTTTATCTAGGACTGGGCGACGGGGGAAATGCCAACGACACTGGACGTCGCGGGCCGCGGGGCAATGCGCAGGATCTCATGGTCGTCCTGGGGAAGATCTTGAGGATCGATGTTGACGGTGGGATGCCCTATGGCATCCCGGCGGACAACCCATTCCAGGACCCGGCCGTGGCGCGGCCGGAGATTTACGCTTACGGGCTCCGCAATCCCTGGCGATTCACCTTCGATCGCGGCGGCACGCATGACCTGCTGGCAGGCGATGTCGGACAGACCATGTTCGAAGAGGTGGACCTGGTCGTGAAGGGAGGCAATTATGGGTGGCATCTTCGCGAAGGCCTGTCCGGCTTCGATCCGCAAAACCCGACGAAACCGCCGGCAAACGCACCGAAGACCGGCATGCGTGGCGAACCATTGTTGGATCCGGTAATCGCGTACAAGAACATCAACGGGTTTCCGAACGACTCCGAGGCGCTCGGGATCAGTGTGGCCGGCGGTTATGTTTACCGCGGTAAGGAGATTCCCGCTCTGCAAGGGAAGTATATCTTTGGCGATTGGTCGCGAAGCTGGGGGTTACCCCAAGGCGTAATTCTGACGGCGACTCGGCCCGAATCCGGGGGCCGGTGGCAGATCGAGCCCTTGCGCTTGACGACCCATGCGAGGGGAGAGATTGGGACATATTTGATCGGGTTTGCGGAGGATACTGAGGGCGAACTCTATGTGCTGGCGAACGGGTCCAACACGCCAACCGGCAGAAACGGGAAAATCTTTCGACTCACCGCGCCCTAGGAACTCATTCTTCTCGAGGAAAGCCGCGGATGAAGAGCCACTGATCATGGTCCGGATTAGACGGAACGATGCCAACCCGGCGCAAAATCGCGATGATCCCCATTCCGGGGAATCTTCGGAATTGAGGATGCGATCCTTTCCTCGAAGGACGATCGGGCGATGCGGGAATTGGACGCGGCTGGGCGGAATGCTCGCCATGGCCCTGGTTATCGGTGCAATCCCGATCGCCAGCGCGGCCGAGAGAGCAAAGGATTTACCTCGGGACTATTTCCGATTTGAAACGGAACAATTGGCAACGAGTTGCCTGTCGACACCGGAGAGCAGGGCAGCGTGGCTGACGCGAGTGGAGGAGCGACGGCGGGAATTGCTGGACATGCTTGGTCTATGGCCGCTTCCGGCGCGAACGGATTTGCGGGCAAGATTGACGCGTCGTCAGGACCTGGGTGATTTCGAGGTGGAGTGCCTGCATTTCCAGTCCTCGCCAGGCCTATATGTATCAGCGAATCTCTATTTGCCAAAGGGATTGGAACAACCGGCTCCGGCCGTATTGTATGTATGCGGACACGGTCCGGCGATCCAGGATGGGGTGAGCTTCGGGAACAAGATTACCTATCATCATCACGGGATCTGGTTTGCGCGGCATGGGTATGTTTGCCTGATCATCGACACCCTACAACTGGGGGAAATCGAGGGGGTGCATCATGGCACGTATCGGTTGGGCCAATGGTGGTGGAACACGAGGGGATACACTCCTGCCGGCGTGGAAACGTGGAATGGCATTCGCGCACTGGATTACCTTCAATCGCGGCCGGAGGTCGATCCCACGCGGATCGGGATGACCGGTCGCTCGGGAGGCGGAGCGTACACCTGGTTTGTCGCGGCTGTGGATGAACGCGTCCGCGTGGCGGCGCCGGTTGCGGGGATCACCGACCTGGAAAATCATGTGGTGGACGGGACGGTGGAAGGCCACTGCGACTGCATGTTCATGGTGAATACCTACCGCTGGGATTTTCCGGCGGTGGCGGCATTGGTGGCGCCTCGCCCGCTATTGATCGCGAACTCGGACAAGGATTCGATCTTCCCGCTCGACGGCGTGATTCGACTCCATCAGAAAGTCAAGGCCGTCTACGATTTGCTCGGCGCTGATGCCAACCTTGGTCTCCTGATCACCGAAGGCCCCCACCAGGATACGCAGGACTTGCAAGTGCCGGTGCTTCGCTGGTTTAATCGGTTCCTGAAGTCAGACGACGCTCTCGTCGAGCGCGCGGCAGTCAAGATGCTATCGCCCGCGCAGTTGAAGGTGTTCGATGAGTTGCCGTCCGATTCGATAAACGCACGAATTCAAGAAACATTTGTCCCTCCGGCGGCCAGGGCCAACGCCCCTGAGTCCGCCGCGGAGTGGTCGACCATGCGCGCAGATTGGCTTCAGGGCTTGAGGGAAAAGGTGTTCGCGGGCTGGCCCGAAACGCCCGATCCATTAAGCGTTCGAAAAAGATGGGATGAGCTGCGGCGCAATCTTAAGTGGGAAGTCTATGAGTATGTGAGCCAACCCGGCGTGGAGTTGCGAATTCTTGTGGTGCGGGGGCAAAAGTCGCGGTCGACCGCAATCGAGTTCCACGTACTGGGTGACGCGGAATGGAAACCCTGGGTGCAGGGCCTGCGGCTGCTCCTAGGCAAGGCCTCAAGCCTGATCCGGCAACTCGGATTTCCCGATGCAACAATAACGGCCGAGGACGACGGCCAACCCAACGTCGAATGGTTCAACACACTTCAATCACGGCTGGTGTCCGGCACTTCTGCCGTGGCGTGGCTCGCGCCCCGCGGGGTAGGCCACCCGGATTGGAGCCGGGAGAACCGGGATGGGATCCAGATCCGACGTCGATTCATGTTGTTGGGCCAAACGTTGGATGGCATGCGGGTTTGGGACATACGACGCGGGTTGGCCGCGTTGCGTTCCATTGAGCCTTACCAGGACTGTCGCGTCCAAATCCGAGCCCAAGGCGAGATGGGGGTCAATGCGCTGATGACGGCGGTGTTCGAACCCGCCTTGGACGGGATTGAAGTCACCCATATTCCCGCATCGTTCGGCATTGGCCCAGATTATCTCAATATTCTGCGGATCATCGACGTGCCCGAGGCGGTAGCCATCGCCGCCGATCGCGTTCGAGTCCGGCTCATCGACGCGGGGACAACAGATTGGAGCTTTCCAGAAGCAGTTTCAAAGATGCTGGGGTGGGAGCGGGGCCGCGTCTTGATTGAGTAGCACCACGAGGAGCGACGACCTTACGGGTTCGGCCGTTTCAACGGGGCACTTTGGGAGTGTTTCCGGCTGGTCAAGAGTAGTTGCGGTCCACAAGGCCTGGGATGCAAGCGGCCGATTTAGACTTGGACGACCTCAGGGCCATCGCCTATAACCGCGCCGTGACAGAATCCGCCGGCGGCGAGTTATCTTCCAGAACGCGCATTTGTGCAGTTCTGGGGTATCCGGTGCGGCATTCGGCATCTCCAGCGATGCAGAACGCGGGCATCGAGGCGTTAGGATTGGATTGGCGTTATGCCGCGTTTGAGGTTCGGCCGGAACATTTGCGTAACGCGATTGAGGGAGCAGGCGCCCTCGGATTCATTGGATTAAACCTGACGGTGCCACACAAAGTGCCCGCTCTGGATTGGGTCGATGTGTTGGACAAATCCGCGCAGGAATGGGGCGCGATCAATACGATCGCTTTTGAGGCTCGTGATTCATCGGGAGTCTGGCGTTCTCTGGGTGAAATGGACGGCGAGTTGTTCAGCTCCGTTCGGAGCCATGGGTTCAACACGGACGCGGATGCAATTGTATCCGCGCTGTCGGAGGACCTTCAATTTGACCCGAAGGGAGCTCAGATTCTGCTTTTGGGGGCCGGCGGTGCGGGAAGGGTGGCGGCATTACGTTTGGCGTATGCACAGGCGCGAACACTGTATTTGGTGAACCGGACAGAATCCAAGGCAGTGGCGTTGGCCGGGACCATTCAGCAACGTGCACCCGGAGTCGAAGTGAAGCTGGGTTACCCGGGCGGGAATGTTGACTTGATCCTGAATGCCACGTCATTGGGGCTTCGGGAGGGAGATGAACTGCCGGCAGAACCGGCGGCATATGATTTGCATCAGGCCCATGCGGTGTACGACATGATTTATCGCCCCGCGGCGACGCCTTTGCTGTTAAGAGCGGCCGAAGCGGGCTGTCGGACGGCAAATGGCCTCGGCATGTTATTGCACCAAGGCGCGAAAGCCCTGGAAATCTGGTCGGGGCGACCGGCACCCGTCGAAGTGATGCGGCGGGCATTGGAGGCGAACGTCTATGGGGCTTGATGCGGTGTTCACGTCACGGTACTGGGCGATTGTGCCTTTTGGTTTTTGGGCGTTGGTCTTCTTTGTGACGGGCACCATGGTGGGAAGCTTCCTCAACGTCTGCATCCATCGCATGCCGAGAGGGGAGAGTGTCGTTTCACCCCCATCACATTGCCCGCATTGCCGATACTCCATCCCTTGGTACTTAAACATCCCTCTGCTGACTTGGCTTTACTTGCGAGGGCGCTGTCGGAACTGCGGGGCGCCGATTGCGGCCCGGTATTTCCTCGTCGAATTATTGACCGGGTTGGCGTTTCTGTCGTGCTGGCTGAGATATGGGGGGGAATCGGCGTGGCTGGCGGTAATTTTTTCGGGATTCATCGCGGCGCTGATCGCTGCGAGCTTCATTGACTTCGAGCATTTCATCATTCCGGACGAGATTACGATGGGGGGGGTGGTCTTCGGATTTGTGATATCGCTTTTGGTGCCGTCGCTGCATCAGGCAGAGACTTCGGCAGGATCTCTCGAGCGATCGATTCTCGGCATCGTGGTGGGAGCCGGCGTGGTTTATGGCATTCTCAGATTGAGCAAACTCCTCTATGGCCGTCAGCGCTTCGAATTGCCCGCCGATACTCGGGTCTATTTCACCGAGTCCGCTCTGGAATTGCCGGATCGGTCGATACCGTATGAGGACATTTTTTACCGAAAATCGGACACCGTCGTATTGCGGGCCAAGACGGTGGAGTTAATCGACCGCGGGTATGCGCGGGTCGTTGTGCGTCTTTCGCCCAACCGGCTGTTGATCGGCTCCGACGAATTCAAGCCGGAGGAGGTCGGTCATCTCGAAGTGATTACCGACGAAATTGTGGTGCCGCGAGAAGCCATGGGATTGGGGGACGTAAAGTTCATGGCGGCGATTGGAGCATTTCTGGGGTGGCAGGCGGTGTTATTCAGTCTGATGGTGAGCGCTATGATCGGCGCGACGGTCGGCCTGACATTGGTGGCGTTAAAACGGGGCGAACTATCGTCGAGCCGACTGCCTTACGGCCCATACATCGCCCTGGCGGCAGCAACATGGATTTTCTGGGGTCCAGCGCTGGTGGCGTGGTGGTTCGGCCTTTGGGAGACGCCGTTTCGAGTTTAACCGCACTGCGCCTTCTGACGGAGGGCATGATCGAGGAGCACGAGCGCCGTCATAGCTTCGACGATGACCACAGCCCGGGGCAAAACACATGGGTCGTGTCGCCCGCGGCCTTTCAAGGTGATGTTGTGCAGTTGGAGATCCACCGTGTCCTGTTCCACCATAATGGTGGCGACCGGCTTGAATGCGACGCGAAAGTAGATGGTCTGACCGTTGGTGATCCCGCCCTGGACACCTCCGGAATGATTGGAAGTTGTATAGACTCGACCCTGCCGCGCACGGAACGGGTCATTATGTTCGCTTCCCGCCATCAGAATGGAATCGAAGCCGGAACCGATGTCGAATCCCTTTGAGGCGGGAAGACTCAACATCGCTTTGGCGAGGTCCGCTTCCAAACGGTCGAATACAGGATCACCCCATCCCGGTGGCACTCCGCGGGCAACACCTAAAATGATGCCACCCACGGTGTCGCCTGCCCTTCGCATGCGATCGATCAAGCGGATCATGCGCACGGCCACCGCGGGATCGGGACAACGAACGATGCTCTTCTCGACTTCGGCCGGCGTCAGGGATTCGGGATCGATCACTGCGGCAATCCGCTGGATCTGCTGCACGCATGCGACAATTTCAATACCATGCACTTGTCGGAGAATCTTGCGGGCGACAGCACCGGCGGCCACGCGACTGACCGTTTCGCGCGCACTGGATCGGCCGCCGCCTTGCCAGTTTCTAAGTCCGAACTTGGCTTGGTAGGTGTAGTCGGCGTGCGAAGGGCGGAACTTTTCGGCCATTTCCGAATAGGCCTCCGGTCGGGCATCCTCATTGGCGACCATCATCGAGATGGGGGTACCGAGGGTCAGTCCTTCAAATGTCCCGGAGAGAATCCGCACGGTATCGCACTCCTGACGCGGAGTGACGATTCGGGATTGGCCCGGGCGACGGCGGTCGAGGTCGGGTTGTACGTCGGCTTCACTAAGCTCAATTTTCGGTGGGCAACCATCGATGATGACTCCCACACCGCCGCCATGGGATTCACCCCAGGAAGTGACGCGAAACAGATGTCCAAACGTGTTTCCCATGAATAAAGGGTGCGGGAATTGCCGCTAGCGGTCAATGCGCCGCTGTCGATCCGATCGCGGCCAGGGGCGCCGATTCGGTACCGCATCCGGTTCTTTGCCAGCGCTATACATTTAGAGGGATCGCCTCGTCCACGAGCAATACCGGAAACGTGCCTCGCACCGGATAAAGAAAGCGTCCGTCCTCGCGGATCACCCCCCCATCCAGTCTCATCGTGACGATCTGGCTCGCTCGATTTCGAACTTCGCCGGCGGCGATCCGGGCATTGAGTTCCCCGACCAACCCAGGACCAGCAAGGACCAACGATTGGTGCGTTTCCGGGCAGCATAGAAGCTTGAGCCCTTCCGGCGCGATCATGGTATTAGGTTGAACCGAGCTGTTTCAGCGCGGATGCGTAGATTGTCTTGAGGGGGACGCCGCGCTTCTCAGCCACGAGACGTGCGGATTCATATTCCGGGGCGACCTGAACGATGCGCCCATCCAGCCGGCCTTGTTTGACCACGACGTCCCCCCATGGCGTGGCCACGGACACGGATTCGCGCCGGAGCTTACGCCTATGGGCCGACGAAATGCGGACTCCGAATGCGGTGGTCTCTGTCAGGATCAATTCGGCAAAGCGGTCGGCCTGGTTTTGTGGACACAGCACTGTCAGTTGCACTCCGGGACGATCCTTCTTCATTTGGATCGGCGCGTGGCAGACGTCGAGGGCGCCGGCCGCCAGTGCTCTCTGGAGAAAATGGCCCAGCACCTCCGCGGTGGCGTCGTCGAGATTCGCCTGGATCACCGCAATCGTATCGACCTCCCAATCGTGCTTAATCGCAGAAGGCTGACCGCGATCTTCGAGAATGACGCGCAGGACGTTAGGTCGAGTTTGATGATCACGAGAGCCCAGCCCGTATCCAATGGCTTGCGGCTGCAGGTCGTCCATCGGACCGAACGACTCAACAAATTCCGCCAGCAGGGCGGCGCCGGTCGGGGTGACCAACTCGTGAGGTTCGGCGCACTGGCTCAATGCGATGTCGCGGGAGGCCAGGATTGAAAGCGTGGCCGGAGCAGGAATGGGAAATCGCCCGTGGGCGCAATCAATCCAACCATTGCCTTCGATGACCGGGCTGGCCAGCAGGCGCGGCTTGCCCAGTTGTTCAAGGGCAATGCAGGCACCCACGATGTCGACAATCGAATCGATGGCGCCCACCTCGTGAAAATGAACTTGATCCGGATTGACGCCGTGAATCCGTCCTTCGGCGTCAGCAATTCTCTGAAACACGGCAACGGCTTTCGCTTGGACCCAGGAAGACAGATTGCTGGACTCGATCATTCGACGAATCTCGGCAAATCCTCGCTCGCCCTGCGCCGATCCAGGGCGAGATTCCAACCGTGAATGATCGTGTCCGTGAGCGCCCGAATCGTGCGAATGTGGATGACCATGGTCTGCATCGCAGGGATGAACGTGTTCGCGGGCATGAGCAGATGATTCGGCGTCACCTCCTTCGCCGAGAGTGAGCTCAACCTCGAACCTGGTGCCGCTGATCATGGATTTACTCCCAGGACCGCACCGGAGCTGATAGCCGCTCATCGGCAGTTGGCCAAGCGCGGCCTTGAGGTCCTCAAAGCGGACTCCAAGATCAAGGAGCGCGCCGAGGAACATGTCGCCACTGATACCGCTGAACAGATCAAGGTAAAGAGTCTTCATGAGGCAGCATCGTGAGCCCGGGGTGGAAGGGCATTGATTTGGGAGGCGGCATACCCGGCGCCGAAACCGTTGTCGATGTTCACGACCGTCACGCCGCTGCCGCAACTGTTGAGCATGCCGAGCAATGCCGCAATCCCGCCAAAACTGGCGCCGTATCCGATGCTGGTCGGCACAGCGATGACCGGGTTGGCCACCAGGCCGGCCACTACACTTGGGAGGGCGCCTTCCATTCCCGCAACGACAATGAGGACGCGGGCGCGTTGGATCTGCTCATAGCGATTCAGGAGTCGATGCAATCCGGCAACGCCCACATCGAATATCCGTTCGACGTGATTCCCCAGGATGTCCGCCGTGACGGCAGCTTCCTCAGCCACGGGGATATCGCTTGTTCCAGCACAGAGAACCATGATTGTGCCGGGCCTTTTTGGTAGAGGATGTCGTTCCAGGGTAATGCACCGCGCCTCCTGATGGTACGTGGCACGTTTGAATTTGCTCCGCATCGCCTGGGCATGCAGGGGAGTAACGCGGGTGACGAGGACCGGTTCGCCTTCTTTGGCGAGTCTGGCCGCAATCTGCACAACTTGTTGCGGGGATTTGCCGGCACCAAAGATAACTTCCGGGAACCCTTTCCGCAACGCACGGTGAGTATCAACCGTGGCAAATCCCAACTCCGCCAGGGGCGCGGATTGAAATCGACGAACAGTCTCGTCGAGCGTGAGTTCTCCGGCCCGAAATCGGTTGAGGATTTGTGCAGCCTGATCCGTAGTCACGCGGCCGAGGTTGCCACGCGGACGCGCCTCCGGTCACGCGCAAAACCAACGGTCGCCCGTGCTCGGCCGCCGAATCGCTAAGGTCGCTCGAGGTTAAGATGGCGCCCCATCCAATCCACCATTCGTTGCCACATTTCCGGAGTGTAAGTGTGGCCGGTCTGCGGAAGGATGATGCTTTGATATTTTTCCGCCGCGCCGTACAGCTGGTAAACAGGCCGCACGTGCGATTCAATGGTCCGAATGCCGCTCGTGGGCGAGCCGAGGTCGAGCTCACCCGAGAGAAACAACAGAGGACGCGGCGCCGCCAGGGCGACAACCGCCTCGACATCGAAGTGCTGGAGCATTCCCGGGACAAAGTAATAGATGCCATGCTGCCGGAGTTCTCCGGCCAGGATCAGGTCCTGGTATCGCGTAAGGCAACAGATTCCCACCCCCGTTCGCGGGCGATCATCGAGTGCCAGTATCCACCAGGTTCGCGTCGATCCCATGCTGATGCCCGTCACGCCAATCCGATCCGGATCGATCTCAGGCCGTGTGGAAAGGTAATCCAGCGCCATCAGGTCATCCCGAATGATCATTCCCCACAGCGTTCGGCCCATCCATAGATTGAATTTGCTCGCCGCCATCTCCCCCGCCCCACCCTTCTCCGATTCGCCGCTTGGTCCCTGACCGTTGCGTTCCCCGAAACCGCAGGCATCGATCGCCATGACCACATAGCCAAGTTTAGTCAGCGCCGGTCCGGGCGCAACCGGGGTCGCATTCGTGCCGAACAACTCCTCCTTGCCCACGTCGGTACTGGCCGCCGTGCCAGTGACAATAAAGAATTGCGGGAGCTTTGTTTGCGCCCTTTGGAAGTAAGAGGTACCCTGGCACCGTGGCGCCTGCGCCATTGTTGAACTGGAATTTCTCCAGTACATAGCCGTCGCGATCCTCACGCCACAAGGTCTCCACCTGCAACTTATCCGGCCGGGGCGGCATGTTTCCGAGCAACGACCAAAGGGTGTTTCGAATTTGCGAGCGTTGCACCTGCCACTCGGCCCTCGAATCTGGAATAGAAAACCGCGGCACGGATCCCGCCGCCGCCAGCCAGCGTTGTCCCTCAGTTGAAGGTGTTTCGGCCACGAGCGCCCCAGCAGTAAACAGGGACATTCCGACCGCGACGAGAAAAACCTGACCAAAAGTTCTCATCCGGATAGACTCAAACTCAGTGCGAGTCCGTTTTGCCAACATCGACGTCATAACAGGCCAGCCGTTCATGATAGCGCAGATAAAGCCGCTTTGACTCAACTACCGGATGCGCCCAGGCGTCGTTCACTTTTTGTCCGACGAATTGGAAACGACCCTCGACAGCAAAGGCAGCAGCCCCCGGTCGCAGCAATAGCATCTCGCCCGTCTCGCTCAACGCATAAATCCGGTGGTCGCCATAGAGAATCGAACCTTTAGGCGTTCCGGCCAATTCATAACGAACGGCTCCGCTTTCGGCTTCGATAGCCGCCCAGCCCTTGCCGGCACGATACCACGATCCGTATAACCGACCATTCACCAGGACCACCCCGCCGTGACAGGTATCGAGCGGGGAGGTCCAAACCAGTTCCGGTATCACGCTGTGATTCTGCTGCCGCAGTCGGTAAAGCCGGCCGCCACCGGCATCCGGCGCCGTCACGAATAGGCCATCATCGACCAGGACGACCGAGGATGCGATGACCTCGAATCGGCTTGGCAAGGCCCGAGTCCACAGCAATTCTCCCGTCGTGGCATCCACGCCAAACATATGTCGCAGCGAAGTATTCAGGAGCATTCGTCGTCCTCCGATATTGATAAGAATCGGCGAGGCATAGCTCGCGTGGTCCCATTCTCCCTCCGGTTCAAGCACCCGTTCAAATCGCGGCAAGTCCGAGGCCCCCAACCGCAAGGACTGCGTCGCCCAGACTATTGATCCGTCACCAGCATTCAGCGCGGCCATCAGCGCTCTGCTTCCTCCTGGAGTCACGATCACGTGCTCGTTATCGACAAGAAGACACTCGCTCATGCCCCAAGTGTTATTCTTGCCACCGAAAAGATCGAACAACTGCGCCGCCCAAAGCTCACGGCCACTGGCCGGGTCCAGGCAAACCACGCGGCCATGGGCGTTCAGATGGAACAATCGTCCCCCGCTTACGGCGACACAGGATCGAGCCCCGGGGTATGGACCTTTCCAGGCCGCCCCATTTGTCGCCTGCCAGACCTGCTTTCCTTCGAGGTCCAGAGCGAATATCCGCAACTCCTCGTTCACGTCTCCAGTCAGCCAGATGCGATTGCCCTGGATCACCGGGGCGGAGTACCCCCGCCCAAGATCGTTGGCCGACCATATCATTCGGGGTCCACCTTGGGGCCAGGTCGGGGCCAATCCCGTTTCATCAGAAATCCCATCCCGTCTGGGTCCGCGCCACTGGGGCCAGCCTGGCTCGGGTGAAGCCACCAAGCGCGCGTTTTGGGCGGCTTCTGTTTGGACTATCGTGGAGGGAAGCCTTAAAACCACGCTGGACACTGCCACGTATGCGATCGAGCCGAGCCATCTTCGAATTGTGGATCGCGCCATGCCTATGCCGGGCATCATTGCCGTCCCCCCATCAGCCGTCAACGGTCCATCCTGAATAAAGTCCGTACGTGAAGAGTCTCAATCCCACCAACACCTTCGCACTCATGCCTAGGTCCATTTCAACCGTGCCGGGTAACTTCCGGTGGCTCGCCCTGGCGATCCTATTCGTGTTCCTGGGGACTCCCGCGCACGCCGCAACTTCCGGCATTTTCAACGTCCGCGATTATGGCGCGCGCGGTGACGGTGTTGAATCGGACACGGTCGCCATCAATACCGCGATCAGCGCCTGTGCCGAGGCTGGGGGTGGTCAGGTTCAATTCCCTGCCGGCCGGTATCTTTCCGGCACGGTCCATCTCAAGAGTTGGATTACGCTCTATTTCGATGCCGGAGCGACGCTAGTGGGAACCACCAATCTCGGTTGTTACCAACAACCCACTACGCCTCCTTTTCTTCCCGAGGCCGCGTGGGGCAAGTGGCACCGTGGTCTGATCGTGGGCGAGAATCTGCAGGACGTAACTTTGGCCGGGCCGGGACGGATTGATGGCAACCAGGTCTTCGACCCCGCGGGGGAAGAGCATATGAGAGGGCCTCACACGTTGGTATTCGTCAATTGCCGGCGTATGACGATCCGAGATCTGACGTTCCTCGACTCGGCCAACTACGCCATCTATTTCGAGGTCAGCAATGATGTGGACATCCGTAATGTCACTGTCCTCGGCGGGTGGGATGGCGTCCATTTCCGTGGCGCATCCGAACGCGATTGCCAAAGGGTGCAAATCACCGATTGCCGGTTTTACACTGGAGACGACGCCATTGCCGGACGTTACTGGAACCAGGTGCTGATCTCCGGTTGCCTGGTGAATTCTGCCTGCAATGGCATTCGCCTGATCGGCCCCGCCAATCATCTCACCATCCACAACACCTTGTTCTTCGGTCCGGGCCAATACCCGCATCGGACCTCGAAGCGGCATAATATGCTCTCCGGAATCCTCCTCCAGCCCGGCGCCTGGGACGCCACCCAAGGCTTGTTGGACAACGTCCTCATCTCGGATGTGACGATGAACAACGTGGCCTCGCCACTCAGCGTTTGGCTCATGCCCGGCAATACCGCCGGCCGCATCACCGTCGCCAGCCTGACCGCGACGGAGGTTTATCGCGCGGCCGCATCTTTCGAGAGCTTTGCCGAAACGCCTATCACCAACGTGGTCCTTCGCGATGTTTGCGTCGAATTCAGCGGCGGCGGAACAGCCAAACAGGCCCAGGCCCCCGTCCGTGCTCCCGGCGTCGACGCTCGGTCCCTGCCCGCCTGGGGTTGCTACGTCCGAAACCTCGACCACCTCAGCCTGGAAGCCGTGCGCCTGACGTGCGCCACGGAGGATCTGCGTCCGGTCATCCTCGCGACGAATGTTCAGCGCATCGATTTCTCCGATTTCCGATTCACGGAAGCATCGGTTGTCAACGAACCCGTCGTCTTGAAGAACGTTCGAGTATTTGACCGCAAAGGGGGGGATCCCCTCAGCCACTAGCCGATCCATTTGTTTAGAGCTCCAGTCTCGAATCCGTTTCCGACGGGTTCTCGGTGGGGCAGCGATTAAAAACACGTTGGATCGCCGCAATTTTCCTGTTATCTGAGCGTCCATTCGGTGATGCACGCTTACCCTGACGATCTTGAGGCCTTTGTTCGCGATCACGGGTCGGATGATTTGGGCACACGCCGCCGTTCGGCCTGTCGGCTTTGCAAGGCCCTTCCGGGCAGCGTGGTCCTCGTGGTTTCACAGGATGCCGGGCTGCGCGTAGTGACGTATCTGGACAACCGGGTCATCTGCTGGGAGCAGTTAACCGCCGGGATCCTCGATATCTGAACTTCGTCCAAAACTTTCCAGGCTGGCCATGGTAACAGTGACCTTGAATCCGGCGATCGATCATACCGTGGCAATTCCGGGCTTTCGCGCCAACGGCGTGAATCGCGTCTCGAATGAACAGCGAACCGCCGGCGGCAAAGGCATAAACGTATCTTCGTTTCTCGCGGATTACGGCATACCCTCGGTCGTCACCGGATTCCTGGGCCGAACCAATGCCGGACTGTTCGAATCGCACTTCGCGGCCAAGGATCTGGAAGATCGCTTTGTCCGCGTCGACGGAGAGAATCGCGTCAATCTCAAGATTCTCAATCATGCCGACAACGAAGTCACCGATATCAATTTCCCCGGATTGCGCCCCACGGCGGATGACCAGGCCAAACTGGAGTCGGTCCTGGGCGTACTGGGGCATGAACACGATTGGTTCGTCCTGTCCGGCAGTCTGCCCTTGAGTCTGCCGTGCGGGACATATGCGTCTTTGGTGGCGATGCTCCGGCATCGCCGACGGAAGGTTTTGCTAGACGTCAGCGGGGAGGCACTCCGCCAGGCCTTGAAGGCTCAACCCACAGCCATCAAACCTAATGCACGCGAACTCGAGGAAGCCCTGAACCGGCCGCTATCCACGCCGTCGGATCTAATCAAGGCGGCCGGCGAAATTCTCCAGTCCGGCGTGGAGTGCGTGGTGATTTCCCGGGGTGCGGCGGGCGCTTTGTTCATGAAACAAGAAGAGGCACTGTCTGCCCGCTATCTCGGGACGCCGTCCATTCAAACCACCGTGGGCGCCGGAGACGCGCTAGTGGCCGGCTTTCTCGCGGCGAGCCTGGACGGGCTAAACCTGGACGCGGCGGCGCGGCTGGCGATCGCATTCTCGATCTCAGCCCTGCAGCGGACCGGGACGGTATTGGCACCCCGGCCAGACTTGCTAAAACTGGCCGAGTTCGTCGAAGTCCGATCGCTCGATTGAAGCGCGCACGCGTGAGACTCCGGTCAGAGCCGGGTGATCAGCAGTTCCCGAGTGAAAATGAATTCCTTGGGAAGCGTCGCGTGCAGGCGCATGAAAAGTTCTTCGTGCGACAAGGCCTCCTTGCGCCAATCTTCCTCATTGACCGCCTGAACCTTGTTGAACTCGACCGGGCCGAAGTTTTTCATGCCTTCCAGATCGAAATCCTCAATTATCGGCATCCACCCCACAGCGCCTTCTTCGGCGCCCACCCGGTGATGGCACCGGTCTACAATCCACTTCAGGACGCGCATATTCTCGCCAAAACCGGGCCAAAGGAAATTCCCGTTTTCGTCTTTGCGGAACCAATTCACATGGAATATGCGGGGCAGATGTTTGATCTTCTTCCGCATCGTCAGCCAGTGGCGGAAATAATCACCCATGTTGTACCCGCAGAATGGAAGCATCGCCATGGGATCCCGGCGGACCTGCCCCGCCCCGCCAACGGCGGCGGCAGTCATCTCGGACCCCACCGTTGCTCCCACATACACACCGTGGACCCAGTTGAAGGCCTGAAACACCAGCGGCACGGTTGTGGCTCGGCGACCGCCAAAAATGATGGCACTGATCGGCACCCCGGCGGGGTTGTTCACTTCATCCGCCAGGACGGGATTGTTGGACATTGGCACTGCGAACCGGCTGTTGGGATGCGCGGCCTTGTCAGGACTGGCCGGGGTCCAGGGATTTCCCTTCCAATCGATGCACTCTTTCGGCTCAGGGCCGTCCTTGCCTTCCCACCAAACATCGCCGTCCGGCAGAAGGGCCACGTTGGTAAAAATGGTGTCGCGCGAGATCGTCGCCATCGCCGAGGGATTGGTGGCCTCGTTGGTCCCCGGAACCACCCCGAAATAACCGGCCTCGGGGTTGATGGCGTAAAGCCGTCCATCCGGACCCGGCTTCATCCAGGCGATGTCGTCGCCGATCGTCCTGACTTTCCATCCTTTATACTGCGGTGGCGGCAGGAGCATGGCGAAGTTGGTCTTGCCGCAGGCGCTGGGGAAGGCGGCGGCGACATAGGTCGCCTCACCTGAAGGAGATTCCACCTTCAAGATCAACATGTGCTCCGCGAACCATCCTTCGTTTCGCGCCAGAAACGATCCAATCCGCAAGGCCAGACACTTCTTGCCAAGCAATACGTTCCCGCCGTACGCGGAGCCCACGGAGATGATCGTGTTATCGTGGGGAAAGTGACAGATGAACCGGCGCTCGGGATTCACATCGAGCATGCTGTGCATGCCGCGGTTAAAATCGTCGCTCTCACCCAGATGCTCGTAAGCGCGATCACCCATGCGGCTCATGATCCCCATGCTCAAAACCACGTAAATCGAGTCTGTGATTTCGACCCCCACCTTCGAGAGCGGCGACCCTGGCGGGCCCATCAGGTAAGGGATCACATAGAGGGTCCTGCCGCGCATGGCACCTTCGAGCATGTCATACAACTTTTGATACATCGCCTTGGGTGGTGCCCAATTGTTGGTAGGACCCGCCTCATCCTGGCTGTCGGTGCAGATGTAGGTGCATTGCTCCACGCGCGCCACATCATTGGGATTGGAACGATGCAGGTAACACCCGGGTCGTTTCTTCTGATTCAATTCAATCAGGATCCCGCTGGCGATGGCCTCCCGGATCAGAGATTCCTTTTCCGCCGCCGAACCATTGCACCAATGAATCCTGTCCGGCTTGCAGAGTTTGGCCATCGCATCCACCCAGTGGATAACGGATTTGTTTTTCGTGTTGCAGTTTCCGAGGCTCGGTTTGGACGTAGTCATGGGTTTAAACGGCTTCGTTTGGGTTTTGCCCCACCGGGTAGGGGGCCTATCGAGCGTGGAAACTAGCACCCGATACTCCGCACAGCAAGGGGCGATTGCTGGCATTGCCTTTAAAGCCGTGAACCGTCACCCTTTCCCAACCTCGTTCAACGCGGCCTCGAACACCATTGACAGTCAACTCATGACGACCACCCATTTCCTGTGGGAGGATCGTGTGTCACTGCAAGCCAAGTATCCTGGGGGCACGCGACAATCCCCAGCGATGCCTGGTTAAGGATGGTTCACCAGCCGGAGCCGGTAGATCCGGAACGTTGAACCAATGGGGAGCGAATCGATTACGGTGCTGATCGGGATTGATTCATTGCCAGTCAATTCTTCCAGTGGCATCCATCCTTGATCGGAAAGTGCAGCATTATACTCGACGCGATAGGTTCGCCCCGGTAGCGCCCGAAACCCGAGTTCAATCCCTTCGGATGTTCGGGCAATGGATGCAAACTCAAGCACGCTGTCCGGGTCCCTCGGATCCGTCCCAACGTAATACTCCTGAAGGTTCGTCAACCCGTCGCCGTCGCTGTCCAGTCCGGCATCCGCCGGGTCGTCGGGATTGAACCCGTACAGCTCCTCCCATTCATCCGGCAAACCATCCTGATCCCGGTCCGGCATAGAGACCGCCAGGCCCGGGCTGGGTTCGTTCGCATGCCAGTTCTCAGGATCGTTTCCCGATCGATCACTGGATGACCGGTGCAGAGAAAGGCCGGTCCCACGGGCGCCCTCAGGCCAGGGCGTCTGGTTCCCATAAATGACTTCGTCGATGATCACCCAGGAATAAGGTTCCCCCGGCAAATCCGGGTACTGCGGTCGCTCGAGCCCGATCCGATCGCTCCGGTTGCTTAATTTGCCTGAAAACGGCCCCTGGACATTCATGGTGCCGGCAAGGCCATAGGTCTGACGGAAATGGTCCATGAGTCCGCTGTCGGCCGGATCAAAATTCACCAATACCAGGGTCTGGCCTGTGCCCAGTTGCGTGCCGGGAACGAATGACCATGTGACGCCACCCCTAAGGCGCCACACCCCGTTGGTGGTGAAAAGATCTACCGTTTGCCCGCAGGAATTGAATAACTCGACGTACTCATCCGCCACATTGTCAGTCACACCATCCACCGAAGCCGGACAATACATCACCTCGCTGATCACCACGGATCGTGTCTTGGCCGCATTTGCTGCCTGCCGGGTTCGTATCATGGTCCCGCCATAATCGCCGCCGTCCGGGAATCGGCCCCAGGAAACTTCATTTTCCTGGCCTTCGAACCGCACGGCATCCACAACCCGATCAGCGTCCGTGCCCGGGAGGTAGGAGAGATAGAGCTGTTCACCCGCCTTATTGAGGCCGAATCCGGCTGTGATCGGATTATGAAATCCGGAAATCTCGTCGAAGCTGAGCCATCCGTGGCCCGGCACGGTCTGAGGCGGGATCTCCCATAAGCGAAGATCGTCGGCGCGATCGCTCAAGAACCAATGAGCGAGATCCATCGAAGTGTCAGCGGCATTGTAGAGTTCGATCCAGTCGTCCGAATCATAGTCAGGGAACTGCGGGTCTGAATAATCCGTATGTGCCGCGAACTCATTGATGAGGACTTGCCCCGCCGGTGGTACCGGGTCCGGACCGCCCGGTGAACCTCCCAGATAGGTGCTTGCCCGCCAATTCCCGGGATAATCCAAGGCGCCCGTCGCCCGTCCGGGCATGGCGCGGGCCAGCGGGACCAGGGAATGACCCGCACCTGAAGCGGCGATAGGCCAGCCACGATCGCTCACCGATTGCAGACTGTTTCCGTATTCAAATGCGACTATGTCCGTCCCGCCCGCCGCGGTTCTCAGGGTGACCGTCTCCCCTTCGTTGGCCAGATTACCTTCGTAAGGTCCCAGCAAGGTTACGGATGCGTCCAACCCGTAGCGGGCTCGGAACGCCCCAAAGTCCGGCGTCGAAACCAGGACGAGATAGGTCCTCGGGGCGATGAGGGTTCCCGCTGGAAAGGTGAAATCGATCCCGGCAGTGAATTTGGCACCCGCCAGATCGAGCGTGAGGTCGCTGCTGGCATTGAACAACTCGATGAACTCGAATTCGCTCCCGGCTGCGGGGTCGGGCATCAACTCCGTAATCTGAAGTCGCTCGACGAGTGCCGAGCTACTGTCCGTCGGCCCCACCGCGAACTGCGCCGGCGCGGACCATGAACTCCACCGGCCGGTGGTATCTCGCATTCGGACCCTAACGCGGTATGAATTGCCGACCCGAACGGCATCGATCGGGATTGAGATTTCAGGTGTGAAAGGGGAGATCTCGCCACTCTCCCATTGTTTTTCGATCTCGTATGGCCGGCGCGCGTCGGGATCGAACGCCGGCGCGTCGGGATCGGCGATCTCACCGAGTCGCCATTCCATCGCGGCGAAGCCATAGCTCCCGCTGTATGATGACGCTCGAAAACGCAGGCCGTTGAGCGGGTATCCGGCTGTTCCCACGTAAGTGATCGTAGGTGGTAGTGGTATCTCCGCGTCGTACGCAAGCTCGTCCAAATAACTGCCCCGGATCCTGATGTAATTTTTCATGATCTGCACAGTCGCGTTGAAACTGCCGCGCAGGGCCGCATTGGTCGAACTCTCCAGCGGGTATTGATAAAATCGGCCTTGGCCCGCCTTGCCAGGGTTCGGGGTAAAGATCGGACTCACCATCTTCGGGTTGTAATCCCATTGGGCGCGGTCAGCCTCCAGAATGCCCGGCCCGGTGTTCGTGCCTTGGAGCAGACCGGCATATTCGTCGATGAGGGCATTTCCCTGGTCCGAATTAAACAGGAGATCACGGATCTCACGGATTCGGTTCCGGAACTCGATGTCGAATGGGGGACGGGCGCCGGACAACCGCATGACATAGGTCCCGCTCTCGAGGCCGGTGCCCGGTATTCGGTTCGGGTTGAGAATTCGTTCAGCGAGTCGATCGACGCCGGCATAGTCGGGATGGAACATATTATGGGCCCAGGTGAGGTCCAGATCCCAGGGCATGATCTCCCAACGGCCGGTGGCGGAGTTGGTGTAATAGAAGTAGTTCTTGTCGAAGCTGATGTCGTAATGGTGAATTGCCTGCACAATCGATTGGTAGCTGAAGTACCCGGGCAAATCCCAGTTGGCCCGCCACCAGGCGTCACTCGCATTGTCATACGCGCTCAACAGCGCGCCCAAATCCGATCCATTGTCGGGACCGTAGGGCCCCAGATTATTCAGCTCTCCCCAGCCACCCTCCATCTTGTAGAAATTGCTGTCGGGCAATCCGTGCTCCTCGAGGAATCGACCATTCTCCTGTTCCGTCACCAGGTAAAGCCCCCAAAAGTCGCCCTCGTATTGCGTGGTCGGATTCTGCTCAGCGGCGTCCGTGACCAGCCGCAGTTGTGCGAAGGTCGTTTTTGGTGCGGCCACCTCCGCCAGTTCGAACAGGCGAAAGCCGACGGTCTCGAACATCCCCTGCTCGCCGCGGTGTTCAAAATCCCCTTGTTGGATGCAGGCGCCCAAGTTCAGTTTCGTCCAACGGCTCCGATACTTGTGGCCCCAGTTGTCTCGCGCCTCGAAGTCATGCCCGCGGTTGAAGTCCATTTTCCACATGTTCTTCACCATCGAGTAGCGCCACACTCCGCCCCGTGCCCGGTACCGGATGTGATCATAAACCCGCCCGTCGTAGACCAGCGTTCCTTGCCAATGATAAAGGTCGCCCGTGTAACGATTGCTGAGGCCGCCGCTCACTCCTGCCTGCTGCCAGCCCGTGGCATACCACACATCGTTCTTCTTGCTCAGAAGCTGATAGACTGGAAGTCGATTCAGCGCCGCCGAGCCCACCGTGAATAATTGGCCGGCTGCCCCGCCAGTCCCCGGCTGCACCGCACCCGTCCACGCAGGAACGCCATCGTAAACGTAATAGGTAAAGTTCGGCTGCGGATCGTCCCAATAAGGCACGCGGACTGACCCGCCTCCCATGTCCTCCGCCTCGATCCGATAACGCACCAGGCGCCGGTGGCGCTGCAATGTCCCCGGTAGAGTGGCCGTATATATGCCGTCGCCGGCCAATTCATCCTCCCCTGCTCCATCGTCGAGCATGGGCACCTCCAGCCAGTCGGTCGCATAGGCCGGATCGCTCAGCGCAATGTAACTGCCGGGGTCGACTACCTGGTAAAGCAACTTCACACTCTTCACGCCATCCGGATCGGTGACCTTAACCGTGATCTTCACCGGATCGCCCGAGCGCGGCTGTACCGGGTGATGCTCGACCTGTCGGGTTTGGGGTGGAATGACGGTTGAATACGCCGAGTTCACGGCCCCGGGGGTTGGCCCGTGACCACCGGGCCCGATTTGGCCGGTCAATCGGATATCGAGAAAGAAATCACTGCTGCCACTGAGGCTGGCGTTGGCCGCCTGAACGGCAATAATATTAGTGCCCTCACGCAAAAAAGACTGCGGCGAATCGAAATTGAAGCTGTTGTAAGTGCCATCTTCCCGGGCCGGTCCGGCGGTGCCGTTATAGGGCAATTCGCCAGCGCTGATATTCACATTCGCGAGGTTGGATCCATTGATCCAGAGTTTGAATCCATCGTCATACAACACCTGCAAGGACAGACCCGTTAGCTCGCTTCTATTGGTCACGACAAAAGTCGACCGGAAATACACGGTGGTATAACCGCCGGGCATGTCGCTTAGAAATGTGCCCATGGGCAACGCTGGGTCGTACCCAATTGGGGCATTTCCTCGCGCCCATGCGGCATCATCGAACGTCAGAGCCCGCCACGCCAAGGGCGGTTCCGATGGCTCGCTTGTCCCCTTGAAGTAACGCCAGGCCGAACCCTCCGCGATCAATACCTGATCCTGCACGTTGGGATTATCTGCCGCCGACGCCCGCCAGCTGCCTCCCAGATCATTGTCAAGCCCCGGATGGATCAACTCGATGGAATAACCCGGTGGATCACCGACCGTGGGCCAGGGATAGCCCAGTTGGTAATCGACCGTGTCTGCCACCGCACCAAGATCGTCCCGCAATGTGATTTTCTCCCCCTCGTTAGCCAGCGTGCCGCTCCACGGGCCATACGCCAGAATGCCGAATTTCGTGAACAGCGCCGCCGGATTCTGGGCCACGACGACGTAACCCCCAGAGCCAATGGATGTCCCCGGCGCAAACGTAAATGCGACTCCATCTGTGAAACTCCATCCTTCCAGGTCTACCGCGGAACCGCCGGCGTTGAATAGCTCGATGAATTCCACCTGTTCGGTCTTGATGTCCGGATCATAATGGATCTCATTGATGGTGATCTGCGCGGTGAGGGTGAAAACCTGACAGAAGACGAGGAACGCGAAGCACGATCGACAACACATGTTGAATTTGTGCGTTGCAGGTTATTGGCCATGATGGGACCAGCGGTAGCAACGCGGGTAGAACTTAAGATCCAAAATCCCTCCAGGCAACCCATTCCAGCTTCCGCAAACATCCTGCATCCTAAAGAGGATGCCTTTGCAAAGCCGCCGCCATCGCCCGCAACTCCTCATCATCCAGTCGCACTTCCCCCGCAATGACATTTTCCCGGGCCTGCCGGACATCCCTCGCGCCGACAAGCGCATGCGTGAGACCAGGTTGCGCCAAAGTCCACGCAATCACCAACTGGCTCAGGGTCAATTGTCTCTTCTCGGCAATGGACCGCAATTCGGCCAGAAATGGAGCTGCCTTGGCAAGGTTCTCGGACGAGAACCGGGGATTGTTTTGCCGAAGATCGCCGGGGCCGAATTTTCTGCCGGCGTCGATCTTCCCGGTGAGCAAGCCCAAGGCGAGGGGTGAATAGGCCAACGCGGCGATGCCGTGCTTTTCGCAATACGGGAGTTGGTCATGCTCGATTTGCCGGTCCAACAAGCTGTATTTCTCCTGAGCCGAATCCAGCGGGCCTATCGATCGGTATTCGTCCATTTGAGCCGGCGTCGTGTTGCAGACACCAATCGCGCGAATCCGGCCTTCGCTTTTCAATTTGAGCAGTTCCTCCATTGTCTCGGCAATGGGTGTAGTGGCGTCCTGCCAGTGGGTCTGATAAAGATCCACATAAACTGTGTCGAGTCGTTTGAGACTTCGCTCAAGCTCTTCGCGAATGGATATTGCACCCAGGTACCGATAAATCTTGCGTGGCCCCGTCGGGTTCATGCCCGCGTGATCCGAGTTGAAGTAGAACTGTCCCACTTCACGGTCCCAAATCAGACCGCATTTTGTCGCCACGATAACCTTGTCACGACGGTCATGAATGGCGCGTCCAACGAGTTCCTCCGATCTCCCAAACCCATAAACCGGCGCGGTGTCGATGAGATTAATCCCTTCGTCAATCGCCGCCTGGATCGCCCGAATGGCCTCATTCTCGTCCGCCCCGCCCCACATCCAGCCCCCGATGGCCCATGTCCCGAGTCCCACAACGGAAGCCTCAATACCCGATGCCCCGAGCGCACGATTGATCATGCGAAGACAGATACGCTCCACGTTCCGGATAATCAATGCCGTCGACGTGGCAGTAGACAGCGAGGCGTCGCCCCAGATCATGCAAGGTCATTCCGGTTCACCAGATGCCGTTGCGGTTCGTCCCTCCGGTTGGGTGCCTCGCCGATAGAATCCTTCAGACGGGTAAAGAATGGAATCAAAAGTTGACGCATTCGCACGGATCTGCCGGGGATCCCAGGGTGAAATGGAAATCAACTGCGCCGGGAATAGGGGAGCATCCAGGGTTTGCGATAAGCTTTCCCGACCAGCCGATCCGCGTCCGGATGCTTCATAATCCTTTCCTCCCTGGCATTCCAAAGAATCCGTTCGCCCGATCGCAACGCAATGTTGCCCAAATGCGCTACGGTCGAAACGTGATGACCTTCCACCAGATCCTCAACCGGCGGCCGCCGGGTTTTGACGGAGTCAACAAAATTACGGATGTGAGCCGGACGCGGGTCTGCGTCTCCCGCGAACTTCTTGCCTTCCAGGCTTTCTTTGCTGGGCTCGCGAAGAATTTCCCAGCCGGAATCGTCGATGACGAGAGTGCCTTCCGTGCCAACGAAGGCCATGCCCCAAGGCCGATTGTAAAGGCCGAGCCCGATCCCCACGCGATGCTCCCAGACGAGCGTGTAGGTGGGAAACTCGTAGACGGTCATCTGGGTGTCCGGCGTTTCGGAGTTGTCATCGAGGACATATTTGCCTCCGCTGGAGAAAACCGCAGTTGGAGCGTCGTGGCCCATCGCCCAAACGAGGACCTGAATGAGGTGAACACCCCAGTCGGTCATCAGGCCGCCGGCATAGTCCCAGAACCAACGGAAGTTGAAATGAAAACGGTTGGGATTGTAAGGACGCTTCGGCGCAGGACCAAGCCATTGGTCATAATCCACCTCAATGGGTGGTGAGGCGTCCGGCGGATTGCCGATCGGCTTGATCCAGTCCAGATACGCCCAGGCGCGGGCAAGTCCGATCTTCCCGAGTTTTCCCGAGCGCACAAAATCGACCGCGTCGGCATAGGCCGGACTGCTACGGCGTTGGGTGCCCATCTGGACCATGCGTTTATAGCGGTCGGCAGCAATGACCATGGACCGGCCTTCATCGATGCTGGTGGCGAGGGGTTTTTCGACGTAAACGTCTTTGGCCGCCTGGCAGGCGTAGATCGTGGGAAGGGCATGCCAGTGGTCCGGAGTGGCAACAATCACGGCATCGACGTCGCTGCGGTCGATGATTCTTCGGAAATCCTTGACGGTGTCCGGTTGCTTCGGCCGGTGATCCGCGACCGATCGAATGGCCTCGGCAAGCATCCGGTCATCAACATCACAAAGGACCACGCATTCGACATCGTCGTATTTCAGGAACGTCGCCAAATCGCCGCGACCCATGCCCCCGCAACCGATCAGTCCCACCCGGATGCGCTCGTTTGCGCCAATCACGCCGGAGGAAACCTGCGCCTGCGCGGGGTGGAACCAGACAGCCGCGGCGGCGGTGGCGGCCTGCGAGAGAAATCGGCGTCGACTGACCGAAGGAAGCTTGAATGGCATTTTGATTCCGGTCGCCAGAGCGCGATTGACCTACGGGCTCTCGCGATTCTGAACAACGGCGATATCGAGCTTAGTGGTCTGTTTCATAAATACGGTCACGTTCGTTGCGCCCAATTTGGCCTGAGGCAAGGCGCGAGGGCGAGAGTGTATCCCCTGCGATACTCGACCGACCGAGCAACGCCGCCCCAGGCCAAATTCGGCGCAACCCTCCGGGCGGCCGTTCTTTTTCGGCCTGACTTCGTTGCTCGCGCCTTACAGACCGCTGCGGGTATGCTCGTTGCTCGCGCCTCGTCTGGCCGAAAAACCCCTGGCCGCGAACGTAACCGTATTTATGAAACAGACCACTTAGAGTGTCCAGCCATGGCGATAGTTCACTTTAATGAACGGGGCCGCTTCGGGATGATTGCGGATTGAAAGAGCAGGTGCATCCCATTCCAGGGTCTGTCCATTCAGGCGCATGGCGAGAACACCCAGCAATGCGATTTCGGTCAATGGTCCGCCATAGTTGAAATTCGATCCGCCAGGCGCGATTCCTTTGCAGGCGTCCACCCAGTCTTCGTGATGCTCTTTCGAGCGGGGCAAAATCGGGGCCGGGCGCGTGTAGTCATTGTTCCGAACGGCGGGAATGAGTTGTGCCCCTGCGGCGCCATGCGAGCCGTACATGATCTTTCCCTGGTCACCCACCACAATCGCGCCAATGTTCACCAACTCCCGGCGCGGCTCCAATTCCTCAGGTCGATCGGGTTTGCAGCCCGTATACCAGTGGAGCTTGACTGGTGGCCGACCATTGCGGGCAGGAAAATCGAAATGGATGCGAGCCCTGGGAGGGAACGTCTCAGCCCGCACGCGGGGGTCATCATACTCCTCGGCCTGGGCCACAACCGCGGACGGGCTGCCGAGGTCCAACGCCCAGAACACCGGGTCGATCACGTGACAAACCCAGTCCCCCATGATGCCAGTCCCGAAATCGACCCAGCCGCGCCATTTTCCCGGGAGATACGCCGGATGATACGGGCGAGCGGCTGCGGGTCCCAACCATAGGTCCCAGTCGAGCGTATCCGGCACGGGTGGAGTTTCGGTCGGTCGGAGCCGATAACCGCGGGGGCGGTAGGAATTGCTGCACCAGGCGTGGACTTCCCGCACCGTGCCGATGGCGCCGGAATGGATCATCTCCACGAACTGACGGATCGAATCCGTGGAATGTCCCTGGTTGCCGAGTTGGGTTGCCACGCCCTTGGCACGGGCCGCCTCGGTGACGGTGCGAACCGCGTAAAGGGAGTGCGCGAGGGGCTTTTCGCAATAGACATGCTTGCCCAGGCCTATCGCCTGCATGACCGCTGTGGCATGAATGTGGTCCGGAGTGGAAACCACCACGCCGTCCAGCTCACGGCCCACTTTGTCCAGCATAACGCGGAAATCATGGAAGACTTTCGCAGTGGGGAATTCGCGCAATGATTCTCCGGCGCGGGCCTGGTCCACATCGCAAAGCGCCACAACATTCTGACTGCGCAGGCCATCGAGATTATCGCGACCGCGGCCGCCAATCCCGATGAAACCGAGGTTCAAACGTTCATTGGCGGAACCAGCCCCGAGCGATCGAGGCAGGAGCGCCGGGCTTAGCAGGCAAGTGGAGGCAATAACGCCGCCCCGCAAAAACGCGCGGCGGCTAAGTGAATCGGAAGAATCAGCACGTTTCATGGAGATCATGGTTGTCCCTCCCTATTTACTTCGCCCAAGCGAGCTGGACCAGCGAAAACTCCAGCGAGACGCCGCTTCAGCCCGGTCCAACTTCGCAGCATTCCATGAGCAAGTCCCGGTTCCCACGATGAATTTGTGCGGCCAGTCCACCCGGCAAATCGGCTGCGACTCATCCCCTTTCTGCCAATCCCCGAGGCGATCTGCGCCGGTGATCACGACGCGTTCCCCTGGGGCAGCCTTGAACCGAATAGGCGCCTTCGCAGTGCCGCCGGCTTTTACCAGCACTCTGCGTGATTGTTTTCCAGGGGCGCTGACTCGTCCCCGGGCCGGCATCACTGGCCTGTGGGTTCCCCTGCGCGACTTCATAGATTGCAGCGTGCAGGGAGCAACCCAGTGCCAAGACCCTGTCAACGAACCGTCGGGAAAGCGATTGCGAAACAGATGCAAGCTGGTGGTGTGAGACACTGATCGATCCCCGGGACAGTCCGAGGGAAATCCATCGCAGATATGGGGACAGGCTCATTGCGGTTCGTTGCCCCCCGAAGCAACCCGAACTGTCCGGCTGTGATGTTCGAAAACGGTCGAACGGTCAGCGGCGATGGTCCGTCGGACGCTGCTGCGGCCGGTCTACGACATAAGCCGCGCCCCACCCGTGGGGCGAGATCGGTTTGGCCGGAGCGCGACGGTACGCGAAGAAGTTCGCAGCACAGCGGCGGTGGTCCTTTATCCCTGTGACACTTGACGATCGCCGGCGTGAGCGGCACGTTTCGACCATTGGCGGCATCTGTTGACCATACTCCAGGCAATCCATTGCTGGAGGCTGCGGCGGCAACTCCGGCGATACGGGATCTGTTACAACGCCTGGAGAGGGAGAGAGTATTGTCGGCCGCCGGAGTACATTCGGCGGCGAGGGGGTTCCTGGCGGTATTATTGCGCCGGCTGCGACCCCAGGATCCGCTGGTCCTGGTGTTGGATGATGTTAAGGCGCAAGAAGCGGTCTTTCAGGATATTCAGTCATGGCTTCGGATCACGGGAGAGGGAACGGCAGACCTCGATACGCTCTTGTTCCACCCCGCCTGGGAGGTGTTACCCTCGGATAGCAGATTGCCCCACGTGGACGTGATCAGCGAACGGCTCGAGACCCTGGTCCGGCTGGGGACAGAGACGACGATAGCGCCTCCCGTAGTCGTGACCACGGCGGTGGCCTTGATGCAGCGGACGTGGGCAAAAGCGGCGCTTCAGGAGCGAACACGCACCCTGGCGGCCGGCTATCGCTACGATCCACTGGACTTGGTCGAATGGCTTGAAGCGCAATCCTACGAGCCGGAAGCGCAGGTGACCCAGAAGGGTGAGATCGCGCTGCGCGGTGGTATTCTGGATGTCTTTCCCCCAACAAGTCCGTGGCCGATCCGCCTGGAATTCTTTGGCGATGAACTGGAATCGTTGCGCCATTTTGATCCGCATAGCCAACTCTCGCGCGAAAAGGTCGAGGCCGTAACTATCCCGCCGGCGGGAGAGCTCGGTTGGCTGCGACAGGCGGGACATGCGGCCGAAAGCGCAACTCTCTTCGATCATCTCCCGTCGGATACGTTGTTTCTCTGGTGGGAGCCAGAGGCGCTTTCCCTGGTGGCAGAACAGTACGTCGCACAACTTTCCGGCACGGATCCATTGGTTGTCCCGTGGTGCGAGCTCGAGTCCCGACAGACCGACGCACATTTCAAGGGATTGAAGTTGTTTGAGGCCGAAGGAGAACCTTCATCCGTGTCGCTGGATTGGCATGGATTGGAGTCGTTTCGGCCGCTGACGGAACGAGGCGCGGATCCGCAAGTGGCTGACGTGCGACGGAGGGAGTTCATGCATCAACTTCATCGCTGGCTCCGCCAGGGCACAGCGGTCCACGTCGCCTGCAACAATGACGGCGAGCGGCAGCGTTTTAGCGAGATATGGGCCGAATACGGGTTGGCGGCAGCTTCTGAGACCGGAGCCCCCTTGCGCCCCGTGCTGCACCTCGGCGCACTGTCCGGCGGATTCGCCAGCGAGGCGGGCGGATTTGTTGTGGTAACCGATGCCGAGATATTTGGCCGATACAAAATCCAGCGGCCGCGCCGCTTGAAATCGCCGCACGCCGCTGCCGCCCGTTCGGCGCTCGAGATCGACTTCGCCGAACTGGCGGAGGGAGACTACGTCGTGCACGTGCAACACGGGATTGGACGATACCTCGGCTTACGCGTCCTCCCAATATCGGCCGGTCGCCGGCCTTCGACTCGACCAGAAACCGCAGCTTCCACAACGGAAGGGCAGGAATGCCTGGTGATCGAGTACGCACCCCATGATCCGGGGCAGGACCGCCCCAGGCTCTACGTTCCGGTGACTGAGGCGCACCTGGTCAGCAAGTATGTGGGGGCGGGCAGGGCGCAACCGCCGCTGAACACACTGGGGGGGGCACGCTGGTCGAAGGCCAAGGCGAAGGCGGAAGATGCGATTCAGGATTTCGCCGGAGAACTGCTCGCGATCCAGGCAGCGCGGGATGCCGAGAAAGGCCAGGCCCTTAGCCCCGACGTGCCCTGGCAACGCGAGTTTGAAAGTTCATTTGTCTATGAGGAAACCCCGGATCAGATCCGCGCCATTGAGGAAACGAAGAGGGACTTGGAATCGAGTCGACCAATGGACCGGTTGATCTGCGGCGACGTGGGATTCGGAAAGACGGAGGTGGCCATTCGCGCGGCATTTAAGGCCGTCATGGGCGGCAGGCAAGCGGCCATCTTAGTCCCCACGACAGTATTGGCGCAGCAACACTACAAGACGTTCGTGGAACGAATGGCCGATTATCCCGTGCGGATCGAGTTGCTTTCACGATTCCGAACCCGCGGGCAGCAGGACCGGGTCATTCGAGACCTCGCCCACGGCGCCGTGGATATCGTCATTGGGACACATCGTCTGGTTCAAAGCGATGTGACGTTCAAGGAACTCGGGCTGGTGGTGATTGACGAGGAACAACGGTTCGGAGTCGCGCAGAAAGAAACCTTCAAGCAAATGCGCCGGCTGGTCGACGTCCTCACTTTGAGCGCCACTCCCATTCCCCGAACGTTGTACCTGGCTCTGACCGGTGCACGTGACATGAGCACGATCGAGACGCCTCCCCAGGACCGGCTGCCCGTCGAGACCATCGTGACGCCATACGATGAGCGGGTAATCCGCGATGCCATACAACGCGAACTGAACCGGCGCGGCCAGGTCTTCTTCCTTCATAATCGGGTGACGACGATCATGGGCATCGCCGAGCGACTGAAAGCGCTCGTGCCTGACGCGCGCCTGGTGATCGGACATGGCCAGATGCACAGCGACGATTTGGAGGAAGTCATGACCCGATTTGTGGAGGGTGACGCAGATGTCCTGCTCTCGACCACGATCATTGAGAGCGGCATCGACATCCCCAACGCCAATACCATCATCATCGACCGCGCCGATCGATTCGGCCTGAGCGATCTCTATCAGTTGCGCGGCCGGGTGGGCCGGTACAAACACCAGGCCTATGCCTATTTTCTCCTGCCACGCCACGCCGGGCTTCTGGCCGACGCCCGCAAACGGATCGGCGCTATCCGGCAATACTCCAGTCTTGGCAGCGGGTTCAAGATCGCGATGCGCGACCTCGAGATTCGCGGGGCGGGGAACCTGCTTGGCCCCGAGCAGAGTGGGCATATCACCGCTGTGGGATTCGAACTCTACTGTCAACTCCTGAAGCAGAGCATCAGCCGACTCAAGGGAGAACCGGTCAAGCCCCGCGTCAATGTCCAGGTCCGATTCGACTTCCTGGCCTTGAGCCCGGGCGAAGAAAGTGTCCATGCGACGCCGCGAGCGACAAGAGCTCCATCACAAATCCTCCTGCCCGACCCTACCCGGGATTCACCCGCCGTTAAGAAGGAGCCGGCCTATGTGCCGATCGGGTATGTGGGGGATGCCCGACTACGCATCGAGATTTACCGCAAATTGGCGCAAGCGACGGACAAGCCGTCATTGAACCAATTGCGCGAAGAAACCCGCGACCGTTTTGGACCTCTGCCTGCCGCACTCGAGCTCCTCTGGTTGGTGGGTGAACTGAAACAACTGGCGAACGAACGGGGTATATCGGCCATCGAAGTTAAGGAAGACCGGCTCATGCTCATGCGCCAGGGCGATTATCTGATGGTGGGTGGCAAATTCCCGCGTTTGTCCAGGATCGATGCCCGCGGTAAACTCCGGGAGATCCGGAGGCTATTGCAGGCGTTGTGATGCGTCTCACCGGCCAAGCCGAGTTAACGCGGGCCGCACATGGCTGACCCGGCACGCCTGCCCGACCGGGAGGCTACTCTCTCCTGAAGTTCACCGATTGCAACAAGCCCTCGCACTAAGATAAGCTCCGCCCAATGAAGATCCGTGTTCGCCTCCACCCGTATCGCGCCAGCTACATGTTATGCGCGATTCTCGGCTTGAATTTGCTTCTATGCACCTCACTGGGCGCTGATCTTGTCCAGGCCCGGGATGGTTCCGGAGTCTACGGCTACAAGGACACCCCGATTCTGCCCTGGTGCGGTTTCCACGTGCATGATCCGGATCGGCCCGCCCCACGACGAATCGATCCCGGCAGCGCGCCGGGCCCGGCGGCGGTGCCTTCGGACGCCATCGTTCTGTTTGGCGGCAATGACCTCTCGGCCTGGCAATCCAATGGCTGGCGGGTTGTCGACGGCGTCATTGAAGCGGGAACTGGCAGTCTCTCGACGCGGCAGGAATTTGGCGACATGCAAATGCACATCGAATGGATGGCGCCCGCGGCCTTTGAGGGACCGTGGTACAATCGCGGCAACAGCGGCGTCATGCTCATGGGCCTCTATGAAATCCAGATCTTCGATTCCTACAACGAAAAGATCTATCCGGACGGACAGGCCGCCGCCATCTACGGCCAAACCCCGCCACGGGTCAATGTCTCGCGGCCCCCCGGTCAGTGGCAGAGTTATGACATCGTATTCACCGCTCCCAAATGGGACAAGGACCAGCTAACGAGCCCCGCGCGACTGACATTGTTCCACAATGGGGTGCTGGTTCACCTGGAGGAACCGATTCGCGGCGAGACGAATCATCGCATTTTGCCCGAATACAAACGGCATGTGAGCGAGGGCCCGATCATCCTCGGCGGTCATGATTGCCCCGTTCGGTTTCGGAACATCTGGCTGCGTCCGCTCTAATCCACGGATCCGGAGAGTCCCCTGCCGACTTGGGAACCTCCGGGATCGTTGATACTCCGGCCTTGACACTCCAGACGCTGTCGCAAGGATTGAGGCCATGATTCCTCACTCGAATTCGTTGACCTCCCGCCGGGACTTTCTTAAGGGCGCCGGCCGTTTGACTGCAGCCTCCGCGCTTGCAGGCATAGCGCTTCCGCATGTGCATGCCGCCGAGAACAACACGATCCAGCTCGCGCTGGTGGGTTGTGGCGGCCGGGGCACCGGCGCAGCCTCGCAAGCCCTCTCCACTCGAAGCGGGCCCATCAAACTGATAGCCATGGCCGATGTCTTCGAAAATCGGCTAAAGAGCAGCTATGAAAACCTGAACCAGCAACATGCCGACCAGATCGACGTTCCGCAGGACCGCAAGTTCATCGGGTTCGATGCCTACCAGAAGGCCATGGACTGCCTGAACCCGGGTGATGTGGTCATCTTCGCCACCCCGCCGGCGTTTCGCTGGGTGCACTTCGGGTATGCCATCCAGAAGGGCCTGAATGTTTTCATGGAAAAACCGGTCACCGTCGACGCTCCCACGACCCGCCGGATGATAGGTCTGGCCGACGAGGCTGACAAAAAGAACCTCAAAGTCGGCGTCGGCCTGATGGTTCGTCATTGCGAAGGCCGGCGTCAACTCCACGAGCGCATCCGGGACGGCCAAATTGGTGACCTCATGTGTTTGCGCGCCTATCGGATGGGCGGACGGGCGGCCGCGGTTGGTCCGGTGCCGACCGGCCAGAGCGAATTGCTCTACCAGATTCGCCGGTTCCACAGTTTTCTTTGGGCGAGCGGTGGGATCTACAGCGATTTCAATATCCACCAGATTGATGAGTGTTGTTGGATGAAGAATGCGTGGCCGATCCGCGCCCACGCCACCGGTGGCCGCCATTTCCGCGGTGATGACGTCGATCAAAACCTCGACAGTTATTCGGTCGAATACACCTTCGAAGACGGTACGAAATTCTTTTTTGTCGGCCGCAGCCAGACGGGATGTCACGACGAGTTCGCCAGCTACGTCCACGGGACCAACGGCTCCGCCATCGTTTCCACCGCCGCACACACGCCGGGAAAAGTCCGCACGTTCAAAGGCCAAACCTTCTCGCGCGCGAACATGACCTGGGCATTTCCGCAACCCGAGCCAAACCCGTATCAAACCGAGTGGGACCACCTGATCGAAGCCATCCGGAAAGACCAGCCCTATAATGAAACCAAACGCGGCGCCATCGCCAGCCTGATCACTTCAATGGGGCGCATGGCAGCGCATACCGGTCAGGTTATCGAATACGATGCCATGTTAAACCACGACCATGAGTTTGCCCCCGACGTCGACAAACTCACCATGGACTCCCCCGCTCCGCTCCTCGCCGCGGCCGACGGCACTTATCCGATCCCAATGCCTGGTGTCACCCGGGATCGCGAGTATTGAAGCATGGGCTAAAGCAGCGCGACCGGGCGGGAGCCAATGCGCTTAGCCGGTTTCTGGGTTCCAATCGAGCGCCGTCCGCCCGGCATGGCTGCGTTCCGCGATCGGATTCTAGAACATCTTCGTCAACGTCACGTGGACGGTGTGTCCTTCGGGCCGATCGTGGGACTTGATTTCATAAAAGTAACGCGCTGACGCGAACAAGCCGAGGTTCGGGAAGAATGCGTTGACTTCCGGCCCCACGGACACCGTGGAATCCCTGCCGTCGTCCGACTCTGGGCCGCTGTCCTTGGTCGTCTGGGCCTGAAAATAACTCACCAGACCCACATCATAGAACTTGGCGAACGTCCGGCTTACCCCGGTTTCCAGGGTCCAAACCTGCCCGCGCGTGATGTCGTTGTCCGGGCTTTCATGGTTGATCTCATACCGATTGAGCGCCGAGATCGACCAGGTCTTGGCTTCATCCACGTACCATGTCCCACCTGCGGTCAGCATATGCGTCCAATATCCCTTTCCGGGGCTGGCGGGATGCGCGGTATCGAAATCCCCGGTGGGTGCCCAAAAACCATAGCCGACCGCGAGATCGTATTGCGGCCCATGCCAGGAAAGGGTTATGGGTTCGACGAAGATATCGCCCAAGCCAAAGTCATCTTCCTGGAACGGGCCGATCTCGAGATCGGTGTGGACGAAGGGTATTAGGACATCGGCGCCATAATATCCTCCGAGCACCTGGAATGGGCTGATCCAGATCAGCCGGGGCGCCTGCACATAAGCAAACAAATCAAAATCGGGCGGTCCGTCCGGGTAATCATTTGCCCAATAGAGATAATTGTAGTCGCGCAAGTACCAGCCGGGCGGCGGGAGGGTTGCCGCCTTGATCCCCTCGACGCCGGCGGGATAATGAGCCTGGGCCTGGAGTTGGGGGGCGATTGTTGAAACAAGGGCAAATGCCAGTATTTGAAGGATGGGTTTGAACATAAACGAATGGATGGGCACTCTGGGTTACGGAATGGTTCAATAACGTATTCGATCGACATCCGTCAATCCACATGTCACATCAGTTTCGCTGGTAAGCGCATACTGTGACGTTGCGCGGGCGACTCGAGCCGGAACCCAACAACTCAAAGGAAGAAGACAACATGAAACTCAAGAACAAACTCATCGCGGAATTGGTTGGGACGTTTTGGCTGGTGTTCGGCGGGTGCGGCAGCGCGGTGCTGGCCGCAAAATTCATCGTCAGCCAGGGCGCCACCCCGATCAATCTGGGTATCGGTCTGCTGGGGGTGTCCTTGGCGTTCGGTTTGACGGTGTTGACCATGGCTTTTGCCATCGGACACATCTCCGGTTGCCATCTCAATCCGGCGGTGTCGGTGGGTCTCTACCTGGGCGGCCGGTTTCAGGGCCGCGAATTGGCGCCTTACATCATCGTTCAGGTGGTGGGTGCGGTGGCTGCGGCCGGGGTGTTGTCGGTCATTGCGGGAGGGCAGGAGGAATTCAGCATGGCCGCCGGTTTCGCCTCAAATGGATATGGCGATCATTCGCCGGGGCATTACTCGCTCCTGGCAGGATTCCTGACGGAGTCGGTCCTGACGTTCTTTTTCTTGTTTATCATTCTGGGTTCGACCGACAAACGCGCGCCCCAGGGATTCGCTCCGATAGCGATCGGGCTCGGGCTGACCCTGATTCACTTGATCGGCATTCCTGTGACGAATCTCTCGGTCAATCCCGCTCGCAGCACGGGTCCAGCGTTGTTTGTGGGGGGATGGGCGATTCAACAGCTTTGGTTGTTCTGGCTCGCACCGATTCTCGGCGCAGCGGTTGCCGGCGTGGTCTATCCGATGATGGCAGGTGGTGACCAGGAGCGCACGGTCTAACCCGCCCACAGTGTTCCCCTTCGTCTACCCACTCGCGCTTGCATTCTCCTCTTGATGCTCGTCCCTCGTCCTTGAACGGGAAGGCGACGGTCGTCCGCTGCGCCGATTCGTCCATGATACAGCGGCGTTCCGCACACATATGGTTAACCCGGACATATTGACCCCTTCGCTTGAAGCGGATTCGACATTAAACATATCATGAGATCTGCGGGTTAGCGCGCCGCTGTTCCCTTGCGTTCGTGTGAGCAGATCGCATAATCCGCCGCGCAATGCGTGCTAACCCGTTTCATGGATAATCAACTCCGGGTGATGAAAGGACGGCTCCCGACGCTCGCACGTCGCTCGCGGCCGGTGACGGCCATGGTGTTTGGCGTCGGTTCATTTGCGCAGAGCATCACCCGCGTATTAAGCGATGCTGGAGCGCGGGCCAGCACGTATCTGACCCGGAATTACGGACATTTCCCCCCTCCCTGAGTGGGCCGACCTTCACGAAAGAAGCCTGGCCAAGTCCCGTGCCGCTCCTGCGCGCGCGGCACGTCGATGTAGTTTTACCGCAATCGATCGATTGGGCCCAGGCCCCCTGGGCCGAGGAATTATTGCGTTCCAAGGTGCCCTTGTTCTCTCCGGTTCACGAAGCAATGCGGATCGAGCGCGAGCGTGACTTTGCGCGAAGGCTTTGCGCCCGGTATAAGATTCCATTTCCCAGGTCGCACGTGGCTCCGAACCGGATTGAAGCGGAACGAGTCCTGGCGCGGCATCCTCGACCTTACGTTATTAAGAATCCGCTTTGCTCACCGACCAGTCCGATGCACACGATTCTGTGCGAGTCGGTCGAGGACACGCGGGCGTGGCTCAAGCAGGTCGATTATGAAGAAGGAATTTTCCTGCAGGAGTACTTGGGCCGGGCCGAGGTGGGGCACATCGTCCTGGTCAGCCATGGCGAGATCCACTCGCTCGTGACCAACCAGGAATACAAACGGGCCTTCAATGGCAACCTGGGAATCGTGGCCGGCGCGCCGCTCGGCGGCCTGGTCGAACAGGATCCCCACGACAAGTATGGTCTGGCCCGTGAGCTCATCCATCCCCTGTGGCCGTGGTTGCGCGAGACGCGATACAACGGACCGCTTCAGGTCACCGCCATCCGGCACCGCGGCAAATGGCACGTCATCGAATACAATATCCGGATCGGGATAATGTCGGGGCCAATGATACTGCGCCTTCTCAAGAACCCGGCAGAAACGATTTTGCGCACCGCTCAGAACCGCAAGTTGGACCTCGGTTTTGGCCGGGATCGGGCCTACGGATGCCAGATCACTTTGGCGGGCTATGGATACCCGTTCACCCAGGTGCACGGCCCGCACCTGCCGTTGGAAATCACCGGCAAATTTGAGTGCGACGTCTGGTGGAATGAAGTGACACGCGGTGCCGATGGGCAGTTGAGCTCGACCGGCCAGCGGATTGCCGACGTCATTGCAATTGAACCGGATCTTCAGGCGGCCATCGCCAAGGCTTACGCCAATGTCCGCAGGATCCGAGTTTTGGGAAGCTATTACCGCACCGATATTGGCCAGAGTCTTTGGCCCCCGGGCACCGATTCATGAAACCATCCTGATGGACTTTGGATCTCCCCACTTTCCTCTGCGCCCAGCTTGGGCGGAAATCGATCTCGGGCGGCTGCGCCGGAATCTGCAGTTCATTCGACGGGACCTCCCACGACCCGTCGAGCTGCTCGCTGTGGTCAAGGACGACGCGTACGGGCATGGCGCGCTCGATGTTGCGCGGATCGCCCTCGCCGAGGGAGCCACTTTCCTGGGAGTCAGCACCCTCGAAGAGGCCATGGTCCTGCGCGACGCGGGGGTGACCGGGCGGATGCTCCTGCTTGGCGAACGCCAGGAAGCGGAGTTGCCCTGGTGTGTGGCCTACGACCTCACCATCTGCGTCAACGGATCCGATACCGTACGGCTTTTGGCGCGCACCGCCGCAAAATTTGGAAAGCGCGTCCCGGTGCATGTCAAGATCGACACCGGCATGAGCCGCTACGGCGTCCGTTGGAACGAAGCCATGCCTCTGATCGAACAGATCGATTCGGAGCCCGCGCTCGAACTGGAAGGTGTGCTCACCCACTTTGCCCAGTCGGACGAAACCGACAAGGGGTTTGCCCGACTCCAACAACAGCGCTTCGACGAAGTGGTCAGTGCGATGGCGCAAAGCCGCTTCCACGTCCGCTATCGGCATCTCTGCAACAGCGGGGGATTCCTGGATCTGCCGGAGGCGCACCACGAAATGGTCCGAGTCGGAATTCTGATGTATGGCGTCTACCCGTCCCTGGTCTGCCGGCGTATCGAAGGCATCGAACCCGTCATGACGATAAAGGCGCGGATTGCGGCGATCCAAAACCTCAAACCGGGCGACGTTGTCGGTTATGGCATGCGCTATACCGCGAAGGGTCCTTGTCGAATCGCGGTCTTACCGATCGGCTATGGTGATGGCTTCCCTCGCATCCGCAATCAGGGCGACGCTCTCATCCACGGCAAACGCGCTCCACTCGTCGGCGGCACTGCCATGGACGCCCTGATGGTGGACATCACGGATATCCCCGAGTCGCGGATGTGGGACGAGGCGGTCTTGATGGGTCGCCAGGGAAGTAACGAGATCTCTGCGCGCGACATCGCCACATTGAAGCAATCTGTTACGTACGATGTTCTCACCGCGTGGCGCCTCCGCCTTCGCCGGAAATGCATCAACACCGAGCCGGGTTGACCCTCGGAACCCCCTTCCTGCGTCCATCCCTCACCGGGCTCTCTGTCCTCGGAAGCCTGCCTGTCCGTCCATTGCCATTTCAGTCGGTACGCTCCCGCAGTTTCAGGATCGCGGGGACATCGAGGGTCGTCCAGAACCGACCCTGGCCGAGCCCGGTTCTCCCCTGGTTGCCATCTTCGGAGTCGAGGCGGAAATGATCGGCGAAGATTCTGCCATCGAACTCGATCCGGACCTCCCCGTTCACGCCATGTGGTGCGCGGCCCTCATAGAAATTGATCCGCGCATTGACCTTCCAAACATCGACCGGCGACTCGAACTCGATGAATTCGTACTCACGCTCGGGCGAGGATCGGTGGTCTTTAAAGTAGTAACCTTCGGGACTTCGCATGTGTTCGAAGAACAGGGTCTCCGCGCGTTCGTTGGGACGAGCGTAGAGATCGATGTCGAGATCGTCTTTCCAACGAATACCGATCTTCATCGTGCCGACCGTCCTGGTGGGTGGTCGTAACTGCACGTTCGGCAGGGTGTCCCGTGTGATCCAATCGGCGACCCCCACCTCCCGGGTAATGCGGAGCATCTCGATTCGGGACGGGATGGGATCGACCTCGCGACGAAGCTCGCGCGCGGCGGATTCCGGGGCACCGCCGCGCACCGTGTTGAGCACTGTGGGGAGATCGCCGCAGAAGGTGGCGAGACGGGCGCCCTGACCTTTTAAATAGAGTGTCCAGAATCGATCGACCCTCTCCTGATGAGCCTCGTTCAACCAGGGATTTCCGAACCATCCAAAGTGAACTGCGACGCCTTCCAAGGGGCGGCCCCTCGCCTTGAGCCCAAACACCGATTGTTCCCGGCCGGCCAGCAGGTGCCCGTCCGAGGGATAATAACCATCGATCATTGAAAAACTCGGCTCCTTCTCATCGAGATAAAGCGGGCTGCCGAGAACGACGACAACCAGGTTGTGCTGCGGATCGGTCAGGTTTTCGCCGACAAAATCCATGAATTGCGGCAGGCGCACGGCCTGATCGAAATGTAGCGTCGCGGAATCCGGCCGCGCGTGTTCGGCGGCAAGGAAGTCTTTCAAGTCCCGAATCGCTTCGCGAAACTGGGTGGCGCGGGTCTTCGCGCTGCGGAATGCCGCAACGTCGGGAATATCGATCCGGGCAATCGTCCGCAAATGGAAGGCATCGTATAGCCCGAGGGAGGACTTGAGAGGGACATCCTCGATCAGGAACCTTACAACCTGCCGGAACACCGGATCCTTAGCCTCCTTCGACAGAAACGGTGAGAGCCCGATCACATATCGGACCGGCCGCAACTCGGCACCAACCTCGCTCGGAGTGGCGCCGACACCCATCACAATGGAAGCCATCAGGCTGATGGCGAGGAGTGCTCGAGAGATCATTTTCCGTTTTTTGCGTCGAGTGAGAGGGTTGGCCGGTCCCGGGAGGGTCCGGCGGGAGATCGGCTCTCGACGGCCTGGAGTTGGCTCCGCAATTGGGTCGAGATCTGATCCAACATAAGCCGTTGTTGGTGGCTCTCGTTTCGCCGAAGCGCGGCTTCCTTTTCGAACATGGATCGCGCGAAGGCCACGAAAGCCGCAAGTTGATGCTTGAGTTGGTTCTCGCCGCCGCGGGCCTCCGCCAGCGCGACTCTTTCCTGAGCCACAGCTTCCTCCAACTCCAGGCGCTCCTCGTCCAATTGGGCGAAGCCCGGATTGGCCGCCAGTCGCACGGGACGATGACGGTTGTAAATCATCGTCATGTAGATGCCGAGAACCGCGGAGAGAAAAATTTCGGCGGTGGCCTGCGCGGTGACGATCATGACGTCGATGCGCTTCGCTCCTCCGGAGGTCAGGCTGTCGAGCGGGGCACTCCTCTCAGGTGAATCGAACACCGTAAGTGCGGCGATTTGTTCGTCGGTGCTGCGGGAGAGAGTGGGATAAACGCTGGCGTAGGCCGCGACCCAGACCAGGACACCCGCGATTCCCGCGGTTAGACAACTCCAAAGATAACGTTCCCGTTTTTTTGGGCTTTGGAGGATATCCCAACCCACTTTTACCGCGAGTGCCCCCACCGGCAACAGCGCCGCCCAGAAATAAGCGCGGACCGGGTTTTGCACAAATGTCACCAGGCCCGATTCGAGGAGGTTGAAGGAGACATTCAGCACGCCGAAAATCAGCAGGCACAAGATCCCCAGGAGAGAGCTCAGGAACATCCCGCCGTCCCAGAGGTTCCACGGCAAATTGGGCCGCACATCGGGCTCGCCGTTCACCACTACCGGCGCCAGCTTCTGGAGTTCCGAGAGTCTCGCGTGAGCCTGTCTCAACCGGGTTTCAAGATAGGCGAGCTGGTTCTCGTGAACCTTGCCGTTTTGTTGATGTCGCTCCATATCCCCGGCGAAACGGTTGAGGAATAGCGAGCGATGATACAACTCGACCGCCTCGACACCGTTGTCATCGCCGGCTTCCGCCCGGTTCTGTATGAACTCAAGGTGGATCGCCGGCAGCGCGCTTCCATTCGATGGGGTTTCGGCTGGGGGGGTCATGCTCATTCAGGGCTGAGGGCCTTTGCCGGGGCGATGTTTGTGAGGGGTTGGCCCGCGACCGGACGTTCAGTTCGGCCAACCCCTGCCCGGCGGGAGCCGGTTGTGCTTCTTGGTCAGCGACTCGGCTTGTTCAAGGGAGCGCCGGTGGTCGGAGCTTTCGAGTCCGATGCATCCGAGTTTGCCTCTTCCCTTTCGTTTTGCTCATGTTGTTGTTCGACCTCGTTCTCGGATTGCTCGTTAAGTTCTTCCAGCATGTCCTGCTGGTGGTCGACGCGCGCCTCGATCTGATCCCGCTGCTGTTCGAGTTGATTGATTTGTTCCTCGAGATGCTTCAGTTGCTCCTGAAGGGCGTGTTGCTCGGACTCCAGGACCTGTCTTCGGGCTTCCAATTCCTGACCCGGTTGGGCGTTGCGCATGTTGCGGTCTTCCATTCGCATTGATCGCATCAAAGATCGTTTGGCTTGTTCCGCCTGTCGCATGGCGTCCCGCGTGGCCCGCTCCGCTTCCAGCTTGGCCCGCTTCGTGATCTCGGCGATCTCGGCGCGATCGATCTTCGCAAAGTCATGCTCCTCCCCCGATGGCTCCAGTTTGTCCGAATGTGAATTCCAATACGCGCCCGGCTTCGATTCACTGTACTCGTCCTTCATTTTAAATTTCCTTCCGTCGTCGGAAGCTTTGTCGTCGAGCATGGAATCGATCAGGCGCTCCAATCGTTCGATCCGCTCCTCGAGGGAATTGTCCGCACGTCCTGACGCCGGCCTCGGCATGAGCATCCCGGCCTGAGGCGGTAGAGTGGCCGGCGAAGGCGCCTGGGGCGGAGAGGGCGGCGCAGGTATGTCCGACAGATTTGGAGGTTCCGGCATCGCTGACGCCGTTGAGGTCCGGCCAGGTTTCAACCTTGGCGCTGACGTGGCGTCCGAGAACGCCACCTGAACCTCGGGCGTCACGGCGATGTGGGTCGTCACCCTCGGAGTGGAATTCACGATCCGGCCATTAAATGCCGACGCCCCGGCGATCGATTCGGTGCTGCGAACGGCCGACTCGGTCTTGACCGGGAGAGCCAAGGGAAGAACGGAGATCGTTGCCGTGCTCTGAGCAGTTGGCTCGATGGACTTGGCGCTCGGTGTTGGCGAGTCGGTGTCTCCCGCCTTGGATTGTGCCAGGGCGAGTCGCGGGGCCGCGTGCAGACTTAAGACCGCCAGCAGCGCTGCCGCGGTGGTTAAGATTCCGGCGCGTGCCTTGGCGAGTTTCGTCGACGAATTCCGTTTCGGGTCGAGTATCATATGAATCCTTTCCTTGAGTTGACTTTTCCTGCCCCATCCGGCCGGTGCGGCGGAGCAACTGCGGTATTGAACGAGCCCGGCAACTTCGGTGAGAAAAAGGGCGTACGCCCGAGGCGTTGAAGTCGCGGCCAGGACGTGATCGTCACAGGCGATTTCCCGGTCCAGCGTGAGCCGCCGCGAAAGCCACCAGATCGCCGGGTGAAAGAACAACGCGGTTTTCACCAATTGCTGCACCAGGTTGGACCAGTCGTCTTTGCGACTCAAATGTGCCAGTTCATGGCGAAGGATCTGATCGAGGGCGGCTCCCGCCCGACCCTCGAGCAGGTTCTCCGGTATCAGGACCGCCGGCTTCAGAAAGCCCACCGCCATTGGCGCGGCCGGCCCCGGCACGATCAGAAGGTCCGCTTTGCGCCGGACCCGCATCGCGCGTCGCACAGCCACAAACGCGTCCCGGAGACCGCCTGACGGACGAATCCCGCGCCGCTTCAGCCGATGAAGATAGCGGCACTCAGCGAGGAGTTTCGCGGATCGGATGGAAGTAATCGCCGCCCAGAGCCCCATCAATCCGACGGCAAGCCGAGCGGGAAGGGAGGCCCGCCAGAGAAAGCCGGAGGATGCATGCTCCGCCGGGGCGACCGCCTTCTCCATAAGGGGCCGGGGTGATTGATCCACCCTCGTCGGGGGAATGGGATCGAAGGCGGGAACGAATGCCGAACGCCGCTCGCGAGCGGCTTCCATCGCGACTCGCTCATCCATGGCCGGTCGATGCACGGTCGATATCCGGCTGGCGGAGACAAGATCCGACCGAGTCCTGGAAGGCAGTGTCGCCGAAGCGTCCGATGCCTTGCCGACAAGCTGACTTGCTGGGATGAGCTGCGACTGGATCCGCACTTTTCCCTCGTCAACGGAGGGTCCACGTCCTGCCCACATCGGAACATGGAGGCCGTGCCGCCCCGTCTTGGGCGCGAAAAAATGAATCGCGGGCAGGATTGCGACGACCAGGAGGGTAGCGAACCCGACGGCATGCCGCGTAGCCGCGTTGGTGCGGGGAAACAGGCTCAGACCCAGCCAGACCAACAGGGTCAAAAGCAGGCCCTGATAACCGCCATTGAAGACGGCGCTCAGGATTCTAAGGGCGAGGGACTCGAGTTCGGCGTTCATTTGTTGGCTTGGACTTGGGTGTTGTCCAGGATCTGCCGCTTCAGATCATCGAGTTCGTCGGGACTGAGATCTTCATCCCGGAGAAAACTCAGCACCAGTTCGCCCGGGGAGCCGGCAAAGAATTTGGCCAGCAATTGGCGAACGGCCTTGCGCGCGGCGGCGTCGCGATCCACCCGCGGAGTGAATACGTGGGCGCGTCCCCGTTTCCGGCAGGAGAGGTAGCCCTTGGCCCGGAGGATGCCCATCATGGTCAGAATAGTGGTATAGGCCGAGCCATCTTTGCCGGCGAGGGCGTCGGCAACCTCGGCGACCGTGGCGGAGCCTTTGTTCCAGAGGACCTCCATGATCCGGAGTTCGGCATCGGTGAGGGTTCGTGATTTTGAGCGGGCCATGATGCGATATTCGGATCGTAATTTAACTATTAAAGAATTAGTATGCTCCTCCAATACGACGGGCCGTGGGTTGTGTCAACTAAAAGATTAGTTGAAAATCATCCCCCCCCCTGTCCAGTGCCCGTCCTGCCCCCCTACGCTCATCTCGTCCCGTGTCGTGCCCCGGTTTTCGTCTTGTCATTCCAGGCCTGCTGCCATCTGCTGATCGCGTGGGCCGCCTCAGACCATGAATGTTCGGGTTAAACCTCGAGTTCCGTGCCGCCTCGATTCCCTATCGCCCCGTACATGACGATCACCGCTTCTTCACGGCCAGCGCCCCGCCCGGCGAAGCTCTGGGAGGCCTTGATCCCTGTGATCGCGTTGATGGCCATGCTCCGCGCGAGCCTCGTAACTCTCCACGGCACTGCACATATCCCGCTGCTCCTCGCGGCCGCGGTTGCCGCTCTGGTCGGGCGGCGTATCGGACATCGCTGGCACGATCTCGAGCAGGGCATTCTGGGCGGAATTGTCATGGGTCTCAAAGCCATTTTGATCCTGCTTGTCATTGGCACGCTCATCGGAACCTGGATTGCCAGTGGTGTGGTGCCGATCCTGATCTATTATGGACTCGGCCTTCTGAGCCCTTCGCTGTTCCTCGTGGCGGCCTGCGTCATTTGCTGCATCGTCTCGATCGCCACAGGAAGTTCCTGGACCACCGCCGGCACGATCGGAATCGCCTTGATCGGGGTCGGACAGGGCCTTCAGATTCCCCCTCCGATGATCGCTGGCGCCATCGTTTCCGGCGCCTATTTCGGCGATAAACTCTCCCCGCTCTCCGATACCACAAACCTCGCTCCGGCCGTAGCCGGCTCCGAGTTGTTCGAGCACGTCCGATACATGCTGTATACGACCATCCCCTCGTTAATCGTCGCCCTGATTCTCTACGCCATCCTCGGCTGGACTCGAGGTGCTACCGCCGCCGACCCCCACAGCGTCACCGCCATACGCCAGACAATCCAGGATCATTTCAATCTGAATCCGATCCTCCTCCTGTTGCCGATCCTGGTCGTTCTCATGGTTGCATTCCGCGTCCCTGCATTGCCCGCGTTGGTCGGAGGCGCCGTCCTCGGCGGCGTCCTCGCCGGCACAGTCCAGGGCGCTTCGCTCCAGTCCATTCTGGCTGCCGCCCAGAGTGGCTATGTCTCAACGACTGGGCTCGCGGCGGTCGATACGCTCCTTTCGCGCGGCGGTCTGGACAACATGTTGCCGACGGTTTCCCTGATCCTGACGGCCCTGTCGTTCGGCGGCGTTATGGAAAGATCCGGGCTCCTGGCGGCCCTTGCCAACGCCATTCTCCGCCTGGCCAGCGGCACTGGCCGGCTCGTGGCGGCCACGATCATAACTTGTCTCGGCATGAACATCCTCGCACCGGACCAATACCTCTCCATCATTGTTCCCGGCCGCATGTACCGGGAGGCCTATCAGAAACAAGGACTGCATCCCAAGCTCCTCTCGCGAAGCCTCGAAGACGCCGGAACGCTGACTTCACCTCTTGTCCCCTGGAATACGTGCGGGGCATTCATGAGCACCACGCTCGGGGTGCAGACCCTCGCCTACTTGCCTTACGCCTTCCTGAATCTGCTCAATCCTTTCGTGGCCATCGTCATCGCCTTCGCTGGATGGAGGATCGCAACGCTGCCGAGAGAAATTCCGGCAGCAAATGAAATTCCGACCGCTTGAGGGCCAAGTCCGGTCCGGCGTGACCGAAGCATTACCAACTCGCATTTGGCCCTCCGGTCGTTGCCCCCGAACCTCTCCAGCGCGCTCCAGTCCCCGCGGCGGCCACGAGTTGCGCCAGGTGATCCACGTGGTCCCGGGCCCATCCGAGCACCCAGTCTCGCACCCACAAAGGCACCTCTCCCTGCAGCACCCGCAGCGGATGCAGGGCGACAACCAACTCCGCCCCTTCATAAAATGCGTGCAACCGAGCGCCCAGGGTGCGGTCGTACATCATCCGAACGACGATCCCGCGGAATCTTTCAAGCACAGGCATATTCAAAGCAATTTCAAGGTTCAGGTTCAAAGATGTCACCCTGAATAACGCGCGGCCGCGCCAAAATGTTACAGTAATTGCCCCCCAACCTGAACGACTGCTCCAACTATGGGCGGATGCCTCGACCGCGGTTTGAGCATTCGACGCCCAGTCTCCGACGTCAGGCAGCCGTCACGCCATCGGCCCACTTCGGAACCGCCGTTTCCGTTTTTGCAGAGACCGCAGTATGGCCAGGTTTTCCACGTCCTCGTGCAGGTCGGCCGATTTCGGCGTCTCCAAACAGCCGGGAAGTTCCGCAAACCGCGGATCATTGATGATATGCCCGAAAGCAGCGCGTCCGATCTTGCCCTGGCCGATCCCCGCATGTCGATCCACGCGCGAGCCGAGATCCGTCTTTGAATCATTCAGGTGAATGGCCAAGACTTGATCCAATCCGAACGACCCCTCCACCATCGCGATCACGTCATCCCAACCGGCGGTCTTCCGCACATCTTTGCCCGCGGCAAAACAGTGCGCCGTGTCGATGCAGATCCCGAGTCGTTCGGACCGGCGCACCTTTCGATAAATCGCTTCGAGATGGCGAATGTCATGACCCAGGCAGGTCCCCTGCCCCGCCGTGTTCTCCAACGCGATTCGGACCGGCAGTTTCCGGGTCGCAGCAAACACCTCATTCAGCGCGCAAGCGGCCTGACGCAATCCTTCCTCCTCCCCGCTGTGCATGTGTGCGCCGGGATGCAGAACGAGGAAGGGCACTCCGAGTTGAGCGGCCAGCTCAATCTCCAGGATGAGCGATTCGATTGAACACTTGCGATTCTCGGAAACCGGCGCCGCGATGTTGATCAGGTACCCCGCATGACCAAATACAATTCCGCACCGGGATCGCGCCCGACCCTCCTTGAACTTGCGAATCTCTTCGTCGGTATATGCCCGCGCCAGCCACTGCATGTTATTTTTGACGAAGATCTGGCAAGACAACGCCCCAATGCTGTCGGCCCGTTCCAGCGCACGGTGGACACCGCCGGAGGTCGAACAATGTGCTCCCAGAATCACCGTCCTAGAGCCTTTCCGGGTCCGACATCAATTCCACGATTCGTGACAACAGACGACCCGCGGCTCCTCCGTCCAAGACCCGGTGATCGAAACTCAGCGTGAGGTTTCCTTCCATGGCCGGCACGAATTGCCCCAGGGCCTCGTCCCACTGTGGGACTTTGCGCGCCGCACCCAATCCCAGAACCAAGGTCTGCTCCGGCATCGGAATCGGTGTGGCCCACGTCAGGCCGAAAGTCCCAAAGTTCGTGACGACGGCAATCGCCCCGCCAGTATCTTCGAGCGGTAGCTTACGCTGATGGGCCAGGGAGATCAGTCCATTGTAGGGAACCACCAATTCTTTCAGCAGCTTTTGGCTGGCGTTCCGTATCACCGGCACAAACACGCCGTCGGTGGCTTCCACGGCGAATCCAAGATCGATGGATGATGGATGCACGATCTTATTCCCCACCAACCGCCCCGCAGGCGCGCTGTTTTCCGCCAACGCCAAGGCCAACGCGCGTAATGCATACAACGCCGGCCCGGGCTTGGGATCGGCCTTCCGCCGATGCGCAAACAGCGCGTCCAATCCCATTGGCAAGCCCACCGACGCAATCGGTCGCGTCCAACTCCGACGCATTGCATCCGCCACCGCCACCCGCATGCTCGAAGCCGGACTGATCTTCTGTTTCTCCAATCCCGCGATGAACCGCTCAAAATCCTGGATGGTCACCCGACCGGCGGCCCCGCTGCCCGCCACACCGGCCAGGTCGGCCGCGTGCAAACCGAGCTCGGCCATTCTCGCCTTCAGACGGGGCGACATGTAGCTCGCCCCCTGGGCATGCGCCGGCACAGGCAATCCCCGAACGGTAGGTTGTACTCCCTTGAGCCCGCCGTCTCCACCGGCTCCAGCCTCGCCCGAAGCCCCCTGTTGCAGGTCGCTCGATGTCGTCACCGCCGGGTCGAAACCCGCTCGCGCCGCCTCCTCGCTCGTCGCATCCACATAACCCAGAATCGCCCCCACCACGTAACTCTCGGAGGGCTTCACCATAAATTGCGCAATACGCCCGCGGCAGGGTGACGTCACGGTCATGGTCGCCTTGTTCGTCTCCACCTCGAATAAATCCTGATCCACTTCCACAGTGTCCCCCTCGCCCACCAGGAAACTCACGATGGTCGCTTCTGCGATGGACTCGCCCAACTGCGGCATGATGATGGGTATCTGTGGCATAACTTAGCTCCGAAGGAGTTTCCGGGCCGCCGCCGCCACGCTCCGTGCCGTGGGACGATGCGCGGCCCAAAGATGTGGATGAAAAGGTACCGGCGTATCTTTGGCGTTGAGCCGATGCGGCGGCGCGTCCAACAGGTCAAAACCTTCGCTTACCACACGGGCAATGACCTCCGCCGCCACCCCGCCCCACGGCCAGGATTCCCCCACACACAACAGTCGCCCCGTCCGCGCCACCGAGGCCATCACCGTGTCCGTGTCCAATGGCTTCACCGACCGCAAATCGACCACCTCCACCTGGTAACCCTCCGACACCAGTTCCTCCGCCGCCGCCAAAGACTCGTGGACCATCGCGCTATACGCCACCACCGTCAGGTCCCGACCGGCACGCGCGATCCGGGCCCGGCCGGTCGGCAATGCTTCCGTTGGCAAATGGTCCGCCTTCAGATGGTAGTAAAGCAACTTGTGCTCGCAGAAAATTACCGGGTCATCGATCGCGATCGCCTCCAATAACATCCCATACGCATCCTCCACCGTCGCCGGCGTCATCACCACCAGCCCCGGATAATGCGAATACACCGACTCCAGGCTCTGGCTATGAAAGGGCCCGCTGCCCGAAGTTCCCCCTGACGGCAGCCGAATCGTGATCGGACACGGCACTTGCGTCCGCCAAAACAACGTCGCTGCCTGGTTCACTATCTGGTTGAATCCCACCGATGAAAAATCTGCAAACTGGATCTCCACCACCGGGCGCATGCCCTCGATCGCCGCACCGACCGCCAGCCCCACGATAGCGTCTTCGCTGATGGGGGCGTCGATCACTCGCCCGGGATATTCAACCGCCAGGTTCTTCGTCGCCTTGAATGCCCCCCCAAAAACCCCCACGTCCTGCCCATAAATAAAAACCCGCGGATCCTCCTTGAGCGCGCGCGCCTGGGCTTCCCGGATCGCCTCCAGATACGTCACGCTCATAGGCCCTTTTCCGGATTGTGCATCCCCACCAGGTGCCGCGACGCCAGCGCCAACCAGTCTTCCGCGAATGGATCCGGGCCCGGCTCGCGTTGAACCTTCGCCACGGTCTCCTCCACCAATTGCACCTGCTCCGTACGCCAACCTTCCAATACTCCCCGCTCGACCCACGACTCCGATAATATCCGTTCCTCCGCCATCCGCAGACAATCCCGGCCCGCCGGTGAATCCTTCACCTGCGCCGCCACGTAGCTTGCGTCGTCGTGCTCACCATGCCCGCACAACCGGAGCAATCGCGCCACAACCAACTGCGGACCGCCACCTTCTCGTGCCTGCCGAACCGCCTCAAACATCACCCGCGCGCACTCCCCCAGATCCGTCCCGTCCACCGAATGCCCCGCCACCCCGTAAGCCGACGCCCGGTCCACCAGGTCCTGACACGCAAACTGCCGCGCATTCGGTGTAGAATACGCATAGCAATTGTTCGCCACCACCAACACCAACGGCAATCCCTCGACTGCTGCTTGATTCAAGGCCTCGTGAAACGATCCCGTCGAGGTCGCCCCGTCGCCCACGCAACTGACACCCACAATCCCCCGTTCACCCCGCATCCGCCGCGCAAAAAGCATCCCATTCACCACGGCGATCATTGCCCCCAAATGACTGATCATCGGTAACATCCCTTCCCGAGGCCGTCCCCGATGCACATTGCCATCCCGGCCGCGCATTGGACCCAGCACCGAGCCCATGAAGGTCCGCACCACATCCAGAACCGTCTCTCCAAACGCCAGTCGACCCGCCAGATCCCTTACCAAAGGCGCAAACACATCGCCACGCCTCAACGCCAACCCGGTAGCCACACTCAATGCCTCCTGGCCGCGCCCCAAGAAGACCCCGCCATGGATCTTCCCTCCCCGATACAAACTCGCCAGCTTGTCATCCAATACCCGTGCCAACAACATCCACCGATAAGCCTCCAGATACGCTTCACGCACAGGCGACGTCCGGTTGAGCTCCGCTTGGGCGACCGTCTGAATCATGCGCGCCATTTTTGCGCACTCCCATTCCCCAGTGCAAATGTTATCTGTGCCGTCTTGCCCGATCAACTCCCGGTCTATTCAACCGCGGTGCTGAGGCTGGACTGACACGGATCCGTTCACAACCGAAGGCAGCCTATGGCCCGATCCATGGTCAGGATGCAGCCCTTGGTTTCATCCACTTTCCGTCGAGCACCGACGACGATGAAGCCGCTCAGAGACAAATCGGACCTCACCGGCGGCTGGCTCCCTTCGATGGCCTTTTCGTTCCGGCCCGAGCGCGGTCGAGGCGGCCCAAGTCGGGATTTTCGGGGGATGACTTCCGCGAAGAACTCGCGGAGGAATAATAGTGTTTGACGAAGACCGGCGGGCGGGAGTACCTGGAACTGCACGAAACCCCGGGCACGGGCTTGGAATTTCTATGCGGCTGTGGACGCTCCATCCAAAATACCTCGATCCGAGGGGTATGGTCGCATGCTGGCGGGAGGCGCTCCTCGCGCAGGCCGTGCTTGCGGGACGGACTCGAGGTTACCGGAATCACCCGCAGCTCCAAATGATTACTACACCCGAGCCTCATCCCCTGTTTCGCATCATACCCGGAGATGTCCGGCAGACCCGACCCAAAGTCGCCACGATCCATGAGCATTAGGCCGAGTGCCATCTACAACCGCGGGACTGCGCTCAATACCGCACCGGAAGTGAAGGTGAACGACTACCGCCCCCGTTTGAAAGGTAGGAGAGGCCGCGAGGCGCCGAGGATATCCACTCGCCGCCTGGCCGGCCGGGTGCCATCTGTTGCCAGCCGTTCCGCGGCTGCCAGACGCGGGTGCTCAAATATGGACTAACTGGCTGCGGCTGCGGTTGGGGTTGAGCGGAAGAGCGTGGCGACTCCGGGCTATGCTGGCCCGGCCGCCGATGTTTCTGCCCGGTCGACCATACCCATACCCCCGGCCACACACCGTCATACTGCGCCGGATAATTGTGGTTGATCGTGACTGATCCTTGTTCCGCCGGGACAACCTCATTGGAAGGACTGTCAGACATGGCCGTCCGGGCCGAGGGATCCAGCACCACGACCGGATCATACACCAGTTGACCATTGCCGTTCGTCGTCGCCTGACCTGGCACCAGCCAACCCTGACTTACCCATTGGTTATTCAGATACGCCCGAATCCGGTAAGCTTGTTGACCGACCGGGGCCTCTTTGGCTTCGGTGCGAACTTTCAATTCTGCCAGTTGGGCCGATAATTCCTCGACCTTCTGCCGCTGTGCTCCCAACTCCTCTTGGATCGAAGCTCGTTCGTCTTTCAAAGCCGTGGCTTCCGCCCGCGAATCGTCCCAGCTGGTTCGCAGGTCCCGTCCTTCTTGCCTGAGTTGGCGGTTATCCAGCAGCACTCCCACCGAAACGAGGCCGAGCGTCAATGCCACAATCACCAACCCGACCCACATCGTCACCAGAAGATTACGTGTCTTCATAATATTCCTTGAGCCAGAGTGAAACCTAGCACGAGCGAATCCGGGACGCGACCCCGTTTTGGGTCTCTTCAAATGAGCGCCCACTGCGCATGGACAACGCGGGCTAGCGTGTCGGCGCCGTCCATATCCAGGTACGGGAGAGAATCGCCGCCGCCGTGGTGTCGGGAACGCAGCTCTGCACCGCCATCGCGAATAGCCGATGTCCGTCCTTCACCACATTCTCCATTTCAGCCTCCAAGGGCTCTCCCCCCAGCTCCGTCCACCGCATCAAATCGGAGGATTCCGCCAACCGCGGCACCGCTAAATCCCGATGAACCGCCGGCGTTGCCCTGGAAATCCTTGCGATTTTGCCTGGCTCGACCATAGTCGACCGATGCCGTGGCCAGGCGGCTACCAACAACAGCAGGCATGCCCCCGCAACCGCCAACGGCCGCAGACCGCGCCATCCCTGCCCAACATCGGACTTCGACTCGTCCCGATCCGGTCCGGAGAGCTGTGCAAGGATGCGCGTCCGCAGCGAACGCGGGAAATCCTGAGCGCGCGGAGGAGCCGAACGACGAAGCGCCTCGATCAACCTGCTCTCACGTTCCAACCGTTGGCGGCAGGCGTCGCACCGATTGGTATGTCGCTTCGCCACACCCGACCAGAAGCCGGAAGACTCGGGAAAAAGGTCCCCGATCATTTGATATATTCGACACCAGTTCATAATACATTTACCAGTCATCGCCTAAGTGGTCTGTTTCATAAATACGGTCACGTTCGTTGCGCCCAATTTGGCCTGAGGCAAGGCGCGAGGGCGAGAGTGTATCCCCTGCGATACTCGACCGACCGGGCAACGCCGCCCCAGGCCAAATTCGGCGCAACCCTCCGGGCGGCCGTTCTTTTTCGGCCAGACTTCGTTGCTCGCGCCTTACAGACCGCTGCGGGTATGCTCGTTGCTCGCGCCTCGTCTGGCCGAAAAACCCATGGCCGCGGACGTAACCGTATTTATGAAAACAGACCACTAAGACCATGTGAGGTCATTTCAACAAATGCCCTCGCCCATCGGCCTCTAGCCGACGACGCAACAATCCCCGCGCGCGATGCAGCCGGACTCGGACATTGATCTGACTCCAACGCAAAGCCCGACCAATCTCGGCCACGGATAAATCTTCAGCGTAACGCAGCCAGAGCACTTCAAAATGTTCCGAGGGCAGGGCTCGCGCGGCCTCCCACAACCAATCGCTGATTTCGCTCCCGTTGCTTCGGCCCTCCTCCGCTATTTCCGAATAAAGCTCCAGGCACTTCGAGGGACGGCTGCGTCGGGCGCGGTGGAAATTCAAGGCGGTGCGCCGGGCGATGGTAAACAGCCAGCCTCCGACGGCGCCGGCGTGAGAGCATTGCCTCAGGCCTCGATACGCCTTCAGAAAAGTCTCCTGGGTCAAATCCTCCGCGTCGTGCTCATTGCCGGTCCAATGGCGCAGATAGCGTAGAATCCGAGGCCCAAATTCCTCCACCATCCGGGCGAATGCCTCTGGGCAACCCGACTGCGCCCGCTCAAAATTGTTGAGTTCGCCGGCCGGCGGTGGATGGCCTCCTGCGCCGGGATCGGCGGCCGGATCGGACGGAGCGGCCAGCTCCGCCCGATAAACCATGGTCGGCAAGAGATTCAAGGGTGATGTTCTTTGATCTTGGCGATAATATCAGTCACCGGGATCGCCACGGCAAGCGTGACACATTTGCCGCTGCTGGTCACCGCAGCGGCCTGTGTCAGTTTCTGAAGATCGGGATTCTGTCCGGCGTTCATCGCCGCCAATGCCAGGAGCCCCTGGGCCACCTGCTGGATCTGCTGGACGACCTCCGAGCTCGCCGCTTTCAGGTCAAAGTTCAACCGCAACCGACCGTTGTCTTCACCCAACAATAGTCGCGCCCCGGTCGCCTGTTTGAAGATTGCCGCGGTGGCCGGCAAGTCGGCCTGTTGCCCGAAGCCCTCCGCAACGGCCAGCAGGAAAAAGCCAAACGGACTTTCCGGATAGTCTTGCAGGGCTTGGGCGGCTGCCAGAGTATCCGTGTGCCCCTCCAGAATCTCCCGCCCACGGTCGATCGCGTTCCGTTGCCGGGCTACGAGCACCAAATCCGATGATGGAACGGCGACGTACCCCTGGTCGTTGAACCGATAGAGCGGTAGCGGCGCATTCTCGATCTTTTCGATCCGCAACTGAGGAATCGCCTTGGCCATCGCCGCCTCCAGCGCCCCTTTCACATCCATACTCGTTCGGATCAGCAGGATTCCCGAATCGTCTTCCTGGGGATGGTAACCGGTGCCATAGGCGGTGATGCCTTTGATCTGTTTCCAGTCCAGGTCGAACCCGAGCTGTTGTTTGAGGGTTTCTTTGAATAGCGCACTGCGCGGGTTCAGGACTTCGTCAATCAGGTAACTGCCAATCTTGCCACGCATGAATTGTTCGGTGTCCAGGTGCAAGATCCACTTGGCATCGGCGGCGATTTGGTCTTTGGGGATGGGCGATCCCACCGCCGTGAGACCGATGAGACCAATCCCGAGCAAAGATAAGCAATAGAGTTTCATGTATTTTGTTCTTCCGACGTTCACCTGCCCCGCGCCCGGCCACTCGATGATACGCCAAACCTGCGCGGAACCTCTACTTTCACTCATAGATCACTCGTTACCGCACAAATGTTACATCTGTCCGATCCCCATTCTTCCCCGTTCCGAATTCGTCTCCATCCCACATCCTGCCGGCTTGCCAATGCCGTTGCTTCCGGCATACTTGACTCTCGCCATGCTCAATGAGTACCCTCGAACGCGTCGTGGATCTGCTTGATCCATCCCTGAACCGCATTTCCAACATGTCCATATCGGAGGCCCGGGCCCGCGTGCTGCTCGGTGTGCCGGGCGGGATTCGAGACATCGATGGTTCCTTCGCGTTGCTTGCCCGGGAGGGCCAGACCGTTCGTATGGCCCGGTCGCTGGACCGGCCGATGCGCTATTTCCTCGCCAAACGGGCCGAGGGTCCCGCCCTGATCGTGGCCGACCGGATTGACACGCTCCATGACTGGCTCAAACGCGAAGGGCTCGCTACCCAGTTCCACCCCAGTTACACCCGGATGGTCCCCGCCCATCACATCGTCGAGCTCCAACTGATCGGATGCCCCGATCCCGCCCCCAACTACACGCGTTACTTTGATCCCCGACCCAACACGCAGCCGAATGATCCGGCTGAAATCGGCCGGCGTTACATCGGCGCGTTGGCCGACGAAATCGCGAAATGGCTGCGCCAACTCCCCGCCTCCGAGCCCATCGGCGTCGCTTTCTCCGGCGGCATCGATAGCGGCGCGGTCTTCGTCACCACCTACCACGTCATGAGGCAACTCGGACTCCATCTCTCCCGCCTCAAGGCTTTTACCTTGAGCTTCGGAGACGGTCCGGATCTTGAACAGGCCCGGCAGTTCCTCGATTCCCTCGGGCTTGGCCTGTTTCTCGAGCCGATCGAAGCCGATCTGAGCTTGCTGGACATCGCGGAGACCATCCGCGTCGTCGAAGATTACAAACCGCTCGACCTCGAAGCCGCCTCAATGGTCCTCGCGCTCGGCCGCGGTATTCGCGCCCGTTATCCCGATTGGAAATACCTCATTGATGGCGATGGTGGAGACGAGAATCTCAAAGACTATCCCATCGAAGAAAACCCGGAACTGACAATCCGCAGTGTCGTCCACAACCAAATGCTCTATCAGGAAGGTTGGGGCGTCGGCAAAATGAAGCATTCCCTTACCTACTCCGGCGGTCTGAGCCGCAGCTACTCCCGCACTTACGCCCCGGCCCGCCGCCTCGGCTTCGACGGCTTCAGCCCCTTCACCCGGCCCAACCTGATCGAGATCGCCGAAGGCATACCGTTCATCGAGATCACCGGCTACGACGTCCCCTCACTTTATGCCCTCAAAGGCGAAATCGTCGGACGCGGCGTCCAGGCAGTCACTGGCCTCTCAATGCCCGTATTTCCCAAACGCCGATTCCAACACGGCGCATTGCCGGTCGAATCCTTGCGACATCGTCTGCCCGCCCACGAAACCGCCTACCGGAGACAGTTCCTCGCGCTCTACGATTAATTCCAATCCCCAGGTCGGGTCGACCTACGACGATGCTCCCGTCGGTCGATCTCGATCCGGCATCGCCCGGTCCGAAGACCCTGAAATGGTTGGATCCGTTCCCAATGCCTGAGTCGAGTTACGAAAACCTCCCCGCGTCGGAGCGAACGCGTTGGATTGTGGCGCGTCGTGGGTCGCGTTCCATCCCCGATGTCTGGCGGCCTCCCACTTCGTTCCCCGAACTCGAACGCTCCGCCACCGGCCATTTGCTGTCCACGCTCACGGTGCTGCTCCACAGCCGTGAGTGCCCCTGGCACTGTCTCATGTGCGATCTCTGGAAAAACACCACGCTCGACCCCGTCCCGCCCGGCGCAATAGCCGCCCAAGTCCAACACGCGCTGGCCGAGCACACTCCGGCGTGCCCCAGTCCCACATCCCAAATCAAACTTTATAACAGCGGAAGTTTTTTCGATGTCGGCGCCATCCCGCCCGCGGATTACCCGGCGATTGCGAAAAGCCTCCACCGATTCCAACGCGTCATCGTCGAGTGCCACCCTAAACTCGTCAACGACCGCGTGCTGCGATTTCGGGATCTCCTGGTCCGCCCGGACGAGACCCTGACGCCGAATCCACAGCTTGAAATCGCAATGGGTCTCGAGACGACTCACCCCCTCGCCCTAAGCCGGCTTAACAAAGGAATGACCCTGGAGGATTTCCGTCGCGCCGCCGATTTTCTCCGCCGCCACGACATCGACTTGCGTGCCTTCGTTCTGGTCCAACCTCCGTTTATCGAACCCTCCAAGGCCGTGGAATGGGCTCGGCGCTCGGCGGCGTTTGCCTTCGATTGTGGCGCCACCGCTGTCTCCCTCATACCCACCCGCCTCGGCAATGGCGCCCTCGATGCCCTCCAGCAAACCGCCGGCTTCATCGCGCCAGGACTCGAGTCGCTCGAATCCGCATTGGACGAATCCCTCCGCCTCGGGCGCGGCCGCGTCTTTGCCGATCTTTGGGATATCCAGAAATGCGCCGCTTGTGCGGCGTGCCTCCCTGCCCGCCGCGCCAGGCTCGAGACCATGAATCACCAGCAAGTGCGCCTTACACCGATCATCTGCAACACGTGCGGCAATTCGATATTCAAACCGCATCAGTTGGCCACCGCCCGATAAAATGCCGGGAATGTCCCCGCCGGCCCTTCAAACACACCCTCGCCCCCCGCATCCAGAGTGACCGTCCCCGACAGCACCCAATCAGGAGCGGCAAGATCGGTCGCGCGCTCTATCGTGTAAACGCGGGCCGCGGTGCCGCTCAACGAGATCTCCACTTTGCCGTTGGCGAGCACGCGCGCACCCATCAATGTTGCGGGGAGAGCGTCACCGCCGTTGCCGGTGCTCAAGCTGAAGGTCGTGCTCCGCGTCTGGCCGCCAAAACCCGACATCTCGGTAACGGCGTTGGTCGAAAGATAGAACGACCTGCCAAAACTGAGCGAGCACGTGAAACTACGGTCGGCCGGAAGCGTATTTGCCGGAATCAAGATCGACGTCGCCGTGGCGGACAATTCCCGGGGAACACACCGGTCCGGCGCATGCCAGTGGAAATTTCCGAGTTCTTCGGTGATGGAGAGTGAGATGTAAGCCTCGCCGCCCGAACCGGTGAATGAATTCCATTGCAGCGTGAAATCCTGCTCCGCATCCACCGACTGAGCCTCCGCATAGTTCGCCACCTTTGGCACCGGAATGGGATTGGCCGGCAGGGTCATCTGAATCACGCGCTCCCCCAGCCCCTCCTGCGTGAACCGAAGGGTGTACCCCCCAGCGGGAAACATTCCGTCCAAGGCCACCTCGGTATCCGCCGTGTCCGCAAAAGTGAAGAAGTTCCCGAACAGACTCGAAATCAACTCCTCTGTCCCCCCACCCGGAATAGACAATGAAGCCGATGTCACGAGCGGGCCGCCCTCCGGCCCCGACACATTCGCCCCGAACACGAAGGCGTCCGTGTCCGAGGGAGCAGGGTCCGCAGCCGAGGTCTGCTCATAGGTCACCCCCTTGAAGACCGAATAAGCACCCCAACTGTCCGGCAATCCATCGCAATTCTCATCACCGCCACCACCACCACCCTCGCCGGTCGTAAAGCTTCCCGTCACCGTGGCAAGTAAGTCGGTACCCTCCGCGTTCGCGAACGCCAGCAGCGATCCCGCGGGATTCAGCTTCCAGGTCACGGTGCTGTTCGCGGGAAATTCGCCCGAGGTCAATTCGCAGGTCAGTGTCTTACCGTCCCCACTCCAAGTGCCCGCAAAAATAGGCAGGGTTCCCGCCCCGGTGGCCTCAAAATTCCCCACCAGGAACGGTGGAAAACTGCTCACCAACGGAATGTCGGTGTCCATGGCCTGGTCGAACACGAACACAATGCTGGCATCCGTCGCCACCCCGGTTGCTCCGTTCGCCGGCGTCACCGAAACCAACTGCGGAGCCTGCGCCTGCGCCTGCGTAACCCTCAAAAACTGGGAGAACATGATCAAGGCAATCGCCGCCGAACCGCGACCGCAAAGCGCCTTGAACGTCAAACCCCCTCTCCCGTTGAAACAACAGATCCCAGTCATAAATAGTCAGAATTTGGCGTGGACCCTATCGATGCCACCGGACTTCCGCAAGCAAATCATCGGCACATGCTCATCTTGACTCTTCCCGAATGTAAGTCTTCTCGCGGTAATTGACCGCAACCACGATGAACAGTACATCACCAGCGATTTCATGTTCATGGACGCCCGGGTGTATGGGAATTCCAGGCACGTGATCGATACGAGCACCTCCGCCGCCGTGATTACGGCATAGGCCGGCAATCGCCACCCAATGCCCGGCGTCGCGCGCCCCGATCCGTTGCTCAATCCGGTCCGGAATCGCAAACGAAAAGGCATCACGATTCCGATATCCCGCGAGAGATTAGAAAGAAGAGAAACCCCGGGCGCTCCCCACCAACACCCGGGGTCATCCTTTAGTTGGATCTGCGTCTGGTCTGCCTAATTCGAAGTGCGATTGGTCGCGGGCTGCGCATTGTTCCCATTCTCATTTTGCCCGCCGTTCCCCGCATCTTGTTTAAGGGGCAGTGGCTTGATGGAGATGTTGTTCTCGACCCGCTGCACCCCCGCCACCCTGGATGCCGTGTCACCGGCCTGATCCTTTTGAACTTGCGAGTTTACAAAACCCGAGAGCTGCACGGTTCCGCGGTAGGCCGTTACTTCCACATCATCGAGCTTATAAATCGGGTGATCCTCCAGCGCGTTCTCCACACTGCTTGCCAGAGCCTTGTCGTCCACATAACGGCCTGTGGATCGTTCATATTCGTTTCCAGGGCTGTAGCAACCGCCCAAGGCCACCAGCCCCAAAGCGAGCGCGATTACCATGGATTTTTGTCTTGGCATTATTTTCATATCTTTTTCCTCCGTCCCGAATTCCAGAGCCAACCGGGAGAGTCCATTTTCGCCCCGACCAACTTTGGACCAAATCGATAGCTCAGAGCGTGCCGCCTCCCATAAATGTAGATCGCGTGCCGGTCGGAGGCTCGACCCAGTCAGTGCTTTCGTTCCCCTCTGATGATCACCGCGCGCCCGCCCTTTGGTCCTGCAAATCCTTTGCAAGCTGCGCCTCTCAACGAGGTTCCCCGCCATTGCCCCAGGCTTCCCGCTGCCCTTAGGTATCCCTCCGTCCCACACAAGGACGAGCCATTACCGCGGCATTTTTGGGTATGGATCGTTCCTGCAATTCGCAACCACTCGCTCGCAGGCTCGCTGCATCCTGCACGCCGAAAGTAGACCTCACCCCCACGCCATCGAGCGAAGTGGAGTGCCTCCAACGGTTAGCGAACCTGGCTACGATCCGCAGATTCCGTGGTACGCCATGAGCTCTGTGACCACTACTTGCTGAACGGGTGCATGGTCGGAGCGGGTATCCGCGGATCTATGCAAGGAGTTAAAACAAACAACGGAAATGGCTATACTCATGAAAACACACACCCTGATGGCGGCCGGAGTTCTGGCTGCAGGTCTGCTTGGTCTCAACTCCGCTGCGGCGCTCGATTTCAGCGTCGGACCCATGGGCTCCTACTATGACGCCGACAAGGCGGGTGATGCCTGGGGAGGCGGTGTCATCGGCCGGCTCGGGATCCTCGATTGGTTCGCCGTAGACGCGCGGGCCAGTTACCTGGATATCGAACACTCGGATTTGAATATGGTCCCGCTGGAAGCCGCCGCCACCTTCCGTCTTCCGTTATTCGAGAACCGTCTGGTCCCTTATGCAGGCGCAGGAGTGGGTTACTACCTCTATGAAGAAGATTCGGACCGGGTGGACGCCAAAGACGACGTGGGTTACTTCCCGCTGGTAGGCCTCGAATACCGATTCGGATCAAACCAGCAATGGGCACTCTTCGGCGAGGCCCGATGGCTGTTTATTTCTTCCAGTATTAAATCCGCCGGAGATCAACTCGACGACTTCAACTCGGACGATATCGATGGCTTTGGCGCCAACGTGGGAATCCTTTACCGCTTCTAGCCCGGAAATTTCACATGTGAAACACCCACTTCCATCCACCCGGTTTTCGGGTGAAATTTCCGGGCTATGGAAACCCGCGCCAAACAAGGGAATGGATTGCCCTGGATAGAAGGAAGAACCTGGGCAACCGACCCATCCTTGCACCTTGCACACATGGCCGGTCTCAGGACCTGCAATATGCAGGCGAACATTACCCACACATCCTGATCCGGCCGCAATAAAAGTTGCTCGAATCCGCCGCCATGACCTCAATGCTCCCGCGTGCCCTGACTCTCAAAGAAGATTCCACCTGGGCTAAAGAAAAGCTACAACGACCATGATCCAAAACATTTCCCCCAACCCGGTTAGTGACAGCATCCGAGACGAGATCTCCCAACGCGAAAGCGAATGGACGATTCCATGGATCGACTCACGGACAGGCTCCGGCCTCGGCACCTGCTGAATGACTTTCTCGACTATTGGCAGGCGCGCGGGGTCGGCGAGGAGGATGCCCGTCGCGTAACGGCGGCAATTCGCGACAACACCCAGGCGGTACGCGCCGCAGTGGTCCGTCAGGTCCGTAACCATCCCGCCCCCGTCCTCCTCATGGGCGCTGGGATCGCCTGGTGGGTTTTGGATCCCGCACACAACCTTCGCCGGCGCCACTTCGAGCAGTCCGCCGCGGAATCCGCCGAGGATTCCACCCATCTCGACCACCGCATGCCGGATCGCGTGTCCGAGGGCTTCCACCAGGCCCAGGCGCGTTTAGGGGAACATCTGCAAGCAGGTTTGCGGGCCATCGGCGAGGAAACCAGGCGCGCCGCGAAACAGAGCGTGAAGGAGGAAAGCCTCGTGGCCGGGCCGCCGACGAACACGCAGCCGCAGCCGGCTGACGATCCCGGTTCACCTGAGCAGCCTGCCGGTTGATTCCGAAGTCAAATACGATGAGGAGCGAATCGGCCCTGCTTACTCGGAGAAACGAAGGCAATCCCGTCCCAAGTGAACCGGATCGCCCAATCAAACGATCACGTTTCCCTTGGATCGCCACACTGCGTGGCACCCGGGTGGAGATGGGTAAGGATAATGTTCCCCTGGTCGCAGCGGGTGTCGCCTTCTACATATTTATGGGAATCATTCCGGCACTGGCGGCGATCCTGTCGGTTTATGGCGTGATCATGGATCCGGCGAGTGTCCAGCAGCAGTTCCAGTATCTCAGTGACCATTCTACCGTCGGAGACCCAACCCATCCGCCAGGAGATTCTCAACATCGCCGCAGACCAGGTGGTCGCCGGCTGGGGCGCCGTCCTTGGGTTGCTGGTCACCTTGTGGAGCGGATCAAAGGCCACTAAAGCACTGATCGCCGCCATCAATCTCGCTTACGGTTGCACAGAAAATCGGGGCTTCATCCGGTTGACCTGCTTGAGCCTGGCTTTGACCCTCGCGGGCGTCGTGTTTACCGCACTTGCTATCGCTTTAGTGGCCGTCCTCCCCGCTCTCCTCAACTCGTTTGGGCTTGGGACGACTGGAAAAGCTCTGCTCGCCTGGCTGCGTTGGCCTTTGCTCCTCATCTTTTTCCTTGCTGCCCTGGCCGCGTTGTACCGTTATGCCCCCGATCGCACCACGGTTCGATGGCGGTGGGTCAGCATCGGGGCCGTCGCCGCCGGAGTGATTTGGATCGGTGGCTCTCTGTTGCTGTCTCTTTACGTTTCACATTTCGGGAACTACAACAAAACATACGGGTCTTTGGGAGCCATGGTGTTGCTGATGCTTTGGCTTTACCTCACCGCATATGCGCTGATCGCCGGCGCGGAATTGAATTCCGCGCTTGAATCTTCCACGGGCGACCCCGCACGTTGCAACAACACAAGGCCACCTCCCGCATATCCCGGCCAAGCCGCGACTAACCGCCGATGACCTCATGCCCTCTCCGACTCGGGATCCCGCCCAAGGGCGCCCTGCATCCGATCGTCCACCACGCATGCGGTGACCAGATCGGCCCCCACGTTCACCGCGGTCCGGGCCATATCCAACAGCCGATCAAATCCCAGGATCAATGCGATGCCTTCCGCCGGTAAATGGAAGCTCGCAAGCAATCCAACCAGCACGGGAAGCGAAGCGCCGGGAATTCCGGCCACCGCCACTGCACTCAACACCGCCAGAATCAACAAAGTCACTTGTGATCCCAGGCTCAGGTCCACTTTGTAAACCTGCGCCACAAACAACACCACGCAACCTTCATATAATGCCGTCCCGCTCATGTTCATCGTCGCCCCCAGCGGCAACACAAACCCTGCCGTGCTCGGCGATACTTTGAGCACCTCCTGGCTCACCTGAATCGATGTCGGTAAAGTCGCGCTGCTCGAGCTGGTCGAGAACGCCGTAATCAGAACCGACCGCACCGCGCGGAAAAATAATCGTGGCGATCGGCGGCTGAAGAGTCGCAAGAAAACCGTCATCGTGCCGAACAGATGCAGGCCCATGACCACCATCACTCCCGTCACAAACCAAATCAGTGGCCGCAATACCTGCGCCCCCGCCACAATCACGACGCTGCCCACCAGCGCCGCTACCGCGTAGGGCGCCAACTGAAGCGCATAATGGACAATGTCGGTCATCACCTCCATCACGACCTGCAAAACTGCAGCCATCCCCGCCTGGTGTCGCTCGGCCAATCGCGTCCCCCCCGCACCAACAAGCAGCGCAAACAGGATCAAAGGCAGTAACTGAAAATCCACCACTGACTTCAGGAGGTTTCGAGGCATGAACATTTCCACCATGACACGAAAGCTGAGGGTCTCCTGCCCCGCAGCCCGGTTCTGAATCGTCTCCACCGCCCCGGCATACTGGGCCAGGAGTTGATCCCGGGCCTCCGGGGCAATTCGCGTTCCCGGGGCAAGGAGATTCATCATGAGCAAACCCAGCCCAACCCCCACCGCCATGTTCAAACCGAACATCCCGAAGGTCCGAACGGCCAGTGGCCCCAGCCGATCCAAACGTCCCAACTGCACCACTCCCAATGCCAGCGAACTGAATACCAGCGGCACCACCACGAAAAAAAGCATCCGCAAAAAAATCTGACCGAACGGCTCCACCGCTTCGCGGTTGAACCAGCGTATCCCCGCATCCCATCCCGGGCCGATGGACATCAGCCCTCGAGCCGCCAAACCCAGCCCTATCCCGACAATTAACCCGAACATGATCCGCCGGGCCAGCCGATCCGTGGGCTTCGCGATTTCTTGCACCGAGCCGATATACCCGCCTGCTGAAACCGCGTCGAGCCTCCTCCCGCGGACGCCTCCTCTACGTCTCCACTCACGCCGCCCATTCCCGGCGTCAAATCATTAGCCTCTTTCCAAGGCGAGCCCAACCGCCGCGCGAACGCGCCTCGCTTACGCCCGGCGGCACGCGAAATCCTTTTGTGGCGAAACCATAGCGATAGGAGCGACACCCGGCTACCGGTCCCAGGCCTGAAAACGCGCTACAATGGGCCGGTGATCGGACGCCAATCCCCAGTCGGGCACGTTCAACACATAGGTCCCCTCGGCCTCCCATTCCCGCGCCATGCCCCGGCTTAACAGGATATAATCGATCCGGCTGTAGACATCTTCCTTGGCATAAAAATGGGTCCACGTCACCCGCCGCGTCTGAACTCCAGAACCTGGCCCCGCTCGAGCCTCTACGTTCCGTTCCGCCGGTCGGGTATCCACCAGGGCGCCGCGTTTTCCCCGCGCCAGAATGATCCTCAGCGGCGCGGAATCGGGATGATCGTTCAGGTCACCCAATATGACGAGGTTGATATCCGGCCGCGACCCAATCCGGGCATCGATGATTCTCCGCAAGCGCAGCGCCTCTTGTTCCCGCAATTCCGCCTGATCGGCAGCCGCCACTTCTCGCCTCGATTTCAGATGCGCTGAGATCAACGTGAACCGATAGTGGTCATTCACCTGGACCTCCAATTCCGCCAGTCCTCGGGCAACATGGAAACGTCGTCCGTATAACAAGAAGCCCTCGTTGGTATGCGGGCGCCGGGCAGTGAACGGAAATCGGCTCAGGACGGCTACGTGCAAATTGGTGTCAAAACCCGCCACATGCTCCCAATAAGGATACTGCAATCCTCCGCGCCGGAGTTCCTCCCTCAAATCTAACAGGGCCTCGCGCGACCCCACTTCCTGCAATGCCACCACGTCGGCGCGCACTGCACGCAAGCCTTCCTGAACCTGGGCTCGTGCAACCTCCGACTTTGCCGGCCACGTTGCCACAGCCGTGTCGAGATAGCCTTCGAGGTTGTAACTCGCCACGGTGAAAGATTGCTGAGCCATACCCCCCCCTCCCATCCCCAGCCAGGTCAGGCCTAAACCCCATACCCATCCGTATATTCTCATAGAATTCCTCCCTTACTGGGTGCCTTGGCCGCGCAACCGACTGCAGTCAACCCCGGGGACATCATGCCATCCCCAGCCCGCCTGTCAAACGCCCCAACGCACTCCGCAATCTCTTTTGCAATTCACCGTCCGACTGTTACGTTTTGGCCATGCTCGATCATCGCCGGGCCAAGCCCCGATTGGATGGGTCCGAAAGTGGCTCCGGGCCCGAACCCAAGCTCCACGACAAACAAAGCGAACCGGACACTCGCCAGATCCCGATCGACAAGGTCGGCGTGCGCGGGTTGCGAATGCCGATCCAGATTCGCGATAAGGCGAACGTGCTGCAGAATACGATCGCTACAATCGGCATGTACGTGGATCTGCCCAAGGAATTCAAAGGCACCCACATGAGCCGGTTCATCGAGGTTCTCCACGCGCATGGGAGCATCGTGCACGTCGAAAACATCACCGATATCCTCTATGCGATGCAGGAAAAACTTAAGTCCTCCACCGCTCACCTCGAGCTGGAATTTCCTTTCTTCCTCGTAAAACGCGCCCCGGTCTCCGGGCTCGAAAGTGTGATGGATTATGTCGCTCGATTCGACGCCACCGCCTGCGGCCGCGAAATGGACTTTGTTCTGACGGTGAAGGCGCCGGTCACGACACTCTGCCCCTGCTCCAAGGCGATCTCCCGCTATGGCGCCCATAACCAACGCGGTGTCGTCAGCGTCCAGTTGCGCTTTCGGCAGTCCATCTGGATCGAAGAAGTCATTGCCCTCATTGAAGCCTCCGCCAGCTGCGAGCTCTACTCCCTCCTCAAACGCCAGGATGAAAAAGCCGTAACCGAACGCGCCTACGAGAATCCGGTCTTTGTGGAAGATCTGGTCCGAAATGTGGCGTTCAAACTCAATGCCCACCCCGATGTGACCTGGTACAAAGTCGAGGCGGAGAATTGCGAAAGCATCCACAATCACAACGCTTACGCCAGCATCGAAAAAGGCTGAGGCCGGCCCTGGCCTGCCCCTTCGGCAGGCCCGTAATTTCCTGAAAGAATTTTGTGGCGCTTTTGATCCGCTTTGCTACATTCACGCGCTCTTGAACAGCCGAAACCCGTGCGGCCTGAACCCGCGTGGCGACTTATCCGAGGAATCTGTAATCGATTTGACTTGTGACGACGAGCAAGAAAACGACAAAGAAGTTGGCCGGCCAAAAGCCGACCCCAAAAGAACCCGGCGCCGCCACAGCAGCGGCCATTCTCGGCATCCGACCCGCACATGACTCTTCCCGCGGCCCAAGTCAGAATTCGGTCAAAATCAAGCCCGAGTGGATCCGATACCAGCAAACCCTGTTCGAACTCCGCGATCGCCTCATCAGCCAGATGAGCGGCCTCGCTAAGGAATCCGCCGAACAAATGGCCAGCTATAGCCTCCATATGGCCGATTCCGGGACCGACAACTTCGACCGCGATTTCGCCCTGAGCCTCCTCTCTTCCGACCAGGATGCCATCTACGAAATCGAAGAAGCCTTGCGCCGTATCGAACGGAATACTTACGGCGTCTGCGAACTGACAGGGAGACCCATCCCCAAAGCGCGCCTCGAGGCGATCCCCTGGACCCGTTTTACCGTCGAAGCCCAGGCCCAACTCGAGCGTGAAGGCGCCCTCCGTCAGCGACGACTCGGTTCCCTCGGCACGATCGACGCCACCGGCGCCATCGAAGTCGAAGAAGAAGACGAAGCCGAAGAAAAGGCCCCCAAGGAAAAGGAATAACCCCCATGCCCCGCGAAATCGTAACCATCGAATGCACGGAGGCCCGGAAGGAAGGCAAGCCCCCCTCTCGTTACATGACCACTCGCAACAAGAAGACAAAAACCGAGAAGGTCGAGCTCATGAAATACAACCGCTACCTCCGCCGCCATACGCTCCACCGGGAAATCAAATAGCCTCCTATGCCACGCAAGACCCACACTGATAAACCCAGCCGCGGCTCCCGAACCCGATCCTCATCAGACCTCCGCACGCCCCGCCCTAAACCCAAAATCGACTTCACCGTCGATGCTCTGGATTATAAAAACGTCAACCTGCTGCGGCAGTTCGTCACTGAAGCGGGCCGGCTGCTCCCACGCAAATACACCGGTCTCCCCGCCCATTACCAACGCCGCCTCGGCCGGGCCGTCAAACGCGCCCGACAGATGCTGCTCATGAAATAATCAGGCCTCGGCCTCTTCAAGGCCCCAGTCGCTGAGTCGTAAATACTCCCTGATTTTCCGGCGTTCGTACCGGTTCTTCTTTGGTTTGCCCGGCATCGCATTGGCCTGCCTGAATGGATGCTTGGAATTACGGACTGTTTCGTGAATCACATCTAGCGTTTTCGTCATGGAACGCCTTTCTTGGGGAACGCCTTTAGCGCTTTCGATGCCAGGCGGCATCCATCATCGGAGAAGCGCTCTTGTATCCAACCATACCTCAGTGTGATGTGGCCAAATATACGGTCATAAACCGAATTAGCAAATGTTCCTTTCCCCCCTGCTCACCCTGTCCTTCCTTCTTGCACATATCACTCCAGACCATTTAGTTGCAACCCACACGTCCGCGCTCCTGCCACAGTTACCGACAGACGATTCCCTCACCAGAGCAATGGGTCCCGACCAATCCCATGCCTTGAAGTCTCAGCCGAATCGCCTCGATCCCGGCGCTCTTGCTTGACGTGATCACCCTGTTCAAATCGCGACAAATGCCCCTGATTGCCACTCGCGTATCCTCCGCGTTTTGGTCAATCGCCAATGCAATCCCTCATAAACCCTCAACACTCGTCGAAAATCGCGCTCGAGAATTCCCGCAAGGACTAAACAACCTCCCAACCCAACCTGTGCGGTAAGTTCGCTTGCGTAATTTCGCAGCAAATCCGAGGTCAGGTTCGCGCAGATCAGGTCGTACCCCGCGCCGGACATCGTGGTAAGGAGTAAGGCGTCGCCCTTTTGGACGTTTACCTGAACGCGGTTCCTCACTGCATTGGACCGCGCTATCCGTACTGCGACCGGGTCAAGGTCGATCGCGTCGACCGGTCGATAACCCAGCTTGCGCGCCGCGATCGCCAATATTCCGGAACCCGTGCCCACGTCCAAAAACGACTTCCGCTCTCCGACTGGCCTGAGCGCGACGATCTGTTCCAGACAGAACCTCGTGGTCGGGTGTTGGCCGGTTCCGAAACTCAAGCCGGGATCCAAAACGACGGTGTGCTCGCCCGCGAAGGGTTTCTTCTTACTCCAACTCGGTTTGATCAAAAGCCGCCTGCCAATGGATATTGGCCGGAAATGCCGCTTCCATGCCTCCGCCCAATCTCGCGGCCCGAGCCGCCGTAACTCGACCTGAAGAGGAGGCTCCCGGATCGACAGGACGCGTCGCAGCAGGGCTAATGACACTTTCGTCGGGCGAGATGAGCAATATACGGAGACGGTGGAGCGTCGACGCCGCACGTCAAAGTAGGTGCTTGCCGGTTCTGCGAATGCCCGCGCCAAACATCGGCTGGCGAACTCTTCATTCGCTCGGGTCGTCATTACGGAGACCTGCCATAGCGCCGCGGTCATGCGGACAGGGTTCAGGTCGGTCTGGCCGCGAGCGCGGCCAACGCGGTCCTCTGCTGGGCGAACAGGCCTTCCATTCCCACCCGCCCCAACCGCAGCATCTCGTGGAGCTGGTCCTCACCGAAGGTGGCCTCCTCACCGCTTCCCTGCAATTCCACGAATTGCCCTTGGTCCGTCATGACCAGATTCATGTCCACCTGGGCCCGGACGTCTTCCTCGTAACAAAGATCCAACAAGGGCACATGACTAACCAAACCTACGCTCACCGCCGCTACCGAGGTCGTCAGCGGACTCTCGGCGAGTCGTCCCTCTTCCAATAGACGCCCAACCGCCAACGCCAACGCAACGTAGCTTCCGGTGATCGCGGCCGTGCGGGTGCCCCCATCGGCCTGAAGCACGTCGCAATCGATCCAGATGGTCCGTGTTCCAACCTTCTGCAAATCCACCACCGCCCGCAAGGCCCGCCCGATTAGCCTCTGAATCTCCTGTGAACGCCCGTCAATGCGGCCGCGGGAACTATCCCGGGCCTTCCGTTGCAAGGTCGAGTAAGGGAGCATGGAATACTCCGCGGTGATCCAGCCGCCGGCAACCCCCTGCTCTTTCATCCAGCGCGGCACACCCTCTTCCACACTTACCCCGCAAATCACCCGCGTCTGCCCCCACTCGATCAGCGTCGAGCCGGTGGCATATGGGGCGATGCCGTTCCGGAAGGCCAGCGGGCGCAATTCGTCCGCGCGTCGCCCGTCCAGCCGGGCTGACCCGGCAGCGGCGGTTTGGGTTTCATCGATGCGAGTCTCAGAAAAGGATGCTGTCATATTGGAAAACACACCATAGCCGGCATTTCTCAAAGGCGGAATCTTTTTACCAACTCCGTTGAGACCGGCCGAGTGCCTACGGCTGGCGCCCAGGCATCACTCGGATCGAACTTCGGGATGGTTATAGAGCGCCTCCAGGCTATTCGGAACCTCTGGAGCGCATGCCGGATTGAGGACCTGCCGAAGGTAATCCACTGCCGCGGGTATGCTCTGGACCGATCGCGGCAGTGTCGCCCCGCAGGCGTTGGGATGCCCTCCCCCCTGGAGTTGTTCCGCCACACCCAGGGCCTCGCCGTTCCGGCTCCGCAAGCTGGCCAGAACCATCCCGTTGCCTCGCCGAAACAGAGTCACCAGCACCGCATGCGGCGTCATTTGCTGTTCCAGCATTCGATGGACAATTAAGTTCGTGTTCCCGATGATCGTGTTTACGAGTCCCACACTCGGACTGAGCTCAACCACATTCTGACGGCTCCAGTCCAGCCCTATCGGATCTTCCACCCGCCGCTTGACGGCCATTACCTCCAGCAACGGATGATTGAGCAACTTCTCGGGATCGCCATCCAACAGGGCGGCGACGTTCCAGAATTGGTAACTTTTGACCAGGTTGGCATAATCGCTCGCGAGCACAAAATCCGGATCTTCCTCCAAAAACAGATCCGCAACATTGCTCAAGTGAACCAATCGATCCAGCCCCGGAGTTCTGAGGCCGCGTTCGATGCAGAGCTCGTAACACAACAGGGCCGCGGACTTCGCCGGGTCATGAATCAGCCGCGCTTGCCGGGGGGTATGATCGGTCGAGTGATGGTCGATGACCACCCATCCCTGCTTGTCCATGCGCGCCTCAAAGCTCAGATCGCATATCCATCCCGTGCGCTCGGTCAACGGTCGTTGTCGCCAATTGTGATTATGGTAAGCCTGCAGCGGCACGGTCTCTCCAAACAATGCCAGCGCCAAACGCTGACACAACAATCCCGCCAGCAATCCGTCCAGGTCGCTTTCATGGGTCAAGATCACTTCGGGCTTCGACAATTCTGACATGGCGGCCGAAACCTATCGCGCCGGAGTGCTCGTGACCAGCGCGCAAATAAAAGAAACGCGTTCTGTGGCCCACAGACCATGCCTTTTTGCTTTCCGCTTGGTCCTCATTTCCACAGTATGTCCCCGGAATCCGTCATGGAATTGTTCAGCTTGTCAGGCGAAGTCGCAGTGGTTGTCGGGGGCACGGGTATCCTTGGCGGCGCGATCGCCGAAGGTTATGCCGCCGCCGGCGCGAGGGTCGCCATCGTCGGCCGGAACGTCCAACGTGGCCAGAAACGAGCCGAAACCATTCGCCACGATGGCGGTCAGGCGGATTTCTTCATGGCCGATCCCCTCCAACGCACCAGCTTGTCGGAATGCCGGCAGCGCATCGAGACGCGCTTTGCGGCCCCGACCATTCTCGTCAATGCCGCCGGCGGCACGGACGCTGCCGCAACAGTCGGCCCCGGCCAATCGTTCGAGCAGATGCGGCTCGAGGATTGGACTCGGAATTTCGATGTAAATCTCGTCGGCGGGGCCCTGCTCCCATGTCAGGTATTCGGCCCCGCCATGGTTCAACGAAGACATGGAAGCATCATCAATATTGCGAGTGTTTCCGCCCACATCGCCCTTTCCCGCGTGGTTGCCTACTCCGCCGCCAAGGCCGCCGTTCTGAATCTGACTCAATTCCTCGCGCGCGAGTGGGCCACCTTTGGCGTCCGCGTCAATTCCATCACGCCGGGGTTCTTTCCCGCCGAACAAAACCGAAAGATCCTCTTCAACCCGGATGGATCTCCCAATGCCCGCGCCCAATCCATCTTCACCCACACTCCCATGCAACGCTTTGGTCAACCCCGGGAACTGGTCGGCGCCGCCATCTTCCTTGCCAGTCACCAAGCCGCCAGTTTCGTGACGGGAACAGATATCCGCGTTGACGGAGGTTTCCTTTCAAGCACTATTTGAACATGACTTCCCTGGCAGTCCTACGCGCGGCAGAATCCCGGCTGTCCCAGGACGAAATCCGGGATATGGTGGCCCAGGCCTGCCGTGCCCATTCTTTTCGGAACCAGCGCGTCTTGTTGATCATCCCCGATGGCACTCGCACCGCGCCCATTGGCATGCTCTTCCGCGCCCTCCATGAATCACTGGCAGGGATCGCCCGGCAATGCGATCTGCTCATCGCTCTTGGAACCCACCAGCCGATGAGCGAATCCGCCATTTGTCGGCGCCTGGACATCACGCAAGCCGAGCGCGAGACCACGTTCAGCGCCGTCCGTTTCCACAATCATGCCTGGGACCGGCCGGCCGAGCTCCGCCGGGTGGGAGTCATCTCTCGCGATGAGATCCAACAGCTCTCTGGCGGGCTCTTTGCCCTCGAGGTGGCCGTCGATGTGAATCGGCTTCTGTTCGATTACGACCAGCTCATCATCGTGGGACCCGTCTTTCCCCATGAAGTCGTCGGATTCTCCGGCGGCAACAAGTATCTCTTCCCGGGTGTTGCCGGTCCGGACATTCTTCATTTTTTCCATTGGCTCGGAGCGGTCATTACCACACCACGCATCATTGGCAATGCCTCGACACCCGTCCGCCGTGTGATCGATCGCGCGGCCGCGATGGTCAACCTTCCCAAGCTCTGCTTCGCGTTGGTCGTCGCTCCCGACGCCAGCCTCGCCGGACTCTTCGCCGGCACCCCCGAGGACGCCTGGGCCGAGGCGGCCAATCTCTCCCGCCAGCTCCACATCACCTATAAAGAACGCCCATTCCATACAATCCTATCTTGCGCGCCCGCGATGTACGATGAAATCTGGACCGCCGGGAAATGTATGTACAAACTTGAACCGGTCCTGGCGGACGGCGGCGAATTGATCATCTTCGCCCCGCACATCGCCGAGGTTTCCTTCACGCACGGGAGGCTCATCGAGGTGATCGGTTACCACTGCCGCGACTATTTTCTGAACCAGTGGGATCTCTTCAAACACCATCCCTGGGGCATTCTTGCACACTCCGCCCACGTTTATGGCCTGGGCACATTCGACAACGGCGTGGAAACCCCGCGCGCCCGCGTGACGCTGGCCACTCAAATCCCCGAGTCCACCTGTCGCCGCCTCAACCTAGGGTATCGCGACCCAAATCATCTCGATCCTAAAGACTTTGACAATCGCGAGTCGGAAGGCGTCCTCCTCGTCCCCCAAGCCGGCGAAATGCTCTACCGCCTGAACCACCCACCGCCCTGGGCCGTCGCCTGATTATGGGTGTACCGGTTCCTCCGCGCGAACAACCAGCAATGGCATCGGAGCGTCAAGTCCCATTCGGCGTCTGGACCTACTTCTTCGGTCAGCGCGGTTGCCAATCCTGCTTGCGTGGCTCCCCTCTGGTACACCAGAGGAATGCTTTGTCGCAAAGGGTCTGGGTGCGTTTGCCCAGGCTTGATCACGGGTTCCACATATGAAAACCTGAGCGCGTGAATCGCCCCAAGCACGTTGTCGATGCCGTTTTCACTGCTGTCTTCGCCGGTTTCCTGCTCTTGTGTGCCTCCCCGGTCAGTCATGCCGGCCAACTCCCCTCCCTTGGGGACTCCGCCCGCCAGTGGCGTGAAGATCTCTCGTCTAAAATCATGCCCTACTGGTTGCGCACACTCGACCAAGACCAGGGCGGCTACCTCCTCGCCGAGGACTCCCGGGGACCCCGTCAAGCCTCCGAGAAGCAATTGGTCTCTCAATCCCGCATGATTTGGACCTTCTCGCGCGTCCACCGGTTGGGCCTGAGCGACACGAGTCATGATTATCTCAAAGCCGCCGCGCATGGATGCGACTTCCTGAACCGCTGCCTCTTCGACTCGCAAAATGGCGGTTATTTTTGGAAGACCGATCTTGCCGGACGGCCCGTCAATGACTGCAAATTCCTCTACGGCCAGTCTTTTGTGGTCTACGCGCTGGTGGAATACTTTCGCGCGAGTGGCGAACAAAGGGCGCTGAACGCCGCGCTCGACCTCTACCACACCATCCAAAGCCATCTTCACGACCCGAAAAACGGCGGTTGGATCGAACACGCTCAGCGCGACTGGCAGCCACTCGCCGCGGGTGACCGCCGAAATGAAGTCGAAGTCGTCGGCTATAAAAGCGCCAATGCGCATCTTCATTGGATGGAAGCCCTCACTGAGCTCTACGATGTGACCCGTGATCCCGAGGTCAAGAAATCGCTCCAGGAAGTCCTTCGCATCAATCGGAAATATTTTTACCCCCTGAAAGCCGGTGACTCCGCATTCCACCGGCAACTCAACTGGAAACCGGTAAAGGATCCCGCCAGCGCCGGCCTTTCGTATGGTCACAATGTCGAGTTCGGCTGGCTCATGATCCGTGCTCAACAGGTCCTCGGCCACAAACCCTCCTGGAGCCACTTTTACGCTCACCTCGAACACGCCCTCAAATACGGCTTCGATCACCAGCGGGGCGGCCTTTACAGCCGAGGGCTCGACAACCAACCCGCCACCGATACCGCAAAGGTCTGGTGGGTCCAGGCGGAGATGCTCGCCGCCCTCACCGATTCCCTGGCCCATAGACCCAATCCGGATCATGAATTCGCCCTCCGCCAGCTCGTCCACTTCATCCGCACCTCGCAGGCCGATCCGCACGACGGGGTTTGGCTGGATACCGTCGCCGCAGACGGTGAACCCACCCGCACGTCGAAGGCCCATGCCTGGAAAGCCAACTATCACGACGTCCGGGCGATCGTCAAATTCACCGAAGTCTTCGCGCCCAAACTTGAATCACGTTGACATCCGCCTGCTCGACCCCCAACCTCAAATTCGCTTCCGGCACAACTCATGAGCGATTCCGAGAGGCAACCCACCGGTCACGTTGAAGAATTCGAACGGCAGGCCGTGCCCCAGGGCCACCTCAAAGGCCTGCGGAGCTTCATCGGCATGTACGCCGGCGAGCACGTCGCCGGGACCGAGTTCATGATCGGCCCCCTCTTCCTCGCCGCGGGCGTGAGCGTCTTCGATCTCCTCGTCGGACTCCTGGTTGGCAACCTTCTCGCCGTTGCCAGTTGGACCTTCATTTGCGCGCCTATCGCCACCAAGGTCCGCCTCACGCTCTACTACAAATTGGAAAAGATATGCGGTATCCAGCTCGTTACGATCTATAACCTCGCCAACGGGATCCTCTTCTGCTTCCTCGCCGGCGCCATGGTCACCGTCTCCGCCACCGCCGTCGGGGTGCCTTTCAATATGACCATGCCAGGCCTCAACGATTGGTTGCCCAACAGCGTCACCTGGATCCTTGCCGTCCTCGGTGTGGGCGCCGTCATCGCCGCAGTCGCTGCCATGGGTTATGATGCCGTATCCCGCGTCGCCAACGTCGCCGCTCCCTGGATGATCCTCGTGTTCCTCGCCTGCGGCATCGTCGCCCTTCCCCAGTTGGGCGTACATTCCCTGAGCCAATTCTGGTCCGTCGCTGGTGAGCGCATCTGGACCGGCGGCGACCCTCTCCCCGGTCGAATCAAATTCACCTTCTGGCATGTCATGTTCTTTGCCTGGTTCTGCAATGCCGCCATGCATATGGGTATGGCAGACCTCTCGATCTTTCGCTATGCCCGGAAATGGCAATACGGCGCCAGTTCTGCCGCCGGCATGTTCGTCGGTCATTATATGGCCTGGATCTCCGCCTCCATGCTCTATGCCCTTCTGCTCGCCCAAACCGGCTGGACCCACGCTTCTCTCATCGACCCGCCGGCTGTCGCCCCCGGTCCCATGGCCTACGAGGCCGTCGGCATCGCCGGTCTGATCTGTGTGATTGTTGCCGGTTGGACCACCGCCAATCCGACGATCTACCGCGCCGGCCTGGCATTCCAGGCGATCTTGCCGAAGTCCTCCCGTTTCACGGTCACCTTGATCGCCGGTTGTATCGCGACGGTCGCCGCGCTCTTCCCGGCGCTCGCAATGAAGCTCCTCGACTTCGTCGGCCTCTATGGAACGATCCTCATGCCCATGGGCGCCATCATTTTCGTGGACTTCTATCTCCTCGAACGATTCGGCCTCAAGACCGACTATGCTGAGAAATCCCGATCCCGCTTCAATCTCGCCGCCGGCGGCGCCTGGCTCCTCGCCCTGCTGATCTGTGCCCTGCTCAATCGCCTGGCTGGATGGCAAATCTATTTCCTTGCCCTTCCGGGTTGGATCATGGCCGGAGGATTCTATCTGCTCTTCAGTCACCTCGTGCAGCGCCAGTCCCAGCCCGCTCTCGCCACCTCCACCTCGAACCGTTCATTGCCAATATGAATCCATTGCCCAGCACCTCGTTTCGTCCACATCGCGGCGTCCTCATCCTCATCTTTGGAATCCTCGGCCTCGTCCTCTGCTTCCCGTTCGGCATCGCCGCATGGATTATGGGTAACGGTGACTTGAAGGAAATCCGGGAAGGACGAATGGATCCTGCCGGCGAAGGTATGACCCAGGCCGGCCGGATCTGCGGTATCATCGCAACAATCCTTACCGTTTTGGGAATCTTCGCGTTTTTTGTCTTGCTGGTCTTTGGAGGCCTCGCCCACGCCATACATTGACAGCCGCGGAACCATGACCCATGAAAACCTGCCTCGCCATTCTTGGTCTCATCGCCCTTGCGCTGGTCATCCTTCCCGCCTGCTTCGCGTTTGGTCCCGGAACAGGACTGAGTCCGGCCATGAAGAATCTCATGCTCATCGGCACGCTAGTCTGGTTCGCCGTGGCCACTCCGCTCGCCCGGCTCCATCATCCAAGTCCCGGGTAACCCGTCATGTGCTCTCAATGCCACCTTCGCGACCATCGCGGAAACCCCGCCTGAGAGGTCTTTATGTCTGATACCAAATGGTACATGGAGATCGACAATGAAACTCCGGGTTACATGATCTGGGGCGTCGACAATGTCGTTTACGGGCCCGTCGATCTCCCCACTTTGATAGTTTGGGTTAAGGATGAGCGGGTCTCAACTCATACCTGGGTCTATGTTCAGGCCGAAAGCCAATGGCAACGCGCTCAGAATATCAGCCAACTCCAGATGTTCTTCACACCCTCCGCCGGCAGCCCGGGGAAAACCTTCGCCCTCTCCTCTGATCCCGGAATCGGCATTACAATCAAACCCGGCACCCTGCGCCGGGTCAAAATCCTCGCCGGCCTTTCCGACGATCAATTGCAAAGGTTCCTGGACCTCATGGAACCTCAGAAAGTCGCTCAACGGAGTGAGATCGTCAGGGAAGGCAGTCCGGGCGACGCCATGTATCTCCTCCTCGAAGGCGAGGTCAGGGTCCGCCTCCTCATTGCCGGCAAGGAATCCATCCTCGCCACGCTGTGCGCCGGTGAGTTCTTCGGCGAAGTCGCCCTTTTCGATCACGGTGCTCGTTCTGCCGATGTCATCGCCAACACCGACGGTATCGTTCTCAAGATTCCCACCGCCGCCTTCCAGAAACTCGTCCAGGAAGTGCCCGAGCTCGCAGCCCCTTTCCTCTATGCCATCGGACGCACGCTGATCGCCCGGATCCGGGCGGATAACAAACGTTATCGCGATTCCATCGCGTTTGCCCGCACGGTCCACCATTAATCCCCGTACCCAGCCTTCGCGGCCTCCCCGTTTGGTTACCCGTGCATCCAGGATATGCCTGCGCTGTTCTCGGTGCCAACTCAGCTCCGCCGTTCCGGTTCAACCACCTTCAATACCATTCACCCATTGCCAAAGCCCCGAGTACAGCGCGTCTGCGTCCCGATGATGCCGACAAAGAAAATCATCCCCCACCAGGCCATACCCGTCCCCATACGCCTGCCCGTTCACAACCGAACCCTGGGTTCCATACCTCCGGATCTGCTCGCGCCCCGCCTCGATCGCCCGATCCTGATCCCCGTCCAACTCGAACTTCCATCCGATCCGACAAGCCTTAGGGAACCATTCGGCCAGTCGCGCAATCAGTTTCGGAGTTGGCTTGAGCTCCACCACCAGGTCTCCCTCAGCCGTCCCCAGCTTGCGCTCCTTGCGCTCCAATAACACTCCCGCTGCCACCCGTTCATATACCCGGCCAAATGTGAAATCACTCACCGCCGCCACGTGAAAAATGGCATCGACTCGATCGCTGGCGAATTCCCTCAGAAGCGCCTCGAGTTCACCGGTGGTCGTGAAATCACGGATCGTCTGGCCACCGGCCGGACACAGAAATGTCGACAATCGACTTCGAAGCAACGTCACCCGGCAGCCTTGTGCGGTAAGAAAAACCCCCAGTCCCATTCCCAGCCGACCCGTGGAGGCATTTGTCAACCAGCGCACATCGTCCAGCGGTTCAGCCGTCGGTCCAGCAGTAACAATGCAATGCATGCCCGGCATCCGGGTGAACAAACTCCTGCAACTCGCGCGGCAAGGTCGCCCCCGCGGCAGACGTCATGCCGCTGCGGTCGGCTACGATCGCGCCGTGCTCATGGCCCGTTCTTTCACCGCCACCGCCGCCTTGCCGATCCGCTTGCGCAGATAATTCAACTTCGCCCGGCGCACCATTCCCCGCCGTTCGACTTCGACCTTGTCGATCCGAGGCGAATGCAGAGGGAATACGCGTTCGACCCCTTCCCCATAACTGATCCGGCGTACCGTGAACGTTGAGTTCAGTCCATGTCCGCGCCGTCCAATCACCACACCACTGAAGATTTGCACGCGCTCTTTCTCCCCTTCTACCACCTTGGTATGCACGCGAACACTGTCGCCCACCGCAAAGTCCACCGGGTCCTTGCGATATTGCTCCGATTCGATCTTGTCGAGTAATGCCTGGTTCATAATTCTATTCGTCGCCCGCAGCCTGCGCCCCGGCCAACTCCGGTCCTGACAGGTCAGGTCGACGTTCTAAGGTCCGTTTGCGCGCCTGCTCCGCGCGCCACCGGGCGATCGCCGCATGATCGCCCGACAATAATACTTCGGGCACCTTCAGCCCCCGGTACTCCGCTGGCCGGGTGTATTGCGGGTATTCGAGTTGCCCAACACTGAAGGACTCGTCCACCGAACTGGTCTCGTCACCCAGTACTCCCGGCAGCAACCGCGCCACCGCGTCGATCAGCACCATCGCCGGCAGCGCCCCGTTGGTCAGGACATAATCCCCGATTGAAATCTCATCGTCGGCCAACGCCTGCCTCACCCGCTCGTCAATCCCTTCGTAACTTCCGCAAACCAACAGCAGGTGCGCTTCTTCCGCCAACTCCTGCACGATCGCCTGGGTCAACTTCCGCCCCGCCGGCCCCAACAATACCGTTCTCGTCCGCTTTTCCGTCAACCCCTCGACCGCTTCAAAAATCGGCCCCGGCTTCAATAACATCCCCGGGCCCCCTCCAAACGGTTTGTCATCCACCGTCCGGTGCCGGTCATGGGCGTAATCGCGCAGGTTATGAATGGTCAGCGTCAGCCGTCCTGTGTCTCGCGCCCGCTTAACGATACTTTCATCCAGCGGACCCGCGAACATTGCGGGAAACAACGTGAGGACATCGATCTTCATGCCCGACTTCAGCCCCGCCCGGACCGGTGGACTTCAATGTTACGATCGTTCCTCGACCAGTTCCATCGCGCACCGAAGACCTCTCTTGGCGGCCCCCGCCTGAAGCAAGGCGCGAATAGCGTGGATGGTTGCCCCTTGCTTCCCGATCACCTTGCCGGCATCGGTGGGATGTACGCGCAGCGCATACAGGATCGCCCCCGCACGATCCTCCGCCGCCACGCTGACCGCGTCCGGACGGTCGACCAGTCCCTTCACCACAAACTCGAGGAATGCTTGCATCGCGCCCCCGGCGTCAGCCGGTCACTGCCGGTTCCGCAACCTTCGACTCCCCTTGCGCCTTTCCCGCGCGCTTGATCAGGCTCGCCATGGTCTCCGAGGGCTGTGCACCCTTGCTCAGCCAATACTGAACCCGCTCGTAGTTCAGCGTGTAATTATCCTGTCCCGACCTCTGAGGATCGTATGTCCCCAATTCCTCGATAAAACGGCCATCTCGAGGACTCCGTCCATCGGCGACCACCACCCGATACACCGGGTGATTCTTTGCCCCGATGCGCTTTAACCGTATTCTCACTGCCATAATCAAATCGCTCCTATCCACCTCATCCAGATCGCATTCTGCACCGGTCCCTCGATGCCATGTCCAAAAGAGGCGCGAGACTAGCATCCAACTGAACCTTGGCAAGCCGTTTTATCGCCTTCCAGAAACGAAACGCGCGCCGTCGAACGCGCCGACACGTTCGCGTCGGGGGTATTCGAACGACAAACGGACGCCCGCCGCTACGATGGGTCTTCAGCACAGGCGCGCTTGGGCCGGCACTGGACAATCCCATCTTGCGCTCCACCCGTCTCGCCGCCATACACTTTCACTCACATATGAAAGTACTCGTGGTTGGTTCCACCGCGCTCGATTCCATCAAAACGCCTACCCGTATGAAACCGCGACTCCTCGGCGGTTCGGCCAGCCACGCCGCGCTGGCCGCCAGTTTCTTCGCGCCGGTCCAACTTGTGGGGGTGGTTGGCGACGACTTTCCCCGGCGTTATCTCAAACTCTTTCGGAGATGCGGGCTTGAGCTCGAGGGACTCCAGACGCATCCGGGCAGGACTTTCCATTGGTCCGGTGAATATGAGCTCAATATGAACAATCGGCAGACGCTCAAGACCGAATTGGGTGTGTTCGAGAATTTCCAACCCGACCTCCCCAAGGCGTATCGCCGCACCCCTTTCGTACTGCTCGGCAACATCGCACCCAAACTCCAACATCACGTCCTCGATCAGTTGCACAAACCGCGCTTCGTCCTGGCCGATACCATGGATCTTTGGTTGAACATCGCGAAACCGGACTTGCTGCGGCTGCTCCCGCGCGTCGATGCCTTCGTTCTCAATGACAGCGAGGCCAGGCTCCTGACCGGCCTTGACAACATTGTCGCGGCCATAAAGGCGATTCATCGACTCGGCCCCCCCTATGTCATCCTAAAAAAAGGGGAGCATGGCGCCATCCTGTCCGGACCCAAAGGGCTCTTTCTTGCCCCCGCCTATCCCCTCCCCAGGATTGTCGATCCCACCGGTGCCGGCGACTCGTTTGCCGGCGCGCTGCTCGGATATCTCGCCGGCAAACCCGGCTCGGTTGCGAAGAATATGCGACGCGCCATGATCTACGGCGCATCAGTGGCTTCGTTCTGGTGCGAAGATTTCGGCCTCGCGCGCGCTGCGAGGTTAAGTCGGGGCGAAATCAACCAGCGCGCCCGCCTGCTCGAAAGGCTTTCCCGAATCGACTGATCGCCCGGGAGCTTTGCGTGTTCCCATTTCCTTCCGCGGCCGCGTCCGGATGCGGCGAGGCTTTCCCACGGCTTTATACCGCAGATTAGTCCGAGCGCTGTTTCAATCCACTCGACAGCTCACGCCAGTTTCCCTAGAACTCTTCGGTTTGCCGGATCGCCTTCGGTGTCCACTCCAGCGAGCGTTTCATCCGATCCTGGTGAGACGGCACCCGGATTGAGACCGGAACATTCTATGTCTGCAACCAACAACGTTTCACCGCTGCAGCGCGCGCGCAGCGCCTATCCTCCTAAACTCCCGCCCGTCTTTGCCAAACAAGGAGCAGCCGCCCGCTGCGTCAGTGGCGAACCCCTTGCGCCCCTGGCCGGAGCCAAAGCCATCTATGAACTCTTCCCGCACATTGCCGGTCTGCCGGTCGTGACGTTCGAAACCGGTCAGGTCGAGACGCGCCGGCCCATCCGTGCCGGTGTCATACTTTCCGGCGGACAAGCCCCCGGCGGACATAACGTGATCGCCGGCTTGTTTGACGGTCTCAAATCACTTCATTCCGACAACCAACTTTTCGGTTTCCGCGGTGGGCCAGGCGGGCTCGTCGATGGCAAGCAGATCGAAATCCGGGCGGATTTGCTGGCGCAGGACCCGGAACACCGGCGGGTTCGACATCATTGGCTCCGGCCGGACGAAGCTTGAAAGGCAGGACCAATTCGACCGTGGGCTCAGACACTGTCGCGAGCTCGGCATCAACGGGCTGGTGGTCATCGGTGGCGATGACTCCAACACGAACGCCTGTGTGCTGGCGGAGTATTATCAGAAGCTCAACGCCGGCGTGAATGTGATTGGATGTCCCAAGACCATCGACGGCGATCTCAAGAATCAGTTTATCGACGCATCGTTTGGCTTCGATACGGCCACAAAGGTCTACGCCGAGCTGGTCGGCAACATTCAACGCGATGCCAATTCCGCCAAAAAATACTATCATTTCATTAAACTGATGGGCCGCAGTGCTTCCCATATCGCGCTCGAAGTTGCCCTCCAAACCCACCCCAACGCTACCTTGATCGGCGAAGAAATCGCCGCCAGGAGGCTTTCCCTCGGCCAGGTCGTGGATCAGCTTGTCGAGATCATCCTCCAACGCGCCAAACTCGGTAAACACTTTGGCGTCTTTCTCGTGCCTGAGGGGATTGTTGAATTCATGCCGGATATCCAACAATTGATCCGGGAATTCAATGATGTCCTGCATGAACACGACCCTTTCCTCCAAAGCCTCCCTTCGCAGGACGATCGCCGCCAATTTCTCTTCAACAAACTCTCCGCCGACGCCGGGAAATCCTTCAACGTCCTCCCCCAGGTCATCCAACGACAGCTCATGCTCGATCGCGACCCGCACGGCAATGTCCAGGTCTCCCGCATCGAAACTGAAAAACTGCTCGCCGACGTCGTGGGCGACCGGTTGCGCGAGGAAAAGGCCCAAGGCCATTACTCCGGCGCGTTCGCTGCCCTTTGCCATTTCTTCGGTTACGAAGGCCGTTGCGCCGCCCCCAGCAATTTTGACGCGGACTACTGTTACAGCCTGGGCTTCGCCGCGGCTGCCCTGCTCGCCGCCGACAAAACGGGTTACCTCGCGAACATCCGCGGTCTTCATCGACCCGCGGCGGAATGGATCGCCGGTGGCGTTCCCCTCACCACCATGATGAATATCGAACGTCGCCACGGCGCCGATAAACCGGTCATCCGAAAGGCCTTGGTGGACTTGGATGGGCGTCCCTTTGCGACCCTCGCCACGCACCGCGAGACCTGGGCGCTCGAAGATCGTTATCTCTATCCCGGACCGATTCAATACTTCGGGCCAGGCGAACTCTGTGATCCCCCTACGCGCACGCTTCAGCTCGAAAAGGAACCCGCCTCATAATTCATTCGGCGGGTGAGCCCCGGACAGGAGCGCCAAACTCGAGGATAGACCAGCCCCGCGATCCCGACCGACCAGGGCCGCCATCCTCCTCGCGAGCATCGCGTGACCGCGTCATCCGGCTGAACTCGATTCACAGCTTCGCCCGAGCGCGCAGAAGCGCATCGATCGCACCCAGGTTGCACCACGCGGGTTCCATTTGCTCCTCCGTTGTGGGGTGCCAGACGCGCTCGGAAATCCAGGTTCGACAGGTCATCAGCTCGATAACCACCCGGCCGTTCCTTTCGCTGAACCATTCCACATAAATCCCGGTCCTCCCGGCCTCCGCCGTCGACGACCTCGAAAGCGCCGCCGACTTCTCCCCGGAATGGGTCATTCGGTTTCTCACCCCGCGCGTCGAAGTCACATCGCCGCACACTCCACGCTGCTCATTCGAAAAGCCCCGGAGCGGATCGGGTCGAAAAGAGGAGTTGTCAAACAGGATCAGGCAGCCCGCCAGATCGCTCCAGGCGTTCCCTTGCAGCTGCAGCCAGACCGGCTCTAATCGGCCTGCAACCCACACCCTCCCCGTGACGACGCCACGAATTCGATTGTCGATGACGGCACGCATGACGTGCTCGTGAATATGCCATGTCATAACCCTCCTTGAGTTGACGGCTTGTCCTCCTTTGTCTCGCGTGCCGGCCGGCGGACCGTGCCCGCGCGCTCGACGCCACAAAACTTAGGACTCCGCGCATCGCCCGGCAAGTCCGCAAAATAAGCCGCCGCGCAATTGCGCTCCTCCCCCCCGGGAATCCTGCAGCCACCGATACGAAGTCATTGACGGCGGCAAGCACCCCGACTTAGACTCCATCCGAATTCAACCCAAGGAGGGTAGGATGATCATCGAAGGAATGCGGATCCTTTATTACCTCGGAGTCTTGGCATTACTCCTGGCCGGGCAAATCCTGAGCCTCAACGCCGATGGCTTCTTCGCCGTCCGGAGCGAAATCGCATTGAACTACGACCCACCGGATTCAACATATACGTCCGCACCGGGTCATTCCCACAACCACTCGGAATCGCCTCGAACAACCCCTCCCGTGGGTTGGGCTGGCGTTGGTCTGATGGCTGGGGCCCTCGCGGCAATCTGGTCCATTCGTCATAACTCCCATAAGCACCGGCGTCACCGCAGGCCGGGCCATCCGGTGCCGGTGCAGCGCAATTCAACGACGGTTGGTCCGCGGCCACACGACCCGTCCCAACCGCCAGGTCCCCACCGCACCCGGCGGTTTGACTATGATCGCTTTTATCTCCGAATGACACGGGACCTCTGAAGCGGATCAGGAACCAGGCTTGCGCGGGATGTGCCACCGGCGGAGTTTGTGGGCGCCAGCCGCCTCAAGGAGTGGCGGATGGTCACTCCACTCATTGATATCACCTGCCGATCCAGGATAGGCACCGCACACACCGCCCGAAAACGGGCGTTAAGCTCTATTCCGCTTTCGGCAGGCTCGAGTCGCGCCGATATGGAGGATCCTCGTGCGGCGGCAAGGGGTCCTCTGGAAAATCGATGGCCCATTGTTCGCGGATGAGCTCATCGGCGTAATATTGCAGGTAAATCTGCGAGCCGTCGTCATTTTCGGCCAGGCCCAGCACACTCATGTCCACGGTCGAGTTGAAATGCGAATCAGGGGAATTGTCATGCACCGCCTCCTCAAGCACGTGCGCGAGGAGCAGCGTGTAAAGCTCCCGATCGGACAGATGATCGGTGTATTGCAGGAAGATTCGGAGATGCGCCAAACCCTCAATCAGGTTCGACAGGTGCTGCTTTATCTCGGCATCACTCAGACCTCCCGCTGCGGGGGGGTTGATCCCAACCCGATCAAGCAGCAGGTGCCGGGTCTTAACCAAAGAAGACTCCTGCCCTTCGGCCTCCTCGAATTCCAGGACACGCCGCCAGAAGTCCTCCACTTCATCCAAGGTGGATTCCGGGGATTGGCCGTAGGTCATATTCGGCTCCCCGGTGACACATCGGACACGCTGCTTGAGGGCTTCAATCCGGGCCAGTTGTTCGAACTCGGCCGACTTGAGCCTGGCGTCATGTTCCGACCCGGTGAGAGCAGCGCCCGGGCTTGAACCTGGGTATTCTGCATTGGCGGACACCCCCAACTCGCCCACGAAGCTGGCAAAGGCCCGGGCACTTTCACACTGTTGGGTGCTTGCTTGCGCGGGGGTCATGCGCCATTTGGGACCCCGTTAACATCGCATTGCGGCTGCTTAATTCGATCACTACCCGGCCGTTCGTCTTCGCTGTACCATTCGAGGTACACCTGATTGCCCCAGACAAACGGAAATGGCTCGCTGGGGTGCGACTCGAGCCATTTCGTCAATGAAACAGTGGGGACCTTGACCTTCCGGGAAGCGGTCATGTCACCGCACACCCCCCGCTGTTCTGTAGCGAGTCCCTCGAGTGGATCCGGCACAGGGCAGGGATTCTCCACCGTGAGTACGCAGCCGGCCATGTCCGGCCCCGCGTTCCCAGTGAGCTCGAGCCGCAGCGGTTGGACGCGGCCCGCAAGCCACACCGAACCGGTCACGCGGCCGAGTAGCCGGTTGTCGATCTCCGCACGGATTACCTGATCATGAATACGCCAAGCCATATGCTCTCCTTGACTTTGAAGTTCATCCTCCTTTGGATGGCGACCCCGCGTTGCGCAGCCGCCTACGAACCGTGGCGATGATAAAGACGGTCGTCCTGCACGCGCAAGTAGTAATTCATCCGGCGCGCTATCGGATCTCGTGTCGGCCGGGACGATCCCCCGCAAATCTGGAGTTTCGTGTGAACAAATCGGCCGCTGGAGCCGTCCCATAAAGGTGTAATCCGTGCAAAAAACCTTGTCCAAACGCAGCCGGGCGCGTAAAGGGCGTGGATCACGAAGCAATAAATTATGCTAAAAAACTCACCCATGAACACATTGAACCGTCGTCAATTCCTTAATCGCACAACGGCCGTGGCCGGCGCAGCCGCGTTTGCGTTCCCTTATATCGGCCAGGTGCTGGGCGCAAATGAACGTCTCGACATTGCCTCCATCGGCGTGGGTGGCAAGGGGGACAGTGACACACGCGATGCCGCGAGCTGCGGCGCCAACCTCGTCGCCATTTGCGATGTGGACAAGAAGACTCTCGCCAAAAAAGCTCAGCAGTTCCCGAAGGCCAAGCAGTATCAGGATTATCGAAAATTGCTCGAGGAAATGGGCAATCAGATCGACGGCGTGACGGTTTCCACTCCCGACCATAACCATGGCAGCGCTTCCATCCGCGCGATGCGAATGGGCAAGCACTGCTTCTGCCAAAAACCCCTCACGCAAAAGGTCAATGAAGCGCGCCTCATGCGCCAGCTCTCGAAGGAAAAGAAGCTCGCCACGCAGATGGGCAACCAGGGCAGCGCCGAAGACGGGCTGCGCCGCTCGATTGAAGTCATTCAGGCCGGCGTCATCGGCGCCCCCCTCGAATTGCATGTCTGGTCCAACCGCCCGATTTGGCCCCAGGGCATTGAACGTCCCCCGGGCTCCGATCCCGTGCCGGATGATCTGGATTGGGATTTGTGGCTGGGCCCCGCCGCCGAACGGCCGTACAAGGACGGCGTTTATGCGCCATTCAATTGGCGCGGCTGGTACGATTTCGGCACAGGCGCACTTGGCGACATGGCTTGTCATACAGTCAATATGCCCTTCCGCGCTTTGAAACTGGGGTATCCCAACGTGGTCGAGTGCGAGCTCGCCTCCCGCATTTATCCGGAGACGTTCCCTAAGACCTCCCGGATCCGTTATGAATTCCCCGAACGGGAAGGCCTGCCCGCCCTGAAATTCTGGTGGTACGACGGCAACCCCCAGGATCCTCTCAAACCCCTCCGACCCGATGCGGAAAAGATCAAGGAAATCGTGATGACCCAGGGCAAGCTGCCCGGCAGCGGCGCCCTGGTGATTGGAGAAAAGGGCAAACTGTTCTCGCCGGATGACTATGGCGCCAACTTCTACCTGGCCCTGAAAGGCGAGGAGGAATTCAAGTCGGGCAATAACCACGAAGCGTGCAAGGACGTCCCCCAGACCATCCCCCGGTCGCCCGGCCATATGCAGGAATGGATCCGCATGATCAAGGATGGCACTCCCGCGTTTTCAAATTTTGACATCGCGGCCTACCTGACCGAAACGATCCTGCTCGGCTGCATTGCCCTGCGCGTCGGCGAGGGCTATCGCGTCGAATGGGACGGTCCGAACATGAAATCAACCAACCTTCCCCAGGCCGCCGAATTCGTCAGCCGGAATAATCGCAAGGGCTGGGAGATTTAAGCCCGCTACAATCCCTTCAATCGTCGCGTCCCGCCCTTCACCGGGCGGGACGATTGTTTTGATAGTGCACTCCCGACGGGAAAGGTACGGAAAGCACCCCGCCAGGACACGCATGCTGTTTAAACAGTGGCTCCGACGACGCCGACGCAACTCGACATGAAACGTTCTCATCTCGCCCTGCTCATCGTGATGAATCTCTTCTGGGCGGGAAGTTATTCTGCGTTTAAAGGGCTCACCCCCACCTTGAGTGCCGGCGAAATCACCACCCTGCGATTCACCTCCGCCGCTGTGCTGCTCGGCATGTTGTGGCCCTGGTTGCCCGGCAATGCACCTCGAGGCCCCAACCTCCTCCGGGCGGCCTTGATGGGAATCTTCGTCTTTTCGCTCGGCCCGCGTCTTCAAATCCTGGGGGTCCAACTCGGCAAGGCGGGCGACTCTTCGATCCTTACCGCTCTTGAACCCCTCGTGACCGTGCTGGCGGCCGCCTTTTTCCTGCACGAACAGATTCCGGTGCGGCGTTGGATCGGGTTCGGGATTGGCATGGGCGGCGTATTGCTGCTGAATCGGATTTGGCGCACCGAGGTGCCGTGGGCGAGCCTGGGGGCCAATCTCCTCTTTATCTCATCCTTCATTTGCGAGGCGGCCTACTCGGTGATCGGCAAACCGATCCTCGCCCGGAGCGGGATTCTCAAAGTTATTGCCGTCGCCCTGGGCTGCGGAACCTTCGTCAACGTGCTCATCGATGGTCCCAATACCTGGAATCAGCTCCCCAACCTCACGGCGATCGCGTGGGTGATCCTGGGGTATCTGGTCGTGATTTGCACCCTGGTCGGTTATTCCATTTGGTATCTCGTCATCCGCGAGACCGACGTCAGCCTCGCCGCAATGACCATTCTCATTCAGCCGCTGGTGGGCATCGTCATCGCCGCCATCGCAGTGAGTGAACCGATGCACTGGGGCCAACTGTGGGGCGGCACTGCCATCGTTTTCGGTCTGATCACGGGGATCCATGTCCAGCGTGGCCGCGCGGATAATCGATCATGCAACCTCCACGATAATGCCGCCGTCTGATCGCCGAGTCCACCGCGGACGACTCCGTCCGGTCCGTGAAGCCTCGCGCTTTGGCCGTTTGCCCCGGAAAAACTGGCTCAAGTTCGATGCCCCATCTTGAAAGCCCAGATCTTTCTGTTATTACAGTGCCGGACATGAATATCACGGAAGCCTTAGTGGCTGAACATACGGTCTTGCGCCAACTCTTCGAACAGATCGAGCTTGAACTCCCCGCGATGACCAGCACCGATACCATTCATGTCCTGGCCCGGATGATCGCCCGCCTGCTCATCGCCCATGGCGAGGCCGAGCAGGAGCTGGTCTTGTGCGCCCTCGATCATTCCCTGGAAAACCAGGGTCGGCGTGATCGTCTTCACCAGGAACATCAGGAATTGGACGATCGATTTAGACAAATACAGGACTCCCCCGATATCGGAATGGCCCGCCGGCTGTTGCAATCCGCTCTGGAAGCCTCGATCAAGCACTTCCGATTTGAAGAAGAATCTCTCTTTCCCTTTGCCGCCACGGTCCTCGGCCCCGATATGCTCCTCGAGCTCGGTCAGTTCCGGGCGCTCAGTCGTCCCGGCTACGAGTCGGATTGGGCGACCCCGTAATCCCCCTCACTATGCAGTGCATCCTCACGGCCGGCCCTCCGCGGCGCATTGGCTTCGTCGGCACCCGGTTCCATGGCACCGACGGGGTCTCGCTTGAGACCGGGAAATGGGCGACGATCCTCCACGAACAAGGCCATTCCTGCTTCTGGATGGGAGGATTGCTCGATACACCGCCGGAGGCCAGTTTCCATGTCCCTCTGGCCTTCTTCACCAATCCCGAAGTGGCCGAGGTGCAACAACACTTGTTCGGGGTCACCACGCGCACTCGTGCCCTTTCGCGAGAAATTCAGTCTATCAAAGATCGCCTGCTGGACGCGCTTTATGAGTTCGTTGACCATTTTCAGGTGGAGGTCCTGGTGCCGCAAAATGCCCTGGCGATCCCCATGCACGTTCCCCTGGGGCTGGCCATTACCGAATTCATCGCCGAGACTGGGATCCCCACCATCGCGCACCATCACGATTTCTCCTGGGAACGCGAGCGGTTCACCCTCAATGCCGTCAACGATCATCTTCAGTCCGCCTTTCCGCCTTCTCTTCCCCGCATCGAGCATGTGGTGATCAATTCGATGGCCCAGAAGGAACTTGCCCGTCGTTATGCACTCCCTTCAACCGTCATCCCGAATGTTCTGCAGTTTGAACATGCCGCCCCGCCCACGGATGATTACAGCGCCGACGTCCGGTCCGAAATCGGCCTGAGCCGGGATGATCTCCTCATCCTGCAACCGACCCGGGTCGTGGCCCGCAAAGGAATCGAACACGCCATTGAACTCGTCCGGAGATTGAGGAATCCGCGCGCCAAACTGGTGATCTCCCATCCCGCCGGCGATGAAGGCAACGATTACAGGCAACTGCTCCAGGAACGCATCAACGATGCCGCCATCGACGTTCGATTCATCGCGGACCGGGTGGGAGAGGTCCGCGGCATCAATAACGCCGGGAAAAAGGTCTATACCCTTTATGATCTTTATCCCCATGCCGATCTCGTCACCTACCCCAGCTACTATGAAGGATTCGGGAATGCCTTCCTCGAGGCCGTTTATTTCCGCAAACCCGTCGTCGTGAATAATTATGCCGTCTATTCCCGGGATATTGCCCCGCTCGGATTCCGAACGATCGAGATGTCGCACGTCCTCTCAAACCTCGCGATCCAACAGACCCGGGAACTCCTTAACAATGCCAAACTTCGCGAGGAATGGGCTGATACGAACTACGGGCTCGGCCTTAAGTATTTCTCGTATTCCGTCGCCCGACGAAAGCTCGCCGGGCGGCTCGCCAATCTATTCGGCGAAGGCGTGTAGCCCGGCCTGGTCCACATTTGCCGCCAGCGGTCCGTGTCGCACCGATCATCGGTCCATTTTCACACAATGACCCCAAGCCAACGATTCGAGTCATTCAGCCTTGCCCACCAATTGCGGTTTCCGGGTAGGCCCGAATGCGACGTTGGATTCGGCATCCAGGAACAGTTGATCGCCGTCAAAGTGGAGCTTCAAACTGAGGCTATGCGGCGTCTCGTAAAAGAAAATCGTTATGCCGTAGACGTCCTTCTCCAACCACGCCCCGCTCACGGCCGACAACTGGTTCGGCGTCCCGCCAATCGCCAGTTCACCTTTCCACCAGCGATCGTAAGGACATTCCATTCGCTGTGCCGCCCCGCGCCCTTTTAGTTTGAACACCACCCGGTCTTTGTCGGCCGATTCGAGCTCGATGGATTCGAGTGCCGCCTCGTTATCCGGGAATACGTACTTCTTGCCTATCAGGACCCCGGCCACCGAGGAGGTCGCCGACCCCGACTCTGGAGGCAACTTGAGTCCGGTGAGTTTCCTTTCGAGCGTGCTGTGCGCTACCTCATCCGCCGGAAGCGCCGCCGCCCTCATGGCCGGCAGCAATCGATCCCATACGAGGTTGAGCACGGCCTGCATGTCCCGCACGCCGCTGGTAATCGCCACCACCGCGTCCTGGTCCGGCATCACAATACAGGTACTGGCCGAATGCCCCGTCGCCGCGATAGGCATTGTGGCGACAGCGCCAGAACTGATAGCCGTAACCCTGGTCCCAGTCGCTTCCCGGGTTGCTGCCATTGGCAATTTGCCGGGCCGTGGCCTCCTCGACCCAGGCGGCTGGCAGCAACTGCCGCCCGTGCCATAACCCCCTCTGCAGGTACAGCTGCCCCAGGGACGCGATGTCTTCCGTGCGCACACTCAATCCGTAACCACCAAAATTGATCCCCTCTGGATTCGTCCCCCAAGTCGCGCCTTCGATACCGAGCGGTTCGAACAACCGCGGTCGAAGAAAATCAAGCACCGACATCCCCGTCGCCTTCTGCACGATCGCCGACAACATGAACGTCGCCGCGGTATTATACAGAAAGTAGGTTCCGGGTTTGTGGACAACCTCCTGTGCCAGGAAAACCTTGGGCCAGTTGGTCGCCGACCCAAACGCCGGTTCGACGTGCTGCCCCGTCGCCATGCGCAAGAGATCACGAACACGCATGGCTTTGAGCTGGGCGCTAATCGTGTCCGGCGCATCTTCCGGGAAGTATTCCAGCACGAGATCATCAATCGTCATTCGACCTTCCGCCACAGCCATGCCCACCGCCGTGGAGGTGAAACTCTTGCTCAGTGAATACAGCATGTGCCTTGTCTCCGCCCCATAGGGTTCCCACCAACCTTCGGCCACCACATGTCCATGCCGCACCAGCATAAAACTATGCAGCGCATCGATCTCATTCTCGGCCGCCTCAACGAATGCCAGTATCTCGCCCGACGCGATGCCTTGCGCTTCCGGACTGCTTCGCGGCAGCCGCAAGTCATCACCCACCTCGGCGATGACTCTCACGCCGAATCCGATTCCCACTATGGCCAAAGCCAGGACCAGCCAGAACGATCGTTTCATGAAACGGGATCAAATCGCGAAAGAGACAACCGCGCGAGCCGAAATATTCCAAGACCCGAATGGTCCCTCCCCGTAGCCGCGGACGTGAGGGCGCGCTGAACCGCTGCGCCGGGGAACAACGACCGGTGGCGTCACCGGGCCTGCAAGACGCCACCGCTTTAGGCCGTGTGCCCTCACACGGCGCTTGCCGCTCCTCCGCGGAGAGGCGGCTTGCGTGATTTCCACGCAAGTTGCGTGAAAATTTACCGCGGGGAGGCGATGAGAAGCCCGATGTCTATCTAACTCACTGCAAATAGGGGGTCTACTCTGCTGGTACTGGCTTTGCTAATCGAAAACCAGAAATTGAATTGACACAAAAGTCCATTTGATTAGAGTGCCGAAACCGTTAATCCAACCACGAAACGCTATGAAAAGAGTTGTCAAAATGCATCGAAATCTGCAACGAATCCGGGCTTTTACGCTTATCGAATTGCTTGTTGTAATCGCCATCATCGCGATTCTGGCGGGCATGCTTCTTCCCGCGCTCGCTAAGGCAAAAGCCAAGGCACAGAAGATCGCCTGCACCAACAATCTCAAACAGGTTGGACTGTCGTATAAGATTTTTGCCAATGACCACGGTGATTCCTTTCCAATGGGCATCTCGACCAACCAAGGTGGTTCTTCGGAATACCGCGGTGTTGCCGGCCGGCCCAGCCAAACGATTTACTGGCACTTGATCACGATGTCCAACGAACTGAGCACACCGAAGATCCTCGTCTGCCCGAGCGACGCTGGTCGTTACACGGCGACGAACTGGGCCGACATCATCTACAATAATCAAGCGAACCAGGGACAAAACCAGGCCATCAGCTATATCGTCGGCTACGATGCCCAGGATACCTATCCTCAGATGATCCTCTCCGGCGATCGGAATATTACCAATAACTCGCCGACCTCCCTCCCGCGTATTTACAATGGACCGATCTCCTCCGGTAGCATGGTCGTTCGCTTCGGCACGAATCACACCGATACGGTCGGAGCCGGTTACGACAAAAACGTCCATCAAAACTCCGGTAATCTCGCATTGGGAGACGGTAGCGTTCAACCCATGACCACCAGCTCTCTCCGGAATCAGCTCCGGACCACCGGCGATGACCAGAACCTGGTCGCCATTCCGGCCGATAAAGCCAATTAACCTGTTCCTGTTTTGATAAGAAGGGCACCCGAAAGGGTGCCCTTCTTCATTTCCTCTTCGAGTCGAAACTTGCTTAACCTTCGGCCGTCAACTCGATGATCCGCGGCAATGGAATGCCCGCCCGGAAACCGGTAAAAGCGGCGCATTTCCCGACATTGGGCCGGCGACGCGCCATATCTTCGAACCCTGGCGCGTAGGCTTTTTCATAAGGCAGGTATTCCAGGGAGGAAGGCGAACCCAGTTGATGCGTCACCATCTCGGCCAGTTCACGAATCGAGACCTCGGCATCACTTCCCACATTGAACACCTGTCCAAAAGCGGCCGGGGTGCACATCAACCTTATAAGGGCATCCACGGTGTCCGTCACATAACAGAAACAACGGGTCTGCCGCCCGTCGCCGAAGATGGTCAGGGGCCGACCGGCCTTGGCGGATGCAATAAACCGAGGGAGGACCATGCCGTACCGACCGGTCTGGCGGGGGCCGACGGTATTGAACAAACGGGCAACTACCACGGGCAAATTGCGTTCGCGGGAGTAGGCCATGGCCAGAAACTCATCCATTAATTTGGAACAGGCGTAGCTCCATCGAGCCAGTCGAGGCGGCCCAATCAATAAATCGTCGTCCTCGTCGAACTGGCCTTTGCTGCTCTTCCCGTAGACCTCGGAGGTAGATGCCACGAGGACGGGAGTTCCCGCCGAGCCCGCCGCCTCAAGCACATATTCCGTCTCCCGCAGGTTGGTCAGGATGGTCTGAATGGGAGAACGTATCACCAACTCCACGCCGACCGCCGCCGCCAGATGATAAACCCCCGCCGCCGCGGCGATGATTGCCGGCAGTTCCGCGCAAGCCGATACCCTGGTGTGGAGCACCCTCAGAGAAGCATGCCCTTCAACTGCTCGAAGATTCGCCATCGAGCCGGTCGAGAAATCGTCGATCACGGTCACGCTGCATCCCTCGGTGAGCAAACGCTCCACGAGGTGCGACCCGATGAATCCGGCGCCCCCCGTCACAACCCATGGCCCGGAGTCCTTCATTTACCGGCGTGCATTTTCGACCGGCCTGCCAGTGGTCCTGCCGCCACAGTAGACGGTGGCGCCAGACAATCTGCAACGGCTTCGGCCAATCGCTGTCGGTACTCCGGTGTGGCCGCGCACCGCGCCTCTTGAGGATTCGATAGATAACCACCTTCAAGCAGTACCGCCGGGCGTTGCTGGGTGCGCAGGACACCCATGAATCGTGCCCGTCGAACGCTGCGATCCGCCATCCCCACCGCCTGCAGCAAAGACCGATGCAAGCGAATCGCGTATCTCAAGTTGTCGGCATCGTGGCTGTTATTTGGGAAGACGTGGGTCACATCATCCTCATAGTTCCGGGTGAGCGTCGATGGGAGACCAACGGGCGTGGTGCAAAAGGTCTCCAACCCGCATTGTTCCGTCTGGGGCAGCGCCGAATTGAAATGAAGACTCAAAAAAAGATCCGCCTGGCATCGGTCCGCCACCTCCACTCGTTCCGGCAGACTCATATCACGATCATCCCGGCGGGTGAGCACCACATTCCACCCTTGACGCTTGAGGAGCGGCTCCATCCGCAATGCCCAGTCCAGGGTCAGATCTTTCTCGAGCAGACCCGGCACAACGCTGCGGGTCCCGTGATTCTGTCCCCCGTGCCCCGGATCGATCACGATGGTTCGTGGGGGCATCGATGATGCCTCGGGCTGGGTCAGCAACGGGATCACATTTTTCCGCAAATCCAACTCATGCACCATGCAATCGCCGTCAAGCCACATTGGTGCGAAACCCAGCCAGAAGGTGACTCCATCAAACGAAGCAAGCCGGGTGGCGGGGGTGAGGACCAGCGTTCCCAAGGCTGTCTCCAGCGAGTAACCCATGCCGCCGCCTACCGCGATTCGGCGAGGTGTTGTTCCCAGCTCCGACCTTGCCCATTCGTTCAGACGAACCCATTCGCCCTGCGCTCGATTCGACGCTACTCCCGGCGTGGAACCAGGCGTCGAAGGCCGGATCACGCCGGACTCAAGTCCTCCCGATCCGCGCTGCCCCGGCTCATTCGACCTTTGGCCCATCGCCTCCTCGGAATCGGCGGTCTCGCCCGGGTGAACGCGGGCCCATTCTCCCCGTCGGCCGTCGCTCTTCACGCACCCCACGACCACAGCCAAAACGCATATTGATCCGATGCCTATGGCAATACGCAGCACGCGTGCATTGTGGTGATCCTGGGGTTTGACTCAAGCCTCATTCGTAGAAACCGGCCTTGCCCAAGTCCCGCGCCATCGCCATATTCCGCCCACAGTGACCGAAGATTCAGCAGGGGTCTACCCATCGTGAGGATCGTTGTCGCCATCACTGGCGCCAGCGGCAGCCTTTACGCCCAGCGCCTCCTCGAGAACCTCGCAGCCTCCGGAAGCGAGGTCCACCTGCTGCTGAGCCGGTACGCCCAGACCGTCATTAGTGAGGAATTGGACGGGCCTTTGCACCTTCACGACGACGTCCAGCGCCATGGCCTCAGCAGCATGAACCTCCCGTTCGCCAGTGGCTCTAATCCGTGCGACGCCATGGTCGTCATCCCCTGCAGCATGGGCACGCTCGGCCGCATCGCTCACGGGATCAGCGACGACGCCCTGCTCCGCACCGCCGATGTGGTCCTCAAAGAACGGAAAAAGCTCATCCTCGTGCCGCGCGAAACGCCGCTCAGCCTTGTGCACGTCCGCAATTTCGAACTCCTCCTGCTGGCCGGCGCGATCATTCTGCCGGCCAATCCCTCCTTCTATTCGAAGCCCCGCACTCCGGAAGAAGTCGTCGACACCGTGATCGCCCGAGTCCTTGATCATCTCGGCATCGCTCATCAACTCGGTACTCGATGGCAGGAGGAGCCCGATTGATAATTCGTCAACTGCTCGATTGGGGCGCCTTCGTCAAGTTCTCCCATACCCTGTTCGCCCTGCCTTTCGCCCTGGCGTCCATGACCGTGGCGGCCCGTGAGCATCGAGGCTGGCCCGGTTGGCGCACTTTCGGCCTCATCCTGCTGGCCATGGTCTGCGCCCGGACTTGTGCCATGACCTTTAACCGGATCGCCGACCGCGAATTTGATCGCCTTAATCCCCGCACCGCGAATCGGCATTTGCCTGCGGGACGGCTTTCCCTGGCGGGCGCGTGGGGCCTGTGGAGCATCAGCGCGGCGGGTTTGATCGCTGCCAGTTTCTTCCTTAACGGGCTGTGTTTCTGGTTATCGCCCGTAGCCCTGGCCATCATTTGTTTTTATTCCTGGACCAAGCGCTTTACCGATTTCACTCACCTGTTCCTCGGGCTCGCCCTGGCCATCGCACCCATTGGTGCATGGTTGGCCGTCAAAGGCGCTATCGGCTGGTGGCCAATCCGTGAGAGTTTCGTCCTGCCCCTGATCCTGGCCGTGGCCGTGTTCTTCTGGCTGGTGGGCTTCGACATCATCTATGCCCTGCAGGACTACGAGTTCGATCGCACTCAGCACCTCGGCTCGCTGGTCGTTCGCTGGGGAACCCGGAACTCCCTTCAGGCCGCGTTCCTCGCGCACATGATCATGTGGGGGTTTCTGGCCGCGTTCGGTTTGCTTTCGCGGTTCCGAGTGGCATACTTCGTTGCATTGACAATTATTCTCGGCAGTCTCGTTCTGGAACACTGGTTGGCACGGCGGCGGAATCTGAGATGGATTGACATGGCCTTCTTTCGTCTCAACGCCCTCATCAGTCTGGTCTTCTTCACCGCCGTGGTAACGGAAGTGGTCTTCCCGGGATTCCGGTTTATCCGATGATGCGAGCGATTCAACATAGCAGTTTATCTGACCTCTACGAGCAGGTCGTCGCCGGCCGGAGGCTCACGGAGCGCGATGCACTGCGTCTGTTTCAGAGCCGGGAGCTGCATGCGCTGGGGGCCATGGCGGATTATGCCAACCGCCGTCAAAATGGGGACCGCGCTTCCTACATCCTCAACCGATACCTCAACTATTCGAACTATTGCATCCTGAGCTGTCAGTTCTGCGCGTTTGCCCGCAAGAAACGCGACCAGGACGGTTTCGAATTAACCATCGAGCAAATGGTCGAGAAGGCCCGACAGGCCCTCGGCTCCGGAGTTACGGAACTTCACATCGTTGGTGGCCTGCATCCTTCCCTGCCCTTCCAATTCTACCTCGACATGCTCCGGGCTTTGCGCGCCCTCGATCGCCGGCTCCAACTGAAATGTTTTACCGCCATCGAGATTCTCCACCTTGCCTGGTTGGCGCGCCGCTCCGTCCCGGACACCCTCGCCGCGCTTTGCGAGGCCGGGCTGGATACGCTCACCGGCGGAGGTGCCGAAATCTTCCGACCGTCGGTCCGTTCCGCCATCGCCCGCGGAAAAGAATCCGCTGCGGAGTACCTCGATGTGCACCGGACCTGGCACAAGATGGGAAGGCGCAGCACCTGCACCATGCTTTACGGGCACGTGGAATCGATCGAAGACCGCATCGACCATCTCCTCCAATTGCGGCAGCTCCAGGATGAGACCGGCGGTTTTACCGGGTTCATTCCCCTGCCCTATCAGCCCGGCGATAACGCGATCCCGGTCGAGACGACGCCGACCGCCCACGACACGATCCGAACGATGGCGATCAGCCGCATTCTCCTGGACAACTTCCGCCACCTCACGGCCTATTGGGTCGGTTTGGGAACGAAACTCGCCCAAGTCGCCCTGAATTTCGGCGCCGACGATATCCACGGGACCATCCAGGAAGAACACATCTTTCATATGGCCGGCGCCCAGACCCCCACCCAACAAACAGAGGCGGACATGGTGAAAGCCATCCGAGAAACGGGCCGCGTCCCCGTGCAACGCAATACCTTCTACGAGCCCCTGAAAGTCTGGGATGAGGTCACCGCTCAAACGGAAGCCGCCAACGACCCCGCCAGCGACATCAGCATCCGAAACCTCGCCACTGCGTAAAGCCGGTTACCATTTTCATTCGGTGCGCCAAAACAGCGGCCTCGGTGTGCGCCGTCCCGGCCGGGGGCGAGCCGGGGGCCGCATCCGATCTTTGCCAGGGTCTGGCGCCATGCTCATTTCTTCCCGCAGAGAGAGGCTTGTAGCAATTTTGATTTCCGCTAAGCTGCGCCCGTGATCTACGATGCTGCACTGGATGAGCTCCTCCAGCGAGTCTGGGATGGCCGGCGGATCGGGCGAACCGAAGCACTGCAACTATGCTCGCTGCCGCTCGAGGAATTGGGCGCCCTTGCCGACCGACGACGTTCCCTGGCCAAGGCCGAGGCTTTCGAAGGCCGAGGCAACCAAATCGTGACCTATATCGTCGACCGCAATATCAATTACACCAACGTCTGCAACGTTTATTGCAAGTTCTGCGCGTTCTACCGCGTCGAATCCGATCCCGACGCGTATGTGATCTCCCGGGACGTCCTTGATCGCAAGATCGAGGAGACTCTGGCCCAGGGTGGGACGCAAATCCTCCTGCAGGGTGGACATCACCCCAAGCTCTCGCTGCAATGGTATCTTGACCTCTTGAATCATCTGAAAACCAGGTTTCCCACGGTTAACATCCACGGGTTCAGCCCGAGCGAATTCGTGCATTTCCAGCACGTGTTCCAAATGCCGGTCGAGGAAATCCTCCGCCAGTTCATCAAGGCCGGCCTCGGCTCCGTCCCCGGTGGCGGGGGTGAAATCCTGGTGGATCGGGTTCGGCGTCGCGTCTCGCCCCTCAAAGCGATGAGCACGGACTGGCTCGGCGTTATGGACACAGCCCATCGGCTTGGCCTGAAATCCACCGCAACCATGATGTTCGGGCACGTTGAAAACCTCGAAGATCGCATTGAGCATCTCGACCGCGTTCGTGAACAGCAAGACCGGACGGGGGGCTTCACCGCATTCATTGCCTGGACTTTCCAGGCGGAGAACACTAAACTCCGCGCACCGACCGTGGGTGCGCATGAGTACTTGCGCATGCAAGCGTTGAGCCGGATTTACTTGGACAACGTGCCCAACATCCAGAGTTCGTGGGTGACGCAGGGCCCTGAGATAGGCCAGTTGGCGCTGAGATTCGGCGCCAACGATCTCGGGAGCGTCATGTTGGAAGAGAACGTTGTCTCGCAGGCAGGCGCCACTTTTCGGATGAGTGTCAGCGATATGCGACGGCTGATCGAAGATCTGGGCTACGAACCGCGTCAGCGCGACAATTGGTATCAATTGGTGGCCTGATGTTTCGCACCCGATCCAGTCGCCCATGCTGCCCTTCGGCAACGCCAGTCCACCGTCGCCAGGGCCCCGGGATGTCCATGTTTTTGTCGAACAGGTTCGCCTTCATCCGTCGTCTCTTCCCCATGGTCGCGGCGTGCGCCTTTCTTGCCGCATGCCAGGGTCCCAAGCCCACGAGTTCCGCACCCTCAACCGCGGCGGCGCCGCCCGCCGAGCCCACCAGCACTACCTACAGTCCAACCCACGATCAACAGATCCAGGAGATCTTCGACCTCGCCCGTCGCAATCAATGGGAGGATGCCGAGGTCAAGGCCGCGCTCCTTTATGAAATGGATCCCCAGGACCCTGCGATTGAGCGCGTCTATCGGTGGGTCGGCAAACAGCGACAACAACAACGCAACCGCAATATCGAGGATGAGATTCGGGAAATTGACGCCAATAACTCCAGCTTTAATCCCACGATCCCCGATCTCCTGAAGGAAAAGAAGGATCGCGGCCTCCCGCCTCGGAAAGACATCCGCGATATGATCGATCAGATCGAAAAGACACCCTACATTCCCAGCACTTACGGCCGGACCAACTATGAGAGCGGTCCCTTGTTCGACTTCAGCCAACCCGAGGGGCGCATGGCCAAAATCCTGGATAAACAGATCTCGGTGCACCTGGACAACGTCACCCTCGAAGCCATCATTTTCAATGTCGGCCAGGCGGAAGGCATCAATTTTGTGGCCGATAAGTCGCTCCCCGCTTTCAGTCAAAAATTGAGTGTGAATCTCGACCGCGTCCGACTCCGGGAATTTCTCGATTACATCTCGCGCAACCTCGAACTCCAGTTCCAGATCGGCAATGACCTGATCTGGATCGTCGATGCCAAAGACAAGACCAAGGTACAGGAGGAAACCCGCTTCTATCGCCTCCGCAAAGGCTTCGTCCTCCCCGCCCAATACGGCGCCACCGAGGTCACGGAAGTCAGAACGACCGCACCCGACAAGTCGGTTACGACCACCGAAACCCGCAAGATCGACAAGTTCGTCAATGACGGCACCCCGGACACCCCGTCGCTCGAACAGGCGATCAAAGAACTCTTCACCGGGTCCAAGTACCTGATCGATTACGAACGCAACCTGGTCGTCGCCCGCGGCACCCGGGAACAACTCGAAGTCATGGAGCGGATCATCGAAGAGTTTGACAAGCCGGTCCAGCAGGTGCTCATCGAAGCCCGGTTCATCACCGTCTCCCAGCCCGCCTTCCTGCAATTGGGGGTCCTGTGGGAAACCGGAAGACAATTCGCCGCCGGACGTTCCCCGACCGATTTCACCGGCATCGTCCAACCCGGGAATCTGAACGGAGTGGGGCTTGGCCTCCAGGAGACCTTTACGAACATCCTGAACAGCGCCACCCTGAGCGCCACCATCAGCGCCCTGGAACAGAACGGTGAAAGCCAGACCCTCAGCGCCCCCCGGCTCACCGTGATCAATAACCGCCCCGCGACCATCAGTGACGGCAAGATTCAATATTACTATGAGGAGTATGGCGTCAGAACCACCATCACCGAACGGAGCTCCTCTTCTTCTTTCGTGCCCGAAGGCAAGCCCACCAAGCTGACCGCAGGTGTGGAACTCAACGTGCTGGCCAGCATCGGTGGCGATGGACAGACGGTCTCGCTCGCCCTGAATCCCAAAGTGAGCCAGGACGTTAAACTCGTCACCTTCGCCACCCTCAGCGATGTCGATCCCGCCGGCAATATCATCAGCACCTTCGATATCAAATTACCCGAATCCAGCACCCAGGAACTCGCCACCCGGGTCGTCGTCGGCTCCGGCCAAACGGTCGTCATGGGCGGCGTCCTCGAACGCGAACAAAGCACCTTCGTCGAATCGGTGCCTGTCCTGGGGAACATCCCCCTGATCGGCCCCCTGTTCCGGCGCCGGACCGAGATCGACCGGCCTCGCTACCTCCTCATCTTCGTGACCGCCACGATTCTGTCGGAGACGGGCGAGTTCATCCAGTATCAGGCGGAGGAGGGGCGATAACCCGTGCCGGCGTCCTTGGCCCAGTCCGTTCGCCGCCTGCCTTTTCTGCCGCGGAAACGCATACTGGCGATCGATGCGGGCGGGAATTGCGTTAAGCTTCTCGTGGTTGAGGAACTCTTCAATCGGCCCCAAATCCTCCGTCACGAGTTGATCGAAATCCAGAGCGCGGGTTTGTTGTCCGAGGAGGAAATCATGCGCCACGCCCAGGACGTCATTCAGGACCTGGGCCAGTATCCCATTGCCTTGGCCATCCCCCATTATCGCGCCCTTTCGCAAACGATTGATTTGCCCGACGCCGAACCTCGGGAGATCCGCCGCCTCATCGAGGCCGAAACGGTAAAACTCAGCGGGCTGGGCGAGAGTAATATCGTCTACGATTACGTCCCGCTCCGCCCTTACGGCCGACACAGCAATCCATTCTGGGTCACCCTCTGCCGCGAGAATGAAATCCAGAACCAGGTCCAGCGTTGCGGTCTCACCGGACTCGACCTCTGCGAAGTCACCACCACCGCCAATGGTATCATCGCAGCCTATCTCGATATTCACCCCGCCGCCGCCGGTACCGTCCTGGTTGATTTCGGCGCCACCGGCACCGTCCTCGTTGTTCTTCACCAGGGTCAGGCCATCTATGCGAGCCACTTTGCGCTCGGCGGGGACAGCCTCACCGACGCCCTCGCTTCCCGGCAGGGCGGTTCTTTCGATCTGGCCGAAACGGCTAAGCGCTCGGAAGATCTTGAACCGCTCGACACCGTCCCTGCCACAGCCGCGGCAATCGCCGAATGGCACGCTGAACTGACACGTTCCTTGAACGAATGGGCGGAAGATCAGACGGATTTGCAGCTCCAACCGCGTGAACTTCACATCGTGCTCGGCGGCGGCAGCGCACTCCATGCCGGCCTCATCCCATATCTGAATCGCCTCGGCAACCTGCATTTCCATCCGTGGCCCGACCCCGGTGTCGCCCGGTGGCCCGGCCCTCGATTTGCCGCCGCTTACGGAGCCGCCCTGCAACACCTCGGCAAGAGCCGCCAGCCGGTCTCCCTGTTGCCCGCCGCAGTTCGCCAGTTCTGGCGGGGACACCATTCGCTGAACCTGATCCATTCCCTGCTCTTCTTTCTGGTGGGGGTCCTTGCCCTGTTTCTAGGCTTGGGCACCTGGCAGAAGCATGCGCTCCTGCGCAGCAAGGAAGCCCTTTTGACTCAAAGCCGAAATGCCCTCCAGAAGGTGCGAGAGACCGATGAGCTCGACCGGCAACTCCGGCGCGACTATGAGGATTTGCTCCCGATCCTGAAACAACAGCGCCGAACGCTCGATACCCTTCAAACCCTGGCCCTCCTTCAGCAGGCGCGCAGCAATCAAGCCTTCTGGTTCGTCCTGTTCGCCGACCCCGATAGCTACTTCCTCGCCCGGCCCTGGGGAGAAACCAATCCGCCCCCGGCATCGGCTACGCCGCCGCCGCAGTCGGCGTCGCTGAACGGCTTCATCGCCGAATTATGCCTCCCCGAACAAGGCGACCCCATGCGTCACACCCTCAGTCAACTGGTCAACGATCTCAAACAATCTCACCTCTTCCAGAACGTCGATTCACTGCCTGCGGACCGCCGACGGAGCCTGGTCGATCCCTCCGTGCTCCTGCCCGAACATTTCGCCCTGGTCTTGGAATTGCCGGGCGAGCGATTCCCCGAGCAGCAACTCCCCGCCGAACCCAAAGCTCTCGCCGGCCCGCACGAGCCCTGACCTGCTTATGTTTGCCGCCCGAAGAAGACGACGCGCTCAAAACAGTTTGCTCCTCGCCGGATTTGGGCTTGGCCTCTATTACTTGCTGGCCTATCTGCCGATGTCCCACCGGGCCGCGTCCCTCGATCAACCCCTGCTCGATCTTTGGAAGGAGCTCGCTCAGGCCAGCACGCAGGTCACCGTGCGCTCCAACGAGCCCCATATGCCCAGACTCGATGACGCCCTCCAATCACTCCAGGATTCTCGCGGCCTCCTCGAACACAGCCGCCGAGCCCTTGCCGACCGCATTCGGCCCGCTCCCGAGCTGGAACAACGCATCAAATCCACCTTTCAACTGATCGAATTCCAAAACGAACGACAGCTCGCCACCGAACAACTCTGGCGGCTCGCCCGGCAGAGGAAAGTGCAGTTGGATCCCAAACTTGCCGGTGGTTTCCCCGAGGTACTTCGCCGAAAGCCGTCACCCCGCGCTGCTCTGGGTCCAACTGCGTCTCCTCCAGGATGTCCTTAGCCTGGCTATCTCAAGCGAAGTCTCCCTCATCCACTTCGTGGCCTCACCACCGGTCGGCGTCCCACTCGCTGAGGCCGACCGGCCGGACCGGCTGGCCGATGTCCCCGTGCAGATCGAACTCGTCGGCAATGGAAGCGCGGTCCAAAAATTCCTCGAGGCAATCCCGTTGCGCACGGACGAAATCCAGTCCCGCGGCCTGCCCGAAGCCGCTCCGGGAAAACCGGCGTACTTCATCGATCGGCTTATCATCCGTAAGGAATCACGGGATAAATTTGACGAGGTCCGCGTCCGGGCCATTATCCGCAGTTTTGTTGAATTGAACTCCGGCTGAACCTCGACCATGCTTAATGGCCTCAAACGCGATCGTTGGTTCGCCACCCTCCTGCTCGTGGCTTTACTGGTCCTCCTGGCCCTCGTGCTCCGCGATTATGGGGTCGGCCTGCCCCGGTTTCCGAAATCCTCGCACCGGCCCGGCGCCGCGCTCCTTCCCGTTACCAAAGACCAACTCGATGAACTGGTCGCACCCTCGGCTGTGCCGGCCCTCCACTCCACCAACCTCAGCAACCCCTTTTTCACCGCCTACTTTCAACCGCCTGCGCCTCCCGCCCCAACCACTCGAAAAGTGAATATGATCTATTTGGGCTTTTTTGAAACGACCGATGGCGAAAAGCAGGCCTTCGTCCGCGTCGACGATGCCGACCTCACGGCCACCCTCGGCCGCCCCATTGTCGCCGACCTCAGCATCAGTGAAATCAACGTCCGCACGCTCACCCTCACCAACAGTGCTTCCCGGACCAATGTGCTGGAATTCGACAAATCCACTTCCGTTGAAGTGCCCGCATCATGACCACCGAGCGCGACATGGCCAGCCGCGAGGTCGGTGACCTCCTGTTCGAACAAGGCAAGCTCACCGAAAAACAACTCGAACAAGTCCGACGCCGCCAACGCCGGCTCGCCCTTCCCCAACATCGCGTCGTTGTTGAACTCAATTACGCCTCGGAAGAAGATACCTATCGCGCCCTCGGCACCCTCCGCAACCTCGAATTCATCGACCTCTCGAGCGTCACTCTCAACACCTCCGTCCTCGAACAGGTCCCCGTCAAACTCATCCTCCATTATCACATGATCCCGCTGTCGATCGACGGCGAGGTCCTCACCATTGCCATCAGCGATTCCCCCAAACAAATCGAGCTCGGCAATCTGCGCCTCCTCCTCGGCAAACGCGTCAAAACCGTCCTCGCCACCCCCAGCTCCATCCATGCCGCCATCAAAAATCACTTCGGCCTCGGAGCCGAAACCATCCAACGCCTACGCGCCGAACGGGGCCTGAACGAGTTCGACCAGGAAATCGTGTTCGATGTCAAACCGGCGGTCGAAGATGCTGCTGTCGATGCCACCATCGCCGATCTGGTGGACCAGATTCTCCTCGAAGCCCTCCGGCTCCAGGCCACCGATATCCATATTGAACCCTACCCCTCCGCGATCCGGCTCAAATACCGCATCGACGGCCTGCTCCAAAATATCCCCGTCCCGACCGACCTCCGTCAGTTGCATGGCGCCATCGTTTCCCGCCTCAAAATCATGGGCGGCCTGGACATCGCCGAAAAGAGACTCCCCCACGACGGTCGAATCGCCATGAAAACCGCCGGTGAAGAATATGACCTTCGCGTCTCCATCGTCCCCACCAAACATGGAGAAGCCGTCTGCCTCCGGATCCTGGGCCGACAAAGTCTTTTCCTGGACATGGGCCAGCTTGGAATGGAACCGCGCCAGGAGACTCTCTTCGCCGAACTCACCCGCCTGCCGCAGGGCATGATCCTCCTGACCGGTCCGACCGGAAGCGGCAAAACCACCACGCTCTACGCCGCCCTGGCTCACGCCAATGATGGCGAACGAAAAGTCATCACCATCGAAGATCCCATCGAATATCAACTTGAGGGCATCACCCAAATCCAGGCCCGCGAAGAGATCGGTCTCTCCTTCTCGGCGGGCCTCCGCAGCGTCCTCCGCCATGATCCCGATGTCGTCCTCATTGGTGAAATCCGCGACGTCGAGACCGCCGAAATCGCCGTGCGCGCCGCCCAGACCGGCCACCTCGTTTTCTCCACCCTCCATACCAACGACAGCATCGGCGCCGTAACGCGGCTCCTCGAAATGCGGATCGATTCTTTCCTGGTCGGCTCCTCGCTTGTCTGCAGCATCGCTCAACGGCTCGTCCGTCGTATCTGCCGGCACTGCCTTGAACCAGACCTCGCAATCCACGACCCTTTGCGGGAAGAGATGGCGCAGGCCCTCCACCTCCCTCCCGGCGAAATCAAGGCCAGCCGCGGCCGCGGCTGCGTTGAGTGCAACCTCAAGGGCTATCGCGGGCGCGTCGCCATTTACGAATTCTTCCTCAACAACGACACCATCGCTGATCTCATCGGTCCCGAGGTTAAGACCGGTCAACTCCGCGATGCCGCCCGCGCCTATGGATGGCGTTCCCTCCGCGAGCAAGGCTGGATTAAAGTCCAAAATGGCCTCATTCCCATCGCCGAACAGGAGCGCATGACCCGTCGGGTTGGATTCAGCCACTAACCCGGCAACCCCGCGAACAGCCTCTCCGATTAACTCAACGGTTCGGAGTGCGACCCATCCTTACCCCCGGGCTTTCGACCGGACAACTTTTTGAACGTCCCCGACTGTGGAGCCCGTCTCCCGGCACATGCACGGATGGTGCTTAATAACAACTCTGTCGGACTGCTCTTCGCCAGGTAACCGAGTGCCCCAGCCTTGCGCATGGCCGTCGCGTGCTGCGGTTCCTCGAACATGGAAAGCCCAATTACCCCCACATACGGCAACTCGGAAACGATTCGTCGTGTAGCTTCGATACCCTCCATTCCAGGCATTTTGATGTCCATCATAACCAGGTCCGGCGAAAGCCGCCGCGCCATCTCGATCCCGGTAGCCCCGTCGGATGCCTCACCCACGACCTCAATGTCTGACTCGCCCCGTAACAGGCACGTGAGCCCCGCCCGGACGGCGATGTGGTCGTCCACCAGCAGCACACGGATCCTGGCCCCCGAATCAACAGTCTCCTTAACCCTGGGCCCGCCATCGATATGAGCCCAGTTGGCCCGCGTCACCGGCGGGTCCGACTCTGTCATTCCACTCGTCCTGCGGCGAGCCAACCGGAGAATAATCCTGCTGCCCCGGCCCACCGCTGAATCGATCTCCATCCGTCCACCCATCAGGTCGAGGCGTTCACGAATACTGAACAAACCAAAACCGCCAGTGGTGCCCACCCGCGAAGCCACGGCCTCGGGATCAAATCCCGATCCCCCATCGCTCACAGTCACCTGGATATCCCGTCCTTTCCTTTGAAGCCTGACCTGAGCCTCTTTTACGCCGGCATGCTGGACCGTATTGAAGAGCAGCTCACGGATTGAATGGAATAACAACACGGTCACGTCTTCACTCGGGGCCACGCGATGATCGGCTTGAAGCCTCACGATCAAACCGTGCTGTCGCCGCATCCACGTCACCAGCCACTCCAGCGCCGCCACCAGCCCGCCGGCCTGCAACACCGGCGGGCTCAGCTCCGCGGTCAGCGACCGTGAACTTTCCACCGCCCGGTTCACCAACTCGCTCACCTCAAGAATCGCCTGCTGAAGTTCAGACTTGCTGGATCGATCGACTCGGTTCAGACGATAACCGGCCCCCACGAGCAACTGCTGTAGTTCGTCGTGAACCATCGAGGCCAGCCGGCGGCGCTCGCGTTGCTCGGCCAGGGTGAGTTGCGAAGCCAACATCCGCAACCGCTCTCCGCGACGGCGGAGAACTTCTTCCGCAAGTTGTCGGCGGGAGACCTCCTGCTTCAGCTTTTCCACCATCCGCGCCAATTCAGCCGACGAAGTCTCGATGTCCGTCAAATCCGCCGCCACGATACAGATCGCCGGATCCGCAGATTGATGCAGCAGATGCGCCGACGCGTGAACCGGGACGACATTGCCATAAGCCCCGGCCAAAACCAACCGCTGCCGGACGGGCTGGCGGCGCGTTTGATCCAGCATGGATTCAACCATTGCAATGCTCCCGGGCGCCGCGAATTCCCGCAGGGGATGGCCGATGACGCATCCCAGCGGCCGGTCGATCAATTCCCCGAACCGCGCATTGCAATAGAGTATCCGGCCATCCAGAGCGACCGTTAGGGCCGCCTCTTTCATCGTCTCCACAATCAGCCGGTAGCTCGTCTCCGCGGACGTCAGGGAGTAAACCTGAATGCCCTTGCCGCCCGAAACGACGACCGCATCGACCTCTCCCTCGTGAATCGCTCGAAGCGTCTCCTCCGCTTCCGTCAGCCGCGCTCGCAGCTCGTCGATCTGTTCCTGATGCTTCACGGGGTGCGTGGAGTAAAGGAGGGTTGTTCCCGGGGTCTCAGACCGAGTCCCACCAAAACCTTTTCCGGGTTCGACATGTCCCCGATGAGCCGCCGCAACGGAAGCGGCAGTTTCTTGACTAACGTGGGAGCGACGACAATCTGCTCTTGTTGCAGATGCTCGGGCTGCTGATAGATGTCCACGATTTCCAGGTCATAACGCGCTTTGAGATGGAGTTCGCACAAATCCTTGATCGACTGGATGGCACGCTGCGACCTGGGCGTCAATCCCGCCACATAGAGCGTCAGTACATGTTTTGCCCTGGCTCGCTCTTTGGCGGCCTTTGTCAGCGCCTGCTCAGGCATGCCCGCGATCTTCTTCTTCGGTTTCCTCATGCGCTGATCGTCGCCTGCCGGCCAGTTCAGATTCGTGGCTGGAGATCGAGTCCAATCAAAACCTTCTCCGAATTTGAAAGGTCCCCAATAATCCGGCGCACGGGCTGGGGCAGCTTCCTCACCAAAGTCGGGACCGCAACGATCTGATCGCCTTTGGCCAGCTGGGGCGATTTCAGCAGATCGATGACCTCAATGGTGTATTTCTTCACCAGATGTTCACTGCAAATTCGCTTGAGATTCTCCAGGGCTGCGATCGCGCGCGGCGTCGACCCCGCAACTTACAAACGCAAGTTCCATGATTCACTTGCTGGCTTCGATTCGCGCTTTTGGACGCTCGGTTTCTTCTTCACGCTCGCCTCTCCAACGGGATTCAGTGCGCCTGTCGATGGGTCGCCAACGCCTGACCCCTGCGACCCACCGTGGTGCGTCGCTCCCGGTCCTGCTCCGCCACCGTGCACGCCCCCACGTAAACATCCATGAGCTGAATCCCACCACTCGTCATCGTAAACTCCCGCATCTGGCTCCGGCGATTCCTCAAACGAGAAATACATCCCGCGATCCCCACGACGACATGTCGCTTCCATGAACGCCGCCGCCAGGCTGGACTTTCCCGTGCCTGCCGTGCCCGAGATCAAAATGCTGCTTCCCTGGAAATAACCTTTTCCGTTCAGCATATCGTCGAGCCGAGCCACCCCCGAGGAAACCCGATGATTGCTCACCCCATGCGTCAGACCCAGCGAGGTGATCGGCAATACCCACAGGCCGTTCTCGTCGATGAGCGTCGGATACTTGTTGGTGCCGTGCCGGGAACCCCGGTATTTGATGATGCGGAGCCTGCGCGTGGCGGTCTGCCCGGCGAGATGATGCTCCAGAAAAATCACGCAGTCGCTCACATACTCTTCCAGCCCGTACCGGGTCAGACTCTTCTCTCCCTGCTCACCTGTGATGATCGCCGTGACTCCCTTGTCTTTTAACCATCGAAACAACCGGCGCAGTTCCGCCCGCAAAATGCCTTCATTCGGGATGCCTCCCATGAGCGCTTCTACCGTGTCCAATACCACCCGCTTGGCCCCTATCGCATCGATCATCGCGTTGAGACGGATGAACAGGCCCTCCAAATCGTAATCGCCGGTTTCCTGAATCTCGCTCGGTTCGATCCGGACGGAATCGATCGCGATCATCTTGCGCCGTATCAATCCGGGCACGTCAAAACCCAGCGAAGCGACATTGGCGCCTAAATCCTCCGCCGTTTCCTCAAACGCCATCAGGGCGCCGGGCTCGCCATACTGCGTCGCTCCGCGAACCAGGAACTCCATTCCCAGCAGCGTCTTGCCGCATCCCGCCGATCCGCATACCAACGTCGGCCGCCCTCGAGGCAGACCCCCTTCGGTAATCTCATCGAGACCCTGAATCCCCGTCGGGCATTTCTCTAAACCCCTCCCTCTCGTTGCTCGCCTGGCCATGGCCGGTTCCCTTTTCCCGTTTTCAGTTGTTACCTCACCACGCCGCGCCCAATAACCCGCTCATCCGGCCCGACGCCCGGGCCGAGATGCAGTTCGGAACGCGGCGGCTTCGGACCCAATGCATTGAAACTTATAATCCAAAAAATGGCAAGCTATGCTTCGCCCCGGCGCACAAGGATGATTGAACTCCATTGAACGGCCCCGTGGTCCGCCGGGGTCAGTGCCGGGGGCCCTCCTCAAAGACGCTGCTGAAAACGGCCTCTTTGATTTTCCAAATCAACGACATGGTCACCGCCACGGGGAGCAGCACCAGGAACAAGACAAGCCAGTGCTGGAGTGGTTCGAGTAATTGGATCGCCATCCGGAGAGTCAGCGGCAACTCGTCCAGTTGGATCGCCATCAGGTATCCACCGAGCAGGATCGGCAGCAACACAAGCAACGAAACATTTAAGGTGGTGAATACTGCCGTCTCCACCCGCAAGGTCTCATCCGGCAGCATCGCCGCCAATCGGCGCAACACCCGGTTCAAGCAAAATAAAAAGCAGAGGCTTGACACGCCCATTGCCAATGCGGACTGGGTGAAGAAGTCCACCTCCGGCGCGCGCTGATGCCAGTGCAGAAAAGGAGACAAGCCGACGTTAAGCAGCGCGAACATCTGGGCCCGTTCGAGTGCGGCCATCCAGATCCGCTCCTGCGTCTGAAACGAACTCATCATCCAAAGCCCATACAGCATCACCCCATGTGTCAGCGCCGGTCCCACCAGGCCCAGGAACCCCAATGGGGTTACCAGGTTGCTCGTCGCAGCCTGCGCGGAAATGACCAATGCGATCGGCAACGCCCAAAACAGCGCCGACAAACCTCGCACCAATCGCCCCAACGAGCGCATCAGTTCAGTCTTCGGGGCGTTGGCAACCATGCAATGGGAAATTCCCGGCAACTGTGGGCCACATGGCGTCCGCGAGCTGCTAGAATGAAAGATAAGTGTATTCCTTCAGGCCGCGTTCATAATCGTCCAGCAAGCGCATCGCCTCCGAGGGCTTCATTCGATCGCTCTTGATGGCCTGATCCACCTGGGCCTTCATTTGTCGCTTCAGTTCGTGCTCATCGTACTGCACCGACGCCAGGGCCTGGACGATGGTCGTGCCTTCGATGATCTCCTCCACGTAATACCCGGCCGGTTCATCGGGGTCCAGGAACACATGCACTTCGTTGACCCGGCCAAACAAATTGTGCAGGTCCCCCATGATGTCCTGGTAGGCGCCCATTAAAAAAAAGCCCAGGTAATAGGGGTCCGGGCGGCCATTCCCGTTCGGGGCCAGGGCATGGAGCGTCAGGGTGTCCCGAACGTCGCGAAGATCAATGAACTTGTTGATCTGACCGTCCGAGTCGCACGTGATGTCCACCAAGGTCGATTCCCGGGTCGGCCGCTCGTTCAGCCGGCTGATCGGCATGATCGGAAATAATTGTCCCAGTGCCCAATGGTCGAGCAGGGATTGGAAGACGGAGAAATTGCAGATGAACTGATCGCCGAGACTGTCTTCCAATGTGCGGATCTCCTCCGGAACATACGGCTGCCCCTGAAAACTCCGCACCACGTTGCGGCCGATCTCCCAATAAAGGTGTTCGATCTTCGCCTTGTCGATCAGGTCCAGCAGCCCGAGGGTGAACATGTGATGCGCATCTTCGCGCCGTTCCTGGGCGTCATGATAGGCTTCGAGCTTGTTCAGTTTCTCCAGACTGTTATGGATTTCGAATAAGTCCTTCACCAACCGATGTTCCCGGTCCCCGTATTGAAAAGGCGGTTCCGGCCGAATCTTGGCGATGGCCCCGATCACTTCGACGATCAACACACTGTGATGCGCCACAATCGCCCGTCCGCTCTCGCTCACGATCGCGGGGTGCGGCACGCCTTCGGCCTGACAAACTTCCCCCACGTAAAATACGACGTCATTGGCATACTCCTGCAGCGTGTAGTTCGTGCTGCTGTCCGACGCGGTCCGGCTGCCGTCGTAGTCCACCCCCAGACCGCCCCCGACATCCAGATACTCAATCGGAAACCCCATCTTGTGCAGTTTGGCATAAAACCGCGCCGCCTCTTGCACCGCCTTCTTGATGGTGAGGATGTCCGGGACCTGCGATCCGATGTGAAAGTGCAGGAGTTTGAAACAGTGCTCCAGATTCTCCGCCTTGAGTCGCTCCGCCGCCGCCACCAACTCCACCGTGCTCAATCCGAATTTTGCGTTTTCCCCGGCGCTCTCGGCCCATTTCCCGGCTCCTTTGCAGAGCAACCGGCAGCGGATCCCGATACTGGGCTCGACGCCGAACTGGCGCGAGACTTCGATGATCTGCTGGAGTTCCTCCAGTTTCTCGACCACCATAATGACATTCCGGCCCAGTTTCTTACCCATGAGCGCCATGCGAATGAAGCTGGGATCTTTATACCCGTTGCAGATGATGAGATCGCCTTCCTCATGCTGCAGCGCGAGTCCGGCCAGCAACTCCGGCTTGCTGCCGACCTCCAACCCGAATTGATGAGGTTTGCCGGCTTCCAGGATCTCCTCGACCACCTCGCGCAATTGGTTGACCTTGATCGGAAATACTCCACGGTACGTGCCCCGATACTCGAATTCAACAATGGCGCGCCGGAACGCGGCGTTGATGGATTCGACCCGGTGCCGCAAGATGTCCTGGAACCGGATCAACAGGGGGAATTTTAATCCTCGACCGCGCGCTTCCTCGATCACATCGGTCAGATCCACCGCCACACCCGCCTCGAGCAGCGGCCGCGCCACCACGTGCCCTTCGGTGTTGATGTCATAATATCTCGCCCCCCAACGGTCGATGTTGTACAAATTGCGAGCGTCCTGGATGCTCCAGGGGGATGGCTCAACGGAAGCGTTGCTCATGTTCGCCGTTCAATCCAGCGCACTATAGAAAGGCCAACGCAGATTTCAATAGATGCGATCATCTTTTTTTGCCACTCATGAAATCCCCTTCACTCGCCACCCTTGTCCGGTATTGCAATCGCCTCCTCCAAATCGACCAATTCAATGACTGGGACGGCGCCGCCAACGGACTCCAGGTCGAGAACAGTGGCCACGTCACCCGTATCGCTGCCGCCGTCGACGCCTCCTCCACCACCCTCAAACGCGCCCGGGACGCCCGCGCCGACCTGCTCATCGTTCACCATGGCCTGTTCTGGAGCCCCGCCCATCCCTGGACCGGGCCTCGCTACCAACAGCTTCGCGTCCTGCTCGAAGGGAACCTTGCCGTCTACAGCGCGCATCTCCCGCTGGATGCCCACCCGACCCTCGGGAATAATGCCCGGCTATGTCGTGCCCTGGGCTTCCGCAAACGGTCGCCTTTCTTTTTTCATCGCAATGCATGGATCGGCTTCCAGGCTCGCATCCGGGTGGACCGGTCCGCATTGGCCGCGCGTCTCGAACGCATTCTTCATCAGCCGGTGAAACTCCTCCCCGGCGGGCCCGCCGTCTGTCGTCGAGTCGGCGTGGTCACCGGAGGGGCCGGCGGCGATCTCCGCCTCGCCGCCCTGGAAGGGGCCGACACCTTCATCACCGGTGAGGGTCCTCATTGGACTTACGCCGCGGCTGAGGATGCGGGGATCAATGTCCTCTACGGCGGTCACTACGCGACCGAGACATTCGGCGTCAAAGCCCTCGCAGCTCATTTGAGCGCCCGTTATCGGGTCCCCTGGACTTTCATCGATCATCCCACCGGCCTCTGATCCGAGACGTCGCTATCCACGTTGGGTTAACCAGGCGCGTTCCGCTGGCCAATGCCATGTCAGGAACCTCCCACCTTTGGCGGGAGAACATTGTCTCCTCCGTAAGCGAACTCCCTCACTCGCAACAAATCCCCCCCGTCCTCAGCGCTGATTGGCGCGCGACGGCCGCCACCCCGGAACGAAGAAATCTTCTGTGCCCAGGTTGCACGCCTGGCGAACCTCGAGGGCATAACGAAGAAAACCGAGATCGTCGCGCCCGCCGTTATTGGTACCGAACGTGAATTTGCAGCCACTTTGTCTGGCTCGCTGGACAAACGCGATGCTGGGAATCCGGTAGCGATCATTAATCTCGATCGCGATTCCATTGCGCACTGCGGCATCGATGACCTTGTCCATGCGCTCCGGAGTCCAGAGCCTTTCGTAATCCGCCGCCAACACTTCCGGCAGAAATGTCGGGTTCACAAAGATGTCGATCGGTTCGTGGTCGAGGATATCCACGATCCGCCGAACATACATTTCCATAAACTCATCCGGGTTGCCCACTTCGACCTCGTCTTTCATCCATAGCCGGGTGCGATGGCCATGGTCGTCGGTGAACGTCAAGGCGTCCGTAAACACATAATCGAATTGGCGCACCGCCTCCGGCGAGAACAGCCGGATCCACTCCCGCCCTTCCGCCTGCAACGCCACAAAGATCGGGTACCCGGAGAGCGACTTGCGAAAGGCGTAGATCCCGGCATCATTCGTGATGGGAAATCCGATCCCCCCGTTGACTGCCACACCGTAGTTGATCCCTGTCCGATAAGTCCTTTCCAGGACGTCATCAATGGTGAGCCCGCCTTTCAGGTGGGCGTGAAGGTCGATGACTGGGATGTTGTCGGCATGAAGTGCCATCAACTGCCGGTACGCTTCCCGATCCAGCGGCTGCTCTGCCGGTTCTTCCGGCAGTTCCTCGGACAAAGGCCGAACTTTGAGATTCCGGAAGAAAACCCGGCTATGGACGTCGTGGCATTGCAGGGCAAACGTCCCGCGCCCGAGCGCATTCTCCGGACCCACCGTCTCGGGTTCAACGTAGTCGACCGTCTTGATGTTGTTCACCTGCACCGTGACCCGGTTCGCCCGGACCGCAATCCGCATCGTGAACCATTCATCATCCTTCGCCAGTGCCCGATACACATTGCGGATTCCATAAAAACTGCCCGTCTTCTTCAATTCGCGGTAGCCCCCTTCACCGTGATGGGTGTTATTGATCTGGATCTCGAAACCCTGGCTGGGCCACCCCGCGTCCTGGTAGGCCGTATGAAAATAGATACCGGAATTTGCCCCCGGCCGGGCCCGAACTTCGGCTTCGAGCTCGAAATTCTTGAATTGTGCGTTTTGGACGGGTCCCGTGTAGAAGAGATGCGCCCGCGGTCCTTCGCAGACAACGGAACCCTCCACGACCTTGAAGGAATCGGCATTCTCGGATGCCTTCCAGCCATCCAGGTTGCTTCCATTGAAGAGCGGAATCCAATCGGCCGCCCGCACTCGCGGTGGGAATGAAAGCAGGCTCACGGTGACGACCATGAGGACGTTGAGGCTGGCACGGGGTTGCATAAGCAAGGCGAGGCTAGTCCCGCGCGCCTCCCTGTCAATGGGAACTCGCACATCAAACGAAAACAAGTTTGCGGCCCCCACTCGATTGGAGTATCATCGCCCCGATATCGACCCCTCGAGCATTATGAAAGAACCCATCGATTCTGTTTCTCTTTCCGATACCGGGCTTTCCCGCCGGAGTTTTCTCAAGCAGTCCTCACTGGCCGCGGCGGCCGCGGCGGCCGCGCAATTCCCGTTTGTCGTGACCACCCACGCGGCGGCCGACGATGCGATTCGCGTGGGAGTGATCGGCTGCGGTGGACGCGGGACGGGCGCGGTTCTCAATGTCCTCGGCGCGGACACCCAAGTGATCTATCCGGATGCCGGGTATCACACCGAAGACGTGGCGGCTGGGGCGGAGCAGAAGAATAAACATGTCCAGGTGGTGGCCTTGGCCGATGTCTTCCCGGATCGGCTGAAGACGTGCCGGGATCAACTGCGGAATTTAAAGGAACCCATCGTAGTACCCGAGGATGCCTGTTTCACGGGGTTCGATGCCTATCAGAAACTCCTGGCAATCCCGGAGGTGAACTATGTCATTCTGGCCACCCCACCGCATTTCCGAGCCACCCACATGATGGCCGCAGTCCAGGCGGGGAAGAATGTCTTCGCGGAGAAACCGGCCGCCGTAGACGCCCCCGGAGCACGGCTGGTTATCGAGGCCGGCGAACTGGCGAAACAGAAAGGGCTGGGCATCGCGGTGGGGACGCAGCGCCGCCATCAGCGGAGTTACAACGAAACGATCAAGCGAATAAAGGACGGCATGATCGGCGACATCGTCGAGGCCCGGGCTTACTGGAACGGTGGGGCGATCTGGGTGATCGACCGCCAGCCCAATTGGAGCGATATGGAATGGCAACTGCGGAACTGGAATTACTTCACCTGGCTGGGTGGCGATCACATCGTTGAACAGCACGTCCACAACCTGGATGTGATCAACTGGGTCCTGGGTGATCACCCGATCCGCGCCATCGCCCTCGGCGGACGCCAGGCCCGCGGCGGCAAAGAGCATGGCCACATTTATGATCATTTCGCCGTCGAATTCGAATATCCCAACGGCACGCGGATGTTCAGTCAATGCCGCCAGATCAACGGATGCGACAACAAAGTCGAGGAAGCGGTGTTGGGAACCAAAGGCTTGAGCAATTGCCAGAACTTCGTCGGCGTCCGCGGCGGGTCCAGTTACCGCTTCCGCGAACGCGACGTCAACGCCTACGAACAGGAACATCTGGACCTCATCAACAGCATTCGCGCCGGCCAACCGCTCAACGAGGCCAGGGATTACGCCGAAAGCACCCTCACGGGCATCATGGGACGCGAGTCCGCCTATAGCGGACGCACCATCGAGTGGGAACAGCTCATCCAATCCGAAACCCGGTTGGGTCCCGAAAAATACGAGTTTGGCGACCTGCCCTTCCCGGATGTGCCGATCCCCGGAAAATACCGCTTCACCTAGCCCGGAAATTTCACACGTGAAATGCCCACTTCCATCCACCCGGTTTTCGGGTGAAATTTCCGGGCTAGTGGGGCCGCCTTAGCCTTAATGATTCATTTCAACCACGAATGAACGCGAATAAGCGCGTGCGGGGACAGTCGCTCAACAATGTGAACTCAGTCACTGAATAGTGACCGTGCCGGACACGCACCAGAATTGTGCCTGGCCAATCCCATTCGCGTTCATTGGCGTCATTGGCGGTTTTGGCCGCTGAGCCGTGACGGTGTTTCAACCGCAAACGGTGCAAATAAAGGGAAACGCTCATTGAAACATCCGAGTTAGCCACGGCTGCTCTTGGATGCGCCCGCACCCATACCGTTTGCTCAGGTCCGAACGCGGTTTGAAATGTACCGGCCAGAAAGTCAGCGGTCGGGCCGGGCTGCTGACCTTCGCGGGTTTCCTCCACTGGCACGGGTTCAGTAATCTGCTGGCCAAAGTGCTGCCGCATCGGCGCAAGAGTAAGAAAGTGATTCCGGTGGCCGATCTGGCGCTGGGCTTTTTGGCCGGTGCGGCACTGTCACCTGAAATCGCTCAGGGTATTCGTGATCGAAACCCCTTCGACTCTCACCTGGTCATAATCGCCCAACTCCATTCCGTGCACTCGCACCAGCGTTTCGTAAACATGCAGCCGAGGATCACCTTTCACCTCGATGCGACGGGCCGCCGAATCATATCGGTACGCACCCGTCGGTTGGCCGTCGCGGAGAATCTTTTTCGGTTCAGTGGATATCGGGGCCCACCACGTTCCATCCTCCTCGCGCGTCCAGTTCTCAATCAAGTCCGCTCCACTGATGACGACCTGTTCGTCTTCCATGGCGCGAACCGTTATCCCGTTATGCCGTGGCCGGATCGTCTCCCGGTACACGCCGGCGCGAAGCAGAACGGTTTCTCCCGGCTCCGCAATCGCACACGCCTTGGCCAGGCTTGCCAGCGGAACGGCCGGATAACCCCATGCGGGTTGGTCGGTCGCGGCCGGATGTCGAGGATCGACGTAATAAACGTTCGGATAGGCCAGGGCGCCAAGGGTCTCTCCACCCTCCCCCGCTCCGATTGCCGGACTGCCCTTCCGCAGTCGGAAGTTTCGCCTGGCCGGATCGACCATGAGCGGATCCGCTCCATTGAGGTTGTGCTCACCCCTCGCCGGTGAGGTCGCAAATGTCAGGTTGCGCTCGACCACCGGCCGGGCGGCGGAAAAATCCCGGTCTCCGTCAATGATGGAGCGCTCGGCCTCGCATAGAATGTTGTTGCGGATCTGTCCATGGGTGGATTCCTTTCCTCGCAAACCAATCGCGGCCCAGCGCACCGTGCTGATGGTGTTATTGGCGATGGTCACGTCCATGGTTTGAATGATGTCCGGGCCCCACCCCCCGCTCATCGCGGGGGAGTTGGCCGACACAATATTGCCCCGCAGCGTCCAGTTTCGAACGCTGCCGATATGCGGGCTGCTTTCCACCATGCACATCTGGTGAAAATCAAAGCAGGTGTTGTATTCAAACACCAGATCCTGCGCGATCTCACCATTGACGGTGAACGTCTGGAGGCAATCCACGTGGGCCGATTTGATCTCCCTGGAAGTGCTGCCATGATAGTAATTATACCTTTGCACACAGCCCTTGCCGAAAAACCGGGTGTAATCACAGTCATCATACACATTGCCCCCCGCATACATGTATAACCGGTGGACCTCGTTGTTCTCCACTCGCCAATCTTCGCCGCCCAACACAAAACCGTATTCGCAATGGTCCACTTTGTTGTAGGCGATTCGGTTGTGTGCCACCGCCGAGTAATCCCGCGTGCCGCCATCGCGGCTCGGCGTCCCGACCGTGCCGGTCACACCCACCCGCATCCCATGGACGAAGTTGTCGAGCACTTCACAATAAGACCCGGCCAACTGCACCCCGGTCGCGGGTCTCTCGGCCGTGATCTCGAAGCCCTCGATACATTGATAGTCGGCATCCAGATCGAATCCCGCCACGATAACCGACCTTCGGGGCAGCGCCCGCAGGATGACCGGTCGACCGGGCGCACCGTTGGTGGTGAGTTTGACCCGCTCACCATAGTTGCCCGCAAGGACCAGGACCGTATCTCCGGCCTGGATCAGCCCGGCGGCATGCCCGATGGTCTTGAAAGGTTTCTCTTCCGTCCCCGGGTTGGCGTCCGACGCCCAGGGGGCGGCCCGATCCACCACATAGGTTGCCGCGTGCGCCGGTTCGAAAGCAGCCGTGGCCCACACTGTCCACGTGACCATCAGCTTCAGCAGGCTCGATTTCATTCCCGCCAGTATCGATAAAGTCCACCCGGCTCTTCAAGCGCGCCGTCCAGGTTCCATTCCAAGCGGGAAGCCGGCCTCGCGTTTTCGCCGATGCTCGCGAATGCAGCGATTGCACTCGACAATGCGCACATGCTGCGAGATACCAGTATGGCCCAACCTCAATCCCAATCCATCCGCCGCGGATGAAAACCGAAAAGCATCGACGCTGGAAGAACGTGGGAGGAAATGAATCATCCAAACCCGCGATGAGCTTCTGGCCCCAGTCTCTCGAAGATCTCCAGGAAATCATCGCCCTCGCGGAACAAAGTGAGACCACCGTTCGGGCCATCGGCGCCAGCCATTCCTGGTCCGATATCGCGAAGACCGAGGATTATCTCATCTACACCAATCGGCTTAACCGCATCCTCGATCTCGAGGCCTATTCGCTCCAGAGCGATCTCGCGTTTCAGAAGGAGCGTCTGATCTGGGTCCAATGCGGTATCACGGTGCGGGAAATGAACCAGGCCCTGGACGCCCGCGGCCTGGCCCTGATCAATCTGGGAGGGTTCGATGGCCAGACCATTTGCGGCATGACCTCCACCTCGACCCACGGCTCGGGCATCGCGTTCGGTCCATTGTCGGACTTTATCAAATCCATCGAAATCGTGGTCAACCAGGGCAAGGTTTATCGCATCGAGCCTTCACCACCATCGGGAAACACGCTTACGAATCCCAAGGATTACCGACGGACCCACCCGGATCCGGCTCGGCACGAACTGATCCAGGACGACCAGTGGTTCCAGGCCGTGACGGTGGGCATGGGCTGCATGGGCCTGATCTACTCCGTGGTGCTCGAAGTGCGGGAGGCCTTTATGCTCAAAGAGACCCGAACCCTCACGACCTGGAGCCAAGTGAAGGAAGTCCTGAAAAATGGGGCAATCTATCAGACGCCGGACCACTATGAATTGCTGCTCAATCCCTACCTGGTGGATGGCCAAAACCGTTGCCTGATCACGTCCCGCGTCGAAACCAACAAACCCGGAGACCCGGAACGGAGCATTTATATCAAATACCGCGCCGCGCTCGATGTCTCGGCTTTGTGGGTGAAAATCCTGTCATGGCTCTGGCCCTCCAAAATCAAGGAAACCCTCAATACCGCGATTTCGGCGCTTCAGGACGACGATTACACCGCCCGAAGTCACAAGGTGTTCCATATCGGCGAGGCCAACGACATCATGGTGATCTCCTCCGAGTTCGCCGTCCCCCTCGATCAGGATGCCTACCTCGCGGCCATCGATCGGCTCCTGAACGTGGCCGAGCTCCTGGGGAAGGAAGAGAATCTCTATCTCACGGTGCCGCTCGCGGTGCGTTTCGTGAAAGCCACCGCGGCCCTCCTTTCACCCATGCATGCGCGCGATACCTGCATGCTCGAAGTCATCGCCCTGGCCGACGTGAAACGTTCTAAACGGATTATGGAACGGATCGAAGAGGCCCTCGCTGCTCATTCCGTGCGACCCCATTGGGGACAGCTCAACCATGTCACTCCCGCCCGAATGCTCGAAATGTACGGTGCCGCCTATGGCTCATGGCTGGAGATCGAGCGAAAACTCAACCCCCGCGGGACTTTTGCCAGCCCGTTCAGCCGGCGGGTCGGCATCGACCCGCCTTAACCGCACTCTGGAAAGGATCCCGCCATGCCTGGTGTCCAACCTCGATTCTTCAGCCCGGAAGACCTCGAAGGTCTCGTCGCAATCATTGAAACCATGATCGATGCCGCCGGAGAGCCGACCCCAAATCCTCGCCTCGCCGCAGAACGGGTGGACGCGTTTCTCGCCAGCATCGAATCCCCCGCTCTGGAATCAATCCGGCTCGCCATTGAAGCCATCGATTCCTGGTACGTCCCCCTGCTGCTCTCGTTCAAATTCGGTCGGTTCCGGAATCTCTCGCTCGCCGACCGCCGGCGTGTCGTCGAGAAGATCATCCGGCCCAAAGGCCTCATCAAAGCGATCGCCCTCGCCAAAGCCGGGGCCCACGACGTGGCGCGAACGCTGAAACTGCTGGCCAGTGTCGGCTTCTACAACAACCCCGAAGGCATGGCCCGCGTCGGTTACCTCCCCGTCGAAGCCCGCCCGCGCCTGGAAGGAGTCGATCAGACACCCATGAATTATCCGGACCCGTTCCCCGGCGGAGGTGTCCCATGACCGCCGAATACGATGTGATCATCATTGGCTCAGGCGCCGCCGGCAGTGTGCTGGCCTATCAGACCATCCGGCGTCACCCGAACTTGCGGATCGCGATCGTCGAACGAGGCCGACGTGAACACCCCCCGTCCTTCCAGCACGATACCCTGGAGATGATGGCGCGGCTCTACAAGAACGGCGGATTGCAGATGACCAAGGATCATGACGTCGTTTTCGCCCAGGGCCAGGCCGTCGGGGGCTCCACGGTGATTAACAACGCCATCTGGTACCGGGCGAACCTCGACGAAATCCTGCCCCAATGGGCCGAACGCCAGGCGGTGGTTCCGAAACAGCCGCTCCTCGAAGCTTACGACGAAATCGAGCGCGCGCTTAGAGTTAAACCGATCGATCCGCTCATCGCCAACAATGGATCCGAGTTTTTTCTCAAGGGCTGCCGGGCGCTTAACATCTCAGCCGAATATTTGCGCCACAATCGCGAGGAGTGTCTGGGCTGCGGCTGGTGCAACTTCGGCTGCCGTTATAACCGCAAGACCTCCATGCTGGTCACCTACCTGCCCTGGGCCGAGCAACGCGGCGTGGAAATTCTCGAGCGTTGCCAAAATGTCCGTGTCCTGCACCAGGCCGGCCGTGCGCAGGGCGTCCAATTCCAGAACGGCGAAGACGCAAAAACCCGAACGACGGTCGTCCTCAAGGCAAACCGGGTCGTCGTGTGCGCCGGCGCCATTGGATCCAGCGAGGTGTTGCTCCGCAGCGACATCAACCCCCACGATCGCACCGGCCGCAATTTCCATTGTCTCGGCGGCGTGCTCATCTCGGCGGAGGCGCCCGAACCATTGGACGGGTATGACAAGATCGGGTTGACCTGTGTGGCCCACGCCAGTCCGGATTATCTGGTCGAGACCTTCTTCATGCCGCCCACGATGTTTTCGCTCAGCCTGAGCGGTTGGTTCAACGACCACTACCGGAAGATGAAACGCTACACCCGCTACGCTCAGGCGGGCGTGATGGTGGCCACCGACCCCACGGGTCGCATCCGTCTCGATAAAAACAACGACATCGAGATCAATCTCATCTATTCCCCGCGAGACGTCGCGCGATTAAAGGAGGGAATCAAAACCATTGCCCGAATCTTTCTCGCCGCCGGCGCCGTGAATGTCATCCCCGCCACTTACGAACCGTTGAACCTCCAGAATGAGGATGATTTGGCCAAATTCGATTCCCGCATCAAGGCGCCGGAAGATTTGCTCCTCGGCTCCGCGCATCCCCAGGGCGGCAACGTCATGTCCGATGAACCCCGCGCAGGTGTCGTCAATAGCCGCTTCCAGGTCCATGGCTTCGATAATCTCTATGTCGTCGATGCCAGCGTCTTTCCCACCAATATCAAGGCAAACTGCCAGGCCACCGTCATGGCACTTGCGCATTATGCGTCTGCGTCCATCTTCAGTTGACCGTGCGTTCAAATACTGAACTCGCCCCATGACTCTCGTGCTTCATCCCCGTGCTGCCCCACCCGACCGGCTGCGCGTCTGGGTCGGCGCCTTCCAGGCCACCTCGGCCCCGGATCTGCACTGGCTCTTGGATGACGTCCAAACCATGCCGTCTGCCCCACGCCCAATCCAGAGCGTGCGACCCGACGCGATGCTCCGGGATGATCCGCCTCCCGACAGCCAACCCCGGGTGTTCTCCGGCGTTTATGAATTCAACGGACTAACACCGGGTAGCCTCCACTGCGTCACCGTCGCGGCCAATGGCACAAGCCAGACCATTCGCGCCCGCACCTTGCCCGACCGGGTCCCCGCCCTTTTGGACGGTACCTTCAACGTCCTGTTGGTTTCGTGCTTCCATCAGCGCGAAGACCGGGAAGGCCTCGCAGGTATCATCGTTTCCCAGTTGCCCTCCTCTGCTCAACCGCATCTTTCCCTGCTCATGGGCGACCAGGTCTACCTCGATTTGCCTACGTTGCAGAACTTCCCCGACGACGAGGCCTGGCTGGCGAAAAAATTCGAGGACGACTATGCGCGCAACTGGCGCGGAACTCCCGGATACGCCCAGGTGCTCGCCGCGGCGCCCAGCCTCGCCCTGCCGGACGATCACGAGTATTGGAATAACTTTCCCCATCCGAGCCCCATGATCGGGAATTCACTCACGCACGGCGGACGGGATCGCTGGCGCCGCGCCGCCTTCACCGTTTACGAAGGCTTTCAGCGACCTTACCCCTGCGGCCCGGATGAACCGGCCATTCTCGATGTCGATCCGCTCTCGTTCTTCTTCCCGGACTTGCGAAGCTGGCGCGACCCGGGCCGCACGTTTCTGTTGACCGAATCCGCCCACTCCAGCCTGGCGGTGTGGGTGGACCGTGTGATCGCCCAAAACCGGTTCGGAGTTTTCGTCAGTGGCCAGTCCCTCTTCACCGACGCGGTAAGCTCCCTGAGCGGCGCACTGGCCGACTTCGAACTGCCGAATTACCGCGATTATGGCAGGATCATGAAGCAACTCGAACGGCTGGCCAACGCCGGGCTGCCAACGTTGTGTTTCACAGGCGATGTGCACTGGGGACGCCTCACCCGGTCGATTGACATGCGCACTCAACGCACTGCCTTTTACGAGATCATCTCTTCTCCGTCATCTTTGGTGACTACCGTTGGACTGGACACGGTGAAAAAGGTCGGTGGGTGGATCAGCGGCCTGTTCGGTAAATCCAAACCCTGGCCCCGACACCAGGATCCAGATGCGCCACCGGCATTTCTCGCCTCGGAAACTCTGGCCGGGCGCTTCCAAAATGCAATGGTGCATGGCCAGCGTGGCAATCAGGTGGTCCTCCTTCGTTTCGCCCGGCACGGAGACGGCCTCTCGTTCCGAGCCACCTACTGGCCGATCAGCCGCGATACCAAAATCGGCCGTCCCATCGAACTCGGTCCGTTCCAACTCAGGACCGTTAACCCCACCGCCCCATGATCCACATCATCAGTTCAAATACCGCCGCCAAAAGCACGCGGCTCCGTGAGGTCAGACGCAAGACCGGCGAGCACAACCTTACCTGGATCCAGCGCAACCTCACCTCCACCGACGGCACGACAATTGTCTTGGTCGGAGGACGGAGCCAGGTCGCTTTCCGACTCCGGACCGCGCAGGCCTACATCCGGCACGATCTCCTGCCAAGCTACTGGTCTCATGCCATGTTGATGAACAACCCCGCCAGGAAGTTCGCGCGGACCTCGGTGTTCGAGATAAGCCTCGAACCGGCCCTCCCACTTGGCTTTCCGCCGCCCACCAATGGCGTCCAGACCAGTAACCTCAGCCTTTACCGCGATCCGCAAAAGTACCCCAATATCTGCATCCTCAATGTGCCCGTCGCCTTGAGCGACGTGATGGCCGCGCTCAAACGATTCCAAATGCAACGAGCCGTGCTCGATGCCGTCGATCTGCTGATCCGCTGGTTGGCCTACGTTTGGGGCGTAACGCACACGGTCAATCCCTTGCTCGAAAACCATGGCATCCCCTCTGCCGCCATGCTCGAAGTCGTCTTCGGCGCCGTGGGTTTCGACCTCACTCCCGGGCTTGAAAGTCGAGCCAGTTGCCCCGAGGCGATCTGGCAGGCCGCGAAATGGTGGAATGGATACTACGAACAGCAAAACCGCGAGCCGCTCGCCGGCGCTTACTACTGCGAACACAATCTCTAATCCAGAACTTTCAGCAATGGAGTCGCGATGAAAATCAATGCCCACACCCTCCTCTTGGTCGCCGCGGCCCCCTTGCTCATGACCACAGCCCAAACCGCCACCATCACCTGGACCAATGCCTCCAGCGGCTCATGGACCAACGCCTCCAATTGGGATCCCCCCCAGGTTCCCGCCGAAGGGGACACTGCGCTGATCGAGGCCCCGGGAGATTACGTCGTCGAGGTGCAGGGCGACGTTTCCGTCGATTCCGTTGTCCTCGGTAACAGCGAGGCCGCCCCGACTTTGCGTGTCATGGCCGGCCACGCGGGTATCAACAGCGCACTCACTGTGGCCAATAGCCTGACTAACTACGGTACGATCGAACTCAGCAGCACTCTCCTCCCACGCACCGCCACGCTCAACGTGACGGCCGGGTCTCTGGTCAATCTGCCGGACGCCACCATCGCCGTGCGGGCCGCCGACGGAGGAAACCGTGTGCTCGGCGCGCAACTCGACAACCAGGGCCTCGTGCTCGTCGAACAGGACCTCTCAATCAATCTTCCCGACGCGAATCACCTCAATCACGGCACGATCCGGCTGGCCAACGGCAGCCTAACCGTCAACCAATCCAACTCGGGAGCTTTCGCCCAAGCCGGTTCCCTCGAGCTCGAAGGCCATTCCTTCTCGCTCAAGAACGGCTCTTTGAGTTTTGCCCCCGACGCCTCGTTCACCGGCCCCGGCATACTGGATCTCAACAGCATGGCTTTCAACCTGGATCAGGACCTCTCCAGCGAACTCCTGGATTTTCAATTGGCCAACTGCATCCTGAATGGCCCGGGCCGATTCAGTATCGCTGCCAACCAAAGCCTTCTGTTGAATTCCTGCACCGTTAATGCTGATCTTCAGAACTTCGGCCGGCTCGAAGTCCGCGGCACAACTGAATGTGACGGATCGTTCCAAATCGAACCCGGAGCAACGACGGTCGTGACCGCCGGGCCCACCGGCGCGAACGCCACCTTTGCCGTCGCCAATGGCTTCACCAATTTTGGTACCTTGGAGCTGACGAGCATCCTCGCTCCACGCGCGGCCACACTCGCCGTCGCTGCCGGCGCCTTGGTCAATGCCCCCGACGCCACGCTTGGCGTCCGGGACGAAGCCGGTGGAAACCGGCGCCTCTTAGCCCAACTCGATAACCAGGGGCTCCTGCGCATTGAACGTTCCCTCACGATCGACAAATCCGGCGTAGACCACAGCAATAGCGGCACAATCGAATTGACGAATGCCGATCTCACCGTGTCTCAGTCCGGATCGGGCACGCTCACCCACCTTGGCTCAATCGAACTCCAAGGCCAAACCCTCTCGATCAGTGGTGGCTCAGTCACCAATGCCCCCGGAGCCACGCTCAACGGGCCCGGGACGATCGCCTTTGACCATGTCACCCTCAACCTGGGCCCCGATCTCTCCGATGAATCGCTCCTCCTTCAACTCGATGCCTCTACCATCAATGGTCCCGGACGACTCATCAACGCGCTTGACCGCGATCTCCTGCTCTCGTTCTGCACCGTCAATGCAGAGCTCGAAAACCTCGGACGACTCGAAGTCCGCGGAGAAAACGCCTGCAACGGCCAATTGTCCATTGAACCCGGGGCCGAACTGGTCGTTATGGCCGGCCCGGCCGGCGTTAATGCTACCCTCACCGTCGCCGGCAGCTTTACGAACTCGGGCAATTTGGAACTGACCAGCACCGCGCTCCCCCGCAATGCCGCTCTCAACGTGACCGACGGTGCCCTGGTCAATGCCCCTGAGGGCATGCTCGTTTCCCGGGCAGAAAATGGTGGCAACCGCAGCGTGGGCGCTCAACTCGACAACCAGGGCCTGTTGCTCGTCGAACAGAATCTCTCGCTCAACAAGGACGACGCCAACCATCTCAATACTGGAATCATTCGCCTGACCCAAGCTAACCTAAGCCTCTCCAGTGGCACGTTCACCAACCTCGGCCAAATCGAAATCGGATCCAATTCCACCCTCGTCGCAAGTAGTGCCGCCTTGGCCAACCTCGAAGGTGCTCTCATCCAAGGTAACGGGACACTCGATGTCTCCGCCGCAATACCGACTTTCCTTAATGAGGGGGTTATCGCTCCCGGTCTCTCACCCGGCATCCTCACGGTCCAAGGAGACTTGACCAGTAGCCCAACGGCCCTCCTCGAAATTGAACTCGGCGGCATCAACCCCGGCAATGAACATGATCAACTTGCCGTCACCCGCACCGTTGCATGGGGTGGAACCCTCAATGCCATATTCATCGATGGATTCCAGCCTGCCCAATACGACACGTTCACCATCGCCCGGTTCGCCTCCCGTACCGGCGAGTTCGAGAACCTGAATCTCACCCCCACCAACCGTCTCGGCTGGGCCGTCGATTACACCGACACAAATGTTACGCTCACAGTCCTTAACACCCCGCCCGCTTTCTCGCCGATCCCGGATCAGACCGTGGACGAAGGATCCGAACTCTCTCTCGATCTTGCCGCATCGGACAGCGATACACCGGCACAATCCCTCTCCTATCGCCTCTTGAACGCTCCCCCAGGCGCGACAATCGACCGCGCCGCGGGGATCTTCAAATGGACTCCTGCCGAGCCGGCCGGACCCCAATCCCGCTCCCTGACCGTCAGCGTCACCGACGATGGGGCCGGAACTCTTACCACCACGAATTCCTTCAATGTCCTGGTCCGGGAAGTCAACCAGCCGCCCGCACTGGTCTTTCCCGAGTCTCCTCTTGCGGACGAGCAGAGTCCGATCTCATTGACAATTCAAGCTTCCGATCCCGACCTGCCCGCCAATACCCTCTCTTTGTTCCTGCTGGATGGTCCCTCAGACGCCACCTTCGATCCTCAGACTGGCGTCCTCCTTTGGACCCCCGGGGAACAAGATGGCCCCGGCACTAATCGATTCACATTCGCCGTCACGGATTCAAACCCCGATGCCGTCAATGCCACCTCCCTCGGCGTCACCAATACTTTGGACATCCCCGTTAGGGAATCGAACCTGCCGCCCATCCTGAACTTGCCCCCGAACCAGACCGTCGATGAAGGGTCTCCCGTCACATTAAATGCAACCGGCGAAGATCCCGATCTGCCTCCAAACCCACTGCACTTCGTCCTCCTGTCCGGGCCGGATGGCCTGACCGTGGACCCCGACACCGGCTTGATCTCCTGGACCCCTGCGGAGTCCCAAGGTCCGGAATCCTACCCGATCGAAATCCAACTGACCGATGACAACCCTGCCGCGTCCAACGCCAAATCACTTAGCGTGACGAACTCTTTTACCCTCTCCGTGAACGAGGTCAATCTGGCCCCGGCATGGATCCCTGTCCCGGACCAAACCATTCACGCCCAAGCCCAGTTTCAACTCACCCTCTCCGCCACCGATGCCGACGAACCTGCCAACTCCCTCGCGTTTGAACTCTTAAGCAGTCCTGCCGGTGCGTCATTGGATCCCGACTCCGGCCTGTTTACCTGGTTCCCCACTGCGGCGGAAATCGGGACCACCAATCCAGTCACCGCCCTCGTGTCCGACAATGCCGACCCTCCCCTCACCGATACCAATACCTTTGCGCTCATCGTGGACCCGCCACTCCGGATCACGTCGATTGAGTTTCCCGACAGCGAAGCGCCAATCGTGACCTGGTTCGCGATCCCTGGCCTGTCGTATACTCTGCAATACCGAACGAACCTTGCCGATGCCGAACTTTGGACCGATATCGGTGGTTCGGTTCAAGCGACCTCCAGCGAGGCCGCTGAACCCGATCCTGGCTTCAACCTGGATGTCCCACGTTTTTATCGTGTGACATCTCCCTAGTCCGGATTCTTCTCGCGGACGGCTTTTTGCGGACCGGTCTTCGACCGGCATGAAAAACCGGGCTCTGGCAAACCGCCCCCGCCATGGAACGGAACCTCCTAACCTACCTCCCGGTGGAGACGATCGACGCGGCAGAACAGGTGACGACGTTTCATAAACTGAAACAACCTTCCGACATATAAAATCGCTCGGGCATCCAACAAGACAAGGGGCCAGACAAGGGGTCAGGTTCACCGTGGGGCCAGACAAGGGGTCAGGTTCTCCATCGCCTGACCGCCCGGACGCTACAAGGTGACACGTTCCTTATCCCCGTTCCTTATCCCCCAGGCGATAGGGTGCCAGGTTCATTATTTCCCTCAACTGGATGCAAAATCCTTGACGAAACCGCTGTCGGCGTCGGACGATCACCCCAGGCTTTCAACAAGGAGGAGAGCAACCATGCGTAAACCACGGATCAAGGTTCGGGACCGTACTGCCGTTTATCACTGCGTGTCCCGTTGTGTCGGCGGTCAATTCCTGTTCCAGGAGCCCGACCGGGAGAAACTTCGAAGCATGATCTGGAAACAGGCGCAGTTCTGCGGCCTGGAAATCATCACCCATTCGGAGTTATCCAATCATTTTCACGTCGTCGTCCGCGTCCCTCTTTCGGAGATCTCCGACCAGGAGCTGCTCTGCCGGGTCCAGGGTTTCTACGGCCCCAAGCATGCCAGGGTGCAGGAGTTGCAGAGAGCCCTGGCCGACCACGGGGTCCTGCCGCCGAAGGTTCGCCAAGCCTATTTGCGACGGATGGGGGAGGTGTCGGTGTTCATGAAGGAGCTCAAGCAGGGGTTTAGCCGGTGGTATAACCGCAAGCACGATAGCTTCGGGACCCTCTGGGCCGAACGGTTCAGGAGCGAGTTGTTGGAGGACCAATCCCTGGCAGTGGGGATCGTAGCCGCCTACGTTGATCTCAATGCCGTGCGGGCGGGGTTGGTTCCCGACCCCAAGGATTATCGGTTCTGCGGGTATGGAGAGGCGGTGGGAGGCCATCCGTTGGCTCAAGCGGGATTGTTGAGTTTCCTGGAAGCCAAGGACTGGATCCAGGGGGGGGCCGAATACCGGCAGCGGCTCTTTGTTGCGGGGGCCACCTCGGGGAAATCGAGTCAGGTGCTGTTGGATCGGGAGCAGATCCTGGAGGTGGTGAGGTCGGGCGGTCAGATCTCGTGTGCGGAGGCGTTGCGGTTACGGATTCGGTACCTGCGGGACGGGTTGGTGCTGGGGTCGGAAGAGTTTGTCAACGGGATCTTCCAGAAGTATCGGCATCAATTTGGGCCTAAACGCAAGACGGGCGCACGCAGGCTTCGGGGTTTGCCCTTCAGCGGATTGCGCACCCTGCGTGATCTGAGGGTCAACGTGCTGGGCTGAGACGCGGCGGGTTGGCTGGACCCGAGTTCCTTACGGAATCACTTCCATTCGGGGCTCGCCGCCCGGATCCGGGTGGCGACGTCGAGCACAGGGAGAGGAGGGTCCGCAGGTTTATGGAGAGCGGCCGGCCAATAGTGGTCCGCGCAAACCCATGGCTCACCAGGTCAGTCCAGGGCCGCCCACTTTTCCAGCTCACTCCTTTATGGTTACGGACCTGTTGTCCCGTTGTCCCAGCAACAATTTCATAACGGGATCCATCACCTCGCCGTCTTCATCGATCAATATTCGGCTGGATCGGTTGGCCGGTCCCGTTCCGCGATGTGTTCGCCAGGCCTGGGTTGCCGCGAGCGAACGTGCTTTCAACGCAGATTCGGCTCCAAGAAAGTCATATTCGAAGTCCTGGAATCGCGGCAGGGTTCGCAGGCTTCGCGCAGCGACAAAGCGCACCACGCCATAGGAATCTTTCAGGAGTGTCGCTACAAACGGGGCCGGCCAATCGGCGCCGGAGATTTCCTGTGCCGGTTTCCAACCGAAATGCCAGGCCGCGATAACGCGACGCGCGGCATTGCCTTTCAGCAACCAAAGCAGACTGGCGGCGACATTTTTTTGTTCCTCGCTGAGCGGCACCGGCTTTGCCGCATACCATTGGTTCAGGTGATTTTGAGTCCAGGCGAGCGTCTGATCCAGATGACATAGATTGCATGCATTCGGGGCGTTTCCCGGGGCGTCGGAGGCCAACTGGGGCGAGGAGATCTGATGACTCCGAATTCCTTTGAACAGCGCATACGTGGTGTAGGGCATGTGGCAGTTCAGACAGTTGCTCCCGCTCGAGTCCGCGCGATGAAATGTGTGGGTGGGGAGGTCCTCCGTGTAACGTGCTTCGTCATGGCACTGCGTGCATTGCGCGTTGTCCGAGGCGAAATGCTTGAGTTGATCGTTCGGATCACTCCGGTGCATCGAATGACACGAGAGACAGCTTATCTCTCCACGCAGATAACAACCCGTGACGGATAAAGCGGTGAACTCCCGTCCACCGGCCAGAATCATGCCGTCGTCCCACCATCGTTCGCGGAAGAAATCGGGATTGCGCTGCAAATCCGCCTGGCGTTCGGGCGGCCCGTCCATCGATGGGAACTGAATATAATACCGGGTCTTGTGCAGGTCCTCCCCCGGCTTATAGAGCGGCGGCTCATAGGCCGATTGCATAGCGAATTCGTCGCGCATGACAAACACGCCATGGCACTGACCGCAGACCTGACTCGACCGCCGATGATCCAATTTCTTCGGATTCACGATCGGGTCCGAGCCTGCAGATGTGAAGTCAGGACCGATGCCCTCCTGTTGGCGCCGGTAATTCACGTGCGCTTCACCGGGCCCGTGACACGCCTCGCACGCAACACCGAACTCGCCCAGCCGCGTCTCCAGCATCCCCGTTTGGCGGTTCAATCCGGGGTTGCCTCCCGTGCTGTGACAGCGGATGCAATGGTGATTCCACTGGGTGATGAATCGGCCGGCGTCCTTAGGACCGTGCATGAAGGCGGCCTCGCGCGGCACCCATCGCCGGTCTTCGAGCAGGTAAACCAATGGCAGAGTTTGCATCAGCAGTTCGTAGCGCGGACTCACCACCCAATACGTCTGATAGTGGTGTGACCCCGTGCTCAGGACCACCCGCAGCCGCCGCCGCGGCACTTGGTCGAAATTCAGCTTTTTGCCCCCTTGCACGATATACATCATCACATCGGGGTCGGGCATCTCCGCCCAGAATTCGTCACCTTCGCGGCTGACACGATAGTCCAACCCCTCGGATCGGATCACCGTGCCGTCAAAGGTACCCGCCACATTCGCGGGCAACGCAACCTGGGTCATGGTACGATGATACGACCGATGCCAACTCGCGTGCTCTTCTTCGTGACAGGTGGCGCAGACATCGGAAGAAACGTATCCGCCCTCGCGCGACACTTGCGGGAGCAGGGCCGCGAGTTTTTCGCTTTCGCTCGTCAAATCCGCCGGCTTCGGCGGCAATTCGGTCGCGCCCAAGATCGCTGGCCAACAGCCAGATAACGCGAGAATCGCCAACGCGATATATCCCCATGCCTGGTACGGGTGATGGAGGTCAGGCGTCGACATTCCGGCAAGGGTATTCCACCTCGCGCGGTCGAGATTGCCAGAACGGTTCATCAGGATCCGCACTCTCATTATGGACAGGATGATCGCACCGTCTGCGTCATAACCTCGCCGCGAATGATTGTAAAGTCACCAGGCGCCGGAATGCGATGAATCTGGCTTGTTTTACGCCAGCTGAACTGGGAAACATTTGGTCGATCCGAGCTCATTGATTGTGCCGGCCCCGTTCCAAATCAAAATCGGTCGCATGGTGAAATGCCGCGCTTCGTTTCTCGTATCCGGACTGACGTGGATTCTCGTTGGATGGTTCACCGGAATCCCCGGCGACATCGGACCAGGCCGCGACGGATCCGACTCCCGGACGACCACCGTTTCCATCGAAGGCCGCGAATTCCAAGTGAACGGGCAACCGACATACCAAGGCCGCTACTGGCGAGGCCACAGGATCCAGGGTCTGCTGCTGAATTCTCGCATGGTCCAGGGAATCTTCGACGATCGGAACCCTCAGACCGTCGCCCGGTGGGCCTATCCCGATACCGGCGTATGGGACCCGGAACGCAACACCCGCGAGTTCTTGGCCGCAATGCCGGAATGGCGCCGCCGAGGTCTGCTTGCTTTCACCCTGAATCTCCAGGGTGGCTCGCCCCAGGAAAATTCCCAAGGCCAACCCTGGCATAACTCCGCCATCAATCCCGACGGCTCGCTCGATCCCGACTACCTGAACCGTCTCGAGCGTATTCTCGACCGGGCCGACAAACTCGGCATGGTCGTCATTCTTGGTTATTTCTATTTTGGACAGGATGAACGCCTGACGGACGAAGCCGCCGTGATCCGCGCCACGGATAACGCCACCCGTTGGATCCTCGACCGCGGTTACCGCAATGTCCTGGTCGAAATCAACAACGAATGCAATGTCCGCTACGACCATGAAATACTGCGGCCCGCCCGCGTTCACGAACTCATCCGGCGAGTTCAGCAAATGGCTCCCGATCCGCAGCGCCTCATGGTCAGCGCTTCCTATGGCGGCGGCACCATCCCCGGCGAAAAGGTCGTGCGCGCCGCGGACTTTCTGTTACTCCACGGCAATGGCGTCTCCAGCCCGGATGGAATCGCGGCCATGGTTCGAGAGACCCGCGCCGTTCCCGGCTATCACGATCAACCCATTGTGTTCAATGAAGACGACCATGTCGATTTCGACCGGCCCTGGAACAACTTCATCGCGGCCGTCGGCGCATACGCTTCCTGGGGTTACCTCGACCTCCGGTTGAAAGGCGAAGACTTCGACCAGGGCTACCAGCATGTGCCGGTCAATTGGTCGATCAGCAGCGATCGCAAACGCTTTTTCTTCAATCTGCTCACCGACATCACCGGCGATTTCGTCCAGGCGAGCACACGCGATCCCGCCTATTTCGAGATCGCGGACGGTCGGCCGTTCATCCCCATTGGGTTAAACCTCATCGCACCCGATGGCGCATTCGGGCCCGGTGAGATCAACGGCCTGCGTCGCATGGATGATTGGCTCGGCAAACTGGAGGCGAACGGAGGAAACTTCGCGCGAGTCTGGTTGAGCAATCCGTTCTGGGACGTCGAGCACGAGCGCTCGGGCGTGTATGACGAAAACAGAGCGCAACGCATCGATGCCCTCCTCGAATCTGCCCGCCGCCATCACATCCGGCTCAAACTCACGCTCGAGCACTTCCGCGAGATCAGCGAAAAACCGCGTCAGCCCTGGGCCAACAAGCTCCTGCATCACGTTTCGCGCGGCGGCACGGCCACCAACATGGCGGACTTCTTCGACGGCGAAGCGAGCCGCGACCGGTTCCGATCCAAGCTCGATTGGTTCTCTCACCGGTTCGGTTCTGATCCCGTCATCTTCGGATGGGAACTCTGGAACGAAATCAACGCAACCTCAGGCGGCCGAGTCCTCGATTGGACGCGGGCGATGCTCCCGGAACTGCATCGACGCTTTCCCCAAAACCTCGCCCTGCAAAGCCTCGGCAGTTTTGACGCCGATTCCGCCCTTAACCCCTATCGGCTGCTCACCCAAATGCCGGGAAACGACATCGCCCAGGTCCATCGATACCTCGATCCCGGGGCCCCCTACGAAATCTGCCACGGCCCCGTGGATATGCTCGCCGCCTACGCTGTCCGCACGCTGCTTACCTGGCAACCCCATCGGCCCGTCCTTCTGGCCGAATCCGGCGCCGTCGAATCCCGTCATTCCGGCCCGTCCAAACTCTACGCCAAAGACCACGCCGGCATTATTCTGCACGATATCCTGTTCGCCCCTTTTTTCGCCGGCGCCGCCGGCCCCGGCCAATGCTGGGATTGGAGCGAGTACGTCGATCGCCAGAATCTTTGGCACCATTTTGCGCGCTTCGCGGAAGCCGTCCGCGACCTGGATCCGCCCGCAGAACACTTCCGCCCTATGCTTCTCGACCATCCGCGACTCCGGGTATACGTCCTGCAAGGGGAACACAACCTCGCCATCTGGTGCCGCGACAAGGCGAACGACTGGCGCTCCGAGCTCGATCAAGGCCTGCCCCCTCAGACCCTTTCGGATATGCGGCTCGATCTCCGCTCGTTTCTGGGCACCAAATCCATCGCCCCGGCGCGTGCCTATGATCCCTGGGAAGATCGCTGGACCGAGATCACGCCGAACTCCGCGGAACTCGGGCTCCCCGAGTTTTCGAGATCCCTGGTGGTGCGGGTGACGTTACGGCCGTGAACGGCTTGCGCACCGTCTCCTCAATCCAGTCGGCCATCTTGTCCTCCTGCCGCAATACCCCCAGCAGACTCTCCATCTGGAGGCGCGTGAACGGGCTTGAACGCTGGACGTCAGGGCCAGCCCCAGCGCTCCAGCCGGTAGAACTGAGGTGTGGTTGCTACGGCGTTTGTAACAGAGAACTTCTGTCGGGTCTCGCCGATGCCAGACCATTCGAAAATGGGTGACCAGAGAATGGGCGGCTGCAGGCTGCTCGTCGTTTTGAGTTCATACTTCTGAGCTGCCAAATACGGCCATTCCACGATGATGGCATCGCTTTCTTTCCTGATCTGCAGTCGCTCAGGAACCAAACTGAAGCTTCCACAACCGACGAGTTGCATCAGGTGATTCGTTACCACCATACTGTAAACTCTACTTACTCCGACCATAACAACTTCGTAGAATGGGAATCCCGGCACGCTTTCACCGAACACTACTTGATAGAAAATCCGCTGGCCCAGAAGTGGCTGAGGCACAAGGACTATCTCCTGAGGTTCCTCATACGACCAATAGCCCGCGTTTGTACCTGATAGAAACAAGAGGCCAGCGTCCACTGCCGCAAGAGTGCCCGAATTGTTGTAGCGCTGCGAAGTGCGGTGGGCTTAGAAAACCAACCGCAGCTTTTTGACCAACCTCCAGCAGCCAAGGCGTAGTATGAATATGGATCCAAGTAGCCAGCCAGGTCCGCGTCATACACCGCCGTTTGACCCTCCTTCAGGTGCTGTTGGATGTCCCGCAAGGCATCGTGCGCCGATCGTCCGGGTCGAAACCCGTGGGAGCAGTCTTCAAAGTCGGCTTCAAAGATCGGCTCCAGGATCAGCAACACCGCTGCTTGCACCACCCTGTCCCGCACCGTCGGAATGCCCAACGGCCGCAACTTGCCGTTGGCCTTCGGGATATATACCCGCCGTACCGCTTGGGCACGATAGGTCTTTTCCTTCAGGCTCTGTTCGGTCTCGGACAGAAACATCGCTTCGCCTTCCGGCGTCGCGGTGATCTGTTCAATGCTCACTCCGTCCACGCCCGGCGCACCGTCGTTACGCCGCACCGCGGCCCAAGCCGCCTGCAATACGTCCCTTCGATACACCAAGGCGTAGAGACTGTAGAAGCGAAACCGCTTCTGTTGTTTGGCTTTCTGGCCCAGCTTCTGTCTCAGTTCCCGAAGGCTCGGGGGCAGTATCGCTTCCCGGAAGGAAAGTTCTTCCACCCCTTCTTCTGTCTTAGGAATGTATTCCATCCCAATCAGCTCCAGGTTCCTTTGACTCGGCTTGACTCTGGCCAGGGCTCCTTCGCTCCCTGCCGACTTGTTCGGCAGATCGACACTACTATGAGCCCATCCGACGCCGCGATTCGGCACCGCCAGCGGTTATGGCTTCCCGCCAGGGGTTGTCCCGCTTTACGAGCCAGGACTCCGAACCGGGCCTCCCAAGTTCCCAGTGGTTCTTTCCGCGCGCGCTGTCTCCTCTCACCCCGGGGAGTCCGGTCGGTGCATGGGATCGAATCTTCCGGACCGAGGCTGGCTTCACCACATTCGGCAGGCTGGCCACTCCCGGTTTTGCGTAACGAGGCCGAATCGAGTTCGCGGGACGCTACGGCTCGCGCATTGGCCTTCCCCAGCTTCAACGGGCAGGATCGCTCCCACCCGCTTAAGGGTCGGCTACATGACTCTCGACCATTTATCATGGTTAACACGTTGCAGTTAACAAGAACCACCAAGCTTGCTTGGCGCTTTCCGGATAAACGCGAATAGGCGCACGTGCGGGGACAGTCGCTCGACAACGTGAACTCAGTCACTGAATAGTGACCGCGCCGGACGCGCACCAGAATTGTGCCTGGCCAATCCCATTTGCGTTCATTGGCGTCATTGGCGGTTTTGGCCGCTGAGCCATGACGGTGTTTCAACCGCAAATGGCGCAAATGGCGCAAATAAAAGGAAGTGTTCATTGGAAACATCCGAGTTAGCCACGGCTGCTCTTGGATGCGCCTGCACCCATAGCGTTTGCTCAGGTCCGAACCCGGTTTGAAATGTCCGCGGAAACCGCTCCTCAAGTCAGAAATGTGATTCTGTCTTTGTTCGGGCGGCACGACGCGGCAGGTGCGGTATTCGCCGTCATTGGCGGTTTCCTTGACCTCTTAGCCGTTTATGTGGAGCTCCACATAAACGGCTTAGGACGGGGCACGACGTGCCGCATCAATTCCCAACTGACGGGGCGCCGTCTGGCTGTGGGACCTTCCCGCCGCTGCCGATGCTTTCGTCAAAAATGGCGGCGCCCGCGAGGGATGGACAGCGGATGTCCAACCCCCTCATCTACGCTGCAGCACATGATGAAGTCAAAAACGATCCGCCAGGTCTGCGTCGTCCAACCGCCGTTCACCATCGTTCCATCCCGCTTCCGGGATCCTTTCCTGCCTCTTCGACCCTTCCGGGGCCCTGCCAAAGATCGTTTCCCGCTCTACTCCGACTCCACGCAGTCCCCAATCGATCATGAAGCGCCATGGGAAACTGTCCTTGGCTGTCTCCTCTTTGCCGCGATGTGTGCCATCTTCATGGTCGTGCTATAAATGATCTTGCCCGGCGGCGGCCTTCGTCGGCCACCTCAGGGGCGAGCCGTTCGACCATCGCGTCGAGCGCGGTTTTGGCCTGTGCCTCACCGCCTTCAGACGCCAGGACCAGCCACTTTACCGCCTCCGCTTCGTCCGGAGCGTGGCCACGGCCCAGAAAAAGCATCATACCGGCATTCAATCGCGCCTTGGCATGACCTTGTTGTGCCGCTTTCAAAAACCACCTTAGCGCTTCAGAATAATTGCGGGTCATTCCCAGACCATCGTGGTATCTCTCCGCCAGGTCATACTGTGCCCTGGCATCGCCCATCTCCGCTCGATTCAAATTGTGTTGCACAGCCGCCAAACGCGCGCGGCGCATCCAGTTCATCCCTGACCACAGATTCGAGATCCATCGCATACGATTGATTCTTGGACTGGATTCCCGGGCCGGTACCGCAAAATGACCTGGCCATCGCTCGATGACGTCTCAGTCGCGCAATCCTGCCCGAAGCACCGGCGCCTCACGTTGCCAAAGGGAAAGCACCGCCTCCGCCGCGCGCCGAGCCGCACCCGGTGGACCCAATGACTCAACCACCCTGGTGAGTTTGTTCCGGATTTGGACCCGCCGTTCGACATTCATCAGCAAATCGAGCGCTTCACCCGCCAGGTGCTCGGCGGTCACCTCGCCTTGGATCAACTCCGGGTAAACGCGTTCACCCGCCAGGAGGTTTGGCATGGCAAGATACCGCACCTGCACGAGCTGCCGCGCTACGAGATAAGTCAACCAGGAGGTTCGATACATAACCACCGTTGGCAACGCGTAAAACGCGCACTCCAACGTCACCGTTCCTGAACACGCCAACGCCACATCGGCCTCCGCCAGGGAGTCCTCCAATCCCCCAATTCGGGTCTCCAACCACGGAACATCCCCCGTAAACTGCCGGGACTCCCAAAGCCGCCGTTCGTCCGGAACCACCAAACGCCCCCGTACCGCTCGCTTCCAGATCAGGGTTTGGACCGCTTCAACCATCACCGGCAAATGACGCCGTAATTCCTGCGTGCGACTCCCCGGCAATAGCAACACCAAAGGAATGTTCTGGTATTCTTCTCGCCGCTCTAAAGTCCGTTTGTTCTGTCGATGGCGATCGAGCAGCGGATGCCCAACAAAGAGGACAGGTAACCTCGGAACCCGTTCCGCGTACCACGCTGCTTCAAAAGGGAATATGCTCAAAACCAAATCAAGGTCCCGCGCCATCTCCAAAACCCGGTTGGGGCGTGACGCCCACACTTGCGGCGACACATAATATACGATCTTAGGTGACCAGTTCCCGAACGTCCCCTGCTGGGACCGGACGCGCCGACGAAGCGCGGCGGCGAGCCGCAGATTAAACCCCGCGCTGTCCACGAGGACGATCACGTCCGGTTGTCGGGTCATCGCCAGACGCAACAGTCGTCGAAATAACCTCCAATAAGCACCCAACTCACGAAACACTTCACTCAAGCCCACCACCGCATGCGCCGTCGTATCTCCGATCAGTTCAACACCCACTGCCGCCATTCGGGGGCCACCCGCTCCAAAAAACTCCGGCTCCAAACCCGTCCAGAGTGGCTGTAAATCGGACGCAGGCCCGCCGCGGTATTCGGTAAAGACGTCCGTCAAAGCGGTGACGAACTCCGCAGCCAATGCGTCGCCGCTGGCCTCTCCGGCCACCAACATAATTCGCATCGGCTTCACGGTTTGCTGGAAGCTGGCGGGTTGGCCTTGCTGGCTTCCGCTTGCGCTTCAATTCGCTGCGTGATCTGAAAGGCCACGTCGAGTGCGGCCTTCGCCGATTCCCCGCTCACCATCGGCACGTGCATCGCCCGCACCGAGTTCACAAAATGGCGGAGCTCCAGTTGTAAGGGCTCTTCCTTCTGCAGGGGCACCGGTTCCCGGACAATTCGCTTGCCGGCAAACTCGCTGACAATCGTTGCATCCCGCCCCCGCAACAATTTCTTCAACAGCCCTGATTCCGGTTCCCCGTCGCGCGCCAGCCGGTAAATGAATCCCGACTGGGCACGGTAGTCCAGCGATACATAGGTCGGCTCGTTCCCCCCGCTAAACACCCGGATTTTGCGCATGCGCTCGGGACTGATCCGACTCGCTGTCAGATTGGCCACACATCCATTTGCAAAGCGTAGTCGCGCATTCGCAATATCCTCCGAGCCGCTCAGCACGGCGATCCCCACCGCGTCGATGCTGGCGACCGGCGAGCGCACAAATGCCATCACGATGTCCAGGTCGTGGATCATCAGGTCCAAAACCACTCCGATGTCCGTGCTTCGTGCTGGATACGGCGAAAGCCGGTGCGTCTCGATGAATCGCGGATCGGTGGCCACGGACTGCAAGTACTGAAACACCGGGTTGAAACGTTCCACATGGCCGACCATCAACATCCCCCCGTGGGCGTGGGCGATGCGCACCAACTCCGACGCTGCCGAGGCATTATCGGTCATCGGTTTCTCCACCAGGACATGCCTGCCGAGTTCCAGAAACATCCGCGCCACATCATAATGGGTATGGGTTGGCGTCACTACGCTTACCGCGTCCGCTTCCTTCGCGACCTGCCCCAAACCACCAAGGACCGGAACGTCCCATCTCTTGGCCGCCTCCTCCGCATTCTCCCGGTTGATATCGTACACCCCAACAAACTTCACCAGACCCTCAATTGCCAGACCGGAGTAAATCCTCGCGTGTTCCTTGCCCAGCGACCCTGTTCCGATCACCGCGACCCGCACCGGTGCGAGCCCCCCGGTCTTGGAACTGATCTCTGGCTTCGCCACGCCTGAAATTGTGCACGCCTCACTCCTTCGACACAATAGAAACCCGCCCCCGTCAAGCGCCTTCAACTTTGCGCTTGGCAGTCATCCTCACCCTCACCACCATTCGCAGTCGTGGTTCTCGTAAGCTATCTGATCACCGGACTTGCAGCCTACTTGTTGGGCTCCATCCCGACCGGCTATCTCGTCGCACGCGCCCGGCAGCTCGATATCCGCAGACTTGGCAGCGGCAACATCGGGGCTACAAATGTCTTCCGCACCTTGGGCCGCGCAGCTGGAACCTTTGTGCTTGCCGTGGATTTCCTCAAAGGTTACGTCGCCTGCCAGTTCCTCGCCACAGGCATTACCGCCTTCCTGGCCCACCTTCTCCCGCCCGATGCCGCTCAAAGCGAGATCCCATTGCTCATCGCCGGGGTGGCAGCGATTCTCGGCCATAATTACACCTGTTGGCTTCACTTCCGCGGGGGGAAGGGCATTGCCACATCCGCCGGGGTCCTGACGGCCCTGGTGCCCTGGGCCCTGCTCATCGGATTGGGTGTTTGGCTTACACTGTTCGCCCTGTTCCGCTATGTCTCCCTCGCGTCCATTGGCGCCGCCCTGGCCCTGCCCATGGCCGTCTGGCTCACCGGCAGCAGCCCTACGCTTATCCTGATTACCCTTTCTCTGGCCGTCCTCGCAGTCTACACGCATCGCGCGAATATCCAACGCCTCCTCAACGGAACTGAGCATCGGATCGGCGCCAATCCCAAACCTTCCCCCTCATGAATGTCACGATACTCGGCGCCGGGGCATGGGGCACAGCCATCGCCAAGCTCCTGCATGAGAGTGGCAACCTGGTTTCTCTCTGGGTCTTTGAACCGGCTTGCCTGGAACAAATCCGGTCCACTGGCCGGAATGAAATGTTCCTCCCCGGCATCGATCTGCCGCGCGATTGGCAACTCCACCTCGACTCCGTCCAGGCCATCGCGAACGCCGAATTGGTTGTTGCCGCGATCCCCTCCAATCCCTTCCGGAAGGCTACAGCCTGCCTCGCCAACTTCACCGGCCCAATCGTCACCGTCACCAAAGGCATCGAACATGACTCGGGACTGACCATGAGCGGCGTCCTTCGCCAGATTGCCCCGGGCGCGCAAATCGCCTCCCTCTCCGGGCCAACGCTCGCCATGGAAGTGGCCCGAGGCATTCCTACGGCCATCGTTGCCGCCAGTGCTTCGCCCGCGCTCGCCAGCCAGGTCCAGGTCCTCTTTCATCGTCCCACGTTTCGAGTCTACACCAGTAGTGATATCCTCGGCGTCGAACTCGCCGGTGCCCTGAAGAATGTTATGGCCATTGCCGCCGGGGTTTGTGATGGCCTCGGATTCGGCGACAACTCCAAAGCCGCCCTCATCACGCGGGGTATCGCCGAGATCCGCCGATTAGGCGTGGCGTGCGGCGCACAACCCGACACGTTCGCCGGGCTAAGCGGCATTGGCGATCTCACTGTGACCTGTTTCTCTCGACTCAGTCGCAACCGAAGTTTCGGGGAGCATATCGGCCGAGGCGACCGGCCGGAAGCAATCCTGGCTCATCGCAAGAGTGTCGCGGAGGGCTATCCCACTGCCCGCGCCGCCTTCGACCTGGCTCGCAAACTTCAAGTCGACACGCCCATCATCGATGAAGTTTATGCCATGCTTTATCAGGGTAAGAATGCCCAGCAGGCATTGCAGGATCTCACGACCCGAAGTTCGAAAGCTGAGGACTGATTCCGTCCTCTCACATCCCCCCTCCGCATGCCGACCTCGAATAACTCCGTCCAAACTCGGGTGGCTGCCACCACGTCAAACCTTGGCCCCGGCTTCGACACGCTCGGGATCGCGCTCAAACTCTACAACCATACCCGGCTTCAACCCAATGGCACCCGGCGATTCCGGATTCTCTCCCCAATCGATGCCGCAAACGTCGATCCTGCCACCGCCATGATCGAGGACGCGGCCAGTCTCTTCTTCCGCCAAACTCGAACGCGACCCTTCGGCTGCGACGTCTTTCTCGCCGGTGATGTTCCCATCGCCCGCGGCCTCGGCTCGAGTGTGACCCTTCGCCTGGGGGTCATCGCTGGCTTGGATGCGCTCGGCAACCATCGGAGCCCGCCCCAGCGGCTCATGGAGTTCCTGACCACGCTCGAGCATCATCCCGATAACGCCGCCCCCGCGGTCTTCGGCGGATTCGCCTCAGCCGGAATCGTGAAGGATTCGGTTCGATGTATCTCCGCCAAAGTCAGCCCGCGTGCCCGATTCGTCGCCTTGATCCCGGGTTTTGAAATCGGCACCCAAATGGCGCGCAAACTCGTTCCCGACTATTTCAGCAAGTCGGATACGCTCCACAACCTCAACCGCGCCGCTCTGATCAGTGCCGCATTCGTTTCCAACAACCTCAAGGCCTTGACCGGCCTTTTCGAGGATCGAATTCATCAACCCTACCGCGAACCTCTGATCCCCGCCCTCTCGCGAGTCATTCAAAAGGGTGTGGCCGCCGGCGCTTTGGGCGGATGGCTCAGCGGTTCGGGCTCGACGATTATTTGTCTCACCCTCCAGAATCCAAAGGCGGTCGGCGAAGCCATGCTCCGCGAATTGCCCGGAGCGAAGATTCGCATCCTGTCGGCGGATAACCTGCCCTATCGTGTCATTCGTGGAGGCCCCTGACCCGGCAATGTAATTCGGCGCTGGGAAATAGGGTTGGAACGGACGCCGGCGCCGCCTCAAACGGCATACCCACGACTCAAGCAGGACGGCGCGAATCTCGAAATTCGCGCCGTGTTTTCGTCTGACACTACGGTAGACTTACTCAACGAGCGCCGAAAACCATCCCAAACCGGGCCAAATTGAAAGCACCCGGCTCTCGGTTCGTGCCTTCCTACACATCATAGTAAAGATGAAACTCGTACGGATGCGGTCGAAGCCGAATTCCATCGGATTCCTTACGCTTGGTGCTGATCCACATATCCAGGAAGTCCTGGGTGAACACATCTCCCTTCAGCAGGTATTCCAAGTCCTTCTCGAGGTGATCCAGCGCGTCCGGCAGACTCCCGGGGACCTGAGGAACACGGGCCAATTCCTCGGGCGGAAGTTCGTACAGATTCTTATCCATGGGCTCACCGGGATCGATCTTGTTCAATATCCCGTCAAGTCCGGCCATCATCAATGCGGTGTAAGCCAGGTATGGGTTCGCCGAAGGATCCGGAGGGCGGTATTCGATTCGCTTGGCCTTGGGACTCTCGCTAAATGTTGGGATCCGAATGGCGGCGGAGCGGTTTCTCGCGCTGTATGCCAGGTTCACGGGCGCCTCATAGCCCGGCACGAGTCGCTTGTAGGAATTGGTCGTGGGATTGCACAAGGCGCAAAGTCCCTTGGCATGCTTCAAGATCCCACCGATCGCATGTAATGCCATTTTGCTTAACCCGGCGTATTCTCCGCCCGCAAACAATGGTTTGCCTTTCTTCCAGAAACTCATGTGCGTGTGCATCCCACTGCCGTTGTCGCCAAACAATGGCTTCGGCATGAAGGTCACCGTCTTCCCATGCTTCCGGGCCACGTTCTTGATGATATACTTGTAGAGCATCATCGAATCGCCCGTCCGCACCAGGGTGTCAAAACGGAAATCAATTTCCGCCTGGCCCGCAGTGGCCACCTCGTGATGCTGTCGCTCCACCTTGATCCCGGCCTTTTCCATTTCCAAAACCATCTCGGTCCGGATGTCCTGCTGCGTGTCGATGGGCGCAACCGGGAAATAACCTTCCTTGTGCCGGATCTTATAACCCAGATTCGGCATCGTATCACGTCCCGTGTTCCAGACCGCTTCCTCGCTGTCCACCGAGTAAAAACTGCCGTTGCTGCGACAGTCATACACCACATTGTCAAAGATAAAGAACTCCGCCTCGGGACCGAAAACCGCCGCATCTGCCAGGCCCGTGCTCGCCAGATACTTCTCGCCTTTCTGGGCAATGCCGCGAGGGTCACGGCTGTAAGGTTCCTTGGTGCCCGTCTCCGCAATCGTGCAGGTCAACGATAGCGTGGGCACCGCGCAGAACGGATCGATCATCGCCGTGACCGGATCCGGCATCGCCAACATGTCGCTCGCCTCGATCGATTTCCAGCCGCGGATCGACGACCCGTCGAAACCAAATCCGTCGCTAAATACGTCCTCCGTCAATTCGGCCATGGGCACGCTGAAATGCTGCCAGGTGCCGAAGGTATCCACGAATTTGACATCGACCATTTTTGCCCCGGCTTTGCGGGCCATCTCAATTACGCTTTTGGGTGTGCTCATTCTATTCAGTTGTGGTTTGACTCTGCCTTTGTTAGTTAGTTCTTCCGCGCGCCGGATTCTCCTGAATTCAGGTGCGTATCGCCGTGCCAGAGGCGATTCTCCGATCCAACCCATGGCACGGCTGATTCTTCCATCTCTTCAAGCGCAATTTTCATCCCCCACGATTCATGCCCCGTGATATCCCTCCTCGCCATGCTCGGAAAGATCCAGGCCGATTGTCTCGACCTCCTCATCCACCCGCAATCCCACGATCGCCTGCACGAGATAAGCCAATAAAACTGTGCCCACTACCGCCAACGCCAAGGTGACAAAAACCGCTTTTACCTGCTCCAACCACAACGCCGTGTCCGCCAAAGTTGCCAATGCGGGATTCGCCTCGGTGCTCGCCAATACCCCGGTCAACAGCGCTCCTAAAGTGCCGCCCACCGCGTGAACCCCAAACGTGTCCAGGGCGTCGTCATACCCCAACCAGCCCTTCAGCTTGTAACATGCAAAGAATGGGATGAGTCCGGCCGTGATCCCGATTACTATTGCCCCCGAAGGCATGATGAATCCGCACGCGGGCGTCACCACCACCAACCCCGCGACAATCCCCGAACAAAATCCAAGAATGCTTGGCTTGCCTTTCATCACATATTCCGCCATGGCCCAAACAAACCCGGCCACAGCCGCCGCCAATGTCGTCGTGGTAAATGCATTGGCCGCAATCCCGTCGGATGCCAGGGCACTGCCGGCGTTGAACCCATACCAACCGACCCACAACATCCCCGTGCCCACCATGCACAACACCATGCTGTGCGGCGGCATCGGTTCGCGTCCAAAACCCATGCGCCGGCCCAGAATCAGGCATAGTATCAACGCTGACCATCCCGAGGACATGTGGACCACCGTGCCGCCCGCGAAGTCGATCGCCTTGATGGACGCATCGGGATTACCCAAGCCGTTCATCATTCCATCCCCGCCCCATACCATGTGCGCCAACGGGAAATAGACCACAAACATCCAAAGTGTTACAAAAAGCAAAACCGCAGAATACTTCATTCGCTCAGCGATTGCTCCCACCATTAACGCCGGCGTGATGATCGCAAACATCAGTTGGAACATCGCAAATACATTGTGCGATACCCACTGCCCGCCTCCCGGACTCGAATCCACGCCTCGAAAAAATGCGTAATTCAAATTCCCCAAAATTCCCCCACCCCCCGAAAACGCCAGACTGTATCCGCATAACCACCACAGGATCGTCACCAATCCTGCTATCCCCATGCATTGCGCCAGGATCGACAACACATTCTTCCGCCGCACAAGCCCACCATAGAATAACGCCAGTCCCGGTAACGTCATGAACAACACCAGCGCCGAACTTGTCATCAACCAGGCATTGTGACCCGGTCCGGGTCCTGCCACCTTCGACACCACCCCGTCCACCCTTGCTCCATTATTGACATAGGCCTCCAGGTCCGCCACCCGCTGTTCCAGGCTCGGTTCAGCCTTGTCCGCCGCATCCAGCCGTCCTCCCGCAACCGCCAACACCACCACTGCCAACAGGTAGATTCGCTTCATCGGTGCCTTAACTGTTCAACTTCTTCCCACGCACGGTCAAATGGCCTGATCGCCCCGCTCCTCAGTTCGAATCCGAATCGCCTCTTCCACCGCCAAAATAAATACTTTGCCGTCGCCAATCTTCCCCGTTTTCGCCGCCCCAATAATCGCCTTCACCGCCGCCTGAACCCGGCTATCCGCCACCACCAACTCGATCTTGATCTTCGGCAGAAAATCAACCGTGTATTCACTCCCGCGATAAATCTCGGTATGCCCCTTCTGCCGACCAAACCCCTTGACCTCACTAACCGTCATCCCTTCAACGGAGATTTCACCCAATGCATCTTTCACTTCCTCCAACTTGAACGGTTTGATAATGGCTTCGATCTTCTTCATAACCTGCCAACTCTATACGAATCACGCCCGACACGGCGCTCCATCCCTTCGGGGGGTTCAGAGCATACGGCGCCCTCCACACCCCTCGAACCGCAGGATCGAAATAGCACTCATGTCTGCCAGCCGATCGGTGCGCGCGGAGAAGCAGGCGAATTGCCAAGGTCGAGATCGCCAGGCAGATCAAAGCTGTAACATGCTTGCGCTAGACACGTTAGAATTAACAATTACGGCGAAGTCGAGCGCTTGCTCGCTGGCCACTTTTGATCATAACGGTTTAAACCTTATTCCCGTGGTCAATGCGCCACACGTATTCTCTAACCCTAATGCGATCGCGCCGATGACTTCCAAAGCCACCGGCGCGATCCTGTCTGGCTTTCCTCTCCCGACCCTCCGAGCTAAGTTTAGCGCTCCGCTACGGGTTGAAAGTTCGGATACGCCTCATTCCCATGTTCCCCAATGTCCAGTCCCTGCACCTCCTCTTCATCGGAAACCCGGATGCCAAGCACAGCCTTGATGATCGCCCATACGATGAGCGAGCCAACGAACGTGAACAGCCCCGCCCAGAACACACCTTTCAATTGCACGATGAATTGAGCGCCGCGGGACAACCCCGTGGCTAACGCCGCGATGTCGGTAGCAATTTGATCGTTGTAGAATAAGCCCAACGCCAGGGTGCCCCAGACCCCGTTGACCAGGTGAACCGACAATGCCCCGACCGGATCGTCCACCTGTATGCGATCAAAGAACAGGACGGATACCACCACGAGAATTCCCGCGATGAATCCGATGACCGCGCCAGAGGGAATGCTCACAAATGCACACGGTGCGGTGATGGCCACCAACCCCGCCAGACATCCGTTCAGGATCATCGAGAGATCCGGCTTCTTCAGCATCATCCAACTTGTGATCATCGCCCCCAGAGCGCCGGTTGCCGCCGCAATGTTCGTGTTCACCAGGATGTGAGCTATCGCCACTCCGTTGCCCGCCGCCATCGTCGATCCCGGATTGAATCCGAACCAACCCAACCACAAAACTAAAACCCCCAAAGCCGCCGAGGTCATGTTATGACCCGGTATGGGGCGCACCTTCCCGTCTTTGCTATACTTCCCCTTCCGCGCTCCCAGGAGTAGCACCCCGGCCAGAGCGGCCCATCCCCCCACAGAGTGCACGACGGTGGATCCGGCGAAGTCACGAAAGTTGTTTGATCCCAAAAACCCCGAACCCCAGATCCAGTGCCCGGTGATCGGATACATCAGGGCCACCAGGATGAAACTGAATACAACAAAGGAGCCAAACTTGATCCGCTCCGCAACCGCGCCAGACACAATCGTTGCCGCCGTGCCCGCGAAAACGAGTTGAAAGAAGAACTTTGCCCAGAGCGGTACTGGCGTCCAGTTGATCGCGCTGTACACCCCCGCGTACTCCGTTGTCGAAAAGGGATTGGCAGACATGTAGTCCTTCCCCAGTGCTGGGGAGTTGTCCGGCCCTCCCAAAAAGAACAGCCCGTGCGTGCCTAACAGACCGGTCCCGTCTCCAAACATCAGCCCCCAGCCGATAACCCAGAATGATATCGTCGAAATCGCAAATACGACGAAGTTCTTCGAGAGGATGTTTACGCAATTCTTCGCGCGGCAGAGCCCGCTCTCCACCAGCGCGAAACCCGCGTTCATCCAAAAAACCAGCATCGCCGTCACCAGCACCCAGACCGTGTCAATCCCGACCCTCAGCGCGCTGCTGCTCTCCACTAGCGTGGTCACCTGCTCCTGCACCGTTGGTGCCGGAGCATCTGATCCCAATACCGCACTTGCTACCAAGGCACCCAGGCCGATTACCATTGTTTTAGGAATTCGCTTCATAGTCCTCAAAGTTGATAGGTCGTCTCTCCAAAAATTAAACCGCCTGCTCACCTTTCTCCTCCGTTCGGATCCGGATCGCCTCATCCACCGGGGATATGAAGACCTTCCCATCCCCGATTTTCCCGGTCTTTGCCGCTTTGACGATTGCCGCCACGGCCGCGTCCACCCGACTGTCTGCCAGGACGAGCTCCAGTTTGATTTTGGGCAGGAAATCCACCGTGTATTCACTCCCCCGATAGATCTCCGTGTGCCCCTTTTGCCTCCCAAAACCCTTTACTTCGCTCACCGTCATCCCCTCTATACCGACATCGCTTAGCGCATCCTTCACTTCCTCCAGCTTGAATGGCTTTATGATGGCTTCGACTTTCTTCATGTGTTCATTTCCCCAGGTTTTTGTGGTTTCCAACTTGATCGCGTTGCCCGCGACGGTTGGGGCGGCCCCTAGCAACGACAATGCCACGAGGCATTTCCTCGCGACGTGCAATCATATACCTTATTGCTATCGTGTATGTTACCTATCTGATCAAAAATCTCGCCGGCCCTGGTTGTATACTTCAGCCGGTCGCCCGAGTTGCGCCCTTTTGCTCAACAAGTTCAGTCCTGTGCAACGCGAATATCGATCCCTTCTGCGTTCCTCCTGCGCTCCCTCTGGTTCTTGACTTAAGTCAACACCTTTGCCAGTTCCCACTTGCAACCGGTTCTCAGCTCCTCTAGCTTCGCGCTCATGAGTCAGCAGTCGTCTCAACCGGTCGATGTCGATGCTTGTCCCGGGTCTTTTGTCTGTCCTCTCAGCAAGGTCCGGCCGGGCACGGTCTGTCGGGTGAAAGAGTTGTTGGCTTCGCCTGAAATCTCCGTCCGGCTTCGTGAATTGGGTTTTTGCGAACGGCAGCACATCCGGTTGTTGACCCAGGAGCGGACCATGATCTGTCAGGTCTGCAATGCCCGGCTCGGCATCAGTTCGAGACTCGCGGAGGCGATCATGGTGGAACCTCTTCCCGTCGGCGCCAAGGCTGCCTGATTTCATGACCCTGACCGAGCGCTTGCCCGTGACCCAATTGCCTCCCGGAGGCCGAGGGGTGGTTGCGGAAATCAATATCCCGGCCGAGAATCGCAGCCGCCTTATGGAGATGGGCTTGATTGTCGGTACTTCGATCGAATTGGTCCGGTTCGCACCCTTGGGCGATCCCCTTGAAATCAAAGTCCGCGGCTATCATCTCTCCCTGAGAAGACACGAGGCCGAACAAATCTGGGTGAACTCGGAGAGTTAGCCCCGGCGCTTTCCCGGCTGATGGGTCAAGGTTCATCACCGCAATCGTGCAGCTCGGCGGCCTCGCCCGCGCCTTGGCCTGCGCTCAAGCCACCTCTTTGCATATCCCGGATTGTCGTGCTGACGGGCAATCCTAACTGCGGTAAAACGACGCTTTTCAACGCCCTGACCGGGCTTCGGGCCAAAGTCGGTAATTATGCGGGTGTAACGGTGGAGCGAAAAGAAGGACTGCTCAAGGCCATGCCTGCCCACATCCAGGCGCGGGTGTTGGATTTGCCCGGTTCCTATAGCCTCAGTCCGCAATCGCTGGACGAACAAATCGCGCGTGATGTCCTTCTTCATCGACTCCAGGAGGTCCCTGCACCGGACCTTGTCGTGGTCGTCGTCGACGCCTCCAATCTCGAGCGCAACCTTTATTTCGCGACCCAGGTGATCGAACTCGGTCACCCTTGCATAATCGGGCTTAACATGATCGATGTGGCGGCACAGAACGGCCATCAAATCGATGCCCAAATCCTTTCAGACCTATTGGGAGTCCCCGTGGTGCCCATCATCGCCAGCACGGGACAAGGCGTTCCGGAATTGCGCCGCAAGATCCTTGAACTCCTGGAACAACCCGCCCCGGTGCAGAATCCCCGTCAATTCTGCGCCGTTCCCGCCGCCGTGGAAGCGGAGTTGGAGGCCCTGTCCGGTCTCCTTGAGCAGAAGACTTCTGGTCATCGCCACAGAGCCCGTGCCGAATCGATGTTGCTCCTGACCGACTCGAAATTGCCGCGGGAAAGCGGTTCTGGTGCTCCTGCAAGGTTGGGCCAGCAGGTGGCGGAAAGCCGTTCGCGACTTGATGCGGCCGGGGTGGATTGGCGCAGCATTGTTATTGAATGCCGCTATGCCCAGGCGAGTGAAATTCACAACGCATCCACGACAACTCAGTCTGCCAGTGCTGAATTGCTCAGCGACCGGCTGGATCGAGTCCTGACTCACACCGTCTGGGGTCCCCTCATTTTCATCGGGATCATGGCCCTGATGTTCCAGTGCGTTTTCACCGTCGCTCAATGGCCCATGGATGCCCTGGTTTCCGGCCTCGCTGCGCTGGGAGGCTTCGTGGGCAGTCTTATGCCGCCCGGCGACCTCCGCAGCCTGCTTGTCGACGGGGTGGTGGCGGGAGTTGGCGCGGTGGTGGTATTCCTCCCCCAAATCCTCATGCTCTTCCTGTTCATTGGACTTCTCGAAGATACCGGTTACATGGCGCGCGCTGCCTTTCTCATGGATCGCGTGATGAGCAAAGTCGGCCTCCACGGCAAGAGCTTCATTCCTATGCTCAGTTCCTTCGCCTGCGCGATCCCCGGGATCATGGCGACTCGGACGATCGAAACTCCCAAAGATCGGTTGGTCACCATCCTGGTGGCGCCGCTGATGAGTTGTTCGGCGCGCCTTCCTGTCTATGCGCTGCTTATCGCCGCCTGTATCCCCGATCGCCAAGTCTTCGGCTTTGTGCGGCTACCGGGCCTGACTCTTTTGGCCATGTATCTTCTTGGCATCTCGGTTGCCCTGTTGATGGCCTGGCTCTTCAAACGCACCCTCCTCCGGGGAGAACCTCCACTGCTCATTATGGAGCTTCCTCCCTACAAACGTCCCGTCCTGCGGGTCACACTCCGACATATGTGGGAGCGATCCAGAATATTCCTCCGCCGGGCTGGCACGGTCATCCTCGGGCTTAGCATCGTCCTGTGGTTCCTCGCCACGTACCCAAAGTCCGCTGCCGCCGAACGGGAATATACCCAACACCGCAACCGGATCGAGGAATCCCTCAAGCAATCCAACGCCAACCAACAACAATTGCAGGCCGAACTCCACCGACTCGATCGAGACGCCGCCGGCGATCAACTCCGACATAGCTTTGCCGGACGCCTCGGGCGCATTATCGAACCTCTCATTCGACCGCTCGGTTATGACTGGAAAATTGGAATCGGCATTTTCGCCTCGTTTGCCGCGCGTGAGGTTTTTGTCAGCACCATGTCCACCGTATACAATGTCAGCGAGACAGAATCCGACTCCCCGCGGACGCTGGCGCAGGTCCTCCGCGAACAGCACCATCCCGATGGACGGCCAGTTTACTCCACACTCACGGGCCTGAGCCTGATGGTGTTTTACGTCTTCGCCCTCCAATGCGTAAGCACGGTCGCCGTCGTCCGACGCGAAACCAATTCGTGGAAATGGCCGCTGTTTCAATGGCTCTATATGGGAGTTCTGGCGTGGGTCCTCGCGTTTGTGACCTATCACGGCGGACGACTCCTCGGATGGTCCTGACCGCGACCCCGACTCCCCAGCCCCGCATTCCCATGGCGTGGTCGAACCCGCCTGCATCCTCGAATCCAGCTCTTTATTTGCTATACAAAGGGACCGCTGTCGGTGTCTTTAATGTGAACGAAGGCATAACCCTGGGTGAACGAATCCTCAAATCACCAACATTGGTGCGAGCAGCTTTACGACGCCAAGGCCGCGCTGCTCGTGTTGTACGGGCGTGCTCTGGGTTTGAGCCACAACGAAGCTGAAGATGTCCTTCACGAGACATTTGCCGCTCTCCTCAAAATCCCCGCTGCACCCACCCAACCGGAGCACTATTGTTTGCGATGCTTTCGGAACCGAGCGCTCAATTACCGCCGAAGTGTATGGCGGCGACTGGCGCGCGAACTGGAATCGAAACGGTGGTTCGAGCATTCCCCTGTAAGGGAGGCCGCTGAAGAGGCCGCGATGCGAGCCCTGGCTTCACTCCCTCGCGAGCAACGCGAGGTGATCGTCCTCAAGATCTGGCATCGCTACACGTTTCTGCAAATCGGCCTTCTACTGCAACTATCTCCAAATACGGCCGCCGGTCGCTATCGATATGGACTCGCCAGACTAAAGTCCTGCCTGAAAGGAATCGAAAATGAACAACCCGAATTGTCCGGAAGACCAATTGGCAGCTTGGACCCCACGAAACCCCTCTGCGAAGCTCCATAGCCGATTGTTCGGTCACGCCGCATCCGCATTCCCAATGGAATCGCCGATCTGGCCCCGACTGTGGGCTGCCGCCGCAACTTCGCTAGCACTTTTCACCCTCCTGTTAAGTCCCGCGCAGCCGGTGGATCCCTTTTTCCGCGCGCCAACCCCGCGCTGGACCATCCTGGCCTCCAGCAACCAATGGCTTGCCTCCTATTTCGTGGCCGCCCCCTCGCTCCCGCGCAATGCCCCGCCGATCCAGCGATTTGAATGGACAAACGCCAATCCCTCACCTTCAAGTAGCACCTCTCCCCGGTAACCGGAGAACCACCCAAAGCTGCACTCAATGAGCAAGAACCGACCGAAACCCGGAGGAGATGGCGCCACTCCACCAGAGAACCAATCCCTTTCCCAGCGGACCAGCCGAACGTGGCGAAGATCAAACAAGGAGGCCATCGTTGGCGGGGTATGCGCCGGCCTCGCGCTCTCGAATAATCTCCCTGCCTGGGCCTGGCGACTCATCTTCCTCATCGCCTTGCCCTGCTTCGGCCTGGGCGCGATCGCGTATGCCGTTCTCTACTTCGTCCTGCGTCCTGATCCGGTCCCGCCACCTGCGGTAAAACCCCTCTTCCGAAATGTCGATTGGTTCACATTCGGCTTGACGACCGTGCTCGTCTTCGCGGGTTACTACCTTACGCTGGCCCCGGACCTAACCCTCGAAGACTCGGGCGAACTGGCGGTTGGATCGTATTACGCCGGCGTCCCCCATCCCCCGGGATATCCCGTTTGGACACTCTATACCTGGCTGTTCACCGTGCTCGTCCCGTTCTCGAACGTCGCCTGGCGTGTCGCGCTCTCTTCGGCCGTCGCGGGCGCACTCTCCAGCGGCCTCATTGCACTATTGGCATCCCGGGGGACCAGCCTGATCCTTGAAGGCCTGGAGGAACTCAAGGAGATCGATCGCCGTTGGGAGAATGCCCTGTGCATCGCGGCGGGTTACGTCGCAGGAATGCTCATTGGTTTTAATGGCTTCATGTGGAGTCAGGCCGTCATCGTGGAGGTTTATACCCTAAGCATGTTCTCGCTCATGGGTGTTTTGTGTTGTCTGTTTCGCTGGATTTACGCCCAACATCAGCGCTGCTATCTCCTCTGGGCCTTCTTCCTGTTCGGGATCTGCTTCACCAATCACCAAACTCTGATCGTGGCCGCCATGGGGCTCGAAGTCATGATCGCCCTCGCCAATCCACGCCTGGGCCGCGATCTCTTCCTCTGGAATGGCATCTGTTTCCTGCTCGGACTTGTCCTGCACCAGTCCGGCACGATCTCGACGTTCAGCGCCAACCCACCGTTGTTCTGGATCTTTGTATTTATTGGGCTCACTTCAATCGGTGCTTACGCCTGGCTTGCTTACACCACCAAATCCTTCTTTGGTGAACTCTGGACCGGCGGCTGCCTCGGACTCTTTTACCTGCTTGGCGCCGGATTTTATTTTTACATGCCACTGGCCTCCATGACCAACCCCCCGATGAATTGGGGCTATCCCCGCACCTGGGAAGGTTTTCTCCATGCCTTGACCCGCGGCCAATACGAAGGGGCCAACCCTACGAGCGATGCCCTCCGTTTCCTCGAACAATTGCGCGGCTATTTCGACGGAGCGATCGCGGAATTTAATCTCGTTTATCTGCTTATCGGACTTATCCCGCTCGCCTACCTCTTCTTCCGCCGCGCGGATCTCCGCGAACGAAAGTATCTCTTCGGAGTCTCGGGCGGTTACGCCTTCCTCTCCGTTGTGATGCTCATCGTCGCCCTCTACAACCCGCAATTCGATCGATCGTTGGACGGATACGGGCGTCTTGCCGGAGGCCTCTTCTGCGGCTATCTCACTGTCCTCATCGCGGCCATACCTTTCGTCTTCTTTCGACTGATGAACCAGCCGGAACGTGCCTGGATCGGCGGTCTTTGCGCGACCTGGATTTGTCTGGCGGTCCTCTTACTCGTGATCCTGAACCCGCAGCCCGACCGCCAGAGCCAGGAAATCAATCGCGTCTTCTTCACCGCCTCGCATGTCCTCATCTCTCTGCTCGTAGGTTATGGCATTGCCATCTTCGGTGCGCTCGTCTTCACCCATTACCGCCGCTACCGCTCCTGGGCGCTCTACGGCAGCGCCATCGCCGCAGCCGTCGCCCTCTATGCCATCAGCGTTGTGTTCCAGGGTGACCGTAATGCGTTGCAATCGGGCCTTTTTGGCCTTGAACCCAGCCACGATTCCCTGGTCCGATTCACCGCCGCCTTCTCCCTTGCCCTCGCCGTCGGGGCGATTGTCATCTTCATCGTCGCCCGCCGTCACGCGCCGGTCACCGGTCTCCTTATCATTTTCTTTATCCTGCCGGGGAAATCGATCCTTTCCCATTGGTCCGACAACGAACAACGTGGTCATCTGTTTGGGTACTGGTTCGGCCACGACATGTTCACGCCCCCGTTCGACATCTACCCCCCAATGGCACGGGATGCCATTCTCTTCGGCGGCACGGATCCCGGGCGATTTGCTCCCACCTACATGATCTTCGACGAGAGCTTCATTCCCACACGATGCAAGCGAGATCCCGAATTCGACCGCCGCGATGTCTATATCATAACTCAGAATGCCCTCGCCGACGGCACCTACCTCAGTTACATCCGCGCCCATTATTTCCGCAGTGATCAAATCGATCCCCCCTTCTTCCAAGGAATGATCTCCTACTTTCAGGATCTGGCGCTCAATCCGCGCCAGCGCAACCTCAAGAACCAAGGAGCCTCCTATCACGACAATCTGCTTGCCCGCCTTATCGGCGGCCTCTATCCAGCCCTCCGACCGTTCGATCGTCTCTTCACCGGCATTGGCGCTCACATCGAGGCGCGGCGACGCCGGGAAGGCGTTTATCCCCCGAAGGAAATCTATACTCCGTCCCCAGCGGACCACGCCCGATGCATGCAGCAGTACTTCGATGATGCCCAGCGGCGGCTCTCGCTGAACCAGCTGCGACCTGGGGAACAGGTTCGCCTTGGAGCCGATGGCCGACTCCAGGTGAGCGGCCAAGTCTCCGTAATGGCCATCAATGGCCTGCTCACGCAGGTCATCTTCGAGAAGAATCCCGATCACGACTTCTATCTTGAGGAGAGCTTTGCCCTCGATTGGATGTACCCTTACCTCGAGCCCTTCGGCATCATCATGAAGATCAACCGGAAACCCATCCCGGAAATCACCGAAGATATGGTCCGTAACGATCATCAGTTCTGGAGCCGCTACTCCGATCGTCTCATCGGGAATTGGATCAACTACGACACCTCCATCAAGGAGATCTGCGATTTTGCCATCCGGGTCCATGAACGACGCGACTACAGCGGTTTCACCGGCGATCGCAAATTCATTCGCGACGATCAGGCTCAGAAATCCTTCTCGAAGCTACGCAGCTCCATCGCTGGCATATACGCCTGGCGCTACATGAATGAAACCAATCCCGTGCTCAAGGACCGCATGTTCCGCGAGGCCGACTTCGCATTTCGCCAGTCCCTGGCCTACTGCCCCTACAGTCCCGAAGCCGTATTCCGCTTCACCAACCTCCTCATTCACCAGGCGCGATACGAGGATGCCCTGCTTATCGCCGAAACCGCCCTCCGCTTCGACCCGGACAACCTCAATATGCGAAACTGGGTCGCCCAACTTCGCGCAGCCCACGAAACCCAAGGCCAGATCGGCACCATGCGTCAGCAACTCGGTGATCTCGAATCCGCCGCCAACACCAACCTCACCAATACCCGCGCCGCCTTCGACCTCGCCTCCGCTTATCTCCAGATGCAGCGCACCAACGAGGCCCTCGCCCTCCTGGACCGCATCCTCAATCAGCCCAATCTCAGCGTGACCACCATTCTCTCCGTGGCCAACGCCTATGCCGAACTCCAGCAGGGTCAACGCCTCGAATCCGCCCTCAATCGCCTGACCGACACGTCACCTGAAAGCCCGGAAGCCTGGTACGACCTCGCTTCGGTCCGTGCCATACTGGGCAAATCCGAGCTTTCCCTTCAGGCACTCGACCGCGCCATGCAACTGAGCAATGCCCGCCTGGCGCGAGACCCCGGCGCCGCCAACTTGCGCCAGAACGCCGCCACGAATCGTAGCTTCACAGTTCTCCGCGCGAATCCTGAATTCCAGCGCCTCACGGGCGCCCCCTGACACTCAGCTCATATTGCACGACTGAAATCAGGTACACTGCCGCCGTATCGCTTCGCAGAACGTTCCGTCCCATGGTGATGGGTTTGACGCCGGTCTCGATAATTCGTTCCAATTCCCCCGGCGTAAAGTCGCCCTCGGGACCAATCCATATCGTCACCTCGCGTGGCAGCCGTGCTTGCTCCTCAATGAACGCATCGAAACACCGCCGCGGATGCTGCGCTCCCGTCTGTAACGAGCCCACCAAACCCAAATCAAGCGCATCCGCTTTCTCCAGCAAATCGGGCGCAGAAATGGGCACTTCCAACTCAGGAAGCCAGGCCGAGCCGCATTGTTTCATCGCCTCGATGGCCGTCGCCTCCCAGCGATCACGTTTCGTATCGGCCGTTTCCGGTCCAAAACCTGGCACGGTCCGCTCGGTCAAGATGGGGATGACTCGAGCCACGCCCAACTCTGTCGCTTTCTGAACAATGGAATCCATGATCTTCCCCTTGGGAACGGCCTGAACCAACGTGATCCGGTACGGCAACCGCGCCTGCATTTGTCGATTTACGACGCGCACCACCACCTGCTCCCGACGGAGTTCGCTTATCTCACCCAGGCACTCTTCTCCCGCCCCGTTCAATACCACCAGTTCATCGCCTGGACGCATCCGCAACACCTGTGTAGCATGGCGCGACTCACGCGGGGATAACACCAGCGTCTCCCCGCGCGATTCCTCAGCAGACACATAAAACCTGTGCATAACCGGGCGACGATTCAGACGCCTTGGCGCTTCCGCTATTCGAGCCCCGAACGGAAGAACGCCTTGGCTTTCTCGAAAAATGTCTCGCTCCGAGGGTTGACTTTCTCGTCGCACATTGCGGCAAACTCAGCCAACTTCGCCCGCTGCGCCGCGTTGAGCTGCGCCGGTACCTCAACTTGCACCCGGACATGCAAATCTCCATGCCCATGTCCCTGCACGTTCTTTACCCCCTTGCCCCTGATCCTGAAGATCGTGCCCGACTGCGTTCCCGCGGGGACTCGAATCTGCGCCCGCCCGGTCAAAGTGGGCACTTCGAGCTCGGTTCCCAGCGCTGCCTGAACAAAGCTGATCGGCACCTCGCACAAGAGATCATCCCCTTCGCGCTGCAGAATCCCGTGTGGCCGCACGTGCAAAACGACGTAGAGATGGCCCGCCGGTCCTCCCCGCAAGCCGCTCTCTCCATTGCCTGCCGAGCGCAGCCGCGCACCACTGTCCACCCCCGCCGGAATCCGAATTGTGACCTTGGAAGTCCTCTCCTTGCGGCCGGCGCCCCGGCAGATGCGGCATGGCTTTTCAATCACTCGACCGGCCCCCTCGCACCGTGGACACGTTTGAGCAATGCTGAATATCCCGCGCGAACTCACTACCTGCCCGCGGCCACCGCACGTAGGACAACTCCGCGAACTCGAACCGGGCTCCGATCCGCTCCCCTCGCAACGGTCGCACGCGTCCATCTTCGTCAGCGTGATCTCCTTCTCGCAACCCAGCGCCGCCTCCTCGAATTCGATCTCCAAATCGTAGCGCAGGTCCGCTCCGCGCTGCGGACCCGATGGATCCCGCCGCTCTCCCCCAAATAGCTCGTCGAAGATGCTGCCGCCTCCACCGCCGAAAACCTCGCGGAAAATATCGAATGGATCATGGAATCCGCCACCACGAAAGCCTCCGGCACGGGCGCGCGGATCGAAGGCCGCATGCCCGGTACTGATCGTACGCGGCCCGCCGTTGGGGATCGCTCAATGCCTCGTACGCCTCCCCTAATTCCTTGAATTTTTCCTCGGCCCCTTTGTCCCCGGGATTCTTGTCGGGATGGTGCTTCACCGCCAGCTTGCGGTACGATTTCTTGATCTCTTCATCACTCGCCTCCCGGCGTACCCCGAGAACCTCGTAATAATCGCGTTTGGCCATGAATCAGGCGGCGGGTTTTTTGGCCACGATCACCGACGCCGGACGGATGAGCCGTTCCTTAAACCGGTAGCCCTTTCGCAATTGCTGGCACACATGCCCCTCCGGAACCTCCACTGATTCCTGTTGCGCCAGCGCCTCATGGATGTTGGGGTCGAACACTTGGCCGGCCGCCTCAATCTCCTCTAAACCGGCCTCGTTCAACGCCGTCTTCAGTTGGCCATACGCCAGATCCAATCCGGTCTTCAATGATTCCAAGGTTGGTCCTTCCGCCGTCCCGGTGGCCGCTACTGCCATCTCAAAACTGTCCAGCGCTGGAAGAATCCTCCCCAGCAGTGTCGCCTGCGCCGACTGAATCGCATCCTGTCGTTCCCGAGTGGTGCGCTTCCGGTAATTCTCCAGGTCCGCCTGGGCGCGCAACAAACGATCCCAATGGTCATCGGCCTTCGCCGCCCTGGCCTTCAGTTCTTCAATTTGAGCCAGGGTCACAAAGTCCTCCGCCAAATGCTCCATAGATTGGCCTTCCACCGCCACCTCGGAGATCGTGGAATCTTCCCCGCCCGCACCATCCTGGTTTTGATCTAAATTCTCAGTCATAATTTCTAACCGCTCGCCAAAAGAGGCGAAAACATACACAAACGTTCCTTACGGAGCAACAGTTCAACCTCCAGGGAAATCGCCAGGTTCCTTCTAAAGCCCGCCCTCATCAGGCGCCATCACGGTCCCGCCCACCTGCCCTCGCCCCGCCGGCCGATCACGCAATCCCTTCCTGCCACTAGCGTCCCCCCGTCAGAAAATCAAGATATGAGCTCAGACGCTCCTTCATCTCCTTCCGCGGCACAATCGCGTCAATCAATCCGTGATCCAACAGGAATTCCGCCCGCTGAAATCCTGCCGGCAATTCCGCCTGCGTCGTATCTTTAATGACCCGCGGTCCGGCAAAACCAATCATCGCCCCGGGTTCAGCCAGGATCAAATCGCCGACACTCGCAAAACTCGCCATTACGCCGGCCATCGTCGGGTCTGTGAGCACACTGATGTAGGGTAATCCCGCGCGGTCGTGGTAAGCCAGCGCCCCGCAGGTCTTCGCCATTTGCATCAAGCTGAACATCCCCTCATACATCCGCGCCCCGCCACTCGTCGAGATGATGATCAAAGGCAACTCCCGTTCCGTCGATGCCTCAATGAGCCGGGTCAGTTTCTCCCCCACCACCGACCCCATCGAACCCGCCAGGAAACTGAAGTCCATCACCCCAAGACCCACTCGAAAAGACCCTATCCGCCCGATCCCTGTGATGACCGCATCCTTCAAGCTGGTTGAACGTTGGTAACTCTCCAACTTGTTCATATACGATGCCGCACCCGTAAAGTTCAAGGCATCGACACTGGCCAAACCGGCGTTCATCTCCTCGAAGGAACAGGTCTCAACCAGCGCATGAATTCGCTCCCTGGCGCCAATCTGGAAATGATGCCCGCACCGCGAACACACCTTCAAGTTCTGATCCAACTCCTTGTCGAATATCATCGTCGCACAGCCGGGACATTTCGCCCACAACCCCTCGGGAATCTCCCGCTTCCTTCCCTTGGATGGCAGTAGTTTGGGTTTCCGCACGAACGCCCCGTCCCCCGGGGCGGGTCGTATCGTTGTTTCCTGGGCCGCTTGCCCCAGCGGCTTCTTAACAAAGGATGTTGTGGACATAGTCTTCACTTCACAATCCACGAGCCACCGTCCAGACACATACGGACCCGGCGCCTCGCTTCATCAAAACTTCCGCACACGCATTCGTGGTCGCTCCGGTCGTCAAAACATCATCCACCAGCGCCACCCGCTGACCGCGCAGTTCCACTCCGGCACGCACGGCGAATGCCCCCGACATATTCCGCTCGCGTTGCACGCGGCTCAAGCGCGTCTGCGTCCCGGTGTGACGGGCCCGATACAAAATATCCAAACGAACCGGCAAGCGTACGGCCCTGCCCAACGCCTTGGCAAGCCGCTCGGCCTGGTTGAACTCACGTTCACGCTGCTTCAGCGGATGTAACGGCACCGGCACGATCATGTCCCAAGCGCTCTTCCGCAAGTACGGACAGGCTGCCCGGTTCAACAGCCCCGCAAGGAATCCCTCGAACCACAATGCGCGATGATACTTGTATCGGTGAATGGCTTCTAGAACCGGTCCCTGCGCCACCGTCGCCGCCCGTGCATACTCAAAGTGCAATTGGATCTCGCGGCAATTGCTGCACTCGAACGGCTGGGTTATGGCCCCATCATAGGGCAGACCACAACGTCTGCAATAGGGCGCTTCAATCCACCGCACCCCTCGACCACAACGCCATCCCACATAACCCCGATCCGCCCGGGCCGGTTCTACCCGACATAACTGGCAAACCGGAGGATAGAAAAAACCAAGCACGCCATCAAGCCACCTTTTCCATCCGCCTTTCCCTGCCTCCATAGGGTTTGCCTCGCGTCTTCGATCCGGAATATCATCCAGAACTTTCCGATAATGTGACGAAACCCAACGCGTTGACCAAGAACATTATAGTCGTAGCATGGCCATTTAACCCCTGGGCTTTCAAAAAGCTGTGGTAACCATTTAGTTGCCGTGTTAAATCACCCCCGGTATTCATGGTCATGGCGTTATTCGGCCGATCAGAAGTCGCGGAATCCGAGCAGCCCAAACCCGGGCAATTCGGCCCCTATTACTTGCAGGAGCTCATCAACAGTGGAGGTATGGCCGATATCTGGTTGGCCACCGATAACCAACGGAACACCTTCGCCCTCCGACGCCTCCACCATAATCTCCGGGTCAGTTTTGTCGCCAAACGACGGTTCCTGCGCGGCTGCGAGGTTCTTGCCCGTATCCATACGCACGAATATGTCATCGGCTATTTCACCCATGGCAAGATCGAGGGCGACCTCTTCCTCCTCATGGAATATGTCGAAGGCTCCAACCTGAAGCTCCTCAGTGCCCGCAGCGATCCTGTCCTCGCCGAATCCATCGGTAATATCCTCATCGACATGGCCCTTGCACTGGAACACGTGCATGAGAGTGGCTTCATGCATCTCGACTTCAAACCCGAGAACATCCTCCTCTCCCGCAACGGCAGTCTGCGCCTTGTCGACTTCGATCTCGCCCGGCCCCGCCCCTCAAAACCTAAGAAAATGTCCGGTAATCCAGGAACCCCGGCCTACATGGCCCCGGAACAGATCCGACATAAACCCATCGATCATCGCGTGGATATCTTCGGGTACGGCGTCTCCGCCTACGAATTGCTCACCGGCCGGAAACCCTTTCCCGGAGATTCACCTGAGGAGATCCTCCGGAGACAATTCGACCGGACCTTGGATTTCGTTCCCCCGCGTGAGCTGAACGCCGATATCCCGTTGGCTCTCGAAAAAATCATCCTCAAGTGCATTGAGCGTGAACCGGACAGCCGTTACCCCTACATGAGCGTCCTCGTCCGCGATCTCCAGAGCGCCCTCTACGTGTAGCCCGGAGATTTCACACGTGAAATACCCGCCGCCCCGCTCCAACATCCGGGACTATCCCAACATGAACGTCACTTCGGCCTCACTCACTACTTGGCCTTCGACCAAACACGTGCCCTTGGCCCGCCCAACCTTGCCCCGTGCCTTGGTCAATTCCACGTCGATAACCAAGGTATCCCCCGGCCGCACCGGTTTGCGCCACTTGACGTTGTCGGCCGAGATGAAATAGGCGAGCTTCCCGAGGTTCTCGACCTGTTGCAGGGTCAGGATGCCCGCCACCTGCGCGATCGCTTCCAACTGAAGAACGCCCGGCATAATCGGGTGAGCAGGAAAATGCCCCTGGAAATAGGGCTCGTTGATCGTGACGTTCTTCAATGCCGTAATCCGATTTCCTTCGATGCGCGTGACCCGGTCCACCATCAGGAACGGATATCGATGGGGCAACGTTTTGATGATCTTGGCGATGTCCTGTACCACCGGATGCCCCACCCGCCCGGTTCCCACCTCGATTTCCGTGACGACGTCCGTTCCTTTGCGCTCCGGCGGGGCGAAGGTGCGCGCCGCCGTCCACGGCTTCATCATTTGCATGTCCAGTTGGCGGGCCACTTCACAATTGAGGGTATGACTGGGTTTGACGGCCAGCACGTGGCCGCGCAAGGGCCGACCCAATAAAGACAAATCACCAAGGATATCCAGAATCTTGTGCCGGACGAACTCTTCGGGATACCGGAGCGGTTCAGTCGTCAACACCGCGTCGTCTCGAATGATGACGGCGTTCTCCAGACTCCCGCCTCGAATAAGTCCATTACGAATCAGGTACTCGATCTCCTCGAAGAAACAAAACGTCCGGGCGTGCGCGAGTTCTTTGGCCCAACTTTCCGGGGTGATCTCGAGGCTGTAGAATTGGGTGAAATAACCGCGCTTGTCCACGCTCGTGCACGAAACCCTCAATCGGTCGTGAGGGAACACCACCATCGTCGAATCCCCGAGAAGCACCTCGATCGGCGAGGTCGGCTCATAATACTCCCTTGGCTCGGGCTGCGGCATGATGCCCGCCTTTTCAATCAGGCGGACATACGGTCGGGCGCTTCCGTCCCCGATGGGCGGTTCCACAGCGTCCAACTCCACCACGGCATTGTCGATACCGCCACCCGCAAGAGCGGCCAGGACATGTTCGACCGTGTGCACGCGGACATTGCCCTGCACCAGGGAAGTCGAACGCGTTGTCTCCCCGACGTGGGCCACCCGGGCCTCAATCTCAGGGCGAGCCTCGAGGTCGACCCGGCGAAATCGAATTCCGGTGTTTGCCGCAGCCGGGAGCAACGCCATCCGAACCGAGTTCCCGCCATGCAGGCCGACCCCTTCGAGGGTCACGCTTTCCCGCAGTGTCTGTTGGGGTAACGTCATACTCGTTGTCGGGCGCCCCGCATTCGTGTCGCTTCCCCGCAAATCCCGGCACTTCAACGCATAAACGTCCCGTTGGACCCGTCGCAGCAATGTCCCGCCCGGCTCGGCTACTTCTGCTGCGCCATCTCTTTGTCGCGGTCTTCCATGGCCGCCTTCCGCGAAAGCCGCACCCGGCCCTTCTCATCGATCCCGAGGCACTTGACCCAGATCTCATCGCCAAGCTTTACGATATCTTCTACCTGCTTGACCCTGAAATTGGCCAACTCGCTGATATGTACCAACCCGTCCTTCCCGGGGAAGACCTCGACAAAACAACCAAACTCCTTAATGGTGACAACCTTGCCCCGGTAAAGCTTGCCCACCTCGATGTCGCCTGTCATCCCCAGAATCGCTTCCTTCGCCATCTTCATTCCCTCAGCCGACACCGAGTAGATCTTCACCGATCCATCGTCCTCAATGTTGATCTCACAGCCAGTCTCGTCGACCAGCCGCTTGATGTTCTTTCCCCCTGGCCCAATCAGCGCCCCAATCTTGTCAGGATTGATTTTCACCAGCTCGATGCGCGGCGCGTACTTGCTCAACTCCGTTCGCGGGGTTTCCAAAGTCGCTTTCATCCGCTCGAGAATGAAGAGACGCGCCACCCGGGCCTGTTCGACCGCCTCGGCCATGATTGCATGGGGCACCCCGCCCAGTTTCAGGTCGAGTTGAAAGCCCGTGATGCCTTTCTCCGTGCCCGCAATCTTGCAGTCCATGTCGGCAAAAGCATCCTCCCAACCGATGATGTCCGTCAGCAGCCGATACTGCTCGAGCTTGCCCTCCTCCGTAAACGAAGTGCAGAGCCCGATGCTTATCCCCGCCACCGGACGCGCCAGAGGGACGCCAGCGTCCATCAAAGCCAGGCTGCCACCGCAAACCGACGCCATGGACGTGCTGCCATTCGATTCCATGATCTCGCACGTCACCCGCACCGCATATTGAAACTCCTTGAGCGGAACCATCGGCTCGATCGATCGTTCGGCCAACGCCCCGTGCCCAATTTCTCGCCGGCCCGGCCCCATGATCCGGCCGGTTTCTCCCACGGAAAAATTTGGAAAGTTGTAGTGCAGGATGAATTGCTTCTCCTGCGCCCCGCCGGTGTACGCATCAAATTCCTGGGATTCCTCGGTCGTTCCCAGGGTTGCCAGGACCATGACCTGGGTCTCTCCACGCTGAAAGAGCGCCGAGCCGTGCGCGCGCGGCAACATTCCAACTTCGCACACGATCTCCCGCACCTGATCGAATGCTCGCCCGTCCAAACGCTTGTTCTCTTCGATCATCAGCCGCCGGACGGATTCCTTCTGAATCTGGTAACACAGCTCCTTGATCATCGATTCGCTGACACGATCCGTTCCGAATTTCTCGACCAGGGCCTTTCCCACCGCATCCGACACCTCCTGCACTGCAGCTTCGCGCTCCAGTTTGCCCACGGTCAGCAAGGCGGGAACGATTCGCTCCCCGGCAACCGCTTTCGCCTCGGCCACAATCTCCGCCGGCGTTTCCGAAGGAACAAATGTCCGCTTGGTGCGCCCGATTTTCGACGCGAGTTCCTTCTGAGCCTGAATGATCGGTTGACAGGATTCGTGCGCGAATTTGAGTGCCGCGTTGAATTCAGCTTCCGGGATCTCCTGCGCCGACCCTTCGAACATCACCAGTTCAGTCGCGCTGCCCACATAAACCAGATCGAGATCGCTCTCTGCCATTTGGGCGTGCGTCGGATTCGCCACGAATTGGCCTTTGACCCGGCCCACCCGAACCGCCCCCAGCGGCCCGTCCCATGGGATATCACTCACCAGCAATGCCGCCGAAGCCCCGACAATGCTCAGCATGTCCGGGTCGTTATCGCCATCTGCGCTCAATAGGATGCTTTGGACCTGAACCTCATTGAACCAACCTTTTGGAAATAACGGCCGGATCGGTCGATCGATCATCCGCGAGGTGACAATCTCCTTCTCCGTCGGCCGGCCCTCGCGTTTGAAATAACCACCGGGAAACCTGCCCGCCGCAGCCGCCTTCTCCCGATAATCGACGGTCAGTGGAAACCACTCCTGCCCCGGCCGTGGCTTTGCGGCAGCTACTGCCGCTACCAATACAATAGTCTCACCAAGTTGGACGGTCACCGCGCCGTCGGCCTGCTTGGCCAACTTCCCGGTTTCGATGTGGATCTGCTGGGATCCCAGGTGGATCGTGACGTTCTCGCTCATAGTAAAAAACGACCGCCCTGGCCCGGAGCAATTTCAATCGGCCGCCGGTCTGCGGAGGCTGATTGAAATTTCCCTGGGTCAAAGGGCGGTCTCTTAGCACGTGGGTTTGGTTTGGTTTTCGACAGCATCTTCGGACTCCTGCGTGTTCAGTGAATCCTGCTGCCTTGATATCGCTAAATCCAGAATGCCCCCGCCGAACCCGCGAAATCCCGGAGGCCGATCCCGATGGAGGGGTGGGAAGATCACCGGCGCAACTTCAACCGGCGCGTGACTTCCACGTAACGCTTCGCATCCACGCTCTGCAGATAGTCCAACAACCGGCGCCGTTGGCCCACCATCATGAGCAACCCCCTGCGGGAACCGTGATCCTTGACGTTCTTTTGAAGGTGCTCGGTCAAATGGTTGATCCGCCGTGTCAATAATGCGACCTGCACATCCGCGGATCCGGTGTCACGCTCGTGAACCCGAAAATCCTCAATCGTTTTCAACTTGGCTTCCATACTTGCTGTCATCCGCTTTTGTATAAAGCGAGGACGTTAGAAGCCGCCACGGGGGGTGTAAAGCACTTTCCTTGAAGCAAACAGCCGCTTCGCCCGGCCATGATCCCTGAGATTACTCCTGTTCAACTCCGACGGCTGTGATACAACCGTGCTACTTACATGAAGAAGAAAGGTCAATCATGAAGCCCCCCGCGTTGTTCCTCTCCGCCGCGTTCGCCCTCTGGATCTGCCTCTCCCCCGCCCCGGCCGCCTCCGCCGCCGCCAACCCCCTCCTCCTGGTCCCTGATGTCGACCTCCAGCCCCTGGTTGCCCAGGCCCGTCGCGTCCTCGAGGCTGCCGAACATCTGGGGGCCCCGCTCAGCGCCAATGACCGTCGCGTCCTGGAGGCCGCCTTTGCCGAATCGGATAGCACCCGCGCAACCGAGACCATCCAGCGAGTGCTCGACGCGTATTGCCTCGTCGGGATCCAAATCAATCCCGAATCGCGCGTCAAAGTGGTCCAGGGCCCCGCCCGCCCGGAGTTGGTGGAAAGGGGATGGCGCCAATTCCTGATCAAAGTCCGGAATGAAGCAGGGGTGACCTCGGAGCTGCGAGCCATCAGTCCGAACGCCCAATCGGTGCACGATTCGCCCTGGCAACGGACCATGTCGGATCAGGCCTACCATGGAAGCGATCCGGGCAACGGAATCGCGGCGGCGGAGGCGCGCGAACGATGGCTGGATCTGCAGATGTTCAATCAGCAACCTCTGCGACCCGGGCTCGGAGGCCTGGCACTGGAGTACCGCATCATCCAACTCTACAGCCGGGATGCCGGCCAGCGGGAAGCCAAGATCGCATTCGATGTCGGTCAGGGCACACAGGATCTGGGCTTCCGCAACGAAGTCGATCTCCTCTTTCAATGCCTCCCCGCGACGGACGTCACGTTTCGGGTCCACGATGAACAAGGCCAGCCCACCACGGCCCGATTCGTGATCCGGGATCAAGCGGGGCGGGTGTATCCCTCCCAGGCGAAGCGATTGGCGCCGGATTTTGCCTTTCATCCTCAAATCTATCGCGCGGATGGCGAAATCGAGCATCTGCCGCCAGGTGATTACGAAGTGGAGTACACGCGCGGCCCCGAATACCTGGCCCGCACCGAACCGCGAACTGTGGGGCCAGATTCCGTGGTCTGGACGTTCGACCTCAAGCGCTGGATCGATCCCGCCCAATACGGCTGGTGGTCCGGCGATCATCACATCCACGCCGCCGGCTGCGCCCATTACGCATCGCCGACCGAAGGTGTGCTCGCGCCCGATATGATGCGACATTGCCTCGGCGAAGACCTGAAAGTGGGTTGCAACCTGACCTGGGGACCCTGCTTTGACTTCCAAAAACAATTCTTCACCGGCGACGATGACAAAGTTTCCACCCCGCCCTATTTGCTCCATTACGATGTCGAAGTCTCCGGTTTCGGCTCGCACCAATCTGGCCATCTCTGTCTGCTACGCCTCAAAGAAGAGATCTATCCCGGAGGCGATTCCTACCGCCATTGGCCCACGCTTTGTTTGAATACCCTTCGTTGGGCCAGGCGACAGGGCGCCGTAAGCGGTCCCGCGCATTCCGGTTGGGGACTCGAAGTCCAAACCGATGAGCTGCCCAACTACGTCGTGCCGCCGTTTGATGGCATTGGCGCCAATGAATACATCGTTGATGTAACCCACGAACTGCCCGGGCCCACCGGCGAACTGGTGCGTGCAGTTGACTTCATGTCCACCGTCGACACTCCCTACGTCTGGGAACTCAACATGTGGTATCACACCCTGAATGTCGGGTTCCGCACCCGGATCAGCGGTGAGACCGATTTCCCCTGTATCTACGGAGAACGCGTTGGCCTGGGTCGATCCTACGTCAAACTCGATGGCCCCATCAATTACCACGACTGGTGCGAGGGCATTCGTCAGGGCCGCAACTACGTCGGCGATGGTGCCAGCCACCTCCTCGAATTTCGCGCCTCCGCCGCCTCCGCCCCTTCCAATACCGTGGACCTCGTGCGATTGGGCGAAAAAGGGAGCGAATTGAAGCTGGCCCAGCCTGCCGGAGTGCGGCTGTTCGTCACTGCCGCCGCGTGGCTTCCGGAACAGCCCAATCTCGCCCTCAAGAATCGACCCTACACGGAGAAACCTTACTGGGATATCGAGCGCGCGCGCATTGGGTCTGGCCGCGAAGTCCCGGTCGAACTCGTCGTCAATGGCTACCCGGTGGCCAGCCAGACAATTGACGCCGACGGCGCCCTCCATGACCTGACATTCGAAACTCGCGTCGAGCGGAGCAGCTGGATTGCGGTTCGCATCCTTCCCTCTTCACACACCAACCCCATTTGGGTGCTGATCGGGGACCGCCCGGTACGGACCTCACGCCGTAGTGCCGAATGGTGCTTGAAGGGAGTCGATCAATGCTGGTCGCAAAAGAAACGATTCATCCATGCCAACGAATTCGATGAGGCCGAAGCCGCCTACGACCACGCCCGCCAGGTCTATCGGCAGCTCATTGCCGAATCCCAGGTCGATTGATCTGCCCCCTCAGAAGCGGTCATTTCCTCACATACTCGATCGATATCATCTCTGTCGCTTCACCACCCGAATCGATCGTGGACATCGTGAAATCCATGTGATCGGCGTCGCGCATGCGGGTCACCGATTTGAACTTCATCGTCTGCCCGTCGGGTCCCCGCCCCTCACCCGTCAGGGTTAATTGCTGCTTCGCCTCATCCATTTCCCCTTCGAAGATCAACGGACGAAAACTCATTGAGTCGACCCAAACGCTCACATACTTTTTCTTGAGCGGGTCGTATCCATCCAGCCCGCGCCCTTCAAATTTCATGCCCCCGAATTCCCCGTGAAACTCGCTCGCCAGCCAAAGCCCGCCGCACTCCATCTTGTAGACCATGCTCCCCGTGGACTCTTCCGTGCCGGACTTGATCTTCGCCTCCCAGGTTCCTTCAAGCTTCTTCAGGGCTTGATGCTCGGGACCCGGCCCCGGCATCATTTCCTGGCCAACGAGGGTTCCGGCCACCGGGGAAAGAACGAACGCGGCCGCGGCAATGCAAATCAAGGACTGGACTGGGGATTTCATAATCGAAAGGAATGGTTGGGGTGATTAGTAAACGTCACGTCATCTCTTAACTTCACTTGTGACACAATCTGCCAGCCGCTTGAACCCTGTCAAGCCGGGCGTCAGCAATTATCAATCAGCCGCGACATACTCGCGAATGGTTTGAACTGCTCGAATGAACCAGGTCCCGTCACCCGCCAGACACGGAAGGCCCTGGACCTCGTCTTCGAGAAAGATGATGTCTACGTTCATAGATGTCGACGATTCGCACCGCATCGCAACGCGATGCGACCCGGCTGCCTACGGGCCACGGCCAAGCCAGAGGAGAGCGCCAAGGATCAAACGGTTCTGATCCGCATTGCGAAACGTGAACGAGAGCTCCCCGCCGTTGTGCTCGTAATCCATGTCGTTGTGCCCCATGTTCACGTAGATCATGCGGTACTTCCGGTTCGTCCAGACCGCCGGATAATCACCCGCATCCCAGATTTCATCCGGTTTGGGCCCCGTCCCCAGCGGAAAGCTGGAAGAATCAATCGACAACAGAATTTCAATATCGGCATTCGTTCTGAGATTGTTCCTCCACCGATACCACTCGTTCGGAGCCGACTTGAACGTCGCTGGCAAATCTCTCATCGCCGGGTGATCCCTCGCCTCCACTCGAAGAATGGCGCTCGTCGGACGCCACGTGTTGCTCACATACTCGCCCGATCCCAAAAACCACTCATGATACCAGTCCCAATTCTGCGGAACCGCCGACGGCGTCAGGGCGAACCCGGCAAAGTGAAATCCCATCCATCCCCCACCGCGTACCATATAGCTCTGGAACGCCTCGCGTTGCGCAGCATCCTCCGGCCGGGAATCGAGGAATAGCACAATCGCGTAAGGCTTGAGTTCGCCCGCATTCAGCCGAGTCCAATTCGAGGTGCAGGTATACTCAAAATGATTGCTCGCCGCGGCTTGTGCAAACCATCGATTGGCTTCTCCCACGAAACTGAGGTGTGCCTTGTCGCTCCGGCCGGTGTAGAAGGCGATCACTTTGAAATTGGCGGCTGGGCTTTGGGCATTCATCACGATGGTCCCGACACTGACCGCCCCCCACCCGATCCACCGGACAATGATTGGTATTAACGTCCGCAAGATGGTTTCATTCGACGACCCGGCATCAACCCGACACTGCCTGCCGCGCAATCCCGGATTCTGGAGCTGCGTTCGAACGCGCGTCCGGATCTGGGAAGGGAATGGGCTGGACAGAATCATACTGCACTTCCGGATCGCTCAATCATATCGGGCCACGACTTCCACCTGCCCGATGTCCCCCGCCCATTCCACCCAATCTCCTTCCACTTTGCCCCAGGGCTTCCCGTTGACGGTCACCGCCGACGGTAGCCGCTCTTCGGGGTGCCGGACGCGCAGGCGAATGGTCCGGGGCGCATTTCGCATCGGCCCTGACAACGTAGCCACGATGCGGTGTTCTTCCCCCTGATAACGCACACTGGTCCGGCCGAAGTAGGTCGCGGCGTTTTCGAGTCCGCATGATTGCCCGGGCTTGAGCCATCCGCGCGGCACCCCCTGACCGATCAGCAGGGTCTCCCCTTCCTCGCGAACGAAAAGCTCCCGCAACCAGCCGGCACAATTCGCCTCGTCGGAGCTTTTGAAATGATCCCCCCGCCAACTGTCCAGGGCGGGCAACGCGTGCTCGGTGTTGATTCGGACATCGGGGAAATAGCTGGCGGCTTCGGCATTGAACAAGGCGCGCAAGGCCTGCTTCACATCGTCCCGGTAAAGGAACGGTTCAATCTGGAGCAACAGGCAGGCCTGCATCGAGATGCCGCCCCGGCCGAACCAGGACCCGATCGAAATCATCCAGCAGGTAGCCATACTGATTCGAGAGGTAAAGGTTGTCCTCGTAGTCGCGAATGATCCACGAGGCCTCCTCCGATTCCGGATCAATCGCGCGCGTGATGATCAGGTGCAACGCCCCTTCCAGGGTCTCACAAATCCATCCGAACGTCCGGCCGCGACGGTGCACTTGCGAAGGGAAATGTGGCACCGCCGTCCCGTCGCGCAACCGGACCACCGGTGATCGCGCCGCGGCCGCGCGGAAGTTCGCCAATAGCGCAGAATGGAACGCTTCCGCTGCGCGGCGGATCCGGCCCGCGTCCGGATGGTGAATTTGTTCAAGCGCCCAGGCCGCCGAGTCCAATCCTCGCCAGGTATAACAACTCGTCGACAGCCAGGTCCACCAGTCGCCGATGTCTTCGAGGCTTCCGGCGGGTAGCAACCCGCGTTCGAGCGGATGCCGGTCGGCTGTGCGCTTTGTCTCCCGAATGATCCAATCCGCCGCCGCGACCATGCTATCGGCCGAACCCCGCAGCCAGGCGTCGTCCCGCGTGAACCGGTAGTGTTCGGCGAAGCACCAAAGAATCCAACCATGATGTTGGTTATAGCCGCCGGACTCGTACCCGCCGGCACCGTAATAGACGCCTTGCGCCCCGGAGAAATCGCCCGGCAATCCCACCGTTCCCTGGTAATGGCGCCAGGCGTCGAGGCATTCCTGCGCTTCGCGGTGGTAACCGCGTCGATCCAGGTCGACGACCATCATGCAGGATTCGTTGCCGTAAGCGCCATAATTGAAGGAACCGACGCGCGCAAAACGTCGCTCGGCGCCCGGTTCACCCTCGCAGTTCACCAACAAATGCATCGCATGGGAACGGTAGAATTCGTTCAACATCGGTTCCGGAGTGATCAGGCGCGCCCCGGCATCCAACCGATCCCGCCAATACCGCGCCACACTCCGCGCTTCTCGGTCGAACTCCAGCTTCCTCATCGCCTCGATCTCCCGGCCTTCGGTCAGGACCAGGTAGGAAAGCCTGAATACGGCCTCGGCCGAATGTCCGGGATCCAATCTCCAGCGCCAGCCGCACCTCTCCTCCATGGGCGCTCCACCCTCCGCCCGCCACATCGCGCGGATCCGGTTGCCCTGCCAGATCTGGCCCTGTTCATCCAGGCGCAGCGGACCGCGATTGGAGTCGATCGGCAGGAGCACCTCCTGGGGCGATGAAGTTGTGTTGGTCAGAGTGAAACGGGCCATGAATACCGCATAGTCGTCGGGAGCCGGAACTTCCTGACCTTGACCGTCGAGCACCGTGAGGAATGCCGTCTGTCCGATCCGAACGCCATCGCGCTCCCAATGCGTAACGCAAATCGGCAGACTCTCTTCAATCAGGGTCCGCTGACTCGGCAGCGCCGGCATACCAAAGGACCAATGCCCGCCTTCGGATTCCAATCCGAGCCGCGGAGTGTCGCGCCCCGGCCGATCCCGGAGATAATGATCGTTCGACCGGAAATCCACCCCGCCGTCCGGATGCAGGCGAAACCGCTGTCGGCCGCCGTCGAGTCCGAGCGGGAAATAAATCGGCGTCAGCTTTGGGGGCATCCCTCCCCAGGCGTTTTCCCACGTCTGCTCCGGCATCTCACTCACGCGATCATAAAGAGACTCTCCGCCGGCCGCGCGTTGCGCCTCGGCTACGGCCGCATAATCCCGGGCATCGTCGTCCGCGAGGACCGCCACCCCCAGATGAGGCGCGTAAATGGCTCCGTCCGCCAAATCGTCCACCGCAAATGTGAATACGTCCGTCCCATTCGTCACGGTGATGAGGGTTCGGTCAAAAGTGTTCGGATCCGGATTTGCCGCGACCTCGAGCTCCATCCGCCATCGCCGGTCATCCAGTTTCTCGGTCCGGATGACCCGGCCATTGAACGCGTCGACGCCGAGCTCGCGGGCGGTTGGATTCTCCCAGGCCAACCTGGCTATGCGTCGCACCATTTCGGAATCGGTGAACACCTCGAAATGATCGATCGGTGGAAGCGGTGAATCCGGCGAGACCACCCGGAATTGAAGGGTATACCGGAACGGCGCTGGATAATCCTTCAACTCGGGAAACTCGCGATCATTTACGGGCGCAAACGTGAAGGAAGCTGTTGTCCCGTCCACCTCAGCCTTGGCATCCGCCACCCGCCAATCGTATTTGAACCAGCAGCCGAGCTCCATCCAGCCCACATCCCCGCCCCCCGGTTGCCTGTCCTTCGGCAAGTGCTGCCCCGGCCAACGGCTCCCCCAATACTCAATCCGCAAGGCCGCGGGATTCTGTGGCGCCTGCCGAAAATGAACCACAACCCGATGAACCTCGCGCGGGTCTTCCCATCGAAGCCCGGCCTCGTCGGGTAACGGCAACGCATAAGGCGCAACATCGAGCGGCGCGGCCCAAATCCTGGATGCCAGCAATATCCCAAGCCAATATCGAGTCTTCATGGTGAAATGGAATGCGTGATCCGGCGGATCCTCGCGCAGCCTTGCGCGGCGAGCCAGCATAATCCCCTTCGCTCGGGGGGCGAATGATTTCGCCGGATGGCGCTGATGCGAAGTCATCGCGGCCGTTGAACTTCTCCACAAGCCGCACGGAATTGCGATGGGGCGTGTCGAAAATCAGAATGTGAACCTTCATTCCTGAGCCTTATGTTGATGAGCCCATCTATATTTTCTTGTTTTGAAAGCCACAAGCTGCTAATTGAGGACCATTGCCATGCAAGATTCGAGGCAGCCTATTCCTTTCCCCGGCCCGGCACGGTTTGGCTTGCGGATGTATGCGCGGCTCCCGGGGAACGAGCGGTTGTCATAAACATCGAGAAAAACGAACGGCGCAGACCTCCTTATGCATATCCATCACCTTAAAAATGCCTGCGTGGCTTTGGCCGTCGCCGGGCTCAGCTGGGCGCAGGCGGCCGCGCCGGCAACTCCACAAGGCTGCATCACTGCCAAGACGTTCCTTAACATCGGTAGCGGAACCGCCGTAACCGACCTGACGGGAAATGCCAGGTTCCCGGACAGCCCGGACGCGGTCCGTTACCCGACCTATTTCGAGATGTATGCCACGGGTGATATCGACACACCGCCCCCCGAAGACGTCTACAGCAACAGTGGCGGTCAGATCGTGGGCTATTTTTATCCGGATTTCACCGGTGAATACATCTTCTACATTTGCTCGGACGATACGAGCTATCTCTATCTCAGCACGGACGCCAATCCCGAGAACAAGAAACTAATCGCCCAGGAAGCCGGCTGGAGCCCTGTGCGCAGTTACATGGCCATCGGCGGGGATCCCAGCACCGTCGAGGACAAGGCCTCCTGGACCTTCCCGGGCACGGAATGGCCCAACCTCTACCCCGGCGGTGGCGCGTTGATCAACCTCGTGGCCAATCAACCCTATTACATCGAGGCCGTATTCAAGGAAGGGAGTGGGGGCGACAACCTCTCCGTCTCCATTGACGGCGGTTTTCCCATCGAGGGCACATTCCTTTCTTCATTCGATAAGACCACAGGCCCGGCGACCATTGTCACGCAACCTCAACCTCAGACGGTGGATGAAGGGCAACCGGTCACCTTCTCCGTGGCCGTAGACGGCACTCCGCCCTATAGTTTCCAGTGGAAACAGGATGGTGCCAATATCGGCACGCCGACCTCAGATCCCTCATTCACAATCGACCGCGCCAACCGTGCGGACAACGGCGCGACGTACTCCGTGACCGTCACCGGCGCCCAAGGCACGACCACCAGCAGCGGCGCCACTTTGACGGTGAATAGCGATATTGTCGCGCCCACGCTGATCTCGGCCAGGAGCTCGGCCCTCTTCACCAACCTCACAGTCACCTTCTCCGAACCTCTGGATCCCACCACCGCCGAAAACGCCGCGAATTACGCAGTCTCCGGCGGAATTACCATCGTCGCGGCCACGCTGGCCGCGCCCGCGGGCACCGACGGCGACAACCGGGTGTTGTTGACGACCAGCCTGCAACCCGAGTTCACGGCGTTCACGCTTACGGTGAACAACGTGACCGACGTCGGCGGAAACCCGATCGCCGCCAATTCCCAGATTGAATTCCGGTCCTTCCTCTTCTCCTTGGGCAATGTGTTCCACTATAAATTCGAGAACTTTGACGACAATTTGGGCAGCGATCCCAATAATCTGTTTGACGATCCCAGGTACCCCTACGCACCGGATCGGATCGACCTTCTCACTCGATGGGAGTACCCGCCCGACGGTGCTGGACGCGTGGACGCCGATCCGAACAGAAACTACTTCGATGCCATCGAGGGCTATTTCATCCCCCCCGAAAACGGCAACTACGTCTTCTTCGTCGCCGGCGCGGACCGATTCTGGCTCTATCTGAGCACGGACGCCGACCCGGCCAACAAGCACTTGATTGCCGCCGAACCTGGTGGCTGGACCGACGCGCGATTCTGGCTGACCACGCACGACACCGACCCGGTTCGCCATCGCTCCGACCTCTCTGAGTTCAACGCGTGGCCAAACGGACCGACGATCACCCTCAATGCCGGCCAGAAGTATTACATGTTGGAACTCCATCACGACCCCAGTTGGTCCGGCGGAGATTTCTTCGGCGCGACCTACAAGCTGGCCACCGCTCCCGACCCGGCCGATGGCGACGCACCGGTCCTGACCGGCAGCGTAGTAGGCGCTTACCTGGATCCGACCGGATCATCGGTAGAAATCACTCAACAACCCTCGGATACGAGCCAGGAAGAAGGTCGCAGTGCGGTGTTCACCGTAACCGCGCTCGGAGTTTCCAGCTACGGCGGCACCGTCACCTACCAATGGCAAAAACAGGCTTCCGGGCAAAACACCTGGTCGGACATCGCGGGCGCCACAACCGCCAGTTACACCACGCCGATTCTCTCCCTGGCGGACAACGGTACTGGATCCCGTGTGGTCTGCGGTGTGCCGGCTGTGGCCGAAACCAGTGACCCGGCAATCCTGACCGTGGTCACAGATCTGACACCGCCGATTATTGTCGGGGCCGGGGCCATCGCCAGCCGGACCGGAAGCACCTTTGACATCGGGGTCTCCTTCGACGAATTGCTCGATTCGGTCCCGGCCGGTGCGACCGCCAATTACTCCCTCTCCGCAGGAACGATCATGGGCGTGAAATACTACTCCGGCTCCCCTGGCGTGGTCCTGACCGCCTCGGGACTCACGGTGGGTAACACGTACACCATCACGGTGGTTAACGTGAAGGATCTCGCCGGCAATGCCATAACCTCCACTGCGAAGGACTTCGTTGTCTCGGGAATGAAATGGGGTGTCGTGGGCGGCGATGAATTGGGCCTCGGGAACGGCGTCCTGGCCACAGCCGACGATGGATTCGACGTCTACAGCGACGGCATCGGAGAATGGGCCACCTACGACGAAGCGACCTTCGTCTACGAGGAAGTCACCGGCGACTTCGACAAGGTCGTCCGCGTCGAATACCAGGATGCCTCCAGTCAGTGGGCGCGCGCCGGACTGATCGCGCGGGATGTGACCAACTTCGGCGTCAATCGCGTGACTCAGGAAGGCGGCGCGGCCGGGCGTTACCAGAAGGTGCACGTGAATCCCACGATCACCGCCTTGGGAACCGCCGGCAACAACATGTGGGAAGGCAACCGCCGCCTCGCGACCGGGGGCGAAACCACCAGTGCAGGTCAAGGCGGGACGCCTGCGTATCCCAATGCCTGGTGCCGATTGCAACGCGCAGGTGATCTATTCACGATCTATCGCAGCAACGACGGGGTAACCTGGACCGCGCTGGGCACGACGACGTTCGATGAACCGATGCCGGCGACGTTGTTCGTGGGGCCGGAGTATTCGCCTGAGAATGGCAACATCGTAGGCCTCGAAAGTACATGGGTCGCAAAATTCCGTGACTACGGCGATTACGGCGCGGCGGTGATCCCCACCATCGGCATGAGCCCGGATGGCATCATCACTTACTCCGGAGTTCTGCAAAGTGCGACCACGGCGGACGGCACGTATGCACCCGTGAGCGGTGCGACCAGCCCTTATACGGTTCCCAAGACCGGTGCGGCCATGTTCTACCGCACCGCAAGCCAGTAATACGCGCGCGATTTGATCGCCCTCCACCGAGAGACCGGGGTCCGCCCCGGTCTCTTTTTTATTAGCTCGGACTTTTCATGAGCTCACATGTCTCGCGAACCGACCATCGTTGGGGCAGTGATGTCATGCCACAAAAAAGCGGCGCAACGGCCTCATCCTTGCCCACAAAAAGCGTGGGGCACGAATAATGACATGGGGAGGTACGAACCGGCACGCCCCGACTGGGAACGGAAGCCAGATGAATTTTGACGATTGACTTTGCTGATCCACCGCCAACAATGCGCCCGACAGTCACCCGTTCGTACTTCAAGTCAAATGACCCTCGAGCATTTTGACACGATCTTCGCCTTCGTGGTCATCCTCACCGGGGTGAGCCTGTTGGTCACGACCCTCACTCAGATGGCGTCCGCACTCCTGGGATTGCGCGGCACGAACTTGTGGTGGGGCATTAAGACACTGCTGACAAATGTTGATCCGAATCTGGCCAGGCACGCCGACGTTATCGCCCAAAAAGCCCTCCAACATCCGCTCATCTCGGATTCCATGTTCTCCGGATTGAACTCGACCATGGCCGGTCGCTGGAGGCTCGCCAACTCGATTCGGAAGGAGGAACTGGTGCAAATCCTCCGCCTGCTCGCCAAGCGTCCGATCGGCAACCCGGCCGATAGTCCCGAAAGATGGGAAACGGCGCTTGAGAATTCCTTTGAGGTCCTGCGGGCGGAAGACGCGGTCCGGATTCAGACGGCGATTTCCGAGATCAAAAGGATCTTTTCTGACGAACCCGCGAAAGCCGATCGCATGATCGACCAGATCAGGTCATCTGCCGAAGGGTTAACCCGGGGAATCGAGCAGTGGTTTGACACGATTATGGATCGCGCTTCTCAGCGATTTGCGATGCATGCCCGGCTCTGGACCGTGCTGTTCTCCGCCGTGCTGGCATTCGCGCTGCAACTGGATGCGTTCAGGTTGTTTTCCACCCTCTCATCGGATGCCGAGTTACGGGCCCGAGTCGCCACCAGCGCCGAGGCCTTGAATAAAAAGGCGGATGAAATTCTGGTGACCGCCACCAACGGAACCTCGCAGGTCTATGTGGAGGCGATGAAACAGTTGATTGCGGACCATCCCCGTGAACTCCAAGACCTGCCGGAACCCGCCGGCTTCGGCAGCCTGTCGGCCGCCGAAGAGTGGCTGGCGACCCAGGTTAGAACGGCGGGTGTTGCGGGCACCAACGATTGGCTCAAGTCCTACGAAGGACAGGTTCCCCAGGCGTCGCTTCGCGGGGCGGCGGCAAGTTTCAATGCGTTGCTTCGGGAGCAGTTGCAATTCAACCTCCTGCCCAATCCTTATCCCGCGCCTTTCTATCGGGATTGGCTGCCGGTCCGAAGGGCGTTCTGGGGAATCATGGCCAGCACCGCCCTGCTCAGCCTCGGTGCTCCTTTCTGGTTTAATGTGCTCAAGACCCTGAGCAATCTGCGTCCGATTCCCGCCGACAAGGGTCGGAAAGAAGCCGAAGAATCCTGACTTGGAAATGCACCGGCAACCGTGGACGAAAGAGAATTGCATTTCTGAAGGCGCAATTCCACTATGCAGACTGGTTCAGTACGACAACCGGTTGCCGCGAGCGCGAAAGTGCGAATCTCATTCTTGAAGACCATGAAACCACCCCGCGCTTTCTCTCGTCGGTATCCGACCCTGCTCACCGCCCACCACGCACCTGCCTATGCCACTCACACAATTCATTGCCATCGTTTCAGAGACGAACCAGGTCAACTCGTCGGAGCTCCAAAGGATAGCCGGGGCCATTGACAAACAGGCCAAACGCGACTTCGCCGTGCCCTGGGGTATCAGCCCCAGCGTGAACCCGTTTGCCAGCCTCGACGACGTCCCCACCGATTACTGGCCCGTGATCATCCGGGATGATATCGGTTTCGAAGGAGCAGCCGGCATTCATCTCGATAAAGACGGTCAACCCTTCGCCCTCGTGCAATCGGATGACGACTGGTCCCTGACGGCCAGTCACGAAGTCCTCGAAATGCTCGCCGATCCCTTTGGAAACCGGCTGGTGGCTGGCAAATCACCCAAACGGGGCCAGGGCCGGGTGAACTTCCTGGTGGAAGTATGCGATCCCAGCGAGGCAGCCCAATTTGCGTATACCGTCAATGGGGTTTTGGTCTCCGATTTCTACTTCAACGCCTTCTTCGATCCGGTCAAATCCACGGGCACCCGTTATTCCTTCACCGGGGCGCTCCCGAAACCGAGAGATATCGTCCGCGGCGGTTATCTGAGCTGGATGGTGCCCGAGACGGGTGAATGGTTTCAAAAAATCTTCTTCGGTAAAAAACCCGAATACCGAAGTCTCGGATTTTTTGACGACGCGAAGTTCCGGAGCCTAAGAGAATTCATCGACCACAACACCCCCAAACCGCTGCAGCAACGGCGGGGCACAGCGAAGCGTGTCCTGAGGTCCATTGCCGAATTCTCGGTCCCCGCCCAGGTCAAACCCGCCACCAGTGGTCGGGCGGGCCGGTTGCGCGAACAAATTCAGGCGCTCCTCGCGAAACCCTGAATCCGGCAGACTCCATCTGTGACTAAAAAGAGCAAAACCTCGCGACTCCAAAAGCGGCGGGCCGCTGCCATTCACGAGCAGATTGAGGCGCTCAAGCAAGTAGCCCGGCCGGCGCCGGCGGCGACTGAGAGTCCCGCGGCATTTATCCACCGCCGAATGCGGGAATTGGCGGAAAAGGACCACCTGCAGCGTCGATCACCCGGCAAAACACGCAGGCAAAGGTAGGCGCTTGTGGGGCGTCCCTCCGGTTGTGACGCGCGAGCCCAGCGATTATTCCGGTGGAGCGCTGGAAACCGCCTTCGCCGCTTTCGTCTTTTCATTCCCGAGTCGCCGCCTAATCTAACCGCGCGGTGACACTTCTGGGATCATGGCTTTGAGATTGTTTAATACGTTGAAACGGGAGGTCGAGCCGTTCGTCGTGCGAGATCCGAACGGGCGACGTGTGGGAATGTATTGTTGCGGCCCCACGGTGCATGATTACGCCCACATCGGCAACTTCCGAACATTCGTGTTTGCCGACCTGGTGCGGCGGTACCTCGAATTCAAGGGTTACGAGGTCGTTCATGTGCTCAACATCACCGACGTCGAAGACAAGATCATCGCCCGGGTCCGTTCCAGCGGGATTGCGCTTAAGGATTACACGGGGAAATACGAAGCCGCGTTCCTGGAGGACATGACGCATTTACGCTGTGAACGCCCCCATCATCTCCCCCGCGCCACCGAGCACATCCCCGAAATCATCAACCTGATCCGCCAATTGTCGGAGCGCGGCGTGGCTTACGAAATCGATGGATCGGTCTACTTTAGCATCGAACGCTACCGGGCCGGCGGCGGTCGCTATGGCCAACTCCTCAATCTCGATCTCGACTCCCTCCGTCCCGGCGAACGCGTCAGCAACGATGAATATTCCAAGGAATCGGTCGCCGATTTCTCCTTGTGGAAGGCGAGCGTTCCGGAAGACGGCCCTGTCCGTTGGTTGAGCCCCTGGGGCGAGGGCCGCCCCGGGTGGCATGTCGAGTGCAGTGCCATGAGCATCAAATGGCTCGGTCCCAGCTTCGACCTGCATCTCGGCGGCGAGGATCTCATCTTCCCACATCATGAGGACGAAATCGCTCAGAGCGAAGGCGCCGGACTGCAACCGGCGGGCGAGCCCTTCGTTCGCCATTGGCTTCATGCCGCCCATCTGCTGGTCGAAGGAAGGAAAATGAGCAAATCCCTGGGCAATTACTTTACGCTGCGCGACCTCCTGGCCAAGGGATATGCCGGACGCGAGATTCGTTACCTCCTTCTCAGCGCCCATTACCGCGAGACATTCAATTTCGCCCTCGAGAATCTCAAGGGCGCCCGCACCGCCCTCGCCCGGCTCGACGATTGTGTGGCCAAACTTCGCGAACTTGCCGGTTCAACGAGCGCGCCGCCCGATTCCCGTTTGCTTGAGTCGGTCCAACTCGCCCTGGACGAGGATCTCAACGTTTCCGCCGCCTGGGCGGCATTATTCGACTGGGTCCGGGAGACGAACCGGCAAATCGCCGCAAACGCACTGACCCAGGAGCAATCCGCGGCTGCCCTCGGGGCCTGGGACGCGGTGAATCGCATTTTCTCAATTGGCCCGGAAAGCCCTCAGGCCATTCCGCCCGAGATCATGGAGATGCTCGAACAACGCCAGGCCGCCCGCCGCGCCCGGGGTTTCACCAAAGCCGACGCCCTTCGTGAGGCGATGCTCGCCCGGGGCTGGGTGATCGAGGACACACCCAACGGCGCACGGTTGAAAGCGCGTTAGCGGTCAAATCCCCTCGCCATACACGTTCGAGTCGTGCACCAAAGCGGTTTCGGGCGGCAGGGGCATGCCTTCCTTTGCCAGGATCCGATATTGGCGGATCTGGAAGGAGACGTACTGGCCGTCGGCCAGGCCCAAACGGGAATACTCCTCCTTGGTCATGCGCGCTCGGATGGTCAGTCCGGATGGGAGCTCAAGCTCCACCCTCAACATCACTCCGAGAAAATACGTGTGCCGTAATGTTGCGCGATAGCGATAGAGCTTCAGGTTGCTCGAGATCTGCACCGCATACGGCCTGAACCCTATCCGGAGCCCTTGCCCCTCGGCGACGCCGTGGGCGGGGAATTCCAGTTCATGCAAACGCGCCACTCCGTGACGGACATTGAGCTCGAGAATATTGATGACCCCGATAAACCGGGCGACGAATTCGTTGGCCGGTTCTTCGTAAACCTGGCGAGGGGTGCCAATCTGTTCCAAATTGCCGCGCGAAAAGATCACAATGCGGTTTGAAACCTCCATCGCCTCTTCCTGGTCATGGGTCACGAAGATGGTGGTGACATTCAGTTCGTGGTGCAGCCGCACGAGCCATTCGCGGAGCTCCTGGCGGATCTTCGCATCGACCGCCCCAAACGGTTCGTCAAGCAACAGCACGCTCGGCTTGGAGGCCAGGGAACGAGCGATGGCCACCCGTTGCCGCTGTCCCCCCGAGAGCTGATGGGGATAGCGCCCCGCCAGATCATCCAATCCGAAAAGGGTGAGCAATTCCTCAACCCGATCCCGGATGTCGCGCCGTTTCCATTTCTTGATCTTCAGGCCGAACGCGATGTTTTTGAAGACCGTCATGGTTTTGAAGAGCGCGTAATTCTGAAAAACGAAACCGATGTTCCGTTGTTGAACTGAAAGGTCATTGACGCGCTGACCTCGCACATGAATGGCGCCCGAGGTCGGAACCTCCAATCCGGCAATCATGCGCAGTACCGTCGTTTTGCCGCCGCCGCTCGGGCCGAGCAATGCCATCAATTCGCCATCTTCAACCGAGAAACTGACCCGGTTGACCGCGGTGACCTGGCCAAATTCCTTGCTGATGTTTTTTAGTTCAATGCTCATCGGTTGCGGGCGGAATCGAACGGTTTTGGTTCCTGCTGCGCGCGCTCGTAGGCGCGCTGTTGCTGCCACTCCAGGCAGGACTTCAACGCAAGTGTCAACAACGCCAACAATGCCAGCAAACTCGCAACCGCAAACGCCCCGGTGGCATCGTACTCCTGATAAAGCTTCTCAACCCGCAATGGCATGGTGTCGGTCAGCCCGCTGATGTGCCCGGAAACCATGGATACCGCGCCAAATTCACCCATCGCCCGGGCGTTGCAGAGAATGACGCCGTAGAGCAGGCCCCATTTCACCGAGGGAAGCGTCACTCGCCAAAAGGTCTGCCAACCATTGGCGCCCAGCGTTAATGCCGCCTGCTCCTGCTCGTTTCCGGTCGCCTGCATCACCGGAATCAACTCGCGAGCCACAAACGGGAAGGTCACAAACAAGGTGGCCAACACAATCCCTGGCAATGCGAATAACACCCGAATGTCACGTTCGAGCAGCCATTCTCCCAGGAACCCTTGCGTGCCAAACAAAACGACAAAAACCAAACCCGCCACAACCGGAGAGATAGAGAACGGCAGGTCGATCAGTGTCATCAGCAGCGGTTTGCCCCGAAACTCGAATTTCGCGACCACCCATGCCGCTGCCACCCCAAAACTGACGTTCAACGGGACTACAATCGCCGCCACTGTGACCGTCAACCGGATGGCCGCCAGGGTGTCCGCTTGGCGCAACGCCTCGAGGTAACCCGACCAACCCCGGCCGAAGGCCTGAATGAACACATTCAGCAATGGCAGGAGCAAAAACAAACCCAGGAATAATCCCGCCACCGCGATCAGGATCGACCGGACGGTGCGGCTTTCCTGGATGCCTTTCCCCGGCCGGGTCCCCGAAACGGAACGTCTGCGAACTTGAAGGGCGCCGGCCATATCAAGCTTCGTATCGACCGGCCCAACGTTCGAGGAGGTTGATCACCACCAGCAAGGAAAAGGAAATCAACAACAACACCGCCGCAATTGCGATCGCTCCCTCGTAATCGTATTCCTCGAGCCGGATGACGATTAACAACGGGGCAATCTCCGATTCATACGGCTTGTTGCCCGCGATGAAGATCACCGATCCGTACTCGCCAATCGCGCGAGCGAAGGCCAGCGCAAACCCGGTGATCACCGTGGGCAACAGGGTGGGACCAATAACACTCACGAACGTTCGCAGTCGGCCGGCACCGAGCGTGGCCGCCGCCTCCTCCACTTCGTGCTCCAACTGTTGCAGCACAGGCTGGAGCGTCCGCACCACGAAAGGCAATCCGACAAAGGTCAACGCAATGACCACCCCCAGTGAGCTGAATGCGCCATGGATACCCAGCGGCACCAGGAACCGGCCCAGCCAGCCATGCTCAGCGTAAAGATTCGACAACGTAAGCCCCGCCACCGCCGTCGGAAGGGCGAACGGAAAATCAACCAGGGCGTCGAACAGCCGTTTCCCCGGAAAGGAATACCGCACCAACACCCAGGCCACCACCGTGCCGAAAATCGCGTTGATGCCCGCTGCCAAAAATGAGGCCCCAAACGTCAGGCGGTACGCCGCCAGCGCCCGCTCCGTTGTCGCCATCCGAAACAACTCGTCAACGGAAACCCCGGCCACCCGCAAAAACAACGCCGCCATCGGCAAGAGCACGATGATCCCCAGATACAACAGGGTATAGCCCATCGTGAGGCCGAAACCGGGGAGGACGTTGAATCGCCTGTCGGCCATGCGCTACCCGATTAAACCACAGCGCCCCGCCGCGGAACAGTTAAAAGACCCCGCAGGCCCGCGGTTCCCCGGGTTCCATCTGATCCTGCTGCGTAACACTCTCGACGCTCCCGGTCTGCAATCGCGTTCGTAACCGCTGGCCGGGAACAATTGCCCCTGCGTTCCGCAAGACTTGCCCGGTTGCCACATCGGTGGTTATGGAATACCCACGCTCCAACACCTGCATCGGCGACAATAATTTCAGCCGTGCCTCATTCGATGCCAAGCGGTTCGCCAACGCCCTCAACCCGGAACTCGCAGCCGCACGCAGTCGCGCCCGGCGCAGTTCCAGCGTCTCGGTGAGACGCGCGAGGCGGCGGCTGGGCTTAACCGACTGGAAGCGTTGGCAAACATGCCGCTGGAGATCCGCGCGGCGGCGCCACTCGCCTTTGACCCGACGACTAAGATCGCCCATAAGGTCATCCAGGTACTGCAGCCGGTCATTGAGTATGCGCCGCGGATGCAAATAGGCGAGCCGCTGCCGCATCTGGCCAAGGAACGAGAGCGCGAACTCCACCCTGCGCCCGGCGAGATAAACAAGTCGGCCGGGCAATTCCTCGAGCCACGGACGCGTCGCGAGAACAGATGCCGTGATTAACTCGGCGGCGGCGCTGGGAGTGGCGGCCCGAATGTCAGCGACAAAATCGCTGATCGTGAAATCAATTTCGTGGCCGACAGCCGATACGACCGGCAAAGCGGACTCGTGAATCGCGCGGGCCACGACCTCTTCGTTAAACGACCAGAGATCTTCCAAGCTGCCGCCACCGCGTGTGACCAGGATCAGATCCAGCGGATTCTCCGCCAGGCTCGACCACGTATTGAGCCTTACGATCGAATCCGCAATCTCCGCCGCGGCCTCCGCTCCTTGCACCCGGCAGGCTGCCAGGACGATCTCGAGACTCGGATCTCGTCGTTCAATCACGTGAAAGACATCCCGAATGGCCGCGCCCGTCGGGGAAGTTACCAGGCCAATCCGGCGCGGAAATCTGGGCAAGGGCCGCTTCCGCCCGCCGGCAAACAGTCCCTCGGCGCTCAACCTCTGTTTCAATCGTTCGAACGCCAATTGCAGCGTACCTACCCCTTGGAGTTCTATCGAACGGACCACCAATTGATACTGCCCGCGGGGCTCATATACGGTCACGTCTCCCTGTACCACGATCTCCTGCCCATCCCGCAACAGTTCCCGATCCCGTATGACGGTGCTCCGCCAAACCACACAACTTAACTGCGCCCCGCTATCTTTAAGCGTGAAATAAACATGGCCCGAACTCTGGACCCGAAGATTGCTCACTTGACCGGTGACCATCACCTGCCCGACCTGCTGCTCGACCAATCGACGGACTCGCGCGGTCAACTCGCTGACCGTCAGAATTACGCGCGCGGGTGGAGTGGGAAATAGTTCTCCGAATTCCCATTGCGATTGTGGTTTGCGACTCATGCCTCGTCTTCCTTGGGCGGCAACGCCTCAGAAACCCTCTGGATCTGCCGCGCCCGACCATTCGCGTCGTCGATCCACACCAGAACGCCCTGCAACCTGATCTTCTTCCTGGCCACCTCGAAGCGCTGCGGCTGCAGCGTCGTAAAACGGCGGATGACGGGTTCGATCTCCCTCCCCAGAACACTCTCATGCGAACCCGTGAATCCCGCATCGCAGATGAAAGCCGTTCCCCCGGGAAAGACCTGCTCGTCGGCCGTCTGCACATGCGTGTGCGTGCCCACTACGGCCGAGGCCTTGCCGTCCACCAACCTCCCAAATGCAATTTTCTCCGAAGTAGCCTCGGCGTGAAGATCCACAATGACGATCGGTGTCAACGCTCGCAGCCGATCGATTTCAGCCGGGCCGCCCTCAAAGGGATTGTCCAATGCCTGCATGAAGGTCCGCCCTTGCAGGTTTAGGACGGCCACCGGCGGATGCCCCACAACCGGCATCGTCAAACTGCCCCGTCCGGGAGTGCCCGCGGGGTAGTTCAATGGCCGGAGGAAAGGGAGATCCGACCCGAGCAGATTCAACACGTCCTTTTGATCCCAGAGATGATCGCCGCTGGTCAGGACGTTTACACCGGCACTGAATAATTCATTGGCGATCGCCATCGTGATCCCCGAACCGCCCGCGGAATTTTCCCCGTTGGCGATGACGATGTCCACCGCATGCTCGAGCCGCAATCGCGGCAATAGCGTATGGACCGCCCGCCGACCCGGTTCACCTACGACATCGCCGATGAAGAGAATAATCACCGCAGCGATCGTAGGCCAAATCGTGGGCGTGCGAAACCCAAAGTTGAAACAACCACCGCAAGACTCGAACGGTACGTAACGTGTTTGAGCGATCAAGGATGCTCAAGCGCGCCGGCGCCTCCGCTACGGTTCAGCAGGACCCAGAGCGAATCGTTCAAGATGGAGAGTAGGTCGGGGGCCTGGTCTCCGTTCACGTCCCGCACGCGTGTAGCAAGACCATTAAGATGGTACTTTTGCGGCTCGTCGAATCCGCCTTCACCGTTGCGCAACAAAATGAGGCCGCCATCGACGAGGTCCACCCGGCTGTCGCCATTCACATCCGCAAACTCCACCGAACCCAGGCCACCGGCAGGATAGGGCTCCACCAGCACCTGTTCCGGTCCAAATGTCCCGTCGCCAACCCCCGGATGGCAGACCAACCCATTCGATCCCGCTGCGACTCGGAATCCGATCAGATCCGAAATCCCGTCTCCCGTGTGGTCGAAGACGGCAGCACTGTTGGCCGCCGCACCGGACGGAAGGGGCTGGACCACCTCCAGGAGTTCGCCATTGGCCGCTGCGGTGAAAACCACGATGCCTCTCCCTAAAACGGTGGTAACGAAGTCGATCCGATTGTCACCACTGAGGTCCACAAGATGTGGAAGCAACGGCCGCCCTCCCAATTCGAGCAGCGGCATCGCCAGGAATGTGCCGTCTCCCTGGTTCATGAAAGGCGCCGCGGCATCGGCAAAAAACAGGATCACCATCAGATCATCCAAACCGTCTCCGGTCAGATCCCCTGCCAGGAGGTCGTACGGGCGGTCGGGTAGAGCCACCGGGGCCTGGGCTACAAAGCCGCCACTGCCGTCGCCCAGAAATACTCGAAGCTCATTCACTGACTCGCCGGGGTTGTTGGCCGGGCGTTCCGTCACCACCGCCAGATCGGGCGCGTTGCCCGAATCCAGGTTTGCCGTGACGAGTGCGACAACTTGCGGTCCCACGGCGATGCTGCCCGCATGTGTGAATCCCCCCCCGGGGGCGCCGGCGAGGACTTCCACCGTATCGAGGGTTGCGTTGAGAATGAGCACGTCGACCGAGCCATCCCGGTCGACATCGGTGACATCGAAGGCGGTTGCGGACATATCCGCGACGCTCGCTTGAGCGCGGGTGTCGAAGCGTCCGTCGCCCAGACCCCGGCTGATGAAATAACCGTTCGAAGCCCGCGAGAGCAGATCAAGTCTCCCGTCGCGATTGAAATCGGCGAGAAGACAATCGCCCTGAGCGGATGTGAACGCCGGGGTCTGGACCACAAACTCGCCGCCGTCGTTCAGAAGGATGGCGTGGTATTCCTCCCGGGAATGTCCAACCACCAGATCAAGATCCGCATCCGAGTCCAGGTCGACGAGCACAAGATCCCCCGGCGCCTCGCCGGTTTCGTAGTCCATCCGGTCCCGCAGCGTGCCGTCTCCGTTCCCCAACAATACGGAAACCAGGCTGCCGGACGTCACGATATCCGCGCTTCCATCGCCGTTCACGTCTCCGGCCAGAATTCGGCGGGGATCGAAGGCGGTCTGGAAGTCCTGACTTGGGCCGAAGGTCCCATCGCCGTTGCCCGGGGATACGGCCACCATGCTTCCCTGTTGGATGGCCACCACCAAGTCGAGTTGCGAATCCCCGTTCATGTTCGCCAAGGTCAGGTCGCGCGGTGTGCTGAACCCGGTGGTCGTTTCCAGCGCTGGCTCGAATGTGCCGTCGCCGTTCCCGAGCAGAACCGAAATCGACTTCCCCGTTTGGTTCGCGGTGATCAGATCCGGACTACCGTCGCCGTTCACATCCGCCGCCGTCACCCGTATCGGGGCTGCGCCGACGGAATACGAATCCCCCGCGGTAAATGCGGCCTGCCCGTCACCGAGCATCACGCGGACCTTATCTTGCAGAATGTCGGAGACGGCGATGTCTGGAACGTCATCGCCGTTGAGGTCTGCCATTGTGTAATCGCTGATGGAACCCAGTTCCGGATAGGGGCTGGACACCACCGGGGCAAATCCGCCCGCCGCCAAACCGGGCGCCACGGCCAGTTCATCGTTGATCCCCCCGATCAGGTCGGCCACACCATCGCCGTCCACGTCACCGACAACGGTGACGAAGAGTCCCGGATCGAATATCGCTCCGGGAAACAACTCCGCGGATGTCGCTGGTGGGTTATCGGGCACGGCCGGGTCGGTGCCCTGGAGGTATTCGGTGCGATTGTCACGGCCGTCGGCGTCGGAGTCGAGCGCCGCATCCGAATCATCCAGGGCATTGAGGAAACTGGGTCGAGCCATTTCGTAGACATCGTCAATCCCATCGCGGTCGAGGTCCAGGGGTTGGTCGATTGGCCGGTTGTCGACCGTGTAATCACCGGCCTCCACGCCCGCGGGCGGCGCCGGATCGATCAACACATTCGATCCCGGCTCTGTCAAGCCGACGGCGACCGGCACCTCTCCCCGGTAAAGGATGTAGTAAAATCCATCGAGCGCCACAAACCGGACATGACCTCCGGTCGCGTCCAATGTGACCTCGTCTACCCGGGGAAGTTCACCGAACCCGGCATATTCCATTCGAACGCCACTGCCGTAATTGAAAGGATCCCCGAGATACGCTTCCGCGTAATTGTCGATTGTAGCAAAGCCACGAGTCTCGAGGGTATAACGCAATTCGAAGGAATCTCCGAGATCAATGCCGGTCAGGGAAATCTGGCCTCGAAAGGACGGCTGCCGGAATTCCACCCCGTAGATGTCATCTCCTTCCCCGTCATAGATGAAGAAATACGGCGATTGCCAGCCTCCCTCAGCCTCGCGCCTCACTACCCGGAAGGTGTGCCCGTTCTCGAAGAAATCGATCTTGTGCCCGGCAATCTCCGCGACGAAATGCGACACCGTCTGCCACACGGGTGAAATGCCGCGCGCGCGGATTTCGAGTTTGAACTCCGCGTAGGCGTTCATATCGCGGCCATGCAAGCCCCAACCGAACAGGCGCAACCGGATCGGCCGGACGAAATAGGTGGGATCGGGTGCATCCACCCGGATGAAACTCCGCTGCCAGTGGACCTTCGAGGTAAAAGTCCTCTCCAGATCCGAGTTCCAGCCCTCGAGCGGGTCCGGCCAACCGGTGCGCACCTGGGTGTAGAACACGCCGCGGTCGTTCGCGTAGGAGTACGCTCCAACGTATGGGACCGAAAGATCGTCCGTGGGATCAGGGAATTCATTCTCCAGGCCATTCACCGCGGGAATGGAGGCCGCCACCTCTTCGTCACGCGGACGGGAGTCCACTCTTCGGATGTCGGGATTCTCCACCTCCGCAATCGCGCTCAGCTCCAATCGGGTGAGATCAACGGCGAAATCGGCGCCGCGATCTGAATCGGTAAGTTCCACATCGCCCACCGATCGCAAGAGGACGTTCCGGTCATCGTCAATCTCGATCGGATCACTGGCGACATAGTAACGTCTGCCGGACACCCAGGGTACCGTCATCACAAACACGGGATCCTCCCCCGTCACCTCGGCGCGCCGCGACGACCATGTCTCAATCGGTTCCTGGGTGGCCAAATCATAGGGCGCGACTTCGGCGGTATCGAAATCGTCTTCCTCACCAAGTGCATTCTCGATCGACACGGTGAAGTCGGCGGAATCCAGGAGACTGAACAATTCGAGGGGATCCTCGTAGATAGGATCCCGCCAGAGTCCGCTGGTCATCAAAATGCCAAGATCCGCGGCATGGTCATTAACGACGCCGTCACCATCGAAGTCTCCTCGCGGGTAACGTTGGGATTCCTCGAGACCGCCATCGATCACCCGGTCCTGGTTCAGGTCGAGTTTTACATTCTGACTCGAGCCGTTGAGGCTATTCGGGAACGCGTTGCCGTAAATCCAGCCGTCGCGCCACCAACGAAAGTCGGCCATGTCGATGACCCCGTCGCCCGGTCCCCCATCCTGGTCGATGTCCTGGTCCAGGTAATCCGGCCCCAGAACACGCAGGAAATTGCGGCTCTGACCGGGTTGTGCCAGGGACACCCGCACGCGTTCGTTGCCATCCAGACCGCCATCATCCACGTCGAGAAGCATATCTAAAACGGTGGCATCACCTCGCAGTTCATCAATAGCCAACGCGCCCGCAAAGGCATCCACCCGCGGACCGTTCCGCAGCAGCACTTCCTTCAGTTGCGCGGGAGTCAGATCCGGATCGATGGCCAGGAGATACCCCGCCACACCGGACACGAATGCGGCGGCCATCGATGTTCCACACCGTACCGCGTAAGGATTCACCGTATCGGCCGAGTAGATACCTTCGCCCGGGGCTTGAAGATCACCGCCACGATTCGAGAATGCACTCGGTCCGCCCGACGGCCCGTGGGACTCCACCACGATGATGTTCGGCACACCCAGTTGCAGCCCCGCGTAAGAGGCTGGACTGCTCAAGTGGGCGGGAATCTCCCCATAATTGTTCCCCGCGCCCGTGATGAATAATGTCCCGGCATGCGCGGCCGCGAGCGATGCGTACAGTTGACCCAATTCCGACATGGTCCGCTCGACGAACGGCGTGGAGCGCTTCCAATAGAATCCCAGATTGCTGTTGAAAATGCGCGCGTTCGGCGAACGGTCAAGCAACTCCCGCGTGCTTTGGATGACTCCCCAGCCAGTCGCGGGGAACGCCGGAACGGTATGCGCCGCCAGCGCGGCGAAGGGGTTGACGCCGTCAATCCCCAATCCATTTCCATAGAGCGCCCCGATGATTCCTGCGACGTGAACACCATGGGCCGGATCCGGGCCGATCTCGCCCCCCCCTTCGAAGTAGACATCCGGGTGATATGGCGAACCGCCGTCGAGCACCGAGGTGACGACCCTCCCGGTTTCCCGCTTCCGGATCGCGTCGTTGAAATTCCACATCTGCGGCACTCGCGCGTACTCCCAGGCCCAGTTCCCTCCCCGGGGTTCGGCAGCCGCATCCCAGTGCCAATTAAAGCCGTCCGGGAACGGAGAACCCGCCACATCCCAGCAGCTTTCATCGTGACCTCCGCCAAACGCACCGTTCTCATCGTTGGGGATTGAGCTGAGTTCAGCCAAAACGTCCGGCACCGCAAAGTCCACCCGCGGGTCGGCTTCCAATCGAACCGTGACCTCCAGGAGTTCCGATACACTGACGGTTGGAAAGCGGAGCATGAGCATCGCATTCGCAATCGATGCGTCCCTGGGCTGGCTCCCGACGATGAAGGCGCCTTCTTCGGCCACCAGCGCGTTGAGCTCGCCCACCGTGGTGTTGGTCGCCAGGACCACGATCGCGTGTCGGGTCGAAGCACCGCGCGCCGGCAAGTCCACGTCATCCTCCACCATATCCCGGCCATCGGGATTATAACGGATCGAAGGCGCCCATTGGGCTGCACTGCCGGCTGGATCGGCGTTCACCCGGGTCAATATTGGCGTCCCCTGAATCTGACTCAAATTGACCCCCGTCAAGTCCAGCCCAGTGAGATCGACGCTGCCAAGATCGGCGCCGTCAAACGACGCACCTTCGAGGGTCGCGCCCGTCAACAAGGCTCCCGAAAGATCGGCGTTCCCCAGATCCGCTTCCGACAGGTTGGCTCCCGACAGGTTGGCGTTTGTAAGAATCGCGCTTCTCAGATCGGTCCCGCTCAAGTCGAGTCCGTTTAAATCTGCGCCGGGCAGGTTTAAGCGGTACGCGAGGCGCATGAAAACCTGGGCATTCGTCAGGGGGAGCAGGAACTGGTGAGCAAAGCTCGTGGAATCGAGTGCGCCCCCGGGAATGGGCTCTCCTGCTGGTGTCCAGACCAAGAGGTCCGCGCTTGACTCGAGCTGGAATTCGTTGTGGAGAAACGGAGGTCCCGCGAGAATTGAGTCGGATTCCCACGAAATCTCTACGCCGCCTTCAACCACATTCATTGCCAGCGGGACTAAGTCGGCCCGGGCAGTGGGATTCGGGCAAGTCCAGGCGCCGAAGATCCACGCCGCCAGGTACACACGACTCACAGCGCTGGCAAGGATTGCGGTCAGGGAAAACTTGTCGCTCCGGGTTGTCGGGAATTCGGCGGCGATCGCATTATGATCAGGACCATATGCCGCGGACCGGGATAGATATATTCTCAGCGTCACCATTGGCGAAGACGCAAGCCATTCCCCGGCGTTACAGCCATGGCGAAAAAACTGGTCAGACGCAATTGATCCTCTCGCGCTGCCGCGCCTTTGCTAGTAACAACCAGGCTGGTGCTGCGTCTTTCAATATGAAATCCGAGCCGGACAGCTCGAGCCCTGTTCCCGAAACCGATCTGCTCGATCTGGTTGCCCGAGTCCGATCGGGAGACGAGGATGCCGCGCGCGTCCTGGTCGAGCGGCTTTACAGCCAGGTGCGAAAGATTGTCGTGGCGCACCTGGCCCGGCGCGATGATCCCGAAGACATCATGCAGGAAGTGTACTTGAAAGCGTTCGGCAAGTTGGCTCAATTTCGAGGTCAAGTGCCGTTCGCGCATTGGGTGGCTCGCATCGCCCTGACCACCTGCCTGGATCGGCTCCGACGACAGCGGACCCGGCCCGAGCTGCGCTGGTCCGATTTGGCCGAGGATGAAAGGGCGCTGGTCGAATCCGCCGCCGACCCTACCGGTTGCGACACCGCCGATGCCGGCATCGCCTTGTCTCTCATTGAAAGGCTGCTCGCTGCGCTTCCCGCCGGCGACGCCTGGCTGCTCCGCCAAGTCGAGCTCGAAGAGAAATCGCTGACGGAGGTATGCGAAGCGACCGGATGGAATGCCGGGCTCGTGCGCGTGCGATTGTTTCGTGCCCGGCGACGGCTCCAGGCGGCCTATCAGCGGTTGGAACGGAGGACCACGTGAACCCACGATTGCGTAGAATTCTCGCACTGGCCCTAAAAGCTTGTCGGTCGCCGGAACCCGGGGCGGAATCTGATCCCACCCCTGGCTTTGTAGCCCGCGTCGTTCGGCAATGGGCTGCGACTGCGCGCCACGTGAGTTTGAGTGCAATATGGGAGCGCCTTTGTTGGGGCGGGGCAGTGGTCGCCGCCGCGGTCTGTCTCGGGGCGTTCCTCTATTCCGACTGGGCTCCCGAACGAAATGCATTCGACATGTTGTTGGAGATTCCAATGACGGACTCCACCACCCACTGAGGCCATCAAAAACTTCCAGGTCATCCGCATCGTCGCACTGCTCGCGTCGATTTTCGTCGCGGGCATTATCACCGGCCGCCTGACGGCGCCGCATGCTCCTGCGCTGGTGAAGTCGGCGGCCGGCCGCGTGGTCACTGCCGAGTCTCGGTTGAATTTGCTCACCGCTGAACTGGGACTGGACGCCGGGCAACAGGCAAAGTTTCGCCCGTTGCTCGAGGATATCGCGGGGCAATTAGCGCGCTTCCCTCCAGCCAGCGTGGAACGGCGCGAGATCTTCTTGCGTTATGTCCCTAAAATGCGCGAGCTGCTCAGGCCCGACCAGTTCGCTGCGTTTGATCGTTACGTCCAACAAAGCGAGCGGCGTCATGACCGCGTGCTCCGGCGGCGCACGCGTTGAACGGCTACAAAGATGTCGCTCCTGCGGGGCTTTCCACGATTCCCTTCACCGCGTCGACGATCAGTTCAGGTTCGGTGAAAACCACTCCATGACCGCTCCGGGTGGTGACGATGTGTTTGGCCTGGGGAAACGTGCTGAGCCATTTCGCCTGTTCGGCGCCCCAGATTGGGATGAGATTCCTTGAAAGTACATCATGAACCGCAGCGCCCGTGATCAGAGTTATGGGCACTTCCGGCAATCGCGCGACCCTGGCCTGGTTCATGGACGCCCATTGCATCCCCCATTCCTCCTGGGCATTGACGTCCTCCGTCGTGACGACGTTGATCTCTGGAAAGAGCCGGTTCAGTAAAGCCATGAAACTCTCCTGCGTGGGATCGACGAACACCATGCCGGCCACTTCCTCCGGATATAATCCCGCAAACACCCGAATGTAGGGGCCTCCAAAGGAATAGCCCACCAGGATGTAAGGTGGCGCAAGACCCGCCTTGCGCAACGCCACGCGCAATTCAGTGGCGATCCGCGTCGCGTCACGCGGCTTCGGCCCCGGCTCCGAGCCCCAGTAACCCGCATGGTCATACGAAATCACGCGCGCGAATTGCGCAATCTTCGGTTGAATGCGGTTCCAGGTCTCCAGATACGCCGGGCCGAATGTCTCAAGAACCACCGTTGGACCGCGCGAGCCGCTGACAAGCATGCGCAGCTCGTGATCGCCGACGGACACTCGAACCGGCATTTCGCGAGCTGCCGCAATGCCTAACATCAGGGCGGCTGCCGTGGGGACGATGGTGAACAGGGTGATGGATGTCGGAGGTTGGAAAGGATTCATGGACTGCTGCGATTCGAGCTGAAGGAGCGCATCGCGAGCGCCGGTCTAGCCAGGGGCACGATGAGAATCGACGCCAGCATGAGCAGGTGCCGAAGCCAAAGTGTATTCCGGCTGAGGATAAAGCAAAGCACCGCCAATATTCCAACCGCAATCGACCATCCGGCAAAGTAAACCGCGATCGATCGCGGCGTGGCCATACCCCGCTGTAAGACATCGCCCCAGGCCAGCATCGCGACCAACATCTTCAGAACCACGGCTATGGTAAGGATCGCCGGCAATGCCGAGATCGCTGACCAGACATGATAAAGGTGAAGCGCATGGTCGGCGTCGTCGCTTTGCCGGAGAGTCAGGACGAACAGTGCGACCATTACGCCGCCCGCGAATGAATTGCCAAGATAATACCACAGTTTGCTCCCGTACAGACCTGCGGTCAGCCGGGCGACGAGTAAACGCCAGGTGATGATCACGGCTGCGGGCAGCGCCAGGATCAGCATCATCCAGCGCTCGGTGGAGGAGTAATAGAAGCGAAACCGCGAACGCCAGACGATGAGACCTTCCAAGTCCCCCACGAATGCGGTCCAGAGGAAAACAAGGTAGATGACCAAAACCCAGGTCAGCAACGCGCTCCCCAGTCCCACTTTCAGCTTGGCCGCCACCCATTGCCCCGCCGTCACCGGCCGGATGGCATTGAACGTCGCGAGTTTAAGATGGGTGCTCCAGAAATCCGGTTTGCCATATCCGCCACCGATGATCATGGCGAAAAGGAAGGGCGCGATGAAAAGCCATTGCAATATCCCGAGCGTGGCTCGATCGCCCAGACCGCCGGAAAGCCACGCCGGCACGCAGGTCAACCCAACGATCAGCACGACTAATATGGGCAGGATGAACCCGGTGCGCCGCCATTCCTGCCAAAAGATCGCGTGGTCCGCGGAACGGAAGGGAATCCGTCGTCGACACATTTTTCCAACCGATCGCTCCCACCAGCCAGACCAGGGGCGCGAACGGGCCGTTAACCCGTGCCGTTGTCGATAGACTCGATGAAGGCTGATGCCATAGGCGGCGGGACCGGTGAGGGCCAGCACCACCAGCAGCCGGCGCATGAACTGCCTGGGATCACCCGCATAGCCCCATTCGCTCAATGCCCCGGCGACGATGGTAGGGACGAAAAACATCCAGCCGAAGGTGACGATCGAGGCCATGATGGCGAGGCAAAGCAGTTTGAGGTGGCGGCTTTGGGGCAGCGACCAAAGGATCATCTGGAATTGAGTCAGCCCGAAAACCAAATAAAGGCATGGCCATAGCAACGGCAGATCCGGACCCAAATGGCGCAGAAGCAGGACGGCGCAAGACAGGTAAACAACGACCATTGCCACCGCCCCATACAACATGGGGAACATCACCATCGACCGCGTGGTCATCGGCAAGATGAAAAGCCGCATCGGAAAGCTGCCGAACCCGGCCTTCTTCGAGCCTTCCGTAAAGTGGAAGCAACCCAGCGTGACGAGCAATGCCAGCCCGGACAGCGTGTAGGCTAATGAATGCCCCAGATCGGCCCATCGACTCGAACCACCCAATGCCCAATTCAACCCGCCCCCGGCCGGCACCATGATCAAGACGGCCATGAAGCCCAACCGGCTTCGCGCCCAGATCTCCCAACCGATGGCACGCGCAGGCGATCGCATGTTCAAGAGACGGACTGAAGTTGGCCGGGATCAGGACGCGGCGCGGCTTGAGCCACGAAAATCTCGTCGAGCGACGGAGCTTGTTCCGACACCACGGTCGCGCCCATGGCCCGGATTTGCGCAAGCAAACGCCCATGTTCGCCATGAGAGAGAACCGTCCATTCGTGGCCGGCACCGCGAAGCTTCAACGCCAGATCGAGTTTCGGAGGCTCCGACAGCGCCACCGGAAACCGAATCACGTACCGGCGGTGACTTAGCTTAATGTCATCGAGACGGCCGCAAAGAACAATCCTCCCAAGTCGGACCATGGCCAGATGATCGGAAACGCGCTCGACTTCATCGAGCAGATGCGAAGAAAAGAACACCGTGCGGCCTTCGTCGGCGACAGTGTGGATGATGGCTTCCAGGATGTCCCGGCGCACCACGGGATCGAGCCCCGAGCTCGGTTCGTCCAGCAACAACAACTCCGGCCGGAACGCCAGCGCAAGCAAAAGCCCGGCCTTGGCCTGCTGGCCCTGGGACAAGCTTCTTACGCGCTGGGCTGGATCGAGACCAAATTGCTCGCGCAACTCCTCGGCATAGCGCGTGTCCCATTGGGGATAGAACGACTGCGTATAGTTGAGCAGTTCGTCCACCCGCATCCACCCGGGCAGATCGCGATGCTCCGATAAATAACCGATCCGACTGAGAATGCCGACGGGATGAGCCACGGGATCCTGGCCGAAGACCCGGACACTGCCGGTCTCGGCCTTCAATAGCCCGAGCAGATGCTTGATCAACGTCGTCTTGCCCGCACCATTTTCCCCGACCAGTCCGAACACGCAGCCGCGCGGCACATGAAGTGTGACCTCATCAAGCGCTTGCCGGGAACCGAACCGGCGCGAGAGTCCGCTCACACTGACGACCGCGTCCGCCGAAGATGGAGAGGGAAATTTCACGAGGCGTTCATCTTTTCGTGTCGCCCTTCGAGGAGCTCGAGGAGTTCGTCGAACTCCACACCGAGCTGCCGGGCTTCGGTCAACAGTGCATCGGCGCGCTCAGCCAGGATTCTTTGGCGCTGGCTTTTGCTGACAGAAGGCGGATTTTCGGCCACGAACGTGCCTGAGCCCTGGCGTTTGACGACCACGCCGGCCCGTTCCAACTCGAGATAAGCGCGGGCGACGGTGTTGGGATTGATCATAAGCTGTTCGGCCAGCACCCGGATCGGGGGCACTTCCTCGGCGGGGGGGAGCCCTCCGGAAGCGACGAGGTATTTGACCTGATTGACGATTTGAAGGTAAATGGGGGTGCCGGAGGCGGGCAGGACATGGATATCCATACGATGCCTATAGTATTAATACATTAATACACTATGTCAAGGACCCGTTCGAGATCCGTTGCCCCAGGGGGTGCTCGCCCCAAAAACTTGGCACAACCGGCCCAATAGCCACGGCAGCAGTTCCAGCACACCCGCCAGTAGTGGCAACAGGCGGTCGTCCAACCATCCCTCGTTGGTGCGCATGCGTTCGTAATCGCCGGCCACGGCTTGCGCTTGCTGCAAATGATCCCAGCCGATGACCGGGTCCGGCCGGCGTCGCGGTTACAGTGTGGATACGTGATGAACCGCTCCTTGGGCACGTCTAACCTCCCGCGCAAACGCCAGCCGATCCCGGCTAGAGCACTTTCCGCAAGAACCTCCCGGTGTGGCTCGCCTCCGACTTCGCGATCATCTCGGGCGAACCCTCGGCCACAATTTGTCCCCCGGCGGTGCCGCCCTCCGGTCCCAGATCGATAATCCAATCGGCCGTTTTGATAACCTCAAGGTTGTGTTCGATCACCAGAAGGGTGTTGCCCGCGGCGCGCAGTTTAAAGAGCACTTCCAATAGTTTGGCCACATCATGAAAATGGAGCCCGGTGGTGGGTTCATCCAGGATGTAAAGGGTGTGACCGGTGTACTTTCGGCTCAGCTCCGCCGCCAATTTAATCCGTTGCGCCTCGCCGCCACTCAAAGTCGTGGCTTGTTGTCCCAGGCCAATGTAGCCCAACCCGACTTCAGCCAAAGTGAGACACGGATCGTGAATCTGCGATATCGCTCGGAAAAAAGTACTCGCTTCGTCGACGGTCATCTTGAGCACGTCGGCAATGTTCATTCCCTTGTAGGCAATCTCCAACGTCTCACGATTGTACCGTTTGCCCCCGCAGGCCTCGCAGACAACGTAAACCGGTGGCAGGAAATGCATCTCGATCCGGATCAAGCCGTCGCCCCGGCATTTCTCGCAACGCCCCCCCTTCACGTTGAAGCTGAACCGGCCCGCGTCGTAACCCCGAATCCGTGCGGCGGGAAGGCGCGCGAAAAGATCGCGGATATGGTTGAACATCCCGGTATACGTGGCCGGATTGCTGCGGGGTGTCCGTCCAATGGGCGATTGGTCGATGACAATCACCTTGTCGAGATGTTCGAGTCCCTCGATCGCGCGGTGTTGTCCCGGACGTTCTTTCGAGCCATAAATCCGTCGAAACAAGGCTCGCCGCAAGATATCGTCGACCAACGTGCTTTTCCCGGAACCGCTGACACCCGTGACACAGGTCAATGTCCCGATCGGCACCCGCGCATCGATGTTCTTCAGATTGTTTTCCTGCGCTCCCAGGACTTCGAGCCAACCGCGTCCCAGCGTCGGCTTGATGCGTTTCTTCGGCACCGGAATCGAAAGGTCCCCCCGCAAATAACTTGCAGTGAGCGAACGCGAGCTCTCGAGGACTTGCGGCAGCGTCCCCGCAGCCACAATCTCCCCGCCATGAACCCCCGCGCCGGGGCCCAGATCAAGGATGTAATCTGCCCGCCGAATCGTTTCCTCATCGTGTTCGACCACCACGACTGAATTCCCTGCGTCGCGAAGGCCCTCCAACGTTCGCAAGAGCCGTTCGTTGTCCCGTTGATGCAACCCAATGCTCGGCTCATCCAGAATATAGAGCACTCCTACCAAACCGGCGCCGATCTGGGTGGCCAATCGGATTCGTTGCGCTTCCCCACCGCTCAGGGTCCCACTCTCCCGATTCAAAGTGAGATAACCCAGGCCGACATCGCGCAGGAAATGGAGCCGGGATTGGATCTCCCGGATGAGTTCGCCTGCAATCGCCCGCCGAAACTCGTTCAATTCCAGACCGGCAAAAAATCCGGCAGCCTCCTCGATCGACAACGCGCAGACATCCATGATCGAGTAACCTGGCACCTTTGGAGTGGCCTGGTCTCCCGCTTGGCCTTTTGAAGAAGGACCCTGAGGCGGCCCTTCGCCCAGCGTTACTGCCAGGATCTCCGGCTTTAATCGACGGCCCGCGCAGGCATCGCACAGTTGGGGGCTCATGAGACCCTTCAGCCGGTTCCGCGTGAATTCACTTTCGCTCTCCTGGTAAAGCCGCTGCAGATTCGGAACCACTCCTTCGAATGGCCGGACCACCCGACTCTGTTTTCCCGCCCGCCAGAAATGGAACTCAATCTCTTCGCTGCCGCTGCCCCACATGAGCACGCGCTGGAACTCCGCCGGAAGCGATTGATACGGCGCCTCGAGGTTCTGGCCATAATGTTGCGCCACAGCTTTGAGCATGCTGCGGTAATAAACCACCATGCGCTTGCCACCACGTCGCCAGGCCGTGATCGCACCCTGCTCCAGGGATTTCGCCGGATCCGGCACGATCAAGCCTTCGTCAAAAATGAGCTTTTGCCCCAGGCCATGACAGACGGGGCAGGCGCCAAATGGCGCATTAAATGAAAAGTGCTTCGGGGTAAGCGGTTCGTAACTCCTTCCCGTTTCCTGGCTGTATAACCGGTTGGAATGCCGTTCCTCGATCCACTTGCCGGGATCCTCGCCCGCACCCAGGCGCAGGGTGATTATCTGGCCCCCGCCCCACTTCAGCGCAGTCTCCACGGAATCACTCAGCCGCATTCGGATTGCCTCATCCAGTACCAGTCGATCCACCACCGCCTCAATCGTGTGCGCCGCTTTGGGATCTAACTGCACGCGCAGGTTGGCCGATAACTCCACGAAATGACCGTCCACCCGCGCCCGGACAAAACCCTCCCGACCCAAGCGCTCGATCACATCGCGGAATTCCCCCTTTTCTCCCTGGACCACCGGTGCGAGCAGAATCAGGCGTGACTTGGATGGGAAGCCCAGGAGTTGGTCCACAATCTGGCTGGTAGTGCGCTGGGTAATCGGCGCCCCGGTCAGAGGGCAATGGGGCTGGCCGACATGGCAAAAGAGCAACCGCAAGTAATCATAAATCTCGGTGGTCGTCGCAATGGTCGATCGAGGATTGGCCCCGGAACTCCGCTGCTCGATCGCGATCGCCGGCGACAGCCCCTCAATATAATCCACCTCCGGCTTCTGCAGCTGATCCAGGAATTGCCGGGCATAGGCCGATAGCGACTCAACATACTTTCGCTGCCCTTCCGCGAATATCGTGTCGAAGGCCAGCGATGACTTTCCCGAACCGCTCAACCCGGTGATCACCACCAGCTTGTCCCGCGGTATATCCAGCGTGAGATTTTTTAGATTGTGCTCACGCGCCCCGCCGATTTTGATGAATTCCTTCGCCACAAACTGCTCTCAGGCCACACCGGCCCGAATGCACACACTACCCAACACCCTCCGGAAAAGCAAAGGAACCACGCTCCTCTTTCGCAAATCCTTCCATCGGGGAACTTACGCCTCCCACGGGGAGCAGGACGGGCACCCATAGCGCCGCTCTCGCCCCTACTTCACCAGCCGCTGCAATTCCTTGAACCCGGGCGCTCCCGCCTTCTCCATGAGCTCAAACAAAATCATTTCCGTCGTTACCAGGATGGCGCCTGCCGCTCGCATGCGATCAATCCCCGCGGCGCAATTCTCGATCGTCCGTGATGTAATCGCATCGCGAACCACGAACACGCGCATCCCCGCATCCAGGAGGTCCAGGCAAGTCTGGGTTACACACACGTGAGCCTCAATGCCGCACAGCACGACCTCGGTGACTGACCGGGAAATGACTCCCTCCATCAAACCCGAAGCAGTGTATGCACTGAAGGTCAGCTTTTCCAGTGGCCGCACCTCGCCCAGTAACTCCCGCACTTCGGGCACCGTCGGTCCGAGACCTTTTGGATATTGCTCGGTTACCCAAAAAGGCAGCCTCATTAAGGCTGCCCCGAGGATCAACCGACGCGCGTTGGCCACAACCCGCTCGCGCTCGTTCATCGCCGGCAACAACCGCTCCTGCAGATCCACAGCCAACAACCCTGTCCGCGCCCGCACAATCCGGCCGGGTTTGAATTCCATCGGCCGGGATGATGACGCTGCCGGTTTTATGCGTCAATCCCCAGGAGCCGCCACCGTGTCTTTGAGGCGTTTGAACACCAATCGAAAGAACTCACGGTACTCGGATTCGCTCCCCACCGCGCTGAAGTTGCTGCTCACCATCTCCCATCCTTGCTCTCCCAGGGCGTTGCTGAAGACGGTCACGTCGCTCCCTGTCTTCCAGTTCTTGATCTCCTCTCCGTCTTCAAAGGCGGGATACCATTGGTCAAAATGGTTGATGCACTCCACGAACTTATATTCCCACTTCTTCATGGCTGCTCCTTCCGGTTGAAATAGCGCCGCCACGAACGATATACCCGCAATCCGCCCTCACCACAATGCCGCAAATTCCCGCGTGAGGAACTCGGGGCAGCTCGCTCCAAGTGTATTATAGAACTAGAACACTCGAGGCTCATGAAACGGATGCCTATCGCCAACCACCCCCGGAACGGTCGCCCGGCCGCTGCCCCCGGTCCCTCAAACCGGAGTCTTCCCTGCAATCCCCATGGAGATCCGACTTTCGACCACCGACGGTCTGCCGGTTTATCGGCAGATCATGAATCAAATCAAGTACCTCATTGCTTCAGGCCGCCTTCGATGCGGTCAGGAACTCCCCGCCATCCGGTCCCTGGCAGAGCGACTGGTGATCAATCCCAACACCGTTGTCCACGCCTACGCCGAATTGTCCCGGGAGGGTGTGGTGGTCTCGCGACATGGTTCCGGCACTTACGTTGCCGATCAGCAGTTTCCCAGGCCATCGGCCCGCACCGTGGCACAAAAACTCGCACCCAAGACGGATTCGCTCCTGACCGACGCACTGCACCTCAATGTCGGATTGGACGATGTCGTCGGCTTGGTGCGAGAACGGCATGATCTCCTCAAACCCAAATATTCATCATGAATACCTCCGACGACACGGTCATTAAACTGGAACATGTCTTCCGTCGCTATGGCGCGAAGGTCGCCCTGAACGACATCACCTTCAGCATTCCGCGGGGCGGTGTGCTCGGTCTGGTGGGCGCCAATGGGGCGGGCAAGACCACGTTGATCCGGCACGTCCTGGGCCTGCTGCGGGCTCAGGAAGGCCAAGTTCAGGTCTTTGGACTGAACCCGGTCACCCAGCAGGTGGAAGTCCTGCGTCGTGTGGGTTACCTCTCTGAAGACCGGGATCTTCCACCCTGGATCACGGTCGGAGAATTGTTGCGCTACAGCCGGGCTCTCTACCCAAACTGGGATCCGGTTTACGCCGAGCAGCTTCGCGAACAGTTCCAACTACCCGCTTCCGCCCGAGTCCGCACCCTCTCGAAAGGCGAACTCGCCAAAGCCGGCCTGTTGGTTGCCCTCGCCCACCGACCGGAACTGCTGGTCCTCGACGAGCCCAGTTCGGGGCTCGATCCGCTGGTTCGACGCGAACTCCTCGAGGCCATCGTTCGCGCGGTCGGCGAGGAAGGACGCACCGTCCTGTTTTCATCGCATCTCCTGGACGAAGTCGCCCGCGTCTCGGACCGCGTCGCCATGTTGAATGCCGGACGCCTGGTCCTCCACGGCGAACTAGACGTAATCATGGAATCCCACCGGCGCGTGATCATTCGCCTTGGTCATTCTTCTCCTCCGCCCATTCTCCCCGGCGCCCTGTCGGTCTGCGGCGGCCCGGAGGAGTGGACCGCCATCTGCAACGGTTCCCCGACGCCATTCCGACGCGCCCTCGCCGAGGTTCAGGGCGAGGTGGTGGATGAGACTGGAGCCACCTTCGAGGAGATCTTTCACGCCCACGCCCACTCCGACGCCGCCTAAACCGATCCTCTCCCCGCACTATGAAGACTGCGTTCCACGTCGTCATTTGGGAAATCCTCTGGAAAAACCGGCTCGTCCTCGCCGCGCTGATCATTCTGTTTGGACTCGGCGGAAGTCTGGCACTCGCCGCTGCAAACGCCGCGCCCGATGTCGCCTGGCTTCCGGGCGCGCGCAGGATCGCCATCGTTTCATTCCTGGCCTCGATGTTCCTTGGGTTCGCCCCGTTCAGTCTGATGGAAACGCACGGCGGTTGGCGCGGGAACACCATGATCACCCGCTGGTTCGTCCTGCCTGTGCGCACCGTGTGGCTCGTCTTTCTACCACTGGTGGCTGCCTCGCTGTTCATTGCGATCCTGGTGAAAGCATGGATGCCCGTCCTGAGCCGCATTGCACCGGGTTTGGATGGCCTCCATTTCACCTGCGTCCTTATCTTCGGCATTATCGCGATTCACACTCTGGCCTGGACGGTGCCCCGCAAAGCCAGCCAATTCTGGACCGGCGCCGCGATACTCCTCCCGGTGGTGCTCATCCTGGCCCTCGCGCCCCAGGATCAGGACCTCCGCCAGCGCCGTGGCCTGCTCATTCCCCTCGGCTACCTTGCGCTTGTGCTCGTGACCTTCGCGGGCTATGCCGCCCGGCGCAATCGTTGCGGTGATTGGCCCGGTGAATTCCCTTTCGACCGGCTTTGGCAGTTCCTGCGACAGGGCGGAGCGGCCAACATCCGCCGACGGGACTTCCGGTCGAGCACCACCGCGTTATTCTGGTCCGATAGCCTGCCTTCCCTGCGGTTGATGGCGATCGGCTGGTTCTCCACGGGCTTGGTCTTCTTCCTCTATTTCAGCCTGGTCATGCGGAACGAACGTCCGGAGTTCGCCTTCACCCTCAGACTCCTTGCGTTTGTGGTCATCGATCTACTCGCTGTGCTTGGGATCCTTTGGCTCGCCATCTGGGGGATGTTCAGCGGGTGCGAACCTTCGTCCGGATTTCGCACTCGCCTCTCCAGTTTCCGTGCTGCGCTGCCAGTCACCAGTGGCACCCTGGCCGGACATAGACTCGTCAGTCTCTTTCTCGGATGGTGTCTGGTCTGGGTGCCGTCCCTGCTCCTTGGCACCTGGTATGATCCCGAGATCAATGGGACCGTGTCGCCGGAGGTCGTCACTCGCCTGCACCTGATGCAGGCTCGCTTCATGTCCGTCAGCGCCTATCTCATGGTCGGCGCGCTCCCGCTCCTCTTGTGGGGGCGGATTCAAGGATTCCCTAACCTGCTTCTGACCTCCATCTGCAGTTGGGCCATGCTCTGGATTCTGCTCACGAATCTGAGCCCCGAGGGCGCCCCCGGACGGCTTTGGATCCTCCTTTCCATGCTCCTGGCCGCCAAACTCATTACTGCGGCGGTGGGTCTCGCCTTAAGCCTCCGTTCAGGACATGTCTCGTGGCGATATCCCGTGCTGCTTGCCGTGACCTGGGCCACGATCACTGCTTTTCTGGTCTGGGGCCTGCCGACGTGGCAGCACGACGGACCCTACGCCGCCGGAATCCTGATCCTTTGTATGCCGTTGGCGAGGCTTGCCTGGTGCCCCTTTGCGATCGCCGCTAACCGCCAACATTGATCCCAAGTCAACCTATGAATTCCACTCTCCTCGTCATCCTGCTGACGAACCTCGGAGCCGGTTCGACCGTCGCCCCAACCCATGAACCGACACCGGAGGCCACCCAGGTCGTCGCGCGGCATCTCGAGGCGACCGGTGGTATCGCCGCCATCGAAGCCGCGCCCTCGGTCACCATCTCCGGTACGCTTACGATGGATGGCCTGCCTTCCCCGTTCACTCTCCAAATCAAATCACCGGAATGCGCCCGCTTCGTCTGTGTAATTGCGGATCGCAAGACCATTCAAGCCAGGGATGCCCACGCCCGATTCTGGCAGCAGGATGCCGGCGGCGTTCACGACCTCAAATCCAGCCAGACCCGCGAGCTCATGGAATGGGTCCTCGCGCTCTCCCCCACCGGGCAGGCCAGACTCGGTGAGCGACTCGTCGATGCCCTCTGCGAACGAACGATGGAGCATGGCCGGTCCAGCATTACCTTGGGCCGCAATGAGCCTCCCGGTCCCCTTCCCGCTCTCACGTTCGATGACGCCACCGGATTGTTGGTCCGAATCGGCCATTGCAGACTCCTTGATTATCGTCCGGCAGGTCCCCTGAAGATGCCGCACCGAATCCTCTGCGAATCCAAGACCGAGCTCCTCATTCATTCGATCGGTTTCAACGATATCCCGAGCGCGACGTTCGAACGTCCCAGTCCCCGAGGCGGATGGCTGTCTTATCTGGCGCCAGGGCTCGGATCGCCCGCGCCCCAGCTTCACACCTTGCGCTCCAGTCCGGGCACATTGGAAATCGTCCGTCGTCCGCCACCCACCCGCATTGATCGCGGACGGCTTACTCGTATGGCCGCGTATGATCGCGATTCAGGTGCAAACTGGCAGATCGATCTCCGCGGGGCGGATCTGACCCGTCTGAACCTCGGCGGCAGATTATCGGATCTGCTCCACGCCGATTTCGATTCGAATACTCGCTGGCCCGCCAAGTTGCCGGTCGGCTTCAATCCCAACCAGGTCCTCCGTATGGGTCAGGATCCCGGGCTGGGTGTCCGGGCACTCCACGTTCGCGGCATCACGGGCAAGAATGTCGGCATCGGAATCATCGACCAAACGCTCTTAGTGGACCACGGCGAATATGCGGGCCAGCTCCGGCTCTATGAAGAAATCCACAGCCCGGCCGGGGCGGCGGCTCAAATGCATGGACCCGCGGTCGCTTCGATTGCCGTGGGTCGAACATGCGGTGTCGCCCCCGCCGCCGATCTCTATTACATCGCCCAACAGCACGGAACTTTTGTGCCCGGTCAGGAGTTCGAATGGGACTTTACCTCGCTCGCCCAATCCATTGATCGGCTTCTCGATCTGAACAAGACCCTGCCGGACGGCCGCAGGATCCGCGTGATTTCCATTTCCGTTGGCTGGACCAAGGACCAAAAAGGCTATTCCGAAACGATGGCTGCCGTCCAACGCGCCTCCGACGAAGGCGTCTTCGTCATTTCCACTTCGCTGGGCCAGACTCACAACCTCGTTTTCGACGGCCTTGGCCGAGACGCCCTGGACGATCCCGATGTCCCTTCAAGCTATGGTCCCGGCACTTGGTGGGCCGCGCAATTCTGGAGCGGCCATAGGCGCTTCAAACCAGGTCGCCGCCTTTGCGTACCGATGGACAACCGGTCTACGGCCAGTCCCACCGGCCCGCATGACTATGTTCATTATGCCGGCGGCGGATGGAGCTGGTGCGTACCTTGGGTGGCCGGTCTCTATGCCCTCGCCTGCCAGGTCGACCCCGCGATTACCCCCGGCCGTTTCTGGGCCGAGGCCCTCAGCACCGGAACCACGATCACCGTCCACCGGGACGGCGAGGATGTCGAACTCGGGACGCTTGCCAACCCGGTCGCGCTGCTGGAACGTCTTTCCTCTTCACTCCAGTGAACCGCCATACCGCCGGTATTTTCAGGCCCCGGAGGATCCTCCCACAGGCAGCACCATCGACCACGACTGAAATCAAGAGCGCAATCAGTACACTCGTCGGAGATGCGATGGGAGGATGTTAAGTTCGGAACGGTATTTCGCCACCGTTCGTCGGGCGATCTTGATCCCCTTTGCCCCCAGCAGTTTCACGACTTCCTCGTCCGACAAGGGCTTGGTTGTGTCTTCTTTCTTGAATCATCTCAGCGATCATGTCCTTCACGCTTGTGTTGGAGACGTCCGCGCCGTTCATCGTTTGAATACCGGAGGTGAAGAAGTACTTCATCTCAAAAAGCCCCTGGGGTGTCTGCATGTATTTGCCGGAGACGGCGCGGCTGACCGTGGTTTCGTGCACGCCCACCACTTCGGCCACTTGGACCATCGTCAGCGGTTTCAGATAGGCTACACCCTTCTCCATGAAATCCCGCTGCCGATGCACAATCTCCTTCGCAATGTTCATGATGGTCTGCTGGCGCTGATGCAGACTCTTGATCAAAAACTTTCCGGCGCGAATCTTTTCCCGAATGTATTCCCGCACCTCCGCTGAACTGTCCGACTGCGCCATCAAATCCTTGTAGACATTGCTGATCCTCAAGTGTGGCACATGGTCGTTACTTGTGGAGATCGTGAACTCCTCGCCCACCTGCGTCACGAAGACCTCCGGCACAATATACTGATTGTCATCCGGCATGAATGCCCGGCCCGGCCGCGGGTCAAGATGCGCAATCCGGCCCAAAGCGTCCTGAACGTCATCAATGCTCGCATCCAATTTGCGTGCGATCTCCGGAATGCGACGTTTGCCCAGGGCCTCCATGCAATCGCGCACGATGCGGTATTCCAGGGTTTCGAGTTTCGCCTGCCGCTCCAGTTGGAGCAACAGACATTCGCGCAAATCCCGGGCCCCAATCCCGGCCGGATGAAAGGTCTGGATCACCTTTAACACATTCAGGATCTGGTCCGCCGGGATGCTGGTCAGTGAGGACAATTCTTCGAGGCTGCTCTGCAAGTAGCCCCGATCGTCAATGTTCCCCACGATCAACTGCGCAATCTGGCGCTCTTCCTCGGTCAATTCCGAGAGCCGTATCTGCTCGATCAGGGTCTCTTGCAGTGAGGTGCTGGACACTAACGAGTCGAACATGAACTGCCGACGTTCCTCTTCATCCTCTCGCTGCCGCATTGGGATGTTGGTCTGGGAGAAATGATCCCGCCACTCCTGGTCCATTCTGGCCAATCGCTCGAACTCCGCCTGAAAATCATCTACGGGTTGGTTGGAAGGTTTCTCCTGTGCCGGATCATAGTTCAGGTCTGCCGGCGGTTCCGCGGGATCGGCCGCCAACTGTTCCTTGTCGACCTCGCCATCGTCCTTTTCGCGCTGTGTCAATTCCGGCACGGCCAATTCTTCGAGAACGGGGTTCTGCTGAAGTTCCTGGGCGACCATGGCGCGGAGTTCCAGGACGGGCGCCTGCAGTAGGGCCAGGGACTGTTGCAACTGGGGCGCGAGCACCTGCGCCAGCGTCATCCTCTGCGATAGATGTAAACCTTGTGCCATAAGTCAGATGGTAGCGTTCAAACGGGACAGCTCAAGCAATTTCCGGCACGACCACTGCTCTTTCAGGAGACATGCCAAACATACAATCAATTGATAATAAATCGATTGCATAGAAAGTCGCATCGACATTCGGACTGAGCATTGACATGGAATCATGGGGAAGCAACGGCTGTGCCATAATTTTAGATTCCCTCCCTGAATCCAGCTTCATCTCCCGCTCTCCTCGCACGTCTGTGGTCCAGGCAGTCCCCCGATCCTATCTTCCTTTCCACAGACAGGTGGCAACCCTTCCACAGTTTCTCCTAAAACAATTGCGACTTGCACGCTACCTACCTAACGTCAGGCCAGTGCCTACCCGGTTCACCATACTCGGAAGCGGTTCGGCGGGGAACTGCGCCTATCTCGAGACTGAAGAGACCCGGCTACTCATCGATGCCGGTCTGAGCGCGCGCCAGATCGGTCAGCGTCTTGCGACCATCGGGCGCACGCCCGAGTCCTTGAACGGCATTCTCGTGACCCACGAACACCTCGATCATATCCAGGGGTTGACGCGGCTCGCCGTCAAATTCCAAATCCCCGTCTACTGCAATCGCCTGACCAAGGAAGCGATCGAAAGCCAACTCCAAATCCGGCTTCAGAGCCGCATCTTCCTCACGGGCGCCACGCTCGAGTTCGGCGACTTGACGGTGGAGACTTTCGCGATCCCGCATGACGCCTATGATCCGGTGGGCTTTTTACTTCATACCCATTCCGGCAATATCGGATTCCTCACTGATCTCGGGCATGCCACCAAACTTGTGATCGAACGTGTTCGTCGCGCCCAGGTCCTTGTGCTCGAGACCAATCACGACTTAAAGCTCCTGCAGGATGATCGTCGGCGTCCCTGGAGTGTGAAGCAACGCATACTCAGCCGGCATGGTCATCTATCGAACGAGGCAGCGGCGGCGACCGCGGAACAGGTCGTGACCGCGGACCTCCACCATATTTACCTCGGCCATCTCAGCCGGGACTGCAACCGGCCCGAACTGGCCCATCGCGTCGTGAGTGAGAGGATGCGCGAAGTCGGTGCCCATCACGTGCGCATTGAATCCACATCTCAGACCCAGATCTCGCCCACGCTCGAATTCTGAATGAGTCCACTCAATCCAGCAGCCCTTATTCCGGGAACGTTGTACCTGGTAGCGACACCCATCGGGAATCTGGAGGACATAACACTTAGGGCATTGCGAACACTCGAACAATGCGACGTCGTTGCCGCTGAAGACACGCGGCACACGGCCCACCTGCTACGGCACTTCGAGTTACACAAACCACTCCTCAGCTATTACCGTTTTAATGAGGCCCGGAGATCCGAGGAAATCCTAACCCGGCTCCGCGAAGGTCAAACCGTGGCCCTGGTCACGGACGCCGGCAGTCCCGGCATTAGCGATCCGGGCGAGCGAGTCGTGCGCGCGGCGCGTGCCGCCGGCCTGCGCGTGGAGGTGGTGCCCGGCCCTTGCGCCCTGGTGGCGGCCCTCACTGCCAGCGGGTTACCCACCGTCGAATTCCATTTCATCGGATACCTTCCCCGCAAACCGGGCCCGCGCCGCCGCAAACTGGAAACGCTCAGGGACGTTCCCGGCACTTGGATCTTCTACGAATCCCCCCACCGCATCGAAGAGCTGCTTGAGGATTTGAACTCCATTTATCCCGAATGCATCGTGATGGTGGCCCGCGAGCTGACCAAGCGATTTGAGGAGTTTATCGCTGGACCGGCCGCTGTGGTCTTGCGTCGGTGTCATGAACACCGGATCCGAGGTGAAATTGTCCTGCTCGTCACGCTCCCGCCGGCGGTTCGGGAAACTCCCTTAACGGGAGACCTTTGTCGCGCCTGCAACCGGTCCGGCTCGGGCATCAACAATTCGGTTTCGGACTAGCCGAGGTGCGTGAAAGCGCCGTTTGCGACACGGTCGGCACGTATGTTGACGCTGGCTTTCCCTCGCAAACGACTCACTTAATGGCGGCGATCTCAGCCAATTCCTCCTTAGACGAACTTGCCCGGGTTGAGGATTCCCAAAGGATCGAACGCACTTTTGATCGCGGCATGAAGGCGTTGGTTCGTTTTCGAAACCGCTTGTGGCCACCAGCGTTTTTTTGCCAACCCGATTCCGTGCTCGCCTGTAATTACCCCACCCCAGGCCAGGACTTGTTCAAAAAGCTCATCCAACGCAAGGCGACTGTTCCGCATCATCTGCCGGTTCCCTTTGTCCACCATGAGATTCACGTGGATGTTTCCGTCGCCGGCATGGCCAAAACATGCAATCGCCAATCCATGCCGGCCTTGCAGCCGAGCCGTAAATGCCAGCAGGTCCTCCAGGCGCCCCCGGGGGACAACCACATCCTCATTGAGCTTCGTCAGACCGGTATCGCGCAGGGAGTAGCTGAATTCCCGGCGCAATTGCCAAAATCGTTCACATCCCGAGGCGCCCAATCCACGTTTTAACGTCGTCGGACCAAAGCCTCTCAGGATCTCCGTCAATGACCGGAGTTCGGCCTGAACCGAATGGGTATGCCCGTCCAGTTCGATGATCAGGAACGACCGACACCCCGCCAGGAGTGGGCTCCCCGTTCTTTCCTGTGCCGCTCTCAGGGTGAATTCATCGGCGATCTCCAGGGCACAAGGAAGGAAACCCGACGCGAACACACCCGCCAAAGCGCGCGCGGCATTCCGCATTGAGGAAAATCCCACGGCCAAACAGCCTCGGTAAGGGGGCAAGGGCAGCAATTTCAACGTTGCCTCGGTCACGATCCCGAGCAACCCCTCCGAACCGACAAAGAGCCGCGCCAGATCGAAACCGGTCTTATTCTTGTGGGTTCGACTTCCCAAACGAACCACGGATCCGCCGGCCAATACCACTTCCAGCCCGAGCACGTAGTCGCGCGTCACGCCATATTTCAGACAACGCGGCCCACCGGCGTTGGTTGCGATATTGCCTCCGATCGAGCAGTCGGCCCGACTGGCCGGATCTGGCGGATAGTATAAACCGCGGCGCTCGCAGCGCTCCTGCAAGTCCTTGGTAATCACCCCGGGCTCCACCACCGCCACGAAATCAGCCCGGTTGATCTCTTTGATCCGGCGCATGCGGGCCAGGGATAAGACCACCCCACCCTTGGTGGGCACACAGCCACCCACGTAACCAAATCCCGTCCCGCGGGCTGTGACGGGGACGTTGCCCCGCTGGGCGCATCTGAGCAGGGTCGACACGGATTCCACGCTCCGGGGAAGAGCGACCGCATCCGGGAGACGCGAGGCAAACCAGTGATCCCCGGCATGCGCCGCCCGGGTCGAATCATCGAACAAAAATTCGCCGGGAGGGAGGAGTCGTTGCCAACGCCGCAGTGTTTTTCGGTACCCCGGCGTCATGTAGCCTCAGCGTCGGGGGCATCAATCAATGCCCGGGCCTCTTCGGCCACGTCTTCCGGCACTTGCACCCGAATTCCCCCCGCGGCGAGTGCATAGCCATCCATGCTCAAGGCCGAGAGCTCATGAGTGACCTGGGCCAGGAATCCTGCCGCTTCCAACCGTGACCGGATCAGATGGGCGTCCGCAGGACTAAAACTTCGGTATATCGTGACAAAATTCATAGTGATTAGGACGGGGCCCGGGGAGCTATCTCGGAAGACTCCGGACCCAATTCGGCAAATACGATCACGCCTGCCCCTGTTTGGTGCAGGCTCTGGACTACGACCTCGGCGGTTCTACCGGTAAGATGCTGACCATTATTCACCACCACCATCGTCCCGTCGTTCAAATAGCCCACGCCTTGTCCCTTTTGATTGCCCTCGCGAACAACTCGCAACGTGAGCAATTCTCCCGGCAAGAGCACAGGGCGCAAACATCGGGCGAGTTCGTTCATGTTCATGCAGCGAACCAACTGCAACACGGCGATCTTCGCCAAATTGTGATCGTTAGTGACCAAACGGGCACCCAATACCCGCGCCAACCGGATCAGCTTGCCGTCCACGCTGGATTCTTCGGGATAATCCGCTTCATGGAATTTGACTTCGACACCCGAATTCGCCTGGAGCTGGCTCAAGACATCCAGCCCATGCCGTCCCCGTTCACGGCGAGACGACTCTTTGGAATCCGCGATGGCTTGAAGCTCGCTCAAAACAAAACGCGGGACCACCATCGTTCCCTCAATAAACCCGTTCTTGGCCAGGGCAGAGATCCGGCCATCGATGATCGCGCTCGTATCCAACACGAAGAGAACCTCCGGCTTGCTCTGTGAAGCAAATCTCACATAAGGGATAATGAGCGAAAAATCTTCCTTGTTGCTCCGCATCGCCAGGATCATCCCGATATACCCGAAACCCAGAAACAAAGAGAGCCGGATCAGCCAACGCACCGGCATCTCCTCGGCGTAAATGAACAATCCGGATTGATCGATCAAAAGGGCTACTAAAGCTCCAAGCACTAAACCAAATGTCGCGGCGGAAAAGGCGCGCAGGGAAAAGCCCTTGATCAACTCGTCAATCGCGATGAGCAAACCCCCAAAACCGAATCCCACGAATATGGCTGCCACGGGACCACCTACCAACTCGGGTCGCACCTGGCTGACGGCGAGGCCGGCCAAAGTGCACATGCTCAGAAACAGTATGCGCAGGACCCAAAGAGACGACATATTCAGCGTCACCATCGGTGGGCTTGCCAGGCCGTCGCCAGCCTTGAACCAAGTCCCGCCGCCTAATGAGGATGGCGAGTCTCCTTCACCCCTTGGCCCCTTTCAATGATTTTTAAGCTCGTAACCTGCCGGTATCCGGGGGAACCGCTCAGAGCCCGAGGGCCCGGTCTTCCCCCGCTTCACGACCGCCAGGCTAACTTGAGAGCGCGCCTTCTGCCGTGGTTGCGTGATTGAATACCAGTTTGTCGCCCTCGGCGCTGACCTGGATGGGCTCGTTTTGATGCAGATGTCCTCGCAGGATTTCCTCGGCAAGCGGGTCTTCAAGATATCGCTCAACGGCACGCCGCATCGGGCGTGCGCCGTACACGGGGTCGTATCCTTTTTCCACCAGGAAATTGCGCGCCTTCTCATCCAGCACGATTTGCATGTTTTTGCCTTGCAACCGCTCCACCACTTTCTGCACCTCGAGCCCGAGGATCTGGATCAGATCAGCCTTCGACAGGGAACGGAAGACCATGACACCATCCAAACGATTCAGGAATTCGGGACGAAACACCCGCTTCGCTTCCTCCATGATCTTATCTCGCATCTTTTCGTAACTCCCCTCATCTGACGAGGGCCCGAAACCGATCGCGCTCTGTTTCCGAATGGCTTCGGCGCCCACGTTGGAAGTCAACAACACGATCGTGTTCCGGAAATCCACCACGCGCCCCACGCTGTCCGTCAGTTTACCTTCCTCAAGGATCTGCAACAGCATGTTCATTACGTCCGGGTGGGCCTTCTCGATCTCGTCAAAAAGAATCACCGAATAAGGCTTTCGACGTACTTGTTCGGTCAACTGGCCCCCTTCTTCATAACCGACATAACCCGGCGGCGATCCTACCAAACGCGACACGGTGAACTTTTCCATGTATTCGCTCATGTCGATTTGGATCAGTGACTTCACATCGCCGAACATCAATTCAGCAAGCGATTTGGCCAGAAGCGTTTTGCCCACCCCGGTCGGTCCCAAGAGCGCAAAGGTCCCGATCGGCCGGCGAGGATCCTTCAAATCCGCTCGCGAACGACGCAGCGCCTTGCAGAGCGCAGCCACGGCATCGTGCTGCCCCACCACCACGCGCGACAACTGCTCTTCCATGTCTAAAAGCTTTTGGGCTTCCCCTTGTTCCATCCGCTGCAGAGGGATGCCCGTCCACTTGGAGACCACCTGCAAGATGTCTTCCTCGTCTACCTTCACCCGCTTCTCTTCGCGCGTTACCCGCCAGGCATTCAATACCGATTCCAGCTTCTCTTTGGTCTGTTTCTCCTTGTCTCGCAACGCTGCGGCACCCTCGAATTTCTGTTCCTTAATGGCCCGCTCCTTGAGCGCTTTGATCTCTTCAATCTCGCTCTCCAGGTTGCGGACATCGGGCGGCCGCGTCATGGCACCAATCCGTGCCCTCGACCCCGCCTCATCCATCACGTCAATGGCCTTGTCTGGAAGAAAACGGCCGGTGATATACCGGTCCGACAAACGGACCGACGCTTCCAATGCCGCATCAGTGAGCTCGATCTTGTGATGATCGTCATACTTGGGCCGCAATCCCTTCAGGATCAATATCGCTTCCTCCACCGAGGGTGCTTCGACCTTCACCGCCTGAAATCGCCTCTCCAGCGCCGCATCTTTCTCAATGTATTTGCGGTACTCATTTAGCGTCGTCGCCCCAATGCATTGCATCTCCCCGCGGCTAAGGGCCGGCTTCAGTATATTCGATGCGTCCATCGTCCCCTCGGCCGACCCCGCGCCGACAATCGTGTGCAGTTCGTCAATGAAGAGAATCACGTTGCGCGCGCGTCGGATTTCGTCCATGACCGCCTTGATGCGCTCCTCGAATTGCCCCCGATACTTTGTTCCCGCCACCATCAACGCCAAATCAAGGGTCACTACGCGCTTCTCGCGCAGCAACTCAGGCACATTACCTCTGGCTATCTCTTGAGCCAACCCCTCCACAATCGCCGTCTTGCCCACTCCCGCCTCACCCAGCAATACCGGATTGTTCTTCGTGCGCCGGCAGAGAATCTGAATCACCCGTTCGATCTCACCATGACGGCCAATCACAGGATCCATCTCCCCTTTGCGCGCTATTTCCGTCAAATCCCGCCCAAACGCCTTCAATGCCGGGGTCTTCACGTCGCCCCGCTTTTCCCCGGGTTTCTCAGATTCGCCCGGCACGGCGCCTTCCTCGGACATCTGGAAGTTCGGATCCAACTCTTTCAGGATCTCCTGTCGGGTTTGTTCGATATCCACGTCCAAGCCCTTCAAGACCTTGGCCGCGACCCCGTCGCCTTCCCTCAGTAATCCCAATAAAATGTGCTCAGTCCCCACATAGGTGTGGTTCAATTGCCGTGCCTCGCGCGCGGCCAAAGCCAACACCTTCTTCACCCTCGGTGTGTAAGGGATCGCCCCGATCACTTTTTGGTCCGGGCCGTGGCCCGCCTGTTTCTCGACCTCCATTCGCACGGTCTCCAGGTCCAGGCCCATCTTCTGAAGCACATTCACCGCGACACCCTGTCCCAGCTTGATCAGTCCCAACAACAAATGCTCCGTCCCCACAAAAGGATGGTTAAACCGATCCGCTTCTTTCCGGGCCAGCGCCAGCACCTGCTGGGATCGCGGCGTAAAATTTTGCATTGCTTCGTCACTCATACGATCAGCCTCAGTGTCTCAAGATGCAGTCACGCAAAGACTTTGTCTAGTGCTCTCACGCGCCGGCACACCACCCGCCCGACCCGCTCACGGCCGTCCCGGCCGCTCTCGACAGCTTATTGGAGCGGCACTACGAGTGCCACACTATACTATCCAACCCAAACCTGCCCACAAAATTTGGCGCTTCTGAGGAAAAGGGCGTCACTCCAGGACACTCAAGCCTGGAACACTGCTTGGCTGTTCCACCGGGTCGCCACCACCCATCGGCGGTCGCAGCATCAGATGAAGTCCATCTCGTAGCTGTATACACCGCCGCTCAAGCTGCACTTCGTTCGGGTATTACCCTTGTTAAATACCCGCTGCATTGCCTTGTTCTCGGATAAGACTTCAGCGGTGAATCCTCGAATTCCATTTCGCCGGGCAATGCGGATCAGGTATCGGAATAGAAAGGTTCCGATTCCCTGCTTTTGCCAATGATCTTGAACGGTGAACGCCACTTCTGCCCGATTGGACTTCGGATCAAGCCAGTACCGGCCAACGGCAATGATCTCCTCGCCGGATGCTTCGGGCAGCGTCCCCACAATCGCCACCTCGTTCCGGTGGTCAATGAACACGAAATCTCGGATCTGCTTACGGGGGATCCGCTTGACCATGCTCATGAAACGATAATAAACGGTCTGTTGTGACAAGGCGTAGAATAACTGCCGCATCTTCGGTTCGTCGGTCGGGTGGATGGGCCTGAAGCTGACCTGCGTCCCCACCGGAGTTACGCAGGTGGTCTTCAGTTCCTTGGGTCCCACCACGATCTGGTTTTCTTTCTCGGCCAACTCTGTGGCTACGTACTTGTCATCCACAGCCTCCCGCAGGAGTTTCGCCTGAAACTTCGGATGCGCGATGCTGATCATCGCCAGCGTCCGTTCCTGGATGCTCTTTCCATGCAGATACGCCACCCCATACTCCGTCACCACGTAGTGCACATCTCCCCGCGTCGTCACCACACCCGCGCCCGGACTCAGGCGGCCCACGATTCGGGATACCTTGCCTCCTTGCGCCGTCGAGGGCAGCGCAATCACGGCCTTGCCGCCCGGAGACCGGGCCGCGCCTCGATTAAAATCAACCTGCCCGCCGATCCCGGAAAAGAAACGCGTCCCGATCGAATCGGCGCAGACTTGACCGGTGAGATCAATCTCCAGTGCCGTGTTGATCGCCACCATCTTGTTCTGTTGACCAATGATGGCTGGATCGTTCACGTATTCGGTCGGGTGAAAGGCGAACATCGGATTGCCATCGATGAAATCGAACAATTTCCGCGTGCCTAAACAGAAGCTCGCCACGATTTTCCCGCGATCCAGGCTTTTACGCGATCCGTTGATCACACCGGCCCGAACAAGGTCCACAATGTCGTCTGTGATCATTTCAGTGTGGATTCCCAGATCTTTCTTGTCCTTCAAAAATCCTAACAACGAATGAGGAATTCGGCCGATGCCCAGCTCCAGGGTCGATCCATCCTCAATCAAGGCGGCGATGTATTCCGCGATCTGGCGGGTCTCGTCCGTGATCTCTACCATCGGTACTTCCAGGATCGGGTCCTCAGTCGGCACCAGCACATCGAGGTCATACACGTGAAGACAGGAATCTCCGGAGGTCCGCGGCATGTTTGGATTCACCAGCGCAATAACCAGTGACGCATTCTCCGAGGCACTCCGTACGATGTCCACGGACACCCCTAGACTGCACCGTCCGTCCGCGTCCGGCGGTGTTACCTGAATCAAGGCCACGTCGATTGGCAACTGGCCGGAATCGAATAAACGCGGCAGGTCCGACAGAAAAATCGGTGTGTAATCTCCCAGACCCTCCTGAATCAAACTGCGCACGTTCTCCGCGATGAAGAAGCTGTTCACCCGGAACGATTGGGTCAGCCTTTCGTGCGCGTAGGGTGCCTCGCCAAACGTGAGGAGATGCACGATCTCCACGTCCGCCAACTCCTCCGACCGCCTCGTCAGTGCATCCACCAGCGGCAGGGGTTCGGCACAGCCCGTTCCAATAAAGACCCGTTCGCCGGGCTTGATCCGGGCGACGGCCGCCGCCGGGGAGGCAATCATCGACTGGTATTTGGTCTGCCAGTTCGGGTCGTAGCTGATCTTCGCGTTACTCATGGTTTGGCTCAAAATTCTCAGGAAAGGTAAGGGTGATGCGGGCGTCGGCGGCATAGGCCTCGGTCCCCACTTCTCCCACAATGAAGGGGTTGATATCCAACTCCGCAATCTGAGGGTAGTCCGTCGCCAATTGGCTGATGCGTTGGATCGCGTTGGCAATCGCTTCAAGATCCACCGGCTTCTGTCCACGAGCCCCCATTAATAACGAATAGGATCGCGTCAGCTTTAACATTTGCATCGCTTCGCTCGCGGTCACCGGCGCGAGATGAAAGGCCACATCCTTCAAGACCTCCACAAAAATACCCCCCAACCCAAACATCAGCATCGGCCCAAATTGCGGATCGCGGGTCAAACCCAGAATGACCTCCCGCCCGCGTCGACCCATCTTCTCCACATATACCCCGCGGAGAACGGCTTCCGGCGCAAAACGCTTCGCCCGGGTCACAATCAAATCGTAGGCATCTCGCACCTGATCCGCGCTCCCAAGGTTGATCAACACACCGCCCAGGTCTGACTTGTGGATGATGGATGGCGAAACCACCTTCATTACCACCGGGTAACCAATCCGCTCCGCCACCGCCACCGACTCCTCCCGGTCCGTGGCCAGCGACCCTGGCAATGTGCGAAAGCCGTAAGCCGCCAGAATCTCCTTCGCTTCCACCTCACTTATCTGCTTGTTCTGCATCCGGACATATTTCGAAATCAGCCGGTCCACCCGTCGTCGATTCACCGGAAATCGCAGCACCACCCGCGTCGGGCGCTTCCGCCACGCCCCGTAATCAACCATCGCCTTCAGGGACATTACCGCGCGCTCCGGCGAGGGATAATTCGGAATTCCCACCGAGGTCAGGAAATCCTTGGCTCCAGCCACCGCTGCGCCTCCCATGAATGCGGTCAAAATCGGCTTCTTCTTGTTGTGTGCCTTTTCCAGCGCCTGGGCCAATTGCAGTGGCGCCGTCATGTTCTGGGGAGTCACCAACACCAGAATCGCGTCCGTGTTCGCATCGTCCTGCAATACCTCCAGCGCCTTGACGTAGCGATCCGGATCCGCGTCGCCAATCACGTCAATCGGATTCCCAAAAGCCGCCGTCGACGGCAAAAACTCCTTCAGCTTCGCGCGCGCCCCATCCGTCGGAGGCAACAATTCCAACCCATTCGCTTCGGAAGCGTCGGCCGCCATGATCCCTGGGCCTCCCGCGTTCGTAATGATGGTCACCCGGTTGCCAGACGGCAGAGGTTGGGTGCCAAAGGCCAGTGCATAATCGAATAGCCGCTCGAATCCTTCGGCGCGAATGACTCCCGAATGCTTGAATGCCGCCGTGTACGCCACGTCCGCACCCGCAAGACTTCCGGTATGCGATGAGGCGGCCTTTGCTCCGGCCCGCGTCGTGCCAGCCTTCAGGATTACAACCGGCTTCTGCGTGGCGGTCTGCTCGGCCACTTGCAGGAATCGGCTGCCATCGACGATGTTCTCCAGGTACCCCACGATCACCGCCGTTTCCTTGTCCTCGGCCAATGCCTCCAAAAAATCGACCTCGTTCAATTCGGCCTTGTTCCCCAGGCTGATGACCTTCCCCATCCCAATCTTTTCCGTCGCCGCCCAATCCAAAATCGCCACGCAAAGCGCGCCCGACTGCGAGATGACGGAGATTCGTCCCGGCGGTGGCATCGCTGGCGCGAAGGTGGCGTTCATGTGATGGTGCGTATTCAGCACCCCGATGCAATTCGGACCCAGCAGGCGCAGTTCGCAGGACTTGGCATATTCCACCAGTTCGCGCTCCAGAGCCAGCCCCTCCGCGCCCACCTCCTTGAATCCCGCCGTAATGACAATCACGGCTTTCGCTCCCGCATCGACGCAACTTTCCACTGCCCCCTTCACCGCCTTGACCGGCACAGCCACCAGTCCCAGATCGATCTTGCCCCTGTAATCCGCAAGCGCCGGGTAACATTTGTGATCCAGGATCTTCTTCGCCGTCAAACTCACCGGGACAATGTGCCCCTTGAACCCGCTCTCCACCAGATTAGCCACAAGACCATAACCAACTTTGCCCGGGTTCTGCGAAGCGCCGATGATGGCAATGGACTTCGGATATAAAAGTTCCTTCAGCATGTGACAGTGTCTTCCGAATCGATGACCGGGATTTTCCCGACTTGGGATCGATCCCTTTTAGGTGCTTTGGCTTTAAGGGTTGAACCGGCGTTGTGCAAGTGAAATGGGGTCGTGCCTCAATTCTATTATCACCCCTCATCCATCTCATTTGTCTCGAATCCCGGCGCCACCCCCACCACCCCGATCATCCTTGTCAACCCTCCTACTTGCCGCTCTCCTCCTCTTCATGAAATCCCGGTTCGCCCTCGTCCTCGTCACCGCTCCCAGCCTTCACACCGCCCGAGCCCTTGCCCGCTCGACACTCGAAGCGCGCCTCGCCGCATGCGTCAATCTCATCCCCTCGATCGAATCCCACTATTGGTGGGAGGACAAGCTCGAGTCGGGGCGGGAAATCCTGTTGCTGATCAAGACGACCGTCAATCGACTGCCTTCACTTCGAAAACACATTCAGGAAGAACACCCCTATGATACCCCGGAGTTCCTCGCGCTCCCCGTTCCCCAGGGCGCGAAACGATACCTCGACTGGATCGCTGCCAGTGCCCGCGTCCGCGGACGTCCCCAGGCCATTGGCAGCCAACCCCGGGATTCTAAATCGCCGTCGCGAAGAGCCAAGTTAAGGGTTGCCGACCTCTCTCCAGACAAGCAAAATGCGGTTTGAATTGGACCGGTGAGAAAAATCCTATGTTGGACGACATGCTCGAGAATTATCCGAAGGAGCTGATCCTCCGAGAGGGTTTTCGTTGCGTCGTGCGCCCTCTCGAGGCCGGGGACGAACAAGCCTTCCACCAGTTTTTCCTCGCCGTCCCGGAAAAGGAACGGCTGTTCATCAAACACCGTGTGACGGAACCGGAAGTCATTTCCTCCTGGTGTCGCAGCATTGATTTGGGACGGCATCTCCCGCTCCTTGGGCTTGCGGCGGACGGCGAAGCATTGGCCACCGCCACCCTCCATCAGCAGCTTGGAGGCTGGAAACGACACATCGGCCGAGTCAGCGTCCTCGTTCATCCCGCATACCGGGGACGCGGGCTGGCCAAGGCGCTGATTACCGAGGTGATCGAGGTAGCCCGCTGCATCGGCCTTCAACAACTCGAGGCGGAATTCATCGGGGAACAGGAGACGGCCATGAAAATGTTCGGCTTGATTGGGTTCCAATCCCTCATGCGCCTCCCGGATTACGTCAAGGATATGCAGTCCGAACGCCACGATTATATCCTCATGGGTCTGGACCTCGAAACGGATGAAGAGTATGCCGGCATGGGTTGACCGGTTCACTCTCATCCCGGTGTCCGTCGAAGCGCGGGGAACATGCCTTGGGGACCTGAGGTATTCAGCCAGGCTTTCCAGGCACGCCCGCCGGCTTGAGAAAAAAGTTTACCCCTGAAGAATCGAAGCTAGAGTCCGAGCCTTCGCATATGCACATTATTGTTTGTGATCCCGTTTCGCCGAAGGGCGTCGCGCTCTTGCAACAGCGCCCTGAATTCAAGGTCACGGTCCTCCCCAAACGACTCCCGGAGGAGGAGCTGCTCTCCCTCGTCCCGGACGCCTCCGCCCTCGTCGTCCGCTCCGAAACCAGGATCACCCGAAAAGTCATCGAGGCGGCGCCGCTTCTCCGCGCGGTGGGACGCGCGGGTGTAGGTGTCGATAATGTCGATGTCGAAGCCGCGACGCAACGTGGAGTGGTGGTTATGAACACCCCCAGCGGTAACACTGTTTCCACCGCGGAGTTGACGTTTTCCATGATCATGGCCCTCGCCCGGAATATCTCCCAGGCCCATATGTCCATGAAATCTGGCAAGTGGGAACGCAAACAATTCCAAGGCGTCGAACTGAACCAAAAGACCCTCGGTGTGCTCGGCATGGGGCGGATTGGCAGCGAAGTCGCCCGCCGCGCTGTCGCCTTCGGAATGCGCGTCCTGGCTTTCGATCCTTACCTTGCGCGGTCCCGGGCCAAAACTTTGGAGGTCGAGTTGGTCGAACTGGAGGACCTCTTCGCGCGGGCGGATTTCGTCACGGTTCACATGCCGATGAGCGACGAGACGCGGGGTATGATTAACTCCGCCGCTTTCGCCAAGATGAAGGATGGCGTGCGAATCATCAACTGCGCCCGCGGTGGCATCGTCGTCGAGCGGGACCTCTACGATGCCATTCAGCGCGGCAAGGTGGCCGGTGCTGCCCTCGACGTTTATGAAACCGAGCCTCCACCGGCGGAGTTTGGCCTCCGGGAGTTGCCGCAGGTAATCATGACCCCGCACCTTGGCGCCAGCACCGGAGAAGCGCAGGAGAATGTCGGCATTGAGGTCGCCGAGGCGTTAACGGATTATCTCCTGCATGCCACGGTTCGGAACGCGGTGAACCTCCCGAACCTCGATGCGCAAACCTACGAACGCGTCAAACCGTACTTGAACCTGGGTGAGAAACTCGGGTTGCTCCTCGCCCAAGTCGCCCCCAAACGCAACGAACGGATTGTCATCACCTTCGGCGGTCGTGCCACTACGATGCCCGGCGACCCGATCACCCGCTCCATCCTTAAGGGCTTTCTCGGTTCCTCCGGCGCTCACGACGTCAACCAGGTCAATGTCCGCACCCTGGCCGGCGCGCTCGGTTTGTTGATCGAGGAAATCAAATCCAGCGTGGCCACCGATTTCAACGAGTGGCTCCATGTCGCCGTCGATTCCGACGGGCAAAAGGCCTCTGTCGGAGGCACGTTTTTCGGGGCGCAAAACCATCCCCGCGTGGTGCGCATCAACGATATGCCCGTGGAAGTCAACGCCTCCGGCGTCCTGTTCCTGATGATCAACAAGGATCGGCCCGGTATCGTCGGCTACATCGGCACACTCATGGGTGAACATGGTGTCAATATCGCCAGCATGAGCCTCAGTCGTGACATCAAAGGCGGTCACGCCCTCACTGTGCTGAACCTCGACAGTGTCCCCCCGGATAAACTCCTCGAAGCCGTCCGCAAAGACCCCGACATTAGTCACGTCCGGGTGGTGTCGCTCTGACCGCCCCAACCGGCATCGATGAAGTTCGCGATTTCATCCGGGTAGTTGTCACCCGCAGCCACATCATGTACGTTCGCCCTCTAGTGATCGAAATGATTCAAGATTATTTAAGCACAATCGGGAGCCCATGCCCGGCTCCCTCATCACGAATGCGCCAACTGCGGCTCGGTTTGCTTGCGTTGCTCCTTGGCTTGATAACAGTCCGGGCGGCCGATCCCCAGCCCGCCGCGCCTGGAACTTTTACCTTCACCGACCCATCGGGGGACGCCGTGCTCTGCCAGGGAAAAGACCTCGAGGTCAAGCGCCGCGCCGTCGACCGTGCCATCGCTCAATTCAAGGCAAACGCGCTTGCCCGCAATCAGACCGTGCCCGAAAGCCAGTTGCCCGACATCGAAACCATGCTCCTGGACCGGTTGGTTGTTACGGAATTGCTCCTTCAGCAGGCCACCCCGGCCGACCGCGAGAAGGGGCGGGAGCTCGCCGATAAATTCCTATCCGAAACCAAACAACAAGCGGGGTCGGATGCCGCTTTCCAACGTCAACTCATGGCGATGTCGTTCACTGAACCGGAACTGGAGACGCAAATCCTCGATCGCGCCATCTGCGAAGAGGTGGTTGAACGGGAAGTTCGCAGCCAGGCCAAGGTGACGGATGAACAGGTTCGCCAATATTTTAAAGAAAACGCCGATCGCCTCAAACGCCCCGAAATGGTCCGCGCCAGCCACGTCCTCCTGGCGACGGTCGATCCCCTCACCAATGAATCGCTCTCTGCCGAGAAGAAATCGGAGAAACGCGAACTCATCGGCAAGATCCGGGAACGGGCGCTGGCGGGAGAAGACTTCACGGAATTGGTGAAAACCTATTCTGAAGACCCCGGCGCCCGTGAGAACAATGGGATTTACACATTCGCCCGCGGCCAGATGGTGCCCGAGTTTGAGGCCGCTGCCTTCTCCATGGAGACCAATCAAATCAGTGACGTCGTTACCACCCGCTTCGGTTATCACATCCTTAAGTTGCTTCAGAAGATCCCCGCCGAGCCCATTGATTTCGATAAGGTGAAGGATGACATCCGGGTAAGTCTCGAACGACGGCAGGTGCAGGATGAACTCCTGCCCCCGTTCCTCGAGAAACTCAAGGCCGCCGCCAACCTCGAGTATCTCAACGGATCCAAGCCGCCGCCGCCCCACCAGGACTAATCTCGCTCATTCCTTTGCGGCCCAGGCCCGTCCGACTACGGCGCTCGCGGTCCGCTTTGAAATGTCGCCTCAACCCGGGCTCGAGTGTCCGCAGGAATAGGCCACGTTCCGCCATCCGGCACTCCTCACGGTGCGCGAGCCAACTTAGGAGAAAGGGCACCGCTGCCGTTCTCGGTGTCTTATGCCACTCATGCATAGGCCTAAGTCTCGCCGGCCCGAGTGACATAACGATGCCGTTCACGTTAGGATACGGCAAACTCCGGGGGGCCCTTGGACCAATTCGTATCGGACAAACAGGGCATGGGCTGTCCGGCGGATCGCCTTGGTCCTTCTCCGTAATGTTGCTCGACAAAATGCCCCAATTCGACCGTTGACACGGCTTTGCCTTTTTGTTGTCATCCCCTTTCCTCTGTTCCCGGGGGATTGACTATGTACGCGATATTAGAGACTGGCGGTAAGCAATACCGCGTGGCGACCGGCGACAAGCTCCGCATTGAACGCGTGAAGGCCGATGCCGGTCAAAGCTACACTTTTAACCGGATCCTGATGGTCAATCAGGACGGTCAAGTAACTGTCGGCGCACCTACGGTCCCCGCCGCCTCCGTTGTGGCGGATGTCATCGAGCACGTGCGAGGACCGAAAGTGATCGCATTTAAAATGAAACGCCGTAAAGGGTACCATCGCAAGGTGGGCCACCGGCAGGCATTAACCGTCGTTCATATCAAGGAAATCAATCATGGCACATAAGAAGGGCGGTGGCAGCAGCCGCAACGGTCGCGACAGCGTCAGTAAACGGCTTGGGGTAAAGCGGTTCGGCGGTGAGTTCGTGACCGCCGGCAGCATCATCATACGACAACGCGGCACCAAATTCAGCGCGGGCAATAATGTCGGTACCGGCCGTGACTGGACGCTTTTCGCCCTCGTGGACGGCAAGGTGAAGTTCGACCGAAACAACCGTCGAATTCATATCCTCCCTGAGACTTCGCCAACCGGCAATTAACTGGCGATCTCTTTCCGCGGGCGAGGTCAGGCACCTCGCCTTTTTTGTTTTCCATGTTTATTGACGAGCTCAAGGTCTTCGCCCGAGCCGGACATGGCGGCAAAGGCTGTGTGGCGTTTCTTCGCGAGCCCTATCGACCCAAGGGTGGACCAAGCGGCGGCAACGGGGGGCGCGGCGGAGACGTGATCCTTCAGGCAGACCACGATTTGAATAACCTGGTCGCCCAGTATTACCAACCCCGCCTGCTCGCCGGCAAAGGCGAACCCGGGCTTGGCAAAGGCATGGACGGACGCGCTGGCGCCGATCTCACGGTCAAAGTTCCATGTGGCACCCTGATATGGCGGGTTACGGCAATGGACCATGCGGAGGAATCGGGCACCCCCCTGGACGCAACTCCCGGCGCGGTCAAATCACCCCTTCTTTCCAGACCACAACGCTCCGCTCTCCATTACGCCAGCCGTCCCGAAATCATCCCCCCTGCTCCGCCCGTTCCGCAGCCCCGCCTGCCTGGTCCCTTGCGAGCCGAATTCGTCTTCGATCTGACTCGGCACGGAGAACAGTTCGTTCTTTGCCGGGGCGGCCGGGGCGGCATGGGTAATCGCAATTTCGCTACCTCCACGCGCCAGGCCCCGCGCTTTGCGCAACCCGGCGAACCTGGGGAGGAAGGGCATTTTTGGTTTGAACTGCGAATGCTGGCGGAAGTCGGCCTGGTCGGCTACCCGAATGCGGGCAAGTCCACACTGCTTGCCGCGATTTCCGCCGCCCGCCCGCGGATCGCCCCTTACGCATTCACGACTTTGCATGCTCAAATTGGGGTTGTGGAGTATCCCGATTACTCGAGGATTACAGTTTGCGATATCCCGGGTCTCATCGAAGGCGCTCATCGCAATATTGGGCTCGGCCATGCCTTTCTACGGCACATTCAGCGCTGCCAAATCCTCGTCCTCCTGCTCGACATGTCCGGTATGGATGGCCGTACTCCATGGGACGATTATCAGTCGCTCCTCGATGAACTGCAGCGCTACAATGCAGAGCTCATTCGTCGGCCACGACTGGTCGTGGCTAACAAAATGGATGAACCCATCGCCGCTTCCAACCTCCGCAAATTCAAACGTCGCATACCCGGCACTCAGGTGATTCCCATCGCTGCTGCCTTCGACGAGGGAATCGACCGATTCAAAAGCGTCCTTCGTAAATGCCTCGGCGCAGAATCGCCCGCGCGCCCCTGAAATTCGGATACCCGAGCCCCTTTGGCTTACAGCTCACCCGTTTCTGCTCCAGAAATTCGTCCCCCAATCGCATCGGTGCATGATCCCGGGATCCATTTACTTGCCGGCGATATCCTGGTTTTCCACCCAATAGCCTTTTCGATTGTAATACCTGTAAAGCCGTTCTTCATAGCCTCGGGCCAGCGACAACTCCGGATCAAATTCAGGTGCTTCCTTAATGGTCTGCCGACTAAGATCCACAAACACCTTGGACTCCTCCCAACTGATGTTCGACGCCCATGAGGGAGGAATCAAAACGCTCTTGCCCGGCCACCAATTGCGCGTGTTCACCAGGAGATAACGGATGCTCCAGTTGTGGTCATCGATCACAAAATCCTCAACGTGGCCAATTTCGCCATCTTGGGCCTGAATTCGGTACTCCGTCACGTCCTGTGTGCTGCGTAAATAAGGATCGCCCTTCTCCGTCGCGGGGGCCTCCGCCGATTCGATGGCGCCGTGGTAAGGCACGGACGCGGCGCCCCAGACGTATGGACCCTGCCAGTAGAGCGGCCACCCATAATAGGTATGGTATTCCATCTCAAACTGACGCGAGACTGGCAGGTCGGATTCTGGAAAGGGGCTGTCCTCAACCTGTTGCTTCGTGAGGTTGACCGGGATGGTCCCTTGGATCTCCCCGGTCATCGCAAAGGGCGATATCAGTACGCGCTTCCCGGCAAGCCAGGTTCCCGTGTCCACCACGAGATAACGCACAATCCAATTCCGATCGTCGAAATAAAACTCCTTCACCCTTCCAATCTCACCGTCCTTGGCTTTCAGCTGATAATTCTTAAGTTCCTTGGCTCTACGCAGCATGTGACCTCCTTTTCGTTCAATTTTCTGGCCGGGCAACTCCCTTCTCCCATCCCGCTTTCGTCGTTGGCCCCTCAACCTGTTGGACAGCGGAACCTAAATGAAACCTCCCGGGATCGCAAGTCGGAGGCGCTCTGCAATAGCGCCTCACTATGGCGTCACAAGCTTGCGCCGGGTTAGGGCCCCCGGCCTACAGGCTCCTGAATCCAGCCGTCTTGAAGGCCAGATTCCCTCACCCGGCGCCTCGATCCCGCCATAACGAGAAATACTGACTCCGCGCATTTGCATTTTGGACTGGCACCCGATGATGCCATCCACTATACCCATCACTGCGCACTTCGAGGGCCCTAAGGGATGTGAGGCGGCCTTGTCGTTTCGGGTACGCAATTAACGGATTTCGCGATGGCTGCAGCAGGCTATCCGGAAACTGTTGGCGGACTATGTATACCGAGACGATCGTGACCGACTATTTCCTTCCATCCCCATTCCTGGGCGTGCTCGCGCTCTTTCCGAACGCAGTGACGGCCTCTTCGCCGTTCAACTTCCTCGAACCGGCCGCACACTCCAATGCTTTGCCTCCGGCTCCCTTCTTTGTGGCGGGAGTGGCGGTTATCGGGGTACTTTGGATGTCGGCCTACCTGCACCGGCTCCGAGGGTTGTTCCTCTCTTGCATCTCCCAATTCGCCCAGAGCAGTGGGGCAGGCTCCCTGGAATCATCCTCAAATCCGAGCCCCAGGAGCAACCCGTCGGGCGAGGGATCACCTCCAACGGAAGCCGCCTCTCTCTCAACGCCACCACCTTCGGACAATGATTGCCGCGGGGCATTTGAATCGATCCGGCAACCACTGCTCGTTTGTGATGCTTTAACTCTCCAGGTTCTGGCAGCCAACGGCGCCGCGGCACGATTTTTTGAGCGCTCACAGAACGAAATCCTGCGATGCAAGATAACCGACCTGCTGGCGCCGCACGAAAGCCAACTCGTGCTGGCCTTTCTCGCCACCACACCAGTTCCGCTCCCTCCAAGGATGGCTTGGAGCCGCTGCTCCCGGGATGGTACCACGGTCCACGCCGAGATCACCGCGGATTATCTTCAGTTTCAGGGACGCGAGGCGCGCTTGGTCCAGATTTCGGACGTCAGTGAACACCGGCGTTTGGAACAACGCCTTATCGAGGAAAAGACCGCGACTGAGCAAACCCAAAACAGACTCGCTGAGCTGAAGTTTGCCTTGGACCAGCATGCGATCGTCGCCATCACGGACACCCACGGCCGGATCACTTATGCGAATGACAAGTTTTGCGAAATCAGTGGCTACTCCCGCGATGAGCTCCTCGGCCGAACTCACCGAATCGTCAATTCCGGCTATCATCCGACCGAGTTCTTCGCCGAGCTCTACCGTACCATCACCCGCGGCGAAGTCTGGCGAGGGCAAATCCGCAATCGTGCCAAGAACGGCTCATGCTACTGGGTCCAGACCACCATTGTCCCCTTCAGGAACGCCCGCGGCGAACCTTGGCAATACACGGCGATCCGCACCGATATCACGCACTTTAAATCTGTGCTGGAGGACCTCGCCCGCAAAGACGCAGCCCTGCTCAACGCTCAACGTATTGGTCGCATCGGCAGTTGGGAACTCGAACTGCACACCGGCGAGCTCCATTGGTCTCCCGAGATCTATCGCGTCTTCGGGCGGGAGATGGATCGATTTCGACCCAGTCGCGAAGCATTCCAGGAGTCCGTTCATGCCTCGGACCGCGAGCGCGTCGCGAATGCCCTGGAATCAGCCATCCGTAATGCCCAACCTTATCGGGTTGAACATCGCATTGTTCGGCCGGACGGTGCTACGCGTTGGGTCTATCAGGAAGGAGAACTCGTGTCCGGTCCATCGGGCGAGATCCAAGCGGTGCGCGGGATACTTCAGGATATGACGGATCGTCGCAACCTCGAGGAACAGCTGCGACAATCACAAAAAATGGACGCCATCGGCCATCTCGCCGGTGGGGTCGCCCATGATTTCAACAACCTGCTGACGGTCATCCGCGGCCAGACCGAACTTGTGTTGGCCGATGGCGGTCTGACCAAGGGCGCCGACGAACTGCTGCGTCAGGTCATCGAAGCGGCTGAACGGGGCAGCCATCTCACACGCCAATTGCTCTCCTTCAGCCGCAAGGAATTTCTCCAGCCGGAGTCTCTCGATCTCAGCGAGGTGGTCAACGACCTCCTCAAAATGCTTCGTCGCATCATTGGTGAACCCTACGAAGTTCGTGCCGATCTCGCGCCAAACCTCCCGCCGATTCGGGCCGATCGTGGAATGCTCGAACAGGTCCTGATGAACCTCGCCGTCAACGCCCGCGATGCCATGCCACGCGGAGGACAAGTCGCAATTCGCACGGATCTGATTTCCGTCCAACATGACCGGCCTTCGCGATTTGCCCGGGGAACACCCGGGGAATTTGTCCGGCTCACCGTCGCCGACACTGGCTGCGGTATCCCCACCGAACTCATCCCTCGTATCTTCGAACCGTTCTTCACCACGAAGAGCCCCGGCCGCGGCACCGGCTTGGGACTCGCGACCGTTCATGGCATCGTTGAACAACACGAGGGATGGATCGACGTCGAAAGCACAATCGACGTCGGCACTGCCTTTCACCTCCACTTCCCTGCCCGGCCCGAACTTGTCTCCAGACACGCCGCTTCCCTGGCCGGTGTCGTTCCCCGCGGCGGCACCGAGAGCATTCTGCTTGTCGAGGACGCGTCCGATGTCCGCTTCTTCGTTCATCTCATTCTCGAACGACTGGGCTACCGGGTCCTGCAGGCAGCCTCCGGCGACGAAGCCCTCACTGCCTGGCAGGAACACCGGAATTCCATCGATCTGCTTCTCACGGATGTTGTAATGCCTTCTCCCATAAGTGGGACCGAACTCGCGGCCAGGCTCCAGGCCGAGCAGCCCAACCTCCCCATCATCTTCATTAGCGGCTATTCACAGGATTCCGAGCAGCACGAGCCAACCACCCAGCCCGGCGTCCGTTTTCTTCAGAAACCCTTCACGCCCCAAAAACTTGCCGCCGTGGTCCGCGAATCCCTCGATGGGCAAATGGACCTTGTTGAGATTCCTACCCAATCTGGACCTCAACCCGGATAAGGGGAATGCTTCATCCAGCAAAAGGAATCCGGACTTGGCCGGACCGGCATGCCTAAGTGGTCTGTTTCATAAATACGGTCACGTTCGTTGCGCCCAATTTGGCCTGAGGCAAGGCGCGAGGGCGAGAGTGTATCCCCTGCGATACTCGACCGACCGAGCAACGCCGCCCCAGGCCAAATTCGGCGCAACCCTCCGGGCGGCCGTTCTTTTTCGGCCAGACTTCGTTGCTCACGCCTTACAGACCGCTGCGGGTATGCTCGTTGCTCGCGCCTCGTCTGGCCGAAAAACCCCTGGCCGCGAACGTAACCGTATTTATGAAACAGACCACTAAGCCACGTCTATGCAGTGAAAACCGCCAATGAACGAGAATCGGTCCGAATAGCTCGATTCCATCGTCCCAACGTTAACCCTCAAGTTCTGCCGCCAACTGCCGATCTACCCTAGGCATGATCGACGATCTGGACGAGCTATGGGGTGCCGCCGGGCGCACGGCGTTCGGAACCATGATCAATTTAAAGTTCGAACCCCGGCCGCCCGCGGTGTCCTTCAGCCATTCCCTGCCGGATGTCATGGGCGGATATGGGATGTTCCTCAATTCCCAGTTGAATTTCAAATGGACGCGACTCGTGGTATCGCTCGCCTGATTCTCCATCCTCACTTCGCCATGCCAAGCCCAGCTTCCTCCAATTATCGCGCCGCAATCCTCGGCGGTCTATGGCTGGCCCTCAGCGCCGCTCTGACTCCCGTCACTGTCGCTGAAGGCTTGGGTTACCTGCGAGTCTCCGGGCCTTCACCCATTCGTTTCCGGGCTTCGAAGGAGGTATTAGCCACCACCCCGGCTGCTTGTTCGCCTCCCAACGCTGCTGATTGGTTGCCTTCTGCCGCCGATCCCGCTCAGGAGATCGGCACATCCTCGACTGTAAAAGAACCCGTCGTTCCCGCCCTTTCGGAGCCGCACGCACATGCTCCAGCCAACACCCGCAGCCAACCCGGTTTGGCCTCGAATCCGTCATCCACTTCGCTTCTCGCCGACCCGCCATTGGCCAGTCCAACCGATGTTCTCAAAACCGCCGATCTCCCTCCCACGTCGGCTTCGTCCGCACCCCAGATTCCGGCAGTCAAAATTCCCCAGGACGCGACGATCATCGCGCCGCAGACAATTCTGCCATTGCTCCTCGACGACGCCTCAGCCCCAGCAGGCCGGGTGACGGTAGTTGCTCCTATATCTTTCGTTCCACCGCAACCCGGCGTCAGCCATCGCAGCACGGCGAGCTATTCCGTCACGCCGTGATTTCCCCATTCCATCGCGCGCACGACTGCGGCCAACAACTCGGCTCGAACGAACTTCGGTCGTCTCCCTCGTGTCGGGTGTTCCCCCGCTTAGTGATCGTTCTTGGGCTTTTCTGCCTCGCCCTCATTGGGCCCGCGCTGCGCGCGGACGACGCTTCACCCGCCGCTCCCGCCTCAACCCGGTTGTCGAAGCTCGACCTGCCGGCCCCGACGCCTGAGGACCCAACCCCCAACATCAGCCCGACCGAGAATCTCGATAATCCGTCAGTTGAACCCTTTCAGACGGAGCTGGCCACCGCCCGGCAGCTTGCTGCCGACGGCCAGTTTGACGCGGCCTCGCACAGCTACGTCGCGCTCCTTGAAGGGCATGCGCCCGACGATGTGAAACGCATTGTGCTTCTCGAATTGGCCGTGACGACTCACGAGAATCATCAGCCCGTCAAAGCCCTGCAAATTCTCGCCCAGTTCATCAAGGAATACCCGCGAGACCGCGCCCTCCCGGAAGTCCTGTTCCGACAGGGGCTCATCTACCGTCAAATGGGTGCCAACGGACTGGCCATTGCGAAGTTTTACGCGGTCATGACCGCCGCCATCAGCCTCAAGGTGGACCAGCTCGAACATTATCAGGAACTGGTTCGCCAGGCCCAAACCGACATTGCAGTTACCTACTTTGAAGCCGGCCAATACCGCGAAGCTGTTGCGTTCTTCAACCGTTTGCTCAAACAAGACCCCGCCCGGGAAGATTACGCGCTCCTTAAGTTCCATCTCATCCAGTCGCTTGCGCATCTTACCGACTCCGCCGAAACGGTCACCCAATCCGAGACGTTCCTACGTGATTACCCGAGCTCCCCGAATGCCGCCGAAGTCCGCTTCCTCCTCGCCGAAGCCCTCAAGAGCCAGGGCCGCGACGCGGAATCGCTCCAACAGATCCTGCAATTGCTCCAGTCCCAACATGCCCTCGCCCAGGACCAGCCCGATGCCTGGAATTATTGGCAGCGGCGCGCCGGCAATGAATTCGCCAATGCCCTGTTTCTTCAGGGCGATTATTTCAATGCCCTCACGCTCTATCAGCACCTCGCTAAGCTGGATGCTTCCCCCGCCTGGCAACTTCCCAATCTTTACCAGGAAGGGTTGATCCTCGAGCGGCTTGAACAATCCGATCAGGCCGCCGAGATTTACGACCGCATCCTCACACGCCAAAAGGAGCTCACCGATCAGCCCCCCCAGCCCTGCCTCGATGCCCTGTTTCAAATGGCGCAGCTGCGAAAGGGCCATCTGGATTGGCTGCAGCAGGCCCATACCAACCTCCTCAGCTTCCACTACAATAAAGGCCCCAACCACTCGTCTCTCGGACCATGAATCCCATTGCCGACTTTACCCCACAATTGCAGGAGCACCTCGATCTCTATAACCGCATCCTGGTCGTCGTTGATCAGGAAAATCAAACCCTGCGAAATCCTGAACCCGGTTCCATGGAAGGTCATCGACAAGCCAGAATTGACTTGCTTCCCCTGTTGATTCGGTCCCTAGATGAGCTTAAAGCTTTGCGGCAGGCTTGGCAAACCGTCCCCCCAACGGAACGGGCGCGTTTCCAGCAGGTTGGTTCCCTGCTCCGTCAAAGCCAGGACGTCGTCATGAAGGTGATCCTGCTCGATCGCGAAAATGAACAGTGTCTCCTGCGCCGCGGCATGGTCCCGGCACGGGAGATATCCCTGATTCCGACCGCGCCGCCTCAGCTCGTGGCCCGTCGCTACTGCCGTCAGTCCAGTCCACTACGCGATCATGCGGTTTGAAAAGATTCTCGTTCTCGAAGACGACCTGATTGTCCGCAAAGGACTCGAACAGCAACTCCGTCAACGACATTACGAAGTCGTCGCCGTCGATAGCTTGGCCGCTGCCCAGGATGCCCTCGGACGGGACGCGTTCGATCTCGCTATCGTCGATGTGCGTTTGCCCGACGGCGAAGGCACCGATCTCCTGCGTGATCTCAAAAGCCGCCCTCAAAGACCGCTCGTGGTCGTCATCAGTGGCTTTGGTTCCGTCGAAGCCGCGGTCAATTGCATTCGGGCTGGCGCGTTTGATTATCTCATCAAACCGTTCACCTTCGACCAACTCGAAATCACCCTGCGCAAAGCGGAGAACTTCATCCAGATCCTCAAGGTCAATCAACACCTCAGTCACGATGAATCCGATGAAATCGGCAGCGAACTTCTAGGCCAATCGGCTTGCATGGTGCAACTCCGTCAACTGATCCGCAAGGTCGCCCGCACTCAGGCCACCGTCCTCATCCAGGGCGAAAGCGGCACTGGTAAAGAACTCGTCGCCCGCGCCCTCTACCTCCAAAGCCCTCGCGCCAGCGCCCCCTTCATTAAATTGAATTGTGCCGCCGTCCCGGAAAACCTCATCGAAAGCGAGTTCTTCGGCCACGAAAAGGGCGCGTTCACGGGCGCCCTCGCCAAACGTGAAGGGCGGTTCGAGCTCGCTCATGGCGGAACGATCCTCCTCGACGAAATCAGCGAGATCTCGCTTCAGATCCAGGCCAAGCTCCTCCGTGTCCTCCAGGAGCGCGAATTGGAACGCGTCGGCGGCAACCGCACCATCAAGGTCGATGTCCGCGTCATCGCCACCACCAATCGCCGCCTCGAAGAAAGCATCGATCGCAAAGAATTCCGGCAGGACCTCTACTTCCGCCTCAACGTCGTTCCCATCCACGTCCCGCCCTTGCGCGAGCGGCCCGACGATATCCCTGTCCTCGCCAATCATTTCATGCAACGGCTCGCCCGAAAACATGGCGTCCGAATCCGCGGTCTCTCGGATCATTGCCTGGCCGTCCTCCATCAACACGCCTGGCCCGGCAATGTCCGCGAACTCCAAAATGTAATTGAACGCGCCGTCATCCTTTGCGGCGATTCCGGCCTGCTCGAACCTGATCTTCTGGGGCTCTCCTCTCAGCCATCCGCGTCGGGAACCAACATTACCTCCGTTGAAGCCACCTCCAACTCGGCGGCATCCACCACGGCTCCTCCTGCCCTCAACGGCATTATCCCCCTGGCGGAACTCGAAAAACATCACATCTTCGCCGCCCTCGAATTTACCAAGGAGAACCGAACCCACGCGGCCCGCCTTCTCGGGATCAGCATCCGCACTCTCCGCAACAAACTCAACGAATACGGCCCGAAGCCGGGCAAATCCGTCACCGAAGACGCAGGTTCGTAGGAGGTTCGATCAACCGGGTTGGCGGAGGCGATGTTTGCCTAGTGCAATCTTCTCGGTTGGCACAATTTGCCTGATATCCCCCCCGGACCGCAGGTATGGCCTCCTGTACCGGCCTTTTCAACCCGTGGCATGTCCGTTGCTGAACCCCTGACAAAATGATTTAACGCATTGTGATCGAAGCCCTCTTCAACCAACCGAATTACGTCGCCACGCGCAAACTGCTCGATGCTACCACACTCCGGCACGAGGCTATCGCTGCTAATCTCGCCAATCTCGAAACTCCCGGTTATCAGCGCGTCGATGTGGCTCCTTCCTTCGCCAGTGATCTCCGTCAGGCCATCGCCAGCGCCAACCCCGACCTCATCGAAAAACTTGAACCGCACCTGACTCGCGATACCACCGCCACTGCCAGCCGCCTAGATGGCAACAATGTCGAACTCGAAGGGGAATTAATCCGGCTCAATCAAAACGCCGTCGAACATTCCCTCGAAACTCAGTTGCTCACCAGTTCGCTCCTCAGACTCCGCCTCGCGATCACCGGCCGGGCCTCCTGAACGTCATGATCCCCATCCTCAGCGGCATCGAAAGCACCCAGGCGGCCCTCACCGCTGAACGCATCCGCATGGATGTCGTATCCCAGAACATCGCCAATGCCGACACGTCGCGCGGCCTGAACGGCGCACCCTACCGGCGCCAACAGGTGGTCTTCGAGACGGTCCTTAAGGCTGCCCAGAACCCCGACCCTTCCGCCAGCGGCCAACTCGAAACAGTCCAGGTCGCCCGTATCCAACCCGATTCCCGCCCCCCACTGCTTGTCCATCAACCCGGCAATCCAAATGCAGACGCCGACGGCATGGTCGCCCTTCCCAATATTAATATCCACGAGGAAATGGTTGATCTGATCTCCGCCTCCCGAGCGTTTGAAGCCAACCTCGCCGTTCTCAAAACCGGCCGCAGCATGGCCATTCAAACTCTCGGCATCGGCAAACGCTGAACTCTTGACACCACCCTGCCATGAACTCGATCGCATCCATCGCCTTTCCTCGCATCCCCGATGCCTCAGCGCTCACGGCCAAGACTTCCCTCTCCCAGCCAGCCATCATTTCTCCGGCCGAGCTCGAACGCCTCGGCCCCTCCACGCGGATTTCGGCTCCTGGCAACACCTCCGCCCCCACCGGGTTTGACCAGATCCTCGGCAAGCTCGTCAACGAAGTCGATGCGCGCCAAAGCGCTGCCGGAGAGACCGTGCGCGGGCTCTTGGCCGGAGAGAACGTCTCTTTACATCAGGCAATGATCAGCACCGAGGAAGCCAGCATCTCCTTCCAGCTCATGGTCGAGATCCGCAATAAACTCCTGGAATCTTACCAGGAGATGATGCGCATGCAGATCTGATGCGGGATTATTCGCACTCGCCATGAAACAAGGGTTCTCCCAACTTCAACGCCAACTCCTCGCCACCTGGCAACAGCTCGGACTCAATCAGCGCGTCAGCATCGTCCTCACCGGCCTTGTCGTTCTCGCCGGACTCCTCGCCCTCGCCTTGTGGTCCAGCCGCGCCGACTATGCCCTGCTCTATGGACGGCTCGACGAATCCGAGGCCGGCAAGGTCGTCGCCGCCCTCGACGAAGCTCGAGTTCCCTATCGCGCCGGAACCGGCGGCTCCATATTCGTCCCTGCCGACAAGGTCCATTCCGTGCGCATGCAACTCGCCGGCAAAGGCATTCCCCGCGGTGAAGGCGTCGGCTTTGAGATCTTCGACAAACCGAACTTCGGCGTCTCCGATTTCGTCCAACGCGCCAACTACAACCGCGCCATCCAGGGCGAACTCGCCCGCACCATCAGTCAACTGGACGCCGTCGATGCTGCCCGCGTCATGATTGTCCTGCCTGAGAATCGCCTCTTGATCGATAACCAACGCAAACCCACGGCCTCCGTGTTCGTTCGGCTGCGGGGTGTCGGCGATCTCCCCTCTTCCACGGTCAATGCCATTCAACTCCTCGTCGCCAATGCCGTCGAAGGCCTCCAATTTAACCAGGTCTCCGTCGTCGATAATCAGGGTAATGTCCTTTCCCAAAACCAGGACGACGATTCTGTCGCTGGTCTCTCCGGACATCAACTCGTCGTCCGTCGCAACTTCGAACAATACCTCAGCCACAAGGCGGAAGGCATGCTCGAACACGTCCTCGGCCCCGGCCAGGCCGTCGTGCGTGTCTCGGCCGATGTCAACTGGGACACCGTCACGCGCTACGAAGAACGGTTCGACCCCGACGGCCAGGTCGCCCGCACCACCACCGTGAACGACGAGAATGTCGAATCAGCCAACGCCACCGGCGGCGGCGTCGCCGGCATCGGTGGCAATCTTCCCCCGGACACCAATACTTACGGTATCTACCCCACCCTCCCTTCCAACACCACCAAGACCAAGAAGAAAGTCACCAACAGCGAGTACGAAATTAACCGATCGGTGAGCAGCCTCCTCCAAAGTCCCGGCAGCATCCAACGCCTCTCCGCCGCCGTCTTCATCGCCCAACGATTCGATGACACCACCGCTGAACGCCAATACAAACCCCGGACCCCCGAAGAACTTGAGCGCCTCCGTCGCATCGTCCAAAGCGCCCTCGGCATCACGGAATCCACCGCCGGGCGCAACGACGAAATCACCCTCGAAGAAATGCCGTTCAACGACGCGCACAATCCCGACGCGGAGCCGGACATGATCCCCCAGGAACGCTGGCAGTTCTGGACCAGCCTCGCTTCCCGCCTCGGATACCCCGCCCTCGCCCTCGTCATCCTCGCGCTCCTTGCGCGGGCGATTCGCCGGGCCGGCACCTCCAACGCCTGGCCTGGAACCCCCGGCACGAATCTCCAGGGCAATGGCCACCTCGGAACCAAAGGCAATGGTCTCGTCAACACTCCCGGCGAACCCGTCCCCGGCCTCATCACCGTCGATGTCCTCAATCGGTTGATTCGTGAGAATCCCGCCAATATGACCCAGGCCGTTCGCACCTGGCTCAATCGCGGCACCCCCACCAAGTGATTTATGCCCGCACCCACCGAGGCCGACAACAGCGCCCCCGACTACGCGCGGCTCACCAAAATTCAGAAACTCGCCGCGCTCCTCGTCCTCTTGGGCGCCGAAAGCGCCGCTCAGATTCTGAAGCATTTTGACGATCAGGAACTCGAAGGCGTTATCGCCGAAATGGCCAAGACCTCATTCGTCACCCAGGACCTCCAACAGGAACTCCTCCGCGAGTTCACCTCCGTCGCCGTTCAGGCCGGCTCGTCCATCCTCGGGGGGATTGAAATCACCCGCACCGCCCTCGAAAAATCAGTCGGCCCCTTCCGCGCCTCGAATATCATCGGCCGCGTCGCCCCGTCTCGGCCCACCGTCGCCTCCATCCAGCAAATCGCGGAAATGGATCCCCGCCAAATCCAGAATCTCATCAAATTGGAACAACCCCAGACGATCGCGCTCCTCCTGACGTATCTCTCCCCCGACAAGAGTTCCCGCGTGCTCCTGCTGTTGAGCGAGGAGGTCCGCGACCAGGTGGTCGAACGAATCGCCACCATGTCCCCCGCACCCATCGAAACCGTCGAACGCCTCGTCGACATGATCAACCGCAAGGTCGGCACGAAATCGACCCGCCCCCTCAGCCGCACCGGCGGTGTCAAAACGGCCGCCGATCTCCTCAATTCACTCGACAAAAATGTCGGTAAATCGCTCCTCGTCGCCCTCGAAGAACGCAACCCCGAACTCGGCGCCGCCATCCGCCATAAGATGTTCACCTTCGAAGACCTCGTCCGGCTCGACTCCACCTCCCTGCAGAAGATCCTCCGCGAAATCGACCTGCGCGACCTGGCCATTGCCCTAAAAACCGCCACCGACCAACTCAAAGCAACGCTCCTCGCTTGCATCTCCCGGCGGGCCGCCGAATCCATCAACGAAGAAATCAGTTTCATGGGCCCGCTCAAACTACGCGAAATCGAAGCCGCCCAAACCCGTATCATCGATGTCGTTCGCCGTCTCGAAGCCGATGGTGAGATCGAACTCAACGACGTTAACCCCCAGGCCGCGTATGCAACCTTGGCATAATTCCCTGAAACTCCCCGCCCCACTCCGCAACGCCCGACTCGCCCGTTCACAGTCGCCCGCGGAAGCTCGCGCCGCCGCCCATGAGGAACTCCTCAACGCCCAATTCGAGCGCGGCCGAATTGAAGGCCATCGCGCCCTGACCGAACAACTCCTCCGCCAACGCTCCGAAATCCACGAGTTTCTAAACGGCATCTGTCGCTCCCTCCAGGCCGCCCTCCCCCAGGTCATCCGCGATTCGGAACAGGCCCTCATTGCGCTCTCCCTCGATATCGCCCGAAAACTCCTCGCCGATCACCCCATCTCTACCGAACTCGTGGAATCTATCGTCCGTGAATCGCTCGCCTCTGTTCAGAGCTCAGCCGAACTCCACGTCGACCTCCACCCTGCGGACCTCGAACTCCTCCAACAGGCCAATTCCCCCATGCTCCTTAACCACGATCACCCCGGAGCCATTCAGTTTCGACCCTCGCCGGAAGTCACTCGCGGAGGCTGCCTCGTGCGCTCCACCTTCGGCGTCATCGACGCACGACGCGAAACCAAACTCGCCCTGCTCGAACAGGAACTCGCCTCATGATCGATTGCCACCCCATCGCGCATGCCGTCCCCAGGCGACTCGAGACCGCCCTCCGCCGCGTCCGTACCGCTTCCATTACCCGGCATCACGGCCGCATCGTTCAACTCATCGGCCTCGTCGCCGAATCCGAAGGCCCGCTCGCTGCCGTCGGCGATGTCTGCCGCATCGAATCCGATACCCCGGGCAATGGGACCCTCGCCGAGGTCGTTGGCTTCCGAAACCATCACGTCCTCCTCATGCCGCTCGGCGCCCTCCATGGAATCCGACCGGGCAGCGAAGTCGTCGCCCTCGGCAGTCCCCTTCAGGTCCCCGTCGGCCCTTCCCTCCGCGGTCGCGTTATCGACGCCCTCGGAGCTCCCCTCGATGATCTCGGTCCAATCGAAACCGCCCAATCCGTCCCGCTCACCCGGTTCCCTCCCCACCCTCTCAAGCGTCAACGCATTCAGCGCGTCCTCCGGACAGGCATCAAAGCTATCGATACGTTCACTCCGTGCGGACACGGCCAACGACTCGGCATCTTCGCCGGAAGCGGCGTCGGCAAATCCACCCTCCTCGGTATGATGGCCAGCCAGGCCGAGGCCGACGTAAACGTCATCGCCCTCATCGGCGAGCGCGGACGCGAAGTCCGCGAGTTCCTCGAAAAGGACCTTACCCACGACGGCCGTCAAAAATCCGTCGTCGTCGTCGCCACGTCCAACCAACCCGCCATCGCCCGCGTCAAAGGCGCCTTTCTGGCCATGGCCGTCGCCGAGCACTTCCGCGACGCCGGCCAAAGCGTGCTCTTGATGATGGATTCTGTGACCCGATTCGCCATGGCCCAGCGCGAAATCGGGCTCGCCGTGGGTGAACCCCCCGCCACTCGCGGATATACCCCTTCGGTCTTTTCCCTCCTCCCCCAACTGCTCGAGCGCGCCGGCACCGGCGAACAGGGAGAAATCACCGGGCTCTTCACCGTCCTGGTCGAGGCCGACGATATGAACGACCCCATCGCGGATTCCGTTCGTTCGATCCTGGACGGCCATATCGTCCTGACGCGAGAACTCGCCGGCCTCAATCATTATCCGGCAATCGATATCCTTGAAAGCGTGAGCCGCCTCGTCCGCGACCTTTCCTCCCCCACCCAGTTGGAACTGCTCGCACAGGCGCGCGAATCCCTCGCCATCTACCGCAAACACCAGGATCTCATTCACCTCGGCGCCTACCCCGCCGGCACCAATACCGCCATCGATCTGGCCATCCAGTTGCATGATCCCCTCAACCAGTTCCTTCGCCAACCCGTCGACCGTGGTTATTCGCTCGAGGAAAGCTGGGAACTGCTCGGCCAGGCCCTCGCGTCCCGTGCCAAATCCCCGCCCGCTACCGGACAGAAAACATGAAACCCTTCCAATTCAGCCTCGAGGCCGTGCTCACCCTTCGGCAAAACCAGGAGCAACGTACGCTGGAACTCTACGCTGCCGCACTCTCCGCACGCCGGCAGGCTTCCATTGAACGCGACATTGCCCGCCACCAGCTCGAGCGAGTCCGGGAGGACTTGCGCCAACAACTCCTCGACGGCAACGCCATTCAAATTACCCAGGCCCACGATTATTCGAGATTGCTCGAAGTCCGCCTGCACCTGGCTGATCAACAACTCGCGGCCGCGGAACAATCCGTCGCCCATCGCCTCCAATCCATGATCGTCGCCCGCCAGGAACGTGAAATGATCGAAACTCTTCGCGACCGCCAACTCCTCGTCCACTCCGCCAAGGCCCGCCGCCTGGAAGAAAGGCTCCAGGACGAACTCTCTTGCCGGCTCACGCCGGTCGCCCTGACCCATGGCCAGCGCTGCCAATCCTTTGTATGATCCGCTACCTCCAATCCCATTGGATGGTTGCCCTGTTGGGCACCTTTCTTTACCTCGGTACCAGCTTCTTTTGCTGGCGCCTCCCCAGCGGTCTCACCCGTCCCCACGCCTCTAGCCCTATGGGTCATCACGACGTCCCTTCCTGGGAATTCTCCAACCCCGAACTCGACCAACTCATCCTCGAGCTCCGCGAGGAAAAAGACGCCTTCGCCAATCGCAGACGCGCCCTCGATGAACTCGCGGTACGCCTCGACCTCGAACGGGCCGAGCTCACGAATGTCATCCACTCTGTGGAACAACTCCAAAAGGAATTCGACCTCAGAGTCATCCGCATCCAAACCGAGGAGACTGCCAATCTTAAAAAACTCGCCAAACTCTACTCTTCCATGGAACCCGTCGATGCCGCCCTCGTCCTCCAAGAGCTCGATGATCCCAGCGTCGTCAAAATTCTCTCCTTCATGAAAGAAGACCAGGCAGCCCCCATCCTCGAAACGTTGGCCAGAAAAGGCGACGCCGAAGTCCACCGCGTGGCTGACCTCTCCGAACGCCTTCGCCTTGTCCTCTCCCCCGAGTCTGCTGCCAAATCCGGCCTATGAACCTCGCCGACCTCCTCCCCGCTCAGGTCGCCCCTTCGCCGGCCCGCTCCAATTCCCCTCCCCGCGACGAGTCTGACCCCGGTTCCAGCCCCGGCCTGGAAGATCCCACTCGCTCTTTCGCCAATTGGGTCGAACTCGCCTCTCGCTACCCGCTCAACACGATCCTCCCCCACGCCAATCCGGCCCTGGCCCCGTTATCCCATTCCCCCGCACAGCTTCTCCTGGGCAGACCCCTTTCACCGCTCAATCCACTGCCCGTCAAACTCAACTCCGTTCCCCCGCCACTGGCCAATCTGTCCGCTCTCTCATGCGTTTCGCTTGCCCCGAGCTCAAACACCAGCGATGCGCCATCGCCTCCAACGGACACGGCGGCTGACCCCATCAATCCCGACCCGGCCAACAACCGCGCGACGCACGAAGTTGCTTCACCCTCAGTCCCTTTCGTGCAACCCGCCGGCCTTGGCATTGTCGGTCTTGCGCCAGTACCCCAAATATGGTTACCCCTTTCTCCGACCGCGTCTCCCACTCCAACTTTGTCGCGCGTACCTTCTTCAAACGCGCATTCCCTCGCCACATCACTCTCCTCGACAACATCCTTGGCTAAAGCACCCCCCATCACGCAACCCTGCCCCAGGACATCCCCACTCGCACCCTCACCCACCGCGCCACTCTCTTCCACGGAATCCCTTCCTGCACTCTCCGACACGCAATCCCGGGCCACAACACCGTCATCCCCTCCCCCATCCGCGCCCTCACCAGAAGCAGCTCTTTCACCCGCACCACCCCCAACAGAACTAATCCCCGCTGGATCTATCTCGGATGCGCCCCTTGCAGATGCGGCACTCCCGTCCGTACGTGCGCCGGAAGCGCCTTTCTCACCCACATCAATACCGTCCGCACACCTCGCCAACTCGCACGCTTCGGTCATTACACCATCGGACGCGGCACTTGCCGACGCTCCCGTCCCGGCCAGACCACTCTCTACAGCACTACCCCCGACGACTCCATTTCGCGCAACTCCAATTTCGGCTGCACCCATCCCGGCTCCAGTCCTTCCCGCAATACGCTCTCCCATCATTCCGTTCCCGACCGTACTACACCCGGGCGCGCCCTCAGCAGTACCGGCTCGTTCCAAGTGCGGAACTCCATCTCAGCACCCAACCCTCCCCTGCCCCGTTGCCAGTAATCGCCGGCGCCTTGGCATCGCCACCCATGCATGGCACAAGCGGTGCTCCCATGCCGGATAGCTTGAAACACGAGTCTGCATTGAAACATTTTGCCTACACCTCCGCGTATTTCTTGCCCGAGGCGGAAACCGCAGACTTGGATCCACTGCAGGCGGGTGTCCCTCCCATCAAATCCATCGTCGATCGTTCGCTCTCGCGCTCACTCGGCGCCTCAAGCTGGACAACAAACGATCCTTCGATCGGCACGCTTCCCCAGTTAACCACAAACGCCGATCCCACAAGTGAACTGCGATCCGATGCGCTGCCCAACCGGGTCGTCGAACTGGCGCGAATATTGGATCGGCAACTCCTTCTTATCCACAAACCCGATCTCACGACGGTTTCGGTGGTCATTCGCCCGGATCCCAAGACCGAACTCAATGTCCAATTCCGTCGTCAGGACGGCGAAATCGAAGCGCTGATCCGCTGCGATCGCGGCAGTTCGGAGCTCTGGCAGCAGCACTGGCCCGAACTTCAATCGATGCTCGCTGAAAAATCGGTTCGCCTTTTGCCCATTGAAGAACAACATTCCACCCCGCTCCATCACCCCCTCGACAACAACTTTAATCCGTCCGCAAATAGCGGCCGACAACCTCCTTCAGATTCCCACGAATTCCACCATGCCCCCGCGAGGACCGTACGTCCCCGAACCCTCGCAGTTCGGGAGTCGACGGTAAGTCCCGCGCCGATGCGGCGCAACGGCTGGGAAACCTGGGCCTGAACCTCTCCATATGTCCGTCATCTCCCTAAGCTCCATCACGCAAACACCGCCCGACTCGGACACAGCTTCTCGTATTCCAGTGAAGAGTCTCGGTCAGGACGATTTCCTGAAACTGCTCGTCGCCCAATTGACTACCCAGGACCCGATGGCGCCAAAAACGGATGGCGACTTCATCGCCCAAATGGCCACGTTCAGTTCGCTCGAACAAGCGAAAGCCACCCAAACCGAAATTTCGCAACTCCGCGCCGATCAACAGATCGTCCAGGCGCAATCACTCCTAGGACGCACGGTGACCCTCCAAGCAGACGAAGACTCCTCCATAACGGGTCTCGTCAGCGCCGTGCAAATCGAGGCAGGGACGCCCAAACTCGTGGTCAATGGCCAGGCCTACCCGTTGGATCTTGTCCAAACAGTAACGCCCGGCGCCGGCCTGAACTAACCCCACATCTATTATGCTCCGATCCCTCATCTCTGCCATCAGCGGGCTCCAAAACTTCCAGGAACGAATGGACGTCATCGGCAATAATATTGCCAATGTCAATACCACCGGCTTTAAAGCCGGCCGCGCCGATTTCGCGGATTCCTTTAGCCAGACCCTCCGGTCCTCCAGCCCGGGCTCTGGCAGCAACAGCGGCACCTCGGCTATGCAGGTCGGTTCCGGTGTAACCTCCAGCGCCATCCGCAACCTTTATACTCAGGGCGCCATCGCCCGGACCGGAGTCAAAACGGATATCGCCGTTGCTGGCGAAGGCTATTTCCTCGTTCGCGATACGATCGGCAATCAACAGTTCGCCACCCGCGCCGGAGACTTCCGGGTCGACGAAAACGGATACCTCATCACCAACAACGGACAACGCGTTCAAGGTTACAGCGACAGCCTGCTCGCCACGATGGGCGATATTCAAATCGATACTACCGGCATGCCCGCCACGTCCGATCCCACTGCTTCCCTCGTCAATTACTCCATCGATAGCGAAGGCAAAATCAATGTCACGCTCTCCGATAATACCCAGTTCGTTCGCGGCCAAATCCTGCTCCAGCAGTTCCAAGACCCTCAGGGCCTGGTCAAGGAAGGCAACAACCTCTATTCAGGCCTCGCCGCCGCCGGCGCCCTCCCCACCCCGGGCGCACCGGGAGTCGCCGGCCTGGGCAAACTCGAAGTGGCCGCTCTGGAACTCTCCAATGTCGATCTCGCCGGCGAATTCGCCAATCTCATCACCGCCCAACGGGCCTTCCAGGCCAACGCGCGCATCGTCACCACCAGTGATGAGATGCTCCAGGAACTCGTGAACCTGAAACGATAACCCTCCCATGCCCGGACCCAATCCCGATCCCAAAACCCCCGCCGACGCCGCGGCCAATGGCCAAAGCAAAGCCACTCCGTCCCGCGGGCTTCATGCCTGGCTCCCGCTGATCGTCACGGCCCTCGCCATGCCAATCCTTGCCTACGCCACGACTACCTTCCTCCTCGTGCCCAAAGTCGTCAGCGCCGTTTCAACCGCCGCCCCTGCCGATCCCGATGCGACCACCTCTCCGGAGGGTCACGAGAAGGAACGGCAAACTGCCGCGCTGAATAAAATGATCGTCAACGTCGCCGGCACCATGGGCACCCGTTACCTCCTCGGCAGCATCACCCTGGTCGGGACCACTCCCGATTTCAAATCGCTCGTCGATGAGCACCGTGATCAACTGCTGGACCTTGCCACCACCACCCTCGGCAACAAAACCATCGCCGACCTCGAAAAACCCGGCGCGCGCGTGCAGCTCCGCACCGAGCTCCTTTCGATCTTTAACAATGCCTTCGGCGGCAATTTCGTCGACGAGATCTATATCACTGAGCTCGCCATCCAATAACTCCGCATCGCATCCATGGATGAAGTTGCCATAGCCGGCCAGTCACAGGAGGTCCTCTCCCAGTCCGAGGTCGATCGCCTCCTCGCCCAGGTCGCCGAACACGAACAATGCGCTCCCGACTCCGAGCGCAGTTCTGAGCTCAGCCCCAGGGATGACGTCCAACCCTACGATTTCCGGCATCCCGCTTTTCTTTCTCCGCTCGAACTCCGCAAGCTTCGGATCCGGCATACGGATTACCTTCGCACTCTCGCCGCGCGATTGTCGGTCTTTCTTCGGCTCGATTTCTCGCTCCAGATTTCCAACCTGCGAACGCTGTCGTTCCAGAAATTCGTCGATACCCTCCCCTCGCCCACCCACCTCTCCCTTTTCAAAGTCGAACCCCTTCGAGGGATCTCCGTGCTCGAACTCCACCCGCGACTCGGACTCACGGTTGTCGACCGACTCCTCGGCGGCCCTGCCCAATCGGTCCGAGCCGACCATGATCTGAGTGAAATCGAGATGGCGCTGCTCGATCAGGTCGTGCAGATGTTTATCAGCGAATGGTGCGTCCATTGGGCCGATATCCAGGACCTCCAACCCGTCCTGCTCGGCCATGAGACCCAAGGGGCATTCCTCCGCTCTTCCGCCCCGGATACCGTCATGCTCGTGCTCTCGATCGAGGCCCGCATCGGCGATTGCCTGGAGCAAGTCCAAATCGCTTTCCCCTGCGAAACACTCGAACCGCTCGTGCGACAGCTTACTCGAGCCCCTGAGACGGCCGCCGCCAAAACCGTCCATTCCCACCCCGCCTGGAATCGCCAACTCGATGACCTCCGCGTCCCCGTCACGGCCGAATGGCCAGGAATAGAACTCTCACTCCGACAACTCACTCAACTCAAGCCCAACGACGTCTTGCCGCTTTCCCCTCACTGCACCGAACAGGTTACCATACGCCTGGCCGACCTCCCCAAGTTCAGTGCCCGCCTTGGTACTCGCGACGGCCAATGGGCCGTCGAATTGAACGGGGTCCTCTCACCCCAGACCTGATACGCCGTTATGGAAGCCACCACCCCCGCCAACTTGGAAATCCTTTTCGACCTCCCCGTCCAGCTCACTGTCGAACTCGGCTCGTGCCAAATGGCCATGCGCGACGTCCTCCAACTCGGCTCCGGTTCCGTCGTGCAACTCGATAAGGCCGCGGGTACCCCGGTCGAACTCCTCGTCAATCGAAAGCGCTTCGCCCGTGGCGAGGTGGTCGTCGTCGACGATCGCTTCGGCCTCCGTATCACCGAGATCCTCGCGCCGCCTGCCTAGCCCGGAAATTTCACCCATCAACCGCCTGCTGGGATCCGTCGGCTGTTCGGGTGAAATTTCCGGGCTCGGGAAACCCACGTCAAATTAGGGAATTCATCGCCCTGGATCGAAGCAAGAGCCTGGGCAAACGACGGACCCTTGGTCCTTGCACGCCCGACACCTTGTCAGTTCTGTTTTCAATTCTCTAAAGAGGTGCGGGTTTCTTTTAGCGCTCGAGGTTCGGCCTTCCTCCGTTCAACAGATCGCCTTGTAAACAAAGGCGGGGGGCAAGTTCATCCAGATGGTCGGCGAGGATTCCACCCGATGGAACCGCTCCTCAAGCTTGCGCCGGAATCGCCGACCCGCCGGCATGATCAATCCCTGCAAATACGCAAACGTGACAAATACACCGCCAGGCTTGAGGATATCCCCCAGGGTCAGCATGAGTTCGTCTTGCAGCGCCTCCGGAAATGCCGCCCATGGCAAGCCCGATACCACGCAGTCGCAGTGGGGCGCCCCCATCGCCTTCATATGCTTGCGTGTGTTCACCGCAGAATCTTCATGAACCACCACCCCCGGACACCGCGCCCGAGTGAGTGCGACGAACGCCGGGTTGATCTCGATGGCAAAAAATTTTGCCGCCGCCGGCAGCTTCCGCTGTATCGCCTCGGTGAATATCCCCGTGCCCGGCCCGAACTCAATGACCAACGAAGCCGTTTCCACCCCTGCCCGATGCGTAATCAGCTCCGCCAAAGCCCGCGAACTCGGCGCTATCGCCCCGGTCGTCCCCGGCCCCGCCAGGAATTCCTTCAGAAACCGCCAGGCGTTGTTTCCTTTACCCACGTTGGGAACCCATCCTATTCGGCATTGCTGATAAGTCAATGAGGGCAACAAGACCAAGGGTTGCGAGGACTTCCTGTGAATCCCACCAACCGGGAGCCCGGATGCGCGCTGCCCAGCCCGAACCGCATTCGCCTCTGCCGCTAACCTAAATCAACCCGGCGAACGGCCAGGACGATAAAGGACGTGCTGGCACATCCCCGCCGCGCCAGCTATAAAACGCTCATGCTGGCTCAAACGAGATATATGGCCGCAGCTTGGTTAGTAGCCTGCGCCTTCCCGGAGGTTCAGGTGGCGGCATTGCCCGACCTGCGCGTGAGTGACAACCATCGCTTCCTGGTCACGACCGAGGGAAAGCCCTTTTTCTGGCTCGGCGATACCGCCTGGGAACTCTTCCACCGTCTCAATCGGGAAGAAGCCGATCGTTATCTCGAGGATCGCGCGCGTAAAGGCTTCACCGTCATTCAGGCCGTCGCGCTCGCCGAGTTGAACGGCCTCAACGACCCTAACCCCTATGGTCACCGCCCCCTCTTGGATAACGACCCCGCCCGGCCCGATGTCCAAACCGGGGATGATTACTGGGATCATGTCGATTACATCGTGACCAAGGCAAATGCCCTCGGGCTCTACCTCGGGTTTCTGCCAACCTGGGGCGATAAGTGGAACAAGAAGTGGGGCGCCGGTCCGGAGATCTTCACCCCCAACAACGCGGCGGTCTACGGGGAATGGCTTGGCAACCGTTACCGCGACCGCGGCATCATCTGGATCCTGGGAGGAGATCGACCAATCGAGAATGACACCCAACGCGACATCGTCTCCGCCCTCGCCCAAGGGCTTCGCAAAGGCGATGGCGGAAGACACCTGATCACCTTCCATCCCACCGGTGGCTCCGGCTCGTCCCAATACTTTCAGGACTCGGAGTGGCTCGACTTCAACATGCGGCAGAATGGTCACAATGCGAACTTCAACGAGGGCTACCAGAATACCCGAGCCGACTATGATCGCTCTCCTCTCAAACCCGTCCTCGATGGTGAACCCCTCTATGAAGATCACCCGGTCTCGTTCAACGCGGACAAGTTCGGACATTCGATCTCCGCAGACGTGCGCCGACCGCTCTACTGGGATCTGTTCACAGGCGCATTCGGCCATACCTACGGCCATCATTCCCTCTGGCAAATGTGGTCGCCAGGCAGAAACCCCATCAACAACCCGCTCATGCCGTGGTATCTGGCCATCGACCAACCCGGCGCCGGCCAAATGCAACATGCCCGGCATCTCCTCGAGTCCCGGCCCCTCCTCGATCGCATTCCGGATGATTCAATCATTGTGACTGATCGGGTGCCCACCAGCGTCCCAGGCGCCGGCCGCTACCGGTTCGTGGCGACGCGCGACACGGCGGGTAGCTATGCAATGGTCTACGCCCCCGTCGGACGCGCGTTCAAAGTCCGGATGTCCGCAATTCAAGCACCGGAGGCGAAGACCTGGTGGTTCAACCCGCGCAACGGCAGCGCCCGTGAGATCGGGACATTTCCCACGGCCGGCGAGCACGAGTTCACCCCTCCCGACCCGGGTGAATTAACCGATTGGGTCCTCGTCCTGGACGATGCTGCCAAAGGATATCCGGCGCCCGGAACACCCTGAAACGCCGTGCGCCACGAACAATCCCGACGTTGCCTGACTGGAAAGAATGCGATTTTGGCCCCCTGTGTCCTGACGACGATTCACCCAAACGCCAACCAAACTGTGCACCTGCCTGCGCCAACTCCAATCCTGAAGCAAACCCGTTCTCGCGGCGGAGTGAGTCCCCGTGCCCGTGCCTTCACGCTCATCGAACTGCTCGTGGTGATCGCGATCATCGCCATTCTCGCCGGAATGCTTTTACCCGCCCTGAGCAAGGCGAAGAGCAAGGCCCAGGGAATCCAGTGCCTGGGCAATCTTCGCCAACTGATGCTGGCATGGTTCCAATATGCCCTGGATCATGACGACCGGCTGGTTCCCAACGAATGGTACGTTTCCAATGGCGGCTGGGTAAGCGGCATCATGGATTTCAATCCCGCGAATCCTGACAACACCAACCGGCTCTTCCTGGTCGATGCCCGATACGCCAGGCTGGCGCCCTATACCGGCACCCCTGACATCTACAAATGCCCGGCCGATCGAAGTATGGTCCAGATCAATGGCCGCGCCTATGCCCGGGTTCGCAGTATCTCGATGAACCATGCCCAGGGCACGCGCCCCGAGGGCGGGTCGGTCACGGCGATGTTCTTAACCCATCCGCCCTACCAGGTGTACGCCAAACTCAGTGAGATCATCGATCCCAGCCCCGGAATGCTTTGGGTGTTGGTGGACGAGCACCCCGACAGCATCAATAACGGCGGCATGGCCGTTCAATGCACCGGCCGGGGACCCAACGCCCGGATCATCGATTACCCCGCCAGCTTCCACAACGGTGCGTGCGGCTTTTCTTTCGCCGATGGCCATTCCGAAATCAAAAAATGGGTCGACCCCCGCACCACTCCGCTCCCCCATTATAATAATCAATTGCAGCTTAACGTATCTTCCCCGAACAATCCCGACGTGGCCTGGATGCAGGAGCGGACCAGCGCCCTGATGCCCAGACAAACTCGGGCAGTCCCTTAGTGGTCTGTTTCATAAATACGGTTACGTTCGCGGCCAGGGGTTTTTCGGCCAGACGAGGCGCGAGCAACGAGCATACCCGCAGCGGTCTGGAAGGCGCGAGCAACGAAGTCTGGCCGAAAAAGAACGGCCGCCCGGAGGGTTGCGCCGAATTTGGCCTGGGGCGGCGTTGCTCGGTGAAGCAATCAGCGACCGGCATAAAGATCGAGCCTATCTGGCCTGCACCGATTGAGCGATTCGCCCGGAGAGCGCTGACGGGATCGTCCTCGGCTGCCCGACGTACTACGGTTCAATGCCAGGGCGGATGAAAGCAGTGATCGACGATTGGTCTTGGAAGCTGGAGGTCGACTTCACCGATAAGGTGGGTGGCGCGTTTTCGACCGTACGCGGTCAGGCAAGCGGTAAGGAGTTCGTGCTGATCTCGCTGATCATATTCATGATCAAAACCGGATGGTCGTCGCAGGACCGCTCTACCGCAACAACCTGACCCGCAGCGTATGGGCGGAAGTCGGGGCAACCGCCATGACCGGGCCGTTCGATCCGGGAGTGGGTGAAGCGGAGCCATTGACTCGCTTCTCGTCAGCCAACGACCCGCGTGCGAAGACCCGGCTTAAACCGGTCTCAATTACCAAATTCTGAAGTATGAAGACGCAATCCCTCCTCATGGAACTCTATTTGCCGGAAAGAATCCATGCAATCGAGCCTCCCTCCGGCCCAATCACTTTCCGAAAGGTCGAACATTAGTTCATATTCCCGACGGGAACGGCCTCAAGGCACGATCTGGGTGAGGGAGATGGCCATGGCGAGATGGTCCTGGTCTCAGCCCCGGCCGCAACACTTCTTGTACTTCTCGCCGCTCCCGCAGGGAAAAGGATCGTTTCGACGGATCTTCGGCTGCCGACTTAAGTCGTCAGCTTCGTTTCCCGCATCCTTGATCCCTCAAGCAGTTTGCGGCCAGGTCAGGTTTTGGTCGGGGTGTGGCTGAGGAATCGCTTCCCTGCGTGCAATCGCCAGGTATAGTTGGAGCCCATGGAAACAAACTGGCGACGGCCCGATGCGGTGAAAGCGGCGGTGCTTCTCATTTCGGTCATCGGACTGTTGGCGCACGCGGACGAAGGCATGTGGCTGTTCAATAATCCCCCCCGAAAGCTCTTATCGGAGCGCTATGGTTTCGAACCCACGAACGCCTGGCTCGAACATATACAAAAGGCTTCGGTTCGATTCAACAACGGCGGCTCGGGCTCGTTCGTATCACCACAAGGCCTGATCCTCTCAAACCATCACGTGGGCGCCGATGCAATCCAGAAGTTGAGCAAGGCCGGACGAGACTACCTGAAGGACGGTTTCCTGGCCCGCTCCCTGGCCGAGGAACTGCCGTGCGTCGACCTCGAATTGAACGTGCTGATGAGCATCGAGGATGTAACCGATCGCGTGAATGCGGCCGTCAAACCCGGAATGCCGCCCGACGAGGCCTTCCAAAGCCGCCGGGCCATCATGGCCGCGATTGAAAAGGAATCGCTCGACCAAACCGGCCTGCGCAGCGACGTGGTGACCCTGTTCCAGGGCGGACGGTATCACCTCTACCGTTACCAGCGCTACACCGACGTCCGGCTCGTGTTCGCCCCCGAACAACAAATCGCCTTTTTTGGTGGCGACCCCGACAATTTCGAATATCCGCGTTACTGCCTCGACATGGTGCTGTTCCGCGCCTACGAAAACGGCCAGCCAGCAAAGATTCAACACTTCCTGAAGTGGAACGTCCAAGGCGCAGCGGAAGGTGACCTCGTGTTCGTCTCCGGACATCCCGGGAGCACCAGCCGCTCGCTCACCCTGGCCGAACTTGGCTACGACCGCGATTCGCGCCTCCCATATACCTTGGATCGGCTCTACGACCTCGAAGTCATTCTATCCGCCTATAGCGCCCGCGACGCCGAAAATGAACGGCGCGCCAAGGACCGTTTGTTGGGCGTCCAGAACGCGCGCAAGGCTTTGCGCGGCGAACTCGCAGGCCTTCTCGATCCCGCGATCCTCCGGCTCAAATCCGAAGATGAAGAAAGCCTGCGCCGCGAACTGGCAGCGAGCGAGTCCGAACGCCCCATCCTGGACGCCTGGAGTCAAATCCATGACGCCCAGAACATAATCGCCCATCACGCGCTTCAGTATCGCCTCCTGGAATCCGCTCACGGCTTCGGCGGTGATCTCTTCGACATCGCACGCACCCTCGTCCGCGCCGCCGACGAGTTGCCCAAAGCCAACAGCGATCGCCTCCGCGAGTTCCGCGACTCCGCCCTCGAATCGCTTAAGCTCGACCTGTTCTCCGAAAAACCGATCCATGACGACATGGAACAGCTCTTGTTGACGGATTCATTGACGTGGCTCGCCACCCGGCTCGGAGCAACCAATGAAATCGTCCAAACGGTTCTTCAAGGCAGGTCTCCACAGGAACGCGCCGCCGATCTCGTCTTGAAGACCCAACTCAAAAACGTCGGCGTCCGAAAACAACTCTTTGAAGGCGGCCTTGATGCCCTGAACTCCGCCCAGGACCCCATGCTGGAATTGGCGCGCCTGATCGATACCCCCGCCCGGACGGTGCGCAAAATTATGGAAGCCCAGGACGAATTGAAAAAACAGGCCCATGCCAAAATTGCCGAAGCGCGCTTTGCGCTTTCCAGTTCCAATCGATACCCCGATGCCACGTTCACCTTGCGCCTGGCATTCGGAAGGGTCCTCGGGTACCGGGAACAGGGTGAAGTGATCCCGTATCAAACCCGACTCCAGGGTCTCTACGAACGCGCCGAGGCCCAAAACCAACGTCCTCCCTTCGATCTCCCGGCACGCTGGATCGAACGCCGAAATCAACTCGATCTTTCGACCCCCTTCGATTTCGTCAGCACCTGTGACATCACCGGAGGCAACTCCGGCAGCCCCGTGATTAATCGGGAAGGCGAACTGGTGGGTTTGATTTTCGATGGCAATATTTATTCCCTCGTGTTGGACTACATCTACACCGAAGAGCAGGCCCGGGCGGTCGCCGTCCACCCCGCCGCCATCATCGAGGCGCTGAAAAAGATCTACGGCGCCACTGCCTTGGCCACCGAGATTCTAGGCGCAAATTAATCCGACAAACGCGGCGCACCTCCATCGATCGGCCGACTATCTGGCTCCGACAACCCATCATCCCCACAATGCGTTTTACAGCCGGCCATTTCACGCGATATTCTGCCCTCCGTCCGCATGGCGCCCCCATAGCTCAAATGGATAGAGCGGCGGTTTCCTAAACCGTTGATCCCTGTTCAATTCAGGGTGGGGGTACCAATTTTCCGATCAGGCTTCGTTGCAGCCAGTTACACTGCTCGCCGAGCCGCCAAGACGCCTCTGTCTTAAGGCCGCCAAAAGGCACTTTGCCCAAGACTTTGCCCAAGCCCACCAGTGCAGGTGCGTTCAAACACGTTCTAGGCGGTTAACCGACCAGACGATGGGCAGTGTGCGATGCAGTGGTGCGATGAAGTGCGCGGTGAAGGCCCTGAAACCACACCGACAAGCACCTGGAATCTCCCAACTCCAGCAACTGGCGCTTCGCGCACAGTCGCGCTCCGGCCATCTCGAATGACCCGCATCCTCGGGGATCATCCTGCCCATAATCATTCTGCCGCTCCGACGGACGCCAGCGGTTTTACTTGCACTGCACAGCCATTAAAGAGGAGGTTCTTTTCCTACTCACCAACTCCAATACGCCATGAAGACAACGTTGTCAGCTCTCGCGCTTGTTTCCACGCTGGCGAGCCAGCTTTGCCTGGCTCAAACCGACGCGCCCGCGGTGGAGGATTTCAAGCCCTCGTCACTGAATCAGCCCGGCAAACAATATCCCCAGGTCAATTCTGAAAGGCGCGTCCGAGCTCGCCTGATGGCGCCCGAAGCACAGAGCGTCACATTCGAATTTCTGGGCGGTGGGAAGTATCCCCTGACCAAGGGAGACGACGGCGCCTGGACCGGGGTCACGCGGCCGCAGGACGAGGGTTTCCACTATTACCAGCTCGTCGTCGATGGCGCCCAGGTCCCCGACCCGGGTACCCTCTATTTCTTCGGCGGCAATCGCTGGGGCAGCGGCGTCGAAGTGCCCGCCCAGGACCAGGACTTCTATGCCGTCCAGAACGTTCCTCACGGCCAACTCCGGGAGACCCTCTACTATTCCAAGAGCGCCGGCGCCGTTCTCCGCTGTTTCGTTTACACCCCGCCGGATTATGAGAAGGACCTGTCCAGGCGTTATCCGGTGTTGTATCTGCAACACGGCGCCGGCGAGGACGACACCGGCTGGGGCAGCCAAGGACACGCCAGTTTGATCATGGACAACCTGGTCGCCGAGGGCAAAGCCAGGTCGTTCATCATCGTAATGGCCAACAGCTATGTCCCCGGCGCCACTGGCTTTGGTCGCGGAACGAGCTCTCCCAATTCAGCCGGCAGTGGCTTGTCTCTGAGCATTGCCGGTCCCGGCGGGCGCACGTTTTCTTTCGACGCCTTTGCGCGTGTTCTGATCGAGGATTTGGTCCCCTTCGTCGATGCCCATTTCCGCACGATCGCGGATCAACCTCACCGCGCCATGGCTGGGCTCTCGATGGGCGGCATGCAGACTCGATCGATCGCTCTCGCCAATCCCGATAAGTTCTCCCACATTGGCATTTTTAGCGGCGGCAGCATCAGCCCGGACGACATCCCCGACATGGCGATGTTCAAGGAGAAGAACAAGCTTGTCTTCGTCAGCTACGGCAGCCGCGAACTCGGTGGCAACCGCCGCGGTGGCGATCCGAAGGCGGCCGCCGAAGCCCTCAAAGAATCGGGCGTCAACAGTCACTTCTACGTCTCCCCGGAAACGGCGCACGAGTGGCAGAGCTGGCGGCGGAGCCTCCGCGAGATCGCGCCGCTGCTGTTTGACGACTGAAGAGCAAAGAGGCATTTCGTCACGCGCCCTGGCAGCCGATGAACGGGCCGCAACACGCGCCGGACGTCCTGACCATCCGACTCCATCCATCCGACTCCTTACTCTTCCGCGCCGGAACAATTAAATTGACGCCTCACTATGCCATCGGCTGAACCATTGCGGCGGTTTACCGAAGCCGCATACCTTAAGATCGAACGCGCTGCGGAAATCAAGAGCGAGTTCTTTGAAGGCGAGATGTTCGCAACGGCCGGCGGCACACCGCAGCACAGCCGCATTGCGACCAACCTGGCCCGCGAATTTGGCAACCGGCTGAGTAGCGGACACTGCGTGCCCTACAACGCGGACCTTCGGCTTAAAATCGAGGCGACCGGCCTTTGCACCTATCCGGATCTGTCGGTCATCTGCGGTGCGCTCGAGTTTGCCGCGGGAAAACACCAGTCCAGACACCACTCGCCTGTGTTGTCGGGCTTCCCATCCGAAACGTGCCCGGCGGGATGAACACCAGGTTCGCAGGCGCGTCAAACAGGATCGCGCGATAGAACCGTGCGCATGTGGCGGGGGCGGACGGGTCAAGCCACAGGTAGTTCGTGACGGGCAATTGCAGAAACGTCAGGCAACTCCAGGCGTTTGTTTGAGTGAGGTCCGTGACGTACTCCACCGAGTAAACGGAGCTGACTTCACCCGTGATGCTCGTGGTTGGTCGTGACGCCGGCGTCAGATCGGCGGCAGTTCCTGCAACTCGGTCCACAACTCGTGATACGTGGCCCGCACGGACGGATGCAGTTGCTCGGCAAACGCGGCGGACAACTTTAACAGGCGGATCAACTCCTGCACGTCCCCCAAGTCCTTGCGCCGGCCGGGGCTGGTGCCGGAAGCCAGTTTCAGTTCGACGAGCTTGACCAATCCCAGGAAGCGCAGGCCCTCGATCTCCACGGCCGCCGCCACCGGATCAGGGAAGGTCACGGGTTTGGGTTTACCATCGCCCGGATAATCGCCGCTAACCAGGAACTCGATCCGCACTCCGTACTCGGCGTCGCGCAAGCCGCGGCTGCCGGGAAACAGCGGCAGATAGCCCAGCCCTTCCAGGTGTTGGTGGAGTCGCTGCAATCCCGCCGGCGTCACCACGATATCGACATCCTCGGTGAACCGCCGGTAACCGTGAAAGAACAGCGCCATGCCTCCGGCGATCACGTACGTAATCTGCAGCTCCGTCAACCGACGCGTGATCTTGAGCAGCGCTTTGTGGACGGCGCTGCCCCCGCCGAAATGTACGCTCCCTTCGCGCAGCGCCCACGCCGGCTCCTCGTTCAACCTTTGTTCGTAGGTGCCCACAGATGCCAGTGCTTGGATACTGCGCTCGGTACCACTCGGCAATCTCAAAACGCCTCCCGCCTCCCCACTCAGGTTCGGTCGGCGCAGGGCGGTACTGGTTACGTCATACGCCAGGAGCCGGCAAAAGGCTCACAAACTGTGAGTGTCCCCGGTCGGGCCGGGGCGGTGCGGGTCGATCTCGACTGGATTCTGATGAAGTGCTCGAGAAAGACCCTTCGCGCCGTTACCAGACCGCCAACGGCATCGCCGCAGACAGGCAACGGCACCCCTCGACCACGAACCGATTCTAGCCCGGCCGCCCAGCGGGATGTGAAGTTAGCGCCTTGCCGGACAGCGGGGCGAAGACGGCAGGGTGACACTCGACATTTCATGCCCAACCGATAGGATCCCGCACTCATGAAGCACTGTGCAGCCCTGCTCGCATCCCTGTGGGTTTTCGTGACCACGATCACCGGCGCCCCGCTCGAACTCAAGCTGGACACGACCAGGACCAACGCGCCCATCAGCCGGTTCATTTACGGCCAGTTCATCGAACACCTCGGCCGCTGCATCTACGGCGGCATCTGGGCCGAGATGCTTGAAGACCGCAAATTCTACTTCCCCATCACCGCCGAATACTCGCCTTACCGGGGGCTGACGGACTCGGCTTACCCTGTGGTCGGCGCGTCGCCGTGGCAGATGATCGGCGACGCTCGTTCCGTCACGATGCAAAAGCAGGACGCCTTCGTCGGCGATCATTCGCCGCGCGTCAACTCCGGCGCGGGGCTCCGCCAACGCGACCTCGGCCTCGTCGCCGGCAAAGAGTACGTCGGCTATCTCTGGGCCAAACCGCTCGGCAAACGCGCCGAAATTGAGGTCGCCCTCGCTTGGGGCGACGGCGCGAACGACCGCGCCGCGAAACGACTCACGTTCAAGGGCGACAAATACTCGAAGCAGGAATTCGCCTTCACCGCGGCCCAGGGCGGCGAAACGAACGGGGTCCTCGAAGTCCGCGTCCTGAGGGGCGAAGTGCTGCTCGGCCCGCCGTCGTTGATGCCGGCGGACAACGTGGACGGCATGCGCGCTGACACACTTGCGCTGCTCAAGCAGCTCAACGGCACGGTCTATCGCTGGCCGGGCGGCAATTTCGTCAGCGGCTACGACTGGCGCGACGGCATCGGCGACCGCGACCGCCGTCCGCCGCGCAAGAATCCCGCCTGGACCGGCGTCGAGCACAACGATTTCGGGACGGATGAATTCATCGCCTTCTGCCGCGAAATCAACACCGAGCCGATGATCGCGGTGAACACCGGTTTTGGCGACGCCTACTCGGCTGCGCAATGGGTCGAGTACTGCAACAGCGGCGTGAAGACCATCGCCGGGGGCTGGCGCGCGAAGAACGGCAACAAGCAGCCCTACGGCGTGAAGTATTGGTGCGTCGGCAACGAGATGTTCGGCCCCTGGCAGCTCGGCTTCATGCAGATGCAGCATTACACGCTCAAGAATAACCTGGTTGTGGATGCCATGCGCAAAGTCGACCCGACCGTTACGCTCACCGCCGTCGGCGATCTCAGCACGATCAACAAGGACCATGACCCGGACCAGGCGAAGTCCGGCAAAACCTGTTCGCACATCATGCTCGAGCAGTGCGCCGATCACATGGACCTGCTCTCAGAACACTTTTACGAAGGCCGCGTGCCCTGGACCCGGAACCCACGCGTCGCCCTCAACGACCACGTCGCGCTTCTGAAAAATGCCATCCGTTCCAAGGCCGAAGGCCATCGGAAACTCCAGGGCAGCCTGACAAATCTGAACGGCCGGATCATTCCCATCGCGATGGACGAATGGAATTACTGGCATCGCGAATACGCTTATGGGGAGCTCGGCTGCATTTATGAACTTTCCGACGGACTCGGCGTTGCCGCGGGCCTGCACGAATTCTTCCGGCAAAGCGATCTCATCCACATGGCGCACTACGCTCAAACGGTGAATGTCATCGGCGCAATCAAGACCTCCCGCACCGCCGCGGAGATGGAAACCACCGGACTCGTCCTGCAGATGTATCGCGCCCACTACGGTCAGATCCCGCTGCAGATCGAGCAGGACTTCGGTCCGTGCGATGTCGCCGCCGCCCTTACCAAGGACGGCAAGATAATGACCCTCGGCGTGATGAATCCGACCGATGAGGAAATCGAAATCCACCCCGTGCTCACCGGCAAAATGCTCTCCGGAAGCGCCACTCGCTGGCACATCACCGGTCCGACGCATACTTCGCATAACGCTCCAGGCCGCCCACGCGTGGTGGATATCCAGCGCACCGAGGGAGTCGACGTTTCCGCTCGCCTGCGCGTGCCGCCCTTGAGCGCCACGCTTTTCAGCATGCCGCTCAAGTAATCGCGCGTCTGCCGGGTGACTTACATCCTGAGCCGGCCGCCCGCATGCGCTCATCAGTCGGCGACGATCTCCACGACGCTTACGGCGAAAGGCGGCAACTCGATCGTCTGCTTCCGCGCAAATGGCAGGGCGGTTGCCTTCGTGCGGCGGAGGTTCTGCCCCGTCTCCCCTTGACCGGCCCCTCTTGGCGAGACACACTTCCGCCACGCCGAAAAAGCAAATGCCTATCAGTCCATGATCAAGTCCAGTTCTGCTCGGTTCTTTGAGCGCATTCTATTCGGCATTTTGCTGCTGAGTGCAGGGTCCTCTTGGGGCGAGACTTTCCATTATGACTTCAATGATGGCGTGAGCGGTTGGCAACTGGGATCCGACTGGGGGTTGGAGAGTCTTGGCCCGAAAGAGTCGGGCTTGTCGGTGGACACGCAAGGAGACAGTTTCGCGTGGTTGGGCAGTGTTTCGCTGGAAGCTTCGTGGGCAATTGACACCGACTTTCAGTTTCAGAATCTTTACAACGATCACAATTGGACAGGAACTGCAGGGATCGCCTTGGGCGGCAATACCTTCAATCTGCTTCTTTTGGCCGATGTGATTCTGAGCCAGGACAAATGGATTTATCCCGGGGCGGGTTACTACAACGGGCAATGGAACAATGTATTGAGCGCCACTGCCTGGTATCCCGGTGCCACCAACCGAATTCATCTGCGACTTGAGCGGCCCCTCGGCACCAATGCCTTGCGGTTCACGGTCACGGGGGCTAACGGATTTGCTCGCGTGCTATCAACGGGTCCAGTGCCGGATAGCATGTGGAATCAGATCACGCGAGTGGGATTGCGCGGGTTTAAGTCGAAGGTTCGCTTTTCATCCGTCACCATCGAGACCCCCGTGCCCACGCAGGTCGGATCAACCAATGATGTGGTGAGCAGCTTTACCCAATCGGGCGACGGATGGAACGTGGTGGAATTGGTCGACACGTTCGGCGCGGGCCCTTACACGAACATTGACCGCGGGCCGTGGCCGCCGGTCTATGTGGATCGAGGCAATCCCGGGAGTTGCCTCAAGTTTGTGGACAATCCAGGCGACAGCTTTTACTTCACCGCTCCGAGCAAGTTCTTGGGCAATGTCCTGGCCTGTTATGGACTTGCACTCAGTTTTGAATTGAAAGCCGACATCGCTCCGCCGGGCGACTGGTATAATGAAGCCGACATCATTCTTACGGGCACCGATGGATTGGTCCTGACCGCCTCCCTCAACATTGTGCCGACGACCACCTGGAACACTTACTTGGCGCCGATGATCGAGACCGGCTGGCGAGTCGGCAGTCTCGAAGGGCGGCAACCGAGCCAAGCTGAGTTCCTTAGCGTCATCTCGGATTTAGAGTCCCTGTGGATTCGCGGCGAGTACTTTTACGGCAACGATGTCATATTGTTTGATAACGTGCGGCTAGCCATGAGCTCCAGCGTGCCCGTCCCGTCGACATCATTGAGCATCCGCGTAAGCAATAAAGTGGAAGTGGTCCAACACCTGGTGGTGGGTCATAATTACGTGCTGGATACATCCTATGATTTGGCGGCCTGGACTGAGGTGCAGCCATCGTTTACCGCCACCAGCGCCAGCGCTACTAACGAATTCGACATCAGCGCTACAGCGCAGTTCTTCCGCATTCGAACAGTCCCCTGAAGCTCGACAAACGGATTGCTGTCATCGCACTCACTCGTCAATTTCTGGATTCGGCGCAACTGGGAGGAGATAGAAGGCGCCGCACCCGGAATTGCGCTCGCCAGGCACATCGATATTCATATACTCAAAGCACCGTTTGCTTTGACACCTCATCGCAATACCATGAAGACCTTACTCACGTTCGCCGGACTCTTCTCCGCCGCCGTTTCAATGTGCGGCCTCGGACCCGCCACCACCCAGGCCGTGGAGCCGAAGATTCGTCTCATGCTGCTCACCGGCCAGGGCGGCCAATATCACAACTGGGCGCTGAGCAGCGCCATGCTGTTTGGGAATTGAAACGCGCGATCGCTGTCATCACCAATCCAACCCCGACCATCCACCAAAAATGAAAACTCCATTCCTGCTCCTGACGCTTGTCGTACTGCCGCTGGCTGTTCTCGCGGCCGATATCACCGGCACATGGAAATCCGAATTCGACACCCAGATCGGCTTCCAGAAATACACCTTCACGTTCAAACAGGACGGCGCGAAGTTGACCGGGAAAGCCAACTCGGAGGTCGGCGACCGGAAGCGAGAAGCCGAACTGGAAGAAGGCAAGGTGGACGGCGACACGATTTCGTTCGTCGAGATGCTCAGTATCCAGGACAACGAAATCCGCATCACCTACACCGGGAAGCTCGCGGTCAACGGCAACGAAATCAATTTTACGCGAGAGGTCGGCGAGTTTGCCAAAGAAGAGATTGTGGCCCGGCGCGAACAAACCGCGGCCAATACCAGCACGGCAACGCCCACGCCTGCGGCGCAGACGATCCGGATCAAGGCCGGCCAGTCCGAGCCGGTCAAAGACGCCGAAGGCAATACCTGGCTGGCCGACCAGGGCTTCGAGGGCGGCCAAACCATCGCCCGGCCCGACATCCAGATTGCCAACACGAAGAGTCCCGACCTCTACCGGTCGGAACGTTACAGCATGGACTCTTTCTCGTGGCCAGTACCCAACGGCAAGTACGCCGTGAAATTGCATTTCGCGGAAACGTTCGAGGGCATCAACGGTCCGGGCGAGCGCGTGTTTTCCTTCAACGTTCAGGGACGCGAATTCAAGGACTTCGACGTTTGGGTCAAGGCCGGCGGGCCTTTCAAGGCTTATATCGAGACGGTCCCGGTGGAAGTTACCGACGGCAAAATCAACGTCACCTTCACTCCCAAGGTCGAGAACCCGCAAATCTGCGCGATTGAAATCATCCCGCAATCCGGAGCCGAGACCGGCACCGGAGTTCCCGCGGCGGCCACGACTGCCCCTTCTGCTCCCGCCGATGCCACGCCCGCTCCAACCGCGCCTTCCGGACCGACGATTCTGCGGATTGATGCGGGGAAAATCACCGGGACCGTCAGCCCCATGCTGTATGGGTTGATGACCGAGGAAATCAATTTCGCTTACGAGGGCGGCCTGTACGCGGAGTTGATTCGCAATCGTACGTTTAAGTCGAACCCCCGGCATCCGGATTACTGGGATACAGTCGGCGAAGCGGCGATCACGATTGACACGAACCAGCCGCTCAATGCCGCCTTGAACCTAAGCCTGAAATTGGACGCAGCCAAGGCGTCGAACGTCAGTCCGGTTGGGATTGCCAATGGCGGCTACTGGGGCATCCCGGTCCGGCCGAACACGGCGTACCGGGCCTCGTTCTATGCGCGCGCGGAACCTCCCGGCTCGCTGAACCTGTCGATTGAAAGCGCTCGCGGCAACACCGTGTTCGCCAGGGAATGGGTTTCCGGGATATCCGATGATTGGCGGAAGTATGACGTCACGTTGAAGACCGGGGACCTTGACCCCTCGAAAGACAACCGGTTCGTCATCACCACAAGCCAACCGGGCACGGTGTGGTTCCAGAATGTTTCCCTCTTCCCGCCCACGTACAACAATCGCCCAAACGGCACGCGCCCGGACATCATGCGATTGCTCGCGGAGATGAAGCCCGCATTTCTCCGCTTCCCTGGAGGCAATTATCTTGAGGGCAGCAGTATGACCGAACGTTTCAACTGGAAGGAAACCATCGGCGACACCGCTCAGCGTCCCGGACATCGCAGCCCGTGGGGGTATTGGTCCACTGACGGTCTCGGTCTATTGGAGTTCCTGGAGTGGTGTGAGGACTTACAGATGGAGCCGCTGTTGGGGGTGTTCGCAGGTTACACCCTGGACCGGAACTATGTCGAGGCAGGCCCCGCCTTGGAGCCTTATGTGCAGGAGGCTTTGGAGGAGATCGAATATGTGATCGGCGACCCCACAACCAAATGGGGCGCGCAGCGCGCGAAGGACGGCCACCCCAAGCCGTTCAAGTTGACCTATGTGGAGATCGGCAACGAGGATTGGTTCGATCGCAGCGGCAGTTACGAGGGACGGTTCGCGCAATTCTACGACGCCATCAAGGCGAAATATCCCAACCTGCAAATCATTTCCACAATGGGCTACGAACATCCGACGCAGATCGTTCGCAGTCGCGTGCCGGATCTGGTGGACGAGCACTATTACCGCGGGTTGGAAGAAATGATGGCGCACGCGCTCGACTACGACAGCTATTCGCGCACGAATCCGACGAAGATCTTCTGCGGCGAATGGGCCACGCGCGTGGGCTCGCCTACGCCGAACATGGCGGGGGCGCTCGGCGACGCGGCCTGGATGACCGGCATGGAACGAAATTCCGACATCGTTCTGATGGAATGTTATGCTCCCCTTTTCGTCAATGTGAGCCAACTGAATGGACAGGGGCGTTCGATGCAATGGAGCTCGGACCTGATTGGCTATGACGCCCTGACCAGCTATGGCTCGCCATCGTATTATGCGCAGCAGATGTTCAGCACGTTGCACGGCGATGAGATCCTGGGAAGCGATTCACAAAACATCCCGACGCGCGAATGGCAGCCGAGGGCGGCTCGCGGCGGCACTCCGCCTCCTCCACGGCAAATCAGGGAAGTCTTCTTCTGCGCCACCCGCGACCGCAACAGTGGCATCCTCTATGTGAAAGTCGTCAATACCGCCGGGAGGGCGCAGCCCATCAAAATCGAAATCGACGGCGTGGCCAGGATCCGGCCTGAAGGGGAAGCGGTGGTTCTGGCGGCGAGCAGCCCGAACGACACGAATTCCCTCGAAGAACCTGGCAAGATCATTCCGCGGGCGCAAAGAATCGACAATATAAGCGCCCGTTTCGCGCGCGACTTCCCACCGTATTCCATTACGGTCCTGAAACTGGGCTCGGAATGAACGATGATCAGAAACCCGGGTGCGTTACTCATGATGCACCTGTGCGATCATTCATCGGTTATCCGCCCACATTCGCGAGTTCTTCGTTGTTCGAGACGTTGACGATCTTGAATTGCTCGGCGTGCAGGGTGGGATCGGGCCGGAACAGGAGTTTGCCGAAATAGCGCTTTTCCATTTCGATGATGAGCCGTTCGTCTTCGGTCCGGAGACGGTCGTAGACCATAGGGTTCAGGATCACCTTCAGCTGGAAATCGGATTCATCGCGGTGGCGTTTTTTGAGGATCTCGCCGAGTTTCCGCTGGATCTCGACACTCATGGTGAGGGCGCTTTTGACCTTGCCGCGCCCCTTGCAATAGGTGCAATCGTCATAGACCGCGGCCCGCACACTTTCCGTGTGCCGTTGTCGGGTCATCTCCATCAGACCCAGTTGCGAAATGGGCAGGACATGCGTCTTGGCGCGATCACGCCGGAGCCCTTCTTTCATCCGCTGATAGACCGATTGCTGGTCTTTCCGCGATTTCATGTCGATGAAGTCCAGGACGATCAAACCGCCCATGTTGCGCAGCCGTAATTGGCGGCAGATCTCCTCCGCGGCCTCGAGATTGACCTTGAAGATGGCGGATTCCTGGTCCCGCGAATGCTTTTGTGCCGACCGGTGTTGACGTCGATGGCCACCAGCGCCTCGGTCTCGTCGATGACAATATAACCGCCGCTCTTCAGGTGGACCTGGCGCGAGAAGGCGTTCTCCAACTGCCGGCTGATGTTGAAGCGGTCGAACATCGGCTGCGATTCCGAGTAGAGCTTGACCTTCGCGACGGAACGTTTGGAGATTCGGCCAATCATCTCCCGCATCCGGTCGTACTCCGTCTGGCTGTCGATGACGATGCGCTCGACATCCTCCGTCAGGAAGTCACGCACCGTCCGTTCGATCAGATCAGGTTCCTGGAAAACGCAGGTGGCGAGGCGCTGGGAATCGATCCGCTCCTGGATGTCGTGCCATTCCTCGAGCAGAAGGGCAAGGTCGCGAACGAAATATCGTTTCTGCTGGCCTTCGCCCACGGTCCGGATGATCACGCCCATGCCTTCGGGGATAGTCAATTCGCGCAGGATCTTCTTCAGCCGTTGGCGTTCCTGCTGATTTTCGATTTTGCGGGAGATGCCGCTCTGATCGGAGTTCGGCAGAAGCACGAGATAACGGCCGGGCAAGGCGAGGTTGGTGGTGACTCGCGGGCCTTTAGTGCCGATGGGGCCTTTGGTGACCTGGACGATGATATCGCTTCCCGGGGGATAGAGCCGGGGGATGTCGTTCTGGGTGATGCGGGGTTTATCCCGGCGTCGCTGTCCGCGCTCGACGATTTCGACGCCGCTGTCGAAGCTGCTGGGGACGATATCCCAATAGTGAAGGAAGGCGTTCTTTTCGAAGCCGATATCCACAAAGGCGGCTTTCAAGCCGTCTTCGAGGTTGCGCACCTTGCCTTTAAAAATGCTGCCCACCAGGCGTTCGTCGGTGGTGCGTTCGATGGTGAACTCTTCGAGCCGGCCTTCTTCGAGAACCGCGACGCGGGTTTCGAGGGACTCGGCATTGATGATGACTTCCTTGTGGATCTTTCGAGGCGGTTTCATGAACCGGTGGACCTTGCGCATCACTTTGTTGGCTACCACTTTGATGGTATCCACCAGTCCCTGGGGCGGCGGTTCGGCCACCTGAACGGGCTCGAAATCCTCCTGCACTTCGGCCGGCACATTCAAATCGGGCTTTCGAAAATCCCGCTTGTGCCCAACCGGTTCGGCCGGTTCCGGGGCCGGCGCCGTGTCGGCGGGCAGGCCGGCGGCGCTATTCTCGGATCGTTCGATCTCGCGGCTGTGTCGGGCGGTGTCGAAGATGGCTTCCTGAACGGGTTCCTCCGAGGTGGCATCGGCGCGAGCCTGGGTGGCGCCGCGGTCGGGGCGCTGTTTGGGAGTGCCCAATCCCCCGCTGGGGCGGAAGCGCATGCCCACCCCGGCGGCGACGTGAAAAGTTACGATCATTCATATGAGTTTAGGTCCGATGATGGATGTGGATATTCTGCAGGACGCCGGCGGCGATCAACGAGCAGAGCACTGACGATCCGCCATAACTGATCAGCGGCAGTGGAATCCCCGTTACGGGCATCAAGCGAATGTTCATGCCGATATTGATGAACACATGGCTGAAAAGCAAAGCGACCACCCCCACGGCCAGCAGCTTTCCCAGTCGGTCGCGCGCCTGGCCGGCAATGCGAATACCGGATAGGAAAACCACCGCATACAGCGAGAGAACCACCAAGCTGCCCAGAAAACCTTTCTCCTCGGCAATGACGGAGAAAATGAAGTCGTTATGCGAGGCCCCCGGCGGTAGATAACCGAGAGCGATCTGTTGGCCCTGGCGCCAGCCCTTGCCGGTGAGGCCGCCGGACCCGACCGAGATCAGGGCCTGTTCAATCTGGTAAGAGCGTTCCCGCTGGAGTTCCCGCGCGCGTCGGCGTTGCTCCGGAGTTGCGTTTTTGGGGGCGAAATCCTTGCCAAAATAGACCAACAGCCGATGGCGTTGATAGTCTTCGAGCGGGATCCGCCACTGCTCCGGGGCAAACAACACATCGACGACCATAAACAGGATCAAAAGCATCGCGGCGCTGAGCACCCGTATGATGTAGCGAACCGGAATACCCGCAACCAGCATCATGACCAGCGCGATGGGAATGAGCACGAGCGCCGAGCCCAGATCGGGTTCCTTCAAAATCAGCACAAATGGCAACACCATCAGCAGAATGCCCTTGAGAAAGACCATCGGAGCTCGGAGTTCACCCGCCGGCCGGCTCAAAAAATGGCTCATGATGAAGATGAACGCGAGCTTCGCAAACTCGGACGGTTGCAGTTTGAAAAAGCCAAGGTCGATCCACCGTTTGGCCCCGCCCGCGGTCGAACCAAAGATCAGAACCCCGATGAGGAGCCCAATGCAGACCCAATAGGCCAGGACCGAATAGCGGGAAAGAAATCGATAATCTATGCAGCAAACGATCACGGCGGCCATGGTGCCAACCCCATACCAGATGACCTGCCGGGCGTAGAACTCGTTATACCAGGGCACGCTCTCATTGCCGGATTTCGCGCTGAAAATCGAAGCCAGCCCCACCACCATAAGCCCCAATAACGCCAGCGCCAACTGCCAGTCGATTCGCGGACGCTTTTGGTTCAGGGTCAGTTCGTACATGGCTATTGACCTCGAGCCAGGGACGGTTGCATCACCCCGGATACTTCTTCCGCCAGAATGGCCTCGTAAACCCGCCGCGCAATCGGGGCGCAGGTTTCACCACCGCCCGCGCCGCTTTCCACCATGACCACCACGGCATGTCGAGGCTCGGAATAGGGGGCAAACGACACAAACCATACGGTATGATCGATCACCTGCCGGCCCCGGGTGATTTGAGCAGTGCCGGTCTTCCCGCAAATCTGCAATCCTTCCACGGCCGCCCGCCGTCCCGTGCCGTCCCGCTCCTCGACATCGGCCAGCATGGCCTTCTTGACGATCTCAAGGTTGGACGGGGAAATGCCGAGCGTGCTGCGAATCCGGCCCGCCGGCAACAAGCGGACGGGATTGTCCGGTGAGGGAGGCTGCGGCTCAACCCGGGCAACCAGGCGCGGCCAGAAAACCGAACCGCCATTGGCGATCGCGGCCGTCATCACTGCCATCTGCAGCGGTGTGACGCTCAAGTAGCCCTGCCCAATACAGAGATTGGCCGTATCACCGTCATGCCACCCCCCGAGATGCGCCGCCTGCCATTCCCGATTCGGCAGCGTCCCGGTGACTTCCTGGTTGATGGGCAAGCCGGCCTTCTCACCGAGGTGGAGTCGCTGGCAGAGGGCTAACAATTTGTCCGGACCCAGGATGAGACCGTGGTGAATGAAGTATGCATTGCTCGACAATTTGAGGGCGCTCTTAAAATTGAATTCAGCGGGCATTCCACCACGCGCCAGATCGCCAATCCGCCGTCGGCCCAGCTGATAGTATCCGGGGCTGGAATATATTTCCTCCGGGTGGATGGTCCCCGCTTCGAGCCCGGCGAGCCCGACAAGGATCTTGAAAATGGATCCCGGGGCGTAGGCCCCGTAGGTGGCGCGGTTGATCAAGGGCAGCATGACCGGATCGTTGAGCCGGGTCCAATCCTCCCGGCTGATCTTCGGGAAGAAATCGTTTGGATCAAAGGCCGGCGCCGAGGCCATGGCCAGAATGTCGCCGTTGCGAACATCCAACACAACGACGGCGCCGCGCGTGTACGGACCGGCGGACTGCAAGGCCTGCTCGGCGGCTTGTTGAAGCGCCAGGTCGATCGTCAGCACAATACTGTCTCCGGGATCGGTCGGGGTCCAAATGCTTTCGGACTGGCGATAGCCCAGGCTGTTGACGAGCACGGATTTCATTCCCGGTTCGCCCCGTAGCTGGGTGTCGAAGTGGCCCTCGATCCCGCTTACACCGCTGAAGTCCGGAAGGCGATAGTGAAAATCGCCCTCGTCTTCGCTGTAGCGATCGTCGCGTCGAAGGTATCCCAGAATGTGCGCGGCGGTTTGGCCGTAAGGATAAACCCGCGCCGGTTGGGCTTCGAGGTCGCAGCCGGGCAAGGTGGTGCTTTGCTCAACAAACCGCGCCAGTTGCTCCGAATCGAGATCCGTGGCCACGGGCAAAGGGAGGGCACGCCGCTGATTGTAGTGCGTCTCAAATTCCTTTTCCGTGAGGACGAGGGGTTCTTCCAGCATGCCGCTCACCGCGTTTACGAGATTGCTGACCACGAAATAACGGGCGAATTCGCCCAGGCGCAGACGATCCGTGCTGTTGAAACGCCGGCCGTCTGCGGCGCGGCTGTAAGTGGACTGGAAGTACGAACGCAGCTCCTCGAGATAAAGGTTCACTTGATACGCCGGACGGTTGTCGGCCAGAACGACATTGTGTCGGTCGCGGATTTGCCCCCGAATCGCGGGCAGTCGGACCGTGCGAAAGGATTGACTGACCTGACTGGACTTGAACTTGCGCGCCGACAACACCTGGACCTGAAACAACCCCGCCACCAGCACCGCGAGCCCGGCCAGAACTCCCAGCGTCACCGCCCGAATAGCGCGGTCTTTGGATCGGAGTTGGTCTAGAATTAACATGGTCGGTCAGCGTCCCCGTTTAATCTCGCGATCGGGCCGGAAGGCCGGCTCGGTTTGAACAGGGTAACTCAGGGCACGATTCAATCGATCCAATGCCAGGAACCAAAACGGCGTCGTTGCTGCCCCGCCTAGCGCCATGACCGCCCACTGCCAGAGCGACCAATAGCCCAATAGGGGCTCCTGACCGATGATCAGCAGGATCATCACGGAGAGCAAAGGAACCGCCGCGGAAGCGACCAGCGTGGTGACTTACCGGGCGACCCATTGGTCCCGAAGGATCAGGCTCCGGTGGTAATGGATGACGGCTCCGGTCACAAATAACGGCACCACCGTGGTGCCGAGGGGATTGGCCGAAAGCGAATCAAACCAGAACCCGCCGCACACCGCAAGGAGAACCACCGTAGAAAGCGCGCCGGAAAGCGCAGTGTAGGCCATCAAGGCCGGGAGCACATCGATTTGCGCCCCAAACAACAAACGGAACTCCCGGAAATACGATTCGAGGAACACCGCGAAAAAGGCGATGACCAGGATGATACTGGTGTTCGGCCAGTTCATGGTATCAGGACCCACACTTCCTCCAACCGATTCAAGTTGGCGGACAGACGGACCCGAGCCTCGAGGTACAGGCCGAACTCGTTGGTCTCCACCGCGATCACGGTCCCGATCGGGATGCCATTGGTGAAGATCCCTCCATCGCCGCTCGTGATCACCCGGTTCCCCGGTTGGCAGGCCGCCGTCCCCGGCAAATACGTGAGCTCCACCTCCAGCATATCCAGGCTCGTTGCGCTGGGTATGATGCTTCCCTTCTCACGAGTCTCCTGAACTTGAGCGGCGACGCGGCAGCCCGGATCACCCACAAGCAAGACGCGGGACCGCGCAAAACCGACCTCGGCCACGCGTCCGACCAGGCCATCCGCCGTGAGAACCGTCAGATTGGGCCGGATGCCGTCCCGGCTTCCGAGATCGATCGACAGGTTCCGCCACCAATTCGAGGGATCCTGTCCAATGACGCGAGCCGCTTTGACCCGCCACGGGAGTCGGTCCTGCCATTCGAGAGCCCGCCGGAGGCGTTGGTTCTCATGCCAGGCTTCCTCGAGTTGGGCGAGGCGGAGGCGCAATTCATCATTTTCCCGCCGAAGGGAATCGATCTCGCGGACCAGGACTTTGCGCGGTAAAATGAGAGCTCCTGCCTGATCGGCCAGGGCATGAAAAGAACCCGCCAACCCGAACAAAGGCAGGTACAAGGCACCGACGGCCACTTTGACCTTGTGGACGGTGCGATCTGGTAGACTCAAAGCCAGGAGCGCGAGCAAGGCCACCAAACCGCAGGCCACATAATACGACCGTTTGAACATTTCAGACTTCGCCGGATTACTTCACTATTGGCGAAGGGAGCGCCACCCCTCAGGGTCAGGCTCGGCTCGAGGCTACGCGCTTGAGGAACTGGAGCTCTTGGAGAACACGCCCGGTGCCTTCAGCCACGGCCGTAAGCGGATCATCTGCGACGTGGACCGGCAGGCCGGTCTCATCCGCTACCAAACGGTCGATGCCGCGCAGGAGCGAACCGCCGCCGGCCATTACGATACCGCGATCCACAAGGTCGGCGGACAATTCGGGGGGGCAACGTTCCAAGGTGATACGAATGGACTCCAAAATACTCGTGAGCGGTTCCTTCAAGGCTTCGCGTATTTCCTCCGAGCCAACTGTTAATGTCCGGGGAAGGCCGGCGCTTAGATCCCGTCCTTTCACTTCCATGATCAGTTCCTGCTCAAGAGGGTAGGCCGAGCCGATGCGGATTTTCATTTCCTCCGCCGTTCGTTCGCCAATCATCAGGTTATAAGCACGCTTCATATAGGCGACGATGGTTTCGTCCAGTTCGTCGCCTCCCACACGGAGGCTGCGGCTGTACACGATCCCCGCCAGTGAGATGATCGCAATCTCACACGTACCTCCGCCAATATCCACAATCATGTTTCCCGCCGGCTCGTGAACGGGTAAGCCCACGCCAATCGCCGACGCCATCGGCTGCTCGATCAGGTACACCTCACGCGCACCGGCATGGATGGCCGAGTCCTTGACGGCCCGCTTCTCCACTTCCGTGATGCCAGAGGGCACCGCTACCACAACCCGTGGCGCGATCAGCTTCCGGTAATGCACCTTCTGGATGAAATGGCGCAACATCGCCTCCGTGATCTCGAAATCCGCGATCACACCGTCTTTCATCGGCCGAATCGCAACAATGTTCCCCGGGGTTCGGCCGAGCATCCGCTTGGCTTCGTCGCCGACGGCGAGCACGTTGGTGGTTCCGGCCTGAATCGCGACGACAGAAGGTTCACGTAACACAATCCCCCGGTCTCGCACATACACCAAGGAGTTTGCCGTCCCGAGGTCGATCCCAATGTCGTTGGAAAACAGGCTCTTAAGTTGCGCAAACATGAATGCGGCCTAATTGGCCACAAGCTTTAGGATACCTTGCCCCCGTTGGTCAAGACGATTAACCACGTGCATTAATAATAACTAATCCGCACCTCGCCTACCTTCAGACGGACCCCACATCAATGCCGTCGGTTGACCCGGCCTCCCCCTCCGGACGGCCTGCCCACGATCGTCACCTCTGGCAGCCTGCTTTTGGCGCTGGGCATCAGCATGAGCGTCGGCATCATTTTCGGACTCTACCCTGCCGCGCCCGCGGCCGCCCTGGATCCGATTGTCGCCTTGCGGCACGAATAAGTAACCCGCATCGGTGATTTGACATCGACGGCGGCTGGAATCGCGGGTAAAAGAACTACCGTTGGCCACTGAAATGTCGAATAGCCAGTCGATGGACGAGCAGCCCTACAACAAGTACGCTTGGCTCGAGGTCCTGCGGAAAGAACCTACTCCGCGTTCCGCTGTCGATCGCGTAGCCGATTTCCTCGAAATCACCACGGGCTTCGATGAGTCCACCGCCCGGGAGCAGGCACGCAGATGCATCCAATGCCCCAAACCCACCTGTGTCGAGGGATGCCCCCTGCACAATCGAATTCCGGAATGGTTGGCATTGACGGCGGAAGGTCATTTCCTCGAAGCGTCGGAGCTGTCGCGGTCGACCAGCAACTTGCCCGAAGTCTGCAGCCGGATCTGTCCCCAGGAACGGCTTTGCGAAGGTCATTGCATTCTGAATGGCTGCTCCGAACCAGTCAGCATCGGGGCCATCGAACGATTCATCAACGAATACGCCCTCAACCATGAGTCGTTCACCTCCCTGGGCGCACCCCCCAATGGCTTCAAAGTGGCCGTCATCGGTTCCGGCCCCGGAGGCCTCGCTTGTGCCGACGAACTCTCGCGCAAAGGCTACGCCGTTACTGTGTTCGAAGCTCAGCAGATCCCCGGAGGCCTCCTGGTCAACGGCATCCCCGCATTCAAACTCGACAAGACGGTCATCGATCGACGCCTTCAGATCCTCGACAAGCGCGGAGTCCAATTCCGCATGGGGATCCGCATCGGTCAGGACATTTCCCTCGCCGAATTGCGCGCGGACTTCGATGCCGTATTTCCTCGGCATCGGCGCTTACCAGGCCAAGCCGTTGGGTGTGCCCGGCTCGGACCTCAAGGGCGTCGCCCAAGCCTTGCCGTTTCTGATCGAAAAAAACGTCAGTCTGCCACTCGACGTTGCTCCTATCGAAGTCCAGGGAAAACACGTGGTCGTGCTCGGCGGCGGCGATACCGCCATGGACTGCCTCCGCACCGCCGTCCGGTGCGGTGCCCGTGAGGCCCTCTGCGTCTACCGCCGCGATTTCGAGAACATGCCCGGCAGCCGCAAGGAGTATCACAACGCCCTGGACGAAGGAGCCAAGTTCATGTTCCTCACCAATCCCGTCGAAATCGTAGGAAACGAAGCGGGCGAAGTCCGCGAGGTGCGATGCCAACGCATGGAATTGGGTGAACCCGACGCCGGAGGTCGGCGCAAACCCCATCCGGTCACCGGATCGGAACTTTCCCTGCCGGCGGACTTGGTCCTCGCCGCTTATGGATTTGACCCGGTTCGATTTCCCGCATCGAGCGATCTTTCCCAGATCAAGGTCAACTCATGGGGCGCCGTGCAGGTCGATGAAGACCAAATGACGAGTGTGCCCGGGGTCTTCGCCGGTGGCGATCTGGTGCGCGGGCCAAGCCTGGTGGTTCATGCGGTCCGTGACGCGCGAAAAGCGGCGGCGGCCATTCACAAGCATCTCTCCCAGCCGCCAGCCCTGAAATTTCAAACGTAAAAAGCCCGCTTCCATCCACCGCGTGCTCAGGTGAAATCTCCGGGCCCGCATTTTTCCCATCCAGCTTGAATTGGACGGCCGTCAGCACGGTCATCCCGATCAGCGACAGCACGATGTGATCAAAGTCATTCGACGCGGAGCGCCTGATCCAACAGCGCCTCGAGATGATCCAGTATGCCATCGCTGCCCGCCACGACCGATGCCCCCGCCTCAAGGGCCGCGTCCTGGGTGTGTGTGTCCGCCGGATCGGCGAACGCAACCACCGCGATATGCTGAGTGGACTCGTCGCCCTTGAGCCGACGCAAGGTCTCACAGATGCTCGCCCCGGCAAACCGGAGATCGGCCAGGATGAAAAGCGGCCGTTCTTCCCGAGCCAGGTCGACCAGATCGTCCGGCGCGCTGGTGCTCTGAACTCGATAACCAAAGTCCTGAAGTCGATTGATCAATTGCGTGCCTGGCAGCAGTTGCTCGTAGAGGACAAGCGCCAGCGGTTTCGTCATGCGCCTGAGATTGAGACGGGGCCTGCGAAAATGCAAAGCGTTTTAGCCGCGGCGCGAGGATCGGTGAGTAAGCAGTGCATCCAAACGCACACTTGTCTTCCAACTCGCTTTGGCAGAGACTCAATCCCGACCTGAGGCTTCCTTGGAATGAAAGGACAAATCATGCATGCGTTGAATTCGAACCGGAGAAAGACCCGGCAGAACACCGGGGGGTTCACATTGATCGAATTGTTGGTCGTCATCGCGATCATCGCAATCCTCGCCGGCATGCTCTTGCCGGCGCTCTCCAAGGCCAAAGCCAAGGCCCAGGGCATCATGTGCATGAACAATCACAAACAGCTTGCTTTGGCCTGGCGATTGTACTCGGATGATAGCCGCGATGAGATCCCATTTGCCTATGTGTCGCGTGGCAATGCTCGGGAAAAACAAGCCTGGGTCCAAGGGATTCTCGACTTTAACGGTGCCAACCGATCAAATTGGGATCCTACCTATGATCTTTATGAAAGCCCTCTCTGGAGCTATTGCGGGGCAACACGGGAGATCTGGCGGTGCCCGGCCGATAAGTCGACGGTAACCGTGTCTGGTGGCGGGGAATTTTACGGCCAAACGTTGCCTCGCGTCCGCAGCATGTCGATGCTGAACTGGGTCGGTGGAAACGGTGACAACCTTGCACAGCTATTCGGCGGTTGGAGCGGCCCGGAATGGCGTGTTTATCGAAAACAGGCCGATTTTCTCGATCCTGGCCCATCGAGCACTTTCGTATTGCTTGACGAGCGCGAAGACAGCATCAACGACGCATTTTGGGTAGTCGATATGACCGGTTACCCGGATCAGCCTGCTGCACAAAAAATGGTCGATTATCCCGCCAGCTACCACAATGGCGCAGGTGGATTTTCATTCGCTGACGGCCATTCGGAAATCAGGAGGTGGGTCGACCCGCGAAGCACTCCGAATTTAAAACGCGGGACTGATTTGCCTCTGAACCAGCCGTCGCCCAACAATCCGGACGTAACTTGGCTCCAAGATCACGCAACGAGGCGAATGTATTGAACGGTCTTGCCCGTCCGCAAAGCTGAAGCAATTGGCGAGACGCATCGAGTTCTACAGCCCCTTGACTTCCCGGTCTTTGCGGTACGTCTGGCGGACATGAGATTTGCGGCAGCTTCGCGCGACGGAAACCAAAATCTCCAGCAACACGGTTGAACCGAGCCAACTCCGCTGATTAAGTGGACCTGCCCGTCAAAAAGCGCTTAGGTCTTAACTAACTGTCATTCGGGACCCACCCCGCTCGGCTTATGCGCTGATGACAGAACCATGACGGACAGAATCATAACCACCATTTTCATGATCATGATTCTGTCTTTGCTCGCGCGGCGATCGCCGCGATTCATGAGACGGCAAATGGCCCTTTCAAATTCGATACGCAGCAGCCCTGGCATGGCCGGAGCGCGCCACCCACCGAGCCGTGGTGTCAATAGTGATTCCGCTGATGAAGTCTTTTGATCAAAAAACAACAGCAAAGAGCACCATCAAATCCGCCTACCCTGCTCGCAAAAGTCGCGTACAAGCGAATTTAGCGCGCAAAAACTCCCGACTGTTTTCGCGCCTGGTTCAGCTCGGACAAAAACGGGGGGTTTCTCAGCATAATCAATAGTGAGGACTGACCCGAGGTCAGTCCTATCGAGCCTTCTGGCACCGCGGGCGGGCTGCTGTGATGAATCCATTTGACGGCCGGTGGCGCGGGATTAACGTAGTCACCATGTTGAAGACGAGGTCGCGTCCCATGACACGGCACGACTACCAACTGCTGCCGGACGGAGGACCGCAGTGGCAATTGGTGGATGGAGAATTTCACATCGCGCCCGCACCGAATCGGTATCACCAGGACATTTCGCGCAACCTCGAATACCTCCTCCTGCAGTATCTCGAAAAACATCCCGTCGGTAAAATCTACGATGCGCCTTTTGACGTCTATCTCGGGGACATCAATGTGGTGCAGCCGGATGTCGTGTTTTTCCGCAACGAGCGACTGGCTCACCTGACGGATGCCGGGGCGGAAGGCGCACCCGACCTCGCCGTCGAGATCCTCTCGAAGCGCAACGCCAGGCTCGATCGGGGACCCAAGAAGGAGGTGTATGCGCGCTTTGGCGTCGAGGAGCTCTGGCTGATCGATCCGGACACAGGGGAGGTGGAAGTCTACCGGTTACAAGAGGACGCCGAGGTGCCGAAGTTCACGCTCAGGAAAGATCAAATCCTCACCACACCCTTGTTTCCCGGCCTCGCCATTCCGCTGGAAAATGTCTTCAAACAATAATGGGCTCCCGCCGTTAATAGTCCTTCATCCCTCCCCTATCGCGCCAACGGCAATTATCATTGCCGCCCATTCCAACAGAACAGCCATCGGACAATTCTCGCGGGGAAGACGTTGAAATGGATTGCGGGGAGGCTTCGGCATGGGGACCGGATCCAGCCTGTCCAACCTGTTGTCGGGACGGCAACCGGAAGCAGAATTGTGTCAATGTGTGGGACTGACTCCTTGACCTAGTTGGTCGTGCCCACCGCGTCCACCCGGTTCGTCACCCGCCCTTGCGCGGCAAGGTCACGGCGAACGCCACTTCCCCCGTCGAATTGTCACATGTCGAGACGCCACCCCAACTGCGGCCTTTGCGCCGTCCACCTCAGCGTCATCGTCGTCTCCATCCGCAGCCGCCGCGCGATTCGCACCTTGCCAGGCTTCCGCTTGCGACGCCATCTCCCGCCAGCCCTCCTTCGACATTCCTCCCACACCAATCGTTCCGCCTTGGCTCCCCGCTCTCTGGGCGTTCTGCGCCGCAATGCTGTGCCCCCTCGCTCCGGAGCGCGCCACCCACCGAGCCATTGTGTCAATGGTGAGGACTGACCCGAATGGCGCTTAAAAGCGCCGCGCGATCGCCGCCGTTATAAAGAAATCCGCAAAGGCCGCGTCGCCGTGGGTGCCGCGGATCTTGTCCTGGACGCTCCTGATCCGGTTGCGGTAGACCGCCACGGGCGTCGTAAGTACCGCAGTCCAACTGCCCTTCTGCCAAGTCAGACCGGGCTCGATGCTCACCGCGTATCCCGGCCGGCGGAATCCCTCGCTGTCACCAATCGCGTCCGTCGCCGGAACGCCGTCGATCCGTCCTCCAAGACTTGCGCTCAACCCCCACTTGGGGGCCAGAACGTAACTCGCACCCGCTCGGGCCAGGTATTGATCGGTCACGGACATGAAATCGAACGGATCGGTGCTGTCGCGGTTGGCCACTCGCCGCGGTGTCCCATTGTAATTCCTTGGATTGAATAGGTAAAAACCCTGCAGATACCCGTAGAGATTCGGAACAATCTCGCGGAATGCGTACATTTCAGCGGTGATTCCCCACCCGCCATCTCCCGGTTGGATGGACTGGTCCACGTAATCCAGCGTTGGCCCATCGGTGCGGTGGAAAATATCGGTCGCCGCATAGTCGCCGGTGGGGGCTTTGAAACCCAGTCCGAGTTGCACATTCCCTCGCGGTCGCTTCACCGGGTCCCATAGCCAGGCGTACGCCGCCGCCCGAACATCGGCCAACCCTCCCGCCTGGGTTTCATAACGCTCGCCCGAGGCGTTTCCCTTGTGCTCATAGAGCGACGATCGCTCCGAATACACAAACGGTATGGTGAGCGCAACGGCGTAGCGTGGCGTGAAACTGTAACTGACGCCGAGATCGATGAAGTTGGAGAAGTTCTCGACCTGGGTTCCTTCGTCCTCGCGCTGGGTTTGCTCAACATCACCAACGAAATGTCGGTGGGAGTGCAGCCACCGATAGGCAACACTGACTTCCCAACTTCCGCTGCTTCGTACTTCTTCTCCGGGCATGAATCCGTGCAGAGAACAAAATCCCCCGCCGCGGACCGCAATGCAACCCTGCGCCAAGAGCCTCGGCACTGGTCCCGAGGACAACATGAAGGTTATGATGAGAAGTTGGAGCAGCCTCATTATAGGTGAAGGCACATGCGCGGGCACACTGATCTCGACCGATCCGTGGGGTGTCATCCGTTCAGGCTGTCGGAAAATCTACTTATGAGAACTATTTGGGGATGAAATGATCATTACCCGGGGTGAAATGCCAGCTTGTGATGATAAAGCCGTCGCCCAATTGGGCAGCGCGCAATGACGGCAGACATGGCTGTCTGCGCTACAACGGCACGACGCGCCACAGCGAGCCTGGTTTTCGGCAGGAGCCGATCTTCGAGGATGATGCGGCACCGGCGATTCGGTCACCTATTCAGTGGCCGCTACAAATCGTTGATTGTCGATGGCAGCGGCGCCGGTTATTTGCGAACGGTGTGCGAGTACGTCCACCTGAATCCAGTTCGCGCCAAACTGCTGACGCCCGAGCAACCGTTGCGGGATTACCGCTGGAGCAGTTTTGGGGAATATTTGAAGGCACCTTCGCGACGGCCGGTCTGGTTGCGCGTGGACCGGGTGATCGGAGAGATGGGCATTCCTAAGGACAGTTCCGCGGGGCGACGGCGATTCGAGCAGGTGATGGAAGCGCGGCGAGCAGAGGAACGATCAGAACAATGGAAACCGGTCCGGCGGGGCTGGTGTCTGGGTGAGGAGCAGTTCCGCAAGGAACTTCTGGAACAGGTGCATGAGATGGCGGGTGCGCAGCACTATGGCGAAGAAATTGGCCAGTCGGCTGAAGAGAAGGCGCGCCGGATCATTGCCGAGGAACTGGCGAAGTTAGGTTGGAAGGAGGGGGACTTGGGTCTGCGGCGCAAAGGCGAGGTCGGGAAAGCAAGGATCGCCGGCGGTTGCGACAAGAAACGACGGTCAGCAAGCGATGGATCGCAGATCAATTGGCGATGGGGTCGGTGAGCAACGTGACGTTTTGCCTGACAGCGAACGTCAGGCAATGACAACTATCAATTGTTTGGCCTGACCCCATTCGGCCAGGTGATAGCCGGGCGGCGGTCGTTGCTGGCGCGGTCGGGCGCGACCGAAACAATCCGCGATGCGTGCCGCAAAGCGGATCACTGGCTCGTGGGTCGCTACGTGTTGATGCCGGATGATAATGGGGACTCGCGGAGCTCGTCCCTCCGAGAGTCTCCCGTTCGTCTGAATTGGGACTCGCAGAGCGTGTCCCTCCGACAAGACAACCATCGGAGGGCCGAGTTCCACGAGGCCCTGACTTGCCGAGCCTTCATCCAGGGACTCGCAGAGCTCGTCCCTTCATCTGAAATTCCCAATTTGAATCCCAATTGTGGAATATGGAGACGCGACCCGAATGGGCGTAGAAAACGTTGGGACTTAACTAACTGCCATTCAGATGTGACCCCTTTGACACCCCTTTGACCATCTCCGGATTCAGAGCAGCCGGTGTGACAGGCCGCCCGGCACAGGCGTGGATGGCCGACTCATTGCGGCGCGGCCTGAGCGCCGCCAAATTCCTTACTCCTCTTGTGCGGGATAGCCTATTTCGTGTTTGGATTCCGCAGCAACAAGCGCAGCCAAATTCCCCCGACAGCGCACAAGCCAAAACCGACGGCAAAAGGCCAGTGAGACTTTTCACCGCTGGCTTTCCCAATCTGCGTCAAAGGCAGGCCAACGCCGACAATGATCACGACCACCGCGACCACAATCGCGAAGCGACGCAGTGATTGACTATTTGACGCAGACATTTTTTTGGCAAATGTATGACGCTATCCCCGCCTGCGTCATCATCCCAAGGCCCAGACCGAGGTTGACCGACGGCGGGTAGACAGTGCTGCCCGCCGCAATACCTCCTTGAACGAGCGGTGGCAGACTCCACGGAAGCGCGTCGGAGAGTATGGCGTTCTCACAGGCAGTGACGTCAGAAAACCCCCAAGCTTCTGCTTGCGTCATGTAATTTCCCCCACTTGCTTCGCAGCACCGCCTGTTTCTGCCATAGTCGCCCGAACCATAGTTATCTCGCGGCGGTGGGCGCGTTGGCGGACGCCACGGACCAGAAGGCTTGCACAAGGACGGAAACCAACGGCACGGATTCAGCGGATTAGGCGGCGGCGGTTTGCTTGGAGGCCTGCCAGATTTCATCAAACCGAACGGGTCAGTTCCGCCAACTGGGTCGTTGTTAATGTAGGCGTAAAGGTTATCTCCCCCGAGTTCCCCAATCGGATCCCGATTCAGCCACCTCTGCAGATGCGGGTCGTAGAACCTGAACCCGTAATAGTACATCCCGCTCTTGGCGTGGAGTTCCTTCGAGCTGAAGCGATAGAGGTTCGCCGTGGCCAGGGTGCCGGACTGCGCCATTAACCGGCCATACGGATCATATCGATACGATGCGGCCAGGCCCTGGCTCGAATTCACCAGATACGTCACATTGCCGTTGCCGTCGGCGTGATAAGGGTTGTGCGTGGTCCAGTTGCCTCCCGAGTACCCATGGCTGCGCCCCAACAACCCGCCAATCCCGCCCGCACCCTCGAGCGAGCCCGACAGATCATTGCCCCGGGTGTACGACACCGAGGGTCCGCCGCCGATCAGGTAATACCGCTCCTGAATCACCCGCGTCCCGTCGTAAATATAGTTGATCTCTCCCGCGCCGTACCAACCCGTGCTCCACGCGAAGTCATTGCGTTTGCGCGCGCGGCCCAAACCGTCGTAGACCCAAGTGGGCCGCCAGCGCGAACCGGGCGCTGTGTAGGTCGTGTCGGTGCGCATTTCGATCAACTGATTCTCGTCGTCGAAGACGTACGTGTAGGATCTGGGACCGTAAATCTCGTAAGCGCGGTAGGTCAGATTGCCATTGCTGTCATAGGAGCAGCCCAACCCGTCGACGCTGGTCAGCTCGTTCTTGACGTTCAACACGAAGGCCTGCGACGTGCCGTAATTGGTCCGGGTGTTCAGGTTCCAGGCCGTGTCGTAGGTGTAACCGAGGTTCTCGGTCGACTCGCCGCCGGTGCCGATGCCGCTCTTGAGTTGGCCATGGCTGTCGTAGGTGTACGTCGCGTAACTGGCGTCGGTCCGGGTCTGGCGGGTGCGCTGGTGCCCCTGGTTGTACAGGTAACTGTGGGTGTTCAGAGCCATCAGGCCGCTTTTCCGCAGTTTCGTCAGAGTCAACCGACTTACGTTGTCGAAGGATTTCGTGATCCACGAACCGTTCAGGCTGCTGGGCAACCGGTCGCTGTGGAAGGCGTATGTCACGGTGTTTGTTGTTGGAGCCAGGTCGAGTTCAATTCGTCCAATTGTCACATGTGGAGATGTGACCCCAAAGAACCGTCGGCCGAGAATATCAGGTGGCAAATCCAACCCTATGGCCGGCTGCACTGCAAAGTGCCAGTGGACGTCATCGATTCCGCTCCCCCTCGAGCTTCTGGCAAAGAAGCTGCCGACGTAATTCAAAACTTCAAAGCATGCCATCTTGACAACTCGCCTTGTCGGTCCTTCCCTTCTGTCAACGAAACGACAGAACGAAACGACCGACGATGTCCGCCGACAAGGCTACCCTACGGGCTGAAGCCGCCAGTGACCTCCTGTTCTACACGCAGTTGTGTGACGAGAAGTACCGCGTCGCGCGGCTGCATGAATTCCTCGGGGCCGAGCTGCAGAAGATCCTGACGGGCGAGACAAAGCGGGCGTTGATCAACGGCGACCAATTACCACAGCAACGGACGACTCGAGGAACAACGCGACGGCCAGAACCAGCTCATCGGTTTCAAACTCACCATGCCGTCTGGACGAGAATACGTCTATCAATATCAGTATTCGGTGGGCGGGTCGATTCCAGGCTTCTTCCTGAGCCAGGCCCTGGACGAGCAGGGCTTTGCGACCTCCTTTACGTATTATACGACCAACGTGCAGGGCCAAACGACCCTGCGGCTGAACACGGTCACCGATCACATCAGCCAGACCCTCTTCACTCTGGCCTACACCAACACCGCCAACTACCGGAGCCTCGTTTCCCGGGTCACAGACCGTTTCAATCGTTACGTGCAGCTTCACTACTCCGTTCAGGGCAGCGACACCCTGCTGGACCAGATAATTGACGCCGCAAGCTTGACTAACACGATCGCGTATGACGCAAACGGCTGGCCCGAATACCTCACTACGCCTTACGGCACAACCACCTTCTGGTATCGCTGGACCAGCGACACCTACTGCGGGGACATGCGGCGGGTCATCATCACCGAACCCGACAACGACCGGCATATGTACATGTTCAACGCTACCTGTGCATACCTTTGGAATGGCTCGGACTGGGAACCGGACGAGTTTCCCGATGATATAATACCTCAGAATCTTCCGGCATGGCTCCAGTGCCACAACTCCTCTCGGCTCTTATCGACAGAGGCAGTGGCGTCCATCGGCCCTTAAGGGGTAGAGATAAACGTCCTTCACCGGAGCGTGCACCGCGTTGTCGCGGTGGCGTTGACTCTGGCGAGTCCGCCCGGTGGTTTGGCCCACGCGCAACCAGTTGGCCGCCTGGTAACAGGTGCCCCGGAACCGATCCGGTTGCACGAAGGTCTCCAGCAAATAAAGGGGATGGTGGTAGCGTTGTTGCCAGTCCGCGGCGATCCGTTGAGCAATCCGCGCCAGAATATGCGTGGCCAAATGCGCGACGTGGATCCAAGGCAAGAGCAGAAATCGCGAGTTGTTGGCGATCCACGACAGCCCCCGGGCGCGTTGCTCGGCGGACCAGCCGATCCACCGGTCTCGAGGAGCGCACTGCCAGGCCGCAGCGCCAAAAAGCAGGCAGGCCAGATCCACGCCCGCGCCACTCTGGATCAAGTAACCGAGGTTCTCGCCTACCGGGCCACGGTGACCGAGGTAATGATATTGGGAGAGATACCGGTGGAACCGATGATAGTCCGGCTGTTTGGGAGCCACGACCTGGATTTGCAGCGGACGCAGCGCCGACAAGTTCCCCACCACCGGTGCCGGGGGCAAAGCGTCGAACAAGTCCGGACCCGCATCCAGCCTCCGGGTCGCGGGCACTCGCCGACGTTCTGGCAGCGTGATAAGCCCTCGCTCGTGTAGCTTGAGCAACAGCGTCCGCGCGGCCATGTCCTTGAGCTGGCCCGAGACCGCATACCACTGCCAGCGTTGCGCCAGTTCCACCGACAAGCGCCGACGACTCCACTGGGGATTGGCCCCGATCAATCCCGAAATCTCCGCGATCTCGACGCGGCTAATCGGGCGACCCTGAATCGTCTGGACTTCCAACACGCCACCAGACTACCAAGCGGGATTCCTGGAGTCCCGTACAAAGTGAACATTTCTTTCGCGCCTCCTTCACCCACTGCCAACCGCAATTTCGACCTGAGTAGTTACCCTCGTCGCGCCGCCCCATCGCTGGACGATCCTGAGGCGCTTCGCCACCGGGTCGGTGGCGACCTGATCACCTTCGACGCGATCGTGGGTACGAGCGCGGACCAGGTCGTCGTTGCGCCGGGTGTCCTCCGCCGCGAGTGGACGGACGGCGGGCGACGATACTTCCATTATTCCACGGATGTTCCCATCAACAATGAGTACGGCGTGTTCTCCGCCAGGTACGCGATGCACGAAGAACAGTGGAAGCCTCCGCCGGGCTCGAAACCCGCCGTCGCTATTCAGATCTATCATGACCCGCGGCATGCCGGAAGTGTCACCCGCTCGATGCGGGTGTAGCAGAGCCGGTCCAGGTCCAGGTGAGGATCCAAGGGGCGCAGCAGCGGCAAAGCCCGGGCGAAGCTCTCCTGGGGCTCTCGCCGATGCCATCGTGATCCCGCGAGTGATAGATCACTGCCCTGGGCCTCAAGCCTGGGGATTACTGGGAAGACGCGCACTTCGTGAAGGACCTGGGCATGGGGTGACAAGCTGCCGTGACACTGGGCTTTCGCATCGCGAACGAGGAGGACGCCCGATTGCTGGCGGAGCTGAACGCCCAACTGATCGTTGACGAACGGCATCGCAGCCGGATGAGCATGAGCGAGCTGGAAGAGCGGATGCGCGGCTGGCTGCGAGGGGAGTACCGGGCGGTGTTGTTCTCCGAGGGAGAGAAGCTCGTGGCGTACGCCCTCTTCAAGGAAGGACCCGATGAAATCCACCTTCGCCAGTTGTTCGTGATCCGGGAATGCCGCCGCCGAGGCTACGGGAGGCGAACGGTGGAGACTCTTCGGTCGGCGGTCTGGCCGCCGACGAAGCGTCTAACGGTGGACGTGCTGGTGGAAAACCTGGACGCGCTGGCATTCTGGCGGGCAGTGGGCTATCGGGATTACAGCCTAACACTGGAGGTCGTGCCGGAGGATGGCCGGTGAACCTTTCAATCGACTGAAACATGAGAACCTTAAAGGACATCCGGGTGATCCTGTTCACGCTCGTCCTTCAGCTCCCGGCAGCCGAGCCCGCAAATCCAGCTGACATTGCCCGTGCGGCACGAGGGCAGATTGGGAAGACCGTAGGCTATGACTGTTCAAAAACGTGCTCACCAACTCCCTTCAACCGGATCTAACAGCTTCGGGAGACTCGTGCGATGACACACAACATGCGAAGAGCTACTGGACCTTTGCAGTTGATCGGACAATGGACCTGTAGTCGGGCCTGGCACGACTTTACTTTCCTCAATAGAACGCCCAGGGCTCAGCGGCTCAGTTCAACTGGAGTTTATCCGCCATGCCCCACTCAACGCAGCCCCGACGCTTGCTTCTCGCGGCATGGCGGATAAACTCCTTGAAGTTAGGCAGTGCGATGCACGGGCTACGTCATATCTCCGCCGGACATTGGGGCTTGGTGCTTTTGCCTTTCAAGGCATACATACTTCTGGCGTATGTTGCGGCGAGAATATGCGCTTTGGGCGCACCTCGGGTGCGACACGGCGACACTCCCTTATTCATTCCTGATGTGGTCATTCTCGGCTATGGCATATGCTTCATTGTCATGGCAATCGCGGCTGTCGCTCAGCTTGTGCTGCGCAAGCAATCTGCGGCAGCAGCCTCTGGCTTCTACGCTCTGCTGTCTGTAATTCTTGGGTGGTATTTATTGCCACCTTTTGCGACCGCATGACAAGCGACCTGTCTAACTATTCGTGCCACCCAACGCCGGTCGAGCGCCCTGGTGAATGCGGTTGCCCGTGGCCCGGCGTGGGTGCACTCTGTCGTTGGGCTGCGACATCTGTGCCAGTCCTGCCAGCTTTGATGCATCCGACCTTAGGTCGTGGGTAATGTGGACATCGAAATGCAATCAAATCGATTACTCGCAATCCTGGTAGTTTCTGCAAGCTGCGGATGCCAGACCGAACCGAGAGTTCCTTCGCCGCGCGAAATGGTCGCCCTTAAACGGACGGAACCGGTCGTCTACACGACCTTGGGGCCGCAAGGCTGGGATCTGCTTATGTTCGAGCCGTCGAGTGGCGCCACCAGGACGTTGGCGAGTGACCCGGCGCTCGACTATGACCCGACCTTCTCGCCTGACGGTCGGTGGATAGTGTTCACGTCCGAGCGACGCGGGAATCCCGATTTGTGGGCGCTGGATTTGACCGCTGCGATGGCTGCGCCGGTGCTGCTGACTCCCGGAGACACGATGCAGGATGCCGCCGCCTTTTCGCCTGACGGTCGTTCTCTTGCCTTCGTGGAAACGCGCGATGGCAATGCGGAGATTTACCTTATGCCGTTTCGCCCGGAAGACCCGGTGACGGCCTTTCGTAAGGCACGTAACCTGACACATTCATCGGGCGGTGATTTCCGTCCGGCGTTTTCTCCGGATGGGCGGCACATCGCCTTTTGCAGCGATCGCGATGTGCCGCACGGGATCATCGCCTGGCCGGATTCTGAAATCGCCCATGCGCAGGGACTGCCGGAACAGCCCCCGTACGCCACAGGTGGCAATATTTATGTGATGGGCGCGGACGGTTCGAATCCCGTTCGGCTCACCGTCCGAGACGGCTGGGAAGGTTCGCCGGCATGGTCGGCGGATGGGCAGACGATATACTACTACGCACTGATTGATTACGTTCCGTACCTCTGGCGCATGAAGCCGGACGGCAGTGAGCAAAAGCCGCTGATGTCGGACGGTCCGCCGGCGCTTTCGCCGACGGTGATGAAGAATGGGCGAGTGGCCTTCTCCGCTCCGGTGTCGCTTTCCGCAGACGATGGCATCCCCCGGAGCTGGCGCATCTTCTCGGTGGCACCCGATGGAACGGATCTCCGAAAGGAAGGGCCGCCGGATCGCGATTGCCGCGGGCCGAAGTTTCGCCCCGGCAGCGGTGAACTAATCTGCTACGGCGGTGCTGACGATCGGCTCTTGTTTGAGGCGTATCTGGCCACGCGCGTCGTGCAGGCACCGGGACAACGGGGTGAAGTTCAACTGCCGGACCGGACCCTCGGCGTGCAGGCGCTGCACCGGCATTTCCCATCATTCAGTCCGGATGGCCGCGAGATCGTATCCGCCGTGCTGGCGGGCTCCGACGAAGCCGCCGGGACGCGTCTGATCGTAGCTCCCTTAGACGGTGGCAAGGGCCGCGAGTTGTTTCGGCCGGAGCAACCAAACTTTCAACTCGGTTCGGGTTGGTCGGGCGACTGGATTGTTTTCGCCAATGGGCCATTCTTTGCTCCGGAGTCGGCGCACGGATCCATCTGGAAGATTCGAAGCGACGGAACGGGGTCCACCAATCTCACACCCAACGCTCAGTCCAACAACGCCTGGCCCGATATTTCTTCCGAGGCCGGCCGGATTGTATTTCGCAGCGGTCGCGATGGAAACTTCGAGATCTACCTCATGGATGCCGATGGGAGCGACGTCCGCCGCCTCACCAACGATCCGGGACGCGACACGATGCCGGCGATTTCGCCCGACGGACGTCGGGTAGTGTTCAGTTCGACGCGCAATGGTGAACACGCGATGGACCGCGACCTTTACTTGCTGGATCTCGACGACGACGGCATGCCGAATCAACTTCGACGGTTGACCCAGGGCCCCGCCGGGGACATGCATGCCCGGTTTTCTCCCGACGGGCAGTGGATCGTGTATACTACTTCGCGCGGGGGATTCAACGACGAAATGTACCTGAGCTTTAACGACGCCGGCCAGAACTATGGAGAGATCCACGCCCAACGTCTCAGTGACGGGTTGGTGGTGCGCCTGACTCACAACAAATGGGAAGACGGTGCGCCCGCATGGGGCAAGCCAGGATGAACGTGAACGATTATCTTAATTGCGTGAGCGCGCGGCCACCGGCGGTCGCTCACCCTTTGCGCTGCGTCGAATCCGCCTATCGTGAGAACTGGTTTCATTTCGGAAGTCAAAACAGGCGGATCGACGAGCTTTTCGTTGGGATTAAACGTATGAACATTAAGTTTTTACTCGTATGCACCGTTTGCACAGCCGTGATCGGATGCAGCAGCACAAAACAGAACAGGGTAGAGTACCCTGAATTCCGTTCACTCACCGACGGGAAGATTCAAATCGCCACTTATGGAGATGTCGAATCGCCTGGAGTCCATTGGGTGGATGCTCCGGCGAATCTGAGCATGGCCACCGAGATTGTTGGTGGATGGACCACGGAGCAACGACCGCTCTACGCTTTTGTTCGGAGACCGACCACCGGTGGAAATCTGGAGCATGTTGCGTATTTGCTGCCCAAAATGACAGAGTCGGAAAAGAAGGAAGTTTTGCTGGAGCATGGGACTATAATTTGGTATGGGGACACGATGTCCGCTCTTCCTTCAAGGTGGTATAAATCCCGACAAATCGAGTGACCGAATGCCGTTCCGCTGCGCTCCACGGCATCGATCCTCTCGCCTCTGAGGTGATCCGTCAAGGGTTGAGAGTGATTTTTTGAGTTTTTATATTTTCGAGGTTCTTATGGGAAATTCTTCGCTCTAAAATGCCCCAGGACGTGTTTTGATGCTCGGGGGAGGGATGGGAGATGGGGTGTTTCGGCGATGTTTAGTTCAACTCGGGCTTCGGTTGTTTTCGAGCGCGGATGATCGGTGGGTTTTTCTCGATCCATCCGATGATGGGACTGCCGGACTTGCGGAGTGCGGCCAGGTATTTGGCTTCCTCGTAAACGGTGCGATCGTGGCATTGGGAGCCCGCAATCGGAATGTCACGCGCTTATCGGCCGAGACCTCGGGCGATTGCACCGGGGCCGGTCCGAAACCGAAGCCGCGGGTTGAGCGGCGTTCAGCGGGGGAATTGGTCGCGGGCGCCTGCGCCGCAGCCGGCAAGATCGCGAGCAGGAAGAAAAGAAGGAGTAGGAGATGGCGGTTAATCGTGATGCTCATTGGATTCGTTTGACAGCAAGTTGCTTTCTCTTGGGCGAGCCGTCTTTCAGTTGATTATTGGTTGTTGTTCATTTGCTCCGCGCCTTCACGTCGTAGCACAACAACGTGTCCTGGTCGCGGATGTAGAGCTTTCCGTTGGTGATAACGGGGTGAGTCCAGGCTTGTTCCGCGCTGCGGTCAGCCTGGTCGAAACGGCCGCGTTCGACGTACTCCTTCGGATTGGCTTCCACTAAATAGACCGTGCCTTTGTGTGCCTTCAGAGGTTACGCTGCGCGGCCACTCCCTGCGCCGCATTGAAACTACGATGCAGCGGATGGAACTATCGTTCCTGATGGCGCTGTCCGGCAATCAGCGGGCACTTGTGGCCGAAGGGCAACCGGTCGTTCACGAAATCGTCGTAACCGAAGCTGAGAAAAAGCAGGAGCAACTTCCGGGCGGTTCGGAGTGATTCGCTTCGCGCGACTTGTAGCACTCCTCTGAGAGATTGAAGGAAATGGTGCTCAGACCGGCAGGTCTTTGCCGGTCGAAGTGACCGTCAACTTGCCGTGCTTCACTCCCTTGGCTGCGATCAATTCATCCGCGATCTTTTTGATTTGCGTCGCCTTGCCGCGGACGACCAGGACTTCGAGGCAATTGTGATGATCCAGATGGACGTGCATGGTGGAAACAATGACTTCGTGATGATCGTGTTGGATTTCTGTCAGAGCTTCCTGGACGTGCTGGGTGTGGTGGTCGTAAACCAAGGTGATTGTGCCAGCGATTTCTTCATTGCCGAACTTCTGGCGATGTTCGACCAGTCGGTCGCGAATCATATCCGCAATGGCCAGCGAGCGGTTGTCGTAGCCTTTCTGACCTGACATTTGATCCAATTGCTCCATGAGTGCAGGCGGCAGGGACACGCTAAATCTGGTGACAGGTTCTTTTTTCATATCGGATTCACGCGTTGCGCCATGGTAGATTGTGCGTGGGCACTGTCAAACGCTCACAATGAAGGGCAACCGGCAGAAGACTCGCCCACTAAGGAAATGGTGAGCGCCTGTTCAATCGCTTGATTATCGCAGCCACGGCCACCAAGGCGGAAGAGAGCAGCACGACCATTGCGCCACTGGGCAGGTCGGTGGCCGCAGCGATAAGGAATCCGCCCAGCCCGCTCACCGCGCCCAGCAGCGCCGCCAGGGTCAGCGCGCGGCCACAACCTCTGACGAGTTGAAACGCCGCCGCCGCCGGGTTCGTCATCAGGCTGTAAATCATCAGTCCGCCCACGGTTTGGAAATTCACCGTCAGCACGGCGGCGGTCAGCACCAGAAAACCGGTCCATACCAGCGTGACGTGAATGCCCGCTGCGGCCGCGTCCACGCGCGAAAACAGGATGGCGCGCATTTCTTTGTGGAACGCCACGAGGAACAACCCCAGCGCGCCGGCGATGACCAGCATCCAGCGCACGTCCGCCCAGCGGCAGAACACGAGGCTGCCCCAGAGCAGATTGCGGACGTTGTTGTCGCTCTTCCCAAGAATGCCGAACAGGCCGATGCCGAGGAACGCCAGGCCCATCGTCGCGGAGAACAGGACGCCGAGCAGAACATTGGAATCCATCCCGATGCGGTGCGGATTGGCGAGGCCGAGCGCCAGCGCGGTGATGACCGCTCCGGCCAATGCGGGCAGAAGCAAGAGCGGGCCGGTGAGTCCGGCCAGTTCGCCGAACACCGCCCCGGCCAGTGCGGCGTGGGAGATGCAGACACCAAGAAATGGAATGCGCATCCCGACAATGTAAACGCCGAGCAGTCCGCTGGATGCGCCGCCGACCAAGCCTGCCACCATCACCGGCATCCAAAAGGTGAGGTCCATCAGTGCGTCCCTCCGGTGGGCAGAACGGCGTGACGTCCGCCTTGATGAACAACGTCCAGGCTCGCGCCGTAGAGCGAAGCCACACGGGCGCTGGTGAAAACTGTTTCGGGCGAACCGGTGGCAGTGACACGTGCGTCTTGCAGCAAGACTACGCGGCGGCACGCGGGCGGCAGCACTTCGAGTTCATGGCAGACGAGCACGATGGTCACACCAGTTTGTTGGTGCAGTTGCTGGATGCAATCAACCATGCGTTCCCGCGCTCCGAGATCGAGGTTGGCGGTGGGTTCATCGAGCAGGAGCAATTGCGGCTGCTGGGACATGGCGCGGGCGATGAGGGCTTTACGTTGCTGGCCGCCGGACAATTCAGCGTAGCCCTGGCGCGCTGCATTGCGAAGATCCAGCCGCTCCAGCCATTCGTCCACGATGCGCCAGTCTTCGCGTTGCAGGCGGCGAAATAATCCCGCGCGTCCGGTGCGGCCAATGGCCACCACCTCACGCGTGGTCAGCGGCAGCTCGCTGTGCGTGGGCAGGAGTTGCGGCACGTAGCCGATGGACTGGCGCAGGCGGCTCAGCGCAAAGGCTGAGAGTTCGTGGACCGGCTGGCCGAGCAGTTCCACCGCGCCATGCGCATGGCGTTGCAGACCGAGCAGGCAACGGAGCAAAGTGCTTTTGCCCGCGCCGTTCAAGCCGAGCAGCCCGAGCAGTTCGCCGGGAGCAACCGCGAGTTCGGCCAGTTCCAAAATCGTCCGGTCACCCAGTCGGACGGAAAGATCACGAATGCAGATCGCTCGACCGGGAGTCACCGGGTGGTCTCCAGCAGCGCGCGGACGTTGGCGGATTGCAGGGCGTCGAACGCTGTTTGCCCTTGCGCCGGGTCGGGGAAGTTGCCGAAGACGATGACCTTCGCGCCGAGCCGTTCTCCGAGCGCGTCGGCCAGCCGCCGGCCTTCGGGCAGATTGGCGATCACGAGCTTCACGCCCGCCTTCTCCGCGTCGGTGATGACCTGATCCACTTCGCTCATGCGCGCCGCATCGGAGGCGCTGAAAGCCCCGACGACGCGCAGCCCCAGTGCCTCGCAGAACAACTTTTGATGCATGCTGGCCAGCACGGGGCGGTTGGTAAGTCCGGCATTGGCCACCTGGGTGCGCAGTTCAGTGGCTTGGGCATTGACGCGTTCACGAATGAGCCGCAGTCGTTCGTCGGCGTGGGTTGGTTCCAGCAAACCGGCCTTGACCAACGCCCCGGCGACTTGTTCGCATGCGCCCAGATAACTGGCGGCCTGGCCCATGCCGCCGGTGATTTTCACTTCCACCACCAAAGGACGGTTCGTCGTGGAATCGGTCAGCCGGGTATCGAGTGAGTTTTGAAAATCAAACCGCAGCAACGCGCGGCAGTTTTGCAGGTCCGTCACCTGGCTGGGACGCAAATCGAAATGGCCGGGGCACGAGCCGGGTTCAGCGAGTCGCACAAACCGAACCGGCGTGTCGAGCACATCGGCGGCGGCACATTCCAGATAAGAATTGGCTGCGCCTAGATTGAGCGTGCCCGGAGCATCGCTGGCCCGCCGTTCGCAACTTGATGTCAGGGCAACCAGCAAGAGGGCACTTAGCAGGCGGAATGGATTCATGGCGTCTTGTATTGCGTGCCGTTCTGCGAGGCGAAGCGCGCAATCACCCCACCGCCACCGGTGCGGCGATACCAACTGGCTCTGGCCAGCGGCGCATGAGTGTCCAGCGTTTCCTTGCTGTTCGGGCGGGGCCCGAGGCTCCACAGCACCCAGCGAATGGGAGAGCTGCGCAGGGTGGAGTAGTATTTGCCCGTGGAGGCGGCGCTGGTGGGAAAATCGTCCGGTGCCCACAATTGGAAATTGCCGCCGGGACTGTCGTTGAGCAGTTGTGGGCCAGGCGTGGCGTATTTGTAAGTATGACCGAGATTGAACAGGTCTTCCATGTTGGCCTCACGTCCGGGTTCGGTGCCGCGAGGCAGATAGTGCTCCGTTGCCAGTTCAGTCGGAAGCTGGCACCAGTGCGAGGCGAGGTCGGAGTTGCAGTTCACCCGCACAGGCGGCAGCTTGCCATCATGGTCCTCCGCATACATTTCCAGCGCCAGACCCACGGCGTTTAGCTCGACGTGAACCCGGACCACTTTCGCTTTCTCCTTCGCGCGACTGAGTGCCGGCAACAACAGGCTCGCCAGAATCGCGATGATGGCGATAACCACGAGCAACTCCACCAACGTGAAGGCGCGGCGGGCAGTTGGGCGAATCGTATTCACGACGTTTTCACCGCTTGCAGCAGAAATAGATCTTCGCGGTCTTCCAAGTTTTGAAGCCGCAAGCCCGCTGGCTCCAGCAAATGCGGCCATTGATTCGCGTCCGGGAGCAGATCGCGGCCCACCGCGCCGCCCACGTGATGATGAAAGGCATTGATCTGCCGGCGACTAACCAGATGCACGACTTGCGCTTGCCCGCCCGGCTTGAGCGCGTGGGCAATGGCCCGTAGCGCAGCGGCTTGATCCCGAAAATGCGGAAAGCATTGAAAACAGAACACCACGTCGTAAGCCGCTGCCTCCGGCAAATCCCGGCAGATGTCCAGCAAACGGAACTCGGCATCAACCGGTTTGGCGCGGGCCTGTTCCAGCATCGCCGGGGAAAAATCCGCCGCCACGACCCGCACCGGATGCACCACTTTCGCCAGCCATTCCGTGATCAAACCGGTGCCGCAGCCCAGTTCCAGCACGCGCACGCCCGGTCGCAACGTCAGGCGCTCGCGGAGTGCTTCCAAGCGGCGGTGCATCGCGGGAATGTCCACCGCCAGATCATCCCAACGCGGCGCGTGGTGGTCGAAGAAGCCGATGCGCGGATCATGGTGATGATGACCGGGCTGCGTGCGTATCGGTAACGAGGCGGGATTTGCGGAATGGTTCATGGTGCGCTCCGCAAACTGAAGAATCGCTGCATTTCGGCGACCGGTAGCAGGACAGTGTTTTTGCCATTGATGACGGAAGGCGTATTCGTAACCGTGGTCCACGGCGCGTTGGTGATGGCAATCGAGCTTTCGAGCACATATTCCGTCCCGTTCGCCGGCCATGCCACCGCAGCGTTGAGGGCGATTTCGAGCGCGGGCGGCGGCAGAACGATTTGTTGCACGAACAACTCATAGCCGTTGGTGCCCTGGCTGCCGGAGCCAGATTCCTGGTTGAAAATACCAATGGCATCGAAGCTCGCCGTCGGCGCTGTACCAAGACTGTAACGCGGATGGCGTAGGCTGAAGTAGCGGCCAGCGCCGTCGGTCACGGTGCAAAGCCGCGCGCCCCAGGCATTCGTGGGATTCCAGCCGTTTGTGGTGACCAGTGTCAATCCATCGATGCGGGTGCGCGTCCCTTGGTAGAGCTCGCCTCCCGTGGCCCGGGTCTGATCGAAAATGGCGGGCCATGAACTCGGATCAGCCGCGGTGCCTCCGGGTTGCACGACGTCCGCCAAGGTGATTGCTGCAGGCGTCGGCAGCCCGTAATTGGCCGTCACGAGCCGGATCTCGAAGTTGGAGGCGGGATCAATGTTGTGGGCTTCATTGATGTTCCGCTTACCGCCGTAGAATTCCGCCTGGTTCACGGTGATCTCCACGAGGTCACCAGCGCGGAATTGATTCAGGTTCGACGGGTCGAAATTGAGGCGCAGGATTTCCGACACCCACGCTTCGTTGGTGTAACTGAGATCGCTGTCGTGAAGCCACGGCATGTTGCCATAGCTTTGCCCCATCCAGCAGGTGGTTCCGCCTTGATCGCCCGGTTCCGTCGCCTGGATAGTCACCTGCCACTCCGCGCCTAATTGGAGCATGTTGGCCCCGCCATCCCACGGGAGAAAATTGGGCGTCGAGTCCAGCATCTCATCCGGGTTGCACAGCAGCACGCCCCGGATCGTGAAAGGGAAGGTGCCAGCCCATGCGCTGGCGCCAGTGGCGTCCACGGCCTGGAGGTTGGAGTGGGTTTCGGCGACGGCGGGCGTGGCGGAAGTTAACGCCGCCGCGACCCACAATCCGGCGCAAGGGATCAAGTGCTTCATCATAAACAGTAGTTCGTTCCAATCAGGATGGGTGGCAAAGCCTGGGCGGCTACGCCACTCACCCGTCAAGGCATTCAAGTATTATTGTCCGCAACCAAAGTATTATCAAACGCACCAGTGTTACGCAAGAGTGTTTTGTTAATACCCCACCCCGAAGGTCTCGTGCTGGAGGAATAGACTCAAATCGCCCCGCGTTCGGCTGCCGCAACGATCTGGCCGCGGCAAATGTTCATGGTCAGGCTTGCCGCATTTGTGTTGATCGCGGTCGGCTGGTGGCGTCAGGGCCGCGATGGTCCGCGATCTTCTTGATTCTGCTGAACCTTGGGACTCATCTTGCCGGACGGGTGACCTACAGATTAAGCTCGGTTGAATGACCGGCGTAAAGTGCATGGCAGTGTTGAAAGCCCTGGGTCGACTGTGCGGGAAGCGCCAGTCGCAGCAGCGTACGAAGGGTCGGGGGCGTGCGATGGTCCGACGCGACACGAGACGAAATGCGAAACGTGCGTTGCCAATGTTCGCCGACCCTGGGCCCGTTCGAACGCGGTGCCACGGACGTACGTTGCTGCGGCTGGTCCCGCAGACGAGACACAGCCGCGCTCCGGGACCGCGGCTCGTCCTCGTCCTCGATCCCGTGATGCGCTTTCCGTCCGCCGCCGCTCGATTAATGCTCGGCCGCGCCGTAAAACGCCGTGGGAGAAGGCGGGTCGGTTTCGATCCATGTCTCGCCCGAGCGGATCGTCCCGACCAGGGTCCAGGACGGATCGCCGAGCGGGGCGCCGAGGACGGTGGTCCGGAAGACATCGTAGTCCGTGTCCGGATCGCCACCGTTCAGGGTGAGACTGAGCTGGCCATCGACGAGGATTACGACGCCGGTTAGCCGCAAGTCATTTCGCTCCGGCAGGGAAATCGTCCGGGCGGAGAGACCGAAGCTCTGATCGTAAACCACGACAGGGCCGGACGCGCCGATACCGATGATCGGATCAAACCCGGACATCAGGTTCAGGCCGTTGCTCCCATTTACCTTCCATTGTCCGACGCCGGAAGAATCCAGCTGTTGGGCGCGCAGGCTGGATGACGTCTCGAACGAGAGGAATAGCCCGCCCGCACCGTCGCCGACCATCGCCGCGTCGCGTTCCGTGCCGGAGAGGTCGGGCACCACGGCGCCGGCTTCAGGCCACAGATGCGCGCCATCGGCAGCGACGTGTTGGACATGGATGTCGCGGGGCGACGTCGAAATCCACGCGACGAACGCGCCACCGTTTCCGTCGGAGGCGACGATCGGGGCCTGGCTGGTCACGACGTTCGTTTCGGTGAGGGTGGAGGCCGATTCACTCCAAGGCAGTGTGCCGTCGCTCGTCACGCGGCCTGCGCGGACGGTGCCGCTATCGAGGTAGGCCACCACCACCCCGCCGGCGCCGTCCTCCGCAAAGTTGAACAGGACGTTATCCGGCAACGAGGCGGTGAGATCCACAGAGTCCGGCCACGCCAACGACCCGTCCGCGAGGACATGCTGGAAACGAAACCCGCCGCTCTGGCGGATTTTGGCGAAAGCCAAGACCCCTCCCGCGCCGTCGGAGACGCTCCGCCCGCGCGTGACTCCATCGAGGACTTCAATGCCGGGACCCCAGGTGTCAGTGTTATCCGGCGGGTCGGGGTCCCACAGCATGTTACCATCTCCGTCGAGCTTCTGGGCCAACGACACATAGCGGCTGGGCGACAGGAAAAAGGAAACCGAATCCCACCACGTCACGATGAACTCGCCGCTCGACGCCCGGTAGACCAACGGACGCGGCAGTTGCCCATAGACATAGCCCACCCCCACGCCGTTCTCCGCCCACTGGACCGCGCCGGAGGCCGAGACCCGCTGGGCCGCGATAACACGGGACGCCCCACGATTGTCCAGCCAGACGAACACGGCGCCGCCCGCACCGTCCGGAGCGATCGACGGCAGCGACTGGCTTCCTGCCGCGGTCGAGACGGCGAGGCCGTCCGTTGCCCAGAGCGGTGTGCCATCGGGCCCGAGTTTTTGGACAAAGATATCTCCGCCTGTGCCGCCCTCAGTGCGGTCATCCCACCAGGCGATATACGTCCCGTCCGAATCGAAGGCCGCCGTGATGTCCGACGCAAAGCCGGCCAGGGTCGGATCACGCACGACCACTTCGGGACCCACGGACTGTGCGACGCCGAGAGAACATCGAGTGAGGACCAGGCCCGTGGTGACAGCGGCCAAAAGAAGATTAGACGCCGGCATTCGGAGGAGTGTGCGGGACTTTGGCATGATCGCATCTTAAGTGGTGGTGATGGGCTTTGCAAGAAAGGCTTCATGGCCGCGCTTGGCCCGGAGCGCGACTGTGCGCGAAGCGCCAGTCGCAGCAGGCTTCGCCGGTTGCGCGGCGTGCGAACGTCCGGACGCTCGGCGAAATGCGAAACGTGCGTTGCCAATGTTCGCCGGCCCTGGGCCCGTTCGAACGCGGTGCCACGGACGTACGTTGCTGCGGCTGGTCCCGCAGACGGGACACAGCCGCGCTCCGTGACCGCGGTCTCGTCCTCGTTCTCGTGCTCGTCCTTCGTTCTCGATCCCGTGATGCGGTTTCCGTCCGTCGCTGTGTGGGCGTGACAGAATGATTCCCCGAAGAACATTACGCGCGCTTTGTGCGAGGGACGTTCATAGGGCAGAGGAATCAGGGCGTTGGGCGCCAGAGATCGATCGGCCGTTTCACCTGCGCGGGGTGATAGGGCAAATCCACACTCGCCCGCGTCCCCGCCGACCGGTACCCGGCGTATAAAATCTCCTGGACCAGCCGGCCATCTTCGCCGGTTGCCTGCGGCGATTCCTTGCCACGAACGCACCGCGCGAAATGATGCATCTCCTGCGGGAACCCGTAAAACCTCGCACGAAGACCGGAACGGCCCGGTCGAGGCCGGTCAACACTTAGTGCATGTGTCAATAAATAATATGACGTATTATTGTTGCCTTGCCGGTGGTAATCCGCCAAGCTTCCCTCGCTCATATGAGCGAGGCTATGCCCCGAATAAGCCCATACAACATTCAGCTCAGCGAGGCCGAGAAGGCTCTCTTGGAGACCCAGGCCAGGACAATATACGTCACCGTATTATTCGGTCCTCCGTGCCAAGATAGTCCTCTTGGCCGCTCAAGGCCGCCCCAATGACCAAATTGCCGCCAGCCTTTCTGTCCCGCGCCAGATCGTTAGCAAGTGGCGCAAACGCTTCTTCGAGGAACGTCTGGCCGGTTTGGAGAATGAACCACGAACCGGGCGTCCGCCCGTTTTTCCCCCCAGAGGTGGTCGTGCAGGTTAAAGCTCTGGCCTGTGAACTGCCCGCCCAAACCGAGTTACCCCTCTCCCGGTTCAGTCGCCAGGACTTGGCCAGAGAAGTCGTAGCCCGGGGCATCGTCGCGCAGATAAGTGGTGCCACTATCTGGCGTTGGCTCGACGAAGATGCCATCCGCCCCTGGCAACACCGCAGTTGGATTTTCCCCCGCGATCCGCAGTTCGAGCAGAAGGCGGGACGGGTCTTGGATCTCTACCAAGGTTGCTGGCAAGACCAGCCCTTGGGCAGCGATGATTACGTGATCTCAGCCGACGAGAAAACCAGCATTCAGGCGCGCGTCCGCATCCACCCGACCCAACCCGCCCAACCCGGCCAGGCAATGCGGGTGGAGTTTGAATACGAACGCGGCGGCGCTTTGGCCTACTTGGCAGCCTGGGATGTCCGCCGCGCCAAGGTCTTCGGCTATTGTGACCCGACGACCGGGATCGCTCCCTTCGACCGCTTGGTCCAACAAGTCATGAGCCAGGAACCTTACCGGCAGGCCAAGCGGGTGTTCTGGATTGTGGACAATGGCTCCTCGCACCGCGGGCAGGCTGCCTGTCAGCGATTGCAGCAAGAAGTATTCCAACCTGGTGTTGGTTCATCTGCCGGTTCACGCCAGTTGGCTTAACCAGGTGGAGATCTACTTTTCCGTCGTGCAGAGAAAGGTGCTAACGCCCAACGACTTTTCCTTGCCTCGATGCCGTCGCGAAAAGGCTGCTGGAGTTCCAGTCATATTATGAGCAAGTCGCCAAGCCGTTCGAATGGAAATTCACACGTGTTGAACTCCGCGAGTTGGTGGCGAAACTCCAAACGGCGCCCCAATATGTGCGCTGGCAGCCTGACCCTAAGAATACGTCACCGAACTTATGACCCAGAGCACTTAGCCAATTTGACCGTTCGGCTCGCATGAAAACCGACCGTGACGTGTCGGAGGCCGAATTCCTCGCGTTTCTCGGAAGCAATGCGTTGTCCTGGTCAGCCGCCGAGAGCAACAAACTGGTGCGGGTCTTCCTGAATATCGACAACAAACTAAAGGGCTGGAACCTGCCACTTCCTCCGACTGTAATGGTCATCAAAACTACCGGCATGGAGGAAGGACAGGCCGCTTACACACGTGGAAACGCAATCATTGTTCCACGACAGAAGCTGGGTGATTCGGAGGTCGATCTCAACAACAGCATGCTGCACGAGCTATTCAGCACCGACGGCACGTTCGCCCTTCGGGCGGGCGGCGGCGCGAACGGGCCGACCCTCACGAAGGGAAGTTGGATGAGGGTGGTGGCGGTGGGTAGCGGTCTCTTAGCGAATAGTCCGTCCCAATTCGGTCCCAGCATCGGGGTTTTAAACTCGATTGACGCATGGGATCTATTATCATAATGTGACACTCGGTGCAGCGAATACACAAAGGTTCGCGCTTCTGGTCGCCAGCCGCAAACCGGCTGATCGCGGTTGGCGCGCTTGCTCTGTTCATGTGGGTCACGCTGCTGGCTGTCTCGCCGAGTCTCCATATACTCCTCCATGGGCGCGATGCTACTTCGACCCAGCATCAGTGTATTGCCACGTTACTCTCGAAGGGTCACTTCGTCGCTGCGTCCGCAGCGATAATTGTTGTCGGCCCGTCGACTTTGGTCCACTCGCCGCCGATTTCCCCGATTTCCGCACCGTCGTCTCTCCACCATGGGCTGCCCCCCACACGCGGTCCACCTACTCTTCTTTCGTAGCCTTGCTACGGTCTCGGTTGGATCATGGCGTCGCGCTCACTTGAAGTGTGCCCGTCCTGCGTCCCGCTGAGGTTCTTCTAACTCCATTCACACTTTGTTTCGGGCTTTGCCTGAGCCCGGCATCGTTCACCACGGTGCAAGAGTCAGGCGCTGATCTTATGAAACCGATAGCGGCACCGCGGCAGACGTTGGCAGCCTTTACCCTTATCGAATTGCTGGTCGTGATCGCCATCATCGCGATCCTCGCCAGCCTGCTTTTGCCGGCGCTAGCCTCGGCCAAGGTCAAAGCGCTGCAAGCCAAGTGCACCTCGAACCTGCGGCAGATCGGGTTAGGGATGCAGATGTACGCGGACGACTACCGCGGATACCTGCCCGAGACGACGCACGGCAACCCAACGAACGTGTCGTGGATCTACACCTTGGCGCCGTACGTCGGCAAGGTGGACGCGATCCGGATCTGCCCCTCCGATCCCCAGCGGCAGCTTCGCCTGACCAATAACGCCGCGAGTTACCCCATGAATGAGTACACCGCGGTGCCGCAAATCGATCCCTTCGGGAAGGTGCTCGAGGCTTTCAACAACTTCAACTGGCTCCCCAGACCCAGTGAGACGATCACGGTGTTCGAAATCGCCGACAAAGCCAGCGCCAGCATCTTCACCGATCACACGCACTCCAGGAATTGGGCCAACGGCTGGGATCAGGTGTTGTTTGACATTCAACCTGATCGTCACCGCGCCGGTTCGCCGGCTCCGGATCACGCTCAAGGCACCGCCAACTACTTGTTCGCGGACAGCCACGTGCAGTCGCTCCAGGCAGCGCCGCTCAAGAAGCGAATAGACGCAGGCGACAACTTCGCCAAGCCGCCGCAATGACCGTAAAGCTCCACCACATCCAATAATCCCTTCTCGCCAAACCTGAACAATTCTATGCGCCTCATGAAACCCTCAATTCCCTTGCTGATCCTGATCGTATTCGCCGCCGTTCTCGTCCCAGCCCGCGCCGACGTGCGCGTCCTCGCGTCCGGTCACACGGACTTGTCAATCAACTACACGGCGACCAACAACACCTGGGACTTGCACGTCGGTTCTGACACCACCGGCGCTGAGTACGCGCCCACCGATGTCGTGCTGAAGGTCAAGGCCGCCGCGCACACGACGGTGCCTGCAGACGCCAGATTTGCATTCCTTGGCGCGGCCGGGGAACCCGTCTGGATCCTCCCGCAAGCCCAGAACGAGGATCTCCTTTACCTCGGTTACGGGGGGGACGGTATCCCCGATGGCGTATTCACTGGAGACCAGGTCAGCGTCGCGCTTCAGGGCGTCACCGGCCCGGGAGACTTCTTCTCCTATCTCGTGGATGGCCTCGGGAACCCACAGGTATTGTTCAACACCCGCGACGGCATTTCGTCCAACGATGTGGCCGTAGTGCAAGGGGGCGGCGACGCCCACTTGAACTGGGCCTTTACGAAGCCGGGCGATTACGTGGTGGTACTCGAAGCTTCTGGAACCTTGGTCTCCGGAGGCACCAGCACCTCGAGCGGTCCGGTCAGTTTCCAGTTCACCGTCGGTGGCCCGCCGACGGTCCTCTCCACGGGTCATACCGACTTGGCTATCGATTATTCCCCTGATGCCGGGGCTTGGGATTTTCACGCCGGTTCCGACGCCCTCGAATTGGCGTACGATGCGGATGACGTAATCCTGCGAGTGAATAGCGACGCCAAGACCACCATCCCGGCGAATGCGAAATTCTCCTTCCTGGGGAACGCGGGCGATCCCGTGTGGATTCTGACACAAGCGGAGAACGAGGCGCTGCTCTACCTGGGCTACGGCGGCGACGGCATTCCCGACGGCGTGTTCGTCGGCAACCAGGTCAATGTGGTGCTCAAGAGCGTCACAGGCCCGGGCGACTTCTTCTCCTACACCGTTGATGGTTTCGGGAATCCCGCCGTGACGTTCAATTCTCGCGACGACGTCTCGTCCAACGATGTCGCCGTCGTGCAGGCGGGCGGCGACGCGCACGTCAACTGGGCGTTCACGGCGTCGGGAGATTACACCGTAACCCTCGAGGCCTCGGGGACCCTGGTCGACGGCGGCGTTGTGGCGTCCAGCGGGCCGGTGGAGTTCTCCTTCACTGTGATTGCGCCTCCGGTGCTGTTGGTCGACGAACACACCGATCTGCGGGTGCTTTACGATTCTTCCTCAACAAATGAACTGCTCAGCGTCGTGGCCCGGGACGAAAACCACTCGATCAACTACCGGACCAACGAAGTCGTGTTGGTCGTCGCGGAATCCTCCAAGGTGACCTTGCCCGACGGCACACCCTTCGGCCCCGGCGGCTCGCCGATGTGGATCCTGCCGCAAAGCCAAAATCCCGGCCTGCTTTACCTCGGTCTCTCGGCCGAGGGGATCCCGCTCGGCGCCTTCAACGGGCCGCTGCAGTTTGCCCTCAAGGCCGTCTCCGGTCCGGGGAACTTCTTTCTTTGGCAGGCGACGTCCGGCGGCACGCTCGACATCCAGATGAGCAGCGCGGATGGGATCGACGCCGCGGACATTCACAATCAGATCGTCGGAAGCCACGAGCATTTCAACTGGGGTTTCACCACCAACGGACTTTACCAGCTCACGTTCCAGGTGTCCGGTCAACGTGTGGGTGAAACCACCAACATCACCAGCGCCGACACGACGTTCACGTTTTACGTACTGCCGCTCCCGACCAACATCCAGCTCGACGGCCCGCGAGTGCTGCCGGACGGCAGGTTTACCTTCAATGTGGTCGGTGCCACTAACAGCATGATTGACGTCCTGGCAACCGAGGATTTCGCGCAGTGGACGACTGTGATCACGAACCTCTCGATCGTCAGCACGCCGCAGCAGGTCACGGTTCCCGCGGATCTCGGGAAGCCGCGCCGCTTCTTCCGGGTCGTGTTGAAATGACGTGCCGGGGACAAGGGGGAATCGATGGCGGCTGCGATGCCGATTCTGCTCCGCGTCCTGGCAGCGTTTCTTCTCGCTGTGGCCGGGGGTGCGCTCGGTGGGTTGCTGGGGCGCACGCATAGACAACTCTGTGCCCTCATTAGCCTGGGAGCAGGGACGCTCCTGGGCGTCACCTTATTTGGCATCGTGCCCGAGTGTTTGGAGGCGTTGCGTTGGTGGCAGGTTCTCCTGGCAGCGGGCACCGGCTACGGTCTGTTCGCGCTGATCAGCCGATACGTCTTTCACGTTTGCCCGGCCTGCGCAGCGAGCCATTTCGACGAGGCGACAACACACCGGTTCGGCGAGATCGCGGCGGCGATGATGATTGCGCTGGCAATCCACTGTGTCGTCGATGGCCTCGCGCTCGCCGCCGGGCATGAGGAAAGCGTCGAGTCTGCGCATGGCGCCTCGCTGGACCTGTCGATCGTGTTGGCGATCTGCGTTCACAAGGTGCCCGAAGGTCTGGCTCTGGGAGCTCTACTGATCGCCGCCGGCTTCCCTCGAACCCGGATGTTGGGCCGTGTGGCCTCGGTGGAATGTACCACCGTGCTTGGAGGTCTAGCGGGCGGATTCGTGTTTCGCGAAATCTCTGGTCCTTGGTTGGCGGCGGTTCTCGCTCACGCTGGCGGCGGGTTCCTGTTCCTGGCCACGCACGCGGTGTTGGGGGAAATCCTCAAGCACCACAAGGTTCTTGTCCTCGGGAACTTCCTGGCTGGCGTCGCTGTGATCGGGGTGCTGATTCTTCTCTTCAATCTCAAGGGCTGAAGTCGCCGGACCGCACCCGCAGCCGAAAAGTTTGGCAATTATTTGGAAATCGCTCCTACGATTGCCCGGAATTGCACGGCGTCGCACAAAACCCGCGGCGAAGCAGGGCGCGGACCTAACCTCCTGGGCGTCAGGCTTTCACAGCCTTGCAGACGCTTTCAAAAATGGTGGAGCCGAGGGGAGTCGAACCCCTGACCTTCTCATTGCGAATAAGAAGTGGATCGGCATCCAGAGTTCGCCGTTAATGCCGATCTTTCCAGCCCTACATTGCCACCCCACGAGCTGCTGAATTCGTGGGATCTGTATGCGTGTCCACTGCGACGTCCAAGGCCGGTCATCTCGCGGATTCGATGAAAAAATCGACAGCTGGAATTAGACATTTCATCTCCCTGCTTGAAAGGACGAGCCGCAACCTCGGCCGCATGGACAGCCGTTGACATTAGCAGATTCATTTGTATTCTTCTGGAACTACCCGTATTTCGAATAACAGATCGTCCTGGAGCAATGAAGACTTCTGCAATTCTCGGCCTTCTTTTGATTCTGAATTGTGCATTGATAGTAACCTTACTGTGGGGGGTAAAACCCCGTTCATCATCGGAGGAGTCAGCAAGGACCGGGCACTCGAAGGTAGTCGAAGCCACTTCAACGGTTAATCTCAAAACCCCCAGAGATCCTCCGGCAAGTGGACCGTCGAGGGAGCTGACGTCCACCACCCCGCTGACCCCCTTTGCCGCCGTTTACTCTGACGACGCTGCGCAGCTCGTGGCAAACCTTCGTCGAGTTGGATGTCCAGAAGGAACGGTTAGAGACATTCTAATTGCAGATGTGGACCGGAAGTATCGGGCGCAAGAGGAAATGCTCCGTCCCACTCCCGCAGACCACGTACCGTGGGGATGGTCGGCGAAGACAAGCGAAGGAAAGTTGATTCAGCGACGACAGCAGGCCGCTGCCATCGCGCGTCAGAAGGAAGCCGTTCTCCATGGCGCACTGGGCTATGATGTTCCGGTGAAAATGGCTGTTTATGCCATGACAACCAGTGAACAGAGGTTTCAGGAGGGACTTGATTCCTTGGCCTCGGAACAACGACAGGCCGCCCAGCAAATCCAGGAAGATTACTGGGCCGGCGTTCAAGCTTTGCGTGAACTGACAGCGGGTTTCTGGCAGTCGGATGACATTGCGGAATTGGAGCGGCTTCGGACGGAGCGAAACTCGGCCTTGAATGAGTTGAGCCTATCGCAGACCTCCAGCCCTTGAATACGGCCCCTCATTGAAACACTCATCATGAGACCTTGGATTCCGATAACTTCATTAGCCGCGTCAGCGATGGTGCTGCTGGGTGCGAACGTTTACGTGCGTCGCCCTTCGACGTCCCCGCAAGTTGAAGATCCCGCTTCACTCGAATTGGCTTCAGAAGTGACGAATCCCGTGGAAACACCTCCGCCGGCCAAACCGCGCTCGGAAGCGTTGTCACGGACGGTTCGCCCCTCGCCGTTCGAGTGGGCTCCGATCGAATCCTCCGATTACGTGGAGTATATCGGCAACTTGCGGCACTTGGGTTTTCCGGAGGAACTCGTTCGTGAGATCATCGTATCCGACGTGAACGGACTTTACGCTTCCCGGGAAGAGGCGCTGAAGCCGAAACCCGTACCACAGGATGCCCCACTCTCCCGGCGTCGCAGCAAGCCCACCCCCGAAGATATCGAGCGCATGATGCAGTTGCGCGATGTTCAAATCGAGAAGCATGCGATCCTGCAAGAACTTCTAGGTGTTCGCATTCCTCGTGAGATGATCCGGACGCCGAACTCCCGCAACTGGGAGGCATATGAATACGCCATCAGTCTCCTGCCTGCGGAGAAGCAGGAAGCCGTGCAACTCATCCAGGAAAACCTCTGGATTCAAGACGATTGGAATCAGGCGCAAGGTCCGGATTATCTTTCCGGTGACGCAGGAGAGCTCGCCGCCTACCGCCAAGCGGCCGAAGAACGCAACGCGGCTTTGATGGGTATCCTAACGCCAGAGGAATACGAACTGTACGAGAGAAACAGCACACCCACCGGGACCGAGTTGGCGCGACGTGTTATCGGGATGGACCCGACCGAAGAGGAGATGGCAATGATGTACAAGCTCACGGACGAGTACTGGCAGAAGACTGGCGCGGTTCACGGTCGCTGGCGGGCTCTCGCAGTCCCGCCCGATCAAATCGCCATCGCGGAGGAGGAACTCAACGCTGGCCTGCGGCAGGCGCTCGGTCCGGAGCGATACGTTGATTATGAGATGGCCACAAGCGACATGGGCCAACGCATGAACAGTCTGAGCCTTCGTTACCAAATACCCAGAGAAACGATTCGCGAAGTGTTCGCCATACAGTCCCAACTCGACGAACTCGCGGCTTTCACCCGCCAGGGTGGCTCTCAGACCGATTCAGCGGCACCATCGCGTCAGGGCGAACTCGAAAGGCAGATGCAGGATATCCTCGGCTGGAGCGTATGGGAGGCGTGGCTTGACGGCAGGCATCAGCAGTATGATGCGGCGCCGTGACCAACATTCGACGACCGCGAACCCGACGACTGAACGGCTGAGATCCGATACTGTTATCCATCGGACGCCGGACCACGGCCCTTCAGACCCCCACTAAACGGGGATCGTGCTGCTTCTGATTCCGAGCCTCTTACGGGCGTGAAACCGCCAACGAGTTTGGCGATTATTTGGAAATGCGCCACAGCGCACCACAGTGCACCACAGTGCACCCAAACGGAGCAGCCGGAACTGCCAAATATTTGGCGATAGTTTGGTTTCTGTGTCGAAGAGAGTGGCCTGAAACCAGGGGTTGAAGGCGGCTTCTGTAAGCTCGCACGCTGAGAAGAGTTAAGCCCCTGAGAGCCAGGCTTTCAGGGGCTTTGAAATTGGTTGCGGGGCTTGGATTTGAACCAAGGACCTTCAGGTTATGAGCCTGACGAGCTACCGGGCTGCTCCACCCCGCGATTAAATTCGCAGGCAACTATGGAGTTCCAAACGCCCGGCGCAAGTCCTTTCTTCGCCCATCTCGATTTCCGACCGTCTCCGGGCCGCAGCGCATTCCATTTGTGCGGATTCGCAACCCATGCCCTTCGCGGAACGCGTGGTCAGCGGGACGTTCAGTCTTTGGTTGATCCGTCGTCGCCTCCCCAGGTGAATTCCCGGTGCGGATCGTTGTCGTTGTTCCACCGGCGGCGCCAGCGATCGTTGTTGGGATCGACGATATCAATCCGGCGAGCCGATTCCGCGTGGCCATCGCAAAACATCACGACCGAGTTGCCATTGTGTCGCTTGGCCGGCCACTGGTCTTTCTCCTTGCAGTCAATGTTCCCGTCCCAGGAGTAATCCGATCGACTGTCGGCCAGCATCATCATGTCGGCGGGGTTCACGACTCGACTTTCGTTCATTTCAGGCTGCGCTGGAGGATTGACATCGCCGCCCAAACCGAGTTGCTCGGTGATGATGGGCGTCACGTCTCCGACGCCCCAATCATTGTAGCCATAGCTCATTCCCGCGCCGCTGTCTGAGGCCCGCAAAATCGCCCAATTCCCCTGCAACGATTTGTTGACGTTCGTATCCCACCGGAACTCCGGCTTGTTCGCTGGACACCAGAAGGATTCGCGGTTGGTGCCCATCTGAGTGAAGAGGCGAATGGGCCAGGCATAATAGAACTCCGGCACCTTGATGCAGCCGGGGTACTTTTGGTACTGATCGACATACATGATCGTGGACAGTCCCAATTGACGGAGATTGTTGAGACACGCGGTCTGTTGAGCCTTGGCCTTGGCCTTGGCCAAAGCGGGCAAGAGCATCCCGGCGAGGATGGCGATGATGGCGATAACCACCAATAACTCAATCAGGGTAAACCCTTGTCGGCGTCCGTTCCGGCACGGGTCGGCGCTTTCCGCCTTCAGTTGCAATTTCTTCGCCTTCATAGTTCGACTCCTGGCGACACGCGCAGGCCACAACGCGGCTCGTTCCCGCAGTCTCACATCCTGAGCTTGCGCCTTCTATTCGTTGAGTTTCGAGGCGGCTTACAAATCGTTGGCCGATTCGATTCTTCGGCTGACACGGGCGAGTATAGCTTTTCCCACACATCGGAACAGCAGAATCCGGAAGGCGCCCCGAGTGGGCTAAGGGCAAGCAAACGAGGCCGCTCGCCTCCACCAGAACCGGAAGTGGGAGGTTGAATGGATTGGGGTGAACACCCCATTGCGTTCGCGATTCACCCTTCCGTAAACTGAAGGATGACTCTGAGCGGCGAACCGGTGGGGCTCGACCTCCCTGAATCGCTTACTCAGACTGTGTTTGTGAGCCTCGATCCCACGTCGCTCATGTCCGGACGCACGAATGCGTCCCTGCGCACCCGTGGGATCCTGCGGTCTCTTGCGCACTTCGGTCACGGACTGCACGTATTCGCCCCGTGCGGCGACGATTCTGCCGAAGAACTGGCGGGACTGGGGGCCATTCATCGGCTTCCCCTCGAGCCGGCGTGCACTTACCGTGAAACCGTTGAGACGTCGCTCGCGCTGAACGTTCCGCTGCGGCGTGGTCTGGAGGCGTTGGCTCACCACCCCAGCGGCGCGCCTGGCCTGCTCTACGAGCGGCATTCGTGTTGGAGTTATGCCGCATTGGAGTGGGCCCGCGATCGCCGGATTCCCTCGATCCTGGAATTGAATGACCGGCCCTTTGAAAACCCGGGGGACTTCAGCGACGACTTACATGCGCAAGCGGCATGCGTGATCGCGCGCCGGGCGGTTTCGGCGGCGACAACGACGATCGCGACATCGGAGGGGATTGCCGAATGGGTGCGTTCGCTTGGGGCAAGCGCTCAATTGCATGTGGTCGCGGAAGGCTCGGATACAGAACGGTATTTGTCTCTGGCCAACGCCGCGCCGTCCCCGCGCGGATCCGAACCGCCCCTGACGATCGGCTTTGTCGGCTTGCTGACTCCGGCGTATGGCTTGCAGCTCTTATTCGAAGCGTTCGCCTGTTTGTCCGACCGCCAGCCGGCCGACCGGTTGCTGGTCATCGGGAACGGACCGGAACGTCCGCAGTTCGACCAGCTTGCGCGGCAGCTCGGGATCGCATCGCAGGTGCATTGGGAAGCGAAGGCCGCGAGCGACGCGACAGTGGAGTCCCTGGCCTGCATGGACATCGCCGTTGCGCCTTATCTCCCGCAGGTCGGTGAGGGCGAAGATCTCGGGCAACTATTCGATTATATGTCCGCTGCGCGACCGATCATCGCCGCTCGGCTCAAACCGATTGAACGGATCCTTCATCACGGGCGTTCGGCCTGGTTAGTTCGCCCAAATGACGCCATCGGAATCGCCACGGCCATAAGCATCCTCCGCCGACGCCCGGCCCTCCGGGCGTATCTCGCGCGCCGCGCGCACGCCTCTCTCCGGGATCAACCCACCTGGAACCACGTGGTCCGGACGATCCTCGGCCACTTGCGGTCGGACGCGGCGAGGGCTTCGAGTTTTCGATAATCCACGTCCCCTGTCATTCTCCGCTTCGGTCATCGCCGTGCCGGAGGCCGGCGCTCCAGTTCGATCGTCGCCGTGCCGGAGGCTGGTGCTCCTATCCTCTGCTTCATGAGCGTCACCCACCGGACGCAGGCCTTTTCGTGGGGACAGGTTAATCCAGATCGATCCGTCCCCAATCCTCCGGTCGGCCCTGGACTCCGGGGCTTGGCGCCCAGGCGATGCGCGATTCGTTGATATTCTCCCCCGGAGCGGCATCGAGTTTGTCGCCATCATAGACAATCAAATTGAATCCAAGGCGCGCCTTATCAGGCCTGAGACCGATCTCCGCAAACGGAATTGCGGCCTGGATTCGATATCCCTCAGCCGTGCGACGTGAAGCCAGCCGTGTCCCCGGCGCGGTCTCCTCCATCGGGCCCTGGCGGGCATCGGCGTCTCGAGCGGCGCGGACGACGCCGGTGCTGTCAAAGGGAAAGATGCCGAGTTTGAAGCAGCCCATGGTGTGTTCAGATCCCGGCTCGGGATCGAGGCAGATTTCCACCGAATCACTGCGCCAATGCCCTTTGATATCGTTCGGGGCAATATTGGAAACCACGGTTTCATCTTGAACTTCCACATCCACAAACAACGTCGCGCCGTCGTGGGCCAACCGAACTCGCGCGCTGCTGTCCGCCTCGCCATCGACTTTGCCCTGGACAATCTGGCGGGGGGTAATTGCCAACAGCGGAACATCTTCCCAGCCGGCCCCTGTGGCGTCCATCCGAGGCCGCGCTGATATTCGCGTGACGCGGGCATGCGGAACCGGATGACCAGTCGCGGCGACTTCCGTCTTTCGCTCGTTCTCGATGAATTTCGCCGACAACTCCCCGTCAGACGGAAGACCAGCGGGAGGCGTGACTATCGCGTCCACGGTGATGCTCCCGGAGGCCGGCACGGTGGCGTGGATTTGGTCCGGCTTGGTTTCCCAGCCGTCGGGGACGTGGAAGATCAGGAGGCCGGCCGCAACGGCAGGTCCGGAATTGATGATCTGGAGCTGGACAACATTGGTCTCGCCCGCCACGAGCGGGAGATTGGCGCGGAATGCGATAGCGACCGGCTCAATGCCTTGTTCAGCCACCCACCGCCGGTAATGGTCGAACGCAGGGCGCGGCACGAATTCCAACCTCAGTTCCCTTTCTTCCTGAAGTTTGCCGAAGGTCACCGGTGCCAACTCTCCTTTGGTGGCGGGCAACCCGGCAAGCAGATCGGTATCGGTGCCGCGGGTGGAGACCATCGCCTTGACGGGCGTGAAGTGCTGAGGCCGCTGAAGCCATGGCGCATTTCCAATATTTCCGAACGCCTGCGAGCGGTGGTGCGCCAAGGCTTCGGCGGCAACTTGAGCGGGTGTTCGACCATCGGATAAAGGTTCATCGACCCGAATGGTGGTCACGTCGCCGCCACTGCCGCCACCGTAGAAAAGCCTCCGCGGTTGCCAGGCGGTCAGTCCTTCCTTGCTGAGCTGAAGTGGGAATCGACCCGGATCGGCGGCGGCCGTGAAGGCTTCTGTGGCCAGCACTCCGGCGGCTTGATGGTGACCATGCTGGCCGGGAGTGGGTGCCGGATTCATGGTGATCATGATCTCGGGACGCAACACGCGCACGAGCCGAACGAGTCGCTCCAGTGTTTCCTGCTTCCCCCATTTGTCGAGTGTCGCCGATAGACTCTCCGTGTAAGCCCAATCGAGCTGGTCTAGAAAATAGCAATACCGAACCCCGAGCACGGCCAGACCATCGCGCAACTCGGCCTCGCGCAAAATGCCGAGCGCGGCGCCAGATTGGGTGCCGACCATATTCCCGCCTCCTTCGCCGCGCGTGCAATAGACGTTGGCTACAACGCTTGTCCGTCCCCGCGCGTAGAAGGCCAAGGTCGCTGCCATACCGGTTTCATCGTCCGGGTGCGCGAAGACGCAGAGGATATCGGTCTTCAGAAGCGCTGCTCCCTGCTTCGGGATAGGGATTTCCGTGGCCGACCGAGACACCAAGCCGGCAAGAAGCAACGCGATGAGGATCATGAGGCCCCCGCCATGCCCGCGGGTATTCATGAAGTCACGCCGCCGCTTTGTTCTGCTTGCGACGCAGCACCGGTTTGCCTTCGCCTCGCACGGCCGCCCGGGTGATCTTCACCCCGGCGATGTCCTCGCTGCTGGGAATGTCATACATGATGTCCAACATCACCTTCTCAATCATGCCCCGCAAAGCGCGGGCGCCCGTCCCCTTCTTCAGCGCCTGCGCTGCCAGCTCCGTCAGCGCATCCGGAGAGAACTCGAGCTCCACCCCGTCCATGGCCAGCAGCTTGGCGAATTGCCGGGTCAAGGCATTTTTGGCTTCCGTCAGGACGGAAACCAACTCGCTCTCGGTGAGTTCATCCAGCGTGGTGATTACCGGAAGCCGGCCGATGAACTCCGGGATGAAGCCAAATCCGAGCAGATCCTCCGGCTCCACGCGTTGCAATATTTCACGCTTCTCCAAGGTCATGTTGGGATCCTGCAACCGGGGCGATCCAAATCCGAGCACGCGATGGCCCAACCGACGTTGGACAATCCGGTCCAATCCCACAAAAGCGCCGCCACAAATAAATAAGATATTCGTGGTGTCCACCCGGATATATTCCTGTTGCGGGTGTTTTCTTCCGCCCTGAGGAGGCACATTGCACATCGTCCCCTCGAGGATCTTGAGCAAAGCCTGCTGCACGCCCTCCCCCGAAACGTCCCGCGTGATCGAGACGTTTTCCGTTTTGCGCGAGATCTTATCGATTTCGTCGATGTAAACGATCCCCGTCTGCGCCCGTTTTACGTCGTAGTCGGAATTCTGCAGCAATCTCAGGATGATGTTCTCGACATCCTCACCGACATAGCCCGCCTCAGTGAGCGTCGTGGCGTCAGCAATGGCAAATGGGACCTCGAGAATTCGAGCCAATGTCCTGGCCAGGAGTGTCTTTCCCGATCCCGTGGGGCCGATCAGCAGGATGTTACTCTTCTCCAGCTCGATCTCCGAATCCCGATTGGAGCCCTGGCCTTTCCCGGACAGCTCGGCGGTGACGCGCTTGTAATGGTTATGCACCGCGACGGCGAGGGTCTTCTTGGCCTGTTCCTGTCCGATACAATGCAGATCGAGTTGGCGCTTGATCTCCGCCGGTTTTGGGACGCTGAGCCGGGGAACGGCCTTTCGGTTTTCGGTCCGCAGTTCCTTATCGAGGACGTTCTTGCAGAGAATAACGCAGTTGTCGCAGATGTAGACCCCGGGTCCCTGAATGAGTTTACGCACTTCCGCGTGGGATTTTCCGCAGAAGCTGCAGAGGGAAAGCTGACTTGGCCTGGCCATGAAAGATTGTCTTCGCTCAGGCGGGCGGCGTTTCTTTCACGTCCGCCAAGGACGGGATCTCGCGCCTCGATTTCACCACCTCGTCCACCAGCCCATAGTTCTTGGCTTCGTCGGCCGACATGAACCGGTCCCGGTCGGTATCCTTCGCCACCGCTTCGACCGACTGCCCGCAATGGGTCGAGAGAATCTCATTCAACCGGTCTTTGATTCGAAGGATTTCCTTGGCTTGAATGCTGATATCGGACGCCTGGCCCTGAACGCCGCCCCAGGGTTGATGAATCATGATACGGGCATTGGGCAGGGCGAACCGCTTCCCTTTGGTGCCGGCCGCCAGCAAGACCGCCCCCATGCTGGCCGCCTGCCCGATGCAATAGGTATTCATTGGGCAGGTCAGGAACTGAATCGTGTCGTAGATCGCCAGCCCCGCCGTCACACTCCCCCCGGGGGAGTTGATGTATAAATGGATGTCCTTGTTGGGATCGGTCATCTGCAAAAACAAGAGCTGCGCGATGATTACGTTGGACACCATGTCGTCCACGGGCGTCCCCAGAAACACGATGCGATCGACCAACAACCGTGAGTAAATGTCGTAACCGCGCTCACCACGGCCCGTCTGCTCAACGACCATGGGTATGAGAAAATTATTCATATTCGAACTATCCAACCTCGCCAGAATGGCTGCGGCACCCTAACGAACAGTCGGTGCAGCGTCAAGTGGACTGCGGTTTGTCACCAACCCGCATCGCCCGCAAGGCCGCCTCCGCCGCCTGGCTTTCCGCGTTCTTTTTGCTTCTCCCCTGGCCCCGACCCAGCTCCACCCCATGATGTATCACGACGCATACGAACTGCCGATCGTGGTCCGGCCCGGTCACGGACTCCAGCCGATATTCGGGCGGATCGTTCGTTTCCGCCTGCAATCGCTCCTGCAACTCGCCTTTGGGGTTTTCCAGGCTCGGCATGTCCTCCCAACCGCCAAAGACATCACCGAACTGCGCCAGAATCACCACCCGGGCCGCTTCGATGCCGCCATCCAGGTAGACCGCCCCCATGATCGCTTCATACGCATCCGCCAAAGCCGACGCCCGTTTCCGGCCCCCGCTGCTCTCTTCGCCCCGGCTTAGCCGCAAATGTTCCCCCACTCCCAGCGCCCGCGCCCGATCCGACAGCGTGCGACGATTCACCAGATGCGCTCGCGCGGTGGTCAAAGGTCCTTCGCTGGCGGCATCAAATCGTCGATACAGTTCGTCGGTCAACACCAACTGCAATACCGCGTCCCCCAGAAACTCAAGCCGTTGATTGTCCCCCGGCGAATGACCCGGCGAGGCCCCCAGCGAGGGATGCGTCACCGCCAGTTCCAACAATCTCATTTCCCGAAAGCCATACCCCAGCCGGTCCGCCAGTTCTTCTAAGTCCGCCATGGGTGCATCTCACTCCACTGTGGCAGATTCGTCCGGCTCACCCTTCGCGGCCGCGGCAGCGCCGGGCGACGGTTCCGGTTGTTGCGGCGCTGTTGTGGGCTCGGGCGCCGTCGCTCCCTGCTCCAGCAACCGGGCGACATCCCGCCGAACGTTCTCAAGTTGATCCAGGCGCAACTCGGGATCCACGATCGTGAACGCATCCCCGGTCGCGCCATGCTCGTATAGGAAGACGCGTTGGCCCTCGTGCCGGAATTGTTCTCGCACTTTCAATATCCGTTTCCTCTCGAGCATCACCGCCAAAATAAATCGGACCGCCTGCTCCTCCGGTTGGTCTCGAGCGATCAGTTTTCGCAACACGGATTCGGCCGTTTCTTTCTGAATCGCCTCGGGCCGCGGGGCGGGCGTTTCGAACAAACCTTGCCAATGCGAAACGAAGCCGGAACGATCGGCCGCGCCGTGCTGATAATCGGCCGCCCAGCAGCGTTCGCAGACATCAAGGCGCTCGTAATTTCCCCGCGCATCCAGCAGGAGGGTATGATAATGCTGGCGGTCGCCAAAGGACTCACCACACGCGTGGCACGCCCGCGCCCGGGGTTGGATGTTCCATTCAGCCATAACTTTCGTTGTTATGACGGCTTCGCGGCTGCCGCGCAAGCCCGGCCACCGGTTCGGGGACGGGCGGAGCTCACTCCCAGATCCGATAGGGCATCACGGTCCGGTCCAGGTAAACGTCGCAGCGCGGGCATTTGCCCGGATGCGTCCAGGGCTCAACCCGATGTCCGGCTGAAACCGGGCAGCGCACTTTCACCGAAACCCAGTCGCGTCTCCTGGCCAGGTCAACCGGGAGTTGCAGATGCCAATTCAAAAAACGCCATCTCAGCTGATCCTGCCAGAGGTCCGGGCGGCCCAAACCGGCGCTCGGCAAAACTCCCGTCCTGCTCACGCGTACCCGCACCGGCACATCGATCAGCGAAGAGCAGTCGCGGCAGCGAATGGTTTGCACCTCGCAGGCCAGGCCGGTTTCCACGCCACCGGCGACCGCCACGCGGTACTCACAATGAGGGCACTCGAAAAGATAGGAACGACCCATGACCCAATCAACGCCCGCCAACGCCCGGTTCCAACAACGGCTCGAGTTCATCCAACAGCTGTCGGAACAACGCCATGCCCTCCTCGATGGGTTGCGGGGTCGTCATATCCACTCCCGCCAACTTGAGCATATCCAGCGCGTACCGACTATTCCCGGTCTTCAGAAAATGCATCCAGCGTTCCCGCGCGCCGCTGGCGCCGGCCATGATCTGCCGCGCGATTGCCGCCGCGGCGCAATAGCTGTTCGCATAACGATGCACATAATAATTCATGTAGAGATGCGGTATCCGCAGACTCTCCACCTCGAGGCCCGGGTCGATCACGAATTCGGCGCCATAGTAGCGCACGTACAGCTCGCGTCCCAGATCCATAAACGTCTCCGCGGTCAGGGGCTCGCCGCGTTCGGCCATGCCGTGCACCGCCAGCTCGAATTCGGCGAACTGGGTCTGGCGGAATACCGTTTGCCGCATGTCTTCGAGCATCTGGTTGATCAGAAACGCCCGTTCTTTGCGGTCGGTTGTTCGCTCCAGCATCGATCGCTTGAACACAATCTCCGCGGCGGTCGAGGTGACTTCCGCCGTGAACATCGGATAGCCGGCATAGATCGGCGGTTGGTTTTCCCGGGAAAAGTAGCTCTGCATCGCGTGCCCCAGCTCATGCGCCACAGTCGAAACATCGTTGAAAGTCCCCGTAAAATTCAGCAGCACATAAGGCGCGGAGAGGTACGTGCCCATGTTGTATGCCCCGGTCATCTTTCCCCGATTGGCATAAACATCGATCCAACGCGCATCGAATGCCTTACTTATGATCGCTCCATACTCCGGTCCGAATGATCCAACTCCCTCCAATATCAGCCCGCGCGCCTCGTCCCACGAATAACGGCGTTCCGGCATATCGGCCAGGTTGACATACAAATCGTAAAAATGAACCGCTTCTAGCCCGAGGGCTTTCTTCTTCAGGGCCGCATACCGATGCAACAAGGGCACATGCTCCCCGATCGTGCCGATCAAGTAATGATAAACGCTCCCCGGGAGATTCTCCGCGTCCAACGCCCGGTCCAGGCTGCTCCCGTATTGCCGTGCCTTGGAGTAATACCAATCCCGATGCAGGGTGCCGGCCAGCAACGCCGCCAGGGTCCCCTTCACGTCGAGGTAACTCTCGTGGTACGCCAAAAACACGTCCCGGCGATACCGGCGATCTTTCGAGTACATCGCCTGATAAAAAATCGGCGACGTCACCTCCACCTCCACCCCTTCCGGATCTTTCACGCTGCGCCGCCGCAATTCCGTGTTCGTCAGCAAGCTGAACGCATTGTCGCCTGTCCCGGTGGTCTTTCCCGCCATGGCCAGCAATTCCTCCTCACGAGGCGAAAGGATATGCGCCCTGAAACGCAGAAGATCCTCAAAATAGTGCGCGTAAATGCTGAGCCCGTCCCCCCGCAGCCACTCTTCCAACCGGGCCTCGGGGATCTGCAGCAGTTCCGGCTGGAACCAGGCCGTGGCCTCTGCGTACCGCACCGCCAGGGTCTCGGCTTGTTGCAACGCCGCCTGCGGTCCCGGCAACCGCATATCCTCATGATGACGCATGGCGGCATGGGCCTGCAGCTTCTCAAGCTGCACCTGGATCTGATCGCGAAGCTCCAGGGCCGCGAGCAACCCACCCGCGCTCTCATCCAGCGTCCCCTTGCGCGCCGCCAGGGTTCCAATCATCGATTGGATTTCCCGATAATGCTTCTCCCATGCCGCGACATCCTCGTACATCAGGGACAAATCCCAACGATGACGTTCCTCGATCTCCTTTCGTTCCGGAATGGGCCCAGCCTTCAAACTCATACTCCTCCCGAGAGCTCGCCGGCGCGCGTCACAATCCCAGCCGCGAAAGTTGCGATTGGAGTTCGTCTTGAAACGCCAGGATGTCCGATTGCGAGGGTTTGTAACCGGGTTGCTGGGGCGTCAGCCCCAGCCGCCCCGTCTGATCCAAATACCATTCCGCCGATTGGCCGTCGCGGAAGGTGACTTTGCCGCTCACGACCGCGCCGGCCCGTGTCACTTGATCCACGCTAACGCTCAAACCCGCTGTTCCCGGCTCCTTCGAAGCCGGCTCCAGCCCGCCCACCGCGCCAGGCAACGTTACCGGCGGAGCGGAAACCTTGTCCTTGAGGCGGACACGAAGATCGTCCAACAGAAAACGCACCTCCATATAGGTGAGCCGGACATCGCATTCGTCCACCAATCGCTTTTGGATTTCAGCCGGCTGCAAACCCGCCTCAACCCATTCCTTCACCTTTTGTTGTTGTGCGTCGTCAAGTTTCATAAATTAAATTCCCGCCCTGTTCCAAACCCGGAACCCCTGGCCACTTGTCGCGGCCGGACCGCCGATGCCGGATCGGCTCCGAAGCCTGCCACTCCGGCGCCATGACATCAAGCCCGACCTGTCAGGCTTGTTTTCCGAGCCCGATTCCAGTACGCATCCCGCTGATGATGTCGTATGTCTCGGGCGCAGTCGCACTCGCCGGTATCCTGTCGCTTCGCCTTTCCGCGGCCACGCCGGCTGATACCCCGACGATCACCCATCCTTCGGCCAGCTCACTGCTGCCCATCATTCCCGCGCCTCCGGAGCCGCCCGGGCCAGTCTCCCCCGCGGTAAAACAGGCCCAGACCATCTGCGCCACCTGCCATTTGGTGCCCGACCCCAGCCTCCTGACCCGGAAAGTCTGGAAGGATTTCGTGCTCCCCAAGATGTCCTTCTACACCGGAGTCAACCAGCTCGATCCGGCCAAGAATGAAGAGTCGGATCTGTATCTGGCTTCCGGCCTTTTTCCGGCCGCCCCCATGCTCACCCGGGATGCCTGGGAGGAATTGACCCGCTATTACCTGGAAACCGCCCCCGTCGATCGCCTTCCCGACAGCCCGCGCCCCGCCATCACCGTGGGTCTTGAACATTTCGTCCTGGAAAAGCCGAAGTTCCGCCGCGAGCCGCCCCTGACCACCCTTACCACAATCGATCCCGATCAACACCTCATCTACACCTCCGATGCCACGCTCCAGTCTCTCGACATCCTTTCTCCCGAAGGCCAGCTCCTTGGTTCGGTTCCTGTCGGTAATATCCCCGTTTGGATGAAGAAGACCGACCGCGGCATTTACCTCGCCTGCATCGGCCATTTCTTTCCCAAGGAAGAACGACGCGGACAAATCATCCTGCTCGAAAACACGCCGTCCGGCCCGCAACGCAAGGAGCTGTTCAGTCATCTGCCCCGCCCGTGCCACATCGAAGTGACCGACCTCAACCAGGACGGCAGGCCCGATCTGCTGGTTTCCATGTTCGGTTATCTCACCGGCCGGCTCTCGTGGTACGAGGCACTCCAGAACGGTGACTACCTGGAACATATTCTCTTCCCCAGGGCTGGTCCGCTCTGCTGCGTGGTCCACGATTTCAATGCCGATTCCCATCCCGATATCGCCATGCTCACGGGCCAGGAAACCGAGACGCTCGGCATCTATTATGGTGATGGAAAGGGCGGGTTTAAGCCTCTCCAACCGATCTTCCAACGTCCCCCTACCTATGGCCACACCTACATGGAAGGTGATGACTTCGACCAGGACGGACGACTGGACCTCCTGGTCTGCAACGGCGATAACGGCGATTACGATTCACCCGCCAAACCCTATCATGGCATCCGCATCCTGCTGAACCAAACCAACGGCATGTTCCAGCAGACGGTTTTCCTGCCCATGCATGGCGTCTTCCGCGCGATTGCGCGCGACTACGACCAGGACGGCGATCTCGATATCGCCGCCGTCGCATTCTACCCGGATTTCGAGTTCAATCCCCGTGAGAGCTTCGTCTATTGGGAGAACACCGGCGACCTCCACTTCAAGCCTTATACGTTCCGCGAATGTATCTCCGGCAGATGGATGACTCTGGACGCCGGCGACCTCGACGGCGACGGCGATCTCGACCTCGTCCTGGGATCGCTCATCCGCATGCCGTCCGCCGCTCCGGATTTTGTGAAGGACATCTGGGAACGCGTTGGGCCTTCCGTTCTGATCCTCAAAAACACGCTTCACTAATTCCGCCCCAGAGATTCCAGGATCCGAGTGGGATCAGGACCGATCCCCAAAGAAAGCACCCGATCACTCAGGTCGTTCAATGCGGCGCGGGCGACCTCGAATTGCTCAGCCAAAACCGCCAATACAGAACTCAAGGCATAGCGCCGGGCCAGGCGATGATCGCTGGCCACCCGATAGCTCGTTCGCCCCAGGGCCACATAATAGCTCAGACCCGGTGCCCCGCGCCGACTCGCCCGATGCTCGAGGTATTCCTTGAACATGCCGGTCAGGAATAGACTGTGGTTACCCATGTGCGCCCGCACGTGAAAGGCCGTTCCTTCATCCACATTCGGTAACGCCGCGACCATCTCAAAAAAATATTCCAGCGGCTTTTCCAGCCCGGGCAAATCACACTGCGAATTCGCGATCCGGACGTAATCCGCCAGCACCTCGGCCACGTAATCCGCCACGGACCGGTCCTCGATCCCTGCCTGCGCCAGGACCCGCCGGACCAACACGTAAAAATAGAATCGGGTCGACACCTCAAGACATCCGCCCCGTTCAAGCAGCGCCGCGTGGAGGTCGGGATCGTCAAGGATGCTGTCCCGGGTCGCCTCTTCCGACAACAAACCCACGAGGATATCGTTGGTTTTAGCGGATCGGCCCAAAACGCTGAGGACGAAATCAATATCTTGCGCCGTGAATCGAGCCCTGCAGGTAGCTTGAATCATTTTCATGATGATGAAACCTCCCATAACGACCGTCGGAGGTATCCCATTGCGCACCGGCGTTGCATAGCTGACCACATTGTAGCAGATTAAGGCCCAGATTCTAATGCCCCAACCAGGTTTTCAGCCTACGATCGAGTCCGACGAGCCCGCGATTCACGCCCGATCCAAACACCAAGCCATGGATTGGAGCGTCGCCCTGCTCAGTCAAGGCATCGAATCCACCGTCCACCGAGATGCTGACCAATGGCATTTGCGAGTCCCGCCGGAGCGCTATCCCGACGCGCTCGCCATCCTTGAAGTTTATCAGAAGGAAAATCCACGCTGGATCTGGCGGCCTTCGGCGCGCTCCTCCACCCTATTGTTTCATTACGGCGCCCTGGGTTGGTGCGCGCTCATGGTGTTCATCGAGGTCTGGAGCCGCGCCCGCGGACCAGCGTTGCGAGACGCGGGTCTGATGAGCAGCCTCGCAGTTCAGCAGGGCGAATGGTGGCGCCTGTTCACCGCAATGACCCTCCATGCCGATCTGTCGCATCTCATGGCGAACCTGACGACCGGCACCGTCCTCCTCGGGTTGGCCATGGCGCGCTGGAGTGCCGGACCGGTGCTGCTTGCCGCCTGGTGCGCCGGGGCGCTCGGGAACCTCGCCAGTCTGTTTCTCTATTCCGGCCCGCATCTCGGCCTGGGCGCCTCCGGGATGGTCATGGGCGCGCTCGGCCTTTTGGCCACCGCCTCGAGACCGGACCGCGAATCCATTCCGGTTCCGGGTCTTTTGATCCGAGGATTACTCGGCACCGTGCTCTTGTTCATCCTGATCGGCGTGAATCCGACCAGCGATGTCGTAGCGCATGTCGGAGGCTTTGCCGGCGGTCTTGTCTTGGGCCTGGTCCTGGGCTGGCTGCCCGAGCGCCTGCTGCACCAACCCGCGGTGAGCCTGGGGGCTGCCGCGGTCGCCGCCGCCACCCTCATATGGACCTGGGCCCTCGCACTCTCTCACGCCGCATAACCACCCGATTCGTCCGTGCGTGCCGGATCGGGGCTCCCCTCCTCCTGGTCGCCGCCCCGATCGCGCCCCCTGCCAGTCCGGTAACCGGCCGTCAGTTCTTTCACCTCACCCACTTCGAAGCGTTCAACCTCGAGCTTCTCCAACCGCAGCGCATCCGGCTCACCTCGCCTTGCATCGGATCACCGTTTGAATTCGACCAGTTGATCGCCTCATGGAACGTCTCCCCGTGCCCCTCCGCATTGCTCAAAATCGAGGCGCAACCGCTTTTTTCCGACCACGCCGGTCGCTGGTATATTCTCGGCTTCTGGGCGCCCAACGGTGCGGACCCGCCCAGTCACAGTGTCCCGAAACAGTCGGATTCGGATGCGGAAGTCAAAACCGACCTGCTCGTCCTGGCCAAACCGGCTCGGCAGTTCAAAATCCGTCTGACGCTGGAATTCGACAACGCACCCATAGTCCTTAAGTTTCTCGGTGTCTCGGTCCTCAATAGTGGCCTGCGCCCTGCCCCGCCTGCGCCCGCCCCAGGCTGTCAGGAAATGCTGCTCACCGTGCCCGCCCGTTCCCAAATGGATTATCTGATGGGCGGCGCCTGGTGCAGCCCCACCTGCGTGTCCATGGTGCTCAGCTATTGGGCCGCCCGCGATCATCGCCCCGACCTGGATCGCGATGTCCCCGAAGTCGCAGCCGGGGTCGACGATCCCTCCTGGCCGGGTACGGGTAACTGGTCGTTCAACGCGGCGTATGCCGGCTCGTTTCCGGGAATGCGCGGTTATGTGACGCGACTGGCCAACGTGGCCGAACTTGAACCTTGGATTGCCGCCGGCGTCCCCGTCGTCGCCTCCGTCTCCTATTCCCTGCTCAAGGGCGAACCCGACACGAACGACGGTCATCTGGTGGTCGTGGTTGGCTTCGACTCGGTAGGCGCCGTCATCGTGAATGATCCCGGAACCCGGCATGCCATGAGGAAGACTGTCCCGCGTGATCAATTCGCGGCGGCCTGGTCTCATTCGCGCAACACCGTCTACCTCATCTACCCGGCCGACCGCGCCATCCCAGCTTCCCCCGAGGGCCACTGGTGAAATATTCGCACACGTATCGCAGTCTGATTCAGGATCGAGCACGAGCGGAGTATCCGTTCGGGTTCGAGGTCAAGCTCCTGGAGTTTATCGCGCAGTGGCTGAGGCACGTCGACTTTCGATGTCGCGAACCTATGGCCGAAACCTACGTCCGGGACTGTCGTCCACGTCGAGCGCCATCAAAGATGCCAATCACAAAATCACACGCGCATTCGATCAGTTCGACCGTGCAGTGGCCGACTATCTGGCCGAGCCAAACGCGGCCTGAAAAAGTGGAATCAAATACTACAAATCTTCGATTTCAAGGACTCTGGCGCAGCGGTAGGCTCATCCGCAGTGATGTCTTGGGCGGTTCAATGCCAACGCGGTGCACTGCTGGTGCTGCTGGCTCTGCTCGTTCAGGGCTGCGCCAGCAAACCCGCCGCCGTAAGCAATCGGCCGTTCACCTTCGGCCACGACACTTTCGCCTTCGCCAATGAACTGGTTTGGGAATATGGCTGGGATTCCCAGGGCCACTGGCGAGGCAAACCGCGAACTCCCAGACCCGAATACAGCCAGCGCTGTTTCGTGCTGACCCGCGCCGCCATACAATTTTTCGGACACGCCACTTTCGACCCCAACGCCCCCCGCGTGGATGATCTGACCTATCGTCGACTGATCCACGAAGTGCTGGCTTCGAACCCGCGGAAGCTCTCCCCAGACGACGCCCGCATTCGGATCCCTGGTTATCCGGATCTCCGGACCTTCAGTGCCGAGTTAGAACCCTTGCTTAAAAGAGAGGCCGGCGGCGCATGGATGAGCTATTTTCAACGCGGACATTGGCGAATGGTTTTCCCTTTTTCGCGGCGTTCGCAAGAGCGGACGTCGCGGCGATTGATCGCCGCGGTCGAATCCAACCGACCCGCCGTGGCCCACCTCGTCTGCTTCCCGAGCCTTCGCATCAACCACGCCGTCCTGGTATTCGCCGCGCGTGCGAGTGCCCGGCAGATCGAATTCGGGATCTATGATCCGAACATCCCGGAACGGCCCGGGACATTGATCTACGACCGCGCAACGCGCACTTTTCAATTCCCCGCGACTTCCTATTTTCCCGGGGGCACGCTCAATGTTTATGAGGTTTTTCGAGGCCTGTGCTACTAGGCCGCGGACCGAACGATCAAAGCCGTTCCCGCCCAGCATAACCGCCGTCGAGCTCATGCCAGAATTCAATATCCTCATCCCCTTGTTCCCAACACAGGAAAACCTCCCGACCGTCGCGGAGCGCGGGAAAATCCACGAGACCGCGATCCAGATCTTTGAGTTGGATTTCGCGGATCAGGAATTCGTTAAGGATCTCCTTGACCGACAAAAGCGTCGTAAGCCAGCTCTCCACCAGCGGTCCGCCTAAGTCCTGGCCGGCCGACAGCATCTCGGCCAGTTGTTCATCCTGCCGGGTCAACTGCTGACGCAATTCACTTAATTGACCCAGCCACAATTGGACCTGGTGGAGCAGCGCGCGCGCTTGTTCGGGGGTGTAATGCCGGGTGAACTGGTGAGGCATGGCTATTTGTGCGTGGTGGGAGGAAGATCACCTGCCTGTTCGAATTTCTTTCGAATGCTCTCGTCGGCCTTCAGGTCGAGGGATTGCTGCCAGGCTTGTCGCGCTTCGGCCTTCAATCCCAAGGCGGCGAGGATATCACCCAGATGATCATAAAGCGTGGGATCCGGCTCCTCGGAAAACGCGATGGCCTTTTGCATCCATCCCAAGGCTTCCTGGGCCTGAGCACTCTTGAAGAGCACCCATGCCATGCTGTCGAGATAAGCGGCGTTGTTCGGTTCGAGCTCGACCGCCCGTTGGATAAGCCTTAAGGCCTCATCCATGTTCTCGCCTCGCTCGGCCCACATATATCCCAGGTAATTCAAGGCCTCCGCAAAATCCGGCTGCAACGAGAGACACTTGCGAAACAGGTGCTCCGCCTGGACGAAATCACCCCGTCGCTCGGATGCGGCGCCAAACTGAAAGTAAAAGCCCGAATTCAGCCGCTCTGGCGCGTTGACTTTCCCCAGCACCTCCGCGGTGGTGAAATGCTGCGCGGCATCATCATAACGGTCGAGCCGCGCCAAGGCCACGGCGCTCAGAAACTCGAGCTGAAAAGATTCCTTGAACAGCGCCTGAGCCTGCTCGATCACTCTTAAGGCGTCCGCTGGTCGGTTCTGCGCCAGCACCACCGCCGCCAGGTCATCGTAAGCCGGTTCAAAATCCGGACGCAAAAGCACGGTCCGACGAAACAGACGTTCGGCTTCGAGATAATCCCCGCTCTCGAAGGCGATGGTTCCCAGAAAGAAAGCCGCGCGCTCATTGCTTGGCCGTTCCTCGGTGATGACTTCTAGCTGCTTGGCCGCTTCGTCTTTCCGGCCGCTCATCAGGTACATTTCTGCCAGTGCTTCCCGCACCCCGGGTAACCCCGGATGCTGTTCAAGCAAATCAAGGAAGAGCACCTCCGCCCGATCGACGCGACCGTTCTGTCGGTATCCGTCTGCCATCCGTTGCAACAAATAGGGATCCTCCGGCTTGAGCGCCTCCGCGCGTTCCAGGCACGCCACCGCGCATTTACGGCAATAAGCTGCGTCGGTCGGATTGGCGCGGGCGTGGCCGGAATAAAGTTCGGCAAGGGCGACCAGGAATTCCGGGGCTGGCGACTGCTGAAGCGCCGCCTGATTCAGGACCTCCAATGCGGCTTCAGGATGTTGGTTCCCCTGTTGTAGCAATGCCAGATTTTGGTACCCCATGATCAGCGTCGGATCCCGCTCGATTGCCTTTTGGTTTGCGGCGATCGCCGCCGGAAGATCCCCCTGCGCGGTGTAGGCAAATCCAAGCCACGCGAACAACTCCGCGTCGGCTGTGGGCAGCATGGTAGCCCGCTTCAACAAATCAACCGCGGAGGTTGTCTGCCGGGCCTGAATGAGCCGCCCAACGACCTGAACCACCAGGGCTTTGCGCGCCGGTTCCGCTTTCGCAGCGGCCAGCAGGTGCTTCAGCGACTCTTCGGGATGCCCGTTCAACTCCGCGCTGATGCCCAATGCGTATTCCGTGTAGGCGTCGATCCGCTGGGTCAGCGCGGCTTCGGGCAAATCGGGATCCATCTCCAACGCATCCGCGCCGGCCAAGGAAATCGACCGCCGGCTGGCACAGCCCGTCGAAAGCAGCACCGCCAGCAGCACATCCAACATCGCGATTGACGGCTTACGCTTCATGGAGGACTTCCGGCGATACGCCGGCGAAATCCTGGTCTGAGGGGATCAACCATCGGATCCGGCCGGTGGCAGCCGGCCAAAATCGAAACGAGCGCCGTCCCGCCGGCGGGAGTGCGCTCATGCTCGAGGCAATCGGAGCAGAAATTACTTCTGCCAGGTGCGCTTCTTATGACGATGCGCGCGGAGTTTCTTACGCCGCTTATGTTTATTGATCTTCGATTTCCGACGTTTCTTCAGTGATCCCATACGATTAATCCGCGCTCAGTATACCACCTTGTTCAGTGGATACTCAATGATTCCTTCTGCGCCGGCGGCTTTGAGTTGCGGGATCAATGCGCGCACTACATGCTCATCAATGATCGTTTCCACAGCTACCCAGCCAGCCTGGCTGAGGGTTGAAATGGTTGGATTACGCAAGGCCGGAAGACTTTGCAACAACTTTGAAAGATTCTTTTCCTTCACATTCATCTTCAAACCCACTTTGGCCTCAGCTTCCAACGCCCCCCTCAACAGCATCGCCAGATTTTCTATCTTCCGGCGTTTCCACCCGTCACGCCACGCGCCGTGGTTGACAATCAGCCGCGGCGTCGAGGACAGAATGGTCTCCACGATCCGCAGCTTGTTCGCTCGCAATGACGAACCGGTTTCGGTTAATTCCACGATCGCATCGACCAATTCATGCGCCTTGACCTCCGTGGCGCCCCACGAAAACTCCACTTCCGCTTTCACTCCGTTCTTTTTCAGAAAACGCCGGGTGACGTTCACCACTTCCGTGGCGATTCGCTTGCCTTCAAGATCCTTGACCGACTTCACTGGCGATTGCTCGGGCACGGCCAGAACCCAGCGCGCCGGCTGGCGCGTCGCTTTGCTAAACAGGAATTCGCCCACCTCGTGCACGTCGGAACCATTCTCGACGATCCAATCGTGGCCGGTGATCCCACAATCCAAGTACCCATGCTCAACGTATCGGCTGACCTCCTGCGCCCGGATCAAACGAATCTCCAGTTCCTCATCGTCCACATACGGAATGTAGGATCGCCCGCTGACTGAGATATTAAACCCGGCCTTCGCCATCTTCTCCAGCGTGGCTGCTTGCAGGCTGCCCTTCGGCAGTCCCAACCTCAAAACTGTCTTTCCAGATTTATTCTTCATCCGTGAGTTGGTTTTCCTGAGTCCGGTCCTCTCCCTCCCTGGCCCCCATCATGACCCGCCGCCCAGACCATTGCAGCGGCCCTCTGAACACCGTGTTCAATGCCTCGACGTAGGCAATGTGTTCCTGTTCTTGAATACGTTGGTGCAAGGTCTCCGGGGTGTCATCGTCGAGGATCGGCACAGCGTGTTGTGCCAGAATCGGGCCCGTGTCGATCCCTTCGTCCACCAAATGCACGGTGCAACCCGTCACTTTCACCCCATACTCCAGCGCCTGCTTCCAAGCCTCCAGCCCCGGAAATGAGGGGAGCAGTGCCGGGTGTATATTGAGCACCCGCCGCGGGAAGACCCGCAAGAAAGGCGCCTTCAAAACTCTCATGAAACCCGCCAGGACCACCCACTCCACCCCGGCTTGCTGCAGCGCATGCGCATAGGCCGACTCGGCCGATTCATCGAGCTTGGTGCGGTACTTTCCTGGCGCCAAATACTCGGCCCTGATACCCCGTTCCTGAGCGCGCCTGAGAATGCCTGCGTCGGGAACATCGGCAAGCACCAAGACGACCTTTGCGGGTAGCCGCCCATCGGCGCACGCATCGCCAATGGCCACCAGGTTCGAGCCCTTGCCCGAACCCAGAATCCCCAGTCTAAACGGTTCTCGTCCCATGATCAGAGCGGCTTTAGTAACAGACGAAGGGCTGGTGACAAGCAGAAACGGGTATGGAAGGTGCTGGATCGAGGCGCATATATGTTCGCCGGAACGATCAAAAATCAGACGATCATCGCGGATCAACCCGTGTTGGTACTTGATGGTGAGTCCGTTCTGAATTCGTTTGCGCGGCTTCAGGAGGCCTGGATTTACATCCATAAAGCCCAAAGCGACACGGCCATGATCTTTAGACATAATGGCCTGAACTGGGACGTGATCCGAAAAAACGATCAAATCCCCGTTTAATTGACGATCATCGTAGGCCGCGACTCGGCTATATCCTTAGTGGTCTGTTTCATGGCTCTACAGTTGTCCAGTGGCAGAATGACTTTGGTTGCCGAAAAAAGGGCGATCGATTCCCTTGTCTGGCGCGGGTTTCCATCGCCCGGATATTTCACCCGAAAACCACGTGGATGGAAGTGGGCTTTTCACGTGTGAGATTTCCGGGCTAATGTCGTCGGCAATGCCGCGCCAGTTCGCGGTTCCGTGCCAACGACCTTCTTGCCGCTTCGCGCCAACTCCGATTATGATCGCCCGCCATGCGCGTCAATGCCTATGCCGCCCTCGAACGCGGACAGAATCTCACCGCCTGGGGTTACGAATCGGAAGGACTCAAACCCAACGAAGTTCTGTTGCGGGTGTTGGCGTGCGGATTGTGCCACAGTGATGTGCACATGATCCAAAACGATTGGGACACCTCCACCTACCCCTTGGTTCCCGGTCATGAAGTGGTGGGCGAGGTCCGGGAAAACGGCAGCTCCTTCAATCATCTCAAGATCGGCCAGCGCGTTGGCGTTGGCTGGCAGCGCTCCGCCTGTCTCCACTGCCGAGATTGCCTGCGCGGCAACGAGAATCTCTGCACTGAAAATACCGGGCTGATTACGCATGGACATGGAGGCTTTGCCGACCATCTTGTGGTGGACGGCCGATTCTGTTTTCCCCTCGAAAAGACCCTGCCCACCGAATTTGCCGGGCCGCTCATGTGCGGCGGAATCACGGTCTACTCGGGCCTTCGTAGTGCCGGTATGACTTCCGGGCAACGGATTGGCATCATTGGCGTGGGGGGCCTCGGCCATCTCGCCGTGCAGTTCGCGAGCAAGCTCGGCAACAGCGTCACGGTCTTTACCACCAGCGATGAGAAAGCGGAACAAGCCTCACGCCTTGGCGCCTGCGATGCCGTCATCGTCCGACGCGGTGAGCTCTCCCAATCTCCCAGCAGGCTTTTCGACATTATTTTAAGCACAGTGCCCACCTCGATCCCCTCGGAAGTCTATCTCAATCTGCTCGATTCGGATGGCACGCTCTGTTTTGTGGGTGTCCCCAGCGAACCGATGGAAGTCCCCCTCCTGCCCTTGCTGGCCAAGCGGCGTCGCGTGATGGGCAGCCCCATCGGCGGCCGCGCCATAATGTGCGAGATGCTCGAAGCCGCCGCCCGCTTCGGCGTCCAGCCCATGATCGAAAAATTTCCCCTTTCCGAAGTGAACACCGCCATTTCCAAACTCCATCGCAATCTCATCCGTTATCGCGCCGTGCTGATCCCTTGAGCGAAACGGACACTGCCGCGAAGTCATCCTTTCAGAGGGTTTGCCGCCGCAAACGAAACTCAACCTTCAATCCGGCATATCTTCCGCACCTACCCCATCTACGGACGAAAAGGCCGGGCGCACGCGCAACCCCAGTAACTTCAACATCGCAAGATCCTCCCCGTATCCCGGTGACGGCACGGCTTTGGTCAACATCGTCCCGGTCTCGCTTGAAAAGATCGAGTTCGCCCCCGCCAGGAAGCAAAGCGCCTGTTCGGCCACCTGGAGTCGCGCCCTCCCAGCCGAAAGCCGAACGACCGAACGCGGCATCAGGATCCGGGCCGTGGCGATCATGCGCACAACCTCGTCGAACGGCACATCCATGGCCTCGCCCAGCGGCGTGCCGGGAACCTTGGCGAGAATATTGATCGGCACCGACTCGGGATGAGGGTTAAGCGACGATAATGTCAACAGGAGCGCCAATCGGTCCTCGATCGACTCCCCCATTCCAATGATGCCCCCGCAACACACCGTAATCCCGGTCTTGCGGATCTCGCCCAAAGTGCGCAAACGATCGGCATAGGTCCGGGTCGTGATGATGGTCTCGTAATATTCCGCCGAGGTATCGAGATTATGATTGTAGGCGTACAGTCCTGCCGCCTCCAACCGGCGCGCCTGATCCTCCTTGAGCATCCCCAACGTGCAACACACCTCCAGACCCAACGCCGTGACTTCTTTGACCAACCCCAGCACACCCTCGAATGAATCACCCTCCCGGATTTCCCGCCAGGCCGCCCCCATGCAAACTCGGCTAACTCCGTTCGCCTTCGCCCGACGCGCGATGGCCAGCACGCTCTCACGGTCCAATAACGGCTCGGACTCGATTCCCGTCGCGTAACGCGAAGACTGCGCGCAGTAAGCGCAATCCTCCGGACAGCCTCCCGTCTTCACTGAGATCAAGCGGCACACCTGAACCTCAGCCGCATCATGAAATTGCCGGTGCGACCTCGCCGCCCGCAATACCAACTCGAGGAACGGCAAATCATAAATATGCCGCGTCTCTCCGGCAGTCCAATCATGCCGCAGCGACGGCCGGCCATTCACGTCAACCCGCTCAGAAATCACGGTTGACACGATAATCGTCCGGCCTCCACCTGCAAGCTTTTCGACCGTTCATCTCCGGTCCGGACCCTCAAGCCGGGCATTCAACCGCCCCAACCGGGGCGCGGCGTGTTCGGCCAGTAATTCCCCGCCCGCGCGGGCGCGCTCCAATATTTCCTCCCATCGCCGAATTAACCCGAGCAAAGCTGCATCTCCCATCGGCATTTCAGCCAATAAGCACGGTTCGAGATGAAACCGCGCCCGGAGCAGTAAGGCCCTTGCCGGACTGAGCCGGCCACGCTGGACATGCACAAAGGCCCCGGCCAACTGGATCAGACCTTTAAGAAAGGGACCTTCCTGCCGATCCCGAACCCGAAGCCAAAGGGGTTCCAGCGCATCATGGGCGTCGTAATATCGTCCGCTGTTGAAACACGCGCGGTACTCCGTGTAGTCCCGCGTCGATTCCAATGCCTGTATCTCGACCGCGCCTGCTGCCTTGCCTCCGATGGTTTCGCTCATGCGAGATAAACTACCCGCCGCTTTCCGATCGGCAAGTTCACATGATTGACAATCGGATTCTCTTCGAGTGTCTTTTGCCTCCATGAACGGCGTGCTCATTGCCGTATTCCTCTACGTGCTGGCCCAACTCATCGTGGGCCTCCTCGTGTCACGCGGCATCCGGACGGAAGCCGAGTACCTGGTCGCCGATCGCCGGATTGGACTCTCCCTCGCCACGTTCTCCATCTTTGCCACCTGGTTCGGGGCGGAGTCGTGCGTCAGCGCGGCCGGCAAATTCTATTCGGAGGGTCTCTTCGGAGGCATCACCGACCCCTTTGGCTACGGTCTCGCTCTCATCGTGCTAGGGGCAGTTTTCGCTGCACCTTTGTGGCGGCGTGGGCTCACCACGCTCGCCGATCTCTTTCGTCAACGCTACTCGGGCGGAGTCGAACGTTTTGCCGCGCTCATCATGGCCCCCACTTCGATCTTCTGGGCTGCCGCCCAAATCCGCGCGTTCGGCCAGGTGCTCACATCCGTCTCAAATCTCAACGTCGTCACGTGTATCACCCTGGCGGCGGCGGTGGTGATTCTATACACCTGCACCGGCGGTTTGCTTGCCGATGTCGTGACGGATTTCATCCAGGGCATAGCCATTCTAGTAGGTCTGTTCGCACTCCTCGTCGTCCTGCTTTTCAGCCGGGAAATCTCGCTATCCGACGCCTGGGCGGGGCTCAATCCGGCGCAATTCCAATTCTTCAAAAGCTCCCATGGTTCGGGGTGGGCTACGCTCGAAATATGGACCATGGCGGTGGGGGGATCCGTTGTGGCGCAGGAAGTCATCTCGCGGGTTTTGGCTACTCGTACTTCGGGCATTGCGCGCAATGCTACGCTGCTGGGAGGCGGGCTCTACCTTATTGTAGGACTGATTCCGGCTTTTCTTGGCCTCTTGGGTACCCAACTCCTCCCGGACCTCGCGGACCCCGAACATATCCTGCCTCGCATGGCCGAAAAGTACCTGCCCACCTTTATCTATATCCTCTTCACCGGCGCCTTGGTTTCGGCAATTCTCTCCACCGTCGACAGCACTCTCCTGGCGGCATCATCACTCGTTTCTCACAATCTCGTCTTCTCCTTCCAACCTCGCATGTCCGATCGGGCCCGCTTGATCACAGCTCGGGCCGGCGTGGTTGTTTTTGGCATCATCGCCTATGGCCTCGCCCTGGGCGCGGACAGTATCTTCGAACTGGTTCAACAGGCCAACGGAATCGGCAGCTCCGGCATCTTGATCCTCATGGTCTTTGGACTCTTCAGCCGATGGGGCGGTCCGCGAACCGGCCTCGCTACCCTCATTGTGGGATTGTCGACCTGGACCTACGGCACTTACTTGGGCGATTGGTCCTGTACCTACCTGGTCTCGTTGGCCGCCTCCCTCGGCACGTTCACAATGGGGGCATGTCTCGAACGCAACCAGGCCTGAATTCCTGCCCTCCCAATTCCGGAAATGTCACATTTGAGGAAATCGCGCGCCCGCCCGCCCACCGGGACTTGGTCTCTGCCCAACTTCTGCGTGAGGATGTAGCTGAGGATCGCCGGGCTGAGCGCCGCCTCCGAGCCCCAGAACTTGTCGAGCTTAACCTTGAGCGCATGTTTTTATTTGCGTCATTTGCGGTTGAAACACCGTCACGGCTCAGCGGCCAAAACCGCCAATGACGGCAATGAACGCGAATGGGATTGGCCAGGCACAATTCTGGTGCGTGTCCGGCACGGTTACTATTCAGTGACTGAGTTCACGTTGTTGAGCGACTGTCCCCGCACGCGCTTATTCGCGTTCATTCGCGTTCATTCGTGGCCTCTCCCGTTTCGGTGTTGAAAAACGTCTGGCAGAGGCTGCTCAGAACGCAGCTCAGGAGTGTCCCTCGTTGCGGGGACGACGGGTGTCGCCTCATGTGTTGCGCCACACCATCGCCATGCATTTGCTTCAGGCCGGGGTGGACATTACCGCGATAGCGCTCTGGCTGGGACATAAAAGCCCCGCCACCACTCACCAATACGTCGAGGCCGACCTCGAAATGAAAAGCAAGACCCTGAACCGCCTTAAACCACCCAACGGCAAACCAGTCACCTTCAAGCCCAGAGACTTGCTCCTTGCCTTCTCGGAGGCCGTATAATTATGTGGAGTTGGAGGCCATCAAAAAGCCCTCTCTTCCGATCCTTTCCACTTCAACTCCACATAATCTGGGACTACACATAAAGCCGTTTATGTGGAGCTCCACATAAACGGCTAAGGCTGTGCCGGGAGGATCAGCCGATAAAGTCGTTGCGCGTTGACCGGCTCTCCCTCGATCTCAATTACGACCTCCTCAGCCTCTGACGGTGGCCAGACATCCGCAGCCTTCAGCCAGACTCCCCAGACAAGGTCGTCACAGGTACCTGCAGTGAATACGACCGTCCGGGCTTGGCGATGAACCGGAACCGGTACGCCAGACGGTCCCGCTGAAATTGTAACTCAAGCACATCCTCCCTATCGCGCGGATCCGTTCCCGCCCAGTACTCCGCGAGCGTGTTCTGTCCGTCCGCGTCGTCATCCCGCGCCGCGTCGGCGGCAAGGCCAGGATCAAAACCGTGTTCCTCCTCCCAGGCATCGGGCAGCCCGTCCCGATCCGAGTCCGTTTCCAAGGTTTCCACATGAACGCGTCCGGCAGTGGGCAATGCGGCCTCCCAATTCAGGGGTTCGTTGCCATAGAGATGCGGCGCTCGACGCTGCAACGACAGCCCTGTGCCATCCGCCTCCGCCGACCAAGGCCAATCATCAAGGTATTGAACCTCGTCGACGACCAGGTAAGGCACATAACCCGCCTCCGGCTGCTGCTGGCTTTGCGGAGTATCGGGGCGCACCAATCCGATTTGCTCACCGGCATTGCTCAATGCAGCCGCGTATGGCCCGATCACGCTCACCCCGAATGGCACTCCATATTGTTCGAGAAAGGCCGCCTCCAAATCGGGACGCCGCACGGGATCGAAAGCCACCACGACGAGCACCTCTTGAGCGGCCAGAAATGTGTTCGTCGGAAACGTGAACTCAACGCCTCCTCTCAAGCGCCATCGATTCGCCGGATGCACCGGATCGAACAGGGCCACACTTGCATCGCCTCCGTTGAACATCTCCAGGTACTCCGACGCCGCTTCGTCCGCGTCGCTCGAGCCCGGCGGCATGGATGGATGATACATGATTTCGCTGATCACCACCGGACCCACCAACGGCACTGTATTCTGACCCCCGTGACCCTGCCGGAATTCAATCAGATCGACGGGCTGATCCTTACCAAAGGTGCGTCCCACCATGGACGCATAATCGACCCCCAGGCTGGTGGCCACGCGGCCGAAGGATACCCCGTTCGCCGCCGGACCGAATCGGGCCGCCGCGCGACGCCCGGTCGATGCCCCTGCCGAATCCGTCTCGAACAGGTTCACCGCATCGCCGTGCGCCGAATTCAGTCCGAAGGATCCCGGCTCGCCCGGCTGGGGATTGAACTGGTGCTCGTAGAATACGCAATACCCCCCTGCTGGCACTGTCGTGTCGGATGGAACACGAAATTTCCACTGTTCGTCATTGCTCAAATACCATCCGCCGATCTGCGCGGGGAGCGTTCCGAGATTCCGGATTTCGATGGCGTCCTCCAGAGGCGGATCGGAATGGGACAGCACCTCATTGATCACAATGTCACTCAATGGAAGGTAATTGCTGCTCCCCGGCGTGGGCGACTTCGGAAAGCGCACTATTCGGTCTTGACCATCTGGCAATCGCCCCTCGCTCACCCCGGTCATTTGCGGCCCAATATAAAGCGCGTCGGTGAGATAAACGGCGTTGGTGTTCAGCCGGATCATTTCGCCCAGAGCGTCCAGGCTGAAGTTAACATGATCCGGCCCGGCCTGCGTCTGGCCATCGGCTATCCATCTCACAAAACCCTGGGGCGGCATAAACGTCAACGGCCCGATCGGATACTTGGTCTGGCTCGCGACCGCCGGATGATCCGTCAGGAACGAGGCACTCAAACTCACCGGCTGAGTCGATGGGTTGTAAAGTTCGAACCAATCGGCCTCCGTGTTGGAAGCCGCCAGCCATTCATTGAACCGAACGCGGGTCGGGTCCCCCAGTGCGGCGAACCCCGAATTCATTGACCCCGGCGTCGGCTCGGCCAGTAACCCCCATACTCCTCCTGCTCGCCCAACGGACCGATCTTCGATCTGAAAACCATACTCGACCGAGTCGACCAATTGCCCGGCCGCATTGAAGAGATAAATCCCGCCACCCTCTCTGCCCAGCGGCGCTCCCACATTCATGTCCGCGGAAAAGACTGTCGAAGCGCCAGCGTGATCGGTGCACCAGACCAACAGGTGCCCCGTGGGCGCAATGATGCTGGCCGGTGGAAAGATCCAGCTCCCCGCTTCGTTTCGGCGCACATTGAGGCTCATCCCGGCCAGGTCGAAAGCAACCGTTCCAGGGTTGTACAGCTCCAACCAATCGCTCCGCTCCCCCATGAGATCAACCAGCGTCGACTGGTTTCGCGCCATAAATTCGTTGAGCAACGGCCCGCTCCACCCCACGACATAATTTGCCGCCCCGGGGCTCGCGGTGTCCGGGAAAGCGAGCCAGTTGTCGCTCCCATCGGGCAACCGGCCGCAGGAAACGGACTCGCTCTGGGAATCGTAATGGACCCGGTCAATCTCACTACCCGTGGCGTCCCGCAAAACCAGTTCCGCACCTTCCGACGGAAGGCGCAGCCCCAGATGTGCCGCGCCGGGCTCACCATCCGCGATCCACTGCCCATACCCCCCCGGCGCTACAAAGCTCAGCGCGCGGTTCTGGTAACTGTTGTTCCCCACCTCGACCTGCAACCCGAACAAAGACACCGGTCTTTGGTCGTCCCGATTGTAAAGCTCCAGCCAGTCCTCCTCACCATTTCCGGCATGGGCCAGCATCTCGTTGATCACCAAATCTCGCACCGAACCGAGCAAAGCCGGTTCGTTAAGCGCCCCTGGCGTCGGCTCGGTCAGGGTCCAGTCTCCTTCAACACCAACGCGGCCGATGGAGAATCCTGCCGCCTGCTGACCAAAGGTCACGACGTCGACTCTCGCGCCCGCGGAATCATAGAGGGCGATGCTTTCGCCGCGATTGTCCAGTCCAAACCCGGTGTGCAACCCGCCGGCTTGCGCGGTGTCGCACCAAATCATCAAGCGACCGTCACCGGGCAACAGGGTCATCGCGGGAAACACGAACCGGAGCGGATCGCTGTTGTCCGTCAGACTCCAGCCAGACAGATCCACCATTGCCGCACCTGGATTGTGAAGCTCGATCCAATCGGGCGCGGGCACTCCTCCCATCGCTTGCCCGACAGCAAATACCTCGCTGATTCTCACACTCGGAACGGCCCCAACCTCCGCCGGTGCCCCTGGCGATCCTCCCCAATGGCTGCTCGCCTGCCAACTGGCTGGATCGTCAGGATCACCATCCAAGCGAGTCCGCTCCAGTGAAGAGCCGTCCCCGTCCGGTTCAACCGGCCACGGAGGATCATCATCATACGTGACTTCAGCAACAATCGTCCCCGTCGGATTCCTCAGGGCCAACCGCTCGCCTTCATTTGCCAGGCTTCCCTTGTAGACCCCGGCCAGCGCGACCCCGGGATAGCGCAATGCAAACGCCGCCGGATTCGCGCTCGACCCCAGCACGATTCGCTGCCCTGCCTCGAGCCAGGTTCCGCCTGCCGGAAAACGATACTCCACTCCGTCGAGGGTATAATTCGCCAGGTCCAGCGCTACCCCTCCCGTGTTCAGCAATTCTATGAATTCGTAGGCCTCGCCGTCCACCGGGTGATACATAATCTCGGTGAATGCGATCACCGGTCCAACGCTCGTTACGCTGAACAGCGCTTCGCTCAATGCGCTCCAGGTGTTCCCCTCCAGCGTGCGTGCCTTGATGCGCGTGTCCTCCTCCAGGTGCACGCCCCCGATGTAACGCAAAGCGGTCGGTGCCGCCGTGCCGGTGAACATCACTCGGGGATCGGTCCCGTCCGTCGTGTAATAAATCTCCCCGATGGCCGCGCTCATGGTCAGCTCCCAGCCCGCCGGTACCCGTCCGCCAAACTGCCGCAAAGCCGGGGCTTTTGCCGACGCCAGAAAACCGGCAGCCGCAAGATGGTTGAGCAGGTGCGGTCGCCGTTGAGGAATCCAGGTCGTGCCGATGGTGTCGTCGAAGCCCGAAATGGCGGGCGCGACGCGCGCCTTCACCTTTTCATAGCGCGCCTTGATTCGGGCATCCGTGAGCGCGCCGTCATTGAACAGATGCCGGTGGACGCGATCAGCGAAGAGGAGGCGAAACTCGGGTGAGACCTTCAAACCATTAAAAATGGATTGAATCTCGCTCGATCCCCAGGGCGGGGATGTGTTGGAGAGCTGGTTGGCGATGGTATCGTGACTGGGAGCATGGCCCTGATACCCAAACGCCCACTCCGCGTCCCAAATATAAAACCTGAATTTGCCCTCCGGCACGCGTTCCCGTGCGGCCCGCCAGTTGTTATGGGGCCAATCGTCATTGTCGGCATAGACTTGCGGCAGCAGGTAGTCGATAAAATTCACCAGGTCCAATTGCCGCGAAACCTCGAGGTAATTCGACGGGACAGCGAGGTCGTGGGTGTTGATGGTGGTGCGCAACGCGTTCCAGGCAATCGCGTCGCCCTCCAATTGTTCGCTCATCGACCCCAATAAATCCCACTCATTGGTCCCCCCATGATAAGTTCGCAGAAAATCACCGTCGATCCGCTCGCAGGGATTATATAGCCCCACCGCCCGTCCATTGAGGTAGACACTGCCAAAGCTCCCCCGGCTCGCCACTTGCCCCACGTCCGCCGCCAATTGCCGCACCATCTCATCCCGTAGAAATGGATTGGTCGGGTCGTTCATCCCCGCTCGCAGCGTGATCGTGTTAAAATCCTCCACGGTCGTGTCCGGGAAAAGCGGGTAGCGAAGCCGCCCCGCCCCATAATCCCCGCGGAAGTAAAGTCGAAAGGAATACTTGTTCCAGGGTAACTCGTTCGAATCGTAATTGTACAAGCCGCGCACGTATCCACCGCCGGCGACCCGGATTCCACAATCGACTTGAAAACTACCTTCGCCGTCCGGTGTCAGATACTCGAACGACACTGGCCTTTCCCACGCTACCCCATGCTTCGTCGTGTTCCGCGGCGAGTACTCCATGATGCCGTTCTCCCCATAGAGATGATTCGCATCGGTGGCGAGCGACAGCACGGGCCCGAACCTCAAATGTGTCGAAGGATAATAAATATAGGTGTGGGTATCGGTAACGGAGGGAAGATGGCGCGGCTTAAAGCCCGCCGCGCGCACGATTCCCGTCCGTTGCATTCGCAATGGCACACGATACACCAGCCCGACTGTCTCCGTAGGCGTGCTGCCATCCAACGTGTAGTGAATCGTCGCCCCGGGCGTCGCACAACTCAGCCATAAGTCGAAGGGCCGATTGAAAGTGCATCGGGAGACATTGAAATGCACGTCTGCCACGACGTTGGTAATGAGGCTCGTCCCATTCGCCACTCCGGGCGTTCCTGGCGTAAAATATCCCCATACGCCGTCCGGTTGCCGGCCATAGGAACTACCCGGGCGCTGCGCCGCGTACTTTGGAGCAAGCTCACTCACAGCCCCGGCCGGCGTGTCCGGCCCATATAATCCCAGGTACTCTCCCTCGATGCTGAGCTTGAAGTTCGTGTGCAAGAAGGCGCCCGCCCCCGGCGACCTTCGATCCTTTCCCGAGGCGTAAAGGACGAGAAATCCCCCCGCAGGCAGCGTGACATCCGGGAAAACCCATTGATGCGGCCGCGTCAGGTCATCGGTCAATCCCCAGCCGCGGAGTTCGACCGCTTGAGTCCCCGGGTTGTACAGCTCGATCCAGTCCACCGCCTCGCCGTCCTCATCGGTCACGCCTCCCACGTTCTCCGCCATAATTTCATTGATGATTACCGGCGTCAGCTCCAGTTCGCGATCTACGATGTAATTCCAACCTGTTGCCTGAAACGAAGGGGCATACGGGGAAACTCCGGTTATCGATTGGTCCTCCGCCCAGGTCACCTCCGCCATCCCCTCCCCCGCCGGCAGGAAACGAAATCGATATGGTCCCGCCCCCAGGCCATCGACTCCCACCGCGGGGATACCGTTAACCAGGAGATCGCGCGCCAACACACCCTGGACCCCCTGATCAAAAGTCACAGATACCTCAGCCAAACCGCGCAACCTGATCCCCGGAGGTGGATGCGTACCCACGATCACCGGCCCTGCCGCCGGAACCAGTTCATAGTGCCAGTTCATCCCCGGCCCGGTAGGATCAAGCGCACGCACCGGCGGCGCCACACTCTGAATGTGGTGATCCGGATTCCAGGTGATCTGCAGACTCCCCTGAGGCGGAGGGTCAAATTGGAATAGGTAATCCTCGTCATTCCCGGAAACACCCACGGCCCCAACCGCGTTCAGCATCAGATCGTTTGCGGCGACTCCCGTCACGGGCTCCGAAAAAACGACGTGAATCCGTTCCAGCGAAGTCACCCGTCCCGGTTCAGGAGAAACCGACACCACAAATGGGGGTGTGTCGCCGCTGAATTCCGCCACCAATTGGGAGTCGAATACGATATCCGAACTTCCGCTGCTGGCATTGAAAACCTGTACGGCCATCACATTCGTCCCCGGCACAAGATAACCTGCCGGAGAGGGCAGCACATAGCCGGCGTACGCCACCGGCTCGTTCGCCAAATTGCCCGCCACTGAGTTGAAATGAGGTTCGCCCAAGGGTGGATTGAGGCTGGCCACTAATCTCCCATTGATCCAGGCCGCAAATCCATCGTCGCAGATCGCGCGCAAACTCAGATCGCGCACTGAAGCGGGATCGGCCACCACGAAGGTCTTCCGCAGGAAGAACGAACTGTAGTTACCCTGCATGTCGACCAGATCGGATCCGGTATATCCCGTCTCGCCATAGTAAAAAGCCGCCGCCCTCGGCTCCCATCCCACGTCATCAAATCCCAAATCGCGCCAGTGTGTCGTGTCCGGCCCCGACGCCTCCATGTTCCCGGCCAGAAATCGCCAAGTCGAGGACGACCCGATCAACTCGAACTCCGCGGATGCAACCCAGGAATGAAACGCTGCCAACCAAACGCAGACTACGAAAAATCTACGCCAATAATCTATGAATCTCATGGAGGGACGTGATGATGATAAGCAATCCGCTATCCAATGCCAATCGTCAAGCGGAAGCCCATTGCCCTTCCATCCTTCGTTACAGGCTCAATGCAAGTGTCATGCAGATCCAGCGCGGTTCACCCGCTGTCCGATTCCTTCTTCGCCGTTTCCCCCACAGATTGTGGCACTATACTTGGGGCACCCCTTCTGCTAAGTTCCAGCCAATCCGGAAACAGTATTCACGCTCGAACGGTCATGAATGATTCGCAAAACCCTTCGCACGGGTTTCCCACCGCCATGGGTCCCGGCCGGTTGCTCACCCGGTTTCGCGGACGGTTGCGACGCGAGACCCGGCAAGGTCATATCCTGCTGTGCATGGCGCTCTGGTCAATCATCAGCTTCCTCCTGATCAGCCACTTCCTCGTTTGTTCCGTAACAGTTCGAGGCCGGAGCATGGAACCGACGCTGTTCCCGGGGCAGCAGTTTCTTCTGAACCGCTGGGCTTACCGCTTCTTTCCGCTCACTCAGGGCGACTTGGTGGTGGTTCGGGATCCGGAGCATGGAGAGTTGCTCGTCAAGCGGATCATCGCGGTTCCCCACGACACGCTTGAGCTACGGGAAGACGGGGTTTATATCAATCATCTTCCCCTGCGAGAAAACTACCTTGCACCGGGCGGCTACACCTATTCCCGCAAGTTCGGACACACCCCCTTAACGCTGAAGGATGAGGAGTACTTTGTTATGGGAGACAATCGGCTGGTGAGCCTCGATAGCCGTTGGTACGGCCCCGTCCGTGCCACGGATATCCTGGGCACGATTCCCCGCTAAGATCCTCAATCGCCAGACAGGTTGCCGACGGGTCCAAGTTAAAACGCTCGCCCCACACGCAGTCACTACATCGATTCGACGGCTCGGTCTTTTTCGTCCTGGCCAACGCTCAAGTGTGGTGTGGCCGGTTGTTGGCATTCAGTCTTTGATTCTTTGCGCCTCTTCAAGGGAAATGGGTTCGTGCTTCTGTATGTCAATCGCGCTCTTGCGCTGCCGTTCGTTCGGGCTCAATGCATCAACTAAGGCCATCGTGACATCGACGAGATCGGCATCCTGGTACTGGGCAAGACCCGCTTTATCCCACTTGGACACCAGAGCGCTCACTCCCGCTTTCTCCTTGATCGTCGGCAACTTATCCTTGATTTGGTCAAGGATGTTGGTCACCGGGGCCGTGCTGAATCCCTGCGTGTGCATGAGCCGTTGTCTGGCTGCACCCTCAGCCTCCAGTGCCTTAACCCGCTTCTGATCTCCCGAAGCCTTGGCCTTTTCATATTCTGCTTTCAGATCACCCAGCCACTTCTCGAAGACCGCCGAACCGGCGAAGGCAACCGCGACCGACCGTGAGTCATAGGTACCAATCCGAACCTTTTCCGACGATACTTTCGCGCTGTGCTTCTCCGGTTTCGCGGACGCGCCCAGCAGTGAAACAACACATCCAACCAGGAACATCGTATTCCATACTCCCATAAAAGTTTCTTTCTTTAGACCGTTGTGGAGTTGAGCTGCAGCGGCTGGGGAACGGGACTGGCATCGGGGAAGAAGCTACGCGTTCAAGGAAAGTGGTTCAACGGCAAAAGAGACATCCGTTGCCTGTTCGGCTCCTGTGCGGTATCTCTCACGAACATCGCCGAAATCTGCGCGGATGCATGCGTCGGTGCATGCGACTGCTGCCGACCCGTGAGCGGTTGGAAAACCCGTGCATTGGGAAGTGCGGGAAGATATGGTGGCACCCACCATTCGTGAAGACCACCAGCCTATTGTTGCTCTCCTTGATTCCAGTCAACGGGTGAACTCGACCTGCTGGAGGGTTTGCCGGCGCTGCGCTGCGGCCCTGCCTGCCTGTCGCACCGATAAAATGAGAAGATTCCTTGAGCGGTTGGACATTCTGCGGACAGCCGGGCTCTTGATCGGGTTGCTCATTCTCGTTCTCGTCCACGGCGAAGCCGCAGAACGGGATTTCCGCATTGTCCGGGACCCGGCGCGACAAGCTCTCACGATCGCCAGCGGCGATCGATCGCTGGTGCTTCATCTGCGATACGATGGACATTGCGTTCTGGACCAGGTGCGGGTAGACGGCCGCGAAGTGGCGGCGGCGGACTCCGGGGCATGGACCGGTTTCAAGCGCGGAGGGCAGTGGCATACCGCGCACGGCATCCCAACGCCCAGCGTCTCGATCACCAAAGAGACCGCGACCATCAATGGAATCGTCTGCACCGACGGGGAGTTCCCGTTGCATGAAACCTGGAGCTTTGACGCCGCTGAGGACCGGATCGTCTGGCGCATTGAGCGAGAATACGTGACCGACGGCCGGGTCGAGGATATGGCGTTTGCCGGTTGGGATTTCACCTCGATGTCCACGTGGACTGGCGCGCTGCTCGACAACGGGGGTGTCGCATGGTGCAAGCTGTTCAGACAGCCGAACTCCAGCTATGGCGTGCACTCGGGCGCGGTAACCCTGTGGCATCGAGACCAGTCCGCCTGTTTACGAATCAGCCCGCGCAGTCCGGCGGGCGGGCACATTGCCACTCGATTCAGCCGTCAACCCGACGGGGTATTCAGGATAACGCATACCTTAAGCGAGAATCGGCTGACGCCAGGCCAGGGCCAGGCCAGGTTCCGGCGCGACCAGCAGGACATTTGGGCGCCTTGGTCCGTGCGTTCCGGGTCCATGGCTCTGGAGATCACCTTGCAAGTTATGAACGATGACCGCGCCTATGACCGCGGCCGCTTCCCCCATTTCAACGGCGCGTCGATCCGCGAGATCCTGAACACCATTGCGCGCATAGGGGCCATCGACGACGAAGTCATGGGGAGCAATGGCTATTACAGTGGATTCGCCGTCCTTCACGAACCGTGGATCGCCCAACTCGGTCTGGCCATTGATGATCCATCTTATTTTCGGGCGTATGCGCGCACGCTGGACCACCAACGCGATCATGCGATAGACGCCACGGGCCGGGTAAAGCCGCGCTGGTCTTACGGCCCGGGCGATGCCATGCCGGGAACGTATGACGAATCCGGCTATTACGAATGCCAGTGGGGTCTGTTGATGGATTCACAGCCAAGCTACCCCATCAATGTGGCCGAACAGTTCGATTACACCGGGGATCTCGACTGGCTTGAACGACACAAGGCGTCCGTCGAAAAGGCACTTGGATACCTCCTGCACCGCGACACCGACAACGACGGACTGGTGGAGATGGCGACGACGTCGCACCTACAAGCCCAGGGAAGCGATTGGCTCGACGTGATCTGGGCCGCCCACGAAAATGCCCTCGTCAATGCCGAACTCTATCGGGCCCTCACGCTCTGGACGGACTTGGAAGAAGTCCTGGCCGACGACGCGCAAGCCCGACTCTACCGAGAATGCGCGGCCCGGCTTAAGGCACATTTCAACGCCTCTACGGCCGACGGCGGGTTCTGGAGCGAAGAAAAGCAATGCTTCGTTCATTGGCGCGACAAAGACGGCTCCGTGCATGGTGACAACCTGGTGATTCCAGTGAACTTCATGGCTATCGCCTACGATCTCTGCGAACCGGCGGAGCGTGCCCGAACGATTCTGGATAAGGTCGAGTCGCGAATGGAGCGGGAAGGTCTATTTTTCTGGCCGATCTGTTTTGATTCCTATCAAGCGGGCGAAGGTGCGGCCTGGCAGTTTCCATTCCCGAACTATGAAAACGGGGACATCTTCCTCGCCTGGGGTGAAACCGGCACTCGAGCTTATGCGGGATACCAACCCGCGGTAGCGATCAAGTATATCCAAAACGTGCTCAATCAGTACGAACGCGACGGACTGGCTTTTCAGCGCTACCTTCGAACGAATCAAACCGGAGCAGGCGGCGATATCCTCGCCAACAACTGTTCGCCAGTGGTCGGCTTGTATCGGAACATCTATGGTCTCCAGCCCAGGTGGAACCGCCTCTATCTCGAACCCCATCTCACCCGTGAGTTGGCCGGAACTCGGCTCAACTATTGGCTGCGCGATCAAGACTATCGCGTTGCGCTCAACCCGGCCGACTACCGGGTTTCCGTCGACGGTTTCACCCTGCGGGATTCCACACCGTTCGGCCTGGCCGTCCAACGCGACCGCGCGGCATTCTTCCATCGCCGGAATCCGAGACCCTCACTGGTGGTCGGTCGCCCCGGAAACACACCCTTGGAAGTCCAGATACAAATCTGGTCGGATGATCCCGCGGCGCCGCGAAAGTGGACCGTAATGGGGCTGAGGAGCGGGATGATCCTGCAACAGACACATTCCTTGTTGGTCCCGGCAACCGAATACCGATTACGGCGCGAGGGTGCAGACGAAACTCGACTGCGTAGCGACGCGCAGGGACAACTGGTTTTGCGCGCCACGGCGAAAAACAGCGATCCCGTGCGGTTCGAACTCGATTCGGTGGATGTTCAACGTTGAGGTCGAATGAAGAGGTCGGAATTGTTCGGTTACCGACGGCGCTTGCCGCTGGGATAAACGCGTTGATCGCGGTCCGTCCGCGCGTTGGCCCTACCGCGTTCATCAGATGCGGAGGTATTCGCAGGATGGGCTGCACCTATTCGGGTGGCAAGCACCGCACCGCTCAACTCACGTAGCTGTAATCGTACGGGGCACGCATTTCGCGTTTGGCCATGGCATTACCCTCCGCGGCTCCGTCACCCACAAACTGCTCCGCCTCGGGGTCCCATTGCAGCTTTCGCCCCAGCCGAACGGCAATGGATGAAAGGTGGCATACCGAGGCCGAACGATGCCCCACTTCCACACTGGCGATGGGATCATGGCGAGACCGCACGCAATCGAAGAAATTCCCCATGTGATTATTGCTGACCTCAAGCCGTTCGGTGCTGTCGGGCAATGGCGTCCGGTAAAGGGACTCGTCACTCGCTTGAAGGTCGCCTCGGTTGACCCAGATCCAGCCGCTGCTCCCTTCAAATCGAACGCCGTTGCGCTGGCCGTCCTGCTTGAGAATTTGGCCGAAGGGACTATCGTCCCGGGTGGTCCGAACAAAGTGTTTCACCCCGTTGGCCCACATAAAGACAACCTCGAATTCGCTCGGAGTGTTGAACCCGCCCGGCACGGGCTGGGTCAGGGCTTTACCCTCGACGGAAACCGGTCCCTCGAGCCCGATGGCCCAGCGCGCAATATCATTGTGATGCGCGCCCCAATCGGTCATTGGTCCCCCCGAGTATTCAAACCACCATCTGAACGTGGAATGACACCGCTCCTTGACGTAATCCACCTTCGGCGCCTGGCCAAGCCAGTAATCCCAGTTCAATCCCTCGGGCACCGATGAAGCGTTGAACGGGCCCCCCACCAGTCCGGCCGGCACGAAAACGGTCACGGTCTGGAGCTTGCCGATGCGACCGTTGCGCACCAATTCGCAGGCTAGACGGAATCGCCGGTCACTCCGCTGCTGGCTCCCGGTCTGAAACACGGTCTTGTGTTCGCGCACCGCACGCACGACGTGCCGGCCTTCGTCAAGCGCCAGGGTCAGCGGTTTCTGTCCATACACATCCTTGCCGGCGCGAGCTGCCGCGATGTTGATCAGAGTGTGCCAGTGGTCCGGCGTGGAATTGATGAGCACGTGGATATCGTCCCGGTCCAACAGCCGTCGGAAGTCGTTCACCTTCTCAGGCTCGGTTCCGCTTCGGCCATAGCGCCGTCCCACGTCGTCCAGATGGCGCTGGTCCACATCACAAATGGCTACCACATTCCCGTAGCGCATCGCAGTCTGACCATCGCCCGTCCCCATGCCGCCACAACCGATCAGCGCGATGCTGGGCCGGTCGTTCGGTGAAGGGAGTCGCGGAGCGGCCGCTTCCTCCGCCCCCGCGAGCTCGCGCCGCAGAAACCACACGGGCAACCCGGTAGCCGAAGCCGTTAACGCACATCGTTGAAGAAAAGAACGCCGCGAGATTTGAAATGGAGTTGGCATTGGGACATTTAACCTGTACCCGAGGGCAGGGTCAAGGCAGTGACCATTGCTCATCCGTGCGCCATTCGAATGCGATCAGTGAGACGCCCTGCCGCGGAAGCTCGAATTGCAAAAGTATTGTTCCGCCGCGGATGGTCACGGTTTTGGGTTCTCCTAGCAGGGTTAGTTGACCGGCCTGTTCGAGTGCGGCGTATTGGCCGGGCGTCGGATTTTGCGGTGAACCCATTTGCTGCCACGCGCTGTAGGCATTGCTGTGTTTCTCATCGATTCGGAAGTGACGGAGCGTTGCCTCGCCGTGGTCGAAGGGCAGGCCATGGATTCGCAACTCCACTTCGGCCCGAGGCCCGGGCACATCGTCGTCGTGATAGTGCCAAACAAGCACCCAAACGCCTCCCGGGTCGCCGCTTGCCAGGGCCGCCACATCCGGTGCATCCCGCACTCCCCGGCGAAGGATGTCCTTGAGCGGCACTGTCGCATCGGACTCCACGTCGAGCCGTTGCCCCCTCATTTTACTGAACATGCGGAACACATTGAGCACGGGTTTATCAAGCCCATTGCTGGCCAGGGATCGGAATCCGGCGAAATAGGGCTGGTCCTCGAACTCGAAGGCCCAGGTGAGCGAACCTTCCAGGTTCACCCCGTATTTTTCCGCAAGGTCATATTCGCGGGCCAAACAAGCGGCGGTGTAACTCGAGTACATCGTTCCGTTACGGTAGGCCAGCGCCGGGCCCTGGCACGCGGCACATCCTTCCGGATCGGATTCGCCAATAATGACGGGTTTGTTCCTCAGCTCGGGATAAGAGGAAATCAGATCAAAGCCCTCGTCGATGACCCGAAGCTGATTTGCCAACCCCATGCGGACATGCCCATCAACGGTGGTGGGCGAGCCTTTGGCGTGAAAGGAGACGAAATCGATGGGTGTGCCGATCGCCTGCGTGGCTCGGTTCGTCCCACGGATGCAGTGCTCGAGGAAATCGCGCAGGAATTTCCCTCCGCTGCCGGCGACGTCGGGACCGCCCACCTTCGCGGTGGGCAATGCCCGGCGCACGGCGTCGATCGCATAATCATGGAGTTTGTAAAACTCCGCCGGAGTGCCTTGCCAATAACCGATGTTGGGCTCATTCCACACCTCCCAGCACCACGATTCAACTTCGGCTCGTCCGTACCGTTCTACGCAGTGTTTGGTCCATTGGTAGACCAATTCCGACCATTTCGAATAATCCTTCGGCGGAAAGGCCCAACCCGTGTAGATCTCGTTGTAGTCCGCCCCCGGGGACCAGTGATGTTGATAGGGTTGCGGCCGGATCGAAAGCGCTTCGGGCATAAAACCGATTTGCGCATACGGCCGTATCCCGTGTTGAAGGTAGTGGTCAAAAATCAGGTCGAGGATCCCCCAGTCATAAATCGGCGCGCCGGCCGCGTCTTCGGCGTACACGCCAGTCGATCCCCATTTCAACGCCGGAGTGCCGTCGCCGGTGTTCAGCAGGTTATGGGTGCGAAAGAAGACCCGGTTCGGCGCCAGCTCGCCGAGCTCCCCCAACAGCTTCTGGCCGTGTACCGCATACGCGTAGTTGGGTTCGTCCGCGCCAAAATAACTCCAGATCGGCTTGAACGCCCCCCGCGACACCGCGGCGTTCACCCCAATGCGCACCGGAACGGTTTCTCCCACCTCCGCCGACGATCGGTGAGGTTGCCTCGAGGCCGCTTCGCCGCTGTTCGCCGTCAGTGCGGCGAAAACACTAAGACTCGCGACCCATATCCGCTCCCATGCGAAGAATGGAAAATAGTCTTTCCACCCGCGGAGCGGCTTTTTACTTTTGCGGTTCATGAATCCTGTCGCCCTGGTCACCGGCGGTTCGCGAGGCATTGGCCGCGGCGTCGCGCTCGCACTTGCCGCGGAAGGCTACGACCTGGTGATTAATTTTGTTTCCCAATCGAAAGCGGCGGCACGAACGGCGCTCGATTGTAAGCGAGCGGCGGATTCCGCGGGTTACCCGATCGGGGTGGAATGTTGCCGGGCCGATCTGGCCGATCGAGGCGCGCGAGACAATCTGGTGGCGTTCAGCCGCCAGACTTTCGGCCGAATCGATCTGCTCGTCAACAACGCCGGGGTAGCTCCCACCCGGCGCGCGGACATCCTCGAAGCCGACGAAGCCAGCTTTGATCGGCTCATCGGCATCAATGTGAAGGGCCCGTATTTTTTGACCCAGCAGATTGCCCGCTGGATGATCGAGCAGGGATCGCGTCCTCACCCGGAGTCGGGACCACGCCCAAAGATCATCACCATTTCCTCGATCAGCGCATATGCCGCGTCCGTCAACCGGGGCGATTACTGTCTGGCCAAAGCGGCCCTCTCGATGCTCACCCCGCTCTTCGCCGCCCGCCTCGCGGAGCACGGCATTCAAGTCCACGAAATCCGGCCGGGAATCATGGACACCGATATGACCCGGCCTGTGAAATCCAAATACGATCGACTGATTGAGGCCGGTCTCACCCCGATCCGACGTTGGGGCACACCGGAAGATGTCGGACGGGCGGTGGTCGCCATCGCCCGCGACTCCTTTCCCTTCAGCACGGGGGACATTTTCAATATCGATGGCGGATTCCATCTTCGGATTTTGTAGCCGCAGACTATCCACACCCGCCCAAGAAAATACAGATTTTTACGACTCACACTCCCATGGCCGTCCAGATCGACATCTCGCTTAACCCCCAAAAACTGCTGCCGCGGATCGAACGCGCGCTCGAGCTCTCAGCCGGGAAAATCCTGGACCTGGAAAAGTGCTGGCGCCCGTCTCATGGCGCCCCGGTCTTCACGGCGCGCGGGAGGTATACCACTCGAGGATGGACGGAATGGACGCAGGGTTTCCAATTCGGTTCGGCCTTGCTGCAGTTCGATGCCACCGGAGACGAGCGCTTCCTTGAATTAGGCCGCCGACAAACGCAGGAGCGGATGTCCGCTCATTTATCCCACGTCGGGGTACATGATCATGGGTTCAACATTATCTCGACGTACGGGAATCTCTGGCGACTGATGCGTGAAGGCAGAATCCCGCTCAACCCGGAGGTGAACGTCCGCCATGAACTTGCCCTCAAAGTCTCCGGGGCGATCCAGGCCGCCCGATGGACCTCGCTGGCGGACGGCACCGGCTATGTCTATTCCTTCAGTGGCCCGCATTCGCTTTTTGTGGATACGATCCGGTCGCTCCGCTCGCTGGTGGTCTCGCACCAGCTTGGCCATGTGCTCATGGGGGAGCAGGACCGCAAAATCTCACTTCTGGAGCGAGCGGTCGTCCATGCCCTGAACACTCACCGTTACAGTGTCTACCACGGCGAAGGACGCGATGCCTACGACGTGCGCGGTCGAACCGCCCACGAATCCATTTTCAACCTCAACAATGGCGTCTATCGCTGCCCCAATTCTCAGCAGGGCTACTCCCCCTTCAGCACCTGGACCCGCGGATTGGCCTGGGCACTCCTCGGCTTCGCCGAACAACTCGAATTCATGCGCACCGTCCCCGAGCCTGAGCTGAACTCGCTCGGCGGACGGACGGTGATCGAAAACGCTTATCGACAATCCGCCACCGAAACAGCCGACTTTTATCTTCGGAACAGTTGCCGTGACGGGATCCCCCTCTGGGATACCGGCGCGCCCAATCTCCATCGTCTCCGCGATCATCTCGCCCGTGACGCCGATCCCTTCAATTTTTGGGAGCCGGTCGACAGTTCGGCCGCCGCCATCGCCGCGCAAGGCCTGGTCCGGTTGGGGAACTATTTCCTCGCTGGTGGCCAGCGAGTCCAGGGCAAACGGTATCGAGTTGCCGGTTTTACGGTCGCCCGCACCCTGCTCGAGCCGCCTTATCTCTCGACCGACCTGCGACACCAGGGGTTGCTGCTCCATTCGGTCTATCATCGTCCGAACGGCTGGGATTACATTCCCAAAGGCCAGAAGGTCCCCAACGGAGAAAGCTCCATGTGGGGGGACTATCACTTTCGCGAGCTCAGCCTTCTCCTCATGCGCGAGGCACGCGCCGAAAGCTATCCCACGTTCTTCAACCCGAATGCCGACTGATGAAATCGCCCTTGATTGTTGCCTTGGATATCGCATCCGCCGATCGCGCCATGCAGCTGGTTCACCAGATCGGCGACCTCGCCGGCGCGTTCAAAATCGGGAAGGAACTCTTCGTTCAGGCCGGTCCGGATTTAGTTCGGCGCGTCCGCGGAACCGGCGCCTCCGTATTCCTGGACCTCAAATTCCACGACATACCCAATACCGTCGCCCGGGCTGTGGCGGCGGCCGTGAGACTCGATGTCCAGATGTTGACAGTCCACACCGCCGGCGGCCGGGTGATGCTCGAATCTGCCATCCGCGCGGCTGACGAGTCCGCGGCCGAACTCAACCGGACATCCCCGCTCATCCTTGGAGTGACCGTTCTCACGAGTCTCGATAGCGACGCGCTCGCCGCTATTGGCATGGATTCCAGTGTGGCTCGGCAGGTCGAGCGTCTGGCCATGCTCGCGGTCCGGGCCGGCCTGCGGGGCCTGGTCTGTTCCCCACTCGAAGTGGCGTGGCTTCGACAGCTCCTTCCCGCAGATCTCCAACTCGTCACCCCTGGCATCCGCGATCCTGGCGCACCCCGTGACGACCAGCAGCGGATTCTCTCGGCTTCAGAGGCCCTGGCCGCCGGGGCTTCATGGTTGGTTATCGGACGGCCCATCTGTTCCGCTCCGGATCCGCGCCGCGCCGTGCAGTCCATTCTGGACACGCTGTGATTGCCGGCTCGTGGAGCGGCAGCATCTGCTTCCAAGTCACCAGACGATCACGAGATCCGCCTTCAACACCTCGTCGAGCAGTCTCTCATAATCGACCTGACGAACGTCGGTCAAATCCACTTCACTGACCACGCCATCACCCTGTTCCTCCAGACCGATTTCCGTCGTTCGCGCAGCCGGAGAGAGCCGGATGGTAAGGAGCCTTCTCATGTTAGAATCGTAGAATCGTCGAGTGCCCGGCGAGTGTTCGGGCCAAGTCTGCCGCGCTGAACTTCGAAAAAGCCACCCCACCGCGCGCTGATTCGGACACGAACGGATTGTCGTCCCGCACCACGATTCGTCCCCCCGCCTCGATGAGTCCGGGCAAATGCTGACGAAACAAATCCGCATCATGCAAATCGTCCCGAGTTTCCGCCAATCCCAGAGCGGCAGCGTCCCAAAGACAGAGAGTGACGCGCAGTTTCTGCCATCCGGCCAATCCGGCGGCGACCCGGACTCCTTCTGCTGCGCGCGGGCTGGAACGCGGATCACTGGTGACGAGCACAAAGACTTCCGGAGGCGTCTTCACGGTTCAACCTAAGCTCAGGAATTGATCCGAGGCGCCGATGAGATCGCTAAGCAGCGCCAATCCGGCATAGGCGAACTCCGGCCGGAGTTGCCGGCCTCGCCGTTGGGCGGCATAGGCACAGCCGTAGATCCGTGCGCCACGTGCCTGCAGTACGTTGATCCGCGCCTCTTCAAGGCCCAAAATCCCATCGTCCAGGCAATAGACATAAACCTCCAGGCCGCGTTTCAAAGCCGCTTCAGCCAAACCCAGAGCGAGGTCAAATCCAGCTTCTCCCGGCGCCGCACAGAGCAGCAAACCCAGGCGCTTGGAGGGGCAGTTCATGGGGATTCGGAGGGCGCGTTGGCCCGGGGTTCAAGTATGGAACGCACCAGGAGGCTCAACGCTTTTGTGCCGAATGGCTTTTCGAGGTAGGCATCCGGTTGCGAAATGCCGATGGAGCCCGGTGCGTCGACTTCACCCGAAGCGAGGATCGTTTTGAGTTCAGGGTGGAGGGATTTGCCGCGTTGGATCAGTTCCAATCCGGACATGTATGGCATGGCGAAGTCGGTGATCAAAAGGTCAGGGATGGGCTGGGCCGTTTCCATGAACCGCAGTGCAGCTCGCGGATCCTGCAGCGCAATCGCCTCATACCCCAGGTTCGACAGGACCGAGACCAGCACATCACAGATCGAAGGCTCGTCATCCACGATCAAGACCCGCGGCTTGGCAATGTGGTCCACCATTTATTCAGAAGACATCATCCAGGAACATTATCTCCGACATCCCGACGCGCCGGTCAACCTATTCCTCAATTTGCCGTTGCGCACGCCAATCTCTTGACCCTAAGCTGCAGGACGTTGGTCCGTCACGGTCTGCCCGTAACCAAAAGGCGTGCTATGAAACCCAAAAAAATGCCGCGTCCCGCCTCGAAGAATTCCGAGCAACCCAAATCGCAAGCTGCCGCCACCGGAAGCACTCCGCCCGCTTCGGAGAAGGCACTTAGCGCCGGGAGCGACAAGCCACCGAGGGAACGTCCGGCGAAACCGCCCCTCCGGGTTCCGCCCTTACTCCTCGAAGGCGATAACCCGGCTGAATCACAGCGCAGTGGTCCAGGTGCACGCTATGCCCTCGGCCCGGACGCACCGGCGGCGCGTTTTGGCCCCGGCGCATCCGGAGAATTGCCCTCCGGGTACGGCACGAAACGGCTCTTGCTGGTCGCCCGCGACCCTCATTGGCTCTATGCACATTGGGATTTGACCTCGACGCAACTGAGAGAATACAACGCCCTCGCCGCAGACCGGCACCTGATTCTCCGGGTGTTCCGTGACGCGGTGACCCAGACCCCTCACGCCGAGGTTCATGTCCATCCCGAGTCCCGCAACTGGTTTGTCCATGTCGGAATCGGCGGAGCGCGTTACGTCGCCGCGCTAGGCTATTATACCGACCCCGACCAGCGATGGGTCCAGGTCGCGGTTTCGTCTCCCACCTTTACTCCGCCCGATTCGGTCTCAGGTGATACTTCGGTCGAGTTTGCTACCATTCCCGCTGACATTACTTTTGAAAGACTTATCGCGATCGTTAAGGCCGCCGTGGCAGAGCATGTCCCTCTGGCGGAGGCGGTCCTCCAATTGAAATCAGCGGGATTTCCTGAGCTTCCCAATCCGGAACAATTCACGCATAAAACCTGGACCCTGCGCCAGGAACAGGCCATGGCCAAGGTCCTCTCAATGGACTCCGTCCGACGGATCTGGCTCGGTTCGATGGAAATCACCGAACTGGTGCGTCGTCATCTGGGACGCGAGATATCCTCGGCGGGAGCGGCCCAACTGGGCCTCGCCCAGGAGTCGTTGTCCAGTGCCCTCGGAAGTGTTTCGAGCGCCTTTGGGGGAGTCGAACGCCGGCGCGGATTCTGGTTCAACATCAACGCCGAATTGATTATTTATGGCGCCACTGAACCCGATGCCGAGGTGACTATCGGAGGGCGCAAGATCAAGCTCCGGCGGGATGGCACGTTCAGCTACCGTTTCAGCCTTCCGGATGGCGAATACCGGCTCCCCGCCGTGGCCATCTCCGCCGACGGGGAAGACCAACGCCAGGCCGAACTTCGATTCGTCCGGCAAACTGCTTATCATGGCGAAGTCTCGGCGCACCCACAGGATCCCCAGCTCAAACCGCCCCGTCCCGCCAATGTGGATTGATTACAGATCTCGCCTTTGAGCCCCATCATGCGCGGTTTTCTCGCCCTCGTTCTGCATGCCCACCTCCCGTTTGTGCGGCATCCGGAAACTCCGAGATTTCTCGAGGAGAGTTGGCTCTATGAAGCCGTAGCCGAATCCTATTTGCCACTTCTCCAAGTACTCGAGGGCTGGCATCGCGATCTCGTTCCGGCGCGGATTACCCTGACTGTCACCCCTACCCTGGCCTCGATGCTCGCAGACCCGCTCCTCCAGGAACGCTGCGCCCAGCATCTCGACGGCCTCGTCCAACTCGCAGATAAAGAAACACACCGCACGCGTTGGGATCCGGGTTGCCAGCCACTGGCAAACTTCTACCTCCAACGGTTCCGCGATCTCCGTGACTTCTACGCCGCCCGCAATCGCGACCTGCTTGGCGCTTTCCGCCTTTGCCAGGACCGTGGCCAGGTCGAAATCATAACCTGCGCTGCCACCCACGCCCTACTGCCATTGCTCGCGAACCATCCTCCTTCACTCCGAGCCCAAATCCTAACCGCGCGCGATCACCACCGTCAGTGGTTCGGCACCGATCCCCGCGGGATCTGGCTGCCAGAATGTGCCTACGCCGAAGGAGTCGAGCAAGTCCTGCAAGAGGCCAATATTCGCTGGTTCATCCTCGATGCCCATGGAGTGCTTCACGCAACGCCGCGTCCTCGGTACGGCGTCTTCGCGCCCCTCTTTACACCGAACGGCGTCGCCGCCTTCGGCCGTGACCTCGAATCCGCCAAACAGGTCTGGAGCCGCCAGGAGGGTTACCCGGGCGATCATCGTTACCGGGATTTCTACCGCGACATCGGTTTTGATCTCGACCTCGATTATGTCGCACCGTATGTCCCCTCGCCGGAACACCGTGGGTTTACCGGGATCAAATACCACGCCATCTCCGGCGACAACCATGACAAACAAATCTACGACCGCGCCTCAGCCCTGCGCGTGGCCGATGAACATGCCGGACATTTTCTCCACGCGCGCGTCAGCCAGATCCAAGAGCTCGCTGGATTCATGGATCGCCCTCCGCTCATCGTCGCCCCCTATGATGCGGAGTTGTTTGGGCATTGGTGGTACGAAGGACCCGAATTCCTCGATTGGTTCGTTCGGAAGGCCTGCTACGACCAGCAGGAATTCTCTCTCACGACCCCGGACGCCTACCTTAGAGCCCACCCCACTCAACAGGTGGCTCGCCCCAGCGCTTCAAGTTGGGGCGAGGAAGGCTATTGGCGCGCCTGGCTCAACGAAGCCAACGAATGGATCTACCCCCATCTGCAAATCGCCCAGGAACGCATGACGGAACTGGCCCGCCACAATCCCGCCCCCGATCCGCTTCGCGAACGCGCCCTTAACCAGGCCGCACGCGAGCTCATGCTCGCTCAATCCAGCGATTGGCCTTTTATCCTTCGCACCGGTACCAGCCCCAGTACGCCCGCCGCCGCGTCAAGGATCACTTGCTCCGGTTCATAGCCCTGCATGAACAAATTGACCTGACGCGGATCGACGAACTGTGGTTGCAGGAAATCGAGGCCAAGGACAACCTCTTCCCCAATGTCAATTACCGGTATTGGGCCTGATCCTGACGCCCGCGTCGCACCCGTGGCACCTCACTTGCCGGCGAGGGCACAGCTTAGAACTTGTAGTTTAAACCCGCCAAGAGCTTGAAATCATTCTGCTCCCGGCCCGGAGCCGGCTCGCTGCGATAGGTGTCCTGGGCAACCAGGCGCAACGCCAGTTTTCGGGTCAAATCGGCTTCCACCCCCGCCTCGGCGTTCAACGTATAGTTGCTGAAATCTTCGAAGGCGGGCAGATATTCGGCGAATTGCCAGACCCGGGCGCGGTCACTGATCTTGTATTCGAATTTTTCAGATAACCGCAGCGTGGCGTAGTCGTCGTTGTCGTAGGTGCCGGCTCCTTCATCATACAAACGCTCGAAGACATAGCCCGGGCCCAATTCGCCGCTCAGCGTCATCTTCTCTTCCTTGATCACGTAATAACCCGCACCGGGACCCAGAGTGATCCGATACATCACGTTCGCAATGTCGTCGTGCAAGGCATCGGCCCGGAAATAGCCATACAGCCGCTCGGTAAACAACCGGTTGTATTGACCAAAACCCTTGATGAAATCCGTGTTCTTCTCCGTGTCGCGATCGACGTTCCCGGTAACGGGATCTGTGACCTTCACCTGCGATTTGCCATAACCCCCCGTCGCGCCCAATGAGATCTCGTTCTTCTCCCACTTTCGCTGCGATTCAAGGTTCGCCGTGAACAGCAGGTTTTCCGTGTTGCCGCTGGAATAAGAGAATCCCAACCCCGCCGAGGTCTGCCACTTAGGGTTTTCTTCCGGCGCCGCCGCTGTCCCCGCAGGGGCGTCCGCCGCGAACGCCCCGCCGCATACGGCCAGGAGCAAGCCCGGCGTGTACGCGCAAATTCTGGAAACGCAAAATGATGTCTTCGTTTGCATAAACACTACCCCTTGTGGTTGAGGTTTTTCAGCCAATCCTTACCCAAATCCCGACCGCGTCGGCTCACTTGGTCTTGAGCAAATTGCCCAAGGCCTTCTTGCCCGACTCGGCAGCTTGTCCCGCCAATCCCTTCTGAATCTCCTGCCTTAGCTTGTCCAACAATTGCTGTTGTTCGGACGACAGCGGAACGTTTGCGAATTCCGTGAGTTTCGCCGACGCTTCCTGGTACTTTTGCTCGTCCACCAGCGCCTTCAATTCGCTAAGTTCACCCTGAACCGCCGTGCCGGCCTTGCCTGCCTCCACCTTGAGCTCCGCTACCATCTCTTGTTGCTCCGACGTAAGGGACATTCCTGCGAGCTTCTCCAAATTGCCCGCGGCAGCGGTGTAATTGCTTTCACTCAGATAGCTCTTCGTCTGGTCGATCAACGACTGTGCCTCCGTTGCCGCCTGACTTACGGCATTCTGGGCGTTCTCCGCCATATTCCGGACCTGTTCGACCACAGGATTTATCGCTGGCTGAGCAACGGATTGGGTGGTTTGCGTTTTAGGCAATTCACGACTCGTTTCCGTGCTTGTCGATGGTTCCTGCTTCTGCCCGCAGCCCACCAGCAACACTGCGCCCGCTACACCCGTCAACGACAACAATGAAAGCTTATTGAACATAGGAGTGGGGGCTAAATAGACGATGCCTCGTTACACGTCAAGCACATCGTCAATCCTCCATCCGCGGTCTCCCCTGCGAGTGTGTCCGCCTTATGAAAATCTGCTGGAATTGGCCAGGATCTCCGAGAATTCGAGCGGCAATTGCCGGGCCGATCAAGCGGACCGGGCTGGAGCCTTAGCCGTGCCGTCAGGCCTTGCGGGCGAGGAGGAAATAGGTGTTCATCTCACCCTTGCCCTTGATTTCGAGGCGGCCGCGCTCCTGCAGCACATGGGTCTCACGCAGGAGATCGAAAGTGGATTGGGAGACCTGAATGCAGCCGAGTTCTCCCTGGGATTCCATACGGCTGGCGATATTCACCGTGTCACCCCAAAGATCATAGATGAACTTCTTGCTACCGATGATACCGGCCACCACCGGACCGGAACTCAATCCGATCCGAAGGGCCAACTGGATGCCGCCGATGCTTTCGACCCGGCTAATGACTCGCTGCATGTCGAGCGCCATTTCTGCCACCGCAACGGCATGATCGGCCCTGGCATTGGGCAGGCCGCCGACGGCCATGTACGCGTCGCCGATGGTCTTGATCTTTTCCAGACCGTGCAATTCCGCCAACCAATCGAACTGGGAAAACACCTCGTTGAGCAAGCGAACCAGCTCGGAGGCCGGGATGCATGAGGCCAACTTCGTGAAATCCACCAGGTCGGCAAACAATACCGTCACGTCCGAGAAATTGTCGGCGATGATCGTGGCGCCATCCTTGAGGCGAGCGGCGATCGATTGCGGGAGGATGTTCAACAACAGCCGCTCCGATTTTTCGCGCTCGATCTGTAGTTGCTCGAGGAAAGCCTGCTCCTGGTCACGCATGCGTTTCTTTTCGAGGCAGGCGTTAATGCGTGCTTTGAGGAGCACCGGGTTATAGGGTTTGGACAAGTAATCGTCTGCTCCCACCTCGATGCACCGCACCACGCGATCGATTTCGTCCAGGGCGGATAACATGATGACCGGCGTGTGTTTCTGAGTTTCGCTGGATTTGAGCCGTTCGAGCGTCTGCAAACCGTCCAGCTCCGGCATCAGGATGTCCAGCAGGATCAGGTCAACCTTGGTCGAAGCGAGCTGTTCCAGGGCTCGACGGCCGTTCTCGGCCACGAGGATTTTGTGTCCCTGCCGTTCAAGACGACGCAGCAAGAGGTCGCGGTTCATTTCGTCGTCATCAACCACCAGCAACGTGCCTACGAGTCCCTGGGATTCCGCGCCCGCAACCGAGGTGGAGTTGGCGGAAGGGGTGGCTACAGGTGGGAGCCGCAAGAAGACCGTGGCTTGTCCCTGTTTGGTCAATGTCTCCAATACCGAGGAATCTTCCAGGAACCCAAGGAGGTTCGCCGCGGCGGTCTCGATTCGGCCGAGGTCATCGGTCACTTGGATGTGCCGTGGGTCGACCAAGTTCTCCCCGCACATGCCGCTATATCCCACGATCAAGTTGAGGAGTGTCCGCGCGTCCCGGCGAAACTCGACCAAGTCGAATCGACCGGCCCTGACCCGGGCCTGGGAAAGGCTTTCGTTGACCAGGGCGAGGAGTTGTTGGCCGGCGGCGTGGACTTTCTGGAGATCGAGCAACTCGACCACGCACCCGAGCTCCGCGGCTTCTTCCTGGAGCATTTCGGTGTAGCCGAGGATCTGATTCAGCGGCGTACGGAGGCTGTGGCGCAGGTTGGCCAGCAAGTTCTCGCCTTCCCCCTCCGAGACCGCCGCCACCCGCGTTGAGCTCTGGTCACCTCCCGGATTGAGGTGCGTGTTCGTCATGCGGATCCCGTGGCGGACAACAGATTCTCCATCTTGAGCAGCAGTCGGTTGAGATCCACGGGCTTGGTCTCATAGCCGTTACAGCCCGCGGCCATGGCCTTTTCTTCATCACCGGCCATGGCGTGGGCTGTCAGGGCGATAACCGGAATGCCCTGTATCGCGGGATCGGCTTTGATTTGTCGGGTGGCCTCCCAGCCGTCCATGACGGGCAGGCTCATGTCCATGAGAATGATATCAGGGCGAGCCGAACGTGCCATTTGCAGACCTGTGGCGCCGTCCTCCGCAATCACCACTTCGTGGCCCCGCCGGAACAGACGCCGGGAGAGCATGTCCCGATTCATTTCATTGTCTTCGACCAATAGTACCTTCGCCATGCGCAATCCTCCGCCGGTTGGCCGGGTCAACGCGTTATTTGGTAAATGTGGTTGCGGTATCGTCGGCTCGGAGGGAGTGGCGCACCAGCTCGCTAACTTCCTCGAGCAACCTTTCGCGGGTATAAAGTCCCTTTTGCAGTACCAACTCGACATTCCCCTTGAGCTGCGCCCGCTCCTCGCTCGTCAGGTCCTTGGCTGTCATGATCACCACCGGAATCTTGCGCCATGACTTGGTCTTGCGCAGCTCACGGAGAAAGCCGAAACCGTTCATTACGGGCATCATGAGATCGAGGAGTATGATCCCGGGCTCACTTTCGCAGACGGCGTCCAATCCTTCCTGGCCATTGCCGGCTTCGCGGACGGTCCAGCCTTCCCTTTCAAGGAATCGGCGCACCATGTGGCGGATGGTCGGTTCGTCCTCGATCACAAGCACATGACACGGGAGGCGGCCGCGATGATGCTTGCGGAGAATCGCTACCAATCGGTCGCGGTCCACCGGCTTGGTCATGTAATCCGAAGCGCCAAGAGCAAATCCCATCTCCTTGTCATCGAACATCGTCAGGACGACCACCGGAATATTTTCCGTCACGGGATCCGCTTTCAACGCGGTTAGCACCGCCCAACCATCCATCTCAGCCATCAAAACGTCCAGAGTGATCAGATCGGGTTTGGCATCCTTCGCGACTTCCAAACCTTCCTTGCCCCCGGAAGCGACCAACACATGAAAGCCTTCCTTCGTCAAATAACGGCTCATCAAATCCTGAACAGTCGGATCATCATCGATCACCAGGATCGTGCTCGCCCCCGGCAGCGGTTGCCCCAGCCGGCGCTGGCGCTGAACAAATGCCGTGTCCACAACCTGGCGCGCGGAATCCACCACGGCCGGTAGGCGGACCGTGAATACGGAACCTTTGCCCGGTTCGCTCGAGACCATGATATCGCCGCCCATCATCCGGCAAAAATGCCGCGTGATAACCAGGCCGAGCCCGCTGCCACCGTATTTCCGAGTCGTGGATGCATCGGCCTGAGTGAAGGCCTTGAAAAGCCGGTCGATCTGTTCCGGTGTCATGCCAATGCCGGTATCGGACACTTCGAAGATACAGCGCCCGGCACCGGGCCCCGGTTCATGGGTTACCTGCAACCGGATGACCCCTTGCTCGGTGAACTTGCAGGCATTGCTCAGGAGGTTGAACAAGGCCTGTCGGACCTTCGTCGCATCCGCTCGCATGGTCTCCAGCTCCGCATTGACCTGGACTTCCAGCCGGTTCCCATTCTTCATGACCAGTGGTTGAATGGTGCTGACCACGTCGCGGACCATCAATTGCAGATCGAACGTCTCCAGAAACAAATCCATCTTCCCCGCCTCGATCTTCGAAATGTCCAGCACGTCGTTGATCAGGCCGAGGAGATGTTTCCCTGCCGTGTGAATCTTCTGTAGGTCCTCGGAGAACTCCTCGCCCACCATACCCGTCGCATCTTCTTGCAACATTTCGCTATACCCGATGATCGCGTTTAATGGCGTCCTCAGTTCGTGACTCATGTTCGCCAGGAAGACACTCTTGGCCCGATTCGCTTCCTCCGCTGCAATCCGCGCGTTTTGAGCCTCCGTGGTCGCCGCCCCCAGGGCCGCGGTCCGCTCCTCAACCTTCCGTTCCAGATCCTGGTTATAGGTCGCCAGGCTTCGGTTGGCGGAATTCAGTTCGGCGTCGCGGCTCTGAATCACCCCCAGCATCTCGTTGAATGCCCCAACCAACGTGCCCACCTCGTCCTCGGTCGCTTTCTTGGCCCGCACGAGATAATCCTTTTTTTCGGTCACGACCTTGGCCAGTCGCACCAGTTCGAGGATCGGTCGGGCGATCACCGTCTGGAGACGGGAGGCGATGAGCAGGGCTGCCAGACAGGAGATCAACATCACCATCAGCACAATGTTCATGTAGCGGGCCAGGCGTTCTTTGACTTTGGCCCGCAGGTCGGCCTTCAAATAAATGAAGCCCAGTGCTTGATCACCCAGAACCAGGGGTCGCACCACGGTCAGATGATCCCCGGCAAACCGGTTCAAAGCGATTTTGGGTTCAAGCGGAAGACGCTCGATCGCGTTGGGGTGCCGGTAACCGGCCACCAACTCGCCGTTGGCGGACCATACTGCGGCTGCCAGGATCTGCTCTTTCATCCGCAATGTGCCCAGGGCCTCTTCCACGGCCGTTTGATTGCCATCCGCCAGTGCGGTGGTGATGTTGCCTGCCAACAGGCTCGCCTGGCTTCGCAAATCACGGACTTCACCCTGCCGGAACAGGTAGATGTCGTAGCTGATGAACGCCGCACAAGCGACGAGCAAGGAACCGACACAGGTCAGCATTGTGACGAGTGTCAACTTCCACTTAAATGGGAGGCGCGCGAAACTAGCCATACCGATGAGAGTCAGCCGGAGCAAGACCCGTTCCGGGCATTTCGGAGCATCTGAAGTCCGCACGGCGTTTCATGGATGGTATTTGCCTCATGAGATCACTAAGAACTGCGCTACAGCGACCAGCCTTTCCGGTATGCGTATTGAATAAAGCGTTGGGCCGCAGGATCTCCCGCTGCCCTCAGATGCTTCCAATCCCAATCGATCTTTCTCCCAGCGCGATAGGCCACATTCCCCAGCAATACCGCCTCCGTTAGCGGCCCGGAATAATCAAACGCACAGGTGGTCGCCGCCCCGGTTTTGCACCCTCGGATCCATTCCTGGTGATGCCCAATAGAATCGGGAATAAAAGGGTCGGGACGCACGAAGCCCTCGAATTGGGTCTTGGGCAACAAATCGTGCCTGGTGTAGTCCGAAATCAGTTGGCCCCGGGTCCCGACAAATAAAACCCCGCTACGCCATTCGTAATCCCATGTGTCCGTCGGCAGTTGAGGCCGCTTTCCACCGTGGTACCAGGTCAGGGTCACCGGAGGCTTCGTTTCCCGTGACGGATACTGGTAGCGCATGATTAACCAGGGCGGCGTGGATTCCTCATGAACGGGCGGTCCATCCACCACTTCCGCGCTGGCAGGACGACTCAAACCCAGAGCCCAATGCGGTAGATCCATGAAGTGACACCCGAAATCAGCCAACGCACCGCCACCAAATACCCACCAATTCCGCCATTTGATCGGTACATATTCCGGGCTGTAAGGTCGCCAATCCACCGGCCCCAGCCAAAGGTCGTAATCCAGGTTGGCAGGGACAGGCGGTGTCTCCTTCGGAGCGTCATGCCCTCCATACGTCGCGGCCACCCAAACATGCACTTCGCTCACCTCACCGATCGCCCCGCTCTGCACCAGTTCCACCACGCGGCGATAGTTGGACCCGGCATGAATCTGGGTACCCAACTGAGTGACCCGTCGCATGCGTCGCGCCGTCTCCGTGATGACGCGAGTCTCAGAAATCGTCCGTGCCAGGGGCTTCTCGCAATAGAGATGCCGACCACTCCGCAATGCTGCCACCGCCGCCACCGCGTGGGTGTGGTCAGGTGTCGCAACAACCACGGCATCCAGGTCGCGCCGGTCCAGCAGTCGACGAAAATCCCGGTAGGTCGAGGCAGCGGGATATTTCTGGACGGCCGCGGCCAGGTATTCGCTGTCGACGTCACAAAGTGCCACGATGTTCTCGGTGGCGACTTCGCCAAGATCGTATTGGCCTTGATGCGCCACGCCCACAACGCCGAGGTTCAGGCGTTCATTTGCGCTCACTCTTCTCGGCGCGGTTTGGCAGCCGCCAAGCCATATGCCAGCCGCCCCGATACCCGCGCGGCAGAGAAATGTCCTTCGATTGAGCTGATGTTTCATAATGCGCTAATCAGAGCCGGAGCCGGCCCCAACCGCCGAGCATCGCGGGCTTTGTCATTCTGTCAAAGGTCTTACTGGGCGGCCTCCTTCGGGGTGGGTCCGGCGGGTAACTCCCGAATGCAAATGTTGCGATATGCCACCGGCGTCGAGTGCGCCTGCAACTCGATTGGTCCGCGCGCATAAATTTCCCGGGTGCGCTCCCAATAGTTTTCCATCACCACGTCGTGAACCACCAACTCGTCGTTCAACAGCACCGTGACATGCGTGCCCACCATAATGATCCGAAACCGATTCCAGCTCCCCGGATACCGATCTGCTCGTGTCATCGGCCGGCTGGGATGCGCCTGGTTGTTGAACAATCCTCCCGAACCCTCCGATTGATCCCAAATCTGGACTTGTGGGCAACCCCGCAGATAAATGCCGCTGTCCGAACCTGCTGGAATTCGCCAGTCGACCGTCAACTCGAAATCTCCAAATCTCTCTCGCGTGCAGAGGTTGTCGAATCCCTTCCCCCGGTAGATCAATGCGCCGTCGCGCACCTCCCAATCCCGCATCATCGCGTGATCGGCTTGGATTCGGGCCACCTTCGCCTCTCCTTCGGGCATTGTGGCCCTCGTCGGTGGATCCGCCACCAATCCCTGCCAGTTGCTGAAGGTGTGCCCATCAAATAACCGCCGAAATCCCTCGGGCGCCACGTTCATCAGAAGCAAGTGCGGCAATTCCTTCACAGCCAGACCGCGCAAACGGATCCGTCCACCGCGAGCCACCAGACCGATCTTCCCTTTTTCCATGAGCAAACCCGGCCGTTGCAGGAATACTTCCGGCCGCGGGAACTGGTTCAAGTCGATATCCTGAATCACTCGCCCATTGAGCACCAAACGAATGTGCCGGCCTTCGCAACTGATTTCCTGCTGATTCCATTTCCCTTCGCCCCGCAAATAGCCACCTTGGGCCGCTTCCAGGCCCATGATGGCGCCGTGGCCACCAAGGGGAGCACCCTCGGCGGATAGTTCCGAGCCGAGCTGAACTTCGATGCCTGTCACCGATGGGTCGCCCTTTGCCGAGGCACGCAACACAAGTCCGCACGTCCCCTCACCTTCGCTCTGAAACTCGAAACGAAGCTTGAAATCGGCAAAATCACGATCGGTGAACAGCCGCCCACTCCTTCCGGGGCGGCTCACGAGTTCCCCCTCGTCGACCTCAAAAGCGCCCTCTCCCCCCGGGATGCAATTCCATTCGACCAACGCTGCCTGGCCGAATACGGGACGGTAACCGTCGTCCGGCACCGCAGTGCGGCAACCGGTGATCCCCGCCGCAAAGCAAATCATCACGCCGGTTCGGAACCAGCCGAGCAATCCCGGGCATCCCGGGGCTATCCGCGTTTTCATTGGATCAACTGGCCGGCATTCTGACAGCCCCGCCGCCGGCACGCAAGCGCGCCCCAAACAGCAACTCCTTCAATTGCGCCACCGAGGCTGTGCCCGTGGTCCCCAGCTGATGAATCACAACCGAAGCGGCGGCGTTGGCCATTTCCAGTGCCTCCCTCAGATTCGACCCTGCCCCTAATGCCGCCGTCAAATTCGCCGTCACTGCGTCACCCGCCCCCACAATGTCAATCTCACCTCGCCGAGGCCGGCTCGGGACTCGAACCAACTCCCCCCGAGGTGAGGCGCCCAACATGCCCTCTTCCGAAAGGGTCACAAACACGTGCCGCTGTTGGCGGCGGGCCAATTGCACAGCCCAGCGTTCGATATCCCCAAGGCCTCCGGCCGCGCTGGCGCCCATCAGTTTGCCCAACTCCAGACGGTTCATCTTGAAACAGACCTCCGGAAATCCACGGAGACCGCGACGACTGTCAGCCATAATCCAAAGCGCGGGTTGCCGCCGGGTCAATCGCCCAACGGCCTCCAACACGGTCTGCGTCACGACTCCCGTCTCTGGATGGTCGACCTGGTCCAGCACGATCATCGCGTCGATTTCCCCCGATAACGCCTCGATTTTTCCAATTATCCGGTCCTCGAGCGCCCGAGGCGTAGGGGTCCAATTCTTGGTGTCGAGCCGGTTCATTTCCGTCGGCACTTCGTCTTTGGCGATAATCAGCGGCTTGCAGTAGGTAAACGTCCGCCGATCAGCAGTCTCGACGAAGGAATCCATTCGGACGCCTGGCAGCACTCCCAGTGCACGGCGCAATTCGAATCCTTCGCCGTCCATGCCACAAAAACCAATCGGACGCAGAATCCCCACTCCCAGCGCAACCAGGTTGTTCAATATCGTCCCGGCCGCTCCCGGCAACGCCCGAACTCCAACCACGTTGTGCACCGGCAACCCGGTCTCGATCGAGAGTTCCGCCTTCGTTGGATCGATATCCAGATAACGGTCCAGGCAGAAATCTCCTAATACCGCCATGCGCAACCCGGAGTACCGACCGGTCAAAGCCTCGAACCGCTCTGAACTCAATTCGTTCAAGTTGGCCTGGGGCCGCGCGTTCATTTCATTTGATGGCATCAACAGACATTCGCGATGCGGCCGGTTCGGCTCCACGCTGTTGGAGCGCTTTCAACAGATGATGCAGAAACAGGACGTTATCGCACTGCACATATCGCATCTCTCCGCCCATTCTGGAAAAGCTCTTGCAGAATCGAAGGTAATAAGCCGGGTTATCCTTCGGTGGTTCCCCTCGTTCCCAATCCCAATTCCCCCCGTCCTGCAAGTCCACCACGTAAATGAAATGGCCGGACACGACGTCACGCCCGGTTTGCCGGCGTATATTGTTCACGCAGCTCAGGCTCTTCTCGAAGACTTGCGGACCCATGATCGCAGAGCCCACACACATGACCACACCATGGTCCAACCGTTCGATCGACCCCGAAAACCAGCGGAAATCGATTCCCGCCGCGCGGCCCACCACCGACCCGCTGAACATCGGATGATTCGTGATGATGTCATAGCCGATGCCGGGATGAACGGTCAGCGGAACTCCCTGGCAATACGCGTGCCCTACCACGGATGTATTTCGCCACCGGTGCGGCACCATGTGCCGACCCGCCGACAATCCATGTTCTCGCATCGCCTGCAGGAGATCCGCCCGCCCTGAAGTCCGCGAATCGCCCGGCGTATTTCGGATCGCTGCCTCCAGTTCTTCTGCCGTTGGCAGGGTCACACCGTCCTCATGAATAAAACGCCCCAAGGATCTGCCATACCCCTCCTCATTTAGTCCCCCCGCCAGCAATGCCAACTGCAAATAACGTCCCGTCTCGTCCCACGTCCCGAATGTCCCGGTGGCTACGTTCTCCCGCACACTCTCGGTCGAACGCCCCAGCCAGGCAAATTCCCAATCGTGAATCGAACCCGCCCCGTTCGTCGCCAAATGCGTCAACCACCCGCCATCCAGCAACTGCCGCATCAGCAATTGCCCCCCGTTCTTGATCAAATGCGCCCCATAAATCAGCAGCACCGCCGCATTCTGCCCCCGCGCCCGCCGGATCGCGCCCGCGCAACGCTCAACCTGCGTTTCCACCTCCGGAGAAGCGTGCGCCGGTGCCAGCGCCGGCTCCACCAGGATCTCGTCGATCCGACTAAGGCTCCGCCGCTCGGCCAGGGGCTGCACCCGCAGACGGCTCAAATCCAAGGGCTCCGCATGTTCTGCCATAGTATCGTCCGAGGTCGCGGGCCTCGCGGCTCACCCCGCTCGGCTCGACCTTCCATCCGTCAATTGCCTGTGCCCAACAAAACTTCCATTAACTGGCGGCCATCCCGAAAATCCGGAACCACGACATCGGCACCCACACCCAACAGCCGCTCGCGCTTCCATTCATCCACCCGCCCCGAGCCATTGTGCGCCTCGTCGCTGGCCACGGCCACCGCTAAACCACCCGCCTCTTTGGTGTTCTCGATCTCCACATACCCGTCGCCAAAGGAAAGCAGGCGTTCGCCCGGAATCGCGTTCTCGCGCAGGATCCGCTCAATCACCATCTTCTTCGAAAACCGCTTGTAATCGTCCTGGGCGCCGTATATGTGCCTTCCGAAATACGCCTCTAACCCGAGCAACCTGGCTTCCTGTTGCACGTACTGCTCATCCGTCCCGCTGGCCAGATACAACGAATAACCCCTGTTCCGCAGATGATCCAATAACTGGCGCGAACCGAATACCAGCAGATCATCCATGGACACCCGCCCGGATCTCAGACCCTCCACCCGATCGTGGATCTCTTCGTCGAGCCGCCGCAGATACTCATTCTTATACCAGAGCGGATCGCGCGGCGTCTGTCCCCGCTCTTTGACGCGTTCCGACAGTTGGATCATCTGGTAAATGGTTTGCTTGCCGTTCAGACGCATAATATCCTCGAAACACAACCGGCGCACCTCAGCCTCCGTCTCATCCGGCAACCGGGGCAGCATCTCTACGAACATCGGCACCATCACATCCGGCCAGCCCTGGCGGATCAGCGAGAGGGTCCCGTCGAAGTCAAAGAGCACCTGGCTGATCTCCGGCCGCGGCTGAAACGACGGACTGAATTCAACCAATCCCTCGAAAGATACGTTCAACGGCATGCATGGGTCGATACCACCGCGGAGCCGACAATGTCAATTGCCCCGAATTCAACTGGCCAGTTCCTCCGCAATCTGCTAGGCAAAATCTCCGTTATGCACCAAAATACTTCCCCCACCTCCCGCCGGTCGTTCCTCAAGTCCACCGCCTTTGCCGTGGCCGGCCTCGGCCTCGTCTCCCCTACCCGCCTGGGGGCCGCCGAACCCCTGCCCCATCTCAAACTCGGATTGGATAATTTCGCCGTGCGCGCCATGAACTGGGATGCGGCCCAGCTCATCGATTACGCCGCCTCACTGAAAGTCGATTCGCTCTTCATTACCGACCTCAAACCCTTCAAGAGTTTTGAGGAGCAATATCTCCAGGACCTTCGGAAGAAGGCCGCCGATCTCGACGTCCAAATCTGCCTTGGCTCGTGGAGCATTTGCCCCACCTCGAAGGCGTTCCGGGCCGATTATGGCACGGCCGAGGAACATCTCGCTTTGGGCCTGCGCGCGGCCCGCGCCCTGGGCTCCCCGGTCTTTCGCGTCGTTCTAGGTACCCGCGAGGATCGCCGGACCGAAGGCGGTATCGAAGCTCGAATTCGCGATACCGTCAAAGTCTGCCGGGCATGCCGCAGTCAAGCCTTGGATGCGGGCGTCAAAATCGCCGTCGAAAACCATGCCGGTGATATGCAGGCGTGGGAACTGGTCACCCTGATTGAAGCGGCCGGCAGAGATTACGTCGGCGCCAATCTCGATTCCGGCAACGCCGCCTGGACCCTCGAAGATCCGATCCGGAGCCTCGAAATCCTCGGCCCCTACGCGGTCTGCTCCAGCTTGCGCGATTGCGCCATCTGGGAAACCGAGCACGGCGCCAAAGTCCAGTGGACCGCTATGGGTGAGGGCACCATGGATCTCAAAACCTATTTCCAGCGCTTCGCCGAGCTCTGCCCGCAGGTTCCCGTCCATATCGAAACGATCTCCGGGTTTGCCGTCGAATTCCCTTATCTCGAACCCGATTTCTGGTCCGTCTGGCCCAAGGCGCGCGCGAGTGATTTCGCGGCGTTCCTTGCCCTGGCGAAGAAAGGGCGCCCTCTCGATCCTCATCGATCGGAGAATTCCCAGGAGGAGCAGGCATATCAACGTGCGGAACTCGAACGCAGCCTCGCCTATTGCAAGGATACCCTCGGCCTCGGCGTGCGGAGATGACACCGGCCGTGGAACCGTTCGACCGCTGTATCACCGCTCACCGTTCCCTGAGCTCCGCGGTCTCTCAATTCTGTCGAGCCTGCGCCTAATCACATCGCAATGCTTCCATGGGTTCCACCCGCGCAGCGCGCCGAGCGGGCAGATACGAAGCGAGCAGGGCTACCACGGAAATCAGGGCCAGCACTCCGGCGAACACCGGCAGATTGAAAGGATTCAGCCCATAGAGCAATCGAGACAGCCCAAAGGCCAGTACCAGCGCGACCACCAGGCCGATCACCAACCCAATCCAGGTCAAATACCATCCTTCTCGAATGACCAGCCGCAAGACATCTTTCCGGCCCGCCCCCAAGGCGATTCGCAAACCAATCTCGCGCGTCCGCTGGCTCGTCACATAAGATACAACGCCGTAAATACCCATCATCGCAAGGATCAGGCCCAAAATCCCCTGGATGCCCGCCACAGTGGCAGCCATACGCAAGGGCATCATGGCCATCGCGCTTTGCCGCAAATGCTCGTCCATGGTCCGCACGTTGTAGATCGGCAGGGTCGAATCCAGCTCGGCCAACACGCGCCGAAGTGCAGGGATTAGCGCCATCGGATCTCTCGCGGTCCGCACATGCAGCGTCACCGGCGAATGGTATTGCTGCTCCAATGGAAAATAGACGTATGGCCGCGGTTGTTCCCCCAGCAGCACGTATTTGCCATCGCGCGCGAGCCCGGCCACCTCGACAAATTGGCCGCCGCGCCCGTAACGGAATCGCTTGCCGATCGGACTTTGCCCGGGCCAAAACCTTTCGGCGAGCGTCTGGTTGATGATGGCCACCTTCGGGGCATTCGCAGTGTCAAAGGAGTTGAATTCCCGTCCTCGCAGAATAGTGACCCCCAACGTCCGATGATAGTCCGCCTCGACGAAATTGAGACCGGCAACGAGATACCCGTCCTTACCGGGTTCCCCGCCCTCTGCGACTTGGCCTTCCGCGCCCACATCGCCCAGTTGAACCCCATAATCAAATGGGACCGATACCGCGACCGTGGCGGATTCCACACCGGGTAATGCCCGCGTTCGTTCCAACAGGGTGTGCAGGAATTGTCGCCCGTGGTCATCGTCATACCGCTGCAACCCAAGGTCCAACGACGCCATTGCCAGGTTTGGAACGCGGAATCCCAAATCTGACTTTGCCATCTGCCGCAGGCTCTCCATGAAGAGTCCCCCACCCACCAGCACCACCACGCACAGCGCGACCTGCGAAATCACCAGCACGCTCCGAAACGGATGCCGGAGCGCGCCTGCCGCTGTTCCACCCCCATCCTTGAGCACGTCCCGCAGATCCCCACGCGTCGCCCGCAGGGCCGGCGATAATCCGGTGACCACCCCCGCACCAACCGCCAGAATCAGGATCGACACAGACGATACCCAGTCCCACGAGGCATCGGTCCGAACGGGAAGATCACCCGACGGCGCAAAGCTGGCGAGCAGTGGGCCGGCCCACAACGAAAGCAGATCGCCGATCACACCACCGGCCACGGCGATGAACACGCTCTCAATCAGGATCTGCCGGATCAGCCGCCAGCGCGTGGCACCTACCGCCGCCCGAATCCCCATCTCCCGACGCCGCGCGATCGCATGCGCGAACATCAGGTTCGCGACGTTGGCACACGCGATCAGCAACACGAAAACAACCAAAGCCATGAACATGGCCGCCGCGAACGGCATGAACTGCGAAAAAGACGGTTCCGGCCGGCTGCGCAATTCCGGTATCACCAGGATCGTCGCTTCCCGGTGATCCTGCGGGTAATCCGCCGCCAATTGCTTGGCCACCACATCCAGCGCCGCCCGGGCCTGCTCCGCCGAAACACCCGGCAGCAGCCGCGCCATCACTTTAAACGCCGGCGCACCTCTATTGTTCAACAGATCCTGGCCATTCCCAATCAATTGGGGCATCGACGTGGCCGGCACCCAGCCACTCACGGCAATCGACCACTCCGCTCCGCCAAAGTTCTCGGGTGTGACTCCAATCACGGTGAACGGTTGCCCATTGAGATGTACGGTCCGCCCGATGATCCCCGAATCGGCGCCGAACTTCGCCTGCCAATAATGATGGCTCAGCACCAGCATCGGCTCACCTCCTACCCGCTCGCCGTCTCCGACACCGAACACCCGACCCAACCCGGCCTCAATCCCCAGCATCGTGAAGTAATTCCCGCTGACCGCCTCAATCCAGGTGCGTTCCGCCGGCTGTCCGGAGATGCCCAGGTGCACCGGCGAGAGGAACAACGCCAGCACATCTTCAAATTCCGTCACGCGATCCCGATAATCCTTGAAGTCCAACCATGAATGGCCGTGCGGAAACTCGATCACGGGCGTCTTCTGCAGCACCATCACCAATCGCTCCGCGTCCTTCACCGGCAAAGGATCGAAGAAGAACACGCGGATCATCCCGAGAATCACCGCATTCGCGCTCAGTCCCAAAGCAAGCGTGAACACGGCCACCAGCGTGAACGCCGGCCGCTTGGCCAATATCCGAAGCGCAAAACGAAAATCGGCGAGCATGCGGCTCCGCCTGCACCTGCCATGCCAGCGGTGAACCAAACCCCTGGCAGAAAACAATGCCGAAAAGGCGCCTGCCTCAGATTCTTATCAATCCCCATTTGATACGATTGGCTCACATGTGGTTACGCCCGCACCGAAGCAACTGTCGACAGTGTCCCATCGGTGCCATGGATCCCTCTCCATGAATCCGACTGATTTCACGATCGCGGGATTTTCCGATCCCGCTAATGGGACGACCAACGGGCCGTCACTGGAATTTGGACATTTTTCTGATCGGACTTCATCGCACACTTCATCGATCTGTAGCGAGCACACGAAGAGGCAAGGATGTTCTCCCTGGACAAATTGAAGGTGTACGATAAAGCGCTGGCCAGCTCGGCAAGTCTGGCGCAGCACTCCCGGTCCTGGGACAAACGATACGCGGTTCAGTTGTTGCGAGCTTCTGAGTGTGTTGAACATTGCCGAAGCCAACGGGCGTTATGCGTCTGGAGAGAGGCGGAGTCTGTTCGAGATCGCCGAAAGTGCGGCGGTCCGGGTAGGAACCTACCTGGAGCATTGCGCGCGCACGGACGGCCGGAATCCGGTCCGGATCAAATCGGAATCGGTCTCCGATTTCATCGGAACCCGCAAAGTGGCGGGCATGACCCGAAACGAAATACCGATTGGCCCTTGGCATGGAGGTGTGATCCATGAGGCGTTCGGCTTACAGCCAGGAAGGGGGTGGCAATACGAACTACAAGCCTCAGTTGCATGGTTAACGAAACTGTCAACCTCATCGAGTCCAGTCTGTTGCTCAGGTCCGACCCCGATGACCGACGCGTGCGACTCGTGCTGGTCCCTCGTCCTCGTGCTCGTCCTTCGTTCTCGGACCGTGAGTAAGTATCGCACGATGCTGCGGCTGGTCCCGCGGACGGGACCCAGCCGCGCTCCGCGTGCATTGCGAACCGAGCCGGGCCGGAGCGCGACTGTCCGCGAAGCGCCAGTCGCAGCAGTGTGCGCCGGTTGCGCGGCATTCGAGTACTTCGACGCGAGACGAGGCGAAACCCAACTTCCGCCGGGGATGTTCGCAGACGGTGGGACGGCATTCCGCGACGCGCAGATCGGGTGTTGCTGCGGCCGGGGAGTGGCAGAATGATTCTTGGGCAGGATGATTCCCCGAAAACGGAATGAGTTCATTCTTTCCATAATCATTCCGCCACATCGGGGTGCGCGATCCGTGTTAGCGGGCGAATCGATCAATGGGATAACGAATACGGTTTCAATCGGGGTGTTACGATCGAATACAAGCTGTTCTATCCAGCCGAATGACAAAGGTCGAACGATGGCGCGCCTGCTGAGCCGACTCGAGGCGGGATTGTCGGCTGTAGAAATCCAAGATGTAGACTCACCACCCATGGCGTTCCCGAGTTGAACCGGTGGTGGACCAACGATGATCTCGGGCAGCAGCGCGCAGCTTGTCTGGGATCCGCCCGGGGCGTAATCATCCCTGGATGAAGGCGGGCCTCGACAAGCTCAAGACGGGTGAATTGGCACACACCCTGGCCGTGCAGGAAGGGCAGAAAGAGGATTCATTGTGTCGCGAAACCGCGGAGGGCGGAATCGACGTTTCGTTGCTTGAGGACAGCCTGGCAAAGACGCCGTGGGAGCGGTTGCAGGCCAATGATGATGCTTTGCGTTTCGCGGATTCGCTCCGCACTGCCATGGAAGAACGGAATGCAAAATTTGAGCGAACTGCTGGGCTTTGGCGATTTCGAGAGCGTTTGGAAGCAAAGCATTGAATTGCGATTGCCGTTCGGCACGTGCAGAATTCTCAGCCTCGAAGCCTCGATCCGTGCCAAGGAAGCGATGAATCGCGACCACGATCGGATCGCCGTAAGACAACTGAGAGCAATCCAGAAGCGTCAGCAGTCAAGTTGACACTTGCCCCCACTATGACTGCCGACTGCGAACCCACGCGTTAACGACGGCAAAACGGGGTCGGGCCTGAAGGGTGATGCGGATCTCACGACACCTCTGGAATGAAAGAGGTGGTTCTATGTGATCACGCGCGGGCACGTTGAAGGAGAAATGGACAATGGACGATGGACAATGGCGAAGGGATGTCTTCGCGCCTCACCGTTGAAGCGATACTCCATTTTCCATGTTCCCTTTTCCATTCACTTGCCGAACCGGTTCTTTGACTCCGCATTGGCGATTTGCTAGCCTCCGACCGTGATCTCAAAGGTCGCCGCGCCAAGTTCTCATCCCGTGATTCCCTGGTTTGTGCGAGGTGACGTCGATGGTTTTTTTGGTCTTTTCATCGACAATCTTCTGCAACTCATGTTGATCACCTCGCTTTGTCCCGTGGTGTGTGGTCTGTCAAGTGAACTCGTTTTTGAAAGAATTCTACCGGGCGCCGCGGTGTCCATTCTGACCGGCAACCTGTTCTATGCCTGGCAGGCCAGGCGGCTGATGCGCAGGACCGGCCGGACGGATGTGACCGCCCTGCCGTACGGGATTAATACCGTAAGTCTGTTGGCGTTCATTTTCCTGATCATGGGGCCCATTTATCAAGCGACGGGGAACCCCACGCTGGCGTGGCAGGCGGGTCTCCTGGCATGTCTCCTGAACGGGCTCATGGAGGTCGGATTCGCATTTTGCGGCGACTGGATACGGCGTCATACCCCGCGCGCCGCGTTACTCTCGGCGCTCGCCGGCATCGCGATTACGTTCATCGCGATGGGCTTCGTGTTTCAGATCTTCGCTTCCCCCCTGATCGCCTTGCTACCCATGCTGCTGATCCTGTTCACCTACGCCTCACGGTCCCGGCTTCCCTTGGGATTGCCCGGCGGCCTGATGGCCGTGGTCGTCGGAGTCGGTCTTGCCTGGTTGCTCCGGGCGATTGGAGCACATTATTTCCAGCCATCGAGCGCGACTTACCACCTGGGATTGCACCTGCCGACGCCGGTGCCCGCAGATCTGTTCGCGCTCTTGACCAGCGCCACCGGCTGGCAATATCTATCCGTGATTTTTCCCATGGGCCTGTTCAACGTCGTGGGATCCCTGCAAAACCTCGAGAGTGCCGAAGCCGCCGGAGATCGATTCGAAACCCGGCCGTCGCTTCTGGTCAACGGCGTGTGCAGCGTGGCGGCCGCATTTTTGGGAAGCTCGTTTCCCACGACGATCTATATCGGTCATCCGGGATGGAAAGCGATGGGAGCGCGCGCGGGTTATTCTGTTTTGAACGGGTTCGTCATCACACTACTGTGCCTGGTGGGCGGAATGACGCTCGTGTTGCGGGTTGTGCCTTTGGAGGCCGCCCTGGGTATCCTCCTGTGGATCGGCCTGATCATCACGGCGCAGGCCTTCCAGGAAGTGCCCAAACACCATGCCTTGGCGGTGGGCCTGGGACTGGTGCCCGCCTTGGCCGCCTGGGCGCTGGTTTTGATCGAGACCACCCTTCGAGTTGCCGACTCCAGCCTCGTGGCCGCTGCCGCGCAGTTCAAGGGCGACCTTTACATCCATGGCGTGATCGCCCTTAGCCAGGGGTTCATGCTCAGTTCGATGGTCCTGGCCGCCCTGTTGGTGCAGGTCATTGAACGCCGATTCCTTCAGGCGGCGGCGTGGGCTGGTGTGGCCGCTCTATTCTCCCTGACAGGTCTGATCCACGCCTACGAATTGAACGCGCTGGGCGTTCAGAACAAATTCGGATTCGTCGCCGCACCGGACTTCGCGTTGGTCTATGGACTGGGAGCCGTGTTCCTCGTCGGCCTTCATTTTAATGAACGAGCCAAAGCGAAATCGAGATGATTGTGCGAGTTCGGCGGGTTTCACCGATGATTTGTTGGGGCCTCTATAACTCGGCCCTCCGAGGTGCCTTTGGGGCCTCTATAACTCGGCCCTCCGGGGTGCCTCTGGGGCCTCTATAACTCGGCCCTCCGGGGTGATGGTTGGCTGAGGTGTCTTGTGGCCTAGAGCAACTCAGTGTTCCGATGCGGGACCGCCCAATCGCCCCTCAATAGCATTTACATCATAGACACAGCCACCCCACGTTCCACCTCCCACCCGCTGCAGCGCCGCCCATAGTCGGGTGTCGTCGGGCAAATCCGGGTCGGGCGATAAATCCGGGTGCGCCTGTCGGGCCGCCAGAACGGCTGCACCCATAACCTCATCGAACTGGCGATCGCCTTCGCCCACCAGGTCGACCGTGCCTTCCAGCCGTTTGCGATCGATGGTCACTCGGATGCGATCATTTTCGCGGACTTTGCCGATCGGACCGCCGGCGAGGGCCTCGGGCCCGACATGACCCAGGCAGGCACCGGTGGAAAAACCGCTGAAACGCGCGTCGGTGATCAGCACCACGTGCGGGCCGAACGGCAAGTATCGTAATGCGGCGGTGACTTGATAGGTCTCCTCCATGCCCGACCCTGTAGGTCCCCTTCCCATCAGGACCATGACATCGCCGGCCTTGATCCGACCTTGCTTGATGGCGGCAATGGCCAAATTTTCCCGCGTAAACACACGGGCCGGGCCTTCATGACGAAACACCCCGTCCGCATCCACCACACTGGGATCGATGGCCGTGCTCTTCACCACCGATCCCTCCGGCGCGAGATTTCCGCGAGGGAAAGTCACGGTGCTGGTCATTCCCCGGCGTCGCGCCTCATTCGGGGCAAAGATCACTTCTGTCGGATCCACCCCATCCAATTCCAGGAGTGCGGCTCGGAAACGCTTCCGACGCTCACTTTTCTGCCAGCCTTCCAATACTTCAGCGAGATGTCCGCCTGTGACCGTGCGTACCGAGGTATCCAGCAAACCCAAATCGCGCAAGTGCAACATGACCTCCGGCACACCACCGGCCAAAAACACCCGGACGGTAGGATGAAACTTAGGACCGTTAGGCAGGACATCCACCAGGCGCGGCACCGAGCGGTTGACTTCGATCCAATCCGCCACCGTCGGTCGGGGCAATCCCGCTGCGTGTGCAATGGCCGGGATGTGCAACAGCAGATTTGTGGATCCTCCAAAAGCGGCGTGCACCGTCATTGCGTTTCGGATGCTTGCGGAAGTGAGGATGTCGCGGCCCCGCAATCCCTGTCGATGCAGATCGAACAGGGCACGAGCCGACCGCACTGCCATCTCATGCCAAACCGCTTGCCCCGAAGGCGCGAGCGCGGAGTGCGCCACGGCGATCCCCAGTGCCTCAGCAACGACCTGGGAAGTCGCTGCAGTCCCAAGGAATTGGCAACCGCCGCCGGGCGTCCCGCACGCCCGGCATCCGAGCTCCGACGCCTCTTCCAAGGTCACCATCGCGTGGGCGTACCGGATCCCGAGGCTTTGGACCTTGCCAGCATCCTCGCCGAACTCGGGTGGCAGGGTGACGCCGCCGGGCACCAGCACCACCGGCAGATTTCCTGCCCCGGCCAGGGCCATCATCATGGCCGGCAATCCCTTATCGCACGTCGCGATACCCATGACGCCGGCTCGAGTGGGGAGGGATCGGATCAACCTCCGGAACACGATCGCAGCATCGTTCCGGTAGGCGAGGCTGTCGAACATCCCCACCGTGCCCTGAGTGCGCCCATCACACGGATCGGAACAAAACGCGGCGAAAGGGATCGCTCCCAGGCGGCGTAGTTCCCTGGCCGCCGTCTCAACCAAAGCCCCGATCTCCCAATGCCCGGTATGATAGCCCAGGGCAATCGGGCTGCCGTCGCGCTCCCGCAAACCGCCTTGAGTGCTGAGCACCAGGAATTCCGGCCGTCCCAACTCCGCGGGGGCCCATCCCATGCCGGCGTCCTGCGTCCAACCGAAGAGGTCGCCGCTTGGCCTTCGTAACAGCCATTCTTCCGTGATCGGAAGGCGTCCCGCCGGCCCGGCGGCCTTCGTCTTCACGTCATAGATATCGGGCCTTACGGATTCGAAAAGTTCGGCTCCAGGATTCATCGTATCCCGGTCATAGCAGGTCCACGAAGGGATGACACGCTTCGAATGCCGTGGCGGTTAGGGAAAAATCGCCGGGCGAAGGTTTTAGCCCGTGGGGATCCGTTTCCATTTTTTTCCTTTGCCGGGCCTCTTGCTCTCCCGCATCCTGAACTGGTATGGGCACCCGGCGAGAAGCGCGAGAGAGAGCGGTCCAGTTCTTGTTTCAACATGATCTGAACCCCGCGGATGATTTGGATGAAGCGCTCGAGCACTTCTGGCAGGCCCAACAAGTCCAGTCGTGGACGGAAAAAGAAAGGCGCGCGGCTCTTGAATCTGGCGCCGAGCTACCGCCTCCTACCAGCCAACAAGCCGCGGTGCAACTGTTCGCCGATCCGCTCATCCGGGGGGTGGTGGAACATCGGCCGAAGATCGACGAGGCGATCCGTCAGCACGTCAAGAATTGGGAACTGCGAAGAATCGCGGCGGTGGATCGAAATGTCTTGCGTCTGGCGATATTCGAAATGTGGTTTCGGGAGGATATCCCGCCGGTGGTCAGTATCAATGAAGCGGTGGATATTGCCAAAAAATTCTCCACCGAAGAGAGCGGGAAGTTCGTCAATGGCATCCTTGACCGCATCAAAGGCGAACTGCTGCGTCCAGCCCGAATCGTCAAATAACCATGGCTGCCGACCTGCACCTCCATACGAATTTCTCCGACGGTACCTATTCCCCCGAAGAATTGGCCGAGCACGCCGCGCGTCAACGCCTGCGAACTATCGCGCTTACCGATCACGACACGGTCGAAGGTTGTCACCGCGCGGCCGTTGCCTGCCGAAAACTCAACCTCGAATTCATCGTAGGCACCGAACTCACCGCCGAGATCGACGATACCGAAATTCACATCCTGGGTTACTTCCTCAATCCCGAAGATCCCCGTCTCCTGCGGGAAACCGCCAAATTCCAGGAGGTCCGGCAACAGCGTATCCGCGAAATGGTCCAGCGCATCAAGCGTCTGGGCATTGACCTTGAACCGGACACCGTTTTCGCCCTGGCCAATTGCCGTTCGCCCGGCCGCCCACATGTCGGGCGCGCCCTGGTTCGAGGCGGGATCTGCAGCAGTGTCGATGAAGCCTTTGAGCGGTTCTTGAAAAAAGACCGCCCGGCGTGGGTCCCTAAATTCAAAATGTCCGCCTTCGACGCAATCGAACTGATCCACAGTGCGGGCGGGTTGGCCGTACTGGCACACCCCGGACTCAACCGCGTAGATTCGTCCATCCCGCAGCTGGCGACCGGCGGGTTGGATGGCATCGAGTGTTTCCACACGAAGCATGCCCCCTCCACGGCGGATTATTATGTGCAGCTGGCCGGCAGCCTTCAATTGCTCATCACCGGAGGCTCGGACTGTCACGGCATGGCCAAGAAACAGCCCTTGATCGGTTCCGTTCGCCTGGAGGACCAATACGTCGAACGGCTCCGGAAGGCCAGAGACCGACTCATCCGCGGCGGTGCCCCTTCCACCGTTTAGCGCGCCCGGCAATTCCGGATCCGTGACCAAGACCACCTCGACCACGATACTCCATGGGTTTCTTCGATAAGTTCAAAACGGGCCTCAAAAAGACACACTCTCAGCTCGTTCACGAAATCAAACGCATCGTCACCCGCTCCCCCCGTCTTACCGGAGAAAGCCTCGAAGAACTTGAAGCGGCCTTGCTGGGAGCGGATCTCGGGCTGGCCATCACGGGAGAAATTGTGAGCGCGGTCAGAAAGGCATACGAGGGCCAGGGTGCCCAGGGGCACGACGTCTTTGAGATCGCGGCTCGCGAAATCCAGCGCAGTTTCGCGGGTCAATCGACGGAGCTCTTGCACCAGCCCTCGGCGCTCACCGTGGTCTCGATTGTGGGTGTGAACGGCACCGGCAAGACGACCACCACCGCCAAGCTCGCCCACTTCATCCAAGGCCGCAATCAGACCGCGGTGTTGGGCGCGTGCGACACGTTTCGGGCGGCGGCCATTGAGCAGCTCAAACTGTGGGGCGAACGACTCGATGTCCCGGTCGTCGCCGGCAATTATGGCGCCGATCCCGCCGCCGTCGCACACGATGCCGTCACGGCGGCGGTGTCGCGCCGCGCCGATTATCTGTTCGTCGACACCGCGGGACGGCTGCACACCAAGCAGAACCTGATGCAGGAGCTCCAGAAGCTCCATCGCGTGATCGGCCGGCAGTTGGCCGGCGCGCCGCACGAGGTCCTGCTTGTCCTCGATGGATCCACCGGCATGAATGCTCTGAACCAGGCCCGGGAATTCAACAAATCCGTGCCGCTTACCGGACTCATCATCACCAAACTGGACGGCACCAGCAAAGGTGGGGCGGTCCTGGCGATCCAAAAAGAACTTCGGCTTCCCGTAAAATTCGTCGGGCTGGGCGAGCAACCGGACGATCTACAGCCTTTCAGCGCCGCCGAGTTCGCTGAGGCCCTCTTTAGTGCACCACTTCCATCCTGAGTTGAACATCGGAGGGACGACTGTCCCGATCCCAAATGCATGACCGACATTGACTGGATGCGTCTCGCCCTCGGACTCGCGCGGCGGGGCCGCGGCCGGACTTCTCCCAATCCCATGGTTGGCGCCGTCCTGGTTCAACGGAATCGCGAAATTGGCCGCGGGTGGCATCATCGCGCCGGCGATCCGCATGCGGAAATTGAGGCGATCGCCGACGCGGTTGCCCGGGGTGCGGAGCCGGCCGGCGCCACGCTCTACGTTACGCTCGAACCCTGCGCAACCCGTGGCAGAACTCCGCCATGCACCGAGGCCATCCGAGCCGTGCGGATCCAACGCGTCGTTGTCGGGGCTATCGATCCCAATCCCAAACACCAGGGCCGGGGTGTTGGCCTGCTCCAACATGCCGGAATTGACGTTGGAACGGGCGTTCTGGAACCCCAGTGTACCGCCCTCAATTCGGCCTTCAATCATTGGATCGTCCACCATACCCCCTTCACCACCGTCAAAGCGGCCATGACCCTCGACGGGAAGATCGCCACCGGGAGTGGCCAATCCAAGTGGATCACGGGCATACCCGCGCGACACCATGCGATGCGCCTTCGTCTTGATCACGACGCCATCCTCGTCGGAATCGAGACCATCCTTGCCGACGATCCTGAACTCACGATCCGCCGTAATCTGTCGCCTGCCCCATCGCCAAACGCGAAACCCGCGGTTCCCCTTCCGGCGAATAGACCTCGGAGCCCACGAAGGATCGTTCTGGACGCTCGCGCCCGAACGCCGCTCTCCTCCCGGATCTTCGCCGGAGATCACCCTCGAACCACGACCATCGTTGTGGGAGAGGGCGCACCCGCGCGACGCGTCAAGGCGCTGGCCGAACGCGGCACTGTGCTGGTCGCGCCCACGATCCATCAGCGCATCAATCTATGCTGGTTGCTCGGGCACCTGGGCTCGGAAGAAGTCACCAGTCTCCTGGTGGAAGGAGGCGGCGAGATCCAGGGATCGTTTCTCCTGGGCGGCTTCGCGCATCGGATTGCCTTTTACTACGCCCCCAAAATTCTCGGCGGCGGCACGGACCGCAAGGCCGTCGGTGGCGCCGGCGCGCGCACCTGGTCTGAAATGATCAAACTGACGGACCCGCACTGGCGCCGATTGGGCGTCGATCTGTTTCTTGGCGCTCGCGTTCTGCCACTCACCTCCTGAGTTCGGCAGGGTCGCCGGCAAACGAGCGGGATTTCGCGGTTCAGTCGGCTTGCCACTCCGCCTTCCGCTCCCTACCCTTCCTCCATGTTTAGCGGCATCGTTGAAGAAGCGGGAAGCGTTCATCGCATCCAGGAAACTGCGCGTTCCATCCGCTTGATTGTGCGAGCCGACATTTGCGCCCGAGCCCTGAAGATTGGCGACAGCCTCGCCGTGAATGGCTGCTGTCTCACCGCGGTGAAACTGGCCGGTAAGGCTCGGAACCGGCTCATCCACTTCGATCTATTGCGCGAAACCTGGGATCGTACCAATCTTCAATTCGCGCGGCCGGGTGCTTTGGTGAATCTTGAACGATCCCTTCGGTTCAACGACCGGCTCGGTGGACATTTCGTGACCGGCCACATCGATGGTCTCGGCCGGATTGTCCAGTGGGAAAGGTCCGGCAAGGATCACTTGCTCGATATCGCGGCCCCACCCGAAGTCATGCGTTATATCATCTTCAAGGGATCCGTCGCGGTCGATGGCATCAGCCTCACCGTCGCGGGCGTAAAACGAAAGACCTTCCGCATTTGGATCATCCCGCACACGTTTGACGTTACGGCGTTGCGGGAGCGAGCGGTGGGCGACGCGGTGGATCTGGAGGCCGATCTGCTCGGCAAATACGTCGAACGATTCCTGCCCCAGCGCGCGAGTCGCCGACGCTGAGCGGGGGTTACGCGGGACTACTTCGCATTCATTCGGGCGAGCACGGCTCCGCCCGTGATCCCGGCATCGTCACCGAGGTCCGACGCGATGATCTCGATACCTTTGCTGGTGCCGTTCATCGAATAATCCATCGCCGTCTCGACCACGATCGACATCATCTCATCGGCCAATTGTTGAATGATGCCGCCCCCCAGCACCACCACCTCCGGGTTGAGCAGGTTGATCAGGTTCGCCACGGCGATCCCCGTGTATTCGGCCATCTCCTCGATGATCTTCTCGACGAACTTGTCGCCTCGGCGCAAGGCCTTGCGCAGATCACCGCTCCGCATGTCCTCGAGTTCCGGGCCCAGCATGTCGGTGAGCATCGTCTTCTGGCCTTCTTTGATGGCCGCCTGGATACGGCGGAATATGGCCGCGCGTCCCGCCAGTGCCTCGAAGCAACCGCGATTGCCGCAACCACACTTGGGCCCCCCCACTTCGAGCACCATGTGCCCCACTTCCCCCGCCGTCCGGTTGAACCCCGTGTAAAGCTTCCCGTCGAGAATCAGTCCCCCGCCAATCCCCGTTCCGAGGAATATCCCCACCATGCTCCGGGGCTTCGCCTTCAGCTCGGCGTGATAGACTCCCAGGGTGCAGACGTTGCAGTCGTTCTCGACCGACACCGGCGCGTCCAATTGCTTGTTGAGCTCCTTCTGCAGGGGCACGTCTGTCCACCCGGGCAAATTCGGTGCAAAAATCACTTTGCCGTTGTCCGGGTTCACCGGCCCTGGCGCCCCCACCCCCACACCTCGAACCTGTTTCAGGCTCAGATCGCACTCATCCACGACGTCGTTGACGCAACGCGCAATTCGCCTGATGACTTCTTCGGGACCGCGCTGTGCCTTGGTGCTCAACCGGGAGCGGCCCACACACCGAAGTTGCGAGTCGAATACCCCGGTCAGGATCTTCGTTCCACCCAGGTCCACTCCCACCACGTGGTCTTTTTTGTCGTTGTCTGCCATGCGCATCCGCCTTGAAATCGCCGATCGCAAGTTACTGTCCCGCCAAAATGGATTCGATCTTATGCATCAACTCCGTGTTGACCTCGTCCACTGAACGCTCCCCATCCACGATGGTGAACCCATAGGTCGACTGTAACCGTCGGAACTGATCCTGCACCAGGCCCTGGTATTTCAGGAAACTGTCAAACATGTCCCGGGACAATCCCAAATCCATCCCGCTCTCCCAGTAGTCCAATGCCCGGTTCTTCGAGAAATTCCGCTGCACCAATTCCTGCGACGAAACATTGAGATAAAATACCGCGTCCGGCACCAGCGCGATTCCATACAGCTTTTGCAGCCACGCTTCATCCATCCCCCGCACCAGATCCCGGACCATCAGGGTGTAGATGTAGCGATCGGCCAGGACCATGAAGCCGGCCTTCAGCGCCGGTAAAATGATATTCTCGAGTTGATCGGCAAAATCCGTCGCGTAAAACAAACTCAGCGTAATATGGCTCAGGATGTTCCCATGCTTCGCCTGCTCCAGTTCCTCGCTCACCAGCGTGGATCGTTTCAACCCCACCTGGACCGTGGCATGCCCACCGCCCTCCAGCCAGGTCACCAACCGCGAGATCTGCGTCGATCGCCCCGAACCATCCGCTCCCTCCACCACAATCAGCTTCCCGGTCAGTTGCACCGGGTTCACTCCCGGAATCCCGTGCCCGTAAAACCGCTTCGGAGTCGGATGCGGAACCAATACCTTCCGGTCCCTGCCGGGTCCGGGTCTTATTCCGCGTTTGACGTGCTTCATCGGGTAAAATCCTAATCCCTGGCCAATCGGTATTGGTCCAGATTGATCCGGGCGGAAACCAATTGACGGAGCACCGCCTGTTGCGCCTCCACCGACTTGTCCGCGTCGATGACCAAAAACCCAAACTCCGAACTCATCGCCAGGTATTGCTCGAGGATCCGTCCCTGGAAGATCCGGAAACTATCGTTCGGATCGCTTGAAAGCTGCAAATCCAGCCCGGCCTCGAAATGTTTTAGTTCCGCGCGGCCGTCCAGAATTCGATGCAGGGGTACTTCTAATGGCGCATTGAAAAAGAAGACCAGGTCCGGCAAGGCCGCAAAACTGTAAAGCCCACGCACCCATTCAGCCGGGCAGCCCCGCACAGTATCCCGGCCGAACGCGGTGAATACATAGCGGTCGCACAAGACCAGGTATCCCGCACGCAATAACGGCACCAGCTGCCGCTCATATCGATCGGCGAAGTCCGTGGCATGAATCAAACTGAATGTCGTCGGCGTCAGGAGATGACGCTTCTTCCCCTTGCTCGTGGCCGCCTTCACCAACTCCGAGGAATTCCATTCGCTGAAAAAAATCTTCAGCCCCTGCTGCTCCAGCCACCTCTGCAACAACCGGAGTTGAGTCGATTTGCCCGAACCATCCAGCCCCTCGACCGCTATCAGGCGTCCGGGAAACCCCAGCTCGGCAAATGTTTTGGTGAACACATCGCCAAACCTATCGTCACCGGCTCAGAAAACAAGGAATTAGCCGTCCAGTTTGATTTCCTTGCCTCCGGTGGCGGAGGCATAACATGCCGCCATGATCCGCTGCAATTTCAGCGACTCGTCCAATCCCACCAACACCCGCCGCCCTTCGATAATCCCCCGCACAAAATGATGAATGGGATCCTCCTCCACCGAGGTCAACGGCAAGTTCAAGTTCACTGTTTCGTATCCGGAAGCTCCCGAACGAAAGAGTCGCGCCGGGAACAGCGACAAGCCCGCCTTCGTTCCCCAGATATCAATCCCCTTCTCGCGCGTTTCCACCCCGACCTGGGCTGCCCAGGCCGACTCCAGCATCACGGTCCGGCCCCCGTTCAACCGGAGGAACACCGCACCGAAATCCTCGACGTCGAAGGTCCGCTTCGGCTCGACCTCGCCACTGCCATAGACCGTCTCACCCAACCCGCGAGGACCGAACCTGGCGCTCGCCACGGCACTCACTGTCTTCACATCGAACTCGTTTAACAAAAAGAGGCACGTGTCCAGGATCCGGGAACCGAGATCGGTCAAGCAACCGCCGCCGGAGAATCTTCGCTGGGTATACCAGGAACCGATGCAGGGGATCCCGGCCCGAAGCACCCAGAAACAACGGGCATGGTAGATATCCCCGAGTTCGCCATTCTCGATGACTTGCCGCGCCATCTGGGTTTCTCGATTCAGCCGCAGGCCTTGCGAGACCATGAATACCCGCTTGGTCTTGCGGGCCGCTTCAATCACCCGCGCCGCCTCTTTGACATTCAGTGCCAAAGGCGGCTCCAGCAACACGTGCTTCCGCGCCAGCAACGCGTCCACTGCAATCTGCATATGCTGGTCATTGGGTACCGCCACCAACACCGCATCGATATCCGGTTGATCGAGCAAATCCTGATACCGGGTATAGCTCCGCGATAAACGATACCGATCAGCCGCCTCCTTCGCCCGCCTGGGGTTGCTCTCGGCGATGGCCACCGCCGTCGCCTGCGTGCAGTGCAACAGACTGTTCAACTGCAACAGACCCCGGGCACCGGTTCCAATTACTCCACATCGCAATCGCTCTGGCATACCAAGGCGCAAACCAAGTTGATTAGCTGATTAGTAGGGCTGAAAAATTTCGGCCCTTTAGTAGTTTGTTTTGCTCCTTTGGTCAACGCGAAATCACCTTAATCTTCCTAATCCCAACAACGCGTTGACAAATGAATCCCTTTCGCTAGGCTTTCTCGCTTTGAACTGACCGCACTCATATCCTATGCCGAATACCAAGTCCGCCGCCCGTCGTATGCGCAGCAACGCCCGCCGGCGTTCCCATAACAAAAGCATCAAGAGCCACCTTAAAACCCTGGAAAAGAATTACTTGTCGCTCGCCCGCGCCGGCAAAAAAGAGGACGCATCCGCCGCCCTCCGCTCTGTTACCTCCGCTCTCGATAAAGCCACCAAGTCAGGCGTCCTCCATTCCAATACCACCTCCCGGAAAAAATCGCGCCTCGCCCTGAAATTAGCCTGACCCTACGGCAGCCCAGATCGGCTCGAGCCGGCCGCATGCGAATCGTTGGTGTCATCCCCGCGCGCTACGCCTCCTCCCGGTTCCCCGGCAAATCCCTCGCCCTGATTGCCGGCAAGCCCCTGATCCAGCGAGTCGTTGAACAGTGCCGCCAGGCCCGAGCCCTCGCCGACGTCGTTGTCGCGACCGACGACCACCGCATTGCCCGCGTCGTCGAACCCTTCTGCCGCGTCGAAATGACGCTTCCCTCCCACGCCAGCGGTTCAGACCGGATCGCCGAGGTCGCCGCGCGTCTTTCCTGCGACGCCCTCATCAATGTCCAGGGCGATGAACCACTGATTCCGCCCGCGGTTATCGAATTGATCGCCAGCACACTCAAGCAACACCCGGTCACCACCGCCGCTAGCCCGATTCGCACCATGGCCGATTATGACGATCCCAATGTCGTGAAGGTGGTTCTCAATTCCCAGCACCAAGCCCTCTACTTCTCGCGTCGCACCATCCCTTACGTCCGCGACGCCGCCACTGGCCCAGCTCAGGCCCAATTGAGCTCATTCCCGTTCCTCAAGCACCTGGGTATCTATGGCTACCAGCGCGATGCCCTCCTGCGCCTGGTCCATCTCCCGGTCTCCTCGCTCGAAGCCGCGGAAAAGCTCGAACAATTGCGCGCCCTCGAGAACGGCATTCCGATCCTCGTCCTCCAAGTCGATTACGAGAGCCACGGGGTCGATACTCCCGAAGATATCCCCAGGATCGAGGCGATTCTTCGAAAGGCTTGATCACTTCCGCCAAGGTCACCGGCCGGATTTATAGCCGGCTTCGGCCCCAGGAGCTCCAGATTCGTGCTTCCACACTCCTTGTTCCTTGCCGGGGATGGAAAGAACCCTTAAGTATTCCCGCCAGCGTGATGGACTCGAAAGGTCGGTGCCACTTCAACAGTCCCACGGGTTCGACACGACTTGCTACGGCCTATGAAGTACATCTTTGTAACCGGCGGTGTGGTCAGTTCCCTGGGCAAGGGACTGACGGCAGCCGCGCTGGGAACGCTGCTGGAGAATCGCGGGCTTAAAATTGCCCTGCAGAAGTTTGACCCCTATTTGAACGTCGATCCCGGCACGATGAATCCCTATCAGCACGGGGAGGTTTATGTCTTGGACGACGGCGCGGAAACGGACCTGGACCTGGGCCATTACGAACGATTCACCAACGTCAAGCTCACCCGCTTCAATAACCTCACCAGCGGCCAGGTCTACCAAACGGTCCTCGACAAAGAACGGCGGGGGGATTACCTCGGCAAGACCGTCCAGGTCATCCCCCATGTGACTGATGAAATCCAGAATCGGATCTACCAGGTGGCCGAACATACCAAGGCCGACGTCATTATCACCGAGATCGGCGGCACCACGGGTGATATCGAAGGGTTGCCCTTCCTTGAGGCCATCCGCGAGTTCGCTCTCGAAGTGGGTCACAGTAACGCCCTGTTCATCCACGTCACGTTCGTGCCGTATATCAAGGCCGCCGGCGAACTGAAAACCAAACCTACCCAGCAATCCGTCGCCAAATTGCGCGAAATCGGAATCGCCCCGCACATCCTGATCTGCCGCTGCGAACGGCCCCTGGACAAGGATCTGCGTCAGAAGATTTCCCTTTTCTGCAACGTCCCTTTCGAGGCGGTCGTTGAGGAGAAAGACGTGGATCATAGCATTTATGAAGTCCCCTTGATGCTCCAACGCGAACGCCTCGATGAGCTCGTCTGCCGGTTCCTGCACCTCGACACCGGCGTCTCCAACATGACGCATTGGCAGGAAATCATACGCAAAATCATCGCCCCGCAAAACCGCGTTCGGATCGGTGTGGTCGGCAAATATATCGACCTCCAGGACGCCTATAAATCGGTCTACGAGGCGATCATGCACGGCGGCGTTGCCAACGATTGCGGCATCGAGATCGTCAAGGTCGATGCCGAAGAAATTGAACGCGAAGGCACGGACAAAGTGCTCAAAGGCCTCGGCGGGATACTCGTGCCTGGCGGATTCGGCGAACGCGGCATCGAAGGGAAAATCAAGGCCGCCCGCTATGCCCGCGAACAAAAAGTCCCGTACCTCGGACTCTGCCTGGGCATGCAAATCGCCACCATCGAGTTCGCTCGCGATGTGCTCGGACTCCACGGCGCCCACTCTGCCGAGTTCGACTCCCACACCCCTCACCCGGTCATCGCCTTGCTTAACGAGCAGCGCCAGGTGACCGCCAAAGGCGGAACCATGCGTCTGGGGGCTCAACCCTGCCAACTGATGGTCGGCTCGGCCGCCGCCCGGCTCTACGGCGCCTTTGTCGTCAATGAACGCCATCGGCATCGATACGAGTTCAATAACCATTACCGCGAGCAATTTGAGAAGAACGGATTCATCATCAGCGGCACTTCACCCGATGGTTTGTTGGTCGAACTCATCGAGTTGCCCGATCATCCCTTCTTTATGGCCGCCCAGTTTCATCCCGAATTCCGCAGCAAACCGCACCAGCCCCATCCCTTGTTCAAGGGCTTCATTGCCGCCGTTCACGCCAGGATTCACCAGAAGTCCTCGAAAAACTGATCCCGCGGACGCACCCGCCACCGCGCAGAGATGACTTATCCCGAGGCCATCGACTTTCTGTATCGCCTGCGCCTGTTCGGGCTCAAGCTGGGCCTGGACAACACGTTGTTCCTCGCCGAGCTCGCCGGCAACCCCCATCGCAAGCTCCGGTTCATCCACGCCGCGGGCACCAATGGCAAGGGATCGACCTGCGCGATGCTCGAGGGCATCTACCGCGCTGCCGGACTTCGCACCGGGCTTTTTACCTCGCCTCACCTTGTCGGCTTCAGCGAAAGGATCCAGGTCAACCGCCAACCCATCTCCGGCGGCGACGTCGTCCGCCTGGTCGAGCGCGCCCGCAATCGCCTGGTTCATTTCCCGGAGGATCATCACCCGACTTTTTTTGAGGTCATCGTCGTCCTCGCCCTCGAATACTTCGTCGAACAAGGCTGCGACCTCGTGATCTGGGAAACCGGTATGGGCGGGCGCCTCGACGCGACCAATATCGTCACCCCACTGGCCAGCATCATCACCAACATCCAGTTCGATCACCAAAAATGGCTCGGCGATACCCGCCCCAGCATCGCCGCCGAAAAGGCCGGCATAATCAAATACGAAATCCCCGTGCTCACCTCCACGGACGAACCTGACGCGCTGGAGGTCATCACCGATATCGCCCGGGCTCAACACGCACCACTCATTCTCGTCGACCGCCAACATTCGGCCTACGCCCAGGCCAGAACCATCGACTTGCCGCTCGCGGGTGAACATCAACGGCTGAACGCCGCCCTGGCGATCGCCGCCGTCTCTCTCCTCGAATCTCACATTCCGGTCACCCCCGATCAACTCCGCGCCGGGCTGGAACACGTCCACTGGCCCGGGCGGCTCCAACTCGTCCCGCTTCCGGGCGATCGTCGCGTCCTGTTGGATGGGGCGCATAACCCCGCCGGGGCGACCGCCCTCCAACAGGCCCTCGATCGGTATTTCCCCCAAACGCCCTGGACCCTGATCTTCGGCAGCCTCCAGGACAAAGATTGGCCGCGCATGGCCGGGGTCCTGGCGCCCCTGTCCAACCGCATCCTTTGCGTGCCGGTCCGAAGCGAACGCGGTGGCTCACCCGGCGAACTGGCTGCCGCCTGCCGCCAATCCAACCCTCGGGCAGCAGTTGATGCCTGCAGCACGGTCCAACAAGCGCTCGATCAATCCGCCACCGATCCCTTCATCGTGGTGGCCGGCTCGCTTTATCTCGTGGGCGAAGTCATGGAGTTGCTCAAGTTGTCTCCCATGGATATGGGCAGCGAGGCACACCTCAATGAGTCCTTCACCCGGCCTGGCTAGACCGTTCACCCGGCGGCACAGGACGCGCCCGCTCAAAGCCGAGTTGACGTAAGCCCGTTCAACCCTATAAACGTCCCTGGTTGCTTTCATGAACTTGCCATTAGCGGGAAAAATTGCGTTCGTCACGGGGGGAACCCGCGGCATCGGCCGGGCCATCGCACTGAAACTGGCCGAGGCGGGTTGCGACGTCGCCATTCTCTATCATAACAGCCACGCCGAAGCCGATTCGCTCTGCGCGGCGCTTCGCGAAATGGGCCGGACGGCCGTGGCCATCCAGGCCGACGTTGGGGATGCACTCAGCCTGGATGAAGCCACCACCGCTTTTCGCTCCACGTTCAATCGCGTCGACTTTCTGGTGAGCAACGCGGCCATCGGCGTGTTGCGGCCGACCCTCGAATTAGCCTTGAAACACTGGCGCCGTTGTCTCGAGACCAATGCCCTGGCACTGAACACCCTGGCGCAACACCTGGTTCCAATCATGGCCCCCGGCGGGCGAATCATCGCCCTCTCCAGCCTCGGCGCCGCCCGTGCCATCCCGCACTACGCCTTCATCGGGGCCTCCAAAGCCGCCCTCGAATCCCTCGTCCGCAGTCTCGCGCAGGAACTTGGGCCTCGACGCATCGCGGTGAATGTCGTCAGCGCTGGAGTAGTGGATACGGATGCATTGGCGCATTTCCCAAACCGCGAAGAATTGCTGGCGGAATACGCCCGGCGGACACCGCTCGGGCCCTCGCTGACCCCCGCCGACGTGGCCAATGCGGTGTACTTGCTCTGCCTGCCCGAAGCGGCCATGATCACCGGCCACACCCTGGTGGTGGATGGCGGTTACTGTATCTCCGGATGAACAACCCAACCCTGCTCGATGCCGGCCTGAATGGCGGCGTGGCCATTGTGACGGGAGGCAGTCGCGGCATCGGCCGCGCCATTGTCCTGCTCCTGGCGGCCTCGGGCATGGAGGTCGTGTTCACCTATCGCGAGAATGCCACCGCCGCAAACGAAGTGGTCGCCGCGGCTCAAGACTCCAAAGTCATCGCCGTACCCGCCGATGTGCGCGACGCCTCCTCCTGCTCCACGCTCGTCGAGCAGGTCGTCCAGCGCACCGGCAAACTGGATCTGCTCGTCAATAATGCCGGCGTGATCCGCGACAATCTCCTGGCCCTCCTCCAGGAACAGGACGTTCGCGATGTCCTCGATACCAATGTGGGCGGCGCCTTTAACATGTGCCGCGCGGCCGTCCCCCACCTCCTGAGCCAGCGCCGCGGAAAAATCGTGAACATCAGCTCCGTCGCCGGTGAAAAGGGCGGACGCGGCCAGACCAATTATGCCGCCAGCAAAGGCGCGATCAACGCCCTCACCCGTTCCCTCGCCGTCGAACTTGCCTCCCGCGGCATCCAGGTCAACGCCGTCGCCCCCGGCGTGATCGAGACCGAGATGTCCCGCGCCGTCCGCGAGCAAGCCGGGGATCAAGTCCAATCGCGCATTCTCCTGCGGCGGATTGGCCGTCCCGAAGAGGTGGCTTATGCCGTCTGGTTTCTGGCTTCTAAATATGCCGACTATATCACCGGGCAGGTCTTGCACGTGGATGGCGGTTTCAAAATGGAATGATGAAAATGACCTACAACCCACCAACCCAAGAGGAAATCATGTCCGTATTTCCCAAGGTCGCTGCCACTATGGCCGACGCCTTGGGATGCGATGTGGAAAAAGTAAAGCTCAACGCCTCGCTGATCGACGATCTTGGCGCCGAATCCATCGATTTCCTCGACATCGTCTTCCGGCTCGAACGCGCCTTCAAGGTCAAGATCCCGCGCGGCAAGATCGTCGAGGAATCTCGCGGCGATCTCTCGGAGGCCGAGTTCGAAAGTGGTGGCCACGTTACTGCCGCCGGGCTGGATCGGCTCAAGGCCTATCTCAGCGAAGTGCCACCCGATCGATTCCCCACACCTCTGCCGGTCGCCCATATCCCGCGGCTCTTCACTACTGAAACATTCTGCAAACTCGTCATCCGCCAACAACAGGCCGCCCTCGCCGAATCCGGCGGCCAGCAGTCTTGACCCCCGCTACCGTGGCATGAATCCACACTTCCGCGCATTTTCGTTCGTGGATCAAATCACACGCATGGATCGGGGAGGCGGCGCCCGGGGTCGCTACACCGTCCCCCGACAGATCAATGAATTCCCCATTTCATTGGCTGCCGAAGCGGTGGGACAACTCGCAGCCTGGGCCGCCATGGCCGCCATGGATTTCAGACTTCGGCCCGTTGCCGGCATCGCCGGAAGAGTGGACTTCTTCGCCCCCATCCTCCCCGGAATGGTCCTTGAGCTGGCCGCCGACCTCAAAACCGCCGACAGCGATGCGGTCTCCTACGACGGCGATGTCCGCTGCGACGGAGAGGTCCTCGTGCAGCTCGAGAATTGTGTCGGGCCCATGGTCCAAGTCCGGGATTTTGATGACCCCGCCGGAGTCCGATCACGGTTCGACTTGCTCTGCGCTGGCGGCGCTCCCCCAGGCGCATTCAAGGGCATCCCTGTCATTCCTCTAACCCGGACCGGCGGCGAACCCGGCCGATCCATCACCGCCACTCTCGTTGTCCCCGCCGAAGCGCCATTTTTCCACGACCACTTTCCCCGTCGCCCTGTCTTTCCGGGAACGCTTCAAATCCAGGCGAATATCGAACTGGCCTCATGGCTGGCGCGTGAACTCCCGCCGGCGACCGACGGAATGGCCTGGAAGCCCCGCAGCGTTACCGATGTCAAGCTGCGGACGTTTATTGCCCCGAACGATCATCTCGAACTCGAAGCCCGTTTATCGGAGTGCGATGACGTGTCGGCCGTCATCTCCCTGCAAACCCGAAAGATGCGGCGCCTCGCGGGCAGCGCCCGAGTCCTGCTCAAACCGCAATAAAAAGCATGAGCCCCCGACGCAGGATCGCGATCACCGGCATCGGCATGGTCACACCGGTCGGCAATGACGCGCCCACTTCGTGGCGCAACCTCACTGCAGGTCATAGTGGTGTCGCCGAAATCGCCAGCTTCGACGCCGGCGGCTTCCCAACCCGCATCGGCGCCGAAGTCAAAAACTTCTATGACCATTCCGCGCTCGATCCTAAACTTCTCAAATTCGCGTCGCGCGCACACCGCTTCGCCCTCGCCGCAGCCGAGGAGGCCCTGACCGATGCGGGCATTCGGCCTGGTCCCGGCAACTTACAGGATTGGGGCTGCAGCGTCGGTGCCGGTATGATGGTCGTCGGTTTCGAGGAATTGTCCGCCGTTCACAAATTCTGCGGCGCAGGAGAGGAGTTTCGCCCCGGCGGATTGCTCGACCCCGATTTTCCCGTGGATCCTGTGGGGTTCTGTCGCAGCCAGACCAACGCGGGCCTCGCTCTGTTGACCCGTCAGTTTCGCATTGGTGGCTATTCGACCGCCGTGCATACGGCCTGCGCGTCGGGCGGCCAGGCATTGGGAACCGCCCTCAAAGTTATGCGCCGCGGCCATGCCCGTTTCATGCTGGCCGGGGGTTACGACTCCATGCTCAATCCCGTCGGCCTTTCCGGCTTTTGCTTGCTCGGCGCGTTGTCCACGGATAATCAGACCCCCCGGCAAGCCAGCCGCCCCTTCGATGCGACTCGCAACGGTTTCATTCTGGGCGAAGGCGCCGGCTTTCTGGTCCTGGAAGATTGGGACGACGCGAGAAGACGCGGTGCCCGGATCTATGCGGAGCTTGCCGGCGACGGCAATTCACTGAGCAGCTATCGCATCACCGACTCTCACCCCTCTGGGGACGGACCGATCCAGGCCATGCGGCAGGCCCTTGCCGATGCAAACCTCGCCCCGAACGAAATCGATTACGTGAACGCGCACGGAACCTCCACGGTCATGAATGATCGCAGCGAATGTGCCGCTCTCCGCGCGGTCATGGGAGATCACATCGATCGCGTCGCCGTGAGCTCTACCAAAAGTTGCATGGGCCACCTCATCGCCGCCGCCGGTGCAGTCGAAGCCGGCGTGTGCGCTTTGGCGATTCATCACGGGCTCGCGCCTGTGAACGCCAACTATGCCAAAGCCGATCCCAATTGCGCGGTTCATCTCGTGCTCGGGAGTTCCCGGACCATGCCCATCAGAGCCGCGATCTCTAATTCTCTTGGATTCGGAGGTTCCAATAGCTGTCTCGCCTTCCGCCATCCGGCCCAAGTGCCTGCTCCATGAATCCCGCACCGCGCATCGTCATCACCGGGATCGGGGCCGTATGCGGCGCCGGCCTCTCGATCGAATCAATCTGGACGAACGCCCTTGCCGGACGCTCCGCCATCCTCCCCATCCGCCAATGGGATACTTCGGGTTGGCCCGTCAATATCGCGGCCGAAATTTACGGGGTCGACGATCGCACTCTGGTCGAGGATCGCAAACTTCACAAAACCATCTCACGCACGGATCTCTTCGGCCTCTACGCCGCGGGGGAGGCCTTCCAGCATTCCGGCATCCTCGAAACTCGGCGCGCACTCGACGAGCCATCCGCCACCCATTTCAACGACCGAAGCGCCGTATTCGTCGGCTCCGGCGGCGGCGCCTACGAAAGCAATTACGACTTTTTTCCGCTCATGACGGCCGCCCGTGGCGAACTCCAGCGGTTCGGACGCGAATTATGCGACACCGTGAATCCGATGTGGTTGCTCAAGCATTTGCCGAACAATGTCCTCTGCCATGTCGGCATCCGCCACGGGTTCAAAGGCACTAATGCCTGTATCACCAACCACTGCGTCGGCGGCGCCCTGGCCGTGGCCGAAGCCGCCAACGCTATCCGGTTTGCCGAGGCCGATCGCGCCATCGCTGTCGGCCACGACGCACCCATCGAGCCCGAAACCATTCTCCATTTCCACAACTTGGGCCTGCTCGCTCATGACACGGTCCGATCCTTTGACCGGGATCGCAGTGGAACGGTCCTCGGCGAAGGCGCAAGCGCAATCCTCCTCGAAAGCGAAGCCGGCGCCACCCAACGCGACGCCAATATTCTCGGCGAATTCCTCGGCGCCGGATCCGTCACCGAAGCGACCGGTGTCCTCGATGTTCGCGCCGATGGCGATGGGTTGCGCCGAGCCATCGAACTCACCCTGTCCGACGCCGGAATGTCTCCCGGCGCCGTCGGAATGATTGTCGCTCACGCCAATGGAACGCGAGCCTCCGACGCCTCCGAGGCCCGCGCGCTACGACAGGTGTTCGGCGATAATCCGCCACCCGTCACGGCGTTTAAATGGTCTGTGGGTCATCTCATCGCGGCCTCCGGAGTCCTCGACCTGTCCCTCGCGCTGACCTGTCTGCACCGTGAAATCGTGCCGGGCATTCCCACCCTGCGAGTATTTGACCCCGTTCTTCCCACCTTGCCCGTCTCCGCGTCGGCTCAAAAACCCCGCGCCAATACCGCGCTTATCATTTGCCGCGGATTCGGAGGCATGAACGCCGCCCTCATTGTCCGTGCCGGTCCTTCTTCCCGGACTCTCGAATGAACCCTCCCCAGGGAACCCGCTGTGGAATCGACACGGTCGAAATCCAGCGCATCGAAAAACTGCTGGCCTACAAAACCGACGACGAATTGACCCGGCTCTTCGCCGAAACCGAACTCAAAGACTCCGGCTCATCGGCAGGCCGTCTGGCCAGCCTCGCCGCCCGGTTCGCCGCCAAGGAAGCTTGCTGCAAGCTCTTCCCGCGCGAGACCTCGCTGGGCATCCTCCAACCCGCTGACTTCGTCATTGAACGGTCAGGCTACGGCGAGCCGCAAGTGCGCCCCAATCCACGAGCCCAGATGGTCCTGGATCGAAATCGGATTGCTGCGATTCGTCTCTCACTCACCCATACCGAAGCCACCGCGTCGGCCATCGCCTGGGCAGAACCCCATTCCACTTTCGTTCCATGGTTCGGCCTCGTCTGCTTCCATCTCCTCCCTTTCCGAAAGCGCCTCATCCTGTCCAACCTGCGTCGCGTGTTCGCGGACGTGGCGTCTGAACTCGAGATTCGGCGTCTCGCACAAGCCTCCTATGCCCATTTCATTCGCTGTTTGATCGAAATGGTCCGGTTGCCCTTCATGTCCCGGCAAAAACGTAACGCCTGGATCCGGATCGAGAATATCCAGTCCCCCCTCCAGGCCCATCAACAGGGCAAAGGCATCCTCCTCTTGACCGGTCACTTCGGTAACTGGGAAGTGGCCACGGTCGCCGGCCTGGGCCAGTTCCCCCAATACCGAGGTCTCCTTCACTTCCTGCGGCGCCCGCTTAAACCCTCCTGGTTCGACGCCCTGATCACCTGGCGCTTTCGAAAAGCCGGATTCGGCACACTCGCAAAACGTGGTTCCATGGATCGAATCCTCGATCTCCTGGCCCATGGTGCGGTCATTGTGTTCACCATGGATCAACACGCCGGCAAACCAGATGGTATCCCGGTCGATTTTTTGGGCTACCCTGCCGGAACGTTTAAAAGCCTCGCCATCCTCGCTCTCAGCACCGGCGCGCCGGTCATCCCCGCCTGCAGTTGGCGCGAACCCGATGGCGCCCATGTCCTCCACTTCGAGGATCCGCTCCCGCTCGTCGAATGCGACGACGCCGGCGAGGCGATCCGCACAAACACGCGGGCCTTCAACCTCGCGCTCGAAAAGATGCTGCTCCGGCACCCGGAACAATGGATCTGGATGCACCGTCGATGGAAATTCAACCCCGCCCCGGCGAAGCCGACCACCAGGCATTGCGCCTCTCCCCCTTCGGATTGATCCCTGCCCGCGGGAAACGTTAACGCCAACGCGTTTCTTCCGCAGTCGTGGAGCGATCAAGGATTCGAGCTGGAATTCGAAGTCCCAACTTCCGTCTCGCTTGCAGGTGGCGTATCCGTCTGCTGCCCTTGAGACCTCAGAACAGCGTCTGCAATCGTCGTAACATTCTGCAAAATAGCCTGTGCCGCGGCCGGATCCGGGATTTTGAGCCCGTATTGTTTGTCCAAAGCGACGACTAATTGCAGGGCGTCGACTGAGTCCAATCCAAGCCCCTCAGGGCCGAACAAACTTTGGTCATCCCGAATATCGGCAGACGTAATTTGTAGCATCAGATTCTCAGCCAGAAGTTTTTTGATCTGCTCTTTGAGCGTCGCCTGGTTCTCCATATTTTCTTGTTACTATTCGCCACCGATATTGCCGGCGAGAGGGTGTGACAGTCTGCCGCTCCGCGACAAGCCATAAATCGAACCACCTGTTCCGCGCAAAGTGACTCGTCAGGGCCGGCGTCATGCTCTCAAATCTGTTGGAGGCGAATGCCGGAAGCCTGTTGGTTGCAGCCCACCAGGCTTATCGTTGCCGCCCGATGCACGTCCCTGCCCAACATGTCCGCCGCCGCAACCACCTGCCACAGCGCGGCCGCCGCCAGGGCTTCGCCCAATACGTTCTTCGGTGATATCCTCGGGCCGGACCAATCCTGCCACACCCGCGCCTCGGCGCCATCGACCCGTGGGGCTCCTTGCCCGCCGTCACATAACATTTCTCCCGAGCCCATGGCGGGAAGTTCCGCGCGCATTCGTTGACTGCAGGTCTCTCGCGACAATTCGCGCCGATAGAGATGCGGGGAAGCGATCGCGGCGACCATAGTGCCACCCCCGGAGTTACGATCGAGCTCGAGATACAATGCCCCGGCGCCTTCGGATAGCACGACGCGGCGGGAAAACATGCCCATCGCGTCTGCCATCATCCAATCGAGTTCTTCGGCGCCAATCACCAGGCAGCCTTCCACCTCACCCTCAAGCAGCCAGTCTACCGCGATGGCCATTCCGACCCCTACCGATCCTTGATCCCCAATGAGGGTGTAGTTCGGGCCGGCGGAATTCAACAGCGCGGCCAGGTGACTGCCAGAAGCGTTGAAGACTGTCTCGGGGAATAACAGTGGGCTCGCCAATGCCGGCTGGTGCAGTATCTCATCGTAGAACCGGCCCGTGTACCTTACGCAGCCGCACATCGTGCAAATGACGATGCCTAGCCGCATGGCGCCCTCCACGACGGGTAACCGATGCTCTCCCAGGGCCTCCAGCGCCGCGCCGACCACAAATTGGGCGATGGGTGGAGACCTGCGCAGACGAGCATCGGCGAGGAAGGCCGGCCGTGGCACCGGCGACGGGACTCGTCGAACCGACAAAGGGCGCGAGGCGCCCGGCCGGGCCAGGTCTTGCGCCGGTGCTGGTTCACCACTTGTGATGGCCTCTCTCAGACACTCGACCCCCCAACCCGCCGGACTTACCGCGCCAATGCCCCTGATCATGACTCGTCTCACAAACAACTCCGGAAAACCAGGCTGGCGTTGGAACCGCCAAAGCCAAAGGAATTCGAAAGCACGGCCCGAGAGGTCGCCGAACGCGGCCGAGTAACCAGTTCGAATTGACATGCGGAATCGACCGTCTCGGTGGTGACCGTTGGTGGCAGGAATCCTTCGCGCAACGCCATGATACAAACGACCGCCTCCACAGCGCCGGCCGCACCCAGCAAATGGCCCACGCTGGATTTCGTCGAGCTTACCGCCAATGTCCGCGCTCGCGCGCCGGCCCATCGGTTAATGGCCGATGCCTCGGCCGAATCATTCAGCACGGTGCCCGTCCCATGTGCATTCACATAGTCGATGTCGGCCGGCCCGAGGGCTGCCCTTTCGCACGCCATTTCCATCGCGGCCAAAGCCGCGGTTCCTTCCGGGTGCGGCTGGGTCAAGTGATGAATATCTGTCGCCATGCCATATCCCGCCACCACCCCAAGGATCTCCGCCCCGCGACGCCGCGCGCTGTCCGCCGTTTCCATGGCCAGGACCGCAGCACCCTCGCCCAGACCCAAACCGTCCCGGCTCGCGTCGAATGGCCGACAACGGGTGGGTGAGAGCGCCTGCAGCACGTCGAATCCGGCAAAGGTTACTTCCGCGAGGGCGTCATAGCCGCCGGCGAGCACCCGCTCTGCCCGGCCCATTCGAAGGAGCGACCAACCATGTCCGATCGCATTGGCCCCCGATGCGCAGGCGTTTGAGATGATGGTGATAGGTCCGGAGAATCCAAACGCGTCGACAATATCCAGTGCCTGGCGTTGAGCCTGGTAATGCGTCACCCGGACGGGTTGACCGCGAAACCGCGTCGGGGTAGCCAGGGCCTGGCGGTAATAAGCTTCGCCTAAGGTCATCCCGGCGCCAGTGGTTCCCAGAACCAGCGGCAGCGCCTCCGACGGTTCCCAACCCGACTGTCGCCATGCCTCTTCCGCCGCCAGCAACAATATGCGCGCCCCGCGATCCATGCGTCGGATCTGCCGGGCATTGAGCCGGGTCGCCGGCATGTCTTTCGGTAGATCGATTTCCGCCGCTTCCTTCACTCGCCGACCTGAGACGTCCAACAAAGTCACCGGCCGAAAACCCACTTGACCGGCGCGGAAACCGTCCAGGTTCTTCACCCAGCCTATTCCCAGTGCGGTCACCACTCCCACGCCCGTCACAACAATCGAGTCGCCCGGGGCGTTGGATGGAGGTAACGGAAAAAGCACGAGGATGGATTTCGGTTAGCGAGACCTTAAAAGACCCGGCGGTCCGCCGTCAAACCCGTCCGTGAAAGGCATCGGCCTTGCCAGAAGAGCGGGATCGAATATCAGTCCACCCGGTTGATTTTGAGGTCGGTCTTCAGGACCTTTCCGTCCTCGGCGGAGATGAGAACTTCGCCGATATTCACCTGGCGATTGGGGTGATCCAATTTAGCCGCCCAAAGCTTCACGTGCCAGACGGGCAGACGGTCATCACCCTGCCCATCGTCGCCCGCCCGATCCAGTTCCAATTCGCTCGCCTTGATCGTCAACCGATCCAGCAAGGGCTCCTTCAACGCAATCTCGATGGCCCGATCCGAATCGACCTTAAGTCGTGCCCGGTCGAGCACGGCGTTGCCCCCTCCGATCTTCTCGAAAAGACGCATCGGCCGTTTGACATCGAGTTTCTTCCCTGCGCCAAACTTGACCTCGGTGGTATCAAAGCTCGCATCGGCATCGTAATAGACCACATACCAGATGTTCGGGATCACACCACCCACGGACTTCTGCGAACGGATCTGCACCACTTTATCCTTGGATTCGATGCCAACATATTGATTGCCTTGCTCGATCAACTGGAACGCCGTCGGCTCCTCTGCCGCCGTAACGGCTTGCACCAGGATCCCGCCCAGGGCCATAGCCCATAACCAACCCAATCCTATTGGTTTAATCATGGGCGCATTCTAACTCGGGCCCCGTCTATTTTCAATCGCTTCTCCGGGCCCCTATTACGCGCGTTACCCGTCTCAGCGCTCAATCCCGAGACTCAATTTCGGCTTCGGCATCCGACAACGACCCGGGATAAATGGCGGCGGACAACTCCCCCCGTCGAATCAACTCTTGCAGATCGCGAATGATTGTCCTCCGCGCCACCCGGAATTGCCGGGCTAATGCCGATATGTTGGGACGTTCGCCCGAGGGTCCGATGATTTCCCGGATCTGCGTCTGCCGGCTCAAACGGTCGGTTGAACGACTGAGCAGCTCCTGCACATCGACGCGCTTGGAACGTTCCAGGGCGCTGAATTGCCGTACGACTTCCGCCTCTCCACACTCGGCCAGCGCCGTATCGACCGTTCGGGCCAACAGCTCCAGGTCGACCGGTTTCACGATCACGTAGTGTGCCCGCCGCGGGCCTTGCAGCGCGCTGATCTGCTGCTGCGCCTCCAATGCGCCGGACACGACGATCACCGGCACATAGGGAAGCAGCATCCGGAACTCCCCCAGGTAATCGAGCCCCTGTTCACCGTGCGCCAGGATGTGATCCAGAATGATGAGGTGCGGCTGGATCTGGGCGATACGCTTCAGCGCGTCGCTCGCCGTGCTGGTGCGAATCAACTCGTGATGTCCCAGCGCCTCCTCATAAAGCTCGTACTGCAGGTCGTCGTCCTCAATAATCAGGATCCGCGCAGCATTCATGGTTCAGCAGACAGTGTAGCCGCTTCTCGTCCGTAGTGAAGCCATTAAATGCTCACTGCCATTGCGCACTTCGGCTGGGCCGGAAAGGTCAGCGCCGACGCACGTCGGCGGCTACCCCACTCCGTAGCCGCGCTCGTGAGAGCGCGCTGACCTGGGGATTGCGGGGCCGTGCTCCTCATGTTGGTCGAGCAGAATAATTATGGAGCCCTGCTTCGGATAATCATCCTGCCCAAGAATCATTCTGCCGCTCCCCTCGCTTACACGGATCGCTCACGCCGATGTGGCAGGATGATTGTGGGCAGAATGATTGGGAAACTTTGCTTCAGGTCATGATTCTGTCACTCCCCGGTTGCGCACTTCGTTTCCGCCGGAACGTCGGCGACTACCCCACTCCCGTGCGGTATCAAGAAATCCACCTCCTCGCCCGACAGCCGCACCCGAGGTTGCCAGTCTTCGCCGCCACGTGTCGCGACCCGCGCCGTTCAACTCGTCGAGACCGGCGCCATTCCGCGTTGCCGTGGCACAACGAGGCTGAAAGTCGATCCTTGTCCCGGCTGCGATTCGAGACGAAGCCCTAAGCCGAGTTCCTTCGCGATTTCGTAGACCATACTCAAACCCAGGCCGGTCCCTCGACGGGTCGAGAAGGCTTTGGTGGTAAAGAAAGGCTCAAACACCCGCGATTGGATCTCCGCCGGAATACCGTGCCCTCGGTCCACCACGTCGATTCGGACATAAGCATCCGCGGGCGCCGGCGCCAACACCATGTCCGCCGGTGGCGAAAGAATAGTCCAAACGTTGAGCCGGATCACACCTTCACCGCCACTGGCCTCGAGGGCATTGAACACCAGATTCAAGAGTACTTGCCGGACCATGGCCGCCACGGTCAGGACCGGAACGGGCTGGGAGGGGACTTCACACTCGATGGTGGCTCGCGATCCGGTCTGATCGCCAACCAGGCGCACCGTTTCCGTCACCAACTGGCTCAAGTCGCACGTCTGCATTGCGAGCGCGGTGCCGCGACTGAATCCGAGCATGGCTTGCACAATGCCGCTCCCTTGTTCGACCATGGTCTTGATGCGACTCACCCGGGTCCGGATCCGCTCCTGGTCGTCGGGGTGATGTTCGATAATCTGGGCCGATCCTTTGATGATCGAGAGGATGCTGTTGAAATCATGGGCGATCCCCGCCGCGAGGGTTCCCAAGGCCCGCATCTTCTGGCTGTGGAGCAATTCCCGGTTCGCCTCCTGCAACTCCCGGGTGCGCTGCTCGACTATTCTCTCGACCTCGGTGTGACTCCGCCGCAGCCGAAGATGCCGATTGACCGCCAACCACGTCAGAAACCCCGCAACCAACAATCCTCCGCCTGCCACCACCACGATCCGCGGCTCCGCATACCAGGGCACAAAGGCCACAAACTCCCAGACCGCCGGTTCCAGTTCTTCATTTCGATTGCGATCCATCGCGCGCACTGCCAACCGATGCTCGCCGGCGGTCAGGTTGGTGAGAACCGCCACACTGGCTTCTTCGAATGGGGTCCACATGCCCTCGTTGAGTCGATGGCTGTAGACCAGCCGCTCCGCCGGGGTGTAGTTCCATTTATCGCGAGCGGCATAGTGCACGGTAAACTGCCGCGTCGTCGGCGTTTGTCGCGGGGTATCGACCGCAAAGTAGCTGGAGGGTTCGTCGAGATCCGCTTCCCGGTAATACCTCAGCAATCCCCCGGCGGTCGCGGCGTACACCGCGCCGTCCTGGTCTGGCAGGACATCTTTGACCGCGCCCGGGGGAAATCCTTCTTGCGATCCATATCCCAGCCAGGCCCGGTCGGCATAGGACCATAACCCGGCTTCGCTTGCCACCCACACCGTCCCGTCACGAGCGCCCCGCAAAGAGTGGATCCGTCCGAACCCGGTCCTCAGCACCTGCCACGAACGCCCATCGTACTCGACGATGGTCCCTTCCCCGCCAAACCAAATCCTCCCACCGGCCACGGCCAGGATGGCGTACATTGTTCCACCCGGCGCGCCGGGAACGGCCGCAAATTGACCCAGTCCGGGTTCCCAGACCGTGAGTCCATTGGTCCGCGCCATCCAAAGCCGGTTGCCGGCGGTACCATCCACAAAGACCACATCGTCCAACGAGACCTCGCTCGATCGATCCTCTGGCCATCGGGTGAAGCGGCTACCGTCGAATACCTCCATCCGTCGATTCCCCTCCTGATCTGCCGTCTCGAGGAAAACGGCGCCCGGCCGATAGACTCCCAGCACGCCGATAATTGCCCTCCCCTCGGGATGTTCCACAGATTGAAACCGCTCGCTGTTGAGGTCGAAGATCAGCGGCCGCTTCTTGTCACTCGCGATCAATACCTGCTGACCTTCCAGCCACTGCACCAACCGCGATGCCTGCCCCGAAGGAGTGAAACCTGCCGGCCAACTCCACGTTCGCCATTGCCCATCCCTCAGAAGATAAAGCGCGTCCGGCGACACCATCCACACCCCCACCCCGCGCTGTTCCACCATACCCAGGACGTCCAGGGAGGCATGACCCATTCCCGGCGGCCGGCGCCAGGTCTCGGGGGCATGCCGCACCAACCCCTCCGAAGTCGCCAGCCAATACACACCGCCCGGTTCGAACGCGGCATCTATAATTTGAGCCCGGGGCAATCCCGGGATCGCCACTGGACGCCATTGATCATCCGGACTCGATTCATAAAGCGTCCCCTTGGCTTGGGCCAAAAGCCGGCCACCGAGTCCGTTCCATGCCGCTCGTGTCCCTTCCGGCGCGGGTTTTGGGGGTTGCCAATCTTCGCCATCGAACACCAGGATCACGCGCTGTTCGTCCAGTGCCTGCTCCCCCACAACGACCAGGTTACCTGCGTCATCCTCCACGGGACGCGTCAACCCGGATAACCCCCATCCCTCGTTAACCAAGTGCTCGGGCCAGGGTGTCTCGGGCGCCAGCATTCGTATGGGCCCGGCCAGGCGGGTTACTCCCCGCAACCCGGTGATCCACACCCCGCCATCGCGAGACTCGGCGATGTCCGTAAACTCGCCCAGATGCGTCGTCGCCGCCGAACGGAGTTGTTCCACTCGAGCCGAGGCGGGGTTCACCTTGATGAGAGCCTGGGAAAGGAGCACGAGGACATGATCCCTTTCTGCCGGGAGCAATGGGATCGATCTTACCGCCCGCATGGTATTCGTCTGATGTTCGTCCCGGATGCCATCGACCGGATACACGATCCATTCATCGCGTTTGAATTCCGCCAGCCCCACCTTGTTCAGCGACCAAACCTGACCCGACCTGCTCTCCCAAACCGGGAACCGGTTTTCCTCCATACCCGGAATCACCCGCGCCTGGTATCCATCCAGCATTCCTACCGAGGCCGTCCCGGGATGTCGAATCCAGACGTGACCCCGCGGACTAACGGTTACCGACAGTACAAAATTCTCAACCAGCCCGTCCGGCTCACGGTATACACGCCAACGCGATGGCTCCTGACCCCGAACCGGCTGGCCGCAACTCCATGCCAATCCTATCAGCAATACAACCTGCCGCCATCCCATTGTGCCGGGAGAATTCATCGCCCATCATCCGCGCCCCATCCCGTTCGGGACTGGCCCAGGTTGGAACCACCCCGGCCATGTCAAACCGCCGCGCCCGTTTCGTTCAGGGTGTTCGCACCCGATAGAACCGCCGGATAGCGTTGGTCCAGGTCACATCCACATACCCTTCCGGCGAGGGTCCCGCAGTCAGACTGGCGAGCGGGGTCCACCCCGACAGATCGGTCGAAATCTCCACCGTCAACGGTTGACCGGGATTGGCGCCGACAATGTTAAATTGGAATCCCCCTTCTCCCACGGCGCTGTCGGTCAACGAAATGGGCTGGCCGGATATTGGCCCCGGGTTCAGGATCGTGCCCGCGTCTCCGACAATGACCGTAGTCTCCGCGCCCGCGGCAATTCCGTTTAACCAGCGCGACACTCCGGACGGGCTCTCCACCCAACGGACGCCGTCGGAAGAGGTGAGGACCAACCCGCCTTCTCCCGCAGCCACAAATCCAAATTCGTTGGTTCCCACCGCCCAGAGATACTGCGAGCGCCCGGTATATTGCAGCGCCCAGTCCAGGCCGTTGGTGGAGGTGACGACCGTCCCGAATTCTCCAACCGCGACGAACTGGCCGGCTCCAAAAGTCACATCGAACAGCCAGCGATTTGTGCCGGCATCCCGCGGCTCCCAATCTATGGAATTGGTCGAACTCAAAATAACTCCGTCGGATCCCACCGCGACATACCGGTTCGTCGTCGCGGCCACGCCCGACAACCACTCGGCCGTGCCGGAGATGCGGTTGGTCCACGCCACCCCGTTCGTCGATGTTACGATCGTGCCGCCGTATCCCACCCCGACGAAGGAACCTCCGCCCCAGGCGACGTCATAAAGCCAATTCGTCGTGCCCGAGTCGCGTTTCGTCCACTCCGAGCCGTCCAATGACGTCATCACCAATCCTTCCGTTCCCACCGCGACAAATGTATTGTTCCCAAATCCCAGACCCAGGAACCATCGATTCGTTCCTGGATCCTCCGGCCGCCAACTGATCCCGTCCGTCGAAACGAGTACCGTCTCCTGCTCGCCCACGGCGACAAATCGGTCCCGGCCGAACACGACATCATTCAAGGAGTGCTCGGTTCCCGAAGGACGTTCAATCCAGCGCGACTCGGCGGCCTGCAGTTCCTGGCAGGGCAACGGCAACGCGAAACCGCCCAACCCCGCGGCCAGGCCCAAGTGCAACAAAACACGAAGCTTCATAAGCTGATGATGCCCGCAACCTAGCAGCGCCGGGGACGAATTTCCAAGATCTTTCCCGACCGCAGCCCGACCACACCAATCCGCGAAACAAGTGCTGGCCTTTTCAATGGTTTCTGTTTAGAAGCATGGGCTCCGCGCTACATGCAAGCTTACCGAATCATCGATGAAAACGTTTCTCTCTAAGGATCTCCGTAACTTCGCAATCGTCGGCCACGCCTCGGCCGGCAAAACGATGCTCAGCGAGTGCATGCTCGCCTGCGGTGGAACCACTAATCGCCTCGGCAGCATCGCCGCCGGCACTACCGTTTCCGATTATCACGCCGACGAAAAGGATCGCAAAATTTCCATCCATGCCTCGCTGCTCCATACCGAATGGCTGGACAAAAAATTTAACATCGTCGACACCCCCGGCTATCTCGATTTCATCAGCGAAGGCCTCGGCGCCCTACGCGTGGCGGACTTTGCCCTCGTGGTCATTAATGCCACCCACGGCGTCGGCGTTGGCACGGATCAGGTCTGGAAATACGCCACCCAATACGGCATCCCCAAAGTCATCGTCGTCAATGGCCTCGACAAGGAAAATGTCGATTTCGATACGACTCTCCAGCAAATCCGCGCCCGGTATGGAGACCGCGCCTTTCCTCTCGCGCTGCCCATCAACGCCGGCCCCGGCTTCAATCAGGTCCTCGATGTCATGCGCAGCGAGTTCATCACCTACCAAACCGATGGCTCCGGAAAATTCGAGGAAAAACCCGCGGCCGACGAACACAAAGCCCGGGTTAATCAACTCCATTCCCTGCTCATCGAATATATCGCCGAGTCCGATGATTCCCTGCTCGAAAAATTCTTCGCCCAGGGCGGCCTCTCCGAAGACGAAATGCGCGCCGGCGTCCACGCCGCGGTTCAGAAGCAGTCCTTTGTCCCCGTGTTCTGCACTTCGGCCGAGACCAATGTCGGCGTCGCCCGGCTGATGGATTTCATCGCCAAATACGGCTCATCACCCGTCGACCGCGCGAAAATCGAGGCGCTCGATGCCAACGACATTCCCGTGAGCGTTGCCCTGGATCAGCCGGATCCCGTCCTCTATGTGTTCAAGACCATGAGTGAGGCCCAGTTTGGTGAACTCTCCTTCTTCCGCCTCTATTCTGGCTCGGTTCGTGTGGGCCAGGACCTCTATAATAGCGACCGAAAAATCACTGAACGTTTCGGCCAGATCTACGCACTCAATGGGAAGAATCGCATCGCCGCGGAGGTTCTTAATGCCGGGGACATCGGTGCCACGGTCAAACTGAAGGACACCCACACCGGGAACACCCTCTGCAACCCCAAGAACCAGGTCACTCTCACCAAAGTCGTTTACCCCAAACCGAACATCCACGCCGCCCTCCGCCTCAAGTCCAAGGGCGAAGAAGACAAAATCGCCACCGGCCTCGCCGCCCTTCACGAGGAGGACCAGACCTTCCTTTATAAGGTCGATTCCGAACTCCACCAGACCGTCATCTCCGGCCAGGGCGAACTCCACCTCCAGGTCATCGCCGCCCGGCTCCGTTCCCGTTTCCGGGTCGACTTCGACCTCATCGAACCCAAAGTCCCCTACCGCGAAACGATCAAAGCCCGCGGCGAAGCCAAATACCGCCATAAGAAACAGACGGGCGGCGCCGGACAGTTCGCCGAGGTCTGGATGCGAATCGAACCGAAGGAACGCGACAGCGGTATCGAATTCACCGAGTCCCTTACCGGCCAAAATGTCGATCGCGTCTTTGTGCCGTCCGTGGAAAAAGGCGTGGCCGCCGCTGCTCGCGAAGGCATCCTCGCCGGTTACCGCATCGTCGATCTCAAAGTCGACTTCTACGATGGCAAAATGCACCCGGTCGACTCCAAGGATATCGCCTTCCAAATCGCCGGCAAAGAGGCTTTCAAGGAATCTTTCCTCGCTGCGCGGCCCTGTATGCTCGAGCCGATCTGCGTCGTCGAAATCCGCATCCCGGACGAGGCCATGGGCAATGTAATCGGAGATCTCTCGAGCCGTCGCGGCAAGATCCTCGGGATGGACACCGCGGAGGGCACCCAAATTGTCCGGGCGAACGTCCCGCAAAAGGAGCTTTACCAATACTCCACCGTCCTGCGCTCGCTTACCGGCGGTCGCGGCCTCCATACGGAGGAATTCAGCCACTACGAGGAAATGCCCAAGGACCTCGAATCCAAGGTCATTGCCGAATCCAAAAAGGCCAAAGAGGAACCCGCCCCGGCCTGACGACCCCGAGCCTTCGTCGCGGGATGTCCATCATGAGCTCACATGTTTCGCGAACCGACCCTCGAACGGCATGAAAAATCCGGGCTCTAGAAAACCGCGCCCAGCAAAGAAATCCCAGCGTATCCTTCTGCCGTCGGGATCAAAACAATGCCGACTTTCCATAGACAGGGTTGTGACCGTCTGTTGGTGATCGGGAATTTCTTTCAAAGGGGGCGCGGTTTTCAACTAACCCGCACAATCTTGAGCCATTCGCTTGAAGCGGAGCCAATGATGCATCTTCGAATGAAATGTGCGGGCTAGCGCCACACCTTCTCCCATGCGGCCAAAACACCCTCCGTATTGAATGTCAGCCGCAGGTACTGCCCCGATCGACCCGAGGTTACACTCTGTCCAACCCCCACCCCGCTACCACTACCGTAATATCCCGTCCCCACACCGAACGACATCGATGAACCCGCTCGGACAAACCATTCGGCCACTTTCGTTCCGTCGCTCAACTCCGAGGAACGTTCGGGCGGCCCCATATCGAGAACCGCCTGATCAAAGGTGTACCTTCCCATCCGGCTGTTCCAATCCACCTTCGGCGTCGATGCACAGGACACCGCCATGCATACGAGCGCCAGCACACCGGTAGCACGAACCGCCGTCCACCAGGACCTTTCGTTCCACATGACCCAAGGTTAACTGAGCCCGCGCCAAAAAGCGAACGCCGGATTGACCGGGCGTCATCGAAAGTGAAGCCGCCCCCGACCTGGCCGCTTTCCTCCCACGCGCAATCCTGTTAGGCTGCTCAGGCATATGGCTGAGATCGTCCTGGCAACCCTCAACGCAAAATACATCCATGCCAGCCTCGCCCTGCGCTATCTCCTCGCCAATCTCGACGATCTCCAACCTCAAACCGCCCTTCTCGAGTTCGAAATCTCTCAACGTCCCCTCGACATCGTCGAATCGATCCTCCAACACAATCCGCGGGTGGTTGGCTTTGGCGTTTACATCTGGAACACCGCCCCCACCGCGCAGGTCGTGCTCGCACTGAAACGGCTTCGGCCCGAACTGACGGTCATTCTCGGTGGTCCGGAGGTCAGTTACGAAACGGACCAACAACCCATCGTTAACCACGCCGATTATGTCATCACCGGTGAGGCCGATCTCGCTTTCGCTGCACTCTGCCGCGCGATTCTCGCGGGCTCAGCGCCCGCCGCGAAGATCGTCCACGCCCCTTTGCCCGATCTTGCCGACATCCGGCTGCCCTACTCGTTTTACACCGACGATGACGTGGCCCATCGCATTCTCTATGTGGAAGCCTCGCGCGGTTGCCCCTTTTCCTGTGAGTTTTGCCTCTCCTCCCTCGATATCCCGGTGCGCCAATTTCATCTCCCGGATCTGCTCGATTCTTTCGAGCGCCTCCTCGCCCGCGGTACCACGCATTTCAAGTTCGTCGATCGCACTTTCAATCTCAATCTTGCGACCGCCACCCGGCTGCTCGACTTCTTCCATACCAACTACCGGCCCGGCCTGTTCCTCCATTTCGAAATGATCCCCGATCGGCTGCCGGAACCTGTCCGGCAAAGGATTACCCGGTTCCCGCCAGGCGCCCTCCAGTTCGAAATCGGCATTCAATCCCTGAATCCCGAAGTGAGTGAGCGAATCTCACGCCGGCAAGACTTCACGCGGATCGAGGAGAACTTCCGGTTCCTCCGCGAGGAAACGGGCGTTCACATTCACGCCGACCTAATTGCGGGGCTTCCGGGCGAAACCCTCGATAGTTTCGCCGCCGGCTTTGATTGGCTCCTCGCCCTTCGCCCGCATGAGATTCAAGTCGGAATTCTCAAACGCCTTCGCGGTACTCCCATCATCCGCCACGACGATGCCTTCGAGATGATTTATTCGAGCGATCCACCCTACGAGATTCTTCAAAACAAGCATCTGGACTTCCCCACCATGCAGCGTCTCCGTCGGTTCGCGCGTTACTGGGATTTGATCTACAATAGCGGCCGCTTCCGGGAAACGGCCGCCCTGATCTGGAACGGCCATTTCTCCGCCTTCAATGCGTTCATGGACTGGAGCGAATGGCTGTATCGGCAGGCCGGCACTCGACATGGCATTGCGCTCAATCGTCTGGCCAACTTCCTGTTCCAGTATCTCACCCAGGAACTGGGCCTCGCTCCCGTCCACGTCAAAAGCGTGCTTCGCTCGGATTTTGCCCGCAACGGTCGCACCGATACTCCACCCTTCTTGAAATCTCCCGATGCCCCGATCGTAACCTCATCGACTCTGAATCAACCCACGCCAGCCGTGGACCATCCCGCACCGATCCTGACCTTGCCCCTGCCTCGCCACTCCCGGCGCCAACAACGTCACCGGCCGTTGCCCTGATTTCATTGATCGCCTCGCGCGCGCCTTTTCGATCCCAGGCTTCCATGCCCACGCTTGCCTTTTTCCATCGCGTGAGGGATATCTGCAGGCAAGTTGTGCCTTCGCCGGCGTGGAAAACAGCTCAGTGGTCCCGGACATCGAAGGATGGTGGCTTCACCGCGATCAGGTTCGATCGCGGTTTGATGGGTACCCATGCACCAACTACCGTCGTGAACGAATCATCACATCCGATCCTTGCCGTCAGGTGTCGCGGTCTGACCAAATGCTATGGCGACGTCGTGGCGCTGGCCGGTTTGGATCTCGAAGTGCGCCGCGGCGAATGCTTCGGAATGCTGGGCCCCAATGGCGCCGGCAAAACAACCTCCGTGGAGATCTTCGAAGGCCTCCGCACCCCCGATGCCGGAGAGCTCGAAGTCCTGGGCGATCGATGGCGCGGGGATGGCCTGCGCCTGCGCGCCCAGCTCGGCATTCAATTGCAGGAAACCAAGTTCCCGGACAAACTCCGCGTCCGCGAAGTCCTAACCCTCTTCCGCAGCTTTTATCCACAAGGTTTCCAAATCTCCGACGTGCTTCGCCAGGTCGGCCTGCAGGAGAAAGCCTCCGCGCAGGTTCGCACCCTGTCCGGCGGACAAAAACAGCGCCTCTCGCTCGGTTGCGCCCTCGTAGGCGACCCCGAGTTGCTCTTCCTGGACGAACCGACGACCGGCCTCGATCCCCAATCCCGCCGCCAAACGTGGGACATCGTCGGCCGGTTGAAAGAACGCGGACGAACGGTCCTCCTCACGACCCATTACATGGAAGAGGCCGCCCGGCTCTGCGATCGAGTCGCCGTCGTCGATCAAGGCAAGGTGATCGCCCTCGGAACACCCCGTGACTTGGTCGCCTCGCTCGGCGCTGAACATGTGGTCGAATTTACCGTCGACGAGCAGGGGGCTGACCCGCTCTCCGCGGACACCCTTCGGACCCTCCCCAGCGTCGAGGGCGTCAGCCAGGACCGTGATCTTTGGCGGCTGACCGTCCGCGAGGTCCATCGGGCCGTCCCCGCCCTCTTGACGACTCTGACGGAACATGGCGCGGAGCCGACTCATCTCACCACTCATCACGCGACGCTCGAAGACGTTTTCGTGGCGCTTACCGGACGGAGACTGCGCGATGGCTGAACGCACCCCCGGTGATAAAGTTCAAATGCCGCTGGTCGAGCTTACCCGTGCCCGACTGAGGGAGCTCATTCGTGAGCCAGAGGCTGTGTTTTGGGTGTTCATCTTTCCGATCCTACTGGCCACGATCCTGGGGCTCGCATTCCGAAGTCGTCCCCCCGAGCCAATCCCCGTCGGGGTCGTCGCCGGCCCACAAGCGGACGCCCAATTGGCCGCGCTGTCATCGAATACCGACATCAAAGCAATCCTCCTCTCGGAGGCGGAAGCCCATAAATCCCTGGCCCGTGGTCGCGTGGCTCTGGTGGTATCGGGTAAGGATACACCAGTCTATGCCTTCGACCCCACTCGCCCCGAAAGCCGCACCGCGCGGCTGGCGGTCGATGCTGCGCTTCAAAATGCCGCAGGACGCAAAGACCCATTCACTCCCGGCCAGGCGAAATTAACCGAACCCGGCGCCCGTTATGTCGACTTCCTCGTCCCCGGCCTCCTCGGCATGAATCTCATGGGAACGGGAATGTGGGGAATCGGTTTTTCCCTGGTCGTGGCCCGAAATGGCAATCTGCTGAAACGCCTCATTGCGGCGCCCGTGCATCGGAGCCATTTGTTGGCGGCACAAGTCGTTTCCCGCCTGGTTTTCCTCGTGCCTGAGGCGGGGGCCTTGCTCCTCTTTGCGCATGTGATCCTCGGCGTTCCGTTCCGCGGCTCATTGATTCTGCTCGGAGCGGTCTCGGTTTTGGGCGCACTGGCATTCAGCGGCCTCGGACTGCTGACGGCGGCGCGACCACGAACCATCGAAGGGATTTCCGGAATCATGAACCTGGTGATGGTCCCGATGTGGATTTTCTCCGGCATATTCTTTTCCACGGAGCGATTTCCGGCGGTGATGCAGCCCTTTGTGCAGGCCCTCCCATTGACCGCCCTCAACAATGCCCTGCGCGGGGTCATGTTGGACGGCGTCGGCTTGTGGTCCATCGGCCGCGAACTGCTGCTCCTCGCGGCCTGGGGCGTGATCAGTTTCCTCCTGGCCCTGAAAATCTTCCGGTGGCAATAGCCACGCTCACGGCCGTCGATTATTGCGCCTCACGATCCGGGAATCATCCGCCGGCCGCGTCTTCAGCATTGGCAGTTGGTCCGGCGACTGGCAAGATCTGACCGTGAATCCCAATCTCCTGGCTCTTGCTCTCTCGCTTCCCCTGGCCCTCTGGCCGGGCTCCACCAGCCAGGCCGCGACTGCCGAGCGCCCAAATATCCTTTGGCTTACTGCCGAGGATATGAGCTTGGAACTCGGCTGTTATGAAAATCCCGACGCGCGGACGCCCCGGTTGGATGCGTTCGCCGGGCAGGCTGTCCGCTACACTCAGGCGTTCGCCACCGCCCCGGTCTGCTCGCCGGCCCGGTCCTGCCTCATCACCGGAATGTTCGCGACGTCTCTGGGAACGCAACGGCTTCGTTCGGCTTTCCCCGTGCCGGCGGAATTCGGCCCGTTTACCGCGCAACTTCGCAAGGCGGGATATCACTGCTCGAACAATGTGAAGACCGATTACAACCTGCGCAATGAGGCGGCGTTCATCCGGGCGGGCTGGGACGAAAGCTCGCCGAAAGCGCACTGGCGGGATCGGCGCGAGGGCCAGCCATTCTTCGCGGTGTTCAATTTCATGACGACCCATCAGTCGCGCACGAGCGTCTGGTCGCATGAGGAATTCGAGAAGGAAGTCGGCTCAAAGCTTTCGCCCGGTGAACGTCACGATCCGGCGCGCCTCACGCTGCCGCCATTTTACCCGGACACCGCCGAGGCGCGGCGGGCCTGGGCCCGTTATCACGATTGCATCACACTCATGGACCGCCAGGTCGGCGATATCCTCGATCAACTGGCCGCCGATGGCCTGGCCGAAAACACGATTGTCTTCTTCTACTCGGACCATGGCATGGGTATGCCGCGCGGCAAACGATGCCTGCAAGACTCCGGGCTGCACGTCCCCTTGCTGGTGCGCTTCCCGAAACGGTGGGCACACCTCGCCCCCGGATCTCCCGGTTCCTCGACGGATCGCCTGGTCAGCTTCGTCGATTTCGCACCCACAGTGCTGAGCCTTTGCGGAGTGAAATCACCCGCTCACTTCCAGGGTACTGCATTCCTCGGGGCTGACGCCGGCACGCCCCGGACATTTGTCTATGGCGCGCGCGACCGGGTGGATGAGGCCTTTGACGTCGCTCGCAGTGTCCGCAACGCGCGCTGGCTTTACATCCGAAATTTCATGCCGCACTTGTCCTGGATGCAACCCGAAGGCTACTCCGACGCTTCGACTTTCCGCCAGGAACTCAAACGACTCGCCGCCGAAGGCAAGCTCGGTCCCGGCCCCCGTACCTATGCCGCTCCACGTCGCACGCTCGAAGAACTCTACGATACGGAGTCCGACCCCGCCCAACTCCACAACCTCGCCGCCTCCCCCGAGGGCCAACCGGTCCTCGAACAAATGCGCGCCGAACTCCGGCACTGGCAACTCGACACCCGCGACGCCGGTTTTCTCACCGAACCCCAGATGTGGGCCAAGCTTCGCGGCGAGGATACCCCGTGGTCCGTTGCGCGCGATGAATCTCGATACCCACTCGAACGGTTGCTGGAGGTCGCCGACGCCGTGGGCCGCACCAATGCCGCGCCGCGACAACGCGACTGGTTGGGCAACTCCGACGATGGCATCCGCTACTGGGCCGCCGTCGGCCTCCACGCCCAGCCCAACCTGACCGAGCCCGATCGCGAAGTCTTGCGCCACGCCTTGCTTGACCTATCTCCCGTGGTCCGCATCGAGGCCGCCGCCGCACTCGCCGACCACGGCGAAGCCGAACCCGCGCTGCCCGTGCTCATCACCGCGTTGGGGGACGAGTCCACCAATATTGCGCTCCATGCCGCCCGCGCCCTTGAATTACTCGGCCCAACCGCGCGGCCGGCCGAGCCCGCGATGCGTACCGCCCTCACCCGTGCGACTGAATCCGAAAAGGATGGGGATATCCTGGCGATGTTCATTCGCTTCAGCCTCGAAGCCGCACTACAGCCCTGATTTACCGCCGCCAAAACCTCTCAACCATTCCATGTGCATTTCCATGATGACGAGCTGCCCCCATCTCCGCAATCGCGTTCGCAGGAGCACACTGACTTGCCTTTCGTACCTCGTTCGACTGGAAAAGTCGGCGCCGACTTGTGTCGGCAGCTCAAATTGCCCCTCCTTGAAACCATTGCCTCGCCTGGTTCACTTGATCTGGCTTGCCCTGTCCATCCTGTCCCTCGCAAACATCGGAGTCCACGCCGCGCAAAATCCGGAAACCGACGCCGATCCGGATTCCCCAGCCCGTCGGATGCGAAATCGATTCGGAGCGGGAGCACTCACCCCACTTCCGATCACCGTGTCTGCCCCGGATGGAACGATTGAAGCCTGCGTGTTCGTCAATCCTGACGGACAACTCTGTTATTCCTCGGAACGGATGCAGCCTCATACCGTCCTTCTGGAATCCTCTCCGCTCGGGATTACCGTCGACCACGCCGATCTCGGCCTGAACGCTGAGATCCGCGGTTATCATGTCGCCTTGCTCAACGAACACTTTCCCTGGCGTGGAGTTCATGCGACGGCAACCAACCACTGCAGCGCTGCGCAAATCATGCTGCACCATCGTCCTTCCGGCGTGTAACTCGGCTCTCCGATCTGAAATTTCAAATTAGAAATCTCAGAGGATTCCGTCCCACGTGCGTTTTCCACCTTAATCCTCCAACTCGACCCACTGTCTCGCTTCTGACGACCGCATTGCTGCGTCCATAACTCGCTGCGCCCGCACTCCATCGTGGAAACTCGGGAGACACGGACGTTGATTTCGGATGGCGTCCACGAACTCCCACGCCTGGTCATAACGAAACGTCACCAGCGGATCACCCGCTTGTGGATCTCGCGGGCTGCCCGGCCACTTCCAGAAGGACTCCGGCACAGGAATCGTTTCGTATCCCGGTCCGCCCAATCTTCCAACTTGAAGCGAATTCCAGTTCCCGGTGCTGAATCCAAACGACTGTTCGCTGCCGTTGACCTCCACTGAATCCAGGCTCCGCCAGCTTTCGTTGCGGCCGCTGGCGATCTTACTACTCTCCAGCACACCCGTCGCACCGGATCTGAACTCCGCCAGAACGGCCACCCAATCCTCCAAATCACTTGTTTTGCCCTGGCGCGCGGGATGAAACTGCTTTTCGCCGGCTACCAGCCGCCGCATCGGGCCCAGCAGCAAATGCGCGAAATCAATCCGGTGCGACAACATATCGCCTAACTCGCCCGTACCCGCCAAAGCACGATTCTGGCGCCATCCCAAATCCCGCGTCCCCCAATCCTGCAACCGGCATGAGCGGTAATGATGGGGCTCGCCCAAATCGCCTCGCTTCACCAAATGCGAGAGATACTGCATCGCCGGCACAAACCGGTAAGTGAAGGCCGTCATGTGCCGGACGCCGGCCGCATCAGCGGCATCGGCCATCTTTTGGGCATCCGTGGCATTCATGGCCAGGGGCTTCTCACAAAGCACGTGCTTGCCCGCGGCGACCGCCGCCAGCGCGATTGTCGGGTGCATGATGTTTGGCGTCGCGATAATAACCGCGTCTACGTCATCCCGCGACACCACCTCTTCGTAGCGCGAGGAGTGGCATTTTACGCCGGTCTGTTGTCGTGCGCGTTCAAGTGACTGCGGGTCGGTATCGCACAGCGCCACCAATCGTGTATCGGGACAGAGCGCCAAGCCGGGCAGATGATTCTGCAGCGTAATCCCGCCGCAGCCCACGATCGCGATCCCCAACGCCTTCATGTGAATCCTCAGGTTGCCGCGTCACCGACTCGATCGGCCCGGCTCAACTAATCAACTCCCACAAAGTGATCCGCGGCGCTTCCGCCAACAGGCCCCCGGCCTTGTCAAGAAAGGCCTTCAAATGCGGCCGGTTCAAGTGATCGTCAAGATGCTGTTGGCTCGTCCAATTCTCATGAAACATGAACGAGCCGGGATCATCCTTCGCCTGATGCAGATCGTAGTTGATGCAACCGGGTTCTTTCCGCGTCGTCGGGATCAATGCCAACAACTCCTGTCGCAGGCTCTGTTCCTGCCCAGGCTTCGCCTTCATATGCGCCACCACCGTTAATGGCTTGTCGTTCATGTGCTGATCATCCTGTGCGCTCACTCCACTGGCAATAGCGATTCGCGGCCGCAGAGATAACCACACTCGCCGGAGGAACTCGGCTCGCCGGAGGGAGACGAGTCCCCAACTTCACGCCGGAGGACGAGCTCCGCGAGTCCCCAAACATCCCCATTCCGCCGCCTACTACGCGGCCTCGTGTAACTCGGCCCTCCGACCGTGCAAAATTCAACCCAGCTTCGGCATGGGTGTCCATCCCCCTTTGTTACCCCCGCTCTTCAGGCAGGTCTCGATGAACGCGATTCCCATCCAACCATCCTCAACATTTGCGTATTTCGAACCGTCACTGGAAAACGACTCTCCCGCCTTCCACTTGCGCACGTCGGCTTCAAAACAACGATGCAACCGCGCAAAAGCGTCGTGGAATGCCTCGGGATGGCCCGCGGGCACTGTGGGCTCGGCCAGCAGATCGGCCGGCACATCCTTCGGTAAAAACCCATCGTCAGGCGTAACCGCCCCCCGCCAATACACCCGATCCGGTTGGTTGGAAAGATAGACCGTCAGACACTCCGGATCCTCCTGACGCCACACCAATGTCCCTTTGGTGCCGTTGATCTCGATCCCGAGATCGTTCTTATGACCGATGGCGATTTGCGTTGCTCGCACGAGGGCCTTGCCGCCGTTGCTCAGCCTGCAATAAATGGTAAAATGATCGTCGAGGGCGCGGCCTTCCACGAACGTCTCGAGTTGGGCCGAAAGTTCGCTCACATCCAACCCCGTCACATACCGCAATTGCATCAGGGCGTGTGTGCCAATGTCTCCGCCACAACCGGAACCACCGGCCATCTTCGGGTTCGTCCGCCACACCGCCTGTTGCACCCCGGTGGCTTCGACCTTGGTGGCCAGCCAGCCCTGGAGATAATACGAATCCACCCAACGCACATCGCCAATCAATCCCGCCCGCACGATGTACCGCGATAATCGGCTCGTCCAGTGTCCCAGGTATGTGTGCGCCACGCCAAATGGGATCTTCAGGGATTTCACGGTCTTCACCAGCTCTGCCGATTCTTGAAGGGTCACCGTCAGCGGTTTCTCGCAAAACACCGGAATGCCCGCTTTCAAGGCCTTCATGGCCGGATCGAAATGCACAAAGTTCGGCGTGACGATCAGCACATAATCCAGCCGTTGTTCGGCCGGCAAACTCGCTTGCGCTGAAATCATCTCGTCATAGGACCCATATCCCTTGATCGGATACGGCCAGTTCTCCGCCTCTTCCAATGCGATCTTCGGATCGGGAAATAGCGCGCCGGCAACCACGCGCCGCGTCCCGTCAAAATGGATCGCCTTTTGATGCGGATTGACGATGAACGCGCCTCGGCCGCCACCGATTAAACCTACATTGAGGGGTATTTTCGCCATAAGATGAATAGCTTGGATTGTTACTCTGCTTTTCGTTTCCGTCCTGTAGGGAAACCCCACCGGGGACCCAACGTTCTTGGATTGAAGGGCTTCACCCTAAATCAATGCCCGTCCCATTCAAGTCATTTCGTGCTGATCGCCAAGAATGAATATTGAATTGACGCTGGCGAACCCTATAGTGACCAGTAACTTGTAGGCGACCGGACCGTCCGGCCGCCAGTTCGCCGGCCCAATGCCCGTGAAGATTCCATTCAACTATGTTGATCAGTGTCCTGAAATCGAAGATCCATCGCGCCATCATCACCGCGGCCAGCCTCGATTACCAAGGCAGCCTCTCCGTCCCCGAGGACCTAATGACCCTCGTCGGTTTGCTCCCTTACGAGCGCATTCTCTGCAGTAACCTCGCCAATGGCCATCGCTTCGAAACCTATGCCATCGCCGGACCGGCCGGCAGTGGCGAAATCTGCCTCAATGGCGCCACCGCGCACCTTGGCAAAGTCGGCAACCGCCTGGTCATCATGAGCTTCATCCAAATCGATCCCGGCGCCGCGCGCGAATGGCACCCCAAAATCATTGTCCTCGGTGAAGCGAATGCCGTCATCAGCCAACGCGGCCTATGACCCGACCTCTCCCACCCGCTCCCCTTCCACCCGGCCCGATACTCATCTGACCGCCATGAACATAACTGCCGGTGAAGTCGCCCATCATCTCGAAGGCTCCGTGATTGGTGACAGCGCAGTCACCCTCACCAGCTTCGCCCAAGCCGATCGAGCCAAAGATGGGGACCTCACATTTGCCGAAAACAATACCTACTTCGCGCGCGCCGACCAAAGCGCCGCTTCCGCTATTCTCATCGACACCCTTTACGGCGCCAGCCGAAAGACCTTGATCCGCGTGCCCAACGCACGCATCGCCTTCGCCAAAGCCCTTGCCCTCTTCTTCCCCGAACCGGAGTTGCCCCCGGGCGTCCATCCCACCTCGGTCATTGCCCCTACGGCCCAGATCGATCCCTCCGCCTGCATCGGAGCCCATTGTGTGGTTGGCGATTTCGTCCAGATCGGCCCGCGCGCCGCCTTGCACGGCGGCAACCATGTCGGCGCCCATTGTTCCATCGGCGAGGCCTCACAACTCTTCCCCCGCGTCGTCCTCTATCCCCGCACGCTGATCGGCCAACGAGTTCGCATCCATGCCGGCGCCATCATCGGCTCGGATGGCTTCGGCTACGTCCTCGACGGCGGCTTTCATCGAAAAGTCCCTCAAGTCGGTCAAGTCATCATTCATGACGACGTCGAGATCGGCGCCAACTCAACCATCGACCGCGGCGCCCTCGGCCCCACTACGATCGGACGCGGCACCAAGGTCGATAACCTGGTCCAGATCGCCCACAACGTCACCTTCGGCGAGCACTGCATGGTCGTCGCCCAATCCGGCATCGCCGGCAGGTACCAAACTCGGCAACTATGTCACCCTCGCCGGCCAGGTCGGCCTCGCCGGCCATCTCAAAATCGGCAACCGGGTCGTGATCGCTGCCCAGTCCGGCGTGATGCATGATATCCCGGACGATGACAAATGGTTCGGCTATCCCGCCCAGCCCGATCGACAGATGAAACGACAAATCCTCGCCATCCAACAACTCCCCCAACTCCTCCGCCGTGTCGCCGAACTCGAAAAAAACCTCGCCCAGAAGACTCCCTGAGCGACGCGACATCCCCAGGCTGAGTTCGCAAAAGGCCCCCACCCGTAACCCGCCTCCGCTCGATGACGCGGATTTCCGAGATGAAACTTTCGACTTCATACTTGCTCCTCCCCTCCTCCGCTCTTATGCTCCGGACACTCCGTTTGAGATCCAACATGCGCCGATCCGTCCACTCCACCACGCCCCTCCCCAAAGGTTATGAATCGAACAAGCCATGCCGTCAGAATCAAAGCACTGACTACCTGCCTATCGTGCTATGCGCTCTGCTGCACGGCGGCGGCGCCGCCACCTGTTGATCTGGATCTTGCATCCGCCGAGGTTTCGCGCTGTTACGCCAACGCTCACCCTGAGGTTCAGGAATTTGTCCTTCACACAGCGCGCACATTCGGAGCCAACGGTATGTGGCTCAATGAAAATGCCTGCGCCACGCTCAAACCCGAGGAGCGTGAAACCAGAATTGTCTATCTCAGGCAACTGTTCAACGAAGCCGAGTACGGGCGCCACCTTTGTGCTGCACTGGCCGAAGCCAGCGCCTTTAAGGATCCCCGGCTCGTCAGCGGACTGCTCAAAGTGGCGGCATACCATGCGGACGATAGGGATTACGATTGCCGCCCCAAATGGATGGCCATCGCGGCACTTGCTCGTCAGGAATCACCGGAGGCAGTGCCGGTCTTGGTTAGTCTGGTGGATCATGGCAACCAGAACACGCGCTTTTGGGCGCGCGCTGCCCTGGCGCGCATGGCGAAGGCCGATTTCAAGAACGACAAACAAGCCTGGAACGAGTGGTGGATCGCTCATGGCCACCCGGCAATCGACGCGAAACTTCTGACGCCCTACGCACCACCTCCCTCAAAATGAGCAGGGCTACGATGATAACGATGATCCCGAAAGCGCGCCACAATGGGAGGTCATTTGAGCTCATCGTATGCAACACTGACCGAACGATGAGGCCAGCCATGCCGGGCCACTGATGACCGAAGAAGCCCGAGCCGGACTCCCGGCATCAGGGGCGAGCCGACTGGTTCGCTGCAGTCATTTCCTATCAGGTGGATCAAGTCGTCTCTTCAAATCGTCCGACAGCAGCATCCACAGTCGAGGGTGCGCTTCGAGCAGGCGTGCAACATCACCGAGATCCTTGATTCGCTTGCTCTGCCTCCTGTCTGGATCCGACCATGCCTTCATCTTGCCTTTCAGTGTGTCCTCCAATGAAGCAACGCGGAGCAGAATGCCATGCACGTCAGCCGCAACACCCCGATCGGGATAGTCCCGATAGCACTCCTCTGTGCTTAGTTGGATGCTGAGCTTGGATCGCCCCCTGAAGTTAATAGACCACTGGAACCGCTCGGCAGTGAATCCGGCCGCCTCCAAAATGCCCACGGTCTGCTCCACAGCGTCAGTCGCAACCACAAAATCCACATCCTGGGTCACCATCGGCTCATCAGCCCAATGATTCACGGCAACCCCTCCTATCGCGCACCAGGGGATGTCGGCGCGCTCAAGGCAATCCACAAGGCGCATCACGTCATCTGTGCCTCCCGCAGTCTGCCAATCGTAGAACTGTTTCGCCGTCACGCCCGAAGCGTATCAAGCCGGAAAAGCGCCGCGACATTTTTCCGCCGAACGTAGGTATAGCGACCGCCGCCGGAAACGCCCGGTCGGCTGCAAGAGTCGCTGACAAATCACCCGAACCGTCCAACTGCCCAGCGGGGCGGCGGTTCGCTGCAGCGCCCTGGTTCGACAGCAGGGTCCTAGTCAAAACATACTAAACTTCTTGCATGTCCGGCACCAGCCGCCGCCGCCGAGAGTCGCCCAAACCAGTAAGTAAATACCTGTGAGAACAAGAATGATGGCCGGAGCCCAAAACCAATGCAGATAAAACGGGATGACAATCGAACCCAGCATCAGCACTCCAACTGTGACGAGCCGGGTTCGGCTCTTCTGAATCATCTCTCCGCCACAAGTCTTGCAGTTCATAAAAAACTGGATTCCGCCGAACGACAGAGGACCGATGAGCGGCCCTCCCAAACCATTGATATTCCAACTGCACGTGCTGGCCGCTCATTCGGTCGCTCGATTGGCTAGGCATATTCACGCTTTCGCTCCCACCTCCACACAGTGCCATCTTCGGGGTCGATCACCTGCCCGACACTCCGAAATCCAGCCTTCAGAACGACACGGGACGAAGCGCCGGTGGGATCTAAAGTGTGGGCGATCACCATTTGGACTTCAGCACTCTCGAACGCTACCCGAAGCAAAGCACGCGCAACTTGCGTCGCATACCCTCGCCCTTCGAATGGCGGCGAAATGCCGTAGGCAATTTCAACGACTCCGTTGACAGGCGGCATCTTAAATCCTCCCTGTCCGATTAGAGCCCCGTCTTCGGCGCGAACCGCTGTGTACCCGAGCGTCCAATGGTCAACCGACGGAGAATTGATCCGCGCATGCCACTCCGGCGACACCTGCGCACGGTGGGGAGGCGGCAGCGCTTCGATCATTGCCAGCGCATCCTTCGCGGTTTTGGGAACGAGTTTTATGACATCTGCCATGACGGACAGCTATTTTGCCTAACGGAAATATAGGCACGCCGGGCCGAGCGAGTCCGCTCCACACGATGACGGCGTCCCGGCGTTGCTTGCCGCATCGAGACGAATCCTAACGCCTCCAGAATCCGACACACCTCGCGAGGCTTCAGGACTGGCAGCTTCCCCATGTCTGCCCCACTTGGATCATCTGTGTTCCGACAAACTCCGTCTGCAGTGGCGGTTCGCCATCCTCCAACAGCATCCCGACAACCTCCTCGAGATTGCGCTTCAACTCGTCCAAAGAGTCGCCCTGCGAATGCGCCCCGGCGAAACCCGGCACGTACCCGACATAAAGGCCGGTGTCCGGGCATTTCTCAACGACTGCCGTGAACGACTTCATGTGCAGACGCTATGCGCTTCGTCCCAGCGAGTCAAAGCTTGCGACACCGCACGAAATGCTACAGGCCGAACGTAGAACTGCGCGACTGCCGCCGGAAACGCAAGCTTGAGCGTCAGCGGCGCGTTCGAATTGACGCCTCGCGTCAAGCGGAGAGGCGGGGCGGCAGTTCGTCTGCCGGGTAGGGGCCGGGGTTGCATCTCCATAGAACTCTTGATCCGGAGATCCGATCCGATCAAGACTCCGCCCGTCCTCAACGACTTTGGGCGGTGATGGATTTCAGTGGGCAGGGTCGGTGGGATAATCGGTATGACGCTTCATCCGATCGATTTGATCATCATCGCGGTTTATCTGCTCTCGACGGTGGCGATTGGTTTGCTGCTGCAACGGCGGGCGGCGCGGAGCATGGACGCCTATTTCCTGGGGGGAAAGACACTGCCGTGGTACCTGCTCGGGTTGTCGAATGCCTCGGGGATGTTCGACATCTCGGGGACGATGTGGATGGTGACCCTGGCGTTTGTTTATGGGTTAAAGAGTATCTGGGTGCCGTGGCTATGGCCGGTGTTCAACCAGATCTTTCTGATGATCTACCTCTCCGCCTGGCTGCGACGGTCCAATGTTCTGACCGGCGCGGAATGGATTCGGAAGCGGTTCGGGGATGGCCCGGGGGGACGATTATCGCACTGGGTAGTGGTGGGTTTTGCGGTCATCGGCGTGGTGGGTTTTCTGAGTTACGGGTTTATCGGGATTGGCAAGTTCATCGCGATTTTCATCCCGTGGGATGCGGTGGCGCCGTTTGTGCCTTTTGAGATTCCGCCCGAGTATGTGCCCCATTTTTATGGAATCCTGTTCACGGGCATCACGACTTTTTACGTCATACTGGGCGGCATGTTGAGCATCGTCTGGGCGGACGTGATGCAATTCTCGATCATGTTTGTTTCGTCGATTGCGGTCGGACTGATCGCGATGAGCCGGGTCGATCCCGCCATGGTCCGGGGAATGGTGCCGGAGGGATGGATGAGCCCATTCTTTGGTTGGCGGCTTGATTTGGACTGGAGCGGGCACTTGGCGTCCGTGAATGAAAAGATCGCCTCGGATGGTTTCACGCTGTTCGGTCTTTTCTTCATGATGATGTTATTCAAGGGGGTGTTCGCCGCGATGGCGGGGCCGGCGCCGAACTACGACATGCAAAAGATCCTTTCGACGCGCACCCCGGCGGAGGCGTGCAAGATGAGCGGTTTTGTGTCGGTGGTGCTCTTGTTCCCGCGCTATTTCATGATCACCGGGTTTGCGGTGTTGGCGGTGGTCTTTTTCCGTGGCGATTTCCAACAGATGGGAGGGGCGGTCGATTTCGAAAAAGTGCTGCCTTTGGCGATCAAGGAATTCGTGCCGCCGGGATGGACGGGGCTATTGTTGGCGGGATTGTTTGCGGCATTCATGGGAACGTTTGCCTCGACGATGAACGCGGCGCCGGCGTACCTGATCAACGACGTCTACCTGCGTTACATCAATCCAAAGGCCACCGGAAAGAAGCTCATCTACGGCAGTTACCTGGTCTGCGCGCTGGTTGTCATTCTGAGCACGGTGGTCGGTTTTTTTGTGGCGGACATCAACAGTATATTGCAGTGGATCGTTTCGGCATTGTATGGGGGATATATCGCCGCGAACGTCCTCAAGTGGCATTGGTGGCGGTTCAATGGCCATGGTTACTTCTGGGGCATGCTGGCGGGAATCGCGGCTTCGATGGTGTTCCCGCTCCTTTTCCCCGGAGCCCTGCCGCTCTATTATTTCCCACTGACCCTCGCCGTTTCGGTGTTGGGCTGCATCGCAGGGACATTCGCGACCCCGCCCACGGACGAAAATGTGTTGATGGAATTCTATCGCACGACGCGGCCATGGGGTTTTTGGAGGCCGGTACACGACCGGGTAGTCGCGGCCGATCCCGATTTTGAGCGGAACACCGAGTTTCGGCGGGACATGGTCAACGTGGCGGTGGGCATCGTCTGGCAACTCTGTCTGACGATTGTGCCCATATACATTGTGCTGAAACAGGGTCTGCCTTTGGCGGCGTCTGTGGCGATCCTCGGAGTGACTTCCGTGATCCTGAAGAAGAACTGGTATGATCGGCTGGATTACGGCGCGCCTATCGGACCTGGAACCAAATCGTCTTGAGATGCGCCGGCTCGTTACGGGTGATGGGAAAATCAAAAGGCTGAGCACAATAGTGCCATCGGAGGATGCGCCGGCCGGCGGCGGCGATCGACTCGGATAGAACTTTAAGAAACACCTCGGCAGGGAGGCGAGCGGTGTTGGCCGAGGCGAAGAGGATGCCCCCGGCGGCCAAGAGCGGCAGCGCCGCGGCGATGAGCCTGGAATAATCCTTCTCGACCTGGAACACGCCATGGTGCTTCGAACGTGAGAAGGTGGGGGGATCGAGCAGGATCGCGTCAAAGCAACGTTGCTTTCGGGCCAGCCGTCGGAATCCGTCGAACACGTCGCCCACGAGGAAGGCATGGGCTTCCGGGCGTAGGTCATTCAGTCGGAAGTTGGTTTTGGCCCAATCGAGGTATCGTGGGGAGAGATCGAGGTTGGTTGTGAGGGCGCCCGCCAGGGCGGCGCACACGGAGAATCCGGCGGTGTAGGCGAAGGCATTGAGGATTTGCGGGTGAGTGTCGCGAGCGGAGCACACCGGGAAATGGGCGGCAATGTGGTTCGCAAGCAACCGGCGTCGATTCTCGCGTTGGTCGAGAAACAGTCCAACGGAATACCCGGCGCCGAGGTCGAGTTGGAATCGGACGCCATTCTCGACAATGTGGATGATGGACGATGCGCTTTGACCCATGACGAGCTGAGGCGCAGATGCTGTTGCCGAAGGGCCATTCGGTTTACGCAGCAGCGTCTTGTGATAGCCGGCCCGGCAAGGGAGGGTTTGCATCAAGTGGGAAACCCGCGCGCGCTGCGCGTCCGTGAGCGGTGCCGCAGACTGGCTCAGAAGGACGTCCCCCAATCGATCCAGATACCAGCGCGGATGAGCGTCGGCGGCGCCATGCACTAATCGATAGGCATTGGTCTCCGCCACAGGGATCAGGGCAGCGCGCAACGCCAGCCCGGGATCCGAATCAAAATCGGGCGGGCACTCGAAACAACGCTGCTCGTCGGTGACCGGATGGCGGAGGATGATGCGCCAGGCGTGGAGACAAAGCCTCGGCGCGGGGCGCCCGCCATAGAGTGCGTCGCCCAGGATCGGAAAGCCAAGTTCGGCGGCGTGAACGCGAATCTGATGGGTCTTGCCGGTCAGGGGGCGGGCTTGGATGCACGGGTGGCCGGAGAGCGCGGAGACCGGATGGAAGAGTGTCTCGGCAATATCCGCACCGGCATGAGGCGGGCGGGAGTGGTAACGATCACCGGAGCGGACCAGGGCGGTCCGGAGCCGGAGTTCGGCGGTGCCGAGCGGACGTTGGGTGAGGAGAAGGTAGGTCTTCTCAATTACGGCTTCTGAGAACTGGCGGGAGAGCGACGTATTGGCTCGGGACGATTTCGCGAAAACCATGACGCCGGAAGTCTCCTTGTCGAGGCGATGGATCAGGGCAAGGGAGGCCCAGCGAGGCATCCGATGTCGCAGCCATTCGTAGAGACCCTCGCCGGCGTGTGGCGAAGGGGAGTGGGAGTTGATCCCCGCCGGTTTATTGACCACCAGGAGATCATTGTCCTCGAACACGACGCATGGCGGGAGAGCATTCACCAGAAATGCCATGCCCCTCGCCAGACGACCCATAAGCCAAGCAACAAATTGGTGACGGCGTGGGCGCAGATGGCGTCGCCCAGCCGGCCGCGCCGGCAAACAAGGCCCTGGTAAATCGCTCCACACAGGAAGCCGGCGAGCCATTCATAATGGGCCAGGCCGAAGATGCCTGCGGTCAGGAAGAAAGGCCCCCATCGAACCACGCGGAACGAAACCGTCTCGAAGGCGGGATGGACCAGGTAGCGATAAAGAAAGGATCGGTAGAAGATCTCTTCGATCGGGGGGACAACGATCGCGGAGCCGAGAATGCGGCAGATTACGAAAAAGCAGGCCAGCGCATGGTGACCGGAAAAGGCGGCGAACGGATCCCACGTGGTTGGGCTCTTGCCCCACTTGGGATAGAACGGGTCCAGGCCGACCCATAGCAGAGCCACCAGCGACCCGGCCGCGACGGCTGTCCAGGAAAACCGCCAGCGCATCTCGGGAACCATCGGCCAAATCTGCCAAATCAGTGCGGCTCCGACCCCGGTCTTGAGGACGTAGATCCAGTATCGCGAACCTTCGCCGAACCATCCCTGGAAGACCGTCAGGGCCACGAAAACCGCAAAGGGCAGAACCCGGGCTTGGACGGGCGACAGCCGCGGGGCGGGCTTAGTGGTCTGTTTCATAAATACGGTCACGTTCGTTGCGCCCAATTTGGCCTGACGCAAGGCGCGAGGGCGAGAGTGTATCCCCTGCGATACTCGACCGACCGAGCAACGCCGCCCCAGGCCAAATTCGGCGCAACCCTCCGGGCGGCCGTTCTTTTTCGGCCAGACTTCGTTGCTCGCGCCTTACAGACCGCTGCGGGTATGCTCGTTGCTCGCGCCTCGTCTGGCCGAAAAACCCCTGGCCGCGAACGTAACCGTATTTATGAAACAGACCACTAAGTTTCCGGATTATCGGTTTTATCAGGGCCGGCCATAGAGCAGCGGGTAGGGGCGAGCCTCGCCTGTTATGCCGCGGCGTCACGGCTCATCGCGCGACCACTTTAATTCTCGACTCAAAAGCTCGGCAAGGTCAGCACAAGGTTGGTCCCCGATCGGCTCAGGGTGACTCGACCCGGTTCGACTTCGATGATCCGCGCCTCGCCAATGGAGTCGCCCTTCCTCAGCACCTCTCCGTTAATCACTACTATGGGATTACGACTGTAAATTACACTCTGGAGTCGAAGTTCGAACAGGCCGGGCGGTGGCTGCGGCAATGACGCGTCGGCTGAATTGCCCGGTGCCGGGGTCATCGCCGAATCCGTGCCCGCTGGGATGGAAGGCGCAGCGCGTGTTGAGATCGGAGCGCGCGTTGTGTCCGGGCTTTCCCGGAGCACGCGAGGGGGATCGACTTTGGGCTCCGTCGCCGGCACGGATGAGGGATTCGAAACTGTTCGGTTTGGAATCACTCGTGAAGCGAATGGCGCAGGCAAGCGATTGCCCATAACTTCGGACGGACCGGTTTTGGGAGGGGTTGAAGGCGTGCCGGCCCAGCGGAAGAACGACCATAGCGAGAGGATGAGGAGGCCGACAACGGCCATCGGGAGCCAAAGGCCGAAGCTGCGCTTGGGGACTGGCTCCACAGGTTGCAGCCGCATATTGGGGGGGCTTTCACCCCGCAGGCGCTCAGCTTCGCGGGCCCGCTTGAGGGCATCATTGATCAGACTCATGCGGTAATATTCCCTTCAAGTTCCCGGACGGCGAGGGCGGCGAGCGGAAGATCGATCCGAGGCGAGCCTTTGACGAAACCGGCGAGGAGGCATTTATCGCAGAGGGCATTGACGAGGCGCGGGATTCCTTTGGTGTAGGCGTAGATTCGCCAGAGAGCACCCATGGTAAAGATGGGCTCACCCTGGGAGCCCGCCACATGAAGCCGGTGTTGAATGTAAGGCCAGAGCTCCCAGCGTTTGAGGGGATCGAGGTGGAAACGCACGGTGATGCGCTGCCGGAGTTGTCGCAAATTGTGGGCATTGAGCCGGGATCGCAATTCCGGTTGTCCGAGCAGGACGATCTGGAGGAGCTTGCGATCTTCGGTCTCAAGATTGGAAAGCAGGCGGATTTGTTCAAGGAGCTCCGGGGTAAGATCCTGGGCCTCGTCGATGATCAGGACCGCGTCGCGACCCTCGTAGAGCAGATCAATGAGAAACTGATTGAGTGTCGAAAGGATTTCGAAGCGATCCATGCCTTTGGCGTTCAGGCCATACTCGTGGGCCACCGCGCGAAGGAGTTGATCGGGATCGAGGACGGGGTTGAGAATCAGGGCGGTGGCGTAATGATCACCCAATTCTTTGAGGATGGCGCGGCAGATCGTGGTTTTGCCGCAGCCGACTTCGCCGGTGAGCTGAACGAAGCCTTTGCGTTCACGGATGCCATAGATAATGTGGTTAAAGGCCTCCCGGTAACGTGGGTTGTAAAAGAGATAACGCGGATTGGGCGCCAAATCGAACGGCGCCTCTTTCAAACCATAGAAATCCAGATACACGCGGGGAGATTTAAGCGAGTTTCCGAGTGGTGGGAAGTAGAAGTTGGCAGGCCCGCAGCAGCGCCTGCATCTCGCTCTCGGTTCCGATGCTGATGCGGAGGCAATCGTTCACCGGTGAACCCGGGAACCAGCGAACCAGGATACGCCGCTCGCGGAGTCTGGCGAGCCAGGTTTCTGCCGGAAAATGGGGCGGCCGGACGAGGAGAAAGTTGGTTTGGCTGGGCCAGACTTTAAAGTCCAGGTCTTGCAGTTTACGGGAGATGCGGTCGCGGGTCCGAACGATGCGTTGGAAGTTGCGGCGATAATAAGGGAGATGATCGAGCGTGGCACAGGCGGCGATTTGGCCGAGGCCATTGACATTGTAGCTGTCGCGGATTTTGTGGAGGGCGGTGATGAGATCGGGAGGACCGATGAGATAGCCGATGCGTTGGAAACAGAGCGAATATGCCTTCGAGAAGGTTCGCGCGACCAGGACATTGGGAAGGCTCAAGGCGAGCTCGAGCGCATTCTCTTTCGCGAAATCGACGTAGGTTTCGTCGAGGATGACCACGCCGCGCTGAGCTCGACAGAGGGCATCCAGTTCGTGCGTGGCATAACCGCGGCCACTGGGGGCGTTGGGTGTTGTCACATACGTCAGGGCGGCCCGGGAATCCCCAGCGCGCATCCGGCGCAGTTCGCCCGACGTGGGCAGGGCAAAGTCGGAACGCAGTGGAACGGCATGGCGGATCGCGCCGTGAATATCGGCCAGGACGGGATAGAGCGAGTAGCTGGGAGTGAAGAACTGAATCGTCGATCCAGAAACCGCGCCTGCACCGCTGCCTCCTCGCGTGGGCGCCGGTTCAACAAAAGCTCGGGTGGCGAGGGCGAGCAGTTCGTCGGCGCCATTGCCAGCGATGATTTGATCGGGGGAACAACCGTGATATTGGGCAAGTTTATTGCGGAGGACCTGCGCGGTGGGATCCGGGTAGAGCCGGAGCCTGCCATCGATCGCCGCACGAATGGCGGCGAGCACGGCCGGAGCGGGTGGGTAAGGGTTCTCATTGGTATTGAGTTTGATGAGTCCGCGGATGTGCGGTTGTTCACCAGGGACGTAGCCGGACAAACGTTGCACCAAGGGTCGGATGAGGCTGGACCTCTTTCGATGCGGGGCCGGTGGACGGGCAGGAGTCTTGGATTTGGGCATGGAGATCAAGAGTGATGGGAATCTCTCCGGTTGTGAAGAATGGTGGACCAATTCTCAGTCGGGGCGTTTGCGAACAACCTTTTTCCGTGATCGAGCCAGCCGTATGGCCGCGGAGTGCCCATGCGCGTCGAGTCCCTCAAGTGCGGCGAATTTCTGGATGAGCGGAACGGAATTGCGCAAGGCCGAGCGGTCGTAATGGACGAGGCTGGTGCGTCGCTGGAATTGGTCAACCGTGAGGCCGGCAAAGCTGGCGCCGCTGCCACCGGTGGGCAAGGTATGGCTGGGACCGGCGACGTAATCGCCCAGGACGGTAGGCGTCCATGAGCCGAGGAAGATGGCGCCCGCAGAAATGATTTTGTCGGCAATACCAGCGGGGCGGCGGGTCATGATCTCGCAATGTTCGGGGGCAAGGTCATTGGCGAGGGCAGCCGCATCGTCGAGCGAGCGGACCTGGATGAGCCAGCCGTGGTTGTCGAGGGCGATGGAGATCAATTCGCGTCGGGCGCGTGCGGGGAGCTGGCGCGCTACTTCCCGTTGGACCGAACGGATAAGTCGGCCGGAGGTCGTGATCAGCCAAACGCGTTCGCGGCCGGAACCATGTTCGGCCTGGGCAATGAGATCGGCGGCAATCCAGTCCGGCCGCGCGGTGTCGTCGGCGATAACCAGCAGTTCACTGGGGCCGGGGAGAAGGTCAACAGCCACATGTCCAAAGAGAAGCCGTTTAGCGGCGACGACGTAGGCGTTGCCGGGGCCGAAAATCTTTCCGACGCGGCGGATCGTGGGCGTCCCATAGGCCAGGGCGGCGATCGCCTGGGCACCGCCCAGCCGATAAACTTCGGTGGCGCCAGCAGTCCGGATAGCGAAAAGCAGTGCGGCATTGAGGGTGCCGTCCGCACTACAAGGCGTCGTGACGACGATCTCGGGGCAACCGGCCACCTTGGCGAGGGTAATCGTCATCAACGCCGTCGAAATGAGCGGGGCCTTGCCGCCGGGCACATAGATGCCGATCCGCCGGAAGGGATCGAATTTCTCGCCCACAACGCCCGCCTGGGCATTCCTGGTTGACCAATCGCGTCTCAATGCTTTTCGGCTGAATCGTTCGATGTTTCCACGGGCTGCGGAGACGGCCTCGCGCAGCGATTCGTCGGCGCGAAGAGCCGCGGCAATAAACTCCGCCTGGGTGACCGGAAGTTGGTCGGGGCAGAGAGTGGCTCCATCAAATTTGCGCGTGAGTTCGACGAGGGCGGAGTCTCCCTCCGTCCGGACGGCTTCAAGTATTTCGCGGCAACGCTCTTCGATGACCGGGTCGAAGAGGCTGCTTTGTGCGGTCAGTTCCCGAATTTTGTCGGCAAAGGCGCAGTCGGAAGAGCGCAGGACGTTCATAGTGCGATGACACTAGATTCCCTGATCTCCCAAAGTCAATGCAGCCAGGTCCGTCCCCAGCCTTGCCGGGGCTCGACAATAGAGGGGTGTCTGCTAGTTTTGCGGCATGAGTTTTGTGGCCGAATACAATCGGCTTCCATTGCAGGCCCTGCTGAATCTAGCGAATTGCGCCTCGACGAGTTCGGTACGGGCGGGTCTGGAGCGTACGGAGGGCTCGCTGGCGGACTTTGCCGTTTTGATCTCGCCGGCGGCCGCGGAATTTCTGGAAACGATGGGGGCGCGGTCGCAAGCAATTACACGACAGCGATTCGGCAAAGTGATCCGGATGTTCGCTCCATTATACCTGTCCAACGAATGTATCAACAACTGCCAGTATTGTGGGTTTTCACGCGACAACCCGATACTGCGGGTGACGTTGAACGAGGAGGATGTCCGTCGTGAGGCGCGGGCCCTGCGCAGCCAGGGGTTCCGCAATATTCTGTTGGTGGCGGGAGAGCATCCGAAGTTCGTGGGGCACGAATACGTGGCGTCGTGTATTGAAGTCGTCCGTGGCGAGGCCCCAAGCGTCTCCCTCGAAATCGGGCCGATGGAAACGCGCGATTACGTACCCCTGGTGGCGGCCGGCGCGGATGGGTTGGTGGTCTACCAGGAAACGTACGACCCGGCACTCTACGCCGAACTCCATACTGCCGGCCCGAAGCGGGACTTCAACTGGCGGATGGAGACTCCGGAACGGGCTTATGTGGCCGGATTCCGGCGTTTGGGCATCGGGGCACTATTCGGATTGGCGGACTGGCGGATGGAGGCCCTGAGCATGGCCGCACATGCACGTTACCTGCTGCGACAGTGTTGGAAAGCTCAGTTGACAATCTCACTTCCGCGCCTGCGCCCGTGCGCCGGGGAATTCCAGCCCCGAACGCGCATGAGCGACCGCGAACTGGTCCAATTGGTGTGCGCGTTTCGATTAATGTTTCCGGATGTGGGCCTGGTGCTTTCCACGCGCGAGCCGGCGAAGTTGCGGGATGGCCTGATCACGCTGGGAATCACGCTGATGAGTGCCGGCAGTCATACGGAACCGGGCGGATACACCGGTGTGGACCGCCAGAAGTTGCATCGAACCGAGCGCGGTCGGATTGTGGAACTCGGCGCGAGCGAATGGTTGAGCGGCGCGGGAAGCGACGTGGGGGCAACGCGCCAATTCGATATCGCCGACGGGCGTTCGCCAGCGGAGGTGGCCGAACAGATACGGAACCTGGGCTATGAACCGGTATGGAAAGACTGGGATACCGGGTTGGGTGGACGCGCCGACCACCGCAAACCCGTCGAGGCTGTGATTTCATGAGCGATCGGGATTGAGGTGCGTTCGATGGAACCTGTGAAGTCTGCACCCAAGCCGATCCTCTTCCTGGTGGGAGGTCTCGTCGTGTTACTGGCCTCGACAGTCCTGTTCGGGTTGCCCCAGGTGCGGCGGGCGGCTCGGATTGGCGCAGCGGCGCGTGCCCGATACCAAATGCAACAATGGGCGCGCGCGTCGGAGGCTTATCGGCAGGAGCACCAGCGGATGCCCGAGGGTGATTTGGCGGCGGTGCTCGCGACATTGCGCCGTGACCCTGCTTCGCGAACATTCCTTGTAACTCAGGAAACGGGCGATTCGGGGCGGCTGCTTTTGGATCCGTGGGGAACGCCCTGGCAAATTCGGGACGGCGAACGGATTGAGATTCACTCTGCCGGACCCAATCGGCGGTTTGGGGATGATGATGATTTATCGTCGTTGAATCTCCGTTGAATGGAGCGGGGAAAGACCGGCCGGCGGTCAGCGAGGAAGTTCAGGATGAAAGCCAAGGTAATTGCGAACGGAAAAGAGACGGAGCTGGACCTGCCCAATACGATTGAGGCTTTCGTGCGGTTGCTGGGCCTGGCGCCCCGAAGCGTAGTGGTCGAGCATAATGGTGAGGCGGTCGCGCCCTCGGAATTCGCGCACCGTCATCTGAGCGCCGGGGACCGATTGGAGATCGTCAGGATTGTGGCGGGCGGATGAACCCGGAATTTGGATAGTGCCCGCGAACCGGCGGGCGAGCTTCACTTGAAGAGGGCAAGCCGGAGGCCGACGAGAACCAGGAACAAACCAAAGACCCGTTTGAGATTCTCCGCCGGGATCATGGTCGTAAGCCAGGCCCCGAGGTAGCCGCCGAGGATCGCCAACGGCAGCAGGGCAAGGGCGGTGCGCCAATCGACGTTTCCCTGGCTGAAGTGTTTGACGGAACCCACCAATGCCGTGGGAACGATGACCACCAATGAGGTGCCGATGGCCTGCTTGATGTCGCGGATCGGTGGATGAAGAAGAAAAATCATCGCCGGCACCATCACGATTCCACCTCCGACTCCGAAAAGGCCGCTGGTTACCCCGCCCACCAATCCGATCAGACCTGCCACGAGGAAGTTCATGACCCACCTTATGGCCGGAGCACCGCAGACAGGACAATACTAAACCAAGCAACGATCCCGAAGACTACGCAAGGGGACCAGCTTCGGATACCGCGGAACGTCATCGTATTGGAACTGTGAAATGCCGGCGAGCTCGAAACCGGCGTGTCTCCAAATAACCGACGCTCCGTGCGAGTTCCAGGGCCGCGCGGAAGTCCATGCCGGTTTCGCCGGCGGCATGCGAATCGGAACCGAAAGTGATGGGGACGCGTCGCTGGCAGGCGAGTTCGAGCAACGCGCGAGAAGGATAGATCTCGCGACAGTCCTTGCGAAGGCCCGCGGTGTTCAATTCGATGGCGACATCGGCGGCCACGGCGGCCTCCAGGAATTGATCATAGAGCGGGGTGCAATCACGTTCCGGACGGATGCCGAATTTCTTGGGCAGATCGGCATGTCCGATAATGTCGAAGAGTTGTGAGGCCGCGGCCTGGCGGAGACAATCGAAGTAGACGGACCAGACCTCGAACGGATCACGCTGATTCCACCTCGAGAGCTGGCTGGGATCGTCAATGGCCCAATCCTCCGAGATGTAATGGACCGAGCCGATGAAATAATCCCAAGGATGCCGAGTGGCCAATTCGCGGATCCAATCCACCTGGTCCGGCAGGTAATCCACTTCCAGCCCGAGCCGAATGATCAGTCTGGGCTGGTCCCGGCGCGCCTTTTCCACGCGCTCAACGTATTCGTCGAGCTGGTTGGAGTTCATTCGCCAATTGTCGAAGTCGTCCCGGGGCATCGGGGCATGATCGGAAAAGCCGATTTCATCCAGTCCAACCGTCACGGCGCGGGCGGCATATTCGGTGGGTTCGCCTGTCGCGTGCCGGCACAGGGGAGTGTGGAGGTGATAGTCCGCAGGCAACATGGAATGATTAGAGGCCAAGGTGCGGCGGGACGAAAGCGAATTTCAGTTCATTTGTCGATCGCACCCATCTCAAGTCGAACTGGATAATTCCCTCACGGGCGGGTAGACTGGCCCGGAGTTTGGCAAGTCCCGTTTACAGAAACCGAAATAATCAAATGCCTCTCTACGAATACGAAGTCTGTGACAGCAACGGCGGCTGCAAAGTCTGCGGCGGGACATTCACGCTCCGTCGCCCCATTGGCGCAAGTCCGGTCACCCGGTGCCCACTTTGCAAGCGTCCCGTCAGAAAGCTCATTTCAAATTTCAGCTCCCCCTCCAAGCTTAAGCCCCTTTCCGTGTCCGATGCCAAGAACGCCGGATTCACAGTCCTCAAACGCGTCAACAAGGGCGAATATGAAAAACAGTAAACCCGGTCCAACCCTCAGAGCGCGCCTCCGCTGTTCCCCGTCGAAGATTTGCCGGCGGGGCGGTGTCGACACCGGGCTTGCACACTCACGGCAGGTGCCGCATCTTTCCACACGTTTTCATGCCGCTACGCTTGCGGCTCACGCCATTCTGTCCGGGATCTGACAAGCCATGGAAGATGGGAACAATACTCTCGGCCCCGCCTCGCACGCTCAACATCCAACCGAGGGTTGGGGGCGGTCGCAACGTTCCTCGGATCCAGAACATGGGTCCCTGCTCGATGAACGCCTGCAATACATCGGCGCGTTTTTTCGCAATCCTGCCGCGGTCGGCTCCCTCTGGCCAAGTTCACCGGCCCTGGCCCGGGCCACACTTTCCAACTGCGATCTCCGCAGTGCGCGTCTGGTGGTCGAACTTGGCCCGGGCACCGGGGCCTTTACCCGTGTCATCATGGATCGATTGGGGGAACAAACCGAATTCTTCGTTGTCGAGCTCGATTCCAATAGCACGGTTCAGCTTCGGCAGAGATTCCCTGGCCTGCATGTCGTCAATGATTCGGCCGAAAACCTCAACCGGCATGTCGAACGCATCGGCCATAAAGTGGACTTCGTCATCAGTGGTTTGCCCTGGGCTAATATGAAAGCCGAGCTCCAGGATCGGATTCTGGACAATATCTTCGATTCCCTCTCCGAGCGAGGCGCCTTCACGACTTTCGGCTACTGGCACGCCTCGTTCCTTCCCGCTTCCCGCCGCTTCCGCGCCCGCCTCGAATCACGCTTTGGTTCCGTGAAACGCAGCCGGGTGATATGGCGAAATTGTCCCCCCGCGCTCTTTTATTGGTGCCGTCATCCGCGTCACGCTGTCGCTCCCTGACCTGAACGGCGACTTCGCCGCGACTCAGTTGCGGACCCTTAACACAGTATCGGGCGGGAAAACGGGCCCCAACTCGACCGGCCCTTTGAATCCATGCGTCTTCACCGTCATCCGATGGTTCGACCACTGCCAGTCCACCCTGCCCAACCGGGTTGGCAATCCCTTGACGGACATCGGCTCCTCGAGCCAGTCCTCCCGCACTCCCAATCCGACCCGCAGCACAGGCTCCGGGCCCGCCTCGTCCAAACACGCGAGCATGTCCAACTGCAATAACAATATCTCCGCGGCAGTCCAGTAATGCGGCGTGACGTGCGCGGGCGTCACCCATCCCCGGATCGGTTCCCACCGCCCGTAGGTGTTCTCTTCCCCTTCGCCCTCCCACCAGGTGTAGAGACCCGGCGATGCCTGATGGGCCCAGAACCACTCCAGATCATTCCACGCCTCGGCAGGACGCTCCAATGCCAGCCATTGGTGCGCCTCGGCTGCGTTGAAATAAGTCCACAGCGGTCTGTCATTCTCCATATCATCTTCGCCATGCGTTCGGCGGCGTCGTTCCGCCAACTTCCGCTCATACCCTTCGCGATCCTTGACAATCCAGCTCGGATACAAGCCGCAGATATAGGTGCGATCGTTCTCCTCCAGTTCCCCCGCCGCTTTTGACCAGGCCGCCCGCAATTCGATCGCGCGTTCCCGCCAGTTCCCGGCCTCGCGCGCCTTTCCGAGTCGTGCCGCCAATTCCGCGGCATTCATCAGGCCACGGTAGCTCACCGCATTGACGTAGAGGATGGGGCGTTGCCAGTCCATCCGGCCCATGATCAGTCCGTCGCGTGCTGGATCGCACACCAAATCCAGGTCCGCCTGTCCCCGATGCGCTGGAACGACCGGTCCCGTGAACGATTTTCGCACCGCATTCGTGGCGCTTAACATTCCCAGGATCAGCTCCGCCTTCCGCTGCGCGTGCGGCCACAGCCATTCGTCGAATCGCGCGTCGCGACGCATACCGGCCACTTCTGTCAATGCCCACAAGGCGAGCCCCGGCCCATCCGCCTCCGCGCCGAATCCGCCAAAGAAGTCGCGCTCGCCGAACTCCCGGCAAAGTTCAGCGGCCACCTCGAGTTGTCCGGCCCGGGCCAAAGCCACAATCACATAGGCCCCGTCGCGCAGCCAGTTGAGCGGATAATTGTTGGGATCGCCGGGACGGGTTTCGAGTCCCACCAGTCCCATCATCAAATGGGCCACCTGGGCCTCCATGCAATCCGTGAATTTGCGTTCCGGAACCTGAACGTCCACTTCGGGGTGGAGCTTCGTAAACTTGAGCGGATCCGCCGGAGGAATGACAGCATCCTCGATGGTCACCCAGTGTTCTTCCTGTCCCAGCAGGGTGAATTTGGCATACCCCCATTCCGCTTCTTCCGGCCAGGTCACTGTGCCCACCGATTCCTTCACCGGGGACGCTCCCGTCGGTGGCACAACTTCAACCTTCGCGGGCCGAAAGCTAAAACTCACCACCCAGCGGTCATTCACAAACAGCCGATTGTCGTCATACCAGTGCAGCGTCTTGATCGCGGCTCCGGCCGGTCCCACACTCCGCAGCACCAACACCACAGAATTCGTCCCCCGTGCTCTGGCGCGCAATTGCCACCGGTTTTCCCCTAACGTGGACCATTCGGCTTCGTAATATGGAGTGACGGTCCGAATACCGGGGACATCGGGATGTCTCGGCCATATCCGCTGAGGTGGCCAATAAAACTCCTGTTCGATCTCCTCCATGGGCATCGTTTCACTCGACGTGAGCCGTTTGCCTTTATCGTCCGCCACCCAGAACGAGAGCCCAAAACTACCAAAGGCCGGGCTGAAATTCCCGCCCGGCTCGTGATACCCTTTGAAATCCTCCCGGCTGCCCGGCCAGGCAAGGATGACGTGGCCCTTCCCCCGCGGCCACGGATCGTTCGGGCGCAGAATCATGGCATTGACCACTGACAACCGTCCGTTCTCTGCCGCTTGGGCACTGAAGCGGGTCGCCAGGAGCAGCACCAGGTAGAACAAGATTGGACGCATTGGTTGAATCTCGGAACAAAAGGCCCCCAACTCAATGATAAAACAACTGTCACTTCACTTCGGGATCGGCCCGCCAGAGACCACGCATGCCAACCTGTTGTAACCTTTCCCCACGGCCAACCGTCACTCACAATAAGACAGCAGAATCCCATCACATGTACCCGTCTCACAAACAAGTCGGCCCATTGCTTCGACTTCCGCGAATCGCTGATGCGATTCAATCAAACGACCCATCCGGTTTGACATCAGCCGCGCCGCGCCCACGACGTTACCGTCTATAGAGACCATGCGCGCGCTGACCTTGTCCTCATCGCTATCAATTTCTTGCGCCCTGGGCCTCCTCAGTTTGTGGGTGGCCGGTTGCAGTTCGGCCCATCAACGGCGTGCCGCCGACCAGGAAGTTTATGGGCTCATCTCCGGTGCGGAGCGCCAGGTGCTCGGCCGGACTAACGCATTCACCATCGATACCGCTTACTCCGACCGTGACCCCCGGGCCATCCTGCCCGCAGAAATTATCGACGACCGCACCGCCACCAATCGACTGGTGCTCACCATCGACCAGGCCCTCGATTTGGCGGTCAAAAATAGCCGCAACTATCAAACTCAAAAAGAACAACTCTACCTCACCGCGCTCACGCTCACCTCCGCCACCCACGCGTTCGCTCCCATCTTCACACATAGCACCGATGCCGGATTTCAAGGCACCGTCGGCGGCCCGCACGGCGTCGGCGCCAATACCCGCATCAGTGTCAGTAAACTCCTTAAGACCGGAGGCGACTTATCCCTCACCCTGGCCAATGACCTCTTTCGATGGTACGCGGGCCCCGCGGCGCCGGCCACCCGCAATACCGCCCGCAATATCGTCAGCGTCAGCCTGCTTCAACCTTTGCTCCGCGGATTTGGAGCCAACGATCCCGCGGTCGAAAATCTCACCCAGGCCGAGCGCGACCTGGTCTATGCCATCCGCAGCTACAGTCAATTCCAGGACCAGTTTGCCGTGGATATCGTCAACAACTACTTCGAGCTCCTCCAAAATCGCTCCGATCTTCGCAACAGCTACACCAACTACCTCCGTCGCGTCGAGACGACCCGATATACGCAAGCCCGCTCCGTTGACCGCGCCAGTCCGCTGGACGTCGAGGATGCCCGCTTTCAGGAACTCCAGGCCCGCATCGGCTATATCAATTCGGTTGCCCAGTACCTCAATCGATTGGACGCGTTCAAAATCACCCTCGGTTTGCCGATCAGCGAAACAATCTACCTCGACGACACTCCATTACAGGTCGTCGATCAGGCCGGCCCCGTCCCCGCCGACATCAGCCGCGAAGCCGCCTTCCGCCTCGCGACCGAGCGACATGCCTCCATCCTGAATGCGGTGGACGAATTTGAAGATGCCAAGCGCCAGATCCGCCTTGCCGCCGACCGTTTCAAACCCGTCCTCAATCTTACCGGGCAGGCCAGCCTCGCTTCGGATGCCCCAACGGACCTTACCCAATTTGATCTCGACAATCTCAGTTATTCCGGCGGCTTTCTGCTCCAGCTTCCTCTCGATACGCTCCCCCAACGGAACGCCTATCGCCAAACCCTCATCCGCTTTGAACAGGCCATCCGCTCCCTCAGCCTCACCCTGGACACGTTCAAACAAAGAATCGACGGCAACCTGCGCACCCTGGAACAACAACGCCTGAATATCCTCAGCCGGCAAACAGCGCTCGCCTCCGCTGAACGCCGTCTCGCCTCGAGCACGATTCTTTTCCAGGCGGGGCGCCGCGAGATCCGTGACGTCCGCGAAGCCCAGGACAATCTGATCGAGGCCCAAAATGACCTGACGGCCTCGATCGTGAGTTATCTTCAGGCTCGCCTTCAGCTCCTTCTCGATATCGGGGTGATGGAGACCGACCAGAATCAATTTTGGCTCGCCGATCCCCTCGAACAAGTCCTCACGCCCGATATGCGCGGCGGATCCCCATTGGAAATGCCTCGGGACGAATTGATCCCGCCCAACCAATTCCTCGAACCCAAATCATGAAGACGCCATCTCTCTCTTCTCGTCTGTCGGCCGCCGTGCGCCGCCGACCTGCCAGGTTCATCGTCGGGGCCGTGGTCCTGCTCATTGTCGTCGTCGCGATCCTCCGGTCGTCCACCACCCAAATGCCGGAGACGGCCTACTACGAGGTTCGACGGGGTGACTTCACCGTATCGATTGTCGAAGGAGGCACGCTCGAGGCCGTTAATGAAGTCAGTATTCGCAATGTCGTCGAGGGCACTTCTCGCATCATTTACATCGTCCCCGAAGGGTCCTACGTCAAAAAGGACGATCTCCTGGTCCAACTCGACTCGTCCCAGGCGGAAGATCAATACAACCAACAGGAAATCAATTTCGAGAAAGCCCAATTCGCCCTCATCCAAGCCCAACAACAGCTCGAAATCCAAAAGAGTGTCGTCGAAAGCGAAATCCGCGCGGCCAGCCTCAAATTGAAGTTCGCCGAAATGGACCTCGAGAAATACCTTCATGGCGAGTCGCTGGTCGCGCTGCTCAGCGCCACCAACAATATCACTGAGACCGCCGAACAATTGACCATCAGCAAGGACACCCTCAAATGGACCGAGGAGCTGGTGAAAAACGAGTTCGAAACCAAAACCAAACTCGACTCCGATCGACTCGCCGTCCTCCGTCAGGAGCTCAATCTCCAAATCCAGGAGACCAACCTCTGGATGATCCTCAATTACGATTACCCCAAGCAAGTCGAGGAATTCCGCTCCGCCGTCACCGAAGCCCAAAAAGACCTCGAGCGCGTCAAACAACAGGGTGATCGCCAACTCGCCCAATACGAGGCCGACATGATCACCCAGTCCAATACCCTGGTTCTGAATGAAAGAAAACTCGAGCGTGACCGCAAGAACCTCGATAATGCGAAGATTTACGCCAAACAAAGCGGCCTCGTCGTCTATCCCATCAGCGAAAACCGCTTCAGCAGCGAGTCACTCATCGAGGAAGGGGCCACCGTCCGCAACCGCCAGGAACTCCTCAAAATCCCGGACATATCCAGAATGAAGGTTACGGTCAAAGTCCACGAATCCTACGTGAACATGCTCCAAACCGGCCTGCCCGCTTTTGTCGTCCTTGATTCCATGCCCGATCAGCGCTTCCGAGCCATCGTCGAGCGGATTGGCCTCCTCCCCGATACCCAGGCCAGATGGGGCAATCCCAACCTCAAAGTCTATAACACCGAAGTCCGAATCACCGACCCGTTGCCCGATGTCAAACCGGGCGTCTCCGCCCGCGCCGAGATTATCATCACCAATATCCAGGATGTCATCTCCGTCCCGATCCAGGCCATCACGACCCTCAATGGCAACCAGGTCGCTTACGTGGTCCATGGCGGCAACGCGGATCCCGTGGCGGTCCAAATCGGCATGTTCAATACCCGGTTCATCGAGGTCACCTCCGGCCTCAAACCCGGCGACCGCATCCTGCTCTCCCCGCCATTCGACGTAAAAGAGAAGGAAATCGAAGGTGCGATCATTACTGACGAGGAGAAGTCCGCGCTCACAAACACACCTGCTATCAATCGGCAATCCCCGGAAAACGCTCCTCGTACTCCTATCCCCGCCCCGGAGTCCACCGACACGAGGCCGGGAGCAGGCAGGCCCGATTCCACCCCCCAGCTCGCGGCGGGTCAGGAGCGACCCTCCATGCCCAACCTGGAGGAGATGGTTAAACGCTTCGATACCGATGGCGACGGTCAACTGAACGATGACGAACGCCAGGCCATGCGCGCCCAGATGCAGCAGCGCTTCGGCGGCCAAGGTGGCCAGGGCGGCCAGGGCTTCAACCGCGAGGAAATGGTCAAGCAATTCGACAAGGACGGCGACGGCGAACTCAACGATGAAGAGCGCCAGGCCATGCGCGCCCAGATGCAACAGCGCTTCGGCGGTCAAGGCGGTCAAGGCGGCCAAGGCGGCCAGGGCCGCCAGCGCGAACGCGGGGCAGCCCGCGAGCCATCAGGCAATACCCCCACCCCCTAAGGCCGGGCCGTCCAATCCATGACATCCCCCAACCAGGAATTGATGCTCCGGATTGTCGAGCTCCGGAAAACATATGAATTGGGCGGAGAAAATCGTGTTCACGCCCTGCGCGGTGTCAACCTCAATGTCGAGCGCGGCTGCTACCTTGCCATCATGGGACCTTCCGGCTCCGGCAAATCGACCATGCTCAATCTTATCGGCTGCCTCGATCGCCCAACCGCGGGCCAATACTTCCTTGGCGATGAAGACGTCTCGCGCATGAGTGATGACGAATTGTCGGAGGTGCGGGGCCGGCGGATCGGGTTCATTTTCCAATCTTACAACCTCATCGCCCAACTCAGCGTCCTCGAGAATATCCAGGTCCCGCTCTTCTACCAGGGCCGTAATCTCAAGGAGAGTTTCGACCGCTGTGTCGAACTCGCCTCGCTCGTCGGTCTGGGTGATCGCCTTGATCATCGCCCCAACCAGCTCTCCGGCGGCCAGCAACAGCGCGTCGCGGTCGCGCGCTCGCTGGTCAATGATCCGCTCATGATACTCGCCGACGAACCGACGGGCAACCTGGATTCGAAAACCGGCGCCGAAGTCCTGGACCTGATTGATCGGCTGAACCAAAGCGGTAAAACCATTGTCCTCGTCACTCACGATGACCGCGTCGCCTCTCGAGCGCATCGCACGATCCATATGAAGGACGGCCTCATTGATCGGGAGATCATCAACCGGCCCATTCGAGGGCCCATCCCGGCCGCGGCCGGCTAGAGCTCATGCTTCCCACTCAATTCCTCAGCACGGTTCGCTTGGGCGTCAAGAGTTTGATGCTCCATAAACTGCGCTCAATGCTGACCATGCTCGGCATCATCTTCGGCGTCTGCTCGGTGATCGCCATGCTCGCCATTGGCGAAGGCGCCTCCTACGAAGCCCAGGAAGCCATCAAAAAGCTGGGGAGCAATAATATCCTCATCAACAGCATCAAACCTCCCGAAGATACCAAACAGTCGGGCACCGGTCGGGCCATGATGCTCGACTATGGCCTCACCTACGATGACGGCTCACGCATCCAAACCACGATACCCGGCGTCAAACGCGTCCTGCCGATGCGGATCATCCGCGACAATGTCCGTTTCAATCGTAATGAGGTCCCCTGCCAGGTCATTGGCACCCTCCCCTTCTACACTGAAGTCGTCGGTCTGGAACTCGTCCGCGGCCGGTTCCTCACCCACGTCGATGAAGTTCATGCCGCGAACATCTGCGTCATCACGATCGGGTTGGCCCAGCGCCTGTTTCCCTACGAGGATCCCCTCCAACACTCCATAAAAATCGACGCCTTCTACTATCGGATTGTCGGTATGGTCCGCGAAACCGGTACCGCCGAACAACGACCCAAAAAAACAAAAACCGAAGGCGAACCCATTGATAACAACGTCTATATCCCCCTCGCCACCTCACGCACCCGCTTCGGCGAAGTCCTGATGCGCCGCACCGCCGGCAGCTTTGAAATTGAAAGGGTCGAACTCCATCGAATCACAGTGCAGATGGAAGACGTCGCCGCCGTCGAAACGGCCGATCCCCAGATCAAAACCGTGCTCGGTCGATTTCACGAGAAGAATGATTTCGAAGTGATTGTCCCCCTCCAGTTGCTCCGCCAGGCCGAACGAACCAAACAGATCTTTAATGTCGTTCTCGGGTCCATCGCCGCAATCTCCCTGCTCGTCGGCGGCATCGGTATTATGAATATCATGCTGGCCACGGTCACGGAACGAACGCGGGAGATCGGCGTCCGCCGCGCCCTCGGCGCCAAGAAACGGGATATCACCACCCAATTCCTCGTCGAAACGGTGGTGTTGTCCATTGGCGGCGGCATCATCGGAGTGATGGTGGGAATCCTGACCCCCTTCATCGTTTCTCATCTCACGGAGATGAAAACGATCATTACCGTCTGGTCGGTCCTCCTGGCCTTTGGAATCTCCGGCGCGGTGGGGATTATTTTTGGGCTCTACCCGGCCAACGCGGCCGCGGCCCTCGATCCGATCGAAGCGCTCCGCCACGAATAACTACTCGCCCCCAAATAACCGCCTGATTTACTCTGGCGGCCCCGTGATATCGAACAACCGATGCATCCGGGTAATGTCGAATAACATTTGCACTCGCGGTGTCGGGTTCAGCAATCGCATCGTCCCCTGCCGGCTCGAGGTCGCCTTGCGCAGGCTGATCAATGCACCCAAACCGCAGCTGTCCAAATAGTCCGTCTTGGAAAGATCCACAATGATGTTCCGACACCCGGGGAGAAGCGCTGAATGAATTTGATCTCGAAAAGCCTGGCAGTTTTCCGCCCCCAACTCTTTAATTTCCCCAACGCTGATCGTGTCGCCGTCTACCATGAGTCTCATAATTTCACCCCTCCACCCTGCCGCACGGGGCAGGCAACGCACACACTAATCGCAGTGATAAAAATGTAAAGTGACAAATAAGATACCCCCAGATCACGAATTGCCACGCCAAAAAACCTCATCCCATGCCCGCCTTGCCTGACTTCGTTACCTTGGGGTCCAATGGGGTATTCCTTGCCGTCAAGGTCCAGCCCAGAGCTCGCAAGAACGCCCTCGCCGGCCTGCTCGGGTCGGAATTGCGTATCACCCTGACCGCCCCACCTGTGGACGACGCCGCCAACGCAACCCTTGTCCGGTTTCTGGCGGATCAACTCGATTGCGGCCGCGGCCAAGTCCAAATTATTCGGGGTCGCACCTCGCGCCACAAACTCGTCGGCGTCCAGGGGGTCTCCCTGGAAACCATCGTTCGATGTCTCGTCGCGTAGCCCGCACATCTCTTGTATTGCTGCTTCCATAGCTTCGCTTTCTGCAAGAGACCATAGTCTAAGGGGTCAAAGTCTGACATTTTCGCGCAGATTTTCACGCCGCCAGTTGGGTCCAGAGGGTGTGGGTGTCTTGCGACGAAGTCGCTTACACATTTCGCAGGCCGGCGCCACCGTGGGCATCGGCTTTTCAATCAACCACCCGACGTAAGGGGCGGCCACTTTGGTTCCGGCCACGCCGGCCTGCGAAATGTGCAGGGCTAGCGAGTCGGCCCCACCGGCCGTGCAAGGTCCAGTCGATCAGATCAGATGTCATCCCCGGCCGGCCGGCGCATCCCGCCCAGTACCACAAAATGACCCTGCTTATCCCGCCGGAGCACGGGGCGGGTGTCTGTGGATTCGTAAGTCTCGCGCCGGGTCAGGGTTCCGTTGGGATCTACCACGCAATAGGTGAAATCGCGCGCCCCGGTCTGCCATAGGACATGGAGTCGGGTCTGCTCATCGATTTGCTCCTCTGGATCGCTGATCGACAACATCAACCCCAGCGGCAACGTCCCATAAATTCGATTCCCCAAGCCATCGGTCACCCGGACATAGAGTTTCATCTGCTTGATGTGCATCGCCTGCTGCAAAATATAACGTCGCACTTCCGGCGCGCGCGTCTCGCCATCCGGCACTGGCAAACCGACCTCCTTCTGCCACAGCGTCATCCCCCGCACCACCGCGAACGGCATGGGTTTGCTGCGAAATTCCTGGCCCCAGGCCGCAATCCGTATCGTGGCGATCACGGAATACGTCTTCGGCTCTTCAAAATCATAATAGGGCGTCAAATCCAATCGCTTGGTCGCCATCTTCGCTGAAGGCAATTCAAACGCGCCCTTGACCGGAACGGTCCCCCGGCTGGAAACCGATATCCCATCCGGCCGCTCGATCACGAATTGCAGCCACTCGTCGTCCTGACCGAGCGAAAGCGTTTGCCCGGAGTAGTTGATCACCCGGGCCGCCACCCGAAGGCTCTCCCCGGGCAAGACCTGGTCCTGTTCCAATTCCACCACAACCTGCACCTGGGCCTGAGACCAACCTGAAGCGGCCCAGATCGCCCACATCATGACGAGTATACTTTTCACAATTCCTTTCCCACCTCGGCGCCCGGCCCGACAGATTCTGTAGCGAGACGATTCATTGCTTCAAGATCTTGAATGCCTTTGCCGGATTCGAAGTTCGAAGGATGAGCAACCCGCGCCTGGATTTGGGATGAGTCGCGCTGTAACAATACTCAATATTAACCTTGGCCTTTGCCAGCCGATGACAAATGCGCGCCAATACCCCCGGCTTGTTGTCGTCGTCCAGCATCAATACGTCATCCTCAACCACCAGCGTCCCGTGTTCTTCAAAGATCAACAATGCCCGGCGTGGGTCGCTCACCACCATGCGGATCACCGAATGATCCACCGTGTCACTCGTGGTAATGGCGTGGATGCTTATTCCGGCTCCAGCCAGTTCGTCACATACCCGAGCCAATGTTCCGGGCTTGTTCTCCAGAAATAGCGCCAACTGCTTCGTGATTTGCATGAACTGGTTCTTCAATGGGCGGCCGGCCACCGCCACGTTCCGTTTTCAGGCCGGCTTTATGGTCAAGCGACCTTACCAGATCTCACTCTGCCTGCAACCGTTCGCTTTTGCTCTTGGGCAACGAGCCTGCCACCCGTAATCTGACCCCATGTCGAATCCTGCCCGTCGAATCCGGCGCACGTTCGGTCTGGCATTCCTCGCCCTCGCAATCCTGCTCCTGCTCGCCGGTCAAACCCTCCTTCGCGATCGCCTTCATGGCGCCCGATACGCCCTTTACTGGTTAACCTGCCTGTTTCTTGTTGCGTTGGCCCTGCTGTGCGCCTTGCTCGACCTCCGCCTGATCCGGCGCCATGCTCGCCGTCAGCAATTGAACCTGATTCAGGAAACCCTGGGGCACCACCATCCCGCTGAACTCCCGCCCGAAATCACGCCTCCCCCACATCCTCCCGACTGAAAACCACATGGCCTGACGCAAACGGTTGATTTTCGATTCCATTGCTGGGATAACTCAAGTCGCCGACACCCATGAAGCCGTCCGCCACCAAGACTACCGCTACCCGCCTCCCGGAGAGCCAGAAGATCGCGCTCATTAAACTGCTCGCCGATGAAGAACCCTCCGTCTATCAGGCGGTCCGTCAGAAAATCCTTTCGACGGAAGAAGATGCCTGGCTTCGGCCGCACTCTCTCAGCCCGGATCCGTTAACCCGCCGCCGGGTCCAGGAAATCCTGGATCATCTCGACCGCCAAAAGACCGATGACCGGTTTCTGGCGTTTTGCCTGAATCAAGGCGAGGAATTCGATATCGAGGAAGCCGCATGGCTGCTCGCGCTCACCCGTTATCCCGAGATCAACACGGCCGCCTACCAGGCTCTCCTCGACAGCTACGCCGCGGATCTCCATCACCGGGTAGATGCCACCCACCCCACCCGCAAAACTTTGCTCGCCCTCAACCGTTATCTCTTCCATGAACTCGCCTTCCACGGAGACGAGGCCGATTATTACAATCCCGAAAACAGTTATCTGAACCGGGTGATCGACCGGCGCAGCGGCAATCCCATCAGCCTTTCCATGATCTATCTTTGCCTCGCCCGCCGATTCAAACTCCCGATCGCCGTGATCGCCATGCCGGGCCATTGCATCTGCCGTTTCCAGACCCCGACGGAGACGATCTATATCGATGCCTTTAACCGCGGCCGATTCCTGACCAAGGCCGATTGCATTCGTTACCTTCAGCAATCAAGTTATGGCGCCCAGGAAGGTTTCCTTGCTCCGGCCTCACCTCGACGCTTGCTCCTTCGAACGTGCTCCAACCTCCATCAGATTTACACCCAGTTGAAACTCAAAGATGAAAGCGCCCGCCTCCAACGATACGTCGTGGCTCTCGCCCGCTAGCGGCGTCCGCCCTCACGTTCGACGGCGATCCCCAACCCGCAATTCTCCAGAGCCTTACTCCAATCCTCCCGGCGGCAGTCTCGCCCCGGATTAAAAACCCCTTCCAATCCGCTCCGACAAAATCCGCTCCAATTCGCGATGGTTCGTCTTACCCGTGCCCAGCTTCGGTATCTCCCGTACCGCATAGAGCGCACGTGGCACACACAGGTTGGTCATCCCGCGGTTCCGAATCGCTGCCCGGAGATCCTCCGGGGTTAATCGCGGCTCATTCGTGGCGGCCACCAGGACCTCGCCCTTGTGCTCATCCGGACAACTCAATACCGCCAATTCGAACCGTAATCCGAACTGCGGGAAAGCGCCGGCAAGAGCCTCTTCCACCGCGGCAAGACTCACCATCTCCCCGCTAATCTTCGCGAACCGTTTGAGACGCCCCAGCAGATGCATAAATCCATCTTCATCGATCCGTGCCAGGTCGCCCGTGTCGTACCACCCTTCCAACGCCTTGAATCTCGCATCGTCCGCCACGTTCACATAACCCCGCATCACGTTCGGGCCACGGACGAACAATCGACCTCCCGATTCGACCCCCTCCACAAAGTCGATCCGGCACTCCATCCCCGGCAACAACCGTCCCACCGAACCGATCCGCACTTCTTGTCCGCTATTGACACAAACGGCCGGACTGCATTCGGTGACCCCGTAGCCTTCGATCGGCCGGACCCCGAACTTACGGCACCACAAATCAATCGTGCTTTCCTGGAGCTTCTCCGCCCCGGCAATCAAATACCGGAGACCCTGGAAATCATACGGATGCGCTTTGCGGGCGTATCCATTCAGGAAGGTATTGGCGCCAAACATCACGCTGCAGTCCATGTTATAAAACAAGGCCGGAATCAGCCGATAATGAAGGGGTGTCGGATAAAGAAAGGAATAAATTCCCCTGACCAAAGGCGCGATCAACCCCGCGAGCAGCCCAAAACTGTGAAACAATGGCATGGCGCTGAAAAACCGATCGGTATCCATAATGTCAATCACGGCCAAAATCTGCCGCAGGTTGGACAACAGGTTTGCGTGCGTCAGTTCCACCCCCTTCGGCAGCCCTTCCGAGCCGCTGGTGAAAAGTATCACCGCCGTGTCACTCCCGGACACCGGAGCGGACATGGTCTTTCGGGGCTGGAACCGGGCGCGCAAAGCCCCGCGTAGCTTGCTCCCTCGAGTGATGCCCGCGCGAACATCCTCCAGGAAAAGCATTCGAATCTGATCCCGTTCGAAGGGTTCCACCTCCAACTTCAATCGACCAAGGAATGCGCGCGAGGTGATGATCGTGCGCAATCCGGCCAGCCGAATACAAGTCATCAACGTCGCCAAGCCGGTCGAGTAATTCAGGATGGCCGGCTCGCGACCCTGGCGCCAAAGACTCAGCAGCACCGCCGCCATCGCATTCACATTCGGCAACAAGACTCCAATTCGGACGGCTTCGGCCGGGAGCAGGCGCTGCCACTCGTGGGCCAACACATCAACCGCCGCCAACAGTTGCCGGTAATTGAGCCGCTGCATCGTCGCGTCTTGCAGGATCACCCGCCTCGGCTGTTGCACCGCCATCTCCAATATCGCTGCCGGAAGCGTCGCCGCCCCAAATTCGCATTCCACCGCAAACTGTTGCTCCACCATCCGGTCCCGCATCCAATTTGTCAGCCGTGCTCGCGCCTGCGATACCGGCACACGCACCATCTCTGGCGGATTGAACAAGCCACTGAAATGGGCAGTCACCCGCGGGAACAGTGAACGCCACCCGGGATGCGGCGAAAACAACACCCGCTGCGCCCCCCTCAAATGACACGTGATTACGCGCGCCCGGGTTTTGTGCAACAGGAATCCGGTGCCGTCGAACAGCTTCATCAAACAACCGGTCCGTGAAATCCGGCCTTCGGCAAACAACACCAACCGGCCGTTGCGAGACAAGTACTCGGCCATATGCCGGATCTCGTACGGTGATGTCGGATCGACCAGAAAGGTCCGTCGATTGATCATGATCAGCCGGTGCAGCCAACTGGACCGCGCCGTCACGCTCGATACCACAAACTTCCAGTCGTTCTCCAAACAGACCCCCACAAACAACCAGTCCAACCAGGATACGTGGTTGGGCACCAACAAAACCGGCCCCGGCGTCCGCAGCATTTCCTCGTTGAAAGCACGAAACCCAAACCACCACCGAAGGATCGTCCGCAATACCGGCCTTAACATTTCGTGCCTCCTGCCTTAAACGCCATGCCTCGCTGTTTCCCGCTCTCCTGACGCCGCGCCCCCCAAGCCAATCCCACTATGACCGCGAGGTTGACCCCCACCGCCAACGGACCAACCCACGTATCCCAGGGCACCCGCCCAGGCCCTCCTAACCGCATCTCGCCCGCGATGATCTCGCCCGCGCCGGGATAAGATCCCATGGCTGTCACGCGGCCTGACGCGTCGATTACCTGCGAAATTCCGCTGCTGCACAAGCGGAAGATCGGCACCCCATATTCGGCGGCTCGAACGGGCCCGATCTGCCCATGCAACTCGTGCTCATTTGAACCCCACTCCATCACGTCCATCACCGGTATGATCAACCCTTCCGCTCCCGCCGAGATCAGTTCATCCATGACCCTTCGGTAACTCAGATCATAACACACCCCCAATCCAAGGCGTCCCCATGGCGATGACCACACCGCTTGACTCGCCGCTGGCTCGCCATCCTGGAAAAACTGAATCGGCACCGATTTGCTCTGCTGAAACACCACCTCACCAGTCGGTCCCACCACGAACGCGGTGTTGAAATATCTTTTCCCATCGATCGGTTCCTCACCTCCCACCACCAAATGGCGCCCCTGCCGTCGACACCAGGCCAAAACTTCGTCCGGGATCGGCCCCAGAAACGTATACTCGCTCAACACGATCAATTCCGCCTCGGAATGCCGAATGACCACCTCGTCCAATGCCGCCGTCACCTCTCCCACCGATGGAAACTCCAACTGCACCCCTGCCACCCGAAGTAATCGGCCACCAGCCGATGATTGTTCTCCCACCGGTGCATGACCCAGAATCCCAATAAGCACCAGACCGGACATCAATAGCATGATCGCCCGTCGCCACGGCAACGACATCGCCCATCCCGCGATTGCACTGAGCGCGAATCCCGTTCCGTAAACACCGAGACCGCTCGCTCCGATCACCCCTGGCATTCGCGCGAACGCCGATCCCAAACTCAGCCATGAAAAACGCAGGTAATAGAGCTCCGATCGGAAATACTCCGTCCCTAGCCAGAGCCACGGTAACAGGAAGACCAGCGCCCGCGTTCCCCAGCGCCTTCGAACGCCCCAGGCCAACAACACAAATGCCCCCAACCAGAATGCCAGAATTCCCCACAAAACCAGTGCCGCCGCCCCGAAGATCGTCCACAAAAACATCAAATGCGGCACATAGGCCCCATAGCCCACGACCACCGCCGTGTAAAAGGCCTTGCGTCCGGATGAAAAACGGGCGAGCCGCGCCGCGCCGTAGGGGAACAGCAGTATCATGCCTCCCCATACCCATTGCGCGGCATGAAAGGAAAACACGGCAAGCGCGGCCATCAACAATCCCGCGGGCCAACCCAGCGCCCGCCCCGAGCCCGCAGCATCCCTCCCGGATACTTTTGCAGCCCATTCAACGGTCTCCACCGCATCAGTCGCCACAGCCACTTTCCTTCCCCGACCAACTCAAGCCACATCTGCCCTTCTGTCGCCAACTCCCAAAAAACACCCGGATCGCTTTCCATACCCGGTCGGCGGTTCGCAGCAGGCTTGGAAGGGCATGGGGCCCGGGAGGTGAACGAGTGAGTATGGCCGAGCACTACCCCGAGACAGATGAACTGTCAACATTCGACTCCCAATCGAACTCTTCCGTTTCGTTTGCCCTTTCAATCCCTACTCCAACAAAAGCGCTCCGGGCAGGATCACCACG
>CAVXWU010000015.1:0-29248 GCA_963765535.1 uncultured Verrucomicrobiae bacterium
CCCGAAGTGGAGAGCTTTTCACGCCGCACCGGCGCACGACTTGCCCTTTCGGTCGCCGAACCGAACACCGGCGATTTCCTGGTCAAACTTAAATCGAATCGCGCCCGTGGCACGGAAGAGGTCATTTCCGAACTTCGAGCCCGGTTCAATGCCGCCGTCCCCGCCCTGGAATGGGAATTCCCCGGTATCCTCGGGGACCTCATCGGAGATCTGATTTGGTCTCCGGAACCGGTCGAAGTCAAAATGTTCTCCACCGACATCGAGTTCTTGAAGCACCAGGCGCCGCTCATCGAAGCCCAGCTAAAGCAAGTCAAAGGCGTCGTGGACTCGAAAGACGGTTTGATCTACGCCGGCCCCTCCCTCACCTTCCGCATCCGCACACCGGACGCCCAGAGATTCGGGCTCACCGCCGAGGACGTCGCACTCGCCGTCAGGACTTCGATGCTCGGCGAAATCGCGTCCTCCGTGTTGGAAGGGGACCGCGTGGTGGAAATTCGTGTGCTGGTGGACCCGGCAGATACCGATCGAATGGCCGCTCTCCGCGAACTCCCCTTGCGCTCCCCGGACGGCACGCTCGTAAAGCTCTCGCAAGTGGCCGACCTTTCGACCACTCCCGGACAGCTCGAATTGCGGCGCGAAGATTTAAGACAAAACGTTGCCGTGACCGCGCGTCTCGAAGGACGCGATCTCGGCAGTGCCATGGCGGAAATTGAGGCGAGACTCAGCCAGGATAAATCCATCCCGCCCGGCATGATCGAGTTTGGAGGCCTCTATCAGCAACAAAAGGAATCCTTTCGCAATCTCATGCTGGTCCTGGCAATGGCGATCTTCCTCGTGTTCACTGTCCTGCTCGTGGAATTCCGCTCATTTTACGAACCGCTCGCGATTGTGTTCGGCGCGGTGCTCGCCCTCTTCGGCACCGTCTTCGCACTCTGGATCACCGGTACCCTCGTTAAACGTCGTTTCATTTCTCGGCGCGATCATCGGTGTTGGTATCGTCGCCAAAAACGGCATTCTGATGCTGGATTTCGTCGAGCACCTGCGCGCCGAAGGAGCCGGCCTGGAAGACGCCCTCATCCGGTCCGGCCATCGGCGACTCCGCCCGGTGTTGATGACTTCGATGGCGGCGGCCTTTGGCATGTTGCCGCTGGCCTACGGCATCGGAAGCGGCGCTGACATGCTCAAACCGCTTGCCATCGCCGTGATCGGAGCGCTCTGCATCTCGGTGCTGCTCTCGCTGGTCGCGATGCCCACCGTCTTTTATCTCATGCTTCGGCCGGGACGGTTGGGCCCGCATCGGCCTCTGCCCTACTCAAGCCGGACCGCCCGATAAATCCGCCCGCTCCCGGGAGAATCGGGATCGATCAAGACCCACGGCGACGTTTCCAAGGTCACATTCGTGATTTGCGTCCAGACATTGGTTTCAGCCACGCTTGGCGCGTACTCCAATCGATAAACGCCCGGAGCATCAGGTGTGATCGTCACCCCATAGTATTGCCTGATTTCCGCGTCGAACGGGGTCAGCGGCAGCCCTTGCCAGGCGCAAGCGCCGGGACCGCCATAGGCGCCGATGTCGTTAACCGTGGTGCCTTCAGAGGGCGGGAAACAGCCGTCCAAATAGGCACCCGATCCGTCCCCGGCATCGACATACGGTGAATTCGCCTGGAGTGTGAGCATCTCGGTATCGGCAAATTGAGGCTCCTCGAATATGTTCAGATTGATGTCCGCGGGGGTGCCATTGCCGTTTTCCCAGATGATCAGCCGTACTGCCCCGGATAATTGAGGAAGTTCGTGCCATTGTTGTAGAAACCATTGTAATTCACCGAGAGATTCAGATCGTCCACGGTAGATCGCCTCACCGCCCAGGAACACGACACAAAAAGATTGTTCTTAAGGATAACGTCATATGATGCCCGAGTCCGAAGACCCGTCATCGCATTGAATACGGTGTTATTGATGACCTTTGGCTGGGATGTGTCGCCAAACTCCACATCAAACGCCATGGCCGTATCCCCGATATCCAAAAACGTGTTGTTTTGTACGACCGGGCTGGCCATGCCGCGCCGGTCGTAAGGCAAACCGTCGCCGTTCCGCCGCAAAACAAAGGTGAGACCATTCGTCGCGCAATTCACAAACCGGCAGTTTTGGATCAATGCATCCAATGAATTCGGAGTGATTGCACGGTCGCTTTCCCCGGTCGACCAACCCACGATCCCCGTGCCGCAGTTCTCAAAGACGCAGCTCGAAACTTCCTGGTGCTCAATTTCACCGCCAATGGCATATAACCATAATCCAACCGTCGAATCAGAAAAGGTGCACCAGCGAAAAATGCTGCGCGCTTCGGGACCTCGGTCCGGGACGCGGATCGAATCCCACTGGTTTGAAACGGAGATGGCATGGAAACGGATGGGATCATCGCTCAGCCCCTGGGCCTGGATTCGCCCATCAATGTACATGTGCACACCGGGGCCGAAGATGACTTCAACTCCCGGTTCGATATGCAGGACCTGGCCGCGGCTAACGGTGGCATTTGCCGGAACAATGTCCGGCCCCCCGATTTCGCCCAAGTTGCGTTGTTAATGATCGTGGGCACAAAAGTGTCCGCAATGGGTTGTAAAGTTGTCCAGCCACCCAACAGGACGACAAAAAACATCCGAAAGCGTTGTTGCCCCCATTGGCTCCCTCGTTCCCCTTGATTCCTTCTGAGTGTGTTCATAGATCGTGCAACCGTGGATCGTATTCCTCCGTTGTTAATGTTCCAGTCCATTGCAATCGTCCCGGATTCGGTGCGTGCGACACGCGTGAGGCACGCGCAAACCGGCGCGACCTGATGCAAATTTACTTCTCCCTATTCCCCAAGCCCGAGAGCTCGTCAAGGTCGAAGTTCGAGCCGGGCTTCGTCTCCAAAGCGCGGCCTGCGCCCGTCGGGCTTCCCCCTGGAGCCACTCACCCCGCCAATCGTATCCTCGAATTGGCCATTCCCGGACCTCACAACCGGGCTGGATATCGTGGTTGTTCCCGGCCCAGGGAACCCCTATCCTGAGGCCAAGCCAATCCACGCGCCAGGCACAACGCCGATGCTGTAGTGGCCAGCGCCAATCTTAAACCAGAACCTGACCATGCAACCCGATCCAACTCTCACTCGACGAGGTTTCATCCGCACCGCCACGACAAGCTCCCTCGCCCTCGGGTGGCTCAGCACGCGGCGGGCACCCCGCGCTTATGCCGCCAAGGCCGCCACCCCCGCTCTCCTCGGCGGCACGCCCGTCCATGCCAAAGGCTGGGCCCGTTGGCCCCAGTGGCGCGAAGCCTGGGAACCCGAACTCCTAAAAGTCTTCCGAAGCGGCCGCTGGTTCCGCGGCTCTGCCGAACATGTTGCCGAGTTCGAGAAAAGGTATGCCGAACTGCTCGGGGCTCATCGTTGCCTGGCCACCGCGAGCGGCACGTCCGCCCTCATCGTCGCCCTCCAGGTCATGGACGTCGATGCCGGTGACGAGGTGATCGTGTCACCGTATACCTTCATCGCGACCTATAACGCGATTCTCTCCCGTAAGGCCCTGCCTGTGTTTGCCGATACCGATCCATCCACGCTCACTTTGAACCCGGCCTCGATCGAGTCCCGGATCACGGACCGCACCCGATGCCTCATGCCGGTCCACATCTTCGGCATGCCTTGCGAGATGGATACCCTCAACACCATCGCCCAAAAGCACGGACTCGCCGTCATCGAGGACGCCTGCCAGGCATGGCTCGCGGAGTATAAAGGCCGGAAGTGCGGAGTTCTGGGTGACCTCGGTTGCTTCAGCTTTCAGGAATCCAAACATCTCCCTTCCGGGGAGGGCGGCGCGATCACCGGCTTGAACGAGCTCCTGGTCGATAAATGCAATTCCTTCCATAATTGCGGCCGGGAGTGCGGGACCAACAAAGGCGCCGGCTATTTCACCCGCGGCGATAACTACCGGATGACCCAAGCCCAGGCCGTGCTTTTGTTGCAGCAAATCGACAAGCTCGTCCAGGAAACCCAGCTCCGGCGTGCCAATGCCGATTATCTCGCCGACCACCTCCGCGAGATTCCCGGAATTACCGTGGTCCGCCTGCCCGACGACAGCCGGGCGGTTTGGCACCTTTACCCCTTTCGTTACGACGCCAGCCAATTCAATAACCTATCCCGTGACCAATTCGCGCGGGCGATGTCGGCGGAGGGAATTCCATGTGGCGGTGTTTATCACGAACAGTATTTTGACGGGCTGCTCGATGAGGCCATTGCCTCGCGCGGTTTCAAACGGCTATGGAGCCCCGAACGCCTCAAGGCCTATCGCGACAGTTTCCAGGAACTCAAAGGAAATAAGCAGGTCTGCGAGACCACGGTCGCCATGACTCAAAATATGCTCCTCGCCGATCGCGCCGACCTGGACCATATCGTCGAGGCCATCCGCAAAATCCAGACGCACAGCGCCGCGCTCGTGAAAGCGAGCTCCTGACCGGACCACCCCCATGGAAAACCCATCCTGTCGCTATGTGCGGAATTGTAGGTTACATCGGTAGTCAACCGGCCGGTCCCCTCATCCTCGAGGGCCTCCGCCGCCTCGAGTATCGGGGTTATGACAGCGCCGGCATCTGTGTCCTGGCCAATCACGCATTCCAACTCCGCAAACGGAAAGGCAAAATCGATGACGGCCTCGCCCGGCTCCTCCATACCCACGCCCTCGAAGGCGCGCTCGGGATCGGACATACCCGCTGGGCTACCCATGGACCGCCTTCCGACGAAAACTCCCACCCCCACACCGACCAGAGCGGCCGAATCGCCCTCGTTCACAATGGCGTGATCGAGAATTATGATGTCATCAAAAACCAACTTCTTGCCGACGGCCATACCTTCAAGTCCGCCACCGATACCGAAGTCCTCGCCCACCTCGTCGGCGTCCATTACGACCGGCTCCAGGCCCAGTCCAAGGATGCGCATCCCCTGACCCGATCCGATGTCCCGTTGCTCACCCAAGCCGTCATGGATGCCCTCCGCGAAGTCGTCGGCACCTACGGCATCGCCGTCCTGTGTGTGGACCAACCCGGTATCATGGTCGGGGCCAGACGCGGTTCACCCCTCATTGTCGGCGTCGGCAATGGCGAGAACTTTCTCGCCAGCGATGCCGCGGCCATTGTCGCTCACACCCAAAAAGTCATTTACTTGAACGATCTTGATGTTGTCACCCTGACCGCCGACGATCTCAAGCTCGAACGCCTTGATGACGACACCGCCCGTTATGTCATCAGTCAGATCGAGTTCAAACCCGAGGCGGTCGAGCTCGGCTCTTTTCCCCACTACATGCTCAAAGAAATCTTCGAGCAACCGCGCGCCCTCGAAAATGCCATCCGCGGACGACTCGATCTCGAGGAAGTGACCGCCCGTTTTGGCGGTCTCAACATGACCAACGCAGAACTCCGCGGCGTGAATCGGATCGTCATCTCCGCCTGCGGCACGAGTTGGCACGCCGCCCTCACCGGCGAATACCTCATCGAAGAGCTCGCCCATATCCCCGTCGAGGTCGAATACGCCAGCGAATTCCGTTACCGCAACCCGCCCATCGACCATGGCACTCTCGTCCTGATCATCAGCCAATCCGGCGAGACCGCCGACACCCTGGCCGGCCTCCGCGAATCCCGCCGTCGCGGCCATAAGGTTCTCGCGATCGTCAACGTCGTCGGTTCAACCATCGCCCGTGAATCCGACGGTGGCATTTATCTCCATGCCGGTCCCGAGATTGGCGTCGCATCCACCAAGGCCTTCACCGCCCAGGTCTCCGTCCTCGCCTTGCTCGCGCTCGTCATGGGCCGGATCCGGATGCTGTCGGCCATTCGCGGTCGCCAGTTCATCCAAGCCCTCCAGGCGCTCCCCAAACAAATGGAGCAAGCCCTGGCCCTCAGCGATCAGGTCAAACAAATCGCCTTCAAATACCAAAACGCCGAAGACTTTTTCTTCCTCGGGCGACAGTACAATTTTCCTGTCGCCCTTGAAGGTGCCCTCAAGCTGAAGGAAATCTCCTACATCCACGCCGAGGGCTATCCCGCCGCCGAGATGAAGCACGGCCCCATTGCGATGATCGACAATAAGACCCCGACGGTCTTCGTCATCCCGGCCGGCGCGATGTTCGACAAGACCTTTTCCAACCTCGAAGAGATCAAGGCCCGCAGTGGTCCGATCATCGCTCTCACCACCGAGGACAAGGCCGCCGATCTCGCCCGGAAAGCGGAGGACGTCATCGCCCTTCCGGCGACCCTCGAACCGCTGTTCCCGCTCCTGGCGGTCGTCCCCCTCCAACTCCTCGCCTACCACATCGCCGTCGCCCGCGGCTGCGATGTCGACAAACCCCGCAACCTCGCCAAATCCGTCACCGTGGAATAACGGGCGGGGGGCTGGGGTTCGCTGTGTATCGGGTAATAAAGTTGGAAACCAGGTAATAAACATGGCAACCGTGGAATAAAGATGGAAACTGGAGGGCGGTTTAGTGGCCCGATACAGGGAATAAAGTTGGAACCTGGCAGGACACTTTGAACACCAACACGATACACATCAGCGGTTGTTGTGTAAACCATGCGATCTGATCACTTAGATTCGGCATGCACATGGTTCTTGAGCTGTCTAGTGGTGTCATATTGGCGCAAATAGATTTGTAACTCTCTGTGCTCAAACATGTTGATAACATCGTTCCAGACTCGACATCGGCGCTCTTGGACCCGACACCACGCACCATCATCTCTCGTGCACGCCGCCGAACAGATCAAAACCGCCTTAAATGGTGGATCACCAATATACTGTGGGCTTTCCGTTAGCCGGTTCTGCCAGTTCTTCAGGTGCGCCCAGATATCATGATCTTCAATCGCTCGGCCGGAAAACTGATGCGCCTGCCGTTTCCCCGCTGACGCGTTTCCAGCTTGCCGCACCGTCTGGATTCGCCATGGGGTTCCCTCCAACGACCTGATGATCAAACCTACGGCGTCCTGCCTTCCTGTCGTGGATCGCCCCGAAGCGCAACGACGAGGCGAGCCCCACGGCGTATGATCGCCGCGCTGCTCGGTTCAGAACTTTAGATAATGCCCCCAGGAAACGTTTGATTGCTGGGCTTGATCAACCGCGATTTAGGTGCCTAAATCCCCATTGATGAGCGGCCAACGCAATCTGGGGCCATGAAGGCGCTACTGACTTTTACCGGCTTCCATGACCCTTTTTCAGAGACTTCAATTGCGGGCGATGTGGAACCCGGGCCGGTCTTAACTGTCGTTTCGGAACGAACATTTGATCACGTCTTTCTCTTCTCGACACCGGCGCTCAATGCGATTACGGAGCAGACCAAAGCCGAACTCCTGCGGCAGAACCCCAACCTGAAGGTGGAAATTCGAGAAGTTCCCCTGGCGGATCCAACGAATTACCTTGGCCTGCTCAAGCAACTGAGGACGCATTTCAAGCTGATCTGCAAAGAGCACGGAGATGCACATTTCTCCATTTGCGTCTCGTCCGGGACGCCGCACATGCACGCCACTTGGCTCATGCTTGCCGCAAGCGGAGAGATTCCGGCCACAGTCCTGCAAACACGCCCGCGGAAATTCACCCGCGAAGGGCAGGACCGAGTGTCGGAGATCGACTTCAGGAATCCGCAGTTTCCCCAGATTAAGCCCTTTGGCCGACTCCCCGACACCATTGAAAGTCCGGACCTTGCGTCGATCCGCGTTCAATTGGGGGTCGTTGGGGACGAGCCTCAATTCCTGACCGCGCTTGAACGAGCCACGGTTTTGGCCGGGTACGACACGCACGTCCTGCTTCTTGGTGAAACCGGCGTCGGCAAAGAGGTTTTCGCAACTGCTCTTCACCGGCTCAGCAACCGCGCCGAAAAGCCGTTCATCTCCGTGAATTGCGCCGGGTTGTCGGAGACCCTTGTCGAGAGTCAGCTTTTTGGCCACAAGAAGGGGGCGTTTACCGGCGCTACCAGCGACCATAAAGGATATTTCCAGGCCGCATCGGGGGGGACTTTGTTCCTGGACGAGATCGGTGAAATGACGACGACCTCGCAAGCCAAACTCCTGCGGGCCCTCGACCAGGGGAAGATTCTGAAGCTGGGCGAAAATCATGAAATTAATGTGGACGCGCGGGTGATTGCTGCGACCAATGTGAACGTTCAAGAGGGCATCAAAGCCAAAACCTTCCGCGAGGATTTGTTCCATCGGTTTGATGATCGGATTGCGATTCCTCCGCTGCGCCGACGGCGGATGGACATTCCCAAGCTGGCCGAGCACTTCCTCGATACCTGGAACAAGCAGCATGGGAAGGAATGTCGTCTTGCCAACGATGCCCTTCTCCGGCTGGTCAAGAATTCCTGGCCTGGCAACGTTCGAGAGCTGCGGAAAATCGTTGAGGGCTCGGCTCGGCTGTGCCGGGGCAAACTGATCAAGGAATCCGACCTCATCTTTGACGACAACATGGCGGATGGTGTGTCCGACTCACTCCCGGAACCCGAAGAGGGATTTGATCTGAACAAGTTCCTGGCTGATTCGAGGCACCGGCTGATCAGGCGCGCTATGGAGAAAAGCCAGGGAAACCGAACGATGGCGGCAAAGCTTCTGGGCATGACGCCACAAGCCGTAAGCCAGTATCTGCTCAAACGCGAATGAAACCCGCATTTGCGAAACTTAAACCTCCCTTTACGCCACGGTCGGCGCTCCAAATCGCCTTCCAACCTCGTATCATTGCGCTCCAATGGATTACACCTGAGCCCTCACATGGCACTCTACGTGTGCATGTCACCAAATCGTGCTACTCCTGTGGGAGAAAACCGGTGAGGGAGAGATTATGAAGTCGCAGAACTTCGAATTTCTCCGCTCCAAGTTTCCCGAACTCGCTGACCTCGGCGGGTTCGCCGAGCGATACGCGTTTTCAGATACGAGCAGTGCGCTGGTAAAACTGCGGACTTTCGCTGAGACGATGGTTTCAGCGATTTACCAGCGACACAAACTCCAGCGATCCTTCGACTGGAATCTGAACGACATGCTGAACGATGACACGTTTAGCGCGATGATTCCGAAGGTTGTCCGTTACAAGCTTCACGAGCTCAGAATCCGCGGAAACAAAGCCGCTCACGGTACCGATCAGAACCTCAAGCCACAGATCGCTGTATGGCTCATCGAGGAAGCCTTCGACCTGGCCAAATGGTTCTTTCTCGCGCTCGCGGGTGGTGCACAGCAGGACCTCCCACCATTCACACGCCCGAAACCACAGGAGCAAGGCGAAAGTGACGCGGAGCGAGCCTCCACCTTACGACAACTGGCTGACCAGGAAGGTCGGATGACCCAGTTGCTGATTGATCTCGAAGCCGCGAGATCTAAGGCGGAAGCCGAGCAGAAGTCTCGAGAGGAGCTGGAGTTGGTGCTGCAACACACCCAAGCGGCTGCGAATGCGCTCCAATTTGATGAAGCCTCAACTCGGCGCCGCCTCATTGACATCATGCTTGTCGCCGCCGGCTGGGACGTGGGCGACGATGGACAGAGTACTCAGCGAAGTCCGGCAGGAGATGGAGGTTCTGCATCAGCCAACCGCCAGTGGAACGGGCTACTGCGACTACGTCCTCTGGGATGAGGAAGCCGGGAAGCCGCTGGCCGTTATTGAGGCCAAGCGAACCGCTGAAGATCACCAGAAGGGGCAATGGCAAGCCAAGTATTACGCCGACGGACTGGAGAAAACGTACAACGTCCGCCCCGTCATCTTCTATACCAACGGCTACGACGTGTTCATCTGGGACGACACCAAGAATGAGCCTCCAAGGCACGTTTACGGGTTCTACTCGAAAGACAGCCTTCAATACCTCCATTTCCAGGGCCGGGAACGGGAAAACGCTCTGGTCGGCTTAAGCCCAGATCCGAACATCGTGGACCGGCTTTATCAGGTCGAAGCCATCAAACGCATTTGTGAGCGTTTCGACGCGCGCAAACGCAAAGCGCTCCTGGTTCAGGCAACCGGCACCGGAAAAACACGAGTAGCCGTTGCTCTTTCCGAAGTTCTGATCCGCGCCAATTGGGTGAAGCGTGCTCTCTTCCTGTGTGACCGCCGTGAACTCCGGAAGCAAGCCTATGACGTTTTCCAGGAATTCCTGCCAGGCGCCCCAGCGGCTTACGTCTCACGGTCCACCAACGAGGATCGAAGCAAGCGGATTTACCTCGCCACGTATCCCGCAATGATGAAGTGCTTCCAGAACTTCGATGCGGGATTCTTCGATCTGATCATCGCGGACGAATCGCATCGGAGCATCTACAACCGTTACCGCGACCTGTTTATTTACTTCGACGCGTTCCAGGTTGGTCTGACCGCCACCCCGGTCCAGTTCATCTTCCGAAACACCTACAAGCTCTTCGATTGCGAGGACAAGAGCCCCACGGCCAGCTTTGATTACAGGGAGGCCCGCGATCACATCCCTCCTTACCTTTCCGCCTTCGAGGTTGTAAAGCATTCGACGAAGTTCCTCCGCGAGGGAATCCGATACAAGCAGATGTCGGAAGAGCAGCGGGAGCAACTCGAGGGACAAGTTGAAGATCCGGAGACAGTCAATTACGAAGCCGAGCAGGTCAGCCGCAAAGTCTTTAGCAAAGACACGGATCGGGCAATCCTCCGTAACCTGATGGAGAACGGCATTCGGAACGCCGACGATTCGACCATCGGCAAGTGCATCATATTCGCCCGAAATCACCGGCATGCCGTCCAACTCAAGGAGCTCTTCGATGAGCTCTTCCCTCAGTTTGGCGGCAAATTCTGCGCTGTAATCGACAATTATGAACCACGGGCGGAACAGCTCATCAACGACTTCAAATCGACTGACGGCACGAAGGAGCTCACGATGGCGATCTCCGTCGATATGCTCGATACCGGCATCGACATCCCGAGCATCGTCAATCTCGTGTTTGCCAAACCCGTCAAATCCTATGCAAAATTCTGGCAGATGATCGGCCGGGGCACTCGCTTTTGCCGGGACCTTTTCGGGCCAGGCCTGCACAAGGAACGATTCCGGATTTTCGATCATTGGGGCAATTTTGAGTATTTCGATGAGGTCCCAAAGGAAGTGGATCCAGGACGGCCCAAGTCACTCATGCAGGTTTTGTTTGAGGCCCGCCTCAACCTGGTGGAAGCTGCGATCGCCAAGCAGAATGTCAGCGGATTGGATCTGGCAATCGAGTTGATCCGGCAGGACATTGCCGCGCTTCCTGAGGAGACAATCGCCGTTCGGGAGAAGTGGCGCGATGTCAAAGCCGTTCAGAATCCCGGAGTGCTCGAAAGCTTCTCACCGGCCACCCAGGAGGTGCTCCGGCACGAAATCGCGCCTTTAATGCAGTGGCGCAATTTGCAGCGGAAAGAAGCCGCTTACCAATTCGATCTGCACGCAACCCGGCTCTCAGTCGCCCTGATTCGTGAATCCGCCGATTTCGATGATCGGAAGGGCGAGTTCATCTCCCAGGTCGGGCGCCTGCCGATCAACCTCGGCCAGGTCAAGGAGAAGGCGGCGGTCATTGAGAAGGTCAAGAGGCCGGAGTTCTGGTCCAGCCTCACCATGGAAGAGCTCGAGCAAGTCCGGCGCGAGCTGCGCGGCATCATGCACCTCCGCGCCAAGGTGGTCTATCCGGAGCATCAGCCGGTCGTTTTGGACATCCGGGACGAGGTCGTCGAATACAAACCGCAGACCGTCCAGCTCGAGGGGCTCGAGATGGACGCCTACAAGCATCGAGTTGAGAAAGCCCTGCAGAGCCTCCTGGATAAGAGCAGCGTCCTGAAGAAGATCCGATCCGGTCAACCGGTGACAGACGAGGACACTCAGGCCCTTGCCGAAGAATTGATGGCACTGGATCCGGAGGTTTCCCTTGAGAACCTCCAGAAACTTTACTCCGACACCCAGCGCCTCGAACTGGCGATCCGCAGGATTTTGGGAATGGCCCCGGCCGACGTGGATGCCTTCTTTATCCGGTTTATGCAGCAGCATCCGCGATTGACGCCGAATCAGATCCGATTCCTTGACCTGCTCAAGAACCACATTGCCAGATACGGTCTCATTCCGGTCGAAAAGCTGTGGGAGGCCCCATTCACCGCAATCAATACGGACGGCCTCAGCGGTGTATTCGAGGATTCCGACCAGGATCAGATTCTCCAGATTATCCAGCGGATTAACCTCGATCCTGGCGCAGCCGCCAGCCAACCCGCATGAAGCACGCAGTATGATTACCGGCCCTCTCCGAAACAAAGTTGACAAGCTTTGGCTCGAATTCTTCGCCAATGGGATCACCAATCCAATCACGGTGATCGAACAGATTTCCTTCCTCATGTTCGCGCGCCTGCTCGACGTCCAGGACACTCGCCGCGAGAAAATGGCAGCCCGGCTTGGACGAGACGGAAATCGGGTCTTTCCCGCGGACCGTCAACATCTTCGTTGGTCTCATTTTCGGAACCAAAACCCGGAAAAGATGATGGCCATTGTCCGCGACGAGCTCTTCCCGTTTTTCCGCACCGACCTGGTGAAGCGAACCTCCCTCGGGACTTACCTGGAAGGGGCGCAATGTCTCATCCAGCGGGCCAATCTGATGGTAACAGCGGTGCACCTGATTGAGGATCTGCCGCTGACCCAGGGGGACGTCAAAGGTGACATTTACGAATACATGCTCGGCAAGCTGACGACTGCCGGCATCGCCGGCCAATTCCGGACACCTCGCCACATCATTGCCGCCATGGTCGAGATGATCGACCCCAAACCGACCGAGATCATCGGCGATCCGGCCTGCGGCACCGCCGGTTTCCTTGTGGGCGTCATGGACAACCTTCATCGGAAATTCACCTCGCCAGAAATGGTTTGGACTGACGAAGAAGGGAACAAGCACTACCCCGGCGACCTTCTTGAGCCGCACCGCAAGCACATTCAGAACGGGATGTTCAACGGCTTCGATTTCGACAGCTCAATGCTCCGCATTGCTGCCATGAATCTCCTTTTGCACGATATCGAATCGCCGTGCATCAATTACCAGGACACGCTCAGCAACACGTTCAGTGAGCGGTTTCCAATGGAGTCGGCTGACTATTTTGATGTGATCCTCGCCAATCCACCGTTCAAGGGCAGCATCGATGCCGAGAGCATCCACAGCAATCTCCGGAGCAAGGTCAAAACCACCAAGACGGAACTGCTTTTTCTCGCGCTCATTTTGCGCATGCTCAAGATGGGCGGACGCGCGGCGGTGATTGTGCCCGATGGCGTGCTCTTCGGTTCGAGCAACGCGCACATCGGCATCCGCCAGATGCTGGTGGACGAAAACCAGCTCGAAGCGGTCGTATCGTTGCCGTCCGGCGTGTTCAAACCCTACGCCGGTGTCTCGACCGCGATCCTGGTATTCACCAAGGGCGGCCGCACCGACGGTGTCTGGTTCTACAAGGTGGAACGTGACGGCTATTCACTCGACGACAAACGTACAAAGTTGCGTGACGACCAGAATGATCTGCCAGACCTGGTCGCACGATGGGCCGGGCGCGCCGCCAAAAAGAAGAACGATCGCAGCACCCGGCACTTTTCGGTTCCGGTGAAGGAAATCCGGGACAACCGCTATGACCTTTCCGTCAACCGCTACCGCGAGATTTCGTACCAGGAGATTGGCCACGTCCCGCCCAAGTTGCTCATCACCGAACTCAACGCGTTGGAAACGGAGATCGAGAAGGGGCTAAAGGACCTGGAGGCGTTGCTGAAATGAATGGCTGGCCAATGGTCCGGGTCGGTGAGCTTGCCGACCAGATTCGAGGCGTCTCATACGCTGGCTCAGAGGCGATCAAATCACCGCAGTCAGGTTATGTGGCGATTCTACGGGCCAACAACATCACCGATAGTGGACTGCTTCTTGAAGATTTCGTCTACGTCCCGAAAGACCGCGTTGGGCCAAATCAGTATGTTCAAAAACACGACGTCCTGATTGCCGCATCCAGCGGAAGCCTCGACGTGGTTGGTAAAGCCGCTCAAGCACACGCTGACCTGGGCTGTGGGTTCGGTGCGTTCTGCAAGGTGCTCCGGCCGAGTTCACGCATTCATCCCGGTTACTTCAGCCACTTTTTTAAGACTGCTGACTACCGCAGGCGCATTTCGTACCTTGCTGCTGGCGTAAACATCAACAATCTACGGAACGAACATCTGGACGATCTCGATATTCCGCTTCCTCCTTTCACTGAGCAGAAGCGGATCGCGACGATCTTGGACCGAGCCGAGGCGTTGCGCGCCAAGCGCCGCCAAGCCCTTTCCAAACTGGACCTCCTGAGAAATTGTATCTTTCTCGACCTCTTCGGTGAGGCAGAGGCAAGTGGATGGACGATAAGCGAAGTAGCAGGTGTTGCAGAGCCAACAAACGGATCGATTCGCACGGGACCATTTGGCAGCCAACTTCTGCACAGCGAATTCGTAGAGGAGGGCGTCGCTGTTCTTGGCATCGATAACGTGGTTAACAATGAATTTCGATGGGACGAACGACGCTTCATTACCGAAGCGAAATACCGCGAACTGAGACGCTACACGGTATTCCCTGGGGATGTCCTTATCACAATTATGGGCACGTGCGGACGTTGCGCGGTCGTTCCTGATGATATTCCGCTGGCGATCAACACGAAGCACCTATGCTGCATCACTCTTGATCGGACCAAATGCCACCCAGCCTTTCTGCACGCCTACTTTTTGTATCACCCTCTAGCACTGCGATATCTCTCAAGAACAGCAAAAGGAGCCATTATGTCCGGATTGAACATGGGATTGATCAGCGCGATGCCGATTCCATTGCCTCCAATCAACCTTCAGCTCGAATTCGCACGCCGCACAGCCTCAATACAGTTTCTCAAGTCAAAGCTGCAGACGTTCAAAGCAAAGCTGGGCGATCTCTTGGCATCGCTCCAGCACCATGCATTCCGAGGAACGCTCTAGTGAAATCTGAAGGCCATGAATCCAGACATGCATATCCGCCAAGTGGCGATTGATATTCTCGGCCTAACGAAGCTGAACTATAACGCCTGCAAGCTCGGGGAAAGCCAACCCGTGACCGTGCATTTTTCGGATGCCGTGGGCGAGATCCTCGTCGCGAACCAGGGAACACAGGCGTTTCTTCCAAATTTCAAACACTACGTGTGATTCTATGACCCAACAGACAGGCATTACAGGGATCACAATCGAAAACTTCAAGGGCATCGGCGCTCGTGTCACCGTGCCGCTGCGACCGATCACGCTGTTGTTTGGCGCCAACAGCGCGGGCAAGAGCACGATCATTCAAGCAATCCATTATGCGCGTGAGCTGCTGCTGCGCAAAAACGCGGACGCTGACATCCCGCTCGCCGGCGGCAACGCGATCGACCTGGGCGGCTTTCGGAACATGGTCCATCGCCACGATCTCTCCCGCACCATCCACATCGGTTTCGAGATCACGCCTGACGACGATGGCCTGCCTGGCCTGGACGATATCGCAGGTCTGGACATCGACGTTGGATACTGGCAGACGCTGGAACAACTCCGCCTGGCCGAGCCACTGCTTCAGGGACTGAAACTCACGAACGATCCCAGCGGGCTCCCAGAGTTGCAGAGGCGAGTCGAACTCCTGAAACGGAATTTGGAACTCGTCGGTGAGCGGGAACCAGACATCAGCGGCTACATGCAGCGGACGATGATCGAATTCGGGGTGAGCTGGGACGCCCGGAAGTACCGTCCCTGGATAAGCGAGCTTCGTTACGCGGTTGATGGCCGTCCACTGCTGACACTCAAACAGGAGAGTGAAGAGCTGACAGCCGTGATCGCGGATGTCGATTATCGCCATCCCGCCATCGAAGCGGTGTTCACGCCGGTCCTTGGCGAGGGCACAGAGGAAAACGCCCCTACCGCGGAATCGGAGTTCCAGAAGTTCTTCGAAGGCCTGGGGGACTCAACAGGCACCATCTCGTTGACTGATCAATTCTCTGTGGTGCCGGATCTGATGAAACCCCTCCCCCTCGGTGTCACCATGGACACGAGCGAGGGTAATTATGGCTACGAATTCTTCATCGCGGCGATCGTAAACCAGGTTGTCCTTGGGACCACGACGCTCCTGCAAAGGGAGCTGGAGCGTTTCCGCTACGTCGGTCCGATCCGTGAGCGCCCCGCCCGCTTCGTCACCGCACCGGCGGTTCTCGAGGAATCCCGTTGGGCTGACGGCACCGCCGCCTGGGACCAGATCCTCAAGCACTACGATCCCGATTTGAAGCGCGGCGACGAATTTGTGCAGCAAGTGGCCGAATGGCTGAGCAACCCGGACAAGCTGGATCTCGGTTACTCCATCGATGTGCAAGGTCACCGCAGCATTCCCGAGGAAAGCCTGCTCATGGCGAACCTGCGACTCCTCCGGGAGAAGTTCGACGAGAAAGACGAAGACTTCTACCGGCAGTTGGTCTGGCCGGAACTTGAAGCCGCCGAAGTCCGCCCCGAGCTCCACCTCATCGATCTGAAAAACAATGTCCGCGTCGGATGCACAGACATCGGCATGGGTGTGATCCAGGCGATTCCTGTCGTCGTCGCTTGTCTGGATCCGACCAAACGACTGCTATGTCTCGAGCAGCCGGAGTTGCATTTGCACCCGGCTGCACAGGCCAGGATGGGCGATCTTTTCATTGGGGCGTCGAAAAAGTCCAAAGCCATGCTTGTGGAGACGCACAGTGAATTGCTCATTCTTCGCCTCCTCAAGAGGATTCGCCAGACGACGACCAATGAGCTGCCTGTCGACACGCTGGCGCTCAGTCCGGCGGATATCAGTGTGGTCTACGTCGAGCGAGGCAAGAACGGCGCGGCCGTATCGCTTCTCGAAGTCGATCCGGAGGGCGAATTCACGAGCAATTGGCCGGGTAAGGATGGCTTTTTCGAGGAGAGAGCGAGGGAGCTGTTTGAATGATTTTCAAGGAAGTCGCCATTGAACCGGCGTACCTCTCTAATTGGGATCGTGTACGCCTGATTATCGATCAGTGCGGGTTCGACCACGGCCGGCTCATCAGCGAGTTTCCGCGAAATTGGCCGTGGAAAGTCTTTGGGAAGTGTGCAGATTGCGCTCCCGTGGAGAAAAAGCGGATCGAGGAGTATCTGCGCGGGGCAAAGCCAAAGCTCGTGCGGAGAGGACGGGTTTATTCTGATCACAAGGACTGGATTTGGAATGCTCGAGAGGAACACGGGCGGTTCCCGTTCTTCGCAGTCGTTACGAATGACCCATGTCCCGGGCAGCACGGCTTTATCCACGGGCCTGATGTCCATGCTGCCCACGCCGAATGGGCAGTTCCTCTCGACATAATCATCGAGCGCCAGACCTGCCAAATGGCCGAGTGTGCTGTTGAGCTGCTCAAAGAGGCGCGCGAGGTTATCTTTGTTGATCCTCACTTTGAAGCGAAAGCGGCCTTCACAAAGCCCCTGTGCGAACTCCTGCGGAGAGCGCTCGAGGGCAAGCCTGTCACGCGAATCGAATACCATCTGGAGAGCGCCGCGACGAGAGATCATTTTCAAGGCAAGTTGCAGGGGCTCCTGCAATTCCTCCCGCCGGGCATACCGTGCCCCCTGAGGTTTCTGCGGTGGCGGAGTTTCGATCAGTTGCCGCGCGACGCGATGCATCCCCGGTATATTCTGACGGACGTCGGAGGGCTCCAGTTTGATTACGGGCTTTGCGAAGGTAATGACGGCGAAACGACGGATGTAAGAATCGTCGCGAAGGCCGGTCGTGTCTACTGCCAACGCTGGCCTGAATTTGCGGCAAGCTCAACCTCCTTCCAGTTCGTTGATGGTTTTGAAATCACCTGTGGCGGACTCATTTCAGAGATTTGCATCCGGGAGGGCCGCTTCGAAACGCGACCGAAGGTCTGAACATCGCCGTGCATTGATCGATTGATCCGCCACTATAGCTCTGTGCCGTGGTTGTCCCGGCTCTTGATGGGAAAAACGCTGCGCTTACGCGCTGCTCCATAAAGGCAGGTTGAGCAGAATGTAAAGGTGGCTTTGATTTCCTCTAGCCGGTTCGATTCGCGGCAGAGAGCGATTAGTATTATCACCAAGGACTTACCACTTTGCGGTCGGTTGGCTCCTGAATTGCCCAATGCAAAGGGCATGCGCGATCAACATCAGACCTGCAGACGAGCCTGGTTTACATGGCAGCCAGCAGGCCGATCGCGCAATCCTGTTACGAAAGGAGGTGAAGATGCGATGAAGACGAGTCCTTGGTATTCGAAGAAGGAGTCGGACCGCAAGGTGTATCACGACAACACCGATTGCACCGAAGGCAACAACATCGAAAAGGAGAACCGCCAATCAGGTACTGGTGGGCGTCCGCGATGTGAGCATTGCAGCCAGCTCGACAAGTAAGTCCGGTTCAGAGCCAACGCAACTCGCCGTTCCGGGTCGCCCGCGCCTCGGATCGGCGAGTTCTGCATTCTCGACTTCCAATAGGGCCGATGCGAAATCGCCGGCCTGCCTTGATGCGCGTCGGGCCAATGAACGTCACCGTTCTGCGAAATCCGAGTCTCTCCGCGAGCTCAATGTGACTCCGCCTTCTCGGCGCTGTGGGCAGAAACATAGGTTGAAGACAATTTCAAGTGAGCTTGATCATATTGTGCCTTTTTGGTGGTGGGTCCGATCTACAACAGACTTGTGATGAGTCGCTTAGGTCCGATTGAGGACGACGGCATACCGGCTGCAGGATCAGCGCTGCATGTTTGGGTTGGAAAAGCTGTTTGATGCATACGCGCTTCGCGCGCGGCTGATGCCGGGATTCTTCGTCCTCCTGCCGGTTGCGGTTTCGATCGCTGCATGGTTCCCCCGTTCTAGCTCGAAATGCTGGCGTGTAGTAGGGCCGGAGGTGATCCTCCTCCGATGCACCCACTCTCTCTGCTGGTGACCTGCGTGGCCGGTTGGATGAACGCCCATCAGCAGGCTCTGATCGAGTACCTTCAGGAGGAGGTCCGGGTTCTCAAGGCGCAAGTCGGCAAGCGGCCACACTTCACCGATGATCAACGACGCCGGTTGGGCATCCGAGCCAAGGCTGTCGGCCGAAAAGGACTCATGCGTTTTGCCAGTATCGTAACCCCGGATACGCTCCTGGCCTGGCATCGACGCCTGATCGCCCAGAAATACGACTCCAGCCAGAGGCGGACGCCAGGCAGACCTCGAACCGCCGTGGACCTTCAAGAGCTGATCTTGCGGATGGCTCGGGAGAACCGATCGTGGGGTTACACGCGAATCCAGGGCGCGCTGGCCAATCTGGGCCACGAAGTTGGGCGGGGCACCATCGCTGAGATTCTGAAGGAGGCAGGCTTTGATCCCGCGCCTGAGCGCCAACGTCGGACGACGTGGAAAGAGTTTCTGCGAACCCACTGGGAAGTGTTGGCGGCGGCCGACTTCTTCACCGTTGAGATTTGGAACGCCGCAGGCCTGATTCGCTATCATGTGTTCTTCGTCATCCGGTTGGCGAGCCGGGCGGTGAAGATCGCCGGAATCGTCCCGGAGCCGACCGGGCCATGGATGAAGCAAATGGCTCGCAACCTGACCGATGGCCTGGACGGCTTCCTAAACGAGTGTCGATACTTCATCCACGATCGATCCTCCCTGTTCACGAAGGAATTCGAATCGATCCTGAGAACCGCCGCCATCAATTCCGTGCGGCTGCCAGCGCGATCGCCCAATCTGAACGCGTATGCGGAACGGTTCGTACGAACCATCAAGGAGTCGTGCCTGAACCGAATGATCCTGATCGGGGAAGCGTCGTTGCACCGGGCGACCTCGGAGTTCGTGACCCATTATCATCGGGAACGCAATCATCAGGGGCTGCAGAACCGGATCATCGAGCCAGCGATTGCCGAATTCCCGACCGCCGGCACGATCGATTGCCGGAAGCGGCTGGGCGGCATTCTGCGGGTACTATTACCGGGAAGCCGCGTGAAACCGGAGGCGTTCGAGTTTTCGGACACTACGGGGGCCAATCAGGGCGGGCGAAGAAGTTCGACAACCAGTCGAAGCCCTCGCGCCGGCAGGCGAAGTCGCCGTGTTCCAAGACCAGTCGGCCGACCGGAGTGTCGCGCGTGGGCAATAACGTCACAGCGGCAAGTACTCGACGCGATTCACGAAGTCTTCCACCGCCCCGGCCTGGGCGAGAACCTCCAGATCGTTGATCGCCTGCCCAATGGTGATGCCGAGCTGGTGGGCGTAGATCACGCCGCCGAAATGCCTCCCGCTCCGCTGACGTTTGGTGGCCTCCGCGAGCAGGTCTTCGTCCTGGCTGAAAAGCACGCGCCCAAGCTCTGTGGCGCGATCCAGCAAATCAGGATCGCCCAACTGCGTCGTGCCGTCCAGTTGCGCCGTCATCACATCCACGCTCCGCAGCAAAAGCCCGCGCGTGATCGCCGCCGGCACGTGCACGTCCATATAGAGGCCGACGCTCACCTCAGCTTGCCCATCTCCCGCAAACGCTTCCGAAGAGGTGACTCTCCCGCCTGTGCGCGGAGTTGCGCCAGACTCCGCACGCTGCGTTGCATCTGCTCATCCATCTCGGCCTGGTGATCGTAATAATAGCCCAGCGCGGCGTGAATCTGCGCCAGCGACAGGTGGCCATGCTGGAAGTGGATCTCCTCCGGACTCCATCCGTGCGCGATCATGTCCAACACCACCTCGATCACTTTCGTGTTGGTGTCGTCGATCCACGCCACGCCACGATCATCGAACCGAATATGGGTTGTCGTCAAAACCGGCATGAACGGTACCGTAGCGCATCGGTTTGCGGGCAGCAACGCGGTTTTGGTAGGGCGCGTGCGCCGCAGTCGTTGGAATGCGGTCGGTCGAGCGCTTGGCGCTTCAGAACAACGCCGCATTCCTTCCGCGAAAACACGGAGATGACGACGCTCTACCGGGACGCCGCTGCGGGAAGGGCAGACAAGCCGCGCGGGCACGAGGGAGATGGACCCTTAAAGTGAAATCCGAAGGTCGAAATCCGAAATCCGAAACAAGCTCGAATCTCCAAATCGGATATTGCTGACTTCACCGCGCCTTGCATTAGGTATGGGCTGCTTCCCGTCCGTCCAGTGCCCGCGCGCCCTCGGCGGCGATTGCCATCAGCTCCTTGTCATCAAAACGGTCGTCCACTTGCGCCTGAAGCAACGCGCCAGCGCCAGCTTCTTGCGCGGCGGCAGTTTGCTGACCGTCTGCTTGATTTCCGGCACCGTGCTCGTGCGGTGACCGTAACGGCGCTCGATGGCGATGGCAAGCACGGGCGAACGTCTGGCAAAGCGGCCGACGAGATCATGACGAGCGTGACGATCCCAGACAGCGTCGCAGCATCGGGACGGATTCATAATCGCTCTTGGTTGGACCCGCACCCTTTGTCATTCTGCGGGCGGATGATAGAACGCAACTTCGACGTGCCGTTCGTCGCTGATCTCGCATTGCGCGAAAAGCAGATCCAGCAGAACTATCGTCCGATCATCGCCATCCATAAATGGTTTGCCCGCCGTCCAGGAACACTATTCCGCGGGATCCTTCTCTCGGAGTTTGCACAACGCCCGTTGCGGGAGGCGTACTATTGCGCAAACTCATTTCCAGCCATCTCATACGCCTGGCAGTGTGGCACCTCCGTGATGGGTGGATCGCGAGCGGTCCTGCGGGCGCCCGATCGCGAAGAATCTTGGAGTGGATTCAGGGGTTTGGCGGAATTGAGTTGGTGCGCTCGCACCTTGGCAAGGCCTTCGCCGCGGCACCCCAAAGGCAGGATTGGGAAATGCACGAGAAGGCTCGAAAGGAACCCGATGAAGTATCCTTTTGAAGCGAGCTTCTCGGAAATCCAGAACGACCCGGAGCCATTCGTCACTGCCGTCTTCTCCAGCCTCGAGTCCGAGTTCCTGGACATGCGAAAGGTAACGGGTTCATCGATTACCCAGTGTTCGAAGCTGGGTACGAGAGTCTGAAACGCACCACTGGCGGATTCACCAACCTGTCGCCTGCCGCAGTTCTGGAGCAAGCGCTGGCCAACCCCATATGCCTGATCGTGTTGCGCGCCATGATGGGTTTTACACCTTCTGAATGGGCGTATCTCACATCGCAACGGACCGGTGTCGAGGTCACACAGGGATTTGCACGTACCCTCGATCGCAAGATTCGACTGGCACCGCAGACTCCGTTGCGTGCTCAAGGCCTGGCCCAACAGCGATTGAGCGAGCCAAGATCACCGAGAACGACGGCACGGCGCGCGACAAGGTCACGCGCATCCAGCACCTCGGGCAAATGAGCGCCTCTCCCTCGCCCGATATGCCCCCGCGTTTCGAGGTCGTCGCCTGCATTGTCGGACGCGGTTTCGGAGTTCGCCGCGAAGACATGAAGAAGATGCTCCTCGCCACCCGCGGCAAGGTGTTCACTCTGAAAACCCTTATCCGAGGCCGATGGGGCCGCGTTCATGTCGGCGGTACAAGAAGCGGCCGTGGAGGCGTTCGCGGCCCGACCGATAACTCTTCGCATGCTCGTGGACGAGTTCAAAATCCAACGCCAACTGCCCGGCACGAGAGCAGAGAGAACGGGCCCTCATAGAAGCCGCGCTGAGCTCGGCCTTGTTTTGCGATGCCACCAATCAGTCACGGAGTTTTGCTCACCAGTCCTACGCTGAGTACCTCGCGGCAGGATACCTTTCCCGGTTTCCTGTCGTGCAGGTTCTGGGCTTGATTTGCCCGCGCTTCCGATCAAGCAGGCCTGTCGTCCCCCAACTTGGCGAAGTCGCAGCGTGGCTGGCGCTTAGGCACAGTGACTTTGCGAATTGGCTGATTGAGCACGAGCCAGAAATCTTGCTGCGGAACGATGCGTCAGCATTGACAGAATCTCAGCGGGAACGGTTCGTCGCCGGGTTATTCGAGAGGATGGCGCGCGAGGAGGCATTTGACGATTGAAACTTGAAGCGGTTCTACGGGACGTTTTGGCATCCCAAGCTAACGGAGCAACTTCGGACTTACCTGAACAACCCGGAGATCAGCCGCTTCGCCAGACGCGCTGCAATTCATCTGGCCGAGCTCAACAAATCAACCGAGTTGCTCGATGAACTGCTGGCTGCCAGGTTGAGCCGAGTCGCGTTCACGAAACGGACATCGAGGTCTGGGCGCAACCGGGTGGCACGGTTTCCACAGGCCAGCAATTCCTTGTCACGATCGAGGTCAAATGCAGTTTTAACCGTGAGGTCACGACGAGTCTGGAGAAGCAGCTAATCAGAGAGTATCTGCTCAGGCTCGGTCGGACCCACGGAACCTATGTGGTCGGTTGGTACCAATCTGAAGGTGGGGAACTCAAGAATAACTCGCTGAAGGTGAAAGCGTGGACTGAGGCGAACGAAACGCTCAATGTGCTTCTGGACGCGAGTCGCCGTGGCCACCCCGATCTTCGGATCGATGCGGTGTGACTGAATTGCGAGTTCCCCAGAGTCTTCCGAAAACGGTCGTGAACAATCTTTCATCTCGGCGGCCTTCTGGACTTCGGCGGCGTTCCACCAGAAGCGGGTGCTTCGTCCGCCGTCAGGGCTTTTGAACGCGACTCAGGCTGGGACGAGTTCGATCTTGACCTTGCGCCCCAGTGCGCGTGCGGCCTTGCCAAGGGTCGTGAGTGTGACGGACGGGTTGGAGGCATCCAGCAATCGGTCCACCGCCGCCCGGCTGGTTTTCATGCGGGCGGCCATCTGGGACTTTGTGAGTTCATGCTGCTTGAGCAGTCCCTTTAATTGGAGCGCGAGGGCCTGTTTCAGGGCGCGTTCCTCGACTTCCTCCAAGATGCCTTCCTCCTTCAGAAAGTCTCTGAAGTTACTCCCGCGATGGATGTTCTTTTTCATGAGTTTGCAAATACTGATTCTTACGTTTATTCGCCAAATCCAGTTCCGCAGGCGGCGTCTTCCGTGTCTTCTTGAGGAAGCCATTCAGCAGCACGATTTCCTCATCCACGACGGCGAACAGCGTCCGGGCCATGCGATTGTCCAGCCGCGAACGGATCTCCCAGACCCCGTGACCCAGGTTGTCAACCAGCGGCTTGCCGAGCGGCCAGGCAAACTGCACTTTCAGAATGTCCACGCCAATGGTCTTGCAGTCGTCCGGTGGCAGACTTTTCAGCCACTCGCGCACCGGCTCGTTGCCCGCGTCGGTCTTAAAGAACACGACGTTGAGCGGGCGTTCGGCTTTCATTCACAAACCAGTGTATCAGAAATGATACAGGAGTCAAATGAGGGGCGCAAAACGCTGTGCGGGCAACTCGATGAGTTCGAGTTGAACCAGAAAGGTGGTCTCCGCACCCAATCATTTCCCGGCGGCGACACGCAAGGACGGGCACCATCCCATCATCTTCATGCAATGCGGACCGGTTCGATTCCGCGTGGACGCGAGGCAACAAGCGGCAGCCCGGCCATTCAAGCACCAGGTGATCGTACGGCCGACCGGTTTTCGGTCACCCTTTGCTCCTGATGACGATCCCCGGCTCGAGTTTCAGAAACTGCAGGACGCGCTTTCGAAGTGTGAGCACCGCAATCGGCTGATCTGCGCGGACGTAGTGGAGACCTTGCGGGACGGAAGGACCCCACTGGTACTCACCGCGAGGACGGCACACTTGGTCGAATTGGCGGGTCGACTGCGGGAACATGTCCCGCAGGTCATCACGCTCCAAGGCGGTATGGGGAAGAAAGCGTTCCGCGAAACTTTGATCCGGTTGAATGATACCGCGGACTCGGCAAGCCGAGTCCTTCTGGCGACGGGTAGATACATTGGTGAAGGGTTCGACGACCCTCCCTTGGATACGTTGTTTCTCGCGTTGCCGGTTTTGTGGCGGGGCACCATTGCCCGGTATGTGGGCCGGTTGCATCGGCTCCACGCTGGCAAAAGAGAAGTGCGGGTGTACGCTCGCGCACCGAGAACGGAGGCCTGGCGATCAGACGTTCGGCCTGTCTACCGGCGCAGGGACCCAGAAGCCAACGCGCTGCACCGACCCGGAGCGCGGATGTCAGATCAGATCGTCCGAAGTCAGTGCTCATTTACACCAAAGATGAGCAAGCTGCGAACGCCGAGATTCGCCGCCCTTGCGGGCGCTTCCACCGCAAAGCGCAAACCTCTGGACGGCGTGAATGTGTGGGATGTCATCGCCAAACGCGAGCCTTCACCGCGCACCGACATCGTCTATAATGTTGAGCCGTTCCGCGGTGCGATTCGACAATGCGAATGGAAACTGATCTGGCGCACGCTGCTTCCTTCCAGCGTGGACCTCTATAATTTGACTCAAGATCCATCGGAACAGAATGACCTCGCGGTCACCCACCCCGAGAAGGTGGCCGTCTTCAAGCAGTGTCTTGATAGTTTGGCCAAAGAAAGCAGCAAGCCCTTGTTTATCATACACCAATCCAAAGTGGTCATGAACCATTCACGGATGAGTCGTAAGTGATGGCCGTCGCGGCGGAAAATTAGATTACGTTTGCGCCGCTGGTTTGGCTCCGGTAGATCGGATGGCACATGCAGAAGCTCATCGCCGGCGTACACAAATTTCACTCGGAGGAGTTTGGTCGCTACAAGGAACTGTTTCATCGGCTGTCGCGCGACGGCCAGAATCCCCACACGCTCTTCATCACGTGCTCGGATTCCCGGGTGCTGGCGGAACTGATCACGCAAAGCAAACCCGGAGACCTCTTCGTCGTGAAGAACGCCGGCAACATCGTGCCGCCCGCCCACGTTACCGGCGATACCAACTCAACCGCCGCCGCAATCGAATTCGCCGTCGGAGCGCTCGCGGTTACGGACATCGTGATCTGCGGACACAGCCAGTGCGGCGCGATGCAGGCGCTCGTCGAGGGCTTGCCCAATCCCGATCAAATGCCCCATCTCGCGCGATGGATTGAGGTCGCCGCGCCTGTCCGTGAAACCGTCCGTCAACGCTATGCGCACGTCACCGGGCCCGAGGCCCGGGTCACGGCAGCGGCGGAAGAGAATGTCCTGTTCGGTCTGGAAAACCTGCGTTCCTATCCGTGCGTCGCCCGGCGGCTGGAAATGAACCAGCTTCGGCTGCACGCGTGGTTCTTCAAAATTGCGACGGCCGAATTGTTCGCGTTTGATCCGGTGGAACAGCAGTTCGTTCCGCTGATCACGGGCTAAGTGGTCTGTTTCATAAATACGGTCACGTTCGTTGCGCCCAATTTGGCCTGAGGCAAGGCGCGAGGGCGAGAGTGTATCCCCTGCGATACTCGACCGACCGAGCAACGCCGCCCCAGGCCAAATTCGGCGCAACCCTCCGGGCGGCCGTTCTTTTTCGGCCAGACTTCGTTGCTCGCGCCTCGTCTGGCCGAAAAACCCCAGGCCGCGAACGTAACCGTATTTATGAAACAGACCACTAAGACAAGGCCGCAATCCGATCCGGCGATTCTCACAGGCCTCTTCTCAACTGCGAATGAACGGTAGAGTAGAGAGGAAAGCACGGGATGAAAGGCCATTAGACCTATGACCGCCGCCGCCCCCTCACTCGTCGAACCGGACATGGAGATTTCCCTCATAGGCTCTCGCCAGAGTCGGCTGTTCCAGTAAGCAGCTCACAAGGCAACCAGTCCAAGGTGTTCCAAATGAGCATACATGTCTCAGTTCCCGAAGGCTCGGCGGCAGAATTGCTTCCCGGTAGGACAGCTCCTCCACCACGTCGTCTTGCGCGCAGTGGCGACATGTGCGGTCCGATCCCGGAGCGGACACTCGATGCAACCGCCACCGAAAGGGGAGTCAACCGCCAATCACGCCAATCACGCAAATCACGCAAATGATCAGGCGGTTTCCCATTTGCGCCCATTGGCGACATGTGCGGTCCAATCCCGAAGCGGACACACAATGATTCGGCGCACCTTCAGGGTGACACTTTCATCGAGACGGTGGCCGGCTCCAATCCTGACGAATGAGCAGTCACCTGGATCGAACCGGCCTGATCTTCCCTGGTGCGCACGATCAGCATGGCCTTGCCGTTGAACAGGGCATGGCGGTTGGCCTGGAACGACTCCAGCGAAAGCTGATCTCCATTGGCTACGGCCGCCAACTCCCCCGCTCCCGAAACTTCGAACTCGATCAGGTTGTCCGCCAGCGGGGCCGGGTTGCCCTGGGCGTCAACCGCCTCAACCAGGATATACGATAAATCCTGCCCCGTAGCCGACAAGTCCGTCCGATCCGGTGCCAGCCGGAGCGAAGCCGGCGGACCGGCAGTGCGCATCAGCGCTTCGCCGATTTTGGCGCCCTGCTTGTAGGCGATCACCTTCAATTCTCCCGGCTCATAAACCACCTCGTTCCACCGGAGACGGTATTGGTAAGTCACATCGTAGTATTCCGGTTCGCACCGTGCCGAATAAACCTTAAGCTCGTCGATACTCGCAGCGGTCCCCTCGCCCAGGCCATTGAACTCGATGCGAACGTAACGGCCGTTCGCGGGGTTGTCCGCGAGATCATAGATCGCGTGAGTGTTCCTTCTCCCCCCAAAGCCGCCGAATCTTCGACCACGTCCAGTGGCAGGCGGCTCAACGGCGACGACGGTTGACCAATTCGACCCGTCCGGAGAAGTCCGGATTGCATATCCGGCGTCGGTGGTGGCAACACCCAGCGCCAGATCGATGAATCTCACCGGATGCGCGCTTCCCAAGTCCACCTGCAACCAGGGCGCGCCGCCGGGATCGGCCGCGCTCCACGTCGTGGCATCGTCACCGTCCACGGCAGCACTTGCCTCTGCACCCAAACTTGTCGTTGTCGGTTTCCCGGCAGCCAGGTTGGGCGGTCTCGGAAACACGACGCCTTTGGTCCGTCGACCGAGCGATTTCCCATTCAAGAATAATTCCGCCGAATCGCCGTCGGTGTAGACGAACACCGGCACAATCTTTCCCACCCGATCCGGCCAGTTCCAATGGGGCAGGATATGGATCGTTCGGACATCAGGACGCCAATAGCTGCGGTACAGGTAGGTACCGGTCCTTGGGTATCCCCGCCAAATCCACGATACCAAAGTATGAACTCCGCGCGGCCCTGGGGTTGGGCGTGGGCTCGCCCAGGTAGTCGAAGCCGGTCCAAACGAATTCGCCGCCCACAAACGGGTCATCCTCCATCAGCTTGAACTCGACGTCGGGGATGTCGGACCACGGCGCGGCGCTCAGATCGTAGGAGTTGACATAGTCGGTGCCGCCCGGGTAATCCGTCTTGCTGGTCGCGAGTGGGAAGGCGTAATGCCCACGAGTGGACACCGTGGACGCGGACTCGCTGTAGAGGATTGGATTGTCCGGGTAGGCATCGCGATAGCGCGCGTAACGACGCCCGTAGTTCCAGCCCGTCAGGTCGAGCGGATCGTACTCCGGCGAGTCCACCGTATTGGGTGTATGACAACCGATACCGACCGGTCGAGTGGCATCGAGTTCCAGGATAGCGTCCCGCATACCCGCCAACCGTCCGAACGACATACCATCGCCGCGCTCGTCCACTGATGTGCCGATCTCGTTGCCAACGGACCAGACGAACACGCAGGGATGATTGCGGTCCCGCCGTACGAGATGGTTCAACTGTCGAATCGCCATGGGCAGCACGTTCTCGGGTCCTTCGAGGTTGTCCGCCGTGGCATTCCATTTGTCGAACGCTTCATCCCAGACGAAGATCCCCATCTGGTCGCAGAGTTCCAGGACTTCCGGAGCCGGTGGATTGTGGCTGGTGCGCAGCGCATTGACGCCCATCTCTCTCATGATTTCCAATTCGCGCTCCATGGCCCGCCGGTTAAAAGCCGCTCCCAGCCCCCCGAGATCATGATGGAGGTTGACTCCGTGCAACTGCACGTGCCCGCCGTTGAGGTAGAAACCGCGATCGGCATCGAAAGCAAAGGTCCGAATCCCGAACTTGACGGACTCGCGGTCGCGCTCCCGCTCAGCGTTGCGTAGGGTAGTTACGGCGGTGTAAAGCCTGGGATGATCGAGGCTCCATCTCACCGGGTCGGGGGCGAACATCTGTTGATCCACCTCGGTCGACCCTCCGCCAGGCGCCATGGCGGCCTTGCGACTCGTGGTAACGATTTGGCCCTGGGGATCAAGAATTGTAACGTCAACCGTCACATCCCGGTCGACCGGACCGTGGTTGTCCACGGTGGATCGGACGCGGATGGTCGCCCGGTGGTCGCTGACCGTGGGTGTCGTGACGAACGTTCCCCAGTGTGCGATGTGCAATTCGTCGGTT
>CAVXWU010000016.1:0-147612 GCA_963765535.1 uncultured Verrucomicrobiae bacterium
ACCTTTCGTTTGGCGATCGCTGGATTCCGGCGGGGAAACCATGGCGAACTTCCATTGACACCACAAGATATGGTGTGGTACTCCTTGCACGCCACAGCATCCAGTGGAATACGATTTGGCCAGGTTATGCGGTGTCCCAAATGCGGCGGGCAAGATGATAAGGTGATCGATTCCCGAACATCCCGTGAAGGTTTGACGATCCGCCGCCGGCGTGAGTGTCTGCACTGCCAGAACCGGTTCACCACCTACGAAGAAATCGAGCGCGAGGGCCTGGTGGTGGTCAAACGCGATGGCCGTCGAGAAGATTTCTCAAAGGAAAAACTGCTCTCCGGTATTCGTAAGGCCTGCCAGAAACGCCCCATCAGCCCGCGCGCGGTGGAAGATCTCGTGGAACGCATTGTCGATGAACTGACGAGCAGTTACGATCGCGAAGTCCCCGGCCCGGCCATCGGCGAGCGCGTCATGAACGGCTTGCGGGAATTGGATGAAGTCGCCTACGTCCGGTTTGCCAGCGTTTATCGGCAGTTTCAGGAGGCGACCGATTTTGTGCAGGCGGTGAAAACCCTTGAGGAGGCCCCATGATTCAACTCCATCCCGATGCCCTCTTTTTCAAGATCTCCAACGGCGAGGTGATCCCCTGCTCTGCCGAAATGGTAACTGTCGAGTTCATGGGCGGCGCGAAAGACCTGCTCGACCCGGAGATGGTTCAGAATGCCGCTCACGCCGTCCTTCATTATTTCAAGGTCGAGCAGGGGAAGACCCAGGTTTCCGTGGGGGAATTTGCCCAGGCGTTGGCCACCGTCCTGCGAGGGTTTGGCATTGAGGTCAAGGATGACGACGACGCTAACGCGCTGGAGATTTCTGCCGAGGCCGAGGTTCGCTCGGTCGCGGAGGCCGATCTTCGCCAACTCGCCTTCGATTCGGGTAAAGGTTACGAGTTGCTTTTCTTCAACCGGTTGCGGACCGAACTCCGATGCCAGTTGAGCCATTCCCCCCAAATCATTCACTTCAGGGGTTTGCGCAGTTGCGTCAAACAACTCGCCGGGGCGCGACGCTGGAATCAACGCTGCCAACAACTCAATGATCAGATCGTCAGTTACCTCCGCGACTGCCTCGGCACCGAACGCCGTCCAGACCCGTGCTCGATGGTCGTCTGCTAGTGTGGTGTCTCTCAATTGGCTGGTGTTTCGCCGCAAGGGGTTTTCGCCTCCCGCGAGGCGCGAGCGACGCGCATACCCTCTGCGGTCTGTAAGGAGCGAGCAACAAGGCGGGAGGCGAAAAGGACTGCGGCCCGAAGGGTTGCGCCGAAAATGGCCTGGGGCTTTGTTGCTCGTCAGTCACAGCCCGCGGAGGGGATGCTCCTTCTTCGCGCCTCGCCCCAAGCCATTTTGGGCGCAACGAACCACCAGCCAATTGAGAGACACCACACTAGCCCGAGTTTTTCACCGGTCGCGGATGGAATCCTTGATCCAGGTAACCAAGCCCACCCGGACTTGACCTGTCCGCAGCATGCTTGAACGATCAGGGACTCCAGAGCCCGCGATGCAGAACGGAGTCGAGGATTTCCTCCAGCATCTTCGCCACGAACGCGGCCATTCCATTCACACCCAGATCACATACGCGGCCATTCTGGGCCGATTCGTGCGTTGGGCGTCCAGGCAAGGCCTCCATGAATGGCCGTCGGTCGCCCTTCCCGAGTTGCTGACCTTTCTCCAGTCCGAATCCCAACGCCCGACTGCGCCCGGGAAACGCCCCACGACCGGAAAGCTCAGCCAGGAGAGTCTTTACCTCGAAATCGCCGCCCTGCGCGCCTTCTATCGATTCGCCGAAAGCGAAGGCCTCATCAACCACAACCCGGCGGAACATCTATCCCTGCCGCGGCGTTGGAAGCGCATCCCGAGATCATTGACGACCACTGAGATCGATGCGTTGCTTCGGCCCATACTGCCCCCCAGCCCCGCCACGCTCTGCGACCAGGCCATCCTCGAATTAGCCTATGCCTCCGGGCTGCGTCTCGCTGAACTCAGCCACGTCCGACTCGAGCAACTCCACCTGGATGCGGGCTTCGTGACGGTTCTCGGCAAGGGTAACAAGGAACGCGCAGTCCCCGTTGGGAGCCGCGCCGTAACCGCCCTCCACGATTACCTGCATTCCGCGCGCCCCCAACTGGTCCGGCCGCACTCGCCCGCAACCGTCTTTCTCACTCAACGCGGAACCGCGTTCGCCACGGTCACGCTGTGGCTGCGCATCAAGAAACGCGCCCGTTTATCGGGCATCCAGCGCAATGTCACGCCGCATATGTTGCGTCACAGCTTCGCGACCCATCTGCTCGAAAATGGCGCCGATCTCCGGGTCATCCAGGAACTCCTCGGGCACGCCAGCATTGCGACCACCGAGATCTACACCGAGGTCGCATCCAGCCGCCTGCTCCAAGTCCATCGCCGGTTCCATCCCAGGCCCTAGCCCGGCGGTGCTGACGCCAGTGCCCATGGTCCGGTTCCAGGCCCACTTGACCCGATATCGCCGCCGCGAAGGTAACACCATCAGCGAACTCGCTGAGTTGCTCGACACACTCGAGGTTCGCCGGCAATACCGGCCGCCAAGCCCCTAATTGACACAGTCCAACACTTAGCTAAGCTTAGTCCATGATCAGCGTGAATACCCATGAGGCCAAGTCAACCCTCTCGACCTTGTTGGCAGCCGTCGAGGAACGGGGCGAGAATGTGATCATCTGCCGCAACGGCAAGCCGGTCGCCCGACTTGTGCCCGCCGGAGCAACCCAGGTAGATCATTTCCGCACGCATCCAAAGCTGACCGGTGAGTTTGTCGAGAATCCCGTCGCTGGCGTTCCCGACGAGGCTTGGCCTGAGGAATACCGATGATTCTCTTGGACACCTGCACCTTGCTTTGGCTGGCCATCCAACCGGCCAACCTCAGTGTCCCTGCCAGGGAAAGCATCGCTGCGGCGGGCGAATTCGTGTGGGCATCCGCCATCTCCGCCTGGGAAATCGCGTGGAAAGTGCGCTGTGGCAAGCTGCGGCTCGCGCTCGCGCCGGAAGCGTGGTGGCCCCTGGCCTTGGAGCAACATGCCATTAAAGAGTTGTCGATCTCGGCAATGGTCGCTCTCCGCAGTGCCGGATTGCCCCTCCTGCACCGCGATCCGGCCGACCGTCTCCTCATTGGAACGGCTCAAGAACACAACCTCACCCTGCTTACTCCGGATCCCGACATCCAGCGGTACCCCAATCTAAAGACGATGTGGTAAAGTCGCACTACGGACCGGTTTCCTCCGCCGCAAACCCAAGGACCTCGCCGTCACGCTCGTGTACGCGGCCACCGCCGGCAACGAAAGCCGGCTCACCGCCCGACTCATTGGCAACTTCCTGAAAGCGGGGGGCGTCACGGTCACCGAAATCAAACTGCCCGACATCGGCGTGCCGGCGAATCCGCAGGCCGATCCTGTCCAGGCCGCGCGTCTGGCCGAGGGTGGTCTCATGCGGCTTTACGACAAACTCAAGGCGCACATCGAGAAACTGCGCAAGCAGCAGCCTGATTTGAGAATCGAGTGTAACGCTACCGGCGGTTTTAAACCCGAGACCGCCATCCTTTACAGCCTAGGCTGCAATCTCGGCATCCCCACTTATTACCTCTACGAAACCTACCGGATCCCGATTACCCTCCCGGTCTGCGACATCCCCTTCTGAAACCCGAAGTCCGAAATCCGAACCAAATCATAACTCAGAATAGATCAGAAATCCCCCATGCTTCTCGAACGCCTCGAATTCGACGCCGCCGGCTCTTCGTCGCCTATGGCTCAGAGCTGTTCGCCCAGGACTAAATGCAAGTCATGGAACATCCCGGCCTCGGTGCCTTGCGTGAGGCGTTGGAAGCCCGAGGCAATTCCACCCGCATCGTCGAGGCCGGCAGGCCAACGCCCATCCTGATCGCAGGGATTGAACGCCGGCTTAACATCAACACGGACGCGAACGCCGCAGAAGGCCGCACCAATGGTCTTTACGGAAACGCCTTTGTCCGGGCCAGCGCGGAAGCTGTCCGCCGCGCAGCACATCCAATCATTCCACCGACCATCTCGAACATCATCGCATTGAAACGCAGCGACTCGGCGGCCGCGAGTCGGTTGTGCACTCCGGGTTCTTGGGTTGCGGCGCGTTTGGTGGCAATCGGGTGTTGATGCCTTGTCTCCAGATTCTCGCCGCCAGGCTGGGTGGTATCCGACGTTTGGTTTTCCACGCCGGCGACCGGGCGGGAATGCGCTCGTTCGAACGTTCCCTGGACCTCGCGGCGCAGCTCCCACAAGCGCTGCCCAACCCCTCGATGCAGGCGCTCCTCGTGACCTTGCATCGTCGCGACTTCCAGTGGGGGATCAGTGACGGCATCTGACGGATACTCTGCGTGCCCTCTTTGCTCGTACCACAGCGTTGCGCCATGACTGCTGCAGAATTCATCTCCGGCCTGACCGGCAGCCAGGAACATTTGGGTCGGGCGGTCGATCGATCTGGTGTATCCCGCCCTGCAAACCCTATGGTAGACTCTTCTCGTCGAGCACGAAACCGAGACCGCAATCCTTTACGCCTGGGCTGCCCCGAAGTCCGCTGGTGAAGCTGATGATCGGGCGCCAAAAGGACCTGAACCCGCTCCGCGCGCTGCTTCGCCTCGGCATCCTGGAACTGGCGCGACTGGAGGCGCACTACCAGCAAGCGCCCCTGGGCGAACGTGAAGAAATCACGGCTGGACGCAACCTGACCCTCCTGCTTCACGAACCAAGTCCGTCGTGACCTGACCTCAAATCAGGAATCGCAAATAATCGCAAATCGCAAGCAGCGGTAAGAAATCCAAGAAATGTTGCTGCGCCAACTGATCCCGCCACGTCCCAAATCCGAAATCATAAATCATAACTCATAACTCCCCCTCGCCCTCCACGACTTCGGTGAACAACCGCCGAATAACCTGCCAATAACTTCGCATTGCCCCTTCAGGGTCACGGCCTATCATCAGGCCCCATCGCCCCGGACCAGGAGTACCTGATGTTGGCCGCTCTATTGCCTTTTGCCTTCCATGCCCCAAGACGTCCCCGGACGTCCCGCCCGTCGCACCGCCGCGGAGTTGGTCCTATCCTCCTGCGTTGTGATCGAGACTTCTCATATCAACCGCGAATCAACGCCAATGGACGCTAATCGAAGGCAGAGTGGCCACACGGGTCGCGGAAGGTTGACACTTTCACTGAACCTTGGCCGTTCGCGGTTCTCCGCCCGCTGGGGTCTCTGGCAAAGGCTGCCACCGAAAAGGGCTAGCGCCTCGCGCTCTTCCCGGCAGACACCTGTATCCCGAACCACTCATTCTGGAAGCGTTCATCGCACTTTCTGAACTGAAGCCTTATGAATCTCTGGCAACGCAAACTCCTGGCCTTCCTCCACGACCCGCCCAGCAAGCCATTCCAAGTTGCGGAACATCGGGAAGTGGCGGACACACTCATCCGCAACGCCGGCTTCGATCCAGCCGAAGCTTGGTGGTTCTTCGACAAGGTATGCGACCACACGGCTGCGGCGGCGGATCGTGTGGTATGCCCAAAGGCACGAGCCATGAAAGCTGACTGGCAAGCTGAGGCGGCGACGTTCAAGCATCCACTTGGCGGAGGAACAGCTAACTTTGACCAGAGAATCACTGCCGCAACGGCTGAGGAAGTCGTGACCAGATCTCAGCCACACGGCTTGCCGTACGAGCGCGCTTCCGCCAGACAGACAGGATTGGGCGCGCTTTTTCTGCCACTGGCGTCTCTGGCCGCAGGAGTGTGCTCGGCGCGACCCGCGCCTGGTTCATCTTCCCGCCGATACCCGAATACCGGATCACACCATTTGGACGCACTGCACTCTGGTCAGCGCCCTCCAAGCTTGTGTTGAGACCAGAGGTGAAGGGGAGAAGATCGAGCTGCGCGAGTTCAAACCGGCTTTTCTGCTCGTCCAGATCGGGCCGGTGCAGGAATTTATCAGCCAGGCGCGCCCAACGCGCGACCTTCGGAGCGGCAGTTATCTGCTTTCGTGGCTCGTAGCCCACGGCATCAAGGCGGTGACGGATCAAGTTGGTCCGGATTGCGTGTTGTTCCCGGCTCTGCGCGGCCAGCCATTGTTTGACCTTTTGCACAAACAGGAACTCTATGATCCGCTCGGCTGCTGGAAGGATCTGCGCCACTCGGACGACAGCATCCTTATGCCGAACCTCCCCAACCGCTTCCTTGCGGTTGTGCCGGAGAAAGCCTTCGAAATCGGTGGTAGCGTCATTCCGGCGGCTGCCGAGTTGGCCAGAATCGCAGAGAAAGCCATGCGCGATCAACTGGAGCGGGAAATTTCCGAAGCTTGCCTTGCTTGGCTGAAGGACAACGGACATCCCATAGAGCCGAAGGCTCTTCCGCGATGGAACCAGCAACTCCGTCAGTTCCTCACCGTCCACTGGCAAGTCTGGCCTTGGGCGGGCGATGTGCGGACCGCAATCGACAATTTCAAGCGGCTTCCCAATGGGCAGATGCCAACCAAGGACCAGCAGGACGCTCCCGCTGAATCCCTGGAACGCGCCCTGACCGCCGCTACGCAGGGCATTCCCTTTGCGGATATCGACCCGCGCAACCACAAGCACCGCTCCTGGAAAGAAGGCGAGGTCTGGAAGTCCGTTTGTCTCGACGCCAATGGAAACGATCTCAAGCCCGAGGACACCCCCATCATCGAAGACCCGGGCTTCGCGTGGGCTGCCCATTACGCGGCGGTTGAGTTCTGGCTCGCTGCCCGCCGCAACACGCGCGACTTCGAACGCTGGGCCTTGATTCCGGGGGCCGACCCGCACACGCAAGAGGAAGCAGATGCCTCGCGTGAAGGTTCGACAAAGGATGTGCTCTCCGGCAAAGAGGAGACTATCGGCTCGCCGGACTGGCAGAAGAACTTGGTCGATATCGAGGGCCATCTCTTCCGCGAAGGAGACCGGCTCGGAGCCATCAATCTGGTGAAGCGAATCTGGCACATCGCCTACCTCGAAAAGAAGCGTGGGCTAAAGCGCCGCCGCGTGTCGTTCGACTCCGTGCCCGCCATTGCCGCAGCCAGTTGGCGTCGCAAGCTGGTTGAGGCAACGGAACACGCTGGCAAAGAGCGTGACCTTCTCGTGGAGGTGAACGGTTTTGGGCCGCTCGCGTCTGCGGCGCGTGACTTTTTCCCCGCCACGATTGAGGATTGGAATACGTGTTCTGACCGGGCATGGCTCGAGATGTCCGATGCCTCGATCTTTCATCTGACCGAATGGGACCGTGCTATCCGCGATGAACAAAACCGCGATGGCGGCCACCGGGCCGATGTCTTGGACAAACTGCGGGCCGCCCGTGCCGCCCTGGCCAAGCTTCACGCTAGGCCGGAAGACGGTGGCCTCGGCAAACCCCTCTCCTATGTTGCCATCCTCGCGATGGATGGCGACTCAATGGGCGAATGGCTTTGCGGCGCCAAGTCCCCGAAGTGGCGCGAGCAACTGGCGCAGGAAGCACGCGAATACTTCGAGCGGCAGAATCTGAAGCAACATTACCCTCGGCCCTGAGCCGACTGCTCGATGCCCCTCGGCACGTCTCCCCCAGCTACCACCTTCAGTTCAGCGAAGCGCTCGCCAACTTTTCCCTCTACCTCGCTGCTCCCATTGTCGAGGCCTTCGATGGCCAGCTCATTTATTCGGGTGGCGATGATGTGCTGGCCATGCTTCCGGCTGAAAACGCGCTCGACTGCGCCCGCGCGCTGCGGATGGCATTCCGCGGGGATCCCGCGCTCCGCAGCGTCTTCCCTGGCGTTCTGCCCGCCAAGGATGATGCGTGGGGTTTCGTTGCCATCGATGGCGAATGGGATGGCTGGTCGCGCTTACAGCAGCGCACGTGGCTGCGAGGCTACCAACTCATCGTCCCCGGGGGGAATGCCGACATCTCGGCTGGCATTGCCATCGGCCACATGCACACGCCGCTGCAAAACCTGGTCGAGGCCGCACGACAAGCCGAGAAGGCCGCCAAGCGAGGCAAGGAGCACAAAGGATACGGCAAGTCGGCTTTCGCGCTTCATCTCTATAAGCGTTCGGGCGAGCGAATCCAGTGGGGAGCGCGATGGGAAGAAGGCGCCATCCGTGTCGCCGACACGTTCAGTCGCCTGACAGGAGAAAAGAAGCTGAGCGCGAAATTCCCCTACGCGCTCGCCGCCAACCTGCGCCCGTACGCCGCGACCCCGCAACCGAGACTTGAAGCGAGCACCAAGCTATTCCGCATTGAGACGGTGAACGGCTTCGACCCGCAGCAGGTCTTCGCCCGCGAGTTCGCGTACGTCCTCCGGCAACAGTCGGATGAAAAATGGCGGAAGGAAAATCCTGCCGAGGCCAAGAGCCTTCAGACCATGGGGGAAAATTACCTCCGCGATTGTGAAGGTCGCGAACTTGACGACTTCCTCGGCCCGTTTCTCACCACCACGTTCATTCGCAAAGCCTCCGATTGAGCCATGAAGACCATGTACACTCTCGACTTCATTCCCGCCGACACCCTCTTTTGCCGCGATGGCCGCCCACTGGCAGCCGGCAGCAGCTTTGGTCGCGGCGCTTACTGGCCGTTGCCGACGGTCCTGCACTCCGCCGTTCGCTCCGCACTGCTGCGCTCCGTCGGCGAAATCAAGCCCCGCAAACAGCAGCCCGGCACGGTGCGACGCGGCCAGCCAACTGGCAATGTCGGTTCACTTGCCTTTCAGTGGCTTCACGTGCACGGGCCGTTCCCGGTGGAGGAGGATTCTGGCAGAATGTGGTTTCCCACTCCCCGCGACCTGTTGCCGGGCAAATCAAACAGCGGCCAACCATCGTATTTGCACGTCATCCAAGCGGGGTCCGTTTCGGGACATGATCCGGTGAACAACCTGCCGGGGCCGCTCACGCACCTTGTGGCTTCATTCCTTCCTCCGTCCAAGGAGACCCTGCCAGAATGGGTTGAGGCGGCTTTTCTGCAACAATACCTCGCCGGCGTGCCGCCATTGCCAAAAGTCGAAAAGCCGAGTCTTTGGGACACTGACCATCGCATCGGGGTGGCGGTCGACGATGCGAGCCACACGGCGGCCACCGGCCAGCTTTTCGCCGCCGAACACCTCAGACTTCGGCGTGGCATCAAACTACGATTCGGCATCAGCCTGCCACCGGATCACAAGCGGGAGAATGGGGAAGGCAAAGCGATCGGCCAATTACGCCAAGGGCTTCTTCAACTCGGCGGAGAGCAGCGGTTTGGCCTGCTGATGGACGCACAGCAGGAGTTCCGGTTACCGCAAGTCGAAGTCAAAGGCGTTCACGTGAAGTGGCTGCTACTCACTCCCGCCATCTTTGCGCACGGCTGGAGACCCGGTTGGGTGAACGAACAGGGCAATGTGAAATTACGCGTTGTGGACAAGGAAGAGCGCCGGGAATTCCGCCGACAACGCCGTAACCGCGCCGACTGGCGTTACGATGAGGGGGAAGACAAAGCCGAAACCATCAGCGCCCAGCTCATTGCGGCCTGCCTTGGCAAGCCTCAACCCGTCGGGGGTTGGGAGCTTCTGTACGAAGACCGCAAAACGGGTGAAACCACGGGCGGAGGCAAGCCCACTCATCTGGCCGTGCCATCCGGCTCCGTTTTCTATTTCCAGGCGGCTTCCGCACCGGATGCCGAGCGCCTAGTCCTAAAACAAGCGAGGTACCGATCCTAACCAAGTCTGAGCCGACCTTACGGATTCGTTTGCGGGGATCCGGGCCAAACTTTGGTTGTTGTCGACGCGTTTTGCAGTTCACTGGCCGTCTAAACTACGATTCCAATCACTCCATAGGTTGATTTGTGCGATTTTGCGTCCCGTGCGGATACACCTCCGGCATTTGTCACCCCTTAAGCCGGTTTGTTGTCGCCCTATTGTGAATAACTTCATCCGCACTCCAGCTTCTGCAGCCGTTGCCAGGTCGCAAAGAAATCCTTCAGCCACCCGTTGTAGCCCAAGAGCCGATACACAATCCTGCGCCCGGCCCGAATGATCTGCCCCGGCAGCAAAATGATCGCATGCAGGAATCGCCGAAATTCCATCCGCACCAACTCAAGCCCCCGCTCCCGATCCGGCACCAACAGCCCATACCACGCCTTGAGGTTCCAAGCCAAGGCCGCCATCACCATGTAGGCCCAGTTGCTCACCAGATCGTTGACTGGCATCCGCATCGCGTTGACCCCGTTCTTCAACTGCTCGATCACGTTCTCCTGATCGCACCGCCCGTTGGCCAGACTAACGATCTGTTCCAGGTTCAAATCCCAGCGGTTGGTCAGGTAAAAGAAATATCGCACGTCCTCGAAGAGCACGCGTTCGCCCTTCTGCACGCTGATGTTCTTGCGCAAAATCACCAGCCGGTAATTCTGGCTGCATTTCTCGGGTTGATAGGTCATGTCGTTGACGCTCTCGGCCACCAACTTCTTGTTCAGGTAACCCTTTTGCACCACCATCTGCTCTTTCACCCGCTCGGGGCGGCGCCGCGGTTCGGTCAAAATCTCATACTTGGGCAATCGCTCCAAAGGCCGCCAGGACCGCTCGGAAAGCGCTTCGGCCAGTTGCACCACTTTGGGATGCGCATCCATTCCCAGGATGAAAAAGAGCCCGCTCTGGTCCCACCGGTCCAGTTGCGCGGTGTGGGTGAAGTCGGTGTCGCCGCGCAAGGTGATCCGTCCCGCCATCGGCCTGACCAGATCAACGGCCCGGTCAATCCATTCGACACTGTCCTGATGGCTGACGGCGTTGCCCGGCCGGTTGGTCAGGTAGAGCACCTCCCGCGTGTTGGCCAGGCTCACGATCAGCGGCGCGTAACCCCAAATCCCTTTATACGACATCCCCATGCCGCCTTTGCACTCGCCATAGGTTCCGGCAATCGTCCCGTCCACGTCGATGAAGGCTTCGCTCAAAAATCCTTCGGGCTGTTGTTGCCACACCCGTTGGCGCGTCCGGTTGATGCATTCCTGCAAGGTGCTGATGTCCTCCACGGCGAAGCGCCGGGTGAAATCTCCGGCCGTGGTCGGGTCGGGAATGCGCTGGGCGCCCAGACCATTGAGAAAGCTCTCATCCTGCCGCCGCAGTTCGATGTCCTCCAGACGTTGGCCGCCGCTCAGGATGTTGTAAGCGACATTGAGCACGTGGTCGCTCTCGTGATAGGGCAGATGCATTTTGAGTAACTCCAGATGCTCGTCGATCTCCTCGACCAAGCCCAGAGCTTGCACCATCGTGTGCATCGCACCAATGCCGCCGTAGCTGGTGGCTCCGATCTTGCCGCTCAATTCGTAATGAATATTGCTGGCGCGCATCATCGGCTGGGGCTGGTCCTCCCAGTTGCGCGGAGCCAAACGGCGTTCGATTCGGCGCTTGCGGTTGCGGAGGATTTTGGGGTAGCTTCGGCTCACTCGAAATGTCGTTTTCATGGCTGCTTTGAGTTCTGTAACAAACCCATTTCAACCAATGATTACCGGCATTTCGAGTATTTTCTTTCCGATCGGAGAATTAAATCACGCTTGTTGAGGGCCTAGTGCGTGTTCTCCAAGGCCGCTGCCGCTCGGATTTCTTTGGCGAGAAAGGCCTTGGCCTCGGCGTATGCGGCACGTGGCGGTTCAACGGCGAAAAGGACTGACGTGAAACCGCTACTCTCCAAGCCGCTCCAAACGCGGCGGATCCTCCGTGATCCACCGTCCGCTCTGATCGAATGGGTTCAGCACCATCACGCGGTCATAGACCTCCTCGCTCGTCATGTCCTCCGAAAACACCAGCCGGTAGCCCGCCTGAATCGCGGTCTGGCAGATGGCTGCGTCGTAGTAATGCAGCATGAACCGGCTTTGCAGCACCACCGCTCTCAGGAACAACTCGCGCGTGGTCGCGACCACGGCGCGATCCAGCAAGCCGTCCACCACCCGCGCCGCATGCTGCGAGGAGATGCCCAGAGCCACTTTCTTCGTGGCGTTGACGTGGAACTCCTGAACGATCTGCATGGACACCGCCCACGGACGTGTGCGGAGGAGCAGACGGGCCAGGCGCGTCTTCTCCGGATCCAAGACGCCGTTCGAGGCCGCGTAGAGCAGGAGGTTCGTGTCAATGAAAGCGGCGGTGGGCATAGGTGGCCTCGCGCGTGGGCCGCTCCGTCAGATCGATCTGACACTGCTCCAGCAGGTCCACCAACCGCAGGCGCTGCTGCTGTTCGGCTTCCTCTTGAGCGTGTGAGAGCGGACGCCCCTCCGTCAGCGCCTCCAGAGCTTCCCGGGCCAGGACGTCCACTGTCGTCTGCCGCCGCGCGGCTTCCGATTCGGCTTTCCGGTAAAGATCGTCTTCAATGGCCAACGTCACCGTTTTCATGCTCCCAGCCTATCGGCTGCCCCCCGCGCCGTCAAACCACGGCTGGACTCGACTCTCACGCATTCCGCACTCCGCATTTCGCCTTCTCCACTCCGCAACGTCTCTGGACGTCCGATCGACTGACAACTTTCAAACCAAGAACTAAAACACGATTATGACTGAACCGAAACCCTACTTCCTTTTCACGCGGACCCCGCTGCATGTCGGCGCAGGCCAGTCCGTAGGCTATGTGGACTTGCCCCTTCAGCGCGAGCCGCACACACGCATCCCCATCGTTCCCGGCAGCAGCTTCAAAGGCGTCCTTCGGGATCTTTTCACGGGGGATGATCCGTCTAGCAAGGACACACGTTATTGGCTCTTTGGCCATGACACCGAGGAGAAAGAGCAGTCGAAGTTTCAAGCCGGCGCACTGCTCATCGGCGAAGCGCGTGTTCTCTGCTTTCCGGTGCGCTCCGCCAAAGACAGCTTCGCCTGGCTGACCTGCCCCTTGGCCCTCGCCCGCTACGCACGTGATGCGAAACCGAAGGACAGCGCAGGCAATCTCCTTCCGACGACATTTACCGGTCTGACTGAAACGCCGACCAACGGGACTGTGACTGTGCTGGCAGGGACGGAAGTCACATTGGAAGGCGGACAGGTGGTGCTTGAGGAATACACCTACCAAGCCTCCTGCGAAGCCGGCCTCAAACAGGCACTGAGCAACTGGGAAACTCACTTCAAACACCTCCCCGGCTTGAGCGAAGACCCGGTCTGGAAACTCCTGCCTGGTCGGCTCGTCATCGTGCCGGATGGTATCTTCTCGTTCTATGTCCAGAACGCCTGTGAGATCGCCCAGCACGTCGCCATCAATGACGAGACCGGTACGGCCCAGGACAAAGCCTTGTTCAACCAGGAAAACTGCCCATCCGAAACATTGTTTCACGGCGTGCTTGCCGCGCAGAAGATCAACGGGAAGCCCGCCGAGGACGCGGTAAACAAGTTGGCCAGGCTCGACGCCAAAGCTCTTCAAATCGGGGGCAGCGAGACCACCGGTCTTGGCTGGTGCAGCTTCCTTTTTCAAGACGGCAGTCAACCGCAATCCTGACGGAGATCTATCATGCAAAACCTTGATCAGATTCGCGCTGAGAACGCCCTCACAGCCACCGGCCGGAATCAACCGCAGACCGCGCAACTGCGGCTCGCTCTAGTCGAGGAAAGGGCGGTCACCAAACTCCCGGCGATGATCGTCAACAATGGCCTGCTCGCGGCGGCTGCCTTCGCCCAGGACAAGGACGAGAAGCTCTGCAACGCGATGGATGCCGTGGCGCGACATCTGGCGGACACCCGCATCGGCCGCTTGTCGGCGCAAAGTCCAAGCACCGACGCGCTCATCAAAGATCTGGCAGGTTCACCTTCCCAGAAACTCCGGTTGGCCTCGGCGGAGGCGCTGGCCTATCTGGGCTACCTCAAACGTTTTGCCGCCAAATCCGAATAGGAGTGCCAGTCATGCCTCTATCCACCGACACCGCCACTGCGCTCGGCTTCCAATTCGACGGAAACATGCCGAGATTCCCACGCTGCGAGTCGCGCTCGCTGGTCCTGGACCGTTGTGCCGATCCAAGCTGGAAAGACAAAGGCGAGAAGACGCCGCGCCGAAACTTCTTCCGGGAGGCCATGAGCAAGCGCCCGTTATTCCACAAGTGCGACGCTTACCAGCGATTCCTGGCGCAGGAACTCAGTCTCCAGCCCGATCACCTTCTCTTCGCCCAACTCCAATCTCGCCTCATGGTCAACATGGCCGGAGGCGTGATGGCAAACGCCGGCCTTTGCCTGGACCGCTTCGGCCTGCCCTGCATTCCCGGCAGCGCCGTCAAAGGCTGCGCGCGCCGTGCGGCTCTCGTTGCATTGCGCGAATGGGGTCAAGCTGGCGGCCAGCTACAGCATAGACCATCCGCCTTGGACAACCCCTTGAGCGCCGCCTGCGCTCCGTTCGACTCGTCCGCCGTCATGCTCTCCGCCATCGCCCGCGTCTTCGGCTGGTGTGAGCAGGATTGGTCGCTGGCGAAGAAAGACGGGCGATACGTTGCCGACTTCGCCTGGGCCTGCGGCGACGCGCTTGAGGCCAACTGGAAAGCTGCGGCGGAAAGGTTGGCCAAGGACTTCGGCTGGAGAACTGATGACAAGCACCACTCCGCTCCTTGGAAATCTCTGCCCAACTTCGCCGGCAGCGTCGCATTCCTGCCCGCGTATCTGGTGGACATACCGGCAGGCACAGACATCAACGGCACGAAAACTCCCCAGCTCGGCAAGCTCGAACTCGACGTCGTCACCTGCCATCACCGCGATTACTACGACCGCACACTCCCGGTCGCCACAGATACCGAGGAACCCGTTCCTGTCGTTTTCCCCGCCGTTGCCCCTGGTCACGTCTTCGGCTTTGCTCTCAAGAAACTGCGGCGTTGCACGGATGACGACTTGCCGCGCACCCGTGTGTGGCTCCAGGTCGGCCTCGAAATCTTCGGCCTCGGCGCCAAGACGAATGCTGGCTACGGGTGGTTCGATTGTTCCGACGCAGTCCAAAAGTCCGTTCAGGAGGCACTCGATGCTGCGAAATCCAAACGTGAACAGGACGAGCGCGAGGCAAAGGAACGGACCGAGCGCGAAGCTGCACGGGCGACACTCGAGCCAGATCCCGCGCTCCTCGCGAAGTTCCAAACTCTGAAGGAGGCGGACCTGCGCGGCCAGATCAACCCATTCGCGACAGAGGAGCGGTTCTGGACGCAAAAGGATGAGCGGGTGCAACTGACCCTTCTGCACTTCCTCGAGATCACCGCTCCGGAACTCCTCGCCGCCGACCGCGCCAATCCCAAATCGAAGATCGCCAAGGCGATCGCCAACCTCGGCGCCAAATTCCCGCACGTTGCACGAACCCAGTCATGAAAACGCAGACATTCCATCTGGAGCTGATCACACCCTGTTTTTGTGGCGGGGCCGAGCCGGAGCAGCAGGCCGAGATTCGCGCCCCGTCCATTCGTGGGCAGCTTCGCTGGTGGTTCCGCACACTCGGGGGATTGAAGTCGATCGAAGGCAGAATGTCGCTGCGCGACCAAGAGGCGATGATCTTCGGTTCGACGGCGGGTGACGAAGGGCGGGCCGGGAAGCTGTTGGTGCGGGTCATATCGCAAATTCAATCCGTTGTTAGAGACGGGCAGGAGCTGGGACACCCGAATTTCACCGATCCGGCCTACTTCACGTTCCCGATCCAATCGCGGGAAAGGAACGGTCAAAAGATCAGTGAGAACGGGCGCGGAGTGATGCTTTCGGGGTCGTTTACACTCAAGACGCAGTGGCGTGGCGATCCATCGTTGTGGGTCGACTTGAAAGCGCTCGTGTCAGTATTCGGCAATCTTGGGTCGTTGGGCTTCCGCGGGCGAAGGGCGATGGGAGCTTTGGCTATCACGCCGACGAAAGATCAAATCCCAACAGTAACCGAGGCGCTCGGTCGGTTTTCCAACGCGGCAAGTCTCCGGATTTTCAAGCTCCAAGCCTCGAATAGCAAAGACGCCATCTCCAAATTGGGAAGCTGGCTGCGTCAGTGGCGCACACACGGCAGAACCGAGGACCACAAGAGCAACCATGGAGACTCTAGCAAGCCACCTCTAAATCGCGGATTCAAATATGCCAAACGCGACCACGACCTCGGTTATGGAGTCCAACAAGTGAGCAGCGAACCTGCATTCCGTCCTGCAATCGGTCTCCCGATCATCCAGCGAATTCAAGGTGGGACAAACAACTGGGAATGGAATTGGAATGCGAGGAAGCGCAAAGGCGAAGGACGCTTCGCTTCGCCGGTCTTGCTGCGCCCGCACAAGGACGCCCAAGGCAACTGGCACGCGCTGGTCATCTTCGTGGACGCCCACAAGTGGCCGGACGGCAAGCAGGTTTTTCTCAACGGTGAGGCGCGCGCCGTTTCACTCCACCTCTACGAGGCGATGAAATCGGATGAGCGCCTCAGCGATTTTGCCGGCTGATTCCTCGCCATTTCCAACCATGACCGACCACACTCCCATCACCGCCACCGCTGCTGCATCCGTTGCGACAACACCGGTTGCCGTGGAAATTCATCCAGCGACTCCGCAATGAAAGCACCCAAACCTGATCCACTGTGGGAGGCCCTCAGCGAGCACTACGAGCATATCTGCTTTCTCTATCGTCAGTTCGCCGACGAGCATCCGGTGATGCTGCTCGATATCCAGGAACACCGGGTTTACGCCTATCCCCACCGCGAATTTGCAGCGGATCTGTCCCCTCGATCGCAAGCTTCCCTGGCCACTCAATACCCGGCGGCGATCGCCGACGGCGATATGGTGGTGTTTGTCCGAGACAACGACGAACGACGATTGGTCTCCTACTCGGTGCCGAGCCAGCCGGCCCCCGCCTCGCCCGTGAGCGCCAAACGCTCCCGTTCTTCGTCCCGCATCAAGCGCTCGTCGAAACCCACGGCCAGCTCTCGGATCTCCATCCCAAATCCAAATCATAAATCATAAATCATAATTCCTCCATGTCCCTTCACCTTGTCGCCGTCGGCATCAGCTTCCTTACGCACTATGCCAAGACCGCAAACCTGCCCGCTAGAGAAAGTCTTGCGTCGACATAAGCAGCTCGCTGAGTTCTTGAAATCAGATCCGCGCACCGCGTCCTCGGAGATCAATTCGCTCCCGGTCTGCGACATCCCCTTCTGAAACCCGAAGTCCGAAATCCGAACCAAATCATAACTCAGAATTCAGAAATCAGAAATCCCCATGACCCTCCTCTCCCTCGCCTCCAAGCAGATCTGGCCACAGGTGCTGGGCTTTCTGCATCTGAATCCCCGGCCCGACCGGCTGGTCCTGCTACACACGGACGAGGAGGCGGAGTCGGCCGGTCCGGCCCGCCGGCTCAAGGAGTTCTTCGCCAGCCAACGTCTGCTCCCGGAGGCGGCGGTCGAGTTAGTGCGCGTGCCGCATGATCACTTCGGCAACTTCGTCGAGGCGTTCGCCAACACGGCCGAGCGCCTGGAGCTGGACGAATTGAATTGCCGCGTTCACCTCACGGGTGGCAACAAGCTCATGGCCCTGGCGGCGGCAGAGTGGTGCCGGTTGGCGGGTGCGCCCTGCTTTTACCTCGAGCGCGACCTGCGTGTCTTTCCATTCCTCCCGCGGGGGACGGACCTTCTGCCCCAGGAGTCATTTCAATTGGACGCTCATCTGGCTCGCGACGTTGATCCGCTGGCCTTGCTCCGTTGCCAACTGGGAGCGGCGGAAGTCGTGGGAACCGGTCAACGCCTCACCCTGAATGACCGTGGACGCAAACTGTCGGAAAAGGAGTTCGGCCCCTTGCTGCGCAAGGACCAGGATTTCCGGAAGTTCCTTGCTTGGGATGTACGCGAGAGCGAAACACTGCCGGGGTTCGCACTCGAATTCGCCACTGCGGCAGCGCTGCTAAAGCTGGGAGTGCCCGTCGTCCAACGCAGTGTTCGATTGGTTCCCAAGGTTCTCCGCGGGTCTGGCCGTGAAGAAGGCGAGCTGGACCTGGTCTTCAACTGGGGCGGCAAACTCTGGGTGGTGGACTGCAAAGATCGCAACTCGGCTGAGAACAAAGTGGAGAAGCTGCGCACCGAAATACTCCGGCAGATGACCCCGGATCGCCGGCTCACTGAGTTGCTCGACAAACTCGGTGAGGAACTCCGCCAGCGCGACCTGCATCCGTTGAAAGAGGACCTGTTGGTGGTGGCCGAAGTGGGCGGCCTCCTGGGCCGCGCCATTTGCGTCCGACGAACGCCCTTGCCTCTGGAAGCGGCGGAATTTGCTCGTAGCCGCAAGGTGCCCGTCGCCCTCAAGGATCGCTTGATCTCCGACCTCCGAACGATTCTGTTCCCCAACGAGCCCGCCTCCCTGGATCAACTCCGCTCCCTCGCAGCGGCGCGCACAGGCGCCACCGCCTGATTGGTAACTCGCAGATTCTGAATGACCCTCGACTTCCAATCCTCTTACACCACCACTGGCACCGCATATTTCGCCTGCCTGCCCATCTACGTACCCCTTAACCACGATTCGCGATGAAACCCACCCCACCAAAGCGCCGGGCGACCTCATCCACGAAACCCGCGAAATCCGCGGTCAAACCGGCGGCCCAGTCCCAAACCAAGAGTCAGAACTCAGAAATCAGAAATCATGAATCCGACATCGTCCTCCTTGCCGTCACCGGCATGTCGCCCGCCGTCCTGACCGAAACGATCTGGGCGCTGGCCCGGGAGAAGCCGCCGGTGATTCCCGACCGCATCGTGGTGATCACCACCACCGAAGGCAGCAAACGGCTTCTGGAGACCCTGTTCGCGCCCCACAGCGGCTTCAGCGGACAGCGACCCTTCGATGCCCTGCGGGCCTGGATGAAGAATCTGGGGCAAGATGTGTCCCACCGTCTCCGTTACGAAGAACGGATCCTCCGCCATTGGAATGAGCAGCGCCACGACTATGAGTCGCTTCCGGACATTCGCAACCACTCGGAGAACGAGGCCGCCGCCGATTTCATCATTGAACAGGTCCGTTCCTTCGCCGAGGCGGACGATACGCGCATTGTGGCGACCATTGCCGGTGGCCGGAAAACCATGGGGGCACTCCTTTATGCCTGCATGACGATCCTGGGACGCGAACAAGACCGGCTCACGCACGTCCTGGTCGGCGAACCCTACGAAACCGGCGTGGGCGGCAATTTCTTTTTCCCGGACCAACCCCTGCAGGAACTGACAACGCGTGATGGCTCGACCGTCAGGGCGTCTCAAGCGCGCGTCGAACTCGCCGATGTCCCGTTCGTCCCTCTGCGAAACCTGTTTGAACGGGACCTGGTGAAGCGCCGCGGCACCTTTACTGCACTTGTGAACACTTGTCGAAAGCAGGTTGCGGAACAACTGCGCCGCCAGGTGCGACTGCTCGTCCACCGCTCGCGCCCGCAGATCAAGGTGAATGACGTTTCGGTGAAGCTTTCGTCAAAACAGCACTTGTTCCTCATGCTCCTCGCCAACCGCGCCTTCCAGGCCCAGCCCCCATTCGCCAAGTATTCCGACGCCGCCACCGAACTCCGAAAGTTCGGGGAAGCCCTCCATGCGCAACAGAATCCCGACGACTTCAATGACTGGCGCTACTCCGTGCGCTTGCCCCCGGACGCCGGCGAACAGATCTTCCGCAAGCTCCGCGACGAACTGATCCACAAGCTCGAAGCCAGGGGCCCAGGCGCCGCCGCTCTGATCCCGCTTCTCCCCCAAGCCGGCCGCTGTTCCCTGGACCTCCCCCTCGGGGCCATCGAATTCGTCGACTGATTGCCCCCAAAGAACGTCCACGGACGGTCCGAACCCACACAATCCATCGTGTCCCCGCTATAGTGCCTCCATGCAGCGCACTCTGACGGCAACCGACGCGGGTCGATCCGGACAACCCCGGTCCGGCCCGGAAGTGACAGAGGACCATTCCCGACCCGCGCCGATGGCCGCCAAACTCGAAATCAGCCCGTGGGTTGTCATCCGGTTCGACATGGCGTTGGCGGCCCGTCCCCCCCGGCAGTTCGTCCATCGCAAATCGCAAATCGCAAATCGCAAATGCTGAAATGCCCACCGCCGTCATCAATCAGTCCGGAGTTCGCGTCCACTTGACCGGTGAACGCCTCGAGATCTACGGCCGGAACACCGAAACGGACAAAGACGGGCTCCTCCGCCAAGTGCTGCTCCGCGACCTCGACCGGTTGATCATCAGCGAATCGGTTCACTTTACCTCTCCGGCGTTGGGCGAGGTGATGCGTCGCGGAATCCCGATCCAGGTGTTCTCCTGGAGTGGCACCTATTTGGGAGGATTCCTCCCCGTCCAAAACAATCACGGTCTGGCAAGACTCCAGCAGTACCGGCGAACGTTGGATCCCGCCTTTGGCCTCCAGATGGCCGGACGGATCATCGCCGCGAAGCTCTACAACCAGCGGCGCGTGCTGCAACGCCTCGGCGCTTCGCGTGGTTCGGATGCTGGATCGACAGAATCCGAATCGCCGGACGCCGTCCCCGATCCCGTCTTCGGCAATTCCACTGCCCCCAAATCAGAAATCAAAAATCAGAAATCAGAAATCCAGCACGCTCTCCAGTGGCTGGACGCCCTCTTCGCTCCCGTCAGCCGCAGCCAGGGCATCGACGAACTCCGGGGATACGAAGGCGCCGCCACCGCTCGCTATTTCCAGGCCTGGGCCAATTTCCTGCCTGCCGAATTCCCCTTCGACCGGCGCACCAGGCGTCCCCCGCTGAATGCGGTCAACGCCTGCATCTCCTTCGGCGCCACCCTGCTTTACAATGAAGCCGTGGCCTTCATTCATGGACGCGGCCTTGATCCCGCCCTCGGGTTGCTCCACTCGACCGAAGACGGCCGGTGGTCGCTGGCGCTCGACCTGATCGAACCGTTCCGGCCGGTGTTCGTCGAAGCCCTCGCCCTCGATTTGTTCTCCCATCAAATCCTCAACGCAAAGCACTTCGAGTCGCGCAACGGCGGTGTATACCTGAACGAGGAGGGGCGCAAAAAGTTCTTCCTGCAATACGAACGGCGCATGGAACGTCAGTTCCTCGGCGAATCCGTGGGTCACCGCACCACCCTCCGGCAGCAACTCGAAAATCAGGCCGTCATGTTCAAGAGCGCGCTCGAGGAACCGGGCAAGTTCGAGCCGTTCCTGATGAACTGAGACAACATTTATGATTTATGATTTATGATTTATGATTTGGAAATTGGGTTGCATCAGGAGGCGCGGGAGGCTAGACCATCATCAATCAAGGAGATCGAGGATGGATTCCCAGGAACTGAAGGCACGCACCAAACGTTTCGCGCTGCGAGTCATGATGATCGTGGATGCCTTGCCCCGCAGCGCGCAGGCCCGGGTATTGAGCAACCAGGTTCTGCGCTCCGCCACCTAAGTGGCCTCCGGCTATCGAGCCGCATGCCGCGCCCGCAGCCGTCCCGATTGGATCGACAAAATTGGCCGCACCCTCGAGGAAGCTGATGAATCCGCCCTGTGGCTTGAGCTCATCGCCGAAGGCGGCCTGCTATCCTCCTACCGCCTCGCCGACCTGCAGCAGGAGGCAAACGAACTCACCCGCATCTTCTCTTCCATCCACCTCTCCTCCAAATCCAACAAATCATAAATCATAAATCATAAATGCCCTGGTGGTTTGATGCCTTCCCTCAACTCCCCTACGAAAAGTCACCTCCCGGTGCCGGTGAAATGCTGACTCTCGTCGCTTACGATATCTGCAATGACCGACGGCTCCGCCGCGTGGCCGAGATCTGCGAAGACTACGGCGTCCGCGTGCAATACAGTGTTTTCGAGTGCCGCCTCGACGAAGAGGACTTCACCGACTTCTGGCTTAAACTCCTCGACGAGATCGATGAAAAGGAGGATCGCCTCGTGGCTTACAAGATCGATGCCCGCAGCGCCAAAGAAACTCTCACCGCCGGCACGATGGTCTGTTCCGAAAGGGTCGTCTGTTACCTGGTATGAAGGTGCGCAGGTCGCGAACTGGAAATCACACCCAACCGGCACCTGCGGACCCAAGCAGCGACGCGTTGCCGGTCAACGTTTTATGTCACAAAGCAACGGAAGACGGCTTCGACCGTCAAATCGCGTGCCAACGCCTCACTGGCCTCGCGACCTGCGGCAGCCTTGCGCCTTTGGACATCAGTGGGTTAAAAGAACGGAGTCGCGAACGTGGTGAACGCCGAAAGGCAATGGAGACTTAATACCAGTGTTGAATTCAATCTTCCCCAATTGAACGAACTCGTCGCGAACGTGGTGAACGCCGAAAGGCAATGGAGACGCACCCCATACTCTTGCAGCCTTTGACATGTAATCGTGTCGCGAACGTGGTGAACGCCGAAAGGCAATGGAGACGTTACATATATTAAATCCTTACAAGAATGAAAACCAACGTCGCGAACGTGGTGAACGCCGAAAGGCAATGGAGACATCCTATGAATTGAGAGGGTTACTTCTTAACTTCTTCGTCGCGAACGTGGTGAACGCCGAAAGGCAATGGAGACAGAGCAACTGCCCTGGTAACCGCTAAGCCATTAGTCAAGGGTCGCGAACGTGGTGAACGCCGAAAGGCAATGGAGACTTACTAAATCCGCTAATCCGAGTGCCGCTGTTAAATTGTTGTCGCGAACGTGGTGAACGCCGAAAGGCAATGGAGACAGCCTTTTCGAGCATGGGAGTTGGTAACTCCCATGTTTGTCGCGAACGTGGTGAACGCCGAAAGGCAATGGAGACTTAACTAAGCCTTTACGGGCTCCTTTGCTGATGTAGGATTCAGTGTCGCGAACGTGGTGAACGCCGAAAGGCAATGGAGACTGTGAGTGACTGGTAGAATTCTATTTGTGTTCTAATTTCGTCGCGAACGTGGTGAACGCCGAAAGGCAATGGAGACTGATAGTGGGGTGTTCATGGTGTTAGCGAAGTCGCGCAAGCATGTCGCGAACGTGGTGAACGCCGAAAGGCAATGGAGACAGCCTTTTCGAGCATGGGAGTTGGTAACCCCCATGTTTGTCGCGAACGTGGTGAACGCCGAAAGGCAATGGAGACCCTTTATTATAATCTCCTGAATTATAATTTCCTATATGTCGCGAACGTGGTGAACGCCGAAAGGCAATGGAGACAAATACTGTTGTAAGTCCTTCTTCACTAGATGAATAAGTCGCGAACGTGGTGAACGCCGAAAGGCAATGGAGACTGTGAGTGACTGGTAGAATTCTATTTGTGTTCTAATTTCGTCGCGAACGTGGTGAACGCCGAAAGGCAATGGAGACTGATAGTGGGGTGTTCATGGTGTTAGCGAAGTCGCGCAAGCATGTCGCGAACGTGGTGAACGCCGAAAGGCAATGGAGACAGCCTTTTCGAGCATGGGAGTTGGTAACCCCCATGTTTGTCGCGAACGTGGTGAACGCCGAAAGGCAATGGAGACCCTTTATTATAATCTCCTGAATTATAATTTCCTATATGTCGCGAACGTGGTGAACGCCGAAAGGCAATGGAGACAAATACTGTTGTAAGTCCTTCTTCACTAGACCCTCAACAAGCGTGATTTAATTCTGCGATCGGAACGAAAATACTCGAAATGCCGGTAATCATTGGTTGAAATGGGTTTGTTACAGAACTCAAAGCAGCCATGAAAACGACATTTCGAGTGAGCCGAAGCTACCCCAAAATCCTCCGCAACCGCAAGCGCCGAATCGAACGCCGTTTGGCTCCGCGCAACTGGGGGGACCAGCCCCAGCCGATGATGCGTGCCAGCAATATTCATTACGAATTGAGCGGCAAGATCGGGGCCACCAGCTACGGCGGCATTGGTGCGATGCACACGATGTTGCAAGCTCTGAGCTTGGTGGAGGAGATCGACGAGCATCTGGAGTTACTCAAAATGCATCTGCCCTATCACGAGAGCGACCACGTGCTCAATGTCGCTTACAACATCTTGAGCGGCGGCCAGCGTCTGGAGGATATCGAACTGCGGCGGCAGGATGAGAGCTTTCTCAACGGTCTGGGCGCCCAGCGCATTCCCGACCCGACCACGGCCGGAGATTTCACCCGGCGCTTCGCCGTGGAGGACATCAGCACCCTGCAGGAATGCATCAACCGGACGCGCCAACGGGTGTGGCGACAACAGCCCGAAGGATTTTTGAGCGAAGCCTTCATCGACGTGGACGGGACGATTGCCGGAACCGAGGGTGAGTGCAAAGGCGGCATGGGGATGTCGTATAAAGGGATTTGGGGGTACGCGCCGCTGATCGTGAGCCTGGCCAACACGCGGGAGGTGCTCTACCTGACCAACCGGCCGGGCAACGCCGTCAGCCATCAGGACAGTGTCGAATGGATTGACCGGGCCGTTGATCTGGTCAGGCCGATGGCGGGACGGATCACCCTGCGCGGCGACACCGACTTCACCCACACCGCGCAACTGGACCGGTGGGACCAGAGCGGGCTCTTTTTCATCCTGGGAATGGATGCGCATCCCAAAGTGGTGCAACTGGCCGAAGCGCTTTCCGAGCGGTCCTGGCGGCCTTTGGAGCGATTGCCCAAGTATGAGATTTTAACCGAACCGCGGCGCCGCCCCGAGCGGGTGAAAGAGCAGATGGTGGTGCAAAAGGGTTACCTGAACAAGAAGTTGGTGGCCGAGAGCGTCAACGACATGACCTATCAACCCGAGAAATGCAGCCAGAATTACCGGCTGGTGATTTTGCGCAAGAACATCAGCGTGCAGAAGGGCGAACGCGTGCTCTTCGAGGACGTGCGATATTTCTTTTACCTGACCAACCGCTGGGATTTGAACCTGGAACAGATCGTTAGTCTGGCTAACGGGCGGTGCGATCAGGAGAACGTGATCGAGCAGTTGAAGAACGGGGTCAACGCGATGCGGATGCCAGTCAACGATCTGGTGAGCAACTGGGCCTACATGGTGATGGCGGCCTTGGCTTGGAACCTCAAGGCGTGGTATGGGCTGTTGGTGCCGGATCGGGAGCGGGGGCTTGAGTTGGTGCGGATGGAATTTCGGCGATTCCTGCATGCGATCATTTTGCTGCCGGGGCAGATCATTCGGGCCGGGCGCAGGATTGTGTATCGGCTCTTGGGCTACAACGGGTGGCTGAAGGATTTCTTTGCGACCTGGCAACGGCTGCAGAAGCTGGAGTGCGGATGAAGTTATTCACAATAGGGCGACAACAAACCGGCTTAAGGGGTGACAAATGCCGGAGGTGTATCCGCACGGGACGCAAAATCGCACAAATCAACCTATGGAGTGATTGGAATCGTAGTTTAGACGGCCAGTGAACTGCAAAACGCGTCGACAACAACCAAAGTTTGGCCCGGATCCCCGCAAACGAATCCGTAAGGTCGGCTCAGACTTGGTTAGGATCGTACCTCGCTTGTTTTAGGACTAGATGAATAAGTCGCGAACGTGGTGAACGCCGAAAGGCAATGGAGACCTGTCTTGCAAACACTTTATGTGCACTCATTTACTGTTCGTCGCGAACGTGGTGAACGCCGAAAGGCAATGGAGACTCCCATCTAGGGCCTACCTCCATTCCAATCATCGCGTCGCGAACGTGGTGAACGCCGAAAGGCAATGGAGACAATCCGTAGTCCATTCCGGTTGCTTCATCGTGGACGTTCATGTCGCGAACGTGGTGAACGCCGAAAGGCAATGGAGACTCGGGGTTTTCAGCTTCCACATGGGTCACCGCTTCACCAGCGGTGAGTCGCGAACGTGGTGAACGCCGAAAGGCAATGGAGACACCCGCCGCCGATTTCGATTACGCAATCCGCCGGTGAGTCGCGAACGTGGTGAACGCCGAAAGGCAATGGAGACTCGTTTTCATCTTTACCTTTCTCGGCTCGGCTTACGTCGCGAACGTGGTGAACGCCGAAAGGCAATGGAGACATGGCCGCCGCCAGACGGCGCTCGCTTGATTCGTATCGGTCGCGAACGTGGTGAACGCCGAAAGGCAATGGAGACCCATGGCTTGCGCCACCGCTTGCGCGATGATCGCCGCCAAGTGTCGCGAACGTGGTGAACGCCGAAAGGCAATGGAGACGTTCGCCACTGTTCCTTTACTCTCGCACCTTGCTCGACGTCGCGAACGTGGTGAACGCCGAAAGGCAATGGAGACTCACAAGCATTCAATAATGCAACTGCTCGGGTAACTGCGTCGCGAACGTGGTGAACGCCGAAAGGCAATGGAGACGCAAGAGCGAGCCACTGGCCCAGACAGATTCGAACTCGTCGCGAACGTGGTGAACGCCGAAAGGCAATGGAGACCCAGTACCTAGCGGACAACGGTTGAGTCGGTCCAGGTCGGGTCGCGAACGTGGTGAACGCCGAAAGGCAATGGAGACAGATTGTTAATGTAATCTGTCTTGGCGCTTGTCCATTGTGTCGCGAACGTGGTGAACGCCGAAAGGCAATGGAGACAGTTCTTGCTCTCCCGTTTTTTCCCTATAATCATTCCTTAGTCGCGAACGTGGTGAACGCCGAAAGGCAATGGAGACCGGCCCATTCTTGTTCCTGCCAGTCGTCGTCCGCGTCGTGTCGCGAACGTGGTGAACGCCGAAAGGCAATGGAGACACAGCCAAATCTGGATTGGTCATCTCACTCAAAGCAATTGGGTCGCGAACGTGGTGAACGCCGAAAGGCAATGGAGACTTGCGAGATCAATTTACATCCCATGCAGCCATTTGTCGTCGCGAACGTGGTGAACGCCGAAAGGCAATGGAGACCGGGCCAGCATGCGCACATCGGACGCGAGATCATTCGTCGCGAACGTGGTGAACGCCGAAAGGCAATGGAGACCCGGAGCCCGTGGTTGAGATAGTCGGCTGCCGCCGCTGCGAAGTCGCGAACGTGGTGAACGCCGAAAGGCAATGGAGACTCGTCGAAGAATACGAAGTTCCCGACGTTCGCGAAGCGTCGCGAACGTGGTGAACGCCGAAAGGCAATGGAGACCTTCATCCTTCGGGTCCCACTCCTGGCAGACGTCCAACGCGGCGGTCGCGAACGTGGTGAACGCCGAAAGGCAATGGAGACCCAAAGAGACTTATCTCCCATAACTTCCTTGAGCGCTTTAGATTGTCGCGAACGTGGTGAACGCCGAAAGGCAATGGAGACAGCCGGTCACTCTCAACCTCAAGGTCCACTCCCAGGATTTCGTCGCGAACGTGGTGAACGCCGAAAGGCAATGGAGACATGTATTAACTTCCGGGCCGCTTGTTTCATTTATAAAGCGTCGCGAACGTGGTGAACGCCGAAAGGCAATGGAGACCGCTGGGTTTCGCGGAGCTTATTCGCCGCGACCTCGGCCTGTCGCGAACGTGGTGAACGCCGAAAGGCAATGGAGACTTACCTTTCCGCCGCGCTGGCGGCGCAAATTAACCACCGTCGCGAACGTGGTGAACGCCGAAAGGCAATGGAGACTTGTCATTTCTTTTTTCATGTTTCCCTTTCCGCCGCTCGGCGTCGCGAACGTGGTGAACGCCGAAAGGCAATGGAGACATGCCGCACAGGACGGCACGGGAGTTGCGTGGCCACGGCGCGCGTCGCGAACGTGGTGAACGCCGAAAGGCAATGGAGACATACCGAACCCGAACACCCGCCCGGCGTCACAACGCCGTCGCGAACGTGGTGAACGCCGAAAGGCAATGGAGACAACACGACGGATGCAGGATGATGTAAGCTCGCGCGCTGTCGCGAACGTGGTGAACGCCGAAAGGCAATGGAGACATTGCCCATAAGGTTTTGGCCTTCTCCAACATGGGAACGGGAAGTCGCGAACGTGGTGAACGCCGAAAGGCAATGGAGACCTTTTATTAGCGTGTGTGCTTGAATATGACAAGCTTCGTCGCGAACGTGGTGAACGCCGAAAGGCAATGGAGACCAGGTCACCGATCCAAAAGTCCCCGATGATGTCGGGTCGGTCGCGAACGTGGTGAACGCCGAAAGGCAATGGAGACGGCGGTCACCAGATTTTCGGTGTCGTTCGTGCCGCCGCGACGTCGCGAACGTGGTGAACGCCGAAAGGCAATGGAGACCGATCATCCCGCTATACACGACATACTCGATGCCCTCGAGTCGCGAACGTGGTGAACGCCGAAAGGCAATGGAGACTCGAGCAGAGCGGCAGGAACGCTAGCGTGCGCCGGAAGTCGCGAACGTGGTGAACGCCGAAAGGCAATGGAGACTGAGCCAGGCCACGACGTCCTCGGTCGTGACAGACGGTCGCGAACGTGGTGAACGCCGAAAGGCAATGGAGACAGCATCCTCATCCGCCACAAATGCCCGAAGCTCTGGGAGTCGCGAACGTGGTGAACGCCGAAAGGCAATGGAGACCGCGCGGAAATGGTCCAAGCCACGACCCATCTTGCGGCGTCGCGAACGTGGTGAACGCCGAAAGGCAATGGAGACCGACTGCCGCACTCGCCGGCTTCGGCAGGCCAACCGCCGGTCGCGAACGTGGTGAACGCCGAAAGGCAATGGAGACGGAATGGCATCGCGTCCAGGGAGAGAAAGAACTTGGTGGGTCGCGAACGTGGTGAACGCCGAAAGGCAATGGAGACGTGAATCTCCTCTTTTTCGAGGAGTTTTCCATTGCCATGTCGCGAACGTGGTGAACGCCGAAAGGCAATGGAGACGCACGCCACGACGCCGACGAACCCGCCGAGTTCCAGGATGCGTCGCGAACGTGGTGAACGCCGAAAGGCAATGGAGACCCCTAATGACTTCAGATTGCTGGGCGACGGGGTTGCGGAGGGTCGCGAACGTGGTGAACGCCGAAAGGCAATGGAGACTTCCACGCGCGTTGTAGGTTGTCGTGGTGTTCGATCAGTTGGTCGCGAACGTGGTGACGATGGATACTTTGATTGCGTTCATGGTCTTACGTGTCGTCTTACGTCGCGAACGTGGTGAACGCCGAAAGGCAATGGAGACGTAGCACTCGCTGTCATCCACACCCATCTGCTCGATGGGGGTCGCGAACGTGGTGAACGCCGAAAGGCAATGGAGACAGAGGATGCGCCCGCCCGCGTCGAGCACGTCAGGGTAGAGTCGCGAACGTGGTGAACGCCGAAAGGTAATGGAGACGCGCGCTCTACGGCCTGGACGCCCAAGACAACGGGAAAAGGGTCGTCGCGAACGTGGTGAACGCCGAAAGGCAATGGAGACGATGCGAGCGTATAGGCTCTGCGTCTGTAAGGCAATGTCGCGAACGTGGTGAACGCCGAAAGGCAATGGAGACACTAGTCCGTGGATTCGGGCTCTGGCTGGTTTCGGAGGGGTCGCGAACGTGGTGAACGCCGAAAGGCAATGGAGACGGGGGTCGCTTTGCGCTGCGGTTAGCAGCATACCATGCTGCATGTCGCGAACGTGGTGAACGCCGAAAGGCAATGGAGACCAAGCCAAGCTTCTCCACCAACGCCGTCCAGCCCGACCAGACATGTCGCGAACGTGGTGAACGCCGAAAGGCAATGGAGACTGACAGCATCAGCTAAAGCTTTGTTGTGATCCTTTTCGCCTTGTCGCGAACGTGGTGAACGCCGAAAGGCAATGGAGACGTCGATTGGTGAATGGTAACCCCGTCGTGAATCAAGGGTCGCGAACGCGGTGAACGCCGAAAGGCAATGGAGACACATACCAGTTCTATCTGATGTTGCACCAGTAAATGCGTCGCGAACGCGGTGAACGCCGAAAGGCAATGGAGACTTTTTAAACACTCCACAATCTCCATCCGAAATAATTCCAGTCGCGAACGCGGTGAACGCCGAAAGGCAATGGAGACTCCGGTAGGACAAACACGGACCCCCCGTGACTGATTGCGTCGCGAACGCGGTGAACGCCGAAAGGCAATGGAGACGGGAAGAAATGGAGAATGGAAAATGGAAAATGGAAAAGTCGGGAACGGAGTGAACGCCGGTAGGGAAGGGAAACCCGACCTACCGACCTACCGACCTACCGACCTACCGACCCACCGGCCTACCGACCCACCGGCCTACCGACCTACCGACCTACTGTTCCATGGCCCGGTTTCGTTCACCTGGCCGCGTTCAGCGGGGTCAGTCGGAAGGATCCCTCCAGGTCGTCAATCCCACCCGGATAATACCGCTCCCAGAACCCCGGCGTGTCCATCAGATGCGCCCCCCCGATATTCGTCGGACGCCGGACCAGGTATTTCAGTTCCTCCAGGTTTGAAGACCAGCCCAACCCATTGAAGAATTCCATCCCCGCGAACTGCGCCTTGTAGAGCGCCCGCTCCGAGTAGCAGGTTCCCAGGTGCAGATGCGCCACCCCGCGGTGGGCGAACATTTCCACCGCGCGGGTCATCATGTACATCCCCAGGCTGCGCCCGACATACTCCAGATCGTAAAACGCGTAATAATAGTAAGCGACGGCGGGCTCTTCGAGATACATCAACGTTGTCCCGACCTCGCGTCCGCTCGCCCGATCGGTGAAGCGCAGCAAATGCGATATCACCGGCCCTTCCATCAATGCTCCCAATCTCCGTTCCGTCATGATCTCGGGTCCAAACCGTGCCGCCGCGTACTTCAGCCAGGCCAGCTGACGTTCCGCGTCGAAGGCGTAGTCCCTTCGCGCGATCAACTCCGCGTCAATCCCCGCCCCTTTCCGCAAGATCCGCCGGTTCTCCGAGCTGCCGCGGTATTCCGCCAAAGCCACGCGCAAATTCCGGCACAAATAAAACCGATCCAACTTCGGCGAGCCCGGCAGGAAACCGCGTTGGAAAAGACAGGCCGGTGTCTCCGCGTCCTCCGGCACGGCCCAGATGACATAAGGATAAAAATAACGGCTGTAGTCCGCGGGTGCCTCTGAGAACAACAGAATCATCCGATCCTCCCCGCGCTCGCGGGGCGCGAATATAGCATAGCCACGCTCTCCACCAGGTTCACAGCGCCTCACCCTTAAGGAGACCGCTCCGAGAAGTCAACTTCGGCTTGCGATCACGGCCTCTCCACGCTTTCGACACTTCCCCGGTTCCGCCCAACCTCGTCGCCAAATATTTACAGATTGCCTCTCCCGCCAGCCTGCGGGATAACTCCCGTCGACGTCATCCGCCATGAAGAGAACCAAGCCACACCCCACTCCAAACGCGCAAATCACCGCTTCGATGCCGCGTCGACGCTTTATTAAACTGTCGGCGATGACCGCCGGAGCCGGGTTGCCTGGTGCGACGGCCCTGGCGGCCGAGACCTCCAAGCCCAAATCCCGCACTTCCGCGCGAAAAGACTCGCCGCGGTTTCGTGACGATCGCCTCAATCGCGTGGCATTCCCCATGGGCGGTATGGGTGCGGGTATGATCTGCCTCGAAGGCACGGGCGCCCTTTCCCATTTCTCCCTCCGAAATCATCCCGAAGTATTCAATGAACCCTGCACTTTCGCCGCGCTGGCCATTCGCGGACGTCCCGAACTCGCCCGGGTCCTCGAAGGCCCCGTCTCGGCCTGGAAACTATTCGGCTCACCCGGAGCTGGAAATGGCGCCGCCGGGACCTCATTCGGATTGCCCCGCTTCCCCGATGCCTCCTTCCAGGTACAATTCCCCTTCGGCACCGTGACACTTGAGGACAAGGCGATGCCGCTCGCGGTGACGTTGACGGGCTGGAGTCCTTTCGAACCCGGCGATCCCGACAACGCAAGCCTGCCCGTGGCCGCGCTCGAGTATACGTTCACCAACCGGACGCGGTCTAAGGTCGAGGCGGTATTTTCATTCAACGCCAGGAACTTCATGGTCCTCGGCGGCAATCCCCAGGCGGTCAAACCGGCGAAAGGCGGCTTCATTCTCTGGGGTGGTCCGGGCAAGGATAAACCGTGGGAGGAAGGTTCATTCTCCGCGACCGTGGCAGAAACTGAAGCCAAAGCGAACCTGGCTTGGTTCCGGGGTGGCTGGTGGGACCCGCTCACCATGGCCTGGAAGGATGTCATCCAGGCGGCTTGCTACGATCGCCCCGCCATCAGCGAAGGCGCAGCCTCACCCGGGGCATCGCTCTTCGTTCCGTTTGCGCTGGACCCGCGCGAATCCAAGACGGTTCGATTGCAGCTCGCCTGGCATGTCGGTGAAACGAACCTGCGGATTGGCAAGGATCCCGCCAATGCCCAACCGGTTTCGCCCGATCATTATCGCCCCTGGTATGCGAGCCGGTTCGCCGACATCGATGAACTCACGGACTATTGGCGCGACCAATATGAAACGCTCCGCCAATCGACCCGGCGCTTCAGTGATTGCTTCTACGACCAATCCCTCCCCCCGGAAGTGATCGAGGCCGTCGCCGCCAACCTGACCATCCTCAAATCGCCTACCGTCATGCGCCAATTCGACGGTCGCCTTTGGTCCTGGGAAGGCTGCAGCGACAACTCCGGCTGTTGCCACGGCTCCTGCACCCATGTCTGGAACTATGCCCAGGCCATCCCCCACCTCTTCCCCACCCTCGAACGTACCCTGCGCGAAACCGAATTCGGCCCCTCCCAGAACCCTCTCGGTCATCAAACCTTCCGCAGCTCCTTGCCCATTCGTCCCGTTGAACCCGATTTCCATGCCGCCGCCGATGGCCAACTTGGCGGAATCATGAAGGTCCACCGGGACTGGCGGATCAGCGGCGATACCGAATGGCTGCGACGACTCTGGCCCAAAGTCCGGAAGAGCCTGGATTATTGCATCCTCACGTGGGACCCCGGCCACAAGGGCCTGATCGAAGAACCCCACCACAATACTTACGATATCGAATTCTGGGGGCCCGACGGGATGTGCACCAGTTTTTATCTCGGCGCCCTCACGGCAGCAGTGCGCATGGGCCGGGCTTTGAATGAGGACATCGCACTGTATGCCGAGCTCCTCGCCAAAGGTGCCGCGACAACCGAGGCGGAATTGTTCGACGGCGATTATTATTTCCAGAAGATCGAATGGAAAAACCTTCGCGCCGGCAATCCGCTCGACAATAAGAGCATGGTCGGCAATTACTCCCCCGAAGCCATCCGACTCCTCGAACAGGAGGGCCCCAAATACCAGTACGGCCGGGGCTGCCTCTCCGATGGTGTCCTCGGCTCCTGGCTCGCCGCCGTCTGCGGAGTCGGTCCGGTCTTGGACCAGCAACACGTCGCCAGTCATCTCCGCGCCGTACATCGTTACAACCTCAAGCTGGACCTCTCCACACATGCGAACCCTCAGCGGCCCTCGTATGCCTGTGGCGCCGAAGGCGGCCTGCTCCTCTGCACCTGGCCCAAAGGGGGCGAACTATCGTTGCCCTTTGTCTATTCCAACGAAGTCTGGACCGGGATCGAATACCAGGTCGCTTCCCATCTCATGCTCCTGGGCCACGTCGAGCCCGGACTTGAAATCGTTCGCACCTGCCGAGATCGTTACGATGGCCGGATCCGCAATCCATTCAACGAATACGAATGCGGTCACTGGTACGCGCGTGCCATGTCCTCCTATGCCCTGCTCCAGGGGATAACCGGCGCCCGTTACGACGCCGTGGACAAGATCCTTTACCTGCGGCCCTCGATCAAAGGAGACTTCCGAGCCTTTCTCAGCACTGGCACTGGTTATGGCACGATCGGTGTCCGCAAGGGAATGCCATTCATCGAGGTCAAATCGGGCCAGATCGAGGTGCGCGATATCAAGCTGGCACCTCCCGGAGGGCCGAGTTCCATGAGGCCCTGACTCGCGCAACCCTTCCATTCAGGGACTCGCGGAGCTCACTCGTGTCCAGCTAAGTTGGCGAGACCCTCGGCCGGAGCATTGAATTCATTGGGTGTTTTGACTGCACCCCCTGTTATCGACATGGAGCTGAGGAGCCCGTTTTAAGATGTTCTGCGCGTGGATATGCGGTGGGGTAATGAGCTCGAAGATCCTCGCGATGGGCGCACTCTCGGCAGATGCAGCCTTCCGCAACGGTCTTCTCTCAAATCACCTGCGCACTGTTTCCAGCCGAGTTTTCCCGGTGCACCGAACGATTCCCCACTACCCGCCCGACGCGTGGTCTAACCAGCTACGATCAATTCCTGGCGCTCTGCTTCGGCCAACTGACCTATCGCGAAAGCCTGCGCGATGTCGTGGCTTGCCTCAAGGCCCGAGGATCTGGCCTCTATCACTTGGGATTCCGCGGTCACCTTTCGCGCACCAACCTGGCCTATGCCGGCCGTCATCGCGATTGGCGTTTATTTCAGGCGCTGGCCCAGATCCTCATGCGCCGCGCCGCCCGACTCTATCAGGACCATCCGATCGATCCGGAACTGCCCCGAGTGGCTTTCGCGTTGGATTCCTCGATCATTTCGCTGAGCCTGAATTTGTTCCCTTGGGGCTACTACGCCCGCTCCCGCCAGTCCGCCCTCAAGCTGCATTTGATGCTGTCTTTACAGGGCAACCTGCCAGCCTGGGGCGCCATCACTCAAGCCGGGTTCCCGGACATGAAGATCCTCGATCGCATCCCCGTGCTCCGGGGCGCCTACTATGTCATGGACCGTGGCTATCTGGATTTCATCCGCCTTTATCGACTCCACCAGGCGGGCGGCTTCTTCGTAGTCCGCAATAAACACCACGTTAAATTCCGAGTGCTCGCTTCACGGCCAGTCGACAAGACCGACGGTTTGCGTTGTGATCAAACCATTCAGCTCGTCAGTCCATGGTCGCGAAAGTCCTACCCCATACCGCTCAGAAGAATTCGGGTCTACGATGCGGAGAACCAAGTCACCTTGGTTCTATTGACCAACCAGTTTGACGTGGCCGCAGCGGTGATCGCCGAACTCTACCGTAAGCGTTGGCAGGTCGAACTGTTCTTCAAATGGATCAAACAGCATCTGCGGATTCGCAGTTTCTACGGTCGCAGCGAGAACGCGGTGCGCGTTCAAATCTGGTCGGCCATCTGTGCGTACCTGATGGTGGCCATCGTTCGGAAGCAGCTCAATCTACAGCAAAGTCTGAACGAAATTCTGCAAATTGTGAGCGTCAACATCTTCGAGCAAACGACTCTGGCAGAGCTGCTTGCACCAACGCTCGTGCTTGCGGAGCAAATCGTTGGCGATCGCCATCCTCAGAACTTGCTCTGGCCCAATACGTAATAACTGGACACTACTGCGCGGAGCTCGTCCCTCCGATACCCACCCGACCAATCTCCCGGAGGGCCGAGTTCCATGAGGCCCTGATTCGCGCAACCCATACCGCGAACCACATCATTCAGGGACTCGCGGAGCTCACTCGTGTCCAGCTAAGTTGGCGAGACCCTCGGCCGGAGCATTGAATTCATTGGGTGTTTTGACTGCACCCCCTGTTATCGACATGGAGCTGAGGAGCCCGTTTTAAGATGTTCTGCGCGTGGATATGCGGTGGGGTAATGAGCTCGAAGATCCTCGCGATGGGCGCACTCTCGGCAGATGCAGCCTTCCGCAACGGTCTTCTCTCAAATCACCTGCGCACTGTTTCCAGCCGAGTTTTCCCGGTGCACCGAACGATTCCCCACTACCCGCCCGACGCGTGGTCTAACCAGCTACGATCAATTCCTGGCGCTCTGCTTCGGCCAACTGACCTATCGCGAAAGCCTGCGCGATGTCGTGGCTTGCCTCAAGGCCCGAGGATCTGGCCTCTATCACTTGGGATTCCGCGGTCACCTTTCGCGCACCAACCTGGCCTATGCCGGCCGTCATCGCGATTGGCGTTTATTTCAGGCGCTGGCCCAGATCCTCATGCGCCGCGCCGCCCGACTCTATCAGGACCATCCGATCGATCCGGAACTGCCCCGAGTGGCTTTCGCGTTGGATTCCTCGATCATTTCGCTGAGCCTGAATTTGTTCCCTTGGGGCTACTACGCCCGCTCCCGCCAGTCCGCCCTCAAGCTGCATTTGATGCTGTCTTTACAGGGCAACCTGCCAGCCTGGGGCGCCATCACTCAAGCCGGGTTCCCGGACATGAAGATCCTCGATCGCATCCCCGTGCTCCGGGGCGCCTACTATGTCATGGACCGTGGCTATCTGGATTTCATCCGCCTTTATCGACTCCACCAGGCGGGCGGCTTCTTCGTAGTCCGCAATAAACACCACGTTAAATTCCGAGTGCTCGCTTCACGGCCAGTCGACAAGACCGACGGTTTGCGTTGTGATCAAACCATTCAGCTCGTCAGTCCATGGTCGCGAAAGTCCTACCCCATACCGCTCAGAAGAATTCGGGTCTACGATGCGGAGAACCAAGTCACCTTGGTTCTATTGACCAACCAGTTTGACGTGGCCGCAGCGGTGATCGCCGAACTCTACCGTAAGCGTTGGCAGGTCGAACTGTTCTTCAAATGGATCAAACAGCATCTGCGGATTCGCAGTTTCTACGGTCGCAGCGAGAACGCGGTGCGCGTTCAAATCTGGTCGGCCATCTGTGCGTACCTGATGGTGGCCATCGTTCGGAAGCAGCTCAATCTACAGCAAAGTCTGAACGAAATTCTGCAAATTGTGAGCGTCAACATCTTCGAGCAAACGACTCTGGCAGAGCTGCTTGCACCAACGCTCGTGCTTGCGGAGCAAATCGTTGGCGATCGCCATCCTCAGAACTTGCTCTGGCCCAATACGTAATAACTGGACACTACTGCGCGGAGCTCGTCCCTCCGATACCCACCCGACCAATCTCCCGGAGGGCCGAGTTCCATGAGGCCCTGACTCGCGCAACCCATCCCGCGAACCACATCATCAGGGACTCGCGGAGCTCGTCCCTCCGATATCCACCCGACCAATCTCCCGGAGGGCCGAGTTCCATGAGGCCCTGATTCGCGCAACCCTTCCCGCGAACCACATCATCAGGGACTCGCGGAGCTCGTCCCTCCGATACCCACCCGACCAATCTCCCGGAGGGCCGAGTTCCATGAGGCCCTGACTCGCGCAACCCTTCCCGCGAACCACATCATTCAGGGACTCGCGGAGCTCGTCCCTCCGATATCCAACCAATCAATCTCTCGGAGGGCCGAGTTCCACGAGGCCCTGACTCGCGCAACCCTTCCCGCGCAACCCCTCCATTCAGGGACTCGCGGAGCTCACTCGTGTCCAGCTAAGTTGGCGAGACCCTCGGCCGGAGCATTGAATTCATTGGGTGTTTTGACTGCACCCCCTGTTATCGACATGGAGCTGAGGAGCCCGTTTTAAGATGTTCTGCGCGTGGATATGCGGTGGGGTAATGAGCTCGAAGATCCTCGCGATGGGCGCACTCTCGGCAGATGCAGCCTTCCGCAACGGTCTTCTCTCAAATCACCTGCGCACTGTTTCCAGCCGAGTTTTCCCGGTGCACCGAACGATTCCCCACTACCCGCCCGACGCGTGGTCTAACCAGCTACGATCAATTCCTGGCGCTCTGCTTCGGCCAACTGACCTATCGCGAAAGCCTGCGCGATGTCGTGGCTTGCCTCAAGGCCCGAGGATCTGGCCTCTATCACTTGGGATTCCGCGGTCACCTTTCGCGCACCAACCTGGCCTATGCCGGCCGTCATCGCGATTGGCGTTTATTTCAGGCGCTGGCCCAGATCCTCATGCGCCGCGCCGCCCGACTCTATCAGGACCATCCGATCGATCCGGAACTGCCCCGAGTGGCTTTCGCGTTGGATTCCTCGATCATTTCGCTGAGCCTGAATTTGTTCCCTTGGGGCTACTACGCCCGCTCCCGCCAGTCCGCCCTCAAGCTGCATTTGATGCTGTCTTTACAGGGCAACCTGCCAGCCTGGGGCGCCATCACTCAAGCCGGGTTCCCGGACATGAAGATCCTCGATCGCATCCCCGTGCTCCGGGGCGCCTACTATGTCATGGACCGTGGCTATCTGGATTTCATCCGCCTTTATCGACTCCACCAGGCGGGCGGCTTCTTCGTAGTCCGCAATAAACACCACGTTAAATTCCGAGTGCTCGCTTCACGGCCAGTCGACAAGACCGACGGTTTGCGTTGTGATCAAACCATTCAGCTCGTCAGTCCATGGTCGCGAAAGTCCTACCCCATACCGCTCAGAAGAATTCGGGTCTACGATGCGGAGAACCAAGTCACCTTGGTTCTATTGACCAACCAGTTTGACGTGGCCGCAGCGGTGATCGCCGAACTCTACCGTAAGCGTTGGCAGGTCGAACTGTTCTTCAAATGGATCAAACAGCATCTGCGGATTCGCAGTTTCTACGGTCGCAGCGAGAACGCGGTGCGCGTTCAAATCTGGTCGGCCATCTGTGCGTACCTGATGGTGGCCATCGTTCGGAAGCAGCTCAATCTACAGCAAAGTCTGAACGAAATTCTGCAAATTGTGAGCGTCAACATCTTCGAGCAAACGACTCTGGCAGAGCTGCTTGCACCAACGCTCGTGCTTGCGGAGCAAATCGTTGGCGATCGCCATCCTCAGAACTTGCTCTGGCCCAATACGTAATAACTGGACACTACTGCGCGGAGCTCGTCCCTCCGATACCCACCCGACCAATCTCCCGGAGGGCCGAGTTCCATGAGGCCCTGACTCGCGCAACCCATCCCGCGAACCACATCATCAGGGACTCGCGGAGCTCGTCCCTCCGATACCCACCCGACCAATCTCCCGGAGGGCCGAGTTCCATGAGGCCCTGATTCGCGCAACCCTTCCCGCGAACCACATCATCAGGGACTCGCGGAGCTCGTCCCTCCGATACCCACCCGACCAATCTCCCGGAGGGCCGAGTTCCATGAGGCCCTGACTCGCGCAACCCTTCCCGCGAACCACATCATTCAGGGACTCGCGGAGCTCGTCCCTCCGATATCCAACCGATCAATCTCTCGGAGGGCCGAGTTCCACGAGGCCCTGACTCGCGCAACCCTTCCCGCGCAACCCCTCCATTCAGGGACTCGCGGAGCTCGTCCCTCCGATGCTGTTGTTCAGGGACTCGCGGAGCTCGTCCCTCCGATACGGTCCCTCCGGTACAGCTCAGATCACCGTACCGTTGTGGATACACGCGTTCTTCGGGATGATCACGATGCCGTCGCGGATGTAATACAGCGGATGATCCAGCTCGTTGGCCTTGCCCGCAGGCGTGATCTGGCAGTTGTCACCGATCCGCGCGTTCTTGTCGATGATCGCGTTGTCGATCCGGCAGTTGCGGCCCACGCCAATCCGCGGTCGACCGTTGGCCTGGTTCGCGGAGATCGAAGCGGCGGATTCGTAGTAGTCACCCCCCATGAGCACCACGCGGTTGAGGTGGGTCCCTTCATCGACCAGGCTCCGGAGACCGACCAGGCTGTTGCGGATGTCCGCATGGTTTACGATGCAACCGTCCGAGATCAACGCCTGTTCAATCGTTCCGCCGTTGATCTTCGAGGAGGGCAAAAAGCGGGGTCGGGTGAAAATGGGAGCGCTCATGTCGAAGAAATTGAAACGTGGAAGCAGGGCCGCCAGTTCGAGGTTGGCCTCGAAGAAGGCGCGAATGGTTCCAATGTCCTCCCAATAGCCTTGAAAGACGTAGGAATAAACCCGCCGGTGTTTGATCGATTCGGGGATGATATGCTTGCCGAAGTCGGTGTGATCATCGTTGTTGAGCACCTGCGCCAGCAATTCCCGGTTGAATACATAAATGCCCATCGAGGCGAGAAACAAATCCTGGTCCGATTCAATCCCGAGCCGCGGGTACCATGAATGCGGCAATTTCAACGTGTCCTGCACCGCCAGGTCCTTCGGCTTCTCGACGAACCGCGTGATGCGAAAATCTTCGTCCATCTGCATAATACCGAAGCCGGGGACATCTTTGCGTTCGACGGGTATGGTGGCGACGGTGACATCCGCAGCGGTGGCGACATGCTGGCCGATAATGGTGCGGAGATCCATCCGATAAAGCTGATCGCCGCTGAGCACGATCAGATAATCAAACGTATGGTTGAGCAGGTGGATCAGATTCTTGCGAACGGCGTCGGCCGTGCCCTGATACCATGAGGTGTCGGTCAGGGTCTGTTCCGCCGCGAGGATCTCGACAAAACCGTTCGAGAACTGGTCGAACTTGAAGGATTGCGTCACATGCCGATGCAGCGAAGCGGAGTTGAATTGGGTGAGCAGGTAAATCCGCTTGAGCCCGGAATTGATGCAGTTAGAAATGGGGATGTCGACAAGACGGTACTTCCCCGCCAACGGCACCGCCGGCTTCGCCCGCTCTTTCGTGAGCGGAAAGAGCCGCGTGCCCGCGCCGCCTCCCAGAATCACGGAAAGAACGCTGTTGGGACTGAGCTGGATCGGCTGAAAAGTGCCTGGCATAGAGGTCCTTTTGCTTGCTAAAGGTATGGTGCTACTTAACTCTGTCGATCGTTTGAACGCAAGCGGCATCGTCGCGGAGCGGGTTGAAATGACCTCGCTTGTTCTGAGTCAACACCTCGCTGGATAAGTACCATGGGCTGCGTTCCTTTTGTCATTCTCGGGTTTCTGAGCGTTATCCTTGTTCTCTGGCGCTGGCAGATGGCGGTTTGGTTTCCCCTCGGCCGACGGAACTCCACGTCTCCCACCGACGATCCCATCACGGTCCTGAAACCGCTCAAGGGCTGCGATGCCGAGACCGAAGCGTGTCTCCTGAGCTGGGTCACCCAGGATTACCCGGGGCCCGTCCAATTCCTGTGTGGTATTTCGTCGCGGGACGACCCGGCGTGCGATGTGGTGCGAAGCCTGATTGGCCGATATCCGCATCTCGACCTCTCCATGATCGTCGCCCACGAACCACTCGGACCAAATGAGAAGGTCTCCAAATTGATCCAAATGACGCGACAGGCCCGATATCCCCTGCTCATCGTAAGCGATGCCGACGTTCGCGTTCCCCCCGATCTCCTGCAACAGCTCGTCCACGAGCTGAAGGAGTCAAGGAATACCCTCGTCTGCTGCCTCTACCGCCTCGCCAATCCTTCCACCCTCGCCATGCAATGGGAGGCCGTCGCCATCAATAGCGATTTCTGGAGCGAGGTGCTCCAGGCCCAAACCCTCGCACCCCTCGACTTCGCCCTCGGCGCCACAATCGCCCTCCGTCGCGAGTCGTTGGATAGCATGGGAGGGTTCGAAGTGTTGGTTGATCTCCTGGCCGACGATTTCCAGCTTGGACAGCAATTCGTCCGGAAGGGTGGCGAAGTCCGGCTCGCTTCCATCGTCGTCGAGTGCTGGGAACCGCCCAGGACCTGGAACGCCGTCTGGCGCCATCAATTGCGTTGGGCAAGAACAATCCGGGCGTGCCGGCCCTGGCCCTATTTCTTCAGCATTCTTGGCAACGGCACATTTTGGCCCCTGCTCTGGATGGCCGCATCAGGACCGTGGACGGGCCGATGGTCGGGATGGGAATGGATCGCCGCGGGCGCTTGTCTGGTTTTTCGGGCTGGGACCGCCTGGGATCAGCAGCGTCGGCTGGCCGGCGGTGCGGCGGCGCCTGGGCCCTGGTGGATGCCGTGGTTCAAGGATCTTGCCCAAGTGTTTCTTTGGGCCGCAGCGTACCTGGGGAACACCGTCTATTGGCGCGGCACACGATATCGAGTGATCCGCGGCGGCCGATTGTCTCCCATCGTGAAAGGCCCCCGAGCCGGTGGCGGTCGAGCGAGATGACCCATCCGAACTCGGATGGAGAGACATCGATCACGTTGCCGGACCGCGTATTTTGGATATGCCGCGAGAATAATGTCCTAAACACCGCCGTTGAATCGTCGTAGTATCGGAACGTCGAAGAAACGATCATTTAACTCAACTAAGGAAAAAAATGAGCACAGAAGCGCAAAAAGGATATCTGCTGTTGTTTCGTGGCACGGATTGGTTTCGCGGGCTTTCTCCCGAACAAATGCAACAGGTCGCCGACCAGTGGATGGCCTGGTTCAATCGATTGAAGGACCAACAAAAGGCCCTATCCGGAAATCCGCTCGAGCAGGAAGGCAAAGTCGTTTCTGAAAAAGGCGGCCGGGTGATCTCTGACGGGCCGTTTGCGGAATCCAAGGAAACGATCGGCGGCTATTTCTTGCTCAACGTCGCCAGCATGGAAGAGGCCGTGGCGATCGCCCAGCAATGTCCGGGCCTGGACTATGGTATCCGAGTCGAGGTCCGCCCCGTGGCGGCGGAATGTCCCATGGCCGAGGAGCTTCGATCCGAGGTGCACCTGGCCAACGCTCAATGAAGGCCGCCCTCGCGGTCAAGGAACTTTCAAATTATGAGTCCTGGTCCTGGTCCTGCCTGGAACAAATTGACCTGCTGCTCTCCAGGGCCGCGGATTGCGGCATAAAAATACCCCGTCGGGCGTGAATTCCGCCGCGGCCAATCCATCGGAATCACCGGAGGTCGCCCAGGTGGTCGAGCACCTGTTTCGACAGGAGGCTGCCAAGATGGTAGCCACGCTTACCCGCATCTTTGGGATCGAACATCTGGCCCTGGCCGAGGATGTCGTCCAGGAAGCCCTGGCGCGCGCGCTGCAGACCTGGCCATTCTATGGCGTTCCCAAAAATCCATCCGCATGGATCATGAGGGCTTCTCGCAACCTGGCCCTCGATGTCGTGCGCCGGCAAAAAGTCTTCCGCGAGAAACAGCCCCAGATCACCGCATTGATGGATCAATCCGAACCCGCCGCAGATAAGGCGCTCTTCCTCGAGCAGGAAATCGCGGATGACCGGTTGCGGATGATGTTCGTCTGTTGTCATCCGGTCATACCCCCCGATGCACAAGTTGCGCTTGCCCTCAAAACGCTTTGCGGGTTCGGGGTGACGGAGATCTCGCAGGCGTTCCTGACCACGGACGCCGCGATTGCCAAGCGCCTGACCAGGGCAAAACTGAAGATCCGGGAAGCTGGCATTCGATTCGAAATCCCTGCAGGCGAAGAGCTCGTCTCGCGTTTGGCGGGTGTTTTGCAAACGCTCTACCTCCTTTTCAACGAGGGATACAAGGCCTCGGCAGGAGAGAAACTGGTCCGGGAAGACCTGTGCAAGGAGGCCATTCACCTGACTCAGCTCCTCGCGGCACATCCCGCCGCCAACCAACCCAAAACTCATGCCCTGCTGGCTTTGATGCTGTTGAACGCCGCGCGCTTTCCCACCCGGGTCGACCGCGAGGGCAATCTGCTTCGTCTGAAGGAACAAGACCGAAGTGAATGGGACCAGGCCCTGATCGCGCGAGGAATGTTTCACTTCGCGCAATCGGCTGCCGGGATGGAACTGACCGATTACCATCTACAGGCGGGGATAGCGGCCTGTCATTGTGCCGCCAAAGATTATGAATCCACCGACTGGCAGAGGATTCTTAGCCTCTATGATCAGCTAGTGGAAATCGATGCCTCGCCCGTGGTGGCGTTGAATCGTGCCGTCGTGATGGCCAATGTGCATGGGCCGCAAGCGGCCATCCAGGCCATTGCCACGATCCCCGACCGGAATCGGCTCGATTCGTACTATTTGCTCTATGCCGCTTTGGGCGAGTTCCACACCCAACTGAACGATCCCGCGTCTGCCCTCGAGCATTTCCGCAAGGCCTTGCAACTCGCCAAAACCCAGTCTGAACAAAGCTTTCTCTCCAAACGCATCCAGACTTGCGAGTCCCTCCTCCGCGCCTCCGCCTGACCCACACGCCGGGGAAGCGGAACGCGCGCAGGGTTCGAGACGTCCGATTGTTCCAACCCACTCGCGTGTTTCGTCCCCCCCCCTCGACGGCAGCAACATCCGCCCGTTCGAGCGGTTGGAATTCTCGTGCGCCTTTCCTCCGCTCGACCGTTGCTGCGCCCGGGGATGGACGCTCTCCAGGCAATCCTGTGAGGTCCGGAGCATTTGGAGTAATCGTCCCACGTGAATCGATCTTGCCGCGGTGGCGGTACCTGGGGGCAGGATCCTGCGATGACCGCAATTCAGCCAAGGATCATGTCGCTCGAACGTCGGGACACAATTCCATTATGAAAGTCGGCCGAATTACATTGAGCGACCGCGCTAGCGCCCGGATTTACAAAGACCGTAGCGGACCAAGAATCGATCACGTTTTGAGGGAGGTCTTCGGTCCGGACGTCGAGATTGAACCCGTCATGCTCCCGGATGACCGGGAGCGGATTTCCGAAAGCCTGCGCGAACTCACAGACCATCGCAGGTGCGACCTGATCGTCACGATCGGCGGCACGAGCATCGGCCCCCGTGATGTCACCCCGGAAGCGACCCGGGCTGTCCTGGAACGCGAGCTCCCCGGGTTCGGAGAAATCCTGCGAATCAAGGCGTTTGAACAACTTCCGACGACGATCCTCTCGCGGGCCACGGCCGGTGTCCGTGGGCGATGTCTGATTGTTAATCTGCCTGGCAAACCGGAGGCCGTCGCCGAATGCCTGGCGATCCTGATGCCGGCCATCCATGAAGGTCTCGATTATTTGCGAGACGAGGATTCGGGCGTGTCGGCAACTTGATTGGGGCAATGGGAAAAGTAAGGACGCGCGCGTCCGTAATGGCAGCCGGGGATTCGACCATGGCCAACCCCTATATTGGAATCATCGGCGGAAGCGGCCTTTATGACATCGAGGCTTTGAGTCGGAAACGGTGGGTCACCGTCAAAACACCATTTGGAACGCCGTCGGACCGGCTCTTGACAGGGGAGCTTGGGGGCCGCGGTGTTGTGTTCCTCCCGCGGCACGGCCGGCGACATCAGCTCCTGCCCAGCGAACTGAATCATCGGGCCAATATCTGGGCCATGAAGAAACTCGGAGTCCACTGGCTAATCAGTGTCAGCGCGGTCGGTTCGCTCCAGGCTCGATATCGGCCCGGCGACCTGGTCCTGCCGACACAATTCGTCGATCGCACGAAGAAATCGGCCGAACACACCTTCTTTGGCCGGGGAATCGTCGCTCATGTCTCCTTCGCGCATCCGATCTGTGAGGATTTGCGATCCCGCTTGCTCACGTCCGCCCGCGCCCTTCGTGTGCGGGTTCATGATGGGGGCACCTATGTGAACATGGAAGGGCCCGCTTTCAGCACCCAGGCGGAATCCCAATCAAATCATCAACAAGGCCACGACGTGATTGGCATGACCAATCTCGGCGAGGCCAAATGCGCCCGAGAAGCCGAGATTGCCTATGCCACCCTCTCCATGGTCACCGATTACGACGCCTGGAAGTCGGACGGGGAGTATGTGACCGTGGATCTCATCACGGATTTGCTGCGGCGCAATGCCGAATTGGCAAAAGCGATCATCGCACACGCCATCCCGGAAATTCCCGGTAATCCTTGCAGTTGTCATTCCGCACTCCGAACGGCGATTCTGACCGAGCGGAGGCACTGGCCGGCCCGGACCCGGAAAGCACTACAGCCGATTCTTGCCAAATACGGCTGAGTGCCTTTTGCGTCTTTACAAACTCTGCATGACCGCACATGAACTCGCCTAAGCCGGCTCGGCCATGATGGACCCCATCGCTTCTCTGCTGGTCGGCGTTTCGCTGGGTGTTGTCCTCGGCGGGTTGATGGGTTGGATGTGGGGACAGCACAAGGCCGCTGCGCTAAGGGCGACCGATCCACTGCTGGTCGAGTTGCGCGAACAACTCGGGGTGCAACAGGGGACCAACGTGGATCTTCGCCGCCAACTCACGGAAGTGCTCGCTGACAAGTCGGCCAACGATGCCGCCCGAAGCACGGCAGAACAACTCCTGGCCCGCGAACGTCAACTCCACGAACAACAGACGGCCGAGGGTCGCCTCTTGCAGGCCAAAGCCCTCGGCGACCTTCGCGAAAGCTTCCAGGCATTGAGTGCCGAGGCCCTCCGCCAAAACCAACCGGAGTTCCTTCGCCTCGCCAACGAAACGTTCGCGAAATTTGCCGAAACGGCCAAGGGCGATCTAAGCCAGCGGCAGCAGGCGATTGCCACCCTGCTCGAACCGCTCAGACAACAACTCGACACCTATCAGCGCCGGCTCCAGCAAACCGACAGCGCCCAGGCCCTCGCCCTCGGCGATGTCAAACGACACCTCGAGTCGCTCACCCAGCAAAGCCAATCCCTTTCCCAGGAAACCCTCCAACTCCGAAGGGTGCTCAGTTCCAACCAGGCCCGCGGACGATGGGGCGAAGAAACTCTCCGCCGCGTCGTCGAAGCCTCCGGTATGAGCGCACACTGCGATTTCACGGAGCAAGCCCAGGCCGGTGAAGGCAAACCCGATATGATCGTTCACCTGCCCGGCGACAGGATGATCATCGTGGATGCCAAGGTGCCGGACCTGGATTTTCTCGCCGCCTCTGAAGCGGCGGATCCCCTGCAGCGGCGTGAACTCCTGGCTGAGCATGCGAGTCGCCTCAAAGCGACCATCAAGGGTCTCTCGGACCGCGATTATCCGCACCTGTTCCCCAATGCGCTGGATCATGTCGTTCTCTTTCTGCCTGCCGAATCGCTGTTCAGCGCGGCGCTGGAAGGGGATCGCGACCTGCTGTTGTGGGCGGCGCAACGTCGGATCCTGCTCGCCACCCCGGCTTCGCTCATCGCGCTGCTGCGCTCCGTCAGTGTCACCTGGCAGCAACACGCCCAATCGGAAAATGCCCGGGCGATTGCGGATTCCGCGTTGGAATTATTTACGCGCATCGCGAAATTCACCGAGCACCTGGATCGAATCCGGTCCGGACTGGAGCGTGCCAACGCCGCTTTCAATGACGCGGTGGGGAGTTACGAGCGCATGATTCGACCCGCGGGAGACCGCTTGCAGCGCCTGCAGGGTGACGCGCCGGGTCGTCAACTCGCCGACCTCGAACCCTTGCAGGCTTCCCTTCGCCTGCCTCCCGCAGGTGGATGTCCTGAGACGACCAGGCCGGCATGAAACGCCCGCCTGGCCGTTGAGGACCGCAGTCCTAAATGTCCTCCTTGCCTTTCTCTTCCTGCGGCTTGACCGGTTTCTCAACCACATTCAACGTCACCACTTCCCAGGTCTCGCCACGGGCTTGAGCCAAACCGCCGACCGATTCGCCTACCACCACTTCTTCGAGACTGGCTGCCTCCCCGTGTTTCTTGATTTTGGTCTGGTCGGTGATGAGGAAGGCGCGGTCCTTCACCTTTCCACCCAGGGTGACCGTTTTAGTCTTGAGGTCGATTTTGACGATCGTGCCTCGAAACGGCATTTGTTTGACCTTGACGGTCGGTTTGGCCTCAGGTCTCGCATTGCCGGCCTCCTGCGCCATTCCTTGATTCAGGGCAAACGCTACCATAACGGCACCGAGTGCCATAGTGACGGATCTTATCATACTTTCCTCCTTGTTTCGTGCCGACGAATGCCGGCAACACGAACGCTTTTAATCCCGGGATAAGGATCGCACAAGCTTTTTCTGGAAAAGGATCGCGGCCGGGTGCATCCCCAGGTTGTCGGTGGCTCTGCGTCAACCGCCGCATGCGGGCACGCGGCCTGCCTGGGGAACGCCGCATGTCTAAAGGCCCGGTGACCTCACCGGGCGCTGGAGTTTGGACATTCCAGGTGCTTGTCGGTGTGGTTTCAGGGGCTTCATCGCACACTTCATCGTTTGGTCGGCTGGGTTCGATCAGCCGGAGCCCAAACCGCGCAGCATCGATGCGATTCGGTCCAGTAGGGCCATTGCTGCGGCTTTCGGTTCGGGATCAAGCTTGTCCGCGCGCGCGCAAAGCTCCAGGTAGGTTCCTACCCGGACCGCCGCACTTTCGGCGATCTCGAACAGACTCCGCCTCTCTCCAGACGCATAACGCCCGTTGGCTTCGGCAATGTTCAACAACAGAGGAACTCCTTGATGTGGGCGATGTCTAAACAGGCCGCGCATTCCAGGGCCGAGCCAATGGCATAATCCAGCAGATGCTGCCTCTTAGCCGAACTCCGCAACCGGGCACCCTCGGCCAGGTCCAGCACGAAACTCTCAGAAGCTCGCAACCACTGATCCGCAACCGCGTGTTGTTTGTCCCGGTGTCCTCACCGGGCGTCCGCCAGCGCCGCCAACTTGGGGTGCACTGAGTGCGGCTTCAGCCCGAGCTGTGCACCACCACCTTCAATACGTTGTCGGCGTATGCCGCATTGAGCCGAAACGCCTCCACGATCCCGCGCAATGGGAAATGATGACTGACCAAGCCGCGCAAATCAATTTGGCCCCCTTCCACCAGCTTGATGGCGCGAGGATAGACATGCTTCATTCGCCGGCTCATGCGGATCGTCAGTCCTTTCCGCCGCGCTGTCGAATGCTTCAGCGTCACTCGGTCTTCTCCGGGAATTCCCACTAATACCAACCGCCCCCCCAAACGCGCCATTTCAACGGCTTGCCCTACCGTCTCGTTGGCCCAGGCGGCCTCGATGACCACATCCACGCCTCGTCCATTCGTTTCCCGCTGGACCCACGCCACAGCGTCTCCGGCCTGGCCGGGAACGGGAATCCCACCCCACCTCCGGGCTCGGTCGAGGCGCCACGACAATGGATCGATCATAAACACCGGGCTCGCGCCGGCCAGCCGTGCCACCTGGAGGCTCAACAACCCGATCGGGCCGGCGCCGATGATCGACAGCGAATCCCCCACCCGGATGCGAGCAAGGTCCACTGCATGAATCGCCACACCAAGCGGCTCCAGCAGGGCCGCCTCGGCATCGTCCAGCATCTCCGGCACGGGAAAGCACGACCGGGCCGGCATGACAATCCACTCGCAAAAACTTCCCCCGTCCGGATGGTTTCCGCAGAAATGAAGGCGCCAGCAGAGGTTGGGGTCGCCTCGCTCGCACATCTCGCATCGCCCGCAAGGCTGGGCGGGATCCACCGCCACGCGCTGCCCAGCTCGCAACGGTTCAAAACAACCGTTCAAGCTGCCGCTTCCGAAGGAATCGACGACCGCAGAGAATTCGTGTCCGAGGATCAACGGACTGCTCACCGGGGTATCGCCGATCCGGGCGTCCTGATACGAATGGAGATCACTGCCGCAAATCCCCGTGGCCAGCACCCGCAACAATACCTGCCCGGGACCGGGAGCCCCCGGGGTTTCCACCTCTTCCAACCGCAGATCCGCCGGCCCGTGCAGTCGCGCGGCCCGCATCGGATTGGCGCCCGGATGGTCTTCCGCAGTCAAGGTTCCCGCTCCCGTCTATGGAACAGATCGTGTTGCGCGCGTTCGATACGGCATGTTCCGGCTGGAATCGCTATGGCGTTTTCAACAGATTCTCCGCCCGCCGGCGAGTGCCCTCATTCCGGGTCGACGCGACCACCGTCTGCAATCCGCTGCGGCGCGCCTCCGGGTCGTTCACTTTGTCCGAGGCAACAATCCGAACGATGGCTTGGCAGGCCTCCTCGACCACCGCGGGATCTTTGGTAAAGGAATTCAACTCCGACAATGCTTCAGAGTTCGGGATTGTCCCAAGCACGGAGATGGCGAGATGCTTTTCTTCGGGCCGTTGAATAAGCGGGAGCGCCTCCCGAATTCGGGCCACTTTTTCCTGGTCATCCAGCCTCTTCGTCAGTTGCACATACTGGAAATAACCGCGCAATCCCTGTATCCGATACACCGGTTTCTCCCCGGTCTTGGCAAACGCAAACAATGGGTCGGCCACCCCAACATCCTCCGACCAGTTGCTCGGCCATCCGGATAAGGTGCGCACGGTTTCATCGCGGACCTTCTCATCGCTGTCAGTGATCGCGATCTTGACGGCCGCCAGCGCGTCCGTCCCACCCACTGTGGCGAGTAGATGCAGCCCCGTCACGCGCAGCCCGGGATCACTCTCCTGCATCAATGGAATCACGTAAGGCAGGCATGCCGCTCCTTCGCGACCGCAAATCGCGGATAGTGATTTCTCAATTTCACCTTGTTCCCGCCCTTCCTTCGCTTGACCAAGCATACGCACCAGTTCGATCGCCTCCGGTTTCCTGCCCAGGATCGCCAAAGTCTCGTACGCGGCGCGTCTCACTGCGGCGTCCGAGTCCCCGGCAGATGAGAGAACCGCCGGCAGTGCCCGCTCGATGCGACGCGATCCGGTCAACTCAATGAGTGACTGCCGCAGTTTGCCCGACGATTGCGGTAGCCGCGCCAAAAGATCCGCGTCGACCTCTTCACCTTCAAGCCGGCCAATCGCCTGTTTCGCCGCCCGCGAAAGCTGCGCATCGCCGTCAGTCGCCGCGTCCAGCAAAACCGGCACGCACGAGGCATCGCCCAGCCGGTCCATGGCGCCAATAGCGACGAGCCTCAATTCCACCGGACCGGTCTGCGCCGCCTTGAGGACGGCCGGCAGAACGGATTCGTCCGTGCGATCGGACAACGCCAGTAGCAATGGTCCCTGCCGGTCCGCACTGGTCCGGTTGAGCTCCGCCTGCAAGGCATCCGTCACGTCGCGCCCCGGCAGTTCCCGGGCGGTGCGCAGCCCGATCCCAACTAATTCGGCGTCGTTGGACCGGAGCTGTTCGAGCAACAGCGGGATGCCGTCGGACTGGCGGGCCAGGATTGCGCCGCGGGTGGCCTCGAGAATCCGCTGTTTGGGAAGCTGAGCAATCCGGAGGGCATCATAGATGTTCATGGCCTGTGGGCGCTGACCACGAGACAGGTAATCCTCGGCGCAGAGTATGGCCCCCCTGGCCACGGCGGAACGCAGCTCCATCGGTCCGGTTTTCATGGCCGCTTGGAGGGCCTGCGCGGCCTGGTCCCCGCCGATATGGCCCATTGCCACCGCGGCAGCCGCCGCCACGCCGAGCTCGGGGCTCTGGAGTTTCTGGATGAGCGGTTCCACCGCCTTTGCATCGCGGCGCACACTGATGGAATTGATCACCCCCACCAGCAAACGGCCATCGACCTGATCCAGCGCGGCGCGCAGAGCGTCACCCGCCGCGGGATCCGGGATGGCCTCGAGGGTGATCCTGGCCCAGGAAGAGAGATCACTATCGGTCAAATACTGCGCCACCACGGGGACGGCCGCCTTCGACCCGTAAACCGCCAGGTATTTGCAGGTGACCGCCTTCTCGGATTTCGGGGCGTCGGACTGGAGGACTTGGATGAGCTCGCGTTCCCGATCGGCCGACGATTTCTGATCAGCCGCGTGCAACAGAGAATAGGAAACCATCGCGCCCAGAAACAGAATCGCGAGGCGGTTCAATGGGGATTGCTTTGTGAGATGCATGAATGTCAGGGAGTTGAAGTTGGACACGTTCAGATGACCCACGGATCCCGCAGGGCTTCGGATCGCAAGCGATTCGCTTCCTCATCATTGAGGAATTCATTCTTCACCGGGTCGTATTTGACTTTGCGGCCCAGGAATAACGCGATGTTCGCGGCATGACAGGTGATGTGCGACCAACACGCCACATCCGCGTTGGCCCGCGTCTGCCCCCGCGATTTCACGCAGTCCAGGAAATTCCGGACATGAAAATCGGCCGGGTAACCCGAGACCTTGGCGCCTTTACCCGACAATAGAGCAGGCGAGCTGGACTCAAGATCGCCATCGTCAGCGGTCTCGACCCAGCCGGTTGAGCCTTCGAACCGCACCGGGCAGGAGCCCAGCGGCAACCAGCCGTCATTGCGCAGGACCAGCCTGACCCCGTTGGCATAACGGGCGTGAAGTTGATCCCCTACCGGCTCGTATTCGACCGGCGCAGTGTCGTCCGCTTCGTTGGCCCATTGGCACAGATCGACGCAATGCGACCCCCATTCGAGGCAGCCGCCGCCAACCATGCCGCCCCCCTTCTCAAAGTTAAATCCATCGAGAAACCGTCGATTGAACGGCCGCCACGCCGCCGGCCCCAGATAAAGATCCCAATCCACCTGGTCTCTGGGTGGCTCGGGCTCGGGTTCGGCCCAACCGCTCGTGGTGGTCGCCAAACCACCAGGATGCGCGTGCAGCGTCTGCAGTTTTCCCAATTTGCCATGCCGCGCCAGGTCGATGGCATACATGAAATTGGGCAGGCTGCGTCGTTGCGTTCCCGCTTGAAAGACTCGCCCCGTGCGATGAAACGTCTTTGCCAGCGCCAGGCTCTGAGCAATGTTCTTCGTGCATGGCTTTTCGCAATAAACATCCTTGCCGGCCTCGGCGGCCAGGGTCGCGGCAGCCGCATGCCAGTTGGGCCCGGTCGCGATGAGCACGGCGTCCAGATCTTCCCGCGCCAATAACTCGCGCAGGTCCCGGTAGGTGGCGCATTCCTGGTTGCCGTACTTGTTGTCCGCCATCTTCTTGACCGCTTCGCGCCGGTTCGCCTTCACATCGCAGACCGCCACGAAATGGACATCCGGCGCCTGGAGAAAAACACTGAGGACATAACCTCCGCGATTGCCAATGCCGATCGCGCCAAGCGTGATGCGGTCACTGGGGGCCACCGCGCCCCCGCGCCCCAGCGTTGCCGCCGGCAGAATCTGCGGCGCCAGGCATAGCGCGCCGGCCCCCAGGGTGCGTTTGAGGAAATCCCTTCGCGGCAGCGTGCGGGTCATGATGGGCCGACCGTTTGCCGGCCGGGCCGAGTTCTCTTCGCTTCGAATTGTGGACTTATTCATCGTTCTACCTTTGCGCAGGTTCTGAAATCGTGTGAGCGGGCATTCTGCTCCCGTCGGCCTGCGCTTGTCCATGTTTCTCAGCGAAACACGGCGAGGGAAGGGAGCGGCCGAGTATGCGGCAGGCGAAATCCCTGCCGCACTTTTACATTGCGCTTCCTACTTCTGACGATAAGTTTGCGACCGTGCACAAGGAACCTTTACCGCAGGCGATCAACCCCGCTTTAGCGCCTTTGCCCACCGGTTTACCACGTAGTGCCACCCTGAACCCTGCCGCTGGTCAACGGGCTGACTGGGGCCGTTTCGCGGTCATCGTCCTGCAGTTTGGGATCATTGTCGCCCTGGTGGATTACTTCCAGATTGGAACGCACACGCTGGCTCGATTGCTGGAAGTCACCTTCGCCGGATTCGCGATCCATCACGTTCTGCCTTTGCGGTTTCGTCTGCCGTTCTTCGCCTCCTTCTCGCTCGCGTCGGTATTGCTCGTAACGGGTGAATGGCTGGGATTGCTCAAGGGCCGGATTGCGCTCATTCCATTTCTGCAGGGATTGGCCCCCGGCTGCGTCATGCTATTGATTGGGTTGACCTTGATCGGCATGTGTCATCTTCCAATCGGGTTCGGGGCGCGTGTTGGGCTTTTGATCACATTTGGCGCCGGGCTGACGGTGATTCGCGCCAACACGCAGTGGTTCCCGCCCCTGTCGGGGATCTGGGCGATTCTGGGATCGATGTTCGTGTTCCGGCTTATGGTCTATCTCTACGACCTTAAGCATCGGACGGCGCCGTTTAGTCCGGCGCGGTCGATCGCCTATTTCTTCATGATCCCGAACGTTTGTTTCCCGTTGTTCCCGCTGGTGGATTACAAGACATTTTGCACGACGTACTACAATGAGGACTGGGAGCGGATTTACCAGACGGGCCTGATTTGGATGATTCGGGGAGTTTTCCATCTTTTGCTTTATCGGCTGGTCTATCAGTACGCGCCGCTGGATGCCGCCGCTCTTTCCTCAGCCACGGATGTGGCGGGGTTCGTCCTGGGGACTTACCTTCTTTATCTGCGTATTTCGGGCCAGTTTCACCTCATTGTGGGCATTCTCCACATGTTCGGATTCAATCTTCCGGAGACGCACCATCTTTATCTCCTGGCCTCGAGTTTCACGGATTTTTGGCGCCGGATTAACATCTACTGGAAAGACTTCATCATGAAGCTTTTCTTCTATCCGGCCTTCTTCAAACTCCGGAAACTCGGAACTGTTCGGGCCCTGGTATTGTCGACGCTGGCGACATTCTTTGCCACCTGGCTGTTGCATTCCTGGCAGTGGTTCTGGATTCGGGGTTCCCTGCTTTTCACCTGGCAGGACGTCGCTTTCTGGACGATTCTCGCGCTGCTGGTTTTGGTCAACGCACTCTACGAGAACAAGTCGGCGCGAGGTCGCTCGCTCACGAAGTCCAGGGTAACCTTCGGCCGGCGTTTGAGGTTGGGACTGCAGACGATCGGAACATTTCTGGTGATCTGCACCCTCTGGACCGTGTGGTCCTGCCGGTCCCTGGAGGAGCTTCTCGTGTTGGCGGATGCGGCATCGCGGCCCAGGGTTCAAGATCTGGCCATTATTCTCTCGGTCCTCGCCGTGATCGGGATTGCCGGCATGATCTGGGGACAATCCAGCCGTGATACCTCGGAGGGCCGCATGGCCCCGTCCGCGCGCCGACCTTTTCATTTCTGGCGCTCGGCGACTGCGGTTGGCGTAGTGAGCCTATGCCTGGTGGCGGTATCGCTGGCGGACTCCTGGAACCAGCATACGAAATCCAGGTCCGTCCTCACCGCTCTGCGTGGCCACGGGCCGAACACCCATGACCTTAACCTTCAACGCAGGGGATACTATGAAGAACTCGACCTCGCGCGCCTGAACTACCATCAATGGCGGCAGGACGAAACCCCGAAAGGTTGGAACCAGGGCCGCGCCGTTCTTTATCATCAACGCGGCGACTTTCTCTCGGTCGACTTCAATCCCTCTGTTTCCGGCGTGCTCTCGGGGGAAGTAGTGACGACAAATCCCCTGGGCATGCGCGACCGCGAATATTCGAAGAAAAAACCGGCGGGCGCTTATCGCATGCTCCTGGTGGGCGCCTCCCATGAAATCGGCCTGGGGGTGAAGGATGATGAGACCTTCGAAAACCTGGTGGAAGACCATTTGAATCGCGCGCGTGCCGGGACCTATTCGAAGTATGAAATCCTGAACCTCTCCGTGGGCGCGGCGGATCTATTCCAGAAGCTGGCGCGCATCGAACAGCTCGGGTTTGATTTTGAACCCGACGCGGTACTGCTCAGCGTTTATGAGGCAGACCGGACATTTATCCTGCCCCACTTGTCGCGGAATTTGCGACTGGGCATCGAAGCGCCACCCGAGTACCGCGAGTTCCTTTCGGGGATCTTCGAGAAGGCGGGGGTCCGCGCCAACATGCCCGACCTGATCATCCAAAACCGGCTCCGACCGTATATGGCGGATTTATTTCAATGGGTTCTCAATCGCTACGCACAGCAGTGTGCCAAACGGGAGATTCGGGCTTTTGCCATTTATCGGCCGCACCCCCAGGAGATGCTGGAATCCGCCGAACGCCAGGAAATGCTTCGCCTGTGCCGCTCGGCCGGGCTTGAGGTACTGGATCTTTCGGCGGCATTCGATGGAGTGGCGGATCGCGAGACTTTGATCCTGGCGGATTGGGACACCCACACCAACGCGAGCGGGCACCGACTACTGGCCGAAGAGCTCTACGATCAACTGGTATCGCGGCTGGGAATCGACCTGCCGGCGTTGGGCAATGGCAAGAACCCGGCTCCCGCCAACGAGCATTTTAAGAAAATACGAGCAAAACTATGAGCGAACTCGAAATCCAATCCACCATCAAGACCTTCATTCTCAATGAATTCCTTCCTGGTGAAGATCCGGCCGCCCTCACGGATAGCACGCCATTGGCGACGACCGGCATCCTGGATTCCATTGCCATGCTCAAGGTCGTGACTTTCCTCGAGAGCCAATTCGGCATCACGCTCCAGGCGCATGAAACCGGCGTCGATAATCTTAACACCGTGTCGGACATTACCCGGCTCGTGATGTCCAAGAAGGCGTAGCTTTGTTGTTCTTCCCTCCTCTCTCCATCCCCTTGGCGATTTTGCTTTTGGAACTCAGATCCGCGCGCGCCTTTCCCCTATGAGTGCCGCCTTATACGAACTCCTGGACCTGGCCGCTTCCCGGTTTCCCAGCCGCGTGGCCGTAGAAGAGCCGGACGATCGAAGCCTCCAGTATCTGGAGTTGACCCGGTTATCGGATCGCGTCCGCGATCGGCTTTCCCACCTCGGCGTGCGCCCGGGCGATCGCGTCGGCATCGGTTTGCATAAATCCGCGGATGCGGTCGCGGCCCTGTTCGGAATCATGAAGGCAGGCGCCGCTTATGTGCCGGTCGATCCGACCGCCCCGGCTGCTCGCAATGCGTATATCTTCCAGGACTGCGCGGTGAAGGTTGTAATCGTTGAAGCCTGCATGAAAAGCGGGCTGGAAAAGGAGTTCGCTCAAAATGATTTTTCCCCCGCCTGGATCGGGCTGGATGGGACGGGGGCCGGCGCGCCGATGTCGCGCGCGCTTGACGAATTGGACGCCGCCGCGTCGGCCGCCCCGGTGCCAAATGCCGCGTCCGACCCGGAGCGCCTGGCGTAGATTTTGTACACTTCGGGTTCCACGGGCCGTCCCAAGGGGGTCATGCTCACACATGCCAATGCGGGCAGCTTCATTGATTGGTGTTCGACCGTCTTCCAGCCCACGGAACAGGATCGGTTCTCCTCCCATGCGCCGTTTCATTTTGACCTTTCCATCCTGGACATCTATGTGGCCCTCAAACACGGCGCCACTCTGGTGATTGTCGAGGAACAACTGGGCAAAGACCCGGCGCGGCTCGCGCCCTGGATCGCCAGCAAACGACTCACGGTCTGGTATTCGGCCCCTTCGATTCTGGGTTTGATGGCGCAATACGGGAGAATTGAGCAGCATGATTATTCGGCGCTGCGCCTGGTGCTGTTCGCCGGAGAGGTATTCCCGATCAAATACCTGAAATGGCTCAAGTCGCTCTGGTCGCATCCCCGTTACTTCAACTTGTATGGGCCCACCGAAACAAATGTCTGCACGTTCTACGAAGTACCGCAGTCGATCCCGGAGTCTCAGGCCGAACCGGTGGTCATTGGCAGGGCTTGCGCCCATTGTCAGCCCATGGTCGTGGACCCGGACGGGAAAGAAGTCCCCCGGGGCAGCGAAGGCGAATTATGCGTCGCAGGACCAAGCGTGTTGGCCGGCTACTGGAATCTGCCGGAACAAACGGCCCGGGCGTTCTTAGGGCGCGAAGGCCGGTGGTATCGCACTGGCGACATCGTCGTTGAATTGCCGGACGGTAATTTCAGGTTTCTGGGGCGTCGCGATCGCATGGTCAAGAAACGCGGTTATCGCATCGAATTGGGGGAGATCGAGGCCGCCTTATACCGGCACCCGGCGATCAAGGAGGCGGCGGTTTTGGCGTTTCCCGGCGAGGATGGTGTGAGGATCAAAGCGTTCATCAGCGCCCGGGGAGGCCGGCTTTCGGTGATCGAGCTGAAGGGCTTTTGCGCTGCACACCTGCCCCTTTACATGGTGCCGGACCTGTTCTCTTGTGTTGAGTCGCTGCCCAAGACTTCGACCGACAAGATCGACTACCAAGAACTGAGAAATGCAGGCTAGTGGTCTGTTTCATAAATACGGTCACGTTCGTTGCGCCCAATTTGGCCTGAGGCAAGGCGCGAGGGCGAGAGTGTATCCCCTGCGATACTCGACCGACCGAGCAACGCCGCCCCAGGCCAAATTCGGCGCAACCCTCCGGGCGGCCGTTCTTTTTCGGCCAGACTTCGTTGCTCGCGCCTTACAGACCGCTGCGGGTATGCTCGTTGCTCGCGCCTCGTCCGGCCGAAAAACCCCTGGCCGCGAACGTAACCGTATTTATGAAACAGACCACTAGGGCCACTTCCGCATGAACATTCTCGTTCCCGTCAAACGTGTCCCGTCCACCGACGAACCGGTCCGCGTCCGCCCGGACGGATCGGGCATCGACGAGGCAGCGATGGCGCATGTGATCAATCCTTTTGATGCCATAGCGCTGGAAGAGGCCTTGCGCATTCGCGAACAGGGGACCGACGTCGGGATCACGGTGGCCGGAATCGGTGGTGAAGAATTCGAGAGCGAGCTCCGGACCGCCCTGGCGATGGGCGCCAACCGCGCACTGAGAGTGGGCTATGAGGGCCCTATCGATCCCTGGGTCGTCGCCCAGGTGCTCGCTGCAATCGCGCGCCACGAACCCTTCGACCTGATCCTCATGGGCAAACAAGCTGTCGACGACGATTCCAACCAGGCGGGCCAGATGCTCGCCGGGATTTTGGATTGGCCCCAGGCCACCTTCGCCTCGAAAATCGAGTTCTTCCCGGACGGCCGCCTGCGCGTGGCGCGCGAAACCGACCATGGACTGGAAACGGTCGTCGTCCGCCTTCCGGCAGTCATCACAACCGATTTACGTCTTAACGAGCCGCGTTACGCGTCGCTTCCGGCCCTGATGAAGGCGAGGAAACGGCCTATCGAATATTTGACGCCCTCGGAACTGGGCGTCGCGTGTGACCCGAAGTTGCGAGTGGTGCGGGTTGAGCCCGTGATCGTGAACCGGGAGTGTGTGCGAGTGACCGATGCCGCGGAGTTGGTGCGCCGTCTTCGCCACGAAGCCAAAGTGATCTGACCGTATGCGCTACCGAGGAATATCATGGCGATTCTAGTCGTCGCCGAACACGACGGGGCGCGTCTGCGCGCCGGTTCGCTCTCCGCGTTGGGCATGGCGTCCCAATTGGCCGCGCACTCGGGCGAAGAAGTCGAATGGCTGGCGCTCGGAAGCGGTCTCGATAGCGTCGCCGCCGATGCGGCGAGATTCGGACGGGTGATTGTCGCGGATGATCCTTGTCTCGCGCATCCCACTGCCGACCGATACGCCCGCGTGATTGCCGACGTAGCCGCCGCTCGCGGAGACCGGACTATCGTTGCGGCCGCAACCACGTTCTCGAAAGACATCCTGCCTCGGGCGGCCGCGCTGTTGGAGGCGGCGATGGCGGGAGACGTTGTCGGATTCTCCCACGTGAGTGGCGAGTTACACCTGCGACGTCCCGTGCATGCCGGGGCCGCAATAGCCACCGTGATTCTGGCGGATGGACCGCGCCTCATCACCGTGCGGGCTTCGGCATTTCGCCCGGCCGAACTCCGTGCCTCTTCGAGTGAATGCCTCAAATGGCAGGTCGAGGTCGCGGTTTTGCCCAACCCAATCGAATTTGTCGGGCTGAACTCGCGCCCCACCAGCCGTCCGGAATTGACCGAGGCCCGGGTGGTCGTGTCCGGGGGACGTCCATTTCGTTCCGCCGAGGAATTCGAAGACTGTGTGGGCGAGCTGGCCACTGCTTTGAATGCCGCAGCGGGTTGCACCCGGGCGCTCGTCGATGCCGGCATTGCCCCGAACGAATGGCAAGTGGGACAGACCGGCAAGATCGTGGCCCCCGAGCTCTACGTGGCCCTGGGCATCTCGGGCGCCGTGCAGCATTTGGCAGGCATGAAGAACTCGCGTGTCGTGGTCGCCATCAACACGGACATGGACGCGCCCATCTTTTCCATCGCCAACTATGGATTGGTGGGAGATGTCCGCCAGGTCGTGCCGGAGCTGATCCGGGAACTGCGGCAGTAAACCCCATGGACGTCCCGCTCCATCCCCAGTTGACCCGCGAAGTCTTCGGCAATGTCTCGGACCTGTCGATTACGGTGTTCTACGCCCTCGCTTTGATTGCAACGGGCGGCCTCGCCTGGGGTATTTTCCGGCGAACGCGGCGCTGGCGGCTCGGCAAGCCAAACGAAGACCGGGTCGATTGGCGCACTGCCTTGCGCAACCTTTGGCGGTTCGCGCTCCTGCAACGCCGCGTCCGGGGCCGCGGGGCAGCCAGCGTCGCGCACCAGTTGCTCTTCTGGGGTTTTGGGCTCCTGTTCATCGGCACAACGCTTATCAGCTTTGAGCATTGGTCGGCTAAGCTATTGGGTCGCGGCCCGCAGGATCCGGTCTTCCACAAGGGACTCTATTACGCCATTTATGAACCCGTCCTCGACCTCGCCGGACTCGCTTTGTTGGCGGGCTGCGGCTTCTTTGCCTACCGGCGGTGGAATCGTCCGCGAACCATCGGGCATGAACCGTGGGACTGGCTGGTTCTCGCGCTGTTCATGGCTATTGGCGTGACCGGATACCTTCTCGAGGGGCTGCGAATCGTTCACGAGCAGACTCGGTGGCCCGGCCTCTCATTCGTGGGCGCACTCGTTGCCGCCGGCTCGGAATCGGCCGGGCTAACGCCATCCAGCGCTGGCTTCTGGCACGCGGTCGCGTGGTGGCTGCATGCCCTGCTGGCCCTCGCCTTGATCGCGCTTTTTCCCTACCGCCGTTTGTTGCACGCCATCGCCGGGACCGTGCGGCTGGCAGCCGGCGTGGAACGACCGGGAACGCTCTCTCCGGTGTCGGTGGAACAAGTGGAGGCCACGGGCGAGATCGGTGTGGCGCGGATCGAACAATTCAGCCGTCGGCAGCTTGTGGAATTGGACGCGTGCGTTTCTTGCGGGCGTTGCGAAGAGGCCTGTCCGGCATTCGAGGCCGGCAAGCCACTCTCCCCGCGGGATCTGGTCCAGGACCTGCACCGCCACCTGGATTCGGTCGCGTCACAACCCGGGGCGTTCCGGCGTGGCCAACCGGCCGGCCGAACCTCGTCAATCGCCGCCGATCCCCCATCGTCCCCCCCACTCGTCGGCAACATCATCAAACCCGAAACGATCTGGTCCTGCACCGCCTGCTCGGCGTGCGTCGATGTCTGCCCCCTTGGCGTCAGCCCGCTGGGGTTTATCTTCGAAATGCGGAGATTCACAGTGGCGGATACCCAACTTCGCGGACCGCCGGCCCAGGCCTTACAGAAAATGGACCGCACCGGTAATCCATGGGGAATGCCGGCCCGGGATCGCATGGCCTGGACCGCCGATCTCCGGGTGCCGACCGTTCAAAGTAATCCCGGATACGAAGTCCTCTACTGGGTGGGCTGCGCCGCGGTCTACGATCGCCGCTTGCAGAAAGTCGCCCGGAGCGTCGTGAAGCTCCTCCAGGCGGCAGGCGTCAACTTCGCCGTGCTTGGCAACCTCGAACGCTGCAACGGCGAAGCCGCCCGACGCATGGGCGACGAACTGCTCTTTCAACAGATCGCCGGGAAGAATATGGAGACCTTCGAGCGCTTTGGCGTGCGGAAAGGTGGGAAGCGGATTCTCTCGCATTGCCCGCATTGCGTGAACACTTTCCGGGAGGACTACCCGCAACTCGGTGCAAACCTCGACGTCGTTCATCACACCGAGTATCTCGCGGAATTGGTCCAACTGGGACGTTTGCCGTCGCCGACGGAACCGCCCTGCTCCTCTCCTCCACGCAGGGTGGCATACCACGACCCGTGCTACCTGGCCCGGGTGCAAGGCGTAATCACCCCGCCGAGGACGCTCTTGAATTTGGCTTCGGGACCGGAAAACCGACTGGAACTTCCGCGACACGGAAAACAAACCTCCTGCTGCGGAGCCGGCGGAGGTCGAATGTGGTTCGATGACGTCCCCGACCGTCGGGTAGGCCAAAGTCGCATTGCCGAAGCGATGGCGACCGGGGCGCCCACCCTGGCGGTCTCCTGTCCCTTCTGTTTGACCATGACGGCCGATGGCCTGGCCGCCCGAGGCAGCACCATGGCGGTCCGCGACATCGCCGAGATCCTCGCCGACGCGCTGCCCTTGGACGAGGCTTCAACTCAACACCGCGCGACATCCGATGGACTTCGAACTGACACCTGACCAGCTCTCGTTACAGAAATCCGCGATTGATTTCGCGCGCAACACGCTCAACCGCGATATGATCGAGCGCGATGCCCAGCGCACATTCGCTCGCGAGGGCTGGAAACACTGCGCCGCTTTCGGCGTCCAAGGCCTGCCCATACCCGAAGAATATGGCGGCAGCGGCTCCGATCCCATCACCACCATCGCCGTGATGGAGGGACTGGGATATGGCTGCCTCGACCAGGGGCTGCTCTTCTCGATCAATGCCCACATGTGGACCAACTCGATCCCCATCCTCAAATACGGCACCCCGGCCCAGAAACAAAAATACCTTCCCCGGCTTTGCGACGGCACTCTTATCGGCGCCAACGGCGCCAGCGAACCCAACGCCGGTTCGGACATCTTTTCCATGCGCACCCGCGTCGGCAAGGCGGGCGATGACTACATCCTGAATGGCACCAAGATCTACGTAACCAATGCGACCGTTGCCGATCTCTTCGCGGTCTATGGCACGCTCGATCTCAAACTCGGCGCGATGGGTATCTGTGGGTTCATCGTCGAGAAAGAAGCGCCGGGGCTGAGTGTCGGCAAGAAGATGGACAAAATGGGGCTTCGCACCTCGCCCATGGCCGAGCTCGTCCTCGAAGATTGCCGTGTCCCCGCCACCGCCCTATTGGGGCGCGAAGGCCGTGGGGCCGAGGTCTTCAATTGCTCGATGGGCTGGGAACGCGCCTGCATCCTGGCGACTTGCCTCGGCACCATGCGACGCCAACTCGAACGCTGCATCGAGTATGCCCGAACCCGCAAACAGTTTGGCCAGCCGATCGGCAAATTCCAGTCGGTCGCCAACCGCATTGTCGACATGAAACTGCGCTACGAAACCGCCCGGCTGTTGATCTACAAAGTGGGCCGGCTCATGGAGCTGAACAAATCCGCCGACATGGACGCCGCCATGGCCAAACTTTACGTCTCGGAATCGTTCGTCGCCTCCTGCCTCGACGCGATCCAGATTCATGGCGGCGCCGGCTATATGACCGAACTGGAAATCGAGCGCGAGCTCCGCGATTCGGTCGGTAGCACCCTCTATTCGGGAACGTCCGAGGTCCAGCGAAACATCATCGCCCGCGGCCTGCGAATCTGAACGGCCAAGGCGGGGTTTCTCCGGTCCATCCGGTCCACCTGAGGGCTAGACGGGCTCGCTTCCGATGATACACTGCCGTTGGTATGTCAACCCAAGCGCCCGCGGCGCCCCAAAAAGTTAACCTCCGGCGGCCAGATGTCATGGAGGCCGTCCAGGCCCAGGTCATTTCCCATTACCGGAGTGACCTCGTGACCCGCATTCGCGCCAATGGCGGGGTCGTCGCCGCCCCGGGACGGCTTACGGTCAAACTGGCCAAAGAATTCGGCTTCTGCTACGGGGTCGAGCGCGCGATTGACCTGGCGTATGCCGCGCGCAAGGTCTTTCCCCCACCGCAGCCCATTTATTTGCTGGGCGAGATCATCCATAACCCCGAGGTCAATGACCAGATTCTCAACCTGGGGATCATCACCATCTCCGCCAAACCCAACCCGGCCGAGATGAACCGGCTGAACGCGGGCGACGTGGTCATCATTCCGGCCTTTGGCACCGAGGTTCAAACCCGGAAAGAACTGGAAGCGAAGGGTTGCATGCTGGTGGATACCACGTGTGGCGACGTGATGAGCGTATGGAAACGGGTGCGCCAATATGCGCGTGAATCCGTGACGAGCATCATTCACGGCAAGGCCAAGCATGAGGAAACCAAGGCGACCACCTCCCAGGCCACCACTTTCGGCACCGGCCATTACCTGGTCGTCTACAATCTCGACGAGACCGACTACGTCTGTGATTACATTCTCCATGGCGGGAACAAAGGCGCGTTTCTCGAAAAGTTCAAAGGCGCCTATTCCCCCGGATTCGATCCCGATCTCCACCTCGATGCGGTCGGTGTGGCCAACCAGACCACCATGCTCCGTGGCGAAACGGAGGAAGTCCAACGCCGCATCCGCCGCGCCATGGAAACCAAGTTCGGCTCGTCATCCATCGATCCGCACTTCCGCTTTTTCGACACGATTTGCGGCGCGACCCAGGATCGGCAGGATGCCCTGGAGAAACTCCTGGCCGACCCGCTCGACCTGCTGGTGGTCATCGGAGGTTACAATTCCTCGAACACCTCGCACCTGGCGGAGATGGGCGAGGCCAAACTCCCCACGTATTTTATAAAGAACGCGGCCAAGATGGCCTCCGATCGGCAGATCTTTCACTTCAATCTCCCCCGACAGCAGGAAGTGGAGACCCGCGACTGGCTCCCCGCCGGCAATATTACCATCGGCATCACGGCCGGCGCCTCCTGCCCGAACAACCTCATCGAGGATGCCATCCGCCGCCTGTTCGAGCTCAAGGGCGTTTCGGTCGAAGAACTCTTGCGCACCTGAATGCCGGCGGAGGGTCCGTCCGGGGGAACATGCCTCTTACCCGTAAGGAACTTGAGAAACGCGAGTGCCAGATCCTCGCCCCCTACGCCCAGTGCAGCGCGGATACCCGCGGTCGCCAACACCGGGAAAAACCGCCCGACTGGCGCACCCACTACCAACGCGACCGCGACCGGGTGATCCATTCCCGGGCCTTTCGCCGGCTCGAGTACAAGACGCAGGTCTTCCTCAACGGCACGGGCGATCACCTGCGCACCCGGCTCACGCACACGATTGAAGTCGCCGCGATTGCCCGGAATATCGCTCGCGCCCTCAGGCTCAATGAGGACCTCGCCGAAACTATCGCGCTGGCCCACGACCTCGGCCATTCCCCGTTCGGGCATAAGGGCGAGGAAGTCCTGGACCGGCTGATGCGCGACCACGGTGGATTCGAGCACAACCGTCAAAGCCTGCGCGTCGTAGAACTCCTGGAGCAGAAATATCCGCGGTTTGCAGGGTTGAACCTCACCTGGGAAGTCCGCGAAGGTCTCGCCAAACACGAAACCCATTACGATCATCCCTCGCCGAACCCTCACTCGGCCGGCCTCCAATCCGCCTCGCTCGAAGCCCAGGTCGCCAATCTCGCCGATGAAATCACATACTACAGCCATGACCTCGACGACGGGCTGGATTCAGGCCTCCTCTCGGAACGACGGCTCAATGCTGAAGTCCGTATCTGGCACGATGCGGCGCGGACGGTCACACGGCTCCACGGCCGGCTCGCCGCCGAGTGCCGCTGGTATTTTGTCATCCGTTGCATCATCGATGGTGAGGTGCGCGACGTCGTCCGCACCAGCGAACGGCGGATCCGACGCGCCGGTGTGAATCGCGCCGACGATATACGCCAGCGGTCGGAGGCGCTGATCGCGTACAGCCGCGGCCGCCTGCAACTCAACGAGGAACTCCGGGGTTACCTGCATACGCATCTCTACTACAACCCCAGGGTCCATGACCCCAACCGACGCGCCGTGCATTTGATGGAACAGCTGTTCAATTACTTCATCGAGAACCCCGGCGCCATCGGCAGAAATGCCCGACAACGAGCCCGGCAGGTGGGCCTCCATCGCGCCGTTTGCGATTATATTGCCGGAATGACCGACCGTTATGTGGCCCAGGAACACCAGAGGCTCCTCGGCCGCGGTTCCGCTGTCCCCACCCCTCCGGGATAACCGCCGGCCGGGAGGATTCGGAAAGAACCGGTCCTTCGGCACCACCGATCACGGCACGATCACCGCCACTCCTATCCATTCACCGATACCGGCGCGGCCAACGGCGCCACCGTCTTTCGCAGATGAACGCCCAGGCTCTGACGCGATGGGAATAGATTCTCCGACGTGATCGCCGCCAGGATGCGGTCTTCGGTCATGATGAACCGATCCCGCCGATACAGGACATAGGACTTGCGCAGTCGTTCCGGGGTCAGGTTCATGGTGACGAGATTCGCCCCCGCCCGCAAACCTCGAGCATACCCATCACCCGGACCGGCGATGTTCAGCGCGCTGACCGCGGGGATCACCCAACCCGGGCGCATCAAACGCAACGCCGCCATGCAATTCAAAGTCAAATCCAGGTCCGCCATCGGGGCGGTCACCAAGGGCGTATCAGCGCCCGGCACAAATGGACTGACGCTGCACCCGCTCAGCGGTAATTCGGCCGCCAATCGAAAATTGTCGGTCAGCTTTCCCTCCGACTGACCTGGCAACCCCACAATGAACCCGGAGCTCACATGCCAACCTTCCTCCGCCAAATGCCGGATATGTGCGATCCGTTCCTCGAGCGTTCCCGGCGCCCGGTGCCGTTGGTATGCCACGCCGTCCGACATCTCAAACTTCAGGATGTACAAGTCCGCCCCCGCCTCGTGCAATTCCCGGTAAAGCCCCGAATCCAGAGTCCCCAGACAGACGATAATCCCCAGGGAAGTCTCACGTCTCAAAATCCGAATCAGAGGTAACGCCACCTCGCGTACCGCCTGTGGATCTTCTCCGGCCTGCAGGCTGATATCCCTCACGCTCAGCGGCCTCTGATGCACCAGCACCTCCGCCAGTTCGTCCACCATCGCCCGATACCGCTCCAGTCCCCGATTCGACCGGCGCATCCCGCAATACCCGCAATCTTCCCGGCAGTAATTGGAGATCTCCACCACACCACGCACGAAAACTTCCCGCCCAAATCGAGATGTCGTCGCCCAGGCCGCTTCCTTGTGAAACGAGGCCTGCGCGGCGCCCCGAAGCCGCAATACCTGCCCATCCGGAAGAAAAGGCTGTTTTGACACTTCGGCAAGTAAAGGCCGCGCCATCTCGTCCGGCAATTCCTAAATCCGCTTGACCCTCATACCGCCCGCCCCCATTTTCGCAGCGTGCCAAAGTTATGGTTTTCATTGGTTCTGGCGGTGGTCTTTCATTCGGCTGCGTGGGCCGCCTCGCCCGAGCGATCGGTCGTCCAAATCCTCAATTTCAGCCAACAACCCCTCTGGGATTCTCCGTGGCGCTTCGATCAGGTCCGCCGCAGCAGCGGCTCGGGCTTCGTCGTCAAAGGCCGGAAGATCATGACCAACGCGCACGTCGTGAGTTGGGCCAAGCAAATCCTCGTGCGTCGGTACCAGGATCCCCGCCCCTATCTCGCCACCGTCCGGTACATCGGCCACGACTGCGACCTGGCCCTGCTCGACGTGCTCGATGAACGATTCTTCGAAGGCCTTGAACCCCTCGATTTCGGCCCTCTCCCCGTCGTGCGTTCGACGGTGGTCACCTGCGGCTATCCGGCCGGCGGCGAGCAGATCTCCTATACCCGCGGCGTGGTCTCCCGAATCGAACTCCAAAACTACGTCCATATCGGCAACCGCAGCTTCCTCTCCGTCCAGACCGACGCCGCCATCAACCCCGGCAATAGTGGCGGCCCCGTCCTCCAGGATGATTTGGTTGTTGGCGTCGCTTTCATGGGAATCCCCGGGCTCGAGAATACCGGTTTCTTCATCCCGCCACCGGTGATCAATCATTTTTTGAAAGACATCGAGGACGGCCGGTATGACGGTTTTCCCACTGCCGGCATCCGGGTGGTGCCGCTCGAGAATCCGACCTACCGCCGATACCTCAAACTGAGCGGCGATAGCGTGGGCGCCCGCGTGGACAGCCTGCTGCCCATCGCCGCCACCGAAGCCCTCCTGCGTCCCGACGACGTGCTGCTGCAGGTGGGTGATTATGAAGTCGGCAGTGATGCGAACGTCAACTTCGAAGGCAATCGCGTGTTCTCAGCCGTCGCTTTTCACACCACCCAGAACGGCGACAGCCTGCCGCTGAAAGTCTGGCGCAACGGTGAAACCCTGGATCTCACCCTGCCGATGTCGATCTATGAAGGAGACCGGGTGCTCGGTAATCAGTACCGATACCCTGCCCCGCTACTACATTTACGCCGGCCTCGTCTTTACCCCCCTGAGCCAGGAATATATGAAAACCCTCGGCCGTGACTTTCGCGCCCTCGGACATTCTGAACTCATCTACGAGCTCTATTATCGCCGCGTCGAGTCCCCCGAAACGGCCCGGCCCGAACCGATCGTCCTGGCCTCCACCCTCGCCCATCCCGTGAACGCCAACCTTCATTACACCAGCCGGGCACTGGTCGATCGCATCAATGGCATCCGAATCGAACGACTCGAGGACGTCATCCGCGCCTTTGATACCGCCACCAATACTCATCACGTCCTGGAATTGCTCCCCAACCGCGCCCTCGAAACGGTCGATCGCGCGGCAGCCGACGCCGCCCACGCCGAGATCCTTGAGACCTACGCCATTCCGCAGGACCGCCGCCTATGAGACTCTTGCCTGTCGCCCTGTCCCTCGTCCTGTTCTTCCCGGTGCTCCAGGCCGCGAAGAATGACCGCAGTCACGCCCAACTCTGGCAGTCCGCCGTCGTCGCCCTGGAGGTCACGCGGCTACAATACGACCAACTCCAACCCTGGACCCGCCAGGCTCAAACCGTCGCCAAAGTAGGCGTCGTCATCGCCAATCATCAAATCGTCACCACCGCTAGCGACCTGGAATATCTGACGCTGATTCGGGTGCAGAAAGGCGGCCGTGGTCAGTGGTGGCCCGGTCATTTGATCTGGGCCGATTACCTTTCCGATGTTGCCTTGATTACCGTTTCGGACAAGCCCTTCTGGGAAGATCTCAAGCCCGTCACACTCGCCTCCCGTGTCGATCCCGAGGCCAGCACCCGGATCGTGCGCTGGAACTCCGGCACGTTCGAAATGCGCCAGGCTGAAATCAGCCGGTTTGACGTCACCAACCCGAGTTTCACCGACTCGGCCCATGTCTTCGCCGAACTCACCGCCGAGTTGAGTGGCGCCGGTTGGGGCGAACCGGTCTTCGACGGCAAACGACTGATCGGTCTGGTCTTCTCTCAAGCCGGCAACGTCTGCCAGGTCCTCCCTTCACCTTTCATCCGCTCGATCATCGATGCCCGCACCAAGCCCAATTACCCGGGGCTCGGCTATTTTGATTTCACCTGGCAACCCACGGTTAACCCCGAAACCCATCGGTTCCTGCGCTGGGATGGCCCACCGCGTGGTGTCGTGGTTATTGATGTCGTTAACCGGCCCGGCACGACGCCCACGCTTCGACCGCGCGATCTGCTTCTCGAGGTCGATGGCTTTGAAATCGACATCCAGGGGGACTATCTCGATCCCGAATACGGCCATCTCATGCTCGAGAACCTTTCCACCCGCAACAAATGGGCAGGCGATGCCATCCATCTCAAGATCTGGCGCGACGCTCAGGAACTGGAAGTCGATTATCGCCTCCCCGCCGCCACTAATGCCTCCCGCCTCATCCCGACCGCGCCCTATGACCAGGAACCCGAGTACGCCCTTCTGGGTGGTCTGGTGTTCCAGCCGCTCACACGAAATTACCTGCAGAGTTGGGGGGAGAATTGGGAGCAACGCGCCCCTTTCCGACTCGCCTATTTCCGCAATGAAGAACCCACGCCGGAACGACCGGGCATTGTGCTTCTCTCCCAGGTCCTGCCAGATTACTTCAACCTCGGCTACCACGACCTCCGCAACCTCGTCCTCGAACGGGTTAATGACCAGCCGATCAGTTCCCTCGAAGACCTCGTCGCGGCCCTCGACAAGAGCAAAGACGGCTTCCACGTCTTCGATTTCATGAAAGGGGAAACGCTCCAGCGCGTCGTGCTCGACGCCGCCCTGCTTGACGAGGCCACCCAGCGCGTCCTCAAAGTCTACGGCATTCAGAAGGCGCGCGTTCTGGGGCAACATGCCGGCTGACGGTCGCTCGGGACAAAAGAACGGACTTGCGCCGGCTCCCTCGGCAACGGATCGAACGACGGCCTCCCGGTGCCAGGTCGCCCCGCTCCTGAACCGCTCCATTACGGTTCCACGTGCACCGGCATTCCCACCCAGGCGAGCTTTAGCAGATGCTCGGCGTTCCAGTTCGCCAACCGAAAGCAACCCATCGATTCCGCTCCGCCCACCTTTTCCGGGTTTGCTGTGCCGTGAATGCCGTAACCCGGCCGATTCAACCCGATCCAGACCGTGCCCACCGGGTTGTTCGGCCCCGGAGGCACAATCAACTTCTTATCCAACCCCCGGGTCTCCGGCCTGGACGCAAACCGCTCCGGGTCGAATGTGTAATTCGGCATGGAAATCATGACCTCAACTCGGAGTTCTCCCAGTGGCCGCCGATCGACGCTGGCGGCAATGGTACAGGGGTAATGGGCGATCATGTTCACCCGCTCGTCGAACACCTCCAGGAATCGGTTCCCCAATTGGATCCTGACCAGCGCGGCCTTCGACGCCGGCTCCGCCCATCCCACGTTGGGCACCAGCAGCGAGGTTCCAGCCGCCACTGTCTGCCAATCCACCAACGGATTAAGTCGGCGCACCAGGTCGGGATCACTCCAACTGCGTTCGGCCACCAACTCCAATATGCTCTCATAGTCCAAACGCGGTTGCTCGGACTTGGCCAGCCATCCCTTTCCGATTGGCAATAATCTCCCCAGGTCTTCGGCACTGACGACATAGTTCGTGTAAAGGGGCTCCCGCAACTTCAGCACTTTCCGCGTCGCCGCGTCCAAATCACCGCTCACGCTCAATCGCTCGCGTTGCTGAAAAACCCTGAGCGCGTTCCGTGTGCGCGAGCCGACCACGCCATCGAGCGAACCCGGCGAGAATCCCATCCTGGCCAGCGCCAACTGTGCTTCGAAGACGGTTTCCACCGGTCGGTCCGCCGCGTCCGAAGCCGGCGGAGCATTCGAGCCGGCCTCCCGTGAAGTACCTGTCGGGCGCCGGGACATTCGATCTCTCGAATTGGCCTGTCGGCCCCACGCTGCCCAACCGCACGCTGCGCTTCGTCGGATCTCCGCCATTGTAGGCGGGGTCCGCATCCTTTCGCGCCTCGCCCGAATGGGGCATGAAGTCCTTGGGCTGATCGGATTCCCGCGGCTGCCATCTCAGCCATCCGTAAAGCCCGCCCAACAACAGCACCAGAGCCAGCCATAACCGCCAGGGACGGCGGCGCACACGCGTTGGCCGGTATCGGGTGTATAACCGCACGGGCGCATCCTTGCACAGTCCCGGCGGCAGCCCAAGCTCGAACATGCGGCCCTCGGGACTTGACCTTTGGGCTGGAAAAGAGAGACTTCGCGGCCCGGCCACTCCGGGCTAGAGTAGACCATTATGCAGCATATACGGAACATCGCGATCATCGCGCACGTCGATCATGGCAAGACCACGTTGGTGGACTGCCTGCTCAAGCAGTCCGGAACCTTTCGCGCCAACCAGGCCATCGCAACCGAGGAACGGATCATGGATTCGATGGACCTCGAGCGCGAAAAGGGCATCACGATCAAGGCCAAGAATGCCGCCTTCAAATACAAGAATTTCCACATCAATATCGTCGATACCCCCGGCCATGCCGATTTCGGCGGTGAGGTTGAACGCATCATGAATATGATCGACGGTGTCCTCCTGGTCGTGGATGCCGCCGAAGGTCCCCAGGCTCAAACCCGCTTCGTGCTCCGCAAAGCCCTCGAAGCCGGAGCCAAACCCATTGTCGTTATTAATAAAATCGACCGCGAAAACGCCGACACCGCACAAGGTCCTGGACCTGGTATTTGATCTTTTCCTCTCCCTCCACGCTACCGACGAACAACTCGATTTCCCGATCATTTACGCCAGCGCCAAAGACGGCTACGCCAAGACCGAACTCGATCACGTCAGCGGCACGATGGAACCGCTCTTCGACGCGATCATCGCAAGAATCCCCCCTCCCCGCGCCCATGCCGGTTCCGAATTCAAAATGTTGGTGGCCAATCTCGATTACTCGGATTACCTCGGTCGAATCGCCTTCGGAAAGATCCTGAGCGGCAAAATCAACCTGGGCGACCCCATCGCGTGCATCCACGGCGATGGCCGGAAGACCACCAATAAAGCCACCGCCATCTTCCACTTCGAAGGCCTCAAACGCATCGAAATCAGTGAGGCACACGCCGGCGATATTGTCGGCATCACCGGGCTCGACGATGTGTTCATCGGCGAAACCGTCACCGACCGCGAGGATCGGCAAGCCCTCCCCTTCGTTCCGATTGATCCCCCGACCATCCAAATGCAGTTCGCCGTCAACGACGGCCCGCTCGCCGGCCAGGATGGAAAACTGGTCACCGCCAGACATATCCGCGAACGCCTCCTCAAGGAGACGCGCACCAACGTCGCCCTCCGCGTCGAGGAGACCGACGCCCCGAATATCTTCAACGTCAGCGGCCGCGGCGAAATGCAGATCGCCATCCTGGTCGAGCAAATGCGCCGGGAAGGCTATGAAGTCCTCGTTTCCCGACCCGAAGTCATTTACCAGCGCGCCGAAGATGGAACGCCCCTCGAACCGATCGAACGAATGTTCCTCGAGATACCCAAGGAAGGCATGGGCCCGATCCTTGAAAACCTCGCCAACCGCAAAGCGGAAATCACCACCATGGACCATCACCATGGCGAACAGATCAGCATCGAAGCCCTCATCCCGATGCGCGGCCTCATCGGCTTCGAGACCGACCTCGTCAATATGACCCGCGGACTCGGCGTCATGAGCCATCTCTTCCATGAATATGGACCCGATCGCGGCGATATCATCTCCCGGAAGAACGGCTCGCTGGTCAGTATCGAAAATGGCCTCGCCACCGCCTACGCCCTCAATATGAACCAGGAACGCGGACGGCTCTTCGTCGATCCCGGAGAACGTATCTACAAGGGCATGATCGTCGGCGAAAACGCCCGCGAGAATGATATCCCCGTCAACCCCTGCAAAATCAAGCACCTCACCAATATGCGATCCCAGGGCGACGGCAAAGGGATTCAGCTCGAACCTCCCCTCCGCATGTCCCTCGAACGCGCCCTCGAATATATCGGCCCGGATGAGTTCGTCGAGGCCACGCCGAAAAATCTCCGGCTGCGTAAAAAGATCCTCGACGAAAACCAACGGAAACGCGCCGCCCAAAGCCGCGCAACAAAGACGGAGGTCGCCTGAAAACTTGCCGGTTGCACGGGTAAGGGATCCCTGGCCGGAGGCCGCAACAGCGCTGAACTTCCGCCACCGGCTTTGTCTAAAGCGACCCGACGCGTTGTTCAACCGCCCTTGCACAACGCCCGCACAACTCGGGATGCGCGGCATTGGACCCTACGTCCGTCTCCCAATGCCAGCACCTCGGGCATTTTTCGCCGTCGGCACGCTCCACCAGCACCCCATCCTCGGTCCCAATCCGCAGCTCCAACTGGGACACGTTCAAAAGCTCCTTCAGTTCATCGGCAGCCCCGGCCAATTGCGCATGCAATTGCGGACCGCATACCCGCACAACTTTCGCCTCGAGCGCCTTCCCAATCCGCTTTCCCTGCCGCGCCTTTTCCAACTCTCCCAAGGCCTTCTCCCGCTCCCCAAATAATGCCGCCCACAGCTCCCGATCGGACTCGGCAACCGCATACGGCTTCGGCTCCCAGATACTGGCGTGGACCGATCCGTCGGGCGTGCCGGGCAAATGCTCCCAAGCTTCATCGGCGGTAAAGACCAGGATTGGCGCGAGCATCTGAGAGAGCCCACGGACCAGGAGATACAACGCGGTCTGAGTAGATCGCCGGCGCACCGAATGCCCCGGATCGGTATAAAGCCGATCCTTCACCGCATCATGGTAAATGGAGGACAACTGGACCGCGGCAAACTGGCTGGTTTTTTGATAGACCAGGTGGAACTCGTGCCGGTCGTAGGCGCGAACCACTTCGCCCTCCAGCTCGCCAAATTCACCCAGGATCCAACGGTCCAGCCCCGTCATTTCCGCGTTCGCAAGCCGGTCCCGGTCCGGGTCAAAATCGTAAAGATTGGAAAGCTGAAATCGCAGCGCGTTTCGGATCACGCGATAGCTTTCTCCCACCTTCGCGATCCGCTCCTCGCTCACGATGATGTCATTGCGGAAATCTTGTGAGGCCACCCACAAGCGCAATACATCCGCTCCATACCGGCGCACATATGCGTCCGCCGTCTGCGGTTTGTCATAATGCCCCTGCTTGCTCTTCGAGATCTTCTCCCGGTCCGCATCCACCATGAATCCATGCGTTAACACCGTCCGATAGGGCGCCGCTCCGTTGCCCGCCAGCCCCAATAACAACGACGACTGAAACCACCCCCGATGCTGGTCGCTCCCTTCCAAATACACGTCGGCCTGCCCCGGGCACAACGGTTCCGCTCCCCCGTCCCGGCGCAATTCCTCCCGCTGCATCAATACCGCCCGGGAGGAACTCCCTGAATCGATCCAGACGTCCAGCGTGTCGGCCGATTTCCTGGCCGGCTCGTCACCCGACCAGTCCTCTGGCCTCACCTGCGCCCACAACGCGTCGGTCGGCGTCGCGAACCAGACATGAGAACCCTCCCGCTCGATCAAATCCGCCGTCCGCCGTATGACCCTGCCATCCAGCATCGCTCTCCCGGCCTGATCGTAGAATGCCGGAATCGGCACACCCCAGGTCCGTTGCCGCGAAATACACCAGTCCGGTCGCGATTTCACCGCAGCTTCAATCCGGTTTCGGGCCCAGTCCGGGATCCATTTCACCCGGTCGATCTCCGCGATCGCTTCGTCTCGGAACGTCCGCGACGCCCCCACCGCCTCCCCCGCATTGGCATCCCGCGCGTGATCGATCTCGATGAACCATTGGTCCATGGCCCGGAAGATCACCGGAGTCTTGCTCCGCCAACAGTGCGGGTAGCTGTGCGTATACTTCTCCTCGCGCATCAAATGACCGCCCGCCTTAAGAATCTCCAGCACGGCGAGATTCGCCTCACTCGGACCGTGCCGCTCCAAAACCGATTTCCCAATCAGGCTGGCCGGCATCTGCTGATCCACCGGCAGATCTGTCGTGTACGTCAATCGCCCGTCATCATCCACCGGCGAATAAATCGGCAACCCATGCTCCAATCCCAAACCGTAATCCTCCAGCCCATGACCCGGAGCGACGTGGACAAACCCCGTGCCCGTGGTGGACTCGACAAATGCGTCGCCGGCCAGCAATTTCCCCCGCCGCGCGCAGAAGGGATGTTGGACTTCGAGTTGCGACACATGCTCGCCGTGCATGCTCCGCACAATCTCGTATCCTGCCCACCCGCACTTCTCCGCGACGCTCGGCAGCAATATCGCGGAAACGATGATCAGTTCGCCCCCCACTCGCACCACGGAATAGCTAAACGTCGAATTATAGGCGATGGCCAGATTCGCCGGCAGGGTCCACGGCGTCGTGGTCCAGATGAGCACCGACAGCCCCGCATGATCCACCACCGGGAATTTCACATAAATGCTCGGGCTGACGTGATCCTGATACTCCACTTCCGCCTCGGCCAACGCGGTGCGACACGGGATGCTCCAATACACCGGTTTCTTACCCCGATACACGAAGCCCTGCTCCACCAGATCGGCAAACAACCGCAATTCCTCCGCCTCATAGGCCTTGTCCAGGGTCAGGTAAGGCCGATCCCAGTCGCCCAATATCCCCAATCGCTTGAATTGCCCACGCTGCACCTCGATGTACTTCCGCGCATACTCCTCACACGCCCGCCGAATGATCACCGGATCGGCTTCCCCCGCTCCGCTCCCCGCGCGTTTCCGCAGCTCCTGCGATACTTTGAACTCGATCGGCAGCCCATGACAATCCCACCCCGGCACATACGGCGCCCGATATCCCCGCATGCTCTTGTGCTTCACCAGCATGTCCTTCAGGATCTTGTTCAACGCCGTCCCCACATGAACATCCCCATTCGCAAAGGGCGGCCCGTCGTGCAATACAAACACCGGCTTCCCCGCCCGCGCCGCCTGCACCTTTTCGTATAGGCCTTCTTCCTGCCACCGCGCCAGCCGCTCCGGCTCCCGACTCACCAGGTCCGCTTTCATCGGAAATGCCGTCCGGGGCAGGTTCAGTGTCTCTTTGTAATCCATCGTCACGCCTTTTTCGAGGAGCCCGGACGGTATCAATTGCCCATCACCCTGTCAAAGACACCCTCTTCCCGCTCCCGGTTCAAGCGTGCATTCCCAGGCTGTCGGTGGCTCTGCATCATCCGCCGCGTGGGGGCACGCGGCCTACAAGGAGAACGGCGTCTGCCTGTAGGCCCGGTGCCCTCACCGGGCGTCCGCCAGCACCGCCCAACCTGAGGATGCACTGCCGGTTCAACCGCCCATCTGTTGCGCATTCTTCGAATCCGGCTGACCCCTCTCTTGCGGTCAGACGCATACCTGTTAGCCTCCACGCATGTCACATCCTGGGCGTAAAGGCGATCGCGAGTTGCAACGGCGGATCCAGGAGTTGATCGCCCTGCGCGGCGGCGGGCACAATACAGACCTCGTCCAGGATATCATCGAAAGCGCCCTCAAGTTGCTCTCCGATGTCGAATATCGCGGCGACGTCCGCGTCATCCAAACCGCGCTCCGCGAGCTCCGTTATGCTTTCAAACTCTTCGCCCCCTATAAAGACACCCGCAAAGTAACCATCTTCGGTTCGGCCCGCACTCACCCCAGCAAGCCGGAATACCAGCAGGCCCGGGAGTTCGGCCGCCTCATTGCCGACGCCGGTTTCATGGTCATCACCGGCGCCGGCTCGGGCATTATGCACGCCGGCCACGAAGGCGCCGGCCTCGCTCGCAGCTTCGGCGTCAATATCCGACTGCCCTGGGAGCAATCCGCCAACCCCATCATCTCCAACGATAAAAAACTCGTCACGTTCAAGTATTTCTTCTCCCGCAAGCTCGTCTTCATCCGGCATTCGGATGCCGTGGTCCTGTTCCCTGGCGGGTTCGGCACCATGGACGAAGGATTTGAAGCGCTCACCCTCATGCAGACCGGCAAGAGCCAGCTCATGCCGCTCGTGCTCGTCGATAAACCCGGCGGAAGTTATTGGAAGACGTGGGATCGCCAGGTCCGCGATCATCTCCTCCAAAACGAACTCATCTCCCCGGAAGACCTGAATCTCTACCAGATTACCGACAGCCCCGCCCAGGCCGTCCGATGGATTACTCAATTCTATCGCAATTTCGCCTCCAGCCGCTACGTCCGGGATCTCCTCGTCATCCGCCTGAAACGTCTCCCACCCGCCTCCGCCCTTACGATTCTCAATTCGGATTTTGCCGATATCATCGCCGGCACAAACCTCCATGCCACCAAACCGCTCCCCGAAGAACGCGACGACCCTGATTTCGTGGAACTACCGAGAATCGCCTTCGGATTCAATCGCCGCGACTACGGGCGCCTTCGACTGATGATCGACCGGCTCAATGACTACTGACGGGTCCCCGCCAGCTCTCCTCTCTCTCAATCCCCATCCGCAGGTCCTGCGATCCGGGCCTCCCATCAGTGACTCCAGAAAATCGCGAATAATCCCCACAACACCATCGCCAGCAAGAATGCCAGCGCCAACACCCGGTTACGGGCTACCCGCTTCTCATACCGCAGCGGTCGCAGACCTTGAATGCTCCCAGCCGCCAAATAATTGATCAACTTCGGATTGCTCGCCGGTGGGCCATGAAAGTTCCCCTGAAATCGTTTCCATACCCCTGCCAAATCATACTTCCGCACCCCCAACTCATTGTAATGACTCGCCGTGGCTTGAACCTCAGAGTGCGACTTCACCCGTTTGTGATCCACCGCTTCAAATACCGGATCGGGCAACGTCTCGGCTACCGTCAACGTACCTCGCGATCCTCCGCCATTCCCGGAACCGCGCCGTCCCACGCCACCGCTCACTTGCGTCCCAAGCCTTTGGATCTGCTCCTGCAATGCCTCGATCTCGGCGTCGAGCGCGCGGGCTCGCTGAGCGATCGGATCGGTTCGTTTGCCGCTAAGTAATCCCATCTCGTCCTGGATCAGCGATAAATCAGAATGAGCACTAACGCCACCGCGACCCCCATGGCAATCACCGCCAACGGCCAGGTCATGGCCAAGCCTAACTTCGCCAATTGCAGCATCGTCAGTTTCGTGAGACCTTCCCCAGCCGTCCCTGTCTCCTGCGCCTCCTCATCCCCCGTTCCTTTCCTCGACAGGATCGGCCATTTCAGCTGCGCACCGTTCCACTCCATCCGGGCGTTCTCGATCGTTGTCAGCCCGCGCGTGAGCTCCACACTATAGTTCTCTTGCGTCCAGCCCTGGTCATTGAGGCTTTGTACCTTGATCAAGGAATCCCGCAGCTCACCCAGCGTCTTGGCCATCTGCTCGGCATCCCGCCGAACGCCAAACTCCGCCTCCTCCATCAACCCAATCCCTCGCGTCAAGTGCTCCAGCATCTCTTCCCGGCCAATTTGGAACTCGGAACGCCGCCGCCGCGCCTCCTCCAGCGCCGCCCGCTCCCGCTCCAATTCATCCTGCACCCGCTTCAGCTCGTGTAACCGCTTCTGGGTCTCGCTGACTTTCGCTTCCAATTCCTCCCTCGTCGGCGGGCGCGATCCGGCACCACCCCCATCGGCGCTCCATTCCGACTTCTGTGCCGACTGAAAGTCGCGATCCACAAAATCAGACTCGTCAAATTCTGCTGGCACAGACGAACTCTAGTGATCGACTTGCCCCCTGTAAAGTGGAGGATTGCGAAGACTGTCCAGGGACATTTCACCGGGCAGCGTTTTTTCCTGGCGGAAAGGCCGGACCGTAGGTTGAGACACGCAGAGCTTGCCAATGAACGCAAATCGGTCAGAAGACCGCGGCACCCGAAGGCGTGTCAATTCGGGGCTCTCCTTTTTTCGCCAATGGATTCTTATCGGCTGCATCCCCGTTGCAAATCCATCCCGCATAAAACGCCGCTGAGCCTGTTCGGCCTCCAGTCGCGGCGCTTTGAATGCGCGTTGGCCAAGCCAAGGCCACACCCTCTGTGGCAGCAACCATGCTGGCCAGACACGCATGCCCCGGCCGTTGGTCGTAGCGCTTCAAAACGGAGGATCATTCTATTGAAAACTTTCCCCTTCCACGTCCGCTTTGATCGCTTGTCTTCTGGTCATCGATTTTCCGCCATCAAGATCTTCACCTGCGCATGTGCGCTGGTCGCTTCCATGACGTTTGCCGCTGCCAACGCGCAGGAGACGCGAGTTGGGGACACCGGGCGAAATTACAGAGTATGGCAGACGATTGAGGTCGATGCGTCCGGTTCCGCCGCGCTCAGCACGAACTGCTTCGTTGAACTGGCTACTGGGCTCAATTACTGGAACAAAGAAACGGGTCAGTACGAGCCATCCCAGGAATTGTTCGAGATCACGCCCGAAGGTTATGCCGTCGCCCAAAAAGGGCCTTACCGCCTCATCATCGCCCCGAACATCAACGAACCTGGCTCCGTCGATCTGCTTACTCCCGACGGCAAACGTTTTCGGTCGAATCCCATGGGCCTGAGCTTTCGCGACCTGTCCAGCGGAAAAAACATCCTCATCGCCGAGGTCAAGGATTGCGAGGGCCAACTGGTGTCCGAGAACGTTATCCTCTTCCCGGACGCATTCGACCATGTCCACGCTGCACTAAAATACACTTACTGCCGCCATCGCTTCGAGCAGGACGTCGTGATCTACGAAAACCCGCCGCTGCCCCCGGACTTGGATCCTGAAACCACGGTCCTTGAGATGTACACCGAATTCTTCGACCCGCCCACACCGGAAACATCGTCGGTGGAGAAAATCGACGGATGGGTCGACGAGAATCTTGAATTCGGTGCGATGCGTATCGCCGATGGGGCGGCCTATGTCCTCAACGAGGTAGCACTCGAGTCGGTGGATACCTTCAAGACCTGGGTTGGGTTCCCGGGCGACGACGGCGGTTCGCGCCAGTTCCTTATCGAGTCGGTGCCCTACCTCAGGATACTGCCGTTGCTGGAGCGCGTGCCGTTGGCGAACGACATCCCGCTGCCGAAAGCGGTCGCGCAGGGCCGTCTCGAGTTGGTCCAGCGGATGCCGATCCGCAGTGCAAAGCACCTCGACGGGCTGCTGGCTGCCATCAAACCGGGCGCTGAGATCGGGTCCCCGGCGGTGGTGCTGGACTATCCGCAGACGCTGACGGACGGGCTGACCAACTTTGTGCTGGCGGGGAACGTGACCTATTACGTCGGGGGCGGCGGCATCAATCTCTACGGCACGACGGTCCTGGAACCCTGCGTTGTCAAATACACGAACTCCGGCAACGCCACGCTGACGATACACGGCCCGCTGGACTGCCAAACCAGCCTGTACCGGCGGGCCAGCTTCTGCGCCAAAGACGACAACACGGTGGGCGAAACCATCTCCGGGTCCAGCGGCACGCCTTCAGGTTATTACGCCAATCCCGCTCTCGAATTCCGCACCGCCAACGCCCAGTTGCGCCATGTCCGGATCGCCAACGCCCAGTTGGGCGTTTTCTATTACGATTACAGCGCGGGCGGCGACAATGCCGTCAGCCACGCCCAGTTTGTCGATTGCGACGTAGCCCTCCAGTTCAACGGTTATGGCGCCACCTTCCAGAACTTCGGCGCCCGCAATCTCCTGCTCGACAACTGCAACACCGCCTTCAAGGGCTACAGCTTCAACGGGACAGTCGAGCATCTGACGGTGGCCGGGTGTTCGTTCCTGGCGCACGATTACAAGGGGCAGGATTACGGGACGACCAGCTCGCTCTCGGTCAAGAACAGTCTGCTGGTGGATCTGGGGAGTTACTACGACACCCGGTATGTCGCGATCAATCTGAATGCGTCCCAGGTGCTCGCCAGTCCGGACAATGTCTTTCAGCAGGCTGGCGGAGGGTATCGCTATCTGGTCCCCGGCAGTCCCTACCGCAACGCCGGCACGGACAGCATCTCTGCTGAACTGCGGGACGAGCTCAAGCAGATGACCACTTATCCCCCGCTGGAACTGACCACCGACATCACCGCCTCGACCACGCTTTGGCCTCAGGCGCAACGGGCCGCCGCCGGCAACAGCCTCGGCTACCATTACCCGGCCCTGGATTATCTCTGGAGCGGGCTGAACCTGACCAATGCCACCCTTACCCTTACCAACGGAGTTGTTATAGGCATTGAGGGCAACATCGGGATGACCCTTCGTAACGGGGCCAGGTTCATCAGCGAGGGCACCCCGCTTCAGCCCAACCGGCTGGTCCTGATGAACGCGGTGCAGGAACGAGGGTCGAGCCCGGCCAGCGGCGGCAGCCTTCTGACGCTGGGGAGCACAGTCTCTGAAGTGCGCTTGCGTTACACCGACGTGTCCGTGGGGACCGGTCCCAAGAGTCTCGTGGGGGGACTGGGGGCCAATGTCATCAGCACCTTTGCGATTGCCGACTCGGAGATCCACGGGGCTTCCCTGGGTGTTTACGCGTACGCCTCAGGCATGACGATTCAACTGAACAACAGCCTGCTGGATCGCTGCGCCGTGTCGTTCTATCAACCGAGTTATGTGGGCTATTACCCGTTCACATTGAACGCGTACAATTGCCTGTTCCGCTGCGGATCCCTCGCCCTGACGTATGACAATCCATATACGACTTGGACGATCCAGGACAACCTGTTCGATGCGGATTCCTTGAGTGTGAGCGGCAGCTACACGCCCAGCGCATCGTACAACGGTTATCGTAGCGGCCTGTCAAGCCTCGGAAGCACTGGAAACAGGACGAATCTCGTGCCGGATTATCAGGTGGGACCTTTGGGGCGCTTTTATTATCCCGCCAGCGGTTCCGCGAGCAGTCTGACCAACCTTTACGACGCCGGTAGCCGCACCGCCAACAACGCCGGTCTCTATCATCACACGACCCGGCTCGATCAGGACAAGGAAGGAACCTCGATCGTGGACATCGGCTATCATTATGTGGCGGTGCCAAAGGTGACTTTCGTGGGTGTCGACACCGCGACCCAAGGGGACTGGAAGGACGTATATGGCGTTGATGGATACGAGGTTATTCAAGACGCGTCCGCTTACCCGGGCTACGCCGCCGTCACACCCTCCGGCAAGAACAATTACACTTGGGACGCGGCGCCGGCTGACATCCGCGCCCTTCAGCGCGCGGCCTCCGGACGCATCGCCGCGTGCTGGTATTCAACAGGCAGTTCGTTTGACCTCATCCTGTCGCAGAGCGATGCCCGCCCACATCGTCTTGCTCTCTATTTCCTGGATTGGGATTCCAATGCGCGAGCGCAGACGATCGATATCCGGGAAACGGCAGGAAGCACCGTCTACGACACTCGAAGTGCCTCCGAGTTCAATCCCGGCAAGTACTTCGTCTGGGACATCCTCGGCAATGCCACTCTGCGCGTAACCAGGATGGGAATAAACAACGCCGTCGTCAGCGGTCTATTCTTCGGGCCTGCTCCTACGGCGCTCTGGGACACCGACGATGACGGCCTGCCGGATTATTTCGAGGACCGCGACGGCGATAACACCGTCGATCCCGGAGAGACCAACTGGCAAATCTCAGAAAACGGAACCACCGGAGTGCCCGGCCTTCAGGTGTTCACGGTCTTGGACTAACCGCCTCAACTCAACCTCAATGAATCCGATAATCCAGATACCGAAGGGGATGTCTGTGTCCCGTGCCTTTAGCGCAATCCCGGTTGCGGCGTGCCTGTTCCAGTGCGCCATGGCTGGTCCTGCAGACATCGCTGACTCGCTCGACGGGGGAACGAAAGCGACGCCGGTCATCGATATTGGCTGGGGATTACAAGGGTTGATATGGTCCGCCATGACTGAACCCACAACCGGTACTTTGACGGTTACCGTTGCCGGAGACACTGTGAACGACACGCAGCCTATGGGGGCGTGTCCTCCGGGTCCGAATCTTGTTCCTCAACTGGAAGGGCGCAGCGGCCCCGGAGGTGTAGCCCGAATGGAACTCTGGAAGTGGTATCCCGTGACGGCGGACAATTATCGTTTATATGCTGGCAGGATTGTTTTTGGTCTGAGCTGCGGGTATAAAATCGAGGTCGAGAAGTTCGATAGTGGGTTCTGGATCGATGACGGGATTCTGGAAGAGGACGATGCTGGACTGAAGAATTCACTCACACTCAACTCCAGCCCGCGTATCTGGCGCATCATGCTGCTGTGTCCGCCGGTGGTTTTAGATCCCGGCGAGCCAGTCTGCAGGCCCTGCGCGGAGGCCGCCTCCAGTATCGCCATTGCCGCTGACGGCCATTCCACAGCAGTTGCTTCCGTTCCCGGCGTGGCCGGCCCGTTCTCCTGGTCGATCGAGGATCCCAATCTCGGCTGCAAGATCGAGCCAATCAACAACGGCACAAATGGTCTGGTGACGGCTGGCTACACCAACGGCGAGGTTGTGGTTGTGGCAACCAAAGACTCGTGCGTGTACAAGGGGCTCCTATCGTTGGTCTGCGCGGAGGATTCCGCCGGTGGCGGCGGCGGCGCGGCGCCCTGCACCGATTGCGGCAGTTTCGGCAATGGCACTCCCGCGACCCCCTCGCTCGAATTCCGGTGGGATCTCGGGCGCGATCCGGTCCAGGGAGCCGGGGGTTTTCTGCGAGTCGCGGCCGGCTCTGCCACCACGAACCTTGCTTCTCCAACCGGGCTTAGCTTTCTTCACCGGGGCCTTTCAACGGAAGCAGTCTGGATCCAGGGCGTCATCCGACAGGTCAAGACACCTACCGGGCTCCTGGATGTGCTCACCACGGCAACCAACTCTAACGGCCAAGGGATTGCCTATCAGCTCAAGTTCTATTCCGAGACCAACTTCACCAAAATCGCCGGAAGCGGAGTGTACATCGTGCCGCAGGGCGTGCAGCCCTTTGTCGTCTGGACGGTTCAGAATCCCGACAGCTCAGGCACCCCTTACAACCGCCTTTGGATGACCGAGGATCGTGGCGGTGCCCAGCGCGTCTACAAATACACGTACACCAGTGCGACGCGCAAATGGGTGCTCGAAGACGACCAAGTCCTTGCGCAGATCAACACGTGGACCGAAATCAACGGCTCGACGCGCTACGAGTACGAAGAAGTGCGACAGGGGACCACTGTTGTGGCCAAGGTGCGAAGAAAATTCGAGCCGGTCAATGGACGAGATGAATTGAAGGAGATTCTGGAAGGCGATGGTGCCGTCACCCGGACCACAACCTTTGCCTACAACGGAGGAACCGCTCCGACGGGGAACGCTTACCGGTTGAGACAGATCGATTATCCCAACGGAAACTGGGTGATAAACTATTACGACAGCGTGGGCCGAGTCTGGAAAGTGTACTCGGCCTGGCTGGATCAAGCACCGACTACCAACGAAGCAAGCTGCAAGGTGGTCGAATACAGCTACACACTGGCAGCCGCCGGCGACGATGGCTCCTTTCAACCAAACACTCCACGGCAAATCACGACTCGAATCAAAGGGCAGGAAGTCGCTCGTATGTATCGCACGCTGGTGGCCGATCCATACATCAATGGTTGGGGACCTGCATCGACCATCGAACAGGTGTGCCCGCAACCCGGTCTCGCCTGGAACAACAGCGCGAATCTGAGCACGACCAACACGTACTACACGTACGACTTTAATGCCACTCTGCGTCAATTGGCGGGCCGTCCCAACAGCGTGGCTTACCCGGACGGGCAGATGGCATTTTACACTTATGATGAACCGGACGACTATCGCGCCACAACTATTCGCCAAGGGGAACCCAATGCCGGCGGGACGGATATTCTCAACGGAACGGAAACGACGACGCTCATTCTTAATGAAAGCCCTCGCACCGTTTTCCAAACCACGTATGCCATCACCAACTCCGTGACGAGGAGTGCCATGAGCGCCCAAACAGTGGTCACCTATCTTGACCCGCTGAATCGATCCTATCAAGTGGATCAACTTGGCGGGCTCAGCCGCGAAGTCTTTTATGGCTGCTGCGGGCTCGAAGCCGCAACAGATCGGGACGGGACCACCACAACCTACCAATACGACAACCTGAAACGCCAGGTTGCCTCGACTCGCTTGGGAATAGCGACGACGAACGTCCTCGACGCCGCAGGCCGGGTCCTGGTCCGGAAGAGGATCGGCACGGATCTCTCTTCGGTAACGAACGCGATGGTTTCTTACGATGTGCTCGGAAGGGTCAAGTTCGAAACCAACGCGCTCGGAGGCATCACCACCAATCTTTACAATGTGGTCAGCGGCCGGCTCCAGGAAATCGCTCTTTATCCCGACGGCGGCACACGAACCAACGATTATTATCGCGACGGCCGGCTCTCCAAGATGACGGGGACTGCCGTTCACCCGGTTCGCTACAATTACGATCGTGAGTTGGAGAACAGCGTGTATCGCGAATTCTCCCACGAGATTAAACTCAATGCCAACGGAACCGACAGCCCGGAGGTGACAAAAACGTATCTGGACGGCGCCGGCCGGTCGTACAAGACATTATTTGCCGGTCCCACGAGCCCGTACCGGCTATCGACCTACAACAGCAAGGGGCAGCTCGTCAAAGACCGCGATCCGGACAATGTTTGGACGCTTTACGAATATAACCGGCAGGGCCAGGTGATTCGCGTCGCGGTTGATCTCAACCAAAACAGCGTCATCGACACCAGCGGAGCCGATCGCATCACCTTCACGACGAATGATTTCACATCCTACCTGGGCTACGACGTTCAGCGCTCGCGGACCTACTGGTACTCGACTTTCGGGCAGGCGAATCTCGCGCTGACAGCCATGGTGCAGTCAACCGCCGATGGCCTGCGCACCTGGCGCACAGCGTACAAAGACGCATCGACTCCCGTCACAACCAGCAGCGTCACAGTATACAGTCCGTCGACCGGCACGCGCACCGAAATCGCCACTCAGCCCGACCTCAGCTCCGTCGAGACCGTTTACAGCTATGGACGGCTTTCCTCCTTCACCCGGAAGAACTCCGGAGGAGGCCAGGTCACGCGGACGACTTACGCCTATGATCCGCACGGGCGCGTGCAGTCCACCACCGACGCGCGCAACGGGACCACGTTCTTCAGCTATAACGCCGCCGATCAAGTCCAGACCACGACTTTGCCAGCCGCGGGCACGGGCGAAGCGCCGCAAGCGACAACGAGCTCTTTCGACAAGTCGCTTCGCCAGACGGGCCAGCTTCTGCCGGATGGAACCACCACCACGAATTCCTTCGAGCCCACGGGCTTGCTCACGAAGACCTCCGGTTCCCGCATTTATCCGGTCGAATACACTTACGACCCTCAGGGACGAATGAAGACCATGAAGACCTGGCGCACAGGCACCGAAACCGCCACCACAACCTGGAACTACAACCAGTACCGTGGCTGGCTCGATTCGAAGGATTATCCCAATGCCACGACTGGTGCCGCCGGGACCACTGGGCCTGATTACACCTACACCGACGGCGGCCGGCTCAAGACACGGACCTGGGCGCGCAACATTCCGGCCGGCGGGACGCGCATCTTGACCACGTACAAGTACGGCTTTGACGATACGCCCACCACCAATCAGTTCGCCGACCTCACTGAAATCAGTTACAACGACGGTACCCCTGCCACGACGTACGGTTACGACCGACGGGGCCGGCGGAACTCGGTCAGTCGGAACGGCATCACCACCGCCTTCACGTTCAATGACGCGGGCCAAACGTTGACGGAGAGCTATACCGGGGGGACATTGGCCAACCTGTCCATCGTGAACACGTACAACAATTCTTTGCGGCGCAATGACGTCACGATCAAGAATGGCTCCACACCCCTGCAGGGCGCCGGATTCGGATACGATACCGCCGGGCGGCTGTCGATCGTGACCAATACGTCGGCGTCCGCCTATCGCGCAAGCTATTCGTACCACCTCAATTCGGCTCTGATCAACACCGTGGCGTTCACAAATGGGACTGGCGCGGGAATGGTTACCACCCGAGGTTACGATAACTTGAATCGACTTCTGACCGCATCGTCGAAGCTGCATGGGGCCTCTGCTCCGGTCCTGCCCGTCGCTTTCGGTTACGAGTACAATCCGGCAAACCAGCGCACCCGGATGAGCACGCCCGATGGCAGCTACTGGATTTACCAGTACCGATTCTCTTGGCCAGGTAATCTCAGGCCGGCGGTTCTGGGCCGATGGCACGCCAGTCGACGGCCAGCAGTTTGATTACACATTTGACACCATCGGAAACCGGACTGCGACCGGCGGACGCGCATCCTCCCAAAGCACCTACACGCGCAATTACCTCAACCAGTATACCCAACGCACGGTCCCCGCCGTGGCAGATATCATGGGCCTGGCCAACCCGACCGCGGGCGTCACCGTCAACGGGAATACCGCCAACCGGAAGGGCGAGTATTTCCACTGGCCGCTATCGGTTCCCAACGGCTCGGCGGCGTATCCCAATGTGAGCGTGGCCTCACAGTATGGCGGGACCCAGACGGATTCCGGAAAGGTATTTGTCCCTGCGACGCCCGAAACGTTCCAACACGACCTGGATGGCAACCTGACCAGCGACGGTCGCTGGACTTACACCTGGGATGGCGAAAACCGGTTGATCGAGATGAAGCGCGACGTGGACGCGCCGACCGGCGCACGGCAACGTCTGCTCTTTGAATACGATCACCAGGGACGACGCATCCGCAAGCAGTACTTCACTTATAGCTCAGGCTGGCAGGAACAGTCCGACATCGTTTTCCTCTACGATGGCTGGAACGTGATGGGTGAACTCAACGCCAACGCGAGCAACGCCAAACTCCGAACCTACGTCTGGGGACTGGACTTGTCCGGCACCCCACAAGGAGCGGGAGGGGTTGGCGGCCTTCTGATGGTCGTCGATTACACCAGCGGCACGACCTACCACAATGTCGCTAATGACGGAAACGGGAATGTCAGCGCCCTGGCGAATGCCTCCAGCGGCGCCATCACTGCCAGGTATGATTACGGCCCCTTCGGCGAGCCCACCCGAACTACGGGCACCCTGGCTGAGAAGAATCCGTTCCGGTTCTCGACCAAATACACGGATCAGGAAAGTGGACTGGTGTACTTTGGGTATCGAGTTTACCGCCCCGACGCGGGAAGGTGGCTAAACCTCGACCCACTCGGTGAAGTGGGTTTTGAACTCTTGCGACGTGGCAGTTGGAGAACTGACGACCGTGCCGGGAATCTCTATGGCTTTGTTGGAAATAGTCCCATCGCCACGATCGATTATCTCGGCCTGGACTACGAACTGGTGAATGCTTCGCCCGCGACGGGGGTCTGGCAAGTCCTATTGCTCGAAGTCGAGTATGATGGCTCCCTAATCGCAGGTTTTCGTTCCAGGTATATTCCTAGCAACGGTAAGGCATTTGGGGGGCAGCCTGCATGTGACTGTGAGATTCGAAATATCTTCATTGCGCAGGCAATTGAGGATCCATACTACAAACCTCGCTTTGACGCGTGGCCAGCCAACGAACTACCGCCGCCCCATAGAGCTGATGACCCTATACTTCCTTTTCGGCGCTGCCCCGGCCCCTTGACCATAGAGGACGCTCCGCATCACGAAAGGAGTCCAGATTGGTTCGGCACCTGGGACATTGAGGATTGCGCGGTCTGTCGTACTAAATCGCCGGGCGGTGCTGTTCGAGATAAGGTCTTAGGCTGCATCAGGTTCAAGTTTAAGATTGATGCTAACGGCATAAGGTCCTTGTCATTAGATGATGCAATTAACTTGGCCAGTCAGCCGACAGACCTTTGGGAAGAAGCCTACGCTAACTGGCAGGCGACGGGATCGAAATGAAGCAGTCGACGCGTTGGACAATTCTCCTTGTATTACTCTTGACGGCGGTAGTTTTAGTATTTGTTGCCTCGCCGTCGCCACCGCCGCCCGTGCGATCGCTCGACATTTCACTGTCACCGATATCGCAGAGCGGTGCCGATCCCGCAGTCTGGGAGGTCACCATTTCGAATCGTTCTAGTTTTCCCGTGCTCTACGCGGGTGGCTTCGGAAGAGTATGTCTTAAGACTGCCTTCCTGACCGAGGAAGGCTGGAAACATGACGTCCGTCTAATGCCAGGTGGAGGCAGCGGTGTCATCTCGCCCGGGGAAACAGTCAAGGACTCTGTGAAGATACCGCGTGGTGTCACACGTGCGAAGATCGGACTGGGTATCACGTCTCTATCGTGGCGGGGAAAACTGGCTTGGCGGATTTCTCGCACTCGATTCCAGTGGCCTCTGAGATCCGTGGTTCACTATCTCCTGGAGAAGGATCTCAGGGGACGAAGGTCGACTGAGTGGTCAGAGGAATTTGTGCAAGAGCAGGCGGGACAGTAAGCAATCAAACAATCAATCTAGCGGTCGGAACCTTCCTCAAAGGTCTGCGAGCATCTCTAACAAACGAGCCCGATCATTCTTCCAGGTCCCGACAGTCATGCCGTTCAAGACCCCGCGCATCTCGTCCCGCGCGGATGGACGCGCGCCATCCCGCAGTATCATCGGCATCGACTTGAGTAACGCCTGACGGAAATCTTCCCTTCCAGGTCTGAAATAGTGCTTCATCACGACCTCGACCGTTCGGTGCCCGGTGACACGCTGGACGAGTTCCAGGGGAACCCGGTCGGTTACGGCTACGATGCCCAGGGACGAATGACGTCGATGACCAACTGGACCGTGTTCGATCCGGCGGGACGCGGGGAGCGGCGAGCGGGTCACCACCTGGAATTACGAGCCGTATCGCGGCTGGCTCTCGAACAAGCGCTACCCCGACAGCTACGGCCCCGATTACGAATACAATGCCTCTGGCCGCCTGCTGAGCCGCGCGTGGGCGCGCGGCACCCCCCGGATCACGACCACCTACGCTTACAACAATGCCGGGGATCTCTGGACCGTCTCGTACGCCAACGATACGACCGGCACGCAGGACCTGACTTACACTTACGACCGGCGCGGGCGGCGCGCGACGGTGGTACTGGGTTCGATGACCACCACGCTCTACTTCAACGAAGCCAACCAACTCATCGGGGAGAGTTACAGCGGCGGCACGTTGGGCGGTCTGGCGATGACCAACCTGTACGACGCGTACCTGCGCCGCACATACCTGGCGGCCAAGAAGGGCACCTCAACCCTCGCGAGCGCCGCCTTCGGTTACGACACCGGCAGTCGCCTGAGCACCGTCACCGACGGGACGTGGAACTCGACGTACACCTATCTTGCCAACTCTCCGCTCGTGAGTCAGATTACGCACAAGCAAAGCACCACGACCCGGATGACCGAAACCCGCCAATATGATCTGTTGAACCGGCTGACGTCGATCAGTTCTACGCCGGCCGGGGCGGGTCAGTTGCCGGTGGGTTTTGTCTACCACTACAACGACGCCAACCAACGTACCCGGGGCACGCTCGAGGATGGAAGTTTCTGGATTTACGAGTATGACAGGCTTGGTCAGGTGGTTTCCGGCAAGCGCTACTGGATGGACGGCAGTCCTGTGCCCGCTCAGCAGTTCGAGTACGGGTTCGATGACATCGGCAACCGGACCTCGACCATGGCGGGAGGCGACAGCGGCGGGACCGGTCTCCGGTCGGCCGCGTATTCCGCGAACGACCTCAACCAATACACCAACCGGACAGTGCCGGGCGCCTTCGACGTGGCGGGCATCGCCAATGCCCAGGAGACGGTCACGGTGAACGGCTCGGCGGCCGATTATCGGAGAGGCGAGTATTTCCAGAAACTGGTGGGCGTCGACAACGCCACGGGACTCGTCTGGACGAATGTGAGCGTGACAACCAGCGGGGGAGGATCGAGTTCGGGCAATGTTTTTGTGCCGCAGACGCCCGAGAACTACCGGTATGACCTGGATGGGAACCTGACGAATGACGGGCGCTGGACGTATATCTGGGACGCGGAGAACCGGCTGATTCAGATGACGCCGTTGGCTGGGATACCGGACGCGGATGTGCGTCGGCTGAACTTCGGTTACGACTATCAGGGCCGTCGGGTTTGGAAGCGGGTGGACTACAAGGTAAGCGGCAACTGGACGACATTCTATGAACGGAAATTCGTATATGACGGGTGGAATCTAATCGCCGAGTTGTGGACGAACGATGGCGTGGTGAAGAAGTTCCTGTGGGGTCTGGATTTGAGCGGGACCGAGCAGGGTGCCGGGGGTGTCGGTGGGCTGTTGAAGGTCTGGGATTATTACACTTGGAAGGACTATTTCGCCGGGTACGACGGCAACGGCAATGTCACGTTGTTGACGGCTGGGAGTGACGGAACCGTGGGCGCCCGTTATGAATATGGCGCCTTCGGCGAACCGATTCGCTCCAGTGGAAGCTCGACCATCGCCGCCTCGACCGGCGCCGGCAACCCGTTCCGGTTCTCGACCAAATACACCGACGCCGAGTCCGACTTCCTGTATTACGGACACCGGTACTACAACCCGAGCACTGGGAGGTGGCTCAGCCGCGATCCATTAGGAGACGTGGCCTTTGGGACAGCTCATGCTCTGAGCATGGATCGGCAGAATTTGCAGCCACAGGCGCTCTTACCGCCGTATCTATTCGCCCGAAACAATCCGATCAACATAATCGACTTGCTTGGACTTTACGACAGCTGCTGTTGCGACGCCGCCACTATCCAGAATGGCAGAGATTGGTTGATCAGTCGCTATAATCTTGCGAAAATCTACCTAGCTCCTTATCGAGCAAAACAACCGAATCCATTACCCGAAACCAATGAGTGGTCTTGCCTTGGTGTCTCCTATCCCATTGGACGATTCATGGCACCCACGCCGCACTGTTGGACATGTTATGTGGCGGACCATTGGAATAGATATCCGTGGTGGACTTTCGGGCGCGACGATTTGAATGTCATCGTTTGTGAATCGCACCCAAAATCGGGGTTGCCACAGAAAATTGTCTTTGATTACTGGCACGATGCGCCGCCGGCTCAAGATTACAGCGTCTATTTGAGTTCCCATCCTACTGAGAGGACGCCAGATTCACTTCCTTTCAAAGCAGCTGATTGTTCTAAATCACAAGTCTGGCCAATCAACTACATGCAGTTGGACCCCATTGTCAACCCAACGGGGCCGATCCATTGAACGCGAGCAAACCTATGCTGCACGGAAAACGCTATGGGTTTACAAGAGTAGATCTACTAGGAGCGGCAATCTCGGTGCTTTTTGTCGCCGGAATGGCATGTGGGTATGTTGCTTGTCAGCGTAATGGTGCGGCTCGTGTAACGTGTGCCTTCAATTTGAAGGAGATCAGGGTGGCTGAGTCAACGTTTGAGAAGGACCACGGCGGGGCGGTTCCCTGGATGCTGTTAAAAGCCCGCGGAGGGACGTTGGAATACTCCACTTCCGGTATTCAGGCATTTCGACATTTTCAAGGTCTGTCAAACGACCTGAACACATGTGTATTCCTCGCCTGCCCCCAGGACGTACGTACGGCAGCGACACGCTTTGACGCTATGGCCAATTCCAACGTTTCCTACTTTATCGGCATCGACAGTAGGCCAGATTTGGCAGCGTCTATCTTCCATGGGGACCGCAATGTCACGGCGCTTTCAAGTCGCGTCTTACAAGTGACTCGGTATGCACCGCCGGCTTGGGATAAGAGCGTCGGACTCCACGGAAACAGGGGAAACCTTGTTTTCGGTGACGGCCACGTTGAAGAAGTGGAATCCACGGGTTTAAGCAATGCGATTCAACGCACCGGAGTTGCGACAAATCATTTTGCAGTTCCGTGAAGGGGGCATTGCGTCACATCCCGGTCACATCTTCATATGTGATATTTCGGGCGCGCCGTCTTCGGTTACGACACCGCCGGTCGTTTGAGCACCGTCACCGACGGGGCGTGGAACTCGACATACACCTATCTTGCGAACTCGCCGCTCATCGGTCAGATTGTCCACAAGCTCAATTCGGACTTGGTCATGACCGACACCCGCCAATATGATCTGTTGAACCGGCTGACGGTGATCAGCTCGTTGCCGGCGGGTGCGGAACAGTTGCCGGTGGGTTTCGTCTACCAGTACAACGACGCCAACCAGCGTACCCGCGCCACGCTCCAGGACGGCAGTTACTGGGTCTACGAGTATGACACGCTCGGTCAGGTCATCTCGGCCAAGCGCTACTGGATGGACGGCAGCCCGGTCCCCGGCCAGCAGTTCGATTACGGTTTTGATGACATTGGCAACCGCAGTTCCACCAAAGCCGGCGGGAACGCCGCGGGGGCCGGTCTCCGGTCGGCGACGTATTCCGCGAACAACCTCAACCAGTACACCAGCCGAACGGTACCGGGCGCGTTCGATGTGTCAGGCGTTGCCAACGCCAATGAGACCGTGACGGTTAACGGCTCGGCGGCTGATTACCGGAGAGGCGAGTATTTCCAGGAACTGGTGAATGTCGACAACAGCTCCGGGCTTGTGTGGTCGACTGTCAGCGTGACCACCAGCGGCGGAGGATCGACGTCAGGCAAAGTCTTCGTGCCCCGGACCCCGGAGAACTACGTTTATGATTTCGATGGCAACCTCACGAGCGACGGCCGCTGGACCTACGTTTGGGACGCGGAAAACCGGCTGATCCAGATGACCCCGATGGCCGGGATACCTGATGCTGATGCGCGGCGGCTGAACTTCGGTTACGATCATCAAGGCCGCCGGATCTGGAAACGGGTCGATTACAAGGTGGGCGGCAATTGGACTACGTATTACGAGCGGAAGTTCCTGTATGACGGGTGGAATCTCATCGCCGAACTATTCACGAACGATGGTGTGGTGAAGAAGTTCTTGTGGGGATTGGATCTCAGCGGGACCGAACAGGGTGCCGGGGGAGTCGGAGGTTTGTTGAAGGAGTGGGATTTTTACACCTGGAAGGATTATTTCGCGGGGTACGACGGCAACGGCAATGTCGCGTTGCTGACGGCCGGGACCGACGGAACCGTGGCCGCGCGATACGAATACGGCCCCTTCGGCGAACCGATCCGCTCCAGTGGAAGCTCGACCATCGCCGCCTCGACCGGCGCCGGCAACCCGTTCCGGTTCTCAACCAAATACACTGACGCCGAGTCCGATCTCCTCAACTATGGCCACCGGTACTACAACCCGAGCATCGGCAGGTGGCTAAGCAGAGATCCGATTGGAGAAAGAGGAGGTGCGAACCTCGCCGGGTTTGTCAGAAACTGTCCGGTCTCGACAATCGACTCACTCGGTCTGCGCGTGGCAAATTATGACTACGCTGTGGCCCACGAAGCTCCGCTCGGCACCTTCAGACTGCTGAGCGAACAAATCAAATGGGGCGTTCAAGACGACATCCAAGATGGCTTTCACTTGTGGTATCGTCGTTCGGGAGACAGAGCGCACCCTTGTCCCTGTGGCAGTACTTCAATGAAAGGTGGCTCGGTAATACTCATTCAGGCTATTTCCGGCCCACATTCCTCTGGAGATTTGTTTCTTCCCTCGAAGCCACCGCATATTGACGCGAGTGCTAATGCCCAGTTCCGGCACTGGAATACCAAGGGTGGTATCGTGCCGCCTGCGATGAATAGTCCGAGCGGCACTGGTCCGCTCGAAATCCGTGACGCGCCCCATGTGGGAACAGCTCCGGATCACAAAGGCACGTGGGAATTGGAGGTATGCGCGATATGTCGTTGGAAAGACGGAGAAACCATTCACGACAGGAATCTGGGCTGCGTAAGGTTTCAGTTCATTAGAGATGGCAAAGGGAGCGAAGACTTGAGCGTAATGGGAGGGATCTTAGGTCGAGAAGTTCCTGCAGCGCTTCCTGGGTCGCATTGGCAGCAAGCGCTTGAGAGATGGCAAGACGAGGCCGGAAAGGACTTATGACCGCGAGGAGACTTCTCATCTTAGTAGGAGCCATCCTGGTAGTCGTCGGGGTTGTCCCATCACTGCTCGACCGACAGAGTGAACAGATAATCGGGCGCATTACCGTGAGGTCTCTTGGTTTCTCAGACGATGGTATTACTAATAGAGTTCTTGTGTCGGTTTCGAATCAAACAACAAGACACTTTGGCTATTATGGAAGTAAAGATGGACCTCTGTTTGTGGTCAAGAATCTCGCTTCCGATGGATGGGAGTATTATGAGTGTAATTACAACGGGTGGCGTGGTCTCTGCAAATGGGCTCCACACGAAGAGATTAGTCGCGCTATAGATCTTGCGTCGGACGAGGGGCCGTTTCGCTTCTCTCTCGTGGTGAATACAGTCCCAGGTTCCTGGCCGAGATACGTGCTGCAGGAGCTGGGTTTATGGGAAACTCAGGAAATTCGACTGGGTCCCGAATATTATTACGCGAGTCCTCAACGTCAGTCGGAGACATTCTGAGAGTCGAGTCTGGCTTTGGGCGCAGGAGCTGAAGGAGAAACTGCTGGCCCGGGCCTTGGAGCGCGTGGGACCACAGCACTACGGAGCAGAACGCCAGGAGGCACGCCAAGCGGGTGGGGTCACATCTGAATGGCAGTTAGTTAGCGCTTCGAGAGATCAAAGGGGTCAGTCCTGGGTCAGTCCTCACTATTGACACAAAGGCAGCTCCCTCACAGGCCGCCGCTTCGTTTGGTTACGACACGGGAGGCCCGCTTGAGCACCGTCACCGACGGGAGCTGGAACTCGGCGTATACCTATCTTGCCAATTCGCCGCTCGTCAGCCAGATTACGCACAAGCAAAGCACGACCACCCGGATGACTGAAACCCGCCAATATGATCTCCTCAACCGGCTGACGTCGATCGGTTCGACGCCGGCGGGTGCGGAACAGTTGCCGGTGAGCTTCGCCTACCAGTACAACGACGCCAACCAGCGCATCCGCGCCACGCTCCAGGATGGGAGTTATTGGGTTTACGAGTACGATACCCTCGGCCAGGTCGTCTCGGGCAAACGCTACTGGATGGACGGCAGCCCGGTCCCCGGCCAGCAGTTCGATTACGGCTTCGACGACATCGGCAACCGGACCTCGACCATGGGAGCGGCATTGGGGTCGCATCTCGATATTTGACAATTGAGCTGCGCGCTCATCGATCACCGGCAGCGGCCAGCCAGCCCAGACCACGTTGATCCATTGCGATCCGTTGCTCCAGGCGGCCAACATCGTTCAGACCGACGGCTCGTCCCTGACCAACGAATATCACCTGACGGGGCTGTTGGCGCGCACCTACGGCTCGCGCAGCTACCCGGTCGGTTACGGCTACGATGCCCAGGGCCGGATGACGACCATGACCAACTGGACCACGTTCGATCGGGACGGCGCGGGCAGCGGCGAGCGGGTAACCACCTGGAATTACGATCCGGATCGGGGCTGGCTCTCGAACAAGCGCTACCCCGACGGCTATGGCCCCGATTACGAATACAAAGCCTCTGGCCGCCTCGAAAAACGGATCTGGGCCCGGGGCGATCCTCACCTCACAACCACTTACGCTTACAACAACGCCGGGGATCTCGCGACCGTCACTTACGCCAACGACCCGGCCGGCACGCAAAACCTCACGTACACTTACGATCGCCGCGGCCGGCGAGGCACTGTCGTCCAGGGCGGCATGACAACCACTTTTTACAACAACGAGGCAAACCAGCTTATCGGGGAGAGTTACAGCGGTGGCACCCTTGGCGGTCTGGCGATGACCAACCGCTTCGACGCATTCCTGCACCGGACCAGCGTGGCCGCCAAGAAAGGGACTTCAACCCTCGCGAGTGCCGCCTTCGGTTACGACACGGGAGGCCGCTTGAGCACCGTCACCGACGGGACGTGGAACTCGACGTACACCTATCTTGCCAACTCTCCGCTCGTGAGTCAGATTACGCACAAGCAAAGCACCACGACCCGGATGACCGAAACCCGCCAATATGATCTGTTGAACCGGCTGACGTCGATCAGTTCTACGCCGGCCGGGGCGGGTCAGTTGCCGGTGGGTTTTGTCTACCACTACAACGACGCCAACCAACGTACCCGGGTCACGCTCGAGGATGGAAGTTTCTGGATTTACGAGTATGACAGGCTTGGTCAGGTGGTTTCCGGCAAGCGCTACTGGATGGACGGCAGTCCTGTGCCCGCTCAGCAGTTCGAGTAACGGGTTCGATGACATCGGCAACCGGACCTCGACCATGGCGGGAGGCGACAGCGGCGGGACCGGTCTCCGGTCGGCCGCGTATTCCGCGAACGACCTCAACCAATACACCAACCGGACAGTGCCGGGCGCCTTCGACGTGGCGGGCATCGCCAATGCCCAGGAGACGGTCACGGTGAACGGCTCGGCGGCCGATTATCGGAGAGGCGAGTATTTCCAGAAACTGGTGGGCGTCGACAACGCCACGGGACTCGTCTGGACGAATGTGAGCGTGACAACCAGCGGGGGAGGATCGAGTTCGGGCAATGTTTTTGTGCCGCAGACGCCCGAGAACTACCAGTATGACATGGATGGGAACCTCACGAATGACGGGCGCTGGACGTATATCTGGGACGCGGAGAACCGCCTGATCCAGATGACGCCGTTGGCTGGGATACCGGACGCGGATGTGCGTCGGCTGAACTTCGGTTACGACTATCAGGGCCGTCGGGTTTGGAAGCGGGTGGACTACAAGGTAAGCGGCAACTGGACGACATTCTATGAACGGAAATTCGTATATGACGGGTGGAATCTAATCGCCGAGTTGTGGACGAACGATGGGGTGGTAAAGAAGTTCCTGTGGGGTCTGGATTTGAGCGGGACCGAGCAGGGTGCCGGGGGTGTCGGTGGGCTGTTGAAGGTCTGGGATTATTACACTTGGAAGGACTATTTCGCCGGTTACGACGGCAACGGCAATGTCACACTTCTGATGGCCGGAAGTGACGGAACTATCGCCGCGCGCTACGAGTACGGCCCTTTCGGGGAACCGCTCCGTTCGAGCGGGAGCTCAACCATCGCCGCCTCGACCGGTGCTGGCAACCCGTTCCGCTTCTCGACGAAATACAGCGATGCCGAGTCGGATTTCCTGTATTACGGCCACAGATACTACAACCCAAGCGTGGGCAGGTGGCCAAACAGAGACCCCATCGGGGAATTGGGCGGTGAGAATCTTTACGCCAACTGCCGCAATGACGTCATCAACTGTGTAGATTGGCTTGGGCTTTGGAAAATTGAACGTAAAGGCCAAGCACGCGCGATGGCTTACGCCGAGAACGGGGACACGATTCGGAAACTTGCTGGCATCATCAGACTGAACACAAGCGAGTGGAAGAAGTGGCTGAAACCAGAAGAGGTTTACACGAAGCCTTACAACTTGGATACGTCCTTAACGGCGTGCGACAAGTTTTCAGTGCCGAACACGGCTTACGTGAATTACAACGTGGGCTTTGTCGATTTCCGACTCGCGCAATTCATGCTTACCTACACCGGCTATCTTCGCGACCGATGGAGTGATGCTGGATACAAAGTGCGATACTATCGTCTGCTTTTGGGTGCAGACGTGATCAAAAGCCAACTCAACGATCCAGACATCTACACTTTTGCATACATCGGCCACGGTGCGGTTGGAAAATTGATACTTGGAAATGATGAAAGTGAATGGGTCGAACCCGGCAGATACACGCCATTTGGAATAGATCTGACATTTTGGCGGTAATTCGAAGAGGTGTTTTTGAGATTTAGGCCGTCATTTGTCCCAGCAATGCGTGGTTTTCCTGCGCTTTTGGGGATTCTCATCTCACACGAGCAACCTTCCCGGTGACATTGGATGCCTTCGGCCCCAAGTCCGCTAAACCAGTCCCAGAACTCTTTTGCCGAGTTTTTTTCGGCGCTTGGGACCGGGTAGCGATTCGAAGAGTTCCTCGCGGCTGAGCCGCTGCATCTGGCGGAGGGTTTTCTGGACGACCCGCCAATTGGCGATGGCTTGCTTGAGCCATTCATACTGCTCCTTGGATAGAGCGACGCACACCGTCTTGCCTTTGACTTTGCGGGTCCATGGGTAACAAGCGCCCCCGGCGCCCGGTCCCCGATCCTGCACATAGCCTTCGCTGATCCAGCCGATGTGGGCCAGTTGAGCGCGGAGGCGGGCGTATTCCTTTTGGCGGGAAGCGGCGGCGGCGGTTTTTAGCGATTGCATGAACAAAAGAGTAGCAGGCGTGTCAATAGGTAGGTATATATACCTATATATGCGCAAACCCACCAGCAAACCTCCCCGCCAGCCCCGCTCCTACACCCCCTTGTCCGACGCCTTGAGCCAACCCCTGACCTTCGCCGACACCGAACTGGCCGAAGGCCTTCAGCGTCACTCCCTGGCCGGATTGCTCCGGGCGGCGATCAGCCTCAAGCGCCGCTCCGACGGGGAGCCCCTGCCCAACGTGCTCTGTGCCCTGTTGGTCTGGCCCTTGTTGAAAGTAAAGTCCCTCCACTGCTTCTGCGCCGAATTGTGCCAGATCCTGGCCGGCCAGGTGAGCGTGCTCTATGATTTCCTGGGCCGCGAAGACATCCATTGGCGGGGCCTGGCCGGCGAACTGGCCCGGAGGGTCTATCACGCCAATGAACTGGGGCCGCGCTCCCAGCGCGCCTTCGTCGTCGATGATACCAGCCAAGCTCGGGCGGGCCGCAAGGTCGAAGGCACCAGTTGCTATTTCGACCACACCGAGGGCCGTCACCGCAAGGGACATCAGGTCCTGCAACTGGGCCTGGCCGCCGAAAAGGGCTTCCTGCCGCTGGAGGCCCAGATCGTCACGGGCCAAAAGGGTGCCATCGACAAACCCAAGGATAAACCCTTCCGCGACCAACGCAGTTCGGCCGCTCGCGATATGCGCCGGGCCCGGGAGGAAAGCAAACACCAACTGTTCCGGGGAATGCTTCAACGGGCACTCCGGGCGGGCTTCAGCGCCTGCTACGTCTTGGCCGACGCCTGGTTTGGTTGCAAGGAGAACATCGACGGTTGCCTGAAGCATCAATTGACCGCCGTCTTTCAAATGAAGCGGGGCCTCTTGGCCTATCGCTATCACGGGCGCTCGTACACGATCTATCAGTTGTATGGGCGGGTCCAGCGCCGCATGCGGCCTGCCCATCGCCGGGCCCGGTTTAAGACCGCCAGCTTGATCGTGAGTCTGAACTTGGAAACGAATCTCCGGCAACCTGCCCGTTGGGTGAAGGTTCGCTTGGTCTTCAGCGCTCCGGTGCGGGCGGCGTCGGCCGACACCTGGGTCGTCTTCCTGTGCACGAACATCGAACTGAGTGAGGCGAAAATCCTTGAAGTCTATTCGTTGCGCTGGTCCATCGAAGTCTACTTCAAAGAAATCAAACAGAACCTGGGGTTCCTGAAGGAACAGAGCGGACGCTATCAGTTGGCCTACGCCTCCGTGCATTTGGCTGCGTTGCGCTATCTGCTGCTTTTCGAGTCGATGCTGCGGGCGGGCCAATTGACTTACGGCGAAATCCGGGACCGGGAAAGCGGGCGGCTGCAGTCCCTCACTTATGCAGCCTTACTGTGGCAACTGTTCCGCGCCCTCATTGAAGGTGCTCTCGAAGGTCTGGTCCGAGACTTAGGTCGCAAAGTCCTCAAGAAGGTCTTGGCCGCCATCGACCAGACCGTAGAGGACTTTCTTAACCAGGCGCTGCAAATCAGCCCGCAACAAGTCGCAGTTCAACTGAAGGCCGAAGAGTTGGGCTATTTGTGAACTTTCCCGGTCATATTTATCGCCAAAATGTGAGATAGATGAAATGCTCCTCATCGCCTGTGATACTGATTACGGCTGGCAATCGTGGAAAAGCAATGTGGCAGGGCGTGGAATTTTGACCACGGTAGAAGGCGATCTTTCAATCTCAAATATGCGGTTTAAGACGCATCGAGGCGAAGGACAATAGGCATGAAGAAAGAGACCATCCTTCTTTGCCTGAACGCGTGCATCTTCTTGGCGCTGCTTCTTGTCCCAAGAGATTTGAATGGACGCATTCATCCTCTCAGCCTTGAGTCTTCAAATACGGTCATGCTTGTAGTAGCCGGTGGGGGCATAATTGTGTCGATGCTGACGCTGGCTTACCACCGGAGGCGATGGGTCATACCGGCTTTGTGTCTGGCGGTTTCAGCGATCTGCATCCTGAATTTTGTCTTGCGCTGAATCTGAAACATTGCGCTGCAATTGCACCGGCTGTCCCGCACAAATGGTGTAAGGAATCTAGCGCGCCTCAGGCCGGCGCGAAGTTGGTCGGCCACCCGCGCCTGTGCCACAGCCCTCGCGCTCCCTCCTGCCGCTGCGGGCCATCAGCACGGCACCGTGCGCCCCCTTTCCCCCGCACCGTGCCGCACTGCTGTCCCTCCGCTGGGTCGGTCGGCCAGGGCTGCTAGGCACTGCCCGCCGTTGGTCGGCGGGCAGCTCCCCGCCGGTCGGCCTGTCACACCGGCTGCTTCATCCGCCTGCGGCGGGCAGCCGGTGCGCCAGCCCTCAACGGCGTGGAGCAGGTGGCTGCACCAACGGCGGGCCAACTAAGAATTAGTGGCGCTCGCCGACTCGCGCCAGAGCTTCGCCGGTTCGGGTGTCGCGGTTGCAATCGTGGCGTCTCTGGTTCTCTGCGCGTTCCGGCCCTGCGTTCGCGAGTGAGCGCTCGCAACAGCATGGAATGCGCTTCGCGCGTTGAACTGTCAGTGCGTCACGCTCAAACGCTCTCTCCGGCCCGGCCCGCTTCGTCGTCATCGCGTGCGGTTCGGAAATGTCAGTGTTCACGACGCCAGCGGCTTCGCCGCTGATGACGACGGCGCACGACGCGCTTGCTCGATGCGTAGCCGTGTTGGAGTTCGAGAGTTCCCGAATTGCTTTTAGAGTGGCGAGCTTGAAACGTCGGCGCTCGCGGTGAATTTGGAAGCCCTCATTGCAATCGGGCGCTGCTGGTCTTGCCTTTAGTCGCTCTGTGTTCCGAGCCGAATTGTGGTCATATTTTTTGCCAAATTGTCATCCGAAAAGCCGGGGGTTTTTAACCGCTGGCGTCATAAAAACCGACGCGGTCATAAGAGTTGGAATCGTTGTGATGAGGTGGAACATGGATTGGGATGGTTTTCGGACAGGACGTGAAATCTGGCCGAATTGGTATCATAGCCCAAATTCGCGTCATAACGATTTCGAGTCCGGCGAGATCATAACGGCTTGGCCTTTGTCGTGGCTCTGAAACGAGTCGAGACCGGGCGAACGGCCAGGACACCCGGAACGGGATAAAGCGGTCTGTGAGCCAAATTACAAGGCAACGGCGCTGGTTGACGGCGGGACTCGGTTCAAGAGGACTTGAGAGAAAGGGAAGGCGGCGCTGACGGCACTTTACGATACGAGCGTGGCAAGGAATGAGCGACTACGACGACTGCGGACGGTTTCGGACGTTAATTCGGCAAAAAACGGCACTTTTTTATGATGAGAATTCGGCACTTAACAGCTCTGGCTGCCGCGACGGGCAGCGTGGCGAAACTGCGTTTCGCCTGACGCCGCTGCCGAGCGGCTAAAGGGAAAAGCGGTGTTTGCGGCGAAGCTGCTCCTGATAGGTGCGGTCGTTGAACTGGCCCTCGATGCTGCCGTGCAACTCCGCCAATCCCTTTTGGAATCGCCGCGAGCCTTCCGGCGTGTCGTCGAAATACTCGCACTCCCGAAACTGGCACAGGTCGCAACTGTCGCAGACGCCGCCCAGGATGTTCACCTGCCGGTTCTCCCAAGTCACCGACGGGTTGAGCCGGGAAATCCACCGATGCCCGTGCGGACAGTTGATGGTGGCCATGAAATCAGTGCGCGGCGGCTTCTTCCTTGGCGTGCTCGCGCACGAAGGGTTCGAGCATCTTCAAAATCATCTCCTGCTTGTTGCGCGGCATCTTCGAGACGGCCTCAAAGAGTTGGCGGACGCGACCGCCGGGCGAAATCACCCGGCTGGGTTTTTCCTCGCCGAGCAACTGCTCGACGGTGACGCCCAGGGCGGTGGCAATGGGCAGGAGCACGTCCGAACGCGGCAGCGTGCCGGTGCGTTCCCAAAAGCTGACGTTGGAGGATTGCTCGCCAATCTGCCGGGCGAGTTCGCGCACGGAGATGCCGCGTGCCTGGCGCAGCGTGCGCAACCGGGAATCGTTGCTGGTCTTGCTCATGGGGCGAGTTTATCCGGGCCTGAAAATAGTTCTCGTTGCGGCATTGGGTCGCATCTCGATATGTGACAATTGAGCTGCGCACTCATTGATCACCAGCGCCGGCAGCGACTGTCGGATCCAGACTACCCTGACCGAGTACAATCCGATGCTCCAGGCGACCAACATCGTTCAGCCCGATGGCTCGTCCCTGACCCACGAATATTGTCTGACCGGGCTGTTGGCGCGGATCTATGGTTCGCGCAGCTACCCGGTCGGTTACGGCTACGACGCCCAAGGCCGGATGACGTCGATGACCAACTGGACCACGTTCGATCCGGCGGGACCGGGAAGCGGCGAGCGGGTCACCACCTGGAATTACGAGCCGTATCGCGGCTGGCTCTCAACCAAGCGTTACGCCGACAACTACGGCCCCGATTACGAATACAAAGCCTCTGGCCGCCTGCTTAGCCGCGCGTGGGCGCGCGGCACCCCCCGGATCACGACCACCTACGCTTACAACAATGCCGGGGATCTCTGGACCGTCTCGTACACCAACGATACGACCGGCACGCAGGACCTGACTTACACTTACGACCGGCGCGGGCGGCGCGCGACGGTGGTACTGGGTTCGATGACCACCACGCTCTACTTCAACGAAGCCAACCAACTCATCGGGGAGAGTTACAGCGGCGGCACGTTGGGCGGTCTGGCGATGACCAACCTGTACGACGCGTACCTGCGCCGCACATACCTGGCGGCCAAGAAGGGCACCTCAACCCTCGCGAGCGCCGCCTTCGGTTACGACACCGGCAGTCGCCTGAGCACCGTCACCGACGGGACGTGGAACTCGACGTACACCTATCTTGCCAACTCTCCGCTCGTGAGTCAGATTACGCACAAGCAAAGCACGACGACCCGGATGACCGACACCCGCCAATATGATCTGTTGAACCGGCTGACGTCGATCAGTTCTACGCCGGCCGGGGCGGGTCAGTTGCCGGTGGGTTTTGTCTACCAGTACAACGACGCCAACCAACGTACCCGGGGCACGCTCGAGGATGGAAGTTTCTGGATTTACGAGTATGACAGGCTTGGTCAGGTGGTTTCCGGCAAGCGCTACTGGATGGACGGCAGTCCTGTGCCCGCTCAGCAGTTCGAGTACGGGTTCGATGACATCGGCAACCGGACCTCGACCATGGCGGGAGGCGACAGCATGGGGGCCGGTCTCCGGTCGGCCAGTTATTTGGCGAATACCCTCAACCAGTACACCAGCCGGACGGTGCCGGGCGCGTTCGATGTGTCAGGCGTTGCCAACGCCAATGAGACCGCAACGGTCAACGGCTCGGCGGCCGACTATCGCCGGGGCGAGTATTTCCAGGAACTGGTGAACGTGGACAACAGCAGCGCGATCGTGTGGTCGACTGTGACCGCGACCACCAGCGGTGGTGGTTCCACGTCAGGCAAGGTGTTCGTGCCACAGACCCCGGAGAACTACGTTTATGATTTCGATGGCAACCTGACCAGCGACGGCCACTGGACCTACGTCTGGGACGCCGAGAACCGCCTGATCCAGATGACACCGTTGGCCGGGATACCGGACGCGGACCAGCGCCGGTTGAATTTCGCCTACGATCACCAGGGCCGGCGGATCTGGAAACGGGTTGATTACAAGGTGGGCGGCAATTGGACTACGTTTTACGAGCGGAAATTCGTATATGACGGGTGGAATCTCATCGCCGAACTATTCACGAACGATGGTGTGGTGAAGAAGTTCTTGTGGGGATTGGATCTCAGCGGGACCGAACAGGGTGCCGGGGGAGTCGGAGGTTTGTTGAAGGAGTGGGATTTTTACACCTGGAAGGATTATTTCGCCGGATACGACGGCAACGGCAATGTCACACTTCTGACGGCCGGAAGTGACGGGACCGTCGCGGCGCGATTCGAATACGGCCCCTTCGGCGAGGCGATCCGTTCCAGCGGCAGCTCGACCATCGCCGCCTCGACCGGCGCTGGCAACCCGTTCCGTTTCTCGACGAAATACACCGACGCCGAGTCGGACCTCCTCTATTACGGATACCGATACTATAACCCCTCCACGGGGAGGTGGCTCAGCAGGGACCCTATTGCGGACCTCGGCTTTTCCGTGTCGAGTGCACAGTCGCTGAATTCCGAAACTCGCATGCGAGCGCTGAGTCGTCGTCCATCAGGCCGCGACTACCTGTGCCTCGATAACAGCCTCATAGCCGCAACAGATTCGCTGGGGCTGACGAAGTGGAGCGGAGAGTGCGCGATATATGGAATGGGGATCCATATTGGTCCATTGTTCATCGAGTGTTACTTGGAGAGTGATTGTACTATCGATCCCGATAACCACAGAGAGGTAGTTCATGTCAAAGCATACCTTTTTAAGGCCGAAGTAGGGTTGCCGGTAGGTTATTCGGAATTTCATGCCGCGTTCACATCTCCCAAGGGGTCAGACCACAACGCGTTTCGGGGGTGGGCTGAGGCATACGGGGCAGGGTTTGCAGTTGGCAAGGGATACCACCTTGAGGCGATGACGCTGGGATCGGCGGTTTCCGACCACCTTGTCTCGGCGCAATCCGGCGCTGACTTGGGCATGTTGATGGCCAAGGGCAGATCATACGTTAGACGCTGGCACAAGGAATGTTGTGACGGTAAATCAAGCATAAGTCGACCATGAGAGAGACGGTGTTTTTTGCCAGTTTTGCGGTGTTCGTGGCGTCATGGGCGATCCTCGCTCTTGTCTATCTCACGATTATTCTACCTTCAGTCGCGCGTCAACGGGGATTGAAATCGCTTTTCGAGGCTGGATTGCAGCTCAATTTTGCTGGGCACCTGCGGACTTATCGCGAGATGGCCAAGGCTCGGCACGACCGGAGAATGTTCGTCGTATGGTACCTGACAAACGCCCTTGTAGTATTCGGCTGTGTCGCGTTCTTAATAGGTGTGCTGAGCACGATCGAACTGTGAGGATTCAAGAATCACGATAATCACGTTCCCTTGGGTCCTGCGGGAGGGTATGTGCCACCTCGGCGGTTTCCTTGGATCCTGGGAGCGGTTCCAATACGATTCCGAGGGACGCATCGCGCTTCGTCTCTCCTCCTTTATGAACCTGCCGCCCACGTGGACCGAAACCCAATGCCGCTCGACCGTTTACAGTTATACACCGTTAATTGGATCCGGTGACACCGACGGCCTCGAACCCCGCACGGCCCGGACGGTTGTCAGCGGTCACTCAAACTGACCCACCCAGGGTCGAAATGAAGGGCTTCAAAATGACCCACCTTGAGAGCGGGGGTGGCCCCTGGGGTTTGAACCATCAACAACAACAAAAGATGCCGGCAACCAGAGTGATTTTTAATGGTCACTGAAGTGAGGAATAATTGTCATTGCACAGGGCCGTCTTTCCGAACGTGCGTCGAAGTTGGTCGACTTCTTCGGCGGCTTCAATTTCAGATTCTATCCGATCAAGCCGGCTGATATCGAGAAAATCGGTACCCGTGGCTGAGAGAGTTAGCTCCTTTTCTGATGCCCGTGGGTGGCAATCAACAGAGTAGCGTGGACACTCAAATCGGCACCCTTGTCATTGCGTCAACGATTGCGCCCAGCGATTCGTCACACGCCGCGGCCAGAGCACGGAAGTGCTCCTTCAGTGAGCCGTGTGCCTTGACGCAGGCTTTCCGCAGTGTCTCCGCGTCCTCGCCTTGAGTGTGCCCCTTCTGCTTGCTCCGTAGGTTGTGAAGCTCGCGCAAGGGCTTCACAGTATTCTGCGCGTCGGGCTCACCGAAGCCAATGCCAATGAGGCACTCTTCCAGAAGTTTCAGCGACGCGTATTCCGGCTTCAGAGCTCGACCCATTTGCCCGGCTTTCACGCGGAGCCATTTCGTGTTTAAACCCTCCACGAGCACTTGATCCAGGTGCAGAATTTCGTTTGCCCACTCCTCCGCCGACGAAGTTACCGCGTAATGGAGCCGGCCCAGAAGCTTGTCGGGGCGAGCAATCCACCACGCCGGCATCTGTTGATTGAGCTCGCGGATGGCGTTCCGTAAACTCACCAACGGATCATATTCGAGATCCCATTCGCCCTTGAAATCGGTGGTGAAGGCCCGTTTCGAGAGTTTGCCGTTGGGAGCTTCATTGTATGCTCGCCAATGGAGCTGCTCCTCGTACGGTAGGTTGCGGAGATAGACGAGATAGGTATGCACCTGTCCCGCCTCATTAATATCGTATGTACTGAGATACCACGTGTCGCGGCACTCGATCGAACGGTCTTCCAGGGCGTACTTGTCAGGATCCGCCTTATATTTTGCAAGCACCTCGGGGCGGAAGAATGCCGGACTCATCTCAAAAGGGAGGTCCGACTGGGTGAAGTAGTTTGCGGCGGCATCAGGGCAACAGGATATTTCCTTCACCGTGTCGTGTTTAAAGTCAAATGCGATGAACGACGCATACTGCTTCACCTGCTCTCGTTCACCTGCGAGACGTTTCAGAATCGTCCCGCGGTCATCCGATGGGTGAATTATCTGGACACCCCGCATGTAACCCCCTTGCGACTGCTGTACCGCAACTGCAAAATACAGATTCTTGTCAGGCTGGTCCTTGCGTTCGGAAGTCACATCCCAGCCACTGAAATCGTCGGGTCGGGTGCGAACGAAATCAAACATGCGTACGATCAGTGAATCGGTCAGGATCATGTAGTCATCCAGACACTGCCGCTTCGCGATTATCACCCAACCCGGGGATTCGTTGGGCAACGCCGGAACGTGCACAATCCTGATTACGTCCTCAACTTCACCGCTGGCATCGATGCGGCAGTAAGCGCTCCTCTCCTCGAGAAAGTGAAGGCCGGCAATATGCGTGAATTTCTGCAATATTTCGAGATAACTCGGATCCCCATCGCGCCCTCGGAAAGTCCGACCGAAAATGAACTGTTCCCCCTTCTTGATTGCTTCGCTGTCGAAGGTGTCGAGCGGAGTCCCCATCCAAACCTTTGCCGGTGTTGAACCGGGTGAACTCCAAACGGACCAAGATGACATCCATGGGTTGCCATTCCACTTGAGCAAATCTTCGACATCCGGAGGGGTGAGATCCGCAGCGGGGACAAACACCGCATGTAGAAAGGTCCCCCAGAGGCTGGCGAAGATGACAATCTCATCCTCACTCACGCTTTCGGAAAGGTACAATGCGGCATCCTCGCAACGAATCCATTGGGCAAACGCCTCCGAATCCGAGGGAGCGGTGCTTATGCGTATGACTTTGTCCTCTGCTGAAACCACGGTGTCATCCTACCGCGCCGAGAACTCCAGTCCAGCGCCTCCGCCTGGGCCAGTGACTCAGCTATTCTACGACCTACATCTTCCAGCGGGACCTTATTACGATCCATTGAGCACTCCAACCGGAGCTATTTCCCTCGGCGGTTGTACGGAGACTGATTCGTCGGGGCGAGGGAAATCCTCTGCTGGCTCGCCATGCACTGCACCGCCGCAGCAGTCCGCCCGAGTTTGAGCCCGATGACCCGCGTCGGCGTGTTTTCTCCCGCAAGTGTCTGGAGTTGCCGCTTCTCCGCCGGTGTCTACTGCTTTCCGCTGTTACGATTATATTTTGCCATAGATCGTTCCTTTCAGGATTGGACAATAGCCCAATATACAGCGGCGCGCAAGGCGGAGTACCCAATATGTTGTGGTGCAGGCGGCACTTATTCTGATTTGCCCGACCGGGAACTTCATGGCTTTTGCCAGCTTGACGACCAGCTCCATCCCATAGATGAAAAATGGGCGCTATCCGCGCCGGCAGCGGGTGGCAGGGCAACACCGTTCCCGAGCCAGTCCCAGTACCAAACCTCTGCGATCAACTCCTTTTTCCCGGCGGAGGATCGGCAGGTGCCGGTCTCTGCTTCGGAGGCCCTTGTTTGCCGTCCGGCTGCTTCAACACAGTCGTCGGCCGCTCCTTTTGATGCGATTGATTCCCTATCAGCTTGGTCTTGTCGGTTGCCATTTCAGTGTTCGTTTGCTACCCCGTCGCGGCTACTTGCCTTTCTCCGGCGGCAGTTGAGTTGGAATTGGCCGTTGCTTTGGTGGCCCCTGAATCCGTCTGTCGTCTCCCTGCCGCGGAGCAGGTGCAGCTCGTTCCTTCGGTTGCGTCTGTTCGTCGAGTGGTTTGCGCTTGTCGTCTGCCATGTTATTCCTCCTTTGAATTTACTTCAGAGACGGAAGGTCGCGGTTTCTCCATGGCCTGCCCTTGAACCTGCTGGACGACGTTTCCGCTTGCCTTACACAAATCCAGAATCGTGGAAGCCGACCAGCCAATATTTCTGTCAGGCTTGGAACTGTTTTCCAAATATGAATAGATCAGAAGTTGCTCACAGTCGGTGCCGATCACGAAGTCCATCGTAACTTCATCAATCTCCCCGGGCTCGATTTCTCGATCACTTGAATGCGCCTGCTCGGCGATGATTGGCCAACCCACCTCAGCCGGAGGTGTCTTGCCGCCAGCTAGCGGCTCAGCTTGCGCTGCGGCGCGGGCCTCGATTGCTTCAGTTGGCCATGGCTTCATTTGTTGAATCCATGTGGAACCTTTAGTAACTCGAAGCAGCACCTGGCTCTTGTTCTCAATAATCAGAGCTACGCGAAGGACACGCTGCGTCTCCGAAACAGCCCAAAACTCAACCCGCTGTTTCAAGTCAGCGCGGGGATACCGCTCCCGCCTTTTCACAAACAACATGTACGTCCATAGGGCGCCGATGCTGATAGCCGCGACTGTAGCGATAGATTGCAGCGCCTCAAAGGAATCCTTGCTTCTCGCGAGAAACTCCCAGCAACAAATTGAGTTGGTCTGCATCAGGGGCACGTGGGATTGCACCAAAACCAACGACTCCTGACAAGCAGAACCCTTCGCCCGCCAGCAGTTCTGCCCATGAACCTGCCAGGGTGGAGCTCGTGGGTTGGGGAGTTTTGCGGGCTGGATCGGCATGGAGTTGCTGCTTACGGTTGAGCTGCTTGAATGGGGCCGCATTGGGGTCGCATCTCGATATGTGACAATTGAGCTGCGCACTCATTGATCACCAGCGCCGGCAGCGACTGTCGGATCCAGACTACCCTGACCGAGTACAACACGATGCTCCACGCCATCCACATCGTTCAGCCCGACGGCGCGTCCCTGACCAATGAGTATGATTTGAACGGGCGGTTGGCGCGGATCTATGGTTCGCGCAGCTACCCGGTCGGTTACGGCTACGACGCCCAAGGCCGGATGACGTCGATGACCAACTGGACCGTGTTCGATCCGGCCGGCGCGGGGAGCGGCGAGCGGGTCACCACCTGGAATTACGAGCCGTATCGCGGCTGGCTCTCGAACAAGCGCTATCCCGACCTGTCTGCCGGACAGGCAGGCGGCTATGGCCCCGATTACAGCTATAAACCCTCCGACCGGCTCCTGACCCGGACCTGGGCGCGGGGCAATCCGCGGATCACGACCAACTACGCTTACAACAATGCCGGGGATCTGGCGACCATCACTTACGCCAGCGATAATTTATGAACATGGCGCTCCTCTGGAGCTATCGTTCCCCGCGCAAAGGCGTCGATTCGGCCGGCATTGGACGCGGCGAACACTCTGACCTCCTCGTCGAAAATCAACGATTCTCAGAAATTGATCTGCCCAAGGACACCTCACCTGCATCGGTCAGGCTCTCCCTTCTTCATGATTCTGTCCTTCCATGCTTCTGTCTTTGCTCGGTCGACACGAGGCGGCGGCACGGTATTCGCCCTATTTGGCGGTTTCTTTTTCTTTGAGTCCGTCGCAGGTTTCGCCGCGGACTCGTCGGGCGTCAGGCCGCAAGCGCGGGTTTCCAGGGCTCCAGTTCTTGTTGCGGTGACAGAATCATGGCTGGACAGAATCCAGAACTCCTGACATAGGTTTTTCAGTTTTGCCTGATTTAATTGGGCTTTGTTGCTTGGAGTGACATTTTTGACCTCGAACCCAAAACTGTCCGCTTTTTTAAAACTGCGGTATTCGGTGGCACCCTATGGCCACCGAAATTCAGGACCTGTTTCCCGACGCCCGCAATTCGCCGGAAGTGCGCGCGATCAACGACCGTTGCCAGATCCGGACGGAGGAGGGCCATCGAGTGGTGATTGTGTCGGGCATCCCCGTGGCTCATTACGCAGTGACCGACCGAATGGCCGAGGCACAGGCGATGGTAAATCTCGTCGAACAAGGCTGGGCCGATCAGAACGATGTGGCTCGCGTCTTCGGTTATTCGGCCAGAACACTGCGTCGCGATCAGCGTCGATATGAGGAGGGTGGACTGGCTGCGCTTAGCCAACCACGCGGCTATCCTGCGGGACGCGCACGATGGAGAGATTCCCGGCGGCAAACGGTGCACCGGCTCAAAACTCAAGGGCATTCCCATTGCGAAATCGCGCGACGGCTTGGGATCAGTGAGACTGCAGTTCGCAAAGTGCTCATCCGGATGGGCTGGAAGGAACACCACGAGCAGACGGAAATGCTGCCCTTGGATGAGGAGGCCAATTCGAACCCAAAACTGTCCGCTTTTTGCGTTGCCGCCCCGCCAGCGTCCGCCAGCCAGGACACCGATCCGAGTGATCGTTCTGCCGACCGCTTGCTGGCGCGACTGGGATTGCTGGAGGACGCGCCTCCGTTGTTCGGATCGGCGAGCGCAGTTCCGCGAGCCGGCGTTCTCCTGGCGCTTCCGGTTCTTGATTGCCAGTGGTGTGTTCGATTGCGCGCAGAAAATCTACGGCAGTCTCGGCCCGGGCTTCTATGGATTGCGCACCAGTTTGCTCACGTTGTTGCTGATGGCCTTGTGGCGCATCAAACGTCCGGAAAATCTCAAGGAGTATTCACCGCAGAGTCTCGGGCGTGTGCTGGGGCTGGACCGGGCCCCGGAGGTCAAGACGCTGCGGCGCAAACTGGCCAGCCTGGCCGCCAGCCGGACGCGCCGCCCAGTTTGGTGCTGCTCTGGCCAAGCAGCGGGTGGCGTTGCGAGGCAAAGCCATGGGTTTCCTTTACGTCGATGGTCACGTGCGGGTCTATCACGGCCAGCACGCGCTGCCCAAAGCGCACGTGGCCCGCATGCGCATTTCGCTGCCGGCCACCTCGGATTATTGGGTCAATGACAGTTCGGGCGATCCGCTGTTCGTGGTGACCGCCGAGGCCAACGCCGGTCTGGTCAAGATGCTGCCCGGCATCCTCGATCAAGTCCGCGGACTGGTGGGCAAGCGACGCGTGACCGTGGTGTTCGATCGTGGCGGCTTCAGTCCGAAACTCTTTCAACAGATCATTGCGGCAGGATTTGATCTGCTGACCTATCGCAAGGGGCGTTATCCCCGGATCCCTCGTTCGCGCTTTGGTCCGCACACCACCCGCTATGGTGGACGGAAGGTCTCCTATGTTCTGGCCGATCAGGAGGTGCGCCTGCTCAAAGGCAAGCTGCGTTTGCGACAGGTCACTCGCCTGATGGAAAACGGGCATCAAACGCCGATCCTGACCTCGCGGCGCGATCTGGCCGCGGCCCAAGTCGCCTATCGCATGTTTGATCGGTGGCGACAGGAGAACTTCTTCAAGTATCTTCGCGAGGAATACGCCTTGGATGCGCTGGCCGAATATGCCGCCGTTCCGGATGACCCGACGCGCGAAGTTCCCAACCCGGCCTGGGCGGCACTGGATGCCCAACTGCGCCAAGCCTGGGCGCGGGTCGATCGACTGCAAAGCGAATACGGATTGGAGGCGCTGAACAATCTGGAACAGCAAGCATCGAACGATGCGCGGGTTCAAAATCGCTTACGGCAAACTGGGCAAGAAGATCTGGACAGCCTGGCAGCGCGTCTCGCAGTTGGAGAAACGTCGCGCTGCGGTGCCGCGACGAGTTCCGGTGCGGGAGGCGATCGACAAACCGGTCGTCAAACTGGCGCCGGAACGAAAGCACCTGACCAATCTGATCAAAATGGTGGCTTACCAAGCTGAAAGCGATTTGCTGCGATTGGTCGCGCCACATTATCGGCGAGCGGATGATGAAGGCAGGACGCTCATCCAAGCGGCCCTGGCCAGCGCGGCGGATCTGAAAGTCACCAAGCGGGAACTGCGGGTCACGCTTGCGCCGCAAAGTTCGCCTCACCGCACGCGCGCCATCGCGGCACTCTGCGAGGAACTCAACCGAAGAAACGCGGTCTTTCCAGGCTCAAGGTTGCGCCTGATCTACGCGATCCAGGAGCCGTCATGAGGAAAAAAGCGGACATTTCAACAGGGGCTATGTCAGGAGCTCTGGAATCATACTGGATTTCTGCACCTCCCATTGAACCCAACCGGCTATCCTTCCGAGGAATTTTGGCGGAATTGGCGCTCCCACAATCCGAGACCACGCTTGCGTCGGAACGCTGGTTCTGGATTTGAGGCGGTTCATGGAAATCGGGGTCCGGGCTCCGGACGCGCCGGAGGTGGCGTCCGCGCCCCGGCCCCATTTAGAGTCCAAATTCCGACACTCGTTTGATTCCCATTCGCAGCGGCACCCACCCCAGGCCAAGGGAAAGAATCAGGAAAGCCATCCATGCCAAACCACTCTGGGCCACCCCGATCTGCGATTGCCCCATCCAGGGCCATGGCGAACCCATGGATAACAGAACGACGGACATCACGATGTAGACGAAGCTCAGCACCAGACAGAATGTCCCGCCAAACCCGCTTACAATCTTGCCGGGATGGTCCTCCTTGAAATTCGGGTACAACGCCCCCAAGCCGACCGCCAGCCCGTTCAAAGTGAAGGTCATGACCGTAATCGCCCCGGCAAAGTAGGCGATCCGCACCATCGGCATTTGTAGCATCCAACAGGAAAGCAGAATCAAACTGACGGTTACAACCAGCGACCCCGACGCCGCCAGCCAAAACTTGATCCGAACGAGCCGCACCAGCCCCACCGGCGCCATTCCCACGATCCAAATCCGTTTCCCTTCGAGGCTGAACTGGGGATAGATGAATCGCGTGGTTAAGGTCGCCAGGTTCAACGCGCAAGCCCCCAGGTTTAGATGGGAAACCAGGTGAATCCAGAACGGATTCGTCAGTTGATGGCTGAAATGTCGCAAATTGAGGATATACACTCCCAGTAACCCGAAAAGCACCAACGTTTGCCCCCATTGCGTCGTATCACGCCAGAATAATCGGATGTCCTTTACCAGCAACGCGCGCGTGTCCGAAGGCAGCCAGCCCAGCAGATTGCTCGCCAGCCGTTCCACTCCCCCGGCGCCATGCGACCGGCCCCGATGACGCGCCTGCCACGATCGGAACCAGGGCCAGCGCCAGAATGCGCTCCCACGGCTGTTCACCCGGGACGTCGCATCGTAGAAAAAGGAGCCCGGCTGAGAAAGCGAAAGATACCCAAAGAACAAGGAATAACTCAACAAGACCAATCCATAGAAGGTCGCGGTCCCCAGTGCCCCATCCGACCATTGCAGGATCCCCGTGGAAAGCCAGTAACTGGGTAATAGCGCGAACTCGGCGAAACTCGTCTTTGACAGTAGCCGGTCGAGAACCGCAAGCACCCGTGTTTCCGACAGGTCCTCCACCGCCGGATCGGACTTCAGCCAAAATGCCACGCCCGAAATCACGAGGACCATCAGCATCAGCAGCAGTAACTGGAAGACTCGCCGGTCCAGGTAACGCGCAATGCACATGGAAATCCAGGCCCCACCTGCCGCCGGCAATACGATGAACAGCGTCACAAATACCGGCGTGACCACAAAAAAATGCCAGTTCGCATTCCGGTGCAAACCGTAGGCCGCCACCAAAGGCGCGATCAGGAAGAGGAAAGCCCACGAGGCCAGCATCGTCGATTCGATGAACTTCCACTGAATAATGGTCCGAAATGGCACCGGCATCGAAAGCAAATAGGTCGTCTCCCGGTTTCGAAAGAAGTTCGTGTAGGCAATCACCAAATTACTGAATAACAACAACACAAACAAAATCGCGAACATCAGAAACATGAGCCGCTCCACCAGGAGCGTGCCCAGCCCGGGAAACGATCCCACGAATCGCAACCCAATCCGGAATAGCCAAAAGGCCAACGTGATGTAGCCCACGAGAAATGCGGCCACCAGAATGGTCAGTAACTTCGATTGGTGCCTTAGTCCCTGTAACCGACGCCACATCTGAAGGCCGTTCACCCGCAGGAGCAGTCCCAACAGACTCGGCCCTTCCTGCGCCGCCAATACCTCTTGCCCGCAGATCGCTTGTTCGCTGGTCGTCATTCCGGGTCGTTGGACCTTCATTGCCCCCTGAGACGTTCCGCTACCCCGCCTCACCCGTCCCCCGCTCATGCCTCTTCCCGGCTGCGGCCATATCCGCTTCCTCCGCCGTCAATGCCAGAAAGGTCTGCTCCAGGGCACCCTCTCGACCGCTTTTCCGGCGCAATTCATCCCTGCTGCCTACCGCGATCAAACGGCCGTGGTGCATGATCCCAATCCGGTCCGCCATCTCTTCGGCGACACTGAGTTGATGGGTCGAGACAAAAATGGTGACTCCGGACTCCGCTTGTTCCTTGAGGATATCCTTCAAAATGCGCGCATGATGTGGATCCAGCCCGACCATCGGCTCATCGAGTACCACAACCTCCGGGGCGTGCATCAATGCCGAAGCCAATGCCACCCGCTGCCGTGTTCCATGCGATAAACTCTCAATCGCGCTGTTCAAGAATTCCCCCAGATTGAATCGAGCCGCCCATAACTTCGAGGCGCCTTCAATGCTGCCTTCTTCCATCCTGAATAATTGACCGGTAAAACGAAGGAACTCCCAGGCCGTAAGCTTCTCATATAAAAACGGAAAGTCCGGCACATACGCCATTCGCCGTCGCGCTCCATTGGGATCCGTCTGAACATCAAATCCCGCCAATCGCGCCCGACCGGATGTCGGCTTCATCAGGCCCGCCAGTATCCGAATAGTGGTCGTCTTCCCGGCGGCGTTCGGACCCAGCAAGGCAAAGAACTGGCCGCGCGGGATCTCGAGGGTCAGCTCGTCCACGGCAACCAATTCGCCGAACTTTTTCGTCAGTTGTTCCAGTTCAATCATTCGCTCGGCCGATCGGTCATCTGGAGTTTACCTCGCTTCAAGACTTGCCAGCACGTCGTTCACCAGGCTCAAACCACCCGGCAACTCCACCCGCATAATCTCCCCGACTCGGCTCACCAGGATCAATACCGTCTGCCGCTGCGATAATTGCCCTTCCAACCGGTAGACCTGCACCCGCGTCCCCCCCACCATCATCGAGTCCGTCCGTGCCGTCCACGGTAATTCCCACCGCCTGCCACCCAGTCCCGGAAGCCGGGAGAGCTGTGGCAGCCATACCGCCGCCAGCGGCCCACCCAACTCTGTCGCCAGCTGCTGTGGATCCGACAACTCGTCAAAGCTAAATCGGCGCGCCCACGCCCCACCCCTTTCGCCATACCGCACTTCAACCCATCGCTCTTCTTCGGAAGCCTTCACCATCCACGCGGTCGGCGGGTTGCCCAATCGTAAAACCAACTCCCGCCAGTTCCGCTCCGCGTTCAACGTAAGCTCCAGGCTGAACCGCAACCGGTCTTCCTTCGGGCCCGTGAGTATTCCGCCCTCCATATGCACCGCGTATCCCTTCGGCCGTTGCACCATGCCCTCCGGCATGCCTTCCATGCCCTTCGGCGTATCCAGCACCAACTCCTCCGCCGTCCCCGCGATCCAATGACAATACCCGATCCGCACCCCATTTCTGCGGATCTCCAACGACGAATCATCCGGCGCCGTGAGGATCTTTCGAACGATGACATCCGGCGGAATCAATCCGCCCAAATGCTCACTGCTCCCAAATTCAGTCCGCCATAGTAACACGTTCATCGTCGCAAAAAACGCGATGATCGTCAGAAACATCAGCCTTTGAAACATTCGGTTTGACCTCCTGATTCTCCTTTGCCCGCTAACGAACGGGGATCCGTATGGATTGCCCAACGCTCAGCCTCGTGGGTACCAGCCCCGGATTCGCCGCCCGCAACACCGCCTCCGATAATCCTTTCCGCCGCGCGATCGAGTAAAGTGTGTCCCCCGCCTGAATAGTGTAGGTGGCGCCCACCGCCAACGGTCCCCTCTCCTCATCCCTGCTCGCGTACGGCTCGGTTCGCTCTGGGACCGATTCGATCGGGGCCGGTCCCCTCTCCGCGCCCGCACCTCTGGGCCGCGGGTCCATCAATTCGCGTTGGCTCAATTGCCTCTGGAGCTGGGCCACCTCCTGACGCAGCGCCGCGTTTTCCTGCGACACCCGTTCCAGCCGCTCCAATTCCCGTTCCATTTGGACCGTGAACCCGCCCATTGCGTCCCGCACCAGTTCCTGCTTGCAGACCTTCACCAACTGCCGCACCACATCGATCCGGCTGAAATTCGGGTGCAGCCGCTGCACCCGATCGAAATGGTAAATCGCTGCCACGTAGTTCGTGACATTCTGATAGTAGATCAATCCCAGTTCGAAGTTCGCCGCCGCCGACCGCGGGTTTCGCTGCAACGCCCGCTCGAAACACTCGATAGCCCGCACGTAGCTCCCGGCCTGCTTCCGGCTCATCCCGGCCCTGAAATCCGCGTCGTTCTCTTCGCTCGTTCCCGCCCCGCCCGGGGGGACGCAGCCCACCGCGCACAATCCCAGGAAGATCGTTGCGAGATAAAGGAGCGGCGTCTTGAGTGACGGCATGCGGCCAAGCTAAATCAAATCCCTCACCCAGCGCAATCGCATCATGCGCCGGAACGAGGGCTCTGACAAAAAGGCAGGACCGACAACGGCTGGTTTAAACTCCCCTTGCATGGGCTGCGGCGACGCCGGGCTAGCCCGGAAATTTCACCCATCAACCGCCTGCTGGGATCCGTCGGCTGTTCGGGTGAGATTTCCGGGCTCTGGAAACCCGCGCCAGCGAAGGGAATTCATCGCCCTGGATCGAAGCAAGAGCCTGGGCAAACGACGAACCCTTGGTCCTTGCACGCCCGACACCTTGTCAGTTCTGTTTTCAATTCTCTAAAGAGGAGCGGGTTTCTTTTAGCCCGCATTTTTCGGTAACCAAGTGAATCTGGCCGCTTGTCACCTGTAGAACCATGAAAAATGCGGGCTAGAGTTCCTTTGCCCTTCCCGTTTGCGATGCCAGGTACCGTTCCCACAACCCCCGGTCGACGTATAACTGCAGCAGGACCCCGGGTCGCAGCCCGTAATATCCCGCCATTTGATGGGTCTTCCCCAGAACCTTCTCAAGGTCGGGCGCAAACCCGGGCGACGCGATCACGATCGGGGCTACGGGATCTTCAGCCACCCCTCCCCACCAGCCGACGTGATCGAACCGACGGAGATACCAAGGTAATGGCCAGTAATCGCCGTTGTTCGCCATGACCTTGATCACCATTTCATGCCCCCTTGCATCCAATCCAGCCAGCGCCTCCACCCGGTCCACCAAATCGAGGATGTCGCTCAAGGTATGACCATACACATACGGGTTCCGCGGGTTATCGGCATACGTGTAACTCGCGCGGTAGGCCTGCACGGTTAATTGCCCCGCCCCCACCAAAATCAGTATCGACGCCGCAGCGCGCACGGGCATCCTCCGTACCCAGCCCGACAATCCGGCTGCTCCCACCCCGGCCAGCAAGATCAACCCGTGCAGGAATCCCAGCAGGCACCAGGGCGTCTTGTATGGAATGAAGCTATAGATTGCCGCCAGCACCAGCGTGTAGATCGCCACGAATCGAATCCACACACCGCCTGCCCCCCGCTCCCATCTCCTCATCCAGGCCACCGCAATCCCCACCAGAGCCAAACCGAGGATCAGTCCCTCGCTCCATGTCGGTCCTCGGCCCTCCCGCTGGTACGCCAGCAACCCGAGGTAATACCACCAGGGATGGATATGCGGGCTCGCCCCTTCGGCCCGCTTGAACCACGGCGCGTACGTCCTGATCGAATCGATGAGCCCGGCGGCATTCGAAAAGAATGAAGTGAATAAGACCACCCAAACGCTCAGCGCCACCCCCAGAGCGGCCGCCAAATGCGCCCATTTCATTTTCCCTGCCCCGGCCTCCGCCGGCCCGGTTTCCTCACCTCCCCACCGGATTGCGATTGGGACGGCCCCTGCTGCCGCTGCCATTTCCAGCACGAAAGTCTCCTTGGTCGCCGCCATCAGTCCCAAACCCAGACCCCCAAGCAACGCCCACCTCCATCGACGGGTGCGATAATAACGCCAACCCGACGCGAGCCAGAGAAAGGTGAAAAAGACCAAGCCCATCTCGTGGATGTAATACCGGCTGTAGAACACCATCGCCGGGGAGACTGCGGTGAACAACCCGGCCCAAATCGTGCCCCATCGCCCCTGCCCGTCCCCTACCAAAGGCAGCAGCAGGATGATCCCTACCCCCCAGAACACCGGCAATAACCGCAACGTGCTTACCGATAGGCCGGCAAAAGACTCCGCCCCGCTTGCGCGCGCGATTGGCCAGGTCAGGTAATACAAAGAAGGGCCGTGGTACTCCCGGGGATCGTACCGATACTCCCCGGATTCCCACAGCCCCTTGAACTTTATCGCGTGAACCGACTCGTCGGTGTGCAGCGGGCGATCCTCAAGCTGCGGCAGCCGAATCCCCAATCCTACGGCTGCCACGACCAATACCCCGACCGCCACGACATGCTTCATTCGCCCGGCACGCCATACACCTCGATCTCAGTGTAACGGTTTAACGCGGTGTAAGTGCTACCCTGGCTGTAGCTCCGGACATAACGCCCCTTCACTCCGTGCGCATCGATCAAACGCCCCTCGTAGCTTTCGAAATATTCTTTGTCCTTGCCCACCCCGAGCCCGGCGCTGTTGTCGTAATCATTGTTGTAGACCGTCTGTACGTTCTGCGTGAAATCCGGATCGTCCGCCACCTGCAGGATCACGTCATGCGCAATTTGCGGTGTGTCGTGCGCGTGCCAAACCACAATCGCGTAGATCTTGCTCGGCTTTTCCAGATCGATCTGCACCCACTGCAGCCGCCGCCGCATCTCCAGCACATTCTCGTCCCCGGCTTCCTTGTTGCCATCGGTCACCAACTCCGCCGAACCGTTGATCGGGTTCGTGTCGCTCAGGGTCACCTTCTTTCCCACCGACAAGTTCTCAGTCCCCTTAGGCGCCAAAAATGGGGGGCGCGGTTTGTCCGACGGCTTCTCGATGTGCTCACCCGAAGGGAGGTCCGTCGGCGTTCCCATGAATGCCGGGATCGGCAGTTTGATGTCCAGAGGCACCTTCTCCGCATCGGCAGCCCTGAGCCCGTTCAATCCACAGCCCATGAGAGCGATCACCCCAATCATCCCCAATACCTTGTATCTGCGCTCGTTCCGAACGCCGTCCTTGTCCATATGCTTCATTTTCATGTTTCCAGTGATTGCACCACATTTGACGCGCCAGGGCAAAAAGAATTCAACTCGCGCTCGACCCGCCAATCGTCGTCGGGGAGGGAGACGACGACGCACTGCAAGGCCAGGCGGAATGGGAAAAGGAGGACGTGGAGATGGCCAGGGCCATCGTCGAGGAATCGGTCGAACGCTTTGTGGTTGCGCCGCGCAAATTCGATTTCCACGAATACCGGCAGATGGAAAGATTCATTGGGACCGTGGACGACACCGCGGCTGCCGAGCAACTATGGCGAGCCATCAAAGGCAAAGGGGCGTTTCGCCATTTCAAAGACACGGCCAGCCGGTTGGGTCGCTTGCAGCAGTGGTATGAGTATCGGGAGGACGCCATGAAAAAGTTCGTGCGGGATTGGGCCGAGGCCCACCAGATTCCGGTCGACGACGATACGACACAGCCTCCAAAGCGTTGAGTCTGCTGCCTACGCCAGATCGCTGTCAGTTCCCTGGTTCCCCATGAAGTGCCGCGGCCATGCGCGGGTCGCCCTCGAGTCTTTCGCGCCGGATGTTCTTCAGATCCACCGTGGCGCCAGCCGCGACCAGGGCGGAAACAATCTCGTAGTGGCCCGTATTGGCGGCTGTTTCCGCAGGATTCGCCCAGGCGTGGAGCGCCCAACCCAGGGGCGTGCTGCCGAAGCGCTCATCCTTGAGATGGACCGGCGCGCCCTCACGCAGCAGCAGTTTCACAATCTCAACGTGCCCGCCGTAAGCGGCCCAATGCAGAGCAGTTTGTCCCCGATGCAGGTCCTTGACGGCGATTCCCTTCTGGAGCAAGAACTCCACGACGGGCGTGTGGCCGTATTCGCAAGCCCACTGGAGCCCGGATTGCAGCTGGTCGTTCGATGCGGTGGGTTTCAGACGACCGGCCTCGTCGAAGAATGTTCGCACGATTTCCAGGCGCCCCACGCCGGCCGCGCCTTCGAGGTCCAAGCGTGCTCCTCGTCGGGCGAGAAACTCGGCGGCACCGGGCCGGCCGTTGGCGAGGCAGCCGTTCACAATGCGATGCCCGTTCCCGGCGGCCCCGGGATGATCCATGTCTGCGCCATGCCCGAGCAATCTTTCCATCAAGGCGTCCTGCACGCCCGCTCGCAGGGGATGAATGCTCGTCGCCACCAACCCCAGCGTGGTCGAGCCGCCATACATGTCGGCCATCGCATCAATCTCCGCACCCGCCCGGATCAGCACGTCAGCGATTTGCACGGCATTCGGGGGAGTCACTTGACGCCAGCTTTCGACACCATTGGCGCCGACATAATGCAACAACGTCGCGTGATGCGTGCGGAGCGAACGAGTATGCACGAGTTCAGGATGATCATGAAGCTGCTGTTTGAGCGCCCGTTCGTCTCCCGCGACCACCGCATCGGCCGCCAACTCGAACACTGTGGCGGCGGAATCCCGCTGTTTCAGCGTTTCCAGGTGCCTGGTGAGCTCTTCGAAACTCGCAAAGCAATGCTCCCGCGCGAGAATGGACCGGGCATCGGCACAGGAGTAATCCGGGACCAGGCCGCCGAGCCAGGATGACTGGGGTCGTTCGTTGCGAAATATTTCGGAGTGCTCGCGCAGTAGGCGTTCGAGAGAGGCAACGTCGCCGGCCACAACGGCTTGTTCCGCGGCGGTCCAGATCGATTCAGGTACTGTTCATATCGCGTTGTATTGATTCAGGAGTTCCGCAATCTCGTCATGCCCTCTTCGTGCGGCCCAGGCCAGCGGCGTGGCCCACGGCGGATCGTCGGGCAGATTGGGCCTTGCGCCACGTCTTAGCAGCAGTTCCACCATCGGCCCTTTCCCGAACTTGGCCGCCCAACCCAGCGGAGTTGAACAGATGTCTTCGTCGCGCGCGTGCAGGTCCGCGCCATGATCGAGGAAGAGCGCGGCCTTCTCCACGTCGCCATTACGCGCGAAGTGATGCAGCGGGGTGATGCCCAGCCAGTCGGGCGCGCTGGGATTCATGCCGTGCCGGAACAGGAGTTCGTTTAACTCGCGGGTCTTCGCGCCAACCGACCAGCCCGGGAACGTGACACTTCGCGGCAGGTCGGGTTGATAACGCAGCATCAGGCGAACGAACGCTTCGTGACCCTCGCCAGCCGCGTTGGCCAGCGCCTCGGTATCGTTAGCCAGCGCGGGATTGGCGGCAAAAACAGCCGCCGCGGTTTGGAGGTCGTTGTAATAAGCCAGCAGATGCACAGCCCGCGCCGCGCCGTGCGAGCAGAGCAATTCGATCATCTTCTGATCTCCGTTGGAAATGACCCGGCTCAATGTGTCGGCGGAGCTTTCGACCTCGGCATTGGGATGCGCACCGTGCTCCAGCAGCAATTTCACAATCTCGAAGTGACCATTGGCCGCCGCTGAATAGAGCGCGTGCCCGCTTGGCGCGATGCCTTCCTCGGGCAAATTGGGATCTGCGCCACGTTCGAGCAGCAGCTTCACGATTTCAAGATGGCCGCGCGCGGCGGCATTCTTGATCGGCGCGCCGGCTCCGATGTAATAGCCGCTGTAGTCCGAAAGGCGGTTCACGAGCGACGGATCCTGATCCACCAGTTCCCGCACGCGCCCAATGTCACCGGTGGCGCAGGCCATGCCGACATCGACATTCGCGCCGCGGCTCACCAGATGCCGGAACACGTCTTCGGGCGTCGTCGGCCAGTCCTTCGCCACATCGCGCCAACCGCGAAAATGATAGTCGCCGTTGGTGAGGTGAATCGGACGCGCACCGTCGGAGCGGCGGGTGTTGATGTCCGCGCCGCGCTCGATCAACTCGTCCATCAGATCCAGCTGCCGCGTCATCACCGCCCAGTGTATAGGCTGGTTGGAACGTAGGTCGCCTGTCTCGAGAAGCTCCGGGGAAACGTCGAGGGCCGCCCGCACTTTGGACGGATTGCATTCGCGAATCGCGGCGGCAACCAGCTCGCCTTTTGTCGAAGCGCCGTGAAGTTCGGCCAGCTTCGTTTCCAGCAATTGTCGCAGCTCCGCGTAACCGCGGTCGCGCGCGATGTCCAGGAGGCTGTCGTTGAATGCGAGGCCGGTTGGGTCTGGATCGTGTTCCAGTAAGTACGCGGTGACTTCGCGCCGGTTCTCGCGTACCGCAAAGTAAATCGGCTTGCGATAACTGTAGTGACTCCGCGCCAGCGACGGATCGTTGGCCATCAGTCGCTTCACCGTCCCCAGGTCGCCTTCGATGCAGGCGCAGAACAGCGCCCAGACCTCAGTCCCTCGGCCCGTCGACCAGATGAGCGGCTCGTTCTTCTTCAATGCTTCGGGTTGAGTCATGCTTTGGATCGACGCCGCTCCCCGGCCGCCTTTCGTCGAGGCACTCATTGCCGGTCAATGATCTGACGGATCCGGGGGGGCAGTCAACAGGGGACGTGGCAGTCGCGCAAATCCTCCTATACCTTCGAGTACAAGAGAGTTGGGGTGGCTCACATGCGTGTGCGCCACCTCGGGCGGTTCCGGAATGGGACTAAAGCACAAGGTTATGCCGTAGCACGGCGAGGTCGCCGAGATCGATCGAAGCTAGTGCAAAGTCGCCCAAAACAACTTCATTCTCGCCTTCGTTGCTTTGGAGCGGTAACGCTGGCCGCACCATGATCATGCATGGGAATGGCTCCACGTAGGAAGGTCGGAGGGTGATCGTCCGGCCGACCACGTTTGGATCGGCGCCAAACCATTGCTGCCAGGCGGCATGACTCAACACCGCAACGGCATCGGATGGCGACTGCCGCCTATCCGATTCATCGAAGAAACGCCCGACTTTTGGAATCGCCCCCAACATCGGGAAATAATCCGAGGTTGCGAGCTGCACAACAGTGAACTGCGGCTCGCCATTGATTTCAGCCGGCGCAAAGGTCGGCGCGTAGGCGGCGAACTCACCGAGCGTTTCCCGACTGTTCTCCTCGTAATCACGAACAATGGGATAGGGGATGCTTTGATCGGGAAAATCACCGCCGCGATCGGTCAGCACAATTCCCATCAGGCTCTCCGGATTTTTGACCGGCAGCGGACGAAGCATCAGCTCGTCGAGCAGCCCAAAAATCGCCGTGTTTACCCCGATCCCCAGCGCGAGGGTGAGCACGGCCACGGCGGTGAATCCGGGATTCTTCACTAACTGGCGGAGGGCGAATTTGAGGTCGGTCATTTTTGATATCTCTGTTTATTCATTTCTCAAAGCCTGCATCGGATTCACCCGCGCCGCGCGCTGTGCCGGCAGCCACGAGGCGAAAAGCGCAGTGGAAACCAGAACCAGCGGCACCAAGGCAAACGTCCAGGGATCAGCAGCCTTGGTTTCGTAAAGGAACCGGGCAAGGAGGCGGGAAAGGCCAAGTGCGGTAGGCAGTCCAATCAGGAGGGCCGCGCCAATCTGAACGGCTGCTCGCCGGAGCACGAGTTTGAGGATGCCGCCAGAAGTTGCACCCAAGGCAACCCGAACACCGAACTCGTGAGTTCGGTCTGACATAAAGTGACTGATCGAACCGTAGAGACCGAGCAGGGCCATCACCAAAGCAACGGCACCAAAACCCGCGATGAGGATCAGGACCAACCTGCGTTCGGCGAGTGATCCCCAAACTACATCTGCCAACGCGCGCACATTCGAAATCGGCAGATCGGGGTCCATCGCAGCCACTCTCCCGACAATCCCGGGCACGACCGGCGGTCCCACGTTGGACCGCACGACGAGGCACTGCGTAATCTCAGGCTTCAGGTTATAGGGTGCATAAATGCGTGGTCGGAGGTCGGGGGTTAACCTTCGGTGACGCATGGGCCCAACGACGCCAACAATCTCCCAAGTGAGCCCGGCGGCAACGATTTGCCGGCCTAAAACCTCTCCGCCCGGGAGGTAGCGCTTCACGAATGTCTCGTCGACTATGGCCACAGGTCTCGAACCGGCTTCGTCGCTCGCCGTGAAGGATCGTCCCTTGAGGATCGGCACACTCATTGCCGCGAAGTAAGACCTGGTGCAGAAATCGTATTCCGCGAAAGCAGAACCTGTTTCTGAATCCGGGCGGCCAACAATCCGAAAGCTGGTCTCAGAAGTCACCGTGAACGGAAGGGAACTGACCAAGGCGGCCGCCTCCACGCCAGGGATCGAATCTACTTTGCGCAGCAATTCGCGGTAGAAGGCCAACCTGCTTGCCGAGTCCGGGTACTTCCAACTCGGCAGGGGGACGTCCATCACGGTTACCCCTTTCGGGTCAAACCCCAGGTAAGCAGATCGTAACGCCAGGAAGCTTCGAATCAGCAGACTTCCTCCAGTCAGTAGAATGAACGCGATCGCCAACTGCGAAACTACGAGCAGGCGGCGAATGACGCTCCGGGCCGGCGGGCCATACTGACCTCTGCCCGCTCGAAGCCTGTCAGAATGCCCCGGCTTCAACAGATGCGCCAACGGGGCAATCCCGAAGACCAGACCGCACCCCACTGTGGCCGCGATGGCGAAACCCGTGACCCGCCAGTCGATGCTTCCTTGGGACACTCCTGGAACCAAAACGCTGTTCAACTTTGGGAGGGTTTGAACCAGCCAACATGCCAGCAGGAGGCCCGACCCCGTACCCCATATCGCAAGTACGAACCCCTCCGCCAACAGTTGTCGCACAAGTCGCGAGCGTCCCGCTCCCAAAGCGGCACGGATAGCGAATTCGGGTTGCCGCGTGCTGGCCCTGGCCAAAAGCAGACCCGCGATATTGCAGCAAGCGATGAGCAGAACGAAACCTGTGCATCCGAATAACAGGAGAATAACGGGTCTTTGACCGCCGGTGACCTGTTCGTGCAGCGGTACCATCGCGACGTCTTTCCTTCGCTGAGGGCCGCCCGGTTCGATGCGCTCCGAAATCGTGCGCAGCTGCGCGATGGCCTGCTTGACCGACACGCCCTGCCGAAGCCTTCCAATAACCTCAAAGCGTTGGTCATCGTATGCCTGAGACCATGGGTCGTGCCCGAAATCAAAAGGGATCAAAAACTCGACCTCAGGCGAAGGCATCGGGCACGGCGGTAATACGCCGACGATGGTTCGTGCCTCTCCCCCAAGCTGGATCGTACGGCCGATGATGGCTTTGTCACCGCCGTAGGATGTCTGCCATAGTCGGTCGGCGATGACGACAACCTTGTCCCGGCCCGGTTGATCCTCCCGCGAAGAGAAGCCGCGGCCCACTGCGGTCTTCACACCCAGCATATCCAGAAAGTCCGCTGAGACCGCCGCTCCGGAAAGCCGCAGCGGATCATTCCTGCCCGAAAGATCAAGTGCCTGGCGATAAATCAGGGAGAGATTACTGAACGCGGTGCTCTGCTCCTTCCAGGCAAGGAACACCCCTCCAGATACATCCTGGCGTCCCATGCCGTTCCCCGTGGAGTCCTCCCACAGACTGACAAGTTGCTCAGGGTTTTTGTAAGGCAGGGGCTTGAGCAGGACTGCGCTAAGAAGGCTGAATATGGCGGTATTCACGCCGATCGCGAAGGCAAGAACGAGAACCGCCACGGTGGTGAAGCCCGGGCGCTTTCGCAGCATGCGCGCTCCAAAACGCGCGTCTTGAAGCAGCGTCTCACCGAAACTCGCGCCTCGGTCAATCTCCTGCTTCACCACGCCTCGTTGTCTGAGGGAGCGAAGCAGGCGACAGATTCTTGAAAGGAGGTTCATGCGGATTATTCGTGTCGGAGAGCGACCATCGGATCAACTTTGGCCGCGCGCCGTGCGGGCAACCAGCAGGCGACCAGGGCCACTCCCACTCAGCGCCAGGGAGACGACCAGGAAGGTCGCTGGATCGGTCACTTTCACGGAGTAAAGCAGGCTCGACAGATATCGCGTCAGGGTAAACGCCCCGGCGAGCCCGATCACGACGCCCAGCAAAGTCAGCCGCACCCCACCGTAGATGATAAACCCAGCACATCGCTCCTTTGCGCGCCCAAGGCCATCCGCACGCCGATCTCGCGCCGGCGTTGTGTCACCGCATACGACATCACGCCATAGATGCCCACGACGGCAAGCAGCAGCGCAACCGCCGCAAAGCTCCCCAGCAAGGACGCGCTCAGTCGCGGCGAGGTCGTGGTATTCGCCAGCCGCTGCTTCATCGTCATCATGTTGTGGAGCGGCTGGTTCGGTTCCACCTCCGCCACCGCCGCGCGCAGGGCGGGCATCAGAAGCTCCGGTTCTCCGGCGACGCGGATGACGAAGCTCAGCGCTTCTCCCGTGTCATCCAGATCGGGGCTGTACACCTCCGGCATAATGTCTCCCGCCAATCCGCTCTGCCGCACATCGCTGACGACACCCACCACCGTCTGCCAGCGCGCCGTCTTACCGGGCCCAGCTCCCAGACGAATGCGTTTGCCGATCGCGCTTTCCCCGGGGAAATATTGTTTCTCAAACGACTCGTTCACGACGACAGATCCTCCCGTTGGACGCGCATCCTGCGACGTGAACGTGCGGCCGCTCTTCAACGGAATTCCCATCGCATCGAAGTAATCGACAGTGACCGTCGGTCTTGAAAGCGGAATCACGTCGCTCCGTTTTGCCGTGCGGAAATCAATCGGTGGCCGGCCCTCGACATCCGCCACGCCGATGCGCGAAAAATCGGTGAGCGGCAGGGAATCCGTCGCGGCGGCCGCCTGCACCCCGGGCAGCGCCTTCAACCGCTCGACGAGCTGTTCGATGAAGTTAATTCTCCGGGCCGAGGACTCCGGTTCCGCGCGCGTCACTTGGAAGGTCAACACGCCTTCGGCACGGAAGCCCGGATTGACGTCGAGCAACCGTGAGAAGCTCTTGATCAACAGCCCGGCCCCGACCAGCAGCACCAGCGCCAGCGCCACCTCCGAGACGACCAGCAGATGCCGAAGCCGGTTGGCGATGTCCGCCGGTGTCGCCGCGGCTTTCCTTTTTGAGCGCGGCATTGACGTCTGTCCGCCAGGCTTGAAACGCCGGCGCGAGTCCAAACGCCAGGCCGGTGATCACTGACACGCCGAGCGTGAACGCCAGCACCCACGCATCAATGCCAATCCCGTGCATCGTCGCCAAGCTCGCGCTCGCTCCATTGCCCGAGCGCATGGACGCCCCAGAACGCGAGCAACAATCCCAAGCCGCCCCCGGCCAGGGAAAGCAGCACGCTCTCCGTGAGCAACTGGCGGGCAATCCGCCAGCCGTCCGGCCCCCAGCGCGGCACGGATGGCCATCTCCCGTTGCCGCGCGGCCGCCCGCGCGAGCAGGAGGTTGGCCACGTTCGCGCAGGCGATGAGCAGGACAAACGCGACCGCGCCCAGCAACACGAGCAACATTCCCTTCACATCGCCGACGACTTGCTCGTGCAGGCCGACCAGGGTCAAAACACCCTCGCCGCCACCGCCACCCCCCTCGCCGCCCTCGCCGCCCTCGCCAGCGCCCTCGCCCCGAGCTGTCGTCAGTTCGCTTGGCTGAATGCGCTGCGCAATGGTCCGCAACTCGGCTTGCGCCTGCTCAAGCGTCACGCCGGGTTTCAATCGAGCAATGGCTTTCAGAAGCACCATGCCTTCACCATACCTCGCCAAGGCTGCCCTCGTTTCACCAAGCGCTAGCGGAATCCAAAGTTGAAACCCTTCCGGATATTGAAAGCTCGCCGGAAGAATGCCCACGACGGTGTAACTTTGTTGGTTCAACGTGATCGTCCGGCCCAGCACGTCCGCGTCGCCGCCGAACCGGCTCTGCCAGAGGCCTTGTCCGAGAATGACCGCCTTGGGGCCGTTGGGCGTGTCCTCTTCCCGGGTGAAGTTGCGTCCCAACGCCGGCTGAACGCCGAGCAGTGGAAAGAAATCCGCCGTCACTGCGCCGGACACGATTCGTTCCGCCGGCCCGGTCCCTGTGAGAGTCATGTCGCCGCCGCTGTAGGCGGCGATGCGCGCCAGCGACTGGCTCTGGGCTTTGGCTTCAACGAACGTGGCGCTGCCGATGAAGGTGCTGGCCTTGCCCGACTGAACCAGGTCCAACTGCACGAGTTGGCCAGGTTCGGGATAGGGCAGCGGCCGGAGCAGGACGGCGTTGACCACGCTGAAGATGGCGGTGTTGGCCCCGATGCCGAGCGCGAGCGTGAGCACCGCCACCGCGGTGAAGCCGGGATTCTTCAACAACTGGCGAAAAGCGAATTTGAGGTCGTTCATGGATTTGCGATTTTACATTTGCGATTTGCGATTGGGGAAGCCACGGGCCGAAAGGCAGAAGGTTGAAGGCAGAATGCAGAAATGGCTGCAGCGAAGCCGCCTGACGAGATGGATTGGTTTCTTCATTCTTCCTTCTCCCTTCTTCATTCACTCCGCAGCGCCTCCATCGGGTCCACGCGCGCCGCACGACGGGCCGGCAGCCAGCTGGCAAGCAGGGCGACCAGGAGGAGCACGAACGAGACGGCCGCGAACGTCGCCGGGTCGGTTGGGGTGACGCCGTAGAGAAGGTTTTGGATGACTCGCGTGAGCGCCGTGGCAGATACCAGCCCGATGACCACGCCGGCGAAGGTCAGTTTCAACCCCTGGCGAAGTCACCAGCGAGAGGATGTCTCCCTTCTGTGCTCCCAGGGCGACGCGGACGCCGATTTCGCGGCGACGTTGGGCCACCGAAAACGCGAGTACGCCATAGATACCGCATGCCGCGAGAAACAACGCGAGCGCCCCGAACAGACTCAGCAACCCGGATTCGAATCGCGGTTGCGCCACACTCTGGTTCACGCGCTCGGTCATGCGCCGGGTCTTTGGTGCCGGCAGGCTGGGTATCACGGCTTTGGTCTCGCTGAGAATCGCCGCTGCCAAGAGGGACGGATCACCCGAAGTGCGGACGGCCAGAGTTGGGCTCTGCATCGGGTATTGCCAATACGACCGGTAGATTTCCGGCGTCGTCTCGGGCGGCATTCCCAAAGATTTGACATCTCCCACCACGCCTACGATTTCGCACCAGGTGGCCACGCCGTAGGGGTCCCGGGAGCCAAGAGGTCCCGGCGACTCCACCATCGTGACGTGCTGGCCCAACGGATCTTCGTCGGGAAAGAACCGGCGGACAAAGCTCTCGCTCACCAGCGCCACGCCGGTCCCTTCCAGCGTATCCGCTTCGGTGAAGTCGCGTCCACGCAGTAATGGGACCCCAAGCGCTTTGAAGTACTCCGGCGTCACTGCATTGACTTCGGTGGGCGGACGCTCGGTTGAGGGCTGGATCGGCCTTCCAAAAATGGCAAACCTTTGCGCCGGCGGATGATTGTCCGGCCGCAAGAAGCGATACGCGGCTCCCGCAGATTGGACGCCGGACAGCTGGCGCAGGCGTTCCAGCAATTCCTTCAACGACACCTGCGGCCGAGTGGTTGTCGGTTGGACCCACGTCGTAAATCCAGACACGGAAAAATCGAGATCGGCGGTGACGACCTGTTCCGGCTGGAAACCGCGGTCTATTGCGAGCAGTCTGGCGAAGCTCTGCAGCATCAATCCAGTCCCGACCAAAAGCACGATAGCAACAGCGACCTCGGCGACGACCAACACGTGGCGGGTCAGTTTGGAGGAAAGCCCGGCCGACAACCCGCGGCCATCCTCCTTCATAACCCCGGTCAGGTCCGGCCGAGAACATTGCCACGCCGGGGCCAGTCCAAAGACCAGCCCCGTCACCAAGGCGGTTCCCAGGGTGAAAAGGAGCGCCGCCCCGTCGAGCGACACCTCGGACAACCGGGGAATGTTTGCGGGACTCGTCGCGACGAAGACCTTTACCCCCCAATAAGCCAGCACCGCACCCGACCCGCCCCCGACCAGGGCGAGCAGGACGCTTTCCGCGAGCGACTGGCGCATTACCCGTCCGCTTCCGGCGCCGAGCGCGAGGCGGACAGCGATTTCCTTGCGCCTCGATGCCGCGCGGACCAACATCAGGTTGGCGATGTTCGCGCAGGCGATCAACAACACGCCGGCGACAACCCCCCACAATACCAACAGCGCAGTCCGGAAGTTCCGTCCGACCGCCTGTTCCACCAGAGGCACAATGGCGACTTCCGAACCGATGATCTCCCCGGGATGCGCCTGCTTCAACCGCGACTGGATCGCGTTCATCTGGGCCCGCGCCCGGGCCAGCGTCACATCCGGCTTGAGCCGGGCGATGACATTGTGCCAGTGAGCGGAACGCCGTTCGCTCAGCGTGACGCCCATCCAGCCGATTGGCAGCCACAACTCGCAATCGCCCGGTAATCCGCATCCCGGTGGCATCACGCCCACCACGGTGTAATCGCGCCGCCCGTATTTATCCACGATGATCGTCCGGCCCAGGATGTTGGAGTCGCCGCCAAACTGTCGCTCCCACAAACCGTAGCCCAGCACCGCCACGCGGTTGCCTTCCTTTTGGTCTTCCTCGGGCAAAAAGGTGCGACCCAGCAGTGGCGCACCACCGAGTGTCGTGAACAGGCTGGAGGAAGCATAGCTCCCGCGGACGTTTACTGTGCCGTCACGCAACACGACGTTGAAGTCGCTGTCATCCCACCCGGGGCTGACGGCCATGTCGGAGAAGAGGGTGTTCTGGTCGCGCCAGTCCAGATAGTTGGGGCCGCTGACACGTTCCTGCTCGATTCCCCGGTCCGGTGCCCGTTCCCACAGAGTCACCAGCCGATCCGCGTGCGGATAAGGCAACGGCTTGAACAGAACTCCGTTGATGACGCTGAATATCGCAGTATTCGCCCCAATCCCAAGTGCCAGTATCAGCACCGCCACGGCGGTGAAACCGGGATGCTTCAGCAACTGGCGGAGGGCGAAGCGAAGGTCGTTCACGGATCTGACTTCAGTTCAATCTCGAGTTTTCCGTTTAGCATTTGCAGTTGGTCATGCATCATCCTGGACAATCGTGACTGCGGCCTCATGGTCGTGGTCATTCGTTCTGATCAGCGCCTCGTCACCTCGGCGCCCACCTTGAAATGGATCATTCATTTCTTAGCGCCTCCATCGAATCAATCTTCGCGGCACGTCTTGCTGGGAGCCAGCAGGCAATCAGCGAAACAACTCCGAGCAGTGCCGCGATGCCCGCAAGGACCATTGGGTCGGCCGGACTGACCTCAAACAGCAGGCTGCGGAAGGCTCGCCCAAACGACCCGGCCAGAACCAGTCCGATTCCCAGGCCAGCGGCAACCAGGAGCATCCCCTGCCGGACAATCATTCGCGTCACCTCGCGGCGTTGCGCGCCAACCGCCATCCGAATTCCTATCTCCCGCCTCCGGCGGCCCACCGCGTAAGACATGACGCCATACAGTCCGAGCGCCGCGAGCACGACTCCCAAAGCCGCCAGACCAACCAACAGCAAGCTGGCAAAGTAATTGCCGGCCAGCGAACGCTCGACGATCTGTTCGGTCGTGGCCACACGGGTCATGATCAGCTCCGGATTCACACCGTGAAGGGCCTCCCGGATCGCGGGCAGGCTAACAACCGGATCTTTTGCGGTGCGCACCGCGAGCACCGGCGCATCCTGGGCATGCGCGTAGAGAATCGGTACGGCATTCTCGCGCAAGCCATGGTGTTTGATGGAGCCGACCACTCCGATGATCTCGAGCGGGAAGTTCCGGCCTTCGCGTGGCAGAAGCCGGATCGTCTTTCCGACCGCGTCCTCATCTGGATAGAAACGCCGGGCCAGCGCTTCGTTGACGATGACCAGATGACTGCCTGCGACATCGAATGGATCATGGTCGTTGAACCACCTCCCGGACACCAGCGGAATGCCAACCGTACGGAAGTAGCCGGTGGTGACGCGCCAGTAATCCGCCGTCAACGTGTTCGCTCCCCCACCTTCCGGACCGGCATCCGAGGTAAGCCGTACACCGTTCGAAAACAGGTCGTGGAGCAGTTCGATGTTGGCTCCACCGGCCGATTCGACACCGGGAACATGCGACACGGCCTGAAGAAGCTTCCCCGTGTCATCGGCCTTTGGATACGGGTCCACTCGGAAGGAAACGGTTCGGTCGCGGGAGAATCCCGGATCGACTCGCATGAGCTTTTGAAAACTGATCAGCGTCAATCCCGCCGCCGCCAGAAGGATGGTTGAGATAACGATCTGACTAACGACCAGCCCGTCCAGCAGGCGCCGCCGCTCCCGGCCGGTGGAACTCGATCGCCCGGCTTCACTCAAAACCTGACCGAGGTTTCCCGTGCTCATCCGCAATGCGGGGAGCAATCCTGAAAAAATCCACGCAACGACCATGATGCCAAGCGTCCACAGAAACACGGCCGGTTGAATTCCAACTCCTTCTTGAAACCCGTAACTGTCCGGCGCAAACCAAAGCAGCGCGTCCCGGCAGAGCGCCGCAATGATCAAACCCGTGGCAGCGCCGGCGAACGCCAGGAACAGGCCTTCGAGCAGCGACTGCCGCAGCAAATGCAACCGGCTCGACCCCAGTGCGGCGCGAATGGCTGTTTCCTTTCGCCGCGACTCGCCACGAATCAGCAGGAGATTGGAGACGTTGAGACATGCGATCAAGAGGAGGATGCCCGTCGCGGCATACAGCGCGAGCAACGGCGTCCGCACGGTTTGCGTCTCCCACGTTTTCAAGGAAGTCACCTTCACGCCCCAACCGCGGTTTGTGTCTGGATGTTCCTTTTCCAGATCCGCGGCGATGCGGTTCATTCGCTCCTGCGCCTGGGCCACAGTCACCCCCGGCTTGAGGCGGGCAACGACGTTGCGAAGCCGCAGATCCCGGGGAAACCGGGTGCGCCGGATGTCAGCCGCGACGAAGGCCTGATCGGGAGCGGGCGTGCCCTGAACCGGAACCGATGCCCCCGGCGGCAGAATGCCGACGACAGATGCCGGTTCGTTATCGGATTTGATCGGCTTTCCGATCACGTCGGACTGTCCCGCGAACCGGCGTTGCCAGACCGAGAAAGGCAGCATGATTCCGGAATCCATATCACTCTTCTGCAACAAGCGACCATGCGCCGGTTGAATCCCGAGCATGGCCGGAAGGTTGGGTGTCACCCAGTTCACCCGCACGGATTCTGACACTCCGTCGATGGTCACCGCGCCATCCCATTCCTGAAACGCCGCGATCTCCGCGAACGCTGCACTGCGATCCTGCCAGTCAACGATGTTCGGATCGGAACTTCGAGTATCCGTCACCCCCAGCTCCGGATTGACCGAGGCCATGCGCACCAGTCGCTCGGGATCGGGATAAGGCATCGGTCGCAGAAGCACCGAATCCACCAGGCTGAAGATCGCCGTATTCGCCCCAATGCCGAGCGCCAGCGTGAGCACCGCAACGGCCGTGAAGCCGGGGTTCTTCAACAACTGGCGGAGGGCAAATTTGAGGTCGTTCATGATCAGCGATCGATGGTCGGCAGCAGCGCGCGACTCCAGGAATCTACATCAGACGTTCGTAAGATCAGAAGCGGCATTCGTTATACCTGGCACTCCAGATGCCAAACGGCGTAGGTGCTGAACGGTTTGGTACCAAACAACTTGTGTCCGACGTATCGCCGCCTGCGTTCTTTCAGTTTCTCGCAACTGGGAATCCACCGTCCCATCAGCGGGACGACTCGGGAGGAGGCGACCCGCAACGTGAGAGAGGCGATCGAGGATCGACACCTGGGCGTGTGTACGTTCACCACCGCCATGGTCCATTGCTCCGGCCTTTGCGCGAACTGCAACTGCCTGGCAGGTGCGCGAACCCGATTGCGGGGCGTAACGGCAAATCGCGGTCTCCGCTCAGGCTCTGCCGGCGCGCGCCAACTAAGTGGTCTGTTTCATAAATACGGTCACGTTCGTTGCGCCCAATTTGGCCTGAGGCAAGGCGCGAGGGCGAGAGTGTATCCCCTGCGATACTCGACCGACCGAGCAACGCCGCCCCAGGCCAAATTCGGCGCAACCCTCCGGGCGGCCGTTCTTTTTCGGCCTGACTTCGTTGCTCGCGCCTTACAGACCGCTGCGGGTATGCTCGTTGCTCGCGCCTCGTCTGGCCGAAAAACCCCTGGCCGCGAACGTAACCGTATTTATGAAACAGACCACTAAGCCCTGTGCAGACTGCTGCATGGGTGATGAGCCCGTTGTCGATCGCCATGCTCCATTGACGGCGGTTTGCTGAAGCCCTACGCTCCCTTCCATCAGTCCCGGCATCTTTTGCGCATGCGTGGCAGGAATCGACCGCCGGGCCCCGGGAACGAACCGAGTTAACCCAGAGTACAGGAGCTTTTATGAAAAAAGTGCAGTCGGCTTTGACACGGCGAGCGTTCATGCGCGCAGCGGGGGGATTGGTCACCGGATTCAGCATCGTGCCGCGATACGTAGTGGCGGGCGCCGGTGCTGCTTCGCCCAACGAGAAACTGAACCTGGCGGGAATCGGCATCGGCGGAATGGGGGCGGGCGATTTGGAGGCATTGGCGCCGGGGAATAACATTGTGGCATTGTGCGACGCCGATTTGAAGCAGGGGGGCGCGACGTTCCAAAAACATCCGGAGGCGAAGCAGTACCCGGGATTTCCGGAAGATGTTCGACGAAATGGAACGCGGGATTGACGCGGTGTTGGTGGCAACTCCCGATCACACGCACGCCGTGGCGGCCATGGCGGCCATCAAGCGCGGCAAACATGTGTATTGTGAGAAGCCCCTGGCGCATTCGGTTCATGAGGTGCGGCAGTTGATGCAGGCGGCGCGCGAGCATAACGTGGTGACTCAGTTGGGTAACCAGGGACATTCCTTCGATTCCATCCGCGACTTCTGCGAATGGATCTGGGATGGGGCCATCGGCAACGTCCACACGGTCCATGCCACCTGTGCGGCCGTGAATTCCGGTATTGACCAATTGTCGCAATTGAAGCAGGTCCACCCGGTCCCTCCTACCCTCGAGTGGGATCTCTGGTTGGGTCCCGCCCAGGTGCGTCCTTATCATCCGGCCTATCTGCCGGGCGTTTGGCGGGGGTGGATGCCCTTCGGCAATGGGACCGTGGGCGACTGGCTGTGTCATGTCGTGGACCCGGTGTTCTGGGCTTTGGACCTCGGAAGTCCGTCGACGATCGTCGCCCAGGTCAAGGATTATGATTTCAAGACGCAGGGCGACGCCTTCCCCAAGGGGGACGTGATTACTTACGAATTCCCAGCCAAGGGCAAACGGGGCCCGGTGACGCTGCATTGGTATAGCGGCACGGAACGCATGCCGCGTCCGCCGGAGCTTGAGCCGGATGAGAAACCGGTCGAGATCGGCGCGGTGGTGGTGGGGGACAAGGGATCGATCATGTACGGCTCGCATGGTGCGGGGGGCGTCCGGATCATTCCCGACGCGAAGCAGGAGGCTTATACCCGGCCGAAAAAGACTCTACCGCGCGGCCTTGAGCATCACCGGGACTGGCTGGAGGCCATCCGCAATGGGAAGAAAGCCGGCTCCGATTTCGCCAATTATGGCGGGCCGTTGACCGAGTTGGCGATGCTCGGTGTCATCGCCATAAAACTCGCCGGCACCAAACTCGAGTGGGACGCGGATCGTGTCCGGTTCTCCAATAACCCGGCGGCCAACGCCTGGCTCACCCCCCCGTACCGCGCCGGGTGGACCTTGTAAGCCCAATGCTTTTCGGTGGTGCGGAACTCGGAGAGCCAAGTCCGCCCCCACGTGCGATATCGGCATGAGGAATTGAGGTGGTCCGAAAGCCGAGACCTGAGCTCACACTGTTCGATTCGACGTGCCTCATCGTCGGGATCATCATCGGCGCCGGAATCTATCAAATGGCGCCGGATATTGCCAAAGGCGCGGGGGGTGTCTGGGGAGTATTGGGGATCTGGCTTCTGGGTGGGATGCTGTCGTTGTGCGGGGCGCTGAGCTATGCGGAATTGGCCACCGCGTACCCGGAAGAGGGCGGCGACTACATCTATCTGACCCGCGCTTATGGATCCTGGGCGGGATTCCTGTTCGGCTGGGCGCAACTGGCCATCGTTCGGCCGGGAGACATCGCGGTGATGGCGTTCGCCTTCGCGACTTACGCGGGGGCAATATATAATCCTTTCAGCGAGGGTTCTCAGGGTCAGGTGGTGTATGCGGTGTCGGCTACGACGATCCTGACCCTGATCAATGTGCTGGGAGTGCGCCAGGGGAAATGGACGCAGAACCTCCTTACGACAGCAAAGGCCCTCGGGTTGTTGTTCGTCGCCGGGGCGTCGTTCATGGCGCGGCCGGCCCCGAGCTCCGCCGCAACGACTGCGCCCCTTCCATTCAGTCTGGCTTTGATCTTCGTCCTGTTCACGTATGGCGGCTGGAACGAAATGGCGTACGTGGCCGGCGAGGTTCGCAATCCGCGCAAGAATATCGTGCGCGCCTTGGTCCTGGGGATGGCGGCCGTCACGTTGCTCTACCTGATGGTGAACGCTGCGTTCCTGCACACCCTGGGATACGAAGCCATGAAGTCATCCCAGGCCGTGGCGACGGATACGGTGGCTGCCGTCTGGCCGAGTGGTGCCGGAGTCCTGATCAGCGGGTTGATCTGCCTTTCGGCGCTCGGTGCGGTGAACGGCCTGGTTTTTACCGGCGCGCGAATCTCCTATGCCGTCGGGGCCGATCACCGCTTGTTCAGCTATCTGGGGCTATGGCATCCGCGCTGGGGAACGCCGGCCGTGGCGTTGCTGACGCAGGGATTGATCGCGGTGACGCTGATTGTGTTTCTGGGTTCGTTCGTTAACGCCATCCTCTATACCGCCGCGACTGTCTATAGCTTCTATCTCGCCTCGAGCCTGGCCGTGATCGTGTTGCGGTATAAGGATCCGCATCGGGATCGGCCCTATCGTGTGTGGGGATATCCGGCAACACCATTGGTATTCGCCGGAGTCTGTGGGTTTCTGATCTGGAGTGCCGTGACCTATAAACCTCTCGTGGCGGCAAGTGCATGCGGTTTGTTGGCGCTCGGCCTGCCGTTGTGGCGAATGCGCGCAGGATTCGGATCCGCTGATCGTCGTCCCCGGTCGTGAGCGCCGGTTTCCGCATGCTTCGGCGCGAGCCCGATGGATGTGGGAATAACACCGGTCTCCTGAGGAGGACCGTTCAACGGGCAGAGGCGAGTGCGAGCAGCACCGCGGCGGTCATCAAGGCCGCTCCCAGAAGACGGCGGCGCAGAATCGGCATTGCCAAGTGCCGCTCGCGGTTGTGAAACCAGTGCCCCACTAGCCAGACGCCCAGCACGCTCCAGAGACCGCGAAGATTATAGATAATATTGACGGTGGTAGCGTGGCCGAATTCAGCGAGCGTGTAGATCAACAGGAGAGATTGCAACGCGAGTAACGCAGCCCCGCCCAGAAGCCAGGGCCGGGCAGCGCGAGGCATCGATTGTGCCGGTTCGCGCAAGAACGGCGACAGGATCGCGGAATAGAGCGCCAGGATGAGCATCACTGCAGGCAGAAAACGGCCAATACCCCAGACCGGCGTCCATTGTTGAACGAGCACGTCGAATAACCCAAAGGCCATCGCGGCGATCAGCGCGCTGGCGATCGTCAAGCCAACCCGATGCCGGTTGCTCCCGTCGCGTCTTCCGAGCAACGCCAAAGCCACGGTGCTGATTGCTGCCGCCACCCAGAGCCGAGCCGGCAGATGATCCCCGAACAGAACAGTCGTGAATCCCGCCACGAAAATGACCTTGGCCCCAAGCACGGGCGTCGCCACGGAGACGTCCCCGCGACTCAGTGCCAGAAATCCGCTGACCTGGCCGAGGAGCAGCAGGAGTCCGACGCACGCCGGCTGCCACAACATCGTCCAGGGTTGGCCATGCCCACCCAACAACAGCAGTGGTAAAAAGCCCAGGGCCGAAGCGAAATTCGCCACGAACACCGTGCGCCAGACCCGAACACCCAGATCCGCGGCGCGCTTGACCAGGAGCACACCAGCCACATAGATCAGACTGCTGAGAAAGGGCAGGAGCGAAGCCTCAACGAAAGCCATGTGCGCGACATTCCATGGATGGCCGGGTTAGAAGTCGAGTGTTATCCTCCCCGCGTTCCATTGGCGTGTGTTGCGCGCTTATGCGCGGTGGCGGTAAAATCAGACTCGGCAAACGCAGCTTCATCAGCCAATGTCCAGCCGTGATCGATCCCGGAGCACACGTGTTACGCGAAACGACCGGGACACCGGGGCTTGAACAGACCGCATGGGCGGCGGCGGCGACCCTGGCCCACTTCGACATCCCCCATCTCAAAGACAAGGCCGACGTGGTGGAACTGATCCAGGCACGGCGGCTCCCGCGCGACCTGCACGTGGCTGCCGCCATCCATCAACACTATCTCGAGGCATGGGACGCGTTGCAGGCCGAGCGCTAACCCGCGCATTTCATGCGAAGATGCATCATTGGCTGCGCTTCAAGCGAATGGCTCAAGATTGTGCGGGTTAATTGAGCTCGACCAGATAGCGTTCAAGCCACGGCTAGAACAGGGCCCCGGACCGTTACTTTGGCCTTGGCGCGAGCTCCTGTGCGGTAGCGAGATCGGGCAGACCGCGAACCGGGAAGTGATCGTCGAGCGGGTGAGACTGAAGCCGGCACCAAACCATGAAATCCTATTGGCTTACACGGCATACAAAGTTCGACACCAGGAGCGTGGGGATGATTTTCGTTTTTATCGTTCATTGTCTCACAGGCACGAACGTGGCAGTGGAGCGCAGTCGCGCCGTGCCGTCCAGCGCCGCCGGAGCAATTATCCCGGATCGGTTGACTTCACTTGCCCAGGAACCGAAGCCGGCGCTGGTTGTCGAGCACCCGGTATCATCCGATTCGCAGAATTCCGCCGGACAGTCGCCGGCGATCGACTGGGTGCGGGCGGGCATTAACACCAATGCTCTCAGGTGGGGCATCCACGGGAACTTGTTGTGGGGTCTCCCTCCGCCGTCGGGCAAAGCCAAAGACGGACCGCGCGGCCTGATCCGACTCTACTATCCGGGTACTGACCAACAGCGATTACGATCTGCTCAACTTCATTGCCATCGAACCCGTGGTTTCGGGACGAAAAGGCTACAGCGAACTCGAACCCAGCCAACTGGACGATCTCCCCGGCAAGGGCCTTCGAGCGGTGCGGCACGAAGACTCGGTAGCGGAGGCCGCACTTTTGCCCCCCGGCCACTTGACAGCCTCCGCCAATGGCGTGGAAAGCCTGACGGTCACAGTCTGCGTTGAACCGTTCCTCAACGGCGCCCACGTCACTCTGACGATCACTCAACGGAGTGACGCCCCGGACGAGATCCAATGGGAAATCCGCACCGAACCCGACAGCGCTCCCATCGAGTATTGCATCCTGACAGCCACGATGGGAAACAAGGCGCGCGCGCGCCACCTGTGGCTCAGAAACGAACGCGCGAGCAGCCTCGAGCTTTACCCGGATTATCGTGGACCCGATTTCACTCCGCATCGCATTTTTCCGCTTGACCGGCTTTTCCAATCGCCGATGGGCGACATCCTTGCGGCCATTACCACCAACGAGGCGGATCCTTCGGCAGCGCCCCCACCTTCGGGAGCACCGCATTGGCGCTACGACGGAATGCCAGTGACCCAGGTACTGGCGGAAGCCTGCGGGCACGTGGCACCCGGACCTGCACGTCGCGGTCAATGGACGCTATACTTACTGGATGTCGCGTGACCCAATTCCTGGCGGCGTCGCATTCGAAAACTTCGAAATGCGCGAGCGATTCTACGAGGGCCAGCAATTCTGCTTCGGGATTAGCCGGCTGTCTCCGGTCGAATTGGGATTTCGCTACGCGGCCGTCCAAACTCCATTTGAAGTCAAGGAACCTGGTCCGCCGCGAAAGCCATCTTTGCAACAAAGAGTTTCGTCTTCCCCCAATCCCGGGTAGGCTGTCCCGTCGTTATGGAAAAGGCGTTCAATTCGATCGAATCCGTCGTGCGCGATCTCGAGGCGGGCCGCATGGTCATTGTCGTCGACGACGCGGACCGGGAAAACGAGGGCGATCTGATCATCGCCGCCCAGCATGCCACCCCGGCCGCCGTCAATTTCATGGCCAAACATGGTCGGGGTTTGATTTGTGTCCCCACCACCGGCGAGCGGCTCCAACAACTCGGCGTCGAGCGGATGGTGGTTCAAAACCGCGAGACTTTCCGGACCGATTTTCAGGTGAGCGTGGATGCCGCGGAAGGCATCTCCAGCGGGATCAGCGCCGCCGATCGCGCCCGCACCATCCAGGTCATGGCGGATCCGACCGCAGTTCCGGACGACCTGGTACAGCCTGGGCATGTCTTCCCGCTCCGAGCCAAACCCGGCGGTGTGCTCCAACGGGCCGGGCACACTGAGGCCGCCGTCGATTTGGTGCGATTGGCCGGCTGTCGCCCGATCGGCGTGATTTGCGAAATCATGAGCGACGACGGATCGATGGCCCGATTATCCGAGCTCGTCAAATTCGCCCGCAAACATCGGCTCAAGCTCTGCACCATCGAGTCCCTGATCAAATTCCGGCGCGTTCGGGAAAAACTGGTGGAGCGAATCGAGGCAGTGCGTTTGCCCACGGAATATGGGGATTTTGAGTTGATCCTCTACCATTCGAAAGTGGACGCCCAACACCACCTCGCGTTGGTCAAAGGCGATGTTGCGGGCAAACAAAACGTCCTCGTCCGCGTGCACAGTGAATGTTTGACGGGCGATGTGTTCGGTTCGCGCCGATGCGATTGCGGCCCTCAATTGCACCAGGCCATGCGCCAAATCGCTGACGCCGGCTTGGGCGTGATCGTCTACATGCGCCAGGAAGGCCGCGGCATCGGATTGGCTCCGAAGATCAAAGCCTATAAACTCCAGGAACAGGGCTTCGATACCGTCGAAGCCAACCGCCAACTCGGTTACGGCATGGACCTCCGCGAATACGGCCTCGGCGCGCAAATCCTCGTCGACCTCGGCCTTGGTACCATCCGTCTACTGACCAACAATCCGAAAAAGGTGGTCGGATTGGATGGTTACGGGCTCGAACTCGTGGAACAGGTTCCCATCCGAATCCCACCGAATCCTCACAACGAGGTCTATCTCAAGGCCAAACGCGAGAAGTTGGGTCATCTGTTGTAGACCCGCGGAATCCGAAAGGCTGAGTGTGCTGAAAAAGATCACCCGCCCACCCCGACGATCCTCCGGCGGATCATTCGCCATCGTCGCCTCGCGCTACAACGTTCGCTATGTCGATGCCCTCCTCCGCGCAGCGCGCCGGGAACTCATGCGCGCTGGAGTGGACTCCATCAAAGTTGTCCGCGTCCCCGGTGCATTTGAGATACCCGCCGTCGCCGCCACATTGGCGATTTCCACGCCTCGATTCTCTGCGATCCTTTGTCTGGGGGTGATCTTCCAGGGCGAAACCACTCATGCCCGGCACATTGGCGACGCCGTCAGCTTCGCCCTCGTCGAACTGCAAATCCGGCATTGCCTGCCAGTCATCCATGGCGTTTATCTGTTCGACGATGAGAAACAGGCCAAGGTCCGTTGCCTCGGCGCAAAACACAACCGCGGCATTGAAGTAGCCCGCACCGCCCTGGAGATGGCCAAGGTGATGTCGGACTTGGATGGCTGATTCGGAGGGACGAGCTCCGCGAGTCCCCAACCAATCACTGGATTGGTTTCGGAGGGACGAGCTCCGCGAGTCCCCAACTAATCACTGGATTGGTTTCGGAGGGACGAGCTCCGCGAGTCCCCAACCAGGGAGTTGTCCGAGTCAGGGTCTCATGGAACTCGGCCCTCCGGTTTGAAATCATCGGCCAGATTCCGCTTGCAGGGTGGGACAGACTTGGTTTTATTGGCGCCGCGTGCGGATATGGTGGAATTGGCAGACACGCTACTTTGAGGTGGTAGTGCCGCAAGGCGTGCAGGTTCAAGTCCTGCTATCCGCACCAGCCTTCGCTCGCTCCGCGAGCTACGGCTCGGCAAGCCAGCCAATTGTTTTCGGATCGAGCGAAGGCTGCCGCGCCGAAGTCACGCACCGCGGGACGTAGGCGGGCCGCTGATTGGCCAAAGGAGGATCGTCAACGTCCGACGCGAGAAGAACGGAGGAACCGCCCCGTGGCCGGATTCCACTATGTCTATATACTCACTTCGGCTGAGCCACTCGGCCACTATTACATAGGATTCACGGCGAATCTGGCCGAGCGCCTGCGGCAACACAATCGCCGCGAGGTCGCGCACACCTCTGCCTACGGTCCCTGGAAAATCAAGACGGCCATAGCATTCCGCGATCTCGAGCGCGCCGCCGCGTTCGAACGTTATCTCAAAACCGCCTCGGGACGCGCGTTCAGTAAGAAGCATCTGTAGCTTTCTTCGCGCGCGTGTCGTACTGGCCTTCCACCCCTTTCCACCGGAATCTACCCGCGTTGGCCCAAATGAGCAGGAACGAGCAATTATAGGCTGAAACCCCCTGTTTTCTTGGCACTCAAATGGCACCCGTACGACGCGTAATTCGCAAAGGCAAGGTCCGGTGGAAAGTCGACGTCCGATTCCACGGCACCGGCCGCCAGTTCTTTGAATCGAAGTCCGACGCGCAGCGCTGGCTCGACAGTTTCCAACCCGAGACCGGCCTTGCCGTTTCCGCTGGGGAAGGCGATCGAAGCGTTGATCGATTCGAAACGATCGGCCAACAAGCGGGCGCCGTACCTGAAGAACCTCCCGAGCATGCTCAACCAGTTCGCGCAGGGCACTGGGAGGCGCTGTCCATCGCGGCCATCCGCACCGGAGATATCGAGGAATAGTTAGCCGAACGGGCGACGACACCCGGGTATCGACACACCTGGATCAACCGATTATCGACCTTATTCAGTTTCGCCAAGCGCCAGGAATGGATCGTTCAGAATCCATGCGACCGGGTCGAAATCAATCTGTCGCTGAATCGAATCACCGCGGTCGAGCAAGGGATCTTGAGAGCTTCGTATCGAGGAGTGGCCGAACTGACAACGAACGTTCCGGCTCACCGACGTCGGGCCAATGATTCCCGATTGTGAACCGAGACGCCATCCCGGCGTTCGGTGCAGCCGGCTGGTTCGGCTCCAGACCCCCTGGCTACCATCGATCAGGACGATCCCGAGAGCGGGTGACGGGCAAAGAAACCCACCAACCCCTCGGCCATGCCGCGGGGATTCTGCACCTGCAACAGGTGCGTCGCGTCGGGAAGGACGAATGGCTCGACGTTGGGCAACCAAGCCAGCAGCAATGCCTGTCGCTCGCTCCAGATGGGAGCCAGCTCCTGGCTCTTCGCTCCCGTCACAGCGAGGACCGGCTGGCTGATACGACGCGCATCCTCCTGTGTGAACGACCACTGTTGCAGTGCGGGCAGCTCTTGACTGAAGAAGGTGTCCGCGTCGGCCACGTGTTGTGCAAAGGCCCCAGGCAGTGCCTGATCCAACACGGCACGGTAGTCCGGCCCGCAGGTGCCCCGCAAGAAGGTATCGATGGCTCCAACCTTGTCGCCCGCGCGGTAAAGCTGGACGGCGGTCCCAACGAAGGCTCTGGCCGTCTGGGCACTCGGAACCGACATAAGCGCCGGTTCCAAGAGGGCGAGGGAGTGCACCGCGTCGGGAGTGTCCAAGGCCAGTTGCAGGGCGATGGTCCCGCTGGAGGAGTGGCCGACGACGTGCGCCCGCTCGATTCTGAGGTGACGCATCAGCGACCAACAGTGAGCAGCCTGCTGCGCGAAGCTGACCGGGCCCCTGATATGGCTGCTGCCCGCGCAGCCGACGCGATGGTAGCGGAGCATGCGGTAATGCTCGGTGAGGGCAGGCTCAGCCAACAACGGCGTGAACCAATCGGCAAAATGGCCCGGATGAATCAACACCACCGGTTCCCCGGCCCCCCAGATCTCGTATTCAAGTTCAATGCCCTCGATAGCTGCCCGATCCATGCGCGGTTGTGTCATAGCCTGCTTCCTTGACGATCAATTTGTATGAACAGGGACGAAGCGTTGAGTTGAGCTGGAACGGTTGGAAGAGAGGGCGAGCATCGGAGGGGAATGTACGAGTTCGGGAAGATTCTTCAACGGCAAAGCCCAGCCACAGCGCCGCGTCCCGCCCCCAATCCTCATCAGGTTCCCGCGCACCTTCGCGCGCAACCGGTTAAACCACACACTGTAACTGACGTCGAGCCACTGGCCCGTCCGGCTGAGATTCGCCTCCGGCGTCTCCAGCACCAGGTGAAAATGGTTCGGCATAGCCACATACGCATGCAGCACGGTGCCGAACCGTTCTGGCTGCTCCGCCAAGAGCTCCACAAAGTGGCGGCGGTCCGGTTCGTCCCTGAAAATGTTGCGCCGCTCGTTGCCGCGAGCGGTTACATGATAGCAACCCCCGGCGACTGGGGGCGCAGTTGGGTATGCTCGGGGTCCTGCACACCTGGAGCCGCACCCTCATCTTCCATCCCCATATCCACTACCTGATTCCCGGTGGCGGCCTCAGCCTGGACGGACGCACCTGGGTGGCCGCCCGCCAGCAGTTCCTGCTTCACCATCTCTCCCGCTACATCTTCAAGACCGCTACCTCCAATCGCCCCGTGCAACTCCTGCCCCAGGGAAAGCTGCGGTGGACTTACCGCGAGAGCAAAACCCGCAAGTTCACTTCCCTCAAGCTCGATCCCCTGGAGTTCATGACCCGTTTTCTCCAGCACACCTTGCCCCGGGGATTTGCCCGCGTAGGCACTTTCGGCTGGTTGCATCCCGCCGCCAAGGTGCGCGCGTTGCTACGCGAAAAACCGCTGCTGACCCCCGCGGAAAAGCAAACGTGGAATCCTCCCTCGCCGCCGACCCTCCAGCCTCCGCCGCCGGTCGCCTCTCCAGCGCCTGGCACCCCGCGCTGTCCATGTTGCCAGCTCGCCATGAGGCCGCATTGGCTCCTGGCACGCCGGACAGGCTCCGCTCCGACCTCGCCCACCACCTTGACCCGAGCGCTTCGGATCAGCCGCCTCCCGCAAAAACGCAACCTGCGTTGCGAGCGGGACCGCTTGGTCCAGGCCCCGGGTTTTGCTTCACACCGGCAGTTCCTCGACACTGGCCCACCGGCTTCGAGCCGACGGAATCATTCAACGCCACAAAGCCCTGGCTCTGGAAATCCTGCTGGCAGCGGCTGCGATCGGGGTAAACGCCGCCGCCAGCCAATACTTTCCGCAAAGTCCCCCTCGTCGATCAACACCCTCTGAACCTTTGCCGCAGCTTCGTTCAACCCGGGAATGCAGACAACCCTCCGCTGCGCTCCAGGTTATCTACATTCCTTTTCTTGTTAGGCGAGAAGCGGATACACATAACAAATTATCCAGAATCATCCCAAAACCCGGGGGGCGTCGGAATGTCCTCCATGATTTTGGCAAATATGAAAAGGCCAATTATGCCTGTCGGGACGGCAGTGACAATTGAAACCATCGCCGAGATACCGATAAGGCGATGCAAACCGAAATACAGAATACCTACGAACACCGCGCATCCGATGAGATAAATCATCCATCGGTCGAGTCGAGGCTCGTCAGCATGAGGTGTCATAAACTCGTTGTGCAGGTCTCGCCTAACGCGGAACGCAGCCATGCCGGGCCACGGGCGTCCGCCGAAACCCGAAGCGGTCTCCCGGCATTGGCTGCCGTGAATGGTTCGGCTGACTCTTCATGCTTCTGTAGGTCGGTCTACCGTGCATGGCTCGCCCTGCGCTGTCGAATCTGATCTGACAGGCAAAACGTCAGTGCAACCACCATCAACAGTAGGCCGATCTCGTATGACCACTCAGAGCCCGGGAATCCTGATCGCGGTCCCAAGATGAGGATGGCAGGGCCGAGAACGAACAGACGATCCGCGAGGCTCCAAGCGGCGGGAGAGGCATCCGTAAGTTTCATAATCGAGAGCCCGAGGCTTTCAAAGCCGAACGGAAAGCGCAGGCACGCCGGGCCGAGGGCGTCCGGCGAAACCCGAACCGGCCTCCCGGTGCTGCCTGACGCGTCTGGTTGGACATCCCTTCCTTCACGTCACGACGTGGCCACGGCTACCCAAAAGAATGCCAATTACAGCGATCAGGAAAAACAGGAACGTCCTCGATTCCCGGACCTGGAATCGCAGGATCACCTCGACGGCCCCGAGTGCAAGCAGCGATACGGCGGAGACCGCGTACAAACTTGTGATCACGTCTGCCGTGTTCCATATGACGGGTAGCACGACGTGCTTGTAGTTGACAGCAGCGCCAGTATCGAGCAGAGCCACCGCGACGGCGGCGAGCATCCAATAAAATGGCCAACCCACAGCGACGAAAGCCTTGAACGGAAACGAAAAACCGCACAAGGCGCGACGACTGAATGGGCGGCGCGTAGATTCGCTCGTGGTGCTCATCGTGCAGATGTCCAACGACCAAGATCACCGACCGCCGCTGGAGACGGGCGCTGGCTGCGAATCCAGCGTCCAAACAACCTGCGACTCACGAAACTGCAGCGCGGGGCAGCGGTTCGGTGCATCTGCTTGTGTGCGCCCAGCATGGACGCAGTCCAAAAGGGGTTCAAGTCCCCTGTGTATGAACCGTAGAGATAAAACATCAGCCGAAGCCAACTGCGGAAGGGTGACCGACCGTGGGAAGGAAGGCTAGGCGAAACCCGCGAGTTGATGAACAAGAACCGCATACAAGGCCGACACGATGGGGCGAGCTGGCACAACACAGCAAAGCCCACCGGTTCAGTCGTGGAGGTAAATGCGGCGACAGTGCGGGGGAGGACTGCGCCCTTACCTGGGGAGATCTCGGACACGCGCGGCGGTGGAAACACCGCAGCGCCCCGTACAGTAATGGGCGGGGTGAATGCCGAGAAGTCAGCCGAGGCCATACTACTCAAGGAAACGAGCCGGGCACACCCGGAGGACTCACCTGAGGAAGGGCCGAACTTGACAGGCAGAACACGACCATAGCTGAACGGAGGCTGGCGATGAAGCCGATCGGTGGAGCCTTGGCCCCGAGTCAGCGTGGCAGAGAAAGAGTGCTGCTTCATCCTTCGGGACTGTCAGGAACCGCCGGATGCGGAGCCGCATGTCCGGTGGTGTGGGGGGCGGGGGCTAGAAACCCCCGCCTACCCGAT
>CAVXWU010000017.1:0-248780 GCA_963765535.1 uncultured Verrucomicrobiae bacterium
CTGCCGCCTGCATTCAAGTCCGCTTTCGGGCACGTCGGTTTTGGCAGTGCTTCATGTTACTCTTCTGGAGTCTCTACGGACATTCCGGCTTGGCCGCCGATCGACCCAATCTCATCTGGGTCATGGCCGATGATCTCGGGTACGGCGAACTCGGCTGCTACGGTCAGTCCGTCATCCAAACCCCCAACCTCGACCGCATGGCGCGCGAAGGTCTGCGGTTCACCCAGTTCTATGCCGGGGCGACTGTCTGTGCCCCCTCGAGAAGCGTGTTGATGACCGGACAACACCATGGTCACACGCGCGTCCGGGGCAACGCCGGGTCTGACAATCCGCGTGCCCAGGCCTTGCGGTCGGAGGACGTCACGGTGGCGCGCGTGCTCAATGAAGCCGGATATGCCACCGCGCTGATCGGCAAATGGGGGCTTGGCGACGTGGGCGATGCCGAGAGCGGATTGCCGCGTCGGCACGGCTTCGATTATTTCTTCGGTTACCTGAGCCAGCACCGGGCGCACAACCATTTCCCGGAATACCTCTGGCGCAACGAGGAGAAGTTGGCTTTGCCGAATCGCGTTACCCTCGTGGGCCAGAATGGCGGAGGCTACTCCAAGGACGGTGTTCTGTACGCCGATGACCTGTTCGCCGACGAGGCCCTCAAGTTCATTGCCAATCATCAAGACCGCCCTTTCTTTCTCTATTGGAGTCCCATCATCCCGCATGCGAATAATGAGCGCTATCGTGAACTCAAGGATGGCGCCGAAGTCCCCGATTATGGTCCCTATGCCTTGCGGGACTGGCCGCCCCAGGACAAGGGGCATGCGGCGATGATCACCCGGCTGGATGATGATATCGGACGTCTCCTCGAACAGCTCGCACGGCTTGGTCTCGACCGGAACACCCTCGTCATCTTCACCAGCGACAATGGCCCCCATAACGAAAGCGGCCATAACCTCGACCGTTTCCATCCTTCCGGGCCGCTCCGTGGGCTTAAACGCAGCCTGACGGACGGCGGTATCCGCGTGCCGTGTATTGCATGGTGGCCGGGCCGTGTGCAGGCGGGTCGTGAGTCCGGTCATGTGGCTTATTTCGGGGATTGGTTCGCCACAGCCTGTGAACTCGCCGGCGCAGAGATTCCTCAGGGCCCGGTTTCCCGGCAGCCCGTCGCGTCGGATTCCATCAGTTTTGTTCCCGAGCTGCTCTCGAACGGAAGGGTGCAACCGGCCCACGAATTCCTTTACTGGGAATTCCACGAGGGCGGTTTCAGCCAGGCGGTGTTGTATCAGGGCCGATGGAAGGCCATTCGCGAGCACGGCTTGGACGCGCCGATCGCCCTCTACGATCTGGACAATGACATCGCGGAACAGACCGATCTTGCCGGCCAACGGCCCGACCTGGTGCAAAAGCTAGATGCCTACCTGAAATCTGCGCGCAGCGAGTCCACGGACTGGCCTGTGAATTAAGCCTGCTCCCGGACGCTGACGTGGTTCCTGCGAGGACGCGCGACGAAGGGTCTTGCTTGCGGTGGGCGGCGGCTTCTCCTAAAAGAACGCCATGCCTTCGCAGCGACGGGGTCCAACACATCCCAGAGGCCGGCCTTTCGATCTGACGGCCTACCTGGAGATCCAAACCAAAGCCGTGAACCGCGCCTTGGACGCGTGGTTGCCTTCGGAACGAGCACGACCCGCAACGATCCACCGGTCGATGCGCTACTCCTTGTTCGCCGGAGGCAAACGGCTCCGTCCGGTTCTGTGCCTCGCGGCAGCGGAAGCCTGCGGAGGCGGCGCCGCGGAGGCCATGCCCTTGGCTTGCGCAGTCGAGTGCATCCACACTTATTCCCTGATCCATGACGATCTGCCGGCGATGGACAATGACGATTATCGCCGAGGGAAGCTGACCAATCACAAAGTGTTCGGCGAAGGCATCGCAGTGTTGGCGGGCGATGCCTTGCTCACCCAAGCCTTCGAGATCGCCGCACGATGCCGCGCCACGCCGCGCCATTCGCTCCGCGACATCATCCTCGAATTGACCCACGCCGCCGGGTCACTGCAACTCATCGCCGGACAAGTCGCCGACCTCGAGGGAGAGGGAAGATCGCTCTCCGCCGCCCAGCTGAAGTACATTCATGAGCGAAAGACCTCGGCGTTGCTGCGCGGCTCGGTGCGCCTCGGCGGGATGAGCGCCAACTGCTCACCGGCCCAGCTCGCCGCCCTCACGGACTTTGGCTATCATGTCGGACTCGCATTCCAGATCATCGACGACATCCTGGACGTGACGCAAACCAGCGAGAAACTGGGCAAGACCGCCGGGAAAGATATCGCTGCGCGCAAGGCGACTTATCCCTCGATCGTCGGCCTGGAGAAATCCCGCCAGATCGCCGGGCGCTTGACCCGGCGCGCGTTTTCCGCTTTGAAACCCTTTCGCGGACGCGCGCAGGCGCTCGAGTCTATCGCCGGCCATCTTTTGCATCGGGATCGCTAGTCCGCACATTTGCAGGCTGGCGCACGCACCTCGATCGCCTGGCTTTTGACTTTGCCGCGCCGCGCTACGCGCCTTGATGTTTTCGTGGGTTTAAGTCTACTCTCCTCCTGTGTTCCCAAACGGCCGCTCCCATCTCCGCGAAATACTCACTACCATGAACGCTATCCGACATCGTTCTGCCCGTTTTTCTTTCAACGCCGGTCAAACGCGTCGCGAAGCGCCGGGAGTCCTGCTCCTGCTCCTATTTGCGTTGTGCCCGGGAGCACGCGCCGATCTGACCCTGGCAAATCGCGAGCGAAGCGAATACCGCATCGTCATCCCTATACAAGCGCTCCCCTCAGAACAATATGCCGCCGCCGAATTGCAGCGTTACCTCCAACGGCTCGCGGACGCCAAACTGCCCATCGTTACTGACGACCAGAAACCACAGGCGCGCGAGATTATTCTGGGCGACAGCTCGCGACTGGCGCGATTGAAAATCAATCTGGAGGGCGCCGGACTGGGTTCGGATGGGTTCATCCTGCGCACGGCGGGACGACGTTTGATCGTTGCGGGCGGAAAGCCTCGTGGCACGCTCAATGGAGTCTATACGCTGTTGGAAGAAGAACTCGGCGTCCGGTGGTTTACGCCGGAACTGGAAAGCGTCCCGCACCAGGCCCGGCTGAGATTGCCCGATCTGAACCGGACGGTGGTGCCCGCGCTCGAGTATCGCGAGGTCTTCTGGACAGAAATGATGCGCGACTCGGACTTCGCGGCTCGGCATCGGCTCAACGGCGATCACTACAAACTCACGGAGAAACATGGCGGAGCGGCGGTTGCCTACTTTCCGTTCGTGCATAGTTTTGACACGTTGATTCCGCCGGAACTATTCAATGAACATCCCGAGTATTTCCCGCTCATCGACGGAAAACGCAAGAATGGCTACGTCCAGCGCTGTCTCTCGAATCCGGATGTTTTGAAGCTGGCGAAGGCCAAAGTGCGCCAATGGATCCAGGAGCATCGGGAAGCGACCATCATCAGCGTTTCACAAAACGACACCTTCAATTACTGCCAATGTCCGGAGTGCAAGGCCCTCGACGACGCCGAGGGAAGCCCCTCCGCGTCTGTGCTTCGTTTCGTCAATGCCATCGCGGAGGACCTCGAACCCGACTTCCCGCAGATCCGGATCGACACCCTTGCCTACCAGTCACACGCAAACCGCCCCGAACGATCCGGCCACACCGGAACGTCATCGTGCGGCTCTGCTCGATCGAATGTTGCTTTGCGCATCCGCTGGACACCTGCCCATCGCCGGAGAACCAACGATTCAAGGAGGACATCATGGCCTGGCAACCGGTCGCGCCGCTCCTCTACATTTGGGATTACACGCCGAACTTCGCCCATTACCAACAACCGTTTCCCAACTTTGATGCGCTGCAACCGAATGTCCGGTTCTTCGTCAATCATGGCGTCATGGGACTGTTCGAGCAGGGCAATTACTCTGCCGGGGGTGGCGGCGAGTTGGGCCCGCTTCGAGCCTATGTGCTGGCCGAGCTGCTGTGGAATCCCAACACGGACGTGAACCGGCACATTGACGAGTTTACCCGCGCTTACTACGGCAACGCCGCACCCAAAATCCGCGCCTGGCTCGAAACGATGCACGCACCCATTCGGGGCACAGCTTGTCACGCCCACATCTTCGATCCTCCCACCGCGTGTTACCTGACCGATGCGGTCCTCGAGGCGGGAAAACGCCTGCTTGGAGAAGCCGAGGAAATGGCCGAGAACGAGGCGGTCCGATTTCGCGTCCAAACGGCCCGCCTGCCGGTCTGGTATGTCTTACTGGCCACCAAGCGCGTCCAGGGAGACGAGCGAAAAACCCTTTTGACGCGTTTTCTCGAAGTCGCTCGCAAGGCCTCGATCTCCAACATCAGCGAGAGCAAAGCGCTGAACACCTGGGCGAGTCAAATGGGCGCTGCGGAGTGACGCCGAACCCGGCGGCGCATTGCCCGGGTAAGCTTCGACGTGGCTCCGGCCGATGACCGAGAAGGCAAAAAGCACGATCATCGCCACGCAACATGCGATCTTGCCCACCGCGCCGAAGAATAAACCCAGCACCGCCCCAAATCCCGCTCGAGTCGCCTCCTGCCAGCCACGGCCACCCATCATTTCGAACAGCCCCGCTCCGAGAAACGGTCCGAGGATGATCCCCGGGAGGTTAAAAAACAGGCCAATCAACCCGCCCACCATGGCCCCCAGCACGCCGCGCCACGTGGCCCCCAGTTTCCGTGCTCCCAGCATGCTGGCAAGATAATCCAGGAGGAGTGAGAACAGCATCAGTGCGATCAGGATTCCCAGGACGAGATTGCTCGCGCTGGCCTCTCCGAAATAAAGCCGATGGGCCACCGCGGCAATTAACACCAGGGGCGAACTGGGGATCGCCGGTAATACGCTTCCGGCCATGCCCACGCACATCACCAGGAGCGCCAGCACCAGACCCAGGATTTGGACCGCGGTCATCCGAACTCGAGCCTAATCTCCGAATGTTCGCTTGCCAAGCCGGCGGGGCAAAACAGCAGCCATTCTCATTGTCCTGGCTGGGGATCACTCAGATGATGCGGATGACGATCAAGAGCACAGTGGCGGTGCAAAAGGCGGCAAGGACATCGTCCAGCACCACGCCCCAGCCGCGCGGCAATTGTTGGATGGCGCCGATCGGCCATGGCTTGAGGATGTCAAAGAATCGAAAGACGAGGAAGCCCAGGCCGAACGTGAGCCCGGCGCCGGGTTGGGCGAACATTGTGCCCCATGAGCAATTGCCGATGGCGAGCCACGCATGGGTGACCCAGCCCAGATAACAAAGAGGCATGGCGGTGAGTTCATCCAAAACGACCGAACCCGGATCTTTTCGACCCAAGGCTCGCTCGGCAAGGGTGCAGATGGGAACACTCACCAGAATACTGAGAACGGTCGCTCCCAGGTAAACGAAGTAATTCCCCGGCCCGACCAGCAACACGAAAAGTCCGAGGCCGAGCAAAGATCCCCACGTGCCCGGGGCGGGCAGACGCGTGCCGACCCCGAAGCCCTGGGCGATAAAAAGGATCAAGGATTCGATCCGGGGAGATACTGCTCCCGGTCGGTGCGGGGAGTCCTGGGATGCGCCGGGAATCGGGCTCAAAGGTCGTGCAGATAAATGGAACGATTACCCCACAGGTAGCGGCTGCCTGAAAGGATGGTGAAGAAAACCGCCGCCCATTTTGTCAGTTCGGTTACCCAGAAAATCCACGGACCCGCGATGATTGGAAATTCGAAGATGGCGCGCGCCCAGGCACCCCAGTCCGGGTAGCTCACGAGGACCAGGAGGGAAATGATGGCGACCATCTGGGTGATCGTCTTGTGTTTGCCGCTCTTGTCTGCCGCCAGGACGACGTTCTTCGAGGCGGCCAGCATGCGCAGCCCCGTGATCGCCAATTCCCGGGCCACAATGAGGATCACCATCCAGGCGGGCATCAGCCCTCGATCGACAAAAGCGATGAAGGCCGAGCAGATCATGATCTTGTCAACCAACGGATCCATCAAAATACCGAAGTTGGTGATGAGTTTATACCGACGCGCAATTCGACCGTCATACAGGTCGGTGATGCTGGCCGCCACGAAGAGGAGCAATGCCGCGCTTTCGGAGAAAGGAAATGGCGCAAAGAACACGACGAGAAAACCAAAGGTCAGTAACAGCCGGGCGAGCGTCAGTTTGTTGGGCAGATTCATTGCAACCACGTCGCCGGCGGCCCGCAAGGGTTGTTGCCGGTGTCAACGCCGGCTCATTGTTAGCGAGGTGCTCTCGGCTTGCCAATGGACAAATCCGCCTGACGCCGCATATCAGCGATAAAGCAAAAAGGGGCGACGGCGTTGTTTGAATGCCTCGATCTCCGCGGTCCATGGAGCGGTGATTTCTTGCAGGGACTGGCCGGCGCGGAGGGCCTGGATCGTGGCCGGATGCTGGAGCAGGGTCTGGAGCTTGTCCAATTCGAACTGGTCGGGGTAAAGCCCCCACAGCGTCTGGGCGAGGGTGATGCCAAGCTCTACCGCGTTGAGTCGGTCGCGATCGACCACCGAGAGATAGACGCCGCCGCATTCCTGACCCTTGAAAACGCTGGCTTTGGGGGTGAACCGGATGGGCACGAAGCGAATGCCCGGCAGCCCCGTTTGTTTCAACGATTCAGCCCAGGCGACATCGTCGATGTACGGCGCGCCCACAACCTCGAAGGGGGTGTCGGTGCCGCGTCCGACCGACAAGGCCGTCTCAAGCAAGCCGACGCCGGGATAGAGCGTGGCCCCGGTAACGTTCCGAATATTCGGAGACGGATTGGTCCAGGGCTGGAGGGTTTGATCGAACCAGAATTCGCGACGCCAGTGCTCCAGCGGGATTACGGTCAGATCGGCATGCAGCCCGCGCTCGGCATTGAACATTCGAGCCAGCTCCCCGACCGTCATGCCGTGCCGCACCGGCAAGGAATGAAAGGCAGTGAATGAACTTTCGCCCACGTGTAACGGGCCTTCGACGGCAAGCCCGTTGATCGGATTGACGCGATCGAGCACGAAGAATTTCAAGTGCGCCGCCGCCGCCGATTCGAGACAAAGGCCAAGGGTGGATATGTACGTATAAAACCGACAACCGACATCCTGAATGTCGAACACGAGCGCGTCCAGACCTTGCAACTGTTCTGCAGAGGGTTTGCGACGCTCGCCGTAAAGGCTGTGAATCGGGAGCCCGGTTCTCGCATCGACGTCATCGTTCACCCGTTCATCAAATTGACCGGCGATGCCATGCTCGGGACTGAACAGGGCCACGAGCTGAACCTCCGGCGCTGCTTGAAGCAGATCGATGAGCCGCGCTCGCTCGCGATTGTGGCCCGTAGAGTTAGTGATCAAACCCACGCGCAGCCCGCGGAGCGGGGCGAAGCCGTCGCGGCACAAAACATCCACTCCATTCATGACCGGGACACCCAGCCCGGGTTTCGACTCGAGCACCGGCGCTTCCACGGGTGGCCGGGAGGCCAGCGCCCCCGGGACATACAAGAAATTGAAGTCCGGAATCGCCTCCGCGGCCAAAGTCCCTATTTGCCGGCGCAGGGCAACGACCGATCCCGACTCCGTCGGATGGTTCCGATTCGACAGCAGGACGACGAACGAACTTGAGAAAGGATCGATCCAGAGAGATGTCCCCGTCCACCCGGTATGACCATACGAGCCGATCGGGAAATGGGCGCCGCGCGGACCAGCGTAAGCACTGTCGATGTCCCAGCCCAGACCGCGGCGGTCCCCGATATTCTCCGGCGTCTGCACCGAAACCATCAACCGCACCGTCGACACCTGGAAGATCCGTGTGCCCTCGAGTTCGCCCTCATTAAGCATCATCCGGGAGAAGCGCGCGAGGTCGGTGGCCGTCGTGAAGAGGCCGGCGTGACCCGCCACACCGCCCATGCGCCGTGAGGTGGGATCATGTACCATCCCCCGGATGACGAGGTCGCCTTCCCTGGTGGTCGGGGCGATGCGTTCAATCCGGTCAGCCGGAGGCAGGAAACCGGTATCGACCATCTTCAACGGGGCGTAAACGTGCTCGTGGGCAAAGCGGTCAAGGGTTTGGCCACTGACGCGCCGGACGATCTCGCCCAACAGGATGAAATTGACATCGCTGTAGCGGAACAGGGTTCCGGGCGTTGCCGTTGGCGATTGGGCGCAGGACAATTGAATGCCCGCCTCATAGCCGACCCAATCGGGTTTGGCGGGGATCCCCGGGGGCAAGCCTGAGGTGTGCGTCAAAAGATGCCGGAGGCTGATGTGCTCCCGACCGTGACCGAGGAATTCAGGCAAGTAGGTCTGGACTGGGTCGTCGAGGCCGATGAAGCCGCGTTCGATCAGAAGCATGACGGCGGGGGTGGTGGCCAGGACTTTCGTGAGCGAGGCAGCATCGAAGATGGTATCCTGGGTCATGTTCTCGGGGCTCGGAACGATCGCGCGACGGCCGTATGCGCGATGATAGACCATGCCGCGGTGTTCGAACCACAGCACCGCTCCGGGGCAACGTTCGTCGGCGGTGGCCGCCTCGATGGCGGTATCGATCTCGCCGAGTTTGCCGGGGTAAAACTCCGCCGTTCTCCCGGGGAGATCGGATTGGGTTTGGGTGCGCTGGGTCGTGGCGATACCCGCAGCGAGTAGGATGCAGGCCAGCAGGAAGCTCCGGATGGAACGCTTGAGCATAAGGCGATTTCGAGTCTACGTGGAATGAGCGGGAAGTTCGACTGCTTTTCAAGCTCGCGGCCGGGGCAACAGAGAGGCTAAATACACTTGGGATGAAAGAAGAGGTGCTCGATACACATCACAAGGCGCTCCAGATCAACCTGGATCCCGGCAAATACGGGACCTTCGCCGAAATCGGCGCAGGCCAGGAAGTGGGGCGTTGGTTCTTCCGCGTGGGCGGCGCATCGGGGACGATCGCGAAAACGATCTCGGCCTATGACATGACGGTGAGCGACGCAATATACGGGGCGTCGGACCGGTATGTGAGCCGGCAGCGACTCCAGATGATGCTGGAGTATGAGTATCGTCTGTTGTTGGAGCGGTTGGCCGGGAAGCGTGGGGCGAACACCCGGTTCTTTGTATTCGCGGATACGGTAACCGCGCGCAGTTATACCCGGCAGGATGAGGCTCACGGTTGGATGGGAGTGCGATTTCAATCGGAACCGGGCGCCGAGCCTTCACAGATCACGCTTCACATCCGGATGTTCGATCGGGAGAATCTGTTGCAGCAGGAGGCGCTGGGGATCGCCGGAGTGAACTTGCTCCATGGGGCGTTGTATCACTTGAAAAAGCCCCAGCAACTGTTGCCATCGCTGCTGGATAATCTGAATCGCGATCGGGTCGAGATCGATATGATCAAGTTCGATGGCCCGGCCTTCGCGGATGTGGACCACCGCCTCATGAGCCTGGAGTTGGTCCGGCAGCGGCTCGCAGACTGCACGATGTTCACCCGGGAGGGTGAAGTCGTCCTCGCGGCGGAAATGCTCTACCAGAAACCATTGATTGTCATCCGAGGCAATTTCAAACCGATCACCAAGGCGACGGTCGACTTGATTCAATGCGCCCAGGCCCAGTTTGCGCGGGAGTTGGAAATGCCCGAATCCGAAGTGGTCGTCCTCACCGAGATGACCTTAAGGCACCTGGCCGAGGGCGGGGTGATCGATCCGAAAGAATTCCTGGACAGGGCGGATACGCTGGGGTTGCTGGGGTTGCCGGTGATGGTCTCGAGCTTCGGGCGTTACTTCCGCCTGGCGGCTTATCTATTGAGAAACACCCGAAAGCGAATTGGAATTGCGATGGGCGTTCGCCGGCTCCGGGAATTGTTCGACAAGGCCTATTATGAAGATCTGGAGGGCGGGTTGCTGGAGGCCTTGGGGCGGATATTCAAAAAGGATCTGCACCTGTTCATCTATCCGGTGGTTGAAAATCAAAGCCTCATCGAGGCCCGGTCGCTCCAGGTGGCCCCTGAGGCGCGCCATCTCTATGCGCATTTCCTGGATAACCAGTTGGTGAAAGACATCCAGAATTATCACGAGGATTACTTGGGGATCTACGCGGCGCAGGTGTTGGATCAAATCCGGTCGGGAGACCGTCACTGGGAAACGGCGGTTCCCGCTTCTGTCGTCGGTATGATTAAGAAACGACATCTGTTTGGATGGAAGGACGGCTGACGATGGAAATAACGATCAGCCTTTTGGTGGGCCTCGGCTTGAGCGCCGCGTGCGGCTTTCGCGTGTTCGTTCCCTTGCTCATCGTCAATTTGGCGGCGCACACCAGCCATATCGCGTTAGCCTCGGGCTTCGAATGGATGGGGTCGAATGCCGCCCTGGTGGCCTTCGGCGCGGCAACGATACTGGAGGTCGCGGGCTATTACCTGCCTTGGGTGGACAATGCACTGGACAGCCTGGCCGGCCCGGCGGCAGTGGTGGCAGGCACGTTGGTGACCGCCTCTTTGGTCACGGAGATGAGTCCGTTTTTGAAGTGGACCCTGGCGGTCATCGCCGGTGGCGGTGTGGCCGGCTTGGTCCAGGGAACAACCAGCCTGGCCCGCGGGGCGTCCACCCTGAGCACCGGCGGCTTGGCGAATCCGCTATTGGCGACGGCTGAGCTGGGAGGATCGGTAATCACTTCATTGACGGCGATCCTGGTGCCGGGCTTGATCCTATTGCTTTTCGTGGGTTTCGCCGGGTGGTGGTTCTTACGCCCGCGCCCGCCAAGATCCGCGCGCGGTGAACCGACCTGACGAACGGGTTCGAACTTTAGCCTCCCGGAAGTCAACGCCTCCGAGCCAACGCGGATTTAATGAGCAGGAACTCACTCAGATTTTCCCAGGTCAGGAGCCCCACCAGCTTGCCGCGTTGAATTACAGGCAGTACGCCAAGGGCGGCGCCGCGCTGACGTTCAACCGCAACCTCGAGCGGTTCAGAAGCGTCGATGAGCGGAAACTCGGTCCGCATGATTTGCGAAACGCACGCGTCAGGGCCGCGTTCGCTGAGGCCGCGGATGAGATCTTTGCGCTCGAGAATTCCGATCACCGTGCCGTCCTGCAGCACGGGGAAATCCTGCTGCGACCCGGCCAGGATGACATGAACGACGTGGCTGAGAGTGTCGGTTGGAGCCAGGACGTGGAAATCGGTCAACATCACCTGAGCCACGGGAACCCCGGAAAAGGAGGATCGTATTTGGACAAGACCGGCTTCCTGGGAGGCACCCAACCAAACGAACACCGCAATGAGCAGCAACATCGGGGATGTGAACAATCCGGCAAAGAAAAACAGGACGGCCATGACCTGCCCGATCGTGGCGGCAATGTTCGTGGCATGGGTATAATCCAGCCGCATGGCTAAGAGCGCGCGCAATACGCGGCCACCATCCATCGGAAACGCCGGCAGTAGGTTGAATAACACCAGAAATACATTCACGAGCAGGAGTCGTTCGGCCAAGCTCCCGTGTTCCAGTGCGAAATCGCCCGGCGCCCGAAACTCACCAGCCAACATCAAGCCAAGGCCGATGACCAGGGCGATCACGATGTTGACAGCCGGTCCGGCGAGCGCGATCCAGAATTCCTGCACGGGTTTGTCCGGGATCCGTTCCAAGCGCGCAAGCCCGCCAATAGGAAGGAGGGTAATATCCCGCGTCCGAACCCCGTACTTGCGGGCGGTAAGCGCGTGGCCGAACTCATGCAGAAGCACGCATCCGAACAAGGCGGAAAAAAAGACCAGGGCATCCCAGGCGGCGGCGAGGCTGTGTTGCGACGTTCCGTAGGCGACGCCGATAAAGCCCAGAAGCAACAGGAAAGTGAAATGCAGATAGACGTCGATTTGAAAGAACCGACCGAGCTTTATCGACCATCTCATAGCCTTACGCCCGCGACCGGGTCTAATGCCTGGACGAGGCTTCGCCTCACGCCAGGCAACTTGAGTTCAAACCACTGGAGGTCCTTGCTGGTTCCGCCCCTCCGTCCGATGCTTCGCATATCGAATCCTTGGTCCAGATAAGAAACAAAACCATAACCGCACTTGTGCACAACATGTTTCATCCGATCGACGATGTCCAATGAAGCTCCGCCTCAAACGCAGAACGGACATCACCTCGTCCTCACCGGATGCGTCACGAACATCCCATCCGGGTAGCGTCTATGGCTGGGTCGACTCCGGTACAAGGGATTTATGAGTCGTGACCCGGGTGCTCCCGCTACCAACCGGCTCCCTACGGCGACCACCAATTTGTTCCAGGCTCACCTTGATCAGAGAATTCCGCGACCCGCCGGCGGTCGAACCACCTGCGGAGCAGGCTAGTACAAGGCAGTATCCGGCACAATCAAATCAAAAGGCGGAATGCGAACGATCACGGTTTGGCCGTTGGCATCGAGGCCCAAATAGCTTCCGCGAGCTTTGCCGGTGGGTGTATCTAACAGATGAAAACTGTTATAGGTGAACTTATCGCCAGGAAGGATGGTTGGGAATTGGCCCACCACACCGTCGCCTTCAACTGCGGTAATATCACCTAAGGCATTGGTAACTATCCATTTGCGTCCTTTGATGGTCACAGCTACCGGGGTGTGGTTATGGATGCTGATGAAGTATACAAAGCAATGAGGTCGGTCCACCGGGGTCGGCACGTCCAGTTGGTAGATGACATCATCGATCGTTACCTTTAGCCCTGGGGGCTCGGTAAATTTCTGATTTGGCCGCATGGCTCAAACTTAAAGTAGCTGTGAGGAGTGACAAGCGGCGAGTTGGAGCATGAATGGCTTCGCCTGTCGGATTAAAAGTTGCTCCACGGTTGTGACTAAGGCATTTTCTGCCGTCGGATGATCGCGGTACCTTCTATTCGCCTGCGACTGAGCGAGGAACGCCAATACCTGGCGTTCAGCATCATTACTTCGCTCGGGGTGCACTTGGTGTGCCTCGTTTTATGGTTGTGGCTGGGGGCAGTTTATCTCGCGGCCGATCGCTCTAAAAAGGAAGAGTTGGCCGCCCAGGAGCTTGCCCGCCGAACCCGGGAAGACACCCCGCTCATGTTCGTTGAGGTGCTGCCCGACCAAGCCACAGTGGAGCCCCCCAAGTCGGCAAAATACTATTCAGCCGCAAATTCCCAGGCGTCCAATCCCACGCCCGTTGAGGAAAAAGAGGCGCCTAAGATCGAGGGGCCCCAGGATAAAGTCATGCGGACCGTAGAGAATCTTCAGCCGCGCGCGGAGCCGCTGCAACCCGGACCGCAGGCACAACCCAAGGAGCTAGAGCCTGAGCCGGTTAAGGAGTCGGCACCGGAGAAGGCCGGCGATTTGGCGTTTGTCCGCCCCGCTCCAGCCAATCAGCAAGCGGACCGCAAACGTCCGACTCGACTCAATCAGGTGAAGACACAATCGACGTTGCTTGCCGGCAGGCCCATGAGACAGGATGGGGGAGCGCGTCGGAGAGGGCATGTGTCCATCGACGCGAAAGCAACACCGTTTGGGGCGTACGACGCCGCGATCATTGGCGCGATTCAGCAACACTGGTTCGATATTCTGGATGAGGGCACATCCTCCACCCGGTCCGGCAAAGTGGGTGTCGAATTTCGATTGCACTACGATGGAAGGATCACGGATTTGCGGGTCGTCGATCAGGACGTAGGTGAGTTGCTGACCCTTTTCTGCCGTCGGGCAATCTCGGACCCGGCGCCCTTTGCGCCGTGGCCGAGCGAGATGCGTCAGATGGTTGGGCGTGATTATCGCGATGTGAGGTTTACCTTTTATTATTTGTGAAGGGGGCATATCACACCAGGAAGTCCGAGAATTGAACCGCTCCGCATTCGCTTTTGGCGCTCAAGGTTCGAATGAGAACGTAGGGTCGAATACATGCACAATCTGGTCATCATTGTTCTGCTGGTTACGTCCATCGTGGCGATCACTTTCATCTTTGAACGCGGCCTGGCACTCCGCTGGCGCAAAGTCATCCCGCAGGAGGTAGAGGCGGCCGTGGGCGCGTGTCGCACCCGTGCCGACGTGCCACGATTGACGCAGCTCTGCCAGAAGAACCCCTCTCCGTTGAGCCGGTTGTTGCTGACCGCAGGGGATCACCTGGACTGGACCAAGGAGGCGAATGTGGACGCCGTGGAAACGCGGGCGCGTCACGAAGTAGTCCGGTTGGAACGTGGCCTGGTGGTCCTGGAGATCGTGGTGGGCATTGCTCCACTGTTGGGATTGGTGGGGACCATCTACGGCTTGATTCTCCTCTTCGCTGAACTGGGCAGCACCGGAATGACCGATAACAGCGCGCTGGCGAAAGGGATCTCCCTGGCCTTGAACGCGACGCTCCTAGGCCTGGTCACCGCCATTCCCGCACTGGTGGCCTGGAGCTATTACAATAAAAAGGTCGAAACGATGGCTGTGGAGATGGAAACGCTCTGCGACGAATTCCTGCGCCGGCTTTATCGAGCCAAGGGAGGGTCTTAATCGATGCGCTTCACTTCGCGCAAACGACGGAACCCCCCCGCGGTGATCATCGTGGCACTGATCGACGTGTTGATGGTGGTGTTGATCTTCCTGATGGTCGCCTCGACCTTCAAGCAACAACCCGCTTTGCGCCTCGCACTTCCGCAATCAAGCCATGCCAACATCACCGCGGATCCGGGCGACACCTTGGTCGTGACCATCGGGAAAGATGCGCCCCATTTGTTCCTCGGCCCTTTGCCTGTCACTTACGAGAAGCTACAGTCCGAATTGCTGGCCAGCGCCAGGCGCAACTCCCAATTGCGCCTTGCCATTCGCGCGGATACAGAGGCGCCGTTCGGCGAAGTGGTCAGAGTGATGGACGCCGCGAAAGAGGCCGGCATCAAGATAGTCAACGCTCAGACCCGCGGAAATGAGTCTCGCTGATCGGAAACTCCGCTCAGGAATTACTTCTTTCTTCCAAACAAACTCGACCAAACCGACGGCTTGTGAACGGTCTGCCGCTGCTGCACTTTCAACTGGCCAAGGATGGACTGCCAGCCGATGTAGATCTTATGCCACTGGTTCTCCAGGTTTCGGAGAATCGCCTCGTTCTGCTCGCTGAGATACCGGAGCGAGGGAGTCGTACTGACCAGGGCGATCACCTCTTCTTTGGTGGGCGAGTTGCATTCCACTGAAGAAAGAATCAGCTCAAGCTCCTGCGTCAGGACGCTCTTGAGTTCGAGGAATTGGTTTTCGTCCTCCTGACTGAACTTCTTGCTGCGAGCCTGGGTGACGTACTGGTTGAACTGCTTCCAGCATTCGAGATAGTTCTCGATCTGGGTGATGAGGTCGTCCAGTTTGGTTTGATCCATAAAGTGGGGCTCGGATTATCTTTTCCCCAGTGCCCGCGGAGCAAGGAAAATAATCGCCCCACCACGCAGCCCACGCGCGGTTACTTTAAACGCCGGGAAATCGATGACCAGCTCGGTCAGGTCGAGATCGACTTCGCGGGCGGTTTCGAAGGTCGTCATGATGCTTTCGGATACTTGCCGGACCAGGTGCGCCGGGAATGACCGAGGCAACGTCGATGCCACCACCCGCCCGCCCGGATCCAGGGTGAAACTCCCGGATGGCAGTCGAGTCAATGTCGGATCGGAGCCCGATCCATTGCGGGATTTGAGGCTCAGGATTCCCATAGCGCGATCATTTTTTCAGCGGTTTCACGCACCGCCTGTATATCCGGCAATCGATCGAACCCGGCGCAGAGGGTGGCTTCACCGCGCGGCACCACCACCAGGTGGTTTTGAAGCGTCAGCCCTTCATACTGAGTCAGTTGCCCCGCGTGCAGACTCTCACCCAACACTTCAAAACGCTGGGTGGTATTCCTCAGCCAATCTGCCAAGCGTTCCGGATTCTCAACGCTCCAACTCTCGGCCTTTCCTCCATCCTCATCAAGTGTCATGACAAACTCCACCCCGGTGAACCTGCTGAAGGGCGCTAGCGGTGATTCGGGGGCAGCTGCGCCGGGCTCTTCGGTTGTCGATTCGTGGCTCGCACCGTTCGCTTGGGCTTCGTCCATCGCTTGCGCCGATTCCAACAAGAGACCCTGCACGCTGGTCTGCACGGCACGGGGATGGCTCAATTCCGCCGGGAGGATCTCAAAAGCGCCAGCTCTCCACGAAAGGATCTTGTAGACTGCCTGCTCAGCTTTGACCTCCGGAGCCTCGGCATCGATGATTTCGCCATTCTCGAACCAAATCCGAGCCACCAGCGAACCGTTGGTGATCTTCAAGACGGAACTGCTGTGCGACAGCGATTCCAACTGGATAATGTCCATGAGACTCTTGCTCTGCACCCCCCGAAAGCCCGAATCCAGCTCGCTACGACTCAATAGGGAATCAATGCATTCGAGAAACAGGCTGATTTCCTGAGGAGTGCTCGGCTTTTCCAGGAACAAATCGATACCCATCGCATAAGCACGAGTCCGAAACTGCGTATCAACCAGTGAAGTCATTACAGCCGTGCGTACGTGCGGGAACTTTCTTCTCACGACGGTGAGGACCTGCAGCCCGTCCATCTTCGGCATGTTCAAATCCGAAATCAGCAGGGTGAATGACTCGGATTCCAATAGCGCGACTGCCCGGGCGCCCGTGCTCGCAACTCGGATTTCGGGTCGGCTCGGGAGGTTATTCATCATCTCCCGATAGACTTCGAGCAAATCCTGATCATCGTCGAGCAGGAGGATTTTTGGGCGATCAGCCATGTCCTTAACGTTAAAACCGCGCTTCCATCACCAAATCCAATTCGGGACTCGAAAACCCCAAACCTACTGCAGATGAATTATATCCATACAATTCCTGCGACATGAGGTTCGGAGTCTTTCACGGATCGACTACTAGATCAGATGTGGGAAGCAATTTATAGTCCGATCTTTATCCTTGGCCATCCAAAGGTGCGCGCATTACGCTCTGCCCAGGGTATGCTGGTTGCGCGGAAACGCATCACTCTGAACTGGATCGTGAAACTACGGTCTAAGGGGGTATTGGCGATCATGGGTCTGGGGAGTGCCGCACTGTCATTATGGCTGTGGGTGGAGTTCTCCGGAAAGGACCAGCGATTTGATGCGCTGATTCTGGCTGCCTCCCAAAGGTATGACGTTGATCCTGCCCTCATCAAAGCGGTGGTGTGGCGGGAGAGTCGCTTTGACGCGTCCGCGCATGGACGGGCCGGCGAGTTGGGGCTCATGCAGGTTCGGGAAGCAGCTGCCGGCGAATGGGCGGCCGCTGAGAGACTTTCAAGTTTTGGTTTTGACCAATTGCGAGATCCTGCCACGAACACCTACGCCGGGACGTGGTACTTGGCGCGTCTCTTGAAGCGCTATGTTGCGACGGACGACCCGGAGGCCTACGCCCTGGCGGATTACAATGCGGGGAGGAAGAATGTCTTACGCTGGAATGAAGGGGCAGCAGCAACCAATGGGACCACATTTGTCGAACGAATATCCTTTCCCGGCACACGGGAGTACGTGGAATCGGTCAAGCAACGGCGTCATCATTATCGAGCCCAGTTTCGGCGGGTCCTCAAACGATAAAACATTGATCCGCGGAACCCCGGTACGCCTGGAAATCCAGGCTAACCCTCCCGGCCGAGATCCCGCAGCGTTTGCTCAAGTTGACGGCGCAACTCTTCGCGCTCTGGTTCGTCGGCGGTGCGCGGTACGCGCATAAGATTTCCCGAACGCACCTCACAGACTGAAAACGGCAGTGGGACTTGGAACCGGTCCCAACTTCGCAGTTCGAGTTTGGGTTTGGTGACACAGGAGATCGGAAGGATGGACATACCGGTCAACTGCCCCAGATAAATGACCCCTCCCTGCACGACATAGGGTGGGCCGCGCGGACCGTCGGGTGTAATGGCGAGATCAAAGCCCTGTTCGGCACAGGTCACCAATTCTCGCAGTGCCTGTGGACCACGCCGACTGGTGGATCCCCTGACCGGCTGCACGCCGAACAGCTCCAAGGCATGTGCCAGGAGGCCTCCATCCCGGCTGGCACTGACAATGGCCGCCATCCGGCGGGCGGGATTTGAGACGCGAACGTAACGGTTATAGAGAACCAGGGACATGGCCAGGCGATTATGCCAAATCACGAAAATAAACCTTTGGCTGCTATTCCGGCCAAAGGCGTCGGAATCCTGTGGGATCCGGAAGCGAAGCGTCGAGGCCAGGCCCCGTATTAAAAAGTAAACTGCACGGGCCGCCATCCGCTGGCTGCGCGACGCTCGATGCGGCACGACGTAGCCGGATTTGCGGCGGTTAGCGCCCGGTTGAATGGGAGCGACGGTCATCAGCCCGTTTTCTTTAGCGAGGCCCGAACAAGTTGTTCGAGCGATGCCCTGGAACCGAGCAACGCCACCGCCCCGCGTACGGAGTCTTGCGCGTCCGCGGGTTTGTACCCGAGCGCCGCAAGGGCCATGACGGCGTCATTGATCTTCTGTTCTTCAGGGGAAAGACCGCGTTGCGCGCTGGAGGCCTCCCATGCGCCGGCTGCGCCCACCTTGTCGCGAAGTTCCACGATGATCCGTTCGGCGGTCTTCTTACCGACTCCGGATATTTGAGAGATGGCTTTGACGTCGCCGCTGGCGACGGCCCCCCTGAAGGAGGTCGGATTCATGCCACTGAGAATGTTGAGGGCGAGCTTTGGCCCGATGCCACTGACTGTGCTCATCAACAGCCGGAAAAGGTCGCGCTCTCCCGCCGTCATGAAACCATACAAGGTATGGGCGTCCTCGCGGATGACGAGATGGGTGAGGATCTGCACTTCTCCACCGGGCTTGGGGAGTTGGTCGTAGGACGACAGGGGAATGAGCATTTCATAACCCACTCCGCGGACATCGAGTGTGACATGGGTGGGCAAAGACTCAACCAGCGTGCCGTGTAGAAAGGCGATCATGATCGTTCAGACAGGCCGAAGAGTGGCGAGGCCATAGGGGCCCTGTTCTTGGGCGTGGGTGAGAGCCAGAGCCAGGGCATCGGCCGCATCGGGTTCGGGCGGCTCGGCCAGGTCCAACAGACGTTGCACCATGCGCGCCACCGCGTGTTTCTGAGCTCCACCAAAACCAACCATGGCCTGTTTCACCTTGCGGGGGGCGATCTCGAAAATGTCCAAACCGGCCTCAGCCGCGGCTACGAGCGCCGCACCTCGAGCCTCGCCCATCAAAATGGCGGTCCGGATATTCTGGGTGTAGAACAAGCCCTCTACCACACACGTCGTGGGGTGATGCTCGCGAATAACGCCGCGCAAGGTCTGGGCGATGAGCGCCAGGCACCGGGATCCAGGCCAATCCGTAGGGCAGCGAATGGTGCCCTGGGCCAGGGTTGCAGGGCAGGGCCGGCCCAACCGTATGATGCCATAACCGGTTCCCCGCAGTGACGGATCAACTCCCAACAGCACGACGTGCCGCCGCGGCTCCGGCGAATCCTTCAAACGGGCGCTCGCCCCGCTCCGCCGCGCGGGACTCAAACGCTCCTTCATGGTTTGAAATTGACGCGCAGTGATTCCCACGGGCCGACCCTGACAGTAGCGGGGATGGAAGTCGAGCGCTTGGCCCGGCACCACCGTCGATTTCATCGCGCTCTTTTTTGAACTCGAAGCCCAACCGAATCCGCTGTGTCTGCGAAAGAGAGCAGGCCACCCTTCGCCGTGACACCGGTGTAAGGGTCATTCGTGACCAGCAGGTTCCCGTCGAGATCGAGATAATCCGCCAACTCGGCCAGGTGCGCCGCGGCGGTGATAAGAATGCTGGTCTCTATCATGCACCCGATCATGGTGCGGAGGCCGGTCTGGCGAGCTGCCTTGAGTGTTTCCATGGCCCCGGTAATACCGGCGGCCTTGGTGAGTTTGACATTGACCGCGTGAAAAGTATCGGCGCAAAGGGGGATGTCTGACGCCACCCGACAGGACTCATCCGCCATGATGGGGAGCGGTGAACGTGATTTGAGCCAGGCATGTTGGCGAGCATCGAGTCCCGCAGGCATGGGTTGCTCCACGAACTGGATGGGCTGCGCGGCCTCGGCCAGCCACTCAATATTTCGTAACGCCACTTCCTTGCTTTTCCAGGCTTCATTGGCATCCACGCGAATGGTCTTTCCCGGGGCGGCCCGGCGGAGGGCGGCGAGGTTTTCGCGGTCTTGCGGCCCCCCGAGTTTCAATTTTAGAATGGGGTAGTCTGCCGCGGCGGTGACCTTATTCATTACTGTCTCGGGTGAATCGATACCGATGCTGAAGGAGGTGACATGCCTGCCCTCGGTGAACCCAAGCCCAAGGTAATCGCAGACGGGTAGTCGGGCGCGCCGTGCCGCCAGATCCAACAAGGCCAGATTGACCGCGCCTTTGGCGGCATGGTTCCCGGGTGCAAGCGCGTCCAGATAGCCCCTACTCCCCGGCATGTCCAGGAATGAAAGCTCGTGAGGGTCGATGCGTTCCAGAAACTTGAGCACGGTCCCGATATTTTCATCGTAGCGACGCGAGGGAGAGGCTTCGCCCCATCCGCATAGTCCATCGGCATCCTTCAATTCCAGGACCACCACAGGACAGTCTTCCGATCCCCCAAGACCGCCGGCCGCCAGACTCCGCGCGATGGCCCACCGGTGAGCCAAGCGCAGTTCCACGACCTTGAAAGACACTCTCACGCGGTCGAGGAGAATCGAAAACCGCGGCGGAGGCAACTGGCGTTTTTATTCTTGGCCGGGCGGACGCAATTGGTGCAGGCTGGCGCGCATCAAACCGGCAAAGGGAAGTATATGAAACGATTATTGATTGCGGTGTTCGTGATTGTCATTGCGGCAGTGGTGGGAGTGGCCGTCTGGATGATCACCGGTAGCAAAGCCCGAACCGTGGAGACTTCCAGACTCGAGCAAAGTTTTGCTTCCGCCCCTGCCGACGTCAAGGAGTCGATCCACCAAGCCCTTGCGGCGATTCAGATCAAAGATTTCAATGCTGCATTGACCTCTCTGAAAAAAGTCGTCGCTGTGGGAAAGCTCACCGAGGATCAAAAGGCTGCTCTGAGTGACACGGTGACGGATATCACGGTGATCCTCAGCGAGAATCCACCGCCGAACTCCGATGAGCTCTTTGACATGGTGGCGGATATTACCGACGCCATCCATTCCTGACGACGCCCGGCCGGGAGCTCAGGACTCCGCATCACTGCGGATGATCAATCCGCCCGGGGGCAGGCCATGCGCGATTCCGTGAGGGCGGCGGCCACCTTGCGTTCCCGCAGGCTTCGGAAAAACTCATAGCCTTCGCGGCAACGTCGGATGAACACCTGCTTGTCCTCGAGCATCGTCTTCAGGATGCGAAGAATCGGCCGCGGCCGCAAAAAATAGGCGCGATAGAAGCGATCGACGGCCTCGAAGATCGCCTCCTTGCTGAGCTCGGGATATTCGAGGGCGGAATCCTGGAATCCGTCGTCATGTAGGATGGCCGCCTTATCCCGTTTGGCAAACCAACTGTTTTGCCGGGCCATTTCATACAATTCCGTGCCGGGATAGGGAGCAGCCAGTGAAACCTGGATGCTGAACACATCCAGTTCGCGGGCGAATTGCAGCGTCTCCTCGATCGTCTGCGGAGTTTCGACGGGCAATCCCAGGATGAAAGTGCCATGTATCACCACTCCGGCCTCATGGCAATCACGCGTGAACCGGCGCATTTGCTCGAGCGTGACGCCCTTCTTGATCCGTTTGAGAATCTCCGCGTTGCCGCTTTCGTATCCGACCAGGAACAGCCGGAGACCGCAATCCTTCAGGAACGCGATGGTGTCGCGATCCAAATTCGCGCGGCTATTACACGACCAGGTCAACCCCAGCGGCGCCAGTTTCTTCGCAATCTCCCGCGCGCGAGGCAGATTCGCCGTGAAGGTGTCATCGTCGAAGAAGAACTCCCGAACCTGAGGGAACAGCCGCTTCATGTAAGCCATTTCGTCGGCCACATTTTGTGGGGAGCGCACCCGGTATTGATGGCCGCCGATGGTTTGCGGCCAGAGACAGAATGCGCATTGAGCCGGACAACCGCGGCCGGTGTAAAGGCTCAGGTAAGGATGGAGCAAGTAACCAATAAAATAACGCTCGATCTCGAGATCACGCCGGTAGACATCGGCCACCCAGGGCAACACATCCATATCCCGGATCAGTTCGCGTTCCGGATTATGACGGATGCGGCCCTCCGAGTCGCGGTAAGACAAACCCACGATCGTCGAGAGCGCCCGGCCTTCCACCACTTCTTTGCAGGTGAAATCGAATTCCTTCCGCCCTACCCAGTCCACCGCCGTCGAGGCCTTGAGAGTCTCCGTCGGCAACACCGCCGCGTGCGCCCCAATCAACCCGATCGTCGTGTCCGGTCTCTGCCTCTTGATCGCTTCCGCCACCTTGCAGTCGTTCCGCAAAGACGGGGTGGAAGTGTGCAGGATCACGTGATCGTAATCGCGAGCCACTTCCAGGCACGCCGCCAGGTCGAGCTCATGGGGAGGGCAGTCCAACAACCGGCTGTTGTCGACCAAGGCGGCCGGCTGCGCCAGCCAGGTGGGATACCAAAAGCTCGTGACTTCCCGCCTGGCCTGATAACGCGAACCGGCCCCGCCGTCGAAGCCGTCGTAAGACGGCGGGTTAAGAAACAGTGCCTTGCTCACCGGGTTTTTGCCTGAACGGATCCAGATTCACTCACTTTCCGGAGCAGTTCAGTGCGCGAGGGGCTGGTTCCGCATCCATCCGGTGCATCCGAATCCTGCAAGGCCGCCTTTGCCTCGGCCAGATGACCTTTGCCGACGGAATGGCCGTTGAAGGCGTTGATCTTGTCACCCTGCGCGAATGGGGGCGGACGCCGCGAGAAATTATATTTGAAGTTCTTCCAGTTATCCCCCCGCTGAAAGTTCGTGCCCAGAGCGCCGCTCGGATCATAACCGCAGTGGACCATGCAATTCTCGCAACGCGAATCGCGCGCGACTCCGTCAACCACTCCATACCGGTCCCACGCCACCTTCTCGATCATCTCCCGGTAGGTCGGGTAATGACCGTCGGTCATCAAGTAACATGGGGCCTTCCAACCGCGAATGTTCCGGGTGGGAATAGCCCAGGCCGTGCACGTGAGTTCGCGCTTGCCCGCCAGGAATTCCTGATACACAGGAGTGCCGAAAATCGTGAACATCCTTCCCCATTCCTCGATCTTGGCGAATTTCTGCCGCGTCGCCTCGCGCGTGAGAAAGAACTCGCCGGGATCCCGGCCCAGCCGTTTGACCATGTCCTTCTTCGCCGCATCGTAGTCGTAACCCGGCGAAATGGTATGGCCATCCACACCAAGCCAGGAGAAGAATTTGAACATCTCCTCGATTTCCTGAACCTCGGTTTCCTTGTAGACCGTGGTATTTGTGGCGACCTGGTACCCGAGGATTTTGGCTATCTTGACGGCCGCAACACATTCCTTGAAGACCCCTTCGCGTTCCACGATCAAATCATGCGTATATTCCAACCCATCGATGTGAACATTCCAGTAAAGCCACTTGCTCGGCCGGATGACCGGGCGGCCGTCCGGTTTGCCTTTGCGGATCGCCGTGGCCTCCGCTTGTGTAATCAACCCCTCGGCCAAAAGTCGGGTCAACAGGTGATCCTGGTCCGGACCATAAGAAGCGGCCAAAAAGTCGCGCAACTTACGCCGCATGAACATCCCATTCGTGCAGATGTACACGATCCGCCCCTGGTCAAGAAGCCCCGCAACCAATTCCTCAATCTTGGGGTAGATCAAGGGCTCGCCCCCGCAAATCGACACCATCGGCGCGTCACAATCCTCCGCCGAGCTCAGGCAATCCTCAAGGGACATCATATCCTTGAGATTCGTGGAGTACTCGCGAATCCTGCCGCAACCGGTACAGGTCAGGTTGCAGGTATGCAAAGGTTCCAGTTGCAGAACCAAGGCGAATTTCGGAGTTTTCCTGGACTTATGATAAATGATGTGACGAGCTATCTTGGTCGTCAATGCGAGCGGAAATCGCATAGGCTATTGGGATTGCGCAAAAACTTGAACCGGAATTGGGAGGTTACCCTGGTGGTCAGGCGCGGGCGCAGACTGGCCCAGGCCGGGCACGAGAAACATCAGGGGATTTGCGGAGCCGCTGGCATTGACACCGCTGCAACCGGCCGCCAACAGCAGCGGCAGCAAAAGGATTGCCCGGCCCAGCCATCTCCAGCTTAATTGCATCGCGGCACTATAGGACGACAAGAAGTGAACGCAATCAGGAATTTGGCGCGCGGTGAGTGCGGGCTCGCCGGCTTACGGTTGGCAATCGCCTGCGCGTGCCTGGTGCATTGGGTATCCTGCGCCACAGCGGCAATGCCACCGATGGACACCATCGCGGGAGGAGACTACCACCAGCGGGTGAAGGCGAAGTTTGAGGTCGCCCGGGAACGTTACTGGTCGCAGACAAACGATGTGGCTGCCGCCTGGCAGTTTGGCCGAGTCGCCTTCGATTGGGCGGAGTTCGCAGAGAGTAAATCCGAGAGGGAAAGCATTGCCAGCCAGGGAGTCGCGGCATGCCGGCATGCACTGCGGCTCGATCCCGATTCCGCAGCGGCGCATTACTTTTTGGGATTGAACCTCGGACAATTGGCCAAAGTCTATCTATTCAAGGGCCTCAGCATCGTTTCGGAAATGGAGCAGGAGTTTCTGACGGCCCGCAAACTCGATCCCCAGTTCGATTATGGGGGACCTGATCGTGCTCTTGGCCTGTTGTATCACAAGGCGCCTGGTTGGCCGATTAGTTTGGGCAGCGAGACCAAGGCCAGCCGCCATCTGAGCGACGCGGTCCGATTGCGAGCGGATTATCCGGGCAATCGAATCGCCCTGGCCGAGTATCTCTGGGAAACGGGCCAACGCCGGGAGTTTGCACACGAATGGGATTCGATTGCGGAGATGCTCCCGCGCGCCCGCAAAAAATTCAGCGGCGCGGAATGGGAACAAAGCTGGCAGGAGTGGGACCAACGTCTCAATAAGCTCCGTCCCCATGCCGAGGCCCTCGGCAAGTGACGTGCGCGGATGGCCGTTGACGTTGGTCCACTGGCAGCTTTTACTCCCCATGTGCTACGGTGCGTAGCCAGTCTTTCGATGTGCGCGGTGCTATGCGGTTGTGCCACGCCGCCTCCTGGAGGAACACTGTCTGGTGCTCCGGGTAGGCCATCGCCCCGCCCTGCGTTTCCGTCAGCAGCCGCGCCCGATTCGGCCGGTGCTGAGCCGGACGAGCCCGGAGTGCGGATGGACCGACGGGTTTCGGGAAGGATCGTCTCGGTCAACCCGGCATTGCGGTTCGTGGTGATGGATTTCCCGGTTTGGCACTTGCCGGTCCTCGAACAACGGCTCCAGGTCTACCGGGGCGAGCAGCGAATTGGGGTGGTCAAGGTCACGGGCCCCACCGTGGACACTACCGTTGCGGGCGACCTGATCGCCGGAGAAGCACGCGTCGGTGACGAAGTCCGTGAGTAGTTCCTCAGGAGTGGCCAGCCGTCCGGCGCGCGGGCTTTTTCTGATAAGGTGAATGCAGGTTGAAATAGATGCCGCACAAGGGTCGATCTCGCTCCGTTTGGCTGAGTATAATCGTCACCTGCTTATCGAGGGCGATGCCATGACGCAGGTTGGGGCCGCGATTCTGATAAGCCTTTATCGCTTTTTCCATCAGGCGGCCGAGCGTCAATTCGCAATCCTCCGGCGGTTTGTCCAGGCACACAATGTACTTTTCGAAGACGGCGAGGGCTTCGGTCATTTCGTCCCTGAAGTTAGCAACCGACAATTCCATGCGCGAAGCCTAATCATCCCTTTTGTGGGATGCAATGTGATCCGAAAGTCAGCCCCGCTCCCCGAACAGCGCTGTCCCAATGCGTACCAGGGTAGACCCCTCCTCTATCGCCACCTCGTAGTCTCCTGACATTCCCATGCTCAGCTCGGGCAAAGGCGCACCCAAAATGCCCTCGCACTCCGAACGCAACCGCGCCAGTTGCTGGAAGAACGGGCGGACGTTACCCGAATCGGTCGTCCATGGCGCCATGGTCATCAAGCCGTGGATCTCAAGCCTTGGGAGACGGTTCACTTCGGCCAATTCGGCCAGGAGTTGGGCGGGCGCATAGCCGAATTTGGAGGATTCTCCAGCCACGTTTACCTCCAGCAGGATGGGCAGTGTCTTTGCCGACGCCTCCGCACACCGGTCCAATTCTTTCGCCAACCGCAGGCTGTCTACGCTGTGGACCATGTCGAACAACCGGACGGCTTCGCGACACTTGTTAGTCTGCAGATGACCGATCATATGCCATCGTAACCTGCTTGGGCACAGAGCCCTTTTGGCCTTGGCTTCCTGAATTCGGTTTTCTCCAAACGTGTTCAAACCCAATTCCGAAGCCTCCCGAATCACTTCAGGATGTTGGCCTTTGCTCACCGCGAGAAGTCTCACAGAGTCGACCGGCCGACCGGCCCGGGTGCAAGCTGCGGCCATTCGCGAGCGAATCCTGTCGAGGTTTGGTTTCAAGTCCATCAGCACTCGGTAGCACGATCGGACAGGGAAGACCAGCCGGACAGGTAAGCAAACGTGATCGATTCATGTTGGGCCATGAAAGTGCGATTGGAAGCCAAACTTTTTGTCGGAGCATGAACAATGCACTCGCAATGCAGATTGAATCTATCCACCCGACTGCACCGATCATAACATGTTCAAGTCAAATTGATTAAACATCAGAAGTGGGCTGGCATGTCGATTGCCTTGTCTCTGTTGATCGAATACTTAGCGTCTCCCAAACTTGCTTTAACTTATCTCATGAGCGGACAACTTGGCTTTCCCGACCAACACCATCTGGATGCGGCAATCGGCTGGCTGATGCTGGACAATCCCCAGGAGGCCAGAAAAGAGGTCGAGAAAATATCGCTCCTCGCGCGGCTCATGCCCGACACCATGGTGCTCCGATGGCAGATTTGCGCACGTTTGATGTGCTGGGAGCAGGCGCTGCATGTCGCCGAAGTGTGCACTCGGATTTGCCCGGGCCAGCCGGCGGGTTGGTTGTGCCTCTCGTATACCCTCTACCGGCTCGATCAGCCCTGGCAAGCCTGGAAGACGCTGCTCTCGAAGGCGCCCCTCTTTCCAAAGATGCGTGGCCTCCCTTATCTTCTTGCCTGCTATGCCGCAAAGGCAGGTTTGCTGGAGGAGGCGGACATCTGGTTGGCCAAATCGGTGGCTATGGGCGGACCGGGCGAAATCAAAGACGGGGCGCTCGAAGCGGGAGACCTGGCATTTTCCAGTCCAGCACTCTCGGGGGATCGCTCCAAAGTCGAGTCCTCAAAGAAGTCAGCTCGACTGTCGAATCCCTGACGGGTCGAATCCTTGGCTCGTCGAATACCTGGTCTGGTTCAATTACCGCTTTTCCTCCAATAGACTTCGGCTAAGGATAGCCGGGTGAGCAAACGCTATTGGCTCGTAAAGCAGGAACCAACCGATTACTCTTGGTCAAATTTCGTCGCCGACCAATCCACCGCCTGGACCGGTGTTCGAAATTACCAGGCGCGGAATCATTTGAGGTCGATGGGACATGGCGATCAGGTCTTGTATTACCACAGCGGATCGGAAAAAAGTGTGATCGGATTGGCCAAGGTCATCCGGACCGCATTCGCAGATCCGACGGCGCGAGAGGGAGACTGGTCGGCGGTCGAGTTGAAGGCGGGTCGACCGTTAACCAAGCCTGTGACGTTGGCAGTCATCAAGAAGGACCCCATCCTGAACGGCATGCCCCTGGTTCGGAACTCACGCCTATCCGTATCTCCGCTCTCCGAGAAACAATTCCGTCGGCTGCTTAAGCTTTCTGGAACGGTCGGGGTGAACCCATGAAGACTCCAACGCATCCTGCCGATTCGGAGCCCTCCGGAACGAATCCTGTGCCGGAACGCGCGGTTGGCTGCCGAGTTCCCATCCACTCCGCTCTTCGGGCCATCATCTTCGACATGGACGGCGTGATCGTGGATAGCGAGCCGCTTCACGAGCAGGCATTCCGGGAGGTGTTTGCGGATCTGGGTTACGGGGAGACTCACGGGGTACACTTTCCGGATTATTACGGTCGCTCAGATGAAGCCTTGTGGAAGGATTTCGTCTGCCGGCATCGCCCGCCTCATCCCTTTGACACACTCATGGAACTGAAACGGAATCGGCTGATTGATTTGATTCGGCGTGAACAGCCGATTTTCCAGGGATTGCCCGACTTAGTCGAGAAATTGGCCACCCGGTTCGCGCTCGGCCTGGCCTCCGGATCACCTCACCCCGTGATCGATGAGGTCCTGGCGATGGGCGGGCTGAACCGCTTCTTCAATGTCGTCGTCAGCGTGACCGATGTCGGGCATCCGAAGCCGGCCCCTCACGTCTTTCTCCGCGCGGCGGAGTTGTTGGCTGCCGATCCCGGTCATTGTTGCGTGATCGAGGATTCGGCGGTCGGCGTGACTGCGGCGCTTGCCGCGGGCATGACGGTGATCGCGATCACCAATTCATTGCCGGCCAGCCAGCTTTCCCATGCGACACGTGTGGTGGAGACCTATGAGCAAATCGCCGCGGAGTTGAGCTGAAAAAGCTTCACAGTCTCCGAGGATCGCCCGGGACGAATGACCGCTCGCGCGGGGCATGCACGAGCAGATGCTTGAGATCGTGCACGAATTCGTCGACATCTTCCTCGCGGGTATCCCAGGCGCACATCAGTCGACAGCCGCCTGCGCCAATAAAAGTATAAAATTTCCAGCCTTTTTGTCGCAGGGCATGGATAACATAGGCGGGCAAGTCCGCAAAAACGGCATTGGCCTGGGTCGGAAAGAGGATCGTCACTTCCGGCAACTCCCGCATTGCATCGTGTAGCCGACGCGCCATGGCGTTGGCCTTTCCCGCATGCTTCAGCCATGCGCCATCCTCCAACATACCCACCCACGGAGCGGCCAGGAACCGCATCTTGGAACAGAGCTGGCCGGATTGTTTGCAGCGATAATCGAACTCCGTCGCCAACTCCCGATTGAAGAACACCACGGCATCGCCAACGTGCGTGCCGTTTTTCGTGCCGCCGAAGCAAAGCACATCCACTCCAGCCTGCCACGTAATCTCCTTCGGTTTCACCCCCAGCGAAGCCACCGCGTTGGCGAACCGCGCGCCGTCCATGTGCAGGGCAAGCCGGAACCGTTTGGTTTTGGCCCAAATCGCTTTGATTTCCTCAATGCTATAGACGGTTCCGACTTCGGTGGATTGCGTGACGCTCACGGCGCGCGGTTTGGGATAATGAATATCACTCCGCTTCCGCACGAGTCGCTCAATGGCTTCAGGGTCCAGCTTGCCATCGGTCCCCTCAGCCTGCTGTACCTTCATGCCGTTCGAAAAAAATTCCGGCGCCCCGCATTCGTCCGTCTCCACATGGGCCAGTTCGTGGCACAAGACACTGTGATAGGACTGGCCGGTCGAGGCCAGCGCCAGTGAGTTGGCCGCGGTCCCGTTGAACACAAAAAAGACTTCACATGCGGTCTCGAACAGGTCACGGATCAGTTCGGCGGCCCGGGCCGTCCAGGGATCTTCGCCGTAGCTGATCGCGTGATCCACGTTGGCAGCGGCCAGGGATTGCCAGGCTTCCGGGCAGATCCCCGCATAATTGTCGCTCGCGAAATGACGGCGGATTCCAGTCTCGGTCTTCATAATGCGAAGGGCAGGACTCTGAAGCAACAGACGGGCTCTGACCAGCCCGCAATGCGATGACATGCCCCGAATGCATTCCGATCAGGCCCAAAAATCGGACCCGGCCCCGACGACGGATTGTGTTTGCCGGGCGAGGGCTCATTGCACTGGCTGCGGTCTGGATTATGATTGAACCATGAAAGTGAAAAGGCTGTTACATACGCGCTATCGGGTGGATGACCTGGAACATACTGTGAATTTCTACCGCGACGTGCTGGGTCTGACGGAAGTGCGGCGGCATAAATCTCCGCGCGGTTCGGAGTTAGTGTTCCTCAAAGCGCCGGAGAGCGAAGAACTCATCGAGCTCTGTTCATATCCCGCAAGCGGTCCAGTCAGGGTCCAGCCGGACCTGACGCACCTGGCATTCGAAGTGGACGATCTGGCCGATTTCCAACAACATCTCAAGACGCTCGGCTTGAACTATTCCGATGGTCCGCATCTGCAGGCGGATGGAAGCGGCTTCGCCTTCGTCGACGCGCCGGAAGGCTATGAAATCGAATTGATGCAGCGCGGCCAAAAAGCGGACCGCGGCTGAGGGGCCGTCGCGAGTTTGAATGGCAACGAGCGGCCGCGGACAACATTTAACCCCGGCTCATAACAATCCGGCCAACCGGGCAAAGACCCGACCAGTGGCTTCGACGGTCCAACCCAGCACCAAGAGGATTGCGACGTTGGCGGTCAATATCGGGAGGCCGATCAGTAGCAGCCCGATATTGCCCAGCCAGATGATCACTGCTGAAAAGAGGTAACCCTGGTTTGTAATGTCCGATTGCCGGGTCTGCAAAACGTGCGCGGTAAGCGTCACATGGAAACAGTAGGCCATGCCCAGAAGCAAAAGAAACCACGGCGAGTGGACGTTCCAACCCCAAAGAAGGTGCCCCAAGGCGAAGACGCCAATGACGATCGCCGCGTAAAAAGGGAAAAAATACGGCGCCAGAGTTATCAGGAAATTACTCTTGCTCAGGATCACATGCCCGCCGCGCGAGCCGACTCGGATGCGCTTGACCTGACCCGCAAACAACCAGGCCCAAAGCGCGTGCGTCAATTCGTGACCCGCGACGTACAACCACATTGGCCGCGGGAGAAGATAATACACCACCAACCAACAGGCCGCTCCCGCCACAAATGGGACCCACACGGTATCGGCGCCTCCCAGGACATGCACCAACCGCACCAGGGCCTCGCCCGCCCCGATACACAAAGGCAACAACGCCGCAGCCACTACCAGTTTGACCCATCGCCCCATAAGGCGTCGCAGAGTTCCCCGAGGCGAACCCGCCGTCGATCGAAAAGTTCCGTGGACTCTTTCGCGCTTTATTGTGGGATCGAGTTAGGGAATCCTGCGGCCATGACGGAACACGAGGCACTGCAGCTTTTCCGCGATACCGGCGCGCTCCTCGAGGGACATTTTGTGCTGCGAAGCGGTCGGCACAGCCGGCAGTACTTCCAATGCGCCTTGGCCCTGCAACAAATGACCATGGTGGAACAACTCGGCGCCGAACTGGCCGGCCAGACCCGGCATCTGGGAGCCGCCACGGTCATTGCGCCCGCAATGGGCGGCCTGGTGATCGGCCAGGAGGTCGCCCGGCAACTGCGCCTGCGGTTCATCTTCGCCGAGAAAGAGGCCGGCAAACTGGCGCTTCGGCGCGGATTTCGAATTCAACCCGGGGAACGGATCCTGGTGGTGGAGGACGTTGTTACCCAGGGCGGTCGAGTGCACGAAACCCTGGATATCGTCCGGGCGCATCAGGGACAACCGGTCGGTGTCGCCATCGTGGTAGACCGATCGAGTGGCGGACTGGATTTTGGAATGCCGGTGTTCAGCCTGTTAAAACTCGAGGTGGAAACGTTCCCCGCCGATAAATTACCCCCGGATCTGGCCGTCTTGCCCGTTTCAAAACCCGGGTCAACTTAATCCGCACGCTTGCCCCGGAAAAATGAGGCCACCCAGGAGGGGTCGCGTCTATTTATTTTGCAATTCGGCTGTCGCACGGTCCACTTCACGGGACAGTGCCCGATCTGTTCTCAGCCGTTCTGAAAACCGTCTCACCGCGGTCGCCGCGCTCATATACTCGATCTCCACGCGTTTACTCAACTCACGGATGCTCAGACTGCCCACCCGCCGCCCCAAATACAACACCAGATCCCTTCCGGTGTCTCCATGCCGATCTCGAAACACCTCCCACTTCTCTCCGCGCATCCTTTCGGCGACCTCTACAATCTCCTCCCAGGTGACTCGTCTCTCGAGCGACCGCCTGGCACGGCTCCCTTCTTCCAAACGCGCACTTAACTCTTCTACGAATCGTTCACTCCCCAACACCGTCTGGCCAACGATCTTTTCCCACGGAGTCTCCATCAACCCTAGACGGAGCGGCTCTTCGCAATACTCCCGATAACGGCGGGTCCGATCCTTCGCCTTGCCTCCGAGCTTCAGCACCGCCTCCGTTGTCAGCCACCCGGGTGTCTTCACAGTCCCGATGTAGGCGCGATACGAACTCCACCGGTAGCTCCGCACCGTTTCAATCCGGGCCTGCACCTCCTCCCGATCCACCTTGCCCACACCCACCGCCCGGCTCCGTCGCTGCTCACTCTTCCCCAACCCAAGGCGCTGCACGCGCACCGGGTTCAGGTGAATATAACGGCTGAGCTCCAATCCCCACTCCTCCGCGTCCACGACTACCGACTTGAACCGCCCTTGAAACAGATGCCCGCTCCTTCCTCGCCTCCGGTTCACCCAAACCGTGTAACTCACATTCAACCAGTGGATGGCGCGTGAAAGATTCGTTTCCGTGAGTTCGAGCAGCAGATGGTAGTGATTGGACATAAGAACGTATACGTGCAGCCGCAAACCGAACATCTCCACTGCCTCCTCGAGCAATTCCAAAAAGTGCTGCCGGTTCTTGTCATCCCAGAAAATCTCGCGCCGCTCATTGCCGCGGGCCGTGATATGATACCAACACCCAATTTCCTCTATTCGCAACGGCCTAGCCATGCCTCCCTTATACCCACCTGTGTCACGTCCCGTCAAATGAACAATAAATAGACGCGACCCCATTACCTTGCAAATGAACAATAAATAGACGCGACCCCATTACCTTGCGCAATGTTCGGGCTAAAAAGCCTTCCGGAATTCGGTACGGCGGGCAAGTCGCAAACGTTTCACAAGACGCGACTGAAGTGTAAGTTCGCGTTGTTTCCATTCCTCATCGTTCTTCTTGACGCCGACCAGGAAACTGCCTCCGGCGATGACACTATGACCTCCCGCGGTTTTGCGATTGTCCACGATATCCCGAAGCACTTCCCCGGCCTGGGCGTCGGCCCGGCTCGTGCGTAGCGACATATGGAGACGTCCCTTGTATCGTCCTGTACAAAACGCCCATGAGGCGCGGTCATAGGTCAGAAGATATTCCGTCATCTGGGCCACCATCTCGGGCGCGTTCACCGGACCCAGATGCGAAACGATAAGGCGCTGGCGCATGACGGCTTCCCGGACGCAGCGGCTTAAAGTCACGAAATAGCTCCGCGATCGGGGCGGGTTCTGGATCCGCGCCAATGCTCGCATATCACTATGATGGAGCACACTCAGGTAGGTCTCGACCACGTCCGGCCGAGTTGCCCGATAAAGATCCAGCGTGTCTGAAAGTATCCCGTAGGCGAGTGCCGTGGCCAGGCGCGGGGGAAGCTCGATCGCCGCCAATAACAAGGCCTGGGCAATGATGACGCAGGTCGCCCCGCACCCCGTATCCACCAGGCTCAGTTCGGCGTTGGGCGGCTCAACGCTGGCGTGCTGGTCAATGATCAATGTGGCCCGACGGTTCACCGGAAACCGATTATTACGGAATGCGGGCTGGGTATCCACCAGGGCCACGCGCGGGTAGCGCTTGAAATCCGTCCGCCGTATTGGATGAACCGGAATTCGCAACAGCTTGACCATCGCCCGGTTTTCAACTCGGCCGATCACTCCGCCGAAGGCGATCCGGCTTTCGATGCCAAATCTTTGCTGAGCGAGGTGTTGCAGCCCAAATGCCGAGGACAACGCGTCCGGATCGGGGAAATCGTGGAGCAGAATGAGAAATGGCGAAAGCGTTTCGCGGTTTCGTTCCAAGAACTCGAGGAGTTGCTTGGCGAAATCCGCGGCGGTCGCCAAAGATGCGGCCGGTTCGGTCATGCGTCCGGCCATGGGCTAAGCTGCCGCGGGGCTGGTGATGCGGCTGCAATGGGGCGCAGAGATCCTGTGGTCAATCACCTTCATGGAAACTGACGTTAGCGGCGCGATCCCCATTGTCAACTATTGCCCCCTCGCCCCAGCAGTTCTCACTATCGCGTTACAAGCCTGCGCCGGGTGAGGGTACCCTGCCTAAAGGCACCTGAATCCAGCCGTCTTGAGGCCAGGTGCCCTCCCCCTGGCGCTCCGATCCGGCCATAATGAGAATGACTACCCTCGTCCCCCCTTCAACCCTCACTCCGGAACCTCTTCCCACCCTCCCCCGGTTCATTCCCCGCTCCAGGCTTCCCAAACCCCATCGATTCGGCTACATTGGGGCCTATGCAAACTCTCTACCGAACGTTCGCCGGAGTTCTCCTTCCCGGAATCATCGGTCTCACTGCCGTCACTCTGACCGCCGCAAGCGGCAAGGTTGGGATTGGGCCCGACTTCAAGGGCCCGATCGGCTTGCAACTCTACAGTCTGCGCGATGCGCTCGCCAAAGATGTCCCCGGCACGCTGGAGATCGTGCATAACTTCGGGATCCGTGATGTGGAACTGGCGGGCACCTACGACCTGACCCCGAAACAGTTCAAGCCGCTGCTCGAATTCCATCAATTGAAGGCCATCTCCGGGCATTTCCCATATGAACGCTATCGTGACGATCTTGAGGCCGTGGTGCACGAGGCCGAGGCCCTGGGATTGAAATATGCCGGCTGCGCATGGATCCCGCACGAAGGCGATTTCGACGAAGCGACTTGCCGAAAGGCGATTGCGGTGTTCAATCAGGCCGGCGAGCGCCTCCGCAAGGCCGGCATCCAATTCTTTTACCACCAGCATGGTTATGAGTTCCGTCCCTACCAGGACGGGACGCTGTTGGACCTGCTGATGAAGGAAACCGATTCCAAGAATGTCGCCTTCGAGATGGATATTTTTTGGGTCCGCTACCCTGGACAAGACCCGGTCGTTTGGCTCAATAAATACGGCAAACGCTGGCAATTGATGCACCTGAAAGACATGAAGCAGGGGGTAAAGCTCGGAGACCTTAGCGGCCATGCCGACGTCGAATCGGATGTCGCGCTGGGTCAAGGTCAACTCGACTTGCCGGCCATCCTCCGCGCGGCCAAAAAAGCCGGCGTGAAATGGTATTTCATCGAAGATGAATCGTCCGCATCCGAGACCCAAATACCGGTAAGTCTAAACTATCTCAGTTCTGTGCGGTTTTAGCACCCGTTACATTCCCGGGCCCGGTTGCTCCGCGCATTGATCAGGGAGCGGCATGGTGGCACCTCGCTAGTTCTTTCGTTTCAGAAGGTTCGTCACGTCTTGGGCGGCTTCGTCCAGCGCCTTCCGGGCCGCGTCTTGCCCGGCCTGCTTCAGGCCCTCGGTCAGGTCATCCACGGAGCCGCCAATCGCTCGCGCCGCGACCACCGTGGCTTTGTCGATGATCTCGCGCAAAAGCCGGTCGGTCAGCTCCGCTGTGGTGATCCCTTCCGGGCCGGTGCCGAGATTCGACAGGCGAATCTCCGGCAGATCAATAGTCGTGGCCCGATCGCTGAGCACATCCATCAAGATGTGGACTTTGCCATTTGCGACCACGAGTTCGTCGATCTGCAATTTCCTATTGGCTTCATCGGATTTCTTTTCCTTCGGATGCCCTGATCCGGCCGTGTCCTCGAACCGCTCATTGATGTTATCCAGAATCCGGCTCAGGTTGTTTTCCTTGAGGCCACCCTCAAACGTAATGACCGGGGCCATCAAGTCGAGCCTGCGCACGACCACCTTGTCCGAGAAAAAGGAACTGGGCTGTGTCGCAAGCACGAGGCTGCCCAGCTTGATGGCCGAATCGCTTTGGTAGCCTTCAGGATTGCCGATGAATAAACCATCCACTTCCACGCGGCCCGACCATAGAGACACGCTCACTTTCTGCACTTGCACGTCCACCTTCGTCAACCGGGGTCCGACAACTTCGACGGCGCGTTTGACGCCCTGGCCGAGGAACAGAGTCAGGCCAACAATGGCCGCGACCAACAGGACCGCCAGGATCATCATCCATTTTAAAATTCTTCTCATCGGTTCCGCTACCAATACCTCTAACACAAACTATCGACCCCCGCACAATCACGCCGCGTCCTCAAAGCAATCCCAGAACCCACGAGACCGCCGCGTCACTGAACCCTCCGACATCCCCGTTGTATCGCGTCAGTCGGTTCTCCGCCCCCGCTCCGTGATAGATCCGCTCGAGCACGGCTTCATAGCCCGGACGCTCTCCGCCAATCAGAAGGTCACTGGGCGCACCCAAGGCGATCAGACCGGGCAGATCGAAGTACTTCGCACCACCTGGGAGGAAATTCTCGGCGCGAATATCCAGCAATTGTCCGAATCGGAATCCCCCGATGTCGATTGCCACGCCGCTGAGAGCATTGCCACTGACGGCACGCACCGCTGCGGCCCATGGCGCGCCAGCCAGGCCGACCATGAATAGCCGGCGCGGTTGTGGCTCGCGCTCTTGCACATACCGTATCGTGGTCAGCAGATCGTGCACGCGCTGAGCAAACAGACTGGGATTGTAACCGAGTGTGTACACCGCGGACTCGCGCGGGTTCTCGACCCGCCGCGTTTCAGTCCGATTTTCCCCTGGGTCAAGAAAATCGCCCTGGTAAAGGAGGTCGACCCCCACCACCTCCGCGCCCTTTTCGATCAACCGGCGAATAGCCGGCATTGGCTTCGGATCGCTGCCGTCTCCCGGCTCGAACAGGTTGGCCTTCCCCTCGGGGCCAACCCAGATAACCGTGACGCCGTTCCATTGCCGGGGCTCCAACCGGATCACTGGCAATTCCTCACCGCGCGACGTATTCCGGACCATCCCGGCAAATTCCCGCCATGAGCCGCGGTCCTGCTCGGACAACTGTTGCCAAGTCACCGGTCCCGTCTCGGCCAATGTCCGGCCAATCAGGACTTCGACCGCCCCACCCACAACTTTCCGGTAACTCGCGACATCATCCAGCGTCCCGGTCAATTGCCGCTCCGCATCCGCAGTCCACCACCGCAGCAACCCGCGTTCGAATTCCGGTCCGCCTTTCGGTGCCGGATGGCTCGCGTCCCACACGCTGAGTTGCTGGCCGGTCAGCCGTGTGTAATCCTGTTCGACGATCGGTTCCTCGAGGCCGAGTTTCAGGTTACGGTTGAACCAGGAATAAAGGGCGGCGCGGCTGACACTATTGTAATTGTGCTCGAATTGTTCGCCACGAGTCAGACTCACCAGGTTGGGCGATCCCATCAGGGCATAGTGCTGCAACAACTCCGGAAAACCCTTGGTGGACATCTCTTTTGTCCAATCATTGGCCGTTGTGAGCCCAAGCGGCTTGGGCGCGAACAAGGCGGCAAACTCCACGTTCCCTGTGTCAACTCGCAGCAGGCAGGCGTTCTCGCAAGTACATCCCCCCTGCATGGCCGTTGACACCATCACGGCCGGAAACGCCACCGCCGGCCTCGGATCCAATGCACATAATATGAACGTCTGGGTCCCTCCTCCACTCGCACCGGTCACCCCGATTCGTTCCGGATCGACATCCGGCAAGGACACCAGAAAATCCAATGCCCGGATCGAGTTCCAGGCCTGGAGTCCCATCACACTCTGCAAATGCTCCTCGGCCTGGGGGCTGAACAGTCCCCAGTCTGCCAACGTATTCATCTCCGGCCGTTGGGTTGCGAAACCATGGGCAAGTTCCTGGGAAATCTGGACGCTGTCCGCATACCCGATCATATCATAGTGAAAGACGACGCAACCCATGCGCGCCAATTCCACCGCGCGCGCTTGCAACGGGCTGCGCCCCCCCTCTTCAAATCGTTCCGCCCCTTCCGCGATCGCTTTCCGGACTGCGTCGAGTCCGGCGTCGTGGAAACGGCCATCCGACCAATGCCCATGGGGCGAAAGCACACCCGGCCGCCGTCCTGCTTGTCCCTTCGGCCGGTAAAGACTTCCCGTTACCTCAAACCCCGGCATGCTTTCAAAATGGACCTTCTCGATCGTGTATTCACCCATGTCCAGGCGATCGCGTACGACTGCATTCAAGGGCGTCCGTTCCGGCCAGGGCCATAATCCCAGCGACACCCGGATCTGACGCCGCACCCGCTCGGCCCTGTGAGTCCAGGCCTCCCTTGAATCCGACGGCAAAAATGGAAAATATCCGTCAAGATCCTTCAATGGCCCCAAACGGACATCATCCGGTTTCTGTTTCTCGGGCAATACCCGCAAAGTGTCCGCCCATAGCCCCGTCCCCAGGCAAAGCAACGGTCCCAGGTTCAAACTCTTCTGATTGCGATCTCTCAATGGTTGGCAGGTCATAACCCGTTTCTCCGAAATGCTGGTCTTCGCGAAAGGTGTTGGTTTAGCCCGCAGTCTGGCTGACCTAAGAGGGATTGGCAAGATGCGCGTCCATCGCTCGCGCAACGGGAACGCGCCTCGCTCGCCCCCTCGAGGCAGAGGGTGAGGGGGCCTCTGCCGACCTGGGGCACGCCCGGCCCTGCCGCGATGAGGGGCGCTCCGAAATCTGTGCCAAATCGTTGTAGCGGCGATGAAGCAGGGACGGCAGGATGCCCTTCGTGGCCACGCTCCACATTCAGCCCGTGAACGACCTCTCCGACCCGGTGCTCAAACCGTATCGGACGCTGCGACGCCGCAAAGACCTCGAGCGCCTGAGGATTTTTGTCGTGGAAGGCGACAAAGTAGTGCAGCGGCTGCTCGAGAGTTCTTACCCGGTGGAATCGCTGCTCCTGACCGAAGCCTGGCTCGAACGCCTGCAGGACCTGCTCAATCGACGCTCGGAAGAGATCACGGTCTTCCTGGCCGATAAGGATCAAATCGAGGAAATCACCGGTTTCGGTTGCTACCAGCCGATCAAGGCCGTCGGACGTATCGCGCATCCCTCTAACTTGACCAGCGTGTTGCTGGCTTCCCCGCACCCCCGCCTGTTCGCCGCGTTCGATGGGATCTCCAACGCCGAGAATCTCGGCGTCATGGTCCGGAATTGTGCCGCGCTTGGCGCCCAGGCCCTCATCGTGGGGGAGACTTCCGCCAGCCCATTCCTGACGCGCGCCATTCGCACTTCGATGGGCGCCATCTTTCGCCTTCCCGCCGTGGAAGTGCAGGACCTGGCGGCCGCCCTTGAAACGATGGGGGCGCACGGGATCCGTTGCCTGGCGGCGCACCCGTCAGCCGGAGGCAAAGCGCCGCCCCAAGTGGACATGAGGGGGGACATCTGCCTGTTATTCGGGAGTGAGGGACAGGGCTTGCGCCCGGAAGTGCTCAAGGCAAGTGCGGATGCCGTGGCTATCCCGATGACTGCCGGGATCGACTCATTGAATGTCAGCAGCGCAACCGCGGTCATGCTCTACGAAGCGGCCCGTCAACGTGGCCAGGTTTGACAGCGCAAAACCCATTTGTATAGTGCGCGAGCTGTTATGAACTCGAATCCACACGTGGCCGTAGTCGGCGCGACAGGCGCCGTAGGCATCGAAATGATTAAGTGCCTCGAACGCCGGAATTTCCCGGCGCGACAGCTCACGCTCATGGCCTCCGCCCGATCTGCCGGTAAGAAACTCACCTATCGGGGCCAGTCGATCGAGATCAAGGAACTGACGGCCAATGCTTTCGCGGGTATCGACCTTGCCTTGTTCAGCGCCGGCGGGGCCATCTCGCGGGAGTTCGCACCCCGGGCCGTCCAGGACGGCTGCGTGGTTGTGGATAATTCCAGCGCCTTCCGGATGGATGACCAGGTGCCGTTGGTCGTGCCCGAGATTAATGCTCCCGACGTCGAACGGCACCGGGGCATCATCGCCAATCCGAACTGCACCACGGCGATCGCGCTCATGGCGATTTATCCGCTCCACCAGGCATTCGGGGTGAAACGAGTCTTTGCCTCCAGTTACCAGGCCGTTTCGGGCACCGGCGCGAAAGCTATCGAGGAGCTGCGCCGCCAGGTTCGGCAGGTAGTCGACGGACAGCCCGCGACGCACGAAGTCTACCCGCATCAGATCGCGTTCAACGTCCTGCCCCATGTCGATTCCTTTCTTCCCAATGGATACACCAAGGAAGAAATGAAGATGGAAAATGAAGGGCGCAAGATCATGCATCATCCCGATTTCCGCGCAAGTGTGACTTGCGTGCGCGTCCCCGTCTACCGCGCCCACTCGGTCGCCATTACTGCCGAGCTCCAAAAAATGGCCACGGTAGAAGCGGCGCATGCCGTCCTCCGACAGGCTCCGGGACTTGATCTGGTGGATCATCCGGAGAAGGCGGAGTATCCCCTTCCGCTCTATGCGGCGGAGAAAGACAACTGCCAGGTCGGCCGCGTACGTCTCGATTGCGCGATGGACAATGGGCTCTGCTTTTGGGTCTCGGGAGATCAACTCCTGAAAGGAGCGGCGCTCAACGCGGTGCAAATCGCAGAACTCCTCCTGCAGTAAAGGCCGACCCCCGTTCCGCTCACGTTTCGGCTGCCCGTTCTTCCATCCGCATGGCATCGACGAACGGCGACATGGGACACTCCAGTGAATCGGCGATGGGGGATGTCGGCCAGCGTCGGACGTCATCCCCTTAAATGCACGAGAGCCGTGACGACACTCGCCAGCGGCGGCAGCGGCTTATCCAATGCACGCTGAATCCTCACATGCGTTCCAACAGATGGGCACATCGCGTCGTCTCCCAGTCCAGCCCGGTGGAAAAGAGCTGGCCCGTAATCTTGGCTTTACCTTTCAGGGCACCCTGCCAGGTCAGGCACGCGCCTCACCCGAGAATACCGCGTTCGTGCGCTCGCAACCGGATTACTCGATCCCGGATGCGTACTCAGATCCAGCGCCTCGCAAACTTCGACCACCCCGGGTTTCCCGCGGCTGAATGCCCGCGGACGAACCACTGTAGCCCCGCTCGGTTCCATCCCGCCTTCGACAGATCGCCGCGGCGTCGGCCTCTTGCAGATTCGCCACCAGCCAGTCCGGCGAACTTTGTTCGAGCTCCGACCACGAGGCGCCGCCCGTGGCCACGGCAAGCACCCGCGCTTGAATGGCCCGTCCGCAGGCCACGTCGTGCACGGTGTCACCCACCACCAGGATCTCGTCACCCGACAATGGCCGGCCGATCGTTTTCCCGCAGCGATCCCGGGCGATCAGGGCGATTTCATTGCGATCCTCGTGATCATCACCAAACGCGCCCGTCTCGAACCGGTCCCACAACCCGAACCGGCGCAATTTGATCTCGGCGCCCAACCGGATGTTGCCGGTCAACAGCCCGATCTTCGGCGGATCCGGCAAGGCAGCCAGGGTCTCGATGAATGGGAGCACCCCGGGGCATACCGAACCAGACGGGCTCTCGGTCAGGAGATGATCGAGCCAGAAGACGTAGGCATCGAAAAAGCGGTGGACATGTTCGGGCGTATGCTCGATGCCACAGCAGCCGAACAACTCCCGGACCAGCGAAGTATCCGTCCGCCCGCCAAACCGGATCAGACCGCGGACATCGGCCATGCCGAACTCGGAACCCAGCGCGCGATAAAAGGCCTCCACGCCGACCCCTTTCGTGCGAATCAGGGTGCCGTCAATGTCGAATAACGCCAACCGAACCAAGCGACTACCCTTCCCTCGCGCCGCTGGCCCGAAGTTTGTCGCCATGCCGGGCCACGAATTCTTCGAGGAACAGCACGTTTTCCTTCGCCCGCTGCGCGACTTTCACGAGGGTCTCCATGGTGGAGACTTCTTCCAGTTGCTCCTTGATGAACCAGGTCAGGAAATTCTGGCTGACGTAGTCCTTCTCCTTAACTCCGAGTTCATACAAGGCGGTGATTTGCGCCGTCACTTCGCGCTCCCAGCCCAGGGATAATTCCAATGCCTCGAGCACCTGCTTGAACGAATGTCGCGGCGCCGGGATGGCCGGGATCTCGACCCGCCCCCCCGAGTCCACCACGAATTTCACAAATCGCATGGCATGTTCCCGTTCCTCCTCCGCCTGCTTATAAAAAAACGCGGACAACTCGAGCAATCCTTCGTCCGAGAGATAGGACGCGATGGATACATACTGTAGGGAGGCCCCAAATTCGTTGCCGATCTGTTGGTTGATCGCTTCGTTCACTGTCTTGCTGATTAACATGGTTCCGTAGCCTTTCTTTTGTCGTCCACCGTGCGAGCCGCCTACTCTAACCAATGCGGTCGCTTCGTGCAAGGGCTCCTCATGGCACGCCTCTGACATCGGAGGGACGAGCTCCGCGAGTCCCATATCAGGGGCTCAGCAACTTGAGTCCACGTCAGGGCCTCGTGGAACTCGGCCCTCCGGATTGACACCGCTCATTATGCGAACCGCTCAAGGCCTGGTCCGAATGCGGTTGTGTTTTCGCCGATAGCGGATTAGACACTGCGCATGCTGGTCGACTTCCGCCATGTCCGGGGACTAATGGCAATAGTGTCAATCGGTATTTCGACGATCGTATTGCTGCCCGCGTTCGGTGCCGCCGAGGAACCTCCCGGGAGCCGCCCGTTGACGGACGTGATGTTGAAGGGCTTGAAACCGCGCGCGATCGGGCCGGCCATAATGGGCGGGCGCGTGTCAGATATCGCGCTGAGCTCAAAGAATCCCTACGCCTTCTACGCCGGCATTTCCATGAGCGGCGTGTGGCAAACCAAAAATAATGGCATTTCCTTTGCCCCGGTGTTCGACGATCAGGCGGTCCAATCCATCGGCGCCGTCGCGGTCGCGCCCAGCGATCCGGATATTGTCTGGGTCGGCACCGGGGAGGGGAGCGACCGCAATTCCGCCGGTTGGGGCGACGGCGTTTATGTCTCCACCAACGGCGGCAATGTGTGGCAATCGGCCGGCCTCACAAGCAGCCGGGTCATCTGCCGAATCGTCATCCACCCAACGGACCCGCAAGTGGTGTATATCGCAGCCGCGGGTTCGCTTTGGGCTGAGGGGGGCGAACGCGGACTCTATCGCACGACCGATGGCGGAGCCACCTGGCGTTTGGTCCTCGCAGCGCCGCCACCGCATGACGCGCTCACGGGATGTTCGGATGTCGTCATGGATCCGCGCGAACCCGACACGCTTTATGCAGCGCTCTACGCCCGGCAACGCAAATCATGGGGATTTTATTACGGGGTGAATCTCACCCGCGACCACGCCGACGTGGGCGGTATTTTCAAAAGCACCGATGGTGGACTGAACTGGACAAAACTCACGAATGGCTTGCCGACGCTCACCGGTCGCATCGGTCTGGCCGTGGCGCAATCCAAGCCCGGCGTGGTCATGGCCGTAGTGCAAAGCGATGAGGGGGGCACCAGTGACCTCGATCAGAACCACAGCCGGCGCGGCGGCATCTTTCGCTCCGAAGACGATGGCGCAACGTGGACCCGTGTGAATGCGCTGAATCCGCGCCCGTTCTACTTCAGCAGGATCGAGGTGGATCCCGCCAACGACCAGAGGATCTACGTCCTCGGCTGGCAACTGTTCGTCTCGGACGACGGCGGAAACCATTTCCGGGAAGATCTCTCGGAGAACGTCCACGCCGACGTGCATGCCCTGGCCATTCAACCCGGAAGCACGCTTCCCCGGGAGAATCCCGAACCCGGCGATCAGGATGCCAGTCCTCAGCCGCCCGTCTCGCAGCGGCTGATCATGGGGACCGACGGCGGAATCTATCAAAGCTTTGATGCCGGAGGGACCTGGGAATTTCTGAATAATATCCCAGCCGGCCAGTACTACCGGATTGCGGTCGACGACAACACGCCCTATCGCATTGCCGGCGGCCTGCAAGACAACTCGAATTGGGTCGGCCCCAGTCGCACGTTCACCAAGGAGGGAATTCGTAATGCCGATTGGACCATGATCGGAGGCGGCGACGGCTTTTATTGCGTGTTCGATCCCCAGGACCCCGACGTCATTTACGCCGAGTCCCAGGGTGGCGAGATCCATCGCTTTAACGCTCGCACCGGTGAGGTACGCGTTTGGAAGCCGATGCCGACCGAAGGCCAGCCGGCGTTTCGTTTCCAGTGGAACGCTCCATTGTTGGGGAGCAAGCATCACCCCGGCACCCTCTATCTCGCCGGCAACCGCGTGTTCAAACTCCGCGACCATGCCGAGACATTCGACGTCATCAGCCCCGATCTCTCTTATCATCAACCCGACAAGACGATCACCGTCGGCAGCACCGCGGAAAACTACGCGGTCGTCTATGCCCTGGCGGAATCGCCGGTTCAAGCGGACCTCCTCTTTGCGGGCACCGATGACGGCAGGCTGTGGTTTACCGAAAACGAAGGCGCGGAGTGGTCCGAAATGACTGACGATATCCCGCCGGAGGTGCGCGGCAAGTGGGTGGCCCGAATCGAGCCCAGCCATTTTGATCCGGGCACGGCCTACGTCGTGTTTACCGATTACCGGGCCGGCAATGATGCGCCCTACATCTATCGAATGACCGAAATGGGCAAGGTCTGGACCTGCCTCAGCGACGGTCTCGCCCGGAACAATCCGGCGATCGTCGTCCGGGAAGACCCGATCAATCCGCAACTCCTCTATGCGGGTACCGAGTTTGGCCTATTCATGTCGATCGATGGCGGCACGAACTGGCTCGAGTTGGGAGGTCTTCCACCCGCACGCATGGACGACTTGAAGATCCATCCTCGCGAAGGGGACCTGGTGATTGGCACACACGGCCGCAGCCTCTATATCCTTGACGATACCGGTCCCCTTCGAGAACTCTCGCCGGAGATCCAGGCCAAGGAAGCCCACTTGTTCAGCATCCGTCCGGTGCAGGGCCGCTACTTTGCCCCGGATTGGGAGGATGCCTCCGGCAAAGGCTGGTTCAAGGGCGAAAACCCGCCCGAAGGGGCTTTGCTCACCGTCTGGGTGCGGGAGTTCGCGGGAGAGAAATGGAGCATCACAATCACCAACGACCGTGGCCAGCCGATGGCCAAGTTCGAGCAGGCCGCCACCCCGGGCTTCACCCGGTTGAACTGGGATTTGCGCATTGGCGAGGATTATCGCGGCGAGTACATGGGAGACGCGGCCGACCGGCTCGTGCCCCCCGGGGAGTACACCGCCGAGCTGAATTACCGGAACACCAAGGTCCGGCAATCTTTTGACGTGACCGTCGAAGAAGGCATATCCACTCACGGGACCTACCGCGGCAATTGACGCCTCAAACCTTCCCCAGCACCTATGAACCGGCGAGATTTCCTGCAAACGACCGCCCTTGGCTTGGCACCGATCATGACGGCTTCCTCCGCATTGGGGGACGCCTCCCCTCCGCGTTCACCCGTATCTCCGTTTCGCCTGGAGCCTTTCGAGTGGCAAGAGGCTTCCATCCCACAACTCCAAACAGCGATGGAGTCCGGCCGCGAAACCGCCGCGTCGCTCGTCAAAAAATACCTGCGTCGCATCGAAGAGGTGGACCGCGGTGGTCCGTGCGTCAATTCCGTTATCGAATTGAACCCCGAGGCCATCCCGATCGCTCGCGAACTCGACCGCGAACGGAAAGCCCACGGACCGCGCGGTCCGTTGCACGGAATCCCGATTCTCCTCAAGGATAATCTTGATACTCACGACCGCATGATGACCACCGCCGGTTCTCTCGCGCTGCTCGGCTCAATCGCGCCCCAGGATTCTTTTGTGGCGGCCCAGCTCCGGAAGGCCGGAGCCGTCCTGCTGGGCAAGACGAATCTCAGTGAGTGGGCCAACTTTCGTTCAACCCGCTCGACCAGCGGCTGGAGCGGTCGCGGCGGTTTGACCCGGAACCCTTACGTCTTGTCCTGCAATCCATCCGGCTCAAGCTCCGGCACGGGAGCAGCCGTCGCGGCCAGTCTCTGCGCAGCGGGCATCGGCACGGAGACGGACGGTTCGATTACTTCGCCCAGTTCCTACAACGGTCTGGTCGGTTTCAAACCTACTGTAGGACTCGTCAGCCGCGCCGGGATCATTCCCATTTCTCGCACCCAGGACACCGCCGGTCCCATGACCCGATCAGTCACCGATGCGGCGATCTTGTTGGGTGCCCTCACCGGCGTGGATCCACGCGATCCGCCCACAGCCCGGAACTCCGGCGCATTGCCATCCGATTACTTGCCGTTTCTCGATCCCGCCGGTTTGCGCGGCGCGCGGATCGGCGTGGCCCGCCAATTCTTCAAGCTACATCCCGGCGCAACTCAAGTCGCCGAAACAGCCCTGGAAGTGCTCCGAAGTTGTGGCGCCATTCTCGTCGATCCCGCCGACATTCCGACGCACGGGCAATTCGGGGATTCGGAAAATGTGGTGCTGCATTATGAATTCAAGGCGGGCCTGAATGAATATCTTGCCGGACTCGGACCCGGCGCGCCGGTCCGCACGCTCCAGGACATCATCGCGTTCAACGAGCGCAACCGTGAATCGGAAATGCCATTTTTTGGTCAGGAGATTTTTTTGCACGCGCAGGAGAAAGGGCCGCTCTCCGAATCGATCTACTCCGAGGCACTGGCCCGCGGTCAACGGCTGTCCCGCGACGAAGGAATCGATGCCGTGATGAATCGGAACCAGTTGGACGCCCTCGTGGCGCCGACGACCGGTCCGGCCCATGCCACCGATCTCGTTTACGGCGACCGCGACGCGGGCGGGTGCACCTCGCCGGCGGCAGTTGCCGGTTATCCGCACATCACCGTTCCCGCGGGTGACGTTTTGGGTTTACCGGTTGGGCTTTCCTTTTTTGGCCGCGCTTTTAGCGAGCCGGCACTGTTCAAGTTCGCCTTCGCCTTCGAGCAAACCCTCAACGCGCGCAAACCGCCGCGCTTCGTGCCGGCATTGGCGTAGGCCGTCAGCCCGGCGCCGACGGTGCCACGCAGCCCCACGCTACGGCCGCAATCCCGATCCTCCACTCTGTTCAGCCTTGCCCGGGACAACCGGGGGCTGTACGTTGCCCGCCATGGCTGAAGACGCTTCATGGGGTGCCTCCGAACGGGTGCCGCCACCTTTGCCGAATCCACCCCCGCTCCAGGGATCGCAACTGCCCGCACCAAAACGGAGCGGCGGTGGCCGGTTTTGGATGATCCTGGCGATCCTGCTCGCCTGCCTCCTGATGGTGAGCTTGCTCGCGAACGTGCAACAGCTCTTCCGGGCGTTCAGCTTCCACAGCGCCGGGGCGAGCGAAGGCAAACGCGGACTCAATGAAGCGATGCTCGATTATCGGCATTCGCGGCATAAGATCGCCGTCATCGATCTGGCGGGTCTGATCGTGGGCGAGGCCTGGGACGGCGGCAGCTATAACATGGTCAGCCAGATCAAGGACCAACTCGATCGCGCCGCCGACGATCCCGACGTCCAGGCCGTCATACTCCGGGTGGACTCTCCCGGCGGGGAAGTTCTCGCCGCCGACACCATCAGCCGCGCAATCGCCACCTTTGAGAATGAAACCCAGAAGCCGGTCGTGGCGTACCTGGGGGGCTTGGCCGCCTCCGGGGGATACTATGTGGCCGCGCCATGCCAATGGATCGTGGCAAACGAGTTGACCATCACCGGCAGCATCGGCGTCATCATGCAGGGTTACAACTACCGCGGCCTCCTCGATAAGATCGGTATCCGCCCTCAGATTTTCAAAAGCGGCAAGTTCAAAGACATGCTCAGTGGATCCAAATCCGAAGAGGAAATCCTTCCTCAGGAACGCGAGATGGTCCAAAAGCTTATTGACGAGACCTTCGATCGTTTCAAAGAAGTGGTCCGTAAAGGGCGCAGTTTCGCCAATGAACGAAACGATCAACTCGGCCAACGTCTCAGTGACGATTGGGAACAATATGCCGACGGCCGTATCCTCTCGGGCAAACAGGCCTTCTCACTCGGGTTCGTCGATGAACTCGGAGATTTCGAAGCCGCCGTCCAGCGGGCTCTGAGCATCGCCGACATCCCCAACGCCAATCTCATCCGCTATCAACGGCCCTTCGAACTGGGCAGCCTCCTCCGTCTATTTGGAAAGACCGAGAGCAAGGCCGTGCACATCGACTTTGGCTTGCACACCCTCCAGATTCAGCCGGGCCGGATGTACTACCTCCTCCCCAGCGTGGTGCCCTGAAAAAACAGGCGCAGCCCCTTCAACGTCAGCAACGGATCGACTTTCCGTATCTCCGGAACGCCACGGGCCATCAGGCGCGCATAACCCCCCGTCGCAACTACCGGCAGCTCCGGACTGCGTAATTCCCCGCGCAGTCCGGCAATCAATTCCCGAACCAGGCCGCGATAGCCCTGCACCGCCCCGATCCGCATCGCTTCTTCAGTGCTCCTCCCCAAAAATCGGCGGACCGCCCGAAGCCGGACTCTCGGGAGCAAGGCCGTTTTTTCATGAAGATAATCGGTCATTGCCGCAAGTCCTGGGGCGATGATACCGCCCACATAATTGCCCCGCGAGTTCACGACATCGAACGTCACTGCCGTTCCGAAATCGACAACCAGCACCGGTGCACCAAACTGCGCTCGCGCCGCCAACGCATTGGCGAGGCGATCTGGTCCAATCGTCTCGCGCCGCGGATAATCGACGCCCAAGGCAAAGTCCGATCGGACGGACAATTCCCGCAATGGGGCCGGGCAGTTGGCCCTGGCCCAACGTCGCACCCGCACGGTCACACGCGGCACAACGCTGCAAAAGCTGATGCCGGTCAAATCCTTAATCCGATGGAATTCCGCCAACCGGCGTTCCGCCTTTCCGTCCAGCCAGAAAGCCGTCGGCATGTCTTCGTGCCGCATCACCCTTTGCCCGTGCGCCAGCCCGATATGCGTGTGCGTGTTCCCTACATCCAGGAGCAACACGCCCTTCCCTCGTCGCAGATGTTTCATTCGTGCGGAATTACTTCTCCACCGTCACATCCCCGCCCACCACCCGCTCCAAATGGCCATGCTCGGTTCGTAAAAGCAGGGCCCCGTCCGCGTCCAGAGATTCCGCCCGCCCCCGCATCTGCCGCGCGCCCATTCGGATGACGACCTGCCGGCCAATCGTCGTGCACCTCGATTCCCAGTCGTCGGCTAATTCCTCAAACCGCGGGGACATCGCGCGCGCGTAATCCCGGTCCAACTCGTGCAACATCGCCAGCGCCAATTCGCCCCGAGAGATCTCTCGCCCGCTCTCCAGCCGAAGCGACGTGGCGATCCCCTGTAATTCCCGAGGAAAATCACTCTCTCTATGGTTCGCATCCACCCCCATCCCGACAATGGCGTGGCGCACCCGATCCATCTCCGCACTCATCTCCGTCAGAATCCCCGCAACCTTCCGTCCTCGCAGAAGCAAGTCATTGGGCCATTTGATTTCCGGCTTCAGTCCCGTGACCAACTCGATCGCTCGCGCCAATGAAGCCGCTGCCGCAATCGTCAACCGGGTAACAGCCATAGGCGATACCCTCGGCCGGAATAGAATCGAGACGTAAATACCCAATCCTTGAGGCGAATGCCAACTGCGCCCAAGCCGGCCCCGGCCCCGGGTCTGTTTTTCCGCAAATACGGCCGCCCCTTCCGCCACCCCATCCCGGGCCATCTTCTCCACCACATCGTTCGTGGACGTTGTCTCCCGAAAGACCTGGATATCGCGACCCACCACTCTCGTCCGGCCCAAACGATACTTCAGGTCGTCGGCATGCAACAAATCCGGTGCTGTCACCAGCCGATATCCCAAATGCGGGCTGGCCTCGATCCCATACCCCAACGTTCGCAGATCCTGGATTCGCGACCAGACCGCCGCCCTTGTGACGCCGAATTGCGCGGCCAGGTCCGCCCCGGAGATCCCGCCTTGAGCGGCCCGAAGCGCCTCCAGTATTTGAGCATCGAGCGACATCTTCGAAACCTAAATCGCCTCCCAATCCAGCGCGAGATCCATCGCCCTGGCCGAGTGCGTCAACGCACCCACCGATATGTAATCCACCCCCGTCTCCGCAATGCCGCGAACCGTCCCCAGGTTGACGCCCCCGCTCGCCTCCGTCCCGGCCCGACCCCGCGCCAATTCCACCGCCCGCCGCATCTCCGCCAGGGACATGTTGTCCAGAAGGAGCCTGTCGGCCCCGGCCTCCAGCGCTGCTGTCACCTGTTCCAGCGCGTCCGCTTCGACCTCGATGCTGAGCTCTGGGAATGCCCGCCTCGCGCGCGAGACCGCCGCGGCAATCGCGTTGGGAGCCTCGCCCTGCAATGCCGCCAGATGATTATCTTTGATCAATATCGCATCAAACAATCCCATCCGATGGTTGCTCCCGCCGCCGCAACGCACCGCATATTTTTCCAGCCATCGCAACCCGGGCGTCGTCTTTCGTGTGTCCAGGATCACGGCGCGCGTCCCGGCCACGGCATCCACATACTGTCGCGTCAGCGTCGCAATGCCCGACATCCGCTGGAGGAAATTCAAAGCCACCCGCTCCCCCGTCAGCATCGCGTGAACGGGCCCCGCGATGCGCATTACGCATTCACCTTCCCCGACCGATGCCCCGTCCGGCACCAACGCTTCGCAAAACAATTCGGCAGAAACCTGGCGAAACACCGTCTCGGCTACGAGTAATCCCGCGATGATCAAAGGTTCTCGGGCCACCACCCCCGTCTTACCCATCCGATCCACCGGAACCGTGGCCAGCGTGGTCAGATCGCCCCGGCCAACGTCTTCGGACAAGGCGGCTTCAACCACCGCCCGGATGATCCTCACCCCGAACTCGTCCATGGCGCGAAGCATGGACAAAGCCCCCCCAACAAGGAATCAAAAAGCTGCTTGGGCACCTCCCGCCTTTCGTGTCATGTTGGGTCAATGTCAAAGGAATGGCACCCTGACCCGATCAGTCGCCGAATCGCGGATGCGCGACCGGCCGGCGCTGCGCCGCGTGTGTTGCAGTTGATCCGCAAGGTGGGCGCGGCCTGGATGGTCTTCACGGTGTTGGGGCTTCTCGTGGGCGCTTACCTCATCTGCGCACAGGAGGAACCCTCGCCATGGGAAAAGGATATCAACGCCTTCACGACCTCGGATGAAGCCTCCCCACCCACACCGGGCGGTCTGCTCTTTGTCGGAAGCTCCAGCATCCGATTCTGGTCAACCCTCGAAAAGGATTTCTCCGGGTATCCCGTGATCCAGCGGGGTTTCGGCGGGTCCGAGATGTCCGACACTCTGCAGTATGCCCCACAAATCGTCCTTCCCTACCGCCCACGCATGGTCATTGTTTATGCGGGAGACAATGATCTCATCAATGGCAAGACACCCAAAGTGGTTCACGAGGATTTCCTGGCCTTTGTCGAGCTTCTGCACAAGGAACTTCCCCGCTGCCGCATCGGGTTTATCGCGATCAAACCCAGCCCGGCCCGCTGGCAACTCGCGACCGAGATCCGCACGGCCAACCTGCTAGTCAAATCCACCTGCGATCGCGATCCCTTACTCGATTTTCTGGATATTTTCGAACCCATGCTGGATTCGAATGGCGAGCCGCGCCGGGAACTCTTCCGGGCGGATCTCTTGCACCTCAACGCCACGGGTTATGCCCTCTGGACCCGCATCATCAAGCAGCACCTGCCTCCACCTGAAGCGTTCTCGTCCGCGACGAAAGACACCACATCCCACGAGCCCGATCCGGATCAGGCCCCGTGAGAGGTTCACCGCAGCCTTCGTTGCAAACGCTAGCCGACTTCAGAAATGGTTTCCATCAAGGAAACGGTGCGGCAATTGCCGCGATCTTCAACCTCGACGCGCCGATTCCGATTCCGTATAAGTACGCTTGGTAATCAGGTTGGAGCGCCCGGACAAACTGTCGTTCCCTATGCCAATCCCAATCATCACCGTGGACCAAATGCGCAATTGGGAGAAGGCCACCTGGGCCGCCAAACGCACGCCCACTGAGGTCATCAGTCGAGTCGGACATCTCATCACCGCCAGGACCCGCCAACTCACCCGACCCGGCGATTCCATTCTCATCCTTGCCGGCAAAGGCCACAACGGCGACGACGCCCGCCAGGTGGTCCTCAATCTCACCGACCGCGAAGTCACGCTACTCAACGTGACTGATCCCAAAGCCGCCCTCCGCGAGTTCAAGTCTCTGCTTTCCCTCCCGCCGACCCTGATTATCGAGGGGCTTTTCGGCATTGGTTTGAAGGGTCCTTTGGAAGGGGACTGGGCCAATCTCATCAATTCTATCAATGGCTCTGGAATACCGATCCTCGCCGTCGATGTCCCTGCCGGCCTAAATGCCAACACTGGAACACCGATGGGCGCCTCGATCCAGGCCACCCATACCTTGACCCTCGCCGCTCCCAAACGCGGGCTCGTCCAGGCCCATGCCGCTCCGTACGTTGGCCGGCTCGAATTGGTGCCGGATATCGGATTGGTCACTCTGCCGCTACCCAGTGATCTCCAATGGACCGTTCCCAAGGATTTCGAGGATTTCCCGCCACCCCGCCGCGTGGATGCGCACAAGGGTCACTTCGGCCACATCGTCATTTATGCCGGCAGCCTCGGCTACCATGGTGCGGCGATCCTCGCTGCTCGGGGCGCCCTCCAGGCCCAACCCGGTCTGGTCACTCTGATCGTGCCCGAGAATGTCTATGTTCCAATCGCCTCCCAAATCCAGGCAGCGATGGTCCATCCCTGGCGTCCCGAGCATCCCCTCCCAACATCGACTACCGCCATCCTGTTTGGCCCGGGAATGGCCGCGCCCGATCTCCCCCCTTCCTTGAAAACCGAGTTGCGCGAGCACTGGACCCACTTGCCATTCCCGATCGTGGCCGATGCCTCGGCGTTGGATTGGTTGCCGCCCGGGAAGTGCAAAGCAAAAGCAAATCGGGTCATCACCCCGCACCCCGGAGAAGCCGCGCGTTTGCTCGGCAGCTCGGTAAAAGCCGTTCAGGCTGATCGTCCCGCCGCGCTGCGGGCGCTGTCGGAGCGCTATGGCGGCGCCTGGGTGATTCTCAAGGGCCATCTAACCCTGATCGGACGCAATAAAGGCGAGCTATTCGTGAACAGCTCCGGAAATCCCTGGTTGGCCCAAGGCGGCAGCGGCGATCTCCTGGCGGGCTTCCTTAGTGCGCTCCTGGCCCAGCCAGCCCTCGCTCTCAATCCGCTCGCTGCAATCCGTTTCGCCGTCTGGCAACATGGGGCAACGGCCGACGTCCTTGCCGCCGAAAAACCAGGCTGGACAATCGATCACCTTGCCCATCAGTTGGCGCAACGCCGAACCACGGGGTTCAGTTCGATTCGGATGAATTGACGCAGAACAGGATTCCCCCGTACCCCTCACTCGCCGGCGGCTCACGATCCGCGAGAGGTTCCGCCGGGGTTTTTTCTTTCCTTTGGAAGCGCCCTTCTGCTAAGGATCGCTCTCGTGATACAGCGTTTCCACTGGTTAGCTTTGAGCCTTTTGCTTTTGTGCCTGATGAGCCTGGGGGCCAACGCGGGCGAGTTCCACCTGGCCAACGGAAACACGCTTCGAGGCGAGATCGCTTCCGCTGATGAAGAGGGGCTCGTGGTCCAACGTGACGTGGGCGGTTTCAGCCGGCGCGAACCCTGGATTAATTTCTCCCAGGAAACCCTGCGCGAACTCGCTCAGGACCCCGAGCTGCGGGATTTCGTGGAACCGTTCGTCGAACCCACACCGGAGGAACTCAAGGCACGCCGCGAAAAGAAGGAAATCATTGTCCGACCGGTCCCGACCCGTTTTGAACGACCGTCGGAATTGCCCGGTTTTTTTCGCGGGCTGATGACCCCGATTGGTCTGGTGCTCGTGGCGATATTTGCGGCCGCCAATCTTTACGCGGCCTATGAAGTGGCGCTGTATCGGCAACAATCCGTGCCAATCGTTTGCGCGGTCTCCTTCATCTTACCCGTCCTGGGACCGATCATCTTCCTCTCCTTACCCACGCAAACGGACTACGCCGAACCGGCGTACGAAGTCCCGGCGGAGGTTGCCGGCGCCTCGGCGCGCAAAACAACCGGCATGGTTGCGGCCAAACCGAGCGGGCTTTCGCTCGCTTCGGCGGAAAAGGCCGGACCCGCCGCCGCCCATGCGCAGCCGCAGGTTTACAACCGGGGCGAACACACCTTTAATCGGCGGTTCTTCGAAACGAAGTTCCCGGGGTTCTTCCGCGTCGTCGCGGGCGAAGCCGAAAAGGATTTGGTGCTGGTGTTCAAGTGTGTGAAGAACGACTACATTGGCCGGCGGATCAGTCGCATCTCATCCAATGAATTGCACTTGCAGTTGCTCAACAGCACGACGGAAATCAGCATTCCTTTCGCCGATATTACGTCGGTGATCCTGCGACACAAAGACGCCAAGGTCTGAACGGTTGACCTATGAGGTACCGCACCGTCCTGCTATTCGGGGCCCCCGGCTCCGGCAAAGGCACGCAAGGTAAAATCCTCGGCACCATCCCCGGCTACCACCACTGCTCTTGCGGAGAAGTGTTTCGCCGGCTCAGCCCCGAGACCGATCTGGGCCGCACTTTCCTCGAATACTCCAGCCAGGGCCGGCTCGTGCCCGACGAATTCACAATTCGGCTCTGGCGGGAGAATATTCAAGCGGAAACCCAGGCTTCCTCGTTCAATCCTGTCAACCACATCCTTGTCCTCGATGGGATACCCCGCACCCGGCACCAGGCGGAGATTCTTGAGGAAACCCTCGATGTCCTCGCCGTCCTCAATCTTACCTGCCCGGACAATCGGAAGTTGATCGATCGAATGCAGCGGCGGGCGCTCAAAGAAAACCGGCTTGACGACGCGAATCTCGAAGTCATCCAGCGACGATTCAAGGTCTATGAACAGGAAACCAAGGATCTCCTGAGTTATTATTCGGAGAGTCTGGTGCATTCCATCGATGCCATGCAGCGCCCAGTCCAGGTTTTGCGCGCCATCCTCGAACGTCTCAGCAAGCTGGAGTACCAACCATAACCATGACGGAACAGTTCGGCGCGTTCACCGCCAGCGAACTCTATTGTCCCAAATGCCGCAAATCCCAGCCGGTCCGGGAGCGTCTCCTGCTCGTCCTGCCCACGGGCGAACTATACGAATACCTCTGCACCGGCTGCGGCGAATCGCTCGGCAAACGCACGGTCTCGGTTCCGAATCAACCTGTTAAACCCGCCCCGCGCCGGCGGGGAAATGAACATCGGCGGCGGCTGCCCTGATCAACCCCGCAAACCGTCGCTCCAGACTGGCCTCGTTCATCCACAAGCCCGATTCCTTCCCAGCCATGACCAAACCCCGGCTCGTCTTCTTTGGCACGGCTTCACTGGCCTGCCCCAGCCTGGAGGCCATCGCCCGGCATCCCCATTTCGAACTGACTCGGGTCGTTACCCAACCCGATCGACCCGCCGGACGCGGACTGCATTCACACGCGTCTCCGGTTAAGTCCCTCGCGATTCAGCTTGGCCTGACGCTCGACCAACCAGCCCGTTGCCGGGATGCGACGTTCCTCCAAACATTTCGGGCAGTCGCCCCCGACCTCGCGGTCGTCGTCGCATATGGTCAGATCCTGCCACGCGCACTGCTGGAACTGGCGCCACTGGGTTTTCTCAATGTCCACGCCTCTCTCTTGCCTCGGTACCGAGGCGCTGCCCCGATTCAATGGGCCATTCTCAATGGCGACACCCATACCGGTGTGACGATCATGAAAATCGATGAAGGCCTCGATACTGGCGATATCCTCAGCACCCGCGATACTCCCATCCTCGACTCGGATGACGCCCTCACCCTCGAGGAGCGTCTTGGTCAGCTTGGTGCGTCATTGTTGATCGACACCCTCACAGACCTGATCGCCGGCCGTGTTCAATCCCGGGCCCAACCCGGCGACGCCGCTTCTTACGCCCGGAAAATTACTCGCGCGGACGGTCACCTCGATTGGAATGCCCCGGCCCGCGATCTCTGGAATAGGGCCAGAGCCCTTGTGCCCTGGCCAGGCACGTACACACTCCTGCCCGATCATTTTCAAAACCGGATTCTGAAGATTTGGAAAGCCGAGCCACTCCAGATCGTCAGCGGCGTTCCGGGAGAAATCCTTTCCGCTTCCTCCGGGGAATTTACCGTCGCCTGTCGGATCGGGGCACTGCGCCTTCACCTCGTCCAATGCGAAGGCGGTCGCAAAATGTCCGCGCGCGATTTCCTGGCCGGACACCCGCTTCAACCCGGACAACGACTGGGATAATTCCTCTGCTCAGTTTCAAGCCGGAGGGACGAGCAGTGCGAGATGGGTCGTTGCCGGAGGGACGAGCTCCGCGAGTCCCCAGACAACGTTTCGGAGGGACGAGCTCCGCGAGTCCCAAATGACGGGTTTAAGTCGGCATGTAGTACCGTTCACTCTGCGGGTACAAGAAACGGAGGTAACGGACAATCCAAGGCATCGGCTATCGCCCGCACGAGTTCCGCCTCTCGCCGGTCAATGCGCGCGTCGGCTGACACCGTTTCGGCACAAGCCTGAAGAACCTGCTTCTTCAAGGCGGGCGACGCTTCAGCCAGTCGCGCCAGCGCGGCATCGAGGTCTTCCAGGTTCGCACTGACCAGATCCCTGGGACGGGGTTCGTCTCCCGGCACTTTCAATCGGCGCCAACCGACAGTGAAGGCCGTAGCCGCCGCATCGGAACTCGGATTACCGGCATGCGCGAGAACGGAGAGAACCACGACCAGGTCCGCTGCGAGCGGTTTCAGGGCATGATACTGAACGACCGGACGCCGGACCGGTTGGAAGCCGGGATCGAGGTGCCTTCGGAGCATGTGCTGCAGGGCATACTCATGGATCTCAATTTGCCCGTCGGCCACAATGAGCTCATGGACGGCGCGCTCGAACTCGGCGTGCTGCCCCGCCGACAACCGTCGCAACGCCGGCAGGCAAAGTTCCACCAGTGGCAACCGATGTTCGGCCGGCACCGAATCCACTCTTTCCTGCAACCGGCTCACTTCAATCAGCATTGGCGGTGGAACGACTTCACTCAACACTTTGAGCTGCACTTCGCGCCGGTCCGTTTCCCGGCTCATCATCAACGCATAGACCAGGGCGGTCGCCGCCATGGACTCGCGCGTTGCCCCGCGCACATCCTCCGGTATTTTGTGCATCAAGGCCCCGGCATACTCCAAGTGTTCCGCAGTGGGCTGTCCGGTCTGGGCCAAAACATCCTGCGCCAACACCGCCGCCGCTGCGCCTCGAAGGATCGGCGGCAAACCCGCAGCCGCCCGAGCCGGCGAATGAGTGAGAGGCGGCCTCGAATCCCGGAATAGATTCACGGGGGTGACGGGGAATTCTCCGTCGAAGTTCGGTTCCCATACGCGGATGCGTTCCACCAATGGCGGATGAGTTGAGAACATTCCCAGCCATTGTTGAGAGAGTGCGTTTCCGAAAAAGAGATGACTCGCTTCCTCGGCACGCGACGTGACCACAGCCGAGCCCTGGGCCAACCCTCCAATCTTCTTCAACGCCCCGACCAATCCGTCCGGATTGCGCGTGAACTGCACCGCCGACGCATCGGCGAGAAACTCCCGCTGTCGCGAGACTGCGCTCTTGATCAAACGACCAAAGAACAACCCGATACCCCCAAAGACCAGCAGGGCCAGCCCGATCAGCGGGAGCGGATTGGATCCTCGGCGGTTGCCGCTGCGCCCTCCCGACATCTGCAACATAATGCGCCCGATCAACGCCAGACAAAGGATTCCACTCAACAAGCCGATCAAGCGGAGGTTCAACCGCATGTCACCGTTCAAAATGTGGCTGAACTCGTGGGCGATCACACCCTGCAATTCATCCCGCCCCAAAAGCCGCATGCAGCCGCGTGTCACACCAATCACCGCGTCGCGCGGCGTGAAACCGGCCGCGAATGCGTTGATCCCATCCTCATGTTCGAGCAAGTAGACATCCGGCACCGGCACGCCCGAGGCGATGGCCATCTCCTCAACCACATTCAACAATTTGCGCTCGTCCGGATCCTGGGATTGCGTGTCCACCGGTCGACCGCCCAGAGCGGTTGCCACGCCGGCGCCGCCCCGGGACAGTTCCATGATTTTCGCCAGGCTCCCCAGGAGGATGATCGCCAGTGTTCCGAGAAATGCCGCGGCGAATAATCCCGGGTTCCAAAGCCCTCCCTTGGGGAAAATCAACGTCAGCACCAGATATACCGACAGGGCAATCAGCAACACCGCCAACCCAAAGTAAACGATCAGCTTCGCTGTAATCCGGCGTGCCCGTTCTTGCCGCTCAAAAAAGTCCATTGCCCACTCACATTCCTGGCCGGCGAACTTGTTGTCGCCAACCGCCTAACCCGGAAATCTCACACGTGATATGCCCACTTCCATTCACCCGGTGTTCGGGTGAAAATTCCTCCCAACCAACTTCAGGAAAAGGAGACCTTCGGCGCCTCGCGCTCAGCGGCGTTCTCAAGGACAAAAAGCTCCGCCGCATTGAAGTTGAACGCGCCCGCAACCAGGTTGCTCGGAAAGGATTCGCGCGCCGTATTGTACGTCATGACCGCGTCATTGTAAGCCTGACGGGAAAAGGCGACTTTGTTTTCTGTGCTGGTCAATTGCTCCATCAAACTCGCCATCGTCTGGTTCGCTTTCAAATCCGGGTAGGCCTCCGCCAATGCAAATAGGCGACTCAACGTCCCGCTCAGGACATTCTCCGCGCCGCTCAAGGCCTTGACCGCGCTGGCGTCGCCGGGATCCTGCGCCGCCCGTGTGTTTGCGGCCGCGGCGGCATTCCGGGCCGTGATGACGGCCTCGAGCGTTCCGCGCTCGTGCTTGAGATACCCTTTCGCGGTCTCGACCAGGTTCGGGATCAGATCATAGCGTCGCTTGAGCTGGACATCGATTTGGGCAAAGGCGTTCTTAAATCGATTCCGAAGGCCGACGAGTCGGTTGAACATGACCATCAACGACCCGCCGATCAGGATGGCCAATAAGAGCAACCCGCCTAACAACACCAACGTTACCACGGTCATCATACGGTTCCTTTCGTTTTCACCGCTGCATCATCCCGGATCCGGCCGTCCCCGGCCAATTATTCTCTACGGGTCTTTTTATATACTTGTGCCCCAACTCGCCAAAAGCTCAAACCCAACAATTGCCCCTGCAGCCAACATCGGCGTGGTCAAGCAAGCCTGCGCGGCAGTATATTCGCACGTCATGAAAAGCCGAACCCAGCCGACTGTGGTGCGGCTCGCACCCGCCAACCCGCGGCGGAATCTGCCGGCGCACACTGCACATGGCCGCCGGGAGATGAACTTCGTGGCAGCATTCGGGGATGCTTATGTTCGTGCTGAGTTGGCACGGCGGGGAGGCAGACGGAGATACCACGCGACGGGGCGTGAACTGGCGGTTGCGGGGCTTGGAATTGCGGATTTTGTCTGGATTGCGTGGCGCGATACCCCACGCGGCGAGGAAGGTGTGGGATTGTTGAGGATATTGGCCGCCTGCAGTGTGCCGTGCTCGGTGAAGACAACCGGAAGGTACTTTCGGTGCGCGCCCCTCCCGGATTTTAAGGTCGCAATTTGCGACCTTAAAGTCAGCCATTCACCCTCCGTGATCTGAAAGGCGAAATCTCAGTCGTTCTTTGGTGACTCTCCATAATCACCAGCCAGGTGACCAGATCGAAATCGGCACCGTCCGATCCGGGGATTTCCCCGGCAGCCGGGAGAACTGCGCTCCGGCTGGAAAGCAGCGCGCTGGCGGCGCGCTTTTGGAAGGTGCGTTCGATGGAGCCCAACGCTTTTTGCAGGAGCCCCTAGTAATGGCTCATATCCGCACCGTCACGGGTGCGCTGGTCAAACTGATCGCAAAGCCTTTCGAACGCCGCGGGCTCGCCGGCGGCGAGGTCGCACAACAGGAGCATGGATTCCTTCGGTTGGGCGAAACTGAACCGGACGGTGCCGTCGTCATGAACGTAGACGAGATAGTGCGGCGCGAGTGGGTTCAGTTTCGTCGAGTCTCCGCGCTTGTCGGCAACTGAAGTGCCGGTGGCTTTACGGGTCTTCTGCCGGAGCAGAAAGACCGCGCCCGGGCGGGCCACTGCCGAAAGTTCCTGTTTGGGCGGCACGACGGCGTACAATCCCTCGCCGGCCTCCTCGAGTTCGGCACGGTTGGCTTCGAGGTAACGCAGCAGATCGAGGCGGAATTCGTCGAGCGAGAAGTCCGTGAGCGAGACGGCATCGTCGAGGTCTTCAAGGTCGAGGATCTCGTCCTTGAGTCGTTTGAGTTGACGGTCGCGGAAGAGCAGATCCTCCTTGATGAGGTCCTCGATCTGGGCGGCGTCGACCAGATTGTCAGTCTGCGTGGCCGCAAGGTCCACCAGGGCCATGCGGGCCTCGACTCGGAGCTTGATCCCCAGGTAACGGTCGAGATCGGCGACCGGCCAGAAGTTGACGAGCTGCACGGCGTCACTGCGGGATCGAATTCTGTCAATTCGGCCTTCCTGCGTGAATCCACCGAGGATCCTGGCCTGGTAGCCCGCACGGATATACTCGGGCAAATCCCGGCGGAGCTTGCTGGTCGGATGATAAAGGGCGAGGCGGAGTTCGCTGATCTCTGCATCGAGTTGCTCAAACGACAGGTAACGCTGTTCGAGGTCGATGGAGGCGTGAATGGCCTTGGGCGGCGGTCGATGCGGGAAACCACCAAGCTGCTTCATCTCGCCGGCATAGTAGCTGGCAATCTGACGGCGCGAACGGGCGATGCTCAAACCGTCCAGTAACTTGAAGAAATCCCCCCGATGGCGGCAATGAGATCGCGGGTTTTTCGCTGGCCGGGCGGCTTTTTGGCCCATTGCGGGCATTACGCTTGAGCAGGTTACGGAATCCCGTTTGCCATGACCAGCATGGCTTTTGGCGCACGGCCCGCCAAGGGTCCCGGAAGTCACGATTGCCCCTGCTGGTGCCTAAAGGTGGCGTAAGGTCAATCCCGTGCTCGACCCGCGGATGGCGCTACATTCAGACTTCGTCCCAAATGCGGCCCGCCACTCGCCATGATTGAGGCGCAATAGTGTCCTGCCCCGATACCTCTTCCGCAATTATCTCGACTCTGCCAATATCGCCGCGATGAGACCCTCGACTCCGAAATCACTGAGCACGTGGCCGTAATCATGTTCGATCCCCATCACGGGTCTTTGTGGGTCGTGTCGGCTCTGCTCAGCCTGCTTTTCGCGCGATGGCTTCTGAACCTCATCCTCCACCAGCTCAATGAGCGCGCCACACGCGTTCGAGCGCGCGAGTTGCCGAGCCTCTTTCGAGAGGTCATGGATTCTTCCACCTACGATCGATCGGTCCGCTATACGCTCGCGAAAAGTCAGTTCAATCAAATCGAATCCACCTTTGGTGCCTGCCTCTTGTCCGCCATTCTGCTCGCCGGCGTTTTGCCGCAAACCTTTCGCTGGGGAACCGATGCGCTGGGCGCGTCTGCCGCCTCCGTTGCTTTACTGCTATGGATCGTTGCCGCGAGTTTATCCCTGGCGTATCTCCCATTCGACTGGGTCGCCCAGTTCAGACTCGAGGAACAATTCGGATTCAACACCACCTCGCGCCGGACCTGGTGTTTGGATCGCTTGAAAGGCCTTGGCTTGAGTCTGCTGCTCGGTTATCCGGTGTTCTGGCTGCTGCTCAGCCTGCCTGCCTGGTGCGGCACGCTATGGTGGCTTTGGGCGTGGACCTTCCTGGTCGCCTGCCAACTGTTTCTGACCTTCATCGCCCCAATCCTAATCCTGCCCCTGTTCAACCGGTTCACCCCACTCCCGGAGGGGGAACTCCGACAACGTCTCGATCAACTCGCCCAACGGACGCAGTTCGAGCATCGTGGCATTTTCGTGATGGATGGCAGCCGACGATCCCGCCATTCCAACGCCTTCTTCACCGGGCTGGGTCGCTTTCGCCGGATTGTGCTCTACGACACCCTCCTTTCTCAACTCGATGCCCCGGAACTCGAAGCCGTCCTCGCCCATGAGATCGGTCACTTCCGGCTTGGACACATCCCCAAGACATTTGCCGCCGCCGCCGGCGCTCTCCTGGTCTTGCTCTTCGTCGTGGGCCAAATTGCCGCCTCACCCTGGCCGGTCGCCTTGGGGTTCGAGGGTGGCGGTCTCGGTCCATTGCTGCTTCTGGCGATTGTCTATGGAGGGGCGTTTTCTTTTTGGATCACACCCTTGACCAACGCATGGTCTCGCCGAATCGAGTACCAGGCCGATCAGTTCGCTGGCCGGTGCATGGGAAGCGCCCAACCCCTCATTACAGCCTTACGCAAATTGACGTATCGGAACCTCGGCAACCTGACGCCCCACCCCGCATATAGCTGGTTCTATTATTCCCATCCCACGCTTTGGGAACGCGAGCGGGCCCTCGATCAGCTTCCCACTAAGTGGTCTGTTTCATAAATGCGGTTACGTTCGCGGCCAGGGGTTTTTCGGCCAGACGAGGCGCGAGCAACGAGCATACCCGCAGCGGTCTGTAAGGCGCGAGCAACGAAGTCTGGCCGAAAAAGAACGGCCGCCCGGAGGGTTGCGCCGAATTTGGCCTGGGGCGGCGTTGCTCGGTCGGTCGAGTATCGCAGGGGATACACTCTCGCCCTCGCGCCTTGCCTCAGGCCAAATTGGGCGCAACGAACGTGACCGTATTTATGAAACAGACCACTTAGAGCGTCAGCGCTGGGGAAAGATCTGGTAGAGCAACAGGTAAATGATCACCCCGGTCACGGAGACATACATCCAGACCGGCCAGGTCCATCGCGCGATGCTCCGGTGCCTGTCAAATCTTCCGCGAACGGCCCGGTAAAGCGTGATCAACACCAAGGGCAATACCGCGCCCGCGAGCAACGTGTGCGAGAGCAGGAGGGTCAGATAAAAACCGCGAAACCAGGCAGGGTTTTCAAAACGCGTTACCCCATGCACATTCACATGGTAATAAATATAACTCCCCAGGAAACAGGTGGAAGTCACCACAGCGGCGATCATGCAGTTCCGGTGCCGCGCAACCTGTCCCCGCCGGATAAAGTCATACCCCACCCCCAGCAGAACGGCGCTCGTTCCGTTCAAGGTCGCGTTCAGGGCAGGTAAATCCGAAATCGTCATCGTCCCTCACCGGGGGCCGGCGAAGCCATGGCCGTCACGACCGCTTACAGCCATTAACTCTCGCGTTCCAGGCGCCGAATGGCCGCCAGCACTCGCGCCGATACGGCGACATCGGTGCCATCAAAATAACCTCGCACCTGCCCCGCCTGATCCACCAGCACCAAGTGTGTGCTGTGAATAAACAAATCGCTGAGGCTGTTCCGCTGCTCCGGGTCGATCTTTTCCGCCGATAGTTTTAAATCGTCGATCGCAAATCGATAAAGCTCCTTTTTCAAACCCGTCAGAAACTGCCATCGCTTCGGATTGGCCTCGAAGCGCTGGGAGTAAGCCCGCAGCACATCGACCGTGTCAAACTCCGGATCGGCCGTCAGCGAAATCAATTGAACCTTGTCGCCATCCCCCAACTCAGTTTGAAGCCTCGAAAGCCCCCGGCTCATAACCAGGCACGGACCCGGGCAGCGCGTGAAGATGATGTCGGCCACCCAGATGGTTCCCTCCAGGGCCTCGCCAGAGACGGCGTGACCCAACTGATTCGTCAAAGCAAACGTGCTCACGCGACCCAGTATAGGCAAGGGATCCGGTTGCGCCCGTTTGCGGAGGGTCATGACCCCCGCCGTCAGCGCCAGCAGCCCCAGACCCAAGACACCCCAGGCGAGCCAGCCTGTTGAATATCCCTTTGTCTTCATCGTTGAATCCCATCCCCACCCCCGATCTCCGAAGTCCAAAGCCCTTGAGGCGTTCCCCCTTTCGATGGAGTCTCCACCTTAGGCGACCTTACTCGTAGTCTACCGGGCCGGCCGCGGCCGATCGGGCCTTGCCAGACTGCTCGGCCAACCACCGGTCGTAGTCCTCCTGCGAGACCACCTTCAGCGTCCCGAACATTCCATAATGAGAATTGCCGCATAACTGCGCGCAAGTGATCTTGTACTCCCCGATCCGGATCGGTTTGAACCAGGTCGGAATGGTCATGCCCGGAATGGCATCCTGGCACACCCGCATGCTCGTGATGGCGAAGCTATGAATGACATCCAGCGAAGTGACGTGGGCGACTACGTCCTTGCCGACCGGCACCACGATGTTCCCCTGCACCACCACATCGTCGGCCGCAGCCGGGTCCCCTTTTCGATCGACGCCGAATGGATCGCTTGCGCTCGACATCCCCGGATCCTGGCGCCCGATCTTGCCATCGACTCCGGGGTAATGGGCCATCCAATTGAATTGCCGGCCCATGACCTGAATGACCGTCGAGGTTTCCTCGTTCGGGAGTTTGTCCACCGCCTGGGCCCATAACGGAATCGCAAAGGCCAGCAAAAGTATCCCCTCGGCGAGCACGACACCGCCCTCGAGATAATTCGAAAAATGACTCCGCACGCCGGCGTAATTGCCCCTCGGACTACGGCTTTGTCGGAACCGCACGAGGGTGTAGAAGAAGAAAAGCGACCAACCCACCAACAGCACCAGCATCAACCAATGCACGTACATCATCAGGTTGTCCATCTTCTCCCCGTGTTCCGAAGCGAGAATCGGGAGACCAAGGAACTTGTACTTGAACCAGTAGGTGAAGCCGTGATTCATCGCGATTGAGCCCCGGCGGTTTCAGCAACCCATGGTTCCACCTTCGACCGTCGGGAATCCCTCAGCCGGGTCGCGCGCAAGGCCAAAAAGGTAAAAAACCCAATGACCCCGGACAACACCCCGCCGACGACGCCAAGCAGGCTCAGTATGCCAAGATTCATCCCCTGGGCCATGGCCGAGTCGGATGCCCCGAAGCAAGTCGCGCATGCGCCAGCCGTGCCCGGCATTCCCATGAGCAACGCCGTCACCGACATCAGCAGCGTCGAGGTCCATCTCCGCATATTCATAGATAACTCATCCCTCTTAACTTGTTCATCACATACCGGCCATAAACCACCAGGGCCGCGCCGGCAACGATCGCCCCTGCGCCGTAGGCCAGTGACCCCCAACTGCCATTCTCGCGCCACTGCGTGATTCCCCAAATCGCCACAAACCCGCACAGCAGGATCGAAATCGCGACGAACAGAAAGTGAAAGGCCTTAAGGCTCATGAGCTGTCGATAGGTGAGCTTGACCTGGAGGCAGATAACGATGGATCTCGCCCGGCGTATCAAAATGAGCGGACACCGTCAGAATCATCAACCCGAGGAAGAATACTGCGGTGATGGCCAGAAGCGTGTAAATGGAACGCTTTTCCGAAACAAGATGCATGAAAAACCCGGCGACCAAGCCCGCTTTCAGCACCGCGATGATCAAAGCCACCGTCACGTTACCCGCATGGCTGTCCGGACTGCCGAAGTGCACATAGGAAACGGCAACGGTCAGGATCGTCCCCACCAACAGGGCTACGAAGACCCCGATATACACCCGGATATGTTTCTTAAACGCGGCTGTGTCGTGCGCTTCCATAATAATTCACATCAAAGCAAGTAAAGCACAGGAAACAAAAAGATCCAGACCAGGTCCACGAAATGCCAAAACAACCCTGAAACCTCCACCCGGTTCGTCAGCCGTTCCGGATCGGTTCGCCACATCTTCGAGCCTGGTCCCCAGAGATAGGCATTGACGCTCATGCCGCCCAGCACGTGCAAGGCGTGCAAACCCGTCAGCGTAAAATAGATTGAATAAAAAGTATGGGTGGCGGGAAAGAGCCCATGATGGAACTTCTCCCGGGTACTCAAAACCCTTGATGACGATAAACAGGAAACCCAGCAGGATGGTGAGACCCAGGAACAACTTGTACTTGTCAAAGTCTCGCAGCTTCAGCGAAGCCCAGGCCATGACCATGGTGATACTCGAAGTGATCAGCACCCCCGTATTGAAAGTGCCGATCGGCACATTCAAATGTTTCGCTTCCCCATATAACCACGCCGGCGAACTCACGCGCAGCAGGATATACGAGGAAAACAACGCCCCAAATAACATCACTTCCGAAGCCAGAAACAACCAAATCCCCACCTTGGCGTTGAACAGCCCCGTGTCCTCCCGCGGTTGAACGGTATACGGTATATCCATGGTCGCTCAGGATAAAGTGGGTTTGTTCTGGGGCGAGTAGTCCCGGTCCTCGCCGGGAACGCTATACTCATAAGGACCCCGATAGACGCGGATCGGTTTGATGAAATTGCCATGTGGCGGCGGCGTTGGCGTCTGCCACTCCAAAGTGGTCGCATGCCAGGGATTGTCGGATTCGACCTTGCGACCGCGCCGCAGGCTGATAAAGAAATTCAGAATGAACGGCAACTGGGCCAGGGCGAGGGCAAACGCCGAGATCGAGATCCATCGATGCAGATCGATCGCATAGGCCGGCAACCCCACAACCCCCAATGATGGATCGGCCGCGCCCGCGTAAGTGGCCCCTCCGTCATAGGTCCGCCGATGCAATCCGGCCATGCCCTGGACAAACATCGGCATGAACACCCCGTTCATGAACACGAGCGAGAGCCAGAAATGCACCTTGCCCCAGAACTCGTTGAGAAACCGCCCCGTGACCTTCGGATACCAGTGATAAATCCCGGCGAAAATCGCGAAGATCGTCCCGGGCGCAACCACGTAGTGGAAATGGCCGATCACATAATAGGTGTCGTGCAGGTGGATGTCCGTATAGCTGAAACCGAGCGGCAACCCCGTCAGCCCGCCAATCCCGAACATTGGCAGAAATGCCAGCGCAAAAAGCATTGGCGGATTGAACCGGATCGAGCCCCCCCACAAAGAAATGAATAAACAGGTCAGAATGATCACCGACGGGATCGAGATGATCATCGTGGTGGTTTGGAAGAAAGTGGCGATCTTCGTCCCCATTCCCGTCAAATACATATGATGGGCCCATACAATGAATGAGAGAAAGCCGATCGCCAGCGCCGAGTAAACCAGCGAACGATAACCCCATAAGGGCTTGCGGGTGTTGACCGCAATGATCTCCGCCACCATCCCCAGCCCGGGAAGGATCAAGACATACACCTCCGGATGGGCCAGAAACCAAAACAGATGCTGCCATAACAATGGACTGCCTCCCCCGCTCCGTCCCAGCGGCGTCCCTCCCACCACCAAACCAGTAGGCAAAAAGAAGCTCGTGCCGAAAAGATTGTCCATCAATTGCATGATCCCCGCCGCCTCAAGCGGCGGAAAGGCCAGCAACAACAGGAATGAAGTCACAAACATCGCCCAAACAAAAAACGGGAGCCGCAGCCAAGTCATTCCCTCGGCCCGCAATTGAACTATGGTGGCGATGAAATTGACCGAACCCAACAGCGAGGAAGTGATCAACAACACCATCCCGATCAACCAAAACGTCTGCCCGTCCCACTGCCGGGCCAGGTCCGCCAGGGTCGCCAGGGGTGAATATGACGTCCATCCCGACTTGGCCGCTCCGCCAGGTATGAAAAAACTCGTGAACATGACTACACCACCGAGGAAATAACACTGGTAGCTGGCCAGGTTGATCCGCGGGAAGGTCATGTCCGGCGCCCCAATCTGAAGCGGCACCACGTAATTTCCAAACGCCGCGAAGCCGACCGGCACGATCGCCAGAAAGACCATGATCGTCCCGTGCATCGCTCCAAATGAATTGTACAAATCCGGCAACATCAGCCCCATCCGGTTCGCGGAGTCGCGCCCGACCATCTCCCCCCCCAGCACCCAGTGGAGAAATTCCCCCACCACCGGAATCGCCCGCTCCGGATACGCCAACTGCCAGCGCATCACCAACATCAGCAGGAGTCCGAAAAAGAGAAAACCCAGGCCCGTAAGCCCATACTGAATCCCGATCACCTTATGGTCGGTCGAAAAGACGTAACTGCGCCAGAACCCGGGAGATTCATGTCCGTGGACATGCGCCTCATGGACCGGCTCGATGGCAACCGTGCTTTGCATGCTTATGCGACGTAAGTTTCAGTCACAAGTAACGTAATTTAAACTTTTGAACGGCGGAGCTTAGTGCGCGCACCGTCTCTGTCAATCCCTCATCATCGCTTGTCCGCCAACATCAGACCCAACAATAACGGTAGATACAGAATCGATGCGTAGAAAAGTGCGCGGGCCCGCACGTCCGAACGTTCGCGGCGGAATTGGTGCGCGCGCATGGCGAAGAACAGGCCCGACGCGATCGCCCCGGCCAGGTAGATGGGACCGGTCAAGCCGCAAATCCAGGGCAGGGTACTGGCCCCCAACAAGAGCCAGCAGAAAATAACCGCTTGTCCCGCCGTCCGCCGCCCCGTGGGATCGATACCCGGAAGCATGGCAAATCCGGCTCGCCGGTAATCATCCCGGTACAACCAGGCGATGGCGAAGAAGTGCGGTATCTGCCACAAGCCAAGGATGGCAAACAATGTCCAGCCCGGACCCTCGAGACTCCCGTGAGCCGCGGTCCATCCCATCAATGGGGGCAATGCCCCGGGCACCGCGCCGACGATCGTGTTCCACCATGTGACTCGCTTGAGCGGGGTGTAAATGCAGAGATAGGTGAGCAACGTCACGGCGCCGAGGAGACACGACGCGGGATTCACACTCAGCGCCAGGTAGAGGAGCCCCGCCGCCGAGGAGGCGGTTCCCAAGAGCAGCACTGTTTCCGGTTGCAGCCGCCGGGCAGGGAGCGGTCGATCCTCTGTTCGGCGCATGGCCGCGTCAAAATCCCGCTCGAGCCATTGATTCAATGCCGCCGCCCCACTGGCCAGCAACCCGGTGCCCAGGAGGAGGTGCAATGCGCCGAACATGCCATTGCCGCCTTCGGTTCCCAGATGAAATCCCACCAGCGCGGTCAGCAGAACCAAAAAGGTCAGGCGCGCCTTGATCAGGTCCGCCGCCACACCGAACCATGCGCGTTCGTTGAGGACCTCGAGGGATGTCGCTCTTGCTTTCATGCGTTCCCAGGGTGGCCGATGGACGCGGGGCCGGTTTCAGGAGCCCAAGGGACAGGTTCCATTCGAGGACGGCGCGCTGCAACCGGGGAAAGCTGACGCATGGCCACAATGGACAACAATGCCCCAACGCAGAGGGCGATCGAACCCACGGCCACATGTGCGGTGGCCACGTCGGCCGCTTTCCCGCTCCAAATGGTAAACGCGCCCAGACCCGCCTGAACTCCGATCAATCCCACCCAGGTCCGGCACACGCGTGTGATCGGATGCCGTCGGCCTAAGTGCTTTCCGGCGCGGATTGCGCATCCCCCTACGGCCAACAGAATCCCAACTGCCATGAAGCGATGGAGCATCTGCAGATGAATGTCGCCGGCCGTGATCGAATTGAGTGCGGTTTCTTCCACCCGGTCCCGGTTATACTTGGCGAGCGAGCCCGGATCCGTCGCGGGCCACACTCTTCCATACGCCATCGGGAAGTCCGGAATCGCCAACCCGGCGTGCCGATGGCGCATCGACGCCCCGACCAGCAATTGGACCAGGATGAAACCGGTGGTGCCTAAAATGAGCCACCGCAGTCGCCCGTTCTCGCGTTCCGGCCTGGTCCCGGGCAAACCATTCAACCAGTATCCGCTCGTGAACAACGCGATCGCCGCCACCACCGCCAGGAAGATCTGGGCCAGGGCACCGTGCACCAGACCTAACTGATCCTTTAACAACACAACCCGTAGTCCCCCCAGGACTCCCTGGAGCACCACCAGGACAAAGGCCGCCACTCCGAGCCACCGCAGCCATCGCCTCGATTCCTTCATCCAAAGCCAAACCGCAAGGATAGCCGTCAATAATCCCACGCCGGATGCCACCAGCCGATGTGTGTGTTCGTAGAAAATCCCCCCAGCCCACATCGATACCGGAAACAAGAACATGTTATACCCCCAGGAATTCGGCCAGTCCGGCACGGCCAACCCCGCCTCATGGCTGGTCACCAATCCGCCAAAACAGATCAAAACCAGGGTGGCCGCGGCGGTCAGCATGGCAAACCGATGCAAGGCCGTTTGACGTTTAGGTGTGGTCATGATCCGCATGGTGCATCCTGCTGCTCGCGCCGCGACAGGACTCGACCTCGGCGATGCGCACCATCGCATTCCCCATGGTTGAAACGAAAACCAATCCTCCCAGCTATTGAGCCGCCTCGATTGTGAATTCCACCTGCATGTCCCCGGCCACCGCGATCTCCTTGGTCAGTCCCCCATTGGATCGATGCGTCTTTGCGTGCCACGCTTCGAGGGTGTACTTCCCGTTCGGCAAGCCGCTGATCTTGAATTTCCCGTCCTTGTCCGTGACCGCGAAAAAGGGATGATCAAAGACGCCCGCGTAAGCAAACATCCATGGATGCACATCACACTTGAACCGGATCGGGACCTCCGCCGCGGAAAAGCTTTTCTCGGTGGTCATGCCCTTCACGGGCTGGGCGAAATTGAACTCGGCATTGCCGCTGCCGCTGGATGGCGTGGCGTGCACGTTGTGTAGCGTCGGGTCCGAGTTGCGAATCACGAACTTCTGGTTCGTCCGCAACGCCATCACATAAGGTTGATACTCGCAGCCCGTCTGATCCAGGATCGGTGTTTCCGTCGGCATCGGGTAATCCTTCTTTTCCAAACCCGATTTCACAAAGACCAGGACGTTGGCCAGACCATCATCCGCCCCCACGACATAATGACGCGTCGTGACTTTTTCGGTATGCAACGCGGCGCACCGAGGGTCGGGGGTCATGTCGATCGTGATCTCCGATTTGGGGGTTCCTTTCAAAACGACGCGGCCGGTGATATCGGCACCCAACCCTGAAGAAACGCTGGCGATAAACAGAACGGCGAAAACGTAAGGAGCATTAATTCTCATGAGTATGACGTAACTTAATTTATTTTTGGCCGGTGAACCTAACACGCCCTAATTGCACCCGCAAGCCGTTTATCCCGGTGCCTCAAGACGCGAATTGCATTCCCAGCGAAGCTCCGCCTCAAACCGACCCAGTCGTTTCGGACTGATGCTCACCCCAAAGTTTCGCTGGTCGGTTTGAGGCGGAGCTTCGTTGGCCTGTGAAGCAGGCTAGTGGCTCTGCATCCGCCGCGTGGGGGCACGCGGCCTACAAGGAGAACGGCTTCAGCCTGCAGACCCGGTGCCCTCAGCGGGCGTCCGGCCAGCACCGCCAACTTGAGGATGCACTGTCAGGACGCTCCGTTTCGCCCCGGCATTGCTCGCCCTCTTTAAACCTCTCCTTGAGGCAGTTATTGCGTGAGCCGATAAAATCGAGTGGTCCCAGTCATGGCCTCGGTGAACGTGTCGCCGGTGGTCGGTACGTCGGTCCAGTTGGGGTCATCCAGGGCGTCCTTCGTCTGGAGGCGGTATCCCACGACGTTGGCCGGCCAGGAAACGGTGAGGCCACTGGCGTCCACGGACACGGACAATCGTGGTCCAGTCGGGACACCGGAACCGACCAATCGAAAGTACTGAGCGCCGAGATTTGTCGGCAAATCCTTTTCCATTACGCCCGAGGTGTCCGGGACATCGATCCATTTCGGGTCATCCAGATTCGTTTTGTATTGGAGCAGATAACCGGTGACGGTCCAGGCCAGGTGGATGGTTCCACCAGACACCTCGACGGTCAGTGTGGGTACCGTTCCCGAGTTCGGCACAACGCTTACCATGACCGGAATGGAAACCGCGGTTCCTCCCTGGTTATCGGTGGCGACCGCAGTGAGGATATAGTTACCCTCCGGCACGCCGGACCACGACCACGCATAGGGCGGCGAAGTCGCGCGCCCGAGGCTGTTCGTGCCTTCGAAGAATTCGACTTGGGTGATGGAGCCATCCGGGTCGCTTGCGGTCGCCTCGATTTGGAAAGTGGCTGGGGCAAACAATGAAGCACCCTCGCCGGGTTGAGTCAGTTCCACGGTGGGTGCTAGATTGACCAGGATTCCGCCGTCGGCGGTGAGATTGCGATAATCACCGATCAGATCGCCACCGAGGAAAGAAGACCAGACCCCATAGTAACCCACACGATGTTCCTGGGCCGGCGGCACGGGCAAAGTCGTGAGGAGTTCGATAACCCGGCCCACTTCCGTCGGCGTTCCGGCAACCTCGCCCTGATAAACACGACCGGTCACTCGGGCAGTGGCATTGGTCACGACCTGCAAATCCTCCGCGGTGGGTGTCGAGAACTCGAGCTCGAATTGGGCGAATTCACTGGTCACGTAGTTCGTGGGATCCGACCAACCCGAGTCGAAGGAATTGAATGCGGGTGTGCCGTCGAGGTTATAGAGGAAATCGAAATTTTCGTTGGCCACGGGAGTGGTGCCCGTGAAATCGACATGCGACAACTGAAACGAGAACGGCAAGTTTTCCCCGCCCGGAGCCGGCACTACCTTCAACAGGATGCCATTGCTGGCGCCGGCGTTGATCCAACCCATCACCCCACCCTGGTTGGCCGGGATGGCTGCCGCGGGTCGATACTCAGCCGAGACCCGGTAAACGGCCGAGGTGACTGTCGCATTGCCGGAATACCACACGGTGCGCAACGCAGGGAATGGCGAGATGAACCCGAGATCAATCTGCTCGGCTACCAGGAATGTGCCCGAAGCGTCCACGCGCATGCTGGTGGTATTTCCGAAGGCAGTTTCCTCCAAATTGGACAGGCGGACCAAGCCGTTGGTGGTGGTCCCGTCATTGAGGATCGCCGCTTGCGAGACGCCGACACCGGCAGCTCCGATCAGCCCGAGAATGAGTATGCCCCGCCGGAGGCCGCACGACGGGCGCGATGAAGAATCCATGGTTGTCTTGTTGTTTCCGATTCCGGCGTTTAAAGATCGAACATCCTCAGGCGCCGCGCCTCTCGGATTCCGCCGGGCGGTGGCGTCAAACTAGGTAGGGGGTAAACGCCCGTCAAGCCTTCTATCGGCGCGCTTAGTGGTCTGTTTCATAAATACGGTCACGTTCGTTGCGCCCAATTTGGCCTGAGGCAAGGCGCCGCCTCAGACCGCTGAACGAGTCTCATCCACAGAAACGCTGGAAAGCACCTCCCATGAGCGTGCGCACGTCGCGCTGCATCTCCTGCATGGAAGGTTCCCATCCGGTTTCGATCAACTCACCGTATTTCTCGGTCAACACACGCGCCAGGATCGCGCGGTAATGGTCCCATTTGTAGATCAACTGGTCCAGCACCCGGGCGTCGGAATGTTGGCAGGTGAAATCGAACCCGAGCATTTCCAACCGCATTCGGGTAATCGCCTCTGCCGCGTACGGCACGTTGCTAAACCACCAACAGCCGAAAAGATGCAGATTCCGAAACTTCCGCGCCAGCACGCACAACGCGTGCTGGTTCTCCAGGGAAAGGACCGTCACCAGAAACCGGTTCGCCGGAAACGCCGAACACAAATTCCGCAGTGCCCGCAAATCACTCGCCTCCATCCCATCCCCGGCCATCCTCAACTCCGGGTTGACCCCGCGTCGAACCCCGAGCATCAGGGCCATGGGCAGGCCCGCTTCCCGGCAAAAAGGGAGGATCGCTCGATCGAGCAACCCGGCGCACATCGTCTTTGCGGGGAAGGTGAAGTCCGGTGGTAACGACACCATGAGATATTGAGCGCGCATGCGCTCGGTGCAGTCCGACAGGAAGCTCTTCACCCCGTCCACAGTGCGCTGCGAAAGCGAATCGTTGACCTTGTAACCCCATGCCCCAAGCTTGCGGGCCGTCTCGGACCATTCCAGGAGCAGCGGATCCAGGCGTAACGCCGCCACAAACCGGTCATCCCGGCGGAAGCCCTTTTCCCAGAGCAGGCGTTCCTGGTCGTCGAACGGCGAATTGGTCATATGGACTTTCTCGACCCGCGCGGTTTCCATCACGAGATCGAGGTATTTGTCCGGAGTCTGTTTGGCAAACCAGCCCCGCACACCTTGCAGGTCCCGTTTCCAAACGTCGAAGCCGAGTCGGTTCAACGTGGTCACCACGCCCCGGCAGGCCTCCGAGATGGGCGAGTTCCTGACGAACAAGGCATCCCAAATGAGGTCCGCCTGGGCTGTGCGAGACAACTCCCAGAAATGATCGCACGGAAGGCTCAGGTTTCGCAGGCCTTCGGCGATGAGGTAATGGTAGACCAAAAGTTCATCGATCCCCCAAAGCATCAAACGCTTGAAGGCGGGGTCGTAGAGATGGGTATGGATGTCACACACCGGGGTTGCGGCAACGATCCGTTCCACTCGACGTCGAAGATGGTCGAGCTTGGGGAGGTATGGCTTTGGGGCGTTCACGGCTGGTAGATTACAAAACCAGCGGAGCCAAGGCCACTCCTATTTTAATGTCTAATTGTTTCCGACGCGTGCCCCCAAAATGGCGACAGACCGGGGCATAAGCGCTGGCAGGCAGCTACACCAATACGGATGAGTAACGCTCCGATTCGGTCGCGCTGGGACCGGACTCCGCCATGAGCGGCGCCGTGGGATTCTGGAAATGGATGTGTGCCAGGGCGAGGTAATGCGGGAATATGTCCGTGTTCTGAAGAAAGCCGCGAAACCGCTCCGATCCCGGTCCCAGGGCCGCTAGCGGGACGTAATCGGAAGTGTGCGATGTGCCCGTCCAGCCGATGCCGAGATGATTTGCCAGCAACTGACCCATCTGCGCAGTCCAGCTATTCATCAATTCGTAGAGCGGCGGCTGTCGATCTTCCAGGAACCTGGCGAACCCCTCCGCCTCTGCCTTCGTCAAGGCACACCCGATCCCCTCGGCAACCAACTCGGCGATAACATTCGGCGACAGGCCTCTGGTGGACTTGGCTTGCTTAAAATCCTCCTGCAACCGGGCCAGAGATTTGCGAACGCGCTTCAGATTGCCAAACAACGGAACGCTCGAAGTATAGTTGCTCCCCATCCCGTTGAGGCCGGGGTTCGAGTTTCCGTGGTCGGTTGTCACCACCAGCAACGTCTCGGGGGCCTGCCGTTGAAACTCGAGACAGACCTCCAGCGCCTCGTCGAACGCCAACTGATCCCCCATGACCGCCGCGGCATCCGAACTATGCGCCCCGTGATCGACTCGACCCCCTTCAACCTGCAGAATGAAATGGCTTTCCTCGGACAGGCGATGCAAGGCCGCGCGCGTCATCTCCGACAGAGTCGGCACATTCGCCTGCAGCTTCTCGTCAGCCTGATGATCAATCGTGTAGGGAAGATGACTGCTGGCAAATGTGCCAAGCCATCTGCCTTTGGAAGGGGCTTGTTTCAGTTCGCTTCGACAGTCCATCACCCGGTAGCCCGCCTCTCGGTATTCGGCCTTCAAATCGCATTTGTCTTTGCGTTTCGCCGGATCGAAGAACTTTTCTCCGCCGCCCAGCAGGACTTCGATCCGCCGCTCGAGATATTGCGCCGCGATTTGTTCGGCGCCGCCTCGATCTTCCACATTGGTCGCAAAGCCAGCCGGGGTGGCATGGGTGATCTCGGTGGTGGTTACCAGGCCACGAGCCCACCCGGCATCACCCAGCACATCATACAAGGTTTTAAGTTCGCGCCCGTCCGGAAGTAGATTGAGGCTGCCGTTTCGCACCCGCGAACCCGAACCCCAACTGCTCGAAGCAGCCGCCGAGTCGGTGACCAGCGAATTCAGAGACCGCATGTTGACCACGGCGGTCACAACGTCCGCCCGGTGATACAACTCCGTCCACGCCAGGGACCGACCGCGCACCAGCCACGAGTATTGATCCGCACACGAAAACGTCCCCATGCTCATCCCGTCGCTCACCAGTTGGATAATTCGCCGCGGTCGATCGCCACTCCCGGTCCTTGAATCCGCACCCTGAATCCGGGGAGCGGTCGCCAGCCCCGACAAGGTGAAGAGCCCCGAGGAAGCGACAAACCGGCGACGCGATAATTTCATGGCTGAAGCCTAGGAAACCGGCGGATGATTGCCAACCGATATTGTGTCACATCCAGGTGTCGAATCTGTAAGCTTGTTTTGATCTGCGGAACTTGGAGGTCGACCCGGTCTCTGTTAGGGTGACGCGACGTGTCATGATTCCGCCAGACCCTTGTGCCCCGGCGCCCCACGATTTGCGGCGCGCCTATCGATTGCTCCACACCCGCTTTGGCCACCAGCATTGGTGGCCCGCTCAAACCCCGTTCGAGGTTTGTGTCGGAGCGATCCTGACGCAAAATACCAGTTGGACAAACGTCGAGCGCGCTTTGCAGAACCTCCGGGCGCGCAACCTCCTCGAACCCCGGCGGCTGTTTCAACTCCCCGAACATGACCTGGCCGAGTTGCTGCGACCTTCGGGCTATTTCCGCGTCAAGGCCCGCCGGCTTCGCGCCTTCTTGCGGGTGCTCGTGGAAGAGTACGACGCCAACCTGGAGCATTTGTGGCTGGGAACACCGCAGCAGGCGCGAAATCGCCTCCTGCAAATCCATGGAATCGGGCCCGAGACAGCCGACAGCATCCTGCTCTATGCCGGCCGGCTCCCCTTCTTCGTGATCGATGCCTATACCCGCCGCGTCTTCACGCGGCATGGGTGGTGTTCGAGCAACCCGACCTATGCGGAACTCCAGCAGATCTGCACGATCGCATTGAGCCGGAACCCGCCCGGCCGACGTCTCGACTTTTGGCAGGATTTCCATGCCCAGTTCGTCATGCTCGGCAAACACTATTGCCGCGCATCCCGGCCTCGATGCGATCAATGCCCGCTGAAATCGCTGCTCCCAAATCCTGCGGTCGCTCGCGATCCCATCGCCTAATCCCGCTTGTCTTGAACTTCCGGATCGCTTAATTACCACGTCAGCCGCGGGCGCATCCGGATCCGCCATGGTCGAAACCATCATCATCATTCCGACCTACAACGAACGGGAGAACCTCCCGGTTCTTGTCCGTCATCTGCTCTCGCTGGAACTTCCGCTCGACTTGTTGGTCGTGGATGACAACTCACCCGACGGGACCGGCGTAATTGCGGATGAACTGGCCCGAAGCCATAAGCAGGTGCATGTCCTGCACCGGGCCGAAAAGGATGGACTGGGGCGCGCCTATTGTGCGGGGTTTGAATGGGCTCTCGCCAAGGGTTACGAATTCATTTTCGAAATGGATGGCGACTCGTCGCACAACCCGGCCGACATTCCCAGATTCCTGGAGGCGGCGGGCACGGCCGATCTGGTGTTGGGCTCGCGTTATGCCCAGGGTATTCGGGTCATCAATTGGCCGCTCAGCCGCCTGCTGCTGAGCCTGATGGCCGCCAAGTACGTCCAGTGCATCACGGGCATGCCCTTCACCGATCCCACCGGAGGATACAAATGCTTTCGCCGACGCACCCTGGAATCGATCAACCTCGGCAAGGTCCGGTCCAATGGCTACAGTTTCCAGATTGAACTCACTCACAAGATCTGGTGCCGGGGCCTGCGCATCGCCGAGGTCCCCATCATCTTCACCGACCGCTATCAGGGGACCTCGAAGATGTCGGGGCATATCGTCCGGGAAGCGCTGATCATGGTGTGGCGATTGTGGATTCAAAACAGATTCCGCCGGTCGCCACGAGTTTTGACTTGAGAAACCGCGCAAGCCGAACCATAGTCCGGCTGGATTTGCGCCAGATGCGGGATGTTCACTGGCGGACTGCTCATTAAAAAAGGCATTTGGGTTTACCCTGCCCATGCGCGTGCTTAGAGACAAAGTCCTTGAACCGTAGTTAGCCAAGTACGGGGTCTTAACTCGTGAGGCGGCCGGCAGGCCTTGACTGGAAGCCGAAGGCCTCTGCAAGCGGGCCCCACCTGTTTCTAAGTAGTTCAAAGGAACTGTTGAACACGGCATTACGGGCGGGGTTTTCTTTCCCCGCCTGCCAACCCATCCCTCAACCGTCCATGTCGCAACCCGATTTCTTTCCCGATCCCAACGTCCCTTCCTCTCCTGTCCCGGGTGCATCGTCCAATGCTTCCACTCCCGCCACCGTCCCGCTCGCCGCCCGCATGCGGCCGCGCACCCTCGACGAGTTTGTGGGCCAGCGCCACATTCTCGGGCCCGGCCAATTGCTCCGTCGTGCCATTGAAGCCGACCGGATTCAATCGTTGATCTTTTACGGCCCGCCGGGCACGGGCAAGACCTCGCTGGCGCAAATCATCGCCCACCGGACTCAAAGCCGATACGAGCGACTTAGCGGCGTCGAATCCAACGTTGCGGATATGCGCCGCGTTCTCGCCTCGGCCGCCCATCGACTGGCCAATACCGGTCAGTCCACAATTCTGTTCATCGACGAGATCCACCGGTTCAATCGCGGTCAGCAGGACGTTCTCCTTCCGGACGTGGAAAACGGCGTCGTCCGTCTGATCGGCGCCACCACCCAGAACCCGTTTTTTTTCGTCAATTCGCCCCTGGTCTCGCGTTCTCAGATCTTCCAACTCCGACCCCTGACCTCAGAAGATCTCGTCTCCGTGCTGGAAGTCGCATTGTCCGATCAGGAGCGCGGCTTGGGCCGCGTCGAAATTCGCGCCCTGCCTGAAGCGCTCGGCCATTTGGCGCGGGTCTCGGACGGTGACGCCCGCAAGGCGTTGAACTCGCTGGAGATTGCCGCCATCACCACGCCGCCGGCGGCTGATGGATCTATTCTGCTCGATCTCGCGGTGGCGGAGCAATGCATTCAGAAAAAGGCCGTTGTGTACGATTCCGACGGTGATGCCCACTACGACACGATATCGGCTTTCATCAAATCCATGCGCGGCAGCGACCCCGATGCGACGCTCTACTGGCTGGCGAAGATGATCCATGCCGGCGAAGATCCCCGCTTCATCGCCCGCCGCATTGTCATTCATGCCGCAGAGGACGTGGGCCTGGCCGATCCCGTGGCGCTGATGCTCGCCATCGCGGCATTCCATGCCTCCGAATTCATTGGCTGGCCCGAGGCGCGCATCCCCATCGCCGAAGCCGCGCTTTACATCGCCACCGCCCCCAAAAGCAACAGCACCGTGGTCGCCATCGATGCTGCCCTCGCCGAAATCCGATCCGGCCGCACCTTGCCCGTCCCAAGCCACTTGCGCGACGCCCACTATCCGGGCGCCGAGCGCCTCGGCCATGGCAAAAGTTATCTTTACCCCCACGATTTCCCCGGGCATGTCGTGGCCCAGGATTATTTGGGCGCCGCGCTGCGGTTCTACGAACCAAGCGACCAGGGGCGGGAACGGCAGATCCGGGAACGGCTGGACGCCTGGCGCAAGATCCTGGAGGTCTCGAACACGAGCGCATGACTGCCACTCCCGAAAGCCCGAAGTCGGTGCTTCGCCGCCAAATCCGAAAGGCCCTCGCCGCTCTGTCGCGGGAAGATCGCGCGTCGGCTTCCCTGCGCGCGTGCGAACATATCATCAGTTCGGCCCTCTGGCGCCAGGCGCGTACGCTTCTGCTCTATGCGCCCCGGGTCGATGAGATCGATATCACCCCGCTTTGGGCCCGCGCGCTGTCAGAAGCTAAAATGCTCTGCCTCCCCCGCTTCGATCCCTTCACCAACCAGTATTCAGTGTCGCACGTTGTCGATCCCACCTCGGACCTGGCAGCCGGCCGCTACGGCATCCCTGAACCGCTTCCCCATTGCCCGCCGGTTTCTGTCAACCGACTGGACTTCGTGCTGGTCCCTGGGTTAGCTTTTGATCCGAATGGCCGCCGGTTGGGCCGAGGGCAGGGACATTACGACCGCCTGTTGGCCGGCGTGGAAGCCTTGAAGTGCGGGATCGGGTTTGACGTGCAATGGCTGGAATCCATCCCGCAGGAACCTTGTGACGTGCTGTTGGATGTTAGCCTGACGCCGGGACGCGGGTTGGTCTGGAGCCCCGCCCGGATCTGAAATGATTGTTCTGGCACAGTTTTTTTGGGACGGAATGCTGTTTCTCTGGGTCGGCGCCGCATTGGGCTTCTTGCTTTGTCTTTTAAAGGAACGCAGCCAACAACGCGCTGCCGGGGCTGCTTCCCAAATTCTCCTTGATAACGCCCGGCGCGATGCCGAGGCCCTCCTGCGGGATGCGCGACTGGCCGCCAATGAATCGGCCCTGAAGATCCGGGATCAACAGGAGCAAACCCTCAGCGCCCAGCGCCAGGAAATGGTCGAACTCGAACAACGCCTCGAAGAACGCGAATCCCTCGTCAACCAACAACTGGAAGGTCTGCTCCGCCGCCAACAGGAACTCCTCGACAAAGATCGCGACCTCCAATCCCGCCATTCCCAACTCGACCAACGTCAACTCGAGCTCAACGATCTCCTCCAACGCGAGAACGCTGAACTCCACCGCCTCGCCCACCTCACGGAAGCCGATGCGCGGGCCCTGGTGCTCAAACACGCCCAGGAGGAGGCCCTTCGAGATGCCACCGATCTCTCCCGCAAAATCCTCGAAGAATCAAAGACGCGCGCCGAAGACGAAGCCCGGCGCATTCTCAGCGTGGCGATCCAACGCTATGCCGGCGATCACACCTTCGAAACCACCACCACCACCGTCGCGCTCCAGGGCGATGACATCAAAGGCCGCATCATTGGCCGCGAAGGCCGCAATATCCGCGCCTTCGAGGCCGCCACCGGCGTCACCGTGCTCATCGACGATACCCCGAACGCGGTCGTCCTTTCCGGCTTTGATCCCGTCCGCCGCGAGATCGCGCGTGAATCGATGCAACGCCTCATCCTCGATGGGCGCATCCACCCGACACGGATTGAAGAGGTGGTCTCCAAAGTGACCGAAGAAATCGATGAAGCCATTCTTAAAACGGGCGAGGAAGCCGTGTATCAATTGGGCCTGCCACCCATCCATGTCGAATTGGTCAAACTCCTCGGCAAACTTCGGTTCCGGCGCAGTTTCTCCCAGAATATTCTTAATCACTCCATCGAAGTCGGTCACTTGACCGGCCTCCTTGCCGCCGAACTCGGTCTCGACCTGACCCTCGCCAGGAAAGCCGGCCTCCTCCACGACATCGGCAAGGCCTTGAGCCACGAACTCGAAGGCACCCATGCCGCCGTCGGCGCCGACATCGTCCGGCGTCACGGTGAGACGGAAGATATTGTCAATGCCATCGCCTCGCACCACGGCGAGGTCCCCGCCACCTCTCTCTACGGCATCCTGGTCAGTGCCGCCGACGCGATCAGCGCCTCCCGCCCCGGGGCGCGCTCCGAAACCATGGCCACCTATATCAAACGCCTGGACGACCTCGAGCAGATCGGGATGTCCTTCAAAGGCGTCGAAAAATGCTTCGCCGTCCAAGCCGGCCGCGAGTTGCGCGTCATGGTCCAACCCGAAACAATCTCCGACGACCAGGCGTACTTCCTCGCCCGGGTCATCGCCCGAAGGATCGAGGAGATCCTCCATTACCCCGGTCAGATCCGCGTCACGGTCTTGCGCGAAACCCGCTGCATCGAATTCGCCAAATAAGCGCGGGAATCTTCCCCTTCCCCATAGGCTATTGTGTTCAGGGCGCCAAACGCTCGATCACCCAGGCGCCGTCCAATTGCCGCAGATACCGGAAGCGGTCGTGCAGGCGGTTGGCGCGGCCCTGCCAAAACTCGAACTCGACCGGCTTGACCCGGTAGCCGCCCCAGAACGAAGGCAAAGGCACCTGGCCATTGGCGAATTTCCGCTTCATCTCTTCCCATTTCGACTCCAATAGCTTCCGTGACGTGACGGCACTGCTCTGCTGCGACGCCCAGGCCGCCAACTGGCTCCCCAGCGGACGCGTGACAAAATACCTGATCGTCTCTGCCGTCGAGGTCTTCTCAACCGGGCCGTGTATGATCACCTGCCGCTCGAGCCCCAGCCAGGGAAACAATAGACACCCCTGCGCGTTCTCCGCGAGCTGCTGGGCCTTTTTGCTTTCGAGATTCGTGAAGAAGACAAAACCGCGCTCGTCATATTGCTTGAGCAGGACGGTGCGCGCCGACGGTCGTCCATCCTTCCAGGCCGTGGCCAGGCTCATCGCGTTCGGCTCCAGAATGCCTGCCGCGCACGCCTGCTCGAACCACAACTTGAACTGCACCACCGGGTCCGCGGCCATCGCCTCGCGCCGAAGCCCCACACTCGCATACTCCGCCCGCATGTCCGCAATGTTCATACTGGACGAAAAGGCTACTCATACCCCTTCAGCCCGGCAATTGAGTAATCCAAGGGAGTGCGACAGCAGTTCGTCGCCGATGTGCAACTTGAGATCCGTGAACATTGGAGCCGGATGGCAGGAGGCACAGCTCTGCCAACTCTTGTGGCCGATCATTGCGCCGTTGAAAAGCTCTTCGCCTTGGTCAACCGTGGTGATGGCCGCGCCCGCACCCACACGGACCAGCGTCCCGGGCCCGCCGTTACCCAGGGACACCGGACGCGAATCAAGGATGCCCGGAACAATCTCACTTGCTGCCCTCATTGTGACTGCGGCAGTCCGGATTCCGTTACTGATGCGTTGAACAACGTCACGAGCTGTTTTTGGCTCTAGAGCAGAATTTGTGGGAATCCCAAGCTGGTCCAAGAACGACGTGCCCAATTCTTGCCCACTTTCGGCGGCAATCAGCGGGCATTTTTCAGGCAAGAAACCCACAACTTCCGCCACTTCGTCGGCGTCGGTTACCTTTTCATTTGAGTCAAGGAGAGGTTTTTTGCTACGAAGTCCTCATGCGCGGCGATGGACGTCCTGTCAGAATAACGACAGCGATGATACTCCTGTTGTCTGGGGCCATGACCACCTACGCGGCCGATTTCTGGGAACGACTACCTGACGGTGCTCTTACCGGTAGGAGCAGCCACTCGGCTGTCTGGACCGGAACGGAAATGGTCGTCTGGGGCGGCGGCACTGGAGGCTCATACGACAATGCCGGAGGACGCTACAACCCCGTCAATCGCTCATGGAACCCCCTCTCCTTTGAGGGGGCACCGTCAGGCCGTTTAAACCACTCTGTCGTTTGGACGGGGAAGGAGATGATTGTATGGGGAGGCATGGATCGTCTTGGCACCTTTATTACATATTATGGGGATGGTGGCCTGTATAATCCGACTACAGACACTTGGCGGCCCCTGGGCACAACTGCGGCTCCTGGGGCGCGGAACGCGCATTTGGCGGTCTGGACCGGCAGTGAAATGATCGTTTGGGGAGGTTTCCCTTTCTACGAAGGCGGCAGGTATGATCCACAGACCGACACTTGGATTGCGATATCTAACGCCGGAGCCCCAACGCCGCGCTGGTTCAGCTCGGCGGTTTGGACCGGCAGTGAAGTGATCGTCTGGGGAGGGTGGGACTCGAACACCGCTCTGAGTGATGGAGCAGCGTACAATCCCTCCAACGACTCCTGGAGGCCTCTGGACGTCGCAGGTGCTCTTGTCGCTCGATACGCGCACACCGCTGTCTGGACCGGGAAAGAAGTGATCATCTGGGGCGGGATAGGGGGCGACAGAACCGACAACCCGCGACTTAGTGGTCTGTTTCATAAATACGGTTACGTTCGCGGCCAGGGGTTTTTCGGCCAGACGAGGCGCGAGTAACGAGCATACCCGCAGCGGTCTGTAAGGCGCGAGCAACGAAGTCTGGCCGAAAAAGAACGGCCGCCCGGAGGGTTGCGCCGAATTTGGCCTGGGGCGGCGTTGCTCGGCCGGTCGAGTATCGCAGGGGATACACTCTCGCCCTCGCGCCTTGCCTCAGGCCAAATTGGGCGCAACGAACGTGACCGTATTTATGAAACAGACCACTTAGTGACGGGGCACGCTATGATCCACACACGGGCACCTGGCGTTTGTTGAACTCTGCCGGTGCACCCAGCGCAAGAAACGCTCACGTCGCAGTCTGGACAGGGAACGAAATGCTGGTATGGGGGGGCTTCAACGGCGAAGTAAGGCTCGGCGACGGGCGCCGTTACGATCCCCAGACAGACCAGTGGGCTGAGATGACTGCGCTTGGCGGCCCGGGGCCTCGGACGAGCCTTTCGGGTGTCTGGACAGGAAGCGATTTGCTTATTTGGGGCGGATTTGGGGACGACTACCTGTATGAAACTTGGTCGTACGTGCCCACTCTGCCACGGCTCCGTGCTAGCAGGCATCCGAATGACTCGCTTGACCTCATTTGGCCATATCCGTTTGCCGGCTTTACTCTGGAGCAGACCTCGCAAGTGTCCAGAGAATGGCAGCCGTTGAATGGAGGCTTGGAGGTTTCCAACGGCAATTGGTATTTGCGGCTTACAAACACCGCAGAGAATGCTTTCTTTCGTCTCGCGAGACCGTGATAGCCAGGTATCTCAAACCCATCGTAACCGAAATGATCCGGGCCGTGATTTCCTATCCGGCATTCGAGCCTGCCAAGGGCCTCCCCTGCAGTCAGTTCTGGCGGTTCGACCGACAGCACTTCGACAAGCTCTAAGTCTGCCGTTATGGCCTCTGCTTCTGCTGTGAAGGTGAAGCTATCAGCAACCTCACGACCGTCGTTGGTTCCGAAGCGCACGGTAACCGTGTAGGATGTGGCGTCGATGATCCCAGTCTGGTGATAATTATTGTCAAACTCAGGCCGCCAACTTGAAGAAAAGACGAGCAGAAGCGAATTCTCCGCCCGTCTCTCCGCGTCGACGCTGGATGTGGTCTCCCAGGTTCCGCACCAGAGGCCTCGTGCCGTTCGCTCCTCCATCGGGAGGTCCGAACCCGCATGCGGGGCATCGTCCCATTCGTCCGAGTCTGCGACCATCACTGTGCCTTTCCCTAACCTGAACTCGCTTCGCCTTTGGTTTTCGGCTGCCTGGACCCACCACGCTTGTCGGTGAAACTCCAGCCAATCAAGGCTTCAGAGGCATTGCAGTCGGAAGAAGCCGATCGGCCCAGCAAACGGAACCTCGATGGAAATTGTAAATGGTTCGCCCTCGTTGGACCAGACGGGGTCGGCCAACGAAGTTTTCCGCTGCAGCTGAAAGGTGCCCTGCTGCTGCACCATGATCGTGATGCCGCCCTCGGATTGGTCGATATGCATGGTCGCACGAAGCTGCATGCCGGGATCCGATTCGGCAAAGGCGCGCTCGGCCAACTCCCAGCCATCCTGGTCCATGCCCCACACACCTGTGCTGATCCACATCCCAAAGAATCCCGATATGCGAGCCACGACTTCTCCAGCCCACCGGTAGGTGTTGCCTTCCTTGACCCAGACGGGCCCTCCACTGTTGCCACCCCCGATTGCGACATCGCCGAGCTCGAGAAAATTGTCCTTAAGCACGGTGGCCGCATTGGTGACTGGGCCAGTCTCCCGCATTAAGAACCGAGTTGGATCGGCTTTGTCGTACAGGCCAAAGGGATAACCCGTGATCAGTTTGCCGCGAGTAGAGCCAAGTGCGACCAGGCCGTCATCGTATGCAGGTGCACTCCTGCCCTGGGCGAGATCTTCGTAAGCATAAGCCGCCACAAAGTCCTCGGAAAAGGCCTCAGAACTATTCTGGCCACGGACTCGTGCCAGATCCGCATACTGGCTGAAGACGTGAAATCCCCGCAGCTGTTGTCCCTCCTCAAGTTTCGGGACGTTACTTTGGTACCAGCAGCCGTGCCAACGTTACATCATAGAACCATGCGTACGCACCGGCCTCGGTGTCGTAGACAACGTGTGCCGCACTGAAAGCGACCTTGGGATAACGAACCACAGCCCCACTACCGCCCCACCGGTCGCCTTCGACATTTCGTGAGATAATCAAGCCGGTGTAACAGTAGGGTGCGTCGTTGATCGCGATCGCGGGCACAATTTCTGGCGTACAGTTCAAAGGTCGCATAGGTGTTGACGTGGGTCGTGAGTGCAAGCAAGACAACCGTCGTTCCGATGAGCCCCCGGAAGCGTCGCGTCCGGTTGTAAATTCCGTTCAGAGTCTTGGTTTTCATGATGAGGGTCGTTGAGTTCTATTTGGTTGACGCCTTCCTATTGCCGAGGAAGCAGCCCACTCCGTCGGGCGCTTTCGACGTGGGAGCGGAGTCGTTGTTCGACTTCGTCGAGCATTGAGGCAACACCGCCGAATCGGGAGTCGCCTTTCCACTGAACCACCGCCGTCAGCGCGGCATCGTCGATACTGGCTTGTTCCCTGATGGTACAAGGCTGGTCAACGGTCATTAGATGCTGTCCGAGGAATCGATTGAAGAGGGGGAACAAGTGTCCAAACCTTGCAAGTTCCTCACTTGAAGCATTCACTTCGAGTAGGTAATCTTCAACGGCTTTTCGTTGAGCTGGATCACGAACATCGGCCCGGGCCACAAGCGAAGCCCTAAGGGCTGTTTCTTCTCTGAAAAGGTCGGCGTCCTGGGTGAGAAACGGAAGGGCGGTTGAGGGTTGGCCCAATATGAGGTTGTCCAACACCACGGGAATGAGTGGCGCGATATCTGGAGAGTCCTGCGCGGCCTTGAGGGTTTCGGGGATGAGGCTCAAGTCACCGAGCAACACCACCGAATCAAGAGCTTCGGCATAACCCCGCGTTGGGGAGGTCCGCCAATCCTCGCGGACGATGAGTTGGCGCACCGACTGTTGGAACAACGGGTTCGCTTGAGCACCCGGACTTCGACCAAGGTTTCGCAACGCCACCGCCCATTCATCGGAAGAATTGCTCGCTTCGAAGATGTGCTCGGCGTAGTCGGCGGCGGCCACGGGATCCAACTGCCCAAGCCAGTCCAACGCGGCAACGCGAACGCTCGGAGATTCGGCCAGAACCCCTCCCGAGGCAACGCGAAACTCCATCCCGGTGGTCGCATCCTCGCCCGACTCGAGAAATTGCAGGATCTGAACGGTTCTCTCCTCGGGCGGCAGAGCCCCGAGTTCCGCCCAAGTGGTGGCCAGGAGTTCTCGAGAGGTGTCGGTCTGCGGCAGCAGCCTTAGGCCTTGGGCCAGACGACCCAGCAGGCCCCCCACGAGTGCGGGACTCGCGGCACGGGGCCTCACAGTCTTGGCCGAGACTGCGGCCCGGATCGGTGCCGTGCGAGAAACGTCCTCCTCTACGCCGCCGTCACGAACATCTTTCGGTTCCTGAGTCCTGCCCGTTCGCGCCACCAATACAAAGACACCCAGGAGAGCCAAGACCGACAGCCAGGCGAAGCCCGGACGACACGGCGTCGGCTTAGACCCCCATGCGCGAGCGGTTGCATGCTTTTCCATGGGATTCGATGGTTCGGATCGTGTGCGTTGATTTGTAGAGCCAGATTGGGGTTTCATGAGGTCCTCTTGTAGTGCTCGCGCTTAATTGAAGCGGCTTGGGCTAGATCGGACAGCGGACTGAACCCGCCCAGGAGTTCCGTCTGTCTGCCACGATTTTCTTTGGGAATTGCCATCACTCCCTGCTACGGCGGATCTGGGACTTCCTTACCTGGAATCGTCAACCAAATGGCACTAGGGCCTCCTCCGCGAGCGATGGAGGAAAGGCAGACGGTGCGGCCCGGATGGAGAGGGGGTTGCTTGCGGCGAACCGCTATCGGTAGATAGCGCTCAAGAGTTCACGCAGTTCACGCTTGACGTCCTGAATGCCAACGACGGTTTCTGCGACTTCTGATTCAAGCAGTGCTTGGAAGCGCTTCCTAAGGTCGTGCACGGCTTTTGCCACCGCCCCCGCGCTGATCTGCAGTTGCAGAGCAATCTCAGTATGGCCTCCGACAAGCCTTTCTCCCTGTAACGCTGGATGCAAAAGTTCAAATCGCTCGGCATTCCCGGCCTGCGCGTATTCCTCCTTCAGTCGGGCCAACGCGTGATGGATGACGGTCAGCGCCCAGCGTCGATCAAAGAGTCGCGCCGGATCATCCACCTCAACTGGTTCGGCCAAATACCGCCCTTCGGCATCCTGGACATCAATAGAAATTCGCCCCATCCCACCGCCCCGTTTGATTCGTTGGTCGTGATCCCATTGATCGATCATGAAGCGCTTGAGCCCCGTGAGCAGGTAATTGCGAAACCGGCCTCGTTCCTGGCGCGCCTTAACCAGACGGTTGGATTCCGGGTCTAGCAGGCGCAAGAGAAAGCCCTGAACTAGATCCTCGGCATCGTGCGGTGAGTGGCCCGAGCGCCGCGCAAATGCGTAGAGGGGATACCCATACCGGCGACATAGCTCTTCCAGGGCCTCACGGGCCGCAGGGTTGGCTGGATCGGCGCAGGCCCGCACGACGCTCCAACGGGTTTGCGAGAATTGAGCTCTGGAACAGGATGAAGGCACCGAGTCGGTCGATCGACTTGCCATGTGCCCTGTATCCCACATCCGCGTAACGCCTGCACGCTGATTCGACGAGGGTAGTCCGTTGGGCAAGGGGCGTTTCATCTGACTGGTCAACCCGGGCCCTGAGTGCTCGCGCCTTGACTTAAATCCTCCGGAGAGCACCGGCGCGCAGAAAAGCAGCCATGCTCCTTGATCCAGTCGGTGTCGTATTTAGAGGGAAAAAGCGTTGGGGCAGCCGGATTTAGGATTCCCCTTGGCTGGGATGCTGACTCTGACTGCGGTGGCCGTGTTCTGCGGGGTCGTTCGGGGCAAGAAGGATCCGGCGGCCTTTGCCAGGACCCTTTCCGATCACCAACTTCGAGCCTTGCGCTTTCGCCGGGACAAGAAGACCGGCAAGCCGCGCTGTCCGGGGGTGACGACGTTCTTTCGCATTCTCAACGAGGTGGACGAAATCGCCTTGGAGTTGGCGCTCCTGGCTTGGCAGAACCAGGTGCTCGGGCCGGTGCAAGACCGCATCATTGCCCTGGATGGCAAAGCCCTGCGCCATTCTCAAGGAGGGGAATTGGTTAGCGCCCTGGGAGCTGAAAGCGGACGTTGGTTGGGCACGGTGCGAAGCCTCCGGCAAGATCTGGCCGGTCATCACCAGTGCCGATCCAAAGACCTGGAACGCCAAGGCATTGCTCCAATGCCGGCGGGACTATTGGGGCATCGAAGAAGTCTTCCATCAACGGCTGGACGCTACCCTCGAGGAAGATCGAAGCCGAACTTGCAAGGCCAGAGGCTCGGAATGCCAGATAGACGCACCATAGTAAGGCGTGCGCTAATCCGGATTGCCCTTGACCGTCAGACCCAGAATCGTCCAGCATAATAGCCAAACCAGCTAGGTCATTGGACCGCGAGGCGAGTTGCTGTGGCCCGGACGCGGGCAGGCGGTAAGAATCCTTCTGCTTCCCGATGGAGTCGCGGTTGTGTCAAGTCTGTAGTGCCGAGGTTCCCGTCGATGCTCCGATGGGACTCTGCCCGCGATGCTTGATGGACTCCATTGTCTTCGGCACTTGCATTCCGGATGATGGTGCCTCCTCGAATAGTCTGGCCGAACTCCTCATTGCCGGCTGTTTCGTTGCCAAAGGTCGATTCCGATTGATTCGCTTACTTGGTCTCGGTGGAATGGGCGTCGTCTGGCTGGCCGAGGACGTCAGCCTGAACCATCCGGTAGCACTGAAATTCCTCTCGCGGCGCGTCCGAGATAAGGTCGCGGAGTTGCAACGGCAGCGCGAAGAGCTTTTACACGCTCGCAGGCTACGCCACCCGAACATTGTCACCCTGTTCGACTGGCATGAAGCCGAGGGTGAGATCCCGTTTATTTCGATGGAATTTATCGAAGGCGATACCCTGACACGGTACCGGCTCCGTCAGCCCTTTCAGGTTGTGACTTGGGCGCAGCTTCATCCCTTGATCCTGCAAATGGGCGAAGCCCTGAAATACGCCCACGAGCATGAGCGCATTGTGCATCGTGACCTCAAGCCGGGTAACCTGATGCTCACACCCGACGGCGTCCTAAAGGTGGCGGATTTCGGACTGGCTCAAGTCTATTTGCCGGTAGACGACAGCCCCCCGACGGCCCACCGGATGGAAGGGACCCTCCTTTACATGAGTCCCCAACAGTCCCAGGGAGTCACTCCCCGACCCACGGACGATATTTACTCACTAGGTGCAACTCTTTATGAACTACTGACCGGCACACCTCCATTCTATCCGGACGAGGTTGAACAGCAGCTTCTTAACATGCGCGTTCAATCCATGTCTGAGCGACTCGCAGCCCTCGAAGTCAATAACCCTGCTCCCGCGAAGGCACGAGTCCTCATCGGCAGTTGCCTGGAGAAAGACCCACTACTGCGCCCACAATCCGTGCGCGAGTTTCTCAGTCGACTTCCCTCAATCGATCCTCACGCCGCGCAGACCACCGCGTCTGCAGCTCCGCGAGAACCATGGCATAGCGTCTTCACAGAGCCTCCGCCGTCGAATCGGATCCTGGCTTTGTTCAAGAACGTGTCGATCCCACTCCTGGTCGTCGGGCTCGTTGGGTTCGTCTTGATTCTTATCGGAGTGATTCCGAGCCGCTTCTTGCTTTGGACCGATGCTCAAAGGGCTGCTGCGCAGCTCGCACCCTCCCACTCGGCCGCATCGGAATTCGATGCGGCTATCCAAGCCTCGAATCCCTCCGAACCTCGCGCTTCAGAGGCGTCTGCGGGCCAAACCGGGTCCCTCTCTTTTCAGTTGACGGCAACCGATTCACAGTTGAAGAAGTTTTCATATTCGCTCTTTGACTCGAAAGGGCAGCTTTCGGTCTCGAATCAATCTGCCTCCCCCGGGAAACCGGTTACGTTGCCCCCCTTACCGGTCGGCCGTTACGAACTCGTCGCTTACCTGCCCGAGGTGGGCGGTATGATTCGCACCAACGTCATTGTCCAGGAATCCCTTGGGCCAAGCCTTGGAATCAACTTTAGCTGGACTCCGCTTAAGGTCTTTGCGAGTCCCGCAGATGCCCGTATCACCGTCCACCGACCTACCCTGACAGACGCGAATGCACTCAAACACATTCTTAGCGGCGAAGAGGTTTTGGTGTATCCGGGGATACGGAGAATCGACGTTTCGTTGCGGGGCTATTTCAATCTAACCACGAATGTGTTCGTTGCGCCTGCATCCCAAGATGAGAGCCAGTCGATCGAAGTCGATCTCGAACCGCAACTGTGGCCAGGGCAAGAGGCACTGGAATGGACCAACTCGATCGGCATGAAATTCTCTCGGTTGTCTAAGAATGGCACTCTGATGGCGACAACCGAGGTCACAAGAGAGCAATACCGCCACTTCGCTGAAGCGGCCGATCCTCCCCTCACTCCAGGCATGAATTGCCTCACCATGGCAGGATGGTCGTTTATCCCGACCCGCTCATGGGAAGATCCCGGCTTCGCCCAAGAAGAGAATCACCCGGTCGTGGGCGTAAGTTGGGAAGAAGCCAATCGTTTCTGCGAGTGGTTGGCTCGGGTCGAACGCCATCAACGCCGCCTTGCCCCGAGCCAGACCTACTCACTACCCACAGACATCGAGTATAACCTCGCCATCTGGGATCAGGAGAGCAGCATTGAGAAGCGGGACTCCAGGGGAAACCTCCTGTTGCAATGGCCCTGGCAGGAGGAAGAGTTCCGCTCGAAACTCAACTTCGCAGGTAATGAACTGACCCAGAGCCCTTATCCTTGGCCCTGGGATTTAAGTTTCTCTGCCCGGTCCAGCAAAGACGAGTTTGTTCGGACCGCCCCGGCTGACGACCCTGGCGACTTCAATCCGATCAACGGTTGCTACGGCCTGGCAGGGAACGTCGCCGAATGGTGTCTCGGGCTCTACCAGGCTTCATTGAATCCGACGGAGATCCGCGAGGCCGATCTCGACTTCTTTCGAGTCGACGGAGCCAATCGCCGCATGATCCGAGGTGGTTCGTGGTTCGACCATGATGACATTGACTTGAGCCCGCACACCCGGCGACCCGTGCCTCCCAGCGCCCGACACGATCACATTGGCTTCCGCGTCGTCCTCCACGTTGCCGACGAGCGCTGAATGCCATGCAGAACTCTATGTCAGCCGCACTACTAATCCTCGTCTTTGCGATCGCCCCATCAGTTATTCAAGGCTCGGAGCTTGTCCTTGCGCCTTATTTTGGCGACAATATGGTGCTCCAACAGGCCCGGGGCAAGAGCCACGGTCAGAGGGAAACCCTGGTCTGGGGATGGAGTGGCGAGAAGATCAGGCTCGAACTCGAGCTGAGACAATCGGGAAAGACAGCTTATTCAACCCGAGATGTCGGTTGGGCTCGAGAAAAGTCTACCGAAAATACTTGGAGATGGACCGCTGCTTTTCGCGACCTGGCTAGCGGCGGGCCATTCACCCTCCGGATCTCTTCGCCTTCTGAGCGCACCGGCATCAGTCTCATCGAGCACCAAAACGTGGCAATTGGCGAAGTCTGGGTGCTTAGCCGATGGTTGCCCATTTGGTCGCCCGACCCATCAATGCCTAGGGATCTTCCGATGCGCGCCTCCACGCTTCGAGATCTGGAAACAGAATGTGGCCCCTTGGTAAGGGCCACAGAACTGGAAAACCTTCCGTCTCTGACACTCCCCCCGGCACCGCGACAGCCATGGAGAGAACTCCGCGATATCGATCCATTGCGCGATGGTCTAGCGGTCTTCGACTTGGAATTCGGCCGCCTCCTATTGGAGGGATCACAATCCTCCGTGCAGTACGTCGGAATCATTCACCTGCCGGACGTCACTTTGAAACCGATACGCCCTTGGAATGCACCGGTACACGGTGCGGTCGATTCGGGCTATAGCCAGAGTATCGACTGGGCGTTCGACTCTTGTTTCAAGGCCTGGAGTTCATTGTCCGAGGAATACAAGGAATTTGAAGCGCGTTATCGTACCTATTGTGATCCGAGCGCAGCGAAGAGGCATGCTAGCCGAACCTGCCCACTTCCCCTCATGGAACATGCAACTGAATGTAATCGCAGGGGCACAGCATGGCGCCCATTCCACGGGCGACCTGCCAGGGCTGGAGTACAGCGTCCGTGGCACAATCTGGCTTACTGATTAGCCCCTTGGCTATAAAGCCGAGCAGCCGGAAAACACCGGGACATCCCCAAACAATTCGTTCCAGCTTTCTTTCACATTCCTATGGGATGGCTGTGGCTTTATCTGAAAGATTTACGCAGCCTCCAACGGAACAAGCCCCAGGCCACAAGGCTTGCACCAATCAAACCCAATCCGGAACCACCCTCGGGAACTGAGATCCCATGAACGACTGAGATCCCATGAACCTCTGCGACCAAGTCGTTATAATCATAATCGCCGCCGTCGGTATCTTCGAATGCGATGACATACGTGGGATCAGTCAGTGCCGTGATGCCATCTGGAGTGCTTGGAATACCTGGAGTATTCAGGTAACCAGTGACCAGGAAGGTCACCATGTGGTCTTTACCATCGCCGTTCAAGGATGGAGCGGATGACTGAAACGTGCTCCCGCCGTTGGGAGTGCGATCGGCTAACAGGAAAGGGGTCGATGGTAAATTGGGAAGGGCGATGACACTAGCGCCGCGAACAGGAGGATCGTCCGTACTGGATCCACTCCAAGTCAGACCAGACGCCGTAATCGCGCTTGTGCCATTGGGTTTGGTCAGGTACAGACTTTGGCTGTTACCAGCGTATATCGCATCGAAGATTATGCCGTTTTGACCAACTGCGTCAGTCCAAAAGATGTCAGCGGCGTCATCAACGCGTGTGAAATTCCCGGCGCCGTAAATCCACTCCATGATACCAGCGCCCCCTCCGCCTCCGGTGGAATCGTAAAGGTTCCACTCACCCACTCCAGCCGGCTGGGTTGGCCCGATGTCGTTCACGGGGGTATTGAAGGCGTTGGTGTTAAAAGCCATTAACGAAGCAAACCCGCAGATGAGCATTCTTCTCATACCTGTTTTCCTGAGTTGTTACGTGGTGGAGGGCATAGGAGCCAGAGCCCTCAACTGTCCGGACGCTATCTGAATGCCAAGCCGGTCCAGGACAGTAAATCGAATCGCATTCCAAATACATTAAGTCACTGGTGCGCAATGCATAATTACGACTCAAACCCGTCGAGTGGAAATTATGTCATCGCTGAGGCGAGCCTCTGCAAGTGCAGTGAAGCAATGCTCGCGCAATGCACCGGCACTGCCTAAGCCGTAACAATTCAGTAGCCTGCTGACTTTCGACGGATTTCTGCACTGGCATCGATTCTCCGAAACTGCTGGCGATCCAACGCATCGGCAGCCAATCCAGTTTCACTCGCTTCTCTCAGGGCTTCACCAGGTGACGGCCTCGACACTGCGCTCCCGGTAGTTCACCACGGGCGGGATCCTCAGTGAGACCGGTGGGGTGACGACCATTCGATTGGCGCGTGGAAATGTTCGCTCATCCGGAAAACTACACTCTGATTTCTGGATTGCTACCGGGCATTGCCCCAATTATGGCTCCTGGGTTGCGGGTGGGTTCGGGCAGGTGGATGGCTGTGTCCTTCGTCTTCTCACGCTCGAGTACTTTGTAGAGCGTCGGGAGCATGAACAACGTCAGCAGTGTGGAACTGATGAGTCCGCCGATGACGACAGCGGCGAGCGGCTTTTGAATCTCACTGCCGGGCCCGGTGGCAAAGAGCAGCGGCACTAGGCCGAGGGCGGCGACGCTCGCCGTGATGAGCACGGGACGCAACCGCAACACAGCCCCTTTGATGACCGCGAGTTCCACGTTCATGCCTTCGCGCCGGAGTTCGTTGAAATAGCTGACCATTACCACGCCGTTGAGCACGGCCACGCCGAACAGCGCGATGAAGCCGACGCTGGCGCTCACACTGATGTTGAAGTGACCGACGATCAGCGCGATGATGCCGCCAATCAGCGCGAACGGAATGTTCAGAATGATGAGCAGTGCCTGTTTGACGGAATTGAACGAGCCGAATAGTAACAGGAAAATCGCCGCGATGGTGATGGGGACAACGATGCTGAACCGTTTCATCGCGCGCTGTTGGTTCTCGAACTGCCCGCCCCAGGTGATGAAGTAGCCCGGCGGCAGTTTCACGGCGGCGTCAATCTTCGCCTGCGCTTCCTTCACGAAGCCGCCGATGTCGCGGTCAGTCACGTTGCACTCCACCACGATGCGACGCTGCGCCTGCTCGCGACTGATTTGCGCCGGGCCTTCGGTGACATAGACGTGCGCCAGTTGGCCGAGCGGAATCAACGCGCCTTGTGGCGACGCAATGAGAATCTGCCGGATGGGCGAAACGTCGCTCCGCGCCGATTCCGGAAAACGCACGGCGAGGCCGAAGACTTTCTGGCCCTCATAAACTTTTGTGGCTTCCTTGCCGCCGATGGCCGTTTCGACGACTTCCTGCACATCGGCCACGTTGATGCCGTAGCGGGCGAGTTTATCGCGGTCAATTTCGATTTGCAGATAGGCCAGGCCGCTAACCTTCTCGATGTTGATGTCCGCCGCGCCGGGCACTTTCGCCAGCACGCGGGCCACGGCTTCGCCCTTGTCCTTCAACACATCCAGATCGTCGCCAAAGATTTTGATGCCGATGGCGGACTTCACGCCGCTGACCAGTTCGTCCACGCGGAGCGCGATCGGTTGCGAAAAACTCGACGCCACGCCGGGCAGTTCCGCCATCGCGTCGCGCATCTTGTCCACCAGTTCGTCTTTGGTCTTTGACGTCGTCCATTCCTCGCGCGGCTTGAGCGTCACAATCACGTCGCTGATTTCGATGCCCATGGGATCGGAAGCGATGTCCGCGCGGCCCGTCTTGGAAACCACATCAATGACTTCGGGAAACTGCTTAAGGATTCTTTCGGCGCGGCCCTGAAGTTCCAACGATTGCGGCAGCGAGATGCTGGGGATGCGGAAAGTCTGCAGGCCAACGCAGCCTTCATCCAGTGCCGGTAAAAACTCCGAGCCGATGCGCGGCACGAGCGCGAACGCGCCCGCCAGCGCCAGCACCGCCGGAATCACCACCAACCACGGCCGCCGCACACATGGCTTGAGCATCACGAGATAACCGTGTTTCAACCAGCGGATGTGAAACGGGTCATGCTCGTGCGGCACTTGTTTCAGAAAATAGGTGCAGAGCATCGGCACGAACGTCAGCGAGAGAATCAATGAGCCGAGCAACGCGAATGAAATCGTGAACGCCAGCGGGCTGAACATCTTGCCCTCGAATCCTTCCAGTGTGAACAGCGGCAGGAACACCACGATGATGATGAAAATGCCGAACACAATCGGGCGTCCGACTTCCTTCGCCGCGTATAGGACGGTTTCAGTTTTGTCCGCGTGCGCGTGTTGCGTCGCGGCGTCGGGCTTCTCAGTCAGATGACGATGGATGTTTTCCACCATAACCACCGCGCCGTCCACCATCATGCCAATGCCGATGGCCAGACCACCGAGCGACATGAGATTCGCCGAGAGTCCATACCAACGCATCATAATGAAGGCGAACAACGCCGCCAACGGCAGCACGAGGGTCACGATGATGGCGCTGCGAATATCCGCCAGCAGCACGATGAGAATGATGAAGACGAATATCGCGCCTTCCTGCAACGCCTTGGTGACGGTGTGAATCGCCTTCTTCACCAGATCGGTGCGGTCGTAGAACGGCACAAGCTCGACGCCTTTGGGAAGCGCCTTTTGAATCGCGGGCAACTTTTCCTTCACCGCGTTCACCACGTCGCGCCCACTCGCGCCTTTGAGCATGAGGACAATTCCCGCGACGGCTTCGCCTTCGCCGTTGGCCGTCACCGCGCCTTGCCGGAGTTCAGAACCGATTTGCACGTCCGCCACGTCGCGCACATGAACCGGTGCGTGTTCGTGCGTGGCGACGATGATGTTCTCGATGTCCTTCGTGTCCTTCACCATACCCAGGCCACGCACGACGTATTGCTCCGAGCCGTGCTCGACGAAGTTGCCGCTCGCGTTGGCGTTGTTCTTTTCCAGCGCCTCAAAGACTTGTTGCAACGTGATGCCGTAGGAAGTCAGCCGGTCGGGTTTGATGAGCACTTGATACTGTTTCACCTGTCCGCCGAACGAGTTGACATCCGTGACGCCTGGCACGGTGCGCAGAATCGGGCGCACGATGTAGTCCTGGACCGTGCGCAGTTCGCGCGCATCGTATTTCTTGTCCTTGCTGACGAGCGTGTATTGAAAAATCTCGCCAAGGCCGGTGGTGATCGGCCCAAGCTGGACTTCGACGCCAGCCGGAAGTTTGTCTTTCGCGCCGGACAGGCGTTCAAACACGAGTTGCCGCGCGAAGTAGTCGTTCACGCCGTCCTCGAAAACCACGGTGATGGCACTCAAACCGATTTTGGAAACCGAGCGCACTTCGGTCAGCCTGGGCAAACCGGCGAGTTCAATTTCAATCGGCCGTGTCACCAGCTTTTCCATGTCGGGCGGCGACATGCCGCCGGACGTGGCGAGAACTTGCACCTGCACGTTGGTCACGTCGGGGAACGCATCAATCGGAATCTGCCGCAACGAGAGCCAGCCGAAGCCGGTGAGAATCAAAGTCGCCAGCACGACAAGCAAGCGTTGGCGAACGGAGAAATTGAGGATGGGATTGATCATGAATTGCTCTTCAAAACTGTTTCCGGCGTTCGCAGCAAACGCATCGCATTGGCAATGACAACGAGCGTTGTGCCAGTGTCGGCGAGAATCGCCAGCCAAAGACTCGTGCGTCCCGTCAGCGCGAGTGCTAGAAACACGGCCTTCACTCCGAGCGCAAAGGCGATGTTCGCCTGAATGATGTGAACGTTGCGCCAGCCAAGTTGGATGGCCTCGGCCACTTTGCTCAAGTCATCTTGCATCAACGCCATGTCCGCCGTTTCCAGTGCCGTGTCCGTGCCCGCCGCGCCCATTGCGATGCCGACACTCGCGGTCGCCATCGCGGGCGCGTCATTTACCCCGTCGCCGATCATGCCGACGTTTTTGTGCTGGGACATCAGTTCGCGGACGCGTTCTACTTTCTGTTCCGGGAGCAAATCGCCGAAAGCCTCGTCAATGCCTGCTGGCTTGGCGATGGCGTCCACGGTGCGCTGATTGTCGCCGTGGAGCACGAGGTTTTCCTTTGCCAGCTCGTGCTCGTGCCCGCCGCAGCGATGTCCGCCGTCATGTTTGTGTTCGTCGCTCATGGATTTCAGCGGTCATTCCTCTCCGAGTTGGCCTTTTAGCATTTCGGATTTGAGAACGAAGCTTCCATCGGTGACGACATTTTCCCCCGCCTTGACCCCACTGAGAATTTGCACGCGCCCCGATTGCTCCAAGCCCAGCTTCACCACGCGCTTCGCAAACTTGTTGCCGTCCAGCGCCACGAAGACGATCTGGTCCTCGCCGTCAGTTTGCAGCGCGTTGTCGGGAATCAACAACACGTTGTCGAGAATTGTGGTGACGATCTCCACGTCGGCGAACATTCCCGGTTTCAAACGCCCGTCCGAATTTTCCACGGCAATGCGGACTTCGATGGTGCGCGAACCAGACTCCACCTGGTTGCCGACCAGAATGACTTTGCCGTGAAATTTTTCGTCGGGATACGCCAGCGCCTCAAAGGTTGCGTCCTGGTCTGCCTTCACCGCCGCGATGTCGCGCTCCTTCACCTCCGCAATGGCCCAAAGCTGGGTGGGGTCGCTGATGGTGTAGATGGTCTTGCTTTTGTCCACCAACTCACCGGTGGTGGCGGCGCGCTCGATAATCACACCCTCAATCGGGGCTTTGATATGAAGCTGTTTGCCGAGCAGTTCCGGAGACTCGACCAGCGCCATCACTTCGCCAGCCTTGACGCGGTCATTGAGGTCGAAGCTGAGCTTGGTCAACCGGCCTTCAAAGGTCGAAGTCACTTTGGCGGTCCTGTTCAAGTTGGCGCTGATACGGCCTGCCGCCTTGAGCGTCGTGCCAAGACTGCTCAACGTGGCGGGTTCGGTCTTTAACGTGATGTGCTTCAAGTTTTCCGGCGTGAGCGTGACGATGTTTTCATCGTGCTTGGTTTCCGGCTTGGCCTCCGCAACGGGTTCGGCTTTATTGCCACAGCCGGCGAGTCCGCCGGCAAGCAGCGCGGCGGTGAACAGTGAAATGATTCGATGGCTCATGGTGCTGATTCGGTTATTTGGTGGTGGATGGCTTGGTCTTTTCGAGTTCGTTCAACGGCATTCCCAGCGCCGCTTCGAGCGCGGCCTGCGCGTCATAAAGGCGTTGCAGGGTTTCGTAGTAGGCGGCTTCCGTGTCGTAATAGGTGCGCTCCGTTTCCAGATAAACGAGGAGCGAGGTGCGGCCCTCGGCGTAACTTTGCGACGCGCTGTCGAGCGCGGACTTGAGTTTGCCGCGAAACGCAGGTGTGTAGATCGCGAGCGATGCGCGCGCCGCCGCGAGCAAATGCGCGGCGCTGCTGACTTCGCGAATGATGTCCCGGCGCAGGGTGTCGAATTCGGCCAGCGCCCGCTGTTGTTCGGCGGTCGCCGTGGCAATTGCGCCTTTCTTTTTGTCCCACAATGGCAGCGGCAGCGAAACTCCTAACCCGTAGATTTGTTCGCCTTCGCGATATTCCACCGATGGACCGACCGTGAAATCCGGCAGTCGCGACTTCTTCGTGAGCGCGATGCCCAAGCCGCTACGCTCCACCTCGGCAGCCTGAATTTTCAAACTCGGATTCTGCGCCAGCGCGTGATTCAGCAAGGTTCCTTCATCCGGCACGGTTGGGCTTTCGCTGAATTCACCGGCAATCGCTACTGGCGCGTCCAGCTTCCGCCCAACGAGCGAATTGAGCGCCGTGCGTGCGACCGCTTCCTCCGCCTGCGCGTCGCGCAGCGCCTTTCGACCCGCCGCCACGTCCACTTCCGCCTTGGTGTGCTCGAAGTCCGGCGCAAAACCGCCTTCGACTTTTTTCTTCGCTGCCTCCAGGAACGATTGTGCCAATGCGAGATGCCGCTCCCTTAATGCCACGACCTGCCGCGCAGCCAACAGGCTGTAAAAGGAGCGATGCACTTGAATGGCGAGTTGTGTGCGGAAAGCCGAGAGCGCCAGTTGGCGGGATTCGACGGTCTTTTGCGCCACGGCTTTTTGCAGTGCGCGTTTGCCGGGAAAAAGAAATGTCTGCGAAACACCGAAATCGCCGTGAAATCCAGTTCGCGACGGACTGCCGCTCTCGCTCGTATGCAATGCGCCGGGGGCGACGGACACTTCGGGATTGTTCCACGTCTTGGCCGTGATCAACTCGCCGCGCGCGCCTTCGACCGCCACTTCATACAGGCGCACTTCCGGGTTGTTCGTCCACGCCTCGGAGATCAGCACTTCCAGCGTGGCGGCATCACGTTGTTCCGGCGAGGGGGTGTCAAGCAGGGAGTTGGTTTGTTGGGCCAATGCTCCCGTGCCTCCCAGCGCCAAGCCAAGCAGGATTGTCAATTTACAGAATTTTCGCTTCATAAACATTTCAAACGGCAGACCGAAATTGGAAAACCAAAAAGTCACGACGAGAACTCGCGTCGCGATGAGAAAAAAGTCCCGGACGGGACTATTTAGGAAGCAATGGAAGGAGCACGGACTGGAAGTGCCGTGCGGAAAAGAAAATGCCAGCTTTGAGGCAACTCGGGTGGAGCAGCTGTGAGGATGCCGATGCGGACTTCAACGGGCAAGGCGCTCACCACCGGCAATGCCAGTATAGCTGGGAGCGAAATGAAATCGGGGGTTGGAACGGTGAGGCGAACCTGCTCCGCCCGGCATTGTGATTTCTCCACCGCGCAACATTCGTTGCAATCCTTGCCGGGACTGTGGGATGAAGCGGAACCCACCTTGCAGCGGAGAAACTCGAAACCCGGAACAGATTCGAGCTGACAATGCGCCGACATCGGCAGCCAAAGCAAGGCTGCCAATGCGACAACGATGTTCCTGAAGCGACGCACGCCTATTATGGATGCCAGAAGCCCAAGAAATGTTCAAACTAATCCTTCGGTGAAAGCATGCCGAAGCAGACTCATTCCCCTAGTCCGGTCGCTTGGAACCGGTGATGTCCGAAACCACCCAGAGGATCAACCGGGGTCGTATCTACATCCCTGATTCGGCTGAAAAACCATCCGGCTATTTTTTGGGTCTTGGGGAGGCGGGTGGGGCATCCAATCGGTGAAGCCGCAAGTCCGAACGCAGCTCCAGCAAGCGGCTGCGGCGGCCGGCTGAGCGCGGGGGCGGAACCCTCGGCCGCTTGCCATAACGCGTCGCGGATAAAATCCTTGATCCAGGCTCAGGAAAGATTTTCGATTCGAAAGCCTTGCTACAGCCTGTACTGTCTGGGACGTGCTTTTCAGAGGGCGCGGTTTTCCGTATAGCCCGCACATCTCTTGTATTGCCGCTTCCATAGCTTCGCTTTCTGCAAAAGACCCTGGTATAAGGGATCAAAGTCTGACATTGTCGCGCAGATTTTCACGCCGCCAGTTGGTCCCCGAGGGTGTTGTGTCTTGCGACGAAGTCGCTTACACATATCGCAGGCCGGCGCCCCCGTGGGCATCGGCTTATCAATCAACCACCCGACGTCCGGGGCGGGCATTTTGGTTCCGGCCACGCCGGCCTGCAAAATGTGCAGGGCTAGCTGCATCCGAGGCTTTCGCCGCAGTTCAGGCATTTGTAGCAGGCGCCGTTGCGGACGGCGACGTGCCCGCAGTTGGGGCACAGTCGGCGCATCCTGTTGAAAGTGGGCGATCGCATCGCTCAACGATTGAATCGAGCGCGGTCCGTTGGTGCCGTTGCCATTGGTCGGCGCGGTTCCCGGGACGGATGTCGTGGTGTTGACTAAAATCGTCGTGTCATCATCCGAGATTGGCAGTTCCGGCACCGGTCGGTTCACTTTTTTTTTCACTTCCTCGAGCAGGCCGGGCATGGCGAGCTCGGGTTGGGTGCGGTTGGGCAGGTTGGCCTCGCGGTAGCCGGGAATGAACTGGATCGCCAGCCAGCGAAAGACGTAGTCGGTGATGGAGGAGGCGTTGCGGATCTCCGGGTTCTTGGTGAAGCCGGAGGGTTCGAACCGTTGGTGGGCGAATTTCTTGACCAGGGCCTCGAGCGGCACGCCGTATTGCAGGGCGAGGCTGGTCAGCGTGCCGATGCCGTCCATCAGCCCGCCGATGGTCGAACCTTCCTTGGCCATGGTGATGAACAGTTCGCCCGGCTGTCCGTCGTCGAACAAGCCGACGGTGAGATAGCCTTCGTGGCCGGCGATGTCGAACTTGTGGGTGACGGCGGTGCGGGTTTCGGGCAGGCGGCGGCGGAGGGGTTGGCCGGCCTCCTGTTGCGCAGCCGGCGAACTTCCGCTTCGAGTTCCTGGGTCGCGTTTCTCGAGATCGGTGAGCTGGTGCGTCCGCTGCCTTGTCGCCGGCCTCGGTGTTTTCCTGGTGTTGAGCGGCTGGGAACGTTTCGAGCCGTCGCGATAGATGGCGACGCATTTGAGGCCCATCTTCCAGGCCTGGACGTAGGCATCGCGGATGTCCTCGACGGTGCAGTCCTCGGGCAGGTTGACGGTTTTGGAGATGGCGCCGCTGATGAACGGTTGGGCGGCGGCCATCATCTTGAGGTGCGCCAGGTAATGAATGCTGCGCTTGCCGCGGTAAGCGCTTGAACGCGCAGTCGAAGACCGGCAGATGCTCCGGCCTGCAGTCCGCTGCGGCACGGTCTCGCCGTCTTCCTCGACATCTTCGATCGTGTCGAACTTCTCGATGTGCGCGACGATCGCTTCGATTTGCGCTGCGGCATAGCCGAGACGTCGCAGGGCCTCGGGCACGGTGCGGTTGACGATCTTCAGCATGCCGCCGCCGGCCAGCAGTTTGTATTTGACCAGCGCGATGTCCGGTTCGACGCCGGTGGTGTCGCAGTCCATGAGGAAGGCGATGGTGCCGGTGGGGGCGAGCACGGTGACCTGGGCGTTGCGATAGCCGTGGCTGCTGGCCGCTGTGCCAGCGCGCGATCCCAGCAACGGCGGGCTTCGTCTTTCAGATAATTGAACTCGCGGCTGGGCTGGATGTCTTCGACGGCGTCGCGGTGCAGTTGGATGACGCCGAGCATGGAATCCACGTTGTCTCTTGGCGGCCGGCTTGGAGACGTGCGCGCAGCGGGCGTCGCGGTAGCCTTCGAAGGGGCCAATGACTGCGGCGATGGTCGGCGGATTGCTCGTAGGCATGGCCGGTCATGATGGCGGTGATGGCGCCGGCCAGGGCGCGGCCTTCATTCGAGTCGTAGGGCAGGCCGTAGCTCATGATGAGCGAGCCGAGGTTCGCGTAGCCCAGCCCGAGCGTGCGGAAGATGTGCGAATTCTCGGCGATTTCCTGGGTGGGATAGCTGGCGTTGTCCACCAGGATTTCCTGGGCGGTGATGAAAATGCGCACGGCGGCCTTGAAACGTTCGACGTCGAATGTGCCGTCCTCGCGTTTGAACTTCATCAGGTTCAGCGAGGCGAGATTGCAGGCGGTGTTGTTGAGGAAGACGTATTCGGAGCAGGGATTGGTGGAGTGGATCGGCTCGGTGCCTTTGCAGGTGTGCCATTTCTGGATCGCGCCGTCGTATTGCATGCCGGGATCGCCGCAGATCCAGGTGCCTTCGGCGATCTTCTGAAGCAAGTGCGCCGGCATCCTTCTTCTCGAGCGGTTTGCCGGTGGTGATCGACGCGGGTCCACCATTCCCTGCCTTCCAGGGCGGCCTGCATGAATTCGTCGCTGGCGCGGACGGAAAGGTTTTCGTTTTGATACATGACGCTGCCGTAGGCGTCGCCGTTGTAGGAGCCGTCGTAGCCCTGCTCGATCAGCGCCCAGGCCTTGCTGCTCTTCCTTCTGCTTGGCGTCGATGAATTCCTCGATGTCGCCGTGCCAGTCGCGCAAGGTGTTCATCTTGGCCGCGCGGCGGGTCTTGCCGCCGGATTTCACCACGTTGGCGACCTGGTCATAAACCTTCAGGAACGACAGCGGCCCGCTCGGGCGCCCGCCGCCGCTGAGCTTTTCCTTGCTCGAGCGGATGGGCGAGAGATCCGTGCCGGTGCCGGAGCCGAACTTGAACAGCATGGCCTCGCTGTGGGCCAGGCGCATGATGGATTCCATGTTGTCGTCGACCGATTGGATGAAGCAGGCGCTGCACTGCGGATATTCGTATTGCGTCGGGGCGCGCTCGGCCTCGCCGGTCTTGCGGTTGTAATACCAGTTGCCGCGAGCCGGAATTGTTGCCGACGCCGTATTGGTGGTAGAGCCCGACGTTGAACCAGACCGGCGAATTGAAGGCGCCGTACTGGTTCAGGCAGAGCCAGCGTCAGTTCGTCATAGAAAAACTCCGCCATCGGCCTTGCTAAAATAGCCGTCCTTGACGCCCCAGTCCGCGATGGTGCGGCAGACGCGATGGATGAGCTGGCGCACGGAGGTTTCGCGCTCCGGCGTGTTCTGTTCGCCATAAAAATATTTCGAGACGACCACCTTGGTCGCGAGCACCGACCACGACTTCGGCACCTCGACGTTTTCCTGCTTGAAAATGACCTTGCCCGCGTCGTCGGTGATCTCCGCGGTGCGCCGCTCCCACTCGATTTGATCAAAGGGACTGACTTTGGAATCGCTAAAGACCCGAGCCACCGGGAGCGATCGCCGCTGCGCCAAGCGACCGCGTTTGGCGGCGAGCTTTGAAGTCTGGCGTTTCGCGGGCGCCGGGGTCATGAGCTCATTTCGGGCGTCAATCATGGTATCAGGTGGGTTCAGACGTCAGTTTGTTAGATTACTCCTGAATTCTCCGGCCGGTCGTAAAAACAAGTCGGAATATCGCAAAAAACGGGACCCGCACGAACAAGAACGACGGCCGAGACGACAGGCCGGCACCGCTATTCGTTGGGTGCTCGTGGAAATTAGCCACTACATATGGTGGTCGCAACCCTTTTCTTCAATTTCTTCGTCCCGGGTCGCCACTGAATTCTCATCCGCCCTTGTGGCTTGATTCACAACCAGTTTTGAAAGCGTTCAACCTGCGCCAGGATCAGCCATTTCCCGAACCCGACGTTACCATCCTAAGATGCGCTGATCAATGACGCTGGCTGCGGCGTTTCGCCGTTCTTTTGCCGCCCGCCCGATCGACACGTTTCTCCGTGCGGACGGACTCGATGGTCTTGGGTCTAGCCCTGGGGATTAGGACGATCGGACAGCCTTCATAGCCGAAGGCGCTGCGGATTTCTTTGGCAAGGTGCTTCTTGTATGCATCGGAGAACAATTCGTTTCGATTAACGAAGAGCACGAAAGTGGGTGGCGTGGTCTTGACTTGGGTCGCATAGAAGAAGTTGAGGAAATGGCCAGAAGGGCTGATTGGTTGGCGACGCTCCACCGCTTGCTGGATGGTCCGGTTCAACAAGGCCGTCGGAATACGTTGCTGGAGTTGGGCGGCGACGTAGCGAACTGCCTCGAGCAGGCGGTCCAAATTCAGGCCGGCGGTCGCCGAAGTGAAAATGACGGGGGCATAGTCGAGGAAAAAGAGGGATTCCTGGACCCATCGGCCGAACGACTCGAGATCGGGACCCTGCTGGCGCGGCTGCGAACGGTCTGATCGTTGGGATAGCTTCTTTTGAGCGGACGTGAGCAGGGGTTGGTAGAGATCCCACTTGTTCACCACGAGGATGCAGGACTTATTTTGAGCCGTGATCTGATCCGCGATCTTCTTGTCCTGCTCGAGGATCCCGGCCTCGGCATCGAGGATGAGCAGGGCAATGTCACAACGGGTGATCGAGTCTTCCGCACGCCGGACACTGTAGAACTCGATACTATCCTGAATGCGACGTGTCTTGCGGATGCCGGCAGTGTCAATCAATAAGTAAGATTGTCGCTGGCCTTCGGTATCGACTTCGAAGGGGACATCGATCGAGTCACGAGTGGTCCCGGCGAACGGGCTCACGATTACCCGGGAAGAACGAGTCAACGCATTGATCAGGGAGGATTTGCCCACGTTCGGTCGGCCAATGATGGCCAGCTTCAGGGGCCCAGAACCGGCCGTGGGCACTCCCCCTTCCGGAATCGGCGCATCGGCTGGCAGTAAGGTGATTGCTGCCTCCATGAGCGCTTCAATGCCCCGATCATGGATCGCGCTGACCGGAAAAATCCGGTCAAACCCCAGCTCGGCGAAATCTCCGGTGTTATGGATCCACCGGGAATCATCCGTTTTGTTGGCAACGACGAAGATCGGTTTGCCGGACTGGCGGAGTCTTAGGCCCACTTCACGATCCAGGCTGACGATCCCTTCACGGGTGTCGACCACCAGCAGGATGAGATTGGCCGATTCGATCGCCAGTCGGACTTGTTCAAATGCGGCACGGAGAATGGGATCGTCCGTTTTTTCTCCACGCAGGAGACCGATGCCGCCAGTATCGATCAGGGTGAACGGGTGTCCATGCCATTCTGACTCGGCACTGATTCGATCGCGGGTCACACCCGGTTCATCGTGGACAATAGCAATCCGTCTTCCCGCGAGGCGATTAAACAAAGCGGACTTGCCGACGTTAGGTCGGCCGACGATGGCGATCAATCCCGGCATGAACGCAGCATGTGCAGGCGGAGCCGCGTCGGGAAGTGAAAAGTAGGTTTGAAAACAAGACGTCACGGAACGAACTGGAACCGCGCCTGGTGATCAGAACGAACCTTCCGCGGCCTATTGCGACCCCTTCCGGGTTGACAGACCGAAAGAACATGGGAGATTCGCAAAATTCATTCGCCCGAGGGCAGGGGAATTCAGCGCGTGATTTCAGTTCATCCTTTGGCAATCCGTCGTAAATGAATACCGCCGTTCCGATCGCCAAGCCGGCTTCGCTCTCTGACCGCGTCACGAATCGACTGAGTTTGGCGCTGGCCCGGCCGTGGACGTATATCCTCATGGGGGGGGCCATCTTGTGGCTCGATGTGCAGACCGGCCCCTACCTCCTTTTCCCAATCCTCTTCGTCGTGCCCGTCACACTTACGGCCTGGTTTTATAGCGCGCGCCTGGCTTATCTCCTCGCACTGTTCCTTCCAGTGGGGCGCATAATCATCCTGACTTACGAGACTACGGAACAGGTCGACCCCGCCTATCTGTTGGCCAACGCCTGTATTCGCATGGGGGTCCTGCTGTTTCTGGCGTTCCTGGTGGCCCGGACCTCCGCCTTGACGAAAGCGCTCAAAGAGCGAATCACCGGGCTGGTTACGATCTGCGCCTGGTCCAAGACGGTCCGATACCAGGGTGAATGGATTTCGTTTGAGGATTATCTGAAACGCCGGTTCGGCATCGACGTCACCCACGGCATCTCACCGGCCGAGGCCCAAAGACTGATCGAGAGCTCCAAAACGGAGATATCCTCGGATGAGGCGGGCTCCGGCACCTGAAGCCGTTGCAACCTAAGAACGCCTGTGTGTTCGCGGCTGAAATCGCCGCAGCTCCGGCGGCGCAGATCGCGCCACCCTCGCCCCCATCGGGGGGAGAGGGCTGCCTGCCCGCCGAAGCCTCCGGCGAAGGCGGGAAGGTGAGGGGGCGATATTGGTCGGCGACACCGCTGCGCTGGAGGAGAGTGGCAGAATTCCATTGAGCGCTTGCGGAATTTGTTCATCATGGCCGGCAACCGAAAGGAACCCACATGAGTGAGCTGAAATCGGCAGGGGCCGCGAAGACGGGAACGGGCCGCAGTTGCCTGATGTATGGGTGTCTGACTTTGGTCGTTCTGTTGATCGCGATGGCGGTGGGGACATTTTTTGTGGGCCGGTATGCGATGCATCGGTTGGCTGCGTTTGTGGAGCAGTATACCGAGACCTCGCCGATGGCGATGGAGCCGGTGGACATGCCGGCGGCGGAATACACGGAACTGGAGGCGAGGTTGAAGGCGTTCCAGTCCGGGCTGAAGGAAGGGAAGAGAGTCGAGCCGTTGGTATTAACAGGGCGCGAGATCAACGCCCTGATCGCACGCAAGCCTGAGCTAGCGGCGTGGCGTGATCGACTGCATGTGGACCTGGAAGGCAACCAGGTAAAGGGGCAAGTGAGCATGCCGCTGGACGATTTGGCGAAGTTTCCGGGGTTGTCGCGGCTGGCGGGCCGGTATTTGAACGGATCGGCGATTCTGTATGTGGGGTTGCAGAATGGGAGGTTGGATGTGCACGTGGATTCATTGGAAGTTAAGGGACAGCCCCTGCCGTCCGAGGTGCTATCGCAACTTCGACTTCATAATCTGGCCCAGGACCTCGAAAAGAACCGGGACTTGTCCGAAACGCTTGGGCAGCTAAAGAGCATCGAAGTGGCTGACGGCGAAGTCACAATCAAAGCCGCCGGAAGCGAGTGACCGGCACTTTCACCCTTGCACTTGGGAGGAGCGCGGTTAGCCTGATGTCATGCCGAAGCCGAAGAGCAAGAAGCCGGGGAAAGCAGTGCTGCTGGGAGTCGGACTGGACACCGACGGTCACAAGCGCCTGACGACCGGTCCGAACTTTGCCCTGATGGGTGGGACTCAGGAAACCCATGAGGAGATGACCGAGAAAGCGATCAAAATTAACGAGAAGCTGGCCGCCAAAGGCAAATCCCTGGAGGAAGTCAGCCAGGATGAATTCAGCGATATCGCGCACTCGGTCGGACTGCGGCGGGCCGCGTCCGAATCCAATCACAACTGATCCAGCGGCCAAGGGGATCGGCAAGGAGCCTGCATGTACGACGAAAACAGCGCATACCTGGTCGTGGCGGGATTCGCGGCCGCAGCAGTAGTCTTCGCACTCGCCCCGCTTGGGTTGGCGCGCTGGTGGGCGCGGAAATACTCCCCGCAAAAGCCGGGATTGGAAAAGAACGCCACCTATGAGTGCGGCTTGGAATCGAAAGGAGATGCCTGGATCCGGTTCAATTCCGAGTACTATCTTTATGCGGTGATGTTCCTGATCTTCGACGTGGAAACATTATTCCTCTTACCGTTCGCGGTGGCGTTCGGGGGGCTGCCGGTCGGAGCATTCGTTGCGATGGTGGTCTTCCTGCTGTTGCTGGCGGAGGGTTTGGTTTGGGCGTGGCGCAAGGGCCTCCTCACCTGGGGGCATCGTTGAATCCGATGGACGAGCGCCTTCGGAGCGAATTGCAGCGCCAGGGCATCCTCACCACCACCCTGGTCGAGATTTACAATTGGGGCCGCCGGAACTCCATCTGGCCCATGCAATTTGGACTGGCCTGTTGCGCCATCGAGATGATCGCCACAACCATGGCCCGCTATGACCTCGCCCGGTTCGGCGCCGAGATCTTCCGGCCCTCGCCGCGGCAGGCGGATTTGATGATTGTTTCCGGGACGGTGACGAAGAAGATGGCCCCGCAGGTGGTGCGATTATACAATCAGATGGCGGAGCCTAAATATGTGATTGCCATGGGGGCCTGCGCCATCTCGGGGGGACCGTTCAAGCAGGGCTATAATGTCCTCAAGGGCATCGACCGATATATCCCCGTCGATGTTCATATTCCCGGCTGTCCGCCCCGGCCGGAGGCTTTGATCCATGCGTTCATGACCCTCCAGCGTCGTATTAGTCTGGAACCACTCGAAGGCCCGGGGCGGCCGCGGCATCTGGATCCGGATAGCCCCGGCGAGTTCGAGGTCCCGGTCCACGGCGAACACGATTTGGTGCCGCCGAAGAATGTGTCCGTTTGGCGGCCACCCGAAGTGCAGCGGCAAGGCTGAGGCTTCCGAGACCGGCTTGAATTAACCCACGATGCTTTCACTGGAAGAAATCAAGGCCCGAGTCGAGTCGGTCGTGACCGGCGCCGACCTGGTGATTGTAGCCAACGGCAGCGCCGACAATCCCTCCGCGCTTTGGGTGCAGGGTTCAGCGGCGCTGGCGGTCTCGCGCGCCCTTAGAGACGATCCGGAACTCCGCTTGGATTATGCCTCGAATGTGACGGGTGTGGATTGGATGGAACAGGTGATCCGGGAAAAGCATCGCGTGAAACAGATCGTGGACGGAGCAGAACGCGAGTTCGAGGAGGAACACGAACGTCGGGTGCCCGGTTATCTGGAAGTGGTCTACCATTTATTTTCGATGGCGCTGGGCCATGGCCCGGTGGTTTTGCGGTTGCGCACCGAGAATCGGGCCGACCGCGTCACCCTGCCATCATTGACTCCGGTATGGCGGAGTTGCGAACTGCAAGAGCGCGAGGTCTATGATCTCTTCGGAGTCCAGTTCGCAGGTCATCCTGATCTACGCCGGCTGCTGATGTGGGAGGAATTCAAGGATCATCCCATGCGCAAGGATTACCGCGATCCCGACGATTACGAGTATGAGCCCACGGCCCACGATGAAGTACCTGGTCCGGAGTCGGCACTCGGGGAGTGACGCGCCATGACAGAGCCAGGCGAACAGGGACTGGTTGATGCGCCACAGAGCTATCCCGCCGGCGACGGACACGACATCCTGGAAGTCGCGATGGGGCCGCATCATCCCTCGACGCACGGCGTGTTCCGGATGGACGTGGCGGTTGAGGGCGAACGGATCGTCCGGCTCAAACCCGTTTTTGGCTATCTGCACCGGAACCATGAGAAGATTGCCGAGGGCGCCAGTTATCTCGCGTCGATGCCCTACACCGATCGATTGGATTATTTTTGTTCCCTCACGAACAACTGGGCCTATGCCCTTGCCGTGGAGAAGTTGACCGGATTGCGACCGCCGGAGCGGGCCGAATACATCCGGGTGATCACGGCGGAGTTGACGCGCCTGCAGAACCACGCCTGTCTGGTGGGATTTCTGGCCCAGGATATGGGGGCCTCGGGAACGCCCTTGATGTACGCGTTTCGGGAGCGGGAAAAGATCCTGGACTTGTTCGAGTCGCTGACCGGATCACGGATGATGTGCAACTACATGCGGTTTGGCGGTTGCCGGTGCGACCTGTCCGAACAATGGCTGGAACAGGTCCGCCAACTGGTGGAGCGTTTTCCACGGTTCCTCGATGAATTTGAACGGCTGCTGGCTTCGAACGAGATCCTGCTCGCCCGCACCCAGGGGGTCGGCGTGCTCTCGCCCGAACTCGCGGTGAACGCCGGTGTTACCGGACCGATGCTTCGCGCGAGTGGCGTGAATTACGATCTGCGCAAGGTGGACAAATATGGGATCTATCCCCGGTTCAAGTTCCGGGTGCCCTTGGGGGATCATGGCGATGTTTACGATCGTTATATGATCCGCGTCCTGGAAATGCGCGAGTCGGTCGGGATTTTGGGTCAGGCCTTGGGGGCCATCCCGCCCGGACCCATCCTCGATCCGAAATCAAAACCGCGTGGGTTCCGACCCAAACCGGGCGAGGCGTATGGCCGAATCGAGGCGCCCAAAGGGGAGTTGGGTTTTTACCTGATCAGCGACGGCGGATTGAATCCCTACCGCTATCGCGTCCGGCCGCCGAGCCTGATCAATCTGACCGTATTGGAAGACATGTGCCTGGGGCATACGGTGGCGGACGTGGTGGTGATCCTGGGGAGCATCGACATCGTGCTCGGCGAGGTGGATCGTTGAGTGGAAGGGATAAAGCGGCTATCAAGCGAAGCCCCGAAAGAGGGAGCAGGGCAGGAATAAATAACCGGCTATGTTAGGCGGCGGTATCATTCTGGGTTTAACCGAAACGGCGCGCAACTTCGTGGGCAGCTATGTCCAACCCGACCGTCTGGTCACGGTCCAGTATCCCGAGGAACGAATCCCGGCCAAGGAGAACGCGAGGAATTTCCCGTTCCTGGTCTATGATGGTGAGGATCCGGCGGCGGGACTGCGTTGCGTGGCTTGCCAGATCTGCGAGAAGGAATGCCCGCCCCAGTGCATTTACATCATCAAGGACGCCGCCAAAAAACCGGATCATGCCGGCAAACTCCAATTCCAACCGAAGGTCTTTGACATTGATCTTTCCGTTTGCATGAGCTGCCAGATCTGCGTCGAGGTATGCCCGTTCGACGCCATCAAGATGGATACCGAATTCGAGTTGAGCACAACCAACCGTTTCGAGGGGCTGCTGTCGCGGAAAGAACAACTTTCCAAACCCAATGCCTATTTCCATCGCATCCACCCGAAGGAAGCCACCGCCGTGGATGAACTCCTGGCGGCCGCCCGAGCCCGGTTGGCGGCGAAGACCAAAGCCAAGGCCGCCGGGGGCGAGGCTTAGCCCGCATATTTCATGTATGTTCGCTCAATGAGTTACCGTTGGAACGGAGAGTGCAATGAATATGCGGGCTAGTTGGCGGCCTTCCCTCCGGGGCCGGCTTCCGCGCACCCTGCAACAGAGCCGTGATCCATGAGCGTCAAAATCCGATCCCAATCCCCCGGGGGAAGCGGGGTCGCTTTTCTCCTCGGACCAGCCGGGAGCGGCAAGACTCAGCATTGTTTGCGGGAGATTCGGGAGGCGCTCCTCGAGGATGGTAATGGACCGCCACTGCTGTTCCTGGCGCCGAAACAGGCGACATTCCAACTCGAACGACAGTTGCTTTCCCGTCCCGGGCTGGGCGGATACACGCGGCTGCAGATTCTCTCGTTCGAGCGCCTCGCCCGTTTGATTCTTGAAGAGCTGCATGGAGGGGCCCACCGGCTGCTGGACGAAGAGGGGCGCCGCATGGTCCTGCGGGCGTTGCTTGCCGATCATCACGCGGAATTGCGACTATTCCGGGCTACGGCGCGATTGCCGGGTTTCGCCCGGCAACTAAGCGAGGTCCTGCGCGAAATGCAGGAACAAAAGCTCGATCCGGATCGCGTCACGGAACTCTCCGCCCACTGCGAAGATGAGGTCGTGGCGGCGAAGCTGCATGATTTGGGTTTGCTCCTGAGGCATTACCTGTCGTGGCTCGCCGGCAAGGATCTCCAGGATCCTTACCAGCTCGTCAGCCTGGCCGCGGAAGCAATCCGACACGCGCGGCGTGAGATGAAACTATCGGCCGCGCTGGCGTTGGGTGGATTGTGGCTGGACGGGTTTTCCGAATTAACTCCGCAGGAGCTCGAGTTGTTGGGTGAGGTGATTGGCATTTCGCGCCGCGCGACCCTGGCGTTTTGTCTGCCGGGCCTGCCGGAAGGCGAACCGCGGTGGCTCTCCGCGTGGTCGGGTGTGACGCGCACCTTCCGGTCCGTCTGGAATCTCCTTCAGGGAATGCCGGAGAAGACCCCCGAGTTCATCCAGTTGCCCGAGCCGGGGCAAGCCACACGATTCTCAGGCCCGGCCCAACTACGCCACCTCGCCGAGCGCTGGAATGCGACTTCGGACTCGGTCGAACTCGGCGGCCAACCGGGGGCGGTGCAGTGTGTGATTTGTCCGGATCCGCTTGGCGAAGCGACATTATCGGCGAGGGAGATCCTGCGTTACGTGCGGGCGGATCCCAGTCGGCGCTATCGGGACACGGCGGTATTACTGCGATCATTCGAGGGTTATCACGAGGTGATCAGCCGGGTCTTTGGCCGCTATGAAATCCCGTTCTTCCTCGATCGACGCGAGCCTGTGGCCCACCATCCCCTCGCGGAGCTGATCCGTTACAGCCTGCGCACCGTCGCCTTCGGCTGGCAACACGACGATTGGTTCGGCGCGCTCAAGACCGGTCTGGTGCCTGCGAACGAAAGCGCGCTCGACGAACTCGAGAACGAAGCCCTGGCGCACGGTTGGTCGGGTGACGCCTGGCGAGTACCGGTCCGACTCCCGAGTAATCCTCTGCTCGAGCGCCGTCTTGAACGGACACGCCGGCAGGTCATGCCGACGTTCCAGTCCTTCGCGCGCCGGTTGGGAACCGACCGTCAAGGACTGGATGGCGTGCAGTTGGCCGCTTCGCTTTCGGGTCTGTGGCAAGACTTGCGCGTATCCGATCGCATCGAACAGTGGGTCTCGAAAGGCGTGGGAGGCGAGGGAACCCGCCGGTTCGCGGCGGTGCATCGGACGGTGTGGGAACAAATGGGGATGTGGCTCCAGAACCTCGAACTGGCTTTTGCCGAGCGGAAGTTCGAATTGCCAGACTGGCTTCCAATTGTGGAAAGCGGCTTGAGCGGGCTGACTGTTGGCGTCATCCCGCCGGCGCTGGACCAGGTCCTGGTCGGTACAATTGATCGATCGCGCAATCCGGACCTGCAGATGGTCGTCGTGATGGGACTTAACGAGGGAGTGTTCCCGGCGGCGCCCGCGTTGACCGGCCTGCTCAGCGGCAACGATCGGGATCAGCTCGAGACGAAGGGTGTTACTCTCCATGCCAATCTTCGGCCGCAACTGAGTCGTGAACGGTATTTGGGTTATATCGCCCTCACCCGCGCGCGCGACAGGCTGGTCCTGACCTGCGCCCAACGCGACACCTCCGGCCGGGTCCTGAACCTATCGCCGTTCTTGAACCGGGTGCGTCACCTGTTGCCGGGGCTCGAGTTGGAAGCATGCGAAAAAGAGGAACATTGGACGGCGAGCGAGCATGCGATCGAATTATTGTCGCCAGCCATCCGTCTGCGCAGCAGCCCGGAGTGGGCCGCGTTGGAACCGCTGATCCGGAATCATCACTTGCGGGACCGGATCGAACCGCTCATGCGCCCCGCCGAAGATTTGCAACTGAGCGCGTTCCTTGCCGAAGCCTTATACGGCCCGGTCCTGCAGACTTCCGTAAGCGCGCTCGAACAGTTTGCCGCGTGTCCGTTCCAATTCTTCGCGCATGCGGGATTGCGCGCTGGTGAACGAAGACAGTTCGAGGTCGATGCTCGTGAGCAGGGGAGCTTTCAGCACGAGATCATGGCCCGGTTCCATGATGAATTGCACACGGCGGGACTTCGTTGGCGCGAAGTCACCCCCCTTGAGGCACGGCAACGCATCGTCCGGATCGCCGCCGAAGTGACGCGCGGGTTCCGCGAAGGTCTGTTCGCCACAAGCTCTGAACGCGAGGCCGAGGCTCAAAGGCTGACGAGATTGCTTGAGGATTACATCGAAACCGCGGTGGGTTGGATGGCCCATTGCGCGTTTGATCCCGCCGCGGTCGAAGTGGGGTTTGGCCGGAAGGGTGATGCCTTGCCGCCCTGGGAAATCCAAATCGATCCGCGGCACCGGATGGCCTTTCGCGGCAAGATCGACCGGATTGACCTGGTTGCCGGGGCTAACCCCGAGGAGGCCCTCTGCATGGTGCTCGATTACAAATCCAGCGCGCACTCCGTCGATCCCCTGCTCTTGGAACATGGCGTCCAGATCCAGTTGCCCGCCTACCTGCTCTGTCTGCGCGAGTTAATGGACGCCCGGTCCGTCTTCGGTTTCCGCCAACTGCGGCCCGCCGGGATGTTTTATGTCAATTTGCGCGGACGTTATGAAAGTGGCGGCAACCGCCGGGAGGTGTTGGCGCAGGCCGAGGAGTTACGACGCCGGGCTTACCGACACGCGGGCCGGTTCGATCTCTCGGCTCTGCGTCGATTCGATTGCCGGCCCGACGCGGTGAGCGGAGAACAGTTCAATTACCGTTTGACCCGGCAGGGCGCCATTCATGGACGTTGCCAGGAACCGATGGACCCCGAAGGGTTCCAAAAAATGCTCGACGGCGTGGCGAATCTCATTCGGTCCATGGGACGCCGGATCCTCTCCGGGGAAATCCGGGTGGACCCTTACCGGCGCGGGACAACCACCCCTTGTGCGCACTGCGATGCCCGGGGGATCTGTCGCATCGATCCCTGGTCCCACTCCTACCGGATCCTGCAGCGAGGAACACCCGCAGCGGAGGACCCCCAATGCCCTTGACTCCGGAACAGGAGGCCGCCGTCCGCGCGGACGGCAACGTGTTGGTGGTCGCCGGGGCGGGCACCGGCAAGACCCGGACTTTGGTCGAACGCTGTCTCGCGCGCATTGCCGACCCGGATCAGCCAGCGGCCATCGACCGGATGCTCGTGGTGACCTTTACGGAAGCGGCCGCCGCTGAACTTCGAAAACGAATCCGCACTCGATTTGAAGAATGGTTATTGGAGCGGCCGAATGATGCGCGGCTTGCCGAGCAATTAGCCCTGCTCGAGAGCGCGCGCATCTCAACGTTGCACGGGTTCTGCCTCCGGCTGGTGCGGGACCGTTTTTACCAGCTCGGGATAGATCCCGAAGTGACCGTGCTATCCGAGGAACAGGCGGCTTTGGTGGCAAAGGAGACGCTCGATGCCGTCCTGCAACAGCAATACCGAGGCGAGCTCGGCGATGCGGAAGCGCTCCAGCAGTTGCTGCTGGACCACGGCCGCGGGTGGGACGAACCGGTGCGTCAAATGATCCTGCGGTTGCATCGATATGCGCAAACGCTCCGGGATCCCCCGGCCTGGTTCGAAAGCCAACGCGCGCTGCTGGATCAAAAAGTCCCTGCACACTGGCTTCCCTGGTTGCTCGAGGGATTCTCCGCATGGCGACTCGAATGGCTCGACTTCCTGCGTGAACAGCCCAGTCCGCCGGCGCGTGTGTGTTGCGCGATCCTCGAGAAACTCGACAGCGCAATCGACCGCGATCAACTCAGCAAGGCCTTGTCCGCCATCCTCGCGGCAGATGACGACGCCGCCTGGCCGAAGAATCAAAAGACCAAATTGCGCAAGCCGCTTCTGCCGTTCTTCTCCGAAGCTGCCTTTCTCGAATCACTGGCCACGGTGCCCGGCGGCAACGATCCCATGTGCGAAGACTGGAACTGGTTGCGCAAGCCAACCATCGTGGTGCTGGAACTTGCGCGGAAGTTTGGCAACGATTTCACTGCCGCCAAACGCACGCTCGGCGCCGTCGATTTTGCCGATCTCGAACAATTCGCGCTGGAACTCCTGTGGGACCGCGCCAAAAACGCTCCCACCGCCACGGCCGGTCAGCTCCGGCATCAGCTCGACCTGGTATTCGTGGACGAATACCAGGACATCAATGAAGCGCAGGATACTATTCTCAGGGCGGTGAGCCGCGAGGGTGCCGATTCCAACCGTTTCCTTGTGGGTGATGTGAAGCAAAGCATTTATCGATTTCGTCTCGCCGATCCTCGCATTTTTCAGGAATACATCACGGCCTGGAGTCGTTCGAAGTCTTCCGGACATGTGTTGCACCTGGCGGAGAATTTCAGGAGCCACGAGCAGATCCTGGCTTTCGTCAATCGGCTTTTTGACGGCCTGATGCGATCGGAAGTGGGCGGCGTGACTTACGATCCCCCTCAGCATCTGCGGTTCGGCGCGCCCGAAGAGCGACTCGCCCTGTGCACGAGCCCCGGCGGGGCGCCTCGCGTCGAACTGCATTTGGCCCTGGCCGAAGACCGATCGTCCCCCGACGCCTTCGATGCCGACAATTCCGAGGTTCGCACCCAGGTCGAGCGGGAGGCGGAGATGATCGGGCGTCGGTTGCAGTGTCTGAGGGCGGACGGCTTTCAAGTGTGGGATGCATCCGGGCGCGCGACCCGGGAAGTGCGCTGGGGCGACATGGCCATCTTGATGCGGTCTCCGCGCGGCAAGGCGGAGGCCTACGCCAAAATCTTCGAGCGGCTCCAGATCCCGTTGCTCGTGGCCCGCGGAGGGTTTTATGAGAGCATCGAGATTACCGATCTGTTGTGCGTTCTCCGGGTCCTGGACAATCCGCTCCAGGATTTGCCGCTGTTGACCGTGTTGCATTCTCCCTGGGTCGGCCTCACACCGGATGAACTCGCAACCATCCGCTTGTCCGCTCGCGCCACTTACTACTGGACGGCCCTCCGTCAATTCCACCGCCAACATCCCCGGCAGCATCTCAACGCAGAACCGGCAATTCATGAAGCTCACCGCATTCCGACGGCCGCGGCAGCTTGGCCTAAAGTGGAACGATTCCTGGCCGCCTACCGCACATGGCGCCGCCGAGCGCGGCAGGGGTCCCTCTCCAGCTGCATGGAATCTATCCTGGATCAAACCGGGTATGAGGCCTGGTTGTTGGCCCAACCCCGCGGCGCCCAGCGTCAGGCCAATGTCGAGAGGCTGCTGGCGCTTACGCGACAATTTGACGAATTCCAGCGGCAGGGCCTTTTCCGATTCCTAAGGTTTGTCGAGGCCCAGCAGGCCGCCGGTGTGGATGCCGAACCGGCTCCCCCCGTCGGGACAGATGCGGTGCAATTATCAAGCATTCACCAGAGCAAAGGGCTCGAGTTCCCTGTTGTGGTGGTGGCCGATCTCGGCAAGCCCTGGAATCTTCGCGATCTCCACGAGCCGATCATTCTGGACGATCGATTTGGTCTCTGTCCCCAGATCCGTCCGCCCAACCTCGGCGGGCGTTACCCGAGCCTTCCCCATTGGCTCGCCCAGCGCCGTCAAAAACGCGAGATGCTCGGCGAAGAATTGCGCCTGCTCTACGTGGCCATGACCCGCGCGTGCGACCTTCTGTTGCTCGGTGGCTCCGTCACAGCCAGTCGGCTCGCGGAACACTGGAATGTGTCCTCCAAAGGGGAACCCTCACTTCGCGACTTGGTCACAGCGCGATGTTACCTCGACTGGCTCGGCCTGGTCCTTCCCGGAATGACCGGACAATGCCAATGGCTCGAAAGCGGCACTTGTCCCGGGTTCACCTGGCACGTGCATCAACCTCAGCCCCCGATTCCCGAGGCTGCCGGCTCATCCATTCTCCCGTCCGGCACAACTCCCGACAACGGTCCTCCCACCCCCGAAGTGTTGCACGCGCTCGAACAACGCATCTCCTGGCGATATCCTTTCCTCGCGGCCACCCTCGAACCAGCCAAGACCAGCGTGTCCGAACTCCGGCGTCGATACCCTGCGGACGAGGGCGAGGTGGTCAACTGGCGGCCGCGCAAGATCAACCCGTCGATGTCCGGCATAGAACTGGGAGTGGCGCATCACCTTTTCCTGGAACGGCTCTCTTTGGCCGATGCTGGAGAATTGACGACATTGCGGATGGAAGCCAGACGACTGGCCGCCGATGGGTGGATGACGACCGTGCAGGCGAGTGCACTCGATCTCGAGGCCATCGCCTCATTCTGGCAATCGCCCGTCGGGATGGAAATTCGCGCTCAGGCAGACTCCGTCCATCGGGAGTTGCCGTTCACCGCGCGGTTTGCCCTTGAGGAATTGGCGGGCCTGGACCTGATCCGGAACGACGCGCACCGTGTGGGATTGGACTCGGAATGGGTGATCGTCCAAGGCGCGGTGGATCTTGCAGTGATCCGGGATGACCAAATCTGGGTGCTGGACTTCAAGACCGACCAGGCGCGCGATCTGGCCGGGATCGTCGAGAGCTATCGACCCCAACTCCAACTCTACGCATCGGCCCTCGCACGGATCTATTCCCGCCCCGTGTCACGCCTCTGGCTGCATTCCTTCGCCGCGCGACAGACCGTCTCGCTGGCTGTACCCATGAAAAATCCGGGCTAGTGCGGCGGTATCAACACCTCCCGGACCACGTCCGGCAGCTCCGGATCGTGCGCCAGACTGTTGAACGACACAATCACACCAGTCTGCGCCCCTGTGTTCAGAATGGCGTGAGCCACCCCCGGCGGCAGCGTGAATCGAATCACCTGCCGCTCGGCTACCTGGATATCACGAACGCCCGCGGAGTCCCGAATGCGAACCAGGGCGGATCCCATCACCGCCATGATCTCGGTGCCGTGCTCATGGTAATGATTGCCGCGCACCCCTCCCGGCTGGGTAAAAACGACATGAGCGTTTTGTTGGCGGGATAAGTCGGCCGCGGTGATCGGTTCAAACACTACGCCCCGGGGATCCTCGGCGAGCCGCAGAATTTCGGTTTCAAGTTCCATGCACCCACAGCCTACCGTGTCCGACCGGCGAATGCGAAGCCAGGCTGAGGGGACGTTTTGAGGATCGCCGGCGAAGCGCCGTCTCAAACCCTGCGGGCGCAGATCGGACGTCTTTATTCTCCCCAACCCCATCGGGTCAACGTGGGCAGCGTGCCCGTGAACGGCGCTGGGCGAGCTGAGGCTGCCGGGACTTGACCGTGTGACTCACATATGTAATCTTAACGGCCGTCACCCAATTCGTGTCATGAAGCTCATCCCCATCTCCCTTGGTTGTTCCGCCCTGTTCCTCGCCTCCAATGCGCTCTTGCCTGCAGCCACTTTGTTTGAGCCCCTCCGATTGGTTTCGGCTGCCGACCCGACCCTGCCCAGTTCGGCCACACCCAATGGCGATTCCTTTGGAATGCAAATGGCCCCCGACGCATCCTGGGTGCTGTTCTTGAGCGACGCTTCCGATATCACCACGAACCTCCATCAGGATTTGATTCTGGAATTGTACCTTTATGAACGGTCTTCCCAATCCACCACGCTGATGAGCGTGGACTCCGCCGGGGTGAGCGGTGGCGACGGGCATGCCGGAGTTGGGCAGGCCACGCCCAATGGCCGTTACGTCGCTTTTGAAAGCGACGCGCGGAATCTCGTGCCTGGGGTGGATACGAATTACAGCAGCGACATCTTTGTGCGGGATGTCGACGCCGGCACAACCCGGCTGATCAGCGTCAATGCGGACGGAACCGGGCCTGGCCTGGGAGGCTCGCAGGATCCGGTGATCACACCTGACGGGCGGTTTGTGGCGTTTGCCAGCACGGCCGAAGACCTCGTGTCAGGCGACACCAATGGCTTGGCCGACGTATTTGTGAGGGATTTGATCGAAAACACCACCGAGTGGATCAGCGCGGAGTCCGCCAGTCCAATCTTCTTACCCGGCGTGTTCTATGGTTCGGCCGGGCCGCGGATCACGGCCGATGGACGGTGGATCGCCTTCACCAGCACCGCGACGAACATGGTTGCCGGAGTGACCAACCTCTATGGCGAGATCTACCTCCGTGACCGGCTGCAAGGGACGACGATTTGTCCGAGCGCGACAGCCTTTGCTCAATGGCCGTTGCCGGACGACGCGACGGTGTTCCAGCGCCGTGCCTTCAATACTGCGCTGAGCGAGGATGGCCAATCGATGGCATTTGTGACGGAAGTGACGTTACGGGACCCTGTCCAACTCATACGGGCACTATGGCATATCGAAATCGCTTCAGCCCAGGCAACCCTCGTCACCACGAACATCAACCTGGGCGCGTTCATCGACCAAACCCTTTATACGATGACGCCCGACGGCCGATGGCTCGCCTACCTCACGCCGACCCTGAACAACCGGAACGATATTGAGATCTGGGACAGCCAGACCGGCGCAACTCTGCCAGCCACCCCCGCCCTGGACGGGAGCTCCGGTGCGGACGGATTGTGTGATATGCCCGAGCTGAGTGCTGATGGACGATTCCTCGTATTTATCGGGAATCCCGGAAATCTCGTCACGAATCAGACCGGTGGCGAGTTCAACGTTTTCGTGCGCGACCTCGAAGCCGGCCAGACCGAGGTGGCCAGCGTGGATGCCGAGGGGGCAGCGTTGGGCGGTGTGGAGTTGGCATTCCCCGAGATTAGCCGCGATGGAACCTGGGTGCTGTTTGATTCCAACAAGATTGGTTACGTGCCGGACGACCGAAATCTCGGGTATGATGTCTTCCTGCGCCAACGCGAGGACGGTTTTACCCAGTTGGTGTCCCGTGCCGGACTCGCCACGCCGGCGGCATCAGGTAACGGACTCAGCAGCCTGGGCCAATCACCCTTCAGTGAGGATGGCGGACGATTAGTGTTCCGGAGTGAATCGGATAATCTCGCTCCTGGTACTGTGCGTGGGGTAGCTCAGGTTTATGTGCATGACGTCTCGTCCGGGACAAACGTTCTCGTGAGCGTCAATATTACCGGCGACGGCGGCGCCAATCGGTGGTGTTATGAGCAGATCATCAGCGGCAACGGCGGAATCGTTGCCTTCTCCAGCGCTGCGGACAATCTCATGCTCGTCGACTCCAACGGCCGGCAGGATGTTTTCACGCGCGACTTGGATGCGGGTTCGACGGATTTGGTCAGCCGGGGACTGAACTCCAAACAGGGTGGCAATAATCGCTCGAGGCTTCCCACCCTGAACCGGGATGGGAATTGGGTCGGTTTTTTTAGTGACGCCACCGATCTTGTTCAAACCCCGGTGACGGGGCTCCAAGGCTATCTGCACAATCGTCTAAACCGCCTCACGTTCCATGTCACCGACGTGCCCCCCTTATTCACTGGTCGGACAGCATCCCTGCTCGCTCCCGATGGCCGATATTTCGCCTATGACGATGCCCGCGGATTGTCCCCGGGTTTGCGCCTCTACGATCGAGTAACCGGCCTGACAACGAATGTGGTTCATTCTCCCGCCCAAGCCGCGCTCTACGGTGATTGTTTCAGCCGGGACGGCCAATACCTGGTGACCGGGGCATGGGAACCCACGACCGGAATGAACTACCTGCTCCGGCGCAACCTCGCGGACGGCACGACCCAGCTGATCCGGATCGGCTTTGGACCGGCCTATTCCTTCGGCGATTTCGCGATTGACGGTCACGGGCGTTTCCTTGCGTTCTCCGCCAGCCTGGATCTTGTGGCCGTCGACACCAATCAAGTCACCGATGTCTACCTCTTCGATTTCGCCTCGGCGGCCTTGAACCTCCTCAGTTTGAATCAGGATGGGACGGCCGCGGGCGGCGCGGCCTCGCGCACTCCCTCCATCAGTGGTGATGGCCGCCTGGTGGCGTTTGCCAGTGACGCCGATGATCTGGTCTCCGGAGATACCAATGGCGCCACGGATGTGTTCGTGCTCGATCGCCAGACCGGAGAATTGAGCGGTGGCCAGCACAAATCCCAATGGCGGTGCCGCGGACAATCATCGGCCAATCCTCATTTGAGCCCGGAAGGCTATCGACTCGCCTTCACGAGCCGCGCCGCCGACATTGTCCCCAATGATTTGAATGACCTGAACGATGTCTTCCTCACTTCGGTTCATCCGCTCCAGACCACCGACTTCAACGGCGACGGCATCGAAGACCAATGGGAGTTGGCGGCCTTCGGCACGCTCGAAGTGAACCTGGATGACGATGCGGACGGCGACGGGTTCAGCAATGGCCAGGAATATGTGGCGGGAACCGATCCGAACGACCCACAGTCGCACCTCCGCCTCGAAATAAACGCCACCGCTTCGGGCCAGATTCAACTTCGTTGGGACGCCTCACCCGGTCGCGCGTATCGGCTCGAGTCCACTTCGGATCCATCCCGGAACTCATGGGCCGACGCACCGGGCATCATCCGGATTGCGGGTTCCTCCGCCTCTTTCGAGGAATCCCAACCCGTCTCTGCGACCGGGTATTATCGACTCCAGGTGATCAAGGAAACGGAACCTTGACTCACTCCGCGGCGACGGGCATTGACGACCTCGGACTTCATGTTGCACCCTCGGCGGATGCTCATTCCGATCGATTCGCAAGTTCGCACGATCCCCCGTTTTTCCTGCGCATGCGCATCTCCCATCGCGCTGGGAATCGTCCTTGTCTCATGGACCCTGCTGCCCATAGCAGGGCTGGCGGCCTCCTGGGAACCCGCGCCCGGTCCGCTCGTGACCCGCTGGGCCAAAGACGTCGATCCGGCAACGGTCCATTCAGAGTACCCGCGGCCGCAGATGACGCGAGAACATTGGCAAAATCTGAACGGCCTTTGGGAGTATGCCATCGTCCCGAAGGAGGCCGCGCAGCCCGCAACTTGGGATGGCCAGATCCTGGTGCCGTTCCCCATCGAGTCTTCGCTCTCGGGAGTCCTGAAGCGAGTGAGCGAACAACAACGGCTTTGGTATCGCCGGACGTTCAAAATCCCCTCAGAATGGGAAAAACAACGCGTGCTGCTGCACTTCGGCGCGGTGGATTGGGAAGCCACCGTCTATGTCAATGGCCGCGAGACGGGCGCCCACCGCGGCGGTTACGATGCGTTCACCCTGGATATCACGGATGCCCTGCGGCCCTCGGGCGAACAGGAACTGATCGTGGCCGTTTGGGATCCAACTGACGCCGGTTCTCAGCCACGCGGGAAACAGGTCCGAGCTCCCAACGGCATCTGGTACACGCCGACCACCGGTATTTGGCAGACGGCATGGCTCGAGCCAGTGCCTCAGGCTTACATCCAGTCGCTGCGCATCACCCCGGACGTCGACGGCTCCACGGTGACCCTTGAACCCACCGTCCAGGCCGGCGGGGAAGCGACCCTCGAAATCGAAATCCTGGATGACGGAGCAACGGTGGGAAAAGCCAGTATCACCGACCGGGCCAACGACCCAACGGCAGCCCGCGAAATATCCCCGCGAGTCACGCTCAAAGTCCCGAACGCCAAATTGTGGTCGCCCGACGCGCCTTTTCTGTACGACCTGCGCATTGCCATGCTCGAAAATGGCAAGAAGATCGATCAAGTGCGGAGTTACTTCGGCATGCGCAAGATCGCCTTGACCAGGGATAGCGATGGCATCCAACGGTTGTTCCTGAACAATCAGGCGCTCTTTCAATACGGCCCGCTCGATCAGGGGTTTTGGCCCGATGGCTTGTACACCGCCCCCACCGACGAGGCATTGCGCTACGACATCGAGATGCTCCGTAAGCTCGGGTTCAATATGGCCCGCAAACACGTCAAGGTTGAACCTGATCGCTGGTATTATTGGTGCGATAAACTCGGGCTGCTCGTCTGGCAGGATATGCCGAGCGGCGATAAATACATCGGCCGCCGCGATCCCGATATCACTCGCACGCCCGAGTCGGGCCGCCAATTCGAGACCGAGCTCGGCGCCCTGGTGCACGGGTTCTACAACCATCCCTGCATCGTCATGTGGGTCCCTTACAATGAAGGCTGGGGACAATGGGACACGGCCCGGATCGTCGAGCTCGTGAAGACATGGGACCCGACTCGCCTGGTCGACTGCGCCTCCGGCTGGACCGACCGCCGCGTGGGTGACGTCCATGATGTTCATGCCTATCCCGGCCCGGCCGTTCCCCCCCTCGAAGAAGAACGCGCAGCCGTGCTCGGCGAATTCGGCGGGCTCGGTTTGCCGGTAAAAGGTCATACCTGGCAGGAAGAGAAGAATTGGGGCTACCGCAGCTATTCGAATGGCGAAGAGCTCACCGATGCCTATCTCGCGCTGCTCGATAAACTGCATCCCCTGACCGGCGCAAACGGCCTGGCCGCCGCGGTCTATACCCAGACCACCGACGTCGAGATCGAAGTCAACGGCCTCATGACCTACGATCGCGCCCTGGTCAAGATGGACCCGGATGCGATCGCGGCGGCGGCAGAACGACTCTACACCCCGCTCGCGAAACGCGTCCAACAGGGCAATACCCTCGTGCCTCCCGCCACCCCGCTCGTCGCCCATGATCCGTACTTCAGCATCTGGTCGCCCGCCGATAAACTGACCGACGCCGACACCGTGCACTGGACCGGGCGCCCACATCGGCTCGCCAGCCTCGTCCGCATCGATGGTCGCCCCTACCGGATCATGGGTATCGGACCGCGCGATGTGCCGGCTTTGCGCCAGACCGACCTGCAGGTTTTGCCCACGCGCACCATCTACTCGTTCGAAGGCGCCGGCATGCAGTGGACGCTCACTTTCATGAGCGCCACTTTGCCCGACGATCTCGACATTCTCGCCCGGCCGGTGACTTACGTCGTCTGGGAGGCCAAAGCGACGGACGGCCAGGCCCATGACACGGAGATCTACTTCGATGCGGCGGCCGAGTTGGCGGTGAACGACGCATCGCAGGCGGTCGCATGGTCGCAGGAGAAGTTCGGCGACCTGCTCGCCCTCAAGATCGGATCGAAGGATCAGCCGGTCCTCGCCCGTAAAGGCGACGATGTCCGGATCGATTGGGGTTATCTCTACGCCGCCGCGCCCGCCGGCCACGTGGCGCACAGCACAATCGCACCGAGCCGGCAATCCCAGCAGACGTTCGCCCGGAACGGCTCCCTGCCGGATCTCGATACCCGCCAGCCGCGTTCTGCGAACGATGATTCCCCTGTGGCGGCGCTGACCTTTGAATTGCGCCAGGTGGATTCCCGCGGTCGCCGCGAAATGCTCATGCTCGCTTACGACGATCTCTACTCGATCCAATACATGAATCACAACCTGCGGCCATACTGGCGCCGGAACGGCTGGGAAGCCGCCGACCTGCTCCAGACGGCCGCGCGTGAGTTCGAATCGTTGGCGGAACGCTGCGCGGCGTTTGACCGCGAGTTGATGGACGATTTGACCCGCGCGGGCGGCGAACTCTACGCCAAACTTGCCGCACTCGCTTATCGCCAATGCTTCGCGGCCAGCAAATTTGTGGCGGACGACAACGGCCAGCCGCTCTCCTTCTCCAAGGAGAATTTCAGCAACGGCTGCATCGCGACCTCCGATGTCTTTTATCCGATGTCGCCACAGTTCCTCCTCTTTGGACCGTCGGTGGCAAAGTCGTTCCTGGTCCCGTTCATGAACTACGCCGCGGGCGATCGCTGGAAGTTCCCGTTCGCTCCGCATGATCTCGGCACCTACCCGCACGCGAATGGACAGGTCTATGGGGGCGGCGAACGGACCGAGCAAAATCAAATGCCGGTCGAGGAAAGCGGCAATCTCCTGATCCTGATGGCGGCCGTGGCGGAGATGGAAGGTAACGCGGATTTCGCCGGCCTTTACTGGCCACAACTCGAACAATGGGCGGAGTATCTTAAAGCCAAGGGATTTGATCCCGAAAACCAGTTGTGCACCGACGATTTCGCGGGCCACCTCGCCCACAACGTCAACCTCAGCGCCAAAGCCATCTGCGGCCTCGCCTCGTTCGCCAAGCTCTGCGCCATGCGCGGCGACCAGGCCAAGGCCGACATTTATCAGCGGCAGGCGAAGGAGTTTGTTAGACGCTGGCTCAAGGAGGCCGACGATGGCGACCATTTCCGGCTCGCCTTTGATCGGCCGGGAACCTGGAGCCAGAAATACAACATCGTATGGGATTCCATTCTCGGTTTAGATCTGTGGCCGGCCGAAGCGATTCGCAAGGAGATGGATTACTACCGCAAAGTCCAGAACACCTACGGTCTGCCGCTCGATAACCGCTCGCTCTACACCAAGCTCGACTGGGTCCTCTGGACCGCCACCCTGCCGCAAGATCGATCCGATTTCGACGCCCTGGTCGATCCCGTCTTCCGCTTCCTCAACGAAACGCCCGATCGCGTCCCGATGTCCGATTGGTATTGGACCCAAAACGCCCGAGTCCGCGGCTTCCAGGCCCGGCCCGTGGTGGGTGGCGTCTTCATCCAGATGCTCCACAACCATGCAATTTGGACCAAGTACGCGCGGCGCGACCGTACCCGGGCCAAGGCTTGGGCAACCCTGCCCGTTCCACCGATCACACGCCTGGTTGTGCCCACGGCGGAGAACGAGCCGGTAACGTGGCGCTATACGTTCCGTCCGCCGGACAATAACTGGTTCGGCGCTGATTTCGACGATTCGAGTTGGTCGGAAGGACCCGCCGGTTTCGGCACTGCGGGCACACCCAGCGCTGTGGTGCGCACCACCTGGAACACGCGCGATATCTGGATGCGCCGCACCTTTCAATTGTCCGCGGATGATATCCATGATGTGGGACTGCAGCTTCATCACGATGAAGATGCGGAAATTTACCTTAACGGGGTCCTGGCGGGGCGCGCATCGGGTTATACCACCTCCTACGAGCATGTGCCCCTGATGCCGGCAGGATTGGCCGCGCTCAAGCCCGGCCGGAATTCGATCGCCATCCATTGCCATCAGACCGGCGGCGGACAATACATTGACGCCGGGCTGGTCGAGGAAGTGCCGCCGAAGAAGGCCTCGCGCTCGAATCCTTGATCGTTCAAACATGTTGCGGACAGGTCAGGTTTTGGTTTGGTTATTTACCCGGATCAAGGATTCTATCAGCGAGGCGCGACCGACGGCAAAAAACAGGCAATGGTGTCGGGTAAATTGAAATGACCTTGCAGGTCTGAGGCGGCGCCTCGCTGGCCAGATGGCAGCTCGTGGTGAGGAATCCGGGGTCGGTTCGCCTTTGCCGTGAGCCAAACGGACGCGATTGGGCGGCAGCGTTGCTCGGGTCGGCGCGATCAATGGTGGACGCGGATGTGGTCTACGCGCGCGAACGGGAGACCGTCCGCAGGCTGGCTGCGGCCTTCTATTTCCTCGGCACGCTTAGTGGTCTGTTTCATAAATACGGTCACGTTCGTTGCGCCCAATTTGGCCTGAGGCAAGGCGCGAGGGCGAGAGTGTATCCCCTGCGATACTCGACCGACCGAGCAACGCCGCCCCAGGCCAAATTCGGCGCAACCCTCCGGGCGGCCGTTCTTTTTCGGCCAGACTTCGTTGCTCGCGCCTTACAGACCGCTGCGGGTATGCTCGTTGCTCGCGCCTCGTCTGGCCGAAAAACCCCTGGCCGCGAACGTAACCGTATTTATGAAACAGACCACTTAGGTTGCGCCGATGTCCAATCAGCAGCCATCGTGAACTCGCGATCCATCCTGCCTTGGTCGGTCCTGGCGAATATCGCACTTGCCCTGGCGTCAACGGCTCTCTGGTCGCAACGCAACTCCGGACGAGACGCACAGACCATCGCGCTGTCACGCCATATCGACCATCCTGTCCCGTCACCGAGTAACCCTGCAGTCGTCGCCTCTGCGCCGCTACCGGGCGCCCCGCGATCATTCCACTGGAGCCAGGTTGAAAGCCGGGATTTTGGTGAGTACATCGCGAACCTCCGCGCCCTCGGTTGTCCCGAGCGATTAGTCCGCGACATGCTCCTGGCCGAACTCGACGAGATGTACCCCTCGGCGCGTCGAAACACGATTCAGCGTGAGTTGTTGCCACCATGGGCCGGTGCTGACCGCCGGCAGGCCGTCTACGATGCACACCAGCGACAGCTTCGCTTGCTGGCGCAGGAAAGACGGGCGGTGACCGGGCAATTGCTTGGGTTTCCGTGGTCTGCTGAAGCTCAAAAACTGTTAAAGTATCTGTTGTGTTATGGATGGTCTGGTGCAGCTCAAGGCATGTTAAACGGGCTGCCTGGAGCAGCAGTCTTCCTGGGCCATCGGACCGCCGAGCAGTCACTCCAGGTTCTGGCCCTTGCCGAGATCTACCGCGATCGTGCTAGCGAACTAACCGAGCGCGCTCAAGGCATTCTGTTGCCCGAAGATCGTGCCGAATTGGCAGCGCTCGCGGGCGAACTGAACTCCAAAATCTCGACGGTCCTGACTGCGGCCGAGTCCGAGGAACTGAATCTTCGCATCCATTGGCTGGGCCTTGCCGACCAGCGCCACCTCGACCTCGCCAATCTGACCGGCTCCGAACTTCGTCAGATCGTGCGCCTCCACGCGCTGGCCACCGACTCGATCACAGAGGTCCTGTTCGGGGCTGAGGAGCGCTCGGACACGGAGCGCGCGCAGCGCGAACGCGACTTTGAGGCTGCCGTCCTCAAGCTTCTCGGACCGGAGAAAGCTGCGGACCTCAATCGCGCCGACGACGAACGGTACCACCAAGTCCTGAGCTTCGCGCAGGAGCGTCAGTTGCCGAGACAAACCGCCGTTGCCGCCTATGAACTCCGCATTGCCGCCGAGGATGAGGCCAAAAGGCTGGTGACAGATTCAGCTTTTGATCCGTCGTCAGTTCAGATTGAACTCGAGACAATCCAGACAGCGACGGTCACTGCGCTCACGCACTTGCTTGGTTCGGAGCGCACGCAAGAATACCTCGCCGAACGCGGGCAGTGGATCGAGGCCATAACCTCGATACCGATCCAGGACCAGGAGGTTCACCCATGATCCGGCGCGTTCTGGTGTTGCTCTCCCTGGGGCTCAATGCCGGTCTTGCGCTGGCGTGCTGGCAATTGTGGATCATCCCGAAACTTGTGACTCCCACTACCGTGCCTCCGCGCGTGATGCGCCTCGCGGCTGAGCTATCTCTCGAAGGAGGCCCAACACAAAGGCCCCCGGTCGTCGGACAGAACGCGCCGCCCTGGCGGTGGAGCGACCTGGCCTCGACCGACTTCATCGCTTATCGCGACAATCTCCGGGCCGTTGGCTGTCCCGAAAAGACCGTGCGCGACATCCTCGAATCCGAACTGGATCATTGGTTCTTCGAGCGTAGCCAGCCGATCGCCGACGCCCTGCAGCCCCGCTTTTGGGATCTTGCCGCCCAACGAGGCAGGGACGCGTTCGAGGAGATTGAAGGCCAGCTCCAACAGCTATGGGAAGAGCGAGAAAAGCTGTCAGCCTCGATCCTCGACGATCGAACGCAAGAGATCAACCGATTCCCCCCTCGCGAGGCTTTCGCCAGGCAATACTACTGGTTGCCGGCCGATGTCCAATCGCAGCTCGCCGATCTCGACGCACAGTACAGCCTGGCCTCGATCGAGCGCGCAGAAGAGATCAAGCGACGCGAAAACTCCGAACCGACCCCTGAAGACAGGGCCCGCGACGAACAATTGCGCTCAGAGTACGAAGCCGCCCACCGCGCCCTTCTGGGAGATTTCGCCGATGAGTACGATCTGCGGAACTCGGGTTCAAACTGGGCCGGTGGCCTCGCCGGCTTCGAACCGACCGAAGAGGAGTGGCGCGCCGTAACCCGAGCGCAAACTGAACTCAACGCCGCTGTGCAACGTATGCCACGTGATGCCTCCTTCTATGCCGCGCTCATGATGCAGCGCTACGGCATCATGCCTGGCAACAGTCCAGAGAACCAGGAAGTCGCCGACATTCAAGCTCGCTACGACACCGCCGTGCGCGACATCTTCGGTCCCGAACGTTATACCGAGTATCAACGGGCAGGCGATGAAGCGTATCGCCAAACCCGGCGCGTCACCCAACGGCTCGGTCTGGACGACAACGCCGCCATCCGCGCCTGGGACATCCAACGCGACACTCAAGCCGCCATCGAGCAGCTTCGCGCCATCCCAGAGCTGGATGCCGCAGGGCGACAGATCGCGCTCAATCAAATCGTCGCCGAGGCAGCCGGCGCGCTGCAACACACGCTCGGTGACCGCGGCTTCGCGACTTATCAGCAATACGCCGGGCAATGGTTGCAGACACCCCATCCGTAGAAACGCACCGGCTAACTGAGGGTCCGGCGTGATGCAGTTCGATTCCAACACCACCCGGGCCACAGCCGTGCCACTCCAAGGCGTAACCGGGGGTCCGATTCCTTCTATGCTGAGGCAATGAAAAGTCCATTCCCAGGCATGGACCCTTATTCAAGGGACGGCAAGCGATTGGCCGTGCCTGGCGGGCAAGCGCTATCAGAGTGAGCATCGCCAGGCCGAGCACCAGCACGAGGCGGGTTTGGTGTTCAGGGCAAGGCCACCTTTAAACGCATAAACCGCTCAGGGCTCGCGGTGATCGCACTCGAGTCGCGGACGACGAGGCGGGTCGATGAATTCTCCACCTCGACAGTATGCGGCGATCCGGCGTTCCAGGGGCCGGCCGGTGTATCGGCAATTTCAACCAGATATCGGACGGCCGCATTGTCCAGCCGGCGAGCAACCACGAGCGCGAGGAAACGCTGTTGACCCACGGTCACGAATTCTCCGCGTACCAAGTCCGGAGGGTCCATCACGTTTGGATCGATACCCAGGGCGAACTCCAAAAGATTGGGGTAAGCGTCTCCATCTTCATTGCCATTTTCGCCCACAACGCCGGCGGCCTGCGCCCAGGCCGCAAACTCATTTCCTGACGGAACCGAATGCTCGATGATGACCGTCGCCGAAGCGGGCTCGCCCACGAGGTAATGCGAGGCCGGCGATAAAGTCAGGATGACCGTCTCGTCACCCGCCAGGGGTGCGGCGTCGAAAGGGAGGATGCTGACGGTGGTGTTGGAAGCTCCGGCGGGAAAGGTGGCACTCAAGGCCACCCCGAAATAGTCCGTCCCATTGCGCGCGTTGCCCGTGAGGACGTAGGAAACTGGCAATGGTGCATCGACGCCGCCGATGCGCGTGAGGGTGAACACGCCGGGCGGAGCGCCGCCCGGGGAGGTGACCGGAACCGTGGCCGTGACCGCGATGGCCGGCAAACCCGAGAACGTGCCGCGGCGGTAGATCGCGCCGATGAGAGGACCCGCCGCATTGCCGCTGAGGGTGGGGCTGGCGTCGCCGCTGAACGAAAGGCCGTCGGCCGTGAGCGGAATGGTACCGATGATCGCTTGACTCAGAAAACCTCCGTCGAAGAAATAATCCGAGAAGAAGAGGGCCGTGTCGTCACCATTGAGACTGGGGTAGCCGACGGCGATGGCGCTGTTGACGGTGAACAGCGCCCCGATCTGACCGCTGGCCGCATCCATGCCGTAGATGGTGGACGTGAGGGTTGAGGGATTCTGGGCCTCGAACACGAGGCGGTGGTTATGGATCTGGCCGAGAGACGGGTTGCCGATATTCAAGCCTGGGATGGGGCGGACCACCTCAAACTCCTGGCCGGTGTGGCGGTCGATCACGTAGATGCTCCACGAATCGAAGCGGCTGCTGTCACTGAACTGCAACCGGTTCAGGGCATCATAATAGAGCAGTCCCCCGTCCAACGAAAAGTCGAGCGTGTCACCGAACAGAACGGTGCCAATCGATCCGCCGTCCAAGGTCGGCGCGAGCAGTTCGTAAGTCTCGATCTGCTGCGTGGCCAAATCGATGACGTTGATCTGGCTCTTGGGCTGGCCGTTGCTGTCGCGCAGGATGATCGCCGCGAATTGGCCATCGACTGACATGCCCACCGACCAGGCCAGTCCGACAAATCCGAGACTTTGACCCTGGCCCGTCTGGGTATCCACCAGGGCGATGTCGTTGTTCGCAGTCACGACCATGACGCGCGAACCGTCGCCCAACACGGCTGGCCGCTTGCGCGGAGCCATAGCCACGCCCGGCGCGAGCTGGACGCCGGTGGCGGGATCGCCCTGGGCAGCTTCACGCCGCCCTAAGAACGTCAGGCCGCTGAGCGGATCCACATACGTGAAGAGGATCGAATCCTGACCAACGACGACGGGGATCGGCGTCGGATCCGGCGTTGGCGCTTGATCGAAGATCTCAACCTGATTGAAGGCCTCGCCTGTTCGGATAGCCTCCGCGGAGCCGGCGCCGAAGAGTTCGACGGCGGCCTGAACGCACGCAAAACGACAGTCGATGAACTGGGACTGAGGTTGAAGCTTAGTGGTCAATGCCCGGTAAAAAATCTGTTCCGCCGGCCGGATGCCGATAGCGTCGGGCAACCCCTCGGCCAACTCATAGAAGGCATGGCTGATGATGCAACTGTTGAAGTGCACCCCACCGTTGTCCTGGTTGGGGAAGGCGTTCAGAACGGGATCGTCGGCCAAAATAAATTGGCTCATGCGGGCCGGCTGCGGCCGGCCGTTTGACACTTCCAGAGACTCCGGGTCGCTCATGTCCCGCAAGCGCCGAGACATTTGCGACCCAAGCTGCCAATCCGTAGCGCCCCGATAGTAGGCCTCAACCGATTCGCCAAGGATGTCGGACAACGCCTCGTTCAGCGCCCCGGATTGATCGCGGTAGACCAGCCCGGCGGTCCGCTCCGTAACGCCATGGGTCATCTCGTGCCCGACGAAATCGAGCGAGTCGGCCCAGGTATCTCCACTTCCCAGGGTGATGATGCCCTGGTTCCAGAACGCATTGTCGATCGGGACATTCACGACGCCGATGATCGTGCCGCCTTGGCCATCAATCGAATTCTGCTGATGGCGTTCGAGGAAATAGTCGTAGACCATGGAGAGATTGACCGATGCGCTGACGCCCGCTGCCGGAAAGCCGCTGGTCGTGCTGGAGGAGGAGATCAATTCCGGTGCGTAGGTGCCGGGATTATTATTCGGGTTCACCCCCTTGCCATCGAGGATGATGATGCCACCGATCGTGGAGCCGGGACTGGGCGGAACGGAACGGCCTGCGTCGAACATCGGTTTGCTGGCGTCGACCAGGTAATACTGGCTGTTCTCGGACCATAGCTTGATGGACTGGGCTTGTCCGTGCAGGTCCGTGCCGCTACCCACGGCGGCGCCGGCGCAGACCTGGTTGATCGACTCCAGAATATCACCGGTATCCGCGTCCACCACCACCAACCGCTCGTCCAAAGGCGTGAGGTGGAATTCCAGCTTGTACCCCAGCCGCGGCGTTCCTTCCGCCGGCGCGTACACCACAAGTTCCTCCCGTTCGATGGATGCAAACGGGCTCGCGCCGAGACTCCTCCGCGCCAGGTCTCCCGCCTGATCGCCGCTCAGTCGAGCCGCAACGTCGAGATTATCCGGGGTCGGTACATACGCGCCGGTGAGCAGGTGGACGTGACCGGCAGGGGTCAGTTGGACCGTCAATCCCGCCGGCCAAACCGGCAGACCCTGGTAACGCTGCTGGTAGCGCAACTGGGTGTACCCCAGCTCGTCCCGGGTTGCCCGCGCTTCCACCAGCTCCACGCCCGGTTCGCGCAGGAGCAGCAGATTACGATTGCGCTGCAAGAAGCTTCGGGCCGTGGTTTCCGCCACGCTAAGACCCGGAGCCGCCTGCGCCGCCGGGGGCTCCAGTGTAAGGCCCTCGAGAAATCGAATCGTGTGGTTTGCCGCGTTGCCCCGCACTTCCAATTGCTTGCCGCTGCGCCAGTGCAGATCGGCCAACCCAGCCAGTTGCTCCTCCGAGAATTGGGCGGGCAACGGTACTAACGGCTGTGGCTGATGCCCGCTGAGAGGCACTGGCGGCAGGGGCGGAGACGAGGCCGCCCGAATCTGATCCCGTGCCGCCAGCGCGGCTCCGATCCGCAGCGCCATCGCTTGTGCGGTCGGATCAGGCGCTGTGCGAGCCGAAGTGCCGCGGTTGCCTCGCAAGGGAGGAACGCTGCCCCACGCCACTGGAACCGGCGCTCCGGGCTTCGACCCGGCCGGTCCGCCCACCCCTGCGACTCGGGCCGGACTCGATGCCTGGATACGGTCCGGTGCGAGTTGCAATAGGGCCATCCCGGCCACCAGACCCACGAGCCATGGGTGGCGGATGATCCGGAGTCGGTGGCGCCGTCGAGCGAGGAGGGGGCAAAGAATGGAGGGGCCGCCGGCGGTTGACGGGGTTCGGTCTGAAAAGGCTGGCTTTTCTACCGGATTCATTCCCCTTACCCTAATTAGCCGGGCAGGCGGGCGGCAAGCGCTTTCGTAATGCGGCATGGTAAACGCCTCCGCTTCAAAACCGATTGATGGGGTGTCGAATCTGTTCATTAGCGGAATCGAAAACATCCTCAGATTGATAATCGAACTCGACGGCGTCGATGTAACGAAGAATCAGGTTTTCGACTTTCAGTTCGCCCATGAGGCCATTGCGCCGGGTTGCACGCAAGCGGTGGCTGCCCTACTGTTCGGCCGTGAAATTGACTCTGAAGTGGGTCGGGCAAGATGTTCTCCTGTTTGTCGGAGTGATGGGTCTCATCTCCATGGCGAACGCCGCCGTCGCCGCATCGCCGCAGGAGCGCGCGGATCAGTTCCTTCGATTGATGAACGCCGGTTACCAGGCCCTTTACCGCGTCGAAAGCGAAGCCCAATGGCAGGCCGCCACGGATGTGAGTTCGGAGCACGACGCCGCGGCGGAGGTGGCGGGACGGGCGCGGGCGGCGTTCAATGGCAACCCGGCGGTGATCGACGAAGCCCGGTCACTGCTCGATCACCGCGCCGAGCTGTCTCCGCTGACCATCCGCCAGCTCGAACACGTTCTGCTCAACGCGGCCGAGGGGCCGATGACCAATCCGGAGTTGGTCGCGGCGCGCATAGCAGCAGAGACAAAGCAGGCGTCCATCCTCAACAGTTTTGAATTCAAGCTCGAGGGCAAGCCCATCACCGTGAATGAAATCGACGATTTGCTCCAGACCAGCCGTGACTTGGCCCAACGCCAGGCGGTCTGGGAATGCTCGAAACAGTCCGGGCCGGCGCTCAAGCCGGGTTTGGTCGAGCTCCAACGACTGCGCAACGGAGTGGCGCGCGAGTTGGGCTACGCGGATTATTTTGCGTTGCAGGCCGCCGCGCATGGCCTGACCACGGCCGAGGTGCTGCGGCTGCAATCGGAGTTCATGCGCGATCTGCGTCCGCTGTATCTGCAACTCCACACCTGGGTGAAATATGCGCTGGCGAAGCGTTATGACCGACCCGTCCCGGATCGCATCCCGGCGCACTGGATCGACAATCGCTGGGCCCAGGAGTGGGTCGGACTGGTCGAAGCGGTCGATTTCGATCCTTACCTCAAAAGTCGTTCTCCCGAGTGGATCGTTCAAACGGCCGAACAGTTTTGGACGAGTCTCGGCTTCCCTGCATTGCCGCCCGACTTTTGGGCGAAATCCGATCTGTATCCGGTGAAGCCGGGAGATCCGCGGAAGAAAAACACGCACGCCTCCTGTTGGCATATCGATTTGGAAACCGATATCCGCTCGCTCATGAGTGTTGAGCCCAACTGGCAGTGGTTCACCACCGCCCACCACGAACTCGGCCACGCCTATTATGATCTCAGCTATGCGCGCCCGGAGATCCCGCCGCTTTTGCGGACGGGGGCCAGTCCGGCCTTCCATGAGGGGATGGGGGAGACAGCCAGCATGGCTTGCGGCATGGTACCTTATTTGAAATCGGTGGGGGTGTTGCCGAGAGATTACCATGCCGATGCGGTTGAGATTCTCTTGAACGACGCTTTGTCGGGTTCGGTGCCGTTCATCTTTTGGGCATCGGGGACCATGACGCATTGGGAGGCGGACGTTTATTCTGGCGGACTTGAGCCGGGCCGGTGGAATCGGCGCTGGTGGCAGTACGTCCGGGATTTCCAGGGCGTGGAAGCGCCCGCGCCTCGTGGGGAGGAGTACTGCGATGCCGCGACGAAGACCCACATCAACGATACGCCCTGCTATTACTTTTCGTATGCGATCGCAACCGTGCTGCGATTCCAACTCAACGATTACATTGCCCGCAACATCCTGCATCAACCGCCCCAGAACTGCAATTATGCGGGCAATCGTGATGTGGGCAATTTCCTGCGGCGAATTATGGAAAAGGGCGCCACGGAAGACTGGCGAAAGATCCTGCGGGACGCCACGGGCGAGGAGCTTTCCACCCGCGCCATGGTGGAGTATTATCGCCCCCTGGAGAAGTGGTTGGAAGAACAGAATCGCGGTCGCAAGATCGGCTGGGAATGAAGCGCTCCGCTGGACGGGAAGCTTAGAATTTCCAGTTCACCAGGGGAAACACTCGCAATTGTTCCTTCTCGTTGATCTGATTCCACAATCCGATCTGAAGCCCCTTCATGTATTGCGTAATATTGACGATGCCAATCTGCACTCCCTCCACCGATTCCGCCTCGTTCACGACGCCGCATTGTAGACCGGTAAAATACCCGCCCGTATGAGACCAGGCAAAAGACCCTTGCCATCCCGTGAAATCTTCGTCGGTCATCGCGACGACACCTGTTTGGAGGCCCGTGGTTGATCCATACACCCGGCTATAGGCGCCACCGGACCAGCCTTCGAGATTCCCGTCAGTCCGGCTGTAACCCCAATAGGCCAGTTGAACCCCGTGGAGATCGCCGTCCACCAGATTCGCCAGTCCGACGCCGAACCCGGTAAAATCGCCGCGGGTCTCATTGGCCAATCCAATATCGAGCCCGGTCATTTCACGATTTCTTCCATAGACCTCGAGCCGAAGCCCCAAAATCGGTTCGTCTTCGTCGACCAACTGCAAGTCCGGGGGCCAGAGGGCAAGTTGGATGGGCCGATCGGCCAGGGTGGCAACGCTACTGGCCAGCCAGAACGCGCCGAACGTTAACAATGGCATGAGGGATTTCATGGATTGTATGCTTTGCATTTTCGAGGTTGAAACCATCCTGGTCCTTTCAGGCACGCATACTATTCCTCAGACCCTTTAACCGGTCAAGGCGAGGGCGGTCAACAAATGTCAGCAGTGATGCCAGTCTCGAAAACTGGCCCCGGACTGTTGCAGGCATCCACTCACCTCAGCCAGAAGTCCGATTGCAGGAGCCCCAGGCTCCAATGATGCCGTTGTTGGAGACGAAACCCGGCAGCGCGCAAGTGGGGGTCTGGCGGAGTCAAGCGCGATGCGGCCAGGTCGGTCGTGAGCTGGAAAAACAGGTAAAGAAGAGCCACAATAGATTGTGCCCGCCAGCGTTGCCAACCCGAGCGCGGCACGCAGAAATCGGCCACCAACCAGGTGGCATTAGAGGTTGCGCCCGATGCGAGACGTTCGACCAAAACGGGGAGTTGATCGGCTGAAAAACAATCCAGAAAAAAATGCGTGACCACCAGGTCGAACTCCCCGCTCGGTTGCGGCCATGTCAACGCGTCCTGTTGCACAAAGCGGACCTGGTTGGAATCGAGCCGGCACCGGGCCAGACAATTCCGGGCTTCCTGGATCATCCGCGCACTGCGCTCGACGCAGGTCACTCGGATCCGCGTGTTGGCTGAAAGTAACGCCTCAAGAAACTGCCCCGGGCCCTCTCCCGCGATCAAGGCGTGCCGGGCATGCCGGGTATTGTCGATAAACGCCGCGCGGCTCCGCTGCATGAGTCCACCGGCAAAGACCCTTTCCATCCAGCGATAGTGTGGTGCGAGGGTGTCAAAACTCATGTGTGCGAAGAGCTCCTTTTCGGCCGCGATGAGCCCACCAGAAACCCGCCGCCACGCCACCCAGGACGTAAGCGAGCACGTCCCCGACATCCGCTCTACCGCAATGGAGCCAAAAGGGCCCGACGATTTCACAGATTACCGACCAAACAACCACGTGTCCGAAAACCTCCGGCCACGTGGGGCCGCAGTCATACGTCCGCAATCCCAGTCGTCGTTCCAGCCACAATACCGGTGGTAGTGCGGCCGGGATGAGCAGGAGATCGTTGAAATACGAGTGCAGAAACCAGCTGGGGAAGGTGTGCCGGAGCCAGAGACTATTGACGAAATAAGCTGCGCAAGCCGTTAGGAACAGGGGATCGCGCAGATACGCGAAGGGCGTCATAGCGCCAACAACACAAAGCCAACGCCGATGGCCAGGAGCAGTTTCAGAAGCATAATCATGACGCATTCCATAACATCCTCACCGCGTCGGGGGCAATCGCTCTTTGGCGGGCAACTTGACCTAGCCCGGCAGGGTGCGGTCGCGTAGCGGCCGACGCCGCGTGAGGGCACGCGGCCTACAGGGCACGCTCCGGGTCTTGTAGGCTGGGTCCCCTGACCCGGCGACGTTCCACCATCCTTCTCCTCGATCAATATCCCTATGGTAACCGTCTTGCCATCGACACGCAGTGCTAGCCCGCATATCTCATGGATGTTCGCTCAATGGGTAACCGTTGGAACGGAGAGTGCAATGAATATGCGGGCGAGTTGCGGTTGAATTCGTGTCCATCCGGGCGACTGGACAGCAAACCCGCCCCTCGCCCATCGAGATCGGGGCCCGGTTCTCACTCGCTCTTGACTCCAGAAACCGGTATCTCCGCAGGCAACACCATCACTTGCAGGGCCGAGGGAGCATTCGCACCGCGATAGATCCGTTGCGTCGCTTTATGGTAATCCTCCGGTTTCGCCCGGTAAATGTCGCAGAAGGTCTGCGGGTTACGATCCATCAATGGGAACCAACTGCTCTGCACCTGCACCATGATGCGATGACCGGTACGGAAGGTGTGGCAGACATCCGGCATCACCCACTCGATCTTCGTGACTTTACCCGGCTCGAACGGTTTCGGGCTGCCAAGGCCGTCCCGGAACTTTCCGCGCAACGGCTCGCCGCGCACGAGCTGTTGGTAGTTTCCCATTTCCACGTTCGCCGGGTTTGGTCTGGGGTCGGGATGGTCGGCGGTGTAGACGTCGATCAACTTGACCACCCAGTCGCTGTCCGTTCCCGAGGTGGAAACGTGTAGACTGGCGGTCACTGGACCGGCAAAGGTGATGTCCTCCGTCAGCGGTTCCGTTTGATAGACGAGGACGTCGGGTCGCCGCGCCGCGAAGCGCTGATCTTCAATCATGTATTCGGCGGGCATGCCGGTGGAGATGGATTGCGTGAATGGCACGGGATGATTCGGGTCGCTGACGTACTCGTCGCAGGCGTCGTCGCCCTCAGCGGGTGGTTCGAACGCCATTCGGCCATTGGGATGAAAATAGAGCGCCTTCTGCGTGGCCTTCGGCGGTGGCCAGGTGGATTCACGCCGCCATTCGCACGTGCCCGTATCGAAACCATAAGCCTCCGACAAGTCGTCGTTGGTCTCGCCCTTCAAGTATGTGCGCCAGAAAGGCAGCTCGATCTCATCTCGAAAGTACTCGGCGGTCTTCTGGTGGAAGGACACCGGCCCCAGCGCTTCCCCGGCGCCGCGGTGCCAGCCGCCATGCGACCAGGGGCCCATGACCAGGCCGTTATAGATGCCGGGGTTGTGTTGCCCGGTGGCCCGGTAAGTCTTAAGTGTGCCGGATAAATCCTCCGCATCGAACCACCCGCCCACTGTCAAAACCGCAGCATGGATATGCTTCAGGTGCGGGACGAGATTGTGTTTCGCGCACCAGGCCGCGTCGCCAATATTCGCGATCATCGAGTCCCAGAAGTCGATCTTGCCTTGGTAGTAGCGGTCACCGATCTCGCCCACCGAACCGCCGTGCAAAAAGAACTCATAGCCGTCCGGCGTGGGGAAATGGAACGGTTGCGGCGACTCGTGCAGCGGGTCGTCGAGCTTTTGGCCGAAAGAATTGAAGAAGCCGAAATTGTGAGCCAGCCAGAAACAACCGCCATGCAGGGCATCATCGCCATCATACAAGTCCGCGACCGGCGCTTGCGGCGAGACCGCCTTGAGCGCGGGATGTGAGTCGATCATCCCGGCGGCGGCGTAGAAGCCGAGGTAGGAGATGCCGGTAAGTCCAACGCTGCCGTTGTTGTCCGGGATGTGTTTAACCAGCCAATCGATCGTGTCCCACGTGTCCGTGCTTTCATCGATGTCTCCCGGGCCGGCCTTGGCGGGGTTGTGCGGGCGCACATCCATAAATTGGCCTTCGGAGGCAAAGCGTCCGCGCACATCCTGCAAGGCGAATATGAACTGTTCCCGGACAAACGAATCGGGGAGTTCTCCCGGTTTGCCGCCGGCATCCACGGTGTAAGGCTTGAGATTGTACGGCGTCCGCGCGAGCAGGATGGGTAGGATGATGGAATGATCCTTGGGGGTGAAGACGATGGTGTAGAGTTTGACCCCGTCACGCATGGGAATGCGGTACTCATGTTTCGTGTACTGCTCCTCGAACGGGCGTTCATCGGGTGCTGCCGAAACAGTGGGCACCAGGCTCGGAGCTGTTATCTCGAGCACCGCTGTGACGAATAGGATTTGCAGCGATTTGCGCATGCCGCGTTGTAACACGCCCAACGGCTGATGCAATCCGAGGAATGGCGCCGACACTCGCCGATCCGACCATCCACGCAAGCGAATGCCACCTTCCATCGGCGGGATCGCCACGTTAGGATCCGGCCATGTTCGAAGCTGTTGAGCTCGGTCGCAAGCTCTCGAAAGAAGATTACCGGCGGCAACTGCCTGAACTGCGGGTGCGCCTGATTGAGGCGCAACAGGCGGCCCGGCAGGCCCGGATACCCGTGCTCGTGGTGGTGACCGGGATGGACGGTGCGGGCAAAGGTGAAGTCGTCCACCACTTGAACGAGTGGCTGGATCCCCGCGGCATTGATACGCACACTTTCTGGAATGTTTCCGGCGAGGAAGAAGAGCGCCCTTACTACTGGCGGTTTTGGCGGACATTGCCCGCCCGCGGCCGCATCGGCATCTACTATGGTGCCTGGTACAATGATCTCCTCCTGGCGCGAATGCGAGGCCGACTCTCCCCCGAGCGGCTGGAATCGGCGCTGGCGCGCGTCGCTGCCTTCGAACGTATGTTGGTCGAGGATGGCGCGCTGATCGTCAAGTTCTGGTTCCACCTCGCGCGCCATGACCAGCGCCGGAGGCTGCGCGGTCTCGCAGAATCGCCCGAGCGACATCAACTCATCCTCCGTGGCACGCGGAAGCACGGACGTCATTACGAGGTTTTCGTGGGGGCAGCGGAGGCGATGATTCGCGGGACGGACCGGGCGTTCGCTCCCTGGAACCTCGTGGAGGCGACCCAGGCGCGTTATCGGGATCTGACGGCCGGCCAGTTGTTGCTCGATGCGATGCGCGCGCGATTGGCCCAGGCCCGGTCGCCGGCGAGACGGGTCCCCGCCCAACCGATCCAGGCGCGACGGGGAGGCCCCACTGTGTTGGACACCGTGGATCTCAGCCGGCAGTTGGGGAAGAAGGCCTATGGGGAGCGGTTGCCGAAACTTCAGGCGGAGTTGAATCGCCTGACCTGGAAAGCCTACCAGCGCAACCTTTCGAGCATCCTGGTCTTCGAAGGTTGGGACGCCGCCGGCAAAGGGAGCGCCATCCGCCGCGTTACCGAAGCGGTGGACGCCCGCCTGTTTCGGGTGATCCCGGTCGGCGCGCCCACCGAAGAGGAGTTGTCCCATCATTATCTCTGGCGATTCTGGCGGCAGTTGCCGCGGGCGGGTCTGGTCACCGTGTTTGACCGCTCATGGTACGGCCGCGTGCTGGTGGAGCGCGTCGAAGCCCTCGCACGCCCCGCGGAATGGCGCCGCGCCTACCATGAGATCAACGAATTCGAGCGCCAGTTGACGGAGCACGGGACCATCGTCCTGAAGTTTTGGATCCATATCAGTCCGGAAGAACAATTGATTCGGTTCCGGAAACGGGAGCATGTGGCGCACAAGAATTACAAGATCACGGGCGACGATTGGCGCAATCGCAAGAATTGGCGCCAATACGAACTGGCGGTGCATGACATGGTGACCCGTACCGGCACCGAAAACGCCCCGTGGATCCTCGTCTCGGGCAACGACAAGGAAGTCGCCCGGCTCGAAATCCTGGAAGCATGCCTCAAGGCCTTTCGACGGGCCCTATAGCGGATCTGCTGACTCCAATCTGGCGTTGTCATCGGCAGTGTCACACTCTTATTGGCGGATGGCTGGGGTGTCTTGCGACGAAGTCGCTAGCCCGGAAATTTCACACGTGAAATGAAGCGGCGCGGGTTTCTTTAGCCCGCATTTTTGCGGTAACCAAAGTCATTCTGCCGCTTGACAACTGTAGAGCCATGAAAGATGCGGGCTAGAGTCTCCCGACGGATTTGCTCAATGCATATTGCGCGGTGTTGAAGCCCGCCACGGCCTTCAAGTAGTCGAGTCGCGCGCGGGTCAGATCTTCTTCAGCCTGGATCCGCTCCAGCACCACGCCGACCGCGAATTCATTCCGCTGTTGCGCCAGTCGCAGGCCTTCCTGAGCGGCGGCCATCGCGCGTTCGGCCGTGTCGAGTTGGTCTCTCTCGGACTGCCAGCGGGTGAAGGCCTCAACCACCTGGCGGGTGACGTCGTCACGCCGGCTTGCAAAATCCAGTTCGGCGATTTGGTAGCGTGATTTCGCTGAACGCATGCGACCGAAGTCGAACAACCCGCCGGGGCCGATCCGCCAGCTCGCGCCGATCGCGTAATCTTCCTGGGCGCCAAACCCGTCGTCGGTGCCATCGCGGCCGCCCCCGAGTCCGCCCCAGAATGCTTGAGCGCCTACCGAGGGAATTAGCGGTCCGTAAGTGACCCCGTTCCTGGCATCGCGCGCGGCGGAAATGAGCGACTGACTCTGCTTGAGTTCGGGGCGTGCAACCATGGCTTCCGCCACGAGCGAGCTTAGTGCAGCGTTGGCATCCAGGAGCGCCAAAGGCGCCAGCTCGGCATCCTGCGCGGACAGTTCGAGCGCGGGATCGAGGTGCAACACCTGCGCCAGCCGGGCGGCCTCGAGGCGTTGTTGCTCCTGCGCCTGACGTAATTCGAGCTGGTTCCGCTCCGCATGAACGCGTGCCCTCAGCAGGTCGCCTTCGAAGGCGATGCCGGCCTGGACCGCATCCGTGAGTTGGGTTGTGTAATCGACGGCGATTCGGACGGATTCCTGGGCGACACCCACCGCTCCCTGGGCGAGGGCCAGGTTGAAGTAACCCTGCACCGCCGCCAGGACGCTGTCCTGTCGTTGTGCTTCCAGCGCATGGTCGGCCGCCTCCGCGAGTCGTTTAGCCGAAAGCGACTTGTAAATGGCGTCGCCCAGATCCAGTTGCAGACCCAGCGTGGCCCCGGGCGCATAGGAATATTTATGCACCTCGATCAGATTCCCGGCGACGTCCTGGATCCGGTCGTCGTGCCGCCGGTAGGTGACCCCCGGCGAAAGCCAGGGAAAGAATTGCGCGACCGCGCTGTCGTGATTGGCCTCGGCCTCGGCCAGCTTCTCCCGCGCGATTTGCACATCGAGATTTTGCGCGCCCGCCAGCCGCAACGCCGCGGGTAGGTCGATCGCGGACGGCGCATTGGTATCCATGGCTCGCGCCGAACCGGGGGCGATGGCGAACAAACACAACGCGCCCATCGCCCATCGCCAGTCCCGGATTGCGGATCTCACTTTTCCTCCGTGACGTTCACGGCAGCCCCGTCGCTCAACATCAACTTCCCGACGAGAATCACCGCTTCGTTTCCCGCAAGGCCGTCCAACACTTCGACCTTCGCGCCATCGTTGAAACCGGTTTTGATCGGTGTCTTCGTCGCCTTGCCGTCGTTCACCACGAACACAAATGCGCCGGCCTTGTCCGTTACAAGTGCCGGGACCGGGATCGTCAGGGCGTGTTCGTGCTTTTCCACGCCAAGTCTGGCGGTGGCATACATGCCGGGACGCAGCTCCCGATTCGGGTTGGGCAGATCGGCCTCAACCAACATGGTGCGGGTGGCCTCGTCGAGAACAAACGAGAAGCGGCTCACGGCGCCTTCAAACACCCGGCCGGGGAGGCCCTCAACGCTCACCTGGACCGGTTGCCCCCTGGCAATGCGGGAAGCCTCCAACTCAACGACGGGCACCTGCACGCGCACGGTCTGCAGATCCACAATCGTCACCACCGCGGCGGTGGCCGCCGCGCTGCCGGAGGTGGCCGAGGGCACGAACGCGCCGGCATCCAGATAGCGGGCGGTGACGATGCCGTCGAACGGCGCGGTCAGCGTGCTGTAGCGCAACAACGTCTCGGTGCGTTCGAGGTTCGCCTGCGCGATTTCAAACCGCCCGCGGGCTTCATCCACGGTTTGCGGCATCACCAGGTCGGCTAACTTTTTTTGAGCAACGGAAAGCCGTTGAAGCTCGACTTCCGCCACCTTCACCTCCGCCGCGTATTTCACCCGGTCCGCCAGCAGCTCGGGAACTTCGATTTCGCCCAGCTTCTGGCCGGCTTTCACCGAGTCGCCTTTGTCCACCGCGATCGATTTCAAATAGCCGGCCACTTTCGCATAGAGCGTCGCTTGTTGATTGGCCCGGATGCTCGCCGGCAGCGTGATGTAGCGCACCACGTCGGCCCGGACGGGCTGGACCTCCCGCACATCAACCGCCTGCGAGACAGAGGCCACGCTCATCAGGGCCGCGACGAGCCACGTTGACATGCACCGGCTCGGCCGCCGGGTCCCGTTCGATCGGTTCATGGTGGTTCCAGGATCATTCATCGCGCCGGAGCGGTGGGGTTGGACCGGACATAATATGCGCTCGCCGGGTCGTCCGGATCCAACGACGGTGAACGGACTTTCTTCGAAGCGACCAGGGCAAACGCGCTCGGCAGCACGAACAACGTCGCCAGGGTCGCCATCGCCAGACCGCCCACCACGGCCCGGCCCAGCGGCGCCGTCTGGTCTCCCCCTTCACCCAGGCCCAGCGCCAGCGGGAACATCCCCGCGATCATGGCACAACTGGTCATCAAAATCGGCCGCATCCGGCTGCGCGCCCCTTCGACCGCCGCGGCCAGTGGATCGCCGCTGCCCAGCCGGCTCTTTTCGGCGAAGGTGACGAGCAGAATCGCGTTTGCCACCGCAACTCCCACCGCCATGATGGCGCCCATGGCGGACTGGATGTTGATCGTCGTGCCGGTGAGCCAGAGCGTCAGAAGCACCCCGGCGAGCACGGCCGGGATGGTGGTTGCGACCGCCAGCGAAAGCCGGATGGACTGAAAATTGGCCGCCAGCATCAGGAAGATCACCGCCACCGAAAGCACAAGTCCGGTGCGGAAACCGTCGATGAGTTGGCGCAGTGGGACGAGCTGGCCGCGGAGGTCCACCCGCGTTTTCGCGTCCGGCGGCGGGCCCACGTCCGCGAGCGACTTGTTGAGTCCGCGGGAAATCGTGCCGAGATCGGCGTTGTGAATATTGGCGGTGATGCTGACCACCCGCGCCATGTTATATCGCTCATACGTGCCGATCGTGGTCCCCTGATGAATCTCCGCAACGTTGCGCAAAAGCACCGTCTTGCCCCCCTCCGCCGTGATGGGAATATTCTGCAAATCTTCGATGCTCCGGGTGCGGTCCTCGGGAATTTGAACCTGGAGATTGTAACTGACGCCGGAATTGGGGTCCGCCCAGAAATTCGCTTTGGTAAACCGACTCGAAGTCGTGGCAGCCACCAGCGAGCGGGTGACATCGCCCACCTTCACCCCCAGCAGACCCGCGCGTTCGCGATCCACGTCCACGTTCACGGTGGGGAAGTCGAGCGTCTGGGCGATCTGCGCATCGCGCAACTGCGGGATTGCTTTCAGTCGCGCGAGGATCCTTTCCGCGTAGGCCTGATTGACGGCGATATTGGGGCCGCTGACGGCGATTTCAATGGGTGTGGGGGAGCCGAAACTCATAACGCGGCTGACAATGTCCTGCGGCTCGAACGACAGCCGCACATCCGGCAGTTCGCGGTGTAACACATCGCGGAGATGTTCGGTGAATGCCTCCACCCGCAGTCCCGCATCCTGCTTGAGTTGCACCGCCAGCCAGCCTTCCTCGGGGCCGCCGTTCCAGAGATGCACGAAGTTCACCGGGTAGCTCGAGCCATGGACACCCACCAGCCCAATCGTAACGTCAATCTTCCCCGGCCCGCCCGCCTCGCGTTCAATGATCCCCAGAATCCTCCGGGCCAGGTTCTCCGTGATTTCCACCTGCGTGCCGCTGGGCGCGCGGAACCGCAAGGCGAATTGACCAGTGTCGGTCTTCGGGAAAATCTCGGTCCCGACCCGGGCGCCCAGGAATACGATCACCGCCACGGTTACGGCCAGGTAAACCAACATCAACGGCCACCGCACCGCCACCACGCCGCGCAACACACGGGTGTATGCCTTTTGCACCCGCCCGGTGTACGAAGCGTCGTGGACTTCGGCCGAATGCCCGCGCAGAAACCAAACACTCAGGATCGGCACCAGCGTGGTGGATAGAATAAAAGCCGCGACCATCGAGAAGCCCACCGCCAGGGCCAGCGGCACAAACAACGCCTTGGCGGCGCCCGCCATGAAAAAGGCCGGGACAAAGACCGCGAGGATGCAAAGCAACGCGATCAACATGGGGAGCGCGACCTCCCGGCTGGCGGTGGCCACCGCGCGGGCAATCGGCGCGCCGGCGGCCAAATGAGTGTGAATATTCTCCACCGCCACGGTGGACATGTCGACGAGGATACCCACCGCCAGCGCCAATCCCCCGAGCGTCATCAGGTGGAGATTCCGGCCCGTGACCCACAAGGCAAACACCGCCGCCAGCAGCGAGAGCGGGATGTTGATCACCACAATCAGCGCGCTGCGCCAGTCGCGCAAAAACAACAGCACCATCAGCCCGGTCAGCAATGCCCCGAACCCTCCCTCCCGCTCCAGGTCGCTGATGGAACGCTCGACCACGGGCGATTGATCGAACTCGTAGCTCACTTTGATCCCCTCGGGCAAAACCTTCTGGAACTCGGGCAGGTTTTGTTTGACGAGCTGGACGACTTCCAACGTCGAGGCGTCGCCCCGCTTGGTCACGGGCAGATAGACCGTGCGCCGCCCGTTGGCGAGCGCATACGAGGTGATGACATCCTCCGAATCCTTGACCGTCGCGAGATCGCGCAGGAAGACCGCCCCGTGGGCGGTCTGCTTCAAGGGCACCCCTTCGAGGTCCTTGATGTTCTTCACCATCGCGTTGATCGGGACGATGGGATACTTGTCGCCAAGATTCAAGTTGCCCGACGGACTGACAACGTTCGCTTGCGACACCGCCTCGACGATCTGGTCGGGCGAAAGTCCATACGCCCGCATCCGATCCGGATTCACGTTCACCACAATCGAACGCGCGCTGCCGCCAAACGGCGGCGGCGCCGACACCCCGGGCAGCGTCGCAAACAGCGGGCGGACCCGGTTGAGCGCCTGATCCTGCATCTGGCCCAGCGTGATACTCGGATCGTCGGTCGAAAAAACCAGGTAGCCGACCGCCACACTTCCGGCGTCGAAGCGCATGATGAACGGCGGTACCGTGCCCGGCGGCATGAACGACCGCGCGCGGTTCACCTGGGCCACGGTCTCGGACATCGCCTGGCTCATGTCAGTGTCCGGATGAAACTGGAGCTTCATGATCGAGGCACCCTGGATCGACTTCGATTCCACGTGCTCTATGCCGGTGATGTAGAGGAAGTGATACTCGTACCGGTAAGTGAGATATCCCTCCATCTGCCCCGGATCCATGCCGCCGTAAGGTTGCGCCACGTAGATGGTCGGAATCCCCAATGGCGGAAACACATCCCGGGTCATGCGCTGCAGCGCGATCCACGCCCCGATGCCCATCGCAATGACCAGCACCACGACCGTCAGCGGCCGGCGCATGGCGGGTTGGACAAGATTCATGCCGCGACCCCCGCCGATCTAGAGTGAATCACCACCGCCACCGTGCAGCCCGGTAATTCCGCCTGCCCCAACATCGTGATCCAAATCGTCATGATCGCGCTGGCAACCCGGAGGCTACGTCTCACCGGGGAAGCTTTCAGGCAACCGGGAGCGTATCACGCTAACGCCTGCCATGTGCAAGGGTTTTCCTGCGCCCCCCGATGGCCCCGAATTGCGCCAAAAGTTTTGTTACCCGAGAGGGGGGTAAGGAGGCCGGAAAAGATACGTTGCGCCAGAAGTGACTGTTACCGTGGCAGGAATGGATGAAACCATGAGTCAGACGACACGGAAAGAGGTTTTAAAGAAGTTGCGGCGGCGTTATCGAGCGCTGGCGCGGAACACAAACGCAAGCTGCTGGACCAGGCGCAGGAACTCCTGGGCTATCACCGGAAGGCGGCGATTCGAGCGTTACGTGCCCCGACGATCGAGCGGGGTCCGCGCATTGATTACGGGTCGGCCGGTGACCTATGAACCGGAGCTTTTGCTTCCGTATTTGCGGCCGATCTGGCGGGCGACCGACTACGCCTGCGGGCGGCGCTTGGTGGCGATGTTGCCGGAGTGGATTCCGGCCTACGAGCAGCACGAGCGCAAGATTCCGGCAGAAGTCCGGGACAAGCTCTTGGAGGCCAGTGGACGCACCCTGGATCGATTGCTGGAGCCGTTGCGGGTCCAGGGGGCCGGACGTTGCTTGACGCGTCCTGGGACGCTGCTGCGTCAGCAGATTCCCATTCGGGGCAGCGTGTGGGAGGAGGGCACGGCCGGGTGGTTGGAAGTCGACACGGTGGCGCTGTGCGGAGGCAGCGTGGCGGGAGAGTTTGTGTGGATGGTGGACGGGGTCGATTACGCGACCACGTGGGTCGAGGTGCGGGCGATGTGGGGCCGGGGCCAAGTCAGCACCCTGGCCGCCTTGCGCGACATGGAAGCCAGCTTGCCCTTTGCGTTGCTGGGCCTGGACAGCGACAACGGGGGAGAGTTCCTCAACCATCACGTTTTGCGCTGGCTGCAGAAGCGGCCCAAGCCGGTGTTCATGACGCGCAGTCGCCCCTACAAAAAGGATGACAATGCGCACGTCGAACAGAAGAACTGGACGCACGTCCGTCAGTGCTTTGGCTATGAACGACACGACAATCCCGAAGTGGTGGCCTTGATCAATACGCTGATCCAGAAAGCCTATGGGCCGCTGCGCAACTTCTTTCACGCCAGTCTGAAGCTGGAGCGCAAAGAGCGCACCCCAGGCGTGCCGGGCGCCTCAAGCGCGTTTACGGCAAGGCGCAGACGCCGCTGGCCCGGGTCTTGGCCAGCGCGGAAGTGAGTCGCGAAAACCAAGCAACTCTTGAAGCACGAGAAGGCTCGCCTGAATCCGTTCGCTCTCCAGAAACTCGTGGCCGAGGGCTTGAAGCAGATCGCTGCGGTCCGGCAACTGCGCCCTTGAACGAAGCGGCCCAAGATCAAACACGCGATCCAGGCCAACTGTGAATAACTCACCCTCCCCCGTACCCCCTCCCTTGGCCTCACCCGTTCGACCGCAGGGGGGCGCGAGCTGAGGCTCGACAGCCGCCCCCCTGCTCGTTTTATCTCGCTATCCGACACGCCAAGACTTACCAACGCACAGAAGACCAAAACCCAAAAACAACACAGCCATCGGGTAACACCCCTTTTGGCACAACGAATCCCCATCTCGGGTAACAGTTACTTTTGGCGCGCGACGGGCCCCAGTGCGTCCGCAACCCGGCGAAATGTGCAGGGCTAGCCCGGATTTTTCATGCCTTTCGGAGAACACATCGCAAAGCGCCTTGAACCATGAAAAACCCGGGCTGGGACCAGCTTATTGGATTGGGGGAAAGTGCAAATCCGGGTGTCCCGGGAAGAACACGAGCCGGATCCAGGGGAATGGAGATAGCGGCACGCAGAGAATGGGGAGAACCACGGCCAGCGGGTAGTGCCACCAGCGCACGGACCGCGCCGGACGATCTTGCGGCACGCAGTAGGCCGGCAGGTAAACCATCAAACCGTACACGAAGATCCACAAACCGAACTGAGTCAAATTCTGCAGCCCGAAGGTGAGGGATTCGGCCAGCAGCCCCGTAAGGCCGAACAACAGGAACACCTGGAACGGCGTGAACCGCCACCGGCAGAGCAGGAGCGCCCATCCGACAAACATCCCCACAAACATCACCACGCTGTGCAGGGCGACCACATCCAGGTAATTGGCCGAGGCGGTGATGTAGGCGTCGCCCAGCTTCACGCCGAACACCGGCGCCAGGTTCGTCATGGTCGTGGTGATCGCTTCCTCGATCAATGCCATCAGGGTGGCGAAGAGGACAAACTGCAAGCGCCAGTCAAGCCGGATCCTTGCCAGTGACTGGCGCACCCGATCCCGGTAGAAAAACGTCAGCGCGCCGCCGGCCAGGATCCAAATAATGATCAGGCCCCAGCCCATCCCCAGCACGGCGCGGTGCTTCGGTTGCCGCCAGACCGCAACGGTCACGAGGCCCGTGGTCAGAAGGAGCCAGCCGCCCAACAGGATGACGAACCACTTGGCAAGTCGCCGGCGGAGCACAAGAGTCACGGGTCAGTTCCTGACGAGCCGGTGTTCCGTCAGATGAACTCGTTGATCAGGTTTTCGAGGAACTCCTGCCGCCCGCTCTGGTTGGATTTGATGTCGCCCAATTTCACGGCATGCTGGTTGAGTTCTTTGAAACCGACCTTGCCCTTCTCGATCTGCGCCCCAATCCCCGAATCCCATGAGCTGTACCGATCCTTCACGAATTTCGCCAGGCGCCCGTCCTTGCGAATCGCGGCGGCGATCTTGAGGCCGCGCGCGAACGCATCCATGCCGCCGATGTGGGCATGGAACAGATCAACCGGTTCGAAGGATTCACGGCGGCACTTGGCGTCGAAGTTCGTCCCGCCGGTGGTGAGTCCACCGTATTTGAGCAGCGTCAGCATGACCTGCGTGGTCAGGTAGATGTCGGTCGGGAACTGGTCCGTATCCCAGCCGATCAACAGATCGCCCGTATTGGCGTCGATCGAGCCCAATGCGCCCGCGGCCGCGGCCACTTCGAGGTCGTGCTGCATGGTATGGCCGGCCAATGTGGCGTGGTTGGTTTCGATGTTGAGCTTGAGATCCCCGAGCAGATCATATTCGCGCAGGAAATTCAGACACGCCGCCGCGTCCGAGTCGTACTGGTGTTTGGTCGGTTCCTTGGGTTTCGGCTCGATGTAGAACTGGCCTTTGAATCCGATCCGTTTCTTGTGGTCGACGGCCATGTGAAGAAACGCGCCGAGATGGTCCAGTTCGCGTTTCATGTCCGTATTCAAAAGCGTGCTGTAGCCCTCGCGTCCGCCCCAGAAAACATAGCCGGCGCCGCGGAGCTCGTGGGTGACCTCGATGGCCTTCTTGACTTGTGCCGCCGCGTAAGCGAACACGTCGGCGTTGCAGCTTGTCGCCGCCCCGTGCATGAACCGGGGATGCACGAACAGACAAGCGGTGCCCCAGAGCAAACCGATGCCGGTGTCCCGCTGCAGCTTCTTCATTTCCTTCACCACGCGATCGAGGTTTTTGTTGGTCTGGCTCAGGGAATTGCCCTCCGGCGCGATGTCCCGATCATGAAACGCATAGAACGGCGCCCCCAGTTTCTCGCAGAACTCGAACAATACCGGCACGCGTTTGAGGGCCATGGGCAGGGAATTCGTGCCGTCTTCCCAGGGTCGCTTCCAGGTGCCCACGCCGAACATGTCCGCGCCCACTCCCCGCATGGTATGCCAATAGACCACCGAGAAGCGCAGGTGTTCCTTCATGGACTTGCCTTCGACCCTTTCCTCGGCATCGTAATGCTTGAATGAGAGCGGATTCTTGGAGTCGGGTCCTTCGTAGCGGATCTTGGGAATCTTGGGGAATGCAGCGGGCATATGGTTCGAGGTTATTGAGGTTATGTCGTGGTCAAGACGAGGTTCCTTTTGCCAAAAGCCGCGCCAAAGCGCCACTCTGAAATTTCAGACGGACGGACGAGCTCCGCGAGTCCGGCGGTCAAATCAGAAATCAGAAATCCAAAATCAGAAATCTTACCACGGCTTGCGCGCGTTCAATTCGCGCACGATCGTGCGCTTCAGTTCGAGGGCATCAATCTCGCCTTCCTGGCGATAGAGCACCTCGCCCGCCGGATCGATCAACAGCGTGAACGGCAACGCCCCGCTCCACTCGGGATCGAACGCCTCAATCAACTTGTGCTTGTCCGTGTCGCCGAAGATCAGGTTCCGATTCGAGGCCTGCTGTTTTTGGAGAAACTTGAGCGCGTCCTCTTTTTCGTCCGGGTAATGGGCGGCCACGGTTACCAGCTCGAAATCTCGCTGTCGATACATCCGGTGGATCCGCATGAGCTCGGGAAACTCGATCACGCAGGGCCCGCACCACGTCGCCCAGAAGTTCACCAGCCGGAGTTTGGCCTGGTCGTTCTTGGCCGATTCGTTGCGACGCAGCGCGATGAGCCCGTCCGCGTCGACCGGCTCCAGCGCGACGGGTTCCGCCGCGATCTGTTTCCAGTACTGTTCCACCCCGGCCGCTTTGTCGGACCATTTCACCGAGCAACCGAAAACGCGGGTATGGGTGACCGGCGGTTCCTGGCCGGCCAGGAGTGCGTCGAGGGCATTGCGCACGTCCCGGGTGCGGACGAACTTTTCGCGTTCGCTGTCGTCGATGCGTCCCTGGTACCGGAGCTTGCGTTCGGCGTCGAAGATGAACGCGTGCGGCGTCGCGACCGGTCCGTAGGCCTTGGAGACCGGCTCATGCTCGCCGCCGCCGTACAGGAAGGGAAAGTTGAAGGCGTGATCCCGCGCGCGGATCTTCATTTCCTCGAAGGTATCGCTGAGATCGGTGTAGCCGAGTTCATCCGGGCGTATGGCCTGGGGATCGTTGGGTGAGATGGCGACGAACCCCACATTTTTCGGCGCGTAATCCGTGACCAATTGTTTGATCCGTTCCTCATAGTACTGGGCGGTCGGACAATGATCACAGGTGAAAATGATCACCAGCAAATTGGAGCCGGCGAAATTTTCAAGGGAATAGGTCCGGCCGTCCACGCCGGGCAGCTCGAATTTGGGCGCCTTGGAACCCAGAGCGAGGGTGGGAGGACTATCCGCCGCCCAGGCTCCAGTGGCCATAGCGACGGCGGTCAATGCGGGAAGCAGGCTTGATTTCACGGATCGCAGGGTAACCCCGACCTTTGGCCTCGGCAAGGCCGGTCGCCGCCTGTGGGTGGCTGAATTTGGCGACATATCGCCCGTGGCCAGCAAATCGAAGATCGATTTGTCATTGCCGCCGAAGTGGCGCTGATCAACAACTTTGTCTGGAACGAGCTGTGGACGTTCCGGGAATTGTCGGCGGCGCGCGCGGGTTGGCGGCAGCGGCTCGCGCGACTTCTGAAGTTCAACTGGCGGTCATCGGGTTGAGCGTAGTCTTGTTGAACGCGCAGGTGCATGGACTGGGTTGGAACGTGTATCTGTCGAACTTCATCGCCATTGTCCTGGTCAGCATTTGGAATTTCCTGTTGAACCTGAAGGCCAGTCCTTTTGCCGTTGGGTCTTCTTGGCTTGCACCATCCTTGCTAAACTGTGCCGCGCCGTAGAACACGCAGGCCTGGCCGCCCATAAGCAGCGCCTCCACCTGATGTTTGCGGATCGTCGAAAGGACTTGTCGGATCGGGGTCGGGATCAAGGCTGCCTCCCATGGCCAAGTATTGAGCGAAGATTTCCTCGCTACGCCGGAAACGCTCGAGCGGAATCAGGTCGATCCACTCCTGCCATTCTTCCGGCATCTGTTCGTAGGTCATCGCAGGCCAACGCTACTCTCGTGGCGTGACCAGGGCAATGCCAAGGACCTGAAAACATCCAGCGCGGCGGCGCCTCAGTCCATGCCAGGTCATTTCGATTCAGCCTATGCTGTTTCCTGTTCTTCCCGTGGATCGGACGCCTCGCACTATTATTACCAAGGCGACTTCACTCAGGCAGCCGCTTGGTACCGCCAGGCACTGGCCTCCAATGCCGACGCTCAACCTGCGCTTCTCAATCTTGGCAAGGCCCTCCTGATGCAGGGGAACTTGGCTGGGTCGTTGGACTGTTTCCTGTTGGCTCATCGATTCCGGGACTACTCCCCTGAGGCCTCTCTCTATGCAGGCATGCTTCTCTCGACCTGCGCCGACCCTAGTCTTCGCCTGAAGTTCGGCTGGAATGGCAACGTGGCCAATGCGCCGGGACCGCTCGGAACTTGATTTCTGTCGGGCTCGAAGCATGATTACCCCATGTTGAATCTCAAGCCGATCCGGGACCGATTGGAGGGGGCATTTGCTCCGTTTGTCGTTCACTTATCGGATGGGAGGCGTTTTACAATTCCACATCGCGATTTCATTGCGTTTGGCAAGAGCGTGATTTCGATTGTCGATCGTCACGACTCGACCCATACGGTAGATGCCTGGCACATCGTCAGCATCAGTGACCCGCCAAGAAGACGCGACAAGGTCGCCCGCTGAACAGAGCCGCGACTCGGAAAGTGCACACCGGAGCGCACCCACACTTCACGCGAGTAATCGTCTCATGTGCAATCCGCAGTCGCAGCCATGAAGTCGCGCCTTGACCGCATTCAGGATGGACAGTGGTTGCGGTTAATGGCAGTTCGGCTGGTTGTGTAACTGCGCAACTCTTGCATGGAAGTGGCTATGGTATTACAAACGAAGCGGGGAAAGCGACTTCTGATCCCGGGATCACGAGATGAAGAGATGGGCCGATTGGCGATCCGGCCGATCCGGCCTTCCACCTTTACTTCCTGAGTGACCGTGCTAGCCCGGATTTTTCATGGTCCAAGGCGCATTGCGATGTGTTCTCCGAAAGGCATGAAGAATCCGGGCTATAGAAAACCGCGCCCAGCCATGAATTGGGTCGAATTCCTCGACCACGGAGGGTGGGTTCATGATGACTCTCCTCGATTACTTAGCCCTCTGAACCAAGTTGGGAACCAATATCGGATGCCTGAAGTCGCAGCAGTTGCACCAAGGCAGACTTGATTTGGCGAAATTCGCTTGGCGTAAGTGAACCCAACCGGGCGTCAAAGCGGACGAGAGGTAGAGGTTGGATCTGCTGGAGGTGGAACACTCCTGGTTTGAGGAACGGCTTTGGGAATGGGATTTCCCAACGGTTGCCACGTACGGCGATCGTGTGGGGAACGACAATCAGCAACGCCAATTCCTCGTCTGTTGGATAGTCGCCCAACACCAACGCCGGCCGGACCTTGGCCGCCATCCCGAAGTCAACGCGCCAGACCTCACCCGGCAGAATTATTCTTCCGCTCATCTTCTGCCTCCATGGCGTCAAGCATCCGGAATCTTTCCAGTGCCAGCCGATCGCATTCGGCCAGCGTTTCGACATCCTGCTCCGAATCGAAGATGAGCCGCATGATTTCCCGGCGTTCCGCGTGGGACAACCTCGGGATCTCAGCCATGATCTCCGCTTTACTCATGGCGGAAATGTATCACCACATGCTCATGCTGCCCACGATATTTTGTAGCCGCATCGACGTGGAGCGCGGGGCGCGGAATGGGGAAATGCGGAACGCGGATGAAGATGGATGGGCGAATTAAGAAAGTGCACAGTGGCTCCGGCTTCGTTCGCCACAAGAAGTTGCGGCGCCTCCTGACGGGCATACGATTCCGGCATGACGATGATTGACCTGCGGCAGATGTCGCGTGAAGAGAAGCTGAAGGTGATACATGCGCTTTGAGAGGATTTGGCCCGGGACCGCGGCCCCAGTTGAGCCCACGGAATGATGCTGCTGGCGTCGCCCGCGACGCTGGGCTGGGACCTGACCTTGAGCAAGGTCATCGCGGCCGAAGTGGCGCTGATCAACAATTTTGCCTGGAACGAGGTATGGACGTTCCGGGAATTGTCGGCGGCGCGATAGGGTTGGCGGCCGCGACTGAGCCGTCTTCTGAAGTTCAATCTGATCTGCGCGGCGGGGATCGGGTTGAGCGTGGTATTGTTGAACGCGCAGGTATACGTGCTCGGTTGGAACGTCTACTTGGCCAATTTCTTCGCCATTGTCCTGGTCAGCATTTGGAATTTCCTCCTGAACCTGAAGTTCGGCTGGGACTGCAGTTTGGCTGGGTTGCCGGGAAAGAGTTGGAAAGCTTCCCTGCGCAAGCCGGCTTGGCGGTCGCCGGATTAGCATTCGATTCTACTCCCTGAGGTCTTCCATCTTTTACCGATTTCCCGGCCTGGCGGGGGTCATGGTAAAAGATCTGGGGTAAAGGACAAGGAGGGGGCGGAGGGAGCCGTGACTCAGCGGAAAAAGCCCGATGGGGGGTGAAGCCGCAAGACCGTGCTCCAGCACGACAGTCCACGCGGGGCAGCTGGTTTGGCGCCTCCGCACGTCGTCGGCTCTGGACCGGGAGGGTCTTGGACGTTCGGCCTGAGAGGTCCTGCTGGCATTTGGCGTGATCGTCCTGGCGTTTTACGGCCCGACCGCGTTTCCGGAGTTTCTGGGATCGCACTTTTCGGGAGCGACGCGGGCGGCTGTCGCGTCCGATGGCTATGCCTTTCGATGGGATACTTTGTTGAACGAACTGGCTCTGTTGGTTCCAGCCGCCGTGGGGATCGGGTTGATTGGCACCAAGCGCCGGTGGGACCTGCTATTGCCCGCCGTGCTGTTGACCACCGTGTTGGCGGTTCATGCGTGGCACCGGCCGTATTGGTATTACTACGGGCTGCACTTTGCCATTCCGCTGGCCTGGCTAGGCGCGGTGGGGATCGTCGAGTGGTTTCGAGTGCTGTGGAGACTGGAGGTTCGGGCTTCGCTGGCGGCCAAGCTCCGCTTAGGAATCGGTTCGCTGGGATGGTTCATGGTCGTTTCGTTGGCGTTGGCGCCTGAAAAGGCGTGGCACGAATTGATGCGGCTATCCGCGGTTTCTCCGGCACTCGACGACCCGCTCGTGGTCGAGCTAAGGAAACATGCGGCGCAGACGCGTTGGGTGTTCGCCGATCGGGTGATCTATGCGTTCTGGGCCGGGTTGCCTGTGCCACCTGAGCTGGCGGTGATCCCACGCAAACGGATCTGGTCGGGGCAACTCACCGAGACGGAGGTATTGGAATGCCTTGCACGCTACCGGCCCGAGGGGATCCTGCTGGTGTCGGGTTTCGCAGGTTGGCCAGACCTGTCCAATTACATTCAAGCGCATTATCAGTCCGATACTGCTGACAGTATGCGCGGGTTGTTCTGGCGGAGAAGTGACCCGCCGGCCGAATGAGAGGACCCGGCTCCTTAGTGGGCGCGGTGGATATACCGCGGATTTTTCAGGCCGGTCGCTGATTGCTTCGCCGAACAGCTGTGCGCATGTAGAATGCGGGTTAAGACCATCCCACGAGGTCAGTGCGGGGCGTGCTGGGGATGGGCTCGCTGGTCCGAATCTCAACCCGGGTACTGATTTGGCAGCTCATTGTGTCAACGGCCGCCCATCGCAGTGGAGTTCCCGGCTTCACGCCCGGGTTGGACTTCCACAGTAACGTGAACCAACTCTTCATGTTGGTCGATCAATTGTAGGTAATGTTCCATCGGCTTCGGTTCGTGAGCCGCGACCGCGACGATGGCGGCGAATTTGCCGGTCCCGACCTGCCAGACATGCAGATCCGTGATGCGCGAGTCTCCGTCGCCCTCGACTGCGCGTCGGATTTCATCGGGCAGATCGGATGAAGCCGGGGTGCGATCCAGCAGTATGCCGCTGGTGGCCCGAATCAGGCCGATCGCCCAAACCGAAACAACCGCGCCGCCGACGATCCCCATCACCGGGTCGAGCCAGGTCCAGCCGAGGAATTTGCCCGTAGTCAGGGCGATGATGGCGGTGACCGAGGTCAATGCGTCCGCCAGGACATCCAACATCGAACGTCCAAGTCCTGAGGAAACGGATGGACATAATCCTTGTTTCAATGACCCCGGGATGGCTATGGTTCTGTTAAGTGGTGAAAAAGCACGTTCCTATCGGTCACCCGCGCGGGTCAACGCGCGGCGCATGAAAGGAGGCCAGGATGGCGCTGCCTTTCATCCTCGCCGGGCCTGTCTTGCGGCGCGTAGAACCCAATCTCGTGTCGGTCTGGATCGCGTTGAGCCGGGCGGCAAACATCACGCTCACGTTATTTCAAGGCCGCAGCAAGACGGGATCGATCGATCATTTGTTCCAGAGCGATCCGGCGACGCCGACGTTCCGTTTTGGCGACCAATTGCACGTGGCCCTGGCGCTGTTGCGCATTCCGCAGAACTCCGACAAGACGCTGAAGCCCGGAATTATTTACAGCTATGACGTGTCGATCCACGTCGCGGAAACGACGCACACGCTCGGATCGCTCGGCCTGCTGAAGAGCGCGCCAACCGCGAATGGCGGTCCGCCGGAGCTTGCGCGACCGCATCTTGCCTTGGGCTACATCGACGACTTCCTGCCCAGTTTCGCACTGCCACCCGCAACTCTGGACGACCTGCGTATTGTTTACGGTTCTTGCCGGCGCCCGGCGAACGAGCATCCCGATGCGATGGCAATGATCGACGATATCTTCACGGATCAAAACCTGTACGAGGATGCGTTGAAGCGCCCGCATCAACTCGTGCTCGGCGGCGACCAAATCTATGCCGACGACGTGTGGGCGGGACACCTCATCATGATCAACCGGCTCGGCAACGAGCTTATCGGCACTTATTTGAGTGATTCTTCGCTGCCCGGCCCCACGCCGCGCGTGCCGCTCGAAACGATGTCGATCGACTACGCGTTGCGCCCTCCCACCGCAGATGACCCGCCGGATCAGCTCCCCCCCTGGATGCCGGGCGGACCGACCCCGCTGCCAATCGACCTCATCGCGTTTCCCGCGGGCCGACGACGCGAACTCGTGTTGCGTCAGGCCCAGATGACCACCGTCGATGGCGAGAGTCACTTGTTCTCGTTTGGCGAGTTCGCGGCGATGTATGTGATGGTGTGGTGCAACTCCTGTTGGCCGGTGCCGCCGGACGCGTGGCCGAAGATTCTCGATGTGCTTCCGCAGATTCGTACGACGGCGATGATCGTGCCGCCCGACGTCGAGGACGCGCCCGACTGGGACCACCTGAAGGCGCAAGACCTGGACTCGAGCGCGAAGAAGGACGAGACGTATGACGAGTGCAAGGGACTCAAGGACGGTTTCCTTGCCGATTGCCTGCAGATGATGCGACAGAAGACGCTGCAAGCGCGGCATGAGGTCAAGCTGAAGCAGCTCAGCTTGTTCTACGCGGCTCTGCCGAAGGTCCGGCGCACGCTCGCCAATGTGCCGACCTACATGATCCTGGACGACCATGACACGACGGACGACTGGAATCTGAATCCGATCTGGGTCGATCGCGTGAACAACACCACGCTCGGCCGCACGATTCTACGCAACGCGCTCGCTTCATATGCCGTGTTTCAGGATTGGGGCAACGACCCGCTGCGATATCTCAACGAGCGGAACGACACCGGTCCGGCGGGCGATCCGAAACACCTGCTCGAAACGATCTCGACGATGTTCCCCCAGCGCGCCAACACCGAGTTGCCGCCCGACGCGCTCCCGCAGCCGGCCAAGACCATCGCCGATTCGCTCGATCACTTCTTCGGTCTCGACCAGCGTCCGCAACCTTCCGTGGACGGCACCTACGCCGCCGTGAATCCGCCGATCAAGTGGCATTTCTCGGTCCCGGGCCCGAAGCATCTGCTGGTCGCGATCGACAATCGCACCCGGCGCAGCTTCGTCGCGCGCGAAGGCCCGCCGGGAAACGTCGCCATTCCCGCACAAGCCGAGCAGATACCGGAGACATTGCCCGACGGATGCGAGCTGCTGATTGTGGTCGCACCCTTGCAAGTGCTGGGCCCGGGCTTGCTCGACGAGATCATCGCGCCCAGCGCGTATCGCGTTTTCGACGTTGCTTCCTACGGTAAATTGAATCCGGATGAGGATAAGGACAAGTCCGAGGACGAGAAGAACGAGATCGCGCTCAAGCAGCGCGGGACGCGCCGCATGTTGGGAACCAATCCCGATGCTATTGAAGCGTGGGCGTTCGATCCGATCGCGCTGGAAGCTTTACTGCGGCGTTTGTCCAAGCATCGTCGTGTGCTGCTGTTGTCGGGCGATGTGCACTACTCCGCCGCTACCGAGATGTCCTATTGGACCCAAGGCGAGGCCGTGCCGGCGCGCATCGTTCAGTTCACCGGCAGCGGTTTCAAGAACGTGATGCCATGGTACATCGGCGCGGTCGATCGTGTGCTCTCGTTCGCGCAGCGCATGGTGCGCTCCGAGATCGGCGCCGAACGGATGGGATGGAATGCGGCCGACGACAAGGCGTTCGTTTTGGCGAGCGGGACGAGTTTGGCCGATGTGCCGCCGGTGCTGCGCCGCAAGTTGCGTCAGTCGCCGATGCTCATGCCGACCTTCGGCTGGCCCGAAGGCACGACCGTCGCGCCGAACAAGCTGCCGGACTGGTCGTGGCGGCTCAAACCGGCGCTTGATCTGCGTCCGGATGCCGAGCGTCCAACGCCGAGCCGGCCGCGCCCGCTTGTGCCTGACGAAGCCCGCATTCAGGCCTTGCTGGCCAATCACGTCGATCCCGGCCGAGAGCTTTCCGCCTATGCGACGATTGCGGCGCGACATCAGGATCAGTTCGAGAAGCTGCGTCATGCGCGGCAGATCCTCTTTCGCTCGAACTTCGCGCTCGTGCGCTTCGAACGCGGTCCGGCGCTCGCCGCGGTGCACGAGGTCTACACGGCGCTGCCTGATCCTGATGCGCCGGCCGATGCGGCGCCGAAGCCATTCGCGTATATGATCCAGCGCGCCTCGCTCGATGGCGATTCCAACGAAATACGCCCGGAACTCGCGCCCTTCCATCCGCCGGCATTCTGAATGTTTTTGCCATGGCTGAACCCACCAACAAGAAAGACGACAAGACGCTGCTGCAGAAAGCCGCCGGCTGCATTGTCGATTTCGGTGAATGGATGTTCGAACATTTCATCGTCGACCCGCACAGCCGTGCATTGACCGCGCTGGTCGACGATCTCGGCGGCACGCTGAAGGAACCGCCGAAGTTCCCGACTACGTTCAATCTCGCCCAACTCAAGGCCTACCTCGAAGCGCCGCGTCCGGACCTCGAGGCGTGGATCGGCGGGATCCGCGACATCGCCAAGCTGATTGAGTGTGTGCGGGCGATCAAGGACGCGGTCGAGCTCGGGGGCGAACCGGCGACGGAAGAATTCGTGCAGTCGGCGCTCGACCTGATGGCCAGCAACTACGTGCGCGATCGCTGGTTCCACCTGTTCGTTGTGATGGAGCTCCTCCGCTTCAGCTCCGAGCCGATGACCCTCTACGGCCCGCACGGCACCGCCGGCCAACGCTTCTACGGCTCGCTCAAGTCGATCGTCAAATTCGCGCTCGGCCCGATCGCCGCCGTGTGCGAGCACCCGCTCGAAACCGAGGCCGATGCGCGCAAGCTCTCCGACCAAACGCTGCTCCACCTTGCCGCCGTGTTTGCGTTCATGGGCAATTCCGCCCGTGAAATCGGCCTCGATGCGATGCCCGAGGACGAACATTGGATCCGGATGTTCTACGGCTGGGATGAGCCGAAGGGCGCATTGACCGAGCTGCAGCGCGAAGCCCCGGCCGCCGACGACGTATCGGAGCGGATGCTTTCCGTGCAGGTGCGCAAGCCGCCCGAATCATTCCAGGACGACGCGATCGATATCGAAGGGGCACTGCGCTTCTCTCTCGGCTGGGTGCCGGCGGAGCATGGCGGACCCGGATTGTTCGTTTCGGTTGGTGGCAGCGCGTTCCGTTTCTTTGTCGATTCGGAACCCGCGGCATGGGCCGCGCAGGCCGACGTGCGATTCGACGCTCCATTCAGCATCCAGATCGGTGGCGAGAAAGCGCTGCGGATCGACGGCGTGCTGGATGATGGGGAGCTTCACGCCGATCTTGCCGTCGCCTCGAAGCCAATGCCGGCGGGAGAGCGCCGCTTCAAGTTTTCGGTCAGCGGCGACAACGGGCTCGAGATCGGCCGGATCGCCTTGTCGGGGGTTCTCGATCAGGAATCGGCGCGCGGGCAGCTTTCGTTCTACGATTGCCGGTTGGCGCTCGATGGCACGTCGTTCGACGATTTCATCGGTTCGCTGCTGCCGAAAACCCAGACCAGCGTCGAGTTCAGTTTTGGCGTCGGCATTTCGACGCGCGATGGGTTTTTCATCACCGGCGATCTCTCCACGCCATCGGCGGCATCGGCCTCGCCGCCGGCGGAAACCCGATCCGGTTCAGCGCCGGCAGAAGCGCGGCCTGCGATCAAGCCTCCGGATCTCCCGGTCACTTCGACCGGATTGAAAGGCCGCGGCATTCCGATTCAGATTCCGATCGGCAAGAGCGTCGGTCCGGTGCGCCTGCATCACGCGCTGCTGAATCTCGACCGGGACACGAGTGGAGATTCGCCGAAGATGCTCCTTCAGGCGGCGGTGTCGTTCAGCGGGCAGATCGGGCCGGTCCTCGCGACCGTTGACCTTCTCGGGGTCAAACTCGCAATCGATTTTCCTGACGATCGATCGAAGGCGAATCTGCATTTCGCGCAGGTGGACGTGGGCTTCGTTCCACCGGCGGGAATCGGGCTGGCGGTGGATGCCAAGAGCGTCAAAGGCGGCGGCTTCTTGTTTCGGAACGAAGCGAAGCATCAGTATGCCGGAGTTATGGAGCTGAGTCTGTCGGGCGTCATTGCGCTCAAGGCGATCGGATTGCTGTCGACCCGGCTTCCCGACGGCAGTAAAGGCTATTCGCTGATCATTCTCGTCACGGGGCAGACTGCAGAGCCGGGGGGATCCTTGCTGCAATTGCCGCTCGGCTGGCGGCTCACCGGCATCGGCGGGTTGATCGCGATCCATCGCACCGTGGATGAAGACGCGTTACGCATCGGCCTCAAGGATCACACGCTCGAATCGATTCTTTTCCCCAAGGATCCGGTGCGGAATGCCCCAACCATTCTCGCGGCGCTCGATCGTGTTTTTCCGCCCAAGCGCGGCAGTTATCTGTTTGGACTCATGGTGCAGCTTCAGTGGGGTTTGCCGACGCTGATCGAGTTGAATCTCGGGCTCATCCTGGAATTGGGGGGGCGCAATCGCTTTGTTGTTCTGGGCCGAATGACATCGATTCTGCCGCGACGCGATAACGATCTGTTGCGGTTGAACCTCGATGCCGTCGGCATCTTCGATTTCGATCAAGGCACGGTGGCGATCGACGCGTTGCTGGTCGACTCCCGGTTGTTGCGGCGTTTCCCCCTGACGGGCGCCGGGGCGTTGCGCGCGCGCTGGACCTCACCACGCAGTTTCGCCCTCGCCGTCGGTGGAATGCATCACGGATTCACCCCGCCGGCGGGATTCCCCGCCCTCGAACGCGTTGCGCTGAGTCTCACCACGGGCGACAACCCGCGTCTGACGTGCGACGCGTATTTCGCGCTGACGTCGAACACGGTGCAGTTTGGCGCCCACGCCCATCTGTATGCCGCCGCTTACGGATTCAACGTGACCGGCGAAGCGGGCTTCGACGTGCTGATTCAACTGCTGCCGTTTCATTTTCTCGCCGAGTTCTACGCCAGCATGCAGTTGCGCAAGGGCTCGCGCAATTTATTCAAGGTGAAGGTCGAGGGCGCGCTGGAAGGACCGTTGCCGCTCGCGGTCCGCGCGAAATGCACGTTCGAGATCTTTTGGTGGGACGTATCGATTCGCGTCAATGTCACACTGGTCAGCGGCCAGGCGCCCCCGGTGGCGATCGCCGTGGATGCGTCGGCGCAACTCCGCGCCGCGCTCGCCGACCCCAAGAGCTGGAGCGCCGAGCTGCCTCAAGGGCAATCGCGCATCGTTTCACTGCGCGAACCCGCGGCTGACGGCCAGCCCTGCGTGCATCCGTTGGGCACGCTCACCGTCCGCCAAAGCGTGGTGCCCCTGAATCTGGAACGCGACATCGACAAGTTCGGCGATGCGCCGGTGGCCGGCGCCCGCCGTTTCAAAGTCACGCGTGTCACTGTGGGAACTGGCGAGGAATCGGCCAACGCCGTGGCGGACGATTTTGCGCCCGCTCAATTTTTCGAAATGAGCGACGATGCCAAGCTTGCGAGCCCGTCGTTCGAGTCGATGCAGGCGGGGCTGCGTATCGGTTCGTCGCAGTTCGCGTTCGGCTTCTCGGAACGCATCGAGTCGCCACTCGAATACGAGACGCGCATCATCGATCGTAAAGCGGCCGTGCCGCCTCCGGCGCCAACGCGCGATTACCGTCTGAGCGAGGCGCTGCTGCAAATCCATGCGCGGCACGGCGCCGCTGGCCGCAGCAAGCTGCGTTCGGCGCGTCCCGCGACGGCGAAACCGTTTGCCAGGATCGAGCCGGCGCGCTGGAACGCGGTCGATGAAGACCTGGCGCCATTGCCCAACGCGAAACGCGACGTCACCTTCGTCGAGGCGTTGGGCAGCGCGGCACTCAAGCGCCAACGCATGGTCGTGCGCGAGTTCGAGTTGGCGCAAACGGAGGAGCCGCAATGAGCGATGCCAGTGTCGTCTTCCTGCCGTGGGTGCGACAAGGTCTGGCGGCGCGGATCGCGACGGCCGATCCGTTGACGGCGCCACTGCCGGCGCAGGCGCCGCTCGACATCGCGCTGGCGGTGAACAACTCGAACGCGGCCTCGATGGGCGTGCGGCTGATTGGACCCGCCGATGTCCTGGGCATCGACCCGCGACAAGTCATCCGCACCGAGCCGCCGGCCGGCACGGACAACTATGAATCGAACGACCTCGCCGCCATCGAGTTTGACAATCCGGATCTGCCGTGGCTGTTCACACCGGCGGCGGCCGGCGCGCAGGGTCGATTGCGTCCCTGGCTGGTCCTGGTGGTCGTGCGCAAGACGGACGGCGTGCGGCTGCGACCGCCGCGCGATGAACCCCTGCCAGTGCTGGAGATTGCACCGCCGGCCTTGCCGTCGGCGGAGTTGCCGGATCTCGCAGACTCGTGGGCCTGGGCGCATGCGCAGCTCGGCACGCACGAAAACGCCACGGAAGACGATTTGCGCGCCGTGCTCGACTCGCGCCCGGAGCTGTCGGTCTCGCGGCTGTTGTCGCCGCGATTGCTCACCGCGTTCACCGATTACATTGCGTGCGTCGTGCCGGCGTTCGAGACGGGACGGCGCGCGGGGCTGGGTCAGAGCGCGGACGCGAACGCGGCGCTGACGCCGGCCTGGATGAGCGGCGCGAACGCTCCCGGGACGATTGCCTTGCCGGTGTACTACCACTGGGAATTCCGCACCGGTGCGCGCGAGGACTTCGAGTCGATCGTAGCGCGCCTTGCCCCGCGCGATTTCACCGATACGGTGGGGCGTCGGGCGATGGACATCACCACGCCGGGATTCGCGGTGCCGGCGACGATCACCCCGCTCGCGATGCTCGAAGGCGCGTTGCAGCCGATCCAGGCGCCGCGCGCGGTTTTCCCCGACGCGGCAACGATGCCGTGGCAAGAGTCGCTCCGATCGATCCTCAATACCGCCAACTCGCATTCCACGGCGGCCGATGCCGAGCCGGTGCTCGGGCCGCCGATCTACGGCCGCTGGATCGCCAACCGTCACGAGGTCGGCACTCTTCCCACCGGAAACTGGCTCGACGAGTCGAATCTCGATCCGCGCGAGCGGGTCGTTGCCGCTTTGGGCACGCGGGTCATTCAGGAACAGCAGGAAGACCTGATGGCCGATGCGTGGGAACAAGCCGGCGAGATGGCGCGGGTGAACCAGCGACTGCGACAGATGCAACTGAGCCTCGCGATCACCCGCAGCCTGCATTTGCGCCATGTCCAACGCATGATCGACGATGACACGCTCTGGCGATTCGCGGCGCCCGCGCAGTCGCGCTTGCTGATGCCCGGCGTCACGGGGGTCACGATGCGATCGATGCTGGCCTCCTCATCCACGCCGCACGTGGTCACCTCGGCCGCGATGCGACGGTTGTCACGTCCGCGCGGTGCGATCAGCCGGCGCGCGGCTGTTGCGGTGCGCGCGGCGGGCATTCAAGCACCGGCGACCTCGGACACCGTTGGCGTCGCGTCCATGTTTCGGCTCTACGACGCGCAACGCTGGGTCATGATGTTTACCCTGCCGCAGACCCGCGGCATGGTGACTTTCGATGCGGTCACCAAGCGGCTGCCCGCCCAGTTCGCCGGCATGACCTACGCCCGCGCAACCGACGCCGCCGTCGCGTCCATGCCGGGGCGTCCCGCGTTTGTCGTGACCGCCGAACCGGCTCCCGTCATCGGTGGTTTGCATGCCGATGTGCAGGGCGGCGGTCGTGTTGTGACGGCCGCGCTTCCCTCGCACTTAAGGCTGCGACCACGCGACGATGATTTCCCCGAGCCGCCGGACACCGAGCCTCCCCGGCCGACGGATCCCCTGCCACGACCGCCTCGTGTCGACACCGCCGACGCCAAGGCATTTCGTCAGGCGGCGGTCCGACACCTCGGAGTCGTGAATCCACAACAGCCGCTCATTTTCGTTCGGGCGGTCAAGCGCCCGGCCCTCAATTTCGCCGCCGCGCGGGTTCAAGTGCGTGATCTGCTTGACCCGACGCCGGTATTCAAGCTTCGCGTGGCAGCGACAATTCGCATCGAAGGCGCCGAGGCGCCGCCCGAAGTCGGACCCATCGGCAGCGCACCGGTTTTTCCCCAGCCCATGTCCGAGGCGCTGGCCGTGCTATCGCAGGACTGGCTGTTGCCCGGACTGGAGCGCGTGCCGGTCGACAGCGTGGCGCTGCTTGAGCCGAACGAGCGGTTCATCGAGGCATTCATGCTCGGTCTGAACGTCGAGATGGGACGCGAGCTGTTGTGGCGCGACTACGCCGTAAACGATCCGCGCGCGACGTTTTTTCGCCGCTTCTGGCGCGCGGTGAATCCGCAGGGCGACGGCGACATCGCACCGCTCGCCGAATGGGCGGATCGGCATCTCGGAGAGAACCAGGCGACAGAGAATCCATCGAAGCAAACCGTGCTGCTCGTGCGCAGCGTGTTGTTCCGCCGATATCCAAGCGCGAGCGTCTACGCGGTGCCGGCAGTGAAGGAAGGCAACGGCAGGAAGCCCGGCCCGCAGACGAGCGAGCTCCATCCGCTATTCCGCGGCTCGCTGCAACCCGACGTCACATTCTTTGGTTTCAGCCTCGATCCCGACGTGGCGACCGGCGACCCCGGTTGGTACCTCGTCATTCAGCAGCAGCCGACCGAGCCGCGATTCGGGTTCGATGTCGAGATCGATTTCGGCACGGCGACGCACGTTGCGATCGACGCACCCCCCGCGGGGCACACCCTGCCCGCCGGCACGACGTGGGCGTTCAATTCGGCGCACATGGCTCAGATCATCCGGCAGCAGCCGGTGCGGGTGGCCATCCACGCCACGGAGCTGATCAAACCGAACCAGCGAGGTGTCGCCTCGGACCATGCATAAACATTTCAATTCACCAGATGCCAGTGGCCCGTCTGGCGGACCCTCGCTGATAGAATCCTTGATCCAGCTAAACAACCCCATGAAAACTTGACCTTTTCGCAACACGTTCGAGCGATCAAGGATTCTAGACGGAAGGCAACGATGGCCCTGCTCCCTCCCCCCAGCGATCTGACCGGATTCACCGCACCGTCTCTGCCGCCGGAACTGACGGCGTCGTTCGCCCCATCCGATCACCCGCTGCTGCTGTTGCCGGTGCGGCTGGAGACCCGCTTCTTCGCGATGGCCGACGGCACACAGGAGTTGCGCGTCCGCATCTATCCCGATCAGATTCACGTCGATTCGCATGAACCTGCGCTCTCGGAGGACGAGCAACGGTGGGGCCAACACTTCTGGGAACAGACCTGGCGCGCCGGCCACGACGAAGCCCGCGAACGCGTCGCCTGGCAGCAGCTCGCCGATCGATTCGATGCACGGCGCGCCGCGTGGATCGCGCGAGCGTTAAGTCCGACCAACCTGCAGGATTGGCCGTCCTCGGCCATTTCACCGGATGAACCGTTGCCGGTCGCGCCCCAGCTCAGTCCTGCCCCGAGGCTTGCAGATCCCACGGGTGGAAGCTGGCAGCGCGCACCGCTTGCACGCGCCATGCCCCAACGCTGGATCGCGGTCGCCAGCGCGCGGGGCACGCTGGTGGCCCATGCCCTCGGAGCATCCGTCGATGCCGAGCCCGCAGTCGGTCCCAACCCGCTCGACCGGACGGATTCGGCCCCGGATCAACCGGCGATTGATGACGGCATGCGCTGGATGATCGACTTCGACGAAGCGGAAAGGCGCGGCATGGCGATGCGCCTCAAATTGCCGGCGGCGAGCGCCCAGCAAGGCATCGACGCGCTCGTCGTGTTCGGCGTGGCGGAGCTCGATCCAACAGCGGGATCGGCTGCCATTGCGGCGTTGCTCGACGCGCATCACTACACGGACGGGCTGGGTTTCCTGCGGGTGGGGACACCGACCAATAACAGCGTCGAGGCCGCGTCGGGCTGGTCGTCGCTCGATTCCATGCATGGGCGCAGCTTCGACCTGGAATGCCGGGCGCCCGAGACGCCGAACGGCAGCAACGCCGATGTCCTGGGCCATGCGCTCGGGTTCGATACCGCGGTAACGCATGCGACCTTGCGCAACCTTTGCGACGCTGCGTTGATTGAGCAAATCGACGCGCAGCAGATGGCCACGGCCTTGTGGCCGGCGACGTGGGGCTACTACTTGTTAAATCTAATCGGCTTCGATGGCACCGGCCTCACCGTCGATGCCATCGCTTGGGCGCGCGAACATTTCATCGCTCATGTGCGAGCGTTCGGCCCGCTGCCCACGTTACGGGTGGGCCGGCAACCCTACGGCGTGTTGCCGGTGACACCGCTCGACGGGCAGCCGGCAGCGGTCACTGATGCGCGCGAGCGCTGGCTCGCGACAACGCTGAAGACGCTCTCCAACCGGCTCTGGCAACCCCGCACGCCCGACGTGCCGCGCATCGGGCGGAGCGACGATCCCGCTCTGGATCTCTCCGCTGTGCTCCAAAGCGACGCGATCTCGCATTCCTATCGGCTGCGTTACCTGCTCGGGCCGCGTTATCTCGAACACCTGCGCAAATTCCTGGGCGAGGATCTTGCCACGTCCGGCTGGCTTGGCGCGCAGAACTCCATTGCCCGCGTGGCGCTGAATGCCCTGGGTCTCGCGTGGCATGCGCGTCTCGAGCATGCCACATTCTCCGAATCGGACATGCCGATGAATGCGCCGCTGGTGCAGGCGGGCGACCTCGAGGGCGCAGACGCGCTGCAACCAGACTACATCGCATCGCTGCTCTCCGACCCGCCACTGCCGATGGACGAGACCGCCGTACCGCCTGCGATGCCGGCGCCCGCGACCCTGCTGCATCTGTTGTTGCGGCACTCGCTGCAGCTCGAGTACACCGCCGCCGCCGCGCGTCTGGCGAACGCCCCGGCTGGTGGAACGACACTCGCCGCGCTGTTGCACGAGCATGAGCTCGTCAACCTCAATGCGGCGACCGCCGTCACGACGTGGCGCATGCTGCTGTCGCGCCCGAGCCCGGCTACCAACAACGAACCCCCGGCCGCGTTTCTCAAGCGCCTCACCGATTTCGGCGCGTCCGAGCTCAAGCCGCTGGGTGAGTTGCGCGCCGCGCTCGCGCATCTCCAGGGACTGTCACCCGAAACACTCCGGCGTTTGCTGATCGGCACGATTGACGTCGCATCCCACCGCGTCGACGCGTGGATCACCTCGCTCGCGTCGCGCAGACTCGCGGCCCTGCGCGCGCAGAATCCTGCGGGCTTGCGCATCGGTGGTTACGGGTGGGCACTGAACCTGAAGCCCGACATCGCGGTGGCGCCGGTGGCAACGCCCCCCGGCGAGACCGGCCAGGTATGGGCAAGAACGGACGACAGCGGTTTCATCCACGCGCCATCCATCATGCAGGCGCAAGCGGCCGCCCTGCTGCGTAATGCGCATCTCACCCATTCCCGCAGCGATGCGCAGGATCTGTTCGCCGTCGATCTGTCGTCGCGCCGCGTCCGACTCGCGAATCTGCTGCTCGATGGGGTGCGCCAGGGCCAGCCACTGGGCGCGCTGCTCGGTTATCTGTTCGAGCGACGCCTGCACGAACTGCGGCTCGATCACACGATCGACGATTTCCGTGCGGCGGCGCCGCTGCTGCCGGTGAACATCGCCGCCACGGCGAAGCCCGAAGAGTCCATCGCCGCGCGCAACGTGGTCGACGGACTCAAGCTGCGCGAGCTGCGTAACGATCCCAATGCTCCCGCCGCGCTCAAGGCGCTTTTCGCACAGTGCGCGCCCGCGCTCGAGGTCCTCGAGGATGCCGTGGACGCGGTCAGCGATGCGGCGGTGGCCGAAACGGCATTCCAGGCGGTGCGGGGCAACATCGTGCGGACGGGGGCGACCCTGCAGGCGATTGCCAGCGGCGAAGCGCCGCCGCCGGAACTCGACGTCGCGCGCACACCCCGAACTGGCTTGGCCGTGGCCCATCGTGTCGTCGTGCTGTTCAACGCCGTTGCGGCTCCCGCTGCCCCGGCGTCGCCTCGCGCGCAGGCCGAGCCGCATCTCAACGCCTGGGCGGCGAAGTTGCTGGGGCCGTTCGACAAGGTTCGATTTTCCGTTGAGCAGCTAAACCCCGAAGGCGCCGTGATGCGAACCGTACAAGTCCGCTTCGACGCGCTCGCCCTTGCGCCGATCGACGTCGTGCATCTCGCGCCCGCGCGGCCTGGCGAACCGATGCCGGAAATCGACGCGCGCGCTCTCGCCGCCGGCGCAACCAACTTGGGCCCCCTGGGTCCCGGACAAATGTTGCGGCTCAATCGCCAGCGCGGCGCCGACTGGCTGCCGGCGGAGATCGGTCTTGACGAGTTGACGGAGCTCGCAGCGCGGGCGCGGCAAGTGTTCACCGGCGCGCGCGCACTTGACGCTCGTGACCTCTCAGGACTGGAGCAGACCGTGGACGCCGGGATCGATGCGGCGGAGTTCGACACTCGGGCGCAGGTGTCGATGAACTCACTTGTATCCGCGCTCGCAACACTGCAGTCGCGGCTCGCGGCGCCCGTGCCGGCCAATGCGGATTCCCTGCAAAACGCCATCATCATGTTTGGCGGCTTCGGTATCCCGGGCTCGCTGCCACGGCCGCTGGCCGATTCCGCCGAGCTCGCCGCCCAGGGAAGTGCAGTGTCGCGCGAGGCGGCACATCGCATCGAGCGCGCCAAAGCCGCGACCAGTTCGCTCGATCGCATGCGCGCCGTGTTCGGTGATGCCTTCCTGGCGCTGCCTCGCTTCACGTTGGGGGATTCCACCGGGTTTGGGCAGTCGCTTGCCGCCACCCGCGCGTTGCAGGGAGGTAGCGTCCTTGCGGTGTATCCGTGGTTTCAGCAGGCGCAACGTGTGCGCGAGCCGCTATCGCGCCTGGGTGCAAGTCTGCACGCGGCTGAGGTCGTCAGCGCGGGCGCGGGCATGGAGCTTGCCGTCGCGCAGCTTCCCCATGCGCCGGACGACCGCTGGGTGGGCTTGCCCGCGGATCCTGGGCGCGAGATGCCCGCGGGCCGGCTCTCGTTCGTCGTGCATGCCGATGCGTCGCTCGATGTGTCGAAGCCGCTCGCCGGAATCCTCGTCGACGAGTGGGTGGAGGTCGTGCCGTCGACGACCGAGACGACGGCGATCGCGTTCCAGCACGATGCGCCCGATGCGCGCGCGCCCCAGGCAATGTTGCTCGCGGTGCCGGAAGTGCCGGGCGATCCCTGGACCGGCGCGGCTTTGCATCGGTTGTTGCTCGATACGCTGGCACTGGCCCAGGGGCGTGCCGTCGATGCGGAAGCGCTGGACATCGCGGCGCTGAATCCGATGCCCGGCGCGCAGGCCATTGCCGAGGTCTCGCACTTCCTACCGGCGCTGCATTTTGCGGTGAATGTCGATGGCGATACGATTTCGCCTGACTTTCGAGCCCTGACGAGTTGACCACAATCCAAGACCACCATGGGATCGATCACAAGCTGGATCCGGCTCGAGCCGCGCTGCCGCGATGACGATATGAAGGAGGCGGTGCAGGCGCGCATCTACGATCCCTTCTGGATGCTGGCGCGGCAATGGCAAAGCGGCGAATTTCAAGGCGAGGATGCCGGCACGCCGGTGATCGCGCGCTGGCGCGCCCAGAGCGCGCCGATCACCCGCTACCATGCCGGCGCCCTACCACCCAATACGCGGATCAACGCGCCGCGCTACGATCTGCGCGCGATGCCCCTCGAAGCATTGGTCGAACATCGATCGTTGCACACACCCGCCCTCAATGGTTCCCTGCGGCTGGCGGTCGAATCCGGTTTGCATTTTCTGCGCATGCTGGAGGCCCAACCCACCTCACGCAGCTATCGTCCGGATTTTCTATCACGCTTCGCCTTGCAGCCGCCCACAGACGCCGAGCGAGCAGAACTCGACGACGAGACGTTGTCGTATTGGAGGCTGATGGCACTGCGCGCACCCGATGCCCGGCGTCTGCTTGCGGCGTTTCGTGATGCTCAAGGAGGCCGACGCCCGGTGCCTGCGGACATGAGCATTGACCCCGGCGATAAAGCTGAGGTCGAGGCCGCCATGGGTGACTGGCTCGCGATGCACGATGCCTTGTTCACCCAGCCACAAACCGAGGCACTCGACGCCTGGGACCCCGAACGCCTGGAATACGCCTTCTCGATTGCGGGCGCGCCCGGCAACGAAGAGACGCCACTGACCGCCACCCGTTACGCCGAGGGTCATCTCGATTGGTACAGCGTGGATCTGGACCTGGAGATCAATCTCGGCGCGGCGGCGGACAATGCCAGCGCGTCGCTGGTTCGCACCACGATCCCCGTCCCGGTGAGCTTTCGCGGAGCGCCCGCCCAGCGCTTTTGGGAGATTGAAGATTCGGCGATCGACTACGGTTTGCTGCCCGCGGGCCCCGGCGATATTCCGCATCTGATGCTGAGCGATTTTGCGACCAACTTCGGCAACGACTGGTACGTCATTCCGATCGACCTTGATATTGGCACGCTGACGGTCACGGCCTCGCTCGTGATCACCGACAGCTTCGGGGTGCAGACGTTGATTTCGCCGATCAACAATCCGTCGAAACCCAGGACGGGCTGGTCGATGTTCGAGCTCAGCTTCGTCCAGCGCGGCGAGACGGGCTTGCGGCCGCGATCGAATTTGGTGTTTCTCGCGCCCAGCCTCCTGCGCACGCTCGACAGCCGGCCCGTGGAGGAGGTGCGGTTCATGCGCGATGAGATGGCGAACCTGGCGTGGGCGGTCGAGCATGTGGTGCAAGGCCCGCTTGAACAGCGCATCGAGCCCACGGCCCTCGCCGACCCACCACAGACCTCTCTGCCGACCCCGGGCGCAATCCCGTCCTATCGCCTCGCCACGGATGTGCCGCTGAATTGGACGCCCCTTCTGCCGCAGCGAATGACGGACCCGCCATCGCTGCGGTTGGTACGCGCAGGGATGCTCGCGCCCGATGGGACAAACGTGGTGAGGCATGCGCGCGGCGAATTGCTGAACGCGTCCCCCAAACTCGCGCTGTTCGACGAGGAGATCCCCAGAGAAGGAGTGAGCGTCACGCGACAGTTCGAGAGGACTCGATGGATGGGGGGTAGCACCCTGCTTTGGGTAGGGCTTCGGAAGAAGGTGGGAAAGGGCGAGGGATCGAGCGCGTTGCGGTTCGATGACGCCAGCGAATAACGGACGGCGCGTTCGAGGACGAAACTAACTCGCAATGAACTTCCCGCGCGTCGGTTGTCGTCCTCGTCCGTCGTCGTCGTCGTCGTTCTCGGGGCAATTCGTATTGAGTGTCGAGGACGAAGGACGAGCCCAACTTCGCGAACATTTCTCGCTGTCCGGTTGTCGTCCTCGTCGTCGTCGTCGTTCTCGTCCTCGGGGCAATTCGTATTGAGTGTCGAGGACGAGGGACGAGCACGAGCACGAGGAGGAGGCCAACTTCGCGAACATTTCCCGCGCGTCGGTTGTCGTCCTCGTGGTCGTCGTCGTTCTCGTCCTCGGGGCAATTCGTTCAGCCATCGAGGACGAAGGACGAGCCCATCTTCGCGAACGTTGCCCGCGCGTCGGTTGTCGTCCTCGTGGTCGTCGTCGTTCTCGTCCTCGGGGCAAACTCGTTCAGCATCGAGGACGAAGGAGGAGCCCAACTTCGCGAACGTTTCCCGCGCGTCGGTTGTCGTCCTCGTGGTCGTCGTCGTTCTCGTCCTCGGGGCAATCGTTCAGCATCGAGGACGAAGGAGAGCCATCTTCGCGAACTTTCCCGCGCGTCGGTTGTCGTCTCGTGGTCGTCGTCGTTCTCGTCCTCGGGGCAAACTCGTTCAGCATCGAGGACGAAGGACGAGCACGAGCACGAAGGAGGAGCCCAACTTCGCGAACGTTTCCCGCGCGTCGGTTGTCGTCCTCGTGGTCGTCGTCGTCGTCGTTCGTCCTCGGGGCAAATTCGTTCAGCAGTCGAGGACGACCGAGCGAGGACGAGCCCAACTTCGCGAACGTTTCCCGCGCGTCGGTTGTCGTCCTCGTGGTCGTCGTCGTTCTCGTCCTCGGGGCAATTCGTTCAGCCATCGAGGACGAAGGACGAGCACGAGCACGAAGAGGAGGCCAACTTCGCGAACGTTTCCCGCGCGTCGGTTGTCGTTCTCGTGGTCGTCGTCGTTCTCGTCCTCGGGGCAAACTCGTTCAGCATCGAGGACGAAGGACGAGCCCACTTCGCGAACGTTTCCCGCGCGTCGGTTGTCGTCCTCGTGCTCGTCGTCTCGTCCTCGGGGCATTCAGCATAGACGAAGGACGAGACGAGGAGGAGCCCAACTTCGCGAACATTTCCCGCGCGTCGGTTGTCGTCCTCGTGGTCGTCGTCGTTCTCGTCCTCGGGGCAAACTCGTTCAGCATCGAGGACGAGGACGAGCACGAGGAGAGCCCATCTTCGCGAACGTTTCCCGCGCGTCGGTTGTCGTTCTCGTCCGTCGTCGTCGTTCTCGTCCTCGGGGCAACTCGTTCAGCCATCGAGGACGAAGGACGAGCACGAGCACGAGGAGGAGCGCGGGCGAACGTCGAAAACTGAACATCGAACGCCCAAGTCCATGCGTCGGACGTTGCAGCTCACTCTCACGTCCTCGGGCGGCGAGGCAACCGCTGCGTTACGCGCTCCCGGTAGCCGCTCGCCACGCGTTGATCAGCGCCCTGACGTTGGCTTGGGCGGTGGGAGAGTTTTCCCGGACATTATCGACCGGCGACAGGATGAACCCCCCGCCGGGAGCCAGCAGACGTATGGCTTCCCCGACCTCGGCCTCCACTTCCGCCGCGGTGCCCTGTTCGACAGTGAGATGTCCGTTGACGCCGCCCCAAAGGCACACCTTATCGCCCAACTCCGCCTTGGTCTGGGCAAGGTCCCATGCGTGAGGATCGACACCAATCACGACATCGATTCCGGCCTCGACGAATAGCGGCAGCAACTTCATGCAATTGGAAGTGATGAGGTACCCGAATCGAGCCCCATGGGCATGCGACAGCGCGACATCCGCCTGCACGATCGGCAACAGGAAACGCCGCCAGGTCGCCGGCGTCCAGAAGTCCAGATTCTCGTACCACGCCCGTTTGATGAAGAGATCGATTCCGGATTCCAGCACGGTGATCATGCGGCGGCGGTTCCAAGGGGCAATGATCTCCAGAAGATCGGCGACGAATTGCGGCTGGTCGTGGATCGCATACACGAGACTGTCGAGTCCGTGAATCCATGCGATCAAGTCCGCCCCAACTCCCCAGCCTCCCGCGACCAGCAACTGATGTTGCCGGGCAAGGGACAGGACCGGCTCTGATTCGCGGCGATAGGCCGTAATCTCCTCAGGGGCTAGCGGCGCCAGCAAGAAACGCAATGCTTCCAGATCCCGCGGACCCGCGATCAGGAACTTGCGGGATCTGGGCACAATAAAGTCGTCCAGGAAGGGCACGTGCTCGCCCCAGGGCCAGTCGTCGGTCCGGCGCACCTCGGCCCGCAGCGTGCCAGCAGGGGTAATATACTCCTTGACCATGAGGGGCGACCCCGCCTCCGGGGAATCCTCCTGCCACTCCCGAATCGTGACCCGTGGATCGTGGCGAACCGGGAGGCCGTGGAGGTTATAGTGGTCGTTCACTACTATCGGCGGGCGTGGCGGCAACTGCACGAAGGGATCCAGGCCAAGTTGCACCTGCCGTTCGATAAAATCGGTGTAGTCGCGGCAGGTTGACTTCAGACTGTTGAATAACATGAAGCTGCACGGCACGTGATCCGGCTCCCGTCGGCTGAGCGCGGTGAGCATCCGTTCACGGGAGTTCATGGGGTGGTTGACATCGGGTGTGTCCCCAGACCATGCCGGGGCCGCGACTCGCCGTCAAATGCGGCGTTGCGGAGTCATCCCTATTCCGGGCAGGCGCAATCCCAACAACGAAAATCGAGTTCGGCGGCTGGGCGTGTCCGGGTCGCCATTCGGTTTGCGAGAAGAAAGCGGCCGGTGGATCAAGGCCTACCAGCGCGCGGCTGTAAAGAAGAGTTGGCAACCGATCCTCCTCTACGCCGTCGTCGCTCGGGAGGTGGACCCGCCCCGGGGTCAAGAACCGAACCAGTGGGTGCTGGTCACGGATTGGAAAGTCGATCGTCTTGAGATGGCGGTGCGGATGATCCAGTGGCACAGCGTGCGCTGGGGAATTGAAAGCTGGCATCAGACGCTCAAAGATGTCTGCAAAGTCCAGAAGCGGCAGGAGGAGCTCGATCCAAATCTGCGATCGATTGAAAAGTGTGACGTTCCCCGTGAGTCGTCGTCCATTAGTGCAGTTCTGGAGACCGGCATCAAGTCCGGATCCTAATGTTCCCCGCCGCCGGATGGCCAGCATCCCGCCCTCCCGCCTCCGTCTCTCAGGCCTCCCGATCGCGCGACCGATTGCGCTTGATGCCATTTCCGGACCGCCTAAAGTCACGGCGTGGCGACGATCATCACGCTCCTGTTGGTCGGTGCCGCATTGCTCCTGCTCGAGACGGTGCTGCCCGGCATGATCGCCGGCCTGGTGGGGTTGGGATGCCTCATTGCCGGGGTGGTGATTGCGTACACTGATTTCGGACTGCGCACCGGCAATCTCGTGCTGGTCATCGTGCTGGTCGGTTTTGTTGTCGGCACGCTCTGTTGGATGCATTATTTGCCCGACAGTCCAGTGGCCCGGCTCTTCATTTCCCGAGGCACCATCGGCACGATCGGAGCCGAGAAACCGGAGTTGCTTCAGCGCACCGGCACAGCTCTGACCGTCTTGCGGCCTTCCGGAGCCGCCCTGATCGACGGTCAGCGAGTGGACGTGGTCAGCGAAGGCCAAATGATCGAAAAAGGCAGCCAAATCAAAGTCGTCGCGACCGAAGGGATGCGCGTCGTCGTGCGCGCCCTGGACTGAGCCTAACCAGACATCGAATAGAATCATCATGAACACGAAACTGACCCTCCTGTTGGGACAAGCCATAAGCAGCTGGAACTACATCTTCTATGGGGTTGGTGCGCTGGTCCTGCTGGTCCTTGCCATTGTCGTCCTCAACTTCGGGATGATCTGGATCCGAGCCTTCGTTTCCGGGGCCAAGGCCACATTCACCGATCTCATTGCCCTGCGCCTTCGGAATATCCCTGTCGGCGCCGTCGTCGATACCCGCATCACCGCCGTCAAATCCGGCATCGAACTGAGCATTGACGACCTTTCCACGCATTATCTGGCGGGCGGCAGCATCGAAATGGTCGTGCAAGCCCTCATTGCCGCTCAGAAGGCCGGGATTCATCTGGACTTCGACCGGGCCTGTGCGATCGACCTCGCCACCAAAGGCACCGGCAAGACGGTGATCGAGGCGGTGAAAACCTCGGTGAACCCCAAGGTCATCGATTGCCCCAACCCCGCCGCCGGCAAGGCCACAATCGATGCCGTCGCCAAAGATGGAATCGTCATCAAGGCCAAAGCGCGCGTCACCGTCCGCACCAATCTCGACCGCTTCGTTGGGGGCGCCACCGAGGAAACGATCATCGCCCGCGTCGGCGAAGGAATCGTTTCTACGATAGGCTCCGCCGACAGCTACAAGGACGTGCTCGAGAATCCCGATCGCATCTCAAAGACCGTCCTCGGTAAGGCCCTCGACAGCAATACCGCCTTCGAAATCCTCTCCATCGACATCGCCGATGTGGACGTCGGCGATAACATCGGCGCGAAACTCCAGGCGGAGCAGGCGGATGCCAACAAACTCATCGCCCAGGCCCAGGCCGAAGTGCGCCGCGCCGCCGCAGTCGCCTTGGAACAGGAGATGACCGCGCGCGTCGCCGAAATGCGAGCTCGGGTCGTTGAGGCCGAAGCCCAGGTCCCCCTCGCCATGGCCGAGGCCTTCCGTCAAGGCAATCTAGGTGTCATGGATTACTATCGCATGCGAAACATCCAGGCCGATTCCAGCATGCGCGAGAGTATTGGCGGCGCGGGTCACAGTGGGCCCGCCACGCCTCCCAACGGCTAATCCGGACGCTCTCGCGACGTCAAATCATGGACACCCTGTTGACCATCCTTGTCCTGGTCGCGCTCTCCGCGCTCTCCGGCTGGCTGAAGAAACGGTCCGAATCGGGAGAAACGGGAAATCGGTCTCTACTGCCACGGACACCAAGACGGTCAACGCCTCCACCCCGGTCGCCATCACCGCCGCGGACTTCGCCAGAACGACGAAGTTCCACGCGAAGCTGGGAATCGGAATTGCGCCGGCTCCTGGAAGGCGAGCCTCCTCCGCCACAGCGACCGCAGCCCCCCCCCGTCATTCCGAGTTCGCGCCCAATGCCCATACCGACGTTGATGCCTGAGCCCATAGCGCACGTCGAGGGCGAGATCGCCCATTTGGTGGAGCTCAAGCAGCAAACTGCCGCTGCCCGTGAACATGCCGAGCGTGTCAGGCAGCGGGCTGCCATTGAACTCAAACGCGCAGAAGCCGTTCTGGCCAGCAACTTATCTCGTACTCATGTCACGCACCGCGTTTCAATGTCCGCCGAGATCTCCAAGGCCCGCTCCTGGTTAGGCGATCCGCTAGCCGCCCGACGGGCGGTCATTGCCTCGGTGATTCTGGGGCCGCCCGTGGGACTGTAAGTTCCCCCGCAAGCGAGATTGTCCCGCCGCCTTCCACCTAACTCCTACTCGCTCGCATGCGATCGTCGCCGCTCGCTGCGGAGGATTCCCTTCGGTTTCGTGTTGTATGTACCGATCCCCTTTGGCTTTGATCAACCCGCAGCCAATGGCCAATCGCTTCAATGCCCAAGCCGCCGCCGGTCGCTTCCGATTTCGAATCGCCGCAGCCGTTGGGCTAGTTTTCCTCGCCACCGGGTGCGGCAGGCATCCCGCCGCCGCCGTAGCTCCTCCGGCGCCGCGCACGGTGCAGATTGGCAGCGCCGCGCTTCGACCCATGACGCGCGACGTGATCGCGATCGGGACATTGCTGGCCCGCGAGGAAGCCACCCTAAGTGTCAAGGTCCCTGGCCGCCTCCAACTTCTCGAAGTGGATCTCGGCGCCGCCGTCACCAACGGCCAGTTGCTCGCGCAAGTCGAGGCTCGGGATTACGAGCTGGAGTTGAGGCAGGCCGAGGCGTTCCTGGCCCAGGCCCGTGCGCGGTTGGGACTGCCGCTGGAAGGCCAGGAGGACAATGTCGATCCCGCCGAAACGAGCACTGTCCAGCAGACCCGCGCCCGGCTGGTGGAGGCGCGGTTGAATCGGGAACGTCTGATTAAATTGGCCGAACAAGGAATCCTTGCGCAATCCGAACTCGAATCCGCGGAGGCGGCCTACGAGGTCGCCGCCAATGTGCATCGCAATGCCCTCGAAGAAGCCAAGAATCGCCTCGCACAACTTGCCCAACGGAAGGTCGAAGTCGAGATCGCTGAGAAAAAGCTGGTGGATGCCTCGGTCCGGGCGCCGTTTGCGGGTACGGTCAAAGAACGGCGGGCCAGCTTGGGCGAGTATCTGCCGGTCGGCACCCCAATCCTCACCTTGGTAGCCACGGACCCCCTTCGCCTCCGGTTGGAAGTGCCCGAACGCGATGCCGCCTCTGTGCGAATGGGCCAGCCCGTCCGGATCCTGGATGATGGCGAACCGACCTCGTATACCGGAGTAATCCGGCGTGTCAGCCCCGCAATCGATCCCACTACGCGTATGCTCGTGGTGGAAGCCGACGTACCCAACGATGGCTCGCTCCGGCCTGGGGCGTTCGCCCAGGCGGAAATCACGATCGCAAAGGCCGAGAACACGCTTACGGTGCCGCCGCAGGCCCTGGTCACCTTCGCCGGCATCGAAAAGGTTTTTGTGGTTGAGGATGGCAAGGCTTTGGAAAAGAACGTTGGCACCGGCCGGCGCGAACGCGATTGGATTGAGATCGTAAGCGGACTGCGTAATGGCGAAACCGTGGTGCTCAATCCCGGTAACCTCCAAAGCGGCCAGCCCGTCAAGATCGGCCCCGAATCCTCCGTGGCGGCCTCAAGCGGCTAATACCCGAGCGATCGTGCAAAAGCTCGCCGAAATCTCCATTCGCCGGCCCGTCTTCGCAACGATGTTGGTTCTGGCGCTGGTCGTGGTCGGGATCACAGCATATTTGAATCTCGGCGTGGATCGCTCGCCCCGGGTGGATGTCCCGACAATCTATATCTCCACCCGATTGCCGGGCGCATCCCCGGTCGAGATCGAGACCCTCATTTCCCAACCCATCGAGGAAACGGTGAACACTGTCGAAGGCATCACCGAATTACGGTCCATCTCCGGCAACGGCTTTTCCTTCGTGATCGTCCAGTTCGATCTAAGGCGAAACGTGAACCTCGCCGCTGAGGATATCCGTACCCGGCTTGCCACCGTCGTGAATAGTCTGCCGCGGGAGGCCGATCCGCCCGTCATCTTCAAATTCGATACGGAACGTTCCCCCATTCTCTCCATCGCACTGACCGGTCCTCGCACGCTTCGAGAGTTGACCGAGCTGGCTGATAAAATCGTGAAACTCCACCTCGAACGCTGCCTCGGCGTCGGCGAGGTGGAACTCCGGGGCGATCTTGAACGTGCCATCAGTATTTGGATCGATCCCGATCGACTGGCCGCCTACGGAATCGCCATCACTGAAGTGCGCGACGCCATTGCGCGGCAGAACGCCAATATCCCCGGCGGCTACATCATGTCGCCTCTCCAGGAAAGATCCCTTCGAACTCTGGGGCGCATCGAGAATCCTCGGGAATTTAATGACCTTGTGGTCGCCACCCGCGAGGGCTCTGCCATCCGCATCCGCGACCTCGGTTGGGCCGAAGACGGCTCCAAAGAACAACGGTCCACGTCACGTTTGAACGGGCAACCCACCGTAACGCTGGAAATCAGGCGCCAGACCGACGCCAATACCGTTGAGGTCATCGAAGCTGTAAAAGCGGCCATCCCAGGCCTAGCCTCACAGCTCCCCGCCGACGTGCGCCTGGAAATCATCGAAGACCAGTCGCGTTACATCTACGAGGCGCTCCACGAAATCCGGGCGCATCTGATTCTCGGAAGTATCCTGGCCAGCCTGGTCGTCTTTGCCTTCATGCGCAGCTGGCGGTCTACTGTCATCGCGGCCGTCGCCATCCCGGCTTCCGTCATCTCGACGTTCGGCATGATGTGGGCCATGGATTTCACGCTCAACAGCGTGACCATGCTCGCCCTCGTCCTCATGGTCGGTGTGGTGATCGACGATGCCATCGTCGTGCTGGAAAATATCTTCCGGTTCGTCGAGGAGAAACAACTCTCCGCCCGTGAGGCCGCCCGCGCCGCCACGGCTGAGATTGGCCTGGCAGTCCTGGCTACAACGCTCAGCCTCGTGGTCATCTTTGTCCCGGTTTCCTTCATGTCCAGCATCGCGGGCCGGTTCCTGTTCCAATTCGGCCTGACCGCGGCGGTGGCCGTGCTCGTGAGTTTGTTGGTCTCGTTCACTCTCACCCCGATGATGAGCTCGAGACTGTTCGCCTACCGCGCCATCGCTCGGGATGAACAGGCCCGGCCGAAATCGCGAGGCGGCTTCTATGCCCACCTCGACCGCGGCTACCACCGGCTCCTGAATTGGGCCATGCACCATCGGCTCGTGGTCGCCGGCGCCGCCCTCTTGGTCATGATCGGCTCCCTTCCCCTGTATCACGCCGTGCCACAGGAATACACCCCAACGAACACCGACGAGGGCGAATTCGAAGTGCGCCTGACCGCCCGCGAAGGAACCAGCCTTCTGGCCATGGACGAGGCGGCACGCATCGCCGAGACCCGGATCCTCAGCCTCCCGCAGGTTCGCACTGCGCTTGCCACGATTGGTTCAACCCGTATCGGAGGCGCCAATCAAGCCAGGTTCTATGTCCGAATTGCCCCTCATGAGGAACGCACGTTCCGCTGGGGGCGGCTTCTTTCCCTGACCCCCTGGCGCGCCTTCTCGGGCAACTATTCCCAAAATGATGTCATGCGCGAAATTCGATCGCGCCTGAGCGATCTCGCCGGCATCCGCATTGCCGTGCGCGGCGGCCAATCCTCCATTAGCGCCGGCGGACCCAACTTTGAAATTGATTTTTCCCTCCTCGGCCCCGAGCTCGAAGACCTCGCGCATTATGGAGAACTGCTCCGCGACCGGGCCCCCGAGCTCGGCCTCGAAGATGCCGACACCACGCTGAAGCTCGACAAACCCGAACTGAAAGTGGAAATCGACCGCGAACGCGCCGCCGCGCTCGGAGTCGATACCCAGGATATCGCCGACGCCCTCCGAATTATGGTGGGCGGCGAGGAGCGCGTCTCTCGTTACCGCGACGCCCAGGTCAATGAGGAGTACGACGTCCAGTTACGCCTCATCGAGTCCGGGCGTAATAGTGCCGAAACGATTTCGCGTCTTTATGTCCCCAGGCGCGGCCAAGGTCTTATCCGGTTGGATAACCTGGTTCAACTCGTGCCCGGGACCACGGCCTCCCGCATCGACCGCCTCGACCGCCAGCGCCAGGTCAGCCTCCGCGCGGGCATCGCCGATGGCTATGCCCTCTCCGACCGCCTGGAGGCCTTGCGCCAGGCCGTGCGCGAAATGAATCTCCCCCCGACCTATACAACTCGCGTCTCCGGACGCGGTCGGGAACTCGAAACCACATTCAACGAGTTCCTTTGGGCGTTTCTACTCTCCGTCATCTTCATGTACATGATCCTCGCATCCCAATATGAGAGTCTGGTCCATCCGTTCACGATTTTGCTCTCCCTCCCTTTGTCCCTCCCGTTCGCTCTTTTCTCGCTCTGGATCAGTGGCAACACGCTCAATCTTTACTCCGCCCTCGGCCTCCTCGTCCTCTTCGGCGTGGTCAAGAAGAATGCCATCCTCCAGATCGATCACATGAATCAATTGCGTCGGAAAGGCCAGGAACGCCTCTCGGCCATTCTCCAGGCCAATCGTGACCGGCTTCGACCCATCCTTATGACCACCCTCACTCTGGTCGCCGGCATGCTCCCGCTCGCGCTGGGCACCGGGCCCGGCGCCGAGGAACGCCGCGCGGTGGCCATCGTCGTCATCGGTGGACAGACCCTATGCCTGCTCCTTACCCTGCTCGTAACGCCCGTGGTCTACTCGCTCCTGGATGATGCGGCCGAGATGTTCCGTCGACGCCTGCGCCACCCCGCCGCCCTTCCGGCGAAATCCGGTTGCGAGGTCCCTTCCTTGGACGGTTGATCTCGAGGGGCACGGATTGCCGCTATGGAGCGAAACGTCCACGCCGAGTTGTAGTCGCTTCGCGCTAGCGCCTCAGCGGACCCACGACTTCCTTTCAACTGAAAAGCGACGCGAACCTCTCCGCGTTCCCTGAACAATCCTTGCATCTCCTCACCCAATCTGTTTTAGAAGAAGAGAACCGCCCAGCTCGGGATCGTCGTCTACGATCCCCGCTGGCTCAGGAAAACGCGAGGCCAACGGAACAAGACTATGGAAACCACACGAACAGAACCCACGGTCCCTGATCCCATCCGCCGAAATAACCGCCGGTTTGCCGAGGCCTTGCCGAGAAAGGACGCCGCGGGTATCGCAGCGCTTTACACGAAAGCGGCGCGCATCTACCCACCCCATGCCGAGATGTGCGAAGGTGGCGAACCCATCCGCGGCTTCTGGCAGGGTGTCATGGACATGGGAGTCGCCGAGGTGTCCTTGGAAACCCTCGAATTCGAAGCGCTCGGAGACACCGGCTGGGAAACTGGCCTGGGCACGCTCAAGGGCCGCGATGGTGCCGTGCTCGACACTGTGAAATACGTGGTCATCTGGAAAAAAGAAAACGGAGAATGGAAGTGGCATCGAGACATTTGGAATAGCAGCAGGGACCCGAGCTGATGCTGCGTAGAGGAGTCGGGGAGCTAGCCAGTCGACGTTCCAATCCCCGGCGCTTGCTTGCGCATTGAAATGTTCGCGAACTCCTGGCCATACGCTCGTTCCTGAAAGTATGGCCACAATCTTTTCCCGCCGGATCTTACCCGGCTTCCAGGTCAGTTTCGCGCGTCCCGGGCGCAGTCGCGCACCTTCGATGAGATTCAACAGGCGCTCGGATTGCGGCGCTCACAGCGCTCCGTCCTCTTGGAGGATGGCGTAAACCACCACATCCTCGAACCTGTCCCACTTGCGGATGGCCTGCCGGAGCAATCCCTCCCGCCGCAACCCGGCCTTCTCCAGCACCCTGCCGGACGCGGGGTTCCGGGTCATGTGATGAGCGTGGATCCGGTTCAGCCCAAGGGCCTCGAACCCGTAATGCACCACCGCTCGGGCGGCTTCGGTCGCGTAGCCCTGGCCCCAGCGCTCGACGGCAATCCAGAATCCCATTTCGGCGCAGCGGTGTTCAGCATCAATGTGCAATCCGATGCCGCCAATCAATTCAGCCGTGCTTGCCAGCACAATCCCAAAGGTCGCGCTTTTGCCTTCCGTCGAGTCGGCGAGCCGTTGAGCCAGCCAATCCTGCGCCTGTGCCAAAGAGAGCGGATGCGGAATCGATCGGGTTATGGCCGCCACTTCGCGTCTGCCGGCCAGTCGCTGGATGGTCGTAGCGTCGCCGAGCGTCAGCGGTCTCAACCGCAGTCGTTGCGTCGTGATCGTGGTCGGGGCGGACATCATGCCTGGCGGACGACCGGCTCCTGGGGACGCCGGTGCCGCTACGTTTTGCCTGCCGACCGGTTCAAGAACGCCAGCACCTTGGCCGGGTCGTGGTGGTCGCCTTCTTCAAGCTTTCCGGTGTCTTGCGTGGTCAATGGCCTGCCGTCGGAATCGAGAATCACGATGACCGGCAGCCCATGCTGGGTGGGCCGGCCATACTTTCGATCGATGTCTGCGTTGTGGCCCTGGTTCACGTCGATCAGGACCACCACGTACGCCTCTTTGAGCTTGGCAGCGATGGAAGCGTCGGTCTGGAACAGCGCGTGCAGCCGGTGACACCAGCCGCACCAGTTCGCGCCGAATTGTAGCAGCACGCGCTTGTCCTCCCTTCCCGCCACGACCAGTGCGTCGGCGATTTGCTTGCCGCCGTCTGCAGTTTCGTCGTAGAGGACTGGGCGGTCCGGTTTCGAGGACACGTCAGCGGCGAAAAGAGAAACGTTGCTGAACCCGGCCAGAGTTACGATGGCCAGGAACCAATTCGCCGGGCGACGATAGGCTTTCATAGTCTGAATCTTCGGATATGCCGGGAATCTTGCTTCTGCGCGGGTTGGATGCAAGCCCGCACCGAGGGGCCGAGGGGCATTTCCAGACGAGTCGACCGGAACCAACCTGGTCTTTTGGATCTTGCTCCAAAGACCTTGACGACAGAGCATCCCCGCATGACCACCGCTGTGATTCCATGCCCCCGTCCCGTTTCATTCTGCCAGAACCGTTCGCGCGGGCTCATTCTGCTGGTCGCTCTTCTGATCGCCGTCCCCCGAAGCGCGATCGCCCGGGCGCCCAGTGAGGCATCTCCGGACACGATCAAGTCGGTCAGTCTCGCCGTTTCCTCGCTTGTTCCCAAGACCGCAGCGGGCGCGCGCAACCGGCTGGTCGTCACCATGGATTCCGCCGGCGCCTCGAACGTGACGGTGCGCCTCTCGAGCCCGGTCTGGCCAGAGCCCAAAGCCGAAGAAGTTGGGACGCTCGAACCGGGGAAGCGAACGGTGGAATTCACGGTTCCACCGCTCACGACAGACACGCCGGTGACGGTTCGTCTCGATACGCCCGCGGAGCAGCGGGAGTTCGGGCCGTTCACCGTTATGCCGCCGCGGAAGTGGACCGTCTACCTGACTCAGCACACGCACACGGATATCGGCTATACCCGGCCGCAAACCGAGATTCTTCCCGAGCATCTCCGTTACATCGACTACGCTTTGGATTACTGCGACCTCACCGACGGTTATCCCGATGATGCCCGCTTTCGTTGGACGTGCGAGACCTCGTGGGCCGTGCGCGAATATCTCAGGGACCGCCCGCCCCGGCAGATCGAACGCCTCAAAAAACGGGTTGCGGAAGGGCGCATCGAAATCTGCGGGCTGATGCTGAACATGTCCGAAATCGCCAGCGAAAGTTCCCTGGCGGCGCTGTTGCGCCCACTGCGGGAAATGAAGGACGACTACGGGTTGGCCGTTCACACCGCGATGCAAAACGACGTCAATGGCGCGGGCTGGTGTCTGGTCGATTATTTCAGCGGCATCGGCATCCGCTATCTCACCATGGGGATCAACCGAACGCGTTCCATTCTGCCGTTTGATCAGCCCACCCCGTTCTGGTGGGAATCGCCTTCGGGCAAGCGGGTGCTGGCCTACCGCGCGGATCACTATCACCTGGGCAATATGTGGAAGATCCACGAGGGCAAGGTCGAAACCTTCGGGCCGAACCTCGACAAATATTTGATCTCCCTGGAACAGCGCGACTACCCTTTCGACCGCATCAGCGTCCAATTCTCCGGCTATCACACCGACAACTCGCCGCCCGCCGTCATCGAGTGCGACCTGGTTCGCGCCTGGAACGAACAATTGGCGTGGCCCAAACTGAGGCTCTCCACGTCCCAGGAGTTCCTCACCTATGTCGAAAAAGAGCACAGTGATGAACTCCCGGTGCATCGCCAGGCGTGGCCGGATTGGTGGACCGATGGCTTCGGCTCGGCCGCCCGGGAAACCGCCGCCGCGCGCGAGACGGAGACCGCGATGGAGGTCAACCATGGGCTGCTGGCCATCGCCTCCATCCTCGGCGCGCAGATCAAGCCGCAAACCATGCAACGCTCCCGCGCCATTCAGGACGATCTGCTTTTCTACGAGGAGCACACTTTTGGCGCCGCCGAAAGTATCAGTGACCCGCTCGCCGAGAATTCCCAGGTCCAATGGGGCGAAAAATCCGCGTACGCCTGGAGCGCAGTAAAGGATTCTCATCTCCTGCGTGAGGAGGCGTTCGGGCTGATCCAGGATTTTTTACCGCGCGCCGGCGTGCCCACCGTCGCCGTCTGCAATACTTTGAACTGGCCACGCTCCGGCCTGGTACGGGTATTCATCGACAATGAGATGCTTCCTCCAGACCGCGCGTTCCGCATTGTCGATGGCTCGCAAACGGTCGCCGTCCAGGGCCTGGAACGACGGTCCGAGGGCACCTACTGGGCCCTGTGGGTGCGGGACGTTCCACCGCTCGGTTACAAGATTCTACGGATCGAGACCAGTGACGAACCGCGCCCCAAAGAGATGCCCGGGCCCGACTCCCTGGAAAACGAGTTCTATCGACTCGCACTCGATCCCGACCGCGGTGTCATCAAAACCTTGTTCGACAAGGAGACCGGTCGCGAACTGGTGGATTCGACCGCGGCTTGGGGTTTGGGCCAGTGCATCTACGAAACAATGCCGGACCGCCGCGACCTCAAACCGGAGGCGTTCACCCGCAGATCCGTGCGGAACGTGAAAGTGACACCGGGTGCCGGCGGCCCGATCTGGAAAAGCCTCATGCTCGAGGCGGACCTGGAGGGTTGCTCCGACCGCAACGGTCTGCGCGCCGAAATCCGGCTGTATGACACCGAGAAACGCATCGAACTGCGATACGCCCTTCGCAAGCTGCCGGTCCGATCCCCCGAGGCAGTTTACGTCGCGTTCCCGTTCCAGGCGCCGGGCAGCTCCATGCTCTACGAAGCTCAGGGCGGTTGCGTCACCCCGGGTGTCGACCAGATCCCCGGGTCATCGTCCGACTGGCAAACGCTCCAGGGCTTCATCGCCATTCGTGGGGCCGACGGTCAGATCATCACTGGAAGCGAACAAGTGCCATTGGTTCAATTGGGCGATTTCAATTTGGGCAAATGGCAGCCGGTGACGCGCGTTGAGCAGCCGCACATCTATTCATGGGTGATGAACAACTACTGGTTCACCAACTTTCGCACCGAACAGGAAGGCGAATTCAAGTTCGATTACTTCCTGACGTCCACCCGGGATACGAGTCGCACGTTCGCGACGCGATTTGGCTGGGGCAGTCGAACACCCTTGGCCGCGCGCGTGTTGCCACCCGTGAAATCGGGGACCCGACGCATACCCCAGCGGCTGTCCTCCCTCGCGATCACCGCGCCCAATCTCCTGATCGTTGAAGCGCGTCCCGCCCGGGACGGTGACGGCATCATCCTCCATTTGCGCGAGCTCGAAGGCAATTCGGTCACGATCACCGAGGACGACGTCCCGGCCGCGAGCCCCATCCAAAGCGCCGACGAAGTGAACGTGCTGGAAGAAGCGATCCGGACGGGAATCGAATCGCTGACCTTCAAGCCTTACGAAGTGAAATTCCTGCGACTGAAATTCCGCTGATCCCGGCCGATCGCTGATTGGTGAAATTTCCGGGCTAGGAAGTCGTGTTCCCGCTCAATTGGACCTCCGCGCCCGATCGATCTTCCACGGCGGGTTTTCTCCGAAACGAACAGCCCGTAATCGCGGCCGCCTTCAATCCCTTCTCCAGGATGACGGGGCGCTTCCCTTCGTCCATGAACTCGCACGCGTTCACCAGCAACCGGCCTCCCGCCGAGCGCACACAGGGATCCCCGTCCCCCGCGTGATCCCATCCGGTGAAATGACAGGCGGACAACACCAGCGTGCTCGCGCCTTCATGGCGGACCTGCTCCCGGGTGGCGTCCGTTCCCCAAAAGCCGCAGTTGGTAAATTTGACCGGCCCCTGGTTGCGTGGTCCGATTTCGACGGTAGACATGAATTGGCCGTTCACAAATTGCGCGCCGGCGTGGCTCTGGGTGCGATCGACGCGCACCGCCACCGGACAGATGTCACTGCCCGATTGCGTGATCACCGCGTTACCCGGCCCATGGCCGAAGTCGTCAAAATGAAAGCCGATCCGCGGGAAGATCACGAAGCTGTTTGAAATAAACTCCCAATCCGTCTTGCCGATTTTGAAACCCACCAGGTTCCGCTCGAGGTAGGCCTTGATATCACCGCCCGCGAACCCGGGTTTCAACGCCATCCTCGTCCAGAAATTCGGATTGAAATGCACGTTTTCAATCCGTCCAATGTCGGTGCATTGATCGATGTAAACGCCGGTATTGAGGGGGCAGGCGAATACGTTGCGGACCAGGTGCAATTCGTTCCATCGAGTCCCGAGATCGATCGCCTGAAAGGGATTGGTGATGGTCAAGTCCAGCACCTGACACAACTCGCCGTCCACACGGATCGTCCAGGGATAGGGAACCACGTTGCTCAACACCTGGTCCGGGTAGTGAATCACCAGATTTCGAACCACCGCGTTCGGCTTAAGCGTGATGAGCGGTTCGCCTGCCGGTTCACCGCGACCGCCAACCGCCAGAAGAACCGTGCCGATCGGATGTTCGCTGTGCGGAACCCCGCCCGATGCGCCGAGCAATGTGACTCCGGGCGGCACCGTCAGGTTTTGGCCAATCCGGTAAAGACCCGGCGGTAGATAACAAACCGGGGTCGACATTCCGGCATTGTCCAAAGCAGCTTGAACGGCCTCTGAATCGTCGGTCTGACCGTCACCTTTGACGCCGTGGCTCCGGGCGTCCACGACCTGGCTCGAAGTGGAGGGCAACCGACCGGATTCGGCGGCCTGCGTCCTGGCCCATCCGACACCCGCGAGACCCGCGCACCCGATTCCGAAGGCGGAGCGCTCGACGAAGGAACGGCGTGAAAACGATGAAGTGTTGTCTGCGCGGCTCGGTTCTGAATTGGCTGACATGGTGGGAGCCTACCGTGGCCGCCCCGATTTCCGCCATGATTTTGACTTCCAAAGATCGAGGACCGGCGTAGCGTTCACAATCGCAGTACCAGCATGAACACCCCTCGTCACCCTATGAATCATCCCTTTGATCCCGGTTGTTCCAAAGAGCCGTTCCGTACTCTGGCCCGCATGTATCCCGAGGCGGAAGCGTACCCACCCGGCCAATTCCGGATCGAGTGGGGGCCCATCTTCCACCGGGGACGACTGACCGGATCGGCGAGGGTCCTGGTCCTCGGCCAGGATCCGGCCCAGCACGAAACCATCGTGCGGCGAATCCTGGTGGGAGAGGCCGGGCGGCGGGTGCAGGGTTTCCTGGCCAAGCTGGGCGTCACCACCCGATACGTGATGATCAACACCTTTCTCTACAGTGTTTATGGGACGGTCAAGGCGGCGACCCGAAAGGGCGCCATCCTCGTGGGATATCGCAACCAATGGATCGACGCGTTCCTGACAAAAGGAAAGATCGAGGCCGTCGTGTCGTTGGGAACTGCGGCCAATGAAGCGTGGCAGCTATGGAAAGGCACTCCCGTGGGCCAATCGATCGATGTCGCTTTTGCCGCCATCACCCATCCGACGCAGCCGGAGAGTTTCTCGAAAGGGGACAAGACCAAGCTCGCCCAGGCCACGAAAAAGCTGCTCAATAATTGGAATCTCGCATTGGAGATCCTGAGTCCTGCGATCCAACACCCGGATCATGCCGTCGCCATCACGCCTTATGGAGACTCCTGGACAGAGGGCGATCGTGTGCCGATACCCGAGCAGGATTTCCCTGCCGGCCTGCCCGCATGGATGCACGAAAACGACGGCTGGGCGACGCGCAAAGGCGCCAATACTCTCGCCAAACGACGCAACATCACCCTCACGGTCCCTAAAGGAGATGTTCCATGAAAAACGATCGCACATGGTATCCCCTGACGGGCACATTGAGCAGGCCCCGCAACTTGACCGCCGCCGCGAAGAAAAAGGAACCGATTGACCCGCTCGCCGGACCGAAGCTCGCGCTGGCCGGCCGAGTGGTGACGATGAACGCGGTACGCGCGATTCAATCGAAAGGAATCGTGTATGTGGAGAATGGTGTGATCGTCGCCGTCCAGGACGAGGAACAATCGGCGCCGGCGGGATTTGCGGGCGTGTCGGTGGTGGAGACGGGAGGCACGATCATTCCCGGGTTGATCGAGCTTCACAATCATCTCAGTTACAATGCCCTGCCCCTTTGGGCGCCCGTGCCGAAGCGTTTCACGCATCGTGGCCAGTGGCCCAACCACAAGGATTACCGTCCTCTGGTCAGCGGACCCATGACCGTTGTCGGCAAGTACAAGGACTCGAAGGGCCATTACCCGCTCTTGCCCGCGCTGGTTCGGTACGTCGAGTGCAAGTGCCTGCTCGGGGGAGTCACCACCAGCCAGGGCATCAGGCTGGCCAGCAACGCTGGAATCCAGCGATTTTATCGCGGCATCGTCCGCAATGTCGAGCAGACCTATGATCTCGAATTGCCGGCCGCCCAGGGTCGGATCCCGGACCTCGAGGCAAAAGACGCGAATAGCTTCCTGACCCGCCTGATGAAAGAGGACAGTTGCTTTCTGCTGCACCTCAGCGAAGGCATAACAGACCCCGCACATCCGCTCTCCATCGCCCGCAAACATTTCCTGGCACTTGAGGTGGCTCCCGACCAGTGGGCACTGAACAAAGTCTTTGCCGGCATCCACGCGGCCGGTCTGTTGCCGCCGGACTTCGATGTGCTCGCGCAATACGGAAGCTCGATCGTCTGGTCGCCTCTGAGCAATCTGCTGTTGTACGGCGGTACCGCGCGCGTGGAGGACGCCAAAAAGGCCGGAGTCACCATCGGTCTGGGCAGCGATTGGTCGCCCACAGGCAGCAAGAACCTACTCGGCGAACTCAAGGTCGCCTGGCTCCACAGCCAGCACGCCCTCGATGGCCTGTTCACCGCCTGCGATATCCTGGCCATGGCCACCTGCAACGCCGCCCGGATCCTCAAATGGGACAAGGCCCTTGGAACCATCGAACGCGGCAAACGCGCCGACCTCATCGTGATCGGCGGGGCGACCTCCGATCCCTACGACACCGTGATCCAGGCAGATGAAACGGATCTCCAATTGGTGATGATCAACGGCATCGCCCGTTATGGTGTGCCCAGCCTGATGAACTCTCTTTCTCCCGGCAGCACGAGCGTCAAGATAGGTGGACAATCCCGACGTCTCTTCCTGAAACAGGAAACCGCCGATCCGGATGTGGCTCACGTGTCGCTTAGCCACGCCACCACCACCCTCCGTAATGCCTTCAAAGATATCGCCAAACTCGCGAAGGAGACGGAGAAAGCAAAACCCTCCAGCGCGACCGGACGGTTGCTCGACGCAGCCCCTGAACCGGTCTGGTCACTTGCCCTGGATGAGATCTGCTTTTGCGGCGTCGAACTTAGTCCGCGCCTGCCATTCGCCGGTCCCCGCGACTTCACGGGTCCCGAGCGCGCCCCGAAGATCCTGGCCAAGCCTTCCCCGCCTCTCTCCGAAATCCTCGAGCCAATCCGGTTGGATCCGCTAACCGTGGTGGATGATGCCGCATTCCTGGATCGGATCGCCCAACAACCCAATGTTCCGGAACCGGTCCGAAACGGCCTGGCGGAGCTGTACCTGAAGAATCGAATCCGCGTCCTTCCCATCTGCTCGCTCCTTCGCGCTGGTCTCTTCTTCGGCTCAATTCTACCTGGAACCGGGCGCGGTTTCAGGGTCGTTGCAGGTGCGCGGCAATGTCCCGTGCCGCCTTGGTCTCGAGGCCGGGCTTCTGGAGAAAACCTAGATCGCGGAACCAATCGATGAATCGCTCCTGCCAGGTCCCAAATGGGATGCCAGCCCGGTCCCCAAGTCCGCCGCCCATCCGGCTGCCATCGCTCAACCGGTCACCCGGATGCCGCCCGTTTCCGTAAAGGTGGATTTCGAGATTTGGAATCGACGCCTCGAGCATCGCCGCGAAGTATTGATTCGCCCAGATGGCATGAACCCGATCGCCGGTGCTGGCTCCGACGATGAATGTCGGAGGCGCGTTGCGTGGAATCGGCGGGTTCGCCCCGTGGTCGAACGGCGTGGGGCCCGGATACACCAGCCCAACGAAATCCGGACGTGAGGAGATCCCGGCCAGGGGATCGCTGGGGTCCGTCTGGTGATCGAATTCCTCGAAGTCGATCGCAGCCGGTGCGGCCAATTCGGCGCCGGCCGAGAACCCCATGATCCCGATCTTGTGCGGATCGAGCCCCCAAGCCGTCGCGTGGGCCCGTACCAGTCGGATGGATTGCAAAGCGTCATGGACGGCATCGGTTTGGACGTTGTAACCGTCACGACGCAGTCGGTAACGAAGGATAATGGTGTTGACGCCGTAGTTGTAGAAGTAAGGCACAAAGTCGGCGCCTTCCGTCCCCACGTTCAGCGTCTTATGTCCGCCGCCCGCGGCCAGGATAACGGCTGCGCCGGTGTTCATTCCCCCTTCGACGGTGTGCACCTCAATCGATGGGTTGTGGATATTGACGATGCTGTTGATCCGCCCCGGCGCCGCCGAACTCAGATGATACTCCTCCGCCTCACGAACCCGCTCCGCATTCAGATGGGGTGAGTTCGGCGGATACAGCGGCAGAATCACGCCGCCCGGCAGGATCGGTTGCGGCGCATACGGCGCTTCATTTGCAAGGCCGGGCGCGGGAACTCCCAAGGGCGGCGGTTCGGGCGGCGATGTTGCGGCTGTCACGGCCGCGCCCCATATCGCAGGCAGGATGGCCGTCAACATCATCCCTTGCATGCGAGCCCGCGAACGCCGGATCCGCAGGGTCGCGCCGGCACCCTGTTCTTCCCTTGTCGTTATCATCTTTCTTTGAGTTGAAAATCGGCGCTCCCGTATAAAACGTAATCGGCCCAGTCCGCCGATCCCAGCGCCTCGACCTTCTGCCGGCCCTGGAGCAAGGCCTCGCCGAGCGAAGTGCCGTTGATCACCTTGGTGTAAAACTCCTCCGCGAAGGTCATCGCGGCGTCATCATTCACCGGCCAGTATGTGCCAATGTAATTGGCAACGCCGCCACGCAAATAGGCCTCAGCCAGGCCAATGTTCTCCTCAATCCGTTTCCGCACCGGCTTGTCCGGTTTGGCCTTGCGCGTCCTGCCGCTCTCGCACGCGTTAAAGAACACGAGATTGGGAAGTCTGGCGAGTGAAACCAATTCGGCCCCGCTCAGGACCTGGTCGCCGGCGCAAATGATCCCACTGCGCAAGGGTTTCGCCGGGTCGAAGAACGCATGTCCGGCGTAATGGAGCACATCAAAATCGCCGGAAGAAAAATCCTTTAAAAGTCCGGGTTTGGTGGCTTGGGCTTGAAACCGGCGCACGAGCTCGAATCCCGGGCGCGTTGAGAACAATTTACTGATGCGTTCCCCTTCCCGCACCGCGCCATCAAGGTTGCCGGACGGATCGACGACCAGGAGAATCTTCAGCACCGGGTTCTTCTTCCTTTGCTCGAGCATTTTTGCCACCGACAGGTTCTCCGCAGCGTAGCGACGGCTCAACCCGCCGGTCAGCGCCGGAACCCACTGCTCGATGCGCATGGTCTCCCAGGGAATCCGCGAAGCCGCGGCATCGTGCACGATCACCAGGTGCTTGTCGCGCATCGCCTCGAGCACGGTCAGAATGTTGCCCCCCAGGACCAGGTCGCTCAATTCTGCCCCGAACTCGGCGATCGAACGTTCGAAGTCCGCGCGTTCTATCCGGGCCAGGATCGTGTTGAGGGCCGCGTTGTTGACCAGCTTTCTTTCCGTCACCACAGCCGCTTTGGAACCGGATGTCAGAAGCGAAGCTTGAAACTCCGAACTGCCGTCCGCCGAGTCTTCCTGCCGGACCAACAGATAAGCGGGCGCGGCCGAGATCGCGGCCAGCCCGCGGGCCTGCGCTGCCAGGACCGGCGCGATCGGCAATTCTTCTTCTTCGAAACTGACTTCAATGGCGTCGAACAGCTCCGTGCTCGCCAGCCGGTAAAGCTGCTCGCGAATCTCACTAAAGCGTACCGAGTCCGTCTCGCAAAGGGTCACTCGCCTGAAGTTATGCCCTTTGTCGGCATCCAGAAGCCCGCGGACGAATCCCGCCAGCATGTGGCGAAGCGAAACGCCGATGTCTTTGCCCGACGCTCCTCCCATAACGACCGTGGCAAAATCATCCACTCCACTCCGGATCAGCGTCCGGATGACATTCTCCGCCACCAGTTCGAGAACATCCTGGGTGAAGCGATCGAATGTCCCCAAACCGGCGAGCAATATGTGGTCGGGGATCAAGGCGTGAAAACCCGTTGGGACGATAAACACCTCCCCGACGTCACCGCCAAACATGCGCCGCCGGCTGAAATCCGCAATGGCGCCATCCACGCGGAGATCGATGGCCTGGGCCGCCCCGGTGGGCGTGACATCCCGAAAGACTCCTAAAACGTAAGCCTTGCTGTTTGCCTCCGTGATGCTGCCGCGCGCTAATCGCAAGTCTAATCGCCGTTGCAGCCGTCGGCCAACAACCACTCCTTTGACCGAAACAACCGGGCTCGAAACCGCCGGCGTGGGCTCGTCTTTCGAGGCCGGCGCGGCAACCTCTTCCAGGAGTTCGCGCACCGCCTGGTCGCTCACCGCGACCCCTTTGGCGGCTACCGCCGCATCCGGCACCGCGCTTCGCACGGTCGCTTCATCGATAACACGCGGCGCGGCCCGCTGCGGCAACCATTGCTGCGGCAGTGCGTCGGTCTTCCCGAGCGAAAGCAGGTCCTTAACCGCCGTGATGACCTTTGAATGGTTGGGGAGACTGCCGTGTGATTCTTCGACATAATACGTGGGCACGTTCGGAAGCTGCGCGAACGCGAGCGGCACCGTGCCGTCACCATCCTTGCTTAACGAAAACGTGAACTCGGTTCCGTCAAAATGCGCGTCGGTAACCGTGTCCTGGTTGATCCCCGCAATCAAAAGGAAACGTTCGTCCGGAGCCGCCAGATAACCTTGCGCTTTCCGCCCCGCATCCAACAGGGCTTGACGCGGTGTCGGCCCGCTCTTGGGCCAGGATTCGACATCGAACACGTCAAACGAGGAAAACTTCTCCGTCGCCGGCAACATCTGGTGCAGCCCGGGAAAAGTGCTGAATACTTTCTGCGCGAGTTCTTCGGGCGAATGCGCCAGGTCGAGCAGCGCGATCTTTCGGATGATCGGGTAAATCGCGCGCAATGCCTGGATGGGAACAAACGAACCGTAGTTGGGTGTCCCCAGCATGATCAGTCGTTTGACTTTCTGCCCCACGGACTTCAGTGCCACCCGGGAAACCAACCCGCCCATGCTGTGGGCCACCAGCGAAACCTCCTTGGCCGGCTCATCGGCGATGCGCTTCGCAAGTTCCAATCCCAGCCCGTCGATGCTCTGTCTCCAATCGAACGGGTGAAAAGCCGCGTCATAACCCGCGAGTTTGAGGGCCAGCTTCATTTTGAGGTAACTGAACAAAATGACGCCAAGCGCCTTGTGCCGGACCGGACCCGGAATCAGCGACAGGCTCAGGAGTTGTCCGGCCGCAATATCGATCGGATCGACCCAGATGACGTCATCGAAGAAGAAGGCGCGTTCCGAGCCGAGCGTGGAGCCCATGATTCCCGGCAGGATCAGCACGCGAGGTCCACCCCGCACAGAACGCGCGCTGGCATCGCGGGCGAGCGCCTTTAACTGTTCATACTCGCGCTCGCCAAAATAACGCTTCAGTAAGTCGGAATACTGCCCCGTCACCAAAGCATTCTCGATTTCTTCCGGCTGCATCTTGAACGGAGCGGACGGATGATTCGCCACGGCGTGCATCGTATGGACGCGGGTCTCCGCGACGGATTGCGTTGATGACCTCTCCTTCTTGCGCGCGCTGGCTTTTTTGTTATTGGCTTTGTTCTTCATAGGTGGCGTGTGCTTTCTCACTTCCGGATGAATCTGGCGCCAGGATGATCAAAATATTGGTTTTCGCCGCCGCCTGTGCCGACCACGACAGACCCAGCAGACCGGCGAACAGTATTCGGAGAAGATATGGCATCTAACCCAGTCTGGCTCGCTGAGCTCCAACCCGGCAACGGGGCGGAATTAATCCCGAAAACCAAAAGCCTCGATCCATGGCTCCGGGAAGTTCAGTTCTTGACCCGCCCGCGATAACATTGCGCGATTAGGGATTGTAAGGCGTGGCATGAACCGGGGCAAGTTTGGAGATGGTCAACGGTGGGTTGGGTGCGGACTCCATCGCCGATCCTTTGCCAGGCCTGACCCGCCTATTTCATGCATGTTCGCTCAATGAGTTGCCGTTGGAACGGAGAGTGAAATGAATATGCGGGCTAAAACGTCGTCACCGAAACCCACACGTCCCGTGCCATGGAACCCGGCGTGGAGCTGTCGGGGACGGTCACTCCGCCATGCCCAGGACCGAGGAACGTTTGACAAGCGGAGCATTGCTAACCTAATCTAATGGTCTAATGTTGATAATTAGAGCATGAAGATACGTTCCTCGCTCCGTCCAGGCCATGCGCATCGCGTCCTCCTTCTGATCAGCCTGATTGCGGCTGCGCTGGCCGCACCCACAAACTTACAGGCCCAGCGTCCCTTCACGATCGTATCGGTTGGGGACTCGGTGGCTTCGGGAGAAGGGAACCCGGACGTGCCGCAGGAAATCGCGCTGAACCAGGCTTACAATCCCATCCCGTTTCTTCCGAATCTGGCGTACGATCCACTGCCTCAGATTCCCAATCGGGCGTTCGATCCGTTCCCGGAACGGATCAATCCCAATTACGATCCACGTCCCAGGATCATCAATCTCAGCTACCAGCCGTTTGGGGTGCCGGCATTTCTGGCGCCGTTGCTGCCGGATTTTCCAGCCTACGATCCCAATTTGACCAAACCCAATCCCAATTATGATCCTGATTTGAAGATGCCGAATCCGGCTTATGATCCTGATCCCCTGGTTTCCAATCCCGATTATAATCCCGATCTATTCACCGACATCCCCAACCCGGAGTATGATCCCAATATCTACACCACGAACAGGCCGGCGATTTGGGCGAAGGAAGCGGACCATCGATCGAATCTTGCCGGGCCGGCCCTGGCGGCGGCTGAATTGATGATGAATCATCCGGCTCAGAATATCAGCTTTTTTCATCGGGCGAAGTCGGGGGCCAACATCTCCGATATCAGCACCCAGATTGATAAAGCACTTACAGAAGCGGGAGGGCGAATCGATGTCCTGATGATTTCAGCGGGCGGAAACAATATTGGGGGAGCCGGTTTTGGGAAACTCTTTGAAGATGTTTTGGAATCGGTAAAAGGCGGCCAAAGGCCTTCTCAGGATCCTGAACTGAATACGAGGATTGCCGTCGGGTTTACCACCATGTCCAACGAGTTTACCCGTTTGGCGACCCACATCCGCCGGTGCGAAGTGGGTGAAGTGTTTATCACGGAGTATTTTGATTTGACCCACGGTTCGGATGGAGAGTTTTGCATTGATTTCGATTCCGGGATTCCCGGCGTGGCTTTTGAGGAGATGAAGTGGGCTTACGAACGGATCATCATCCCATTGAACCAAACGATCCAATCGGCGGCTGCGGTCAATGGCTGGCATTACGTGGGTGGGATCGCCGAAGGATTTCGAAATCATGGTTATTGTGCCGACCGGGACGTGGACGCCAGGCCGATCCTTCCCAACCCCGATTTTGATCCACGCCAGAATATTCCAAACCGGGACTACAATCCCATCGAGCGAATTCCCAATGAAGCTTTTAACCCGGTGCAAAACCTGCCGAATTTGAATTACAATCCAGTTCAGTGGAAACCCAACCGGAACTATGATCCGAGGGCTAATATTCCCAACCCGGATTTCAATATCAATCCACTCAGCCCGGACTACGACCCGCGAATCACCATCCCTAATCCGAATTACGATAACCGGCTGCTCGTTCTCAATCCCGGCTACAATCCGAACCCGACAATTCCCAATCCTGATTACAATCCCGACCTGACCGGTCCCAACCCGGACTACGACAATCGATGGACGGTTCCCAACCCGAATTACAATCCCAACCTGACGATCTCGAACCCGGACTTCGATCCTGTGCCGCTCGATGGAGAAAACTGGGTGCGAAGAGTGGAAGAATCGTATTTACTTCAAGGCGACAAGGAAGGCACCGCGCATCCCAACGGCAGGGGCCAGGAATTCTATGGTCAGCGTTTGGTGGAGGAGATCTCTGCCGTTGGTCTGGAGAATATTTTGCTTTGCCCTGAAATCGTGAGCATTGAACGGGGTAATTCGTCGATTCGCTTCAGCCTGAGCAGTGAATATCCCGCGGAATCGCTGAAACTTCAGTCCGCTTCGGATCTCGCGAACTTCATTTGGACTGACGAATCCGCCGGCATTTCCGACCTGGGAGACGGCATGATGGGGGCGCACATTGAAGCGGGGAGCGAGGGCGTCAGGTTTTTCCGGGTGGTTGCGGAATGACGCCACATCCCGCCGCGCTTTTCCGCGGGGATGTCATTGACGGATTCCGATTTCAATCTATCGTTTTCCCGCGGTCCTGCATTCATGGTAACTGACCACAGACCGCTTTACTCCTACTTGGCGAAGGAGGTGGATATCGGAACGCGGGATCATCGCCTGATGTTCGCTTTCGCCACGGGAAGTATGGAGTGCCGGCGCCTTTATGAAATTGATTTGTTGTCGATCCTTGTTCGTTGGTCTCTCGATCCTCCCAGTCCTGTACTTGTCCGTTGGCTGTGGCAAAGTCTCTTCTTCGGCTCCAAAACGTCCACCCGCGTCCGTTTCCGTGCTCACGGTCACGACCGCACCGTTGAGTCTCACGACAGAACTGCCCGGACGCATCAATCCCGTCCGGGAGGCCCAGGTGCGCGCGCGGGCCACGGGTATTCTGCTCAAACGCTTGTTCGACGAAGGCGCGGATGTGAAGGAAGGAGATGTCCTGTTTGAAATTGATCCGGAGCCACTGCAGGCGCGGCTGAACAGCGCCCAGGCCGCCCTCGCCAAGGCCGAGGCCGCCCTGAAAGAATCCACCACCACCTTGGAGCGCTACCGGGATCTGGTCCAAATCAATGCCATCAGTAAACAGTCCGTCGACGAAGCCCAGGCGATGGTCGGTCAAAATGAAGCCGAAGTCATGGCCGCAAAAGCCGAAGTGCGCACCGCCGAGTTGAACCTCAGTTATACACAGGTTACCGCTCCCATCTCCGGACGCATCGGCCGCGCGCTCGTCACCGAAGGCGCCCTTGTGAGCGCGACCGAAGCCACGCAACTCGCCCTGATTCGCCAATTGGACCCGGTCTATTTCGACTTTACGGAGTCCAGCGCCGAAGTGCTTCGACTCAAACGCGGCCTCGATAGCCCCGCTCCCATTCCTTCCCGTTCGGGGTCGGCCACGGTAACCCTGCTCCTGGAGGACAACCTCACCTATCCCGAACAGGGCGAAATCCTGTTCTCCGATATCTCGGTCGATCCCACTACCGGTATGGTCCCATTGCGGGCGCGGGTGCCCAATCCACAACGGATTCTGCTCCCCGGCATGTTCGTGCGCGGTCGAATTGTTCAATCCGTTATCACCAATGCCATCACGGTCCCCGAACGCACCGTGACCCACGGCGTGGGCGGCGCTGCAACCGTGCTCATCGTCAACGATCAGAATACGGTCGAACTCCGTCCTGTCGACCTCGAGCGAACGATCGGAACCAAGGTGCTCGTAAGTCGCGGCTTGAGCGCCGGCGATCGCATCATTGTGGAAGGCTCCCAGAAAGCCCCGCCGGGGTCCGTGGTTGTCCCGGTACCATTCCAATCCGACGCCGCGGATGCCGGAGCCGGCCGCACCGCTGACCGGTGATTTGTCATGGCTCGATTCTTCATCTATCGCCCGGTCTTTGCCTGGGTTGTCTCCATCCTCATCATGGTGTTGGGTGGGTTGGCCATCATCCAATTGCCCGTCGCCCAGTATCCTAACGTCGCGCCGCCTTCCATCTCCGTGACGGCCAATTACGCCGGGGCCTCCGCCGAAACGCTCCAGGACACCGTGACTTCGGTGATCGAGCAACAACTCAATGGCATAGATAACCTGCTCTACATGTCATCCAGCAGCGATGCCTCGGGCCTGGCGACGGTAACGCTCTATTTTATGGCCGGCACGAATCCGGACACTGCCCAGGTGCAAGTGCAGAATAAAGTGCAGCTCGCTACTCCGAGCCTCCCCCAAACCGTCCAACAGCAGGGCGTCGTTATTGCGAAAGCCACCCGCAATTTCATGATGTTCTTCACGCTCTCGACCGAGAACGACAGCCTCGATCAGGCCGCTTTGGGCAACTACATCGCTGCCAAGGTTCTCGATCCCATCCGCCGCGTCAGCGGCGTCGGCGAAGCCCTCATGTTCGGTTCCCAATACGCCATGCGCATTTGGCTCAATCCCGATAAACTGAACAGCTTCGGGTTGACCGCCAGCGACGTCACCGCCGCCATTCAGGCCCAGAATACCCAGGTGCCGGTCGGCCAGATCGGAGCCAACCCATCCGTTGAAGGTCAGCAGCTCAACGTCATTATGCAGGGCCGGACCACCTTGCGGACGGTCCCCCAATTTGAACAAATTGTGCTGCGCATGAACCCCGACGGCTCGCGCGTGCTCCTCAAAGACGTCGCCCAAGTCGCCCTCGGCGCGGAGAATTACGGAACGCAGGCGCGCGTGAACGGCCATCCCTCCGCGGCCGTCGCCATTCGGCTCGCGCCCACCGCCAACGCGCTAACCACGGCGAATGCGGTGCACCAAAAGGTGGAAGAACTGGCGAAGTTTTTCCCGGCCGGTGTTCGCGTCGACTATCCCCTCAACACTTCATCGTTCGTCCGGATTTCCATCATCGAAGTGTTGAAGACCCTGGCCGAGGCCATCCTCCTCGTCTTCCTGGTCATGTACCTCTTTCTTCAGAATTTCCGCGCCACCCTGATCCCGACCATCGTTGTGCCGGTGGCATTGCTTGGAACCTTCGGCGCGATGCTCGCCTTCGGCTTCTCCATCAATGTGTTGACGATGTTCGGCATGGTCCTGGCCATCGGGATCCTGGTCGATGATGCCATCGTCGTGGTCGAAAACGTCGAACGCATCATGGCCGAAGAAGGGTTGTCCCCGCTCGAAGCGACGGTCAAGGCCATGAGTCAGATCACGGGCGCGCTGGTCGGTATCACCCTGGTCCTGACTGCCGTCTTCATCCCGATGGCTTTCTTCTCCGGTTCGGTCGGCAATATCTATCGGCAGTTCTCCCTCTCACTGGTGTCGTCGATGTTGTTCTCGGTGTTTCTCGCGATGTCGTTGACCCCGGCCCTCTGCGCCACATTGCTTCGCCCAATCCCCAAAGGCCATAAGCATGACAAGCGCGGGATCTTCGGGGGGTTCAATCGCGGTTTTGCGCGCGCGACCAACCGCTACCAAAAATGGGTGGCGCAGCTCCTGAAAAGAACCCTTGCCGCCATGCTCACGTTCGCTGCGATCATCGGCGCCGTCGCGCTTTTGTATCAGCGAATGCCCTCGGCATTCCTGCCCACGGAAGATCAAGGCTATTTCATCACCAACATTCAATTGCCCGTCGGCGCAACCCAGGAACGCACAACCAAAGTCCTCGAGCAGGTCGAGGATTATTACTCCAAACAACCCGAGATCGAAAGCTTCATCACCGTGGCCGGATTCAGCTTTAACGGACGCGGACAGAATTCTGCCCTCTCCTTCGCGCGGCTCAAGGACTGGGATGAGCGCAGCGGCGCCCAGCACAGTGTCCAAGGGGTGATCGGCCGGGCGGCCGCCCATTTTGCCTCCATCAAGGATGCCATCATTTTCCCGGTAAACCCGCCGCCCATCGCAGAGATGGGTAATTCGGCCGGGTTCGATTTTCAGCTTCTGGATCTGGGCGGCCTGGGACATGAGAAACTGATGGAGGCCCGTGATCAGTTGCTTGGCCTGGCGGCGCAGAATCCCCTTGTCGTAGGTGTGCGCCCGCAGGGGCTGGAAGATGGCGCGCAACTCAAGATCGAGGTGGACCAGGACAAAGCGACTGCCCTCGGGGTTGAACTCGCCGAGATCAACGCCACCCTGCAAACCTGCTTCGGTTCGACCTATGTGAACAATTTCGTAAACGGCAACCGCGTTCAACGGGTGATCGTGCAACTCGACGCGCCGTATCGGATGTCGCCCGATGACATCAAACGTGTTTACGTCCGTAATCGCGGAGGAGAAATGGTGCCTTTATCCGCCTTCGCCAAGGTGAATTGGGTCTATGGCTCTCCTCAGCTCCAAAAATATAATGGGTTCCCCTCTATCGAAATTGTGGGGTCCGCCGTCCCCGGCAGAAGCACCGGTGAAGCCATGGAAGCCATGGAAGCCATGGCCGAAAAGCTGCCCGCCGGAATCAGCTACGAATGGACCGGCCAATCGTTCGAGGAACGGTTGGCGGGCGCCCAGGCCCCGATGCTTTACCTGCTCTCGCTGCTTGTGGTCTTCCTGTGCCTTGCGGCCCTTTACGAGAGTTGGGCCATTCCTTTCTCCGTGATTCTGATCGTGCCCCTGGGTGTGCTCGGCGGGCTGATCGCCGCCTCGCTTCGTGGCTTGCCGAACGACGTCTACTTCAAGGTCGGCTTGCTGGCCACGGTTGGACTGGCAACCAAGAACGCGATCCTCATCATCGAATACGCCAAAGACCTTCAAGCCACCGGCAGAAACCTCATCGACGCCACCCTCGAAGCCGTGCACCTGCGGCTGCGACCCATTCTGATGACCTCCTTCGCCTTCATTCTCGGCGTCATGCCGCTCGTCCTGAGTCGAGGCGCCGGATCGGCCAGTCAAAACGCGATCGGCACCGGCGTAGCCGGCGGAATGTTCGCCGCTACCGTTCTTGGCATTTTTCTGGTGCCGGTCTTCTATGTGGTCGTCGTCCGATTGTTCAAACCCAAAGTGCAGTCACGGCCACACCCCGCAAGTGTGGAAGTCGTAGACGGCGACAGCACCCCGGCGGTCTGATCTCGCCGTCCGGCGAGGCACGGCCGCTGGCCGCCAGGGTGTGGAGTGCGGTGCCGCTTTGCAGTTGAGGATTCCCCAAAAAGTCCCAATCATTCTTCCCACAATCATTCTGCCACTTCTCCCGCTCACACGGATAGGGAGGCACCGCGGATTTCGCAGTTTACGCGGATGGAGGCGAATCCGGACTCAGATTCACGAAGGGTTTCATCCGCGTGATCCGCGTCATCCATGGTTTCAATCCCATGCGCCTCGCGGTCGTACGTTGAAGCGGCTGGTCCCGCAGACGGGACACAGTCGCGCCCCGGACGAGACGTGCGCAGCTTGGCCGGAGCGCGACTGTGCGCGAAGCGCCAGTCGCAGCAGCGCGCGCCGGGTGCGAGGCGTTCGATTGTCCCGACGACGCGATGCATTCTCGTCCTCGTTCTCGTTCTCGTCCTCGAACTGCATGCGATGCTGAGGATTGTTTTCCTCCATTTGCGCTTATTGCGGCTGTCCCTTTGCAGGTTATCTGCGTAATGTCCGTCGTGCCCGTTCGCTTACTACCAATGCCCGCCGCGCAGGCCCGCTGATCCGTAAGCATCTCAACCGCGCCGCGTCCAAGCCCACACATCATTCGCAACGGAGAGCGGGCATCGGTTTGATGCGTGCCGCTTTGCGAGCGGGGAAGTAGCAAGCCGCAATGGCCCACATGGCCAGGAACAGGGGCACGATGAGGAACGTCAGGGGATCGAGTCCCTGGACTACATAGAGCATACTCCCAAGCAACAAGCCCAGGCAGATCGCCAGAAAGGACACGCGTGTTTTTTGGGTTTCGAACATTGGGAAAGAGATCCGGACTCTCGTTGGTTGCCATCTCCCATCATAGGACGCTCGACAAAAAAGCGGACAGGTTTGGGTTCGCACCTGCGCATCCGTCAACACGCGCAAATCCTCAGCAAATCGTGAAAATCAGGAGGGCTATGTCAGGAGATCTGGATTCTGGCTGCGGTGGGCCTGCAAGTACTGATTCAGAAGCGCTTCCGTGATTCGAGTATAGGCATCCACATTGATTCTCTTAGCGAATGCGGTTTGCAACAGAGAAACCTCTAACGCCTCAACGTGCCAAACTTGCAGCCTGAAAAATTTGCGCGCCGTGACAAAACTTTCACAAATGGTAGTACGAATCACACGAATGAGACTGAGGCGAACGGCAGCTGGCGGTGTGACCGCGCCCGGTCACTGCTCGGTGACCCCAGCGCGCCGGCAGGAAGCCACAGTTCGCCCATGGTATTCGTGTCATTCGTGCAATTCGTGGTTTCCCTCAACTGCATAGACACGGCTAAAGAACCCGTCCCTCTCATGAACCACCCGGCGTAAGGGGCGGGCTAGAACCACTCCAATTTCAGATCCGCGTCGGCAAATTGCCAGGCCTTCTGCCGCTCGCTTTCGACTTCGGCGGCGGCGATCCGCTTGTCCTGTTGCCGCAGCGACTCCGCCAAACCAAGCAGACCCCAGCCGTTCCGGGGCGTGCGTTTCAAATCCTCCCGAAATACCGCCTCTGCGCGCACAGGATCCCCGCTGCGCAAGAGGGCGGCGCCCAGGGTCTGGCGCACCGGGTAGTGCCAAAACGGCGGCTCCATATAGGGCAGCGCGTCCTGCGCCTCCACGGCCTGCTCGAATTGAACGACGGCTTCCGCCGGGTTCTCGCGTGCCTGCGCAACGTATCCCTCGAGCACCAGGCGCGCGATCCGGAGAATTCCACTCACCGGCAGCAATGGAGAATCAAGCGCTGCAGCCTCTTTTCCATCGGAAATCCGCCGGAGCTCGACGAGCTCGGCTTCTGCTTGCTCGGTATTCCTTTTCGCGGCATAGGCTGCGCCGCGCGCGAAATGCCACATCGCGCGGTCCACCAGGAAATCGTTGGTCGCGGGTGGGCGGGCGGCGGCAAGGACATCGTCCCATTGGCCGAAGCGCAAATGCACCAGTAGCGGCAGATACCGGAAGCGCGGGGCTTCGTAGACCTTCAGGGGGCCGCAATAGTTGTCTGCGGCGTACTGGGCCACCTGTTGAGCGGCGCGGAGGGACTCGTGACTGCGGCCCTCGAGGCCGGTTGCGTACCACAGGAAATGAAGATTGTGAGGGTAATAAACGCCGGGATAGAAACCCTGACCGCGGCACTCCGCAATGTAGGCACGATCGGCACCCGAGGCGCGCTCGTTGGCCAGGGTGGCCTCGTGGTACTCACCCACCCGCACGTAAATGTGCGAAGGCATGTGGGTAAGATGCCCGGCTTGCGGTGCGTAATGGGCCAGCCGTCGGGCAGAAACCAGTCCTTCCTCGGGTGTCGGACCCGCTTCAACGACGTGGATGCGAAAATGATTCGCGCCGGGATGATCCGGATTACGGGCCAGGACCGAACGAAGGGTTTGGATCACTTCCGAGATCCCTGGTCTGGGAGTCATGTCTTTGTTCCAGTAATTCCAAGGCGTGGTGTCCATCACGGCTTCGCAATACAGAACCGCTGCGTCAAGATCATCTGGATAATTCGCGGCTAACTCGCGCATGGCATCGGCGTAGGCCTGGTCGAGTTCCACGCGATCCTCCGGCGGCTTCTCCGCGTAACGGCGTGCCAGGGCATCAATGTAAGCTCGGTCTCTGGCCTCTGCCTTTGGCTTCAACGCCACGGCCCGCTGCAACGCCTCCCAGGCTTGAGGCACGTCTTCTTCGGCCATCGGCCGGTTGATATTTGGACCGTGGGCGATGGAGACACCCCACCAGGCCATGGCGCAGTCGGGGTCCAGCACGGTCGCGGCACGGAAGGATCGCACGGCTTCGTCGTGGTTGAATCCGTAGAGGAGGGTCAGGCCTTGATCAAAATAGCGCTGCGCCAGGGGAACTTGGGTTGTAATGACATGATGCAGATTCCCCAGCCCATCAAAGAGCGGAGCGTTGGCCGAAGCCGGTGCGGATGCGGCGGCGGCGGAATAACCGGCCGCGAGAAGGACGGGGAGAATCCCCTTCAAGATGTGGACAGGTTTCATAGGCTGCTTGGGCTTGGACTTTATAGTCTAATACGCGAAAGAACCAGACCTTCTTTCAACCGAATTGCAGTTTCCTGATCTTTGCTTCCCTTGATCCGGTCGATCAGATGACCGCCGTCTTAAGGTCTCCCACAATGAATGGGGCGAATTCGGCTCGGAGATGGGGTGGGATGCGGGCCTTGAATGAGGCGCTCTTGCCGCCGTAATGGCGTTCGACGATTTGTGCCACGGCGTGCAGGCGTGCGATAGTGGGCGCTTCATGCTGAGGCACTTCAAGTTCGACGAAGTCGCGCACGGGCCGCAATAACGTGCCGAGGGCATCAAACAGGGCGACAAATCCCTCCTTGCAGAGGGCGGAGACAGCCACACTGTGGGCGCACGAAGCGAGTTGTCGTTCGACGGCACCGCCATTATCGACGCGGTCGATTTTGTTAAACACCGTAAGCGTCGGTTTCTCGGCGGCCCCGATTTCTGTTAAGACCCATTGCACCGCCTTCATTTGCTCATCCATTTGGGGATGGCTCAGATCGACGACATGGATCAAAAGGTCCGCGGTAACGACTTCTTCGAGTGTGGCCTTAAAGGCCTCGACCAAAGGGTGGGGTAATTTCCGAATGAAACCCACCGTGTCCGACAACAAAACATTTTGATTACTGGGGAGTCGCAACCTTCGCGTGGTGGGATCAAGCGTGGCGAACAGTTTGTCTTCGACGAGGACGCCTGCGTCGGTCAAGGCATTGAGAAGCGTGGACTTGCCGGCATTGGTATAGCCGACGATGGAGGCGACCGGCCATAGATTGCGTCGCCGGCCCTTGCGCTGTGTTCCTCGTTGGCGTTGAACGACCTTTAATTCCTCGAGGATACGGGTGATCCGTTCCTGGACGCGGCGGCGGTCGGTCTCGAGCTGGGTTTCGCCATCACCGCGCATGCCGATGCCGCCTTTCTGGCGGGACAGATGGGTCCAGAACCGGGTTAAACGCGGGAGCAAATGCTGCAACTGCGCCAATTCCACCTGCAGCTTCCCTTCCCGGGTGCGCGCGCGCTGAGCGAATATATCCAGAATCAATGCCGTGCGGTCGAGGACCTTGCATTCAAACACAGTCTCAAGCGTGCGGCTCTGGGCGGGCGATAGGTCATCGTCAAAAATCACGGTGTCGACCCGGTTCTTTTGACAGAACGCGGCGAATTCATCCGCCTTGCCGCTCCCGATAAAGGTGCTGGCGACCGGGGTGGGCAGCTTCTGTAAACCGTCACCGACCACCTCCCCTCCCGCTGTCTCGGCCAACTGCGTCAATTCTTCCATGGAATCGCGCACTTCCAGATTGGTCCGATTCCGGAGCTCCGCTCCCACCAGAAAAATCCGCTCCGGGCTTCGATTATGCGTCGATAATAGTGCCTTCAATCCGATTGTCTTAGGTTGTCATTCCGATGTCTGTCCGGGCCAGCGAGCAATAAGCTATCATGGGCCGCGCCAAAGAAAAGTCGCATGTTATTCGCGAACCAAAAGTCGTGCGATGCGTTGCGCAATCTCGAGCGCGGTGTCCCCAGGCGCAATGTTCAGCCACCTGACCTCCATTTGCCGCCGGAACCAGGTCATTTGGCGTTTGGCAAGCTGCCGCGTCTTAAGTTGGATTCGCTCCCGTGTTTCGGCCAGCGAATATTGTCCGCGGAGATACTCGACCACCTGACGATAACCGATCGCCTGCATGGCGGTGGGGTTCTTCTCCAACCCGGCTTCCAATAGTTGCTCCGTCTCCTGGATGAGCCCGCCCTGGAACATCTCTTCCACGCGCGCTTGAATGCGCGCCGAGAGGTCGCCCGGCTCACGAGCCAGGCCGAACATTTTCCAGCCATCGTCGAGGAGCTGCCCGCGTCCGGCTTCAAGCCGTGGCCATTCGGCTTGTTGTTGGGAGAACGGCTTGCCACTCAACCGCACCACTTCAACCGCGCGGATCACGCGTCGCCGATTCTGACGATCGACCTTTGAGTAACTACCCGGATCTCTGCGTCGAAGTTCGTCCAACAACTCCTCAAGGGAGGCCTCATCCAAAGCCATGCGCAAAGCCTGGGATCCGGGTGGGGCCGCACCCAGGCCATGCCGGAGCGCGGCAAAGTAAAGCCCGGTGCCTCCACAAAGGACGGGGGTCTTCCGGTCTTCCAGCAAGGCATGAATCTCCGCTCGGGCGGTATCGCGAAAGGATGCCGCGTCGAAGCTCCGATCCAAATCGAGGAGGTCGATGAGGTGGTGTTTGACGCGGTTCTGGTCTGCGACGGTGGGTTTGGCCGTGCCGATATTCATGCCGCGGTAGACCTGCATGGAATCGACCGACACGACTTCGCCTCCCACCAACAGGCTCAATTCGAGGGCCACGCCCGATTTACCGCTCGCCGTGGGTCCGACGATGCCGATAATTCTCCCGAGAGGCGTCTCAGTAACCGGAGGCAGGTCTTTCACTCGCGGCGAGATTCGGTGATCGGCTTGGGTGAGGATGGGCTCTCACCGGTGGTCCGGGCATCATCGGTTTCCTCCTCTTTCTGCCAGGACAGGAGGAAGAGCAATCCCACGCCAACGCAAATCGCGCTGTCCGCGATATTAAAGGCCGGGAATCCGAGCTCTCCGCCACCACGCCGGTTGAGGTAGAAGTAAAGAAAATCGATCACGTGTCCGCGGAGGAACCGGTCCACGAGATTGCCGGCGATTCCCCCGAAAATCAGTCCCAGGGCGATCTGCCCCGGTTTGGTGTGCACGTCAAAGTGATGCCGGGTTGCGAAGAGGACCAACAGGGCGAGCACGGCGAACACGGCGAGGAACATATTACTGCTGGAAAACCGGTTGAAAAGGCTCCAGGCGGCGCCGGTATTGCCCCAATGAACCAGCGTGAAAAAGCCATCCACCACCACCTTTTCCTGGGCATAACCAAGATACCGAAGGACCAGAAGTTTGGTCAGTTGGTCACAAATCAGGACCGCCGATGCCACCAGGATCAATCGACGTGTAGAACCCAGCTTCACAGGTCAACTCATCCGCATCGGCATGATCACGTAAAGAAACGGACCATTGATCTTGATCACGCCCGGACTCAACTCGTCCGCGATCTCGAAGAAGACCTCATCGACGTCCAGGGCCCGGAGGGGATCAATCAGGAAAGCGGGGTTGAAGGCTATCGCACGGTCATCGCCCTTGTAGTTGATCGCCAGGTTTTCGCAGGCTTCACCCACTTCGGGTGTGTTCGCCGTGATCGACAGGCTGTTCCGTGTAAATGCCAGCTTTACGGAATTGGACTTCTCGCTGGTCATAATCTCCGCCCGCCGGAGGGCCTGCAGCAATTCCTCGCGCGCCAGGGCAATCCGCTCGGCTGTTTCGGTCGGAATGACCTGTTTATAGTTGGGGTAATTCCCTTCCACGAGTTTCGTGACGATCAGGGTGCCCCCTTGTTCTCCGTTCAAACGAAACGCCGCCTGGTTCTCGCTCACTTTTATTTCGACGTCGCCCTTGGTCTGTAACAGGCGATTGAGCTCATTGATGGCCTTGGTCGGGATGATGAACTCGAGTGGCCCATCCGGGCTCGCCTCCACTTCCTCATCGGTGAGGGCGAGGCGCCGTCCATCCGTGGCTACGAGTGTCACCCGATGCTCCTTAAGGCTGAGAAAAATCCCATTAAGCACATAGCGGGTCTCGTCCGTCGATACAGCGAAGGATGTGCGCTTGAGCATGCCCTTCAGTTTCTCCTGCGGAAGGACGAGCTTCCCGTTATCGGCGAACTGTGGGAGTGGAGGAAATTCTTCAGCGGACAGGCCGTTGATTCGGTAATAAGAGCCTCCGGCTTTGATGCGGCAACCGTTCTTGTCGTCCACTTCCACATCCAATTCGAGCGCGCCAAGTTCGCGGGCGATCCCGAAGAGCTTCTTGACCGGGACAGTGATTGCGCCGGGGCGTTTGATGTTGGCCTGGACCGAGCTGCTGACGGTGACATCGAGGTCCGTGGCCGTGAGCACCAAACGCTCCTCCTCACCCCGCAGCAACACGTTCGAAAGAATAGGAAGCGTGGTGCGCGACCCCACGACGTTCTGCACTGCTTGCAGGCCGTTGAGGAGTTGCTCTTTGGCAATGGTCAATTTCATCTGTCCCTTAATATGCTGTTTCTTGGATAAAGGAAAAGCGTCTTATTAAGGGCTGTGAATAATAGAGCCGCGTCGCGCTGTCAAGGAGACCGGAAGGACTTACATCCGTAAAGCGCGGTGAATAACAGCGCCGCCTGCCTGCTGCCCGCTGCCCGTAACAAAACGGTAACCTGCTTGTGCCGCCTTTGCTCCCATCCTATTCACCGTGTTTTCCACAATCCTTCCTCATCCGATTCTTCCTCGCCCGCCCCTGATCACCCGGTCCCAACCCTTGCCAACGCGATGTTTAGCCGAATTCCCGGAGTCTCCCCACCAGCGATGGAAATATTCGGGCAACGCGCTCGATCTCTTCCGCCGTCGTTTCGCGTCCCAGGGAAAATCGCACGAAACTATTGGCCAGCGACTCGGGCACGCCCATGGAAAGGAGGACGTGTGATGGCCGGAGGGACCCTGAAGAACAGGCGGCGCCGCTTGAGGCGCAAATGCCTTCGAGATCCAGGGCCGCCAGCAAACCGAGGCTGTCGCAGCCTCCCACAGTTACGGCGACCGTATTGGAGAGGCACTCTTCTCCGGCCCCGGTTAAGGCGACTCCTTCGACGGCCAGGAGTGATTGGCGCAGAAGTGCGCGCAGGGGAAGGAGTTTATTTGCCGGGAAGACCGGGGTGGAAATGAAGTGTTCCGCGGCCTTAACAAGTCCGATAATCCCCGCCAGATTCTCGGTACCCGCTCGGCGTTCCCATTCATGCCCGCCACCCACGAGGATCGAATGGGGCTGCAAGGGCGAACGGATAAACAAGACCCCGGCGCCCTTTGGGCCATGGAACTTATGCGCGCAAATGGACACCAGGTCGGCATGGAATTGATCGATTCCCTGGAACGGTTCCTTTCCGAACCACTGCACCGCATCCGTATGAAAACAGACCTCTCGTTCTCGGCAGAGGTCTCCCACCTCCGACACCGACTGGATCGTGCCCGTCTCATTGTTCGCAGCCATAAGCGAGACCAGGATTGTATCCTCGCGGAGGGCGATGCGGACCGCTTCGGGATCGACCCAGCCCTCCGAATTTGGGGCGAGCAGCGTAGCTTCAAACCCTTCATGTCGCACCAGATATTCGATGCAATGCAAGACGGCGTGGTGCTCGGATGAAGAGGAAATCAAGTGCCGGCCATGTTCTTTTCGAAGCCGCGCCGTGCCGAAGATTGCGAGGTTATTGCTTTCCGTACCGCCACTAGTGAAGACAAGCTCCCCCGGCTTGCACAGGAGTTGTGCCGCGAGTCGTTCTCGAGCGTCGTCCAGGGCGGCGCGCGAGCGTCGTCCGACGCTATGGATGCTCGACGGGTTACCATAGGTTTCCTGGAGGAAAGGAAGCATGGCCTCGAGCACGATCGGGTCGAGCGGTGTGGTCGCATTATAGTCGAGATAGAGCGGCGACATTTCAGGATCCTGGATGGCTCTGGGCGGTCACGGACCGGTTGAACATTGCCGGGTTGCTTGCCGGGAGCAAGGATTCAATGAGGATGGCGCTTCCCTCGCCGCCTGGTTCTGTCTTTAATCGGGCATGCTTGACGTTGAGCTCATTCGGGCGCAGGAAAAGGGGTCACGGCGGCTGACAGTTGTGCTGCATGGCCTGGGGGATAGCATGGAGGGGTATCGCTGGTTGCCTGATGCCATGAAATTGCCGGGGATGAACTACCTCCTGGTCAATGCGCCCGACCGCTATTACGGCGGATACTCCTGGTATGATTTCGCGCAGGACGACCGCGTTGGGGTGAGTCGGAGCCGTCGGCTTTTGTTTTCGTTGCTGGACGCCCAGGAAAAGGAAGGGTACCCCGCGGCGGAGACGGTATTATTCGGTTTTTCGCAAGGATGTCTGATGACGATTGACGTGGGATTCCGATATCGGCGGCGCCTGGGCGGGATGGTGGGAATCAGCGGTTACGTGTATTCGCCGGCGGAACTGCTATCAGAATTATCGCCTGTGGCCCGCGAACAGCGCCTGTTATTCACCCATGGCCGCTATGATCCCCTCATTCCCATTGGACCTGTCCGAGCTCAGGTTGCCCAGCTTCAGACGGCCGGGCTACAGATCACCTGGCGCGAATTCGATAAAGACCATACCATCGCCGGCGAACCGGAACTCGCCTGCATCCGCGAATTTGTAAGTCACGTCTATGAGCCTTTTCACGCCAGCCCGCCTTGATGCGATATCCGGTCCCGCCCTCTCAATCCTGCATCTCCCGGCCCGCCGTAAAACCGGCCTGCTTGCGATGCTGCTGCTTTGGCCAACCGCCGCATCGCTCCTGGGCGCTCCGTCCGTTTCCAGTTTCGCGCCCGATCGGGGTGTTCCCGGCACCCAGGTGATCGTGCGAGGGTCGGGCCTCGCCACTGCCAGCAAGATTCTATTTGGAGACGCGCCCGGGGATTTCACGGCGATCGCCGACGACCGTTTGCTGGCCATCGTGCCCCCGGACGGCATCAGCGGTCGAATTCGGGTCACCAACCCAACCGGGTCAGGGAACAGCGCGAGCGATTTCATGGTGGCTCCGCGCGTCACATCATTCGATCCTGCGCGCAGCGGCACCAACACGGCGGTGACGATCGAGGGGTTCAATTTCCTGAGCGTGACGAATGTGCAATTCGCGGGACGCACCGCCGCGTTTACTGCCACGGCGGCGACGCAGATCCGAGCCATCGTCCCGGTCGAAGCCACCAATGGTTCGATCCGGGTTTCGAGCCCGGCAGGAGTCGCCACCAGCACTGCGGAGTTCATTGTGACGGGACCGGGGCCGATCATCGATTCGTTCGAGCCGCCGATCGGGCTGCCGGGGACGGAGGTGCTTATCCAGGGAGCGAATTTTACTCACGTGACGGCAGTCCGCTTTAACACCGCGAACGCCACCACGGTTTCAACACCGGCAGAGACCCAGTTGCGCGCCCTGGTGCCCGCCGGCGCGACCACGGGGAAGATCATCGTATCGACCAGCGGCGGGTCGGTGACGAGCGCGGTGGATTTCGTCGTGTCGGGCCGGCCATTGATCCGTTCCTTCAGTCCGCGGTTCGGTCGTGATGGTTTCACCCAGGTCACCCTCGAAGGATTGAACTTCACGGGATTGTCCGGAGTCGGATTCAACGGGAAGCCCGTGAGCGGGATCGCGACTCCGGCCGAGAACCAGATCCAGGTGACCGTGCCGCCGGGCGCGACCACGGGATTGATCACGGTGACCAACGCGAGCGGCGTGGGAACAAGCGGGGAAAACTTCACGATCACTCTGGCCCCGATCATCGAGTATTTTGATCCGCTCCAGGGCGGGCCGGGAACGCCGGTGACGATCGGCGGCATTAATCTCAGCAATGGCTTCACCGTGCTCAAGTTCGGTGAAGTTCCCGCTCCGTTCACCGTCACCGGTCAGAACGGGACGCAGGTTCGTGCCCTTGTGCCGGCGGGCGCGAAATCGGGGCCTCTCACCATGACGAACGCGTTTGGCCGCTTCGTAACCTTCGAGACCTTTTTCGTGGCGGGATCCGAACCGTATGTCTCGAAACTCACACCCGATCGGGGCGCTCGCGGGACCGAGGTGATCCTTTCGGGCGGCAATTTTACCAGCCCGGCCACCGTCCGATTTGGGGGCGTGCTTGATTCCACCGCGGCCGTCACGGCGCTCACGCAAATTCGGGCCATCGTGCCCGCTGGCGCGTTGTCCGGTCCGGGTACTCGTGACCACAGCGTCGGGAACGAGCACCAATGGGCCGGTCTTCCATGTACCGCCGAGGTTGGCTTCGATCACGCCTGGTGAAGGTGTCGTTGGCGCGACGGTGGCATTGGTGGGGACTAATTTCATTGATGCCGCCGCGGTGCTCTTCGATGGCATCGAAGCCGACTTCCAGTTGACGGCCTCGAATCACATTGATGCGGTCGTGCCGGACAACGCGAGGTCAGGGCCCATCACGGTCGTAACCCCGGGCGGCGCCATTATCAGCACGAACCAGTTCAAGGTCACTCCAGATATCCAATCATTCTCGCCGGTCCTCGGGCCGGCGGGGATTCCAGTGAACATCTTGGGCACGACCTTTACCAACGTCACGAGCGTCACTTTCAACAATGCGGCCGCCGCTTTTACCACACTCTCTCGGGGCGAGCTGGTGGCCACCGTGCCGGCTCAAGCGACAACCGGCGCGATCCGAGTCACGACGCAGGCGGGGACATCCGTCAGCACAAATGCCTTTCTGGTAACTCAAAGCAGCGATATGGAGCTCAAGATGACCGTGACGCCGGCGTTGGTCGCTCCCAACAATACGCTGGTATTCACGATCGTGGCTTCAAATCTTGGTCCGTCCGTAGTCTCTGAGGTTAAGATCAGCGATCCCCTGCCGCTGGGCCTGCAGGTCCTTGAGGTCAATTCCGATCGCGGACTCGTTACGCACACCAATGGCGTGGTCAGTGGCGCGGTCGAGGCCTTGACCAACGGCACTGCCATGACGCTTAACATTTCCGCACTCGCTACCGAAATCGGAGGATTTACCAACCGCGCCTCGGTCACGTTCCGGGAGGTCGATACTATGCCGGCCGACAACCAGGCGGGTGTGGCGTTTACGGTGATTGCGGATGAGGCCAGGGACCTGGCCATTCAAGCCGCCTCCGGCCCGTTGGTGATCGTGAGTTGGCCGGCCTCAGCCGTGCCCTTCATCCTCCAATCCACGACCAACTTTAATTCCACCAACTCATGGATGGCGTTTCCCGTGACCCCCGTCGTAGTTCAGGGGCGAAACACCATAACAAACGAAGCCCAGGGGGAACGCTTTTTCCGACTGCTCCGTCCGTGAATGTCGATCCCGGTCCGCATATGCGGCCCTCGAACCCATAAACATCCATGCCAGGCCCGGTGAAGCTCACTCAACTCCGCGCCGGGATTATCGGCACGGGGTTCATTGGCCCCGTGCACATCGAGGCCTTGCGGCGGATCGGAGTTAAGGTCACCGCGGTATGCGACACCACCGAGCGGGCGCGCGTGGCGGCGGGGCGGTTTGACATTCCGGAGGTCTATGGCGATATGGACTACCGGCGGTTGGCGCGGTCTTCCCAGGTGGATGTGGTGCATATCACCGCGCCGAACCGGTTCCATTGTGTCATGGCGCTAGAAGCCTTGCGTGCGGGCAAACATGTGGTGTGCGAGAAACCGTTGGCGATGAATTCAATCGAGGCCGCCCGCATCGGCGCGGCGGTCGATGCCGGACGATCGGTCTTTGCCGTGAACTACAACGTGCGCTTCTATCCGGCAGTCCTCGAACTGCGGCATTTGGTGGCTCGTGGCGCATTGGGCCGGATCATGCATGTCAACGGCAGTTATTTTCAGGACTGGTTGTTCAAGGCCACGGATTACAATTGGCGATTGCTGCCGCGAGAAGGCGGACGGTTGCGCGCCGTGGCCGACATCGGCACGCACTGGATGGATACGGCTTCGTTCATCCTCGGTTCCAGGATCAAATCAGTCCTCGCGGACCTGGCCACGTTCCACCGGAAACGCAAACGGCCCTTGGGCGAAGTGCAGACTTTTTCCGCATCATCGAAAGGGATCCGTTACGCCACCTATCCCGTCCAGACGGAGGATTTCGCCAACCTCCTCCTTCACTTCGAAAACGGGGCGCGCGGCAACGTGGGGGTTTCGCAAGTGGCCGCCGGCCGTAAGAACAGCATCCGGATCGAGATCTACGGGTCCAAAAAAGCATCCTGGTGGAATTCCGAGCAGCCGGAGGAGCTTCGTTTCGGAAACCGCGACGAAGCGAATCAGTCTGCGGTGCGGAATGCGCCGGGATTTGAAGTTGGCGCGCGCGGGAATATGGATTATCCCGCGGGGCACGTGGAGGGCTTTCCTGATACTTTCAAGATGTTGTTCCGATCGGTCTACGGGGTGATTGTCCGGGGTGGTCGGGGCGAGCGCCTGTTCGCCGGGGCGGCGGACGGCCAGCACGAAGTGGCCGTGTGCGAAGCAATTCTGCGTAGCCACCGTTGCAGGGCGTGGGTGGAGGTATGAGAGAAACTGGCGAAAGATGGACATGAAATACAGCTACGAAGAGCTTGCGGGAATGATTGATCATTCGTTGCTGCATCCCACCATGACGGATCGCGACTTGATCGCGGGGTGCAAGCTGGCAGCCAGATACGAAGTCGCCTCCGTCTGCATCAAACCGTATGCGGTGAAAACGGCGGCGAAACTCCTTCGCGGGACAGCCGTGGCGGTCGGTGCAGTGGTGGGTTTCCCTCACGGCAGCAGTACCACGGACATCAAGGTGGCCGAGACGGAAACCGCCTGCCGCGACGGGGCGACTGAAATCGATGTGGTCATCAACGTTGGCAAGGCACTGTCGGGCGATTGGGTCTATGTGGAGAAAGAACTCCGGCGGGTGGCGCGCGCGGCCCACCGGCGGGGCGCGCTGGTGAAGGTCATTTTCGAAAATGACTTTCTGCCCAGCGACAGCATCAAACGCAGACTCTGCCACCTGTCGGAAAAGACCGGAGCCGACTTCATCAAAACTTCGACCGGTTACGGGTTCGTAAAGGGCAGCGACGGCAAATACTCCTACCGGGGCGCCACCGAATCCGATCTCGAGCTGATGCGCGCGAGTGTCTCCGGGAAGGTCCAGATCAAGGCGGCGGGTGGAGTTCGTGATCTGGATGGCCTTGTGCGGTGTCGGGACTTGGGGGTGTCTCGAGTAGGCGCAACTGCGACGGCGGCCATCTTGGACGAATACCGAAAGCGGGCGAAGGTCCCTCGTCCGCCGATGAATCTCCGCGCCCGGCTTGGTGCCGGCGGTTACTGATATCAATCGCTTCAAAACCTATGCTGATTATCCATGTTCATGTGCGGGTGAAACCGGATGAGATTGAGGCCTTCCGGGAAACGACCATTGCCAATGCCAGGGCCAGCCTCCGCGAACCGGGCATTGCCCGGTTCGATGTGGTTCAACAACTCGAGGACCCGACGCGCTTCGTGTTGATCGAAGTCTATCGCGATGAGAAAGCACCCGCTCGGCACAAGGAAACGGCCCACTACGCCGCCTGGCGCGATACGGTCGCCCCCATGATGGCCGAACCGCGGCGCAGCGTGAAATTCTTGAATGTCTACCCGGATGACGAGGGCTGGTAGCTCTTCTCCTTTCAAGGGCTATGGATGCCCGTAGCTTCCACGCCATGATCCCCTTCGAATTTCGCCTCCCCGGGCGGGTCCTTTTCGGCCGCGGCAGACTCAGCGAAGCCGGGAAACTCGCGGGCGATTGGGGACGGTTCGCCTTCGTGGTAACGGGAAGCTCCAGTCAACGCGCCGCCCCATTGGTGAATCTGCTCGAGGGCGCCGGCCTGAAGGTCGAACTTCTTGCCGTGGCGGGGGAACCCACCTTGGCCGCAATCGAGTCCGGTGTCGATCGGGCCCGAAAATCGGGTGCCGACCTGGTTATCGGATTCGGTGGTGGCAGCGCCCTCGACGCGGCCAAGGCGATCGCGGCACTGGCGACAAATCCCGGTTCGATCCTGGACTATCTGGAAGTGATCGGTGCGGGAAGGGCGATTTCTCAAGAACCGCTTCCAGTGATCGCCATACCGACGACCGCGGGAACGGGGGCGGAGGCGTCTCGCAACGCAGTGCTTTCCTCACCGGAACATAAAGTCAAGGCCAGCTTGCGCAGCCCCCGCATGCTGCCAAAGGCGGCCATTGTTGATCCCGAGTTGACGTACGGGATGCCACCGGGCATCACGGCGATCACTGGGCTGGATGCGCTAACGCAGCTCATCGAGGCTTTTGTTTCCTCTCGGGCCAACTCTTTCACCGACACGCTCTGCCGCGATGGCATCGGGCGCATCGCCGTAGCCCTGCCGACCGCCTGCGCCCACGCCAGCCTCACTCCACACGATCCGGCATGGTCCGACCCCCAGTACTGTGCCGCCCGCGAGGAAATGGCGCTCGCCAGTTTATGGAGCGGCGTCGCACTGGCAAATGCCGGGTTGGGCGCCGTTCACGGCTTCGCTGGGCCGCTGGGAGGTACGTTTGACGCCCCGCACGGCGCCATTTGCGCGGCCCTCCTGCCGAACGTCATGCGGGCGAACATCATCGCCGCTCGCCGGCGGGCCCCGGACGGTCCCACGATCGTCCGATACGATCAAATTGCGCGCTGGTTGACAGGGCGTCCGGAAGCCACCTCCGAGGACGGCGTGGACTGGGTACGACAGCTCGGTGCGGATTTGGGCGTCGCCTCGTTGGGCGAGTTCGGCGTGAAGCCCGGGCATTTCGCGGGATTGGTCGCGAGCGCGTGCCGGTCGAGCAGCATGAAAGGAAACTCCCTCGAATTGACCGAGTCGGAACTGACGTCAATCCTGGAACAATCCTTGTGAAACCGGCGCATTGAAGACGGCCGGCGATCTCAGCGCACCAGGCCGAGGTTATGCAGGATGGCGGTAGTGGAACGGCCCTTGTTAAGAGTGTAGAAATGCAGCCCCGGAGCGCCTTCCCGAAGCAGTTCGCCACATTGTTGGCTGGCATGCTCAATCCCAAACTCGACAGTCGCATCACCATCTCCCAATTGATTCAACCGTTGCAGCAGCGGCTCCGGTAATTTCGCGCCGCACAGGGCAGTAAATTTTTTGATCTGGCTGGCGCTCAGGATCGGGATGATTCCCGGAAAGATCGGCACGGTAACCCCGAGGCGAGCGAGATGTTCGCGGAACTGGTAGTAGTGATTGTTGTCGAAGAATAATTGCGTGATGACGAAATCAGCGCCCTGGTCCACCTTGGCCTTGACCCGCTGCCAGTCCACTTCCTTTCCTTCGGTGCAGGCGATATGCCCCTCGGGAAACCCGGCGACACCGATGCAGAACCCGCCGAATTCGCGCAGAAGCGCCACCAATTGCCAGGCGTATTCGAACCCACCTTCAGTGGGTTCGAAAGCGGAACTGCCCGCCGGCGGGTCCCCACGCAACGCCAGAATGTTGTGAATACCAAGTGCGCGAGCCTGACCGGCGATCTCGAGCAATTGTTCGCGAGTCGACCCGACGCAGGTCAAGTGAGCCAACGCCGTCAGGCTGTGCTCGCGTTGAATCTGGTCGACGATAGCCAAAGTTTTCGCGCGGGTCGTGCCGCCAGCGCCATAAGTTACCGAGCAGAAATCGGGCTTCAGCGCAGCCAGGCTGGGCACAGTCTTGGACATGAAGCTGCGCTCGCCTTCTTCCGTCTTAGGCGGAAAGAACTCGAATGAAATGACCGGCTCCGAGCGCGCGGCCTTTCCAGCGTGGATGTCCCGGATCGATAGCATGCGTATCCGCCCGGACTTAGGACGCAACCTTTCCGGGGGATCTCTGCGATCCCCTGGCCCGCCGCAAGCCCAGGCTCCCTGAAAGTAAGAGGAGGGACGCGTCTCAAGCCAGCCCTTTTTGCGGAATGGGATGGGATTGGCCAAAACCTCCTGTCAGCGGTAAGCTGCTCGAGTTCTGGAACTATGAATGACGAGCCGGTCTACGATGAAATGTGGTGGGAGCGAGAGCTGCATCGCAACGAGAAACTCATGGACCGTTATCTGGCCGCTTTGGCCGAAAACCCCGACTTGGCCCGGCTTCAACAACCGGATCCCGGCCCTAACGCGAGCCTCGCAGACCTCGACGCGGTCGACGATGGCGCCTCGTCGAAGCTGGACGCTTTGGAGATCGAACGGTTGGAAGAATCGAGGTTCGAGTCCTGTGACAGTGACAACGATGCGGGTGATCCTTTTGAAGACATCGAGAATGGCTTGGAAAACAGCCCGCCAGACAACGAAGGATATGCCGATGTCGCCCGGCTCGCCCGGAAATTCGCGGTTGCCATTGCCAGCCTCGAGCCGCGCCGGGAAATCCCCCAGATCCTTTTCCTGTCCGCACCCAAGATCGGCGCGAATCTCGCCGGCGGACATGGGCTCGGCTATGATGAAGAAACGCTTTGTGGCAATATCGTCAAATGCCGTTGGGCGCTGGCCGATTGCGAATTCTGCCGGGAGATGCTCGAACAACTGGCGCAGAGGACCGGCGGGGCGGACTACCGTTCGTTGGCCTCCGAGAGCAGCCGACTTTCCCGGCACATCCGCGAGCGGGTCGCCCGCCTGCGCGAGCGGGTGTGGTGGTGATCCGGCGGCGCAGCCACCAACCCAGGGCTGACGCTTTTCATGGGCGGCCGCGTCGCAATTCGGCCTCGGGCTTGAGTGTGCCAATTTCCAATCTGAAACCTCAGACGTCGGCGCTTACTTTTCGTTAGGTTTCTTGCCGCCAAGAATGTTATTGAGGACGCTCTTGCCATCCACGCCGAGTTTCTTGCCCACCTCGCGGTTAAGAGTCTCTTCGGCTTTCCCGCGCAATTGATTCGCCATTTCGCTGGCGCCCGCCTTGACCAGGGCATCGGCGAAGGCCTTCTCATCCACTTGAATTCGCGGGTTATCGAGCGGCCCGGCCAGACCGATGGGCAGGACCAGTTGATCAACCAGGGTCGGTTTGATATTGGGCAGTGCAAAGGTGACCTGCTTCAGCGTGGCCTGCAAAGGCAGGTTCACTTGAATCCCGTTCATGGCTTCCCACGTGCCCTGCAACGAAAGATCAATTGTCCCGCCTGAAATCGGATGCGCGCCGCCCACGACGAGTTCCGACGCGACGCGGTCCGTCGACAAACCGCGGTACTCAAAGTTCAGGACGTTCGCCGAAGGTGTGCTGGCGAAGCGCTCCAATTGCGTGCCAAAACGGAGGGTTTGACCGCTGGATTCGATGATGAGCTCCGGTGGCTTGCCCAGCAACGCCGGTTGCGTCGAGAGATTGCGGGCGGTGATGGACAAGGTTTCATCGGGCAGTTCCGTGGTCCGCACCTTGTCCGCAACCAGTTCAAGCACGGTAAACGTGGGACTGCCTTCGATCAGATGCGTTGCGCGCACCCGGCCATAACCTAATTCGAGCGCCTGGCGCTCCAGCCTCTCGCGCAAAGTCTCTTCCTTCTCCGCGCTCGGCTTCGCCGGCCCGGAGAGCTTTTCGAGCCAGCGTCGAGCCTGCGCGAGTCTTTCTTTCCAGACCTTGGCTTTTTGAAGGTAGTCATCCAGGGTCTTCGTGCTCGGGGGGGTCTCGCTCGGGATCGGTTCCGGTGGCGGGCCGATCAAGTGCCCGGGAGCGACCCTCTTTTCCCCCGAGGTCGCGCCGCTTACGATCACCCGGTCCAGTTGGAGCCTTTTGCGGAGGAGATTTGCCCCACTGATCTGCGCCTCGATTTTCGCCGCGCGAAGCAGATCGGTATTCAGGGCATTCGGGTCCGCCATGGCGAGACCGGTCAAGGTCAGTCGTTGGCTCTTCAAATCAAGATCCGCGTTTTCAAGGTCGACCGTGGCGCCGTTGGCACGTTCGAGACCGCGTTGTAGTGCGGCGGACACAATGGGCCCGGCCGCGAAGCTCTGGAGCAGGATCAGGAGCACGACCACCAGCAGGGCGAAAACCACCCCCAGCATCCGGATCGGATTGCCCACTTTCTTCGCCAGCACCTGTTCGTAGGATTGTTTGCCAAGACCGCCACCGACGAAGATGTAGGTCATGAGTTTTACCCAGCGTTTTTGCGTGAACTGGTTGAAACGTTCAGAACCCTTTTCCAGCGCCGACATCCTATTCCTGAACGTATTGACGGCGTAAACCATGAACAGCCCGGCAGCGAATCCGCAGAGCAACCCCATCCCCAGGCCCCCGGTGACCACATAGTATTCAAAACCGAATAGCGCGAAAACCGGCGCGTTGATCAAGGCACGGAAAACCCCTTGCGTGGGGCCGTCCAACAACAGGCCGCCTGCATTGAAGGTTAAAGGGACAATTAAGAACGACAGAAGTTTCGCCAGACCCGCCACGATCGCGGCGACGCCCAGATTGGCGTTAAACATCACGAGCGCCAGCGTCACGGCGATCATTAGACCCGGGGCCTGCGCGAACCCCGGCATGAATCCGAGCACGGCTCCCAACACGCAGGCCGTGAACAATTGGAACGGTGTGGCTTTGCCTCGCAGGATGCGACCAACGGTCCGGGTGATCATAGAAAAATCCTTATAAGCCCGACTTGCGGCAAGCGCAATGCCAACGTATCCGCTTCACTTCAAAACGCGCCGGCGAGCCCAAGTCCGGATCCAGCTCAATCCGCGCGTATCCGCCATCTTTGAGTAATTCGATGCCGGAAAGGGCTGGACAAAGCCGCACCTTGAACGGATCCCAAAGGCGCGCTTCGCGCAAAGCGCCGCTCATCCGGCGGACGGCATTCCCAAGGAAATGGATGTGTGGCATCCCCGCCAACGCCCGGCTTTGCCACAGGATCAGCGGCGAATGCAGATGGCCGATCACCGTCCACTCGATTTGCGCCGCCCGACTTCGTACGGAATGCTCCCGCCAGAGAAAAGGCAATGCTGTCGGGTCGTGGCAGAAGAGGAGGATCCGGCGGTCCGGCTCCAGCCCCTCGAAGGCGGCTGCGATCGTCGTGAGATGCTGCCGGCGGAGCTCCCGCCATGATTCGAGTTCCTGAGGCAACGCCTCAGGTTCAAACACCGGCAGCGCGATCAAAGTCGAAGTCACGCCCAGCACCACATAGCGCCCGACGTCGTATCGCCAGAAATCGGACAATCCCAAGTCGCGGGTGGCGACGTTCCAACTGTCGAGCCGCAGACCACCGCGGCCCCCGATCAGACTCAGCTTCCCCAGTTCATGGTCGCCGATGGTCAAACGCAGGCTCGAACCCAAACGGGAACGCAGTCGCTCCAGGCACTGGCGCGCACTGTCCCGCGCCGCAGGATCACTCACTCCCACAAACGCGGTATCACAGGAGAAATCCCCGTTGGCGACGACCAATTCGGGCCGGCCCGCATCCTCAAGGAAGCGGTCCAGGAGATGATTGTGCGCAAAGGGATCCCGCTTCCAGAGAAAATGGCGATGGGCCCAGAGCATCGCTCGCAACCACGGCCGCTCCGCCGTCTCGTATTCGTACCCAACACGCGCTTTCTCGGCCTCGCTGGCGTAGTGGATATCGCTGACGACCAGGATGGTCATGAAGACCGGTCGCGCGGCTCAACTTCCGGCAACTTCGGAAACCACCGGGGCAGGGGGCACTATGGAAGTCTTTTCCGGGATCAAGGGCAGAGTGATTCTAAAACATGTCCCGCGGTTGAGCTCGCTATCCGCGGTGATCCGGCCACCGTGTGAAACCACGATCCGTCTCGTAATGGCCAGACCGAGCCCGGTCCCCCCCGGTTTGGTGGTCTGAAACGGGGAAAAGAGATGAGCCCGAACCTGGGCGGGAATGCCCGACCCGCTGTCCCGGATGGTGATCTGGAGTTGCTCCTGGCGCCTTACGGGCTCGAATTTCGAGATCATCTCCGTCGCGACGACGACCTCCGTCGCCACTTTCAATTCCCCGGTTTCACCTACAGCTTCGACGGCGTTGAGCAAGAGATTGATGAAAGCCTGTTCCAGCTGTTTGGCGTCGCCGCGAACTGTTTCGCGATCCGCCTCGAGCGCGATAGCCAGTTCTATACTGCGGTTTTTAAACTGGTGTTTCACCAGGCGCAGCGCGTTCGCCAGCGATTCATGAACACTCACCTCCGTGAAAACGGATCGAACGGGCCCGGCCAGGCGCATTAATTGTCCGACGAGTACGTTGATCCGGTTGACCTCCTGCACCACCAGGTTACCCATTTCGAGGTCCGGCTGCTTTTCCAGCAACAACTCTGCAAAGGATTTGATGGCCACCAACGCGTTCTTGATCTCGTGAGCGACACCCGCCGACGCCACACCCAAGCTCGCGAGACGTTGTAAACGCTCAACCTTCATTTCAAACTCCCGCGCCGAAGTCAGGTCGTGGAATGTGAGCAGCACCCCCAGCTCATCGCCGCTCCCGCATCGCACGAGCAGGGCATTCACCATCAATACCGTCCTGGCCTTGCCGGGGTATCCAGGACGAGCGCCCGATCCACAATGGCGCTTCCGTTCGTGAAGACTTCCTCGATCAATTCCCTAAGCGGAACCGGAAGGACATCGTAACGATCACCTACAACGTCCGCCGCATGAAGCCGAGTAACGCGTTCGGCCGATAGATTGAACGCCATGAGCCGGCGTGCCGAGTCAAGGATCACCACTCCAGGATCCGCGGTCCGCGAAAGCGCTCCGGAAAGATCCAGTCGCTCCGCTCGCGGTGTGCCCTTGCTGCGTTGTTTTCTCATCCGGACCGATTGTTGGGCAACTGTAACGGGATCGCTCTGGCGGCAGCAATCTAATTCCCCGGCGAAGTCCAGTCCGGACCTGTATCCCGCGACAAGGCGAGTGGGAAGGGCATCGTGACTCTCTGCGATTGGAATGGTTGTTGCTCTCGGGGGTCCAAGCGTGGATCATCATATGGAACCCGTCATCCGACTACTTTGCCACATCGCTCCAGGTCTTCCTGTGACCACTGTTCTCCAGCCTCTTCGGCAGGTTGGTTATGCGTAGAACCACTTATCTGGCCGGAACCGAGAAGACGTACGAAATTGCGGAAAACTTTCTCCGATCCGATTCCAAATCCATATTGATGCTCGAGGACGACGCAACTTTGGCGGAGATCCTCCGCCAGGGACTGGAGCTCAATCATTTCGGTGTTACGCGGGTCCGCAGTGGCGCCGAAGGGATTCAATGCATCTTGAAACAGGACTATGACATTCTCCTCTGCGATATGGTCATGCCAGGCTTTCCAGGGGACATGTTCTATCGCGCCGTGGAACGCATTCGTCCGAATCTGTGCCAGCGGTTCCTCTTCATGACCGGCCACAGCGGAGATCCCCAAATTGACACGTTCATTCGCAGCGTTCGGGGGTTAATGCTCTGGAAACCATTTCTGCTTCACGAGCTCCTCGATGCGATCAAACTGGTGCTCGATAAGTGCCGGTAACTTCTACTCGAGCACCGGCCGCAGAATCAGTTTGCGATACTTGATCCCCGTGTGATCGCCTTGCAAGTAGATCGGACCCGGCCGGAATTCGTCCGCCCAAAGAGCCCCGCCGGTGCATCCCATCAATGGTTGGTTGTCGATGATTTTCTCGCCGTTCAAAAGAACGGTGACATGGCGATCCAACAGGGTGATGTCCATGGTCTGCCATTGGCCGGGTGGTTTTTCGGCGCTTTTCGACGGCGTGATTCGGCTGTAAATGGCCCCGGCGTTATGCGGATCAAGCCGGCGCCCGTAGCTGTTCATCACCTGGACTTCGTAAATCCCCCGTAGATAGACCCCACTATTGCCGTCTTCGGACACATTGAATTCGAGCTTAAGATTGAAGTCGTTGAATTCCTGATCCGTTCGGAGATTTCCATACGAGATGTGAGGCTTTCCTTCCTCCTGGGCCGGTTTGTTCACCAGGATCCCGTCCTCAGCGCTCCATCCGCTCTTTTGTCCCGGATCCGTCAAGCGCCAACCCTCCAGGTTCCGTCCATTGAAAAGCGTGATTGCCGGACCGAACTTCGCAGTCGACAGATCCGGTGCTGGCGGTAACGCGGGTATTCGTTTGCCGGTAAATTCTTCCGTCGTCACTCCCCGCCCATCCTCATGCGGGTTGAAGCGGACCACGTTGAGGTTGTCGCCGTCCACTCGCGCGATGAGCGCCTCGGTGAACTGCTGCACCTGGATGAGTTTTTTTGAGGCGTCAGTGCGCTTCACTTCGCGAACACGAGTCACGTACATCGCGTCATCGACGAATACGACACTCGATACCGGGATGACACTGCCGCCACCCCATAAAATGCTGCCATCATAGTAACCCTTTTCCCGGGTCACGCCCAACCACCCCGCTCCACCTCCCGGCAGGGACAACGCCCACCTTCCGAGGAAAGCATCCGGATCGGAGTCAGCGCCGATCAAGGGCGCGCTCGAACCGGCCACCAAAGCCGTCACAATCAGGGAAGACAAAAGACCTGGATGGGTTCTCATAAGGCCTCCAGCATAACCGTTGAGGCCCGACGACCTGCAAGCAGAAAACTCTGCGGCGGCACCCGCGCATTCTTAGCCCCATCCCCGTCATCCGCCGGCGAATACCGGCCGGAAGCCGGCGTGGCTCAGGATTTGGGCAGCTTCCTCGCGTTTGTCCCCCTGGATCTCGATCCGGCCCTCCTTAATCGTGCCGCCTGTGCCGCAGGCTTTCTGGATGGCCTTGGCCAGGATCTCTTTCTCGGGTAGTCCGATGCCCGTGAATCCCGTGATCACGGTGACTGTCTTGCCTCCACGCCCCGCTTTTTGTCGGATGATGTCGACTCGGCCACGGTTCTTGTCCCTCGTCGGAACCCTGGCCGGAGCCGGTGGCGCCAATCCTGGAGGGTCCGCCACAGGGCGCCCTTCAAGCTTGAGGACCTCGAACGGCGTATGGCCGAAATCGGTTTTTCCGAGCGGGATTTTCTTACGTCCAGCCATGCCGCACAATCTTCCGCAAACGCCAACGAAGCAAAAGGAAAATGCGCACGCGTCGAGCTCGCATATTCGAGACTGAAAATCGTGGCCGCCCAGGCTCTTCCTTCGATCCAGGGCGATCAATACCCTTGTCTGGCGCGGGTTTCCATAGCCCGGAAATTTCACCCGAAAACCGGGTGGATGGGAGTGGGCATTTCACGTGTGAAATTTCCGGGCTAGCCCTTCGTGGCTTCCCGCGAGGCGATGGCCTCGGAGAGCAAACCGAGCGCTTCAGCGCGGACCACGGATCCGACTAAACGCTTTTCGCTCGGTGAGTTGATCACGGGTACGTTGCGGTGTTCGCTCGCCAGCAACACAGGGAAAGCATCTACCAGCATTTGACTGGGGACGAGGCACGGCGGCGGCGGTCGCATAACGTCAAACGCAATCACGCTGTCAAGCTCCGGTCCCGCGCCGAGATGATGTTTGAGGTCCTGCAGGGCGATCATTCCCACCAATCGGCCGGCATCGTCGACCACGGGCAGGAAGTTGTTGGCGTTGGTCAGAAAGCGATCGGCGACTTCTCGGAACCGCGCCCGCCGATTGACGGGCGCAATCGCCTCCCGCATGATATCGCCCACCGTCTGCTGGGTTGCCGCACCCAAGCGCGGATTCTCCCGGTCAAAATAGAGTCCGCGGCGACGCAGGGGTTCAGTGTAGACGCTGTCGGCGTGGAACCGGCGCGATACGATGGTGGCAACGGCGCAGCCAACCATGAGTGGCGGCATGAGGTTATAGTTGAGCGAGATTTCGAAGACGACAATGATCGCCAGCAGGGGTGAATGCGTCGTCGCGGTCAACATGCTTCCCATGCCGACGAGTGCAAAAGCGGCCACGGGTTGACTCTCCGCATACCCCATCACGTGCAGGGCGTTACCGAGAAAGCCGCCCAAAGCCGCGCCGAGGAACAATGTGGGAGTGAATACACCTCCTACGGCCCCTGAACCTACCGATACGGAGGTGCAGAACAGTTTGGCAAAGAGGAGCAATACCAGGCCATTCAACGCATACTGCCCCTGCAACATCCGGTTGGCTGCGCTGTAACCGTTGCCCCAGACCTCCGGCACCATGATCGCCACCCCGCCCAGGGCCAGACCTCCTATGGCCATGCGGACGTAAAGCGGTTGCTTGATCTGATTGAACAGATGCTCGGAGAAACGGATCACCTTCATAAAAACCGCCCCGAGAGTCCCGGCCATCATCCCCAACACCAGGAACCATGGCAGTTGGCTCATACTTTGGCCCGCCACCACCGCCGGCATCTCATACCACGCGCCTACTCCAAGTATCGCGCGCGAAACCATGGCCGCCGCCACCGCTGCTACCACCAGCGGCGCAAAGACGTTCATAGAGAAATTTCCAAGCACGATCTGAGCGGCAAATACGGCTCCCGACACGGGCGCCTTGTAGGCCGCGGCAATGCCCGCCGCCGCCCCGCAGGCCACGAGGAGCCGCAGCCGATAAGGTTGCCAGCGCATGGCCTGCCCGAACTTCGACGCCAGGGTGGCGCTGAGCTGCACGATGGGACCCTCGCGCCCGATGGATCCGCCGGTGCTTATGCTGAACATCGAGGAAAGCGATTGCATTAATGCCGGTCGAAACCGGAGCCTGCCGTCCCCCGCCACTACAACCTCAAGCAAGTTCGTCGATCCGGGCATCTTGACCACGCGCAGGCCGAAATAGAGAATCGCCCCTCCGGCCAACCCGCCGATCCCGGGAAGGAGCAGGCGGCCCCACCACGGCAGTCGCTCGACGGCCGTCAGCACGTCTCCCGTGTCGAACAACAGCAAGGCCTCCAGAACGGAGTGCATGCCATAGACCAGCAAATCGACAACCCCTCCCACCACCCCGACAAAAATCGCGGCGAGCAGATGCACGGCTTCTTCGCTGACCCAAAGCCGCTCACGCAGATGCAGCAACTTGCGCCAATGCCTTTGGAGCATCCTCCGAAGGCGTGCCGCCAAAAGCTGGGGCGTCCTGGCCCGACCGCTCATGGCCGCATCGTGTGAATTTTTCGCGGCTCTGACGAGTCTTCATTTCCACGAAGGTGTTTGCACGCAGGCGTATGATCGGCTAAGCTGCCGACACCATTGAACGAATGAAAAAATGGATTTTGCTGGTCTTATTGATCGGTGCCGGTGTGTGGGGCTCTCAAAAATGGGCCTCGTGGCGAGCGGAACAGTCCACCCAGGAAACTCCTGAGCGGCCCACCACCGCGCCGGTGGAAACCCGTGACATACGCTTCTCGGTCAACGCTGCCGGTGAAATCGGTCCTGCCGAACAGGTCTCCGTCCGCCCCGAAGTCAATGGCCGAATCGCTGAGCTTGGAGTCGATATTGGGGATGTCGCCAAACTGGGCGATCTCCTGTTCACGCTGGACGATCGCGATCTGCAGATTGAAAAGGAATCCCAGGAAAAGGAAATTGAACGCGCCCGGCTTCAGCTCCAACAGGCCGAACGCAATTATTTGAGGTCGCGAGAGCTGTTCGAGAGCAAGCTCATTTCACAGGAACTTTTCGAAGAAACCCGCACCGAATTCGATCTTTCCAAGAATGCCCTCGAACGCGCCGATAAATCTCTCGACCTCGTCAACGACCGCATTCGGAAGACCCGGATTCTCGCCCCATTCGATTGCACAATCCTGACTCGTCCGGTCTCCGTGGGGCAGGCGGTTTCCGGCTCCGGAGGATTCAATAGCGGCACCGAAGTGCTGACCATTGCGGATCTGCATCACATGGTCATTAATGCCCACATCAACCAGGCCGATGTGACCCGGCTCCAGGTCGGACAAAAAGTCGAAGTCGAAGTCGAAGCCGTGCCTGGGTTGAACGTGATTGGCACCGTGGAACGCGTCGCGCCGCAGGCTACCATCAAAAATAACATCAAAGGCTTCGCCGCTCGGATCCTGCTGAGCGAAGTGGACCAGCGCGTTCGTCCCGGCATGACCGCCAATATCAAAATCCCCGTCGCGGCGGCTGATGACGTGGTTGCGGTGCCTTTGGCTGCCGTGTTCACGGAGGCCGATCCTGAATCCGGGGTGAGCGAGCGATACGTGTACGTCAAGCAGGGCCAAAAATATGAGCGCCGGCCGGTCCGGATCGGGATTTCCGATTACTTCTTTTCCGAAGTTCAAGATGGTCTTGCCGCCGGCGAAGTCGTCTCACTCGTCCAGCCGAAACCCGGCGACATCCTTCCCCGTCCCGATTCCGCTCTTCCGGCGAAAAGCTCCACGGAAAACCCCGCCCTTACCGCACGTAGTCCCGCCGCTCGCGTTTAGCGTATCCGAACCATGTCCTTGCTCGAGCTCCGCAACGTCAGCAAGATATACCGGTTGGGAGGCGAGGAGATTCGCGCGCTGGACGATGTCTCGCTCGACATCGAGGCGGGCCAGTTCATTTCGATCATCGGGCCCTCTGGCAGCGGCAAGTCAACCCTCATGCATATTCTGGGTTGCCTCGATACTCCAAGCGACGGGACGATCCAGCTCGACGGCGTGATGATCCAGCACGCCGCTCCGCGTCAATTGGCCCAGATCCGCAACCGCAAGATCGGGTTCGTCTTCCAGTTCTTCAATCTGCTGCCCAAGTTGAATGTCCTGCAAAACGTCGAGCTCCCGATGATTTACAGCGGTCTCCCAGCGCGACAGCGACGAGACCGCGCCGTGGAGGCACTGCGGATGGTGGAGATGGAGAATCGAGCCAAACACCGGCCCTCCCAGCTCTCGGGCGGTCAGCAGCAGCGCACGGCGATCGCCCGCGCCCTGGTCAACAATCCGAAGATTGTGTTTGCCGATGAACCGACCGGTAATCTGGATTCTCATACCGGCGATCTCATCCTTCAGATGTTCAGCCGCCTCAGCCGCGAAGGCCGCACCATCATTCTGGTCACCCATGACCCGGAGATCGCCGCAGTTACCCCGCGCCGCATCGAAATCCGGGATGGCAAAGTGGCCCAGCAACTGGACCCCACCCTATCGGGGCTAAACCGCTTACCTACCGCGGCCTCATGAGCCTCTGGAATGTCGTCAGTGTCGGGTTCAAGGAGATTTGGGCGCATAAGTTTCGTTCCCTTCTCACCATGCTTGGCATCATTCTTGGCGTGTCCAGCCTCGTCGCCATGTCCGCCTTGGTCAAGGGTATGGAGATCGCCCAGAAAGAAGGCCTGATCGCCATCGGCGGTCTCCAAAAAGTCCGGATCGAAGCCTCCGAAGTCCCGATTGAACAGCGGCATTTGGCCGACCAGGCAGTGGGCATTACCATCAACGACGTTCAGGCCCTCCACAATGGCGCCACGCTCGTTACGGAGATTTCCCCGGAGATGCGGCTTTTTGGCGCCACTCTCGCCGCCCGAGGCAAGACCTTTCGGCCGTTCATCTGTTCCGGCGTCTGGCCGGTCGCCCTCGACATGAGCGAACACACGATCGCCCATGGTCGAATGTTCAATGCCATCGACGAAGAAATGGCGCGTAGTGTCTGCGTGATCGGCACCGCAACGCGCGACGAACTCTTCGGATCACCCGAGGAAGTCGGTCATGAAATCATCCCGCTCGGCGAAACGATTCTCATTAACCACCAGCCTTTCACCATCGTCGGCATGTTCAAACATTACGAGAGTGATCAGGAACGGCGCGAGCGCGAGCTGGCGAAACTTGAGCCGGATAAGTCGAAAACCACCTCCCGTGGGAGCCGGCGTCGACACGGTAATTTCATTTTCTGGCTCAAGAATGCGACGGTCTACCTACCTCTCAACACGATGTGGATGAAATTCCGCAGCGGTGCTCCCAACACCGCCGGAACTGCCGGCGATCCCACCCTCTCGACCCTCGAGGTGAAGATTGCCGACGTTGGCTCCATGGACCTCGCCCTTCAGCAAATCCGCAATATCATGCTCAGCACGCACAAAGGCATCGAAGACTTCTCGTTTCGCACACAGGAGGAGTGGGCCGAAAACATCGATACTTTCATTCGAAACACCCGGCTCAGCGGCGGCATGATCGCTGGGATCAGCCTGCTCGTGGGTGGTATCGGCATCATGAACATCATGCTTGCCAGCATCTCCGGCCGCATCCGCGAAATCGGCATTCGTAAGGCCGTCGGCGCCGGCGCCGGCGACATCTTCACCCAAATCCTGGTCGAGAGCCTCGTCATCGCCGTCCTTGGGGGTCTGGCCGGACTGGGCGCCTCCTATCTCTTCGTCCTTTTGCTCAACTACCTTTCGCCGGACGCCAATCCACCCATCATCACCGTTGTCGCCATGAGCGTGGCATTCGCCGCCAGCGTCGGGATCGGTATCCTCGCCGGGCTATTCCCGGCCGTTAAAGCCAGTAAATATCACCCCATCCAGGCCTTGCGCTACGAGTAGGCATGCACTTCCTCAATGCCATCCTGATCGGGATTAAAGATATCTGGGGACACAAGTTCCGCTCCGTCCTCACGATGCTCGGCATTATCCTCGGCGTCGCCAGTCTCGTCGGCATGACGGCCATCGTCAAAGGTATGGAGAATGGCCTCAAAGAAGCCATGATCGCCATGGGCGGCGCCGATAAAGTCCTCATCCGCGATCAACCCCTCCCCCCCTATCAGGAACAACTGGCCGATGAAGCCCCGGGCCGCACCATGACCGATGTCCTCGCCCTTCGCGAAAGTGCGCCTCTGGTCCATTTGGTCTCTCCCGAGATGGCCCTGAATCGAGTGACCCTCACCCGTGGCGACCTGTCGGTGCGCCCTTCCGAATGCGTCGGGGTCTGGCCCGCCGTTCTTGAAATGAACCTCCACACGTTGGCCCATGGCCGATTCTTCACCGACCTCGACGAAGAATACGCCAGCAGCGTTTGTGTCATCGGCACCGGGATTAGGGATGAGTTGTTCGGCGATCCCGAAGTGATCGGCACCAAAATCGTTCCCATCGGCGAAGTCATCCAGATCAACGGCCAGCCATTTACCATCGTCGGCATGTTCCAGCACTACGAAGGCGAACAGGAAAAACGAGAACGCGAACTCCGGAAAACCCAGCCGGCCAAGCAGGAAACCGGCCCACACCGCCGTCGGGGATGGGGCCGGCGCGGGGGTTGGGCATTCTGGCGCAAGAATAATACGGTCTACATGCCGCTCAATACCATGTGGGTGAAATTCCGCTCATCCGCCGGCACCAATAACATCCCCGATCCGCGGTTGACCGACATCGACATCAAGGTGGTCGACGTCGAGCATATGGAAGACGCCCTGCAGCAGGCCCGCAATATCCTGATGACCACCCACCACGGCATCGAGGATTTCAATTTTCAGACCCAGGAAAACCAACTGGAAAGCATCAACCGACAGATCCGTAATGCCCGCCTGAGTGGAGGATTGATCGCCGCCATCAGTCTGATCGTCGGCGGTATCGGAATCATGAACATCATGTTGGCCAGCATCAACGAACGGATTCGCGAGATCGGCATCTGCAAGGCCGTCGGCGCAACCGGCACTGGTATCTTCATCCAGGTGCTCATGGAAAGCATTGTGGTTTCACTCCTCGGAGCCGCCTTCGGTCTCCTCGTCTCATTCGGTTTCGTGCACTTGCTCAGCTCCGTTTCACCCACGCAAAATGAACCGGTTATCACACAGGCGGCCATGGTCATCGCCGTTATCTTCAGCTGCGCCGTCGGACTTATCGCGGGCCTCTTCCCAGCGCTCAAAGCTGCCCGCCTCGATCCCATCGAGGCCCTGCGCTACGAGTAACGCGAAGATCAAGCCGACGTCATCGGCATTCTGCACGGATCGACAAAGAACAACGAGCGCGGGAGATCGCCCGGAAAGACGGAGTCGATTCCGGGTTGGTGGCCCTGCTGAGCTGCGTGGAACCGTGCCGCACCTATTTTGTCCGTGGCGTGCCTGGAGCTCAGTCATTGATGGATCAGCAATGGACCATCAACGGGTCCAAGCACTGCAACGATTTGATCCGCCAGTGGGTGCTTCGGTTCTTAGGCAAGCGGCCAGACCCGGATACCGAATAACTCACCAAAATTGCAGCCTGAAAAGTTTGCGCGCCGTGAAACCATCCGGAGGGACGAGCTCTGCGAGTCCCATAAGCCTCCCGCGTCCAGTCAGGGCCTCGTGGGACTCAGCCCTCCGATCCTGCGATGTCATCGTCTTCTTCCTGCGCAACTGGACCACGATCCGCGCCCCTCATCGCTCAGTCTGAGAACCGCTGCGTGCGCCACCGCCAGTCTTGACATGTAGGCAGGGCTGGATTCTCTTCTCCCCTTTAAAGTCAGGCGCATCGACATCTTTAATCCCCTGCCCTTACCCGACCATTATCATGGAAAGCCGACGAAAATCAGTCCGTGGTTCTGCCCATCCACAGACGCTCCTGATCGAGACCGCCAGCGGCATCGAGAAACAATTTCTCGCCGGCAAACGTGATCGTGGCGCCGATCTCGAGAGCGCTGTTCGGATCTTTCTCGAGTTTCTGCGGGGCTACGAGTTTTTCGGAGATCTGCACCAACGCTGCGTCACCGTCTTCGGCTCCGCCCGCTTCAAGGTTGGCCATCCTTATTACCAGATGGCGCGAGCGCTGGGCCGGCGCCTGGCGGAGGAGGGCTTTGTCGTGATGACGGGTGGCGGGCCGGGGATCATGGCGGCGGCAAATCGGGGCGCCCGCGACGTCGGAGGGGTAAGTCTTGGCTGCAACATCACCTTGCCCAGGGAGCAAAAGGAGAACCCTTACCTGGACCGGTTCATCGAGATGAACCATTTCTTTGTTCGCAAGGTGATGCTGGTGAAGTATTCGTGCGCGTTCGTCGTCATGCCGGGCGGTTTCGGCACACTGGATGAGGCGTTTGAGGCGATCACACTCGTCCAGTGCGAGAAGATCGACCGCTTCCCCATCGTCGCCATGGGCGCCCGCTTTTGGTCTCCCGTCCGCCGGTTCTTGATGAATTCGTTGCTCGGTGAGAAGACGATCAGCTCTGAGGATCTGGAGCTGCTCAAACTGACGGATTCCGTCACCGAGGCTGTCCGTCTGATCAAGCAAGGCATCGAATAACGCGGCTCCGGTTGGAGATTTAAAACATTCGAAATTTCAAATCTCAGACCGAGGGACGAGTTCCTCGAGTTCGGCGGAGGAGGGGTGCGGAGGCGAGGGTGGTTCGCGGACATGGTTTGCGATGGAGATGTTGGGGCCTCGTGGGACTCGGCCCTCCGGGTGCCTTTAGGGAAGCGCGAACGCGACATAGGCATCGCCACTCTTGGTGCCCATCTTCCCCCCGCCGCACGCGATCACGACGAACTGGCGGTCTGCGACCATGTAGGTCGCAGGCGTGGCGTATCCTCCCGCCGGGAGTTGCGCCTGCCAGAGGAGCTCACCGGTGCGCTTGTCAAAAGCCCGCATCTGCTCGTCTTTCGTCGCTGCGATGAACACCAGCTCGCCCCCAGTTACAATCGGTCCACCGTAGTTCTCCGCCCCGGTCCGGGGAATGCCCCGCGCGGTCAGTTCCGGGAACTCGCCCAATGGGACGCGCCATCGATACTCGCCGGTGTTCAGGTCAACGGCGTTGAGGGTTCCCCACGGCGGTTTCACGGCAGGATAACCGTTGGTGTCCACCCAGCGGTTGTAACCGGTGTGCGTGTAGGGAATCCCGCCCAGCACATCCTCCGCAGCCACCGCCTGGTCGCGGCCGGAGTCTTGGATGGTTGGTTCCACTCCGAACAGGAAATCAATGAGCGCTTGCCGTTGCCCCGGCGAAAGGAACGCAAACGAGGGCATGACCCCTCGACCGGTTCCGAGCAGACCCTGGATCTGCTCGCGAGGTAATCGGGTCCCGATGTCGATAAGAGTCGGAACGTTCTGCGTTGCGTTACCACGACGGTCGATGCCGTGGCAGGGAGCGCAGATCTGGTTGAACAGTTGCTGACCGCGCGCAGGCAGCCCGCCAATCTCTCCCGCAGTCGAAACCATTGTCAGAATCCACGGCATTTCATTCGCGTTGACATAGAGAACCCCCTCCGGATCCGCTGCCGCGCCGCCCCATTCAGCCCCACCGTCGAATCCTGGGAAGATGATCGTTCCCTGAGTAGAAGGCGGTTGAAATGGGACATGGGGTCGGACCTGGGCGAAGCGGTCCAGCGCGGCGCGATGCGTTTCCGGAGAGAGGTCGGTGATCTGGTCGTAGGAAAAAACCTGCCGGGCAAACGGCGCCGGTTTCGCGGGCACAGGCTGCGTCGGCCAGGCCGATTCACCCTGAAGGTCCGACGGTGGCACCTGGATCTCTTCGATTGGAAACAGTGGCCGGCCGGTCTCCCTTTCGAAGAGGAACACATGCCCCGATTTGGTGGTCTGGGCGACGGCATCGAGCTTCCGGCCTTCATGCTCAACGGTCAACAGCGTGGGCGGCGCCGGCAAATCCCGGTCCCAGAGATCGTGCCGGATAAACTGGAAATGCCAGAGCCGGCGGCCGGTTGTGGCATCCAGGGCGATAAGACAATTTGCAAAGAGATTCTTGCCGATTCGATTCCCTCCCCAGAAATCGAACGCCGCCGAACCGGTGGGGACAAAAACGATGCCTCGTTCGTCGTCCACGCTCATGCCGGCCCAGCAATTCGCGCCGCCGATATGGGTCCAGGCGTCCTGCGGCCAGGTTTCGTACCCATATTCCCCTGGAAACGGGATGGTATGAAACGTCCAGACCATTCGACCGGTTCGAATATCATAAGCGCGAATATGCCCCGGCGCGGCAGGTCCCGGTCCTTCCCCGAGCCGCATGGGCATGAACAGAAGATTGCGATAGACCGCACCCGGTGTGTTCGAAAGAACGGACAACTTCATCACGTCACGCTCCAGGCCCAGTTTCAGATCCACCCGCCCGGCCGTTCCGAAGTCTCCCACCGGCGTTCCGGTGTCGGCGTTGATCGCGTAGAGAAAATGGTCGGCGGTAAAGAGGACTCGCCGATCCGCGCCGGCCGACCAAAAAACCACACCGCGGTTGACGCCCTGACGGTCGTTCAAGCTGCGTCCGGCGAAGGGATCGAAACGCCACAGTTCCTTTCCGGTGCCGGCGGCCAGTGCCATCAAGTTAAGTCCGGCGGTTGTCCCGTAGAGCACGCCGTCGATGATCAGAGGATTGCACTGGATTTGGGAAAGGTTGTCGGATCGCGCATCGCCGGACCGATAGATCCAGGCGACTTTAAGCTGCCGGACATTGTGGGGGGTGATCTGGTCGAGACTCGAATACTGGCGGCTGCCCGAATCGCCCAAATAAACCGGCCAATTCGGGTCGGCGCCGGTTAATTGCAGACCGGCGCAAACGGTGAGGAGAAGCATCGTTAGTGGTCTCACCCAATGCCCAGGCTGGCTGACCCTGACCCCAAACTGAATTCCTCGATTCATCGCGCCAAGAGAATCCAGGCTGGACCTGTCCGCAACACAATAAAGCGACTTAGGATTCCAGCGAGGCGTCGCCTCAGACGCTCCAGTTGGAGGTCGCGCTCGTGAGAGCGCGCTGGCTGGGTATGCGCGCGTGGCTTGCGCGGGGAAAGTGAGCGCCGACTCACGTCGGCGGCTACGTCCGGTTCGTAGCCGCGCTCGTGAGAGCGCGCTGGCTGGGTATGCGCGCTTGGCTTGCGCGGGGAAAGTGAGCGCCGACTCACGCCGGCGACTACGTCCGGTTCGAATCGAGCAGCCGCTCTTGGATTCAATATTTGGATTGCCAACGTGTGATGCATCGGAGCCAAGGAGGGAGGATCGACGGTTAGGCGACGCCGGTTCGCGCTTGAGAGTCGCGGTACAGCGCGAAAAGATTCCGGGGTGGTCTCACCCGGCGCCTCAATCCTACCATGATGAGAATTGCAGGGTATGGCCTCGCTTGCCAAAGGGAGCGGTCACTGTCAGGATCCGGTCCTCCTATGCAGAACAACGCGGAAAAAAAGCAGAGGCAATTATTGCAGACGCTGCCGGGCGACGACGTGCGCCAAATCATGTGGCGTTATTCGGATCGATATGACCTGGCGATGTTGGTGCAGGCGTCCCGGGGCGTCGCGCGCGGCTTAGTGGCACGATTGGTTGCCGAAGGCGCCCGCAACTCACATGAATGGAACGAACAAAAGGCCCAGCTCCTGCCGGCCTTTGACGAGAGCGGCGTCACCGCGGCTTTTCTGGACCCGAAGTATGGCGGTTATCTCGAGGGACCGAAGAACCTCGCGCTGGCGCTCATTGCTTTCGAATTGTCCTGGGTTGACGCGGGTGCGGCCACTTGCAGCCTGGCCGGAAACCTCGGTTTGGCCCCGATCCACGAACGGGGCACGCCGGAGCAGCGCGCGCATTACATGGCCTTGGCAGTTCCGCCGCAACCGGGCGAACAACGCCGGCAGATCCGAGCGGCCTTTGCCTTGACCGAACCGCTGCCTTTTGTGGGAGTCGAGACCAGCATGCTCAGCGGCAAAGTCCGAATTGCCGAATGGCGGGAAGGGGAGGAACCGATCCTGCACGTCGACAAGCGTGGACGCTTCATCACGAATATGGGCTTCGCCGACGTCGTGACGGTGGCGGTGGATTCCGGCGATCCTCACATCAAGGGCAGTTGCATGATCATCGTGGAGGAGTCGGACCCGGGGACATTTGATCGAGGGGCGCCGACGAAGAAGCTGGTGCATCAACTCTCGTCGACGCGTGATCCGGTGTTTAGCCTGCGGGTGCCGGCCAGCCGGATCGTCGGAGGGTATACCATCAAGGATCATGTGATCGTTCCCAATTACTCACATGGAGAGATCATCGAGGCGGTCTTTAAGCGGACGCGAGTGACGGTGGGTTTGATGACGGCGGCCAAACTTCTCTCAGCAGTCGAGCCGGTGATTATGTATCAACGACGTCGGTTTCGCGGCGGAGAAAGCGGTTCGCCTGGCGCGCCCCGTTTTGACCTGGGCCTGCAGCAGAAAGAGGATGTCGTGCTCCGGCTCGTCGACATTTGGGCCACCGGCGAGGCGAGCGCATCACTGGGATTTGCAGGAGCGCGGCTGTTTGACGAACTCGATCCGCTCGAGAAACGGTGTGACGAGCTCTTTGCCGAGCGCGGAATCCCTCCGGGCCGCGCCCAGCTCAAAGCGCTCGGCACATCCCGGAAGGATGCCTTGGAGTTGCTCGAACTGCGGGTGCTCCCGCCGGCTGAAGGCGACGCAGCACGGCTGGCGGAACTCGAAGCCGATCCCCTGGTTCAATTCGTTCTGGGTGATTCGGTGGCCAATGTTTATTGCCCGGCCTGCAAACTCTGGAATACGGGCCACGGTGCAAATGTGATGAGGGAAGCCGTCAGCCTGATGGGCGGTTATGGTCTCACCGAGGATTGCCCGGGATTCCTGGGGCAGAAATGGATGGATGCGCAACTGGAGGCCACCTACGAAGGTCCTGAGGCGGTCCAACGCCGCCAGCTTTCCATAACCATGACCAGTGAGCTCTTCCTGGCGCAGTTCCAGAGTTGGATCCGGGAACTTCGAGCCCTGGCCGGTGACCAACCGGGTACTGGGGCATGCACTTTGGCCAGCGCCATGCAACTCTGGCTTTGGACGCTTAATCATCTGCAGAACGCAAGGGACGCCAACGGCGGCAAACTTTATCAGAGCGCGCGCCAGGGGGTGACCTTTCCGCTCGCCGATGCGTTGTGCTGGATGGTGGCAGCGCGTTGTCAAATCCTCGATGTGCTCGAATTGAGGACCCAGGGTCCGGCAAACCCGGCGTTGGCCGAAGGACTCGACGGCTCGGTGGCATTCCTCAGTGATCTCGCACACGTGCAATGCGCCCGGACTGCGGGCGAAGTCAGCCGGATTTGCAGTGAGTTGGTGCACGGTTACCAACAGCATCCGACGTGGAACAGCCAAAATTGCCACGCCTGTTATGGATTCGAGGATCTTGATGTCTTGGAGGGGATTATCCCGGGTATTGCCGAGTCGGCGCGCGCCTATGCGGATGTGAAAGACCCGGGACAGCAGCATCCGGCCAAGGCTGGGCCTTGCGTGAGCCTGGCAGGCCTCGAACCTTTCGTGCGGCTGCGGGCGAAACTCGACGGTTGTCTGACCGGGGCGCGGTTGGCCAAGGATCGGGCCGCGGCGTCCTTGACGCGGGTGATGATCCGTGAGGCCCTCGATTACCCGGCATGAGCGGAACCGAAGCACCGGCCGGTTCCACGGTAATTGAGCGTCCGCGCATGGACGTCGATATCCTGTGCGTTGGATTTGGCCCTGCGGCTGGCGGGTTCCTCACCACACTCACGCGAGGAATGATCAACCCGGACGGAACGCCTAAGATCGAGAGCAAGACGATGCCGGGGATGCTTCCGCAGGTGATCTGTTACGAGCGGGCGGATGATATCGGTTTTGGCGTCTCGGGAGTAGTCACGCGGGCCAAAGGGATCCGCGCCAGTCTTCCGGATCTTGATCCGTGGCAAATTCCGATGGCCACACCGGTGACCCAGGAGAAGGTGGTTTACCTCCTGGATCCGATCGGAGCAAGTCGACGCAGCTTGACTTTGCGGATGGCAGATATGCTCATCCGTGGGTTCAAGCGATTTTTGCCTTTCGAGGCAGAAGGGGTTGAACTTCCGTGGACGCCGGCGTTCCTGCACAAGGGCGGCGGTTTGGTTTTTTCCCTGGGACAGTTCAACCAGTGGATCGGAAGTCAATTGATGGGAACGGGCACCGTCCAGATTTGGCCGGCGATGCCGGTCGACCAGGCCATTGTGGAACATGGCGGTGTGGTAGGTGTGCAGTTGATGGACCAGGGCACGAAAGCGAATGGCAATCCTGGGGACGGTTTCATGCCCGGAGCCGAGGTCCGGGCGGCCCTGACGGTTGTGAGTGACGGACCGGTAGGCGCGATCGGCCGGCAGTTGGATCGCATGCTTGGGATGCCCGAAGGCCGTGTCCAGCGCGATTGGGCCGTGGGCATGAAGTTCGTGGTGGAGTTGCCCAAAGACACCACGTTATCACCGGGCACAGTGCTCCACACGATGGGCTTCCCCGAGCCGGAGATATTCGGTTTTTTGTACGTGCACCCGAATCGCATTGCGTCGTTGGGGATTTTTGTGCCCTCCTGGTTTGATAGTCCCGTGCGGACCGCGTATCGGTATCTGCAGCATTGGATGCTCCATCCCTACCTTTGGCGACACTTACAAAGGGCTCAATTGCGATCGTGGGGCGCCAAGACGCTGCAGGAATCCGGGCGCCGCGGAGAACCGCACCTGGTCGGCGATGGCTTCGCCCGGATTGGCGAGGGCTCCGGCAGCACCAATGTCCTGACCGGCTCGGGAGTGGACGAAGCCTGGACCACCGGTGTTCAGTTGGGCGATAGTGTTCTCGAACTCTGGCAACTTGGAAAACCGTTCACGCGCGAGAATCTCGAAGCGACCTACGTGCGCCGGCGCCGTTCGAGTTGGGTGGAAAAGGAAGCCCGCGTGGCGGAGAAATCTCGCGACGGCTTTCACCGCGGCGTTCTCTCTGGCCTCGCAGGCATGGCACTGGCGGGCTTGAGCGGCGGACGCCTGTCCCTGCCGGGGAAGAAACTCCTGCCCCACGAACGACTCCCGAGTCTCGAGGATTATTATAAGGGGAAAGTCACGCCCTCACGCATCCGCCAAATTCAGGTCGATTGCCGAGCGCGCGGGGTCTCGCTTCATGCCGCCTTAATGGACGAGGTTGGCTGGCCCTCGATTCCCTACGATGGGACGCTGATGTTGTCGCAACAGGATGCGCTTCTCGTCGGCGGCAAAGTTCAGGCCCCGGCCGGTTATGCCGATCACTTGGTTTTCCTCTATCCGCACTTATGCGCCAAGTGCGAACCCCAGGTGTGCGTCGAAGTCTGCTCAGGACAGGCCATCACCCCGGGGGAAAAGGGAGTTCCGCAGTTCGACCGGGAGAAATGCGTGCACTGCGGGGCATGTCTGTGGAATTGCGCGCAGCCCGTTCAGCCGGGTTCCACCCGAATGAACCTCGATTTCCGTGCTGGGGCCGGGGGGCTTCATTCGGCGGAGAATTAGGGTAAAGGGGTCAGACCAAACACTTGACAGTAATACCTTTGTTTGGATAGTATTTGCGGCATGGCCCGAAAGCTTCGGATCGAATATGCGGGAGCGATTTATCATGTGATGAATCGAGGAGATCGGCAAGAGCCGATCTTCGAGGATGATGCGGACCGTCAACGGTTTCTGGAAACCCTGGCAGAGGTCTGCCACAAGACCGACTGGCAGATGCACGCCTATTGCCTGATGGGGAATCATTTTCATCTGGTGGTGGAAACACCCCAGGCCAATCTGGTGGCAGGAATGCAGTGGTTCCTGGGCACTTACACGGCGCGCTTCAATCGGCGGCACCGGCGATTCGGTCACCTATTCAGTGGCCGCTACAAATCGTTGATTGTCGATGGCAGCGGCGCCGGTTATTTGCGAACGGTGTGCGAGTACGTCCACCTGAATCCAGTTCGCGCCAAACTGCTGACGCCCGAGCAACCGTTGCGGGATTACCGCTGGAGCAGTTTTGGGGAATATTTGAAGGCACCTTCGCGACGGCCGGTCTGGTTGCGCGTGGACCGGGTGATCGGAGAGATGGGCATTCCTAAGGACAGTTCCGCGGGGCGACGGCGATTCGAGCAGGTGATGGAAGCGCGGCGAGCAGAGGAACGATCAGAACAATGGAAACCGGTCCGGCGGGGCTGGTGTCTGGGTGAGGAGCAGTTCCGCAAGGAACTTCTGGAACAGGTGCATGAGATGGCGGGTGCGCAGCACTATGGCGAAGAAATTGGCCAGTCGGCTGAAGAGAAGGCGCGCCGGATCATTGCCGAGGAACTGGCGAAGTTGGGTTGGAAGGAGGGGGACTTGGGTCTGCGGCGCAAAGGCGAGGTTGGGAAAGCGAGGATCGCCCGGCGGTTGCGACAAGAAACGACGGTCAGCAAGCGATGGATCGCAGATCAATTGGCGATGGGGTCGGTGAGCAACGTGACGTTTTGCCTGACAGCGAACGTCAGGCAATGACAACTATCAATTGTTTGGCCTGACCCCAAGAGTGCTGAATTGATTGCGCCCAACGTGCAAATCTGGGGCTAGTTGTTACGGGCCGCAGTGCCGTCGTAAGAAGCGCCGTCTTCTGACCGAACTGTGATTCCAAATTCAGATCGCTTTACGTTCTCAGTGCGGCCAAAGGGCCGTCAGTGCCGTCCTCCTCTTTTCCATGATCCCGCTCAACCGAGTTCCGCCGTCTGTCAGTGCCGTCAAAAAAAGACTCGCCCGGTTTCTTGGCGCTCTGGCAGCAAGAGCGGATGTTGCACTCTCAATTTCAGTTTATACGTGATCGCCAGACGTTGGATGCACGGCTTTTTCGCTCAAACAGCAGCGCTGTCCCCGCTGCGGCCAGGTCGAGACGCTGAATCGGCACAGTTTTCTTCACGGCAATGATCCAACTCAAGGCAGCGGCCACGTGGTTCGCGTCTAAATAAGCTCACCAATCAATTCACATGTCACTAGCCGGAACCAATCTGCCCAACGAGCAGCCTGTTGCCAGGCGCATCACATTATTATGCGGTCACACGCCGCGGAGCGGAAAAGGCGAGCCGCTTAGGCATAGCCCTCGGTATCAGCCTTCTTGGCGAAGGCTTCATAGCGATGCGAGGCATTCGATTCGTCCTGGAATGCCGAGTTAAAGTTGTCGAGTGTCTGCTGGGAGACAGTGGCACCGCCGTGAGCGCGGTGCCGATCAAAAGAATGAATGTTTTCTTCATGCACGCTCAGCATGCCCCAGGACCGATTGGAGATGCGTTAAGCGAACGTTAGAACTTTCTAGGAATCCGGCAGCATCGCGTGGCCACTTGCAGGACTATCCAGAGGGCACTACTCTGGCGACAGATCAATGAAAGCCACAAACTGGGCCAGCTCTTGGTCGGCCAGGTTCTTCATGGCAAACGCGCTGTGCATCGCACTGAGTTCATTCGCCGCCTGGGCCGTCACCACCGTCTTCTTCAACAGTCCGCAAACGACCAATCTGGTGAGCACCAACTCCGCCTCGGACACCATCAGCAGCGAGGGCTATTTGTTCACCTACACACGGGACAAACTCTTCACGGGCGGCACCACCAACGTGATTGGACGACCCATCCGCGTGGAATGGCCCGATGGACTGGAGGCGCAATATGTGACGGCCGGCCCAACACCGGGCAAGGCCAAGATCACCGTCCGGCGCGTGGACGGCGCAGTCTTCGACTTGACGGCGTTCACCGCGAAGCTGCTGGCCAGTCCGGGAGCGGGGCGCGCGATTGAAATTGTGCCGTTCCTGAACGGCGAAGAACCCCTGAAGGATCCGCTGACTTTCGATGTTTCCTCGGGGTATTACGGGAGCGTTCACTCCTTTAATACGGCCACGCCGAGCTACATCGGGTCAACCGCCGCGCTCACCAACGACGATGCCTATGCGATCGGCCTGACCTTGGATTATGCCTTGATGAGCATCACGTTGGTGGATGCCAGCATTCCGCCGCCGGTGTTGGATGTATTTCCGGTGGACAACGTGCTGATTGAACTCTCCTGGCCGGCAGAGGCGGCTGACTACTCCTTGGAATTCGCCGCGAATCTGGCAACGCAAGGGTGGGGTCCGGTCACCAACGACGTCATATTCAACGGCAGCTTTTTCTCCGTGCAATTGGAAACCACCGGCGCCCAGCGATTTTTCCGCCTGCGGAAGTGATGCCATTCGGTCGGAGTTGAATCGTGATGGGCTAATGGCACATCAATTCAGAGCAGCCTGCGGTTGCAGGCACACCTAATAATGTCGTAGCTACGCGACAATTGGCGATGCCGCTCGCGAAAGTTGCCCCGGGTATGCTCAGGGAAATTGATCCAGTGAGCGTGTAGAGGCGGAGGAGTGTTGTCTTCCATCGGGCCATTCGGGGGGGAAATTGCCTTGGGGTCGCATTTCGATATTTGACAATTCGACGGGGGAAGTGGCGTACGCCGTGATCTGCCGCTTCGACAATGTCGGGCGGCAGGAGGCATTGGGGTCACATGGGGCTCACATCTCGACATTCGACAATTGACAAGTCGTATCCAAGGGCACTGTCCTCACCCTTGACACAAGGGCCTCCGGTTGGCGGCGACGCGCCGAAGTTGAGATCTGACCCATTCGGCTCGAAACCGGACTTGACCCGATGGGCTGGCTGACGGGTAGGATGCATGTCATGGCAACCGGCAAAACAATGATAGTTCGGACGCCGGCATCATCCGGTTCAAGCTGGAGCAGGGCGACCGGAGGATGGATTCATCGCATAATTGGCACGTTTATTTGTGGCTTGGCGCTTCTGGCCTGGGTTTCCCCTTCAGAACATTTGAAGGCCGCATCGTTGGCCCACGCGGAACACATCGTGATCCTGATTGGCGAGGACGAGTATAAGACATGGGAGACGCTGCCGGCGTTTGCGGAGAGTGAATTGTCGCCGCGCGGTTACGAGGTGCGCGTTATCCAGCAGGATCCCACCGACAAGCACCGGTTCCCGGGACTAGTCGAGGCGATGCGCAAGGCGGATCTCCTGATCGTGAGCGTGCGCCGGCGGTCGCCTCCCGCCGATCAACTCGCGGCCATTCGGAGGCACCTCGACGAGGGCAAGGCCTTGATGGGAATTCGCACGGCCTCGCACGCTTTTACTTTGCGGGAAGAGGATCGAGGAGATCTGTTGAAGCATCCGGAGCGGGAAGAGTGGACGGGGTTTGATCGGGACGTGTTGGGAGGGAATTACCATGGGCACCATGAGCCGGGGCCGGCAGCCACGATCACCCGGGCGGAGGGCGTCGAGGATCATCCGATTTTGCAGGGGTTGAATCTCGAGGGATGGCGCAGTCAGGCGTCGTTGTATGAATCGGGGCCGATTGCGGATGACGCGACGGCGTTGTTGATCGGGCAGATCCCCGGGCAACCGCCTGAGCCGGTGGCGTGGACCCATTGGTATGGGCCAAGGAAGGCCCGGATATTCTACACCTCGCTGGGACACGAAACTGATTTCGCCAATCCGCGGTTTAGGGAGCTGTTGGTCAATGCGATCGCATGGGCGGTGGGCGGGAAGTGAGGGGGTTGCCCAGCGTTGCCTAGCCCTAATGCCTTTCGGAAAATGGCGAGTGTGTCATTTTGTCCTGGTACTTTTTTAACACCTAGGTATTTACGCTGGGGATGCGAAAGCGTTCTCAGTCTCGTTCTGCTTCGAAATCCAAGGGTGGCGCTTCGCGCCGAGTCGCGCCTCGACACACGTCGCAGGAGCGCGTGTTCCGTGAGCACGACGAAGCCTACGGCTTCACGGCCGCCTACGGCCAGTTGCTCGCCGGCCAGGCGCCGCCCACAGTGCCCAGGCGCCGTGGGCGCAAACCCCTCGTGCCGCTGGACATTTTGTTGCCCGCGCTGGTCTTTCATTTCATGAACGCCGCCGGCACCGTCGCGGAACACTTCGCTCTGCTGTGGGGAAGTTCCTTCGCCGACAGTTCCATGAGTGATCGTCGCACTCGCCTTCCGTGGGAGGTCTTCACCGATTTGATGAAACTGGCTCTGCGCCCGCTGGCCGATCAACGCCGCCACCAGGACGCCTTCTGGCGAGGGTGGCGGCTCCTGGGGCTGGATGGCGTGCAACATAGTCTGACCAACACGCCGCAAAACAACAAGGCCTGCCGGAAAGCCAAGAGCCGCCGGGGCCGCGCGGCCTTCGCCAAAATCACCAGTGGTGTGTTGCTGGAACTGGGCCTGCACAACCCGATCGCCGCCTCGATCGGCTGGCAGGGTCAGTCGGAGTGGCTGTTGGCGTGCGGCTTGTTGGCGGCGGTGCCCGCCGGTGCGCTGTTGCTGGCCGATCGGTTGCATGGCTGCGCGGCCTTCATCGCGCAAACGCTTCAGCAGTGCCGCCGGGTGCGAAGTCACTTTCTGATTCGAATCCGTTCCCAGATCAAGGTGAAGGTCCTGCGGCGCTTCAAGGATGGCAGCCGGTTGGTGCGCGTGCCGGTGCGCCAGAAAGGCAATCCCCGCCAGATTACCGAGTGGCTGGAACTGCGCGAGATCCGCGTCCGCGTCGGACGCAAAGGCTTTCGCACCGAGGTGCTGCGGTTGTGGACCAGTCTGTTGGATCCTCGAAGCGCGCCCGCCGACGAACTGGCCGTGTTGTACGCGCGACGCTGGGAGCACGAACTCTACTATCGGCAACTCAAACGCGAGTTGGGCAAGGGCCCATTGCTCCAAAGCCATACCCCGATTACCGCCGCCCAAGAGGTTGCGGCGCTGGTTCTGGCCAGTGCGATGTTGGCCCGTGAGCGGGTGCGGGCCGCCGCTGGCCAGGTGCCCGTCCTGCGCGTGAGTTTTATCAAAGTGCTGGAGTTGCTGCGCCCGCTGTGGCTGCTCTTGGAACTGGGGGCCGACTTGTTGAGTGCGCGGCAGAAAAAACTCTTGGTCGAACGGTTCTACGAGCAGATGCGCCAATGCCTGGTGGGCAAGAAGCGCTCGCGCAGTTGCAAGCGTGGCGTCCGTCAGCCAGTCACCGGCTGGCCGCGCTTGCGTGAAACTCAATCCGTTGAGGGGCCAATCCACTTCACACTGATTTGACCATGAATTTCCGAAAGGCATTATGCCTAGCCCG
>CAVXWU010000018.1:0-161808 GCA_963765535.1 uncultured Verrucomicrobiae bacterium
CGTTGATATTTCCTTGCCATGCTTATGAAGACACCGTTCATCCAACGCGTTCAGAGATGGGCTTTGATTTTTTCTCTGCTTCTGCCATTCGAGCGTGCGATGGGTCAATTTGTGGAGCTGACCGCCGAAGTTGAAATAACCGATTGGGACGGTCTATTCTTTTTCGACAAGCTCGGTAGGTGGCCGGGTCTCGCGGGCCAACCCAGTATTTTCACCGGCGGGCAACAGAGGCGTTGTGTGGTTGGCTTGAACACCTGGATGATAGCGAGTGAATGGGGCGATTCAAAAGTGACGCGGTGGTTTACGGGCACCAATATCATTCAACATTCAGTGATGATCAAAGACGGTTCTGAATCCACGAGCACGTCGAGTGAAGAATCCATGGATGGCAACCCTGGGCGTCCGGTGCACGAGGCCGATCTCATGGGATTTGATTTGCCCGCAACCGTTTGTTGGCAGGCTTTTTGTTCAGGGCCAGTCCTCAAGCGTGAAAGTCACCACATATTTCCGCCAAGCGCATTCTGGAAGGAGACGAGCATAGTATATTCCGGGTGGTCAGAGCAATCAGAAGTCTTCGGAGACACTCTTGGTCTTCCGAAAAGCATCCAACTGATGACCACCAACAACCAATCTGTTTTTCAGTACCAGGTTCATCGTTCGACGAATGTGCTGGGCTGGAATTTGCCTTTAGAGTTTTTTGGAGTTCAGTACGCGCCGACTCGCACAAATGGCTGGAAGTTACATTTCACGGTGAAAGGCAAGGTGACCGCGATAAGCGTCGGACACGAGCCTCAGATTCCCGCAATGGTCGTGAAGGCGAGCAATAGATGAAAAGGTTTTCGGCTAACAAGATCACCGGAGCGAACGCGGGCGGGCGATGTCAGATGCCAATACGAACGCGCGGGACCGCCCGCGTCGCTCAGTTCTTCCGTTTCAGCCAATCAAAGGCATCAGAAAGATCACACCGATAAAGCGAATTGAAAAAAGTGCGCCGATAAAACCGACCTTCAAGAAGGAGTTTTCGGATGCACCTCTGAAGGCATTCTTAATGCAAGGATCAAAGGACTATTGATGTGGCCTATCAAATCGGTGGAGACGAACCGCCGCCCCGCGTTTCCGTTCAACCCGGGGCGGCGAAAAGCGCCTCGTGCGCCCCACCGTCACCTTCGGCGGCGGTCGCTCACTTCTGTCGCTCGGCGTCACATCACACCGTCTTATGAACACCAAAATAGAACTCAAGAGTGCATTGATTGGGTTGAGCGTCGGCATTCTCGTCACCCTCGGCATTGGAGCGGCATCTTCCCCCGGCCCAGTGGGGCGTTATCAAATGGCGGGCACCGGGAATCATGGCCTCATCATTGATACGGCTACTGGTCAAGTATGGCGCGGATTTTTTCCGTCGGACCGTGGAAACACAGACGGCGACTTCTTCACCCCGAAGATTGGCGAAAAGAAGTGAAATTGCAGTCGCCGAACCATCCGGCTCCAGGCAACGCCGGGATCGCGTCCCGACAGAATATTGAACACCATTGCCCCAACCTGCCGGATGCGGGACGTTGGGGGAAACACCCAGGCTGAGCAGAAGAGAATACGAGAGGAGAATCGATATGATCGTCGAAAGGCTATTGAAGCCCGTCCACATTAGGAGCGAACTGGGGTATTTGATTGTCGGGGCGGTTGCCACATCGTTGCTGATATCCTTGGGCATGGTTGGGATTCTGGAGCTTATCCGGTTTCCGGTGAATCCGGCGCTTCCTTCGGCATTCGGTGCAATTGGTGCCGCCATATTTAATGCTCGCGCAAAGGTGAGCCGAAGCGGTTAACCGGCAATCCCTCCAACACGCAATCGGGCAGGCGGGGAATTTTAGCCCCGCCCCACACACGACCGGACATGCGGGTCCCGCAGGAGGCGAATCGCGGCCCGTCCGGACTGAGGACGCGGTAATTCGTCTACAGGGCACCTGGACCCTCCGGAGCGACCTCTGCGCGCGCGTCTCGTTCCACGGCGCGAGCAAAGTCGTCTCGGACAAAGAACACTTGAAGGCCGTGATTGATGACCTGGTAGGCGATCGAGTGGGCGGTGATTTCGGTCGGGACCGGCTGGAGTTGCAGGTCGTCCTTGATGCGGCCCTGAGCGATGAGGAGTAAGAGGCCGGTGGAGACGCACTTCGTGGAATGATAGCCGGGAGGGGCCTGAATTCGGCGCGGTTCGAGGATCGGTTCCATGTGCGTGCCCGCAAGGAGTGAATGATGGGCGGCCAGGTGGTCGGAAAGGCCACCGGCACGCTGAGCAACAGATTCAGTCACCCAAAGATAATGCCGCAAAGGCAGCGGGAACCGGCATGACGGCGCTCGGATCTCCGAGCGCTCTTTCGTCTTTGGCGCTCTGGCGGGAACCGGCAGCGCCGGTGGCGGCATACTCAAGTGGCGCTCCAGTAGTTATGGCATGTGCGGGTTATCTACGGATTCTCAACCGGCCAATACGCGCCACCAGCGCCTGGTCGATTGCCCTGGAGTGTGTCGACATTGAAGAACGTGATGACAGCGCCAAGAGCGAGAATAATTTTGGAAATCGAGGTCGGGATTCCACCGACTGATCTCACCGAGGTCGTCGTCCGTTTACCGCCACGCAGCAGCCGCTGGATCGCGATTTACACCGGCCCCGATGGCGGCCAGGTGAGCAGGAGCACCGGCCTGCGGGACCGTGACGCGGCGTTAGAGTTGGCGCGGCGGTGGGAGGCTGAAGCAAGGGCGGAGCGGGAAGCGCGAAGGGCTTGGGGCGGTGTGGCGGGGCCGCGGATGCGTGGAGATGTGCCGATGACGCAGGACGAAGTCGCGAAGATCTTGGGGTTGAGCACGAGGGGCGTGCGCGGGATCGAGCGTAGGGCGTTGGCGAAATTGCGCCGTGCGCTCCGGCAGATCATGCCGGAGCACAGGGATCGGCCTGACGAATAGAGCCCTGGCCGGACGATCGATTGAGCCTGCAGAGTTACATCTCAAAGTTCGTGAAGTGACGGAACTGGCGAGTCCCACCACAGGCTTCCATGGGTTTCCACCAGCCACTACAGGCGGCTTCAGTTTGAAAAGTGGCAAAGAATTGTCAAAGTAGAGTTTTCTCAGAGCCGGTAATTACATCCGTAACTCCTTGCTGCTAAATGGCGCATCCGTCAGGAGTTGAACCTGAAACCTTCTGATCCGTAGTCTTTGAAATGCCAGTTGCACGGCATTTCGCGATGTTGTATCGTGAGTCACGAAATACGCCGATTCCCCAACAAAGTCGGCACTTTCCGCAGCTTATGGCAAAACATCGTGCAACATCGCAAACCGCGCAAAGTGGCCAAGAAGTGGCCAAGATTCGGAAACGCTCTGCGGCCGGGAGATTCTCACCCGAGTTCTGGGAGAAGCGAATCGAGCGGCCGGTTTACACCGTGGCGGGAGAAACCCGGACTGTCTTGGAGTGGCATGCCCGAGTTCAGTATGGCGGAATTCGGAAGTGGGTGCCTTTGCACTCGAATGACCGGCAGACGGCAGCGCGGGCCGCATCGCGGTTCTACCAGACCCTTCGGACAAAGGGCTGGGACGTGGCGCTTGCCGAGAACGATCCAGACCGCAACGCGAAACCCGATGCGTCAGCCGTGGGCGAATACCTGGCAGCGGTGGGCGAAGTCACGGACGTTCGACCCCGGACCTTTGGCGTCTATTCCTACGCGCTGCGTCGAATCGTGTTCGACATTGCCGGGAGCAAGCGAACGGCTTCACGGTTCGACCCGGTTCACAAGTCCTGGCAGAAGTGCGCCGATGGGCTTTCGCTTTCCGTGCTGACGGCGGAAGCGGTTGCCAAGTGGCAAGGCCGGATGATCACCGAGGCGGGCCGGAACGCCCAAGACCGGCAGCGAGCCAAGCGCAACATCAATTCGTATCTTCGGAATGCCCGGGCTCTCTTCAACAAAAAGTTGGTTCGCAAGCTGAGCGTGACGTTGCCGGACCCGATGCCTTTTGCCGATGTCGAGTTGGAGGAGAATCCCGGGAGCACGAAGTATCACAGTCAAATCGACCCGGGCCAGTTGCTTGCCGTGGCCCGCGAGGAGTTGGCGGAGTCTGACGCGGACGCTTGGAAAGTGATCTTGCTTGCGCTTGGCGCTGGCCTTCGCCGTGGTGAGATCGACAACCTTTGCTGGCCACAGATCGACTTCGGCAAGACCTGCATTCGCGTCATGCCACTTCGGCACTTCGAGCTTAAGACCGATTCGAGCGAAGGCACGGTGTTCGTGGACGCGGACATGCTGAGCGAGTTGCAGGCTGCCCGGGGCAAGTCCGTGAACCTTTACGTGATCGAGCCCGAAACACCGTCGCGGGATTCGACCGCAGCGCAGAACTACCGATGCCAAGAGACATTCGAGCGCGTGACGGGTTGGCTTCGAGAGCACGGAGTTACCGACGATAAACCGCTTCATGCGCTGCGAAAGGAGTTCGGCAGCATCCTGGCAGCATCCGCCGACATCCACACCGCGAGCCGCCAGTTGCGGCATTCGGCAATCAAGACGACGGCGGATTATTACACAGACAACCGACGCCAGACCGCGGTGCCCATTGGCGAATTGTTGGGGAACAAGAAAGCGGGGGCGAAATGAAAACCGAGGAAGATCCGGGCCGATGGCTGACGGCGCTTTACGGAAAGCCGGGGAGTGCCGGTTGGAGTTCGGCTGTCAATGACCTTGTGGAGATCCTGGAGGAAACGGTTGCCTGGAGGAAAACCGGAGTGCGCTGCAACGGTGTGACGACGCGGCCGGAACCGTCAACGCGGCTCGTGCGGTTGTGGGAATGCGGATTTGAAATGCTCGCAAAAGCAGCCGAGGCACGGGACGCCAGCTTGTTTTTTGAACTGGCGAAGCGGATTGACGTGCCGCGCAACGAAGCGTTGAAAACCACGGCGGACCCGATGAACGCCGGCATAGACGCGAAGCTGACGGAGTGGAGAACCAAGCGATTCATGCGCGGCGCTGTGAACATTGCGCACGTTCAGGAGCGACTCGCGGCGGAAGGAATCCGGGCCAGTTATCAGACCGTGAGGCGTGCGCTCGTTCGCGGGGGCGCGAAGTTCTCGGGGCGCGGGAATCCTGAGTTGGGACGCAAGCGCAAGGAGTAGGCCAGTCCAATTTGCCAACGTCGAGTCCGTTGGCGATTTACCGGCGTTGTGGCGGGTGTAGCGTGATCGCATGGACTACGCGCAACCACCAGTAAAGAGCCCGGAACCTTCCGGCGGGCTAATGCTCACCGTCGAGTTCGCACACGCCGTTCGGTATCATCCCGAGAGCGTCCGCAGGGCGATACGCGCAGGGCGCATTCGGGCCGTGAGGTGCGGCCAAGAGTGGCGAATCCCATCTTCGGAGTTGGCCCGCGTCGCAGAGCAAGGTTTCTAGCCCCTTTCGCCGTCCCGGTCCCAACCACACGCGGGGACGGCATCAAGAACATGAGCAGCGAGGTAATGCGACCGGGCGCACTCACAGCCGAGGTGAGTTTTGGACTCGACGTGATGAGGCCTGCCGAACTTAAGACCGTGGCGACGGGCGACATCCTGGAAGGCATCCGCGACGGCCAATGGCGTGAGCCGGTCGAGCGGGTGAGAGCGTTGGAGGGCACGGCGCGAGTCCAGGCGAAGAAGTGCCTTCCCTACTGGACGCCGAGCGGGAGGTTCTCCTACCGCCGCGAGTCCGGACTCGTGAAGCACAGTGGCCAGATCGCCGTGGACCTTGACCATGTTCCGGCACAGAAACGACGCGAAGCAATACACGTCGCGGTTGACGATCCGTATTGCTCGGCAGCGTTCTTGTCGGCGAGCGCTGAGGGCGTGCGCTTGGTTTTCCGAATCGCGCCTTGCACAGCGCGTCAACATTCGACTGTCTTCGATCAAGTTGCGCAACACGTTCGCCGCCACTACGGAATCGAACCGGATCTTTCATGCCGCGACGTTTGCCGGCCATCTTTCGTGAGCTGCGACGAGGGACTTTGGTTTCGGGGAAACGCCCACATTTTGCCGGTCGAGCTGGTGCCCGAACCGGAAGGACCGGACACAGTAATAAGTTATTGTGTCCGCCGAGTCTCTCCGCCTTGGTGGATTTGGATGGCGAAGGACGCGACTCCGCACGTTCAGCGAACGGAAGGAGAGCTTGCCGGAACCTACGAAACGCATGATGTCCTGCTTGACCTAGCGTGGCGTCTCACGTTGCGGGCAAGCCGGAACCGCGAGGGCCTGCCAGTGGAGATGATCGAGGCCATTGGCGAGACGTGGTATCAGACGTGCCGAGAACGTGGTTTTGCGCTCCGGGGAAGCTGTGACGAATACACCAAAGAGCTGACGACGGCGGTTTATCTCGCGCCCAAAAATAAGCTGTTCTCGGATGCGGCGCGAGTGTGGACCCAGTGGACGGAGCACGCAGACCTTCCGAAGGACGGCACAGCAGTCGAAAAGATTTGGTTCGCAATCCAGAAGCATTGTGAGGCGAGACGATGCCGGAAGTTTTTCCTCTCAGCTCGTGACGGTGCTTCGATTGCTGGCGTTGGGCGGACGGCGGCGAGTGCGGCGTTGTGGGAACTGTGCCGAATGAAGCGGATCAAGCGGACGGGAAACCGTTTCGGGCGGCAGGCACAAGAATTTGAGGTGGCGGAAGGGAAGGCGAAACCATGACCGAGGAAACCACGCAGATCGCAAACCGCCGAGCATTGGCGAGCGAAGCCGCGCAGATCCTCGGGGAACTGGAAGCCGAGCACCAGGAGCAACCGTCCGGTCCGGTCGAGGTGGAGGTGGCGGTGCCCGCGGTGGCGCATTCCGGGCCGTGCGAGCGGGCCAGACAATCGAGGGGGATCGCGAATTGGTTATGAGCGCGAGAATCGACAGCATCAAAGATCAGTTGCGGGAGATCGGTTTCGAGCCGTCGCTTACCGATGAGACATACGCCAACATCATCGAGGCCGGATTCAACCGAAAGACGCTGGCAGCAAGTTTTGTCCTAGCACAGATCCTACTCGAAAATCAGCCAATCAGCGTCCGGGGCGCATTCTACCGGGCGGTATCGGCCGGGATGTTTCCTGGCACGGATAAGCAATGGTATCGGCAGACCATCAGCATCGTGTTGAAGCTGCGGCGGAGCGGGATCATTCCCTACGCATGGGTGGCCGATGGAACGCGACAGCGATACAAACCGAGCAGTTGGGGCGGGCTGGATGACTTCGCGGAGACGGTCCAAGGCGCTTATCGGAAAGACCTGTGGGCATCGCAGCGCGACTACCTGGAGATCATTTGCGAGAAAGACGCGATGGCCGGGACGCTGCGGCCGGTGGCGGACAAGTATGATCTGGCCATTGATATTATCCGTGGCAATTCGAGCGAGACATTCGTTTGGAACATCGCGGAGACGCTGCGGCAGATCGAGAAGCCGGTGCATGTTTTCTATCTGGGCGACCATGATCCGAACGGACTGGACCTTGAGCGTGATATTCGCCGTCGGCTTCAAGGATTCGTCGATAGGCCGATTGAATGGAGCAGGCTGGGAATCACCAGCGAGGAATTTTTCTTGAGTGAGGATCTTGTTGGATTCCCGACGAGGATGGCCACGAAGTCGAACGGCTGGTCAACGCGCTGCAAGAAATATGTCGATCTATACGGCGACAAGTGCGTTGAAATTGATGCACTGCCGCCGAAAGAAATCCGCACGCGGCTTCAAGAAGCGGTCGAGTCACACATTGATATTGGGGCGTGGCAGAAGCTCCAATCCATCGAACGGCTGGAAATGGATACGATCGAGAAAACCTTCCAGGCATGGAAGAAATCGGCATGACGCCGAGCAAACGAAAGGCAAGCACAGTGAAACACGAGATCAAGATGAACCTGGCGGCGATGACCGAGGAAATGCGGCAGGCGCTCGAAGCGGGCGAGGCGGTCAATGAAATGACGCGGGCCTGCCGACAGATGGAGGCGGACGCGCGGGCCGGGAGGCATTGCCAAAAGCGGGCCACGGTGCCGCTACCGGAATCGGTGACGAAGGCCATGGAGCACGGCCGGGGCATTCACGCGCAGTTCACGCCAGCGAAGGCGACGACGGGCGGCGATGGGCGGCAGTTGGTGAACAGCAACGACGGCGGCGAGCGGTTGATGGTCGGGCCAAGTATCGGTTGGAATCATTCGGCGGAGTAACGGCGGGAAACGAAAGGGAATCGAGTTATGAGCGGAACATTGACGGCGGAAAAAGGGACGGCGGCGAACGAGCGGTTGGAGGCGGCATTGAAGGGGTGCCGGACGGTGCTGGACAAGGTCCAGGCGAGGCAAGGCGAGGTCGAGAAACTTCAAAACCTGGAGCTGGACCTGGCGACGCGGATTGCCGTGCTTGAGGACAGCGACCCTTGCGACGAAAACCGCGTTCGCGAGTTGGTTGTCGCGGGAACGCGCAGAGGCATGGTTGCCAAACGGCTGGAAACCTTGGATGGCACGCCGATTGTCCGGGCCGATGAGGTGAGCGTTGCGCTCGAAGCGGCGAAGGCCTGCATTAGGCAAGTTTTACTGCCGATTTACCACCAAGAGGAAGTCCGGGCCGTGAGTGCGGTTCGTGATCTGTGCTCCAATGAGCCGGAAGCCGTCCAAATGGCGCGGCAGAGTCCAAAACTGGCGTGGGCATCGCGGGTGGCGAATGCGAATGGACTGGGCAGCGGTGCCGATATTCCTACGCTCGAAAAGGCGGCGGCGATGCTCGAAGTGATCGCCAGCGGGGAAGCGAAATCTTTGCTGAGCTGGCCACCGAAATGATCGAGCAGGTGAACAATTTGGCTGGCGTTGCACGCGCTGTGACGACGCCGGTCACAACCCGGCTGGCCTGCAAGGGCTGGCTGGGCCTTTGGATTTCGCGCTCGTTGGAGTCGGGCGCGGAAAAAGTCTGGCGCGGTTCATCGCCAGCACGGGGGGCGCGTCGTCAATGGGGCGGCGCGTCCTCTTCCCTGGAGGACTGAAATGAGACTCGATGACTACGAACTTGCGATGGCAAAGGATTTGATCCAGCGACTGCGGACCGGACACGTGCGTTCACAGGCCGAACGGATGTCGAACGCCCGTGCGCAAATTGCGTGCGCTTTGATGTTGGCCAAACACGGTGTTGACCCAGACATGGAATCGTTGGCCGGACAACTTGAAGATTTGCTGGCGAAGCAAGGCCGGGAACGGAGGCAGAAACATCATGAGCACCATGAAGTCGAAACCGCGTAAGAGCACGTCGAAGGAGATCGAGGAGCGCGTCAGCGAGGTTGCCGACCTGCTTGCCAGCGGTGCTACGAAGACCCAGTTGCACGCCATGGGCCGGGAGAAGTGGGCAATCCATTGGAAGACCATGGACGGATATTGTGCTCGCGCGCGCGAGAGGCTTCTGGCGGACCTGAACAGGCCGAAGCCGGAACTGCGGTTGGAATCGTTCAGCTTCTACCAGGGCATTGCCGATGATGAATCACAGCCGGGCCATACGCGGGTGAGAGCACGTCAACGGATTGACGAGCTGCTTGGACTCGATGCGCCGAAGGAAAGCAAGTCGGAGGTGACGGTTGCGGAGCCGGTCACGATCCAACAGGACGGCGACCTGACGCAAGAACGTGTTGATGAGCTGTTGGGGTGGAGATTCGAGCGGATGCTGGCGAAGCAAGGGCCGGATGCCCTGGCAGCGTTCGTGCAACGGGTCGAGGATCAAATGGAATCGAGGAAACGATTCGCGCCAGCGACCGCGCCAAAGTCCGGGCCCCCGGTCGAGGTGACGGCGGCCACCACCAGGAGCGACGTGCCACCACCACCAGCAACGTCAACCTGGACACCGCCGGTCCGGGAGCCGGGGCGTTCGTTCGATGAGAGCACGATCACGCCGGAACCGAAGAAGAATCGGCGCAACGGCGGCGGCGGGATTCTCGGCGGTCTTTTCTGATCGGTGACGGTGGGCTTGGCGGCGGGCCGTTCGGTCGATAGGCTGGACGGGCTGTCTCGTTGGGGGTGACAGATCCGCTTGCGGAGACTTTAATACGGCCTACAATCTCCGCACCAGAACGGGTGCGGGAATCTCTGGAGAACGAAGGGAGCAACGAATGAAGGGCGTGTTCGTCATCGCGGTGTTGGCGGGGACTGTCGGTCTCTCCGCGCAGCCAGTCCGAATGGTTGGCAACTTCAAAGTGGACCTTGGTCCGGTAATGGAGTGGCTGCACAAGGAGAAGGGCGACCGGCCGATGCCGCACTGGAAGAAGATCCAGTTCACCGAAAGTTACGGTATCAAGAATGGCGCATTGGAGGTTGACGCAACGATTGACGGGGTGGGACCGAAAAGAATCCTGATCTGGAACGTGCCGAAGCCGATCAACGATCTGCTCGCACGGAGGGCAGTGATTCGCTACCGGCTGAACATGGCGACGGCGGCTTCCGATCACGCCGACGCAGTGGCGACGCAGGCTGCCGGACAGGTCGACAGCGGATGGTACGCGAGCGGATCTCAGTCTTTCGTGAACAGCGTCGCCGCGCAAAAGGAGGCTCAAAAACAAGCTGCCGCGAGGGCTGCCGCAATCGCGCAGTTGACCGAGGCCCAGCGTCAGAGGCTGGAAGCGGAGCTGAAAGTCATCGAAACCGAACTGGCGAAAGTATTCGACGTTGCGATGTTCACAGGCAGGCAGTTCGTTGGCCGTGAACTGTGGGACTGCGGACGGCCGGCGAAGTAGGAGGTATTGGATGGCAAAGTATGCGCTAATCAACGTGAGCTCCAAGGGTCTGGAGAAACCACTTTCAAAGCTGGTCGAAACGATCGCCCCGTTCGTAGGTGGCATTTCGAAACTCGCACTGACTGTGCCTCAAGCTTACGCGGACGCGAAGGCATTGAAAGTCATCGCGGCTGGCGAAGCCGATGTCCTCGATATAACACAGCGTGCTGACTTCCGGAGAGAACAAGAGGCGATTATTCATCAAGCGAACCTGGAGGCGATATTCTCGAAGGCACCACTACAACTGCCAGACAGGGTATCGGAAAAGCCGGTAGACAGCGATTGGATGCTGCTTTTTCTCGATCACGCGAAGAAGGTATCCGACGATGAAATGCGGGGACTATGGGCAAAAATCCTGGCGGGGGAAGTCACGGAGCCTGGCAGGTATGCGAAGCGGACGCTCTCATTCCTCAGCACGCTTTCAAGAGAAGAGGCGGAACTCTTCACCACAGTCAGCTCTTTAGCATTCCGGGACGGAAGGGGGACACCGGTACTTCTTCACGGAGCAGCCCACGATTACTTTACCGACGTCTTGAGGCTCGGTATTGAGGGCATTGTCCACCTGCAGTCAATCGGACTTGTGCAGGAGCAAGAAATGGTCGTTAACCAGGATAAGCTCAAAGGTGAGATGATATGGTACTTTCAGCAAGGCTTCCGAATCACCTATACGCCGAAGGCAAGAAAGGTCGGGATTAGCACCCAGGTTTTTCAAATACCTCTCGTGGTGGGGTGGAAAGGTTTTACATCGGTCGGACGTGAGCTCTTTGACATTGCCGGTGGTACGCCCCGTCCCGATTTCATCCCAATCGTTCGCAAAGCGCTCTTAGATGTAGATGTCGTGCTTGATGAAGTGGCCAATCAGGAACAAGCCACAACGATCAAAGATTAACTTCGCTTCCAAACTTTGCGCCAGGATGGCGTATACGGCGTTTTGATCCGGGGGCTGGTAGGATGACATGGGCGGGAACGCGAACGTGGCGGGACGATGGCGAAGCGGACGAGGGGCGTGGGAAATTCTCAGCGGACGGCAGTGCTTCGAGACTTCACGCGAACTTGCCCATTTTGGGCTCTGACAGCCTCGCAAAGTGGCCAAGGAATGGCCAAGATCACTTTCCATCGAAGCGGGGATTCTTTCCTAAGTCCTTCTGGCTGAATGGCGCATCCGTCAGGAGTTGAACCTGAAACCTTCTGATCCGTAGTCAGATGCTCTATCCAATTGAGCTACGGATGCCCCGTGGAGGGGCAATGTATGGAGGTGCAACTGGCCAGGCAAGCCCATTATCTTCCCGGTCATTTTCCGCGGCGTTGCCACATGCATTTCGGGCTAAGTGGTCTGTTTCATAGATACGGTCACGTTCGTTGCGCCCAATTTGGCCTGAGGCAAGGCGCGAGGGCGAGAGTGTATCCCCTGCGATACTCGACCGACCGAGCAACGCCGCCCCAGGCCAAATTCGGCGCAACCCTCCGGGCGGCCGTTCTTTTTCGGCCAGACTTGGTTGCTCGCGCCTTACAGACCGCTGCGGGTATGCTCGTTGCTCGCGCCTCGTCTGGCCGAAAAACCCCTGGCCGCGAACGTAACCGTATTTATGAAACAGACCACTTAGGGGGATCATTGGCCCGCGCCGCCCTGGGGATGGCCTGTCACCAGTTATGGGGACTTTGCGGAAACAATGGAACTGGTAGTGTCTTCGCATTGGCGTTGTGTTCTCATCGCCGCGTGTGAAAAAGCCGGACCCGTTGTCCGGCTTTTCGTTTGTATCGAGCGACACCGGGAGTGGCTACTCGGCGAACATCTCCAAAGCGTCGGCCGCAGACTCGGCCAGGCGTGCCTTGGAGATCCAACCCTGGACGTCGCGGGTCGAGAGCGGGAGGTTGTGCGGGGCAACGATGAAACCGGAAGGACGATCTTTGCGCAACCGGGTCACGATTTCGAACAGCGTGCTGTTTTCGTTAATCACCGCGAACGAATTGGAGGAATGCTCAGACAGAGCCGACTTTCCCTTGCCCGCCAACAATGCTTTCATTGCGGTCTCCGGAATGAGCACCCCAGAGAGCTTCCCCGCATCGTCCACGAGATAACACGCCGCGGGGTTCTGTTCCGACAGACCGCGTACGAATTCCTCGATGGAAAGGCTGCCGGGGACGGAGATCAGGAGGTCGCTCTTCAAGTCGCGGGCGAGCCGCATATAATTGAAGTTCGTCTGCAAGGCTTCGGGCATGTAATGCCCACGGCGGACCAGTTTCATCGTGTAAATGCTCTCGTTCATGAGGGCCTTGCGCATTCCGTAGGCGACGGCCACGGTGACGGTCATCGGCACAATGACGCCGTAGTCCAAAGTCATTTCGAAGATCATCACAATTGCCGTGATTGCGGCCCCGGTGGTGCCTCCGACCATGCCGGCCATGCCGGCAACGGCGAAGGCAGGGGGATTGACGGGCAAGCCGGGGAAGAGTTGGTGCAAGAGCCAACCGTAAGCGCCGCCGAGGGCGGCTCCCAGAAAGAGCGATGGCGAAAAGATTCCGCCCGATCCGCCGGAACCGAGCGTCAACGACGTGGCCGCCAGTTTCAGGAAGAAAAGCAGCAACAAAAACTGAGAGGCCGGGATTGCGTCGGTCAGGATGTCCTGGATGGTGGCGTAACCGATTCCAGCGATGTGGTAGTGGCCGGAATAGGCAAACAGCAGATAACACATGATACCGACCGGCAGCATACCCATAACGTGCCGCACATACGGACTCTTCTTGAATCGGGTCTCGAAGAAGTCTTCGAAGCCGTAGACGGATTTCGTAAATAGGGTGGAGGCCAGGCCCAACAGGATACCCATCAGGACGTAGGAGGGAAGGATCAGCGGATGCGTGATGTGAAAATCAAAATGCTGAAACGCAGGAATGACGAACGAAGGATGGGCGCCGAAGAACAGCCGGCCCACATAAGTGGCCGTTGCCGTCGCCAGCGCGACCGGCACCAGGGTGCGGACGCTGACCTCGTGGAGCATGATTTCTGCGGCGAAAAGAATGCCGCCAATGGGGGTGTTGAACGTGGCGGCGATCCCACCGCCCGCTCCGGCCGCAATCAACGTGACGCGTTGCCAGGCGGGAACGTGCAACAATTGGCCCACGGTGGAGCCGAACGCCGAACCAATCTGAATGATCGGTCCCTCACGTCCGACGGACCCGCCCGAGCCGATGGAGAGGGCCGAAGCCAGGGCTTTGATAAGGACCACCACCGGGCGGATGATGGCCTTGGCGTAGTAAATGGCGTCCATAACTTCCGGCACGCCGTGTCCCTTGGCCTCGGGTGCGAAATTCTTCACCAGCCAGACCACCGCCAGTCCACCGATGACCGGGGCGAGAATCACCCACGGTCCCCAGGGACTTACGGGCGTATGGGCATTGGCGTCGTACAGCGCCGAGAACGTCCCCAGAAAAAACAAATTGTGAAAAAAGCCAATCAACCAGCGGAACAACACGGCGACCACTCCAGCCGCCACACCGACCGCGACCGCGACCAGGGAAATGGCCAGCGGGCTGATGGGCACGCCCGGACGAGCGGGTCGTGGGGGAGCGGCGTGTTTCATGAGCTCTGACTTCCGATCCGTTCCAGGGTTGGGAGCATTTTGAGGGCATCCGTCGGAGCCGGACCATCATGAACCGTCGAAAGTGAACCTGCCGATGAGGCAGAAAGCCGCCCGGCAAATGGGGAAATCCAGGTCAATTCTGTTAAGGCTGGGATTTCTCTCATGGCGCCCTGTTGTCGTGTCGCCGTCCCGGTTTGGTCACCCTCGGCATGCGGGTATCTTACGCGAATCGACGGAAGTAGAAAGCGCGATTTTCGAGAGGAGACCGGGTCATGGTTCGGACTTGAACACTTTTGCGGTTCTGGGCAGTGTAAGCGAACGCGGAACGGACAATTCCATTTTATAATGATCCTGCTCGGGCTTGCCGCTGCTTTGGATCGACCGCAGGCCTACGCCGCAGAGGTGCGTTTGCCGCCCCATACTTTTACGCTGCCGGATGATTTCGAAATCGAGCAGGTAGCGGGGCCGCCGCTAGTGATGCGTCCGATGATGGCGGACTTTGACGACCAAGGTCGGCTGTATGTGGCGGACTCGGCCGGATCGAACGACAAGGTGGAGAAGCAACTGGAAGAGAAGCCGCATCGGATCGTGCGATTGGAAGATGTGGACGGTGATGGCCGGTACGACCGGAGCATCGTGTTTGCGGATCATCTGATGTTTCCGGAGGGGGTGCTCTGGCACGACGGCGCCATCTACACGGGAGCGCCTCCGACGATCTGGAGGCTCGAGGACACGGATGGCGACGGGATGGCGGACCGGCGAATGGAATGGCACGAGGGAAAGACGCTCACGGGGTGTGCCAACGATCTGCACGGTCCTTACGAGGGGCCGGACGGCTGGATTTACTGGTGCAAAGGCGCATTTGCGAAGCAGACCTATGAGCGTCCCGGCCGTCGCACGATCTCGGATAGCGCGGCCCACATTTTCCGGGCGTTGCCGGATCACACGGAGTTGGACGCAGTGATGGGCGGCGGGATGGACAATCCGGTGGAGGTGGCGTTCAGTCCTGAGGGTGAGTTGTTTTTCATCACGACATTCTTTCATCATCCGGAGGCCGGCCGGCGCGACGCCATCGTGCACGCGATTTACGGAGGTGCTTATCCGAAGGTGCACGGGGTGGTGGATGAATTGCAGCGCACCGGCGAGTTGCTGCCACCCCTGGTGGAGTTGGGCCCGGCGGCAGCGTGCAGTCTCACCTGGTATGACTCGCGAGGGTTGGGTGCGGAATTCGAGAACAACCTGTTTTCGACCGAGTTCAACCTGCGCAAGGTCTGCCGCCATGTCCTTTCTCCATTGGGGGCCACATACCGATCCTTGAACGAGGACTTCCTGGTCTCGGACAATCCCGATTTTCATCCTACAGATGTCCTCGCGGACGCCGACGGCAGTCTGCTCGTGATCGACACGGGCGGATGGTATAAGATCTGTTGCCCCACGTCGCAACTCGCCAAGCCCGATGTCCTGGGGGGGATCTATCGCATTCGTCGCAAGGGAATGTCCAAAGTCAATGATCCTCGCGGGCTCGGCTTGGTTTGGAGCGGCGCGACTCCGGTGGGAGTGGCGGGTCGACTGGACGATTCCCGACCGGCGGTGCGCCGACGCGCGATTCGGCAACTCGCCATGGCCGGACAGGAAGGCGTGCCGGCACTCGTCGACGTGCTCCGGAATTCCCACTCCGTCGTTTCCCGGCGCAATGCCGTTTGGGCACTCACTCGGATGGAGGTCGAGCCGGCGCGGACGGCGGTTCGGATGGCGCTGGACGATGCTGATATCAGCGTGCGGCAGGCGGCGATTCACTCTGTGGCTGTTCGCCGCGACGGGGGGGCGTTGTCTAGGGTGCTCGATCTGCTCCGTAGCGAGTATCCCTTCCTCCGGCGCAAGGCAGCCGAGGCCCTGGGCCGAATCGGCGATTCGTCAGCCGTACCGGCGTTGCTCGCCGCAGCTGCCACAACACAGGGAGGCGTGCCCGAAGATGCGGGTGCGCGGCGCATTCAGGAGCACGCGGTGATTTACGCCCTGATTGAAATCGGCGCTGCCCGTCAAACACGCGAGGGACTGTTCGCGGACAATTCGGCCACCCGACGGGCGGCTCTGATCGCGCTTGATCAGATGGATCAGGGTGGATTGGAGGTTCAGGATGTGGCATCGCTTCTGGGATCGGCCGATCCGGTGCTGAAATCAACGGCGCTTTGGATCGCGGAGAATCATCCCGAGTGGGGCGGCGAGCTCTCGGGTTATTTCCAGTCCCGCCTGGCCGTCACGAACCTTCCGGCGACAGAATTTGGGGACCTCCAGCGGCAGCTCGCGCATTTCGAAGGCGATCCGTCCATTCAGCAGCTCGTCGCTGCCGAGCTCCAGGATGTGTCGTTGCCCGTGGGAACCCGGCAGTTGCTCCTGCGTTCGATGGCGGACTCCGGGTTGGAGGAGGCGCCGGAGATCTGGATTGAGGCGTTGGTGGAACGGCTGGGTGAGGACAACCAAGCTATGGTGCGGGCGGCGATTTCAACGGTGCGCGCCTTGCCTTTGGAGAAGGCGGATGTGTCCGCGCTGAACGCAGCGTTGTGGGGCCTGGCGGCGAACCCCGCGATGCCGAACGGTCTTCGGGTGGATGCGCTCGCCGCCGTGACTGGCGGCGCCGGCGATCTTGATCAGCCGATTTTTGAATTGTTGTTGAAGGGAATCGATCCCGAGTTGCCGGCGTCCGACCGCGGCGCGGCGGCGAATGTGTTGGCCGGAGCAAAGCTTTCAACGTCGCAGTTGCTTCAGCTCGCGGAAAGGTTAGGAGAGGTTGGCCCGATGGAGCTGAACCGTTTGCTGGAGGCCTTTTCGGCGACTACCGACGAGCGGGTGGGACTGGCGTTGGTGGCCGCGTTGAAAGAATCGAAGGTGCGATCGGGTGTGCGCGTCGACATATTGAGGCAGCGGCTGGGCCAGTTTCCGTCAACGGTTCAAGAATCCGGTCAGGAATTGCTCACCTGGTTAAATGTGAATCCCGCGGAACAGAACGCGAGGCTCAATCGGGTTTTGGGGGAGCTGGGCGGGTTGCCGGCGGACGTACGGCGCGGGCAAGCTGTATTCAATAGCCAAAAGACCGCCTGTGTGACGTGTCATACCATTGGATACCTGGGAGGCAAGGTCGGACCAGACCTGACCAGCATTGGCCAGGTTCGAACGGAGAGAGACTTGTTGGAGGCAGTGCTTTATCCGAGCGCAAGCTTTGTGCGAAGTTTTGAGCCCGTGATTGTGACCACGAAAGAGGGCGACGAATATGGCGGCGTCGTGGCGAACGAGACAGCGGACGAGCTCGTGCTCACGGTAGGAGCGGACTCGCGAGTGCGGGTGTCGAAAGGGGACATCGAGGAGCTCCGGCCAGGGAGTGTGTCGGTGATGCCCAGCGGTCTGGACGAACAGTTATCGAAGCAGGAATTGGCCGATTTGATTGCGTTCCTGAAGAACACGCGATGGGGGGCGCAATAAGCCGGCGGGGTCCGATGATTATTCGGCGCTCATCAGGTGCAGGAGCGAACAACGAATCGTGAGTGCGAGCAGGTCGTTGATGACATCGAGAACGATGAACTTTCGGACCTGTCCCCAGACCTCGGTTTCGTAGGCCGTGCCGATGTGGAGGAGGAGCGAATCGAGCAACTCACGCGTGTCTTCGCGGGCGAGCACGCGGTCAAAGCCGCGCCGGATCGCCGGCAAGGACACTTGCGCGATATTGGTGTGCTCCAGCGTTGCATCGCGGGCCAAGCGGAGAAGGACGCGCATTTCTGCGGAGGAAAGGCCGGTCTTGCTCTGCGCCAATCGGTAAGTCGCCCGTTCGGAAGTGAGGAGATAGAGGGCGCGAAAGCGAATCGTATGGGTTGCCGGTTCGAGCCAGGGTTCGGGGCGCAACAAGCCGAGGACGGCGCGGGCCGGGTCTGTGGAATTGCTGATCCGCTGCATCAGGGGTGTCCCCAGGATTCGCTCGTCTTCCCACCATCCGGGGATTTCCTCGAGCTTGCGGTGGTTTTCCCGGGCCATTCGGAGATCGAAATCGCGAACCAGGCGGAGGGCGCTGTGGAGATAGCTGTAGGGGAGGGGAGTAAGGGCCGCCTTCCGCAACCGAAGAGGCAGGGGCACCAGGTCCGGGAGCACCAGGCGGACTTCGAGCTTGCCGTCATAATGTTCGAGAGCGGTGCGCATGCAGACGTTCCAGGATCCCTCGATCCGGGGGAGGTTTGCATGCAAATTCATGCCGGCGAGGAGTGAGATAGCGGCGGTGTGCGTGATCTCGCGAGTCAGCAGCGGGCTGAGTCCGTGTCGGCTGGCGATGCCATACAGGAAATCGTACGCCGGGATATCCTGCTCCGCACGGAGGGCGCACCAGTCGGAGAATTGGCTCAGGGTGCATTGCCATACGACCTGCCCTTCGCGGGTTTCGATACTGCCGAGCCCCGCTTCATACAGCGCGAAGGCATACGCGCTTCGGAGGAGCGCCCGGCCGCGCGGTCCTCTCCACTTTCCGTGTTCCTGCTCCACTTCCCAGGGTTTGAGTTGGGTGCAGCCCCACCCAAAATATTCCGGGGCCACGCGATGGAGCGCGTTGAAGGCGGACACTCCGAATCGGGAAAGAATATTGGGAGAGACCTCATCAAAGAGCCGGGCCCAACGACGGAAGGTTCGAGCCATTTCATGATTCAGCTCGCCCGTGTCGGTGAAAAGTTGGGGTTCGGACACCCGCACCTGTTCGAGGACAGATTGGGCGACGCGGTCGAGGACTTCCCAAATGGCCTGTTGGCTGTCGTGACAGACGCGCTGGGGGATGGCGGTGATTCGGGCGAGGAGTTCTTGCGGGAGATTGCCTGCGCCGATCTGATCGAGGCAACGGGCCAGAACCGCGCGCCAGTTCAGCAATCCGCTCTCACGCGTCAGCGAGGGTGCGACGCGGACGCCGAGCGAAAGAAACAGGTCCTCCCAATCCGTGCGTTCGAACTGGCCGATGTTCCAACAGGGTTGGTTTTGTTCGAGACGAACGAGCCGGAGGCCATATTTGATTTGCCAGAGCGCGGCATAGATGAGCATTTCGGCTGCGCGTTCATCGCTCAGTTCCTGCCGCAGCGTCAGTTTCCATGGCCGCACAGGTGGATCGTCACCGCGGGTAATGCCAGGAAAAGCGATTTCGGGGGCCGCGCTGGGGCCGACCAGGCGAAATCCCGTGCTGCGGAGCAGGCGACGCAGGTCGGCGTTTTCAAGGTCGGCACAGGTGCGGAAACCGAATTTGTTGCACAATAGATATCGCAGGTAGACCGGTGCCCGGCGATCGAAGACGAACCGTTTGGCGTCGGGGAGGGAATCCAATGCCATCGGCGGCGCGGTGTGCGACAACGGGCAAAGCAACGATTTGGGGTAAGACCCGAGAAAACCTTCCACCTTCGGCCGCACACAATGCCAAGCGGAAAGTACCAGGAGCTCGTCGTATTCACCCGCCTCGGCTATCACGCCCACGTCTGCCAACCTTTGAGCAATGCGGAACACCCGTTCAAAGTGCGGTATCTCCCTTTCCTCCGAGTCGGAAGTTTTGGTTCGCAGGTGCCGGTATTTTGCTTCCGCGAACGGAAAAGTGGCGGAAATGATGCGGGCCTTCTCCAGCACTGCGGGATCGAATTCCGGTAGCCGGATCGCTGCCCGGGCTGCGTCAGGATCGGCAGAGAGTGCGGAAGGGACCGGCCACCCGTGCCGGATCAGCAAGTCAGGATAGGACGTGTTTGCCGGCGTTGCGCTTTGCTTCGGTGTTCGATCGGGCTGCAACGCCGAGATTACCCTCACGCCAACCGGGGGAAGATCTACGGAAGGGCCGGCCGGTTGCATGTCATCATCGTCAGTCCACACAATTCACACTGGCCGCCGTGCCATGCTGCCGTGAGGCATTGACAAACCGAGCACGCACAAGCTGGCCAGAGTCGGGGAAATATGCCAGCCATTCGGCTCTTTGCCAAGTCCGACGGTGTTCACCCTGGTGCGATTGAATCCGCATCGCGGCGGGCTCTGATTCCCGCAGATGCGGGGGGCTACGAAACGGCGTGCCACCGAAGTGAGTCGACACTCATTGGGGGTAAGCGGACTGCGGGGAGGGGCGTGTGGGCGTGCTCATGCGAACGCCATTGCGCGCCTCCAGTTTCCCGATCTGCCTGCTTTTGTTCTGGATCATCCGGATGATCCACTCCTGCTGCGACTAAACCAAATCCTTCTCAGGGCCTGTGACCACGACGCCCGACGTCGCTACCACACCGCCACGGAATCGTGACCAGCCCGGACGGCATTGCCGGTTACATCTGGAAACCATCGGGTGCTGCCCGGGGCGGATTCATTCGAGGCCGCCAGGCGAGGTCCGGCGAATGAGACGACCCATTACGGCGCCGATGCGGTTCCAGCGGATCAAGTGGCTTGAGACCGGTCGAGGTTCAGCCACTCGACTCCAACTTTCTTAAGGGCATAGCCGATTTCCCGAAGGTAATCACCATAACCCATCATCCAGTGGAATCCTTTCATCTCTCGGAGAAGCACCTCCGCACGGCAGCGAAACTCGACATCGATCTGGGATCGGCAAATGTCGAGGAACGGGTTGGCCACGATATTACCGGAGAACCCGACCCATTTTCGGCTGGCGAAGTCGGGGATCAGGGTCGTGACCTGCTGGCCCAGGCGCATCTCGACTTTGGGAGCTGCGCCATAATCCGATTCGAAGTGCGTCAGGATCCTGGCTGGTTCGAGATTCTTGCCATCCAGTTTTCGCGGAGCGGTGCAATGGGCGAGCGTGACCAGGTTTTCGTAAGGATAGGTGGGATCGTTAAGGAACACCGGCTTGCCCGAGATGTAATGGAGGAGGATGCCAGAAGGGATGACCACGAAATCGGATTCACAAAAGGCCAGGTAACCCTCGTCGTTGAGGAGGCTGAGCGGGAGACACGCCGTGGTTTCGGACATGGGCATGACGGTGCCCATGCATTGGTTGATCGTGAAGGCATCCGTGTCAGCGGCATCGAGGATATCCTTAAACACTTCCGTCAGGAGAAAGGCGCGTTGGACAAATCCGCGGTCGGTTTCCAGGGTCACGCCGCGTTGTTTGAGGTAACGGTCGGCGGCGTCGTCGCAATCGGCTCGCAATCGGGAGTCCCGACGCGCCTCCTTGATCCGCTTGCCGAGGTCTTCGTAGGAGAAGTTGGCAATGTCCATACCCCAGATGTTTTTGGTTTTATCGGGCGCGTCGCGGCCGCCGTCGCCCCAACCGCCGGCGCCGCCCAGGGCGACGATTTTCTTACCCAAGGTATTCTTGAGGCCATGGAGGGCGCGAAGGCGCCAGAGGACTTCCTCGTGGCGATCGACGACAACATCCTGGACATCCATGCCGGGCTGGCCGAACTCGTCGACCGTTTTGCGGAGGTATCGATTATGGGCGATCTCGTACCAGAGATAAGCCGGTCCGGAGCGATGGCGCACGAAAAGGAGAGTCCACTTTTTGGGATCGGTCAATTGTTCGAGCAGGTTCAACCCGCCGCCAGCGGCGTACATCAGCAGGACGTCATGATCGCCTTCGAGCACCTGGCCAACCTGCGTGCTGGTCTTTACCGCCACCACAGGACGGACTTCCAATGGGAAATCAGCCGTCTTGGAAACCGTCGCCAGTTCGGCATTGATGCGGGTTTGTTCCTCGGCGGCGCTTTGATCGGAGTGGACGCTGCCCCAATTGCGCCAACTTGTAGCCTCGCGGCGCTGCGGAGTCTCATAAACCAATACCGGCTGAACTTTCAGAGGAAGACGGCGCGGGCCGGGTCGATTGGCGCGGGTTGCGGCGCCGGCGGCACCGGCTGCGAAGCTGGGGAGGACGAGCGTGCCGACGGTGGCAGCGCCGACCCCGGCCAGGAAATGGCGTCGGGTGAACCCCGAAGCGTCGGAGGAGGGCGAGTGATGGGGACCGCAGCAGCGACAACCGGTCGGATGAAATGGGGGTGTCATAGGCGATTGACTGTTCATTAGGAGTTTGGTCGAACTGAGCTTCAGGTGAATGAGGTGAAATGATGCTCTGCCGCTAATGGTCTGACAAGGGAATCCTTTTTGATTGTCCTGGCCGGGATTTGGGATTATCAGGGGCGTCACTCTGAGATCCATCACTATGACGACCCCGATTTCACGCCGGTCTTTTGTGCGTCAGGTTGGTCTGGCCGGCGCTGCGCTCGCGGCTTCACCGAACTTGGCAGCCGCGGAGGCTTCGAACTCGACGGCGATTTTGGCTTTTGTGGGCTGCGCCCACATACACACGCCCGGGTTTGTGACGTTGTTGAACCGCCGCGAAGACGCGCGGGTGAAATACGTGTGGGATCACGATGCGGCACGGGCGAAGAAGCGCGCGCCGCATATGGATGCGGAAGTAGTGGCCGATCCGGGCACGATTTGGAACGACCCGGAGGTCCAGGCGGTTGTGGTGTGTTCGGAGACCAACCGGCACCTGGACTTGGTGATGGCAGCGACGCGGGCGGGCAAGCACCTGTTTGTCGAGAAACCGCTCGGGATAACTGCGAAAGAAAGCGATGTGATGGCCAAGGCCATCGAGGACGCCAGGTTGTTGTTTACGACGGGGTATTTTATGCGGACGTTGCGGCAGCAGTTGTTCCTGAAGGAACAGGTGGCGAAGGGAGCGTTTGGCAAAATCACTCGCGTAAGCGGCTGGAATTGCCACAACGGGTCGTTGGGAGGTTGGTTCGATACCGAATGGCGGTGGATGGCGGATCCGCAACAATCCGGCTTTGGTGGATTTGGCGACCTGGGGACGCATTCGCTCGACATTTTGATGTGGATGTTTGGAGAAGTGGAGGCGGTGGATGCCGAAATCAAGGTCGTCACGGGACGATACGCCGATTGCGACGAATCGGGCCAGGGGCTGCTCTGGTTCAAGAACGGAATGACCGGAACGCTGGCGGCCGGATGGGTTGACGTCGCCAACCCGGTTACGTTGTTGATCAGCGGCACGGAGGGACACGCCGCGATCTTGAACGATCAGCTCTTTTTCCAGTCGAAGCAGGTCGACGGTGCCGATGGCAAACAACCGTGGACGCAATTGCCGGAGGCGGACCCGGCGCCACTGGATCAGTTTGTGGATGCGGTGCTGGGTAAATCGAGGCCCTTGGTGACCCCCGCTGAGGCTGCGGCGCGTGTGACCGTCATGGAAGCCATGTACCGGGCGTCGAAAGAGAAGAAGCGGATGCGAATCGGCTGAGGGGAGCAATGAACGAAAAGATCGGATTCGTTGGGGTGGGGCGGATGGGGGCGAACATGGCGCGCCGGCTTAGAGAGGTCGGGTACGTCATCGTCGGAGTGTACGACACCAATGCCGCGGCAGCGGAGTCGTTGACGGCGGAGCTGGCATGCGAACCCTGTGCCGAACTCGCGGAATTGACGCGGCGGTCGGACGTGATCATCACGGTGATCAGTGACGATCGGGCGATGAAGGCGGTTGTCAACGGCGGCCTACTGCGCCGGGCGCGGGGGCGATTGCTGATCAACTGTGCGACCTTGACGCCTTCGGCGCATCGTTGGGTCGACCGCAAGGCGGAACGGGCGGGGGCCGAATCGCTCGAGGCCTGCATGGCCTCGAGCATCACGCAGGCTCGCGAGGGGATGCTGTATCTGATATGCGCCGGAAGGCTGGAGACCTTCGAGCGGGCGCGCCCGATTCTCGAGCGTTTGAGTTCCTCCTTGCGATACGTGGGAGCGGCGGGTGAGGGGGCGAAGCTCAAGGCCCTGGTCAACATGGTAATGAACTGCAACACGGCGGCGTTGGCGGAGGGTTTGGCCTTGGGTAGCGCCTTGGGGCTCGACCTGACGCTGCTCCGCGAAGTTTTCGCCCAGACCGGGGCGAATTCACGCGTGCTCGAGACCGACGGCGAGGACATGCAGAACCGGGAGCACTCGTGCTATTTTTCGGCGGCGCACGCGGCCAAGGATTCGGGGATTGCAATGAAGCTCGCCCGACAGGAGGGGTTGAATCTCCCCCTGGCCAGCGCCACGTTCCGTCAGTTCACACGGATGGTGCGACAAGGTCTGGGTGAGCTGGACAAATCGGGGATTGCCGAATTGACTTTCAGAGGGCGGGGCAAGGCGGCGGATGACGGCGCGGCGAAGGGCGTAACCTGAGGAAGCGGTTGGGCGGTTCCGCTTCGTATGGATGGTGATGGCGTCGAGTTCGGTGGCGCCCAATTAAAAATCAACTGAGAGGTACCCATGCCTGGTTATTTTGATCGATCCATGACGCGACGCGGGTTTGTGCAAGGCGCGGCGCTCGCTACTGTGGCGCTGGCGCTGCGCGGGGCAAGGCTGCAATCCGCGGGGACCGGCGGTTTTCGCGTTGCTTTGTTGTCGGACACGCATATTCCGGCTGACCCGGAGGAACAGTATCGGAATTTCTATCCGGTCCGAAATCTGAAGGCCGTGATTCCGGCTGTGGTTGAGGCGCAGACGCAAGCGGCGATCATCTGCGGGGACGGGGCGCGCCTGACGGGAGAGTTGGGTGATTATGAGGCGTTGAAGCGGCTGCTGGTGCTGGTTGCGGAGCGGGAGCCGATTTACATCGGGCTGGGGAATCACGACAATCGCACAAACTTTTTCAAAGTGTTTGAGGCATTGCCGGACGGGCAACAGGACGTAACCGGGAAGCATGTCGCGGTGATCGAGCGGCCGGAGTTGCGCATTATCCTGATGGATTCGCTGCTCTATGTGGATCGCGTGGCGGGGTTGCTGGGGAAAGCACAGCGGCAGTGGCTGGCCGAGTATCTCGATCGGGTGGATGATCGCGCGACCGTGCTATTCGTCCATCACACCTTAGGGGATGGCGATGGCGATTTGTTGGATGCCGACCGGTTATTCAGGATCATTCGGACTCGGAAAAAGGTCAAGGCGATCTTCTATGGTCACTCTCATGTTTGGGGCATCGACGAGCGTGACGGAGTGAGATTGGTGAACTTGCCAGCGGTGGGCTACAATTTCCGGGATCAGGATCCGGTCGGCTGGGTGGAAGCGGAATTCACGGCGGAAGGAGTCGACTTAATCCTGCACGCGACCGCGGGAAACCGCGAGGAAGATGGGAAGCGCCAGTTTCTGCGCTGGGCTTAGCCCGGAGATTTCGCACGTGATGCGGAACTTTCTGCCGACTTTGTTCCGCTGGCTAAGGCCCACACCGATTCAGGACGGATCACCTCTCATCAATGGTCGTTCTTCGCGAACCGCGCCGAGTTCGGGTTGGCAGACGCACCCTCAATCGAGCGTTTGGCGATAACGCCGGATGCCGATGCCCAGCATGACCACGAGGAACAGGGCCACGGGCCACATTTCCATGGCGATGTCGGGAAGGCCGTTTCCTTTCAGGAGGATGCCGCGAACGATCCTCAGGAAATGGGTGAGCGGGAGGATTTCCCCAATATATTGGGCCCAGATAGGCATGCCCCGGAACGGGAACATGAAACCCGAGAGCAGGATAGAAGGCAGGAAAAAGAAGAACGACATCTGCATGGCCTGCAATTGATTTCTCGCCAAGGTGGAAAAGGTGATGCCGACGGCAAGGTTTGCACCTATGAAGAGGAGCATCACCATCATCAAGAGGACCACGCTGCCGATGATTGGGACCTGAAAGAGAAAGCGGGCAGCGAGGAGGACGAGGATTGCCTGTATGTAGCCCACCATGATGTAGGGGACGATCTTGCCAATCATCACTTCGCCCGGGCGCGCCGGGGTTGAGAGGAGATTTTCCATCGTGCCGCGTTCGCGTTCACGGGTGATGGCCAAGGCCGTGATGATGACCATGGTCATGGTGAGGACCACGCCCATAAGGCCGGGGACGATGTTGTATTGGGTGACGATCTCGGGGTTGTAGCGGCGGTGAATGATGAGGTTGATGGGACCCCGGTCGCGGCGAAGTTTGCGCAGGGGACCTTTAAGGTCGTGGTTCAGGGCGGAGTCGACCAGATAGTTGAGGGCATTGATCGCGTTGCCGGTGGCGGCGGGATCGGTCGCATCGGCCGCCAGCAGGAGCGTGGGATGCTCGCCGCGGAGGAGTTTGCGACTAAAGTCGATGGGGATCTGCAACGCGAACTGGACCTCGCCCCGTTTCAGGAGATTGTCCATCTCCACCTCGGTTCGGACCTCGTGACGGATATCGAAGTAACCGCTGTTTTTAAGGGCGCTGGTGAACGTTCGGGCGAAGACACTGTTGTCGGCGCTAAGTATGGCGGTGGGCAGTTTCTTGGGATCGGCGTTGATCGCGAAGCCGAACAGGATGAGCTGCATCATCGGGATGCCGATCATCATGCCGAAGGTCAGCCGGTCGCGGCGCATCTGGATGAACTCCTTGGCGACAATGGCCCAGAACCGCCGGAAACTGAACTGCCGGATCTTCATTGAAAGTTGTCGCGGGCGGTGTCCATGAGGCTGATGAAGACGTCTTCGAGTCCGGGAGTGACCGGGCGACAATGATAAGGTTCGGCCTGGGCGGGGGCCAAACTGTTCCGTAATTGGTCGGCATTGCGTCCGCTGACGTGAAGGGTGGTTCCGAAGGCGACGACTTGTTCGATACCGGGTTGGTTGCGGAGTTGGTCCGCCAGGCGGTGGAGACGAGGCCCGGCCACTTCGTATGTTGTCAGGTTGGCGTGTAGGATCACTTCATCGACGGTGCCATGGGAGAGCAGATTGCCATAAGCGATGTAGGCGAGCCGATGACAACGCTCGGCCTCGTCCATGTAATGAGTCGTGATCAGGACCGTGAGACCCTGGGTGGCGAGCTGATGGATTTCGTCCCAGAAATCGCGGCGCGCTTTGGGGTCGACGCCCGCCGTCGGTTCGTCAAGGAGCAAAAGTTGCGGTTGATGAATGAGGGAGGCGGCGAGGGCGAGTCGCTGTTTCCAGCCGCCGGAGAGCTGACCGGCCAATTGCTGTCGGCGTTCGATAAGGCCGAGCCGTTCGAGACTTTCGCGCACGGCTCGTATGCGGTCCGGAACCGCGTAGATTCGGGCGATGAAATCGAGGTTTTCCTCGATGCTGAGATCTTCGTAAAAACTAAAGCGCTGGGTCATGTAACCGACTTCGCGTTTGATCGCGGCGGTGTCGGTTCGGATGTCGTGGCCCAGGCAACGGCCGGAGCCTTCGTCCGGGGTCAGAAGCCCGCAAAGCATGCGCAGAAACGTCGTCTTGCCACTGCCATTGGGGCCGAGGAAACCGTAGATCTCGCCCCGGTGGACGCGCATATCGATGCGGTTCACGACTGTACGGTGGCCAAAGCGTTTCGTGATGCCTTGAACATCGATAACCGCTTCGGAGTTCTCCATGGCTGCGTGCACTTGCCGATCTAGGGTTCCAGCCGTACGTCGACTGGTTGGCCGGGGCGGAGTTGATCGCCGACCTCGGACGGAAACACGGCTTCGACCAGATAAATGAGCTTGGAACGGGTGTCGCGGCTGTAGATAACGGGCGGGGTGAATTCGGCCTGGGTCGAGAGGTAGCTGATCGTGGCGCGGTACGGTTCGGATGCCCCGTCGGCGTGGACCGAGATGGTCTGACCCGGCTGGAGGCCGGGCAGTCGATCCTCCGGCACGAAGAAGCGGACTTTCAAGTTGGTGGGTGGGAGCAAGACGACCACCGGGTTGCCGGCGGCGACCCACTCCGCGGGACGGTAGAGCGTGTCATGGACCAGGCCATTCGTCGGGGCGCTGACGCGCTTTTGGTCGACGGCCCAACGGGCGCGGTCCAACATGGCGGCGAGGGCACCCACCTCGGCTTCGGCCGCGCGGATTTCGTCGGGGCGTGCGCCAAGCCGGGCGGTTTCCAAATCGGCGGCCAATTGATCGATACGAGCCTGGGCGAGGTCGCGGTCGGTTTGGGCGCGTTCGAATTCTTCGGGTGCAATGACCTGCTTTTTGACGAGATCCACGCGCCTGGCCAATTCGGTTTCCGCCAGGTGCATGGTATCGCGGGCCTGTTGGAGCTGCGCTTCCAGTGCGGCGATTTCCGATGGTCTCTTGCCTTTCTTAAGGTTATCGAGATCAGCGCGGGCGCGGGCGAGGCGTTGTTCAGCCTCCTGCTGGTTCGCAAGTTCGGCTTCCTGATCGAGGGTATAAAGAGGCGCGCCTGCCGTGACCGATTCGCCGCGAGTCACGGCGAGGGACTGCAGGTTGCCGGCGAGGGGAGAAGCCACATAGACATATTCGGCCTCGATGTAACCCTGAAACAGATCGTGCGGGGGAGGCTTGCAACCGGAACCGGCGATCATGAGACCCAGGATGATCCATTGAAGGTATGCCGGGATCGAAGGCGCGCGTTGGGCCGGACCGATCGGCTGACGCGGAAACGAATTCGGCGACCCACCTCGCGCGGTGGCACAGTGGGATGCGAACGGATTGGAACCGGCACTCCGAACGACATTGAGGTCGATCCATGACATGCGGAATAGGGTGCTCAACAGGCTCAGAAGTGCAAGCGCGTTCCATAGCGAGTGTCCCGTTGGTCCGGCCCAATGGAGTGAACTTGCCGGCTTCCGGCCATCAGGGCGCTTCGAGCCATGAGCGAAAGGTGCGGTCCCGCAAGAGCTCGCGAGCCAGCCGCTCGTATCCTTTGGTGAGCGGATGACTGGCATCCGCATAAAGCAGACTGGGGAGGGTCTCCGGCGCCACGTAGGGTACGTGATGTTCGCTCAACCAGGAAAGCATGCCATCGCGCACTTTGCGATAGTCCTCACGATTCGAAGCCGCCATCATGTGCTCATTGAAAGGCCCGACCATGACGAGCAGGTTATTGTCCCGATCCTGGAGCCAATGAATCAGACGGCACAGTGCGGCCCATTGCAGCGATGTATCCAATTGGACCCAGTCGAATCTTGCTGATCCCTCAGCTTGACTGGACCACGGCTGGTGGCGCGGGCTCTGGGGGCCGCGGTCGGGATCATTCATGGGGGCGGAAGGTATTTGAAGGGAGATTTGGGACAGTGGATTACGATAGGCGTTGGGAAAGTGCGGGGGATCGCCACCGTCGTCGGCCAAGGTCCAATCGATGATGCTTTTTTGGTCGAAGTAATCCGTTTGGAGATGCCCGACCCATTGGAGGAAAGGAATGTATCGTTCGAAGACATTGCCGAGTCGCGTATCCAAGTCCGCCTTGTAACAGGGGATGCGCGGATAGAATTGCGGGACCAGGGCGGCATGGTTGAACCGTTCTTCTTTTTCCGTGCTCAGGTCCGCCTTGGGACTGCTCATCCAAAGGGCATTGTCGTGAAGCAATACCTTCCGATGTTTCAAGGGGCCGCCATAACCGCGCACCAACCCCTCGAGCGCGAGCGGAAAGGCGCCATTGACCCCCGCGTTGATGAAGCCCGCATCACCCGTTTCCCGGTTCAGGAAATGCGAGAGCGTGCCGTCCGGGCGCACATATTCCCCCCACACCACGGAATCGCCGAGCACGACAATATTGGTGGGTGTAAGGCGCTTCAAGCGGCGTTCGTAGAGCCAGTAGTCCTTGCTGAGCGCGTATGGAACGCGGTAGTCGGTCCCCACATCGAATCGCTCGATTTTGGTCCAGAACCAGGGGGTCAGGCCAATCACCAACAACACGATGGTCAAGACGGCGAGCCAATGCCGTGCGTTCAAGCGTACGGCATTAACGAAAGCCGTGTCCGGAATTCCCGATGGATCCGATCGTTTCATTTAGAATTGGAAATAAATGAATGCGCCGCCGCCGGAGGCGCACAAACACAAATACAGAATCATGAACACGGCGGAGCCGATGCGGACCGGGCTGGTCTCGAGCCAGACCCGCCAGCGCGACTCGTACAGGAATTGGTAGAACCAGATCACCGACACCAACGCCAGCATCAATGCGGGCACCTGGGGATCCTCCCACGCAGCCGTGAAGATGCGCGTGATGATCAGAAAGGCGTCGTCGAGCGAAGCCGCCCGAAAGAAGATCCAGGCGAAGCAGACAAACCCGAATACTGCGAATTGCTTCAGCCATCGTGGGACCTGGTCGCGATAAAACCTGGACCGTTCCAGCTCCCGCGAAACCATGACACCGAAGGCGTGAAGGATTCCCCAGATGATGAACGTCCAGGCGGCGCCATGCCAGATGGCGGAGACCAGAAACGCCACGAACAGATTGCGATATGTCTGGACTGGGCCATGGCGATTTCCGCCCAGCGGGATATAGACGTAATCGCGGAACCAGGTGGAGAGACTGATATGCCAGCGTGACCAGAAATCTCCCAACCCGGTTGCCAGGTAGGGGTTGTTGAAGTTAAGCATCAAATCAAAACCCATGAGTCGGGCCACGCCGCGCGCCATATCGGTGTAGCCGCTGAAATCAAAGAAGATTTGCCAGGCAAAACAGAAGGTTGCCGATAGGAGGGCCGGAGCGCCAAAGCGCTGGGGAGCGTCGTAAACGCGCTCCACATAGAATCCGAGGTAATTGGCCAGAGCGAGTTTCTTGAACAAGCCGACGAGGAAGAGCGAAAAGCCATCAGTGACGTCCCGCAGCCGGATTTGAGGAAACTGATGGAATTGCGGAAGTAGGTGTCGGGCCCGTTCGATCGGTCCCGCCACCAGCTGAGGAAAGAAGGCGACGAAGGTGGCATATCGGATGAAACTCCGTTCGCGGTTGACCTGTCCTCGATAGAAGTCAATGGTGTAGCTCATCGATTGGAACGTGAAAAACGAAATCCCCACGGGCAGGAGATACTGCAGCCCCAACGGCATCAGCATTGCCGGATCCGGCAACGTTCCCGGCACGTGCAGCCAGCCGAGCGCCTGGTTGATATTCTCCGCCACGAATCGCGCGTATTTGAAGAACGCCAGGATCGACAGGTTGTTGACCAGGCTGATCAAGAGCCAGGTGCGTCGATGGCCGAAAAAGGCGCCGACGGCCAACAAACCCACTATGGCGCTCAGCAAGGCCGACGTTGGCAAAAGCGATTTTGGACCCAGCAGCATGGTGCCCAGCAAACCCAGGCTCGCACCCGCGCAAATGACAAAGGCGAGCCGGAGCACCGGATCATCGAAGCGAAGTTTGGTCAGGCGAAGCCATGGACGAGTTGGCCACGGATCGCGCGGGCAATGGTCCATGAGCGCGACGATTGTGAAATCGAGCGTGGTGGAATAGAGGATGAGCAGGAGGTAGAAGGGATTCCACCAGCCGTAAAAGACATAGGATGCGAGCAGCAACCAGGGAACCCATAATCGCGTATGACGAAGGCCAATAAACCCCGCCATGACGACGACCATAAAGATCAGGAATGGCCAAGTGTGAAAAAGCATGGCCGGTTGTCCGAGTCAGCTCCGACGTTGTTCCGGCCACATGATGGCAATCACGTCAAAGGCGGCGAAGTATCGGCAAGACCACGGGAGAGATTCTGCGCGGGATTTCACGGAGTGGCTCGGGTCCATTGGGCCAAGGCCTCTGGCGACACGCGCCGCACGCAGCGAAATCCGCAATAATCGGTGTAAAAGCAGGCGTCGGTATCGCCGGTTCGTTGGCCCTGTCGGAAACTGGAGCGGCACATGTCCACACTTGATTTCCAGTTGCCGCCCCGCATGACGCGTTTCACATCCTGGTCCGGGCTGGGCGGGCCGGTCGGATCCACGGGCGGGCTCTCGGCGTAGTAACCCGGGCTGTAGACATCTTCGCACCACTCGGAGACATTTCCACAAAGGTCATAGATTCCCCACCGATTCGGTTTTTTCTGGCCAACCACGTGAGTCTTCTCGCCGGCGTTGTCGGCGAACCAGGCGTATTGGCGGAGTTTATCCGGCATTCCGAACTCGTAAGGGTCATCCGTGCCGGCTCGGCAGGCGTATTCCCATTCCGCTTCCGTGGGGAGGCGATATCCGTCGGCCGCATAATTGCATTTCCAACGGGCGGTCTTTTCATCGTAGCACAGTGTCAGTCCTTCGAGCCGGGAGCGTTCATTGCAATATTGTTTGGCATCCTGCCAACGGACTCGTTCGACCGGTTTGCGCGGCTGATCCTGCCAGTGCGAGGGATTCGGCAATTGGGCCGCGACAAACATCTCGTGAGTCACCTCGAAGGCATCCATCAGGAAACCGCTTACCCGGACTCGATGCCGGGGTGCCTCGTCAGGATTCCCATGATCGCTTCCCATCACAAACTCCCCTCCGGGGAGGTAGGCCATCTGGATGCCGGAGGGGCTCACCACGCTGAAGGGGCGTGACTCCGAGATTAGGGATGGGCTGGAGGAGTTCGTCTGCCGGCCATCGGAAGGGGCCGAGGGGGCTGACTGGCCGCAACCGACCAGGCACACGAGGGCCGCCATCAGGATGCAGAGACGAAGCGACACGAGCTACTCCTTCGTCGAGGTTGGTGCCGAGAACCACGCCGATTCCTTGTTGCAGCATCCATTGGTGGTTAACATGGCGAAGTCCGCTTCCGTTGCCTGGTTGAGATCCAATGCGCCGTCTCTTTCAGCCGAGACGGCACAGAGGTTCCAGCCGGGCGCATAGACACCGACAATCTCGCACGCGCTCTGAAATGTGCCGGGCATATTGATGTCGCCTTCGCCGTCCGGGCCGCGGCTGAGAGAGAGAAAACGGCTGTCGGGTGACCAGTCCACGTGATAGATCTTGTTCTGTTCGTCCTGGATTCGGATGCGCCATTCTCCGACAACCGGATGATCCGAATCGAGGTTGATCGGCGCCACGGCGATCTCATGATCACCGGGTCCCCAGGCAATCTGTTTGCCGTCCGGGCTCAGACAGGGTCGGCAACCCGGAATGTTCAGATTGATGATGCCCGGGCCATCGGCGGCGATGAGCAGGATCGCGTGGCCCAGGTTCATGCCGGCGTGGACGGTGGCCACGATCCAGCGTCCGTCCGGCGAAAAATTGGGGTTGTAAAGGTGATGCAGATTCGAGCTGTTCGGGTGCGGTTGGATCTTTCCGGTGGCCAAGTCATAAAAGCTCAGGCCGCTGGTATAAAAATCCATCACATTGAACTTCGGATATTCCTGGGGCAAGAAACCGATGACTTTCCCGTCGTGCCTCCAGAACGGCTGGCGCGCATGATCGGCCACTTTTCGCCGGTCGCTGCCGTCCACGTTCATGAGGTAGACGCTTCGAACGGTGTCGCGTCCTTCGCCGGCATCGACGACGAAGCAGATCTTGGTGCCGTCCGGTGAGACTTGCGGATAGAGTTCATGTTCACCGGGTGTGCGCGTCAGGTTCACCGGATGGGATCCGTCCGCGTTCACGACGAAGATCTCCCAATTACGGTCGACATAGCTTTCGTATGCGAGTTTGTAGGGCAAGGAGTGGAGGCGCTCTCGAAAGGTCGTTTGGGCCTTGATCGGGGAACTGCCGGCGAATCCCCCCATGAGGACCAGGGCGAGTGTCAGCGCGGAGGTCAGTGGATGGCGGCGTCGGGCTGCCCGGTTAATCATCGCGTTAGCTTTCGGCATGGCAGGGAAGCTAGGCCAGCGCCTTCCAACCTTCAAGCCCGGAGCTGCGAATGGGTTCATTCAATCGAAAGTGGCGCGGGGGACGAGCGGCCAGTGCGCTTGGAGCTTGACCATCAAGAAGAAAAGATGAATGCGCAAACTCAAACGCCAGCCGCCGTCCAATTCACCCGCGAGGATCGCGTTCACCGCGGATGCAAGGTAAAAACGTTCCCGGGGTGAAAAGAAGAGCTCCATGAACGGAGTGGTATAGAAATGCTCGACCATTCGCCAGTAAGTCTTCATGGCGCGGAGGAAATCGCGTTCGTATCGGGCCAGGCTGGCGGCGCCGTCGTCCCCGCGATCGAGCGATTCCAGAATGATTTTGGCCGCGTGATGTCCACTGGTCATTGCCAGGTAAACCCCCGCCGAGAAAATGGGATCCATGAAACCCGCCGCATCACCCACTCGAAGCAGCCGGGAGCCGACCAAGCGCCGGTTTCGGTAGGAGAAATCGGAGGTCGTCTGGATCGGGGCGATGACCTGCGCGTTTTGCATTCGGCTCCGCATCGCGGTGCTGGACCGCCAGATCTTCTCGAAGAGCACGTCCCCCGGGAGTTGAGCTCGAATGAATTCCTCATGGTCCATCACGCAGCCCACACTCACTTTTTCCGATGAGAGCGGGATGAGCCAAAACCATTTGTTCTCCAGGCGTACGATGACCGTGTCGCCCCCGGCTTCACCTTCCGGCAGCCGGACCCCGCCAAAATGGCCGAAGATGGCGATTTTCTTCAGGCGCGGGTGAACAATGCGCAGGCCTTCCTGATTGCCCGTGAGATTGCCCCGGCCACTGGCATCGACGAGAAACGATCCAAAAAAGCATTCTTGGGCACCGCCGTCGCTTCGGGCCTCAATCTTTGTTCGATTGGATTCCGAAGAAACGCGGGTGACGGTCCAGCCCTCGCGCACCTCGGCGCCGCCGGTGGCGGCATGCTTAAGAAGCAAGTGATCGAAGCGCGCGCGTTCGACCTGCATCGATTCGTGTTCGCGCGTGAATCGACCTTTGCGGAAGACGAACTGGATGCTGTGCGCCCCGTTTCCAGAATGGAACTGGGCGCCGAACTTCGGCATAAAACCGGCCGCGCGCAGTTGGGGCAGGAGGCCCAGTTCCTGGAAAAGGCGTTGGTTATAGGGAAGAAGCGATTCTCCAATGTGAAAGCGGGGAAAGTGCTCCTTCTCAAGGAGCAGGACCCGTCGGTGTGCCTGGGCCAGGGTCATGGCGGCTGTCGAACCGCCCGGCCCGCCGCCGATTACAATCGCATCGTAGACACTATCGAGCACGTTGGGATGTAAGGAGAAAAGGCTGCGCCTGGCAATAGCGGATAGCGGAGGCGGAGAACGGTCCGGCGTCTCGGGCGGTTCCAGTTCCTGCTTTCACGGCTTACATTTTGATGTATGGTTTTAAGCACTGCTAAATGCATGGGCTGTCTCACGATCCTTCAGGATACCGCCGACGAGTCGAAAACGGATGCGATGTGCGCGCACGCGGCGGGTTTACGCTGATTGAGCTGCTGGTCGTTATCTCGATCATCGCGGTACTGGCGGCGCTGCTGTTGCCGGCCCTCAGCAGAGCCAAGGCGCAGGCGCAGCGGGTAATGTGTCTGAATAACATGCATCAGCTGGCCATCGCGCTGCAGATGTACCCGGGGGACAACCAGGATAAGCTGCCATCCAATGGCTACGCCAATCCGGACGACGGATTCCAATTTTGGGTGGGCGGCGATGGCCATTGGAATCCCCCTTCCTTTACGAACCAGGACTTACTGCTCAGCCCGCAGCACGCGCAGTTCGCGAACTACCTCAAAGTCCCCAGAATTTACCGATGTCCCACGGACCGGAGCAAGGTCGAGATTGGCGAACAGGAATTCGACAAGATCCGCAGTTATGCCTTGAATGGATACGTCCACTGGGTGGTGCCGCAGTCGAACAACAATCGCCCCGACTACCAATCATTCGTAAACCAGGCCGATTTCGGGTTGGGGAATCCGAGCGAATTATTCACATTTGTTGACGTGGCCCCGGGTTTTGTGTGTCATCCGGCGTTTGTGGTCGTTGAGGAAACGGTGGTCTATTATCACATGCCGGCCGCCCATCACGACGGGGGCGGGGTCTTGGCCTTCGCGGACGGCCATGTCGCTTACCGACGCTGGGAGGAGGCGGAAACGATTCACGAGGCCAACACCATCCGTTGGATCAATCATCACTTTTACTTCCGTCCAAACAACCGCGATCTGAACTGGTTGCAGGAACACGCTACGTTTCGGAAATGAGGCCGAATGCCGGGCAGCCCGATTCAGCGGAAATTGCGCAGTTGTTTCCGGGCAATGAAAGGATCGATCCGGGTGAACAGGATGAGGGCGGCGCGTTCTCGGAGTTTGGCCCATAGCGTCCTGGCCTTCCGCCATTCGCCGCGCTCGATTTGGCGGCTGTGGTTGAGGTGGGACTTGAAAACTTCACCGGCTTCATGGACGACCCCGGGATCGATCAATCGGAGCATCAGCTCGTAATTGATGCGAAAGCTGCGCACGTCGAGGTTGGCCGATCCCACATACACCGCGCGATCGAACAGCATGAGTTTCGTGTGCAGGATTTGCGGCTGGTATTCATAGATCTCGACACCGGCGCGCAACAGGCGCTGATAAAGGCTGCGGCCGGCCGCCTGGAGTAGGGGAACATCCGACTTTTCCGCCAGGATGAGTTGGACTCGGCCACCTCGCCGGGCGACCCGGGCGATGGCGCGTCGCAGCCGCAGGGGCGGCAGAAAATAGCCTGCGATAATCCGGACAGAGTCTGCCGAGCCAAAGTCGATTCGCAGCGAACGTCGGATCAGGTTCTGTCCCCGGCCTGGCCCACTGATCAGCAGTTCCCCTCCGGCAGTTCGGACTTCTCGCCTGCGGTGGGGTTTTCGAAAGCGGCTCAACAGTCGATGACGAATATTGGCGAGTTCGAACATGTTATCGAACGACGACGCCAACTCCGGCACCAAAGCACCGGTCAGGCGCAAGCCCACGTCGCGCCAGCCCGATTTCACGCCGTCCCCGAGCGAAACCGGTGCGACGTTGAACCCGCCGACGATGGCAACGTCCGTCATCAAAGACCATGAGTTTTCGATGATTCCGGATGTTAAATCGGTCGAGCGACATGCGATTGAACCAGCGCACTTCGCCGCCGCATTCACGTAGCGGATCCCAGTAGCGCTCCGGCAACAGGAGCGAACCAAATGCATCCACCAGCACTCGAACGCGCACTCCTCGCCGACCGGCTTCGGCCAGGGCGTCCCGGAAGTCATTGCCCGGAGCGCCGGGGGCGTAGATGTAACTCTCGAAACGGATCGAACTTTGGGCATTCCTGATGGCTTCGCCCGCAGCAGCGAAGGCTTCGTCGCCAGTGGACAGCCAATGAAAATCAAAGCCCTCCGTCTCCTGCATGGCCGGAGCATAGCGCACGTCGCCGACGTTCGCTCATGAAATCAGTGCGCCGAGAGCGGGTCGATCAGACTTTTTTCGCGGAAGGCACCTGGAACATCGGACGGTTGGCGTTCTTGAGCAGCTCATTGGCCGGGATGGCGAATTCTCCCGTGTGTCGTTCCGATTTGGGATCAAAGGTCAGCCACGGGCCGACAATGTAGCTGTTGCCGTCTTCCGGCAGACCCACCCCTTTGCTCATGATGGTGTGAAGCCTCATGAAGTGCTCGTGGGCGTCGGAGTTATCGCCGAATCGGCCTGCTTTCGCATTGAAGGGCACCGCCCGGCCAAGGCGATAGGAATTGTTCATCAAATGGCCGAGGACGCACCCGTAATGGGCGTCGGCCGCAGTGCCGTTGGCCATCTCCGGTTTACCCGCGCGACAGGCGGCAATGAAGCTGCCCCAGTTTCCACCCGGCGTGACCTTTCCCGGTGGAATGTCGAAGTCTTCTCCCTGTTCGCTGCCTTTGGCGTAGTACTTATTCCGGATGATCTTGCCGCCGTCTTCGAAATAATACTCGTTCTCCACCTGGCGCGGGTAGCCGTCGTAATTCACATTCCGAACATTGAAATAAACGAATTGGCCGTTGGGGAATTCTCCGATGCCAAACAGGGTATTGGGGGTCTCGCCCTGGTCATTCCATTGAAAGCGACCCCCGATGGCCATCGCGCGGACGGGATGGGTCAGATCGGTGTCCAGAGCCCAACGCGCCATGTCGAGTTGATGCGTGCCCTGGTTGTTCAAGTCGCCGTTGCCCGATTCCCAGAACCAGTGCCAGTTGTAGTGCACATAGTTGTCGTGATACTGGTCGATGATTGCCGGTCCGCGCCACAGATTCCAGTCCAGGTTGGGCGGCGGGGCTGAGGGACTCTTGAATCCAATGCTCGCCCGCGGCTTGCAGCAGTAACCATAGGAGATCTTGAGCCGACCGAACTTGCCGGCGCGAATGAGATCGTGCAGTCCCGCATTGCGGGCGTCGCTGCGGCTTTGGGTGCCGTGCTGGACCACAACGCCGTATCGTTTTTGCGCCTCAAAAGCGACGCGGCCTTCGGCGACGTCGTGGCTCATGGGTTTTTCCACATACACATGTTTGCCGGCCTGCGCGCCCCAAATCGTCATCAGTGAATGCCAGTGATTCGGCGTGGCGATCGATATTGCGTCCAGGTTTTTATCGTCAAGCGCCTCCCGGACGTCGCGGATGCCCCGACACTTTGATTTGCCTTCCAACTTCCGGTCCAGCGCTTCCAATCGGGCGGATAAAACACGTTCGTCGGGATCGATGAGGTAAGCGATCTCCACATTCTCCTGCTCCAGCCAGCCTTCGATGTGACTTTGACCCCGCCCGTTAACGCCCGCCACGGCAATCCGCAGGCGTTCGTTGGCGCCCACTGCGCGGTGGGACGCCGCCTGGCTGCCGTAGACCAACATTGACGAGGTTGCCGCCAGCGAGGTTTTTAGGAAATCACGTCGGGTTGTCTGATGCATGGTCGAATCCTCAAAGGGTTGATGTTGTTCATCCGCTTCATCGGCTGTGGAAAGATCCTAGACCGTTGCGGCGCGACCTCCAAGCGCAGAAACCGCGAACTTCGCGGTCCGAACGGCACCCTCTCCCTCCCGACAACCGGTGGCCCTCATTTGTCCGAAGAAGGCGATCGGGAATAGACCACGAACCACTTGTCAGCGAAGAGTTCGAATTTCTCCACCGCATCGAACTCGATCGCCGACATCCACGCGTCGGTTTGTGCTTCAGTAACCTGGAGTTCCGGGGCACCGCGATGGGGCCCGCGTTCGGGATAGAAATCAATTACGGCGATCCGAGCCGTGGGCTTCAAGTAGCGCGCGAGGTTTTGGAGATATTCCGCCCGGTGATCGATGTGGTGTAAAACATCAAAAATGCAGGCTAGATCGAGATCGTGGACAGGCAAATGGGGATCGGTGAACTGTCCCAAGACCGTCTCAACATTGGTGAGGTTAAGCTCTCTTGCTCGTTCGGTGATGTGATCCAGCAGGCCTTGCTCGATGTCCACGGCATACACTCTGCCGCCGGGTGATGCGGCCTTTGCCAGGGAGGAAGAGAACAACCCGGAGCCGGCGCCGATGTCCGCGATGCGATCGCCCGACTTGATTTTCAGCCTGGCAATGGTTTCGTCAATCTTGAGCCCGGCGACACGGTTAGGGGATTCGAGGGTTTGGATCCAAGCTTCCGCGGGACGCGAGCCGAGTTGGGCTTGGACCGACGTAGAGATGCCCCCGAGCAATGCCCCGGCGAGCACAACCCCCGGCCATTTCGGTCTAACCCAGCTTCCGAGCAGGATCCGAGAGGACGCTTCATCAATAGTGAACTTCATCGTCTCAGGTTGCCTTGGGGTAGAAACCCGGGCAACGAAATTTGTGCTGCACCAGATCTCTCGGAGCACATCCACTCGTTGCTGGTGGCGCTGCATCTTCCGACGGGTCGGGGGTAGTTACGGCTGGTTCCGCAGACACCACACAGCTGCGGGGGGCGCACCTCCCAAGCTCAACTCGCTTCGATGAATAACTCCGGGCAAGTTGTAAGGCGCGGTCCATTCGGTGCGGCGTGCGGCGAAGTCGGCAGATCATGCCGGGGAAGGGCACGAAAGGATCGTCTGGAGTCCGGAGCCGAGGATGTTTGCGGCCTTCCGGGTCTGTCGCTGAAGCTCAATAAGCGGGCGGATGCGATCCGGGGAACGGATCAAGGAAAGGATCAGCGCGCGATAGGAAAACCTGCCGGAGGCGAGGATCAAGCGGTTGAAGTCCAGCGGCAAATCCTGGTCCGCGGCATCGGAGATGACACGAAACGTGGCGGACGGGATGCCTGCCTGGGCGCAGAGATGCCGGATGGTGGAGGATTCCATTTCGACAGCGTCGGCTTGAGACCTTTCCCAGGCTTCTTTTTTTTCGCGGGCGGTGACCAGGACGCGCTCCGAGGAGAAAAGCGTTGCGGAGATGGCGCCCGTTGTTTCGATGCCGTGGGCAAGTGGGAAATCGGGGTCGTATTGGGCAACCAGGGCGCCGCAGGAGAGGTCCGGATTCAGGCCGCCGGCAAATCCGCAGGTCAGGACGATGTCGGGACGCAGGCGGGAGAGGGCACGTTGAACGGACCTACACGCGGCAGAGTCGCCCATTCCAGTGAGGAGAAACCGGGGTTGGAACGGATTTCGGACGAGCTGCCGCCGGGCAGGAGCGGCCTCGGCAGCGACGGCAAAAGTGATCAGAACGGAGGGGATCAACGGCCGAGGATCTTCCGGTAGGTCGCGAGGGCGAGGAGCGGCCAGGCATTTCGGTACATGTCGTATTTAAGATAGAAGACCCTGGGAAAGCCAGTGCCGGTAGTTTCATGCTCGGTCCAGGAGCCATCGGCGTTTTGGGTTCGGATCAGGTATTCCACCCCGCGCTTGAGGCTGGGACGGTTGGGATCGTCGAAGGCGCAGAGACCCATGACGGCCCAGGCGGTTTGGGAGGCGGTGCTGGGGCCGCGGCCTTTGAATACCGGGTCTTCGTAAGTATTGCAGCGTTCGCCCCAACCGCCGTCCGGGTGCTGGACGCCTTCGAACCAATCCCGGGCGCGGAGGAGCCAGGGTTGGGTCATGTTCAACCTAAGGGCGCGCAAGCCGCGGAGAACCTGCCAGGTGCCATAGATATAATTGACGCCCCAGCGTCCGTACCACGAGCCGTCTTCTTCCTGATGAATGCGGAGGTAATCGATGGCCTTCTGAATTTGGGGATGATCGAGGGGCCAATTCTCGTAGCCGAGCAGTTCGAGAATGCGTGCCGTGATGTCGGCGCATTCGGGATCGAGCATGGCATTGTGATCGGCAAAGGGAACCTTCTCCAGGATGTTCTTGGTGCAGTCTTTATCGAAAGCGCCCCACCCGCCATCCTTGCATTGGAATGTCATCATCCAGTCGAGGCCGCGTTTTAGGGCAGCATCACGCTCGGCCACTTTCGTGGTGGGGATCAGGCGAAGCGCGAGGAGGACCATTGCGGTGTCGTCGACGTCCGGATTCCACTTGTTTTCAAATTCGAAGGCCCAGCCGCTGGGTTCGACGTTCGCCGGATTCTTGTACTGCCAGTCGCCGCGGAACCGGATTTCCCTGGCAAGCATCCATTCGCAGGCTTGGACAAGGGCGGCATGATCCTCGGGAATGCCGGATTCCCGGAGGCAGATGAGCACGATCGCGGTATCCCAGACCGGGGAAAGACACGGCTCGATGCGGACGGAATCGCGGGTTTCGTGCTCGAGCCGTTTCAACTCGCGTTCCGCGCGGAGGATCTCCGGGTGATCGTCCGGATAGCCGAGGGCTTTGAGCGCGATCAGCGAGTTCAGCATTGCGGGGAAAATGGCGGCCAAGCCATCGGAGCCTTCCAGGCGTTCGAGCATCCATTTCTCGGCCTTCCGGAGGGACCATTTGCGGAACGGGCGGAGGCGATAATTCTCCACGAACTTATGAAGGCGGTCGAGCCAGAGAAAGAAATTGCGCCAGGTGAGACCCTGGGGATCCGGAGGCAGGGCCAGGTCGCGTTCGTAGTAACCCTCGGGGTAAAGTTCATCGAGCGTGACTGGTGGGCTCAGGGGACGGGTGGGTTTGAAGTGGTTGATAATGGCGAGGGGGACAAGCATCGACCTTGTCCAGGAGCTCATTTCGTAGAAGTTCACATGGAACCATTTGCCCAGCAGGATGACCTCACAGGGGATCGTTGGCACATAATTCCAGGGAAACAGCCCCAGCAAGGCAAGATAGAGTTTGGAGAACGTGTTCATCCGCGGCACGCCACCCATCCGGAGCGCCATTTCCCGGGCGCGCAGCAGGCGCGGATCGGTCACCGGAATGCCGGCGAGCTTGAGGGCGAGATAGCCTTTGATGGTGGCGTTGATCTCCGAGGGGCCGCCATAGTAAGTGTTCCAACCGCCGTCCGGGAGTTGGAGAGAGAAGAGATGATGGACGGCCTTGCGTTGCCACTCGAGATTGACCCTACCGTTCCAGTGATGGTAGGCGACGGTATCGGCGACCAAGGTGCCATCAACTATCAGCTCCCCGACCCAATAGCCATCCGGTTTCCGAAGACTGAGCAGGTGTTGTTGTGAACGTTCGATGGCCTGTGCCAGCTCGCTCTGGACAGTCGGCGAGATCAGATCGAGGGGGTGGTCCTGCATCGGGTCATAGGAAGGGTAAACCGATTCTCTCACGGCGCGGATAATGAGAAGCGACCGTAGCACTGTAAAGGGCGAAGTAAGCTGCCATGATGCAGGTAATGAGCGGCGGCTTGCGCCTGATCCGTCACAGCGTTAGCCTCCAGTCCCATGAAATTCGTCAAGTACCATGCCTTGGGAAACGATTACTTGGTGATCGCACCGGAGGATTCCCCCGCCGGCGGCCTCGAGCCGGACGCAATCCGGGCGATTTGTCACCGGAATTTCGGTGTCGGCTCCGATGGCATCCTGTTTGGGCCAACGGCGTCGGAGAAGGCGGACTTTGGACTACGCATCTTCAACCCGGATGGCAGCGAAGCAGAGAAGAGCGGAAATGGACTGAGGATTTTTTCACGGTATCTTTGGGATCGCGGGCTGGTGGGGGAGGACGAGTTTACCATCGAGACAGCCGGTGGAGTGGTGCGGTCGACGGTACTCACCCGGGGGCGGGCCGCGACCGTGGAGATGGGGCGGGTGAGCTTCAGGAGCGACGAAATCCCGGTGATTGGTGAAAGCCGTGAGGTCTTGAACGAGAAGATCACGGTGGGCGATCGGACGTTAAAGTTTTGTGCGGCGACCATTGGGAATCCGCATTGTGTGGTGCCGATGGAAAGCGTCAGCGAGGAGATCGCCAAACGGTATGGGCCGCTGCTCGAAACGCATCGCCAATTTCCCCGGCGAACCAACGTTCAGTTTTTACAAGTCCTGGGCCGCAATCGCATCCGAATCGAAATTTGGGAGCGCGGGGCCGGCTACACCCTGGCGTCGGGAAGTAGCAGCAGCGCGGCCGCTGCGGTGGCGTGCCGATTGGGATTCTGCGAGCGAGACATCATCGTCGAGATGCCCGGGGGCGAGATTCGCATCGAGATTGGGCCCAATTACGAGATTCGCATGACGGGTGGAATTACCCGGATTTGCTCAGGTGAGACGTGCGGCGAACTTTTCGAGCCGAGAGGCGGCGGGACTCGACAAGCCGCGGAGGGGATGGCAGTGTGACCTGGTGTTGATGGACAAGTACGAAGAATTGCGCCGGCTGATAGATTCATTGGGTTCCTGTCTGGTGGCCTATTCTGGCGGAGTGGATTCAGTATTCCTGGCCCGCGTTTGTCAGGAGGTGCTCGGGGACCGGAGTGTAGCCGCGATCGCGGACTCGCCGAGCTTGCCGCGTCGGGAGCTCGCCGAGGCGCTGGATGTGGCGAAGCGTTATGCCATCGCGGTCCGGGTCGTGAAAACCCGCGAATTCGACAACGCCGACTATCTTTCGAATCCGGCCAATCGTTGTTACTTCTGTAAATTCGAACTGTTCACGGAGTTGGCCCCGCTCGCCCGGCAGGAAGAACTGGCCGCGATCCTTTACGGCGAGAACGCCAGTGATCAGGGGGACTTCAGACCGGGCTCCAAGGCCGCGGCGGAATTTCAGGTGCGCGCCCCGCTCAAGGAAGTGGGGCTCACCAAATCGGAGATCAGGGCATTGTCCGCCCAGCTGGGCCTCCCGACTGCCGATAAGCCGCAAATGGCCTGTCTGAGCTCACGGATACCGTATGGTGAGGCCGTGACACCCGAGAAGCTCAAGATGATCGAGGAGGCCGAGAATCAGCTGCGGGACATGGGGTTTCGTGATGTGCGGGTGCGTCACCATGAATTGGCTCAAGGAGCGCTGGCGCGGATCGAATTGGGCCCCTCCGAGATTCCAAGACTCTTGGCCGATGGCGCGAATGGCAAAGTCGCGGCCGCCTTAAAGGAGGCAGGCTATCTCCACGTCGTCCTGGATCTGCTTGGATATCGACGGGGGAGCGCCAACGAGATGATCGCTACGGGCGGACAAGGCTCCGCCATCGGCGTAGAGTTCGGGAGCCGCGGGTCCTAGGGGCCATCGGTCCCTCCCATGAGAGATCAACCGCCGCAACTTTTGCGACGGGACGGTTTAGTGCAACGATGGCAGCTTCAATATGGCGCAGTTTTCTTATAGAGCCCGGCGGCGGTCCGGAGAATTGGTGCAAGGGATTTTGGACGTCCCGGACCGGTCAGCCGCATTGAGCCAGATCGAGCGGCTTGGGTTGTTTCCGGTTTCCATCGAGATGGCCCGGGCGGCCGCGATCGCGCGGGCCGAGCGCGCCGAATCTCGGGGGGCAAAATCCAGCGTACTTCCGGAAGGGTTACGGGCGCTATTGCAGCGGAAACGGCGGCCGAAATTGCGGGAGCTGGCGACCTTTACGCAGCAGTTGGCCAACCTGTTACAATCCGGCATGCCTCTCACGGTGGCGTTGAACAGCATGACCCACCTGGATGCGAAGGGGATTTCCTCGGATGTCAGCCGCCAGCTGCGTCAGGATGTCATGGAGGGCAAGAGTCTCTCGGATTCGATGGCGCGCCAGCCCGTGGTGTTTTCGGACATGTTCATCAGCATGGTTCGCGCTGGTGAACAAAGTGGGGCGCTGGTGGAGGTGTTACGCCGGTTGGCCGATCACTACGAGCGATTCGCGGAGGTTCAGTCGAAGTTTACTTCCGCCCTCATCTATCCTGCAATCATCGCCGTCGTGGGAGTGGTGATCATCACCTTTTTCGTGAGTGTCATGCTGCCGAAGTTCATGTCGATCTTCGAGGGGATGCAGGTGCCCATGCCGCCCTCGACTCAATTCCTCATCGACGTCAGCCATTTCTTCAGCCGGGGAACCACCTGGCTGTTCATCGGGCTGGCCGGCGTGGTCCTTTTCGTTCTCATGGCCCGCTACAAAGCGACCTCAGGGGGAAGACGCCGGATCGACAGTTTGAAGATGAATCTGCCGGTCGTCGGCCGGGTGGTCCGCCTGAATCTGTTCGCGCAATTTGCCCGGACGCTGTCGACGCTTTTGCAGAATGGAGTGCCCGTGCTCACGGCCCTCAAGATCACTGAAGAGGTCCTTCCGAATCATGTGTTGAAGGATGCCATCGTGCGAACGCGGGAGGATGTGACAGATGGCAAGACGCTGGCGCAGCCCCTTGCGCGCAGCCGCGTGTTTCCACAGCTGATGATCGACCTGGTGAAGATCGGGGAGGAAACGGGCGATGTCCCCGGGGCGCTCAAGAGCCTGGCCAATACTTACGAGAACGAATTGACCATTGCCTTGCGCGTGATGACCAATCTGATCGAGCCGACCATGATCATCATCATGGCGGTACTCGTTGGCGGACTCCTCTTTAGTATCCTTTCCGCCATGTTCACCATCACGGCCAACATTGGACAATAATGCGCGCGCGATCCCGGCCAGGGCCCAAAGCGGAAAAACCCGGTTCCCAACCTTGGAGCCTCCCGTGGGTGAGCTTTCGGTCCCGCTCGATCTGGAGCGAATTGGCCGGGCATCGTGGTTTCACCCTGATTGAGACCATGATCGTTGTCGCCATTGTAGCGATTGCGTTTGCCATCGGAGTGCCCAGTTTCGTCCAGATTGTCAGCAAAGGACCCTTGCGACAGGCCCTGAGCGATGTGATGGAGGCGCTCGGCCAGGCCCGGGCGCAGGCCATCCTCCGGGGCGTGCCTGTGGAGTTCACGTTGACCGGGGAAGGTGGTATCGAAGTTCTTCCTTTGGAAGATCCGAAGCGCGAAACTCAACATTCGCCATTGTATGTCGAGGAAGGCGACTCCACCGCGCTCAATCCGCCACCGAAGAGCGCATTCTCAGCCCGACTTCACCGGGACATCGCGGTAACCCTGTTGGAAGTGAATTTCCGCAGTCGGATGGAAGCCCCCGTGGCGCGGGTTCGCTTTTTTCCCAACGGCACTTCGGATGATTTCACCCTGGTGCTTGAAGAAGGGGGACAGATCAAGAAGATCTCGCTGGATCCGATTACCGCTCTGGCAGATTTGGAGACGCTTCGATGAGACGCCCGATGAGCCAGGCTTTTACGCTCCTCGAAGTCATGATCGCGATGGCGCTCTTCTTCATGGCGGTGTTCGCCATCCTCGGAGTGGTATCGCAGGGGCTTGGTGCTGCAAGGGCCCTCCAGTCCGAGGTGCCGAACGCCAGCAGCCTGGCGGCGGGGCTACTGCTCAATGACCACTTGGAGGAAGGGTGGGAGGAGGGTGATTTCGGAAACGTCAACCCGGATTATCGGTGGCGTAGGGAGATTGTGGAAGTGGGGACCAACGGCTTGTTCCGAGTCGACTTCACCATCGCAGGAACTCGATCGGGCAAGAGAATCGAGACGCATACGAGCATGCTTTTGTGGCGGCCGGGATCTTCCTCATTGATTCGGGGGGTACGCCGATGAACTTTGAGGGGCAGCGATGATCCACCCAGCTCCCCGGACGAAGGCGGTTCGGAAGGCCGTAATCGCCTTCACTCTTCTGGAGGTCCTGATCGCCATTGCTATCTTTGCCGGAGTCATCGCAGCCATCTATTCCACGTGGACCTCCATATTACGCAGTTCCCAGGTGGCTCAGACCGCAGCTGCCGAAATTCAACGTTCGCGCGTCGCGGTTCGAACCCTGGAAGAGGCGCTCCTCGGGGCACTGATTCCGGTCCCACGGACGCCCCAAGGGTCTCGAATGAACGCCGACTATTATTCCTTTCTTGCCGATGGAGATCCCGCTGAGCCATTTCTCAGTTTTGTCGCACGCTTGCCGGAATCTTTTCCCCGCGGGGGGCGGTTTCCAGAAAGACCGATTCGACGCGTGACTTTTAATCTCGAACGGGGATCGGCCGGGGATAAGGAGTTGGTCCTTCGACAGACCCCGCTCCTGTTTGAGATGGACCGGGATGAGCAGGAGAATCCCCTGGTGCTTGCAAAGAATGTCCTGAGGTTCACGCTTGAATTCTGGGATGACCGGGCGGCGGAATGGCAGATCGCGTGGCCCGCGACCAACCAGGTGCCGCCTCTGATCCGTTTCTCCCTGGCTACGGGACGCGAGCAACGGCGCGGAATCGATTCAACTGAAGTCATCTCCCGCGTCATTCCGATGGTTGGAAGCGGGGCCCTGATTGGACTCCGCTCCGGCACGCAAACCCCCGGGATGGACTTGCCTGACCCTTCCACAGGACTCCCACAGAATCCGGTCATCCCGCCATGAGAACTAGACCGCGGAAAGAGGTCCCCGAATCGGGTATTGCCCTGATCATCGTGATGCTCGTGATCGTGGCGTTGAGCATCCTGGCCGCCGGGTTCGCTTTTACCATGAAGGTGGAGATGAAACTCGCGCGGAACACCCAGAGCGAGTCGGATATGTTCCTGCTGGCCTGGTCCGGCGTGGAATTGGCCCGTTATACAATAGGTCAACAAGCTAACATTCCCGGGGAATCGACGTTCCACGCCCTCAACCAAAAATGGGCCGGCGGACCGGGCAGCACCAATGATCTGCTCGAAGATATCTCGCTGAAGGACGTTCAGATGGGCCGCGGCCGATTCACGGTTCGGATCGTCGACGAGGAACGGAAATTGAACATCAATTCCTCGCCGACCGGCCTCTTGGAACGGGTACTGAACAAATTGGGTGTGAACGCCATGGATGCGGTGCCGATCGTCAACTCGATCCAAGACTGGCGTGATCCCGATAACACCACCCAACTCGACGGGGCAGAAAGCGACTATTATCTCGCTCTCAAACAACCTTACACGGCCAAGGATGGTCCTCTGGACGATATTTCGGAGTTGCTGCTCGTTCGCGGCGTGACTGAAGAACTCTATTGGGGAACAGCAGATGTGGATGCACCGGTTCATATGGGGCTTCCCCATGAGCCGTCGCACGATTCTTCCCTGGGATTGGTTGACATTTTTACCGTCAGCCCCGGGCCGCAACGGCTTAACATCAACACCGCGTCGGCGGCGGTCCTGAGCATGCTTCCGGGTATCGACGATCGACTGGCAGAAGGCATCGTGGAAATGCGGGCTGGCATGGACGGCGTGGATGGCACTGAAGACGACACTCCCTACCATTCGCCGGGTGAACTCATCAACGTGGGAGGGATTCTGCCGCTCGATGTCAGTGCCTTGCAACGACTTTGCGGCGTGCAAAGCAGGTTCTTCGAGGTCGAGGTCGAGGTCGAGGTCGACCAGTACACGCGGGTTTTTCAAGCCGAACTCGACGCCCGAAGTCCTCGCAGCATCAACATCCTTCGAGCGGATTGGAAGTAGAACTATCGGTCGCGACCGATATCCAGGATGGCAGCAAGCAGATTCTCCCAATCCCGATGCACGCCATTGATTTTCATCACCGGGACCGATACGGGCGTCGGCAAGACATTGCTCACCGGATTGCTTTTAAGCCATCTCAGAACGCGAGGAGTGGATGCACTGGCGGTGAAACCCTTTTGTTCGGGAGGACTGGCAGATACAAGCCTGCTCTCCGAACTCCAGAAAGAAAGCCTGAGAATCGAAGAGATTTCTCCCTTTCGATATCGGTTGCCGCTGGCACCGGCCGTGGCCGCCGATTTGGAGGGCAACCGGGTGAATCTGAGTGCCGCGATGCGCCATGTCGAGGGCGTTCGAGGGCGCTGCGAGTGTCTTCTTGTTGAAGGTTGTGGAGGATTGTTGACGCCCTTGGGAAAGCAATTCACGGCGCTCGATATGATCTCGCTGATGGGTGGGCATGTTATTGTTGTGGCCCCGAATCGGCTGGGAGTGATCAACCACATCCTGCTCACTGTGCGCGCCCTGGAATCGGTACCTATGGAATCTCTGCAAATTGTCCTGATGAATCCGAAAAGGCGGCCGGATAGAGTGACAAAAACCAACGTGACGGCTTTGGTCGAGCGACTGTCCTGTAACATGATCGTCATCCCTTATTTGGGCGGAAATGCATGTAAAATCGGGTCAATCAAGGCTCATGGAAAATTTCTCGAAAAAACTCTTGCAGCGTTGCTGCCGTCTGATAGCGTCCTCGCACTCTTGGAAGCGGCAGTGGTCGAGGCGACGGAAAAGATCGGGAAAAAAAGAGGGCCTTGACAAGTGACGGTGACTCGGTAGATTGCACCTCACAAGTTTTTGAATCTGAGCCGCCGCGGGTCGCTTAGTCGGCGCTCAGGTTTTTTGTCCCCCGGATGGGAATCAATTTGCGGCGGAAACGCCGAATGCTCTTTGAAAATTGAATTGTGCGATAAGTAAGAGCCCCTTCAGCGTTGGCGCGTGAGCACCAACGAGGAAGAGTTTTAAAATTGTAAATCGCCGGGTCGTGAAAGTGGCCCGGATGAGAATTATTCAAACCGTTTTTTTAACGGAGAGTTTGATTCTGGCTCAGAACGAACGCTGGCGGCGTGGATAAGACATGCAAGTCGAGCGGGAACATGAGGGTAGCAATATCTTTGTGTTCTAGCGGCGAAAGGGTGCGTAACACGTGGGTGATCTACCATGAAGTTGGGAATAACTCCGAGAAATCGGGGCTAATGCCGAATGTGGATATCGGGATAAATCCTGGTATCTAAAGCCGGGGACCGCAAGGCCTGGCGCTTTATGATGAGCCCGCGGCCTATCAGCTAGTTGGTGAGGTAACGGCCCACCAAGGCTAAGACGGGTAGCTGGTCTGAGAGGACGACCAGCCACACTGGAACTGAGACACGGTCCAGACACCTACGGGTGGCAGCAGTCGAGAATTTTTCACAATGGGCGAAAGCCTGATGGAGCGACGCCGCGTGGGGGATGAATGGCTTCGGCCCGTAAACCCCTGTCATTTGCGAGCAAAACTGTCGGTCGAACAGACCGGCAGTCTGATAGTAGCGAAAGAGGAAGGGACGGCTAACTCTGTGCCAGCAGCCGCGGTAATACAGAGGTCCCGAGCGTTGTTCGGATTTACTGGGCGTAAAGGGTGCGTAGGTGGCAGGGTAAGTTCGGTGTGAAAGCTTCGAGCTCAACTCGGAAATGGCATTGAATACTATCCTGCTTGAGGGTCGGAGGGGAGACTGGAATTCTCGGTGTAGCAGTGAAATGCGTAGATATCGAGAGGAACACCAGTGGCGAAGGCGGGTCTCTGGACGACTCCTGACACTGAGGCACGAAAGCTAGGGGAGCAAACAGGATTAGATACCCTGGTAGTCCTAGCCGTAAACTGTGCACGTTTGCTGTGGGCGGAATCGACCCCGTCCGTGGCGTAGCTAACGCGTTAAACGTGCCGCCTGGGGAGTACGGTCGCAAGATTAAAACTCAAAGAAATTGACGGGGGCCTGCACAAGCGGTGGAGTATGTGGCTTAATTCGATGCAACGCGAAGAACCTTACCTGGCCTTGACATGCATGTGGTAGAAGCCTGAAAGGGTAACGACCCCGCAAGGGGAGCTTGCACAGGTGCTGCATGGCTGTCGTCAGCTCGTGTCGTGAGATGTTGGGTTAAGTCCCGCAACGAGCGCAACCCTCGTGTCCTGTTGCCACCCCTGCGCAAGCAGGGAGCACTCTGGACAGACTGCCTCGCTTAAACGGGGAGGAAGGTGGGGATGACGTCAAGTCAGTATGGCCCTTACGGCCAGGGCTGCACACGTACTACAATGCCCGGTACAAAGGGAAGCAAGACCGCAAGGTGGAGCAAATCCCCTAAAACCGGGCCCAGTTCAGATTGTCGTCTGCAACTCGACGGCATGAAGCTGGAATCGCTAGTAATGGCGCATCAGCTACGGCGCCGTGAATACGTTCCCAGGCCTTGTACACACCGCCCGTCACATCATGAAAGCCGGTTGTACCCGAAGTCGCTGAGCCAACCTTGCGCAAGCGAGGGGACAGGTGCCGAAGGTATGGCTGGTGATTGGGATGAAGTCGTAACAAGGTAGCCGTAGGGGAACCTGCGGCTGGATCACCTCCTTTCTAAGGAGTTACCGGTTGTTCCGCTCCGGCGGAATGGCCAAGGTCGACGGCCTGCAAGGGCTGCCGGGCTCGCTTATCGCACAGTTCAGTTTTCGAGGGTTGTTCTTTCGCAAAATGCGTTTATCGGTCGTTGACCTGGCTATTGGCCGTCTGGGGCTGTAGCTCAGTTGGTAGAGCGGTAGCTTTGCAAGCTATAGGTCGGGAGTTCGAATCTCCCCAGCTCCACCATACTCAAGCCATCAGCCTGGATGGGCCTGTAGCTCAGTTGGTTAGAGCATGCGCTTGATAAGCGCAGGGTCACTGGTTCAAGTCCAGTCAGGCCCACCACAACGACGATGCTATTTTTGCCGGCCCCGGGATCGGCCCGGTTCGGCTCTGTTCTTTGACAACTACACATAGATTTAGGGCATTTACATTTCGCTGAGTTCTTTCGAGGTCCGCCTCGAAAGAGAACTTTGTGATCAAGCTACTAAGTGCAATCGGTGGATGCCTTGGTGCCAAGAGGCGATGAAGGACGTAGCAAGTTGCGATAAGCCGCGGGGAGCCGCAAACAGGCGTTGATCCGTGGATTTCCGAATGGGACAACCCAGTTCCGGTCATGCGGAACTATCGCCGGATGAATTCATAGTCCGGCGAAGCGAGACGGGGCGAAGTGAAACATCTCAGTAACCCCAGGAAAAGAAAACGACGTGATTCCGTAAGTAGTGGCGAGCGAAAGCGGAACAGCCCAAACCGGGAAAACTTGTTTTTCCGGGGTAGCGGGACCTCGATGTGGCAGGTGGAAGACCAGTGTAACGATGTGGAAAAATCGGCCATAGACCGTGACAGCCGGGTGCGCAAAAGTCGGAAACCGCCTAGAGGTATCCCAAGTAACGCGGTGCACGTGGAACTCTGCGTGAATCTGTCCGGACCACCGGATAAGGCTAAATACTCCTTGGCAACCGATAGTGAACCAGTACCGTGAGGGAAAGGTGAAAAGAACCCCTTTTAGGGGAGTGAAATAGTACCTGAAACCAATTGCATACAATGTGTGGGAGTCCCCTTGTGGGATGACCGCCTGCCTTTTGCATAATGAGTCTGCGAGTTATTGTCCGTGGCAAGCCTAAGCCGTTCTGCGGTGGAGGCGAAGCGAAAGCGAGTACGAAATGTGCGCTCAGTCGCGGGCAATAGACCCGAAGCGGAGGTGATCTACCCTTGAGCAGGTTGAAGCTGAGGTAACACTCAGTGAAGGACCGAACTCGTGGATGTTGAAAAATCCTGAGATGACTTGAGGGTAGGAGCGAAAGACTAATCAAACCCCGTGATAGCTGGTTCTCTCCGAAATAGTTTGAGGGCTAGCGTCGGGCAAGTACTCCGAGGAGGTAGAGCACTGGATGGCTTAGGGTCCCCACCAGGATACCAAAACCAATCAAACTCCGAATTCCTCGGATCTCATTAACCCGGCAGTCAGGCGGTGGGGGATAAGCTTCATAGCCGAAAGGGCAACAGCCCAGACCACCAGCTAAGGTGCCTAAATACCGTTAAGTGGAAAGGATGTGACGTTGCATTAGACAGTGAGGATGTTGGCTTAGAGGCAGCCATCATTTAAACAGTGCGTAATAGCTGACTCATCGAGCGATGTCGCGCCGAAAATGATTGGCGATAAGCGGTATACCGAAGCTGTGGATTTCCATCCGGTTCGCCGGGCGGAAGTGGTAGGAGAGCGTAATCAATGCTGTGAAGCCGGACTGTAAAGGAAGGTGGAGCGTTGATTAGTGAGAATGCAGACATGAGTAGCGATAAACCAGATGAGAATTCTGGTCGCCGTAAACCCAAGGTTTCCTGGGCCAGGTTCGTCCTCCCAGGGTTAGTCGGGAGCTAAGGCGAGGCCGTAAGGCGTAGTCGATGCACAGCAGGTTAATATTCCTGCACCGGCGCGGGTTAAGGCCAGGGATGACGCAGAAAGAAAGGTGATTATGTCATTGAAAGACGGAGCTTAGCCTTCGGGCGAAGCGTATCACTGGACGATCTGCCGAGAAAAGCCCCTGGTTGTTCCCCGGACCGCCCGTACCGCAAACCGACACAGGTGGGTGGGTCGAATAGACTAAGGCGCGCGAGAGAAACCTCTCTAAGGAACTCGGCACATTAGCCCCGTAACTTCGGGAGAAGGGGTGCCTGAAACCGTTGCAGCAATGTGATGGCGTAGGGTCTCAGTAAATTGCGCTTAGCGACTGTTTAACAAAAACACAGCACTCTGCCAAGTCGTGAAGACGACGTATAGGGTGTGACACGTGACCAATGCGGAAAGATCAAGGTAAGCCGTTAGCTCGCAAGGGCGAAGCGGTGAGCCCAAGTCCCCGTGAATGTCGGCCGTAACTATAACGGTCCTAAGGTAGCGAAATTCCTTGTCGGGTAAGTTCCGACCTGCACGAATCGTGTAACGACTGAGCGACTGTCTCGGAGAGGATCTCGGCGAAATTGTAGTGGCGGTGAAGATGCCGCCTGCCCGCAGTAGGACGGAAAGACCCTATGCACCTTTACTGTAAGCTGGTATTGGGTTCTGGTTAATGATGCGTAGCGTAGGTGGGAGACTTTGAAGCGGCGAGCTTCGGTTCTCGTGGAGTCGCAATGTGAAACACCACTCTTTATTAACTAGGATTCTAACCCCGACCTGTCAGCCAGGCGGGGGACAGTGCCTGCGGGTCAGTTTGACTGGGGCGGTTTCCTCCCAAAGAGTAACGGAGGAGCGCGATGCTTGGCTCAGCACGGTTGGCAACCGTGCGTCGAGCGTATGGGTAGAAGCCAGGTTGACTGCGAGACCAACAAGTCGAGCAGGTGCGAAAGCAGGCCCAAGTGATCCGATGGTTGAATGTGGAATTGCCATCGCTCAACGGACAAAAGGTACGCTAGGGATAACAGGCTGATCGCGCCCAAGAGTTCATATCGACGGCGCGGTTTGGCACCTCGATGTCGGCTCATCGCATCCTGGGGCTGGAGAAGGTCCCAAGGGTCCGGCTGTTCGCCGGTTAAAGCGGTACGCGAGCTGGGTTCAGAACGTCGTGAGACAGTTCGGTCCTTATCCACTGTGGGCGCAGGAAACTTGAGGGGTTCATTCCTTAGTACGAGAGGACCGGGAATGACGCACTTCTGGTGTGGCAGTTGTTCCGTCAGGGGCAGCGCTGCGTAGCCATGTGCGGAAGAGATAAGCGCTGAAAGCATCTAAGTGCCAAGCTCCTCCCAAGATTTGGTTTCCCGGACCGCAAGGTCCCTGAAGACCCCAGGAAGACTACCTGGTTGATAGGTCAGGCGTGGAAGCGCGGTAACGCGTTAAGCGGACTGATACTAATCGGTCGTGCGGCTTGATTGCTCTTTCCTCAAATGAGGATGGGTGATTTGGAGCTCGCGAATGGAAATGTCCGGTCTATGTGTAGTTGTTAGGGAGCAGGGTACGGATCTGATCTTTGATGATATTTTGCGGTCTTCGTGACCGATTTGACTTTTGGTGGCCATAAAGCTGCGGCCCGACCCGATCCCATCCCGAACTCGGCCGTCAAACGCAGCGTTGCCGATGGTAGTGGTTGTATAGCTTCCGCGAGAGTAGGTAGCCGCCAGATCTTTCAGACGGCAGACGCCGTCTCGAGGCCGGGCTTTATTGCCCGGCCTTTTTTATAGCGGAATGTGAATCACGCGGAGTCCTTCGGGGGGTGTGGATTCCGACAGGGTTATATTCGCCGGTGTCCTGCGCAAGACGAAGGCCCACGGTGGCGCGCCGATTCCATGATCCCAGCGCTTTCTCTAATGTTGGAGATGGCGCGGTTCGAACCGTTGGTTGCGGAGGACACCACGCAGGAGGGGCGGCCAGCCCCTGGAAGGCAGGCAGAAGAAGCACGTCCGCCACGGGGCCGATCGCTCCGAGAAAGGGGCGCCGGGATTAGGTGGCGGCGGGATGATCAACTCCAGCGCAAGTCGAGGAGCCGTTGGGCGACTTCATGGGCGTTCGCGCGACTATTGAAGGCAGAGATTCGGATGTAGCCTTCCCCACGCAGTCCGAAGCCGCTGCCGGGGGTGATCACAACACGAGCGTGCTCAAGGATGAGATCGAAGGCCTGCCAACTGGAGATGCCGGCTGGCGTTTGCACCCAGAGGTACGGGGCATTGACACCGCCGAAGACGGTCAAGCCGGCCGATTCTGCGGCGCACCGTAGAATTTGCGCGTTCCCCATATAATGTTCGATGAGTTGTCGGGCCTGTGCTTTGCCCTCCGGGGAATAGAGGGCCACGGCCCCGCGTTGGACAGGGTAACTGACGCCATTGAATTTGGTGGCCATGCGACGCTGCCAGAGGGGGTGGAGAGGGAGGCGCTGGCCAGCGGGCGTCACTGCCATCAAGTTTTTGGGTATGACGGTAAAGGCGCACCGGGTCCCGGTAAAACCGCCGTTCTTGGAGAAACTCCGGAACTCGATAGCGCAGTCACGCGCGCCGGGAATTTCGAAAATGGAATGGGGGATGGTCGGATCGGTGATATAGGCTTCGTAGGCAGCGTCGTAGAGAATGATTGATTGGTGGTTGAGGGCATATTTGACCCATTCCTCGAGTTGGGTTCGGGTGGCAACCGCACCAGTGGGATTATTGGGGTAGCACAGATAAATGAGGTCGGCGGGCGCCGAAGGGATTGTGGGCACAAATCCGTTTTGCGCGGTGCAAGGGAGGTAGTGCAAACCGGCAAAGGATCCGGAATCGTCGGCATCGCCGGTGTGGCCGGCCATCACGTTGGTATCTACGTAAACGGGGTAGACGGGATCCATGACCGCGATGCGATTATGAGCGCCGAAGATATCGAGGATATTTGCGCAATCGCATTTTGAGCCATCGGACACGAAAATCTCCTCCGCATCGATGGCGATCCGTCGATCGTGATATTCATTTTGAGCAATCGCGTGGCGGAGAAAATCATAGCCCTGTTCCGGTCCATAGCCGCGGAAGGATTCGCGCCGACCCATTTCGTCCACGGCCCGGTGCATGGCTTCGACTACGGCGGAAGGCAAGGGCTCGGTAACGTCACCAATACCACAGCGGATGAGCCGCTGGGCGGATTCGGGGTGGCGTCGGCCGAACTCCGCAACGCGGCGGGAGATTTCGGGGAAGAGATAACCGGCCTTAAGCTTGAGGTAATTATCGTTCAGGAGAGCCATCGGCGTTATTTCTTCTTGGGGGCAAAGCCGGGCGGCAATTTGAAATCGGGGGGTGATTCAGATGGAGGAGACGGCGCGGGAGCGCGAGTGATGAGGCCTTCGGTCTCAAGTTGTGCGAGGCGGGCCCGGGCTTTTCCGGCAGCGGCAGTTTCGGCGTATTCGGCATCGATGCGCCGGAGCAGTTCGATGGCCTTGGCGGGTTGGTTGAGGCGGCTGGTGTAGAGGTTACAGAGGTGAATGGCGGCCCAACCCCAGCGTTCGTGGGGCAGTTTTTGTTTCAACACCTCCTCGTATTCGAGGGCGGCGGCGAGATAGTTGTTCAGGTCCTTCTCGTAGATTTCGGCGATGCGGAGAGCGAGATGTTGCTCGCGCGGATGGAGTTCGAGATGCTCGCGGAGGATGCGGATGGCGTCGAGGAAGTTGCCCTTACCCCATTCTTCCTCCGCCTTTTCATAATCGGGGGTGATGATGATTTCTCCGGTATCATCGAACAATGCTTTGGCGGTCTTCGAGCCAATGAACAAAGAGAGGTCGCGAGCCGTGAGCAGCCCGAGGGCGAGCAAACTGATTAGAAGGCCACCGCCCCAGAAACCGAGATTGTGGGTTGGGGATTCCTCGGGGGCCGGCGCAGAGTAATCCGAGAGATTGATGGTGTCGATATCAGTTCGATCAGCGCTCGCCTCGGCGGACATCAGGGCGTCGTAATTGCTCTTGAATCGCCAGCCGAAGAGGCAGGCAATCATTGCCAGCAGGACATAGAGCGTTAGCTTGACGCTTTTCTTCATGCGCCGCGTTGAGATTAGCTAAACCAGTTGGACGCGCAAGGTTCAAGCTTGCTCCCTGGATGGAGCCGCCGTGGACGCCGAGCCGGCAATCGGTTGCCCCTAAATCACGATTGCGCCCTTTGCCCGGGGCACACGAATGGCGTAAAGTGAGGCCGCAAGGCAATCACTATGGAATCGACACGCCGTTATCTTAGCGGAATGCTCGGCGGAGTTTACCTGTTCTGCCAGATCTTCACGTCGCAGGCAGGGGTACTTTACGAGAAGAATTCGCCTTACAATACCATCGTGGTCACGGATGATGAGTCTGGGCTGCGCACGTTGAGTTTCGAACGGAACGGGGCCCGTCAGAGCGTGGTTAAGCCGGGTGATCCCGACCACCTGGAATTGCCCTACGTGCGATCCATGCTGGTGAGTCTCGCCATCGTGGAACATCCCTCGCGGGTGTTGGTGGTGGGGTTGGGGGGCGGGACCATTCCCACCTTTCTTCATCGACATTATCCCGAGGCCACGATCGACGCGGTGGACATCGATCCGGATGTGGTTGAGGTGGCCAAGGATTTCTTCGGGTTTCACGAGGATCAGCGGCTGCGGGCGCATGTGCGCGACGGGCGACAGTTTATTGAGGAGTGCAGCCAGCCCTACGACCTGATTTTTCTGGACGCGTTCAGCTCGGACAGTATTCCCCGGCAACTCACCACACGCGAGTTTTTGCGCGCCGTGCGTAAGGCGCTGACTCCGCGGGGCATTGCGGTGGCAAATCTCTGGAGCCGGGGATCCAACCCGCTTTATGATTCGATGGTTGACACTTACGAGGCGGTATTTGATCGCGTTTACTTGCTGAATGTTCCGGGCGCGGGAAATATTATCCTCTTCGCCCTGCCTCGCCACGTCGAGATCGAGCGAGACGATCTCGCCCGGAGGGCGCGGTCTCTCTCGCAACTTTGGAAGATTGATCTGGATCAGGGCATTCGACGCGGTTTCGGCGCAAGGGAATCCAAACGTGTGGGAGGGCGAATCCTGGAGGACGAAACTTTGGATGCACCGGCCACCGTGAAGTAATGGAGGCCGGGTCGGACTCGCGCAGCCTTGGATGCCGGGTGTGAATCATCCGGGCAGCCCAATCGCTTGGGATCGGCCGATTTTGCACGGGGCTGGGATTGTTTTAGGCGGGTTCAGATCCCCAACTCCTTAAGTGCGGGCTCGATGGCCTCGGCCCAACGGCGATAACCCTGGGGACCCGGGTGTAGGAAATCGGGCATGATTTCCTTGGGCAGGGTACCGTCCTTATTTAGGAATACCGCGCCGATATCGCGGTAGAAAACCCTTTGATCATCGGCGTCGCGACGAATGATCTGGTTGATCGCGACGTTATTGAGACGGGCTTCATCGAAAGGATGTTCGCCACGGGGAAAAATGCCTAGCAGGAGTACTTTGGTCAGCGGTGAACGCTCCTGAATGATATCAAGGATGCGCCGGATGCCGGCGGCTGTTTCCTCCGGATCCTGCATGCGGTGACCGGTGTTGTTGGTGCCAATCAAAACGACGGCCACCCTGGCCTTGCCGTTGGCAAGATTCCCCTCCGTCAGCCGCCAGATCACGTGTTCGGTGCAGTCGCCACTGAACCCGAGGTTCAAGGCATGACGTGCGCCGTAGAATTCATTCCACACCTCTCTACCGGAATTCTCCCAACCCTGAGTGATGGAATCGCCGATGAAGAGGAGATCGGCATCCTGGCGGGCGCGTTCATTCACGGCACGATCGCGATCGCGCCACCAGGTTTCATCCCCGCGAGAGGCGGGGATGACGGCCGGATTGACATCGTAGAATTTGTGCAAATCGCGATATCGCTTTTGGAGCCCGCCCAGGATGGAGGAATAGGCGGGATCCCGGTGCAGACTCCGGAGTTCGTGCGGATCAGATTCGAGATCGAACAGCTGCCACTCACTGGTTCGGGGGAAGAACATCAATTTGTAGCGGTCCGTGCGAACGCCGTCATGGATGGGTACATTATGCACGGCCGCGTTTTCGTAGTAGGCATAGTAAATGGCGTCGCGCCAATCGGCCGGCGCTTCGCCCTCGTGACGGAGCAGGGGAACCAGGCTGCGTCCCTGGATATCGTCCGGGATTTCGGCGCCGGCCATTTCGAGAAAAGTCGGGGCGTAGTCGATGTTCTGGATCAGGGCACGGGAGCGAGTGCCAGGCGGGATCACACCCGGCCAACGAATCAGGAATGGCATTTTCAAGGATTCCTCGAACATCCACCGTTTATCGAACCAGCCGTGTTCGCCGAGATAAAAGCCCTGGTCTGAGGAGTAGATAACCACGGTGTTAGTGGCGAGGCCGGAGGTGTCGAGATAATCAAGAATCCGGCCCGCGCCTTCATCGACAGCGGCGATGCAGCCGAGGTAATCCTTCATGAAACGCTGGTACTTCCACCGGACGATGTCAGATTCGGAGAGTTGACCAGCACGCATTTCCCGGATGAATTCCTGGTTAAGGGGTTCGTAGTGCGCGTCCCAGAGTTGACGCTGGGCCTCGTTCATGCGGTTGTATTCGCCGTTGGCGGTGCCACTCCGGAAGTATTGAGGAAAGAGATTATCGTGGTGGAACTTCATGTCATGGGCCCAAAAGAAATGATCTCGGATCGTCATCTCGTTTTCCTTGAGGAGGGCGCTGCGACCCGAGTAATCGTCGAATAGCGTACCGGGTTCCGGGATGGAGTTTTGGCCAAAGAGATCGAAGTGGCGCGGAGAGGGGGTCCAATTACGATGGGGGGCCTTGTGTTGGCACATGAGGAGGAACGGTTTGTCCGGCTGGCGCTGGTTTTTGAGCCAAGCCAACGCCTTATCAGTGATGATATCGGTGCAATAACCCGGGGAGCGTTTCAGCGATCCGTCCATCTGGATGAAGTCCGGGTTGTAATAATTTCCCTGGCCGGGCAGGACCTCCCAGTAATCGAAGCCGGTGGGATTGGATTCGAGGTGCCATTTGCCGAGCACGACGGTCTGGTAACCGGCCCGCTGCAACTGTTTGGGAAAAGTAGGTTGCGCGCTATTGAAACGGTTGCCATTGCGCAGAAACCCGTTGAGATGGCTGTGTTTGCCGGTAAGGATGCAGGCGCGCGACGGTCCGCAAAGCGAGTTCGCGCAGAAAGAATTTGAAAACAACGCACCTTCCTGGGCGAGCCGGTCGATGTTCGGGGTCTGGTTGATCTGTGACCCATAGGCGCCAATGGCCTGCAGTGCGTGATCGTCCGAAAAGATGAAGAGAATGTTCGGTTTTGGTGCCGCGGCCGACATCGGCCCCAGGCAAAGCAAAGTGATCGCGGAAATGAGGAAGCGTTGCATGACGCAATGATAACGAGTCAATGGACTGACTCAACCCTCGATTCACGTTCAACCGGAATTCCGGGACGATGACGGCTGCGACGGGCGCCCGCTTTGCGGGTTGGACATGATGGCAGGCAGGCGTATGTTGGGGTCACCCGAGATATTATGAAAACGATGTTCTTTCTTTTGCTGCTCAACCTGGCGGTCGCGGAGGCTTTTGGCCAGGCGCAGATTATCAAGCAGCGCGCCAAGGAACTCAGCGAGCAGAATAATGCGCGTCAGGGGATCGCGCCGAACCCTCAGCGCGCGCCCATGCGCCCCGCGGTGGCCGTGGCGCCTGGTCCCTTCCAACCGATGGTAGCCAGCCCGGAGATTTTGCGGCAATATGATCTCAACATGCTCAAGGCGGATCTGGCCGAGATGAAGCCTGGTGTGGCGGCCACGCCAGAACTGATCCAGCGACTGACAAAAAACCTGTCGACGGCGCTGCGCGGGACGTCGAAAGCCTCGGCGAAGACAATCAGGAAATTGGCGGACGACCTGGGGGCGGCCTTGTTCCAGGCGAGTTTAACGGAAGCCAACCAGGCGCTCATAGCTGAGGATTTGGTATCGATTTTGAATGGCGGTGGTGGTCCGGCCAAGCCGACGCAGGAAACCGTGACGAGCATTCAAGCCACATTGCAGCGGGGAGGCGTCGAACGCAAATTGGCGGTGGCAGTGGCGACCGACCTGAAATTGATCGGGGCGGAAATGCAAAAAGGCGGCGCCAGATAAAGCCATTTACAACGGCGCTGGCATCGAGTCCGGGACGCGGTAGGCTGCCGGGGAATTCGCGGTTGGGTCAGGGCTTTTCGACGAAGCCGTGATACATGCCGAGGTAGTAGGGGAGGAGATACACGGTTCCTGAGGCGAGTTCGTTGCCATTGCCGCCATAATCCAGTTCCCATGGATCCGTGTTCCAATGGTTGAAATGACGATTCTCGACCGGAAGGACCTTGCCATTGATCCGATACCCGCGCCGGGTGCCGCGGGACTCGTAAAGATCCTTGGCTTGAACCTGGCCAAGCGGGACGAGGTCGAGTCGATGGCTGTTCCGGTGAGACCAATTCCGGCGGTCCAGCGGGAAGCCACAGAGCGTATCGCGGGAATCTTCGAGCCATCCGTCCCAGGGCGAGAGCGAGTAGATTCCCCAGTTGAGGATCGCGTCGGTGCCGAGGTTGTGCGCGGCGTACGCGAAGTTGAAGAAGGGGTTCAACTCGGACGCTTCGTTAGCCCAGTATCGAAAGAAAGAGAAACGGATTTGGCCCTTAAGGGCTTCATCGCGCGAGTATCGAAGGAGGCTGTAATAGCACATGAACGCCATTTCGTCGTCGGACTGGTTTCCCGAGCCTGGGCCATGCTGGACTTTGGGGTACATGGCATTCAGGGCATAGCCGTGTTTGTCGATGAGTTCGCGAGAAGCGGCCGCGTATTTGGGGTCTTCCGTGACATGTGCAGCGACGGCCAGATAGCTGAGGACGCTGAGCGAATTGAGGCCGCGCTCGGCCCACCACGCCGGATCGCGGTTTAGGTACCGGGGCCCGTACACGGCCCAGCGAGTGGGTTGACCATCATGATCGATCAGGACGAAATGGTGTTGCAGGAGGTGATCGGTCAGTTTCCGGACCACAGATTGGACTTCGAGTTTATCGGCGTCCGACGTTGCGCAGAAATCATAGTAGAGCGGATAGAAGAAGTAATGGCCATCAAGTTCGTCGCTGCTGGTGTCGCTCTTCCAGTACCACTTGCCGTCGGCGCTCACTGGCCAGCGTGGCTCGTATACTTTCCAGAGCTTGTCTTCCTGCTGTTCGTGCCGGTCGCCCTCCAGTCGGCCGATATTGGGATCTGGCCAGTCCCGGGGACGGATCGTGCGCGCGACGAATCCATCCGGGGGCGAATGCGGACCACCTTGGGTGACGGTCTGGAGGAACTGGAGGGCATGGAACGCCTGCCGCGCGCGGAACTGGGCGGCCGGATCCCCGGTAGCGGCGAAGTCAAAGCATTCGGCGGCGCCATACATGGCAGTCCACAGGCCATCGTTGTCGCTGTCCTGGGGACGGGCGCTCGACTTGTCGCCCGGATGCTCGAGGGGCGCTTCGGCGACGAAACCGAAAGGGGTCCTTTTGATGTATTTATCAATTTCGGTTTCGTAGAGCGCCGCCTTGGCGGCAAGGGTCATTGGTTGCTGCTCGATGCAACCGAGTCCGGCCGGAGTAATGACCCAGGCGCGACCCGAAAGATCGACGGCGACCTGGCGGATGTGATCATCGGGAAGCCAGAGGGGGCCCTGGCGATAGAACCATACTCCCTCTTTAAAGCGGATGAGTCCGAGGCGGGTACCCATCCAGACGGCGCCATCCGGCCCGGCGGCAAGCCCGGTGAATTCGTTGTAGGGCAAACCGTCCTTGCCCTCGAAAAAGCGCCAACCTTCCGCACCTTGGAATGCGACTCCCGCGCGGGTGGCGATCCAAAGGCGGTCTGCGGAATCGAAGGTCACTCCCAGGATATCGCCCGCCGACCAAAGCCGACCGGTGCTGTCCTGGACCGGGACGCGTGACCATGCGTGGTGAGCCCATTCGAAAAGGCCATCATCCGAGGCCACGGCGATCAAGTCGGCGGGACCGATGGCGGCTTGATGGATATGCGCGCGGTTGCTCCAAGTCAGAGACTGTATTCTGCCATCCAGGACTTGAAACAGATCGGTCGGAGTGACCAGGCAGACGCGGTTATGCCGGCGGATGATCTGTTGGACGCCGCCTTTCGGAACGGGGAAATGAATGGGCTTGCCTTGCAGATCGGGGAGGGTGAACTGATCCGGGGAAGTTGAATTTAATGCAGGCACCACTTCCCAACGGCCGCTGCGCAGTTCGGCCCAATGCTGCGCAACGCGTATGCGTGTCGGTTGACCATCGGCAATGTCAAGGCATTGGATGTCCGTGGCGGACAAGCCATCGGCCAGACCATAATTTTGAGCGATCTCCTGGCTGAACTGGTTGGGAATAGGCACGGACACCGCGGCACCGATAACACCGGCCGCGCCCACCCGTAACAGTGCGAGCGAACAAAGGAAGCAGAACATGCCGTTCAGACTACTGGTTTCATGGCGGGCCCCGCAACCGTAGCGTTCGATATCGTTCGCCATCGCAAGATCCGGCACAAACGCTTGTGCCCATCCGTTTCCCGTGGTAAGAGCGGGGCGTGAACACCACCCCTTGGACTCGAGCTTGGATCTGGTTTGTATCGGCTTCTGTTATGGCATTTGCAAGCGGTGCCGAGTGCGTTCGAGGGGACGCTGAAACCATGAGATTGGACACCGCCATCCAGAAGCTCCGGATGGGGACGATCATCGTCGAAACGGCGCCCAGCGCCCCCGTGCGGGTCGAGCAGTTGCGGCATGAGTTTTGGTTTGGCGCAGCGCTGGCCAACCAGGTTTTTAACGGCCGGCTCAATCCCGAAGACACCCGTCGTTACCTGGAAGTCTTTCTCGCCAACTTCAACTCGGCGGTGACGGAGAATGCGCTCAAGTGGCACGACATGGAATCTCAGCTCGGGCGGGTGAATTACGGGGTCGTCGACGCCATCCTGTCCTGGACGACAGAACACAACCTGCCCGTGCGCGGGCATAACATCTTTTGGGGCATTCCAAATCGGGTGCAACCGTGGCTCAAGGAGATGGACGACGACACATTACGCGCAACGTTGAAGGCGCGGGCTCTGGATGTGGGGCGTAGGTTCCGCGGAAAGTTTGCCGAATACGATCTCAATAACGAGATGCTTCACGCCAATTACTATGAGCAGCGGCTGGGGCCGGGGATCACCCGAGCAATGGCCGATTGGGTCCACGAAGGGGATCCCGCGGCGGTCCTATACCTGAATGACTACGACATCCTGACGGGCAACCGGGTGGAGGATTACGTGGCGCAAATCCGGCGGTTTCTCGATCAGGGCGTAACCTTTTCGGGGATCGGAGTTCAGGGGCACTTGCATGGCGATTCCTTCGATCCCGCGGCGCTCAAACATGCCTTGGATCGATTAGCGCAGTTCAAGCTGCCTATCAAGGTCACGGAGTTCAATTTTCCGGGCCAACGATCGGAATACTACCAGAAACGCGGGGCGAAACTCACCGAGGACGAGGAGCAAGCCAAGGCGCGTGCGATCGTTGATTATTATCGGGTATGTTTCGCGCATCCTGCGGTCGACGGAATCCTGATGTGGGGATTCTGGGAGGGAGCGAATTGGATACCGGTATCGTCATTATATCGGCGTGACTGGACTCCGACGCCTGCGGCGGAAGCCTATCGCGAGTTGGTGTTCAAAGAGTGGTGGACGAATTGGGAAGGCCGGGCGAACGATCAAGGGCAGTGCCTCGTGCCGGCGTTTTTTGGCAGGCACCGGGTGACCGTGGGGGGCAAATCCGTGGAGGTCGGGTTGTCGAAGCTCGAGGTGAACAAGCGGGTTACCCTGCGGTAAGCGCGACTGGAACATGGCGTCTCCGCTGGCGCACGCACGCACGAACGTGCTTCGTCAGCGCTCTCGAACGGTGATGAGCACAGTCGCGCGATACGCCCGGGCTAATCCTTCTTATCGTCGGATCCCTTTTGAGGCGGCAGGAGCGTAAGGATGGCCTGTTGATTGAGATACCACTCGCGCAGGGGCCGGGAGAGGAGGGAATCCTGGAAATCCTTGAAACGCTGGATATTCAGGGCGGCGTCAACTGCGTCCTTAAGTTGTTTGTTCAGCTCACCCTTGGCATCTTTGGCCCAGCCTTTGAAGCTGCCGATGTTATCGTTCAACATGCGCGCAGCCGTCAACCGGGTATCCTGCTCGTACTTGAAGTCGATGACTTCCACGAGGCTTTTGTCGACCCGGCCGCGACGGCGATTCGAGTCGTCCTTTGCGGTCAATACGGCTTTGGCGAGATCGATGATGCGTTGTTCGAATTTGGCGACGATGTCGTCATCACCCACACTCCCGGTGGCCTCGGCGCCCAGGTCGCGCCCGGCGTGTTCCAGCACTCCACAAACGCGTTTGACCAGTTCCTTTTCAAATTCTTCGAAATATTTTCGGCCACGTTGGAGGATCAGGTCCTTTTCGGACTGGGTGAACTCGTAGGATTGGTCGTCGAGCCCGATGAAGGAGGTGTAAGCGGGGGAATCCAGGAGTGTCTTAAGGCGTTCGCTGAGTTTCGTAGCATCGACTTTATCGGCGAGTTCCAGGTCTTTGGGGAGAGCGTCCAGCTGAAGTTTGACATCGACGGGCAGGAACGCGAAGAGAGCCCGGTCGACACCGCCGAGTTTTTCGATCTGTTCGTTCAGGCTTTTCCAGTGGGCTTTGAGGATCTCTTTGTGGTTGAGTTCGCCGGCATACTCGAAGGCATTCTCGATGCGCAACGAGCGAGTGTCGGCGTTGAACCATCGAAGGAGCTGGCCATATCTGGAGGCCAATGCGGCGGCGGCTGATGAAGGGTGGAGTTCGACTTCTTCCAGCGGTCGGCGGTCGTGCGGGTCGCGGGGGGCCCGGGCGCGAATGAATGTTTCAATCAAGACATTGGGCAGGTTCTTAATCTGTTCTGCCAATTCGGCATACGAGGTCAAGACCGGCTCGGCCCCATAGTCAAACACGCGCACATCCCCAAAGGTGGAAGCTTCATCGTCGGTGGCGAAAAGCAGTTTATTGCGTCGGGCGGTTTCGTTGTCAAAGTACCCCCATTGGATCGCGGCGCGGTCATGGGGCAGCGCCTCCTTCCAGGTATGGATCTGGTGCCCTACGAAGACCGCGGCCTTGAAGACGTGGTAATCCATCAATGAGGAGTTGGAAAGCATGTCCGGCGTGATCTCCGTCTTTCCGTCGACGAGGTAGCGTCGGAACCAATCGTCGAGCGTCTTCGCGTCGACGGTGGCTTCCAGGCTTCCGGCAAAATTGTGCCGGAGTCCGAGGAGATGACCCACTTCATGGGCCGTCACCTCGCGCACGTAATCTTGTGAAATGCGGAGCACTGCGGCATCGGTCAGTCCATCGACGGCGAGCATTGATTCGACGCCGGCCGCCAGTTGCAGGGCGAACTGGCGCTGGTCGATCTGGCAGACGGAGGACGAAGGAAAGAAGCTGCCTCCGTGATTTGTCGGACGATCGAGCGAGCCTCCGGTTTCGCCGGAAGACATTGATTGAGCCGCTTCGGCGATTTCATCCATGGCGCGTATCAGTTCCCGCGCGCGCGCCCTGCCGCCGATCGCGAACACACTCGTGATGAATGCCTGCCCATGCTGGGAGCCACCGGTGCGCGGGTCAACCAGCAGATCGGCGTACGCGAAACCGGCGTTGTCCCATGGTACCCACTGAACGATGTTGTAGCGTGCATCCGGGGCCGTGATCCCCTCGGGTGCGGGCTTGGCTTGAACAACATCGCGGCCGAATGCCCGGTTCCAATACAGAATACCGTCGCGGACGGCTTCGACGTAATCGTCTGGCGTGTTGGCGCTGTAGTAAAAAACGATGGGCTCACGAAGATCGAACCGCGCAATCCGCGTGGAAGCGCGACCGGTGACCGGTTCGAGGCGCGGCTGGGTCTCGAAGAAGCGGAGATAGCGGATTTCGGCGGGAGGCATCTCCTTGGCGACGAAATCCGTCGGATGGTAGGGACTGATGAAATAGCGGACTTCATAGCGTTCCTCGCGGTTGGGATCCACCTCCCGGTCTCGCATTTGAGCACTTTGGCGGATGACCAACTGTTCGCCACTGCCGCTGACCTCGAAGATTCGACTTTGGGTGAGTTCCATTGATCGCGAACTCGCGGCCGGATTGAAATAGGGACTCGTCGAATACCAAATGTCCGTGAACACGCGGCGCATCCCGGCGCCAAAATCAATGACCACCTCCTCGTCATCCTGGTTCACGATGGGGAACGTGGTCAGGAGTCGCCGAGCGGGCAAGTCCTCGGTGACGACCAATCCATCCGTGTTTTCATAAAGGTCGACTCCATCCGGAAAGCATTCGAAGCGCACAATTTTTCCGGCCAGGCCGGTGCTGGTGGCAGCGGTGAACTGCGGGATGACGGAGCCGGCGAGGAGAAAATCCCGGTTCAGGGCGGTCCTCGGGATCACGATGTGGTTGTCGGGGGTTGCGCGCAGCGGGTCGAAATGTGAATCGTCAGAATCCTTTGCTTTTGTGCCAGGGGTAAAGAGCAGCACGAATGATAGCAGGGCCCGAGACGCTGCCGCGAGCATTCTTCGTTGAGGTTCAGGAATGAGAAGCGCAATAGTCATAAGCCGGGGCGAAGTTTGGCCGTTTGAATCAAGGTTGTCCATTCGGGATGTGCGACCGTGGAATGCGGCATGGGACTAGCAGGACCATCAGAGTAGCATGGAACTCCACATCAAAGGTCCGGCCGACTCGAATCATTGCATGAAAGCGAGCACATTTCCCTGGTCATTGCCCAATTTCCAGAATGGTCGTTCCCGGTCGAGGCCGAAATTGGGCACGATCGGTTTGACGATGGCGCTGAGTTTCGGGCTGCAAGCTGAGCGCATTAATCATGAAGGTCGCATTCTGGGGCCGATGCCTGAGGTCAGCGCGCCCGTGCTGTTCAACACCCCCGAAGCGGATGCCATTGTAGGCGCGATGCAAGTCTTCCCCCCGGACAACGCATGGAACGAAGACATCACGCGTCGGCCGGTGCTGGTGAATTCCGCCGCGATGATTTCGAGGATCGCTTCCGAACTGTTGTCGAGTCGAAGAACATTGCGTGCATTCTACGAGATGAACTTCGTTCTCGTCCCCGATGACCAGCCGCGGATACCCGTCGGGTTTTTCAATTACGCCGATGAATCGGATCCTTCTCCCTATCCCATCCCGCCGAACTTGCCGATTGAAACCTGGCCGCGCGAGACAGGGAACCTCACGCTTGAAGAATGGCAGGTGGATGTGAACGCAGACGGAGGCGATCGACATTCGATCATCGTTCAGCCCGGGACGGGCGCCGTCTGGGAAACGTGGCTGACTCAGCGAGTGGGAGAAGATTGGCAAGCGTCGAATGGGGCGCGGTTCGAGCTTGGAAGCAACGGACTTCGACCATCGGGTTGGACTTCCGGCGATGCCGCCGGGCTGTCGATGTTGGCCGGCCTGGTGCGCTATGATGAATGCGAGCGCGGGATGGTCGAGCACGCGATCAGGATCGTTGTAAAGCACACTCGCCGCGAATATCTCTACCCGGCCACCCATCACGCCTCGGTTCCCTCAACCACCGATCCTGATGTTCCGGCCATGGGCCAGCGACTGCGATTGAAATCGTCCTTCGTCATTCCCGACAGCTGGTCCAAGTACCAGTGCGCGGTGCTCAAGGCGCTGAAGAAACACGGAGCGATTGTTGCCGATAACGGCAATTTCTTTTCCATCTCGGTCGCGCCCGACCCTCGTTTTCCCGCAAACGCCTTCGAACATCTTTCCGGCGTGGGCGTCGGTGAGTTCGAGGTGGTGCAAACCGCGAATGCCGACGAAGGGCCGCGTTCACCGGGTGCGCCGACAATCGATGCGGGTCCGGATATGAGCATCGGAACGAATCAAGCGCTGCAACTTGCCGGATCCGTGGTTGCGGGCGGGCCAACGACCATCGCCTGGGAAGTCTACGACGGGCCGGGCGAAGTGCATTTTGATGATGCGCACCGCGCTTGCCCGACGGCGAGATTCAGCGCCCCGGGGGATTATCGGCTGCGGTTGAGCGTGGATGACGGACTGCACGTGGTTGGCTATGATGCCATCATCGTGCACGTGACGGATATCATCCGGATAGAGGCGATTCGGGTTGGCGGCCGGATCCAACTGGACTGGGGGGGTGGCAACGGACCCTTCGCCGTGGAAAGCGCGACGGATTTCTCAGCCGGTTCATGGACGCACATGATCACCACAAATGGGACCAGCGTTTCTTTTCCCGTCCTCATCGGCGAGCGGTTCTTTCGGGTCCTGGGCCAGCCTTGATTGTTCGGTCTCACGCTCGTGCCGGGAAGCCGTGGGATTGGAGCATCAGTGGATCGCTTCGGATTCTTCCAACGACTCTATTTCATAGACGGAAACGCGAGCACGGGAGTCACGCCAGATGGAGGGTTCCCAACCCCCTTTCAAGGCAAGCCGATCCAGGAAATCCGACGGATCCGGGATCTTATCCCACACTTGTGGCAGGAAGGTGGCCATACGGTCCTGGAATTGAAGGACGACGCCGTGTCGGCCGGGTTGCAACTGCGAGAGTAATTGGGCGGGCGAGTGAGAATCCAACGGAATCAGATCCGAGAGCAAGCTGATCTCGAGGGTGATCTCGTGCAGTTCTTCGGGATGGACCGAGGCAAAGCGAGGATCGGCGAGGGCAGCTTGTCGGGCGGCATCGATGACGGCCTCGTAGAGGGGTTTGGAAGGAATCAAATGGCCGATACAACCGCGAAGGCTCGCCTGTTTTTCCAGAGTGATAAAACAAGCGCGTTTTTCCAGGAGTGGAGATTCGATTTGATCCGGTTTCGGTGTGGCGGAGGAAAGGCGACGGGCTGCCGCTTCAATGGCGGATCGGGCGAGTTGGATCAAGAACCGCCGCTGCGTTCCGGAAAGATGGGGCAAGCGAGGAGGTCGTTCTGAATTCGCGGCATCGCTTTGACGTGTGCGAAGATGAAGGTCCCCGGGCGCGCCATTGACCTGCGGATCATCGGGGTTAACCTCACGGTCCATAGTTTGGATCATAACAGGGCTGGGAAGGGAAAGCACAGGACAAATCGGAATGATGCCGGCCGCGGGTGAGGTATTTCGATTTTCCCCTGGTCAGGGTTGATATTTTGATGGATTGGACTATCTCTTTGCTTGACGGGGCGGCGAGCACAGGAGTGAAGTCGGACAAGGGTTGCAAGGGATGCTTTGATATGGAGACTTATTTTGACAACATGACGGCCCAGGATGGCAGCACCGACAAGCTCGTGCGGGATTTGCGGGTGCTCATGCAGGATACGGAGGAGTTGATGCGGTATGGCTGCCGCGTATTGGGAGAGCAGACCCGGATTGCGACCCAGCAAGCGGATGAAGCGGTGCGACGCTACCCTTCGGCGGTGGCCGGTGCGGCATTTGGTTTTGGTCTGCTGGTGGGGTTGCTGATCGCCCGGCGGTAATGTCTACGGGCCGATCGGCGGCAGGAGGTTCGATGGCGTCCCGGCCCCCAGATTTTGACGCAGGGTAGCCGGGTGATTCGCAAAGTTCGAAACCCAAAGTCACATTGTTCGGTGCAACTTCGTTAAAACCCATTCCCTCGCCCTGAACTTTCCCGTCTCGAAGCGATACTCGTAAGGGTTCGTCGTGCGGGTCCGGGAAAAGACGGGATTGTTGCTTACCGCTTGCCACTGGGTCGGAAGCCACCCTAGAATCCCCAATCGCTCAAGGGTGTTGCCAGGTTAAGTTCGAGTTCTAAGGGCGGCTCGCGAGAAGACGATGGGTTTAATCAATATGAACACGACTCCCATTCGAGTTGCGGTGACTGGCGCGGCCGGTCAGATCGGCTATGCGCTGTTGTTCCGGATCGCTTCCGGGGCAATGTTCGGCGCGGACCAGCCGGTTATTCTTCATTTGCTGGAGATCGAACCGGTGATGCCGGCCTTGGGTGGAGTGGTCATGGAGTTGGATGACTGTGCCTTTCCCCTCTTGAAGGGGATCGTCTCCACGGCGAGCCTCGATGAAGGATTCAAGGACGTTAACTGGGCCCTGCTCGTCGGCAGCGTGCCGCGGAAGGCGGGGATGGAACGAAAGGACCTGCTCGGCATCAATGGCAAGATTTTCGTGGGCCAGGGACGGGCGATCGAAAAGAACGCGGCGGATGATGTGCGCGTGCTGGTCGTCGGCAATCCTTGCAATACGAATTGCCTGATCTCGATGCACAACGCACCGGGATTGCCGCGGGAGCGTTTCTTTGCCATGACGCGGCTGGATGAGAACCGGGCGAAATCACAACTGGCCCGCAAAGCGGGGGTCGAGTCAATCTCGGTCACGAATGTGACCATCTGGGGAAATCATTCCGCGACGCAGTATCCGGATTTCTATAATGCCAGGATTAAGGGCCGCGCGGCCGCGGAGGTGATCGATGATGACGGATGGCTCAAACGCGATTTCATCAGCACTGTGCAACAGCGCGGAGCTGCCATTATCAAAGCTCGAGGGGCATCGAGTGCTGCCAGCGCGGCCAATGCCGTGGTAGACACTGTGCGATCGATTAACGAACCGACAGAGAAAGGGGACTGGCACAGTGTCTGCCTTTGTTCGGATGGGAGTTATCACGTGGACCCGGGTTTGATTTCATCCTTTCCGGTCGTGAATGATGGCGATCGGTTAAAAGTGGTGCAGGGCCTGCCGATCAATGAATTCAGCCGCAACCGGATCGATGCCAGCGTCAATGAACTGAAAGAAGAGAAGGCCATGGTCTCGGAGCTCCTCCCGGGCGAGTGACGGGATGCGGGCACGAGGTCGGCTGCTTCGACTGCCGCATGAATCTCGCTTCCTATATCGAACACACACTGTTGAGCCCCGGAGCGAACCGTGAGGCCATACTGCGCTTGTGCGCTGAAGCGCGGGAGCACGGTTTCTGCGCCGTCCGGGTTCAGGGTTCGTGGGTGGGCGAAGCCCGGCATGCCCTCGAAGGCAGTGAGATCCGGGTGGTGGCGATTGCGGGATTCCCGTGGGGAGGTGCGAGCAGTGACGTCAAACGATTCGAAACCGAGGTCGCCGTGGATGATGGCGCCCACGAGGTCGATGTGGTGCTGAACCTGGGCCGTCTGAAAGATGCGGATGACGCCTATGTCTTGCGCGAACTCCGAGACGTCGTGGAGGCGGCGGACGAGCGGCCGGTCAAGGTCATTCTGGAGACCCGTTTGTTGACGCGGGAAGAGACGATCCGGGCCAGCCGGCTTGTCGTCGAAGCCGGCGCGGCAGCGGCCAAGACTTCGACGGGTGTTGGACCAGAGGACGCTTCACTGGAAGAGGTGCAGTTGTTGAAAGCAGCGGTGGGCGAGGATCTCGGCGTTGAAGCGGCAGGCAGGATTCCCGATGCGCGAAGCGCCACGGCGTTAATCGAAGCGGGCGCGATCCGGTTGAGCACCTCGGCCGGTATTCAATTGGTTTGTCCGGCGGGATAATCGAGTTTCGTCTGGGTGGTTGAGGCGTCAGAGCACTGAGCACACCGCCAGGGAATCAGCTTGGCAGGTTTCGGCCGTTCGGAGCGTTATCCATGCAGAATTGACCGCAATCCCGGTAGCCTCGCTACCTTCGTTGGTTATATGTTGTGAGGCTATATTTCAAGCGAACGAGCTCCTGGGTTCGTTCGGCGAACTCGCTCCCGAGTTCCATGTCACTCCAGTGAACCTTCCACTGCGCGGCGGAGGTGCAAAGCGAGTGCTCCCAATCGGACCTTGCCAGACCCAGAATTGGTGGTTGGACCGAACCCTGAATGAGCAGGCCACACCGATTTCTGCGCTGGGCGGCGCCGGCAATCTTCCGTCCTTGCCAAATGAGATCGGATTTTTCGGCGCCGAGGAAGCATTGGCCCGGGGCTTCGCGCCGGGCGACAGGGGCGAGCGCGGTCGGGACGTCGAGCTGTCCAAAGGCGCGTTGCAGCCAGCCGTGGATCCGGGCGTAACTTTCACAGGCTGGGAGACGATACCAGTCGTGGTCGGGTGGAACGACAACCGAGTAGGTCCAGTCGGCATTGTGTGCGACAAGGCCGCCGCCGGTGGGCCGGCGAACCAACGGGCGTAGAAGCGTCAGCGCCGCGACGTTGGCGTATCGCTGGAAATAGCCGAAGGTCGCCGCGGGTTCGATCCAACCATAGAAGCGGAGGACGGGGAGTCGTAAGCTTCGAGCAAACTCAAGAAGGGCTTCATCGATGGCCATGTTGCACGCCGCCGATTCGGGCCGGGACTTCAAAAGGAGCCAAGATTGGGGAGTGTGATTCACTCGGTATGCGGCCGCCCGGTTGAGGCCTGGGGTCAAAACGATGACTGGCCGAATCGGAGTGTTTTCACGAGGCTGGTTGCACATTCTCCACGGATACCCTCACGGCGGACCGAGACCGCGGAGGTCGACGGATTTTGCCGGCCGAAGGGCAGAGCAGGCGGATTTCGCAGTGGGGACAATCGGGATTGCGGGCCGTGCAGCGTCGGCGCCCGTGCCAGATGAGCAAATGGCTGAATAAGGTCCAATTTTCCCGGGGGACGAGTTCGAGCAGGTCCATTTCAATACGCATGGGATCGGTTTGCGAAGTCAGGGAGAGGCGGCAGGAGAGTCGGGTGACATGGGTATCCACGACGATGCCTTCGCTGAGATTGAACGCGTTACCGAGGACGACGTTGGCGGTTTTGCGTCCCACGCCTTCGAGTTGGGTGAGGGCGTCCATAGTGCGCGGGACCTGGCCATGGTGGTGTTCGACGAGGGTGCGGCAACATTTTTGGATACTGCGGGCCTTAGTGCGGAAGAATCCAAGTTGTCGGATGGCGTTTTCCAAATCACTGGTGGGGGCAACGGCATAATCGCCGGCGGAACGGTATTGCCTGAAGAGCGTGGAGGTTACGCGGTTGACGAGCTTGTCGGTGCATTGGGCGGAAAGGATCGTCGCGATGAGGAGTTCAAGTGGGTTGGAGAAATGGAGCTCGCAATGAGCGCCGGGATAGGCACGTTTCAGGTGCCGCAGGATCAGCTCAAAGCGCTCACGCTTCTTGGATTTGGACTCGCGAGGCACCCTATCAAACCCATTCCGGTTCCTCGACTCTTTCCGGCGCGGCGAAGAGCGGAGTGCCGTCACCGGCTTCGGGGTATTCGAATATTTTGCCTTCGTAATTTCGAATAACGACCCGGTCGTTATTGCGGCTGAGGACGTATTCAGGGCTTACCGGGACTTTGCCACCGCCGCCCGGGGCATCGATGACATATTGGGGAACGGCATAACCAGTAGTATGGCCGCGGAGTTTTTCCATGATGGCCAAACCGCGACGGACGCTCGACCGAAGATGGGAGGAGCCGGCAATCAGATCGCACTGATAGATATAGTAGGGGCGCACGCGGCACATGAGAAGTTTTTGGACATGCGCCTTCATGACGTCGGGATCATCGTTCACATGGCGGAGGAGAACGGACTGGTTACCGAGCGGCACGCCCGCATCGGCGAGGCGGCCGAGGGCTTCACGGACTTCCGTGGTGAGTTCGCGAGGATGGTTGGAGTGGATGCTCATGAACAGCGGGTGAAAACGCTTGAGCATCCCGCAAAATTCCGAAGTGATCCGCTGCGGAAGAAAAATGGGAATGCGGGTTCCGATCCGGATAAACTCGACATGAGGGATGTCTCGAAGCCGCTGAAGGAGAGACTCAAGTTTGGCGTCACTGAGCAGGAGCGGATCGCCGCCGCTCAAGAGGACATCCCGAATTTGAGGGTTTTGACGAATGTAGTCGATCTGCCGATCGAACTGTGGATGGAAATCGTAGCCGGCGGCATTGCTGACGAGGCGCGACCGGGTGCAATAGCGACAGTAAGCCGCGCAACGGTCGGTCACGAGGAACAGGACTCGATCGGGATATCGATGGACTAAACCGGGGACCGGCGAATGGGCATCCTCGCCGCACGGGTCCGACATTTCCCAGGCGGCGGTTTCCGTTTCTTCGATGCGTGGGATTACCTGGCGACGGATGGGGCAGTTTTCGTCTGCAGGATCGATGAGGTTAAAGAAGTAAGGGGTGATCGCCAACGCGAGTTTGGTATTGGCGAGGAGAGTGCCGGCATATTCCTCCGGAGTGAGCGTGGGGATGAAGCGCTGCAATTGCTCGAGCGAGGTAATGCGGTGGGTGAGTTGCCAATGCCAATCGGACCATTTTTCCTGGGGAATATCGGACCACAGACCGCGGCCGGGGGAGCGGAACGCCTTCGAGTTGTTCTCCTTGGATTCGGGAGGCGGCTCATCATCCTGAGCCGTTGAGCTTCTCTTCATTGCGCCTGCACTATATTTTGGGTCGGTCTCCTGTCAAGGGACGGAACTCAAGAAGTGTAAGAGCCCCGTGAGTTTTGGGGGCAATGCCGGTTATTGAGCGGAGGCAGTGGACGTGGAAGGGTTGTTGACTGAGAGGACGGCGCGGGCCTGATCCAGGCCATTGAGCTTCTCGATGATTTCGTGGACGAGACGGTCCGAATTCATCGGGGGCAGGCCTGGGAGCGAACGCGCCATTCCCGCGCGGTCGCGGCGATTGAGATAGTCTTCGATGGTGTGCCGGTAATCATCAAGCAAGGGGACAGCAGGAGGCGGGGTGTAAACGCGGAGCAACAGCAATTGGCGGAGGACATCCTGGAGGAGAATGCGCTGTCGGAGGTAATCGAACCGATCAATGATGTCCTGGAGACGAAGGTTGGCGCGATGCGGGAGGTCCTGACGTTTCTCACTGACCAGGACCGGCGGAGTGATTGCCTGAGCCATTTTGGCGAGGGCTACATCGATGGACCAGGCGTTGGCGGAATCCAGTCCGGAAAAGTGGACCAGGACAACTGACCACCACTTCTCGACATCGAGCATTCTGGGGAATTGCGCGTGGAACGCATTGAGGAAGGGGATTTGCCAATTGAGATGCTGAGGGAGTTGGGAGAGCATGATCCCCAATTGGGCCCGGGCGCCGGGCAATCGGAGCAATTGATCCACCAGTAGATGGCTGGAGGCTTGAAACGTCTTCCAGGTTTCCTCGGATAGTTCGCTGGGTTCGAACTCACCCATCCGGGTAAACGAGAAGGCCGCATATTCCTGGAGCCGTTCGCGAACTTCCTTGAGCGGCTCGCGGATCGCCGGGGCCCGGTTTTGCCACCGGACCTGGACGCCGTTTACGGTAAGATTCGGGTCGCCCACGACGAGATCGAGCTGACTGGAGGCGATCAGGTATTGGGAGAATCCTTCGGTGAGCCAAAGCGGAATTTCGGCGGAGCGGGTGGTGGCGGTGCGATTGGCCATCTCAAGGAACAGGACTTGGACAATGCCATGGACGAGTTTGGCCGGTTCAATTCGGAGCGGCAACTCGACGCGATATCGCCAACCATCACGATAGAGTTTGAGACCGATGATCGGCGGTTCCCCGTCCGGAATGGCGGGGTTGACAATGACGTTGACAGGATAGAACCAGAGATCGGCGAAACCCAATTCGCGCAACAGCATCGATTTGATCCGCTCGCACGAGACCACCAATGTGGTTGGAGAAAGTTCGAATCGGGCGCTGTTGGTGGAAGGCGTCGAAGATTCGGCGAAGTTCGAAGGAATCGCCACAATGAATTGGCCGGAGCTGCTGCGCACGGAGCGGAACACGGGGTTCTCCCATTGGCCAAGGGCCGGAAGAACGCACAAGCAGGATAGGGCAATGAACCTGGAAAATCGCGCCACGGCGCTCACGTTGCAGTCGCTTTTGACGGTGCGGGCTTCTTCTCAGCGGAACCGCTGGGGGCGGCCTCCGTATTGGAGAGGGTCGGTTTCTTGTCTGAAGCGGGAGTGGACTCCTTTTTGGCCGCCTCCCGGTAGCTGTCACTGCGGTAATCCGTGATGTAGAAGCCAGACCCCTTAAAGAGAAGACCGGCACCACCGCTGATGGCACGTTTGACCTTGCCTTTGCCCCATTTCTTTTGGGGACAGAGCGCTTTGGGGCAGGTGGAAATGGGGGCGTCAGAAATCCGTTGGAGCATTTCGAATTGTTCGCCGCACTTGGCGCAGATGTATTCGTACGTCGGCATACAAAACGCCTCAAGGATTCGCGGGCGGGGCCGGAGCGTTGGTTGGTTCCACGACGCGGGCACCACCGTCCTGGCGGATTTCGACATTGAGATCGTAGTCGGATTCCGGGGTCGCCGCATGGCCGGCTTCGAGTCGTTCGGCGCCGCGTTGTTCGGGGCCGTAGAGTCCCTGCCGGATCCACTCGAGGCGCCGGGCGATGGACAGTTCGTCCCTGAGTTTGCGGATTTGGTCGCGCAGCAGCGACAAATCGGTGAGGCGTCGCTCCAAATCAGCCTTCTCGGCCTGAAGCCGCTTGAGTTCAACGAGAAGGAACTCGCGATCACCTTCGGAGGCGGAGAGTTTTCTTTCCGTTTCAGTGATCTGTTTTTCGAGCTCGGAAAGGACCTCGTTTAGATTGGCGATTTTGCCATTCATTTCGTCATTTTGACCTTCGAGTTTGGAGATTCGGGCATCGCGTTTGGCGACCTCCTCCTGGGCAGTTTTGGCAGCATTTTCAGCTTCTTGTTGGGTCTTAGCGAGTTGCAAAGAGACATTTTCAAGCCGGTTGGAGACAGTGAGGAGTTCCGAGGTGCGATTGTTCAGGGAAGTTACGAGGTTCTCATTGACGTCTTGCTGTTCAGTCAATTTGCTGCTGGTTGAGGTCAGGTCATTGGACAACTGAATGATGTTGTGGGTGGCCCGGGACTGTAGGTCTTTGGCCTTTTCCTGACTGAGGTAGATGAACACCGCCAGGAAGACACAGATGATGAGCAAGATGATGACGCCAACTTTGCCTTTCATAAGCGGAGAGGATGCGCAGAGCCGGTACCTTTGGCAAGTCGCATCTCCCGCGGGCGGGAAGCGGGTCTCTGCCTGAAGGCCTTGCAACTGGGCGCAAGTCACCTACATTGATGCCATGGAATTACCCATCGAGGTCCCGGTAATGACCTTGCCCAACGCGATCCTGTTTCCGCAGGCATTCCTGCCGCTTTACATCTTCGAGCCTCGGTATCAGCGGATGTTGAAAGACACGCTCAACAGCCACCGCATGTTCACCGTGGCAATGCAACAGCCGGGTCGGCAAAGAGAAAAGCCATCGGCGGTGGCGGGATTGGGCCTGGTTCGGGCCTCGGTATCGAGGGACGACGGGACGTCGAACCTGGTTTTGCAGGGGATTGCGCGGGTTGAACTGGAGGAGGTGGTTCGCTACCGGCCCTATCGCGTTCAGCGCATCCGGCCGCTGCGGTCGGAGATGACGGACAGTCTGAAAGTAGAAGCACTGACCATGAAAGTCCTCGAAATCGTTTCCGGGCGGCTTTCCGGCGGCGAGAAGCTCCTGGTCTCACCGTCCGGTCACCTTCAGGTGAGCGCGCTGGGGGCCGACGACGAAGAGGAAGTGACGCCCGATGGGGTGGAGATCATGGCAGAACTGAAGAATCCCGGGCAAGTAGCCGATCTGGTTTCCTGGACACTACTAACGGATCCATTGCAGCGACAGACTTTGTTGGAAACACTGAATGTCGAGTACCGGCTTCGCCGGCTGATTCGTTTTCTGATGGCCGAGTCCGGGCAATCGCGAAATAATTGACGCATGAGCGAGAATGAGCAGGGCGCTGGGAGTGGAGAGGTCGGAATGGAACGTCACCAGATGTTGTCCGCCCTGTTCGCGAGCCTGGTCGTGAGCCAGGCCCGGATGGCCTTGATGCTACTGGGTAAAACGCCTCACCCGGAGACAGGCCAAACGACCGTGGACCTGGACGGGGCGAAGTTGTTCATCGATCAATTGGAGATGCTCGAGGAAAAGACAAAGGGTAATCTGGAGCAACACGAACGGAAATTGTTGCGGGATCATTTGACCGCGCTTCAAATGGCGTTCGTGACGGCAGCCGGGTCGCCGACGTCCCCCGGCGCTGGAACACCTGCCCAATCCCCGGGCAAGTTGGAAGGAGCCGGAGCGGGGCCGACCGGGAAGGGAACGGCGGCCGAGGGGGCTCGATCGGCGGAGGAGTCAGAGGCCAGGAAGAAGTTCAGCAAGAAGTATTAGTCCGCCCAATCCCGCCGGAAACCGGCATGGAACCCGTGGAGATCAGAGAACTACTTCTTGAGGGTTGCAGCAGCAACAGCCGCGGCGGCGACCTCGACCAATTGTGAAAAGTTCCCCTCCTCGCAACAGCAAACGAAGCCTTCGGTTACGGTCTTGAGTTCCTCCCAGCGGTCGCGGATTCGGCGTGCCTCGGTTTTTGAGACATGGTTATCGGCGGCGGCATTAGCGATAACCGAAAGCAGATCGGCGAATTCCTGGACGATTTCGTTGGTGGCCGGGATGAGGCAATGGGGATGGGGCCAATGGGATTTGGGATTTTGAATATAGAACCCACCAGCGCGCTCGCAGAGCCACTGGATGATTCTCTGATCGCCGGTTGATCTCACGAGGGTTTCGATGCGGTCGAGCGGGTTGGTTGCGCCGCTGCCGGTGCCTTCATCGGGCTCAGCCCACTTGTAGATCATGGAGAGAGAGAGGCCCAGTTCAGCCGCGACTTGTTTGGCGCTGGTCTTGCCGAGGACTTCATGAAGTAGTTCGTGGGATTCCATAGGTTACAACCTAGCAGAAGCCGGCCAGCCGGCGGAAGTATGGAATTTAGCTGGGTCAGTGCTCAGGTGCAGGGACAGATCGATGTATTCGAGATGCGGGTGCGTGGTGCTATTCGGCGCCTTCGTAGTTGAATTCGAGGATCGTGCGTGTATCAGAGATCAGGTCTCGGATTTCCATGTTCTTGAGCACCCAGTTCTGGTCAACTTTGGTGAACCCACCAATCTCAAATTCCTTCATGAGACGATTGTTGGCTCCGTAGGCCTCGGCGATGATGATTCCCCTCGTTTTGATGTCCACCCACGAGCGGACGCGAGTATATCCGGCGGCCCCGATCTTGGGGTTGACGCTCTCGAGAACACGGCAGGAGCGTCCTTTTCTCATGCTCAGGCGAGTGTTGCGGTCGATGCGTTGTTCCGGCCAATGCAGGAATTCGAGACCGAGATCGGCCAGCCAGAAATCCGAGCCGGCGAAGGGAATCATCGCCGCATCGCCCCTGATATCGAGATGTTGGACGGGGTCGGAGGGGCGACCCCCTTGTCGGGTCAGGTGGTATGCTGGCGGAGAGTCGTCATGGTGGGTGATCACGAGGAGCTCCGAGGGATGGGAGCCGACGGCAACGGTTTCGTAGATATGCTGCCAGGTTTTTTCACCGGTGACGACCCGGTAGTGAAAGGGTTGAACGCTGCGTCTTCCATCTTCTTTCCGAACCCGGATCAGGCCGGAGACATCAAGGCTTTCCGGTGGTGGAGCGGAGCGAATCTCGCGAGCCAGGGCTCGGCCTTCGTCAATGTCGGAGAGTGGGACATCAGAACCCAGGGCAGCACCCAGGCAGGCGAGCATCGGGGCGAGGTACCGGCCGGGTCCGGCCAACCAGGAGGCAGGGGTGAAATCCCGGGAATGACGGGCCACTCGGGTCATCTGGGACGAATGCGAGCGCCGGTTGTGAGGATCCGGTTCATCGGTTTCGCAAAGCAATGGGGAACACGTCGTCGATCCGCCGCACGAAGTGGGCGCTAATCCTGCCCTGCACGTCAGTGGGCACCTCCAGCCAGTCTTTCTGGTTCTCTTCGGGGAGGATTACGTGCCGTATGCCGGCGCGATTGGCGGCGAGGATTTTCTCCTTGACCCCCCCCACTGGAAGAATGCGCCCACGCAAGCTGATTTCTCCCGTCATGGCGACATCGGAACGCACTTTACGTCGAGTCAGGAGGGAAGCCAGCGCAACGACGATCGTGACCCCAGCGCTGGGGCCATCTTTGGGGGTTGCGCCCGCCGGGACATGGATGTGGATGTCCTGTTTTTCGAAGTCGCGCAAGTCGAGATCGCGCAGCCGGGATTGGCCTCGGAGATACGTCAATGCGGTTTGAGCACTTTCTTTCATGACGTCGCCGAGCGAGCCGGTGAGCAGCAATTTGCCATTGCCGGGCATGCGCGCGGCCTCAATGAACAGGATGTCACCTCCGACTGGATTCCATGCGAGGCCGATGGCCACGCCAAACTCTTTGATTGTCTCGGCGGTCTCGGTGCTGAACTGGGGCGGTCCGAGCAAATCCGCGAGCTGCTTCGGGAGGATGGAGAACGGCCGAACGGGTCCTTTGGAGCCGGCGATCCGGCGGGCGGCTTTGCGCGCCAGAGAGGCGATCGCGCGTTCGAGCTGACGTACTCCGGGTTCTCGGGTGTACTCCTGAATCAGATTGCGGAGAGTGGAGTCGGGGATCCGGACGAACTTCGCCTTCAGTGCATGTTCTTCGAATTGCCTTGGGAGCAGGAAGCGTTTTGCGATCTGGAGTTTTTCGGGTGACGTATAACTGGGTAGCTCGATGACTTCAAGCCGGTCACGAAGCGCGGGATGAACCGGATCGAGCCAGTTCGCTGTGGTGACAAACAAGACCCGGGAAAGATCAAAGGGAAGATCCAAGTAGTTGTCGGTAAAGGTGTTGTTTTGTTGGGGGTCGAGCACCTCCAGCAGGGCGGCCGCGGGGTCGCCGCGAAAGTCGGAACCCACTTTGTCCAACTCGTCGAGCAGAATGACGGGATTGTTGCTTTCGACGCGACGCAAGCTCTGGATGATGCGTCCCGGGAGCGCGCCGACGTAGGTGCGGCGGTGACCACGGATCTCCGCCTCGTCGCGCATGCCGCCGAGAGAGATCCGGGCAAACTTTCTGCCCAAGGTATCGGCGACGCTGCGGCCGAGCGAGGTCTTGCCAACCCCGGGTGGACCGACGAGGCAAAGGATGGGGCCTTTGAGTTGGCGTTTGAGTTTGATTACGGCCAGGAATTCGAGAAGGCGATCCTTCACCTTGTTGAGGCCAAAATGTTGCGCATCGAGGAGTTTCGCGGCAGCAGCCAGATCGACTTTGTCCTCCGTGGACTGGGCCCACGGAAGATTGATCAGCCAATCCAGGTAATTGCGGGTGACCGTGTGCTCGGGCGTTGTGGTCGGGATATTCTGAAGCCGATCGAGCTCTTTAAGAGCGACTTTCAGGGGTTCCTTCGGGAGTTGAGAAGATTCGATTTGTTCGCGAAGGCTGTTGATCTCGCTCATCAGTGGATCGGCCTCACCCAATTCGCGCTGGATGACGCGAAGCTGTTCGCGGAGAAAGAAATCGCGTTGGCTCTTGTTCATGGAAGAAGCGACCTCCCTTTGAATCTTGGAGCCGAGGGTGAGGACTTCGAGTTCGCGTCCGAGCAGCGGCAGGAGCCGGTTCAGGCGTTCTTTGACGCCGGCGCTTTCGAGCAATTGCTGACGTTCCTCGAGGCTGAGGTTGAGATTGGCAGCGACGATATCGGCGAGCCGGCCCGGCTGCTCCGTATTGAGCACGGCCACCTTCGTTTCATCAGAGATGGCTGGCGAGAGATTGATGATTTCCTGAAATTGCCGCTGCGCGTTCCGTGTCATCGCGGTCACCTCAAGCGAATTCTCAATCGCATCGCGCACCACTTCGATTTGTGCCTTGAGGTAAGGATCCTCAGATTCGTAGCGCTCGATCCGGAAGCGGCGCAATCCCTCGACCAACACCCGTACGGTGTTGTCGGGGAACTTGAGCATCTTAAGGACACGGACAGCACAACCGTGATTCCACAGGTCGCCTGGCTTGGGATCGGCCACGTCCGGGTGTTTCTGAAGGACCAGGCCGATGAAGCGGTCTCCGGCGACCACGTCGTCGATCAATCGGATACTTGCAGCCGAGTCGACTTGCAGGGGGGAAACCATTCCAGGGAAAATGACGACATCCGACAACCCCAGAATCGGCAAAATGGAAGGCAGAGACTTGCTGGCGGGGCGGGAGGTGGTGGTATCCGAGCCTCCCGTCGACGGGCCAAGAATGCTTATGAACTCTGTTTCCGGCGAGGTCATCGTTTGGCGACTCTGAAGGTTAGATGCAGAGGGACGCCAAAAAGTTCCACCTGATCTTATTCTTCGCCGGATTCAACGGTTACCGAGATCGTGGGTTTAGGCAGGGCGGGTTGTTGGGGAACATCAATACGGAGAAAGCCATTTTGATAGGCGGCACGGGCTCGGCCGAGATCGTATCCCGAAGGAAGTTCAATCAGGCACTCGAAGGCGCCGTAGCTGATCTCCATGAGGAGAAAACGGCATTTCGGCGCCCGGCAACCGTCGGGTCGATGGCCGCTGATTTTGAGTCGATTGCCGTCGATGGTCAGCTCCAGGTCTTCCTTGCGCATCCCGGACAGTTCCACCTTAATCACAAGGCCGCTGTCGGCAACATACACATCCGTGTTGGGCACCCAATACGTATCTCCCGAGGCATCGGAGACGCCGCTGGAAGGACGTTTGATAGAATGCAATGACGTCAAAGTTTTATCCAAGCCCATGCGATGAAAAAGAGTATCTCAAATACCTCGGCCGTGCAACAAGGTCGTTTTTTGGCTACCCGCTCCGAACAATCAACCGAGGCCGTTCGCCTTTGCGGGCCTGGTAACGCACCGAGGTCCCCGGAGATGGCGCCATCGTTCCAGAACATCCGCACGGACCACGACCCCGAAGGGTGGAAGAGCGATGTCGACGCCATTTTCCCCATACCAACAGCCCGACCGCGGCAGCCACAATCGCCAGGGAAACGGGTTCTTGCCAGTCCACACGGGCACCATAACCGAGGAGCGCGACTTCGCAACTAAGATCTGCGTGCGCCGGTCGGATGGATGCCCACAATCCGCGGCGTGAACCGTTCGGAGTGGTCGGAAGATCATACGCCAGTCGATCATAAGAAAGCGGGACTGGTCCAATTAGCAGAATCGAAATCAGGCCGCTGGGACGCTTTTACGCACGGTGGAGGTTGACGATCGGGTTCGCGTCTTTAAGATGGCCGGCAGTCACCCACTGATTGCTTATGACCAAAACCAAGACCCACATTACCTCAATGTTGCAGGAAGACCGCGTTTTTCCTCCAGCCAAGGAGTTTTCAAAACAGGCACATGTTTCATCCCTGGCGCAGTACCGAAAGATGTACGATCAATCGATCAAATCGCCGGAGAAATTCTGGGGCAAGCTGGCGAAGGACGAGTTAGTGTGGTTCAAACCTTGGCGCAAGGAACTGCAATGGAAACCGCCCCAGGCGAAATGGTTTGTCGGGGGGCAATTGAACGTGGCCTACAACTGTCTGGACCGGCATTTGGGGACCGCTAATGCCAACAAGGCCGCGCTGATCTGGGAAGGCGAGCTGGCCGCCGACGGCAAACCGGGAGAGGAACGGGTCTACACTTACAAACAACTCCACCGCGAGGTTTGCCGATTTGGAAATGTATTGAAGAGTAATGGCGTCGGTAAAGGCGACCGGGTCGTTATTTATCTTCCCATGATCCCGGAGGCGGCGATCGCCATGCTCGGTTGCACGCGGATCGGCGCAATCCATTCCGTGGTATTCGGCGGGTTCAGCGCGCAGTCGGTGGCGGACCGGATCCTGGATTCCCAGGCGAAGCTCGTGGTGACGGCGGATGGCGGCTACCGCCGGGGCGGGGTCGTTCACCTTAAAAAAGCGGTCGACGAGGCGCTGACGCTCAAGAATCCAGAGGGGCAGAATCTGGCGAAGACGGTGAAGCGAGTGATTGTGGTCAAGCGCGTTGCCAGCGACACGAGCATGCAGGAGGGGCGCGATGTCTGGTATGAATCGGAGATGGCCAACGCGAAGTCCCACTGCCCGGCGGAGAAGATGGACAGTGAAGATCCGCTTTTCATTCTTTACACGAGCGGATCGACCGGAAAACCGAAGGGGGTTCTACATTCCACCGCCGGTTATCTCCTGGGCGCCAAGCTAACCTCGAAGTACATCTTCGACCTGCGCGATTCGGATTTGTTTTGGTGCACGGCGGACATCGGTTGGGTGACGGGCCACAGTTACGTCGTTTACGGGCCCCTCGCGAATGGCGCCACGAGTTTGATGTACGAGGGGGCTCCCAATTACCCGGAACCGGACCGCTTCTGGCGGATCATTGAGAAGTACGGGGTGACCATACTGTACACGGCACCGACAGCGATCCGGACCTTCATGAAATGGGGTGTCGAATGGGTGCAGAAGCACGACTTGAGTTCCTTGCGGCTGTTGGGAACGGTGGGCGAACCGATTAATCCGGAGGCCTGGATGTGGTATCAGGAACACATCGGTGGAAAACGTTGTCCGATCGTCGATACCTGGTGGCAGACGGAAACCGGGGCGATCATGATCTCGCCATTGCCGGGGGCGGTGCCAACCAAGCCGGGTTCGGCGACCTTGCCGTTTTTCGGGGTTCAGCCGGAGGTCGTGGACGAGACGGGCAAACCCGTGCCGCCGAACTCCGGGGGCAAGTTGATCATTCGGAAGCCTTGGCCGAGCATGTTGCGCGGGATCTGGGGTGATCCCCAGCGGTACAAGGACACCTATTGGAGTGAGGTCAGAGGTTGCTATTTCACCGGCGATGGGTGTCGCCAGGACAAGGATGGTTATTTCTGGATCGTCGGCCGGATCGATGACGTTCTCAATGTTGCGGGTCATCGGATTGGCACGGCTGAGGTCGAGAGCGCGCTGGTCAGTCATCCGACGGTGGCCGAGGCTGCTGTGGTCGGGCGGAATGATCCCGTCAAAGGTCAGGCGCTGGTGGCATTCGTCACTTTGAAAACGGGGCAGAAGGCTTGCCCGGAGTTGCGTGAACAACTCCGCAACCATGTGGGCAAGGAGATTGGCCCGGTGGCGAAGCCGGACGACATCCGGTTTGCCGAGGCTTTGCCCAAGACTCGTTCGGGTAAGATCATGCGCCGGCTATTGAAGCAGGTCGCCGCCGGAACGGAAATCAAGGGTGACACCACAACGTTGGAAGATCTCAATGTCCTTTCCAAGCTCACCCAAGCGGAGGAATAAGGCGTTACCACAATACCGAAAACTCGCAGTTCAATCCAAGCCCACGCGTTTGCCGTTTTTATGGAGCTTCTCAAACCGGTCGGACCATTCCGCGGTTTGACGCGTGCATTCCCCGGAAAAACCGTCAACCTCGCGGGCGATCTCCGCTTCGTACATTCAACACCGACCGAGCCGTGATCCGGACATCACGTTGCGGTCATTCGAATGCCTGTTGGAGAAGCATCTCAATCGCCGCACCTTGACCGGCGCTCACCGCGCCTGAGGGCACCCGGATTCCATCACGATGGAATCGGCAGGGTGAACCGGGCCACCGATCCAGTACCGCTGGGCCGGTTTTCGAGCGTAAGGGTGCCGCCGTGGGCCTCGGCGATCTGCCGGGAGAGAACCAGGCCGATGCCGGACCCACCGGGTTTGGTGGTGAAAAAGGGGACGAACAGGTTAGCGGTGTTCGAGAGGCCCGGCCCTTCGTCTTCGATCCAGATTTCCAATGCGCCGCCGGAGCGGTCCCAGCCGATATGGACATCGCCATGGGTTTGGATTGTCGCATCGGCGGCATTTTTCTGGAGATTGATGAGCAATTGTTCGAGTTGGTCGGGGTCGGCCATTACGGAGAGCTCGGGGCCGGGAACCAGGATCACCGTAAGCCGGGTTTCGAGGCTTGCGACCCGCCGGATAAGCGGGGCAATGTCAGTGGATCGGAGTCTGGGGGGAGGAAGTCGGGCCAGGCGCGAGTAGGCCTCCATGAACCGGCTGAGGGCATCGGCGCGCGAGGAAATCACGCTGAGGCCGTGGCGGGCATCGTCGCGCCAGTCGTCGGCCAGAGGTTCTCGATTGAAGAGTTCAACGAGGCTGCCGGAAATTGATTTGATGGGGGCGAGGGAATTGTTGAGTTCATGGCCGAGAACACGGAGGAGTCGCTGCCAGGCCTGGCGTTCCTCCTCGCGAAGGGCCTGACTCAGATCGGCCATGACCAATAGTTGGTGAGGCAACCCTCCCTGGCGAAAGGGGCTGCGACGCATACCCCAGCGGCCGACCCCTCCCGGGAAGGCGGCCTGGAAGTTGCGCGCGGGATCGCCTTCGAGGCACTCACCGAGATCCAATTCAGCGGCGGTTCGCCCCAGCAGGCGCTCGGAAGGTTGGGCGAGCAATCGTTCCCCGGCGCGGTTGACGAGGCGGAGAGTCTGCCGGTGATCGAATGCGAAGACAGCGAGGTTGATTTCCTCCATGACGGTGCGGAGCAGGGCCGTGGCTTCGAGTGCGCCCAGGCGTTGTTCGCGGAGCATGCCGATCAGTGCATTGAGTTCGAAGGCGAGATCGCCCAGGGGATCGCCCTGGCGGGCGCCGCGGGCCTGGATGGAAAAATCCCCTTCCCGCAAGGCGGCCAACAGGCCGCCCAAGGTGCGGAGGGGGCGCACCACACGCTCGCGGGTCGCTACGGAAAAACCAATCCAACATGTCAGAATGGCGACCATCAGGATCCATCGAAATGCCGGAGGGGCGAGGCCGGTCCAGACAAACCAGCTCGCGAGCAAAAGGGCCGGCAATCCCGCCAGCAAGGACATCGCCAGCACTTGCCAGTCGTGCGGGAGCTTATTGGAAAGAGCCATGATAGATATGGGGAGGGCCGGCGCGCGGCGAGACACTGCGGCCGATCAGAGTCCGTATTTTTCCAATCGTCGATAGAAAGCGCTTCGGCTGAGGCCAAGGGCATCGGCGGCGCGTTTGGCGTTACCATCGAAACGGGCGAGAGTCTTTCTGATGAGGAACCGCTCGACGTCCTCAAGGTTCATTTCATCGAGCCGCGGGGTGGTCTCCGGGTTCAGGCGCAAGCCCAGATCGACGGGCTTTACGAGGTTTGCCTGGGCCATGAGGGCGGCCCGTTCGACCGCATGATCCAATTCACGGACGTTTCCGGGCCATGAATGGTCCTGGAGCAATTGCATCGCCGCCGGTTCGAAACCCATCAGGTTTTTGCGATAGCGCTTCGAATAAATGCCGAGGAAATGCACGGCCAGGGTGGGAATGTCCTCACGCCGATCGCGCAGGGGTGGAATGGCAATCTCCACCGTATTCAAACGGAAGAGTAGATCCTGTCGGAAACGACCCGACGATACTTCATCGGAGAGGTTGGCGTTGGTGGCGGAAATGAGGCGCACATTTGCCCGCCGGGTTCGGGAAGAGCCGACGCGCTCGGTACTCCCCCGTTTCAAGGACGCGCAAAAGTCGCGCCTGCTGATTGAGCGGGATATTGGCGATTTCGTCCAGGAACAGGGTGCCATTCTCCGCGAGTTCGAACCGGCCCACGCGGTCGGCCTTGGCGTCGGTGAACGCCCCTTTAACATGACCGAAAAGCTCACTCTCAAAGACGCCCTCGGACAGCCCGCCCATATTCACCACCACCAACGGCCTGCCGCCGCGTCCCGAATGGCGATGCAATTCTCGAGCGACCAGGCCTTTGCCGCTCCCGTTTTCGCCGGTGATCAGAATATTGGCTTCGGAAGGGCCGACCCGTTGGATGAGTTCGACGATCGGTCGCATCGCGACGGATTCGGCGATCATCGCGAGGCCGCCTTCCTCGCGGAGGATTTCATTCTCGGCCTCGAGGCGCTGGCCACGGCGGAGGGCCCGGGAAAGTTCGACCTGGGTTCTTAGGATGGCAAGCAAGCGGGCATTTTCCCACGGCTTTTGAATGAAATCGCGTGCTCCGCGGCGCATGGCCTCGACCGCCAATTCGACATTGGCCCAGGCGGTCATCACCACCACGGGAGTGGTGGAATCGGAGGCTTGAATTCGGGCGAGCAAGTCCAGTCCTTCCTCGCCGGAGGTCGTGTCTCGCGCATAGTTAAGATCGATCAGCACGGCATCGAAGTCGGATTGATCCAAGGCCGCCAGGGCCTTGGCCGGGGAATTCACGGTTTCGGATCGATAACCTTCGCCTTTGAGCAGGAGGCGGAGGGCGACGAGCACATCCTCCTGGTCGTCGGCAATCAACACGCGGGGTGTCGGGCTGTCGTGAGTCTTCATGGAAAGAAGCGGGTCAACGTCCGGGCATGCTACGCAGCTGCGGATCGCTTGTCGAGGTGAGGGGAAGGAATATCAGCAGCGGGGCGGCGCGGCATCAGCAAAAGCCGGAGGCGTTCCTAGGTAGAATTCTCAGCCCATAATAATTCTCGCCGGGCTTGTTCATCCGATAAAAGCCGGGAAGTTGAAAGAGGGCCGGGTGGGAATGGAAAACCGGCCGGTGTAAGGCCGAGGGCGATCTCGGACCGGGCATGGAATACCTTCTTCAATTGAAGATTCTCGGGTACGTGGCGCTGGCGATGGTGCTCGGCGCGATCATCGGCTTGGAACGGGAATTGGCTGACAAGCCCGCGGGCATGCGCACGCACATGTTGGTGGCGGGGAGCGCCGCCTTGCTTCTCCTGCTGGGGGACACATTGCTGGCGCGTTTTAAAGATCAATTCGCCTCCGATTTGATCCGGTCCGATCCTATTCGAATCATTGAGGCCATTGTGACGGGAGTGGCATTTCTGGGCGCCGGAACAATCATTCGTCGTGGAAACCAAACGGCCGTTGAAGGGTTGACCACGGCGGCGGCGTTGCTGTTTACGGCGGCGGTGGGAATAAGTGTTGCCTTGAAGCAGATTCTGGTTGCCGCCGGCACGACGCTGTTCGCGCTCGGTACGCTGCGATTGGCGCATGCCCTGGAGACCCGGCTGAGGCCGAAGGCAGGTAAAGAGCCATGAGCGATGAACTCATTGTGTGCGGGGCTTGCGGATTAGCCCAGCGGCTCGAACCCCTCGGCCCGCACACGGTGGCGCAATGTTGGCGCTGCGGTTCGCAGGTGGCGCAAGCGAGTCGGGACAGCCTGGGACGGACCGCGGCGCTGACTTTGGCGGCGCTGGTATTGTATGTCCCGGCCAATATCTACCCGGTCATGCGCATGGAATTTCAGGGAGTGTATACCCAAAGCACCGTGTGGGACGGTTGTGTGAGGCTCTTTCAGGATGGTCAATGGCTGGTGGCCATCATCGTTTTTCTGGCGAGCCTGCTCATTCCATTGCTCAAGTTGCTTGGGCTTTTCTACCTGGTTACCACCACCACCATTCGGTCAACGCGCGCCCGGCAAGTGCGAACCCGGATACATCGGGTCATTGGGCTGATGGGTCCTTGGGCGATGCTCGATGTGTTCCTGCTCGCGATCATGGTTGCTTTGGTGAAGTTTGGCCGGGTTGCCACGGTCAGCCCAGGTCCGGGGTTACTGGCTTTCGCATCCGTCGTGGTTCTGACGCTACTCGCCTCCGCCAGCTTCGAGCCTCGCCAGATATGGGAAGAACCGAAACGAGGCCCATGAAAGATGTGAACCTGGATTCGATCGACGAGTTGCCCCGGGCGCGGACCAAACAGCGGAAATGGCGGGTATCGTTGATCTGGGTGGTACCCGTAGTGGCTGCCTTCGTAGCGGGGTATTTGGTTTACGAACGGGCGCGGGAATTCGGCGCCGCCATCACGATCCGTTTTCCCGATGTGGACGGTATACGGCCTGGGCAGACCCCCATTCGTTTCAGGGGCGCCGAGATCGGTCAGGTAACCGACGTCGAATTGGACGAGAACCGTCAATCCGCGATTGTGCGAGCCAAGATAAAGCGGAACGCCTTGTTTGTGGCCTGCGACGGCTCGGTTTTCTGGATGGTGCGGCCGCGCCTGGGGATAGGGGACATGGCCGATCTGGGGACTCTGATCACCGGCCCATACATCGAAGTACAGCCGGGGAAAGGCGATCCGGCAGTCGATTTTGTAGGCGCCGAGCTGGACCCTACGATCATTGATCCTGACGGCAAGCGGGTGCTCTTACTCTCGAATCACGGCGGATCCTGGCGGGCCGGGCATCCCCTCTATTATCGTGGAATCGAAGTTGGCGCGGTGCGCAATGTCCGACTGAGCGATAATAGTACTGCCGTGGAGATCGACTGTATCATCCGACGTCGCTACGCATCACTGGTTCGACCGGGGTCGAAATTCTGGAACGTCACGGGATTGGATGTCCGATTCGGATTGTTCCACGGCGCGGAACTGAGCATCGATTCGCTGAAGTCCCTGGTTATCGGTGGGATTGCCTTTGCGACGCCGGAGAAATCGGAACCTTCGATGGCAACGAGTGGAACGGTCTTCCGCTTGTACGATGAGCCGGAAAATGAATGGTTGGAGTGGTCGCCGAAGATTGAGCTTCCGCCGGAAAACGGCGGAGTGGCAGGCCTTGGGGTCGGCCTCACCGGCGACGTTCGATATTCTCACAGCACTCCGCACTGATGGTATCGGGCTCAGTTCGGAGATTAGTGTGTGGCGCGCAATATTCCACGAGTCGGTTGGCGTCCAGCCCAGAGCAGCGCTCCGCATCCGGCAAGGCCCGCGGTCAGTGATGCGAGGAGAATGCCCGCTTTCGAGATGTCGAGTTCGGGAGTTCCGCCGAAGGCCAGATCGGCGATAAAGAGCGACATGGTGAAGCCGATCCCGCCCAGAATGCCCGCGCCGGCAATCTGCGGCCAACTCACCTTTTCGGGCAATTCCGCGAGATTCGACTTTACCGCCAGCCAGGAGACGATCGCGATACCCATGGGTTTGCCGATCACCAGGCCGGCGATGATTCCGACCGTTATGCGATCGCCGAAGGCTGAGGCAAATTGGGGGTCCCACCGGACGCCCGCATTGGCGAGAGCGAACACGGGCATGATGAAGACCCTGACCCATGGCACAAGCGTGTGTTCGAGCCGTTGCATCGGGCTCTGGACATGCTCACAAGCCGCTTCCAGGGCTGCAACCGCCGCCTGCCGTTTGCCGCTGCGCAAAATATGCGTGTCGCCTTCTGATTCAAACGAGCGCAGGATTTCTCGCGCATCATTCAGGAATGCGTGTGGGTCGAGTCGAGTCCGCGCTGGAACCACCATCGCTGCGATCACGCCGGCGATGGTCGCGTGGACACCGGATTGCAGGAACGCTGCCCAGAGGCCGGCGCCGAGGAGAGCGTACGCGAGGGGATGCCGGACGCCGAGGAGATTGAGGGTTATCAGGCCGGCAAGGAACATGGCGCCTACACCCAGCGCGGTGAGGGAGATATCTCCGGTATAGAACAGGGCAATGACCAAAACGGCGCCGATATCATCCACGATGGCCAGGGCCGTCAGGAAGACCTTCAGTCCGGTCGGGACGCGGCTTCCAAGTAAGGCCAGGATACCCACGGCAAAGGCGATATCCGTAGCCATGGGAATACCCCATCCGCGTATTCCATTTCCGTGAAAGTTGAGGGCAAGATAGAGGCCGGCTGGAAACAGCATGCCCCCGACGGCGCCGGCGATGGGCAAGGCAGCTTTGCGAACTGAGCCCAGTTCACCGACCAGGAATTCTCGTTTGATTTCCAAGCCGACCAGGAAGAAGAAAACCGCCATTAAGCCATCATTGATCCAGTGATGGAGTGATTTGGAGAAGGCGAATTGTTCAAAGCCGACGGTGAGGTTCAGTTCCCACAGGTGGAAATAAGTCGAGGCCCACGGCGAATTGGCCCAGGCGATGGCGAGGGCGGTTGCGCCTAACAGCAATAGACCGCCGGAGGCCTCGGTCAGAAACAACATTTGAAACGGACGAAGGATTCGCTCGATGGGCGTCGGACCCGCCGAGGGTGTGGTGAGGGTCTGGTGTCGCGGGTCCGAGTTGGCGCTGGCGGAGGGTTCTTTCATGCTTGGGTTGGATTCTGAATTCCGGGGAAAACAGGCACGTCCTTTTCCCCACTCGACAATTCAATTTGATCCCATGATTTGAGCATCTTCGCGTATTGGAGTATCATGTCGCGCCCGGCAGGGCAAAAAGAGATGGTTACCACACTGAGCAGCGCGAACGGGATCAGTCTGGGCCTGGGCGTGATCCTCCTCACGGCGCCGGTTGTCCGCGCAGCCGAACCGGCGCCTGGAGGCGCTCAAGCCTTTTTCAAGAGCCTGATCCTCCAGGCTCAGCAATCGGCCGGCGCGTCATACGCGGAGCCCACCGCGTCATTGCCTGAATCGCTCAAGCAACTCAGTTACGACGATCACATGCGAATTCGTTTTCGGCATGAGAAATCGCTTTGGTTTGGTCAGCCCAGCCGCTTTCAAGTGCAGTTCTTTCACCCGGGCTACAACTATCGGGAGCCCGTTCAGATTCATATCCTGGAAGAGGGACAGGATCACGAGATCCGCTTCTCACCGGAGATGTTCGATTACGGCGGTTTGCGGTTCCCGGAACCCCTGCCGAAAAACCTTTTCCTTGCGGGACTTCGGCTGCTCTATCCCGTCAACCAACCCCAAAAAATGGATGAAGTCGCGGTGTTCCTCGGCAGTTCGTACTTCCGGGTGCTGGGAGCCGGGCAAGTTTACGGCGCCTCCGCCCGCGCGCTGGCCATCGACACGGCCGAGTCCAGCGGAGAAGAGTTCCCACGGTTCACCGCGTTTTGGATTGAGAAGCCGGGCAAGCAGGCCGAACAGATCCGGCTTTATGCCCGATTGGAAAGCCGCCGCGTGGCCGGCGCCTATCAGTTTCTGGTCAAACCCGGCGGAACCACCGTGGTTGACGTCGAGGGGTGTCTGTTTTTGCGCGAGGCCGTCGGCAAGCTGGGACTTGCGCCGCTCACGAGCATGTTTGTGTTCGGGGAGAATCGGACGCGCTATTTCCCCGATTTCAGGCCGGAAGTTCACGACTCGGACGGGCTGCTGGGGTTTGGACCGGACCAGACCTGGGAATGGCGGCCTTTGGTGAACCCGGCCAAGGTGCATCGCGTCAGTTCCCTGCCGGGCGCCACCCGCTTTGGGTTGTTCCAGCGTGATCGGGACGGATCTGACTACCAGGACTTGGAGGCGCACTACGAGGACCGCCCCAGTTACTGGATCGATCCCGAAGGCGACTGGGGCGCCGGCCGCGTGGAGTTGGTCGAGATCCCCACAACGGAAGAGCGCAATGATAATATCGTCGCTTACTGGGTGCGCAAAGAACCGGTGCCGCCCGGCACCGAATTCCGTTTCCGATATCAATTGCGCGCCTTTCTTGCCGATGCCGACCATCCTCCTTCGGCGTTGTTCCGCGTGGACGGCACCCGCCTCCAACAAGAAGAAGACGGGCGGACGCGGTTCGTAGTGGATTTCGCCGGCGGCACTCCGGCGCCCAACGGTGTGGCGGTTGAGGGAAAAGTCGAAGCCTCTCGTGGAAAATTGGAGAATGTTGTGACCCAACGCAACGCGCTGCTGGACGGCTGGCGCATGTTCTTCGACCTTACCCCCGGTTCCGATGAGCCGGTTCTATTGCGGGCATGGCTGGGGCAGGGGAACCAGGTGGTCAGCGAGACATGGCTCTATCAGGTCGGCGGCAACTAAATCGGACTCATGGATGAAGACCCCAGTTGAGCTCTCACCGGGACGACGCCAAATTGCCGTGCGGCGGGTAATATTGGGTGCGTCGACGGCGGTGACTTCGGCGATTGCCAGTTATGGGGCCTGGCGTTTGCTGGCACTGAACGGTTTTCATCCCATCGAGTGGGCAATCCTGCCGCTCTTTGTGATTCTGGTTATCCCCATTTCGCTTTCGTTCTGGACGGTGGTTTTCGGGTTTATCGTGCAACTTCGCGGCGGTGACGCATTATCGCTGAAACTCGACCGAGTGGGCCCCGGAGAACTCGCGTCGGTGCGCACCGCCATTGTCATTCCCGCTTACAATGAGGAACCGGTGCGGCTGTATGCGGGGCTGAAGGCCACCTACGAGAGTGTCGAACGCTCCGGTCATTTGTCTCAATTCGATTTCTTTCTCCTGAGCGACACCTCCGATCCGGATTGCTGGATTCGTGAAGAGATGGCTTATGACGATCTGCGGAAAGAGGTGAGCGACCCGGCGCGGCTGATCTATCGCAACCGGCACGACAACGTCGAACGCAAGGCCGGCAATATCGCTGACTTTTGCGCGACCTGGGGGGACTCCTATCGTTATATGGTCGTGTTCGATGCGGACAGTCTCATGACGGGTGACAGCCTGGCCGCGCTGGTCCAGTTGATGGAAAGGCAACCTTCCATTGGGATTCTCCAGACGCCGCCCGTCGCCGTGGAGCGACAGAGCCTTTTTGGACGGGTCCTGCAGTTTGCCACCCGGGTTTATGGTCCGATGTTCATCACCGGCCTGAACTTTTGGCAAGCGGGGGAGGCCAATTATTGGGGGCACAATGCGATCATCCGGATCCAGCCCTTTGTCGAGCATTGCCGTTTGCCGATACTCCCGGGAAAAGCTCCCTTGGGCGGATCGATCTTGAGTCATGACTTCGTGGAAGCCGCGCTCATGCGCCGGGCGGGATGGAAGGTTTACGTGGCGAGTGATCTAGGGGGCAGTTATGAGGAAATCCCGGCGAACCTTATCGGGCAGGCGGCTCGTGATCGGCGTTGGTGTCAGGGTAATCTCCAACACGCGCGGTTACTGACTATGCCCGGGTTGAATTGGATTAACCGGGTGCACCTAGCGATGGGGGTAATGTCCTATGCCGCCTCGCCGCTCTGGATGTTGATGACATTGCTCACGACGATCGAGGGCCTCCGGTTGGCCTTCTCCCCGCACATTTATTTTGAACCGGGCCGGTCGCCCTTTCCGGTATGGCATGTCTCCATGGCCAGTCAGGCGATACTGCTGTTTGCCTCCGTATTGACCATGCTACTCATACCCAAATTGTTAAGCCTTGTGATTTGGGTCTCCAAGAAGCGGATGATTACCCGTGGGTTTGGCGGGCCATGGCGGCTGACCGCGAGCATTCTCGCGGAAACGATGTTTTCCGTTCTGGCGGCACCAATCCTGGCGATGCTGCACAGCCGTTTCGTGATCGTGACTTTGCTGGGTCGAAAGGTCGAGTGGGCCCCGCAAGATCGAGGAGACGTCGAGACTCCCTGGCGCGACGCGGTCCGCTGGCATATGAGCATTATGCTTATGGGGATCGTTTGGTCCGTCTTGCTATGGTGGAAGGACCGAGCCCTGTTCTGGTGGCTTTCTCCAGTGCTGGCCGGGTGGCTCTTATGCATTCCGTTTTCCGTCTGGACCAGCAAAATCCGGCTTGGGCAATGGAGCCGTATGAGGGGTCTGTTCCTCACGCCGGAGGAAGTGTGGCCTCCGGAGATTCTCGTGCGCTTTCGTGAGTTCGTGCAGGCCGCGGCGGCGAGATCGTGGGCCACCGACAGGGATGGCTTAAGCTGGGTGCTCAGCGCGCCCGATGTGCGTTCTGTCCACCTTGGGTTGCTTCCCGGGGAGCAGTCGCCGGAGGATCCGTTGCGGGAGAACCGCCTGCAGGGATTACGCCTTAAATGGTCAGCTTCAGGCGAATCGGCTTTGCTCCCGCAAGAGAAACGCGAATTGCTTTGGGACGCAAAATCGATTCACGCCCTGAGCCAGGTTTTGGTGGTTGAGGCGCAAAAGACGTGAGAAGATCCCTCAACCCCTCCTCAGCCAAATTCTGGCTTTAAATCCGCAGGAAACCTGATTGGCGGTCCTTCCATGTGGTCGTACGGTGAGACCATGGTTCACCCGGCACTCACTCACGGGGGCTTCGGCTGGAGCGTGGCCGGGGAGCGTCCCGGGATTATCAAAGTGCGAGAGACTCCACCTCCATCAACGCCGATGCCCAGGGCCCGATCGATCCTGCAATGCCCCATATTCCTCCCGCCTGAAGTCCACGGGAAAGAACTCCCAACAATCATTCCGATGACAGGATTTGATCAGAGTCTGGTGAACGTTCCCTTTGCATTTCCCGCGAGCCGCACGCTTGAAATGATTTCCGATGAAAACGGTCGGAAAGTGAGGGTCCTTGTGCGTCGACAGGAAGCGTTGGCGGGGGAGCTGGAGGTGGTTGTCCAGGCTTGCGGCGAGGATGGGTCCAAATTTACCGTTCGCACGACCAACCGGACTTCTCTCGCAAAGACGGCTTTGGATATCCCGGATGAGATCCTGATGCGCACGTTTGCCTCGACGCATACGATTCTGCGCACTCAGGGGGCGGAGTTTGTTTCGTTAACCGATCCACCCCCCGATTTTCTCAGTCGTGCCGGCTCCTGTAAGAACATCGGAACCTGTCTGCGGAACACCTTAAGGCCATGCATGGGACTCTGCGGGAATTGAAGGCGGCGGAGGAATGGTTCAACCCGCCCCGCGAGAATGAAAAAATCAGGGTGAACGGCATCGAGATTAAATCGGGCGACAAGATTCGAATACGACCAAGGCGCCGGGCGGATGCATTCGATTTGATGTTGGCGGGCAAGCTGGCGGTCGTCGAAGCGGTGGAACGGGACGCGGAAGAAGAGGTTCATTTGGCGGTGGTGCTCGACGACGATCCCGGCAAAGACCCGGGGTTGATGAGGCAGCCGGGGCATCGCTTCTTCTTCGGGCTGGATGAAGTGGAGCCGGTTCGGGAGGGGGACGCGTGAAATCCATCCTGATTGGTGGAGTGGGCAACGTCTTTCAGGGAGACGATGCATTCGGGGTCGAAATGATCCGGGAATTGATCCGGCATGAATGGCCGCAGGAGGTGGAGCTCGCCGATTTTGGGCTCCGCGTCGACGACCTTGCGTACGCCCTGAACGGAGATTACCGGGCGGTCATTCTGGTGGACGCCACGGCCCGCGGAGGGACCCCGGGCACGTTGTATTTGTTGGAGCTGGATCTGAATTCGGAACGGGAAATTGACAGCGTGGATGCGCACGCCATGAACGTAGGATCTGTGCTGATGATGGCCAAATCCTTGGGCGGCGTGGCGGGGGAGCTTTATTTGATGGGATGCGAACCGGCGGTGTTGGAATGCGAGAGCGGAGAATCGGGTTTGAGTGAACCGGTAAGGTCCGCCCTTCCGCAGGCGGTCCGGATGGTTCGTGAACTTGTAAAGGATCTACTTTGTGAGAATACGAACCTCAATACCGGACTTATCCGATCTTGAAAGGAGAGCTGTCATGAGCACCGGAGTCATTGTCGTCGCCGCAGTAGTCGTTTTAACGGCTGCCGTGACCGTTATCGCAAACCTGGGCGAACCGCGTCGCTATATCCGAATCCGCAGGATGTAAAGCCCGACGCATGCCGCAGGAGGAAGAACCCATAAAAACAAAGGAGGACAGGTTGTCGCGGACCGGGCGCCCGCGGTCAAAGAGGTGCACGTTGTTTGGATGACAACCGGACTTGGGTGCGACGGAGATTCCGGGGGCAGCTCGTTCTTCGGGTGCGTGGTCCAATTTCTCGTGCCGGTCCTGTTGGGCAATGTAATCGGCGGCGTTGCACTGGTTGCGGCGGGAGTGCATGCTGGATGTGTCAGTGAAGACCGCGGCAAACCCACATAGACAATGGATGTCAACTCGACCACTATTCACCGCTCTGCATATCCGGAGAAAATGATCATGTGCCTCGCAATCCCAGGAAAAGTCCTCGAAATCGAAACCACCGGCGACGGCGTGAGGCTAGGCCGAACCAGTTTTGGCGGAGTCATCAAGCAGGTCTGCCTCGAGTACACACCCGAAGTCCGTTGCGGCGACTATATTTTGGTGCATGTCGGATTCTCCTTGAGCGTCATCGATGAGGCGGAGGCGGAACGGACTTACCGTATGCTGGACGAGATGCGACAATTGGGGGAATTGGAAACGCCTGAGTTCCCCGCCGCCACTGCGGACGAAGGAGGAGCATCATGAAATACATCGACGAATACCGCAGTGAAGCGTTGGCGGCGAAGGTGTTGGGCGAAATCCGCCGCACCGTTACCCGGAACTGGGTGCTCATGGAAGTGTGCGGCGGTCAGACTCACAGCATCGTCAAGCACGGCATCGATCGGCTGTTGCCGGACCACGTCGAACTGGTTCACGGCCCGGGGTGCCCCGTCTGCGTGACATCCTTGGAGATGATCGATAAAGCCCATGCGATCGCGCTTCGACCGGATGTGATCTTCTGTTCGTTCGGCGACATGCTGCGAGTCCCCGGTTCCGAGGCGGACTTGTTGATGTTGAAATCGCGCGGGGCGGACATCCGGATCGTCTATTCTCCGATGGACTGCCTGAAGATCGCGCAGGCGCATCCGGATCGGAAAGTTGTCTTTTTTGCCATTGGCTTCGAAACGACCGCTCCCGCCAACGCAATGTCCGTTTGGCAGGCCCATAAACAGGATATCCGCAATTATTCCATCCTGGTTTCCCACGTCCTGGTGCCCCCGGCAATCGCTTCTATTCTCCAATCGCCGCTGAATCGAGTGCAGGGTTTCTTGGGTCCGGGGCACGTGTGCACGGTGATGGGTTATCGCGAATATGAACCGATCGCCGCCCGGTTTCGGGTGCCCATCGTGGTGACGGGGTTTGAGCCGCTGGACCTGCTCCAGGGAACGCTGATGGCTGTGCGCCAGCTGGAGGCGGGCCGCGCGGAAGTCGAGAATCAGTATCCCCGGGTCGTGACCCGCGAAGGCAATCGCATCGCCCAGGACCTGGTCAACCGGGTTTTCGAAGTGTGCGATCGGAAGTGGCGGGGGATCGGTTCCATCCCCAAGAGCGGTTACAAACTGCGTTGGGAATATCGCGATCACGATGCCGAGCGGCTGTTCGACGTGCAGGAAATCGACACGCAAGAACCGGCCATCTGCATCAGCGGACAGGTATTGAAGGGGGTGAAAAAGCCGCATGACTGTCCGGCCTTCGGCAAGGAATGCTCGCCGGAACATCCTTTGGGCGCAACGATGGTTTCCTCCGAAGGGGCATGCGCCGCCTACTTCGCTTACGGTCGGCACCTGCAAGCGCTCAAACCTGGTCCGAAAATGAGATCGGAGGCCGTTCGCTGATGGATCCTTCCCTCAAGGCCACCCGGGACGCCGAGTCTTTCCGCTCAAAGATTCCGCGCAAGTGCGACGAAAGCGTGGAGATGAAAAAACTGTTCTTCTCCGAATACGCCGACCAGATCGCCGCAATGTCCAGAGAGATGGCCGCGCGCTTCCAACAAGGTCGCAAACTTCTGGTGATGGGGAATGGCGGCAGCTTGTGCGACGCCCTGCATTTCGGGGTTGAATTTACTCACCCCATTATCGAGAAACGGGCTGCATTTCCCGTGATCCCCTTGATGACCGATATCGCGACGATGACGGCCATCGGAATCCAGGAAGTTCATGCAACCCTGGTGCACGTGGCCTGGGATATGATCCACATCGCCTTGGGTGCCGACGATGTCATCTGATCCGGACGATGGGAATTTCGATCTCCTGCTCGTCGACTCCCGAATCCACGATCTCAACATTGCGTTTGCCGGGAATCTCGCCTCCGCGGAACAAGCTCCCCCTGCAAAACATGAACACCCAGGGCTTCCCATCCCGCGCCCGGTCTCCCGCCGTCTCCGGTGGGCCAGGGCTCGACCAGGGGACACATGTCCTCCATTTTTCCATTCTCCACATGGCAAATTCTCCTTATCTGAAATACACTCACTTTTGTTATCGATTAGAATATGGGGTTCGCAATTGCAGACAATCGGTGGCAATGCGCTATATCTGCCCGAGAAATCCGCAGATCTTCTCGGTAATTGTCTCAGACCTCTCCAGAAGTGGAAATCCGGGCCTAACGGAAGGCAATCCGCCCAAAACGGCGAATTCCCGCTTGGGAGTTATACTCGGCCACGCAGTGCCAGGTGCTGTGAAAATAGAGGGCTACTTTATCGGCGATGTCTTCCAGTTCTCCATCGGTCGGTTGGAGCGGGGCCGGCAATCTGCGGCAATTGTAATCGAGATAACTTCGACTCTCCTTCACATAACAAACGACATGCGTTTGTCCCTCCATGAAGATGGCAATCAGCCGGGTGGTGTACTTCTTCTCCCCAAGCACCTCGGCGGCTAAACAGGCAAAATCATCGCAGTCCCCCGATCGGCCTGCCAGGAAATCCTCCGGCGCCTGGAGTTTCTCACTCAGCTTGAATCCGAAATCCCTGAAGTAACCCATAAAGATTTCCGGCGTGAGTTGCGGCAGATCCCGCAACTCCTGCAAGGTCACCGCCCATCCCTGTACCCCCACCAGAAACAGCCCTAGCAAGAGGCTCATGGTGATATTCGCCCGGCGCACCGGCCACCGGAAGGCCCTTTCAACGGGCGGGCGGGCAGCGGCTGCGCTGCAATGCAACGAAGTCATCTTACGGCTTTAAACGGAATATTCGGTCATGTGCTTAAGGGATTTCCTGAGCCCTGTTAAGACATTTCTCTCAACTTGAATTGGGGTTGTGAACTTTGCGCTTAATGGAAAAGTCAATAAGGGCAGTTTCGGATGAGGCTGCGCTTCAGGAAACCTAAAGCTTAAAATGAGGACTTCGATGAAACGAAAATACCACATAAGTTCATTAATGATCGCCTGCCTCGCTTTAACCACGTTGGTGCGCGCAGATGATCCCATCCCCGCAAGCCGCCAGGCTACCCATGCCGATTCCGACTTGACCCTGGCTCACATGGCGCCGACGAAGCTGAACAAGGCCAGCGTCCTGATTGGAACCAAGGTGAAGAACCTGCAGGGCGACACCCTCGGCGAAATCGAAGACATTGTCGTCGATTTGGCCCAAGGCAAGGTCTCCTATGTGGTGCTGGCAAGTGGCGGGGTGCTCGGCATAGCGGAGAAGCGGCTCGCCGTGCCTTTGACGGCATTTTCACGGGGCACCGATGAGGACCACCTGGTGCTTCAAGCGGACAAGGACAGCATCGCTCGCGCAGAAGGGATCAAAGACCAATGGCCATCCGTTCAGAACCCGAGCTTTGGCGCGATGCCATTCTGGCACGAAAACCATGAGCGGGACATGGATACGCATCCCGCCAATCCATTGGAGAAATAGAAAGGGAGGGCAACATGTTAAGCTGGGCCGTAGCATTTTTGATCATTGCTCTGATTGCCGGGCTGTTGGGATTCACCGGCATCGCAGGTACAGCGGTGTGGCTGGCCAAGGTGCTGTTCTTCGTATTCCTCGTATTGTTCGTTGTGACGCTCCTTTTCGGACGGCGTCCGCCGGCGGTATGAGTGGATGAAATCGTGGTAAGGGATACGTCAACGCATTCAAAACCCTGGTTACAAAATGAGAGTCTTCGTTGCATTAATCGTCGGCTTGCTTATCGGGTATGCAGCTCACTGGTATGTCGTCCATCGCGACACCGAGGTTCACGTTGTCTCTCAAACGCATGACCACGGCACGACAAGCACCACCTCCTCAAACGACCTGTTCGATACGGAAAAGATCAAGAAGGAATTGGCGCGCACCGGGCAGGTCATCCGTGAAAAGGCCCATGAAGCCGGACAGGTTATCAGCGACGCCGCGGCCAATGCGCGCATCACAGGGGCGATCAAGGCCAAGCTGCTGTCGGATTCGACGACCGATGGGATGTCCATCGACGTTGATACCACCGATGGCGTTGTGACGCTCTCCGGTAAAGTCTCGTCGCATGAGCAAATTGCTCGGGCGATGAGTCTGGCGATGGAGACCGAGGGGGTACAAAAAGTGGTGTCCACATTACAAGTGAAGCAAGGAGCTACTCAGTAGGGCAAGGAGCTACTCCGTAGGAATGAACTCCAGGAGCGCTGTGGAGCACCAAAGGCTGGGGGGCCATGCTCAGCCAGTCGCATTGCTCGAATAGGGCGGCGACTGGCTCTTTTGGTCGGGTGATTCATTGAAAAGGGGTTGCGCCTCCGCAAGGGCATGAGTATTTTGGCGTTCGATGGAGAGCCGAAAGTCGCTGGCGGACAGGAGGAGAGAAGGGGCGGGCTGGTTGCCTCCTCACAATATTCCATCTCAATCCATTCCTACCGGAGAAGACGCACTCCAGCGGTCGCGTTCCGGGAGCGAGGCTCGCCTGACCCGATCCGGCCAGGTATTATCCAAACCAATCCTGCCGAGGCGCTGAAACCAGGGGAGCATGAAAGGCCGTGACTACCACTCAAAAGACGCCGCGAAAGCGCACGGATAGGGAGGTTGCGCCTGGACATTCCGAAAAGCGGCAATTGTCGGAATCGAGCGGCGTGCTGCTGGATAAACTCCGGCTCGAACACGAGGAACTTCGACAGTCCCAGGTCCAACTTGAAGTTGCGCGAGATCACTACGAGCAGCTTTACGATTTTGCGCCGGTGGGGTATTTGACGCTGGATCGGGCCGGATCAATTCTGGGAATCAACGAGACCGGCGCCCACATCCTGGGGCGGTCGCAGCCGGCATTGTGCGGCTTGCCGCTGATCTCCTCCATCAGCGCCGCCGACCACCAGAAGTACATGAATCATTTGCGGCTCTCTGCCCAACGGAGAGAAGGCTGCATCACCACAGAGCTCAGACTCCGGAGTCCCGACAACCATCTGCCCGTTTGGGTGGAACTGATCAGTGCGGCCGCGTCTCTGGACGGCAAGCGGCGGTCGACGATTAAATGTGCCTTTACGGATGTCTCGGCCCGAAAGCGGGCGGAGGAATCGTTGCGGGATAGCGAGGATCGATTTCGTAATTTGGCGGATTCCGCGCCGGTGCTCATCTGGATATCCGGACTGAACAAGGAATGCACTTATCTCAATGGACGATGGCTTGAATTCACGGGCCGGCCCCGGCAAAACGAAATCGCGAACGCCTGGACCGAAGGGATTCATCCCGAAGATCTGAATCGCTGCCTGAAAGTATTTCGGGAAGCCTTCGATGTCCGCAAAGAGTTCAAGATGGAATACCGGCGACGCCGATTCGACGGCGAGTATCGATGGTTGCTGGATCATGGTGTGCCCAACATTGGTTCCGATGAAAGATGGCGGGGCTACATCGGCTCGTGTGTGGATATCACGGAGCGCAAGGAGATGGAGAATGCGCTGGCCCTCGCCAGTCGACTGCCGCGGGAGAATCCCTCGCCGGTCATGCGTTTAAAGGAAGGCCGCATCGTCAACTTCGCCAATCCGGCGGCGCGGAGCGTGATGGTCCATTGGCGCGCGGCCCTGGGCGACGAAGCTCCCGCAACGATTGTGCGGACTGCGGTCCAGGCCCTGGCGAAGAATGAAAGCCGCGTTCAGGATCTGGCCGTCGCCGATCGCCAGTACCAGGTATGGTTTGCTCCCTTCCGCGAGGCTTGTTATGTCAACCTCTACTTCAGCGATATCAGCGAGCGAAAGCAGGCCGAAGAGGCACTGCGCCGGGCGCATGACGAACTGGAGGAGCGGGTGCTCAGGCGGACCCGGGAGCTGACCCGCGCAACGGCCGTTTTGCAGGATGAAATCGCCGCGCGCAAGCAGACGGAACACGCCCTGCGTGAAAGCGAAGAGCGGTTTCGTCTGGTGATTGAAGGCACACGCGAGCACGCCATCATCATGCTGGATACCGCGGGCCGGGTGGCAAGTTGGAACACCGGCGCGGAACAAATCCAGGGTTACAAGGCCAAAGAGATCTGCGGCCGACACTTCTCTTGTTTTTATCCACGAGCGGAAATCCAGAGCCGGAAACCCCAACGGCTGCTGGAAGAAGCTCGAACGAAGGGCCGCGCGGAATACGAAGGCTGGCGAGTCCGTAAGGATCGATCGCGATTTTGGGCCAACGTCAATATCACCTCCCTTTACGACACCACCGGCCGGCTGCGCGGATATTCGAAGATCACTCGGGACATGACGGAGCGCCGCCGGACGCAGGAGGCCCTGCGGTTGAGTGAGAGGAACCTCGCCGACTTTTTCGACCAATCTCCTTTGGGCTTGCTCTGGGTCAACCGCAAAGGTGAGATCCTCCGGATGAACAAAGCGGGACTGGAATTGATTGGCTGTCGGCAGGGAGAGGGTCCTCCGCACATGGTCCAGGAATTCCATGCCGATCCGGATGCGCTCGGGAAGATCCTCAAGACCCTCGCTTGCGGGAAGGTTGTGCACAGCCAGCGTGTCAGAATACGGCGCAAGGATGGCGTGCTCCGTCATGGGTTGATCGACGCGAACGGTCTGTGGGAGCGTGGCCGGATGATTCATTCGCGGTGGTTTGTGCGGGATATCACCCGCCAGATGGAGCTGGAACGCGAGGTCCTCTCCATTGCCGAGCGAGAGCGCCAGCGTTTCGGGCATGACTTGCATGATGATCTCTGCCAGCAGTTGACCGGCATCGAATTCCTCAGCCAGACCCTGGCGGGCCAGCTCGCTGTGCGGGCCCCGGGAGAAGCCAACCGCGCCCGGGAGATTGCCCAAATGGTCCGCAACGCCATCGAACACACGCGTGATCTGGCCCATGGGCTCTCGCCGACCCAGCTTGAGACCCTCGGCCTGCCGGGCGCCCTGGAGGAGTTGGCGCAGCGGACTCGGAAAGTGTTCAAAGTAGATTGTCGATTCCGCGGCAACTTGCGGGCCTGGATTCACGACCCGACACTGGGCATTCATCTTTATCGAATTGCGCAGGAAGCGGTCTCCAATGCCCTCCAGCATGGCAAGGCAAGGTGCGTGGAGATCGGGCTGGCACGGAACAAATACCGGCTTGTCCTCGCCGTCAAAGACAATGGGATGGGCCTGCCCCCCACGCTCGCCAAATCGAAAGGGGCCGGGTTACGGGTGATGCAGTACCGTGCTGGAGTGATTAACGGAACGTTGATCATCCAACGAAATCGGAACGGGGGAACAACGGTGGCTTGTTCCGTCAGCGACGCCTTTGCGAAAGGCAAATTGAATCCGACCTTATGAAAGCTACTCCACGCGTGACGACTTCGAGCGACAAGAAACGCATCTTCCTGGTGGAAGATCACCCCATCACTCGCCGGGGCCTGGTTGAGTTGATCAATCACGAACCGGACCTCATGGTTTGCGGCGAGGCCGACGGCGCATCCCGGGCGCTTGAGGAAATCAAGACGCTGAAACCCGACCTTGCGCTGGTGGATATCACCCTTCCGCGCCGGAGTGGGTTGACCCTCTTGAAGGACATTCGACTCTGGACCCCGAGTGTTTATGTGCTCGTTCTTTCCATGCACGACGAAAGTCTCTACGCCGAACGCGTGCTGCGCGCAGGCGGCCATGGTTATATCATGAAGGACGAAGGCGGGGACAAATTGCTGCGGGCCATCCGCCAGGTCCTGGAAGGCAAAACCTACGTTAGTGAAGGCGTGTCGACCAAAATTGTCGATACCTTCGCGGGACGATCCAAGGCCGCTGAAAACAGCACCGTGGGGCGATTGACCGATCGTGAATTCGAGGTCTTCCAATTGCTCGGTCAGGGTCTGCCAACCGCCGAGATCGGACGACGCTTGCATCTCAGCCCCAAAACCGTGGATTCTCACCGCCTGCATATCAAAGAGAAACTCCAGTTGAACAGCCTGCCCGAACTCATGCGCTATGCCGTCCGGTGGTCCGCCACCGAGGAAATGATTTGAGCTGTTGCGCAATGGGCTTCCCTCCCGACACCACGCCGGACGGATTTCGAGATTCTGATCTCCGCGGCAGTGGCATCGGCCGTGACTGGCCGCTGAAATGGTCGAATTTCTGAGGCCCCCGCCTTGCCAGGGAAATAGCCTACCCTTCTATGAGGATCTTTCTCACGCGAAAATCATCACCGGGGCGGATGGAACAGGGCTTGGATCGCCGATAGCGTTACCATAAGTGAAATCAGAAGAACTGAAGCTTTTTGGCGTCAGAGGAACGATGTTCCCGCACGCCCCGCGCGAGTTGCGCTCATGAAAGCCGTTGCGCAGGCACGAAACAAACCTCGCGCGGCCACTCGTTCCGCCTCGAGGATCATTGTTCATTTTGAATATGCCGACATGTCGGCAAGCATGGTTTGCCTGGCCGGCTCCTTCAACAACTGGCGGCCCGAAAGAGGCCGGATGGTACGTTTGGAAAATGGAAAATGGGTGAAGGATTTGGTCCTGTCGCCGGGGACCTATGAATACCGGTTCGTCGTGGACGGCCAGTGGGTTCCCGATCCTAACGCCGACCACACCGCCACGAATCCATTTGGTGAGCGGAATTCGTTGTTGACGGTCAGGGCGAATACCGCAGTAGGTCGCAGGGACTAACGGTCGCCTCGGCGAACGATTCTCCAGCGGCCGAAAGTTGCTCCTAGGGGCCGCGCTTAGGAAAGCCCAGGGGATCGAGCTCCGGCTTGGGCTTGAACTTCTTGGGCCAGGTATAATGGCAGTCCCGGCAGTAATAATCCTTTTCAGCCAGCCCCAGGCTGACCAATAGCTCAACGACGAGCGGTGTCAGGAATTTCCGTGTGTATTGCGGAAAATCGACGCGCAGCGAACGGCATTCCGGACAACGAATCACGCCCGTCGGAAGTTGGCCGGCTTTGTCCCATTCCTCGACCAATCCCCGCGCCCGATCGAAATCGGCTGGATCGACGTAAACCCTTTTTGTGGCGGCCGGCTTGGTCCAAAAGAGAAGCGATTGCAGGGCAGAGTCGTCCACCAGTCGCGCATGAATTCCGTCGCCGGAGAGTCGGTTTCGCAGGGATTCCGCGGGCCCCTCATTTTCGAATGAGGCGATGAAAACTTTCATAGCTCACAATAAGGCGGCTTGGAGCGAATTCAACCGTTCGAAGTGGGCTGAGGCGGGGCCGGTTTTACCTTCCTGGCCCGGGACCGGCGATGGGATGGTTTGTCCGGCGAAGCGCAGCGAATGGCTTGAACGGTTGCAATGACACAGACGGTGAATAGGGGCATGGCCAGGACGTAAAGAGTGGCCAATGCCAAACGCCGTCGTTCCACCGACTCGCGCGTCCAAAACTTGGTGACTTTGCCGGCGAGATCCTTGACGATTTGCTCGGGGGTTTGTTCGGGATGCTCTTCGCGCCAGCGTTGTCCGAACGAGGTCAAGTCGGCACCCACGACCACCCGGATCCCGTCATAGTCCGCCGTCCAACTCGCCACGCACAGTTGATATCCGAAAAAGGTGGCGGTCGCCAGGAGGAGCGTCAGCGCGGAGCAACCGGCCCAGCGCAACGTGTGTTTCTTACGCTGCCAGCGCAAAGCGGCCAACAAGATCAAACCGACAATCACCGTCACCACGAACTGGGCAAACCGCACCCAAATCTGGCTTTCCGTTTCGGCGCCCACCGGCGGCGGCAGGAGAAACCCGGTCAAAATGCCCAGCAACCAGATGGACGCCTGAGCCAATAAAAGCCAGGAGCCCCGCCATCGCGCCAAGAGTTGTTCAATCGTGTCTGCCATAGGCCCCGTTTCAAGTTCTGATCCGCTCCTGGAGTTTCCCTGGACCGCTCGCTCCGCCGTGATCCCCAACCCAGGCGCGGTCAGATTGCCTCAGGGAACCAGAAGCTCAACCTCGGCAGATTTCTGTCCCCCGCCGCCAATGGTCTGCGGCACCCGATCCGAAGTCAGCCCGTCTTTCTCCACCCATAGGAGATAGTTGCCCGGCGAGAGATTCGCCATTACCGAAGGACTGCTGATTTTCGGGAAACGAACGTGCTCGTCTTTGAACTCCAGCAGGGCGCGCGGAACGCACCACACCTCGTAACCTGCCACTTCGTTCGTCCCCTTCAGCGTTCGGACCTGCACCTCAATCGCCTTTCCCAACCCGTCGTCCGAGTGCCGGCAGTTGTCTGCCTTCAGGCGCATATCGGCGGCCACGTCGGTGATGGCTCGTTCGACATCGGCAACGTCGCGGGACCGCAGCACTTGCTTCAGCCGGCGCCGGTAGCCTTCGAGCGACCGATAATAACAGTCCGCCTTGATCCGGCCCGAATAGGTGTGGTCGCGAGTTCGGTCGGCCGCCCAACTTTGCCAGCGGGCTTGAAGGAATTCGACGTCTTCCCGGATTTGAATCAGGCGCTGGGTTCCCTCCGGCGTCAATCGCGCGTCCCATTTTTCTTGAAGGTCATCCGCCGCTTGTTTGATCCAACCCAATGCCAGGTGGAACTCGAAGATGGGGTTTTCAGGAGCTGACAGGCGGTCTCGAATGCCGGGTTGATCCTGCGGATAGGATTGGGGTTGGGCGAGGAGGCCAGTAATGGCGAGGCTGCAGGCGGACAAGGCAAGAGAGACGCGGAGGTACATTCCCAAATCAGATGGATTAAGTTATTACCGCTTCTATACGCTACGAGCTGCCTTACGGCAACAACTGTTCAAGATGAAATCGGTTCGACTCCGGGCCCGCTCGCTTGACGGCCTTTTGGCCGTTGCCTAGTTTCTGCCCATCGGACGATCCGTTGCGCCTTTTGGGTATGTCGGAAGGGCAATAGCCTGGCGGGGTCCGAGTCGGACCTGCCGCCCACAATTCATGATCTCGCACTGCCACTACATCTGCCGGCCAGGAGTGATGGCGCAACCGTCGGGGACGGACGCATCGCTGTGGACGTGATTCTGCTCTGCCTTTTTGCCACCCTGGCGGGGTTTACTGACGCCGTGGTGGGTGGAGGAGGTTTGATCCAACTTCCGGCTTTGTTTCTCTTCCTCCCTGCACCGCTGTCCGCCCTCGTGCCGGCGGTTCTCGCTACGAACAAGATGTCGTCGATCTGCGGGACTGGCATGGCCGTGATCGGGTATGCGCGGCGTGTACCGGTCCACTGGAGGTCGGTCATCCCGGCAGGTGGCGCGGCGTTTATATTCTCCTTCCTCGGTGCCCGAACCGTGACCTTGTTGCGCACGCAGGATTTGCGGTCGCTCATTTTACTCCTGCTGATCCTGGTCGCCGGTTACACGTTTTGGAGAAAGGATCTTGGCCGATGGCATGTCCCCCGGCTGACCTTCGGCCGGGAACGACTCCTGGCTGTGATTACGGGCATTATCATTGGCTTTTACGACGGCTTTTTTGGGCCGGGCACAGGTAGTTTTTTAATCTTCATTTTTGTGGGCCTGTTTGGATTCGATTTTTTGACGGCATCCGCCAACGCCAAATGGATCAACTTCGCGACCAATTTGGCGGCCATTGCCTATTTTGGCGCTACCGGGCATATCTTGTGGCAATACGCATTGCCGATGGCCGCGGGCAACATGATTGGCGCAATCTTTGGGGTGCAAATGGCCGTACTGAAGGGGAATCGATTCATTCGCGGATTCTTTCTGCTGGTGGTCACTGTCCTCATTGTTCGTTTGGCCTACGAAGCCCTCGCGAATCGGTGAGCACCCGCGGCAGAGCCGCGCGTGCATGAACAGCGGATTAATCCTCCGGTTGGGCATGGAGGTGGACGATGGTCGCACCCCAGCCCCCGAACGGCTCGCTCGCCAAATGGAATTCCCGGACATCGGGGCGGCGCGACAAGAGAGTGTGGACGGTTGTGCGCAGCGCGCCGATGCCTTTACCATGGATGATGCGGACGCGAAGGATATGCCGCTCGCGGCAGGCATCCAGATAATCGTTTACGACCGCCTTCGCATCCCGAGGCCGAAAGGTGTGAAGGTCGAGGACACCGTCGATTGGGAGCTCGAGTGGGTGATCCGGGGTGCCGGGAGGATCTGAAGTGGGGGACACGGCCGAGGGGATGAGGCAAACAGGTGGCTGGCTTCCACCGCCTAATGATATTCCTGGAGCGTTTGGACCTTGTAACTACTTTTCTTGAGTGCCGTGATGGCAAGGGCGGCCGCGCGCGCGCCACTCAGGGTGGTCATGATTGGAATGTTCGTGTAGACGGCCGTGGTGCGAATGCGCACTTCGTCGGCGCGCGGGATCTGGCCGGATGGGGTGTTGATGATGAGTTGGATTTCCCGGTTCTTCATCAGATCGATGGCATTGGGCCGCCCCTCCTGCAGCTTGCAGATTTGTTGAACCTTAAGGCCGGCCTGCTCGAGCACGGCCGCCGTGCCATTGGTGGAAATGATTTCGAAGCCGAGCTCGACAAACTGGCGGGCCAGTTCAACGACTTGAGGTTTATCGTGGTCACTCACGCTGATGAAAAGGCGGCCACGCATGGGGAGGGTGGCGTTGGCCGCCATCTGGGATTTGGCATAGGCGGTGCCGAGATCAGGATCAATACCCATCACTTCGCCGGTGGATCGCATTTCGGGAGAGAGCAAGATGTCCTGGCCATGGAAGCGGTTGAACGGGAAGACCGACTCCTTGACGGCCCAATAATCCGGCCAGATTTCTTCGGTGAAACCAAGGTCGGCAAGAGCACGGCCGGACATGACTTTCGCGGCCAGTTTCGCGAGGGGAACGCCGATGGCCTTGCTCACGAACGGGATCGTTCGAGAGGCGCGTGGGTTCACTTCAAGCACATAGATTCGTTCATCTTTGACGGCATATTGGACGTTCATCAGGCCAACCACGCGGAGTTCGCGGGCCATGGCGTGGGTGTATTCACGGATGGTTTGGATCGCCTGGAAAGCGAGGGTATGGGGTGGAAGGACCATTGCGGCGTCGCCCGAGTGGATTCCGGCAAATTCGATATGTTCGAGGATGCCGCCGATGACGATGGTACCCCGGCGGGGATCGTCGAACTGTCCGACATCGGCGATGCAATCGACGTCCACTTCAGTGGCATCTTCGAGGAACTTGTCGACTAACACGGGGCGTTTTCGCGAGGCCTCGACCGCGAAACGCATGTAATGCTGCAGTTCGGTGTCGGAGTAAACGATCTGCATGGCACGGCCCCCGAGGACAAAGGAGGGACGAACCAGGACGGGATAGCCGAGTCGTTGGGCGATCTGGATGGCTTCGTTTTCCTTGCTGGCGATGCCGTTGGGTGGCTGAGGGATTTCGAGCTTGTCGAGCATCGCTGCGAAGAGCTTGCGATCTTCGGCAATTTCGATGCTTTGCGGGGAGGTGCCGATAATGTTGACTCCATTTTTTTGCAGGCCGAGCGCGAGGTTGAGCGGGGTTTGGCCGCCGAATTGAGCGATGGCCCCCCAACACCGTTCCCGCTCGTAAATGTGCAGAACGTCCTCAAGTGTCAACGGCTCGAAGAATAACTTGTCGCTGGTGTCGTAATCCGTTGAGACGGTTTCGGGATTGGAATTGACCATCAGGGTTTCGAAGCCTTCTTCCTTGAGTGCGAAGGCAGCATGAACACAGCAGTAGTCAAATTCGATGCCCTGGCCGATGCGGTTTGGTCCGCCGCCGAGGATCATGATCTTACGATGATCGGACTCGCGAATTTCGTCATCGCCTCGGTCATACGTCGAGTAGTAGTACGGCGTATAGGCTTCAAATTCGGCGGCGCAGGTATCCACCAGCCGAAAGCTGGGAACGAGACCCGATTTTACGCGCTCCGCACGAACAGCCTCTTCGGTCTGGCCAGTGAGGTGGGCGATTTGACGGTCGGAAAAACCGAACGATTTGGCTTTGGCGAGTAATTCAAAGTTCATGAGAGACCGGTAGCCGCACGGACAACCGCGAAAGTAAGCCCGAAGCCGCCCGGTCTGTCGAGTCCGGGGTTCGGTGGTTTGGGTGAAGGCCGCTCCAATTTGCGGAGTTCTCAGAGGGCCGCCAGCACGCGCCGGAACTCGTCATCGGTGTTATAGAAGTGGGGCGAGAGGCGGACGTAACGCCGGCCTTCCCGGTCAGTTCGCAGGGAGGTCACCATGCCGGCTTGCTTGAGTTTGTCGTGCATCGCCGTCATATCCGCGCCTGGGCCTGTGCATGAAATGATGGCGCTTGCCTGATCATCGCCAAGGTCCTCATGCAGCACCTGAAATCCCCGTTGTCGCAATTCGGGGATCAGCCAACGCCGTTTACGGAGCAACTCAACACTGATGTGGTCGATCCCGATTTCCCGCAGCAGCTCCAGGGCAGCGTGGAGCCCGACTATTCCGAGCAGGTTGTGCGAACCGGCTTCGTAGCGTCGGGCATCGTTCCGAAGGCGGAGCTCGTCTTGCGCGACGAAATCCGGGCAGGCGACATTGTGCCAGCCGAACACCGCCGGGCGAAGCTCGGGTTGGAGCGAACGCCGGACAAAAAGGATACCGGCGGCGCACGGGCCGAGGAGCCACTTGTGAGCATCGGCGGCGAGAAAATCGACATGCTCGACCGGAGTGGGAAAGGCGCCCAGGGTCTGGATGGCATCGAGGCAAAAGCGGATATTGCGTTGGCGAAGGGCCGAGCCAATCGCGGCGATGTCGAGCCTGGGGCCGGCAATGAAGTGACAAGAAGCGAGTGCCACCAATCGCGTCCGGTCGTCGACTTGCTCGAGGACGTCCTCAGTGCGGATCCGGCCCAAGGATGCGGTGCGGAGAAAACGGATCTCGACGCCCCGATCGGCGAGCGCCTGCCAGGGATAAACGTTGGATGGATAGTCTTCGCGGTAAACCAGGACGTTGTCGCCGCGTTCCCAGGGCATCCCCGCTGCGATCAGGCTCAGGCCAAGGGAAGTGGGTCCGACCAGCGCGATCTCACCGGTATCGGCGCCGATCAAACGGGCGATGTGCGCCCGCGTTCGCGAAATCAACCCCGCTGCCAATTGCTCTTCCTGATCGGCAAGACTGGCTTGGGAGGCATACGCGCGGATCGCATCGGCAACCCGGCGGGGCAGTGGCGCCACGGCGGCGTGGGCGAGAAAGACATGATTGCGGGTGACGGGGAATTCCTGGTGACGAAGGTCCTCATTGGATAGGATTTCCGGGATGGTCACAGGGCGGTTCCTCCAAATCAGAAGTTCAGGACATCTCCGACATTCCGGTAGTAGTCGCTCCAGAACGAGATAATCTGGTAGGCGATGGCGATGACGGCAACGATGTAAACCAGGAAAGGCGCCCAGCGGGCCACGAGATGGAGTTTGCGCGAGCCTTCTTCCTGATCCAGCCGATGGAGCCGGCGCAACGTCTCGTCGAGCTGCCCGCTCATCTCGCCGGTGGCGTAAAGATTCGAGAAGAGCTCGGGAAAAACCCGCGAAGAAGCGAGCAATTCAGATGGTGTTTGACCCGATTCAAGCGCATGGCGCCAGGCCAGGACCGTTTTTCGGATAGCGGGTGAACCGCTGGCTTTCGCGGCCAATTCCCAGGCTTCGATGGTGTTGACCCCTGCGCTGATGAGTGCTTCGAGGGCGGCGGACAATCGGGCCAGCGCGAGATGGCGGCGGGCGCTTCCGACCACGGGAACGACGGCGAGAATTCTTTCGACAATCGCCCGGAATTTTTCCGCGCGCTCGGCCTGGACCGCGTATACCAGGGCGAACACGATCGCGTAGGCCGGGAGCAGGATGGACAGTTTGGCGAAAACAAAATGGATCGGGCGGGTATTCTGGAGCAGGCCGGTCAGCTCCGAAGTCGGAAAGATGAGCACGGCAAAATGAATGATCAGGATGGGATACGCAAGTTCGCCCAGGATCCGGCGGATGATCTGCGCGCGCTCTTCGTAGAATCCTGCCAGCAGTCGGCAGGATTCGGCGAGGCGGCCGGCTTCTTCACCGGCCTGGATCAGTGCGCGATCGAAGGGCGGCATCCATGTGCCCTGCAGTGCGAGCGCCTCGGAAAACGAGCGGCCTTCCTGGATTTGGATGCGGGTCTGTGCGAGCGGTTCACGGAAGGACGGGCCCGGGGGGTTCCGATGGAGCAGGTCGAGGGCCTGCAGGACACCGACCCCCGCAGAGAGCAGGGAGGCCAACTGCTGGTAGAGTTCAGCCCGTTGCGCGAGTAACCGCGGAGTGACCATGAGCGCCATGCGATAGCAAGTCCTCCGGTTAGACCGCCGACGGGGCAGTTCACCCCCTGCAGGAACCGCCCGCTCCGGCAGTTCGGGGCAGGAGCAGGGAAGGATAGCGGACGCGGTCTAAACCATGAATTTGTCGAGATTGGCTTTCAAATCTCGTTTGCTGCGAAGTCCGACCACCTGTTCGGCCACTTGTCCTCCATGGAAGATGAGCAGCGTGGGGATTGCGCGAATCCCGTACTCATTCGCCACAGCGGGGAATTCATCGATGTTGAGTTTACCCACGGTGACCCGGCCATCATAGTCATTGGCCAATTCTTCGAGGATGGGCCCCAGCATTTTGCAGGGCCCGCACCATTCAGCCCAGAAATCCACGAGAACCGGGATCGGCGAATCGACAACTTGTTGATGAAAGTTAGTTTCGGTGAGCGTTAGGATGTTGGGCGCTGCCATACGTGGATCGAAATACCGTATCGTGAAAAAAAAATGTCAGTGAGACCGAGCTGGTGCTCAGATGATGAACATGATGACCAGCGCGGCCAGGCTCGCGAGGGCGGCCGCGATCGCCAAACCAGTATCCAGCCCGCTGGCCACGGGCGCGGCAGGCCTTCGCGGCATCTGGGCCGGCCGGGATCCTCCAGCCGGTGAGGCTGTCGCTCGCGGGCCTGCGCTGGAGCTGACCGGCGCGGCCGCTGACACGGCGGCCACGGTGGCTGGGGCAGCAACAGCTGCCGCCCGAGGTGCGGCGGAGGGGGCCGGAATTTTAATATTGGGCGCGGCCGTCGGTTTAGGCGGGAGATTAATCCGCACCGTTTCCTTCTTGGGCTGGACTTTGGCGGCTTCCGCAGGTTTTGGGGGCACTGCGCCGGACGGAGTTCCTGGAATATTTTCAGCCATAACTTAACCTCTACTGGGGGGCCAACCTATGATCCGACCGGGGGAGTGTCAATGGCTTATTGCACAACATCGCGCTGTGCGCTGGTGCCGGCCGGCGGTCGTTCTTCGCGGGGCCGCGCCACGTTCACCGTTAATGCCCGACCTTGAAATTCCTGCCCGTGGAACATTTCGACCCCTTTGTTGGCTTCGTCCGAGGAGGCATACTCGACGAACGCAAAGCCCCGCGAGCGGCCGGTGAATTTATCGTACATGATGCTGACTGAGGTCACGACTCCGGCCTGGGAAAAAAAGTCCTGGAGATCATTTTCCATGGTGCGATAGGAGAGATTCCCAACGAACAATCTGGCCTGATTACTCATACTTGCCCTTCCCTGCCCAAACGAGCCGTGGGGTGATACTGCACCGGCAGCCTCACGGAGTGCCGGCAGAGTTTCCCGGCCGACAATCTGTCTTCTGACACCAACACTGCTGGTCGTTTGCGCCAAGCCGAGGCTGCAACAACGCCCTTTGGCTCGTCAATATCAGAATCGTCCGGCAGTGAAGATACGCCGCGTCGGCGCACTTTTCACCTTCGCCACGAGCAATGTTCCGCCTCTTGTAATCTCAAAGAGTACGAAATCCGGCATGACCAGAAAGGCGGGGTTCAGAGTGATGAAGACATCTGCCACATGAAAGGCGGCAGGCGGGCCAGGAGATCAGGCGGCCACCGTTTCTGTCGGCAGACCGGCCTCGCAACGACGCAGGGTTTCCGCCAAGAGTTCCTCGATCGCGGAAAGTCGAAACGGTTTGGCGAGACAGGAATTGCCCGTCGCATCCAGGAAGTCCCGGACCTCCTCAGCGTGCGGATCACCAGTGAGGAAGATAATACGTCGGGCCATTTCGGGATTTCGGCTCTGCAACTGCCGATGGAATTCGCGGCCGTCCACGCCGGGCATTCGGAAATCCGAGATAATGGCATCGAAGGACTGGTGCTCGAGGATTTCGAGGGCTTGACCTGAGTCCTCGCAACTGGTTGGGCGATAGCCGAGCATGCTGATCATCTCCCCGAGGAGTTCGCCGACGGCGCTGTCGTCATCCAAAATCAGTATGCGTGGGGATTTCATATCGGTCGGGAATCGCGCCGCAGGCGGACCTGGCCCGGATTTTTCATGCATTCATGGATTCATTGAACCAGCTTTTTTGAGGGCATGAAAAATCCGGGCTAGTGACTGCGGAGCGGGACTTTCGGACGGAGGGCGATCGTTTTAAGCGCGCTGTCGGTTTCGGATCGAACAATCTCACCGCGGACGCGGCGGAGGAATGGAATGAGCAACCCATGTTGGTCGACGCCAAATTTCATGAACAGCATTTGGGAGTTAGGCCTACGCTTTAGGAACATAGATTTCGCCTTTCTTAAATTGCACGAGTTCGACGGCCACCGAATCGATTCCGATCTTTTCCGCTTCAAAGGTCGATGGCTGCGGGCAGAATTAGCAGTCCAAGTGCCAGACTGCCAGGCAAGGGCTTGCTCTTCCCTGGAGGGCTATTCTGGAAACATCGAGCGCCAGATTGTCTTCCTGTGAGACACTCCACGGCCGATGGTCACGGCAAACCCGCCAAAACGGCGCGGGCGATGGTTGGGATGATCTCGCGCTCTTGGGCATGATCCACCGTGAAGGCGACGAGAATGATTTTCCGGCCGTTGGTTAGCTGGACACAGGCGGCGTCGTGTCGTGTGTGACTGGTCCATCCCGCCTTCGACCATAGGACGCAACCGGGCGGAAGGCCGGCGCCGGTGAATTGGGCCTGGTCTTCGGCTTCGTTGCCTGGGACGGTCAAATCACGACGCAGCAATTGACGGATTTCGGCGCAGCGATCGGGCGAGAGGATCTGATCGCAAAAAATGGCGGTCAGGAGGCGAGCCGTGGCGTCCGTAGTGAGCAGGTTGCGATTGGGTTGGAAGCGCTGATTGGCCTGCATCTCACGGCCGTAAGGGCCTTCGCACCAGGGTTTCTTGTTAAGATTAATGCCGGGATACCCCAGCCCGGCGAAATAACGGTTTATGGCGTTGCGCCGATCCTGCCAGAGACCGAGCTCGGTTTCGGACAATTCCGGGCCGCTGGTTGTGTCAGTGAGGAGGTCGACAAGATAATGGGTGGGGTCATTGTAAGAGCGGACAATCATGTCCTGCATCGCACGCCGCAATTCGGCGGTGTCAGTCAGTCGACCCTGCTCGAGCCACCGTTGAACCGCGACCAGATAGAAGAGCTTCACCACGCTAGCCGGGTAGATCAATTCGCCACCACGGTGGCTGGCCGACACGGGATGGGCCGGATGGGCAAGATCCACGAGCGTTACGGCGAGTTGATCCCGATGGAGTTGCTGAATCGCGAAGCGTTGAAGCGTCTGCTCCACCGCGGTGTCCAGAACCGATTGGAGGATAGGAGAATGTGATGTGCCCGGCCAGGGATCGCGCGAAGCATCGCCGGCGATCGCACTCTCGGACCACAAGGAGAGGGAGAGACTGATGGCCAGGACGAGCAGGAGGCAGTTCATGGGGTCCAGCGCGGGCTAAGCTTCGAGGGGGGCATTACGGAGGGCGCACTCCAAAAAGCGCATGACACTATCGCCATGCTGCAACACTTTGGATTCCTGCCAGACGGTGGGGACCGTGAGTGAGTCTCGGCGCGCATGGCCAAGAACGAACAAGCCATGCGCCGCGAGCAAGGATGGAACGGCGGGATCATCGAGGAGCCGCTGTGCGAACGAGGTGGAGCGGCGCCCAGCATTTTTCTCCCCGTAGGGGGGGTCTGCGAGGATGAGATCGAACCGTTCGGGTTTGGCCGCCAACTGTAGTATGGCCGTGAACGCGTCCTGCTCTCGGATTTGGAGTTGATCGGGGGCCAAACCGGCCGACGCAAGGTTGTTCCGAATGATCGCCACATGGCGGTGGACCTTTTCGACACAGAGGGCATGGGTAGCGCCGCGGCTGAGGCATTCCAGGCTGAGCGCGCCGGTGCCGGCGAACAACTCGAGCACGCACGTATGAATGACGCGATTCCCGAGGCTGTTGAACAGGGCCTGTCGCACCAGGTCCGGGGTGGGGCGGACATCGTAGCCTTTGGGGACCTTGAGCAAAGCACCCGCCGCCGTGCCACCGATAATTCGCATGGGAAAATGTGATCTAGTTGCCGGGGCTTGTCGAGTTTGGTACCGCGATGCGCTCCTGGAGCCATTGAAGATCGGTATTCTCCGGAGAAGCGATATTGAGTTGGAGGAGATTCCCGGGGAAAAGTGAGGGCGTCGAGCGGGGATCGCTCCATCGATGACTCTCGGCATGTCCATCGGCGAAGGTGAGATTCGCGGAGCGCTTATGGTAGCTGGCGGGAAAATCGACCATCGTGAAACGCCCCTTTTGATTTCGGAGATCACTGGCAAAGTAACCATCGTTGATGCTGTCTTCCCGTTCGTCGATGAAGACAAACATGAGGGCCGGCGGCGCGAGGCTCAGATCTTCCTGTTTGCGGAAGGTAAGGAAGGCGTCGGACTGCCAAAAGGCATTCACCCCCACGGTTTCCAGGCCATTCATGTAGCAATTGATCGACATGCTGCGGACTCGTGGAAGGATTTGGCCCAAGATCCTAACCCGGCTCTTATCGGCCGGGCATCGAAAAACGCCGGATGCTCGCAAGTAAGGCGCGAGTTTTGCCCCATGGCGATAGCCGGGGTCCATCAACCAGCGGACGTCGATATTGTCGAGGCGGTCGCTAAAGTCCAGCCATCCACCGACCCAGCTGGGGCGATTGGATTCGAGGCCGGAAAGGGGGCTATGGCCGTTGGGGGCGAGCTGGCCACCGTAGTCGTCGGCATAGAGTTGCCAGGCCAAGTGCAATTGGCGGAGGTTGCTGAGGCAATGGATCTTTTGGGCCTGGGCCTTGGCGCCGGTGAGGGCGGGGAGGAGCAAGCCGGCAATGATGCCGATGATGGCAATGACCACGAGGAGTTCGATCAAGTTAAAACCTCGGATCGATCGCGGGTACGTTGCTATACCACGCAGATTCATATGCGGAGGCCACTCATTGGTTGGTGTCCGAATAGCTTAATCCGAAAGGGGTCAGGATGCCAACGGATCAATTCGTCAATGTTACCGGAATGTCACAATTGGTGGATTGCGGTATCGTCACGATTGTGTTACGAACGCCCCTTACTTGAGGTCCAGGACCAGCCCGAACGTGATTGTGTTTTTCATCAAGCAAACCTGTCCGCCCATACCATGAAGACTCCTGTTTCCCGCAAGACCCAACTCAGCCTCAGCACGCTAAGCCTCCGAGTCGAACAAGCGGACCGGAAGGCCTCGGAGGCGAAAGCTCGAGCACGGTCGGCAAAGACCAAGCTGAAGCAATCCCGTAAGGCGCTCAAGCTCGCCCGGAAAGAGGCCAAACGTACTCGGCGTCTGGCAAAAACGGCGCAAAAGGCCTGGGCCGAGGCTTCCAGGAAAGTCTTATCGCCGGCGAAAGTAAAGGAAGCTCAAAAAAAGACCAAGGTATCTTCTTCGGCGAAGAAGAAGAATTCGGCGTCCGCCCCAACGACAGCGCGCAAGGCAAAGCCCATCCGGCGATCGCTGGGTTCCGGGAAGAGCGCGGTGACCATTCCACCGCCAGGTCTGTCGGATGGTGTGCCCCCGGTAATGGCGGCCGGGGAGTCTTCTTCAGTCAGAACCGAAAACTGATGCGTCCCAGCGCCGCATCACGGCCACCGCATATTCTTTCCTTTCGGTGAATTCTTTTGCCGCGCCAGCAGCCTACACTATCGCTGACCCTCACCCCCCCTCGCCCTCAACCCTCTCCCCCGATGGGGCGAGGGAGGCGCGGTGATGGCCATTGGAGCTGCGGCGACTCCAGCCGCGTGCGTTTGCCGATGGCTTGCGGCGAGGCGACCGAACATTCGGCCCCTACTCATCCTGCGCACGCTGCTGCGACTGGCGCTTCGCCAGCGCGGTTCGCAATGTGCGCGGAGCGCAGCCCGGGGTTTATCAGAGCCCCTTGCCGAGCATGAACTTGATCAGATCGGCGACGCGGCAGCTGTATCCCCATTCGTTGTCGTACCAACTGACAAGTTTGAAGAACCGCTTGTTGAGTTCGATCCCGGAGCCCTGGTCGAAGATCGAGGACGCTTCGCAGTGGACAAAGTCCGTGCTGACGACTTCGTCTTCGGTGTATTCGAGATAGCCCTTGAGATATGTCTCGCTGGCCTTCTTCATCGCCGCCGAGATCTCCGCATAGCTGGTTTCCTTGACGGTGCGGACCGTGAGGTCGACAACGGAGACGGTTGGGGTGGGGACGCGAAAGGCCATGCCAGTCAATTTGCCCTTAACTTCCGGCAGGACGAGTCCGACGGCCTTGGCCGCTCCGGTCGTCGATGGAATGAGATTGATGGCGGCGGTGCGGCCACCTTTCCAGTCCTTTTTGCTGGGGCCATCCACGGTCTTTTGAGTGGCGGTATAAGAATGGACCGTCGTCATGAGCCCTTCCTCGATGCCGAAGCCCTCCTTCAACAAGACATAAACGACGGGCGCAAGGCAGTTGGTGGTGCAGGAGGCATTAGAAACGACGTGATGCTGCGCCGGGTCGTACTTGTCCTGGTTGACGCCCATCACCATGGTCAGACAGTCTCCTTTGGCGGGGGCGCTGATGATGACCTTTTTGGCGCCGGCGGTGAGATGGCCCTTGGCCTTTTCGACCTCGGTGAACAGACCGGTAGCCTCAATGACGAGGTCCACGCCCATTTCTTTCCAGGGAAGCTGCGAAGGATCCCGGGCGCTAACCACTTTCATTTCGGCGTCATTGACGACGAGAACATCATCCTCAGCCTTGTCCGGCGCGGATTTTTTGGAACTGACGGTGCCCTTGAATCGGCCCTGGGTGGAATCGTATTTAAGCAAGTAACCGAGGTTATCGGCGGGAACGATATCGCCCACGGCAACGACTTGTACCTCACGGCCCACAAGTCCTTGCTCGACCATTGCGCGGAAGACCAAACGTCCAATCCGGCCAAACCCGTTAATTGCGACTTTCACTGCCATATCAATTGTCCTTTTGCTGGTTAGATTTCTGCACTGCAATCGAAGATCGCATGGTAATGGCGCGCGTTCGACCGTCAAAGGATTTTCGTTTTGGCGGGGTTATTAGGAGCTTCGGTCCTGGCAGGTGCTTTGACAAGCGGACGCTCATGTATGAGGATGGAACAGACGGCATGAAAACCGAGGCAAAGGAGCCCAACAGCGGAATTCGCCAGCCTACATGCGCGGGGCGGTTTTACCCGGTTGCGCCAACGGAACTTCGAGAACGGATCGAGATCTGCCTTCTCCATGCCCAACCCTCGAAAAAGACTTGCCCCAAAGCCATCGTCGCACCGCATGCCGGCTACCAGTATTCGGGATCCGTTGCCGCCTCGGCCTATCTCCCATGGCGCGGCATGGCGGAGGGGATCCGGTGTGTAGTGCTGGCCGGGCCTTCTCATCATATGGATTTCGACGGGATTGCGTTGAGTTCCGCGAACGCATTTGCCACTCCGTTGGGGGATGTCCCGGTCGATCAGGAAGCGATGGAATCGATCCGGGGACTGCCCCGGGTGCGGGTGATCGATTCGGCCCATGAGCGCGAGCATTGCCTGGAAGTGCAATTGCCATTTTTGCAAACCCTTCTGGGGGGATTCAGTATCGTGCCGCTTCTGGTGGGGAAGACGGAAGATGGGGAATTGATGACAGTCCTGGAACTGTTGTGGGGAGATCTCGACACGCGAGTGGTGGTCAGTTCCGATCTGAGTCACTATCACGATTATCCGACTGCAGTGAGCCTGGACGCCGCGACAGCGCTGGCGATCGAGCAGTTGGACGCCGGAATCCTGGATGGGGATCATGCCTGTGGTTTTCGGGCGATCCGCGGTTTAATGGGAATGGCACGTCGGCATGGCCTGTCCGCGTTCGCGGTGGACCTACGCAACTCCGGGGACACAGCGGGACCGCGGGACCGAGTGGTAGGGTACGGTGCTTTTTTATTTGGGGAACCCTGAGGCGGTTGAGCGTGAGCGGATTGATTAGCGCGCAATATCCCGGTATTCATGCCTGGCGGATCATCGGGGCGGAAGTTTTGGCGGTCTGAGATTGAAATTGAAAATGGACTGGGCCTACCGAATCTCGACGTTGTTGTATTGCTTTAGCCGGGACGATGAGATCCTGCTCTTGTATCGAAACCAGGAACCGAACCTCGGCGTTTGGAGTCCATGTGGCGGAAAGCTGGACCTGGCCAACGGCGAATCGCCGTATGCCTGTGCCTGCCGCGAGGCCGCCGAGGAAATGGGGATGATACTGACGCCGCGAGATCTGCACATGACCGGCATCGTGAGTGAGCAGGGTTGCGAGGGGCAGCCGCATTGGCTGATGTTCTTGTTCGAGGTGACCCCGAAGTTGAACCGCGTGCCGGAGGCCATCCGGGAGGGCAAATTTGAATTCTTCACGCGAAACAATCTCGCGGGACTGGCCATTCCCAAGACGGACCGGGAAATGATTTGGCCGTTGTTCTGGCAGCACCGGGGGGGATTCTTCGCCGCGCATTGTCATTGCCGTGAGGACGGAACCCATGAATGGCGGGTAGAAGCATCCCACCCGGCGGCCGCGCAAAGGGCGCATGACTGAAGCACCGATCATTGATATCCAGAGCGACGCCCATTTCATGGACGAGGCCCTGCGCCAGGCGCGAAAGGCTTACGCGGCAGGCGAAGTCCCCGTGGGCGCAGTGGTCGTCTGCGAAGGGCGGGTGATTGCGCGGGCCTTCAACCAGGTCGAATTGCTCAAGGACGCCACCGCGCATGCGGAGATGTTGGCCTTGACTCAGGCGGAACAGGCCCTCGGCGACTGGCGATTGATCGATTGCGCCTTATACGTGACGAAGGAACCCTGTCCCATGTGCGCCGGGGCGGTGGTTCACGTTCGTTTGTCGCGTGTGGTTTACGGTGCGGTGGATTCGAAGGGGGGCGGGGCCGGCAGCGCCTTAAATGTCCTGCAGCATCCGACCTTGAACCATCGCTGCGAGATCACCAAAGGTGTAAGGGAATCGGAGTGCCGCGATCTATTGCGACAGTTCTTCGCCGAACGGCGGGCGGCGCCCTGAGCGAGGCCCGATTTTTCAGGCCAATCCCTGATGCTTCCGCCGAACAGCGGTACGCCTCAAGAGTCCGGGCTAACTGATGGCAATGAGCGAAACGCGCTCGTTCTTTTGATTCCGGACGATACCGGTCGCGCGGGGATCGAGGGTGGGGCGGTGGTCGACAAGGAACTGGTAATGATGATGGCCGTGGTGGAGCGGGACGACAACATGCCAGGAACCGTCGGGTTGGCGCAGCATGGGATTGGCGTTGGGATCCCAATCATTGAAATCTCCCACGAGAACGACCTGATTGGCCTGAGGCGCGTAAAAGAAGAAATTGACCGGTTTAGACATTTTCTTGGCCGAGTACCGATTCTTATGGACGAAAGCCAGATTCGTTTTTCTGTGCATGATCGACAACGATATTCCGTCACCAGTTCGCGTGCCGTTATCGGCCCGGGTGAATCGGACGCAATTCGCGCGATAACGAAACACATGCGATTCATGAGGGCAAGCGGTAATCGGGCAAATGGACGAGAATCAGGGTGAAGCTACGGGAGGATCGCGCGGGTCGGATGGTCCGGGTCAATCGGGCACGAGCTTGGTTTTGAGGGCGAGCTGCCGGTGAGGTTGTTCGGCCCGCGCGAGGAAAAAATTCCCCATCACGAGATAGTCCATGGAAGTATTAATAAAGCAGCGATAGGCATCATCGGGGGAGCCGACGATGGGTTCGCCCCGGACGTTGAATGAGGTGTTGACGAGGACGCCGCAGCCCGTGGCGGCTTCGAAGATTTCGAGCAGTTGATAGAGCCGGGGGTTTTGAGCGCGGGTGACCGTTTGGATGCGAGCGGAGTAATCGATATGTGTCACTGCCGGGATGGGTGAGCGCACCTGGTGGAGTCGATCGAGTCCGAGGGGCGCCGGGTCGGTGGGGAGGCGGAGCGCTTCACGGAGCGGTGCGACCAACAGCATGTACGGCGATTCGACGTCGAGTTGAAAATAGTCGCGCGCCCGATCCGCGCGGACGACGGGGGCAAACGGCCGGAAGGACTCGCGTTGTTTGATTTTAAGATTGAGCTCGGACTGGATTCGCGGCGAACGCGCGTCGGCGAGGATCGAACGATTACCGAGCGCGCGCGGGCCAAATTCCATGCGTCCCTGGAACCAGCCCATGACTTTTTCCTGTTGCAAGAGTTCGACGGTTCGGGAGAAGAGGGCTTCGTCAGGCAACCGCTGAAAAACGGCGTGATGCCCTCGGAGGATTTCCAGGATTTCATCGTCAGAAAATTGCGGGCCCAACAAGGCGCCTTGCATGGTGTCCACAGGTGCAAGACGGGCAGGTCGCCCGGGTTCCGGCTGGCCATACCACACGGCGAGGGCGGCGCCCAACGCGCCCCCAGCATCCCCGGCTGCGGGCTGGATCCAGAGACGATCGAAAAGGCCGGAAGATTGGATCTTCCCGTTGGTCACGCAATTGAGGGCCACGCCGCCGGCGAGACAGAGATGTCGACTGCCGGTCAATGCACGGGCGTGGGCGGCAAGACGCAGCATGATTTCGTCGGTAATGACCTGGATGGATCGGGCCACATCCAGGTGCCTGGATTCGATGGGCGCGTCCGGCGCGCGAGGTGGGCCGCCGAAAAGCTCATTGAACCGCTCGTTGGTCATCCGCCACGTCGTCAGGAAATCGAAATACTCGGGGTTCAGCCAGAATGAGCCATCCGCTTTCAGATCGAGCAATCGATCGCGAATAACCTGGGTGTAGCGGGGTTCGCCGTAGGGCGCGAGCCCCATGAGTTTGTATTCCCCGGAATTGACGCGAAAACCACAGTAGGCTGTGAATGCGGAGTAGAGGAGGCCGAGGGAGTGGGGGAAGCGGAGTTCCTGGAGTAACTCGATGCGGTTTGCCCGCCCATGCCCGATGGTGGTGGTGGCATATTCTCCCACGCCATCGACCGTAAGGATCGCCGCATCATCAAACGGAGAGGGAAAGAACGCGCTGGCGGCGTGGGCCTCGTGATGCAGGGTGAAGAGCACGGGGCATTTCGTGGGCAGATCCGGCAGCTCGTCGCAAATGGTATGACGTAAATTCAGTTTCTCCCCCAGCCAGGACGGCAGGGCATCGGCAAACATGCGCAGCCCCCGCGGCGCCACCGCAAGGGCCGCTTCCAGAAGACGGGCGAATTTGAGGATCGGTTTGTCGTAAAAGACGACCGCATCAAGTTGGGCCGGAATCAACCCCGCCTGGTGAAGACAGGCGCGAATGGCGTGCTGGGGAAAAGCGGGATCGTTCTTCCGACGAGTGAAACGCTCTTCCTGGGCCGCCGCGACGATGGCGCCGTCCCGCAGCAGTGCTGCCGCAGCATCGTGGTAGAAGGCGGAGATGCCGAGGATGTGGCGCATGCCTGGGTATGGCCGGATCAGGATGCCCGCGGCGAGTAACCCGGGCGCGAACGGCAGGGCGCGCGAGCCATTAATTTCGCGATCATAAGAAGGGGTACATAAAAGGCGCCAGGACCGAGCCCGAGGTGAACAGGATCAGGGCCGCGAGCAGGAGCAGCACCACGATGAGCGGGAGCAACCACCATTTCTTCTCCTCCCGGAGAAACTGAATGAACTCGAGGAACAAACGCCACATGCGTGCACAATCTTGCCCATGACGGGAGTTTGGGCCAAGTGCCAAATGCGGGGCGCGTACGGGTCCAGTCGGATCGCGTGAGCGGCTGTCGGCTGGACGAAGACGAGAACCCAGGGCTAGGATCACCGGTGTGAAGCAGAAACCGAAGCATGGCAAGGGGCGCAAGGTCCGGAGCCCGTCCGGAGGGTCGTCCGGTACGGTTCGGTCAGGGCAAATGCTTTCTTCCCGCAGGCGGTTCTGGTTTCGATGGGTATCGGTGCTGATGGTGCCGTTGGCGGTACTGGGAGGTTTGGAGCTCACGCTACGGTTGATCGGTTATGGCGATCCGACGTCCTACTTCGTGCCGGCGACTGTCGAAAGCCGGAAGGTGCTGGTTGAGAATGGACGGTTCGGGGCGCGATTTTTCCCGGCGGAGCTGGTCCGCCGTCCTCCTCCGACCGTAATGGAAATTACAAAGCCGGCCGGGACTGTGCGGATATTCTTGTTTGGCGAATCGGCGGCCCTGGGTGATCCGAATCCGGCATACGGCATGGGGCGTTATCTCGAGGTGCTACTGCGGGAACGTTTCCCCGGGACGCGATTTGAGGTGGTTTGTGTGGCGATGACGGCAATCAATTCGCATGTCATCCTGCCGATTGCCAGGGAGTGCGCCCGACATGAGGGTGACATTTGGCTGGTTTACATGGGCAACAACGAAATGGTCGGTCCTTTTGGCGCGGCGACCGTATTTGGATCGAAGGCGCCGCCCATGGTGGTCGTGCGGGCGACGCTGGCATTTCGAGCGACGCGTCTGGGGCAATGGTTGACCCGGTTAGGACGCGTCTGGGGACCGAACCAATTCCCGTCCTGGGGAGGGATGGAAATGTTTTTGGAACAACAAGTAAGTCCGGAAAACGCGTCGCGCGACGTCGTGCACGAGCATTTCAGGGCGAATCTCGAAGCGATCGTTCGGTGCGGATTGAAAGCGGGGGCAGGCATCGTGTTGAGCACGGTGGCGAGCAACCTCAAGGATTGTGCACCATTCGCCTCCATGCACGGCGAACATCTGATCGGGCAGTTGGAGGAAGATTGGAAGCGGGACTATGCATCGGGTGAACAACTGCAACTGAAGGGTTCCTGGGCGGAGGCGCTGAAAGCCTACGCGGCGGCGGCGGCGATTGATCCTCAGTACGCGGAGATGGCCTTCCGGGAAGGGACGTGTCTCCTGGGGCTGGGCAAGCGGGAAGAGGCACTCAAGCGATTCGAGGCCGCCCGGGATTTGGACTGCCTGCCGTTTCGGGCGGACCATTCCATCAATGCCGCCATCGAAGAGGTGGCGGCGGCAAACGCCAGTCGTGGAGTGCGGATGGTGGATGCGTTCGAAGTCGTGGCCGCGACAAACGAAATTCCCGGGGAAGAGAGCTTCTACGAACACGTGCATTTGACGTTTGCCGGCAACTATCGAATGGCGCGGGCATTCGCCGATGAAATCGAATCGATGTTGCCCCAATCCGTCCGCGGCAAGGCTACCGCGGATTGGGCAACGCCCGATCTATGCGGCCGGCGGTTGGGACTGACGGATTGGAATCGTGAAGCCATTTATTCGGAGCTGCTGGTCCGGTTGGAGCAGCCGCCTTTCACCAATCAACTGGGCGAGGAATCGCGGTTGGCGAGGTTCACCAACCAACTTGGCACCATCCGCGCGCGTTTGAATTCCGCCGCGGCTTCGGAGGCGGTCGAGGTGTATCAGGACGCGATTCGCCGCGAGCCCGACGATCATCGGTTGCATGCGAACTATGCCGAGTTCCTGACTTCGGTGGGCCGGTTGGATGAGGCGGTGGCGCAGTGGCGCCGGGTGGAAGCGTTGCTGCCGCATCACCAGGTGGCGCCGTTTTTTATCGGCAAGATTCTCTCGCGCCAGGGGAACTACGAAGAGGCGCGAAAAAGCCTCGAACGTTGCCTGGCGCGCGAGCCCGACGCCGTGGATGCCATGATCGAATTGGGGCATCTGGAAGCGCGACGCAAGCGGCCCGAGGCGGCAATCGCCCACTATCGTGCGGCATTGTCGCGGCAGCCATGGAATGCCCCGCTTTACCTCGATTTGGCCAACGTCCAGGCGGCGTCCGGAGACCGGGCAACCGCGGTCGAGAGCCTGCGCAAGGCGATTGCCCTGCGTCCCTCGCTGTGGCTGGCCCACTATTATCTGGGTGTCGAACTGGCGGAGAAGGAACAGATCCAGGAGGCCGAGGCTGAGTTTGCGGAAGCGTCGCGACTGAACCCGGACTTCGCACTGGCGCATTTGAACCTGGGGGTGGCCATGATCCGGGAAGGGCGGATCGCGGAAGCTACCGAGCAGTTTCAGCTCACGTTGAAGCTGGATCCCGCCAATGCCAAGGCCCGCGATTATCTCGAGCTATTGCGGTCCCGAACTCCGGCCGCGTCGGACCATGCCGAGTGACCATTCGGACGGAGTTCAGCCGGCAATCGCTTTGCGTTGCCGCATCCAACTCTCGCCGAGGATGGACAGGGTGCGGCTTTTCAGAGCCTTTTCGGCCATGGGAAAGATGAGGCGTTCTTCCTTGTCGAAATGATTACGACAAGCGACGACGGCGATCTGGAGCAGTCGGCGAGTGGTCTTGAGGTTGGGGCTGCTCAAGACTGACTTGAGTTGTTCATCGATCTCTTCATGTTCGTCATGAAACGTCTCCTGCTGGCCGATCTCCGCGAAACAGTGTTCGAGCGGTTCGATCAGGAGTTTGTCTTCCACCAGCGAATGAGCCTGCAAGGTGGCATCCAGCACACCGGCCAGCGCGTGCACTTCGGCCACGGTTTTCAGTTTGGGCAGGATGGATTCAATATGGTCGAACAGGTTGTGAAACACGACGTGCTCGGCCAGGAGGGCCTCGGTGATCTTCATGGTATCAACAGAACTGGGTCGAACGCGACAAGGTATACCATATCTGAAATGCGGTGGAAGCCTGAAGTCCCGTGCCGAATTTCTGTGTTGCCTCCCTTCACCGAAACTCCTACCAGTGATTCATGCAACGCGCCCGAGTCCTCACCCGCCGTTCATTTCTCCAAAACCTTGGCTACGCGGCCGCGGTCGCGCCGTTCTTCCGCCCGGGTCTGCGCGCCGCGGAGGGCGACAGGGTTTTCCACGCGAGTTTCGGCGCGAGCGGCATGGCATGGTCCGATCTGACCTCCATCTCGCAGCACCCGTCGGTGGAGATCGCTGCCGTGGCCGACGTCGATCTCAACCGGACCGCCGAGTTCCGCCAGAAATTCCCCAAGGCCAGGGTCTATCAGGATTGGCGCGAATTGCTCGACCGCGAAAAGGAATTGGTTTCCGTGAACGTTTCGACACCCGATCACATGCACGCGCCGATTGGCATGAGCGCGCTTCAGCGGGGCTTGCATGTGTATGGTCAGAAACCGCTCACCCACGACATTTATGAGACCCGGCGGCTCACGGAAGTCGCCCGCGACAAGAAACTGGTGACCCAGATGGGCATCCAGATCCATTCGAACCCGGAATATCGAATGGCGGTGCGCCTGGTGCAGGATGGTGTGATCGGCAAGGTCAAGGAAGTCCATACCTGGAGCGAAAAGAAGTGGGGTGATACCGAGCCGATGCCGCAACGGACCGATCCCGTTCCCGACGGGTTTAACTGGGATTATTGGCTGGGTATCTGTGCCGAGCGCCCCTTCATTGGCGAAGGCTGGTATCATCCGTCGAATTGGCGTAAGCGCCTGGATTTCGGCACCGGGACTTTCGGCGATATGGGATGTCACATCTACGACCCGGTCTTCAATGCATTGGCCTTGACCGCTCCCACTTCGGTTCGATCGGAGGGGGCTGCCCCGAACGAACATTCCTGGGCCACAGACGCCATCATCCATTACGTATTCCCGCGCACACCGTTCACGGCCGCCGACACCGTCCCCGTGACGTGGTACGACGGTGATCAGCGTCCGCCGGCTGACATCCAGGACCTCGTTGCTGCGAAATCGACGGCGAGGAACGGTGCCCAGCGCATTCCGGGTCAGGGTTCGATCATTGTCGGGAGCAAAGGCACCATGCTGATTCCGCACATTGGCTGGCCGCAACTCTTTCCCCAGGCCGATTTCAGCGGGTTGGAGCTGCCGGACGTGGGCCGCGCCGATCACTGGCTCCAATTCATCGATGCCATCCTCGGAAAAGAGAAGGCCTCCGCCAATTTCGACTACTCCGGCCCTCTCACCGAGGCCGTCCTGCTCGGCAGTGTAGCTACCCGGTTTCCCAAGACCACGCTCCAATGGCATGCCAAAGACTTGAAGTTCGCCAATGTCGATGCGGCAAATACTTACGTCCGCCGGATGTACCGCAAAGGCTGGGAAGTCAAGGGGCTGTAGCGGGTATGGAAAAGACAACGAGCACAACCAGCCGGTGCCCCGCGATCTCGGGTTGGAGGGATGAAGCGGCGCTTCACGCGTGATCGTGCACCGGGAAATCCGGGAGGCGATGAACGAGGCCGATGCCGAACTGGCGTTCCAGAGAGCATGGGGGAAGAATCTCCAGGCGCGGCCGCAAATCATTTCGGACCATGGCCCTCAATTCGCGGCCGAGGCAGGATTCATAATTGCACCGTCGAAATTCATCCGATGGTGAGGTCATTAATAGCCTACTGCCCGGAAGAATGACCCTGTGGCACTGTCTGCGGGTTCCGCGACAAGATTCGTGGTTTCTCGCTGCCAGACGTCCGCCAAAACTTCCCAGGACGTCAGAGCACTTGACCGCCGCAGTTCAAGGCGGCGATCTCCGAGGCTGCTGAGCTCCAGCCCAACTCCGCTCGGACCGTTTGGGCCGGTCGGGCGCAGACGCGGCAGCTCTTCGTCCCGGGAGGCGTCAACGATCAAAGTGAACGCGGTGTCGAGCGTGCCATTCACCTGGAGCTGGTAGGTCCGTCCTGCAACGGCCCGCCATTCGGCTGGCAAGCGACCTCCACTCGTGGTCCAGGTCAGGTTTTCAAGCGATTCTCCCTCTCAAACGGTGAGGCTCATCAAAGCCCCGCGCCGGCTGGGGTTCGAGTGAGCCATGACACTCCCGTTCTGCAATGCCTGCCAGGAATACCAAACCGTGCGACCATTCTCGACAAAGATACTTCGGCTATTTGTGGGTTCGCCGACTTCGAGGGTGGCGTCGTACGTCGCCGCGCGAACGCTCACAAGAGATCCCGACAGCGGTTGGCGATTGGCAAAGTCGTCGTTCGGCGGCGGCGCCACGACCTGGGTGGGCTCGATGCTCAGCACAATGTTCCCCGACTGCCTACCGTAGCCGTCCACCATGATGGGGTATCCCAGTCCTGGACGGCTTCGAGTATGACTTTGCTGGTCGACGTTTCTGTGTCTTCGTCGTCGCTGATCTGGATCACCATTAATCGGCCGGGTTGGATCCCTGATGCGATCATGAGCCGAGTGTCAAAGTCGCTGCCACGCGTCGAGATCCAATAAGGTCCAGAGGCGGGTGCTGTCCAACCCCACCATACCGAGTGCCACGCTCTGCCCAGCAACGAGGGAGTGGTCGTCGGATCGCTGAAATCGCTTGTCGCGCCCACGTAGCTCCCGGTCGTGTTCACATCCGCGCCGACGCGCGGAATCCGATTGTCGAGGTTGTCGTTCAGCGGAGGCTCGGAAGGGTCGGCGGCCACGGGGTGAAAAGTGAGCTGTAGCGTGATCAAACCTTCATCGGTTGCATAGAGTGCCGACACCCCAATCAGGTACTTTCTTCCGCTCAACACGGGCAGCTTGATGGTCTTCGTATATGTCGATTCGGGCACCTGCCTGCTCAATGCCAACAATTCCATCATCGGAGGTTCCATAACCTGGACGAGGATGAGCTGGGCGTTGAAGGAACTGCCGCGCGTCGAGCAGCGCAACGCTCCATCACCGGGAGCACATTGACAATTGAACCGAGACCGAGATCTCGAACCAGAGTCATATCTTCCACGGACCCCGACTCCGGTGAGGCGGTCAACCGAGTGCCAAGTCTCGTAACGAGGTTGGATCTCCCGTTCCGGTGTGGATTCACCGAATACAGATGATCCGGTTTTCCTGGGAAGGATCCTTCACGCAGGCGGCCCCGGTGCTCAAGGAAAAGGAAACCGCCAAACGGCAGGTACTGCACCCGCCGCTGGCATCGCCCAGTTTCCTTAGCCACATGGCCGTATTGGGTGAGAGCGGATCCGATGCCTCAGATTGGTTTCTACCAATACTCGGGGTCGAGACCCAAGGCTTGGGAACCGATCTTTGGCACGGCCGGTACCGCCGATGCGCGGCCCTGGAATGGCATGATGTTTCATCCAGCGGTGACCGCTCCTGCCGGAACGAACTCCCTCAGCGCAACCTTCGAGGTTTACCTGGTGGACACAATCACTGGTGATGAATTACCAGGCTCGGGTTGGCGGCGCTCAGGACCTTTTTCGAGAATACAGCGGTGTTTATCGAGCTAAAGCAAAACATCATTCCGCGACTTTTTAAGGGCAAAACCTCCGAAGACCGGTTACGGCTTTGGTCGGTGGGATGCTCAACCGGGGAAGAGGCGTATTCCCTGGCGATGTTGATGGTGGAAGAAGCTGCTCAGCACGATCAATCTCCGGAAATCCAGATTTTTGCGAGTGATCTTCACGAACGCGCCCTGTTCCGGCCGCTGGTGATTCTGCAATGGTCTTGGATTACCGGGTTTTAGTGTCGGCCAACTGGACGCGCTGGTAGCGGATGTGCCGGACGCGTCCACCGGAGACTTTCACTTCCGTCACCTCGGAAGCCGCGTTCCGTGTGAATTCGACGGCGAACCCCGTGCGCTCAGCGTCAAAACGATTCTCTCCCGTCCGCAGGAGATTCATCCAGGCCCCCGAAAGTCGTTGAATGGCAAGCTGCCCGTCGTGGATTTCGAATCGAGCGTTAGTCCGAAGTTCCTCGCTCCAATAATCGCCGGCATAATCGGCGAGTCCTGTGGGGCTCGACACGTTCAATTTTGGGGCGTTGATGCCGCGATAGTGCAAATGCGTGACCGGCCCGGAATCTTCATGAACAAATTCCACCGCCGCCCCGTAAGCCTTCACGAAGAAGCGCGCGTTGGAGATCGGCGTCATATTGAATTTGTCCTCGTGCGTCGCCTGCGCCATGAGCCGATCACCTTCCAGGGTAATGGTGAGCAGCCAGCCGGGGCCCAATCGGTAGGTGCCCAGGAACGCGTCCCAGGTGGTGGGATCCCCCTTTACGGCGTTCGGTGTCTTGGCGACCGGCGGGATTGGGCGCTCATCCGCCGGAACGCCGAGGTAAAGATCAGCGACCCTGAAAGAGAGGTTTGAGGCATTCATGTCGGCTGCGTTGGACAGGATGGCAACGGCGAAGCGCTTTTCTGGAATCCACATCACGAAGCTTCGGTAGCCGGCCCAACTACCGCCGTGATTGAACATTGGACTTCCCTGATAATCCCCAAGGACAAGGCCAAAACCATAATTCACTTTCATCCCGCTGGTCAATTTGCCCGGCTCTCGGATCATTTGCAGCGCCGCCTTCCCGCCGACATGCGCAGTTTCGAAATTGAGCAGCCACTTACCCATATCTTCGGCCGTGACGAACAGAGAACTCGAGCCTTGCGCGGCCAACTGGCTTTCGACCCGATGGAATTTTCCTTGGTCGCCGGGAGCGTAGGAATCCGCGCGGTTGGTTACGACCTCGGCGGGGTCGACGCAGACCCGCGTGTGGTTCATTCCCAGCGGTTGGAACAAGTTCACATCGGTCCAACCACCAAAGGATTGTCCCGTGTCTTTGGCGACCGCGGCGGCCAGCAGATTGTAACCGGTATTGGAATACTGCTCTTCCTCGCCCGGCGCGAAATCGAGCTCCCGCTGGCGCCGGACCATTTCGAGGATCATCTCCAATGTGATCGGCCCTTCGAGGTCCACGCCGGAGAGCGCGAGCGTTTCCGGCCAATCGCGCAGGCCGCTCGTGTGGTGCAGGAGATGAGCGAGTGTGATCGGTTTGCCGAAATCCGGCACGTCGGGGAGGTATTTGCGAATGTCGTCATCCAGGGAGAGTTTTCCCTGTTCCACGAGCATTGCGACGGACAGACCAGTGAATTGTTTGGCGACCGAGGCCACGTCAAAAGCCGTTTGCGGCGTGATCCGAATGCGGTGCTCAAGATTCGCGTAGCCATAGCCTTGTTGATAGATGATAGCGCCATCCTTGACGATCACGAGGGCAGCGCCCGGCGAGTCCCCATCGTTCCATTCGGTAAATAACTCATCGACTTTGGTCGTGGTCCGGGCGTTGACCTGGCACACGGTGGCGAGCAGCAGCATTCCCAGCGTGATCATCGGACGAGGAAAGGCGTCGTTGGATCGTGAAACAATCATAGAGTGACGCTTGGTAAATGGAGATCTGTTCCTTTCCAGTGTCAATGCTGAACAGGCATCTGCCTTTTGAAGCGGTTGGAGGCCGCCCATGTTCTGGCTCCGGGCCGTTGAACGGCCATAGGACGGGCCATGGTTGCGCATGATTAAGGAATGCCGTCCGAAATGTCAAATTATGAAGGAGTGACCCTATATGGATGGGGCGGTGCAGGCTGTTGGTGGCGTGAAGCCCATGCGCCTTTTGCGGGTGCTCGTCTACGTCGATTACAATCTCCGCCGTTGCCCGCGATACCTCGAACGGTCAGAACATTGCTATGTTGGCAAAAAAAGGTTCCTGTGAGCTCGACGAGGTGTTGTGGAACACGCTGAATCGGGAGTTTGAGGACTACGTAGCCACGCGATCCCTGCCGGCCCCGGACGACCCGCGCGGACTCGAACGCCACGTGGCAAGTCTGCGCCGGATGGCTCTGTCCAGCCCCGACATCGGCGTGCGAACGGGCTGGTCTGCAGACGACCCGGCCACGGCCGATAAACCGGTAACTTTTGATCATCACACAAGGGGCCTAACCAGCTTGGCGAGGGCAAGGCTCGCCATCAGCTCAATGGCGCCCATTAAGTTGTGTTCCGGGCTCTACGACTTCTACCCGCCGGAGCTACCTGTGAAGGGGTTCTGCAGCAGGAAACCGTTTACGAGTCCCTTTGCTCACCAGCAAGAGTCGCCGACGAAGAGCACCATTCTCCTCTCGGTTCCGCAAGTTGGCTCTGGGCGGTTCTATTCGAGCGCTTCCACGTTTCAGCTCCCAATCGACCGATACGCTCAGGCGTGGTGCGGTACAGTGCTGCCCATCGATCCCACGCTCCACGATAGCACACAGGGTCCAAAGGATGTGGTGGTGTGGGCGGAAGGGTACTATCACCTATGATTACGCTCTCTCGGCGACGCCGGGTCCGGCCTGGAACTCACGGCCGGAAGCGGCCTCAGCGAACGTCAACGTGATGGCCCGACTGCTGCGCTTCAACAGGCAGACCGGCGCTCTGATGGCCGACCCTGACGCCGTCCTTTCGTACCTGGCGCACCGCCAGATACTGAAGGCGACTCTACTGCCTAACGGTTTGACGACCTCTCCGCCGTTCTCACCCACTCCGAGAGTGGGAGGACCGTACGCAGCCTGGTCCAGTGGGCCTGCGTCATTCGCGATCGACCTGCAGGACGGACAGACGCGGAAGCTTGAGACCGATTCCACTTATCAGGTGGCCGTGCTCTGCTCAGTCGGACTCGGTGCCCTGACCGCCGGTCAGGGGCCGGCGGCCTCGGTTGCCAATGCGCAGGTCAGTGCCCAGTTGTTTCTGCGACTGGTCACACTCGGAGTGTTCGCGCACGATCCGAGCGTGACGTTCTAATCCTCGACGGTTCAGAGGATTGCCAATACGCCACCGTATCGGCCTCCAAGAATCCCGGTCGAGCGGCGTCGGTGTGCCGGACATCCAAATCAACTTGCCGCCCAATCGGATTCAAGCATAATCGCGTCCCGGTTGGAAAGGGCGGGGGAGATTGGTAAACGGAGTATCTCCCGCGCGGGGCAGATCTGCCAAACAACACGGTGGAAGGGTGGTAGAGCGGTTTAATGCACCTGACTCGAAATCAGGAGACGGGGCAACCCGTCCGTGGGTTCGAATCCCACCCCTTCCGCCAACCTTCGCGTTGAAAATCTGAAAGCCGTCCCTTTCCTCGCCTGCAATGTCGCGTATGCCAACTCTTTTGTTTTCTTGGCACTGCATCACGGTTTCAATCGCCGGGCTGATTGAGAAAGGTCGGCTCCAAGCCGGCAAGGGTATGGATGCCATGACGGCACGACTCAAGGAGGATCACGCCGGCGCCAGCTGTAACACCATCTTGCCGGCTTTAACGTCCACCAGATTCAATCCAACCAGGTCGAAATGCGGGCGAGCGCGATTCCACGACTTCGCCGACGGCCCCGCCTTCGAGCGGTTGCCCCAGGGTGAATGGCGGCACTCAGGTTGCAGCTTCAACTGATTCGACACTGCTATTGCGCGGCGAAGCCCGAAGCACGGCCAGCCCGAGGATGGCGGACAGAATGGAGGCGGTGAACACAGCGATCTTGGCGGCGGCGAAATCGGATGGATTCGTAAAGGCCTCACCGGCGATGAACAACGACATGGTAAAGCCGATGCCCGCCAGGGCACTGGCACCGCCAAGTTGCCGCCACGAGTAGGCGTCCGGTTTGACGGCGATCCCCAACTTTACGGCCACCGCGGACGCCGCGATCATTCCCAGCGGCTTGCCGGCAACCAGGCCGAGAATGATCGCGATGGCGATCGAGGAGTGACCTTCGAGGACACTGAAGCTGGCGGCGACACCCGCGTTGGCGAGCGCGAACAGGGGAAGAACCACATAATTCGAGCGCAGCGAAACCGTTCGCAACATGCGATCGGCCGGCGATTCCAAACGCTCGTGAATGGCATCCAGCGCGTCCATCGCCGGGGCGGACGGACCGGTGCGGAGTTCATCGGAGCTATGGCGCGCCTCGGCGATCAAAATCGCATCCGCCTGCGCCTGCAACGCGCGAAGATTGGGCGGGGGCCGGGTGGGAATAAACAGCGCGAGGATAACGCCGGCCAGCGTGGGGTGCAGACCGCCCGCATATACCGAAGCCCAGAGCGCCAGGCCGAGCAAGAGATAGGGTGTGACGCGATAAATACGCAAACGGTTGAGCAAGGCCAATAGGACAATCAAAACGGCGGCGGTCAGGAGATATCCAAACTGGAGATCCGTGGAATAGAATAACGCCACGACTGTGACCGCGCCGATGTCATCCACGATGGCGGCCGCGGTCAGAAAGATGCGCAATTCAATCGGCACTCGCCGGCCCAGCATCACAATCAGGGCGATGGCGAATGCCGTGTCCGTGGACATCACGCATCCCCAGCCCTGCGCCCATGGACCGGTTGCCACGATGAGCCGGTAGAGCAGAATCGGCCCAATCATTCCTCCGATGGCCGCCGCCACGGGAAGCGCCGCCGACCGCCGGCTGGCGAGGTGTCCCACCGTGAATTCCCGTTTTATTTCGAGGCCCACCACCAGGAAGAAGACAGTGAGCAAGCCGTTGTTGATCCAATTGAGCACGGACATCTGGAACGTATTGCCGCCCCAAGTGAAGCCCAACAGGGTGTTCCAAAACGAGGTGAAAGCCGAGGCGGCAGGTGAATTGGTCAACACCACGGCGATGATTGTGGTCAGCAGCAAGAGCACGCCGGCGGAGGGCGCCCACCGGGCAAAATCGAGCGCCGCCGAACGAACCCGGTGTCCCAGCGAACCGAGAAGGGCATCCGTTAACTCGCTCTCGTTCCACACTCCCTGATACTTGCGTCCGTTAATGAAAAAAGTCGGGGTCACGACAACACCGCTGGCGCGGGCGCTGGCAACATCAGCCTCGACCCGCTCTTTCGCGGCGTGAGCCGAGTCCATTGAACCCGCAGGACTTTCCCCCGGCAGATCCAAGTCCGCGGCGACCGCTTGCAAGTCTGTTTCGGTCAATTCGGAAGATCGGCTCATCAGCGCGACATGCGCTTTCCAGAACTGTCCGGAACCCGCGGCCCGCTCGGCCAGCTCGGCGGCACGGAGGGCGAGATCGTTTCCTGGAATCGGCCGGTGCCGGAACACGTAGAGCAGCCGGTCACCGAGTCGATCGCGAGTTTCCGTGATGTGTTCATTTGCCGCCCGGCAATACGGACAGGCGTAGCTGCCGTATTCGACGAGATTGATGTCCGCGCCGGGAGAACCGAGGACATGATCCGATGCCTCATTGACTGGACGATCAAGCCGGATGCTCATTCTTTTCGTTAAGCATGCTCGCAGATGGACCGTGGCCAAACAAGCCGGGATGACCCGGGGGTGGACGCCATCGGGAGCATCGGACGGGAAGTCAGCGGATTGACCCTGTGCGCGCGTTGCAAAATGCAGTACCCGCGTGAGGGCAAGATGCTTCCCCCTAACTTGCGCTTCCTTGTCACGCCCTCGAGCAGGTGAAACTCCCCGCTCTCCACTCCCCACCCAAAGCGTAATGGTTTCGGCTTGTCGCACTCGAGGTTATGCTCAATATTATCCGTGTTCATGGCAACGGTGAGGCGCGGTCGATTCTCTCACATGCAAATCTCTTTGGAAGAAAAGGCGGATGCCGACATGCCCGGCGGATTGGTTCGTTTTTGGATATTGCGGCGGACCCGAGCGGGGAGGGGTATCGCGGTATGAACAAGCCGCTCGACGACTTTGACGGTTCGTGCGCGAACCTGACGAGGGACGGGGATTGGCCGCGCAATCGTCGTCACTAAAAGAAACTGAATTCAAACAAGCTCATGAATGCAAAGAAACTTGAAGGCAAAGTCGCCGTGGTCACCGGCGCGTCCAAAGGCATTGGCGCTGCCATCGCCAGGCGGCTTGCATCGGAAGGTGCGTCGGTAATCGTCAATTATGCCTCAAGCAAGTCCGGGGCGGACAAGGTCGTGGCCGCCATCACCTCCGCAGGGGGGAAGGCGGTCGCGGTGCAGGGGGATCTTGCGCAGAAGGCCGACATCGAACGGTTGTTTGCCGAGACGAAGCGAGCGTTCGGTCGGCTGGATATCCTTGTGAACAACGCGGGCGTTTACGCATTTGCGCCGCTGGCGGACATCACGGAAGACCAGTTTCACAAGCAGTTCGACGTGAATGTTCTTGGCCCGTTGCTGGCCACGCAGGCGGCCGTCAAGTTGTTCGATGCTACAGGTGGCAGCGTCATCAATATCAGTTCGGTGGTGAGCACACTCGGCTATCCTAACGCCTCGGTTTACAGCGGCACGAAAGGCGCCCTGGACGCCATCACGCGGTCGCTCGCGTCGGAGCTCGGCCCGCGTGGCATTCGCGTCAACGCCATCCGGCCCGGCATGGTGGAAACGGAGGGAACGCATGCCGCCGGCATTGAGAACAGCGAGATGCAGGCGCAGGTGCGTTCGCAGACGCCGCTCGGCCGGCTCGGTCAACCTGACGACATCACCGGCACGGCGGCGTTCCTCGCGTCGAGCGATTCCTCCTGGATTTCGGGTGAGACCTTTGTCATCGCCGGCGGGTTGCGCTAGCCCAAATTTGTGCGGCGCACGCCGGGCTCGAAGCGCTCCTGTTCGGCGAGTAGGCGCAGCCTGAGCCCGGTGCGGGTGAGGTGTTGTGCAGGTGTATACCGCGGCTGTTGCCACGGTTCTCCGTGGATCGCCGCTTTGGGCCGCGACGGCTTTGCATTTTGGGACCGGGCGCGGATATATTACGCAAATTACGCAGAAGCTTGACGATCCAATCCACTCCAACCAGCCATGACAAATGATCCCGCAACCCGCGCAGAGAAACCGGTATTGACGATGCGATTCCATCTCGTGGATGGATCGGTTCATTCGTTTGTTCAAACAAACGCCGCGGCCGCCGGGCAGTTCTGGGAAGAGATGGATCCGGCGCGGTTGTTTGGGCGTTCCCGAATCGTCATCGGCAGCGAACACTCCAAATCGGTCTTTGTCTCCTCCGAGATTGTTCGGGTGGATTTTCTCCAGGATCGATTCCAATGCTGGGGGTTTCCGGGCGGCTACTCGGACATCGTTGAGCTGTCGGAGGAAGAATTCTGCCGGCATGCGCATCTTGATGAACCGCATCTGATGCCCAAGCGGGAGCAGTCGGCGGCGGCGGGGGACCTGCTCGTGTCGTTCACCCGACTTCAACTCCGGGGGATTGATCCGCTTTTCGTGATGGTTGAGATCCCGGTCAAGCTGCCGGCGGAGAGCCAATCATTCATGCAGTTCATGCTGTCCAAAGCGGCGGTGCACATGCGCTTGCGCGGCGGCGGGATCGGTGTCATCAACCTGGCGCACCTGGCTGCCTACACTGTGTATCCGGGCGTAGCCCAAATCCCGGCGGACGCCTGGTGCGCGGAACCCATCTCCAACCCCACCCGCTAAGACGACGGAATATGGATATGACTGTGGGCAGAATGAGGAAAATGGTTCCCGAACTATTCTGCCCGACGACGAGCGGGGAAGGTCAGCGCGCTCTCACGAGCGCAGCGGGGCCTGAGGTGCTTGTCTGGGCACAGGGCGGAATGGACATTTAGATGACAAGATATGGCAAGAACTGACCAATAACCGCCGAGTTGGATTTTCGGAAGCATGGCTTGGTGGTGCCTGTGATTGGAAACCAACAACTGTTCACCACGACTACACTTCGCTGCCGATGAGAACAAAAATCACCCCGAATTATCCAGGCGCATACGCTTTCTGCGCCGGTCTGCTGATCGCCTTCGGGCTGTGCCTGCCGGCTCAAGCCTTCGAGCGATACAGCAGTTGCGCCAGCTGCCATGGAAGTTTCACCGGACCCACTTCGCCCAAAGGCACCGTATTTCCCTCGGCAAATAAACACACCATGCACCGCAGCTCCAGCAACATGGCCACGGCCTGCAACCTGTGCCATAAGAGCGGAGATGGCCGGAATCCATACATTGGGTCGTCGGACGGGACGGCGAACAACCCGGGCCTTGGCTGCGTAGGTTGTCATTTGGCGGAGGGTTTGCGGGCCAAACACTCCCGGAGCGGCGTGAGCAGTTGTGCCGAATGTCATAACGACGGGCCGCCGGCGCCCGAGAATGTCAAGCCGCCCTATTACGGCACTGTCGATACCAAGGCCGATAACCCCGCCAACGGCGTGGCACTGGCGAATACCAACGAGAATTGGTCGGTCGGCGACTTCCTGGGCCTCGACAATGACGGAAATGGCCTCTACGACATGGCGGACTATGCGTGTGGTCCCTTTCGGGTCCTCTCCGTTGGCGAGGAAGGCAGCGATTTGCGAATCACGTGGGAGACCGCGGGTGGTCGGACTGACGCCCTTCAGGCATCCTCGGACGTGGAAGGGACGTTCACGGATGTGGGGGCGGCGATCGTTATTCCCGGGGTGGGCATCGTAACCACCAACATTCTGGAAGCGGGCGCGGCCACCAACGCGGCGCGTTTTTACAGGTTAAGATCCGCCCAGTAGTCCCGCATGGAGTGAAGGTTGACGCGATCGGCGGGGGGATACCGACACGGAACGGCGCGCGGGTGGCGTGATGTGATCATGTTCCTCTGAACAGGGGGCACAATTTGATTTCAGAGCGGTCATGAGGCAATTAGTATAGCCATCATGGCGATTCGAGGGTTGGCAATACTGTCGTTGGTAGCCTGGGTCTCGGTGGCGCTCGCGGCCGAGCAGCACACGGAGGTGGGCCTGTTGCTGGCCGACCGCAGCGTGCGGCCTGGGGATACGACGCAGGTGGGAATCCGCCTGCGGATGGACAAGGGATGGCACACTTATTGGGTGAACCCCGGAGACTCGGGCGCCGCCACGGAAGTGAAATGGACATTGCCGGACGGGATCACGGTTGGGCCGTTGCAATGGCCGGTGCCGGAGATCTTCGCGGTGTCAGGCCTCACCACTTACGTGTACCACGATGAAGTCCTTCTGATGGCGCCGTTGCACGTCGGCGCCACGGTAGCCCCCGGGAATTACGAACTGAAGGCGGAGATCTCGTGGCTGGAATGCGAACAGTTATGCCTGCCGGGGAGCGCGAGCCAGCGCGTTGCACTGGAAGTGGGGCCGACGCGAGTGGCGGCCGACGCCGCGAGTCAGTTCACGGAAGCGCGTCGAAGATTGCCACGGGATAGCGCACCAGAAGGTTTGACTGCGGCGTGGTCGGGGCCTGGGGAGGGTGATGAACGGCCAATGGCGGTGGAGTGGGCGCATGCAGGAGACAGTTCGTCCGCGAATTTCTTTGCCTTGCCGATCCGTGGCTACCGGGTCTCGACGGAGGTTCAGCATTTGCCGTCTACAACCGGTCGGGCGCGGTTGCAATTCGAAGTCGTTCGGTCGGGGGAGACGTGGCCGGGGGAAGTGCCCGGACTGATTGTCGACCGGATGCAACCGGAATTGTTGGCCTATCAGGTCGTGCTCCAGCTTGGAGAGACCCAGGGGGGGGCGGCGCGCGACGGCATGGATTCGGAGCGATCGTTGAACGCGGTGACGGCGCCTTCACTGGGGTTGATGTTGTGGTTTGCGTTCCTGGGTGGGCTTATTTTGAACATCATGCCGTGCGTGTTACCGGTGATCGCGTTGAAGGTGCTGGGGTTTCTCGAGCAATCCAGGCGGTCGCCCGGAGAGGTGCGCCGGCACGGATTGATTTATGGGGCGGGGGTCTTGGTTTCATTCCTGGTGCTGGCGGGAGGAGTCTTGCTCGTTCAGGCAGGCGGCGAGGAGGCGAGTTGGGGGATGCAATTTCAGAATCCGATTTTCCTGGTGGGAATGACGACCTTGGTGACGCTGGTGGCGTTGAATCTGTTTGGCGTGTTCGAGGTGACGCTGGGGGGCCGGACGATGGGAGCGGCCGCCAAATTGTCTTCGAAGCGCGGCGCGGCGGGGGCGTTTTTCAACGGGGTGTTGGCTACGGCGCTGGCGACGCCATGCACCGCGCCATTTCTGGGGTTGGCCTTGGGGTTCGCATTCGCGCAGCCGCCATGGGTGGTGGTGGTGATGTTCCTCGTCGTAGGAATCGGACTGGCGTTGCCGTATGTCGTTATCAGTTTCGCGCCGGGGCTGGCGCGTTTTCTGCCCAAGCCGGGGGTATGGATGGAGCGGTTTAAAGTGGCGATGGGTTTTCCCATGGCGGCGGTGACGTTCTGGTTGCTGAGTTTGCTGGACCGGCATTATGGGAATGCAGGGGTCATGTGGATCGGGGTTTACCTGGTGTTCGTGGCATTGGCGGCCTGGGTGTGGGGTCAGTTCGTCCAAGGCCGTTCCCGGTTCAAGCCCGTGAGCGTTGCGGCGAGTGTGTTGCTGATCGTTTTTGGTTACGCCTTCGCCTTGGAACGACAGCTCGACTGGCGTTCCCCGGAGAGCATCTCGGAAGGTCCTGCGCGGTCGCCCCATCCAGGGGAAATCGTGTGGGAACGCTGGAGTCCGGAGGCGGTGGCAGCTGCGCGGAATGCCGGCCGGCCTGTGCTGGTGGATTTCACGGCCGACTGGTGCTGGACCTGCCGGTTGAACAAGGAAACCAGCCTCGATATCGATCCGGTTATTCAACGGCTCAAAGAGTTGGATGCCGTCGCGCTGCTGGGGGACTACACCCTGAAAGGGCCGGAGATTACTGCGGAACTGCGGCGCTGGGGACGAGCCGGTGTGCCGCTGGTGTTGGTGTATTCGAAGAAAAGTAGTGCACCGCCGCGCGTATTGCCGGAGTTGCTTACGCCGGGAATCGTGTTGGACGCTTTGAATTGGGCCGACGGCAGTGGAGGAAATGATTTGGCGAGCTCAGAGCCCCTCACACCGTGACGGGCCGAGGGAGGCGCGACGAGCCGCGAGTGGAGATGTTGTCGATGGCGGCCGCCTGGGCTTGCGCGGTAGTGCGAGGGGGTGCATCCCCAGGTCGTTGGTGACTCGGCATCAACCATGGCGCGGGGGCACGGATTGCGAGGAGCAGGCTGAGGGGGATATTGCATTTTATTGAACAAACAAGTTCACTGACGCGATGGAAAGGGAATCGGGCAATCCACTAGTGACGATCATCCTGGGCAGTAAATCGGACTGGGAGGTCATGAAGCATGCGGCGACGCAATTGCGAGACCTTGGCGTGCCATGGGAAGGGCGCGCGCTCTCGGCGCATCGAGCCACTGACGCTTTGCTCGATTATCTCGGGACTCTTGCCGAGTCGGGGCATTGAGGTGATCATCGCCGCGGCAGGAGGGGCCGCGCATTTGCCCGGCGTATGCGCCGCGAAAAGCCCGCTGCCCGTGCTTGGGGTCCCGATGGAATCGGCGTCGCTGAAGGGGATGGATTCGCTGTTGTCGATCGTTCAGATGCCGGCGGGAGTGCCGGTTGGGACGCTTGCGATCGGGAAACCGGGAGCCGTGAATGCGGCATTATTTGCGGTGGCGATTCTGGGCGGCAAACACCCGGAGGACCGGGAGGCCTATCTGAGGTTTCGGGCGAAGCAGACGGCGAAAGTCACGGCCGATTCGGAGCTGAAGCTGGATTAGCTGTGACGAATGGTAGCGGGGTAGCCGCCGACATCAGTCGGCGCTGACATGGACCCGGCGACTGGAAAAAGGCCTTGCGCGCGGGAGGGCGATTGTTACAGTCCCGTGACCTGAACGGAAGTAAGACCCCACAGTGGCGGGGGTTTTTTCGTTTAAAGCAACCGAGATAGTTCAGCGAGCATCGTGAAAGTCTTCAGCGGCACGTCGAATCAACCTTTGGCCCAGTCGATCTGCGATTACATCGGGATAGAGCTTGGCCAATCTACCGTCAGTTCCTTCCCGGACGGCGAGACATTCGTGAAGGTGGAGGAGAACGTACGGGGTGAGGATGTGTTCCTGGTGCAATCGACGTCGCCGCCGACGAATCATCATTTGATGGAGATGTTCATCATGATGGATGCACTGCGGCGGGCGAGCGCGCTCCGGATCACCGCCGTTTTGCCATTTTATGGGTATGCGCGGCAGGACCGGAAAGACCAACCGCGCGTGCCGATTACGGCGAAGCTCGTGGCGAACCTGCTGGTGGCGGCGGGGGCGAACCGGATTTTGGCGATGGACCTGCACGCGCAACAGATCCAGGGATTTTTCGACATCCCGGTGGATCATCTCTATGCGGCCCCGGTGATGTATGATTATTTGAAGAAGAAACAGTTGCAGAACCTGGTGGTGGTGAGCCCGGATGTGGGAGGACTGAAGATGGCACACGCCTATTCGCAAAAGCTGGAGGCGGGCCTGGCGATCGTGGCCAAGCGCCGGAAGAGCGCCACCGAGATTGAGTCGATGACGGTGATCGGTGAGATCCGGGGTAAATCGATTTTGATGGTGGATGACCTGACCGAGACGGCGGGGACGCTGACTGCGGCGGCGGCACTATTGAAGAAGAAAGGGGCGCGCCAGATCTGCGCCTGTGTGTCGCATGCAATTCTCAATGATTTGGGGATTCAGCGGCTGCGAAAATCAAACATTGACGAACTGATCACGACTGATACTGTTTTCCGCCCTCCGATCGACGGGGTGAAGATCACCACGCTTTCGGTGGCAGGGTTGTTGGGCGAAGCGATCAGGCGAATTCATAATAATTCGTCGGTGAATTCGCTCTTCGAATTTAAGGGCGGCCGAACAAGTTGACTCAGCCGCTGGATCAGAAACATTTGACGCAAGCATGAAAGCCGTAGCTTTAAACGCTTTTCCGAGGTCGCTGACCCGGCGCCCGGGCGCCAAACAGTTGCGGGCCGCCTCCCGGATTCCGGCCGTGATATACGGTCGGCAAACCCAACCGACGAACCTGGAACTGCGGCTCAAGGATGTCGAGGATCTCCTGCATCACTCGGCTTCTGAAGCGATCCTCGTGGATCTGGCCATAGACGGTCAGGATCAGACCAAACGCCTGGCACTGGTCCAGGAGATTCAGCACCATCCCCTGAGCGGAAAGGTGTTGCATGTCGATTTCCATGAGGTTGCCGAAGACGAAAAAGTCATCGTGACCCTCCCGGTGGAATCCGTGGGCGAAGCGGTGGGCGTTAAAACCGGCGGCGGCGTTCTGGAACATGTCTTGTTTAAAATCAAATTGCGCGGTCTGACACGCGACTTACCCGAAGTGATCGAAGTGGATGTGAGTCATCTTGAGGTCGGGCAGGCGATTCATATTGGCGAGCTCAAACTCCCCTCGGGGGTTGAAGTCATCGGCGACAAGGCCATCCCTGTGATCGCGGTGGCGGCGCCGTTGACTGAGGCGCAAGAAGCGGCGTCGCTCGAGGCTGCGACGGCGCCCTTGTCGGAGCCGGAGGTTATCAGCGAGAAGAAAGACGAGGCCGGTGAGGCAGCGGCCACAGGAGACAAGCGGACCGCTGGTGGGGGAGACAAAAAGACCGCTGGCGGGGGGGACAAGAAGACCGCACCGGCGGCGGAAAAGGCGGGCGACAAGAAATCGGTCGCTGGCAAGAAATAGACCCGGTCCGGCTCATTGGGCGCGGATGGGGCCAGCCTGCGGATGGAGAATCTGCATCTCATAGTGGGGCTGGGGAATCCAGGAAAGGGCTACGCGCGGACGCGGCATAATGCGGGGTTTTTGGCGCTGGACCAGTTGATGAAGCGCTGGCGGTTGGAATGGTCGAGAGACGCCCGGTTTGAGTCGCAGTGGGCGCGCGGGGAGCAGGACGGGCGGAAGGTGCTGTTAGTGCGGCCGCAGACTTTCATGAATCGGAGCGGCGAGGCGGTGGCGCGGTATGTGACTTACTATCGCGTGGCCGTTGAACGACTCCTGGTTTTGGTGGACGATGCGGATCTGGATTTGGGCGCGGTGCGGCTCAGGCCGCAAGGCAGCAGTGGCGGCCACCACGGATTGGAATCGATCGAGCAGCAGTTGGGCACTCGTGAATATGGGCGGCTGCGGATCGGGATTGGGCGACAAAGGGAAGGTCCTCGTGAGATCACGGGGCATGTGCTGGGGCGATTTGGGCGTTCGGAGTGGCGCTGGTTTGAGCGGGTGCTCGATCGGGTGGCGGAGCAGGTTGAATGTTGGTTGAATGCAGGCACGAAAGCGGCCATGAACCGGTACAATGGGTTGGTGGCGCCAACGGAGCAGGAATTTACGGAATGAAAAAATACGAAGGTTTGTTCATCCTGAACCTGGCGGGGAGGGAAGAGAGTTTGAAAGATGTCATCGATCGGGTCACCGCCGAACTGACGAGCGCGGGGTGCACAGTGGAGACGGTCCAGAAGATGGACCGCCGCACATTTGCCCGGGCGGCCAGCAAGAAGGTGACGGGTGGATATTATGTGAATTTCATTTTTAGCGCGGGCAACACCGTCGTGCCGCAATTGCGCAGTCGGTTTATATTGGACCAGGACGTGTACCGTGTGCTCGTGACCGAGGCATCGGAGGTCCCATCAACCGCGGTTGCGGTGGCGGCGAGCTAAGCCTTGCCGGGTTGATTGTATGGCCAGCTTTAACAAAGTCATTTTGATGGGGAATCTCACGCGCGACCCGGAGTTGCGATACACCTCCAAGGGGATGGCCATCGCGAAGTTCGGGTTGGCGGTGAACCGGGTCTGGCGTTCGGAGGCGGGCGAACAGAAGGAAGAAACGACCTTTGTCGATGTGGATGCCTTTGGTCGGCAGGCCGAGACCATCGGCCAGTATCTCAAAAAGGGCCGGCCGGTCCTGGTCGAGGGACGCCTCAGGCTGGACACCTGGGATGACAAACAAAGTGGCCAGAAGCGGAGCAGATTGGGTGTGGTGCTCGAGTCATTCCAGTTTCTGGGCCCCGGTCCGGGCCAGAGCCAGGGTTCCGGACGCGAAGCGAATCCGGAGGCGACGCAGCCAAGGCCGACTGAGAACCCGGGGGCTCCGGCCGAGGAAATGCCGTCGGAAGACGATGTTCCGTTTTGATTTGAGCGGGCGTGTTGAGGGCCCGCCATAGGTTTGAATGCACCAGGATTTTTGTTATGGCGAAGACAGAAGTGATTTTAACGCACAATGTGGTGGGACTTGGCGCGGAATCCGACCATGTCAAGGTAGCCGCCGGGTATGCCCGTAATTATCTCTATCCGCAAGGATTGGCGATTCCGCTGACGGGAGCGAACAAGCGACGGTTGGAGGTGTTGAGGCAGCGCCGGGCCGAGCGTGAAGCGCACGAGTACAACAGCATGGCCGAGCTGGCGAAGAGCGTGGGCAAATTGCTCCTGATGCTGAAGGTGAAGACCGGCGAAGACGGCAAGATGTTCGGTTCGATTACCGCGGGAGTCATCGCCGATGAACTCAAACACCAATTCGAGATCAACCTCGACCGCCGGAAGATCCACCTTGAGCAACCATTGCGAAACATGGGCAGCCATGAAGTCGAGTTGCGTCTGCATCCCGAAGTGTCCGCGACACTGAACGTGCGCATCGAGAGCACCAACCCCGCAGCACAGGCGCCGCCCGCTGCTGCGGGTGCCGAGGAGAAAGCCGAGAAGCCCGCCGAGGACCAACGAAGGAAGGGAAGACCGGTGCGTCGGGCGCGGACGAGCGAGAAACGGACCTGAGACAGAAGGCGGGGATCAGGCGGGGGAGATGGGGGGATGGGTTTTAAGGAGCTTGATGAGCACTTTGGATTTGCGCCCGCTCTGATCGTATCGATCGCGGCGACTGAGAGGCAGGTCGTCGGGCGTGCCTTCCACGAAGCCGGCTTTGGATTGGAAATAGGTGAAGGCCTGGGTGGATAGGGCGATCAGGCAATCGAGGCCTAATTCGCGCGCCTTGTTTTCCACGAACTGGATCATCTTTCGGCCGATACCCTGATTTTCGTGGGAGGAGTTGACATAGAGGCAGGCCAGTTCGCCGATGCGTTGTTCCGGATAAATGTGGAGGGCCACACACGCGACCGGATTTTTGTCGATCTCGAACAGGTAATAATCTTCGATGCGTTTTTCGATTCCGCCCCGGGTGCGGCGCACGAGTTCGTCGGTAGCGACTGAGCCCTTGGTCAACTGGAGAATGCTGCGGACATCTTTTTTCAGCGCCGGCCGGATTTGCTGGTATTCATTGGCGTAGACCAGGGTGCCGATTCCTTCATTCGAGAAGACCTCGGCCAGCAGGCCCTCATCGACCTGGCCATTGATGATGTGCACTCGCGGGGTGCCGGCATGGCATGCGGCAGCGGCGTGGGTGGCTTTGGAACGAAACTCGGGTCGGAGGGCGGCTTGTTCCAGGAGGCGATCGAGGTCGGCCACGAGGATCTGGCGGATGAGTCGATCGCCGACGAAGAGGCCATCCCGCGTGGTAATGAAGATGAGTTTGATTGCGCCGATGGCCTTCGCCACCTCCACAGCCACGGAGTCCGAGTTGACGCGATAAGTTTTGCCATCGCCATCGAAGCCGAGCGGCGGGACGACAGGTATGATGCCCTCGTGCAGCAGGGTCTGGAATAAGGCCACGTCCACGCGCTCGACACGTCCCGTGAACAAGTGATCCACGCCCTGCAGGATCCCCATGGGATGGGCGATGATGGCGTTGGTGCAGGCGGCACGCAGATCATTTGCGCTCAGCCCCTCGAGAATCTCGTGGGACAATCGGTTGGCCGCGGTGAGCGACAGTCGGAGGGTGAGGGCGTCGGTGACGCCGGATCCCTCGAGATCGGAGGGATCGACCTGCTCTTGCTGGGCCATGCTGCGGATCATGGCAGACGCGCCGTGGACGAGGATCACCCGGATGTTGAGCGACCGGAGCACTGCAATATCGAGGAGGATATTGGCGAAGTTTTCGTCCGTGATAATGGCCCCGTCGAGGGAGACCACGAAGGCCTTTTCGCGGAAGCGGGGGACATATTGGAGGATGCCTCGGAGGTCGGTTGGTTTCACGTCACGTGATGGGGAGAGTTCGTTGCGCCGCGCGCGTTTAAGGGTTCAGGGCGATGCGCAGGACATCCAGGCAGCGCTTATTCTCCTCGGTCGTGCCCACGCTGACGCGCACCCACTCCGGCAATTGATAACCTGCCATCGGGCGGACGATCACGCCTTGTTTCTGCATTTCCTGGAAAACCCGGCCGCCGTCACCCACGCGGAGGAGGACGAAGTTCGCGGACGAGGGCACGAACTCCAGGCCAAGCTCGAAAAAGCCGCCCTGGAGCTGGCACAAGCCCTGGCGGTTGGCCGCCCGCGTCCGCTGGACGTGTTCCGTATCTCCAAGTGCGGCCAGGGCGGCCGCTTGGGCGACGCTGTTCACGTTGAAAGGTTCGCGGATCTTTTCGAGGGCGGCGATGGTTTCGGGATGACCGATGCCATAACCGACGCGGAGCCCGGCGAGGCCGTAAATCTTGGAAAATGTGCGGGTCAGGATCAGATTGGGGCGGCCGCGACGGATCTCGGGAAGGAGGTCGAGAGGTTCATCCAGATATTCCAGGTAAGCCTCGTCCATGACGAGGAGGACGTCGGCGGGAAAGACGTCCAGGAACTCGTTGATGGCGGCGGAGGAGTTGAGCGTGCCGGTAGGGTTATTCGGGTTGGCGACGAAGACGACCCGGGTGGAGGGAGTGATGGCGTTTTTCAAGCCGGACAGGTCGTGTCCGTAGTGCAAGGCAGGAACGGTGACCAGCGCGGCTCCGAACAACCGGGTCACGATGGGATAAACGGCGAAGCAGTATTGGGAGACGACCGTTTCCACGCCGGGCCGCAGAAAGGCGTGCCCGACCCATTCCAGGATTTCGTTGGAACCATTTCCGAGGATGAGATGGGCCGGGGAGAGAGCGAGGATTCCCGCGAGGTGCTGTTTAAGATGGAAGCAGCTTCCATCGGGATATCGATGGACGCCGCGGATGGCGTCTTCCATGGCGCTGAGGGCTGCCGGCGAAGGCCCGAGCGGGTTCTCATTCGATGCGAGTTTGATCACACCGGCAGGGTCGAGGCCCAATTCGCGGGCAACCTCTTCGGCGGGGCGGCCAGGCTGATAAACGGGCAGGGAGTTCAGGGCCGGATTAAGCGAATGGAGCAAGCTCATGTCAGATCGTATTGATGATGCGGGCGACGTCGACGTGCTTGGCGATCAGGTCGCGGATCAGCGAGATTTTTTCTTTATCCTTGGGACGGGTCTTAACGGTGAGCGTGTGAACCGTTGAGGCGGCGCCATAACTGTCCGACTTGGTTAAGAGGACGGGGAATGGCAGGCGTCGGACGACCTTCAAGGAGATTTCACTGGGTCGAAACCCGCCGGTGAGAAGGATTCCGGCCAGCTCTGAAGTGCCGTCCCCCTCGAACTCCGCCGCGATGGCCAGCAGGATATCTTCGCGGTCGGCAGGAGTAATGATGAGGACTCCGTTTCGGACGAAGGTCATTGCGTTGTGCACGCCCATGGCCGCCACGACCACTTCCTCAACCAAATGATCCTGGTCGGCGGGGTGGTTGAGCAGTTCGGCACCCAGTTCCTCGCCGATGAGTCCGATGGTGGGATTGGAGAGGAGCGGTTGATGGGGCAGAACGCCGAGGAGCTCGAGCCCTTTGCGGCGAAGCCCGCGCCGGGCGAAGTCGGTGATAAACTCCATTTTTTTGCCAAGGACTTTATTCATGATGACGCCAAGCACCTCGACGCCTTCTTTTTCGAAAAGGGCCTGGTTCAGGCAGACTTCATCGATGGGCTTGCCGATACCGCCCTGGGTAACAATGATCACTTTGGCGCCGAGAATTTTCGCGACGCGAGCATTGGACAAATCGAACACGGAGCCGACGCCGGCGTGGCCGGATCCTTCACAGAGAACGAAATCTTTTTCCCAGGCAACTCGGTCGAAGGATTTGTTGATGCGCGTCACCAGGGCGTCGTAGTCGGCGCTGTCGAGATAACGGCGGGTGAAATCAGGTTCCACCGCGATGGGGCTCATGTCCGCGAGGGGACAATTCAATTGGTAGACCTGGTCCATGAGGACCGTATCCTCATCAATTTTTTGTTCGTCGACTTCGACAAAGCGCTGGCCGACGGGTTTGATGTAGCCGATGCGCGGGTAAACCTGCCTCAAGGCGGCCAGCAGTCCGAGGGAAAGCGTAGTCTTTCCGTCGTTTTGCCGGGTGGCGGCAATGAACACGCGCGGCGTCGTGCTATTCATGGTTTGGATGGGATCATGCGAGATGGGTGAGATCGCGCCTTCGTCGTGGCAGGGATTCATTCGCCCGGGAGTTTTTCGCCGGCGCCCGGATAGAGTTTGTGATATTCGACGGCCTGTACGCCGATGATCGTGGCAACCCCGAGAATGTCGTGAGCGGTCGATCCTCGGGAGACATCCGCGGCCGGGCGGTCGAGGCCGAGGAGGATTTGCCCGTAGGCATTGGCTCGCGTCAAATGCTGGACGAGTTTGCTGCCGATATTGCCCGAGTTAAGGTCGGGGAAGATCAGGACATTGGCGCGGCCGGCGACATTGCTTTCGATGAGTTTTCTGGAGGCGATTTCAGGGATCAATGCAGCATCCACTTGAAGTTCACCGTCGAATTCGGCGTCGAGCAGTTTGTCACTTGCCTTCTTGACGGCCAGCCCTGCCGCCGCTTTGACCCGGCCGAGGGAGGAATGGCTCGAGCTACCTTTGGTGGAATACGAAAGGAGGGCCACGCGGGGGCGCGAACCGAGGAGTTGCCGCGCTAATTGGGCGGTGGAGACGGCGATATCGGAGAGCTGCTCCACATCCGGTTCGGGGATGACGCCGCAATCGGCCATGAACATGACACCATTTTCGCCAAAGCGGCTGTCCTCAACCTCCATGACCATGCAACTCGAGGCGGTTTGCATCCGTGGCGCGACCTTGATGATTTGGAACAGGGGCCGGAGGACGCTGCCGGAAAACTCCTTCGCTCCGGAGACGAAACCGTCCGCCTGGTGCATCGCCACCATCATGGCGCCAAAATAGTTCGGTTGGAGCATCGCTTCGCGGGCTTCTTTGACCTGGATGCCCTTGTAACGGCGTAGCATTTCGAACCGCCGTGCGAAGTTCGGAAGTTCTTCGGATTGATTGGGATCGATGATGCGGATGCCCTCGACGGAGACCTCGAGTTGGGCCGCCGCCTCTTTGATCGCGCTACGGTCACCCACCAATATGGGAATGCCAAGCCGCAGGGAATAGAACTGCCGCGCCGCCTGCAGAATTCGAGGTTCGGTGCCCTCCGGGAAGACAACCCGTTTCGGATGACGCTGAAGTTTCTCAATCAGCCCGCCAATAAAGCGCATGGCGGTTTAGTAGCCGAGACGGACGCGGACTGCAACTGGCAATGCTTGGGGGCCGGCCACGGGAGCTCTCGGAGGCGCCGGTGCGGTTTTCCAATCGCGGCGGGTGGGACGTATTGCTACGTTGTCACCTGTTCCCTGGATGGGAGAATCGACTAGGCAAAACCCGTGGACAACTCCTGGAGCGTCTCCGCCCGCGTCTGAGCCAGATCGAGGCCGAGGGCACGGAGGACGCGGGCAGCGATACCGTCGCCGTCGAGGAGCAACCCCAGGAGGAGATGCTCGGTGCCGACGCTGGTATGGGCAAGGGCGTGGGCTTCGCGCGCGGCCATGGTGAGGACTCGCTTGGTGCGGGGTGTGATTGGGGCGTCGCTGAAGAGGACGGGATTGGGACCTTGGGAGACCTCTTTGGCGATGGCGGATTTGACGGCGGCATGATCGATGCCTCGGCGGAGCAGGACCCGATTTGCGCCACCGTACCCGAGTTGCATGATGCCCAAAAGGAGATGTTCTGTCCCCACGAAACAATGCTGGAGGTTACGGGCCTCGTCGCGTGCGTAGCGGAGGACCTGTTGAGCGCGTGGGGTGAAATGATGGAGATCCGAGGGGTTGAATCCCAGTGGCGGCTGGCCTGCCGCGGGCAGGGTGGGACCCTGAAACCGAAGGCGGAGTGACCGGGAGAGCGTATCCGACGAGAACGGATTGTGTTCGATCTGGATCGGGGAGACGGCCCGGGACTCGGCGGCGCTGACATACGCGGCATCGACCAAGGCAAGCGTTTTGAGATTGTCCCTGCCGCTGATGGCCGGTTCGGTCCCACTTTCCAATGCGGTCAGAAGTTGGGCCATCGTACCGACGAAAGCGTCTGGAAACCAACTTTCGGTCCAGGTGGGCCGATGGAAGTCGAGGTCGCCTTTGGCCGCGTATTTAAGAGTGGACGGTGTGGTATGAGGATCCTTGCACCAACCGATGTCGCCGAGGGCCAGGCCCTGGAGGCCTTCGATGCGCCACTGTATTCGCAAATCCGCAGGGCAACCCTCGCGGGCTGGACCAGTCCAGGTATCGTCAAGTCCGACGCAGCGCAGGCCCGACCGGTATTCGAGCGTGTAGGTGCAGATACCGTCCAAGTGCGGAAAGGAAGTACGGGGGTCCGTGCGGATGCTGCAATAGATGGAGGCCGGATCGCCGAACCAATACCGGAAGGCATCGAGATGGTGGATGGACATGATCCGGAGCGTCAATCCGCGCAGTTCGCGGTGCCAGGGCATCCAATGCGGAATGCCGCGCATATCGATGGTGGCCAAAACGGGATCACCAAGAACGCCGCGATCCAGGAGTGTTTTCGCCGCGCGCACGGACTGGTCGAACCGCATATTCTGGTTTACGGCGAGGAGGATATTGGCTTCTTCGCAGGCGAGGACGGCCTCCAAGGCATCCCGATAGTTCATCGCCAGGGGTTTTTGGGCGAGAATGCCTTTGACGGTGCCCCTTTGGCAGGCCCGTTTGATCAGATCCAATTGCGCGGTGGGTTGGACCGCGATGTCCAGGACTTCAATGCTTTCGTCGTCGAGCAGTTGATCGAGGGTGGCATACACTCGGCCGATCTGGTGATGTTCGGCGACCCGCTGGGCGTGCGCATGGGACCGCGAAGCGATGGCTACCGGGTTGAATCCCGCCTTGCGATAGGCCACCAGGTGGCATTCATTGATGATGAAGCCGCTGCCGAGAATCCCGATCCGGAAATCCCGCCGGGCGGGAAGGATCGGATGGATGTTCAGATCCATGGATATGGGCCGATGCAGAAGTGATTTTTATGGGACGCCAGATATAAAAAGCGCCTGGCGACCGAGTCATCGGTTGCGAGCATAGATGTCAAACCACAAAAGACAAGTCCGCGCTTGCAGGGTGTGGTGGGCGCGTCCGGGCAACGTGCGCTATGTTGAGGGCGTGATTCAGGATTTATGGACGCGCGTCAGGCCGAACTGAGTTTCTTGAAGGAATTGATCCTCCGGAGCGATCGCGAGGAGAGTTGGAGATTGCTCCGTCGGATCAGCAAGGTCGCACGCCAGGAGCAGGCCAGCCGGCGCTGGACACTTCGGGTGGCTTGCGGTATCGCGGGTTTCTATGTGGTGGTGGCGTTGACCACCGAGGGTTGGTCCTGGGTATGGCGACAGGCGGAACATCCCCTGGCCGTTGCGCTGCTGTGGATCACGGGTATTGCCCTCTTCAGTCTGTTGCTGGTGGGCGGCTGCTGGCTTTGGCACCGAAGGGCCATGAAACAGTTGGTGGGTGACACGCAACGGTTCCTGGCCGGCTGGCTGGTCTTTCGCGAGCCCGGCGGTGCCTTGCCGGCGAAGAGTGAGGCGCAGAGGCGAGGCCGTTGGCAGCGCAAAGAAAGCGACTGCCGTCGGGATCGCAAGGGTGGTGGTGAAGGCGGACGTTTTCAGTAACGCGATCCGGGTGGCGCCATGGGCAGCCCGAATGTTCAGACGCACTTCTCAGCTTCTCGGATCGCGGAAAGGACTTCGTCGGGTCGCTGTGCGTCCAGGAGACGTTGTCGGATCGAGGGCGCGTGGAGCAACCGACTAATGCGGGCGAGGATTTGCAGGTGTTGGGTGACGCTGGTGGTGACGAGGAGGAAGAACAGCCGCACCGGGCGGCCATCAATGGCGCCGAAAGGGATGCCCTGGGCATGGCGGCCAAATACGATCACTGGCCGGCTAACCAGCCCGCTGAGCGCGGTGCGGGCATGGGGAAAGGCAACACCATCGCCGATGCCGGTGCTGTGGAGTTCCTCGCGTTCGCGCAGGGCGGCAATCAAAGCGGCGCGCTTCGACAGCTGACTCTGGAGTTCGGGGATGGCGTTGGTCAATTCGGTGAGGACGGCATTTTTATCCGTCTTTTCACCGCCGTACTTGATATGGCAGCGCCGCGAAAGCGCGGGAGTGACGCAGTTTTCCGGTCATTGGCTTGGGCCGGTCGTCGTGCTCCTGGGGCTGCTCGTGTGGCTCCTCGGCGCTTTTAGCTCGATCATCGTGTTAGGGCAAGACGCCCTCGTGATCGTCATCTACGGCATCGTCATCGCGTCGGCCGGAGTGCGGGCATTTGGCCGTCTTTGGGCGCCGATGCTGATGTTGCTGTTGATGATTCCGCTGCCCAATTTCTTCTATTTCAATCTTTCGTCCCAACTCCAGTGGGCGTCGTCGGCGCTGGGCGTATGGTTCATGCGGCTCTGCGGCATCAGCGTCTACCTGGCGGGCAACGTCATCGATTTGGGGCACTTTCAGATGCAGGTCGTCGAAGCATGCGACGGCCTTCGTTATCTGTTTCCGCTGATGACGCTGGGATTCATCGTGGCGTATTTCTTTAGAGCCCCTGCCTGGCAACGAGTCCTGGTATTTGTCTCCAGTGTGCCAATCACGATCGTCATGAACAGCGCCAGGATCGCGACCATCGGGTTGTTTGCCGAGTTCGGCAACACCAGCCTCGCCGAAGGGTTGTTGCACGACCTCCAGGGCTGGGCGATGTTCATGGTCAGCGGTGCGTTACTGCTTGCCGAAACCTGGCTCTTGGTAGTGCTGTTCATGCGGGGCCGGAAGTGGCGGGACGTGCTCGCTTTCGACCTCGCGCCCGCGGTCGTATCGGGCGGACCGCGCAGACAGGTGAGAACACCCAGAGCGTTGGTGGTCGCCGCGCTCGTGCTCGCCACGGCCGCGCTGCTGTCGTACACGATACCGCCGCGCACCGAACTGCAACCACAGCGACAATGGCTCGTCGATTTTCCCCAGGACATGGGCGACTGGCGCGGGCACCAGGGGCGTATCGAGGACCAGTACTTGGATGTGCTGAACCTCGACGACTACTTGACCATGGACTACGTGCGCGGCCGGGACGCCATCAACTTCTACGTCGCCTACTATGCTTCCCAGCGACAGGGCGAATCGGTTCACTCGCCGCGCGCCTGCATTCCAGGGGGCGGCTGGCGGATCACCGACTTTTCCGAGACCGTCGTGCCGGACCCGACGTCCGCACCAAAGCTTCGCGTCAATCGTGCGGTGATCCAATTCGGTGACCAGCGCCAGCTGGTTTACTACTGGTTCAAGCAGCGTGACCGTGTCCTGACCAACGAATATTTGGTCAAGTGGTACATCTTCTTCGATTCCCTGACGCGGCGGCGAAGCGACGGCGCGCTTGTACGGTTGATAACGCCGTTGGTGCCCGGCGAGCCCATCGAAGACGCAGATGAGCGTCTAGGCGCTTTCGCGCTCCAGGCTCAAAGCGCGATGGCGCGGTACGTTCCAGATTGACTGCCTCGTGTCGTCGGCCGCGGTCTAGTGAGTGGTCGCGTAATCTTCTAGCCCGAAATCATGTTCGCAATTTGGCGCTTCTTGCAAAGCAACACCGGCGCTAGCATCAGCGCTAACGTGGCAATGACGAACGCGTTGGTCGTCGTGGCCAACGTTATCACCGGGGTGGTCACCGCTCGTTTACTGGGTGCCGATGGTCGCGGCGAGCTCGCGGCGTTGCTGCTATGGCCGCAGTTTCTGGGCTACGCGTTCTCTTTCGCGTTGCCGACGGCCGTGCTGTATCACGTGCGCAATGATCCGCAACGCAAGTCTCCCCGGGCAGCGGCAGCGCTCTTATTGGGCGCGATTGGTGGATTGCTCGCCTCCCTGATCGGTGTCTTCGCCGCTCCGTTGTTACTGCAACATGTCGAGGGCGAGACGCTTGCGCAAGCCCGCTGGTTAATGGGTTTTGCGGCGGTCGCGACCCTATCGCAAATTCTGGTGGCCCTCATTCAGGCCCAGCAGAATTTTCGTCTATACAACCAGCTTCGCTACGCATCGACCGGATTGACTCTGATCGTCGTGGTTGCCTTTGCGGCTTTCGCCATTACTTCGCCGTTCGTCGTGGCGCTGGCCTACTTGGTTCCGCCGTCGATAATTTTCGCATGGATGTTCTGGTGGGTTCTCGACAATGTTCGGCCGACTGTCGGAGACTCGATCATACAGATAAGGCGCGTGTTCTCGTACGGCGTGCGGGCGTATGGCGGTGAAGCAGCCGGAATGCTGCTCGGTCAAGTCGACAAGATCATTCTCGTCAATCTCATGTCCCCGGCCGTCTACGGCGTTTACGTCGTGACCTATGCGCTGTCGAGGGTTTTGACCGTAGTGGGCTCGGCCGTGGTGCCTGTGCTCCTGCCGAAGAGCGCGGGCCGAGGCGCAGCTGAGGTTACGGCGATGACGACGCGCGCGCTGTCGGTCACCACGCCTCTAATGGCACTTGGCACGCTAGGACTCGTAGCGTTCGGTGCCCCGGCGCTGCGCATGGTGTACGGACCGGAGTTCGGGGTTGGTTACTTACCGTTGTGTGTCATGTCGGTCGAGGCATTGGTGTCGAGCGTCGTATATGTCGTCATGCAGCCCTACTTGGCGCTGAACCGCCCCGGTGTCGTCACCGCGATTCAGGTCGCGTCGGTGCCGCTGCTATGTGCGGCGATCTGGTGGCTGGTGCCGCGTTTCGGAGCTACGGGAGCAGCCATGGGGCTGCTGACAGGGGCGATCTTTCGCGCACTTTGCGTATTCCTTGCATACCGACGGGCGTTGAGTGCGTCGCCGCCGCCCGCGTTGCCGGACTGGCGTAGCACGTGGGCGGCCATACGGGTGGTGCGCGGTGTGCGATAGAGCGGACAACGTCATGTCGAGCAGCGCGCAGCAGCGTGCCCTGAGTGTTTCCGTCGTTGTGCCGACGTATCGCCGACCCGCGGATCTGCGGCGGTGCGTCGATGCGCTGGTCGGACAGACAAGTCCCGCGGACGAAGTCGTGGTTGTCGTACGTGAGGACGACGACGAGTCCTTGTCCGCGGTGGATGGGTTGGTTGCCCGCATTCCCTCGATCGAGCGGGTCACGGTGAGCGCGCCGGGTCAGGTGCATGCTCTGAATCGGGGTATAGAAAGAGCACAGCGGGGACATCATCGCGATCACGGACGATGACGCTGCCCCACGTCCAGACTGGCTGGAACGCAGAGCCGCCACGTTCTTGGCCGATGCGGAGGTCGGTGGCGTCGGTGGGCGCGATTGGGTGCACCAAAGGCGGGCGCATGGAGGATGGCGCGCGGAACACAGTGGGAATACTGCAGTGGTATGGGCGGTGTATAGGCAATCACCACTTAGGCGCAGGCGCGCCGCGACGCGTCGACTTTCTGAAAGGCGCGAACATGAGCTTCCGGCGAACCGCCATCGCCGGGCTCCGCTTCGACGAGCGGCTGCGCGGTGCCGGGGCGCAAGTGGGTAACGACATGGCGTTCTCGCTGGCACTGCGGCTGCGCGGTTGGACACTGCTCTACGACCCGCTCGTGGCCGTCGATCACTATCCCGCGCCACGTTTCGATGACGACAGCCGAAGTCATACGGCATTCCGTGCGCACCGCAATGCGGCGTTCAATCAGGCGTTGATTGTGTCGGAAACGCTCGGTCGGGCGCGCTCCTTGATCTTTCTCGGTGTGGGCAGTTGCCGTGGGGACGCGAGCCAACCCCGGGCTACTGCAACTCGCGCGCCTGATCGCATCTGGATCGAGAGCGTGCTCCGAGTCGAACCGCAGCGTCGATCCAGGGGACCATCAAGGGCTGGTCCGCAGCGATTCTATGAACAGACGCGAGCTGATGATGGCGGCCTCCGGCCTCGCGCTGATCCCGGCGGCTTCGCGCGCCGACGAGCGAGCACGTCCTTATGTCGATACCACACAGGCGGATCTTCCTTGGCCGTACTATTCCTTTGTTCGGCAACCTTGGCGCAGCTATCTCGAGACGATACCGGCTACGACATATCTCGAAGGTCTCGGCATCGTCTGGGCCGGACCGATTCGCGGCAAGAGCGAGGACGAAATCGCAGCCAGTCTAGCGTGGGCAGGCTTTCGGCGTGTGCGCTTCGAGGCCGGCGTGGGGGATCATGCGTGGGACGAGACGGGCATAGTCGCATCTCACTACGATCACGTCGGTCGCACGTTAAAGGCCCTGGGTCGGCACGGGCTTCGGCCGACGCTTTTGCTCAATGCGCATCATGGGCGCGTCCATGCCCCGATCACAACAGACCGCCTGGCTGGTGACCACGGATGCACTCCGGCTGGCCTAGTCGGTCGCTGGACCTCGCGGGCCGCGTCGCCGACATCAAGACAGGGCGCCAGTATGCGGTGCTGGGATTTGTCGGACAGCCGGGACCGCCGGGCCTCTCGTCGTCGACGTCGACACGAACAAGCAAACGAGTTGGCCTGTCGAAACCGACGAAGAAGCCCATCCCAGAGGCCGGATCGATCGTGCAGGTGGGCGAGTTCAAGTACCTGCCGCTGTACCCGACGGGGGCACCCAGAGTTCGAACGTGACGCTCTTCGGGCTGGGGTCCGCTACGTCCGATATGTGCTCGAACTCGTACGGGAGTCCCGTGGGCGACGAGTTCGATGTCGAAATCTGGAACGAATTGACGTTCGGGTCCGACTTTCTTCGACATCAACCACTACTACTGGGATCCGCCGCTGTTCTCCGGTTCGACGAGCAGACTTCATGCATGAGAACGGAACGGCTTGGGGAATTGGCGAGACGATCCATCGCGGAGATCGAACGCTCGGCACCCCGGGCACGTACGATCTGGGGGTTCTCGAACACGACTTGGTTTCATACGAGCATTGCCGATTTGCCGCCGGGTACGAGCGGGCAGAGCTACCATCCGTATGGAACTGGCAAACGTTGCTTCGAGGAACTCGCGCAAGGCAGGGAGAAATTCAACTACGACGGCGTCATCCCGAGCGGTTGCGCCGTGATGCCGGAAGGTTGGGCGCATACGTTTCAGCAGACGGAGACACTCATTCGGTTACTCAACCCGGCTGCACGCGTCGTCAGACCCCGAAACGTGGCCACATTTCGCCACTACATTACAGAGCACGGTTTCTTGCCGAAGGATCTGGACATCAAAGATCGGGAGCAAGTTGCGCGGGCGAAAGCTAAGTTCCTGCTGCGCGCACCACTGTTCTGGCTGAGCAAAGGCCTCTCTGGAATCCATGTGTACAACGCGTACTACCCGGAGGAGAGTTGTTCGGGATGCTTGACCAGAACGGCGATGTGACCTCCCGCGCTTCGAGCGCTGCGCCGTTTGGTCAGTCGTTTCAGCGGCGCGATGCCGCTAGAGACGCCGC
>CAVXWU010000019.1:0-109658 GCA_963765535.1 uncultured Verrucomicrobiae bacterium
GTGAGAGCAGGCGCCGCCGCCGACTGCGCGCCCTTGCCCTGGAACTAAAGGGCTCATACTACCGAGACCGACCGATGTCGAGCCGCTTGGCGGCGGTTGCCTGACTCGATTGGTTATGCGCCGTTAGCAGCGACAATCCTGCGAAATGAGCAGCGATCACCATTTGCCCTCGCGAAGTCGGAGAATCTGTTCAAAATAGTCTTCCGGGGCATTCTCAAGCACCAGTAACTCGACGGGATCAGGGCTGTCAGTGCCAACACTCAGCGTGGTCAAAGTCCGCCCGCTCAACAGGTGTTGCTCAGCGTTTGAAATCCACACTCGTTGTCCCAATAAGTCGTAGTATCCTCCCGCTCCGAGACGCTCCGGCTTGATTCCCGCGATCACGAAGGACGGTCCGCGGTAATCCCACTGCATTCTGCCGTCTTTCTCCTTACTCGCTCCACCAGAGAAAGTAAGGCACGTCACCATGCCTCGGGTGTCCTGCACAGCTACGTGCTGCGCACCCGACTCACCGTCGAGGAACTCGAACACGCCACCCGTACCGTCAAGACCTACGATCGCCAGATCGCGCTCACCTTCCAAAGTCATCCCGAGCACGCCCTCTTCGCCAACCTCCCCGGCGCTGGTCCGGCGTTCGCTCCCCGGCTCCTGGCCAGCTTCGGCACCCGGCGCGAGCGCTACCCCACTGCGGCCAACTTCCAATGTGCCAGCGGCATCGCCCCCGTCACCAAACAGAGCGGCAAGAAACGCCACGTCCACCGACGTTACCGGTGCTCGGAATTCTTCAAGCAGAGCCTCCACGAATGGGCCTCCGAAAGTCGTTTCTTCAGCGGCTGGGCACTGGCCTGCTACCAGATGAAGCGGGCTGGTGGCATGGGCCATCACGCCGCCGTCCGCGCCCTGGCCTACAAGTGGATTCGGATCATCTGGCGTTGCTGGCAGGATCGCACCGTTTACGAGAAAGCCCAATACCTGGCCGCACTCCGCAAATCCGGCAGTCCCATCATCGCCTGGATGGAACAGAATCCGGCCACCGTCCGTACCCCAAAGCCATTGAAACCGGAGAATAACTGAAGGCCTCTCCTACTCCCAGCTCCTATGCCACCATCAAACAACAAAACCCGTCCCGAGCTAATTTAGCGCGATGAATATTCCCAAAGGAGGACGGAAATCAAGAAATGAACAAAATCACTTTCAACCCTTGACGGATCACCTCAGAGGCGAGCTCACCGACCGCCGCCGGAAGCGGTTGCTGGCAGCGAATCCAGTGTCCGATGATCCGGATCATCCGAAACGGAGACGCGAGGCGGCGGTTCGTGTGGAGCGACTTGTTAGGTATCATTTTTCAGGTTTCTGGCTTACGAGCGTCATCTTTCCTCCAGCCTGTTCCGCGCGAAGTCTGAAAACAAGATGGACAACGGAATCCTTCTCGAAGTGCCCACCAAACACAACCGCATAGCCTCGACCGTAAGGAATGTTGTTGCCAATGGCTGCGAAGTTCCCGTCATTGAGCATCACTCCATTTCCGTTGCTGAAGCTGTGAAAACCGTTGAGCTTTTCGGATGCTTGAATCGCCAACGGTCTGACAATCTCCGAATCAGAAAGTGCCAGTGCCGTCCCGCTCAGATCAATCACACGAGCCGGAGCGGGTGGAGAGCAAGTCAGGCGTGCCAACACGAGCACCTCGTTCGCCCCGGCTCGGATGTAGTCCGAGCCGCCAAAAGAATTCGGTCCCACGTAGCAACCGTCGGTGATCTTCTTTACTGTGGTGAGGGTAGCACTGCCCTCCTTCCAATCGCCAGTGATGCTGCCCAAGAATGGATTTGTGATCGTGGTTTCTCCTTCGTTCTTTTCGACGAGGTACCTGATTAGCAAGCTACCCTCCTGGGAGACGGTTCCCGGCATCTCTTGCGTCTTCGGTTCGTCTTGCGCACGCAGGCAAAGGGACAGACCGATCGCGGCGATGCACGCTGCGAATTTCTGATGGCCATTTGTGGATGAGAAGATGTTCATAGTGTGCAAGGGCTTTGATACCTAACGATGATATACGTGATCCGGGCGTTATTCACCGGGGGCGAGGAGCCGGTCATCCGAGCTCGCCGCAGCCCCCGGTGAATAACCCCGGCGGCCGGCGGGCGCGCTGGACTTTCCGGGCTGCCCGCAGTAGTTCATATGCTGGATTTCACGCCTCGGCGGGATAGGACTCATAACGTTCGGTCGCTCGACGACTTTGACCTTCATGGTCCGCCCGCCGGGACGTGCCTTGACCTGAAACGACTCACTCCAGAGGCCGTTCCAGATGGATTCCATCGGAACTGTTCTAATATTGGCGTCGCCGGGTCAAGGCCGCGTGAAGTCCTCCGTCCAGCCGTCCGTTAATCATCAAGAATGAAAGGACTCCCATGAATGCTCCCAAACCGGCCTTCGACCTGGTCCTCGGCATGGACCGCTCCGACCGCAAGGTCAACCTCTATCAACTGGATTTGCTCGCCCACCAGGAGCATGCCAGTGTGCTCTCCACCGATCCGGCCGCCCTCCAGACCGGGCGACGGACCTGCGTCAACGCTACCCCGCCCATCGGGTGGCCATCGTCTTCGAACAACCGGCCAACAACCTCATCGGTTTCCTGAGCCGCTACGACTGGATCACCCTCTATCCCATCAATCCCATCAGTCTCCAGAAATTCCGCGAGACCTTCGTCGTCAGCCGCGCCAACGACGATGCCAAGGACGCCTACTATCTGGCTCATCTGCTGGCCATTCATGGCCAGGAGTTCCGCTGCTGGTCCCCGGAGGATCCGGCCACCGCCCAACTCCAGCGCCTGGTCGTCGACCGCCGCCACGTCGTGGATCATCGCACCGGCCTGGGCAATCGGCTCCAAGCCCTCCTCAAAGACTACTTCCCCCAGGCCTTGGACCTCATCGGCGAAGAGGTGTTCCGGCCTTTAGCCACGGCCATTCTCAAACGCTGGCCTACTCTGCAGCAGGCCCGGAAAGCCACACCGGAATCCCTCCGCAAGTTCTATTATGGCCAGGGTTCGCGCCGCGAAAAGCTCCTCCAACAACGCCTCGAGCGTATCCGCCAGGCCGTGCCCCTGACCGACGATTCGGGTGTCCTGCACAGCTACGTGCTGCGCAGTCGCCTGGGCCGGTAGCGCAACGGACCGCCGCAGTCCGGACAGGTCGGGGTCCAGTCGGGGACTTCGCCACCCTGCAACTCCGCTGCTTCCAGGGCCTGGGCGAATTGGGTCAGCACGACCAGGCAAGCCTTCAGCGAGGCCAGCCATGCCGCCTGGATCTGGCCCAGGGCCTCGCGCCCGGTGGCGTTGGCCAGGAATCCGTAGGTACCGGATACGTTTCGATGGACTGTCGGCCCACGTGGAGGCGGTGCTCGGAGAGCGGGTCTTGGAGGGTGGACTGTTCGTGTTCACCAACCGGAGGCGCAATCGCTTGCGCTTGCTTTGGTTTGACGGAACTGGCCTTTGGGTGGCGACCAAACGTTTGGAGGGCGGAACGCTCCAGTGGCCCGCGGGGGAAGGGGCCGCGGTGGGATTTCGGCCCGAACAGTTGAGTGCCCTGATCAGTGGTTTGGAAGTCACCGAGCGGGCCGGCTGGTATCGGCGGTAGAAAATAATCCATTTGGGGGCTGGACTCTGGTGGCCGCTGCGGGCAAGCTCGCTTTCGGTGATCGAGAGCTGCGTCATGCAAGGGCGGCGGATCGAGCCCGCCCAGTTCCTCCAGGTGCGCGATTTGGTAAGCGGGCATCCGCACTGGAGTCGCTACCGGCTGTCACGGGAGTTGTGCGCGTTGTGGGACTGGCGCACGCCGACCGGACAGTGGAAGGACATGGCCGCGCGGACGCTGTTGCTGAAGCTGGAGCGGCGCGGTTGGGTGCGGCTACCGGAGCGCCGGGCGTCCTCGCCGAATCGGCATCGGTTGGCGGCGCCCTCGGAACGAACGTGGCCGAACACTCCGGTGACCGGGACCTTGTTGGAGTTGGGGGGTGTCGAACTGGCCGAAGTCAGCTCCGCCGCCTCGGGACGGACCGAAGTGCGGGCGCTCCTGGCCCAGTTCCACTATCTGGGCTGGCGCCAACCGGTGGGGGAGAACCTGCAATATGTGGCCCGGGATCGCCATGGTGGGATCCTGGCGGTGTTGGTCTTTGGGGCGGCGGCGTGGAAGTGCGCGGTGCGCGACCGTTGGATCGGCTGGAGCGTCGGGCAGCGGGAAGCGCGCTTGGGCACGATCGCCAACAACCAGCGGTTCCTGATTGCGCCCTGGGTGCGAGTCAGGCATTTGGCCAGTTATCTGTTGGGCGAGGTGAGCCGACGGATCACGGCGGACTGGCAGCGAAAGTACGGTCATCCGATGGTGCTGCTGGAGACCTTTGTGGAGCGGGATCGCTTTGCGGGTACCTGCTACCGAGCGGCCAACTGGCAACCGTTGGGGTCCACCCGTGGCCGCAGTCGCCAGGACCGCACCCGCACCCTGCAGGTGCCGGTGAAGGAGGTTTATGCCTACCCCTTGCGGTCGGACTGGCGAAAGGAGTTGACCCGATGAAGGGCTCCGAGCGACCCAGCCCATGGGAGCAGTTGCGGGCCCGCAATCGGGAACTGGAGACGGAGAACGCTCGACTGCAAGCCGAATTGGCCCTCAAAGCGGGTGTGGAGGCCCAACTGCAAGAGGCCTTGCTCGAACTGGCGGAGTTGAAGCGGCAACTCTTTGGCGAACGTTCCGACCGACTCACCCCGGAGGAGGAGGCCCAACTGGCCGAGGTGGCCGCCGATCTCCAGGAAGAAGCCCAGAAAGAGCCACCGGTCAGCGACGAGGTGCTCGAGAATCAGACTGAGCAGGAATCCGAAGAAGCCGACAAGCCCAAGAACGCTTCCCAAGGCAAACGGCGTCGTCGCCGACGCCACCCCATGCCCGAGCACCTGGAACGGCAGACCGTGGTGATCGAACCCGAAGGGCTGGCCCCGTGCGAACACTGCGGGCGGCCCCTCCAATCCATCGGCCGGGAAGTCAGCGAGGAACTGGAGTATGTCCCGGCCAAGATGATCGTCCGGCAGACCGTGCGCCCCAAGTATGCCTGTCGTTGCGGTTGCGGCGGGGTGCGGGTGGCATCGCTGCCCCCGCGCCTGGTGCCGCAAAGCAAGCTGGGATTGGGGCTGGCGGTCTACCTCCTCCTGGCGCGTTTCGACGACCACGTCGCCTACTACACCCTGGAGCGGATCTTCCGGGAACGGCACGACGTGGTAATCCCGCGACAGCAAATGGTGCAATGGGTCGAGCAGATCGCCTTCCTGCTCCAACCGCTCTGCAACCTGATGTTCGAGCGCATGAAGCAGGGCGGCTACCTCCAGGTCGACGAGACCCCGGTCAAAGTGATGGATCCGGAGGTCAAAGGCAAATGCGCCCGGGGTTATCTGTGGTTCTACGCGGTGCCGGGCGGCGACGTGTACCTCGACTTTCAAGGTACCCGCGGCCGGGCCGCACCCCACGCCCAACTCACCGGTTTTGCCGGCACCATCCAAACCGACGCCTACGAAGTCTACGACTCGCTCAAGAAAGTCCTCCCCGATTTGATCCGCATCGGGTCCGCGGTCCATGCGAGACGCAAGTTCCGTCGGGCGCTCCGGGACGGCCACCGTCGGGCCATCGGGTTCATTGCCCTTTTCCGTCGACTCTACCAGATCGAGCGTGAGACCGAGGACTTGACGCCCGGAGAGCGTCATCAGATCCGCCAGGAGCAAGCGGTCTCCATCTGGACCCAACTCCAGCAAGACGCCCAGGCCCGGCAACCCCAGCTGCTGCCCAAGAGCAGTCTGGGCAAAGCGGTCAGCTACTTCCTCAATGAATACGAGGCGCTCACCGGATACCTCCAATCCGGAACTTATCGGATTGACAATAATCTCGTGGAAAACTCGATACGAGTTCCAGCCGTCGGTCGCCGCAGATGGCTGTTCATAGGCCATCCCGACGCGGGTTGGCGCAGCGCCGTCATCTACTCCCTGATCGTCAGTTGCCGCCGCCGCGGCATCAATCCGCAGGAATACCTGACCGACATGCTGCGGCGACTCCCTGGCATGAACATCACCCAAATCGGGGAGTTGCTGCCCGAATGCTGGAAACCCCTGCCATCGCCCAATCCCCCACACCAGCCCTTCTCCCCTCCGGTTCCACGTCCAGCGGCCTGACTCCTGCCACCGCCATTGCCTGGCTTGGCAGTCCCCTTCACTGTGGACTGCGGCCTCACCCAAACCCGCCATCCTGGCCCGTAACTGGCCCGTCAAACAGATGCGCCCAGTTTACCGCTTACACCACAGCGTCGTGCCTCCGAAAACGGTCCAACTGCCCAGCGCAGCGGCTGTTGGCTCCAGTGATCTGGTTCGGCTTCATTCGGAAAACTCGTGCGATTTGCCGCCGACGAACGCCGGTCCAAGCGAACACTTGGGCGGCTCGCCAACCCGGCCAAGAGTGTAAGTTCCGCCGTCAAGACACTTCGGGATCTCGCCTTCGGATCCTCTGCCGAGATATGGACGAATGGCATCCCACGTCGGAACATCGTTGGTGGTCTTCCTGTTCTCGGTGGCCCACTGTTCCTTCGCTGCTTGGATATTGCGCAAATTGTTCACGCACGCGTTGGAGGCGGATGTGTTATGGGCACGAACGAACATCGGTAGCAGCGCCGCGCCAGCGACAATGATCGCTACGGCAGCAACTACAATAATCAACTTCTTGGAACTCAGCGTCATCATGCCGAACGCAGAGTGCAGCCACGGCGGGCCTGCAGGTTCTGCTTGAAATGGAGTCGCTCTCCCGCCGTTGGCTGGCACGACTGGTTGGGTGCGGTTTCTAGTTCCATCTTCCCGTGGCGATAGAAAGAGCCAATACCACAGCTGCTAAACACCCCAGACCGGCCGCCAGACTTATCGCGACCGGCAGAGCGCCTCGATAATGACGCAATCGCTCTTTGAAAACGATCACCCATGCCGCCATCCCGACAGCGGAACCTATAACCATCGCGGTCCCTCCAAAGGCCGGAAGGATCATCAACACCATCACCACCAATCCGGTAGAGAACGCTTGCTGACGTGCGCTACATGCCGAGGAGTTCATAGTGTAGATCGCAGGACGGACAGGCGATCAAACAACGCACCTAGACCTTATGGCTGATGGTGTCACGCCGATCTGGAGCCGTTGGTCGTTCCGGAGTTGAAAAGGGCGGTGTGGTTGCCATTTATTTAGGTCGCGGATTGCCCGGGTGGGCAGAGCCGCAAGAACAGCCCGCTCGTGGCGGGAGACATGTTCTGATTCATCGTGTGAACGTGAACTGACAACCACACCATCATGAAGTCCATTACACTCTATCTCGGTCTGGATGTCCACATGGACTCCATCACCATTGCCATCGCGGAATTTGGTCCCAAAGGAGAGATCCGCCTCTTCGGAACTATCACCAACGATCTGCATGCCCTGGAAAGGGCGCTGGCCCGCATCCGCAAGGCTCATCCCGGCGCCCGGTTGGAGGTTGCCTACGAGGCTGGTCCCTGCGGGTTCGGGATTGCTCGACGTCTCCAGCAACTGGGCATCCCCTGCCTGGTGGCGGCTCCCTCGCTGATCCCCAGGCAGCCCGGCGCCCCCTTCAAGACCGACAAGCGCGACGCACGCAACCTGGCCCGTCTGCTCCGGGCGGGCGAGTTGACCGCTGTTTACGTGCCCGAGCCCACTGATGAGGCCATCCGCGACCTCTGCCGCGCCCGCACCGATGCGGTCGATGATCTGCGCCGCTGCCGTCAGCGCCTCAAAGGCTTTCTCCTGCGTCACGGCTTCCGTTACCAGGGCAAAGCCAACTGGAGCCAGGCGCACCTGCGCTACTTGCGGGAGCTGGTCCTGCCGCACCCCGCGATGAAGGCCATCCTGGAAGAATACCTGCAGGGCATTGACGCCGCCCACCAGCGGGTTGAACGCATCGAGGCCTCTATGACCACCCTCCTGGAAGCCTGGCGGCTCAAACCCGCCGTCCAGGCCCTCATGAGCTTCCGCGGTTTTCAGCTGGTCGCCGCCATGATCACCGTCAGCGAACTGGGCGACATCCATCGCTTCGCTCATCCGCGCCAGCTCATGACTTACCTGGGTCTGGTGAGCATGGAGGACTCCAGCGGCCCGCGCCAGCGTCTGGGAGGCATCTCCCGTTGCGGCAACGGTCATGCCCGCTGGCTGCTCGTGGAATGCGCCGAACACTACGTGCTGCCTCCCAAGATCAGCAAAGAACTCTCCCGCCGCCACGAAGGCCAGCCTCGCGAGATCCTGGCCTTGAGTTGGAAGGCGCAGAACCGTCTGCACCTGCGTTTCACCCGGCTATTGGCCCGCCGCCTCCAGCGCAACAAAGCCAAGGTCGCTGTGGCCCGCGAGCTGTGCGGGTTCATCTGGGCCCTTCTCCGCAGCCTGAGCTGTTATAGGCAGGAGGAAAACAACAGCCGTCCAGCCTGTGCCGCATAGCGAGAGGAGGAAACCCGATGCAAACCACAACGCGCACACGCCCCGGCGGACCCTGCGAAGAGAAAAGTGCTGTGGGCCGCAGCTTCCTCGCTCCGCTCGTCAGCTGTCCCCACGGCCCACAGGGGGAACGACCCACCTCCTTGGCGTCTGCTGGGGCGGTCATTTCTTAGCGGGTTTCCCAGGGGGAAGACGGGAACTAAAACGCCGATCATGGGAACCATATCCATGACACATAGATAGCTACTACCACGACAAAAAGTAACAGCCAGAGTTGACACGAGGTGAAGCGGATTGGGTGCGGTGGCCAACCCTCGAGGTCGTTATGGGACGCCCACCTTCGGGTGGGACGACTCCCGAGCCTAGACTGAGGACAGGGCCGCGGTGAATCAAAACCATGCGAACCGGTCTGGAGCGAATACTCCGGGCAACTCGCGAATATCAGCCTACCAACCGCCGGGAAGATAACATCACCCGCCGCCGCCGCTTCACCTCCTGTCCACTCTCGATGCCCGCTCAGATCGATGAAAAACTCGAAACAGAATCATGTCGCCCCTTGACATTCTATCAGCCATATCAACGACAGAACTGAGCGACAGCCGCCGACAGTGACGGCGGAGCGCACGAGGGGCATCCGAACTGCGGCCCGGCGTCGGGCGGAGAGGCGGGGCGGCTGTTCGCTCCAGTGAGCTTGTTAGCCACTCCTCGGGTGCTCACTGTATCTCCTGAATGTCGTCGAGAAAAAGTGTGCGAGGCTGTCCTCTCTCAACGATCTCAATCTCTCCGCTGTGTATCGCAACCACAGCAGTGCTCGTCTTCGTGATGCGCTCGCACTGCACGCGACTGCCGTCTCTCAGCAATACCGTGCACGGTCGCCGCTCCATCATCACAGCCGCTGCTCTCTGACCAATCGTCTGACCATTCATATTGTAAACCTCACTTCTTGCCTTTGTCCCATCCGATGCTGTTGCCAACCTTGTAGCCGCGAATCCAGTCATCGCGCCCTTCTGGTGTATCAAACTTAACGCTCGCGGTCGCGGCTCGCGCAGAGGCATCGAGGGCATCATCGCTGGCGCGCATCCTGCCACTGTTGTAAGTCATGATGCCTTCCAACTCGCCCAGATACTCGCCAGCCTTGTAGCTCTCGCTCATCTTCGGCTCTGGCATGAACATCCCGATGATGTAAAGGATGACGAAGATGGCGAAGCAAACACCGAGGCATCCCGCGCAGCCTTTTCCTGGCTGCTTCTGTGCGGCTGGCGCTGCCGTCTGCTGCGCTGCTGCTGGAGGCGAGGCGGGTGCAGGCGCGGAAGGCTGCGCAGCAGCGTAGTGGACTCGCATCACGAGAACGAGGGACGAGGACGAGGGACGAGGACGAGGGACGAGCACGAGGGACGAGGACGAGGGACGAGCACGAGGGACGAGGGACGAGGACGAGGGACGAGAACGAGCACGAGGGACGAGAACGAGCACGAGGGACGAGAACGAGCACGAGGGACGAGAACGAGCACGAGGGACGAGAACGAGCACGAGGGACGAGAACGAGCACGAGGGACGAGAACGAGCACGAGGGACGAGAACGAGCACGAGGGACGAGAACGAGCACGAGGGACGAGAACGAGGACGAGGGGCGAGCACGAGAACGTGGGACGAGAACGAGAACGTGGGACATGCGTGCGCGTCGGAACAGTCGGATGCGTCCGACCCTTCGCCCGCTGCTGCGACTGGCGCTTCGCGCACAGTCGCGTTCCGGCCAAGCCCGCATAGTCCTCTTCGGGGAATCATTCTGCCGACAATCATTCTGCCATGCCTTCCTGTGCGCGTGAGCAGGGAAGTGGCAGGATGATTGTGGGCAAAATAATTGGGATCTGGGGAATCAGCCTCCAGTCGGAAAGCGGCGCGCAGCGCCGCACTCCAAACCCTGGCGGTCAGGGGGTGCGCCTCGAAAGTCACGGTTTCACCTCTTGGACTCGAACTTCGCGGGCGTCTGAAGGGATATCGCTTCGCGTGGTTCGTCCCCCGGGCCAACGGACAATGATCGCGCCAGGCCTGTCCTCACCTGGCATTCCGAGGACCAGGGTGCTGCTGTCTTGCGACCAGTAACCGCTGCCGGCATGCACTTCCCAGGCCGGTCCCGTTTCACCGGCCGCGTTCACCAACCGGACCACCGCCCCGACCGCCTCCGGATTGCCGTCCGGACCGACCAGCCGCACGCGCAGACCGGGCTGGCCACGAACGTTTCGATAGATCCGCGTGTTGCTCGAGTTTTGCGCGATGGCGACGTCCAACCGCCCGTCCTGATCGAAATCGCAGCCCGCCAGGCCACGACCTTCGCCATAGACCGCAATCCCGCTATCCTGTGCCGGGACGGAGTGGAAACCTCCATTCCCATCCCCGCGTAGCCACTGGCCGCGGCCGCTGTCGTGGCGGGAGACGTCGGCGGATACGCCGAATATATTTTGACAGAGAATAATGTCCGCGTGACCGTCCCCGTCGAAGTCACCCACAGTGGTCCCGAAGACTGGAGACAGTTGAGCTTCGAACGGCAGCGGGCGGGGTATGAAAGCATGGCCGCGGTTCAGGAAGATCATGCTCTGGGGCGTGTTGACTTTGAGCTCGCGCATTTGCTGGCGCAGCGGCCCGAGAATCTCCAGCACATTGGCGCGGCCGAATGCCCCGAAGCTTTGGTAGCGTTCATGGATTGAGGGGATGGCGTTGGCCAGAGTCTCCCAGTCTCGCCACGGTGCCATCGCGTTGAGGTCGGACGCGAAGTAGGCCTCGATGATTTCATGGGAGTGGTCTCCGTCGAGGTCGCCATAGTAGAGGGAAGCGGGTTGTGCGAAGTGGCTCTGGGCGCGGGTATTACTGCCCCAATTTCCCGCCACCAGATCGAGCCGGCCATCCTCGTCAAAGTCACCCACATGAATGCTGTTCCACCAGCCAAGATACGGAGACAAGCCCAAGGGCTCGGTGATTTCCCGAAGCCGGCCCGCCTCGCGTCGATAAACCCGGACCGGTCCCCATTCACACGCCAGGACGAGTTCGGGATAACCATCGCCATCCAAATCGGACCAGATTGCGCCACTCACCAATCCGACTCCTTCCAGGGTCTGGCTGGACGCCGAGGGATAGTCGCCTCCTTCGTTGACGAGGAGTATCGAATCGGCCGGTTCCGGAAACCGGCCGGGTACAACGCGCCCGCCGACGAACAGGTCCAGATCGCCGTCGCCATCCCAGTCGCCCAACGCCATCGGACCGGTGCTCGCGGGTTGGGCGGCCAGCACGTCGCTCAGACTGTTGGACACCGGATCGGTCAGGCGCACCGCGGCGCCCTCCACCCGTCCGTCTTCGTAATTCGCCACGCCGATCAGCAATCCGCGCCGCCCCGGGTAGCGCTGCCAACCCAGCACGGTGGTTTGATCTCGATCGGCGACAAAATGCAGGGCCGGTGCATGGGTTTCGGCAAAGCCCGAGGGTGGATCATATTGTTGAACGGACAGCCTGCCGGTTCGACCGCTGCCAACGATCAATTCGTCCCGGCCATCGCCGTCAATATCGTACCAACTCACGCCGGGACCCAATTGGCTCAACGTATGGGGAAGCAACGGCTGCCGCTGGAAATCGTCGAAGGGCGGATCGACATGGACGACTCTCGCGCGCGGCTCGATTTCAATGAACCACGGATTCAAGGCGTGCTGGGTCGGAGCGGGCGCGACCGATCCAAGTTCACGAATCACATAGCGATGGTTGGGCATAACCGATGAAACAACGCTCCGGCTGCCGCCGCGCCATACGACCTCGAGGGTCATCCGGTTCGTCGCGTTGCCCGCCGCAAAGGATCGCATGGCGTCGTCGCCGGACAGATAACGGCCGCCACTCGAGATCTCCTGGGATTGCATCGGCACCGCGCCGCCGGTCAGGGTGATCCGGGCGCCGATCCCGCGCGTATTGTCCGGCCGGCCCTGGAGGCGCACGGCGACACGTGGTGCGTCGCTCTCATTTCGATAGAGGAGAGGGGCCGCATTGAGACAATTGATCGCCACGTCCAGATCGCCGTCTCCATCGAGATCGCCCAGCGCGATGCCTTGGGAGACCTCGGTGGCGTCGAATCCCCAGGCCAAACCGACTTCCTCAAACGTCAGGTCGCCTCGGTTTCGGAAGGCGTAATTCGGTGTGCGAAGGGGCGGGAACATGCGACGCAAGGCGAGGTGTTCGAGCGTCGACACGGTGCGCCCGCGGAGTTGGTCCTCGATCCGGCGCGCCACATCGATGTTTTGCGCATCGCGGGCATGACCGGTGGCGGTCAGCAAATCCTCGAATCCGTCACCGTCCACATCGAGGAAGACGGGGCTCCAGGTCCAATCCGAGGCCTCGACCCCGCTCGATTGGGCAGTTTCCGCGTAGGTGCCATCGCCGCGGTTCCAGAAGAGCATATTCCTCGAGTATTGCGGGCAACTGTCGATTCGGCCGGCCGCTCGAAGGAAAGGATTGAAATACCCGAGTTGCACCATGCGCAAGTCGTGACGCCGACTCAGCATGTCCGCCGCGAAAATGTCGTCCTTCCCATCCCGGTCCAGATCGGCCACATCGATGCCCATGGTAAACAGGCTCATGTGCCGCAAAGTCATGGCCGGGGCGAGTCGAAACCGACCTTGACCGTCGTTGAGCCAAAGGCGGTCTTCGGACTGGAAATCACTGCAGACAAAAAGATCGGGGGCGCCATCCTGGTTGAAATCGCGGAACATGGCCGAGAGTGTCCAGTCGTAGGGGACATCCATCGGCCTGCCCTCAGCGTCCAGGAAAGTTCCGTCGTTCCAGTCCACCGCGACGAATTTGCCTCCTCCCACATTGCGATAAAGGACATCGGCCTCGCCGTTTTCGAGCAACCCATGAACCGGGTCGAGGGTGAAGCGTCCTTCCAAGTCCGGGTCGGTAACCGGCCGGCCGTTCACCGACACGACTTTCGATCGACCAGCCGTGGTGCTCAGCTTGAAGCGGGTATTCGGTTCATCTCGCAGGGTGGTGGTCCGGTAATTGGCCGCATAGAGATCGAGATCGCCGTCACCGTCGATGTCCGCCAGCGCCAGGGAAGTGCTGCCGCCACGGCGCCGGAGACCCGAGGTTGCGGTCGTCTCGGTAAACCTTCCCTTGCCGTCGTTGAGAAACAACCGGGTGCCGGAGCCAACCCCGTTGACCAACAGATCCAGGTCGTCGTCGCCATCGATATCCGCCAGGACGGCGCCGGTGGACGCCTGATTTTCACAAGTCACTCCCGCACTCGAGGCAACATTGGTGAATCGCCAGCCACCAAGGTTGCGATACAGCGCGTTGGAATCGTCCAGCCCACAGAAGTAAAGATCGCACAACCCATCGCCATCGACGTCTCCCAGCGCAACGCCCGATCCGTTCAAGTAAATCTGGTTGGTCAGATAGCGCGATTCGGCGAGGGCATTGGTGAATGTCACCCCGGTGTGTTCCGGCAACATCCGGGCGAAACCCGGTCCGCCCGCCGCCGGAGATTCCAGCCTTTGAACGGTAAACTCCGGCGCAGTCTCTCCAGCCTCGGCGGTGAAAAGGACCAGCGCGAGCCCAAGACCACGGATCATTCCCGGAGCGCTCCCTCTTTCGGCTCGGGGAGCCATTGCGTCAGGATGGCGCCAAGCAGAAGATAAAAACCGGCCACGCAGCCGCCCATCAACGCGATTCGCGCCGGACTGGGGGGGATGGAGGCAGACAAGGTGATGGTGATCCAGGCGGCCGCGGTGCCGAGGATACGTCCACCAATATTCGCGGCGAAACTTTCACCGGTGCCCCGCAAATGAAGCGGGAAGACCAGCGGAATGTAGTTCCCCCAAAAACTGAACTGGGCAATCGTCAGCAACCCGGCAACGAACATCCCCAGCTTGATCCAAATCAGCGTGTCCGCATTGCCGAGCGCGGTGGAAATCCACCAGAAGAACAATGGCACAAACAAAAGCGCGGGAATTTGGAACACGCGCAGCAATGCGCGCCGGCTGAGGAAGTGCACGGCGATCAGCGCGAACACAAACCGTCCCACCAATCCACCGACCTCCTGCCAGATTGTCACATGCGCCACCGCGGCATCGGAGGCGTTGACCGCAATTTGACGTTTCCGGATTGCCGGGAGTTCGGGTTGCCCGGCTGCCTTCGCGTCGGCCACGGCATTGCGCAAAGCGGTTTTTGCGGTCGCGATGATTGCGACGTGGCCAGCCTCGGTGGGTGTGCCTACCCGCTGGGCGCCGAGAATTTGCGGGAGCTGCTGGATTGCGCCGAACGCGATGCCATAACTCGCGGCGAAGACCAGCGTCGTCAAGACCGTGGTGCGACACAGCTCCGGGCTAAAGAGCGCGGCGATGCTAGGGCGTTGGAGTTGGCCGGATTCCCGTTTGCGTTGCCATTCAGGGGACTCGGGCAGGAATGGCCGGAGAATAATTAAGGGAAGGGCCGGGATGACCCCGGAGATGAGGGTATAACGCCACGCCTCATGGCCGCCATGAATGGCGGGGAGATCCAACGCAATCCGGGCGGCGAGGACATTCATCGCGCCCGCCAGCAACCCACCGAAGGATGCGAACGCCTGGGTATAGCCGAGGACTTTCTCGCGTTGATCGCGAACGGGGAACAATTCGGCCAACCACGCGACAGCGGCGACGAACTCGACGCAGACGCCAATGAACACCAGGCAGCGGAACAGGAGCAATTGCGTCAGCGAAGTCGCACCACCCGCCGCCGAAGCCGCCAACGCATACAGCAGGATGCTGAAGGTGAGCACCCGCCTTCGCCCCAGAAGGTCCGTTAGAAAACCCCCAAACAAACCAAATACCCCGCCGGCAATCGCGGGAATGAAAAACAATGCCCGCGCCCATCTCACAAATCCCGGGGAGCCCGGCACGAGCATCGGCAGGCCATCCGGTCCCAAACCGCCAAGGGCTGCGATCGCCGGCTTGATGACCAGCGGCAGCACGAGCAGCTCGTAGGTATCAAATGCGAATCCGATCGCGGCAATGACGCAGATGTACCATTGCGTGCGGGTGAGGCGCGGTGAGTTGGCCATGTAGATTTGAGTTTATCGGCTCGAGGCCGGGCTTGACCGAACACTGGGTTTCAAACTGGTCGCACCATGCCCATAAAGAGTAACCGGTTCAAGGGGAACCGGCGCCGGCCGGACCCGCGTCCGGGTCGTTGGAACATCGTCCTCGGTCCTCGGTGGCCGAGTCTGCGATCCGGCTGCGTGGAAACCCAATACGCCGTGGGCGTCCCTCGTCTCGAAAGCTGTCCCGAATCCCCCGGCTCGTTCGTCGTAGAGATGAAGCAAGACAACGAAGCCGAACTCTAAATCGCCGGAAACCGAAAAGGATATGAAAATGGAAACCACGAACGCTGGAAAAAAATCCGGGCCCTCCAATTTGCAGGCAAGGGTCAATCTGTCGTTGCGCATTCAAGCCGGTCACCCGCAGCCCCCTGCCTCGCCCCGCAGCGCCTTGATTCGCGCGTATTTCCGGGCCTTGCGCGCCGCCGAGATGGCCACCTGGGAAATGACCGGTGGCGATTATGTCATCTCGCGGTTGGCCGAAAGGGCATCATGATTACCTCAGGTTCGCGGCAGGTATCTCTTTACCCGTCGCCAGATGGGACGGGCCAGGCGTTTGCCCATCCGGAGGGCCTTGCGCGGGAATGCACGGTAATAGGACGAGGCCGGCGAGGGGTCCACCCCCGGAGCATGGAACTCGAAGACGAGATAACGAGCGGGTTCATTGCCGGCGTTCCGCATGCCATGGCATTCACCAGCCGCGTAGTAGATCACAGAATGCGGTTCGACGATTTGGCCCAGGGTCTCCACCCTTCCAGCCAGGGTCAATATAGCCACGTCGTAGGAATCGACGTGCGGTTCGTATCCGCCGCCCGGGGCGAGGATGGTCAGGTGCGCGTCAAGTTTTCCCAGAATCTGAGTCGGGCCCTGGAACAATCGACGCGTCCAGAACTGCGGGGCATCGGAAGGGGCGGCGAGCTCAGCGTGGTGGACCACCGTGACGTCGAGCGGGTCAACCGTTTCGGAAGGGGGGGATGACCATTTGAACATCAGGTATCCGGCGGGCGCGTCACTCGGGTTAAAGAGGGTATGATGCTGCCACGCGGGATAGTAGACGAAGGACCCGGGACGCAATCGTTCCGCTCGCGGGGCTGGATCTTCAGGCTTCTCCGCAATCCGTAGTTCGACCTCTCCATGGATGGGGATCAGCAGTTCTTCCTCGCGATGCGCATGCGGTGGATGCGGGGAATGGCCCGGCACCAGGACCGAGGCATGGCAGGACATGCGGGTGAATGTCCGCGTGGGTCCGCTGAAGGCCGGGAAGGATTGCCATGGCTTGGCGGGTTCCGCGAGAGGTAACTCGAGCGCTTGGATTGCTGTGGCGATCATGGCTGATCCTGAGGCAATGGGCGGTGGAGGGGGCACGAGCCGGTTAATGCCAATTCGATCCGTTCCGCGAACCAGGATAACGGGCGGTCGGGGCGCGGATCGAAAGCGAAAAGGCCAGTCGAGTTGGCTGAAATCAGGGATGCGCACCGGCCGGTCCGCGGCAGCATATTGGAATAACAGCGCGGTTCGGCGTCCCCACCGGCGCTTGTTCTGCGAACCGTGCCACAACCGGCCATCGAACAGGAGCGCGTCGCCATCTGTCATGTCCGGGTTCAACAATTCCGCCTCCGATTCGGTTTCACGGACCGCGCGCACCATTGCTTCCGCGGTGGCGAGGCCCCGAGCCATGCCCCGTTCCGCGCGCGATTCCTGAACGGTCTTGCCCAGTCGATGCGATCGGGGAATGACCTGGAGCGCCGATAGCCGGCAAGTATTCTTAATCCCAATCCATACCGAGACAAATCCGCCATCGCGCGCGGAAGATTCGATGTCGCTGTGCCAGGGATGCGTCTGCTCCGGCGCCCGGCTTACCACACTTACACCCCAGAGCACGATGTCCGGTCCAATCAACGGCGAGATCCACGCCATCAACGTGTGGTGCACGGCCAAATCGAATAAGAACCGTTCGTGGACAGCTCGGGCCTTGTTCCAGTCCAGCGGAGAGGCGTTACCTGGCCGCCGGAGATACGCCATAATCTTGCGGCATTCTGAAGGGCTGAATATCCGGAGCGGGCCGAGATAACCCTCTCGCGTAAATGTCTGTGCCCGGGGCTCGAAAATCGCCGCGCCAGCGGATTGAGAGTCGCGCATAGACTGATGGGAGTAATCCTAACCGTGCCGGGGAAAATAGCAGGCCGGTCCCGGCGAAACAAGAACAATGGCCGAAAAACACGAGAAAGAAGCGAAGCCAACCCCCGACCGTCGCATGGCGGTAGACGCCGCGGGAGCAATCAACCGAGCAATGAACCGGTCCCCATATCCCCCCGTGATGCTGTCGGCCCCGAAGTGGCAAAATAATTGTGGGCAGAATGATTTGGGAGCGTTCCTTCGGAGAATTATCCTGCCCAGAATCATTCTGCCACTCCCCGGCAGCGGCGGACTCCCCCCCCCTCACGGTTCGAGGACGAAGGACGAGGACGAAGGACGAGCACGAGGGACGAAGGACGACGACGAGGGACGAAGGACGAAGGACGAAGGACGACGACGAGGACGAAGGACGAAGGACGAAGGACGACGACGAGCACGAAGGACGAGGACGAGCACGAAGGACGAGGACGAGCACGAAGGACGAGCACGACGACGAGGGACGAGCACGACGACGAGGGACGAGCACGACGACGAGGGACGAGCACGACGACGAGGGACGAGCACGACGACGAGGGACGAGCACGACGACGAGGGACGAGCACGACGACGAGGACGAGCACGACGACGAGGACGAGCACGAGGAGGGACGAGCACGACGACGAGGACGAGCACGAGACGAGGACGAGCACGACGAGGACGAGCGACGAGGACGAGCGACGACGGACGAGCACGACGACGAGGACGAGCACGACGACGAGGACGAGCACGACGACGAGGACGAGGGCACGAGGACGCACGCGCTGTTCGTGTTGCGTAGCCGCAGTAACGTACCTCCGTCGCCTGAGATGGGCGCTTTCCACTTTCGGGGATTTATTCTGCCCAATAATCATTCTGCCACTCCCCCGCCAACCCGGATCGCTCACCCCGAAGTGGCAGGATAATTGTCGGCAGAATGATCGGAAGTCTACGGTCTCGTTGCCTGGGAACGTTCGACCTGCTCGGACCATTCGCGTGCTGCTGCGACTGACGCTTCGCGCACAGTCGCGCTCCGGTAAGCCCGTTTAACACCGCGTGCGGGGCGCGGCTGTGTCGGACACGAGACTCAACGGGGGCGGTCGGTGCGGCGGGTTGCGCGTTCCCGGGCCTGGCGGAGGGCATCAAGGTTGTCGGAGGTGGCTTGCGCGGCTTTCGCCGGACTTGGGGCTTCGGGTTGCGCCGGGTTTACTGGAGAATGGGGAGTGGCGGTTGCGTTCGCAGACGTGATCTTCGGGGGATTGAAGGTGCGAGCGAACTTTCGGCCTAACCCGGCCCTCCAGCCTGTACGAGGAGGTGCGGTGGCCGGATCCGGCTCACCCGCCAACGAAACCGCGGATTTGCGCAGTCTGCCGAGGCGCGAAAACCAGCCCGTTCTGCGCTCAAAAATTTCTGTGAGAAAGAAGATTACGGCGATGATGAACAGCCAGGGCATCAGTTCCACATATTGCGGCAGGTTGGGAAGTGCGGCCCAAATGTGCGGGATCTCGACCAATTCGCCGCCGCCGGTGGCGCGGGCCAGTTGGGCGAGCGTGTCGGCCCCGCGTCCGGGTTGGTCCGGGGCATATTCCGGCGAGTAAGGAAGGCACACGGGCTGGAGAGCGACCGGTTGTTGACCCGGGATTTCAACGGTGTTCAGGACCGTTGCGGGGCCGGACATGGTAATCGTCGATTCGAGGAGATCGGCTGTTTTCCATTGAAGTGTGGCGAGGTCCTTGACGGGAGCGGTTCCGGGCATTCCCTGCAGGATGTGGACACGCGGCAATCCGGAGAATGGATCGGCGTCGCGCTGCGGGTCGAGATGGAGTTGAATATGGCAGATACCGTCGCGGACCTCCTGAGTGAGGAGCATTTCAGCCGGCAGCGGCTGCGGTTTGCCGGCCGTCCAACTCCCCAGAGTGGCATAGAACTCTCCCGCCTGGGTCGACGTTGCGAATGGGCCGCTGTATTTGCCATCCGCCTCGCCGGTGAAACAAAGCACGCGACCACTGCCGACGTTCCACGAGGCGACCACCGGGGCCTCATATTCATCGGTGGTGGCTGCGGCGAGAATCGCTTCGGGTCGGGCATAGCACAAATTATAACCGCCCAATAACGGGGGGGCGCCCGCGGGAACCTCGCCCAGAAGTGAGAACGCGGCGGTGTATTGAAACGGACTGGGTGAATCGACGAACGTGCTGCGCGCAACGGCGAAAGTATCCTGAGCGAAGAGCCGGGGGATTTCCTCCGGGCTCTCCGTGAAATAACAGGTGCCGCCGCCGAGCGCCGCGATTTCTTTCAACAGATTCGCGTCCACGTCGGCTTCGGTGCCCAACCCCACGACGCTGACGGTCACATTGGCTTCCCGGCAGTGCTCGAGGAGTTGGACGTATTGGCCCGGCTCCTCCGAATCCGCGGCATCGGCAAAAAGAATGATGTGACGCGTCTCGGCATGGGCTTCCATGAGCATTTTGGCGGCAGCCGACAGGGCTTCATAAATGAAGATGCCACCGCCCATGGAATCGATGCCGAGAATGGAACCGCGCATAGCCTGGTTTTTCTCGACCGAATCAATGGGAACAACGACGTGCGGGAGGCTGTCGACCGCGATGACGCCGAGTTCGTCGGAAGGGGAAAGCAGGTCAAGCACCTGGACCGCCCCGATGTTCGCGAGGTCCATCTTCGTCCGGCCTGCGCCGGCCGGCGCGGCCATGCTGCCGGACCGGTCCATTGACACGACGATGGCCAGTGAGAGCTTGCGATGCTCGCGGCGCATTTCCATCGAGAGCGGGAGGATACGGTCGAGAGGGGATTTGAAATAGCCGCCCGGGCCATAGGCCTTCTGTCCCCCGGTGAGCATCAGGCCTGCGCCCGTCTCCTCGACCCATGAGGCCAGCGTCTCCATCCCGGGTGTCCCGATCCCGTTCGCTGAAACATTCTCGATCAACACCGCGGCATGCTGCGACAAGGCTTCCAACGACCATTGAAACTCCGAAGGTATCCGTCCAGCCACTTCAAGACCTCCGGCGCGCAGCAGTCTGACCAATCCCGATTGTTCGCCGGCGGCGGAAAGCACAAGGATGGGGCGAGGACCTTCAACCCCCACGAGGGCGCGCGCGTGGTTGTTCTCCGGAACCGAATCTTCGCCTGAGCCGGTGACGGCGAGTGTGTATTCATAGACCCCGTCATTGCCCGCGCGATCGCGAAACATCAGGCGTGACAGACCCGCGGGGACATCTTTGGAGCCGCTGGCAATAAGGGTTGAGCCCCGACGCAGTTGGTAGTGAATTTCCTGGTCCACAGGGGATTGCACCCAGCCGCCGAGGAGATAGGCCTGGTCCGGAGCGACGGACGATGGCGCAAGAAAAGTCTGCAGGGCAAGATCATTGCCTTGAGGTCGCGCCAGGAGCCGATAATCAATCGCGATGGTCCGGCCCGCCGCGCGCGCGGCAGCGGCGATGGGATCTTCGCCCGTCCATTTGCCGTCCGATAAAACCAGGATGCGTCCGCCTTCGCCGGCCGGGATCAAGCCCAGGGCCGTCTCCAGTGCGGCATTCAGACGGGAATGGCCGCGGCCGAGCCGGGCGGTAAAACCGTTAAAGCCGCCGCGCTGAGGTGAACGTTCCACGACCGCGCCCTGGCCGAATGCGACGACACCCAGCAAATCGCGGGGTCCCATGGAATTGTGGAGGAGATCGATGATCTCTTTCTGCGCGGCCGTTGCGTGATCCGGCATCGACTCGCTGAGATCCGCCACCACGACGACGGTGCCGGCTCGGTCCGGCAGTTTCAAGGCGAGGCCGGCAATGGCGAGGACGACGAACAGGAAGGTGGCAGCGCGGAGGAAGCGCAAGCCGGCATTGGGAAGCGGCCACGCCTTCCATGCCGCCGCCAAGGGAAGCAAGAGGAGCAGCCAACCCGGTTGGAAAAAGGTCATCATGGCGAGACCGGCTTTCTCGGCGCGCTCAGGACCAAATGCAGGGTCAGGATTCCCAGGGCTGCCAGGCCAAACATCCATGCGGCGGAAGCCACTTGAAGCCGTTGTTCCCCTTCGTCCTTCCAGGCGCCCCAGCGGCCCGTAACGCAATCCTGCAGGGAGGATTCCTCGGCAGCGAGCGTATTGACGACGAACTCACTGGTGCCGGTTCCCATGGCGACGAGGTATCGCCCCGGGAGCGGCGTTTCCAGGGCGAGCCGATCACCCGTGTGGGGAAAGGACTTCGCCGTCCCATCCGGCCAGGTAACGGCCACGGATTGACCCCCGGTTTGCAGTCCAACCTCGGCGCCGAGGCGGACATTACGCTGCATGAATCCCGGCTGCTCGGATGCCCGCCACTCCAGCAGGTTCCAGAACAGGATCGGCCAGTCGGGGGTATTGCGTAGCGTGGACAGATCGGGATCGAGGTTCAGGGTCAATTGCTGACGACCCAGGGCATCGACACGAGCCCAGAGCAGCGGGGTGTTACCCGCGAGGACAATGGGAACAGCCCCCACCGGGATTTGCACGTTGACTGAAGCAGTCCAGACGACGCCCTGCAAGGCGAGGCCTTCGGCCAGCGGATGCGTGCGGTCGATAAGAAATGGACCCGTGAACGACGACGCCGCCGACGCCGAAGTGAACAGCCACTGGAGCCCCCAGGTGTTGCTCCCGGAGGGGGTGGCTTCAGATTGATGAATCACGAGCTCGGGATCGGCCGAGATCGCCGCCCGCAGTCCCGTGACCTCGAGCGTGTGGGCAACGAGCTCCGAGGCGGCGGCGTTGGTAAGCGCCAACTGGACGCGCACACGTTGCCGAATCGGAGGCAGCAATTCAACGTTGTCATCCTCAGACAGTGCGTCGGCGTCAATCTTCGCTTCAAGGAGCGGAGTACCGGACGGAATATTAAAAATCAGGCGTTGTCGTCCGTTGGATTCGAGTGCGAGTGTGGAAGTCTGGAGTGAGTTTGTACCCGTTCGCACCTCGAGACCCACGGTTCGCGGAATTCCTGACAGATTGGCGATCTCGAGCAAGCAACGATCCTGATCGGAGTGGGAAGTGCGCGAGGCATTGACCACGGCAATATTGGGCACGGGCTGGCCGAACGCTTGCCACTGGAGTCGATCACCCGCCACCATGCCGGTGTCCGGCGCGTGATCGGTCAGGACGAGCAGGTTGGCCTGCTGGTTGCCGAGTTCGGACGCGAGTGTGAGGGCAATGTCCAGGGCGGCATGGGGGGCATGACAGGTCCATCGGTCCAGGAGCCGTTTTAGATCGGTCCAGGATCGGGCCGGGCCTCCGGCAAGCGCGGGTTGGGCCCCGGCCATCACTACGCGAGTAGTGGGCGGCGGCTGTCGGCTGAACATCTTCTCCAAAAAACCGCGCGCTCGATCCTGCGAAGACGCACCTTCATAGACAGCCCGCATGGAGAACGAGTCGTCAAGGACCACAATGAGAGGCCGGCCGGCATAAGCCTGCTTCCACAGGGGCCCGGTGGCCGCCGCGACCAACAGGAGGAGGGCGAGGAGTTCGAGGAGGAAAAGAAGTGGCAGCTGCATCCGCTGCACCTTGGATCCTCCCTCCCTCGACTGGAGCCGGAAACGCCAGAGCAACAGGCTGGAAACGGTCCGGCGGCGGAACCGGTGCCGGAACAGGTAGATCGCCGCGAGCACCGGCAATGAGGCCAGGGCAATGAGGGCCAGAGGATAAGCGAAGAAGGGGAGCATAATCGCCCCATTTAGGCGGGCGCAATCAGTTGCAGGGATTCGAGGCGGGTGAGCGACCCGTCCAGTTCCTCGGCGATCACTGTGGTGAGGCGCGCTCCGCACTGTCGACAGGCATCCTCCCACGACTGTTGGAGCCGGTTGAGGGCATCGCGATATTCGCGATGGACTGCGGCGTCGACATAGACTTCCGTAGTTTCACCCGTCTCACTATCGATCAATCGCAAGCCGCCGTTTTCGGGGGGCGTGACATCGTCGTGGGCCAGCAATTGAATGACAAAGAGGGCCGCGGCTCCTTCCCGAAACCGGCGAAGGGTCTGGACTGGGTTGCCGGGCCACATCAGATCACTGATGAGCACCCGCACACCCAGCCGTCGGAATCTCGGGCTGAGAAGTTCGTACGACTGGTCGAGGGTGAGGCGGCTTTCAAATTCGAGACCATCCCAGGTGGACGGCGCATGCACATCATTGGCGAGCCGATGAAATCCCTCACCCGAAAGCCAGACGGCATGGGTGCATTGAGCGTTGTTGGCGGCCATGGCCAGCAGGGCGGCGAGTTTGGCGGTGGCCTCGGATTTGGCGGACCCTTCGAGACTCATCGATCTCGAGCCGTCGAGGATCAGATCGAGGTGCGGTGTGACCTCCTCTCGATAGAGCTTAATCGTCAGCCGATCCGTGCGCGCGTAGACCCCCCAATCGATGAACCGGAGATCGTCGCCCAGTTCATATTCACGGTAGTCCTGGAAATCAATGGAACTTCCGGCCCGCCGTCCCACCCGGGCGCCAGCCGGTCCACTCGCCACGGTCTGGGGAATCTCGAGAGAATAACGGAGGCCGCGGAGTTCTCCTTCACGAAGCGATTGACGAATCGTCGGGCTCATTGCGTCTGGTCAGCCGGCGCCGGGTTGTTCGCGCCCGGCGGGGCGGGAGCAGACCGGTCGAGGGGTTGGAAGGCCCCGACCTGGCGGACAAACCATGTCCCATTGAGGGCCAGCGCGATCGTGAGCAAAACCATTGCGAAGATCAGGTGTTTCTCGGTCAAGGCGTCATCCTTCACCACCAGGAGATTGAATAGATTGCCCAATTGCAGGCGTTCCACCGAAGTCCAGGTCAGGCGATTCAGAAAAAAAAGCGTGATATTCGGCACGACCGCCAACGCTCCGGGAATGATCAAAGCCAGCACACCCGCCAGCCGTGGCAGGCGCCGGCTGAAGAAACGTCGATGAAGGAAAAGCCCGATGAGGGCGTAAGCCACAAGATAAATCAAGATGACCCCCAGAACTCTGGTGGACTGTTGCAGTTCCGGGGATGAAAAGGTGTGGTAACCGCGGGTGCTATCAAGGCTCGAGTAAAACGCCAGCCATGTGAGGCCGAACGTCAGCCCAAGTAACAGTGTCGTCCAGACCAGTCCGCCCGCAGCGCCATTGTAGAACAGGAAGGCGAGCAACCGCCGGCCTTTGGGGCGTGGTATCCGACGGCGAACGCGGAGGCTAAGCTGGTCGTGGCTGCTGACCACGATGTATAAGGCGCCGACGAGCAGAATGCTCATCACGAAGGCCCACGGGAGGAGCACCCGGGTATCTTTCAAGTACCGCATCCATTGGACGCTGAGGACGCCACCCAAGAGCCAGACCACGGTGAGATAGATGCGGAGCGGAAGCGCGCGATTGGCCGAGGCCGGTGAAATCAGGGCGATGGAAAGGAAATGAAGCAGGAGGAACGCGGCAAAACCGATGGTGACGAACGTGGAGAAACTCATCCAGAAACCGCGGCTGGCCATCATTGTGCCGACACCCGAGCGCATGAACTCCCAGCTCAGCTGGACCAGCCCCCCCAGGAGGCCGAAGGCCGCCCCGATCCCCATCAACCCGAGCAAAACTTTAAACGGTTTGCTGACCGGGAGACAGGCGAGGAGGATGGCGATCTGGATGGCCGCGCATACCACGATGAACAGGACCAACAGGATAAAGAACACTGTGGGCAGATCGACTCCGCGGAGCAGGTTGGTGAACGCCATAAACGGCATGCACGCGCTGAAGAACAACAACGTGATATACGCGCCGCAATAGAACTTGCCTCGAATGATCCGGCCAGGCGTGAGCGTCGAGATATAGAGCAGATCCACATTGTTTTCCTGGCGTTCGATGGCCAGCCGGATTCCAACGTAGAGCGGGATGAACAGCGTGCTCGCCCCGCTCAGGATCACAATGGCGGCCTGGAAGACTTGCTCGCCGAGCTGTTGATTGAAGTAGGAGCCGACACTGTGATTCACGAGAAACGCGAGTAGCGTGGCGAACAGAACGACCAAAAACAACAAGAGCATGCCGGTTACCGACCAGTTCCTCACCGCTTGCCGGAGTTCCTTGACCACTACCGGGTTCAATTCCCAACCACGCCGGCGCGCCCACCGTGCTCGAATCGCTGCCGACGCCTTCACTGCACGCCACCCTTGGTTACGGTCATGAAGATGTCCTCCAGATCGGCTTTGGTCTGACGAAACTCCAGGATTCTGAAATCACGCGCGATCAAGCGAGCCAGGACAGAACAAGCGGCCGATTCATCACCGGAGGACTCGAAATGCACTTCGTTGGCCACCTCCCGGGCCTGGTCGACCTCAGGCATCTCCAACAGCTCCTTGAGGAGTTGTGGGTTGCGATGGTGGTCTTGTTCCAACAGACGGATGGCCACGGTGCGACGTGGCGCGCTCTTCTTCAGCACCTCCGCGATCGTCCCCGTTTCCAGGATCCGGCCGCGTTCGATGATGACGACGCCGTTGCAGATTTCGGTCAGCTCCGTGAGGATGTGCGAACTGATGAGAATGGCCTTCTTCTGCTCGGCCAACAGGGTGAGCAGTTCGCGCAATTCGACCCGGGCACGCGGATCCAACCCGGCCGCCGGTTCGTCCAGGACGAGAACTTCAGGATTATGCACCAGGGCGCGTCCGAGGCTGACTCGTTGTTTCATGCCCTTGGAAAGCGCCTTAAGATGTTTGTCCAGCATGCCCGTCACATGCGTGAACTCCTCCACCGCCGCCACGGCGCGGGAACGGTCCCGGCCGCGCAAACCATAAGCGCGCCCATAAAAATCGAGATACTCGTGAACCGTCATGTCGCCGTGAGCCGGCAGGAGATCGGGGACATACCCCACCGCTCTTCGTGCCAACTCGGGTTCCTCCCGGATGGACACGCCGTTCAGGAAGACATCGCCATCGGTCGGGTCATCAATGGTGGCGATGATCCGCATCGTTGTGGTCTTGCCGGCGCCATTCGGGCCGACGAACCCGAACACGTGCCCGGAATCGAACCCGAACGAGATATTGTCGACGGCGACCGTTCGGCCAAATTCCTTCCGCAGATTATGCACCTGGATCTTCACGGCGTGGCGGGGGGGTCCAGGACCCCGTAGACGAATGCGCGGTTGCGCAGCCGGGTGTTGCGGTTCCCCAGGCCGTTTTCGAGAAACGGACTTCCATCCAATTCCGCGACGTAAGTGCCGGACCGAAGATAGGCCGCGGCATTGGTGGTAAGGAGATCGCACTGCGCCCCATAGCTCGCCTCGAAAAACAATGGACGCACTCCAAGCCGTTCCTCCGACCGCCGTTCCCGAGTCGTCGGAATCAGGGGTGCCTGCTGACCCGCGGCGATTTGTGATCCTTGAAACAACCGGCCCGCCGAGTCGCACAGGAACAGGGAAATCACCGGCGCCCCCAGCCCATTGACCACCTCGAGATCGGCTCCTTGGGAGATGAGTTGGAGGCGCTCCCTTCGTCCCTCCGATTTGCGCAGGAGAAAATGCGCCGGTACGCGGGCGGTCACCCAACCACGCCGAAAATGCTGGGACTGGGTCCAGTCGATCTCGCGTTGGGCGCCGGAGCTGCCTTGCGAGGGCCTGACGAGTGGCGTGGCTTCCGTGTCCGAGCTGAACCGCAATCCATCGCTGGGGGTCAAGGGACAATAGATGGCGTCGGCGCCAAAGGAAGTGGCCCGGCGATCCGCCTGGTCGAGAAAAGTAACGCTCTCGAATCGGCAATCGGGAGTGAATCCTTCGCGGAGAAAGCTATATACGAAAACCAATCCGCACGTGGCCAGCGAAATGGCCGGTATGGTCCATAGCATCCACGTGCGGCGCTTGAGGCGGGTGAGGACCACGAGATTGACCGGCCCAATCATGAGGATAAACCCGAGCATCACGAGCACGATGCTCCGGACCGGAATCGTCAGGTTGTCGACCACAGGAAAGAGGGAATTCGCGGCTTCGTCCCAGGGCAGCGATTGCCAGAAACCCGCCGAGATGTCAGCGGCGTCCTGCATCGTCTCCGCCGCGGCGGGCGAAATATCCGATGGCTTTTCCCCCCCGAGCACAAAACACCATCCGAATCCCAGATCGGTTCGATATCCCCCCGGGATCGGGCTTCGTCCCGAACCGCGCCAACCCCGCGGAATCTCAGAGCCGCCCAATAAAAACAGATTGCCGCCGGCCTCGACGTAACTCTGGAGTGCGGCCAGGACCGGTCCCGGGAGGGTCGCCTGGTCGGCACGGCTGAGGATTACGGCGTCCCAAGGTGTGTACGACAACCAGGAGCTGCTCCACTCGGCAACTGGAAGCTCGGCGTGGACGAATTGGCGCGAATCCAACGGGGTGGCTCCAGTAAAGCTTGAAGCAACCCGGCTCGCGTCGCTGCTGGCCCGAGCACCGGTTGCCCACCAGGTGGCGCCTCCTGTCCCAACGAGCGCGACCGCGTCGATGCAGGGACGAGATCCGGCGGCAAATTCGAGCCGAATCGAAATGGCCGGCTCGGCCGTCGGAGGCAAGGAAACCGTTATCGGCATTGGGCGCGGGCCCGTCGAGATGTGTCCGGGGCTGGTCATGGGGACCAGGGCGAGGTTCGTCCCGGCCGCGCTCCTGAGCGCCACCGCGGCGCCGCTGGTGTCCAGCATTCCGGTGGTGTCAAGGACTCTAAGGAACCCGCCGGTGATTGAGGTGGGGTACGTCAATTCGATCCAACTCGGGCCGGAACTCGATGGATCCGGCATCCAGGCGTTGGGATCCACACCACGGCGGGTCCCGGCATCGGGTTCTCCGGTGGCCTTTCCTGCGGACAGTGGGGTCGAGAACGTCTCGCCAACAAAGGCGCGCGTGACCTCATCCGGATCAAGGCTCCGGCTGACCAGGAACGTGGCGGGCACCTTCGAATATCCCCGCATGCCCCCGGGCATCATGTGCCGTTGCGCGTTGGGCATACTGACTGAACCCCGTTCTTCGCCGTCCACGATCACACCCATGCCGCCGCTGCCGAACATCGGGGACGGCGGTTGCCAGAGCGACATCTCGGCCATTGCGCCCGGGGCGAGCACGGCTGTGCGCTGTATGCTGCGCAGGGAGTTCCCCCAACCGAAGAAATGATCCGGGAGGACCAAAGTGACTCGGCGTGTCTCCCTTGCGGAACGGTTTTCGAGCAGGACTCGAAATTCGCGATACCCGTGGTAAGTATCGCCATCGTGCGAAGACTGGGGCGAAACCACGACATCATCGAACGGCTCCGCGGCGCGGGAAGAACAGAGCGATGCGAATGAGGCGATCAGGAACGCAGCCAGCGCGGATCCGGCGGGGCGACTGGACCATCGAACGGTCATGGAGTTGGCGGGGGCTCCCATTGCACATCACTCGGGATATTCAATCCCGTTGCGTCGAGACGACCGATCAGTTCGCGCACCAATTGCGAGGCTGTGATCCGATCGTATCGCGCCTGGTAATTCAGGATCAATCGATGGTTCAAGACCGGCGCCGCAATCGCCTGGACATCTTCGAACCCGGCACTCGGCCGGCCATGGACCAGGGCATGGCCGCGGGCGGCCTCGGCAATGGCGATCGCGGCGCGCGGCGACGCCCCGTAAGAGACGTAGCGATTGACTTCTTCGGTCGCTTCGGAGACGCCCGGATGGGTGGCCGACACCAGCCGCGCAATGTACCGCGCCACGGGTCGGGGAAGATAAATCCGGTCCATAGCGCGATAGAGTTGCTCCAATTCGGAAGGTTCCATCTGCCATTCCGCCGATGGTAACTCGCCGCGCCGCCGTTCGGAGATGATCCGATCCAATACCCCGGCGTCCACGGATGCAAACAGCAGGCGGAACAAGAACCGATCGAGCTGGGCCTCCGGCAGTGGATAGGTCCCTTCAAGCTCGATCGGGTTCTGGCTGGCCAGGACGAAAAATGGCTGGGGCAACTGTCGGGTCGTGCCCAGCAGGGTCACGGAGTTTTCCTGCATGGTTTCGAGCATCGCGGATTGGGTCTTGGGCGAGGCGCGGTTGATTTCGTCTGCCAGCAGCAGGTTGGTAAAGACCGGCCCCGGTTGGAATACCAGCTCGCGTTTCCCGGAATCGGTTTCCTGGAGGATATGCGTTCCCAGCACGTCGCCCGGCATGAGATCGGGCGTAAACTGGATGCGTTTGAATTGAAGGTGGAGGATCTGCCCGATCGTCCGGACCAGCGCGGTCTTCCCCAAACCGGGCAATCCTTCGAGCAGCACGTGCCCCTTGCTGAGAATGCCGATCAAGACCAATTGATGGAGTTCTTTTCGTCCCAGCAGGATTCGGTCGAGTTCATCAAGCGTCCGCTGGACCAAATCGAATGCGGGTTTGAGTTCCTCCGGTGCGAGGAGGGTGCTGGGTTCGCTCTTGAGTTTACTCATGGCATCGAATACCGCTGGATCCGCCTCCGGCTGGGGCAGGTCCCGATCACGGCGCGGGGCTGCGGCAGTTCATCCCCGGCCTTCACAAAGTTGCTGCGCTTCGCCCCTTTAGACCACACAGCGTCCTATTCCTCGCGCGCAAAAAACCGGCGAACGGTCGCTTGATGTCGCGGCAGCACCAATTGCGATCGGCCGGCGCCTCCGCTGGCCTCCGCACTTGCCAGTGCCCCATGTTCCACCTGCACTTCATCGCCACTCAAGTCCGGCGCGGCGCGGCTCACGCCGACCAGTTGCGCATCCGACAACCGGCTCGAAGGTGGAAGGACTTCTTCTTTGAATTTTGCTCCTTCCTCAGCCGAGGGATCAGTCCAGGTCATCGGGGCATCGCCGCGGCCCCGGTTGACACCGCCCCGGCAGTAGGACACCGCCACCGAGCTGAACGAATCGCATTCAGCCCCGGATTCGCACAAAAACGCTGCCAGCCCTTCACAGCCCGGGCATTCTCCCGCCTTTTTGCACGCCGCGAGCAATTTGGCGTCGATCAACTTCAGATTCGCGAGATTCGTGGCCGCTTGGCCCAACTTGGCTTTATTAAATCGGATCGAGCGCAATAACGCCTCCATCGACGCCCGGTCCAGGCCGTCCAAGCCCGACAGGAGATCTGCCGGGATGTCGGCGTTCAATAATCCTTCCTCCAACTTCGCTGCCTTGAGCATGGCCGCCAGATCCTGGGCCGCCCGCGTTGCCGTGTCCTTTCCCAATCCGGATTCTGCGGCCGTTTCCAGGGCACTGGCCAGGGCCTCCGATTGGTTCAACGCCGTCATTTTAGCCAGTGCCTCTTCGGCGGCCTGCCGGGCAAGCTCCGAATTGGACTCTTTGATGTGGTCCAGGGCTTCCCAAGTCCGGTTAGGATCCGTTCCGGAGGATTGCTCCTTCAGCCGCTCCAGTTGCGCTTCGAGTTCGTTCGCCTTTTGCTCGTCGACGATCTTTTCCTCCTCGAGGGTTTGCACCTCGGCCTGAAGCTCAGCAACCAGTTGGCCCACTTCCAAATGTCCGCCACTGATGATCGCACCTAATCGCTCGGGAAGCACCAGGGCAACCGCGACAAACAAGGCCGACAGGGCGAAAGGTCCGATCGATTTCGAACTGCGCCATCGCAAGCGCGGCAGGGAAGGCGCCGAGGCATGGGATTGCCAGGCGGTCGTATCCGCCAATTCTTCACTCATGATCACGCCTCCGCACGCATTCAAGCGATCGTATTCCGCGCGCATCGCGGAATAGGGAGGTCGCCTCCGCCACGCGACAAAGGCGGCCACAGCCGCCAGAGGAATCGCCCCGAGCAAACCCGAAACCAGCCAGGCCGAATGGAGCGTGCCGGCAATTCGCGCGGCCAGGATTACCACTCCCCACAGGAAGAACCAAGCCGTGGCCGATCGAACGGCGGCGCGGACCATGAGCAGCAGACTCAGTCGCCGCACGAACGATCGCAGGCATCGGGAATGAATGGTGTTCATGGAAAGTAGTATTCGACTAACACGAGTTCGATTCAGGCCTTGCCCGGTTCGGACCCGGTCCACGGTAGGTGCATAGGGCGCTTGCTTCAAGGGCAATTCGGGGATAGCGAACCGGCTCACGCGGGGAAATGGCAGAATGATTCCGTGGCAGAGGATCGCGCGCAGGGCTTGACGCATCCGAACGTCCCGACGCGACGCGCATTTTCGTGCTCGTGCTCGTGCTCGTCCCTCGTCCTCGTGCTCGTCCCTCGTCCTCGAACCGCGAGGGGGGGAGTCCGCCGCTGCCGGGGAGTGGCAGAATGATTCCGGGCAGAATGATTCCGGGGCAGAGGATCGCGCGCAGGGCTTGACGCATCCGAACGTCCCGACGCGACGCGCATTTTCGTGCTCGTGCTCGTGCTCGTCCCTCGTCGTCGTGCTCGTCCCTCGTCCTCGAACCGCGAGGGGGGGGAGTCCGCCGCTGCCGGGGAGTGGCAGAATTATTTTTTGGCAGGATGATTCCTCGAAAGGGAAAAGGTCCCAATCATCATCCACTTCGGGAGTTAATCAGGTTCCGACGGCGCCGGATGGGCCGCGTCCAGTATCTCGTCGACCAACTCCGCGGGCTGCCATTCGTTTCCGATGAAGATCTTTCGGATCCGGCCGCGGGGATCGACCACCACCGTTCGAAGATTATGATCGAAGGTCTCCCCAACGCGCCCGTAATTCAGGCCGAATTGTTCCGTGAGCGCATCCAGTTCCTCGCGCGCCCCCGTGGCAAACCACCATTTTTCCGGATCGCTCCCCTGCCGTTCAGCGTACGCCTTGAGGATCACGGGAGTGTCGAATTCCGGGTCGAACGACACCGTCAGCAGGCGCCAATGCTCCGGTGCGGCCGGATTGGCCTTCAACTGTCGTTGCACTTCGAGGAAGTGAGAAGTCATGCGCGGACAAAAGTTGGGGAGTGGACATCGCGTGTAAATGAACGTGAGGGCCAGCACCTCGCCTTTGAAATCAGTGAGGCCAAACGGACGCCCGAACTGGTTGGTCAACGGATATTCCGGCAGCAGATCACCCTCGGCCAGGGGCTCCACCCAGCGCACTTTGCGCATCGGCTCGGGCGGTTCGGGCGCAGCCGCAATACCCGGCAAGCGAGTAATTTCGTCGATCCAACTATCGTCGTCCGTCACCACCAGACGGAAGAGGATCTCCTGACCGGATTCCAGCCCCGCCAATTCCTTCTTGTCTTTGACGCTAAAAGGCATGGTCATCGCCTCCATATAATCCGGGATCGTTTCGTGTTTGATGCGAACCGTGTTTGCCTCCGCCCGAACTTCGCGCACCACTCCTTTGACATAAAAAGTCCGCGCCCCGGCCGGCAAGCCGATCGCCTTTCCATCCGACCCAGCAGGGTTCGAAGAGGGCTTGCATCCGGCGCCCCCCCAACCCATAGCCACGACAACACCCAGAACAATCGCCCGTTTCATCTTGCTTCGGATAGTGCCAGCAATGCAGCCAGCCCGTCAAATACGGGCCGTTCATGAAAAGCAGTTCTCACTTTGGCGTTACCAGCCTGCGCCCGGTGCGGGCACCCGGCCTACAAGACGTCTGAATTCAGGAGCCTGATAGGCCGGGTGACCTCACCCGGCGCCTCGATCCCGCCATAATGATAATTGCTGGTTCATGGATAAGCTTCGGGAGGCGACACAAGTCCAGCTGCATTCTGCAACGCCGCCTCTGGTGCCGTGCTTCAATTTGCACGCGCCCGGAGATTTCACCCGGACATCGGGTGGATGGAAGTAGGGATTCTCGTGAGAGATTTCCGGGTTAGGGTGGTGGGCACATCGCCTGCTAAAACACAATCCGCAGTCGAACGGCATCCTGTTCTTCAATCCATGAAAGAAAATCTTCACTCCAACCCGTCGCGCTCGGATCGAGCTGATGGGACGCAGCATCATGGCGGAATGGGCCAGCGCGGAGTGACACGGCCCATGGCCATGCGCGAAATGCATGACAACGGCGGTCACGATCAGGAAAACGGAGAAAAGCATCCGGAACAAGGACCAAAAGGCGAGCAACATCAGGACGGTGGAGAAGACCATCCGATGCACATGCTCCACCAACATCATCAGCGGACGCTTTGGATCTATTGGTCACTCGTGATGTTGGGTGTTTGGATGATGCTGGCCCCGATTACCCTCGGCTACGACCGGGGACTGGTCGTCCCCAGCGGCGGACGCGAGGTGTGGCTTTCAATCGAGGCGCGCAGCGCGGCGATGAAATGGAGCGACATCGTGAGCGGGCTGTTGCTGCTGATTTTTGGCTGGCGTTCACTCACCTCAAATCGGCCGATCAGCCTCTGGATTTGTTGCTTCGTCGGCATCTGGTTGAACATGGCGCCGGTGATCTTCTGGGCGCCCACGGCCGCGGCGTATGTCAATGGCACCATGGTGGGCGCGTGGGTGATCGCCTTGACGATTCTCATTCCCGGCATGCCCAACATGATTCGCTACATGAAAATGGGCGGGGATCTCCCCCCCGGTTGGACGTACAACCCGTCGAGCTGGCCGCAACGGTGGATCATGATCGTCACCGGGTTTGCGGGTTGGATGGTGTCCCGCTATTTGGCGGCCTTTCAGTTGGGTTACATCGATGCGGTGTGGGATCCCTTCTTTGGCAACGGATCCCGGCTGGTATTGAACTCGGACATGTCGCACATGTGGCCCATATCCGATGCCGGGCTGGGGGCGTTGGCCTATACGTTTGAGTTCCTGATGGGCTGGATGGGCGCGCCATCGCGCTGGCGAACGATGCCCTGGATGGTGACGCTTTTTGGCATCCTGGTGATTCCCCTGGGGCTCACCCATATCCTCCTGGTCATTTCCCAGCCGGTGGTGGTGGGCCACTGGTGCACTTTCTGCCTCCTGGCCGCCGCCATCATGCTCCCCATGATCCCACTCGAGTTTGATGAAGTCGTGGCGATGGGCCAACACCTGGTGGAATGTAAGCGACGTGGAGAACCGTTCTGGCAGGTGTTCTGGAAAGGGGGATCACCCGAAGGTTGCGGATCGGACGAACGTTCACCGGCCCTGGCGGAACTGCCGCAAAAACCCGTAGCCGTCTTCCGCGCGTCGGTCTGGGGGATGAGTATGCCCTGGACACTCGCAATATCCACATTGCTCGGGTTGTGGGTGATGTTCGTGCCGGGCGTTTTCGCGACTGCGAAACCGGCGGCGGACATTGAACATTTGGCGGGATCACTGATCGTGGTCACGTCGGTGGTTTGCATGGGTGAAGTGGTCCGACGGGGACGGTACTTGAATGTGTTGTTGGGATTGGTTTTGGCCGTGATGCCATGGATGGTGGGCGGAGGCAATCTTCCGGCACAGATTAATGATCTGGTTATGGGTTTGTTGGTCGCCGGTCTCGCCCTGCCGCGTGGGATTATCCGCGAACGCTATGGATTATGGCATCGCTTCGTCAGTTGAACATTGATCCGTAGCGATTCACTGATATGGAAAGGCGAATGCGATGAATCCAAATGAATCCTTTAATGGCAAGGTCGTCGTCGTCACCGGCGCGTCCGCCGGTCTCGGCCGGGCGATCGCCCACGCCTATGGCCGCCGCGGGGCTAAACTCGCGCTGATCGCCCGCGGAGTGGATGGCCTCGCGGGGGCTAAACAGGAAGTCGAAGAGCTGGGAGGAACTGCGATCACCATCACGGCTGACGTGGCGGATGCGGAGAGACTGGAGGCCGCGGCCACGGAGGTGGAAGAAAAATTGGGGCCGATCGACGTCTGGGTCAACAACGCCATGGCCTCGGTGTTTTCGGCTGTGAAAGAAATGACCGCGGCGGAATACAAGCGCGTCACGGAGGTGACCTATTTGGGCGCGGTATACGGCACACTCGCCGCCTTGAAACGAATGCTGCCGCGCGATTCCGGGGTGATCGTCATGGTCGGTTCAGCGTTGGCTTACCGTGGCATTCCGCTGCAGTCCGCCTATTGCGGCGCGAAACACGCCATGCAGGGATTCTGCGATTCCTTGCGCTGCGAAATCCTGCATGATCACAGCAACGTCCATCTGACCATGGTCCAAATGCCCGCCCTGAACACGCCGCAGTTCGGCTGGGTGAAGAGCCGACTGCCACGAAAGGCCCAACCGGTGCCCCCGATTTTTCAGCCCGAAGTGGCCGCGGAAGCCGTGGTGTGGGCATCGCAGAGCCGACGCCGCGAGGTCTATCTCGGGCGATCGGCGGTCAAGGCGATTGTCGCGAACAAGCTATTTCCCGGTTTGCTCGACCGTTACCTGGCCAAGACCGGTTTCGCGTCGCAACAATTCGACGGAGCAAAAGATCCCAACCGGCCGGACAACCTCTGGCAGCCGGTACCGGGTGATCATGGCACGCATGGAGACTTCGATGAACGCGCGTTGGATTGTTCGCCCCAGTTTTGGCTGACCAGGAACCGCGGATGGATGGCCGCAGCGGGGCTCGCGGTCGGGGCGATACTGTGGCTGACGCGCACGGGAGACGGATGCGGCGCGTGGAAGAAGACTGGGCATTCCCGCTCTAAAGCCAGTCAATCTGCGGCCTGACTATGATCAAAAGAACCAGCCAGCTCGTCCTCGTAGGGTACCGTCCAACTGAAAAGTCCTTGGTCCTCATCTGGAAACAAACCGAAGTACAGACACGGCTGCGTCCGCGTAAGGTGTCACACCAACTTCGGCACCGCGAATGGATGGCGGTATTCGCGCTCACAAAGCGCGTTGGCTTGATCGGCGAACGCGCCGACAAACGATTGCGGCCGCGGACCCCACGTCACCCAGGGGCCGAGGGTCGCCGGGGTCGCGCCCAGGTCCACACCATTCTTACTCAAGTATTCCCGGCATCGATCGAAAGCATCCGAGAACGCCGGGTTCGCGCGGATCTCCTCCTCGATCGTTCCAGGTGGCAGTTGCTTCCCGAGCCGATGGGATATGTTCGGCATGTGGCAGCAGGCCGCGGAGAGGTGGCCTTCCATGGCCTCGGCGGCCAGGTTGTTGGCTTTCCGGGTGCGGACGGCCTCCATGAAATTCGACAAATGCGCTACCTCCAACCGCCGGGCACTGCCATCGTCCGCGATATCCTTGATCTTCTTATCTTGCCGGTCGAAATAGGCGCCGCCCGAGGCGTCCCCGGCAAAATAACCATCTTCACAATCAAGGATCAGTCCGCCGTTTCGTTCCCGGTAAGTGCCGATGGCTGCGGAATCAGTCGAGGCGCGTATATTACGGATCTCACAGAGGATCGGGGCGGGATCGTAATCCAACCATGCCAATTGGGTATTGGCGGTCTCGCCGCAGTCATTGAATGCGAAACGCCCGCCGATGCTCATCGCGCGCGGAGGGGGCTGGTCTTGTGCCAGGGCCCAACGGCAAAGGTCCATAACATGAACGCCGTTGTTGCCAATCTCGCCATTGCCGGTATCCCAAAACCAATGCCACTCGTAATGGAGTTGTTTCCGCATCAAAGGCCCCTTTTTCGCAGGCCCGCACCAGAGATCATAGTCGACCGTAGCCGGCACGGGCGTTGGCGAATGGACCGTGCCGATGCTGTCGCGCGCCCGATAGACCAAAGCGTGGGCGAGCCGAACGGAGCCCAGTTCGCCGCGACGGAGATCTTCAAAGACCCGGCGCAACAGGGGACTCGACCGGTTTTGCATGCCGACCTGAACCATGCGCGCGTAAGTTCTGGCCGCGGCGACCATCTGGCGGCCTTCCCAGATATTGTAAGAAAACGGTTTCTCGACATAGACGTCTTTGCCGGCCTGACAGGCCCAAACCGTCGCCAGGGCATGCCAATGATTCGGCGTGGCGACGATCACCGCGTCGATCGTAGAGTCCTCCAGCAACCGACGGATATCGCCGTAGCTCGCTACTTTATTCCCCTTGTCCCTCAGAGGCTGCAGCTCGCGATCCAGGAATTCGCGGTCCACATCGCACAACGCCACAATTTGGACCCCGGGAAGGTCGCTCAGCCGGGCGATGAGTTGATGGCCTCGCCCGCCCACACCTCCGACGGCGTTTGTGGATCCGAGTCCGACGATCCCGAGGCGGATGGTCTCATTCGGACTGGCGGACGATGACTCGGCGCCGTAGCCGAATCGAGGCCATGCCACAGCGAGGCCGGCCATTGTGGAGGTTTTGAGGAAATACCGGCGAGTGATCGTTTTCATGGGCGGAACAAAGGAGGGCTGAGGATCATGCCTGAGCATTAAGCGCACACAGCAAACAGTCAATAGATCCATCACGGCCGGTTGCAACGCGGTGCCCGACCGAATTGCGCGATCACGACCCAGGTTGCCGCGGGTCGGATGCCGAGCAGTTTCCAGGTTCAATCAGCACAAAGTCAACCCTCGGCGCCCGGGCGCGTTCAGACTCCGGCGCTACCGACTCGACTCCACCATACGCGTGAGGTTCTCGAACACCTCGACAGCTCCGATTTGCAGCATGCAGCGAAAATCAATCGGGCATTTGCGGCGAAAGCAGGGCGCGCATGGGACATCGACCCGCAGACAAGCGTGAGGGTTGTCACCAGGCAGGCCGGGGCCCGTGAGTTCCGGCGAGGTGCTGCCGAACGGCACAACGACCGGGGTCCCCACAGCCGCCGCCAGATGCATGGGGCCGGTGTCGTTCGTCAGGACCGCCTTACAATGCTTGAGGATCGCGCTCAACTCGCGAAGCGATGTGCGTCCTGCCAGGACCAAAGGCGCCGCTGCTGCGTCTTTCCCCTCCTTCCCTCGACACCCCCGAATGATGTGCGCCGCGATCTGTTCCGCGATCGCCACGTCGCCGACCCCCCCAAGGATGACCCACTGGCATTGCCAACGGTGTTGCGCCGCTATCGCCACCGACGCGAAACGATCCGCAGGCCAGCGTTTGGCGGGACCGTATTCGGCGCCGGGAACAAGGGCCAGTGTGGAGCGCTGATTCAAACCAAACCGTGCGCGGGCGGCTTTTACCTCCAGCCCGGTTACCGGAATAAAGGGCGCCAACGGCTCAGGCGATGCCCCGGCCGCGGCGGCAAGATGCAGGTAATGTTGAATGTGATGCGCGCGAACGGGTGGTGTGAGGCGGTGGAGTTTGCCGGGCCTGCTGATCAACGCGCGGATGTCGCGAGCGGAACGCTTCACCATCGGCGTGGACTCGGCCAACGCCCTCACGGGCACATTCAACAGCAGGTTTCGGAGTGGAGCCGCGAGACCTACGCGCTTCGTGACCCGGCCGAGCCACAGTTCCAGGGCGGACCTCGGTGAATTGGGGAGAATCAAACCGAGCTCATAGCGCCCCTGGCGCAGCCGCCGGCCGACGGTCCAGACGTTGTCCCCAGGCTGGAAAGAAATGACTTCATCGATGGCCGGATGGCCTTGGAACAACTCGGTGAGTTTGGCCGCGGTCAACAACGTGATCAGTGCCTCCGGATGCGCTTCCCGCAAACGCAACATCGCAGGCGTGCTCATCACCGCATCGCCCAGCCAATTGACGCCGCGCACCAGGATCCGCGCCGGCCCCGACGCCGGCGAGGCTGGCGAGATGGCGTGGACGCAAAGGTCAGGCTCGTGTTTCATGCCCGGTGGGGGTGGCAGCGGCGGCGGACACGGAGGTTCTGTGGGTGGGTTTCGCTCGCCGCTGTTTCCACCGGTTATGCACCCAAAACCAATTGGCGGGATCCCGGCGCACGGCGGATTCAAAGGCCAGATTGATGTCCGTCGTGATCTCGGCAATGGTGCGGCGCCGGCCGTCGAGCCGTGTTGGGATTTCATCGCCCACCTCGATTCTCCAGCGGGCGAGGCCTACCCGATAGCAGATGGCAGTGAAGAGGGGGCAATGATACCGCAACGCCATGACCGCCGGGGCCGGGGTGGTCGAGCATCGTTGACCGAAGAATGGTCCCCAGACACCGCTCCTCCCGGCATGCTGATCTGAAAGCAACCCAATCATGAGCCCTCCCCGATTCATCGCCGCCCGCAATGCCTCCCCTTGCCGACGCCGCTCAAAGTATGCGCAGCCCGATTCCTTTCGAAGCTCCTGCATCAGCCGGTCCAAGGCGGGTTGGCGCAATGCCCGATAGGTGGTGGCGAAACGGTAACCGGGCAGAAAAGCGAAGGCGGAAGCGAACAGTTCAAAATTACCGAAGTGCCCGAGAGCAACGACCCGGTTGGGTAAGGGCTGCGCGTGACTCGACGGCATGATCTTCTCCGCGCCGACCACCTCCAGGATCTCGTCGATGCGAGCCGGCGGCATCCCGGCCGTGCGCACAGCACCTACAAAGTTCTCGCCGATCCGGCGGAAATTCTCCCACAGCACCGCATCGCGCGCCGTTCGGCTGAGCTCACCGCCGAGCGCGCGTTCCAGGTTCCGGCGCGCGATCCGGCGGTGCCGGGCGTCCAACATTCCAACAAGCAAACCAACCCACCGTCCCAGGCGGGCAGCCCACCTTATCGGCAGCGCGCGGATCAGTCGGGTCGCCGCGCGCGCGCCCCGGTAGAGGGCCGAATCCGGAAAAGAAAAAACTCGATCGACTTGCCGCATCTTTAAGCGATCCCGCATCCTATCGGAAACAAATCTGCCGGACGCAGTCCTGGAAGTCCGTCGCGCCACTAATGATTTTGATTTCGACCCGCATGAAGTAGATCGGCAGATCGCGCCGATCAATCTTCGGAAATCGCACCGCGTCTTTTTGCGTGGTAATGATGACCTCGGCTTGTTTCTTCTTGCTGCGGTTGATCACGTTCAGGATTTCCTGCTGGCTGAATCGATGGTGATCGGCAAACCGCCGGGAATAGACCATCTCCGCCCCGAGCCGCGTCAGGCTGCGCTCGAAGCTCTCCGGTTGGGCAATGCCGCTGAGAGTGGCGATCATTCTCCCCTCGATCGCTTCCAAGCCAAACCGGTCGCCGGTGAACACATCCTCGAAGTACAACGGATGATGCACGCATTCGACGATGCGCACCATAGGATTGACCGTCGTAATGCGTTTGCGAAGCTCGCTCAAATCACCATCGCTCTTGGTAATGAAAACGGTGTTGGCCCGGGCGAGATGCGACGGCGGTTCGCGCAGAGTCCCGCGCGGGAGGAGATGCTCGTTGCCAAACGGCTGTTGACAGTCGATCAACACCACGTCCATCCTCCGCCCCCGCAACCGCCAATACTGAAATCCATCGTCCAAAAGCAACGTGTCACAACCGAACTTCTCGATCGCATATCGCCCGCTCTTGACCCGGTCCTTGTCCACCAGGACGACGACGTCTTTCAGATTCGAGGCCAGCATATACGGTTCGTCCCCCGCCGTCTCCGAATCCAACAGCAACGATTTGCCATCCGAGACCACCCGCGGCGGAGTCGTGTCCTCCCGGAACAGAATCTTATTCATCAGCCGGCGCGCAAACGGCGGCGGCTTCGAACGGTATCCCCGCGACAGGATCGCCACGGTCCGCCCCTGGTCCTTCAGTTCCCGGGCGAACTTCTCGACCACCGGTGTTTTCCCCGTGCCACCCACGGTCAGATTCCCAATCGCAATCACCTGCACACCCAGGGTGCGATCGCGCAATATGCGGAAATTGTAGAGAAATCGGCGGCCTTTCACCGCCAGTAGAAACATCTTCGAGAGACTCAGCAGCACCCCCCTTACCACGGCCGCACGCTTGCCCCGTCGTTGCTCAAATATGACTTCGAGCACGAACGTCTCCAGGGATTCTGTCCAGGCTCGAACCCGATCGCTCATCCGAGGCGAGTCTGCCAATCCCGCGACTCCGAAGCAAGGGACTTGGAATCGCGCGCGTCCCACCGAATTGAGCCAGAAGTTTTGCTACCCGAGGCGGAGGTAAGGAGGGCGGAAAAGATACGTTATGCCAGAAGTGACTGTTACCGTGGCAAGAATGGATGAAACCATGAGTCAGAGAACACGGAACGAGGTTTTGAAGGTAGTTGCGGCGGCGGTATCTGAGTGCCGGCCCGGAACACAAACGGAAGCTGCTGGACCAGGCGCAGGAGCTCCTGGGCTATCACCGGAAGGCGGCGATCCGGTCCCGGGCACCCCGCCGCCGCCAGGACCGCCAGCCCGCCCCCTTCTCGGGCTAAGGAGCCTGGAACGACGACATGGGGACAGCCTCAGTATCATCGACTGCCCAACGCGATAGGGTGACAGGCTCAATATTTCGTCCAAGGACAGGACCGCGGGTTTCCTTTTGGGACTTGGCAAGCCCGTCGGCATCCCTATTGTTAGCCCCCACAAGTTAATCGACTTTGAATCATTGATATATGGCGAGGACCGAACGAGCTCACACCCGCGCGAGAGAAGACCTGTCCGAAATGCCGGACTGGCTCAAGGAAAAGGAATGCCCGCACAAGCGCAAGTTCATGTCCGGCCAGCGGATTATGCCTCGCAACCTGACCGGCAAAGAGAAGCTGACGCACATCGTGGACGAGGTATTTCTGGCCTACAACTCGGCACGATTGAAGGAAGGTTGCCAGTTGTTCGTGGAAAAGATGCTGGGCGCCAACGTCACCGTCGGCATGAGTCTCTCCGGGGCATTGACCCCCGCCGGACTGGGTTGTTCGAGCATCGTTCCGCTCATCAAGGCGGGATTCGTGGATTGGATTGTGGCGACCGGGGCCAATCTGTATCACGACATGCATTTTGCCCTGAACTATCCGGTGCATTCCGGCAGCTTCAAATTCGATGATACCGAGCTCCGCAATAATGACCTGGTCCGGGTGTATGACGTTGTCATTCCCTACTCCGACGGCCTGATGGCCACAGACGATATCCTCCGTGAAATACTGGTCACCCCCGCGTTTCAGAAGGAAATGGGAACTGCCGAACTCCATTATCATCTCGGCCGCTACTGCTCCGAGTGGGAACGGAAACACAAACTCAAGGATGTCTCCGTGCTTGCCGCGGCCTACCGCGCCGGTGTTCCCTGTTATACCAGCTCGCCCGGCGATTCCACAATCGGCATGAACGTCGCCGGCGTCGAATTACGCGGCAACAAGCTTCGAATCAACCCCAGCATCGACGTGAACGAAACCACCGCTTATGTCCTGGCGGCCAAACGCAGCGGCGGCAAAAGCGCCGTTGTCCTCTGGGGCGGCGGCAGTCCCAAAAACTTCATGCTGCAGACCGAACCGCAAATCCAGGAAGTGCTTCGGATCAAGGAATTCGGCCAGGATTACTTTTTGCAGGTGACCGATGCCCGTCCGGACACGGGCGGCCTGAGCGGCGCCACCCCTTCCGAGGCGGTCAGTTGGGGCAAGGTCGATCCGGATCGTCTCCCCGATGCGGTGGTCTGTTACACCGATACCACGATTGCGATGCCGATCCTTACGCATTACGCCCTCGCGAAACATAAACCGCGCAAGCTCCGCCGCCTGTATGACCAGCGCGAGAAGGTGATGCAAGCCCTGGTCAAAGAATACTTCACCCACAACAAAGTCCCCATGGTGCCCGGATAATCCCCGCGGAAAGGCAGCCGGTCCGCGCGCAGATCGACGGGCTACTCCCACTCGATCGTTGCGGGGGGTTTACTGGAAATGTCCAGGCACACGCGGTTCACTCCTTTGACTTCGTTGATGATGCGGGTGGAGAGGGTCTCCAGCAAATCGTAAGGCAGTTTGACCCAGTCTGCCGTCATCCCGTCCTGGCTGTCCACGATGCGCAGCGCCACGGTGAACTCATAGGTCCGTTCATCCCCCATCACACCAACGCTGCGAACGGGCAAAAGCACGGCAAAGCTTTGCCACACTTTGTAGTACCAACCACTTCGTTTCATCTCCTCGACCACGATCGCATCGGCATTCCGCAGGATCGACAAACGCGTCGGCGTCACTTCGCCCAGGATTCGCACGGCCAGGCCGGGACCGGGGAATGGTTGTCGGTAAACGATCTCCTGCGGTAGTCCGAGTTCCAGGCCCAATTGGCGCACTTCATCCTTGAACAGGCTCTTCAAGGGTTCGACCAATTTGAACTTCATCCGTTTGGGGAGGCCGCCCACGTTATGATGGCTCTTGATCAACGCGGCGGGATTGCCGCCAATCGGGACCGATTCGATCACGTCCGGATACAATGTCCCTTGCGCCAGGAATTCCGCTTTGCCGGCGCGCCGGGTGGCGGCCTCAAACACCTCGATAAATACCTTGCCAATGACCTTCCGTTTGCGTTCCGGATCCACCACCCCTTTCAATCGTTTCACGAACTCCGCGGCAACATCTTCATACTGGAGTTTGATGCGAAAATGACGACCGAATACATCGCGAACGACGGCCGCCTCCCGCGATCGCAGGAGCCCGTTATTTACGAAAATGCAGGTTAGTTGTTCGCCGATCGCGCGATGGAGCAACGCCGCCGCCACGCTCGAATCTACCCCTCCGCTCAGCCCCAGAATCACGTGCTTCTCGCCCACCTGCGCCCGGATCGTGTCCACTGCCAACCCGAGGTAATTCCGCATCGTCCAATTCCGGCCGCAACCGCAAATGCCATGTACGAAGCTCGAGAGGATCTCCCGTCCGCGCGGGGTATGCACCACCTCGGGATGAAACTGCACGCCGTAAATGCGACGTGAGCGATCCTCGATCGCCGCGTAGTCCGAGTTGTCCGTTGTCGCGACCGCCTTGAACCCTTTGGGCAGCTTCGTCAGCTTATCTCCATGGGAATTCCACACCTGCATCGTCCCCGGGAGGCCAAGGAGCAAGGGGCACCAGGTATCTCGGATGGTGAGCGTTCCCTTGCCATATTCGCGCTTCAGACCACGCTCGACCTTTCCCTGCAAGGCGTGCGCCAAGACCTGCAACCCGTAACAAATCCCAAGGATCGGTACGCCCAGCCGGAACAAACCCGGATCCGGCAGCGGCGCGTCCGGCGCAAAGACGCTGGATGGTCCGCCCGACAGGATGAACCCGTTGGGCTTGAGCGCCGCGAGTTCCGCTGCGGGTGTATTGTAGCGGACGATCGTCGAATACACTTTGCATTCCCGGACCCGGCGCGCGATGACCTGGGTGTATTGCGATCCGAAATCGAGGATCACGATTTGCTCGTTCATGCCCATCGAGGGGGAAGTCTTTGCCTGCGGCAGTTCCGTTTGGCGAGCGAAAAATCGGGCGCGTGCCGGTGTTGCGGGCGGCCTGTTCTTGACGGTCGCAGTGTCTTGGCTAGTGTAAGAGAGAACTCTGGCAGTCTCGCAGAAGCACAATGCCGGTTCATCCCCCGCGTTTGGGCCGCAAGGTGCCTCAGGATTGCGGTGGATTCCTGGTGGTCCACGAGGTGGGTGGGCGTAGCCGGACAAGAACATATCGGGGCAGGGATCATGTCAACCAAATCAAATGTAAAGGTTCATCCGCAGAAATCGGACGGCCGACGGCGGGTCCGAATCGAGGGAGTATCCCCGGAAATCGAGGGGGGGCGGTATGCGATCAAGCGGGTCACGGGCGAAAAAGTCCGGGTGGAAGCGGACATCTTTGCGGACGGGCATGATGTGTTGACCGCGCTGCTCAAGTACCGGCCGGCCGGCGACCGCTCCTGGACTGAGATCGAGATGGAACCCATGGGCAACGATCGATGGAGCGGAGAATTCGTGGTCGGCGCCCCCGGGGTAATCATCTATACGATCGAGGCCTGGGTGGATCATTTGAAGACCTGGCGGCGCGAGTTGGAGAAGAAAGTCAACGCGGAGATGGACGTGTCCATGGAACTCCAGGCGGGCGCCATCCTGGTGCGCGAAACCGCGAACCGCGCGCGGAACGAAGACGCGGCGCGGCTTCGTTCCTGGGCGGACGGCCTGGACTCGACGCGGCGCGGCAATGTCATCGTGCGGACAAACCGGGGGTTGGAGCCCGAGATGATGGTCCTGGCGGGCCGCTTTCCGGATCGGACCTATACGACGGAATACGATCGGGAGCTGCGGGTAATCATCGACCCGGTGTTGGCGCGATTTGGCGCGTGGTACGAATTGTTTCCGAGATCATGCGGCGCGAAGGGTGCCCATGGCACCTTCGAAGATTGCGAACGCCTGCTGCCGGAGATTGCGGCGATGGGGTTTGACATACTGTATCTCCCGCCGATCCACCCGATTGGAGAATCGTTCCGCAAGGGACCCAACAACCAGCCTGAGGCCAAGCCGGGAGATCCGGGCAGTCCATGGGCGATCGGCAACGCGGAGGGCGGGCACAAGGCCATTCATCGTGAACTGGGAACGCTCGAGGGCTTCCGTCACCTGCTGAAGAAGGCGCAGGCCATGGGCATTCGCATCGCGCTGGATATCGCGTTTCAATGCTCGCCGGACCACCCTTATGTGAAGTCGCATCCCCAATGGTTTCGGCATCGACCGGACGGGACGATTCAATATGCGGAAAACCCACCCAAGAAATACCAGGATATTTATCCCCTGGACTTCGAGACCGAGGACTGGCCGGCCCTGTGGCGCGAACTCAAAAGCGTGTTCGAATACTGGATTCAACAGGGCGTCGCCATATTCCGCGTCGATAATCCTCACACCAAGGCCTTCCCCTTCTGGGAATGGTGCATCCAGGAACTCAAATCAAAACATCCCGGGTTGATCTTCCTCGCCGAGGCGTTCACCCGCCCAAGGCTATTGGAGAACCTGGCCAAGCTCGGGTTCACCCAATCCTATAACTATTTCCCGTGGCGCAATACCAAGCCCGAGCTGACCGCTTACTTCACCGAACTGACGCAAACCGGGGTTCGCGAATATCTGCGGGCGAATCTGTGGCCGAACACCCCGGACATCCTGACCCAGTACCTCCAGCACGGGGGACGACCTGCGTTCATGGTGCGTTTGATCCTGGCTTCCACCCTCGGGGCGTCCTACGGCATCTACGGTCCCGCCTTCGAACTGGCCGTTCATCAACCCCGAGAACCGGGCAGCGAGGAATACCTCGATTCGGAGAAGTACCAAATCCGAAATTGGAACCGGGAGTCGCCGGAGAGTCTGCGGGAGCTGATTGGCCGGATCAACGCGATCCGGCGGGAGAATCCTGCGCTCCAGACCGATGCTCCCCTTCGTTTTCTTTCCGTCGACAACGAGCAGATGCTCGCCTACAGCAAGTCCAATGAAGAGGCCGGGAACGTCCTGGTGATGGTCGTAAACCTCGATCCCCACCACATCCACCAGGGCTGGCTGACACTGCCGCTCGAAGAATTCGGACTGGGCCCGGAACAAAACTATCAAATGCAGGACCTGATCACCGGGGCGCATTATCTCTGGCGGGGCGCCCGGAATTTTGTCGAACTGAACCCGCATTTCGTGCCGGCTCACATCTTTCGACTGCGGCGGCAAATGCGATCGGAGCGGGATTTCGATTATTTTCTATAACCTGGAAGCGGAGACGCATCCGGGAGGTTTGACCCTAAAGGGCTAGTGATATGGCGAAGAAAAAAAGAACTCCCGAGAAAGCGGCGCGGCAACCGCTGTGGTACAAGAATGCCGTCATATATGAACTGCATGTTCGGGCCTTTCACGACAGCGATGCCGATGGGGCTGGCGATTTCCGGGGCCTGACGGCCAAACTCGATTATCTGCGCGACCTGGGGGTCACCGCCCTTTGGCTGCTCCCGTTCTATCCCTCCCCGCTCAAGGACGACGGCTACGATACCGCGGATTATCTGGACGTGCATCCGATGTACGGGTCGCTGGGGGATTTCAAAGTGTTCCTGCGCGAGGCGCATCGTCGCGGTCTGAAGGTGATCACGGAGTTGGTGCTCAACCATACCTCGGATCAACATCCATGGTTTCAGCGCGCCCGCCGGGCCTCGGCGGGGAGCCGGTGGCGCGATTATTATGTATGGAGTGACGATCCGGAGAAGTACAAAGGCACGCGGATTATCTTCAAGGACACGGAGATCTCCAATTGGACCTGGGATTCGATGGCCGACGCCTATTATTGGCATCGGTTTTACTCCCACCAGCCCGACCTGAACTTCGATAATCCCCAGATCCACCGCGAGATGTTCCGCGTGGTGGATTTCTGGTTTGGTCTGGGCGTGGACGGACTGCGGCTGGACGCGGTGCCGTATCTGTATGAACGGGAGGGGACGAGCTGCGAAAACCTGCCGGAGACCCACGCGTTTCTCAAGGCCCTGCGCGGGCACGTGGACACGCGGTTCGAAGATCGCATGCTGCTGGCGGAAGCCAACCAGTGGCCGGAGGAAGCGATCACTTATTTCGGCGCGGGCCGGGGCGATGAGTGCCACATGGCTTTTCATTTCCCCCTGATGCCGCGACTTTTTATGGCCCTGCGCATGGAGGATCGGGTGCCCATCGTCGATATCCTGCAGCAAACGCCGCCCATACCGGAGACGGCTCAATGGGCCGTGTTCCTGCGCAACCACGACGAGCTCACGCTGGAAATGGTGACCGACGAAGAGCGCGATTACATGTACCGCATGTACGCCCACCTCCGGCAGGCCCGCCTCAATCTCGGCATCCGGCGCCGGCTCGCCCCGCTCCTGGGCAATGACCGACGCCGAATCGAGCTGTTGAACGCCCTGCTCTTCTCGCTCCCGGGAAGTCCGGTCCTGTACTACGGTGATGAAATCGGAATGGGCGAGAACATCTACCTGGGCGATCGCAATGGCGTGCGCACGCCCATGCAATGGAGCGCCGACCGCAACGCCGGTTTTTCGCGCGCCAATCCGCAGAGCCTCTACCTCCCCATCAACTTCGACCCGGAAAACCACTACGAGGCGGTCAATGTCGACGTGCAGCAACGCAACCCGCACTCCTTGCTTTGGTGGACCAAACGCCTCGTGGCCTTGCGAAAACGTTGGCAGGCCTTCGGCCTGGGCTCGCTCGAATTCGTGAACTGCGAGAACCGCAAAATCCTGACGTTTGTCCGGCGGCACGAGAACCAATGCCTGCTCGTCGTCGCCAACCTGTCCCGGTTCGTCCAACCGGTGGAACTGGACCTCTCGCCCTGGGAAAATCTTGTGCCGGTCGAGCTGTTCGGCCGCCAGGAATTCCCCCAGATCTCGAACCGGCCCTACTTTTTGACCCTCAGCCCGCACGCCTTCTTCTGGTTCTCGCTCGAGGCGAAACTGCCCACCGACGCGCAGCCGGTTGCGGCGCCCGCAGCCGGCGAGGAATTGCCCTTGCTGGCCTGTGAAGAGAAGTGGGAGGAGGTCTTCGCCGAACCCCACGGCTCGAAGCTGGAGGCGCGACTTCAAGTTTATCTTCCGGGACGCCGATGGTTTGCCGGCAAATCCAAAATCATCAAAGGCGTTCAGATCCAGGAGAAGATTTGGGTGGCCGCCAATGACGGGCGAGCGGCGTTCGTGATCTGCCAGGTGGATTATGTGCAAAACGAACCGGAGTGGTATTTACTGCCCATGGCGTTCGCTCATGGAACGGCCGCGGAACAACTCCGGCGAGAGGCCTCGGGGTTGATCATTGCTCGCTTGCAGCCGGCCTCGGCTGCCGAAGAAGGCGTGCTCTTTGACGCCACCGGAGACCGATCGTTCTGCCGCGCGGTGCTGGAGCTCATCGCCCGTCGTCGCGGCTTGCGGGGGAGCCATGGCGAACTCGAGCCCACCAACACTGCCTTCCTCCGACAAATGCGGGAAGCGGGACAGCTGGATCTCGAACCCAGCCCATCGCGAGCCGAGCAATCCAATTCTTCGGTGATTTTTGGCGACCGCCTCATGCTCAAGTTCATCCGCCGCCTCGAGGCGGGCGTGAATCCGGAACTTGATATCAACCGGCGGCTGGCCGTCGTGCAGTTCCCGCACACCCCGGCATTTGGTGGCGCGCTGGAATATCGCAATGCCAGGGACGAAGTGATGAGCATGGCCACGCTGGCCGAATTTGTGCCGGGTTGCAAGGACGCCTGGAGTCATACCCTGGATTCACTCAGCCGCTATTTCGACCGCGTCCAGACGCTTCCGCCTGAAAGCCGTAACGCCCCGGCCGTCCAGGGTTCGTTTCTCAATCGCGTGGGCGAGGAAATCCCCGCCGACATTGTTGGCGTGCTTGGCACCTATGCCGAATCGGCCCGGCTGCTGGGTGAACGCACGGCGGCAATGCACCTGGCGCTGACATCCGGACCGGAAGACCCGGAATTCGCTCCAGAACCTTTCACGCCGCACTACCAACGCGGGCTTTATCAGGCCATGCGAAATCTCACGCGCCAGAACCTGCAACTCCTCGCGCGCCGCGTTCGGCATTTGGCCGAGCCCCTCGCGAGTGAAGCGCAGGAGTGCCTCGCGAGTGAACCTCAGATCCTGGCCCGTCTCCGCTCAGTCGTGGACCACCGCCTGAATACCGTCCGCATCCGGCATCATGGCGACTATCATCTTGGCCAGGTGCTCTACACCGGCAAGGACTTCCTCATCATCGATTTCGAGGGTGAGCCGGCCCGCTCATTGGGTGAACGGCGCCTGAAACGTTCGCCCTTGCGAGACGTGGCGGGCATGATCCGTTCCTTCCACTATGCCGCCCACGCGGCGTTGCTCCAACAGACCGAGCGCGGCACCTTGCCAACGGAGACAGCCGGCCTGGCCGCGACCTGGGCGGAGTATTGGTATGGCTGGGTGAGTGTCATCTTTTTCCAGACCTACTGCCGGACGGCGGGTGCGTCGCCATTCCTCCCTCAATCCGAGGAGGAGCGCCGCGTGCTCATCGAGCTTTACCTTCTGGAGAAGGCGATCTACGAACTGGGATACGAGCTCAACAACCGTCCCCAGTGGTTGCCGATTCCACTCCAGGGCATCCGCCGTTTGTTGCTATAAACTGGAACCGCCTTCCCGCCGGACCGGCCGGCATCACATACCAACCCAGACAAGATTGCCGCTTATGCCCGCCTCCTCCCCCCTGCTGCCGCTGGTCGAAAAGTATTTCGAAAACGACCTCCCGGCCGCCACCCGTCTGCTCGAGACGATGTCCGAACCCGATGTCATCGAGGTCTTGAAAAGCCTCCCTCCGGGCATGGCCGGCAAAGTCGTCCGGCAACTTCAAGTGGGTTATGCCGCCGAAGTGCTCAATGAGGCCGACGCCGATCTTTTCGAATCCATCGCAGGCGAATTGGATGCGTCGCATGCCGCCGCCATCTTCGTTAACCTCTCGGGCGAAGCCCGGAACCGGCTCCTCACCCATCTGCCCGAGCGCCTCAAACGCGCGGTTCAGGATCAACTCACGTTTCCGGAAAACAGCGTGGGACGGCTCATGTCCACCGATTTCCTCGCTTTTCGCAAAGATCTGACCGTGACCGATACGATCGAACGAATTCGTCAACTGGCCCAGAAACGCTATCCCGCGTCGTATGCTTACGTGGTCGATCCCCAGGAACACCTGGTGGGGGTGGTCAATATGCGCGATCTCATGCTGGCCCATCCCCAGGCCCGGCTCGAAGCGGTCATGCGCTCGGATGTGTTCGCCCTGCACAGCTTCCTCGATCGCGAAGACGCCGCCAACGAAATGTCGCGGCGCCGGTACTTTGCCGCACCCGTCGTCGACAATGAGAACCGCATCTTGGGCATCATTAAGGGAGAACAACTCATCCAGGGCATCCAGGAGGAAAGCGCCGAGGACTTGCAGATTATGTTCGGGGCCGGCCGTGACGAACGCGCCTTTTCCTCCCTCGGCTATTCGCTGAAAATGCGCCTGCCGTGGCTGCACGTCAACCTGGCGACGGCATTCCTTGCGGCCGGTGTGGTCGCCCTCTTCGAAGGGACGATCGCCAAGATCACGATCCTGGCGGTGTTCCTCCCGGTCGTGGCCGGCCAGGGAGGGAACGCAGGGGCACAGTCCCTCGCCGTAGTCATGCGCGGACTCATCATGCGCGAAATCCCGGCCGGCCGGGTGTTCCGATTGGTCGTCAAAGAAACCTGGCTGGCAACCATCACCGGCGCGGTGATCGGCGCCCTCACGGCGCTGGTGGCGTGGCTGTGGTCGGGGAACCCATTCCTGGGACTGGTGACCGGCCTCGGCATGTTGGTCAATCTGATCTGCGCCGGCCTGGCTGGGGCTTCGATTCCGGTCCTCATGCATCGACTGGGTCTCGACCCCGCGCAGTGCTCAAGCATCATACTCACCACTGTGACCGATGTCGTGGGGTTCTTCGCCTTCCTTGGGTTCGCCGTGATTTTTCAAAGCTACCTCGTCTGACCATGAGATCCCGAGCCGCTCCATCCCCCGCACGTGCCCAGGTCCCGAAAGCGCTCCAGACTCTCGCGCTCCACCATGGCCTCCAAACCGAGTACGTCGGCATGGCCGGGAATGTCGTGCGTGCTGCGCCGGAATCGTTGCTCGCGACGCTCCGCGCCCTGGGCGTGGATGTGCAAGAGCCGAACGATTGCCAGGAAGCCCTGGAGGCCAGCCTCGCCACCGAGATCGCCCGCGCCCTCCCGCACGTGATCGTGGCCTGGAATGGACGATTGCCGCCCCTGCCCCTACTGCGATCCGTGGGCAGGTCGCTGAAAAAATTCCGGGTCGAGATTCATCTCGAGCAGGGTGAGGCCTGGCCGTGCGATGCCTTCACCCGGCAACAGGATCGGCCCGCACGGTCCGGGGAGATCGCGAAGATCCAATGCCGCACTCCGGTTGTTCTGCCGATGGGTTATCATCAGATCACCCTGCACCTCGGTTCCCAGACGTTTCACAGCCTCGTGCTCTCCGCGCCGCGCCGCGCCTTCGCCGACTCCGGATGGTCGCGGGGATGGGGGTTTTTCGCGCCGTTGTACGCCTTGCGCTCGCAAGCCAATTGGGGTGCGGGTGATTATACCGATCTAAGCCGGTTCATCGGATGGGTGAGCGGGCAAGGCGGAGAGGTCGTCGGCACCCTGCCTCTGCTCCCCGTCTTTCTGGACCGGCCGTTCGACCCGAGTCCCTATTCGCCCGGCAGCCGTTTGTTTTGGAATGAGTTCTACATCGACATCGAACGTATTCCCGAATTTGCCAGCTGCGTCGCCGCCAAAAAGCTCGCCGCCACTCCCGCTTTTCGGCGGCGGATCGGCGCGTTGCGTTCTGCCGCCCGGGTCGAGTATCGCGCACTGGCTCAACTCAAGCATCAAATGCTGGACCTGTTGGCGCGCCACTTTTTTGAGGCCGTCACACCGCGGCATCGCGTGTTCCAGAAGTTCCTCGCGGATCACCCCGAGGTCGAAACGTATGCCCGTTTCCGCGCGGCTCAGGAGAGCCACGGTGTCGATTGGTCGAAGTGGCCGAACCGTGTGCGGCCGGAATCCGGTGGCGAGTCCATGGATCCGAACTGCAGATATCATCTCTGGTCCCAGTGGCTCGCCCACGAGCAAATGGCCGAGGTCGCGAATTCAGCGCGGCGGCATGGGGTGCGCCTCTACCTCGACCTGCCACTGGGAGTACATCCGCAAGGCTACGATGCCTGGCGTTTCCGCCGGATCTTTGCTCAAGGCGCCCTGGGTGGCGCCCCGCCGGATCCGGTGTTTACTCATGGCCAAAGCTGGGGATTCGCCCCGCTCCACCCCCGGGCGTTGCGGGAGGACGGTTACACCTATTTCCGATCTTGTCTGAGGCATCACCTGGGCACAGCCGGGATGTTGCGCTTCGATCATGTCATGTCGCTCCATCGGCTCTATTGGATTCCTGCGGGGATGCCTGCCAGCCTCGGAGTTTATGTGAATTATCCCGCGGAAGAACTCTACGCCGTGCTGAACATCGAATCCCACCGGCACCAGGCCATGATCGTCGGCGAAAACCTCGGGACGGTTCCGCCCGTAGTCAATCGATCGCTCGCCCGGCATGGCGTTCGCAGCATGCATGTCACCCAATACGAACTCGAGGGCGGTTCTCAAAAATCCCTCCCCGCGCCGCCGGCGGCCTGCGTGGCCAGCCTCAACACCCATGATATGCCCCCGTTTGCCGCGTTTTGGCGCGGCGCGGATATCCCGAAACGTTTTGCGCTTGGGCTGTTGGACAAAAGCGGGTTAAATTCCGAGAATGCTCGAAGGAATGCAGTTCGACGAACCGTGGCGCGGCAAGTCGGCACACGCATCGCTGGCGGCAGCTCGGAAGCCCAGGCGGGAGAGGTCCTTAGCGCCCTCTGGACGCATCTGAGTAAGGGACCGGCAGAAGTGGTATTGGCCAACCTGGAAGACGTCTGGCTGGAGACTCGTCCCCAGAATGTGCCCGGCACGAGTGCCGAACGGGATAACTGGCGCAACAAAGTTCGATTTGCCATCGAACAGTACCGATCGGTTGCCCGCGATGCAAAAAGCACTGGCGGCACTGCGGCGTCGCAGAAAGAACAATGACTTGTCACCATGAATCAGGATAACGCGAATCTCACTCACGAACAGGCCGGCCCCGCAGCCCAGACCGGCAAAATCATCGATCACGAGTTCACGCTGCTGACCGAGGATGACCTGCACTGGTTCAATGAAGGATCCCATCTCCACATCTACGAAAAGTTGGGCGCGCATCTCGTGAATCACAACGGGGTCACCGGCGCGTATTTTGCCGTGTGGGCGCCGAACGCCGCGAGCGTGCATGTCATCGGGAGTTTTAACGGCTGGAATAAACAGAGTCATCCTTTGCGCGCCCGCGGGAGCTCCGGGATTTGGGAGGGATGGGTCCCCCGCATTTGGCGCGGGGCGAACTACAAGTATCATATTGTCTCCCGTAATCAGGGTTATCAGGTGGACAAAGCCGATCCCATCGGTGTCTACCACGAAGTCGCGCCAGCCACCGGGTCGCTCGTTTGGGACCTGGAATACGCCTGGCAAGATTCGACCTGGATGCAGCAACGGGGTGACCGCCAAAAGATGCATTCCCCGATCTCCATCTACGAGCTGCACCTCGGTTCCTGGATGCGAATGCCGGAGGATAGCTACCGGTCGCTGCATTATCGCGAAATCGCTCCGAAGCTCGCCGATTATGTCAAGCGGATGGGCTTTACGCATGTCGAGTTTCTGCCGGTGATGGAACATCCGTTTTTCGGTTCCTGGGGTTACCAGGTGACGGGTTTCTTTGCCCCATCGAGCCGGTTCGGCACTCCGCAGGACCTGATGTACCTCATCGACTACCTGCACCAGCGCGATATCGGCGTCATCCTTGATTGGGTTCCCTCCCATTTCCCAAATGATTCCCACGGCCTTGCCTATTTCGATGGCACGGCCTTGTTCGAACATGCCGACCCCCGCCAGGGTTATCACCCGGACTGGAACAGCTACATCTTCAATTATGGCCGGCATGAGGTCCGCAGTTTCCTCCTCAGCAGCGGATTTTTTTGGCTCGATAAATTCCATGCCGACGGCTTGCGTGTCGATGCCGTCGCTTCCATGCTCTATCTGGATTACTCGCGTCGGGAGGGCGAATGGATTCCCAACATCCATGGCGGCCGCGAGAACCTGGAGGCCATCGAGTTTCTCCGCCGGTTCAATGCCGAAGTCTACAAGTTCTACCCCGACGTCCAGACCATCGCGGAGGAATCCACCGCCTGGCCTCTGGTCTCACGCCCGTTATACGTGGGCGGCCTCGGCTTTGGATACAAATGGGACATGGGTTGGATGCACGATACCTTGAAGTACATGGCGCTGGATCCGGTCTACCGCCGGCATCATCATCACCAACTCACCTTCCGCGGTCTCTATGCCTTTACCGAAAATTTCGTCCTCCCCCTCTCTCACGACGAAGTCGTCCACGGCAAAGGCTCCCTCATCGGACGAATGCCGGGCGACGATTGGCAGCGATTTGCCAACCTCCGGCTCCTCCTCGGCAACATGTACGCTCAGCCCGCCAAAAAACTCCTTTTCATGGGAGGAGAATTCGGTCAATGGCGCGAATGGAACCACGACGGCAGCCTGGATTGGCATCTGCTCGATTCTCCCCTGCACGCGGGCATCCAGCGCTGGGTGGCTGATTTGAACTCCCTTTACCGCTCCGAACCGGCGCTTCACGAAGGCGACTGCACCCCCAACGGCTTTGCCTGGATCGAGACCGACGATGCCGATGAAAGCACCATCAGCTGGGAACGCATCTCTCGTGACGGCCGCGATATCATCATCGCCGTCTTCAATTTCACCCCGGTGCCGCGGATCAACCATCGTATCGGCGTCCCCCGCGGCGGCTACTGGCGCGAACTGCTGAACAGCGACGGCAAAGATTATGGCGGCGGCGGCATCGGCAATTTCGGCGGCCTGGAGTCCCTGCCCTTCGGGTGGCATTGGCGATCGCATTCCCTGAATATGACCCTCCCGCCGCTGGGGGTCGTCTTCCTCAAATACCAACATGACGCATGATCGACTCGCCCGTCACGCTCGGAGCGGTCTACCTCGGTTCGGACCTCACGCGTTTCAGGGTCTGGGCTCCTTCCTCAGCTCACGTTGATCTGCATCTCACACATCCGGCGGAACGCATTGTCCGGCTTCGCGCCGACCACGAAGGCTATCACGCCGCGGACGTGCGCGGCGTCGAGCCCGGTCACCGTTATCTCTTCCGCTTGAGTGATGGCAAGGAACGGCCCGATCCTGCTTCCCGCCTGCAATCCCTCGGGGTCCACAGCCCGTCGGAAGTCGTCGATCCTGCCTTCGAATGGCACGACCATGCCTGGACGGGCCGATCCCTCCGCGATTATCGATTCTACGAAGCACACGTGGGAACGTTCAGCACGGAGGGGACATTCGATGCCGTCCACAATCGTCTGGGTGATCTGGCAACCCTGGGTATCACCGCGGTCGAACTCATGCCGGTGGCCCAGTTCCCTGGCGATCGCAACTGGGGTTATGACGGAGTCTACCCCTTCGCGGTCCAAGGAAGTTACGGTGGCCCAGCCGGCCTGAAGCGACTGGTCGATGCCTGCCATAGCCACGGCCTCGCCGTCGTCCTCGATGTGGTCTACAACCATCTCGGCCCCGAGGGGAATTACCTCGCCGACTTTGGCCCTTATTTCACCCATCGATACCGTACCCCCTGGGGCCAGGCCCTGAACTTTGACGGCCCCGGCTGCGATGAGGTCCGCCGATTCTTCATCGAAAACGCCCTCTACTGGCAGACTGAATTCCATATCGACGCGCTCCGGCTCGATGCCGTCCATGCCATCTGTGATGCCTCTGCCTTTCCATTCCTGGCCGAGCTCGCCCAGGTCACGCAACGGCAAGCCGAAATCACCGGCCGCCGCTTCCAGCTCATCGCCGAGAGTGACCTGAATGATGCCCGGGTGATCCTGCCCGCCGCGCTCTCCGGGTGGGAGCTCGATGCCCAATGGAGCGATGATTTCCACCATTCCCTTCACGTCCTGCTCACCGGTGAATCCGACGGTTATTACGCCGATTTCGACGGCATCATGTCGTTGGCCCGCGCCTGGCGGGACGGCTATGCCTATACCGGCCAATACTCCCCCCATCGTCAGCGGCGCCACGGCAATTCTCCACGTCTGGCCAACCCGCGGCAATTCGTGGTCTGCGCTCAGAACCACGATCAGATCGGGAATCGCGGATTAGGCGAGCGCCTGGCCGCCCTCGTCGATTTCGAGTCACAAAAGGTGGGGGCGGCTGCCACTTTACTTTCGCCCTTCCTGCCGTTGCTCTTCATGGGTGAGGAATATGGGGAGACCGCCCCATTCCAGTACTTCACCAGTCACTCCGATCCCGCCCTGGCCGAGGCCGTCCGACACGGTCGCAAAGACGAGTTTGCCGCGTTTCATTGGCGGGAGGAAGTCTCCGACCCCCAGGATCCGGCGACGTTCGCCAAGTCCCGGTTGCAGCCCAAACGCCGACGAAGGGAGCCGCATCGGACATTGTTTCGCTTCTATCAGGAACTGTTCCGGATTCGGCGGGATTACCCCGCCTTGACCGAGGCGGAGAAAGAGACGTTTGATGTCACCTGTCTGCCGGGCACACTGATGCTGATAGTCCATTACCGTCACCCGAAGGGCGATTTGCTCTTGTTTCTGGCCTTTGCCTCCGTCCGTGTCTACGCCGAGGTCCAACTGCCCCCCGGGAAATGGCGCAAGCGGCTCGATTCGGCCGATTTGGCGTGGCGAGGCCGCGGGCCGACGCTCCCCGACCGATTGAATGCCGCCGGCAAAAACCGGATCGCCCTGTCCCGACGGACGGTGACTCTGTTCGAGAGGCCGCGCTGATCCGAAGCTTTTTCCATGAACAAATTCATCTGCATTCACGGTCATTTCTATCAGCCGCCCCGGGAGAACGCCTGGCTCGAGGCCATCGAGCAACAGGACTCCGCCTCTCCTTATCACGATTGGAACGAGCGGATCACCGCCGAATGTTACGCCCCCAACGCCTTCGCGCGCATGCTCAATGGCGACGGTCAGATCACCGAAATCGTCAGCAACTACAGCCGGATCAGTTTCAACTTCGGTCCGACGCTCCTCGCCTGGATGAAAGATCAGAACCCGCAAGTCTATGCGGCCATTCTCGAGGCCGACCGTCTTAGCCTGGAGCGCTTTTCCGGGCACGGCTCCGCGCTCGCCCAGGTCTACAACCATATGATCCTGCCCCTCGCCAATCCACGGGATCAGCGTACCCAGGTGCTTTGGGGTATCCGTGATTTTGAGGCCCGATTTGGCCGGTCGCCGGAGGGGATGTGGCTCCCTGAAACCGCCGCGGACATTCGTTCCCTCGATGCCCTGGCCAGACAAGGCATCCAATTCACCATCCTTTCCCCATTCCAGGCCAAACGCGTGCGCGCCATCGGCCGGGGCGAATGGAGGAACGTTTCCGGGGGGTTAATCGATCCCAAAACCCCTTACCTCATCCGGCTGCCCGAAGGACGGAAACTGGCCGTTTTCTTCTACGACGCGCCGGTTTCACAGGCCGTCGCTTTTGAACACCTGCTCACCACGGGCGAGCGTCTCGCCCATCGGCTGGTGGACGCGTTCATTGATGACCAGTCCGACGATCAATTGGTTCATATCGCAACCGATGGCGAATCCTACGGCCATCATCATCGCCATGGCGAAATGGCCCTCGCCTATGCCCTGCATTATCTCGAAACAAACCAACTTGCGCGGCTAACCAATTACGGCGAGTTCCTCGCCGGCCACCCGCCCACCATGGAAGTCGAATTGCACACGCCCAGCGCCTGGAGTTGTCCCCATGGCGTGGATCGCTGGCGGCGACATTGCGGTTGCAATAGCGGCGGCCGCCCCGGCTGGAATCAACACTGGCGCCAGCCCCTTCGGCAGGCCTTCGACTGGCTCCGCGATCGGCTCGCCCCGGAATTCGAATCTCGCGCTCGGACCTATTTCCGCGATCCCTGGGCCGCCCGAGACGATTACATCAAAGTGATCCTGAACCGTTCGGACGAGAATCTTCAATCGTTCTTCGACCAGCATGCCAGCCGGCCGCTCGATCAAGAAGATTGGGTGACCTGCCTCCGCTTCCTCGAACTTCAGCGTCATGCCATGCTCATGTTCACCAGCTGCGGCTGGTTCTTCGACGAACTCTCCGGCATCGAGACGGTCCAGACCATCCAATACGCCGGACGCGCCCTCCAACTCGCCCGCGACCTCCTCGGGCTCGACCTCGAAGAGCAATTCCTCCAGATTCTTGGCCGCGCCCGCTGCAATGTCCCCGAGCACGGCAACGGCCGGCGGGTCTATGACAAATTCGTTCGGCCTGCCATCGTCGACCGCGAAAAGGTCGGCGCTCATTACGCCGTCAGTTCGCTCTTCGAACCCTATCCCGAACAGACCCGGATTTATTCCTTCACCTGCACGCGCGAACATCAACACGTGTTCGAAGCCGGCCGCTCCCGGTTGGTTATCGGCCGTGCCCGGATCCGGTTTGAAATCACCCGCAATGCGGACGACCTCAGCTACGGCGTCCTCCACCTGGGCGATCACAATCTGAATTGCGGTGTGCGCAACTACCAGGGACCCGAGGCCTTCGATCAACTTACCCAGGAAATGAGCGAGGCCTTCGGCCGAGCCGATTTTGCCCAGATCATCCGGCTCATGGACCGGCATTTCGGAGAATCGAGCTATTCCCTTAAGAGCCTCTTTCGTGACCAACAACGCAAGCTCCTCAGCCAGATCCTCGCCTCTTCCCACGAAGATGTCGAAAACCGCTTCCGGCAGATCACGGATGCCTACACTCCGCTCCTCAGGTTCCTCGAAGATCTCGGCGCACCACTCCCTGCCGCTCTGCATGCCGCTTCCAATTTCATCCTCAATGCCGATCTCCGTCGTCAATTCGAGTCCGATGACTTCGATCCGGCCCGGGTGCGTCAAATCCTCGACAATAGCCGCAGCACCAGCGTCGAATTGAATTGGCCCAGCCTGGCCTACGTCGCCCAGTGCAACCTCGAACGTCGCATGGTCAGCCTCGCCGCCAATCCCGACGATACCACTCTGCTCTCGCGCACCGCGGACGTCGCCGACCTGGCCCGCGAACTCCCCTTTGAACTCAATCTCTGGAAAGCCCAGAATACCTACTACGAAATGTTGCGCGATCTCCGGCCCACCCGACAGGCCGCGGCCGAAGCAGGCGATCCCTCGGCAACCGAATGGCTCGGCCTGTTCCAAACCCTCGGTATTCAACTCGGCTTTGCCCCCGCTTGATGCGCTCGCCATCCTCTACCCGCCCGCTGCCCGCCCGGGCGCCACTGCCGGATTCGGTCTCATCCACCCCCGATGAACGGCACCGCGCGGCCGCCTCGATTCCCCGCGCCACATATCGTCTCCAACTCCATCACCAGTTTACGCTCGGGCATGCCACGGCCATCCTGCACTACCTGGAAGAACTCGGGATCAGCGACGTCTATGCCTCCCCCGTGTTTACCGCCCGACCTCAAAGCCCTCACGGTTATGATGTCTGCGATCCCAACCAGTTCAACCCCGACCTCGGAGGCGCTGCTGCGTTCGATTGTTTCCGCCGATCGTTGAGTGAACATCACCTGGAGTTGCTCCTCGACATTGTCCCCAACCATATGGGCGTCGATCACCCCCGGAACCGTGCCTGGTTCGACGTCCTCCAACACGGTCCCCAATCCCCTTTCGCCCGTTGGTTCGATATCAATTGGCAATCTCCCCATCCCGGATTGCACGGTAAGATCCTCCTCCCTGTGCTCGGCGACCACTTCGGCCGGGTCCTCGAACGCGGTGAACTCCAGGCCGTCGTTCAAAAAGGGACCCTCTGGATCGCGTATTACGACCAGCGTTTCCCGATCTCTCCCGATTCATTGAATTCCCTTCCGCCCCATTTGCGACTTCGCAAGCGCGACAATCCTTCGCTCGCAAGGTTGGCCCGTCAACTCCAGGGCAAATCGGGAGTTCCATCGAGTTTTGCACCACTCGCCGCCCTGCTGGATCGTCAGCATTATCGCCTGGCCTTTTGGCGACTCGGCCTTGAACAGCTCAACTATCGCCGTTTTTTCGATATCACGCACCTGGCCAGCCTTCGTATGGAGGATCCGGCGGTCTTCGATGCCACACATCAAAGAATCCAATCGCTCATCCGGCGCCGGCGCATTCGAGGTCTGCGCATCGATCATCCCGACGGGCTGCGGGATCCGCTCGCTTATCTGCGCCGGCTCCAGGACCTCTTCCACCCCCGACCTTCATCCGATTCCCGGAATCGCGCGCCGGGTTATGTCGTTGTCGAAAAGATCCTTGCCGATGGTGAAACCATCCCCATGGATTGGCCGGTCGCCGGCACGACGGGTTACGAGATTCTCAATCTCCTCAACAATCTCTTCGTCGATACCCAAAACGAAACTCCCCTCGATCAACTCCATCGCAACTTCACCCGGTGCCACCTCCGCTTCGCCGAAGAACGCTACCGCAATAAAATTCTCGTTCTCCAGTCGTCGCTCGCGCCGGAACTCGATGGCTTGGTTCGCCAACTCAGCCGGCTCATGGCTGCTGACCTTCACGGACGCGACTTTACCCTCGCTCAAATCCGTGCCGCGCTCAGTCGGCTCATCGCTGCACTTCCAATCTACCGCACCTACTTGGATGAACACTCCGGAAAACTCTCACTCGCCGAGCAACGCTACTGGGTCGTCGCTTTGGACAGCGCCCGTCGCCACAGCCCCGACCTGCCCGAGTCGCTCTTCGATCTGCTTGGAGTGTGGATCACCCTCGGTGGCACCGACGATCTCCCGGAAAATCGTCGACGCGAAATGGCTCGCTGGGTGATCCGTCTTCAACAACTCACCGGTCCCGCCATGGCCAAAGGCCTCGAAGACACCACCTTTTATACCTGGAACCGATTCATCTCCCTTAATGAAGTCGGCGGCAATCCGGATCGATTCGGAATCGGACTCCACGAATTCCACTCCGCGTTGCAACTTCGCGCCAAACAATGGCCGCATGCCCTCACCGCCACCGCCACCCACGACACGAAACGTGGCGAGGACACCCGCGCCCGGCTCAATGTGCTTTCCGAAATCCCGCGAGCCTGGAGCCGCGCCGCCGGCCAATGGCAAGCCTGGAACCTCCGTCATAAAACGAAGGTGAATGGATCCCCCGCTCCGGACTCGAACCAGGAATATTTCCTCTACCAGACCCTGGTCGGCACCTGGCCGCTCGGACGCCGCGCCAAACCGGCCCGTGACTATGTGGAGCGGATCCAGGCTGATCTCCTCAAATCCGCCCGCGAAGCCAAAGAGCATACCGGGTGGCTCGATCCCAACGAACCCTATGAAGCCGCCCTGCGCCACTTCATCAGCGCCATCCTCGATCCTCGCCGATCTCCCCGGTTCCTCAAGGATGCGGATCGCCTCGTTACCCAAATCGCCCTCCCCGGATTCTGCAATTCCCTCTCCCAAACCCTCCTCAAATTGACCATTCCAGGCGTTCCGGATATTTACCAGGGCACGGAGTTTTGGGATTTCTCTATGGTCGACCCTGATAATCGTCGGCCAATCGATTACGTCCAAAGAGAGTCGTCCCTTGCATTGCTTCAGCGCGCCTGGAGCAGGGGCCGTCCCCACCAGGCCGCCCTTGCCCGTAAACTGGCCAGCAAAATCGCCAACCCTCAGTCCAAGCTCTTTGTTCTTTGGCGCACTCTGCAGTTACGTGCCCAGGCGCCCGATCTCTTCCGGGACGGCAGATACGAACCGATGTCGGCGAAGGGATCCCATGCCCAACATGTCTGCGCCTTTCGCCGGGTCTTGGAGCAGCACGAATGTATTGTTGTTGTGCCACGTTTTGTATTCGAACTCACCGGTGGCAAACGTCTCCCCGTCGGGAAAGCCGTGTGGCGAGACACCACGGTCGAGTGGTCTGGGGATTCAATTGCCGCACCACGTTACCAAAACGTCTTCACCGGTGAGTGCCTGCAACCAACCCAAGTCAAGACCCGCTCCAGAAAAACCGGACCGTCGACTTCCACGTCGCATCGAATCCCGATCGCCGTCCTGCTCGGCAATTTCCCTGTTGCCTTGCTTCAACCGATCGAGTGACGCCGGCATTCTTTCCACAATCATTCTGCCACATCGGGGTGAGTGATCCCCTTTAGTGGGGCGTGGCAGAATGATTCCCGAGGAAGAGGGTGATCGGGCTTGGCCGGAATGCGCGCCGGGTTCGAGGGGTTCGAATGTGCCGATGCGATGCGAGAACGCCCATGCCGCGCTCGGCTCGCAGGCGCGTCGTACGGGTCTTGCTAATGGGGACTGGATGCGGACTCCTCAGAGACTGGATTCGAACGAAGTGCTTGAAGCCAAAGCAGCTAACCATGTTGCTGGATTCATCTATTGCCGCCACGAGCCGGCAAATAGTTCCAGTACATATCGTCCCATGAGGAGACACCAAAAAGTGTGCAACAATACCGATTTATGAATTGTTTAAAGGATCGAGCTGACCTGTGCGGCGTTGTCCTGGATACGTTGCCCCTCCCCATCTTTGTCGTGAATGCCGACATGCAGATCGTGGGCGGCAATCCCGCCGCTGCCGCCTACCTCGACACCACCGATACCGCCATCTTTCATCGGCGGAGTGGCGAAGTCATGAACTGCATCCATTCGGCAAGGGGTTGTGGAAGGGGCGCCGGTTGCGGCGACTGTGTGGTCCGACAGGTGGTTCGCAGTGCCTGCCAGGGAAAACGAATCATCCGACAGAAGGCTTCCCTGAAACTCAGACAAAACGGAAAAGAGCAGGAGGTCCAGTTTTGGGTTACGGCGACTCCCTTTCCTCAACAAGGGGAAGACTGGACTCTGGTCGTGTTCGAGGACGTGACCGAACTCCTGAGGTTGCGGGGGCTCCTGCCGATCTGCGCTCAATGCAAAAAGGTCAGGGATTCCGAGCAGGACCGGCACGAAGTGTCAACCTTCCTCCACGCGAATATGCAATTGGATTTTACCCACGGGCTTTGCCCGGAGTGCCTGGAAGCAACGCTCAGGGAAATACCCGCACAGGAAGTCTGAATGCCGCGAACCGCCAAACCCGCCTGACCGATGCGGTTGGGTGGACTTCAGCGCCCTTGCCAGCCCGGAAATTTCTCAGGTCAAATCCCCACTTCCATCCACGTGGTATTCGGGTGAAATATCCGGGCTATGGGGTTATCTACCTTCCCAACCGACAGGAGCGAGCAACTTCTCGTCAACCTCACCATCATCATCGTATTGGGGATCAGTGCGCAGTGGGTGGCCTGGCGCGCCGGACTGCCCTCCATCCTGTTGCTGTTGCTCTTTGGTTTTCTGGCTGGACCGGGACTGGGGTGGGTGAACACCGATGCGCTGTTGGGGGCCTGGCTGACGCCGCTGGTCTCGGTCTCGGTGGGACTCATCCTGTTCGAAGGCGGGCTGACACTGAAATTTCGGGAACTGAAGCTCATTGGCGGCACAGTGCGCAACTTGATCACGATCGGTGTGCTGGTGTCGTGGCTGGTGTCGACGATGGGTGCTCATTGGTGTTTAGGCTGGGACTGGGCCTTGTCGACATTGATGGGAGCCATTCTGACCGTGACCGGCCCGACCGTCGTGATGCCGCTGTTGCGCCATATCCAGCCGGCCCGGCAGGTTGGTTCGTTGCTGAAATGGGAGGGAATCCTCATCGACCCCGTGGGCGCGGTATTGGCGCTTCTGGTTTTTGAGGCGGTGTTCCCTCAGGAGAGCGGTTCCGTCTCAATGCGGGCGGCGGCGGGTCTGATCCGGACCGGGCTCTTGGGAAGTGGACTGGGAGTGGGCGCGGCGTGGTTGCTGATCCTATCCTTCAAGCGATTCTGGGTGCCGGACCATTTGCAAAACCCCGTATCGCTGATGGTGGTTATCGGAGTGTTCACTCTCTCGAACATGTTTCAACATGAGTCGGGTCTCTTGACGGTAACGGTGATGGGAATTGCGTTGGCGAACCAGCGTAGCGTCTATATCCGGCACATCGTCGAGTTCAAAGAAAATCTCCGGGTGCTGCTCATTTCGGGCCTGTTCATAACCCTGGCGTCTCGAGTCCGATGGTTGGATGTGCGGCAAATAAGCGCGGCGGCCGGGTTCGGATTTCTGGCGGTGCTGGTGTTTGCGGCACGACCGCTTTCGGTGCTGGCCTCGTGCATCGGTTCGAACCTGACATGGAAGGAACGGCTGTTTCTGTCATGGATGGCGCCGCGAGGAATTGTTGCGGCCGCGGTGGCGGCCATATTCGCGCTAAGACTCGCCGACGAAGGCAACGCGCGAGCCCAGGAACTCGTACCCGTGGCCTTTCTGGTGATTGTGGGGACCGTGACGCTCTATGGTCTGACGGCCGGTCCGCTTGCCAAATGGCTAGGTCTATCCAAGCCCAATCCCCAAGGCGTCCTCTTTCTGGGCGCCCATCCCTTTGCCCGGGCCCTGGCCGAGTCGCTGCATGGGGACGGCTTCTCGGTGCTGCTGGCTGACACCAATTGGGAGAACCTAGCGGCCGCTCGATTGGCGGGGCTCCCCACTTATTACGGTAATGTTCTGTCCGAACAAGCTCGTGACGAGCTCGAACTCAGCGGCCTTGGACGCCTGATCGCCCTGACGCCGAATCAGGAGGTGAACACGCTGGCGGCGATGCATTTTGTCGAGTTCTTCGGAAGATCTGAAGTCTACCAGATCCAGGTTCATACCGGCGGCGGCAAAAAGACTGAGCTCGAACCGCATGGCCGGCTGCTCTTTGGAAACGACGTTTTTCTGTTCGACCTCACGAGACGCCTGGGCAGTGGCGCCGCCGTACGCAAAACCAACCTGACCAAAGAATTCTCTTTCGCGGACTGGAAATCGCAACACGGCGCCGAGGCTCTACCGCTGTTTCTGCTGACGGGAAACAGCAACCTGAAGGTGTTTACTGCCGGCGAGCCCCTCTCCCCTTCAGACGGTCAGACGATCGTCGCACTGCTGCAAGAACCGACCCCGGTTTGAATTGCGTCCAACTCCCGCAAACCGCCGAAGTAGAACCGGAGAACTACCGATTCCCGCTTTTTCCTCTTTCCGTTCTCGCCGCCGACGAAACAGTCCCGGCAGAAGAAATCTTCGGCGCTGGAGGCTTACCTGTCAGCACATAGGACATCCGCGGTTTCATGCCGCCACCGGGGCGCGCCTGCTGGGATTTGACCCCTTTGCCCAAAGACCCCGCCACAGTTGATTGCGAAGTGCCCGCCGGTTGGCGTCCACGACCGCCAGCACGCACGTTCCCCGAATTATCGGGACCCGCAACCACTGCCGAGGCACTGGGAACGCCGGAGACAGGATCCGACACGATCCGGATTTCGAGCGACGCCCGGCAGGCGGGGCATATGCACGCGGCGGTTATCCGCGGTTGGGTCGATGACGGGGGCTTGCCTTCCGGTTTGCCAGAAGGCAGGGAGCCAGCGGCTTCCACTCTCGGCGTGGTCATTGGAACCTCCGCCGCCTTCTTCTTCGATTCCGCAGATAATCTGGCCGGACTTTTGATCGCTTTGATGAGTTGAGTCTTTTCGGCCGGGCGCGCGACGCCCGCCACCAGCAATTCCCGGGAGTGGAGTCCGGGTTGGGGGATTTTGAGCGTAACTCCGCATGCTGGGCACGCGGTCAGACGACCGGCATGGGCCGTCGCACAACGGATATGTTGTTGGCATTGGGGACAGGCGAATTTGATGTCGTTCATAAAGATGGGAGGAGCGCATGTTTACCGAACGCGCTGAACGTTCCGTTTGCGAGCGTCATGGACCCAGACCTTGATAAAGTCCAACCTCGGCGCCGCCACCAGGGCCGGAGGTTGGAACCGGGAAAGCCGCCGGAGCAACGCCTCCGGTTCGCACGTCGCTAGGTCCTGCAGCGTACGGACACCCAGGGCCTCAAGCATCCGGCCGTGATCCGTTCCGATGCCTTTGAACATATAAAGCGCGGCGCGCTCGCGAATTTCGTTCAACCGGTTTGGGCTCCACCCCAGGGCCGTGCGCAACCGCATCAACTTGGTGGAGGTGTCCGTCGCAGCCAGAAACTGCCTTGGCCGGGCAATGCCCTGCTCATTCAGGTGACGCACTTCGGGGACGGTCAATCCAAGGTCGCGCAATTCCACTTGGAATGAAGCAACGTTGACCGGTGTGGCAAAGGCCGAAACAAAGGCGCAGAAGACCAATTGAACGATCGCAGTGCCGCGAAAGAGGGACTTCGATTGTTGCGGGCGAAGTGCCGGAGTGTAAACAAGATCCTCCGGTCGCTCCCAGGTTCGGTTCCCAAGCAACCATGACGAGAACAGCCCATAGGCCGCCATGCAGTCGAGGGCCAATGCCGGAAAGCCGAGGAAACCGATGAGCGGCATCTCAAACAATTTAAAACCTTCCAGTCCGCGCACAGTATAAATCCATTTCTGCGGCGCAAAGAAATTGAGGCTTTCCCATACCACCCCGCAGATCAGGCCGGCCAGCAACAGCCGGGCGACCAGCCCGTAATCGCCCTGCTCAAGATCGCGCAGCAGCGAGCGCGCGCCGCGCCGGTAGTTCCACGGATCAACCAACAGCGTGAAGCTGCCCCAAACAAGTGGGGCCAGGTAGTAAGGAAATACCAGCGCAAGCGTGGCAAAGCTGAGACCGGCGATTTGCAGGCCGTAGGTCCAGTGCCACGGCATTTGCCTGGGAACACGACGCCAGCCACGCCATAGCCCGCTGGCGTTCAGCGCATCCATGGTTTGAAAGATACCCATAAAGACGGTCGCGAAGGCGGCCACGGCGAAAAGTGAACTGGAAAACCAGGCGCCAAAGGGGAAAACACCCACGTAATACCAGTTGCGGATCCGAGCGTTCACCAGCTCGAAAAAGAACCAAAAGGTTACCGACCACAGGCAAATGGGTAGAATGAATCTTCGTCGCGTGGAAAGGATCGAGTCCTGGCGTTTGCAGGCGGAATAACCGTCGAGCAGGAGTATGTAACCCCACCAGGCCCAAGCGTAGAATGGCTGCGCCAGCCACTCAATATCCATCTTCAGGCCGGCTATCGCCGCGCTTAACAGCAGCACACCCACGATGATGTGAATGCCCCCCTGCCGACGAACTGCATTCACCGTTGGCGGCGTCGTCAAGAATCGCTGTCGCCCGTCCAGACATTGGTTCCTTTGAACCCGCTCGCTCACGTCTGGATCTTCTCCGAGCCGGGGGCGAACGTTCAAGGTGAAACACGCCAAATCGATACACCCCGCGACGCCCCACATGGACTCAGGAGAAACGATACGGGAATATTCTCAATGACCAGCGCACATTCGAATCCCGTCGGAATTCCCTGGGTAATAATGGAATGAGTCACCACGAATTACTCGCTCCTCAGCGCAACCATGGGATCGACCTTGGACGCGCGGCGGGCGGGCAGCCAGCATGCAAACAGCGCGACGCCCAGGAGCAACGCGAGGATGGCTGCAAAAGTGACCGGGTCGGTGGGACTGATGTCAAAAAGTAAACTCCGCATAAGACGGGTCAGTGCCAGGGCACCGGCTAACCCTATCACGCCGCCGGCAAGCACTAAGCGCATGCCTTGCTTCACCACGAGCCGAAGTACGTCGGCCGCTCGTGCGCCGAGGGCGATTCGAACTCCGATTTCGCGGGTGCGCTGGGCGACGGAATAAGCCACGACGCCGTAGAGGCCAATCGCTGCCAGCCCCACTGCCAGCACGGCGAAGGCGAGCAGCAACACAGTGTTGAACTGGCTGCGCGAGGTGGAATCGGCCATGCGCTGTTTCATGGTCCGCAGATCATAAACCGGGACCTCGGCATTCAGGGCGGCGACGACGCTGAGCACGGACCTGGCCATGGCGGCCGGGTCACCCGAGGTTCGCAGGCTCACGTAATAACCTGGATAGCCCGACTGTCGGTAAGAGAGGTACACATTCGCCCCCATCTCGGCCGCCATCTGGTCATACTTGACGTCGCCGATCACTCCCACCACTGTCACCGATGCGAAGGATGAGGATAAGGCCGGGCTGAGATCAACGGATTGGCCAACGGGATCGCCATCGGGCCAATACTTGCGGGCGGCGGTTTCGTTGACCACCGCCACAAGGGGGCTGCCTTCACGGTCGGCGTCTACAAACCAACGGCCACGAACCAACGGAATCTGCAGGGTCTGGAGGTACTCCGGGCTGACGAGATGAACGCCAATGAATGCTTCCACGGGTTCGCCTTCATTCATGGTGGGCCGCACCTTCATGTAACTGCGATCGTAACTCGCGGATAATGGCGCCGCATTGGCGAGGCAGACGGATTCCACCCCCGGTATCGCGTCCATGCGCTCCCTCACCTGTTGAAAGAAGAGTTGCCGGGCCCGATCCGACTGGCCCGACGGCTGATCCAGTCGAAATGTCAACAATTGCCGAGGGTCGAATCCCAGCCGCGTCGTCGTCAAACGCGCGAAGCTGCGAACCATCAGTCCCGCACCCGCGAGAAGCACCAGGGCCAGGGCTGTTTCGACAATCACGAGCAGACCGCGCGCACCGCGCATACCCTGTCCCCGGTAGGCGGTTGCCGTGCGTGCGTCGGAATGATGGAGCGCTAAAGCCAGTGACCCGCGTGCTCCCCTCCAGGCCGGAACGAGGCCGAAACAGAGGCCACAGACCAATGCGGTTCCGAGATTGAATGCGAGCACCGGAACGCTCAGACGAATAGACCCGAATTGAGGCAGGGGCGAGTACTCGGAATGCAGACCGGGGTTGGTGAGCGGCTGCAATGCCGCCATGGCATCGATTGTCCAACGCGCCAACAACAAGGCAACCAGCGCGGCGACAACCGCCATCAGCATGCTCTCCACAAGTAGCTGCCGGATGAGCCTTCCCCGAGGCGCACCCAATGCCAGCCGCACGGCTATCTCGCGTTCACGCCATGCCGCCCGCGCCAGTTGCAGATTGGCGAAATTGACGCAAGCGATGAGGAGAACGAATCCCACGGCAGCCGTCAGAACGAAAAGCGAACGCCGAATCAGCGGATCAGTCGTGGCGTCTCGAAACGTATCGAGCTGGATGCCGTAGGCCTCCTTTTCGGACGATACCCGGAGGTCGGATTCAAGCTGCTGTTCCAACAGATCGAGGCCAGCCCGGGCGGCGGTCAGGCCTGTCGATGGTTGCAGCCGGGCGACGACCCGGTGCCACATCGTAAAAGGACGGTCGAGCCGCGTCGGATCTGCCGTCAATGCTGGTGCCAGCGTGATCGGCATCCACATCTCGGCCGCTCCCGTCAATCCGTTGAAGCCCGCCGGCAATACCCCAATGATCGTCACCGGCGTCGCATTCACGCGCAGCGTCTGACCGATGACGGCTGGGTCACCGCCGAATTTGCGATGCCAGTAATCTTCACTGATAACCCCCACAGAATGACTGGCACCTTTCAGGTCTTCTTCGGGCAAAAACACACGCCCCAGCGCAGGGCGCACCCCGAGCAAAGGGAAGTAGCTGGCCGAGGCCATTTCGGCCTCGACACGTTCCGCAGAGTCGCCACCGGCCACCGTGACCGTGCTTCTGTCGAAGGCGGCAATCTGTTCGAAGATCTGGTTGTGATCGCGCAACAGTTCAAAGCGCGGGTAGGACCATGCTGATAAGATCTCTCGGGGTTTGCCTGGAACGGTGATGGTGGACTGCACTTGAACCAGTCGACCGGGATCATGGTATGGAAGAGGTTCGAGCAACACGGCGTACATGACGCTGAATAGTGCACTATTAGCGCCGAGGCCCAAGGCAAGCGTCGTGATGGCAACTGCGCTGAAGCCGGGGCTTTTCGATAACTGACGGAACGCAAATCGGATGTCGTTCAGCATGGCTTATGGAAGTTTCATGGCAGTCCCTGTGCCAGCGCCGGAGAAACCGCGCAAAAGGTTGGAACCACAAAGGAAACATGGGACGCGCCTGTGCGGACGCCATGGGAGTCGGTTTCACTGCCGGGAATACACCATCCCGAAAATGGGAAGAAAGTCTCTCGTCCGCATCCTTACTCAACCTCGCGGCATCTCCTATCGGCGCTTCACTTGTCCGTGGGGAATCCCGCGATGCTCGGTGGCTGAACATTCACATCCCGATTATGCCTGTCCCCAGGACTTCTCAGCATTGTGCCAGCCTCCTGCTCAAAAGTACTCTCTTCATGGATTTCATAGAATGCGTCCGGACGATAGACTGCCGCCCGGTAATCGGTCGGAGGAGGGCGGGCGACTCCCCACAGACAATCCTGTAATTCTCATCTATTTCTCATTTTGCTCTCATGCTTCTCTCATTCGCCAGGTGTCACACTCTGCGCGTGAACAACGAAACCAGGAGAAAATAATGAAGAACACCCATCTCGGAATAACCGCCGTGCTGACGGCCACGACGATCCTCGCATTCTCGATGATCACCCTGCAGGCGAGAACGGTCAAAGTCCCATTCGATCCCGGCAACTTCGATTCCCCGCAGGACAACGCGTATCTGCCGATGGCGGAGAATCTCACTTACACCTACATGGCGGAGGATGAAGACGGACTGATCGTCAATCCGATCACCCAGACCGCTGACAGGAAGTCCATTCTCGGGGTCGAGGCCACGGTCGTTCACGACATCGAATACATCATGGTGGAAGGAGTGGGCACGGTCCTGGTGGAAGATACAATTGATTGGATAGCTTGGGACAACGACGGGAACGTCTGGTACCTCGGCGAGGATGCCACGGCGTACGAATACGATGACGATTGGCAATTAGTGTCCACCAGCAAAGAAGGTTCATGGGAGGCCGGCGTGGAGGGTGCCGAGCCGGGAATCCTCATGTTGGCCCACCCCCGGGTGGGTGATTCCTACCGCCAGGAATTTGCCGAAGGCGAAGCGGAGGACATGGCCAAGATCGTCAACCTCCACGCGACGGTCACGCTCAACGAGTTCGTCGAGGATGACGTGCATTCCAAGCACTGCCTGAGATTCAAGCACTGCCTGAAGACGAAGGAGTGGTCTCCCCTCGAACCCGGCGTGATTGAGCAAAAGTACTACGCACCGGGCATCGGCTTGGTCGAGATCCATGAACATCACGGCAAACTGTTGATCACACAACTCGTCGAGATCGAGTAGCCGCAAGCTTGAGGAAATGCGGGAAGATGATTACGTTCAGCCTGTGACCATCGAGGATATGCCGTCCGATCTCTCCTCCCGGGCATTCACGATGATGGAACTGTTGGTCGTTATCGCTGTCCTGGGAGTGCTCACCAGCCTGCTGGCAGCCGGGCTCAGTTCGGCGGTGGAAAAGGCGAAAGAGGTAAGGTGCATCGGCAACCTCCGACAGATCGGGATCGCGGTCGCCATGTACGCGGGCGAGAACGGAGACCAGATCCATCACGTGGCTGGAGCCATTCCCGATCAGGGTCAATGGACCGCCAATCCGTGGACAAATGAAATATTACCGGCGAACCACCCAGCCGCCTATTGGGGGGTGGCCTACGCCCCCTACCTGGACGGAGCGCAAGAGCTCTTCCGCTGCCCCAGCGCGCGTCGTGTGGACGAATGGCGCGAGGAAGGACTTCCTTATCCACCGGAGTTTTGGCTCCATTCCACCTATGGCATTAACCGCCATATCATCACCCCATTCGGTTCCGGCACTCCCGGACCGCTCAAAATCACCAGCCTTCAGTCGCCGGGGACAACCCTCCTGGCACAAGATGCTGCCGAACAACGTATGGAGGGGGAGGACGATTCGCTGGGCTTATTTCCAGGAGTTCCGGAGATCCTGCGGCAGTGGCGATTCGCGCTTCAGCCGCTCTACCCGGAGCGCGAGATGTGGCTGGAGTGGTATCGTCACCGCCGGAGGTGCACGACCCTTTGGCTGGCCGGTCACGTGACGTCCATTCCTTTTCGCGGATTTACCGAAGGACTGGACTACCGCAGTTACACGGGAGAACTGCCGCTCTCCAGGCAACATCTTTAGAATGATGAGCCAGACGGAGACGATCCGGTAGTTCTCATTGTTTTCTCATCCACACCACGTATCCTGACGCATCGTGAGAGTGCTCTTCGTCGAGGACTATAAACCGTTGCAAAGGTCGGTTTCCAAGGCGATCCGTGAAGCGGGTTGGGCCGTGGACGTGGCGACCGACGGTGAAGAGGGCCTGTGGCTTGCCGAGACCAACGCTTACGATGTCATGATTCTCGATTTGCTGCTCCCGAAGCTTCCAGGCCTGAGCATCCTCACTCGTTTGCGGCAAAAAGGAAATGCGACGCCGATTATCATTCTTACCGCAAAGGACGCCGTTGAGGATCGCATGAAAGGACTCGATCTGGGCGCGGACGATTATCTGACAAAGCCATTTTTTCTGGGCGAGCTGATGTCCCGGCTGAAGGCCTTGACGAGGCGATGCTATCATCAAAAAGACCCGCTTCTCCGCATCGGCAACCTGGAAATCGACACCAGTTCCCGGCGGGTCTGCCGCGGCGGCCAGGAAATCGAATTGACCGCGCGCGAATATGCGCTCCTGGAGTACTTGGCCCGGCGCGCGGGTCATTTGGTGACGCGGACGGACATCTGGAACCATGTCTACGAGAATCACGGAGGGTACGGCAGTAACGTCGTCGATGTTTACGTCGGTTACCTGCGCAAGAAACTCGAACGCCCCGACATGCCCGCGCTCATTCACACCCGGCGCGGCCTGGGATACGTGATCAAAGAAGAGGATTAGCCCGGTGCAATCTCTGCGCTGGAGACTCATTGCCGGGATTCTGTGCGCTCTGACGCTCCTGATTGGCGCCGGCGGCACGATGGCCTATCTCGCCATCCGCAAACAGCTCTACGCGGAGTTCGATCGCGGCCTCATCCAGCGCACGGTCTTGCTCGCGTCCATGATCGAATCGGATGCAGACAGAATAAAAATTGAATGGCTGGAGGACCGCAAAAACCCACCGGGCCAAGAAGTCGGCGTGGATTATTACTCCATTTGGCTGAAGGGAACCGCCCACGCCCTGGTTTCATCTCCGGATCTTTCGAATGGTTTGCCTCGTTTCGGCGGGCCGGCTTCCCTTCCCGAGCTCCGAAACGTTACTTTGCCCGGCGGACGCCCGGGGCGCTGCGCCGGCATCGAGTTCGATGCGTACCTGGGGATACGAAACGACGATGACAGCGTGGAACAACGTTCGGACATCGAATCAGGCGAGGTCTCAGGATCTCCACCTCCGCCGGTCATTGAGCTGGTGGTGGCGGAACTCGACACGGTCGTCCCGACCTTGGCGGCCATTCGAGGGCCGATGTTCGGGCTCTGGGGTGGATGCTCGGTCCTGGGCGGTTTGATTACATGGCTGGTAGTTCGAGGAGGATTGCGCCCGCTGGATGAACTGCGAGGCCGGATCTGCCTTCTGGGAGAAGCCGTTTCCGGGGAGCGGATCGATTTACCGCATCAGCCAGCTGAGTTGGAACCGGTCACCCGGGAGGTCAATCGGCTGCTCGAGCGAGTCGAGGCCGCCCTGGTGCGCGAACGAACGCTCACCTCCAACGTCGCCCACGAACTCCGCACCCCCATTGCCGGCCTGCTCTCTACCCTGGAAGTGACTTTGGCCCGCATCCGCCCGCCCGAGGAATACCGCGATGCCGTCCATGAATGTTTCGAGATCGCCAAGCGCATGAACTGGCTGGTCACCAATCTCCTCTCCATCGCCCGGATCGAGGCGGGCAATGTGCGGTTACAGCCCCAGGTGATCTTGATCGAGTACGCCCTCCCAGAATGGTGGAAACCCTTCGCAATGCGCGCGGCAGACCGCGACCTCCGCGTCGACTGGCGGATCGACCAGGACACTCGGATCGAGACCGATCCGGAATTTCTGCGCGTTGTTGTTACCAATCTATTCGACAACGCCGTATCTTACGCCCCCGTCGGCGGGACCATCTCGATTGAAGCGCGCTCGGACAAATCCATCGCAGTCGCGAACCAGGCGGTGGCCCTGCACGCGGAGATCATCCAGCGCGCCTTTGAACCGTTTTGGAGGAATGCCGAATTGCGCGATGAAGAAGTGGCCCATGCCGGAGTAGGGCTGAACCTGTGCAAGCGGGTCGTTGAACTCCTGGGAGGCCGCATCAGCGCCCAGATCCTGGAGCCTAGACGCGTTTTCGTGGTGCGGTTGGAGATGGCCGGCTGAGGCGACTCCAAGCCCAGGCCGAGCTTGCATGTTCCGTGGGATGGATCGATACAAAAGCCATGAAGTGGCACTTTGTCGCTGGGCTCCCTTTCATCCTAACTGGCGCGGGCGGGCAGGACTTTACCGCCCAATTCCCGCTCGATGAAATCCACTTCTCCGTGTTTGGGGGAAATCCCTATTTCATACTCGATCCCGGTCACCGCCAGATCCTGGAGGGAAATGACGGCGGGCAACAGATTGTGGTAACGATCACTGCCCTGAATCAGACCAAGCCCGTCACCCTGCCTTCCTCCCGCGGGCCGCGCGTCGTGATGACCCGGGTCGTCGAGGAGCGCGAAACCGTGGATGGTGTATTGGATGAAGTGGCCCGACTGTGGTACGCTCGCAGCCTCGAAACCGGGGATGTCTATCTCTTCGGAGAAGAGTCCGATTTCTACTTCGACGGGGCGATCGTCGGCCAGGCTCGGCTGTGGGAGGCGGGAGTGGATGGCGCGCTTCCCGGAATCATCATGCCGCGCACTTTTCTGCTCGCGGCACGTTACTACCAGAACCAGGCCCCTTCGGCCCTGGACGGAGCGGAGAACATCGCGATGGGCCTCACGATCACAACTCCGGCGGGCACTTTTTCTAACTGCGTTCAAACCCTGGAAACAGACCAACTCCGACCCGATCTCGATCCGACCACCAAGACCTATGCCCCGGGTGTCGGCTTGATCAATGATGACAGCGTCCTCCAATTAACGGATCACCGTTTGGGAACGGTCGGTTTGCCAACCGGTTGCTCCTTTACCCCCTCCAGTAATCATCCCTATTCCCCCATTTCCCCGGGCCGCCGCCTGGTTTTCGAGGGCCTCGAACAAGGCCGGCCGGCGTCGCTGACTGTCACGGTGCTTGACCAAATCAGGAGCGTGACGGTGAATTCTGACAACGTTGAGAGACTAATCCCGGCACGCGTGATCGAAGAACGGAAAATGGTGGAAGGCGAGCTGGTCGAAGTATCTCGGAGGCTCCTCGCGCAATGTCTTGAAACGGGCGATGTGCATTGCTTGGGGCGGGAAGTGGATCAATACCTGAACGGCGTGATCATCGGCCACGAGAAGTCCTGGTTTGTCGGCATGGAGTCCGCCCAGGCCGGTATCTTCATGCCGGCGAATCTCACGCCGGGCGCTCGTTTTCTCCAAACCACCGCACCCGGGGTCGCCATCGATGAAGCCGTCAATGCGGCAATCGGCATAAGCCTGGCCGTGCCGGCCGGCAACTTCAGCAATTGCGTCCGCATTGTGGTTCGCAGCCTGGTGGAGACCAATACGGAAGCGCTCGAAATCACATATGCGCCGGGCCTCGGCATGATCAGTTACGGGAAGACTCTGAAACTCGTCTCTTTCAATCTCCCGGATGTCGTGTCGAATTCTCCAATTCTCTCCGTTCAGGATGCAGTGCTTCTCTCCTGGCCATACTCGGACACGGATTTCACACCGCAACGCTCGGCGGATCTGCAGAGCTGGTTTCCCATTCCCCAGACTCCTTTACCCGTGGAGGGTCGCAACCAGCTCTCCCTCCCGCGCGATCGGAGTCGCAGCTTCTTCCGGCTGACCGCGCCCTGAGGGGAAGAACGGATCGGGCTGACGCCAAATCGTTGGAGGCTTCGGCAAGTCAGCCGCCGCCGGAATCGTGGCCGATGCTATGGGCTATCCGCGGTCCCGAGGCACCAGAGTCGATCCGTGGTGCGGATGTAGAGTCGACCGTCCACGATGGCCGGCGAGGCGTAAATCGCGGCCTCGAGCGCATTGGTGATAACCGGGCCACTGGGATTATCCAGATCAAGTAAATGGGTGCGTCCGCGAAGATCGCACACCAGCAATTGATTACCCACCAGGACGGGCGATGCATAGACGCGCGTCCCGCCGCCCAGCGAACGATGCCAAATCAGATGCCCATTCGTGGCATCCAGACACGAAACTTCACCGGTGTCGGTGACCATATACAGCCTGTCGGCGCGCATCAGCGGGCTGGCGGTAACCGGACCCTTTCGCTTCATGGAGGAGGCCCACAAGATAGCCGATTCGTGCGCCAGCAATTTCCGCAGGTCGACCGCACAAACCTGGTCCACGGTGAAGATGAAAAGGCGGTCACCATCGATCAGGGGACTGGCGACGCGAACGCTGGCCGGTTCGCATGCGACCTTGAGATGGGCCGATTGTCCGCCGTCCGTCGGTCGATAAACGTCCAGGTCAGTGGAACCCCAAACAATGATCAATGGGTTTCCATCCAGTCGGGTAACCACCGGAGTGCAGTGGCGTCCGTGCTGCCCCTGCCACGGTGTGCGCCGAGCCGTCCAGGTCCGCGCCCCCGTTCGCAAATCCAGTGCGGTCAGGTATGGGGCGGATGCCATGTCGCAGAGAACAATGAGCCTCCCATCCAGCGGCATGGGCGAGGCCGCGGCCCCATGGATACCCACAAAGGGGAGATCTCGCTGGCTCCAGATCACCTTCCCATCCAAAGATGTGGCCATTGCCCCTGCGTCTCCGAAGTAGGCATAGATCGCATTACCATCGACGACAGGGGTCGGGCTGGCCGCGGAGTTGGATTTGTGCAAGGCGGGCAATGGACCTGGAAGTCCGCGCGCAATCCACTCACGTTCGCCCGTTTGCCGGTTGAACCCGAGGATGATTCGTTCGCAATGAGAGTCCTTGCGGATCCCGTTCATATCGATTGCCAGCCATGCTCCGAATAAGATCAGGGATACTCGCAACCACCCCGGAACGGGCAGCGACCCGTTCGGAGCGCCGATGACATCGACGATGGCCCAACTGATCAGGATCACCACCAGGGCGCTGTAGCTCATCGCCAGGAAGCGGATGGGTCCGCCTCGGACTCCCTGCATCAGACCGAGCGCCGCATCCAACAAGGCGGGGATCTTGAAAATCACTACGGGCAAAGCTATCCCCGCAACGCAGGCCAACAATGGGATCAGGATCGGCCATCGATCACCGCGAACCACATGCTGGGCAGACTCAGCAGATTCTGCGTTATGCCCGAACAGGCGTCGCGGCAGCCAACCTAGCAACATGACCAGCCCGAACGTCCCCGGGAGCGCAATACCCCAGCGCAATGCCCCCATCATGCTCGTCGCCCCATCCACAGCACCGTAATACTCAGGGTTGGGGCGTCCGACAGCCACGCCGATGGCCAGGCCGATCAATCCTATGCCGCAGACCCCCCGCCACCACGAACGGCCTCGGAGGCCGTAGGTCGAAGCCACCACGCAGGCGGCGAGGACGTTCGCTCCGACCAGCCAGCGCGCGAGGCCGGATTCATGATCCTGGTTTGTGGGTCTCAACGACCGGTAGGCCAGGAACGTGAGCGAGGCGATACATCCCAGCAGCATGCCCCACGGAATTGCGCGCCCGGTGGTCCATCGACTGGCGGGATCAGTCCGGCGGTGGACGCGCAAGCCGCGGTGCGAAGCGAGCCCGGCGACTACCAGGAAGGCGATCGCGGTAAGAGAGATCCCGGTGGTGACGCTCTTCAAGCTGTTTTGCGCGGTCTCTTGCGCTGCGGTCACGTAAACGTGACCGCCCTGGATGACCGGCGAGGAATGGCCCACTCCCGGAATGGGCACGCTCCACAGCACATGCTCATTCGTCGACCATGAGTCGAATGTGAGAGGCGTATTACGGGTTCCTTGTTGGTCGAGTCCTCGCCATCCTCGCCAGTCCTCACAACGCCCGGTGGTGGCGAATGTGAGAATGATCATGGTGAGCGTAAAGACGCGACATGATCGGAAATTCAATCTCGCAGCTGCCCAGCTCATTCTTCGGATTCTCAATCTCATGCCTGGCAAGTTCCGGACCACCCGATAAGCCGAATTGAGATGCAAGGATTGCGCGCCAAAAGATCCTGGCTCGCCGAATCGGATGGCTGCTGATCGGCTCCATCTCCCAGGGAAACCGGTCCTCACTTGCCTTGAAACCGGATTGATCGTAAGCGGCGCCCACCTCTACGCAGATGTTGGCCCAGATCACACCCCTATCTCTATGCGAGTAGACGCGGAGAACAGATGGAAACAGTCGGGGCTTGCTTCCTGACTGCTGAACTCACCCATACTTGGGATCACCTCAACTCATCTCAACGAAAACTCTTTGGAGCCTTGCAGTGTGAATTCAAAGTCGTTGTAGGTGATGCCGGTAAAAAAGACGTCGACTCGGTAGTTGTGCGTCCCCTTGGCAGTCTTGAAGTTCAGCAGGTACTGTTTGGCGATGTCGTCAATCCGCACGCAACTTGAGCCCTTGCCAAAGACCGCGACCGATTTCCGCTCCTCTCCCGCGCTGGAGATCTCTGAAACGATCACCACCACGGTTTCGTCGTGAATGAACTTGCCCGCGGAATCGCGGATGGAGAACTTGATGGGCACAGTCGAACCGCCCTTGGAGGCTTTGCCCAATGCGAGCGGCGGTAACCACCGCAGGTCGTAATCAACGCTGAAATCAGCTGCCGCGACCCCCGTCCCTCCGGCACTGCTACCGCTGGCCGTAACGACATACTTCCCAATCCCTCCGCACACATACCTTGCTGTGCCTTTGGCCTTTAGGCTCCCGATTCCGGATGTCTGCAACGCCACCGCTGCACCATTCACGGCGGCGGCCAGTCCGGTGATCGGTTTTGATTTATCCAAAGCCTCGAATTCGATGGCGATCGGGGTCCCGCCGCACGAACGATGATCGGCTTGGCGCCCATGAAGGACAGCGGGCATCGAATCAAACACGTCCCGGGGCGTCCTGGAGCGAAAGAACGAAGTGAAGGCTACAGCAAAGCCGACAGCCAAGCCGACGATCAAGAGTCAGGTACCAAGCCCTGCTCCGCCTCGCAGATCGTCGTCCGAGTGCAGAAGGAGTTTGGTCTTCTCGATCAGCTTGCCAACAAGCCGGCGCATTAGTTCAGCATCTGGCATCTTTTCCCAAAGGTCTTCAGGGTATTCATACCACTTGTGGGCGTATTGATCCAAGTAGGGGGCGATGAGATTCAAGGCTTCAGGATCAAGCCCAAGCTGCTGATCGATGCCCCGATCCTGACACGCCTTAAGGAGTGCATTGAGCTTGTGGCCGAGCCGCCGCACTTCAGCGTATCCGAGTCCTCTGGATAGCAGAGCCGCTTTTAGCGCCAGCTCGATTGTGCGGAAATGCAGGAAGGCAATCGGATACCTGATGAAACCGGCGCATCCGGGTTCCTGTTGATGCTGGATAGTCGTCTCCGCTGCTTGCTGAAATGCCTCGGCCAAGATCCAGATGACGTTATGGTCAGCTTGCGCTGGTTTTGCCATCGGGGAATCATGCCTGCTTCGCGCCCATCCGCAAGCTCAGCTCACGGAACTTGCTGATCAGTCACCTGCGGCTTCGGTTCTTCTCGGGCGGTCTCGCTCGCGTAAGGGGCGGTCTGCCCTCTGCAGCTTGCATTGCTTGCCGGCCAGCGGGCCGCCTGACAAGCTTCCTCAGGTCCCAAGTCAGACGTTTAATGACCGCTCGCACCGTCAAAACCGTGGCTTTCGCCGCAACACTTGTGGTGGGATATTCTGGTGGTTCGGTCACGGGTGCACGGTCCTCCTGGAAGGACCCGGTTTCGAGGCCTTTCTCCACTCACATTGAGGGTACGGTTTCTTTTCGCTTCACACACTTGCGCACCTTGGGACAACACGGCGGGAAGCGGTCTTGCGCGCCCGTGCGCCAACCGTCACGTGCCCTTCGGCAAGGTCCACGTTCTCCCACTTCAGCCGCTCAGTTTCATCCGGGAACCGTGTTGCCCGGTTGTTGCGGCTGCGAAATCGGATGTGCAAAAGTGGGTGATCAGGAGTTATCTAAGTGATTGATAAATTGGCGGAGAGGGGGGGATTCGAACCCCCGATAGGGGTATAAGCCCTATAACGGTTTAGCAAACCGTCGCCTTCAGCCACTCGGCCACCTCTCCCGTCGGATTCGTCCGCGCCCCGGACGAAGGGACGGACCGTGGGTGGGAGTTTCGCAAAGTGCGCCTTCAAGTCAAGGCGGGCATTGGGGGGAATTGGATTGTCAGAAACGGAGGGTGGCAGCTAAATGCGGCCAAGTTATGGAATGGTTCAGGAATATCATGGCGCCTGGGGCGGGTATGTTTGGTATCGAGTGGAACGTGTGGAAAGCCGTGGGATGGTGCGGCAACGCAGTTTTCTTTTCGCGGTTCCTGGTTCAGTGGTATGTGACCGAACGGCGGAAGCAGGTGGTGGTGCCGGTGGCCTTCTGGTGGCTCAGTTTGGCTGGGGCGTTCCTGCTGTTCGCCTACGCCTTGTTTTACCGTAAGGACAGTGTGTTCATTTTCGCCTACGCGTTCACCTGGATCCCCTACATGCGGAACCTGGTGATCCATCACCGTCACACACGGGATCATATCAATTGCCCGGCGTGTGGGCTGGCCTGCCCACCCCAAGCCCGCTTTTGCATGGCGTGCGGCGCCAAACTCAAGGCGGGAGGATAGCGGTATTCACCGGGAATTCAGGAGGCCGGTCGCGGGCTCAGTGCCCAGCCGGCTCAGGCGCATTCCGGCGAGCGCCGAATGCGCCAGGCGGTCCACGGGATCCGGATTTAATCCGCACTCGGGGGTGAAGGGTCGTCCACCGATGCTGCGGATTGACGCCGGGCCGTTTTATCGGCAGTAATAAGCCCTGTGCCGAAAGAAGAGCCGATTCAGGTCGTGGGGACTGTCACGCAGGTTCTGCCGGGCACCATGTTCCGGGTCGCGCTGAGGCCCGGACATGAAGTATTGGCGCATATTTCAGGAAAGATGCGGAAGAACTTTATTCGAATCAGTGTGGGTGACCGGGTGCGCGTTGAGGTTTCACCTTACGATCTGAGCAAGGCACGGATCATCTATCGGGAGGCTTAAACTCATGTTCATCCGTCCAACGCCCTCTACCCTGTTGTTGATCGGGATTTCGATGAAAGGGTCGTTGTGGACGGCAGCAGTAACCGCGCAATCCGCCAACCCAACCGTGCCCTCCAAACCGGCGGCCGGTAATGAGCTGTTTCTTTGGTTGGGCCTCGGCTGTTTCGTAATCGCGGGGTTGCTGATGTTCGGACGTACCGCGATGAATGAGGCCCTTCGCCGCCGCCGTGGACGCGCACTGCGCGAGTTTCGAACCGAACCGGGTCCAAGGCGATCGCGAGGTCTGCTTCGTCGCATCATGCGGCGCGAGGCGGCAACGCGACAGGTTCAGCCCGAGGGATGGGCGGCGCGCACGCGACAGGCGGAGTTGAAGGCCCAACAGGCCGTGGCGGTCTTGCGATCGGAGTTGACTCCCCACCTGGCGCGAATGATGAAGGACCGGCTGGTATGGACCCTGATGAACCAGCGGGCGCGCCTCTTGAGTGTGAACCAGGCGAATACCGAGAAACTGGCGGCGCTCGAACACCGGTTAACGGCCATTCAGTTGCAGAACCGGAAGCAGGCCGAGGCCTACGAAAACCGGATTGCGGAGCTGGAAAGGGAGTTGGGGAAGAAAGGGGCGCTGACCCGCGAATTGCTCAAGTTCCGGGTGATCCTGGCACGCCAGGCATTGGAGCGGGTGCGGCTGGACCGGATGCCGGGCCGCGGATAATCATCGTTCACCGGGCGCCGCCGGCCAGGTCAGGGCTTCTGCTCGGCTTGAAGCGCGCGCTCATAACATTCGAGCGCTTCCCGGTAACGTTGGAGCCGATTGCAGACCGCCCCTTTGTGCAGATAAGCCAGCGTCAGCGAGCCGTTGGTTGCGATGGCACGATCATAACTCTCCAAGGCCGCGTCCATCCGTTGCAACCGCTCGAGGGTCATACCGCGCTTGATGAGCGCGTCCGGGTCGTTCGGTTCGATCGCGAGGGCTGCCTCAAAGCGAAGCAGGGCTTCCTCGAACTTGTCGTTCTGCAACAGGGACTCGCCTTCCTCCAGGCACTGCACGATCTTTTGACGGCCACGGGCAGCGGTTTCATTGGCCGGTTTGGTTCGCTCGGGGGCTGCCGTGTGCCGCGGAGGCGCACTCTCATGCGCCGCGGTCCCACTCGGGGTCTTACCACTAGTAGTCCGAATGTTGCCATTGCCCGGAGATTCGCTCACGGGAACAGTTGACTCACCGTCGCCTTCCAGCCCACGGATCCGCTTCTCGAGTTGATCCAGGGCGCCGAGGAAACGGGCGGAGACTTGTTCCAGGACATTCGTTGTGGAGGACGGGATTTCGTCGATGGCCAGAGCGTTGAGCGACATGCCGCGGCCGAGTTGCTGTCCCATGGGCAAGGTCAGCATGACATCGGAAAGCCGATTAAACGCACGCACCAGAACGATCGAGGCGCCGAGGATGCCGGCCAATCCCAGGCCACCGACGATGGCGGCCGCGGTGAGGATGGTTCGATTTGAGCGGAGGACGATGCCCATGGCCTTCTCCTGTTGGCCGGCCATGCCTTGCTCCATGACCGCGAGCCGCTCCGTCAGGAATTCGATATCTTCGCGGGACAGCATGGGCACCGCGGGGAGTTGCACTTGAATGACCTGCGGCGGTGGCGGTTCCATCCGGACCGGTTGGTCCTCGACGTCCTCGATCGGATGACTGTCGCTGGTGCGATCGATCTCGTTCGTCGCGGCTTCTGTCATCGAGAGCTCATTGGTCGCCGCCTCAGGGGGCTCAAGATTCGGGGAAGGGTCGGCGGCGGAGATTTCCAGCACGTCCGTCGAGTTGTCAGCCCGGGTGTGTCCGGCAGGGAGAGTCATCAGGACGAATGTGAGAACCATCCCTCTCACCAGGAGTAAAAGTGTGCGGCACGACATAGGACCTTCGCGCTCACCGTAGGTATTCAAGGGTGGGATGCAAGAGGAAAAATCCCCCGGTAAATCCGCCGAATCGCGGCGCGAGATTGCGCAACCGCTGCCTTAAACGCGTCGATGGACGGATAGCCGCAACGGACCGCCACACGGTAAAGGGGGGATGGATCGTCCGGCAATACCGTCTCACCCACAAAACTCCACCGGCGCAGAATGCCTTCGATTCGCCGCAGCCAGGTGTATTGGCTCAGGAGTTCCCCCGCCTCGTTCGTGGCCAGGATGCCCTCCCGACGGGCGCGCTCGAGGGCGCGGAGGGTGTTGGGCTCCTGCCAGCCATGGGCGAGACTGAGCATTTGGGCAATGAACTCGGCGTCAACAAGTCCTCCGGCCCCGGTCTTGATAGCAAGTGCATCCATGCCGGGAGGGGTGCGTTCATGTTCAATCCGGTCCCGCATGCGGTCGATTTCGGAGCGCCATTCGGGTTGAAAGGCAGCCAACGGCATGCTGAGTTCTTTGAAGTTGGTTAACACAGCCGCCAATCGCTCGAAACGTCGGCCCGCCTTAAAATCGCCTGCGACACAGCGGCTGCGGGAGATGGCTTGGATTTCCCAGAGCATCGCCCGCTGCCGGTAATACTTCTCGCAAGCAGGCAAGGTATTGACCAAAAGACCTTTCTCCCCGTCAGGGCGCAACCGGGTATCGATGACGAAAGCGCTGCCCATTTCGGTGGGAGCGGAAAGGAGTTGAATCAATTCAGCCGCCACACCCTGGAGTTTGGGAAGTTTCGATACCGGTCCGGCGGTAACGAAACTGAGGTCCAAATCAGAGCCGTAAACAAGCTCGCTGCCTCCGAGTTTGCCAAAGCCGATCACGGCAAAGGGAGCGGTCCGGAGCCGATGGCGGCGCATCACTGTCTCAAGGGCATACTGAAGGCAGGCCTCGGCGAGACCGGTGAGTTCGACCAGGTTCTGTTCGAAATCGGCCAGGCTGAGGATATCGCGTAAGCCCAACCGCATCAGCTCGGCTTGATGATACCGTCGAAGCCACATGCCCGGATCTTCATCAGGGCGGGCGCGTCGCAAATCATCCAATACCTGGGCGGCGGTTTTCCGGCGGCGGAGTTGGCCGCTGAGCACAAGCTCCTCGATCAAGTCCGGGGTCCGAATGGCGATCTCGGCCAGGAATTCCGAACGGTCGAAGAGCAGGATTAACAACTCGAACCATAACGGGTTGGCGGCCCACGCCTCGTAGAGCGTCGAACGGGCGCCATACACACCCACATAGGAGTCCAGTCGCGCCAGAACGCGGTCCGGATCGGAAAGGGCATTGGCCGGCCAGACCGCCCCCGGCTTTTGCTGCGGACAGAGGGCAAACAATTTGAGGACCAGTTGGCGGGCCAGGTCCATGGTCCGTGGCGAGACGTGAACGTAACCCGGTCCTTGAATAAACACCTCCAGCAAACGAAAGGAATTGTCGATCTGCCGAAACGAATGCTCGGCAAGTATCCGGCGCCATTCACCCTCGAAACCTTCGAACCCATCAGGGAGAGGCAGGGCCGGTCGCTCCGGCTCGAGTTTCAACTGGCGGTCGTAAGCGCGGCGCACCTGGCGGGTATGCATGTGGAGCAATCGGTCGAAGTCCTGGACGTTGTCAGTCCCCATCAACCGGGCGAGCCGCTCGCGGTCGTGGCGATCCGTGGGGATGGTGTGGGTCTGGAGGTTGTTCTCCATCTGAAGCCGGTGTTCGACATCGCGCAGGAAGAGATAGGCCGCCCCGAGGGCTTTGGCGTCTGCCGCGGTCATGAGTCGGTATTGAACGAGTTTTTCCAGGGTCGGGAGGGTCTGGGGTTGCTGGAGGAACGGCAATCGGCCCGCGCGAAGCAACTGAAGAGTCTGGACAATGAATTCGATTTCGCGGATGCCGCCGCGACCCAGCTTCACGTTCCGCTCGATTTCGCCCACGCGAACGACCTCGTTCTCGATCCGTTCCTTGGTCTCGACCACCTCCCGAAGGATACGGTCACCCAAGGACCGGGGGTAACGGAACGATTGGATAGTTTCCAGAAACTCGCCCGCCATCGCGGCGTCACCTGCCACCCCTCGGGCTTTGATGAGCATCATGCGCTCCCAGGTCTGCCCCCATTGGGCATAGTAGTTTTCGCAACTGGACAGCGATCGCGCCAACGGCCCGGCGTTGCCTTCCGGACGCAGCCGAAGATCGACCCGGAAGAGTGCGCCCTCCGAGGTGAGCCGTGTGAGCTCGGCGATGAAACCTTCGATCAGCCTTTGAAAGAACTGATGATTGCTTGGTCCTTTGCCGATCACCGAACCGCGACCAGGGGTTTCTTTAAACACATACCCTTCCTCGGCATAAACGAACATTAGATCGACATCGGAACTATAGTTGAGTTCGCAACCGCCCAGCTTACCCAGACCCAGCACGCAGATTGGCGTTGGCCGCCAGCGTTCGTTGGCATCCAGGTGATACGGCAATCCGAATCGTTCGGTAGTATGGGCCCAGCAAATCCGGTACACCGCGTCCAAGACGACGTCGGCAGCATCGCTGATCTCGCGGATGATCTCGTCGGTCGGCGCCAGCCGCGCGAGATCACGAATCGCGATCCGCACCCACTCGCGCTGCTTGAAGGCGCGGATGCGGTTGAGGGCCTCGGCATATTCCCGCGCGGCAAGACACCGGTCGAGCCATGATTGAATCTCGCGCTTCAGGCCTTGGACCTGACGCGGATGCCTTACATATTCGAGGTTGAACAGAGACTCGCATTGATCCGGATGGGCCACCAGCCAATCGCTCAAGGCCTGCGATCCGCTGAATAATGCCGCGGCGGTTTGTGCCTCCTGCGTTCCGATCTGCTGCAACCATGCCCCCGCCTCAGTCTCCGCAAGCTGAGCCAGGTAGTGGCGGACGCGTTGGGGATCAGCGCTGTGCTCGATCACCGAAGACCAGATCCCATTCTGCATGGCCGAATTAGAAGCCAAATGCGCGGGACGTGAAATGAAGAAATCGCGGATTCATTGTCAAATCCAATTCCCGGGATAAAGTGCTGCGATGAATGATATCGTATCCATGGCGCTTCGTAGAGATTGTGCGGCGGTGGAAATCCCGGCCGGACGTCAAGTCAACCTCGCCGCCGGGACACTGGTCGACGTCACCCAAAGCCTCGGAGGCAACTATACCGTGCGCACTCCGGAGGGCCTCTTCCGGATCGCGGCCGAGGATGCGGATGCGTTGGGGATCGGTTCCGACAGCTCCAAGACCGAGCCGGCTCAGGCCACCGGCGATACGCCCTCGGATCGCTCTTCCCTCGAGGAACAACTCTGGGAGGCCCTAAAGTCCTGTTACGACCCCGAGATACCGGTGAACATCGTTGATCTGGGACTGATTTACGATCTGCGGATCGAGCCGGTCCTGGCTGATCGCCATCGTGTCGAGGTTAAGATGACCCTGACCGCCCAGGGATGCGGGATGGGCGGCGTGATCGCAGGCGACGCGCAACAGAAGCTCATGGAGGTGCCGGGCGTCGAGGAGGCAATGGTCGAGGTGGTCTGGGATCCCCCGTGGCATCAGTCCATGATCACACCCGAAGGCCGCCGCGTCTTGGGCTTGGAATAGATCGGACTATCTCTGCGCTGCCGACCAACGGTCGAAACGGTTCGATATCCGGCAAATGCCGGGTCGCGGCGGGCCCAATTGGGCGTGACAGCGACCGGCCTCTGCGGGACCTGGCCGCGACGGCCGGTGTCGTGGCAGTTCGTGCTTGTGGGGACCGTTTCGCTTGCTCAGGAGGAGCGAAGCGGCGAGAGATCAGAATTGACCAGGAGAGCATGCAGGAGTGGAATGGCCCAACCATGCACCCCAGCCACCAGCCGCCCGCCGTGTGTGATCCCGAGTGGGTAGCAGGTTTGAACGTCGATGGGCTGCGGCGAGCTCGGCAAGCCGGGTCCTCGTCCCCGGTGAATAACGCCCGGATCACCTATATTGATCGTTGGGCGATAGCGGACATTGCGCCTCAGAAAGCATCGAAATTATGAAAACACGAATCATGATCATCGGACTCACGTTGATGGGCGTAGTTGCCACCTTCGTGATGGTCGATACCTTCGCGACTTCTGGCGTTGTGGCTCGGCCAGTGCACTTGGTCATCAGCGCTTCAGAGGGTCAACGATTTTCGGGCAGCTATATCGCAGACGGTGTCACGAATTCCGTGAGTGCTCTGGCACCGGCGACCATCAGCCTGCAGGCCAGAGATGTCGTTTTTGAGTTCAAGCGTGAAGGCGGCGATGCTGAATTTCGGGTAGCGATGTTTGTCGGTGATCTTTGCCGGACATCCACTACCAGCGACAAGCGGCACGGCGTGCGCGGTGAGTTGCGATATGCAGCCGATAGAGAGAGCTACTGGGCAGCCGCCTTTTGATTGAAATGTCCTCGCCGAATCGGGTGGCCGAGGGGATTTAACGGAAATGCTCACGACTGGGCCAGCCGTGATTGCACCATCAGAAGCCGGTCGGAAATAAAGAAGCCCCAAACCCATTTCGATTGAAGGATTGGTGGAGCCGAGGGGAGTCGAACCCCTGACCTTCTGAATGCCATTCAGACGCTCTACCAGCTGAGCTACGACCCCATCCCGATCGAGGCGAATCTAAGGTGACCCCTCCCGTTGTCAAACTTTTTGCCCCAGCCAAATCCCGTGCGCGCAAGGCTGGGAATGGTTGGCCATTGGAACGATCAAGTCCCAGCCAGGTGGTAAGCCGAGACAAGCTTGAGACCAGTGCATCCTCAAGTTGGCGGTGCTGGCGGACGCCCGGTGAGGGAACCGGGACTACAGGCAGAAGCCGTTCTCCTTTGTAGGCCGCGTGCCCCCACGCGGCGACCGATGCGGCACTATCGACAGCCAGGGAATCCACCCGCTCGAGATATGGGCTCATGCCGTTCCTTGCCACGGCGATTGCTCAGACTTATGTTCGGCATTGCGTGAGTGAGGTGACCCGGCTGATCGAGGCGGTTGAACGCGGCGAACCCCAGGCCGCCGACGAATTGCTGCCACTCGTGTACCAGGAGCTCCGTCGTATTGCGGCGTGGAAGATGTCCCACGAAAAGAATGGCCAGACCCTTCAGGCCACTGCGTTGGTCCATGAGGCTTGGATCCGGCTGGCGGGGTCCGACCGTCAACTCTGGCGGGGGCGCAGTCATTTCCTGAGCGCTGCGGCTGAGGCGATGCGGCGGATCCTGGTCGACAACGCCCGGCGGAAGCAGTGCGTGCGGCATGGCGGCGGACTGGAGCGCGTTCCCCTTGAAATAGTCGATCTTCCGATTGCCGGCGATGACGAGAAGTGCTTGCGGGTGAATGACTGTCTCCAACAGCTGGCACTCGAGGACCCCGTCAAATGTGACGTGGTCAAGATGCGGGTCTTTGCCGGGCTCAGTGTGGCGGAAATTGCCGTCGCCCTCGGGTATTCTGAAAAGACGATTCAGCGACATTGGAATTTCTCGAAGGCCTGGCTCTCCCGCCAATTGAAGAGCGGCCGGTGAGGCCCTTGACTTCGTTGAATGGAAGGATCCGGCATGGAGGATGGCGGTCTCAGCCACTGTGATCGTGCTTTTTTTTGTCCGATCTTCGGGAGAAATCTCGCCAGATAGAATGACGACGATTATGAACAATCGACGCGAAAAACTGGAGGCCATCTTCGAAGCGGCCGCGGCCCTGGAAACCGACGCTCAGAGGTGCGACTATCTGGACCGCGCGTGTCCGGAGGCCGATCTGCGCCAGGAGGTGATGTCCTTGCTCGAGGCCATGAAGCAGCCGGACAGCCTATTCGCGGACGGTGATACCCGATCGTTGCTGCAATCGACCCCGGTCCTCGAACAGCCGGGCACCGTGATCGGCCATTACAAGCTCCTGCAGAAAGTGGGTGAAGGCGGGATGGGAGTGGTCTACATGGCCCAGCAAACCGAGCCCGTGAGCCGGAAGGTCGCGCTCAAGATTATCAAGCCGGGTATGGATACCCGCCAGGTCATTGCCCGGTTTGAAGCCGAGCGTCAGGCCCTCGCGATGATGGACCATCCCGGTATCGCCAAGGTCTTCGATGCGGGGGCGACAGCGAGCGGGCGGCCGTACTTTGTGATGGAGTTGGTTCGAGGCGTTCCCATCACGGAATACTGCGACCGGAACAAGCTTCCCACCCGGCAGCGACTTGAGTTGTTCATTCCCGTGTGCCAGGCCATCCAGCATGCCCACCAGAAAGGGGTGATTCATCGCGACATCAAACCGAGCAACGTGATGGTCACGTTGCATGACGGCAATCCGGTCCCCAAGATCATCGACTTCGGTATCGCCAAGGCCACCAGCCAGCGGCTGACCGAGAAGACGTTGTTCACAAATTATGCCCAGATGATCGGCACCCCGGCCTACATGAGTCCGGAACAGGCGGAAATGAGCGGGCTGGACGTGGATACCCGGACAGATGTTTACGCGTTGGGCGTCCTGTTGTACGAGCTTCTCACCGGCACCACGCCATTCCCCACGAATGAACTGTTAAGCCTGGGATACGGCGCGATGCAAAGGATCATCGCTGAGAAGGAACCTCCCAAACCCTCCACCCGGGTCAGCACCATGGCACACGACGAACGCACCGTGGTGGCGAAGAACCGGAGTCTGGACGCATCCGCGCTGGGCCGGCTATGCCGGGGCGACCTCGACTGGATCGTGATGAAGGCGCTGGAGAAGGACCGAACCCATCGCTACGAGACCGTCAACGGGCTGGCGGCGGACCTGAAGCGGCATTTGGAGAATGAGCCGATTGTGGCACGGCCGCCCAGCGCGTTCTACCGGTTTCAGAAGTCCTGGCGGCGAAATCGACTGGCCTATAGCGCGGGAGCGGCCATTGCCATTTCCCTGCTGGCCGGCCTATGGATTTCGACGTCCCAGACCTGGAGGGCCACGGCTGCACGAAATGCCGAGGCGCAAGCGCGCCAGGCGGCCGAACGAGCCCGTTCCATGGCGGAGGAGGAAAAGCAAAACGCCCTGACCCACCTTCGAGCCGCACGACGCACCGCGTATCTCGCCGACATGCACATTGTCCAGGAAGCGATCGACAACAACAACATGGGCCGAGCCCGCCGAATTCTACAAGAACATCAGCCTCGCTCGACGGAAGAGGACTTTCGGGATTGGGAATGGTTCTATTTTGCGCGATTGGCGTGGGCCGACGACGGCGAGGTTATGGGCAAGCATCCGGGCGGAGCGAGACAACTCGTCATCGGATCAGCCGACCGGTTTGTGACCATCGGTCGACCCATGCACAGCCTGCCCAGCCTCGGACACATTCAGATTTGGGACGCTGCGCGAAGGGCGGCGGTAGCTGGCTTTGCCGCGCCTGAAGACGCTACGGCGATCGCAGTGTCCCACGACGGGAAGCGCCTGGCGCTCGCCTGCGGCCATGAGATTCAGATTCGCGATTTTGCGGACCCGGCCAAACTCCTCACGGTTCTGACGAACTGGGCGGAGAACCTGATCCCGGGGTCAGTGATCGACCAATTGTGCTTTGTCGAAAATGACACGCGGCTCGCCCTCGCGGGTCAAGGGAACACTCAGGGCATTCCGCTCACGTTCATCGAGGTTGCGTCCGACAGCGCCGTTCCGGCCTTACGGAAGGACGCCATTACCGAAGTGGTGAGTACGGCCATTTCAACCGACGGCCGAAGGCTTGCCGTGAATCTCGCCGGCAATGAGGTCATCATCTTGCGCTTGCCCGGGGCCGAGGAGGTGGTGCGTTTCCGCATCCCCACCGAGCATGCGGTCTCGCGGGGTATTGCACCGATGTGCTATGTGGATCGGGATGGCGCGCTGGCAACGGCTTCTGAGTCGGGTCAGATCGATCTCTGGGACGCCGCGAACGGAAGTCATATCCGTTCCGTCGGCGGACACATGTCGAGTGTTACGAGTCTGGCGGCGTCGCCCGACGGCAAATGGCTTGTCTCATCGGGCTTGGATCAATTGATCAAGGTGTGGGATCTCGGCGACGCCAAAGCGACGCCTAGGATCCTCCGGGGACATGAGGATGAGGTGTGGGGGGTGGGCTTTGTCGCCGGTGGCAGGTCACTCGTCTCTTGCAGCCGGGATGAGGCAGTGCGGTTTTGGGATTTGCGGCGCCCGACCTCCAGCGATGGCACGTGGATGCTCCCTTCGGGGCAGGTCATTGCCATCGTCCGGCAGGGTGTGCTCGCGGCCGCCACGCGCGAGTGGCGATGGGCCACCTGGGATGTTTCGCACATCCCCGAGTCGATGGAACCGCAAATCGTCTCCCTCCCAACAATCGAACGCGGGGCATGCGTCATTCCCTTGGGTGGAACAGATTACCGCCTTGTCATTCCGGAACCTTCCACAGCCGAGGCGGATCCGGGTTTTCGGGTGTTGCTTTATCGAGGTTTGGAGCGACCAGAACGGGTCCATGAGTTTCCGGAGATCAGCCTCCTTAGGTCTGAAGGGATCGGGATGTCGAGGGAAACGCTGTTCGTGCACGGTCTGATCCGGGGAGCGTCCCACCTGCTGGTTTGGAGCCTTGCCGACGCCCGGGTCAGTCAACTGATTCGAACGTCCATCGAGAGCCCGGGCGCAATGGCGGTGTCTCCCGACGCGACCCTGGCCGTTCTCGGCGATCAAGAGGGAACGCTGGAACTCCTGAATGTCGTCTCCGGTAAATCCGACTTGTGGCGAAACGCCTTGGCGAGCGCTGTTTCGGCCCTCGCTATCCTCCCTGACAATCGCACGCTCGCGGCGGCTACTTATTCGGGGAGCCTGCAGAAAATCGACTGGCCGAGCCGTGCAACCTTGAAGGCCGATACCGGCAGCCTGCTTTCCATTGAAGCGATGAGCCTTTCTCCCTCCGGCACGCGACTCGCCACAGGGGACGCTCAAGGGGTCGTTCGGCTCTGGGATGCGGAGACCTTGCGTGAAGTTGCGGAGCTTGGGAGGCATCCGGGCCGAGTCGGCGGGGTGTCTTTCCAGCCCGACGGCCAAACGCTGTTGAGCGTCGATCCGAACGAGTTGCGGGTTTGGCGAGCCGGCGGTAATGAACCATGAGGAGACCACCCGTTGGCACGCCTGGTGAGTGCAGGAGATCCTTGGTTCCGGCAGTCGATCGAACTTATGACAATAGCCAAAGTTGACAAACGCACTCATCGCAAAATGTGGCGCCGAAGATTGTTTCGCTGGTTGGGTTGGTCGGCGATCGCGGCGTTGTGTGGCCTGGCTGCAGTCCTCGCCGCCCTCTACGTCCTGCTTGCTGGCAGCCTGCCCAAATTGGATGGCCGCTCGATCTGCCCCGGATTGGGCGCGACGGTAATCATCCGCCGTGATGCTTTGGGCACGCCGGACATTCATGCTCAAGACCGGTTTGACCTCGCGCGCGCGATCGGCTTTGTGCACGGGCAGGATCGATTCTTCCAAATGGACCAACTGCGTCGGGTCGGGGCCGGCGAACTCGCGGAGCTTTTCGGTCCCGCGGTGCTGGAGATGGATAGGGCGAACCGGTGGCATGGGTTCCGCGCGATCGCCGTCAAAGTCGTGCAATCACTCAGCGCGGACGAGGCCCGATTACTCCGGGCCTATGTGGATGGAGTCAATGCGGGTCTCGCCGCGCTTCGAACCCGGCCGCCCGAGTACCTGGGCATTGCGACAGCAGCCGCAGCCGTGGCGGGCGGAGGATACGTTCCTGGTGATCTATGCCATGCAATTCCAACTTGCGAATCTCTCCGGGGATGAAGAGAGGATGAAAGGGAACGCGCGACAAGCGTTGGGCCAGGCCGCATATCACTTCTTCTTCCCACCCGGCACCTCGTGGGATGCCGCGCTGGATGGCAGCATGCTCCCTTCGCCGCCGATCCCTTCGCCCGACCAATTCCGGGCGGGCAGGAGTGACGTGCCGCTCGCTGAGTTCCGGTCGGCGTTGAACAAAAAGCGAAGGCAGTCGGTTCCCGGGAGCAATGGTTGGTTGCTGGACGGCAGCTTGAGCTCCAGCGGCGCCGCCTTGCTCGCGAACAACACCCATCTCGGAATCGACTCGATTCCGGGTCCCTGGTACCGCCTTTGCCTGCATTGGAAGGAGGTTCCGTCCGGTGACGAATATTGGGCCGTGGGCGCGACCATTCCTGGTTTGCCGATGCTGCCCATCGGCAGCAACGGTTTCATCGCGTGGGGCTTTACCAACGGGGCATGTGACTCGGCCGACGTCGTGACCTTGGAGCAGGACCCGGACAATCCCCGGCGCTATCGCACTCCCGATGGCTGGAAGGAAATCGATCGTCGGGAGGAAACGTACCACGTGGCCGGGGGGCCGACGGTCGTGGATCAGGTCGAGACGTCGATCTGGGGGCCCTTGTACCCCGCCGAAAGCGGGCGGCCACGCCAGGCCTTGTGTGCGGTCGCGCATAATCCGGCCGCAATGAATCTGGCGGCCTTTAACCTGATGCGGATTCATTCGGTGGACGAAGCGCTGACGCTGGCGCCCACTTGTGGCGCTCCACCACTGAACCTTCTCGTGGGCGATCGTGAGGGACGCATTGGCTGGACGATCCTGGGCCGCCTTCCCCGGCGAGTCGGGTTCGATGGAGGTCGCCCGACTTCGTGGGCGGATGGAACGCGACGGTGGGATGGTTTTTTGCCGACGGCGGATTATCCCCGGCGCGGGAGCCCGGAGATGAAGCGGATATGGAGCAGCAACCAACGCATGCTGGCGCCGGAAGCCTACCCCTGCTCCAGCGTGGAAGGCCATTTCTTTGACGGGGGCGCGCGGGCGCGGCAGGTGCGCGACGATTTATGCTCCCTGACGAATGCGACACCGGCGGACATGCTGAAAATTGAGATGGATAATCGAGCCGTATATCACGAGGGTTGGCAACACGTGCTGCTGGAGGTGGCCCGGCAGTTGTTGAACCAGCCGCACGATCCCGACGTCGCCGCCGTTCTCCGCGAGGTGCAACAATGGGGCGGTCGGGCGGCCACCAATTCGGTCGGCTATCGGATGGTGTGGCAGTTCGCGGATGAAGCGTTCTTCCTGTTGCATGCGCCGGCGAGGGAGGCGTGCCAGCGTGTGAATACAAATTTCCTCTATTACGGCCCGACCACGGATGAACCGATCTGGCGGTTGGTGACCGAACGGCCGCCTCACCTGCTCAATCCGCGCTTTCCGACTTATGATGCGCTGCTGGAAACCGCGGTGACCAACATGCTGAATGTCCTGCGAAAATCAGACGGACCCGTCACGGATCGGACTTGGGGAGAGCTCAACACCCTCCAGATTCGGCATCCGTTCAGTCGCATGATCCCAGCCTTGTCGCGTTGGCTGGATTTACCCGGAGGACCGATGCCCGGTGACTGGAAGAACATGCCGTGCATCCTGAACCCGGCGTACGGCGCCTCAGAACGGTTCGCGGTTTCGCCCGGACACGAAGAGGAGGGCTTTTTTACCATGACGACCGGGGAATCCGGCCATTTTCTATCGCCCTATTATCGGGCGGGGACCCGGGAATGGCTGGAGGCGAAGACACTCCCGTTGTTGCCGGGTCCCGCCGAGCACGAGCTCAATCTATCACCTTGAACCGTCGTCTGCCCCGCCTGGGCAGGGCGATCCGGTCGGTCTGGCGGCGCCTTCCAGATGAACCAGGGTGCCCTGGGATGCCGCATGCCGCATGGTCGTGCGGCTTGGAAGCTTAGTGGTCTGTTTCATAAATACGGTTACGTTCGCGGCCAGGGGTTTTTCGGCCAGACGAGGCGCGAGCAACGAGCATACCCGCAGCGGTCTGGAAGGCGCGAGCAACGAAGTCTGGCCGAAAAAGAACGGCCGCCCGGAGGGTTGCGCCGAATTTGGCCTGGGGCGGCGTTGCTCGGTCGGTCGAGTATCCCAGGGGATACACTCTCGCCCTCGCGCCTTGCCTCAGGCCAAATTGGGCGCAACGAACGTGACCGTATTTATGAAACAGACCACTTAGCCAGTCGCCCCATGGGCGATGGCGACTTCCACCGCCTGTCGCCATGCCGGCCAGCATTCGGCCAAACCCTTTCGGGAAAGGGCCTCAAGCAGTGGGTCATCGTCCTTCGGCACGTTCTCCAAGGCCTGTGCGCCATTGGCGATCGCATTGGCGACGCACAGCACGAGGAGAGGTGTCAATCCCGGAAGCGTTTCGCGAGACGGTTCGTGGTGCAGGGCGATTGCCTCGACCACCGGCACTGGCAGCCCCCAAAGCCCGAGCAGCAACCCCCCTACGTCGGCATGCGTCGCACTCAATACTCGTTGCTCAACCTTGTGCACCGCCAGCGCATCCTTGCCGGCCACCTCCAATATTCGAGCGTAGGGTACGGGAAAATTATGGGCGAGAATCAACTTGCCCGTGTCATGCAACATCCCGGCACAAAACGATTCGTCGATAAACTGGCGATCCGCTTGTTCGCGTCGAGCAATCGCCTTGCAAGCGAGGGCGGTCCTCAGGCTGTGCCGGGAAAGCGCTTCAAGCGAAAACCCGGAGTCCTTCGCTCCCTGGAACTCGGTGAAGAGATGGACGGAGAGCACGAGCGTTTGGAGGGTATCCACACCCAAATAGCTCACCGCCTCTGTGGGATCCGAGATCTCCCGACGCAGTCCGAAAAATGCCGAATTCACCAGCTTCAGCACTTGCGCCGTCATTGCGATGTCGCGCTGCACGATCCCGCCGATGTCGGAGAGCTCCCTTTCCGGGTCACGCAACGCCTCCTGGATCTCGAGATAAACCAAGGGCAACGAAGGCAGTCGCTCCATCCGCCCCACCAGCCGACGCAGGAGCTCGTTGTGAAGGGAGGATTCTCGATCCGATACGCGTTCGATCGCGGCCCGGAGCGTGGCCGCATCACATGGTTTGCTCAGGTATTGGTGGGTGGCCGATACACAACGCATCACCGATTCTTTGTCGGCGCGGTCAGCCAAAATCAGCCGCACGGTCTTGGGATAGCGAACCATGACTTCGTCCAGCAGCTCCGGCCCCGAGATCCCCGCCATATGCATGTTCGCCACGACCACGTCGAAGCCCTGTCCTTCCATCAATGACAGCGCAACCGTCCCGGACTCGCAGATCTCAAACTTCCAGGTCTCCGGCAATTTTGCCCGGAGGCCATGCAAGACCTGGCCCATCCCGGGATCATTATCAACGAAAAGAATCCGCTTCATTCAGCTCGAAAGACCAGGCGCATGGAGGGCTTATAGCAGCTTCCTGAATTCAGGCCAATGGCATCTTCACATTCGGAAGAAATGGCCTATCATCCACTCCACTGCGTCGTTCGCTCGCGTTGGGGGGCCTATGACCGGGTGGCGCCCGAGCGTCAACTGCGGGTTCCTCTGCGCCCAAGTCGCAGGTGTGCTATGGTAGGCCGCGTTCCGGCTTGCTGAGCGGTAACCTGGCTGAATGACGATCGAAATTGCCATCATCCTGCTGATCGCCGGCGGCGCGGTGTATCTGTTCGTTACCGAACGGTATCGTGCCGATCTTGTGGCGCTGATGGTGCTGGCGGCGCTCGTCGTCATTGGGTTGTTCCAACATTTGGTGTCCTGGATTCACCCCGAACATTGGATCACCCCCGAGGAGGGCATTTCCGGTTTCAGCAATCCCGCCACCATCACGGTGGCGGCCATGTTCGTGTTGAGCGCGGGCCTGCAGAAGACGGGCGCGGTGGCTTCCGCCGCCGTCGCCATGAAACGCTGGGCGAACCAGCCGGCCACCATGCTGGTGGCGATGATGCTCACGGTGAGCCTAGTGTCGGCCTTTATCAACAACACCGCGGCCGTGGCGGTGTTCACTCCGGTGGTGCTCGCGGCGGTCGTGAGCAACAAGTTGTCCGCCTCCAAACTTCTCATTCCGTTGTCTTTCTCCGCCCAGTTCGGCGGCGTCTGCACGCTCATCGGGACCTCGACCAATCTCCTCGTCAGTTCGATCTCGGAACGGGCCGGACATGGCGCCTTCTCCATGTTCGAGTTCGCTCCTCTCGGCCTGGTGATGGTCGGCGCGGGCACTCTTTATCTCCTGTTCATCGGCCGATGGTTGCTTCCCAACCGGCGCGGAACGCAACTTACGGAAAATTATCAACTGGGCAAGTACATCACCGAGCTGCGGGTGGTGCTGGGATCGAAGTTGGTCGGACAGACCGTGGCGGCCAGCGAATTGGGACGTAAAGAGGACGTCACGGTGTTGGAGATTCTGCGCGATGGTCGAACGCTCTTCGCGCCGCTGAACGAGTCGATCCAGGCCGATGATGTGCTCCTGGTGCGCGGTGGCGCGCGCGAACTCATGGCCGCCAAGTCCGCCTGGAAGCTGGAAATGGAACCGGAGTTCAAGCTCAAGGACGAAGCCCTGGAGGCCAAGGACCTGCGACTGGCGGAAGTGCTGGTCGCGCAGCGCTCCATTCTGATCGACCGAACGCTAGCCGGCGTGGATTTCCGTCGGCGTTACAACGCCATTGTGCTCGCTATCCAGGCGCGGCGACGAACGATCCGGGCCAAACTCAATCAAGTGAAACTGGGCTTCGGCGATGCCCTCTTGCTGCTCGGCCCCAGAGAAGACCTGGCCCGCCTGCGCGGAGACCCCAACTTTCTGGTGCTGGAGCAAGTGGACGAACCCGCACTGCGTCGGCCGAAGTTACCCATTGCCTTCGGTATCATCGCTGCCGTGGTCGCGCTGGCCGCCCTTGGCATCATGCCGATTCTGGTCTCCTCGATCGTCGGCTGCATCGCCCTGGTATTGACCCGTTGCCTCACGTTGGAAGAGGCGTATGCAGCAGTAGACTGGAAGGTGATCTTTCTCCTGGCAGGCGTGCTACCCCTCGGATTGGCGCTGGAGAAATCAGGCGCGGCAGAGTTGCTGGCACATTCGACCCTGGTTCGGGCGGGGGAGCTGGGACCGATCGTTGTGCTGGCCGTGCTTTACCTCCTGACGGCGTTGCTGACGGAGTTCATGAGCAACAATGCCACCGCGGCCTTGATGGCGCCCATTGCCATTTCCACGGCCGCAACGCTTGGTGTGAACGCCAAACCGTTACTGATGGCCGTCTGTTTTGCCGCCTCCACCAGCTTCGCCACCCCGGTCGGGTACCAGACCAACACGATGGTCTATCATCCCGGCGGCTACCGCTACACGGACTTCATGCGGGTGGGCATCCCCCTCAATCTTGTCTTCTGGGGATTGGCCGTCTATTTCATCCCCAAAATCTGGGAGTTCTAAACGGCCATCGGAGGGCGGGGCGCTTTAGTTATGGAGGTGAGTGGTCTCGGGATCAATTCAAAGCGCGGGTCGGTTTGAGGCGGAGCTTCGTTGGGGGTCATGGACCATAGAGGCGCTCAACCCGGAAGAAATGATTTGTTCCTCCAAGCTCGACCTCGGCACTCATCAGTTCGTTGGTTGCCACGGCCGTCGCGACCGGCTGCCAAGCCGCCAGATCCTGGGACGTAGACAGCCGATACCGGTAGTTGCGAATGGCGTTCCAGGATACCGCCAGTCTCCCCGGGGTCGGAGAAGACGGGGCCACGTTCAGAACCGTCGGATACAAATCGGCGATCCGCCGGGCGCGATATGCCGTAAACCCGCCATACTCCGAACTGCTATCCTCGAAATCAAACAAGGCCAGGTCGAAGACCACTTCAGGCATGGCGTCGTGAGTCACCTCGATGATCCGAGTCATTCTCGCATCCACTGAATACGGGCTGGGAGTCGCGCCGCCGATGTAGGAGATGTCCGCAAATGTAATCAATACATTGCCGCGAACGTCCAGCCAGTCCGCATCGCCTCGGGATCCCGAATAGATTCTTTCCGCCAAATTGCGGCCGTACTCCCAGACCTGGCTAACTTCCATCGTCGCTTCATCAATCCGGTATTCGACTGCGCGACTATAATTAAATGAATCGGGCACTGGCAGGTCGGGTGGACTGGCCCGGAGTATTGCCGTTGTCGAAAAGCAGCAGGGTCCCTTGCGGCGTAAGCATCGGGGCATGCTGTCCGTATTGCCATTCGAATGGATTCCCCACCGGTGTCAGGAGAAATGGCTGATATTCCGGATCCCAATTCGCGTGCGGGCCGAGAATCCATTTGAGTTGCCCGGTCCGCGTGAATTTCAACACGGTATTGAGATGACGGCAGGAAACGATGATCGAACCATCCCGCGGATCCTCGATCACGCCATTCGAGTGGGACCAGTCCCATCCCTGGGTCGTACTGTGGCCCGTCAGCGAGAGATAACCGATGTGGGTCGGATCAATCATGTCGATCGGCGACCACGTGTGAAGCACCTCGCCGGTTGCGCGTGACAATTCGATCACGGGCTCGTGACGTATAAGGGTCGGTTCGCGGGGTGGATCGGCATCGGTGCTGGTCGGGAAATTATCCACCGTCCGAGTGGCCGTGCTCAGGTAAAGTATCGTTCCATGCAGCGTCGGGAAAGCCTCGTGATGATACGGCCATTCCTCAGGCAACGCCCAGGTTCGAACGGTGTCTCCAAGCATATTGACCTCGTCAAAATATTTCGGGTGTGGCACGAGCAGATTTCCATCCGCAAGCTGTCGAACATCAAAACCCGAGGAGATTCCGGTATACCAGACGACTTCCCCGGCCTGGTCCACAATGATGATATAGAACTTCCCCGTGTCTTCATTGCGCGGCCGGAACATCGTGTACCCGGGCTCCATTTTTTCCGGCTGGCTCGTCAAGACCCGAATCGTGGGAAAGTCTTTGGGCAGGGGCCCGGTGGCAAAAACGATCGGCTCAGCAACGGTAACCACGTCACCCTCGAGGTCGTACACCTTTATCGTGATCTCATATACTCGATCTGGCTTGAAACCCAGCAACGGCATCGAGTGGGATGCACTGTACGTGTAGAAATCGCGCCGCCACGTATTCGTCCCGCTGGTCGCGGATACGCTGACCCTTGAGACTTCGTCGGTGGTGATCTCGAGCAACCCCGCCAACGGCGCGTTTGTGGCTTCCCTGAACGTTGGACCCGTCAGAATGCCCAGGGCGTGACCGTGGATCGCCCCGATAAAAATCATCGTTAACAATCGCAGTCGCATGCCTCAGTGATAGGTTCGCGCGCCGATCAACAGAACCGACCCGCCTTCTCTCCCGCGCGCTGATCATGCCGAACCCGGACGGGCGTTTCAAGATAAGATCACTCCGAAGACCGGTTGCGGCGGACAACCCTCAAGCGGCGCCCTTTGAACAAATCCAGTTGCGGCTCTTTGAACAAATCGTGGATCTTAAGAATCCGGATCACCTGAAGGAGATCGGATTTCTGATAATTCCGGTTCAGCTCCACGTGCTGGATCAGGTCCACCAGCATGACCCGAAACAGAATCACCGCATCCACTCCCCGCTCGCGTAAAAGGGCAATGCTCTGCTCTCGAACGACCGGATCCTGCCCCAATTCCGGGAGCACCAGCACCTTGGCCGGAGCGGCTTTCGCCCCAAACGCCTTCGCAGCCTTCTGAAAAGTCCTCGGCTCCACAAACCGCAGGATCTCCGGTGCACGGCTCAAAACCCCCGGCGTGAAACTCTCGGTGTGCCAGCCGTTCACAGCCACCACAGCGCGCTCCAGCGTGCGCACATCTTCCGAGTTCAGCACAAATGGGAGGGGTTCACTGCGGACTTGCGGTTCGGGGTGAATCACGAAAAAATCAACCCCCTCATCGCTGCTCCGGTTCCGCGGCACATACTTCCGCTCCTGGCGCACGAAGAAACCAAGCCGTTCGAAATACTCCCGTACGATCGTTTCGCTCACACCCGCCATGACCCTACCTTTCCAGCCTCGCCGATCACCCGCTCCAAATGATCTTGGGCGACGGCCACGCCATAACGCGCTTCGCCGATCCGCCGAGCCAAAACGAACTTGACCGCGGATTCGGAGACTTTCTTGTCGTGCTTCATCGCCGCAAGCAAGGCCCGTTGCATCGATCGGCTCAACTCCACCTCGATCGGCAAACCTGCCGCTTCAAACAACCCCACGATTCGTGACGCCTCCCGAACGGGCAAACCCTCGGTCTGACACGAAAGCCGGGCCGCCAGGACCTGCCCGATCGAGATGGCTTCTCCATGCCTGAACCGGCCATACCGGGAAATGGCTTCGAGCGCGTGACCGATTGTGTGCCCGAAATTCAGAATCGCCCTCACACCTCCTTCGGTCTCGTCTTGGCCTACCACACCGGCCTTGATCTCGCAGCATCGAGCCACGACGGCCGCCAGTTCGGAAGGTTCCCGCTTCAATAAACTCGGCATCTGCCGCTCCAACCGCCGGAAAAAAGCGGCGTCACTGATCACGCCGTATTTGATCACCTCCGCCAAACCCGCGCGATATTCGCGGTCGGGCAGCGTCCGCAGACTGTCCAAATCACACAACACCAACCTGGGCTGGTGGAACGCGCCAACGAGGTTCTTGCCCGCCCGCAGATTGACGCCCACCTTGCCTCCAACCGAGCTGTCCACTTGCGCCAGCAACGTCGTCGGCACTTGGACGAAATCAATTCCCCGTAAATAGGTAGCCGCCACGAATCCGGCAAGATCACCCACCACCCCGCCGCCCAATGCAACCACAAAGGACCGGCGTTCGAGCCGGTGCGCCGCCAATTGATCGTAGCATCGGGCCACCACTTTCAGGTCCTTCGCCCGTTCTCCCGCCGGGACTGTGACCAACCCCGGCTCAAACCCGGCTTCGCGCAGGGAATCCAGAACAGCCTCGGCGTAGAGAGGAGCGACGTTCTGATCGGAGACCACCACACAACGATGGCCGAGAGCCAAACGCTGGCATTCCCTCCCCACCTTGCCCAGCAACCCCCGGCCCGCGTGGATTGAGTAGCTACGCGGGCCGAGAAAAACCTGCATCGTGCGCATAGTCAGAGCATAGAGAACGTCCATCGGCTGTCAAAGGCTTCACCCGCCCCAAAGCGCCCGCACCGGAACCACCGTCCGGTAACCCCGTGGGGGAACCACCCCCACGCGAAACGGACCTCGACCTGGAAAGCGCACCGGAACCACCGTCCGGTAACCCGATGGGGGAACCCCGCACCCCGTGCATTCCCGGGGGCTCTGCGCATCCCTCCGCGCACTTATGTTTTGGTTTGACGGACTTTCACTAAGCTCAGAGACTTCTGCGCTGGGTGTATATTCCATTGCCATGAGCAAATTCAACGTCCTGGTTCTTGAAGATGCCGTGGTGACGTCCGTCGCGATCAGTCGGGCGCTCGAATTGGAGATTCCCGGCAGCCAGATTCATCGCGCTCAATCCCTCTTCGAGGCGCGCCTGTTGCTCGAGACTTACGATATCCAGTTCTGCGTGCTCGACATCCAACTGCCCGACGGTTGTGGAATCGATTTGATGCCGGACTTGATCGCCAAAAACCCCAGCGCGGGCGTCGTAATCGTCACCGCGTCAAAACTACCCGGATATCGTGATAGCGCCGCTGCCTACGGCGTGCTGCATTTCATGGAGAAACCGGTCGACTCCCGACTCTTGGGAAACTGGGTGCGCGAATACCGCAATGAATTCCTGGGTGAGAATGGCGTGTCCGACACCTCGTTTGCCGCCTCCCTGCGACGATTGACGACTACGGACATTCTCCAGCTCAAGTGTCTGGCGAAAGCCACTGTGAACCTCGATTTTTCCCTCCGCGATGGTCGCCGCGGACGCGCCTATATCGTCGATGGCGAAATTGTGCACGCCGAAGTCGGCGCCCATGCGAAATCCGAAGCCAGGGAAGGCGTGGATGCTTTTCGGGAAATCGTCTCCTGGCGCGGCGGCCGGGCCGAGGAATCCAATGCCCCACCGAAACACCTGACCATCCAACAACATTGGCAGGAATTACTGCTCGACACCGTGCAGTGGTTGGATGAACACCGCATTCCCCCTTCCGTTTCTTCCATGCCCCTCAATCCTTCGGATCCGCCCAAGAAAGATCCGAGCTGATCTTCTCCCGGCTGACGCTACCGCAGCTCTCAATTACCTGGCCGGGTGAAAAAACCCGTGTGACCACTGTGGTAACCGGGCACGCTGAGGAACTCCTGCTCCAACAGACGCTGTTGGATCGGGCTGATCCGTTCCTTGACCTGGGACGAGATCAGCTCACCTCGCAAAAGCACAAATCGCTCGCGCAATTGTTGAATGAGCGCTTCGTGATCGGATTTCTGATCGTCGCTACGCCATTGTCGCAGCCCATTCATTCCAACCAGGAGGGCATTTCGCGCACCCATCAGGGATACCATGAGATCGCGTTCCCGCTGAGTCACGTTTGGGAACAGGAAGTTCACCTCCAAACCATGCGTCAACGAGACATAGTCGTAGAACACTTTGCGCAGTTGGTCATCCTCTTCGTCGTACTGCTTGATCAACCGATCCATCGCAAATGCGGCATACTCCGCCGCCGCGATCAACAACTCCACAATCCGTGTGCTGTCGCCCACTTTCGGCGTCGGCTCAGATCGTTGCGTCGTGTCCAGTGCGGCCATGGAGTGGGATGCTTTGCGGATGAAGACGATTTGGTCAATCAGATTTCGTCCCAGGAAACGGGAATATATCCGGTCGACAGCCCCATTCCACTTAGTGCCTCGTCATAATGGAAGTTCACATGGCCGTTCATCTTCACAGTCCTCGAGATGCTTGCTCCCATGAAATCGTAATTGTCTTTCCCTCCCCCGTTTAACGTCAGGTCCGCCGATGGGGCATAGATCGTTCCACAGAAGCCGCCGTTGCCGGAAATGGACACCTCTTGGTTTCCGGGCAGCCCGAAGTACTGAAGCTGCAGCGGACTTCCACCCGTATTCCAAGTGGCGTTCCCGGAAAAGCTGGCGGAGCGTCCACTCATGAATATGCGCAGGCTGCCGCCGGGAGCAATGGTGAGGGAATTGTTACCGGAAAAACTTATCGACCCGGTAACGAGCAATACCGCGTCGCCCTGGATCAGCACATTGCCGCCAAAGTTGTTCAATTGATAGTTCCCGCCGCCAAGAACATAATCGTAGGTCACGTTATCAATCAACTGGCCTCCGGGTATCGTGTACCCGCTGTTAAACGGCACGTCCACCGGGTCAAACTCGGCGTTCATGTCGTCGGTGAACGCGCCTGGTTGAATCCCATGACTTCCCTGATCGTGCCATTCGGTGTTCCCCACCGAACCGTTTGGGCCAATTGCCACACTGCCACCCTTGCCTGTGGAAACCGTGCCGTAGATATCCGCGTTCCCCACATTCAGGGAATCGATCAGCCCGGAATTGGTGGCGATGTCGCCTTTATCTCCGGCCTTGGTCGCATCGTACTGGCCGTTGGTGCTCTTGCCCGGATGGCTGGAATTGTAACTGTCGCTTTTCACGTGATTGCCATTCAGATTGATGTCGTCCTCCGCCACCATCCCTTTGACAAACACCGCGTTTCGCAAGGTTTGAACCCGAACCTTCCTTCTGAGATATCCCACTGCTGTGCCACCCTGATCCTGGCTCGGTCCGATCTGTGCCGTCATCGTGCCCGACCCGGCGCCGGCTCCCGGCGGCGCCGGCACGTAGGCTGTCGAGTAGATTACCGGCGTTGGACCATTCACCTCGATGGCCACTTCACAGTAGCTGTCGCCGATCCGGATTTCTTTGGCATAACTGCCGCCCTCCAGCCCCCAACCGTTGTTATTCAGATCGTTCGTTTCGTGATAATGGAGTTGCGTGAGCGCTTCCTCGACCCCGGCTTCGAGCAGGGGAATCGCCGAGTTCCACGCCAGTGACCGCATCACCGACCGGTTTTGACTGGAAACCAACACGAGATAGGTGGCCAGCATGAAGCCGATGATCACCCCAGTCAAAAGTACCGTCAGCAGCGTGTTGCCTGCTTGACGCGATGGATGCCGGAATGCGATTTGCATAGGGTTCTTGGTCTTCTTTAAAGTCAGTGTATCACCGCTTACGAATCACAACTTTGGCCGACTGAACGCTCTCCGTGTTGGCCCGCTTGTCCAAAATCGACCGGGAGCATTTCCAGAAAATCTGCACTTGCTTGCAGGTATCTACCGTGGTCGCGGGCAGCGCCTCCCAATCCGAGCCCGCTTTTCTTTGGTAATAGCGGAACGAGAAGCTGAAACACTCTCGCAGTAATACCTCGACGTTCCCCCCATCGATTCGAGTCACGTCTTCCGACCTCGGATCGTAATGGTAGCTCACCTCGCGCCCCACGCCTCCAAACGGTGTGATCCAGATCCTGAGGGTGGTTTCGTCGCTCCCCGGCATGACCCGGTCCGCCTGGCGGATCTCACGCGTCATCTGGTCAAGCGCATTGCGGCTCAGGTTGTCCAGATCCACATAATTGGTGAGCGCGGCAAAGCTGCGCGCGCTGTAGAGTCCTAGCGAGAGAATGGCCATCAGGACAATGCTGCCGATCGCGATGGCCACGAGCACCTCGATAAGGGTGAATCCACGCTGGAACTTCTTAGTAGCGGTACCGATGGAGACCATATCGAGATACGTAAGTCGACATTGACCGGCGCCGTTGCACTCCACCCGACATCCAGCTCGCCTCCACGGTCACCAGCTTGATGTCCGCCCCATATGATGCATCCTGGATCGGTGATTCCTCAGCGATCCGAACCTGGACATCGTAGTTGAGTTCCGATTGCGGGTCGGTACCCCGTGCATAGAACGGCTCCGTCAGAGATCGTTGCATTTGGGGCAATTCCTCCCATGTCAGCAAACGGAGTGTTTCAGTCTTCTCCTGCAGGATCTGCGTGGCGCGGAGATTCTCTCGTGCTAACTGGATCATTCCAAATCCCGCCGTAATCCCGACATATAATCCGGTGAACATGATCGCCAGGAGAATCACCCCAACCATGACTTCCACGAGCGCAAACCCGGATGGGCCGGCCTCCCGGCTCTGGTTCGTCCTTATTGAATTCATCTTCAAGTCTCTGGTGCTCTCTTCAATTACAGGCATAGCAGTGCCCCTGCCGTCTTATTCCTGAGCAGATGCGGCTTGAGAAAGGACACACATTCTAGCAATTGATCATCAGAGGCTTGTGGGGAACTTCAGAAGATTCTTGCGAAAATGCTGACTTAATCTCGTCAGATCCGAATGGCCATGGCTGCCGAGGGACGGCCGGCACAATCCCTCGCAGATTTGCGTTTGCCGGCGCCACAAAAGAAGTCGCAAATAAGCGATGCACAGTGGCCCACCGGCCTACGCCTCGCCTAAAGCGTTGCGGATTGCCGCCAGCACCTCGTTGCGGTTCGCCGGCTTCTCAAAAAAGGCCGCCGCCCCCGCCTCAAGCGCCCGCTTTCGCACCGCCGCGCCGGTTTGAGCCGTGATCACAATGATCGGGGGCTTGGTTTCCGCGGCCATTCGATGCAGCCAGTCGATAAAAATGAACCCGTCAAATTGTGGCCCAAAGGGATCGGCTCCGGGCAGCCCCAGGTCCAGGATGATCAAGTCCGGCTTCTCCTTCATGGCCAGGCTTACGGCGGTGGAACCGTCCTGCGTCGTTACCACCGAATACCCTTGCGCAACCAGGAACCGCTCCATCAGCACGAGCGAGATCGACTCGTCCTCCACAACCATGATTTTCCTTAAGCCCATCTCCGTACTTTGAGTTTAAGTCCTCATGATCATAACGCCCCGCCCAATGGGTCAAACGATCTCACGATATACATCCGGATGCGGTCGTGAAATAACGATGGCATTCACCAAAACACCGGCCTCACACAAGACCTGCCGTCCGGCGCTGATTGCGGACTGAACCGACCCCACATCGCCCGTGAGCGTGCAATACGCCTTGCCGCCGAGCGCCATAGCCAGGCGGATTTCCATCAATGTCACGTCCGCGGCTTTGACCGCCGTATCTGCGGCCTGAATCAGGGCTGCCACATTAAACGACTCCATCACCCCCAAGGCCCCCGTCGGCTCCACGACTTGACTGCGGCCCAGCGCTACGATGATATCCGCATGCACATTCGCGATGATGATCTGATCGATCAGACACCCATCGGCGGATTCCGCGCCGGCCGCCACCGCGCTTTGAACCGCGGCGGTGTCACCACCTATCAGCACCATGTACTTGCCCGAGCAAATGGAACGGGAAAGCAGCAGGCGCACATTCCCCGCCTTCAACATCGTGTCGGCCACCAGATAGCCGGCGGCGACACTCGAGAGTTCAATCAAACCAATGGATTTATCGTTCATGGGTCGGGCTCGAGCCTGATTTCCGTCTCCGTCACCCCGGCGACGCGCCCATCCAGCGGCGCGTGCACGAGGGCGCCCAATTCCTTCTCGGGCAGGCTGCCGATGACCTGTCCCGCGCGGACCCGATCGCCCGCCTTCACAACCGGTCGGTTGGGTACGCCCCCGCCTTGTTTTAACGGCAAGACCAGCCGGCTTGGTTTGACCTGCAACGTCGTGTACGGCGCCGGCAGGTCGTAGGCCTGGATGTGCAATTTGCGGATGAGGCTCTTGATCGGGACCCGGCGACCATCCTGCATCGGGTGCGGCTTCACCACTACCGGCCCGGTCCATTTTTGATCCCGCCGACGCATCTCCGCCTTGGCATCATCGCAGGCCTCTTTGGGGTACAATTCTTCCGGACAGGCGTAAAGGGTGCAAAGTCCGCACGAACAGCACAGCGCCGCCCATGGGTTGAAGAGGTCATTGCCGGAAGCCGTAAATGCCAACGTCCGCATCACTTGATGCGGTTCGACGGCATAACCGAGGAGATAGCGTGGACAGTACTCAGTGCAATACCGGCACTGGTCGCACGCGGACTTGCCGATTCCTGCCTGCGACTTGGGTGGTGTGAGTTTGCGTTGAATGACATGATGATCGCGCGGGAGCACCACAACTCCCGTGGCCGTCTTGGTGATCGGCCGATCCAAGTCCGCGGTGATCTCCCCCATCATCAATCCGCCGATGCAGAGGATCGGATCATGGGTGGTCAACCCGCCTGCCGCTGCGATCGCCTCCCGATAACTTGTCCCGATCGGTACGGTAAGCGTAAGCGCTTGGCCAACTGCCCCGGCCAGCGTGAGCGTCTTGGTCGTGACCGGCTTTCCCTCGACGGCGGCAGACACATTAACCAGTGTCTCGACGTTACAGACAACCACCCCAACCTGCAGCGGGATCCCGGCCGGCGGAATCAGCCGACCTGTCACCCCATAGACCAGGTCATACTCATCCCCCGCGGGATAATAATCTCCCAGCCGGTGGACCCGAACCTCCGTTCCCTGGCACGCCTTCTCAACCGATTCCAGCGCATGCCGGTTCTTGGCCTTGACAGCGATGACGCCGCTTTTAGCGCCCAACGCGGTCATACACAACTCCATCCCGCGGACCAATTCGCCCGTCTGCTGTTCCATTACGGCGGCATCCTTGTGCAGCAGTGGCTCGCACTCCGCGCCATTGGCGATCACGGTGTCCGCGTTCCCGGCCAACTTGACGTGGGTAGGAAAACCGCCGCCACCGGCGCCCACAACCCCGGCTTGTCTGACCTGGTCCGCAAGTGTCATGGTCCGGCGGCAGCTTAAGGGTTGACCTACCAAAGACAAACTGAAATTGGACGAGAAATTGGCGGATCGGAGGACGACGGAAACTTCTGCTTGCGCTGCGGCTCATCGGCCATAAGCTGACCCCCGCTTTTGGCGGCGGAGTAGCCAAGTGGTAAGGCAGGGGTCTGCAAAACCCTTATGCGTCGGTTCGATTCCGACCTCCGCCTCCA
>CAVXWU010000020.1:0-40346 GCA_963765535.1 uncultured Verrucomicrobiae bacterium
TGCACGAACTGCACTTAACCGAATGCTTGGTATCAGCGGTCGCCGCCCAATCAGTTGACAGTGCCGGCATCTCGTGGCGTCACAGCGATTCTCGCAGGGCCTTGAACGCGGGAATGGTTTTCTCAAACTCCTCCTTCAACCGGGCGAGCAGGTGCGTCGCCTCCTGGAGAGCGCGGCCGTTCGCCTTCTCCTCCACTTCACCACAACTCCGGGACAGAAGAACGGCCCCCACGCTCGAGGAACTGCCGCGCAATGCGTGGGCAACGCGTTCGAGTCGAACGGCATCATATCCGGGCGGCGGCGCGGTCCATCTCGCGAATAGAATCGGGTGCCTGTTCCAGAAAAAAATCGATCAGTTCTTTGGCGGCATTCGGATGCCGTTCATCCTGGAGGGCTTTCAAGCTTTCAATGACGTTGAGATCGACAACCGCATCCTGCGGGAGCGGAAGGGGATTGGCGCTGGGTTATTTTCAGGCCGGTTCGGATTGACACTCCATGGCTTTGTCCAGGACCGCTCTGAGCGTCTCAAGTCGGACGGGTTTGGTCAGGGTGAATCATCCATGCCTGCGGCAATGCATTCGTCCCGTGCTCCGCGCAGAGCATAGGCCGTCATCGCGATGACATAGGCACGACGGTTGGCGGGGAGTTCGGCGCGCTCGCGGCGGCGGATTTCGCGCGTGGTTTCGAAGCCATCCAATTCCGGCAACTGGCAATCCATGAAAATCGCATCATAACTGACGGCATCGAGTGCCTGGAGCACTTCCGGGCCGGTGGCGACCGCCTCGGCCTGGTAACCCAACTTGGCGAGCAGGGCGATGGCAACTCTCTGATTGATGGGGTTGTCCTCCGCGACGAGCACATGAATGGGCTTCGAGGAAGACTTGCCGAAGGGCGAAATGGGGGCGGTGGTGCGGCGGTTCAACCAGAACCGCGTCTCGCGAGGGGACGTAGAGACCATGAGTCCCGGCGATGCGCTCGAACGATTCCTTTTGTTTCATCGGCTTGAGCATGAATGAGCCGATGCCCGCCGCCCGGAAAAGGGACGTGTCGCTGCGGGAGACGCGCGGCGTCAACAGCAGGAGGCGTGGTATCCCACAGTGCCGGATCGGTCTTGATGAGTTGAGCAAGGGTAATCCCATCCATTTCGGCCATGTGCAGATCCAGAATCACCAGGGGATAGGATTGGCCGTTCTGGGCGGCACTCCGGAGGATCTGCAGTGCCTCGGGACCGTCGCAAGCAACTGTGGGGCGCTGCCGAGGAGAGAAGTTTGTGGGCCAACAAATTGCGGGTGGCTTCATGATCGTCGACCACGAGGATTCGAAGACCGGACAACTGAGTCGGAGTTCCAATGGCGGCTGGGCAGGCATGGGGTTGTTTTTGAAAGCGCACCGTGAACCAAAAAGTGGAACCCTCACCCGGAAGGCTTTGGACGCCGATCTGGCCTCCCATAGTTTCGACGATGTTCTTGGAGATCGCGAGTCCCAATCCGGTTCCGCCGTAGCGGCGGGTGGTGGAGCCATCGACCTGCGAAAACGCCTGGAACAGGTAAGGCATCGACTCTTGCGGGATCCCGACGCCGGTGCCCTTTACGGTGAAACAAAGGTCGACGTGTGAGGCGGTTTCCATTCCAAGGGCTATCCGCACGAGCACCTCACCGTGGTCGGTAAACTTGACCGCATTTCCCACCAGGTTCATCAGTATCTGACGCAGGCGTCCGGGATCTCCCCGAAGTTGGACCGGTACATTCGCATCGATGAGCAGACCAGTTCGACGTGCTTGCGATCCGCCCGATCTGCCAACACTTCGATGGTGCTTTCAACCGTCTGTCGAAGATCGAAGTCCAGAGTCTCGAAGCAAATCTTTCCGGCCTCCATCTTCGAGAAATCCAGGATATCATTGATGATACGGAGCAACACTTCGGAGCAGTTTTGATCGTCTCGACAAAATTGCGCTGTTCGGGGTGAAGCTCGCTGTCGTCCAGCAACACCGTCATTCCAATGATCCCGTTCAGCGGAGTGCGGACTTCATGGCTGATGTTTGCCAGAAACTCGGATTTTAGCCGGGCGACCTCCACGGCCTCATCGCGGGCCTGAGCCAGCTCTTTCTCGACTTGTTTGCGGGGGTGATGTCCATCACGGCGCCGATCATGCGAACGGCGCGACCATGGGCATCGTGAGTGACATAGGCGCGGTCAAGCACATCCGCGTAACTGCCATCGGCCCGCCGGTAACGGTATTCATCGGACCAAAGTGACCGCCCTGTTCGATGACAGCCGTCCGACCCTGCAAAATGCGATCACGATCCTCCGGATGAATCTGTTTGTCCCACCAATGTCCCTCGTTTTCCACGGCTTCAGCGGGATATCCGAAGACGTTTTTGATGCCTTCGTTCCACCAAAGCTGTTGGTATCGAGATCCCAGTCCCAGATCGTGTCGTTGGTGGCTCGAGAGATGAGCTGAAATCGTTCTTCGCTCTTGTGCAGGGATTCCTCCGCCTTCTTACGTTCGGTGATCTCCCGTTCATTGACGACGATGGCGCGAACCACGGGGTCATCCAATAGATTTGTGGCCGTGGATTCCATCCAGTGATATTCGCCTGTTTTTGAGCGTAGCCGGTAGACGTGAGTGACACTCTGACCGGGTTGGGAAAGCCATTGTCGATGGACATCGCCATGGTTTCCCGGTCGTGGGATGGAGAAAATCAAAGGCGGAACGACCGACCAACTCCTCGGGAGAGTAGCCCAGGTGGCGATGCGTGGCGGAGTTGGCGTCCCAGAGAAAGCGTCCCTGGGCATCAAACAATGAGAGGGCATCGGAGCTCTTCTCGATCAGAGTTCGAAAGCGTCGTTCATTCTCCTCGAGCGTGTGTTCGGCCCTTTTCTGCTCGGTGATGTCTTCGACAATAGCCAGGGCGTAGAGGGACCGATTTTCCGCGTTGGTCAACAGACTGGCAGTGATCTTGGTCCAGATGATAGCCTTGTCATGCCGCACGAAGCGCTGCTGGAGTTGGTAACGCGTGAGCTCATGGCTGAACAATTGTTCGGCAGTGCGAAGCAATTGCGGAGAATCTTCAGGGTGCGCCAGATCTATGAGGCCCAGCCCCAAAAGCTCTTCCTCGCTGTAACCGAGCATGTCGCACAGCGTGCGATTGGCGCGGAGCACGAGCGACTTTGGGCTGGCCAGAATAATGCCGACCGGCCCTTCTTCAAAGGCGCGACGGAATCGTTCCTCACTCTGGCGGAGGGCTTCCTGCGAACGCTGGAGACTCGATGCCAGTGACCGGAGTTCTGAAGCTTGAAGCAACGCGAGCCGCTTTTGACGCCAGAGCAACAGGGCGCCGAGGGCCAGCAACAAGGCCGAGCTTGCAGCAATGAACAGGGAATAATCCTGAGAGACCCAGGCGCTATTCGGGCGATTTCGGGGAATCTCCGCGTCGTTGACGGGCGGCAGTCCTGCTCCAAGAGTGATGAGCCAGGGTATGGGGCCGACCCAAGCGAAAGCATCGTTGATCCCGGAGCAAAGCAAGAGCCCGCCGAGAAGCAGCGACGAGGTTCGGCCTCGCCGGCATCGCCTCTGGTCGAAAACAAGACACAACATCACCAGCCATCGAAACTAGCCGGCGCGGGGCACGCAGTCAGCACGAATTTTCCGTGACAATCATCATTGGCTTTGTTGTTCTGGCGGTATTCGCGTCTTCATTTGCGGGGGGGGGGGCGAACAGACAAAGGGAATAAGTCGGCATGGTTATTGCGCCTCGCCGACTAAGAAATGAACATCAGGCTGGTCATTCAGGGGGATACGCTAAGCATTGGCGGAATACGTGAACTTAACGCCGCCAACGCCAACGCTTTTCGCGATCAGATTCGTTGTGCCATGTCCGACAGCCTGAAGAATATCGAGATCGATTTATCCCAGGCGATTTTCCTTGATAGCTGCGGATTGGGCGCGCTCATTTCCCTCCATAAAACCGCATGCAGCCGACGGGGCCTGGTCCGGCTGGTTAATCCCGCAATGCCCGTCCAACAGATATTGGAGTTGACGCGGATGCATCGCATCTTTGAGATAGTCAAACCCGCCTGACGTCCGTTCAGGCTGGAGATTTTCAGTGTCGCTGGTTTTCTATTCAGTTTCAGCGACAAAACCGGTGTGTCGCCATGGCCTTTCTCAAGCATGAGTTCACGCGTTGCGCTGCACTGCGCATCGCCATGCCCTGTGGATTGGCGGAAGTCCGGCCTGCCGTGCTGGCGGTCCGCGCCTACCTGGCGGAACATGGATTGGATGAAAAGGAATTAGGGGCCTGTGAACTCGCGCTGGCCGAAGCGTGCAACAATGCCGTCCAGCACACGCCGAGCTCCAAACGCGATCGCCCCATCCTGCTTGAGGCAGTGGTGGAACCGCTTCACGTCGATTTTCAAGTGACGGACTATGGGCCGGGGTTTGACTGGAGCCCCCGCTTTGAACTGCCGGAGCCCGAGATGGAGGGTGGGCGGGGATTGTTCCTGATCCAGTCGTTAATGGGAGACTCCACCTATTGCCGCGGCCCCGAGCGAAATTTTTTGGTCATGCGCCGGGACCGAGTCACCGCGGAGACCATCATTGATAATTCCCCACGGAAAGCAATTGAGATTGAACGTCTGCTGGCCGTGGACGAGCGAATCATCCGCGACATGACGGATGAACTCAGTTCCTGTTACGAGAGTCTCGCGGCCATCTTCCGTTCCGGACGGGAGCAAGCGGGGCAGACCGGCATCAAGGAGTTTTCCAACCGGCTTCTGGATGATCTCCTGCGGGTAACCCAGTCGCGCTGGCACATCCTGCGACTCTTGGACGACACGACGGGTGAATTGAGTGTATTTACGGCCTCGGACCCCACGCTTTACTTCAAGCCCCTTCAATTAGAGGATGCCACTCTGGCTGGGAGCAGTTTGGAACTGGAGTCGGTGCAAAAACGTCGGGACGTGTGGTTCGATCAACCGGGGGGTCTTCCCGCAAATGATCCCTTGTCAGTGGCGGGTGTTGGCTCGGTGGGTTTAGTGCATCCGGTCTACTACGGAGAATCGCTTATCGGCACGCTGGCCGTGGGAGGCGGCGCCGCAACCATGCGTTTGACCGCGGCGCAGGTGAATCTCATCCACACGTTCTCCGATTTCCTGGCCATCCAAATCATGAACTCCCGGTATCAGGAGGAGAGGGTTGGGGCGTTGCTGGTCGCCCGGGAGTTGGAGATTGCACGGCACATTCAACGTTCCCTGCTGCTCAAGAGCCTCCCGGAAGTGGGTGGTCTCCAGCTCGGTGGCTATTGTGAGAGTTCAGGCCAGGTGGGTGGAGATTTTTTCGATGTCCTCAAACTGTCCGATACCTGCATGCTCGCATTGATTACGGACGTAATGGGAAGTGGGATACCTGCCGCCATGTTTGCCGTTATTTTGCGCGGTCTGGTGCGTGCTTCGCTGGCCTGGGCGTCTCAACCCGCGGAGATGCTTCGGCGGGTGAATCAACTCCTCTTTAACGAACTCTCTGAAGTGGAGATGTTCATCACAGCGCAGTTGGTGCATGTGGATTTGGAGAAGAATCGAGTGACCGTGGCCAACGCCGGGCATTGCCCGCTGTTGATCGGCCGGAAGGACGGTCGTGCGCCTCGCGCCGTCTCCCCCGAAGGCATGCCGCTCGGCATATTGCCAGACCCGGAATTCGCGGAGGAAACACTCCCACTCGAATCGGGTGCCCGGTTATTGCTCTATACCGACGGCCTGACCGAAGTCTCGGGTCCGGACGGGTCCGAATTTGGGATCAAACGTTTGGCTGGCTGGCTGGCGAGCTGCGCCAGAGAAGGAGCGCCGGTGGACGTGATGAAGAATAACCTGTTGGAAGAGTTGAAACGCTTTCGATCCGATGAACCGCTGCGTGACGATCAGACGTTTCTGATCATGAGCCTCTGAGAATATGAAAATCCTGGTGGTCGACGATGAACCCTTCATGCTCCGGATGATTCAGATCATCCTGGAAAGGGGTGGATATGCCATGGTGGCCGCTGCAAGCGGCGACGAGGCGCTGGAGGTCGCGCGACTGGAACAACCCGGTTTGGTGATCATGGATGCCATGATGCCGAAAATGGATGGTTTTACAGCCTTGCGCCTGCTCAAACAGGATCCCACTACCTGTTTGATCCCCGTCATCACGCTGACCGCCAATCCCCATAAGTTTTCGCGGGAAGAGGCCGAATCGAGTGGCGCCACCGTTTTTCTCACCAAGCCCTTTAGTCCCACGCAACTCCTCGAGGAAATCCGTCGACTTACCGCACGCCGATCCGAATGATCGCGGGCCCGGCCAGTGTGCGGATTCCCTGGGTGGTCCCCGAATCGACCCAGATCCAATCCACGTGGAGGGGTTCGACCTTGCTAGGGGAACGTTGCTCCGTATAATGCGCAGGTGCTTGACATCAAGTTGATTCGCGAGCAGCCGGACTGGGTGCGAGGAAGACTGGCAGCCCGCGGGGCAGGGGATGAAGCGTCCGTGGCCGAGCTCCTGGCTTTGGATGAGGAGCGCCGGCGGCGGCTGGCGGAAGTCGAGAAATTCAAGGCCGAGCGAAATCGTATATCGAAGGAAATAGGAAGTTTGATCGCGGAGGGGAAGACCCACGAAGCCGAAGAAAGGAAAATCCGCGTCCGTGAGTTGAGTGAGCGAGTGGCCGGGGGGGATGCCGGAATCAAAACAACCGGGAATGCTCGGGACCAGATTCTGTTGCGTCTGCCAAACTTGCCTCAGACAGACGTCCCTTCGGGCCGGAACAGTTCGGACAATGTGATTGTGAGAACCTGGGGGGACCTCCCGCCGGACGATCCGTCTCGCCAGACGCACGTTGAACTTTGCGAACGTCTTCGGTTGGTGGATTTTTCACGGGGAGCCAAGCTATCCGGAAGCGGGTTCCTGCTTTACACGGATCGAGGGGCGCGCCTTGAGCGTGCGCTGATCCAATTTCTTTTGGACATGCACACCCGGGAACACGGTTATACGGAGGTGTCGCCGCCTTTCCTGGTCAGCACCGAGTGCATGCTGGGCGTGGGGCAATTTCCAAAATTTGAAGACCAGGCCTACGCCGTGAGGGAAGGATTAGATTCCTCTACGACGGGGAAGCTCTACCTGGTTCCCACAGCAGAAGCCCCGGTGGCGAACATCCATCGGGACGAAATTCTCGGCGAAGCCCAACTACCGATAAAGTATTGTGCTTACAGCCCATGCTTTCGCGCCGAAGCGGGCGCTGCCGGCGTGACCACGCGAGGAATGATTCGGGTACACCAGTTCGACAAGGTGGAACTTATCAAGATCGTGCATCCCGAGCAGAGCGAGATTGAGCTTCAGGGGTTGGTGAATGATGCCGAACGGGTGCTGCAGACGTTGGGCTTGCATTATCGGGTGGTGTTGCTGTGCGCGGGAGACTTGGGGTTCGCCAGTGCCAAGACCTACGATCTCGAAGTCTGGGCACCCGGACAGGCCTCCTACCTTGAAGTCTCCAGTTGTTCCAACTGCGCGGATTTCCAAGCGCGCCGGATGAACCTGCGCTACAAATCCGCCTTGAGCGGGAACGGCTACCCGCACATTCTAAACGGAAGCGGCACCGCGCTGGCCAGGCTCTTCGTGGCGTTGATCGAGACTTATCAACTCCCGGGCGGCGGCGTGGAGATTCCCCAGCTTTTGCAACCGTACTTTGGAAGCGACCGCATCGACGACTGAGCTCACCTTGCCCATGAACATCCTGCTGGCCAGCAGCGAGGTCTATCCTTACTCAAAGACGGGGGGCTTGGGTGACATGTTGGGTGCGATGGCAAAGACGTTGCGCGAGTCCGGAGCGCAGATTGGCGTCATCACGCCCCTGTACCAAGGGTTGCTCGACCGGTTTCCCGATATTCGCCCCCTGGGGTGGCAGGTGAGCCTTCCAATGGGTTCGCAATGGATCGAGGGGAAAATCTATGTCAAAGAATCCGGCAAACGGTTGAAGCTGTTTTTTGTGCACCAACCTGAATTCTTCCAGCGCCCGGGATTGTACCAGGAAGGGGGCCGGGACTACGCGGATAACAGTGCGCGATTCATTTTCTTTTCCAAGTGCGTCGCCTTTCTCGCGCGTCATCTCCAACCGGGCCCCGAGATCGTGCACGTCCACGATTGGCAGGCGGCATTGGTGCCATTGCTGATTCGTGAACAGAACCTGAGGGATGGATGGGCGCGGCCTCCAGCCACGTGCTTGACCGTTCACAACCTTGCTTACCAGGGTATGTTTCCCGCCTCCGATTACACGCTCACGAATCTGCCTGGGGAATATTGGAGTCCGGAGGGAGTTGAGTTCTACGGGTTTCTGAACTGTCTGAAGGGCGGGTTGCTATTCGCCGACCGCCTCACCACGGTAAGCCCCCGATACGCTCGAGAGATACTTACCGAACCCTACGGTTGTGCTTTGGATGGGGTGCTGCGCAGGAAACAAGCAGTGCTCACGGGCATCTTAAACGGCGTGGATTATGCCGAATGGCGTACCCTCCACAACCCGCACCTGCGACACAGCTTCTCCTGGCGTGCCCTGGCGGGTAAAGATGCTGAAAAAGCCGATCTCCAGCGCGAACTGGGGCTGCCGGTGGTTTCCGAGGTGCCGCTTTTCGGCAGCGTCAGCCGGTTGGTTGACCAAAAGGGCACCGACCTTCTGTTGGCGGCGCTCGAGGAGATGTTGACGGCCCCAATGCAGGCGGTGCTGCTGGGGAGCGGCGATGCCCATTTTGAAGCCGGATATCGTGGTTTGGCCCGGCGGCATTCCGATCGCGTCGCCATCCGAATCGGGTACGATCACCCGCTGGCGCACCGGATCGAGGCGGCATCGGACTTCTTTCTTATGCCATCACGGTTCGAGCCCTGCGGCTTGAACCAATTATACAGCCTTAGATATGGATCGATCCCGATCGTCCGCGCCACGGGCGGGTTGGACGACTCGGTGGTCGATCCCAACGAGAATCTCGAACATGCGACTGGGATCAAGTTTTTCGAGGAATCGGCACGCGCACTGTCCAAGGCGATTCGCAAGGCCCTGGTGCTTTACGCCGATCCGGACCTGCTGCGCCATTTTCGAGTGAACGGAATGCAAGCGGACTTCTCCTGGTCGCATTCCGCAGCTCAGTACCCTACAACTTTATCGCGAGCTTTTGGGACTTGGTTTAACCGGCAGATAAAGGTCCTCAGGGCAAACGTTTTCATCCGAGTGTGACTGTGCCGGTCTGGGCGTCTCGGGGTGCGGACAGGAATGTTCGAGCAAGCCCAGGCGCGCGCGATGGCGAGGTGGTGACTGGCTTTTCCCTATGGCGTGAAATTCAGTAGTATGCCATCATCGGTCCACTGAACTCGGATTACCATGAAAGGACTCATGCTTGGATTTCTTCCGCGACGTCTCGTAAGCCTCAAAGCGCTATCCTTGCTGCCGTTACTGGCATTCACCGCCAGTTCCCACGCCGCAGTCGGAGTCGGTGCAACGCCTCTGCCCGGCGCCGAACTTCTCTTCGATGGGACGCGTGAGAAACTGGATTCGAACTGGACCTACTGGGAGGGGCCAAGATTTAAGTCGGCGCTCCCGATCAAATGGCAAATCGTCAAGGATCCGGTGGATCCGGGGTATGTGGTCAAGAGCGATGACCCCGCGGCGGCTGGGGGACTCTATGGCGCGGCGGACATCGTCACTCGAAAGAAATACCGGGATTTTCGATTGCACGTGGAGTTTTTGATTATGAAGGAAGGGGGCAATAGCGGAGTGTATTTGCAGAACCGATATGAGATTCAGATTCTGGATGGGGACAAGACGAAGCATGGTATGGGTGCCGTAATCAACGAGACCGAATCGCCCTATGATGCGTATAACGGGGTGGGTCGCTGGAACGCCTATGACATGGTATTCCGATCCGCGAGGTTCAAGGATGGCAAAAGAGTCGAACCGGCGATGGTGACCATGTACTTCAACGGCACCAAGGTGCATGTCAACCAACGCATCAGCCAGGTTTGGGGAGGTCCCAATTCCGGTATCGATGGTGGAAACGATGACGGAAGAGGAATCACGGATACCCCGGGAGGGGTGAAACTCCAGGCCGAAGGCCACGACGTGCGCTATCGCAACATCTGGATCAGGGAAATGGAGATCACGACACCCAATACTGATTTTGACGAATGAGCCGGCGCTTAGCCTGGTGATACGGGCAAGTGATAGAAGGCATGGTTGCCAATGACAATGACGGGGTGATGGCCTGCAGCCCAGTAGGGTTTCTCTCGCTTATGCGTGAAATGATTCGCGCCGTGGGTGAGGTTTCCGAGTTCGGCGGGGCTGTTGTACGCGATTCGAGCAATCTTTAAGGCCTCCTCAAATTGCGGGTGGTGATAGAAGTGTTTTAACAATGCATCCCGGTTCGTTCCGTTCAGGCTCGAAAACGCACCCTGCTTAAGCACTGAGAGCATCGAGACATTGAGATCGTCCGCCCGACGCCGGACCACTTCTGCGACGGCCCGCATTCCCGCTTCCCCTTCACCGCGTGCCTCCGCTAGCAAAACGGCGGCCAGGACCTCCTGGCCGTAGGTCGCTGCCGAGAGGGTAAATGGAGTGCAGATCGAACTGCAGCTGAGTAAGAGCATCGCCAGCCGTCGTGGCCAAGCCAGGGGTGACCTCACGACCCGCTTTTGAGATAGGGCAGGGGGTGTGTCGGGCGCGCGCTGGCGGCTATTGCCGAAAAGGTGATCAGTGGAGCGCATGGCGCAAATCAGTCAGGTTTACGAAACCTCTACCCGAGAAAATAACAGCAGCCGCAGGTCGGTCAAGGACCGTTCTTGGCTATTCCTCGAACACGGTCCGGTCAATTGTGGTCCCTTTTTGGCCCTGACGCCTAGGGGCATTAGGTTGGTAGAATGTGAGGCGATAAGGTCCGATATCGATCCGGTCCTGGTCTGATAACAATGTGGGCACGAGAATTTTAGAGCCGTTCAGGAAGGTGCCATTTCGACTGCCCAAGTCGGCAAGCCAGAGTTCCGAGGGCCCTTGGCGATGGATAACGGCATGGCGCCGAGAAACTTTGGCGTCCGGGAGCGGCACATCGTTTGCCTCGGTCCGGCCCAAGGTGCTCGCCCCCCTCAGACGGATCCTTCGTCCATCGGAGATGCCAAGCTCGGCGATCGGTTTGGTCGAGGTGATCCATTTGGCATCGAAAATCCGCTCATAGATACGATTTCGCACCACCAATTGGCGTTGTTCGAGTCGAACGATGCCGGCGAGGCGAAGCTGGTTGATCAGGTCGCTTAAGTCATCATCGAATACAGGCCGGCCAGCATGGATTTCCTGGTAGAGTTCGAGCAAGGCAGCGAGATCGGATTCTGTGCGGCACATGCGTTCACGCACATAAAGCAGGTTGTCGTCGGTCTCTCGCGCCCGGGGCGAAAGGAACAGCCGTTCACAAGCTCGATCGACGGATTGTTCCGGATGGAGGGACGGGGAGGAATGCTCCAGTTCCTGGGCTACCGCACGACAGAGGAGCTGAGTCAAGTATGGGTGTCCGTGGGTCCAAAACAGGATGCGATCGAGCAGGGACTGAGCAAATGGTCGGGGGTGATTGGGCGCGAGCCATTGGGCGAGCGAGGCGGCCTGGGCCGGGGTAAAATCGGAGAGCTCGACGCGACGGCCCAAGTTGAACGGTGTGGTGTACGGATCGCGCATCAATTCCGCCGGGGTAGCCACCCCGAGGAGGCAAAAAGTGAGGCGCTCGAGGATGGGTTCTTCCGAGCGCTGGTTATAGCAACCCCGGATGGCGGCGAAAAACTCATCGGTGGAAAAGGGCAAGCTGCGGACGACGTCGACTTCATCGATGAAGACGACCAGCCGTTGCAGACTCGGGCGGTTGGGAATGCCGGTTCCCGTCGGTTCAAGCCGGGAAAGGACCGTTTCACGCAAGGCATTAAAGAATCGCAAGCAGGGGCCGAGACGCTCGTTTCCTTTCCAGAAGGCTTCGAGGGATTCTTCAAGTTGGAGCTGTCGGCCGAGCCGAAGGAGCAGGCCATCGTACCATTGTTCACAGGTCAGATTTTGGCCCAAGGCAGTGAGATCGAGGATTGCGACCGCATGACCATGTTCCCGGAGCTTTTGAGTGGTGCGGAGCATGAGGGAGCTCTTTCCCATCTGCCGAGCCGTAAGGACGTAGCAAAACTCAGCGGCCAGCAGACCCTCGAGCAGCTCCCTATCGGCGTCCCGATCGATATAACAGAGATGGTCGGCGCGGAGAGTGCCGCCGGTCACGTAGAAACTGGATGTGGGCTCTGCCATGATTTGCCGAGGCGAAGCTTACGTACAAATCATCGGGGAAGAAGTACAAACCGCGGGACCAAACGGTAAAGTCGGTGATGATCAGACAGGGTCGATCAGATGGCTGGCGAGATAACTGGCGTAAAGTTGGCAACGTGGATGAGCGTCCGTTGCCGACGAACCCTTGATCAACCCGGCGCTCCGCAGCCGATAAAAACTGTCGGGAGTCGGGCAGGGGAGGCCGCGGAGAATGTTGCGGACAATCTCCGTCAACCCGGGGTCGCGGGCGAGGAGCAGGAGGATTCGCCGAAGATGATCTCCATAAATGCCGTCGTCGCGCGGGGCCTTTTCCTCCAGGGCGGCCAGAGTAATCTTGCGTTTGGCCATCTCGTGGAGGCCGCGACGGACCAGGTACGGATGACCGCCCACGAGGCGGATGAACCGGTCCAGTTCCGCTTTGTCCTTGAGAGGTTTTCCGTAGCGCTCGTTCAATTCGGCAACTTGATCGGGCCAGAAATCCTCCAATACGAGCCGGGTGCCGATATTGAAAGGGGATTGGTTGACGTCAGTGATGAAGAGATGGGCTTCGGTGGCATAAGCGATGGCCAGGGTGAGCCGGGCCCAGGGTCCGGTGGGATCCAGTGCCCGTTCATTGTGCCACGAGCGAAAGAGCCCGAAGACTTCGCTGGCATACGGATAGGCGAAGAGTCGATCCACTTCATCCAGGCCCCAGACCAAATGACGGTCTCCGGTCCCGAGCACCTCGCGGCGGATATAACGCTCGAAGTTGACATTCGGGCTGCGTCGATCGTCCCAGGTATCCGAAGGCAAAACTTGCAGATTCAACTGATCGGCCAGTGATTCCGCGAGGGAGAGATGAAGGCTGGCCACAGACTCGAGGTTCGCGGCGTTGAACTTCTGGAAGTCGGTTCGCGCCACCTGGGCTTTGTGTTCGCGCGCGAATTTCAGCCCGCGAGCCAGCAAGGATGTTTTGCCGATCTGGCGGGCGCCTTTGATCAGGATCACGCTATCATGGCGTGTCAATGCAGTGCGGAATTCCACGTCTGCCGGCCGAACGATGTAGAAGGCCGAATCCAGCGGCATGGCGCCACCGATGGGTTCGATCGCGGGTGATGCCGCGACCTGCCCGTGAGCCGGGAGCGGCGCTGCTTTCGAAGACAGACGCTTCCCCCGGGTCGGCTGCTCGGGACCAGCCTCTTCGCGAGGCAGATCTTTGAGCGCAGCCAAAATGTGCTGGAGCAGTTGTTCGTTGTCCTGCGGAGTTTGCCAGAGAAAATACTGGATTGGATCGAGGATGCTGGCCAATGGTTCCGGAAGAGGCTCCGTGTACGCCACTCGGACCGGGAGAAGGCGGGGCCGTCCCCGGTGAGTTTGGGCGGTCTCGTGGGCGATTTCGATTTCGAAACCCATCATCTCACTCGCGGAAGAACTGGCGGAAAGCAGCGGGACGACGGAGTCCGCGGTACGGATCTGGCGTTCGATTTCCTTGGCCCATTCGACGCCAAGAGAAAGGTGACGGTCGATGAACACGGAAACCTGACGAAGGTTGAGTTCTTTCTCGAGGTCCTGGAGGAGCGATTCATCCGGCTGAGCATGGCGCTTATAGAGGAGCACGACACGGGTTCCGGCGCGCGCAATCGCATCTCCGGCGTTCCCGGTGGAACTGGAGGGTGAGTGGGTGGGCATGAAGGGATGAAAGTCGTTGTTACGTTTCCGCTGTTGCACGGCGGTCGGCGTTCGATAGGGCGCCGCCATTGTAATGTCGATGGGTCCCATTAGAACGGATGCGGCGCAAATGTCAAATCCGCACACGGAAGCAAACGCGTTGCTTTCCGCCGATGATTCGCTAAAAGGCCGTGGTGCTACCCCTGCACGACGACATCCCGGCGTCCCGTTTCCCTGCGGTCACGGCAGGTTTGATCGCGGCGAATGTCCTTCTGTTCCTGTGGGAACTCCAACTGGGATGGCGCGCGGAGCCGGTGTTGGTGCAATTCGCACTGATTCCGGTGCGTTATACTGACCCGGCGATCGCCGCTCACTTCACTTGGGTCGAACAGCTCGTGCCCTTCCTGACCTCGATGTTTCTTCATGGGGGTTGGTTGCATCTGTTGGGTAATCTCTGGGTCCTTTGGATATTCGGCGACAACGTCGAGGACCGGCTCGGACCGGGACGCTACTTATTGCTCTATCTGTCCGGCGGGGTGGCTGCCTCACTCCTCCACATCATCACCAATCCAAACGCCCAATTACCGACGCTGGGCGCCAGCGGGGCGATCGCGGCCGTCATGGGCGGGTATTTCCGGTTCTTCCCTCATGCCCGAGTGGCGACCGTGATTCCGCCCTTCATATTTGGGCCCTTCTTCGTGTTGCCGGCGGTGGTCTTTCTGGGGATCTGGTTTTTGCTTCAGCTTTTGAGTGGGACGCTCGACCTGGGCCGGGTCGGCGAGGTCGGTGGGGTTGCCTGGTGGGCCCATGTGGGTGGATTCGCCTATGGGGCGGGGGTGTGCCGGTTCGCCCGACGCATTCCTCCGGTCCTGGATCGACCCCCCGTTCGATGGTCCCGCTGACTTGTATCCCGACTTCCTGGCCGAGTTCAATCGCCGCGGGACCAAGGTTCGCAGCGATCTGCAGGAGTTTTACGCAGTCTGATAATGAAAGGCAGGGTTTTTGGCGTTCGCTGGCAAGGGGAGGCTTGCATTACGCGCGACGTTTCGTTTAAACGAACAGCACACGATCTCATCATGCACCTCAAGCCGCTCCCTGCCCTGTGTTTGCTGCTGGCACTCTCGGGTTGCGCCCACGCGCCACGCCAGACCGCTCTGGACCGATACATTGCGCAGCCCGATCCCGAGTATGACTGGCGTCTGGTGAGCACTCTGCCGGGGGAAGGATATACCGCTTATGTCCTTGAGATGACCTCTCAGTCCTGGCTAACCTCCCGGGAGGTGGACCGCACAATCTGGAAACATTGGTTGACGATCATTAGACCGGATCGGGTTCGACATCAGATCGGACTATTGTTTATCGGTGGCGGCAGCAACGACCGACCTGCACCGAAGGCTCCGGATGAAAACCTGGTTAAAGCGGCCGTGGCGACGGAATCTATTGTGACGGAACTGCGAATGGTACCGAATCAACCGCTGCGATTCGCGGACGAAACGAAACCCCGGTCCGAAGATGAGCTGATCGCCTACACCTGGAACAAGTATCTCCGCACGGGCGATGACCGTTGGCCGGCTCGCCTGCCGATGACCAAGTGCGCCGTGCGCGCCATGGATACTGTTACGGCATTTTGCGCCGGACCGGACGGAGGTGGTTTGCCGGTCGGATCATTTGTGGTTGCGGGGGGGTCAAAGCGGGGTTGGACCACCTGGACCACGGCGGCCGTTGACGCGCGGGTCGTGGGTATTGTCCCGATTGTCATCGATCTTTTGAACATCACCCCTTCGTTCGTTCATCACTGGGAGACTTATGGTTTTTATGCGCCGGCCGTCGGGGACTATGAAGCCATGGGCATTATGGACTGGCAGGCGACCAAGGAATACCACCGGTTGATGCAGATCGTGGAGCCGTATGAATATCGTGACAGATTTATCATGCCCAAGCTCCTGCTGAACGCGACCGGCGACCAGTTTTTTCTGCCCGACTCCAGCCAGTTTTACTTCGCGGATCTCCCGGCTCCGAAATACATGCGCTATGTTCCCAACGCGGACCATTCTATGCGTGAAACCGACGCTTTTGAGACTCTCGTGGGTTTCTATCATGCCCTGTTGAACGGCCTGGCCCTTCCGCGTTTCACTTGGGAGATTGGGCGAGATCACTCGATTCAAGCCCAATCACCCGACCATCCCGCTTCGGTGAAGTTATGGCAGGCCACTAATCCCATAGCGCGTGATTTTCGACTCGAGACCATTGGGAAGGCATGGACGAGCACAGAGTTGCCCGTCGAAGGGCTGGGGAATTATGTCGTACATGTCGATCCACCCGTAAAAGGCTGGACGGCGTTCATGCTGGAGGCGACTTTCGAGTATCCCGACCGCCCCACCCCCATAAAACTGACCACTCCGGTGCAGGTTATTCCGGACGTAGAACCGTATCATTTTCAATCAAAACCCCATCCGAAGTAGTCCCTCGGTTGGGCGCTCGCAGGTTCCAATGTGGCGCAGCTCACGATCCTCACCAGATCTCATGTTTCAAGCCATCGATGCCAGCAATTCTCATTGTCCGGGAGCTTGCTCTGCATTGAACGGTGGCTTAAGGCCCCGGCAAAAGAGCCTGACGCCACGAGGCAAGCGAGTTCCGCAGGGGGGTGTCATCTCCCCGCTGCTGGCCAATCTGTTCCTGCACTATGTCTTCGACCAATGGCTGGCGCGGATACTTCCGTGAGAGTCATCCCGGTGGTCTGCGAGGGCCGGATGGATGGCAGCGGCAATGCATGCGGGAGAAAACTGCCCGGCTACGGGCTGAGTGAAGCTGATAGCCGGAGGTGGCCCAACCGTTGGACTGCGGCCCCTGGGTTGTTCAGTCCGGGACACGGCCCATGTGCTTATGGTTGGTCCCGCTGAGAAACCACTTACTGGAGAATTTACACGGTATTTGGAACAGGTCCGCTACTGCGTTCCCTCCACCATCAACCAGCGGGTGACTGCCCTGCGAGCCTCGGCCGATTTTGTGCATAACATTCGATGCGGGAAAACCGCCCGTCCGGCTCGGAGGGAGGGGTGGCGCTAACCCACCATCCCTACCCCTCCCCAGGAATGGCAAATTGAGATCTGCTGCGCGCGACCGCCGGGACTGCTTTGATCATGCTCCAGATGAAACCATCCCGTACAAACATAAACAACCCGCAGTCCCATCGGCCCCGCGGGTTGCCTTTGTCCACGAAGAATCCGGGCGCTGTAAACTATTTCGCTTCGAGTTTCTTGAGGTATGCGGCCTGATCTTTGTTGAAGTCCTTCAGGCAGCCTTTGCAGCAGAGTTTGATTTCCTGTCCCTTTCGAATAAACACGAAGGGTTCGCCCATCTCGCCGAATTTGTCGCCGGACACCAGGCAGGTCTCAAGTTTGTAGGGTTTCACCTTCTTCGCTGCCGCGTCGACCTTGGCGAGGATTTTGGTCTTATTCTTCTCGAAATCTTCCAGGCACGACTTGCAGCAAAGTTGAATCTCCCGTCCCTCCGACACGAACACGTAGGGTTCGCCCTGATCTCCACCTAAGGCCTCCCCGGAGACCGCGCAGACATCCAGGGGATAAGGTTTCGCCTTTTCACTCTTGACGGTGTTTTGGGCGCTGACTGTGAGTGGTGCGGTGAGAAAGACCCCCGTCAGCAGCACCACGGTCCATGGTTTCATTTTTCGCATAAGTAGCAGGAAACAGTTTTGTTGATCACGATACGTCACCCACCTATACGCCAAGGTGGGTAAGAACCCCTCGCGTTTTTTGAGATGCCGCCTTGAGCCGATCCCTTCCCAGTTGCCTTCTCCCGGTTGTGACGTCCGCCCGCCAAGTGCCATCCACGGCACCCAAAGCCGATCGTCCTCACCCGGGCACGTTCGAATGGACTTGGCCATCCGCCGGCCGCTTATCGTCCTTGAGTTCGGGCGGCATTGTATTGCATCAGCAGTTGCGCGGCGCGCTGGGCACTGGGATCGCCACTGGCCACCGCATCAGCGATCTGCTTTTGGAGCATGCGCATTCGATTGTAGTAACTGACACGTTGCTGGGGAGTGGACATCGCCTCTTGCTGCTGCGCGGCGATCTGGGCCCTAAGGATCACGTCCACCGCCCCTTCGTAGTCCTGGTTCTGCACCCGCGCGTCGACCTGGGCGATGTTTGCCTGCGTGTCTTCCACCGGGGCGGGCTCGGCATAGACGGGAGCTGCCGCCGGCTCGGGAACCGGTGCAGCGGGAGTCTCAACGACCGGCGTTGCCGCCACCGGCTCGGGTGGTTCCTTCTTCTTACAGCCGACGCAAACGATGAGCGTCAGGACCACAAAGCTCCACCATGCAAGCCGACTCCATTGGACGATCGAAGTGTTTCTCATGACATGTCTCGTTCCTGCAACTGGCCTAGTGCCCGCCGGTTACACTTGCCGGATCGCACCAAAGCTCGTTGGGAACGACCGGGGTCTGGGTTAAACCCGACAGTTCATGAAAGCGGGCATAGCGCATGAACGTCGCCGTGCCGCCAAATGTTCCCACCGACGCCCCGCCACCCACGTCTTTGCTCACATCAATGGTTTGCCCACCCGAACCGGAATGCCGCTGGGAAACTCCTTCGCTGGGTTGGTTCCCCGCGTCATTGAAATAAAATGGGAAGTACTCGTCCGTCTCCCACATCAGAATATCCGTCGGCTTGAACAGGGAGAGCTTGTGAGTGCGCCCACGGTTGCTGTCCAATCTATCGCTGCCGTAGCTGTTCACGGCGCCGTTCCAACTGTAACTGGTCAACTTCATGCCACGCTGGAGCCAGAGACTGCGCTTGGGTCCCCGGGATTCGGTCATATCTCTGGGACAAAAAAGGGCCTTATTTTCCTGGATGATCGGGCCGAGTTGTCCCATCCGGAAGAATTCGAGTTGATTGGTATTTTCCATCTGATTCCGGAGCTCGGGGATCCTGCGACCGTCGGGCAAGGTTGTGGCATAACACCAATTGGCGGGACCGGGGGCATCCCAGATGGTGCCCCAGCTGGGGTGGGGCATATAATCGTTGTTGTCACCCGAATAGATGGTCATGGCCAACATGATCTGTTTCACGTTGTTCACATCGATGATGTTCTGCGCTTTGTCCTTCGCTTTGGACAATGCGGGCAGGAGCATCCCGGCCAAAATCGCTATGATCGCAATCACCACCAGCAATTCGATCAATGTGAACGCATGGGAGCGCCGCACTAAATTCGATGGGGTCTGCATATCAGTTGTTTCTTTAACGTCGCCTTGCGGACATGCCTTGTATTTTACGGATTTCTGACGCCGAGAGTATCAGGCCATTTTCGACCGTCAACTGTGCGTTTCGGCGCACATACCACTGCTCTTGCGCACGTTATCATTTCCTGTTCATCTCTCGCCCGATGGACTGGCTTACAAGCCCGCAAATCTGGATTAGCCTCTTGACTCTAACGGTTTTGGAGATCGTTCTCGGAATGGACAATATCGTCTTCATTTCCATTCTTGCGGGCAAACTGCCCAAAGCTCAACAAGCCAAGGCCCGGCAATTGGGCTTAAGCCTCGCCTTGATCACCCGCGTCCTCTTGCTCTGCAGCCTCGCATGGCTGGTGCGCCTCACCAGTCCGCTATTCGAGATCCCCGAGTGGGGTGTTCTTCCGGCCCCCCATCCGGTCTCCGGCCGCGATTTGATCCTGATTGCCGGCGGGCTCTTTCTCCTCGCAAAAGGCACCCGCGAAATCCATGAGAAGCTAGAAGGTCCGGACAAACCCAGGGTGAATTCCATCGCCCGGGGATTCTGGGCGGTGATTGTTCAAATCGTGTTGCTCGACATCGTCTTCTCCCTCGATTCGGTGATAACCGCCGTGGGAATGGTTCGGGAATTGGGCGTGATGATTGCCGCAGTGGTCCTGGCGATCATCTTCATGTTGGTTTTCTCCGGTGTCATCAGCAAATTCATTCACCAACATCCTACCATTAAGATGCTGGCTTTGAGTTTCCTGCTCCTGATCGGGTTCACACTGGTGGCCGAAGGTCTCCATCAAAAAATCCCGAGAGGCTACATCTACTTCGCCATGGCGTATGCCATTGGCGTCGAGTTGCTGAATCTTAGGATCCGCGGGAAGCCGCCGGAGTTCCCAGTTCGGCCGGCAGATCGTCTCCATGACGCGCGTTGAAATGGCATTGCCGGCAAGGGACTGCCTCGGGTCCCACGGCCTGTGTAACTTCTTGCCAGGGCATCCATTAAATGTGTACGATCCGACCGCAGCATGAAACCGAAGGCGGACGGTCGTCCAGCCATGAGAGCAACCAACTGCGTCTATGAAGCATACTCGTCGCGCAAACTCATCCCCGAGCCGGTTGGCTATTGTCAGTTGCCTTGCCGCCCTGTGCGGCTCCGCCTACCTTGACTCCGCCATGGCCGCAGAGTACGCTCACACCCGATGAACCGCTCGGATTCCTCGTGCGCACCAATTATCAAGGTTGGACCGACTCGATCCTCGTAAGCAATGGCCGCGTGGAAGCGATCATCGTCCCCGCCATCGGCCGGGTGATGCAATTCCGGTTCGCCGGCGAGTCTGAAGGTCCGTTCTGGGAAAATGAGGCCCTCTACGGCCAATCTCCCGACCCCGCCTCAACAAATTGGTCCAATTTCGGTGGCGATAAGGCGTGGCCGGCACCCCAGGCCGATTGGGAGTTTGTTACCCCGCGCGACTGGCCCCCTCCCGCCGGATTCGATGCCGCCGCTATGGAGGCGGTGGTCGATGGTTGGAAGGTCAAGCTGACCTCGCCGGTGGATAAATACTATGGAATCCGGACAACGCGTGAGATTGGCCTGGCTCTGAACGATCCGGTTATGACGATTACGACGACTTACGAGAAAGTCGAAGGAGAACCGCTCATGGCAAGTGTCTGGGTGATCACCCAGCTCAAGGACCCTTTGGTGACCTGCACCCGGCTCGCGAACTTCACCATGTTTCCTCAGGGCTACCAGCTGATGTCGGAGTCCAGTCCCCCCAGCTTGAATACGCAAGAGGGGATCCTCCGAATTCAGCGCGATCCCAAAACTCCGCACAAAGTCGGCATGGATACCGGGAACCTCTTGTGGGTGGGACAGAAACAGATGCTGCGGATCGACTCTTCGCGGTTGCCACAGCAGACCTATCCTGATCGCGGCGCCAGTACCGAAATCTATACCAACCCCGACCCGTTGCGTTACGTCGAACTCGAAGTCTTGGGTCCCCTGAAGAAGATGATCGTTGGCACCCGCGTCCATCGCACCTCGACCTACACGTTGATGCACCGGACCGAAATCGATCCGGAGTTGGAGGTGCGAAGGGTGCTGCTGCATTAGTGCGCGATCTTTCCATCGGCTGGTGTTTCGTGGCGCCCACGCCAAGTTTTGGCGCGGATGTTGAACTAGATTATGGAAGATCCTGATACCGCACCAGCTCAATGCCCGCTTCCTCAACCAACGCCCGCACGCGCGGAGATATCAGCGCCTCAAATTCAACCTTTTCGTCGAGCGAAGGATGGGTGTAGATCTCTGAATCCCCCTGGGGCAGTCGAGGTATTAGTCGTTCGAGATACCTGACATCGACACGCCCATTCTGCAGCAGTCCAAAGACCCTTTTGGTGTGCCTTATGCCCTTGGCCCGCATCTGGCGACCGGCTCGACGTGCCATGACCCAGAACACCAGCGAGTGACTGAATCGGTATCCATAGGACCCCGAACTCAGGCGCAGATTCAGCCACAACGGATCCCGGGTCAGACGCATCGCGCCTATCCTCTGGCCTGCACCTTGCCGCAGCAATATCCCCAGTACCGTGGGATGTAGGTGAAAATGCAGATGGCCGTTTAAGTGATCCAATACCAGTCCCGTAGACCGAAAACGTTCGATCTGCGCCGTAACCTCCAGTTCCAGCGGCAAGCGAAACCGGGCTTGGAAAAAATAGCAGAGCCCCGCCCGAACCGGGTGCGATGAGAACTGCGACTGGGCGTCTACCAATCCAGCCAGTTCGGTAGTTCCAAGACAGGACCGACCGCACACCAGGGTTAGATGCAGGCCCACCCCGAGCTGAGGATGTTCGTGCGCCAATCGGATGGCATCGTCCGCCGCCTCCCCGTTAACCATCAGACTCGCGGAAGTCAGGATTCCCTCCCGGTGCGCCCTGATCACGGCCTGGTTAATGGCAATGGACCGGCCGAAATCATCCGCGTTGACCACCAATCGTTTCGATCCTTCAGGGGACGCCATAATTGGGAAGGCTCGGCACCCGGGTAGTTCGGTGCCAGGTCCTCCAGATCAGGAATAACTTCTGCCATTTACCAAGACGCTCGACCCGGTTTCCCAGCACCTGAAATCCGCCCGCCGCCACTCGCTCCAACAAGCACCAGTAAATCGTGCCCATCACTTCCGCCGCGATCATGGAACGCCGATCCTCGGGTGGCAAAGCCTCGCGGGCGCGTCGGTAAAACTCCCGAGCCCTGGCCGCCGTATCCTGGGCCAGCGCCAGAAACCGCGGCGAATGCGACCCCGACAGGATCTCTTCCTCGCGAACGTGGAACCGTTCCAGCGCATCCATCGGCAGATAGATCCGACCTCGGGCCGCGTCTGCGCCGACGTCCCGCAGGATATTAGTGAGTTGTAGTGCCTTGCCGAGGTGGACGGCGTAGACCCGGGAGGCCGGGTTTCGATATCCGAAGATCTCGATGCTCAACAACCCCACAACCGACGCGACCCGGTAACAATACTGCTCCAAGGCCGCATAATGAGGATAGCGTTGGATGTCCAGATCCATCTCAACTCCCCGAATGATTTCGTCGAAGTGGGAGAAGGGCAGACCATATCGGGCAATCTGCGGCTTGAGTTCACGGTTCACCACGAATCGAGGACTCTTTTGATGGCACGCCAACTCGATGTCCGCCCGCCAGGCCGCCAATTGCTCCCTTTTTTGTTCCAGGGCCTCCGTCTCTGCGTCCGCGATGTCATCCACCTCCCGACAAAAGGCATACAACGCGGACATCGCTTCCCGCCGTCCCCGCGGCAACAGCACAAACGCCAGCGCCAGGTTCGACGCGCTCCGGCGGGTGATCGCCTCGCTGACGGGTTTGCTCACGGTCGCGGCGTCGGTGAAGACCCGCCGCGCACAGGGGGCAGCCCACCCGTCTCCTCAAGGGTGGGATTGCGCCCACGATGATCGCGACGCTGTTGGCGGCGGCGATGGTGACGATGCTCGTGTTTCTCCTGGGCTTCTTCCGTGCCCCCGTCGGATCTCGAATGGTGGTGGCGATGCCTGTTCTTGCGCACTGCGCGGTTGGCCCAAATAATTAAAATCACGACCAACACGAGGACCGCGCCAACGATCATCAAGATGTCGCGCAACAACATTCCGCCGGTCTTGCCCAGGGCCTTGCTCGGCGCAAGTTCTTCCAAGGCATTCAACTGCCCTAACAAAATAACCAGATTACTCATTCCTGTTCCTTACTCCGCATCGGTGGTCCGTCGATTCCATCCACCGTTCCTTCGGGTGGAACAAGATTGAGCCGGTGCATCCGGTAACGCAATGCATGCCGCGTAATTCTCAGTTCGTCCGCTGATTTGGCAAGATTGTATTGATGATTCTCCAATACCCGGAGGATCATTTCACGCGCGACCTGTTCCAGGGTCTCCTCCAAACCCAGTCCGGATTCGGCCCGCGCCCCACCCTTTCGCAGCCCGGTCTCGAGTTGGAAATCGGGCAGGCTCCCCGCGCGAATCTCTGCGGAGTTTTCAAGAATCACGGCCCGCTCGATGACGTTCCGCAACTCCCGCACGTTCCCCGGCCAGTGATGGGCACGCAAGCGCTGTTGCGCGGCCGGGCTTATCCCTCGAATGGCCTTGTTCAGGGTGACATTGAACCGCTGTAGAAAATGCTCCGCCAAAATCACCACGTCCTCCTGCCGCTCCCGCAATGGCGGCGGCCGAAACTGGACCACGTTCAACCGATGATACAAATCCTCCCGAAACTCCCCCCGTCGGATCGCTTCAATAATATCCCGGTTCGTCGCGGCGATAAGTCGCACGTCCACCCGATGTTCCTGTACCCCTCCCACGCGGCTGAAAGTGCCGTCCTCTAAGAAGCGAAGAAGCTTGGCCTGCAAAGAACGGCTCATGTCGCCAATCTCATCCAGAAAGACCGAACCTTCGTCCGCCTCCTCAACCCGCCCGGGTTTCTGGCGGACGGCGCCAGTGAACGCCCCCTTCTCATGACCGAACAACTCGCTCTCCAGGAGCGCCTCGGGAATCGCGGCACAGTTGATCCGGACGTAGGGGTGGGCTCTTCGCTTGCTGAGGTTGTGAATTGCCCCGGCGACCAATTCCTTGCCCGTGCCGCTCTCTCCCAAAATGAGGACCGTGGCATCCGTCGGAGCCACCGTCTCGATGAGCTGTCGCAATTCGCTCATGCGCAGCGATTCTCCAATGATCTCCGCCAGGCGGTAAGGCTTCTCCGTCTGCGCCCGCAACGCGGCGTTCTCGCGGACCAAACGGTAATGCTCCGCACACCGCTCCACCGCGTGCAGGAGCTCTTCAGGGGCAAATGGCTTCGCCAGATAATCCATCGCCCCTGCCTTGATCGCGTCGACGGCGAGTTTCGGCGTTGCAAACGCCGTGATGATCAACACGGGCAAATCCGGCCAGCGCCCGCGCACCCTGCGCAATAGATCGTAACCGCTCATTCCCTGCAATCGGGCGTCCGTGATCACCATAAAGAATTCGGTCTCCTCGAGGGCCTGCCAGCCCTTCTCCGCCGTCTCCAGGACCCGCACCAAATAACCCTCGTCGACCATGATGTGCTCCAGCGAGGAACGCATGTTGGGCTCATCGTCAATGATCAGCAAAGGTGGCAGGGAAGCTCTCATGGTCGCAGTCGCATCACGGTCCTGGCCGGAAATTCTAGTATGAACCGGGTCCCGCGTCCAAGCTCCGACTCCGCCCGGATTTGTCCCCCATAGATCTCCACATTGTGTCGCACGATGGCCAATCCCAAGCCGGTGCCGCCTTCCTTCGTCGAGAAGTAGGCTTCAAACACCCGATCTAACAACTCCGGAACCAGCCCCGGACCGCTGTCGGCCACGACGATTTCCACGCGACCGGCTTCGCGGGCCCTTGCGGACAACCGCAAAATGCCGTGCCCATGCATCGCTTCTCGGGCATTTTTCAGTAGGTTTACCAGCACTTCGGACAGGTGACTCCGTTGCATGAGCAGGGGCGGCAAAGGCGCAATGTAGTCGCGTTCGATGGCCACTTCATACGGTGCGGCGGAGGGAAATACCTGTTCCACCGCCCGCTCAAGTTCCTCCACCACGTCCAGGCGTTCGACCTGTCCCTCCACCAGCCGGGCATAACCCATGAGTTCCGTGATGATCCGATCGGACCGATCCACTTCGTCGCGGATGGTTCGAATCTGTTGGGTGATGGTCTTTCCTTCACGGACCGTGCGTTGCAAGGTAAATGCGGCGTTATTGATGATAGCCAGGGGATTCTTCAACTGATGCGCAATCTCCGCCGCCAGTCGTCCCGCAGATTCCAACTGCCGTTGACGCTGGCTGAACTCGCGCGTTTCCTCGTCCACCCGTCGTTGCTGGTCCAACAAAACTTCCACCCCATAACAACACGCCCCCATCAATAGCAACAGCGCCACCCGCATCACCACCGGCTCGGTCGGCGTCACTGTACCCATTGGATAAAGCAGCCGCAGCGAGACCTCATCCATCATCCCCATTTCAATTTGTTGGGTCACCATTTCCAGGAAGCCCGCACCCACGTAACAGCCCGTGACCCACAGATTCATCGGGATCTGCCGGCCCGGTTGCGGCAGGCTCAATGCATTCCGCACCAGCAAGCCCAGAAACAACCAGAACAGAATCGAATCAAACCCACCTGTAATCACCGTCAATGCCCCAAGAAAAAGCGGGTCGACCAGGCATACCACCAGCACGGTCTCCCGAATTAACCCCGGCAATAACCGATTCATGGCCAGTAACAACACCCCCGCCAGCACGTTCAAAAAGACATAAAACAAGAAGAACAATTCCACCACCTCCAGAAAACTCTCCCGAAACAACACGACCTCATCGAACCAGCGCGAGGCCCAAAATGAATAGGCCAGCAATAACACCAGGAAAGTCTTCACCGGGATCAACAAATCCCGCTCCACTATCCGGATCCGATTGAACTCGACCGCGTCATCGGGACGCTTCTTGGAAATCCACTCCGGGAATCGAACGAGAGTCCGGCGGAACCAACCCGCAGATGAAAGCTTTATCATGGCCGTTGAACCGCGGCCCGCGGGTATCAGCGCACTAAATCCAGCGCCCGTACCGCGATCTGCTCCGCGTCCCAAAATCGTCCCAACCCTTCGTATCCGCACGACAACAGACCGCTCTCCGGGCCAATAAACTCAGCTCCCCGTCCCCGCAGGGTCTCGACATGTTGCTGGGTGGCCGGATGCATCCACATCTTACCATTCATAGCCGGCGCGATTAGCAGTTTCGCCTCGGGTCGGAGGGCCAGGGCAATGCACGTGAGCGCATCATCCGCCAGCCCCAAGGCCAGCTTCGCGATTTTGTTCGCCGTCGCCGGGGCAACCAACAACAAATCCGCACGGTCCGCCAGCTCGATGTGGGCCGGCTTCCACCCTTCTTCCTCATCGTAAAGATCGGTGATGACCGGATATCGCGAAAGCGTTTTGAAGGGCAACGGCGTGATGAACTGCTGCGCGTCGCTGGTCAATACCACCCGCACTTCGCAGCCTTCCTTCATCAACCGGCTCGCCACATCCACGGCCTTGTAGGCCGCAATGGATCCCGATACCCCAAGGATAACCATTCGACTCTCGCTCATGACTTCACCGTCGGATACTCGCCCGGCACCGCCTCGAGCCGCGGGGGTCGCGCCCGGGTTTGCCGCATCCGCTCCGCTTCAAGGATTACTTCCAATCGCCGCAAATCGGCTTCGATGCTCTCACTGATGATCAGATAGTCGAAGGCCCGCCATTGCGCAATCTCCTGCCTCGCCGAACCGAGCCGACGCCGCAAAACTTCTCCATCCTCTGTTCCGCGGCCCTTAAGCCGCTCCTCCAAAACCGCCAAGGACGCCGGTGCCAGGAAAACAGTGACCAACGCCCGCTGCAAAACCGGATCGGAATGCGAACTATCCTGAATCGCCCGCGCGCCCTGGACATCGACGTTTAACAAAACATTCCGTCCGGACCCCAACTTAACCATGACCTCAGCCCTCAAGGTCCCGTAACGGTGCCCATAGACCATCGCATGCTCCAGAAATGACCCCGCCTCCGCTTGTTGATTGAATTCAGCATCGGTCAGGAAATGATAATCCACCCCGTCGCGCTCGCCTATTCGTGGTCGCCGTGTCGTGCAGGTCACTGCCCTATCCATTTCCGGGTGCGCCGCCAGGACTCGCTGGCACAACGTCGTCTTGCCCCCGCCGGATGGCGCGGAGATCAATACCAGCATCGCCTCTGGCTCTCGTTCGATCACGCTACTCCACGTTCTGTGCCTGTTCGCGGAACTTCTCCAGCTCTGCCTTGAGTTGAACCACCTCGCGCGAAATCCCACGATCATTCGCCTTCGACCCGATCGTATTCACCTCCCGGTTCATCTCCTGTGCGAGAAAATCCAGCGTGCGTCCCACCGGCTCGTCAGATTTTAAGCAATCTTCAAACTGGTTGAAATGACTCTCTAACCGGGTTAGTTCCTCCGCAATATCCGATCGATCGGCAAAGTACACAACTTCCCGCAACAACCGGTCATCCTCCACCCCGGGCAACTCAATCCCCGCCGATGCGATGCGACTCCGCAAGGCTTCGCGATACCGGGCCGCAACATTTGGCGCTTCCCGACGGATCCGGCCGGTCAATCGTCGAAGGGTCCGCACACGCCGGCACAAATCTCGACTCATGTGCGCTCCCTCCCTCTCGCGCATCCGCACCAGGCCGGCCACCGCTTTCGCCAACGCCTCCTCCACCAGTGGCCAGTAACGATCCGCTTCTCCCCAGGACTCGTCCGTGAGGATGATCCCGGGCGCCCGGGCCACCAACTCCAACGTCACCGGTCCCGCAAGCTCCAAATCCTTCGCCAAATGGCGCAATTCCCGCACATAGGCGCGGGCCAGAGCCAAATTAAGGCGGAATCGCCCGCTCGTGTCTCTTCCCGTCACGTGCATGGTCACTTTGACCGTGAGCCGGCCTCGCGAGACCTGACGGCTCAACTCGGTCCGAATCTGCGCCTCCAGAAGTTCGATCTCGCGCGGCAAATGGATCGCCATCTCCGCTTGACGCCGGTTTACAGAGCTCAACTCTACCGTGACCTTGTGTCCGTCTGCCGCGGCTTCACCCCGTCCATGTCCCGTCATCGACTTCATCAAACGCCAGGAGTATGCGTAGCCACCCACGGCCACGCTATCAAATTCTCCCTGGGTTGTTGGAACGGTCTAACGCGCTCCAAGGGTCGGAAGTTGCCGCAGCTGATGCGAACGGCGCTGATCGAAGTTATGGCCGACTTCGTCTGCTGGCCTGGTTGTTTATGGCGGCTCGACTGCCTGGGCCGAAGCTCGGACACTAAACCGAACGGACTTGCTCGTCATTGCCTCGGCCTTGAACCAGCCGGATGAGGAAGATGGCCATGATCACCAGGATACCTGCCGCGACAGCTTGGCCCGCCCAGGATCGATCAGCGCGAGCAATCGGCTTAGGCGCTGGGGGCGGCGCCTGCGCTCGGATTTGTTGAGCTCGAGCCTCGGCGCGTTCGTGCAGCGAGACAACCATCGCATCGCGGAAGCGAAGTCGAGTTTCGTAGCGTTGTCGCCCCACGGAGACCTGTTCGGCAAGTGATATTTGAGCCTGTTTTTCGATGTAACTGGCCTGGTCCTCGGGCGATGCATTCTGAACGACTGCGGGGATCGGTTGGGCTGCACGGCAGGGCACAAGGGTGGCAACCATCAGACCCGTTGCGACGAAACTTGCAAATCGTTGAATGAGGAGGTGGCAGATCATTGGGCGCCTGCTACGTAGAAGCCGGCTACTGGAGCAATCTCATGGAAGCTTTCCATGCGAATTGCGCCCGTGAGCGGCAAACCGAGGTCGATGTAGGTGTTCGGATCCTTGGAGTAACGGCTATGGACGCGCATGTCATAAACGAACTTCGCCGTTGAGTTGAAAATGATCGCCTCATCTCGGGAAATGATCGAGCCATTAATCACGGTGTTGGCCGTGGCCAGTCGCATTGCGGCAGCGTGATTCGTGTAAAAGATGCCGTCCAGGCGATTCATGTTGTTTGAAGCTGCCGTGTTGTAGGCTACGGGTGTGCCCGAACTGCGGGGATAACTGGCAATGCGGTTCGCCCGCGTTGAGGTCATGTTGATGTCGGTGTCGTAATTGTAAGCCTGGTCCACCACCCCGTCTGCATCGGCATCATACCAGGCGCTGTCAGGGATCTGGTCGCCGTTGGTATCGCGAAAAGCAATCCCGTCGTCTCCAGTGTGAGCGATGCCGTCTCGGCCAAGGTTCGCCTCGTCGCCAACGTACTTAAGTCCGTAGCCGGAAGGGCTATAACAGTTGTTCTTCCAATCGCTGGAGGTCACGTCTCCGGCCAGAATAGACTCTCGCACGGCGAAGGCCACCAAGTCGCGGGAACGGTTACTTGCGACCCATTGGTCACGCTGGGCGGGCGTCATGGAACTGGGAGGCGTCGAGAAACTCGGACCGTTACGGTAGGTAAGGTTCCCCGCGATATAGAGGTTGCCGCCGACGTAGAGGGTTCCTGTTCCGGTGATCTTGCCTTTGATGACCACGTCGCCAGGGATGACCACCGGTCCGTGGACCTCAATCGGATTGGCGTCAGTCCCCACCAGATAAAGGCCGGGCTTATCGGGGTCGGTATGCACTCCGTCCACAACCAGGCTCCCCCCGGCATAGAGCGTTCCGTTGGCTTCAGCCGCTTTCTGCGCGTAGTAATCGAAGTCAAGCAGGTTGGGCATCTCAAGCCGTGGTGCGCCGGAGTGAACATAGGAGATTGGATCGTCCCCGGCCAAGCCACTGAACGGTGGGTCGCCTGCGAACGGATCTACGGGCGTGCCGTTCTCCGAGATCGAACCGTTGGCCATCACTGTGCCGTTGACGGTGGGATAGTTGCGGAAATCGAAGTCCCAGTTGGCGCGATTGTCTCCGCTGCCGGTGATTGAACTTCCCCACCACCAACCCCAGTTATTCAGAAAATACTCGAAGTCGAAGATCTCGCTGGCCGGGTTTTTGTGAATGATCGCTTGGACGGTCCTCACTCGGTCGCCAACCCGGGAGGATGCCGTGACGCGATAAAGATTGGCAGGGGATCCGGCGGGCTGGTCGATTGTGACCCAGGCGTTTTGGAATCTTGATGTGTTGTCATTTAGCGCCGTGGCCATATAGCTCAAATTAAGAGAGCCGGTCCGGGTTTCATAGTTGCCGGTGATGGCACCTGCCACGGGCGCATCGGCAATGAGTTGGGCGCCCCAATCTAGCGCGTTCTCGCTGTGGTAGAACGCCTCGTTCCAATCATAGCGTCCGTGAGCCTCGGTGAGGGTGACAATCGCGAGGCGCAACATGGCGCCGATGCTGATACTCAGGACGGCGGTGGCCAATAGGGCCATTAAGAGAGTGCTTCCCTTTTCACCGGGTTGGTACGAACGAGTTTTCATGAGGTCAAAAACGGCTCCCTTGGGAGTCAGTGGTTACGCATTTTTACGGTAAAGAATCGTTGGATCACCGTATTGGTGGTAGCTCCACTCGCAGCGCGCCGGCCCGCCCAACTGTCGTCATCCAACTCCATCCAGATGTTGATCAAGGAATGATCGGGCGATCCATCCGAATCAATGCTGGGAGTGAAAAGGAGGTTGCGTAACACGGTACCTGGCGCTGGGTGGAAGAGTGTAACCTCGTTGCCGGACACAGATCGATCCGGATCGTGGATGACCGTTCCCGCTTGCGGATTGAAACGTATCTCCTCGCGAGGAAAGTCGGGGACCTTACCTCTGGCTACGACCAGTTGCCGAAACCCCACCACCTGATGGTCGGAGCCGGTAACCGCGTCGGTGAAAATGGCCCCTTCGCTCGCGCTCATGCTTCTCAGGTTCACAGTGAGCTGGTCTTGGAGATTGCCTATCCTTTGCTCAAGCGTAGCATCGGCGAAGCCCAGACGCTGTTCGCGACCCATCCCCAGGAACACGCCAAAAATGCCGGCCACAACGAAGAGAGCTAGAGAAGACGCAATCAACAATTCCATAAGAGTGAACCCGGCAAGCCCTTGATCGCAGACGCGTCGAAAGGCACAGCCCTGTGCTGACCCAGCGCCCTGGAGCGTGGAACGCATGGTTTTCATTCTACAGATCCCTTACGCGCACCATGTCAAGATGCGCGGTTAGAGTTGGACCACGACCCAGGGGAGGGTCCCAACGCAGCGTCAGGCTCAGGTGCTTCAGGTGCGGCTTTCCCGCAACCATATGGACGATCAAGGCCGCGTTCAGCTCGGGGTTCCGACCGGTGAACCATACCAACTCCGGATGGAACGTGCGGTAGTTGTCATTGTCGATGGAAAAGAAGCCGGCGTTCGTGGGTATACGGATGTTCGGTGCCCCGTCCGTGCCGTCCATCAACGAATTGATCGGTACGCCCCCTTGGATGGCGTCGAAATCGAGACCGCGGAAATTTTCCATGTAATGCATCAGAAAATCCAGTGCCACGCCTTCTTCCCGAGTCTTCGTCGAGGCGACGCGGCTGAAAACCATGGTGGACAGGCAGGCAGTGGCGATAAGCACCATGGCCACCATCCCCATCGCAACCTCCGCGATCGTGAAGCCGCTTTGTCGGGCGCGGGAGATTCTACCTAGTCTCATGGATTCCCAAGGGTGACCGTGATTCGAGTTAGAGTCATGCTGGAGTGCCCGGTGGCGGTCCGTCACGTGGGCTTAAAGTTCATTTCCATGTGACAGAAGACGTTTCTGGGAAAGCAAGCATTACGCCACCTGCAAAGGACACTTCGCGAAGGCCGCCGCCGCAACTTTCTAGGCATCCTCGGCATCTCTATGCCCCGGTGGCCCGACTGCCGTAATGATATTTGTGCTGTCGGCAGCCCGCAAATTCGCCCCGTTCCCCCACCTCTATGTGGCCCGCCGATGTTCATGATGATCCTGATGGTCCACGAAAACTGGACAGGTGCCTATTCGCGACCGCGTGCGGTCGCCGTTGAAGATCCAACCGACGGACGTGCCATGTCTCGAGACGATTGACCAGGCCCTCCGCTTGACTGTCACGCCGCGAGGACGGATAAGCGCACTGCCAACGCACCTTTTCAGCACAGCCGCGCGGATATTAACCTCGTCGCGGGCTGGGTCCACTTTTCTCAGCCTCCCAGGACACTGGTCCGGCACCGGTTTCAAGTTGTCACTGCCTCCCCTCATTGCCCCTTCGCGATGGAGGAGAGCCAGAGCCCGCCCGGGCGAGGAGATTTGGATTTGGTGATTTGCAGCCTTGGTGATAACAGGGAGCTGTTATGCAAACGCCAACTCCAGGACCGAAGGCGTTCAATACGACCCATTGGAGCCTCGTCGGTGCGGCGCAATCCGAGCCGGCAGACCGCACCAGGGCGCGCAATGCCCTCGAGGCACTGTGTCGCGCCTATTGGTATCCGCTCTATGCCTTTGTCCGAAACCGCGGGTATGCGTGCGCCGACGCCCAGGATCTGACCCAATCCTTCTTCGCCCGATTCATCGAGAGTGGCGGCTTTGCCTCGGCGAATCGCGATCGGGGTCGGTTTCGCACTTATTTGTTGGGCGCCATGAAACATTTTCTGGCCAACGAATGGCATCGGGCGAAGCGAATCAAACGTGGCGGGGGCGTCGCCATTCTCGAGTGGGACGCGCTTGACCCCGAGGCTCGTTACGCGGTCGAACCACAAGTCTCAAGCAACCCGGATGTCTGCTTCGACCGCGAATGGGCCTTACGGCTGACTGAGATTGCGCTCGCGCAATTGCGAGCGGAATCGGAGGCGGAAGGCAAAGGCACCTTGTTCGTGGCCTTGCAGGGTAGCCTGACCGGCGAAGAACCACCGCGGGGCGAAACTGCCACCCGGCTTGGCATGACCGAAGGCGCGGTGAAGGTGGCGGTGCACCGATTCCGAAAACGCTATCGGGAACTGCTCCGCGCGGAGGTCGCGGAAACCGTTGACGATCCATCGGGGGCTGACGACGAAATGCGGTATCTCGTCACGGTGCTGCGTGGGGACTGAATCTGTAACCTGCGTTTGGTTTTCGGTCAGGATCATAGTGATGATCGCGTGAATTTTGAACTCATGAGCTTTGCCAATTCATCCACTTGCTCTCGCTGTGGCGCGACGATACCGGCTGGCGCCCAGGAAAGAGTTTGTCCCGCATGCCTGCTTTCGGCCGCAATCGAGACGGCGGTCGACGAGACTGTGCCGGTGACCCCAGGGCAAGTGCCGGGTTCGCGCGGCCGACCTGCCGAGTTCCCATGTGAACTCGGCGACTACCGTCTACTCGGGTTCCTCGGCCGAGGCGGCATGGGCACGGTCTACGAAGCCGAACACGTTGTCAGCGGCCGTCGCGTCGCCCTTAAGATGCTCGATCAAGCGCTGGATTCGCCGGAACTTCGGCGGCGATTTCTTCGCGAAGGCCGGCTCGCGGCGCGCGTCAATCATCCGAACAGCCTCTACGTCTTCGGCAGTGAACAGATTGAGGGCATTCCGGTGATCACGATGGAGATCGCCGGTGGAGGGACTCTCAAAGACGAACTGAAGCGTCGTGGACCGCTGCCCGTCGCGGAGGCCGTGGACGCCATGCTCGATGTCGTTTCCGGACTGGAAGCCGCTTCGGCATGCGGGGTGTTGCACCGCGACATCAAGCCGTCGAACTGCTTTGTCACTCCGGAAGGTTCAGTCAAAGTTGGCGATTTCGGGCTCTCGGTCTCCACGCTCGCCCGGACCGATACGTTCGTCACCGCCCACGGCAAGATCCTGGGCACACCCGCTTACGCGGCGCCGGAGCAGTTGCGTGGCGATGCCGTGGATGTTCGCGCTGACATCTACTCGGTCGGAGCGACACTGTTTACCTTGCTCACGGACCATGCGCCGTTCGAGGGCGATAACGCGGTCCAGGTGGTCGCCAATGCCGTCAACCAAAAGCCTAAAGCACTCAGCACCTTCCGCGGCGACGTGCCGCCGATTTTGGAACGCGTCGTGGCCAAATGCCTCGCCAAAGAGCCTGCCGAACGCTACCCCGACTATCGGGCGTTGCGCGATGCGCTGCTGCCTTTCAGCTCGCGAGAACCCGAACCTGCCTCGATGAATTTGCGCGCCTCGGCGGGCTGGATCGACTTCCTCCTCGCATTTCTGATCCCGTATATCGTGCTTACGCTCTCCATCGGCCCGGGAAGATTCCATTTCGAGCCGTTGATCGAACGCACGCTCTATTCAGCGAGGTACTACCTGGTGTTCCTCGCCTTCGGGTTTCTCTATTTCACGCTCACCGAGGGCATCTGGGGCGCTGGGCTCGGCAAGAGCCTGATGGGCTTACGCGTGGTACGATCCAGGGGCCGAATCCCTGGCGTAGGGCGGGCCTTCCTGAGGGTCGGGGCCCTGATCGGGGTCATCGAATTGGTGCGCGTGCCGTTCCTGTTGGCCACGGTCGCACCCGCTGATGCCCACAGCATCACCGGCACTGATGCGTTGCTGTATATCGGCGCCAGCAACGTGTGCCCCTGGCTCGCAGCCCTCTTGGCCTTGAAAGCACGCCGCGAGAATGGGTTCGCCGCCGCCTGGGATCAGATTTCAGGGACCCGTGTCGTTTTAAAGCCCAAGGGGACTCCGAAACCCTCGATACTCTCAGACACTTCAATCCCCGCACATGCTCAAGCAACCGGAACACTCGGCCCCTATCGCTTGACTGGCGAAATCGTAACTGGCAAGTGGATCGTGGCGACGGATCCCGTCCTGCATCGACAGGTCTGGCTGCTGAGGCGAGAAACGACCGGTCCTTCGGCCGCCCGTCGAAGCGTCGCCCGACCAGGTCGTCTGCGATGGCTACAAAAGGTGGAAACTGCGGGCTCCATATGGGACGCCTTCGATGCTCCTCATGGGATGCCATTCGCCCGTTGGCTCGAGCATGGAAAGGTGGTGCCCTGGGCAAACCTGCGGCACTGGCTCTGCGACCTGGCTTCGGAACTTTGGCAGGCAGCCACCGATCAGACGCTGCCGGATGAGCTGAGCCTCAATCAGGTGTGGATCACCGCTCAGGGGCAGGCCGTCCTGCTGGACCAACCGTGGCCACTCGCCCACTCCCCCGCCCCACCCATTTCCGTGCGGCTCCTCGCTGGTCAACAGCGCTTCCTGAACGCCGTGGCCGAGTGTGTGGACTCATCGACCCTGCCGCTCCATGCGAGACGGGTGTTACAGAACCTGGAAGCGGGAAAATTCGAAAAGCTCAGTTATCTAACCGGCGTCCTGCGAGGGCTCATGGACAAGCCGGTCGAGATCAGCAAGGGAATTCGAGCTGGATCGGTATTCATGCTGCCGGTGTATGTCTGCATTATGGTGTTCCTCGGAAGCTACCAGGCCGAGGGGGGCGACCAGAGCGTGGCAGCACTCTTTAGGGTCGCCCTGACCGCGCTCACCGTGGTTTTGGGTGCCCGCCTTGGGGTTCAGTTGTTCGAAGTTCCGTTTCGCACAACCTGCAGTCATTCCATCTTCCGACTGGTAGTCGTCGACGCGAAGGGACGACCTGCGGGCCGCGGGCGGCTCCTGCTCCGGTGGGCCATTGTTTGGCTGCCATTGCTTCCAGTGCTGCTCGGCCTGTGGGCCAGGCGGGCCGAGCCTGCCACATATCTTGAACTTGAGCTTTTCCTGCTGTTGTTATGGATCGGTGGAGCAGTCTACTCGGTGATTCATCCGCACCGCGGCCTGCAGGACCGTCTGGCGCGGACCCGGGTTGTGCGGCTCTGACCGCATCACTACTCACAACACCCAGTCGCATTGGCCGGCATATCCGGCTCCAGGCGGCGGCCTGATTGGAAAGTCTCCCCTGTCGCCCAAATTCACGATGCTCCAGTAACCAGCGCCGCCCGTTCTTTCAGGACAAGGAGGGTGACCACGGTGCACGACGAACAACGTGTGCGCGCCATCGGAAGCAACACGTGCCAACGGACATGACGAACTCAACAACATGAGATCAATCAAATCGAACCAACGACCCTTCACGGAACTGCTGACTTCTCTTCTGGTACTTGGTGCCATCGGGTGCGATCGCGAACAACGTCCACCAACGGACATGACGAACTCAACATCGGCGCAGGCGGCCGCTCCTTTATTGCTGGATGACTATTCGGACGCCAAGCGAAACGAGCACGGTGCTGAACGCCTTTTGATCGACGATAAGACCGCTGGCAGCCGATCCCGGGCGACCGTGAAATGCGAAAAGGGCGTGCTGTCCGTCAACGGCGATCTGGTTCCCGGTCGCGGGGGCCCTGCCTTCATCAGCGTGGTGTCACTACTTTCGGCGGAAGGAAAGCCGACGGACATGACCGGCTGCGAAGGTGTCCGGCTTCGCGTGAAAGTTGTCAAAGGCATTCTCAGTGTTCAGGTCGCCACTTCGGCAATCACCAACTTTGATTATCACGCGAGTGCGCCAATCACCGGTAAGGGAGGCGATTTTCAGGAGGTGCGGATTCCCTTCAGGGACATGAAACGCGCCTGGTCGGAGCAGACTGTCCTCAACCGGAAAACCGTCACCAGCGTCAATCTCGTCTCCTTCGGACTGTCCAGGAGCACGTTCGCCTATGAAGTGGATGAGATCGGTTTTTATTGAACCAGCCATCCGGCCCAATACCGACTGACGAGCCGCCATGTCATCATCCTCCCTTTCGACTACCGTTGACCGCCCCGCCAAACAGGCCGGCAACCGCCTTGATTTTCTCGACGCGACCCGGGCATTTGCGCTCCTGCTCGGCATTGTGTTCCACGCGTGTATGTCGTTCATGCCCGTCTTCATGGGCTGGGCCGTGCAGGATGTCTCAACCAGTCCGCTGGTCGGGATGTTCATGGCCGTCAGTCACGCGTTCCGCATGGAAACGTTCTTCCTGCTTGCGGGTTTCTTCGGTCACCTGACCCTTCGCCGCAAGGGCGTCGGGGAATTCGCGCGCTCGCGCGTGTTCCGGATCGTAGTTCCGTTTGTCGTTGGTTGGTTTCTCCTGCGGCCGCTGTTGGTCTCCGGCTGGATCATGGGAAATGCCAGTCTGCGTGGGGACGTCAATGTCTGGGCCGGCCTGCAGGGAGGCATCCAATCCCTCTCAACGCTGCCCGCCGGAATGTTCACCGGCACGCACCTGTGGTTTCTGTATTACCTGGCGATGATCACCGTGCTGACGCTGGCAGTGCGACTATTGTTGGTTACAACGGGTTCGTTGGGTGTTGCGATGATCCGATGCGGTGACGCCGTCGTCGCGTGGCTGGCGGCGTCCCCGTTTTCGCTGGTGATCCTCGCCATACCGACTGCGGCCGTGCTCTGGTTCATGAGTATCTGGGGCATGGACACACCCGACAAATCGCTGCGCCCGCATTTCCCGGCGCTCGCCATTTACGGGGGGTTCTTCGTCTTCGGATGGATGTTAAGCCGGCAACGCGAGTTGATTATCCAGTTCACACGGTTGAAGCCTGCGCGCTGGATGCTCGCCGGCATCGGCATTGCCACCATCCTTAGGTTGGGGGGAATTGAAGGCGACCCGGCCCATCGTCACTACGTGTCCGCGCATGTTGCCTACGCCCTTGGATATGCCCTGACGATGTGGTCGCTCGTGTTTCTGACCATCGGCGTCTTCAGGAAAATGTGTCAGCGGCGCAATGCCATCGTTCGCTATGTCGCGGACTCGTCCTACTGGATGTACCTGGCCCACCTGCCGATTGTGATCTGGCTACAGGTGGCGGTTGCCGAGCTGCCACTGAATTGGTCATTCAAACTCGCCATCGTCTCCGCCGCCACGATCGCCATCTCGTTGTTCACCTATGAGCTCCTCGTGCGCTCGACGTTCATTGGCTTGGTACTGAATGGCCGTCGACGCGAGCGAATGCTGGCGTCCACTTTCAAGCGGCTGCGTCCCCAGCTGCCTCACGGCAATGACCACTTCCGGGACTTCGAAAGGCGGCGGACACGGTCAGCGGGCGTCGTTCACACCGGAGGAGGTGCAGGCGATCCAGGAAGCGTGCGCCGGCCGGAAGCATCGGCGTGAACTTCTATCTACCGCGCTGGAATTCTGACACAATCTGTGAGAGCTTTGTTGCAATGTCGAGCGAGTGGCGAGCAGAGAAGCCTTACGTCCGGCGCTCATCGGTGATCTCGTTAACCCACAGCACCGCTTACCCCACAACCTCATCCGCAACCCAACTACAAAGGAAACGCAATGGACATCTCAAGCCTACACGTGGGGATCACCCATTGGCCTCGGATTCTTCTTCGCTGGCGCGAGAATCTGCTGTTGGGGCCTAACTACGCGACTCGCTGCAATGATGCGTGCGAAGATTTCGCCCCATTCGCAGGCGGAGCGGCCTGACTCATCGCGCAACCGCTCATGAACGTTGCACGGTCGACACCTTTGGCGGTCATCGCTACGTGCCGCGTAATTTCAGGTTTAAGCAGCTCGAAATCCCTTCAACACAAATGCGGCGGCCCGGTCGTCCCGGACGATCAAGGCCTGGCATGCCAAGGTGAACAGGATGTCGAGGGCGATGACTGCGACTCCGTAGGAGGCACACCCACCAGGGCCACCCGGCGAGCACGGTGAATGATTTGAGCTGCCCGATCCAGGCTCGCTTCGGCAGCCTCCAAACTTTCGGACACGTCCGTTCCGTAGGTGCCGCTCCCGGACGGGATGGCGGGCGCTTTGCACGATGTATATTCGCGCAAGACGTGATACTTAAGGTCCTGGAACCCGTCGTAGCCCGCGGTTCGGCAAGCGCGCATGACGGTGACGTCGCTGTAATCGAACTGACAAACCCGATACTCAACCAACAATAAGGATTCCATGAACATGATCCCGTCTCTTATGAACCGCCGTCAATTTACCAAGACCACGATGATCGCAGGTGCCGCGCTTGCCGTGAACGCGGTCCCAGGGTTAAGCCCCCGGACGCAACGCCGCATACGCCTCGGCCTGATCGGCTGCGGCAGCGTTTCCGGCGCCTATCTCCCCATCCTCACCCAATCGCCTTTCGCCGAGGTCGTCAGTCTGTGCGACATCCGTTACGAACGCGCCCAGGAACGGGGCCGGCGGTTCAACGTGGCCAACACGTATCCGCACATCAACGAGATGTTGGCCGGTGTGCCGTTCGAGTTCCTCGTGAACCTCACCGATATGCAGGAGCACGAGCACCTGAACCGCCAGGCCTTGGAGGCTGGCAAACATGTGTGGAGCGAGAAACCCATCGCCAACACGCTCGCCGAGGGACAGAAGTTTCTCAGGTTGGCCAAGGAGAAGGGTCTGCGAGTGTGGGGCGCCCCTATCACAGTCGAGAGTCCGCAGTTCGCTTTCATGGCGAAGCAAATCAACGCCGGCAAACTCGGGCGCCTGGCCGCAGCACACGCCCAATACGGACACGAAGGTCCGGGTTGGTCCGCCTTCTTCTACGAGAAGGGTGGCGGCAGTCTTCCGGATCTCGCGGTCTACAACCTGACTTCTCTCACGGGTCTGCTCGGCCCCGCGAAGTCCGTGTCCGCCATGCTCACCATCGTGACCCCTGAGCGCACGGTGGAGAATAAGGGACGCATCAAAGTCGAGGCGGAGGACAACGCGATGGTCCTGATGGATCACGGCAATAGCGTCGTGTCCCACGTCCAATCCGGGTTCAACTACTTCAATCCGCATGGGCACGACGGGAGCAAGGAAACGCGTTATACGATGGATGTGGTCGGCTCTGGAGGTTTCATGGGAATGGTGGGGTACGACTGGGCGCCGTTGGGCATTCACCTGGCTACCAAAGAGTCGTCTGACCTGGCGCGGCACGCGACGGATGCTCAAGGCTATGCGTGGCCGAATGGCGCGGTCATGGCCGCCGAATGTCTCGCGACCGGCCGGGAGATGCTCGTCACACCGGAGCATGCGTTGCACGTGATCGACGTCATCACGGCGGCTCGGGAGTCGTCGAAGAGCGGGAAACGCATCGAGCTCAAGTCAACGTTTAAATGGCCGGTGGTGGCGTAACCTTGAACCTGCCCGTCCGATCTGTCTCCCCGCCCCGTCCGATGGGGCAGGGTCGGGGTGAGG
>CAVXWU010000021.1:0-45554 GCA_963765535.1 uncultured Verrucomicrobiae bacterium
TAGTCATGATGCCACAAAACTCCGTCTCGCCGGCTCTGGTTCTCGTCATATCAGCTCCCGGCGATGCCATGACCGGCGGCCGCCATTGCGAGCAGACTCTCGCTTGCTTCCGGCAAAGACAACGTGACCATGGTCTGCTCGCCGGGAACGCTGTGAATCGTCAGGTCGCCTCCGTGCAATTCGGCGAGGAGCCGGGCGATGGTCAAACCGAGCCCGGCGCCCTGTTGCTCGTAAAACCGGCGCTCGAATTGCATGTGCGCGCCGATATTAGCGATTTGCTCGGGCGACATACCCCGGCCGCGGTCCGTCACCCGGATCACGCAATGACGGTCAGCCGCCCGAGTCTGGATCCAAACAGGGCTTCCCTGTCGCGAGAACTTGAATGCATTGTCGATGAGTTCCTCGACGGCTTTCTGGAATCGATCGGCGGCGATCACGGCAAAACCCTCTTCCAAATCCAGAATCAAGTCGTCCGATCGAGCCGCGATGTCCGCTTTCTCATGCGCCGTCTGACTGACGATCTGGCGGATCGGTGTGGTGAGACCTTTGCGCAGCTCCGCGACCCGCTTGGGATCGCTCCCGATCACCTCCAGTTCGGAGTAGATGATGAAATTGAAAATGAGCCGGTGCAGCCGCACGGCGGAGAGTTGGATGCTCCGCAGGAAATCGCGGGCCTCGGCCGCGCCGGGGGGGTTACGATCGTCGAGCAACACGGCCGCCAGCCCCAGGATCCCGTTCAGCGGTGTGAGCAATTCATGGGGCAACGCCATGCCGATGCTGTCGCGCAATTCCGCCATCTTCCGGTCGGACACGCGTTGAATGGCTTCCTTTTTCGCCAGCCGGATGTTCACGACATTGATGAGCTCATTTACCGTGAATGGCTTCGTGAGATAATCGTCGGCGCCCAACCCCAGACCGTACCGGATGTGCTGCTGGTCGCGGAGCGCAGTCAGGAAGATAAAGGGAATGGTGCAGGTCAGGGGATCCTGTTGCAAGGCGTCCAGGGTCTGATAGCCATCCATCATCGGCATCTGCACGTCGCAAACGATCAGGTCCGGCAAATACTTACGCGCCACCTCCAAACCTTCATGGCCGTCCGCGGCGCTCAGGGCCTGGAATCCACGGGATTGCAGCGCCTTCACGGTCAAGGATTGAATCGCCGCGTCGTCGTCAATCACCAGGATCTTTTTCATGCGCCGCCGGCGTTTAACCGGGTGGTTATCGGAATGGATTCGGGTCGGGACCAAGCCACATCGGATGAATGATGCCGCGACTGGCGTGGCAGATAAACAGTTCTTCCTCGTGATTGCAAGATTTGCCGAGCATCACTCTCGCAGCGAGGACAGCCATGCCTTCAGTCCGGTTAACGCCTTATACCGATGGCTGAGCTGGTTCTTGGTCTCATCGCCCAGTTCGGCGAAGGAATTTCCGTAACCCTCCGGGAAGAACCACGGGTCATATCCAAATCCATCCGTCCCCTTCCCTTCGAAGCCAATCTTGCCCCGGCAAATACCGACGAACACGACCGCCGGGTCCTGACGCGGCGCCTTTCGCTCGTCCCAGGTCAGTCGAACCAACGCCAGCACGCAGCGGAACTGGGCTCCGCGCGCATCCATCGGAAGCCCGTCAAGCAGTGCGGACAACTTGGCGTTGTTGCTCGCATCGGAGGCATTGCCCTGCTGTCCCGAATCCAAATGCGCGAACCGGGCGGAGTATACCCCCGGCGCCCCACCCAAGGCGTCCACCTCCAATCCCGAATCATCCGCCAATACCCAAAGGTCCCCACACTCAGAAACAGCCTTCGGCACATCCTGGAGATGCCTGGCAAACTGGACCGCCTTGGCGACGGCATTTTCCTCAAAAGTCGATGCCTCCTCGACCAGCACGGGCGAATCAGGCAAGTCATTCAGCGACCAGACTTCATATCCGCTCCCTAAAATGGATTTGATCTCCTCCACTTTGTGCAGGTTGCGCGTCGCCACCCACATCGTGACATTCCCCGCCATAACCAACTCCTCATCGCGAGTTGTCGCGTGCGAGTCAAGCCTGCTACGCCGGAATTGGACTTGAACTGCACCCGTGTCGGCTCTAACAAGGGACCATGCCACTGAAACCGGAGCCGATTCCGCGCGCCATGAAACCCATTCTCTATCACACGTCTCGTCGCCGCTTTCTCCAAACCTCCGCCACGGCAGCCGCCGGGCTCTTTGCCCCTAGCCTTTTATCTGCCGCATCACCCAATGATACGCTCCAGCATGCCTGCATCGGCGTGGGGGGTATGGGTTCCAATGATCTTCAGAACTTCAGCAGTCATCCCCGTGCTCGCGTCGTTGCCCTCTGCGATGTGGATGCGCAAAACCTGCAAAAGGCAGCCGAGAAAACGCCCGGTGCGCGAACCTACTCCGATTGGCGCGAGCTCCTGGCGCAGGAAGGGGATCGCATCGATTCCGTCAATGTCGCTGTGCCCGACCACATGCATTTTCCCATCGCTCGCACGGCCATTCGACTGGGCAAACATGTCTATTGCCAAAAACCCATGTGCCACGACGTTGCTGAAGTCCGTGCCCTGACCGAGGCCGCGGTCCAGGCCGGGGTCGTCACTCAACTCGGCACCCAAATGGCCGCCGGGGCCGGCGACCGGACGGCGGTGGCCCTGCTCAAATCCGGGGCCATTGGCAAGGTCCAACGGGCTTATCTATGTTCCAATCGTCCTGGCGCGGTTGAACAATACCGCCTGCTGGGCCCCCGTCCGTCCACCACGCCTCACGGGCCTCCTTCCCATCTCAAGTGGGATCTCTGGATCGGGACCGCCCCATTCCGGCCCTATGCGCCGGACATTTATCATCCCACCAAGTGGCGGGCCTGGCTTGATTTCGGCACCGGCTGGTCCGGCGACATCGGCTGTCATATCTTCGACGCGGTCTGGAAAGGGCTGTCCATGACTCCGCCCATTTCGGTCGTCGCTAAAGTCCAGGAATCCTGGAAGAACTCAGCCCAACGCCGCGCCGATAATTGGCCCCAGGCCGACCATATCACCTGGACCTTTCCCGGTAATGAACTGACCGAATCCAAAGTCTGGACTCTCGAGTGGTTCGACGGGGAATTTTTCCCTCCGGCAGAAATCCGCGCCCGCTATACTGCGGCAGATTATCCGCCGGAATCGGCCATGATCGTGGGCACCGAAGGGGCCTTGCTCAATAACCTCGGTTCAATGCCTGTCCTCCTCCCGGAGAGTAAGTTCAGGAATTATCCAAAACCACCGCTCGCCAGCCGAAATCATTACCATCTCTTCGTAGACGCCTGTCTTGGTGGTGAGAAGACCGAAAGTCATTTCGCTCAAACCGGCCCCATGACCGAGGCCATTCTCCTCGGCACGGTCGCGATCCGCACTCCCAATACCGAGCTGCAATGGGATGCCGCTTCGCTAAGAATCCCAAACCATCCCGAGGCTGAGCGTTACCTGCGGCGAGCCTATCGGGCCGGATGGGAGATCTGAGGCGGCAAGTTGCTGCCCGGGCACCGCCACGGCCCACAGCTCAGAGTTCAAGAGCTCGCCAGAATGACCGGGCCTCGGTCAGGTTTGTCAGGGCCAAACTCTGGGTCGAGTTCGTCAGGGTCAGCGATTGGACCGCCTGCCAGGCGCCTTCCAACGACATGCTGGACTCGATTCTGTAATCGAACCCGATCGTGCCGTGAATGGTCAATTCGAACCCTGTTCCCTCGGTCTGGATCCCCAGGACCGGCGCTGGATGGGCGGCGGGATCGTCACTCAGATCAGGGATCCCGTCCGAATCGCGGTCATTGGAATCGTCCACGGATAAGACCCAGCTCCAGTAATCATCGGCCGTGGTATTCAGATCGCCGTCCTGGAAGTCGATGAAGGCATAATAATTCGTCGAATAGGGCAAGTACCGATCGAGCCATGTCTGCGCGTAGACAAGCAGGCCGCCCGTTTCGTTGGTCCAAGTCCCGCCCAAGAAACCAAGTTCGTCGAAGCGATCCGCCCCCTGGGACTTCTCAAATTCCACCGGTCCAACCCAACGCAGATTCGGATCTTCCCGTCGCCGGACATCCAGGTCGCCGGTCACCGTATTCGACCTGGCCAGGTAATTCAGTGAACCCGCGTATTCTAAAATGCGGAAGCGATGCTGGAAATCTCCCAGCGCCCCCAGGACCGAACTTACCAAACGGAAGGTGCAGGTCCCTTCCGCCGACCCTGCCGCGCGATTCCAGTTGGCGGCGATCGTGCCCGAGTCCACCCCCTCGACGTAATACTGCCCGGCTGTCGACGCCTGAATACCTTCCGATACCTCAAAGAAGTCGATGTATCCGTCGTCATTCAGATCCTGGAACGGAACATCGAGTGCCAACTGACCATAGACGGTCTCCGACGCGATGATATCGGCCAGTTTGAAGCCGCTAAAATGCGAGGGCAAACCGGTCATGTCCAACGGAGCGAGTTCGCCATTGCCGAATGGCCCAAAACCAATGCTGCTGAATTGCAGGGTCGAACCGAACGACGTCGACCCAGGTTGCACGCTAACGGACCGGCAGAACAAACGCGCCTGCGCAATCCCCGGTTCCCCCTCGACGCCCACTGCCAAAAATGCTCCCAGGCAAAGGATCTCCACCCGCCAACAACGGCTGATCCAGGATCGAAAGCCGACTCCCTGCCCGGGGTATTCAGCCGCACTTTTCATGGCCCCTCTTATACTCGGGCGGGACCGGATTGACAACGACCGCCGCCTGGTTTGGATTGCGCGCTTGTCCCATGGCTCGAAGCGTTTACTGTAAGGGCGTTGCGGCGTTCATTTTTCATCCATGCATACGAACCGACTTGCCCGCGAACCATCCCCATATCTCCGCCAGCACCAGCATAACCCGGTCGATTGGTTTCCCTGGAGCGAAGACGCGTTCGCGTCGGCCCGTGCCGAGTCCAAGCCGATCTTCCTCAGCATCGGTTACTCGACCTGTCACTGGTGCCATGTCATGGAACGGGAATCCTTCGAAGACGCCGCCATCGCCGAGATACTGAATGCGAATTTCATCAGCATCAAAGTCGACCGCGAAGAACGCCCTGACGTCGACAAGATCTATATGTCCTTTGTCCAGGCCACTGCCGGTCAGGGCGGCTGGCCGTTGAATGTCTTTCTGACCCCTGAGCTCAAGCCCTTCTATGGCGGCACCTACTTTGCCCCGGATCATCGCGAGGGCCGGCCCGCCTTCCGCGAAATCCTGCTTCACATCGCCCGGCTCTGGCGCGAACGGCGACCGGATTTGGAGAAGTCCTCCCACGATATCCATGAGCAACTCGCCCGATTCGGTCACGTCGAGATGCGGGGCCCATTGGATTCTGCCCGAACCTGGCTGGATCATGCGGCGGAACAATTCAAGTCCGAGTTCGATCCCGGCCACGGCGGCTTCGGCGGGGCGCCCAAGTTCCCGCGCCCGAGCCAGCCGCTTTTTCTGCTCGCCTACCATGCGCGTTTCGGCGATCCCGAGGCCCTGCGCATGGTCATCGAGACCTGCGAACATATGGAATCGGGCGGCATCCATGATCAGCTCGGAGGCGGCTTTTCCCGGTATTCGGTCGACGCGGGCTGGCTGGTTCCTCACTTCGAAAAGATGCTTTACGACAATGCCCAACTCGCGCAGCTCTACCTGGACGCGTTCCTCGCGAGCCATAACGCGCGCTTTGCGAACACGGCCCGGGGTATACTCCGTTATGTGCTCCGCGATATGACGCATCCCGCAGGCGGTTTCTATTCCGCTGAGGACGCCGATAGCGAAGGGCACGAAGGCAAATTCTATTGTTGGACCAAGGCCGAATTGGCCAGCTTGCTTTCAGCTCAGGAACTCGCCGTGGTCACCCGCTTCTTCGGCATCACCGAGCAGGGCAATTTCCTCGACCATAGCCATCCTCACCCGCTCCCGAACCAAAACATCCTCAGCAATGTGGGAGTTTCCCTCTCCGACGCCGATCAGGCCCTGCTCGAATCCGCCAAGTCCAAGCTGTTCATCGCCCGGAACCGGCGGGTTCGTCCCCATCGGGACGACAAGATCCTGTCCTCCTGGAACGGGCTGATGCTCGGCGCGTTCGCCCGAGCCTATGCGATCCTCGGCGATGCCGGCTACCGGACGGCGGCGGAGTCCAATGCGCGTTTCCTCCGCACCCATCTCTGGGATTCAGTCAGCCACACGCTCTACCACCGTTGGCGCGAAGGCGAGAGGGATTCCGTCCAACTGCTCGCCGCCTATGCCTTTCTCCTCAATGGCCTGCTCGACCTCTACGAAGCCACGCTCGATCCGGCCCAGCTCGAATGGGCTCAAGCCATCGCGGATGCCATGATCCTTCGTTTCCATGACCCGATCGCGGGAGGCTTCTGGCAAAGCCCACCGAATGCGTCGGACCTGATCCTCCGTTGCAAAGAAGATTATGATGGAGCTGAACCCTCCGGAAATTCCGTGGCCGTCCTCGCCCTCCTCAGACTGAGCGCCATCACCGGTCGCGCAGACATTCAGGAGATCGCAACTGGCACACTTTCCTGGAGCGCCGGGCGGCTGGCACAGTTGCCCCAAGCCGTCCCTGCGATGCTTATCGGGCTGCTTTTTGGCTTGAATGAACCCATTCGTATCGTCATTGCCGGCGATACCGCGGCGGGTCAGGCCCGCGATCTACTCGACGCATGCCACCGGGCACATCAACCCCACAAGGTTATCCTCGGTCAAGCAGGCCCGGTGGATCCTTTCGTGAAGACATTGCCGGTTGAGTCCGCCGTCCTGGCCTACATTTGCTCGGGCCACACCTGCCAGCCCCCGGTTGCCCTTCCTTCCGAAATCCCGCGGCTGCTCACATCGGAAAGATGAGCGGGTTGGACCTGAAGGTCTCGCTCAATTCCACAAAAGAGACCTGGGCGCTTAGCCACAACGGGTCTTGGGTGATCGTGGCCATGCTTTGCCGGGTGTTGTTGCAAATCAGGAACAATCCATCCCCCGCAACCACGAACGCATCAAACCGGGTCCCCACCCCATGCCGGGCGAAGTTAAAGTCACCCAGGTTATGAGTCGGCTGCTGCAATTCCGAAGCAAAGGTCTGCACGTCCTGGTTGAAGGCCTTGTGAAATTCCTCCGGGCGCGGACCCGTGTAATGCAAAGCCTTGCCTTTGCTCCCAAACATTGCCACCAAAGCCCACTCGTCAAAAACCGGTTTCTGGTAAACCTCGTTCATGCGAGTGATCTGCATCCCCACGGTGTTGATCGCCTCATCCAGCGTCATAATCGATATCAAAATCCGCCCGCGAGATAAGCAGCTTCTCCCCAGCGAAACAAGGCATTTCCCCCTCCAAACTCGATTCTCGCCAAAGCTGCTCCGATTCCGTTCCCATCATGACTGCTTCCGAACCACCGTGTCCCGCTGGCTCCAGTCTGGATCGGATTTCGCATGATCTAAATTGTAATGCAAACCCCGGCTCTCGGGCCGCTCCAATGCGCATCGGATGATCAATTCCGCCACGGTCGCAATGTTGCGCAGTTCGAGCAGGTCGCTCGTAACCTTGAAATCCCAATAGTATTCGTGAATCTCGTCCTGCAAATTGGCAATCCGCTTGCGGGCGCGCTGCAACCGTTTGTCGGTTCGAACAATCCCCACATAATCCCACATCAATCGTCGGATTTCATCCCAGTTGTGCGATACCACCACCATCTCATCCGGGTCGGTCGCCTTGGCCGATTCCCAGGACGGGATCTCCACGCTGAGCGTTCCCGGTTGTTCGGCGACCGCTCGCTGCGCCGCCCGGTGCGCCCCCACCAGGGCCTCCAACAATGAATTGCTCGCCAGGCGGTTCGCCCCATGCAGCCCGGTGCAGGCCACCTCCCCAATCGCCAGCAACCCTGCGATCTGGGTCTGCCCGTCCACGTCCGTGACCACGCCTCCACATTGGTAATGCGCCGCCGGCACCACGGGAAGCGGCTCCTTGGTCATGTCGATCCCCGCTGCCAGGCAGGTCGCGTAAATGTTCGGAAACCGTTCCATGATCGCGGGCGCCGGCTTATGTGTCATGTCCAGGATCACATGATCCGCTCCACTTCGCTTCATCTCATTATCGATGGCCCGCGCCACAACATCCCGGGGCGCCAGGGATTTCAGCTCATGGTAGCCTTCCATGAATTCCTGGCCATCCATCGTCTTCAACACCGCGCCTTCGCCACGCACTGCCTCGCTGATCAAAAAGGATCGGATCCGCGGATGATAAAGACAGGTCGGGTGAAATTGAATGAACTCCATGTTCGCGATCGAGGCCCCCGCGCGATACGCCATCGCCACCCCGTCTCCAGTCGCAATATCCGGGTTTGTCGTGTAAAGATAAACCTTCCCGCAGCCCCCCGTCGCCAAAAGGGTCACCGGCGCCGCGAATGTCTCCACTTCACCCGTCTTCCGGTCGAGGACATAGGCCCCGAAACACCGATTCCGCCCGTCCAGCCGCAGCTTTTGGCTCGTGACGATATCGATCGCAAAATGATCTTCAAACACCTCGATCTGCGGATTGCCGGCGACCGCCGCCAACAACGCCCGCTCCGCCTCTTTCCCGGTCATGTCCTTCGCGTGCACAATGCGGCGTTTGGAATGCCCCCCTTCACGCCCCAAATCCAGTTCATGCCCGCCGGCCGATCCCCCGGTTGGCCGTTGGGAAAAATGCATGCCGAGCTCGATCAATTCCTCAATCCGCGCCGGTCCTTCTTCGACCACGATGCGCACCACAGATTCCCGGCACAAACCCGCGCCGGCGGTAAGAGTATCCTTGACGTGCAGTTCGAACGAATCCTCCTTGGACATCACGGCGGCAATCCCACCCTGGGCATAGTTGGTGTTGGATTCCGCCCGTTGCTTTTTGGTGACGATGGCCACCCGACCATGCGCGGCCGCTTTCAGCGCAAAACTTAACCCGGCAATCCCGCTTCCCAATATGAGGAAGTCATAGCTTTTCATAATCATAACCGAGCGTTGTCGATCAACCGCGTCCTCCCGATCTGCACCGCCAGCGCCATCCGCACTCCCGCCTCCGCCCGATCCACCGGCTCCAGCGTATCCGAATTGAAAAACGCGATATATCCGACCCGCGCCGCCGGCCGCGTCTCGATCAGCCAGGTCAGTTCCCGAATAAGCTGGACGGCGGGAACCCCGCCTCGTTTCGCCCGAACCCGCCGGCGCGCCTGTCCGATGGCCTGCCATAACGCCCGTGCCTGCTGGCGTTCTCCGGCGTTCAAATACTCATTCCGGGAACTCATCGCCAGGCCATCCCGCTCCCGCTGGGTTGGCGCCACCACTATACGTACCGGGAAATTGAGATCCCGCGTCATTCGTCGGAGGACGACGCTCTGCTGAAAGTCCTTTGCCCCAAAGACGGCCACCTCCGGCAGGACCACGTTGAACAGTTTCGCCACTACCGTGGTCACTCCTCGAAAATGGGTCGGTCGCGATTCACCCTCCATTCGCTTCGATAACGCCTCCTCCGCGACGTAGGTGCTGTATCCGCCACTGCCCCGAGCCGGATACATCTCGCCATCACTCGGGGCGAATATCACGTCCACCCCGGCCTTGAGGCACAGCGCCCGGTCCCGAGAGAAATCCCGCGGATAATTCTTCAAATCCTCCCCCGGCCCGAATTGCATCGGGTTCACATAAACGCTGACGACAATCTGTCCTTGTGGCCCAACCGTTCGACGGGCGCGGCGCACGAGGCTCAGATGACCCTCGTGCAGATAACCCATCGTTGGCACCAGCCCGACCCGGATCCCTTGGCGCCTCCATTGCTGCGCCTGCCGCTGCATCGTTCTCACCGAAGTCACAACCCGCATGGCTGGACGTTGGCCAACCCGCACGCAAGGATCAAGCGACAACTGCAACGAGGGATCCCCTCCGCCGCTCCTTGCCGGACGGGCGTGGCAGGATGATTGTGGGAAAGAATGATTGTGGGCGGCATCGGGCTTGGCCGGAGCGCGACTGTGGGCGAAGTGCCAGTCGCAGCAACCCGCACAGGGTTTAACGCGTCCGATTATCCCGACGCGACGCGCGGATATTTCAATTCATTCCGGCTTCTTCCCGAGTTCGGCCTCATCCCTCCAACCTTTAATGAGAGGCGCTTTGCGCTCGATTTCCTCGAGGAGTTCCTGGGCTTCCTGCGGCGTTCGAACAACCCTGGGCCGCAGAAAGACCATAAGCTCGACCTCGCGTTGGATGGCGTCCTTTTTCTTGAAAGCCCATCCCAGGCCGGGAATGTCGCCCAGAATTGGGGTCTTGCGAATGGTATTCGAGATTTGCTTCTGAATGATGCCGCCCAGGACCAGGGTCTGGCCGCTTTTGACGGTCACATCCGTCTTGAAATTCCGGGTGTCGAGAATGGCGCCCCCAAATAGCGTCTGGCCGGGTACGATGGACGAAGACTCCGTGCGGATTTTCAGAGCCACATCACCCGAGGTGTTGATATGCGGAGTAACTTCGAGAATCACCCCCACGTCTTTGTACGAGAAACTCTGGTTCAGTCCCCCGACGTCTGTGCTCAGGCTCCGGTCGATGAACGGCACCTGCTGGCCCACGAACAATTTACCCAGTTCATTATCTGCCACATTGATCTGGGGCTCAGCCAATACTCGTGCATCGGTGGTCTTCCGCAAAAACTGGACGAGAATGTCGACACTGATCGTGCTGTCAATCACACCCGAACGTAGTGAGTTCAGCGAGTCGGCCAAAAGCGTGCTGTGTCCGCCGAACTCCTCGGCGTATCGGCCGCGCACGTTCGCCAGAAGGGAATTGTCCAGATCATCCGCCGTGAAAGTCCGGGTCCCGTCGGGCGACCAGCGCACGCCCATCTTGTCCAACGCGTCCGTTGAGACCTCGACAATTTTCGCTTCAATCAGGACCTGGGCCGTGGGCGCATCCATGTCCTGAACAAGCTTGATCACCTGGGGCAGGAGATGGACGTTGGCAGATACCAACAGCGAGTTGCTCCGCGAGTCGGGCACAATCCGCACCCGGCCCACCAGGTCGCTGACTTGTGAGACTGCCGTCCGGCCATCCGGTGTGCGGGAATTCTCCGGCTGCCCCCCCAACCACGGGAAATAGCCTTCCTCCTTGGCTTCCTGCTCGAGCTCGAAGTTCCGCTGGGAGGAAGTGAGTTGTTGCTGCTGCTGTATTTGCCCTCCCGGCTGCGCCGGCTGCGCCTGGTTGCGCAATGGCGGCGACCCGCCTTTGGCGAAAAGGATGTTGATGTCGTTGGCCACCGTGGAGGCCTTGGCAAACCGTAGTTCCGTCCGAAGTGTCGTTTCACCGGCTTGGGAAGGAACGTCCAATTGCTTCAGGACTTCTTCGACGGCCGTGATGTGTTCCAGCGAATTCGCCGTCACAATTACTGCATTGGCGTACGGCTCGCTCGTGATCCGGATCTTGCCGTAAAGCCGCCCACCCTCGGTTTCGCTCGACGACCGGGATGACGAATAATAATAGTCGTCCCAATAGGATCGTTGCTGTTGCCGTTTCGTGAACAGTTCGTTCAGGACATCCTCGATATCCACCGCACTCACGTAGCGAAGCCGGAAGATTCGCGGACTCAGGCTGTCGTCCGTGACCGGGGCATCCAATTGTTCAATCAGCCGCGCGATATCTTCCATGGCCCCCGGCGCAGTCTGCACGATTACGGTGTTGCGCCGCCGGTCGGCCACGAACGTAGGTTTCTGCGGCCCCTGAGAACTGGAGCCCGAAGAAAAGATGTAAAAGGGATAGCGCGATGAGCTGTCCTGGTCCTGATTCAAATCCTTGAGTTGCTCCGCCACATCCTCCGCATCGGCATTCCTCAGCGGAAAGGCGCGCATCGCCTTTTCCTGGGCCTCTTCGGTATCGAGCGCGGCGGTCAAGCGTTGTACCGCCTTGAAGTTGGACTCGCTCGATAAAACGATCAATGAATTGGCGCGGCTGTTGGCCGCCACATCAATGCTCTCTTTCAACGATTGCCCGCCCATTTTTTGAAACATCGGCCCGATGTCCTTCACCAGATCCACCGCCGCTACGTGCTCCAAAGGGATCACCCGGACCGACACATCCTGCGGCTTTTCCGTATCCAATGTTTCTATGAGCTGCTGCACCTCCGCCCATTTCGATTTCGGCGCCGCCACGATAAGCCGATTTGCCGTCTTATCCGGCCAAATACGCACCCCTTGAGACCCGGGTGAACTGGCTGTCGCGGGCGATGGACCACTGGGCGACGGGGTCGGACCCGAAATCATACCCGGCGGCATGGACATACCCTCCGGTATTACCGCGCCCCCGCGGGAGGGAGAAGACTTCCTGGACGATGGCGGAGCGGGTTGCGAATTCACGATCAAGGTCAGGAGACTCGCCAATTCCTCCGCCTCAGCGTGCTTCAACTGATAAAACTGGATGGACGTGTCGCCTCCGGCAGGAACGTCCAGTTCCTTGATCAACTCGCCGAGCAAACGAATGTTCTCCGTGTAATCCGTCACGATGAGTTGATTGGATCGATCCGCCACCTCGATCGTCGCTTTGTCCGACAATGCCGCCCGCACTTTATCCCGAAGATCGCTTGCATCGACGTGCGTCAGGGGAAAAATCTTGACTAACTTCTGCCTCCCCTCCGGCACCTCAGCGCTTGCCGTTTCCAGAAATTCAGGACTCATACGAGGTTCCTGTCCGTCCGGGACGATCAGAATGGATTTGCTCGATTCGATGGTCGTGAAGCCCTCCAGGGCCAGCGCCCGATACACGAGATTGATCGCATCCCGACGCTTGAGCTTTCCTGAACTTACGATGCTTAATTGGCACTGCACCCGGGGATGCTTGACCACTCCTTTACCCGTGGTCTTCGCCAACCATTGGACCACCATCTCTATGTTCGCCCCTTGAAAACTGAGCTGGATCTCATCCGAATCCGACCCCGGACCAGCCTCGGCTGGAGCCGGACCGCCCAGCCCGTTGGGACCGCCCGGCCCCCCCGGCACCGGCGGCACGACGACGCCCGGATTTCCCGTGTTTGTTCCTCCCGCCAATCCCGTCGCCGTATCCGGACTCGCAACGGCAGCGTTGGTGATCGGCGTTTCCGTTCCAGGTTTGGCCCCGCCAACCTCAAGTGCCGCCGCGTTGGTCGAACCCTGCTCCTGCCCGGCGAGCGGAGTTGAATTCCTGAATAAGCGTGGAATGACCAGGACCAGCACGATCACCCCGGCCACTAACCCCACCATTGCCATGCGTTTCTCTTGAAGTTTCATAACTCGAATTCAATTCCTCATCCCCGGCGGGGGCGGCGCATTCATCGTTGCTCCGGCGGGGAGCAGCGCGTCACCCCCAAAGCCGGCGAAAAGGGTCAATTCTACCTGTTGCTGCTCGTGCTCGATCAATACCCGATTGGTCCCAATCCGCAGCAGCCGAATCCCACCCATCTCCTCACCCACCCGTAACAGCCCGGTCTGCCCGTTAGGCGCTCGCAGAAAAGCGTCTTCGCCCGCAATCCCCAGCAGTGCCATCGGTAAGGGATGCATCACGGGTCCCAGGATCTCGCTTTGCGTGATCCGCTCCACCCGCGCTTGAACGGCCGCCGGCAACGCGGGCGCTGGCATCCCCGGACCCATCCCCGGGATCATCCCTGGAATCATGCCCGGCCCCATCCCCGGGATCATACCCGGAATCATGCGCGGAACCGGAGCAAGCGGGACGACGGTCTCCTGGGTCGGCTCGGGCAGGCTCGGGGCAATCGAAGTCGAATTTGCGGGGGTCGTGACGACATCATGAAGGGGATCCTTCCGCAACCAGAGCACTCCCGCCTGTATTAACAGAACCGAGACCACCCCCCATCCGACCCACCGCAACTCAGCCGCCCTCAATTCACGCACGCGGCACCTCCGGTTTCTGCCATTGACTGAAATCGAGGATCAGGATCGTCAGGTTGAGTTTTACCATACCCGGCTTCGTCGGATCCGCCGTAATCAAGACCGAATCGATGATTAACGGATAACCCAGCGTCTCCAACTGGTGGACCAGCGCCAGAATCCCCGGCACCGGCCCCATGCCCTCGAATTGCATCGAGGCCAGTTCTTTCGAAGACGGCCGGGCGGACGATTCGCGAAGTGTGCCGACTTGGACGCCGCCGCTTCGAGCCGCATTCTGAATTGCGGCGCTGGCGTCCGCCACCAGCGACATCCGTTTCTGCGTGCGTGGATCAAACTTGAATTTCTCCTTCAATGTTTGCGTGAGCAATACGCGGCTTTCGTACGGGATTAGATCCGTTGCGACCTGTCGCGCCCGGTCCGACAACTCTACGTATGCCGCGCGTCGAGCCTCGAGTCCTTTCCAGACCTGGAAAGCGATGAACAGGACGAGATAGATTGCCAGGCCAATTCCCGCGATCCGAACCGTGCGTTGTTCTCGTGGGTTGAGCTTAACCATGGGTCACTTGGATGCGTTGGTTGTTCCCCACCGGCCCGCGAATCGCGCGATAACCTGTGGTTGATTCGGCGACATGCTCTGCTCCTCCAGCGCCACACTCTGGAACAGGCCGGATTGAATCAGCTTCGATCGGAATCCGGCCACCAACTGGGGATCCATCATCGTGGCGCGCATGGCCAAATCCCCCCGCCGGTTCATCGACAACGTCTCGATCCGTGTACCCGGCGGCGACGCATCCGCCAATACGAACAATGCCTCGAGATAGGCCGGTTGATTAGTCCTTAGGTACTGCAAAAACGCGAGTTCCCGCTCAACTTCGGGCAAACTTCGCCGATACGTTTGAACTTCGGAGAGCCGCCGGGCCAGCCTCGGTTTCAATAACAACGACTCGGTGTAACGGGTCGATAATAATCCCAAAAGTACCAGGCCGACTAACGCCGCCCACTTCCACCGTGCCACCTCGCGCGGCCGATCCGTGCCCGCCGCCGGCTCGAACTGCAAAATAAGCGGGTCCTCCCCGGGATCTTCCTGCGATTTTTCCAAACCGACCGTTGCCGCCGACGCGCCATGGGCTTCGAGAACCTCCAGCCGCTCACACACCGTTGCCGGACCCAGCGCCTGCTTGAAGTGCGATATCATGCCAGGCCATCGGCCCCCCCCACCCGTCAAATAGAGTCGGGTGCCGGTCCAGTGAGCTCGCACGGCTTCGCTAAAACGTGCTAATTCCCGATCCAGGGCCTCCCGCAGCGGGTTCTCTAGCCCGTCCAGGCTCCCCCCGGTCACCCGATCGACTTTAAACCGTTCCGCCTCGAGCCGACTCATCCCCAAAATCTTCTCGATCACACGCGTCAGGTCTTCACCGCCCCAGCGCAGTACGCGAATCGTTTCCGGCACCCCATGCTCGATGATTGCGAACTCCGAATGGGTCCGTCCAATGTCCAACATCGCGTAAGGGCCCGTCGATTTTGCCACGAGCAGGCTCCGAGCGAAGGCGCCCAACGTAAACACCGGGCTTACCCCGCACGCCATTAGAATGTCGGCATAGTCCTGGAGCACCTCCCGCTTGACCGCAATGACGATGATTTCCTGAGTCGGTTTGTTCCGCCCAGGGAGCGTATTATCTCCGTTAAGCAGACCATAACCCCATGCCAACTCCGACGGCGCCAGGGGAAACTCACGTTCAATCTGAAGTAACAACAAACCGCGGGTCGCTTCCCTGGACGCCGCCGGCAAACTCACCCGCCGCAATGAAACACCGCGAGCGCTCACCGCGCAGAAAACTCTCGGCTTCGGACGCCAGCGCTCTTTCCCGAAGTACTCCTGTAGTCTCGTCTTCAATCGATCACGACATGGGGAAGTGAGGCGGCCATTCTCCTCACGCTCGAGGTCCAGCGCAAAGCCGGCCCCTCCATCCCAGGCCTTGAACGAGCTCTCCCCGAACTCCAAACATATTCGCCGCGATATTCGCAAGTCGGTCATAAATCGTCCTCACGATAGGCCAGGGTGTCGACACGCGTCGCGCTCAATTGAACGATCACCTGAAGCCGCTTGCGCGCACCCGAAGAAGGAACCTCACCCTCGCTCAGTATCCGGAAGGTCTCTGAACGGGCGCTGACCAGCGGCGCGACTCGCTTGAAGATGTCGCGGTTCATTCCATCCACTTTCAGAAGCCATGCGATGTTTGGAAAAAACCCCGCTGATTTCCGGTATCCCACCACCGCCCGCGCCAATTCCCGGCTTATCCCAGGCAGATATCCCAGCACCGTCTCGCTGGCGGTGTTAAGGTTGATCGCCCCAGGCAAGGCCGATTCTCCGTTCACCGTCACATCGTCCGCGATCTCCATTAACAATTCCTCGCTGATCACGGGCGGACCCGTCGGTGGGGCTCCACTTGGTACCGCCGGAGCCGAACCCGACGGGTTCGGATTTTGTTCCGCCCTTACGCCTTCCGGCACCCCCTGTCCAGGCGGCGCCCCGGTCGGTGGTGCGGCCTGCGGTTGCCCGGCCGTGACATCGAGCAGATCCGCAAGGCTCTCATACTGCCTCTGACCCCGGTAAGCCACAATCGCCCGTGCAATCTCCCCTGAGATCCCCGGAATCGCCGTCAGCGCGCTTTCGTCGGCGCTCTGAAGATTGACCCGCCGTTCGCCGGCGGCATTGACCTCGCGCACGGAAGAGTGAACGGTCAAGTCGTCGAACCATCCCGAATCCAAAAATCCATCGGCATTGTCGGTCGGATACGTCTCGGCCCCGTCATCCTCCGACGGGTCGAGCAACCCGTTGAGATTAGCGTCTTCACCGGCGAACAGATCGCGCGGCATGCCACGCACCATCGCCAGCTCACGCACGGTCTGAAATGGTCCGTTCCGTGGCAGCCGTGGTGGTCGCAATGCCGCATAGTACTCCGCCTCCGCCCCTCCCGGGCTCGCGGCATTATCGGGATCCCGCCAGTCCATGATCGCGGCCAGCACGTCGGGAGTCATGGAGTAGAGCTTGTTCAGTTCCTCTTCGGAAGCACGGTTCAAATTCAACCGGCTCTCCTCGTCGCTCACACCATATATAATTCCGTTGTTTTCCTCGTGGCGGCCTTGTCGAAACACCCGAAAACGCCCGCGCCCCAACTCGACGTCCCGAAACTCGTTCGCGTCGTCAAAGAGCGTCCCCGTATGATTCCGGGCGCTTCGTCGGCGCTCGGCGGCATCGTGATAGAGGAGGGCCTTCGCCTTTTCGATCCCCGCCAAGGCCAGATAATGCGCCTGAATCTCGTCGCCGTGGTTCTTCACCAACAACAAGTCGATACGGACCGTATGGAGCACCCCAATCACAATCACCGCCAGCAACGCAATACACCAAAGCAAACCCACCAACACCGAACCGTCGCACCGGGACGGTCCCCCCTTCGCGCGTTTCGTGCCCCACCTCATTCCGGCCTCCCTCCCTCAGACGCGGCCCTGGCCGATCCCTCACCTGGGGTCCCGATCGTGTTCGACCCCGCATCGGTCTCGGCCTCCAATGCCATCGGCGCAAGGTTTAATCGCGCTACGGTCTGGAACATCATGGGGGGCGGCTCCTCTCCGCTCTGTGGCGGCGAATCACTCGAGCTCGGCTCGGCATCGGGATCGAACCAGAGTGTGATCCGGACAGCCTCCGGCATCCCGGTCAGGTTCGGCCGCAATTTCAAGGAGTTATCGGCCTTGCCATGACCTTCGACGTCCCCCCATTCGTCGTACCAGTCCAGTCCATCGTAATATTCAAAACGCAATCCGCGCACACCACTCGCGATTTCCTCACGCCCCCCGCCCGAAAGCGGGTTCGGAGAAATCATCGGATTGCGCCGGCGCCACAGACTGAGTCGGCCGGTGCCGGGCTCCGCGGTCAGAAAATAGCTCACTTCACAAAAATCGCCTTCACCCGCGTGACGTGGACTGTACTGATGCGTCCCAAAATCAAGATTGTCCGCCTCAACGGTTCCCAGCATCCGGTGCATCCCCAGAAAATCGATCTCCTTCGAAAGGGGGCAAGCACTGCGCAAGTCGGCGGATAGAATGCCCATCGCCACTCGCGCGTTCTGTATGACGTCGGTGCGGCTCTCCACCAACCTCTGCGTCGAAACACCCGAACTGAAGCAAACATACGCCGCCGCGAGAATCATCGACATCACAGCCATGCTCACCATGAGCTCGATCAATGTGAACCCGGCTTCAGTCCCCCGCTGCCCAGTCCACACCACCGCCGGCGCACCCGGCGTCTTCCTGGCCTTCCGCCGTTTCGGCTCCGATGCGTTCATAACGCGCCTCCGCTACGTCGAGCCGACGGACGCTGTCTCCGCTCGGAACCGCCGGAAACCGAAGACACGGGAGGGTCAAACAGCAAAGTCCGCAGTTCGTAAATCGATTCCTCGGAGTCGGCGCGCTTCACCACCACGCGCACCTCGAAAAGTCCTTCTGTCTGCGTCTCGGAGACCAACTGCTCCCAGTGGTATCCGCCCGGCCCGGCGCCCACTTCTCCCGCCGTCTGCCCCGCCAGGACGTAGCCCTCGGCGCGCAATGTTTCGATCTGGCCGGCGGCAATCAACGCCGCGGCAGTTTGCCGCTCGGATTCCTTGCTCGAGCGCAAGGCGGTCGTCAATCCCTGCGTCAAACCCACCAGGGCGACCCCGAGGATCAAAATGGCGCACATCACCTCGATGAGCGAGAACCCGGCGCATCGACGCAGGTTCTTCATGGGCGCGCTAATTCCACGATCCGAACCCGGGCCGTGACCGCATTCACGCGCAGCATCAACCGGAATCCCTGCCGATCGCGTAACAGGATCTCCGCCGCATCCGCAGTCCCGTCGGGATAGAACCGAACGAACTGGATCGGGACCAACTCCATCCCCTCCTCCGCGGCCATGAAGGGACTCCCGCCCGTGCTCTCCTCGCCGGCACTCTGCGGGCCGCGGATCTCGATCACGATCCGACCGTCCAGCGGCCCCGTATTCCCGACCGCTTCGCGGGCCGGCACGTAGCCCGTCCCCGCCTCGCCCTCACGCGCGAGACGTTCCAGGTAATAATGGTCCTGCTTCGGATTGAGGCGAACCCGATGGGGGATGCGGGTGATAATCGCCCGGCTGCTGGCCAGTTGAAACGCGTCGACCAGCTTCCGAGCGCTCGACCGCAGGAGTGCCTCTTCGAAGGTCCCCCTCATTTCCGGCACGATCAGCGCCGTCACGATCCCGATGATGACGCACACGACCATCAACTCCACCAGCGTGAATCCGGTCTCGCGACCGTGCATGATAGACCACGGGCGCATCGTTACCAGTTGCCGATATCCATCCCCTCGCCTTCGCCGCCATCCACTTTGTCCGCTCCCCGCGACCAAATATCAAAACTCGTCGGATGCCGCGTCCCGGGCACCCGGTATTGATATGGCTGTCCCCAGGGATCAGGACGGAGTTGCTTGATGTAAGGTCCTCGCCAGGCCGCGGCCTCCCCACCGGGTCGCTCCACGAGTACCTTTAAGGATTCCTCCGCCGTGGGATAACGATCCATATTCAAGTTGAACCTCTCCAGCGCGACATCGAGTTCCGCGATGTGCGACTTGGCGGTACTCACCCTGGCATCGTGCGTCGTGCCGATAAATTGAGGGATGATCGTCGCCGCCAGAACTCCAAGGATCACCACCACAACCATGATCTCGATCAATGTAAATGCCCCGGACCGACGTTGGGTGCCCTGCATGCTCATAGGTTCGCCTCTCATGAATGTTTGCTCCATCGAATCAGTGAATCGCCCGGCTCATCCTGAATATCGGCAACAACAGCGCGATGACCATAAATCCCACAACCGCTCCCACCACCAGTATCAACGCCGGCCCCAACAACGAGATCAACGTCCTCGTCCGAGCTCGCATCTGGCGCTCCTCGATATCCGCCACTTTCAACAACATTTCGTCCAACCGCCCCGTCTCCTCCCCCACACTGATCATTTGGATGGCGGTCCTCGGGAAAACCCCCAATTCGCGCAACGGCGTGGCCAGCGAATCTCCTCCCCGGGTCTCCTCCGCCACGCGCGCCACTAATCCGGCCAGGACGCGGTTGCCAATCGTGCTCTCGACAATCTTCAGCGCCGGCAACAGGGAAACGCCGCTTCCGACGAGTGTTCCCAACGTCCGCGCGAACCGCCCAAGCGCCGCGGCATGGAACACCCGACCGACCAGCGGAATGGCGAGCTTCACACGATCGACTGCCAAAGCCCCTTCTCCGGTCCGGGCATACCACCGCAAGGCGCCCAATCCACCCGCCAGTGCGGACAGCAATAACGGCCAATACCCGTGCAAGAGTCGACTGATCTTCAGCAAGATCAGGGTGGGCAAAGGCAGCACCGGCAGCATCTCCTGCAACATCCCGAACAGCCGCGGCAATACTACTGTCAGTAGTATCGTCACTGTGAATACCCCGAAGCCCAGGACAAATGCCGGATAGGAAATTGCCGAGACGACTTCCCCTCGCACCTCATCCTCGTGCTCCAGCAACTCCGCCAGATCCGACATCACCTTCGGCAATAATCCGGCCTCTTCCCCTACCCTCACCATGCTCACGTATAGCCGGCTGAATTGCTGCGGATGCTCCTCCAACGCCGCCGACAGTGCGGCCCCCTTTTGCACCGATTCCGCAATCCCCAAAACCACCTCCCGCAATACCGCATTCTCTTCCTCGTCCCCCAAGCTGTGCAGCGCCTGCGGAATCGGTATCGACGCCCCCAGCAACGCTGCCATCTCGCGCGTAAATGCCGTGATCTCCTTGCGTCGCACCCCGGCGCCAATCCGAACCCCAACCCTCGAAGGACCCGTGCCTGAGATCTCAACCGCCCCCGCCCCGTTTCCGGCACAGAGCTCCAACTTCGACGGAAAAAGACCACGCCCCCCCAATTGCGCCAGCGCCGACTTTCGGTCTTCCGCCTCGATGATACCATCCACGGCGGTCCCGCCCGCTTCGAGCGCCTGGTAGCGAAACGTGCTCATTCCGCAAGATCACCCGATGAAACACGCAGGATCTCCGGCAAACTCGTGATCCCCTCCGAAGCCTTACGCAGCGCATCCTCGTGCATCGTTAACATGGTCTTGCGTGCCTGCAGCTTGATCTCGGTGCTCGATCGACGCTGCAGGATCAATTCCCGCAGCCCCGAACCCACCGGCAATAATTCAAATATGCCCGTCCTCCCGCGATACCCCGTTCCACGGCATTCCTCACACCCGGACCCCTGGTAATACTGCCCCTCAATCCGCCGGCCGCTCAATGCCTCCAGTTTCACGCGCATCGCCTCCGGCACATCCCAATCTGTCCGGCAACGTGGACATATCCGGCGCACCAACCGTTGCGCCAGCACGCCTTCCAAAGATGAGGAAATCAGAAAGGCTTCCACCCCCATGTCCAGTAACCGTGTGATGGCCCCGGCCGAATCGTTGGTGTGCAGCGTGCTGAATACTTGATGTCCGGTCAGAGCCGCACGAATCGCAATCTCGGCCGTTTCCGAGTCCCGAATCTCACCCACCATCACCACGTCCGGATCCTGGCGTAAAATTGAGCGCAGCCCGCTGGCAAACGTGAAGTTTCGACCCGGCCGCACCGGTATTTGCGCCACGCCGGGCAGCTCATACTCCACCGGATCCTCAATGGTCAACATCTTCAATTCCGGCGTGTAAATGCCCTGGAGTATCGAATACAGCGTAGTAGTCTTGCCACTCCCTGTCGGACCCGTCGCCAAAAACAAACCGTGCGGCTTCTCCACCAACCGCGACAGCATGACCGACCGCTCGGCATCCAACCCCAACTCCTGCGGCGTCAAGAGCTTCGTGTTCTTCTCCAATAACCGCAAAACCATGCTCTCCCCGTAAATCGTCGGCATCGTCCCCACGCGAATGTCCACCCGCGCGCCACGATGGTTGATCTGGATGTGCCCATCCTGCGGCATGAACCGCTCCGCGATGTTCATGTCCGCCATGATCTTGACCCGTGATATCACTGCCGCGTGCAGTTGTCGCGGCGGCGGCGGTTTCTCCTGTAACAGACCGTCAATCCGATACCGCAATTGCAGTCGATCCTCAAAAGGCACCAAATGGATATCGCTCGCCCGCTCCCGCAATGCCGTCGAGATAATCACGTTCACCAGGTTCACCACCGTCGGCTCATTCGCCATGACCTCAATGTCATGCAGATTCCGGCTCTCAGCCGACGCGCCCTGTTCCGGTTCCAGATTCTCAATCATCTGCTCCACGGTCACCCGGTAGCACTCGGCAATCTTCTCCAGAATCTCATTCCCCGGGGCTGCCCGCTCCTCAACCTCCAACCCGCTCATTAACCGGATATCATCGGTCATCCGGCCATTGCCCGGCTCGGCCGTCAAAACATACAAAGTCCCATTTCGGACCGCGTAAGGTAGAACCCGGTTGCGTTTGACAAACTCAGCAGGCAGCGAGCGCATGGCCTCCGGCGAAACCGCAAGCTTTGCGAGCACCCCGTTGGACCCATCGTTCACCACACCATCATGAAGAACACCACTTCCTGGGCCCCCCTGATCCAGGCCCTCTGACGATTGTACCTGTTGCTGGCTCATCGATCGATGCGTACACCACCCTCCGCTGCGGTGCCCACAGCCGGGCGTGACGATTTCTCAGCCATAGACACCTCGCCCGGAAGAAAGTTTCAATCTTTTAATCGCTTCCCTGACGTCACTTACCGTCGTCTTCCAACCGGACTGCTGCCGATTCTTCAGAGATGTCGCCCCTGACGGAGCGCGGCTCTGTCCCCTCAGCGGGACCAGCCGCAGCAACGTCCGACGGTCGCATCGGGTTGAGGACGAGGACGAGCACGAGCACGAGGACGAGAGAGGACGAGCACGAGGACGAGCAGAGGACGAGCAGAGGACGAGAACGAGGACGCACGCGCTGTTCGTGTGCGCGTAGCCGCAGTAATGTACCCCCGTCGCCTGACATGGGCGCTTTCCTCTTTCGGGGAAATATTCTGCCCAATAATCATTCTGCCACTCCCCCGCCAACCCGGATCGCTCACCCCGAAGTGGCAGGATGATTGTCGGCAGAATGATGGGAAGCCTACCGGCTCGTTGCCTGGGAACATTCGACCGGCTCGGACCATTCGCGTGCTGCTGCGGCTGGCGCTTCGCGCACAGTCGCGCCCCGGCCAAGCTGCGCCTCGTCCGCGTGCGGAGCGCGGTTGTGTCCCGTCTGCGGGAACAGCCGCAGCAACATACGATCGTCGCATTGCGTTGGACCGTCCCAGCGTCTGCAAACCTCTGCGGCGGACGTTTCGCGGCATGTCGGGGGCGAGCCTCGGACAAGCGTGACATCCGGGGGCATCCATGCCACGCGGTCTCAACTCACGCAGTTTTAATCCGTCACTGGAATCTGCACCACGAATAACCAAGACCGCGACAGCACCGGGGCGGCGAACTTCGAGCCTGTCCCCATATCTCTACACCGCGGATAAGGGGACAGGTTCAAGATGGGGGCCGGGTTCAGCATGGCAGCCGAACTCGGGTAGACGTGGCATCTGTGCCCATCCGCGCCATCCAAGGGCCTTACCCACGCGGTCTGGAACAGCTATTCGAGCCAAAAAAGACCCGCGCAGCTGTTGATGACATCGGATAGCGGGACGGATTCACCACCGGAGGCTTCCGCTCGCTTCGGCAGCATCGGTCGTAACACGGATATGGGGAACTCAGGTGAGCTCAGGTGAATGCGACGGCTGTCGCCCGATTGGACCGCTCGAACGGTCGTACCCGCGTTGCGCCGAGACGCTCCCTGCCCCCGTCTGACTGCGCTGGCAGCCCGGCTTACAGGATGGAAATGGGGCTCCAAGCCTCGTGAGCACAAGGCTGGTTGGTCGGGGCTTCGGGAGACCGGTCGTTCGATTGGATCATTCCGCGGTTCAATAACCAGGCCTCCACCTCTTCCCCGCTGACATCCGTCAGCATATGCCCGTCTACTTCGACACATGGGCTCAGCAGTTGGCCGCTCTTCTCGACCATCTCCTGCCTCTGCTCGGGGTCATTGATGATATCCCGGTCCTCGAAGGGCAGGTCATACTTTCTCAACACGGCCCGCACACCTTGGCTCCAACCGCAGGTTGGCTTTAAGTAGGCCACAATCTTAGGCTTGTTCATATTACGTATTTAAGGCGCTAAAATGCCATATCCTGGAGCGCTTGCAACCCCCGATTTTTTTACCTGCCACGCTTGTCCTCCACCGCCGTCCCTCCCTCGATCCGATTTCCCTCCATCCTCACCTCCCCCACACTCTCATCTAGCTCGATGCCAATGACCTGGCGTTGGTCCCCAGTGGGCCGAGTGTCTCGTATGGTATTGCCTTTGAAGATCAGGCCATCTGTTTCGCCGCGCACGCGAATCCCGACAGCGACACGCCCGGCGCCGTTGTTCTCGATCAGATTGTCGACCAGCGTATTACGGTGACCCGCCATTCCCGCGGTCTCGTTTCGAAAGAAGACACCGTCTTCTCCGTTCGCCAGCACCCTGTTTCCACGCAAAAGGTTGTCGGTGTCTTTGTGACCAATGCTGATCCCGAAGCGCCCATTCCCTTCGAGGGTGTTGTTCTCGAACACACCGTTCTTAACCCGCCAGCATAAGAAAAGGCCGTCTTCCCCGTTGTTCCGGGCAATGCAATTACGGACCAGAGGTCGTTGAGATCCGCTGCCGGGATGCATCCCCAAAGAACTGTTCCCTTCGCTCACGCAGTCCCGCACTTGGACATCATTGGATTGCTGGAAACTGATGCCATCCCCGTTGTAATTCCGCACCGTGCAACTTGTGATCATCGCGCCGGAACATCGATAAAGGAAAATCCCGCCTCCCCGACATCCGTTAAGATGGGGGTTCGTCGACTTATTGCCATCGATCGTCAATGCCTCTACCCGGGCCCCCTCGATGTGATAACCGCTGATCACGGGAAATGTCGTTGCCGCCTGGGCGCCATCTGAAATCATGCAGTCCGCATTGAGCGGCAAACTCAGCGCACAGGTATTGCCGTTTTTTCCAATGATCCGGGTTACTGTCGTGTGGAAACCGCCGGCGTTCTTGTCCCAGACCGCCACTCCATCGCCCACCCGAAAACCGTCGGAATCCTTGAGTGTGATTTGCTCCTCCCCATAGTCGCCGTCCAACTCGAGCAACGAAGTTGAGCCGGCGGCTTTGCGCAAGATTGTCAGCGCCCCCTGACCGCGTACGGTGACATTCGCCCGCAAATGCAAAGAATCGTTCATCGTGTATTCCCCGGGGCCGATCTCGACGATGCCCCCTCCCAATCCGGCGACATAATCTACAGCGCCTTGGAGGACCCGATTATCCGCACCCATCATGTCGGCGTCCTTCAATCCAACCGTCACGTGCGGACGCTCGGTCATGGCGCCGTGCATCGTTCCGGGCAACTGTTCGTAAGGCGAAGGGGCCGGCCCGTCAGCCGCCCGTGTCATCGGCGAATGGCCCAACAGGAACCCCATCGCCATTGCCGCGCCAATCCGAGCTCTCAAAGTTAGTGTCCTCATGCTGGGGTTCTACTGGGTTTGGCGGCTCGATTCAAGCCGTCACCATCGCGCGTCGCTTCTGTGCCGCCGGTCGTGGGCGGCCGCCTGGTGGCCGGGGCGGAGCCGAAGGTACGTCAAAAGGCCCTTCCAGCGGGAAGGGCCCTTGGCGAAACGAACCGAAAAGCTGCGCCTTAATTCACCGCCGGGAAAGGTAATGGGCCCCCATCTTTACGGGACGAAGTCCGCGTCGCCAGCCACATTACGTCGATATTGTTGGGAACAGCGATCAGACCGGTCATGCTCGAGTACCGCACTGGGGGAATTCCTTGTTGGTTCACCCACTTTCGAATCTCCGAGTGACCGTCGGCAAAGGAAAGGCCGCCAGCACCATTGTGATAATTGGCGGGGACGTCCACCCAAGTCGTCGCCGCGGCACTCGCTGGCATCGTGAGCCCAAATCCACCATCATTAATACTATCCGGATGTTCATCAATGAACACCCAAAGCATCGACGGCGAGGGATCGACGATAGCGCTTTCCTTGATGTATACCCGGTAAGTTTCGGGTGGTAACCACCGGCCGCGCGGCGGGATGTCCCGACCCTGCAAGTCCGGGCCGACCGCCTGGTTCATGGACATACTCCGAACACGGTCGGGCCCGGTGCGACCAAAGCTTTTGCTCTTGTCCGCGGGACACCGGTATATCTGGGGAGTCTGGGTGTAGGGCCCTAGCCTTGCGTACTGCGGGTCGATCAAATATTGGATGTTCGTATTGTCCTGCGCCCCGTTGTAATCCAACCAGCCTCGCACCCATCCCCCTTGCTGGTTGTCTTCGTTTGCCGGAAAGAGGTCGTTGTTATCCCCGGCATACAACTTCCACGCCAAAAGCATCTGTTTGCCGTTGTTCATACACAGAATGCCCTGCGCTTTGGCTTTCGCCTTAGCCAGCGCGGGCAACAGCATACCCGCCAGAATGGCAATGATCGCAATCACGACAAGCAACTCGATCAACGTAAAACCGCTCGCGGGGTTCCGCCGGGTGGGCGCCTGATGTCTGTCCTTGGTTGTCATACGCGTCTTATTGGTTTCCTGAAGTCGTGGCATCGTATCACTTTATTTCTCCGATTTACCCGGGTCAACTGTGCGTTTCCTGGCACACGCGCGCCCAAAAAACAAAAGGGGTTGCCCATCCTGATGGGCAACCCCTTGAAACCGCGCAATCAACAATCAGTTCACCGCTGGGAATGGCAACGCTGTTCCATCTCGCCGCGACGAGGTGCGCGTCGCGAGCCAGAGGACGTCGATGTTGTTTGCGGACTGGATAATCGAAGAAAGTCCGACGTAGGTCACCGGAGGTATGGCAGTCTGAACCACCCATTTGCGGATCTCCGAGTGCCCATCGCCGAAGGAAAGACCGCCCGCCCCATTGTGAAAGGTCGCGGGGACATCGATCCAGGAGGTCGCCGACGCGCTCGCCGGCATCTGAACTCCGAACCCCGCATCATTGATACTGTCCGGATGCTCGTCGATGAAGATCCAGAGCATGGATGGCGAAGGATCCACCACCTGGCTCTCCTTCAGAAACACCCGGTAAGTCGGGTAGGGCAACCATTGCCCTCGGCCCGCTTCGGTACCGGCCCGGTTTGGACCTACTGCCTGGCTCATCGAGATGCTCCTCACGCGCGGTGGACCAACGCGGCCGCCGCTTTTGCTCTTATCCGCCGGACAGCGATAGATTTCGGGCGTTTGCGTATACGGACCCAGTTTCGCATCGTAAGGCGGATTGGGATTGATCAGGTTCTGAATATTCGTGTTATCGGTATTCGCAATATTGTAATTTAAATTCCCGCGCAACCAGCCGCCACTCTGGTTGTCCTCGTTCGGGGGATAAAAGTCGTTGTTGTCTCCCGCGTAGAGCTTCACCGCGAGCATGAGTTGTTTGGTGTTGTTCAGGCAGAGAATGCCCTGCGCCTTGGCCTTTGCTTTCGCCAGTGCCGGCAACAACATGCCCGCCAGAATGGCGATGATTGCGATCACGACCAGCAATTCAATAAGCGTAAAGCCGCGGTTAAGATTCAGGCGCGATCGTGCCCGAGAAACGTTTTTCATGGTCATACTTTTCTTATTTAAGCCGATTCTGAAACTGGCCTTAGGTTATTGCTCCGGCACCCTCGGGTCAACTGTGCGTTTCCTCGCACAGCCTCAAACGGAGACGTAACTTTTAACGCAACCCCACCACGTCTGCCAATGCAATTCTTCATGTCCGGACGATGCATCGCCGCTCCAGGTTACAGACTATCCCGCCAGCCACGTTAAAACTTTCGCCACTGCATCTTCCCGCTTCACCGCGCTCATTTCTCCGCCGCGCGGCTTGATTTCCACTTCCCCTCGGGCCAGGGATTTCTCCCCGATGGCCACCCGGAGCGGGAAGCCGACAAGATCGGCATCTTTGAATTTCACGCCGGGGCGCTCATCCCGGTCATCCAACAACACATCCACCCCCTTTTCGCTCAGCGCGTTATGAAGGGTTTGCGCTAACTCGAAGACGGGGCTATTCGGAACGACACTCAAAGGCGTGATGCACACTGAGTAAGGCGCCACCGCCAACGGCCACCGAATCCCGTCCTTGTCGTGGCTCTGCTCGATTACGGCTTGAAGGGTTCGCGTCACCCCGATCCCATAGGAACACATAACGGCCGGTTGCTGCTTGCCGGATTCGTCCAGGAACAACGCTCCCAGTGCCTCGCTGTATTTCGTGCCCAACTTGAACACGTGCCCGACCTCGATCGCGCGGCGGACCTTAAGCGGCCTCTCACACTTGATACACGGCTCTCCGGCTGCAGCCAGTCGCAGCTCGCCCCAGCGAATAACTTCGATGTCCCTCTCGATATCGACTCCGCGAAGATGGAAACCGTCTTCGTTCGCGCCAGTTGTCATTCCGGTCGCCCCGTGGAGCGATTCGTCCGCGTACACATCCATTCCTTTTACCCCGACCGCGCCCAGACTCCCGGGATGAGCTCCCATAGCCGCAACTATTTCTTCGGCTGTCGAGGGTCGATAATTCGCTGTGCCCAGGACACCTGCCAGTTTCGCGTCATTCAACGAATGATCGCCACGCAACAGCAAAAGCGTCGGCCGGCTCTCAACCTGATACACCATCGTTTTGATCTGCCGTCGCGCCGGAACTTCGTAGGGCGGTCGGGTCAGCGCCTCGATTGTCAAAACGCCGGGGGTGGCGAAACGCTCAAGGCCGCTGACTGTCGCTTCGGTCCCCGGTGCCGACGCCTTGCTCAACGCCTTTTCAATATTCGCCGCGTAACCACATGCTTCACAGTAAACGATTTCATTCTCTCCCGTCTCCGCCGGCACCATGAACTCATGTGAAAACTTACCCCCCATTACCCCCGTATCCGCATCGACCGCGATGGCCTCCAAACCGCACCGTTGGAATATGCGGACATACGCGTCGTACAATCTGCGGTAACTGGCCTGGGCCGCTTCGTCGGTCGCATCGAAACTATACGCATCCTTCATCACAAACTCCTTGGCGCGCATCAGGCCAAACCGCGGCCTGATCTCATCCCGGAATTTGGTCTGGATCTGGTAAAATATCCGCGGCAGTTGCCGATAGGAATTCACCTCGCCGGCGACCAGGCTGGTAATCACTTCCTCGTGGGTCGGACCCAGGAGCCATTCCTTCTTCGCCCGGTCCCGGACCTTAAAAAGAACATCTCGCGCGCTTTCGTACCGCCCGCTCCGTTGCCAGATCTCCGGTGGTTGCAGGGCAGGCATCAACACTTCGAGTGCCCCCGCCCGATCCATCTCCTCGCGCACGATCTGCTCCACTTTCCGAAGCGCCCGGACTCCCAGCGGGAGAAAGGTGTACAGGCCGCCAGTCAGCTTGCGCATCAGCCCCGCGCGCAGCAACAACTGGTGGGACGCGATCTCCGCGTCCGCCGGGGTCTCCTTCAAGGTCGGAATAAATGTTTGCGTCCAATGCATAATGGTTGGCCTGAAGCCCGCGCAGCATAGGCCGTCCATGGTGGGTTAATCAACTGCCCAGCCCGGGTTTTTCATGCGCACATCTGGTCGGCGAACACATCAGCGATCGGCGCACTGAATAATCCGGGCGGTAGAAACCGCGCTCGCCAGGGAATCCGGCCGGCTCATTCGGCCAGCGGGACCCGAGGAACCAGGACTTTTCGCAGAACAGGTCGTGGCGGGCTGTCGGTCCTCAAGCATCACGCTCTGAGGGGGTCTAGCCCGCCTTCGGTAATCACTTTGAACCCCATCAAATCGCCCAGATCCTGCACTGACTTGAGGTAATCCCCATAAAACACCACCCGATGCAGCAGCGTCATCGTATCCCCATGCGTCACATCCGCTCCCCAGTTCAAGAACAACCGTCGCGCATCCGGCACGCTCTGCGCAAACTGAGTTCGGCACGCCAATGGGCTGTTGCTCGTCTCGAGGATCTTTCCCGGCACCACCAGCAACGTGTCCAGGTCCACCAGCTTGGCGCAAGTCACCGGCTGTCCGACGCGGTTCTCGACTTCGAGCGCCACCCCCCCCCGGCTGTCGGTCTGCGTCCGGATCACGAAAGGCAAACGGCGCGCCCGCGCCCCATCCATCTTCGTCGCCGACGTGCAATGGAAATGGACCATGGCATTCTTGGCGGTGTCGATCACCGGATCGCTGATGAAACCCGGCACGCCAAAGGCATAACCGAAAAGCAACATGGTCAAGGTCGAATCGATGTCGCCCTCGCATGCGCCTACCAGGCCGCAATCGTTGAGTTTGCTGAAGGTCAGGCAGCCGCGCGGGTTCCCCATGCAATGCGCACTGCAGATCGCTTGCGCCCGCTCCTCGATCATGATCTTCCGCGTCGCCAGATACATCCGCGCCGATTCCACGATCTCCGGACGCGTCGGCTCAACGATTCGCTGCGCCGGCTTGATCCAATACACCTCCGCCTCCGCTTCCGCTTCCGCCTGGTCGATCGCCCGCATCCCCTCCAGGATCCGCTCGTTGGGAATGTTCACTAACTCCGCGCCGAATTTGGCCCTGACCTTTTCGGCCGAACAGGCGCTCGCCGTGCCGTGGGGGCCGCCGACCGCGAGAATCCGCGTCTGCTTCATCAAGGCCGTCACACGCAACAGCCGTGCGGCACGCTCCAACTCGCTCCAATCGCTGCTTGGGAGAAGAATCACGCGCCGGCCCTCCTTGCGCCATTGCGGGAAGTACATCCAGCCATGGCCGCTGAAGGGCTGTGAAAACACGGCGGTCGGCAAGTCGACCTCGACCAGTTTGCTCAACGCCGGCGCGTCACCCCCATGTCCAGAGAGATGAATGATCAATACCGCGTCGGCCTCCTTCAGCTTCGCCGCCAGTTGATCCGGATTGGCCGGCGGGATCTCGTCGCGCCCGACGAATCTCACGTTGCCCAGCTTCGACTCGAGTTCCTTGAACTGTTGCTCGAACAACGCAAGCTCCTCCGTCGGCCGCGTCAGGTAATCGTCTCCGGTTCGCCCCGCAAAGACAACGTGGATCCTGGCCGGGCCGGGCATTGGCCAGGAATCGCCGGCCGGATCCGCTAACATGGAGAGATTCAAATGCGAAGCGGCGACCAAAGCGCCACCGGCGAACGCACCACGACCCAGGAATTCACGACGGGAAATCTCGCTCTGCATGACTAAATCCTTTCAAGAACAGGTTGACTGATGGAAATCACGCGCAGCATAACGTGCCGACTTCTACAGATCCAGTCCGATTTCAGGACCTGGCTCAGGTACAAGCTCATGTGAATATTGCCCTATAGAGGAGAGACATGACTCCCCATTGGACGAGCCTGTGTTTCCTCTCGGGCATGGTGGTATTTGGCGCTTGGTGGCCACCGGCGGCGCACCAAGAAGCGGCAGAACCGAGCGAGGTCCCACTTGTCTCCCTGGGAGGATGTCCGGTTGCTGACGTCATGAACAATGGCTTGCGAAAACACCTCTTCCGATCCCATCCTCACGGTGAACAGCAGAAAACCGAAAACACCTATGGACCCCTTACTGCGTTACCGCACCATTTTGTTTGCGGTCGCTTTTGCGACTCTCACGGCCGCCCCCGTTCGCGGCGCGGAAGAACCGTATCGCTTCATCAAAGAGATTCCGGTCGGAGGCGAAGGTGGATGGGATTATCTGGCCGTGGATTCGGCCAGCCAGCGACTGTATGTCTCGCACGCCACCAGGGTCGTCGTCATCGATTTGAGCAAGGAAAAGGTCATGGGCGAAATCACCAACACGCCCGGGGTTCATGGCATCGCGGTTGCGCCCGAACTGGGACGAGCGTTCGTCAGTAACGGGCGCGAAAACTCGGCCAGCATCGTCGACGCCAAAACGCTGCAAACCCTCTCCACAGTCAAGACGGGAGAGAATCCGGACGCCATCTTGTACGAACCGAAGCACCACGAAGTTTACGCGTTCAACGGACGCGGAGATTCGGCCACCGTGTTCGATGCCGAGACCGGCAGGGTTGTGACGACGATTCCGCTCGGCGGCAAACCTGAGTTCGCAGTCGAGGACAGCGTAGCCGCTCGGATCTACAATAATCTCGAAGACAAGAGCGAAGTCGCCGTGATTGACACGAGTTCGCATGAGGTCGTTGCCCGCTGGCCCATCGCGCCGGGAGAAGCGGCGTCCGGGCTGGCGATCGACCTGAAGAACCACCGCCTGTTTTTGGGTTGCGACAACCAACTGATGGTGATGATGGACAGCACGGACGGAAGAGTCGTCACCAGCGTTCCCATCGGCGAAGGGGCGGACGCAAACAGATTCGATCCGGTAACGCACCTCGCCTTCGCTTCTTGCGGCGGCGACGGGGTGACCACCATCGCGCGTGAGGATTCACCTGACAAGCTCACGGTGGTGCAGACACTGGCGACCGAACGCAGTGCGCGCACGATGGCGCTTGACCCGAAGACTCACAGGATTTACCTGCCCTCCGCTAAAGTCGAGGCACCCGCGGATGGCCAACGCCGCGGGAGGATCATTCCAGGGACCTTCAAGATTATGGTGTACGGAAGGGAATCGGATTCGACGACCAATTGAGCGCAACGCGCTACTGACAGGAATTTGGTATTCGACGTGGGTCGAGTGTGCCCGTGCAGGAGGGTGATTCATGGTGCATCCGGGCGCAATGGCTGTCCCGCAAGGCCGACGCACTGGAAGAGCGGATGACGATGACACGGACACGAAAACTCTTCTCGGCGGGGCTGGTTGCGATCGTTGCGTGCGAGGTTGCCTTCGTGGTCACGGTCGGGCGGCGGCAGCCGATACCTCCAACCGCCCACCGACAGGTGGAGCCCAAAGTTGCGACTGGACTCCCCGCCAATGAGTTGGCGGCAGGGCCAAGGACCGAAACCACGGCATTGACTCTGCCGAGTCCCGTCGTTAATCCCGACTCCTCGTCGCAACCCTCTCAGCCGGCGGTCCCCAAGATACAGGTTCGTGACCCCCCGCCCCAACCACCCGAGCCGCCGGCCGAACCATTACTCATGTACAATGGCTACGCGCTCAGGGACCCGGTAGCTCGGGAGGCTCTGGCGTTCGTGGGAAGAGATGAGAATGCGGAGGCGTACTGGTATGCGGCCATTAACGACCCCAGTCTCTCACCTAACGAACGGCAGGACTTGATTGAAGACCTGAACGAGGATGGGCTGTCGGACCCAAAAAATCCCACTGCGGAGGATCTGCCGTTGATCGCCAACCGGATATTAGTCCTTGAAGAGGTGGCGTGGTACGCGATGGACGAAGTCAATGCGGCAGCGTTTCAGGAGGCATATAAGGACCTGGTGAACCTGGGGAGCCTCGTTGTGGGTGGAGGCGAGCCAGTGCAATAGAGTTTCGGGGACCGCAACGAGAAAAGACAAGGCCGCTTATGACCTTGCAGACTGAGTTGGAACAATCCGGACAATGGTTGTTCCGACATCGTAGCTTCCTGCCCCTGCTTGTGCTGGCGGCGGCTATTCCCGCATTGATCCGCCATCATTTCCCCGGGGGCCGCCGTGCTCTGCAGGAATGCTGGAACGTCTTGTGCCTCACAGTGGCCATCTCCGGCCAGGGCTTACGGTTTTATACCATCGGTCAGGCGCCGCATGGGACCTCTGGTCGCAATCGCCGGGAACAGGTGGCCGAAAGCCTAAACACGCATGGCATTTACAGTGTCGTGGTCCGCCCTGGGATGGACCCTGCGTCGCCTCCAATCCAAACCCAAACGAGGAAGAGATCGTTTCGAAAGCGCATTGTCTTGGAAGCTCAGGATTGTCGGATGTGTTACCCCGTTCCTTCCCCAAACACGGTTCGCAGGTATTGGCAGTTCAGCTTGTAACTGGGGAGCATGCCCGTGCCGTCCGGCACCGCGCCTTCGATCTGCATCCAGCCGGAGTACCCGATGTCATCGATGGCAGCCCGGACTTTCCGGAAATCGACTCGCCCCTGTCCCAAGAGGAATCCGTTTTCCTTGAGATGAAATTCACAGATGAGTTTCTTCGCGCCCAGCCAGCGGATCTCGCGGTAGATGTCGTAGCCCATCTTCTCCGAGTTCGCCACGTCGTAGTAGACCTGCACCGCCGGGGATCCTATCCGATCGATGATGGCCACGTGTTCCTCCGCACTCAGCCAGCTCTCGATACCAAGAATCACACCGGCTCTCTCCGCCTTGGGCGCCACGTCTTTGAGCCGCCTCACCACTTCATCAGTTCCGGACTTGTCCCCCTTGAGATCGTCATTTCCAAAGAAGGCCAGCAGGATCACTCGACATCCCATCGCCCGGCACGCGTCGATGCTGTCGCTGACCCAACCGATTGTCCGTTCGTCGCTCTTGTACGGGATGTTGTTCAGCTCACCAATGGCGAGCGACGCCACCTCCACGCCGGTCTCCTTGGATGCCACGCGATACTTCTCCTGCACGGCCGGCTGGCGCAATTGCATGTCGTTCGCGACGGTGCCCAAACTGATCTGCACGCCGTCCAACCCAATTTCCTTGCCCACGGCCATCGCCTCAGGATCACACATTTTTCCAATCGACCAGTCGCAAGCACCAATCTTAAACCGGCGTTGGTCCGCGGCGGCCAACAATGGGGTCAGATATGGCGTAAACCACGATGCAACCGTGGCGCCGGCGATCCGGCCGAGCGCCTGGCGGCGTGAGAAGGTGTTCATAGTATGGCTCAGTATTCGGCCGCATCCATAACACAGCCTGGATAAGACTGCCAGCCCCGGGTTTGACCCCGGGGCCGTTGCTTACGTGGACGCGAATGCGTATGCGTCCAATAAACGCCCACCCCTGCCGGGCGAACGCCAACGGAACAACGGGATCGTCGAATTCTGCGCTCGCGGCAATAATCGGTCCTGCTTGCCAACTGTACTTCGATCTGCGACGAATGCGATGCCGATGAACCCGTGTCCTATCGCCTTAGTGCTCGCCGGTGTTGCGTTCGGATTTGCGGGCTGCGCACGGTACCAACCCCGGCCCATCACTGCCGAGAAGGTGGCGGCCGATTTTGATAGTCGCACGCTCACCGATGTCGGGCTGAAAGGCTTCCTGGAATCGAATCTCGCGCGGCGGCTCGAGACATGGCCGATGCCGAGCTGGGATCTGACCAATCTTACGCTGGCGGCGTTTTATTATCATCCCGATCTCGATGTGGCACGGGCCAGGTGGGCAGTGCTCTCCGCCGGCCAGAAGACGGCGGGCGAGCGGCCCAATCCCGTGCTCAGTGTAACGCCCGCCTACAACACGACCACGCACATCCCTTCGCCCTGGCTGGTCACGCCCACCCTCGACATCCCAATTGAGACCGCGGGCAAACGGGGCTATCGGCTTGCCGAATCCGGCCTGCTTTCCGAGGCGGCACGGCTGAACATCACCACTGTCGCCTGGCGGGTGCGGAGTGGGGTGCGAAGCAGCTTGCTCGAGCTGTACTCGGCGCAGGAATCCGAGCTACTGCTCAAGGATCAGCAGGTCAGCCAGAGCGAGGAAATCAGCCTCTTGGAACAACAACAGGCCGCCGGGGCGATCTCCGCCTTTGAAACCACCCAGGCCCGGCTAGCCGCCGTCGCCACCCGGATCGCCTGGCGCGATGCGGAACGACGAAGCGCGGAGGCCCGCGTGCGACTCGCCGAGGCCATCGGCGTGCCGACCGCCGCCCTGGATGGAGCGCGACTGTCCTTCGCCGATCCGACCAGGTTGCCCCGGGAGATACCGCTGGCCGAGGCGCGACGCCAGGCGCTGTTGCATCGCACGGATATTCTTGGCGCGCTCGCCGAATACGCCGCCACCGAATCTGCATTGCAGCTTGAGATCGCGAGACAGTATCCCGACGTTCACTTGAATCCCGGCTACGAATTTGATCAGGGTGATAACAAGTGGTCGTTGGGGATCTCGGTGACCTTGCCGGTGCTCAACCAGAATCAGGGAGCGATCGCCGAGGCCCAGGCCAGGCGTGCCGAGGCGGCCGCCAACTTCAACGCCCTTCAAGCGCGGGTCGTGGGTGAAATTGATCGCGCCGTCGCCGCCTATCACACCGCCCTTCAGAAGCAGGCGGATACCGATGCGCTTCGCGCCGGCCTGGAAAGACAGGAGCAGATTGGGCAGGCAATGTTCGCCGCCGGCGAAATCTCCCGGAGCGATCTGGCCGCCCTGCGAGTCCAACTCGACAACGCCGCTTTGGCCCGGTTGGACGCGCTGACGCAATCCCAACGGATTCTCGGCCAGTTGGAGGATGCGCTCCAAAGCCCGATTGGTCTACCCGCCTCTGCCTGGCAAGCCTGGGTCCGCAACCCCGAATCGACCCCTTGAACCTGTTCCCATGAAGAAGTTCATCCTCGCCGTGATTTTAGTGACCGCGGCCGTCGTCGTCGGTTGGCTGATTTGGTTCATGCCCGGACACGACAAGGCGGAGCAAATTCCAGCCGAGACGGACGTCCCGGTCCGGGTTGCGAAGATCATCCGCACCACGTTGCACCGCTATGTCACCGCGTACGGGATGGTCGATGCTGAACCATCTGGCGCTCAGCCCGCAGCGAGCTCCCGAATTGCCGCGCCGATTCCCGGGGTGGTTGCGGCGGTGAATTGCGCGGAAGGCCAAGCGGTCGAGCGAGGGGCGATCCTGGTCCAACTCGATAGCCGGGCGGCGGACGTAGCGGCGCAAAGGGCGAGCCAAACCATCGCATTTGTCGAGCAACAACTCGAGCGACAGAAGAAGCTTTTAGCGGTGGAGGGAACCTCGCAGAAGCTCTTCCTGGAATCGAAGCAGGCCCTGGCCGGCGCGCGCAACGATCTCGCTGCCGCACAAACGCAGCAAGCCCTCCTCCAAATCCAATCGCCGCTCGCCGGCACTGTGGTTCACCTGAATGTCGGACCGGGTGAAGCGGTGGACCTGACGACCGTCATTGCCGAGGTGATCGATCTCGATCGCCTCGTAGTCTCCGCGAACATCCCGACGGCGGAGCTAACCGCACTTCGACCGGGTCAACGCGTCGAAGTGTTCACCGAAATGTCCGTCGCGCCGGTCGCCGGTTCGCTCGCGTACGTCAGCCCGGAGGTGGATGCGAAGACCGGCACCGCCCTCGTGCGCGCGGCGCTCCCCGCGAAATCCGGCCTGCGTCCCGGCCAATGGGTCACCCTTCGCATTGTCAGCGAGGAACGCCAGGACCGGTTGGCCGTTCCGATCGAAAGCGTGACCTCGGATGCCGAGGGAGTCACGGTCATCGCCGTGGTTCAAAACGATCGGGCCGTTCAAACGCCGGTCCGGCCCGGTCTGCGCGACAACGGGTGGGTCGAAATTGATGGAGAGGGGTTGCAGGCCGACATGATGGTGGTCACCGAAGGCGCTTACGGATTGCCCAAGGAAACCAGGGTGCAGGTATTGGAACAATGACGGCGCCGCACAGAACCGCCATGAACAAACTGTCTGCCGCCGGGTCCTTTGCGATCCGTCACCGTCTGGCGATTGCGTTCATCAGCGTCGCCCTCTGCCTGGCCGGAGTCTATTCGGCAGTCCGGATGCCGTCCTCGGTCTTTCCTCAAACCAATTTTCCGCGTGTGGTAATCCTGGTCGATAACGGAGTCATGCCGGCGGATGAGATGATGGCAACCGTCACGCGGCCGATCGAGGAAACGATGAAAGACATTCCGGGCGCGGTCACCGTGCGGTCCACTACGGGTCGCGGTTCCGCGGAGATTAGCGTGTTTTTCAACTGGCAGGTTTCCATGGTGCAGTCGGAGCTTTATGTGAACAGCCGGCTATCCCAGATTCGTTCCACGCTGCCGGCCACGGCCAGCACCACGGTCTGGCGGCTCACATTTTCGGCGTTCCCGATCATCGGCGTGAGCCTGATCAGCCCGCGACGCAGCATTACCGAGCTGTGGGAGACGGCCCGATACGAACTCAAGCCGCGATTCCTGCGCATTCCCGGGGTGGCGCGGGTGGACCTGGTGGGCGGACGCGCGCCGGAATATCACGTGATCGTGGATCCCGCCCGGCTGCAGGCGACGGGTCTGAGCCTGGCGCAAGTCACTGATGGACTCCGCCGAAACAATCTCCTCAACCCGACCGGCATGCACGAGGAGAACCACACGCTTTATCTCTCGGTGGTGGATGGCCGCGCCCATAGCATTGATGATCTCCTGAACTTGACCGTGGCGGTCGTCAATACACACCCGATCCGGATCCGGGACTTCGCCCGGGTCGAACGCGGTCCGGAACCGGTCTTCAATGTCGTCACGGCCGAAGGGGTGAATGCGGTCCTGCTCAACGTCCGCAGTCAACCCGACGGCAGCACGCTCGACATTGCAAACGCGCTCGAGGGGGAGCTGCGCGAGCTGCGGAAGGAACTGCCGCCGGACTTGAAGACGGCCTATTATTATGACCAGTCGCAGTTCGTGCGCGCTTCGGTTCGGAGCGTGTGGGACGCGATCCTCTTCGGTCTGATCCTGTCCGTCGTGATCCTTTTTTGCTTTCTCAAGAACTGGGGCACAACACTCACGGCCATCGTGGTCATCCCGGTGACGGTGCTGGTCACCCTGGTGGCCATGAAATTGGCCGGGCTCAGCTTCAACCTGATGACTCTGGGCGGGATCGCCGCCGCCATCGGGTTGGTGATCGACGATGCCATCGTGGTCGTGGAAGCCATTTACGCCAAAATCGCCGGCGGATTGTCCCGCCTCGACGCCATACAAACTGCGATCGGGGAAATCTTACTGCCGCTGGTCGGTTCCACCCTCACCCCGGTCGTGGTGTTCATTCCCCTTGCGTTCCTGGATGGCATTACCGGAGTATTCTTCCGGGCGCTCGCCCTCACGATGGTCGTTGCGCTGCTCACCTCGCTGGGTCTGGCCCTCACGCTCACTCCCTCCCTCGCCGCCTGGTTTATCCGCGACCGCGGACACCCCGAACACGGGCAGGCCCTCCAACACGCTGAAGGGGGCTTTGTCCTCAACCGCGTCATCCAGGTCTACGAATCCGCCGTGCGCACCACCTTGCGCTATCGCTGGGTGACATTGGCCGCCTGTGGCGTGGTTCTCGCCCTTGGGATTGTCATCTACCAACAACTGGAGAGCGAGTTCCTGCCACCCATGGACGAAGGCGGGTTCGTGATCGACTATGTCGCGCCGCCCGGCACCAGCCTGGCCGAGACCCATAGACAACTCCTCGTCGCCGAGAATATCCTCATTGCCATCCCCGAAGTGGAGAGCTTTTCACGCCGCACCGGCGCACGACTTGCCCTTTCGGTCGCCGAACCCAACACCGGCGATTTCCTGGTCAAACTTAAATCGAATCGCGCCCGTGGCACGGAAGAGGTCATTTCCGAACTTCGAGCCCGGTTCAATGCCGCCGTCCCCGCCCTGGAATGGGAATTCCCCGGTATCCTCGGGGACCTCATCGGAGATCTGATTTGGTCTCCGGAACCGGTCGAAGTCAAAATGTTCTCCACCGACATCGAGTTCTTGAAGCACCAGGCGCCGCTCATCGAAGCCCAGCTAAAGCAAGTCAAAGGCGTCGTGGACTCGAAAGACGGTTTGATCTACGCCGGCCCCTCCCTCACCTTCCGCATCCGCACACCGGACGCCCAGAGATTCGGGCTCACCGCCGAGGACGTCGCACTCGCCGTCAGGACTTCGATGCTCGGCGAAATCGCGTCCTCCGTGTTGGAAGGGGACCGCGTGGTGGAAATTCGTGTGCTGGTGGACCCGGCAGATACCGATCGAATGGCCGCTCTCCGCGAACTCCCCTTGCGCTCCCCGGACGGCACGCTCGTAAAGCTCTCGCAAGTGGCCGACCTTTCGACCACTCCCGGACAGCTCGAATTGCGGCGCGAAGATTTAAGACAAAACGTTGCCGTGACCGCGCGTCTCGAAGGACGCGATCTCGGCAGTGCCATCGCGGAAATTGAGGCGAGACTCAGCCAGGATAAATCCATCCCGCCCGGCATGATCGAGTTTGGAGGCCTCTATCAGCAACAAAAGGAATCCTTTCGCAATCTCATGCTGGTCCTGGCAATGGCGATCTTCCTCGTGTTCACTGTCCTGCTCGTGGAATTCCGCTCATTTTACGAACCGCTCGCGATTGTGTTCGGCGCGGTGCTCGCCCTCTTCGGCACCGTCTTCGCACTCTGGATCACCGGTACCTCGTTAAACGTCGTTTCATTTCTCGGCGCGATCATCGGTGTTGGTATCGTCGCCAAAAACGGCATTCTGATGCTGGATTTCGTCGAGCACCTGCGCGCCGAAGGAGCCGGCCTGGAAGACGCCCTCATCCGGTCCGGCCATCGGCGACTCCGCCCGGTGTTGATGACTTCGATGGCGGCGGCCTTTGGCATGTTGCCGCTGGCCTACGGCATCGGAAGCGGCGCTGACATGCTCAAACCGCTTGCCATCGCCGTGATCGGAGCGCTCTGCATCTCCGTGCTGCTCTCGCTGGTCGCGACGCCCACCGTCTTTTATCTCATGCTTCGGCCGGGACGGTTGGGCCCGCATCGGCCTCTGCCCTACTCAAGCCGGACCGCCCGATAAATCCGCCCGCTCCCGGGAGAATCGGGATCGATCAAGACCCACGGCGACGTTTCCAAGGTCACATTCGTGATTTGCGTCCAGACATTGGTTTCAGCCACGCTTGGCGCGTACTCCAATCGATAAACGCCCGGAGCATCAGGTGTGATCGTCACCCCATAGTATTGCCTGATTTCCGCGTCGAACGGGGTCAGCGGCAGCCCTTGCCAGGCGCAAGCGCCGGGACCGCCATAGGCGCCGATGTCGTTAACCGTGGTGCCTTCAGAGGGCGGGAAACAACCGTCCAAATAGGCACCCGATCCGTCCCCGGCATCGACATACGGTGAATTCGCCTGGAGTGTGAGCATCTCGGTATCGGCAAATTGAGGCTCCTCGAATATGTTCAGATTGATGTCCGCGGGGGTGCCATTGCCGTTTTCCCAGATGATCGAGCCGTACTGCCCCGGATAATTGAGGAAGTTCGTGCCATTGTTGTAGAAACCATTGTAATTCACCGAGAGATTCAGATCGTCCACGGTAGATCGCCTCACCGCCCAGGAACACGACACAAAAAGATTGTTCTTAAGGATAACGTCATATGATGCCCGAGTCCGAAGACCCGTCATCGCATTGAATACGGTGTTATTGATGACCTTTGGCTGGGATGTGTCGCCAAACTCCACATCAAACGCCATGGCCGTATCCCCGATATCCAAAAACGTGTTGTTTTGTACAGACCGGGCTGGCCATGCCGCGCCGGTCGTAAGGCAAACCGTCGCCGTTCCGCCGCAAAACAAAGGTGAGACCATTCGTCGCGCAATTCACAAACCGGCAGTTTTGGATCAATGCATCCAATGAATTCGGAGTGATTGCACGGTCGCTTTCCCCGGTCGACCAACCCACGATCCCCGTGCCGCAGTTCTCAAAGACGCAGCTCGAAACTTCCTGGTGCTCAATTTCACCGCCAATGGCATATAACCATAATCCAACCGTCGAATCAGAAAAGGTGCACCAGCGAAAAATGCTGCGCGCTTCGGGACCTCGGTCCGGGACGCGGATCGAATCCCACTGGTTTGAAACGGAGATGGCATGGAAACGGATGGGATCATCGCTCAGCCCCTGGGCCTGGATTCGCCCATCAATGTACATGTGCACACCGGGGCCGAAGATGACTTCAACTCCCGGTTCGATATGCAGGACCTGGCCGCGGCTAACGGTGGCATTTGCCGGAACAATGTACCGGCCCCCCGATTTCGCCCAAGTTGCGTTGTTAATGATCGTGGGCACAAAAGTGTCCGCAATGGGTTGTAAAGTTGTCCAGCCACCCAACAGGACGACAAAAAACATCCGAAAGCGTTGTTGCCCCCATTGGCTCCCTCGTTCCCCTTGATTCCTTCTGAGTGTGTTCATAGATCGTGCAACCGTGGATCGTATTCCTCCGTTGTTGATGTTCCAGTCCATTGCAATCGTCCCGGATTCGGTGCGTGCGACACGCGTGAGGCACGCGCAAACCGGCGCGACCTGATGCAAATTTACTTCTCCCTATTCCCCAAGCCCGAGAGCTCGTCAAGGTCGAAGTTCGAGCCGGGCTTCGTCTCCAAAGCGCGGCCTGCGCCCGTCGGGCTTCCCCCTGGAGCCACTCACCCCGCCAATCGTATCCTCGAATTGGCCATTCCCGGACCTCACAACCGGGCTGGATATCGTGGTTGTTCCCGGCCCAGGGAACCCCTATCCTGAGGCCAAGCCAATCCACGCGCCAGGCACAACGCCGATGCTGTAGTGGCCAGCGCCAATCTTAAACCAGAACCTGACCATGCAACCCGATCCAACTCTCACTCGACGAGGTTTCATCCGCACCGCCACGACAAGCTCCCTCGCCCTCGGGTGGCTCAGCACGCGGCGGGCACCCCGCGCTTATGCCGCCAAGGCCGCCACCCCCGCTCTCCTCGGCGGCACGCCCGTCCATGCCAAAGGCTGGGCCCGTTGGCCCCAGTGGCGCGAAGCCTGGGAACCCGAACTCCTAAAAGTCTTCCGAAGCGGCCGCTGGTTCCGCGGCTCTGCCGAACATGTTGCCGAGTTCGAGAAAAGGTATGCCGAACTGCTCGGGGCTCATCGTTGCCTGGCCACCGCGAGCGGCACGTCCGCCCTCATCGTCGCCCTCCAGGTCATGGACGTCGATGCCGGTGACGAGGTGATCGTGTCACCGTATACCTTCATCGCGACCTATAACGCGATTCTCTCCCGGAAGGCCCTGCCTGTGTTTGCCGATACCGATCCATCCACGCTCACTTTGAACCCGGCCTCGATCGAGTCCCGGATCACGGACCGCACCCGATGCCTCATGCCGGTCCACATCTTCGGCATGCCTTGCGAGATGGATACCCTCAACACCATCGCCCAAAAGCACGGACTCGCCGTCATCGAGGACGCCTGCCAGGCATGGCTCGCGGAGTATAAAGGCCGGAAGTGCGGAGTTCTGGGTGACCTCGGTTGCTTCAGCTTTCAGGAATCCAAACATCTCCCTTCCGGGGAGGGCGGCGCGATCACCGGCTTGAACGAGCTCCTGGTCGATAAATGCAATTCCTTCCATAATTGCGGCCGGGAGTGCGGGACCAACAAAGGCGCCGGCTATTTCACCCGCGGCGATAACTACCGGATGACCCAAGCCCAGGCCGTGCTTTTGTTGCAGCAAATCGACAAGCTCGTCCAGGAAACCCAGCTCCGGCGTGCCAATGCCGATTATCTCGCCGACCACCTCCGCGAGATTCCCGGAATTACCGTGGTCCGCCTGCCCGACGACAGCCGGGCGGTTTGGCACCTTTACCCCTTTCGTTACGACGCCAGCCAATTCAATAACCTATCCCGTGACCAATTCGCGCGGGCGATGTCGGCGGAGGGAATTCCATGTGGCGGTGTTTATCACGAACAGTATTTTGACGGGCTGCTCGATGAGGCCATTGCCTCGCGCGGTTTCAAACGGCTATGGAGCCCCGAACGCCTCAAGGCCTATCGCGACAGTTTCCAGGAACTCAAAGGAAATAAGCAGGTCTGCGAGACCACGGTCGCCATGACTCAAAATATGCTCCTCGCCGATCGCGCCGACCTGGACCATATCGTCGAGGCCATCCGCAAAATCCAGACGCACAGCGCCGCGCTCGTGAAAGCGAGCTCCTGACCGGACCACCCCCATGGAAAACCCATCCTGTCGCTATGTGCGGAATTGTAGGTTACATCGGTAGTCAACCGGCCGGTCCCCTCATCCTCGAGGGCCTCCGCCGCCTCGAGTATCGGGGTTATGACAGCGCCGGCATCTGTGTCCTGGCCAATCACGCATTCCAACTCCGCAAACGGAAAGGCAAAATCGATGACGGCCTCGCCCGGCTCCTCCATACCCACGCCCTCGAAGGCGCGCTCGGGATCGGACATACCCGCTGGGCTACCCATGGACCGCCTTCCGACGAAAATTCCCACCCCCACACCGACCAGAGCGGCCGAATCGCCCTCGTTCACAATGGCGTGATCGAGAATTATGATGTCATCAAAAACCAACTTCTTGCCGACGGCCATACCTTCAAGTCCGCCACCGATACCGAAGTCCTCGCCCACTTCGTCGGCGTCCATTACGACCGGCTCCAGGCCCAGTCCAAGGATGCGCATCCCCGACCCGATCCGATGCCCGTTGCTCACCCAAGCCGTCATGGATGCCCTCCGCGAAGTCGTCGGCACCTACGGCATCGCCGTCCTGTGTGTGGACCAACCCGGTATCATGGTCGGGGCCAGACGCGGTTCACCCCTCATTGTCGGCGTCGGCAATGGCGAGAACTTTCTCGCCAGCGATGCCGCGGCCATTGTCGCTCACACCCAAAAAGTCATTTACTTGAACGATCTTGATGTTGTCACCCTGACCGCCGACGATCTCAAGCTCGAACGCCTTGATGACAACACCGCCCGTTATGTCATCAGTCAGATCGAGTTCAAACCCGAGGCGGTCGAGCTCGGCTATTTTCCCCACTACATGCTCAAAGAAATCTTCGAGCAACCGCGCGCCCTCGAAAATGCCATCCGCGGACGACTCGATCTCGAGGAAGCGACCGCCAATTCGGCGGTCTCAACATGACCACGCAGAACTCCGCGGCATGAATCGGATCGTCATCTCCGCCTGCGGCACGAGTTGGCACGCCGCCCTCACCGGCGAATACCTCATCGAAGAGCTCGCCCATATCCCCGTCGAGGTCGAATACGCCAGCGAATTCCGTTACCGCAACCCGCCCCTCGAACACGACACTTCGTCCTGATCATCACCCAATCGGGTGAAACAGCGGACACCCTGGCGGCTTCCGCGAATCCCACCGTCGCGGCCACAAGGTCCTGGCCATCGTCAACGTCGTCGGTCACACCATCGCCCGCGAATCCGACGGTGGCATCTATATCCACGCCGGACCCGAAATCGGCGTCGCATCCACCAAGGCGTTCACCGCCAGGTCACCATCCTGGCCTTGCTCGCGCTGGACATGGGCCGGATCCGGATGCTGTCGTCCATTCGCGGTCTCCAGTTCTGAAAGCCCTCGAGGCGTCCGAAACAGATGGAACAAATCCTTGCGCACGGCGCGTTGAAAAAGCTCGCGTTGAAATATCCAAACGCCGAAGACTTCTTCCTGGGCGGCGGAACAATTTCCGATTGCGCTCGAAGGCGCGTTGAAGCTCAAGGAAATCTCCTACATCCACGCCGAGGGCTATTCCGCGGCCGAAATGAAACACGGCCCGATCGCGTTGATTGATCCCGAAGACCCCCACGGTTTTCGTCATCCCGGCCGGTCGATGTTTGACAAGACCTTTCGAACCTCGAAGAGATCAAGGCCCGCAAAGGCCCGATCATTGCCGTCACGACGGAGGACAAGGGCGCCGAACTCGTCCGGAAAGCGGACGACGTCATTTTCCTTCCGGAAACCGTCGAACCGGTTTATCCGATCCTGGCAGCCCTCCCCCTCCAATTCTTCGCCTATGACATCGCGGTCATCCGTGGCTGCGACGTC
>CAVXWU010000022.1:0-89074 GCA_963765535.1 uncultured Verrucomicrobiae bacterium
GGATTTTTCAAGAGCTCACATATTTCGCGAACCGACCCTCGAACGGTATGAAAAATCCGGGCTCTAGAAAACCGCGCCCAGCAAGGAAATCCCAACGTATCCTTCTGCCGTCGGGATCAAAACAATCCCGACTTTCCATAGACAGGGTTGTGACCGTCTGTTGGTGATCGGGAATTTCTTTCAAAGGGGGCGCGGTTTTCAACTAACCCGCACAATCTTGAGCCATTCGCTTGAAGCGCAGCCAATGATGCATCTTCGCATGAAATGTGCGGGCTAGCAGTTGATGGCCGTGCCCGGCGTAGTGGGGGTGTACGTCGGGTTGCTCGAAGTTGATCAAGACACCCTGTCTGAAGGTAATGGTGGTTAAGAAGACGACGCGGGAGCTGGAGCGGGCCATCCCCGGATCGATGGAGGGTTATCCGGCCGTCGTCGAGGAAACCGGCATCATTCGGCCACTCGATGCCCGGTGAGGCGGTGGCGGTCGTCGTGCCCAGGGACATCCACCCGATTTTGCCCGATCGGCGAGACGCCGTCCGAACGCGCAGTGGGACGGCTGCGCTACGACGGCAAAATAAGCGTGCTGGGGCTCTGCACTCCGGGTTTGCCGGCGCCGACGCGATCCGTTACGCTGTCGGCGAACCATTCCAGGAGTTCTATGAAAAAGCATATGACACGACGTTCGGCATTGGGTCAGTTAGCGGGAGCCACTGCGGCAGTGGGCGCATGGGGGGCCGTAATGAGCGAGGCGCAGTCGGCGGCCGGCAATGCGCCACTGAAAGGCCGGATCAACCAATCGGTGTGCCGGTGGTGTTACGGGAAGATTGAATTGGATGATTTGTGCGCGGCGGCCAAGGCCATGGGTCTGAAGTCTGTGGAATTGCTCGAAGTACCGGATTTTCCCACGGTACAAAGACATGGTTTGGCCTGTGCCATGGTCAGCGGTATTCCCGGCGGGATAACCGATGGACTGAACCGGGAGGCGAACCACGACAGGATAGTGGCCTTCTATGAGAAGACCGCGCCGATTGTGGCCGAGGCGGGATTCGACAACATCATCTGCTTTTCGGGCAACCGCGCGGGAATGTCGGATGAAGAGGGAGCGGAGCACTGCGCGAAGGGATTGGAGCGGATTGTGCCGATCTGCGAGAAGCACGGGGTGACGGCGGTGATGGAGCTGTTGAACAGCCGGGTCAACCATCCCGACTACATGTGCGATCACACCGAGTGGGGGGTGAAACTCTGCGAGAAGGTCGGATCCGAGCATTTTAAATTGCTCTACGATATTTATCATATGCAGATCATGGAGGGAGACATCATCGCCACCATCCGGCGGCACCACCAATGGATCGCGCATTACCACACTGGCGGTGTGCCAGGCCGCAATGAGATCGACGAGTCCCAGGAGCTCTATTATCCGGCCGTCATGCGCGGCATCGTCGAGACCGGTTTTAAGGGTTACGTCGCCCAGGAGTTTGTTCCCAAACGATCCGATGTCCTGGCGTCGCTCCGGCAGGGGGTGCAGATCTGTGACGTATAATCGAGATGATCCGGGCGTTGGCGCTTTGAGTTGGGCGACGGAATCCCATCCGAAAGTCCAACGGCGTAAATAGCCGGCACCTGATCAACACAGGCGGTGCACGAATACGGGATCATGCAGGCGACCCTGGATGAGGCCATTCGGCAGGCGCGGTTGTCCGGGGCCACTCGGATCCATGTGATGCGGCTGAGTGTGGGGCGGCTTTCGGGGGTGGTGACCGACGCGCTTGAATTTGCCTTCGAGGCTTTGCGTCCTGGCACCCCCGCGGAAGATGCCCGTCTGGAGATTGAGTCGGTGCCCGCGGTGCTGTGGTGCGCGGCTTGTCAGGCCGAGTTTGAGTCGCCGGAATTTTTGTGCGAATGTCCCACCTGCGGTGCTTTGAGTGGGGAAGTCCGGCGTGGGCGCGAGATGCGGTTGACATCGGTGGAGATATCATAATGTGCTTGGATTGTGGTTGTGGACGGCCGGGACCGACCCGGATCGACGGTGTGCCGGCGGAGGAGATTGCCTCGCCGATCCTGGATGCGAAAGGTGGCGCCTCATTGGCGGATGGTCATGGACCGAGGCATCGGCATAGTCATGGGGACGCGCACGAGGGGCATTTCCATGAGCACGAGCATGAGGAGGGGCACGAACATCCGCACCAGCAAGACTCGGGGCACCGGACCGTTTTGGTGAACCAGCCGATCCTGGCGGCCAATGACCGGTTGGCGGAACGGAACCGGGGCTACTTCAAGGCGCTCGGCTTGCTGGTCCTGAATATCGTCTCCTCGCCAGGGTCGGGTAAGACCACATTGATCCAGCAGACCGTGACGCGGTTGGGTTCAAGACTCCGGACCGGCGTGATCGTGGGAGATCTCGAGACTGACAATGATGCCCGGCGGTTGAGAGAGTCCGGGGCGCGGGCGGTACAGGTCACGACCGGAACGCTCTGTCATCTCGAAGCGGGGATGATCGCGAGGGCGATGACGGCGTTGGACCCGCGTTCATTGGATCTGTTGATCATAGAGAACGTTGGGAACCTGGTATGTCCGGCGTCGTTCGATCTGGGGGAAGATATGCGGGTGGTTGTGCTGTCGGTCACCGAGGGAGAAGACAAGCCATTGAAGTATCCGCCAATATTCAGTTCCGCGGGAGCGGTGATTGTAAGCAAGCTGGATATGGCGGAGGCGGCGGGGTTGGAGATGGATACTTTGCGCTCGAACATACGCCGGGCCTGCCCTGCCGCGACCGTCTTCGAACTGTCCGCGAAGACGGGTGTCGGAGTTGAGGCGTGGTGCGACTACCTCCTTCGGAAGCAGGGGACGCCATCCCGCGGCTCCGCCTGATCTCCCCATTATTCAGGCTCCGAATCTCCTGGGACGTCCGCCTGTCGGATCTCGGACCAGAGCGATTCCAAATCGGGATCGAGGAGGGCCATGGTCATCCAACGGGATTTCTCACCAGACCGTTCTGCGATTTCCCAGGCACGTTTCAGCCACTCGCGAGCGAGAGTGAGGTCCTCTTTTTGGCAGGCGTAGCAGGCGAGGTTATAGGGAACGATCGTCTCCCTGGGAAACCGATCGGCGGCGGGGATCAGGGCATCCCAGGCGCGTTGCAACCCCTGACTATCGACCCGGCGCAACGCATAGGCATGGTGGATCCAGCTCGAGACTCGCTCCGGTGCAAGTTCAACCAACATTTGGCCGGTCTTGAGGCAGGAGAGCCAATCGGACTGACTGGCTTGAAGCGTCCATTGGAGTTCGAGGACATCCGGGTGGTTGCGGTATAGAGTGTGGATTTGGCGGAGCTCTTGGAGCGCCTCGTGGGGGTTATCGAGCAATAACCAACCCATGGCGGCCTCGAGATGAAATGAATCCGGCGGGGTAAGCGGCTGCACGGGCACGGTTCATGGCGCAGAAGCGGAATGTTGGCAAGTGTGATCGCGTTGAGCGGATTGGCGCTGGTGGTACTTCCGCTGCTCCGAACCACACGCACCTGTGAGCGCGGCATTCAGAGTGTCGCCGGGTGGCTAGAGAGGCGCGGCGCGATTCCCTCCCGAATCGCGCCGCGCCCACGCCTTCATAAGATGAATTCTACCTCATTCAAGAGTGGGCTTCTGGTGGGCAGTGCCGAATGGCATGGGGGTCCGGGTCGATCGCCATCGTCGCTCGAGGCGAGCACATGATGTGCTTTGAGTTGGCACGGATGTTTGCTGGATTGATGAAGTGCCGGTTAGTGATCTCTTGTCACCCATTTATTGTGGTGTGTCCGAAAGGGATCGCTGCCGAGTTTGCCAAGCTCGAGACTGCGGAACGCTTCCTTTCGAACCGCGGTTTTGCGGCGGGCTGCATTTATAGACATAACGGCCGGGATTGGGACAAGCTGGAACAGAATCCATGGGCCGTCGATGGGGTAGAGTGGGTGGAGTCGACTGTGCGCTAAGCGCCTGAAGGAGTGGTGATACGCAACCGATGCGCGTTGCGGTTCTTCCGAAATCAGATCCGGTTCATTTTCACGGTTCGTGAGGCGGCTTGCCAGGGATTGAGCCATGTGTTTGCGTAAGAGGACGGCCCGCTGCGCGCGGGTACCCAATGAGAACACTGCATCTTTACCTGCTGCGGCAAGTGTTGGCCACCTTGGTCATGACCGTCGCGGTATTCAGTTTTGTGCTCTTATTGGGCAATGCCCTGAAGGAGATCCTCGCGCTGATCTTGAATGGGCAAGCCACGCTCTGGCTCATCGGCCGAGGCATCCTGCTCCTCATGCCTTTCGTGCTGGTGTTTTCGTTGCCGATGGGAATGTTGACGGCGACTCTGCTGGTGTTTGGAAGATTCAGCGCCGAACAGGAGTTAACCGCGGCCCGCGCGGGGGGAATCAGCCTGGTGGGGTTGGCGGCGCCGATTATTCTCCTGAGCGCTTTGTTGAGTGGTGTGGCGGCCTATATCAACATGGAGGTCGCGCCACGGTGTCGTGGTGCTTACAAGGGGCTGGTGGTGCAGGCGGGCCTGCAGCGGGCCAGCGCCTTTATCACGGAAGACCGGTTCATCGATGAGTTTCCGGGTTTTGTCCTGTACGTGGGAGACAAGCAAGGGACGAATCTGAACGATGTCACGATCTACGAATTGGATTCGAAGGACAAGATGCAGAGGAGGCTCCATGCCGACCGCGCCGAAGTGATCGGAGATGAGACGGGCCGGGAGACGGCCCTCCGCCTCTACCAGGTGAGCATATATGATTTTGGTGAATACCGGACGCATTACTTCGGGGAGTGGACGTTCCAGCCAAAATTTGAGGAGAATCGACCCGCGGGCCGGAGGCTTCGTTATAGTGAAATGACCTTTGAACAACTGCGGCAACAACTTCATGAGCTAAAAAGCCTGGCAGACGAAAAGGTTCCCGCCGCCTCTTCCATCCGTGCGGCCCAAAGCGCCGCGATTTATAAGGACTTGACCATGCCGGTGAGGCTGCAGATGCATCGCCAGGTGGCCTTCTCTTTCGCCAGTATCGCCTTCACTCTGGTCGGGATTCCCCTCGGGGTCCGGGCGCATCGGCGCGAGACCAGTGCGGGGATGGCCATGGCGTTAATCCTGGTGCTCGTCTATTACTCCTTTGTGATCCTGGGCCAATCCCTGCAGGACCAACCTCAGTGGTCCCCTGAGCTCATTTTATGGCTTCCTGATCTTTTGTTCCAGGCAGTGGGCGGATTTCTTCTTTGGCAAGTTAACCGGGCTGCATAGGCTCACAACATCCTGGTGTCGGCTGGAACTTCCTGATCCGCCGGCTGAGGGCAGCCGGCCTAGTGCGCTTGAGAGTGAGCGTGCACAGGAGGGTGGGAGTCCCTCTCTGGCGGAGCTTCCCGCCAGTAACGGAAAGTAACCGCGTCACCGCGAGGTGAGGTGGAGAGCAACTGGAAGTGAAAAGGCAGCCCGTAGAACAGCGGACCTTGAATGGGACGCGACACGAACTCGATACGGCCTGATGCGACTGACGAGACAGCTAGGAATGAACGAAGTCCGACGAATCGCCGATAGCTGCAGAAGCGAATCGGAGACGAAGCCTGGCCGGAGCCAGAAGCATAGCCGGAACAGGGGCGCATGGGGTGGTTGGAGACGGGATGCCAGGAAGTGCATGCTCAGTAATCAAGGATACCTGTCCTGGTGCAGGAAGGAGCAGGGCAGGAGTCAGAGCCCCCATAGTAGCGACGAAGCGGGTAACGACCGTGGAGCCCAAGGGGGGCAGGAAGGTGGAGGCGTGAAGGACACACAAAGGCAATTCGAACTGCCGGGAGTGCCACGGGCTAAACAAGGCAGAGAAGTCCCCCCGCACTGGGAGTGGACCGAAGTCAGCGCGTGGACCGAGCGCATGTTGGCAACCCTCGAAAGAGGAATCAAAGGAGGCAAATGGAGATGGCCAAATGCTTACTTCGCGGAACTTGGGCTGTTCTCCTTAGCCACAGCCCGGGCCAAAGCGAGCCAATCCTGCAAGGCAGGCCACTGACCGGAGAGCCGGATGCGGGAAAACCGCCAGTCCGGTTCGGAGGGAGGGGCGAGGTTCAATCCCCCGCTCCTACCCCTATCAAGAGAGGCGTATTGCAGGCCGCGTGCTTCACGCGGCGGGGCTGGTCGCAGCGAATTTTGACCCCAAATGAGTTGGACCGCACGAGGTCAGATTATCTGAGGCTGGCGGTTCGCGGATGGGAACTCCAGCATTCCCTGGTTTTTCCCCATTGACGCAGGGATGTTGATGCGTTGGAGTCGGGGCATGATTCCAGGAAGAGTGATTGGGTTGGTCGCCCTGAACGCACTGTGGTTGACCCACTGGCCAGGGGAGGTTCGCGCCGACGTGCGATTGCCCGCGGTGTTCTCGGATCACATGGTTCTGCAGCAGGACTTGCGGCTCCCGGTATGGGGTTGGGCGGACGAAGACGAGCGCGTGACCGTCACCTTCCATGGCCGGAGTGTGTCCACCACGACACATGACGGGGTCTGGACTGTCCGGTTGCCGCGTCAAAGAGCCGGAGGACCATTCCCCTTTGTCGTGGAAGGCAAGAACCGGATCGAGTTCGGGGATGTGCTGGTGGGGGAGGTATGGGTCTGCAGTGGACAATCGAACATGGAATTTCCGCTGAATCGCTCCTTTGAGTCCCAAGCGGACATCGACAGCGCCCGCAATTTGAACCTCCGATTGTTGACGGTGCAAAAGCGGAAGGCGGAGGCCCCGACAAACGACATCAGCGGCTCGTGGGTTGTTTGCGACTCGGAATCGGTGCCGGGATTCTCGGCGGTGGCCTATTACTTCGGAAGGGATCTCCAGAAGTCGTTGGGCGTGCCCGTAGGTTTGATCCACACCTCCTGGGGCGGTTCGCCGGTGGAGGCTTGGGTGCGCCGCGAATTGCTCGAGACCCATCCGGGCTATCGGCGGGACATCCTGGATCCTTATCCCGAGCAGGTGCGCAGCTATCGCGAGGCGTTGGCGAAATGGGAAACGGAGGCGGCGTCGCTGCGGAACGACGGAAAGCAGCCAACACGGGGTCGGCCCTGGGAACCCTGGCGGCCTTCGGAATTGTACAACGGGATGATCGCGCCACTGGTGCATTACGGGATTCGAGGGGCGATCTGGTATCAAGGGGAATCCAACGCCGATCGCGCCTGGCAGTATCGGACACTCTATCCGGACATGATTCGGAACTGGCGAGTGGATTGGAATCAGGGAGATTTCCCGTTCCTGGCGGTGCAATTGGCGCCCTGGGATAAGAACCGGCGGCGATCGCCGGAGCAGATCACGGGAGAGATCGGAGAAAGCACTTGGGCGGAGCTTCGTGAAGCGCAGATGTTGGCAACCGAAAACCTGCCGGCGGTCGGTATGGCCGTCATCACGGATGTGGGGGACAAGGACGACATTCATCCAACCAAGAAGCAGCCCGTGGGAGAGCGGCTCGCATTGTTGGCCCGGTCGATAGCGTATGGAGAGCGGTTGGTGGCACAGGGACCCCAGGACCCGTAAGATGAAGATTAAGAATGGAGTTGCTACACTCGAATTCGAAAACGTCGGCGGTGGTTTGGAGGCTCGCGGCGGGAAATTGCGCGGTTTCACCGTGTGTGGCACAGACCGCAAATTCTTTCCGGCGTTGGCAGAAATTGAGGGAAAGAAGGTGACCCTGCATACGCCTTTGGTGCCGGAGCCGGTGGCCGTTCGATACGGTTGGGCCGATTATCCCATCGTGAATTTGTTCAATTGGGAAGGATTACCCGCCTCGCCGTTCCGAACGGATGATTTTCCGATGACGACGGCGCCCCGGGAATGAAGAAGCTTTCCCCAGTGCACCGACGCATGGCGAAGCGGTTGCATTCGCAAGCGTGGGGATTATCGCGGGTGTTCTGCCTGCTGGGGATCGGGTTGAACGCCACCGCCGGATTGGGAAGCGCAGCCGACCGCGCGACGGGGCACCAATCCCTGCCGGTGGTTTCCGCCAATTCACCCGTAATGAAAGCGACCTTTATTTTCGAATCCGCTCCTTTTCCGAGTTGCCACGCTTCGACCGTTGTGGAGACGAGGGAAGGGCTGGTTGCGGCGTGGTTCGGTGGGAAGGAAGAGGGCGCATCGGATGTTGGGATTTGGATGGCCCGTTATGAGGGCGGAGCCTGGACGACTCCCGTGGAGGTCGCCAACGGATCTGAGCCGGACCGGGGCCGCCGATTTCCCTGCTGGAACCCGGTCTTGTTCCAGTTGGAGGCCGGGCCATTAATGTTGTTTTTCAAAGTCGGGCCGAGTCCGAGAGAGTGGTGGGGCATGTTCATGCGATCGGAGGACGGAGGGCGTGCCTGGACTGTGCCGCAACGATTGCCCGACGGAATATTGGGTCCCATCCGTAGCAAACCAGTGCTGCTGGAAGACGGGTCGATGCTCTGTGGATCGAGCACGGAAGATCAAGGATGGCGCGTTCACCTGGAAAGGACGACGGATCTCGGCCAAACCTGGCAGCGCACCGAGGCGTTGAATCAACCCAAAGAATTTGGCGCGATTCAGCCGACGATCATCGTCTGGGATGAAGGCAAGGTGCAGATTCTAAACCGCACCCGGCAAGGCGTAATCACGGAATGTTGGATGGGCGCGACCTGGACGAACTGGACGCCGATGCGGGCAACGGAGTTGCCGAATCCCAACGCGGGGGTCGACGCGGTGCGATTAAAAGACCGTCGGGCGCTCCTGGTCTACAATCACACCCGACGTGGACGGACTCCGCTGAATGTGGCGGTCTCGCGTGATGGCCGGGACTGGTCGAACGTTTTGGCATTGGAAGATGGGCCGGGTGAGTATTCGTATCCGGCGGTGATCCAGGCGCGGGATGGAACAGTTCACGTGACATACACTTGGAAGCGTCGGCGGATACGGCATGTGATCCTTGACCCCGCAAAGCTCTGAGGATTCATGAGCCCTTCGACCCTACTCATTGGCTACTGTGCATTGATCCTCCTGGCGTCGCTAGCCGGCGGTTGGCTGCCCATGTGGGTACGACTGACGCATACGCGGATGCAATTGGCAACCAGCTTTGTCGCCGGACTCATGCTGGGTGTGGGCGTGCTGCATCTGCTGCCGCATGCGGTCGAGGAAGCGGGCTCGATCGACCTTTGCGCGTCGTGGTTGCTCGCGGGTTTCCTGGTGATGTTTCTGATTCAACGGTTCTTTCATTTCCATCATCACGATGTTCCGGCGGAAGCCCCGGAAGATCATGCCGGTTGTTGCCCGGCCAAAGATCGCGATCAAGCCGTGCTTGAACCCCACGACCACGACCATCACACGCTGGCCGATCAATCGGCCCGGCAGCTTTCCTGGGTCGGCGCGGCCCTGGGCCTCGCATTTCATACCCTGATCAACGGCATTGCCCTTGGCGCCAGTGTGGAGGTGGAGGCCCATGTCCAATCCGGGGTGCTGCTGGGTCTCGGGACATTCCTGGTGATCTTTCTCCACAAGCCTTTTGACGCTCTGGCGATCGGTACCCTCATGGCCGTGGGTGGGTGGTCCCGGACCGCGCGACATGTCGTGAATGCGGCTTTCGCCCTCGTCATTCCAATCGGGGTGGTGCTGTTCCACCTGGGAGCGAGTCGCTATACGGAGGCGGGCCAGGTGTATCTGGGCGGCGCCCTCGCCTTTGCGGCGGGCACATTTGTGTGCATCGCGGCGAGCGATCTGTTGCCGGAGCTCCAATTCCACTCGCATGACCGCTTCAAGCTGACTCTGGCATTGGCCGGTGGGCTCCTGTTGGCCGTTGCCATTGGACAACTCGAGCCGGCCGGCCATGAGGAGCACGCGTCTCCTGTGACGATGAACGGCGGAGCAGCTGACGGCCATGATTGAGCGAACCGTTCCGCAGAGAACGCGGGGCCGCCGTTACTGATCCAAGCAATCGGGCACGCCGGGCGTGACTGATAGGAACAGTTTCGTTCATCATCACCCTTGCCTTCTTGCGGTCCTTTTTTACCGAAAGAACCTCCGGAACCCGGGCGTAGTGTCGTCAGTGAATGAGAACAATAGCCAACCAAACCGCTCAAAGGCCGTGCCGATAGGCCCGGCCAGAATGCCATTCGGAGCATTGCCGCCGGGCACAAAGAAGGAATTCGCCATGAACGCGATCTACGATCTTCGACCCTTGAACAGGGTGAATCACGGGCTTCCGTTCCGGCCGGCTTGCGGATGGAAACGTGGCGGCCTGGGCCACCGCGAACCACGCTTTTCCCGACGCTCAGCTCAAGTGATCTCTACCGCGCTGACGAACTGGACGGAATCGGAATGGTTTCGGAAGTGGGAGGACCTGGCTTATGCGAGTCTCCGTGAGAGCGCATGAGACTGGTGCGGTGGTCATGAGGTTGAACCTCCCGGCATCACGGCAACGATCCCTCAACCGTGCATGCAGATCATGACCCTTGGCGCGCGCGGGTCGCGCTGATCCTCACGTTCAGGATCACCGCAACTGCGATGATCAATCCCACGCACGCGTCCTGGAGATAGGCGTCGGTACCCATCAGGACCAAACCTGTGCGCACCTCGGCCATGATCAAAGCGCCAAGGAATGCGCCGAAGATGCTCCCCACACCGCCGCGCATCGAAGTCCCGCCGATGACCGATGCAGCAATGGCCTCCAATTCGAGGCCGGTCCCCTGCGTGGGTGTCACGGTCTTGAGATAACCCAGGGAGATCAGCCCGGCAATCCCCGCCGCAAGCGCAGTGAGGAGGAAGTTGAGGCGCTTGACCCAACCGGTCCTGATTCCGGCGAGCCGGGCCGCATCGCCATTGTCGCCGGTGGCGAAGACGTCGACGCCATACGTGGTACGATGGAGCAGGATGTAAAGCAGCGTTCCCGAACCCGCGAGCCAGACGATGGGTACGGGCACGGATCCGAACAGCTTCGCCCGACCCCAGATTTCGAAGAACGCCAGATCGGGAAAAGTGGAGATGGGTTGACCCTGGGAAAGCACCATGGCGATCCCCCGGAAAACCATCATGGTGGCGAGGGTGGCGATAAAGGAATTCATGCGAGCGGCGGTCACCAGCAGACCGTTTAGAAATCCCAGGAGCATGGCCGCGCTTAATCCGCCGATTCCCGCCAGCCAGATGTTCAGACCGGCCATTTTGAAGAGCAGGCCGGTTACGACGCCCGTTACGGCGTAGATCGAGCCAACGGAGAGATCGAATTCTCCGGAGACGATCAGTACCGTCATGGCCATCGCAATGATCCCCAGTTCCGAGGTTTGCCGGAACAGGTTGAAGAGATTGTAAGTGGAAAGGAATCCGGGGGCGGTCAGTCCGAACACGATCCCGATCAGAGTGGCGGCGATGAGCACCCCGAGGTCTCTTACGGCGGAAATCCTCCCCAGCGAGCCTTTAAGTCTACGGGCGTCTTTGGGTTGACTTGACAGTTGCACAGTTATGAATCGAGTCCTGGCAAAATAGCAGCAGCCGCGGAGGCGTGGATCAAGTCGGCTCGCGTCGCCTCGCCTCGCGGGAATTCGGCGGTGAGCCTTCCCCCGTTGAGCACCAGGATGCGATCGGCCAGCCGGATGGCCTCGTCGATATCGGAGGCGCAGAGCACGAACGACAATCCTTCGTCGGCCAGTCTGAGGATGAGGTTGCCGATTTCATGTTTTGCGCCGACATCGACGCCGCGGGTCGGTTCGCACAGGACAAGGATATGCGGTTGGATGGCGAGCCACCGGGCGATGAGCACCTTCTGTTGGTTGCCGCCGCTGAGGCTGGTGATCGAAGCGCCAACATGGGCCAGTTTGATGTGCAACTGCTGCCGCAATGAGTCGGCCAGGGCATAAAGACGCCGCCGATGGAGCCATCCGAGGGTCGCCAATGACCTCAGTCGGCAAAGCCCGAGGTTGTGCTGGATGTCCAGAGCTTCGAATAAACCAAGCGTGTTGCGATCCTCCGGTACCAGTCCCAGTCCCGCGGCCATCGCATCTCTCGGTGTGCGCAGACGGATTGTCTCGCCATCGATGACGAGGCAGCCCGCATCGGCCGGGGGCGTAGCGAACAGCGCTCGTGCTAATTCCGCCCGCCCCGATCCTTGCCGCCCGGTCACCGCCACGATTTCGCCGGGCATCACCTGGAAAGAGACATCCTTGAAATGATCGCGTTGGGAAAGCTGCCGCACTTCCAGTCGAGGCACCGCGGCCCGCACGCTGCGAATGGGCTGGGTCGAATCGAGATCTTGACCGGCGATCAAAGTGGCCAACTGACGGCTATCGTATTTTCCACGCTCCAAATGCCCAACCAACTGGCCATCCCGCAGGACAAGGACTTCATCCGCGAGGTCGATCAATTCAGGCAGCAGATGGCTGATAAAAAGGAACGTGATCCCTTGGTCGCGCAGACGCCGGAAAGCGGTGAAAAGTCGGGCGACCTCGCCGGGAGCGAGCGCGGTGGTAGGTTCGTCGAGAATGATCAGCCGAGCCTTGTGCGACAGGGCTCGCACCAACAAGGCCAACTGGCGTTCCGCCGCGCTGCAATCGCCCAATCTACGACGGGGGTCGATCTCGATTCCCAGCAATGAATGAAACTGCGTTCGGCAACGATTTTCCAAAGCGCGCCAATTCGGAAAGAACCCCGCGTGGGCCAGTTGCGAACCGAGAAATACATTCGCGGCCACGGAGAGGTGCGGGCACACCGGGATTTCCTGGTGGAACACCCGGATACCCTCAGCGTCTGCCTCGGAAGGATTACAGGGGGCATAAGGCATTCCTTCCAGCTCCATTTGGCCCTCATATGCGCCCGGATGCACACCCGACAAGATGCGGACGAGGGTCGACTTTCCCGCGCCGTTCTCTCCCGCCAACCCGTAGATACGTCCCTTTTCCAATTCAATATCGACCGATTTCAATGCGGTCACGCGGCCGAACGACATGCCGATCTGGTGAAGCCGGACCAAGGGAACATGCGTCATGTGTTGAAGTGGATGGACAGGACTGGGAACATGCGCGAGCCTTGGGGAACCGGAGCATTCGGGCGCGTGCCAGGGTTGGTGGAAACGAAATTCATCGCGACGCTCACCGATAGCCCTCCGCGGCGAGTTTCATCACGGATTCGACATTGGCGGCTGTAATGGCGGCCACGCCGGTATTGATGTCGGTGGGAGCGAGTTGGAACCGCTTGAGGAGGTACAATTGCACGACGGTCTGGAACCCTTGGAGGTACGGCTGCTGGTCGATGGTGAACTGCATCGTCCCGTCTTTGATGGCATTCATGACGTCCGGCACCAGGTCAAAGCCACTGCCAAACACTTTGCCCCGCCATCCTTCGCGTTCGATCACCTGGGCAATCGCCGATCCGGTGATGTCGTCCACTCCAAAGCATCCCCGAACATCAGGATGTCCCTGACAGTAGCTCGCGATCAACGCGCTTGCTTTGACCAGATCCGTCGTCGTCGCCAGCAGATGGATCGTGAATCCCTCTGAACCTTCAAGCACCGCCTTCGCGCCCCGAAGCCGTTCCTCCAAATTGAACGCGCCGGCAGTATGCAGACAAAGCAATACATGCCCCCCATCCGGAAGTAATTTCCGGATCTCGCGTCCCATGGCCTGACCAGCCTCAAAGTTACCCTGGCCGATGTAAGCAAGACGTCCGCTTGACGGGGCATCCGCGTTGAGCGCCACCACGGGTATTCCCCGTTTCAGGGCCTCTGCCACCACGTCGTTGAAGGCGTCCGGGTTCGGCAACGTGGTGCCAATCCCATCGACGCCGGAGGCGATTGCCGCCTCGATGAACTCGACCTGACGCGAGACATCGAAGCCCGCCGGGCCGGTAAAGGTCGCTTCCACCCCCATCAGTTTGGCGGCCTCCTGGACGCCATTGCGCACCGGCACAAAGAACGGCACTGCGGTGGCATGGGAGATGACCGCGAATCTGTACTTCTTTCCGGCGTTCGCATTGGCAACGGATCTGTCTGTGGCCGAGTTGTCGGGAGAACAGCCCCACAATCCGCAAGCCAGTCCAAGGGCCATCGCGAGGGTCGAGCCGGTTTTGCGGCGCGCTTCCGTCTGAGAGTGGTTGGGGTCCATGCTGGACCAACCTTACCTGTTGGTCCTTGCCATTCGCAACCCTGGGTACACGAGTGAGGACGACCTTACCGCAATTGTCCGCCGCCCGAGACCCACTGAATTGAGGCGACAGCGAGCGTAACAATGCCGAGACCCCAATCTCTGCCCCAGTGTGGTCTCGGACGCGAGCTCATGCGACCGGGGGCTACTTGAGCGGCCGGTTCGATATGACGTTGACTTCGGCGGCTTCGTATTTCCCTTCGGAAAGCTTCGTTGCCTTTACAGAAACGAGTGCCCCCTCGGTCACGTCATCAGCCTCCGCTTCCTTGCCATCTTTGAGATACTTGGTGTCCGCAGTCAGAATGAACCGGGACTCTTCCGTCTCATCCAGCAGATCCGTAAGGGTCAGCTTCTTTTCCTTCCGTTCCTTCACGATGCCACGAATCACTTCGTGGCGAGCTTCTTTCCCGGCAAGGACTGGGGGCGGATCCAGGAAAGGGTTGCCAGGCGCGGGTTCGGCGGACATGACGAAGGCGATTGAATTCGCCAACAAACAGAAAGCAACCAGGACAGTCTTCATGATGAATTCCTTAAGGGCAGACCGTATGCCAGCAAGTCGGCAACGCTGACGCGCTCCAGGGATAGTAGCCTGCCAACCGACCAGGTATTGAAAGCGATGTGCAAGGCTCACCTCTTCACCAATTCTTCCGTTTGATCGAGGGAATTCACGAGGTTTAGAAACGCCACCTGAAAATCCCGTTGCCGTTCGGACCAGGTGTTGCCATCGGCTTCGCGCATCCGGTTGAGGGCGATCTCCAATTCGGTCCGCCGATCGCGAAGACCTGCGAGCGCCGCGTGGATTCTTCCCGCCGGGGTCGACTCGTTGGCAGCTTTGAGTAGAGCCTCGATGCGCGCATCGAGTTCGAGCAGGGAACGATCGAGGTCGGCCAGGACCGTCGACTTCTGTTGGGCGAAATCTGAGGCTGAGAGGGCATCCATGCCTTCGAGCCGCGCAGATGCGATATACGTCAAGCGAGTGCGGGCCGACGGGTAAGCCTCATCCCCTTTCTTTTCACAACCTGCAAGAACGATGACCACTACCGCCAGAATAACTGTGGAATAGAATCTCATTTTGGCCACAGGTTCCTCTCGTTATTTTCCGAGTGAACTGGATGCGTGCCACCCTGGAGCCCGACCGATCGGCTTGAGGCCAGGAACTTACGCAACCCGTAATGAAAAGCCGGGCTTGAAACCAAGCGAAGTGCACGGTTCCGCCTGGTTCGTAGATGCAAAATGCAACACCCTGCGGCCGCTCCGCAACCGACTTTCAGCTTTGCTGGTCCGAGACCCCGCGGGATGGGCGGCGCCGACGATGGCCTATTTGGTCAGCCGATAGAACTGTCTGGATTCGACAGTTGTATTGGTGACCATGTATCGCCCACGGACTAACGCGGGGTTCGTGGGTAAAGTCGCCCACGATAGGGGTGGTCCGATTTGAAGTGTATGCTCGAGGTGAAGATTGGGTAGTGATCCCTGCCACGAAAGCACCGCCTGGTTGCCATGACGTTCGATCGCCAGTTCGGGCTCGGGACGGCTGGCCTTCAGGGCGATCAGCTCAATGCCGAACCCGGTTCCGAGGTTCCGGCTGTATTGCTTGTCTATGGAGTTGTTCCAATGCTCGTGGACGCCCAGGCTGGCCAGTCGGACGCCCGTACGACCGGGGTCATAAAACGTGCCGGAGGGTGGATCATCGGACTGGGCGGCCTCATGCAGATAATCCTGGGGGCCTTCCCCGAGCTCACCATGGCTACCGGTCACGACGGCGGGCCATTCGCAGCGCAAGAAATCGTACCCCACCGAATCGACCGCCACCGGATCCAGGGAAACAAAGAGACTTGATGGCCAATCGCCGGTCACGCCATCTCCGAAAGGAGGCATTTTCCAGGGATACGGATGGGAATCCCAATAATAACCGCAGAACAGGGCATCGACCAGGTAGAGAAGCGTCTTACCGCCCAATTCGGGGTGCCCCATCAGATCCACCACAGCCCGGTAATTGCCGAGCGTTGTCAGGTTTCCCATATCCGCCAGGGTGTCGTGCAGGTTGTAGTAGTTCTGTATGTCCAAGCCCCGCAGATAACCGTCCGGACAGCGCAGAAGTGCGCCATAGAGATTCTTGCCGCAAACTGTCACTCCGCAGCTATGGCCTTTGAGCACGGGAAAATTGATGATGTAGGTCGCCTCGGCAAAAGGTTCTGGGATGTAATCCTGGAGTTTGCCGGCCGCAGCGGGCGTGCTCCAGTCGAACCGCTTGGCGGAGAATTGCGTCCGTGTGCGACCCGAACCTGCCCGCCCATTATTGTCGAAATAGACCACCTCCGGGAACTCCGGATGGAGATAGTCATACATGTACTTGGGGAATTGGCCGGTAGGATCTCCGATCGCGATATCCGCCGGCGACACGCCCGCCTGGTAGGCCAGTTGACGCAACAGGGTCAGAATCATCTGAGGCGAATTGTCGATGGTATTCATGATCGACGGCCGCTTTTCGTACGTCGCCGGATCCACGGTCGAGCTGCCGGACCGCGCGTTGCAAGTGGTCAGGTTGATCTTGATCGCGATCTTTTCCCCGGGTTGATAGCCGTGGTTGCCTCGAAGGTGTGTCTCGTTGAAGTACCGGAAGATCGCCTCCCACGCGCCCGCGTCAGTCTCCGTTCCCGTCAATGAACAAAGCGCCTTCGAAACCATGACTTCAACGACGGAAAGATCGGTGTGTGCCGGACTCCACCAGTGTTTCGAAGAGGAGTAACCCGCCCAATCCGTCGCGTCGGGAGCATGTACCCAGATTACCCGACCGGGAAATATCCCTTTAGCCACTCCCAGAAAGGTATGTCCCGGGGCCTGATCGGCACCCACGCGCAACCCCGGTGTGTTCAATACGACCAGGCCGCCGACCACGGAAGCCGAGCCCAACCAAATGGCCGCACGCCACCAGGCCAATCCACGCGCACGCCCTTTCCGCCATGCGAACGCGGATCCAAGCAACGCCAGCAGCCACATCACGAAACCGCTCGCCAGCGGCGCGGCGACGCGCTGGCATGGATAGGCCGCGCGACTTGGTTTTGGGAGCACCCGCACCAGAAACCAAATCAAGGCCGTCAGACCTGCAGACGAAAAGAGGGCGGTCCACCAGGAAATCTTGCGCAGGCTGATGACGGTACGGCCCGTCTTAGGGCAGACGCGCGACGTGCCGAGACCGGCCTTCGGGAGCCGGGGTAATGGGAAACGGGGAAACGTCATAACGCATAAAGGCTACTAAAGGAAGGGGACATTAGCATCAAAATAAAATCATCGTTGTCCTTGCTGCGCTCGACGACTTCCTGCTTCAGGTTCGACCGGTTTTAACGGCGTTCGCTTCGGCCATGCCGCGTTCATCCTGCCCAGGCCGACCGGAGCTCGCGCACAATCAGTCGGCGTATTCCGATCGTCCCCGATCGCACATGGATCACGAGGGCGGGCGCGGAGGATTCGGGAATTGTCCCCATGGGCAGGTAGATTCGGCCTTCATTGCCGAAGATCTCGATGGAGGCCCGGTCGACCAACAGCCGCAGGCGGATCCTTTCATTGGCCGGCATCAGGGTGGCCTTCCGGTCCCGGCAACTCAGCTCGTGGGTGGTGGCGTCGTACGTCACTGCTATACCTCGCACCAGGATGTCGAAGGACGCGCCGCCGTGCAGAACGAACTCGGATTCGATGTCGAATAAGTCGCCTTTCGGGCCGCTGAGGGGATGATTTCCGACGCTGAATTCGAGGTCCTTCCAGGAATTGTCTTTCATCCAAAGCGATTCGATTTCCCGCACCGGCCAGGCAAAGAGACGCAAGCCGTCGTCCGTCTGGCGTAGTGTCAGTTCGACCGGGAAGTCCATCATCTGGTTGAACGGCATGCCGGGGAGCGCCACGCGGCCCCAAGCAATGAGGATCCTTCGGCCGTCCTCCACCGGAATGTCGTTATAGGTCTGAGACGCGTAGAAGCAGTCGCCCAGGTTCAGGGAAAGGAGCTCCGACTCCGGCGTAAAGTTCGTTCCATCGAACCCGCCGATTTGATACCGGCCGTCGCCCCCGTAAAACACCCAGCGCGTCGCCTTTGGTTCGTGCTGGATGGGGATTTCGAAGAACTCGGGGCATTCGGAAGTTCCCGGGAGTTGCACAGTGCTCAATCGGCGCCAGGATTTCAAATCGGCCGAATCGAACAAGGCGAAGTCGCTCTGCTCAAGATAGAGCGCCATGATCCATTTATTTCCGGGAGTGTACCACAGGACCTTCGGATCGCGATTGCCGCCAACGATATTGGGGAGCACGGGGTTGCCGGCGTACTTGGTCCAGGATCGGCCGCGATCGATGCTGTAAGCGATGCATTGTGTGAAAGGCTGGTCTTGAGAACGGGGGCTGGTGCCGCCCGCCGCGGTATAAATGGCCACCATGGCCTGTCGACCTGGGGATGCAAACCCCGCGGTGTTGCGCCAGTCCACGACGGCGGAGCCCGAGAACATTGTTCCCAGATCATCGGGGCAAAGGGCTTGCGGCAATTCAACCCAATGAACGAGATCGGGACTGACGGCATGGCCCCAGTGCATGTTGCCCCAATTCCATCCCAACGGATTGTGCTGGTAGAACAGATGATACTCGCCCTGGAAAAAAACCAATCCATTGGGATCATTGTTCCAGCCCCGTCGCGAGGTGAAATGGAATTGCGGTCGCAGTCTTTCGTGGTAGAGGTTTTCACCACCCGCAATCGAATTCGCCGTTTGGATCGACGCCAGTGCCCGTGAGTCCTCGCGAAGCTGATCCACGTGGAGGACCGCGTGTTTGCCCCGGAACGGTGTCAGATCCAAAAACGCCCACCATTCCGGATCGCCGTCGGCCAGCTCGATCTCGAACTCACGTTCGAGGCGGTCGTCGACGCGCAATCGGACCCAGTGTTTCGGCGCACCGTTCTTGACCGGTAAATTCAGATAGCGCGTATCGGTAGGGATCTCACGGGTAACATCCGTGAGCATCATTGGCAATGGTCGATCGGTTTGGAGGATTTGATCCGCACTGATGTGGCCCCAACCTCCCGTCCGTTGATCCACCAGTTCGAGGTAAACCTCGCGGCCGATAAATTCGTTCACGTCCCATTCCTGCCATTCCAACCGTTCGTTTCCGCCGGGTTCAGTGTTAGGCCCGGCGGCCGTCCGGACGATGCGGCCGTCCAATCGAAGGTTCAGGCAAGTTTCTGCCGGATAGCCGCCGCCACCGATCAGGAACCGCAGGTAGCGTCGGCCAAGACGGAAGGGGGGCGACGTCAGGGTACCGGTAGATGCGTCGCCTCCGAAGAAACTGCTGGCCAGCCCGGTCCCAAGGTATCCGTCCACGGTCATCTGGTTGGGTAGCGTTCCGTGAGCGGGACCGGAGCCAAACGCCTCGCCAGTCGTCTTCCACGCGCCGAAATCTGCGCTTTCGAAGTCGGCGACGACGAGATCCTCGGAGGCACATTGAACCACGCAGATCGTGTTCAGGAGAGCGAGTAGCAAGGAGAGGGGACGTTGCATGCGGGCATTCTTGCGAAATGCGACGATCAAGGAAGACATTTTTCCGGGACGGGTGTTGCCGGAGTTCCGGTCAGCCGGCGAGCCAGGCATCGAGATGGTCGCGAACGAAGTCGTCATCGTTCAGGCGGGGATAGGCGGCCTGGACGCGGTCGATTTCTGCAGCCTGGCCCGGGGAGAGTCGCTCGTTCGGATCCAGGCATCGGGTCGACTCCAGCAATCCCTGCCGACGCAGGACCTCGTGGATGCCCGGGATGCATCCGACGAAACCATTTCCGGCATCGAAGAGGGCAGCATTGCTGTCGGTGACCTGGACGGCGAGGGTCAACGCAGCGGCTGGAATTCGTTGGCCGGTGCGCCACTTTTGGCAGTGGGCGAGCAGTTCGACGGCCCGCAGGGTCCAGCAGGCCCAATGTCCGAGTAATCCCCCCGCCATTCCGAGTCGGACCCTGGTTTTCCCCGTCGCCACGACATAGTCGGTGCACAGGTCGAGCACGATGTGATCATCGTTTCCTGTGTAGAGAGCAATCGCCGCGGCACGACCCGCTTCGGCGACGGCCCGGAGGACATCAAAGGTCTGGTATCGATCGAACGGCGCGATTTTGATGGCCACGATATTCGGTATCTCGACGAATCGCCGCCAGAAACCGTATGGGAGGATTCGTCCGCCGGCTGCGGGCTGGAGGTAGAAACCGATCAACGGGATCTCGCGGGCGACCGCGACGCAGTGGGCGATCAGCAAGTCGTGGTCCGCCAATTTTAAGGCGGCCAGGGAAAGCAACCCTGCGTGGTAACCGAGTTCGCGCGCAAGACGGGCTTCATCGATGGCCTGGGATGTGGGGCCGCAAATACCGGCGATGCGGACCGTTTGACGCCTGGTTGCGGCATCCCGATTTGCGACAGTTTCTGCTGCGAGCTGGAAGACGGGTTCGAGCAGGCGATGCTTCGGATCACGGATGGCGAACTGGGTGGTATGCACCCCCACGGCGATCCCGCCGGCGCCAGCAGCGTGGTAATAGCGGGTCAGGGCGCGTTGCCGGCGTTCATCCAGCCTTCCGGAGTCCGTCAGCGCGAGGGGATGCGCGGGAATCACCAGCCCGGCGCGGAGTTTCTCGGTCACCCAAGCGGGTGGCATCGGGTATTCAGCCATGAAATCGAATCAGTATTGGCCGTTGCGCACCTCGAAGTGCGTGGGCTTATTCAAGCATCGGCCGCCGGTCGCGACCCAGTGCGAGGTCCAACGAAGGATCGAATCCAGCCGCGTGGGCGCAGGCCCCAATTCCCGGGTGATCTTTGCCGAGTCGCCAAGGAGGGCGGTGTCGGACTCCAGACCGATGAACCGAACCGGCCGGGTCAGCAAGCCCGCCAACCGGAACGCCAGTTCTCGAACCTCGTATTTATGCGGTCCGGTCAAATTCCAAGGTTCGGCTGGGGTCGAAGCGAGGTGGAGAGCGCGCAGGATCAGGTCGTTGGCGTCGCCCTGCCAGATGCAGTTGAGCCAGGCATTGGTGACATCCACCGGTTCGCCAGTCCAGATCTTCCGGGCGATATCGACCAGCACTCCGTATCGGAGTTCGACCGCGTAATTGAGGCGCATCAGCGCGATACGGGTGTTGTTGACTCGCGAAAAATGCTCGAACAAACGTTCGCGCGCGACGGCCGCATTGGCATATTCCCCGAGGGGCGTTACGGGTGTGTCTTCGGTGGCCCCATCGGAATGGGTTGAGACCATCGGATAAACATTCCCGGTGGAGAGGGCCACAATTTGCGCGCGGGAGTAGCGTTCCGCGACGTATGCAGGAACGAGCGTGTTCAGCGCCCAACTCAGTGACGGGTTCTCACGGGTACCGAACTTTCGACCCACTAGATAGACCACGCACGCGGCGTCCGGGAGGCGCGCCACTCCGGATCGTTCGAACAAATCCGCCGAAATGGTCTCCACTTCGCGGTCCTCAAGCCATTTTCGCGTTACAGGATCAGTGAACCGGCTGACCGCAACAACCTTCAAAGAGACGCCGGCGGCAAAGGCAGCGCGCCGGGCTCGAACCGCCAGCGTGGGTCCCATTTTCCCGCCTGCACCAAGGACGATCAATGGACTGGCAATGGTTTTGATCGTCTCGATCAGGCTCGCGCTGGGGAGGGTCAGGAAATCATCGAGCTCCGATTCGTTGCGGATTTCTTCCGGGCAATCCGGCGTCTCGCCATCGATCTGGGGCATCCGATGCATGAGATTGGATACTCTGCCAGAAAAAACGGTGCAATTCCTGAATGGCGGACGCGGCGGATCGAACGTTCGTTGAGGGACCGCGCAAAGTACGCCGGTGGGGCGACTGCTTCCAAAAGGCGACCGGAAATCTCCGTGAATCCACCCACGACCTGCCGAGCCACCAAAAAAAGAAGCGGCGGGTGGATTGCCCGCCGCTTCGCCAGACGAATAATCGATTAGACTCGGCTCTTTTTGACTCGTCGCGACATCAATGCCCCAACCAAAATTACCCCCATTGAGGCCAGCGCGGTCGTAGGTTCCGGAACAGACTTGCAGCCACGGCCTTCCCAATGAGAAATGGTCGGCACTTGGCCTCCCGGATTCAAAAGGCAGGTATCGCTCACCTTCACGATTCCGTCTTTCAGGATGCTCGAGTATTCTGCGTAGCCGAGCACCACATATCCCGGGCCGCCCTTAATGACGAGGTACTCCGGGAGGCACTTGAGGCCGCGGAGATCGAGACTGGTACCTCCAGAACCGCCGCTCGACGTGACCGATTTTCCCAGGAGCAGGTCTTTCAACTGATCCGGCACATTCTCATAGGCTTTGGCGCCTTCGGTATTCCCGGAGTAACTTAAGCCGACTCCGACGGCATGCGCGGTTCCCACTTGAGCCAGAAGGCCAATGGCCGCGACCAGGCACGCAATTCTTTTCATAAGGGTACTACACTCTACATCAGTTCTGTTGTTGTTAATGCTAACCGACGCTTAACCATGAGGCAGTCGGCGTGCCAGATGATCATACGGTTTTACACCACAAAAACCCCCATAAATAACGATATATTTCCCTAAGCCGAGAGAATCGCGCGAGACATTAGCGCTGCTTTTGCAATGCAGATGCTGTCCAAAGGGCTAGCCCAGTGCCGATGTCCACGGTGCGCGTTTCGAGCGCGTCAGCATTCGATTTGCTTCTTCATCTCCCGCAAAAACTTCCTCCGCAGGATCCCATATTAGTTTTCGTTTCAAGCGCATCGCGATGTTTCCCAAATGACAGACGGTCGCACTGCGGTGGCCGACTTCGACTGGGGCGATCGGGTCCTGACGGGTTTTGATGGAGTTCAGAAAATTCCGCACATGATCCGGGATATGGTAACGGTTTGACTCTTCGGTGCGATCGGGATTGCTCACCGGCAGGCGCACGTCGTTGGCTCCCAGCGGCAGAGTCTTCAACGAGTCCGGCTCGGTCTTGAGTCCTTGATAGCCATACTCGACGGTGCCCTCTGTGCCTTCGAACCGGATGCCGAACCCGGGTTGATCGGTGTGGCAGATCAATTCGACTCCGTTTGCGTATTGGGCGCGGAAGGCGGTTTTAGTGGCTGTGTTGTAGAGGCCACCGGGCGGCGGCCATTCAGAACCCATGTCTTCGATTTCGACCGGACCGCTAGCGTCCATTCCGAGGGCCCATTGGGCGGCGTCGTTTGAATGCGCGCCAAAGTTGGTCACTTGTCCGCCGGAATAATCGAGATTGAATCGAAAGCGATAGAAGCACCGGTCCTTGTGATAGGGCGCCCATGGAGCGGGTCCCAACCAAAAGTCATAGTCAAACCCTTCGGGGATGGGGGAAGGTTGCCACCCCGGGCCGGGATCGACCGCATTGATTTCCGCGACTTGGGTCAGGATACGTTTGACGGAGCCGATATGACCATTGCGGACCAATTCGCAGCCCCGGCGGTTATCGGGGCTGGACCGATAATGGCTGCCTGTCTGGAGTATCCGTTGATGACGACGTACGGCCCGGACCATCGCCTGTCCGTCGGACACGGTCAGGGAGAGCGGTTTTTCACAATAAATATCCTTCCCCGCCTCAGCCGCCTTGACGGTCATTAGGGCGTGCCAATGGTCCGGAACCACCACGGCCACGGCATCGATGTCTTCCCGGGCGAGCAATTCGCGAAAATCATGGTAAATGGCGCATCCGCGATAGCTTCCGGAGTTTGTTCGCGCGGCATAGTATGCGTTGACCTTCTCCTGTGCCGGTTTGCGTCCCAGGAATTGCTCCGGCGTGCGATAGCCATGGCTGGCGGTGTTCACGTCGCAAACCGCCACGACCTGGCAATCATCGTGACCGAGAAACGCCGGCAAATCGATCGTGCTTTGGTTGCCGCAGCCGATGAAACCGACATTGATACGGTTGCCCGGGGCATTGGCGCCGAGGACCGACGAGGGGACAATGCAGGGGGCGACGGTGGCGGCGGAGAATCCCGCCATGGTTTTTATAAAGACACGGCGCCTCCATCTGCTGCCGCCAAACGGAATTGGAGTATTCATGATTTTAACCGGCCGCGCTTCGGGCAAGCGGTCATTTCGAGTTGATCTCTGATCCGGCAATTCTTCACCAGTTTTATTTGGCGCCCTGGTGGTATTCCCAAAGCGCGAACATATTGTGTTCGGGATCCAGGCAGATCGCAAACCAGCCCATTTCGGGCACCAGGGTCTTTGGCATACAGATCGTTCCGCCGAGTTTTTTCACCCGAGCCGCCGCCTCATCCACCGAAGCTACGCTGATGTAATTGGTGATCCTGTGGTTGGGATGCTGGCGCTCCATCATGCCTCCATCAGGCGTGTCGTCACGACCGCCGGTGTCGATGTGCCAGTAGGGTTTGGCCATCGGCCCGGGGAATCTCCTGATCTTCCAACCGAACAGCTTTTCGTAAAACTTTTTCGCCCGCGCGACGTCTTCCGCCGGGATTTCGAACCACACGATGCTCGCCGGGATTTTGGGCGGTTTCCCCGCCTTGGCCTTAGGTTTATTGGTCTTCAAGCTCATGATTGGGGCTCCTTGGAATTGAGTTCGTTTCGGAAATTAAAAATTGCTGGTTTGGGTCCATGCAGCGTCCGGTGACGTCAATGCGCCGACGGATCGGGCAGGGATCGCACACTGATTTCTTTAAACCAGACGACATCGCCCGGATCATGGTTCTGCAACCCGATGTAGCCGACTTCCGGGCGTTTCGGCTCGCGCTTCGGTTCGAACCATTCCCGCTTGCTCGGAACGGCGGGACTCGCCGGATCGAACTGGGTGACGCGTTCGCCTTCGTAATCGACGAGAATCCGGTTCCCCGCCAGCGTGATGATCATCGTCTTCCATTCTCCCGGCGGGCGGGTCAAATGGGCTGACGAAGGCGCGAGCGAATAAATCGCCCCGGTGCAGTGATACGTGTCATTGGAGTCCATGATCTGGACTTCATAACCGTGGTGGACCGCGAACCACGGGCCTTCATCGCGGTCCGCGGATTCCATCATCCGCTTCATCGAGTCCGGGGATATCCTCCCATCTGCATTGCGATCGAAAGCCGCGCCCGGCTGCTTAACATGTTCCAGGATTCCGTCGGCGATCCTGACGAACACGCCCGCATTCGATCGGGCGTCCCGGCACTTGAACACGACCCGGATCTGGCAATTGCCGAACTGTTCCTGCTGATAGACGAGCACGCCCAGCCCTCTCGGATCGCACTCGGTGCGCAGGGCGCCATCGTCCAAGGCAAATCCGCCCCAACCCACGTGCCGCCAGCCAGGATCCACCTTGTCCCCCGTGATCAGAGGCAACGCCTTCCACTCGGGCTCCGAACTTACTACGGCTTCCTGCGACAGAACCGCACGGCTCAGGGCCGCAAGGCCGCATGCGATCGAGCATGCCAGGGCGCCGTTCAATGTGAAGCGGGTGAACATTCGTCAGTTCCGTAAAGTGCCCAACACGTCGTGGCCGGCTGTCTGGAGACGCCATGCGGTTTCTACCTCAGGAACGCCGGTGTGGAATATCAAATAACCACCGCCTCGAGTCAATTCTCAAGAGGCCCGCGCGTCTTAGGGTCGAAGTGGTGCGACACACGATTTGTCGCGGTCCATCCGTTTCCATCCTGCCCCATGACCCCGGCGCGACGGTCACGCCATTTGTAACTGACTTCCAGTTTGTCGCCGGGTAGGCTCTTCGCGAGCATCGACTCGCGACATTCCATGAATCCCGCCATTGAAACCACCGGGCTAACCCGGGTCTTTAACGAAGTGCATGCGGTGGATGGCCTCGACCTGCGGGTCGAATCGGGCAGGTTCTTCGGCTTTCTCGGACCGAATGGGGCGGGCAAATCGACCACGATCAAAATGCTGACGGGTCTGTTGGCTCCCAGCAGCGGTCGCATGCAGGTGCTGGGGGTGGATCTTGCGGACGAGAACCGCGCCCGGGAGGTTCGCCGGCGGGTTGGCGTCGTGCCCGAGCAACTGGCGCTGTTTGACAATCTCACGGGACGGGAATACCTGACGTTCATCGGCCGGATGTATTTGTTGCCCCGAGCCACCGTTCGGACGCGGTGCGATGAGCTGCTTACCATGATGGGGCTTATGGGGGAGGAAAAGAAACTCACCCTCGAATACTCCCACGGGATGAAAAAGAAACTGGCCCTCGCGGCGGCTCTACTGCCCGGGCCGGACCTGTTGTTCCTGGACGAACCCTTTGAGGGGGTAGATGCGGTTTCGTCGCGAGTATTGCGCGATGTCTTGAAACGTTGTGTCGAGCACGGCGCGACCGTCTTTCTCACCTCGCATGTGCTGGAGATTGTTGAAAAGCTTTGTTCGGACGTTGGGATTATCGCCAAGGGTAAGATGGTCTGCCAGGTCCCGATGGACGAAGTCCGGAGAGACGGTTCTTTGGAGGAACGATTCATTGCCGCCGTGGGCGGCGAGCAAGTCGAGACGCAGCAATTGAGCTGGCTCGCCGAAGGAACATGAACGGAGAGCAGTTTCGGGCGATCCTCTGGTTGCGCTGGCGGCTGACACGAAATCAATTGGCGCGCAGTCGGGGTCTGGGGACGGCGATTGCCATTGTGGTGTTGACGGGGTTGACCCTGCTCGCATTGGGGTTGATGACGGGCGGTGTGCTGGTGGGCGCGCTGGTCTTGAAAGATGCCGGGACGCCGGTGATGATGTTGGTGTGGGACGGGGTGACCTTGTTCCTATTGTTCCTCTGGATCATGGGGGTGCTGACGGAAGTACAGCGCTCAGAAAGCATCGACTTGACCCGGCTGCTTCATCTGCCGATCGGCCTCAGGCAGGTCTTTTTCTTCAATTATTTCGTCTCCCTGGTGTCGTTCGGGCCCGTCATTGGGACGTCCGCGCTGCTCGGTCTGTCGTCAGGGCTGGTCCTGAGCCGCGGTCCGCGATTTCTCCTGGGGTTGCCGCTCGCGCTGGCCTTTGTCTTCATGATCACCGCGTGGGTTTATTGCCTTCGGGGATGGCTGCTGGCATTGATGGTCAATCCCCGCCGTCGCCGGGCGATCATTATGTGGATTACCCTGGGCACCATCTTCTTAAGCCAGGCGCCACAACTCATCAACCTTGCCGCCCATCGCAATTTTCGTAAAAACCGGGAGGCACGCCAAACCGTGCCCCTCCCGTCGGCGACGCAAAGTGCGTCGAAAGAGGCAACGGGAATTGGAGGTGAGGGTGTTCGGGAATGGATCCCGATCGTGGCGCAAGTGAATGCCTGGGTCCCGGTCCTTTGGTTGCCCAATGGCATGCGCACCTTGGCCGCCGGACAGAGTTGGCCGGCATTATGGGGCGCCACCGGGATGGTCATTCTGGGATGGCTGGGATTGAGCCGCTCCTATCGCGCAACCTTGAATTTCTATCGCGCCAGCGAGCGGAAGAAGCCGACGACAGCACTGATCGGCACAAAATCAAAGCTCGCGCGGCCGGTCCGGAACTGGGTCGAGGGGCGGTTGCCGTGGGTGCCGGAAGATGCCGCGGGATTGGCGATGGCGCAGTTGCGGTCGATGACGCGCGCACCCGAAATACGGTTAATGCTGGCGATGGCAATATTCATGGCGATTCTTCTGCCGGTGATGCTTTTTTGGAGGCGCGGGTTGGATTGGCCAGCCGCGGTGAAACCTTTTGTGGGGACGATGGCGGTGGCGCTGGTGCTGTTGATGTTGGTGCAGTTGATCTGCAACCAATTCGGATTTGACCGGGATGGGTTCCGGGGTTTGGTATTGTCGCCCATGCCGAGGGATCGGCTGTTGTTGGGCAAAAACCTCGCCCTGTTGCCGCTGGCGACATTCATTGCAATTGTGCCCCTTGGGGTCGCGATCGTGTTGGCCCGGTTATCGTGGGTCAGTGCGGTAGCCACCCTGCTGCAGTTCGTGGCCGCCTTCCTCTTGTTTTGCACCGCAGGCAATTTGACGTCGATACTGGCGCCCTTCCGGATTGCTCCCGGCTCGCTCAAACCAAGCAAACAATCGGGGAAAAGCACTCTCTTTATGATGCTGGTCCATTTGTTGTTTCCGCTGGCCATCGCTCCGGTGTTCATCCCGCCGGTGCTGGCCCTGGCCGCCGCAAGTTTGGCCCACTTGCACCCCGACCCGGTCGATGCGTTGGCCTCTGCCGGTTTGCTGGCGGTCTTGCTCTTCCTTTATGCGCGGACACTGGGACCTTTGGGGCACATGTTCCAACGGCGCGAAACGAAGATTCTCCAGGCCCTGACCGAAATTCAGGAATGACGCATCCCGGAAGAATTCGGACGAGTGATCGATCCACGGTTCGGCCCGTCGAATTGAAGGAAAGGCGACGGGATTGAGTCTCCCCCGGTGATCGAGTTTACTGTGGCGATGAATCCGCCCCGCAAAGTCGCCCAGGCCCCGAGCAGACCGGTGATGCTCTTTGATGGCGATTGCGGCTTCTGTCGGCTTTGGATTCGGCGGTGGAAGCAAACAACGGGAGAGGCGGTGGATTATATCTCCTTTCAGCAGGCCATCGCCGACGAACTTTACCCGGAATTGGCGCGGGAACAATTGGGGGCGGCGGTTCATTTCGTCGACGCCGACGGCGCGGTCTACCAGGGTGCCGAGGCGGTCTTCCGGTCTCTGGCTACCCATCCCTCGCGAGGGGCGGCGTTGCGCTGGTACCTCGGATTTCCTTGGTGGGCGCGGGCCACTGAATCCGCTTACCGATTTGTGGCCGGGCATCGTTCGTTGTTCAGTCGACTCACGGGATGGCTTTGGGGCGGTCACGTTGAACGCGCCCGTCATGTTTGGGTTCGCCGGTTGTTTCTAAGTTCGCTTGGCCTGGTCTACTTCATCGCCTTCGTTTCATTGTGGACCCAAATCGTGGGATTGGTCGGGGAGCACGGTATCCTCCCCGCCTCGCAATGGATGTCGCAAGTTCGCGCGGCGGCTGATGCTGACGAGATCGGAATCGACCGCTATCGCCTGGCTCCCACTCTGGCCTGGTTCGGGGTTTCGGATACGTCTTTACGAATTCAATGTGCGGCGGGATCGGCGATCGCCCTCTTACTCATCGTCGGGGTTGCACCCCGGTATTGCCTGATTTGCCTGTGGCTGCTTTATCTGTCGCTCACGACGATCGGTCAGGAGTTTCTGGGTTTTCAATGGGACAACCTTTTGCTGGAAACAGGATTGTTGTCGATCTTCCTGGCGCCCGGTCGATGGCTGCCGGGTCTTTCCACGGGACAACCGCCATCTCGCATCGTGCTCTGGCTGCTGCGACTTTTGTTGTTCAAGCTCATGTTTCTTTCTGGAGCGGTCAAGCTCATGAGCGGCGATGAGGCGTGGAGAAACCTCACTGCATTGACCTATCATTACCAGACCCAGCCGCTGCCGAATGTGCTGGCCTGGGAAGCGCAGCAATTGCCGCTGTGGTTTCAAAAAATGTCCTGCGGCGCGGTGCTGGCCATAGAACTGGCAGTTCCATTTCTCATTTTCGCACCGCGTCGCCTGCGGATGGCAGGAGGCATTGCGCTGGCCACGTTGCAGGTTCTGATTGCACTGACCGGCAACTATACCTTCTTCAATTTGCTGACACTCGCCCTTTGCCTGTTGCTGCTCGATGATGCCGCGCTGACAAGAGGGCTTCCTCGCAAGTGGGTTTCGATACATACGCCGTGTCCAACGCGGGAGGCCGGGCAACCTCACAATCAACAGCGCCGGCGGCGGGCGCTCGCCGTTTCACTGGCCGCCATGGTTGTCAGCGTTTCGGCAGTGCAAATCCTGCGGACATTCGGCCCGCTGCCGGCCTGGACATTTCCCGCCGTGGTGATCTATAGCGGGTTGTCACCCCTGCGCAGCCTCAACAGTTACGGGCTTTTCGCCATCATGACGAAGGAGCGAATGGAGATAGTGGTTGAGGGAAGCGATGATCAAAAACACTGGGAAGCCTACGGATTCCGATATCAACCTGGAGATCCCAACCGTCGCCCGCCCTTCGTGGCCCCGCACCAGCCCCGACTTGACTGGCAGATGTGGTTCGCCGCGCTTGGCAACGCTCGGCAGAATCCGTGGTTTGTGAGTTTTTGTCATCGCCTGTTGGAAGGTTCCCCTGATGTGCTGGCGCTGCTTGGCCAGAACCCTTTCCGCGGCAAACCGCCCCGATACATTCGGGCCCGGCTTTACGAGTACCAGTTTACCACCCGGATGGAACGTAAACGCACGGGCGCGTGGTGGAAGCGGGAGCTCAAGGGTGAGTATCTGCCAGCGGTCTCACTGGAGATGTTCCACTGAACCGGGTCCAGGGGGCCAGGTTCTGTACTACCCGGGGATTCTCGACACCACAAAATCATCATACTCAATCGGAGTGCCGGAAAAGGGACTTCCCCAGGCCCCCGGCCGGCCCGGGATCGGTTCGACTTTCTCTTCCCACGTGATGGTCCAGTCGTTCGGCTCTGGCTGGCCTTCCAACCATGCCTTCCCTTCCACTTTCCACCGGCCGTCCCCATCTTTGCGCACCTGCAGCTTCAGGAAAGTCCAGCCCCCCGACTTCCATTCCAAAGGAACGGATGTCTGTGGCGCATCCCCTTTCAGAATCTCAAGCGCTTCCTTCGCGGGGGCGACGCGAAGGCGGTAACCGCCTACACCATTCAAACTGACGGCGAACGTGGGGAATTTCCGGCCCTTGCTGGTGCCCCGGATCCGGGCGCTGATCGCCAACCCTTCCTTTTGTGCGGGGCCCAACAGGAAGCCGAAACTGTCAAGCGGCGCGCCTGGCAGTTCCAGGAATTTGTTGCCTCGCTGTTCGCGGACGGCGAACTTGCCGTCGAGGATCAGGAAATCATCCGGGACTTGGCCCAAATCGTCCTTATCGAAGCTCGTTTGGTAGACGGGTTCCGCTCCGTGCATCGCGCCGCACAGGATTGTTCCCAGGAGGATAAATGCAAAAGGGTACCGGGGATTGTTCATAATCGGGATTCTCTCGTTTGGTTCGTCAAGATGAGCAAGGAATCATGGGGTGAAATCAACCGCCCAAATAATCACTCGAAAGGGCGTGGCAACGATGCGCGATGGCCGTCTTTCCGCGGGGTTCATTCCCGTCGCAGTGAGGTTAATAGTTCTCCGCGTAACGACCAACGGGCGGCCGCCCAGGTCCAGAGTAAGCCGCTGGCCAGGACCGCGGCCAGGGTGACCCCGAGCGAGACATAAGGCAACTGGGAGGATCGAAGCGAGGGCACGACCGCGACAGCTGCGGCCACCAGCCCGGTCATCAGCCCGGCCAACAGCAGTACACCGTGCTCGCTCAACACCATCCGGCGCACCGTTTGCGGGCGATACCCCACCGCGAGGAGCAACGCCAATTCACCGCGTCGTTCGAACACATTCCGCAGGAGGACCACGCCAAGGCCTACGCTCCCCAGGATCAAACCAAGGCCTCCCAGCACCTGGAACGTGCTTAGGTAGGTGTTTTGTACCGCATTGAACTGCGCCAACCGACGTGTGGTGGGGGTTAGTTCAAGCCCCACGTCGCTCAAGGCCCGGACCAGGGTGGCGGCCACACGCTCCGTGGATCCCGGGGGCGCATCTATCAGGAACATCCGATATCCAACCTCCGAAGGAAAGAGCCGCGCAAAAGCCGTCTCATCGATGAGCAGGCTACCTTGCAGGATCGAATTCGCCACCGCGGCAACGATGCGCACCTGGACCTCACGCCCGCGATCGTCGGTGTAAATCAACGTGTCGCCTACCTTCTTTCCCATGGCCCACAAAATCGAGGCCTGATCGCCAATCGCCGGAATCACCAGCGCTTGCCCATCCCGACCACTTTCCCAGCTGTAGTCTTTCAAGAGCCGCCACGGATTCTGCCGGCCCGCTCCGTCCCATACTTGCGCGAAGCTGAACGACCCACGCTCAGCCAATTGATCGGCAGACACACCCAGCAAACGCGGTTGCTGCGCCCGGTTCAAATTCAGGCAACTCGCGTCGTCGCCATCCCGAACGCGTAACGGCACAACCCGCACATCCGCCATGTCCCCGCCTTCGAGCGCGAAGAATTCCCGGCCGGCTGCAGTATTCAAATCCTGCACAACCGGCAACGTCGATTCTCCCATCAACGCGAAGCCGCCGGTGCCGGAGGAGCGTTCCCGCGCGTCGCGTACCGCGTCGAGGCGGAACACTCCGATGGACGCGATCAGGAAACTGCCCGAAGCCAGCAAGCCCAAAGTAGCCAGGCTGCGCCGCCGTCGACGACTGATATTTCGGACAGCCACTTCCGCAATGGTCAACTGCTCGGGGCTTTCCCGGCCGGCCAGGCGTGTCATCCAAATGGAGCCTGCGGCGATCCCGGTAATCAGCCACAGGGCGCCCGCGCCGAAAAACAATTCGGGGTTGAGACCATTCACCTGGGCGAGGCTGTAGGCGGTGAGGCCGGCGGCGCTCAAGGCTGGAATCGCTGTCCACGCGAGGGTTCGCCATCCTCGCCTGGCCGGAGACCACCGATTTTCTCCGGACGATCCGGCCAAGAGTTCGCGCGCCGGTTGGCGGGCTTGCCTGCGCAAGGCCAGCGCGATTGTCAGCCAGGCCACCGCCGTTCCGGAGAGCGCGCCAATAACCAGCGTCATCAGACTCGCATGAAAGGCCAGGGCAGATGTTCCCACGGCATCGCGCCAGATCGTAGTGAGCCCGCGGAGCATCAATAGGGCGTAGATCACGCCGCCCAACAACCCGGCGACACTCCCGATGGCGGCGAGCATCCCTCCTTCCAGGATCAACAACCGCCGAACCTGCCTCGGTGTGAACCCCAGAGAGAGCAGGGTCCCCACCTCAGCCGCGCGTTGTTCAATGCCAAACTGGAATAGCAGTCCCATCAACAGCAATGCCGCGATCATGAGGAAGAAACTGAACCCAAGAAACAGGCCGCCGAAGTCCTGCGACTGGGACACTGCGGCCAAGGCCTGCTCCCGCACCGGCTCGAAGCGCAATCCGACCTCGGCCGGTTCGAGCCGATCCAATAGTTGCCTGGTGATTCGGCCCCGCGCTTCCTCGACTGTCCCGCTTACCGGATAACGCACGGCAGTCAGATTGCCGTACCGGTTTGCCCAGAGTTTTGTTCCTTCCCCCAGCGTGATGAAGGCCTTCGGGGTTCCCCGATATTCCGTCCAGTACCTGCTCGTCCTTTGGGCGAATACGCGACAGCTGTACGGGCAGACTCGGATCCCAATCACGCGTGCTCTCGGCCCGTTCAATCCCGGGAAATTCGGGCATCAACTCCCGGTCCGCTGCGGACCCCGCCAACGGGATCACGCTGTGTACGCGAAATCGCGTTTGTTGTTCAACCAAACCGCGGCCCAGGCCCATCGTGAAATAGCTTATTGCGACGTGATCACCCGGCTTTACCTGCAGATCATTCGCCAGCCAGTCGTTCACGAGTATCTCATCGTCGTGCATTTCCGCGGGCACAATCGGCGCCCCCATGGCAGCCACCATCGAATAAGGGGTGTATCGGTCTCCGGCCCGGAGCGAATTGACGAAATAAGTCAAAATCCCATGCCCCGCCGGGCTCAGGCCCAGTGCGGCCTGCGAGACCTTCTCGTCCAGGAATACGCGCCGGGTTCGAAGCTCCAGCTCATGCATGCCGGACAGCCCGCTTAATTCGAGCTCGGCATCCGCCAACTGCCATCGTGCCTTGAACGCAGCTTGCGCGACGGCCGGAGTCAGCCCTTCTCGCCGTCCCACCAGGAGCAGATTGGCCCGTCCGGTTAAATCCAGTGCAGCTTGCAACTGAGCGAGTCCGATAAAGGCATTGAAAGGCGGGATCTGGCTCGCTCTTAAACTGAAGCGTCCCATTTCATTGTCGCCAACCGTGCTCACCACCTTGAGACGCAAAGATCGGGTGGCATTTTCCTGAGGCGCCATGGCCGCCTCCCGCGAAAGTCCGGAGACCGTGGCTACCCTCAGTAAAACCGTGTCGCCCGGTCGGGCCTGCAGTTGTTCCGCGAGACGCTCGCTAAGGATCACTTCTCCCGGCGAAAGGGTCGGGGGTTCCCGGTTCGATTTCGCCAGGCGCCAGAACTCGTCTGTGACCCCCAGCAGATGGACCTGATTGGCCCGAGCCGATTCGTCGGTCCGGCTGGCAGTGGCGATCGACTGCAGCACCGGCAATACCTCCGTCTGCAAATCAGCGGCCAGTTCTTGCGCCAGGACCGAGCGGAAGAAGCGATCCGCTGATTCGAGGGCCAGATCGAGCCCGGGGATCCTGGCCAGGGCGATATCCCGCAGGCTGCCCCGGACGGAATCACCCATGATAAGGGCCCCGATCAGAACGGCGCTGCCGACCGCCGCGCCAATGGCGGTTCCGAGATGCAATCGCGCGTGGTACCGCAGACTGCGGCTAATGAGTATCCACCAGCTCATGGAGCATTCCATCGCTTAACTCAAAAATCCGTTGAAGTCGCTTTGCCAAATCCATTGCGTGGGTTACCACGATCAGGCTCACTCCCTCCTCCGCGTTCATGCGGACCAATAGATCTCCCAGGTTCGCTGCTGAACCCCGATCCAGCGCACCCGTCGGCTCGTCCGCCAACAACAAGCGTGGTCGGTTGATCAGCGCCCGAACCACCGCGACCCGCTGGCGTTCGCCGCCAGAAAGCTGCCCTGGCCGATAGCTCAGCCGCTGGCTTAGTCCCACTTTTTCCAACAATTGCCGGGCCCGCTCCGGCGCCGCGCTTTTCAGCGTGGCATCGGTCAGCGGCAAAGTCGGGACCAGCACGTTCTCAAGTACCGTGCATTGGGGCAGCAGATGGTGGGACTGAAAGACAAAACCGATTTGGCGGTTGCGAACCGCCGCGAGTGCGACCGGATCCAGCCGCGTCAAATCGCTTCCTGCCAATTCAATCCGGCCGCTGGTGGGTTGGTCGAGCGTTCCCACGAGGTTTAACAACGTGCTTTTGCCACATCCCGAGGGGCCGACGATGGCCAGCGATTGACCGGCCTCGACGTTCAAGGTAATTCCCGCCAGCACCCGCACGGTTTGCCCGCTCGAAGCATACTCTTTGGTGACCTCCGACAGGGTCAAAAGTGTCGACGCCATGGCTCGTGTTTTCCAGGTTGATTCGCTTGTCTCTCAGTCTGTCTCCGAATGGGGTTCCCGTTCGGTACCTCGTGGTTTTCGAACCCAGCGCCGCGCTTTCATCTCAAATCGCGGGAGTGTTCCCAGCGCCACGACATTCACCGGAACGCGCAGGGCAAAGGCATCCTGCAACTCTTTTTGCAATCGCCGCACCACCGCTGCGGGGTCGTGACAGCCTGCGACCGGTTCGATCGCCAGTGTTAACTCGTCCATATGTTGGACCGTTTCCACTTGAACCTGATACTCGCCGATCTCCGGCAAACTTCGGACAACATCGTCCACCGCCCCGGGAAACAGGTTTACGCCACGAATGATCACCATATCGTCCACCCTCCCGAGAATTCCACCCTCGAGCGACAGCTCCAACCGACCGCAGTTGCATCGAACCTCCGGGTCGAGGAGCGTGCGAACCAGGTCACCGGTCCGATAACGCAGCAGAGGCGATCCCATACGCCGAAGGGTCGTCAGGACCAACTCACCCGGCGTTCCCGGGGCCACGGTATCGCCGCTCTCCGGGTCAATAACTTCGGCGATATAACTGGACTCAATCACGTGCAGCCGACCGGGACATTTGGGACATTCGTAGGTCACGGGACCAACCTCTGTCATACCATGATGATCGAATACGCGAGCCCCCGGCCACAACCGTTCCAATCGCCCGCGCACGCCGGGGATACTGCCGCCCGGTTCCCCGGCCACCACCAATAACCGGACTTTGGCTTCCCCCAGGTCAATCCGCTCCTCCGCCGCCACTTCCGCCAATCTCGCGGCGTAAGTCGGCGTGCAACAGACCACCGTCACCCCAACCTCCATCAGCATCCTAAGCCGAGCTGCGCTGGTCAAACCGCCGCCGGGAAGACAGAGGCAACCCACGCGGGTCGCTGCCTCGAAAGCCATCCAGAATCCGATGAAAGGTCCAAAAGTAAAGGCAAAGAGGACCCGATCGCCATGATGCAATCCGGCTGCCCGAAATACTTCGACCCAGCCTTCGAGCATCGCCTCCCAACTGTCGGCCGTATCCAGCCAGCGCAATGGCTGGCCGGTCGTTCCGCTCGTCTGATGGAACCGGATGTAATCGTCCAGGGGATACGTCAGGTTGGTCCCGAAAGGGGGATGCGACACCTGGTCGCTCGCCAATTCCTGCTTGGTCGTGAACGGCACCAGCCGGGCGTAATCCTCCAGGCCGCCAATCGTCTCCGGTCCGCCATGTCCCGCGAGTTTCGCCGAATAAAACCGGTTGCCCGGAATGAGGGCCCGGAGCAACTCCCCCAACTGCCCCAGCTGCCGGCTTTTCAGTTCAACCCGCGAATTCACCGCCATTTAAGGTTGGCTCGGCCCCGCCGGCATCGCCGGGGCCGGGGATTGGCTTAGGGTGGGTTTAGCCGGGGCTGATGCTGGCTTGTAAAAGGTCACCAGGCAACCGCCCACGGCGGCCAACAGGATCCCCAGAAAGAATGGCCACCGAATCGCCCCCCAGCCACCGGTCGGCGGGTGAAGCCACAATGAATAGCCGGCGTTAACAATGGGCGCGCCGGCGAACACGATCGACATCACAGCCGCGGGCGTCCCTCGCGCTCCAAACGCTAACAGCACTCCGAACGCGCCGATGGCTCCAACGATGCCTGCGAGCAGCGACCAACCCATACCTTTGGCCGTGTAGCCGCTGAACGCGGCGCCTTTGGCCCATAACAGGGCGAACGGAGCCAATACCGCGGTGAGGAAATAGGCGATACCCACAAATAAAAAGGCCTTGTAACGGCCATTGTCGGGATCCCCCATCGACACCTGGCCCGCGTGAAGGAAGACGCCATAAACCCCCCATGACACCACCGTCAGGAGCGCAAATACCAGCCAGGTCAGCCCAGGTTGCGTTTGTTCACTCATAATCGTTCGTTCGCTTCTCGGTTCCCCCGACGCAAAGGACGCCGGCCAAGGTTACACCTGCACCACCCCTTCGACCTCGGCCAGTACCGGCCCGGGCGCCACCTCAATCTGATCTGCCACAATCTTCGGGATCGCCACGGACTTCAGTCTCCCATCCCGACTGTGCGCCACACAGACCACCGTCAACTTGCCCCGGGCGACTTCCAGGGGCGGATGGGTGTTAAGCTTGCGAAAATGGAATTGGTAACTGAGCGATTTCGATTTCTTCGCCGTCACGAGCATGAGGATCTCGATCTCGTCTTCAAAACGCAACGGATGCAGATAATCGCATTCGGCATGCACCCGCGGCAGGCCCAACGGCGGATCAAATTCCGGCATCACTACCGACCCTCCCAGCGATCGGAAAAACGCATGCTCGGCCGTTTCCATGTACTTGAAGAAATTCGCGAAATGGACGATGCCGGCCATGTCGGTTTCCGAGAATTCTACGCGTCGTGTTGCCCTGTATTTGTAAGCCATTTCATCCCAGGGTCGTCCGCCCTGGCCATCTCCACGTTTAAACCCGGACCTCCGACCGTTTCGACGGCGAGGGCTCGCCGCGATCTGCGCGTGCCCCCTCCAATACAGCGGCCATCCGGTCCACCATCCGCGCATCACTGAATTCCGAATGCACCGCCTTCCGTCCGGCCGCACCCAGGAGTCCAGCACGCACGGGATCCAGAATCAATGCCTCGATCCCCACCGCCAACGCGGCCGCATTCCCCGGTTCCACCACCAAACCTCCTCCGGTCATTTCGATCAATTCCGGAAACGCCGCGGTTCGCGGTTGCACGACCGCCACCCCCGTCGCCCACGCCTCCAACAAATATAAGCCGAACGCCTCGCCATAATGCGCCGGCACTGAGAATACGGAGAACGATTTGAGCAACGACAGCTTGGCGCCTCGATCGACGTTTCGATGAAACTCGACGTCGCGGCTCACTCCGGCAGCCGTCAAGCGCCGCTCGAGCCCTTTCACAAAGCTTTCGTCCGGGCCGGTGCAACTGCCGCCGACGCGCAGGCGGAGCGTTTTCATCGCCGGGCGTTGCTTCAACAGTAGATAGGATTCCACCAGCAAATCCAATCCCTTCTCCGGACACATCCGCGCAAAATAACCCAACACCGGCGGCGCCGACCCGCCCCGCGGCCGATCCGCGTCCTCGAACCCTGCCAGGTTGATGCCGTTGGCGATCACTCGCACTCGTCCCTCCGGGAGATTCAGCCGGCGACGCATCAACTCCGCATAATATCCGCTCGGGGCCGTGAAGAAATCGATCTCCGCGGCGCGTTCCGCCAGTACCGACCACGCCTCCTCCCGTTGGGGCGAGGGCAATTGATCCAGGAAATAATCCTCCCCTTGAAGATTACAGACCAGCACCGACCCCAACTCCTCCTTGAGCCGGCGCGCCATCCCCGATAACAAGGCATTTGAGAGGCAGAGCACATCCGGCCGTGCCTGTTCTCGGAGCCAGCCAATCAGTTCCTCCAGCTCGCGCGCCTGATTCCCGTGTTCCCCCCTCAGCATCGAAACGGTCAATTCTCCCAGCTCCCCCGACTGTGTCCCCGCCGCCCGCCTGGCCGCCCAATTCAACAGGCGCGGCGAGGCCAGCCAATGATGGAGCCATTGAGGCGCCCGGCGGAAGAGAGCCGATTTTTGTTCGAGATAGACATTGATCCCGCTGAAAAAGATCGGGGTACCGTCGCTCTGATCGGGCTCGTCCAATTTCAGCGGCAAATAGAGCGGGACCATCAGAGTCTCGTGCCCCCGTCGTCGCAATTCGGCCACCAGCGCATTGTCCCGGAGACAATTCCCGCAATACATGCCGCCGGCGCCCGGAGTAATTTGAACGAAGCGCATGATCGAATCCTCAACCGCCGCTACTCGCGCGATGCGCATTTCTGATTGGAATGGGGCATCCGCGCTTGAACATAGATGCTAAACGCCGACTGGCAAACGCCGCGAGGGCATCGGCCGCCCGACGGGCATGGGCTCCGGTATCTCCGCAAATTCTCGAACTGCGGACCAAAGCCGCGTGAAATCCTTGTCGGTATCGCCGGAAAGACAGTCGGTGATATCACCCGCGAGATCCGGGTATTTGTCCGTTAACACCCGGAAACTGAAGGTCGGATGGTAAAAGGCGCAAACCAACTTGCGCATATTCTCGATACCCTGCCTCATGGTATCCGCATAATCCGTGAAGCGCTCCGGCGCAAGGTCTCCGGAAACGAGGCCTTCGTGCACGGCGTCCGCGGCCATAACTCCGCTTTTGAGGGCGAGCATCAGGCCCGAAGAAAAAACCGGATCCAAAAAACAAAACGCATCCCCGACCAACAACAGTCCCTCGCTCCCACAATGTCGCGCGTGATAAGAATACTCGCTCGCGAGGTAATAAGGTCCGACCTGGCGCCCCACCGACAGATGGTCCTGGATCCAGATGTTCTCCCCAAGCTCGCGCTGAAAAATCAACTCCGGCATCTTCACGCCATCCCGGCTTAGATATTTTCCCTCCGCCACCACCCCTACACTCACTCGATCCTCCTGCATCGGGATATACCAAAACCAGCCCTTCTCCCGAATCAGCGCCACCGTCGTCGCCCCGGCATCGATTCCCTCGTCGCGCTGCGCCCCCTCGTAATACGTCCACACGGCCACTTTGTTGAGCAACGGATCCCTGGCTCGCCATCCGTTGCGCACCGCGGCGAAAGAATCCCGGCCCGAACAATCCAGGACCATCCGGGCGCGATACTCGGTCGCTTCTTCACCTCCGCACCGGGCTCGCACCCCGACCACGCGCTCGCCCTCGCGCAGCAACGCCTTCACCTCCGTCTCCTCCCGAACCTCGGCGCCGCGTTGTCGGGCATTATCCAGCAACATCTGGTCGAATTCAGATCGCCGCACCTGCCAGGTTTGGGCGATGGTCTCCCGATCATACCGCGTGAAGAAGTAGAACGGCTGCGACGCCTTGCCCGAAGGTGACACGAACTGGACGCTGTACTTTTTCACAAAGGGCGAACGGCGCATCGCGTCGATCAAGCCAAGCCGCTCCAGTGGTCTGAACGTAAAAGGGAGCAGCGATTCCCCGACGTGATAGCGGGGGAATCGTTCCCGCTCCAGCACGAGCACCCGATGCCCCTGGCCCGCAAGCAGCGTTGCCGCGGAGGCCCCGGCCGGCCCACCGCCAATCACCACCACCTCATATTCGTTTGGTCCTGGCATGTCCGCGCTCCTTCTCAATGTTCCATCGCCGGCGGCCGCAATATTTCCACCACTTCCGACAACCATGCCCCATCCAGCCCATACAACCGGTTATTACGCCCGTATAATTTGGTCTGTCCGTTCAACCCCAAAGTCCCGCCTACGAGTTTGTCAGCGTCCATCGTCAGAAATGCCCTGGGTCGGCATACATGCCGGACCTGGAAATCACGCATAATGTGTCCCAAAGGCGTTTTCTCCTCCAGGATCGCCTTCCGGGCCGCCTCCGGAAAGCGATCCAACAAAACTCGATTCGCTCCAAACTCCACCGGCCGGCCGCTCTTCCGCAAAACGAGCACGACTTCCCGCCAATACTCGCCACCCCGCCGTTGCCGGGTCAGCACCCGCAATTCGATGTCGTCGCCGTAGAACGCTTCCAATGTGGGCGTCATGTCGTTCACGTGCACGAGCAATCGATGAAACGGCTCGGGGACTTCCGCTTCCCTTAACTCCCTGAAATACGGCAGCTCCAGCCCCGACCGCTGGTAGAAATAGTCCAGTGGACGCGTCACTCCTTCCGCCCGGGTCGTGACTTCTTGCGGTTTGGCGGTGCTCATGGGCGACTTCATCGACTCGCCCCTCAACTGTACCGCCCTGACCGATGTTCCGGCAGAAAGAACTCCTGCAACAGTCGGTCCACTTGAAGCAATCCCTCACGGTTCAACTGCAACACGTCGCCGGCCACGGTCAAATAACCCCACTCAACCAGGCGTTGCACTCCTTCCCGGCATTTTGCCACCGGATCGACCCCGAACTTCTCTTGGAAATAATTGCGGCTCACCCGGCCCAGCTTCATCTGCAACACGAATTCGCGGATGAATCGCTCCTCACGGGTCGGCGTCAACGCCCGGTAGACCGGGAGGCGTCCCGCCTCCAGCGCCTTCACGTAAGGATCAAACTCGTGGTGGTTCTGGTAGTGCGTCCCGCCGATGTGCCCGAACGAAGCCACCCCCAAGGACAACAGATCTGCTCCGCTCCACAAGCGGTCGCGATAGACGAACCGGGTGCGCGACTTGTCGCGCACCGCTGTGTATGCGCTCGCAACCGTGTATCCCGCGCGCTCGAATTCCTCGAAGGCCTCGTGCACCCACCTTCGCTTGGTTTCCCAATCCGCCACCGGCGCCACAAGTTTGCCTTCCGACTTCATGCGCTGGTAAATGGTGGTGTTGTAAGGAATCTCCATCTCATAGACCGTGATACTGTCCGGTGCCATCGTCACCGCCCGTCGAACGCACTCCCGCCAATTGCCCTCCGTTTCATCCAGCATTCCCGCGATCAAATCGATGTTGATCTGGGGAAATCCTACCGATCGCGCATATTCATACGCCCGCGCGATTTCCTTGCCGTGATGCGCGCGCCCGTTGATCTCAAGAACATGATCGTCGAAATTCTCCACCCCCAAACTCAAGCGCGTCACCCCCAATTCCCGAATCGCCTTGAGCTTGTGATCCGTCAGCGTCCCAGGCTCACACTCGAACGTCACCTCCTCCACCGCGTCCCAGGATAGCTCCTGCTGTAACCCCCCAAAAAGCTGTTTCAACTGGTCCACCGACAAATAGGAGGGTGTCCCCCCGCCAAAATAAACGAAACTCGGTTTGCGCCCGCCAACGAATGGATGACTCGTGTAATGCCGGAACTCGCGAAGCACAGCCTCCAGGTAGCCCCGAATCGCGGCCGAATCCTTATCCGTGTAAACCTTGAAATAACAAAAATGGCATCGCTTCCGGCAAAAGGGGATGTGGATATACAGCCCCAAAGGCGTCCCCGGCACCGGCGGACGAGCCATGGCCGCCTCCAGCTCCGGCACCAGCGCCGGTTTCCAAAACGAAAACGGTGGATAATTCGACACAAAATAGTTGCCCGCCGTCGTTTCCTTCTGAAATACCGGCGCCGTCGGTGCGGTCGCAATCGTCTCGGTGCTCATCGGTTCTTCGTTGTCTCGCGTCCGGACCTGAACGCATACACTTGCCCATCATCCGCTCCAACCACAACCCACCCGCGCGCCACCGCCGGCGAGCTCCCCACCGCTTCTCCAATCTCATACGACCAGAGCTGGCGGCCGTCGCTCAAACCCAGCAAATAAAGCCGGCCGTCGTCCGACCCCACCACCACCTTGTCTCCCGTAATAACCGGCGAACTGTCCACCTTCCCTCGCGTGGCAAAGACCCATTGAACCTTGCCCGTCGCACGATCCAGACAGTGGACCCGCCGATCCCGGCCCCCGATAATCACGCGATCCTTCGAGACCGCTGGTGACGAAAAATACGGGAAATTGCGGTCCTTGTACGTCCAAACACGCTCGCCTTTCTCCAAATCCACGCACAATACTTCGTTGTCGTAGTGCCCCAGATACGCCCGTCCATCAGCCAGGGCCACCGACCCCGCGATATAGGCCCCGGCCTCGATCTCTTTCACCTTCTCCCCCGTGGCCAAGTCCAAAACATGCAGCAACGCATCGCACCCGCCGAATACCGTCCGACCCTCGTACACCGCGGGGGCGCCATTGATGTAATTGCCTGTTTCGTAAACCCAGTTGCTCTTTCCCGTCTCCGCATCTACCGCATGCAACCGGTAATCGTAGCTCCCTACCAGGACCTGGACTTTATCCCCGCTCTTAAACCAGTTGGGTGCGCCCGGGATTCGATCGCCCGTCTGATACTCCCATACCGGCTTGCCCGTTGCCGATTCCAGGGCGTAAAGCTTGCCATCCCCCGAACCGAAATAGACCCGCCCGGCCAGGACCAAGGGTGACGACTCGATCTCGCCGCCCGACTTGAAGTCCCATAGCTTTCGGCCCGTCTCCAGGTCCAGGGCATACATCCGTTCGTCGCTCGAACCCACAAAGACCTTGTCCCCCACCAGGGCCGGCGACGACCTGACCACATCCTCCGTCTTGAATGACCACGCCAGTTCCAACGCAGCTGGCAGCTCGGCCTCGGTCACGCCATTCAATGCCGGATCCCCACGAAAACTCGGCCAGTCCTCCGTCCCTGCGATGCGCGTCGCACCGTCCGTAGCCCCCCATCCCGACACGGCGACCAACGTCATGACCAGGAAAGACACCCGCCAGTCCCATCCCGAATTCTCGTCAATACGCATGGTGGTCAAATTTCTAAGTCCGTCCCCCCTCGGGATATGCGAGGGTGAGCGAGGATGGTGTCCGGCTCAACGTCCCGGGCAAAAGAACGCTGGAATAGCCACGGACAACGGAGAGACTATTGTGCAGGAAAATCGATTGTGCAAATAAATATTACTTACACGTATCGTTTTCCGTGGACGTAAAATCCTTTGCGCCAAGACCGCTTCAGGAGTACAAAAGCAACGACGGCTGAAGCGAGGATACGACGTCGCTCGAATGTCACCACCGCTCAAATTGTTTCTACAGCGCTGGTTCATCAACACCATTGCGGTGTTGGTTGCCGCCAATGTCATTCCCGGCATTGAGTATGGCACTCTGGCCTCCCTGCTCGTGGCTTCGCTTTTGTTGGGCATCTTGAATGCCCTTCTGCGCCCGTTGTTGCTATTGCTTTCCCTCCCGCTGGTCGTCTTCACGCTTGGCCTTTTCACGCTGGTGATCAATGCGCTGCTGCTGATGCTTGTGGGCCAGCTCGTCAAATCCTTCTGGGTCGACACGTTCTGGGCGGCTTTCTGGGGCGCCCTCATCATCAGTTGCGTCTCCCTCGTGCTCAATACATTCAGCCGCACCGGCGAGCACCGAATCGATCTCCGCACCCGCCGGCGCCGCCCCCCCAGAAACGGCGATGACCGTCGTGGTCCGGATGGTGGCCCGGTCATTGATGTCTGACCTGTGGCGCGCTTGGCGCCTTTCAAACCGGCGGCGGCTCAGATTCCCATTCGTACGCCGCCTGGAACATCCGAACACCCGCCGACCGGAACTCCTTTTCAAAATCGGTCGTGACCTCCGCCAGTTGCGGCGGTGTGGGCTGCGGTGTAAAACTGCGGAACGCCGCGAAGACCGACCTCATCTGGGCGAAGTATCCCTCGTGATCTGTTCGTAGATACACCCTTCCCCCGGGCAGGAGAACACGTGCGGCCAAATGCGGGAATTGCTCGCTCACCAGCCGATGCCGCCAATGCCTGCGTTTGGGCCAGGGATCGGGAAAGTAGACATGCAATGCGGATACGGATCGGGTGGGAACCAGGTGCCGCAGGAAATAGCCGGCTTCAATCCGGACGCACCGCACGTTGGCCAGGCCGCGCCGAGTGGCCTTCCGCTCGATCTTTCGCAATCGTCCCAGCAGTCGCTCTACTCCGATAAAATTACGTCCCGGTTCCCGAGCCGCCCACTCGCACAGAAACCCGCCGTCCCCGGCGCCCAATTCGATCTCGAGGGGTTGGGCGGAGGGAAACAGGGCCTCCGGTCGGATGTGATCCAGTATGGATTCGAGGGTCAGTGTGATGTCCATGCTCCTTCCCCTGATTCACCCAACCGAATGGCCTGCGATCAATCGGTAATTCGGGCGATCGGCGCGCTGGGATTCTCAGTTCGCGGACTTGAGGTATAGATCGACAAGTTCCCCGGGGTAAAGATGCATTTCGGTCGGGACACCCAGGAGCACTGGAAGACCTCGTTCCATGGAACTGTCAAAGCCGCGAACCCTAAGCGGTTGGGCGAACAATTCCAGGCGCGCGCCCACGGCGGTCACCTGCGTCACACCCACCTGCCGGCTGTTTCCCCGGGTCCGCACTTCCACCGCGTCACCTTGTTTGGGTTCGAATGCGATGGGCTGTCGGATGAACCCGATGATCCGTTCCGGTTGGGCTCCGCTGATTTCCACCAGCGGTTCGCCCGCCATGATGGTCTCATTTGCGCGATGAAGGATTGAAGTGACAATGCCGTCGATCGGCGCGCGCAATTCGATGGCTCCCTCGGTTTGTTTGAGTTGCGCTTCCTGTCCTTCGATGGCCGCGGTGATCGACCGCAAAATTGCCGGATCTTCCGTTGCCGTCGGGACCATTCCGTCCAAGGCCAGCCCCATCTCGTTTACGAGCCGATCCCGTTCTTCGACTTCCACCTTCAACGCGTCACGCCGGTCCCGCGCCAGTTCATATTCGGCTTCCGAATTGATCTGCTCCTGGCGCAGGCGTTCGACGCGGTTGAGCTCCGTCTCGGCGTATTGCAAGTTAGCGCGGGCGACGGCCAGGTCCACCCGTTGATTCAGCCAGTCAAATCGCAACTGTTGATAATTCTGTTCGTTGCGTCGCTGGTCCTGGGTCATCCTCACCCGCATCACGCCCAAATCCGAGCGGATCGCCTCCAATGATGCGCTCATGCTCTGGTCGGTGGCCAGCCGCACTACGGCCACGAGAACGCCTTGTTTGACCGGACTGTATTGTTGGACCTTAAGATCGGCGAGATAACCCGTTTGCGGGGATGCCACGGTCGCCCGTTGCCCTTGCGCTTCCCCCACGAAGGTCATCGGCCCCCAGTTCTTGTCCCAGATCAACACGGTGCAGACCAGGGCTCCAAGAAACACTACGAATGGCGCCACGCGCAGGCGAACGTCATTCCATCGTTGCGCCCACGGGCGCGGGATCACGGGCAGTTCACTCATAGGTCAGATCTCGGATTCGTCCTGGGCCGGGAGACTGTTGACCACCGAGATCCCGTTCAATGCCTTCAGCTCGGCCAGGAGTTCATCCACTCGGCTGGGGTCGCGCAGCAACACCCGATACGAAAGATACAAACCATGCGGCTCATGCGCCCGTTCACTCGCGGTGACAATCTTCAGCGCGTGGCGCCGCAAAAGCAGCCGCAGGTCGGGAAGTTCCGCCCGCGACCGCGTCCATTGAAGATTGAGTATGCAATCGTAGCGATGTCGCGCGCCGAACGACGTGGCCCGCAGGTAAATCATGACTGAGCCGATGATCAGGCAACCCAGAACCGCGGTGGCAAATTTCATGGTTCCGCACGCCATCCCCACCACGATCACCGATAGAATGTAAGAGGTGTCGAGCGTGTCCCTCAGGATGTTCCGGAACCGGACAATGGCAAAGACCGCCATTAAGCCAAAGGCAGTCACCAGGTTGTTGGACAAGACCATCATCACGAGGGCGACCACGATGGGAATCACCACGAGCGAATTCACAAACGTCCGCGAATACGACAACCCCGAATGGGTCATCATGTAAATCCAGCCGATGAAGTGCCCGGACAGAAATGCCAGCAGCAAACCCAGGACTACCGCCGGCACGTTCGTTGGTGTCGAGGAATAATCCCCAGTGAAAAAATCGGTAATCGACATAGAATAACAGGACTCAGGGGGTCGGGGTGACCGGCAGGCGTTGCCGACCGCGTTCGAACACGGCCGGATCGCGCAACCTCACCAACCCTCGCCCGCACTGGTCCATCACGCGCGTCATGCCATCCACATACTTCGCGGCCCCGCATTGCATCAGGCCAAACCTGGAGACCAAATCCTTGAACCAATCGGGAAAGCGCGCTGTAAATTTCAATTCCAACACCACGGGTTCCGCGCCCGGCAGGGTTTCGGCATCGAACACCTGCACGGAGTCCGTCATGGCTGTGCTCATCTCACAACTGTTATCCAATTCGATCCGGATATCGCGGTCCATCGTCACACGCACGGAATTATCGTGCGGACTCAGCCACGCTTCCCGCAGGTAAGCGACGTGCGCAAGGGGTTCCGCCCTCAATGCGACCAGGTGTTCGCAGAAAAGCTGGACGGCAACCAGGTGGCGGTGGTCCCTCGACACCATGTGGCTTGGGTCTGGCAACTCACCCGCCAACAACTCCGGGACGGCCGCGCGGCGGACACCGCCACGCTGCTTGGCGATTGTGTTGTTCATCCGCCGTTTGATCTCGAAGTAGACCGGGGCCTCCGGCCGATCTTCGTAAAACCGGAGCCGGAGTTTGTAGCGATTCTTGTCACCGTTTATGGTCGACTCATACAGCTTCATATCCGGCGAATCCAAATACAGGCTGTGAACGGGATAGGAAAAATTGGTGAGTGTCTTGCCGTATTCGTCAATCTCGAGGGGACCACTTACGAAATCCCGAATTTGCAAAGCCACCCTATTCGGTATGATATACTTATGTTCAAACCGCTGGGGCTGCATTTTGTCGGGACCCATAAGAATCGCTGCCCCAGTTCTTCGCCTTCAACAGGGGCTGATTGAATTCACGTGATTGTCACAATATTGTCAAGCGTTCGCCGACCTGTCGCCTGCGGCAGAATAAGCCATTTTCCGTGAAGCTTGACCCGGTGAAATCAGTCGAAGCAAACCCGTTGCCAGTCTCCTTCCCACCCCACTCCCACCTGCCTCCAAATCGCGACCGCTAACTGCCCTGCAGATGCGGTTGCTCGTGCTTGGGTGGGCCTCCCACCACCGGCACGAAAAGCCGTCGCGCCCCCGTTTGCCGCCTGCCCTCGGCGGCCGTGAACCGAATGGGAACGCTGCGAACCGGTCGCCGTGCGACTTCGGTCGGTGCAGTCGATGCGTCCAAACGAATTGAGGTTGATCCCGGGGCATTGTCCACGCTCATGCCCCATTCGACTCCCCGCCTGTTGTGCTTATTCAACGGTTCTCCACGAGGAACAACGACCTCACTTGACCATCGAGCCGAAACGCGATTTGCTCGGTCCGGGGACACTGCTTATGACTGAGGACAAATCCGGGCTGGAGGCACTGCGAATCGATCGTCAAGACGATCCTGAGGCTTCAAGCTCAAATCGACGCTGGATCATCGTGCTCGTGGTTTTTTTGGTCCTGGCGATTTCGGTGATAGGGTTTGCGCTGAATCGCAAACCCATCGTGGTTACGGCCGCCGTCCTCCCACCCGGTGGCGCCACCGTTACCCAGACGGTGCTTAATGCCAGCGGCTATGTGGTCGCGCGGCGCGAAGCCACCGTCTCCTCCAAGGTCACCGGCAAAGTGGTCGAAGTCCTCCTCGAGGAAGGGATGCATGTGGGATCCAACCAGGTCCTGGCCCGCCTCGACGATGCAAATATCCAGGCCCAAATCCAGCTCGCCCAAGCCGAAGAAGCCGCTGCCCGCGGCAATCTGGCCGAGACCCGCGCTCAACTCATCGAGGCGGAAAAGCAACACCAGCGTGTCCTTGCGCTCGAGGCTGACGGCGTCGCGAGTACGGCCGATCTCGATCAGTGGGTCGCCCAGGTGGATACGCTCAAGGCGCGATTGGCGCGCCAGGAACTGGAGACGACGGTGGCCCGGAAACAATTGGAGGTCCTGAATCAGCAGTTCGAGGATACCATTATCCGCGCGCCGTTCGCCGGAGTTGCGGTTTCAAAGAATGCTCAACCCGGCGAAATGATCTCCCCGATCTCGGCCGGAGGCGGTTTTACCCGCACCGGCATCGGCACGATCGTGGATATGAGTTCGCTTGAGATTGAGGTCGATGTGAACGAGAGCTATCTCAACCGCGTCCAATCCAACCAGCCCGTCGAAGCCACCCTCGATGCCTATCCCGATTGGACCATCCCCGCCCACGTCCTTGCCATCATCCCCACCGCCGACCGTCAAAAAGCAACGGTCCGAGTCCGGGTCTCTTTTGACCAACTCGACCCACGCATCCTGCCGCAAATGGGGGTTCGTGTCGCGTTTCTTGATCCGGATCCCTCCACCCGGGATCAGACGGATGTATTTATCCCTCGCTCCGCACTGCAGACTTCGGGACCAACGAACTGGGTTTGGGTTGTCACCGACGGCCGCGCCCAGGCCCGGGCCATAACTCTGGTGGCCGGCGACGCCGAGCCTGCGGCAGTGCAGAACGGCCTTCGAACCGGTGAATTGGTCGTGCTCCGGACTTCGAGGGCGCTCCGGCCCGGTATCGGAGTGCGCGAGAAACAGCCTTAACGCCTGCGCGGTCTTGATCCCTCTTCCGCCCATGGAAGCCCGGCAAAGCCAATCGCCCATCTTACTCGTCGAAGCGGTGGAGAAACAATTCCGTCGTGGAACGGAAACGCTTCGGATCCTGGAGGGGATCGATCTTGAAGTTCGTCCTGGCGAGTTTGTCGCTCTCATGGGTCCATCCGGATCGGGGAAGACGACGCTCCTCAACCTGATCGGCGGTCTGGACCGTCCCACTCGAGGGCGGTTGATGGTCGAAGGCCAACGCATCGACAGACTTTCCGACCGGCGCCTGGCCGCCTGGCGGGCCCGGCATGTCGGTTTTGTGTTCCAACTCTACAACCTGCTGCCGGTGTTGACGGCCGAGCGTAATGTTGAGTTACCCCTGCTTCTGACATCTCTTAACAAGACCCGCCGCCGCCGGCATGTCGCCGTCGCACTGCGCGTGGTTGGCCTGACACATCGGGCCAAACATCATCCCCGTCACCTCTCCGGTGGGGAACAGCAACGCGTGGGCATCGCCCGCGCGATCGTCACGGATCCCACGCTGCTCCTCTGTGATGAACCCACGGGCGATTTGGATCGGAAGTCCGGAGACGAGATACTGAACCTGCTCCAGGCGCTGAATCGCGATCACGGCAAGACGATTCTGATGGTTACGCACGACCCGCACGCCTCCGCGCGCGCGACTCGAACGATTTACCTGAACAAAGGCCAACTCAGCGCCCAGGCCATCCAATGAGATTCCTCCACCTCATAGGGAGCAACCTGAGGCGACGCAAGCTGCGCACCGCCCTGACGCTTCTCTCGATTGTGGTGGCCTTCATCCTCTACGGCTACTTGGCGGCCATTGCCCGCGCAATGAATCAGGGTGTGAGCCTCGCCGGTGCCGACCGGCTCATGGTCCGGCACCGCGTCTCGATCACCCAGCCGCTGCCGGAAAGTTATCAGCGACGAATCCTGTCCATTCCCGGCGTCGAAGCTGCCGCGCATGCCTCCTGGTTTGGCGGCATTTACCAGGATCCTCGGAATTTCTTTGCCCAAATGGCGATCGTCCCCGAGGACTGCCTGGACCTTTACCCGGAGTTTCTGGTGCCCAAAGAGCAACGCCTGGCGTTTATCCGGACCCGTACCGGGGCGATGGTCGGACGTCACACTGCCGAGAAATACGGCTGGAAGATCGGTGATCGCATTCCGATTCAGGCGACGGTTTGGGTCAAAAAGGATGGTGAAACCACCTGGGAATTTGATCTGGTGGCCATCTACGATGGCGCCGAAGCGGGTACCGACACGACCAATTTCTATTTTCATTATGATTATCTTGATGAAGCCCGGGCATTCGGCAAAGGGCTGGTCGGCTGGTACATCGTGCGTGTTCGTAACCCCGATCACGCCGCGGACGTGGCGCGCCTGATCGATTCCGAGTTTTCCAACTCCCCGCAGGAAACCAAGACCGAGACGGAAGGCGCGTTCCTCCGTGGCTGGGCGCAACAAGTTGGCGATATCACCACCATCATGGTCGCCATCCTCAGTGCCGTGTTCTTCACCATCCTTTTGGTCACCGGTAATACGATGGCTCAATCCGTCCGCGAACGCACCGAAGAACTTGGCGTCCTCAAGGCGATGGGCTTTAACAATCTGTTGACGCTCATCCTGGTGCTGGCCGAATCCTGTCTCCTGTCCGTCCTCGGCGGCGGCGCCGGCTTGGCCATTGCCTGGTTCCTCATCGCCTCCGGTGATCCCACCGGAGGCGCGCTCCCGATCTTTTTCTTTCCCCGGGAAAATCTGCTCTGGGGCATCCTCATCGCATTGGCGCTCGGACTTGCCGCCGGCTGGCTCCCGGCCCGGCAAGCCATGCGGCTGCGGATTGCCGAGGCGCTACGGCGCATGTGATGATCCGATTTGTCTACAACTGGATCTCGCAAACCGGCTCGATCACCCGGCTCAGCCTCGAAACGATCATCGAACGCAAAGGCGCCTGCGCGGCTTCGGTTTTCGGCATTGCCGGCGTTGTGGCGGTGTTTGTCGCCGTGTTATCCATTGCCCAGGGTTTCCGCCTGGTCATGATGGCCTCCGGCGATCCGGAGAAAGCCATCGTCCTCCGCAGCGGTTCCGATACCGAGATGATGAGCTTTTTCTCCGGCCCCGAGGCGCGAATGATCGCCGATGCCCCCGGTGTCGATCATGCCACCTCCGGACCGCTTGCCTCCCGCGAACTCTTCGTGGTTATCAATTTGCCCAAACGCTCCACCGGCACGGATGCCAACGTCCCCCTCCGTGGCGTCAGTCCGAACGCCTTCGCCGTTCACGACCGCCTGCATATTGAGAAAGGACGTCGTTTCGTTCCCGGACGTAATGAGGTCATTGTGGGAGTGGGCGCGGTTCGGGAATTCTCGGGCCTGGACCTGGGCGCATCCATTCGGGTGGGACGGAGTGATTGGTCCATCGTTGGCTTGTTCACCGACCGGGGCGGTTTGGCAGAATCCGAAATCTGGACCGATGCGACGGTGCTCCAATCCGCTTACCAGCGCGGCAACAGCTATCAGAGTGTGGTGGTTAAACTCACCTCGCCCGATGCCTTTCCCAACTTCCAGCACGAGCTCGAGAACGATCCGCGGCTTCACGCCAAAGCACTGCTTCAATCCGCCTATTATCTCGAGCAATCCCGCACGGTTTACAACCTGATCACCGGCCTCGGCACGCTCATCGCCTCGCTCATGGCCGTGGGTGCCGTCTTCGGCGCCCTCAATACCATGTACACCGCCGTCGCCGCGCGGACTCGTGAGATCGCCACACTTCGGGCCCTGGGTTTCGGAGGGTCACCGGTGGTGGTCTCCATTCTTCTCGAATCCCTCCTGCTCGCCTTGCTCGGGGGCGCACTCGGCGGAGGAATTGCCTACTGGATTTTCAATGGCTTTCGCGCCGCAACGATGAATTGGCAAAGTTTCAGCCAGGTTGCTTTCGCCTTTCAAGTGACTCCTCGCCTCCTCATTCAGGGCATCTTCTACGCCGCCCTTATCGGTTTGATGGGCGGCCTCTTTCCGGCCATCCGCGCCGCCCGGCTCCCGGTCGCCCGCGCCCTCCGCGAACTCTGAAACCGGTTGTCATCCTGCTTGTCGGGCCCCGGCGGAGTTGTCAATCTTTCGCCGCGCACCATGAAAACAAGCCTGCCTCTCCTCATTGTCACCACGTTGGCGCTCGTCCGTCCGATCAACAGCGACCCCGCCGCGCCAATGATGTGGGACTTGGCCGGGCGGTGGCATTTTCAACTCGATCGCGAAGACGCCGGGATCGCAGGACGCTGGTTCGAACAGGAGTTGGCCGGTTCCGTCCGGCTACCGGGATCGCTTCCTGCCCAAGGGATCGGCGATCCGGTCACGGTCGACACAAAATGGACGGGCGGAATCGTGGACCGGTCGTGGTACACCGCGCCGGAATATGAGCCTTACCGACAGTCGGGCAGGGTGAAAGTGCCGTTCTGGCTGCAGCCGGAGATCTATTACGCGGGCGTGGCGTGGTACCAACGCCAGCTCGAGATTCCGGCGGAGACCGCAGATCAGAGATTTGGACTCCTGCTCGAACGACCGCATTGGGAGACCCGGGTATGGATCGATGACCGTTCCATCGGCCGGAACGATGCCCTGGGTACACCACACGTGTATGACCTCGGCGCGCTCACTCCGGGCTCCCACCGGCTGACCATCCGCGTCGACAACCGAATGATTGTCGATGTGGGCGAGAACTCCCATAGCATCAGCGATCACACTCAAGGGAATTGGAACGGTATCGTCGGCCGGATCGAGTTGCACGCCACCCCCAGACTCTGGATCACTGATCTTCAGGTCTATCCCCACGTGGAAACTCGAACCCTTACGGTCAAAGGCCGCGTCGGGCTTTCCGCGCCGTCGCCATCGCCATCGCCAACGACAGTGTTATTGACCGTGTATCCCAGTCGCAAGCCGGCCGATGCGCAGTCGGCCGCACAGTCGGCTGTTTCCCGACCCTTGACCCAGGAGATCGCCGAAGTCCGATGGGCGGGCACAGGCGGACTTTTCGAAGCCGAGTTGGCGCTGGGACCCGGGGCGGCGTTGTGGGACGAGTTTGATCCGGCACTCCACGAATTGATCGCCACGTTGCAACCGGGAGGACACCAGGCCCGGATCCCGTTCGGGCTTCGGGAGATTGACATCGACGGCACCCAGTTCTCCGTGAACGGTCGCAAGACGTTCATCCGCGGCACGCTGGATTGTTGCGCTTATCCAAAGACGGGGCATCCGCCAACCGACGTGGCGTCGTGGCGGCGGGTGATTCAGACGGCGAAGGCCCATGGTCTGAACAATATCCGATTTCATTCATGGTGCCCTCCGGAGGCCGCATTCGAGGCGGCGGATCAGCTCGGATTCTATTTTCACGTCGAATGTTCGTCCTGGGCCAATCAATCGACAACCCTGGGAGACGGCAAACCCGTGGATCGCTGGATCTACGAGGAGGCGGATCGGATACTGCGGTTTTACGGCAACCATCCTTCGTTCGTGTTCCTGCTCTATGGAAATGAACCGGGCGGAGCCGGGCATGCCGGGTTTCTCTCGAAGTGGGTCGCTCATTATCGCAAGGCCGATCCCCGGCGGTTATACAGCGGTGGAGCGGGTTGGCCGCAGTTGGCTGAGGACCAGTTTCACGTCACACCGGATCCGCGAATTCAGGCCTGGGGCGCTGGGCTCAAAAGCCGGATCAACGCCCGGCCCCCCGAGACGGTTACTGATTACCGCGATTACATCGCCGCGCGACCGGTCCCGGTCGTGAGCCACGAGATCGGCCAATGGTGCGTTTATCCGAACTTTGCCGAGCTGCGGAAGTATACCGGCTATCTCAAGCCGCGGAACTTTGAGATCTTCCGGGATCGGCTCCGGGCCGCTCACATGGCGGATTTGGCGGCTGATTTCCTATTTGCCTCCGGAAAGCTGCAGACGCTCTGTTACAAGGAGGAAATCGAATCGGCCCTCCGCACGCCAGGTATGGGCGGCTTTCAATTGCTCGACCTTCACGATTTTCCCGGACAAGGCACGGCGTTGGTCGGCGTGCTCGATCCCTTTTGGGAATCGAAGGGTTACGTCGAGCCCGAGGATTTTCGACGATTCTGCAACAGCACGGTTGTTTTGGCGCGTCTCCCAAAACGGGTGTTCACCACCAACGAAATGCTCTATGCCGATCTCGAGGTGGCCCACTTCGGTCCCCAGCCGCTGGTGCGTGCAATCACGACGTGGCGATTGGTGGGGGACGATGGCCGGGTGGCTGCCGCGGGCGCACTTCCTTCCGCCGACATACCCATCGGCAACGGTATCGCCCTGGGACGAGTCGCCATTGATTTGAAATCCATTGATGTCCCGGCGCGCTATCGACTCGAGGCCAGTCTCGAAGGTCATTCGAATGATTGGGATATATGGGTCTACCCGGACGCGCTGCAGACCCCGGTGCCTAGCGACGTTCTGCTCACGCGAGAGCTCGACGGTGTGGCGCAAGCCGCACTCGAAGGCGGCCGCAAAGTGCTCTGGATGGTCCGCCCGGATCGCGTGGCACCGGATGCCAAACTTGGGCCGATCGCCCTGGGGTTCTCAACCATCTTTTGGAACACAGCCTGGACCGGCCGCCAGGCGCCGCACACCCTGGGTATCCTCTGCGATCCCTCGCACCCGCTTTTCTCCCACTTCCCCACGGATGGGTTCAGCAACTGGCAATGGTGGTATCTCATTCAACGGTCCGGCGCGATGATCATGGATTCGCTTCCGCCGCGCTTGCGGCCCACGGTTCAGGTGATCGACGATTGGTTTACCGCGCGCAGACTGGGACTGCTTTTCGAGGCCCGCGTTGGCCGGGGCAGGTTGATGGTTTGCAGCATCGATCTCGACAATCCTTCGGACCCCGTCGTGCGCCAGTTCCGTCATAGTCTGCTTCGCTACCTGGCGAGCGATCATTTCACACCACGGCGCGCCGCCACGTTGGAGGAGGTTCGGCGCGTGATGACAGACTGAGCGTCGGAGGACATCGAAGCGTCGCACGATGCGGGGGTAGTTCCGTTAATTCAGTTCAGCAGTGGCCCTTCCCATTTCCGGGATGACGCAATCCCATCACCGCAACAGCCGCAGACATTCGGGGGAGTTTGGTGATCAGGATTTCTTCGTAGACCCAACAGGTTACGCAGGACCCCGCTTTTGGCACGCGCGCTGCCAGTTACCGCCGGCCTGGCTCTAAAATTATGCCCAACGACCTCCGATTCGCGATTCGTCAGATGTGTAGGTTCCCCGGCTATTCTGCGGTCGCTGTGATCACGCTCGCTCTCGGCATAGGTGCGACGACCGCCATCTTCAGTGTGGTTTATGCCGTCCTGATCAGCCCCTATCCCTACGGGCATCCGGGTGAAATCTGGGTGCCGGGGTTGCATAGCGCGAACAGCGTCCAGCGAATGCGCCCCTATCGCTCCGACGAGTTCCGCGCCCTGTCGACTCTCCCGGCGTTCTCGAGCGTGATGGGCACGACTCCCGGCAGCGTGCTTTTGAGTGGCGAATTCGCCCCTGAAATGATCACCGCCCCTCGACTTTCGGCCAATGCCTTTCGATTCCTCGAAGTCCCACCGATCCTTGGGCGAACGTTCGGACCCGAAGACATGGGTGACGGCGGTGAACCGGAAGCTGTAGCGGTGATCAGTTATCGCCTTTGGCATCGGCTCCTGGGCGGGGACCCGGCGGTCCTGGGGCGAACGCTTGAATTGGACGATCGTCCTTACACGGTGATCGGCGTCATGCCACCACGATTCGGCTGGTGGACGAGCGATGGTCTTTGGCTGCCGAGGTCTGAGCAAAGCGATGCCGCCGAACGCGTATTTCCTATCGCGCGGCTGGCTTTGGGGGCGAAGCCGGCAGTGGCGCGACAGCAGTTGCATTCCCTCCAATTGGGACTGGCGCGTGTCAACCCCGGCGGTTTTCCCAACGAACCATTCGAATCCAACTTAACGAACTATCTGGACCTGACCGTGGCCAGCGGCGAGATGCAGAGCAGTCTGCAACTCTTGTTTGGCGCAGTGGGCGCCCTCCTGTTGATCGCGTGTGCGAACGTCGCCAACCTCCAACTCGCCCGGGCGAGTGCGCGCACCCGCGAGATGGTCATCCGGCTTTCGATTGGCGCGCGACGCTGGCGGCTGGTGCGACAGTTATTGACCGAGAGCATGCTCCTTTCCGTCGCCGGCGGAGTGCTCGGGCTCGGGTTTGCGGTGGTAATCACGAAGTTGATGGTGGTGTTGATGCCGGGGTTTTATGTGCCGAACGAGGCCAGGATCGAGCTCAACGGTTATGTCCTGCTCTTCTGCGTGGCGGTGTCCATGCTAACCGGAATACTCTTCGGTCTGATGCCCGCGCTGCAATCTTCGCGCCCCAACCTCACCGAGGTGTTGAACGACGAAGGCAGAGGATCCAGTCCCTCGCGCGGCCGCAAGCTGCGGTCGGCGTTGGTCGTCGCCGAGATGGCGTTGTCGGTTGTTTTGCTGGTCAGCGCGGGGCTGACCATTCGCAGTTTCATGGCGCTCCATAGCGTCGAGCTTGGTTTTCGGCCTGAGCACGTTGTCACACTCGGTTTCAATCTGCCGGCATCCCGGTACACCACATTGGAGCAACGCAATCGGTTCGGCCGGGAGCTGTTGGATCGTGTCCAATCCTTGCCCGGCGTGCGAGCGGTCAATTTGGGCAATGGCGGACTGCCTTTTGGCGGACCGCGATCCCCCTATTCAATCAATGGACAACCCGGCCCTGAATCGGAACCGATCACCATGGTCCTGGTCGGCGCAGGTTACTTGAAAACGCTGAGAATCCCTCTCGTTAGAGGACGCATGCTGGACGATTCGGAGGTTCTGCGGGGCGATCGGTATGCCGTGATCAATGAGGCCGCGGCAGCTCTCTGGCCGGCCGGAGAGAATCCCCTGGGAAGGCAGATCCGGTTGGACCTGTTGCAAGGCCCGGGCGGCCCAGTCCTCGCACCCACCAACGCGTCACCGGACGTCACCGTGATCGGCATCTGGGCCAATACGCGAAACGATGGACTGACCCGGGAATCGCTCCCGGCGGTCCTGGTGCCCTACACCCTACTCGGGCCGCCCGATCGCACGCTGGCCCTCCGTGCCGACGGCGATCCCACCACCTTGTTGAATGCCGTGCGCGAGCAAGTGCGGCAAATGGACGCCCAATTGCCCACTCGAAACGGCGGCACGCTGGAAGAAGTGCTGGAGGATGAGACCGTCCAGCCGCGGTTCACGATGGCGCTCTTCAGCCTGTTCGCCGTAGTCGGGTTGACCCTCGCCGCGCTCGGTATCTACAGCGTGATTTCCTACCTGGTCACACGGCGCACCCGCGAGATCGGTGTGCGAATGGCCTTGGGGGCGCGACGCGGCGATGTTCTGGCCATGATCCTCAAGGACGGCGGTCGGCTGGCGGCCATGGGAATCCTGGTCGGCGGCGTGGCAAGTCTCTTCGCGGTCCGGTTCGTGGCCAGTCGTGTCGATCTGTTTCGAGTCCGTTCCATCGATCCCATCTCCTTTTTGTCGGTGATGTTCATCCTGGCCATCGTCGCGGCAATGGCCTGCTGGTTGCCCGCGCGCCGCGCGGCGCGAGTTGCGCCCATGGATGCGCTGCGAACGGAGTAATCTCTGACAAACCGCTACCCTGGACAAACTCAGCGCCCATACTCCCCACTTTCTGCTATGAATGACTTGCGCTTCGCCTTCCGTCTGTTGTTGAAGAACCCCGGATTCACCGCGGTGGCTGTGCTCACCCTCGCCCTCGGCATCGGTGCGAACACGGCGATGTTCAGCTTCCTGAACGCATTTCTGCTGCGACCGTTGCCGTTTCCGGACGCGGACCACCTGGTCCGGGTGTTCCGCTCCACGCCACAGGATGCCTCCGGGAACTTTTCCGCGACGGATTATCTCGAACTGCAGCGCGATTCGACGGAGTTCGGGCAATTTGCCGCCTATGAATACTCGAATCTTGCCATCGACGACGATACGCATCCCACTTCGTGGGTCCGGGTGACCCCGGGTCTATTTGGGGTATTGGGTGTCGGTCCCGAACTTGGACGCGGGTTTCGTCACGAGGAGGCCAACCCGGGCCATGACCGCGTGGCATTGATCAGTCACTGGCTTTGGCGGGATCGCTTCGGCGGGACGCGGGACGTAATCGGGCAAATGCTGCGCGCGGGGGGCGAGAGCTATGAGGTGGTGGGCGTCATGCCTCCGGCGGCGACCGATCATCGACTCTTCAACCAGGTGGGCGTGTTTATTCCGCTGGTCATTGAGAAGGCCTTCGCTTCGGCCGAAAACACGCACCAATTGAATGTGCTCGGCCGGCGCGACAAGGCGATCTCGGCCGGCAGGGCTGATGCCTTCCTGGCGGCGTTGGGCTCGCGCCGCGCATCCGAACTCCCCGAGGAGAACGCCGACAGCACATGGCGGAGCGAGGGTCTGCCGGAGTCCGGGATGAGCCCGACGGGCCAAGCCATCCTCTGGATGTTGCTAGGCTTGTCTGGCTTCGTGTTGCTGATCGCATGTTCGAACCTGGCCAATTTCCTCCTTGCCCGGACGGTGGAGCGCATGCGCGAGCTCGCGGTGAGAGTTGCCCTGGGTGCTTCACGCAGTCGGCTGCTTCGGCCCTTGACGATTGAATCGCTGCTGCTGGCAATCCTGGGTGGTTCCGGGGCGTTACTCGTCTCCCTGTGGACGACTGGTTGGTTGCACTCCATCATCTGGAACAACGGGGGTCCGACGATTGATTTCTCCGTCGACGTTCGGGTGCTGTCGTTCACCCTGGTTGTCTCCGTTGTGACGATTCTCTTCTTCGGCGTGAGTCCGGCACTGCTCACTTTGCGTATTAATGCCAACGACGCACTCAAGAGCGGCGCCCGCGGCGGCACCCCCGGTCGGGGACACCAGATGATCACCCGAAGCCTCATTGCCGGCCAATTTGCTTTGGCGATGGTTCTCCTCGCCGGGGCCGGCTTCTTCGTCCGCGGCGCGATCAACACGTTCTCGCAGGAATACGGTTGGAACTCGAAGGACGTGATCAAATGCGACCTCGTGTTACCGGTCGATTCCTACCCGGACAACGAGCGTATCAGCGCCTTTCACCGGCAGTTGATTAACCGAGTGGGACGCCTGCCGGGCGTGAGGGCCGCCAGCGTCAGTTATGGATTGCCGTTCCTTGGATTGAGGGGCTCGACGACCTTCATGACCGAAGGTGACGAAAGCACCCGGCAACAAACCCCGCAGGTCTTCCTCAACGACATCACATCCGACTACTTCGCAGTGACCGGCACGCGGCTGCTCGGTGGCCGGACCTTCAACTTGTCCGACACCGCGTCCTCCCCCCGGGTCGCCATCATCAGCGAAACAATGGCCCGAACATTTTTCCCGGACCAGGATCCGGTGGGTCGGCGGCTTGCCCCCGCGGGGTCTGAGTCACCCGAATGGATTGAGATCGTCGGGGTGATCGCCGACACGCGCTCCATCGACCTGGCCGACAAACCGGTGACCTACCAGCTCTATCGACCCATGGCACAGAATCCCGGAAGGGCCTTCGTCCTCGCCGTAAGGACTGAAGGAGTCCCGGTGCAAGATATTACCAGCGCCATCCGCGAGGCCGTTGCTGGGATCGATCCCAGCGTGGTCGTTGAAGAGTTGATGACGGCCGACCGGATGATCGCCCAGATGACTTCCCAACTGGCCATGGTCCGGCAGCTCCTCGGCGCGTTTGCCGCGCTGGGTCTGTTCCTTGCCGTGCTGGGTATTTACGGAATGCTCGCCCGCGCGGTGGTTCAACGCACCGGGGAAATTGGCATTCGCATGGCGCTGGGGGCGCAGATTCGCGATGTCGTCCGGCTCATCCTGGGATTCGGTATCCGGATTGCCGCCATAGGCTCTGTCCTGGGAATCTTGGGTGCGGTTGGACTCTCACGGTTGCTTGGTTCGGTGCTTCCATCCATGCACATGAACACGCCCTGGGTCATCGCCGGTGCAGCGCTCCTCTTATTGGCCCTGGCCCTGGCCGCTTCGTGGCTGCCGACTCGCCGGGCCAGCCGGATCGAACCCATGACGGCGCTGAGAGCGGAGTGACCTGCGCGACTGCGGCCCGGGAAATCCAGGGTGCTTTGTCAGCCGCCTTTGACCGGCCGGGATCGCGTCTGGTTGAATTTGCCGGCGATTTTGCGGGTCACGGAACGAGGTGCGAGACGGACGGAGAATGCCAGCAACCGGTTGCGCCACCCCGGCAGTTCAACAATTCCGCCCCGACGGAAGGCGCGATATCCAACCTCGGCCACTCGTCTTGCCGACATCGCATTCATTTTGAGCAGGAGTGAATTCTGCATTTGCGCCGCATCGGCAAAACCGGTCGCGGTGAGACCGGGACATAATGCCGTGATCGCGACCCCCGTCCCCGCGGCCTCCTCCGCCAAAGCCTCGCTCAAGGATAACAGGTATGCTTTGGTCGCGTAGTAGACCGCCATTTGCGGACCCGGCTGAAAAGCCGCCGTGGATGCCACGTTGAGGATTCCGCCGCGCCGCCGCTCGATCATTCCGGGCAGAAGCAAACGCGCCAGATGTGTCGGCGCCATCACGTTCACCTGGACCATCTGGAGTTGGCGTTCGAGCGGCAGAACGGCAAATGTCCCCTGGGCGCCGAACCCGGCATTGTTGACCAGCACATCCACCTTGAGGCCGTGGTTCTGGAGGAACGTCATTACGTGGGTCGGGGTTTCCGGACGGACAAGATCGGCGACGAGCACCCGCGCATCTGTCTGATGGGCACCGCGGAGTTCCTCTGACAACTTTTGGAGTTCACTTCCCCGCCGAGCCAGGAGCACGAGCCGGCTGCCGTCCGCAGCAAAGCAGTGGGCGAACTCACGGCCGATCCCCGAAGACGCACCGGTGATGAGAACAGTTTCGAGCGCCATGCAGCCTATATGGACCTGCCACGGTGAGTGTCAAATGCGAACCGATGATGGGAAGCTGCTCCCTTTTGGGGGACCGTTATTAATCGCTGAAAAGGAACCGAAAATCTTCGAGACTGAGGGCCTGGGCGAATCGTTCTTCGCCGAGGATATCCTCGGCGAGCGATTTCTTCTTTTTTGAAGCAGCCGGACCTTTTCCTCGATGCTGTCCTTGATGAGAATACGATAGGCGATCACGGTGCGGTCCTGGGCAATGCGGTGCGTCCGGTCAATGGCTTGGTTCTCCACCGCCGGGTTCCACCAGGGATCGAAAAGGATCACGTAGCTCGCCGCAGTCAGATTGAGACCGAAGCCGCCGGCTTTGAGGGAGAGCAGAAAGATGGCGGCGCCTTCAGCGCCCTGGAAACGCGACACCCGATCGGCTCGGATCGTGCGCGGCGTCATAGATGCGCTGGAAGGTCGCGCGGAACACGAGCAAGTGATCGTCGCGGTGGTGCTCGAGGAGCTGTGTAATTCCGTGGCTCCGGTGAAGTATGTCTCCTCGCTGCCGGGAGGTGGCATCGACCGATCCTGCTGCACCCCCTTTGAACGCCAAAAAGAGCTTGGAGTCGATGGGCCTGCCGCATAGGATGCCAGGCGATGTCATTCTTCCGCGACCGACCGAGCGTGCTGAGTTCCCGGCTTTTTAGCCGTGGAATCGCTCTTTTGATTGCATCGACTCCGCCCTGGCCCGGAAATTTCACACGTGAAATGCCCACTTCCATCCACCCGGTATTCGGGTGAAATCTCCGGGCTAGGAGCGAGCTCAGCCAGGCGGCGGTTCATTTCCGAGCTCGACTCCACCTACACACGTCGCCGGCGGCCTTGAGCCCCGTCGGCAAGTGCCCATTTCGGTTCGTTTGAGGGGAGGTTCTCCTGCCGATGGATAGAGTCGAAGACCCATTGGAGCGTAAGAAGGACAATAACAAATGAATTTTGAAGCTGAAACCAACCGGCGCCGGACGTTCGCGATCATCTCGCATCCGGACGCGGGAAAGACCACGCTGACGGAGAAGCTTCTGCTTTACGGAGGTGCGGTGCAACTTGCGGGATCAGTGACCGCGCGGCGCAATCAGCGGGCCACCACGTCGGACTGGATGGAGCTGGAAAAGAAGCGCGGCATCTCGATCAATTCGACCGTGCTCCAGTTCGAGTATCGTGGCTATTGCATTAACCTGCTGGACACACCCGGGCACCGGGATTTCTCTGAAGATACCTATCGAGTGCTCACGGCGGTGGACGCGGCGGTGATGGTGATCGACGCGGGGAAAGGGATTGAGAGCCAGACCCGGAAGCTTTTCGAAGTCTGCCGCCAACGCGGGATCCCGATCTTCACGTTCATGAACAAGCTCGATCGCGCCGCGCGTGATCCCCTGGCGTTACTCGATGAACTTGAGCATGTGTTGGGGCTTCACGCGTATCCCATGAACTGGCCCCTGGGGGATGGCGTCGATTTCCGTGGCGTCTATGACCGGCGCTCGAGCCAGGTGCATTTCTTTGAACGGGTGGCGGGCGGCACATTCCGGGCCCCCGTTTCGGTGCACAACCTTGACGATGCCATCGTGCGCGAGAAACTGGCGCCGGATGTTTATCGGCACGTCGTCGAGGAACTGGCGATGCTTGAAGGGGCGGGGGCGACCTTCGATCAACAGGCCATCCTGGAAGAGAAATTGACGCCGGTGTTTTTTGGCAGCGCGGTGAACAACTTCGGAGTGCAACTGTTGCTCGAGGGTTTCCTCGCGCTTTCTCCACCGCCTCAGGGCCGGTTGGTGCGGGGAACGCTCATCGAGCCCGCTCACCCTGGCTTCACCGGTTTCATTTTCAAGATCCAGGCGAACATGGATCCGAACCATCGCGATCGGCTCGCTTTCGTGCGCATCTGTTCCGGCCGGTTCGAACGCGACATGACGATCTGTCATACGCGCACCGGGAAGAGAATCCGCCTTTCCAGCTCGCACAAGTTATTTGGACGCGACCGGGAGACGGTGGACGTGGGATTTCCGGGGGACGTGGTTGGGCTGGTCGGCCATTCTGATTTCCGCATTGGTGATACACTGGCGGAGGATTCGACGGTGGTGTTCGATGAGATACCGCGTTTTGCCCCCGAATGTTTCGCCTGGATCCACAGCTCGAGCACCGCACAATTCAAGCGATTCCGTGAGGGTCTCGATCAGTTGTTGCAGGAGGGCGTGGTCCAGTCCTTCCACCTGCAGCACTCCACGCGGCGCGTCCCCCTGTTGGCCGCGGTGGGTCCCCTGCAATTCGAAGTGGTCCAATACCGACTCCAAGCCGAGTACGGGGCCGAATCGCGGCTCGAAGCTGGCCCGTGGAAACTGATGCGGTGGGTCGCGGCGGGGACCGTCGAAGAAAGCGCTTTGCCTTCCGGAGCGAAGCTGGCGTCCGACACCGCCGGCCAGCTTGCGATTCTCTTTACCGAAGAATGGGCCTGCAACTTTTTCTTGGAACATCATCCTGAGGTGACGCTGTCGACGTTGCCCCCCGCAACGCGACACGAAGAGCTTGTCTGACCGCGATTCGCTCACTCCCTTTCAGCGCATTCGTAAGCCCGCAAATCCAAGCGCCGGCCTCCAGCACGGCGCCTACACCCAATGGGCCGACCCAAAAACAGCTCGCAAGGCACTTCGTTCTTGCTATCGGCATCGGCAATTCCCTGTCTCGCAACTCGCAATCCAGGTGTTGAAAGGCGAGGGTTATTCAAGCGAATACCGCATCCGGCACAAGGAAGGACACTATCGGTGGGTTGAAGACAACAGCCGGGTGGTGCGAAAGTGACGAAAAGAGCCTGGCGCGTCTTGATGGTGGACGACCATCCGCTGGTGCGGGACGGGTTGCGAGTGGCGTTGCGGAGGGCACTGCCCGCGGCCCGCATCGAGGAAGCTGAGCTCGGCGGCAGAAGACGGCGGCAGCGCGGGATCGCTCGGCAGCGAACGATTCGTCGCGGAGGTCAAAGCCGCTTGGAAGCGACGATCATCACAGGAAGTTCGGAGCGGTGAGTTTTCCCGGGGGGGAGTTGCCTGAAAGAGTATCGTCGAAGCAGTCGAAGCGGTTCACGGCGGGCGGTGGGAGGAGTCTCGAAACTGCCACGGAGCCTGGGGGCGGGACGCGGCGATCTACCTGTGCCGACAGCGGTGGCGCAGGCGATACGGCGGGTTCCGGAACAGCTCCCTCGAGACAAAATCTGGCGCGAGCGGCTCGGCGCGGTGAACGAGCAATTGTCAAAAAGCAAAATGTGACCCCAAGGGACCCATCTCCCTCCGATACCACCCAATCACCCGGAGGGCCGAGTTCCATGAGGCCCTGATTCGCTCAACCCACCATCCGGAGACTCGCGGAGCTCGTCCCTCCGACATATCATTGCCGCCATGCATTCTCCCGGCGCACTTCCCTCCATGATCACACCTGCCCACGTCGCACTCGTCATAGCCTTGTCTGCGAGCCTCTCGCCGATCCTGCTGTCGGCGCAACCGGGCGGGACAGAAGTGAACAACGCGTCGCCGCACTCAACGATTCCAATTCTACACCCGCTGCCGCCCAGCACGTTGCTGCCTCCCCGATCCACCGCATTCGATCTTCTGAGCGGTGATGTCGTGCAACCGGCGCACCTCGGCTTGCAGTTCGAAGGTGAAATCCACCAGACCGCGCGGATCGGTTTGGCTCCAGTACCACAACTCCTCTCGGCTCTTATCGACAGAGGCGGTGGCGTCCATCGGCCTTTAAGGGGTAGAGGTAAACGTCCTTCACCGAAGCGTGTACCGCGTTGTCGCGGTGGCGTTGACTCTGGCGGGTCCGCCCGGTGGTTTGGCCCACGCGCAACCAGTTGGCCGCCTGGTAACAGGTGCCCCGGAACCGATCCGGCTGCACGAAGGTCTCCAGCAAATAAAGGGGATGGTGGTAGCGTTGTTGCCAGTCCGCGGCGATCCGTTGAGCAATCCGCGCCAGAATATGCGTGGCCAAATGCGCGACGTGGATCCAAGGCAAGAGTAGAAATCGGCAGTTGTTGGCGATCCACGACAGCCCCCGGGCGCGTTGCTCGGCGGACCAGCCGATCCACCGGTCGACAAGTTCCTCACCACCGGTGCCGGGGGCAAAGCGTCGAACAAGTCCGGACCCGCATCCAGCCTCCGGGTCACGGGCGCTCGCCGGCGTTCTGGCAGCGTGATAAGCCCTCGCTCGTGTAGCTTGAGCAACAGCGTCCGCGCGGCCATGTCGTTGAGCTGGCCCGAGACCGCATACCACTGCCAGCGTTGCGCCAGTTCCACCGACAACCGCCGACGACTCCGGGAAACCCAGATTGGATCCCCCTGAAAACCGCAAGGCCTCTCCCACTCCGTCGCCGTTCCGACAACAGATGGGACAGGCTGGCTCCGGTCTCCATGCGGAGCTGGCCCGCAATCCATTTCAACGTCATCGTGGTCTCCCTCCGCAACTGGACCGCCAGCTTGATCTTCGTCGTGTCGCCCTTCGGCCGCTTCGCCAGTTCTGTCTCCATCCATCCCAACTTCCGCAGTCCCTCCCGCGCCAACCGTTCCGCTTTTTCCGTCGCGCTCTCCCGCAACTCCTCGCCACGCGCCGAACCATGCCCAAACACGGGATGCGTGTCAATAGTATCAATATGTGGGACTGACCCCTTAGCGACCACAAGTCGTTGCCTCGCGTGTATGTCACCAGCGGAATGTTGCTGCCGCTGCGCTCCTGGATCGGCAGCCGCCCGTCGTAGACGTAGCGGACTTCCTCGGTCGGAACGAGCGTTCCGCCCTGCCATTTGAACTCCCTGCGAATGCGCCGCCGGAACAGGCCGTCATACACAAACTCGCTCCGGGTCGAGTCGGTGGCCGAATTGGTGACGATCACCGCGACCAACTGATTCTCGTCGTCATACGTCAAGATCAGGCGACCGTCGTTGGTGAGATTGCCTTTGACATCGTGATTGAACGTCACTGTGGCCGGGAGCTTGACCGTAATCGAGTTGGTGTCGCTCCGGCCCAGGCTGTCCGAGGCGACCGCGGTGATCGTGTTGTTCCCGTCGACAAGGCTGATCCCGGCCCGGGCAAACGTGTCGTCACTGTAAAGCGTGGCGGCAGACGCGTTGACCATCACACTCGTCGCCGCTTCGGTGGTGGTGCCAGCGGCGGTCAACGTCCCGCTCCGGTTGACGGTCGTGAGTTGGTTGAGATTATTGGCGTTGAACGTCTGGATCAGGGCGTTGTTCGTGCGCTTCGAGAGGTTCCCCGCCGGGTCATAGGCATAACCGAACTTTTCGTGGAGTCGGGTTGTTCCGCCCGATTCCTTGCCGGTGGCGCTTTGGAGCTGGCTCAGACCGTCGTAAGTGTAATCCAGATAATTCCCGTCGGTGAGCGTCTGTTTCTTGCGCCGGGGTGAGCACATTGACTTATGGGCGCTCACGCGAGTCAGCGCCACGACAGCGTTCTACAGCTGCACGATATACCCGCGACCGCTCGGAGAAATCTCCAGTCAAGAACCTTGTGCCATAGGCCGACAAAAGAAGCATTCAATGGGGTCGTACCTATATTATTGACATTTGGGGCCCGAAGGATGGTCACATCGGCAACATGCCAAGCGGCGAAAGTGGCGCGCAATCACCAGCGCGGTCATGGCTCATTGTCGTTGCGTAACCGGATCGATAATTCATCGCGCAGCTCCGCCAACTGCGGGCTGATGCCGACCTTATAGACGTGCGGGTTCTCGAAACGACGATGCTCAGGCGGCATCATTTCCTCGCGCGCGAGCGCGTGGGCGGCGGCGAGCGCGACATTGGGGAGTGGCTCCACCGGTTGGCCATCGGCGATCGTCAGGCGGAGCAGGGATTGGGCGGTCCAATCGGAGAGATCGAGCCGCCTCAAAGGATCGCGCGGATCGATCATAAACGTGGGGGCGGATTCGTTGACCAGGTAAATGGCATCCGCGCGAATGAACCCTTGCCCGTCCTGGAACCGGGCAACGGATTTATGTCCCGGGAGAGTCGATTTGCTGGGGCTCTCCGCCCGTTTCATCCGGGGCTGGCCACCACACAGCGCGAGCTTGTAGATCCCATCGAGCGCCGCGTCGGGCAATCCGGCGGCGAGGGCGGTACCGACGCCGAAGACATCGATGGGCGCGCCCTGTTCGAGCAGACTGCGGATGAGGTATTCATCGAGCCGATTGGAGGCAACGATGCCAACCCTGGCCAGCCCGGCCTGATCGAGGGCGAGTCGAGTTTCTTTGGCGAGGTAAGCCAGGTCTCCGCTATCGAGCCTTACGCCGGCAAGAGTCTCGCCTCTCGCCACCAGTTCTTTGGCTACCGTGATGGCATTGGGGAGGCCGGACTGGAGGGTGTCGTAGGTGTCCAGCAGCAACACCGTGCTCGAACCGTGGATCTCGGAGTATTTGCGGAAGGCCGTGAGTTCGCGGTCGTAACTTTGGACAAAGGAATGAGCCATCGTACCGGCCGTTGCCAGGCCATATGTGAGTGCGGCATCCAGATTGGACGTGCTGCTGCAGCCACCAATGCAGGCCGCGCGGCTGGCCCAACGCCCACCCATGCCCTGGGCGCGGCGCAGGCCGAACTCGCTGACCGCGCGACCGCGCGCGGCAAGCCGACAGCGGGCGGCTTTGGTGGCAATTAAGGTTTGAAAATTCAGGATATTGAGCAGCAGCGTTTCGATCAACTGCGCCTCCAGCAGACCGCCCTCGACGCGGGCCACCGGTTCCAGCGGAAATACCGGTTCGCCTTCGGGCGGCATCCAAATGGAACCGCCAAACGAGAACCGTTCGAGGTAATCCAGGAATTCGCCAGGAAACCCATCTGCGCGCAAGAACGCGAGTTGTTCGGGACCGAACCGGAATTCGGCCAGGGCGTCAACGAGGGAGGCGGCGCCGGCGAACAGGGCGTAACCCCCGTTGAAAGGGAGCTCCCGAAAGAAATAGTCGAAGACCGCGGGTTCGTCGGCGCGACCATCTTGCCAGAACGCCCAGGCCATGCTGAGTTCATAGCGGTCGGCGTAGAGGCCGTTGATCAACAGGGCGCCATCCGGACTTGAAGCTCGCATTGGCCGCATCATGGTTAAGCGCAGATCCGCCGAATCGTCGCGAGCGTTACGATGCCGGCCCGGGCCGGGGCCATTGCCGCCGTACGAATTGAAAAGCCCCGGCGGATGGCCGGGAGGTCAAGGCAATGCGGTATCGCCCATCAGATAACGATCGCACTCGCGCGCGGCGCCCCGCCCTTCATGGAACGCCCAGACCACCAGGCTTTGGCCGCGCCGACAGTCCCCTGCCGCGAACACCCCGGGAACACTCGTGGCATAGCGATGGAAATCGGCTTTCACATTCGTTCGCGGATCCCGCTCGATTCCGAGTTGCTCGAGCAGCGGTTGTTCCGGACCGAGGAAACCCATCGCGAGCAACACGAGTTGTACCGGGATGACTTTTTCCGTGCCCGCGACTTCGTTGGGCAGAAAGCGGCCCGCACCGTCTCGGGACCATTGAATTTGGACGGTTACGGCCTCTTTGACCTGGCCATCGGAATCACCGTTCAACTGTTTTACCGTGGTCAGGAAAATTCGCGGATCATCGCCAAATTTCGCGGCAGCTTCCTCTTGTCCATAATCCATCCGGTAAATCTTTGGCCATTCCGGCCACGGATTGTTGGCCGCCCGTTCTTTGGGCGGCCTGGGCAGGATCTCCAATTGCACCAGGCTGCGGCAACCTTGACGCATGGCTGTTCCCACGCAATCCGTTCCCGTATCGCCTCCACCGAGGACCAGGACATCCTTGCCCAAGGCCGAAATGAAATCGCCGTTTTTCCTGGCATTCAACAGGGACCGGGTATTCGCGGTGAGGAAATCCATGGCAAAATGAAGACCGTTGAGTTCCCGCCCGATTACCGGCAAATCACGAGGCTGGGTGGCGCCGGTGCAGAGGATGACGGCATCAAAATCCTGACGAACCCGTTCAGCCGGGTAATTGCCGCCCACCTCGGTCCGGGTGCGAAACTCGACACCCTCGCGGGCCAGGAGATCGATGCGGCGTTGCACGACTTTGACCTTGTCGAGCTTCATATTCGGGATGCCGTACATGAGCAATCCGCCGACGCGATCTTCGCGTTCGAAGACGGTCACCCCATGTCCCGCGCGGTTCAATTGGGCGGCGGCGCACAACCCCGCCGGGCCGGAACCGATGATGGCCACGCGTTTGCCGGTGCGTGCGGCTGGGGGTTCCTCCTGGACCCAGCCTTTCTCCCATCCTCGGTCAATGATCGCGCATTCGATGTTCTTGATGGTCACCGGCGGGTCGCTGATCCCGAGGACGCAGGAACCTTCGCAGGGGGCGGGGCATACGCGGCCGGTGAACTCGGGGAAATTGTTGGTTTTGTGGAGTCGTTCGAGCGCCTCGCGCCAGAGCCCGCGAAACACGAGATCGTTCCATTCGGGGATCAGGTTGTTGATGGGGCAACCGGAGGCCATGCCGTTCAGCACATTGCCCGTGTGACAAAACGGAATGCCGCAATCCATGCAGCGGGCTGCCTGTTCGCGCAGCTTGGCCTCGGGCATGTGATCGTGAAACTCGTTCCAGTCCAGAATCCGTTCGATCGCCGCGCGGTCCAAGGGCAACTCCCTTAAATACTCCAGGAATCCTGTTGGTTTACCCATGACGTATGCTGTGTAAAGGCCGGTCTAACTCCCGCCGATCCGGGCGACGTCGCGCACGTTCGCTTCGAACGCCGCCATGATCGCCTCATCACCGCTCAAGCCGGCCTCGCGGACGCGGTCCTGCGCTTGCAGGACGCGTTTATAATCTTTGGGCAGAACTTTGACGAACTTCGGGACGTGTTGATCCCAGGAATCCAGGATCCGGGAGGCCTGTTGGCTGCGCGTGTACCGGGCATGCCGCTCGATCATGGCGCGGACTTCTTCGGTTTCCTCGGGGGTCTGGAGATGCTCCAGTTCGACCATTTGGAGATTGCAGCGTCGAGGGAAATCACCCTGGGTATCGAGAACGTAAGCCACTCCACCCGACATCCCGGCGGCGAAATTCCGGCCTGTGCCACCCAGCACCACCACGCGCCCGCCGGTCATGTACTCGCAGCCGTGGTCGCCCACCGCTTCAACAACCGCCCTTACGCCGCTGTTGCGGACGCAGAACCGTTCGCCGGCCATTCCGTGGATGTAGGCCTCGCCTGCCGTTGCCCCGTAGAACCCCACATTGCCCACGATGATATTCGTGGAGGGCTCGAACGTCGCCTCTGCCGGAGGGAACACGATGATCTTGCCGCCGGATAATCCTTTGCCCAGGTAATCGTTGGCATCGCCTTCGAGCAGGAACGTCATCCCGCGGGGTATGAACGCGCCAAAACTCTGGCCGGCGGACCCTTTGAAATGGATGCGAATGGTATCGTCAGGCAAGCCCTCGGCGCCATATCGCCGGGTCAATTCGCTGCCGGTGATGGTGCCGACCACGCGGTTGAGGTTGCGGATCGGCAATTCAGCGCGCACGGGTTCACCTCGTTCCAGGGCCGGGGCGCAGACCTGCAGCAGGAGAGTATTGTCGAGCGACCGTTCCAGGCCATGGTCCTGGGGCACCTGGCAATACCGGCCCACATCCGGTGAGACTTCCGGTTGATAAAGCAGGTTCGAGACGTCCAATCCCCGGGCCTTCCAATGGTCAATCGCCTTTTTCGGCTCGAGCATGTCCACGCGGCCGACCATTTCATTGATGGTCCGGAAGCCGAGTTGGGCCATCCATTCACGGACTTCCATGGCCACGAACTTCATGAAATTGACCACATAATCCGGATCGCCCGTGAACATCTTGCGGAGTCGTGGATCCTGGGTCGCGACACCCACGGGGCAGGTGTTCAAGTGACACACCCGCATCATCACGCAACCCAACGTCACCAGCGGCGCCGTCGCAAATCCGAATTCCTCGGCCCCCAGGAGTGTGGCGATCACGACGTCACGACCGGTCTTCAACTGACCATCGGTTTCGACCACGATCCGGCTTCGCAGGTTGTTCAAGAGCAGGGTCTGGTGGGTCTCGGCCAGGCCGAGTTCCCAGGGCAATCCCGCGTGTTTGATGCTGGTCTGCGGCGACGCGCCGGTCCCGCCATCGTAACCGCTGATCAGGACCACGTCGGCATGCGCCTTGGCCACGCCCGCCGCGATCGTCCCCACCCCGACTTCAGATACCAGTTTGACGTTCACGCGCGCCTGCGAGTTCGCGTTCTTCAAGTCATGGATCAACTCCGCGAGGTCCTCGATGGAGTAGATATCGTGGTGCGGCGGCGGGGAAATCAAGCCCACACCGGGAGTGGAATACCGGACTTTGGCAATCCAGGGATAGACCTTCTGTCCCGGCAACTGTCCGCCTTCACCCGGCTTGGCTCCCTGGGCCATCTTGATTTGGAGTTCCCGGGCATGGACCAGGTAATGGCTCGTGACTCCGAAGCGACCGGAGGCCACCTGCTTGATTGCGCTATTCCTGGAGTCGCCGTTCGGATCCAGGACGTAACGCGCCGGGTCTTCCCCGCCCTCGCCGGTATTGCTCTTGCCGCCAATTCGGTTCATAGCGATGGCGAGGGCTTCATGGGCTTCTTTGCTGATCGACCCATAGGACATCGCGCCCGTTTTGAACCGTTGCATGATCTGCTCGATCGGCTCGACCTCGGACAAAGGAACGGAGTTGCCCGATTTCAGCTCGAGGAGGGAACGGAGGGTTGCGGCGATTCGCGACCGCTCATTCAACAATGTGGAGTATTCCTTGAATTTTTCGTAATCGCCCGAACGGCAGGCGACTTGTAATCGATGCACCGTCTCGGGGTTGAACATGTGGAACTCGCCATCCTCCCGCCACTGGTATTGACCGCCCGCTTCGAGGGTGTGCCCATTGACGTTTCGGCCGGAGAATGCCCGTTGATGACGGAGTAGCACCTCTTTGGCGATGACATCCAAACCGATTCCTTCCACGCGCGACGAGGTCCAGGTGAAGTAACGGTCGATGACCGAATGATGGAGCCCGACGGCTTCGAAGATCTGCGCCCCGCGATAGCTTTGAATGGTGGAGATCCCCATTTTGGAGATGACTTTGACCACGCCTTTGACGGCAGCCTTCACGAAGTTAAGGCAGGCCTTCTCGTGATCCACTCCCGGCAACAACCCCTCGCGCGTCATGTCGTCCAGCGTCTCAAACGCGAGGTAGGGATTGATCGCCCCACACCCGTAGCTGATCAGCAACGCAAAATGATGCACCTCTCTCGGCTCGCCCGATTCCAATACCAGGCCCACCAGCGTCCGGGTGCCTTCCCGGATCAGATGGTGGTGCAATCCCGAGACCGCCAACAGCGCGGGGATCGGGCCCAGCTCGGTGTTCATGCCGCGATCGGAAAGGACCAGCACGTTCACCCCGCCGGCAATCGCCTCGTCCGCCCGGCGGTAGAGATCTTCCATCGCCGTCTCCAGGCCCGCCGCGCCATCAGCCACCCGGAATAGAATCGGCAGTATGCCGGACTTGAATCCGGGTAATTTCAGGTTTCTGAGTTTCGCCAGTTCCGTATTGGTCAGAATCGGGCTCTTTAGCTCGATGAGTCGGCAACTCTCGGGTTCGGGCTGAAGCAAGTTCCGCTCGGCGCCAATCGTGGCCTCCGTGGAAGTCACGATTTCTTCACGGATACAATCGATCGGCGGGTTGGTCACCTGCGCGAAGAGTTGTTTGAAATAATTATAGAGGAGTTGAGGTTGGTCGGACAGCACCGCCAGGGGCGCGTCATTGCCCATGGATCCCACCGCTTCGACCCCGTCCCGCGCCATGGGCAACAACAACATTCGCACCTCCTCGAAGGTGTAGCCGAAAGCCTGCTGCCGCTGGAGTACCGTCGCGTGATCCGGCGGAACCGATTCCGGCGACGCCGGGACGTCGGCCAGTTCCACCATGTGTTCATCCAGCCACTGGCGATAGGGATGGGCGGACGCAACCGCCCGTTTGATTTCTTCGTCGGCGACGATCCGGCCCGCCTCGGTATCCACGAGGAACATGCGGCCGGGCTGCAGGCGGCCTTTGACGAGCACACGATCGGGGGGCACATCCAGCACGCCCACCTCGGAGGCCATAATCACCAGGTCATCTTTTGTGACGTAGTACCGGGAAGGGCGCAGACCGTTGCGGTCGAGGACCGCGCCGATCCTGATCCCATCCGTGAAGGCGATTGAAGCGGGCCCATCCCAGGGTTCCATCAGGCAGCTATGATACTCATAGAAGGCCTTCATCTCGTCGCTCATGGACTCATGATTGGTCCATGGCTCCGGGATCATCATCATCATCGCATGAGGCAGCGAACGGCCGGCCAGGGTCAGCAACTCGAGGCAATTATCGAACATGGCGGAGTCGCTGCCGTAAGGATCCACGATCGGCAGCAGCCGTTTCACGTCGTCGCCGAACAACCCCGATTGGAACATCGCCTCCCGCGTATGCATCCAATTGACGTTGCCGCGAAGGGTGTTGATTTCGCCATTGTGGGCCAGGTAACGATACGGATGGCCGCGTTCCCAACTCGGGAACGTATTCGTGCTGAATCGCGAATGGACCAAAGCCAACGCACTCTCCATCGCCGAATCGCCGAGATCGGGGAAATAAAGGGGTAGCTGTTCCGTCAGCAGCATGCCTTTGTAGACCAGCGTCTTGTAGGAGAGGCTCGTGACATACCAGAAATGGCAGTCTTTCAACCCCGACTGGCGAATCCCGGTGAAGGCTCGCTTCCTAATCAGGTAGAGCTTTCGTTCGAATTCCCCTTCGTCCTTGATGGCGGGTCCGCGCTTTACGAAGACCTGGCGCATGACCGGCTCCGAAATGCGCGCGGTCTTTCCCACCATCGAATTATTCGTCGGCACGGTTCGCCAACCCAGGACTTCGAGTCCTTCTTCGCCGGCGATGGCCTCAAACATCTGTTCGAATCTCCGGCGCATTGTGCGGTCATGGGGGAGATAGACGATGCCGGCGCCGTAGTGACCCGGTTGAGGCAGGCGGATATGCAAAGAATCGCAGGTCTTCTGAAAAAAGCGATGCGGCATCTGGATGAGGATGCCGGCGCCGTCGCCGGTGTTATTTTCGCAACCACAGGCGCCTCGATGATTGAGATTGAGCAGGAGAGTCAGGCCTTGGCGGACGATCTCGTTGGAACGCTTTCCTTTGATATTGACCACGAACCCGACCCCGCAGGCATCATGTTCAAGACGCGGATCATACAACCCTTGGCGGGGCGGGTAGCCTCCCGGGTTCGACTCTCGACCGTTCATCAAATCGTGCTGCGTCATTCGAGTGCGGGATGTAATCACTGCGTAGCGAGTTTTTGAATATAAATCTTGACCTTATTTTCCTGCTCTGGCGCCGCTCCGGGCGGCTGGGCGCCATCCAAACACCGTTCCACCCGCGCGGCAACCGATTCCACACCGATTCCTTCGAGGCAATCAAAGGGCCTGGCATAGTGGCATCGATCACTCATGCAGGGCACGCACGGCAGTTCGGTACGGCGAATGACGGCGTTTATTTGGCCATAAGGACCGGTCCGGCGTGGATCGGTCGGCCCAAACAAGGCCACGACCGGGCGTTTCAATGCGGCCGCCACATGCATTGGGCCGGTATCATTCGTGACCAAAACCCCGCAACGCCGCACCCACTCAACCATTTCCGCCACCGTCGTCAGGCCGGTCAGATCCACTGTCGCCTCGGGAACCGCCCGCGCCAACGCCCGGCCTAGCGGCCGGTCTTCGCCCGCGCCCAGCACGGCGAACTTCAATCCCGGTCTCCGCCGGTGCAGAAGCTTCATCAATTCGGCGTAGGATTCAACTGGCCAGCGCTTGTTCCGCCAACGCGCTCCAGGCTGAAGTCCCACCCAGACTCCCTCGCTACCCCATTTTTCCTGCACGGCCCGCGCCACCGCGGGACGCTCCGGCAGCCATTCCACCTCTCCATTTCCCGGCAGACCCAACGCGGGCAACACCGACAGATACCAATCCACCGCGTGCGCGTGTTCGCCCGGCCGGGACACCGCAATGTCATAGAACCCCCGCGCCCCTTCGCGGGCATCATCCAGTCCGACGGTCAGGTTGCCGTTGGCCAGCCAGGCGACCCAGCCACTCCGGGCCAGGCTTTGAAGATCGATCACCCAGTCGAACTTTAATCGGCGCATTTCCCGGATTTGCCGAATGAGGTCGCGCCATCGCGCGGGTGAACTCCAACCTTGTCGGGAGAAGAGAAACAATCCGGCGAGATCGGGATCGCCCTCCAGAAGTGTGGCGAGGGAGTCGTTCAACCACCAATAGATCTCGCTTTGAGGCCGTCCGCGTTTGAGGAGCCGAAGGAACGGCAAAGCCTGCACGACATCCCCCAGCGAACTGGGCTTAAGGATCAGCACTCTCGATCGGGTCGAGGCCGAGGAGGAGCGGCAGGGCGCCGGCATCATGGACCCCCGCGGCAGTTATTTCCCCAAGGCCAGCCGTTCGGCCAGCCGCTCGGGCAAGCCGGCGGCGCGGATTTTGGCCTGGGTCTTGGCGATATCGTAATCCAACCGGCGCAATTCAATGGTGCCGTCGTCGGTGTTGTAGATCACATAAGTGGCCTTTGCCACGCCATCGCGAGATTGGCCGACACTGCCGACATTAATGAAGTATTTCCGGCCCGGTTCGATTTTGAATTTGGAATACGTTCCGCCGCGGACGACGCTGTCGCGGATAAAGGCCACGGGGACGTGGGTATGACCGAAAAAGCAGACCGAGGTATTTTGGTAGGTGAAACTGGCGGCGGCGGCCAAACGGTCAAAGACATAACCCCAGCGTTGTGGTCCGTCCAAAGTGGCGTGCACGATCGAGAAACTGCCCACCAATCGGATATATTTCAGGTTTCGCAGCCAGTCGCGATCTTCCTCGGTTAATTGCGCCCGGGTCCATTGGATGGCCTCCGCCGCGTGCGGATTGAAGCCCTCGAGGTTACTTTCAGTGGAGCAGTATTCGTCGTGGTTGCCCTTGACGCAGGGCATTTCCATGTCGCGGATTTTATCGAGGCATTCCTTGGGGTTGGCGTTGTAGCCGACCACGTCTCCCAGGCAGGCATAGTGGGTACAGTTCTGCTCGTGCGCATCGGCCAGCACCACGTCCAGCGCTTCCAGATTGGAGTGAATATCTGCTATAATCGCGTACTTCATGCCCGCTATCCGCCAATTTCGAAATCACGAAACGCCCCGGTCGCCGCGCTCCAAGCCACTTCCTCGTGGCGAATGAGCCCGCCGACTTCCGAGTCCTGGATCGCCCGGCGGAACGCATCCAGTTCTTCACGAGTGCCTTCCGCCATCAATTCGACTCGCCCATCAGGCAGATTGCGCACCGCGCCAACCACGTCATAACCCGCCGCGACTGATTTCGTTGTGAAACGGAAGCCGACCCCTTGTACCCGGCCAGAGTAGTAGATGGTCAACCGGCAGCGGTTCATCGCTTCTCGCGACGGCGTCATGTCCAGCCCAATTTCATATCCGACTGGGCATCCGGCTTGGCCGGGCGGCTGCCCGCGACAACTTAGCCACAACCCAAACAAGTCACGCAACGATTTTTGTTGGCGCAGGATCCGCGGCTTGCGCCACTGAACCAAAGCGATAATCTCCCCCACGTGCACGACCGTCGGCCCTGGTTGGTTCTGGCCCTGATCGCTCTCGCCGCCGCCATCGTTATCGGTCTTTTGGAGCGTTCCGGTCGTCGCTTTGTTCACGCCAGCCCAATTGCGGTCACGCATGGCGTGATTACCAATGGCTTCGTGGAATCGGGGTACGATTTCCGAAGGCGCTTCACGCGATCGTGGTTTCAGGCCTCCAACCACATGATCGCCTGTTTCAGCCGTGATCCCACCGGCGGAGTCAAAATCCTCCGATTCAACCTGGACCAGCCCGAATTCCGGGCCATTGATCAGCCCGCTGCACTCGACCTGAATCGGGATCGACCGCTCATCTATTGGGCGCCCTCACCGGATGGGCGATGGCTTCTGACGGTTCGGCGCTTCGGGCAACGGCGCCTCTACCAGGTCTATGAATCGGGTCATTCCCTCCAGGCAAGCTGGACCAACCGCTTCGAAGGACGATCACAACCGGACTGGCTTAATGATAGCACCGGCTTCGTGGACTGGCCGATCCGCGAAGGGCGCCTCCTTGCCCGGGTCTACTGGATCGACACCGGCAGGGCGGCTGAGGTGGATCTGGATTCACTTCTCTCCGTGCCGGTAGTCACGTCCAAGCCCATGCCGCAACCCTGCGTGGAACTCCGTTTCTCGCCGCTCTCCACCGAGATTGCCGCCGAATTCCTGCTCCTTTCTGCCGATCGCAATCCCTTGAATTGGGCGCGAGGGGTATTGAACCTGCCGCGCGCTTTGCGACACAGCCAGAAGACCGACATCACACTTTCTCCAACGGCGGATCGACTGGCCTGGACCTGCGAGGAGGCCGACCTCATACCGCTTGTCATCCTCAGCAGCGCCCCGCCGTTTCTCGAGGTCCAAACGCAGATCCGCACCTCGCTATATGTCAGTCGCCCGGACGGGAGTCAACTTGCCCTGCTGGGTCGAACACGGCCGGGAGCAACCTTCTCCGAGGTCTGCTGGTCTCCCGAAGGGAGTCAACTCAGCTTCGTCTATCAGAATTCTCTCTGGCTGCAGCACGTCCCGGATACCCCGTGAAAGGGATTTCGATGATAGCGGGGGGCGGATCGGCGGATGGCGCGGGACGTTTGTTGTGCGGTCGATCGGAAGATCAGCCGGCGCGAACCGCCCCGCGGGCTGAGATCTCGAGCATCCGTTCGATCGGCGACCTCGCGCGCAGAATGAGTTCTTCGCTCAGGTCGATTCTGGGCGCGAGCCTTGCCATGCAGTCGTACAACTTCTCCAGCGTGTTCATCTTCATGTACCGGCATTCGTTGCACCGGCAGTTCTCGGTTGGCGCGGGAATGAATTCCTTGTCGGGACATTCCTTCTTGAGTCGGTGAAGCATACCGGCCTCGGTCGCGATGATGATGGAGGGTGCGCGGGCACCTTTGCAGTAGCTCACCATCTTCTCCGTCGAACACACTTCGTCGGCCAATATCCGCACCGCCCGCGTGCATTCCGGATGCGCCACGAGCGGGGCGCCGGGATGCTCCTGCCGAATTCGCGTGATCGCTGCATGTGTCCATTCCACGTGCACATAACAATTACCCCGCCACAGGGTCATCGGCCGTCCTGTTTGTTCCATGACCCAGGCGCCGAGGTTCTCGTCCGGGACAAAGAGCAGGTCCCGATCGGGAGGGGCGGCCTCGACAATCCTGACCGCGTTGCCACTGGTGCAAATCACATCGCTCAAGGCCTTCACTTCCGCGCTGCAGTTGATGTAGGCAATGGTGTAAAAATTCGGATTCGTCGACTGGAACTTCCGCAATTGCTCCGCCGGGCAACTCTCTTCCAACGAGCAACCGGCATCCTTGTCCGGCAGCACCACCACTTTTCCCGGATTCAAAATCTTGGCGGTCTCGGCCATGAAATGGACGCCACAAAACACAATCACATCGGCTTTCGTCTTTGCTGCCTGTTGCGAAAGGCCCAACGAGTCTCCCACATAATCCGACAGATCCTGGATCTCGGGCACTTGATAGTTATGGGCCAGGATCACGGCGTTGAGGTCCTCCTTCAATCCCAGGATCTCCCGGGATAGCCGGTCCAGCTGGGTTGGAGGCAGCGGGACGCGGATCGGGAACCGATCGACGCCTTGCTGGGTTTCGTGGGCCACGGTCATGGTTGAAAGCTACGCGGGGGCGGCAGGGGCGTCAATGCCGCCCGGTGCAGCGCGCTGAATGGGTTCGCGCGCTTCGATTGCGCAGGGAGATGTCCGCGCCGACTGACGTCGACGGCTACGCACTCTGTAGCCGCGCTCGTGAGAGCGCGCGGAACCGCTCCGCCGAACCACGTCCGCTTACCCCAAGTCAGCGCCGACTGACGTCGGCGGCTACGCCCGGTGAGGTCGACCGGCGCACGCGTGCCAAATGTCCAAGACGGGTGTGACTTGACGCATACTCCGAACGGCGGCAGGCTGGACGCACCGTGAATTGGCCAACGACAGCCCATCGTCGCCCCGCATTCCGGGGGTTTACTTTGATCGAATTGCTCGTAGTGATCGCCATCATCGCGATATTGGCGGGGATGTTGTTGCCTGCCCTGAGCAAGGCCAAGTCGAAGGCGCAGGGTATCGGCTGCGTGAACAACGGGAAGCAGATGCAATTGGCCTGGACGATGTATGCCGATGATTTCAATGACTGGATCGTCGCCAGCCGTTGGTGGGTGGCCGGGGTCCTGGATTACGGGAATCACCCGGATAACACGAACACCTCCCTGTTGCTGGATCCCACGCAATCGCACCTGGCTCCCTATACTTCCGCGGCGGAGCTCTACAAATGCCCGGCCGACCGGTCGCAAGTCCAGATCTCGGGCCGGATGCATCCGCGTGCCCGGAGCTATTCGATGAACAGTTGGATGGAAGGCAACAGTATGCTGCAGTTTGTCAGTGGCTCCAACGACAGCAACGTGGGAGACGGCAAGGATTACAATCGGTTCGGCAAGACAACCAGCATCACGGATCCGTCCCCTTCGAAGGCGTGGGTGATGGTGGATGAACATCCCGACGGCATCAATGACGGCTGGCTCGGCGTGCGTATGTATACCGAAGGTCAGGCTTACTGGCGGGATCTGCCGGCAAGCTATCACAACGGGGCCTGTGGTTTCTCGTTTGCCGACGGGCACTCGGAAATCAGGAAATGGGTCGAACCCTCGACGCAGGTGCCGATCCGGCGGGTCTACAACGGCTTCAACTTCTTCACCACGGAACTCCGGGATTACCAGTGGTTCAGCGAGCGCACGACGGCCGTGCGGGGCAGATAATCCTCTTCGTATTTCGAGTCTCTCAAAGGGGTCTGCGTGGAGGGTGCCCGGCCTCGCGAGCTCGAATCTATGACCCCGTGCACGGAGATCCCGGCTGTCTCATGGGCTGTCGCACCCACTGGCGCGCGGCTTCGACCAGCTCGAGGTCGGTCGCAAGATCGACAAACCGGAAGGAAGGCAATCCACTCTGCGAACGACCGAGCAATTCTCCGGGACCGCGCAACCGGAGATCGGCCTCGGCGACGCGAAAGCCATCAGTGGTTTGCTCGAGGATTTCCAGCCGTTGCCGGGCCTCGGGATGTCGGAGATCGGCAACCAGGACACAATAGGAGAGATGGACACCCCGGCCGATCCTACCTCGGAGCTGATGGAGCTGGGCCAGGCCGAAGCGCTCCGCATTCTCGATCACCAGGACGCTCGCATTCGGAATGTCCACTCCGACCTCGATGATCGAACTGGCCGCCAGCGCCGCCATTTCATTCCGTCGAAATGCAGCCATGACCCGGTCCTTTTCGGCAGCCGGCATCTGGCCGTGAAGCATGCCGACGGAGTGCGGCAAAAGTTCACGCGAAAGCCGGCGGCATCCGGCAATCACAGTTTTGACAGTATCGCCGTCGTCGTCTTCCACCCGCGGATAGACGAAAATGGCCTGGCGCCCTTGATCGAGTTGCTGGCGCACAAAGGCCCACACCCTGGGAAGCCGGTCGATCCCGCGCAGGAAAGTTTTGACCTGGCGGCGCCCCGGCGGGGGGGCATCAATCACAGAGACGTCCAGATCGCCGTAGAGGGTGAGCGCAAGCGTGCGCGGAATGGGAGTGGCGGACATCACCAGCACGTGCGGGTAGCGGCCTTTGCGGACCAATCGCTCGCGCTGGGCCACGCCGAACTTGTGTTGTTCATCGATGATCACGAGACCCAGCGGGTCCATAGCGCAACCCGCCTCGAGCAAGGCATGCGTGCCAATTACGATTCGCGACGTTGCGCGCCCGGCCGGTGTGTCGGTGGAAACCCCCGGCGGAATTGGATCCTGCGAGTTGGTGGTCTTCCGGCTTCCGGTCACGAGGTCCGTCTGCACGCCCAACGGCGCGAACCAGCGGTGAAAGTTTGAGAAATGTTGGGCTGCGAGGATCTCGGTGGGCGCCATCAAGGCGACGTTGCACCCGGACTCCAGCACCATCAGGGCACTGCAGGCGGCAACCACGGTCTTGCCGGAGCCAACGTCCCCCTGGAGCAGGCGGCGCATGGGATGGCTTTGGCCAATGTCCTTGCGGATTTCACGCAATACCCGGTTCTGGGCCTCAGTGAGCGAGAACTCCAGGTGTCGCAGAAAGGGCCGCACCAGGCGGTTGTCTCCAGGGCAGGCACGGGTCGTCGAACGCGTCTCGAGTTGACGCCGCCGACGTTGGATCTCGCGGTGAAAGCCGATCAACTCCCTGAGGGCAAGGGAACGCCGGGCATCCACTGCCGCCTCGAGCGTCGTCGGGAAATGCAGCGTTCGGACGAGTCCGGCCATGGACCCGGTCTTCAGCGGCGGCGGACCGTCCGCTTCGGATTCAAATTCGTCGGCGCGTTCATGGAGGGTTCGGTAGATGAGCGCGCGCAACCAACGCTGCGAGAGGCCTTCGGTGAGCGGGTAGACAGGTACAATCCGGCCGAGGTGAATGCTTTCCTCGCCGGGATCCAGGGCTTCTATCTCGGGATGATCCATCGAGCGCGGCCGTAGCGAGGCGACCCGACCATAGACGAAGAGGCGTTCGCCGACATGAAAATGCTGTTGCATGTATGGTTGATTCCACCAGCGACAGTGCAGGCGGCCGGTGTCGTCCTCGACTACACACTCGAAGACCGACTTTTGTCCTTGGCGCCAGGTTTTGACACCCATGGCGGCGATGTTGCCGCTGACGGCAGCGGCGTCACCGGCCCCAAGGGAGTCGATCCGTCGAATGCGGCTTCGATCTTCGTAGCGCCGGGGCCGATGGAGGAGCAGCTCGCGCACGGTGAGGATTTCGAGCCGGGCCAGTTGCGCGGCTCGCTCGGGCCCGACGCCAACGAGACACGTCGGCGATGCTTCGAGCGGACCTGGAGCGACTCCCTGCATGTGGACGTTTATATCCGGAGTGGCGGGCGAGCCCAAGTGGAAATCGCGCCCACTTTGGGCTTTGATCTTTGCCGGAGCGAAATAGAGTGGGCTGTTGATGGACACCGAATCGCCTCAGGATCGGCTATGGGTTGAGGTACTCGCAGGTGTTCCGCGGGTTCGACGACCTGTCGCTGGGTCGCTGGATGGCGCAGACCCTGGGTCAGATTCGAGGGCGCTGTTGGCGGCTTTCCCATCCCCTGTTGGGCGCGTATCGGCTCGCGGCCCAGGCCGGGCATGAAAGGCAGATATGGCTGAAACACTTGATCCAGTCGCCCTCCGGTTATCCTGACTCGGAATGTTGCCGCGCGCCGTTGTTGCCGTTGTTAACCCGCGACGTGCTCGAATCCGGATTGGTCTGCCAACACTGCTCGGGAACCGCCATCGCCTTCGAAGATTTGCCGGCCGACCTGCAGCACGACTTGCAGATTTGGTCCACCGAGTACCAGCCGGTTCACGCCGTGGCCCATTGGGACGATCACGAAAAGCGGCAAGTGAACGATTATCAAGAAAAGCTGGAAGAAGCGGCCACGGAGGCAGAACTGCTCCTGAGCAGGTTGGGCCAACAAATCGGTCCGCGATTGCTCGAATATTACCCGGTGGTGTTGTGGGAGGACCAGGATGAGTGTCTCGAGGTCCGACCCGAAGATATCCCGATGAGCTGATGAGAAAGCTCTTCAAATGGACGTTCCGGTTGATCCTCCTCGTGCTCGCGCTCGTGGCCGTGGTCGTCCTGTTCCGTAATCCCATTCTGCGGATGTTAGCCGAACGACAGGTTCGGGAGGCGACCGGAATGGAAACGATCGTCGGCCGAGTCCGAATCGACCTGCGAGCCCCCGTCGTGCGCCTCGAAAATGTCCGTCTGATCAGCCCGGCCGAGTTTGGCGGTGGACTTTTCCTGGACCTGCCCGATGTGCGGCTGGAATATGACTCCGTCGCCCTGCTGTTCCGTCGGATCCGACTTCGCCGCGTCGCCTTCCGCCTGGACGAAATCCGCCTGGTCCGGACCACGCAGGGGCGCACGAACCTGGAGGCCGTGCGAGAACGGCTGGCGCAAGGGCGTCTGGCCTCCTGGCTTTCCCATTGGGACTGTCAATACGACGGTACGGATTTCGTAGGTTTTTCCGTGGGCCGTCTCAAGTATCTCGACGCGCGCGAACCGGAGAAGAGCGAGGAGATCTACGTGGGTGTGCAGGACGTGACGCTCAAACGATTGCGATCGGCGGAGGAAATCCTTGGCGCACTGGCCCGCCTGGCCCAGAGCCGTGGGGCGGTCTGGACTGCGGATGCCCTGGCGCCCGGTTCGATCAAGCAGGCAGTGAGGGCCCAGGCCCAATAATACCCGCCGGATGGCGGAGCGGACGGCAGCGATGAACTGCGGCGGCAGGACGAGGAGGAACGAATGAGTGAACTCAGATCACCTCGAGCAAGCGATCCCCGGCTTCCAAACTCGCCTCGGATTGGCGCCGCTTTCGGTTCTCGCTACAATCGTGCTCATCAACCGTTGGGACGAGGAAGACGGCCTCGGTCGAACCGACTGCCGCTGGGCCACGCAATTGTTCGTTGCCGGATAGCATGCGACTTCAAGAGTACCAGAACGCGGTTCAGTCGCTCCCATACGGGAAGCGGCTTCCGAACGCAGTCTACATCTACCGCGGTGACGGTGGCCTCGTCGACGGCTCATTGGGAATCGTCGTCACTCGCCTGTCGGAGATGCGCGGTATCAGTGTCGAATACCTTGGAACGTGCAAATTGCCGTCATCTCACGGCACGATGCTTAACACCATGACACAAGAACACCGCCTCCTCGAACGACTCCGGCTTATCGAGGCCCTGCATGCCGGGGCTGCCACCCCCGGCGAACGGGATGCCGCTGCCAATGCACGTGAGCGGATCAAGGCCCGCCTCGCCGCCCTTCAAAAGAATAGCGATCCCCCCGTCGAATTCTCATTCAAGCTGCGGGACCGCTGGTCCCACCGATTGTTGGTCGCGCTGCTGCGCCGATACGGGATTGCGCCTTACCGCTTTCGCGGGCAGCGATCCATTCGCGTTCCTTGGCGTTCCTTGGCGGTTGAGACACAACACTGGACTGTTGGCTCCAACCACGAATGTAATCGAATGTAATCGAACCGCCTTACAGCTCATTTACCGGCCTGAAAACCGCCGCTAACGCCTTTGAGGGCGGCCGGATTCTCCAGAACCCGCTGCGAACGAAGCGCATACTTGGGCGACAGTCGGATCGTCGTTCACCGGGCCGACCTGCGATACGCTGCTGAACCTCTCCCGTGCAACGCCGTCCGTTATTCTCGGCCGCAAAGACCGGTGCCGGGCCACCCAACTGTTCGTCCTCGAACTCCCCGGCTCCCGTAACCGCAGGGACAATTCTTGTCGGACTCACTCCATTGCGATAGCTTCTCGATCGTGAAGTTGCTCTTAGAGAGGCTACCGACCTCGCTGCGGGATCAACCGTGCCATAAAGTCCTTGGAGGCCTCGCTGGACACGAAGGAGTCCGCATCGGCGTCGGACGACTCGATGATTTTCTCGTAGAGATCGCGCCAGCTTTTGGCCTTCCCGGTGGCATCACACTTTGCGCGAACATCGGCTGCATGAACGGCTAACCCGGGAGTTAACGCATCCTTTAATTTGGCGCTTAACAATTAAAGGATTGTCCGTCATCCTTTAATTCGTCCGGTAGGAACTAACACTTGCTTAAAAGTCATGAAACGCGGGTTAACCGGCCATTACACTCCGCTCCCCTCTGCGGCGGGTGAGAATGCCCGTGCTTTTGTTCCCAATCCCCTGCCGCCATTGCCCGCTCTGGAACTCGATGCCGAGATTCAGGAACTCGTTGAGAAAGCCATGCTCGCGCTCGGCCGGCTTGACGGGTTAACCACTGTTTTGCCGGACCCGAGGCTGTTCCTCTATTCCTACGTGCGCAAGGAAGCCGTGCTGTCCTCGCAGATCGAAGGCACGCAATCCAGCCTGTCTGACTTGATGCTGTTTGAGATGGAAGGCGTCGCGGGCGTGCCGATTGACGACGTACAGGAAGTTTCCAATTACGTCGCCGCCATGCAATATGGCTTGCGGCGGTTGGAAACACTCCCGCTGTCGCTCCGGCTGCTAAAGGAAATTCACGGCGTGCTGTTGTCCAAAGGTCGCGGCAGCAGGAGGGAGCCGGGCGAATTCCGTCGCTCACAGAATTGGGTGGGTGGCTCTCGTCCCGGTAATGCCCTGTTCGTTCCACCCCCACCCGATCAGGTGTTGGAATGTCTGGGCGCGTTGGAAAAATTCCTGCACAACGACCCCGTCAAGACGCCGCTCCTGATCAAAGCGGCACTGGCGCACGTCCAGTTTGAAACCATCCATCCGTTTCTCGACGGCAACGGACGCCTGGGCCGGTTGCTCATCACCTTTTTGTTCTGCGCGGAAGGCGCGTTGAGCGAGCCGCTGCTTTATCTCAGCCTCTACTTCAAGCAACACCGCCAGCAATACTACGACCTCCTGCAATCCGTCCGCCTCACCGGCGATTGGGAAGCGTGGGTGCGCTTCTTCCTGAGCGGCGTGGAAGAAACCGCCAAGCAAGCCGGGCAAACCGCGAAAGCCCTGATGAAACTCGCCGCCGCGGACGAGCAACGCATTCAAGCCATTGGCAAAGCCGCCGGCTCGGCCTTGCGCGTTCACCGGCTGCTCCAGGCGCAACCGATCCTCTCGATTGCCACCGCCAGCGACGAATTGAAACTCAGCGTGCCGACCGTGACCGCGTGCATGAAACACTTGGCCAAACTCGGCATCACCCGCGAAACCACCGGACGCAATTACCGCCGAATTTACGCATACGACGAATATCTTAAGGTTCTGAACGAGGGAACGGAGCCGCTGATGATCTGATATGCCTCAAACTGTGGGTGGCAAATCCACACTTCCCGAACGCAGCGCACTGACCACGCGCGACAAGAAATCCGTCTCCACAAACGGCACCTGGCCAAAAACAATCCCTTGCTCCCCCTCGAGCTTGGCCGCCAAATGCCCCTTCCCGAGCAACCGTTCAGCCCCCTTCTCACCCAAGGCAATTTCGGACGTTCCTTCGCCGTCCACCCTCAACACCAGCCGATTCCCAAGATTCGCGCGTAGCTGCATCGGCATCACGTTCGCGTCAGGACGTTGCGCGGCGAAGACCAGTGAGATCCCGGCGGCACGGGCCTTGACGCCAAGCCGACCGACGATATCAGCCACGGCTTCCGCGTAATCCTCGGTCATCATCCACTCGGCGAATTCGTCGTGGATGATCCACAGCAATGGCAAATGTTCTGTGGCGTTAGGTTTCGCATTCAAATCAAAGATATTTGCCTCGTGGTTTCCGTGAGCGCAGTCGGGATTCCAGCTCTTCCACACGTCGGGCAGGTGCAGCACGCGCCGGCTCGGACGCGCGATCGCAATACCCACCGCCCCCGGCTGGCCGGTTTCGAGCGCATCGCAGCCGGCTAACCGGACAATCCACGACTCCTCCCGACTCCTCCGTTTGAAAGCGCTCGGAAGCTTGCCGTGGAGATTGGCACCGAGGTATCTTCGTGGCCGAGTTGAATCCCATGCGCCATGGATGAAGCCAGTCTCCGTTGGGCTCCGCCAGAGGAAGTTGTGCAGCTTGCTAAGGAAGCCGGCATGACGACGTCGCAGATTGTCAGAATCCTCCGCGGCTGTCTGCCTTATCAGGAAGCGTTGAAACTGGCACGCGACTACGCGCCTCTGCTGGAAATCTCGATCTCCAAGTTTATGGAGCTGCGGAGGAACGAATGAATGAACTCAGATCGCCTTCAACCGGGCGATCATGGCCTCACTGTAACCGTCTCGACGGAGCCTGGTTGTTGTCCGGCCTTGGTCGGACCACGACAAGTGGTTGATCCGCAAAAGCATTACGCGGTTAGAGGGGGTCCAAAACGCTTTATGGCGCGATTTTCGGCGCCAAAAACGAGGCCATGCTCACAAGTCGAACCGTGGATTTCGGTGCTTGGTGCTGATGCTCGGATCCAGATCGGTGGTTACGATGTCGCTCACCTTGCGTAACCGGCTTGTTTGTGAGGATGCGTGTGGTGGCAGTGGAGGTCAGCGTCATCGGCCCAGGAGGCGTCTGGCTTCATCCATGAGCGGATGCTGGAACGCACTGGCGTAAGCATCGAGAGTAGCTGCTTTGAGCCGGAGTCGTTTTCCGGTGGCGCGCCATCCAGAAATCGCCGTGAACACCTGGCAGAGGATCTCCCTTGCCTTGGCTGTCTTGAGGCCAAAGCGTGGCGCGGCGGCCAACGCCCCCTCGATACTCGGTTCCGCCTGATCTTCGGCGAGGGCAGTCTTGTTCATGCGACCGCGATCGACTTCCGGCACGGGATTGAGGTCGTAGGCCGGTGAAAGCGACCAGCGTCCAGGTTCACGCATCAGGAAACCATGATTGCGAAGGTGGTCGTCGTAGTTGCTGGCAAGCAGCGAAAAGACGAGGCGTCGCCACAGTTCGAGGAGGTCGCCGGGGACATCATGGCCGAATTGCCGGATACCGTCGGCGAGTAAGGTGTAAGCGCCCGGATCGCCTTGGGGCAGGCCGAGCAGGGTCACGGCGGAAATGAAAGGGATGCGGTTCTTGCCGTCGCGATCAAATCGAGTAATCACAGCCACGCTCTGCCCGGCCACCGGTACGAGCCGATGTTCCGCCACTTGGATACCCGCCTGTGCCGCCAGAGCCAGCGCGAGAATCTCACCCGCCGCAATGTTCCGTGTGTCGTCGGGCTTGGGGAACTTCGCGATCGCGAGCCGCCCGTGTGTCAGCCTCACGGCTGACTTCGGACGCGCGCCCCCCAGTGGCGAGCCAGCGCCAAGCAGAAACCGCAAATCTTGGGCGGTTTCGGTCTCGTTATGAATGGCATCCGTCGCGCGAAGCAGCACGCTCAGGCGAACCAATGGCGGCAGCTTGCCGGTTGTCGCGGCGAGAAAAGGACTTTCGGCGTTGACCCGAAAACGTAATGCGCCAACACGCGCCGCGTCGTCCAATGCCAGCACAAAATCAATGTCGCGATATGGCTTCTGCGTCAGGACTTTCTTCCTTACGGCGCGCTCGATCAGCATTCGCCCCCAGCGGTCAGGCCCGCAATCCTGAATCGCTCCAAACAGAGCCGCGCCATGATGCATGCCCCGTTGGAGCGGAAGCGATGTCGGATCGATCGCAAAAGTGCCGTCGCGCTGAAGCCACTCCAATGCGTATTCGAAGGAAACCGAAGCCCCGCGTTCCGCAGCATGGAGTCGTCCCGCGAAGTGGGTCTGTCCCAGCCAATCAATGTGAACTTCCAGACTCATACGCGTGGACGGCGGATGCGTTTTGGCAGACGGCGTTCATCGAGGCTGAGAGCGAGTTCATCACTGGCAGGTGCGGCGAGGTTTGCCAGGCGGTCATGCAAACCGAGAACGAACATCGCTGTCGCCAAAGTCCCGAGCGCGACCGTAGGATCGCTACGTTCCATCCGCCAGAGCGTGTCGCGACTGACAAAAAGCCGGGCGGCCATATCGCTCGTGGAAATGCCGCGTTTGCGCCGTGCAAGCGCAAGATCACGGCCCAACTTGCGGAGCGCGTGGGCGGCGGGCAACGGGATGGACCGTGTGTTTGGCATAGGGTTAGCGTCCAGTATGTCAGACGTTATGTCAATCTCCGT
>CAVXWU010000023.1:0-76766 GCA_963765535.1 uncultured Verrucomicrobiae bacterium
TGGCCTTTATTTGGCTTTCGTGCATAGCGCATCAGAGGATTTCAGAGTGAAGCACAAATTCGGCGGCGAAGCATAGACCGGGCCTAACCTATTGGGAATAAGCGTTTCACAGCGGTGCAAACGCTTTCAAAATGGTGGAGCCGAGGGGAGTCGAACCCCTGACCTTCTCATTTCTAACAAGAACTCCACACTCCACCGCGTACGCTCCAGTGCCAACCGGTGTTCGACCAGGCCTGACACAGACGTCTATTCCCGACGGTGCTGGCCCGGAAATTTCACCCATGAACCGCCTGCTGGGATGCGTCGGCTGTTCGGGTGAAATTTCCGGGCTCTGGAAACCCGCGCCGGAGAAGGGAATTCATCGCCCCGGATCGAAGCAAGCGCCTGGGCAAACGACGAACGCTTGGTCCTGGCACGCCCAACGCCCTGTCCGTTCTGTTTTCAATTCTCTAAGGAGGCGCGGGTTTCTTTCAGTCCGCATTTTTGGGTAGTCGCCGACGTGAATCGGCGCGGGTTATCGAGCAGTTCGATGCTGGCGTTTACGCGATGGATCCGGCAAAATCGCTCACTATGAATTCTTCCTCGCGTCGCCGCTTCCTCTCGCGAACTGCGCGCACGGCTATGATCGGGACCGTTTGCAGTGTCCTGCGATGGCCCGGCCGGGTGCGGGCCGCAGTTGCCATCGGAGAACCCGATCCTTTCACGGCGTTATTCAACGGGCGCGATCTCTCGGGCTGGGTGCCGGTAAACGTGGCGCCGAACACCTTCACGGTGCGAGACGGGCTGATCGTGTCGACGGGTGTCCCAACGGGGATCATGCGGTCCACGCACCAGTACGAGAACTTCGACCTCGAGCTGGAATGGCGGCACATGGTGCAGCATGGCAACGCCGGATTGTTCGCCTATTCGGAGCCGATCACGGCGCCCGGTGTGCCGTTCGCCAAGGCCATTGAAGTCCAGATCCTCGATGGCGATGCGGCCGAAGGGTTGGCGACTGGACACGGCGATGTCTTTTCAATTCACGGGGCGCGGATGACGCCGGATCGACCGCACCCGCGTGGTTGGGAGCGATGTCTTCCAAGCGAGCGCCGGGCGCGACCGTATGGAGAGTGGAACCATTATCGAGTGGAGAGCCGTGATGGGCGGTTGACGTTGGCGGTGAATGGCAAAGTGGTCTCCGGGGCGTCCAAGTGCCGTCCGCGCCGCGGTTACCTCTGCCTGGAGTCGGAGGGATCGGAGTGTCATTTTCGCAATCTCCGAATCCGCGAGTGGCCGTCCTCGAATCCGCCCCCCGACGAAGTAGCCGGGCTCGACGTCGGGTTCAAATCGCTTTACACGGGACTCGATCTCGATGGATGGCAGGCGGGGCCGGATCATGGCCCGCACTGGCAGGCACGCGATTGGATCCTGGTCAGTGATGGCCAGGGACCGGAGGTGCTGTCGACTTCGACGGTCTGGGGAGATGCGGAGTTCATCGTGGACTGGCGGATTCAAGGAGCCGGTTCGGCGGGGATACTCCCAAGAGGAAGTCGCGCCCGCGAAATTCGGCTCGAAGCGGCGTCGGACGGTTGGGTCCGGACGCGGCTGGTTTTGCGCGGGGAGGAGTTGACTATAACCCAAGGGAATGAACCCCCGGTGCACCGCCAGGTACCGGGGATTTCAGCGCGCGGCCCCCTCGGACTTCGACAGCATGGACACTCGGCGCAGTTTGCGAATCTGTATGCCCGTGGCCTCGATTGAGGGCGAAGGCCACGGGGGTTCGCGGCAGTCCCGGATAAGGCTCCGACTCGGTCATGCGGCAGGAAGCGGCACGATAAAGGTCTTGTCCGAGCTCTCACCGGCCTGGCCGGGAATTGGATTACCCTGATTGTCGTAACCGGTGACTTTGAACCTGTAGACGAATGAGCCATTGCCGGACGGTTGGACGAGGGCGATAGGTTTGTCCTCGACCTGGCTCGGCGTGAACAGGCAGGACTCGACATCCGGATTGTCGCCCGGGCCGGTGAAATCGATTTTGAGGCCGATCAACGTACCCAGGTTCTGGCTCGGCAGTTTGACTTCGATCCGATGGGTCGTTCCGGCGCCGTCGCTGATGAGGGCGACGCTGGAATCCAGTTCGAGCTTGCCGGATTCGAAGACCGAACCATCACCCCGGACGACGGTGGATTCCAGGGTAAGAAGCCCATGATCGTCATCGAGCGTAGGGATGATGATGGATTTCCGGTCCTGGATGTGGGCTGGGTCGATCGTCTCCTGGAACTTGCGAAGATAGCCGGTGGTTGCCTCGCGGTAATCGAGATCGACCACGGCCTCGACCAGGTTGTCCTCGGGCAGCAAGGAAATGAGGCGGATCTGGCGCTCGCCGCTGAAGGGTTCGTTGACGATCACGGAGGGGTTCTCGGTCGGTTCGAAGTCAGTCTGGTATCGAATATTCCCCGATTTAAGGAAGTAACGGAGTCGATATTGGAACATGCGCGGGGCTTCGTCGGCGAGGCGCAAGCGCCAGTGCACCGAACCCGCGTCGGGCTTGAGGAGAACGGTTTTCTCGACATGAAACGCGTGGGCCGGATCGTCGTAAATGAGGTCCACCTCGACCTGGCTGACTTCGCCGGAATCCATGTCGCCGAGGCCGACCTCGACATCGAGGAGTTCGAGTTGATCGAGCGGAGAAAGGGCCAGTTCGGTCACGTTGGTGGTGATCCAACCGGTGCTAACCTGGTTGTCCTTGCCCATCCATTCGGAGTTTGGCGCGAACGTAATGTCCATCTTGTAGCGGTAATCGCGGTCCTTTTTCTCGTTGAGAAAGGTGGTGAAGGTATGCGGATCGGCCTGGCCCGGGCGGAAAAGGAAACCGTCAGTGTGCGAAGGGGACTTGGCCGGCCGGGCGGTTGGCGGGGTACTCGAGGTTGACGGCGACCGAACTGATCTGCGCGGCATCGAGATCTTCGCCCATCGAGACCCGGGCAATGATGCGATCGAAGAAATCGTCGTCCATCCTGACTTCGACGATGGCGCGATCGAGGTTGAGTCCGCTGGCGACGGTCGAAAAAAGGCCCTGGGGTGCGACCTCGCGCGCCACAGCCGCCTGCATCGAGTATTCGAACGTGCGGGTTTTGAGCTCTTCCTGGTGATAGAACTTGAGCGAGAATGCGATTTGGAACGGAGCGATGCCCGAAGCCCCGGAACCGGAGCCTGAAGCACCGCCGCCGCCGCTGGCGGCCGCCGCCTGGTTCACGCTGCCAGGCTCGGCAACTCCACTGTCCTGCCCGGTCGGCGGTGGCGCCGAGGTGGGGGTTTGGGCGGTGGGTGAGCCGCGTTGCGGGGCGCGATCGGTTGAGGATTGAGGAGCGGCCAACGCCCCGAGCAAAGTCTGGAGTTGGCCGAGCAACCCGCCGGTTCCGGGAGTGCGGGTCATGAATGTGGGCGGTTGCAGGGCTGAGTTGAAGAAGTCGGCGAGGAGCTGGGTTTTGAACCACTCGAAGGCCGAATCCGACTGTTTCTTCAGGTCCGCGTCATCGGTGAAGTTCATGACCTCGATTTTGATGGCGCCGCTGTCGCGGAGCTTCTGGAAGGCGGCGTCGATCTCAGCGGCGAGAGAAACGGCGTAGATCTGTCCCCGGGCGCCGAATTCGGTTTCGAGGTGGTCATAGACGCGTTTGTATTCCGCGGTCACCTTGACATTGAAGGCGGGGCTGAGGCCGAGGAATTCGCATTGATAGATCACGCCGATGGGGCTGATGCCGCTGCGCAGGCCCGCTTCGAGGAGGGTGGCCATTTCGCGGTCGACGAGCAGGGAGAACGTCGCGCGGTTGTCACCGAAGAGGGACGGCATGGAGGTGCCGTAGATCTTTTCGAAAAGGCGGAAGCCGCGTTGTTCTTCGGCGGGTGTGGGGGGCGGAGTGTTGGCGTCGGATTTATCGGGTTCATTCTCCGCGATGGAGAGCCGGACGGAACCTTTGCGGAACTGGATGGGTGCGAGTTGAATCGCGCCCGGGATCTTCGGCGAACTCCCGCAGGTCGCGTTTGATGTTGTCGAGTTGTTTTTCATCCACGCTCAAGTCGACCGTGAACGAGAGGAAGCCGCCGCCGAGCGAATCTTTTTCGGCATCGAACTCGGCGTTGTCGGTGATGTCGCGCCGATATTTCAAGAACAGGAATTCGGGCACGCCATCATTGAGCGCAAGCCGGGGGCGTTCGGCGACGTAATAGAACAGGTTGCGGTTTTGATGATCGCGGTAGAGCATCAAGCCGCCGATCGTTCCGATGGGTGAATCGAGGTATAGCATGGTATGGAGCGGGGTAGGGGGTCAGGGTTGCGGGGTGGGCGGATCAGGCGTGAAACCATTTGATCCAACTGCTCAGATCGTTATCGCCGATGGATTCCAGGGATTGCGTGGGATCGTCGAAACGCCGGGGCGGATCGATGGTGGTTGAATTGGGCAAGGCGCCGTTGGGTGGTCGAGATCCGGCGTATTGCGGATTTTTAAAAAAGATCCGGCCGCCTTCTGTGCGAAGGGCGACCACGGTGTGGAGTCGGGTGTCCGAGTCGCTGGGGGGCTTCCGCCAATGAAGAATGAGGACGAGCGGGTCGGGGCTATTCGTAAGGGTGGTCAGGAACTGATTCCGGATATCCGCAGACGGTCCGCCGCTGACGGTATTGTAATTGCGCCCCAGCAAACCTTCGAGGGCGTGTTCCATCTCGGCGGCGGTCAGACCTTCGCCTACGGTGGCCTGGAAGACGGTGTTAATCCCATTGGAAGCATCGGGTGAGGCATTGGGATCGTAACTGGGGAAACCGTTTCCTTTGGCGTACTTAATGACCGCCGATTGGAACGCGAGCTCCGAATTGGTTCGGACGAAGAATGCGCTGTTTTGAGCACCGGAGTAGCGGACGGCCTGGAAGATCCCGGGAGGTATTTCGAGTGTATCGTTATTGGCGAGAATCACCTTGCCCGCCACACTCAGCAGTCCGCGTTGGAGCCTGGCGTACTCGGCGGCGTTGACATTGATGAGGTAGGTTTGCAGCCCGGTGGGACCACAGGTATTCGCGCGTCCCTGATTAACCTGGCCATTGGGATCCATGATTTCCTTGATCACGTCGGCAACAAGTTCCTCCTGGATCCGTATCCCGAGCATATCGGGGTGTGGGGCAATGGACATCAATTCGAGGAGATGATCGATGAGCAGATTGCCGCCCTTGAGATCGGGCTGTTTGAGCACCGTCATTTCGAGACCCGCGGACGTTCGGAATTGCATGTTCAGCAGGTCGGGGATGCGGAGACGGGAGGTCCGTCCGGCAAACAACCAGAGCTTAAGGATCTTTCCGCGAATGGCGGTCTCGATTCCGTTGGTGAAAGCGGGACTGCCGAACAGCCGGACGAGGGCCTGCCGATTGGGATCCGTCTCGGGCAGATTCTGCCACATCCAATCGAGTTGCGCCCCCCAACGGTCCATGGCGAGGACGGCCTCGCGGTCGGGTGCGACCTGGGTTGTGGGACTGGATCGAAGGGCGATGATGCCCATGTGAGGGGCGTTGGGGTTGGCTTGGATGGCGGAATCGGGCGGCCAGACCAGGGCTGAGCTGGCGCCGCTGGCGGTAAACCAAACGCGGTAATAAATGTTGCGAGCAAAGGTTGACCGGGCCGGGGTGGCGAGGGACTTGAGACATTCCTCGCGGAACCCGTCCCAGAGGCTTTGAGGCATGGTCCAATCGAACCGATTCCCGGTGAGCTGGACCGGCTGCTCGGGAATTTGGATCCGCAAGTTCGAACCGTCGGCTTTCGTGATCGTGGCGTCGAGCGGTTGATCGGTTCCGTAATATCGAATCTTCTCGGGATACTGGGTGGATGGCGCCAGCAAGGCCTGCGGATCCCACGCCAATTCAATGACCGCCGTGCCGTTTTCATTGGCGGTAATTTGAAAGATGGGCGGGGCATCGGCCATGGTCCAGTTGCCGAGCTGCGGCCGGATTCGCACCCAGTTTCGAGACTGGAGTGTTGGGACATTGGCGGTGAGGGCTGCGGCGACGTCGAGTTTGCCGTAGCCCCAATTGTTATTCGGTACGGCATTCCCCGTGCCGGTCAGGGAATCGGCGCGGGCGCTGCGTTTGAGGATCTCAACGACCTGGGCCTGGCGCAACGAAGGCGTTTTCTGGAGAATCAAAGCAACCGCGCCAGTGACGTGCGGGGTGGCCATGCTGGTGCCCGCCATCAACTGATACTTGCCGGTGGAATCGACCAATCCGGCCCCGGGAGATGGGATGCTGCTGGAAAGGGGCGCCATGATGTCTTCTCCCGGCGCACTGATGTCCGGCTTGATCCGGCCGTCGCGCGTCGGGCCGCGGCTCGAAAAACTCGAAATATTCCGGGCACCGGCCGCGGCGGTCGTGCCACCGGGCTTGGTTTGGTAGCAACCGACGGCGATGACTTCGCGTGAAGTGCCCGGGATGCTGATGCTGGAGCGGCGACTATCCGGCGAATTGGGAAAGGTGGGATGCGCATTGCCGCGTTGGATCCAGGCATCAAACGTCGCGGCGTTATTGCTGATTTCGGTGAGATTGATCGTCCAGTTGCCGGTGATCACACTGGCGGCGGTACCCCGGCTGATGCGGATCAGGATCCGGTTATCGCGATTGAACCGGTTATCGATGGAGGAATCGATCGCAACCCGGTTGCCACTCGGAAGTGTCTGCGCCTGGGTGGCGGATGCGGCGTTGGTCGCGGGTGGGGCGAGCACGGTGGTCGTTTTGCCGGCCGGATCGGTCACGCGAACGCTCAATCGGGCGGAGCCGTTGTACCAGAGGTCCGCGGTGGCGGCGGACATGGCGACTCCAAAGGCCATGCGTTCGGCATGGGTCCCGTTGCCCGCCACCGTTCCGCGGGTGACGATTTGGTCGGCGGCGGCATTGCCGGCGGATTTGCACATGCAGCGCCCAGGTTGGCCCAGCTCGAAATCGATCGCCCGTTCGAGGAGGGAAGTGCCGTCATGCGCGCCGATGTTGTCTCCAAGACTCATGTTGATCACCGCGGGTTTGCTGAGGTTTCCCGCCTTTTCCAGGATGTAACGCACCGCCTCGGCGTGTCGCACCGAATCCCCCAGGGCATCGCTGATCCCCTGGGCGGCCACGAGGATGATATCGGCCTCCGGCGCGACGCCCACGAAAGTGCCGGCGGCGCGCCCATTACCGGCTGCAATGCCGGTCACGTGGGTTCCGTGACCCGGCACACCGTCGTCCTTGTGTCGGACAACCGTGAAGGGCGCGGCGTTGGTCAACGCGCTGTCAATATTGGCCTTGGTGTATTCCACGCCGTAGCCGTACGGGGTAGGGCTGGCCTCGCCGCCCTGCGGGACCAAACTCTGGTCCCAGATGAAAAGAATGCGTGATGTGCCATCGGTCTTGCGGAAAGCGGCATGCGTGAAATCGACGCCGCCGTCAATGATGCCCACGATCACCCCGGTTCCACGGTAGGTCTGGGGCGGGGTCCCGATCCCTGGGTTATGCACCGTATTGGCCTTCACATCGGGAACACTCACCTCCAGGTCGGCATGCATCGGGTGCGGTCCCTCGATGTGTATCACGGAAGGGAGTTCGGCGAGCGCAGCTATCTTGTCGCTCGTCGCTCGCGCGGACGCCACATCGCCGAAACGCGCCACAATGCGGCAGCCAGCCGCCTCGATCTCCGTTGTGGTGCCGGTATGGTGGAGCAGAATTGGAATTTCCGGCGCAGTCGCAGCCGCGGGGGTGGTGATGCCCATGGACTCGGTTTCCGCCGATCCGAGTTGTTGACTGAGAATCTCGCCAAGGATCAGGTTTAAGTGACCGTCAATTTTAGTGGCAGGCATGTTCTTTTGAGGGGTTAGGGTTTGGTGCTCGATGAATCCTGGTTTGCGTTTGAGCGATCCAGCTGCAGCGGTGTCGAAGCCTCAATGGCCGCGACGCAGTGGAGCGCAGAGAGTGCGTCGATACTTCGCAGGGGGATGCGACCGGTTTTGATCGGACTACCGCCGGGAATCAACCGAAGGCCGAGCGTCTCCATCTTCGCCGTTTCCTCGGCGGTGGGGGGCGACGCGAACTCCACAAACACCGGCACCGTCGGATTATCTCGCGCGGGAGTTTCCTGGAGCAGAATGCGGGTTGTGGCGTTGATTTTTGCAATGGAGGGCGGCGATCCTTCCGACGGCTTGTCTCGAAGTGCGTTCAAGCTGGCGTGAGAAATCTTCACCGCCGCGATCGCCGGAATCGCGAGGACATCTTCCAATCCGCGCGCGGGCATGGTCGCGGCCTGGAGGAGCCCGGTCTGACCGGCAAACAGACTCAGCCCGATCAGACTCATGGTTTCTTTGGTGGCGGCGTCGGGCTCGGTTCGCAGTCGAACCAGCGCGGCGATGGGCCGGGACTCGGTGGAGGGGACATTCTTCAATAACTCCAAATCCGACCGATGCGGGCCACGCTGGCGATTGGCGGCTGGCCAGGCTTCGATTCCAACCACGCCTTCAAGCGATGCCGCCGGGATAAGGCTCCGGGCTGGGCACCGAACGAGCGCCACGCAGCCGGCGCTGCCGAGGATATCGATGTCCAGGGCATCGAGCGGCTTGTGGACGGAGATCATTTGTTCCTCCCGCGTTTCGATGAAGGCGACGAGGGCGGGGTTTTGTCCCGCCTTCAGTTCTGCGAAAGAGATGCGGGTTTCGGGGTCCAGGTTCGGAGGGAGATCAATCATATTTGTGGGTTTCTTGCTTTAGGCGGCATTCGCGACGGCGATGGATAGGCGCTGGTGATGGGCGATTGCCAATGCGGAGTTCAGGCGCAGAAAGAAATCGGTCGAGACAATCCCGGAGGGATCAATCTCCAATTCCAAGGCGCAACCGGTCGGCGATGTAAAGCCAGTGTTGCTATTCTCAGGGAGCAGAAGTCGGTAAAGGCTCTCCGCGTAGGATCGAGAACCGCCCAACCTGGCGATGGCATCTCTAAAGCCGGCGAGTTTAGCAGAGGATTCGGGCACTCGGGACCAGAGCGTAGTGCCCAGGCGAAACACGAGGCCATGCTCGCCGAAGCTGGCCATCATGCTCCAACCCTGGCTGCGGGAGGGCACGTCTTTGCCCAGAACCGACCCGATCGTAGGCTCAACTGCGGTCCAGGCGTCGCGCAGGCCACAGGCCGTGAATGCGCGGCGCGGGGTGAACTGTTTGTCGAGATGCCAGCCGATCCATACCTGCCGGATGTCCTGTTTCTCCTGGATCGAAGTCAGGAAAAGACGGGCGTTCGGACCCAGCCGGGAATGGAGCGCCGTGAAGGCCTCCGAGGCCCCCGCTTCATTCGTGACCCGACGGGCTTCACCCGGAGCGAGCTGCGGTGCACCCAGGAAGAGGCGGGTATCCCAGGTTTCGGACGATCCATGCAGCATCCTCGTGCGTCGCCAGTGGTGCACCCCGAGGACAGGTGCAGGCTGCCGGATACAGACATCAAACGCACGATCGCCGGGAGCGCGCACAACCAGCAGGACCGAGGAACCGCCATCAATGCAGGTGCGGCTGGAGGCCTCGGATGCTCCCGCCAGGAGATCTTTGACGATGGTGGTGGCGTTGCGGCCGGCCCCACAGACGAGCGCGGCTTGGAACAGCGTTTCGGCCGCTCGAGAATTGGTTGGGGGATTGGACATAAGCATCAGCCGACGGGCGGCACCGAAGAGAGCATCAGGAAGTTGTCCCGGCTGGACTGGAGGCCGAGTGTCCGGACGAAGCCATTGTTCAGAACGTAGGCGACTTCATATTGGTAGTCGCGGGCGGCGGCGTTCTTGAGTTGGATCTGCCACGGGGCCCCCCGGCCGGGGGATTTGAATAGTCGTTCCGTCTCGAGGTCGACCCCATTGGCATCGTCCAGGTAGCGGAGCCGCAGTTTGACGGAATCGAGGTTGCTGTTCGGGAGCGGCGGGCCGATGAGCTCCGGCTGCACCTCCATCTGCATGACAAAGACCTGGCCAATGGTGAGGGTGGTCTTGTCCGACTGTTGCCAATCGGTCAGCGTGACATTTCCATCGGTATCGATGAGAGTCTGGTTGAAGGCGTAACGGCGTTTCGCAGGATCGGCGAGGGCGACGCTCCATTGTTGGATCTGGCCGATGTTGCCGGGGTCGATCACAATTGAGCCGGTCTCGCGGATACCATTTTCGGGATCCTCGTATTTGAAGTCGATGATCAGATTGGCGATTCGGCTGCGGTCGCCGGCCACCACCACCCGCACATTGAGCCGGTCGGGTACGGGATCCTCCACCAACACCAGGTCGCCGGGAGTGGAATTCCAGGGGCCTTCGACCTGGCCGCCATTTGCGCGGAGAAAAGAAAACCGGTACTGAACCGCGGAATCGGCCGCCCTGCGTTTGCGGAAAGTGAGCTTGTATCCGGCGCGTTCCGGGCTCAACAGTTCGGAATCTTCGAGACGCCATCCCGTTTCGGGGTCCTGGTAGGCAAGCTGGGCCCAGACCTGGGGGTAACGATCGAAGGGGAAACCGGCCGCGACCTGCAATTCGAGCTCGCGTTTTTCATAGAGTTCGTGAGGGGAGATGACGACGAGTTGGGAATCCTGATGACGCCATCCGCTCTCCAGGGATTGATCGGCACCCGGCAACGCATCTGGTTTGAAAAAGACCGTGTAACGGTAGAAGAAATTGTTGCCGATATCGGGATTGTACCAGGACTCACGCTTGACGCGGTTGTTCTGGGGATCGAAGAGAAACGACCAGAGGGCGTCGGGATCGGTGGCGGTGCCGGTATCGCCGACCGCCGGCTTCAGTGTCTGGCTGTATTGCACGTCGAGGGCGACGCTGTGGATTCCATCGCCGTCGAAGTCGGCGTTTAGCGCCGCATCGAATGATGCGGTGTTCCAAAGGGCGTCGTTTCCATCCACGACCGTGACGATATCATCGCGCGTGAGGTTGAAGTCCTCGAAGAACAGGGCGAGATGTGCCTGGGGATGGATGGATCGTTCGACGGCGCGGCTGACCGTGTAATCCGCCGAGATGGTCCGGACTTCGGAGATATCCACTTGCTTTCGCGTGTAGCCCACGTTGGGGAAACCCAGGTTGCGCAGCTTCCGCGCGCTGTCGATGATCCCGTCGCTGGTCCTTTCGAACCCGGTTTGTTCCTCCTTATTCGGGTTGACGGTGGGCTCGAAAAAGGTCTTTAAGACGAGGTCCTGGAGTTGGTCGCGAACGTCCTGGAATTCGGACTCCATCGCCTCTTCGCCGACCCCTTCGAGGGAGGCTTCGATTTTGATGGCTTTGGCTTCCTCGAGTTTTTCGATGATGTTATCGGTCTGGTGCGAATAGAAGAACAAGTCGGCTTTGAACTGTTCTTCGACGAAGTGATAGACTTGGTCCCAGTCCGCCTCGACATGCACATTGAACGCCCGCTGCATCCCCACGTAATTGAGGTTGTAGACCACCCCGGCGGGCATGAAGTTTTCAAACGCGCCGTAAAGCAGCTTCGTCGCTTTTCGATTCAGCATGACGCTGAAAATGGCGCGGTTTTCCCCATAAAGCGCGGGCACGCCGCTCGATTTGAGGAAGGGGACCCAGGACAGTTCCATATCCGCGGCCGGTTCCGCGGGTGGAGGGGCGCTATCCGCCGGGGTTGATGCCCCCGGTTCGGTGGCGGGGTCCTTGGGGATGGGTGTCGTCCGATCAAGAAATGTCAATTGAACCGAGCCGCTCTTGTACGGAAGCGGGGCGAGAATCGGATCGTCGTCCAGATCGAGGTCGTCTTTGAGCTTGCGGGCGACTTTGTCCAGCGTGTCCTGCGGCCAGGAGAGGCTGGTGTCAAAGACGAGGAAACCGGCCACGTCCTCCTCGTTGGCCTCGAGTTCATCCTGGGCTTCTTTCAAGATGATGAATCGAATCGCGGGGCGACCCTGGTTGTCTAGCGCGAGGTGCGGCCGGTCGGGGAAGTAATAGAACTGCCTCGGGTTATGGAAATCGCCGAGGAGCGTGACTCCCTCGTAACTGTAATAGGGTGGATGGAGATAGAGCATGGCCGGTCGGAGTTTTAAGGTTGGGCGAGCTTACGCTGCAATGAGCCGAGGGATGAGGATGCGTTTCTTCTCCGTGGGTTCGGCGGGGCGTTCGATCATGCTGCCGTCGGGGAGATGATAGGTGATCTGCACCTGGTAGGCGGTGGGGGAATCTTCGCGCACGGCCACCTGAAAGGACTGTTCCTTGTCGTCGGTAAACAGCAGCGTGTCGTTGAAATCGATCCCATTGGCCGGATCTTCGTAGGCGATGTTGATTTCGACGACCGGGGTGTCGGTGAAATTGAGGAGGTTGGGAACGAAGGTGGCCTTGACCTCCGGAATCTTCAACCGGGGCAACACCACCGAGGTTGCGTCCTGGGTCACAACCGCCTCCTTGACCGTTTCGCCTTCGGCCGCGTGGTAGGTCAGTTCGTAGGAATAGGTTCGATGCTCGGAATTGGCGATGGCGATGTCCCATTCCGAAGTCCCATTCTCCGTGAAAGTGAACGTCTCAACTTCATGTATGCCGGCGTCGTCGTCCTGGTAGCGGAGCGTGCACTCCACCACCGGCGTTACCGCCAGGTCCAGAAGGTTGGCCAGGATCTTCACCCGGAGATGCGGGGCCGCTTTCACGTGAATCGGCAGGGCCTGGTCGCCGTCGGCGTCCGTCCACTCGCTCTTGGCCAGGTCGCCATTCTTGAACGCAGTGGTGATCTGGTACTCGAACTTGCGCAGTGACGGGTTGCGCAGGACGACCGACCAGGTCTTGAACTCGTTGATTTCTTTAATCGAGAATGCTTCGTCGACGTGGTATTCGTTCGCTGCGTCCTCGTATCGAAGACTGATGACGGACTGCACGACGTCGCTCCATTCGCCGGACGGGACCAAACGCACGTCGAGCTTGTCATAGAGCGGGGCATTGATGAGGAGCCGCTGGTTCAAGGTTTCCGCCCAATCCGTCTCGATCATCTGGCCGTCTTTCAGGAAGAACTTGCACCGGTATCGGGCTGGTTTGTCCCACTCGGTGAAGATGTCGCGCTCGAACGTCTGCTCGAGTTGGCCATCGGCCAACCGGAAGACGTTCACCTGCTGCGGAACGCCCGAGGCGACATCCTCGTAGCTGACCTCGACCTGGACCTGATCGACCGTCTGCTGGAAATCGATCCGACCCGCCTGGAGCTGGATGAAGACCTTGCCCACATGCGCAACGGACAGATTGAGTGTCGGGGTTCGATCCGTTTCCCAGCGCGTCCACTTCTCCGGCTCCCGGCCTCGAAAGGCGATGCGGTAGCGGTAGGAGTATTCGCGTTTGGCCTTAATCAGGCTGGGGTCCCAATGGCCCGAGGTTTGTTCCTTGGAGAACGTGAAGGTTTCCTGTTTCTGAACCTGCTGGTTGTTTTCATCTCGGCCATCGTACTGCACCTGCACCTCGAGGAAGGCGATGGGCTCGTTATCCCAGTCGGCGAAGGCATTGACCGTGAGGCCGAGGGTCTGGAAGAAGGAATCGCTAAGGTCGATCTCGCGCACATAGCGCTTCATCTCCTGGGGTGAAAGACCCGCCAGAAAGGCCTGAAGGGTGCCTTGGGGGTTGACCGGCCATTCGACGATGCTCGACATTTCCTCGTCATATTCAATGGTCGAGAAGCTCATCTCGGCCTCGGTCTTGAGGTAGTAAATGTCCTTCTCGCTGTCGATAAAGTCGTCCGTTTTGTCATCCCCTCCCGAATCATCCTCCGGCGCCGGCTTCTTGAAGAACCTGTCTTTGATCAAGTCACGCACGATTCCCATGGCCGAGTCGCGCAGTTCCTGAAGGAACGCACTGTCGAGCGCGAGCGTGCCGGTATCGAAGGAGACCTTGATCATGTTCGCGTCCACCGCCATTTTCAGGCTGGTGTCGTAGTGCGACATGTCGTCTTCGCTGCAATCGTGGCCATCGTAGTCGTGATCGATTTCATGCAGGCCCAGATAGAGGCTTCGGGTGTCGGCACGAACGGAGAGACGAACGGGAGGGACACGGGCCCAGAACTTGAGGCAATACACAACCTGGATGGGCGTCAGGTCCGTGGCGCCGGAGCCATCGGGTTCCGCGAGTGTCTTTTGCATGAACGTGGCCCCGGCTTCGGTGAGATCCATGCTGACCGCGGCGTTGTTGTTGCCGGTCAGGGAAAGCGGACCGTCGGTCACACGATTCGAGACCAAGGCCTCGGATTGGGGCGCCGATACCTGAAAGGTCCCCTGGGTCCATTGGGGGATGCTGAGAATGACCTTGGGCGGGGCGTCGCCCGGCGGGGCCTCTGGCACGTCGGCCGGTAAACCGAGACGAACGTCGTCGACCCCAAGGGTGTTCATGTTGAATTGGCCGTTTCGCATCCGCACGCTGCTGAGGCGCGCCCCGCGCACGCTGGAGTTGTGCGAATCGGCAAATGCCTTAAGCCGATTCCACTCGTCGTTGGCGTATTCCTGGAGGCGTTGGAGTAGTTGGGGGCGCGAGGATTCCTCGACGCTCATTTCCGTGTCGAACGCCATGTAACCGCCGCCCCGGCCGAGGTCGGGGTTTTCCTCCCGGTCCTGGTCGTCGAATGCATATTTGACGAGGAGGAAGACGCGGTTGCCGTTGACATCTTTACGGATCGAGATGTAGTCGGGGATGGCGTAGAATTTCCAGAACATGGTGTCATCCTGGTAGAGGGTGACACGCATGTCCTCGAAGTAGCTGAATGAGGGTAGCTTGAGCATAGCATGGTTTGGAGTTGGAGGTTTATCGGATCACGCGGCGACGTTGGGCACCACGAGCAACGGCCGGTCCTGGAACTTGACCTCCGTGGTTGTGGCGTTGTTATCCGGAGCAAGGAAATAGGTGATCTTGTAGGAGTAGAGTTTGCGGTTCACGTCTTTGACCGGGAAGGTCCACGACAGCTCTTCCTTGGACGTCAAGGCGAGCGATTCGATCTGGTTGACCCCATTGGCCTCGTCCTCGTAGGTCAGATCCACCACCACCAGTGGCGCCTTCGCGAAATCAATCAAGGTCGGGAGGACGCGCACCGTAATCGCACCTCCCTTGGGCGGCCGATAGGGTGAAAGCACCAGCACACTGTCCGATTCCTCGATCCGGGGCGCCTGTACGGGATCCGCATTCGCCGGAAAATAGGTGGGGCGGGCCTCGTAGTGGATCGGGGTTCCCGCCGGGGCCGGAACCAGCCATTCCTGGGGATCCTTCGATCGGAAGATCAGCGTCTCTTCCGCGCCGGTAACAAGATGTTTGAGTGCGAGTTCAGTAACCGGAGAAGTCTCAAGGTCGAGGCGGTCGGCGACAAACCGGATCCGCTGCACCGGCGGTCCATTGACGGGGATGGGCAAGGTCTCGGTCCCGTTCTGCGGCGCCCAGTCACTTTGCTCGAACCTGCCATCCTTGAAACTTCGGGCGATGCGATACTCGAATTCGCGGCGGGTTTTGTCGGGCAAGACCACGCGCCAGGTCCGGAACTCGGCATTGGACTTGATCGCCATGCTTTCATTGACTTCGAACGCTTGAGCCGGGTCGCGATAACGGAGATCGACGATCACCTGGACGACCTGATCCCAGGCGTCGCCCACCGGGAGGAGTCGCACATTCAAAAAGTCATTGAACGGTTGGTTTACCAGCAGCTGACGGCTGGATGTCTCGGACCACTCGGGATCTTCGAGGACCTCGCCCGACTGCAGGAGAAACCGACGCCGGTAGCGAATCGGGTTTCGCACCAGATTGAAGACGGCGCGCTGGTAGTTCTGGGCCAGGTTTGCGGCATCCAGGACGACGGTGAACTCTTCGTTCGGAATCCCCGCTTCCGTGTCGGCATAGCTTAGCGTGACCTGAACGCGCTTGATGAGGGTCTCAAAATCGATGTCGCCCGCCGCGACCGCCAACGAGACTTTGCCGGTTGCCGGCAGGGACAAGTTCAGTTGCGAAGCGGTTGAACGCTGCCACCCCGTGGGCTGGGTGAACTCATGACCACGGAACTTGATACGGTAACGAAACTCGTATTCCCGTTTGTCGCCGATGAGGGCGGGCGACCATTTTTGAGGATCATTCGTCGTAAAGGTGAAAGACTGGTTCTTTTCCTGTTGTTCGCCATTGGCGTCGCGGCCCGAGTAACGCACCTCGACTTCCACCGCTTCCAGATCCGCGTCGTTAAAGTCGGCAAAAGCACGGACCACAAGATCGAGGTGCTCGAAGAACGGATCGGTCAAGTCGACCACCCGCACGAATCGCTTAAGATCTTCCGCGGTTCGTCCCTCAAAAAAGGTGGTCAGCGTCGCCTGGGGATGAATGGTCCATTCCACGACACTTCGTTGCTCGAGGTTGAGTTCGAGGTGCATGCTGGACTTGTCGTAGTTTTGACGGAGGTACTTCTTCGGATTCTCATTGCGGCGCCGGCCGTCATCGGCCTTCTTTCGTTGGTCGTCGACGACCTCAGGCGGCGGCCCGTCGGGGAACTCGGGGTGATACCCCTCGCCCGGGTCATCGGTGAAGAATCGGGACTCGACCATCTGCTGCATCATATCGAGGGCGTACTGACGGAGATCGGCGATGACCTCGTCGTCGAGGCTGGCGGATCCGGGGTCGATCTTGACCTCGATCAAGCCGGCCATCGTCGCCGTGTTGGTCGTGATGTCCGAATTCTGAAACTGGTAACTCGTGCACTGATCGACTCCTTCGCCGTCCATGTATTTCCGCACCTGGTCATAGATGCGTTCGGAATCGGCGGTTACATTGATGCGCACCGCGGGCAACCGCGCCCAAAAGGCAAGGTCATATCGGATTTGCACCGGGGTGAGATCGGTAGGATTGTTCCCATCCTCGCCCACGAGTGTCTTCTGCATAAAGGTCGCCCCCGGGGCACTCAGGTCCATGCTGAACACCGCCAGGTTGTCCGAAAGCAACGACGGATTTCCTTCCGCGACCCGCGCCTCAACGAGGCTTTCCACCTGTGGGGCATCCATCCGGACTGTTCCCTGGGTGAAGGTGGGAGTTCCGAAGTCGACCTTCGGAGGTTCCGTCGTGCCCTGAACGCCCGGAAGACTCTTTTCTTCCGCGGTTCCATTTCGAAGCCGGCTCCATTCCGCATCGACCCACTCCTGCAGCTCAATCTGGATCTTCTCCAGTTGTTCGGGCTCGACGGAGAACTCGACATCGAAATTCATGTAGCCGCCGCCACTGGGGAGCTTGGCATTCTGTTCGCGGTCTTCGTCGGAGAAGGCGTACTTGACGAGCAGGAAGACGGGATCATTGTTTTCGTCCACCCGGACTCGCGGACCCTGGGCGATGGCATAAAACCGGTACCAACAGAGATCATCCGTGTAGAGGGTGACTCCGTCGATGGTTCGAAAGGCGGGTACGTTGAGCATAAGTTTTAGTGGGCTGTTCGAATGAGGTTGTGTTCAATCCCCTCCCAGGCGCTCCAGTCCCCCGCCGGCCACGGCCGCGCACGGTAGCGCACCTGGCTCGACGGCAGTGGGCTGAGTACTTCCAATTTCGCCGGGGTCCCCTTCCGCGCGATCTTTCGGCAAGGCTGGTCCAGTTCCCCGTCTGCCGGGGCTACTTCCACTTCGAGGTCGGATTCGGAGGCAAAAATGACAATCGACACCAGGCGCGCGCCCGGGACCATCAGTGGTCCATCGGATGGGTGTACCACGTTCCAGGGAGTCCGAAGCGATTGCCCTTCGTGTTCAAAACGGGAGCGAATCGCGAACGACTGTTGCCGCGGTGGCACGATCCAACTCAGGCCGGTTAGGCCGGGCGTCAGCGGTTTTTCACCCAGGGAACGAACGGTGCCGGTATTCTCTCCCGTTGCCGGCCCCGGGATTCCGGCCTCAACCGCCGCCGGTCGGCAGCCTTCACCCGAACACCATAGCCGGAGCATGCCAATCTGGCGGTCGGTAACCAGAACGTCACCATTATCAGGCGTATCCTCCCAGACGATCTCCAGACCGGCGCCCAGATCGATCCGGAAGCGGAACGGCTCGACCATCGCCTCCCCCCAAAGCAACGCGCGGATGACCGCGCTTGATTTGGACAAATCACCCGCGTTGGGATCGAGCGTGGCGATACCGTCCTCGGGCAGCAGCAGGCGCGCGAGTCGACTATGGCCGACCTGTACTTTCAAGGTGCCGACTTCACGCAACCACGACCGCTCGGCCTTGAGCAAAAAGGCGGCTTGATTTACGGCAGGCAATTCAATTTCGATCCGCTCGCGTCCGCGCCAACGGCTTGGCAGGGTTACTTCTTTGCCAATTCCCGCGACCGTGCCACGGGCGTTGATTTTGATCTCACCCGGTTCCAGGTCGGCGACCGTGATGGAAGCGGAGCGGGATTTCAGGTCCAGGGTCACTCGCTCCTGGGAATCGGCCCATTCCACGTCCAGGTTTACAAAATCGAAAGAGGCCCAGTGACCCGACGACTCAATGTTGATACTTCGATTGCTGCGTTCAGGCCGGGGATTGCCGCGCGCGGATTTGGCACCGGCCGGCGGCGCGAAACGATGCGTGCGCAGGGTCCGGAGGACGACCGCATCCCCGGCATCCCACCGAAGTCTGAGCGATAGCTGAGTGGGAATGGATCGAGGCGCAAACTCGCCGAAGGGCTGGGCGAGCCGTTCGGCGGCGCCGACGGACTGGGCGATCCGATAGGCCCATTCGGCTGAGCACATGTTCGCGCGCGGCTTCGAGTGCGGCGGGGGAAAGCCCTCGCGCCTGGATCGAGATGCGCGCCAACTTCCGATCCAGGAGCGTGCGGAATACTTGCGTCAGGACATGACCCAGGGGTAGGTCTATGAGTTCGGGTTTGGCCTGACCGAGCGCCTCGATCGTTGCCGCTACGGTGGGTGCATCGGCCTCAGCTTCGACCGATCCATCAGCAAAGCGGCCCTGGCATTCGAACCAGGCCGAGGCGAGAATCGGATGCGCCATGATTTCCTCCGACAAGGCCTTGGATTGAAGGACGCAGTTATGATTTCCATAGCCCGAGGTCGTGCCTGAGCAGAGAATTGGAACCGTGCTGCGACCCGGGCGCGCGTGTTCCTGCGGGACAGCCCACACCGTCACTCGGGTTGGACCCCAGGGCATAGGGGTGCGCCGGCGTTGCAGATCGTTAAGCCCCGAAAAACGCCCTCCCGCTCCTCCGAACCCAAACGCGATTTCCCCTACGAAAACCACCGCTTTGCGTTCCGGCAGATTGTGCCAGGTCCCCATCGATCGCCCCTGCGGGGAGCGCGGACAGACGGGATCCACATAACAAACATCGGCGTCTTCGCTGTCGGCATAGAGCGTGAAATCGTGCGTCCTTCCGTAGGCGGGGAGTTTAATCATGGGTGCGGCGTGGGTGGAGGTTCGCATTAGTTCAGTCCTGGTAGCTCGATGACAAAATCGGCCTTGGATTCCGGCAGCCATTCTCCGAATTCCATGGGCAGTGCCCGGCCAATGGAATCGATGGGAACAAATTGGACGCGGTGGAAGTACTGCAAACTTTCAAATACGCTCCCGCGCCAGGTCCGCCAAATGACCGTGGGTTCTTCCTCCGTAAGGGTGAAGGATCGGATCTGACCCTCCGATGTCTCGGGCTCGGACGCGCTTCTGAATGCCATCGCCACAAATAAAACTCCACTCTTCGCCGGAGTTGAGAGGCGGACCCTGATGGCGTCCGGCTCCAGAACTTCAAGCTGATGGGCGGGAACCTGGAGGAATTCCGGACAAGCCACATCCGTGATGAGCGTCAATGGATTGCCCGGCTGCCCGTCGGGCGGGAAGGCCAGACAAGAGAGTTTCGGCGCCGCCGATCCCTCGGGGTCGGGGATGACCAACGCCACTTCCTCTCGTCCGGCCACGAGGTCTACGGCTGCCAATTCGCGATCCTCCTCGTCTCCCTGAGTTGCTTTGAGGATACAAGCGACTCGCGAGACACGCACAAATGCCGTCGGATCGATCGCAATCTGACAGACCCGCACATGAGCCCGCTCAGCCGTGACTTCAATGAGGCCCGAGCTCTCCGTCACAAACGGGGGATCACCGGGCCAAAACGCGGGCCAACCGCTCCCACCTGGCGGCATGAGCAGTAACCGTATGCGCGATTCCAACCCGAACTCGGTGTTGACGGCAGGATACCGGGTCCGGATTTCCTGGAAATCGCCATCGTCCGGAAATCGATACGTCGCATGTTCGAATGTCCCCGAAGGTCCCGTGTAGCGAACGTCGACCACGACCCGACGCAGGAATGCGGGATCGAACGGCAGGCTGTTGGTCACGCTGATCCTGCGATCCGAAAACGGGCTGACTTCACCGACCACAGGAAAATGAACCGCACGCGCCTCGGTATCGGTCAGCGCGTCGTGGAGGGCGCTGACCGACCAGGTGAGACGATGTTCGGCCGGCTCCATGCGCGCGGTATGCAGCCCGATGGTGCAACTGCCTTCCGGCTGTTCTTCCTCGATCAGCCGGTAAAGCGGCGCGGAGGCATTCCCGGACTCCTGCCGGTGGAAAAAGCGGTCGAGCGAACGCCTCGCCAATTCGCTCATGAGCGCATCGTCGGTCGGCAGTGAAGCATTCGACGCGTCGAGCGGCCGGTAGGTGACAAACCCTTCCTTCGGCAAGGAAAGAAAGGCGGCCACAATGTCGTCCAAGAGCAGATCGCGTCCGACGACGAACGGCCGTAATCGCTCAAAAAAGTTGGCGGAATCCACCACCGCAAAGCCTGGAATCCCGGGCACCAGTCCCCGATAGCTCAGGCCCAACTCGAGTTCGACCGACTCCGCCCCTTGCGAAAGCAGGGAAGCGAGCAGGCGCGTATCTGTAGGCGCAAGATGCACGGCCAGCCGCAAATAGCGGTTTCCGGACAGGACCGCGGGATGGGATTCCCCTTGCTGGAGCCCCTGATCCATGGTGCGCGATCGCACCAGCAGTCGCACCGCGGCGGATTCGAAAGTCACAGGCGCCCAACTCAATTCCGGAGCGGCCGAGCTGAGCGCGTCCAATCCTTCGCGACGGAGTTCGAATTCTGCGGAAAGGAAACCGCCGGACACCGTTGCCAGATCGCCGCCATACCGCACGAGTCGGAAATCAGGATTGCCGTCGCGCTCGCTCACCGCCAGGGCGTTCGGCAGGTAAAACCGCCGGCGCGCGTCCAGATGATCGGCCAGGCATCCCTCCGGCAGATTCGCCGCCTCATTTGGAGTGAATTGGATCATGGCATCAGGGCGTGAATGTGATTTGGGGAACTCAGGATGGTGAATCGCCCGGGGTGATCTCAACGTTGCCCATTCCCGAAAATGGCCCCGCGTCCTCGCTTGAGGCATCGGCAAAATGGAACGTCACCGAATAGCCGTAGCTGAAATCTTTCTGCTCGCCGTCCCGTAACATGATCCGAACCAGAAACGGGACCACAAGCTGCGCGGTGGCGGTGGGCGTCTCCGGCGTCAACTGAACTTCGATGCCGGAATCGAAGGTCACGAGCACCGATGCCAGCGGCGCCTTTCCCGGCGGGGGAGTCTCGAAGAATAGGGGATCGATCGAAACCTGAACCGCACGGGTCTCGTCCGAGGGTAGTTCGTTGAGGGTGATCTCCCGGTGGATGAGGGGAAGGTCCAGGTCGATCTCAACCTTGATCGAAGGCTCAAGGTCCAACACCACTTCTGTCTCCGGCGTCACGCGATATTGAAGCCCCCGGCTTTCTCCGGGGTTTACGGCACCGGTGGGGATTGGTTCGTGTGGAAAGGCGATAACCCCCGGCCGAATCGGCACGGCAAATAAACCACGGATCAGTACCCGGGCTCTCAATCCGATTCTTCAATTCGACGAGGTAGACGCCTGGCGATCCTTCCACCGGCCCCTTGAACACGCGGTCGAACACCTCCCCGGCGCTCTCACGCAAAGACAACTTCACCGCGATCTCCGCCGGAGTGCCATCCGATAAGACGGCACGAAGCGTCCCTTGAACGCCAACGCTCCCCGGTTCCAGAAACCTCGCGAAGATCCGCTCGAACTGCGCCTGCGGGAGTGAAAGCTCGTCGATAATGCCATCCTCAAAGCTGATCGTGGCGAGCTCGCGCGCGAGATCAACGGTTCCGCCGTCTCCCGCGTCCGGCAACTGCAGCGTGAGCGAGCTCGTGGCCGGCATCAGTGCCGAGAACGCCGCCTCGGGGCCGAACACCTGCCGGGCCTGGAGCAGCACCTGCGGAGGCAGAAAGGGAACCGCCCGATAGGCCAGACGCACGTTGTATTCACCTCCACCCGAATTCGTCGCGTCGGCCCCGCCGGCTTCGGTGACGACAGGACTGAAGGCGAAAACAATGCTTGGCGCATACGGCTCGGTGGAATAGCGCGTGAGCCGAAACTCCTGCGGTTCATAGAAGACTCGATTCTGATAGAGCGAGTCCTGGTAAAATCTGACCGCACCCTCTCCCGGTACCTGGATCGCGTGCGGGAAGAAAACGCGATTCTTAACCGGGTCCTCCGGCACGTCGAACATGTAACGATGCGACTCGAGGGGAAAGGTGAACGGCCGCAGCTCGTGGATCGCGCTGACCTCCTTCCGGACCAGGACGGGCTCGCCCTGCGGATCGACCAGGACCTCGGCCGGGTCGCCTGATCCGTCGTTCGCCTGCTTGCCGTCGCGGGCCAGGATCAATACCCGGAAACGAACGCCAATGGGCATGGGTGTCCGGTCCTGCATGAACACCGTCCAATGGCTGCCATCGTACCACACCCCAATCGCACGCGAGAGATACGGCCCCGAGTCCCCGTAATCATGGCCAGCCAGCACAATCGCTTGCGGATTGCCGTTTGTCTGCGGATGGTCAATCGTCGTGATATGACCCCGCGTGTTTCCCGCGTTCGCCACGTGCAGGTGCAAGCCGCCGAATCCGCCCGCCTTGAACTCGAGCACGTGAAACTGGCTTCCGACCGGAAGCGACTGACGGTCCTCATTGTACACCGTCTGACACTGGGCCGAACCGTTGAACCAAGTGCCGGCATGATGCGGGTCGACAACCTGATCGACCACCTGCGTGACAAATAAGGCCGAAGTGGCGCTTTGCGACCGGCCCAGATGGGTGATGTGACTGCCCGGTGAACTCAGGTTTTGGGCCGACACGGCATGGATGTAAGCTCGGAACTGGCCGCCGGAATTCGAGCTCAGGGCCTGGGGATCGTCGATCACCAACAGGTTAAACCGGGAGTTCGGCGGAAATGGCTGCCCGTCCACATTCTCGATCGTCCAGCCCTGTTGCCTGAACCGTAACGCAATCGGATGCGGATGATACGGGCCCGGGTTTTGCCAGACCGGCGTCGCCACAATCAAAGAGCCACCCCGGTCATTCAATTTGGGATGGTTCAGTAATGCACGGCTCCCTCGAATGTCCGATGCCGCGACTCGGACCTCGAATGCCAGGCTTCCAACCCCCAACGACTGGGGCGCGTCCACAATGCCCGGGCGGGAATCGTTGTGGAACACCTGATCCAGCACCGCCCCCGAGACCGGTCGCGCCACGGCCAATCGCTCCGGCGCAAGCCCGGCAGACACCGCTTTCCCCGGATTGACCCGCATGGCCAGCGCCGATCTGACCCCGGCCGGCGCCGGGTTGCTTCCGTTCGTGCCCACGGCCGCGGCCTCCAAGGCGCGTGAAAGCCGAATCGTGCCGGGCAAACGCGGAACATTCTTGCGGCCCAGTGCGGAGTTCAGGGCACTGTAACGCAATGTGCTGACCAGGATCTGGTTCCAGGTTCTTTGTCCAACGGTGGCCCGGTACTCGAGTTGCAGCACGGCGTCCCGCGTCGCCTCGGTCAAGATCTGAAACAAGTCGTCGAACTCCTCGCGCTCATGAAATGGGTAGCGACAAATCGCCACCCCGGCCTGTATGAAATCAAGCGGGCCCAGCGAAATCCAAAGGGTCGCCCCTGCCTCGCCGTTTTCCGATCCCGACACCGCCAAACGATGACCAAGTCGAAGTTCGACGACGTGATCGATGGGCTTCAACTCAACACTGGCATCCTGCGGCAGAGTCGGCGTCATCTCGATCGTCAGCCATCCAAGCGGACCTGCGGGATCGTCCCCGGCGCCTCGAAAACGCAGGCTCGAGGTGTGCCGGCCCTGGTCCATCCGCAACTCGTAACCGGGAACGTAGTACCGCACGTTGGATTCCGAGGCCGCCGCCGGGGGATAGAGTCGCCCCGGCACCAGTGTGCCGTCCGCTGAAAGCGCCAGCTTGTCGTCTCCCGTTGGCGGGGTCGGATCTTCGCCCTCTTCCCACCCTGGAACCCGCTTGATCTCCATCATGCGCTCGGCCGCATCGCGCCCGATCACAGATCGAAGATCGAGCCCGCGCAAAGCAGCGGTTATCACCAGGGGGGAAGAGGAATCGGTTAAGGAAATCATAAGTCCGCCTCCGCAGCCATCGAACGGCAGGACTGGGCCTGATTCCGGACTGAACGTCCACCGGGACGAAGATTCGACCGATCTACTCCACCGCGCCTCCCTGCTGGAGCGGCCTGGCCGGGCCGATGATTGGGATTCAGAATAATCATCATGCAGACTACGGATGCTGCAGACCCAATCTTTCGGAAATTTTTCTGTCCGGTGTAGTTGTGTGCCGCCACGGAAGCCCACAACCGAGGCAGTCCACAATCGTGTCGATCAAACTTCTCACGCGGTTGGAGACAACCACGCAATGACGGAAAATGGGCGTTCGGAGAACGCCGGAGATCAGGAGGGCAGGGGACTGGGCGGTTTCGGTGCGAACCCAAAGGCTCGCAAGAAGCGGTCGGCCGGCGCCTGAATGTCTACCGGGCGGCGTCGGTAAGGGTCCGTGTACGCCAGGCGCATTGCCCGCAGGCCAAGCGGAAAGCGGCGTCTTAATCCCGCACCGGATTCGGGGTCCGCTTGTCCGTATAGGGTGTCCCCGAGGACTGGATGGCGGGACTCGCGAAGATGAATCCGGATCTGGTGGGTTCGGCCGGTGAGGGGAAAGGCTTCAATGAGCGATCGATCGCCGAGGGACTCCAGGAGACGAAACTGTGTTTCGGCTTCCTTGCCTTCACGGGGGTCGACCCGCATTTTCCCGTTTTGCTGAGGATCAGGGCTGAGTTTGGCCTGACAGGTCCAGCTGGGTAGGCGCGGCGTGCCGCTAACAACGGCGAGATATGTCTTCTGCATCTGTCGCGATTCAAAGAGTTCGCCCAGCGTCTCGACCGCACCGATACTTTTGGCGAAGAGCAGCACCCCCGTGGTCTCACCATCGAGGCGATGCACATATCGAAGGAATTTGAGCCCGCGAGATCTCGCCCAGAATTCCGCACCGGTGATGGAAGAACTGATGGCGGCCTGCAAGTTGCGCTGCGTCCGCTGCCACGAAAAAGGGACCAAGAGCCAGCCGGCCGGTTTGTCGATGGCCAGCACTGCCGTATCTTCGTACAGGATTGGAATCCGAGTTCGATCCCGGCCATAACCTAAATCAACGAAAGGCGTCCGCGGCACGCGCCGCAGCCTAGACCGGATTCTCCACGGGTAAACTCATTTTTATAGCCGGCGAAGGCCGGGGGCGCGAACGCGCATCGGCGCCGCCCGACTGTTTAATCGTGTTGCGCACGGTGCAAGTTTGGATTCTCTTGGGTCGAATGGATCCAGGATTCTATCCCCAATCCGTCGGCACCGGGTTTCCCCCAAATTGGCGCAGTTTGAGGCGGTAGTTTACCGGAGTTGCACCGTGCGATCTTTGACGACACGAGTGGCGCAGGCAATTGAACGACACTGCCTGCTGTCGCGCGGCGAACCGCTGCTGGTGGCCGTCTCCGGCGGGCTGGATTCCATGGTTCTGCTCCACGTGCTTCACGCCTGGTCGCAATCCGGGGTATCGCAGCTCACGGTAGCTCACTTCGATCATCAACTCCGTGGAAGGGCAAGCCAGCAAGATGCGCGGTTTGTGGGCCGGGCCGCGGCCAAGCTCGGTCTCAGGTTCGTCAACGAAAAGGGCAATGTGACCGGGTTCGCCCGGTCCGATAGAATGTCCACCGAGATGGCGGCCAGGATCCTGCGGCACCGATTCCTGGCCTCCGCCGCTCGGGCGGCGGGCGCATCCACCATTGCGCTGGCTCATCACGCGGATGACCAGGTGGAATCATTCTTCCTCCGATTGTTTCGCGGCGCGGGCGCGGAAGGCCTGGCTGGTATGGATTGGCAGACATCCTCCCCAGAAGATCCTGGAATTCGATTGGTTCGCCCTTTCCTGGACGAACCCCGCGACGTCCTCGCGCGATATGCACGCGAGAACCACATTCGGTTCCGCGAAGACCCGTCCAACCGCAGCCTCGCCATACTACGCAACCGCATTCGGCACCAGTTGCTTCCGCTCCTGCGCCGGGATTACCAACCGGGTTTGGCACCGGTGATCCTTCGAACGATGAGCACTTTGCGGGGTGACGCCGAGTTCATTGCGAACCAGGCTCGGATCTGGCAACGCGGGCGGCGAAACCGCCGCTTCGCCGATCTGGCCGCCGCCCTCCAGCGACAGCTTCTCCGCCTGCAACTGCGGCAGTTCAATGTAACCGTGACATTCGATCTGGTGGAGCGGCTCCGCCTTTACCCGGATGAACGTGTGTCCGTGGGCGGCGAATTCCTGTGTCGCGACCAGGCCGGCGTCGTCCGGCTGACGCGCGAGGAAGGCTTCCGCCTGGAACAAATCGCCATTAGCCTCGAGGGAAGGGGAGGGGAAACCAGGTTCGGAGATTTGGAAACGACCTGGCGCTTCCTGAAGTTGCGGGGAGGCCCGCCGGGACGAAGAAACCGTCGCAATGGCCTGGAAGTGTTTGATGCGGATAGAGTGGGCCCGGTCATCCTGTTGCGGCACTGGCATCCGGGCGATCGTTTTCGCCCAAGTGGACTGCCGCGGGCAGCGAAACTCCAGAACCTTTTTGTGAATCAACGTGTCCCAAGAGAAACTCGGCGTCGGCTCGTGATCGCGACTACCGCGGCAGGCGAACTTTTCTGGGTGGAAGGGCTGCGGATCGCCGAGGGTTTCAAGCTCGACAAAGCCAGCCGCCGCGGTCTGAAATGGCAATGGCGACGCGTAAATCCTCGATAAAAGGGTAAGTTGCGCCCGCCGGGCGCGCATGGTAGTTTGGCGCGAATGGTTTACCTGTAATGGCTGAAGACAAGAAACATCCGAATTGGAAGAACGAGAAACGGAATCCGGAACTCCGGGTGCCACCCCGAACCTGGATTATCTGGATCGCGATTCTGGGTTTAACGGTACTGCTCTGGAACTTACGCGGCCGCGTCGATACCAAGTACCAGAACTTGACGTACCCCGAATTTGTCAACCTTGTGGACAAGGACCAGATCGAGGAAGGTGTCATCAGTTACAACCCCCAGTCCGAAGCACTCCGCGAAATCACGGGCAAATTCCGGTCCTCGGCGAACAGTGAACCCGTCTCTTTCAAGATCAAGACCCGGTTGCTCCCGGAGCTCGAAGAGAAGCTGCTCAAGTCGGGTAAGTTCCAGACTGTCGAACCCAACACCCTCCTCTTGGGAATTCTCTACTCCCTTTTGCCATTCGTCCTCCTGGCGTTGCTCGTTTGGTTCTTCCTCATTCGTCAGATTCGCATGGCCGGAAAAGGGGCCTTGAGTTTCGGCAAAAGCCGCGCTCGCATGTTGAATCGGGAAAAGAATCGAACCACATTCAAGGACGTCGCCGGTATCGAAGAGGCCAAGGACGAGGTTTCCGAGTTGGTTGAGTTTTTGAAAGACCCCAAAAAATTTCAAAAACTGGGTGGCCGCATCCCCAAGGGTATCCTCATGGTCGGGGCCCCCGGCACTGGCAAGACACTTCTGGCCAAGGCCATCGCCGGCGAGGCTGATGCATCCTTCTTCAGTATCAGCGGTTCCGATTTCGTTGAGATGTTCGTGGGCGTGGGCGCCAGCCGGGTCCGCGATATGTTCGAGCAGGCGCGTAAGAGCACCCCTTGTTTGATCTTTATCGATGAGATCGACGCGGTGGGCCGCAGCCGTGGCCATGGTCTGGGTGGTGGCAATGACGAACGCGAGCAGACTCTCAATGCCCTTCTGGTTGAGATGGACGGATTTGATACCCAGGAGGGGATCATCATCATCGCGGCCACCAATCGGCCAGATGTCCTCGATCCCGCCCTCCTTCGACCCGGACGGTTTGACCGGCAGATTACGGTCAACCTTCCCGATGTGCGTGGACGCGAGGCCATCCTCAAAGTTCATGCCCGCAACGTGAAGCTCGATCCCTCCGCGGATCTCGCGGTGATCGCACGCGGGACCCCGGGATATTCGGGGGCCGAGTTGGCCAATCTTCTGAACGAAGCGGCGTTGCTGGCCGCTCGCATGGGCAAACGAGCAATCGGGCTTTCGGAGTTGGAAGAGGCACGCGACAAAGTCCGGTGGGGCCGTGAACGGCGCAGTCTGGCCATGACTGACGAGGAGAAGCGCAATACCGCCTGGCATGAAGCAGGTCACGCCCTCGTTAACGTCATGCTCGAGCATACTCACCCCCTCCACAAGGTGACCATTATCCCGCGCGGCCAATCGCTCGGCTCTACGATGTCACTCCCGCGGGAGGACGTGCTAAACCGACGCCGCCGGGAAATGCTCGACATGATTGCAGTGGCCATGGCCGGGCGGATTGCCGAGGAGCTGGTCTCCGGAGATATTTCAACCGGCGCGGCAGGCGATATCCAGCAGGCCACTCAACTCGCGAAAGCGATGGTCTGCCACTGGGGAATGAGCAATCAACTGGGTATGGTCCAATACGGCGACAATAACGAATATGTCTTTTTGGGTCGCGAAATGATCCGCAGCAAGGACTATAGCGAAAGCACCGCCGAACAAATCGATAGCGAGGTCAAGAAAATCATCGACGATTGTTACAACGTCGCCAAGGGCATCATCGACACCCACCGCGATCAACTTACCGTGATCGCCAATTCGCTCCTTGAATTCGAAAGCCTCGATGGCGCCCAGGTCGAGGAGATCGTCCGTACCGGCGTTTTTCGTCCTCCCCCTCCACGCCAGGATAATCCACCCATCGCCAAACCCGCGCCGGGCGCTGCCGGTGCAACCTCAGCTGTTCCACCTACGTTGGAACCAGGACTCAGCGCGCCCGCCCCGGCCACGGCTTGATCCCTGCCAGCCGCTTGTGCCTCATCCATACTTGGTCTGATGGCTCCCCCGGACGAATCGATCATCGTCGCACCTTCTCTGCTCGCCGCTGACTTTGGTCGCCTGGCAAGAGAAGCCCGGCGCGCGGCCCATTCGGGAGCGCCGTGGCTCCACTTGGATATCATGGACGGGCACTTCGTGCCTAACCTCTCTTTCGGTCCCAAAGTGATCGCCGCCCTTCGGCCTTTATCCCGGTCCTTTTTCGATGTCCACTTGATGTGTTCCCGGCCCGAGGTTCTACTCGAATCGTTTTCCCGGGCCGGCGCGAACCAATTGACCGTCCACGCCGAGTTGGGCTCCCGCGTGTCTCAACTCCTGTGGCAGATCAAATCGCTGGGCTGCAAGGTCGGCCTGGCGGTCAACCCCCCCACCGCCATGGGCCATCTCGAGCCTTACCTGAAACAGATTGATCTGCTCCTGGTCATGACGGTTAATCCCGGTTTCGGAGGCCAGGCCTTTATCACGGAAACATTACCGAAAATCCAGCAGGCAAGGACATGGCGGGATGATCGTAAACTCTCCTTCCGTATCGCCGTCGATGGCGGCATCACCAATGCCGCCGCGATCGAATGCGCGCGGGCGGGCGCCGACACCTTCGTCAGCGGGACCACCCTGTTCGGGTGCCGAAATCTCAAAGCCGCCGTCAGATCGATGCGCCAGGCTGTGGAACGCGCGTACAGCACCATCGTACCTCCGCCAGCCCACGCCCCCACCGGTAGCGATACCCCGATGGCTCTGGCTTGACACCCCCGGCGAAAGGTGGTCTTCGACGACATCGCCGGGCAACGCTGGCACTCCCTTTTCCTTCGCAACCGCACATTGACAGTCGCCGGTGGTAGTGGATATTGGAACCACGTCGCGGTTCAACTCCGCCGCGCAACCGGGAAATTCACAGAAAAAGGAAGATGGGTATATGAACGCGAACACCGAGGATTTTGATAGCCGTGCCGAACAAGTCAATCGCGAGAAGCTGGTACAGGATCTTAAAGCCGTCGTGCGCGATGCCGAAGAACTCATTAAAGCCACCGCCGGCGAATTGAGCGAGAAAACTAAGGAAGCGCGCCAGCGCCTCTCAAATGCTGTCCAAACCGCCCAAGGCACCCTCACCGACTTCGAGGCCCGCGCCCGTGCCGGTGCCCAGGCCACGGATCGCCTGATCCGGGAGAATCCTTACCCTTCGCTGGGAATTGCATTCTTCGGAGGTCTCCTGTTGGGCGCTGTGATCAACCGCAGGTGATTCTCTCATGGCGAGCCATTCCGGAGAAGGGCAGAAATTGAGCCTGGTCGCGCGAACGCGACACCTGCTCGAAGTCCTGCTCATGATGCTTCAAAGCCGGTTTCAACTCGCTTCACTCGAACTCCAAGAAGAAATCGTCCGTTGGTTGGGGCTGGCCGTGCTTGCGCTGATGGGTTTTTTCTTTGGGCAGCTGGCGCTGCTGCTCCTGACGCTCTCCATCGTGGCCCTTTTCCCGGAGCACACGGCGCTGGCCCTGGCCGTGAGCGGGGGTCTCTTCCTCCTCGTCACCGGCGCCTGCGTAACGACCCTCCTGCGCCGATTGAAAGAACGCCCCCCGCCGTTTGCGGATTCCATGGCCGAATTGAAGAAGGATCGGGAATGGCTCAGCTCCCTCAACTGAACTCGATTGCCAGACAGAAGTCCCTCCTGCAGGCCCAATGCACGGTCTGCCGGCAGTCGCTCGAACTGCAACTCGCCGCGCTCCGCGTCGAAACCGATTGGCTGCGACGCGGCGCCGATTCCATCTCCCATTACCGCTCGTATCTCTGGCTGGCTGCGCCGGTCTTCGCTTTCTTTGTCGCGCGGCGTGGGCGCGTTCTCCGGGGGTTACTCCTCCGCGGGTTGGCCTCCTGGCAACTCCTGAGCCGATTATGGCAGTGGACCCGATTTCTCCGACAGCCCAGGTAGGTAAACGGCACACCACCCCCGCGCCCCGCTCCGCGGCGTACGCCAGATTTACCTTTATTTCATCAGCCCTCCCATTATCTTGACCCGCGCGGATGACCCGCATCGCGCTGCGCCCGGACCGGGTCGACTGGTCGCCGGACCTGCCAGGGTGATTGAATCATTGTTTGAATGGACGCAGCACACATACGCAATTTCAGCATCATCGCTCACATCGACCACGGCAAGACCACGTTGTCCGACCGTCTGCTCCACCGCACCGGGACGATCGCCGACCGGGATATGCAGGAACAGTTGTTGGATTCCATGGACCTCGAACGGGAACGCGGCATTACCATCAAAGCCCACCCCGTAACCATGAGTTACCTCGCCAGTAATGGCGAGACGTACGAGTTGAACCTCATTGACACCCCCGGACACGTCGATTTCTCCTATGAAGTCTCGCGGAGCTTGAGCGCCTGCGAAGGAGCCTTGCTCATTATCGATGCCGCCCAGGGAGTCGAAGCGCAGACGGTCGCCAATGTGCACCTCGCGATGAAACAAAACCTCACCATTGTTCCGGTCATCAACAAGATCGATCTGCCCCACGCCGACGTCGCCCTGACCCGATCCCAATTGGAGGATATCCTCGCCATCCCCGGCGACTCCGCGATCCTTGCCAGCGCCAAGGAAGGAATCGGCATCGAGGAGATCCTCGAAGCCATCGTCGCCCGCATCCCCGCACCCACCCCCACCGGGGCAGTGTCGGTCCAGGCCCTTCTCTTCGATTCGCACTTCGATTCCTATCGCGGCGTGGTCACACTCGTCCGCGTCTTTAATGGCGAACTGACGGCCGGCATGCACGTCAAGCTCCTCCACTCCGGCAAGAATGTGGAAGTCAAAGAAGTCGGCAGTTTCAACCCCAAACCGTACCTCCGCGAAAAATTGGTGGCCGGCGAAACCGGCTTCATCACCGCCAATATCAAAAGCCCGAAAGACATTAAGATGGGGGATACTCTGACCGATTCCCGGCATCCCTCGCCACCGCTGCCCGGCTTTCAGGAAATCCAGCCCATGGTCTTCAGCGGTATTTATCCCATCAATACCGCCGATTACGAACATCTGAAGGCGAATCTCGCCAAACTCCAACTCAACGACTCCGCATTCGTCTACCAGGCCGAAAGCTCCGTCGCCCTGGGCTTCGGATTCCGCTGCGGTTTCCTGGGACTGCTCCACCTCGAGATCGTCCAGGAACGGCTCCGGCGCGAATATGATATGGATATCATCGCCACTTACCCGAGCGTCATCTACCGCGTGACCCTCACCGGGGGCGAAATCAAAGAGATCGACAATCCCGCCTTTCTGCCCGAACCCACGTATATCGAGCGTATCCAGGAACCCGTGGTGAAATCCTTCATCATTTGCCCCAATGAATACATTGGCGACATGCTTGCCTTGATTTCGGAGAAACGTGGCGCCGTCCTCCACACCGAAACCCTGGACACGCGAAGGGTCATGCTCACCAGCCGTATTCCCTTGAACGAAATCCTTATCGATTTCCATGACCGTATAAAAAGCCTGACCCGCGGCTATGGTTCCATGGATTATGAACACGACGGCCACGACGTCTCCGATATGGTAAAGCTCGAGGTGCTCGTCAATGGTGAACCAGTCGACGCATTTTCCTGCATCGTCCATCGCGCGAAAGCAGAGGGCAGGGGACGCGCCCTGGCCGCCAAATTACGCGAAGTTATTCCCCGGCAGCAATTCCAGGTCGCCATCCAGGCCGCCATCGGCGGCAAAATCGTAGCCCGCGAAACCGTCAGCGCTCTTCGAAAAGACGTCACCGCAAAATGCTACGGTGGCGATATCACGCGGAAACGCAAACTCCTCGAAAAACAGAAAGAAGGCAAAAAACGGATGAAATCCATCGGCTCGGTCCACATCCCACAACAGGCCTTCATCGAAGTCCTTAAGTCCTAGCTTATGTGGATCCTCAGATGGTTCATCTCCAAAACCGTCCGTGAAGCCGTCGATCTCGGACGTCAAATCCGCAAACTCCTCCGCGCGCAACGTGATCTCCTCCCCAAGGAAAACATCGACAGGATCGCTACCGCCCGTGACAGCCTTAAGCACTTGGTGCGCTCGGGCGCCGATAACGCCGAGCTCTCGGCGGCCATGCGGAGGCTTGAAAAAGTGGCCGGCGAAAACCTTAAACCCTATCCCAACCCGCGCTGGAGGGAAAACGTCGAGGTGCTCCTGGTTACCGGGGCCGTCGTCCTCGCGCTGCGCACTTTTTTCTTTCAACCGATGGCCATCCCCACGGGCTCCGCTCAACCCACGTTGTTCGGCATCGAACACGTCGACCTCCGCGAACATCCCGAGATTCCCATCCCGACCGGTCTCAATCGCCTCTTCCACTCCTGGTGGTACGGCGAAAGTTACTACCACTTCGTCGCCCGCCAGAGCGGCCAATTCTACTGGATTGATCGCGAACCCAAACGGGTTTTCCCCTTGGTCAGCAAACAGCGCTTCCGCGTCGGCAATGAACTCTATACCGTCTGGTTCCCGCCGGACAGCTTCCCGGCCCGCGCCGAAATCCGCGAGGGCCAGACCTTCGAGGCCGGCGAGGATATCATGCGCCTCATGGTCTCCGCCGGCGACCACCTCTTCGTCAATCGCGTCATTTACAATTTCAGACACCCGCACCGGGGAGAAATCATTGTGTTCGCCTCGGACACTTTGCCTTCCTTGACGCCCCACACGCATTACATCAAACGTCTTATCGCATTGGGCAATGAAACAGTAAGTATTGGCGATGACCGCCATGTCGTCATCAACGGCGAACGCCTCGATGCGTCCACTCCCGGCTTCGAAAACGTTTATGGCTTCGATCCCAACGAACCACCGCGGCGCAACCAGTATTCCGGCCACGTCAATGGTTATACCGCTCGCATGGCCGGTTACCCTCAACTCGCCAACGTCATCCACCTTTTCCCGGATGCCCGGGCACGGTACACCGTCCGGCCGCATCACTACCTGGTTTTCGGCGATAATACGATGAACAGCACGGACAGCCGGATGTGGGGTGATATCGAACGCGGGATTCCAGGTGACATACCGGAGTCCAAAGTCATTGGGCGGTCCAGTTTTGTATTTTGGCCAATCACGAAGCGTTTCGGGTTTGGCTACCGGTAACCGCCACAGATCAAGCCAAGCCACCGAAACGGGGAAACGAGCCGCGGAAATAATCGCACAATGGTTGTTATATTTAATCCATCAGTCTGTCCAATTCGCCTTGGCTCGCCCCATCATTGAGCCGCGACCGGTAAATTTGTCCGCAGGCCGGAATAGCCCGGAATAGCCTGGAGGAAGTTGAACGTGAGGAAGCTTAGCGCCTGACCAGGGGGCGAATTAGGGAACCAAAGGTGGATCAGGGAAAAGGGCATAATTTGACCGCGAAGGTGGATCACATTTAACGTCCTCATAATCCGTGGGTTAGGCGGGCAAAACTGCGGTTGGTGGCTTTGGATGAGACTGATAATTTGTCCGCGAAGGTGTCTCACTTTTTGCCCCTTCCCACCGATAATTTGTCCGCGAAAAGGGAAAAGGTGGATCAGGCGATGAGTATAAGTGCGCTTCATTTGGGGCCAGGGGGGCGCCGCGAGGTCGATGCCCCCCTGCCGCAACGGATCTGCCGTCTCCCTGCTGGGCCTGGGCCACTTCCACAACCCGCGGCGCGTAGAGGTTGTCTTTGGCCACGGGGACGGCGGTGATGCCTTGACGGTGTGGGAGATCAGGCATGGCCGCGGCCTCAAAAGGCGGCTGGCGTTGGTGACGATGCAGAAGTTTAGCCGCCAGGCGCCACGTGCTGCAGCCCAAAGGGCTGGCCTCGCGCGAAACGTCCTCAACGTGCCTGGCATGCTGAACATAACTCCGGAGCAGGCACGGATCAATCCCGATATCCGCACATGATCGTTGTCCACATAGACAGCGACGCCACGCGCAACCGCCTCGAGGAGATCGGCGGGCTGGTGCAGCGCGCCCGGCCGATGCTGATGTCCAGCGCCGCGAGGTCGATGCCCCCCTGCCGCAACGGATCTGCCGGGGAGCTGCAAGGCAACTGCAGGCGAGGCGCGAGAGCGCTGCCCGGTCTGATTCACACCCCCTGCTCTGCCGCCTAATATACTATACGGCTCCGCGGTCAGTTGGTGTGAAGTCTCTCGTCAGGAGTGTGCCCCCAAGCCCGCTCGCGTGCCTCCCGGATCATAGGACGGGTGGGGACCGGCTTTGTTCCAGGAGAATTTTCGAGAACCGTCAGAATGGCAGCGCGGGCACCAAAACTGGATGTGGGTGGATTTGTCGCCATCTGCCGTCTTCAGAGTGACAACCCGCTTGACCGTCACCCAAGGGTAACTGCATTGCTCACACCGAAAGTCCAGGTGGTCCGTTTGGTCCGTCCAGCCTTCAGGATTGTTCATTTCAAGGAGCGACCGCGGCCCGCGCGGCTTGACGCTGCCGGATCCGGGTGAGGGTCATGAGGAGTTGGCGGAGCTCGGTGGGGGCGAGGTTTTCCCAATCCGCTCGGCCAAATTTATCTCGGCAAAGGCGCAAGATGAGGGGTTCCGGCGCCGTATTGCGGATCGACCAGGTCAAGCGCTTGGTCTCGCCTTCTGCCGGATTGTCCCAGGCGATCACGGCGGCGATGTCATCGCCATCCGCAACCAGCCGGAACACGAGCAGGACGCGGTCGAGTTCCGCGTTCGTGAGCTTCTTGCTCGATCGCAGCCGGCCGAGCGCAAGAGCGTGGCAGGCATGCCGCAGGAGTTCTGCATTGAGGCTGCCGTCTCCCTGCAGGGCCTGGGCCACTTCCACAACGCGCCGGCCCATGTCGGTAAGCCTGGTCTCATCGATCGCCGGGGTTTTGCCCTTCCAGCCGGCGGAGGCCGTGGCCTTGGCCCACAGACGCCAGTAAAGTGAGGTTTGAGCGGAAGTCATTGGAGGAACTACATAAACCGGGCGCCGCATGCCAACTGCCGTTGCCGACAGGACCCGCACCGCACGTTCGAAACGTTCCCGGTGCGCTGAACATAACACCAGCCCAGGGCAGGATCAATTCCGATATGCTGGCGGGTCCCCTGCCCTGCTGCAGTTGGCCTTCACGTGATGTGCGAGCGGAGGAAGTCTTCGAACCAGCTTACGGGAATTCGCAACGCGCGCCGGCCGGTAGCGCTGCGGTTGGCCAGGTCGAGAGCGCGGATCTTGCCTTCGTCAATTAAGCCCAGCACATGGCTCACGGAGACCCCCAATCTCTCCGAAACTTCATTTACCAAGAGAACCCTTCTATCTGGATCAGCATTGCGCGCGAGCGGAGCAACGTCCGGAACGGATCGCATCCCGGCTTTGCTTCGTGAGGTTCGCTTCATGAGACGCCGCAGAGAATGCCGGAAACATTCTGTGGAGCGCAAGCATCCGGCAACGCTCAGGTCGTGGAAGATGGGCTTGCGCCCACTGGCGACAGAGGCAATTTCGACTGCGTTGATGGTGGCCGCTTCTCGTATAAGGGGTCTAACCGCTTCGGACGCATCGTCTCGAGGTTGAACTCGGCCAAGATCGCTTGCGCTTCCGGAGAAGATTCCTGCAGCACCCTCCCTTCGATTTGCGGCGGTAACTTCATGCGGGGCTTTGTGGCGCCGACTGCGGAGATTTCAATCCGCGCCCCTCGCGCAATTTCCGCCTGAGCTCCGCGATCGGCTTCAGTTCCATCGTCTCCAGGTCGAACTGCGCCAAGATCGCTTTGGATTCCGGGGAATTGCTGTCGAGCACTCGCCCTTCGATTTGCGGCGGTAACTTCCTGCGCATCACCCCCACCCTTCCAGCGGATCTCTCGTTCGTCAATCTCGACGCAACTGCAGAAACCCCCGCGGGCCTTGGGAACCGCGCGGGGGCAAGGTGTGATTGAGGGGGAGTATCTCTTACTCCAATACCGAAAGGCACGCCAGCTTTCGCACGCCGACAGCGTGCATCGAGAATCTGCTTGACCTGGTTCCATGTGAGTTTCTCGGCTTGGCCGTAACGCAAGGCCACGGTGGCCTGAGCCTGCAGTGTTGGCCAGTAGGCGACAGCCAATGCGAGCACGAAGTCGGCATGATTTGCGGTCGGTCCAGTAATACGCGCGAAGATGCGCTTCAAGGCCCGGAGGGTGCCCGGCGTAACCGCCACAACAATGTCGGTGTTGGGGCGCGCCGGCCGCTTGTTCGTCTTCTTCATCACCGGCCCTCCCGGATGTCGCGCAAGGCGTTGAGTTCGGCCATCTGCACGGCCAGGCAAGCGGCGCAGATTCCGTGGCTCTTGGGCAGCGCTGAGTTGAGCGGAGCTCCGCCCAGCCAGATCCCGCAGGTACATGCACACCGTGATCACCCTCGGTTCAACCTTGCGATCGCAGGCGGGAGCGGCAAGCAGCGTTGTATTCACGATCCCCTCCTCCCCTGCCCGGCCGCGCGGCCGCCGTAGAATTCAACGTGGGCACGGTTGCTGGCATTGGTGAGGCGGCAAACGATGTCGGCCTCACCGTGCTTCGAGAGCACAGTCACGCCCGCGCTCACCGCGGCATCGAGCTCCGCGAACGTTTCGGTGCTCAGCGCCGGCGCCGTCGCTTCAAAGGCCTTGGCCAAGCGATCGCACACCGCGTCTTTGAGTTCGAGGATTCCAAGGGCGAAGTAGTCCTTGTGCTCGTCGGTCCAGTATTCATCGCGGTACTGCGCGAGGTCCTCGGCGAAGCTCTGCAGCGTAGTCATGGCGCACTTGATGGCGCTCTCTAGTTCCTGCCTGGGATGGACGGCCGGCGCGGCCGCCGGCGCCGGGAGGTTCACCAGGCGGCGCGCTCCTAGCGGTAATGACTCGATCGGGATCGGCGTTCCGATCCGTGCGCAGTGTTCGAATGCGGCCGCCGTGATAACGTCCGCCGGGGTTGCCTTCAGGAGCCTGCATGCCTCCAGGAGTCTGTCTGCGTCCGGACGCGGGAAGGTGTACGTTAACCAGGACTGTGCGGGAGCGCTTTGGACCGAGCTTCTCGGCTTGTGGATTGGATGCCGGGTTTCTATGATCCCGGCGGACTCGATTTTGGTTTGTCATCACTGATTCTCCGGAGTCGGGTCCTGGCTCCGGTGGTGCTTGCAACACCGCCGGGGCCGCTTGTTTGTTTGGCTTCTTCCGCCTGGACCCAGTCCAGCAGACGAAGTGTGTACTCGCCGCCGGGCTCTCTTTGGCCCGACAGCCATTCTGAGATTCGCGGCAAAGCAACGCCAAGGTGGCGCGCTAGCTCAGCCTTCTTTCCGCGCGCACTTGTTGCACGCTCAATGCGACCGAGCAGCCGCTGAATTTTAGACTTCACAGGGAGCACATTACCTGATGAGGTAACATCTGTCAACTCGCCCTGAGGCGATTGTTCGACGTATCCCGCTAGATGCCTCTCGATCAGCGACGGTTCGTCCTTGCCAGTTGTCATACCAGGGATTCGCAGGATTCCACCGGTGCGCTTCCAGTTGTTGACGCTGTGCAACCCGAAAGTAAGAAGCTCATCCAGCATCAAAGGCAAGGCAGACGGCGCCAGAACCTCTGACCACAATTCAAGCATCGCAGAAAACACGTTGCGCAATAGCCGTTGATCCTCCCCCTCCCGGATCAAGATTCGAAACCGATCGGTGGACGAAGCGGAAAGCGCCTCATACCGCGGTGCCAGATAGTGCCGAAAAGCCTCGGAAAACTGGGTTTCCATCGGGATCTGAGAGGTGACGGCTTCGCTTCCAAGATCCATCAAATAGCGTGGATGCCCCTCGCCCAGGGCGAGCCACTTCTCGCTGGTGATGAACTGCCGGCAGATGCGTAAACCCAGGTGGAATCTGAGCGGAGCTCGGCATTCTTCGTACGTGGCCAGGCGAGGCCGCTTGATCCCGATCTGGCTGGCGAACTCATCTTGGGTGAGACCGTAATGTTCACGGACTTTGCGGATCCTCATGCTGAGCCCCTCATCCAGTTCCGGGCGCTTTGGAGTCGTGGTTTTCCGATGGGAGCGCACACAGCAGGGTAGATTGACCGGAAATGCCGAGCAATCACAGGGATTGACAACGAATTTGAACCATGGATAAATGGCTCACGTATGGGTCAGGTCCTGACAAGCCCGTTCCGGCGTCGCGGCAGATACCGCAGAGGCCGTAAGAACTGGCCTGGATTGATCGAGGCGGCTGAGCAGCTCGGTGTAAGCTACAAGCACCTTTGGATGTGTGTCAGTGGGCGCAGAGAGAGCAAGCCGCTTCTTCGCCGCTATGCCGAATTGAAGCGCCAGCAGCGTGAATCCACCGCCTCCGCCAAATGAGCCTCTCCGGGATAAACTCAGATTTTTTGATTTCGCCGCCTGTTTGCGGCGAAACTCGGGAACCTTCATACTTGTGGTTCGTTAGGGGCGTTCGCCGGAAGGCGGACGCCTTTTCCCCATGACCGCCTCTGAAGTAATCAAGAACTTGTTGACGGAGGATCAGCTTTTGGTCGATGCACTGGCTGATGTCCGCGCGGCCGTCGTGTCTGTTGAGCGCCGCAAGCAGGAGCTTCTCTCGGGACCTGTTGATGATGGAGGCGCGTGGGAGTTGGCGCGCAATAACGCCCAACGCGCGATGTTAGACGGCAAAGACGAGGTGTTGTGTGTCGAACACGCGGACTTGCGGGATCGCGTCCTCGCAGCGCTTCCAAACTTGTGTGGCGAGGGAATTGGGCGCTTTGATGCTGCGAGGCGCGAGATCGAGGAAGGGATTTTGGCAGAGTTGAGGTCTCTATTTCCTTCTATTCCTGAACCGGCTCTCCGCTCGTTTTGGGAAACTCATCGCAGCTCGAACCCTACGGATCGCGCCTTGGGCGAGCGCCAAGCCCCGTTCAAGTTCATCCAGACTCGGTTATCGAAGGAGGCCGATTTGAGTGATCCGGTCGCCACCGCCCGAGAGTTGTTGGCCCTTCTGAAATCAACGGCCGAAGCGGAAAAGGCCCGGAAGGCCAAACATCAATGAACCCCTTTCCACAGATTTTTTGGGGCCGCCGTTCCCGGAGTTCCCTGCATTCTTCGCCGGGAACGGCGGCCCGTCTTCACGGCAGCACACTCTTTGACCGGCTTAACGGCGATTCTCTGCCGGGTAGCCTGATCCAATATGATCTCCGATACGGAAACTCCAGATTTGCGTGAGCACGCGGATGCTCTATCCTGTTCACTTTGCGCGGAAAACCTGGGCGAGAACGCGGGTTCGGCCGCCACGGCCAAACAAGTGCCAGCCGCGCAGCCTGCGTTGACGGGAGATCATCAACGCAGGCAAATTTCGCAGCATCGCAACAGCCCCGGTGAGCATTCGGCCGCCGGGGCTGTTCGCCGTCCAAGCAAACGCCACCTTGCAGAGGCCAAGCGGCGGCTGGGATTGCTCCTAGCATTCGACCGGCTGCGGGAGGCTGGCTTGGGCTGGCAGAAAGCCGCGGGCTTCGTTGGCGTGCCGCTTAGCACGATTCACGGTTGGCGGTCTGCCTATCGCGAGCGTGGGATTCCCGGCATTGTGCCCGGTGTCTGGCGTAGCGGCCGCAAGACGGCTGCAGCGCGGCTGCAGGAGACGTGCGACCTGGCTGCCGAGGCCGGTCGGATCCGCGCGGCGATCGGCCGGCCGGGTTGGGAAGCCTGGGCAATTCTTGCCCGATCGGGCCGCCTGTCGAGGCGGCAAGCGCTGGCGGTCCTTCCTAAACCTCGAAGACCATGACCCGGACTCGCCAGATCTCCCCATCGCTGCCCAGACATCGGTTTCTGCATCGGAACATGAACCTACAAAGCGCCGGCGGGCGGAGTCCACACCAGGCGTCAGCGCTACTGCCGCGGCCTGGCGGCCGCCGACACCTCCGCCGTGGCCAGCCACGGCTTGCCAACAAGGGGGTTGTCGCGTGATGGGAATCCCCACCCACTCCAAAGCACAGCAACCAACCAAGAATCCTATGAAAACCGAAGAAATCATTGAAGCCGTCAACGAGCCGCGCTTGCCACTCGACAGTGGCGATCGGAACACCCCTGATGTCATTTACGCCGCCAACGAAAGCCGGTTCAGCGCAGGGAACTACTCTGAACCCCTAACCCAATACACCGTCGGGTGGCGGGATCCGGAGAACCTGGACGCGTTGCTCGACAGCATGGCCCCGAGCGTGCCGGTCGGCCGGCGCTTCGAGTTCAAGAAGGCGATCAACGCCGAGGCGTTCCTCTCGGAGACCGACGACGTGCGCGCGATCGGCTCGAACTTTAAGAGGGTTGAGTTCCGCGGTGAAACCGTGAACGAGAAGACGCTCAACAAGGGGCTCACCATCCGGCTCGATCGGGACGAAATCTTCGATGAACAAGATGAACAGGTCGCCGTCGGCCGACTCATGCAGCGCCTCTCGCGAAATGAACTGCGCCGAGCGTTGCCCATGATCGACGCGGCCGGGACGAATGCGGCCAAGACCTGGAGCACGACCTCGAATCCGGACGGCGACGTGCGCGCCGCGCTGGTACTGGGCGCGGAGGCATGCGGAATCCGGCCCAACGTCGTCGTTTTTGCGGAGAATGCCTGGGATACCAGGCTCGACGCGTACGAAGCCGCCGCCAACACTTCGTCGTATGCCGGCCGCGCGGCCGCAATGACGCCGGAGGAGCTCGCGCGCAAGCTCATGGTGGACCGCATCGAGATCGTGAAGGCGCGTTACCAATCCACCACGACCGCCAAGGCCCTGCTCCAGACCACGCTCACGGTCCTGCTCTACCAGGCGATCCAGGGCGCCGGGAAGGATGAACCGTCGAACATCAAGCGGTTTGTCACGCGGGCTGGCCCCACGCGCTATCGTGTCTTCCGCGAGGAGCTGGACAAGTTCATCGACATCTCGGTCGAGCACTACAGCAACATCGTGATTACCTCTACATTGGGCATCCGGAAGCTCACGGTCAGCCCGACGTAACCCACTGCCAGGCGCGGCCTCCACGGCCTCTGCGGGCCAGCTCCAACAAAAACCATGATCCGCACCCCTTCTAAAATGCCCCAGGACGGTTTGGGGCGTATCGACCTACCTGGCGGGCCGGAAGGCCCGCCAGAATTGAGCCGCAGCAAGCAGCAGGGCATCCTGGTCGGAGGTCAGACCCTCGAAAAACCGGTCCGAACCGGCTTCGAGGGATTTCCAACGCCATGAGTGAGCAAATCCGAATCGTCTTGGAGGGAGTTGACCAGGCCCGGTCGGTGATCCGGGGCGTCAACACCGAGCTGTCGAGGATGTCGTCCACCGCCCAGGTATCCAACCAGGCGATGGCCACCCACATCGCCACCTGGGATGCCACCAGTAAGAGGTTTGTTGCAGTGGGTGGGGCGGCCGGCAAAGCGGCGAGCGGGTTGACCACAATGAGCCAGGGCATCTCGGCAGCGCGCCAGGGAATGCAGGCGCTCAATGGCCTGACCGCTGTCGGCATGATGGCGTTCCCGCAGTTGAGCGGCACGATAATGATCACCACGTCCGCGCTGAGCGGGCTCCGAAGCGCGGCGATGGCCACCGGCGCATCGCTCACCGCGGTGACGGGGATCGCTGCCGGATTGGCGGCCGCCATCTGGGCTGGGGTTGAGGCATTCCGCGCGCTCAAGGCCATTCAGGATGAGAAAGACACCGTCGAGGCGTTAGCGGAGCAGAACGAAAAACTAGCGGTCTCCATTTCCAAGGTCTCCGAAGAAGCCTGGCGCGCCGGCGATATTACGGAAGAGGAATTCCTGCGCATCCACGCCTCCCTAAAGGCGACGATGAACGACATCAAGGATCTGGGGCTCCAGAGCCAGACCTTGAAGGAGATTGGCCGTGGGTTGCACGAGATGATCCCAATGAACGTGATTGAAGGGCTCAATCATGAGCTCGTCGATCTGAAGCAGCACTTGGATCTGCTCACCGCCTACGATGACAAGTATGACGTTGACAGGACCGTCAACCTCGAAGAGCAGGCGGTTGCGTATGAGGAGTTGGCGAGAGCGATCGCCAAGAAGCAGGCCGCCCTGAATCTCGCTCCGGGCACCGAAAAGACGAACGCCAAATGGATCAAATTGGAAGAAGAGTACACCCAAGCCCTGGTCCAATCCGCCCAGGCACGGCGCGAAATCCGGAATGAGGAGAGGGCAGAGATCGAGAAGCAAATGGCCATAGAGGCCGAGCGCCTGAGGCGCAAGCGCCAAGCCGAGGACTCGATCGTTAGTCTGATGGGCAGCACGGCCGAGGCGGCCAAGATGTTCGGGCGGGAAGGGTTCATTGCTTACAAAGCGATGGCGATCGCTCAAGCGATCGTCGCGACAGCGCTGGCGGTGTCACGGGCGCTGGGCGAGGGCGGTCCATACGCGGGCCCATTTATGGCGGCGGCCGCGGCCGCCGCCGGCGCAGTCCAAATCGCCACCATTGCGACGACCGGCTACGCGAAGGGCGGTTACACGGGTTCGGGTGGGAAAGACCATGTCGCCGGCGTTGTGCACGGCGGCGAGTTCGTGATGTCCAAGCCATCGGTCGATCTGCTCGGGCTCGATTTCCTTCAACGGCTGCACAGCTCTGCGCTGGGCGGGATCTCTTCTCCTGGGATGCCGGCTTACCTCGCTGCCCCGGTGCAAAGTCTCCCTGGTTACTCGGCCGGCGGCCTGGTGGCGGCGCCAGCGGGTCGGACAAATATAAATATGGCCCTGGTGGACGATCGGCAAACCCGGCGCGAGTGGGCAGAGCGCCGCGGGCGCAGAGTAATGCTCAGCATGCTGGCCAAATCGGGAATGAAGGTATCGGCCTGATGGATACACACACTGCACACTCGGACCGGCTGACTTACGGCATGGCTGTTTTTCTGGGCGACACGAGCGGCGCGGTGGAGCCACCGCACGTTGCCAATTTTGTCGGGCTGGCAGCGCTGGCCGGGGTCATTGACCTGAGGTTGGAGCGTGACGGCTTCGGACACGGACGGATCCACTTCAGCGGCGGACTGACCAGCGGCGTGATTATTTGTCTCGATGCCGCCTCAGCTGCCGGCGACGCCATGGTGGACATCGCGACGGCGCTGAAGCTGCGGGACGTGGTACAGGTGGCCGTGTTCGATGAGCGCGAGGCAATGTTCCGTCTGATCCACGCCGGTCCGGAGCTGGCGCAGAAGCCTTTTACGGGCTCTGAATTCAATCTGGCAGAGTTTCTCAACCAGCGCAGTGCAGCGCCGCCGGGCCAGTTCGCCAAGGATGATCCTTGTCGTTTCAAGAAGTGGGGAGGGATCGAGCAATGAGCAAGTCCATCGGTTTAGCTATCCGCTCAAAAGTGATCTGGCACACCGCTGGCGCGATGAATTGGGTCTCCGAGCACATCGGTTACAAGGACTTGAACGCGCCCGTTGGGCCGCGAGACCGTCTCCGCTGGTGGATTGAAGGCCGGCTCAGCCGCATCTTCGGCTGGGCATGGAACGGCAGCCGCGAGGAAATCGAAGCCGTCTATCACAGCGAAGTTCCGCTCTACGCGATGAGCGCCCGACAACGCGCCGTGCTCACGTTGCCGCGTGAAGAGTATGGGGCGCACTGCGTCCACTGCCGTTGGCATGGCGGGTGGAATGAATGCGCCGGCGACAACTGCCCAGAGTGCGGCAAAGGCGTGTATCTGGATGAGCTGAACAAGGGAGGCCTTGCGGGATGAAACAGTCCGCGGAGACGAAGGCAGAGCCGCCGGCGCAAGGGCCAGTGCCGGGATTGATCGTTAAGTGCTGCAGTGGCCGGGAAGGAGGGATGGCATTCGAGCTGGCGCACCTGCCCGTGATGTCTTTCATGAATCGGTTCTTCGATGGGTTATCACCGGATGTACATAAGGGAGCAAGAGACCTTGCGCACATCGGTTACAGAGAGTTCGAGTTTTCGATGAACTAGCCGATGGACACGCCCCACCAGGTCTTCACTGCCGCGCAGATCGCGCAGGCGCTGAATTCCCATCGTGGCAATCTTCGCAGCCGTGTGCTCAAAGACGTCGGTCCAGCCGGAACCATCCTTGTGCGCGGTATCGCGGCGGCCGCCTGGCGGTACCGCGACCTGCCGCCGGATCTGTTGCGCCGGCTGGATGCGGAGGCCGCTCGACGCGGGTATGACAGCGGCCTGGGATTGCTCGCGGCCGTGGCTTCAGCCCCCGTGCCTGTCGAGTCCTGCGAACCGGCGTTGTCGTTCGATCCGGGCGATGTGCGATCGCACATCGAGTGCGTTGAGGATCGGGCGCATTTGGACGTCGTCGCGCGGGAATGGATATGGCGCCAAGTCCTGCCCCGTTGCCGCGAATTGGAACTGGCCCAGGGGCAGGCCGAGGCGGGCGCGCAAATCCGGTCGGCAATGGCGGGCTACCTGTTTCGCGAGTTGCCAGGCTTGGCTCGCACGGCCGGCGCGTTGAGACGCTCATTGCGGCGCATGTGGGCGGACTGGCGCGCCAGGCGGTACGATCCTGATGCGCTTCCGGATGTGTGCGCGGATCGCCGGCCCCAGCGGTCGGGACATCGCCGGCGCCGTGACTTCACGGAGGATCTCAGATTGATTCGCGAGCGGGCGGTTCACGGCGTGAGCATGGCGGCCTCAAGGCGATTCCTCGAGGATGAGGGAAAGCTCAGCCCGGAGTTCGTCCAATGCTACCCGATGGATCGCACCAAGAAAAAGAGTTACCTGCCCGCGACGGTCAGAAGCGAGGTAAAGAACTGTTTGGAGCTTGGGCGGGCGTTCCTTAAGGGCGAAAAATCCATGCGCGATTACGAGCCGAAGTCGCAACGGGACTGGACCGGCGAAGTGGCGGAATGGTGGAGCGGGGATGATGTCACTTTCAACTCGTATTTCGTGGACTGGGATGAGGATGGCAAAGCCAAGATCACGCGCGGGGAGTGCCTGATCATGGTGGACGCAGCATCGAACTATCCGCTGGGCTTCATGCTGATCGCAGGCAACTACAATTCCGCTCACGTCCGCCAACTGGTGTTGCACAGTCACGACGCCGTGGGCGGCCTGCCTCGGAAGGGGTTCTATTTTGAGAACTCCGTGTGGCGCGCCAGGCTAATCGGCGGGCCGCGCCGAGGAGTCGAGATCCCGATGCCCAACGTCGAACGGGGCCTCAAGGACGTGAAGGGATTGCAGGTTCGGCACACGAAGGGCCCCGGATCCAAGCCGATCGAGAATGCCTTGCTGCAGATGGAAAACCGGATGAGGACCGAGCGCGGTTACGTCGGATTCAACGAGCGGCTGGACGCTCAGGAGTTCATGCAGACATTCCTCAACCAGGCGCGCCGGCATCCGGAGACCGCCACCAAGCACCTGTATACGATGGAAGAATGGCGTGATCGGATTACGTCCACTCTCGAATATTACGCGAACGATCCCCAGAACGGCCGCATGAATCCAGGCGTGTCGCCTGCGGTGACCTGGAACAGGGAGCTCACGACCAAGAAGGCGCTGATGGAGCTGCGGGAGAATGAACGCTACCTGCTCTCGACCCATCGCGTTCCAGCGAGCGTCAAACACGGCCAGGTCACGATCACCATTCGCGGGCATCGTCTGGTCTGGACACATGAGGACCTGGCTCCGTGGGACGGCAGGAACATTTGGGCGCACTACAACATCGAGTATCCCAACCTGCTCACGATCTCGGATCTGCACCGCACCAACTTTCTTGCCATCCACAAATACGGGGCGCCGGCGATGTCTGCCACCAAAGAACAGCATCGAGAAATCCAGGCTCCCAAGGCCGCACTCCGGAGGCACGCCAAGGTTCTCTTTGGCCACCTGCGACATTCGGTCCAGTCCCGCATTCTCGACGACCGGCGGGTGGATGGGGCATCGGCGGCCTTTGGTGAGTTCCAGAACCGAGTCAACCGCATTGCCGCAACCGCGGTAGACGAAGCTGAAGTGGAGATCAAGGAGATCAAGAGGATTCTGGATCGACAGGGCTGGGTCCTGCAACCGGGGTATGACGTGGACAACCCCCGAGACCGGAAGATGATCCTCGGGGAGCTCAGGGCGGAGGCTGGCGGATGAGTCAGCCCGTGAACATAGAGGTCCTGGCCGGCAAACTGGCCGATGCCGAAAACGATTTCGGGTCATACCTTGTCCAGCAATTCGCCCGTGAGCCGCGGCTTCGGGAAGTCCTGTTTTACATCCAATGGCGATCGTTCCAGCCTGGCGGGCTGATGGCTCTTGCTCAGGATCTGCTGCGTGATTTCCCGGAGCGGGTGCGCACACGGACCATGGCCGCATCGACCGCCGGGCCGGGTGGACGTTTTGCCTTCGCCGCGTGCATCCGGATCCTGGATGAGTTCCCACTCTGGGGCGAACCTTATGGCTCCAAGGATTTGAGCCAGGCGGCCGACGTGCTCCTGTGCAGCCTTCGCGGGCGCCGCCCGAATGATGGTGAAGTGCGCCAGGCCGAGCGGGAACAGCGAGCCGTCGCCGATGAGATCCGCGCAAAGCTGACGGATGAATGGCTGACCCAGCACGTGCGTAAAATCGCCTCCGAAAGGCTGCCCGCATTTCTATTCGAGCTCTGCACTTCGAAAGGCCTGGCGTTCCCGGATCACGAAGTCGATTGGCCGGGCGCGGCCGCCAGCCGTCTCTGCTGGTACTTCCAAGGGTTGACCGAGGCTCTGGTCTTGCACATCGAAGCCCACGCCAGGCGGACGATTGCCGGGCTGGCGTTGACGAGTATCACGGCCAGAATTCTGGATGAAATTGAGAGCTCCCGGGAGTGTAAGGAGTTGCTCGTGGTCGCTGGGGATTCAAGCTGGGGAAAGAGTGAGACCGTCGAGGCAGCGGCCAAGGCCTGGCCTGGGCGTTGCCGCTTGCTCACGGCGCCTGCTGGCGATGGTCTCAATACTCTGGTCGAGTGCGCCGCCAAAGCTTTGGGCATGAACTTCCGGCCTGGCGCCTCTCCCTCCCAATTGGGCAGGCGAATTGAGGACGTCGTCGCCCGCTGCGGTTTGCAGATCCTGGTGGATGAAGGGCACTTTCTCGTACCGCAAGGCCTGACCAGGAACACGCAGCCAAAGCGCCTTAACTGGTTCAGGCAGGCTGTTGTGGACAAGCACGTCGCCTGCGTCCTCTTTGTCACGCCCCAGGACTACAAAACCTGGTTCGACAATTTCGTAAGGGTCACAGGTTGGAATGCCCTTCAATGGCGTTCGCGCGCTCCCATGATCCGCCTACCGGATCCCACGCTGGAAGACATCCAGATCGTGGTGGAATTCTACCTGCCGGAACTGACCACTCAGGATCGTGAAAAGCTCAAACGGCGGGCACAGCACGCCGATGGTTTCCTCAGGGCCGTGAAGCGAGTGGCCCTTAAGGCCGCCCACCTGGCAGGCAAATCGGGGAAGCCGGCCAAGGAGCACTACCCCGCCGCGATCGCTTACGTGTTCCCGAAGGTGTTCGACCAGGCGGGGCTCGGCAGCGACGCTGCCGACGCGCTGCGCGACCACAGCAGCAGCCCACCCAAGACATTTTCGCCTGCCCGGAAAGGGGTAGGCACCGAGACAGTACGAACAGACCATACCCCCGATCGGACCGGCCTTCGGGCTGGCCCAGTCTTAACAGACGCGGACTCCGGTGGACGCGGCGCAGTCGGTGCGGCACGCGTCTGCGCGGGCCGGGTGCGGGGTAGCTTGGATCGTGAGGCGGGAGCGCCGGCAGACGCGGCGATCCCAGAGCACGATCCGCAGGGGCTTGCTCCCCTACCAGACCAGGCTTAGAGACCATCTGGTAGGAAGTTGACGTTGTATAACGGCCTGAAAAGCGAGGCCGCCAACACCAAGTCCCTGAGGGAGAGCGGCGAGGATCGGCACGAACAGGGGTCCTTATGCAGCTCAGGTCGGTTTGATTCAACTCGGCTTCGTCGAAAAACCGCAGCCAATGCGGGCCTTACAGCGTACGCCGGGCTCTGATCCACCTTTTTGCCTTTTCGCGGACAAATTATCAGTCGCGTTACATCATAACGCCACGATTTGCCTCCCATCGATGAAATCCACCCCGCTTGCACTCAAGCTAACTGCTCGGCCCCCTTACGCCTGCTGGCACTCTACGCTTTGGGGACAGGCTCCAGGCAACCGTCCAGGTGCATGTTGCGCTGGCGCAAGTCACGGTTCGCGAGGACGCTGAATCCGGTATGGCATTCAGTATCCCGCCACCCGGGCCACCGCGCGTTGCGCGAACAACCGATGATTGGGATCCTGATACACGAGTCGTACGACCACCAGGGCCGATGCGTCGCGAAGACCAGGATCATCAGCCCCAGCCACGCCACCGGCAACACCAGCCACGGCGACCGCCGGCGCTGCCTTAGGCATAGCGCCACTCCAAGGCATGTCGGAATCGTCAGATCCCAGTTCTTGAAGAAAATGCTCCAGTCGAACGGATGCGCCGCTGCCGAACCGTACTCGAACGATCGCGCCGCGCCGAAGTGCGAAGTCCACGACTGCTGGAAGTGCCGCAGATACGCGCCTCCTTCGATGAACAGATCAATGGCCACGAAGCTAACGGCCGCTGCGAGCGCGAAGACCATCAACGCCCGGACCGGCCGTCCCACCCCTGCTCCGTAGCCGCCGACATCATTGGGCACCGTCTTCCCTTTTCTCGTATGGCCCCGCTGCCGCGGGTCCATGACCTTGACTCGCGGAACCGGTGCGCGATCGGATCTCGCGTCACCAACTGCGCAGCCAAATTCGAGGGACTCGCGGAGCTCAGTAGTGTCCAGTTATTACGTATTGGGCCAGAGCAAGTTCTGAGGATGGCGATCGCCAACGATTTGCTCCGCAAGCACGAGCGTTGGTGCAAGCAGCTCTGCCAGAGTCGTTTGCTCGAAGATGTTGACGCTCACAATTTGCAGAATTTCGTTCAGACTTTGCTGTAGATTGAGCTGCTTCCGAACGATGGCCACCATCAGGTACGCACAGATGGCCGACCAGATTTGAACGCGCACCGCGTTCTCGCTGCGACCGTAGAAACTGCGAATCCGCAGATGCTGTTTGATCCATTTGAAGAACAGTTCGACCTGCCAACGCTTACGGTAGAGTTCGGCGATCACCGCTGCGGCCACGTCAAACTGGTTGGTCAATAGAACCAAGGTGACTTGGTTCTCCGCATCGTAGACCCGAATTCTTCTGAGCGGTATGGGGTAGGACTTTCGCGACCATGGACTGACGAGCTGAATGGTTTGATCACAACGCAAACCGTCGGTCTTGTCGACTGGCCGTGAAGCGAGCACTCGGAATTTAACGTGGTGTTTATTGCGGACTACGAAGAAGCCGCCCGCCTGGTGGAGTCGATAAAGGCGGATGAAATCCAGATAGCCACGGTCCATGACATAGTAGGCGCCCCGGAGCACGGGGATGCGATCGAGGATCTTCATGTCCGGGAACCCGGCTTGAGTGATGGCGCCCCAGGCTGGCAGGTTGCCCTGTAAAGACAGCATCAAATGCAGCTTGAGGGCGGACTGGCGGGAGCGGGCGTAGTAGCCCCAAGGGAACAAATTCAGGCTCAGCGAAATGATCGAGGAATCCAACGCGAAAGCCACTCGGGGCAGTTCCGGATCGATCGGATGGTCCTGATAGAGTCGGGCGGCGCGGCGCATGAGGATCTGGGCCAGCGCCTGAAATAAACGCCAATCGCGATGACGGCCGGCATAGGCCAGGTTGGTGCGCGAAAGGTGACCGCGGAATCCCAAGTGATAGAGGCCAGATCCTCGGGCCTTGAGGCAAGCCACGACATCGCGCAGGCTTTCGCGATAGGTCAGTTGGCCGAAGCAGAGCGCCAGGAATTGATCGTAGCTGGTTAGACCACGCGTCGGGCGGGTAGTGGGGAATCGTTCGGTGCACCGGGAAAACTCGGCTGGAAACAGTGCGCAGGTGATTTGAGAGAAGACCGTTGCGGAAGGCTGCATCTGCCGAGAGTGCGCCCATCGCGAGGATCTTCGAGCTCATTACCCCACCGCATATCCACGCGCAGAACATCTTAAAACGGGCTCCTCAGCTCCATGTCGATAACAGGGGGTGCAGTCAAAACACCCAATGAATTCAATGCTCCGGCCGAGGGTCTCGCCAACTTAGCTGGACACGAGTGCGCAGGAGCGCATCCCTACCGAATGTGAACCGCAACGGACCGCCCGCCGATCTCGAATCCTCAGCCAAACGATCAGCGCAGCCACGGGCAGCAACATCGCCGGCACCAACTTCATCAGCAGCGCCATGCCGAACAACAACCCCGCAAGAATTTCCCCAGCATGCCACCGGCCCCTTCTGCCTTCTGCCTTTTTACTTCTTCCTTCCCACCACAGCATCCCAAGCGCAACGACCGCCGGCGCCAGTGCCGGTAACTCCAGCATGCACGACGCACTCAATTCGAGGAACCCCGCGGCCCCACTTCCCGCATCCCCATTACTCCACGTACCGCGGTTCGTGCACCGGGCCGAGCCCGTGCTGGTTCAAGAGCCCCAGAAACTTCTGGATCCCTCGTTTCTCTTGCGCGCCGAGTTCATACTGCACGTGCCGCCCAAAGTAGATTTCCCGGAATTCCCTCGTGTAGTCCGGGTGCACGCGAATGATCTCGGGGAGAGTCCTCAGACCGCGGTCCCTGGCCGAACGCAACGCGCGCCTCAACGGCGCATGGTCCAACCCGCGGCGCAATGCCCAGACCGCATAAACAAAAGGCAGCCCGGTCATTTCAAACCAGGCTTGACCCAAATCAAGAATTGTGTGCGGGTGCCCTTCGAGTCGGAAATCAATCGCGCGATCACCGATCAGGAGAACGGCATCGCATTCACTGGCGGGACGATCCTCCGGCAATGGCCGTATGACAGGGTCAAGGTCCCGTTCGGCGAGCAATACCCGAAGCAGGTTTACACCCGTAAGCGATGCCGGATCACAGAACACCTCGGTCATCTCCGGCAGCGGCCGGCGGTGTGCTAGATGGACGCTGTAGACCGCGCCCGCCGACGCGATGGCGATGCCATCCAACACATCGTAGCGGTCGTTGAACAGCACTTCCGCCACACTCACCAGGGCCGCGTCCAATCGATCTTCACGGAGTAACTCGGCCAGCTTGGCCGGCACCACGAATTGAACTTCATTTTGGATGCCTGCCGTCAAAGGCGCCGCATTGAGGTAAGGCACGGAACCCACCCGGAACGGCGCGAGTGAGATGGGTTCCACTGATGGGATTGCTTCTGACACCCCTGCCCTCGTTCCTATTCTTCAGGATCCGAGGTATGGCGGATGGTTGGGCGGCTGGATTTTCCATAGCTTCGTCGCAGCCAGGTCACGACCACCGCACCAAAGCCGAGCGTCACGCCGACCGGCACCACCAGCAATCCCCAGATGTTACTGTCGATGTAGGCCAACATGACTGAAAAGAATGGGCGGACCCCGCGCCGAGTCAAGTCATTCCCCCGAGTTCCTGAACGCGCCGCCCCTTCATCCTGCGGTCCAAACCAAGCAGAAATTGGCCAGCGAGACCCAGCCTCAGACCATGCAGGGTCATTTCACTTCACCTGGAGGCTAATTCCTGCCTGATTGAGTGTGGATCCCTCCGACAAGGACAACTGCGACCGCGCAATGTTGTAGTCCGCCAAAGCCCGGATCTCCGCCGACGCCGCCGACACCAGGTCGCGCTGCAACTGCAACACCTGGAAACTCGTGCTCTTGCCGTTCTCGAGCTTCTTCTGCTCGGCGTCCAGTGCCGCCTGGGCATATGTCCGTGCCTGACGCGTCGCGTCCACTTTTTCGAGACTTGTCCGGACCTGGCCGACGGCATTGTCGATCTCGACCATCACATTCTGTTCGAGACGCTTCAGTGCAAGCACCGCTTGGGCCTTGGTTGCCCGGGCAGCCTTGAGGTTGTAACGCGCCGCGCGATTGCCCCCGATGGGGATGGAAAACTGGGCTCCGATGGAAAAGAAAGGATTGTCTCGGTTATAGACCTGTCCAAAAGCCTGGTTGAATTCCTGGACCCCGCCCGCCTGGTAACCATACGTTCCCACCATGTCCAACTGCGGAAACAACTGGTTCTTATCGTAGCGGATGGTGATGTCCTGGCGCTCGAGATCCACCCTGAATTGCTCAATGTCCGGCCTGAGCGTCAACCCCTTCGTCCAGCTGTCGGTAAGATTCGGGATTAAGGGAGTGGCATCGAGTTTGGCGGCCGGCACGATCGAAATGCCATGCCATGATGCGTAGTCGTCGGTGATCAAATTCTTCAATAGATTCTGCTGATCAAGGTAGGTTCGCTGGGCGGTCAACAGGTCCGCCTTTCTTGACGCAACTTCAGCCTCGGCCTGCTTCTCATCCAAAGGCGCCAGCGCACCCACTTCAACCCTCTTCTTGTTTTCCGAGAGCAATCGTTCGGCGAGCTCCAGGGCCTTCTGCTGGACCACGACGCTCTCGGCGGCATAGATCAAGTTGTAGTACGAACTTTCGACCGCGGTGACCGTGGTCATCATCTGCTGGCGTAATGCCAGTTCTGAAAGCTTCAGGCTAGCCCGGCTCAGGGCGATGGCATACCGCGGTTGGTCCATCCACAAATCGCGCAATAACGGCTGTCGCAAGGTCAAAGCCCCCACCCTGCCCCCGGAATTCTCGAATGGCGCCCGCACCTGCACCAATTCAATCTGGCCAAGAGCATTGGTTTGGGTGACGAATTCCGGGCGATCCCCATAGGTGTTATTGAATCCCCCTCCCAAGTCATAACTCATACCCCAGGGCAATTGTCCCCCTATGCTGCCACTAAAGGAATCGCTGTCTGATGAGGATCCGTTAAAGGGCCGATTCTGATCGTCGAAACCACCCGGCTGCTGTTCGCTGGACCGGGACGCCTGCACCCCGAGCACCGGCTCATACACGGCGTAGGAAACCGTCAAATTGAATTGCGCCACCTCGGGATCATACCGCCGAATCTGCACGTCCAGATTCCGCTCCAGGGCCATCTGCACGCACTGATCGAGGCTGAGCGTGCGCGAGGGGTTTTCGGGCTCGGCCGCGAAGGCCAGGAAAGAAGTGAGAGACATTACCAAGGCCAGGGATGTGCATTGCATGGTCGCGATAGATTGCTGAATCAATTCAGTTTCGTCAAATACTCGTCAAATACTCGTCATACGCACGGGCTTTTCCATTCCCGCCTGTTCTCTCCCCCCTGCAGTCGATGTGCGAGCCACCAACTCAAGGATCTGCCTGGCCGCCTCTTCCGCCGCGCCGCGCACCACCTCTGACAATCCTTCTCCCATCTCGAACGATTCCCCACGGACTCGACACTCGTAGCCCTCCGGCCCGGTTCCATAGAGCCGGCGCGTCAGTTCCAATAGGGTTCCGCCCGTAATGTGATGCGTCACTCCATCACGTCGGGCCGGCCTTGCATTCGGGCGTTTCTCTCGCCGCGTCGGCAAACGTCTAAGCATTACCCGCGGGCCATCCATCGCTGCGTCCGCCAGAATCACCCGGGCATAATTCACCCACACGCTCACCCACTCGATCTGAAGCTGCTGCACTCCGCGAACATCCAGGCCCTCGATTCGATGCGCGCCCAGCAAATCCGCAATCACAAGCCCAACCCCGTCATCGCCCCTCAGGACATTGCCGTATCCCATGACCAAGGTTCTCATTCAATCCCCCCCGCGCGACCATCGCCGCGCCAAGCCCCCGCTCGCATCCCGCAATTCAATGACCATGGGCATGCTCCCCAGCGCGTGCGTCGAACACGAAAGGCAGGGATCGTAGCAGCGAATCGCCCCTTCCACCCGGTTCAGCGCTTCTTCGTTAAAATCATTCCCCTTCACATGTCGTCGCGCCACATCCAGGATGGACCGGTTCATCGCCGGGTTGTTCTGTCCTGTCGCAATGAGCAGGTTGACTCCCGTCAATATCCCGTCGGCATCCGTGACATAATGATGGAATAAAGTGCCGCGCGGAGATTCGGCGCACCCCACGCCTTCCGCCTGGTTCCGCCGCGCCTCCGCCAAAGTGTCGGTCGAAGTGATCCGTGGGTCCTTGAGAACCTGCTCAATTTCTTCCACGCAACCCAACGTCTCGATCAACCGCGCCTGATGATAATGAAAGGACCCGTGAACCGCCTTCCCCCCGCCCCACTCGCGAAAGATTTCAAACTCCGCCTGCGCCAGGGGTGTCTTCATTCGGCTTGCGACGTTCAGCCTGGCCAGTGGACCCACCCGGTAAATACCCGACTCCGGTCCCAGCGGTCGATAGTAAGGATATTTCAGATACGACCAACTCACCGGCTGTTCCGCGATCCATTCCAGGTACGCCGCCGGGTCCAGTTGATCGGCCACAATCGCACCCGTGGCATCCACAAAACGCAGGCGCCCATCATACAACTCGTGCATCCCGTCCGCCGTCACCGTCCCCAGGTAAAGCGTCTCAAAATCGTCGAAGCCACGGACCTCCTCCTCATGCGCGAGGCAGTAGCGCTTCAAAATGTCCAATCCAAGCCGCACCGTCTCAAGCGCCTCCGGCACCCAGCCCAATAGCGCTTCACGCGCCTCGACCGTCAATCCGGGGACAATTCCCCCGGCCACTATCCCAATCGCATGGACCTTCTTGCCCGTGATTCTCTCGCTGATCTCCTGGCCGAATTGTCGCAGCCGGATCCCGCGCCGCACCACATCCGGGTGCTCCGCCGCCAATCCGAGGATATTTCGCCGCGCCGGATCCGCGTCCCAGCCAAGCAGGAAATCCGGCGAGGACAAATAGAAGAAACTCAACGCGTGCGACGAGACATGTTGCCCCAGATGGATCAACCGGCGAAGGAGTTGGGCGGTCACCGGTGGCGTGACTTTCATGATCATCTCGCCGGCCTTCGCGCTCGCCACCGCGTGGCTCACCGGGCATATCCCGCAAATCCGGGGCGTGATGTTCGGCATCTCGGTGAACAGCCGGCCCTCGCAGAATTTCTCAAATCCGCGGAATTCGTTTACGTGGAAACGTGCCGTCGAGACGTGCCCTGCCTCGTCCAGTTGCAGCGTGATCTTGGCATGGCCTTCGATCCGGGTGACGGGATTAATCGTGATCTTCCGCATGGCTAGCCAAATTTCAAATGCGCGCCCTCCAGTACCGGAACTCGATCGTGCAGCAGTTCCACCAGCACGTAATAAATCAAGTCGGCCGATGGCGGGCAGCCCGGCAGATAATAGTCGACTTTCACACATTCGTGCAGCGGCCGCACCCGATCCGTCAAACGCGCGATCTCTTCGCTGGGCACTAGCCCGCCGACGGTCCCCGGCACCTCCAAATACGATCGCTCGAGCACCACCTCTTTCTTCCAGTAGTTCCGCATCGACGGGACATTTGCGGTCACCGCACAATCGCCAAAGGCCACCAATGTCCGTGCCCGCCGTCGAATGATTTGGATCTCTTCCTCGTGCTCCGCATTGGCCACGGCGCCCTCCACCAACACGATGTCCGCTTCCGGGAACTCCTTCTGGTCCACCACCGGGCTCTTCACCACCTCCGCCCACTGGGCGATCTCAAGCAGGCGCTCGTCCAGGTCCAAGAAGGACATGTGACAGCCCGAACACCCCCCCAGCCAAACCGTGGCCAGCCTCTTCTTCATGCGTTTCGTTTTCGTTTTGCCAGCAATTCCGTGATCGAACCGGGTTCCTTCGCCAGTTGCCCAAGAGTCGCCGTCTTCGGCCATAACGCGCCGGTCGGACAGACCTCGACACACTTGCCGCACGAGGTGCAGGTGGTGGAAGCACCCCAGGGCTCGTTGAAATCGGCAATCAACCGCGCCGAGTAACCCCGCCCCATCACATCCCACGTGTGCGCCCCTTCCACCTCGTCGCACACACGCACGCAACGGGTGCAGAGGATACAGCGGTTATGATCCAGCACCGCCTCCGGGTGCGAGGCGTCGGTTCGGCATTCCTGGAACAAGTAAGGAAATCGGACATGCTCCATACCCACCTGCTGCGCCAACGTCTGAAGCTCACAGTGGTTGTTCGCCACGCACACGGCACAAATGTGGTTGCGCTCCGCAAACAGCATTTCCACGATCATTCGCCGGTACTCCTTGAGCTTCGGCGTCTGGGTCTGAATCGTCTGGTTGGCCGCCACGGGCGTCGTGCATGCCGGAAATAACCTCGGACTGCCTTCGATCTCCACCAGGCAGAGCCGGCACGCACCCACCGTGCTGAGACCCTCCAGATAACACATCACCGGCAGATCAATTCCCTCCGCCTGACATACTTCGAGGATCGTCCGCCCGGACTCGACTTTCCGTTCCACCCCGTCCAACCGAATGGAGATGATCTCGTTCATACCTCCGCGGCGCCCTCCGGTTTTTTCTGAATCAACGCCAGGTATTCATCGCGGAAATAACGCAGTGTGCTCAACAAGGGATTTGGCGCCGTCATCCCCAAACCGCACAAACTCGTCTCCTTCACCATAGGCGCCAGTTCCTCGAGCAACGCCAAATCCGACTCGGTGCCCCTGCCCTCGCAAATCCGATCCAATAAATCATACATCTGCTTCGTCCCTACCCGGCAGGGCACACACTTCCCGCACGATTCGTCCATGCAGAATTCCATGAAAAACCTCGCCACGTCCGCCATGCTCGAACTCTCGTCCATCACGATCAACCCTCCGGACCCCATGATCGAGCCGACCTTGACGATGTTCTCAAAATCCACCGGCACATCCAGGTGTTCTTCGGGAATGCACCCCCCCGACGGGCCGCCCGTCTGCGCCGCCTTGAAGCGTTTGCCATCGGGCACCCCGCCGCCAATATCAAAAATGATCTGCCGCAGCGTCATCCCCATCGGCACCTCGATCAGCCCGGTATTCCTGATCTTCCCTGCCAGCGCGAAGGCCTTTGTCCCCGGGCTTTTCGCGGTGCCGATCGCCGCAAACCACTCGCCGCCATTCACCACAATCGGCACGATGTTCGCAAACGTTTCCACGTTGTTGATCAACGTCGGCTGGCCCCATAAACCCCGCTCTGCGGGATAGGGTGGACGCGGCTGGGGCTGCCCTCGGCGACCTTCAATCGATGCGATCAGCGCGGTCTCCTCGCCGCAAACAAACGCCCCCGCTCCCACTCGAATCTCCACCTCAAAATCGAATTCCGTGTCCAGCACCTTCGAACCCAACAGGTGCTGTGTCCGCGCTTGCTTGATCGCCAATTCGAACCGCTTGATCGCCAGCGGATACTCCGCCCGCACATACAGAAAACCCTTTCTCGCTCCCACCGCATATGCCGCAATCGCCATCCCCTCCACCACCCGATGCGGGTCCCCTTCCAGTATCCCCCGGTCCATAAACGCCCCGGGATCCCCTTCGTCCCCGTTGCAAATCACGTATTTGTCCGCGCTCACGTGCTTGTAAACGGTCTCCCATTTCAGCCCGGTCGGATACCCCGCCCCGCCTCGCCCCCGCAGTCCACTATGCTTAATCTCCGCGATTACCTCCTCCCGCGACATGCCCGTCACCGCGTGGTACAATGCCCGGTACCCCCCCGCCGCAATGTAATCCTCCAGGCTCTCCGGATTGATCCGGCCACAATGCTCCAGCGCCACTCGATGCTGCAGCTTGAAAAAGGGATGCTCCGACGCCTGCTCACAAACCGGCCCCGCGTCCTCACTGAACAGCAACTTCGCCCGTGTCTTTTCTCCCCGGCAACAATGCCCCGCCACGAGCTCGCCGACGTCGGCTACCCCGACCTTCTGATACATCGTATCATCCGGGGTCACTCGCACCAACGGCCCCTGGTTGCAGGGCCCCATGCACCCGGTGGGAACAACTGCCACCTCCCGTTGCAGCCCCGCCGACTCCACTCCCTGCCTTAGCGCCTCAACCAATTCTCCCGCCCCGGTCGAAAGACATCCCGCGCCACAACAGACCAGAAGCCTAAGCCGATACTCATGGTCCTGCTTGCGTACTCGGGCCGCAATCTCTTCCAGTTTGTCCATCATCACTTCGGACCTCCCACCCGCGACCGCAATAACTCCACGATGTCTGCCGGCTTCACCTTGGCCAGCACTTGATCATCGAACACAATCGCCGGCGCCAAACCGCAGCAGCCAATGCAACGGGCAATCTGCACGCCCAACCTCCCGTCGGGCGTCGTCTGCCCCGGCCTCAGTCCCAGGTGCTGCTGGACCTCCGCCACAATCGCCTGCGCGCCGCGCACATGACATGCCGTCCCCGTGCAGATCACACAATTGTGCTTTCCCTTCGGTTTAAGCGCAAAAAAGTGGTAGAACGTCGCCACCCCATACACGCGGCTCGGTGGTACCCGCATCTCCCTCGACACGAAACGCACGGCTTCCATCGGCAGGTAGCCGAACGCGTCCTGAACTCGATGCAGTACCTCAATCAGCGCATCCGGTCTGCGATGATGCTTCTGCATCGCCGCCGCGATCCGCTTATAACGCGAATCACTGGGTGGTGGATCGACGGTCGCACTTGCCTTTCGGCTTTGTCGCATCATCGCTTTGCGCTGGCGCGCCCGGGTTCTCGCCGGTTCGCGCGTTTCCGGGCGGCTCCGCCCTCATTCGCCTTCCGAGAGCCGATGGATGTCTACTTGACCATCCGGCACGGTGTCAAACGCATACCGTCAAACAAAGCGAAAGTAATGTCCCGATTGGAAGAGATCAGCGACCTTTATCCGCCCTCCAGCTAATTCCTTTACTCATACCGTAAGGCCACCAGCGGGTCCACTCGCGTGGCCCGGCGTGCCGGCAATAGGCACGCCACAAGAACCACCGTCCCCAAGAGAACGGCCACAACCAAAAACGTCAACGGATCAAATGGACTGACACCGTAAAGGAAATTCGCCAACAGCCTTCCCAAAGCCAATGTCCCGAGCAATCCCAAACCGGCGCCCATCGCGCCCAGCCGCAGCCCTTCACCGAACACCATCCGCAACACGTCACCGGTCTGCGCTCCCAAGGCCATCCGCACGCCAATATCATGCGTCCGTTGGCTCACCATGTACGCCATCACCCCGTATATCCCCATCGCCGACAGCACCAGCGCCACCACCCCCAACACCGTTAATAGCGTCGCCGCAATTCGGTGCGCCACAAACGCCGCCTCGATGTAATCCTCCATTGCCGCCGCCGCCCAAACCTCCACCTGTGGGTCCAACTCATGAATCCCGCGACGCAATGCCGACACCATCGCCTTGGGTTCACCTGCTGTTCGCACGACTACCGAGAGATTCAAATCCCACGCACCCTGCCGATACGGCAAGTAAACGAACGACCGCGGCGGCTCGCTCAATGAGCGGTATTTGCCGGTCTTGACCACCCCCACTACCGTCGCCACTTTCCCCATTAACTCCACCCGCCGGCCAAGTCCTGTTTCTCCGGGCCAGAACCGCTGAGCAACGACCTCATTGATGATCGCTACCCAATCCTTGGGGTTCGCATCCTGTTCGGTAAAATCGCGGCCCTCGCTCATCCCAATGCGCATCGTGTCGAAGTATCCCGGCGACACAATGGCGTAAGACGCCCCGATGTCCTCCGCTGGCCGCGCAGCATAGCCTTCCGGTGTCAAACCGCATCCGGGCCCTCCTTCAAATCCCAACGGAATCCAACTCGCCAGGGCCGCATGCTTCACCCCGGGCATCTGGTTGATCCGCCGCTCCAATTGTTGATAAAAGGATATCCCGGTTTCACGCGTGTACCCGTTCATCCCAATTCGCATTCCCGCCACCAGCACATGACGCGGATCGAATCCGGGATCCGCCGCCCGTGCCTTCTGGAAACCGCGGAGGCATAATCCCGCCCCCACCATCAATAAAAGCGCCAACGCCACTTCCGACACTACTAAACCCCCTCGCAATCGATGATGCCGTGCCCCGGAAGATCCACCGCGCCCTCCCTCCTTCAGCGCCCCATACAACCGCCCCCCGAGCATCTGCACGGCCGGCGCCAACCCGAAAATCAGACCCGCGACAACGGTCAGTCCCAAGGTCGCCAGCAGCGTGCGCCCATCCAGAGCAAAAAGATAACCTACTGGCAAATGAGTCGGTGGAATCAATGCCAGAAACGCATCTGCCGACCACGCCGCCAGAATAACGCCCAGGCTCCCTCCGATCAGTGCCAATAGCAGACTCTCCGTCAACAATTGCCGCAACAACCGCCAGCGTCCCCCTCCCATCGCCAGTCGTATCGCAATCTCTTTCTCCCGGCTCGCCGCCCGCGCCAATAACAAATTGGCCACGTTCGCCGTCACAATCAGTAACACCGCCCCGCTCACCGCCAATAGAACGCTCAGCACTGGCAAGAAGACCGCCTGCCCGCCGTACGGCGATCTCCACATCGGCAAGACCCGCAGACGCACCTCGGCGTTCTCTTTCGGATACGCTGCCTCCAACTGTCGCGCCGCCACATCCGCCGCCGCCTGGGCCCGCGCGATCGTCACTCCCTTTGCCAGTCGCGCCTGAGTGTGCAGCCAACGATCATTCCGCATCTCCCAGGAACCGAAATTCGCCACCTCGCGGTGCATGGATAACGGCGCCCAGAAATCACACTGCACCCCGCTCATCGTTCCATAAAAACCCTTCGCCATCACCCCCACGATCGTAAACGGCATTCGATTCAATTCCACCGTGCGCCCGATCACCTCCGCATCTCCGCCGAAATGACGGCGCCAAAACCCATCGCTCAAAATAAGCGCCGGGTGCCCCCCCTCCCCATTATCTTCCTCGGGCAGGAATGTCCGCCCCAGGACGGCCCGCACCCCCAGGACATCAAAAAAGTTGGCGGTCACGATCTGACCGTACATCCACTGTCTCGTGCTGTCCGTCTGCAGAAACGCGGGGGTAATCTGCGAGCCAATGACACCCGAAAACACGCCCCGCAGTTTCGCGTAATCCTTTAAATCCGGATATGAAACCGTGTCCCATAGCGCGTCGCCGCGCCTTCCCGCGAGCACGACAATCTCTTCCTGGTCGCGTACACCCGGCAGGGGCCGCAAGAGGATGTTCTGAACCCAGCAGAGAACGACGGCGTTGGCGCCAATCCCCAAGGCCAGGGAACACGCGGCCACGGCAGTGAAGCCGGGATTCTTCATCAACAGCCGGAAACCGTACCGCACATCCTGCAAATATGTATTCATACCTATTCCCAGCACTCGGTTTCATGAGCTCCACTGCGGCCCTCGTCCTTGGCATCCCCGTGCCACCGCTCCAATCTCGACGCAATCCAACACGATTGCCGGGTAGCCACGCCCTGACTGAGGTCCCCGCAACCCATACCTAAACCTCGGACAGCCCAACGAAATTCCGCAAAAGCTGGAGCCCGGCCCGCTGACTCTTTTCCGGATGAAATTGCGTCGCGTATACATTCCCCGACCAGATCGCAGAGGCGAACGTCTCCCCATAATGCGTCCAACTCGCCACCAACGCCGGGTCCGTCGGGCGCGGAAAAAAGCTGTGAACAAAATAAAAATAACTTCCGTCCGCAATCCCGCTGAACAACGGGCACTCGGCCCTGGCAATCTGAACCTGGTTCCAACCCATCTGCGGAACCTTCAGTCCCGGCTCAGTCTGGAACCGCACGACTTTGCCGGCAAAAAGCCTCATCCCGGCGGCACAACTGTCGAATTCCTCGCTCCGTTCGAAAAGGGCCTGGTAACCAATGCATATTCCCAAAAACGGCCGGCCCGCAACGATGAAATCCTGGCAGGCCCCCAGCAGTTCCTGCCGCCGCAGCGCGTTCAGACAATCATCAAATGCGCCCACTCCCGGCAGGATGATGGCGGCTGCCCCGCGCAACGCATCGGGATCCTTGGCGATGCGGACTTCGGCCCGCAAATGCAGCAGCGCCTTATGGACGCTCCGTAAGTTGCCCGAGCCGTAGTCGATCAGCGCAATCACTCGGACATCTAAAGCCTGAACCGGAGCCGAAAGTCAAACTCAGCCCTGCTGCTGCCGGGACTTGCGGCCACTGGCGAGGCCCAGCCGTTCCAATCATGACCTTATCGTTCCCAGGCTTGCCCAGCCCTCTTCATCCGCGTATTTTCCAGAACAGTTTATGGATCAGGACGCCAATGGATCGAACTCAATGCATGCCGCTGTGCCTGCCCTTCATGGAGGATAATTCCAGCCACGAATCCGATCGACTGCGCTGCCTCCGCTCCTACAGCGTTCTCGATACACCACGGGAAGAAGCCTTTGACGACCTGACCCGGCTCGCCGCGCAAATCTGTCGCACACCGGTGGCCGTGATTGGCTTTACAGATGAATATCGGCATTGGATCAAATCAAGCGTTGGATTCCCATTACCGGAAATCCCGCGTCCGCTCTCCTTTTCGCAATATTCCGTCGAAACATCGCAGCCGCTCGAGGTCGAGGATACCACCTGCGATCCACGATTCGCCTCGCTGCCGCTGGTCATCGGATCGGATCATATTCGGTTCTACGCGGGCATGCCGTTGGTGGCGCCTCAAGGCGGATTGGTTTTGGGCACGTTGGCCGTCATGGATCGGCAACCGCGCCGGCTCGAGCCCGAGCAGGTGGAAGCTCTCCGCACCCTTAGTCATCAAGTTGTCACTCATCTCGAATTGCGTCGCAATTTCCTCGAGCTGGAACGCTCGGTTGAAAGTCACCTGCACACTGAACAAGTCCTGCGCGAGACTGAAGAAAAATACCGCGGCATCTTCGAGAATGTGATGGAGGGGATTTTTCAGACCTCCCCCGATGGTCGATATCTGGCGGCCAATCCAATGCTCGCGCGGATCTACGGCTACCTCTCGACCGACGAGTTGATCGCCGCCATCGGTGACATCAGCCACGAACTCTACGTCGATTCCCGCCGTCGCGACGAATTCATCAAGCGCGTCCGTGAAGACGGCTTTGTCACCCGGTTCGAATCGCAGGTCTACCGACGCGATCGGAGCATCATTTGGATCTCCGAATCCGCCCGCGAGGTGCGCGACACACAGAGCCGGCTGCTCTACTACGAGGGCACCGTGGAGGACATCACCGAACGGAAACGCGCCGAACAAGCCCTCCTGGACTCCGAAGTCCTCTATCATTCGCTGGTCGAGTGCCTTCCCCAGAATATCTTTCGCAAAGACCGGGCTGGGCGATTCACCTTTGCCAATAACCGCTTCTGCCAGACCGTTGGCCGTTCCCTCGGTGATATCGTTGGTAAAACCGATTATGACCTGTTCCCGACCGAATTGGCCGCCAAATACCAACTCGACGACCACCAGGTCATGGAGACCCAACAGACCATCGAAACCATCGAAGATCATCTCACCCCGGACCGGGGCAAGATTTATGTGCAGGTCGTCAAGAATCCGCTCTACGACGCGGACGGCAATGTGATTGGAGTTCAGGGCATCTTCTGGGACGTCACCGAACGCCAGAAGATGGAAGAAGCGATTGCTTACGAAAGAGATTTGTTGCGCGCCCTGCTCGATAACATCCCCGATAGCATCTATTTCAAAGATCGCCAGTCCCGATTCCTCCGCATCGGCCATCAGCTCGCCCGGAAATTCGGTCTCCAGGATCCCAATGCTGCCATCGGCCAAACCGACGCCGATTTCTTCTCCCCCGAACACGCCAAAGCCGCGCTCGAAGATGAAGATTTCATCCTTCGCACCGGCCAGCCCATTGTCGGGAAAACCGAGAAAGAAACCTGGCCCGACGGCCAGGAACGCTGGGTTCTCACCACGAAAATGCCCTACCGTGACAAGACCGGCCAGGTTATCGGGACCTTCGGCGTCTCCAAAGACATCACGCCCCTGAAACAGGCCGAGGCGGAACTGGCGCATGCCCGCGACCTGGCGGTCGAATCCGCCCATCTCAAGGCCGAATTCCTCGCCAATATGAGCCACGAGATCCGCACACCGATGAACTGTGTGATTGGCATGACGGGCCTGCTGCTGGATACCCAACTCTCGGATGAACAGCGAGACTTTGCCGAAACGATCCGTTCCAGCGCTGATGGGCTCCTGACCATCATTAATGACATCCTTGACTTCTCGAAGATTGAGGCCGGAAAACTGAATGTTGAATCGATCCCTTTCGATCTCCTGGAAACGATTGAGAATACCGTCGAACTCTTCGCCGAACGCGCCGAAGCGCAGGGTCTCGAACTGGTCTTACGCACGGACGTCGATATACCTCGGTACTTGACCGGCGATCCCGGCCGGATCCGGCAGGTCCTCACCAATCTCGTTGGTAATGCCATTAAGTTCACCGAAAAGGGTGGTGTGTCGGTTCACGTCAGCTGTCATCCCAATTCCTCCAACCACCCTCAAATCTGCGTGGCGGTCACGGATACTGGCATCGGGATCGTTCCGGAGGTGCAGTCGCGTCTCTTCCAGGCCTTCACCCAGGCGGATGGATCACTGACCCGCCGATATGGCGGCACCGGCCTGGGCCTCGCCATCTCCCAACAACTGGTCCAACTCATGGGCGGTCAAATCGGACTGCACAGCGCCCCCGGCAAAGGCTCGACCTTTTGGTTCGTTCTTGATTTTCCGACCCTCGCGCCCTCCGCAACCCCAACGGTTTCCCTTTCGGTACTCAATGACAAAAAGGTGCTCATCTCCGATCGAGGTCCTCGCAGTCGGGAGATTCTCAAATATTACCTCGATTCCTGGAAGATGAGCACGGTCCTCGCGGATCACGCCGACGAGGTCCTGGACCAACTCCGTTCCGCCGCCGCCCATGCCCCGTTCGATATCGCTATCCTCGATGTCCACACCCCCGGCGCCAACGGTCTCGGCCTCGCCCAACAAATTCGTGCCAATCCCGATCTTCGTCACACCAAGCTTCTGGTCCTGACCTCGCTGGACCTCAATCTGGATGCCGATGCCTGGCACCGCGCTGGCGTCGATGCCTACCTCGTCAAACCCCTCAAACAAACGCGTATCCAGGAATGCCTCGTCGCGCTCCTCACCAATTCAGTTTCCGCCACTCATCGACTTACTTCACCCGACCCGGGCTATCCTCAGGGCCTGCCAGCCACAATTCGCCCCCGCAACCTCCGCGTTCTCGTCGCAGAAGACAACGCAGTCAACCAGAAGATCGCCCTTCGGCAGCTCAAGAAACTGGGTTACTCCGCGGACGCTGTCGCCAATGGGAGCGAGGCGGTCGAGGCCCTCCTCCGTATCCCCTACGACATCATCCTCATGGACTGTCAGATGCCCGAAATGGACGGCTTTCAAGCCACCCGAAAAATTCGCCAGGCCGAATCGGACTCTTCCCGCGTTCCGCGACCCCCGGTTTATATCATCGCGATGACCGCCAACGCCCTGGAAGGCAATCGGGAGATTTGTCTCGCCGCTGGTATGAATGATTACGTTAGTAAACCTGTTAAATTACCCGAGCTCCAAGCCGTCCTCAGCCATGCCCCGGAATTCCCCGCCGCCCCCCCCGTCACCTCATTATCCCCTGCCCCACTCTCGAAACCTCCCAACACCGCCTCGCCATCCCCCTCGGACACAATCGACCGCGCGACTCTGGCCTCGCTGCAGTCGCTCGGCGACTCCGACGAGGACAACGTCCTGAGCGATCTCATTGGCCTGTTCCTCCGAGATATGCCGGCCAAAATGGATCAGATCCACGAAGGTATATCTCAATCCCGGCCGGTCAGCCTCCGCGAATCCGCCCACAGTCTCAAAGGCAGCGCCAGCAATCTCGGAGCGCGCCGCCTCGCCAGCCTCTGCGCCCGGATTGAAAGCCTTGCCCGCGGCCCTTCCCTCACGGACGCCGCACTCGTCCTTCCCGAGTTAAAGGAGGAATTCGAACGCGTCTGCGCGGCCTTGCGTTCCGAACTTGGAAAATAGGCTGTCCTTCGACTCGGGGCACAACTAATATTTCCCTGGCTGGTTTCGTGCACGCTCGAGGGGTCGCTCAAGCATCGCCTGATCGCCGGCAGAACGTATGAATTCGAAACATCGAATACTGCTCATCGATGACGACCAGGAGATGTATCAACTCCTCGCCAAGCCCCTGCAACCCGACGATCTCGAGTTGGTCTGCGCCCGCGATGGTGAAACCGGCCTTGAAATCGCCCGTACCACTCCCGTCCAACTCATCCTGCTCGATCTGGGTCTGCCGGCCGACGACGGCTTTCACGTCCTCCGGCGCATCAAACAGGATCCCGTCCTCCAAGCCATCCCGGTCATCATCTTCACCGCCTGGAACAACACCGATGATAAAGTGCGCGGCTTCGAATTCGGCGCCGTCGATTATATCACCAAACCCTGCGATTTGGCCGAGGTGCGTGCCCGCGTCCGGGCCGTCCTTCGGAACAAGTTACTCCAGGATCAGCTCACCCGGACCAATCGTGAGCTCGAAAGTGCCCGCAGTTCCGCTGAGGCGGCCACCCGCGCCAAATCCGAGTTCCTGGCCAACATGAGCCACGAGATCCGCACCCCCATGAATGGGGTGATCGCCATGACCGGTTTGCTGCTCGAAACGGAGCTTACCCCCGAGCAGCGGGAATGCGTTGAAACCATCCGCGGTAGCGGCGACTCGCTCCTCACCATTATCAATGACATTCTCGACTTCTCCAAGATCGAGTCCGGCCGATTGGAGCTCGAACGACATCCGTTCGAGATTCGTAATTGCATTGAGGATGCCCTCGATCTGCTTGCCCCCAAAGCCGCCGAAAAGAAAATTGATCTGGCCTATCAGCTCGAGGACACCATCCCTCCCACCCTCGTGGGCGATGTTACCCGCCTGCGCCAGATCCTCGTCAATCTCGTGGGCAACGCCGTAAAATTCACCGAGCGGGGCGAAGTCGTCGTTGAGGCTCGCGCTGCACCCCAGGAACCCCACTCCCAACCCACCCCCAATCCGTTCGTTCTCCATTTCTCCGTGCGCGACACGGGCATTGGCATTCCCGCAGAGCGGCTCTCTCGCCTCTTCCGCTCGTTTACCCAGGTCGATGCCTCGGTAACGCGACAGTATGGCGGCACGGGGCTCGGCCTCGCCATTAGCAAGAGCCTCGCGGAGCTGATGGGCGGCCGCATGTGGGTTGAGAGCGTCGTGGGCCAGGGTTCAACGTTTCATTTCACTCTCACACTCCAACAAACGACACGTGACCTTGCGCCCGAACTCGCCGGTCCGCAGCCCAAACTCACCGGCCTGCGTCTCCTCATCGTGGATGACAACCCCACCAACCGTCGCATCCTCACGCTTCAATCCCGTAAATGGGGAATGCTCGCGCGCGACGCGGAAAACGCCGACCAAACCCTCGAATTGCTTAACCAGGGCGAACCCTTTGATCTCGCCATCCTGGATATGCAGATGCCCGGAATGGATGGCCTCGCCCTGGGCGCCGAAATCCGCAAGCTGCGAAGTCCCAGCTCGCTCCCCCTGGTGCTGCTCACCTCAATGGGCATTCTTCCCGACACCCCGGAATCCGCCCTGGCCCCGTTCGCGGCCTGCCTCACAAAGCCGATCCGACAACATCAACTCTACGATCTCTTGCTCAGGATCGCCTCCGGCTCCCAGGGCAAAGCCCGCAAACTCGTCCCCAGCCAGAAACTCGACGGTTCCCTCGCCAAAAGGTTGCCGCTTCATCTCCTCCTCGCTGATGACAACCTCGTCAACCAAAAGGTCGCCCGCCGCCTCTTCGAACAAATGGGTTACCATATCGACGTCGCCGCCGACGGCTTTGAAGCCCTCGACGCCTTCCAGAAACAGAGCTATGCCATCGTCTTTATGGATGTTCAAATGCCGGAGATGGATGGCCTGGAAGCCACCCGTCAAATCCGATTGTTCGAACAATCCCAACATCGAACGCCCTGCATTATCATCGCCATGACCGCCAGTGCCATGCTCGGCGACCGCGAACGCTGCCTCAACGCCGGCATGAACGATTACCTCGCCAAGCCCGTCCGCCTCGAGGCGGTCCAGAATGCCATCGAAAGATGGGGACCGCTCGTCAGCCGTAAAACCGAATCCATCCATCTGAACGGTCCTTCCCCCGAAATACCGCCTGCTGCACCTCCGGTCGCCCCACCCCCGGTCGCGCCGGATCCTACCCCGGTTGCCCCGGTCGATCTGGAGCGTTTTATGGAAATGGGAGGAACGGACCCGGTTGGCGTGAAGGAATTGGTGGATCTTTATCTCAGCCAAACCGCGGGCCAACTCAAGGATTTGGCCGTGGCCGCCCGTGCCGGCGCCGCCAAAGACCTTGAGCGCATCGCCCACAAAGCTGCCGGGGCCAGCGCCACCTGCGGCATGACCGCCATCGTTCCCATCTTCCGTGAGTTGGAAAAAATCGGTCGCGAGGGTCGTTCGGATCTGGCCACTCACTGGGTCGCCGAGGCTGAGACCGCGCTCGGCCAGATCATCGTCTTCCTGAATGACAACCTGGAAATCCCACCCCTGCCCCTGCAACCGGAGAGCAGGAAATGAAGAAGTTGCTCATTATCGAAGATGACCAAATTGTCGGCACGATCTACCGGCACAAGTGTCAGTCCGAAGGATTCGAAGTCGAACTCGCCGGCGATGGCGAGGCAGGCTGGAATGCCATTAACGCCTTCCAACCGGATATCGTTATCCTTGATCTCATGCTGCCCAAGCTCAATGGCGTCGAGATCCTGACGCGCTTGCGCGGTACCGCCCAATTTAAGAATCTCCCTGTCCTCGTCCTTTCCAACGCCTATCTGAACACACTCGTGGAAGACGCCTGGAAAGCGGGCGCCACGAACTGTCTCATCAAGGCCAACTGCAGCCCCAAACAACTCATCGAAGTCATTAACAAAACGCTCGGCACCACCGGCACGGAATTGCGACGCTTGAAATCTGCTCAAGTGGCCCCGGGCGCCCTTGTTCCCGCCCAGCAATCCTCCTCCGGTCACGACACCGAGTTCGTGAAGGGACTCCGACAGTCCATTGTCGATCACGGCACGGATACCATCGCTCAGCTCCGTGGTCTGTTGCAGTCTTTCATCAAAACCGAAGGGGACACTGCCCGGCTTCCCAACCTTTTCAGTCTCTACCGCCGCGTCCACACTGTTACCGGGAACTCCGCGGTAGCCGGCCTCAACGCCATTTCCAAAATGGCCTCCGGCCTTGAAGCCCTGATCAAGGAGCTTTACGAGAAACCTAAAAACATCAATCCCTCCAGTATCCGTACGCTCGCTTCGTCCATCGACTTTCTTGGGACCCTCTTCGACCACGCAAACAGCCAGTTCGATGCCGACACTCCGTCCAATATCCTCGTCGTTGATGATGAGGTTATCTCACGCCGCGCCATTATCCTCGCTCTTGAAAAGGCGCAACTCAAATGTGTCAGCGTCGATACCCCGGAAACCGCCCTCAACCTCCTCGGCCAGGATCGGTTCGACCTCATCTTCCTGGATGTCGATATGCCCGAAATGAGCGGGTTTGACCTCTGTACCCGCTTGCGCAGTCTGCCCCTGAACCACGATACCCCCGTCGTCTTTGTGACCAATCTCACCGATTTCGAAAGCCGTGCCCGATCTACCTTGAGCGGCGGCAATGATCTGATTGCCAAGCCATTCCTGTTCATCGAGCTCGCGGTCAAAGCCATCACCTATATCTTGCGCCGCCGACTCCAACTCCCCATGTAAGCTGACTCGCGCATCCGCGCCTCCTACCCAGCCCCCGGAATCATGGATATCCTCCACGCGCCCTGGCGAATCGAGGTACATCCTCGCCCCCAAACCTCCGTCCGGCGATACTTCGCTCTTTACCCGGATTGCTCAGGCCAATGATGACGTTGCCCATCACGTGATCGCCCGGGATCGTTCCTGCTTTGCCCTCCTCAATACCTTCCCCTATAACGGCGGACATCTCCTGGTGGTCCCCTACAAACAAACCCCGGACCTTAACGGACTGACCGACTCCGAATTGTTCGAACTCATGCTTCTGACGCGGCGATGCCAAAATGCCCTCACCCAGGTCATGAAACCTGACGGCTTCAATATCGGGCTCAACCTCGGACGGGTCGCCGGCGCCGGGATCGCCGACCACGTCCATATCCATGTCGTGCCACGCTGGAATGGCGATACCAATTTTATGCCTGTCCTGGCTCAGACCTCCGTCGTCCCCCAAGCCCTGGCCGAATTGGCCGCCCAGCTCCGCCAGGCCATGCTCCCCTGAGTGTTTCCCGCCTTTCTTTCGCATGAGCTCAAGAACACTCCATTTCGAAAACGCCCGATTGGCCCAGCAACTCTTCAATAACGAACCGCGCAATCTTCAATTGCTCGAAGATCAATGTGGTGTCAAAGCCACCGCCCGCGAGGGTTGGATCCGGCTCGACGGCCCCAATGACGACGTCGATAAGGCCGCCCAGATGTTCCAACTGCTCGAAGCCGCCGCCAAAGCCGGTTCCCCGATCCGCAATCGCGACTTCGCCTATGCCCTCCAGGTCATCCAAACCGAGGGACCGGATGCTCTCAAAGACCTCTTCGGCGAGCGCGTTCAAACCTCCACCCGCAAAGCCCCGGTCGCCCCAAAAACCATCGGCCAAAAGCGCTACATCCAGGCCATCCGCCAACACGACCTTACCTTAGGCGTCGGACCCGCCGGCACCGGCAAGACCTACCTCGCCATGGCCATGGCGGTTGTCGCTCTCAAAGAAGAGAAGGTCTCCCGGATCATCCTCACCCGCCCGGCCGTCGAAGCCGGCGAAGCCCTCGGCTTCCTTCCCGGAGATCTCTACGAGAAAATCGCGCCCTACCTCCGGCCTCTTCACGATGCGCTGCAGGACATGCTCCCGATCGATGAAATCCAGCGGAACATGGAACGGGGCACGATTGAAATTGCCCCGCTCGCTTACATGCGGGGCCGCACGCTCAATCAGGCCTTCGTCATCCTCGATGAAGCCCAGAACGCCACCGCTGAACAAATGTTCATGTTCCTCACCCGCCTCGGTTTCAATTCCAAGGCCGTCGTCACGGGCGACATCACCCAGATCGATCTGCCAGCTCACCGCAAGTCGGGGCTGGTCGAGGCCTGCAAGGTCCTGAAGAAAATTGAGGGCATCGCCCTGGTGGAATTCAACCGCCGCGATGTCGTCCGCCATCCCCTGGTCCAGCGAATCATTCATGCCTATGAAGAGCACCGCGGCAAGACGCTGCCATGAACGAAATCCAGATTCGCAACCGTCAACGCGCTTGTCCGATCCAAACTCTGCCGCTCACCCACGTCGCCCGGCATCTCCTCGAACAGGAACTCCTCCTCTCCACCTACGCCCTGGGACTCCACCTCGTCTCGCTTCCGCGAATGATCGAACTTAATCGCCAATGGCTCAAACATGACGGGCCCACGGACGTCATTACCTTCGACCACCGCGAAATCGATCCCGCCCTCAACCTCTATGGCGAAATCTTCCTCTGCCCGCAACAGGCCCGTTCCCAGGCCGCCCGGTTCCGCGTCCCTTGGACAATCGAACTCACCCGGCACCTCGTCCACGGCGCCCTCCACCTCCAGGGCTTCGACGACCGCACCCCCCACGACCGCGCCCGTATGAAACGCCGCGAGAATCGCCTGCTCCACAAGCTCTGCCACGTCATTGACTTGAGCCGGATCTCAGGCGTACCTTGCCCAAAGTCATGAGTAATCGGTCCATCATTCGCTGGCGCATTAACTTCTTCGCCGGGTTGGCTGTCGTCATGCCCGTTGTTATTTCCCTCGCCATAATGCGCTGGCTCTTCGGTACCGTCTCCGGCATCACCGACACCCTCCTGTGGCTCTTTTTCCTGCCGAAGCACTGGACCCACGAGAACGGTGGGAACGGCCCCGTACTCTGGTACTGGAGTTGGCTCGCGCTTTTGTTCGCCGTCCTGATGATCGGCATGATCGGACGCCTCGCCCGCCATTACATCGGCCGGAAATTGATCCAGTTGGTCGATCTCATCATGTTCCGCGTCCCCCTCCTTAATAAAATCTACGGCACCATCAAACAGGTCAACGAAGCGTTCTCCTCCAATAAACGCTCCTCCTTCCGACAGGTCGTCCTCGTCGAATTTCCCCGGCGGGGCCAATATTCCGTCGGGTTCGTGACCGGCGAACAGAATCAGGAGGTTCAGGCCAAAACCAAGGAACACGTCATCAGCGTCTTCATCCCTACGACTCCCAACCCCACCACTGGCTTCCTGGTCCTTGTGCCCGAACAGGACGTTACCATGCTGGAAATGTCCGTCGCCGAAGGCATCAAATTCATTATCAGCCTCGGCTCGGTGGCCCCCGAGTTCACGCCCCGTCCAATCCCCGGCTCCCGGCTCGCTAAACTGCCCACCGCCAACCCTCCCGCACCAGCAGCCCCCGAGGAAGTGGCCAGTCTCCCCAACTAATCCCGCTCACGCCCATGGACGAACGCGCCTACGGCATCGTCCTCAGATTCCATACTTATTCCGAGTCCAGTCTCATCGTTCGCTGGTTGACCCGGGAACAGGGCCGCATCGATACCCTCGCCCGCGGCGCCCGCCGCCCAACGTCTCCGTTCCGGGGAAAACTTGACCTCTTTTACCTCGCCGAATTCACATTCGCCCGCAGTCGTCGTTCCGAACTCCATTCCCTCCGTGAACTGCGGCTCCTCGAGACCCGCGCGCCCCTCCGGGCCGATCTCCTCCGGTTGCGGCAGGCCTCCTATGCCTCCGCCCTGCTGTCCCAGACGACAGAACCCGGCCTTCCGATTCCCGAACTGTTCGAGCTCCTTGCCACTTTTCTCCAATATCTCGCCGACCACCGACCCGCTCCGCTGCTCCCTCTGGCGTTCGAACTTAAATTGCTCGCGGCCCTCGGCCAACAGCCCAACCTCGATGAACTCCCGGTCACTCCCCAGACCCGCCAAATCGCCAAAGCCTGCCTGAGGCTGGATTGGCCAGCCCTGCCAGCTCTGATCCCATCCAATACCCGCGAACTGGAAATCGCCCTCGAAAAATTCCTCCAGTTCCATCTGGGGCGCACGCTCAGCCAACGCGCCGCCGCCCTGGCAACCGGCTAACCGATGGCGTGGATTCGAAGGTTCGGACCCGCTCTCCTTGCTTAATTCTTGCCCAGCGCCTTTGACACCGCTTCATCCAGCGCCTCCCCCCGCAAATCTTTGGCAATGATCTTCCCCTCGCCGTCAAGCAGGAAAGTCGCGGGTATCGAATTGATCCCGTAAACCTGGGCCAGCTTGTTCTGCCAACCCTGGCCGTCAAAATATTGGGCCCACTCCATCTCCTTCTCCTTGATGAATGTCGCCAGCTTCTCCCGGTCACTGTCCAGGCTGATCCCGACAATTTCGAACCCTCCGGGATGATGCTTCTTGTAGGTCTCCAGCACGTGCGGCAGTTCCCCAACACACGGCCCGCACCAGGTCGCCCAAAAATCCACCAGTACCACCTTGCCCTTGTAGTTCCCGATCGAAAGGGGTTTGCCCGCCAAATCTTTCTCGTCGAAATCCGGAAAGCTCTTGCCCACCGCCAACTCCGCCTGCTTCTTCAACGATGCAATCAACTGGTCCGCCGACTTCGCCCGTTCGGTGTCCGGGAAATCCTTCTTCAATTGATCGAGCAGTTTGATCCCCTGCTCCGTATTGTCCAATACCTCCGTGTAAAGCGTCGCTTTCATGAACAGTATCTGCGCCACCTCTTCCGTCTTCTCCCCCGCATGCTCCGCCAGCAACGCATCGAATTGCTTGATCTCGTCGGACAAACCCGCTTCCGTCCGCTCGCTCTTCTGCAGTTTCTCCCGAATCTTTTCGACCAGCGCAGCTAACTGAGCCTCCGGGCTCTTTTCGTTATCCGCCTCTTTTGAATCCGTTGAATCCGCCGCCCGCGCGCCGACGGCAAACAGGGAACAAACCATGACCAAAGTAAAGGCAGACCTGATATTCATAACAATTTGTGTGTTTTCGGACTTTTGTCATGCGAACACTAAGTGCCAGGGAACCGAATGCAACCAAATACAGCAGTTCGCACTTTCCCACTTTTGGGAGCGCCGCATCCTTGCCGGCGCTCGGATGGCCTCGCAAACGAAGAAACCGCGCCGACAATCCCCCGGCTCACACCAGATTCTCCTTTTGGTCGTGCCCGGCTCTGGCATACTCGCCGCGTGAAAAATGTCTTCGCTCGCACCGCGGCTCTCCTCGTCGCCGCCCTGGTATTCCTATCAAACGCGTTTGCCGGAGAATTCTTTATCCGGGATGGAGATCGGGTGGTGTTCCTTGGGGACAGTATTACCGAACAACGCCTCTACACGACCTATCTCGAGGCCTACACACTCGCCCGACATCCCGATTGGAACCTGACCTTCCGCAATGTGGGTTGGGGCGGAGACACCGCCTGGCTCCGGCAGCGCTCGCACCCCGATGAAGGGGCGTTATTCGCCGCCGGTCCCGAACAGCAGCAGACCATGGTGGAGGCCGCGGTCAAACAGGGTCTCGAGCGCGATGTGCTCCCCTTGCGGCCGACGGCCGTGACCATCAAGTTCGGCATGAACGATCACTCCTACCAACCCTTCCGCGAGGATATCTTCCGCGCTTACGTCCGCAGCCAATCCGAACTTGCCGACGTCTTGCAATCGGCCGGCGCGCGCGTCGCCTTCCTCACCCCCCAACCCATCGAAGAAAAACGCCCCGACCCGGACAAGGATGAACGCAACATGTCACTACGCAAATTCTCCGATGGCCTGAAGGAGGTGGCGGCCCGGCACGATGCGGTTTTCGTCGACCAGTTCGCCCCCTATATGTCCCTCATGCTCCAGGAACGGGCCTCAAACCCGGCTGCGTTCATTGGCGGTGGCGACGCCGTCCATCCCGGGCCCCCGGGCCACACACTCATGGCCTGGGCCATCCTCAAAGGCCTCGGCGCCCCTGCCCTCGTCTCAAGTGTGGAAATCGATAGCTCTGCCCGCAAGATCGCCTCCACCGATCATTGCCGGGCCGACCACCTCGAAGTGACCGACGGCAACATGACTTTCGATCGTCTCGATGAGGCCCTGCCGATGCCTATCGATGCCAGGGCCGAACCGGCATTGAAACTTGCGCCAGTCCTGGACGAGTTGAGCCAATACCAACTCCGGGTCACTGGCCTGCCCGCGGGCAATTACCAGGTGAAGATGGACGGTGAATCGCTCGGCCAGACCAGCAGCGACAAACTCGCGGAGGGCTGGAATCTCTCGAATCATCCGGGTCCTGTCACCCGCCAAACCCGTAAACTCCTGGACCTCGTCTACAAGAAAAACGATGTCTACTTCCGGAGATGGCGGCAGGTCCAGTTGTTCGCCCTCCCGGACTGGGCGGAGAACCCGTCCACCGAGGCCGGACGCAAAGCGGAATTGGAAACGCTCGACGCCAGAATCGCGGATCTCGAGGCGCAGATCAACGTGGCTCGCAAACCGGTCTCGCACCACTTCGAAGTCACCGCCGCACCTTGATCAAGCAAGCGAACGTAGCATCCGTTCGAACTACCCAACTTGCGCCCTGCTCACGCCGCCACTCGCACAACTGACGAACTCGTTGAATTGTTGCGCGCGCGTTGGATGGTTTATTAAGGCTGACAGGGACGAGACTGCCAGGCGCTTCGATAAGCTCCGGACGCGTATTATTCGCAATGAGAAGGTCAGGGGTTCGACTCCCCTCGGCTCCACCATTTTGAAAGCGTTTGCCACGCTGTGAAACGCTTA
>CAVXWU010000024.1:0-112362 GCA_963765535.1 uncultured Verrucomicrobiae bacterium
CTGAGTTATCGGACGCTATCGGCCTAAGGTTCGGACGATCCTCCGCGACATCGCGCCAAAAACGAGGCCATGCTCACAGGTTGAAGTTGGAGCAAAGCCCAGTTCACCACCGATGCACCATCTCTTTCTCGGACTTTGGACAGAGCTTGCGAGTATCCTGTAGGACGGCCTGAACCATGGGGTCATACCTTGCATCCACCGCATCAAAGACTCCCTTGTGAACCTTGGCGCCGGTCATCGCCCCCAGTAGTTCCCTCACTGCCTTCACCCCGACATTCCACTTCTTCCATTGCTTGCATTGCACGGCGGATCGCTGGCTATTCTTCTCGATCAGGAGATCAATCCCGCCATCGGGGGTGACCGATCGCGATTCGGCCGCGCCAGCATCATTGCGGTCAATGCGATTTGACGCAGGTTCTGCCTGGCCAGTGCGCGTGCGTCCACGCGTTGCGAGCGGTGTTGGTCCCATTCCGCGCAGCTCCGCGCCAACTTTCCGCAAGCTTGGTCGAATGTGAATGTTTCAAGCAACGGCTCGGCGGAAAGCACGTAAAGCGAGACTTCCGACGGGTTTCCTCCAACGGCTGAGATTTTGAGTGGATAGATACACTTCGGCGTGTCGAAGCTGATCAAGAGTGGATGGAGTTCTCCGCTGGAAAGCTTCTTCCGCACGGCCTCACGCGTTTTGCCGGACGCATCGGAGCCCTTGGGGCTGGTGCTGGAGACTTCTTTGAATGCCACGCCTTTGTTCGATTCAATCTTTGCGGCCTTTGTCATGAACGATGATGACCGGCGAAAATTTCAACGCAGAAGGTGGCCGCAATTTGCGACCACCTCGGCCTTCTCAACCGCCGTCAGGACAAAGGCGAAGTCGCTCCTTGGGCAACCAAGTGTAGCGGCACGGGAACGACTCATGCCCGGAGATGCGATACGGCGTGGAAATGGCGTTCTCCCGTGTGGCCATGTTATGCGCGAGGGTGTGTCGCCGGAGAAAACTTGTCGAGAGGGATTTGGGCAAAGAGAGAGGAAGGGCTGTTTACGCGAAGGTGTGAGTTTGGTAACGTGGATTCGCCGATGAAAACCAGAATCTATCGGGATCCGGTGGTGGAAGTTTACATGTCCGGTATCGACCGCACACTGTTGCGCGAGAATTTGAAACTGACACCGGCCCAAAGACTGGAAAAGCTGGTGAACTTCAGTGCGTTCGCCGCGGAATTGCGCCGCGCGGGACAACGTGCGCGCTTGAAGAAGAAGCGATGAGCGCCCAATTCGACAAACTGCTTCCGTTGTTCGTCAACGGCGATGTCGAATTCATTCTCATCGGCGGCGTGGCGGGCAATGTCCTCGGCTCGGCGCGGCTCACGTTCGACGTGGACATCGTTTACGACCGGAGCAAGGCCAACCTCGATAAAATTTCCAGGTTGCTGAAACCGCTTTCTCCCTACTTGCGCGGCGCGCCGCCCGGATTGCCCTTCGTGCTGGAGGTGGCGACGCTTCGGAACGGTCTCAACTTCACGCTCACGACGGGTCTTGGCGATTTGGATTTGATGGGCGAAGTCATTGGCGGCGGCGCTTACCGTGATTTGCTGCCGCACACGTTCATCGTCGAGGCCTTCGGGGTGAAATTCAGATGCATTGATCTCCCAACGTTGATCAAGCTCAAGCGCGCCGCCGGTCGGCCCAAGGATTTGGAATCCATCGCCGAGCTGCAGGCGCTGCTGGAAGAAGGGGAACGATGAAACTGGCTGCGTTGGCGGCCGCGAGAGCAGCTTGATGATGGGGTTCCGGCAGTGGTTGCGATGCCGGCATCATTTACCCCCGATCTTTTACCTGAGTCTTCTCTGCGTGGCCGGAGCGGGGAACGTGGTAAAGGATTTCGGGTAAAAGATGTGGTGGTTAAGTCTTGGTGTGTTGGTGTGTGTGTTAAGTCTTGGTCGGACCACGACAACTGGTTGATCCGCAAAAGCATTACGCGGTTAGAGGGGGTCCAAAACGCTTTATGGCGCGATTTTCGGTGCCAAAAACGAGGCCATGCTCACAAGTCGAGCCGTGGATTTCGGTGCTTGGTGCTGATGCTCGGATCCAGATCGATGGTTACGATGTCGCTCACCTTTTCCCCCGCCGCGGGCAGGCTTTGAGATCACAATCTGTGATCTTAAAGCAGCGGCCTCTTCCGGAGTGAGTTGAAACAGAAAGTCCTCCGGAACCCGAAGCGTCATCCGGCACCTCCATCCCCTTTCAGATCCTGACCTGGAACCGTTCCTTGCGCCCGAGGGAAAGACAGAACGCGGCCAATAACTCGGGGATGGCCTGCAGATCTTTGAGGCTGATCAATTCCACGGGCGAATGCATGTAGCGGTTGGGTAGACTGACCAGCGCGCTCGGAATCCCACCGCGCGTCCAGAAAATGGCGTCGGTGTCGGTGCCCCCCGAAGTGGAGATGGCTTCGTGTTGAAGCGCGATCTTCCGTCGGCGGGCGACTTCCTCGATGCGGGCGACGACCTCGGGATGACTGCTGCCGCCATGCGTGACGGTGGGGCCATCCCCGATGCGGACATCGCCGTGCATGGGCTTGTTGATGGTGGGAACGTCCGTCGCGTGGGTGACATCGACGACCAAGGCGATATCGGGTTTGAGGTTGTAAGCGATCTGGCGGGCGCCAAACAACCCCACCTCCTCCATGATGTTTGAAACGGCGCAGACTTCCGCTTTAAGCCGCTTCCGATCCCCGAGCGTCACACGCAGAGCCTCGGCCACGGCGAATGTTCCAATCCGGTTGTCGAAGGCGCGGGCGATGGCCAGGTCGTTCCGAAGTAATTCGAAGGCATCCACCAGCGTGATCGGATCTCCGATTTGAACCAGGGCGCGGGCTTCCTTGCCGGAGCCCGCTCCAATGTCGATGAACAAGTCGTGCATCTCGGGAAGCTTGCGGTCTTTGTCGGTCTTGGTCAGGTGCGGGGCAACGTTGCCGACCACACCGCGGATCGTGCCTTTGCGGGTATGAATGTCCACGCGTTGGGCCCTGATGATGGCGGGGTCGATGCCGCCGAGGCGCCGGACGTAGAGAAACCCTTCATCGTTGATGTAATTGACAGTTAACCCGATTTCATCGGCGTGACCGGCGAGCATGATTTTAGGAGAACCGCCCCGGTTCACCACCGCCACACAATTGCCATGAGCATCGGAATAAGTTTCCTCCGCATACTGTCCGGCATAGTCCAGCCAGACGCGCTGGCCGCGGCGTTCGTGGCCGGATGGGCTCGGCGTATTGATCAGCTTTTCGAGAAACGCCAGGGATTTGTCGCGCATGCGCGGAGCCTACCGGGGATTGTTCAGGGGTAAACTTAATTCTAAGACCGGTGATCGAGAGTCTAGCCTGCTCTGCAGGCTAATTATCTGAACGAAAGAGTCAGGTTTCTGCAGCTGTGGTGGTGGTAAAGGGAGTGGTTAGTTTTGGAGGTGCGCGTTGCGGAGCATCCGTTCGAGTTCGAAGTCAAGCTCCTGGAGTTTATCGCGCAGCGGAACAAAGCCAACGAAGCTCCGCCTCAAAGCGGCCAGCGGAATTCCGACGGGAGGATTAACTCCACGGCGCTGGTCGGTTTGAGTCGGAGCTTCGTTGGAAAGGCGCGACTCGGGGAGGACCGAGCCGCATCTCGACACCTGCGCACTGATCTGATAGCAACGAGCCCGTGCGGTCCGACCTGCTGAACAAGCGCAACCGAATCGTGGTAAAGCTGGGCACGGGCGTGTTGACCGATGAACGGCGTCACCCCGATCGGGAACAATTGCGTCAACTGGTCGCCCAATTGGCTGCCCAACGCCAGGCCGGCCGCGAAATGGTTGTCGTCAGTTCCGGTGCTGTGGGTGCCGGCATGGGAGCGCTGGCGTTTGAAAAACGGCCAACCCATCTGGCCGACCTGCAGGCCTGCGCCGCCGTGGGGCAATCGCGGCTGATGGCGACTTACAGCGAACTGTTCTCTGAATTCGATCTGCACGTTGCGCAGGTCCTGCTCACCCACGACGATCTACGCCATCACGGCCGGCATCTCAACGCCCGTCATACCCTGTTCACTTTGCTTAACCGGGGAGTCATCCCGATCATCAATGAGAACGATGTTGTTTCCACCACGGAATTGAAGTTTGGCGACAACGATCGATTGTCCGCATTGGTGGCCTGCCTGTTGCCCGCCGATCTGCTCGTCTTGCTCACGAGTGTGGATGGTGTGCTCGAGGGCTTCGACGGACCCAATCCCAAGGTGATTTCGTCCATTGATCGTATCGACTCGCGACTGGAGAAACTTGCGGGCGGTACGCTCAGCCATATCTCGGTGGGAGGGATGGTGACCAAACTCGCCGCCGCGCGGATGGTCATGCGCGCCGGCATCCCCATGGTGATCGCCTCGGGTCTAAAGCCGCACACCCTCGCCGACATCCTCGAGGGCCGAGAGGAAGGAACCCTTTTTATACCCTCACCGGCCAAATTGCGGGGACGGAAGCGCTGGATCGCCTTCTTCCACAATCCTTCCGGGACTCTGTTTGTCGACGCGGGTGCCAGGGATGCCCTTCAGCATCAGGGCAAAAGCCTCCTGCCGCCCGGTATCCTCAGGTGCGAAGGTGATTTCGATCGAGGCGACATCGTCCGGATTTGCGACGCCGAAGGGACTGAATTCGCCCGGGGCGTCGCCGCCTACAGTGCGTCGGAAATCCGCGCGACCCAACTGAGCCGCGTTGAAGTTGTGCACCGCGATAATCTGGTGATCCTATGAGCGTCAAAGCAACCGCAACTCCGCCGGTGGCAGACAAACATTCTCTGCCGGGTCCGAAAAAGCGGCCGTCTCCCGGCACAGCCCGGTCTCTCCCAACCCCGTCCCTGGCCGAGCTCCTGCAAATCATGGCTCGACTCCGGGCGCCTGGAGGATGCCCGTGGGACCTGGAACAGACTCATCGAAGCCTGTGCCGGCACGCCGTCGAAGAAGTCTATGAGTTGGTGGATGCCATAGAGGCCGGCGACGACGAATGCATGGCTGACGAGCTGGGTGATGTCCTTTTGCAGGTGGTGTTTCACTCCCAGATCGCGCGCGAACGGGCCGCATTCGATTTTGAAGAGGTGTGCCGGTTGCTGGTCAATAAGCTCATCCGCCGGCACCCACACGTGTTTGGCGACGCCACGGCGGAAACTGCCGCCGCGGTTTGGGCCCAGTGGGATCGAATCAAACACACCGAGAAGGCCGGCACCCGTCACGCCCGAGCCTCCGCACTGGATGGGGTTCCCCGACATCTTCCCGCCCTGCTGAAGGCGGAGAAATTGACAAAGAAGGCGCGCAAGGCGGGGTTGGAACCGCGTGTTGCGACGCATGGGCGCGCGACACGCCAAGCCTTGGGCGCGCAGTTGTTCGAACTGGCGGTGCAAGCCCAGGCCGCAGGTTGGTCGGCCGAGGAGCTGTTGCGATCGGAGATTCGCAGTCGTGAACGCCAATGGAGGCGGCGCGAGAAAGCGCAACGGAGTTAAGTGTCGCGGTTGTAATCTTCAGGGACGAAAAGCCGACCGCGGGGCTCGCTACATCAGGGATTGGCCACGGGGCAGGTCGTCCATCCACCGGATCGGAATTGGATCAATTCGAGCGGCAACAAACGGTTCCCCTCGTGATCGAAACGTAGGGAGCCGGTCACTCCCATTCCGGCGTCCGCAATCGGGAATCGACCGCGCATCGGGTCATCCCCTGATTCCCGGGCGAACCTCACGAGCAAAGAGACGGCGTCGAACGTCATGGCTGCCTCAAGATCGGGCGGTGCGCCGAATCTTCGCTCGTAATCGTTCTCGAATCGCCGAACAAGATTCGCTGTTGTGTTGTCCAACCGCGGCTCCACCGACATGAACTCCTCAAGGGCGCAGCCGGCCAATGCTTCGAACGATGCCGCGCGCAATCGCGCGGGTCCGGCCAACACCCCTTTGAAGGAAGCGGCGCGGAGGCATTTCGCCAACCGTGCCGCGGGAAGCGTGTCGAGCCAAATCAACAAACCATCGGGCCATGGGTGAGGCAACCGACTCAACAGCGTCGCATCTGCAGCCCTGGCGGGATCGACGCTGATGATGGAAACGCATTCTCGTCCGATCAATGCCGCTGCTGCCGTGATATCGCGAGACCGTTGCCGGCCCGCCCGATCCTCCGGCACAAAGGCGGCCCAATGCCGGCAGTTGGTTCCGAGGCCGGTCAGGATGGCCCCAACCTCATCCGCTGTGCGAGGCACGATCCGCGCCGACCAGGGAATACCTGCTTCGGTCACCGAGCTGTCGCCGCACAAGGAAATGACCGGCGTGGCGGTGCGACTGCCGATCTGCAGTGCCAGATGAGTGGGGACGCCGCCCGACGGCGCAACTAAACCCGCCACGGAATCATCCAGGACCATCCGGCCGGCCTCAACACCATCGTCTCCCCATTGGCCGGCCCGTCCGCGAATGACCCACTCAGCGGCAGGTGTGTTTGAGCGGTTTGCCCACTCGATGGCAAGTTCGGTTCCCCGACGGAGGCTCTCGGCTTCGGTTTCCTCGGGGGGAAGTAAAACGCCAATCCGAACTGGAGCCAACTGTGTCGCGGCGTGGACAGATAACGTAAAGACCCAACCCACCACGAGAATGCCAAGGCCGCGACGCATGGTCATTCTAATTCCGGCTGAGCGGCGGTGGCGCGTCCCCCGGTCCGGCTTGAGAAGGCGGTTCGAACTGCCAATGCCCTTCGTGAAACGATGCCACGGCAAAGGGTGAAATATTATCCCAGCGCCCGTCGAACTTCATGGGGCCGGTGACCCCGGTCCATTCGTTAAGATTGCCGAGGTAATCCCGGATACGAAACCGGTTTGGGCCGGCGTGATCGATGGCTTCCATCATGAGATTGGCGCCATCGAATCCATACGCGGCGTAGATATCGGGTTTCACCCCAAATCGTTTCTCAAACCGCGCGGAAAAATCGGCCCACGTCGGATCGTCTCGATTCGGATCGAAATAATAAGTGATGGTGGTGCCTTCCGCCGCTGGTCCGGCATTCAAACGAAAACCATCTTCCATCAGACGATCGAACCCGAAGAACCGCGCCGAGATTCCCGCCGCCCGGAACTGCGCCGCAAACCGGCCCACGTCGTCAGGTTGGCCATAGAAGAGAATGGCATCGGGGGCGGCCGCCTTGATGGCTTCGATTTGAGCTGAGATGTCCGAATCGCCCGGTTTGAAGAACAGATGCTGCACCGGAGGATATCCGAGCCGCCGAATGAAATTGATGAACTGCACCACCCCAACCCGGCCCGGTCGGCTGCTTTCGCGGAACACCACGATGCGCCGGCATTGGTGTTTCCGAACCACGAGCTCGGCCAGGCGAACACTCTGTTGGCGTTCGTCCGGGAAGACCCGCGTCAACCAGGGGACCTGGGTCTCCGTGAGCGTCGGATCGGGATCGGAGGTGTTGATCATATACGTCTCGATCTTGAGCGCTACACGCAGGGCAACGTGGGTGGCGTCGCCATCGGTTGTGCCGAGGAACCCGAGAACCTGTTCATCAGCGAACTCGACCGCAATGTTGGCGGCGCTTCCCCACGTCGGGGCATCTTCACGCTGCACCAGCTCAAAGGGCAACTGGCCCGGCCCACGACGGGCATTCGCTTCTTCAAATGCCAGGAGAACGCCTTTGCGAGTGCGCTGACCCCGGGCGCCCTCCGGACCATAAGCCGCCGGACTCAGCAGCCCCACTTTCAGCGACTTCAAATTGGGAGGGTCGGGATAATCGCGGCCGGGACCGCGGAACGGGAGGCGCGTGGTCCAATAACGGGCATACGGTTCGATTCCCCGGAAGGGAAGCAACTCGTCAGGGACGCTGCCATAATAGGGGTATTGGAAAGTGGTGGGAGCAGTGCTCGATGCGGGTTGTACGCCCGGTGGCGGGTCGCTTTCAACCTGGTCGGGACCGGCGGGTTGCTGTCGTTCGAGATATGCGCCCCAGGCGACCATCGAGCCGCAAGCCCAACCCATGACCGTCAGCCAAAGGATTCGCATGATGAATTCCTAGGAAGTGATGAGGATGGCGAGGGCTTCGATCTCAACCAGCAGATCGCTTCGGCAGATCCGCGCTTGAATGCCGGTGCTGGCGGGAAACGGATCGAGACCCAGGGCACGAAAGAACTCATTACGGATTTCGTTGAACGCGGCGTAATCGCGCTCGATGTCCCGGATATAACAGGTGGTGCGGACAATGTCCTGCCAGGTGGCCCCTTCGCGCTCGAGCAGCCGGGTGAGATTGTGATAGGTCCTCCAGAGTTGCGCTCGAAAATCTCCCGGATAAAGCGTCTCCCCATTGTTGCCTACGCTGGCGGTCCCACTGATGAGCAAATGCGTGACTCCACCGGGCAGATCCACCCTCAATCCGCGGGCGAACGCGCTGCCATACTCCGGCGCCTCGTTTAACACCTCGGGAGCCATCATCGCTCGCTTGGTCACCACGCGCCGATCTTTCGGGAGGGTCCGTAGGATACTTGATGGCGAGGGCTCACACGGCGGCAGACCCAAGGCGCGGCGTTCCGCCTTCTCCCCCTGCGAGTAGGGGGTCATGCGATCGATGTCTTGTTCCAGTTTGGTTGTGTTCATAGGTTGTGCTACTTGGTCGATTGAACGGGCCGGGTCTCGGACAGGCGGGTGTATTTCGCGGGGCTGGCGAAGATACCGCGGCTGAGCCCCTTGGACGTCGCGAACCACGCCTCTTCGTCATCCACCTGGATCCCCAGCACGAATTGGTTGGCCAGGGCGGTGGTGGTGGCAATCACTTCGACGGGCTGGTCGGGACGGTGAATCTCCATCGATCCTTTGCCCTCATCATCCACCAGGTAATTGACCCAGGTGCTGCCGTCGGTCACCGACACCCCGCGGTCCATGCCGATCCAGGCCACGTCGCGATACGAGCAGACAAATTGGGCAAAGTTCGAAAGCAATGGCGATTTGCCTTCAACCCAGGTCTTCCAACTCCGGCCGTCATAGCGCGACATCCCGAAGTAAGTGCACTGCCACAACACACCGTTCTCCCACGCCAGCCAGGCCGTGATGTCGTTCACCGGACCGTCGTCCGGGACAAGATCGAAATGAAAATCCCCATCCGGATCGCGGTATTCCTTGAAGGACCCAAGCCGGGCATCGGTACTCGATGATGCCCCCACCCCAGACTCCGATCATCACTTTGTCGCCGGCGCTCGTCACCGAATAGCACCAAGGCTCGTGCATCAGCGAATTATTGTGGTCGTAGATCTTCCACGACCCGGTCTTGAGGTTCAACTCACCGGCCCCCGCCGCCGTGGCGGACCAGACTCGATCGCCGACCACTGCCACGCCGTATACCACATTGTTCGGGAGGCCGCTGTCGGTCTGGGTGTAGGCGGTAATCTTGCCGGCGCTGACCCGATTGAGGCCGCGCATAGTCCCCACCCAAAGGTCGCCGGTCCGGGGATCCTCATCCAGGCACAGCACCATTTTGTGACTCAGTCCGTCCTCGGGACCGAACCGGCGGAATTGCCCATTTTTTTCCCGATGGCACAGGCCGTTCCAGGTCCCGATCCAGAGCTCCGCTTCGGAAGTCTTTAAAACCGCGTGCACTTTGTTTGCCGGAAGACCTTGCGCGGTTCCGAAGTTTTCGAAGCGTTCGATGGTGGGAAAGGGCACTCCACGAGAAGGCCCCGCCGCACCCCGAGCCGGCGACATCGCGGAGGCCATTAAGGCTAGAGCTAATCCGCACATCGCGGACGACGCATCAAGGATTGGAGTTTTCATGGGTGCTTCTCGGGTGGATTCACAGAATCTTCAGAAACTCAATCAAATCGTTGAGTTGATGTTTGTTCATATAACTGCTCACACCATGGAGATCGTTCGTTTGGTAAACGGTCCACAATTCCTCCAATGTCTTGGCCCGGCCGTCATGCAAGTAGGGCGCCGATGCCCCAATGCCCAGCAGGTGCGGCGTGTCAAAGTCACCCGTGGCGTCGGTGGCTGATTGGGTGCCCACGTTGGTCTTCATGCGACTCGTGTAGAGCGGCGGCGCATGGCAATGCTGGCACTGCCGGTCCACGGGGATGGCCTTGCCTTCCGGTGTGCGGGTGGCGAAGAAGATCTCGCGGCCCCGCTGTTCCGACGGCGTCAGTTCGAGTTGATGGGCCGATCGAGTTCGGGCCGGCGGCATCGACTCCAAAAACGCCACAAGATCCCGAAGTTCATCATCCGAGAACGGATCAGTCCGCATCAACACCCTGGCAAAGCGCGGACCGCACTGGACCTTCAGGCTGGGATTCTTTCCATTCCATTTGAATGGCCAGGTACCGGCGAGTCCCTGCAGGCTGCGATTGTCGAGCATGTTGTCCCCAATACCGTCCCCATCGAAGTCGTAGGTCAGCCCATCCACATGCCCGCCCGGGTGACAGGAACGACAGGAAAACTCGCCCTGAAACGTCTTGGCCGCCGTCGTGAACATCCGCTCGCCCCGACGGATGGGATCGTCATTCCCGCCATCGCCCAATTCAATGCGCCCAAGCGGTTTGTTCTCTCGTGTATCGACGATGAGAATGGAGTCCTGGAGCCGTTCGCCCACATAGAGCATGTCCCCGTCGGGACTCAGCACAAGCTGGCTGGGATTTCGGCCGGTGTGAACTCTTGTGACCACGTATTCCGATGACAATTCAAGATTTTGAATGGCGCGACGTCGTTGAGTCGCGTCGGTGCCCGCCAGCCATTGAGCCAATCGATCCAGGTCGATCACCGTCACCACGTCGCCCCCGCCCGATGCCACGTAGGCCCGCGTTCCGTTCGGGTGGACAGCTACCCCGGCGGGATCCGCATAATACGCGTTGGCCTCGTCCAACGGGATCTGGATTGCCGCCTCATCACCCATCCCTGTGACGGCCAATCCGCCTGACATCACCCAGCCTCGGGCAACTTGCGTAATCGGCACCAGATTCCTTACTCGCACCACCGGCGCGATCACCCATCCCCGGTTCGTTACCACCGCCACGGATTCGGAGAGATGCGCCGATTCCAATGCGAACCGCTGAACAACTCGAGTGCGCGCGGCATCGATCACCGTCAATTCGGACGAGGGCGCCTCATCGGGCCGGGGCATCTCGGCCAACCGGCTCGCCACGAAAACACGGTGGCCACCCGGCTCGGATGTCAACCCGTAAGGCTCGCGACCGGTGCGCAGCCGCGACACTTCCTCCATGGAAGCGGCATCGAGGATCGACACGTCGTCGGAACCGGAGTTCGCCACGACCAACCTCCCGCCTCCGGGGATCCCACAGAAAACAACCGCGACCGGGGCAATCCCGACATTGGCCGTCCCCGTGACCGACAGAGTGGCAGTGTCCAGCGCCGTTACCGTATCCGAGTCCCGGCACGCGAGGTAAAGCCGGCGACCAGTTGGGTCCAGAGACAGGCCGATCGGTTTGCCACTCACGGAGGCTCGCCGGGTGACAACCCGGCGCTCGGTGTCGATTTGAATCACCTGGTCCAGATCCGCCAACGCGACGTACAAGATGCGGCCGTCGCGCGAGATCGCCATTCCTTCCGGCGTCGGATGCCTTGGACGCGGCTTGTTCCAGGGCATCTGATCCAGGGTTATCCCGTGGCAATGATGGCAACTGACATTAGAGACATCCGCCAAACCGCTCATCCTCTGCATGTGCTCGCGATCCCGCCGATTCGTGCCCAGACCGAGGGCCTGGGTCTTGTCGTGCAGAAAGATGTAAAGCCGTCGACGATTGGCATCGCCCATATTGGCACTTGCAACTAAACCGGCAGCCCCGAGCACGATCGCCACGGACAGGATGATCAGACCCCGGCGTTTCATCGCGCCCTCCGCACGCGCGCCAGTGCTGGAAGGTCATGGTCCAATTTGACGGCGGGGTGTTTGACGGCCAACGGTCGTTTATTGTCCGGGCAGGTCCCGTGGGGCTCATGGCATCCCACGCAAGCGCGGTTTTCCCCGGGACGCACCCAGAAGCTTGGAGGCAGGCGGCGCATTACCCGCCCCGCATCATCCAAGGTCTCAAATCCCAATAAGGTGTCGGCCGGCACTTCCACCAGGAACGAGCCATCGTCCTCCAGGGACATTTCACCCAACGACTCCAACGTGCCCCGAGACGATAGGAAGATGAACCGGACGCGGCTGGCTCTGGCTTGCACTTCTTCCGTGCGCTCGCCGGTATCATTCGCATCGAGGCACAAGATCAACCCCGAATTTGCGTTCTCGTCCACGGTGGACAGGCGGCCCATGGGTCGGGCGCGCGGGTGCGCTGCCGTTGCTTCAATTTCGTTCCAGAGTGGATCGTCGAACAATGGTTCACCCAGACCGGCACCGGACTCCGCGAGACCAAGCGAGAATACCCCGTATGAGGAGCGCCCATCCTCGTCTCGTGCCGTCACCAGGACCGAATCCCCGGATGCGGATTCAATCGATCGCACGCTTCGTCCGCGCAATCCCGGAATCAACGTCCGACTCGAGAATGGCCGGGCGGACAGCAACTGTTCCCCGCGACCATCCCAGCTCCTGGACTCAACGTCCCTGCTGATAAACCATACGCGCCCGTCCAAGGACTCGCGCGGACGCGTCAACCGCGCCCGACCATCGTGCTGCGCACCGTAAGCCGTCAGCTCAGGTACCGTCGTTGTTGATGGTGAATAAGGCTTGATTCGTCACTGGCGCAAACCTCGAGCCGCCGGACACAAACAGGATCCGGCCATCGGCAAGCACCGTGGCATCGAAGGCGCCGGCCAGTCCGAACGTGAGTCGCTTGGGCTGCTCCTGGCCGACACCCTGCGCATATAACTCAGGAAGATCCGGTCCCGATAGATCGCCACCCGGTTTCGGGACCGGCGAACTGAACGCGAACCGCCCATCCGGCAAGTAACTCGGCCCCATGGCCCCATTGGGCATCGCCGTCCGCACCACCGGTTTGCCACGGGCGAACGCGCACTCGAACACCTGCCATGTGCTCTCGCCCGTCGCGCGCGCCACAAACATCACTTTCTGGCCATCAGGTGAGACCACCGGCTCGCCCGCCGAATACATCCCGTCGGATAAAACGCGCTGAAGCGGTTGTTTGGCCTTCGGGTCAATCGCCACCACCCGGCTGCCAGGCGGATAACGCGAATCCAGGATATTCCCGGGCAACGAAACGCCGGACGGCGTAACGGGTGCTTGGGTCACAACGATCCAGTTTCCCACATTCCTGCGGTGGCAGCCCATGGCCGCAGCCAGCGCCGCCACGAGCGATAGCTGGACCATCCACCGAACCGCGGCCGCTTCAAGAAAACCAACGGTAGTTCCCATCCGCGGTAGGGAGCCGCAAGATCGGGAAATGTCTGGACCGGCGAAAATCATGATGCACCGGCGGCTTCTTTGACTTTCAGGATCTGGTCTGCTTTGACCCCCTGCAAAACCTGGACGGTTCCGCTCGGCCATTTGATCTTGATCCGGTCAACCACCCGGGCCCGTCCCAATCCCAAATGCACGCGACGATCCGAACAACTGAGGAAACTTGTGGGGCACCGGGCCTCGGCGAATGCGCGTCGACCGTTCGTCTCCAGGGTGATGGTCGCGCCGAACCCGTCGCGGTTGCTGCGGACGCCCTCCAGGTCCAGGATCAACCAATGGCCAACGTTCTTGCCGCGATTGCGCAGCAGAAATGGCCGGTCGCCCATGGCCGTCAACAGAACGTCCAACCGCCCGTCATTGTCGTAGTCCAGAATCGCGCTGCCTCGAGCCCGGATCTTCGCATCAAAATAATTCCCTCCCGCATCCCGGTCGTCGATAAATGTGCCGTCGCCGTGATTGTGGAGCAACAGGCTTTCCCAGCCGACGAGGTGATGCGCGTCGCCGTTGGCGATGAAAATGTCGAGGTGCCCGTCGTTGTCGTAATCGATGAAATTGCTGCCCCAACCCACGTACTGGGCCGTGAGCGCCCCCAATCCGGAAGCGATCATGCGATCCTGGAATGAGCCAGTGGTGGACCCCAGATAGAGCGAGCCATACCCCAGCCGGGAGACCAGGATGTCCATATCCAGATCTCCATTGCAGTCCCCCACCGCGGCGGTCATCGATCCCGCCGCTTCACCCAACGCGTTAAATGCCACACCACGCCTGACCGCCTGTTCGTCAAACGCCCCGGCGCCATCGTTCATCAACAGGATGTTTGGGGTCATGTCGTTGCAGATATATAAATCCGAGTCCCCATCCCCATCCGCGTCAAACGCGCAAACGGACATCGCCCGATGCCCGGCGATCAGCACGCCGGATTTCTCGCTGATGTCCTCAAAAGTCCCGTTGCCGGTATTGCGATACAGCGCGTTGAACTCGGGTTTGTACGCGAGCGGCCCGGGATAACCGTCCGGGTTGAAATACAATTTGTAGTCCGGGTCGTAGGTGAGGTAGTTCGCCACGAATAAATCCAACCGGCCATCCCGGTCCACATCCACAAATACCGCTCCCATCCCGGTCCCGGCATCCGCCACCCCCGCTTCCTCGGCAACATCACGAAATGTCCCATCACCCATGTTCCGGAACAGTATGTTCCTGCCCACATTGACTACATAGAGATCCGGCCAACCATCGTTGTCGTAGTCCCCCGAGACGATCGCGGTGCTATACCCGCTTCCCGACACCCCCGCTCGTTCAGTCACGTCTTCAAATGTCCCATCCCCGCGATTGCGATACAGTCGATTGGGTTCACGGACGGTGCCGCTCGCCTGCCGCGTCACTCGCTCCAACGGTCCGGCGTTCGCGAAATAAAGATCCATGAAACCATCCCGGTCAAAGTCAAGGACGGCCACGCCCGAACCATTGGACTCGATGATGTTCGCAATCCTCTGGTCGCAGAATTGATGGCGAAAGGTGATCCCCGCGCGATGGGTCATATCTTCAAACAAATCATCCGGCCCGGCCGGAATCGGCGCGGTAACCAGAAACTCAGCGGGCTCCTCCCCGGTAAAACCTTCGTTTGGGTTGGGTTCAGGGGCGGCCGGCTTGCGATCACAGCCGGTCCAGGGGAGGAGACAGAGGAAGAAAAGTGCGGCAACGACCCTTTTACGACCCAAGAAAATGAAATGGTCGACCATAAGCTATTCAATTGCACTAAAGTATCAGCCCTAACATCCACGTCTGGCTTATGGCGCACGCTGCACTCAAGTCGCTTCTGCGACAATGTTCCGGTGGCAAACCGGCCTCCATTTGGGGTGAACGACGAGCAAACGTCGGTCAGGGACGCAACCACTCGAAAGGCGGTCCCGGCAGGTTCCGGAGGACCCCGAAGCCCAACACCAAGACAAGCCCAACCCACCAGCCCCAGGCCGGTATCCACGACCCCACCGCCCAATCCCCCCGCAACCCCCTTCTTAGACCCGCGAGCACAATGACCCCGGGAATCGACAGCGTGAGCAAAAGATTTAAACGCAGCGCCTCCAACATCTCACCGCGAGTGAGCGCGCTCACTGCCCGCAAAGAACCGCAACCCGGACAGTTCAGCCCCGTCCATGCATGCAGCATGCATCGAGGATAAAAGGGATAGCGTCCCGGCGGAAAAGAATGGAGAAGCGCCACCACCGAAACCGCCAGCAGCAAACTGAAGCAAAGCAAGGCCCGGTTGGCCGGGCCCCGTCGTTCTTTCACTGCAGAGATCTCAGGATATCCTGCCACGCTCCGCTCAGAATGAAGATGGCAAACAATAAGTAACCCACCAGGGCAATCACGATCGCGCCCATGGCCAGCCCTTTGCCTCCCTCCATCGGCGAATTCTTGTTGATTTGCCCAAGGGCCACGAAACCCAGGACCAGTCCAATGGTCGAAAAAATCGGGCCGCAACAGAATAATCCGAGAATGCTCAGGACCAGCGCGGCGATCGCCATGCTGTTCGTGCGCGAAACGCCGGCCGTGCCGGAGGCCAACACGGGCACCTCGGAAACGGGGGGTGACACAGGCGGCAATTCGCGAGGACGAATATCGGCGAACTCGGGAAAGGCCGCGAGCGCCTTCCACGCGCCATCATCACCCTGCGCCAGGGTCTGGCTGTTGGCACGACCTTCGGAAATCCAGCGGCGCAGCTCGTCGGCCGACACCGGGCCGTATTTCTGTCCGTCCCCTCCTACAATGGTGTACATGGGCTGAGGCTCACTTGAATTGGTTTTCCCGTCAAGCGTCTGGCGATCGATCCTGCGGCCGGACTTCGCTGCCGATCGGTCCGGTGACTGGCGGCAGTGATTCCGCCGGGGGAACTGCGCCTTCCGTCGGCGCCCGTGGCGTCGCCGGGATCACGGGGCCGCTTTCCACCGGGGGCTGGTTTGAGGCTGCGAGCGCCAGGGCGGTGGGCTCGAGCTTGCCGAAAATCTCTTCATACGCATAGACGGAGACCGCTTCCGCCAGGGGCAAAGTCAGGAATATTCCCACGCCGAACACCAACAGTCCGGCCAATCCGACTGTCATGACGCACAACATCAGCAGGGCCACTTGCCACCAGTGCTGGTTAATTACCTTCCGGCTCAGCTCCATCGCCGGCCAGAAATCAAGTCGCTTGTCGATAATCAACAACGGGACGAAGCCCCACCAGATCACAAACAAATAGATCCCCGGCAGGATGCAGAGCAGGAACCCTACGGCGGTCAGCACCTGAACCACCAGGCCGGCCAACAACAGCGGCACGAAGGCTACGGAAAATCCCACAAATGCATCTCCCATGTCTGCGCGCAATCCACGGATTCGCTTCAAGAACAACCAATCCAGACTTCCCCAGAGCACGAATCCCAACAGCAGATTCGCCACAGTGCCAATCACGGGCACTGAAGCAATGCCAAACGAGAGCACGAGAATCACGGCAGTGGCCCCCACCAGGAGCCAGAAATCCTCTTGCATCAGATGCCACGCCCGGCTGAACCAGTCGCCAATATCCACCCGATAATCCCGGGCAATAAGTGACGACGCCATACGGTCCGCCTCGGTCGAAGCGATTCGTGGAGGCGGTGGCGCCGCCGCCGCCTGCGCTTTGAGAACGTCAGTAAATTCGGTCAATCCATCCAGTGCCTGCCACTCGCCACCTTCAGGCCGTATCCGGGATTGGGCGTTGGCGCGTCCTTCGAGAATCCATTCCTTGATCCGCTCGGCCGGGACCGGGCCATATTCGCGGTGGTCTGCTCCAATGATCTTGTACATAACAATTAACCTGATTCATGGCTGCTCGTCGCCTGCGTTGAACATTCCCAGAACACGCAATCCCCATCGAGAGTTGCACCTTTAACGCGATGATCCCGCCGACCGAAAAGCTGGGCAAAGGTATCTGGTGCTCAGAATAGATCTCTTGGTGGCTCCCTTTGTAACATTTCCACTGCTCAGTCGCCTCTTGAGGCCGCCGCGAGTTCTGCCAACTTTCCAGCCGCGTCCCCTTCGTCGATGATTCGCCCTGCCAGTTCCCAACCTTCGGCCAACGACCCGGCCCGACCCGCGACCAGCAACCCCGCCGCCGCATTGAGCAGGACCGCCTCCCGGCGCGGTCCCATGTCGATTCCCTCGAGAATCCCCCGCACCAGTTGAGCGTTGGTTTTTGGATCGCCCCCGGTTAGATCCTGGAGCCGGACGGATTGCAGGCTAAAGCCCAGGGGAGAAAACATCGAAACGTGGAAGGCCCGCTCCTGGTAGAACTCCGCAATCCTTGTCTCTCCCAGCGTCGACATCTCGTCCAACCAGCACATCCCGCCAGGTTCCCCCGGAGCCTCCTCGGGCGCCGAACCGGACACCACCATACCCCGGCTCACCCCGGTTGATTGCAGTACCCGCCCCAAGGGTTCGCATAACTCCGGACGGGGCACCCCCACCAGTTGCGCGTTGGGTCGGGCCGGGTTTAGGAGCGGTCCCAGAATATTGAAAATCGTACGTTGCCCTCGTTCGGCGCAAAGCTTCCGTGCCGGGGCGATTTGGCGGAACGAGGGATGGTATCGGGGCGCAAAGAAGAAGGCGAATCGATGTTTGCCCAGCCATTGTCCCGCCTCTTTGGGATCCAGGTCGATGCGCACCCCCAAACTCTCTAAAACGTCCGCGCTGCCACATCGTGAAGTGATGGCCCGATTGCCATGCTTCGCGACCGGCACCCCGGCGGCCGACAGGATCAACGCCACGGTCGTCGAGATGTTGAAGGTCTGCAGACGATCACCACCCGTTCCGCACACATCGACGATGACACCCTCACGGATGGCCGGATCGACGACGGGTGAAATGGAAAGTTCACGAAGGTGATGGACGAATGACGCGATCTCCTCCGGGGTCTCGCCTTTTGTGGCCAAAGCGGTCAGGAACTCGGCCTTGGTCTGTGTGGGGAGAACGTCTCCCACCAGCGCAGACACCGCGTCGGATACCTGGTCCGGGGTCAGCGCGCGTCCGGCCTTTAAGTCGCCGTTTAATGTTTCCAACATCAGGCCTACCTCTACCCGGATACCCGGAACCCTGCAAGCGCAGGGGGACGGGCAGGCTGGCGCCAAGCTCCCGCACCGGCGGCGGTGACGGCAGAGCCGGAAGGGCCGGGCGTCGTGCTCGCTCTCATCGGATATGGGGACAGGCTCATTGATCCCATCGGATATGGGGACAGGCTCATTGATCCCATCGGATATGGGGACAGGCTCATTGATCCCCTCTCATATGCCGGGCACATCGTCGCTCTCTTTAGAGCGCGGAACGCCGGGTGAGGGCACTCGGTGTGCAACTTGACACGCGTGCTCAGGTTGTAGACCGCGTCCCCTGACGCGGTGCCGGGCTAGAATTGGATCAGTAGCTCGCGGGGGCTCGATTCATTGGCGAACCGGATCCAGGCCAACCAGTGCACCGCGAGCGTTTCGAGTTCCTAACCCGGAAATTTCGCCCATCAACCGCCTGCCGGGATCCGTCGGCTGTTCGGGTGAAATTTCTGGGCTAAGACTGGATTCCTCTATCCCCGCGCTCGAGTGCCCGTTGCACCCCCACACACAAGAAACTCCCGAAATTTTCGCCCCGGGGCACATCTAAAAGCGGGCGGCAGTGCGAAAATGGCGGCGCGAGCGGCGACCGCCAACGACGGCAACGCCAGGCGGATGTGATGCATCGACACGGAATAACCAACTCTGTGGCGGCAACACAATCCGGTCCATGGAAGAAGCGTAAGAAAAGTGGAAAGACCTGTCCTGGGGCAGGCGGTTCATTCGTTGTAGCAGTGAATGCGTAACACAAATTCAAAAAAGAAAGAAACATTATGAATGCAAAGTTCACTTCGATGACCGCCGCTCTGCTCTTCGCCACAACGATCTGGCTCACCGCCGAACCTTCCGAGGGCGCTCCGCCGCAGGGCTCCGCCGAGTTCCAGCGGATGAAGAGCCTCGTTGGGACCTGGAAAGGGACGACCGATATGGGCCAGGGGCCGATTGAAATGACGGTGCAATACCGGCTCCTGGCGGGTGGCAGCGTCCTTGAGGAGCGGGTATTTTCGGGGACGCCTCAAGAAATGGTAACGATGTACTACGATAAGAACGGCAAGCTCGCCCTGACACACTACTGTGTGATGGGCAATCGGCCGGGCATGCTCCTGAAGTCGTCCGACGCCAACACGTTGAAGTTCGATTTCGATGAGACCTGCGGGATCAACCCCGCCAAAGAATCGCATATGCACGCGCTGGCCATCACATTCGACGATGCGAACACCATCACGACGAGCTGTAAGTCGATCATCGACGGGCAGGAGATGACGGCCCATCCCACCACGCTCAAGCGGACCGATTCCTGAAGACCCGTGGGTCGGAGGCTGGAAACCGCTTTCGCCATCGCTTTGAGCCAACGGCACCCGTTTGTTCTTTCTATGGAACGGGCGGGCGCCGTCGACTTCATAAATCGAGTTTTTTGCGTGATCCGCGGTCCACGGGCGTGTTCGGGGTGGAACTAAGGTTATGAACACTATGAAAACTCGATCCAAAACCATTCCATTGCGCGCCCTCGGCGCGTTGTTGGCCGTCTTCACATCGCTCACCATTTCCGCCCAGGGGAGTGAGATCTTGCCGTCGGCAACAGTAGACCCGGTGACCGGCGTGGTCAGGCCGGTTGAGGGAAGCGAGATTCTGCAGCCCTCGCCGGTGGACCCGGTGACCGGCGCGGTCAGGCCGGTAGAACCGATTCCATTCGAAGCCGATGTCAGCGCACACCGGCTCGATGTGGATTTCGACGGATTGCCGCTGCTCGAAGTCGTCCGGTGGTTGAGGAACGTTCCTGAGTTCAGCACGGTCAATTTTGTATTGTCGCCGAGACTGCGGAGTTACGGTGAAAGAGACGATGCCGCGATCAACTTGAAGCTGCGGTCCGCGGGCCTGCGCGACATCCTCAACGCCATTGGCATCGCCACCGATAACAAGGTGAGGTTTGAGGTGCGCACGCCGACATTGGTGGCATTGACACCGGACAATGCGATGGAAGCGGCGCCCAACGCCGATCTTGCGGCAGTCACCCAGCCTCCGCCGTCCTATCAGATGATGAATCTGCGTGACCAGCTGCGTTTGAAAGACCGGGACACGATTGAGCCGGTCCTGGTCATGATCCGCGATCTCGTGACCCAAACGCTGCAAGCCATTCACGGGAACTCCACACTCAGCCCGAACCTCAATTACCACCCGGGTTCGGGAATCCTGGTTATCGTTGGTCAGCCCGAGGCGATCAAGATCGCCATGGACGTCATCCGGAACTTCCATCTTCCCGAGGCCCAATCAAACTGATCGCCGTCGGCCGACCATGGACAGGAGTTCATTCGCCTCTGCATCTCTACTACCCAGTCCGGCTGCGGGTGGTATAGGGTGGAACCGGATGAAATGAGCATGACCTGCGAACGTCATTGCACAGCCGCTCTCGAGATCATGAGCGCCTCCCTGACTCCTGACCCTCGCGCCCGGGCGCATGAGGGCTCCGAGGTGGTGCGTCCAGCCATCGGAACGCTGACTCGCGGTTTGGCGCACGGCGACGACGACGCCTTCCGCGAGTTTCATCGGCTCTACTTCGACCGGCTCTATCGCCTGCTCCTGCGCCAGTGCCAGGGCCGGGAAACCGAAGCGCGGGAAGCGCTCCAGGAGACGCTTTGCCGGGTCGCGCGGCATGCGCGCCGGTTCGAGAGCGAGGAGGTGTTCTGGTGCTGGCTGGTAGCGCTGGCGCGAAGTGCCGCGCACGACGCGGGCCGAAAAAGGCATCGATACTGGAAGCTGTTAACAGCCTACACGCACCGCTGGCTTCCGGTGCAGACCTCGCCCGCCTCGAACGACGAGGCCCTGATCGAGACACACCTGCTCGATTGCCTGGGCGAACTCGAAACCCAGGACCGCGCACTGGTCGAAGGCAAATACTTCTCGCGCCGGTCGACGATGGAATTGTCCCGTCAGACCGGGCTTACCGAGCGAGCGGTGGAATCCCGTCTGTTCCGACTGCGCCAGGAATTGCGGAAACAATTGCTGCTTCGATTGCGCAATGACCCACCATGAATCCCAATCCCCATGAAGAGTTCATCAAGGAACTCCTGACCGACCGTAATCTCGAACAATTGCGCTCCGGCTCACTCGAGCGAGGCATGGCACTTGCCCGACAACGGCGTGGCCGTCGGCGCGCCGTTCGTGTGGGTTTGACCGCCATCGTCCTTGCCGCTGCCGTCACCTGGTCGGCACGGTTCCGATCCATCCCGGCAAGCGAGCGCGCGAAGACCGGACCTCCGGAGGTCCCTGCAGCCGCCCTCGCCGCAAGCCAATCCAGGGACCCCTGGCCTGAGACGACCGGCGTGCGGCAAATAACAGATGAGGAGTTGCTGGCGATGTTTCCCGGCCGCGCAGTGGCATTAGTCGGGCGCGCAGGCGACCAGAAACTGGTTTTCCTGGATCGGATGCACTGACCGGAGCTCGGCGATGAGGCGCGATGGGAGCGCTCGGGTGCGATCCGGAGCCAAGATCTATCTTGCGACCACCCGGTAGAACAGGTGACTGGACGTTGCCTGCTCATCCGACAAGTTCAGGATGGAGCCTTTCCCTGGGAGCAATAAAACCGTCCGCCACTCCGCGGGATATAATTGTTGAGTGCCTTCCAACCCATACACGCTGCCTAACCGGGTGGCCACGCTGCACCGAACCGATCCCGGATACCTTTCGAATTCGAGTATCCGCGGCGGGGGCTCGATGTCCGCGATCAGCGCGACAAAATGTTCCGTTCCCGCGGCGATTGCGCGGATATGGCTTAGACCTGCGGGCTGCTGTATCGCGGGCGTCGTCGGATCTCCCCAAACAACGGCCGCGCCATCCGCGCGCAACGCCATGACATGTTTCCAGCCCGAAGCGCCGGCCACGACTCCGGCCAGGTTGATGGGCGGATTGGTTTGTCCGAACCCGTTCCAACCCCAGCCGACCACGGAGCCATCGCGACAGACCGCCAGGGAATGGTTGTATCCCGCCGAGATCGAGACGACATCGTGAAGGCCAGGGGGCACATCGCAGGTGCCAAAGAAATTATCTCCCCAGGCCACCACATGTCCATCGGACCTCAATGCCAGACTGTGCAGATCTCCAGCCGCGATGGCGATGGCGTTCGTTAATCCCGCTGGAACCGTATTCAGTCCCGTTGAGTTCTCTCCCCACATGACGACGTGATGGTCGGACGTCAATGCCAGGCTATGCCGGCTGCCGGCTGCAATGGCGATCACCTCCTTCAAATCCAACGGCACGAGAGTGCGACCATCGGCCGCGTTCCCCCAAGCGATCACCGTCCCATCCGAACGCAACGCCAGGATGTGTTCCTCCCCGGCCGCGATGGCCATCACTTTGTTGGCCGCCGGCGGGATTTCATCCATATTGAACGCCGGTGCTCCCCAATAAGCCACCGTCCCGTCCAACTTCAACGCCACCGAGAACAACTCGCCGGCGGCCACAGCCACCGCATTGGTCAGGTCCGGCGGCACATTCGTCTGTCCGCTGCTGCTAAGGCCCCAGGACACGACCGAACTGGCTCTCGAAGCGGTGGAGAGGGCGATCGACCCGGCCAGCAAGGAAAGGGTGATGGCCAGGAAGGAGCGAGCCCGGAATCGCCAGAGCTTATGATACGATCCGGAATTCATAAAGGGGATGATAGTCCGTGCGCGCGGCCGGTCAAGTCGGGAGCCCTTCCAAGTAGCAATAGTGTTCATGATGATTCGTTTCGCATGCCCTAATTCGGAACGAGTTGCACTCGACTCCGTTCACTCTACGCTTCATCCTTAACCCCACACTTGAACGCGGCGATGTCTGGGACCGCACACTGCCTTCCCGCGAAATCGCCCAAATACATTCCGTCATGACTAGAGCCTCTTCCCATCGTCACCGGCCGATCTGTCCCTTGATCGGAACGCTGATCTGCTGCGTTCATCTCGCGTTCGTACATGTGACAAGCGCTCAACCGACAGTCCTTGCCGATGCCTATCCCCCGGCGAAACTTGCATCCATTCTGGTTCCCCGAGACGACTGGCATCCCTTTCCCCGATACGCCGATCGGGAGGGCTGGACGGGACTGCCCGATGCTGCGCGCGATGCCCTGATCAAGCGCGGTGAAGCGGTTCTCGCGCGGTCCTGGCCCGACCTGCCCGCGGCGCTTTACCTGGGTTACGCGCGAAACGGCAACCGCAGTGATTTTGAGGGAGTCTATTTCGAGCGCCGGCGCCGGCTCCAGGCGTTGGTTTTGGCGGAATGCATGGAAGCCAAAGGCCGTTTCCTGGATGCCGCCGCAAACGCACTTTGGTCCATCTGCGAGGAGACGAGTTGGTGCATCCCCGCGCATTTGGGCATGCAGAAATCCGGGGTGGGCCTTCCCGATTCGAATGAGCCGATTGTCGATCTGTTCGCCGCGCAGACGGCAGTCTCGGTAGCCTGGACACTCTACCTCATTGGACCACAGCTTGACGAAATTTCGCCGATGCTGAGGCGAAGGGCCGAGCAGGAGATCGATCATCGGATCCTGACACCGTATGGGGAACGCGATTTTGGTTGGATGGGTTTTGGATCGAACGGGCGAGCCGGGCGCCCGAACAATTGGAATCCGTGGATCAACGCCAGCGTATTGACCGCGACGTTAGTGGTTGAGCCTGACGGTGACCGGCGCGTGAGACTGGTGCACCGAATTCTCCGCAGTCTGGATCAATTTATCCAACCCTACCCGGCTGATGGCGGTTGCGACGAGGGGCCCGGCTACTGGTCGCGGGCTGGGGGAAGTGTCATGGACAGCCTCGACCTGCTCTTTAGTGCCACGCGCGGCGAGTTGTCTGTGTTCGGCGACGACCTGATCCGCGAGATGGGGCGATTCATTTATCGGGTCCACATTGCCGACGACTGGTATGTCGACATTGGTGATTGTCCGGCCCGTACGGAGATCGATCGGGATCTCGTTTACCGGTACGGTCATGCGATTCGGGATCCCCAGCTCGAGGCTTTGGCCACGGCGGGCGCGAGATTGGACGAACTGGTGCGGGGGACCGACAGCTACGACTTCGGACGCGCCCTGAGCACGCTTGCGGATCTCCCGAAGATACTGGCCGGCCGCGGGGTGTCGCCACCGTTCATTGCGGACGCCTGGCTTGGCAGCGACGACCTGCAAATGATGATCGCCCGCGACAAGGAAGGTTCAACGGATGGTTTCTTTGTCGCCGCCTGGGGAGGGCACAATGCGCAGAGCCACAACCACAATGATGTCGGCAATTTTATCGTCTCTGTGGACGGCCACCCGGTTTTTGTGGATCTGGGGGCGCCAACGTATACGGCCAAGACGTTCAGTTCGCGCCGCTATGAAATCCCCGCGATGCAATCCGGCTATCATAATCTGCCTACAATTAATGGAACCCTCCAATCCGCCGGAAGGCAGTTTGCCGCGCACCAGGTCAGGTGCGATCTGTCAGCCGGCTCCGCCGAGCTGAGCATGGATATCGCCGCCGCCTGGCCGGCCGAGGCCGGAGTGAAATCGTGGTTAAGGACCGTCCGGCTCGACCGTGGACAGCAGGTGAGCGTGATGGAAACCTTCGAACTGACGGAGGCGCGCGCGGAGTTGTCGTTGAACCTGATGACCCCGAGACCGGTGAGCGTAGATGAACCCGGCAAGCTCAGAATCGATCTCCCGAGTGGTTCCGGCGAACATCCGGCGGCAATGCTGCAGTACCCTGCCGAACAATTGGAGGCGTCCCTGGAGGCGTTTCCTCTCAATGACGCCCGTTTAGAAAAGGTTTGGGGCGAAACATTGACCCGGATTTCCCTGCGGTCTAAATCCCCATCCCTGAAGAATACCTGGACGCTGCAACTGACTCTCGTGACAACGAGCGGACGGTGAGACAGAGCGGCTGGAACGGGATCGCACCGCTACCCGACAGAGGCGCGGCCGCTTGGGCTGGTCAAACGCTCTGAGCCAGGGTAATTCAAAAGCACATGAAATATCGATGTCTCGTGGCGGTGCTCCTTGGCGGAATTGCGGGTTGTTCGACTTCAAAACCCCAACCCGTTTCCCGGGCGCTGTTCAATGGCCGTGATCTTGCCGGCTGGGTAATCATGTATGGCGGCGATTGGACGGTCGAACAGGGGATCCTGGTCGGCCGCCATGGAACGAACTGGTCGACAAATCCCGAGATGAGCGGGTCCTGGCTGAGGACGGAGCGGCCTTACCAGAATTTTATTCTCGACCTCGAATACCAGGTCGAAGGCAACAGCGGCATTTTCATCCGTTCCGGCCTGGAGAAGAATCCCGCGTTCACCGGCTATGAAATGCAGGCCCTTTCGGATTATGGCCGCCCGCCCTCCAAAGGATCAGCCGGCGGACTTTACGACATCGTCGCGCCATCGCAGAATATGACCCGCCCGGACGGGCAGTGGAATCAAGTCCGGATTCTGGCCGAAGGACCGCGCATCCAAATCATTATGAACGGCGAAATGGTCGTGGACTTCGATGAAGCCACTCGCTCGCCGTCGGGCTACATCGGGTTTCAGAATCATGATGGCAAATCGATCGCCAGATTCCGGAACATCCGGCTGGTCGAATTATGAGCCGGGGCTATTGCGAACCCGGGTGAGCGGCGGCATTGACGCCGAGCTTGTAGACCAGCCCGCCGCGGAATACGTCCACCACCACCCGTTGGCCAACTCGCTTGGTGGCCATCGCATCGCGGAGTTGCGCGGCGGTCGTGACCGGCTCGCCGTCAATTGCCGTGACGATGTCACCGACCTGCAGGCCTGAGGATTCGGCCGGAGTGCCCGGAATTACGGCCGCTACGACGACGCCGTCTGTCACGCCTGGATTTTGGCTCTGAACCTCCGGGCTTTGGGCCAGGGTCTGAATGGAAACGCCCAACCAGGCTGCCGCTGGGGTTGACGTCGGGGCGGGGGTGGCCCCCGCCGCCACGACGGACTGGAATTGGGAACGGAGCGCCTGTTGCTGGCCGGTGAGCTGTTGGTTGGCGGCCTTGAGCTGCTCATGTTCCTGCTGCAACGCCGCATATTGCTCTTTTAGGTGTTGGAACTCCTGGTACTGCGCCCGCAGCTTGTAGATCTCCTGCGATTGCTTCTTTAACCTTTCCAGCTCGTCCGCGTCGGCCTGCACGCGCCCCAGCTTCTGAACCTCCGACTCAAGCTCGGCCACCCGATCCGCCTCCGATTGGAGCGCCTGATTTCGGGCGCGCAGTCCGCTCAGCTCTTCCCAGCCCAAGGTCAGCACAATTCCGCCCGCGACGAGCAGCGCCGCCATCAAAACCAACAACGCCTTCGAAATCTTGCTTCCCATCATTTCAATGCGTCAGCACACTGCGATATCTTCGCCATGATGGCGAATCACACAACCCCTTTTTTATATGCCTCGGAGTGCTCCATCGTCTGAATCACCCCGCATGTTCCGCCTCCGACAGATCATGCCCAAGGCACCGGAAGGGAATTATGGCGCAACCCTCACCCAGCAATTTGACCAGAATCGACTATTGTCCGAGCTCCGTCCCGGCGCTCGAGTCGCCGTCGCTGTCGGCAGCCGCGGCATTACCCACCTGCCACGAATTGTTGGCGCCCTGGTCGAACTCCTCCGTGCTTCCGGCGCCCGCCCGTTCATCGTTCCGGCGATGGGCAGCCACGGCGGCGCCACCTCCCAGGGCCAGCGTGATATCCTGGCCGAATATGGAATCACAGAAGCCGCAACGGGTGTCCCCATCGAGGATGCCATGGACGTCGAGGCTCTGGGTGAAACGCGCGAGGGCACCACGGTCTGGACCAGCCGCGCCGCCTTCGGGGCGGATGGCATTATCCTCGTAAACCGCGTTAAGCCCCACACGGATTTCAACGGCGAGCTGGGTAGCGGATTGATCAAAATGAGCGTCGTAGGCTTGGGTAAACGTCCCGGGGCGATTGCCTTCCATGCGGCAGCGGCGCGCTCGGATCCCATCACCGTCCTGCAGGCGCTCGGAGCGGTCACCCTGAGCCGGCTCCCGATTCTCGCCGGCGTGGCCATTATCGAGGGCTTTCACCACGAGATCGCCCAACTCTGCGTGCTCCGTCCGGGAGAGATTCCCACGCGGGAACCTGCCCTGCTCGCCGAAGCGAGCCGGCTCCTCCCGCGACTCCCGTTTAACGACATCGATCTGCTCATCGTCGACCGGATGGGCAAAAACATCAGCGGTACCGGCATGGATTCGAATGTTACCGGCCGATATGTCCAGGGCTACCGTTCGTCCCTGGGTGCCGCCACGGGCGCGGTCCCTACCATACGGCGGATCTTCGTGCGCGAATTGACTTCCGAGACGCGTGGCAATGCGATCGGGATCGGGTTGGCGGATTTCACCACCAGGCGGTTGGTCCAAGCCATGGACCCGGAGGCCACCTTCACCAATGCGATCACCGCGCTTTCCGTTCAGGCAGCCAAAATCCCCATCCATTTCGCATCGGATCGCGAAACGCTGGCACGGGCACTCTCGTCGCTCGCCTTGCCGGCACCAGGACAGGCGAGGGTCGTTCGCATTCGGGATACCCTCTCCCTTGGTGAACTTGAGGTCTCCGAGGCTTATCTCCCAATGATTTCGAGTCGTGCCGACCTCGAACAGCTCACCGCACCATGCGAGGCGATTTTCGATGAGAACGGCAACATGACCGGGTAACGGGCGCGAAAACGAACCCAACCCATACCCGAGCTGTTCGGAACGGGGTTGAGCAGGCCCGGATTCTAGGCTTGAACGAGAGGGGAACGATCAGTTGACTCAGGCTTCAGATCGCAGGAACATGATCGCGGCCCCGACATCCGATTAAGTCGTACCCATATGCCTATTCACCCATCCCCCCATCGGAACCGCGCATTGCTCGCGGGCCTATTGTTCACCGCGTATTGGGGTGTGGTCGTCGTGGCCCAGCAGGATCCCGCACCATCCGACCCGCCGCTCATCACTATAACCACCCTCGATGGCACAGCCACGGAACAGAACGCCTTTGTCGATGCCATCCCTGACACGGCTGAATTCCGGGTGCATCGCACCGCGGCGCTCGACGAGCCGCTCGTAGTCTTTTACCGTGTGGAAGGGACGGCAACAAATGGGAAGGATTACGTCCCATTGGAGGGTGAACTTTTGATTCCCGCCGGTCAGGATGAGGCAGCGCTCATCGTTTTCCCGTTGGACGATGACGAATTTGAGCCGATTGAAACGGTCACCGTAAGCCTCCTGCTCAAGGAGACCGCGCCCGGTGAGATTGGACCCGGTTATTATGAGGTGGGCCAACCCGAGAGCGCCACCGCAGTGCTTGTGGATGATGAAGCAAGCGCCAACCTGGCGCCCACCGTGGTCCTCGTCAGCCCACCCCCGGATGCCATCCTCCCGATCGCTCCGGAAATCGATCTCCTGGCCGAGGCGCGCGACCTGGATGGTTGGGTAACCGCGGTCGAATTCTTTGCCGACGGCAACAGCATCGGCGTCGCGGAAGCCGTGCCCCGGTCGCCGGAAGCCGCGCTGCCGCTGCTGGTCCGCGCGCTCAACGATCCGGATTGGCTGGCACCGCATCTGTTCCGTGTTGCCTGGCACGAAGCAACCGCCGGTCCCCACCTGCTGTTTGCGGTCGCGGAGGACAACCTCGGCGAGAAGTCGGAATCGGAAGCCATCCAGGTGCAGTTGGTTGACCTCCCGGAGCCAACCGTAGTGACTGTCCAGGCGACCGACGCCGAAGCCGGAGAAGGGCTGCTCGACGATACATTTGCGGCCATCCCCGATCCGGCTCGATTCACCCTGGTCCGATCCGGCCCGCTCGATATTCCTTTGGAGGTCTTTTTCCAGGTTAGTGGCACGGCAATCAACGGCGTCGACTACAGCAAAGTGCCCGCTAGCGCTGTCATCCCCGAGGGCGCGAACAGCGTCGATCTCGTGATCAATCCAATCGACGATCTCGTCGCGGAACCGACCGAGACCATCGTTGTGACCCTCGTTCCGCCCCTCTGTATCGGGATCTATCCTCCACCCCCGGAATGTTACCTCGTCGGGGTCCCCGCCTCCGCGAAGGTGCTGCTTCGGGACAATGAACACGGTTCAAATACTCCTCCCCACGTTCGCCTCGTTTACCCCAACAACGGCCAGCTCCTGCGTTGGCCCACGGATCTGCAACTCACCGCAGCCGCCTGGGATGCTGATGGCTCCATCGTCTCGGTTGAGTTCTTTGCCGGCGTCCGAAGTCTGGGAGTCGTGACGGTGCCCTCATTGCTGCCGGTGGGCCAAGCTTTCCCCGAGAATGCGGACGGAGTCATACCGCGGTTTTCCCTGGCCTGGAAAGACGTGCCTCCAGGTCATTACAGCTTGACTGCCCAAGCCACGGACGACGATGCCGCCACTACCACTTCCTTCCCTGTGGAAGTTTGGGTGACCGATGCCGGTGACCTCCAGATCGTCACGGTGGAGGCAACCGATGCCGACGCGGCGGAACCGAGCGATTCGACTCCGGGCGCTCCGGACACGGGAACGTTCACGCTCCAGCGATCGGGTTCCATCAATGGCGCGCTCACCGTCTATTTTCGCCTCGGCGGCACGGCGCGGAACGGTATCGATTACCAAGAGTTGCCCTCACAAATCGTCATCCCCGCCGGCGCGAAGTCCGTCGAAGTCGATGTCTGGCCGCTCTCCGATGGGATCACGGAGGGAGTCGAACATGTCGTGCTGAACTTGTTACCCCCCGTTCGGCCGCCCGGCACAGACGACACCGGCCTCCCAGCCTACGAGGTGGGCGGAGCGACCTCGGCGCGCATTGCGATTCGGGACATCGATGCGCCGCTCAATTTGTCTCCAGGAATCCGATTGAGACGTCCAAACGACGGCCAGGTTTTCCTCGACGCGCAGGAGATCGAATTGCTTGCCGTTGCCCAGGACCCGGATGGGTGGGTGCCAACAGTCGAGTTCTATGACGGCGATGCGTTGATCGGAACATCGAAGATCACTTTCATCAGGGAACCGGAACCGGGATTGCCCCAGTCCTTCAGTTTCAATTGGAAAAACGTGACGCCGGGCCAACACGAACTCAAGGCGCGCGCCCAGGACGATCAGGGGGCTTGGACCACTTCAACCCCGGTCCTGATCGCGGTGCAGAGTTACCCATCGGGCGAGTTCCCGCCCGATGCGGAGATAACCAGACCCTTCCCATCCGCGGTGTATCACGTTCCAGCGATTATTCCCGTGGCCACGCAAACTCGGGACCGGGACGGATATGTCACGCGGGTCGAATGGTTCGCCAATGGCCGCAAGATCGGCGAACAAATCAGGAAGTTCCGTGCGCCACCCTCGCCGGGACTACTTCAGGTCTTCCGATTCCTCTGGCGTGACGCGCCCCCCGGAGAATATTCGCTCACTTCCCAGGCCACGGATGATCAAGGATTGATTTCGGCCTCTTCCGAGCCGGTTCCCGTCACCGTTCTGGCAACTGATGAACCGCCGGTGGTCACACTTTTCGTTGCGGATCCCCTCGCGTCAGAGCAACTCGATGCCGAGGGCAATCCAAACGGAGCGACGTTTAAAATCCGGCGATCAGGCCCGCTCGATCAGCCGCTTACTGTGTTTTATGAACTCCGGGGCAGCGCCTCGAACGGCGTGGACTACGCCACGCTACCGGGCTACATCGCCATCCCCTCCGGAAGTCGCTGGACAACACTCACCATGACTCCTCTGCCCGATGAATTGATCGAAGGTGCGGAAACGATCATTGTCGCCCTCACCCCTTCTCCCGCCATGTCCATCAGAGAATCCTACGTCATCGGTTCTCACCGCGTGGGAGTAGGGCTCATCTTCGACTCGGGAGAACAGCCGCAGACGACACCGCGAATCCGCCGATGGTTGCACCTGCGATTAAAAGGCGAAGCCGGGGTGGCGTACCGGCTCGAGGTTTCTAACGATTTGAAGCAATGGCAGGCCGTCACTGAAGAGCGTGCGGACGACTCCGGGGTCAACTACGTTGAAATCCTGCCCCATAGCTGCCCCCAACGGTTCTATCGCTTACGGCGCCTGGCCCCCGAAGCGATGCAGACCCCGAAGGCCTTCGACGACGAATGGTAGGGTGACGGCGGGCGGAGATGGCGGCTTGGGGTGCGCAGCGGGGACTATTCCTGCGGCCAAATAAAACACAAAATCGGCTTGCGAAGGCCGGAGCATGGGGTAGAAGGAGGGCAGTTAATGTAGAACATGAGCCGGCCGCATGCGCCGCCAGGTCCATCTTCGCATAACTCTGTACCATGCTTATGAGACCCCTTCCATTCTCCAACTGCTTCCCCGCACTCCTGATCCTGGCTGCGGCCGGTTGTTCGGATCCTTCCAACGATGTGCATCGCGCCGCTGGCGCCGAACCCCAGCCCGTGAACGGAAACGGTGTCGGCGGTAACGAATATGTAATTCGAGCGGGATCCACCGTGGGCTTTATCGGGTCCAAGGTGACCGGCAGCCATAACGGCGGATTCACGAATGTGACCGGCAGCATCCCTGTCGCGGATGGGAAGATTGTCGGCAATCCCGAGATCCGGATTAACATGAAATCGGTCTGGACGGACACCGGGCAGTTAACAAGTCACCTCAAGAGTGCAGATTTCTTTGACGTGGAGAACCATCCGGTATCCACTTTCACGGTCACCGGGGTAGAAGACACGGGCGCACGGCAGATTGTGCACGGCAACCTCCTGCTGCATGGAGTTACGCGCAGCATCTCGTTCCCCGGGGAGATCAAGGTGAATGACAATGAGGTGACGATGGCGGCAGAGTTCGCCATCAACCGGAAGGAATTCAACATCAATTACCCGGGAAAGCCCAACGACCTCATTCGCGACAATGTCGTGATCAAGCTCGACATTCGCGCGACACCCGGCCCGTCTCGCCCTGAGGATTCTTTGGACGCGCAATGAGACCAGCCCATGTTCTGGGGCTGCGGAATTCCGAGGTTTGAAGCGGCTCTGGCCTTGGTTAGCCTGGCTCCTGTGCTTCTACGGGACTTGGCTCGCCATTGTCATCGCGGGCGACCACTGGCGAACCATTCGAGAACATTACGGCATCGCGCTGGCGATGGCCTTTGGTTCCTACTTCGCGGGCTCGACACCGATGGGCGGCGGCACGGTGGGGTTTCCGGTTCTGGTCTTGTGGTTCGGCCTCCCGGCATCCCTGGGACGAGATTTCAGCTTCGCCGTTCAGTCTATTGGGATGACGAGCGCGAGCATCTTCATCCTCTGTAGGCGGCGACACCTCGAGTGGGTGATGCTTCGATGGACGCTGATTGGAGCGTTCATTGCCACTCCAATCGGGATTCTTTTCCTCGCGCCGCACATTCCAGGCTCAGCCATCAAGGTCGTATTTGCCGTGGTGTGGGCAAGCTTCGGAGTTCTCCATCTATACCGAACCAACCAGATCTGTGCGAACATTGGGGAAACTCCGGCGGCCCACGCGTTGGACCGCAAGGTCGGTCTCTTGGTGGGGTTGGGGGCCGGAGCGACGGTCGCAGCGATCACGGGTGTCGGAATCGATATGGTGCTCTACTCGGTGATGGTGCTGTTGATGCGCGCGGATTTGAAATCCGCGATTCCATCCACGGTCATCGTCATGGCGTTTACCTCCTTGGTGGGCATTTCGACCAAGAACCTTCTGACGGGGGTGGAACCCGGGGTCTTCGAGAATTGGCTGGCGGCAGCTCCGGTCGTGATCTTAGGGGCTCCGCTGGGAGCATTCATTGTGGATCGGATCGGGCGAAGACCGACGCTCATCGTGGTGTCGTTGCTCTGCCTTGGCCAGTTCGTTTGGACCATGCACGAGGAGTTTGCTTCGCTCGGATGGGTGGGCATTGCCGTCGCGCTGGTGGCTGTCGCCCTGATGAATCTGGGTTTCGGATGGTTGTGGCGCGCGGGGGATCGACTGGAAAGGAGGTCGATGCCGATGGTTATTTCGGGAACTTCGGCCGGGAGTCACGAACAGGCAGCCGATGTCGGCGCTCGCTGACTGGAGACCTGCTCAGCACTGCCCCCATGCGATAGGCATCAACGACACTCCAGTCCACAAGCACGCATCGAACTAGTTTGACGGGTCAGCGGGGCTCTCCCGCAGTGAGCATAACTCGGAAGCCATAGCCGCTATATCCCTGGTCGATCGAGCCGCGGGTGCGGGATGCGGATCGGCAGTTGGATGCCTCATAGGACCAGCCGCCGCCACGGAGCACCCGGTCAAGGCCTGGCGCCACTTCCAATGGATCGATGGCCGTCCCGCCCGGCAATTGGTTCGACCATGAGTCCTGGCACCATTCCCAGACATTCCCATGCACGTCATAGAGGCCCCAGGGATTGGGCAGTCTCTGTTCTACCGGCTGAGTGGTTAGGCCGCTGTTATGCCAAGTCCAGGCGTAGTTGTTGATATTCAGATAGCCGGGGTCGTCCCCGTAACTGAACCGCGTCGAAGTCTCGGCGCGGCACGCATGTTCCCACTCTGCCTCGGTCGGCAACCGGTATCGTGCTCCGCGTGGAATCCTTCCAGCCTCCAGTTCCAGTTGGGTCAGCATTCCACAATAATTGGTCGCGTCAATCCAACTCGCCCGCTCCACCGGAAGGTTGTCGTCACCGGTGAATTGGCTGGGATTCTTGCCCAGAACGGCCAGGTATTCGCCTTGGGTGACCTCGTGCTTCCCCATCCAAAACCCCCGGCTGATCGTCACTTCGGTTTGCGGGCCTTCCCAGTCCAACCGGCCCACTTCGTTAGTCGGACTACCCATCCGGAACGTGCCCGATGGGATGTACACCAGATTCGAGGAACTCGAGAATTCCAAAGCACGATAAAATCGCATGGCCGTTGCCGAGGCGGATTTATCGACCCACAAATAAGGGCTCACCGGCAATTGAAGGAACTCCAGGGAGTGCCAGGCGCCCGGGTTTTCGGTTTCGGCAAGATCCGTGACATATTCCACGGAGTAGACGACGCCGACCGCCCCGGTGATCGACAGCCCCGCGTAGGTCTGGACATTGAGATCCGCCGAAATCTGGGCCGTCGCCTGGGGCCCGATGGTGCAAAGAGCCCAGCCCACGACCGCAAGGCAATGGACGGGCATAGAGAATAGCGTTCGCATAGTACTCAGAACCGCGGACGGCTGCCTGCGTGGTCAAACCAAACCTGCTCCACAAAACCGGTCATTGGCCCGCGGAAACGTGTCAGGCCATCGTCAAATGAATCAGGCTGCACTATCCGATAGATCACAGCATCAGCAAGCCAGAACCATTCGACTCCCGCAGGATTATGGCCCGTCCCCTCCCGCCATCCATGCCCCCGGTTCGCAGGACGCGGCGCGTCCCGTACTTGCCTTGAAGGTCGGTTTTGTCCAACGCTTGCAGGAACATTCACCGAGACCATGCAAAACCAAAAATCCTCCGACGCGGTGAACGCGATTCAAAGCGGCCCGTGCCGGCCCTGGATCAGTTTTCTCATCGGTGGCGGCAGTCACACCGGTCGCACTTCCATGAACCTCATTATGGATGGCAAGGCGGTGCGGACCGCTTCCGGACAGGATCGGGAATCGCTCGGGATCGCGAGTTGGTCGGTAAAGGAGTCGCGGCAGGACGGCGCCGCCCTGCGCTTGCTCCTGAAACAGCCGGTCGCTATCGAGACCGGTCAAGCTCTCGTGGTGCGTCCGCAAATCCGTTCCTGACCCGACCGCGCCCGAACGGGGCATTGCGGAACGCTCGACCCGGTCGCCGGGTCACTCGATTTAGCTGACGATGGAATCCTTGCTGCGGAACTCCGGCAAGGCCAGCTTCCAGCGAATTGCCGCCAATCGCAATCCCAGAACAGTCCCGATGCTGATGAGTCTCAGATAGGGTTGGCCGACCCCCAGTTCGCGTAAACCGATATAGAGAGTGCATCCCGCCCACGCCGCCGTCGCATAGAGATAAATCTGCTTGCGGAACACGAGCGGGATCTCACCGGTCAACACATCTCGAAGCATGCCGCCCGCCACCCCCGTCAAGATCCCCAGCACGACCGCCACTGTGCGCGGCGCTTCGGCCAGCAGGGATTTCTCCAAACCGATAACGGTGAAGAGCGCCAGCCCAAAAGCATCCGCAATCAAGAGCATCGATACCGGCCATACGAGTGAACGCGAGACCAAAAAGGTCACCAACGCGAATCCCACCGCGGTCAGAAGATAGTTCGGATCCGCCACCCAAAAGACCGGACGTATGTTCAACAGGACATCCCGCAGCGTCCCGCCTCCCACCGCTGTGACAATTGCAAGCACAACCACACCGAATAGATCGACCCGCTTATTCCGGGCGGCCAGCACACCTGTGATTGCACAGACCGCCACCGCGAAATGTTCAAGCAGGTATTGCATCAGGATCTAGCGAGGCGCCCCTCATTCACTTCACCGGTCGTTCTCTGCTCATGACCGCCTAAACCCCCAATTCACTCTTCACCGACGCAAACTGGTGGATGGCAAACGCCAGGTCCTCTTTCGTATGCACCGCCGAAAGTTGCGTCCGGATGCGCGCTTTGCCTTGCGGCACCACCGGATAGGAAAAACCAATCACATAAATGCCGCGCGTCAACATCGCGTCCGCAAACCGCGCCGCCAATGCTGCATCCCCCAGCATGATCGGCACGATCGGGTGATCCCCCGGAACGAGGTTGAACCCGCAAGCGGCCAGACCCTCGCGGAATTGTCGCGTGTTGGCCTCAAGCCGATCGCGCAATTCCGTCGACCCCGAAAGCAATTCCATGGCCTTTAGCGCCCCGCCGACGACCGGTGGCGCCACCGTGTTCGAGAACAGGTACGGTCGCGACCGCTGTCGAAGCAACTCGATGATCTCCCGCCGTCCACTGGTGTATCCGCCACTGGCGCCGCCCAGAGCCTTGCCCAGCGTTCCCGTGAGGATATCGATTCGTCCCATCACGTTCCGGTACTCATGCGTGCCGCGCCCGTGATTCCCCATGAACCCAACCGCATGCGAATCATCAACCATCACCCGCGCGTCGTGCCTCTCCGCCAGATCACAAATCTCCTGCAATCGTGCGATCGTGCCGTCCATGGAAAAGACCCCATCGGTGACAATGAACCGGAATCGGGCCGTGCGCGTCTCGCGAAGCTTGGCCTCGAGATCCTCCAGGTCGTTGTTGCGATAACGCAGCCGCTGCGCTTTGCAGAGCCGGATCCCATCAATGATGCTGGCATGGTTCAGCTCGTCCGATATCACCACGTCCTCCGCACCCAGGAGCGTCTCGAACATGCCCCCGTTGGCGTCCCAGCACGAAGAGTAGAGCAACGTCGATTCCGTGCCCAGAAACTTGCTCAACGCATCCTCAAGATCCCGATGCAGCGCCTGCGTTCCGCAAATGAATCGGACGCTCGCCAACCCATAACCCCACCGATCCAACGCCTCGTGCGCCGCCTGGATCACCTCCGGGTGCTGCGCCAACCCCAGATAATTGTTCGCACAGAGGTTCAGGACCGGCGCACCTGCACCCACGCGCACCCGCACCCCCTGCGCGGTGGTAATGACGCGTTCTCGTTTCCAGGTGCCGGCCGCCTCAATGGCCGCCAGCTCCCGCCGCACATGTTCCGTGTATTCGTTGGTCATAATCGGGTTGGTTTCAAATCGTGATGGGGATCGACCTGCTTAATCGGCCGCGCGCCAGTCCAGGATCACCTTTCCGGACTGACCGGTTATCATGACTTCAAACGCCTCCGCAAATGCCGAATACGGAAACCGATGCGTAATCACCGGCCGAATGTCCAGCCCGCTCTGCAACATCACCGTCATCTTGTACCACGTCTCATACATCTCCCGCCCGTATATCCCCTTGATCGTCAGCATCCCGAATATCACGGTGTTCCAGTCGATCGCCATCTCCGCCTCGGGAATCCCTAACAACGCGACCTTCGCGCCATGACTCATGTTCGCCAGCATGTCGCCGAAGGCCTCGCCATTGCCCGACATCTCGAGTCCCACGTCGAAACCCTCATGCATCCCCAATCGCCGCTGTACGTCCCGCAGGCTCGTCTCGCGCGGGTCAACCGCCAGCGTTACCCCCATCCGCCGCGCCAACTCAAGCCGATACGGATTCACATCCGTAATTACCACATGCCGCGCCCCCGCATGACGGGCCACCGCCGCTGCCATAATCCCAATCGGTCCCGCGCCCGTCACCAATACGTCTTCGCCCAATACCGGGAAGGTCAATGCCGTGTGCACCGCGTTTCCAAAAGGATCAAAGATCGCCGCGACTTCCGATTCCACGCCCGGCGCATGGACCCAGACATTCGTCATCGGCAACGCCAGATACTCCGCAAAGGCTCCTGGACGGTTGACTCCAATCCCCTTCGTGTCGGCGCACAGGTGTCGCCGCCCCGCCAGACAGTTCCGGCAGCGACCGCAAACCACATGGCCTTCCCCGCTGACAACCTGGCCCGGGAAGAAGTCCTTTACGTTTGCCCCCACCTGCACAATCTCCCCCACAAACTCGTGCCCAACCACCATCGGCACCGGGATCGTCTTGCGAGCCCACGCGTCCCATTTCCAGATATGCAGGTCGGTGCCGCAAATGCCGGTCTGATGCACGCGGATGAGTACGTCGTTAATGCCGACCTCGGGGGTCGGGACCTCTCCCAGCCACAGACCGGGGCCGGCCTCCTTCTTAAGCAGGGCTTTCATGGATATGTTCGGTATATAGAACGAATGTCCGATATAGTAGAAAGCCATTTTCCTCTATGCAAGAGCTATTTCCGGTATACCATACGACGCCTCGCACCCGACCGGCCCCCCGCCGGCCGGGTCAAGAACACTTTGATGAAATCTAAATCGTCCACCAACCGGGCCGCGAACCCCGCCGATTCCGCCGATGCCATCCACCAGCACCTGGGCGGACGTGTCCGACAACTGCGTCTTGATCACGGCTGGTCTCTTGAGGCCCTCGCCCAGGCGAGCGGCGTGAGTCGTTCGATGTTGAGTGAGATCGAACGCGAGCAGGCAAACCCCACGCTCGCCGTAACCTTGCGGATCGCGCGCGCCTTCGGAATGAATCTCGGCGATCTGCTCGAAATGCCGGGGGCCAATTCGGCGGTCACCGTGATCCGCGCGGGTGACCGGGCCTATCACTATCGCTCGGATGCTCACTGCCAGATTCGGACGCTATCCCCGCTGAACCTGGAGAAGGACGTGGAGTTCTATGAAGTGCAATTGAAGCCGGGAGGCGCGCTTCGCAGCGCCGCACATTTCGCGGGCACGCGCGAATTCCTTACCGTCCAAAAAGGCCAGGTGCGTGTGGAGTCGTCCGAAGATGCGGAGACGCTGGAACCCGGAGACTCGGCCAGCTATCGTGCCGATGTTCCCCACGCGATCACGAACACCGGCCGTGGCGACGCCGTGCTGTTTCTGGTAGACATTTATCGATAGTAGAATGTGTGGCGTGTGACCCTCTCGGCGCAACCGGACGCTCCGCCCCTGCGAATATCGCCATGAATTGCAGAATCCTACCTTTCCTCCGCTTGCCCGCCGATGAAGTTGGGCTATGATGCCTCTGCATGAAACTACTGGCAGCGTTCGGCGTTTATCTCGCTTTTGCCCTTTTAATCGGCTTGGGTATCCTCATCGCGATCACTAAAGGCAGTTTCTGGTTGCTCCTCGCCGGAATGGCTGTTTTCCTTTTCACCTTCATCCGGTATGGCTGCCTCGCCGACTCCCAGTCTTGAGGTGTAACCTCAAATCGGACTCCGCTTAAGACCCCGGTACGGCGGCGTTTTCATCGCGCCAGCCTCCAGTCGGAGACTCCCTTCCCTTCTCAGCCGCATCATCCCCGCCATCGCCGCTGACATGGGATTTCTGCTTTGATGCACCGCCGCGCCGGAAGACCAGATCTCGACTGGATTTGATCATTTCTTTGGCCCGGCGCATCCAGCGGCGCGCCCAGCCAAACTCCAGCCCCAAGATGGCCAAACCCGCCGGAATGACGATGATCGCTGGGCCGGGAAGGACCAACAAAGCGATCCCTAGAATTAGGACCGCCATTCCCACCACAAATATCACCACGCGGCGAACCTGCTTGAATCCAGGCTGATCGAATTTCGTCTTCCACTCCTCAAGTTTGGTCTTCCAATTAGAGCGTCCCATATTGTGAATCAATGACTCAATTAGCTGCCAACCTGATTCTGCAGGCCTAAGTTTCCCTCCCGATTCTGCAATGTCAATTCCGAGTCATCCAGACCACTAAGGAAAGTGATAATCACATTGCTTGGCTCCCACGGGCACCATTATCACAAAATCCTTGAATCCAGCATCCGGAGGGTGTAAATCACCCATAAGTTGCCTAATCAACGCGCTAAAAATAAAGTCCTCATCGGTGCTTTCGTCGATGCCCAACTCAAAGCTCAGGTCGTTCACCTCGCGCGTACGCTAAATCTCTCCGCTACCGACGTAGTCAGCGAGGCGCTGCAACGATATCTTCGAACTTCCGCTAATCAGAATCCAGCTCCTGCCTCACCTTCGGAATCCCCCGGATTGGAGCCAAACGAAGAGATCTGGCTCTTATGATCCTGTCGGGCTTGGAGATTTCCATTCGACGATTGACGTATCCCTGGTGGGCGTTTCATCCATACACTCAACAGGGCAAGATCGGCCGGTGTAACTCCGGAAATTCTCGAGGCTTGACCAATTGTGGACGGTCTTATCTCCTTAAGTTTGAGTCGTGCTTCAGTCCTTAGGCCTGTCACTGAATCGTAGTTGAGCCAATCAGGGATTTGTTTCGTCTCAATCGCGAGCGACTTTTGGACATCATAGTTCTGTCGTTCCACGTATCCTGCGTATTTTACTGTCGTTTCGATTCCAGCCCTAATTTCAGCCGACAAACCTTCGTCCCGCGATGGAAGATCGGCGTAGTGAACCTCGGGGCGTCGGAGTAATTGATCGAGCGAAGTGGAGCCAGATCGAGTGTTTCTTAGCCGAGCCAATTCCATTTCAATTTGGTCCTTCTTCGTCTTGAACTGGTGGTAATCGTCCAAAGGCAATAATCCGATGGAATGACCAATCTCGCTTAACCGAAGGTCCGCATTATCCTGTCTCAGCAGCAAACGGTATTCGGCCCTCGAGGTGAACATGCGGTAAGGCTCTCCAGTACCCTTTGGTCACCAAATCATCGATCAATACTCCGATATAAGCTTGGTCTCTACGTAAAACGAGCGGCTCGAGTCCATGCACCCTCCTGGCAGCATTGATGCCCGCGATCAATCCTTGGGCTGCTGCCTCTTCGTATCCAGATGTTCCGTTTATCTGTCCAGCAAGATAGAGATTTCGGACGATCTTGGTCTCCAAAGAGTTCTTCAATTGAGTAGGAAATGCGAAGTCGTATTCAACAGCGTAAGCGGGCCGCATGATTTCAGCATTCGCGCACCCCTCGATCGTCTGGATCAATTGAACCTGGACTTCAAGGGGCATTGACGTCGAGAATCCATTCACGTAAATCTCCTCGGTCGCAATACCCTCAGGTTCGAGGAATATTTGGTGTCGCTCTTTATCATGGAAGCGGACGATCTTGTCTTCAATCGATGGGCAGTATCTCGGTCCTACTCCTTGTATTGCGCCGGAAAACAGAGGGGACAAGTGAAGATTTGCTCGGATCAAATCGGCAGTCGCCGCGGTGGTATAGGTGATGTGACACGGGAGCTGTCCCTGGATTTGCTCAACAATCGATCGGCTACGCAAATCTGAAGAATGTTCCACGTGGAACATTCGCGGCTTCCAGAAACTGAACTTGGGTGGAGGCTCGTCCCCAGGTTGAACCTCCATCCTGCTGAAATCGACAGAGCACCTTGACAACCTCGGAGGCGTGCCTGTCTTGAATCGTCCTAGCCGGATCCCCGCTTCGGTTAGCGATGCAGATAAACCGGACGACGCAGATTCGCCTGCACGCCCACCCTGGCTCTGGTTAGGTCCAACGTGGAGTAGCCCCTGGAGGAATGTTCCAGTCGTGATAATTATGCACGTTCCTCGAAACACAATCTCCGGCGAGGCCTCAATTCCCCGCACCTGATCGCCATCCACGACAATCCGTCGAGCTTGACATTGCTTTAGCTCCAGATTTGGCTCCCTCTCGCATTCCCATTTCATCCGGAATTGATAAGCCTTTTTGTCGCATTGAGCCCGGGGCGACCAAACCGCCGGCCCTTTCTTGCTGTTCAACATCCGGAATTGCAGGCCAGTCGCATCCGTCGTCTTCCCCATCTCCCCACCCATTGCATCGATTTCGCGCACCAATTGGCCTTTTGCCAGACCGCCAATTGCCGGATTACACGACATCTGCGCAATGGTGTCCAAGTTCATCGAAAGCAAAAGCGTCCGGCAGCCCAGTCTGGAAGAAGCGAGTGCAGCTTCCACTCCGGCGTGACCTGCGCCTACGACAATCACATCAAACTGTTTAGGATAATTGTACAAGTTTTGATCTTCTCGATGGAATTAGGCGTGCACGATCCATCTATGTCGTAGCTTTAGCGATACAGTAAATTTCAGTTATCGTTATAATGGCAGGAGATCGCCCAAGTCGGCTTCATTTCCATGTATTTCGACTATTCACTGCCCGCCTGATTTCCGCGCTCACATGCTGAATCCAAACCATTTCTTCGCGCGCATCTTCTCACATGCGCTTGCCGGTAATCCGTGATGGTCCAATTAGCCGATGTCCAGGCATTTTTCCAGTGCCAAAGAGATGAGTTGAGCTTGCGGCCGGTCCACCTCTGTTCTAAACCTCACCCGCCGATCTACGATATGATTCAATACCTGGATTTGCTGAGAATGGTGGTCGAGTGCGGACGTTACAAGGCGGACCGCACGGGTACGGGGACTTACGCGGTCTTCGGCGCGCAAGCCCGATTTGAATTATCTAAAGGATTTCCGCTTCTTACGACCAAGAAATTACATTTAAAATCGATCATTTACGAATTGCTTTGGTTTCTGAAAGGCGACACGAACATCCGGTATCTTCGGGAGCACGGGGTTACGATTTGGGACGAATGGGCCGACGTGAATGGGGATTTAGGACGCATTTATGGGGCGCAATGGTGTGATTGGCGCGGCCCCGACGGTCAGCGAATAAACCAGCTCGATGACGTGGTGAAACAGATCCGGTCCCAGCCGGAGAGCCGAAGATTGATCGTGTCCGCCTGGAATGTGGGCGAGCTGGACCAGATGGCTTTACCGCCTTGCCACACCTTGTTTCAATTCTTTGTTCAGGACGACGAGCTGAGTTGCCAACTTTATCAGCGCAGCGCTGACCTATTCCTGGGTGTTCCTTTCAACATCGCTTCGTACGCGCTTCTGACCATGATGGTGGCGCAGGTAAGCGGGCTGCGTCCGGGTGCGTTCGTGCACACCTTTGGAGATCTGCACCTCTACCAGAATCATCGGGAACAGGCGAGGCTCCAGCTGACGCGTGAGCCTCGGCCGTTGCCACGAATGCAAATCAATCCGGCCGTGGCGTGCCTTCAGGATTTCAAGTACCGAGGATTTTTCTTTGCAGGGCTATGATCCACATCCGGCGATCAAAGCGCCCATCGCGGTGTGAGGGTGACCATGGAAGGGTTGATCGGGGCGACCAGAGGCATTAATGCACTTCTTCAAGGCAATCGCGGCGATGGCGGAGAATAGGGTGATCGGATGCCGCAACCGGATTCCATGGCATCTGCCGGAGGACTTTCGTTGGTTTAAGAAGATGACCATCGGGAATGTCGTGGTTATGGGGCGGAAGACATTCGAGTCCATCGGGCGGCCATTGCCGGACCGCACAACATTGGTGGTCAGCCGCTCGGGATTTGCCTATCCCGGCGTTCAGACAATCCGAAGCCTGCAAGAGATTGATCCGGTTGGCGAATCGCGCGAAGTCTTCATTTGTGGCGGGGCGCAGTTGTATTTGGGGGGCTTGCCCCTGTGTTCGGACCTCTATTTAACCAAGGTCAACCGGACAGTCGAGGGCGACACTTATTTCCCGCCCTTCGAGGATCAATTCGAACTGGCAGACAGCATCCTCGAACGACCGGAGTTCCAAATCCTTCATTACCGGCGGCTATTCGACGGGACAAAGTGACCATGGAGATTCCAGCTTCGAACTCCGGGCAACAGCGCATCGCTCATTTCTGGCAATGACCCAGATGCTGAAATCCTCCGGCGCGATGGGCGCGGCTATCGTGTTAAGCCGGCTTTTGGGTTTGATGCGGGAATTGGTCTATGCGGCATTCATGGGAACGGGTGCCGTTGCGGGGGCGTTCGCGGTCGCATTCACGGTTCCGAACTTGTTCCGGCGCTTGCTGGGTGAAGGCGCGCTCACTGCGGCCTTCATCCCGATATTTAAGGAAAAGGAACGCACCGTGGGGGACGATGAGATGTGGCGGGCGGCAAACGCGGTCATCAACGGGCTGGCAGTCAGCGCCACCGGGATAATCCTAGTTGTTTTCGCCGGGATCACCATTGCCCTGAGTTTGGGATTAGCGACGGGCTATACGCGGCTCATGCTGGAGCTGCTGCGACTCATGTTCCCCTACATGCTCATGGTGTGCCTGGCCGCCACCCTCATGGGTATGCTGAATGCCCGGGGGCACTTCTTTGTGCCTTCATTGGGTGCTGCGGTCCTCAACGTCGTGATGATCGCCAGTGTGCTCTGGCTCGCCCCACGAATGGGCGCGACCCTCGATCGGCAGATTTTTGGGCTTGCGATCGGCGTCCTGGTTGCGGGCTTCTTCCAAGTGCTCTTCCAGATTCCAGTCTTGAGACGGGAAGGATATCGCTATGCCTGGGTGACGCCATGGGGGGATCCCACCGTACGACAAGTTATTCGGAAGATGCTCCCGGCATCGGTGGGTGTGGCCGCCTTTCAGATCAACGTTCTTTTCACTCAGTTGCTCGCATTCGGAGTTCATGCGCCTATCGTGGCGGCCTTCAACTTCGCTGTTCGGCTGATGGAGTTTCCTCAGGGCGTATTTGGCATCTCGCTGGCCACCTATCTTCTTCCTGCCCTCTCAGGCCTGGCGGCAGATAAGAACTACGATGCATTTCGAGCGACGTTGCGTCAGGGGATTGGATACATCCTGTTCGTGAATCTGCTCGCTTCGATGCTCTTTATAGTCTTGGCCGAGCCGATTGTCCGGCTCCTTTTTGAACGCAAGGCTTTTGGGGCCGGATCGACATTGGAAGTTTCCGTCGCACTGGCCTGCCTGGCCCCAGGGTTGGCCGCATTTTCAAGTGTGAACATCCTCGCGCGGGCATTTTATGCCCTGGGGGATGTGAAGATCCCGATGCGGATCAGTGTTTTTTGTCTGGGTGTGAACTTACTCTTCGCCCTTCTGTTGATTCAGCCTTATCGGGCCGCCGGGTTGGGGTTGGCGAACACAGCCACTTCTTATCTTAACCTCGGGTTGCTCTGGTACGCCCTGCGACGTAAACTCGGACACTTCGATTTGGGAGAATTGCGTCTCGGATTGATGGCCACCATTCCGTCCGCGCTGCTCGCGGGTCTGCTGGCCTGGGGCCTGAGCAATACTTGGGAGTCGCGGCTCGGCCATGAAACGTTTTGGCTCAAAGCGGGCTCTGTGTTTGGGCCTCTGCTGGCCGCGGCGGCCGTTTATCTCGGCGCGACGTTCTGGGCTGGGGTACCTGCTGCGCGAGATTTGGTGAAGTTATATCGGCTCAGATAGAGCGCGCGTAATTTGGAGCGGGGGCACAAACCCCTCATCCGCGATCATTCGAGTGTGGGTGAGTTCCCCCAGAAACGAAATTCCTCAGCGCCCACTGAACGAGGTTCGTTCAACGCGCAGTACATGAGCGAATGGTGAGTCCACCGAACTCAGGACCGGGCTGGTGCTGGAAGGCAGGATCGCGTCGTGACTCACCCATTGCACGGGGGCTTCTCGCGAAGCAAACGGTTGGATCGGCGAAGGGGACGCCCAGATGGTAGCTGACGGGAGAGGGGCATCGATGACAGGTGATTTCGCCAATCCTAACGCGAGCAATCCCAATCCGCCCAGTAAAACACCATAAGCCGTGGCCGCCGCGGGGCGCAAAAACAGCTCAGATAGCCATCGTCGCCAGAAGGGAACGGAATCGAATGCGGCTTGAGCCTCTAGACGGGCAATGACCTGGTTTGGGAAATTCTTAAAGTACGCGGGCGGAGGCATCTCGTATCTCTTGATCGAAAGCAACTTACGTAGCTCGCTAAAATCTTCCGGCACTTTGTCCATGATCACTTTAGGTATTCCGAGAGGTAAGCTTGGAGCTGTTGGCGGGCATAGAATAAACGGGATCTGACCGTTCCGACATTGCAACCCATGATCCGTCCGATTTCCTCATGCGCAAGTCCCTGAACATCATGTAATGTGACGACCATTCTATGGGTTTCTGACAGCCGCTGCATGGCCATGTTCAATTTCTCCTGCAGTTCCGCCAGATTGATATCACGACGGGGGGTCTTTTCCGAGACTAATGCGACCAAATCCGGGTCATGTTCCGCATTTAAGTCCAAGTCATTCAAACTCAAATTGTTCTTGCCTCGACGTTGCTTTAGAAAATTGATGCTTTTATTGATCGCAATTCGGTAGAGCCAGGTGAAAAAGCTCGAGTCACCCTTAAAAGATTTGATGGCCTGAAACGCCTTGATAAAAGTCTCCTGTGCCAAATCATTGGCATCCTCATGATTTGCCGTCATGTGGTAAATAGTGGCGTAAATGCGCTCCTGAAACCGGCGCACGAGATGATCATACGCCTCTAAATCACCCAGCTTCGCCTGACGCACTAACTCCGATTCATCCGCATCCACGCGGCTGTCAGGAGGTTTGGTCGGCGGATTGGCCAGACCCATGGCATTCATGTGGGATCAAACCCCCAGGCTGAGAGTTTGTTGCGACAAATAGGCGCATAATTCTTTCAATGAAGCACGGGCAAAAGCTCGCGGCAGCCCCTCCAATGATGCCAGCGCGGATGATAGAAAATCCTGAATAACCAGCCGGCACTCCCCCAAAGCATCTTCTTCCGCCAATAGGCGCAAAGTCTCTCCCGCCCTGTCCGCCGTCCACGAACTCAGAAGCGCTCGCAACTTCTTCGGGTTTTCCCCACGGCCTCGCTCCAGCGCAATCAAGACCGGCAAAGTGAACTTGCCGTTAGTCAGGTCGGTGCCCAGCGATTTCCCGGCGGCGACTTCGGACCCAAAAATGTCGAGGCAATCGTCATAGACCTGGTAAGCGGTCCCAAGATGGAGTCCAAACGACCGTAAAGCTTTTCGTTCTTGGGTCTTGGCACCGGCCAGCCAGCCTCCGAGGTCGCATGAGACGGCGAATAACTCGCCCGTCTTCATTCGAAGGATTCGATAATATTCCTCCCGGGACATCCCTAACCCATTGGTGCGATGCGTTTGGAGAATCTCACCGGAGCAGGTCGTTTTGGTGGCTGTCGCCACTGCTCGGCAAACTTCGGTCGTGGGAAAGCTGGCAGCCAAAGTTAACGAATGCGCAAAAAGCGCGTCACCGAGCAACACGGAGATCTGGTTGCCCCAATTTCGGGCCAATGTCGGCTGACGTCTGCGGACACCGGCCTCATCCATGACATCGTCATGGACCAGCGTGGCCAAGTGGATCATCTCAATGATCACCGACACCTTAACCACGGCTTCGGGCTGATCCCGTGTGGCCGAACCCGCGCTCAACGCTACGAGTGCCGGGCGCAGCTGCTTGCCTTGATTTGTCAGGGCATATTCGGCATACGGCGCAATCTCGGGTTCAAAAGTCGAGACCTGTTGCGAAAGACCCTGAGCCACCAAACCCAGAAACGGCTCGATCGGCTCGGCAATCTTCCTCCAGGAGTTGGCAGAGCCCGGGACGGAAGCCGAGGAGGAAATTGCGACATCGGTCGCTTTAGTCTCGGCAGCAAACATGTGATGGCAAGATACGTAGGGCCAAAAACCAAGTCAAACTTTAGTCCGAAGCACGCGCTCAAGGTTTTGGGGCGATGCGAGTAAACACCGGCCATAGGTGCTAACGTATGTTTTCCGCGTTTCCGGCTACGTGTTGTGCCAGGATTTGGCAGACGTCGGTAGAATCCAGTTCGGCAGGCACCGGTGAACATCCCTGGCCGGAAATGAACACCGGATAGTCCCGGCGGTCAGGGGGGATCGCTCCATGGGATCCACCTACGAGTTGAGGATCCAGCGGGATGACGTCCATCAAGTATCTGAATCCCAAACGCCGCTGAATCAACCGCCACGTCACCCGTAATGGGATTAGTCGCTTGGGATCCATAAAGAGCTCGACCGGGTCGTAGCCGGGTTTGCGGTGGATATCGACAGTCGTGGCAAAATCCGGGGCTCGGCGATCTTCCAGCCAGTAATAGTAAGTGAACCATGCATCTGGCTGCGCCACCGCGACAAGATTACCCGAGCGCGGATGGCTTATGCCTTCCGACTCCATTGAGGGTCCGTGGAGGACGGTTGCCACCCCGGGAGTGGATTCCAGCAGCCGCCGAACCGGATGCTCGAGCGCCGGGTCCCGGACATAAATGTGCGCCACCTGGTGATCCGCCACCGCGAACGCACGGCTTGCACCATAATCCATCCGCTCACGCCCGAGCTCCATCCGGATGCGGAGCCATCCGTGCTCGCGAAGCAGTCGATTCAGATGGATCGGCCTGGCCACGGACACGATGCCGTATTCGGATAAGATCACGACCCTGACGGAGCGCGCCTCCAGGGAGGCGATGAGATCGCCCACGATGGCGTCAATCCGGCCTAAATCCGGATGCACCTCGGCAGAATTCGGCCCCAATCGCTGCAATGCATAATCAAGATGCGGCAAATAGATCAGATTCAAAGTCGGTTGGAACCGCTGCTCGATCCATTTGGCTGATTCCGCTATCCAACGAGAAGCCGCGTCGGGCGGCCCTTGGATTGTGTCCCGGCCAGCCGCCGGTCCCCAGAATGTGAGAAATGGAAAAGCGCCAAGGTCGTGCTGGATCTCCGGGTGAATCGAATAGGGCCAGGTGTAGATATCGAAGATCTTGCGGCCGTCCGCAGGATAAATGGGACGAGGGGTGATGGAGTAATTGGCCGTCGACCCCATATTGAACCACCAAAACAGCTTCGCGCACGTGAACCCGGGGAGTTCCCGACGCAACCGGTCCCAAACCGCGGAGCCTTGCACGAGCCGTTCCGATTGTTTCCAAAAATGCACTTCTGCCAGCGCCCGGTCATACCAGCCGTTGCCGACAATCCCGTGAACTTCCGGCCGGGCACCCGTCACATAATTGGCTTGCGCGGTGCAGGTCACTGCGGGAAAAGCGGGGTGTACGGTTGCGATCGAGCCGCTCCTGGCAAATTGATCGATGCGGGGCATATGGACACCCAGAAGTCGTCGCGTCAAACCCACCACGTTGATCACGGCCAGACGTTGCATGCCTCTCTTTGCGTTGAATCCCGGATCAGACGAACGCGGATCCGCCCTGGAGCTCTCGAAGGCTCTCCCGGATTTTTCCCAAGTCCATTTCGTGAACCTCCGTCGCCATTCCAATGTCTCGTAACAGCGTCACGGTCAGCGCACCGCCGAGATGTTCCCGAAATTCTTCCAGCCCACTAAGCAACCGTAAATCGCCGCGGTCGTCGCACTCAAGCATCTCCTGAACGCATAGCGCGAAGCCCAGCCGGCCGAGGAGCGCCAGGATCCGGGTGGCGACCGTGGCGGAGAGCAGGCCAATCCGCTTCGAATAGAGCGTGTCCAGGGCGATGCCGATGGCCACCGCTTCGCCATGGCTCACTCGGTAATGCGTGAGTTGCTCGAGCTTGTGGGCGGCCCAATGACCAAAATCCAGTGGTCGGGCCGATCCCATCTCAAAGGGATCACCGCTACCGGCGATGTGGTCCACATGCAACTCCGCACATCGTCGAATCGCGCGCCTCATCGCGGTTCGATCAAATTGAATGAGCAGTTCAACCTCGCGTTCGAGCGACTCGAAAAATGCTCGATCCCGAATCAGGGCGACTTTCACCGCTTCGACGTAACCGGCCCGCATCACCCGGGGCGGAAGGGATTCGAGCAGCCGGAAGTCGTTGATCACCGCGTGCGGCGGCGCAAATGTGCCCACAAAATTCTTTTTGCCAAAGGCGTTGACTCCGTTCTTGATGCCCACGCCCGAGTCGGCCTGGCTCAAGGTAGTGGTCGGCAATCGGACGTGCCGGCAGCCCCGATGCGCCGTTGCGGCCGCAAGCCCTACCATATCCAGTAACGCGCCACCACCCACGCCGAGGACGAAAGACTGTCGGTCGATATGGTTTCGATCAATCTCCGCCAGCACGGCCGACACATAATCGAGCGATGTCTTTACGGACTCGCCTCCGGGCATGAGCATGGGCGGCCGGACCAGTTCAAGTGCATCTTGGTGGGCTTGGAAGTAGCCGTTGATTTCTTGCGAAAGGCAGGGGCGGGCCGTGGCGAGGTTGTCATCCATGACCAGCAGCGCTCGTGATCTGGCGTTTTCGCCCCAACTCCGCAACACTTCGCGCAAGACCGGATTGCGGCAGTCGAACGCGTCCTCGGTAAACACGATGCGATGCCGGAAGCTGACCTGGATGGTCCGTTCGATTGCCAACATCGGCCCCATCATCGCCTAGTTCTCCATCGCACGCGAGAGATAACGCGCCAAACGAACATGCCTCAGCATCGCACCGGAATCCTCCCTTCCGTTCCTCACGCATGCATGCATCGCCCGCCGCCGTTTTTTGGCGGCCTGCCTTGCGACTCCTTTCCTTACCCGAATAAGTCGAGTTGAGGCGAGGATTCGAGTTGCTGGAGCTTCGTCCGATCCCGCTGCCGCGACGGCCGGACGTTTCCTTCCGGTGTCAATTCGGATTCCTCGAGATTCCGGAGGATGACCTTCGCGCGGTCGATGATGGCCTTGGGCACGCCAGCCAGTCGAGCCACCTGAATGCCGTAACTCTTGTCCGTGCCGCCCGGGAGAATCTTTCGCAGGAAGACCACCTGATCGCGCCATTCGCGCACGGCCACATTATAGTTGCGCAGGCGCGCCAGGCGGCCGGCCAGTTCGGTCAGTTCATGGTAATGGGTGGCGAAGAGAGTCTTGGCCCCGACTTGATGATGCAGGTACTCGACAATCGACCAGGCCAGGCTCAGGCCGTCGAACGTGCTGGTCCCTCGGCCAATCTCGTCCAGGATGACCAGGCTCCGTGGTGTCGCATTGTTCAGGATGTTGGCCGTCTCGCTCATCTCGACCATGAATGTAGATTGCCCGCGCGAAAGATCGTCACTCGCTCCAATCCGGGTGAAAATCCGATCCACCAGATCGATGCGCGCCTCGGCGGCGGGTATAAAGCTTCCCACGTGCGCCATCAACACCAGCAAGGCGACCTGCCGGATGTAGGTGCTCTTCCCCGCCATGTTCGGTCCCGTGATAAGCATGATGGTCTCAGTTGTCCCGGTTAGATCGGTGTCATTCGGCACAAATCGTTCCTCCGCGAGCGATTGGTCCAAGACTGGATGCCGGCCATCCCGGATGTGAATCTCGCCCGCCTTTCCCACTTCGGGCCGATGATAGTCATGCAACCGCGCAACTTCGGCGAAGGCAGCGAGGATATCGAGTTGGGCCAGCGCGCCTGCCGTCTCCTGGATATCGGCCACGCGCGCAATCACCGATTCACGAACCCGGAGGAAGAGTTCGTATTCCAATCGCAAGCTCTTTTCTTCCGCGCCCAGGATTTTGGATTCCATCTCCTTGAGGGCTGGGGTGATGAAACGTTCCCCATTGGCGACAGTCTGTTTTCGGACGTAGTGCGAGGGAACCTTGTCGAGATTTGGCCGAGTCACCTCCAGATAATAGCCGAACACCGAGTTAAATCGGATCTTGAGTGAAGAAATCCCCGTGCGCTCGATCTCGTCCTGCTGAAGTTGAGCCATCCAGGCCTTGCCGTCGGCGGACGCCGCGCGCAGCTCATCCAAGGCGGGATCAAACCCGGTCCGGATCAGCCCGCCTTCCTTCAAGGCAATTGGCGGTTCCTCGACGATGGCGCGGCCAATGAGTTCCACCAGGTCCGGCAGTTCGCTCAGCTTTTCGCCGAGAGTCCTGAGCAAGCGCACACTGCTATCCGTTGGATTGGATTGCGGCCCGGTCCATTCCTTTAACAACGACTCGTCGCCCGGGGCGGGGGTGTTCTGTAACCGGGCAACATCGAGCACATGTTTGCGCAAGCCCGGGATTTGAGAGTGGGCGAGTCGCAACGACTGGAGGTCTCGTGCATTGCCCGATCCGACACTGAGCCGAGTAACGGTTCGTTCCAGATCGCGCACGGAGCTCAATTGATTTCGAAAAGCCTCGAGTGCAACGGGTTGATCGATCCAGGCCTGTACGGATTCCTGTCGTTCCCGGATGGCGCCGACTTCGGCCAGGGGTTGGCTCAACCAATCACGCAACCGTCGCGCGCCCATGGGGGTGGTCGTGCGGTTCAAGGCGCCGAATAAGGACCCCGGTTTGGGCGCATCCCGATGGAGTGGCTCGAGAATTTCCAAATGCCGCAGCGTGGTGCCATCGAGCACGAGGTAATCCGAGGCCTGGTAGAAAGTTAATCGCGTCAGGTGTGACACCTCTCTTCTCAAATGCTGGGTCAAGTAATGCAGCACTGCACCGGATGCCCCTATCGCCGCCGACCGATCCCTGAGTCCCAATCCGTCCAATGACGCCACATGAAAATGATCGCGCAAGGTGAATTGCGCAGTGTCCGGGGCGAACACCCAATCGTCATAACTATTCACGGCACGCACCAGGGGCTGCACCAGGTCGCGCAAGTCCGCAGCTTCTCCCGGAATGACCAACTCCGCCGGACGGACCCGATCGAGCTCGGCCACAAGTGCTGCGGTGTCGGGAAGTTCGGTTACTCGAAAGTCGCCGGTGGTCAAATCGACCAGGGCCAGACCGATCGTTGCGCCACAAGTTTGAATGGCGGCTAAATAATTAGGTCGTTCCGCGCTGAGCATGCGCTCGTCAAAATGCGTGCCCGGACTGAGGATTTGTGTGACGGCACGTTTGACGAGTTGGCCGGGCCGGGCCTCTTCCATTTGATCGCAGATGGCCACTTTGCGACCTGCTTTCAAAATCCGGGCGATGTAGACGGGAGCCGCGTGATATGGAATACCACACATCGGAACCACGCCGCGCTTCGTGAGCGCCACGTTCAGAATCTGTGCGCCGGCGCGCGCGTCCTCAAAGAACAGTTCGTAAAAATCACCAAGACGAAACAGCAACAATGCATCGGCGGGAAGTTCGCTTTTGATGCGCCGGTACTGCGACATCATCGGGGTCCGTTCAGTTTCGCGGCTCATCGCGCGAAGGTTAATGCAAGAAAAAGACTAGTCAGGGAAAATTTTTCTGTTACAAAATGCCATGAGAGCCAAACAACGAACAGCGCGTGGACAAAAAAGTTTTCAGCAACTGAGCGCATTTAACCCAAAAAAGGAACGGAGGTGACATCTCGTGCCCGCTAAGAAGAAAGCTGCGAAAAAACCTGCGAAGAAGGCCGCTAAAAAGAAGAAGTAGCAACGGCTAGTTCCTATCCCGGGATGGCGCGCTCTGACAGACGATGAAGGGTGTCAGGCGCCATCCCGGCGCTGTTTTTACCCGAACCTCTCACATGGCCCGACTCGTATTTGATATCGAAACTTCCGCGCTTCCTCTGGATCACCTCGACGTTGCACAGCGGGAATATCTCTTTCGTGACGCCGAGCGTTTGCCCGGCGAAGTCGGTTCGCAGCAACGGCGAGCGGAAATCCAACAGCAGTGCAACCTCTGGCCGTTCACCGCAAAAGTCGTTTGCGTGGCCATGATCAACGCCGAAACCTGCCGCGGTCAGGTCCTCTTTGTTGGAACCGAACCGCTCCCCGGGGAAACGCCGGATCAGGCCGTACGTTTTGTGCCCTGTACCACTGAGGCCGAGTTGCTCGCTCGGTTCTGGGAAGTGGCGCCCCATTACGATCAGATCATCACTTTCAATGGTCGCGGGTTCGATGTCCCATTTGTCTATCTGCGTTCCGCCCTGCTCGATGTTCCCATCTCCCGCAAAGACTGGCTGGGTTATCGTTTCCAGACCGAACCCCACTGCGATCTTGCAGAACAACTCACCTTCTATGGTGTGAGCGGACGCGACGGCGCTGCGCGCCGTTTCAATCTCGATTTCTATTGCAAGGCGTTCGGTTTGCCCTCTCCGAAGGCCCAGGGCGTCACGGGACTTGACGTAAACCGCCTTCTGCTCGAAGGCCGTACCCGCGAGATCGCCGAGTATTGCCTGCGCGACGTCGAGGCCACCTTGCAGCTCTACCAAATTTGGAAAGAACGACTCGCTGGGATAAAGTAATCCCACATGGACCGCCGCCGTCGATTATTCGCGGGATCTCTCGCCGTGAGCGGCGTTCTGTTTGTTCTGGGGATCTCGCCCCTCTGGTATCCCGCCCCGCTCACCCACCGGGGCCGGACCGTTACCGAATGGTCACTCGATCTGCTCAGTCCGGCCGCCCCCATGCGTTCCAACGCGACTCAGGTCCTTCAGAACTTCGGAGAAGCCGCTGTTCCGAGTCTCCGCCGGCAACTCCGACCGCGCGATTCCTGGTTGCGCATTCCGTTCATCAAGGCATCCGGTCATCTTCCGACCGGATTGCGGCGGGCCATTCTGCGATACCTTCAACCCTACCGGCCTCGAGACGAGCGCGCCGCCGCCGTCGCCGCCCTGTCGCTGCTCGGTACCAATGCGCCGTTGGATCTCCTTTTTGGTATTCTGCGCGATCCCGAGCGGCGTTTCGCCAATCAGGCCTCGCTCGCGCTCGGTCGTTACGGTCCCGGGGCGGTTCCCGGACTGAGCCTTGCGCTACGGGATCCTGATCTCGAAGTGCGGTGCCTCGCATGTTCTGCGCTCAGTCAAATCGGTCCTGCGGCCGCGCCTGCCGTGGCCCGGGTAGCCGCGCTCCTCTCTGATTCCCCGCCGCAAATCATGGCGGTGGCTGCCCATACGCTTGCCACTATCGGCCCGCCCTCAGTTCCATACCTGACGCAGCTGCTCGAACATCCCGAACCCCATGTTCGGGATAAGGCGGTGATCGCCCTGGGGCAGCTTCGATATGGCGCCCGGGACTCGTTGCCCGTGTTGGAACGGTTGCTGGAGGACGAAGACCCGCTGGTCCGCGATCACGTGCGCGCTGCGCTCCATGCGGTGGCGCCACTTGAATTCGATGAATTCGGAACTCGACACCCGTCGGCGAGCTTTGAACACTCGGAACGATGAGCTGGTTCTACCGCCGTTTCCTTCGGCCTTTTCTCTTTTCCCAACCGCCGGAGCGTATCCACGATTGGACCATCCGCAGCCTGGGTTGGGTCAGCCGAAATGGGCTCCTGTGTGACGCCCTGAGCTCGTTCTACCAGTCCCCATCACTCCCGGTGCATCTCTTCGGCCTGGACTTTCCCAACCCGGTCGGACTCGCTGCCGGAATGGACAAAAACGCCGACGCCCTGTCCGCGTGGGCCGCGCTCGGGTTCGGATTTTCCGAATTGGGCGCCGTAACCCGCCATTCCCAACCCGGCAACCCTTCGCCCCGGATTTTCCGGGCGATTGCGGATGAGGCAATCGTGAACCGCATGGGGTTCAACAATGCCGGCGCGGAGACGCTTGCCATCCGGCTGGCCGGCTGGCGCTCGATCGGTCGTTGGCCAGCTCATCCCGTTGGAATGAACCTTGGGAAATCCAAAATCACTCCTCTCGACCAGGCGCCGGAGGATTATGCCGGTTCTTTTCGTCTGCTTTGGCCGCACGCCGATTTCTTTGTCGTCAATGTCAGTTCTCCCAACACGCCGGGTCTGCGTGAGCTGCAGGACAAGAACGCCCTGGACGAAATCCTCGCGGCGCTTCAGGAGGTTAATCATGCGCTTGTCCCACCTCAATCGCGCACTGTCAACCCCGGTCCCGCATTGAGAGTACGGCCGATCCTGGTCAAAGTGGCGCCCGATCTTAGCTTCGATGCGCTGGATGACGTGTTGGAACTTGTTGAACCGCGTGGCATCTCGGGCATCGTGGCCACGAACACGACGGTAACCCGCCCGCCTCCAGGTCACCCGGAGGTTCAAACCGTCTACTCCGAATCGGGTGGGCTCAGTGGTCGCCCTCTGGCGCGGCGCAGCACGGAAATCATCCGTCATCTTTACCGGCAAACCCGCGGCACGGTTCCCATCATTGGCGTGGGCGGCATCTTCGACGCATCCGATGCCTGGGAAAAGATCGTTGCCGGGGCGACCTTGCTTCAGCTTTACACCGGTTTGATCTTTGAAGGGCCGAGTCTTCCACAAATCATCGTGCGAGGCTTGATTCGACGACTTGAGCTGAATGATTTCACTCACCTGCAACAGGCCGTCGGTTGCTCCGAAGCCGAAGCGCCTGAAGCAATGGAAGACCGTGCGCCCCGGACCGCCTGAACCATGTGTCAGGACGCAGAAAAAATATCAGTCTCGGGAATGTGCGGTTCGCCGGGCGGACCTTCGACCTCCTCTTGGCGGCTGCGAATCTGGCTAACGGAAAGTGGCGATGGCTCCGTGTATTCCCGCTGGATGACCACAAAGGCCTTTCGGATTTGCTGACCTTGAAATTTAAAGCCGGGCGCCCGCGTCTCGGCAATCTTGCCATCTTCGGGGACCTCGTCTTCACCCATCACCTGGTGTCGCTGCGGGTCGAACGGCTCGCCCGGCTGCGCCTCAAAGGGGACTAACCCGACCCGTTGCGCGACTTCGCGACACGCGCGCTGGAATCCCGAGAGTTGCTCGATCAGGCCGGGTTGACCGGAGCGGACAGCCGCCTGGAATAATGCGAACACATGATCCAGGATTCGAATGAGCACCTGGAGCCAATCTCCTTCGGCGCGACGCAGTTTCTCCACTTCGAGCCGCAAGTGACTTCGTTCGGAGTCGTTCGCCTTTTCCAGGAACTGTTGGAAGGCCCGTGCCTCGGCGGTCATGGAATCATTGATTTCACGGGACGCGTCCACCGCCTTTCGGGCGTCGTCCTGGATCGCCTGCCAGCCGGAGGTGGCGCTCGAGATCTGGCGGGCAATCCCTTCGATGTTGTGCACCTGGAGTAATACCCGTTGGAGCCGCTCCACCTGGGCCAGTTTAAGCAAAGTCCGGTATTCGAGGACAAAAGGGATAACGCACAAGCCCGCGCCGGCCGCAACGCACACCGCCAGCAAGACCAATTCCGACAAAGTCAGCGGGCGCGCGCCTTGCCAAAACACCAAACCCGCGACCGAAAGCAGGAGCAAGTCCCCCAGATAGAATGGCCATCTTGATAACGAATGCGCGGCGCGGTCGGTCATGTGGCGCCAAGCTGTAGCTCATTTGGCATAACGATGCGATGCGAAAATTCAGCGTGCGTTGACACTGGGTGGCGCAGTCTTTAGGGTCGTGGCCATGCAGTCCCTCCAGGATTCGCTGGTCGAATTGATCCGCCGCACTTCCGCGGAAATCCCGGATGATGTGCAGCAGGCGATTTTGAAATCCCTGGATCAGGAGAAGAAAGGTACGATCGCCGCATCCGCCCTCACGATCATCGAACGCAACATAGAACTCGCCAGGGCAAAGTCCCAGCCCATTTGCCAGGACACCGGCAGCATTCTCTTTTTTGTGGACGGGCCCGTCGGGTTGGACCAGGTCGCCTGGGAATCTACCGCCTGCCAAGCCGTCCGCCAAGCCACCCAGCGCGGTTATCTGCGGCAGAATTCCGTTGATCCCCTGACCGGATTCAATGATGGCACCAATGTGGGACCTGGTTCGCCCACCATCCATTTTCATCAGCATCGCGCCGAACACACTGAGGTCCGGCTCGTTCTGAAGGGCGGCGGTTGCGAAAATGTCGGTGCGCAATATGCCTTGCCGATCGAAGCGCTGAAGGCCGATCGCGATCTGGCCGGTTGCCGGCGCGCTGTTCTGGATGCCGTGCTCCAGGCGCAGGGCAAGGGGTGCGGTCCCGGCATCCTCGGAGTTTGCATCGGCGGTGATCGCGCCACCGGTTATGAGCACTCGAAACGGCAGTTGCTGCGGAGATTGGACGACCGGAATCCTGTGGCGCCACTCGATACCCTGGAACAGGATATTCTGAAGACCGCGAATGACCTCGGGATTGGCCCCATGGGCTTTGGCGGGAGAACCACCTTGCTCGGGGTCAAAGTGGGCGTTTTAAACCGGCTACCTGCGTCTTTTTTCGTTAGCGTCAGTTATATGTGCTGGGCCTACCGTCGCCAGGGCGCGAGCGTCGCCACGGACGGTACGATCCTGAAATGGCTTTACTGATGCCTGCCGACCTATGATCCCGTTGACTTCCCCATTCACGGAAGCCGCAATCCGCGCCCTCAAAGTGGGCGATGAGGTCGCGATCACCGGCACGCTCTTCACAGGACGCGATGCCGTCCACAAATACCTCCATGAAGGCGGTGCTTTGCCGGCCGGCGTGAATTTGCGGGATGGAATTCTCTACCATTGCGGCCCGGTGGTGCTCCAGGAGAACGATGGCTGGCGGGTTATCGCAGCCGGTCCAACCACCTCGATCCGTGAAGAGCCATACCAGGCGCGCATCATCGAGAGGCTCGGATTGCGCGGTGTAATCGGGAAGGGCGGCATGGGCGCGCGAACGCTCGAGGCCTGCCGCGTGTTCGGTTGCGTGTACTTGCATGCCGTGGGCGGCGCCGCGCAAGTCCTGGCCGAATCTATCAAACGGGTCCGGAGCGTCTCGTTCGCCGAAAGATTCGGTTCGCCCGAAGCGATCTGGGAATTCGAGGTCGAGCAGTTCCCGGCAGTCGTGACCATGGACTCTCACGGCAATTCGCTGCATCGAGAAATCTTCGAATCCAGTCAGTCCGAATTGCAGAGACGATTGTGAAAAGCCCGGCGCCCGGGTGTCGAAGCTCCTGGCTCCTCCGATTGGCGAGATGCCCGTTTGGAATGCTCGGGATGCTCAACATCGCTTTCGCTCCAACGATACTCGGACAATCCAACCCGCCGGCGACGCATAGCCGGCTTCCAGAATTGTCGGACTTGATCTGGGGATTGTTGTTCCTCGGCGCGTTCGTCGTGGCCGCAATCCTCTGGGTGGCCATCCTCCGCCGCGCTTCGCGCCGGCAATTGAAGACGATCCTCCGTCGCGAGAACGCCCTCAACGAGCACTATGAGGATCTCTTCGAGAACGCTCACGACATCCTTTTTGCCCACGGCGATACAGGCCAGTTGACTGCCTTAAACCGAGCCGGAGAACAGATTCTCGGCTACAGCCGGGAAGAAGCCTGCGGTCTTAAATTGACACAACTCATCGTGCCCGAGGATCGGGCCGCTTATCTTAATGTCCTGGAACTGCTCCAGACGGGAACCGAACGCGGCGTTGTGGAAGTGAGCGCCATCGCACGGAAGGGTCACCGAGTGGTGTTGCGCATCAACCTCAGGCGACAGAACCTCCCCGGAAGACCGGTGCGGATCCTTGGGATCGCCTGGGACATCACCCGATGGCGGTTGGCCGAGGAGGCCCTCCGTGAAAGCGAACAACAACTGCGACATTCACTCCAGGAGCGCATCAGGATCGGTCGGGATTTGCATGATGGAATCATTCAATCTATCTATGCCGTCGGTTTGGGCCTTGGCGAGTGCCGTCGTCTGGTCCACTCCAACCCCGCGGCGGAACAACGCCTCGATCAAAGCATCGCTGAACTGAATTCTGTCATTCGCGATGTCCGGAACTTCATCGGCGGCCTGGATCCCGAAGCGCTCAAAGAACGAGGTTTTGACGAGGCGCTTCGATCCATCGTCACAGGCCTCGACACTGGGGTATCCACCACGATCGATGTCAAAATCGATCCCGTCGCTTCGAACCGATTGAATCCGAAACAAGCCGCCCACTTGCTGCAGATTTCCCGGGAAGCCATCACCAACGCCCTTCGCCATGGAAACCCGGCCCGGTTGAGGGTCTCGTTTCAGCAGTGCGGAACTCTGTTCGAACTTGAGGTGCGGGATGATGGCACGGGTTTTGATCCTGCTCTGATCTCCGGAACCGGACTCGGCCTGAGGAACATTGATGGACGGGCCAGGGAATTGGGTGGGCACAGCGAAATCGAATCGATCCCGCACTCCGGCACGAGACTGATTGTAAGAATTCCAAGCGCAGACACCGATGCCAATTGATAACATCAGGATCCGGCTGCTCATCGTGGATGATCACAAGGTGGTGCGTCTGGGATTGCTCGCCCTGCTGGCGCACTATCCGGACCTCGAGGCGATAGGTGAGGCGGCTACGCTGTCTGAAGCCGTCGCCCGTGCCACGGAACTTAAGCCCGACTTGGTATTAATGGATGTGCGCCTGCCGGATGGGAACGGATTCGAGGCGTGCCGCGAGATTCGCCGATTAGTGCCCGAAGTCCGCGTTTTGTTTCTGACCTCTTTCGCGGATGAGCAAATCGTTATGGAGTCCATCGACGCCGGGGCCGATGGCTATCTCCTCAAAGAAATTGATGAGATTTCCCTTGTCCATGCCATCCGGGATGTGGCAAAGGGCCAGTCCATACTTGATCCAGCGATAACGCGCCGTGTCTTGGAACGAGCCAGGGCGCCGTCAAGAACTCCCTCACGCGCTCGCTGGGATAGCCTTTCGCCTCAGGAGCGACGGGTTCTCGCGCTAGTTGCTCAAGGGAAGACGAACAAGGAAATCGGGACCGCGTTGCGTCTGAGCGACAAGACCGTTAAGAACTACATTAGCAACGCGTTGGAAAAACTGGAGATGACTCGCCGCTCCCAGGCAGCGGCCTTTTTTGTTCAGCATTCGCCGGTTCCGGACCATTCGGCCCTGATATCATAGGGCCATCATCTTCGTCCTCATTCAGGAACACGCGGTCTCGCGATATCTCTTTATGGATAAGAGCGTTAGGAGCATGCGCAGAGTTGACCTTCACTCCACGCGGAAGATTCGGCAAGGCTGCTGCTAAAGGACCGGTCACAGTGCCGAGTAAAAGTATTTGAAACCGTGAAAATAAGACTGTCAGGTGAGCAACGCAGAAGAGTGGCCCTTCAGGCCTTTACCCTCGTGGAGGTATTGGCGGCGTTTCTTCTGATCAGCGGCATGGCCGTGACGCTTTACGTCGGTATGGGCCAGGGATTCGCTGTCGTTCAATTGGCGCGGGAGAACCTCCGAGCCACCCAGATCCTGCAGGAAAAGATGGAAGCCATCCGGCTGGTTTCCTGGAGCCAACTGAATACCCCCGGATTTGTTCCCACCGAATTCACGGCACCATTTTACGGCATCGACGCGGAAGACAACGGCGGACTCATTTACTCCGGACAAATGACGATCTCGAACGTCCCATTCAACGAGAGTTATTCCCCGGATATGCGGTTAGTTGTGGCGGATCTCACCTGGATGTCGGGCAACGTGGCGCGGCATCGTTCCATGCGCACTCTGGTTTCCGAATATGGTTTGCAGAATTACATCTACGAGATCCAATAGGCGCCGCGAAAACGCTCTCTCCCTGGTCGAAGTCCTTGTCGCCGCCGGGATCTCAAGCATCCTCATGGTCGGGATCCTTTCCATGCTCTTCTTCAGCGCGCGCAGCTTTGCCGCCCTCACCAACTACGTCGATCTCGACAATGTCAGCCGTAACGCGCTCGATATGATGCTGCGCGAAATCCGGCAAGCCGACAGCCTCACCGCATACTCGGAGAACGCCTTGTCGTTCCAACACACCGACCCGTTCTCCAACGCGAAATTCACTGTCTCCTATGTCTATAGCCCTTCCGGCCTCACGCTGACGAGGGTCCAGGGTTCCCAACGCAAGACGCTGCTACGGGAGTGCGATTTCCTGCGGTTCGCCATTTACCAGCGAAATCCGCTGCCGGGGACCTGGGATCAGTATCCAACAGCCGACGTCGACACCTGCAAGCTGGTCCAGCTTTCCTGGAAGTGTTCCCGCATGATCCTTGGCGCCCGCGTCAATACCGAGAGCGTACAATCCGCCAAAGTCGTCATCCGGAAAAAGTAACCCCACTCTCAACGAGAGAAGCCCTATGCGTATACAAATCGTCAACATCCGCAACACCCGGCAGAACGCCGGCAATGCCCTCATCATTACGCTGCTGACCTGCCTGATCATTGGCGTGGGTCTCGCCAGTTACCTCGTGCTGGTCTCCAGCCAAAACTACTCAGTGATGCGGTCTTTGGCCTGGAATGCGACTATCCCGATCCTCGAAGCCGGTGCCGAGGAAGCCCTCACCCAACTCCACACAAGTGGCCTCGAAAACCTCGCCGCCAACGGTTGGGTCTGGACCAATACGGAAACGGGTCCGGCATATTATCGAAAACGCCACCTGGACGATAGCTATTACGAAGCCTATATCACTCCCACCGACCCGCCCAAGGTCTACAGCTACGGTTCCGTGCCGCTCCCTTTGTCGCCAGTTTCCCAGGTGGGAATGATCCTCGCCACCCTTGGCCTAGGCGATACTCAAACGCCGGCCTTTCTGAGTCGTCGGGTGCGCATCGAGACCACCGGCGGCGCCCTCCATGCCAAAGGGATGGTGGCCAGAGGACAGATCAACCTGAATGGCAACAACGTTGGCACTGATAGCTTCGATTCCGAGGATCCTAACCATAGCGACGGCGGACTGTACCCAGACAGTGATCCTGATAAGACCTTGGACAATGGTGATATCGCCACCAACTCCGGTCTTATCGACTCGCTCAGCGTCGGTAATGCCGACGTCAAAGGCCACGTTGCCACCGGTCCGGGGGGAAGCGTGACCATCGGATCCAATGGGTCGGTGGGCAACAAAGCCTGGGTGGATTCAGGCCATCACGGTATCCAACCCGGATACGTCCAGGATGATATGAACGTGGATTTCAAACCGGTCTCAGTGCCGTTCACGAGCGGTTACAGCATCCCCGTCGGTGGAACAGTCGATGGCGTTGGATACGACTATGTGCTCGGCGATGGGAATTTCCAACTCAGCAGCCTCGGCGGAACGGTCATCGTCACGGGTCATGCGATTCTGCATGTGACCGATTCGCTGAGTTTCTCGGGCAACAACTTTCTGAAGATCACCGAGACGGGCAGCCTCAAGATCTACATGAGCGGGTCTTCCGCGAATTTCGCCGGCAACGCCACCTGGAACGAGGATGGCAGCGCTCTCAAACTCCAGTATTGGGGACTTCCCAGCAATACCAGCGTCTCCATCTCCGGAAACGGCGCATTCACCGGGACAATCTATGCACCCTCGGCCGAGCTCACGCTTAATGGTGGTGGCAAGGACAATTATGATTTCGTGGGCGCCAGCATCTCCAAAACCGTCAAAATGAACGGCCATGTGAAGTTCCATTATGACGAGGCTCTTAAGAGAAATGGGCCGCGCCGCGATTACGTCGTCACCTCCTGGAATGAGATGTAGACCAAGTATTCCGGTTTTCTCCCGCATCCGGGTCGGGCTCGCCAGCGCTCATGGTGATCCGACCCGGACTACGTCTACGGCGACCTCCAAGGAGTGTTCGCCGCTGCCCACCACAACTCCGCGCAACGGACTGACATCCGAATAGTCGCGGCCCCAGGCTACGGTGACGTGCCGGTCGCAAACCAGGAGGTTGTTAGTCGGATCCACATCCACCCAGCCCGACCCCGGTATGAACGCCGAAACCCAGGCATGCGAGGCATCCGCGCCCCTCAGCCGGTCCATTCCCGGTGGCGCCAGCGTCTCGATGTAACCGCTCACATACCGCGCCGGCAAATCCAGGGATCTTAAGCACCCAATCAGGATCTGCGCTAAATCCTGGCATACGCCGCGTCGCGTGCGAAACACCACATCCAATGGCGTCGCCACCGTCGTGGCGTTCGGATCAAATTTGAAATCCGAATGGATTTGGTGGCTTAACGCCAGCACTCCGTCGAGAATCGGCCGGCCGGCCGGAAACGATTCGCGCCCGTAGTCGGCCCGATCATTGTTTCGGCGGATCAGAGGCGAATCCTGGACGAACTCCGTCTCGGCCCAGCTCCCGCGTCCGTCCCCATTGAAGGCGAAAGCCACGGTTTCCCATGGGGGGCTCGATGCCGCACTGGGCAGCACGGGCGGGGAGATCGTGATGCGGGTGCTGGCGCTCAACGATAAGGATTGATGGATACCTTCTACGGCAAAGTAGGTTGCCCGGTTACCAAAATAGTCCTCCCTTTCTCGGAGCAAGGCCGGGGACGGTTCGATCTCGAGCTTGTGCCTTACCAAGTGCTGATGGGGATGAATGCGCGGGGTAAGCCTGGCAACGTGGTGGGCAACCGAGATGCCGGTTGGATACCGATATCGTGTGTGATGAACTACATCGAACTGCATCGCGCAAGGGAATGGCTGAAATAACGGTGTGTGAGGTCATCGGAGAGCCCCCGCATCTGACGCGCGACCTCCAGAAGTTCCGGCACGATCGGCCCCGAAGCATCCAGGGCGCGAGGAGCCGACAGCATTTCCAGGCTCATGTTCCGCATCGTCTCCAGACTCCGGCGCAATCCGTCCATCCCTGGCAACGAAGGGTCCGAAGCGAATACCTCCGGCAAATGGTCGAGGTGGCTGGCTACCGTGTTGAGCTGATACACCAGAGACCGCGGGTTGTCTTCGACGAGCCAGAGGAGGTCAAGCACGGTGGCTGCCTGGGGCGTGGCGAAGTATCTCCGACGGTGGGTCATCGTGCTGTCGGCGATTTCCAACATCAGCTCCGCCATGCAGTGGCCCGTGCCCTCCAACTCGATCACCGCCTGGCCCAGTGTAATCATGTTGACCGCCCGTTCCAGGCGCCGTCCCAAATCCAGAAATCGCCAACCCGGCCCGCGCGTCATGTTTTCCATCTGCAAGCCGCTGAACGCCGCAAGATCGAATACAATCGTATTGAGGAGCTGCATTGCGTGGCTCGCCGAATTCCGATCGGTATCTGGGTCGGACTGGAGCTTATTAAAGATCCGCCAGGTGTCGTTTGAAAAACGATCGCGCACAACGAGGGCGATCCGCCGCAACCGGCCGATGATGTCGCGGACCGTGCCGAGGCGGTGGGTCTGGTGAACCAAGCCGAGGATTCCCTTCTCGAGTTGGACGGTTTCCAATGTGCCGGCCTGCGAGGCAGGCAACAAGTCAAGCCGCATCATCAGAAGGGCCGAAGCCGTCAACTCCGGCGAGTTCTCTTCCCTCGTCTTACCGAGCAAACGCGCCAGCGCGCAACGCACAACCCGCACAGTATCCTCGAGTCGCTCCAGGTAACGACCCAGCCAGAAGAGGTTTTCCGCCACCCTGCTTGGTAACTCGGCCCCGGCCCTGCCGCAAACACTTGCTTCGGGCTGCGAACCGCCGCCGGCTTCAGGATCAACGCACCCGTTGGACAACACCCAGGTGTCCTTGCTGCACCCGCCGCTCTGTCTCGCCGGCGAAAACAATTCGGCCGGAGTCCACACGCGGGTCAGTCCGCCCGGCAAGACCATGCCCCGATCGCCAGCCCAACAGACGTATGCTCTAAAACTCATGGGCCGGGACGCCAACCCGGAGCCGACGAACGCCGGCACATGGGAAAGTTCCACCCGCTCTTGACCAACGTAGTGGCGGGGTCCATGGGACAACGCCGACGCCAAATGCATACTCTCGATTTCTGATGCCGGCGGTCGACTAACGCGCTCAGTCGCCGATGCTGTGAAAGCGGCACGTACGGTCAAACGGTCAAGTTGCTTCAGGACAAAATCCCTTTCCCTGCTCTGACCGCACCACCAGGTGGCTACGGAAGGCAGAAATAAATCCTCGCCCAACAGAAAACGGCACATGCTGGGCAGGAAAGCCAGTAAGGCGGGTGCCCCCATAAGCCCCGATCCCATTGCGTTGGCGACAACCACTCGTCCCGCGCGAACGGCCTCAAGCAATCCGGGAACGCCTTCTTTGGAATGCGGGTCCAATTCAAGCGGGTCCGTCAGGGCGTCGCTCAACTGGCGCAGGATTACCTGTACGGGTTGCAATCCGGACAAGGTCTTTAGGAAGACCCGCTCTCCCCGAACGGTCAGGTCTTCGCCTTCGATCAGTGGATAACGGAGATGCCGGGCGAGGAAGGCATGTTCAAAATAGTTTTGGCTGCCCGGCGCGCCCGCCAACACTACAACGTTGCGCTGTTCACCCGCCTCGGGGTTGAACGTGTGCAACGATTCGCGGATGAAATGACAGAATGGTTCAAGCCCTCGCACCGGCCGGGCCCGGAAGGCTTCCGGAACCAATCGCGAAGCCAGCCCGCGATTCTCGATCACGTACCCCAGCCCCTCCGAGATCTGCGCATGATCGGCCAGGACCCACCAGCGTCCGTCCGCCGAGCGCGCGAGATCGATGGCATGCAGGAAGAGAAAAACTTTGGCGGGAGGTTGAATTCCGACACAAGATCTCAGGAAGAGCGGGTTGGCTTGGACCACGCTGCTCGGCAGGATGTCCGCCGTAATCAAGCGCCGCGGCCCATAGAGATCGGCCAGCGCCCGGTTGAACAACCGGGTGCGTTGGAGCAATCCCCGTTCGAGCGTTGACCATTCGTCGGGTGGAAAGATGAAAGGCACCAAATCCAACTCAAATGGACGGTCCAAACCCTCGTGATCACCCAGAAAATTATGCGCGGTGCCGTGCTCGCGCAGTATACGCCGGGCATTCGCCTGGCGAACCCGGAGTTCATCCGGTCCAATCTGATGGAGGGCTTGTGCTAAGGGCTTCCAATGAGATCGGAAGGCCCCATCCGAGAAGGCCTCATCGAAAACCGCGCCAGAATGACCATAACCCGACTCGGGACCAAAGAGGACCGGTGCGGCCAATCCGTTGCCGTTTGGAATCATAGCATTGCCAATTCACTGGCCAGGCGGTCTTGGGTTGCGCCTCGGCTGGACGGGAGACCGGACTGCGAAGAATGTTTCGGAAATGGCGATACCAAGCTGATTCATTCTGGTCTGGAGCTCGTCGAAATACTCGTGCGGCCCGCGGCCGATGATGTCCTCCATGCCCAGGTAGGCGAGATCCGAACAGAGTTGGCCCAGAAATTTTTCCGGCGGATGGCGATAGCTGTCCGACGGAGTTCCGGAAATCGCATGGACGGAGTCGCGGGCCGCTAACAGACAGAAACGGATGGCCCGCGGGAACTGCGGGTCGAGGAGGAGGAACTCCACCACGCCCTGGGGCGAAATGCGCCCATGGCGTTTTCGGTACATCTCGAAGGCGCTGGTCGAACGAAGCACCGCCGCCCATTGTATGTCATCCACCGGGGTTCCCACCTCATCCGGCGAAGGCAGCAGGATGAAGTATTTAACATCCAGGATGCGCGAGGTCTTGTCGGCCCGCTCGAGTTTTCGCCCCAGCCGGGCGAAATGCCATGCCTCGGCATGCGACATCGTGGCGTCCGTGATGCCAATAAACGACTGACTGGCCAGCTTCACTTCATAGAAGAATTCGTGCGGCGCCCGAAAGATCTTTGGGTCATGGGCAGCCGATTGGACCATGAGGTAGAATTTGTTTAATTGCAGCCACATATCGGAGGATATGATTTCACGAACACTGCGCGCGTTCTCCCGCGCGGCCCGGAGACAGGCAAGGATCGAGTTCGGATTGGTGGCGTCGAAGGTGAGGAACTGGATCACATTGGCTTGACTCGGCTCGGGATAGCGGCGGCTGAACGCGGTATGATCGCCGGTGGTATCCACGAGTGGTTGCCATTGCTGTGCCGCGCCCGAACTGCTGTCGAGCATGAGATGCAGGTTCACATCAATGAACCGGGCGACGTTCTCCGCCCGCTCAACGTAGCGGCTCAACCAGTAAATGGAGTCCGCAACGCGACTTAACATGCCGATACCCTGTCCGCATCCCCGGCCATATCAGGACACGTTTCCAGCTTTTCCACCGGCCGACCCGCGAGGACCCAGGTGTCCTTGCTTCCGCCGCCTTGGGAGGAGTTGACCACCAGCGAACCCTTCTTGAGCGCCACGCGGGTCAGTCCACCGGGCAGCACGAAGATCTCCTTCCCATAAAGAATATATGGCCGCAAATCCACGTGGCGGCCTTCAAGTCGACCGTCGGTCAGCGTTGGAACCCGGGACAACGCGAGAGTCGGTTGAGCCACATAATTCCGAGGATTGGCCCGGATGCGTTCGGCGAACTGCTTTCGTTGGTCCGCCGTCGAATGCGGACCCACCAGCATCCCATATCCGCCGGATTCGTTCGCCGCCTTCACCACCATTTCGTCCAGGTGCTCCAGGACATACGACAAATCCTCCGCCTCCGCGCAAATTCGCGTCGGGACATTCGGTAGCTGGATCTCTTCTCCCAGATAATACTTCACCATGCGCGGGACATAGGCATAAATGACTTTATCGTCGGCCACTCCGGTTCCCGGCGCATTGGCCAACGCCACTTGGCCGGAATGATACGCCTGCATCAACCCCCGCACCCCGAGCATCGAATCCGCCCGAAATGCGTCCGGGTCCAGGTAATCGTCGTCTATCCTCCGGTAAATCACGTCCACCCGCTCAAACCCGCGCGTGGTCCGCATAAAAACAAATCCGTCGGACACGATGAGATCGCGTCCTTCAACCAGCTCGATGCCCATTTGTTGGGCCAGGAACGAGTGCTCAAAATACGCGGCGTTATGACTTCCGGGTGTCAGCAATACTACCCGGGGGGTGCGCAATTCGGGTGTCAAATGCTCCAGCATGTCCCGCAATCGACTCGGGTAATTGGAGACCGGCCGGACCCGCATTGCCGAAAACACTTGGGGGAACGACCGCTTCATCATCTGGCGATTCTCCAGCACATATGAGACTCCCGAGGGACATCGCAGGTTGTCCTCCAGTACATACATCTGACCGTCGCGATCACGAATCAGGTCGGTTCCGGTAATATGACACCAGATCCCCCGAGGCGGACAAAACCCGGCGCACTCCGGACGGTAGGCCTTCGATCCCAGAACGATCTCCCGTGGTATCACTCCGTCTCGCAGGATCCTCTGGTCGTGGTAGAGATCGTCGAGAAACAGGTTCAGGGCGTGAATCCGCTGTTTCAGGCCGCCTTCGATTCGTTCCCATTCTGTCGCCGCAATAATTCTCGGCACCAGGTCGAATGGGAAGATCCGTTCCGTTCCGCCATCATCTCCATAGACATTGAACGTGATCCCCAATTGGAGCAGGGCCCGTTCGGTTGCCTGTTGGCGATTCAGGAGTTCGCCCTCGGGAAGGCGTTCAATATTGCCGATCAGGGGCCGCACCGCATCCCGCGGTTGGCCGTCTTCAGCTATGAACTCGTCATAAAAGGGTCCCACTTCATAGTCGTCGAATCGCATAACGCACCTATTGACCCGCTTTCCTCGCCCCGGTTTTCAGATTGGCCATTTGGGAGCCGAATCGAATCGACCAAGGATTCATTCCGGGGTTAGCAATGAAAATGCCGCCGCTGAATTTGCCCACAACCAGGCTGGAATAGCGCCCGCTTCGTGACTTGATTTGAGCCTTTTGCTCAATTCAACACAAGCTGTCGCATCATAACCCGGCACCTCGCCGATCGGAACCGGAGGTGGATCGAGAAGCATGGCATTCCTCCGGGGCGTCGTCCATTAGCGAAGTTGCATGTTTCGGTATCAAGGCTTCTGCGTCGTTGCTTGACCGCTTTTGCGATTTTCGCGCGACGGTCTCTTTAGGCCTCGGCAGACTGCGTGAGAACCACATCTTCTGTGAGGCGTGGCTCGCCCCAGCGTTGCTGTGCGACGCCGCCGATGAAACAAAAACGCCAGCCTTCGATCGCGCCAAGCATCTGGATGATCTGGCGGGCGCGCTTCTCGGTCAACCAGTCGGTTCTCATTCCGCCGTAACATCGAGCGGCGCGACATGCCCATCCATAAAGACAACATTCTTTCCGGATCCGGTTCGGGGGCGATGGAACTCCTCATAATCGAGCAGGAGGGGAGTTGTCTCAGGGGGAAAAAGCGCTGTCCAGTTGGTCTCGAAGGTTTGGCCTTCGAACTCGCCCTGCAGGAAGAACTGTTTGGCTCGGGTTTCGTCAAGAATATGGCCGTTCAATTCTGCGTTCCACTCGTAGCTGGAGCCTTGGGATGAGAAGTAGTCCATTTTGTCTTGGGGGCACTTGAACACTCCGGCACTGTTCGTGTTCGTGCCGGGGGCCTGGCCGACGTAAGAGGCCAGCAGATCGCAGATGCGTGAGAGCGGATTCGCCGGATCGATCGGACGAGTGGGAAGAATCTCTGCGCTGGGCAACACATTGTTGTTCTCGTCGGAGTATAGTCTCGTGGCGATGCCCAGTTGCCGAAGGTTGTTAACGCAGACGATGTGATATGCCTTCGCTCGCGCTCGCGCCACGGCCGGGGCAAGCAAAGCGGCCAGGATGCCAATGATGGCCATAACGACGAGCAGCTCGATCAAAGTAAACGCGCGTCCGGCCGATGTGAAGCCATCCGGCGTGCACCGGCACTCCGGTGCCTTTGGGATAGCTGCCGCGGGGTAGAGCACTTTGGTTTTCATGGCGGGGATCTGGATGGGCGATGAGGAGCGGTTTTAGTGAATTATTTCTCGTTCAGTCCCAAGGCGCTCGCGGGCGCGCTGAACACGTTGTTCGGGGGTGAGATCCGCATAGCCCCGTTCAGGATCTGGCGGTCGCGGGAGCTCGCCGGACTGCGGTGGGTCGGGCGGTTCACCGGCAAGTCCGACGTTCAAGTTTGACTTCTTGAACGAGAGGTACGTCGTCCAATGACCCTCGACCCGGCGTGCGGTATCGGCAGCCTCGGCCGCGGTTGCGGCCTGACCGTGGTTGTCGCCGAGACGCGGGCGTAACGAGGATTCCATCACCAGTTCTTCGGGTGACCAGATTTCCAATTCGTCGCCGGGACCTCTGAAAAATGCGGAGACGCCGCCATTAGATCCGCGCATCATTCCGCCCAGGATCCTCCCGCCCGGGCGTGGCCTTGGGCCTGGACCGCCGGGAGCGGCAGCCTCGGTGCTGAAGGGTGCCGAGAGAAGCGGACCGGCCCCGTTCATGGGTGGTGGTTGGTCGAAGTCCGGCGGTTGGGGTGCGAGTTTCGTCCAGCCCGCTGTTTCAATCTCGCCGGTATCCTGCAAGGCGGCATCCAAAGCCTTGAGTGCGCTTGAGGAATCGTAAACGGCGTACAGAGTGGACCAACGGGCGCCGGCTTGTTTGGCGATCCGATTCAGCACATTCTTGAGCGGCAGGTTTGAGACGTAAAGGGTAATGCGCACGTCGCTCAGGGCTTTTTCTGCTCGAATTTCTATCCAGGTCTGCCTTTGGATGCTGCGCAAGACTGCGGTCAACGGAGCTTCACGCACATCCAACGTGACCAGTCCGCGGTGCGCGCGCCAGGCGGCCCGCCCTCCCCACCAACCGACTCCCACCAGGAGAACGGCGATGGCCAACAATAGGTATTTCGTTTTCATCGTTCGCGTTTTCGCTTTGAAGCTTTGCGGCCACCGTCCGTCCGTTTCGAGTGGCGCGCGATGGAGATGTGACGGACCGGGATCAAAACCGGGATGAAGGCGACCGGAGGCGAGGCAAGGAAGTCAAATGTCCGCGAGGCGGGCCTGTAATTCGCCAAGGCTGCAGGTCATGTTGAGGCGGGCGCCGTTCCTTAAAAGGATCGAGTATTGGCCAGGGCCGAGAGGCTGAACTTCGCGAATTCGAGCCAGGTTAACGATGATCGAACGGTTGATGCGCATGAACCCCGCCCGCGCGAGCCGGGCCTCCATTGCCGAAGTGGTTTCGCGCACGATATGACGGTCAGGGCCCGAGTGCAGAACGACGTAGTTGCCCGCCGCTTCCACGTAGTCGATCTCGTCAGGTTTGAGAAACACGATGCGCTCCGAGGACCTGACCAGGATGCGACCGGCGGGATTGACCGCATGAACGTAGTCGAGCAGTGCCGCAATCTTCGGGTCCAATGACCGGCGGTCCCCCTTTTCCAGCTCGCCGCGTGCGCGTTGAACCGCCATTTTGAAACGCGCTTCGGTGAACGGCTTCAGCAGATAATCCAGTGCGTCGATGTCAAACGCGCGGATGGCGTGCTCGTCATGAGCAGTCGTGAAAATGACTTCCGGGATCTGTTCCGGTTCCAGCGCCTCAAGCACCTCGAACCCGTTGAGCCACGGCATTTGCACGTCCAAAAAGAGCAAGTCAGGTCTGTGCTCTTGCGTGGCTCTGAGCGTCTGCGTCCCGTAAGGAAAGAGTGAAGCCACCAAAGCCACGTAAGGACCTAACAGGATCCAGGGATAGCTCCGTTGCAGGCCAACATCTAACTTCGCAAAAAAGGCCGGCGGGTCGGTTAAGCCAGTCTGCGGCGAAGTCACGTCGCGTACGATCCATACCGATTGACCCCCGTTGCCTCGGAGCAACCACCACAGTGCGACGCCGACGCAGATCGTCCACGCCACAACGCATAGCCATACGATTCGGCGGCGGCGCCAGGGGCGCACTGTTTCCGAGGTGGCGCTAGGAATGGCATTCATCAGATCTACCAGCTGCCGGGTCCCTTGAACGCGGCTCGGTCACTCTCCACGTCGGGCCCGAGTATAGCCCGCGCCCTCCTGGAAACACGAGTTCCCTGTGACGAATCGCCGAAGAAGCGGGACGAAAACGTGGTAATATCCGGGGGAGCGAACGCGATTCTGCCACTTCTCCGCTTCGTGGTTGTTCCATCCGCGTGACGGGCGGGGTATCGCCCGCGGTGCCGCAACCGACCAGGATAGGCAGACCGTGATCCTCAGCCGGTGATGCGGCCTTTGAGGTCGGACGCTCGAAACGGACCGGGTTCGCTGATGAGCGTTCGCGCGGCATCCACTTTGCCCCAAACATTCCAAAGCAATACGCCGCGCACGCGGCCTTCGCGAAGGTAGTAGATGACGCCTTCTCGAAAGGGAGTTTTCCAATCGGCGAACGTCTCCAGCCTCGCATCGAGTTCACCGGCAGCTTCGTAACCCAAATCAAATAGATCGGAATAGAAGAACGGCAAGTGATGATACGGCTGAGATTCTCCCGTCATGTTGCGTCCGGCGAGGCGTCCCATGGTATTGGCGTTATCCTCGTGCTCGACGCGAATGTGTTTTCCGAGAGCGGGGTTGAAAAATGAAGCGACATCGCCGGCCGCGTAAATGTCCCGCTGCGCCGTTTGCAGAAGTTCATTCACCACAATTCCGTTATCCACTTTCAGGCCGGCGATTTGCGCCAGCTCGACATGGGGTTCGATTCCGATTCCCGCGACGACTGCGGCAGCGGGGATTTCATGGCCACTCTTCGTGGTAAGGAAAAGTTGCGCATCCCGTTCTTCCATTCCGACGACGGATTCGCCCGAACGAACTTCGATTCCCTTTTCGCGATAGTAGTTCGTCACGAATTGCGACAGGTCATGGGGCAAGGCGCGATGACAAATCCCGGCGTCGGGAAAGATCAGCACGACCTCCCGCCCGTTCATCGCCAGCGCCGCGGCAATCTCCGAACCGATGAACCCATTGCCGATCACGGCAAACCGTTTTTGCTTGCCGGTCAGGGCGCGAAGTCGCCGATAATCTTCGGCCGTTCGGTAGTAAATGATCCGGCCGCTCCCAAAGGGCAGTCGCCGCGGTTTGCCTCCGGTTGCAAAAAGCAGCTTGTCGAACGTGTACACGTTTCCCTGCTCGTCCGTGACCCGCTTCTGCTGTGGCTCGACTTTCGTCACGCGGTGGCCCAAGTGAATGTCCACGCGCTGTGCCTCGGTCTTGCGCCAGATGCTCTCCATCGATTCCCCTTTCCAAAGCGCTTTCGTCAGGGGCGGGCGATTGTACGGCGGATCTTGTTCGGCGCTCACGATGCCGATGTTACCGTTGGCATCCGCTTCGCGAATGCCCTGCACCGCGGCGTCTGCGGTCATTCCCCCGCCGATGATCAGATATTTGTAGTGGCTCATGGATTCAAATCAGGTTCTTGGCCTAAACACACTCCGATCGCAAATTCCATCACATCCGCGGATTGTGCAACCCCGATAAACGCTCTTTTCGTCTGACTGGCTGGGTTTGCATTCTGTTGCCCGTCCCATTTGAGCAACCGCGACGGCAGGTCCATGTTTCGCGACGTCCGAAAATCGGATGGAGGTCGGAGCAAAGCGCATGAGCAAGACAATCGATCGAAGAGCATTTATGCACACTGCCGTCATCGTCGGAGGGCGGAACGTTGCGTTGCATCTCTCAATCATTGAAACGCTCGGCGGAAACCGGCAAGCGCGGCATCTCCACGAGCGACGTGGCTTCCTGCCGCAACGCATCCGCCTGCGAGTACGCGTCCGAATAGCTTCAGCGCGATGGCGTGTTTCCCATCGCATTGGAGGTCACGAATCCGCCTCTTCCTCGCTGTATAATCGCAGTTCCCGAAAAATTTCCGCGAGTCGGTTTGGCGGGTAATGCGCGTTCAGCCCGCTCGGGTTTGGCAGGATCCACAACACGGCCTGACCGAGAAGATCACTTTGGCGGCCAGGCCGGACGTGAACTTGATCGAACGCGATCCGAAACGCACTAACACCCAGGACTGCGATGATCCGCGGCTGATAACGCTGCGCTTTCCTTCGCAAGAGGTCAGCGCCTTTCAGCAATTCCGGTTTCGTCAATTCGGCGGCGGTAGCAGTGGCGCGGTCGACGAGATTCGTAATCCCGAACTTCGAAGGGAGCAAAAGGCGCTCTTCGGAGGGGGCGAGAAGCCGGTCCGTGAATCCCGCTGTGTAGAGGGCGGGCCAAAACCGATTGCCAGGCCACGCGAAGTGATGGCCGGTGAATCCGGAGTATAGACCGGGGTTTATGCCGCAAAACAACACGCGCAGTCCCGGGGCAATGACATCAGGCACCACGCGACCGCACCCGGCGAGGAGTTCCTTGCGCGATGGCATTTTCATTTCGTGGCCGCCGCTTTCATGGGTGGATTGATTCGTGAAGGTATTTCTGTCGTTCCTCCGGCGTAAACGTTCGAGTCAGGCGATCGCGAGCAAGCGCGAGGAGATCTTCCAACGAGGCGCACACATCGCAGGAGTAAATGCGCGCGGTGCTGTCAAAGCCGGTGGCGAGAATGCGTCGGCCGTCCGGGCTGAAGCTCACCGTCATGGCGCCGGCGCCAATAAAGGCTGGAATGCTGGTCAGACATTCTCCAGTGCCGGTGTCCCAGACCCGCGTAGTCCCGTCGCCACTGACTGTCGCCACGAACCGGCCGTTGGGGCTGAAGGCGGCGTCCCACACGGCCGCGGTATGACCACGGAGTTCAAACAGGCTCCTGCCCGTCGCGGCATCCCAAAGATGCGCGGTGTAGTCGCGGCCCGCGGTCACCACCTGTTGTCCGTCCGGGCTGAACGCGGCCATGTTCAAACCGCCATACATCCCGGCCACGTGCTCGACGTGTCCGCGGAGTTCGATCAGCAATTTCCCGCTCGTGATGTCCCAGATTCGTCCGACGGAATCGGGACTGGTCGTGACCAGCCGGTCGCCATCTGGACTGAAGGCGATGCTGCTGACCCCTTCCTCGTGGTTTGGCAATTCGGCGATCGGCTGACCGCTTGCCACGGACCAAACTCGTGCGACGGTCCCTTCCTGGGAAGCCATCGCGACCTGGTCGCCGGTGGGACTGAACACGGCATCGGTGATCGGCGTCTTCTGTCCCACGAATTCCCCGACGAGTTCACCGGTGGTGGCATCCCAGAGTCGTCCCGAGGCATCCTCACCGGCTGTGAGGACGAACCTGCTGTCGGGGCTAAATCGGACACGCGTTACGGCGGACGTGTGACTGGCGAGGGTGGCCAAACAGCGGCCATTCGCGGCGTCCCAGAGCCGCGCCGTGTGATCCTTGCTGGCCGTGGCCACAGCGCGACCGTCCGGGCGGAATGCGACGCACGTCACTCCCTCTTCGTGCCCGGAGAGCGAAGCGATGATGTCACCCGAACTTGCGTTCCAGAGGACCGCTTCCGGGGTTTCCTGAGTTGCGGAGACGACTATTTGGCCATCAGGACTGAACGCCGACCAGAGCATGCCTCCCGCATCGCTGGAGAATTGCGATGTCAACTCCTCCCGACCGACGTGCCAGAGACGCGCAGTGTTGTCCTTCGCCGAGGTGAGGATCAGCGTTCCATCCGGATCGAACGAGACGCTGGTCAACGCGTCGGTGTGACCTTTCAACACCGAAACACTGCGACCGGTGTCCGCGTCCCAAATTCGCGCGGTCTTGTCTTCGCTCGCGGTGACGATCAAATCGCTGGTGGGACTGAATGCGGCGGCAATGATCGGGGCCGTATGGCCGCGGAGTTCAGCCCGCTTGGCATGCGCGCGGGTTTCCCAAAGCTCGGCCGTGGTTCCGAATTCGTTCAGGGTCAAAACGAATCTTGAATCGGGACTAATAAGGGCCTTCTGCAGGGGACCGTCGGCTCGGAGCACGAAGATATTCGTGCCGGTGTCCCATCGCCAGGCGCGCACAGTCGCGTCCCGGCCGGCCGACAGCACGAAGTCGTCATCTGGACTGAACTGGACATCATTCACGGCGCTGCTGTGCCCGCGTAATTCTGTGATGGGTGTCGCCGTGCCCGGATCCCAGATGCGGACCAGGCAATCGTTTCCACTATGAGCGGCGTCGCCTGTGGCAATGTATCGGCCGGAGTGACTCCAGGCCGCAGATAGCGGAACGCTCGCGTGGTCGCCGAGCGTGGAGGTCAGTTGCCCCCTGGCGGTATCCCAGACATAGGCATGCCGATTTCCCAGGCCCAGCACGAACCGGCCACCGGGACTGAAACTGGTTTCGCGGATCTCTTCCCCGGCGCCCTGCAATCGACGCAGTTCTTTTCCGCTTGGCAGCTCCCATACGGTCGGAGCTCCCTCCGACCCGCCGTCACGCGTCACCAATTCCTCACCATCCGGACTGAACGATGCCCCTTGAACTCCGTGGGCGGGACCTCCCAATTGGCAAATCAGTTCGGCTGTTTCCGATTTCCAAACGCGCGCCGTTGCATCCTCACTGGTCGTCACGATGAACTCGCCATCGCGGCTGAACTGGGCGCTCAAAACGGGAGCGGTATGGCCATTGAGCACACTAACCACATGCGAGGCCAGCCGCGGCACGGACTGCCGCAACGCCTCCTCGGCCTGGGCAGTCGGGGATTCTCCGGCGGCTTTCACTGCCAGCAATACGCTTAACTCCGGGTCGATCTCCAATTGCGTGAGCGCACTGGCCGCCAACTCGCGTGATACCGCCGTTCGATTCAGGCTCACCGCCTTGTTGCGCTCGGTCATGGCCACCACCGCTGCGACACTGACGACGACCAGGACCAGGATAAGAGTCCCGACCGCTATCCGCACGCGGCGTTGCGACGCTCGGCGTTCGGCCTTCAGACGCGCCACTGAGGCGTCGAGAAACGCGCGCTCGTCCGCGTTGAGCATGGCCTCATGGGTCTGCCGCCATTCGAGGGCCTGGGCCAGGCGCGCGCCTCGGTAGAGCAGGTCCTGGTCACGACCCGTCCGGCGCCATTCCTGGATTGCCTCGGTCAAACGACGTTGAACCCGCAAGGCGGAGCGGTCTTCGTCGATCCAGGTTCGGAGGCGGGGCCAGCCACGAATGAGGGCTTCATGGGCGATCTCAATTTGGCGTTCGCCGGTCGATTCATCCGTGCCGGCGGTGAGGAGGCGATTGGACGTCAGCGCGCTCAAGATGTTTTCGACGGCCTCGCTATCACTTGTGATCAACTCCGCCGGTGACGCGCGCCGTCGGGTGTCGTCGGTGCCCTCTCCCGGCTGGGTCAGGCGGAGCAGGATCTGCCTGGCCAACTCCTGTTGTTTTGGGTTGAAAGCCGCGTACACGGCTTCTGCGCGGGCGGCAATGGCGCCCGACACACCCCCAGTTTCGCGATAGGCCTCCAAGGTCAACAGTGTGCCGCGACGCCGTTGCCATAGTTCGAGGAGGGCGTATTGCAGCAAGGGCAGGGCGCCCGGCTGCTCGGCGACATCCGCGAGAATGGTCTCGGGAAGACCGCTTTCGAAGCCCAGCCCCACGTGGCGGGCGGGTTCGCCGATGGCATCACGCAGACCCGCTTCATCCATGGGCCCCACCAGGAACTGGTGGTCGGCGATACGGGTAGCAAGATCCGAGTGAGCGGCGCATTTCGAATAGAAATCGGATCGCATGGTCAACAGCACGTAACTCCGCCCTTCCCGGGCCGAGGCGGCATCGAGCAGGCTCGAGAAGAACCGTTCGCGCGTGGAATCCTCCGGACAAAGCGTGAATGCCTCTTCGAATTGATCAACCACCCAGACAACCCGATCGCTGGCTGGACGATCCGCCAGCGCGCGTTCGATGTTCAGGTGAAAGGCGCGCCCATCGGCGACTATTTCGTCCTGCAATTGATGAATCGGGCGCTGCGGATCGAGCCGCGAGAGTTGGACCGCCAGCGCTGCCAGGGGTTGTGCGCCCGGTGTGAATACGAAGAACTTCCAGCTTTGGCTGTCCGGCAGCACTCCGCCTCGGAGGCGCGGTACCAATCCCGCCCGAACGACGGAAGACTTGCCGCTGCCCGAGGGTCCGAGGATGGCGAGAAACCGGGACTCCTTCAGCTTTTCAACCAGCCGTTGGATGTCGCCCTCGCGTCCAAAGAAGAACTCCGATTTGTGTTCTTCGAAGGCGAGCAACCCGCAGTAGGGACAGATATCGTTGCGCGGTTCCGCCGGCGTATCGGGTCCCATGGCCACGCCCTTGACGGCATTGATCAGCGATTGCAAAGCGCGACGATCCTCGAGCCCTTTGCGCATATCCACCCATGTCCGGGCGGCCTTGAGAAAGGCGGGCAATTGACCGGCGTCGAAAGGTTCCGGCAAACCGGGCAACAACACATAGAAGAGGCGAAAGGCGCGGTCGGCGGCCAGCCGATCGAGAGCGACTTTAAACTCGAGGTTCTCCCAATTCCCCAGTCCCGCGGGGCCCACGCACACCGCGCAGGCGGGACATGCTTTCAGACCTTCCGTCAGCTCGTCTTGCCAGTCTCCGCCGGGAACGAGGCACCACTTGTCCAACCACGGTCTGAGGCCGGCGTCCTGCAGTTTGCCAGCCAGGGCCTCCACCATCGGCTTGTCGCGGCTGTTGTGAGAAAGAAAGATGTCAAAAGGGGCGGCGCTCATGCGACATGACTTTCGCTGGCCGGGACTGGTCCGGGCGATCGGTTCCGACCACTGGCTGCGCGGGGATCCATACGCGATGTCCGAAAGCGCCCATGTTCCGGAGTATGGCAGTACCGGCTGTGCGTCGCTACGGAACCCGCCTCAGGACAAGCGAACGCAGATTAATGACCCCCATCCCGGGTTTGGATTTGGCCCGGAGCACGGCTTCGAATCGCCCGGCGTTCTCCAGCGTCATCACACCGGCCGCGACGGTTCGAAAATCATTCCAACTGGCCGTCGGTTCGACCAACGCGCTTCCCTCTGAAGAACCGATGCTCAACATACACTCGCTGCCGCCCGACGACGGATCGCAGGCATACGTGGCCTCGACTTCGAACCGGCCCGGGTGCGCGATCTCGATCGACCATTGGGCGGAATCCGCGGCGTCGGTCCAGAATCCGATATTGGGAACATTATCCTTTCGTTCGAGCTGGATGGAGTGGCCTTCAAGCTGGGCGTCCGCTGCGTTCAAGGTGATCGAGCCATCCGCGGCTTGTCGAATCGGCGGTGGCGGGAGAGGCACCGGGTCTCCGTCCAACTCAGCGACGATCGTGGCGCTGTGTGGTGTGGGGGCGGAGGCGGGGACCAGGATCACCGGTCCGGCATCGGAGCGTTCGATCTTCAGGGGGGAATTGGGCTGGGCGAGCAGCCAGGATTTCTGGATGGTGTTATCGAGGGGCACGATCAATCGGCCATCGGTCGGCCAGTCGAACACGTGGAGATAGAGGCGGTCGCCCTTTCGTGTTGCCCGGCCCCAGGCGAGTTTCTTGAATGGGCCCGCGGTAGTGCCGTAGATCGCCTCGCCATTGACGTCCATCCAGTCCCCGATCTCGTGCAACCGTTCCACGCTTGGATCCGGGATGAGGCCTTCCCCGGTTGGGCCGACATTCAGCAGGTAGTTACCGCCTTTGCTGGCGCAATCGATCAGGTTGCGGACCAGGGTGGTGGTGGATTTCCAGTTCTGATCATTCCTGTTGTAACCCCAGTGGTTGTTCATCGTCATGCAGGATTCCCAATCCACACCCGGACCAAACCCGGTCGCGGGGATTTCCTGTTCGGGCGTGCCGTAGTCGCCGACGCCCTGGCCTTCGTCCATTCCGGCCATGCCGGCCCGGCCTTTGCCGACGCGATTGTTGATGATGATGGAGGGCTGCAGGCTGCGGACGTAATGGTAGAGGTCCACTCCGCGTTCGTGGGTCCAGGGCGATTCCCACTCGCCGTCGAACCACAGAATCCCAATCGGTCCGTAGCCGGTGAGCAACTCCTTGAGCTGGGCCTTCATGTAGGCGACGTAGCGATCCATGTCGGGCGGGCCGGATGCCTTGTCGTTCCAGGGACGTCGCGTGCCCCAGTCCGGGTGATGCCAGTCCATGATCGAATGGTAAAAGCAGAGTCGGATGCCTTCGGCCCGGCAGGCGGCGGCCAGTTCTTTAAGGATGTCGCGCTGGAACGGCGTGGCCATGCACATCGTCAATCGCTGACCTTGGAATCCACAGCGCGAATCCGTCGTGGTGTTTGGAGGTGATGACGATGTATTTCATGCCCGCCTCCTTGGCCAGCCGCACCCAGGCGCGAGCATCGAATTTGACCGGGTTGAATTGGCCCGGCGAATTTTTCGTACTGGGAAACGGGCATCTTGGTTTCCTCGAGGAACCACTCGCCGTAGTTGGTGTTGCCGTTCCACTCGCCGGCGGGAACGGAATACAGCCCCCAGTGAATGAACATGCCGAACCGGGCTTCGCGAAACCAAGCCATTCTGGCATCGCGTTGGGCGGCGGTTTCCGCGTGCGCGAGCGGCAGTGAACAACAGAGCATCGCGGCCGCGATCAGGATTTGGCCCATCGAATGACCGCCGCGGGTAGTACGGGTACCGGTGCCGGGAACCTTTCTCGGGAGTTTGTGGTTGCCTGCATCGATCGGCCTTTGGTGCGGGCGGGGCATGCCCGGCGACGACGTGATATTCATGTGGGGAATGTTCCTCGCTGGAACGGCCATGCGCAAGCCTGCAAGCGGATCCGTCCAGAATCCTTGGTCGCCCCATCAGGTTGCGGACAGGTCAAGTTTTGGTGTGGTTGCGTAGCCGCCCACGAGCAGGTGACGCGGTTAGCGAGTAATTGTCAAAAGTGAAGATGTGACCGAGGACACCATGATTCTGTCCCACCATGATTCTGTCTTTGCTCAGTCGGCAGAGGCGGTGAGGGCGGTCTTCGCCCTTTTTTACAATTTCTTTTTCTTTGAGCCCATCGAAGGTTTCGCCGGGGACTCGTCGGGCGTGACGCCGTAGGCGCGGGCATGCCAGGCGTCCATTACTTGATGTGGTGACAGAATCATGAGTGGACAGAATCATACTTGTTTCTGTCGATCGGGGTCGGACCGGAGCGACAATCTGAATCGGACTTGGCGGCTTTGGCTAGCGGAGTACGGTCAGCGGGAAGTTCCGTAGACGGTTCTCCACGCCGATGCAGGGCGGCACACCGATGGGGAAACGTCCATCGGTAATCGACGACTATCCTGGTTGGACCACAGCATCTTAGTGGTGTGGAGATGGATGAGTATGATCAACCCCCGCAAAAAGGTTCTGGCCGGTTCTTGGATACTGCCGACCCGAGGAGTGTGGGCGTGATTCAGTCCCCGGATTGCTGAGCCTTGACCCGATAAAGTCGCGGTGGTGCGTTGGTCACAGTCACAGTCCAATGATTCGTCGCCAGTGGCCAAAGAACGCCGGGAAAGGGAGTCCAGTTCGTAACGCTTGGCAACTCCTTGCTTTCGAGCGTGTAAAGGTAGTTCGTGCCGAGACCGCTCCAGTAAACATGAAGGTTCTTCCCATCAGGCACAATGGACAGATAGAGCGGGTTAGGACCGAGTTCGCGGACGGTCGTGTAAAGCCAGAAGCCGATCAATCCCCCACCTGCATGCTGGCCTTCTTCGACTAGGGTTGGTGAACCATCCAGGATCTCCGCCGTCAGATCTGCAAAAGCAATGAACTCGACGACGTGCCAGGACCATGCTGGAAACGTCCGATTCCTGTAATCCCGGTTTATTCCATCTCTTCCCCATGCAATCCTGGCAACTGCGATTGACTGGTGGGGCTCGGGCCCTTCCCACACGGAACTCCCGAGGGCTACCAGGTCACGTGCATGGGCAATGTCTTCTGGCTTGGATAATGGCAAAACGTAGGAATCCGACCCGTCGAACCAATTCCCCACCAAGAAGTAATTGGTTTCGCCAGCGCCGATCCTGAGCTGTTGAGACATTGAAGCGAGCAGCAGGAGGATTGACAGGAGGTCTTTCATAGTCAGGGCAGTTGAAATTTCATTGGGGTCGTAACGGGAGCTGGACTGGCTTCGCCCAAAACCGGCTGGGAGCTGACCTCCGGTTCCGCCTTCACGCGAAAGAACATCACGATGCCGTCCGGCATCGCGGCGTTCCACTGATTCGTTGCCAGCGGCCAAAGCGCGCCTGGAACTGGAGCCAACTCAGTGCCGGTCAACGACTTCTTGCTCTCGAGCGTGTAAAGGTAGTTCGTGCCGAGACCGCTCCAGTACAGATAAACAGCCTGCTCCTCCGGAATGGCCGACAAATAGAGCGGGACAGGACCCAACTCCCGTACGACCGTGTAGTGCCAAAAGCCGATAGTGGGCCCGCCGACATGGCCCTCCTCAACGCCAGTTGGCCAACCATCCAAGATTTCGGCGGTGATCTGACCAAATGCGAGAAATTCGGTCACATGCCACGACCACTCACGGAAAGTGGGATCCAGGTAGTCCCGGTTCACGCCGTCCCTTCCGGGGCCAAGGTTGGCCACGACAATAGTCTTGTCACCCTCGACAAAACCCAACTCGTTCCGGGTTATTAGGTATCGAGCGTAATCAATGTCCTCCGGCTTGGACAACGGGAGGACGTAGGAATCGTTATAAAAGACTCTGTCGGAAATCTCTCCTACCAAGAAGTAATTGGCTTCGCCGGCGTCGATCTGGATTGGTTGAAGCGTTGAGGCGAGCAGCAGGATGATATGTAGCTGAGCTCTCATAATCGAACACGCTTCCAAGGTAATCCGGCTCCGCAAATTGCACCAGGCCGCTGCGTCGTCTCCAAAGACGGCTTGACCAACGGACCGGAGCGACAATCTGAATGGGGGTTGGCGGCTTTGGCCAGCGGAGTACGGTCAGCGGGAAGCTCCGTAGACGGTTCCCCACGCCGATGCAGGGCGGCACACCGATGGGGGAAGCCTTGATGATGATCGTGTCACTCGCCGGACCACGACAAGCGACTGAGCCTGAGCGGCTTGCGGGTCAGGCAGCGGCGAGTACTTCATCGAGGCACGGTGCCACTTCAGGTAACCGGTCGGCATTCAACCATTCGCGCCGCACCCAAAAACCGGGGATCGCATGCGCGGGGATGACCGCCTCGCCGGCAGCGAACTCGACGAGTTCCTCGCCCTGCCGATGATAGAACCGGTGCGCCCGGGTGTCGGGATCGAGGATCCAGTATTCGTGGACGCCGTGCTCCTTATACGCGGCGAACTTCGATTGTGATGGCACTCTCACCTCAGCAGGCTTGCCGCGGATGGGTTAGTAGAGAGCCGGGATTCTTCATGCCGTTCGAGGGTCAGTTCGCGAAACATGTGAGCCCATGAAAATCCGGGTTGAACCCTTAGGAGGGGTTATGGGCCATTTTTCGCGCCAGAAATTCGTTCAATATTCCTGCAAAAGCTGCTCCTCGACGACAGCTCGAAAGGCTGCCGGAAGATCGAGACATAAGACCCTTTCGGAGCGCGAAATCTCGACAAACGACTCAGGTGAAATCCCTTCCCGTGGTCCGACCACGAGTTACAGCAGAACAACACGACAACGTTGAGGCAGTTGCTCAGCGAGCAGCCGACTGCTGCGGAGAATAATAGCCTATGAATTCTTCCGATTCTTCCTCCTGATTCTTGCGGCCGCCACAAATACTCACTAATGTATCGGCAATCTCAGTCGCCTTGTTCTTATAACGCCACTCATTCCCTCGTGGGCTGGTGTCGGTGATCAGGGAGACAAAGTGTGTCATACCGGAGGAACATCGGCTGGCATGGGGTCATCCACAGAAAACTTACCTGGGTCATGTGCAAGACATGGCATTCTTCCGTAGGGCGCGGAGCATTCGCGCCTGCCGTTCTGGCTATCGTTGTTGGTTTCTTCTCACTGTCTGCACAGGAATCGGAACCGCCCGGAGCGCTGTACGACGCAGGTGACCATTATGTCCTGAGGGATCGATCGGTCGTACCGCTCCTGCGCTCGGCGCGGGAGATTGCGATCAAGCGCGCCAAGACCCTGGCGCAACAGGATGTCGTGCGGTTTATTGGCGCGCAGGGCGTAATCAAGTCTGTCGACGCATGCGGCGCACTCACCACCCATCAGATCGAGGTTTTCTCGGTTTCGGATCTCGCGAGGGCACGAGCGGCACTTGCCGCGTTGGATGACGTGGTGTGGGTATCTCCCGTGCTCTCTGCGCCCGACTCGGGAAAACGCATCCTGGCCACCGATGAAATCATCGTTCAGTTCGAGGATGACGCCACGGTAAACGGGGTAACCGACACGATTCTGGAAGATCTTGCCAGCCGTGGTCTTGAGATTGCCCGGGAGCCGCTGCCCTCGGCGCCGGGGCAGTACCTGCTCAGAGCCAACTATTGGGACGCCGAATTGGCCATGGCGGAGGCGGTCGGTTTGAACCGAGTTCCCGGCATCGCGTGGGCAGAGCCGAACTTCGTAAGCGAGTTGGAACTGTATGCCACACCTAACGATCCACTCTTCGCTTGGCAACAAGCCCTCCATAACACTGGCCAAAACGGCGCCGTGGCAGATGCGGACGTGGATGCACCGGAGGCTTGGAATATCCGGACCGGCAACGAGCGTTTGGTAATTGCCATCATTGACTCTGGCGTGGACACAGGGCATCCGGACCTGCGGATTTTCAGAAACGACGCCGAATGGGGCAATGGCCGCGAGGCCAATGGAGTCGACAATGACGGGAACGGCTACATCGATGATCATCAGGGATGGGACTTCTACGGAAACGACAACAATCCCAACCCAGGATCAGGCCCTGGCGTTCCCGCTCATGGAACCGCGTGTGCCGGAATCGCGGCTGCCATCGGAAACAACAACCTCGGGATAGTCGGTGCAACCTGGAATTGCAGGATTCTGCCGGTCAAGATGTTCGGTGACGATGGTGCCGGAGACATCAGCGTGGCCGCGATAGGTGACGCTATCCGATACGCGGCGCAGTTTGCGGACGTGATTAGCTGTAGTTGGGGCTGGTATCCGCCCAGTTCGGCGATCGAATCAGGGATTGATTATGCCACGGTTTTCGGTCGGTCAGGGCGGGGATGTGCGGTCCTTTTCGCCAGTGGTAATGAAGGCGGTTACTGGCAGCTGCGGCCTAGTCGAATACCATGTGCCATCTACAGTCCAGGGCACTCGCAACTGAGGATATTCCTACTGGATACCTTACGTACCTTGCTGCGGACCAAGTGCGAGTAATTGGAACAAACGGGTACAATGCCACGTGGCGGGAGGACTTCGAGGCAAGCGCAGATGGGTGGGCCTTTGCCCACGGCGGGGGAATGACAGACGATTGGTACCGTCACTTCACGGCATGGTATGATCTCGATTATTGGCCGGGTAACAGCTTCACTATGCTAAGCCCTGACTTCCGCGGCAAATATGCAGGTGCCTGGGCAGAAATGCGGACCCCGACGATCTGGTTCCCTCAGGGTATTTCTTTCGTTTCCTTCATCGGCTACCTGTCGTACGACAGACCCCTCGACGGGCAGATCTGGCTGTTGAATGCCAGCGATCAACCGCTGCAGCAGCTCAATGGAGGTGGTGCGCATTGGGGAAATGGTAGTGGAGGAGGGACTCTTGTTGCGTATCCCGCCAGGTACGCGAATTCAATCGCGGTGGGAGCCTGCAGCGATCTCGGCATGCGGTCGTACTACAGCTGTTATGGTCCAGAGCTGTATTGTGTGGCCCCGAGTCACGGCGGTTGGAACACCATCGTCACCACGGATACGCGAGGAGCCGCGGGCGCTAACGATGGCGCATACACCGACGGCAACTATCGGGTGGAATTCGGAGGGACTTCAGCGGCAACGCCGCTGAGCGCAGGCATTGCAGCCTTGGTGTTGTCGAAGAATGCGAACCTGACAGTTTCTCAGTTGAAGGATAGCCTTCGTCTGGGCTGCGAGCAGATTGGAAGCGTGCCTTACACCGGGAACCCGCCTCGGCACAACGAATACGGGTACGGGCGCGGATCAACGCCTATAACTCGATCAACAACACGCCGTCCGATTCAATGGCTCCCACGGTTCTGTCAGTCTCGACGAAAACTGGGCGGGCCGTCGAAGTGACCTTCAGCGAACCAATGGGCACTGGGGTGACGTCAACGAGCCAGTATACAATCAGCGGGACCGGGAAAGGCACCCTTGCCTCGCGACCTTCTTCGGTGACCTGGGTGTCCGGAAACACCTTCCTCCTGGAATGGACCGCCGGCGAGATGATCGCAGGGACAGGGAACATCACAATTACAGTTGGGACCGCCGTCAAGGACATGACAGGCAATGGCATGGGGACGCCAAGATCTGGAGTCGCAAACGGCTCACGCGTAATCCACGCGGTCAGCTGTGGGCCACCGAAACTTCATCCCCTTTATCCCATCACTCCGTTTGAGTCCGACCGTTATTGGTCCGAAGTCGGAATTCCGATGTACGGATATGTTGTGAACGCATTCCAGAACGACGATGGCACACCGGACGGGGTCCTGATCACCCACCGGATGGTAGTCCAAGTCGACACGTCGCCTGGAGATATTGTTTATACGCTGCCCGGCGTCAGCACGGGCGTAAACCACGAGGTCAGACTTTACTTTTATAACGACGGATCCTGTCTGTACGCGGGGGATATCAAGTTCGACATCTACATCAACAACGTGCTCAAGGTACTCGAACCTCGATTTGGTTCTTGAATCAGGCGGCTATTACAATGCGATCTGGAAGTCTTTCTCCAACATCGCTGCAAGCGGCGGAGCGGTTACCGTTCGGATCGTGCCAAAACTGACTTACAATCAAACGTGGGGAGTGAATGCCTACACGGGCACCCTCAGCGGCATCAAGATTACTGCCCAATGAATCAAGTGGTTGAGCCCGCATGTCGCGGTCGCCCGTTTGTGACCACCGCGGCTTGCGGCCTCAGCTTCAACCCAGGAGTCTACGATTAGTATGAAACAAAGGTCATTCGGGAGCACGATGCTCAGACGGCTGTTGATCTTGTGGCTTGGCACCGCGGCGCTCGGGATCTCCGCCTGGGCGGCGGAGGAGCTTGTCAGGATCGATTTTCGCAACAGAATTCCGGGCGTGGTGGATGCACCGGTGTTCGGCTTCGACAATGAAAGTGGATTGGAAAGCAAGTTTGTGGCTGAAATTTTGACTGGAATCACGGCGGACTCGCTGGGGCCGCTTGCTGGCACACAACAATTCCTGGCTGGGACAGACGCGGGTTACCTTCCGTACGCTACCCCGCAGGAGAGGGTCATCGTTCCACTGTCGTGGCTCGGGCAGCGGATTTGGTTCCAGATTGCGATATGGGAGCGTGTGCCGATCGGCCCTTTTGGAGAGTTTGTTTTCGTGGGTGGTAGCGAGATTTATAGTATGGTGATTACCAACGATCTGATGCCGCTGGTCGGCTTGGAGAGCTTCAGCTTGGTTCCCGACCGCCTGCAAATCACGCGACAAGGCGATGAAGCTATCATGAAATGGCCATACCTGGCGGCGCAAAGATATGAGCTGCAAATCGCGACCAGCCTGCGGCTGCCCGTTGCCTGGTCACCACTGTTCATATTCGAGTGGTCGGGCAGTGCGGAGATCGGCCAGACGTTCTCGGTCACAAATGCCATGACAAACGCGCTTCAGTTCTACCGGTTGGAACGTTGGGAATTCCCGTGATGCCGCAGTCGAGGCCAAGGATCAGGCGACTGGCGTGAGATGGTTTTATGCGTAACCGCCAAGCGACCCCGCCGGTACCGCTGTGCGACGCTGCGTGGGATCGGACGCTGGGGTTTGGACATTCACCGGGGGCGCCACATGGCCTTTGTGTCGCCAACTTTGTCGATCGAACCACGACAAGCGACTGACCAGAGTGGCTTGGCGAGACTATCCTGGTCGGACCATAGCATCTTAGTGCTGTGGAGATGGATCAGTATGATCAGCCCCCGCAAAAAGGTTGTATGGCTCGCTTTTTGCCCTCGTTTTTCGTTCTGTATTTTGCCGCCGCGCAGCAACTAAGCTCCCAGCCGTGCCAAGGGCCGATCGTTACAAGCTCCCCCCGATACGTCGATCACTTGACTCATCGTGGATGGGCGCGTTTTGGGAAGGTCGATACTTCGCCGCGATGATCGAAGGGGGTGAGTATCTGTGATCGACAGGTCACGGAGGCAGCGGAGGAATCGGAGGACTGGGTGTTGCGAGAAATGCGAACCTGAATATGGCGCAATATTTGGGGCTGAAAATCGCGCCATATGGTCATTTCAGGCGATCCAGATTCCCCATGCTCTTCAAGGCCAGGACCTTGCTGTGGTCCGACGAGTGAGGTGAACGAGTGACGTGACGGACAAGGACACCATGATTCTGTCCGACCATGATTCTGTCTTTGCTCGGTCCGCACGAGGCGGCGGGGTGCGGCATTCGCCCGATTTAGCGGTTTTGGTGAGCCCCTCGAAGGTTTCGCCGGGACTCGTCGCGCGTCAGGCCGTAGGCGCGGGCATGCCGGGCGTCCATTAGTTGATGTGGTGACAGAATCATGGCTGGACAGAATCATACTTGTTTCTGTCGATCGGGGTCGGACCGGAGCGACAATCTGAATGGGAGTTGGCGGCTTTGGCCAGCGGAATACGGTCAGCGGGAAGTTCCGTAGACGGTTCTCCACGCCGATGCAGGGCGGCACACCGATGGGGAATGCCCACTGATGAGCGGTGTTGCGTCCTGAATCGGTGAGATTCGTGTCACTCGTCGGACCACGACAAGCGACTGAGCCTGAGCGGCTCGCGGGTCAGGCAGTGGCGAGCACTTCCTCGAGGCACGGTGCCACTTCAGGTAACGGGTCGGCATTCAACCATTCGCGCCGCACCCAAAAACCGGGGATCGCATGCGCGCGGATGACCGCCTCGCCGGCAGCGAACTCGACGAGTTCCTCGCCCTGACGATGATAAGACCGGTGCGCCCGGGTGTCGGGATCGAGGATCCAGTATTCGTGGACGCCGTGCTCCTCATACGCGGCGAACTTCGGACCGACATCGCGATCCGCCGACCACGGGGAGAGGGCTTCCACCACCAAAGCCGGGGCAAAGGGCGCATGGCTTTCCGCCAGTCGCCCAATCTGCTCGAGCGTGAAGTAGGCGAGGTCCGGCAGGAACACATTGCGGGTGCTGAGGCGGACGGCGACAACTTCGCGATGCACCTCGCCAAGCTTTTTCCGTTCGACGTAGAGATGCATCAGACTGAACAGGAAATTGAGCAGGCGCGCGTGCCGGAAGTTAACTGGCGAGTGCATGAACCTTTCCCCGTCGATCAGATCCGCGTGAACGCCAGGTTTGAGCCACTCGAGAAAATCCGTGGCGGTCCAGAGTTTCCGCTCCACTTTGTCGCTCACGGACACCAAGGTCGGCATGGCGGAAAGCTAGTCCAGCGCAGAGGTGGGCGCAAGAACGACGTGCGCAGATGGGCTGGCCAGATATTCCGGCTTGACGGTCAGCAAGGGTCGCGGCGAATGTGGCGCTTCGCCGCTGCTCTGCCGGATCGGAGCTGTGCAAATAAAGAGAACCATGCACCCTCTCAAAATCGGCTTGGTCTCGTTGGTATTCCTGATGTCCCGATTCGCGCACGCCGAGTCAACAATCCCAACACCGATTGGCTCCGAGACGCGAAGTACGGCGTGTTCATGCATTTTCTCCCAGCCAACGCGAAAGGCCTGGAGTTGGTGGAGCGATTTGATGTCGAGGCCCTGTCCAGACAACTCGAACGGGCGGGCGCGAAGTATCTCGTGATCACGCTCGGGCAGAACTCGGGCTACTTTAATTCGCCCAATGCCGTTTACGATCGTTACACCGGTTACGGCCCGGGCGAACGCTGTTCGTTGCGCGATTTGCCCCTCGACCTTTCCCGCGCGCTTCAAGCGAAAGGCATTCGGCTGATGCTTTACCTGCCTTGCCAGGTGCCCAACGAAGACGGTCGCGCGCAAAAGGCGTTCGGCTTGCCGGAAGGCAAACAAGATCAACCCATCGATGTCGCGTTTGCCCGTAAATGGGCCGAGGTCATTCAGGAATGGTCGGTGCGGTACGGCGATAAAGTGGCGGGTTGGTGGTTCGATGGCGGATATGAGCACATCCACTTCAACCAGGTCATTGCGGCGATCTATGCCCAGGCCGTCAAGAGTGGCAATCCGAAGGCGATCGTCACCTTTAATCCCGGCGTCCGGGTCGTTCACTACACCGAGGCGGAGGATTACACCGCCGGCGAACTGAATGAAGCGTTTGATCAGATCCCGTCCTCACGATGGTTGCAAGGATCGCAGTGGCACGCGTTGACCTTCATGGGGACGCAATGGGGGCGGCGAGACACTCGTTATTCAGCCGAGCGATGGGCGGAATGGGTGAAGACAGTGACGGACCGTGGTGGTGTGGTCACCCTGGACCTGGGTCCAAACTACGATCCGTCCGCCGGACCGGTCGGCAGCCTCGATGGCGGACAACTGGGGCAAGTCGAAGTGGTCAAGGCCGCGCTGGGTTCGGCGAGCGGGCCATAGGCTCGTCACGGCGTAGCAGAATGCCGTCCATCGGCTGGAGACGGAGTCTCGTGGCCGGTTGGCCGTTGTTGAACCGGCGGGCCGAGCGGAGATAGAGCGCATCGGCGACGCACATTCCCGATGGGGCCGTCAGCCGGACGGACGCGTTGTCATCTGGTCGCAACGTCGTCGTGGCGATCGCATGCCACTGATCGCCATTCTCTGTCTGGTCCAGGGTTGCGGAGGCGACGATGACGCCATGGGCGACGACTTCGTATTGGGCCTTGGTAGTCCAGTTGCCAGCCTCGGGCGCCGCCGGCCACCAGGCAAAGATCTCGTAATCGTCTTTGTCGTCGATCGGCAGGGTCCAGCGCGCTTCGCCGGAGGAATCCGATCGTACGTGGAGTGAACCGGCCCAGCTATGGTAGAAGGGCCCCGCGGCCTTCCATTCCCCGCTGTCGTAGGCCGCGTTCGTCCACGCTCCGCGGGTTGAAAAAGTGGGTGCAAGATCATCGACGATCTGCTCGTGCATGGGGGCCTCGGTCCCCTGGAAACGGCTCAGGCCAGGTTCCAGGATGAGGTCACGGGATTCGCGGGTCGCATTGAGCAGGACGATTCCCCGGGTGAAGTCGCGGCGCCAGAGATCGGGCGGATGTTCCGTCACGCGCACGTCGTCGATCCAGACCGTGCCGACGTTTGCGCCCAGGAAGAACTGCAGGCGCGCGTCGTTCACCGTCTCGGCGGCTGTGAACGATACCGTGTATGGCTGCCATTGTTGGGTCAGCCAGACTCGTTGCGACAGGCCATAGCTCCGCCAGTCCGGGCTGTTCTTCTGGGCGCTCAGCGTGAAGGAGCGCCCGGCGCTGCTCCGGGCGCGGAACCTGACGTCATAATCCACACCTTTCCGGAACGCGCGTTGATCCTGAACCAACGCAACGTGCCAATCGGTGCCGGTGGTTGCGGTGATATCAACGCGGGCACAAGCGGCGCCGGCCGGGGCGTCGTTGGTCTGGCGGGACAGCCGGGCCGTGCAACCGGTAGAGACCCTGAGCTGCCAGGGATCGGTGATGGGCTGTTCGAACCCGCCGTTGACGATCAGGTCTGGGCTGGGATCGCCCGGAAGCTCGACGCGTTGGGCGGGGCCAAGGGGATAGCCGAGGTCGAAATCGAGTTCGTCGTACCACCAGTCGTTGCCGTGCCAGGTATCGCCATATTCATGGGCGAAGTAGCCGTCGTGGAGCAGGGTGAACGCGAGCCCAAAGCGGACCACGGGATAATAGGTGCGCGCGAATTCGAGGGTCGACGGCGGGATCTTCTTCAGAGGCGAGTAATCATAGCCATAGGCGATCTGGTCGACCGGGGAGGACTCGACCATCACAGTCACGGGCGAGCGGGCGCGGCGAAACCAATCCTGATACCGGCTCCAGAGCGCGGCGAACGATTTTTCCCCTTCGAGGACGTCGGCAGTGCTGAACCCGATGCTGATCCCGTTGAACAATTCGCCGATGCCGGGTTCATCGATGTTCATCGCGTGGCCGCTGACGACGGCGTGGGGCAAGAGTTCGCGAAAGGTTCGGATCTCGTGGAACACGCCGGCTTTCCAGGCGGCGTCGAAGGCGTCCGGGTCGTCGGGCACGCCGTCTTCATCCGCGTCGATCTGGACCGGGTTGCCGAAGATGTCGTGGTTTTGCCAGGATTGGGTGGTCATCACGTTGTCGAAGAAGACGCCGTCGGCCAGCAATCCCGTATCGAGCACGGTCTGGTAGGCGTAGCGCGCCTGGTATTCCGCCACCATCGGCTTGGTCAGGTTCAGGCGATAGGCGCCCGGCCAGACCTCGATGCGCCGGCCGTGGATGTCGCGCAGATAGTATTCGTCCGCAAGCCCGTCGTTCTCGACGGCGTTGATCGACGTTAGGATGCGGATTTGCGGATTGAGCCGGCGTAGTTCCCGAATCTGTGCCGGCCGTGGTGAAGCTCCGAGCCAGAGATCCACTTTTGCCAGGTGCGGAAGCCCGCGACCGATCCATTGTCCCCAGCCCCAGAGATTGCCCGTGCGCGGATACGGAGGATCGACGTCTGCGAGCGATCGGTATTGGAGGTGCAACAGGTAATCGGGTTGGGCCGCGCAACGGACATAGACGTCGTTGACCACATCCGGGTCCGGATCCAGTCCTTCCACGCGGGTGCGATGAGCGGTGGTTCCCGACCCATGGTCGAACGGGATCACCTGTTCGAAGGGCAATGGCGCACCGACGACGTAACCGCACGAGGTCGGGGTCTTTGTCTCGAGAGTAAGTTCGAATGCGGTGGATCGGGGAGGCAGCAACGTGCTGGGCGGCTGCGGGTGTAGAATTGGAATCGTTGAGTGCGGCGACGCGTTGTTCACTTCTGTCCCGCCCGGTTGCGCCGACAGCAGGATCGGCGAGAGGCTCGCAGACAAGGCTATGACGAGCGCGACGTGGGCAGGTTTGATCATGGAGGGAAGCGCGCCGGGAGAATGCATGGCGGCAATGATATGTCGGAGGGACGAGCTCCGCGAGTCTTCAGGTGTGGCTATCGGAGGGACGAGCTCCGCGCAGTAGTGTCCAGTTATTACGTATTGGGCCAGAGCAAGTTCTGAGGATGGCGATCGCCAACGATTTGCTCCGCAAGCACGAGCGTTGGTGCAAGCAGCTCTGCCAGAGTCGTTTGCTCGAAGATGTTGACGCTCACAATTTGCAGAATTTCGTTCAGACTTTGCTGTAGATTGAGCTGCTTCCGAACGATGGCCACCATCAGGTACGCACAGATGGCCGACCAGATTTGAACGCGCACCGCGTTCTCGCTGCGACCGTAGAAACTGCGAATCCGCAGATGCTGTTTGATCCATTTGAAGAACAGTTCGACCTGCCAACGCTTACGGTAGAGTTCGGCGATCACCGCTGCGGCCACGTCAAACTGGTTGGTCAATAGAACCAAGGTGACTTGGTTCTCCGCATCGTAGACCCGAATTCTTCTGAGCGGTATGGGGTAGGACTTTCGCGACCATGGACTGACGAGCTGAATGGTTTGATCACAACGCAAACCGTCGGTCTTGTCGACTGGCCGTGAAGCGAGCACTCGGAATTTAACGTGGTGTTTATTGCGGACTACGAAGAAGCCGCCCGCCTGGTGGAGTCGATAAAGGCGGATGAAATCCAGATAGCCACGGTCCATGACATAGTAGGCGCCCCGGAGCACGGGGATGCGATCGAGGATCTTCATGTCCGGGAACCCGGCTTGAGTGATGGCGCCCCAGGCTGGCAGGTTGCCCTGTAAAGACAGCATCAAATGCAGCTTGAGGGCGGACTGGCGGGAGCGGGCGTAGTAGCCCCAAGGGAACAAATTCAGGCTCAGCGAAATGATCGAGGAATCCAACGCGAAAGCCACTCGGGGCAGTTCCGGATCGATCGGATGGTCCTGATAGAGTCGGGCGGCGCGGCGCATGAGGATCTGGGCCAGCGCCTGAAATAAACGCCAATCGCGATGACGGCCGGCATAGGCCAGGTTGGTGCGCGAAAGGTGACCGCGGAATCCCAAGTGATAGAGGCCAGATCCTCGGGCCTTGAGGCAAGCCACGACATCGCGCAGGCTTTCGCGATAGGTCAGTTGGCCGAAGCAGAGCGCCAGGAATTGATCGTAGCTGGTTAGACCACGCGTCGGGCGGGTAGTGGGGAATCGTTCGGTGCACCGGGAAAACTCGGCTGGAAACAGTGCGCAGGTGATTTGAGAGAAGACCGTTGCGGAAGGCTGCATCTGCCGAGAGTGCGCCCATCGCGAGGATCTTCGAGCTCATTACCCCACCGCATATCCACGCGCAGAACATCTTAAAACGGGCTCCTCAGCTCCATGTCGATAACAGGGGGTGCAGTCAAAACACCCAATGAATTCAATGCTCCGGCCGAGGGTCTCGCCAACTTAGCTGGACACGAGTGAGCTCCGCGAGTCCCTGGATGGTGGGTTGAGCGAGTCAGGGCCCCGTAGAACTCGGCCCTCCGGGTGATTGGGTGGCTATCGGAGGGACAAGCTCTGCGAGTCCCTGGATGGCGGGTTGAGCAAGTCAGGGCCTCATGGAACTCGGCCCTCCGGGTGATTGGGTAGCTGTCGGAGGGACGAGCTCCGCGAGTCCCCGGATGGTGGGTTGAGCAAGTCAGGGCCTCATGGAACTCGGCCCTCCGATGGTTGTCTTGTCGGAGGGACAACCTCTGCGAGTCCCAATTCAGACGAACGGAAGACTCTCGGATGGACGAGCTCCGCGCACTCGTGTCCAGCTAAGTTGGCGAGACCCTCGGCCGGAGCATTGAATTCATTGGGTGTTTTGACTGCACCCCCTGTTATCGACATGGAGCTGAGGAGCCCGTTTTAAGATGTTCTGCGCGTGGATATGCGGTGGGGTAATGAGCTCGAAGATCCTCGCGATGGGCGCACTCTCGGCAGATGCAGCCTTCCGCAACGGTCTTCTCTCAAATCACCTGCGCACTGTTTCCAGCCGAGTTTTCCCGGTGCACCGAACGATTCCCCACTACCCGCCCGACGCGTGGTCTAACCAGCTACGATCAATTCCTGGCGCTCTGCTTCGGCCAACTGACCTATCGCGAAAGCCTGCGCGATGTCGTGGCTTGCCTCAAGGCCCGAGGATCTGGCCTCTATCACTTGGGATTCCGCGGTCACCTTTCGCGCACCAACCTGGCCTATGCCGGCCGTCATCGCGATTGGCGTTTATTTCAGGCGCTGGCCCAGATCCTCATGCGCCGCGCCGCCCGACTCTATCAGGACCATCCGATCGATCCGGAACTGCCCCGAGTGGCTTTCGCGTTGGATTCCTCGATCATTTCGCTGAGCCTGAATTTGTTCCCTTGGGGCTACTACGCCCGCTCCCGCCAGTCCGCCCTCAAGCTGCATTTGATGCTGTCTTTACAGGGCAACCTGCCAGCCTGGGGCGCCATCACTCAAGCCGGGTTCCCGGACATGAAGATCCTCGATCGCATCCCCGTGCTCCGGGGCGCCTACTATGTCATGGACCGTGGCTATCTGGATTTCATCCGCCTTTATCGACTCCACCAGGCGGGCGGCTTCTTCGTAGTCCGCAATAAACACCACGTTAAATTCCGAGTGCTCGCTTCACGGCCAGTCGACAAGACCGACGGTTTGCGTTGTGATCAAACCATTCAGCTCGTCAGTCCATGGTCGCGAAAGTCCTACCCCATACCGCTCAGAAGAATTCGGGTCTACGATGCGGAGAACCAAGTCACCTTGGTTCTATTGACCAACCAGTTTGACGTGGCCGCAGCGGTGATCGCCGAACTCTACCGTAAGCGTTGGCAGGTCGAACTGTTCTTCAAATGGATCAAACAGCATCTGCGGATTCGCAGTTTCTACGGTCGCAGCGAGAACGCGGTGCGCGTTCAAATCTGGTCGGCCATCTGTGCGTACCTGATGGTGGCCATCGTTCGGAAGCAGCTCAATCTACAGCAAAGTCTGAACGAAATTCTGCAAATTGTGAGCGTCAACATCTTCGAGCAAACGACTCTGGCAGAGCTGCTTGCACCAACGCTCGTGCTTGCGGAGCAAATCGTTGGCGATCGCCATCCTCAGAACTTGCTCTGGCCCAATACGTAATAACTGGACACTACTGAGCTCTGCGAGTCCCTGGATGATGAGTTGAGCGAATCAGGGCCTCATGGAACTCGGCCCTCCGGGTGATTGGGTGGTATCGGAGGGACGAGCTCCGCGAGTCCCCGGATGATGGGTTAAGCGAGTCAGGGCCTCGTGGAACTCGGCCCTCCGGGTGGTGGCGTTAAGTCGCTTCGTGCCAAATGAGTGGATACATCTCGCCTTGCCACGGCCACTCCTCCGCTTTCGATACCAGACCTGCGCGCACCGGGTTTTCCCGCACGTATTGCCACTTCTCCTGGTAACTCTCACCACTTCGCAGTTGTCGATCGAAGAAATCCTTTTGCCAGATCGGCTTTTCCTCTGACCATGGCCAATGCCGCGTCGCATCCGCGCGCCAAAACGCTATCCAGTTTTCCAACGGCGTGGACGGAACTCGCGCTGGGGCGCAAAACAGGTGCAGATGATCCGGCATTAGCACAAAGCGACCCAGTAGCCAGTGATCTGCACGTCGCCATGCCTCGCGGATGGTCTCGAAGGCTTTTGACCGTGCCAGCAACGGTCGACGGCAGGCGACCGTTTGAGTCACATAAATGATCACACTCTGATTGGGCAATTCCATCGGCACCAGATGTGGCAGATGTTGGCGTCCTGGCTCATGAGGAGATTGCATGGCGGCAATGATATGTCGGAGGGACGAGCTCCGCGAGTCCCCGGATGATGGGTTAAGCGAGTCAGGGCCTCGTGGAACTCGGCCCTCCGGGTGATTGGATGGTATCGGAGGGACGAGCTCCGCGAGTCCCTGGATGGTGGGCTCAGCGAGTCAGGGCCTCGTAGAACTCGGCCCTCCGGGTGATTGGGTGGTATCGGAGGGACGAGCTCCGCGAGTCCCCGGATGATGGGTTAAGCGAGTCAGGGCCTCGTGGAACTCAGCCCTCCGGTTTGAAATCTCAAATTTCAAATTTGAAATTTCAGATGGAGCGCCGCGAAGACAAAGTATTGTTTTCCCTTCGCGTCCCGATAAAATGCCGGCCAGCTTAGGTTATGCGAGCGTTTCAAATCATCTTCAACCCGACCAGCGCGGCCGAACTTTCGCGGATGCCGAAGGAACTGCAACTCGAGATCCTCGGCCAGTTTCGCGGATTGCCGCAGGAGATCCTGAAGAGCGATTTGGAACGGTTTGGGAAACTCGAACGCCGGGGTCGCACGCTTCATCGATTTCGGCTGGGAGACTATCGCATTTATTTCGAGCGACACGCGCTCGGGGTGGTCGTCCACCGGATACTCAGCCGCAATTCATTGAAGGATTTTTTGTTCCGGTCCAGCCTCCCGACGGGGGAAGACGAAGCGCTCCAGGATAACCCGCGGTTTTGGGAACTGATTGAAGCGGCGCGAAGTGCGTCGGCTTGAAGTTTTGGTGCTCAGGTATCTTCGCCCAGTTCCACGTTCCAATAGGCGAGGTCGAGGAAGTGTTTCCAGCTATCGTGGTAGTGCAATCCCAGGTTGATTTGCACGAAGGGCCGCCACTTGGGACGCTTGGGCTTTCGCACCAATCGCATGCCGGCTTCCTGCGGGGTGCGGTTCGCCTTGTGGGTGTTGCACTCGATACACGAGCAGACAATATTCTCCCACGTCGTCGGGCCCCCGTGATCGCGTGGGATCACATGGTCGAGATTGAGATCACGCCGGTCAAATACCCGGCCGCAGTATTGGCAGGTATCCTTGTCCCGCTCGAAAATATTGTGGCGTGTGAATTTGACCTCTTTTCTCGGCAGCCGATCGAAGAGGACGAGGAGAATGACCCGGGGCACACGCAGCCGGAACGAAACGGTGCGAATGGATTCCGGGTGAGGTGTTTCTTGCGAGAAGTCTTTCCACTCGCCAAAGCTGAAGGTCTGGAATGAACCGTCGGCGGCGCTGAGGACGGCATGGGCGTGCCCGTCAAACAGCAGAGTCAGCGCCCTCCTCGCCGTGCAGACATTGACGGCCTGCCAGAGACGATTAAGAACCAGTACTTGTTGATTCAGAAACGAGCCCATGCGACTAGTTGCCGGGGAAACTAGCATATGCCTTCGAAGAGTGTCAACGCACCCCCCTGTCAACATCCGTTGCTTTCCTTCCCTGACCGACGTTATGCTTCGCGGACCATGAAGCAACGGTACGTCGCAATGGCAATGATATTGTTTTCCCTCGGCTCGGTCTGGTGCGCGGCCGGGCCCGAGGAAGATTATGTCCAGATTTACAACCAAATTCAGGAGGGGGATCGGCTCGCCGAGAATCAGCGGACGGAGCAAGCGCGTGCCGCATATCTCGAGGCTCGAACCAGCCTCGGGAATCTGAGCCGTCAATACCCGGATTGGAATGCGAACATCATCCGGTTCAGGCTCGGGTACATCGCCCGCAAATTGGCAGAACTCTCGCCGGGCTCGGGACCAACCGCACCACCCGTAGAACCGGCGGGACAACCCGCCGAGCCCGGTTCGGCATCGGATCGCGAAATCGCACAACTCCAGAATCGAGTGCGGCAACTGGAAGCCGAGAAGAGCGATTTGACGGCGCGTCTTCGGGAAGCGTTGGCGGCTCGGCCGGCGGCGGTTGATCCGCAAGAACTGGCCATGGCGGAAGCGAGGATCCTCTCGCAACAAAAGGAGATCGAACTACTCAAGATCAACCTCGAGCGGACGAAAGCGAATGTGCCGGGGGGATCCGACGCGGCGCTGGAGGCCACTCGGCAGGCTTTGACGAATGCTCAGGAACAACTCGCTCAGCAGACGGATCAGATCTCCACCCTCACGCTCGAGAAGTCGGCCCTGCAAAACCGGCTGCTGGAATTGACCTCGGTTTCCGCCGCGCAAGGCGCCCTGATTTCACCCGAGGGCGGGCCCGCATCCGGCGCTCCGGGTGAGATGGACCAGCTCCGGGGCCAGTTGAAGATCGTTCACCAGCGACTATCGGAAGAACAAGCCCGGAACATAATCCTGACGGACGAACAGCAAATGCTCGAGGACCGGCTCAAGGTTATGCCGGGTGGATCGCAGGAAACGGAGTTGTCCAGGCGCATCCAGAATCTCGAGACGGAACTTGCTGCCGCTCGACAATCCGATGGCACAGATGCCGCCACGATTTCAGCCCTCCAAACCGCTCTGGCTTCGGCAAACAAGGAGATCAATGCCTTGAAGGACCGAGTACGCGCCTTGCAACCCCAGTCCAGCCAGGCCCGACTCGAGGCGCTGATGAATCCGGGCGCCGCGGGGCCCTCCTCCACTTCCGCGACTAATTCCGTACCGCTCCCAACGCATACCGCCGAGGCCGGCGAGGACAAAACGGCGGAACTCGAGGCGCGACTGGCCATGCTCGAGGCGCGGCGGGTGCCGTATTCACCCGAAGAATTGGCGTTGTTCAAAGTACCGGAAATAAGCGCTTCAACCAACTTCATCGCCAGGACCGGCAACTCGGGTTTGTCCCGGGACACGGCGTTGATCATCGCCGATGCGGAAAAGGATTTGCGCGCGGGACGGTTTGCGGAGGCCGAAGCGAAATATCAGCAGGCCCTCGCCTCGGATCAGACGAATGTCGTGCTTCTTTCCAGTCTCGCATCCGCTCAAGTTGAGCGGGGGAATCTGGATCAGGCGGAGCAGACGCTCGGACAGGCACTGGCCCGTGATCCGGACGATGCGTTCAGCCTATTCGTCCTGGGAAGAGTTCGGTTTGAACAGGGGCGTTTCGACGAGGCGATGACCGCGCTGAGCCGTTCGGCGCACCTGGACGGGAGCCGGGCCGAGACGTTTAATCTACTGGGAATTGCCCTGAGCCAGCTCGGTTTGCGGGAGTCCGCGGAGACGGCATTGCGTCGGGCGGTGCAGTTGGCTCCCAACTACGCTAGCGCCCATCACAATCTTGCCGTGGTCTATTCCTCACAGAACCCACCATCCCTGGGGCTGGCACGATGGCACTACGAGAAGGCGATCGCCAACGGGCATCAGCCGGATCCGGCGCTCGAGGGACGATTGAAGGCCGGCGACAACTCGAGCGCGCAACCTTGATGGCTCGATCCTGCTGCGGGTGAGTTACCCGGGCGCGTGATGCATCGGGTCGTGGCGCAAGAGTGCTCAAGAATCCAAGCGATGCATGATCAAACAAGTCCAGGATGAAATTGCGGTTCGCACGGAAGGTCGCGGGCTTTACGCCGTGACTGCTCCGGTCCAAGCCATGGTCGAGCGAAGCGGCATGGCCCAGGGATTGGCGGTGCTCCACCTCCAACACACCTCCGCCTCGCTGCTCATCCAGGAGAACGCCGATCCGGATGTCCGGGTGGATCTGGATCGGTTCTTCGAACGGCTCGTTCCCGATGGTGATCCGCTGTTTGTGCACACGGCTGAAGGCGACGACGACATGCCGGCCCATGTCCGCACGGCATTAACGGCGGTTAACCTGAGTTTGCCCTTCTCGCGCGGGGCGCTTGCGTTGGGCACCTGGCAGGGGATCTATCTATGGGAACATCGCGTCCGGCCCCATCGCCGCCGCATCATCGTTCACCTATTGGGCGAATGATTCCCTATGGCCGTAACCCTGGCGGCGTAGGCGAGAACATCCGATAACTGAAATCCTCGGCACGCTGTTCCAACCCGGTCACACTGAAATGAAAGTAACCGGCGATCGGTTCGAACGGCGGCAGCAACGAAAAATCGGCCCAGGCCTTCAAGCCCCCGCTCTTGGCCAGTGCGGCCCCGGCCGGGGTCGCGGAGAGGATATGGTCGAGCGTACTTGAGTTCTCCTTCAAGGCCTCGAGAATCGCCTTGGCCATGATCCGGTCGTTTTCGTAACCGAACCACCCATTCCCCGTCCCGCCGACCTTCGCGGCGGCGGCTTTCAATCCATCGATGGCCGCCAGCGGTTTATCGCCTGGGCTTTCGGTTCGCAGATAGGACTCGAGAACGCCGGCGTTCACGCTTAAGGCCAGGTAGTCCGCGGCAGCGCCGAAGCTGAGCCAGCGTTTAGGCGCGCCGGGCGTCGCCTCGGATCCTTCCGGCAATGCCAGGGAATAGACCGTATGGCCGTCGACGTCGCGTTGGCGCAGGTTATTCATCGGTGGTGGCAACAATCCCGCCAGGGTCTTTAACGCGCCGGCGACTTTCGCCGGTGCAGGAGAGCCAATCAGGTAAAGGGAAGGTGCCTCGCTCAATCCCGCCAGGCTGTTGGTGGTGGGCGGTTGTTCAATCACCATCACGTCGTCTCCCAAGTTTCCGATCAGCTCCTTGCGCAGGTCATAATTCGGATCCTGATCTTTGCCGACGCTTTGGAACATGAGATCGACCACGCCGCGGGCGGTGGGCAGGATGGCATACACCGTATCTTCCAAGGCCTGCCAGGCCTCACGCAAATCGACGCGCACCCGCTGAAACCGGCAGGTATCCGCCGGGACAAAATTCGGCGGACCGGCGTCCTTGCGGTCAGGCAGAATCATTTTGAACAACCCGGTCCGAGCCGATGCCGGGATGCCGACCCGGACTTCGGCCGTCATTCCGGCGGCGGCGGAGCTGAGGTTGAAAGAGATACTTCGGAGTCCCTGCAATCCCAGGGCCGGCAGGATCTTCGAGGGCTGGAGCATGCCCATCGCCCCGTCGGCCGATCCATCAGCAGACGATTCCCGGCTTAAGACATAATCCACCAGCGGCTTGACGTGCACCCAGCCGTAGGCCTGGGCCGATCCCATGCCCGCCTCGTATGCCGTTGAAAAATCCGGATTGGATTTGAGTGCCGCTTCTCCGTTGCCCGCTTGTCGGGCCAGGGCTTGCTCGAGCACATCCCGTTGATCACCCAACCAGAGAACGGTATCCGACTGGCCAAACCAGATCTCGATCGGCCGGACAGCTCCGGTATTTGACTTTCCTCCTGCGCTCAGCGCATTTCGCAGTTCGCCTTCGCTGATCGAGATCCCGGTGAATTCCGCGTCCCGGATCTTTTCCGTGCGTAGTGTGCGACCCGATTCGGTGAGTTTGGCCCGCCACGCCGAGAGTTGGTTGGTCAGCTCTTCTTCGTGATCGCGAACGTCCAGGGCCACCAGCCAGCCTGGCCTCTTTCCAGGCGTCGCGGGCCAGCCATTTGCCACCAACGCAAGGGTTAACTGACCTTGGAGTAGTGGGGCATAATCGGCCGGACGGACGCCCCACTCCTGTTCCAATCGATCCAGAACTTCATGCTGCCATTGGTTCGTGAAGTTCGCGCGAAAGGGCTGCATCGCGGGATCCGACCAGAGCTTCACCATCGCTCCTGCCTTCCATTCCGAACAGGCATCGGCACAATCCGGCACAGCGATCGTGGCGAGCGTGTCGGCGGGTAAGAGTTGATCAGGCGGCAATACCGCGGCGTCTAATACCGAGCCGAAGAAGACGGCTAGCACCATTATAGGCAGGTTCACATTCATAGGCAAATCGCCGGTCACTGTAAGCCGGGCCGCGCGATCCAGCCAATAGTTATTGCGCGGGCGATCGCGGAGATAGACGGCTGCCCTCAGCTCGGTTGCGTTCTTCCCCGTTTTCAGATTGCGAATGGGCGTGGATTTCTCCAGCTTTTCCCCAATGACCCCAGCGGGCAACAGGCGGACACTCGGGCAAACCGCGAGTCGAGTGCGCGTCCCGGTCATCTCGAATCCTTAGTCCAGTAAACACCCAGACCAAAACCGGACCTGTCCGCATCATGATTGAACGATCAAGGATTCTAGAGGATCAGAACCTGGCCTGGCCGCGCCACTGTCCAGTGATCCGAGATTTGGGAATTGTCCTCTGCTTTGCGCTTGGACTCACGATCTTGTCCCGCGCCGCCGAATCGGGCGCCGGAAACCAGGCCCATCCGCTCACGATCCGACCCGGCGGTCGAACTGGATTTCAACTTCTCGCGCCCGATCGGACGGGGGTGCTCTTCACCAACCAACTCGCGATGGATCGGTATCTTACCAACCAGATTTATCTCAATGGCGCCGGCGTGGCGCTTGGGGATGTGGACGAGGATGGGCTATGCGACATCTATTTGTGCGGTATCGACAATGCCAACGGGCTCTTCCGTAACCTGGGTGAGCTGCGATTCGAGGAAATCACCGCCGAAGCCGGAGTCGCCTGCGAAGGGCTCGGCGCCTCGGGCGCGGCCTTCGCGGACCTCGACGGGGATGGACACCTGGATCTTCTCGTGAACAGTGTCGGCCAGGGGACCCACATCTTCGCCAACGACGGCAAGGGACATTTCAGCTGGATCACCCGAGCGCTTCCGCTCAATCCCGCCCGGGCCGGTATGACGTTGGCGCTGGGAGACATCGACGGCGATGGCGATCTGGATCTCTACATTGCCAATTATCGCACCGAGACCTTGCGCGATCATCCCCAAACCCGGCTTCAGGGCAATCGCATCGACGGCAAACTGGTCGTGCAGTTCGTAGACGGCCGCTCCGCCACCGATCCGGATCTGGTGGGACGATTCACGTTGAGCGAAGACGGCCGGATCCAGGAGAATGGCGAGGTCGATCTCCTCCTCCGGAACCAAGGCAACTTCCAGTTTACGACGATCCCCTTTACCCAGGGCGGCTTTCTCGATGAAGACGGCCGGCCGCTCAAAGAGCCTCCTTATGATTGGGGGCTCTCGGTCATGTTCCGCGATTTGAATGGCGACGGCGCGCCGGACCTATATGTGGCCAATGACTTCGAATCCCCGGACCGTGTCTGGATCAACCAGGGCGAGGGACGATTCCGGGCCATCGCGCGCCTGGCATTGCGCCATACCAGTCTGTTCTCCATGGGCGTCGACGTGGGCGATCTCAATCGGGACGGGTTCGACGACATTTTTGTTTCGGATATGATGATGCAGGAGCACGCCAGCCGGCAGCTTCGGATTGGCGACATTCAACCGGTGTTCCTCGATATCGGCGCGATCGACGACCGCCCGCAGTATTCCGGAAACACGCTGAGTCTCAACCGTGGCGACGGGACTTACGCGGAGATCGGCTGGTTCGCCCGGTCGCAGGCATCCGGCTGGACCTGGTGCCCGGTGCTCATCGATGTCGATCTTGACGGTTACGAGGACATCATATTTCCCACCGGCCACGAGCGGGACATGATGAATGTGGACGTCACCGACCGCGCCGAGGTGCTCAAGATGCAGCAGCGCCTCTCGAAGATGGAGCAGCTCCGCCTTCGCATGATGTTTAACCGGTTCGACACTCCCAACGTCGCCTTCCGCAACCGAGGCGATCTGACCTTCGAGGAGGTCAGCCAGGCCTGGGGCTTTACCGCCCACGAGGTTTCCCAGGGCATCGCTTTGGGTGATCTCGATAACGACGGCGACCTGGACGTCGTGGTGAACAACCTCAACAGCCTCGTCGGCATTTACGAAAACACCACCGCCGCTCCGCGCGTTGCTGTCCGACTCCGCGGCAAGCCCGGCAATACCCGCGGCATCGGCGCCCGAATCGCCCTTTTCGATGGTGCCGTCCCGCGTCAGAGCCAGGAGATCATCGCCGGCGGACGGTATTTGTCCTCGGATGAAGCAATGCGCGTCTTCGCCGCGGGTGGGCTCACCAACCGGATGCGCCTTGAAGTGACCTGGCGCAGCGGCTTGCGCTCAACAATTGAGGGTGTGCGCGCGAATCAGCTCTATGAAGTGGATGAGACGACCGCTCAAACTGCCAAACCCGAATCCGAACCGGCGGTTCACCCGGTGTTTGTCGAAGTCAAAACCCTCGTGCATTCGCATACGGAGACTTTTTTCGAGGATTACTCGATCCAACCTTTGGTGCCAAACCGGCTCAGTCAGCTCGGACCGGGCGTCGCATGGTATGACGTGAATGACGACGGCTGGGACGACTTGATCATCGGCAGCGGCCGGGGTGGCCACCTCGCCCTGTTCCACAACGATCAAAACGGCGGCTTCAAGCCCGCCACCGGCCCCTCCCTCGATCGTCCCGTCACGCGCGACCAAACCGCGGTTCTCGCCCTCCGCGGCATGATCATCGCCGGCTCCGCGAATTACGAGGACGGCCTCACCAACGGCGGTTACTTGCGCGTGTATGATCTGGCGCGGAACATCGCCGGCGATAGCGTTCTCGGCCCAACGTCCAGCGCCGGCCCAATGGCATTGGCCGACACCGACGGCGACGGCGATCTTGATCTCTTCATCGGCGGACGCGTCGTGGCCGGCCATTATCCCGAGCCCGCCGATTCGATACTGCTGCGGAATGAGAACGGCCGGTTGGTGGTCGTGCGAAAGATGGCGAAGCTCGGCCTGGTCGCCGGCGCCGTGTTCAGCGACATTGATCTGGATGGTGATCCCGATCTGATTCTGGCGTGCGATTGGGGCCCCATTCGCGTATTCAGCAACCGCGATGGAGCGTTCACTGAAATCACGGCGGACCTGGGCTTGGCGGATCTTAAGGGCTGGTGGACGGGGGTGGCCACGGGAGATTTCGACAACGACGGACGCCCGGATCTTGTCGTAGGCAACTGGGGACTGAACAGCGCATTCAAGGCCACGCGTGGGAATCCCCGGAAGATGTATCTTGGCGACATCGATGGCGACGGCCTTATCGATCTTATTGAGACCATCTACGATCCCATCCTGAAAAAAGAAGTCCCCGATCGCGGTCTCAAGCCCATCAGCTTCGCCATGCCCTGGCTCAAGGAACAAATCGGCACCTATGAGGCCTACGGGCGCGCCAGTGTCCGGGAGATCTATGGTGATCTCCTCGATAAAACCGCCGTTGTCGAAGTCAATACCCTCGCCACGACGCTCTTCCTCAATCGTGGCGATCACTTCGACATCCGACCCCTGCCGGTGGAGGCCCAATGGACCACCACCATGGGCGTTTGTGTCGGCGATTACGACAATGACGGCAACGACGATGTCTTTCTTAGCCAGAACTTTTTCGCCGTCGCGCCCGAGGCCTGGCGGCAGGACGCCGGCCGCGGCTTATGGCTTCGGGGTGACGGGAAGGGCAACCTCCAGCCGGTGCCGGCGCAAACCAGTGGAGTGCGAGTGTATGGGGAACAACGAGGTTGTGCCCTGGCTGACTTTGACCGGGACGGGCGGGTGGATCTGGTCGTCACCCAGAATGGCGCCGTCACAAAACTGTTTCGAAATACGTCTGCCAAACCCGGACTGCGCGTCCGCCTCTTTGGTCCTCCAGCCAATCCGTATGCGATTGGAGCCAGCCTGCGGTTAACGTCCGATGGCCGATCCGGGCCCGCGCGCGAAATCCAAGCCGGCTCGGGTTATTGGTCACAGAACAGTCCCGTTCAGGTGCTGAGCCAGTTGGGCACACATAACAGTCTCGAGATCCGATGGCCGGACGGACGGACTCAGACCGTGGAAGTTCCGGATCATCCCCTCGAGATCACAGTCGACGCCGCCGCTCACGTGACGAAAGTGAAGTAAGCGCATCGCGGTTTCGTCGGGCCGCCCCCGCTTCCGCCCCGAGCCCCCTGCGGGGTGCAGCCCCAGGTGGTCCTGCATCATCCGCTGCGTGGGGGCACGCGGCCTATCAAGGGGAACGGTTATGGCTGTAGGCCGGTGACCTCACCGGGCGTCCGCCAGCGCCGCCAACTTTGGGGATGCACTGCTCATTGCGGACGGCCCGACGTTTGAAGTGCGGACGAATGGGGCAGGCTCAAGGCTTGCCGGCTCCGGCCGTTGCTTTCCTGACGCAACGAAACCCGTAGATGTCATAGCCAAAACAGACGTCCGCATAGCCCGGACTTTCGTTGTATCGATAGCCCGAGCGGCAGTTATCAGCGCTGAATCTCCAGGCGCCACCGCGCAATACCTTGTTCTGCCCCTCGGTGGGTCCGCGCGGATTCTTTCGCGGTGCTTGTGGGTAATAGTCCACGGCATAGAAATCCTGGCACCATTCCCAGACATTGCCGACGATGTCGTAAAGACCCCAGGGATTGGGTTGCTTTTGCCCGACCGGTCGTGGATGGCCTCCCGAGTTCTGTTCGAACCAGGCGTAATCACCGAGCTTGGACGGATTATCGCCGAAGAAATAGCGGGTGGTGCTGCCGGCCCGGCAGGCATACTCCCATTCCGCCTCGGTAGGCAGGCGGTAACCTGTCGCCTCGAAGTGGCATTCCAGCGATTCCGCATCATAACACGGCTGAAGCCCCTCCAGCTCGGAGCGTTTGTTGCAGTATCGGACGGCGTCGGACCAGCGCAATTGTTCGACAGGATTGCGGTTGCCCTTCCAGCGCGAAGGATTCTTGCCCATGACCATTTCATAGTGCTCCTGGGTTACCAGGCGCCGATCCATGTAAAACGCGTCCAATTCCACCTCATGCGATGGCGCGTCGATTTCGTCCGGATCGCCCATGTTGAACGAGCCTGCCGCGATCAACACCATTTCAGTCGCGTTGGTCGGTGCGGAATTCGTCGTATCCGCAGTTGGCGGCCTGGGGTCGTGCCCCGGAGCAGAGGGATCCAGCGGGCTCGGGGCATCGGCGGATGGATCGCGTCCGCAGCCCGGGAGCAGCATCGCCGCGCAGCACAGGATAGAAGCGGCTGCGGCAAAGCGTTTCATCGGGGGCCGGCACATTTGCTGGTATGCCAAGCCGCTTTCAATAATCAGCCCAGATCTCATAACCATCGGGATTGCGGAGGACCTGGCGGCAGCGGGCGCGGACTTCGCGCGCGAGGACCACAGCTTGGGAATCGCCGACGCAGCCATAGCCGGCTTGCTGGAAGAGGTCGCGCGCAATGGTGTGGCATTGCGCCAGCACGTAATCCTGGGCGCCGCCCATGGCCCTCCAGGCATCGAGCAGCGCCATATAGGCTTTGAGATTGTCGTCGCGTTTCACCGACGTGAGGGCCATCGTTTGTCGCGTCAGTTCATCCGCGTGTGCAAGCGACTTCATATTCTCCTCCTGCACGCGGTACTCCTGTGGAATCCTCTGCGCGATCTCGCTCAGGTGATCGCAAAATGGCTTAAGCTCCGGCGTCGCGACCGCCTGCGCCTGGAGGAAGGGAATCAGGTCGCCGGCAAACTGCCGGTATTCGCCAATGCGCTCGACGTGGCGCCGCACAAAGAAGTTCATATCCTCCAGTGCCTGTTCGACGTCGTCCCGTTTGCTGACCTCCTGACCGGCCTCAAACACCGCTTGGATCGCCTCCGTGCAGCCGCATGTGCAGGCGCGGTGCACATTCGCCTCGCCGCGCCGATGATGAGTGCGCAGCCTGCGACCGGGGACGTCGAGAATGGCATCCGACAACGGGCGTCCGAGCGTTGCCTTTATGATATCGACGGGCGTTGAGAAGGTGTAAGGCGTGTCCTGGCCTTCGAGGAAGTAGACGATGGATTCCCCTTTGGGCGGCACCTTTTTGCTCAGGTGATAGAACGCGCGCCCGTCATCGAACCAGACAGGGTAATCGTAGGAACCGGCAACACCGCGCCAGATCTGACCCTTGGTATCCTGGAAATTGAACGTGGTCCGCACGCCGGATTCGGTTAATTGGGTCTTCCACTTCGCGGGGAAGGGCGGCTTCCATGCCAGGGCCACTTCCTTTTCCAGAAACGCCGGCTTTAGCGCTTCCCGATGCCAGAGGCCAGGAGCGTTTAACCCGGCCATGTAGATACCCAGACCATCGTTGTCGAAGTCCATGGATGCCATGGCGCCGGGGTCCTTCGCGGACGCTGCGGGATGCAGGCGCAAATGCTGTTTCCCCTTCGGCCAGGTCATCACCAATTCGCGATCGCCGCCCTGGAGTAATCCGACGAATACATTCTCCGCCGGGAGGCAGAGGGCGTCCGCCCCGTCAAATTCTGCCGGACCGAAAATCAGGTCGTCGCCGACAAACCCCGGCACCACTCCGTATTCGATCGGGCACTCCAGCCGGATTCCGGATATCAGCGCGCCCGGCCGAACCTCCAGGATCTCGGACTTGTCCAACGAACAGATGAGCGAGGCGCCGCTGGATTCGTTGCCGGCGGCAAAGAGTTCGAGGGCCACTTCATCCCCACTATTCCGCAGGACCTCACAACGGCTGATGGCACCGGGCACGGCATTTGTTTGCCGCGGAGCGAACTCAAGAATTTCCATGCCGAGAGTGGTGTCGGGCCGGGCACCGCCAGCTGGGATTCCCGCGCCTGCTTTCGAAAATAACGCCACGCATCCTCGCGCCGACCAGACGACCATCAGGAGATTGCGATTCTCGAGCACCGCGTCGCCTTTGAATTCATACTCGCGCCCGTAATATCCCGGATCCGAAGCCGCCTTGACGGGGTCCGCCTCGAAGGCGAAGAGCTGGGAGGGAACGATCTTCCAGTCTGCGCGGTGATCGGAGTTGAGCGTATCGGTGAAGCGCGTCCCGGTGTCCCAAATCACGACCTGGGATTCTGCCTGGGTTTGATGACATAATGTTAGGCTGGCGACGATCCCGGGGAGGAGTGGCCACATGATTCTTTTCGAATGAAAGCCGGTCATTATCTACTCCATCTTCAACATCATTGAGTACACCACACGGTTTGCGCGGAATCATCGTGCACCTATTCCGCTGGGCAAACTCGGGGGAGATTAACCGCTCAAGAACTCTTGCCAAGCCCGGAACGGCGAGGCGCCCCACGACGTAGTCGCGCTCCTGAGAGCGCGCTGACTGGGTTTTGCATGATTAGGCGCCTCGTCGTCGTCATGCGAATAATTATGGAGCCTGGCTTCGGACAATCATCCTGCCCAAGAATCGTTCTGCCACTCCCCCTGTTCACAAGGATCGCTCACCCCGATGTGGCAGGATGATTGTGGGCAAAATGATTGGAGAACTTTGCTTCGGATAGTCATCCTGTTTTCGAGGGTTCCGCACTTCGCTTGCGCCGGGAAATGTCAGCGCCGACTCACGTTGGCGGCTAGTACGTTGACACGTAAGATACGTTACGTATAGCGGCGTCACTATGCGACGCATTCCTGTTGAACTCAGTAGTGCGGACCGACGAATGGTCGACGCCCTGCGATCCCGCGGCACCCATATGATGCGGGAGGTCAATCGAGCCCACATTCTGGCGGCCTTGGATCGTAACGTCAGCGACGAGCAGATCAGGCAGGTGTTGGGGGTCAGTCGGATGGTCATCTGGCGTACCCGCTCCGCGTTTCAGGAGAAAGGTGTGGACTACGCCTTGCGTGACGTGAGCCGCTCGGGGGCTCCGCGCCGGTATTTGACCGACGGGGAAGCCGAGGTCGTCGCCTTAACCTGCCAGCAGCCTCCCGAAGGGGCCAAGCGCGGGACGATCAAGCTTCTGACGGACGCGGCCCGGCAACGGCCCGGGTTGCAGCAAGTGAGCCGAGAGACGATTCGGCGGTGGCTAAAAAAAACGTCTTGAAGCCCTGGCGCAAAGCGATGTGGTGCATCGGGAAGATCACCGCCGAGTATTGGTTGCGTATTCCGGCGGCATTCGGACACCGTTCCGGGGTATCCGGACAGCTTTTCCGCCGCCCTGAGTGGGGTGGTGGGAAGGGATCGTGATTAGATCCTCTCGGGGAGGGTGACGCAAAACATTGAGTGGGCGCGCGGGCGGTCGAAACTGACCGCCCTATGCCTCGAAAAATACTCGTTATGCGTCAAGTCATCGAAATCCTACGTCTGAAACATGAACACGATCTGTCGATCCGCGAAATCGCACGAAGTTGTGGTATCGCCTCCAGCACGGTCGGCGATTATCTCTTGCGGGCCGAGGCGGCGGGCTTGAAGTGGCCGCTGGCCGAAGGGGTCGGCGAAACCGAACTGGAAGCACGGCTGTGCGCCGTAGCGCCTCCACGGATCGCGGAAACGCCCCCGCCGCCGATCGCGGACTGGGCCCACCTCCACGCCGAACTGCGCCGTCCCAACCGCACCCTGTTGTGGCAGGATTACATCCGCACCGATCCAGTTCACGAACATCTTTTCCCCGGGAACGTGCACCTGCCGCAGCGTCGGTTCCAAGGTCTTGCGCCATTCCTGATAGCGTTCGCAAAAGCGGCTGTACTTCAACCCGGACGGGGGCCGGTCAAACCGTCCCCATCCGCAATGGGGCCGACGGCACAACCCAACCCGGGTCGCTGTTCGTCGCCGCGCTGGGGGTTTCGGGCAAGATCTTTGCCGAGGCGTTCCCGGACCAGAAGCTTCATTCCTGGATCAGCGCGCACGTGCACGCCTATCAGTCCTATGGCGGGGTGCCGGCCTTGACGATTCCCGATAACACCCGCACGGCCGTCGTCGAACCCTGCCGCTTCAACATCGATTATCACGTGGTGGTCGATCACCACTACTACAGCGTGCCTTACGGGTTCATCCACCAACGCCTCCAGGTGCGCTTGACCGAGTCGACCGTCGAGCTCTTTGACAAAACCAAGCGGGTTGCCGCTCATCGGCGCGGTTTCCAGCGCGGTTACTTCACCACCCTGGATGAGCATCCTCCCAAATCCACCAGCGTTATCTGGAATGGACTCCCAGCCGGATCATCGATTGGGCCCGCAAGATCGGCCCCCAGTGCGCCCTCGTGGTGCAGAACGTCATGTCCGCTCGGCCCCACCCCGAACAGGGATTTCGCTCCTGCCTGGGCACTGTCCGGCAAACTCGGGAACGCTGTCCGGATGTCGCCGGAACCCCGTCCGGATAAAATCGGAATCGGTGTCCGATTTCATCGGAATACGATGTTTGTTTTGAGCCCACTTTTCCCTTCGTCAGAGGCGAGGTCCAATGGGGTCACATCTCCATATTTGACAATCGCCGACGGTTGGAGGAAAGGAGCCCATGGCTCGACCTTTGCGGATTGAAATCCCCGGTGGCTGCTATCATGTAACGGCACGCGGCAATGAGCGGCGCAACATTTTCAGGGACGAAGCGGACCGCCGCCACTTTGTGGAGCTTTTGGCGGAGCTGCCAGAACCGAGGTCCAATGGGGTCACATCTCCATATTTGACAATCGCCGACGGTTGGAGGAAAAGAGCCCATGGCTCGACCTTTGCGGATTGAAATCCCCGGTGGCTGCTATCATGTAACGGCACGCGGCAATGAGCGGCGCAACATTTTCAGGGACGAAGCGGACCGCCGCCACTTTGTGGAGCTTTTGGCGGAGCTGCCAGAACGGTTCGGCACCGTGCTGCATGCGTATGTGGTCATGCC